>JBPAJV010000007.1:0-150880 GCA_051451085.1 Nocardia asteroides | reverse complement strand
CCGTTCTGCGTGCCCGACGGGGCGCACGAGTATCCGGACGAGCGCAGGCGGGCCGACGAGCGCACCATGTTCACCGTCGCCGTGGGCGCCGCGGTGCAGGGTCTGCTGGTCGCCTTGGCCACGGAGGGCATCGGCAGCTGCTGGATCGGCTCGACGATCTTCGCCCCCGAGGTCACCCGTGCGGTGCTGGGCCTGGCCGATGACTGGAGTCCGCTGGGCGCCGTCGCCATCGGCCATCCGCTCGAGGAGCTGACCCCGCGGCAGCCAGCGGGTTCCGGGTCCGGGCTGGTCGAGCTGTGAGCCGACCCATCGTCCCCGGCGTCCGGGTGGGCCGGTGAGCGCGGAATCCCTGCACGCCTCGGCCACCGAGTTGCTCGAGACGTGGAGCCCGGCCACGGAGCCGGAGCGCTCGCTGCGGGAGGCGATGCTGGCCTTCCTCGGTTCGGCGCCGCGTGGGTGCCTGCGTGAGCACGCGCCGGGGCATATCACCGCCTCCGCGGTGGTCTTCTCCCACGACGGTCGCGAGGTGCTGCTCACCTTGCATCCGCGGGTCGGGCGCTGGATTCAGCTCGGCGGCCACTGCGAGGAGCGCGACGACACGGTCGCGGGGGCCGCCTTGCGCGAAGCGACCGAGGAATCCGGCATCGCGGACCTGCGGCTGCGACCGGGGCTCTACGGCGCCCAAGCGCATCCGATCACCTGTTCGCTCGGCGTGCCCACCAGGCATCTCAACCTCCTGTTCCACATCACCGCGCCCGAGGGCGCGATCCCGGTGCGCAGTCACGAATCCACCGACCTGCGCTGGTGGCCGGTGGGTGAGCTGCCCGACGACGCCAACGTCCTGCTGCGCTGAGTCGGCCGCGGCGAAAACCTCGCACGCCAGGCCCCGGCCGGATGTCGCATCCGGCCGGGGCTTCCTCGTTTCACGCTGGGTCTGATTTACAAATCGTCTGATTTGTATAGACATGCGACAAATCAGGTTCTATCGTCCATAACTGAGGTAATGCGTGTCACATCTGACGCGCTGTTCGGGAATGGAGACGACGATGTCGACACACGCCGACATGTCCGCGCAGCCGGTCGAGGTGCCGGCTTGGCGGGACCGCAAGCGGTATCTGTGGCTGTGGGGGTTGTTCGCCCCCGCGGGCCTGTTCCTCATCGGCCTGCCGCTGATCTGGGCGCTGAACGAACTCGGCTGGCGAGGCCTCGCGCAGGTGCCGTTCTGGCTCGGGCCGATCCTGGTCTACGTGGTGATTCCGATCGCGGACGTCTTCTTCGGCCCGGACGGCGACAACCCGCCCGACGAGGTGATGGAGTATCTGGAGAACGACAAGTACTACCGCTACCTCACCTACCTCTACCTGCCGTTCCAGTACGCCACGCTGCTGATGGCCGCCTACCTGATCACCGCCGACGAGGTGAGCTGGCTGGGTATCGACGGCGGGCTGCACGTGGTGGACAAGATCGGGCTCGCGATCACCGTCGGCATGATCGGCGGCATCGGCATCAACACCGCGCACGAACTCGGCCACAAGAAGGTCGACATGGAGCGCTGGCTGTCGCGCATCGCGCTGGCCCAGTCCTGCTACGGCCACTTCTACATCGAGCACAACCGCGGCCACCACGTGCGGGTCGCGACGCCCGAGGATCCGGCCAGTTCCCGCGTGGGCGAAACGTTCTGGGCCTTCTGGCCGCGCACGGTGTGGGGCAGCCTGATCTCGTCCTGGCGGCTGGAGAAGGCCCGGCTGGACCGGTTGGGCAAGAAGCCGTGGAGCCTGCGCAACGA
The DNA here is from genome assembly GCA_051451085.1 of Nocardia asteroides. GTDB lineage: Bacteria > Actinomycetota > Actinomycetes > Mycobacteriales > Mycobacteriaceae > Nocardia > Nocardia asteroides_B. The sequence continues at coordinate 149,094 of JBPAJV010000007.1, read as the reverse complement.
GGTCCTCAGCGCCTGGCTGATGTCGGCGGCGCTGTTCGCCGGATTGGTCGCGGTGTTCGGCATCGAGTTGCTGCCGTACCTGGTTTTGCAGGCCGTGGTCGGCTTCAGCCTGCTCGAGGCGGTCAACTATCTGGAGCACTACGGCCTGGTGCGGCAGCGCACCGCGAGCGGCCGGTACGAGCGGCCCGCACCCGTGCACAGCTGGAACAGCGACCACATCGTCACCAACATCTTCCTGTACCACCTACAGCGGCACAGCGATCACCACGCCTACCCGACCCGGCGCTACCAGACGTTGCGCAGCTGGGACGGCGCGCCCAACCTGCCCAGCGGCTACGCGAGCATGATCCTGCTCGCGTACTTCCCGCCGCTGTGGCGTCGCGTCATGGACAAGCGCGTGCTCGCGCACTACGGGGGCGATATCACCCGCGCCAACATCGATCCGCGCAAGCGGGAGAAGGTGCTGGCGCGCTACGGCTCCGATCGTGCCGGAGAGACGGCATGAGCGCGTATCGCTGTCCGGTCTGCGACTACGTCTTCGACGAGGCGAAAGGCGCGCCGCACGAGGGCTTCCCACCGGGCACCCGGTGGGACACGGTGCCGGACGACTGGTGCTGCCCGGACTGCGGCGTACGGGAAAAGATCGACTTCGAGCCGATGGGAGCCACGAAATGAGTACAGCGACGCCGAGCGATTCGATGACGGGTGACGGCCGCGAGACGGGCGCGCCCGAGTACAAGCTCTACCAATGCATCCAGTGCGGCTTCGAATACGACGAGGCCGAGGGCTGGCCGGAGGACGGCATCGCGCCGGGGACCCGCTGGGACGACATCCCCGACGACTGGACCTGTCCGGACTGCGGCGCGGCCAAGGCGGACTTCTACATGGTCGAGATCGAACGGTCGTGAGATTTTGACTGCGGCAGGCGCCCGTGACAATGTCGCGGGTATGCCGCGCAACGGAACCAGGATCCCCTATCAGGAGGCCGCGCGGGAACTGCTGCGGACGTCGGTCCTGGACGCGATGCGCGAACTGCTCACCGAGCGTGATTGGTCCAAGATCACGCTCGGTGACGTCGCGGCCAGGGCGGGCGTGAGCAGGCAGACGCTGTACAACGAGTTCGGCTCGCGCGGCGGCCTCGCCCAGGCCTACGCCCTGCGCCTGGCCGACTTCCTGGTCGACCACGTCGACGCCGCGATCAACGGCAACGTCGGCGATGTGCGCGCCGCTTTCCGCGACGGGGTGGCCAACTTCTTGTTCGACGCGGCGTCCGACCCGCTGGTGCAGTCGCTGGTCGCGGGCGAGGTGAAGCTGGATCTGCTGCGCTTGATCACCCTCGACGCCGGGCCGCTGCTCGAGCACGCGACCGAGCGGCTCGCGCGCGCGTTCCAGCACAGCTGGGTGGCGGCCACGGCCGCCGAATCGGACGTGATCGCGCACGCGCTGGTGCGAATAGCGCTGAGCTACATTCCCACTCCGCCCGGCCCGGATCGAGACGCGCCCGCGGAGCTGAGCGCGCTGCTGAGCCCTTACGTCGAGGCGATACTCGCCGCGCGGGTGCAGAGCTGAGCCCACCGGGCAACCGGCTCGCGACGTGCCGTTTCTGTGAAGCACCTTAAAAAAGGACTGCATTGCTTGTAATAGCGATCTCGTTTCAACCCTCGGCAAGGGTGTAACGGACGACAAGTCAGCAAGTATTCTCAGGCGACGGTGTTCGGGTCTTCTTAGAGTGGGGCAAAAGTGCAAACGGTTGGCAAACCGGTGGGATCGCCTGATCCCAAACGCCATCTGTGGGTTCTCGGCTTGCTCGCGCCTTCGTCCGCCTTGCTGCCCTCGCAACTGGTGCTGCACACCGGGGCCGAGGTCTTCTGGTGGATCGGCCCGATCATCGTGCTGATCGTCATCCCGGTGCTGGACTGGGTGATCGGCGCGGACGGCACGAACCCCAGGGACGAGGATTACGAGGTGCTGTCCAACGACCGGTACTACCGGTGGTGCACCTACTTGATGCTTCCGGTCCAGCTGATCGGGCTGGTGATCGCGAGCTACATGTGGGCAGGCGAGGACCTGAGCGTCGTCGACAAGCTCGGGCTGGCCGCGACTCTCGGATTCGTCAGCGGCATCGGCATCAACGCCGCCCATGAACTCGGGCACCGGGTCGAACACCTGGAACGCTGGCTGGCGAAGCTCGCGCTCGCGCAATCCGGTTACGGTCATTTCTTCGTCGAGCACAACCGCGGCCACCACGTGCGGGTGGCCACTCCGGAGGACCCGGCCAGCGGCCGACTAGGTGAGTCGCTGTGGGAATTCCTGCCCCGCAGCGTCTCCGGGAGCTTCCGTTCGGCGCTCGCTCTCGAGCGCGAGCGGCTCGCGCGGAAGGACAAGGGCTGGTGGAGCGTGGAAAACCACATCCTGCAGGCCTGGTCGATGACGCTCGTGCTGTTCGGCGCCTTGGTCGTGGCGTTCGGTGTGCAGGTGCTGCCCTGGCTGCTGCTGCAAGCGGTGATCGGCATCGGCCTGCTGGAGACGGTGAACTACGTCGAGCACTACGGCCTGCTGCGGGCGCGTCGCCCGAACGGCAGGTACGCCCGCTGCTCGCCGCGTGACAGCTGGAACAGCGATCATCTGGTCACCAACATCTTCCTGTTCCACCTGCAGCGGCACAGCGATCACCACGCCAACCCCGGCCGCCGCTACCAGACGCTGCGCACCTTCGACCAGTCCCCGCAGCTGCCCGCCGGATATGCCGCCATGATCGTGCTCGCGGCCATTCCGCCGCTGTGGCGGCGGGTGATGGACCAGCGCGTGCTCGCCCACTACGGCGGCGACATCACCCTGGCGAACATCCAACCGCGCAAGCGGCGCCGCATCCTCGCGGCGCGCGGGGTGACCGCCTGAAAGCGTTCGGGAGCGACTAGCCTTGCCTCGGTACTTGCCGAACCAGGAGAGGCCGATGACCACCTCAGAACTTCCCGCACGCACGTCGTTGACCGCCGATGTCCGCAACGGCATCGACTACAAGGTCGCGGATCTGTCGCTGGCCGATTTCGGCCGCAAGGAGATCCGTCTGGCCGAACACGAGATGCCCGGTCTGATGGCGTTGCGCCGTGAGTACGCCGAGGTGCGGCCGCTACAGGGCGCGCGCATCTCCGGCTCCCTGCACATGACCGTGCAGACCGCCGTGCTGATCGAGACCCTGACCAGCCTCGGCGCCGAGGTCCGCTGGGCCTCGTGCAACATCTTCTCCACCCAGGACCACGCGGCCGCCGCCGTGGTCGTCGGCCCGCACGGCACCGTGGAGGAGCCCAAGGGCACCCCGGTGTTCGCCTGGAAGGGCGAGACCCTGGAGGAGTACTGGTGGGCCGCCGAGCAGATGCTCACCTGGCCGGGCGAGCCGGCCAACATGATCCTCGACGACGGCGGCGACGCCACCATGCTCGTGCTGCGCGGCGCGCAGTTCGAGCGGGCGGGCGTGGTGCCGCCGGAGGAGGACGATCACTCGGCCGAGTACAAGGTGTTCCTGAACCTGCTGCGCGAGCGGTTCGAGACCGACCGGGGCAAGTGGGGCAGGATCGCCGAGTCGGTCCGCGGCGTCACCGAGGAGACCACCACCGGCGTGCTGCGGCTGTACCAGTTCGCCGCGGCGGGTGAGCTGGTGTTCCCCGCGATCAACGTCAACGACTCGGTCACCAAGAGCAAGTTCGACAACAAGTACGGCACCCGTCACTCGCTGATCGACGGCATCAACCGGGGCACCGACGTGCTCATCGGCGGCAAGAAGGTATTGATCTGCGGCTACGGCGATGTCGGCAAGGGCTGCGCGGAATCGCTTGCCGGACAGGGCGCCCGCGTGCAGGTCACCGAGATCGACCCGATCAACGCGCTGCAGGCGCTGATGGACGGCTACGACGTGGTGACCGTGGAGAAGGCGATCGGCGAGGCCGACATCGTCATCACCGCGACCGGCAACAAGGACATCATCACCCTCGAGCACATGAAGGCGATGAAGGACCAGGCCATCCTCGGCAACATCGGTCACTTCGACAACGAGATCGACATGGCCGCGCTGGAACGTTCCGGCGCAACGAGATTGACCATCAAGCCGCAGGTCGACCTGTGGACGTTCGAGGAGACCGGCCGCTCGATCCTGGTGCTCTCGGAAGGGCGCCTGCTGAACCTCGGCAACGCGACCGGCCACCCGTCGTTCGTGATGTCGAACAGCTTCTCCAACCAGGTCATCGCGCAGATCGAGCTGTGGACCAAGCCGGAGGAGTACGACAACGAGGTCTACCGGCTGCCGAAGCACCTGGACGAGAAGGTCGCCCGCATCCACGTCGAGGCGCTGGGCGGCGAGCTGACCAAGCTCACCAAGGACCAGGCCGAGTACATCGGCGTCGACGTCGAGGGCCCGTACAAGCCCGACCACTACCGCTACTGAGCCGGCCGCCCGGGTACCCCGCCGGCGTTTCGCCGGCGGGCCCGGCCCTTCCCGGCGGTAGGCTCGGCATCCGCGCTGGTCAGCCGGTGTGAGCGCCGGGCGGGCGGCGGAGTATCGTCCCTGGTCATGGGAGTGTTGATAGCGGTCGAAGGGCTCGACGGCGCGGGCAAGCGGACGCTGATCGAGCGGATCGTCGCTGATCTGGGTGGCCGGGGCCTGCGCGTGGCGACGATGGCCTTCCCGCGCTATCGCGTCTCGGTGCACGCCGACCTGGCCGCCGAGGCGCTGCGCGGCGCGCACGGCGATCTCGCCGCGTCGGTCAACGGCATGGCGCTGCTGTTCGCGCTGGATCGCGCGGGGGCCGCCGACGAGCTGTCGAAGTTGTTGGCCGACAACGACGTCGTGCTCTCCGACCGCTACGTCGCTTCCAACGCCGCCTATTCGGCCGCCCGGCTCGGGCAGTCGGCCGACGGCGAAATCGTGGCGTGGGTGGGCGAATTGGAGTTCGGCAGATTCGCTCTGCCCGTGCCCGCGCTCCAAGTGTTGCTGGACGTGCCCACCGAGCTGGCGGCCGAGCGTGCCCGCAGGCGTGGCGAACTCGACGCCGAGCGCGCCCTCGACGCCTACGAGCGCGACGGCGGTCTACAGCACCGCACCGGCGCGGTGTACCGTGAGCTGGCCGAACGCGACTGGCGCGGACCCTGGTGGACATACCGATCCGATGACGGTCCGGCTATCCTGGCCGCGCGGATCGCCGAAATCGTTGGTCGATAAGGTTGGCTGTGCCGCGGGTTCGCACCAGTGTTGGCGTGGCGGCCCGATCCTGGCCTGGGAGATGACAACATAGTAGTTATGAAGCCGAAGATTCTGGTCGTCGACGACGATATGGCACTCGCTGAGATGCTCACGATCGTCCTGCGCGGGGAAGGGTTCGACCCGCATGTGGTCGGCGACGGCACGCAGGCCCTGGCGGCGGTTCGCGAACTCCGCCCCGATCTGGTGTTGCTGGACCTGATGCTGCCCGGCATGAACGGCATCGACGTGTGCCGCGTGCTGCGGGCCGATTCCGGGGTTCCGATCGTGATGCTCACGGCCAAGACCGACACGGTCGACGTCGTGCTGGGTCTGGAATCGGGCGCCGACGATTACATCGTCAAGCCCTTCAAGCCGAAGGAACTCGTCGCTCGCGTGCGGGCCCGGCTGCGCCGCACCGAGGAGGAGCCCGCCGAGCTGCTGTCGATCGCGGATATCGTGATCGACGTGCCCGCGCACAAGGTCAGCCGTGGCGGCGCGCAGATCTCCCTGACGCCCCTGGAGTTCGACCTGCTCGTCGCCTTGGCCCGCAAACCGCGCCAGGTGTTCACCCGCGAGGTCCTGCTCGAGCAGGTCTGGGGTTACCGGCACGCCGCCGACACCCGCCTGGTGAACGTCCACGTGCAGCGGTTGCGGGCGAAGGTCGAGAAGGATCCCGAGAACCCGGAGATCGTGCTGACCGTCCGCGGTGTGGGCTACAAGGCCGGACCGCCGTGATCCATGGCGTGATCGCGCGTCTGGAACGATCGCTGGCTCCGGTGGTGGCCTGGTTCCAAGCGGTCGGCATTGCTTTGGGTCACCTCTGGCGCCGTTCGCTGCAACTGCGCGTCATCGTGTCGACGCTGACGCTGTCGTTGATCGTCATCACGATCCTCGGCGTGGTGCTGACCAGTCAGATCACCGACCGGCTGCTGGACGCCAAGATCAACGCCGCGGTCGAGGAGATGGACCGGGCGCGCAACACGGTGGAGAGCCAGCTGGCCGGTGTGCACGACATCGGCGCCCAGCCACAGCGACTGGAGGAGGCGCGCAACGCGCTGTCCAATCGGGGCGGCACCGGTCGATCCACCGGCGCGGCGGGCACTTTCGATTCGGCGCTCAGCGTCATCGGCGGCATGCCGCCGCAGCAGATCTCCTCCGGCCCGATCCAGGAGGTGCCCGACGAGCTGCGCCGGTTCGTGCAGCGCAACCAGGTCAGCTACCAGTTCGCCACGGTCGACGACGCGGATGGGTACCGCGGCCGGGCGCTGATCATCGGCAGTCCCAGCGCGGAGATCCCGACGCTGGAGACCTACCTGATCTTCCCGCTGGCCAATGAGGAGCGCAGCCTGTCGCTGATGCGCGGCACCATGCTGGTCGGCGGCATCGTGCTGCTGGTGTTGCTGGCCGCGATCACCGCGCTGGTCACCAGGCAGGTGGTCCTGCCGATCCGCTCGGCGGCCCGGATCGCGGGCCGGTTCGCCGACGGCAGGCTCAAGGAACGCATGCTGGTACGCGGCGAGGACGATATGGCGCGGCTGGCCCAGGCGTTCAACGAGATGGCCGAGAGCCTGTCCAATCAGATCACCCAGCTGGAGGAATTCGGCAATCTGCAACGCCGGTTCACCTCCGACGTCAGCCACGAGTTGCGCACCCCGCTCACCACCGTGCGCATGGCCGCCGACCTGATCCACGGCAGCAGCGACGACCTCGATCCCGCCCTCGCCCGCAGCGCCGAGCTGCTGGTCAACGAGCTGGACCGGTTCGAAGGCCTGCTCAACGACCTGCTGGAGATCAGCAGGCACGACGCGGGCGTCGCCGAACTGCAGGTCGAATCGCTGGACGTGCGGATGTGCGCGCGGGCCGCGATCTCGACCGTGCGGCACCTCGCCAAGGACGCCGGGGTCGAGGTGATCAGCGACATGCCGGACGAGCCGCTGGTCGCCGAGGTCGATCCGCGCCGGGTGGAGCGGGTGCTGCGCAATCTGCTCGCCAACGCGATCGACCACAGCGAGGGCAAGCCGGTGCTGATCCGGATGCGGGGCGACGCCGAGGCCAACGCGGTCGCCGTCGTCGTGCGGGACCAGGGCATCGGCCTGCGGCCCGGCGAGGAGAAGCTGGTCTTCAACCGTTTCTGGCGGTCGGATCCCTCCCGTATGCGCCGCTCCGGCGGCACCGGCCTCGGCCTGTCGATCAGCGTGGAGGACGCGAACCTGCACGAAGGCAAGCTCGAAGCGTGGGGCGAGGTCGGGATCGGCGCCAGCTTCCGCCTGACGCTGCCGCTGGTGCGCGGCAAGAAGCTCGGTCCGAGCCCCCTGCCGCTGGAACCACCGCGGAAATCGATGCGCGTGGTCGAGCCCGAGCCGGTCACTGCTTCCGGCGTCGCCGAGGGCGAGGCCGCCGAACCGGATACGAAGCCGGGCGCCGCAGTGGCGGAGGGGTTCGAACCGGCGGCGAGCGATGCGGGCGCAGCGCGGGTGACGAGCACAGGGCCGGGCGCTTCCGCGCCGGTCGGCGCGCGACCCGAGGGCTCCGACGAGACACAGCCGGACATTGTGCCGACCGGCCCCGGCACGCCGGACGCCGGCCATTCGGACGAGGTGGATCAGGCTGCCGAGCGGGACATGTCCGAACCGGGTGGCCACGAGGCAGCCGGGGAGGCGGAAGACGGCGCATCCGAGGCCACACGAGCGCGGGGCGCGCAGCCCGGCGCGAGTGCGCCGCACGGCGCGGCCAACGGCACCACGACGCACCGGGGCAGTGCCTCCGCCGAGGAGCCGCGCAGGTCCGGAACGAACGGATCGCCCCCGTCCGAGTCGGCGCAGACCGGCGGCGGGCCGCGCGAACCGGGGGACGTACAGTCATGAGAATGCGTGTCGGTTCCGCACGGACGCAGCGATTGACCATGCTGGCCGCGGCGGCCTTGGCGGTCGTCGTGCCCCTCACATCCTGCGCCAGCCTCCCCGAATCCTCCGCGCCGGAAGCGCTGGGCACCATCAACCGAGGACCCACCTCCGAGGGACCGCCGCCGCCGGTCGCCAACCGCGATCCCGATCTGCTGCTGCGCGACTTCCTGCAAGCCACCGCCGATCCGGCCAACCGGCATCTGGCCGCCCGGCAATACATGACGCCCGCGGCATCCACCCAGTGGGACGACGCCGCGGGTACCGTCATTGTCGAGAAACCGGACACCCTGCGGGAATCGCGCTCCGGCGACAAGGCCACCTACCGCATCCGCGCGCGCAAGGTCGGCGAGCTGGCCGCCGACGGCGGGTACCGCCCCAGCGACGACATCGTCATCATCGAGAACAAGATCGAACTGACCAAGGTCGACGGCGAGTGGCGCATCATGAGCTGCCCGACGGCGTCGTGATGGACTCCACCGCCTTCTTCAAGTCCTATCGCCGCTACGTGCTGTACTTCACCGATCCCGGCGGCAATATGACCGTCCCGGACCTACGGTGGATCTCGGTGCCGAAGCCGCAGCTGACCCAGCGATTGCTCAGCTCACTGATCGAGGGGCCGCAGCCCGCGCTGGCGTCCGTGCTGCGCAACGAGCTCACCGCGCCGATCGCGTTGCGCGGCACGATCACCAAGGTCAACGGCGACCCCGATGACGTCGGCATCGGGCTCGGCGGCGTCCGGATCGACTTCGCCGGGGCGTCGGCGCTGAGTCCGCGCGACCGGGAACTGCTCGCCGCGCAAGTGGTGCTCACGTTGTCCGGCGCCGACATCCTCGGCCCGTACCTGCTGCTCGCCGACGGCAAGCCGCTGGACGAGCGGTTCGCCGCGAACGGGTACAACGTCGCGGACGTGCAGCAGTTCAGTCCGGCCACCGCAGCCCGCAACCAGGTGGGGCTGCACGCGCTGCGCGGCGGCGGGTTGGTGCAGGTCGGCGACAACGGCGGCATCACACCCGCGGCCGGCTATTTCGGCGGCGTGAACAACCTGCAGTCGGCCACGTTGTCGCCGGACGGTCAGATCGTTGCCGCCGTGGCGGAAGCGGCGCGGCCCCCGGGCACGCCATCGCGGACGCTGATGGTCGGCTCTTACGGCGGCAACGCCTTTCCGGTGGCCGAGGGGTTCACCATCACCCGGCCGTCGTGGACCGTGGACGGCAGCGCGGCCTGGGCGGTGGTCGACGGCGAACGAGTCATTCGCGCGGTCACCGACCGGGGCACCGGGAACGTATCGGTCCAGAACGTTGATATCTCGGCGCTGACGGCGGCGTCCTCGGCCACCGCGCCCCGGCTGCCGATCACCGAGCTGCGCATCTCGCGAACGGGAGTGCGGGCGGCGATGATCGCCGACGGCAAGGTGTACGTCGCGGTCGTCGTGCCCCAGCCCGACGGCAAGCTGTCGCTGACCTCGGCGCTACCCGTGGGCGTCGGACTGAGCACGGCGGCGGTATCGGTCGACTGGCTCGACGCGGACACGATCATCATCGCGCGCGAGGGCAATGTGGACCCGGTGAGCACGGTCTCGGTGGACGGCTCGGAACCGACCCCGCTGACGGCGCAGAATCTGACGGCGCCGGTACGGTCGGTGAGCGCGAGCCCGGATCATCAGTACGTTGCCGACTCGCGCGCGGTACTGGAGTTGACCTCCGCTCCGGACCAAGGGCAGCCCTACTGGCGTGAGGTCCCGGGCCTGGGCGCGAACGCGGTCCCCGTTCTGCCGGGCTGAGGATGTCCCTCGTGGCTCGAGGGCGCGGTGCCGGGGTGTGTGGGATCGGGTCGGATGCCGTCCCCGTTCTGCCGGGCTGAGGATGTCCCTCGTGGCTCGAGGGCGCGGTGCCGGGGTGTGTGGGATCGGGTCGGATGCCGTCCCCGTTCTGCCGGGCTGAGGATGTCCCTCGTGGCTCGAGGGCGCGGTGCCGGGGTGTGTGGGATCGGGTCGGATGCCGTCCCCGTTCTGCCGGGCTCAGGATGCCGCTCGCGGTTCGAGGATGCGATGTCGCGGTGCGGAATCGGTCGGACGCCACGATGATGGCCCGAGGGCATGTGGGGCGATTGCGTAACCGAGCCGGACACGGAAAGGGCGGTGGAACGCGACGGCGTGCATGCCAGCGGGCTCGGCGTGCCCAACTCGGTGCCGCAAGCATGCGGATTCGCCTGGGCGCTCGGTGAAAAGGCATGCGCGACTTCGCCGCAACGCGACCGGCCTCCCGCCGCGGATCGCCACCTCGACCGGCGGTCCCGGTCGCGCCGCACCAGGTCGGGCGTTACCGATCCTGCTCCCGGAAGTGCGGACCCGGGAGCTGACCGGGACGAGCGAACTTGTCGGCGGGTGGGCGCACACTCGGTCGATGCGAACCCTGCTCGATCTGATGCTGCCCGCCGCCTGCGCGGGCTGCGGAGTTCCCGGAACCGGTTGGTGCGCCGACTGCGCCGTCGCGCTGGCCGGTCCACCGGTGCGGGTGTGGCCGCGCGCCGACCCGGGTGTTCCGTGCTGGGCGCTCGGGCCGTATGCCGGGCCGGCGCGGCGCGCGGTGCTCGCCGCCAAGGAACGAGGACGACGGGATCTGGCGCAGCCATTGGGAGCGGGGCTCGCGGGCGCGCTCGCCGAGTTGCGTTCGCCGCGTCTTCCCCTGGTATTGGTCCCCGCGCCGAGCAGAGGCGCGGCAGCCCGGCGCAGAGGGGGCGATCCGGTGCTGCGAGCCGCCTCGGTAGCCGTGCGATGGCTGCCGAACAGCCGGGTGGTGCCCCTGTTGCGGGTGGGGCATGGCGTGCGTGATTCGGTGGGTTTGACACCCGCGCAGCGGGAACACAACCTCCGGGGGCGGGTGGTCGCGGTCCCCGATCGCGCCGCCGGCCGAGGAATACCCGCGAATGCCGAGGTGGTGCTGGTCGACGACGTGCTGACCACTGGCGCGACGGCCCGCGAATCGGTGCGTGCGCTGGAGCGGGCCGGATTGCCGACACATGGCGTTCTCGTAACGTGTGCTGCTTGACTCCGGGAAATTTGCGTGAACACTGGCGATCAGCCCGTTCGGCGGACTAGCGTCGCGGACACACACCCGAACCGCAAGTTTGGAGGTGGCGCCTCGGACATCTAGTGCCGAGTAGTTGTCGCTCGGCACGGCTCAAACCCGCCGCACTGGAATCGGTCGGTGCGGCCAGATCCGGGAGGTACGCGTGACGACTTCTTCACGACCTTCAGTGAAAGATCCCGCTACTTCGGTGCTGGAATCCGGCACCCAGGAAGCCCAAGAGCAACCCTCGGCGGAACGACCACGAGCGCCGCGTGGCGACATCGTGGTGAAGGGCCGCAACGTAGAGGTGCCCGACCACTTTCGTATTTACGTCGCGGAAAAACTCTCCCGATTAGAACGCTTCGATCCGTCGATCTTCCTGTTCGACGTGGAGCTGTTCCACGAACGCAACCGTCGTCAGCGCAAGAACTGTCAGCGCGTTGAGATCACCGCGCGCGGAAAGGGTCCCGTCGTGCGGGCCGAGGCCTGCGCGGACAGTTTCTACGCCGCTTTCGAGTCGGTGACCGCGAAGCTGGAGAGCCGGTTGCGCCGTACCAAGGATCGGCGCCGCGTGCACTACGGCGACAAGACGCCGCTCTCGGTCGCCCAGGCCACGGCCGATCTGGTGGATGACTCCTTGTTCCAGCGGCTCGCCGAGTCCGGCACCGCGCACGCGCACCCGGAGGAAAGCCGGGAGCCGGACTACGAGGCAGGCCCCGGTCACATCGTGCGCACGAAGGTGCACTCGGCCACTCCGATGTCCGTCGACGACGCCCTCTACCAGATGGAACTCGTCGGCCACGACTTCTTCCTGTTCCAGGACAAGGAGACCGACCGGCCTTCGGTGGTCTACCGCCGCCACGCCTTCGACTACGGACTGATCCGCCTGGCCTGACGGCAATCGCCCTTCCACTCTCCGGGCACTCGGCTCACCGGCTGGGTGCCCGGAGGCTTGCGCCGCGCGCCTTTTGGCCTACCGGGAACGACCGGTGCTGGCCCGATCGGAGCGGTCAGCGCCGCCGGTCGCGGAAGAACGTCCGGTGCAGCAGGGAATCGCGGCGCGGCGGGCGCATGGCGTGCAGCATCACCATGTCGGCGAAGGTCTCCGCGTCGCGTTCGCGCATGGTGCCGTAGTCGGTGCGGCCGAGTACGTGGGCGATCGACTCGGGCGAGATCGAGGGCAGCAGGTTGGCCACCGCCGCCACGGTCGGAGTGCTCGCGGGCGGGTCACCGGGCTCGGACTGCTCCGGGCCGTGTCCGAGCAGCATGTGGCCCAGTTCGTGCACGATGATGTGCTCGGCGTGCCATTCGGTGGTGTCGGCGCCGTAGACGATGACGTCGCTGTCCTGTTTCGCGATCCACAGGCCGCTGCCCGTGCCGCATCCGGTGCCCGCGAGCAGCGCGGTATTGATCGGTAACAGGCTGATGCTGCGGCCACGGTAGGCCGCGATGTCGTCGAGGTAGGTCTGCAAATCCCATGGGTGGGGTATCGGGAGGTCCCGGGTCAAGCTCCGGAACCGGGCCTGGATGGCCATGTGATCGGTCTCCTACAAAAGCTCAGCGGCCCATGTAGGGAATCATGTTACCGACTAGGGGGCAGCGGCTTCTCCGTGCTCCGGATGATCTCGGCCAGCATCGCCCGATTGATGTTCGAACCACGCAGGGCGATGCTGGCGATGTTGGCGTCGCGCATGGTGGCGAGCAACTCGAGTTCCCGGTCGATCGCGTCGGCGGCAGGTCCACGGGTCAGCAGGTAGTTGGCGGCCACACCGAAGCTGCGCGCCACCGCGGCGAGGATCTCGGCATCGGCATCGGCATCGGCTGTGGCTGTAGCGTTCTCGGCGTTCTCGGCGTTCTCGGCGTCGAACTCGCCGTTCCGCAAGCGCGTCAGGTAGCCGGCGGGAACCGGGCGGCCGAGGAGCTCGCCGACCTGCGCGGCGACGGATTCGGTACTGCGCTCCGGGGCCGAACGCGGGTGCATCACGGCGAAGAGCCGATTGATCTTGTGGCTCAGCGCCTGCGACGTGCCGTGCGGTCCTTCGTCGATCATTGCCTGCCTCGTCACTCACCGTTTCGGGACGCTGTCACCGCCACGTTGGCTGCCAGCCAGCGTGCGCGGAATCGGGCTTCGGTCGCTGCATCGACGTCCTCCGATCGACCGGCCAGCCAACGGCGGTACCGGCGTTCCTGTAGCTCGCCGGAATCGCACGCCTCCGCGGGAACCGCGAGCAAGTGCGCGAAGGCCATCTCCACCAGGGGGTGCAATTGCCTGCCGGGTCCGCCGTTGCGTTCGAGCATGGCGGTCGCGTAGCGCGCGGACAGTTTGGAGACCACCCGGTTGAGTTCCGCGATCGCCGCGACGACCTGCGGGTCGGTGGTGCGTCCGTTCTCGACGGCGTCGGTGAGCCGGCCCGAGGCCGCGAGAAGACCGGTCAGGTCGGAGATCTCGAAGCGGATCGCGTCCGGCCCGGCCACCACCGAGTCACCCGCGCCGCGGGCCGCGCTCGCGGGTTCGTCCGCGGCGGGGACGCCGCCCGCATAAGTGCGCGCGGCACTGCCCGGCAGCCATCGCAGGGGCGCGTCGAGCTTGTTCAGCGTCTGCATGCTGATCGTCGCCTCGCCGTCCTCGATCTTCCGGATGGTCGGCGCCGAAGGTCCCCCGAGGTCGCCGACCTGTAGTTGGGTGAGGCCGAGCTCGTCCCGGCGTTCTCTGATGATTCGCCCGAATCTCTTCTGCCGCGACAGCTCCGAAGGGCTATGCATAGTGGGTCTATGGTAAGTGCCTGGGAGGTCTTTGGCAAATGAATAGAAACCGTTTGGAAAATTAGTCGAAAGTTGTTACGGTTCTTTGCGTCGGATGGCTCAGGAAGTCATGCGGCGGTTCCGGAGCGGGCAGGGGCGTCCGCCGGGACGGGCGGTCTCCGGCCTGCCGCGCAACGGCGCGTGGCAGTCCGGATCAGCGGCGGTGGAGGGGATCGTCGCTGGTCGGGTTCACCGTCGGCGAAGGGGGTCGACGGTGAACTTACTTTGCAGTAAGTTTGGTGGTCCGAGGCTTTCGAAAGGAAATCGCATGGCCACCAAAGCTGCTCGCCGTGCCGTGATCGTGTCCGGTGCGCGCACGCCGTTCCTGCGGGCGTTCACCGGATACACCACGATGGACTCCATCGCGTTGGCCGACGCGGCGGTCCGGGGATTGCTGGAGCGGACGGGGCTGCCCGGCGCGGACGTGGAGGCGATCGTGTGGGGCGGCGTCATCCTCCCCGGTGCGGCGCCGAACATCGCGCGGGAGATCGCGCTGGACCTGCGGCTGGACCCGGGCTGTGAGGGCTACACGGTGACCAGGGCCTGCGCCTCGGGCCTGCAAGCGGTCACCTCGGCCGCCGCCGCGATCGAGCGGGGCGAATACGACATCATGATCGCGGGCGGTAGTGACTCCACCTCCAACGCCGAGGTCAAGCTGCCACAGAAGGTCGTGCACGCGGCGGCGCCGCTCGCGCTGGGCAAGCCGAAGCCGAAGGACTATCTGTCCGCGGTCGCGCGCCTGGCGCCGTTCACCAACCTGCTGCCGAGCCGGCCCAGGATCGCCGAGCGCACCACCGGGGAGGTGATGGGGGAGTCGGCGGAGAAGATGGCTCGCATCCACGGCGTCGGCCGCGCCGCCCAGGACGAGTTCGCCGCGCGCTCGCACCACCGCGCGGCGGCGGCCATCGAGTCGGGCCGCTTCGACGACGAGGTGCTGCGGGTCCGCACTCCCGAAGACGTGGAGGTGGCCCGCGACGGCCTGGTGCGCGGCGATACCAGCGTCGCGAAACTCGCCGGTCTGAAGCCGGTTTTCGCGACCGACGGCAGCGTCACAGCGGGTAACGCCAGCCCGCTCACCGACGGGGCCGCCGCAGTGCTGCTGATGAGCGAGGAGAAAGCGCATGCCCTCGGGTATCGGCCGCTGGCGGCGTTCCGGTCCTGGAGCTACGTGAGTGTGGACCCGGCCGACCAAGTACTGATCGGCCCCGCCGTCTCGATGCCCCGGGCGCTGGAGAAGGCTGGAATGACATTGGGCGACGTCGATCTCGTTGATATCCACGAGGCCTTCGCAGCCCAGACCTTGGCGGTGCTGACCGCGCTGGCCAGCGACGAGTGGGCCAAGACCCGGCTGGATCGCGACACCGCCGTCGGCGAAGTGGACATCGACAAGCTGAACGTGCACGGAGGCTCGATCTCGCTCGGTCACCCGTTCGGCGCCACCGGAGCGCGCATGGTGACCACGATGGCCAACGAGTTGGCGCGCACGGGGAAGAACACGGCGCTGCTGGGGATTTGCGCCGCCGGTGGGATCGGCGCATCGGCGGTGCTGGAGCGCGTCTGACATGACCTATTCGCGATACCCGCCGATCGGCTCGCCATTTCCGTGCCGATCGGCGGTGCGCTACCGGTGAACGGGCCGCGCCTCAGGCTTTGCCCGTGGCGCCCCGCCGCTTGCGTCCCTCGTTCGCGATGAGCCGCAGACAGGTCTGGTGCTTGGTCTCGCCGGGAATACCCTCCCGACGCAGGCGCAACATCGCCTGTGCCAGATCGATGCCCAGCTCGCTCGACAGCCGAACAGCATCGACATTGGCCATTGCGCAAACCTCCTGGAACGACGAACAAGCATGAAGAGCACTGCGTGCGAAGCAGTTTCGCCTTTGTCGTACCCAGTCGGCTTCCGATTGAACCGTGAACGATTCGCACGATTGCGTAACGACCGCTGTCCGCGGGAGGTTCAGCCGCCGAATGTCTCGTGGTGCACCGCGTCCGTCAGTGGTCGTCCGGTTCGCCAGCCGAACCGCTCGAGATCCGGCACGCGCTGGAATTCGCGCACCGGCCCGACGCACAGCCAAGCGACCGTGCGGACGCCGTCCGGAAGATGGATCAGATCGGACAGGAACCCGGGATCGTAGAACGACACCCAGCCGACGCCGATACCTTCGGCAGTGGCGGCCAACCACAGATTCTGAATCGCGAGAACCGCGGAGTAGATGCCGGTTTCGGGCACCGTGGCCCGGCCGAGCACCTGCGGTCCGCCGCGATCGTGGTCGTAGCAGACCACCACCCCCGTGCCGCTCTCGACAATGCCCTCGATCTTGATCGGCTCGAAGGTCGCGGCACGCTCGGGCGGCAGCGCGTCCCGGAACTCGACGCGCTTGTGGGCCACATGGTCGGCGAACTCGCGCAACGTCGCCGGATCGCGGACCACCACGAAATCCCAGGGCTGTGAATTCCCCACGCTGGGCGCTCGATGCGCGGCATCGAGCAGCCGCCACAGCGTCGCGTCGTCCACGAGTTCGCCGGTGAACTCCGCGCGCACGTCACGGCGCAGGCGAATGGCCTCGTAGACGCTCAGAACCTCAGCTTGCACCAACCGAGTCAATCAAACGCCGCGAGCCCACCGCACACGGCGTGGGTGTCCACGTCGTGTGCGGTGGGCTCGCCAGCCGGTGGCAGCTCGGAGATTCAGCGCGCCACCGACGCGCGCCGCCGAGCGAGCCGCCGGCGTCCCTGGGCGAGCGCCGTGCGCAGACCGCGCCGCCGGCCGGTCACCGGATTGATCGTGGCCGCGGTGCTGCCCCCGAACTTGCGTTCCGAAGCGGTCTCGGGGGCGTCGTCGGCCGTGGCCCGCAGGTACTTGTTCGGCAGCGACAGCTTGAGAATGGTGCGCCAAGCCTTGAAGTACTGCACCGGCAACGAGCCGGTGGTGTAGGGCAGGTCGTACTTGTCGGCCAGTTCGCGCACCCGCACGGCGATGTCGGCGTACCGGTTGCTCGGCAGGTCGGGGAACAGGTGGTGTTCGATCTGGTGGCTGAGGTTGCCGGTCATGAAGTGCATCAGCGGGCCACCGGAGATGTTGGCGCTGCCGAGCATCTGGCGCAGGTACCACTCGCCCCGGGTCTCGCCGTCGATATCGGCCTTGGTGAACTTCTCCGCGCCGTCCGGGAAGTGCCCGCAGAAGATCACCGCGTTGGACCAGACGTTGCGGACCGCGTTCGCGGCCAGATTGGCCGTCAGCGTGGAGAAGAACGCCGGTCCGGTGAGCGCGGGGAAGATCAGGTAATCCTTGAGGATCTGCTTGCCCATCTTGGTGAGCGCCTCGCCGCGCTTACGCTCGAACTCGGCCCGCTCGGGGGAGCCGGGCTTGTACCGGCCCGCCGCCAGTTTGCCCAGTTCCAGGTGCTGGACGGCGACGCCGTATTCGAAGAACAGCTGCAACAGCAGGTTGTAGACCGGGTTGCCCAGGTTGAACGGCTTCCAGCGCTGATCGCGCGTCACCCGCAGCAGGCCGTAGCCGATGTCGTCATCCATGCCGAGCACGTTGGTGTACTTGTGGTGCAAGTAGTTGTGGGTGTGCTTCCAGTGCTTGGCCGCGCCGGTGTTGTCCCATTCCCACGAGCTGGAGTGGATCTCCGGATCGTTCATCCAGTCCCACTGCCCGTGCATGACGTTGTGCCCGATCTCCATGTTCTCGATGATCTTGGCGGTACCGAGCAGGGCGACGCCCGCCAGCCACGCGGCCCGCACCGGGCTGGCGAACAACACCGCGCGTCCGCTGATCTCGAGGACGCGCTGCAAGCGGATGACATTGCGGATGTACTTCGCGTCGCGCTCGCCGCGCGAGGCCTCGATCTCACGCCGGAGGGCGTCGAATTCCGCGCCGAGCGCTTCCACGTCGGCCTCGGTGAGGTGCGCGTATTCCTTGACATCCGAGATCGCCATGCGGGTTACCTTACCGTAAGTTACGAGACCGTAGGTTACGAAGTTCGCCGTGTGGCTGTGTCAAATACCCTATTGCGGGACGGGATGTCGACTGGTAGGTTAGCGTGCCCTTCGGGCGAAGCGAAAACGCCTGTCCCGCAGAGCTTTGTTCCGCAGCGCCGCTTGTTCCTGGCGAGCCCGCTCCTGTAGGGCGACCTTGGCCTCGCGCAGCACCTGCCGCTCGTGCTCGGCCTTCTCCTGCAGCGATGCCTTCGCCTCGCGGAGCATCTCCTTCTCCTGCCGCGCCTTCTCCTGCAGCACGACCTTCGCCTCGTGCAGCGCCGAACGCAGACCGCGGCGCTTGCCGGTCTCCGGATCGACGCGCAGCCAGTGCGTGGACTCGGTGCCTCGCGACGGCAGCGTGATACCGGCGAACTTGCGCTCCGAGGAGGTCTCGGGCGCGTTGTCGGCGGTCGCCTTGAGGAACCGGTCCGGAAGCGCGAGCTTGTGGATGGTGCGGAAGGCGAGCAGGTACTGCTTGCCCAGGGAGCCGGTGGTGTAGGGCAGGTCGTACTTGTCGCACAGCTCGCGTACCCGCACCGCGATCTCCGGGTACCGGTTGCTCGGCAGATCGGGGAACAAGTGGTGCTCGATCTGGTAGCAGAGGTTGCCGCTCATGAACGCCATGGCCGGACCGGCCTTGAAGTTCGCGCTGCCGAGCATCTGGCGCAGGTACCACTCGCCGCTGGTCTCGTTCTCGAGCTGCTCGATAGTGAACTTCTCCGCGCCGTCGGGGAAATGACCGCAGAAGATCACCGCGTACGCCCACAGGTTACGCACCAGGTTGGCCGTCGCGTTCGCCTTCAGTGTGTGCTTGAACGCCCGTCCCGTGAGCGCGGGATAGAACAGGAAGTCCTTGGCCACCTGGCGGCGGATCTTGCGGCCGAACGCCACGTTCGGCTCCGACATCAGCTGCCAGCGCGGCGTGTCGGCCAGCTCCTTCTCGATGCTCCAGTCGTGCAGGGCGATGCCCCACTCGAAGGTCGCGGCGAGCAGCAGGTTCGCCAGCGGCTGCACCAGGTGGATCGGCCGCCACGGCTCGTCGCGGGTCATGCGCAGGATGCCGAAGCCGAGATCCTCGTCCTTGCCCAGCACGTTGGTGTAGGTGTGGTGGGAGTAGTTGTGCGCGCGCCGCCACTGCGCGGAGGGGCCGGTCATGTCCCACTCCCACGAGGTGGAGTGGATCTCCGGATCGTTCATCCAGTCCCACTGCCCGTGGCTCACATTGTGCCCGAGTTCCATGTTCTCGATGATCTTGGCGACCGACAGCAATGCGGTGCCGGTCAACCAGGCCCAGCGGTTGCGGCTGCCGAAGAGCACGGCGCGCGCCGCCACCTCGAGGCCGCGTTGCGCCGCGATCGCGCGCCGGATGTACTTGGCGTCCCGCTCACCACGCGACAGCTCCACCGAGCGCCGGATGGAATCCAGTTCCTGGCCCAGTGTCTCGATATCGGTCGCGGTGAGGTGGGCAAAAGCCTTGATATCGGTGATGGCCACCGGGGTCCTTTCCCTACTCGATCTCCATCGAGGGTACCTGCCGGACTACACGTCCAGGGTGCAGTCGCCCGCCGCCACCGAGATACAGGTCTGCACCTTGTCACCTTCCCGGTGCTCCTCGCCGTTGCGCAGATCGCGCACATGACCGGAGCTCAAGGTGACGACGCAGGTCTGGCAGATACCCATCCGGCAGCCGAACGGCATCTGCACCCCGGCGGACTCACCGGCCTCGAGCAGGCTCGTCGCGCCGTCGGCCTCGACGGTACGGCCGGTCTTGCCGAAGGTGACCGTGCCGCCCTCGCCGATCGCCGAGCGCTCGATCTCGAAACGCTCCACATGCAGCCGCTCCGACAAGCCCGCGTCGCGCCAGTGGTGCTCGATCTCGTCGAGCATCCCGGCCGGCCCGCACGCCCAGGTCTGCCGTTCGCGCCAATCCGGGAACTCGGTGTCGAGATCGGCGAGCGCGAACTTGCCCCGCTCCGCGGTGAGATGCACACGCGTGTCGAAGCTCGGGTTGCGCTCGCGCAGAGCGCTCAACTCGGCGCCGAACATCACGTCGTCGGCGGTGCGCGCCGAGTGCAGGTGCGCCACGTCCGTGAACAGCTCGCGGCGGTCCATCGCGCGCAGCATGGACATCACCGGGGTGATCCCGCTGCCCGCGGTGAGGAACAGCACCTTCTCCGGCGGCGGGTACGGCAACACGAAGCCGCCCTGCGGCGCGGCCAGCCGGACGATCGTGCCGACCGGCACGCCGCTGACCAGATGGCTGGACAGGAATCCTTCCGGCATCGCCTTCACGGCGATGGAGATCAACCGCTTCCCGCCGTGGCCGGGCACGGACCAATTCGGCGGGCAGGTGAGCGAGTAGGAGCGCCAGTGCCAGCGTCCGTCGACCAGGATGCCGATGCCGATGTACTGACCGGGCTGGTACTTGAAGTCGAAGCCCCACCCCGGCTGGATCACCAGCGTCGCGGAATCGGCGGTTTCCTTGCGCACCTCCACGATGCGCCCACGCAGCTCGCGCGCCGACCACAACGGGTTGGCCAGGTGCAGGTAGTTGTCGGGCAGCAACGGCGTGGTCACGCGCGCCACGGCGCCGCGCAGCACGTTCAACTTGCCGCCGCGTTCGGCGACGCTCGCCGCGGGCGCCTCCAGCCACTCGCGGACGCCTCGCACCGAGAAGCTCCCTATTTTCGAACCCATCGCTGCCGTTGGTCTCCCTGTCGTCGGATGCGCAGGCCGCCGTCTCGTCGAGCGGAGGCCTCGCAGCAAGGTTACGGCATCGTAGGTTACGGCGGTGGCCCAGTCCGCGCACGCGGAGGCGAGGTCAGAGCAGTTCCAGCAGGAACGGCAGCTCCTGGGCGGCGTACCAGGCCAGTTGATGGTCCTCGGCGTCGCCGAGGACGAACTCGGCGTCGGTGTCGCCGAGATCGGCCGCGTCGACCACGTCGACGGCCTTGGCCACCTGTGGCTCGGCATCGGCCAGGTCCACGTGCACCGAGGCGATCTGCTGGTAAGTGATCGGGCCCGCCAGCCGCACCACCGCGTCGTCGAGGTCGGGCCGTAGTTTCGCGCCGGTCACGTCGGCGGCGATCACCGCCCGGCGATAGACCGGACTGCCGCCCGCGACCGGCGCGTCCGGGTCGTCGGCGCCCTCCGACGACCCGATCGCTTCCCGTTCGGCGGCCAGCAGGCGCAGCGAGGCGCGGGCGGCCTCGTTCATCGCGACCTCGCCGAGTTCCTCGTCGTCGCCGGAGGCGTAGGCCTCGCGCAGCGTGGGCGTCACCGCGAAGGCGGTCCCGCCGACGGCGGCCAATTCCCGGTGCTCGACCAGCTCGCGCAGCATCGGCACCGTCGCCGGGATATAGACCCGCAGCTTCTTCTGATCAGACGCAGGCACCGAGCATCTCCTCCATGGAATCGCGCACCGCCGTGGCGAGCACGCCGATGTCGGCCATCGCGTCGCGGTCGGCGTTGAGACCGTAGAAGACGCGTCCGTCGTAGGACGTGATCCCGATACTCGACGCCTGATTGCGCAGCAGTGGCGACACCGGGTACATCTCCAGCATCCGCGCTCCGCCGATATACATCGGCGTCTGCGGACCCGGCGCGTTGGTGATCACCAGATTGAACGTGTGTTCTGCGAACGTACTCGCCGCGCGCACACTCATCGCATGCAGGCTGGCCGGAGCGAATCCGGCCAGGTGCACGAGGGTACGCGCGCGCACGCCACGCCGTTGCCGCCCGTTGAGTTCGGTGGCGTGCGCGATGTGCGACAGCCGGATCACCGGATTCGGCTCGCCCACCGGCAGATCGATCAGGAACGACGACACCTCGCTCGCCGGGGGCGTCCGGTCGTCGGGTCCCTCGACGTAGACCGACATCGGCACCACCGCCCGCAGCGTGGTGGACTCGGTGAGCGCTTCTCCGCGCGACAGCAGCCAGTTGCGCAGGGCGCCGGTGACCACCGCGAGGATCGCGTCGTTGATCGAGCAGCCGAAACGCCCGCGAATCGTGCGGTAGTCGGCGAGGTCGGTGCGCACCACGTCGAAGCGCCGGTTGCGGGAGGTACGGATGTTCAGGGGGCTGGCGGGCGCGCCGGTCGCCGCGGTGCGCACCGCGGCGACCACCGACTCCACCGCTTTGCCCGCCGTGCCGAGCGCCGCGAACGCGTTCGCGCCGGCGTCGCGGGCCACCTCGAGCGCCTTACGCGGTTGCGCCGCGAGCTGCCCGAGCGCGCTCACCAGCAGTTCCATCTCGCCGGGTTCGCGCGGCGCGATCCAGTCGTCACCGGCCAGTTCGCGGGGCGCGGGTCCGGTGTCGAGGATCACGTGACCGATCTCGAGCGCGGTGTCCCCGTCCACCAACGCGGAATGTGTCTTGGTGAAGATCGCGCAGCGGCCCTCGGAGAGCCGTTCGATCAGATACATCTCCCACAGCGGCCGGGCCGGGTCCAAGGGGTGGGAGACGAGCCGGGCGACCAGGTCGTGCAACTGTTCGTCGGTGCCGGGACCGGGTAACGCCGAGCGCCGGACGTGGTAGGTGATGTCGAACCGGCTGTCCTCGACCCAGACCGGCCGTCCCAGCGACAGCGGGATCTCCCGCACTTTCCTGCGGTATCTGGGCACCAGCGCGAGCCTGCTCTCGACCAGGTCGAGCAGCCGGTCGTAGTCCAGGATCGCCGGACCGGAGTTGTCGCCGGATTCGGTGTTCCGCACGATCGCGAGAGAGCCGATGTGGATCGGGTTGCTGCTCGACTCGAGCCGGTAGAACGCCGTGTCCTGCGGCGTCAGTCTCGTGATCACGCTGCCCGGTACTCCTTTTCCCGACGCCGCCCCCGCTTATTGTGCTGCCGCATCGACCGTTGTCCCGGTCTTTGTGGATTTTCCGCCGAATTCGACACACCCTGCCGCGCCTGGGGGCGTGCGACCCCTCGGCGCCTTCGAACTCGGCAACCCGATTCGATCACAGCGCGGACCGCGATGCACGGCCGGAGAGCCGGGCCGTCCACCGTGTCGAACCCCGGCCGCGACGCCGTTCCCGGCCCGGGCACTGGTTCGCCCAGCCACCGGTTCGGGGGCCGAGGGAGACCGCGCGTCATCCGGCCGCGGAGCCACACGGGGCCGTGAACACGCAGCGTCGAAGGCGCTGCGATCCGACAGAGCATTACCATGAAGCTTGCAGCGGATTCCGCGCAACCGCGTGGGCCCGCACCGGCCCGGGGGCCGACGACACGATTTGACACACCGACCAGAGGACTGACGAGACCCGTGCCTGCGCTGACACTGACGAGGTTGCTTCGAATTGGTGAGGGTCGCCTGGTCAAGCGGCTCTCGCATTTCGCCGACCAGGTCCTCGCCCTCGAGCCGGAATACGAGGACCTCAGCGACGCCGAGCTGCGGGCCAAGACCGACGAGTTCCGCGAGCGCTACGCCGAGATGGTCGAAGAGGGCGAGAGCGATCCGCTGGGCCAGCTGATGGCCGAGGCGTTCGCGGTCGCGCGGGAGGCGTCGTGGCGGGTGCTCAGCCAGAAGCACTACAAGGTGCAGGTCATGGGCGGCGCCGCGCTGCACACGGGCAATATCGCCGAGATGAAGACCGGTGAGGGCAAGACCCTCACCTGTGTGCTGCCCGCCTACCTGAACGCGCTCAGCGGCGACGGTGTGCATGTGGTCACGGTGAACGACTACCTGGCCAAGCGTGACGCGGAGTGGATGGGCCGTGTGCACCGCTTCCTCGGCCTCGAGGTTGGCGTGATCCTGTCCGGCATGAGCCCGGCGCAGCGGCGGATGGCCTACAGCGCCGATATCACCTACGGCACGAACAACGAGTTCGGCTTCGACTACCTGCGCGACAACATGACCCACTCGCTGGATGACTTGGTGCAGCGCGGGCACAACTTCGCCATCGTCGACGAGGTCGACTCCATCCTGATCGACGAGGCGCGCACGCCGCTGATCATCTCCGGCCCGGCGGATGCCTCCTCCAAGTGGTACGCCGAGTTCGCGCGCATCGCGCCGCTGCTGAAGAAGGACCTGCACTACGAGGTCGACATCAAGAAGCGCACCATCGGCGTGCACGAGGCGGGCGTCGAGTTCGTCGAAGACCAGCTCGGCATCGACAACCTCTACGAGGCGGCGAACTCGCCGCTGGTGAGCTACCTGAACAACGCCATCAAGGCCAAGGAGCTCTACACCCGCGACAAGGACTACATCGTCCGCGACGGCGAGGTGATCATCGTCGACGAGTTCACCGGCCGCATCCTGGTCGGTCGCCGCTACAACGAGGGCATGCACCAGGCGATCGAGGCCAAGGAAGGGGTGGAGATCCAGCCGGAGAACCAGACCCTGGCCACGATCACGCTGCAGAACTACTTCCGCCTCTACGACAAGCTGTCCGGCATGACCGGCACCGCCGAGACCGAGGCCGCCGAGCTGCATCAGATCTACAACCTCGGCGTGGTCCCGATCCCGACGAACAAGCCGATGATCCGCGCCGACCAGTCCGACCTGATCTACAAGACGGAGGAGGCCAAGTTCTCCGCCGTGGTCGACGACGTCACCGAACGGCACGAGAAGGGCCAGCCGGTGCTGATCGGCACGACCAGCGTCGAGCGTTCGGAGTACCTGTCCAAGCAGTTCACCAAGCGCGGCATCCCGCACAACGTGCTCAACGCGAAGTTCCACGAGAAGGAAGCCGAGATCATCGCCGAGGCCGGGCGGCCGGGTGCGGTGACCGTCGCGACGAACATGGCGGGCCGCGGTACCGACATCGTGCTCGGCGGCAACCCCGACATCATCGCCAACATCCTGCTGCGCAAGCAGGGGCTCGATCCGGTGGAGACGCCGGAGGAGTACGAGCGCGCCTGGCTGCCCACGCTGGACCAGGTGAAGGCCCAGACCGCCGAGGACGCCGAGGCGGTGCGCGATGCGGGCGGCCTCTACGTGCTCGGCACCGAGCGGCACGAGTCGCGCCGCATCGACAACCAGCTGCGCGGCCGTTCCGGTCGTCAGGGCGACCCGGGCGAGTCCCGCTTCTACCTGTCGCTGGGCGACGAGCTGATGCGGCGGTTCAACGGCGCCGCGCTGGAAGCGATCATGACGCGGCTGAATCTGCCCGACGACGTGCCGATCGAGGCCAAGATGGTGTCCAAGGCCATCAAGAGCGCGCAGACGCAGGTCGAGCAGCAGAACTTCGAGATCCGCAAGAACGTCCTCAAGTACGACGAGGTGATGAACCAGCAGCGCACCGTCATCTACGGCGAGCGCAACCGGATCCTGCGTGGCGAGGACATGGAGGGCCAGGTCCAGAGCATGATCACCGACGTGATCACCGCCTACGTGGACGGCGCCACCGCCGAGGGTTACGTCGAGGACTGGGATCTGGACAAGCTGTGGTCGGCGCTGAAGACGCTCTACCCGGTCAGCTTGGACTACCACGACCTGACCGGCGAGACAGAGGTCGGCGAGGCGGGCGAGCTGACCCGCGAGGACCTGCTCGAAGCCCTGCTGGACGACGCGCACGACGCCTACGAGCGCCGTGCGGCCGAGATCGACGGTCTCGCCGGCGAGGGCAGCATGCGCAATCTGGAACGGCAAGTGCTGCTGTCGGTGCTCGACCGCAAGTGGCGTGAGCACCTCTACGAGATGGACTATCTCAAGGAGGGCATCGGGCTGCGTGCGATGGCGCAGCGCAACCCGCTGGTGGAGTACCAGCGCGAGGGCTTCGACATGTTCACCGCGATGCTCGACGGCCTCAAGGAGGAGTCGGTCGGCTTCCTGTTCAACCTCCAGGTCGAGGTGCAGCAGCCGCAGCCGGAAGGCGTCGCCGTCGGACCCGGCCTTCGTTCGCCGGTCGGCGCGATGACCGCGCCGCGTCCGCTTCCCACCGAGGAGCCGCGCGTCGCCAACGGGCAGGCCGCGCCCGCGGCGCTGCGCGCGCGGGGCATCGACGAGACCGCACCGCGCGGCTTCAGCTACTCCGGCCCCGACGAGGGCGGCCGCGCCGCGGTGCACAGCGACGCCGAGGAGTACGGCGCGGACGGTGGTCCGCAGCCCACTCGCCGTGAGCGCCGCGAGGCGGCCAGGGCCGAGGCGAAGGGCCGGCGCGGCCCGAAGTCGCGTCGCCGCCACTGATCTGGCGAAACACGAAGGCGCTCAGGTTTCCTGAGCGCCTTCGTCGTGTCCCGGGCGGCCATCGCAGGCCGAATCGCGGTTGTGCCGCTCGCGTTCCCAGGCGCGGATGTCGCGCACGTACGGCTGTGTCCGGGTGGTGTACTCCCCGCCGGACGACATGCCGCGCGCTGCCCGGACCGCCCCGCATCCGCCGGTGAACCGGCGTATCTTCCTGGCGTGGACCGCGCAGCTGTCGAAGCATGGGTCGCCGGATATGAGCGAGCCTGGCGGTCGGCGGGCACGGAGCAGCTCGCCGACCTGTTCGCCGCGGACGCCGGGTACCTCGTCTCGCCGTGGGCGCGGCCGTTGACCGGTCTCGGCGCGCTCGCCGACTTCTGGGAGAGCGGCCGGGACGGACCCGACGAACCGTTCACCATGCGATCGACCATCGTCGCGGTGGACGGGGACACCGCCGTGGTGCGGGTGGAGGTGGAATACGCGCGCGACGCTCCGGCACGGTGGCGAGATCTGTGGATCGTGCGCTTCGACGACGCGGGCCGCTGTAGGTGGTTCGAGGAGTGGCCGTTCGCGCCGGGGCAGCCGGACGGGCACTGACTCGGCGGCCCGGCCTACCAGGGATCGTTGGAGGCCAGGGCGACGAGCAGGCGGCGGATGGCGGCCACCCGGTGTTCCTTGCCGGTGAGCTGGTCCAGGGCGCACTCGGGGTCGGCGGGCGGGCCGAGATGTGTGCAGCCGCGCGGGCAGTCCTCGATGGCTTCGGCGAGATCGGTGAACGCGGCGATGACGTCGTCCGGAGTGATGTGCGCCAAGCCGAACGATCGCACACCGGGCGTGTCGATGACCCAGCCGCCGCCGGGCAGCGGGAGCGCGACCGACTGAGTGGAGGTGTGCTTGCCCTTGCCCACTCCGGAGACCTCGCCCACCGCCCGCTCGGCATCCGGTACGAGACGATTGACCAGCGTGGATTTGCC
Source organism: Nocardia asteroides (assembly GCA_051451085.1). Lineage (GTDB taxonomy): Bacteria > Actinomycetota > Actinomycetes > Mycobacteriales > Mycobacteriaceae > Nocardia > Nocardia asteroides_B. The sequence goes on along the minus strand of JBPAJV010000007.1, from coordinate 122,004 downwards.
GACGCCGGAGTGGCCGATCAGCGCGGTGAGGTGGTCGGTGAGCAATTCCAGGACCGGATCGAGCGGATCATCAATGCCGCCGTAGACGATGGTGAGGTCGAGATCCTGGAAGGCGGCGGCGAATTCGGAATCGGCGGCCAGATCGTGTTTGGTCAGGCACAGCACCGGTTGCAGCCCACCGGCATAGGCGGCGACCATGGCGCGCTCCACGAAACCGGTGCGCGGGGGCGGGTCGGCGAGCGCGACGACGATGAACAGCCGTTGCGCGTTGCCGACGACGAGCCGCTCGTACGGATCGGTGTCGTCGGCGGTGCGGCGCAACACCGTTCGGCGGTCGGCGACCCGGACGATGCGAGCGAGGGTGTCCGGTCGGCCGGACAGGTCGCCGACCACGTCCACCTGGTCGCCGACCACGATCGGGGTGCGGCCCAGCTCCCTTGCCCGCATCGCGACGATCCGGCGATCGGCGTCGCCGCCGAGGACGCAGCCCCAGCGGCCCCGGTCGACGGAGACCACCATGGCGGGCTCGGCGTCGCTGTGCTGCGGCCTGGTCTTGGTGCGGGGACGAGAGCTACGCCCCGGACGAACCCGGACGTCGGTTTCGTCGTAGCTGGCCGCGGATCGTCGTCCCCGGCTCAGCGCGCCGCTCCCTCGTCGGATAGCGCGGGTTCGAGCATCCGCTCCCACAGGGCGACGAAATTCGGCAAGGTCTTGGCCGTGGTACCGATGTCCTCGATCTCGATTCCCGGTACCCGGAGGCCGAGAATGGCTCCCGCCGTGGCCATCCGGTGATCGGCGTAGGAATGCCACTTGCCGCCGTGCAGTTCGGTCGGCATGATCTCCAGTCCGTCCTCGGTCTCGGTCACCTTGCCGCCGAGCCGGTTGATCTCGGTGGAGAGCGCGGCCAGCCGGTCGGTCTCGTGCCCGCGCAGATGGGAGATGCCGCGCAGCACGGAGGGGGAGTCGGCCAGCGCGGCCAGCGCCGCGACGGTGGGGGTCAGCTCGCCCACGTCGTGCAGGTCGATGTCGATACCGGCGAGCCGGTCGGGGCCGTGCACGGTGAGCACACCGTCGAAGATGCGCGCCTCCGCGCCCATCCGCACCAGGATCTCGCGGATCACGTCGCCGGGCTGGGTGGTCAGCCGGGGCCAGTGCGGGATGCTGACCTCGCCGCCCGTGATCGCGGCCGCGGCCAGGAACGGGGTGGCGTTGGACAGGTCCGGCTCCACCTCCCAGTCCACCGCGCGGATCGGCCCGTGTTCGACGGTCCAGGTCTGCGCGGTGAAGCTGTCCGCGGGCGCCTGCACGCGCACGTCGGCGCGGCGCAGCATCTCCACGGTCATCTCGATGTGCGGCATCGAGGGCAGCGCCTTGCCGTCGTGGTGCACCACCAGGCCCTCGTCGAAGCGCGCGGCCGACAGCAGCAAGCCGGAGACGAACTGCGACGATCCGGACGCGTCGATCGTCACGGTGCCGCCGCGCAGCGCGCCTTTGCCGTGCACGGTGAACGGCAACGCGTCGCCGTCGATATCCGCGCCGAGCGCCCGCAGTGCCTCCAGAATGGTGCGCAGCGGGCGGATCCTGGCCTGTTCGTCCCCGTCGAACGCGACGTCGCCCGACGCGAGCGCGGCGACCGGCGGCAGGAAGCGCATCACCGTGCCCGCCAGGCCGCAGTCCACCGTGCCGCCGCCCAGCGGCGCCGGGGTGACGGTCAACGTGTCGCCCGCGCCCTCGATCTCCACGCCGAGCGCGCGCAGCGCCGCGATCATCAGATTCGTGTCCCGGCTGCGCAGCGCACCGGTGATCGTGGAGGGGCCGTCGGCCAGGGCGGCCAGGATGAGCGCCCGGTTGGTGATCGATTTCGACCCGGGCAGGGTCACGGTCGCGTGTACGGGGACCTCGACATGGGGCGCTGGCCAGAAGTTCACTCGTCCATCATCACACGTGTTGGTTTTGCCAGCGCTTGCGGCGCTGAGTGTTCGGCCCTGGTGCTCGTGTTCGCGCGAGCGCCCCTCACTCCTCCGGTCGCGTGCGCTGCGGGCACTCGATCGCGAGCCCGGCCGCTGACGGCGCAGGCCAGGTCTCGCTTCTCGAAACCTCGTGCGCCGACGACTGCCTCGCATCAGCGGCGCGGAATAGGTCCGCCGGGCGGGTTTCCTTCGCATCGCCCTGCGGTGGGGCCGGGTACTCCGCGTCGAGTACCCGGCCCCCGCTGGGTTGGTTGCTTACTTGTGCCGACCGTGGAGGAACGGGACGAGCTTGCGCAGCAGCTTCATCGTGGACTCGGTGCGGCTGTAGCTCAGCAGCGCCATGCCGGGAACGGTGAAGCGCTGCACCGCGATCGAGTGCGGGCGGGCGAACTCGCGCAGACCGGGTTCGCCGTGGATGCGGCCGATGCCGGAATCGCCGACGCCACCGAAGGGCAGGCCGGGGATGGCGGCGAAGGCGAGCACGGAGTTCACCGAGGTGGCGCCGACGCGCAGCCTGCGCGCGATGTCCAGGCCGTTCTTCTTCGAGTAGACCGCCGAGGACAGGCCGTACTTGGAGTTGTTGGCCAGCTCGACCGCCTCGTCCACGCTGTCGACGGTGCGGATGGTGATGGTCGGGCCGAAGGTCTCCTCGGCCACCGCCTCGGAGTTCTCGTCCACGTCGACCAGCACGACCGGTTCGATGAACGGCGCCTTGACCGACTCCGGACCGCCGAGCACCGCGGTGCCGCCGTTCTTCAGCGCCTCGTCGATGTGGCGGCGCACGATGTCCACCTGGCTCGGCATGGTCATCGGGCCGTAGGAGGCCTTGTCGTCGGAACCGGGCTTGACGTCGGTGAGGATGCGCTTGACCTCGGCGACGAACTCTTCGCGCACCGAGCGGTCCACGTAGACCCGTTCGACACCGGCGCAGGTCTGGCCGCTGTTGGCGGTGGCGCCCCAGGCGACCGCGTCGGCCGCGGCCTTGACGTCGGCGTCGGCGGCGACGATCACCGCGTCCTTGCCGCCGCATTCCAGCAGCACGGGGGTCAGCCGCTCGGCGGCCGCCGCCATGATCCGCTTGCCGGTGGCGGTGGAACCGGTGAACGCGATCTTGTCCACCGCCGAGCGCACCAGCGCCGCGCCGGTGGGGCCGTAGCCGTTGATCGTGATGAAGACGCCGTCGGGCAGTTCGGGATTCGCCTCGGCGAACGCGTCGGCGAGGAAGTTGCCGATACCGGTGGAGTACTCGCTCGGCTTGAACACCACGGTGTTACCCGCGGCCAGCGCGTAGGCGATGGAGCCGTTCGGCGTGTAGACCGGGTAGTTCCACGGGCCGATCACGCCGACCACGCCGAGCGGGCGCTGCTCGAGCCGGGCGCTGAAGTTCGACATGAGAGCGCCGGGGGAGACGCGCTTGGGGCCGAGCACCTTCTTGGCGTTCTTGGCCGCCCAGGAGATGTGCTCGAGCGCGAGCATCAGCTCCAGGAAGGCATCGTCGCGTGGTTTGCCGTTCTCGGCGTGGATCAGCTCGCAGAACTCCTCCGATTTCTGCACCAGCCTGCTCGACCAGCGCAACAGGTGCGTGCGCCGTTCGTCGAAACTCAGCGCGCCCCAGGTCGCGGCCGCGGCGCGCGCCTTGGCGACCGCGGCGGCCACCGCCGCGTCGTCGGCGATGACGTGCGTGCCGATCACCTCGCCTGTCGCCGGATTGACCGACGTCAGTGCCGTGTCGTGATCGGCGGGTTTGGTGTCGGTTGATGTCACAGTGGATCTCCTCTTGCCGTCTGCGGTGGACGGTCGATGCGCGTGTCCGAGTGAACGGGCAGCCCGCCCCTTCCGATGAGAGAATGCTATGCCACAACTCTCAACAGGTCACCAGCTATGGGCCAATTGTCCCCGACACTGTCGGTGGTGAGTGGGACTATCGGGATATGTGCGGACGATATGCGACCACGACCAACCCTGCCAGGCTGGCGGTCGAGTTGGATGCGATCGACGAGACCGAGACCGCTGACCAGGGCTCTTTCACCAACTACAACGTCGCTCCGACCACGCAGGTCCTCACCGTCGTGCAGCGCCACGACCAGGACCGTGCGGACGACGACCCGAAGCGGCGCATCCGGCGCATGCGCTGGGGCTTGATCCCGGTGTGGACCAAAGCCGCCGAGCCCGGCGTCCCGGTCAAGGGCAAACCGCTGTTCAACGCCCGCGCCGACAAGGCCGCCACCACACCTTCCTTCCGCGACGCGGTGAAGTATCGGCGCTGCCTGGTGCCGATGGACGGCTGGTACGAGTGGGTCGTCGAGCCGAACGCGGGGCACAGCGGGAGCGGGAAAGGCGGGAAAGGCGGGAAAGGCGGGGAAGGCGGGAAAGGCGGGAAAGGCAAGGTCGCCAAGCACCCGTACTACATGGCCAACGCGGACGGTTCCCGGCTCTACATGGCCGGTCTGTGGTCGGTCTGGCGCGACCGGTCCCAGCCGGAGAGCGAGCCCTTGCTGTCGTGCACCATCCTCACCACCGACGCGGTCGGCGATCTGACCCGCATCCACGACCGGATGCCGCTACCCATGCCGCGAGAGCACTGGGACGCGTGGCTGGACCCGGATCACCCCGCACCTGCGAGCCTGCTGGCGACCCCGTCCGAAGACGTGGTCGCCGGTATCGTGCCCCGGCCGGTACCGTCGCTGGTCAACAGCGTGCGCAACAACGGACCGGAATTGCTGGCCCGCGTGGACGATAAAGAGGAAGCAGAACAGATCAGCCTCTTGTGAGGCGCGAGTTCAGGTGGCCGTGCCTGCGATCGCCGCCGCACGCGCCCAGCGCATCGCGGATACCGGTTTCGAGCGAAGCGGGAACGAGCATGCGCCGTTCGCGGTCCGGCTCGCGGGCGGGCGACCGCCGCGTCCGCGACGAAGTCGCCAGCGGCGGTCGCTCACACACGAGCCATAAGGGGGAAAACCCAGCGCCGCAGGCGCTGGGAAACGCGACACTAGAGCGAGCACTTCACGCTCGGCGAGGCGATGTTCAGCCCGCATTTGATGATTCCGGCGACGAGGTCGATCAGCTTGGTGGTGACGGTCCCGCTGAGTTTCTCGCTCTTCTCGGCCTTGTCGTCGCTGTCGCTTCCCCCGTTGCCGTCGAAGTCGAAGAGGGTGTCGCCGACCTGTGTCACCGGCGGGGTGCCCGGTGTCGCGGCGGCCTCCGGGGCTAGCTGGGTTACCGAACCGAGAGCCAAGACGAGAGCTCCGAACAACGCGACGATCATGGTGCGCATACGCAGGTGCGCGGACATTCGCATCACATCCTCGAGTTCGATGGATCTGGGCCGTTCAAGTAACGCACAGATCGCGGCGATGATGGACCGATTACGCCGATGTCACGGGGGCGGTCACCGCTGCGGTCAGCCGGATCAGGTCGGCGGGCGCCAATTCGATCTCCAAGCCCCGTCGCCCCGCGCTGCACAGCATCCGGTCCCAGGTCAACGCGGAGTCGTCGATCACCGTGGGCAGTGCTTTGCGCTGACCGAGCGGGGAGATACCGCCGAGCACGTATCCGGTCGTCTTCTCCGCCCGCGTCTTGTCCGCCATGCTCGCCTTCGACGCGCCGAGCGCCGCGGCGGCCGCCTTGAGCGACAACGTGTTCGGCACAGGAAGCACGGCCACCGCGAGTGAACCGGTGGACAGTTCGATGACCAAGGTCTTGAAGATCTGCCCGGCGGCGACTCCCAGTTCGGCGCCCAGCGCGTCGACCGCCTCGGTGCCGTAGGAGTCGGCGCGCGGATCGTGCTTGTAGGTGTGCACCCGATGAGGCACTTTCGCCTGGGTCAACGCGCGGATCGCCGGAGTCGAGCCTGCTGCCATGGCCCAAACCTTAACGGCGGCCGTGGCGGGACATTTCCCAGCGGACGCACCGTGCGCCGAGGAGCCGGGAACATGGGACGGGTCGCGCATGTTGTAGCCGGTACACAGCGCTCGGAATGATTTCCACCGCGTGAGCAGGCCCTATGGAGACGTGAAGGAGATGCCTGTGCCCGTGCTGCTCGACGACCGTCCGGTATGGACCGAGGTGCCCCCGGCGGACGGCGGATTCTCCTTCGATGTGCCGATGCCGGTAGATTTGGCAGGTACGGCGATCGAAGGGACAGGTGTGACGAGCGACGATGACGTGGCAGCCGACGATGTCGGCGCCGTCGACGATGCCGAGCTGGCACAACGGTTCGAACGGGACGCGCTCCCGTTGCTCGACCAGCTCTACGGCGCCGCGCTGCGCATGACCAGGAATCCGGCGGATGCCGAGGACCTGGTCCAGGAGACTTACGTCAAGGCCTACCAGGGATTCAAGTCGTTCCGGGAGGGCACCAACCTGCGTGCCTGGCTGTACCGGATCTTGACCAACACCTACATCAACTCCTACCGCAAGAAGCAGCGCCAGCCTGCGCAGTACCCGACCGACGAGATCACCGACTGGCAGCTGGCCGCCACCGCCGAGCACACCTCGCAAGGGTTGCGTTCGGCCGAGGTCGAGGCGCTGGACGCGTTACCGGACGACGACATCAAAGCCGCGCTGCAGGAACTCCCCGAGGAGTTCCGCATGGCGGTGTACTACGCCGACGTCGAAGGCTTCCCGTACAAGGAAATCGCCGACATCATGGGCACCCCCATCGGTACGGTGATGTCCCGGCTGCACCGTGGACGGAAGCAACTGAAGGGTTTGCTCGCCGATGTCGCGCGCGAGCGTGGATTCAACCGTTCGGGGGAACGCCAGGAGGTCAAGCAGTGAGTACCGAACGGGACCCCGACATGGAGCTCGACTGCACGGCAGTGCTCGCCGACGTGTGGTTGATGCTCGACGGGGAGTGCGACGAGGCGACCCGGGCCCGGTTGCAGCACCACATGGAGCACTGCAGTCCGTGTATCGAGGCCTACGGCATCGAGGAGAAGATCAAAAGCCTGCTCAGCCGCAAGTGCGGCGGGGACCGTGCGCCGGAATCGCTGCGGGAGCGCCTGACCATCGAGATCCGCCGGACGGTCGTCACGAGGGAGACCTCGGTCGAGACCTCGGAGTAGTCGTGCGACGCGAGCGGCACGCCTTCCTGCTGGAAGTGCGTGCCGCTTCGTGCTTGCGGGCGGAGCCTGCCGCTCAGGCGTTGGGCCGCTTGCCGTGGTTGGCCGCGTTGCCCTTGCGGCTACGCTTCTTACGTCCGCGCTTACCCATGAGTATTCTCCCTTCTGGTTGAAGGCCATTCTTTCATGTGTGGTTGGCTGTACGGTCAGCGGATACAGGCAACGAATGAATGGGGTGCCATGGCTGAGGAAGTTCTCGCCGAGCTGGTGTCGGTCGTCTACCAAGTGGTCGTCGAGGAGGGCGACACGGTGGAAGAAGGCGACACCCTGGTGATCCTCGAGTCGATGAAGATGGAGATCCCGGTGGTGGCGGAGTCCAGCGGCACGGTGACGTCGATCGGTGTCAAAGAAGGCGACGCGATCAAGGCCGGCCACCTGATCGCGGTCATCTCCTGATCGATTGCGCGGTAGATCTGCATGGCGACCCTGAGCGAACTGCTTGCCGAGCACACCGACCTACCCGGCGTCGCCGTGGATCATCTGCAGCGAGTGGTGGGTGATTGGCAGCTGCTGGCCGATCTGTCCTTCGCCGATCTGCTGCTGTGGGTCGGTGCGGGCCCGGTGACGGAAGGCGCGGACATCGTGTGCGTCGCGCAGTGCCGACCCACCACCGCACCCACCGTCCACCAAGAGGACTTGGTCGGCACGCTCGCCCTGCGGTCCGATCATCCGCAGGTTTTCGAGGCGCTGATGACCGGCCGGATCGTACGAGCCGACAGCGAGGTCGAGGCGTCCGGCGTCTATCACCCGCATCCCGTGCACGCGGTCCGTGAGGCCATTCCGGTGCGCTGTGGCGACGACGTGATCGCGGTGCTGAGCCGGGACACCGATCTGCAACGCTCCCGGGTACGCAGTCAACTGGAGAGCGCCTACGTGGCGTGCGCGGACGATCTGTGCCAGATGATCGCCGACGGTACCTTCCCGACCACCGAGGATCGCGCGGCCACGCATTCCAGCCCGCGCGCGGGCGACGGGTTCATCCGGCTCGACACCGAGGGCATCGTCGTCTACGCCAGTCCCAACGCGCTGTCGGCCTACCACCGGATGGGCTTGCAGGCCGACTTGGCGGGCCAGGATCTCGCTGTCACCACCCGTTCCCTGATCACCGACCCGTTCGACGCGCAGGAAGTGGTCGGCGACATCCAGGCCGCGCTGGCCGGACGGACGGGACGGCGGATGGAGGTCGAGGCGCGCGGCGCCACCGTGCTGCTGCGCACTCTCGTGTTGCGCCCGCACGGTGAGCTGGCCGGCGCCGCCGTGCTCGTCCGCGATGTCACGGAGGTCAAGCGGCGCGATCGCGCGCTGCTGAGCAAGGACGCCACTATTCGCGAGATCCACCACCGGGTCAAGAACAACTTGCAGACCGTCGCCGCGCTACTGCGCCTGCAAGCCCGCCGCACCGAGAACGAGGAAGCGCAGGTCGCGCTCACCGAGTCGGTGCGCAGGGTCACCTCCATCGCGTCGGTGCACGAGATGCTGTCGATGTCGGTGGACGAAGAGGTGGATCTGGACGAGGTCGTCGACCGGTTGTTGCCGATCATGGCCGATGTGGCGACGGTGCACACCGCGCGGATCAAGGTCCGCCGCGCCGGATCGCTCGGCGTCTTCTCCGCCGAACGCGCCACCCCGCTGGTGATGGTGCTCACCGAGCTGGTGCAGAACGCCATCGAGCACGCCTTCGATTCGGGCGAAAACGGCACCGTGACAATACGTTCCGAACGGTCGGCCCGGTGGCTGGACGTGATCATCAGCGACGACGGCCGCGGTCTGCCGCCCGGTTTCAGCCTGGAATCCTCCGACCGGCTCGGCCTGCAGATCGTGCGGACCTTGGTCACCGCCGAACTCGGCGGTTCCATCGGGTTGCACCCCGGCGCCGATATCGGCACCGACGCCGTCCTACGTGTTCCGCTCGGCCGTCGTTCGGGCCGCTGACCTGCCTCTCCGGGCCTGCGCGGCAGGTGCGGCGTGCGGTGACGATCGGCTCCGCGCGGCCCCGCCTCGCTGCGCGGTGAGCGGCGGCGAAGCCGGATGCATCGGTTCGACGGCCTACCGGCGGCTTGTTGCTCGAAGGTCACCAGCGGCCCCGGTTTCGGCTTCCGCGAATAGCCGGTCCGAATGTCCGAATCGAGCGGAATGCGAGGTGTCGAACCCATTTCGGCCGACCCGATCCGCTCGGCAACCGAACACTTTCTCACGAATCCCGATCATCCGCGAGTCGAAACCGCGCCTCGGTGGACGCGGTAATCGCCGCTGCCGCTAATGCCATCCGATGCGAGCGCATTGCACGCCTGCGCCGTTTCCGCGCGAAGCGAGACCGGGCATTTCCAGTTCGTGATCGGGCGTACGAAAACAACACAGCCCGGCACCTACGGGTGCCGGGCTGAAATGCGTTACCGGGCCGGGCTGAGGAATGGCCCGGTAAGGCCGGTCGTCGGTGTCAGACGACGGTACGGGTGCGGGTGCGCGCGTTGCGACGCTTGAGCGCCCGGCGCTCGTCTTCGCTCATACCACCCCACACGCCGGCGTCTTGTCCGGACTTCAGGGCCCAGGACAGGCAGTCGGCGGTTACGGGGCAGCGAGCGCAGACCAGCTTGGCATCGGCAATCTGCGCGAGCGCCGGACCACTGTTACCCACCGGGAAGAACAGCTCGGGGTCCTCATCGCGACAGATGGCCTTGTGGCGCCAGTCCATTCCTCTGCTCCTTTGCTGGGCGCCGCGCGAGGGCGCCTTTGGTTTGTGGTTCGTTCACTTGTGCGACTCGAATGTTTCCGCACGGTTGCTTGTGAATGCTTTCACGAACACCGTAGATGTCAATAGGCACGCGGTGCACCGTGGGGAAGCTCACGCTCTGAAGGCCCCCGCATGGGGAGCCTGCCCGGTCCTTTGTACTCGCTCCCCCTGCTTTTCGCAGCACAACTGCGATGTTTTTCGCGGCGTTTCGCCCTCAGTGCGGCCGCGGCGCGACGACCGCGAGGACGTCGGGGACCGCCGTGAAATCCACCACGTTGCGCTTCCCGATGAAGTCGCCATCGATTTGCAGGCCGATGGGTTCTTTGGACTCGATTCGTACGGTGGGAACGTCGTCTGCTCGAAATAAATTGCGCGACTTGGGATTTCCGTTGGTCGCCAGAAGTTGCCGCGCGAGCAGGAGCGTCGGCAGCACCGCCATGGAGCGCACCGCGAACACGCCGAGGCCTGTTTCGAACCGGGTGCCGGGGTTGGTGTGCACCGGGGTCGCGTTCAGATAGGTCCAAGGTGTGGTGTTCGTAACGAACGCATAGTGCACCCCGTCCACGGGCTCGCGGCCCGGAATCTCCACCTGGACGCTCGGCTCCTTGCTTTTGGCGCGGAAGAATTGTCGCACAGTTGTTCGAAGATAGCGCGCCGGGGTCGCGGTGCGGCCGCGCGCGCGGCTGGCGTCGATCGCCTCGCACACGTCGGCATCCAGCCCGACGCCCGCGCTGAAACAGAACCAGCGGTCGTCGGCCAGGCCGAGGCCTATCCGGCGATCGGAGTCCAGCGTGAGCAGGTCGATGAGCTGATTGGTGGCGGTGACCGGGTCGGGGGAGATGCCGAGCGCCCTGGCGAAGACGTTCGCCGAGCCGCCCGGGATCACGCCGAGGCGCGGCAGCCAGGCCTGGCCGTCGTCGATGACGGGCAGCGGCAGGAAGCCGTTGATGGTCTCGTTGACCGTCCCATCGCCGCCGTGCACGACGATCAGGTCCATCTCGTTGGTCGCGGCCCACTGGGCCAGTTCCGCGGCGTGACCGCGGTGCTGGGTGTGCGCAACGGTCAGCTGGGTGCGGCTCTCCAGCGCGTGCGCCAGTAAGTCCCTGGTCGCCGGCGTAGTGGAGGTGGCATTCGGATTCACGATCAGCAGCGTCCGCACGATGGCAGCCTAGTTGGCCGCCGACGCGCGCCGGAAAAGCGCCGAGCCGTCCTCGCCGGCGCCGTTCTTCCGGCACACGCCGGGGCGAGGGCGCGCTCGGGTGGGGTCGTAGGCTTGCCGCGTGAACGAGCGTCAGCGAGCGAAGCGAGGACACCGTGCGCCGTCGCGCACGACGGAGCCGGGTGCGAGCGAGGCGCGGTCGTGAGCGACAAGGACGCGGTGGGGGCGGTGCCTGCGACGGTGCGGGCGGCCGGTGCCCTGGTGACGCTCGAAGGTGTCGTCGCCGTGGGCGTGGCGCTCGTGCTGGTGGTGCGCGGGCTGCTCGGTCACGACCAGTCCGCGACGAGTGGCTACGGCACGGCCGCCTGGTTCGGCATCCTCGGCGGCGCGGTGCTCGCCGCGGGTGTCGGGCTGCTGCTGGGGAAACGCTGGGGTCGCGCCATCGCCGTCATAGCCCAGTTGCTGCTGCTCCCGGTCACCTGGTCGCTGCTCACCGACTCCCACCAGCCGGTCTACGGCGCTCTGCTCGGGGTGGTCGCGGTCACGGCGCTGGCGCTGCTGTTCGCGCCGCCGTCGACCCGGTGGATGGCCGAGGACTACGGGGTCGAGCCGGACTGAGCCCCGGCGGCCGCGCGCAGCGCCGACCGGCACAAATGGTCCGCGTGCCGGGTCGTCTCCGGCAGCCGGTAGCGCGGGGTCAGCGCGAGCACCTGCGCGCAGGCGGTGTCGAGGTCGATGCGGTGCCCCACGGAGACGAACACGGGTTTGACGCCGGTCCTGGTGCGCAGCGCGCGTCCGACCACCGCTCCGTCGATGGTGATGTCGCTGGCCGCGCCGCGTCGCTGGCCCGGATCGGCGTAATCGCCCCACACCGTCTTCGCCACGCCGATCGTCGGCACCCCGGTGAGCAGGCCGAGGTGGCAGGCGAGGCCGAAGCGCCGCGGATGCGCGAGGCCCTGGCCGTCGCAGACCAGCAGATCCGGTGCGGCGTCGAGCTTTTCCAGCGCGGCGAGGGTGGCGGGGATCTCACGGAAGGCGAGCAGGCCGGGCACGTAGGGGAAGGCGGCGACTCCGTGCGCGACGGCGGAAGCGATCGGACGTAAGGTGTCCGCTGTCAGGACGACCGCCGCGGCGGCTACGGTGCCGGTGTCGTCATAGGCGGAGTCCAGTCCGGCCACCGTGCGGAAGCGTGTCCCCGGCGGCGTGACCGGAGAGACCAGCGGCCGCAAGTCGTCCTGCATCGCCATCGCGGATTCGGCAGTGGTCGGCCAGGACGCGTGATCGAACGGCGGGAACCAGGACACGCGTTACCGCGCCTCGGCGGCCAGCTTGCCGAGCGCGTCGCCCGCCAGCCGATAGCCCACCCATTCGTCCTGCGCGACGGCGCCGATCGACTGGTAGAAGTCGATCGAAGGCTGATTCCAGGTGAGCACCGACCAGGCCACGCGACTGTAACCGTGGTCGACCGCCTCCTTCGCCAGGGCGGTGAGCAGCGCCTTGCCGTAGCCCTTACCCCTGGTCTCCGGTCTGACGTAAAGATCTTCCAGGTAGATGCCGTGCACGCCGTCCCAGGTGGAGAAGTTGAGAAACCAGATGGCGCAGCCGAGCAGACCCGACTCGTCCGCGACCACGTGCGCGAACAACTTGGGTTCCGGCCCGAACAGCGCGGCGTGCAGTTGCTCGGTGGTGACCGTGCACTCGTGCCGCGCCTTCTCGTATTCGGCCAGGTCGTAGATGAGCTCGACCAGGCCGGGGACGTCGGAGGGGGCGGCGCGGCGCAGGACGGCGGCGCCGAGGTCGACGGCGGGGGAGTCGGTGAGGTCGGGTCGAGTCACAGTGACGCTCCGTTGGGTACCAGGTTGTGCGCGCGGATCGTGCGCGCGTCGTGTTCGTAGCCGAGGACGGTCAGCGCGCCGGTCGCCATGGCGAACCTGCGGCCCTCCCTGATCTCGAAATCGGCCCAGCGGGCGATCAGCGCGCGGGAGAAGTGGCCGTGCCCCACCAGCACGATATCCCGCTCCGGAAGCGCCGATGTCACGGCGGCCAGGACCCGGTCGGCGCGCTCGCGCACCTGTTGCGCGGTCTCGCCGTCGGGAGCCGAGCCGGTCCAAATGGTCCACCCGGGCACGGACTCGCGGATCTGCGGGGTGGTCAGGCCCTCGTAGGCGCCGTAGTCCCATTCGGCGAGGTCGTCGTCTACCTCCGCGCCGGTGAGCCCGGCCAGCTCGGCCGTGTGCCGCGCGCGTAGTCGAGGGCTGGTGCGTACCAACGGATTTCGCAGATCCAGCGTGGCGAGCAAGGCGCCCGCGGCCCTGGCTTGTTCCGCGCCGCGCTCGGTGAGCGGCAGATCGGTGCGGCCGGTGTGCCGCCGCTGCGTTGACCAGCTGGTCTCGCCGTGCCGGAGCAGCACAACGCGGGCATCGTCGAGTGCGGACATACCTCCATCATGGGCCACCGATGATCATGGTGGTGTACCGATCGGCCCCAACGCCGGTCCAGGCTCCGCGCGGTGACGGCTGGACTCAACCGAAAGCGTGCAACTCTCCGTCGCGCAGTTCGAGCACGGTGTTCCCGATGACGGTCAGTGAGATGGGAGCACCGGTGTAACCGGGCCGTTCCACCGGGATACGTCCCACCTCCGCTCCGGTGGCGGGGTCGAGGACGGCGAGCGCGCCCGCCGTGGGCAGCAGGAGCTTTCCCGCCATCAGCGCGGGTGATCCGAGAGCCCCGCCCGCGGTCCACAGCGGGTCGAATGTGCTGCCGTTGAGGGCGATCACGCTGTTTCCGGTGAAGACCAGATGAGCGGATCCGATGCGGGTGGTGGTTGTCGTCGGACTCAATGGCGCCGACAACTGGTGCGTCACAATGGGATTGCCGTTCCCGTCGTAGACTGCCAGGCGCGGCGGCAGCGGATCGGCGCCCGCCGCGATACCGGGGAAGTAGAGCACGACCCGGCTGTCGGACACCGCGACCACCCGGGCTTCGGCGGCATCCGCTCCGGGACCGGTCAATACATGCGAGCCGTACTCCTCGGGCACCGTGTTGTCCTTGGGCGCCGGATTGAGCACGGTGAGCCTGCCCGCCGGATCGGCCGGGCAGCGCTCCAGCACGGCCAGCCGGGACGGGCTGGAACCGGACGACAGCAGGGCGCAGCCCTTGCGCGGCTGGGTCCTGACGTTCACGGGCGCGTCGACGAAGCCGTACTCCACCGTGCGCACCAGGTCCGAGCGCCACATCTCCAGCCGCTGCGGTCCCTGCGCGAGGAGGTAGGTGCCGTCGACCGACAGCCGCACCTCCCGATCCATGTAGCTGCTGCGTGCCGTGCGCCGTGCGCCGCTGTCACCGGCCAGCATCGTGGCCTGACTGCACCCGCGCTCGTCGCGGTAGACCGCGATCACCATGCCGTATTGGCCCTCGATCCCGCACAGCGGCAGGTCGCGGCGGTACTTCCACAGCTGGTCACCGGTGCGCGGATCGCGACCGGTGACCGTGTCGCCGTCGCCGGTCACCGCGACGCCGCCGGACACGAGCGCTCGCGCGCTCGCGCCGTCCGGCGCGCGCCACAGTTCGCGCAGCGCGGACGGCAGCTGATCGGCCGCGGCCGGGGTCGGCACCGTGGACGACGCGGTCACCGATTCGGTGCCGTGCGCGTCCCCGCGCACCCAGACCAGCACTCCAGCGAGCACGACGAGAACCGCGATCGCGACTGCGGAGATGATGTCGGCGCGCGTCCGCCGCTCGGGTGCGAGCACGAGTGCGAGACTAGCCGATGCGGGCGATCAGGCCGATGCGGCCGCCGCGGGCTCGCTCGTGCCCCTGGTGTCCTCGGCCGCCGCGTCACCTTCGCCGGAGCGGCGGCGCCTGCGCCGGCGACGAGCGGGCCGATCGGTCGATTCGGTCGCGTCCGCGCCGTTGTCCTCTTCGGCGCCTGCGCCCGGCTCGTCGGTGGTGTCCCCAGCGGTGGTGTCGGTGGCGGTGGTGTCGGTGGCGGTGGCGGTGGTGTCGGTGGCGTCGCCGGTCGTCTTGCGCCGCCTGCGCCTGCGGCGGGCGGGCTTGCCGGCGTCGTCGGCCGCCTGCTGTGTGCTCGTCACCTCATCGTCCGCTGGGGCCTCGGCGTCGGTGTCGCCGACGGTGCCGGCGGCGTTCACCGCGCCGTCGATCGGCTGACCGCCGCGAGTGCGCTTGCGGTTGCGCTTGCGCGGGGCACGGGCCGGGCGTTCGACCACGACCGCGTCCGGATCGCGTTCCGGCTTCGCCTTGCGCACCACACCGGTGACGCCCTCGGGAATGCCGAGATCCGCGTACAGATGCGGCGAACGCGAGTACGTCTCGACCGGCTCGGGGATGCCGAGGCCGAGCGCGCTGTCGATCGCCGACCAGCGGTTGAGCTCGTCCCAGTCGATCAAGGTCACCGCGACGCCGGTGCGCCCGGCCCGGCCGGTGCGCCCGATCCGGTGCACGTAGGTCTTCTCGTCCTCCGGGCACTGGTAGTTGATGACGTGCGTGACGTCGTCGATATTGAATGCCGCGCGCCGCGACGTCGGTCGCGACCAGCACGTCGATGCTGCCCTTGCGGAACTTGGTCAGCGCCTTCTCCCTGGCGATCTGCCCCAGGTCGCCGTGCACCGCGCCGACCGCGAACCCGCGCTCGGCGAGCTCGTCGGCCACCTTCTGCGCCGTGCGCTTGGTGCGCGTGAAGATCATCGTGGCGCCGCGGCTCTCGGCCTGCAGGATGCGCGCGATCAGCTCGCTCTTGTCCAGTGCGTGCGCGCGATAGACGAACTGCGCGGTGCGGTCGTGCACCGCCGAGTCGTGCGGCTCCTCGGCCCGGATGTGCGTGGGACGGGTCAGGAAGGTACGCGCCAAGGTGATGATCGGGCCGGGCATGGTCGCGGAGAACAGCATGGTCTGCCGCTTGTCCGGGACCATGCCGAGGATGCGCTCGATGTCCGGCAGGAAGCCGAGATCGAGCATCTCGTCGGCCTCGTCCAGCACCAGCACGCCGATCTTGCCGAGGATCAGGTGCTGCTGGTCGGCCAGGTCCAGTAGTCGGCCGGGCGTGCCGACCACCACGTCGACGCCCGCGCGCAACGCCTCGATCTGCGCCTCGTAAGGACGGCCGCCGTAGATCGACGCGACGCGCAACGGCCCCTGGTGGTTGGTCAGGTACTTGCTCGCGTTCTCCAGGTCCTTGGTGACCTGAATGCACAGCTCGCGGGTGGGCACGATGACCAAGGCTCGCGGCGTGCCGTCCAGCGGCGTCGTTCCGGACTCGGCGGTGGCGATGCGGTGCAGCAGCGGCACGCCGAATCCGAAGGTTTTGCCCATGCCGGTGCGGGCCTGGCCGATGAGATCCTCCCCGGCCAGCGCCAGCGGGAGGGTCAGTTCTTGAATGGCGAAAGTACGTTCGATTCCGATCTCGCCGAGCGCGCGGACGATTTCCGCGCGCACGCCCAATTCGGCGAAAGTCGGGGCGGTGTGCGTTGCGTCCAGTTCGGCCGTCAACAGGGTCTCCGCCAGACCTGGTTCCTGATCGACTGTGATCTTGCTCAGGGTTCGTGCCTTCCTCGTAATCACGTCCCGCGCGCACGAGGTGGGGCGGACCGGGCGGTCCACGACGACCACGACTCCGCAGGCGATACTCCACCCGGCCACGCTCCGGATGCCGGGCGCCTGCCGCGAAAAGCGGCGGCTACCTCGCAAGACATCGGCGCGGCGCATTGGTGACGCGGATCTGGTGCGCGCACATTTTCCTGTCCAACGAAAACCTCGCGCCCGAAACCGGTCGGCGGTCGCCGCGGCGTCCCCGCGATGAGCGTGAGCGCGACGTCCGGCAACTCCGTCGAGCGAAACTTTCCGTTGTCCGAGGTGATTGTAGCGTGATATTGTGCGTCGCTCGAATTGCCACTGCGGCGCGCTATCGGAAATCTGGATTCCCGCGCTGGTCTTTCCGCGCGGCGGGCGCCGACGTACGCTGCGCCACATGGCAATTCATCCGGCGCGGCAAATCTGGGCGACGCTCGAACCGCTACACGATGTCGTCTATTTCGGTACCGGCGTCAAGGAGGCGGGCGTCGGCATCGGGTTGCGCGGCTACTGGCAGACCTACTTCGCGTTCCGCGCCGCGCCGCTGGGGGCGGTGAC
Organism: Nocardia asteroides; assembly: GCA_051451085.1. Taxonomy (GTDB): domain Bacteria; phylum Actinomycetota; class Actinomycetes; order Mycobacteriales; family Mycobacteriaceae; genus Nocardia; species Nocardia asteroides_B. The sequence continues at coordinate 104,877 of JBPAJV010000007.1, read as the reverse complement.
GCCCGCGACCGTGCAGGCCGTCTTCGCCGGATTCCATCCCGACATGGTTCATCGCGCGCTGCCGGAGGCGTGGGAGCGGGCCACGCCGCGACAGTGCCTGGATGCCCGCCTCGGCCTGGCCACCGGGCTGCTACGCGACGTCGGCGCGGGGGACGCGGTGTGCGCCCGCGCGGTGGAACTGCTCACCCCGGTGCAGCGTGCGGCCGATCCGACCGGGCGGGCGCTGTTCGCCGCGAACGCGGCCCTGCCGCTGCCCGCCGACCCCGTGGCCGCGCTGTGGCAGCTCGCCACGTCGCTGCGCGAACATCGCGGCGACGGCCACGTCGCGGCTCTGATCACCCATGGGCTGAGCGGACGTCAGGCGCTGGTGGTCCAGGTGGCCGCGGGCAAGGCGCCGGAATCGGTGATGCGGCCCGCGCGCGGAGTGTCGGAGGCGGAGTGGGCGGATGCCTTCGACGAGTTGCGCGCCCGGGGCGTGGTCGGCGGCGAACCGGTCACGCCGACCCTCACCAGCAGCGGCGCCGCGTTGCTGGCCGAGATCGAGTCGGAGACCGACGCGGCGGCGTGGACCGGTGCGCTGGCGGTGCTGTCTGCCGACGCGATCACCGAGCTCACCACGTCGCTCGAGCCGCTGGTGCGCCGGGTGCAGGAGGCGGTGGTCCCGCCGCTGAACCCGGTGGGCATGGGTCCGCGCTAGCGTGGGCCCGGAGTTGCTGTTACCAGCGGTACCGGCATGTGAGATTCTCTTCGGTGTGAGCCTTGCCGACACTGTCACCATCGCCGCACGCAACGCGTGGGCACTGACCTTCGGCTCCGGCATCGAGGCGCCGGACCCGACTCCAGCGACGGTTCTGTGGGACCAGCCGCATCGGCAGTTGCGGCGGTTCGAGCGAGCCGACGGTAGCGCGCCGGACGGCGATTCGGCGGTGCTGCTTGTTCCGCCGCTCGCCGCGCCCGCCACCTGTTTCGACCTGCGGCCCGAGCAAAGCTTGGCGCGTTTCCTGCTGGAGATCGGCCGCAGCCCGTACGTGATCGACTACGGCGAGATCACCTTCGCCGACCGGCGCATGGGCTTCGAGGACTGGATCGATGACATCCTGCCCGAGGCGGTGCTGCGCACCAGCGCCGACCGCGACGGATGCCCGGTGGATCTGGTCGGCTGGTCGCTCGGCGGCACGCTGGCGCTGCTGACCGCCGCGGCGCACCAGGAGTTGCCGATCCGGTCCATCACCGCCGTCGGCTCGCCGCTGGACTACGACCGGATGACCGGCGTCCCGCAGTTGCGCGCCGTCGCGCGGCTCACCGGCGGCCGGGCCACCACGACCGTCATCCGGGCGGCCGGTGGCGTTCCTGCGACACTGACTCGAATCGGCTACAAGGTCACCGCCTGGGATCGCGAGCTGACCCGGCCGTGGTTCGTCGCGAGCAATATCGCGCGCACCGAGGCACTGGCGAAGATGGAGACCATCGACCGGTTCATGGCCGAGATGCCCGGCTATCCCGGCCGTTTCTACGGGCAGTTGTGGGGGCGTTTCATCCTCGGCAACGACATCGGGCGCGGTGTCCTGCGGCTGGGCGGACGCCGCATCGAGCTGGCGCGGGTGACCGCGCCGGTCCTGCTGGTCGGCGGGCCGTCCGACGTGATCACCCCGGCCGCGGCCGTCGAGGCGGGCGCACGCGTGCTCACCGGAGCGGCGACGGTCCGCTACGAGACCGCGCCGGGCAGCCACCTCGGCATCCTGGCCGGACCGACCGCGCGTGACACGACATGGAGTTACCTGGAGAAGTTCCTGGCCGAGACCGCCTGACCCTCGGTGAGTATTACGCTGGGGCGCATGGGAGCACAGTCACCTGCCGCGTTAGGTGTTTCGTCGACCGACCCAGCAAGCCTCTCCATTCCCGCGAGTCATCCCGGTGTGACCGACCTGTTCGCGGTGCTCGCCTACGGCGAGATCTCCGCGTTCTACCGGTTGGCGGAGGAGGCCAAGCTGTCGCCGACCCTGCGGGGCAAGGTGGCGGTCGCGACCATGGCCGCGGCCGAGATGGAGCATTTCGAGACGCTCGAGTCGGCGCTCGCCGCGCGCGGCGCCGATGTCTTCGACGCCATGGCGCCGTTCGTGCGCGCGCTGGACGACTATCACGCGTCCACCGATCCCTCCACGTGGCTCGAGTCGATGGTGAAGTTCTACGTCGGTGACGGCATCGCCGCCGACTTCTACACCGAGATCGCGGGCGCGCTGACCCCCGATGTCGCCGCCGTGGTCCGCGACGTGCTCGCCGAGACCAGCCATTCGCAATTCGTCGTCGAGGAGGTCCGCCGAGCGGTCACCGAGAGCCGCTCCGAACGCGACCGGCTCACCCTCTGGGGCAGGCGGTTGCTCGGCGAGGCGATCACACAGGCCCAGTTCGTCATGGCGCAGCGCGACGAGCTCACGGATCTGGTCCTCACCGCCACCGGCGATCTCAACGGCATCGCCGCGCTGATCGAGCGGATGCAGGACAGTCACGCCGCGCGCATGGCGGTACTCGGCATCTGAGCCGCTAGGCGTTCGCCGCGCGGCTGGGCACCAGCCGCAAGCCGGGCGCGTGTGTGCTCGCCTTGTCGACCAGCCAGACGACGACGCTTTGATCCCGGTCGGCTTCCAGAGTTTCGAACGGCACTTCCACCACGCCGTGCACGGGATGGTTCAGGTGCAGCGTGCCGGAGCCGGGTGCGCCCACCCGGTGCGGCTTCCAGCGGCGCGCGAATTCCGGGAGTTCGCGCAGCGACTCGATCATCTCCGACAATGAATCGTCACCCGCCCAGTGGAGTTTGGCGCGGCTGAGCGCGGCGGCGAACGTGTCGGCGGCCCGCTCCCAGTCGCGCAGGACACGGCGCGCGGCGGGGTGCTGGAAGGTGTACCAGGCGAGGTTGGGTTGATCGGATCCGTCCAGCAGGCCCAGTGGGGCGACGAAATCGCCCCACGCCTGGTTCCAGCCGAGCACGTTCAGTCTCCGGCCGACCACGAAGGCCGGCGTCGGCTGCAAGGCGCGCAGGATCGTCTCGATCGTCGGGGCCACCCGCTCTTCGGCGGACTCGTTACCGGGACACCGTGCTTCGTTGCCCGAGGTGAGCGCCAGCATGTTGAAGTACTGGCGATCGCCGCCGCGCAGCAGCAGCGCGTCGGCCAGAGCGTCGATCACCGCGACCGACGGATTGGTGTCGCGCCCCTGCTCGAGCCGGGCGAGGTAATCCGCGCTCACTCCCGCGCGCACGGCGACCTCTTCACGGCGCAGACCGGGTGTGCGGCGGCGTCCGCCCTCCGGCAAACCGACATCCGACGGCCGCAGTTCGGCGCGCCGCGCGATGAGGAACTCCGCGAATCCGTTACGAGCCATGTGTCCCATCGTGCCCGGTCCGAGGACGGTTATCCGCGCCCTGTCAGGTCCAGGATAACGGCGGTGTGGCTACCGGACCGTGGTCCGTTCATTGTCGAGGCATGACAACTGCTTCGGAATCCACCGCGTTGAAAATCGGGTCGTGGGCGCTCGACACCGCGCACTCCTCGGTCTCCTTCACCGTTCGCCATCTCGGCATCGCCAAGGTGCGTGGCGGGTTCACCCGGTTCGAGACCGAGTTCGTGGTCGACGAATCGGGCGCCGCCACCATCGGTGCCACCATCCATCTCGACTCCTTCGACACCGGCAACCCGGACCGGGACGCCCACATCCGCACGGCCGACTTCCTCGACGTCGCCAACCGCCCCACGCTCACCTTCCGCGCCACCCAACCGGTGGTCGTCGCGGAGACCTTCGAGGTCGAGGGCGAGGCCACCCTCGGAGCGATCACCAAGCCGGTCACCCTGCACGTCGAATGGGGCGGCGTGCGGGATTTCGGCCCCACCGGCGACCGTCACGCGGGCTTCTCGGCGACCGGCACCATCAAGCGCACCGACTTCGGCGTCGGCGGCTCCATGCCCGGCCTCCTCAGCGACACGGTCCAGATCGAACTGGAGATCCAGCTCATCGAGCCGAAATGAGCGCCACCGCCGGTGTTCGCGAAAAGCGAACACCGGCCGGGGGACGGGACGCGATCGTCGATCGCCAGACGGCCGATCCAGGGCGGCACCCGACTGGTACGGCCTCTGGACGCGGAGAGGCGGGGGAGCCTGAATACGCGGAGAGGCGGGCCAGCACTAGCCTTGACTCGACAGCACAGGACTCTCAGGTTCGGAGGTTTGACCGTGGAGGTCAAGATCGGTATTTCGGATAGCCCGCGCGAGCTGGTGATCAGCAGCGCGCAGACCCAGGAAGAGGTCGAGGCGCTGGTGTCCGGTGCGCTCGGTGGCGACGATGGCGTCTTGACGCTGTCCGACGAGAAGGGCCGCAAATTCCTGATCCAGGCGTCGAAGGTCGCTTACGTCGAGATCGGCTCGACCACCGGCGGTCGCGTCGGTTTCGCCGCGGTCTGATCCGGCCCCGGCCGCAACGCGCCGAGCCCCTGCGCCCCGATCACTCGGGGGCAGGGGCTCGTTCCGTATGGCGACCCGTTCAGTCGATCGGGTGCAGCGGCACGTGCTTCAAGCCGCCCCACGCGAGCGAGACGGTGGTGTCGACCGCCTCCTCCTTCGGGATGGGCCGATCGGCCTCCAGCCAGTACCGCGCGGTGAACTGGCTCGCGCCGACCAAGCCGACGGCCAGGATGCGGGCGCGGTAGGGATCGAGGCCGGAGTCGTGCGCGACCAGGTCGAACACCGCGTCCACGCAGGCCTCGGTGGCCTGCTCGACCCGGCGCTGCACCTGCGGCTCGCTGGTGAGATCGGACTCGAAGACCAGCCGGAAGCCCTGCATCTCGTTGTCCACGAAATCGAAGTAGGCCTGTACCGCCGCGCGCACGCGCTGCTTGTTGTCGGTGGTGGAGCGCAGCGCCTGGCGCACGCTGGAGACCAGCATGTCCACGTAATTCTGTAGCACCGCGAGGTAGAGCTCCAGCTTGCTGCTGAAGTGCTGGTACAGCACCGGCTTGCTCACTCCGGCGCACTGTGAGATCTCGTCCATGCCCGCGGCGTGGTAGCCGCGCTGGACGAAGACTTCGCTTGCCGCGGCGAGTAGCTGTTGACGTCGCTCGTCGCGTGGAAGCCGGGTACCGCGTTTGGCGGGTGCCATGGCGTCGGACGACGATCGACGGGACGTCATCCGGTCCACGAGGTCAGTCATTTCGGCTCTCCCAGTCGATTCCCCGGCAAAGGGGTGTGCACCGGGTTATCTCATGAACGATACCCGGTTGTCGCCCGCCCGCGGATCGGGGCCGGGCAACTGGTGCCACCCGCGCAGAATTCTCGCATCTACCGGGCCGCGCATGTGCCCGTGAGTGGGGATGCGCCGCTGTGAGACTCTGGTGGACGTGACCGACCGACCGGAGCGACCACCCGGCGGGCGGCGTGGTGCGCGCCGCCCGGCTGGCTCCGGCGTGCCCGGTTCCGTAGGGTCGGACCACGTGGCGAGAACCTGGCCAGTGGCGCAACCCGGTGGTGCGGCTCGGACCGGCGCAGCCAAGCGGTCCGGGGCGGGCGGCGGGTCATCCGGACGCGGGCGGAAGCGGCGCGAGAAGCTCGAAGCACCCGAACCCGATGCGCGGCAACCTGTTTCGGAAGAACCGCAGCGTGATCCGGACGGGGTCGAGATCTACGACCCGCTCGGTCTCTATTCCCACAAGGCCGACCGTTCCCATCAACCGCTCCGTGCGCGCTGGGACCCCACCGCCCCCGACGAGGGCAGGACGAGGGCCCGCCCGGAGCGGGACGCCAAGAAACAAAGCGCGCTGGGCAGATTCGTCTCGACCTACGGCTGGCGGGCGTATGCCTTACCGGTATTGGCCGTGATCACCGCTTTCGTCGTCGTCGACGCGGTCCGCGCCGCCGACGCGGGCAATGTCGCGGGCCCCGATCCGGGCCTCGGCAGGCTCAGTACGGCCACCGCGACCGCGGGCGTCATCGGCGCTCCACCGGGCGACGGACACTTCCCCGCCGATCTCCCCACCGGGGCGCTGCCCGAGGGCGGCGCGTTCGCCGAGACCGGCGCAGGCGCCTGGCACGTGGTCCCCGGCACGACCGCGCAGATCGGCGCCGGGACCGGCACCGTCTTCCGCTACACCGTGGAGATCGAGAACGGCGTGGACACCTCCGGCCTCGGCGGTGACGAGGCCGTCGCGAAGATGGTCGATTCCACGCTGGCCAACCCCAAGAGCTGGGCGCACGACCCCAAGTTCGCGTTCCGCCGGGTCGACCAGGGTGAGGCGGACTTCCGCGTCTCGCTCACCTCGCGTGGAACCAGCCGCAAGGAGTGCGGTTTCGACATCCCGATCGATACCTCCTGCTACAACGCCGACAACCGCCGCGTGGTGCTGTCGGAAGTCCGCTGGGTGCGCGGGGCGCTCGCCTTCGAAGGCGACATCGGCTCGTATCGGCAGTATCTGATCAACCACGAGGTCGGTCACGCGATCGGCTACCACCAGCATCAGGCGTGCGAGACCGACGGCGGGCTGGCGCCGGTGATGATGCAGCAGACCTTCGGCACCAAGAACGACGACATCGCCGCCCTCGATCCGCACGGTGTGGTGCCGATGGACGGCAAGCGCTGCCGCTTCAACCCCTGGCCCTACCCGCGCGGGTAGGGCGGACGGGGTGGTTGTGGCGGTGCGGCGGCGATACGGGACGATGGGCCGGGAAGAACGGTCCGGTCGTCGGTGTTGCACAGTGGAGCAGCCCGCGAAGGGCGCCATACCGCCGCAGCGATCGGCCGAGCGATTCGAGGAGTCCTGGACGTGTCATCACCCAAGTCCCTGCCGCCACTTGTCGAGCCGGCCGCGGAGCTGACCAGGGATGAGGTAGCCCGCTACAGCCGACACCTGATCATCCCCGATCTGGGCGTGGACGGGCAGAAACGTCTGAAGAACGCCAAAGTGCTGGTGATCGGCGCCGGTGGCCTCGGCTCGCCCGCGCTGCTGTATCTGGCCGCCGCGGGGGTCGGCACGCTCGGCATCGTCGAGTTCGACGAGGTGGACGCCTCGAACCTGCAGCGTCAGATCATCCACGGCGAATCCGACATCGGCCGCCCGAAGGCCGACAGCGCCCGCGACTCGATCCTGGAGATCAATTCCGGCATCGACGTCCGGCTGCACAAGATCCGGCTGGAACCGGAGAACGCGGTCGAGCTGTTCGGCGAGTACGACCTGATCGTCGACGGCACCGACAACTTCGCCACCCGCTATCTGGTCAACGACGCCGCGGTGCTCGCGGGCAAGCCATATGTGTGGGGCTCGATCTACCGGTTCGAGGGCCAGGTCTCGGTGTTCTGGGAAGACGCGCCCGACGGGCGCGGCATCAACTACCGCGATCTCTACCCCGAGGCCCCGCCGCCCGGCATGGTCCCCTCCTGCGCCGAGGGCGGCGTGCTCGGCGTGCTGTGCGCGTCCATCGGTTCGGTGATGGTGACCGAGGCCATCAAGCTGATCACCGGCATCGGCGAGCCGCTGCTGGGCCGGCTGATGGTCTACGACGCACTGGACATGAACTACCGGACCATCAAGCTGCGCCGCGACCCGGAGCGTCAGCCGATCACCGAACTGATCGACTACGAGGCGTTCTGCGGCGTGGTGTCCGACGAGGGACAGGCGGCCGCGGCGGGCTCCACCATCACCGCACGCGAGCTCGAGGAGCTGCTGGCGTCGGGCAAGGAGATCGAGCTGATCGACGTGCGCGAGCCGGTCGAGTGGGACATCGTGCACATCGAGGGCGCCAAGCTGATACCCAAGGACCGCATCCTCTCCGGCGAGGCATTGGCCGAGCTGCCGCAGAACCGCCCGATCGTGCTGCACTGCAAGACCGGTGTGCGTTCCGCCGAAGCTCTGGCCGCCCTCAAACGAGCCGGTTTCTCCGACGCCACCCACCTGCAGGGCGGCGTGATCGCCTGGGCCAACCAGGTGGACCGGTCCCTTCCGGTGTACTGAGCCGAGGGCGGCGGCCGCTCGAGCCATAAGACGGTCGGCGCCACGGCGCGCCGGAGGCGCGCCGAAACAGACACGACGTACCGTACGGCCGTGACTTCTGTGGAACCTCCCGAGCATGTGCGTGCCACGTTCGGTCTGCGCGAAGTGACCCCGGTTCCGCTCGGTGACTGGGAAGGCGGCTGGCGTTGCGGTGACGTGGTGCTCAGTCCGGTCGCCGATCACGCGCGCGCGGCGTGGTCGGCGAAGATCCGGGAGACGCTGAAAGTGGACGGTCTGCGGCTGGCCCGCCCGGTGCGGGCGACCGATGGTCGCTACGTGGTGTCGGGGTGGCGCGCGGACACCTATCTGGAGGGCGCTCCCGAACCACGTCACGACGAGGTGGTCTCGGTGTCGTTGCGCCTGCACAAGGCGACGGCGGAGCTGGAGCGGCCGCGCTTCCTCTCCCAGCCGCCGGTCGTGCCGTGGGTGGACGTCGACGTGTTCGTCGCCGCCGATCGCGCCGCGTGGGAGCCGGTGCCGCTGCGCAGCCTCCGCGCGGGCGGAGCGTCGCTGTCGACCTCGCCGGACGGGCAGCGCAGCATCGAACTGATCGGTCAGCTGGCCACCCTCCGCAAACCGGTGCAGACGCCGCCGCAACTGGTGCACGGCGATCTGTTCGGCACCGTGCTGTTCGCGGGCGCGCAGATTCCCGGCCTGACCGACATCACCCCGTACTGGCGGCCCGCGCCGTGGGCGGCCGGAGTGATCGTGGTGGACGCGCTGGCCTGGGGCGGCGCGGACGACGGGTTGCTGGAGCGCTGGGCGGACCTGCCGGAGTGGCCGCAGATGTTGTTGCGCGCGGTGATGTTCCGGCTCGCGGTGCACGCGCTGCATCCTCGCTCGACACCCCAGGCGTTTCCCGGCCTGGCGCGCACGGCGGACATGGTGCGCCTGACTCTCTGAATGCGGATCGGTTGTCGTGCCTCGTGATTCGGCGCGATGAATCCGGCTCGGTCGGTTGGGGGGTGGCCGCCCGGATACGACCGGACTCGCCGACAATTACCAATGCCGGGAATGCCCGATACTCGGCCATAGAGATGGGTGTGCCGCCGTATGTCCGGCGGTCTCTGCCGAGTGAGGTTACGAATGGTGCTCGTTACGCCTATCGGGATGCGCGGCCTGGGTCAGGGGAGGGGTGCGCACGTGGTGATGACTTGTGACGAGCCGATCGGGTTCGTCGGCGACCCGTCCCTGCTGTTCGTCGGCGCGCGGGGACAGACCGTGCGGGTCGTGCCGGGTGGGGGGCGCGCATGACGACGACCTTCGCCGACATAGAGATCAAACCTTTCCCGCACCCCGAGCATGCCAGCGCGGGCCTCAACGCGATCATCGACGCGGCGCACGCGCATATGCAGCGGTCGATCGTGCTGTTCGCATCCGGTTCCGACGGCGGGCAGGAGGACATGATCGGCTGGCTGAGCGACATAGGCATGCTCAGCGAGGAAGGGCGCAAACTCGACCAGGACGGTGCCCAGAAGCTCGAGCAGGGTACGTCGGTGATGACCGACAACTACGCGGACAGACGCGGCGAAATTCTGGACAAGGAATCGAACCTGCGAATGCGCAACGATAACGTGAACGAACGCGCGTTCGCGAGTTTCGACACCTCGAACAAAGCGTTCCAGGATGTCAAGCGGATCGCGGAGGGGCTGAGAGGCGAACTGAGTGGTCAGCACGAGGTAACTATGCTGCCCGACAACAAGCCGCATCTGACCCCCGCCGCGGAGAACCGGTTGCTGCAACTGATTCTGGAAGCCGTGGACCGTGTACACGACACGATCGAGGATTCAGACAGCGGCATGCGAAGGAACGCGGGCAATATCTATGAGATGATTCCGGATCTCCCGCGCAACCCCTACGGCAACGCGCCGGATGTCGCTCCCCGGGCCCGCTGGATGCCGACCGCGAGCAACGCCACTTGGACCCGAGGGACCGGAACCCCGGACGATATCATCGCGAAGGCGCGCGAACAGTTGGCGCTGGGGATTTCGGAAACCGGCGGCGACAATGTGCCGGTCTTCAAGATCGGAACGAAAGAATACGCGGCACCGTACAACATCAACGACGCGTGGTGCGCGGCCTTCTCGACTTGGGTGTGGGAGCAGGCCGGATACGACGTCAAGTGGACCAACGAGAACTATGTGCCCGCCATATGGAACGACGCGAAGCACATGGGATTGGCGGCGAACATCGCCAACGCCCAAAAAGGGGACATGATCATCTTCGACTGGGAGGGCGACGGCACCCCCGACCATGTGGGAATCGTGGAATCCGTGGACCCCAGAACCGGCCGGATCCACACCATCGAAGGCAACTCCGGTGATCGTCTGCAGACCCAGAGTTATTCCATGGGCGCTGGATCGCTCGTCGGTGTCGTCAAGCCGCCGCCCTCCGACGGGTCGGGAAGAGTCTGAGGGTGAGGCGTGCGCCGTAGCCACCCGCAGCCGAGCCGACGCGGTGTGGCGGCTTCCCGTCGGCCGACACTGAGGTGAAGGCCGCCCGGCGAGAAGCCGCCGACTCGGCAGGCAGAAGGCGAACCGCTGCGGATTTTCCGTTGCGCGAGGATTACCGGATCGGACTCTGTGCCATGGACGCGTCGGCCGATGTCCGGGGTACGACAGAGTTCCTCGATGCCCAAGCGACAGTCACCGCGACGATCGTGAAGACCGCGCCGCACCACAACGCTTTCGCGGGTTGCCCGGTGTAATTCACCACCAGAGCGGCGGCGGCCGGGCCGAGAACGGCGCCGATATTGAACGCGGTGGTCGCCAACGCTCCCGCGATGCGTGGTGCGGTGGGCGCGGCGGTCTGCACGATCGTGGCGATCAGTGTCGAACCGACCCCGAAAGCGACCGCGCCGGTCACCGCGGCCATGATCGACACACCGGCCAAGGTGTGCGCGGTCAGAGCGGCCGACAGCCACACCGCGACGAGTCCGAGCGTTCCGAGCAGCACGATCCGCCTGCGGTGACGGTCGCTGTAGCGGCCCGCGCACGTCACGCCGACGAACGAGCCGATGCCGAACAAGGCCAGCACGACCGGAACCCAACCGCTATCGGCGTCCGCTACACCTGCGGTGATCGAGCCGAGGAAGGTGAAGCCCGCGAATGTCGCCGCGTTGACCAGGATCGCCACCAGGACGGCGGTGCGGACTGCTCGGTTGCCGAGCACCGCCCATTCTCGCGAGAGTGACGGCGCCTGTGGGCCGGGCCGATCACCGATACGCACTTCCCGGGGAACCATCGTCCACACCGGGAGCAGCACTACCCCGCTCACTATCGCGACGGCCCAGAACGCCGCCCGCCAACCCCAAACCTGCCCGAGCAGAGTTCCGGCGGGTACACCGGCGATACACGCCACCGTCACCCCGGACACCACCACAGAGGTGGCGCGCCCGACCTCGCCCGGGCCGACCAACCGTGGCAAGGCGGCCAGCGCGACGGCCAGGAATCCGGCATTGGCGATCGCCGCGACGACCCGAGTACTCAGCAGCACGGTGAAATCGCTGGTCACCGCACCGACGACGTGCGCGGCGCAGAACACCGCCAAGAACGCCGCTGCCGAATACCGGACCGGCCAGCGCCCCGCCGCCAGCGCCATCACCGGCGCGCCGAGCACCATTCCCGCCGCGAACAGCGAGGTCAGCAGACCGGCGGAACCCACAGAAGCGCCGACGTCGACGGCGATCCGCTCCAGCAACCCCGACACCATGAATTCGGATGTGCCCTGCGCGAAGACCGCGACAGCCAGCACGAACACCACAATGGGCATAGGAAGGACAACTCCCCGGATAGCAGGCGCCAGGCACCGGACGCCCGAGATGGTCGCGAATCGGGCGAAGCGCCGCCCGACCGCAGGGAAACCAACATCGTCCGGCGTTGCGACGTACCCACCGGCAGCGTGGCGGCCGGTGGTTCTGCGCTCACAACGCCGCCCGGCACATGTGCCGGGCGGCTACCGTCTGGACGACTCCGGAGAACTCACGCCCACACCATAGACAACCGGTACCGGCTCGACCAACGCCATTTAGGCCACGCTGCTACGCACCGGCTTCAAAGCGACCGTAGCCGGGCTATGGCGGCGCGGTTCGCGTGTGGATCCAGCGTTATCGCCGCTGCCCATACGTGCGCCGCGACGGCACGCTGATCGAAAAGGGTGATCCAGGTGCCGGTGGATTCGCGGGTGTCGTTCACCCAGGTGGGTGTCGCTCCGAGTTCGGGCAGGTAGGTGTAGGTGAGCGAGGTGTAGGCGCGCGCCCTGGCGTCGAAAATCGTTGCGGCGCAAACCGGGTCCGCAGTGGCGCGTTCGCTCAATCGGCCCGCCGTCGCCGCGTGTATCGCGTCCAGGGGAACGCCCTCGGCCGCACTGAACATCTCGCCCACCGTCAGGTACGCGAGCCCGAAGCCCCACAGGCGGCCCGCGAATCGCTGGAGCAGCCACTCGGCCGAGTCCAGGATGGGGGAGCGTTCGGCGTGCGGATCGAGGACTATCGCGGTGTGGGCCGCGTCCTGTGCCGTGCGGTTCTCGGTGCGGGCGAACCCCCAGAAGTGAATGGTGTCGGCATCGGCGGTGTCGGCGCGGCGTTCGGCCATCATCGCCGCGAGTATCGCGTCGATTGTGGCGGGGGCTGGATATCGGATGGAGGAGTTCGCCGGCTTCCGTGACTCCCCACGCGGTCGGTTTCGTCGCTTGGACATTTCCTTCTTCGGTTGTCGCCTGTGCTGGTCATGGCTGAGCTCGGTCGCGTTCACCGGTGCGGTGATCGAGGTGGCACGGGAAGGTCCGTGGTGCGCGCACCGCCTGCGGGCAGTAACACCTCCCAGAACTGGGCGCGCACCGCGTCCCATAGCCGGAAGTGGCGTGGGAACCATTCGCGTACTTGCGCCAGATCCGGTAGTGCGCGCTCGTCGAACGCGACGAAACCGGTCTGACCCAACGGAATCGGCACCGTACGGCCGTTGTTGCGCAGGCGGTAGGCGGGTGTGGGATCGGCATCGTCACGCAAGAACACGATCTCGATGCGACTTCCCACCACCTGCCAGCCCGCCTGCGCGGTTCCTATCGTTGTTCGATGCAACCGTTTCACCCCCACTGTGGTTCCGGTGGCGCGGCCAGGACTTTCCACGCGCACCGCTCGATTCGGCAGCTCAGGTGAACCCGCATCCGCTCGTGCGCCGAGCGCGCGTCGGCGTGATCGCGGACGCCGGACACCGTGAGCAGAGCGCGCGCCGCCCCGCGACTACCGTCACCGGTCGGGCCGATGTCGTTAGTCATCGGGCCGCGCCCGCGCGTAATCCGCTCCGCCGCTGCGGAGTTCGTTGCGGATTCAAGTTTTGTTCCGTGTATTTCGGCCATGTGCATATGCTGCGGAGCGTGCCCACGATGGGAGGCTCGAAACGGCCGGCGCCGGGCAACCGGCGCGTATGCCCTGAGCGCCTCCCGAGTGGGGCGCACGTCGATTCTCGCCGTGGGAAAAACCAGGTCACACCGTGGGAAAGCAGGGGAGGACACAGCGGAATGGTTGGTACCAAGCCGGACATCAGCCGGACGACGCTGCCGCGTCGCCAGCTGGGGCGCGCACTGCGCGACGCGCGTCAGGCCAACGGCTACACCCTCGAGCAGGTAGCCGAGGTCCTGGAGTTCAGCCGGTCTTGGCTGGGGCGGCTGGAGTTGGGGCAGAACGAGAAGGTGAAAGTTCGGGACATCGACTGCATCTGCCAGTACTACGGACTACCGGAAGAGCGCACCGAGTACCTGAAATGGCTCGCCGAGCAGGCGCGGATGAAACCTTGGTGGGAAGACTTCCGGAACCTGGTACGGCCTGGGTTCAGCACGTATCTGCAATTGGAAGCCGTGGCTAGCGGGTTTCACGTCTACCAGTCACTGATAGTGCCAGGGCTGCTGCAAACTGCGGACTACGCGCGCGTAGTGACGGTGGTTCCCGCGGCCAGTACGCCTGAAGAAGTGGAGCAGCGCGTCGCACTTCGGATGAAAAGGCAGACGATACTGACGCGCCGACATAAACCGTTGCCCGCCGAGTTCCTGCTCCACGAGGCGGTGTTGCGTACTGTCGTCGGGTCCGACCGCGCGATGTCCCGGGAGCTGCGCCACCTGGCCGACATAGGAACACGCGACAACGTATCGATTCGAGTCATTCCATTCAGTGCCGGGTTCCCAGCGGGTATGGCGATACCGCCGTACATCATCCTCGACTTCCCGCGTGCCGAGCCATCTGTCGTATACACCGAAGGAGCGATAGGGACAATGATCTTCGAGGAAGACGACGATGTTCAGCGATATCGAGAATTCCACGAGCACCTGCGGCGCGGCGCACTCGGAGAACAAGCGTCACGAGATCTGCTGAGAAACCTAGCGCGGAGGTACGAGCAGTGACCGCAGAGGTGTCCGGTATCCGCTGGTTCAAGTCACAGCATAGCGGCGACGCTGAATCATGCGTGGAAGTAGCGTGGCTCGATGCTGGTCGAGTCGGCGTCCGCGACTCGAAGAACCCGACTGGCCCGGCTCTGATTTTCACGCCGGGCGGGTGGGACGCCTTCACCGCGCGCGTTAAAGTTGGCGGGTTTACCCGATCGCGCTGACCTGCGCGATCGTGGAAGTCGACAGACGGCTGCCGGGCTCCGGCACGACTGCCGAAGCCCGGCCGTAGTCATTTCGATTACGACAGGTGTCCCGTTGTCACGCTACGCGAGGCACGTCCGGTTCACCGGCGGCTGAGCCAGACTCCTGCCAGGGGGTAGGGAGCGATGATCGGAGTGCCCGCGATGTTCACCGTTCCGGTCCAGATGCCCTGGCGGGGGTCGATGTCACGCAGATCGAGTCCCAAGGGCACGTAGTCGAACGTCACGTAGGTCTCGTCCGGGCCGACCGGTGTCTGACGCCCGGTCCGGCTCGAGGCCCCGCAGACCAGCGTCACCGAACGACCATCCGGGAAGACATTCAGGTCACAGTTCTCGATGGGCGATCCGACCACGTTGGAGGGGTTCCGGCTGATGTGATACGTCCCAGCCGGGATGATCCCATTGCGCGGGAACTCCGGATCGTCAGCGGAGGCAACGGCGGGAGCGACAGACACTGCGGCAGCGGCGAGCGCCGCCCCGGCCGCGATCTTGCCGAACTTCATGATTCCAGCTCCTTCGATCATTCGACGAACTCAGTCGTATGTCCGAGCTTTCGTCCAGCTCGTTACTGCACTGCCACCCTGGATGCGCTCCCAAACCCGCCACGCCCCAACGCATAATTCCTTTACAGCTGACCAGTCATCCTCCGGCGTCGCACCACGGATCACCGACAGGTGTTCTGCTACTGTTGGCGAACCTGAGTCGTCACAGGTCGAGAGGGTGGGGATGAGCCGTCGAATCATGTTGCCGCTGCTCGCTGGTGCGTTGGCGGCCGCAGTCGTCGGGTGTGGGGACACCACGAACGGTTCGCCATCGACGGGTTCCAGCACCCCCTCTGCGCAATCTCTGTTCAACCCCTGCACGGGCATTCCCGATCACGCGGTGGAGGCGGCGGGAGCCGACCCGAAGACAGAGGAGCCAGGCATAGCGGGCGTACATCAGTCCGGCTGGGAGATCTGCAGCTGGCGAGGAGCGAAGTACACCATCACCGTGTTCTCGACCAGTCGCAAGGTGTCGGAGTTCGAGCGCAAGCCCGGGAACGTCGACTTCCAAGACGTCACTGTCGCAGGTCGCCAAGGTCGGCAGTTCAGGGTCGAGGGTGCGTCAAAGTACCTCGACTGCGATGTGCTTTTCCCCGCGTCCCAGGGTGTGGTACAGCTGAGAATACTGAACCGTGCGGGCATGGATGGATTGGAAGAGCCGTGCACAGTCCTATACCGCGTAGGTGAGTTGATTGTTCCTGCTCTACCGCGTTGATCAGGGAGGGGTCCTATGAGTGAGGACAACGCATCGGTGTGGAGTCGGCTTGCTTCCCAAGCTAGAGCCGGGGAACTGTATCTCGATGACGAGAATGCAGCGTATCTATGTGCGAAAGCGTGTGACGAGCGGATCACAGCTCTGCAAGCAATGCGTGACTTCACCCGCAATGTTGAGAATGTGGCTGGTTTCGGTGACTTCGAGATGGCTGACGACTTGGTCAGAAAGTTCATGAAACAAGCTACGGGCGAGGATAACTCGATCGACAAAGTGATCCTCGAACACATCGAGACCGTGAAGAACATGCGTGAGGTCATGGCGATCTCCTTCAAACGCATCACCGGCCAGGACATCGAGAACGCCGCGCCGATCGTCAACGCGACCGAGCAGGTGCGCTGACCGCTGACAGGTCCAGCGTGTGGTCAGCAGGGCAAGCCGGTGTCGCGAGCGGGCTGCTCGTGCGAAACGTGCTCCGCGCGCGCCCAACACGCTCGGCGGCGCCGCGAATCGGATGGATCGGCGTCCGGCTGGTCGTCTGCTAGTGTTGGCGAACCTGAGTCGCGTCACAGGTCGAGAGGGTGGGGATGAGTCGTCGAATCATGTTGACACTGCTCGTGGGCGCGTTGGCGACGGGAGTCGTCGGGTGTGGGGACACCACCAACGGATCGCCCACTACTGGAGCTGACACAACTGCGGCGCAGACTCTGTTCGATCCGTGCACCGGTATTCCTGATGATGCTTTGCGGGCGGCTGGAGTCGACCCTGTGACCGAGGAGGTCGGCGTCGCCGGAGTGCCTCAGTCCGGCTGGGAGATCTGTAATTGGGAAGGCTCCCGGTACTTCGTCTCGGTGTTCTCCACTGGACGTACGGTGTCGGACTTCGAGAACAAGCCGGGAAACGTCGACTTCGAAGACGTGACCGTCGCTGGTCGTGAAGGGCGGCAGTTCAAGGTCGAAGGCGCATCGAAAGACCTGCTCTGTGACGTTCTCTTCCCGGCGCGCCAGGGTGTGCTCCAGTTGCGGGTCTCCAACAAGGCCTCGATCGATAGCCCTGAAGACCCCTGCGCAATCTTGTATCGAGTCGGCGATTCCATAGTGCCGGTATTGCCGCTTTAATTTGGGGAGGATTTCGTATGAGCGAGGCCGATGCGGCGACCTGGAAGGCTCTAGCCGGGCAGGCTAGAGCGGGACAGCTCTACCTCGATGATCAGAATGCTGCATATCTATGCGCGAAGGCGTGCGACGATCGCATAGCCGATCTGAACAAGCTCCTTTTCTCGGCACAAGGTGCTCAGAATGTCTCGGGCTTCGGTGACTTCGTCATGGCCGGTGACTTGACCAAGAAGTTCCTGAAACAGGCTACGGGGGAGCCTAATTCGATCGACCAGGTCATCAGAGAACACATCGAGACCGTGAAGAACATGCGTGAGGTCATGGCGATCTCCTTCAAACGCATCACCGGCCAAGATGTCGAGAACGCGGCCCCGATCGCCAACGCGACAGAGCAGGTGCGCTGATGGTCAACCCGTTTTACAACATGAGTCTGGGCTTCCCCGACTACTCCCAGTTCGGTTCCACCGTGCTTCGCAATCTCACCAACTGGATCTCCGGTGAAGAGTTGAAGCCCGACATCAATGCGGCTTCGGTGCAGGACCGGTACAACCAGCAGCGCGACGGTGTGCGCACCCGGGCCGCCGAGGTCGGCTTCCAGGGGGAGTTCCGGCCGAGGGAAGTGCTCGACGCGGACGAGTTCGAGCGGCACGGTGTCGCGACGCTGCGGGAGAAGGTCGATCGGATCGATCTGAAGGCGGTCGGTGACCTGGTGAGCGCCTGGAACACCATCGCCGACCGGCACCAGACCTCCTTGAACACCTTCGTCCAGGCGATGGCGCGAGCCACCGACGAAAGCGTGTGGCGAGGTGAGGCGCGCAACGCCGCCGCGACGGCGGTCGGCGACTACGCCGCCAAGGGGGCGCAGGTCTCGAACGCCGCCCGGCTGACCAGCAACAAGCTGTCCGAATTGTTGACCGGGCTGGAGCCGACCAAGCAACTGGTCCCGCACGCGCCGGAGCACCGCAGCGGCATCGGCAACGCCCTCGCCTTTGTGGCCGGGCGGGGATGGCGCAATGACGACGTCGCCGAGTACAACGCGAAGACGGAGGCACTGCGGGTGCTGCGGACCGTCTACGCCCCGGTGGTCATGGAATCCGATACGAATGTTCCGGTGATTCCCCGTCCGGACCCTGTCGCGAACCCCAGCGGCGTCGACAACGGGAGCGGTCCGCAGGGAACGAACAGCGGGAATCCCTCGGGCACACCAACGTCGCCCAACTCGAATCCGTTGGGAGCAAACCCGACCGACAATCCGGCCAACCCGTCGAGTACCCAGCCCACGGACACCAGCTCGCAAACACCGGAGTCGACCAGCACCGACCCGTCGTCCACCACGCAGGACTCGACCACACCGGCTTCGACCACTCCGGCCTCGACGACGCCGACGCCGAGCACGGTGCCGAACACGCCGGGCACGCCCGGAAACCCTGGCCCCGGCAGTCCCGGCACGCCCGGAAACCCCACCGGTCCCGGTGCGCCGGGTGTCTCGGTGTCGCCGCGAAGCACGTCGGGCAACCCCAACGCGACCTCGGCCGCACGAAACGGCGCTACCCCCGGTCGCGCCGGTATGAGCGGCATGCCGGGCGCCATGGCTCCCGGTGCGCGCGGCGGCAAGTCCGACGACGAGACGAGCAAGGGTATCCCGGACTACCTGATCACTCAGGAACACGGCAACGAGCTCACCGGGCTCAACGACCTGCCGGGAACGGTGCCGCCGGTCATCGGTGACAACCCGCGATAAGGACCTCACCCATGCCTGATGTACAGAGCTGGCGGTTCACCGCGCTCGAATTCCGGACCCTGTGGGAGTCCACCGGCCGCGACGTGCTGCCCTATCCTTTGCGCCACCAGTTCACGACCGAGTTCCGGTCGGAAAGCTTGCGGTTGCGGCAGGCGGCGGCGCAGGCGCTGCACCCGCGCATGATGACGATCTGCTGCGCGCGGTAGAAGTGCTGCTGGCTCCGGAGGCGCGCGTCGAAGTGGCCGGGCTGGCCGGCCGGGACCGCAAGCTGCGGGCACACGCGGGAGTGCACTACCAGCACGGGGCGATAGCGGTGCAGGAACCGGGACCCGACCCGGAGCAGGGCGGCGACGTGGTGCTGACGTTACTGCCCGCCGGTGAGGTGGCGCGGGCGGTGGTCGACGTGTTCCCCGCCTGCGCACCCGGGCAGGGCAAGCAATTGCGGGCTTCGGCGGAGGAATTGGCGCGGCCGAGGCCGCCGGTCCGGGACGCTTGGCGGCCGACGCCACGGGAGGAATTCGAGCAGTTCTTCAGCCGGGCGATGACTCTGATCGGTCATGTCGGGGTCTACGCGATGGGCAGCGTCGATAATCGGCACACCCAGGGGCAGAAGGATTTCCAGCTCAACGACGTGGAAAACGACGGCCGCTACGTCACGTTCGGTACCGACGTGGTGACGATCAAACCCACCACTGCCGACCGAATCGCCGGCACTTTGCAGCAGATGATGGCCCGCACCGTCACGGAAGTGCGCGACGGCGTCCACCTACCCCACTGACCGTCGTTGGGTAGGTCGGATGAGCAGGACCACTCCGGTGATCTTCGACGACGGCACCGGCGAACACTTCTTCTGGGCTTACGATGTGGCCCTCGCGGTGTTGTTCGCGCACACGATCAGGATCGCCGATCGAGTACCCGCTTCCGCGCGTCGCGCCGGGCACGACCAACTGGTGGACGACATGCAGGCGCAGATCGCGCACGGCGCCTCCCTCGCCGTGACATTGCACGACCATGACCGAGAGTTGTTGCGCGCGTTCCGATCCTGGCTCGACGAAGCGTGCGACCAACTCATCGCCCACGGAGGCGCGTGGGCGACCGAATGGCGTGAACTCGGCTTTCCAGATCGGCGACACTTTCGCGGCGCGGAGCATATCGAGCCCGGTCCGGTGATCGACATCGCCACCGCCATCGGCCAACTCCTCGATGGCAGCCTGCCGCCCGCACCGGACGGCTTGCATTGGTTCATCGGCACCGGCCGCATCAGGACTTGTTAGTGATCTCGTAGCGACGGAGAGCGCGAGAAGTTGGAAATCCCGCGCCGTATCCTCCGCACCCGACAAAACCGAACGCCCGCCTGTCGTCCCGATGCGGGCCGAGACCCATACGGGACCCGGATTCCTCCGGGTGACAGGCGGACGTGCGGTGGGCGGCTCCGCCGGAGGGGAACGGCGGCCGTCGCGCCCGTGTCCCGCGGCGTCCGGACCGCGGGACGTCGCGGCGGTCAGACGTTCGCGTACGCCAGCGACGGGACGCGCTGGATGGCGAACGAGGACCGCAGGTAGAACCACCAGGTGACGGCGGCCATCACCAGGAAGGTCGCGGCGTAGGCCCAGAACGCGGGAGCCATGCTGTGCAAGTGGGTGTTGGACAACCGCAGCGCCTGCTGCAACAGCCAGCCGCCGGAAGCGCCCACCGCGCCGATGACGCCGATCGCCGCGCCCGCCTGGCGCTTGGCCGAGGCGGCGGCTTCGGCCGGGTCCAGACCGTGCTCGGCGGCGTACTTCTTGGATTCCGCGCTGAAGATGGTCGGGATCATCCGGTAGGTCGAGCCGTTGCCGATGCCGGTGAGCACGAACAGCATCAGGAACGCCACCAGGTACAGCGGGAAGCTTTTCAGCTCGAGCCCCGCCATGATCAGTGCGACCGCGACAGCCATGCCGCCGAACACGTAGAGGGTGATCTTCGCGCCGCCGACCTTGTCGGAGACCCAGCCGCCGAACGGCCTGCTGAACGACCCGACCAGTGCGCCGAGGAACGCGAGGTTACCGAGCGTGGTGATCCAGCCGATCTTGGCGAGGTCCGGGAAGTTGGCCTTGATCAGCGTCGGGAAGGCGAAGGAGAAACCGATGAAGGAGCCGAAAGTGCCGATGTAGAGGACCGCCATCACCCAGGTGTGCCGGTTGGTGAGCGCGCGCCGGTAGGACTTCCCGTCGGACTTGGCGGTGCTGATGCTGTCCATGTAGCGCAGCGCGCCGAACGCGGCGGCCAGGATGAACGGCACCCACACCAGGACCGACAGCGTGATGCCGAAGCGGTAACCGCCCGGATCCTTCGCCATGAGATGCGTGCCGAAGGTGATCAGCAGCGGCAGGATCAGCTGGGTCTGGGCGACGCCGAGGTTGCCGCCCGCCGCGTTGATGCCCAGCGCCGCGCCCTTCTTGCCCTCGGGGAAGAAGAAGTTGATGTTCGCCATCGAGGAGGAGAAGTTGCCGCCGCCGACGCCCGCGAGCGCGGCCAGCACCAGGAACACCCACATCGGCGTGCCCGGCTGGTTGACGAAGTAGGCCAGGCCGAGGGTGGGGATCAGCAGCATCGCGGCGCTGAACACGGTGAACGCCCGGCCGCCGAACCGGGGAATGGCGAAGGTGTACGGAATCCGCAGCGCGGCGCCGACCAGGGTCGGAGTCGAGGTCAGCAGCAGCGCGTTGCTCACCGCGGTGGGATTGCCCTTGCCGAGGCCTGCGAGGAAGTCGAATCCGGCGGCGCCCATGCTGGTCACCACGGTGCCCCAGATGACCCAGACGCTGAAGCCGAGATTCTCGGCGAACACCGAGAAGATCAGATTCTTGCGCGCGGTCTTCGCGCCGCCGGATTCCCAGAATTCCTTGTTGTCCGGATCCCAGTGGTGGAGCCAGCGTCCACGTTTTTGATATTCGAAAGTCGTTGTCTGCGACTGCTGGCCGGTGGCTGCTACGGCGGTCATCGGCTTCCTCTCGATTCGGCTCGACCGGCCCTCATCGCGGCGCAGCGCCGCCGGCGGTGTCGAGTGCCAAGCTACGGTCGAGACAAAGGTAGAAGTCGCGTGTTGCGTCCCCGTGGCCCTCGGTGACGTTCCCGGCAATTCCGACTCACATCGCGCGAGCGCGGATGGTGACCACTCGGTTACCTCGCGCGGTTCAGCGCGCGTCGGGATATTCCGCGATGAGGGAATTGAGGAAGCAGCGTGTGGCCGATGCGGCCCGTTCGGGATCGCCGTCGATCACCGCGTGCACCAATGCGGCGTGCTCTTCGGGATAGGAGTCGTCGGACTTCGATGTCCGTGCGCGAATGACTTCTTCGATGATGGGCAGCAGCGAATCGTAGAACTCGAGATACACCGCGTTGTGGCTCGCGACGACGATCGCGCGGTGCAATTGGACGTCCGCCTCGATCGCGGCGGTCCGGTCCTTGTCCTCGTCCCATCCCTTGTCGCGGTCGGCGAGCAGGCGCAGCAGGTTCGCGATGTCGGTGTCGTCGCGGCGGCGCGCGGCCAAGGCGGCGGCGGTGACGTCCAGCGCGAGACGCAGCTCCAGGACGTCGCGCTGCTCGGCGTCGGCGAAATACTTGCCGAGGGTGCCGCCGAGATCGGAGGCCGCGATGACATACGTACCGGAACCTTGGCGACGTTCCAGCATGCCTGCGTGCACGAGGGCCTGGACGGCTTCGCGCACCGTGTTGCGGCCGGTGCCGGTGAGCTCGGT
Organism: Nocardia asteroides; assembly: GCA_051451085.1. Taxonomy (GTDB): domain Bacteria; phylum Actinomycetota; class Actinomycetes; order Mycobacteriales; family Mycobacteriaceae; genus Nocardia; species Nocardia asteroides_B. The sequence goes on along the minus strand of JBPAJV010000007.1, from coordinate 82,363 downwards.
GAGCTCCGGCTCGGTCGGGATGCGGGAGCCGATCGGCCAACGGCCGGAACGGATTTCGGCACGCAGCTGCTCGGTGACCTGGGCGATGAGGCTGGTGCGCCGGACGGGTTGCACCTCGACAGAGTACCGCCCATCACAAATCGTTGCCGCTCGTCATCCGGTCATCCTATGATTTCTCGGTGACTGCGACTCTTCCGGAAATCGCGCCCGGCCAGGAAACGATCTCGGTCGAGCGTCGTCGGCGCGCGCTGACCGAGGGCCGACTGCTGATTCTCACCGCCATCGTGATGTCGGCGCTCACCCTGCGGGTCGCGGTCACCGCCTTCAGCCCGCTGGCCGAGCGGATCGGCGCCGAGATCGGCTACGGCGCCGCCGTGGTCGGCGTCTTCGGCATGATCCCTACCGCGATGTTCGCGTTGTCCGGGCTGCTCACGCCGTTGCTCGCGGTCCGGATCGGGCTGGAGCGCACGGCCTTGACGGCCATGCTGATGGCGGGCGCGGGCATGCTGATCCGGGCGCTGATGTCGGGCACCGCCGAACTGCTCGTCTTCTCCGCCCTCGCGCTCGCGGGCATGGGCATCGGCAACGTGGTGATCCCGCCGCTGGTGAAGCGGTACTTCCCGGATCGCCTCGCGGTGATCAGTTCCCTGTACATCGTGATGGTGCAACTGGGCACGGTCGTGCCCGCCTTCACCGCGGTCCCGCTCGCGGAAGCGCAGGGCTGGCGCGTCTCGCTCGGTGTGTGGGGTCTGCTCGGCTTCGCCGCCGCGGTGCCGTGGCTCGCGGTGCTGCGCGGCAGGCGCGGACACGACGGCGCGGATCCGACGGCGGCGCAGGAGCGCACGCCACGGACCGGGCGCGTGTGGCGCTCGCCGATCGCCTGGGGCATGGCGGGCATGTTCGGCATGACCTCGCTCACCACCTACGCGATGTTCACCTGGTTGCCGAAGATCCTGAGCGAGGCGGGGGCGAGCGCGGCGTTCGGCGGAGCCATGGTCGGTCTGTTCGCCGTGGTCGGTCTCGTCGCCGCGCTCACCGCGCCGACGGTGGTCGCCCGGTTCCGCAATCCCTTCCCCGTCGTGGTGGCCTGCGCCGTGCTGTTCTTCGTCGCGTTCGCCGGGCTGCTCACCGCTCCGATGGCCGCGCCGATCCTCTGGGTCGTGGTGCTCGGTCTCGGTCCGAGCACCTTCCCGATGGCGCTGACGCTGATCAACTTGCGCACCCGCACGCCCGCCGGGTCGGCCGCCCTGTCCGGTTTCACCCAGGGCGTCGGCTATGCGGTCGCCTGCGTGGGCCCGCTGCTGTTCGGTGTGCTGCGCACGGCCACCGGCGGCTGGCTCGCCCCGTTCGGGATGCTCGGCGTCGCGGTGCTGGTGTTGCTCGCGGGCGCCTGGCAGGCGTGCAAGCCGCGCGTGCTCGAAGACACCTGGTGATCTCGCGGCATCGGCACGGTGCGCCGAAATCTCACAGCTCCGGTTGCGCGACTGTGCGAACGGAGTCAAGATGTGCGCATCGAATTCACGCGATGAGTAGCGCGCGTCACACCTCACCGGCCGCATAATTCGGAACCGGCCATTTTGTGACGGACGGAAACCGTTGTGTCACATGCCTGAAACATTCGGCCGAAACTCACCCCGCTGCGCCGGTAATCGTGAGCAACCGTTGATTTGACGGTCATTTCACGCAGCATTTCGGCAATACCCATTTCCTACCGTGGGGTCAACCGACTTTGGGAGGCCCCGTTGAGCACGCTGACGCGTAACCGTCTGGAAGCGCTGGGACGGACGACGTTCCGTAGGCCGCGCATCGAGCACTGGGACGCCGAGGATGTCGCCGCCTGGGAAGCAGGCGGCAAGGACATCGCAAGGCGCAACCTGATCTGGTCGGTCTTCGCCGAGCATGTCGGCTTCTCGGTCTGGTCGATCTGGTCGGTGATGGTGCTGTTCATGCCCACCGACAAGTTCGGCATCGATCCGGCGGGCAAGTTCTTCCTGGTCGCCATGCCGACGCTGGTCGGCGCGTTCCTTCGCATCCCCTACACCGTCGCGACCGCGCGGTTCGGCGGACGTAACTGGACGGTCTTCAGCGCGGTCATGCTGCTGATCCCGACGGTGCTGACGCTGTACTTCATCAACCAGCCCGGCACCTCATACACCACGTTCCTCGTGGTCGCGGCCTTCGCGGGCTTCGGCGGTGGCAACTTCGCCTCCTCGATGACCAACATCAACGCGTTCTACCCGCAGCGGCTCAAGGGGTGGGCGCTGGGCCTGAACGCGGGCGGCGGCAACATCGGCGTCCCGGTGATCCAGCTGATCGGCCTGCTGGTCATCGCGACCATCGGCAACGGTTACGCCTCGCTGATCTGCGCGGTCTACCTGGTGTTCATCGCGATCGCGGGCCTGGGCGCCGCGCTGTTCATGGACAACCTGCCCAACCAGAAGGCCGATCTGTCCTACATGATCACGGCCCTGAAGGTGCCGCAGTCCTGGGCGATCGCGTTCCTCTACATCGGCACCTTCGGCTCGTTCATCGGCTACAGCTTCGCCTTCGGTCAGATCTTGCAGATCAGCTTCCGCGCGGGCGGCGACAGCGTCGCGCAGGCCACCCTGCACGCCGCGCAGATCGCCTTCATCGGCCCGCTGCTCGGTTCGCTGGCCCGGCCCTACGGCGGCAAATGGGCCGACCGCATCGGCGGCAGCCGGGTCACCCTCTACGTCTTCGGCGCCATGATGGCCGCGGCCGTGGTGGTCACCGTGGCCAGCACGATGGCCGACAGCAACAACGGCGTCGCCAGTGGCGCGGTGATGACCGCCCTGGTCATCGGCTTCATCGCCCTGTTCGTGCTCTCCGGCATCGGCAACGGGTCGGTCACCAAGATCATCCCGTCGGTGTTCGAGGCGAAGTCCAGGAGCCTGGACGCCACCCCCGCCGCGCGGGCGGCCTGGTCGCAGAACACCGCGGGCGCGCTGATCGGCTTCGTCGGCGCCATCGGCGCGCTGGGTGGCGTCGGCATCAACCTGGTGCTGCGCTCCTCCTACGCCTCGACCCAGTCGGCCACCACCGCGTTCTGGGTGTTCATGGCCTTCTACGTGGTCTGCGCCCTGGTGGTCTGGACGGTCTTCCTGCGCCGTCCCGGCGCGCGCAGTGTCGCCGTCGAATCCGATGTCGTCGCCGAGGCCGAGACGTTCGTTCTCGAAGCCGAGGCAGGCCACTCCGAATCCTCGTCCGCCGGCTCGTCGGCCCGCGCCTGACACCCGAACCAGTCCAGGAAGGACCAACGAATGAACCCCACAGTCGCTCGCAAGACCGCGGTGGTCGTCGGCCACGGCATGGTCGGGCACCGGTTCGTCGAGGCGCTGCGCTCGCGCGACACCGAAGGACAATGGCAGGTGATCGTGCTCAGCGAGGAGCAGCTGCCCGCCTACGACCGCGTCGGCCTCTCGTCCTACGTGGGCGCCTGGGACGCGAGCGCGCTCGCGCTGCCCGGCAACGAGTACGCCGGTGACGAGCTGGTGGAGCTGCGGCTGGGCCAGCGCGCCGAGTCGATCGACCGGGCGGCGCGCAAGGTGACCACGTCCGCGGGCGACACCCTCGCCTACGACGCGCTCGTGCTGGCCACCGGCTCCTACCCCTTCGTGCCGCCGGTGCCCGGCCACGACCGCCCCGAGTGCTTCGTCTACCGCACCATCGAAGACTTGGACGGCATTCGTGCCGCCGCGGAAGCCGCGGGCCCCGGGGCGGTGGGCGTGGTGGTCGGCGGCGGCCTGCTCGGCCTGGAGGCCGCGAACGCGCTGCGCCTGCTCGGGCTCACCCCGCACGTGGTCGAGTACAACGACCGGCTGATGCCCGCCCAGGTCGACGAGGGCGGCGGCGCCATCCTGGAGCGGCTGGTCACCGACCTCGGCCTGCACGTGCACACCGGCGTCGGCACCTCCTCGATCGAGGCGGCCGATACGGGGCTGAAGGTGACCCTCTCCGACGACTCCGTGATCGAGGCCGGCCTGGTGGTGTTCTCCGCCGGTGTCCGCCCGCGCGACCAGATCGCCCGCGACGCGGGCCTCGAGGTCGGCCCGCGCGGCGGCATCATCACCGACCTCGGCCTACAGACCTCCGACCCGAACATCTGGGCCGTCGGCGAGTGCGCCGCCGTCGAGGGCGTGTGCTACGGCCTGGTCGCCCCGGGTTACAGCACCGCCGAGATCGTGGCGGACCGCCTCCTCGGCGGTGCGGGCGAGTTCCCCGGCGCGGACATGTCGACCAAGCTCAAGCTGCTCGGCGTCGACGTGGCCAGCTTCGGTGACGCGCACGGCGTCACCGAGGGCGCGTTGTCGGTGGTGCTGCACGACGCGGCCAAGGGCACCTACGCCAAGCTGGTCGTCTCCGACGACGCGAAGACCCTGCTCGGCGGCATCCTGGTCGGCGACGCCACCGCCTACTCGGCGCTGCGCCCGCTGGTCGGCCGTCCGCTGCCCGCCGAACCGGCCGCGCTGATCTCGCCCGCGGGCGCGGAGCTTGGCGCCGAACTCGCTGCCCGACGACGCGCAGATCTGCTCCTGCAACAACGTCTCGAAGGGCGCGATCTGCGGAGCGATCGCCGAAGGCGCGTGCGACGTCCCGGCGATCAAGAGCTGCACCTCCGCCGGAACCTCCTGCGGCGGCTGCGTTCCCATGCTCAAGAAGCTGCTCGAGCAGTCCGGCGTCGAGATGTCCAAGGCGCTGTGCGAGCACTTCGAGCAGTCGCGGGCCGAGCTGTTCCAGATCGTCCAGGTCACCGGCATCCGCACTTTCTCCGGCCTGATCGCCAAGTACGGCAAGGGCACCGGCTGCGACATCTGCAAGCCCACGGTCGCCTCCATCCTCGCCTCCACCTCGAGCGACCACATCCTCGACGGCGAGCAAGCCGCTTTGCAGGACACCAACGACCACTTCCTGGCCAACCTGCAGAAGAACGGCACCTACTCGGTGGTGCCGAGGATGCCCGGCGGTGAGGTCACCGCCGAACAGCTGATCACCATCGGTGAGGTGGCCAAGGAATTCGGCCTGTACGTGAAGGTCACCGGCGGTCAGCGCATCGACCTGTTCGGCGCGCGCGTGGAGCAGTTGCCGCAGATCTGGAAGCGGCTGGTCGACGCGGGCATGGAGTCCGGTCACGCGTACGGCAAGTCGCTGCGCACCGTGAAGAGCTGCGTCGGCTCCACCTGGTGCCGCTACGGTCAGCAGGACTCGGTCGGCATGGCCGTGCTGCTGGAGAAGCGCTACCGCGGCCTGCGCTCGCCGCACAAGCTCAAGCTCGCCGTCTCCGGTTGCGCCCGCGAGTGCGCCGAGGCGCGCGGCAAGGACGTCGGTGTGATCGCCACCGAGAACGGCTGGAACCTCTACGTCGGCGGCAACGGCGGCCTCACCCCGAAGCACGCGGTGCTGCTGGCCGGTGAACTCGACGACGAGACGCTGATCAAGTACATCGACCGGTACCTGATGTTCTACATCCGCACCGCCGATCGTTTGCAGCGCACCGCGCCGTGGCAGGAGGCGCTGGAAGGCGGCATGGATTACCTCAAGCAGGTGATCTGTGAGGACAGCCTCGGCATCGCCGATGATCTGGAGGCGGCCATGGCTCAGCATGTTGCCGGCTACCGCGACGAGTGGGCCGCGGTTCTGGAAGACGAAGAGAAGCTGTCTCGCTTCGTGTCGTTCGTCAACGCCCCGGAGGAAGCCGATCCGACGATTTCCTTCGACGAAACCGGGGAGCGGAAGGTTCCCGTCCTGCTCGGACTGCCGGAGGTTCCGGTCGCCACGCAGGGGAAATGACCGCTTAACCGCATGGAAACAGAACGCCGGTACCAATGGGTAAGGCGTTTGGAGGATGACACCGATGACCGTGATCAATACCCCCGGCATTGCCACAGCTACCACCACGGGGTGGACCCAGGCTTGCCGTCTCGACTACCTGATTCCCGGCCGCGGCGTTGCGGTGTTGCTGAAAGGTGGCCGACAGGCCGCGCTTTTCCTGCTGGATAACGGCATGCTGTATGCCGTGGGCAATATCGATCCGTTCGGCAGGGCCGCGGTCATGTCGCGCGGGATCGTCGGCGATCGCGGCGGGGTGCCCGTCGTGGCCTCGCCGCTGCTCAAGCAGGCCTTCTCCCTGGTCGACGGGCGTTGCCTGGACGACGAATCGGCGATGCTGCCGGTGTACGCGGTGCGCGTGGACGACGGCATCGTTTCGATTTCCAACGAGCCGGTGGCATCCGCGCTCGCGTCCTCGGATGGATGAACGCCAATGACGACTATTGACGCGGGCGAAAGCCTGGCCGGTTTCACGGTGGGTATCACGGCGGCCAGACGGGCGGAGGAGTTCGCCACGCTGCTGGAACGCCGGGGCGCGACCATCGTTTCGGCGCCGGCCATCCGGATCATCCCGCTGGCCGACGACAACGAACTGGAGCGGGTGACCGGCAGCTGGTCGCCGATCCGCCGCAGATCACCGTGGCCACCACGGGAATCGGCTTCCGTGGCTGGATGGAGGCGGCCGAGGGCTGGGGCCTCGCCGAGGACCTGCGCGCGACGCTGGCCACCACCCGGATGCTCGCCCGTGGCCCGAAAGCCAAGGGCGCCATCCGCGCGGCGGAACTGCGCGAGGAGTGGTCGCCGGCTTCCGAGTCCTCCGCCGAAGTGCTCGATCACCTGCTCGGTGAGGGCGTGGAGGGCGTCCGGATCGCCGTGCAGTTGCACGGCGCCACCACCGAGTGGGAGCCGGTGCCCGACTTCTGCGAGGTCCTGCGTTGCGCGGGCGCGGACGTCGTTCCGGTGCCGGTGTACCGCTGGGTGCCGCCGGACGACCAGGGGCCGATGGATCACCTGATCGAAGCCATCGTCACCTCCGGTATGGACTGCGTGACCTTCACCAGCGCCCCCGCCGTGGCGTCGATGTTGATGCGCGCCAAGGAGACCGGGCTGCTGGAAGGGCTGCTGTACGCGCTGCGCGGCCGGGTGCTGCCCGCCTGTGTCGGCCCGATCACGGCGGCGCCGCTGGAGGAGCTCGGGGTGCCCACCTCGATGCCTGGGCGGGCCAGGCTGGGCGCGTTGGCCCGGCACGTCGCCGAGGAACTTCCCCGGCGCGCCAACCGGATCCACGCCGCCGGTCACATCATCAGCGTGCGCGGCGCGTGCGTCGTGGTCGACGGTCAGGTGCGTCAGCTGGCGCCCGCGCCGATGGCCCTGATGCGCTCGCTGGCCCGTCAGCCCGGCCGGGTCGTCTCCCGCGAGGATCTGCTCGCCGCGCTGCCCGGCGGCGGGGACGACACGCACGCGGTGGAGACCGCCATCGCCCGTCTGCGCGCCGGGCTCGGCACGCCGAAAGCGATTCAGACCGTGGTCAAACGCGGGTACCGGCTCGCGCTGGACCCGGCGGAATGTACCGACAACAACCCACGGCCCACCGCGACAGGAGGCCCGCAGGTGCCCGGCGTCGGAATCCCGACCCGGGCACCTCGGTACATCCAGGCTGCGGGGAACTGGTGACCGCCCCCGCCTTGGTGCTGGTGGCGCACGGCACCCGCAGCACCAAGGGTGTGCAGATGATCGCGGCGCTCGCCGAGGCCGTGACGAAGGAACTCGGTGCCGGGATTTCGGGGCCCGGCACCGGGGAGATCCCCTGGGTGCGAACGGCATTCGTCGACGTGCTCGGCCCCTCGCCGTCGGAGGTGCTGCGCGACCTGGTGACGCCGACCGGCGAAGCCGTTGCGGCCGTGGTGGTTCCGGCGTTCCTGGCTTCGGGCTACCACGTCTACCAGGACGTGCCGCGAGAAGTGGCCGAGAGCGCCCATCCCGCCGTCACGGTCACCCCCGCCATGGGTCCGGACCCGGCGCTGGCGCGGATCATGGCGATGCGGCTGCGCGCGGCGGGGTGGACCCCCGGTGACGCGGTGGTCTTCGCCGCCGCGGGATCGTCGGACGCCCGTGCCCGCCAGGATGTCCGCCGTGCGGCCGCGCTGCTGGCCGAGCGCCTCGGCGTCGCGGTCCGCATCGGTTACGTCGCGACCGGTGCGCCGCGCGTGCCGGACGTCGTCGCCGAACTGCGCGCGGCCGGGGCCGATCGCGTCTTCGTCGCCTCATACCTGCTCGCGCACGGCCTGTTCCAGCAGCGCCTGCACGAGGCGGGCGCCGACGGCGTCGCCGAGCCCATCGGCGTGCACCCGGCGGTGGTCCGGTTGATCGCCGACCGCTACCGGGTCGCCGCGAGCGAGCTGGTCCGGGCGCGGGCTCGCTGAGCGACACGCGTCCGTAATTCACGTGCCCGGCGCCGGCGACGGGGGTGTCGTCCGCCACCGTTCGCCGGACTATTGACGAAAAGCGCCGATATCGCCCGCCGCGAGATCAGAACGCGCGCGGTTTCGCGGCGACCGGGCCGGTGATGTCCATGTGGCAGTCCGAGCCGGTGTTGTACCCCGGATAGGGGTGGGCAGGCGGCGGGTGTGCACAATTCGGCCCGGGTGCTCGTTGCCTGTGGTCACCGGCGCTTTCTCTGGACGGCATAGGCGTTCGCAGGGCCGGAGGCGACGAACTCCGCCCAGGTCTGCTCGCCGTCGGGGTGATCCGGGCAGGTGTTCCACCCGGCTCGATAACCACGTCCGACCCGCCCGGGCACCGGCAGCCGGACGATCCGGCGCGGACGCTGCCTCGCCTCCTGCCACACCTGCGCCAGCTGCGCCATCGTCAGCACTTCCGGACCTCCGAAGTCGGGAGCGCGCCCGAGTGGCCCGCCCTCGACCAACTCCGCGACCCGCCGCGCCACATCGACGGCGGCGACCGGTTGGAAACGGAAATCCGACGGCAGCGGCGCCACCGGCCAGCGCTCGACGGTGTGCAACCCCGCCGCGATCAGCTCGTGGAACTGGGTCGCCCGCAGGATCGTGTGCGGCATGCCGCTGTCGATGATGGCTTGCTCGCAGGCCAGCTTGTTGCGGTAGTACCCGAGCGGGATGCGGTCGATCCCGACGATCGACACGTACAACAGGTGCCGGACGCCTCGTGCGGCTCGCAGCAGATTCTCGGTCTGCGCGATGTCGGGTTTGCCCCGGCGACGGAAATCCGAGGCCGCGTGCACGATCGCATCGGCTCCGGCGACCGCCTCCGCCACGCCCGCACCGCTGCGCAGATCCCCGACGTGCGTACCGGCGCCCGCTCGACGGGACAGCACCCGTACCTCGTGGCCCGCTCCGCGCAGACGGGAGACGGGAGACGACGAGCTTGCCCAGCGCACCGGTTCCGCCGGTGACGAGAATTTCGGCCATGGACAACTACTACCGGGGAAGTCCGGCGGCGCGGAGAAGGTGGTCGTCACACTGGTGAGTCGTCACACTGGTGAGTCGCCCCGCGCGAGCCGCTTGATTGTCGGACGATGCTCGCCGCCATGCTGATCGGCCGATCGCCGCCGAAGCGCTCGGCCCCGGCCGGGTGGCGTTGGACCGGGCGGTGTGCTACGCCGAGCGACACGTGGTATCCGGCCGGCCCATCGGCATGCGCCTGGGCCGGGAACGGCCGCGCCGCGATGCCGTCGGAAGACAGGTCGTGTGGCTCGGCCGCGTGAGCGGTCCGGCGACTCTTCACGGCTGGGCCGCCGTGGCGCCGTTGGCGACGACTGAGCCCGGCGGTACGACGTGGTGATCAGCACGGTTCCGGCTCCTCGAACCCTCGACCGCCGCAGCGTCATCGCTTGCCCGCGATAGCGCGACGGCTGAATCAGTCGCGGGACAAGGCGATACTTCTGTGGCTGGCACCGCGGCGGATGCGGTGGTTCGATGGTTGGCGGGGCGAACGACGAAGTCGCGACGATCGGGAGGAGGGGCCTGATGACGATCGCGGGTGTTGCGGCCGATCCGACTGGCGGGTCGGCGAATACCTCGGCAGCGGGCGCGGCAGAGGAATCGCGTATGGCAGTCCGAGCGCGCGCCGGGGAGTGCGCGGGCGTACCTGGAGCGGCAGCGCTCGAACGAGGTCACCGGCCATACCTTCGCGCCGGGAGGGCGGCGTAGTGCGGGAGGCACGGTGGTGAGCCTGCTGCCGAGGCGGCGTGTCACGCGGGCGGAGATCGGATACGGCGCCTTTCTCTCCTACAGCGGCGACCGCGACCGGGCGCTGCTTCCTTCGGTCCAGAACGCGATCGAGAAGCTGCCACGGCCGTGGTACCGCTTTCCGCACATGCGGATCTTCCTCGACTACAGCGGCGTCTCGATCGGTCCCGAACTGTGGGGCAAGATCGTCGCCGGGCTGGAGCGATCCCAGTGGCTCGTCGTGATCGCTTCCCCGGAGGCCGCCCGATCGACCTGGGTCGATCAAGAGATCGAGTGGTGGCTGGCGAACCGATCTCCCGAACGGATACTGCTGGTCCTCAGCGCCGGTGCGCTGGAGTGGGACGAGCGCGCGGGGGACTGGGACCGAGCCCGCTCGACCGCACTACCCCCACGCCTGTTCGGGGTATGGGCATCGGAGCCGGTATACAAAACGATCAAGTGGCGCGAGGACGCGAATGGAGTCCCGCACCCGGACATCGACGCCATCGCGGTGGGAATCGCCGCGGTGGTCCGCGGAGTGTCCGAGGCCGACCTCAAATCCGAGGGATATCAGCAGACCAGAAGCAATCTGCGCTCGGCGCGGATAGCTCTCGTCGTACTGGCCGTCTTTCTTGTCGTCGCGCTGGTCGCCGGACTCATAGCGTGGGTGCAGAGCAATCGCGCCCAGGAGGAGGCGAGAATCGCCACGGCGCGGCTCATGGCTTCCGTCGCCGATACCCAAGCGGCCACCGATGTCCGCGCGGCCCTGCTGCTGGCCGTCGCGGCGTATCGTCTCGACCCGAGCCCGCGCCAGCATGCCGCGTTACTGCGTGCGAATCTGGCCGGTCCCTCGGTCGCCCGTTACCTCGCCGCACCGGCGGATGTCACCGCCCTGCACAACAGTGCAGACGGCAGGACCGTCGTGGCCGGGCTCGCCGACGGGCAAGTCGTGACGTGGGCAGACGGTGATCCGGTGCCGACTTCGGTCGCGGACCTGCCCGGCGCGGTCCGATCGCTGGCTGTCGCCGGTGACGGCCGGGCGATCCTGGCCACGGATGGCGGCTCGGTCATGCTGTGGCGCAGTGGTTCCGCCCCGCGCGATCTCGGCGTTCCCGGTGAGCGCAGAGCAGACGCCGTCGCACTTTCCGAGTCCGGAAAGGTCGGTGCGGTCCATCGGATACACACCGACGCGGCCGGGAACTCCGAAGGCGCGGTCGAGGTCATGATGTCGTCTCCGGTGAGATCCTCCGGTCGCATCCGACCGGCCGAGCCATGAAGAGCATGGCGTTCACCGACGACACGACGTTGCGCGTGCTCGACACCGGCGGCGGTGTGCGACAGATCTCGCTGCTGGACGCGACTGTCGCGGACCTTTCACCCCTGGACACGGACAACGCCTGCGGGCGGGGCGAAATCGGGGAACTGTCCGCCGACGGGTCCTCGTTCACCTGTGGAGTTCTGCCCGGCTTCCCGGTACCGGCTTTTCGGCTGCGTCCTACTCCCGACGCACCTCGCCCGGAAAACGGATACGCCGGTGTCGCCATGCCCAGCGCGTCGGCGCCCGCCGTGCTCAGCCGGTCCGGGCGCACGGCAGCCGTACCCAGTGACGGCCGGGGTTTCTCTGTGGCGCCGGTGACCGATGAGATCACGCCGCGTGAGCCGCCGCCATTGGTCACCGGTTCCGCCGTCGACTTCCAGCAAGCGCTCCTGCGATTCCTCGGCGCCTCCGAAACGCGACTCGTATCCGCTGCGGGACGGCTGATCACCTTCTGGGATATCGAACAACGTGACCGGTTGGCGAAAGCCGTTCCGGTGCCGATCGTCAAGGGATGCAACGCATGTGAACCGGGATTGTCGCTGTCGCCGGACGGACACACCGCTGTGATCACGGGCCAGCACAAGAATCCGGGCGAGAGCGCGCTGAACAACGACGTGGTGATCCTTCAACAGCTCGGGCCGGACGCCGCACCGCAACAGCTCATTTCGGGACTGACCGGCATTCCCGCCTGGCGCGCGGACAGCACCGCGCTCGCCTTCGCGGCGAATCCCCTCTCCGGCGACGAACGCCGCGTCTCCGCCCGGAAGCCACGGATCGACACGCCATTCGAGGTGACTGTCCTCTCCTCTCCGCCGCCCTATGTGCGGGTCGAGGCGGCCGGTGTGTCGCCCACATCGCCCACTGCGGTGACGATGGACGCCAGCGGCTGGGTCTATCGGCACGATCTGGCGACCGGCGACATTGATACGGAATTCGTTCTGTTGGGCGGCGCGGTCGACTCCGACGAGGCTGAGGACGCGGCGATCGACGCGACCGGCGCGTGGTTGGCTGTGCGCGACGCCGACGACATCTCGGTCTACGATTTGTCTCGTCGAGAGAACGCGCACGACATCAACGGCAAAGACGTGCAGGCGATGTCGTTCGCCGGACCGCACCTGCTGATCCACAGACAGGACAGCATCGAGTTATGGGACCAGCGCGGCGCGAGCCTCGAGCGGACGATTCCCTTCCGCAGCGCCAGGGGAGCGATCCAGCAGATCACCGCCGCCGCTGACGTCACGGTGGTCGTCGCCAGAGACGCGGCTGATCATCTGACGCTCTTCGCCGCCGACGGCACGAATATCGGAGAGATCGGTCCCGATTCGGTATGGCACGTCCCACCTGCCGTCGCGGTGTCGGCGGATGGGCGGTATCTGGTGACGGTGAACCCAGGTCCCAAATTCTCCGGCGGTCCCGACGGAACGCTGATCACACGCGACATCTCACCGGAGGGCCTGATCCGGACCGCTTGCGCGCAGGCAGGCGCCGATCTCACCGACGCCGAATGGGACGCCTTGATGGGAGTGGCGCGTCCTCACCGAGCCCGTTGCCCCTCCGGCGCGACCGAGTAACCATTCGGCCGACGAGGTTCTCACACGGGACATTCCCGCCTGTTCATTGTCTCGGGCTATCTGTCGTGTCGCATGTGGAGTCGGTTTCATAACCGATCGCTGATCAATTGCTGATTCTCTGGCATCTTGGCGTCATCTTCGGGAAATCCGTCTTGAACTGGGTTCTTGCGGGGATTGGGAAACACACCCGGTGAATGCCGGGAGCGCTGAGGTGGGCGTGGTAGAAAGTCGTTTCATGTACCGGCTCCTGCGATGCCTGGTTCCACTTCTCGCGGTATGCGCCGCCTTCGTCCCGGTCACGAACGCCGCCGCCGATCCCGACGCCCGCATTCTGGAAGTGCGCCCGCTGGGTGGGCGGCAATTCGAAGTCGTCGTCCACTCCGGCGCGATGGGCCGCCCCATCACACTGTGGCTCTCGCATCCGGGTTCCGGCGCACCCGCGCTGTACCTGCTGAACGCCGTGGACGGGGGTGAGGAGGGTGGGCCGTGGACCCGGCGCACCGATGTCGCGGAATTCTTCGCGGACAAACCGGTCAACGTGATCGTGCCCATCGGCGGGCGCGCCAGCTACTACACCGACTGGCTGCGCGACGACCCTGTGCTCGGCCGCAATCAATGGACCACGTTCCTCACCAGGGAACTGCCGCCGCTGCTCGGCGCGAGGTTCGGTATGAACGGCCGCAATGCCGTCGCGGGACTGTCCATGTCGGCGACTTCGGCCCTGAATCTGGCGATCGGCGCGCCGGGCCTGTACCGGGCGGTCGGCGCGTACAGCGGATGCCCGCGCACCAGCGATGCGATGGGCCAGGCGATCGTCCGCGCGCAGCTGGGCGTGTTCGGCGCGGACCCGGCCAACATGTGGGGTCCGCCGGGCGATCCGGCCTGGGCCGAGAACGATCCGATGGTGCAGGCCGAGCGGCTGCGCGGGGTGGCGCTCTACATCTCGGCGGGCACCGGAGCGCCGGGTTCGCACGAGATGCTCAGCGACCCGGGGATCGAGGGGAACCCCGTCCGGCTGATGGATCGGTTGCTGGTCGGTGGCGTCATGGAGACGGTGATCAACGGCTGCACCCGGGCGTTCGTGGATCGTTTGAACACCCTCGGCATTCCGTTCACGGCCAATCTGCGTCCCGCGGGCACGCACGCCTGGACATACTGGCAGGACGACGTGCACGAGTCCTGGCCGCTGTTCGCCGGTGCCCTCGGCGTCTGAGCGGAACCGGTGCACGGTAGCCGGTCCGCTCGCTGCTGCGGCCGGTCGGGATCGGCCCGGGTTATGGATTCCAGGGATCGAGTCCGCCCTCGGGATCCAGGTGATCGAGGTTGGCGACGCGCCGGGCCGATTGCATCAACGCTTCGCGGGTGGTGTCGTTCGGATTCTGGTAGTGAGCCACGGCCGCCTCCCGGTGCATCGTCGCCACCCGATGGCCGATTGCCCAGCGGGTGTCGCGGCCCGCGTTGTTCCATTCGTCCGGCGTGATCGCCGCCCGCAGCGCCCGGTCCGAATGCCAGTTCTGCTCCACCCGCCGTATGAACGCGTGATCGATCGTGGCGCCGGGAGCGGGCGCGTTGCTGTGCCGGACGAAGCTGTCCGCGGCGACGACCGCTTGGGCGGCGAAGGCACGGCGCGCCTCGTGATCGACATGGTTGTCCACCGCCCAGGCTGCCGCGATCGCCTTCTGCAACGGCGCGAAGCTGTACGGGTTCTGCGACGCCGTCGACTCCTGGACGGAGGCCGCGGTCAGCGCATGAGTGATCATCTCGTGGGTGGCGCCGGAGGACAACAGCACCGAATGCACCCGGGAATCCGGAACCTTGTGATCGCGCAGCGCTTTCAAGGCACGGGAAACGCCCAGCTGGGTGTCCATCCCGCCGTGCGCCCTGGCCGCGGTGACCGCGACGCCCCGCCAATTCGTGCGGGCCAGCTGATGCTCGACGTACCCCGCCTCGCGGCTGGCCAGGATGCGCTGGGTGGAACGGTCGATTCTCCTTCGTGTGCCTGCCAGCGGGTTCAACGGATTGACCCTTCCGCCGGCCAGCCATGCCGAGACGGGGGAGTTGTTGACCGTGTTGAGTGCGGTGAGCGCCCCCACGAAGCCCATACCTGGCGAGGTTTTGCCGCCGCCACTGCCGCCCATGCCGAGCGCTGTGCCGCTGCTGCTGCCCGATTTGCTCTGACTGCCCTGCATCGCGAGAGCGAACCGGTTGGCGATCCAGTCGTTGCCGCGGTCGAGGCCGTTGCTCAACCGTTTGAGCTGGAATATGGCGACGATCTCGACGGTGCCCGCGATGATGATCACGGCCATGACCTGGCCGCGTGCCTGCGCGAAGAGATTGCCCATGAACAGGACATAGACCCCGAGGAAAATGGTGTAGGCCGTCATGCGCGCCGCCGCGACGAAGCTGTCGACGACATTGCGCACCAGGAACGTCTGCGTCGGGCCGTACACGAAGCCGCCCGCGGCGAAGCCGAAGATCGACATGATCCCGTGGTAGATCGTGTCCAGCGCGGCCTTGATGACCTTCAGGCCGAGGTAGGCCGCGAAGAGCAACAGGATGCCGCCGCAGGTCAACAGCATGAGTCCGGTACCGACCTGGCCCATGGAGGGATTCTCGGCCTTGGCGTGGGCGGCGGCGTCCCCGCATGCCTTCAAGCCACTGATCACCCGGGAGTCGTCGCCCGCCGCCACCCCCGCCGACCACGCCGACCGGCAGGCGGGCCGCTGGTCGAGCGTGTGCCCGAAATTCCATACCTGCAACGGCTGCCGGGCGAAATTGTCGGCCAGTTCGCTCTGCATCGTCGCCACCAACTGGGCCGGATTCGGGTCGGCGTTGCCGTTCAAGCCGGCCGCCACCGAGATACCGAGGTCGCGGCCCTGCGCCAGCAGGCCGTGGGAGGACAGCACGTCCGCCAAGGGCTCGGCCAGGAACAACGGTCCCAGCACCGCCACGCCCACCATCGTCACCACCTGCATGGTGGCCTTGGCGTTGTAACCGCGCACGATGAACCACCCGACGAAGAAGCCGCCGATGCTCACCGCGGTCATCAGCATGATCGGGGTCGCGATCTGCGCGGTCAGGGCTTCGGCCACACCGCGCAGCGCGGCGCTGAACATGTCCAGCCACCGGAAGCTCAGCGCGTAGCCGATCAACCAAATCGCCGTGGTCACAATGGCGATGTAGCCGATGAATTCGAAGCCGAGCACGGCCCACAGGATGGTGGCGCGCGGCTTGAACAGGCTTTCGTCACCGGTCGCGAACCGGTAATCGGACAGCGGTATCCCCGACGAATCGCGGATGTTCATCCAGCTGAGCCCATCGATCTCCGATGTCCCGCTCGTGCTGCCCGCCGCGTCTTGGGCGACGGCGAACGCGCCGAGGAAACCGGGGAAGACGAAGAGGGCGAAGATCGTCAGACCGAACCAGAGCGCCCGCCGTCGCCAAGCGCCCGTCCTGTACCACGCCGCAGCGCCGCGGAGGGTTGTGCGCAACTTGCCGAGGGCTCGAATCGGATGCGGTCTGGATGGACTACGACGGAAAGTGCGTGATCGCACCACCGGGGGGCAGGTGTGCACGGAAGAGTCCTTCGTCCCGTCTCTGGGGGCGCAGACGACTGCGACTTGCCGAAAATTGCTGCGCACGAGGACTTATGGCGATCGGCCCCCGTCTCACGTCCGGTATTACAGTCAGGCTCGGAAACATCCGCTTGAACGTCCAATGACATCCAGACGGCCCAGGAGTGTACGTAAGTACCGCGTGCGTCTACGTAAGCTGGGAGTCAAATCCGCTGAGATGCAACAAGTTTCACTGCGTAGAATGACCGGCTGTTCGGTCGGATACGCGTCCTGCGGAGCGTTTCCCACGGAAGACACGCCGTGGTGGCGGGTGGCGGATTTGTCGTACCCAGGGCGCACAATGCCGCTGTGGCATACGACGCAGAGTTGGCCGAGCGAATCCGGGATCTGATCGGGCCCGGCCCGCAGCTCACCGAACGGAAGATGTTCGGCGGGCTGGCCTTCTTGATCAACGGCAATATGGCGGTGGCCGCCAGCGGGCAGGGCGGCCTGCTGGTCCGGGTCGATCGCGACGAGGGCGAGCGGCTCCTCGGTGACGCCGTGCAGCCCATGGTCATGGGTGGTCGCGAGATGGCCGGCTGGTTGCTGGTCACCGCCGTCGACGACGACGAAGTCCTGCGGAAATGGGTCGAGCGCGGCGTCGCCTACGCCCGCACCCTCCCGCCGAAGAAGTAGGCGGCCTCAGGGGCGCACCTGTCGCCGGAAGAGCACGCGGTCGAACTCGCGCCCGTACTCGTCCACCGCCACCACGTCCATCTCACTGGCGAAGACACCAGGCCGGACGTCGACGCGCAGGAAGGAGTAGTTCCGGAAGCGGACCCGTGACCACGGCGCGGCTTCGTCCTGCTTGCCGCCGTCCGGCGTCCACACGTAGCTGTTGGGCACCGTGGTGTCGGGCAGTTCGTTGCCACGGAACGACTCCAGCGATCCCGGCTGGAATTCGTAGCGCGGGCGTCCGCCGCCGCCCACGGTGTAGTACACGGTTCCGTCGGTCTGCGGGTAGACGATGGAGTTGTCGCCCGCGACCTTCGTCGCCTGTCCGCCGCGGATCGGATCGGTGCGCTCGTAGACGTGGTTGTGCCCTTGCAGGACCAGATCCACCTGGTAGCGGTCGAACAGCCCGACCCACGCGTCGCGCACGCCGCCGTCGCCCGCGTGCGCTTCGGTGGTCGAATACGCGCAGTGGTGGAAGAAGCAAACGATGAAATGATGTCGGGGTCGGCGCGGTAGGCGGCCAGAGTGCGCTCCACCCAGCTCGTCTGAGCGCCACCCGAATAGCCGGTGTTGGCGCGGATCTCGTAGGAGACGTCGTTGGCGTCCAGGGAGAGCACCGCGACGTTGCCGTAGGTGAACGAATACGCCACCGGGCAGCCCGCCGGGCCGTTGCCGGGCAAGTCCAGGCGCGCCAGATGGCCGCCGTAGCCGTGGTCGCCGTAGGTGGCCTCCATGTCGTGGTTGCCGGTGGCGAACATCCACGGTGTCCGGGCGGCGCTGGGCTCGATGGCGTTGAAGTAGACGTCCCAGACGTACGGGTTGTACTTGTCGAACCCGCTCGCCGGTCGTGCTCCGTGCCGGACGAACTGCCCCGGCTTGCCCGCGCCGGAGGGGTCGGCATAGGCGATATCGCCCGCGAGGATGTGGAAATCGGGCCGGGCGGCGGCGATCTGACGCAGCACGTTGCTCGCGTGCGGCACGGCCGGATCGTTGTCGGCTTTGTAGTACTTGTCGTCGTAGTCGCCGGGCGCGATGCCGTCCGGCCCCGCCGGGGTCTCATCGGTGCCCTGGTCGCCCATCATGGTGAAGCGGAACGGGAGGATCGCGGCGCGTGCGGTGGGCATCGCGGGCGCGGCGGCACGGATGTCGCCGACGAATCCCTCGGAGGTCCGCCAGCGATAGAAGTGCGGCACCCGGCCGGGCAGCCCGTCCACCGGGGCGTGGACGTAGAACTGCTCGGCCGCGAGCACTCCGCCGTCGGCCGTGGGCAATTGGGTGAGCAGGTCGCGCACCTCGGCTTCCACCGTCGCGCCCAGCGCCGGTGTCGGCCCGTGATCGAGGTACACCGTCGCGCCTCCGGGCCGCCGCGACAGCTGTGCCGCGAAACGCAATTGGCTGGCCGCGTCCGGGCCGAAAGCCACGCGCCGTCCGCCCACCGCCAGCTGGGCGTCCTCGGCGTAGGCGCGCCTGCCGAACGGGGCCGTGCCCACCGCGGCGACGGCCGCTGCCGCCGCCGCGCCGCGCAGCACATTGCGCCGCGATACGCGATGACGGCGCAGGTAGGCGCGATGCCAGTCGTGCTGCTCGGTCATGGTCATATCGGCAGCGAGATGGCCGGGAATTCCGGTGTCCGGAATGTCGCCTGCTGGATTCAGCGGTGTGGACGGCATAGCGCAGATGCTGTACCGGCCAGGTGCATCCGAGCAATTCGGACACCGCACCGCGGGCGGGAATACTCCGGGGAATGCGATCAGCGCACGAAAATCCGACCTGCTATGTCGGCGGCCGCTCCGGCGTGTCCGCGTGGTCTGGCTGTGCCGGGTCGGCGGGAGGACCGGGGGAGAACGGCGAGACGATGGAAGGACTCCAAGGGAAGGTCCGCGTTTCGGTGGTCTGCCGCGCGGTGTGCGCCGCCAGGGGTTCGTTGTTGGCGGTCAATCTGTGGACAGTCCGCTCGAGCGCGGGCAGGATCTCGGTGATGTCGAGATCGGCGTTCGTGAATCGCCCGATCAACGCGTAGGTCATGTGGGTCAGCACGAGTGCGAGGTCCGCGGTGTACTCGGGATCGATATCGGCGAACAGGGCGCTGACCGCGGGCAGCACGGCGTCGAAGCCTTGCGCGTCGAGCCGTCGGCCGCCGGGGCCGGATCGCGCGCGATAGTAGGCCTCCAGCATCCGGGGATTGCGCTCCCACGGCTCGAACACGTACCGCAGGAGACGAAGCAGACCTTCGGTCAGCGACTCGCCCTCGCTCGGCGCGGCGGGGACGGCATAGGTGTTGGTGGCCATCCATCGTTCGACCGCGGCGAGCATCAAGTCGTCACGGGTGGGGAACAACTTGTAGACCGTGGCGAGGGAGACGTGCGCGCTCCGGGCGACCGCCCGCAACTGCACCGCGTCGTAGCCGCCCGACTCCAGCATCGAAACCACGGCATCGGTGATCTTCGTCGCCACATCGCTTTCGTCAGTCCGGGCCACGTGAGTACGGTAATCCAGTCGCCGGATTCCGGACACTCACGGCGCGTACCGTCACGACGTGAGCGGTGAGCGGCACGGCTGTGGTCGCCACGTGCTTCCTGGCGGCGAACCCCGTGGTTAAGCTGCCAGGATGACGCCCCTTCTCCGCGTCGCCGTAGCGCCCATCCTGCTGGCCGGTGCGCTGGTGAGTGCGGCGAACGCCCACGCGACGCCCGGAAGCGACATCACCGCGGTCACCCTCGGCCAAGCTCAGATCCCCGCTGGTCTGCTGCCTTTCGTCGCGGGCACCGACCTCGTCGTTCGCGAGATCACCATCGGCCCCGGCGGCTCCACCGGCTGGCATTACCACGACGGCCCGGTCTTCGGCTTCGTCCGATCGGGCACGCTCACCCACCCCGGCCCCGACTGCGCCGCCCCGGTCTACCGCACCGGCGAGTTCATCTACGAGCCCGCGGGCGAATGGAACGTGCACATCGGCCTGAACCTCGGCCCCGAGCCGCTCGTCCTCGACGTCGTCTACGCCCCACCCACCGGCAAGCCCCTGTTCGTCGACGCACCCGCCCCGCCCTGCGCGTAGGCGCGACCGATCACGATGTGCCCGGATCGCGGTCACGGAAGTAGCGGAAGTCGTCGCGGCTGACGATCACGGCGGCGACGAAGGTGGAGCAGGCGCTGTAGTCGCATTCGCGGTGCAGGTCGAGCGCTCGTATCGCGTTTTCGGGGCTGGACACCGGCCAATGCGGGTTGTCGTGGGCGGATCGCGGCGGGTGCCATCGGCCGGTAGCCCAGATGACGCGACCGCCGTCCGTACTCGTCATGTCGCCGGGGTGCCCATCACTCGACCTCGTTGCGGCCGAGCCGGTCTCGTCATCACGCACGGGAGACCATCCGGCGACCGCGAGGGCGATCCGGCATCTGATCCGCCCATGCGCGGATGGCTTCGAGCACGACGCGGCCCGACGGCCGGTACGGGCCACGCGGCGGCACGATCCACCGGCGGATCGCGCCGGAAGAGGCGGTGGGCGAAGGCAACGCGATAGTCGCTCCGGACCGGGCCACGCTCACGTCCAGCCGGAACAGCTCGGCGAACAGGCGGTTGTCGTCCGGCAGGTCCGCGATCGTCAGGAACGTCCAACGATCCGAACGCGGATGTCCCACAATCGGTCCCGGCGCAGCTTCCCGGCTCTGAATATGGGCTTTGACCGCTTGTCCCAATCGGGCCGGCATCGTAACGCCGAGCACATACCCGGCGCGCAGGACGATCCGACCCAACTCCGGCGGGTCGATCACAGCGGGTAGATCGCACGCGTGGCGGTAGTAGTGACACCTGGATTGCGGTGTATCTCCGAACGATTGCCTCTGCATCCGCGCTCCCCTCAGATTTGTTGCTGGTCATACGCCCAGGTCTGGAGCGCTCCCTTGTTGACGAGGGAAGTGCTCGCTTCCAGGCGCGGGCCAAGCAGACAAGAGGCGGTCTGAACTGGGCAGCGAAAGTTGGGAACTCAACAAAGACAGTCGATTTCCCAGCAGGTTGCCCAATGGAGGTGGCATCATTTCCCGAACAGGGAACTCGGACGACCTCGGGAGGGAAGGCTTGTCGGAGGACGAGACCGGTAGCACACTGCCACGTCGCCAGCTCGGCCGTCATCTACGCGACGCACGCGAAGCGCTCGCCTTGACCTTGATCGAATCCGCGAAGCTCATGGAGTGGGGTAAGAGCACGCTACAACGGCTGGAGAAAGGCCAGACGGAGAAGATCAGGACGCACGACATCCGGCTGCTCTGCGAGCAGTACCAGCTAGGTGACGAGCGGACACGCGACTTGTTGGCTTTGGCCGAGCAGACTGCGGTCAAGTCATGGTGGCATGAGTACGGGTCACTGATCACGCCGTCGTTCGATGTATACATGGGGTTGGAGTCATCGGCGCGCGAGCTGACGCTGTTCCAGCCATCTGTCGTGCCGGGGTTGCTTCAGACCACGGACTACGCGATGGCGCTCGACCGCATCTACTTCCCGAACGAACCCGCAGAAGAGATCGACAAACGGGTGCAACTTCGGCTTCGTCGGCAGGGTCTCATCGCACGCCGCAAGCGACCGGCCGACATCGTGGCGATTCTGCACGAAGCGGTCCTGCGCACGGTGATCGGCTCACGCAAGGTGATGGCCGCTCAGTTGCGGCACCTTGCTGATCTGGGAACCTATCCGAACATCAGAATCCGAGTGCTCCCGTTCTGGGCCGGTCTGCCAGTTGGGATGTCGACCGGGCCATTCTTGATTCTCGATTTCGGCGTGGACAAGAAGGGCAAGCCCGACGAACCGAGCGTCGTGTATGTCGAGAGCTTCACCGGCGGAATCTTCCTGGAGCGCTTGGCGGACTTGAGCAGGTACCGTGAGGCCCACAGGGTGATCCAGCACGCCGCGTTGGATGTACAACCCAGTCGAGATCTATTGCGTGAGATAGCAAAGGAGCACGACCGTGCACGTTGACCTGTCTGGAGCGAAGTGGTTCAAGAGCGCTCATAGCAGCGGGGGACAAGAATGTGTGGAGGTCGCCCACCTCAACGGCGGTATGGTCGGCGTTCGAGATTCCAAGGACCCCACAGGCGCTGCGTTGATCTTTACCCCTGGTGAGTGGGATTCGTTCACCTCTCGCGTCTTACAAGGCGTATTCAAGCGAGCGTCGTAGTCGTGCGGCACGCGGCAAGGGAGTGCCACAGTGAACGTTGCTCTATCCGGCGCGCGTTGGTTCACAAGTACTCGCACATCTGGCGGTAAGGATTGCGTCGAGGTCGCTCACCTGGCAGGCGGCATGGTAGGCGTTCGGGATTCGACGAACTCGACCGGCCCGGCGGTGATCCTTACTCCCGGAGCGTGGGACGCCTTCACTGCTGACGTCGTGAGTGGCGCGATCGGTCGTCTGTAGTAGTCCTTCGAGTAAGCGCCTCGCGCCACCTATCTCGGATCAACGGCACGTGCTGTGGAATTCGCCGAGCGCGCCCTCCACAATGTGCCGTTGATCTCGCGCGCTCACGGTGGGTCGCGGGGGAGGAGGGTGCCGAGGGGGCCCAGGTCGATGTTGAGGTCTTCGGGGGTGAGGCCGAAGTGGTCGCGGAGCTCTTCCATGCGTTGTTCGAGGAGCATCAACGTGGTGCCGATGCGTTCGATCTGGGTGTCGGTGAGGTCGCCCGCGTCGACTCGGCGTAGTGCTTGGCGCTCCATGAGTTGGCGCAGCAGCTCGACCAGGGTGAGGACGAGGCTGACCAGCCCGCGTTCGACGGATTCGGGTTCGGTGTCGATGCGGGGTGGGATGCCGCCGAATTCAGTCATCGTCGGGTGTCTCCAGCGCGGGATGGGGCGCGGGGGCGAGTGGTCCGGACAGGGTGCTGATGGAGGAGATGAGCGCCCGCAACGAGATCTGGACCAGATCGACGTCCGCGATGGCGAGTTTGATGTCGCCGGTGATCACCACGCCTCCGGCCAGTACCCGGTCCAGCAGATCGACCAGCGCGACGCGGCGCTCGCCCTCGACGTTCGGCGCGACGCTCATGCCGACTCGCGTTCCACGCCCGCGAACGAGTACGGCGGCCACGGGCCGGTGAGTTCGAGGCGGATGCCGGGGAACTCGTCGCCGAGTGCGGCGACGGTCGCGGCGAAGTCGTCGGCGCGGTCGTCGTCCACGAGGTAGGTGCCGTTGAGCAGCAGCCAGTCCCGGCGGCCGCTGAGCGCCGGATCGGTCAGTGCCTGCCGCCGTCCGGCCGCCGCGCGGCGAACCAAGCGGTTATGGATCTCCTCGGCACGCTGCGCCGCGTCGCGTTCCACGGTTTCCTGAGCGGACAGTTGCGCGCGCCGCCGGGCCAGGTAGGCCGCGCCCGCGCCTTTGGCGTCGCCTCGGCTCGCGGCGCGGGCCTCGGCCACGGCGGCGGTCAGGGCGGCGCGATCGCCGTAGGCTTTCACTCCCCACTCGGTGCGGCCGCTCACCAGCGCCAACGCGGCGGCGAAGTCCGCCCGCCGCTCGTCCAGCAGCTCACGCACCCGATCGTCGTCGAGGAAGACGGTAGCCAGCCGGAGCGGGACGGTGGGCCCTCGGCGCACCAAGGCCGAGACGACGGCGTCGTGCGCCCGCGCCGTGCCCTCCAGCCAGTCCAGGTCCTCCAGATGCCTGCGCAGCGGTTGCTCCCCGAACACCTCCAGCGGCACCGAGCCGACGATCGCGGCCAGATCGTCCGATGCCACCGAGCGCACCGGTTCGCCCGCGACTCCGGTCAGCTCGCCCGGCTCCCCAGCGCCGCCCCGGCTGGACGTCACCGCGTACAGCCAGACCCCGAGCCCATCGGTCACGGCCGGTCTTCCCTCGGCGCGCGGCGCAGTTCCTCTTTCTCCTCGCGGCGGCGTTCGATGGGTTGACGGCGTTCGCCGCCCGCCTCCAGTTCGGCGATGCGGTCGCGCAGTTGCCGATTCTCGAGTTCGAGGTCGCGGTCCTGCCGTTCCAGCGTGCGGGCCTTGCTGTTGAGCCAAGGATCGGTCTCCCACCAATCGATGCCCACCGCCTTGGCCGTCTCCAAGGACGCGATCACCAACCGCAGCTTGATCGTCAGCAGTTCGATGTCGAGCAAGTTCACCTGGATATCGCCCGCGATCACCAAGCCCTTGTCCAGGACACGCTCGAGGATGTCGGCGAGGTTCGTCGAATGATGCTCGCCACCGAAGGGCTGCGGTGCGGACGATCCGCCGCCGACCACCGTCATCGCCGGTCCCTTCCGCCGATGTCGGTGCTGCCGCGCGCGTAACGCCTGGTTCTGCGGTAGGCCAGCAGATTGGCGTCGAAATCGATCTCGACCTCGAACAGCGCGAGGATGTCCGCCGACGACGGGATGCGGCGGTCCTCGAGAACCTCGATCTCCACCAGCCAGCCGTCCTCGATCGGTTCCATGGAGGTGACTCCCTCCACTTGCTTCGAGGTCAGATCCACGAGGTGCTCGATCGCCACCGCGGCCGCCCGCGCGGCGGTGAGGGAGGGCGGTTCGTTCGCCGAGTGCACGTCCTCGGAGTCTTCGGAGGTGGTCTTGCGCGCCACGCCGGTCACTCCTTCCGGTCGATCGCGGCCCCGCCGCCGCCGGAGCGGGTCATGCGGTCCAGAACCGCCTGCTGCGCTTGCTTGCGCTCCTCTTCGGAGATGTCACCGGCCGCCGCGGCGCGATCAATCTCCTCGAGCTCGCGCCGCATCACCGCAGGGTCGTGCATCCGCTGCTCGACCTGGTCCTGGATCACTTCCCCCAGCCAGATCACGCCACGGACCGGGGCGAGAGGCAACGTCAAGATCGTCGAGAGCAGGCCCATGGCTCACCCTTCGGGCGTTCGCTTGGTCACGAAGTCGTAGGCCGCCATCGGTCCGAGCAGCTCGAGCTCGACGCGCCCCTCCCAGCCCTCGGTGAGCCGACGCAACGTTTCCTCGAGTTCTTCTTGCCGGTCGAGCTCCACCAGCACCGCGATGTGGACCGCGTCCTCCTCGTGCGTCGGGTCCCGCTGGTTGATCAGTGGCTCCAGGTTCTCCAGCTCGGAAACGACCTTGTGGGTGTCCTCGGCCCGCTTGGCTTCGATGGCCTGGTTGATCAGCTCGCCCAATGCGATGCGCTCGTTACGGGTGGCGTCCTCCGATTTGTCGCGGATCGCGTCGCGCAGCCGCGCTGCCTCGGCGTTCTCCTCGAGCAGTTCGCGCAGGATGGTGTTCTCGACGTAGCGGCCCCTGATCACGAACTGCGCACGACCCTCCAGCTGCTCCAGCGCGGCGCGGAACTCGTCCTCGTTCGCCCCGAGCAATTCGTTCTCCACCGCTTCGGTGTCGGTCATGACCGCGCCGAAGCGCAGCGGCAGCACCGGAGCGACGGCGGCGGAGCCGTCCAGCAGTTCGGCGTGGGCGGTGAGGTCGTCGGGCGTGCCCAGCGGCCGATCGGTCGAGAGCGTGCTGACCAGCGCGGCGATCTCGCCGTGCCGCACCACCGAGACCTCGCCGGGAGGATCGCCGACCCCGGCGGCGTGCGGCTCGGGCTCCACGTCGGCGGGCACGATGCCGTAGACGTACACGGCGGCTTGATCGGTAGTCATCAACCCTCCCTGCGTTTGGGCCTGCTCGTCGTCTGGCGCTTGTCCTGCACGTCACCGAGAAAATCCATCACCTTCTCGCCCGCAGCCTCGAGCGCACCTTGCGTCTTGTGTTTCGCCGCGCCCTGGGTGACGTCGCCGACTATGTCGGTCAGCCCCTTCGGTTCGCTGGTGGAGATCTCCAGCCGGTTGACGGCTTCGGCGAAACGCAGATAGGTGTCGACGCTGGCCACCACGACGCGGGCGTCGATGGTCACCAGTTCGATGCCGACCAGCGACACGCGTGCGAACGCGTCGATGACCAGGCCTTTGTCCAGAATCGTGTCGATTACGTCGGCCAGGCTGGAGGAGTTCGGGCGCGCCATCGTGCCCGCTCCGCCACCGCCTGCGCCGCCCGCGGGTTCGATGGTCATGCGTGTGCTCCTCGCTTCTCGCGCGACCGGCGAGACACCGTGGTGCGGCGGGCGGCCGGGCGGCGGCGCGACGGCTCGGTCTCGCCCTCTTCGTCCTCGTCGCGCCCATCCTCGGCTTGCTCGTCGGCCTCGTTCTCCTCTTCGTCTTCGTTCTCTTCCTCGTCCGGCTCTTCGTGTTCGGACCTCTCGTCCTCCTGGTTGTCCTCTTCCTCCCGTCGCGCGGTCTCGTCGTCCTTGACCACCTCGCTGTCGCGGATCTCGCCGTGCCAGCCCACGATGTCGTCCGGGTGCAGCACCGCCTCCGTCATGACGTGCCGCTGGAAGTGCTTCAGTTCCAGGCGGCAGCGGCGACCGGCCGCGCGCCAGATGTTGGCGGTCTTCTCGAACACTCCCTTGGGGTGGTACTCCAAGACCACGAGGATGCGGGTGTAATCCGGGGTGAGTTCGTGGAAGGTGACCGCGCCATCAATGTAGCCCTTGTGACCTTTGGAACGCCAGACGATCCGCTCGAACGGCACCTGCTCGAGGATCGTGGATTCCCAGGTGCGCCTGGACCAGAACACTTTGCCGGTCCAGCTGAGCTTCTCGTCGGACACCTGCTCGACCTGCTCGAGCTTCTTGGTGAACTTCGGGAAGTCCGCGAACTGGGTCCACTGGTCGTAGGCCAGGTCGATCGGGACGCCGACGTCGATGTGCTCGACGATGTTGGTCAGCTTGATCTTCTTGCCGCCACCCTTGCCTTTGCCGCCGGTCAGCGACTCCTTCACCGTCTCGAACTGCTCGCGCAGCGTGTGGCCGATCTTGCTCTTGCCCATGCTCATGGCCGCTTGTAACGGTGAGGCGCCTCCGGCGAGCTTCTCCACCCCGGTCAGCGCCGTCAGCAGATTGCCGCCTCCGCCTTCGGCGTACTCGTTCAACCGGCCCGCGGTTTTGGAGACCTGGTTCGTGAGCCCGGACACCGCGCGTTCGGCCAGGGTTCCGGCGAGACTCTGCACCGATTCCTGCAAGAGACCGGTCGCCGTGGTGGGCGGAGCCTTCTCCTTGGCGGTCGAGCCGACCCGGCCCGCGGTTCTGGTGGCCCGGCCCGCCGTGTCGGCGGCCAGTTTGCCTACTCCGGCGGTCGCGTCGCGCAGGGTTTTCGCCATCGGGCTCACCTCCTCGTGCGTCGCACGGGCGCGTTGTCGGCGTCGGCGCGGCTACGCCGGGCGCGGGATCCGGACGGCTTGCGCTCCCCGGAGCCGGACGATCGGTCCGTCCGGGCCCCGGCTCCCCGTCTGGTCGCGGTGGCCGGCCTGCGAGCGCGCGTCCGCGCGGCGGGCCGGTCGGTGTCGTCCTCGTCCTCGGGCTCTTCCTCGTCTCCCTCGTACTCGTCGCGATCCTCGTCGGCGGGCGCCTGCTCGTCGCTCTCGGACGATCCCTGGTCGTTCTGGTCGTTCTCCGACGCCTCTTCCTCGTACTCGGACGATTCCTCGTCGTATTCGTCGTCGTATTCGTCCTGGCCGGAATCGCTCTCCCGGGAGCCGCGTCGGCCCTTGCTGTCCAGCTGGGTCGATCCCTGCTGCAACCGCGCGTTCAGCGCGTCGATGCGGTTGCTCGCCGCGGTGACCGCGGCGGCCCGCGCGGCGCCGACCAACTCGTCGCGCACGGTGTCGGTGATCTTGGTCAACTCCGGCGACGATTTGAGCAGCGACGTTCCGCGCTCGAGCAGATCACCGGGAGTTCCCCCGGATCGTCTGGCCATCGCGGCGCCTGCCAGCGACAGCGCGAAGCGCATCTTGCGCGTGCGGCCCAGGAAATACCCGATGCCCACCCCTAACGCGATTCTTCCTCCACCCTTCATTGCTCACTCCTTGCTCGCCTCGACCGCCCCTGCACCGGCGAAGCCGGGACGCCGAGCCATGATGTCCCCAGAAGTGGGGTAGACCACATCACCTTGGCCAAACCTCAGCGTATGCCTGGTTATCGAATGGGTCGATGGGTTCTGCCTGCGAAGACTCGGGAAACTGCGGGGTAGGCGCCCGTTTCCAGCGACCGGCGAGCCGCGTGCGGGGAAAAAATATCGGAGGAAATTGGCGAACTATGTCGACGGCGGGCGGGCGGTTCCGACCAAGGGGTGACAGCAGGTCACACAGCAACCCACCGAGGAGCACGTCATGTCCGTCAACACCTTCTTCTGGTTCGACAACGCCGCCGAGGAAGCCGCCGCCTTCTACGCATCGGTGATCCCGGATTCGCGGGTTGTGGAGGTCTCCCGCAATTCCGATGGCTCGGCGTTCATCGTCTCGCTGGACCTCGACGGCCACGCGGTCACCCTGATGAACGGTGGTCCGGACCACCCGCTCACCGATGCGGCGTCACTGCAGTTGGTGGTGCAGACCCAGGACGAGATCGATCGCCTGTGGGAGGCGCTCATCGCGGACGGCGGCGAGCCGGGTCCGTGCGGCTGGCTCACCGACCGCTACGGCCTGTCCTGGCAGGTGGTGCCCTCCGCACTGCCGAAGCTGCTCAGCGGTGACGATCCCGCCAAGACCATCGCCGTCGGCACCGCGCTGCGGTCGATGTCCAAGCTCGACATCTCGATCCTGCGAGACGCTTACGACAACGCCTGACCGCTCGGGTGACGCGAAACGCGCGAGACCCCGCCCGGACGCCGTTGTCCGGGCGGGGCCTCCTCGTGCGCGGCGCGGTCAGCGCCAGCGTTCGGGCGTCACGGGCG
Organism: Nocardia asteroides; assembly: GCA_051451085.1. Taxonomy (GTDB): domain Bacteria; phylum Actinomycetota; class Actinomycetes; order Mycobacteriales; family Mycobacteriaceae; genus Nocardia; species Nocardia asteroides_B. The sequence continues at coordinate 53,426 of JBPAJV010000007.1, read as the reverse complement.
CGTCCCACGCCCGGGCGTAACGGCGCTTGTCGGGAGCGTCGTACTCCTTGCTGCGGTAGACCACATACGGCCGCACCAGGTAGCCGACCGGCGCGCTGAACATGTGCACCAGCCGGGTGTACGGCCACAACCCGATCAGCGCGAGCACGACCAGCCCGTGCAGCTGGAAGGTCCACGGGGTGTCCACCATGAGCTCGGGCCGTGGACCGAGGGTGAACAGGCTGCGGAACCACGGCGAAACCGTCTCGCGGTAGTTGTAGGTGCCCCACAGCAGGTTGCTGCCCCAGGTGTTGAGCAGGCCGGTGATCAGCGCGGCCGCCAGCAGCGTGTACATCAGCTTGTCGTTGCCCGTCGTCGCCTTGCGGACGGCCGGAACCGTGAAACGCCGGTAGAGCAGGATGCCCACGCCCGCCAGCACGGCGAGTCCGGCCACCGACCCCGCGCCGACGGCGATCAGGTGGTAGGTGTGCTCGGAGATGCCGACTGCGGCGGTCCACGATTCCGGGATCAGCACGCCGAGCACGTGACCGCCGAACACCCCCAGCATGCCGAAGTGGAACAGCGGGCTCCCCAGGCGCAGCAGGCGGCTCTCGTACACCTGCGAAGAGCGGGTGGTCCAGCCGAACTGGTCGTTGCGGTAGCGCCACAGGTGCCCGAGCACGAAGGACGTGAACGCGATATACGGCAGGATCAGCCACAGCGAGGTCGGCAGGTTCGGCGTTGCGTTCATCGTCGGCCTTCCGATCCGTCGAACAGAGAGGGGTCCATCGCGAAGGGTTCCAGCCCGACTTCCTCCTCGGGCGGGCCCTGCGCCGCGAGTTCGGCGATGCGCCGCCGGTCCGCGGTGGTCGGCGGCGGCAGCGTCGCCCCGATCGCGGCGAGCACTCCGGCATAGGGAGAGCCGTTGTCCGACAGCGACAGCCGCAGCAACTCCAGCACCGGGACATGCTCGCCGAGCAGCCGTTCACCGCCGATCGGATCGACGGTGGCGGCGAACTCCAGCAGCACCGGCAGGTGGTCGGGCAGCTCTTCGTCGCCGAGTTCGACACCGGCGTGCCGGTAGGCGTGCTTGAACCGCAGCAGCGCCATCCCGCGCTTGCGGGTGTCGCCGTAGGCGTAGAAGGTCAGGTGCAGGCTGGCGCGGCGGCGCATGTCGAAGGTCGCGACATAGTCCGCCGCCAGTTCCAGCGGTGGCGTCGTCCGCAGGTACTCGAGGCATTCGCCCAAGTGGGCGCGCACCTCGTCCGGCAAACCGGCCGCGGCATCGGCCAGTTGGCCGACCAGGGCCAGCGTCTGCTCGGTCGGATAGTCCAGCAGCAGCGCGGCGATCCGCCACACCAGCTGACGGTCGCGCTGGGCGAGCTCGACCACCGGCTCCGGGCGGCGGCGCAGCTTCAGCAGGCTCATCGCCCTGCTCCGGTCGGGGCCGAGGCCGCGTCACCGGCGACGGCGTTGCTCACGCCGTTGGTGTTGCCGTTGCCCTTACCGTTGGCGTGGCCGTTGCTCGCGCCGTTGGCGTGGCCGTTGCTCTTGCCGTTGGTGTTGCCGTTCGTCGCGCCGTTGGTCGGCACCAAGCCATCGGTGGTCTTGCCGTCCCAGTTCAGCAGGTTGATCCGGGACGACTTCTCCTGCGGCGCGGCGCCATTGGTGTCGGTCAGATGGAACTTCTCCACCATCTGGTCGAACGCCGTCATGCCGGGTCCGCCGTCGGTGTCCAGGCTGCACCCGGTGGCGAGCGAATCCAGTTCGTGCGCGCGGGCGCCCGCGCCGGTCGGGATGACGTAGCGATGCTCGTACTTGGCGATGGCAAGCAGCCGGTACATCGCCTCGATCTCTTCCGGCTCCAGCCGCACCGACGGCGCGATCGAGGGATCGGGCTCCTCACCGAGGTTCACCGACCGCATGAACGAGCGCATCGCCGCCAGACGTTGCAGCGCGGCGCGCACCGGTCCCACATCCCCCGCGGTGAACAGTTCCGCGAGGTACTCCACCGGGATGCGCAGCGCGTCGATGGCACCGAACAGGTTGGACACGTTCTCGCCGTCGTGACCGGTCTCGGTGAGCACGTCCACCACCGGCGACAGCGGCGGCACGTACCAGACCATCGGCATGGTGCGGTACTCCGGATGCAGCGGCAGCGCGATCTGGTAATCCACGATCAGCTTGTAGACCGGCGAATCCTGAGCCGCCTGGATCCACTCCGGCGAGATCCCGGCCCGCTCGGCCTCGGCGATCACGCGCGGGTCATGGGGATTGAGGAACACGCCGAGCTGGGACGGGTAGAGATCCTCGTCCTCGGTGACCGACGCGGCTTCCAGCACCGCGTCGGCGTCGTAGAGCATGACGCCGATGTAGCGCAGCCGTCCGACGCAGGTCTCCGAGCACACCGTCGGCATGCCGACCTCCACGCGCGGGTAGCAGAAAGTGCACTTCTCCGCCTTGCCCGTCTTGTGGTTGAAGTAGATCTTCTTGTACGGGCAGCCCGACACACACTGCCGCCAGCCACGGCACTTGTCCTGATCCACCAGCACGATGCCGTCCTCCGCGCGCTTGTAGATCGCGCCGGAGGGACACGAAGCCGCGCAGGAGGGGTTGAGGCAGTGCTCGCAGATCCGCGGCAGGTAGAACATGAAGGTCTCTTCGAACTCCAGTTTCACCTGGTCGGACAGCTTCGCCAGCAGCGGGTCCTTGCCGACCTGCTCGGGGCCGGAGCCCAGGTCGTCATCCCAGTTCGCGCCCCAGGTGACCTGCGTGTCCTCGCCGGTGATCAGCGATTTCGGCCGCGCGACCGGCGTCGTGTCCGTCGGCGGCGAGGACAGCAGGTTGTCGTAGTCGTAGCTCCACGGCTCGTAGTAGTCCTCGACCGTGGGCAGATCCGGGTTGGCGAAGATGTTGAGCAGCCGCTTCAGCCGGGATCCGGACTTCAGGGTGAGCTTGCCGCGCTTGTTCAGCGTCCAGCCGCCCTTCCACTTCTGCTGATCCTGGTACTGCCTCGGGTAGCCCTGTCCGGGGCGGGTCTCCACGTTGTTGAACCAGACGTACTCGGTGCCGCCGCGGTTGGTCCAGGCCTGCTTGCAGGTGACCGAGCAGGTGTGGCAGCCGATGCACTTGTCCAGGTTCATCACCATGGCGAGTTGGGCCATGACGCGCATGTCAGTACCGCTTTCCTGCGTCGGTGGGTGCCTCGTGCGTCCTCATGCCGCGCTCGCCCATGTCAGTACTTCACTTCCTGCGACCGTTTGCGGATCGTGGTGACCTCGTCGCGCTGGTTTCCGGTGGGGCCGTGGTAGTTCAGCGCGAAGGACTGCTGCGCGTAGCCGCCGATGAGATGGGAGGGCTTGATCATGATGCGGGTGAGCGCGTTGTGGATACCGCCGCGCTTGCCCCGGCCCTTGGTGTCCTCGCCGATGCCCTCGATGCGCGGCACGTCCACCGCGCGGTCCTGCGCGTGGTACATGAACACCGTGCCCTCCGGCATCCGGTGACTGACGATGGCGCGGGCGACCACGATGCCGTTGCGGTTGATCGCCTCGATCCAATCGTTGTCGGCCACACCGATCTTCGCCGCGTCGCGATCGGACATCCAGATCGTCTGCCCGCCGCGCGAGAGCGTCAGCATGTGCAGGTTGTCCTGGTAGGCCGAGTGGATCGACCACTTCGAGTGCGGGGTCAGGTAGCGCACGGTGACGCCCTTGTCGCCGACCTCGCCGATCGAGGGCTCGCGGAACAGCGCGGTCATGTCCAGCGGCGGCCGGAAGATCGGCAACTGCTCACCGAGCTCGATCATCCAGTCGTGGTCCAAGTAGAAATGCTGCCGCCCGGTCAGCGTGTGCCAGGGCTTGAGCCGCTCGGTGTTGATGGTGAACGGGGAGTACCTGCGTCCGCCGGTCTCGCTGCCCGACCACTCCGGCGAGGTGATCACCGGCACCGGACGAGCCTGGGTGTCGGCGAAGGAGATCCGCTTGCCCTCGTGTTCGGCGGCCAGATCGGCCAGCTGGGTCCCGGTGCGGCGTTCCAGCGCGTGGAAGCCCTCCACGGCCAGGCGGCCGTTCGTGGTACCCGACAGCGCGAGGATCGCCTCGGCGGCGTGCGTGTCCTTGGCCAGTGACGGACGGCCCTGCGCGATACCGGACACCACCGTGCCGTTCACCCCGGCGAGGTACTCGACCTCCTGGTCGGGGTAAGTGGTGACGCCCTTGGTGGTGACGCCGAGCGTGTCGATCAGCGGCCCGAGCGCGGCCATCTTCTCGGCCAGCTTCGGGTAGTCGCGTTCGACGACGACCAGTTTCGGCATGGTCTTGCCCGGAATCGGCTCGCACTCACCGGCTTTCCAGTCCAGTACGCGTCCGCCCGCCTGGGCCGTCGCGTCCGGCGAGTCGTGCTGCAACGGAACCGCGACGATGTCCTTGCGCTTACCCAGGTGCTTCTCGGCCATCCAGGAGAAACCACGCGCGATCCGGTGGAAGGCGTCGAAGTCGGTCTTGGCCTCCCAGGGCGGGGAGATGGCTGGCGAGAAGGCGTGGACGAACGGGTGCATGTCGGTGGAGGACAGGTCGTGCTTCTCGTACCAGGTGGCCGCGGGCAGCACGATGTCGGAGAACAGCGTGGTGCTGGTCATCCGGAAGTCCAGCGACAGCAGCAGATCCAGTTTCCCGGTGGCCGCGGTCTCCCGCCACGTCAGCTCCTGCGGCCGCACGCCGGTGGCGTCGGTGGTCTGCAGATTGGAGTCGGCGCCGAGCAAGTGCCGCTGGAAGTACTCGTTGCCCTTGCCAGAGGAGCCGAGCAGGTTCGCCCGCCACACGGTAAGGCAGCGCGGGAAGTTCTCCGGCGCGTCCGGGTCCTCGCAGGCGAACCGCAGGTCGCCGGACTTCAGCCCGTCCACCACGTGCTCGGGCGCGGACTTGCCCGCGGCCTCGGCCTCGTCCACCAGATCCAGCGGGTTGCGGTCGAAGGTCGGGTAGCTCGGCATCCAGCCCAGCCGGGTCGCCAGCGCGATGTTGTCGGCGGCCGTCCGGCCCGCGAACTTACCCGTGCCCAGCGGTGAGGCGAACGACTCCGCGGTGAACGGGTCGTAGCGCCACTGGTTGTTGGTCAGATACCAGAACACCGTGCCCTGCATCTGCCGCGGCGGGCGCTGCCAGTCCAGCCCGAAGGCAAGGGTGGACCACCCGGTGACCGGGCGGCACTTCTCCTGCCCGACGTAATGGGCCCAGCCGCCGCCGTTCACGCCTTGGCAGCCGGTCAGCAGCGTCAACGTGAAGAACGCGCGGTAGATCTGGTCGGAGTGGAACCAATGGTTGGTCCCCGCGCCCATGAGGATCATCGACCGGCCGCCGGAGCGGTCGGCGTTGTCGGCGAACTCCCGCGCGATGCGCTGAGCCTGAATGGCGGGCACGCCGGTGATGGCCTCCTGCCAGGCGGGAGTGTAGGGCTCGGCGGCGTCGTCGTAACCGTTCGGCCAGGTGCCGGGCAGTCCGTCGCGTCCGACGCCGTACTGCGCGAGCAGCAGGTCGAACACCGTGGTGACGCGCTTGCCCGCGACGGTCGTGGTCGGCACGCCGCGAGTGAGGACGCCTGGAGTGTCGCTGTCGAACCGGGGAATCTGTACGGCCGCAGCATCGTCGGTGCGGCCATACAGACTCAGGAGGGGATCGACGTCCCCGAGATCGAGGTTCCAGCGCCCGGTTCCCTCTTCGCCGAACCGGTGACCGAGCGACCCGTTGGGCACGACCGGCTGCGCGTCCGCGTCCAGCAGCACCGTCTGGAACTGCGCGCCCTCACCGGTGCGTCCCAGGTCGGCGGCGGTGAGGAACTTGCCGGGCAGATACGCCCCGTCACGCTCCTCGAGGGTGATCAGGAAGGGCAGATCGGTGAAGCGTTTGATGTAGTCGAGGAAGCGCGGGGTGGGCTTCTCGACGAAGAACTCCTTCAGCACCACATGGCCCATCGCCATGGCCAGGGCCGCGTCGGTGCCGGGACGGGCGGGCACCCACTCGTCGGCGAACTTGGTGTTGTCGGCGTAGTCGGGGGAGACCACGACCACCTTCTGGCCGCGATAGCGGGCCTCGGTCATGTAGTGCGCGTCGGGCGTGCGGGTGACCGGCACATTCGAGCCCCACATGATGAGATAGCCGGCGTCGAACCAGTCCGCGGACTCCGGCACGTCGGTCTGGTCGCCGAACACCTGCGGGGACGCCACCGGCAGGTCGGCGTACCAGTCGTAGAACGACAGCATGGAGCCGCCGAGCAGTGAGATGAAACGGGCGCCGACGGCGTGGCTGACCATGGACATGGCCGGAATCGGCGAGAACCCGGCCACGCGGTCCGGGCCGTACTGCTTGATCGTGTACACGTGGGCGGCGGCGGCGATCTCGGCCGCCTCCCACCATTCGGCGCGCACGAATCCGCCCTTGCCGCGAGCGGCCTTGTAGGTACGGGATTTCTCCGGATCTTCGACGATCTCACCCCAGGCCAGGACCGGGTCCTTGAGCCGGGACTTGGCTTCCCGGTACAGCTCCAGCAAGGTGCCGCGCACGTAGGGGTAGCGCACCCGGGCGGGGGAGTAGGTGTACCAGGAGAACGACGCCCCACGAGGGCAGCCGCGCGGCTCGTACTCCGGCTTGTCGGCGCCCACCGACGGGTAGTCGGTCTGCTGCGACTCCCAGGTGATCACACCGTCTTTCACGTAGATCTTCCACGAGCACGAGCCCGTGCAGTTCACGCCGTGCGTGGAGCGCACCACCTTGTCGTGCGACCAGCGATCCCGGTAGAACTCGTCGGCGCTGCGTCCGCCGACCTTGTGCAGCGTCCGGTGGTCGGACGACACCTCGCCCCGGTGGAAATACTTCCCCAGTCGTAGCAGGGCGTCCCCGGCGTCGGCCGCCGGAGCGGAGGGCACGCGACCCTGGCTACGCGAATTAACCACGACGTCCCCTTCGAGCTGGATAAAACGGGCTGATGTCTCGACTGTAAAGAGACGCGCACGGCTGACCAAACGTCTCTCTCACACCCCATTCCGACGGGTGGTGAGTTGTGAGATCGCCGCAACGTGGCGGTCATGGTCGGGCGAGGCAATGAGGCCGTGTGGTGTGGGGCGACCAGGGCGGATAGACGATGACCTGGCCGGAAGCCGGTCGTTGCGGTCGATCCCGGATCGTGTCGGTGATGCTTTGGAAACGGCCGCTTCTCTCGCGCTTTACATTTGTTAACACAACTGAACGGTCTGCGACGCTCCGTGTTCTACCGATTTCCGGCCCGGTCCGCCGGTGTTTCACCGTACCCGCGCAGTTGCTTGGATCACAATTAGCTTGATGTTCGCTGAGGTCGGAAATCGCGGCCGCCGACGGCGACGGGAATGTGCGAGGTGTGTCGAGCCCGCCGCTCGATCGGCATGCCGATTCGGCGGCGGATCAAGTCTGCACGCGAGCTCGGCTGTCTACCGCATCGCGCGCCGAAGCCGTTCGCTGCGAGGAGCACTCGACGCGACCGAATACACGGCGAGGCCAGCACCCAACCGGAGGAGACGGTGTTCGGCGTCGGCATCACCGTGCCTACGCTCAGGACGCCGGATCGATGTCCGCGAAGGTGTCGACCCAGTGATGCGGCGGCCGTGGGGGATTCGGCTCGCCGGGCCGGGCGAGCCCGACCGCCCGCCACCCGGCGGCGACGGCGGCATCGAGCTCGTCGGGGTGGTCGGACAGGAACAGGATGCGCTCTGCGGGCACGCCGATAGCACCGGCGATCTTGTCGTAGGAGGACGACTCGCGTTTACCGCCCGCCGTCGAGAGATCGAAGTATCCGCTGATCAGCTCCGACAGGCTGCCGCCGCGCGCGAAGGCGAACCAATCACGTTGATTGCGCACCGATCCCGAGGAGTAGACATACAGCGCGAAACCGGCCGCGTGCCACGCCGCGAGCGCGGGCGGCACGTCGGGGAAGAACTCGCCGTGTAGTGCGCCGTTGCGGAAGCCTTCCGCGCAGATCAGGCCCTGGGCGATCTTCAATGGCTCGGCCTTGAGGTCGGTGTCGAGCCATTCGCGCAGGATCACGGCGGCCTCGGCCGCGTCGGCCTCCGGCCGCCCGGCCAGGTCCCTGGTCGCGGCGAGGACGGCTGCTGCGTCCGGGCTGCCCTCGGCCAGCCAGCCCGGAAGCCGTTCGCGGGTATAGCCGTACAGATCTTCGCGGACCGACGCGGTGGGGCTGGTGGTGCCTTCGATGTCGACGACGACGGCGCCGATCACGGCGCGGTCAGCAGCTCGTCGAGGGTGGGGAAACCCGCGCTGATCTTGTCGCCGGTGAAGTCGCCGACCCAGCCGTCGGCTTCCTCGAAGAAACGGATGGCGACGAAATCCGGGCGCTCGCCCATGTCGAACCAGTGCAGCGTGCCCGCGGGCACCGAGAGCAGGTCGCCGCCCTCGCACACCACCGCGAGAACCTCCTCGCCCAGATGCAGGTAGAAGCAGCCGCGTCCGGCGGCGAAGAAGCGCACCTCGTCCTCGGCGTGCCGGTGCTCGTCGAGGAACTTCCCGCGCGCGCCCTTGGCGGTCTCCGGCCACTGCGGGTCGGTGTCGTCGGGGTGGAGGCGGGCGATGTCGATGTGCTTGTAGCGCCCGGACTCGTTCAGCGCGGCGACGTTCGTCTCGTAGTGGGCGAGCAATTCCTCGGAGGACACCGACGCGGCGTTCTCGACCACCGGCCAGCGGCCGAACGTGATACCGCGCGCGGCCAGTTCGGTGCCGATCCGCTCGTCGTCGGAGGTGCGCACGCGCACGTCGGCCGCGTCACCGGCGGCCATCACCTGCAACAGGGTCATGTCAGTCCAATCTCGAGAACGTCGTCGCGCGGGCCGAACGCCGCCGGGCCGCCGGTGCGGGACACCAGCTCACACAATGCTTCCAGGCATTCGGCACGATCGCGCGCCTGGGCGAGATCATCGCCCCAGGCGGTGATTCCGTGCCCGGCGATGATCAAGACCGGCAGAGCGCCGGGGTGATGATGAGGTAGCGCTCGATGTCCGCGCCGATGCGGGGGACGTCGGGCCAATTCGGGAAGACCGGGATGTCCGCGACGGCCGGATCGGCGCCGCCGAGCCCTTTGATCAGCTCGTAGCCGGTGATCCGGAGGGTGGCCTGCGCGCCGGGCGCGGCCGAGCGGGTGGCCAACGCGGTGGCGAACGGCGGGTGGACGTGGACAACGGCCTGGGCGGAGCGCGTGCGGTAGACGGCAGTGTGGATCGTGGTCTCCGCCGACGGCTTGCGCCCGTGGTCGGACACCGGCGCCGAATCCGTCACGCGCACGGTCACCATGTCGCGTTCGGTGAGTTCGCCTTTGGACAGACCGCTACCGGTGACGATCGCGGTCGCACCCGTGCGCACCGAGATATTGCCCGCCGTGCCCGGCATCCACCCGCGCCGGTAGAGCTCGCGGGCGATGTCCGCGATGGCCGTGCCGGGCGAGCGATCGGATCGGTGCACCACGCCGTGCTCGGTGACCACCGCGGTCACCAGTTCGCCCGGCGTCACGTCGAAGGCTGGGTTGAAGACCTCGGTGTGCGCGGGAGCCGTCGCCACACCGCCGAATCCGGTGACTTCGCCCGCCGCGCGTTCCTCCACGACGATCTCGCTGCCGGTGGCCATCGTCAGGTCGCGGGTCGACTCCGGGGCGACCACGACGAAGGGGATGCCGTGGTGGCGGGCGGCCAGCGCGAGACCGTAGGTGCCGATCTTGTTGGCGACGTCGCCGTTGGCGGTGACCCGGTCGGCGCCGACGAGTACGCAGTCCACCTGACCGGTCGCCATCGCCCAGGCGGCCGCGGAATCAATGGTCAACCGGTGCGGGATTCCCGCCTCGGCGAGTTCCCAGGCGGTCAGCCGCGCGCCCTGCAACAGCGGGCGGGTCTCGTCCACCAGGACCTGCTCGATCGCGCCGCGTTCGGACAGCACCCGCAGCGCGCCGATGGCGGTGCCGAACGCGCTGGTGGCGAGTCTGCCGGTATTGCAGTGGGTGAGCACTCGCAGCGGCCGGGCGGGACACAGCGTCTGCACCAGGTCGGCGGCGTGCGTGGCGGCGGCCCGGTTGACCCGCCCGTCCTCGGCCAGCATGTCGAGCGTCTCGGCCAGCACGGCGTCCGCGCCCTGGCTCACCTTGGCCCGCGCCCGCCGCACCGCCCAGGCGAGGTTGACCGCCGTCGGCCGGGCCGCGGCGATCCGGTCCGCCTCGGCGTGGGCCGCCGCCTCGTCGACCACGCCGTCCACGGTGGCGGCGGCGGTGGCGATGACGACGCCGAACGCGCCCGCGATGCCGATGGCGGGCGCGCCGCGAACGGCGAGTGTCTCGATCGCGTCGATGACCTGGTCGACCGTGCTCAGCCGCAGCTCACGCACCTCGTGCGGCAGACAACGCTGGTCGATGGTGACGAGCGTGCCGTCGTCCCAGACCAGGGAGCTGTCGTCCATCGGGCACATCCTTATCGCGTCGAGCCGTGTCGTGCCTGGTCAACGGTATCGGACGGAGGACGGCGGGCCGAAATCGCGTCAGGCGGTCCCGGCGCGCAGCGTGGCGGCGCGCTCGCGCGGGTCGTAGTCGGGGCCGACGCCTTCGATCAGGAGCAGGTCGCCATCAATGTGGTCGGCGCGCAGCGGCAGGATCTGCTGGTAGGCGGGCGAGTGGTACCACTCCCGCGCCTGGGCCATCCCGGGGAACTCGATCAGCACCATGCTGCCGGGCCAACTGCCCTCCACCACCTCGGCCGGGGGCCCGTGGATGACGAATCGGCCGCCGAACGGGTCGAGGGTGGCCTGGATGCGCTCCAGGTATTCGATGATGTCGGGATGGGGCCTGCGACTGCGGAGGTGGGCGAAGCCATAAACGGACATGGCGTTCCTTCGTTCGATGACGCCGGAGATGGCGTCCGACCGACCGTAGGTCCGCGCCGCGCGGGGTGGCAATTACCGCTGAGGTAAGCACAACGGGGTCGAGACGACCGCAGCCGCCGGTCCCGGGAGGAGGTGGGGGCCGGCGGCGCGGGTGGCGCAGATCAGCTACTGGCGGCGGTCCTGCTCGCCGCGCCGGTCGGGCATCTCCGACTTGGTGCCCCGACGGCCTTCCATGTTCGCGCCCTCGGGCATGTCCTGCTCCCGGCGCTGTTGCTGCTGCTGCCTCGGCATCTGCTTCGGCATTTTCTTAGGCGTTTTCTTCGACTTTTCAGCCATCTCCACACGGTCCTTTCCGGGGGATTGATATTCGCCTAACGATGCCAACGATAGCGAGCGCGTATGCCTTCCGGAAGGGGAAATGAAAAATATGGCGTCTAGCGGCCGTTCGTCGTATTTCCCCAGGTAGTACCGCTGTTCGAGGTGGGTGTCTATAGCGAATCCAGTTTGCGCGGCTTCGGGTGAAGCTATTCGGCAGCCGGTCCTGAGAGCGAGGGACTCGAAAGCAAAACGCGTGCCTTCGAGCGTTTTGCCGGAACCTTTGGGTTCCGCGCCTCGCGGGTAATGGCGTCGAATTCAATTCCGCTGCCGTGACGAAGCGTGCGCGTCACCGCGCGTCGAGTCTCGGAGTCGCGAAACGGGCTGTGCCGCAACCGGACCCGTCTTCCCGGTGGGAGTGCGCACGCGGCCCGATCACAACCCATACCCACTGGACTGCGCCGTAAGAACGAGCGGCACAGCCTGATTCGCGCACCCGGTCACTGGTGAACGCGGAATACGCGCTTCCTCAGCGGTGCAGCGGCAGGAACTCCACGATCGCGCCGTCGACGGCGCCGGGCGGCACGACGACCAGACCGTCACGATCGACGAGACCGCCGAGATGAGCGGTGCGGATGGTCGGGTCACCGACCCAGCCGCCGTCGTCCACGGAGCGAGCGGGAACGATGCGGGGCACCTGCCCGGTGATCTCGGCCGCGTTGCGCAACGGCCCCCGCAGCGGGCGGGCCGGGGACGCGCCGGTGCGTCCCTCGACGATCGCGGGCGCGAGCGCCATGAGCGTGGCCACGGCGGCGAACGGGTTGCCCGGCAGCCCGAGCACCGTGACGCCGGAGGCGAGTTCGGCGACGACGGTGGAACCGCCCGGCCGCAGTCGCAGGCGCGGCACCACGATCGCGGCTCCCACCCGGCCCAGCGCGGCACGGAGCTGGTCGGCGGCCCCGCCGCCGGTCGCGCCGACGATCACCAACAGGTCGTGATCCGGCGTGACGGTCAGGACTTCGTCGAAGCCGTGCGGCGTGTCGCGCAGATGCGCTCGATCGGTCGTGCGAATGCCGTACCAGGACAGCAGGTCCGGCAGGACCGGTCCGATCGAGTCGCGGGTCTGCCCTGCCCGCAGCGGCCCCTCGCTGCGGATCTCGTCACCGGTCATGACGATGCGGGCGCGGACGGGGCCGCGCACCGGCGCGGCGGTGACCTCCACACTGGCGGCCGCGGAGATCAACGCGGCGGTGACCGGCGTGCCCTCCGGAGCCACCGGATCACCGGCTTCCCGGTCCTCGCCGCGGCGGCGGATGTCGTCGCGCAGTGGCGTGTCCGGCAGCCGATGCAGCGTCTCGTCGCCGATGTGGGCGAATTCGTCGCGCAGCACGCCGGTGGTGCCGTCGGGGACGTGCGCGCCCGTGGCGATTCGTACCGCCTCGCCCGGCAACAGCCCCACCGGCCGCCGCCCGCCCGCGAAGCCGATGTCGCGGCGCAGGCGCCACGGCCCGTCACCGGCCACGGCGTACCCGTCCATCGCGGAGACGTCGAACCGGGGCAGCGGCCCGGCCGCGGTCAGCGGGCCGGCCAGCGCGGCTCCGATCACCGAACGCAGATCGGCTTCGTAGGTGGTGAGCCGGGACAGCCGGGCGCGAAGAACGTAGCGCGCCCGGTCCAGATCCAGCGGCGGCTGCCGCGGTGGCGTGTGGACCGCCGCCCTGGCCTGCCGCACCTGCTCCTCGGTGTCGCAGTCGCCGACTCCGGACAGTGGGATGATCGCCGCTGCGGCCGGCACCAGCGCCTTCATCGGCTGGTTGATGAGGGTGCCGAGCCCGTCGAGCGCGGCCGCCAGCGCGGAACGCCGCCACACGCCGATCAGATACTGCGGGCGTCCCGACTCGTCCGCGGCGAACACCGCGTCCGCTCCGGATTCGGTGGCATGCCGGATGAGTTCGGCGATCGCCCACGACGACAGGAACGGCAGGTCGGCGGCCAGCACCACCACCAGCGGGGCGGCGGAGCCGAGGGCACGCAACCCCGTGTCGATCGCCGCGACCGGGCCCGACCCGGGTGGCACCTCGCGCACCTGGATGATCTGCGGCGGCAGCTCGGGCCGGTACGGTCCGACGACCGCCGTGTGCGCGCAGGAGGAGGCGGCCTCGAGCGCCACCTCGAGCATGGAGCGGCCGCCGATGACGATGGCGGGCTTGTCCACGCCGCCCATCCGGCTGGCCCGGCCGCCCGCGAGCACGATCGCGTCGGCGGCGTTCACACGCCACGACCTCGAGCTAGGTACACCATGGCGGCCATGCTAATTCGTCACCGCGGGGAAGCCGGGGAGCGGACGACGCCGATCAGGCGTTCGACCAGAACCGCGCCGGTGGCAGCAGCCGGAACTCGTTGAGCTCCGGGTCGGCGAGCACCAGGTCGGTATCGCGATCGGGAGCCGGTGCGCCGCGGTCGATCGTGGTGGCGCCGGCGGCGTGCAGCCTGGCCACCTCGGCGGCCCGGTCGTCGGCCGGAAACGACGTGAGATCCAGGCGCAGCCTGGTCCGGCCGGACCCCGCGTCGGGCGTGCGCACGAACTCCAGCCAGGAGCCGAGACCGGTCGCCGAGCGCAGCCCGGCCAGCCGCTCGCCGCGCCGGGTGGCGGGCCAGCCGGTGGCCGTCGCCCAGAACTCGGCGAGGCGCTCCGGGTCGCGCGTGTCGACCACGATCGCCGCGATCGCGCCGGTGTCCACGTACTCCTCCCTGGGCTCGAGCACGCAGAACTCGTTGCCCTCCGGGTCGGCGAGCACGGCCCACGGCACCGCGCCCTGGCCGATGTTGACCGTGCGCGCACCCAGCGCCAGCGCCCGGTCCACCTGGGTGCGCTGGTGGTCCAGCGAGCGGGTGGCCAGGTCCAGGTGCAGGCGGTTCTTGCCCACCTTCGCCCGCATCGCGGGCAGGAAGGTGAGCGCGAGTTCGCCGCCGTCGGCGTCGGGGGCCGCGATGTCCACCTGATCGGACCGGTCGACGGTCACGCTCCAGCCGAGCAGTTCCGCCCAGAAGTCGGCGACCGAACGCGGCCGGTCGGCGTCGAACACGACACATGCCAGGCGGGTGGGCATGGCTCAACGGTACTGGCCGTCGATCCGGCTCGGAGGCATTCTGGGCGGCATTCTCGGCGGCATTCCGGAATCCGTGCTCAGCGCGGCGGGGGATCGGGCAGCGGGAATCGCGCGGCCCGCAGGTCGACCCGCCCGTCCCGGATCGGCACGCCCTCCTCGGCGAGCAGGCGCAGCTGGCGCCGGGCCAGGTGCGCGGCGGGCCTGCCGCTCGCGCCGAGCACCCGATGCCAGGGCAGGTCGGCCGCGTCGGTGCGCATGATCCAGCCCACGGTGCGCGGCGTGGACAGGCCGACGGAGGCGGCGATGTCGCCGTAGGTGACGACCCGGCCCGGCGGGATCGACGTCACCAGGGCGCGCACCCGCTCGATCTGGGCGTCGGTGGTCGGCATGGGCTCACAGCACCGAGCGCACGAGTTCGCCGGTCTCGGCCGGGCACGCCTGGGCGACCATGTGATCGCAGTTCCATTCGAGCACGGTCAGGTTGGCGCCCATGTGCTCGGTGAGCGCCGCCCGGAACTCCGGCGTGACGAACGGCGGGTGCACCTTCATCGCCTGCACCAGCACGGTGGGCAGGTCGGCGGGCGGCAACACCCAGTGGCGGGCCAGCTGGCCCCAGTAGGAGTTGATGGCGGGCAGGCTCATCCGCCAGCCGAAGCGTCCGTTCGCGGTGGGCATCAGATGTTCGTCGAGCTCCGCTTCCAGCAGCCGGGGCTCGACGTCGCCCCAGCCGGTGTCCAGTTTGTCCTGGCGCGCGTGCTCGACGCTGTCGTAGTCGGCCGAGACCAGCGTGGACAGCGCGATCTCGTTCAGCCATTCCGGTTCCAGCGCGATGGCCGGATCGAGCAGCACGAGTTTGCGCACCAGTCCAGGATGCCGATGCGCCAGGTGCAGCGCGCACGCGCCGCCGAAGGAGTGCGCGACCACCACCACCGGCCCGTCCGCCTCCGCGGTGACCAGTTCGACCAGGTCCTCGACGATGGTCTCGAAATTCCACGGCGGCAGCGACGTCGAGCGACCGTGTCCGCGCAGATCGGGTGCGAGCACGCGGACGTCGGGCAGATGGCGGGTGGCCAGGTCTTCCCAGCGTTTGCCGTGACCGGTCACGCCGTGCAGGGCGAGTACCACCGGTCCCGTCACCGGACCGAACCGATGGACATTCAGAACAGACACCGCTCCATTGTGACCTGCGCCGGAGACGACCGCTGCGCCGGTCGCACGGAGCCGTGTACCGGCGTGTCGGTCGTGTCTGTTGCAATAGCCCGCGTGGTGCGATCGGATGGCGCGGTGCGACTGGTTCGCCGGAACGTGGTGGCGCCCCGGCCGCGAGACTGGGGCGCCGACGTCCGCGCGCTGCTGGACGCCGCGGCCGAGGCCGGTCCAGCGCACCCCGGGTGGCGGCCATGGCAGGTGCTCGGCGGCCCTGGCACGGGCAAGACCACCCTGCTGGTCGACATCGCCGCCGGGCGCATCGCGGCCGGAGCCGATCCCGGATCGGTGCTGCTGCTGACGCATTCCAAACCGGCGGCGAGCGCCGTGCGCGACGCGATCACCACGCGGCTGAGCGGGCCGGAGCCCGGCGCCGAAGGGGGTGTGCCCGGCGCCACACGGGAACCGTTGGTGCGCACCGTGCATTCCTACGCCTTCTCCGTGCTGCGCAGACACGCGATGGCGCACGGCAACCCGCCCCCGCGTCTGCTGACCGGCGCCGAGCAGGACGCGGTGCTGCGCGAGATGCTGCGTGGCGACCTGGCGGACATGGCCGAGGGCGCGCACGGCCTGTGGCCGGAACGATTACGGCCCGCGCTCGCGCTCGGCGGGTTCGCCGAGCAGTTGCGCGATCTCATGCTGCGCGCCACCGAACGCGGTATCGGGCCGGAGGATCTGGTACGCCTGGGCCGCGAGCACGCCAGACCGGAATGGGTGGCGGCGGGCGGATTCGCCATTCGCTACGAGCAGACGATGCTGTTGCGCTGGTCGGTCGGGGTCGAGGCGCCGGAGGCGACCGCGCCCGCGCTGGATGCCGCCGAGCTGGTCGGCGCGGCGCTGGACGCGCTGGCCGCCGACCCGAATCTGCTGGCGGCCGAACGCGCCAGGATCAGATACCTGCTGGTCGACGACGCCCAGCACCTGGACCCGCAGGCGGCGATGCTCGTGCGGGTGATCGGGCGCAGCGCTCATACCACGGTGATCGCGGGTGATCCCGATCAGGCCGTCTTCGCCTTCCGCGGCGCGGACGCCCGGTTCGTCGCCGAACTCGACGTGCCCGGCGAGCGGCGCATCGTGCTGCGCGACAGTCATCGGTTCAGCGGTCAGGTGGAGCTGGCGGTCGCGCGGATCGCCGCGCGTCTGCCGGGCAGCGCGCCGCAGCGCATCCCGGTGCCCGGCCACGCCGGACCGCGTGCGGACGGCACCGAGGTGCGGGTCCGTGTGCTGGCCACGCCGGCGAAGGAAGCCGCGCTCATCGCCGACCACCTGCGCCGCGCGCATCTCACCGGCGGGGTGCCGTGGTCGCGGATGGCGGTGATCGTGCGTTCGGTGCCGCTGTCGCTGGCGCCGCTGCGCCGCGCCCTGCTCGCCGCAGGGGTCCCGGTGCGGCAACCCGCGCTGGACACCCCGTTGGCGCGCAGACGCGGTGCGGCCTGGATGCTGTTGTCGCTGCGCGCGGTGCTGGCGGGCGAGGCGGCGCAGCGGGGCATGGAACCGGAGTTCGAGCCGCAGGACGCGCTGGACCTGCTGTCCGGGCCGCTCGGTGGCGCCGACCAGATCTCCTTGCGCCGGTTGCGGCGCGGCATCCGGCGCGCGGTGCTGGAATCCGCGCGCGCCACGGTGCAACTCACGAAGACGGGCGAGGACTCCGATCGCGGCGCCGACATCGACCGTCCCTCCGCGCAGGTGCTGCGCAACCTGCTGATCGGAACCGGCGACCCGGCGCTCTCGGACCGGCTCACCGAGGTCGAGGCCGCACCGCTGCGCCGGGTACTGGACGCGCTGCGCCGGGCGCGTAAGGCGCGCGCACGCGGTGCGGGCCTGGAGGACGTCCTGTGGGCGTTGTGGACCGGATCCCGGCTGGAACGGCGCTGGGTGGCCCAGTCGGAGCGCGGCGGCGCGGTCGGCATGCAGGCCGATCGCGACCTCGACGCCGCGGTCGCGTTGTTCGACGCGGCCGCCGCCTACGTCGACCGGTTGCCGCGCGCGAGCATCGAAGGGTTCGTCGAATACCTTTCGCAGCAGGAGATTCCGCAGGACTCCGCGCCGCGCACGGCGCCCGGCGAGGCGGTGGCGCTGCTGAGCGCGCACGCCGCGGCCGGGCGGGAATGGGATGTGGTCGCCGTCGCCGCCGTCCAGGAGGGGATCTGGCCCGATCCGCGCTCGCGCGGCACCCTGCTGCACACCGAGGATCTGGTCGATCTCACCGCCGGGGTCTCGGATGCGGGTGAGCGGGTGAGCCGCGCGGCGCCGATTCTCGCCGAGGAGCGCAGGTTGCTGCTCGTCGCGTGCAGCCGGGCCCGCCGGTCGCTGCTGGTCACCGCCGTCGAGTCGGTGTCGGGCGAACGCGATCTGGTGCCGTCGCGGTTCCTCGCCGAACTGCTCGGGCACGACGACGACAGCGAGCCGGGTGCGCTTCCCGTGGCCGATCCCGGTCGCGCCCTGGTGATGCACTCCCTGGTGGCCGAGTTGCGCGGCGTCGTGTGCGATCCCGAGGCCGATCCGGAGCGCAGGCGGCGCGCGGCGCACCAGCTCGCCCGGCTGGCGGACGCGGGCGTGCGCGGCACCCACCCCGACGACTGGTACGGCACCGCCGATCTCAGCTCCCTGCGTCCGCTGTGGGGTGAGGACGACGGCGCGGTGGCACTGTCGCCCTCCACCGTCGAACTGCTGCGCACCTGCCCGCTGCGCTGGGCGCTGGAACGTCACGGCGGCACCGACGGCGACAACCCGCACGCCGTCAAGGGCAATCTGGTGCACACCCTGGTGCAGGCGCTGGCGGGCAAGGTCCCCGAGGACCAGGTGCGCGCGGCGCTGGAACGCGCCTGGCGAGTGGTGGATCCGGGGACCGGCTGGCATTCCCGGCAGGAATTGCGCCGCACCGAGGCGATGTTGGAGACCTTCTCGGCCTGGGTCCGCAACACCCGTGGCGAACTCACCCAGGCCGGTGTCGAGGTTCCGGTGGACTGCGTGCTGCCCGCGCGTACCGAAGACGAACGCGAAGTGCGGATCAGGGGCCGCGTCGACCGGCTGGAGCGAGACGCGCAAGGGCGTTTCGTGATCGTCGACGTGAAGACCGGCAAGTCCCCGGTGACCAAGCAGGCCGCCGTCGATCACGCGCAGCTGGCGACCTATCAGGTGGCGGCCGCCATGGGCGCACTCGACCCCGGCTCCGCCGACGCGGATACCGCGACCACCCCGACCGGCGAGCCCGGCGGGGCGCGGTTGGTGTACGTCGCCAAACCGAGCAAGGCCGAAGGGGCGACTCAGCGCATGCAACCTCCGCTGGACGCCGAGGCGCTCGAGCACTGGCGCGACACGATCCATCGGGCCGCGGCGTCCACACAGGGCCCCAGTTACCTCGCCATGCGCAACGACGGCTGCCGGCACTGCGCGGTGGCGGGCAGTTGCCCCGTGCAGGACAGCGGGAGGCAGGTGACCGACGAGTGAGCCCGCCATCGGTTCCGGCGCGGCCGGTCGCCGGGGCGCAGCCGTGACGGGCCGGGTGACGCCGCATCAGCTCGCGCAGGCGCTCGGCCTGCCGCCGCCGACCGGCGAACAGGCCGCCGTGATCGCCGCCCCGCCCGGGCCGACCCTTGTGGTCGCGGGCGCGGGCGCGGGCAAAACCGAGACGATGGCCGCGCGCGTGGTGTGGATGGTCGCGAACCGGCTGGTCCTTCCCGACGAAGTGCTCGGGCTGACGTTCACGCGCAAAGCCGCCCAGCAGCTGACCGCCCGCATCCGGACCAGGCTGGCCCGGCTCGCCGGCGCGCCGCTGCTGCGCGAACTCGACCCGACCGGTGGGCTGCGCGCCCAGCTGACCGGCGCGGAACCGGAGATCAGCACCTACCACTCGTACGCGGGCAGGCTGCTCACCGAACACGGCCTGTTGCTTCCCGTGGAGCCGTCGGCGACGCTGCTGACCGAGACGCAGCTCTGGCAGCTCGCTCACCAGGTGGTCCGCGACTGGGACGGCGACCTGGACACCGATCGGACTCCGGTCTCGGTCACCGAGGCGGTGCTCGCGCTGTCGGGCCAGCTGGCGGAGCATCTGGTCGAGCCGGAGGAACTGGCCGAGGCGCACACCGAGCTGGCGAAGCTGGTGCACACGCTGCCCGCGGGTCCGCGACAGCGCGGCGGGCCGAGCCGGACGCTGCTGAACATCGTGCAGGTGCAGCGCGAGCGGGTGGCGCTGCTGCCGCTGGTACAGCAGCTCGCCGAGGCGTTACGCCGTCGCGGCGCGCTGGATTTCGGCGCGCAGATGTCGCTGGCCGCGCGCCTGGCCGCCGAGCACCCCGAGGTCGCCGCCGCCGAACGCGCCCGCTTCCGCTTGGTCCTGCTGGACGAATACCAGGACACCGGCCACGCCCAGCGCGTCCTGCTCGCCGCCCTGTTCGGCGGCGCGCCGGAGGGCGGGGCGGATGCGGCGCCCGAGCCCCGCTCCGAGACATCCGGCGTGGCTGGCGCTGCCGCCGTCGCCGGTAACGGCGACAGCCGCTCCGGTCCGGGAATCTCGGAGCGGCACGGCGTGCGCGGTCACATCGGCGATCCGGTGACGGACGATCCGTCGGCAGGCGTCCGGTCGGACTCGGCAACGGACGACGCGAACGCACAAACGGTTTCGGCAGATCAGCCCGGACGGCCGGTCGGTTCGGCCGACGCCGTGCCCGCGCGGCACACCGATGCGAACGACGCGGTGCGAGACGGCCGGCCGTTGGCTGGTGCCCACGACCCGCACGCCCGACCCGAGCAGAACGATCAGCGGACCCGGCCGCATGGCCCGCGTGCGCAGCGTCTCGCCGTGACCGCCGTCGGTGACCCGATGCAGTCCATCTACGGCTGGCGCGGCGCTTCGGCGGCGAACCTGCCCCGGTTCGCCACCGACTTCCCCAGCGCTCCTGGCGTGCCCGCTCCCACGCTGGCGTTGCTGACCAGCTGGCGCAATCCGCCGGAGGCGCTGGCACTGGCGAATCTGGTGGCCGAACCGTTGCGGCGCAAGGCGATCGACGGTGGCGGCGTGACCGTCGAGGCGTTGCGCGCCAAGCCCGACGCCGGGCCGGGAGTGGTGGCGCTGGCGCTGACCGAGACCGTGGCGGACGAACGGGACTGGGTGGCCGAACGGATCGCTGCCGAGTGGGCCGCCCGGCGCGCCGCGCAACAGCAACCACCCACTTCGGCGGTGTTGGTGCGCCGCAACGCCGACGCCGCTCCACTCGCCGAAGCCTTACGCGCGCAGGGGCTTCCGGTGGAGATCGTCGGGCTCGGCGGCCTGCTGGCGACCCCTGAGGTCGCCGACATCGTCGCCACCTTGCGGTTGATCGCCGAACCCGGGTCGGGCACCGCCGCCATGCGGGTGCTGACCGGCGCGCGCTGGCGCATCGGGGTGGCCGACATCGCCGCGCTCGCCCGCCGCGCCAGGGACCTGTCCATCCGGCGTCCGGGGCCGGAGGGCCCGGCCGAGATCGCCGACGGCGCGGCGCTGGACGAGGCACTGCGGGAAGTGGCGCCGGAACCCGCCGAACAAGCGGGATTGGCCGACGCGATCGCCGATCCCGGCCCGCCCGACCAGTATTCGCGGGCCGGGTTCGCCCGGATCGAGGCACTGGGACGAGAACTCGCCGCGTTGCGCGAACGCAGCGGTCAGCCGCTGGCGGAACTGGTCGCCGACGTCGAGCGCACCATCGGCGTCGGTGTCGAGACCCAGACCCGGCGCGCCATGGCGGGCACCGGGGCCGGGCGCGAGCACCTGGACGCGTTCGCCGAAGTGGTGGCGGGCTACGCCGCGGACACCGGCGCCTCACTCGGTGGCCTGCTGGCGTTCCTCGCCGCGGCGGAGGAGGTCGAGAACGGCCTGGAGCCGGGCGAGGTCGAGGTCGCCAAGGACCGGGTGCAGGTGCTCACCGTGCACGCGGCGAAGGGCTTGGAATGGGAGATCGTCGCGGTTCCGCACGTGGTGGACGGCGTGTTCCCGTCCAAAGTCGGCTCCGGCACGTGGCTGGGCGCGCTGGCCGAGCTGCCGACGTCGTTGCGGGGCGACCGCGAGCAGGACGACGCGGCCGAGGGCGTACCGGTACTCGATCTCACCGACCTGTACGACCGCGCGGATCTCGAGCGCGCGATCAAGGCGCACAAAGAGGCACTGGAGCGCCGCCGCATTGATGAGGAACGTCGCCTGTTCTACGTCGCCCTCACCCGAACCGAACGCGTGCTGCTCGTTTCGGCCCATCACTGGGCGGAAACCGGCAGCTCTCCGAAAGGCCCCTCGGATTTCCTGCTGGAGCTCGAACACGCGCACCAGGACCCCGACAGCCCGGCGTGCGGCGTCTTGACCATCGACCGCTGGGACGACCCGCCCGCGGCCGACGCCGTCAACCCGTTCACCGACAACCCCGCCACCGCCGAGTGGCCACGTGACCCCCTCAGCAGCCGCCGTGATCCCATCGAACAGGGCGCCGCGTTGGTCCGCGCCGCGCTGGCCGACCTGCGCTCCCGTCCCGCCGATGCGGGCCAGGAGCCGCGCGGCCCCGCCGGGAACGACGGCATCCGCGACGAGGAGTTGCCACTACCGCCGGATGACATGGCGGAATACCCGGACGAACCCGCCTACTATCCACCCGGCGACGAGTTCCCACGCGAGCCGTTCCCGGACGACTTCGACGCCACCGCGATCGAATACGCCGACCCGTACGCGGATATCGAACCCTACTTCGGCACGGCGCCGGACCCGGTGGAGGAGTACCTGTCCGCGGACGAGCGCATATTCGCCGCGACCGGCTACGCTCCGCCTCCGCCGGAGGACCCGTACCGGCCGGAGCACACCCACCCGGCGCCGGACCCGGACGACCCGGAAGGCTGGGCCGCCGACGTGGACGCCCTGCTGGCCGAACACCAGGCGGCCGCTGCCGCCGCCGAGGAGGTCGAGCTACCCGGCCAGATCGCGGCGACCGCCCTGGTCGAGCTGCGCGCCGACCCGGCGAAACTGGCCGCCCGCCTGCGCAGGCCGCTGCCCTACCCGCCGAATCCACTGGCTCGCCGCGGTACCGCTTTCCACGCCTGGGTACAGCGCTGGTTCGGCTCCACCCGCCTGCTCGGCCTGGACGAACTGCCGGGCGCGGCCGACGGCGGCGCTGCCGACGCGGGCATGGACGCCGAGCTCACCGCGATGCAGGACGCGTTCCTGAACTCGGCGTGGGCCGACCGCAGCCCGATCGAGGTCGAGATCCCGTTCGAGACCTCCATCGCGGGCACCGTGATCCGCGGCCGGATGGACGCGGTGTTCGCCGAACCAGGCGGCGGCTGGATCGTGGTCGATTGGAAGACCGGCGCCGAGCCCAGCGCCGCCGAGGAACCCGCGGTCGCCATGCAGCTGGCCGTCTACCGCCTGGCGTGGGCGCGGTTGATGGCCGCGCGCGAGCGCCGCCCCGAGCACGAGCTGCTGCCCCGGATCGGCGCCGCGTTCCACTACGTGCGCACCGGCCGCACCATCGCGCCGGGCAACCTGGCCGGTCCGGAGGAACTGGCCGAGCTGATCAGGAACGCCGCGCCCGCCGGCTCACCGCCAGCGCCTGAGTGATCAGCGGGATCTGCAACGGAAGCCGCAGCGCCGAGCCGATTTTGAGCAGTGGCGGCGCTTTCTCGCTGGCCAGCATGTCCGCGGTGAACTGGATGTTGGCCGGGAACACCGCGATGAACAACAGCGCCGCCAGGCGTCCGCCGAGGCCGCGGGTGCGCGGAATCGCGAGCGCGGCCGCCACGCCGATCTCGGCCACGCCGGAGGCGTAGGTGTAGTCGCGGGCCCGGCCCGGCAAGGAACGCGGCACGATCGAATCGAACGGCTTCGGCAAGATGAAATGCAGCACCCCCGCGCCGAACAGCAGGGCGGCCAGAGCCAGCGCGGGCCGCCGCCCGGAGTCGGACTCGGATGTCAGCGTGTTTTCTGCCATGAAGCACCCTTACATCCAGTCCGCGGTCGCGTCGAGCCCGGCCGCCCCGATCGGCACTCGGCGGCTCGGACGACCCGAACCGCCGCACCACGGCCCGACCGTCCGAACCGTGCGAACGCACTCGGCCCCGACGAGCGCCCGAGGCGCGCGCCCTGAAGTTTCGACGGTTCGGCCCCCATTCGAATGACGAGCGCATATCCGGCGTGCGGAAGGGTGCCGTCGATCCGATGTCGAGTTGTCGTGAGCCGGATGCCGGTGGTCTCGCACCCGATTGCAGAAGCGCGGCTCGGGGTCGCGCGATCACCGCCTGACGCGCTAAGCGCACCTCGACTCGCGGTTTCGAGCGAAGCGAGACCGAGCATGGGCCGCGAACACCCAGCGCCGCAGGCGCTGGACAAACAAACACAGTAGGCTCGCCTGCTGTGCCGGAGGGACAAGGATTACCGGAGATGACCGACACGAGCGACGAGACCATGGGTGCGTCCGGTGTTCGGTGATCGAGCACGCGGTCTGGGGTTGGCCAGCCGCCCCGATTTCGCCCTGGTCGGCGTGCTGCGCATCCCGGAAGTGCAGACCAGCCCGTGGATTTCGCTGACCAGGCGGGTGCTGTTCGCGATCGCGCTGTTGTTCGGGGCCGCGCTGGTGGTGTACATCGGACGCGACGGTTACCACGACAACTCGGGGAACGATTTGTCGTTCCTCGACGCTTTCTATTACGCGACGGTGTCGCTGTCGACCACCGGATACGGCGACATCCACCCGGTGACGCCGGACGCGCGGCTGGCGAACATCGTCATCATCACCCCGTTGCGCGTCCTGTTCCTGATCGTCCTGGTCGGCACCACGCTCAGCGTGCTGACCGAGCGGTCCCGGCAGGCTTTCAAGATTCAGCGATGGAGGCACACCGTGCGCAATCACACCGTGGTCGTCGGATACGGCACGAAGGGGCGGACCGCGATCGACGCGATGCTCGGCGACGGCGTGCAGCCCGCCGACATCGTCGTGGTGGACACCGACGTGGTCGCGTTGGAGGCCGCCGCGAACGCCGGACTGGTCACGGTGCACGGCTCGGCCACCCAGTCCGATGTGCTGCGGCTGGCCGGTGCGCAGAACGCCGACTCGGTGATCGTGGCCACCAATCGGGACGACACCGCCGTGCTGGTCACCCTGACCGCCCGGGAGCTGAACAAGTCCGCCAAGATCGTGGTGTCGATCCGGGAGGCGGAGAACACCCACCTGGTGCGGCAGTCCGGCGCGAACTCGGTGGTGGTCTCCTCGGAGACCGCCGGGCGGTTGCTCGGCATCGCCACCACCACCCCGACGGTCGTGGAGATGATGGAGGACCTGCTCACGCCGGAGGAGGGCTTCGCCGTCGCCGAACGCGAGGTGGAATCGTCCGAGATCGGGGGATCGCCACGGCATCTCGGCGACATCGTCCTGGGCGTGGTGCGCAACGGCGTGCTCTACCGGGTGGGCGAGCCGGAAGTCGACGCGATCGAGGCGGGCGACAAACTGCTGTACATCCGCCGGGCGGGCAAGTGACCGTGGCGCGGGCCGGGCGGTAGCTCGGGCGCGATAGTCTCGAACCGTGCCCGCATTCCAGCTCAATGGTGTTCCGCTGCTGTCCCGTTCCGTCATCGACCGGGCCGAACAGATCCGGGGTGATGCCCAGGCATTGAAGGAGGGCTGGGGCAGCGCGAAGCTCTTGCGGATCAACCGGCGCGGCCAGGTGCGGTTCGAGGAGGGCGTTCTGGTCCTCGGGACGGCGCTCGAGTGGTCGGCCGAGCCGAGCCCGGACGCGGTGTTCCTCGGTGTCGAGGACGGCGTCCATCTCTGGGCGGTGCGCGATCCGGAGCTCGAGGGCAGGCTGACCGATCTGCGCGCGCTGGCGGGCGGCACCGTCGACGACCGCACCGCCGGACTGCTCTCCACCGCCATCGCGCTGCTGAACTGGCACGACAAGGCCGGATTCCACGGCGCGGACGGCACGGTGACCACCGCGGCCAAGGCCGGGTGGTCGCGCGTCACCGAGAGCGGATACGAGGAGTTTCCCCGGATCGACCCCGCGGTGATCTGCCTGATCCACGACGGGGGTGACCGGGTGCTGCTCGCGCGGCAGCACAGCTGGCCGAAGTCGCTGTTCTCGCTGCTGGCCGGGTTCGTCGAGGCGGGCGAGTCGCTGGAACGCTGCGTGGAGCGTGAGATGCGCGAGGAAGTCGGTCTCGACGTGCGCGAGATCAGCTATCTGGGCAGCCAGCCGTGGCCGTTCCCGCGTTCGCTGATGCTCGGCTTCGCCGCGGTCGCCGACCCCGACCAGCCGTTGACCTTCTCCGACGGGGAGATCGCCGAAGCCAACTGGTTCACCCGCGCGCAAGTGCGCGAAGCGCTGGCCGTCGGCGACTGGTCGAAGCAGGGCGAGGGCGCCGAGTTGCTGCTGCCCGGCTCGATCTCGATAGCGCGCACCATCGTGGAATCCTGGGCCGCGATCGACTGAGCGCGTGCTCGCGCGCGGGCCGGTGCGACCCGCGCGCGGCTGATCAGGACAGACCGGCGAGAACCTGCTTGACGGCCGCCAGCGACGGATTGGTCGCGGTGGAGCCGTCGGCGAACTTCACCGTTGGCACGACGTGGTTGCCGCCGTTCACGCTGCCGACGAACTCGGCCGACGCCGGATCCTGCTCGATATCGATCTCGACGTAGGTGATGCCCGCCTCGTCCAGCTGCTTCTTGAGCCTGCGGCAGTAGCCGCACCAGGTGGTCGAGTACATCGTCAGGGTGGGGTTCGCGTCAGTCACGGACACTGCAACGCTGGAGGACCGGCCACTGTTCCGACTCGGACCTTTCCTACCCTCGGCCCGGAGCCCCGCCGTGGGCGCGGTCACGTCCGTGCCGACCCGTGGCCGGACGCCCCGGCCGCGCGGTGGGTGTCGGTGGGCGCTGTCATGATGGACCGCGTGCCCGCTCTCGCCCTCGCAGACCTCGATCCCGAGCAGGCCGCCGCCGTCCGTGCGCCGCGCGGCCCGGTCTGCGTGCTCGCGGGCGCGGGTACGGGCAAGACCAGGACCATCACCTACCGCATCGCGCATCTGATCGCGCAGGGGCACGTCAAGGCCGATCAGGTGCTCGCGGTGACGTTCACCGCACGGGCGGCGGGGGAGTTGCGCACCCGGCTGCGCGCGCTCGGTCTCGGTGGCGAGGCGACCCAGGTGCAGGCGCGGACGTTCCACGCGGCGGCGTTGCGGCAGTTGAAGTACTTCTGGCCGCAGATCGTCGGTGACGTGCCGTGGCGGTTGATCGATGCCAAGTTTCCGATCGTCGCGCAGGCGGCGCACCGGGCGGGGCTGTCCACGGCCACCGACAGCGTCCGCGACCTGCTGAGTGAGATCGAATGGGCGAAGGCTTCGCTCATCGCGCCGGAGGACTACACCGCGGCGGTCGCCGCGCGGCGGCGCGAGACGCCCTATGACGCCCTGCGGGTCGCCGACGTCTACGCGGCTTACGAGAAGCTCAAGGCGACTCCTGACGGTCTGCTACTGGATTTCGATGACCTGCTGCTGCATACGGCGGCCGCGCTGGAGGACTATCCCGCCGTGGCCGACGAGTTCCGAGGTCGGTATCGCAGTTTCGTCGTAGACGAGTACCAGGACGTCACACCGCTGCAACAACGCGTGCTCGACGCGTGGCTCGGCGACCGCGACGACCTGACCGTCGTCGGCGACGCCAACCAGACGATCTATTCGTTCACCGGCGCTACGCCGAGCTACCTGCTCGACTTCTCCCGCCGCTTCCCCGATGCCACCGTCGTTCGCCTGGAACGTGACTATCGCTCGACTCCGCAGGTGGTGTCGCTGGCCAACCGGGTGATCGGGGCGGCGCGAGGGCGCATCGCGGGCACCAGGTTGCAATTGATCGGCCAGCGCGCCGACGGACCCGAGCCGGTGTTCGCCGAATACGACGACGTGCCCGCGGAGGCCGCCGCGGTGGCCGAGGCGATCGGCAGGCTGGTCGAGGCGGGCACACCGGCCGCCGAGATCGCCGTCCTCTATCGGATCAACGCCCAGTCGGAGAGCTACGAGCAGGCGCTCACCGAGCGCGGCATCGCCTATCAGGTGCGCGGCGGCGAAGGTTTCTTCGCGCGTGCCGAGGTCAGGCAGGCCGTGCAGGCGCTACGGCAGGTCGCGGCCCGCGAAGACCTGCCCGACCAGGCACGCAGCGGCAGCGCCCTGGTCTCGCTGGTCCGCGCGGCGCTCGCTCCCCTCGGCCTGACCGCCACCGAGCCCGCAGGCACCCAGGCGCGCGAGCGCTGGTCCTCGCTGGTCGCGCTGGTGCGCCTGACCGAGGAACTGGTCGGCCACGACGACCGGCTCGACCTCACCGGCCTGCTGCGCGAACTGGCGACCCGCGCCGAGGCCAGGCATCCACCCACGGTGCAGGGTGTCACGCTGGCTTCGCTGCACGCCGCCAAGGGCTTGGAGTGGGACGCGGTGTTCCTCGTCGGTCTGTCCGACGGCACCATGCCGATCGCCCACGTGCTCGCCGACGACGGCTCGGTCGCCGACCAGGCGGCGCTCGAGGAGGAGCGGCGGCTGTTCTACGTCGGCGTCACCAGGGCGCGCGTGCATCTGCGGCTGTCCTGGGCGCTGGCCAGGAACGAGGGCGGCAGGCGTACCCGGCGGCGTTCGCGATTCCTCAACGGCTTGGTCCCCGACGATTCGCCCGCGTCGCGGATCGCGGCGCCGCCCAAGGTCTCGAACGGTGTCCGCCCGACCTGCCGGGTCTGCGCGAAACCGTTGATCGGCACCTATGCCACGATGCTCGGACGCTGCCGCCGCTGCCCGGCCGAACTCGACCCCGAATTGCTCGCGGCACTGCGAGACTGGCGTGCGGAGAAGGCGGAGGCGCTGCGGGTGCGCGAATTCGTCGTGTTCACCGACACCACGCTCACCGCGATCGCCGAACAACTGCCCGCCGACGACGCCGCGCTGGCCGCCATCGCGGGTATCGGTGCGAAGAAGATCGACCAGTTCGGCGCCGAGGTGCTCGCCATCGTCGCTTCCCGGCTCCGAACCACGTCACAAAACCGCAGGTAGAAAATAGGTTGTGGCGCTGGACGATCTTGCCTATGGTGGATTTCACGCACCGGGAGGGCATCTCGGCGCGCACAGTCACCGACACACACGAGTACAGGAGGGAGGCAGAGCAATGGACAACACCGTGAACTTCGGCGCCACCGGCGTTGCGGTCTACGCGCCCATGGCGGCCTCCCGGGGGATCCTCGCTTTGCAGGGGATCGGTCTGTCCGGAATCGGTGCGTTCGGCACGTTCGGCACGAAAGTGAATTGCGCTGCCATGCGTGCGTCACACCGCACCGAAATCCAGGGCAAGCCCAGCGCGGGCTGGCACCCGACGGCTGCCGAGGCGGCAGTCGGTGTCTTCGCGGATGCAGTCGGCTTCGAGCCGGCGGATCTGCGGGCAGCACGCCTCCGCACCGCACACCCAGCGTCCGTGATCAGGACTCGACACAGATGTCGACCTAGGTAGGGAACTCCTCCCCAACCTCCTGGCCACGGATCGCACGACAGCGAAACCGTGGCCAGTATTCTCCGGCCCTTCAGCCACCCGGCACCGGTTTCGCCGCACAACGAAACGAACCGCTGCAAACGAGCTGAAGGAGAACGACGTGTTCACCGCACAGGGTTGGCCGCAGGCCACTACTGACGTGACATGCCGAACCGTGGCGTCGACTACTCGGACCCAGGAGATCACCAAGGTCCTGCCCTGCCGTGCCGGCGACCCGGACCTCTGGTTCGCCGAGAGCCCGGTCCAGCTGGAGCAGGCCAAGGCACTGTGCGCGACCTGCCCGATCCGCAAGGGCTGCCTGAGCGCCGCCATGGATCGTCGTGAGCCATGGGGTGTTTGGGGCGGTGAGATCTTCGACCAGGGTGTCGTGATCGCCCGCAAGCGGCCCCGCGGTCGTCCGCGCAAGGTCGCGGTCCCGGCATGAGCCGGGGAGTGATTCCCTCCCTCCGGTCGATGTGCTCGATTCGGTCGGTCCCGGCACGGGCCGAGCCAACGAACGAGAAAGCAGACCAGCCGCCCACCCGCGCCGGTGGGCGGCTGGTCTGCGTGCACGGTGAACGCGGCCCCGTGAATCAGGCGGGCGTGAGTCAGGCGGAGTTGCGTTCCTCGCTGAAGCCGGGCATCCAGGTGCGGACCAGTTGCATGAACGGCAACTCGGCGTCGAGCTGCGCCAAGATGCCCACGGAGCCGCCGAGTACGCGGAAGATCATCACGTACTCCGCCGGAAGTTGCAGTGCACGTGCCGTTTTCATCTCCGGGCTGGAGATCTCCGACGCTTTGCCCGCCACGCGCTGCATCCACTTGCGGGTGAAGTGGAACGAGTCGGACTGGATCGGGTCGGTGAACGGTCGCAGATAGTCGGCGATCTCCTGGTGGGTGACCACCCGGCCGGGGATGACCCAGCCATGGTCGTACAGCAGTTCGGTGAGTTCGGCGAAACGCTCCTCGACCGCGAGAGCGAGCATCCGGCCCAGGATCGGCGGGAAGCCGTCGGCCATCGGCGCGCAGGCGCCGAAATCGATGACCGCGAGCCTGTTGTCGGGAAGCATCATGAAATTGCCCGGGTGCGGGTCGGCGTGCAGCAGTCCGACGACCTCGGGGGAGGAGAAGTGGAACCGGCCCATCAGCCCCGCGACCCGATTGCGCAGCGCGAGGGTGCCCGCCGGATCTTCGGCGCCCTGTTTG
Source organism: Nocardia asteroides (assembly GCA_051451085.1). Classification (GTDB taxonomy): domain Bacteria; phylum Actinomycetota; class Actinomycetes; order Mycobacteriales; family Mycobacteriaceae; genus Nocardia; species Nocardia asteroides_B. The sequence goes on along the minus strand of JBPAJV010000007.1, from coordinate 23,213 downwards.
ATGATCGTGGAGACGGCGGTGCCGTCCAACCATTCGGTGACGATCACCTTCGGCGCGCTGGCCACCACTTTCGGCACCACGATCTCGCCGTGCCCGTCGAAGCCTTTGGCGAAGGCGCGCTGGTTGGCCGCCTCGTTGCGGTAATCCAGCTCCTCCTCGGTGCGTTCGGTGATCTCGGCGAGGATCGGCTTGACGTCGGCGCCCGGGATCACGGAGGCGACCAATCCGGACATACGCGAGAGCGTCTTCAAGTCCGCGCGCAACGCCTCGTCGGCGCCGGGGTACTGCACCTTCACCGCGACGGTCCGCCCGTCCGACCACACCGCCCGGTGCACCTGCCCGATGCTGGCCGACGCGGCCGGTGTGTCGTCGAAGTCACGGAAGCGGCCGCGCCATTGGGTGCCGAGCTGCTGGTCGAGCACCCGGTGGACGGTGGCGGCCGGCATCGGCGGGGCGGCGGCCTGCAGCTTGGTGAGCGCCTCGCGGTAGTGCTCGCCGAACTCTTCCGGGACCGCGGCTTCCATCACACTGAGTGCCTGGCCGAATTTCATCGCGCCGCCCTTGAGCTCACCCAGCACGCTGAACAGCTGCTCGGCGGCCTTCTGGTTGAGCTGCGCGTTGATCTCGGACTTGTCGCCCCCGGCGAGCTTCTTGCCGAACCCCACGGCGGCCCGGCCGGCGATGCCGAGCGGGATCTTGGCCAACTTGGCGTTGCGGGACGAGCGACGGCGCACAATCTCAGACACGTACCCATCATGGCGGACGGACCGGCCGATCGGCCACGGCAATCTTGATCACTGCCGAGTTCCGGCGCCGATTCCTGCGCGAACCCGCGCGCACGCGCAGGCGGGGTGGCGCTCCCACGCCCGCCGATCGAGGACGTGTGAGTCCAGGTCCAGCTCCAGCGTCGTGTTCAACGTGGCCGGGGTGCGCCGCGGTGAACAAGCGATGATCGCCTCCAGTTCGCCGAGGGCGAGGGCCGTGGTCGCCGCGATCCCGGCGGGGGAGGCGTGCCCGACGCGGCCGAGCAGCTGGGCGGCCAGGTGCGGCCACTCGGCGTCGTTCTGCGCGCGGATCAGGTCCGCGCAGCGCAGGCAGCTGGTGACGCCGGGCAGCACCAGCGGCCCGACGACGCCCTTGTTGTCCCTGATGCGCAGCGGCAGATGAGGGATCCGACGCAACAACAGGTCGTTCACCAGGCCGGGGTCGGGCATCAACGTGTCGGCGAGCACCACGAGGTCCGACTCCGCGGACCGCACCTTCGCCGTGCCGGTCGGGTGGTCACGGGAACGGCTCGGCCGTATACCCAGCGCACGCAGCCCGGCGGACACGGCGTCGGACAGCGGGCCGAGCCCGTGCACCCGGACCGTCCGCACCTGACCGGTCCGCTCGTCGGGATGGTCGAGCAGTCCGGCTTCGTCGACGAGTGTGAGCAAGGCCACGGCGCGCTCGGCGTCGATCCCGCATTCCCCGGCTCGCCAGATGATCTGCGGCTTGGTGCGCAAGCCGTCGAGCAGGCGGAGGAAGGTGAGCACCGTCTCGGCGTCCATCCCCTCCGGACCGAGCACCACCGCCGTCTCCGGATCGCACCCCAGCTGGACGACGCCGGTCGGGCGGACCAGGACGGTCACCCTCGGGCGCAACCGCGGACCGCGACATATCGTTGTCATGTCATCAGTATGCGGACCGGCCAGCGCCGGGTCCGGTTCGAAATCCGCACTTGTCCACAGGATTTCGACGTATCCACAGGGTGGATCAGGAGGATTCGCCGCTCTCTTTGCCCGAGCCGGGCCCCGAGTCGTCGTCCTCGTGCTCCCGTGCGGCTCGCTCGCGCGCCTCGGTCTCCGCGAGCTGTGCGAGCGGGTCGTCGAACGTGGTGGCGCCGCCGCCGATCACCGAGTCGATGAAGCCGGCGGGGGAGTCCAGGTCGGTGGAGTTCGGCAGCAGGTCGGGATGCGCCCATACCCGGTCGCGCGCGGTCATGCCCGCGTCGGAGGTGAGCCTGTGCCACAGCGCAGCCGCCTCGCGCAACTTGCGCGGGCGCAGCTCCAGGCCGACCAGGGTCGCGAAGGTCTGCTCGGCGGGCCCGCCGGTGGCGCGCCGCCTGCGCAGTGTCTCGGCCAGCGCGCCCGCGCCGGGCAAGCGGTCGCCGACGGCGTCGGCGACCACGACCTGCACCCAGCCCTCGATGAGCGCGAGCAGCGTCTCCAGCCGTTCCAGCGCCTGCTTCTGCTCCGGGGTGGTCTGCGGCTCGAAGGTGCCCTGCGCCAGGATCTCCTCGAGCTTGGCGGGATCGGTCAGCGACATCGGATCGATCTCCTGCGCGGCCTGCTCCATCGCGGAGAAATCCATGCGGATGCCGCGCGCGTAGTCCTCGACCGCGCCGAGCACCTGCTGGCGCAACCACGGGACGTGGGCGAACAGTCGCTGGTGGGCCGCTTCCCGCGCGGCGAGGAACACCAGGATCTCGCTCTCCGGCTGCTCCAGCCCCGCGCTGAACTCCGAGATCGCCGCGGGCAGCAACGCGGCGGTGCCGGTGGGCCCGAGCGGCAGGCCGATGTCGGTGGAGGTCAGCACCTCCTTGGCGAGCTGGCCGAGCGCCTGTCCGAGCTGGGAACCGAAAGCCAAGCCGCCCATCTGGCCGAGCATGCCGACCATCGGCGCGGCGAATTGCCTGGCCTCCTCGGGCAGCGCCGCGGTCCACATGCCCGAAATCTGCTCGGCCACCGGGTCGCACAGGCGCTGCCAGGTGGACAGGGTCTGCTCGATCCAGTCGTTGGCGGTCCACGCGACCGTTCTGCTGGCGCCCGCGGGCAGAGTGGTCGCGCTGTCGAGCCAGAGTTCGGCGAGGTGCGCGGCATCGGCCACCGCCCGCACGGCGCCCGGCGTCACCGGGGCGACGGTCGAACCGAGCTGCTGACGGGCCAGCCGCTTGGCGACGTCGTAGTTCACGGGCCCGGCCTGTGCCGAGCCCGGTTGCCCCATGCCGCTGAGCATTTGGCCGAGCGAGGTCAGCATCTGGCCGAGTTGCGCCGGGTCGAAGCCGCCCGCGCCGGACCCACCGATACCGAAACCGAACGGGTCGCTCGGGCCGGAACCGCTCGGCTCGTCGCCGCGCTTGCGATCGTCGTCGTCGCGGTTCGAGAATCCGAAGGGGAGGTCACTCATACCCCACACGTTACGCGTGTAGCACAGCGTCCCGATGTTCGCGCGGCGCGAAATCGGCGGCGGCGCGCCCGGGCGAAACGACCGCCTCCGGCTCCTCGCGCGGCACCCTGTCATTACTGTGGTCCAGGTGAATCGTCGGATCCTCACCTTGGTGGCCGCCCTGATCCCGGTGCTGGTGCTCGGTGTCGTCGGCAGCGTACTGACCGTGCCGTTCGTCGCACTCGGGCCCGGACCCACCTTCAACACCCTCGGCCAGGTGGACGGCAAGGAAGTCGTCGACGTGCGCGGCACCCAGGTCGATCCGACCACCGGCCATCTCAACATGACCACCGTGTCGGTGCGCGACGGCCTGACCATCTTCGAGGCGTTCGGCTTCTGGGCCAGCGGCAAGCACGGTCTGGTGCCGCGCTCGGAGGTCTACCCGCCCGGCGTCTCCCGTGAGGAGATCGACAAGTCCAACCAGCAGGACTTCAAGGACTCCGAGGGCAACGCCGAGGTCGCGGCGCTGCACTACTTGAACCTGCCGACCGTCGTGCTGCTGCGCAAAGTGGCCGAGGACGGGCCCGCCCACGACGTGCTGCGCGCGGGCGACGAGCTGGTCAGCGTCAACGGCACGCCCGTCACCGCCCCCAAGGACGTCGTCACCGCAGTCTCCTCCCAGGCGCCCGGCAGCACGCTGACCGTGGTGTACCGGCGCGACAGCGCCGAGCAGACCGCGACGATCGTCCTCGGCGCCCGCCCCGACGACCCGGCCAAGGGCTACCTGGGCGTCACGCCGGGCGAGGGCGCCCGCCCGCCGATGCAGGTCGCGTTCAACCTCGCCGATATCGGCGGCCCCTCGGCGGGCCTGATGTTCAGCCTGGCCCTGATCGACAAGCTCAGCCCAGGTGAGCTGGACGGCGGCAAGTTCGTGGCGGGGACCGGGACCATCGATCAGGACGGCAAGGTCGGCCCGATCGGTGGCATCCAGTACAAGATGATGGCCGCCCGCGAGGCGGGCGCGGAGACCTTCCTGGTCCCCGCCGCCAACTGCAACGAGGCCAAGCAGCGGATTCCGGACGGGTTGCGGCTGGTGCGGGTGGAGAACCTCACCGGCGCGGTGCAGTCGCTCAACGAGATCAACACCGGCAAGGAGCCGGTCAGCTGCGGGTGAGGTCGCCGGACCGCGGGGGCGGCCGGTCACCCGCGCAGTAGGCCCGCGCGAACCGGTCCCGCTGCTCGGCGGAACGCGCGGTCGGCGGGCAGCGGGGTCGGCGGGCAGCGGGGTCGGCGGGCAGCGCGGTCGACGGGGGCCGCAGCGTACGTCACTCGAGCGTGTGGTGCAAGGCTTCGACCAGATTCGGCGCCAAGTTGGGGTAGGTGCGCAGATCGAGCTCGCCGAAATCGTCGGCGTCGTCCTCGGGGCGCAGTTGCAGCAGGCACAGCGACGCGCCGTCACGCAGCACCGCGGCGAACAACCGCGCCTCCCTGCGTTCCGGGTGCGCTTCGGCGGCGGCGCGGGCGGCCGCGTCGGCGGCATCGTGGTCGGCCAGCAGCGGGGCCAGCGCGTTGTCGAGCGTCGACTCGGCGTCCGGCGGCAGCACCACGATCTCCTGCACCAGCACGCACCCTCGGACGGCTGGGGGCCAACTGGTGGTGGCCAGGAATTCGTCCAGGGCGATCGAGCCGCCGGTGATGTCGTCCGGGAAGGCCTCCTGGGCGACCGGCGTCAGCTCGCCGCCCTCGTCGAGCTGATCCTCCAGTTCCGGTTGCGCCGCGACGAGGTCCGCGGTCGGCACCAGGGCGAACATCTGCGGGGGATGTCCCCACCCCTCGGCATCGACGAATTCCGCCACCTCCCGGACGGAGCGGGCAAGGACGAGTTCGGCGTGCAGGTCTGGAGTCACGCGAACATCCAACCAAACCGCCGACCGGGACAGCCGGAAACCCGGGCGATCGGTTCCCCGGCGCGGCAAGCCACCCTGCCAGCTGCATGGTGTCCGATTTCCGTAGAGTGGGCCGGGACGGTCCGGAAGGACCACCCGCAACATCGGACTGCGGCGCATCGGCCGGGCGTATCGGTGCGAGCGTCGCCGGACCTTGGAGAGTGGCATCGTGGGCATGCGGCCCCCCACCGGCTTACCTTCGCTGTCCCGACGCAGCCGCGTGCTGCTGGTGGCGGCCGTCGTCCTGGCGGCGTTGCTGCTGCTGGGACCACGGCTGACCGACGCCTACACGAACTGGTTGTGGTTCGGCGAGGTCGATTTCCGCACTGTGTACCTAACGGTGCTGCGCACCAGGGTCCTGCTGTTCCTCGCCGTGGCGGCCTTCGTGGGACTGGTGGTCTGGCTGGCGCTGCTGCTGGCCTACCGGTCCAGGCCGGTGTTCGTGCCGGTGGCGGGCCCGAACGATCCGATCGCGCGCTACCGCACCACCGTGATGAGCAGGCTGCGTCTGTTCGGCGTCGGCATCCCGGTGCTGCTCGGCCTGCTGTCGGGCCTGGTGGCGCAGTCGAACTGGGTGACGGTGCAGCTGTTCCTCAACGGCGGCTCCTTCGGCGAGAAGGACCCCGAGTTCGGCCTCGACGTGGGCTTCTACGCCTTCGACCTGCCGTTCTATCGCATGGTGCTGAACTGGCTTTTCGTCGCGGTGGTGATCGCGTTCTTCGCCAGCCTGGTCACCCACTACGTCTTCGGCGGGCTGCGACTGACCGGCCGGGAGGGCACGCTCACCCGCCCCGCGCGCATCCAGCTCGCCGCGCTGGCCGGGATCTTCGTGCTGCTCAAAGCGATCGCGTACTGGTTCGACCGGTACGAACTGCTCTCCAGCAGCCGCAAGGAGCCCACCTTCACCGGCGGTTCGTTCACCGACATCAACGCGGTGCTGCCCGCCAAGCTCATCCTGCTGTCCATCGCGGTGATCTGCGCGCTGGCGTTCTTCGCCGGCATCGTGCTGCGTGATCTGCGGGTGCCCGCGATGGCCGCCGCGCTGCTGGTGCTGTCGTCGATCCTGGTCGGCGCGGTGTGGCCGCTGGTGGTGGAGCAGTTCTCGGTGCGCCCCAACGCCGCGGACAAGGAGAGCGAGTACATCGAACGCAACATCGCCGCGACCAGGCAGGCGTTCGGCATCACCAACGACCGGATCGAGTACAAGGATTACAAGGGCGAGAGCAGCAAGAGTCCGCTCGACGTCCCGGTGGACGCGGCGACGATCGGCAACGCCAGGCTGCTCGACCCGAACATCCTCTCGCCCACCTTCACGCAGCTGCGCCAGCTGAAGAATTTCTACGGTTTCCCGGAGTCGCTGGACATCGACCGCTACAACCTCGACGGCGACGTACAGGACTATGTCGTCGCCGCCCGTGAGCTGTCGCCCGCGGCGCTGACCGGCAACCAGACCGACTGGATCAACCGGCACACCGTGTACACCCACGGCAACGGTTTCGTCGCCGCTCCCGCCAACCGGGTGAACAAGCCGCCGGCCGAGGACCCCAACGCGGCCGGAGGCAGCGGCGACGGCGGTTACCCGATCTTCATGGTGAGCGACCTGTTCACCCCGGCGGACAAGCAGCGGATCAGGGTGGATCAGCCTCGGGTGTACTTCGGCGAGCTGATCTCGCAGTCCAATCCGGATTACGCGATCGTCGGCGCGATGGACGGCCAGCGCCCGCGCGAGTACGACTCCGACACCGCCCAGTACACCTACACCGGCCAGGGCGGCGTGCCGATCGGCAACTGGTTCAACCGCTTGGCCTTCGCGGCCAAGTACGCCGAGCGCAACATCCTGTTCTCCTCGGCCATCGACGACGACTCCAAGATCATCTTCAACCGCAGCCCGCGCGAGCGGGTGCAGAAGGTCGCGCCGTGGCTGACCACCGATGGGAACGCCTACCCGGCGGCGGTCGGCGGGCGGATCGTCTGGATCGTGGACGCCTACACCACCCTGGACAACTATCCGTACGCGCAGAGCACCTCGCTGGAAGGCGCGGTCGAGGACAGCATCGACAAGAAGACCGGGCGGCTGCTGCCGCGCAAGTCGGTCAGCTATATCCGTAACTCGGTCAAGGCCACGGTCGACGCGTACGACGGCACCGTCACCCTCTACGAGGTCGACTCGTCGGACCCGGTGCTGAAAGCGTGGCGCGGAGTGTTCCCCGGCGCGGTGAAACCGGAGAATGAGATCTCGCCGGAATTGCGGGCGCACTTCCGCTATCCCGAGGATCTGTTCAAGGTCCAGCGCGAAATGTTGTCCAAGTATCACGTGGACGATCCGCGAGAGTTCTTCACCAACAACGCTTTCTGGTCCGTCCCGGCCGATCCGACGACCGAGGGCGGCACCACCGCCAATCAGCCGCCGTACTACGTGCTGCTCGGCGACCCGAAAACGAACAAGCCCACGTTCAATCTCACCAGCGCGATGACCGGCTACAACCGGCCGTACCTCGCTGCCTATATCTCGGTGCGCTCGGACCCGGACGGCTACGGGAAATTCACTATTCTGCGATTGCCAACGGACACACAGACATTGGGTCCGCAGCAGACGCAGAACCGGATGACGACGGCGCCCGAGGTATCGCGCGAGAAAACCCTGCTGTCCAATTCGAACAAGATCAAGTACGGCAACCTGCTGACCCTGCCGGTGGCCGACGGCGGCATTCTCTACGTGGAGCCGTTCTACAACGAACGCAACACGGGGCCCAACACCGCGACCTTCCCGCAGTTGCTGCGGGTGCTGGTGAGTTATCGGGACGAGGCGGGCAACGTCAAGGTGGGCTATGACTCGACATTGGCGGACGCGCTGAACCAGGTCATCCCCGGTGCGGGCGCGCTGGCGACACCGTTCGGCGGTGACTCCGGCGCCAGGCCAAAGCCCGGCAGCGTTCCGCCGCAGGCGGATCAGAGCGGCAACAACGGGACCGGCAACGCCGCGACTCCGCCGCCCGCGTCGGTCCCGCCGCCTGCCCCGGGTTCGTCGTCCGCCAAGGACGCCGCTGCGGCGGAACTCAACCGGAAGATCGAGAATGCGCGAAATGCCATGCGCAGCGGTAATTTCCAGGACTTCGGCCGGGCGCTCGACGAGTTGGAAGCCGCCGTCAAGGCGTATCAGGACGCGGGTCGCTGAATCAGTGGCACCGTCCGAATGAGCGCGACAAAGAAAGACGCCGCCATCGCGATGATGGCGGCGTCTTCCTTTGTCGGGCGCGGAGCGCGTCAGCGGCCGATGGAATCGAGCAGCGCGCTGTTCTGGCTCAGGATCTGCTGGAACTGCCCTTCGAGGCCGTACTGCTTCGCCAGTTCGCCCGCGGCGGACGTGGCCTGCTCGACCGCGGACTGCGCGGCGCTCACGGCGGGCTCGGCGGGCTCCGGCACCGCGGGAACGTCCTCCACCTGCGCGAGCGGCTCGGGCGCCGAGGTGCCGGGGCGCAGGTACTTGCCGCACGTCGGCCACGCGCCGGGGCCCTGGGTGGCGAGCACGTTCTCCGCCACGCGGATCTGCTCCTCCTTGCTCGCGTTGTGGGCGTAGCCCTTGCCGCCGTTGGCGGCCCAGGTGCTCTGCGAGAACTGCAGGCCGCCGTAGTAGCCGTTTCCGGTGTTGATCCCCCAGTTGCCACCGCTCTCGCACTGCGCGACGCCGTCCCAGTCGTGGGTCGCCGCGGAGGCGGTAGCGGTGGAGAATGCGAACGGGACGGCAACAAGAGCGCCGGTGACGGCGGCGATGCCGAGGGCGCGGGTGCTGATCTTCCGGTTCTCAGTCATGGTGGTTTCCCTCCCTGCGCCCGCCGGCACGGCGATGGAGCTCCAGCCGTGTCCCTGTCCCCAGGTCGTCGGGGATCCTCGAACCGCGGGACAGGGTCACCGGTGTTCGGCGGTTCGAGTTCGAGCCCGTCTCGGTTGATCCGGGCCGTGGACTGACGGTAACGAAGAAATCTCAGCAGATCACATCTGGATAACGCCGGAATTGCATGAAGCGAATAACCCGAATATTGCGGTTTTAGCAGGTGGGAAACGGCTCCCACACACGTATCGAGTGGTAAGTTATCGCATCGTTATGTGAGTGAGATCACTGTGATATAGTGAAGCCCGTCACGTTTGAAGCGATCCGAGAGTGGCAATACTTCTTCGCGCGGTGTGGCGGGAGCCGCGATCGGGCGCCGTGGAAAACAGCTGTTCGCCGCTTGTCGGCGCTGCCGGTCGCTTTGTCCGCTCACCGCCGCGAAACCGCGTCTGAGCTGGCGATTTGCAGTTCGCGCGAACCCGTGTGTAATGTTGTGTTCACCGACGCGGGGTGGAGCAGCTCGGTAGCTCGCTGGGCTCATAACCCAGAGGTCGCAGGTTCAAATCCTGTCCCCGCTACAAGAGAAGCGGCCCGGAACCAAAAGGTTCCGGGCCGCTTTCGTCGGTGCTCCAGTCCCGTGGGCAGAGGGCGCCGGGCCGGTCGGGTAGGTGCCCGCCGACCGGGTCGCTACTGCCGGTGGAACCGCTCGCGGACGGCGTCCATCCGGGCGCGCAGCTCCTCCGGGGTGATGACGCCTCGATCCATCAGCGTGTGCGCGGTGACGATGACCGAGCGCGTGCGAACCGGGAACTCGTGGTAGATCGTCTCGCCCAGCGCGTCCTCGGCATGGCGGCGTTCCAGGTTGTCCAGCGCGCCGCGCCAGGACAGGCACTCGCACGTGGCCTGCATGCTGGACTCCCACGGGTCGGGCCTGCGGTCGAGTTCGGGCAGCGTGCGTTCCCGGCGGGTCTGCGGATCCAAGGTGTTCAGCAGGACGTCGTACGGACCGCTCGTCATCGGCGCCCATCCTTCCTCGCGGTGGACGCGACCCGGTTCGGCGGTTGCCGGGCGGTCCAGTCGACCTGCGGCAGCGCCACGCCGATCATCGTGTCCCGGGTGACGATGGCGGCCAGCTGCTCCTCCGTCCAGCCCTCGGTGCCCTCGGGGCGCATCGGCAGCACCATGAACCGGGACTTCTGGTTGGAGTCGTGCACCCGGACCTCGACCTCGGGCGGGAAGTGCAGGCCGAACTCGGCGAGCACCTCACGCGGCCACCGGACCAGCCGACGACGGTAGTTGGGGGTGCGATACCAGTCCGGAGACATCCCGAGCACCGGTCGCGGATAGCAAGAACACAGCGTGCAGACGATGACGTTGTGCACCTGGGGCGTGTTCTCCAGCACGTAGAAGTAGGTGTAGTCGCTGGGTGTACCGGATCCGGTCGGGTCGCGCCAGTCGATGCCGACCTCCTTGCACGTCTCGGTTCCGTCGGCGAGCAGGCGCGCCTTGAAGCCGGGGTCCGTCCAGGCCTTGGCGACCAGTTTCGATCCGCCGTGCGGACCGACCGACTCGGCCCACTCGGCGAACCTGCGATGGTCTTCCCGAGAGAACAGCCCCTTCTCGATGGCGAGTTCTCGCACCGCCGTCTCGAGCACTTCGAACTCGCTGATCTCCTCGGTCGTCTGGATCGGTGCGTGCGCGTCGTGGTCGTGGGTCCGGCTCACCGGGTCTCCTCCTCTGCGGGCTCGAGCCAATGCTCGGAGACTTCCGTCTCCAAGGTGTCGACGTCGAAGCCGGTGTATGTAGGCCACAAATCCTTCTGACGGAACCGCACCACGTAGAACGGCTCCACGCGCCCGTCCTCGCGCCCCCACGCCTCGTCCTCCGGGATGATCCACTCCGGCCGGTATTCGACGACGACACCGGTGTGGCCCCGGGTGTAGGCCTGTGTGCGGGTGTGGAACATCGAGGTGGCCTCGCGGACCCGGACGCGATCGCCGATCCGGTACCTCCTGGTCATGCGCGGGCCTCCTTTCGCGCTCGTACCTCGTCCAGCTTGGCCGACAGTTCGTCGGGAGTGATCAGGCCCTTGGCGACCAACGTCTTCGCCGCGACGGTCACCCAGCGCGCGTAGTAGGGGAGACCGAAATACAGCGTCGCGCCGAGGTCGTTCTCGGCTCGCCTGCGCTCCTCGGAGTTCCACACGCCACGCCAGCCGAGGCACTCACACGTGACATAGGTGCTCATCTCCCAGGGCTCTTCCTCTTTCTCCCGGTACTCCACGGGAAGATCCGGTTGGCCGCCCACGTCGTGCAGCACGTGCCTGAGTGCGGCGAACAACTCGTTGGAGATTTCGTACGGCGAGTCCAGCGGTTCGCGGAACACCGGTGCCAGGTCCGCGACGCGACGCTGTAACTCGTCGAATCGGTTCGGTGCGCTCATGATGTCTCCGTAGTGACGGATCCGGTGTCCCCGGCGGGGCGGTCGCGGCGGCTGTGCGCGCGCACGTCCCCGCTCGTCTCGGCGGGCAAGTGAGCGAGCGCCACGGGGACTCCAGTGGGACGGCAGGCCCGGGCGCCGGGCCGGCGACTAGTCAGACAGCGGGGTGTGACCCCAGTCACAATCACATGGTCCGGTTGCCCAGGGTACACGCCATGATCAATTTGCTGAAGGATGTCCCACGCGCGGTGCGGCCGCGGGAATCGGCGCGAGCGGCAGCGGTGGAATCCGTGGCGGGAAGGTCTTGACTGGGGCCGAATGTGGAGGAGACTGGTCCTTACACCGGAACACCGGTAGGTGTTCGCACTGTCGGCCGAGACGTCGGTAGGCAGTGATGACACCGAACCAAGATCCGGCTAGGCCCCCGGCAAGCCAGCCGAAACACCGGAGTCGCAGCGACGACTGAGGCTCACGGTTTCGACGAGACTACCGGGGACTGATCTATGTGGGGGTCTTTCGCCTGGAGTCCCGGGCGCGCCCCGGCCCGGCCGGAGCAGTCGGCCGAATCGGCTCACTTCGACGGAATGCTGGTGGTTGACTAGCCGTGGTGCCGGCTGTCCCGGCCGCACCTCGGCAACCCATGTCAGGAGGCACCCGCAATGCCCACTCATGACGGAAGCTGGCCGCAGGGAACGCCGTGCTGGGTCGACTGCCAAGTCGACGACCCGGCGCGCGCCCGGGAGTTCTACGGCGCGCTCTTCGGCTGGGAGATCGAGGACGGTCCACCCGAGGCGGGTGGATACCTGATGGCGTCGCGCGCGGGCCGCGCGGCCGCGGGCATCGGGCCCAAGCCGGAAGGCATGCCGATGCCGTCGGTGTGGACCACCTACCTCGCGGCCGACAGCGCCGACGCCGTCGCGGAGAAGATCAACAATGCGGGCGGTTCGCTGATGATGCAACCGTTCGACGTGCTCGACGTCGGCCGCATGGTGGTCGCCGCCGATCCCACCGGCGCGGTCTTCGGGATCTGGGAGGCCAAGGCGCACGCCGGAGCGGGCATCTACAACGAGCACGGCGCCTACTGCTGGAACGAACTGCACACCAGCGACTACAAGCAGGCCCAGGAGTTCTACGCCACCGTGTTCGGCTGGCACTACACCGAGATCGGCGACGGTGAGAACTTCGTGTACTCCACGTTCAGCCGCACGCAGGACGGTGACGCGATCGGCGGCGTCAACGACTCGACGAAGATGCCGGGCGACAACCCGTCGTATTGGCTGGCCTGGTTCCAGGTCGACAACGCCGACAACACACTGGCCGAGGCGCGTGAACTCGGCGCCACCGTGCTGTCCGGTCCCGACGACAGCCCCTTCGGCCGCATGGGCATCGTGCAGGCCCCGCAGGGGGAGGTCTTCGGCATCATCAATCCGACGACCACCGTCGGCGAACCGCCCACTGGCGCCTGAGTCGTGTGGCGGAGCGGTGGGCGCGCCGCTCCGCCGGTTGGCCGAGTTCCGCGACGCGTTCGATCACGCCGTGGAGGGCGTGATCGAGCGCCCCCATCGGCCGGATCAGTCCGAGCGCGTCGATCCGGGTGTCACCAACCCGTGCTGGTGGGCGTAGACGACGGCGTGGATCCGGTCGCGGACGCCGAGTTCGGCGAGGACTCGGGAGACGTGCGTTTTGATCGTCTCCTCCCCGACGCCGAGCTGCGCGGCGATCTCGGCGTTGCTGCGCGCGTCGGCCAGCAGAAGCAGCACTTCCAGCTCCCGGGCCGTGAGCTGACGGACCTCCGGCGGGGTGCGCGGCGGCGCGAGGGTGCTCGCGAAGCGGGACACCAGGCGGCGGGTCATCGACGGGTCGATCAGCGCGTCGCCGCGTGCCGCGATCCGGATCGCGGTGACCAGTTCCTCGGGCGGCAGGCTCTTGAGCAGGAACCCGCTCGCGCCCGCCCGCAAGGCGCGGTACAGATTGTCGTCGCTGTCGTAGGTGGTGAGCACCAAGACGTGTGTTCCGCCCGCCGCGACGATCGCGGCGGTGGCGGCCAGCCCGTCCAGCTTCGGCATCCGCACGTCGAGGATCGCGACATCCGGTCGCAACCGCGCGGTCTCGGCGATCGCGGTGCGGCCGTCGCTCACCTCCGCGACACAGTCCAGGTCGGCCTGGCTGTCGACGACCGCGCGCAGACCGGAGCGGAACATGCCGTGGTCGTCGGCGATCAGGACGCGGATGGGCGGGTTCACGATCCTCCGATCGGCACCGAGACCGTGGTGTGCCAGTGCGTGGCGTCGCGGCCGTAGTCCAGTTCGCCGTCGAACAACTCGGCGCGGCGGCGAATGCCGTTGAGCCCGCGCGGGACGGAGGTGCCGGCGGTCGCCGGTTCGCGGGCGAGCGGATTGGTGACGCGCAGCACCACGCGCTCGGGCAGGTACTCCACCTCTAATCGCGCGTGCGCGCCGTCGCCGTGCCGCAGCGCGTTGGTGAGCATCTCCTGCACGATGCGGTACAGGGTGAGGGTGAGCGAGTCCGGCAGTTGCGCCGCGTCTCCGCGCACGGTCACCTCCACCTGGAGCCCGGCCGCGCGGACGTGCTCGATCAAGCCCTCGATGTCGGCGAGTCCCGGTTGGCGCTGCCCGTCGTCCTCGCGCCCGTGCAACAGATCGAGCTGGCGGCGCAGGTCGACCATCGCGGCCCGGCTGCTGGACTCCACGGCCGCCAGCGATCGGGCGGCGGCCGCGTTCGCCGTGCCGGTCAGCGCCAGCCGCGCCGCACCCGCGTGGATGCCGATCGCGCTGACGTGATGCGAGATCACATCGTGCAGGTCTCGCGCGATCGCCGCCCGCTCGTCGGTCACGGCGCGTTCCAGTGCCGCTCGATGCTCGTGCCTGCGCAGCCGCGCACGTTGCTCGAGGTCGGCGATGTAGGCGCCGCGCGCGGCCGTGTAGCGGCCGACGAGCCACGGCACGCACCCGGCGGCCACCGTGGCGGCCAGCAGCAGCCGCCAGTCGCGCGCGGCGTTGCTCGCGGTGAGCACGTGGGCGGTGGCCACGCCGCCCGACAGCAGCAGCATGGTCAGCACGGATTTCGGTCCGGCGAGCCACGCCCCCGCCCGATATCCGGCCACGAGGAATCCGACGTCGGCGAACCGCACGGGGAACCCGTGCCGGTGCAGCAGCAGCGCGGCCAGCAACCGCACCAGCACCTGCGCCACCGCCACCACCCCCGCGGTTCGCGGCGGCGCGGCCAAGGCCAGGTCGGCGGCGACGATGGCGATGATCGCGGCGGTCGTCTGCCACGGGGCGACGGCGAACACGCCGCACAGACCGAGCACCACCGCGTCGATCACGGCCGCCGCCACGGCGACCACCACCGACTGCCGGGCCAGCGACCTGCTCACATCCAACAGTTCGCCACCGCCTCCGTCCGGTCCAGCGTCGAGTTCCGCGGGCGATCCTAGCGAGCGCGCCCGGCCGCGCCGTGGATGCCGACAGCTCACTGTGCCCGCGAATCGCGCCGTCCGCGTCCCCCGCGCGAGGGACTGGGAATCACTCGTCGGCGCGATGTTCCCGCGGCGACGCGCCCGTAGCGTCGAAGACCGACGGCAGACGTGGAGGAGGACTCATGGGCCGTGTGGAGTTGTTGAGCTATGCCATTCCGGCGTTCGCGGTGCTGATGCTGGTGGAGTGGATCGCCTACCGCCGTGATCCCGACCGGTCCGGACAGCGGGTTGGCTCGCGACACCGCGTCGAACATCACGACATTCGCTCTAGGCCGGCTCGCGAAACCGTTGATGCAGTATCTGGTGCCGTTCTCGGCGGTGGTCGCCGCCGCCGCGATCACGCCGCTGCACCTGTCGCCGCGCTCGTGGTGGGTCTGGGTGCTCGGCCTGATCGTGACGGATTTCTGCTACTACTGGGCGCATCGCGCCGACCACCGGGTCCGGCTGCTGTGGACCGCGCACAGCGTGCACCACTCCAGCGAGCACTTCAATCTCTCCACGGCGATCCGCCTGCCCTGGGTGCATCCGATCGCCAGTACGGTGCGCGGATTCGCGTGGGTGCCCGCGGCGTTGCTCGGGTTCCCGGCCTGGATGATCTTCCTGTTGCAGAGCATCGGACTGCTCTATCAGTTCCCGATCCATACCCAGCGGGTCAAGACGCTGTCACGGCCGATCGAGTTCCTGTTCAACACGCCTGCCCACCACCGCGTCCATCACGGGTCGAACAAGCCCTATATCGACAAGAACTACGGGGGCGTCTTCATCGTCTGGGATCGCATGTTCGGCAGCTTCGCCGCCGAATCCGAACCCATCCGTTACGGCCTCACCAAGAACATCGGCACCCACAATCCGGTGAAGGTCAACTACCACGAATTGGCCGCGCTGGTCCGTGACGTACGCGGCGCCGCGACCTGGCGGGGGCGGCTGGGATACGTCTTCGGTCCGCCCGGCTGGATGGAGGACGCCGCACCGGGAACCGAGCCCACCGGAGCTCCGGTCTCCGGCCCGATCGAGGAACGAGCCGGTCAGCTCACGCACTGAGCGCGTGGGAACCGGAACGCGAGCCCGCCCGGCGCCGGACTGGATCCCGGGGTACCGGCGTGTTCGCGCGGGAGCGGATCAGCCGTGCCTTACCGGTCGAAGCCGCACTTCGCCCGGGCAGGTATGGCGTCGGCATGGTGTCGGCAGGAGCACGGCGGAGGAAGATGCGCGGCGTCAGTCGGCGTCGAGATAGAACCGCAGAGCCGTGATGCTGTGGCCCCCGGTGGCGAACTCCGCGACCGCGACCCCGTGCACCGCGCCGAACCGCACGCTGGCGGTAACGGTGCGGCCTGCGGCGATCACCTTGCTCCAGCGCATATTTCGCGCTCTATTCGTGAATTCCTCCATAGATACCGGCGTTCCCGCAGGCAGTTCGACGCGGGCCCCATGACCGAGCGACTCGCGCACACGGTTCAGGTCGGTGCTCGCCGCAGCGGCGAAAAGCGCTGTTGTGGTGCGCTTTCCGCTGCGGCCGACGCCGCCGAGCGCCCGCAACATGCCCAGCATCCCGCCAACGCCCTGGTTGACGACCAGTTGCGGCCCGAGTTTCAGCGCGGCGGCCAGCCCGGGCAAGCCGGTGCGCAGCAGTTGCCAGATCATGCCCGCCAGCTCCCAATGCGCGGCCAGGTAGGCGATCTTCCAGACCCCGTCCTGCTCGACCAGCCGATAGCGCAGATGCATCGGGACGAGGACGGTGGCGCCGGTGGACATGGTGGTGACAATGGTGAGGTCGCGCAGCACCATGGGCGGGTGTACCAGGTCGCGGTCGACCCGGAACGCGATGGTGTTCGGTCCGATGAAGGTGTCGTAGAAGCGTTCGATGGCGGCGCGGCCGACGTGCGGACGGGAGCCCACCGGGTCGTTGACCTCGGCATCGGCGGCGAACAGCTCGACCCACGCGGATCTGTCGTGCGCCGCGACCGCGCGCGGCGAGGCCTCGACGGCCGTGAGCAGCGCTGCGGCCGAGGGATCCAGCGGCATGGCAGAACCTCCGTGACACGAGCCGGGACTGGACACATAGTAGAACAAGTTCTAGTTCGACCGCTCGGCCTCGAGGCCGGCTGAGGTTCCGATCCCGAGCCGCGTCGGCGGTTGGTAGTGCGGATCGCGGCGATGGTGGTGTTCGCGATCCGCGTCGCGGCGTCGATGTCGGCGGAATCGAGTCACCATTCCGCATCGGACCGACTGGTCGTGGGCAAATTGCCAGGCTTTCGAAGTTCGTGTGTCGATGAACGACGCGGAAACAGTGCACGAAGTCGGTTCAGGGCTACAGTCGGGTCATGGGTATCGAGTACGCGAGCGTCATCGATCTACCCCGGTCCGAGGTGTTCGCCTGGCACGCCCGCCCCGGCGCGCTGACCCGCTTGGCGCCGCCATGGCAACCGGTGTCCCCGCGCGCCGAATCGGACTCGCTCTCCGATGGGCAGGCGGTGCTCGGACTGCCCGGCGGGCTGCGCTGGGTGGCCCGGCACGATCCCGGGGAGTACGACCCGCCGCGCCGGTTCGTCGACGCGGTCACCGTGGACGGCGTCGGCTCCTTGCCTGCCGGACTGCTGCCATGGCGGCACACACACGATTTCGAGGTCGTCGACCAGACGCGGACCCGGGTGGTGGACCGGGTGGACGCGCCGGTACCGGCCACGGTGCTGCGGCCCATGTTCGCCTACCGGCACCGGCAGCTCGCCGATGATCTCGCCGCCCACGCGCGGGCGGCGGGGGAAGGTTTCGCACACAGGACGGTCGCGGTGAGTGGAGCGTCCGGCATGGTCGGTTCGGCGCTGGCCGCGTTCCTGACCACCGGAGGGCACCGCGTGGTGCGGCTGGTCCGGCGCGCGCCTCGCAGTGCGGACGAAAGATCATGGGACACGCACGATCCCGCGCCGGATCTGCTGGACGGCGTCGACGCGGTGGTGCATCTGGCCGGGGCGTCCATCGCGGGCCGGTTCACCGAGGGGCACAAGAACGCGATCGCCGACAGCAGGATCGGGCCGACTCGCGAACTCGCCGAGGTGGCGGCGCGGGCGGCGGTGCCGGTCTTCGTGAGCGCCTCCGCCATCGGCTACTACGGCCCGGATCGCGGCGACGAGACGCTGACCGAGCGATCGAGGCGCGGCGACGGCTTCCTCGCCGACGTGGTCGACGCGTGGGAGGCCGCCACGGTTCCCGCCGCCGAAGCGGGTGTGCGGGTGGTGCGCGTACGCACCGGGATCGTGCAATCACCGCGCGGCGGCACGCTGCGGCTGTTGCGCCCGCTGTTCACGGCCGCGCTGGGCGGACGCATCGGAGACGGGCGTCAGTGGCTGTCCTGGATCGGGATCGACGACCTGATCGATGTCTACCACCGGGCGCTGTGGGACAACGGACTGTCCGGTGCGGTGAACGCCGTTGCGCCGCAACCGGTTCGCAACGCCGAGTACACCAAGGTCCTCGCCGCGGTGCTGCACCGGCCCGCGCTGTTCCCGGTACCCGGGTTCGGTCCCGCGCTGCTGCTGGGCCGGGAAGGCAATCGGGAACTGGCGTCCGCGAGTCAGCGTGTCGTCCCCGCTCGGTTGGAGCAGGCCGGTCACCGATTCCGCACGCCGACCCTGGAACCGGCGCTGCGGCATCTGCTCGGCAAGTCGGCGGACTGACCTCTTCCGACCGGCTCCTGGTGGATGCTATGTGATTGCCGCTGCGCATGTTCGACCCGTTTCAGACGGATTGGATGCGCACCTCATGCATCGGTTATGCATTGATCATGGGTTGAGAGTGCGCTTTCCAGTATTGGCCGGGCTCGGAGCTCGCGCGGGGCAGCGCCCTTTTCGAATGCGAAAGGTCGGCGCCCATTTCGGCGGCGCGCGGATACGCGTTCAGGCGAGCCGGTCAGCGGCGTCGAGCAGACTGTCCACCCGCTCCACACCCTCGGGGAGGAAGACCGCTTCCCATCCCGGGCCGCCGACCAGCACCCGGGCGCCCGCGCCGAGGCAGGCGCGCACGGCCGAGGTCAACGCGGTCGACTCCTGCTGCGACCACAGCAGCACGGCGGCGGGTCGATCGAACCGGGCGAGGGTGTCGGCGAGCGCGGCGGCCGGCACGTCGGCGCCGAGCATCCGCGCCCCCCTTCCGCGTTCGGCGAGGGCCGCCCGCAACACTTCCAAGGGGAGCGAATGCGTCTCTCCGCTCGTGCAGGCGAGCACCACCGGCGTCGAACCGTCGGGCGCAGGCGGCGGGTAGGTCCGGTGCAGCACCGAGATGACGCACCAGGACAGCAAGTGCTCCACGTCGACGCATCCCTCGCCGCCGAGCTGCCGATCGACGATGTCGGCGAAAGCCGGACGGCACAGCAGGTTCCAGGTGTCCGCGACGCCGAACGCGCGGACGTGCGCTTCGAGCTGGCCGGACACCGCCGTGGTGTCCAGCGCGAACGCCGCGGTCAGCAGCGATTCGCGCCGGCCGAGCGTGGGCGCGGGCCCGCGCACCGCGGCCGCCGCTCCCGCCGGGCTCGCGCCGGCGCGGATGAGGGTGAGCATCCGCTCGAGCATCGCGATGTCGGCTTCGGTGTACAGGCGGTGCTTGCCGGGGCGATGTTGCGGCGGGCCGATGTCGTAGCGGCGATTCCAGCTGCGCAGCGTCGCGGTCGGGATACCGAGACGTTCGGCGACCGCGCGCACCGTGTATCCCGCCGCGTCGGACACGGGAACGGAACCGGCGGGCATCGCCCTATTCTGCCCGGCGTCGCGGAGTGGCTCGGTCCCGCCCGGGTTGTCGCGTCGCGCGGTGCGCCCGCGCGGTCGTGGCACGGCGTCACCTCCGCCGTGTGCCGGCGGCGGTCGCGATGCTCGCGGGCCGGGGCGCTGTCATCCGCGTCGTCGATTCCTTCCATTCCTTCTATCGAACTATCGCATGGCCTTTGCATCAATTATGCATCGTTCTGTGCTAGTGTGGACGACGTCGCCGATTATCGAGGAGTTAGCGTGCATCGTCGCCATCTGCTGCGTACGTCGACCCGTCTGCTCGCCGGAGTGGTATCGGCGCTGTCCGCGACGGCTCTGCTGGCGAGCGGTGCCACGGCCGCGCCCGCGCCGGTACCGCGCCTGGACCTGGAGCGCTACCTCGGGACGTGGCGTCAGCTCGCCGCCATCCCGCAGTACTTCAATCTCGCCTGCGCGCGCGATACGCAGGCGAACTACTCGCTCGACCCGCGAGGCGACATCGCGGTGCGCAACACCTGCACGACGTGGGCCGACACGCAAAACGAGATCAACGGCACCGCGGTGGTCAACGATCGGGAGACCGGTGCGCAGTTGCATGTCAGCTTCCCCGGCGTGCCGACCCAGGACAGCGTGGAAGGGCCGACCAACTACATCGTCACCGCGCTCGGCCCGGACTATTCGTGGGCTCTGGTCACCGATCCCAGCCGGGCATCCGGATTCGTCCTCGCCCGCGCCGTCTCGTTGGACCCGGCGGCCTGGCAGCAGGTGCGTGCGGCGATAACGGCGGCGGGCCAGAATTCCTGCCTCTACCTGACCTCGCCGACGACAGGTGGCGACTCGCGCATCGTCCCGCTTTGCACGGGGTGATCCGGCGTGCGCGGCGCTCGTGAGGGTCGCGTCGTCGCCGGTATGGCTGAGCCGCCCGATGCCGCGCCGGCGCGACCCTCACGACCGCCGGGCACGATCGCAGCAGCGTTCGGCCGGGGCGCCACGACGAGAAGTGCTGCCGGCGGAACAGGAGTCCGTCCGATGACCGTCACGATCGCCCTGTTCACCCGTGACCTGCGGGTGCTGGACAATCCGGTGCTGACCGCCGCGCGCCGGGAGGGCGCGGCGGTGGTGCCGCTGTTCGTGCTCGACGAAGCCATCCTCTCCGGCCGATTCGCCGCACCGAATCGCGCGAGGTTCCTCTGCGCGGCCCTCGGTGAGCTGGACGACGAACTGCGCGCCATCGGTGGCGGCTTGGTCCTGCGCCGCGGCGATGTGGCCGCTGAGGTCGACCGCGTGGTCGCGCAGGTGCACGCCGAGAGCGTGCACGTCGCCGCCGACGTCAGCGGCTACAGCCGCCGACGGGAACGCGCACTGAGCGAGCGTCTTTCGCGCCGCGACTGTCTGCTGCACACGCATGCCGCCACCGTCACCGCCGCCGACCCGGAGACACTTCTGCCCGCCACCGGCCGCGATCACTTCGCGGTGTTCGGCCCGTATTTCCGGCGCTGGTCCGAAGCCCCGCTGCGCAGGCCGCTCGGCAAGCCGCGCGACCTCACCGTGCCGCGGGTGCCGAGTCTGCCGCTGCCGGATGCGGGCGAACTGTGCCCGGGTCCGATCTCGCCCCGGCTGGCCGTGGGCGGTGCGACCACGGGCCGGAAACTCATGCGCGACTGGCTTTCCGGGCCGATCGAGCACTACGCGCGCGACAACGACGACCTCGCCGCCGACGCCACGTCGCGGCTGTCGCCGTACCTGCATTTCGGCTGCGTGTCCCCGGTGGAACTCGTGCACCGGGTGGACACATCCACCCAGGGCGGCCAGGCGTTCGTCCGGCAGCTGGCCTGGCGGGACTTCCACCATCAGCTGCTGGCCGCCCGCCCGTCCGCGGCCTGGACCGACTACCGCGACCGCTCGATCCGCTGGCGCGACGATCACCAGGCGGTGGAGGCCTGGCGCCAGGGACGCACGGGGTACCCGATCGTCGACGCCGGGATGCGGCAGCTGCGCGCGGAGGGCTGGATGCACAACCGGGCGCGGCTGATCACGGCCAGTTTCCTGGCGAAGTCGCTGCGCGTGGACTGGCGGGTGGGGGCGGAGCACTTCGCGCGCTGGCTGGTCGACGGCGATCTGGCGAACAACCAGCTCAACTGGCAGTGGATCGCGGGCACGGGAACCGACACCAGGCCGAACCGGGTGCTCAATCCGCTGCGGCAGGCCGAGCGCTACGACCCGGACGGCGTGTACGCACGGCGCTGGATTCCCGAGCTGGCGCACCTGCCCGGTGCGCGCGTGCACCGGCCGTGGCGCGAGCAGGTCGACCCAGCGGAGTATCCGGCGCCGATCATCGATGTGCTCGGAATGTAGCCGCCGCGCGAACCGTCACCGGGGTAGCCCATCGGGCCGCTCCACGACGAGCTGCGTCACGGCGTCGGCGACCGACTCGAAGGTTCGGATCACGTTCTCCAGTTCGTCGCCGACCTCGCGCATCCCGGCCACTGCCGTCAGGTCGTGGTGTCGAAGTACCACCGTGCGAACAGGCGGCGGAAAGCGTCGTCGGCGTCCTCGGTCAGCCGCAGGATTTCGGCGCGATAGCGGGCGGGCCAGGTGGCGTCGACCGGTCTGGCGAACGCTCGGGCGGTGTAGCGGCCGCACTCCTCGACGATGCCGAGGACTTCGACGAGTTCGTCGGCCAGCGTCGTGACGCGGTGCCGGTTCGCACGCTCGGCCACCGTCCGGATGCGGACGACGACATCGTGCAGTGCCCGGCCGAGGCGATCCCGATCGGTGGTCCCGGCTTCGCCGAACGGATCACCCGCGCCGCGGTCGGCGAGTATTGATAGTCGCGCGTGCACTGCCGCGTGGTCGGCCGGGACTCGATGAAGCGTGCCGAGTACGGCCGCGGCCAGCCCGATCCTGCCCGCCGCATGCCGGAAACAGTCGTGTGAGTCTTTCCAGGTCAACGATTGCGACGACACGTGTGCTCCTGACGGCGGGATCGGAATACCGGCGTGGGCGCGGATGGGCCCCACGGCCGCGACGGGTTTCGCGACACAGATGATTCGAAGAGGCGGGCGTCGTGGATCAATTTTTCGCGCGCTCGGTTCCAGCACAACACCATTCGACGGTTCCCCGCCGCGCGAACTTCCGAAACCCGTTCGCGCGCGCTTGAATTGATGGGTCGAGGATTTGCCATGTCCGGAGGAAAGGGGCCTGTCATGGGCACCGTCGAAATCGCGATCACCATCGGCCGCATCATGGACACCGTCCAGAAGGCGCTGATTCTGCTCATTCTCTGAGCACTGCGTGGCTCCCGGGTGAGCGGTCCAGGTTGCCCGGGAACCACGGAGAACTCACCGCATCGGTCTCCCGGTCGGGCCGGTCGCCCGCACCCACCGGTAGTAGTCCCATGCGTCGGCGACGATATCGACCGGGTCCGGGCGCTGCGGCGGCGGGCCCAGCCGCGTCTGCGCTACGGCCACGCTGACAGCGTGGTCTCCGGCCCGCGCCGGTTATCAGGGTTCTCCCAGCGCAATGCCGGGCTGTCTCGAGATCACCGCCCGAGGATCGTTCCTGCGGTCGACATTCGGTCGCGGCCCGACGGGCCAGACGAAGGAGACAGGAATGAAGGT
>JBPAJV010000006.1:0-303533 GCA_051451085.1 Nocardia asteroides | reverse complement strand
TCCGCGTAGTCACCTGTCGTCGCCTACTTAAGTAGGTCCGCGGGCGACCTACCGATGCGCCGAAGTGTCGCTCTCCCCGAACAATCTGAAAGTCGCACAAGGGCAGCAGATGGGTGTGGGCACATGGGAAGCGTGACACTGTGGATGCAGATGTCGCTCGACGGCTTCGCGGAGGGGCCGGATCAGGAAATCCACTGGCCGGTGGTGGACGAGGAACTGTGTGAATCGTTCCTCGACGAATTACGCTCGGCCGACCTGTTCCTCTACGGCCGCAAGACCTACGAGATCATGGCGTCGTTCTGGCCGACCGCCGACGTGGATCCCGCGATCTCGGAGTTCTACGTCGATTTCGCGCGCTGCTGGAAACAGACGCCGAAACTGGTCTTCAGCCGCACGATGTCCACCGCGGGGTGGAATACCCGCGTGGTCCGGGACGACCTCGTCGAGGAGATCACCGCGTTACGCGCGCAGCCGGGATGCGACATGGTCCTGTTCGGCGGGGCGGAGACGGCGTCGGCGTTCATGAAGCACGACCTGATCGATGAGTACCGGTTGTTCGTGCACCCCATCCTGCTCGGTGGCGGCATCCCGCTGTTCCCGACGCCCGCGGTGGTGTCCGGCTTGCAGTTGGTTGACGTCATGACCTTCGACAGCGCGGTGGTGCAGATGCACTACCAGCAGATGGCCTCCGCCGGGTAACGGTCCGCGCGGCGAGCGCGAACCGGGGCGGTACTCGCGAAAGCCGCCGGCCGTCTCGACGTAACCTCTGATTGTCGAGCGCGTTGCCGCGTCGTCGGCTAACTTTCGTTTTATGTCCCTGGTTCAGGCACGTGGCGACGTGCTGCCTGCATCCACCAGTGAATTCGTCGGCCGGAAAACGGAATTGGACCGGCTGGGCGCGCTGCTGGACGGTGACGCCCGCTTGATCACCCTGGTCGGTCCCGGCGGGATCGGGAAGACGCGATTAGCCGCCGAGGCGCTGCGCCGCGGCGCGCGCGCCAGACGCAGGCCGGTGTACTGGGCCCGGCTGGCCGGGCTGGAGGCCGACAGCACCGCCACCGCGCAGGACGTGATGCAGTCGGCCGTGCGCACCGACCCGAGTTCGCCGCCGACCCGCGCCGCGCTGGTGCGCACCTTCACCAGCGGCGACCGTTCCGCCGAGCGCGCGGTCCTGGTGCTGGACAACTGCGAACATCTGCTCGGCGCGGTCGCGGCGATGATCGCCGAGTTGCTGGAAGCGGCACCCGGTCTGACCATCCTGGCCACCAGCCGGGAGCCGATCGGCTGGGCCGACGAATACCTCCTGGCCGTGCCCCCGCTGTCGCCGCGGCAGTCGCTCGAATTGTTCCGGCAGCGCGCCGAGCTCCTCGGACGGGCGATCCCGGACGAGCGCGAACAGATGGCCGTCGCCGCGCGGATCTGCCGCAGGGTCGATCACAATCCGTTGTTCATCCAGCTGGCCGCCGCGCGCCTGCGGCACCAACCACCGGTCATGGTGCTGCGCGAGCTCACCGGCGACGCGGACGACAAACGCCTGCGCTGGACCCACGGGGCCAGGGCGGGCGCCGAGGAGCGTCACCGCGGCGTCTACGACGTGATCGCCTGGTCGTTCGCGTTGTGCAGCCCGTTGGAGCAGTTGCTGCTGGAGCGGCTGTCGGTCTTCGCCGCCGGATACGAGACCGACGACGAGTCGCTGCGCGGTGGCATCGAGCTCGACGCCGCGGTCGCGGTGTGCGCCGACGAGAAGCTGCCCGCGCGGGCGATCGAACACCTGCTGGAGCGCCTCACCGAGCAGTCACTGCTGTCGGCGCATCTGACCGCGACCACCGTCAGCTGGTATCTGGTGGAGAGCGTCCGCGTGTTCGCCCGCGACCGATTGCGCCGCCGTGATCGCGGCGAATTCGACCGCCTCGCCGCGCGGCACCGCCGGTATTTCCGGGACAAGGTGGTCGCCGGACAGGCCATCTGGCTCGGCCCGCAGGATCAGGCTTGGCTGGCGTGGGCGCGATCGGCCTGGAACGACATCGTGCTCGCTGTCGAATCCGGCTTGGCCGACCCGGGGGAGGCCGTGGTCGCCCTGGAAATCGCCACCGTGCTGCTCTCGATGAAGGTGCCCTACGTCAAGTCCGGCGCCGGTGTGCTCACCCGGTTGACCGAACGCGCGCTGGAAGCCACCCGTTCGGCCGGGCCGGGCACCTCCGGGCTCGCCGACCTGGCCACCGCGCTGCTCGGCTGGCTCTCGTTGTGGCAGGGACGGACCGATCACATCCCGCGACTGCTCGCCGATTGCGCCACCCTTGCCCCGGGGGCGGGCCCGCGTGACACCGATACCGATTCCGGTCTGCCCGCGCCGGTGGAGTGGATGTGGGGACTGGAACTGATGCTCGTGCGCGGCGACCCGCGCGCGATCACCGTTCTCACCCGCGCCCGCCGCAAATTCACCGAGCAGGGTGATCGGATCGGCGCCGAGCGCAGCGACGTGTTCGTCGCGTTCTGCTCCGCCCTCGTCGGCGACCGCGGGCAGGCGCTGGAGCACACCGAGCGCTTCCTGGAACGGTCGGTCTCGTCGGGCTCGACGCTGTCGAGGGCATGGGCGGAGATCGCGCGCGCGGTGGCGCTGGCCAAGCACGGACGCGCCGCGGAGGCACTGACGTTGACCCACGGTGTCCTCACCCGTTACCGCGGTGAGCAGGACACGTGGACGGCGAGCTGGGCGGTGGGCGCGCACATCGTCGCGCTGGCCCAGGTCCTGATCGCCGAGCGGGCCGGTGGCGGGGCCGCCGATACCGCCACGGAGATCGCTTACCTGATCGGCAGTTTCAAGACACGTCAGCGCTCGATGGGCATCGCCGTCGACCGGGTGCCCCTGATCGCCGCCGAGATGCGCAGTGCCGCGGAAGTCGCCCGGGCGGTACTCGGCGACCGGGCCTACGCCGCCGCCGAACGCCGGACGCGGCTGCGTCCCGAGCTCGACGCGCTGTGGTGTCCCGCGATGGATGCCGCGCCCGCCTCGCGGCGACCCGACCGCCCCGCCGCGTCCAGGCCCGCGTCGCGACGGCCCGCCTCGCGCTGGAGCGATCTGTCGGAGGCCGAACGCGATGTCGCCGTCTTCGCGGCGGCGG
The DNA here is from genome assembly GCA_051451085.1 of Nocardia asteroides. GTDB lineage: Bacteria > Actinomycetota > Actinomycetes > Mycobacteriales > Mycobacteriaceae > Nocardia > Nocardia asteroides_B. The sequence goes on along the minus strand of JBPAJV010000006.1, from coordinate 300,411 downwards.
GCTGGCCCAACAGCGCGATCGCCGGCCGCAGGCGCAGTTCCGTCCGGACCGTCGACGCACAGGTGGCGGCGATCCGGCAGAAACTGATGATCGCCTCCCGCGCCGACATCGCGGGCCACATTCCCGACGAGCTCGCCGATCGGGTCCGGTACGAATCCGAGCGGCGGCCCAGCCGTGGCCGCAAAGGAGGAACCAGGCATCGGTAAACGACTGCCGCCCCATCGCCCGGGTCGGCTGGGGACTTCCGAACCCTTTCCTCCGGCCGCTCCTATTAGGCTGCTCGAGCGGTGTTCTTCGGAATCGGTAGGTGCGTCGAAATGTCGGAGGTGAACAGCGGTGGCGGCAACGGCCCAGCCGTGCCCGGTGAGTTCGTGGGCAGGCATGCCGAATTGCGGCAGATCGACGCCCTGCTCAACTCGTCGAGCGCCCGGCTGATCACCCTGATCGGGCCGGGCGGTATCGGCAAGACGACGCTGGCGGTCGAAGCCGTGCGGCGGTATCGCGGTGCGGCCAAACGCGCGGTCTATTGGACACGGCTGGCCCGGCTTGCGGCAGGCGCGGAGACCGGCGCGGTCGCCGAGGAAGTGCTGCTGTCCGTCGCGAAGAACGGCATCGCTGGCCGCTCCGCGTGGGACGGTCTGGTGGCGACCTTCACCGAGGGCGGCCTCGACGAGGAGACCCATCGGACGATTCTGGTCCTGGACAACTGCGAACACGTGCTCGGTGGGGTCGGACCGCTGGTCGTCGGTCTGCTGGAGGCGGTGCCAGGCTTGACCATCGTCGCGACCAGCAGGGAACCGATCGGCTGGATCGATGAACACCTGGTGACCGTGCCGCCGCTGTCCAGCGCGCATGCTCTCGAACTGTTCCGGCGGCGAGCCGAGCGCACCGGACGGCCGATTCCCGAGGAGCCGGGACAGCTCGCCATCGCCACCCGGATCTGCGGGCACGTCGACAACAACCCGCTGTTCATCCGCCTGGCCGCGGCGCGGCTGCTGCACCGGCCACCGGCCATCGTGCTGCGCGAGTTGTCCGGCGACACCGACGATCGCCGTCTGCAGTGGACGCACGGCGCCAGGGGCGGCGTCGGCGAACGGCACCGCAGCGTGCGCGACGTCATCGCCTGGTCATACGGTCTGTGCACCGAACACGAGCAGTTGCTGCTGGACCGCTTGTCGGTGTTCGCCACCGGCTGCGACGCCGAGAGCGACGAAACACCGTCCGGAGGAGCCGAACTCGACGCGATCGTGGCGGTGTGCGCGGACGCCGCGCTGCCCGCGGAGGAGATCGGCGGGCTGCTCGAGCGCCTGGTGGAACGCTCGCTGCTGTCGGCCCACATCACCGCGACGACGGTCCGCTACTACCTGTTGGAGAGTGTGCGGGTGTTCGTCCGGGACCGCCTGTCCCTGCGCGGCGACCACCTGGACGAGGCCCGCCTGCTGGCCCGGCATCGGCGGCACTACCGGGACCGCGTCGCCGCGGGCCCGGCCACCTGGTACGGCCCGGGGGAACAGGAGTGGCTGGCGTGGGCGCGGGCGGCCTGGGACAACATCCTCATCGCCGTCGAGACCAGCCTCGCCGACCCGGAGGAAGCCGTGGTCGGATTGGAGACCGCCGCGACGCTGATGGCCTTGCGCGTGCCGTTCATCACCGGATCCAACCGCCCCATCACCAGCCTGACCGAACAGGCCCTCGAGGTCACCGCGCAGGTCGTCCCGCCGCCGACCAAGCTGCGGATCAACGCGACCGCGCTGGTGGGGTGGATCGCCATCTGGCAGGGCAGGCACGCCTACACCGCGCAACTGCTGGACGAGTGCGCCGCAGAGTGCCTGTCCGACCCGCAGCTGCGTCGCGGCTGGCGCGACACGACGGCGACCGACGTCGGCCTGCCCGCCGCGGTCGAGTTCACCTGGGGTCTGGAACTGCTGTTGATCCACCTCGATCTGCGGGCGGTGGACGTGCTGGCCAGGGCGCGCCGGAAATTCGCCGCCCTCGGCGATCGGGCCGGGGAACAGCGCAGTGAACTGTTCGAGGCGCTCACGTACGCGAATCTCGGCGCCGCCGATGTCGCGCTCGGCGCCGCGCGCAGACATCTGGACCGGGCTCTGGCCTCGGACGCGGGCTGGGCGATCTCCTGGGCCGAGCTGGCGTGGATGATCGCGGTATCCCGGCACGGCGATCCGCGCGAGGCGGTCAAGCTCGGACAATCCACGCTGGAGCGCCTGCTGACCACGGGGGACACCTGGACGGCCGGCTGGGTCGCGCATTTCAGCATGATGGCGCTGACCTATCTGCTGTCGGCCCGGATCGAGGCGGGGGACACCGGCAGCGCCGCGGCGATCGCCGCCGCCACCGAAATCGCCGTCCTGCAAGGCGGCATCGCCACGCTGCACCGTTCGATGGGCATCGTCGCCGACCGGGTCACGCTGGTGGCCCGCGGCACCGCCCAGGCCGTTGCGGCGGTCACCGCGGTCATCGGCGCCGAAGCCCACGCTGCGGCGGTCCAGCGCGGCGCCCGCCTGCGCCCCGAACGCGACGAGCTGCAATCGTTGCTGCTCGGGCGCATTTCGATCGATCAGTTGCCGGACCCGCGGCCGCGGGCCAGGTCGACGGCTTCGCGCTGGGACGAGCTGACCAAAGCGGAGCGGGAGGTCGCCGTGCTGGCCGCGGCGGGCTGGGCCAACAGCGCCATCGCCGCGCGCCGGGGCAGCTCGATCCGGACGGTCGACGCGCAGGTGGCGTCCGTGCGCAGGAAGCTGATGGCGGCCACCAGGGCCGATATCAGCTGGCACGTCCCGGATCACCTCGAGGAGCGGATCCGGCTGGAATCCGAGCGACGGCCCGCGCGAACGCGAACACGCCCGTAACCGTCGCGGCGGTCACGGGCGTGTTCGCGAAGATGCGGTCAGAAGGAGCCGTCGTAGCACAGGCTCGACGAGCGCCAGGAGCGCTGCGGCGCGGTACCGGGGTCGAAGGCCCACTGGTCTATCGACCCGGCGGCTTTCCACCACACCGCGCCGCGTCCGTCCGACACCACCTGATAGACGTCCTCGGCGCCCTCGATCAGCTGGCTGCCTACGCAGTAGTCGTTGTATTCCGTGCCGTACTGGCGGGCGCCCGGGCTGAACAGGCCCGCGGGGTGGGTGTACGCGCCGGGGTTGGGCACGGTGCTCGCCTGCCGGACGGCATGTCCGCGATGCCAGTACGGACCACCGTGTCCATCGGTTCCGCAGGCGAAGGTCCAGCCGCCCGCGACAACCGTCGTGCCTTGGTCGTAGGCTCCCCCGGCCCACAGGCAGGCAGCGCCCTGAGCCTCGGCGGTGCCCGCGCCGAGACTCAGGCCGCCCGCCGCCACCACTGCCGCCGCCAGCAGGGTGAGCGTCTGTGCCGTGGCGGCGCGCTTGTCGCTGCGCGCCCGGCGAAGACCGCTGATGTTGATCATGTGCGTTTCTCTTTCGTGAGCTATCCCGGTCGGAGTGGATTCCCGGGGTGATACATCAACTATTGAGCCGCTGAGTAGCGGTATGGTTGGTCCAGATGGACATCACGGAAAGTTCGAGGCCGAGGTGTGCGCGCTCGGCCCCGCGGTCACTGGCACCAGCTGGCCTGCGGGCGGCAGACGGTGTAACCGCTGCCGTCCGGGCGGGCCACTCGCGACCAGCTCGAACTGTCGGAGGTGCCTGCCGTGACGCTGGGCGCGGGCTGGTTCTGCCGCCGGTGGTAGTCGCGGACGGCCTGGTCGGCCTCCTCGGCGTCGAGCCGGTCGCTGTTGCGGTGGTGCTGGCCCATCGGGTCGATGTGGTGCCAGCCGGTTGTGTCGCCCGTGCCGTTGCGCGGGTTCGACGGACCCGAGTGCGACTCCGCGGTGGCGATTCCCGCGGCGCCCGCGGTGAGGGCGCCGACGATCGCGGCACAGGTGAGCAGTCGCCGGGCGGCGTGACGGGTGGAGATGGTGGTCATCGGAAGTCTCCGTTCGAGATTGGAGCTGTGCGCGGCGGCGCGGTCGGGTATGCGGCGGTGCGGCGAACAGCGGTGGTCGGAGTTGCCGCGCGAGGTGGGGGCGGGGAGGGGATCGGGGCGGCATCCGTCGTGGACGTGTCGTCCTCGGTGCGGTGCCGGTCGGCTCGGTCCCGGTCGTCGGGATGGGAAGAGCCCGGCCTGTCGTATCCGTGGCGGCCCGGGTCCGCGGGGCGCGGCGCCTCGACGATGTCGGGCCCGGCCAGCGCTTCGGCCTGCGCCGGGGTTTCCGGCGTTGCCGCTATCGCGCTCACGATCAGCGGGCGGACGAGCCAGGTCTGTGTCCGTCGCTGGTGTGGCGTGATGCCGGTCATCGTTCGCGTCCGTTCATCTCGCCACCTCGGGCTCGGGGATCGGTCCGGTGTGGTCCGATCGGCGAGCCCCTATCTATCGTGCCGTTGTGTAACGTCACATTAAGCGACGGGTCGATTGTTGTCGAGTGGTTTCTCGTGGGTGGGAATAGTGACCTGTCTTCCGGTGCTGAGGCCAACGCTGTGACCAGGCGTGTTGGGTCGGGTGCGCCTCGGAATTCCGTCCTTCTGCGGGCCTGACGCGGCGAGGGGCGCCAGGTCGGGACGGGAGTGGGCGACCGTGCGGCTGATATCGCGCCCCATCCGATGTGACGCTGGTGGCGGTGTAGACCGGTTCAGCGACGTCGGGCGGTGATTTCGGTCGTCGATGACGCCGGCTCGCGTCTGCTCCGCCGTATGAGGACGATCGGCGGGCGAGCGATCACCCGGCCCATGCCAGACGCTCGATCAGGTCGCGGCGATATGCGGCAGCGGGACACGCCTGCGGCCGAAGCGGCTGGCCCCCCTTCCGGCTGTCAGCTCTCGCCGTGCTCTGGCGGCGTATGCGAGCGCTCGGCAGCGGCCGGGGAGGATCCGAAGGAGCGCCCGGCGCGACTCGGCAACCGCTCGGCCCGTTCGAAGATCACGTGGCGAGCTCGGATACTGTCGCGGTGATGTCCTGGGACGAGCCAGGGAGCGTCGGTGCAGCGGTCTGTGGCACGCGAGGTCGCGGCGCACGCCTCTCGTTCACGTTGTCGCGCTGTCGTTACGGATTCGCGCCGGGCCATTCGAGGGACAGGCAGGCATGCGAAGAGGGCGCCCGGCAGGATGGCCGGACGCCCTCTCCTTTGTTGGTTCACCGCAATGCTCGATAGCGCTGTCGCGACGCTCGCAGGCGTTTTCGGCGTGCTCGCGCCATCTCAGCGTGCGGGAACCGTTCCGATCAAGCTTCGGTGACGGCCGCGTACGCGGGAGCCACCGGCTCGTTGGCCGCCGCCGGCGCGCGACGCGGCTCGGCGGCAGCGGGATCCCGGAACGGTGCTTCGATCACCGCGCGCTCCCGCCACAAGTGGTACAGCGCCATGGCGAAGATGGTCGTGCCGATCACGTTGGCGAGGAAGTGCCACCAGATGCGGTAGGTCGACGCGCCGGCTCCCGGGTCGAGCAGGCCGAACACGGTCGACAGCCCGATCGCCTTCGTGCCGAACGCGACCGTCAGGGTCAGTGCCAGATGCTCGAGTCCGTGGATGCCCTGCATCAGCACGCCCATACGACCCCACTTGCGTGCCTTGCTCTCCAGAGCGTGGTGGGTGACCAGGGCGACGCCGACCAGCCCGGCGAGGAAGTGGAAATTGCCGACCAAGTGCAACAGCTCCATGCCGAGCGTGGGTTTCATGTGGTCGACCCGGCCGAAGCCGTTGGCGAGGCCGGTCCCCCATGGCGTCATCCACGCCGGTGCGTTCGGATGCTGGATCCAGTACCCGACTTGCGCGACGTGCTCCTGGAAGTGGCCGATCTGGGCAACCACGCCCAGCGCGATGACCCCGAGCGCCGTGCGGAACATCCATGGCCGCAGCGGTTTACGCAATGCGACGACCAAGACGGCGACGGCCGCCCACATGACGACCATCCAGGCCACCATCAATATCGCACCTAGGATTTCCAACCCGGTCGCTTCGGCTGTGTGGTTCATGGGAACCGCCCTTCTGCGCGCCCTCCGGCAACGGCGACGGATGGGGGAGTTGCTCAATGGAAACGCGTCGCAACGCGTTGTCCGCAAGATACAAGGTGGTGACCGGGAATGTCCTGGATTCTCGAATGTGCTAGGGGATGCCACAATTCGTTCCGAGTCATACCCGGGCCGTATAACGCTTGTTCAGGCTGGCCGGAGGAAGCCCTCGACGATGCGACGGGCGCGGTCCGCGGCCTCCGGGTCGCCGAGCCGCAGGGCGATATTGGTCGCGCAGAGCACCGCATCCATCTGGAAGGCGGCCAGATCGACGTCCAGCTCAGCGATCTCGCCGGCCGCCACCGCCGCGCGCAACTCCCGCGCCAGCAGTCGCACCCACGCTCGCTGGTCGCCGATCAAGGCATCGCGCACCGGTCCCGGCTTGCTGTCCTGCTCGGCCATGTTCGCGACGCGGAAGCATCCGCCCGCGAACAGCGGCGTCTCGGCATAGGTCATCCAGTGCTCGACCAGGGCGCGCAGGCGAGCGACACCGTGTGGCGCGGACCTGGCCGGTTCGACGACCGCGGCCACGAATCGCTCCCGCGCGTGGTCCACGGCCGCCAGCTGTAGCGCTTCCTTGGTGCGGAACAGCGTCTGGATTCCCGCCTTGCTCAGCCCGGTGTCGGTGGCCAGCCTGCCGAAGCTGAGCCCTTCCAGGCCGTCCAGCGAGGCGATTTCCACCGCTTGCCGCAGCACCGTCGCGCGCGTTCGTGCCCCCCGCAACAGGCGCTTGTCGGTGATCTCGGCGGTATGCGCGCCACCTTCCATACGGTCGATCGTACTTTCGGCTCAGTCCCGCTGGTACGGCCAGGTCCAGTTCGCGACATCGGGGATGTCGGCGCCGTGCTCCCTGGTCCACGCGCGCGCCGTCCACCGCGCGTCGACCATCTCCTGCCGCAGCCCCGCGGCTCGCTCGCGCAGGCTCGGCACGCGATCTATCACGTCCATCACCAGGTGATAACGGTCCAGGTCGTTGAGCATCACCATGTCGAACGGCGTGGTCGTTGTGCCCCGCTCCTTGTAACCGCGCACATGGAATTCGCCGTGGTTGGTGCGCCGATAGGTCAGCCGGTGCACCAACCACGGGTAGCCGTGGAAAGCGAAGATCACCGGCCGGTCCCGGGTGAACAGCGTGTTGAACTCGCTGTCGGGCAGTCCGTGCGGATGCTCCTCCCGCGGCTGCAACCGCATCAGATCGACCACGTTGACCACCCGGACGCGCAGGTCGGGCAGTCGTTCGCGCAGGATCGCGGCGGCGGCGAGGGTCTCGAGCGTCGGTACGTCGCCCGCGCAGGCGAGGACCACGTCCGGCGTGGTGCCTGCCTCGTCGCGGTGCCCGGCCCACGGCCAGATGCCGATGCCGCGCGCGCAATGCTCGGCGGCTTCGGTCACCGACAGCCAGTCGGCCTGGGGCTGTTTGCCCGCCACCACGACGTTCACGTAGTGCCGCGAGCGCAGGCAATGGTCGTAGGTGGACAGCAGCGTGTTGGCGTCCGGCGGCAGATACACCCGGACGATCGAGGCCTTCTTGTTCAGCACGACGTCGAGGAAGCCCGGGTCCTGGTGGGTGAAGCCGTTGTGGTCCTGCCGCCAGACATGCGAGGACAGCAGATAGTTCAGGCTGGGGATCGGACGCCGCCACGGCACCGCCGCGCTGGCGTCGAGCCATTTGGCGTGTTGGTTGAACATGGCGTCCACGATGTGGATGAACGCCTCGTAACAGGTGAACACCCCGTGCCTGCCGGTCAGCAGATAGCCCTCGAGCAGGCCCTGGCACATGTGCTCGGACAGCACCTCCACTACCCGGCCCGCCGGATCGAGCTTCTCGTCGCGCGCGTCGATCTCGGCCTGCCAGTCCCGGCCGGTGACCTCGAGAATGTCCTGCAGCCGGTTGCTGGCCAATTCGTCGGGCGCGAAGGTGAGGAAGTTGTCCGGATTGCTCCTGGTGACCTCGCGCAGCCAGGCCCCGAGCACCCTGGTCGCCTCGTGCTCGGTCGCGCCGGGCGCGGGCACCTCGACACCGAACTCGCGCCAGTCCGGCAGGCGCAGGTCGCGCAGCAGCGCGCCACCGTTGGCGACCGGATTGGCGCTCATCCGCCGATCGCCCGCGGGCACCTGAGCGGTCAGCCGCGGCACCGGGACGCCGTCGGCGCCGAACAGTTCCTCCGGACGGTAGGACCGCAGCCACTGTTCCAGGACCGCGCGGTGCTCGGCGTCGGCGCGGGCGGCGGGCAACGGAACCTGGTGCGCGCGGAAGGTGCCCTCGACCTGGTCGCCGTCCACCACCGGCGGGCAGGTCCAGCCCTTGGGGGTGCGCAGCACGATCATCGGCCACACGGGCCGCGCCCCGTCGGCGCCGCCGCGCGCGGCGCGCTGGATCCGTCCGATGCGCTCCATGCTGGTGTCCACCGCCGCCGCCATCGCCTGATGGACCACCGCTGGATCGTCGCCCGCGACGACGATCGGCTCGTAGCCGTATCCGCGCAGCAGGCTGAGCAGTTCCGATTCCGGGATGCGCGCCAGGATGGTCGGGTTGGCGATCTTGTATTCGTTCAGCGCCAGGATCGGCAGCACGGCGCCGTCGCGCGCCGGGTTGAGGAACTTGTTCGCATGCCAGCTCGTCGCCAGCGGCCCCGTCTCCGCCTCGCCGTCGCCGACCACGCAGAACACGGTGAGATCGGGGTTGTCCAAGGCCGCGCCGAACGCGTGCAGCAGCGAATAGCCGAGTTCGCCGCCCTCGTGGAAGGAGCCGGGCGTCTCCGGTGCGCAGTGGCTCGGCACCCCGCCGGGAAAGGAGAACTGGCGAAACAGCGCGCCCATGCCCGCGGCGTCCTGCGGAATATGGCTGTAGAGCTCGGAGTAGGTGCCCTCCAACCAGGCGCACGCGTTCGGGCCGGGGCCGCCGTGCCCAGGACCGGCGACGAAGACGGCGTTCAGGCCGCGGTCGCGGATCGCGCGATTGGCGTGCGCCCAGACCAGATTCAGGCCGGGCACCGTGCCGAAATGGCCGAGCAGTCTCGGCTTGACGTGCTCGGCGCGCAGCGGCTCGCGCAGCAGCGGGTTGTCCATCAGATAGATCTGGCCCACGGCGAGATAGTTGGCGGCCCGCCACCAGGCGTCGATCGACGCCAGTTCGTCGCGTCCCAATGGGCCCGGCGTATCCGTCAGCCGGTAGGGACGCGGGGCCACGGTCCGGCCGCCGGTGCTGCCGACATTGTCCGCCGAAGTATCGCCACCTGCACTTGCCATGTGGGTCATTGCGCCGACTCTCCTCACGTCAGGGGCATCGGGGACAGTGGCGCCACGGAGGACCACCGTCCCGGGTCGTGCACGGTTGCCGACCGCAATCGACAACTCCGGATGGAGAATTCACCGCCAGCCTAGCGGGGCGCGACGCCGCGCGGCGGTCGGAGCGTGTCGCGGTAAGCCTGTCCCGCCCGGCGCCCGCTGGTGGTCTAGGGTCCGCGGCATGCACATTCTCGGAAGGATCATCGGGATCGGCGTCATCGTCGCGACGACCATCGCGCTGGCGGCGTGCGGCTCGGACGACCAGCCGTCCGCCACGACCGCTTCCGCGCCGAAGACGACGGCGGCGGGACCTTCCGCCGCGCAGGGCCCGGCCACTCAGAGCAAGGGCCGCGAGTGCACCGCCGAGGACATCCGCGTCAGCGGCGAGTTCGGCGCCGCGCCCGACATCACCGTCCCGGACGACTGCGACCCGCCCCGGCAGTTGATCGTCAAGGATCTGTCCGAGGGCAGCGGACCCGGCGCCGAGCCCGGTCAGCAGCTGACCATGAACTACGCGCTGGTGACCTGGTCGGACAAGAAGACACTGGACAGCTCGTTCACACGCGGCAAGCCGTTCCAGCTCGCCCTCGGCGCCGGACAGGTCATCGACGGCTGGGACCAGGGACTCGTCGGCGTCCGGGAAGGCTCGCGCCGATTGCTGATCGTGCCGCCGGAGCTCGGCTACGGCGCGGGCGGGCGCGGCATCGCGCCGTACGAGACGCTGGTCTTCGTCACCGACGCGGTGTCGGTGGGGAAGTAACCCGCCCGCGCGGGGCACCGCCGGGTGCAGGCCCGCTCGGCCGGTCAACTAACCTGGTCGGGATGCGTGGCGTACGCCGCACCCCTCGTCGTCTCGGCCGAGGCCGGGACTCCGGTTCGGATCGGCGCCGGTGGGGGAGTACGGCAGCCAGCGTAGGGCCGCCTCGCCCGCCATTCCGATCTCCGGAGTGCGGGGTGGGGCGCCGCAGACCGAACGTCAACCAGTACGAACAACGAACAAGGAGCATGTCCGTGAAGAGCACCGTCGAGCAGCTGAGCCCGACCCGGGTCCGGATCAATGTCGAGGTGCCCTTCGAGGAGCTGAAGCCGGATTTCGACCGCGCGTACAAGGCACTGGCCAAGCAGGTCCGCATCCCCGGTTTCCGTCCCGGTAAGGCGCCCGCCAAGCTGCTCGAGGCCCGCCTCGGCCGTGGCGCGATCCTGGAGCAGGTCGTCAACGACGCGCTGCCCGGCCGCTACAGCGAGGCCGTCACCACCTCCGAGGTGAAGGTCATCGGGCAACCGGAGATCGAGATCACCAAGATCGAGGACGGCCAGGAGCTGGCCTTCACCGCCGAGGTCGACGTGCGGCCGGAGATCACCCTGCCGGACTACGGGAGCATCGCGGTCACCGTCGACGCCTTCACCGTCGGCGACGAGGACATCGAGGAGCAGCTGCAGTCGCTGCGCCAGCGCTTCGGCACCCTGACCGGCGTCGAGCGGCCGGTGCGGGACGGCGACTTCGTCTCCATCGATCTCTCGGCGACCGTGGACGGCAAGGAAGTGGCCGAGGCGGCCACCACCGGCCTGTCCCACGAGGTCGGCTCCGGTCAGCTCATCGAGGGCCTGGACGAGGCGCTGGTCGGGTTGTCCGCGGGCGAGTCGAAGGAGTTCACCTCGAAGCTGGTCGCGGGCGAGCACGCGGGCAAGGAAGCGGTCATCACCGTGACGGTGCAGTCGGTCAAGGAGCGTGAGCTGCCCGAGGCCGACGACGAGTTCGCGCAGCTGGCGAGCGAATTCGACACGCTGGAGGAGCTGAAGGCCGATCTGCGCAGCCGCGTCGAGCGGGTCAAGAAGGTGCAACAGGCGGGCGAGATCCGCGACAAGGTGCTCGAGACCCTGCTCGAGCAGGTCGAGGTGCCGCTGCCCGACGCCGTAGTGAAGGCCGAGATCGACGCCGTGACCCACGACGCGGTGCACGGCTTCGACCACGACGAGGCCAAGTTCGCCGAGGCGCTGCAGGCGCAGGGCAGCACCCGCGAGGAGTTCGACGCCGAGACCAAGGAGGCCGCCGAGAAGTCGGTGAAGACCCAGCTGCTGCTGGACGCGATCGCCGAGGCGGAGGGCACCCAGGTCGGGCAGGAGGAACTCACCGAGCGGATCCTGTTCCAGTCGCAGCGCTACGGCATGTCGCCGGAGCAGTTCATCCAGCAGGTGCAGCAGGCGGGCCAGCTCGGCGCGGTGTTCGCGGACGTGCGCCGTGGCAAGGCGCTGGCGGGCGTGGTCGGCAAGGTGACCGTCACCGATTCCGCGGGCAACCCGGTGGACACCGCCGAAATGTTCGGCGCCCCGGCCGATTCCGCGGACGAGGACACGGCAGGCGAGACGGCCGCGACGGACGCCGAATAAATTCGTGGAATGTCGGCGTGGTCGACGCCCGCGAGGCGCGCTGATTGCGCTGTGAGCGAAGAAAGGGCGGTACCGGGAGTTCGGTGCCGCCCTGCTTCGTTAATGTTTGTGACGGCAAGTTGGATACGCCCTGTCCGATCGGGTGCGGCGTCTCCAACCAGTGATGGCTATGGGGCAACCCACAACGAGCCGGCGAGAGAAGGCAGGTATCCGTGACAATCAACCAGGCAGGGGTCATGACAACCGCGACTGCTGGTCTCAACCTCAGTGATTCGGTGTACGAGCGCCTGCTGCGTGAGCGCATCATCTTCCTCGGCACGCAGGTCGACGACGACATCGCGAACAAACTGTGCGCGCAGATCCTGCTGCTGTCGGCGGAGGACCCCACCAAGGACATCTCGCTCTACATCAACTCGCCGGGCGGCTCGGTGACCGCGGGGATGGCCATCTACGACACGATGCAGTTCGCCGAGTGCGACATCGCGACCTACGGCATGGGCCTGGCCGCCTCCATGGGCCAGTTCCTGCTCACGGCGGGCACCAAGGGCAAGCGCTACGCGCTGCCGCACGCGCGCATCATGATGCACCAGCCGTCGGCGGGCATCGGCGGCTCGGCGGCCGACATCGCGATCATGGCCGAGCAGTTCGCGCACACCAAGCGTGAGCTGAACGAGTTGCAGGCGCTGCACACCGGTAAGTCGGTCGAGCAGGTCACCGCCGACGCCGACCGCGACCGCTGGTTCACCGCGTCCGAAGCCCTGGAGTACGGCTTCATCGACCACGTGATCAGCCACGCGAATCAGGCCAACGGCGCCAAGAAGTAACGCACCGGATCACCCACAGGCCCCCGGACACCTCGAACGTCCGGCCGCCGCACCGACTTTGGAGACTCAGATGGCCAATCCGATCGACCCGCGCGCCGGCCTGTCCGGCATCGCACCGCAGAGCCCGCAGGCGCGCTACATCCTGCCGTCGTTCATCGAGCACTCGAGCTTCGGCGTCAAGGAGTCCAACCCCTACAACAAGCTGTTCGAGGAGCGCATCATCTTCCTCGGCGTGCAGGTGGACGACGCCTCGGCGAACGACATCATGGCGCAGCTGCTGGTGCTGGAGTCGCTGGACCCCGACCGCGACATCACCATGTACATCAACTCGCCGGGTGGCTCGTTCACCTCGCTGATGGCCATCTACGACACCATGCAGTACGTGCGCGCCGATGTCGCCACGGTCTGCCTGGGCCAGGCCGCCTCGGCCGCGGCCGTGCTGCTGGCCGCCGGCACCCCGGGCAAGCGCGCCTGCCTGCCCAACGCCCGCGTGCTGATCCACCAGCCGTCGCTCGAGGGCGGCATCCAGGGGCAGGTGTCGGACCTGGAGATCCAGGCCGCCGAGATCGAGCGCATGCGTCGCCTGATGGAGACCACCCTGGCGCGGCACACCGGCAAGGACGCCGATACCATCCGCAAGGACACCGACCGTGACAAGATCCTGACGGCCGAAGAGGCCAAGGAGTACGGGATCATCGACACGGTGTTCGACTACCGCAAGCTGAGCGCGCAGAAATAAGGCGCCGATCGTCGTTTCCGGCGGGTCCGGAAACGACGGCGCGAATCGCCGATCCCGGCGGCGGTTCGCAGGTGAATCGCTCTGCAAAAGGGAATTCCGGCCGGGAAGTATGCCGAAAGCGCATGCCGCCCGGCCGGACCGCGTACGCGTTGCCTGGGTTCGAGAGTTTGTTCGAACCCCGGCGCGGCGCGATAGGCGGTCCGGAGGTCCTCGGTTGCCGACTCGGCGGGCGCTCGCCTTTCGGTGTCGTGACAACTAGCACAACCCGCGCGAGAAACATGCGCGAGTTGTCGACCTCCATCCCGAACACCGGGTACGGTCAACCTAGGGACCTTTGCTCCCGGTTGACAGCACTGCCCCCCACCGGCCACCGATCAGCCGATGCGTTTGCGGCTGCGAAAGTGGTGGACAGCTGGCAACCTGGACGGACGGTTGCACGCGGACAAGGAAGTAGGGACCCACGAGATGGCGCGCATCGGAGATGGCGGCGATCTGCTGAAGTGCTCGTTCTGCGGAAAGAGCCAGAAGCAGGTCAAGAAGCTCATTGCGGGACCAGGGGTGTACATCTGCGACGAGTGCATCAATCTCTGCAACGAGATCATCGAGGAGGAGCTCGCCGAATCCAGCGAGGTCAAACTCGACGAGTTGCCCAAACCGGCCGAGATCCGGGATTTCCTGGAGAACTACGTCATCGGCCAGGACACCGCCAAGCGCACTCTCGCGGTGGCCGTCTACAACCATTACAAGCGCATCCAGGCCGGTGACAAAGGTCGCGACAGCCGCGGCGAGACCGTCGAGCTGGCCAAGTCCAACATTCTGATGCTGGGTCCCACCGGCTGCGGCAAGACCTACCTGGCCCAGACGTTGGCGAAGATGCTGAACGTGCCGTTCGCCATCGCCGACGCCACCGCGCTCACCGAGGCCGGATACGTCGGCGAGGACGTCGAGAACATCCTGCTGAAGCTCATCCAGGCGGCCGACTACGACGTCAAGCGCGCCGAGACCGGCATCATCTACATCGACGAGGTCGACAAGATCGCCCGCAAGAGCGAGAACCCCTCGATCACCCGTGACGTCTCCGGCGAGGGCGTGCAGCAGGCGCTGCTGAAGATCCTGGAGGGCACCCAGGCGAGCGTGCCGCCGCAGGGCGGGCGCAAGCACCCGCACCAGGAATTCATTCAAATCGACACCACCAACGTGCTGTTCATCGTGGCGGGCGCTTTCGCGGGCTTGGAGAAGATCATCTCCGACCGTACCGGGCACCGCGGCATCGGCTTCGGCGCCGAGGTGCGGTCCAAGGCCGAGATCGACACCACCGATCACTTCGCGGACGTGATGCCGGAGGATCTGATCAAGTTCGGCCTGATCCCCGAGTTCATCGGTCGTCTGCCCGTGGTCGCGTCGGTGACCAACCTGGACAAGGAATCGCTGGTCAAGATTCTTTCCGAGCCGAAGAACGCGCTGGTCAAGCAGTACGTCCGGTTGTTCGAGATGGACGGGGTCGACCTCGAGTTCACCGACAACGCGCTGGAGGCCGTCGCCGACCAGGCGATCCTGCGCGGCACCGGTGCGCGCGGTCTGCGGGCGATCATGGAGGAGGTCCTCCAACCCGCGATGTACGACATCCCCAGCCGCGACGACGTCGCGAAGGTGGTCGTCAACGCGGATACCGTCAACGACAACGTGCTGCCCACCATCGTGCCGCGCAAGCCGCAGCGGCCGGAGCGCCGGGAGAAGTCGGCGTAATTCGAGTGTGGCGGCTCACCCGCGTGGGTACACCTTCGTGAGGGTTGAGCAGAACAGCCTAGTTCCGGCGGCCGCGTGCTCCGGAGCGTTACACCACCCGTAAGCATTCCGTCCGGTGAGACGGTTGCTGCGGGCGACAGGACCGAGGTCCGCATGTCGACAGGCTTGGCCAACCCCACCTACGTTCTCAACGCCGCTCGCAATGCCGATCACCCCGCCGAGCGGCTCAAGATCTCCGTCACCGCCCCGAGTGAGCACATCACGCTGTGCGCGCTCGCGGGCGAGGTCGACCACTACACCGTCGAAGTGTTCCGCCGCAGGCTGATCGGCTCGCTCGGCACGGCGGCGCCCCTGGTGGTGGTCGATCTGTCCAAGGTCACGTTCTTCGGCGTCGCGGGCCTGTATGTGCTGGTCGACGCGCGCTCCATGCTGGCAGAGACCGACCGCACGCTGCGTCTGGTCACCGGTACGCGGTGCGTGGACCGGCTGCTGCGACTGGCGGGTGACCTCGGGCGCTTCGAGGTCATGCCCAGCCTCGCCGACGCCGTGCTCGTCGCCGCCTGAGGCGCGCATGTCCGGCTCGCCTGGTCACAGCTCATCCGGCATCGAGGCGCCGGTCGCGACGCCGCCGGTCCTGGGAGCGACGGCATGGCGGGGACGGACGCCCTTACCGATGGGGAATCGTCCCGGCGACGACGCTCGATACCGCTGCGGAGCGGTACGTTGGTCCGGTGAGCGACCGGGAGCCACTTGTGCGGGCATTGATCGACCAGCACGAGCCGCACAGGCCTCCCGGGCCGATACATCTGGCATCCACCGTTGTTCCAGTCGTTGTGTTGGTGTGCCTCTACTACGACTGGTGGCCGTCCCGCTACGGCTCCTTCTGGGTTGATCCGCTGTTGGTCGGCGCCGCTTCCGTGCTCGTGCTGCTCGTCTGCGGTCTGGTATGGGCGATCCGCACGCTGTATGTCGTAGGTAGGGACCGGACATGGTCATGGCGGATCGCGGCTGCCCCTGCGCTGATTATCGTTGTGGCAGGGGCAGTTACGCTCCTGCCCCGCCCGTCGTTCGAAGACACCCGTCCGCAGTTCGAGCAGGTGGCCCTCGATCTTCTCGCGAGTTCGGAGCCTATGTGCTCCGAACTCGAAATCGGCCGGTTCGACATCAGGTATGCCAGGAAGGATCCCGACGGAACCGTCTACTTCATCGAGGCCGGCGGGATCGGGCTCACGGTGAGCAGTGGGTGGGCGTACTCACCTCATGGCCCACCGATTGGGTTCGACGACTTCACCGCGACTCACCTCGGTGGCCCGTGGTATGCGTTCACTGCGGTCTGGCGTAGCTGACGTTGCCGCCTGACTACCGGGTTTGTCCGAACGGGTCCGTGACTGCGCGTCGGACCTAGCTGCGCGCGCCGTGGACCAGCGGAGCATACAGTCCCACCGGGAGGTCGAGGTCCATGCCGGCCGAAACGTCCGCCGAGGTGGGTTCGGGTGCGGAGTCGTGCCCCGGGTCGGGCAGGTTGCGCACCTGCTCGGTGGCGTAGCCGATCGCGCGCCCGTAACGGGCGCTCGCGGCGTCGTGGATGAGCAGCGCGACGCCGATCATCACCGGAGCGACCCCGTGCACGGCGGCATCGAACCACCGCCCGGCGCTCACGTACGGGTAGGTGTTCAAGCCGACGGTCAGGGCGAGCAGGGCGATCTCGGCCGCCGCCACCTGGCTGCGGTTGTCCAGCACGCCCCACTCGGTGACCTTGTTGGTGCCGATCATGATGATGATCAGCAACACGCTGATCATCGCCTCGAGCAGATAGCTGAACCAGTACAGCGGGTCGGTCGGCCCGCCCGGCGCGATGTTGTGCTGGACATTGACCGCCGACCACAGCATTCCCGCCGCGACCACGCCCGCCAGCGCGCCGAGCGACCACGAACGATGCCGGTACAGCGACGCCAGCCGGGCATGCGGGCTGGAGGCCCTGCGCTGCGCGGCGATGGCCTTACGCGCCAGCAGCAGATCCTTGATCTCGGCCTTCTCGATGGCCTCTGAGGTGTGCCGCGCCCGGTCGGATGCCGCGGCGGACGCCTCGGCATGCTTCCAGCGCTGCTCACGATCCTGGGTCCGGATCCGTTCGGCCAGTTCGCGCTCGGCGAGCAGCTCCTCCTCCGACAGCGCGCCGGTCAACGCCGGGTCGAACTGGTAGGCGAGACGGCCGCGGGCCTTCTCCACCCGCCTCGCCAGCCGTGCGACGTCTTCGTCGAGGATCTGTTCGTCGAGCATGCGGCTCCAAACGGTCGGGCGGAGGGGCCCTTTATTCTTAGTGCATTCCAGGCCGCCGCGACAGTCCGGAGTGGATGCGGCGCCGAAGTGCCAGGTCGGCCGGGACCTTCTCCCGCAGCGCCGCAGCTACTTTCACGCCCACGGCACCCGGCAGGAATCGGTGCTGAATCCCTGCGCTGTGATCCCGAGCGCCGAATTGAACCGGGCCCGTGAGTTTTCCAGCGCGATGTGATAGCTGAGCTCGACCACGCCCGCCCGCCCGAAGCGCCGCTCGAGATCGGCGACCTGCTCGTCGGTGACTGCGGTCGGCGTGGCGGTCATCGCGTCGGCGTAGGCGATGGCGGCGCGCTCGTCCTCGGAGTACAGCGGCGAGGTCGCGTAGTCGGCGATGTGCTCGAGCCGGGCGACGTCCAGCTCGCCCAAGCGCATGAGCATGGCGCCGAAGTCGACGCACCAGGAACAACCGATCGTCCACGCCGTCCGGTAGACGGCGATCTCCCGGATGACGGCGGGCAGAGCGGTGCTGGCCTTGTCCACCATGGTCTCGTGAACGGCGTTCGCGGTGAGCAGTTTCGGATGGTTGGCGGTGACGGCGAAGGGCTCCGGCACTTCGCGGAAGCGGCGCTTGGCCAGCCGGTACAGCAGTTTGGTCACCGGGCCCGCCTGCTGCGGGGTGACGGCGGCGATGCGAGTGGCGCCCATGTCGATCTCCTTCGATCAGCGGATGTGGTTCCTACTTCTCGGACGAGAGACCGCGTCGGAATGTGATGGGGCGGCGGTGTGACCTGGCGCACCGGCCGCCGGGCGGGTCACTCCGGTTCGACCCGCATGTCCTCCTGACTCCAGTAGGCGCGCATTCCGGTGATCCGGCCTTGCTCGTCGAACTCCATCACGTCGATCGGTGACAGGACGAAGCGCTGGCCGCCGGCCTTGGTGACGATGGTGAACACGAAAGCGGCTTGGTTGCCCGCGATCCTGACGTCTTCGGGCCGTAACTCGGTCTCCCGGTCCAGTGCGGCGATGACCTCGTAGAACTCGCGGATGGCGTCGTGGCCGCGCTTGGGCGCGGTGCCGACCGGGTCCTCCACGACCGCGCCGGGCGCGTACAGGTCGACGATGTCCTCGGTCGGGCCCGAGCCGACCAGCTTGACGTACTGCTCGACCACGTCGCGGATCTGCCTGGCCATCGAGTCTCCTCCCGAAGTGGAACGTGTTCTAATTTCGTAGCCTAGCAAGATCCCGCGCCGGATTCGATCCCCTGCGCCGCGTCCAGCACGACGATCTGAACCCCGGTGGCCAGCAGCGCGGTGGCCGACAATCCGAACAGCGCGCGGAAAGCGTCGCTGAAATGTGACGGGCTGGCGAAGCCCGCGTCGGCCGAGGCGACGGTGAGGCTCGCGCCTTCGGCGATCCGGCGGCCGACGCCGAGCATCCTGGCCCAGAGCCGGTACCGCCGGAACGAGGTGCCCGACTGGGCCGCGAACAGGCGCAGGAAGCGCGACTCCGACAAGCGGGCCGCCGCGGCGAACCGGCCTGCGGCGCACTCCCGGCCGGGATGGGCGAGCAGGGCCGCCATCGCCTCCGTCACCCGCTCGTCCAGCGGGGGGACCGGCGCCGCGCCGATCAGCGCGACGAGTTCGCACGGATCGGGACGCGGTCCGCTCGCGGCGGCGATCAGCCCGGTTTCCGCTCGGTGCCCGAGTCCGAACCCGCTGTCCCACCGCAGGATCCGGTCGCGGCAGGCCCGGGCGCTGCGCGAGCCGGGATCGAGATAGCAGAACATCATGTGGTCGCCGCCCGCGATCACGCGATGTCTCCGGCGTGGCGGGATCAGCGCGCTGCGCACGGCGCGCGCGATGCCGTCGGCCTCCAGCGTGAACGGGGCGTCCACCCCGACGGCGAGGCAGTCGACCGCGGCGGAGTGCGCCGCGAGTCGCAGCGACGGTCCGCGGTAGATCGCCTGCCCCGGCCACAGCCACAGCGCGGCGGGCGTTGGCGCTCCCGGTGGATCGCTCGGCCTCATGCCGCCCATGCTGTCACGGCTGCGGGGAACGGAGACGATGTCGTTTTCATTCGCGGGTAGCGGCGTCGCTCGGTGTGAACCGATGGCGCCGGGTGCGGGGGATCGTCGTTGATCCCCCCTGGTTCGCCGTTGAACCATGACCCGTGCTGGGGGTTCGCTGACTCTGTCGGGAATGGGCAGGCCGGTGTTACTCGGAACGGCGTCACGACCCGATGTTCTTTTCGTCCTTTTCGCCCGTCGGGCGTCGGCCGTTCATCCATTCCGACGGCGTGGACCTGGGAAATTCATCGCTATTTCCGCTGTTCGTGCCCCGGTGTGTCGAGCTTGCGCCGCCGGTGCCGTGCTGTTTACTCGGTCCGGTCGACCAGATGGTCGAGTGACGAGTGGAAAGCGGAGGAGACATGGCACTGCCTACCATGACCGCAGAGCAGCGCACCGAGGCCTTGGCCAAGGCGGCTGCGGTCCGCAAGGCACGCTCCGAACTGATCGGCAAGGTGAAGGCGGGCAAGGTTTCGGTCGCGGACCTGCTGAAGAAGGCCGATTCCGACGAGTTGGTCAAGAAGACCAAGGTGTCCGCGGTGATCAAGGCCCTGCCCGGTGTCGGCCCGGTGAAGGCCGCGAAGTTGATGGATCAAGCGGAAATTCCCGAGGACCGCCGCATCGGTGGTCTCGGCGCGCGTCAGCGCGCGGCGCTGCTCGAACGCGCTGAAGGACTGACCGGCAGGAGAGTCGGCGTTGATCTGCGGACGCACCGGATCACGCCCGTGGTGATCGCCCACGGGCGTCCCGCACTCGCCGACCGGGGCCGTCGATCACCGGGTCGACCGGGGGCGGCGGCGTGGGAAACGCAGCGTGACGGGTCGCGGATCCGACAGGGGCAGCTCGCCTCGCGGCGGAACGAAGACGCAGATCGCTCCGCCCACCACGAGCAAGAACGCGGCGATCAGGCTGGCGGTGAAGCTCGCGGCGCCCATCTCGGCGGGCTTGTGGAAGACGTGGTACAGGAAGTGGGGGAGACCGAAGGTCAGCCAGCCCACGCCCGCGATCCGGGCCGCCGTGGTGCCGTTGACGACCAGCGCGGCGATCGTCACCGCGGTCAAGGCGAGGAAGAAGGACCCGACGTCGGCCGCCAGATGGTGGTTGTACGGGCCGTCCGCCGCTACCCACCGGGCGCCGAAACCAGGGAAGCTGGTGTACCAGGAGTGCGGCGCCAGAGTGGCCCAGAGGCCGATGACAGCGCCTTGCACCACCAGCACGGCCAGCACGATCCGGGTGAGCAGCAGACGGCGATACTGCTCGAAACGCATCCGCACCCGCAAGCCCTCGGAGTTCCCCTCCACCGAGATCCGCATCGGCCACTCCGTTCTCGCCGAACCCGTTTCGGCTTCGTGCAGTCACGGTAGAACGCCCGATCCGGCGCGGGCAATAGTGACTCAGGCCAACAAGCAGTCGGCGCCCGGATCGGCCCGGATACGCTCGGGGGCGCTGTAGACGTTCATGGTGTCGCCGCGCAGGAAGCCGACCAGGCTGAGCCCGGCTTCGGCGGCGAGATCGACCGCGAGCGAACTCGGCGCCGAGACCGCGCCGAGGATCGGGATCCCCGCCATGACGGCCTTCTGCACCAGTTCGAACGAGGCGCGGCCACTCACGATCAGCACCAGGTCGCGCCCGGGAACCCGGGACTCGCGCAGCGCCCATCCGATCACCTTGTCCACCGCGTTGTGCCTGCCGATGTCCTCGCGCACCGCCAGCGCCGAGCCCTCGGCGGTGAACAGCCCCGCGGCGTGCAAGCCGCCGGTGGCGTCGAACACCGACTGGCGCTCGCGCAGCATGCCGGGCATGGCGGCCAGCGCACGAGGGTCGACCACGGGGCGGCCGGACGGCAGCGGGAACCGGGTGCGGGTGCGCACCTCGTCCAGGGCGGTCTTGCCGCACAGGCCGCAGGCGCCGGTGGTGAGGAAGCCGCGGGTCGGCACGGGAACGGACGTCCGCAGGGTGACGTCGAGGACGTTGTAGGTGTTGCGGCCCTGGTCGTCGGTGCCCGCGCAGTAGCGGGCCGCCACTATGTCCCCGGCGGAGCCGATCATGCCCTCGCTCGCCAGGAAGCCGTGCACGAGGTCGATGTCGTTGCCGGGGGTGCGCATGGTGACCGTCAGCGATTGCCCGCCGATGCGGATTTCCAGCGGTTCCTCGACGGCGAGGGTGTCCGGGCGCTGGATCTCCCCGGTGGGCGAGATCCGGCGCATCCGGCGGCGGGCGGTGACGCGACTCATGCCGTCTCCTTGCGGGCGCTCGCCTCGAACCGGACGGTGACCGCTTTGGAGACCGGTGTGTTGGACCGTTTCGCGACGTGATCCAGCGGAACCAAGGGATTGGTCTCGGGGTAGTAGGCGGCGGCGTTGCCGCGCGGTGTGGGGTAGGAGACCAGGCGGAAGCCTTCGACCCGGCGTTCGGTGCCGTCGGTCCATTCGGAGACGATGTCGACCAGGTCGCCGTCGCGGAAGCCGAAGGCGGTGATGTCGTCGGGGTGGACCAGCACCACCTTGCGGCCGTTGTGGATGCCGCGGTAGCGATCGTCCAAGCCGTAGATGGTGGTGTTGTACTGGTCGTGGCTGCGCAGGGTTTGCAGGATCAGCCTGCCGTGGGGCACCGGCAGCCAGCTCAGCTCGTTGACCGCGAAGTTGGCCTTGCCGGTGGCGGTGCGGAATTCGCGGGCGTCGCGCGGCGGGTGCGGGAGCTGGAAGCCGTCGCGGGCCCGGACTTTCGCGTTGTAGTCGGCGCAGCCCGGAACCACGCGGGAGATGGCGTCGCGGATGTGGTCGTAGTCGCGGGCGAAACGTGCCCACGGCACCGGGTGCTCGGGACCGAAGAGCGCCTGGGCGAGTTCGCAGACGATGGCGACTTCGCTGCGCAGCTGGTCGCTGACCGGCTTCAACCGCCCGGTGGACAGGTGCACCATCGACATCGAGTCCTCCACCGAGACTTGACGTTTGGTGCCGTCCGGGGCGAGATCGAGGTCGGTGCGCCCGAGCGTGGGCAGGATCAACGCGGTGCGTCCGTGGACGACGTGGCTGCGGTTGAGTTTGGTGGAGACCTGCACGGTGAGCGCGCAGCCGCGCAGCGCGGCCTCGGTCACGGCGGTGTCAGGGGTGGCGGAGACGAAGTTGCCGCCCATGCCGAAGAAGACCTTCGCGTGCCCGTCGCGCATGGCGCGGATGGCCGCGACGGTGTCGAAGCCGTGCTCGCGCGGGCTGGTGATGCCGAACTCGCGATCGAGCGCGTCGAGAAAGGCGTGGGGCATTTTCTCCCAGATGCCCATGGTGCGGTCGCCCTGGACGTTGGAGTGGCCGCGCACCGGGCACACGCCGGCGCCCGGCTTGCCGATCATGCCGCGCAGCAGCAGCAGGTTGGTGGCCTCCTCGATGGTGGCGACGGCGTGGGTCTGCTGGGTCAGGCCCATCGCCCAGCACAGGATGATGTTGCGCGACCGCGCGAAAAGCTCGGCCGTGTGCTCGAGTTCGGCGGCGCTCAGGCCGGTCGCTTCGTACACGGTGGCGAGATCGACCGACCGCGCGTGCTTTTCGTACTCGGCGTACCCCGCGCAATGGGCGTCGACGAATGCCCGGTCGACCACCGTTCCCGGCGCGCGGTCCTCGGCTTCCAGCAGCAGGCGGCCCAGCGCCTGGAAGAGGGCCAGGTCGCCGCCGAGGCGGATCTGCAGGAAGTCATCGGCGATCGCCACACCGGTGGTGATGCCCTTGACCGTCTGCGGATCCCGGAAGGCCAGCAGCCCGGTCTCGGGTAGCGGATTCACGGCGACGATGCGAGCGCCCTTGGCTTTGGCCGCGGCGAGTGCGCTCAGCATCCGTGGATGGTTGGTGCCCGGATTCTGTCCCGCGACGACGATCAGGTCGGCCTTGGCGAAGTCATCGATGGAGACCGAGCCCTTGCCGATGCCGATGGAGCCCGACAGCGCCGTGCCCGAGGACTCGTGGCACATGTTGGAGCAGTCCGGCAGGTTGTTGGTGCCGTAGCTGCGCACCAGCAGCTGATAGAGGAACGCGGTCTCGTTGCTGGTGCGGCCGGAGGTGTAGAACACCGCCTCGTCGGGTGAGTCCAGCCCGCGCAGCGTGTCCGCGATCAAGCGGTAGGCCTCGTCCCAGGCGATGGGGGAGTAATGCGTGTCGCCGGGGCGCAGCACCATCGGATGGGTCAGCCTGCCCTGCTGACCGAGCCAAAAGCCGGACCTCTCGCTCAGCTCCGCCACGGAATGCGCGGCGAAGAACTCGGGAGTCACCGTGCGCAGCGTGGCTTCCTCGGCGACCGCCTTCGCGCCGTTCTCGCAGAACTCCGCGGGCCTGCGATGACCGCTGGGCTCCGGCCAGGCGCAGCCGGGGCAGTCGAAGCCGTGCACCTGGTTGACCCGCGCCAGGGTGCGGGCGGTCCGGATGACACCCATCTCCTCGACCGAGCGTCGCAACGCCACCGCCACGGCGGTGACGCCCGCGGCCTGCTCCTTCGGTGGGGTCACGCTCAGATCGGACTCGTCGATGTCGCGGCTCGGTCCGTTTCGGTGCATGCCGCCATTGTGCTCTCCATGCCGTTCGCGCCGGGGGCGGACCGGGTGGCCGGGGCGGGCAAGGGCCGCTCCCGGCAACCGCCTCGTGGCGGCGAGACCGGTGGGCCGGGCGACGCGCGGCCTGCGCCGCAGATCAGGAACGGCGCCGCGCGCTCGCGATATCGGCCATGCCCGTGCGCTGGTCGTCGCCTCGGTAGGTGAGGACCCGCTCGCTGATGCGGACGCGCCAGCCAGGCAGGAGTTCGGTCGGCAACGTGCTGATCCGGGTCCACTGGTCGGTGCCGGGCGCGGCGATGAAGGTGCCGGACGTGGCGGCGGCATCCCGGACGTAGACCTTGCCGCCGTCGACCGACACATAGGCGTGCACGCGCGAGACGTGGCGGTCACGCTGGAGGACGATCGGGGCTGCGGTGGCGGCGCGGACCGCTTCGTCCACCTGCGGACCGCGCCCGATGACGTAGGCGCGGTTCAGCGGGTAGGCCGCCCCGTCCTCGGTGACCAGTACGCCGACGCCGTCGCCTGCGGGGACGGCCGGGTGCGGGACGCCGGATCCGCCGTGCTCCGGCGTCTTGCGCATGGCCACCGACTCGTGCGCTGGCTGCGCGTGTGACCACGTGAGCGGACGATCCGCCACCGGCCGTGGCGGGCGCGGTTTGGCGAGGGGACGGACCGATTCAGCCGGTCGCGGGGCGGGCACCGCGCCGGACGTTCCGGTCGGTTCGGGCATCGCGGTGAAACCGGCCGCCGCCGTCGGCTCGGGTTCGGGCTTCGCGGCAGGCTCGGATGGGCGCGGCTGCATGGCTTTCCCGGACCGCCGCACCGCGGCGTGCAAGACGAAACCGCCGCCGGGGACCACGCCGGCGCGCAGGTCGGTGCGGGGCAGCGCGGTCGGCAGCGCACCGGTGTCCGCGCCGATCGTGATGCGGCGCACCGGTTCGCGCACGATCTCGTCCACCCAGGTGAACGCCCGCCCGCCGTCGAGGCGGCGGGTACCCTCCGCGCCCTGGATCTCCGCGGTCACCGGTCCGCGCAACAGGATCAGCACGCCGTCGTCGGTCGGCGCCACCACGCCGAACGGCGGCGGTTGCACCGTGCTGCCGAAGATCACCGCGGCCAGGCGTTGCGCCAGCGCGGCGCCGGGATGATCCCCTTCGGCCACGGCCTCGATGGTGCCGAGAATGCGGTCGGAGGAGGTGGTTTCGGCACCGAGGTAGGCGACGACGGCACCGAAGCGGGCGACCACCCGTCGCCCGGTGCGACACCCACGGTGGACGGTTTCTTGCGCACCCGCGCCCTCCTTCCCGGCGCACTACCGGCATACCGAAGCCAGCATAGAGCGTCGGGGGGAACCGAACCCGGGTCTCGGAGCAACCCGCTGGGGAATCCGGGAACAGACCGCCGTGCCGCCTGCTCGCCGAATCAACCGCTGCCACGCAGATTCTCGCGAGGGGGTTACTTCCGCCTTCGGTACGGCTGTGAGCTGCGCGTTGTGGTCTTTCCCGCAGCAAGCGGCGGTCATGCCACATATACCGGGCCGGTGTCGTGCGTCACAGTAGATGTGTCGGTGTGCTCTTTTTGAAAGCGGTCGGTGGCCGCGGACCTGCGCCGTTCACCCGAACGACGTTCGTCGCTGGTTATGCTCGGCGGATGAGCGCAGCAGCCGTCAGCCGCCGGTCCCGTCCGGCGAAAGCTCCGCTGAGCCGGGAGGTGATCGTCGAGACGGGCTTGCGCGTCCTTGACCGGGACGGAGCGTCGGCGCTGACCATGCGCCGGGTGGCGCAGGAGCTGGACACCGGCGCCGCCTCGCTCTACGTCTACGTCGCCAATCGCGAGGATCTGCTGGCAGCCATGCTCGATCATGTCCTCGGCGCGGTCCGGGAGCCCGCGGGTGCGGACTGGCGGCAGCGGCTCACCGCGCTGGTCGACGCCACGGTCGCGGTGATGAGCAGGCACGAAGGACTGGCCCTCGTCGCGCTCGGCGAGATCCCCAGCAGCCCGAACGCTCTGCGGCTGGTGGAACTGATGCTCGGGGCGCTCGTCGAAGCCGGTCTCGACGACCGGACCGCGGCATGGGCGGTGGACCTGCTCTATCTGCACATCACCGCGTCGGCGGCGGAACAGAGCGCGCACAACACCGGTGGCGGTACCGAGCGGGAGTATCTCGCCGCGATGCGGCGGCGCTTCGCGGAGTTGCCTGCCGATCGCTATCCGACCGTCGTTGCCATGCGCGACGCTCTGCTGACCGGTGCCGGTAACGCCCGCGCGGCCTGGGCGGTCCAGGTGCTGCTGAACGGCATCCTCGCCACGCGCGCGCAGTGATATTCGCTGGCCCCTACCATCGGCCCGGAGCCAGAATGGGCCGGTGATCCGGCCCGCGACGACGCACGACCTGCCCGCGCTCCAGGACATCGAACGCGCGGCGGGCAAGCCGTTCGCGGAGATCGGCATGACGGCGGTGGCCGACGACGACCCACCTACGGTGGCGGCGCTGCGCGAGTTCCAGCAGGCCGGGCGCGCCTGGGTGTGGACCGACGACGACTCGCCGATCGGCTACCTGGTCGTGAGCGTGGTGGACGGCAACGCCCATATCGAGCAGGTCTCGGTGCACCCCCGCTACGCGGGACGCCGGATCGGCAAGCGGTTGCTCGACCGAGCCGCGCGCTGGGCCGCCGACGCTGGACTGCCCGCGCTGACGTTGACCACGTTCACCGAGGTCCCCTGGAACGGTCCGTACTACCAGCGGCTCGGCTTCCGGTACCTGTCGGCGGAGGAGGAAACGCCAGGACTGATCGCGCTGCGCGCCGCCGAACACGCGTACGGCCTCGACCGCTGGCCGCGCGCGTGCATGCGAGCGGAGTTGTTCGCGTGGTCGATGGACACCGGCGAGAAGTGCCGGTGAGCGGCGGCCGACTCGGTGGCTTGGTCGTTGAACGCGGGGTCGCCGGAGTGGATCGTGCTGCGCGCTGCCGAATACGCGCGCGGCTTGGACCGTTGGCGGCGCGCGTGCATGCGTGGCGGAGTTGTCCGCGTGGTCGATGGACACCGGCGAGAAGTGCCGGTGAGCGGCGGCCGACTCGGTGGCTTGGTCGTTGAACGCGGGGTCGCCGGAGTTGATCGTGCTGCGCGCTGCCCGAATACGCGTACCGCCTCGACCGCTGACTGCGCGGAGTTGTCCGCGTGGTCGAGGGACACCGGCGAGAAGTGCCGGTGGGCGGCGGTCGACTCGGCGGCTGGTCGTTCAACGCGGAGATGGCACCGCTGAACGTGCTGCGCACAGTCGGACATGTGCACGGCCTCGACCGTCGCCCGCGCGGGTGCATGCGCGGAGTTGTCCGGATGATCAATCGACTCCGGCCGCGAGAAGCGATGAGCAGCTATGTGAAGGCCAGCTCGGCCGCCGGGGCCGCGGCGGCCCGGTCCTCGGCGACAAGGCCGATGCGCGTGCGCCGATCCAGCAGGTCCTCGGCGTCGAGCGCCCCCTCGTGGGACACCGCGAACGCGAATTCGGCGCGCAGTACGTCGATTCCGGGCGCGACCGGTTCGGCGAGCGCCGGGTCGCGGCGCGCCGCGGCCAGCACGGTGGCCGCCTCGCCGCCGTAGCGCTCGATCAGCACGGGCGGGGCGCCGATGCGGTCGCGTGCCGCCCCGGAGACCGCGCCGACCAAGGGGAGTCGCCGGGTGCGGCACGGCCCTGCGGTGAGACCGCCCTGTGCGATCGCGGCGTCGACCACGTCCTCGGCCATCTTCCGGTAGGTCGTGAGCTTGCCGCCGACGATGGTGACGATTCCGGCCGGGGAGCGCAGCACCGCGTGCTTGCGGGAGATGTCGGCCGTGCTGTCGTCGGCGGTCTGCAGCAGCGGGCGCAGCCCGGCGTAGGAGCCACGGATATCGTTCCGGGTGAGCGGCTCGCGCAGGGCCGGATTGATGGTGTCGAGCAGGAATCCGATCTCACCGTCGGTCGGCTTCGGCTCGTCGGGTACCGGTCCCGGCGCGTCTTCGTCGGTGAGGCCCAGATACACCCGGCCGTGCGCTGCGGGGAAGGCGAAGACGAAGCGGCCGATGCTGCCGGGTACCGGAACGGTCAGCGCGGCGGTCAGGCCACCGAAGGCCGCGGCGGAGAACACCAGATGGGTGCCACGGCTCGGGCGCAGCCGGATGCTCGGATCCACCTGGTCGGCCCAGACGCCGGTGGCATTCACCACGGTGCGCGGCCGCACCGTGAGGGTCTCGCCGGTGCGTGTGTCGCGCAGGGTCGCCGCGTCCCCGGTCACCTCGAGTGCTTCGACGCGGGTCAGCACCAGCGCGCCGTTGGCCGCCGCGGTGCGTGCCAGCGCGACCACCAGGCGCGCGTCGTCGACCAGTTGCCCGTCCCATGCCTGGAGGCCGCCGCGCAGGTCCGCGCGCCGCACGGTCGGCGCCAGGCGCACGGCCTCCGCGGCGGCGACGCGACGGGAACGGGGCAGGATCGCCGCCGGGGTGCCCGCGCCACGGCGCAGCAGGTCACCCGCCAGGAAGCCGGCGCGCACCAGCGCCGCTCGCGTCGCGCCGATCTCCGGCAGCAGTGGTACCAGTTGCGGCAGCGGGCGCACCAGGTGCGGCGCCGTGGTGCGCATCAGGATGCCGCGTTCCACCGCGCTCTCGTGGGCGATGCCGACCCGGCCGCTCGCCAGATAGCGCAGGCCGCCGTGTACCAGCTTCGAACTCCAGCGACTGGTGCCGAAGGCTAGATCGTGGCGTTCCACCAGCACGGTGCGCAGCCCCCGGGCAGCAGCGTCGAGCGCCGCGCCCGCACCGGTGACGCCGCCGCCGATCACCAGGACGTCGATTCCGGCGCCGTCGCCGAGCCGGGACAGGTCTGCGGCGCGGCGGGCGGCGTTCAAGGCGGAGTTTGCGCTGCGCGCGCGATCCTCGGTCATGTCAGTGCCTTTCGGGGCCGACGGGAAGGTCCGGAACACGGGCTCATCGCGGTCCGCCTCGGTCACGGTCGGCGGCCGGTTGGTGGGCGCGGTCGTCGAGATATCCGTCGATCGCGCGACGGAGTTCGGTGTCGAGGCGCTCGCCCGCCAGCAAGGGTGCGACGGTGCCCGCCGATTGCACCGCCGATTGGCTGATCAGCAACAGCATCGCGGCCATCCCCTCCGGGTCGCCGTCGCGAATCGAACCGTCCCGCTGCCCTTGCCGGATGCCCGCCGCGAACAGCTCGATCAGCGCGCGCTGGTTGCGCCCGAGCCTGCCGAAAACGTAGGTGAGCATCAGATCGGTGTCGGTGCGAAAAATCTTGCCGAACAACGGGTTCGAGCGAACTGTCGCCGCTCCGGCCACGATGCCTTCGACCAGCCTGGTGCGCGCGCTGCCCGCGGACGGCATGGTCGCCGCCACGATGCCGCGCAGCTCGCGGACCAGCAACTCGGCCACCAGTGAACCGGTATCCGGCCAGCGGCGGTAGACGGTCGGCCTGCTGACGCCCGCGCGCCGCGCCACCTCGGTGAGCGTGGTGCGGCGCACACCGAACTCCTGGACGCAGTCGCGGGCCGCGTCGAGGATCGCCAGGTCGGTCGCCGAGAGCGAATGCTCGGCGGAGTCGTCGGGAGCGGTCAACGTGTCACCACCGGTGGTCGGGCGATCGGCGCGCCGCCGATCAGGGAGAGATGTGCCGATTTTCGTTACTGCTTGACAGTCTATGTCAAACTGTAACGCATGGTGGAAACGCAGCAGCACACCGGCGGTGAGCCGGCGCCGAGTATGGTCTGGGACGCCTGGGGCGTCCCGGCCGGGCACAAGCCGCTTCCGGAGCGGATCCGCGGTCTGCTGACGCAGGTGTTCGGGGTGTCCGGCAACCCGGTGGCGCGCCGCGATGAGGGCGACGTGCCACTGCGCGAATCGGCGTTGACGCCCGCGCTTCGAGCCGGGTTGGCGGAGGTGGTCGGCTCCGGAAACGTATCGGCCGACCACCGCGATCGGCTGCGGCACGCGGGGGGAAAGAGCACACCCGATCTGCTGCGCCGCCGGTCCGCAGGCCCGCAGGACGCGCCGGACGCCGTGGTGTTCCCGGCTGATCACGATCAGGTGCTCGGCGTGCTCGCCTACTGCGCGGCGCACGCCGTCGCCGTGGTGCCGTTCGGTGGCGGCACCAGCGTTGTCGGCGGTGTCGATCCAGTGCGCGGCGGTTTCGGCGCGGTGATCGCGCTGGATCTGCGCAGGCTGGACGGTGTCACCGAGATCGACCCGGTCAGCGGCACCGCCACGCTGGGCGCGGGACTCACCGGTCCGCGCGCGGAGGAACTGCTCGGCGCGCACGGACTCTCGCTCGGGCACTTCCCGCAGAGCTTCGAGTTCGCCACCATCGGCGGCTTCGCGGCCACGCGATCGTCCGGCCAGGCTTCGGCGGGTTACGGCCGTTTCGAGGACATGGTGCAGCGGCTGAAGGTCGCCACGCCCAGCGGCACGCTGGAACTCGGACGCGCCCCCGCTTCGGCCGCCGGGCCGGATCTGCGCGAGCTGTTCGTCGGCTCGGAGGGAACGCTCGGAGTGATCACCGAAGTCACTCTGCGGGTGCACCCCGTCGCGGAAACCGTTGTGTACCAGGCGTGGTCGTTCCCCGACTTCACGACCGGGGCCGCCGCGCTGCGTTCGGTGGTGCAGGCGGGCGCGGCGCCGACGGTGCTGCGGCTGTCCGACGAGGTGGAGACCGGGATCAACCTCGCCCGCGCCGGTGACATCGGCGGCAACCCGGTGGCCGGGTGCCTGGCCGTCACCACCTACGAGGGCAGTGCGGCGCATGTGGCCGCGCGCAGCCTCGAAGCGGGTGCGCTGCTGGCCGCGGCGGGCGGGGCGCCGCTGGGGGAGACACCGGCCAGGGAATGGGAGCACGGCCGTTTCGCCGCACCGTACCTGCGCGACGCGCTCTTGGATGTCGGCGTGCTCTGCGAAACGCTGGAGACCGCCACCACCTGGTCGAATCTGAGCGCGCTCAAGGCGAAGGTGACCGCGGCGCTGACCGGAACACTCGGCGGTCAGGGGACCCCGCCGTTGGTCATGTGCCACATCTCGCACACCTATCCGACCGGGGCGTCGCTGTATTTCACCGTCGTCGCCAAGCAGTTGGACGATCCGCTGGTCCAGTGGCAGACCGCCAAGCGCGCGGCGGGAGACGCCATCGTCGCCGCGGGCGGCACCATCACCCATCACCACGCGGTGGGTACCGATCACCGCCCATGGGTGCCGGACGAGGTCGGCGACCTCGGCGTGCGCGTCCTGCGCGCGGTGAAGGCCGAGCTCGACCCGGCAGGCATCCTGAATCCCGGAAAGCTGCTGCCGTGACGGAGCATTCGCCGGTGCGCCGGATCACCGTGGTGACCAATCCGCGGTCCGGGCACGGCCGAGGAGGCGACGCGGCGAGCGCCGCGATCGCCCGCTTCCGCGCGGGTGGCGCCGAGGTCACCGAGGTGTGCGCGCCCTCGGCCGCCGAAACGGTCCGGCGGGTGCGGGATTCGGTCGCGGGCGTGAGTGGCGCGGCACCGGACGCGGTGGTGTGCGTCGGCGGTGACGGCCTGCTCAACGTGACCCTCCCGGCCGTCGCGGAGACCGGGGTCGCCCTCGGCATGATCCCCGCGGGCACCGGCAACGACCTGGCCAGGGAACTCGGCGTGCCGACCGACGACCCCGTCGCCGCCGCCGCCCTCGTGCTGCGCGGGCACACCAGGACGATCGATCTCGGCCGGATCGAATCACCCGCGCCGCCGATGTGGTTCGCCACGGTGACCGGCACCGGGTTCGACGCGCGGGTCACGCTTCGCGCCAACGAGATGCGCTGGCCCAAGGGCAGGCTGCGTTACACCGTCGCCGCGCTGGCCGAGATCTCCGGGCGTTTCACCGTGCCCTACCGGGTCGAGTTGCAGGGCGCGGTGACCGAGGGACTGACCAACCCGGGCGCGGGTTCCCTGCTGGAGACCGAGGCGGTCATGGTCGCGGTCGGCAACACCCGCACCTACGGCGGCGGCATGCTGATCTGCCCGGACGCGATCATGGACAACGGACTGCTCGACCTGACCGTGGTGGGCGCGTTGTCGCGGGTGGAGATGCTGCGCTTGCTGCCGGCGCTGTCGGCGGGCAAGCGCCGCGACCATCCGGGGGTCGTGCAGTTCCGCGCCGCGGCCGTCACTCTGACCGCGGTGGGCGCGCCCGCGACCGCGGACGGCGAACCGGCGGGCACGCTGCCGATCACCATCCGCGCGATCCCCGCCGCGTTGACCGTCCTGGTGCCCTGACCGCCCCGGCGGCAGCGCTCAGGCGAATGTCACCGAGCGCAATCGGTTGACGGCCGCCCGGTCGACGATGACCACCGATCTCGACGCGCCCTCCGGCGACCGATGCTCGGTCGCGACCGCCCGCATCAGCTGCCGCCAGCGCCGCACGTGCAGCCGGAAGGTCAGGTGGTTGATCCGCCTGCCCCGGCTGTGCTGGCCCGCGCGCGCCACCGTCGCGGGCACGTCGACCATCAGCAGGTGCAGTTCGCGGTCCACGGCCCACCGCGCGATCAGGCTGCGTGCCCAGCGAAACGTGCCGCAGTCGTGGATGACGACGGGCCCGGCGGCATCGCGCAACGCGGCGCGGATCGCCAGGAAGTGCGCCGCGTGCACCAGCGGACGCCACAACAGGTAGGGCAGCCACCAGAGTCTGGGCCGCAGACGATTCCGGGCCTGCATCGAGTCGAGCACCAGCACTCCGCTGGCACTGAGCGACGGTGCGGTCGCGGCCGCGTCGGCGCCGAAGAACTTGCGCAACGCGGTGCTCTTGCCCGCGCCGGGCACGCCCGCGACGATCAGCGCCGCCGCGGCCGGGTAGCGGAGCTCCACGATCGCGTGACCGCGCAGGTCGTGCAACGTGTCCGGGACCAGAATCGGCAGCCGGGGTTCGGGTGCGTACACCGGCACGGCGTCCAGCGGAGGGTTCACCTCTCCCAGCGTCCGCAACCGGCCCGTGTTCGGCAACCGGGAAAACCCTGGTTTCTCGAATTCGCTCTATTGGCGTTTCCGGCTCGCCGACCGTGCCCGCAGATGCATTCGTTCGCCTTGGGATCCGAAGAGGCTCAGTATCTCCACCGGACCACGGCCCGCGCTGCCGAACCAATGCGGTTGGCGGGTGTCGAATTCGGCCGCCTCGCCGGGACCGAGCACCAGATCGTGCTCACCGAGCACCAGCCGGAGCCGGCCGGACAGCACGTAGAGCCACTCGAAACCCTCGTGCACCTTCGGATCGGGTTCGCCGCGATCGGGCGGAATGATGATCTTGAACGCCTGCAACGGCCCCGGCTGCCTGGTGAGCGGAACGATGGTGAGCCCGTTCATCTTCCGTGCCGTCGTATGGACCCGGGGATCGGCGATCCGTGGTGCGGCGACCAGTTCGTCCAGTGGCACCTGGTGGGCCATCGCGATCGGCAGCAGCAGTTCCAGACTCGCTTTCCGCTGCCCGGATTCCAGCCGGGAGAGCGTGCTCTTGGAGATGCCGGTGCTTTCGGACAGCGCGGTGAGCGTGACGTTGCGGCGGGTGCGCAGCGCTTTGAGTCGCGGGCCGATGTCGGCGAGGGCTTGGGTGATGCCGGGTGGTGTGGACATGTCACCAGTGCACCGCTCTTTCCCTGATTTGGCAACATTAGTTGCTGCCTGGCGGCGGTCGGCGGCACCCTGTCGGTGGAGGTGATCGCGCATGAGCGAGATGAGCGAGATGTACGACGTGGTGGTCGTCGGTGGCGGTGCGGCGGGGCTGTCCGGGGCGCTGGTCCTGGCGCGGGCGCGGCGACGGGTCGCGGTGGTCAGGGGTGGCGCGCCGCGCAACGCGCCGGCCGACCATATGCACGGGTTCCTGTCCCGGGACGGCATGCCCCCGGCGGAGCTGCTGGCCAGTGGCGTCGCCGAGGTCGAGAGCTACGGCGCGGACGTCATTGATGACGTCGTCGTCGACGCGGAACGGGCCGACGGGGCCGAGTACCTGCTGCGGCTCGGAAGCGGCGCGACGCTGCGGGCGCGGCGGGTGCTGGTCGCCACCGGACTGCGGGACGAGCTGCCGGATCTGCCGGGAGTGCGCGAGCGCTGGGGCCGTGACGTGCTGCACTGCCCGTACTGCCACGGCTACGAGGTTCGGGACCAGCCGATCGGTGTGCTCGGCGGGCCGGAACCCGGCGCACTGGCCCGCGCGGTGCATCTGGCGATGCTGCTGCCGCAGTGGTCGGACGACGTCGTCTTCTTCCCGAACACGATGACCCTCACCGACGATGACCGCGCCCACTTGGCCGCGCGCCGGGTGCGTGTGCTCGACGGCGCGGTGGCGCGGTTGGTGGTGGACGACCGGCTGCGCGGGGTGGAGCTGGCCGACGGGCGAGCGGTGCCGAGGACCGCGGTGTTCGTCGCGCCGACCTTCCGCGCCAACGACGCGGTGCCGGCGGCGCTGGGCTGCGCGTTCGACGACAACGGCTGGGTGGTGACGGACGCAACCGGGCGCACCAGCGCGCCGGGAGTCTGGGCCGCGGGGAACGTCAGCAATCCGGCCGCTCAGGTGATCAGCGCGGCGGGCGCGGGTTCGACCGCCGCGATCGCGATCAATGGCGACTTGGTGCTGGCCGACGCCGCCGCGCTCGTCCGATAAGCGGAATATCCGGGGTGCGAAATGCCGGAAGCTGAGAATTACTTATGGATTCCGAGCCGGGCCTCGGATCGCCGGTAAGCTTCTGACATGGGCGGAGTGTTCGGTGTCCCTCATCCACCGAAGACTCCGCCTCTCTTCGTCTCCGGCGCGGAATACCGCCCGGCACGGTTGGCGCCGAGCGCTGTGGCACGGTTGGCGCCGAGCGCTGTGGCGGGCGTGCCGCCGTCCGCCGATTCGCCGCCGTCCGCCGATTCGCCG
The DNA here is from genome assembly GCA_051451085.1 of Nocardia asteroides. Lineage (GTDB taxonomy): Bacteria > Actinomycetota > Actinomycetes > Mycobacteriales > Mycobacteriaceae > Nocardia > Nocardia asteroides_B. The sequence goes on along the minus strand of JBPAJV010000006.1, from coordinate 265,609 downwards.
CCGTCCGCCGATTTCGGAGGCGGGGCCGGTCGGTGGATCGACCGAGCCGAAGTCCCGGATCGGCGCGCTCTAGAATCGCGGAGTGACCAGCGCAGCCCCTGACAACACGCGTAATCGTGCCGATGCCCTCCCCAAGAGCTGGACCCCCGGCGAGGTGGAGGCCGAGATGTACGAGCGCTGGGTAGCCGCTGGCTATTTCACCGCCGACCCCGCCAGCGGGAAGCCCCCGTACTCGATCGTGCTGCCGCCGCCGAACGTCACCGGCACGCTGCACATGGGCCACGCGCTCGACCACACCTTGATGGACACGCTGTCGCGCCGCAAGCGCATGCAGGGCTACGAGGTGCTCTGGCTGCCCGGCATGGACCACGCGGGCATCGCCACCCAGACCGTGGTCGAGAAGCAGCTCGCGGTGGACGGCAAGACGAAGGAAGACTTCGGCCGGGAACTGTTCGTGCAGAAGGTGTGGGACTGGAAGCGGGAGTCCGGCGGCGCCATCCAGTGGCAGATGCGCGCGCTCGGCGACGGCGTCGACTGGAGCCGGGACCGCTTCACCATGGACGAGGGCCTCTCGCGCGCCGTGCAGACCATGTTCAAGCGGCTCTACGACGCGGGACTGATCTATCGCGCGGAGCGGCTGGTGAACTGGTCGCCGGAGCTGCGCACCGCGATCTCCGACATCGAGGTCAAGTACGAGGACGTCGAGGGCGAGCTGGTCTCGCTGCGCTACGGCTCGCTGGACGACGCCGAACCGCACGTCGTCGTGGCCACCACCCGGGTGGAGACCATGCTGGGCGACACGGCGGTGGCCGTGCACCCGGAAGACCCGCGTTACCGCGCGTTGATCGGCACCACACTGGAGCACCCGATCACCGGTCGGCAGATCCCGATCATCGCCGACGACTACGTCGATCCGGAGTTCGGCTCCGGCGCGGTGAAGATCACACCCGCGCACGACCCCAACGACTTCGAGATGGGTCTTCGGCACGGGCTGCCGATGCCGACGATCATGGACGAGCGCGGCCGGATCACCGGCACCGGCACCGAATTCGACGGCATGGACCGTTTCGAGGCGCGCGTCAAGGTGCGCGAGCGGCTCGCCAGAGAGGGCAGGGTGGTCGCCGAGAAGCGGCCGTACCTGCACAGCGTCGGGCACTCCGAGCGCACCGGCGAGCCGATCGAGCCGCGCCTGTCCATGCAGTGGTGGGTGAAGGTCGAGTCGCTGGCCAAGGCGGCCGGTGATGCCGTGCGGGCCGGCGACACCGTGATCCACCCCAAGAGCCAGGAGCCGCGCTGGTTCGGCTGGGTCGACGACATGCACGACTGGTGCATCTCGCGTCAGCTGTGGTGGGGCCACCGCATCCCGATCTGGTACGGCCCCGAGGGCGAAGTGGTGTGCGTCGGCCCCGACGAACAGGCGCCCGAGGGCTGGGTGCAGGACCCCGACGTGCTCGACACGTGGTTCTCCTCGGGCCTGTGGCCGTTCTCCACGATGGGCTGGCCGCACGCCACCGCCGAGCTGGAGAAGTTCTATCCCACCAGCGTTCTCGTCACCGGCTACGACATCCTGTTCTTCTGGGTGGCGCGGATGATGATGTTCGGTACCTACGTCGCCGAGGACGCCGCGCTGACCGCGGGCAAGGGCGGCGAGCGCCAGGTGCCGTTCAAGGACGTGTTCCTGCACGGCCTGATCCGCGATCAGTTCGGCAAGAAGATGTCCAAGTCGCGCGGCAACGGCATCAACCCGCTGGACTGGATCAACGGCTTCGGCGCCGACGCCACGCGGTTCACCCTCGCGCGTGGCGCGCAGCCGGGCGGTGATCTCTCGGTGGGCGAGCCGCACGTGCTCGCCTCGCGCAGCTTCGTGACCAAGCTGTTCAACGCGGCCAAGTTCGCGCTGATGAACGGCGCGCGGGTCGGCGACCTGCCCGATCGCGCACAGCTCACCGACGCCGACCGCTGGATCCTGGACCGGCTGGACGCGGTGCGCGCCGAAGCGGACGCCGCGTTCGACGCCTACGAGTTCGGCAAGGCCTGCGAGGCGCTCTACCACTTCGCCTGGGACGAACTGTGCGACTGGTACCTGGAGCTGGCCAAGGTGCAGTTCGCCGCCGACGGCGCGCGCGCCGAGGCGACCCGGTTGGTGCTCGGTTCGGTGCTCGACGCGGTGCTGCGCCTGCTGCACCCGGTCATCCCGTTCGTCACCGAGGCGTTGTGGCAGGCGCTGACCGGTGGCGAGTCGGTGGTGATCGCGCCGTGGCCGCAGGCCTCCGGTGTGCCCGCGGACGAGGCGGCGGCGCAACGCGTCGCGGACACCCAGCGGTTGATCACGGAGATCCGGCGGTTCCGCAGCGACCAGGGCCTGGCCGACAAGCAGAAGGTGGCGGCCAAGCTGATCGGCGTGGACGAGGCTGGGCTCGGCGAGCAGACGGCGTCGGTGGCGAATCTGGCCCGGCTCACCGAACCCGGCCCGGACTTCGCCGCGACGGCGTCGGTGGAGGTCCGCCTGAGCAACGGGACGGTCACCGTGGAGCTGGACACCTCCGGCGCGGTCGACCTGGACGCCGAGCGCCGCAGGCTGGAGAAGGACCTGGCCGCCGCGCAGAAGGAACTGCAGGGCACCGCCGCGAAGCTCGGCAACGAGGCCTTCCTGTCCAAGGCGCCCGAGCACGTGGTCGAGAAGATCCGCGACCGGCAGCGGGTTGCCTCCGACGAGGTGACGCGCATCGGGGCGCGACTGGCGGAGCTGAGCGGGAAGTGAACCACGAGCCGGAACCGCAATACGGCGACGACGAGCGCCGTGGCGGCGGGGCGCGGCTGGGGTCGGGGCCCTCCCCGGTGGAGCTGGCCGAGATGGCGCTGGTCGAGGCGGAGCTCGACCAGCGCTGGCCGGAGACCAAGATCGAGCCGTCGCTGGCCCGGATCGCCACGCTGATGGACCTGCTCGGTTCGCCACAGCAGAACTACCCGGCCATCCACATCGCGGGCACCAACGGCAAGACCTCGGTGACCAGGATGATCGACGCGCTGCTCACCGCGCTGCACCGGCGAACGGGCCGGATCACCAGTCCGCACCTGCAGCTGGCCACCGAGCGGATCAGCATCGACAACGCGCCGATCACCCCGGCCCGCTATGTGGAGATCTACCGCGAACTGCTGCCCTTCGTCGAGATGATCGACAAGCAGTCGGAGGCCGCGGGCGGTCCGGCGATGAGCAAGTTCGAGGTGCTCACCGGCATGGCCTTCGCGGCGTTCGCCGAGGCGCCGATCGATGTCGCGGTCGTGGAGACCGGTATGGGCGGCACCTGGGACGCCACCAACGTCATCGACGGGCAGGTCGCGGTGATCACGCCGATCGGCTTGGACCACACCGAGTATCTCGGTCCGGACCTGGCCTCGATCGCGGGCGAGAAGGCCGGGATCATCAAGCGCGCCCCGGAGAGCCTGGTGCCGCGCGACAACGTCGCGGTGATCGCGGAGCAGGACCCGGAGGCGATGGAGGTGCTGCTGCGCCGCGCCGTCGAGGTGGACGCGGCGGTGGCGCGCGAGGGCTCGGAGTTCCGGGTGCTCGCCCGGCAGATCGCCGTCGGCGGCCAGCAACTCGAGTTGCAGGGCCTCGGCGGGGTGTACGACGAGATCTTCCTGCCGTTGCACGGCGAGCATCAGGCGCGCAACGCCGTGCTCGCGCTGGCGGCGGTGGAGGCGTTCTTCGGCGCGGGCGCGCAGCGCCAGCTCGACATCGACGCCGTGCGTGCCGGTTTCGCGAGCGTCACCAGCCCCGGGCGGCTCGAGCGGATGCGCAACGCGCCGACCATCTTCATCGATGCCGCGCACAATCCGGCGGGCGCGCGAGCGCTGGCCGCGACGCTGACCGCGGAGTTCGACTTCCGCAAGCTGGTCGGCGTGATCGCGGTGCTCGGTGACAAGGACGTAGACGGCATCCTCACCGCGCTGGAGCCGGTGTTCGATGAGATCGTCGTCACCAGCAACGGTTCGCCGCGCGCGCTGGACGTGGATGCCTTGGCCGACCTCGCCGTCCAGCGCTTCGGCGACGAGCGGGTGGTCACCGCGGCGACCATGCCCGACGCGCTGGAGACCGCGATCGCGATCGCCGAAGAGGTGGGTGAGCCGGGCGAGACGGTGTCGGGCGCGGGTGTGGTGATCACGGGGTCGGTGGTCACGGCGGGTGCGGCGCGGGCGCTGTTCGGGAAGGACCCGGCATGACCGGCAGGCCCGCGGGCCACGGCCCGCGCACCCGTGGCGGTGCGGCGCACACGTCCGCCCGTACCGTCACAGCATGAGCGCCGGGCGCGACAGCGTTCCGGCGAACGCCGAGGAGGGCACAGCATGAGCGAACCGGCCGACCAGGGCGAGCAGTCGGTACCCGCGCCCGCGACCGACCCGTGGAAAGGTTTCCGCGGGGTGATGGCGGGGACCCTCGTGCTCGAGGCGATCGTGGTGCTGCTGGCCCTGCCGGTGGTCGCCGACGTCGGCGGCGGGGTGACCTGGCTGTCCGGCACCTACCTCGTGGTTCTCGCGGTGGTGATGTTCCTCGGAGCCGGGTTGCAGCGGCGGTCCTGGGCGCTGCCGTTCAATCTCGGGCTGCAAGTGTTCGTCCTGCTCGGCGCGTTCATCCACCTGTCCATCGGCGTCATCGGCGTGATCTTCGGCGTGGTCTGGGGCTTCATCCTGGTGCTGCGCGCCGACGTGCGCGAGCGGATGGAGAAGGGCCTGCTGCCGAGTCAGCGCATCCAGCGGCCGTAGCTTCTCGCTGTGGCGGGCGGCGGACCTGAGCCGTTGTCCGCCTGCGCGGGCCGTGGGAAGCCGCCGTGGCCCTGCCCGGACCGGTCGGTTCGACCGCTGCTGCGGTGCCCGCGAGCGCGCCGGATAGGCTGTGCGCCGTGACTGAGCAGACGTTGGTACTCATCAAGCCGGACGGTGTGGCCCGTGGCCTTGTCGGCGAGGTGCTGGCACGCATCGAGCGCAAGGGCCTGAAGATCGTCGCCCTCGAGCTGAAGCACGTATCCCAGGAGTTGGCCGAGGGCCACTACGCCGAGCACGCCGAGAAGCCGTTCTTCGGGTCCCTCATCGAGTTCATCACCTCGGGCCCCGTCGTGGCGGCCATCCTGGAGGGCCCCCGCGCTATCGCCGCGTTCCGCCAGATCGCGGGCGGCACCGACCCCGTCGAGAAGGCCGTGCCGGGCAGCATTCGCGGGGACTTCGCTCTCGAGACCCAGGAGAACCTGGTCCACGGGTCCGATTCGCCCGAATCGGCCAAGCGTGAGATCGCGCTCTGGTTCCCCGAGCGGCCTGCCTGACCGCGCTCTGATCGCCGTGCCCGCGCTGCCGCGACGCCTGATTCGCGCCGCGGGCCGGAGGCGAGTCGAGCGCCGATGGCGAACGCCCGGCGCGCGGTATGGGATACTGGCATCGGCTGCTTTCGACGCCGACTGTTCGTGCAGGTGCGCGAACGAGACGTGACGAGCGCAGCCGGATGACACCACGGTTCGATGCCGATCATCGCTGCTGTGGACAAAAGGCCTGGTTACGAGGCCGGCTGTCCGCGTAGGCACGCTGGATGAGCGCTCGATCCGCGGAGTTCAGCCATACAGCCAGGCGCCGCGTGACCAGTTAGCCCGAACGACGAACCACCGAGGAGATAACCGGGCACGCGGGGCGAGACCACTTGACCTCGCGCCCACCGGGTGTGAGTCGGACGGACAGCGCCCCCGCGTCGGCCGCGTCACTCCCGCAGGGAGGGACGCGCCCGGGGGCCCGAGGAGACTTCGTGGCCGATCAAGAGCCGCTGGAAACAACATCACAGGATGCCGAACAATTGCCGGAGCGAATCCGAGTTCACGCACTCGCCAAGCTGCTGGGGGTAACGAGCAAGCGCATCCTGGCCAAGCTGACCGAACTGGGGGCGGACGCGCGCAGCGCGCAGTCGAATGTCGACCGCGCCGTCGCGGAGTCGGTGCGCGACGCCTTGGTGACGGGAGAGGCGGACGCCGCGGCCGAGCAGCCCGCTTCCGCGCAGGCGGATGCCTCCGCACCGGCGCCTACCCCCGAGCCCGCCACCACGCAGGCGCAGCCTGCCCCGGCGGCCGGAGAGCCGCGGCAACCCGCAGAGGAATCGGGGAGCGCCACGCCTTTCACCGGTGCGGGCGTCATCTTCTCCGCACCGGACGTGCCGGGCGCCACCCAGGCGCCGACCGGCGCTGCGGCGACCAACCACACGCAGTTGTTCACGCACTCGGTGCGCCCTGAGCCGGAGCCGGTGGACCCGGCGGTGTTCGAGTCCGCCGCTGTCGTGCAGGCGCCGCTGTTCCTGCCGCCGGACGCCTCGGCCGCCGAGGAGGCGCGCAGACGGCGTCGCGCCGAGCGCGATCCCCGGCGCACCGGGGAACCGGCGCCCGAGCCCGCCGAGGACGAGACCGAGGTCACCGAGGACGAGCGGGAGGAGACCGCCGACCAGGGCGACGCCGAAGAGCAGCCGCGCCGCAGGCGTCGCGGGCGTCGTGGCCGCGGGCGTGGCCGGGGCGAGCAGCAGTCCGAAGCCGACGACGAGGGCGAGGAGACCGAGTCCGAGGCCGAGGAGGAGCCGGCCCCTGAGACCGCCGAGGTCACCGAAGCGGTGGAAGCGCCGGAGTCCGCCGAGGGCGATGGCGAGGACGAGGAGGGCGCGCCGGAAGGCTCCAGCCGTCGCCGCCGCCGTCGCCGCCGCCGCAAGGTGGCCGGCGAGTCCGGTGAGAACGAGGCCGCCGACGACGATCCGCCGAACACGGTCGTGCACGAGCGCGAGCCGCGCAACAAGAGCCGCAGCCGCGTCGCGGTCGACGAGGTCCAGGGCATCACCGGTTCCACCCGCCTGGAAGCCAAGCGGCAGCGCAGGCGGGACGGACGCGAGGCGGGCCGCCGCCGCCCGCCGATTCTGACCGAGTCGGAATTCCTGGCGCGGCGCGAAGCCGTGGATCGGGTGATGGTGGTGCGGGAGAAGTCGTTCCCCGACCATCCCACCGCGACGCAAGTCGCCGTGCTCGAGGACAACGTCCTGGTCGAGCACTTCGTCACGAGCACCGGCTCCGCGTCCATGGTCGGCAACGTCTACCTGGGCAAGGTGCAGAACGTCCTGCCCAGCATGGAGGCGGCGTTCGTCGACATCGGCCGCGGCCGCAACGGCGTCCTCTACGCGGGTGAGGTCAACTGGGAGGCCGCCGGGCTCGGCGGCAAGGAGCGCAAGATCGAGCAGGCGCTGCGGCCGGGCGATCAGGTGCTGGTGCAGGTGAGCAAGGACCCGGTCGGCCACAAGGGCGCCCGCCTGACCACCCAGATCAGCCTGGCCGGGCGCTTCCTGGTGTACGTGCCGGGCGGCACCTCCACCGGGATCAGCCGCAAGCTGCCCGACACCGAGCGCAAGCGCCTGAAGGAGATCCTGCGCGATATCGTGCCCGCCGACGCCGGTGTGATCATCCGCACCGCCTCAGAAGGCGTCAGCGAGACCGAACTGGCCCGTGACGTGGAGCGGTTGCAGGCCACCTGGCGCACCATCCAGGAGCAGACGGGCAAGGACAACAACGCGCCCAAGACGCTCTACGAGGAGCCCGACCTGCTGGTCAAGGTCATCCGCGACCTGTTCAACGAGGACTTCTCCAAGCTGGTGATCGAAGGTGACCGCGCGTGGAGCACGGTCGAGAAGTACATCGGCACCGTGGCGCCGGACCTGCTGGCCAGGGTCTCCAGGCACGAGAACAACGGCGTCGACGTGTTCGAGACCTACCGGATCGACGAGCAGCTGGCCAAGGCGCTGGATCGCAAGGTGTGGCTGCCCTCGGGCGGCACCCTGGTGATCGACCGCACCGAGGCCATGACGGTGATCGACGTGAACACCGGCAAGTTCACCGGTTCCGGCGGCAGCAACCTGGAGGAGACGGTCACCAGGAACAACCTGGAGGCGGCCGAGGAGATCGTGCGCCAGATGCGGTTGCGCGACATCGGCGGCATGATCGTGGTCGACTTCATCGACATGGTGCTCGAGTCCAACCGCGACCTGGTGCTGCGCCGCCTGACCGAGGCCCTCGGCCGGGACCGCACCCGCCACCAGGTGTCCGAAGTGACCTCGCTGGGCTTGGTCCAGATGACCCGCAAGAAGCTGGGCACCGGACTGGTCGAGGCGTTCTCCACCACCTGCGAGCACTGCCACGGTCGTGGCATCCTCGTGCACACCTACCCGGTGGAGCCCGGTACCGGCGAGGAGACGGCTGGACGCACCCGGGAGAGCGGTTCACGCAGGCGACGCGGCCGGGACAAGGGTGCGGCCGCATCGGCTCAGCCCGCGAACGGGTCCGGTCCCGCGCCCGAGCACCCCGACGAGGAGGCGGCCGTCCGACGGGCGCATCCGGTGGCGCTGGCGATGGCGGCGCACCAGTCGGAGGACGCCGAGCAGGAGCCGGAGTACGCCGGGGAAGAGGCCGCCGAGCCGCAGGGCCGGGAGACGGCCGAAGCCCCGGTCGCCGAGCCCGCCGCGGAACCCGTGGTCACCGAGGTCGTCGAGGCTGCGGTGGCGGTGCCCGCCGAAGAACCGGAGACCGAGCCCGCGGAAGTGGTCGAGGTCGTCGAGGAAGTCGAGAAGGCCGAGCCCGTACCGGCGCGAGAGCCGGTCGCTGTGGACGCGTCCGCGGCGGCTGCCGAGCCCGAACCGGTCACGGAGCCGGAGCCGGTCGCGGCAGCGCCGTCTGTCTCGACGGCGGAGAACGGCGCGGCCGCCAACGGCGTCGCCGAACCGGAGCCGGCCCGTCCCGCTCGTCGCAGGCGAGTCGCTCGTTCGGCCGCCGCGCCCGCTTCGGACAGTTCGGGAGCGGTATTCGTGCTGCCCACCGGGGAGCAGGCGCCCTCGGTCGACTACTCCCAGCCGGACCCGGCCGAATTGCCGCAGCGCAGCCGGCCGCGCAGGCGGGCGGTGGGCCGCCCGGCAGGCGCGCCGGACGGGTCGAACTGAGTCGTCGCGCACGTTTTCCTGGCCCCCGCCGGTCCATCCGGTGGGGGCCAGGTGCGTTCCGGCGGCTGACCGGTGGCCCGGCCGCGCCGCGGGGGCGGATGCCGGTTTGGTCGTCCCGGTAGCCGTCCTGTAATCTTGGACAGTCGCTGCCCGGTGACAACATATTTTGTCTTCGTGGCCCGGTTCTCGACAGTTCGATACCGAGAGCCACCAGGCGCCGAGGCGGTGGCGATTACCAGACCAGTCGTGTGGCGGTTTCCGGTGGCATCAGACCGGAGGAATCGCCGCGTGAGCAAGTGCCGAGCACTACAGGAAGAAGGGCAGCCGACCGATGGCAACGTACGCGATCGTCAAGACCGGCGGAAAGCAGTACAAGGTCGCGGTCGGTGACCTGGTGAAGGTCGAGAAGATCGAGGGTGCGCCGGGCACCGCCGTGGCGCTGGATCCGGTTCTCGTCGTCGACGGCGCCGAGCTGACCACCGATGCCGCGAAGCTGGCTCAGGTCTCCGTGGCCGCCGAGGTGGTCGAGCAGACCAAGGGCCCGAAGATCCGCATCCACAAGTTCAAGAACAAGACCGGCTACCACAAGCGCCAGGGTCACCGTCAGCCGTTGACGGTCCTGAAGGTCACCGGCATCAAGTAAGACATCCCGAGGAGAACCAGCTATGGCACACAAGAAGGGTGCGTCCAGCTCCCGGAACGGACGCGATTCCAACGCCCAGCGACTCGGCGTCAAGCGCTTCGGCGGCCAGTCGGTCAAGGCGGGCGAGATCCTGGTGCGTCAGCGCGGCACCCACTTCCACCCCGGCGTGAACGTCGGCCGTGGCGGTGACGACACCCTGTTCGCCCTGGCGGCGGGTGCGGTGTCGTTCGGAACCAAGCGCGGACGCAAGACCGTCAACATCGTGACTCCGGAGCCGGTTCAGGCCTGACCGCCGAACCACTTCCGGACAACAGCGAGCGGGTCAGGGTCACCACACCCTGGCCCGTTTTTCGTGTTCCCGAACAAGCAGTGCCGAGTACGACCAGTCCCGAAGGAGGATGATCCGGCGTATGTCCAAATTCATCGACCGTGTCGTACTGCATGTGCGTGCGGGTAAGGGCGGCCACGGCTGCGCCTCGGTGCACCGCGAGAAATTCAAGCCCCTCGGCGGGCCGGACGGCGGCAACGGCGGCAACGGCGGCGATGTCATCCTCGAGGTCGACTCCAACGTGCACACCCTCTTGGACTTCCACTTCCACCCGCACGCGAAGGCGGGCAACGGCAAACCGGGCGAGGGTGGCAACCGCGACGGCAAGCAGGGCGCCGATCTGGTGCTGAAGGTGCCCGACGGCACCGTGGTGCTCGACGACGACGGCAAGGTGCTCGCCGACCTGGTCGGCGCGGGCAATCGCTACGTCGTCGCCCGCGGCGGTCGCGGCGGGCTCGGCAATGCCGCGCTGGCGTCCAAGGCCCGCAAGGCGCCGGGTTTCGCGCTGCTCGGTGAGGACGGCGAAGAACTCGACCTGGTCCTGGAACTGAAGTCGGTCGCCGATGTCGGGCTGGTCGGCTTCCCCTCGGCGGGCAAATCCTCGCTGGTCTCGGTGCTCTCGGCGGCCAAGCCGAAGATCGCCGACTACCCGTTCACCACGCTGGTGCCCAACCTCGGTGTCGTCGCCAGCGGTGACACCACCTTCACCGTCGCCGACGTGCCCGGATTGATCCCGGGCGCGAGCGCGGGCCGGGGACTGGGCCTGGACTTCCTGCGGCACCTCGAGCGCTGCGCGGTGCTCGCCCACGTGGTGGACTGCGCGACGCTGGAGCCGGGCCGCGACCCGGTGTCCGACGTCGACGCGCTCGAGGCGGAACTGGCGGCGTACAAGCCCGCCTTGAGCGCGGACGCCGGGCTCGGCGACCTGGCCGACCGGCCGCGCGTCGTGATCCTGAACAAGATCGACGTGCCGGACGCGGCCGAACTGGCCGAAATGGTGACTCCGGAGTTCGCCGAGCGCGGCTGGCCGGTGTTCGAGATCTCCGCGGTGAGCCGGGCGGGTCTGCGCCCTCTGACCTTCGCGCTCGCCGACCTGGTGCGCCGTTACCGCGATGAGCATCCGCAGGCCGCGCCCAAGCGCCCGGTCATCCGCCCGATCGCGGTGGACGAGGCCGGTTTCAGCGTGATCGCCGACCCGGAGGAGCCGGGCGGCTTCATCGTGCGCGGCACCCGGCCGGAGCGCTGGGTGCGCCAGACCCAGTTCGACAACGACGAGGCCGTCGGCTATCTGGCCGACCGCCTGGCCCGCCTCGGCGTCGAGGACGAACTGGTGAAGCTGGGCGCGGAGCCGGGCGCTCCGGTGACCATCGGCGACGTGACCTTCGAGTGGGAGCCCCAGATCTCGGCGGGCGTCGACATGGTGCCCACCGGGCGCGGCACCGACATCCGACTGGAGCAGTCCGACCGGGTCAGCGCGGCCGAGCGCAAGCACGCGTCCCGGGTGCGACGCGGTTTGGTGCGGGAAGACGAGGAGTAGGGCAACCGCCCTGACTACCGTGGATTCGATTGTGGCGCAGGGAGTTGGGTGGCGATGCAGATGAGTTCGGCAACCGCGCAGGCGGATTCGCCGGGCCTGAGCGAGGCCCGGCTGGCGATCGCGTCGGCGCGACGCGTCGTGGTCAAGATCGGTTCATCGGCGCTGACCAGCTTGAAGGGCGGCCTGGACACCGCGCGGCTGGATCGGCTCGCCGACGCGGTGGAGGCGCGGATGCGCGCCGGATCCGATGTGGTGGTCGTCTCCTCGGGCGCGATCGGCGCGGGCATCGCGCCGCTCGGCCTGACCAGCCGTCCGCGTGATCTGGCGACCAAGCAGGCCGCGGCGAGCGTCGGGCAGCTGGCGCTGGCGCATGCCTGGGGCACGTCGTTCGCCCGTTATGGCCGCACGGTCGGGCAGGTGCTGCTCAGCGCCGACGACTTCGCCCGCCGCGAGCATCACCGCAACGCGCAGCGCACTCTCGATCGCCTGCGCTCGCTCGGCGCGGTGGCGGTGGTGAACGAGAACGACACCGTGGCGACGGAAGAGATCCGCTTCGGTGACAACGACCGGCTCGCGGCCCTGGTCGCCCACCTGGTCGGCGCCGACGCGCTCGTGCTGCTGTCGGATGTGGAGGGCCTCTACGACGGTGACCCGCGCAAAGGCGCGGCCACGCTGATTCCGGAGGTGCGCAGCAGCGCGGACCTGGACGGCGTCATCGCGGGCAGCGGCGGCGCGCTCGGCACCGGAGGCATGGCGTCGAAGTTGTCGGCGGCGCGCCTGGCCGCGGACGCGGGCGTGCCGGTTCTGCTGGCCGCCGCCTCGTCGGCCGCCACCGCACTGACCACCGGCACGGTCGGCACCGCGTTCGCCGCCCGCCCGGTGCGGTTGTCCGCCCGCAAGTTCTGGGTCCGGCACGCCGCCGACAGCCGCGGCGCGCTGCTCATCGACGACGGCGCGGTCCACGCGGTGGCGCACCGGCGCCGGTCGCTGCTGGCGGCGGGAATCGTCGGCGTACGCGGCCGTTTCTACGGCGGTGACGTGGTGGACCTGGTCGCCCCCGAGGGCCACGTTGTCGCCCGTGGCGTCGTCGAATACGACAGCACCGAACTGGCGGGCATGCTCGGTCGCTCCACCGCCGAACTCCCCGACACCATGCAACGCCCGGTCATCCACGCCGACGACCTGGTCAAGGTCTGAGCGCGGACCAGCCGACCGGGTACGTGGTCGAGGAGCCCTCCCGAGCGGACGGACAGTCGCGGCTCGGGTGGGCGGCCCCGTGCGGGAACGTCCGGTGTCGGGTTGTCAGGACGGTACGACGCCGGGTTGGTTGGTCGTCGGAATCTGCTCCTGACTGCCTTCCACCGGGCCGGTGACACCGGGTTGGCCACCCGGGTCGGGTAGCGGGACCGCGGGACCGGCCGAGTCGGGCACCGGGGGTGGCGGTGGCTGCGGGCTCGGCGGTTGGGTTTGGGGCGGGCTCGGTGGTGCCGGTTCCGGCGCGGGGGGAGCGGGCGGCGGAGTGGGCGGTGGTGCCGACGAACTCGGCGGTGGTGCGGGCTCCGGGATGTGCGGCGCGGGTGGAGGACTCGGTGGCGCCGGTGTGGTGGGCGGCGCCTGCTGCGTCGGCGGAGCCGGTTCCGGTGACGGCGGTGCGGGTTGCGGCGACGGCGGGGGTTGCGGCGCCGGCGTGGGTTGCGGCGACGGAGGCGTGGTGGTCGGCGCCTGCTGTGTCGGCGGCGCCGGCTCCGGTGACGGCGTGGGTTGCGGCGTCGGCGTCTGGGTGGAGGGGGCCTGTTGCGGGTCCGGCCTCGGTTGAGCTGGCGGTACCGGATTGTGGGACGGCTCGGACGATTCCGGCGCGGCGGGTGCCGGAGCAGGGGCGGGTGGCGTCGTGTCCGGCGACCATTGCTCGTTCGGCAGCGCTTGCTCGGGCGCCGAATACCTCGGTGCGTCAGGGGAAACCGCCTGCGGCGCGGAGGGCGCCGTGACAGCGGGTGGCGTGGGCAGCGCGGGCACGGCGGTTCCCGCCGCGGAATAGGCGGGCTTGTAGACCATGTTCATCGCGAGCACGGCCTCCTGGCGCAACGCCTCCTGCGCCATCTGCGCGTTGATGACGTGCGCGGCCTCCAGGAGTTGCGCGATCGCGCCGACCGGCCCGGACGCGCCGGGCGGCACCACCGCGATCTTCACCGCCTCTGCGGCTGCGGCGACCCCGCCGAGCCGGGCTCCCACCTGGCCGAGCACCGCGGCCAGTTCATCGGCCGACGCCGCGAAACTGCGCGCGGACGCCTGGGCGGCGTCGGCGGCGGCGCCTGTCCATCCGGCCGAGTCCATCACGCGGTCCACACCGCCGCGTGTGATCGGCAACGACGTGGTGAGCGCCCCGGCCGCCTCGAGCCAGATCGTCGACGCGCGCAGCACCTGGGCCGCGTCGATCTCCTGTGCCTTCGCGTAGATCTCCTCGTGCGGCAGCGACTCGAAATGCTCCATCGAGCTGATGTAGGTGGGATCGGAGCCGCTCATCGGGGCAACCTCGCCCGCACCGCGCGCAGGGCGGCGGCGCTCGCCGCATCGGCCTCTTCGAACAGTCCTCCGCTGATCAGGAACGCCTCTTTCATGCGGTAGGCCGCTTCGATGTAGTGGTCGAGCAGAGCCGCCGCGTCCGTGGCCTTGCGGCTGAAGCCAGCCTGCAACTGCCGGGCGGAGACGAATCCACCGAAACCTCCTAGTTCCGAGGCGGATTCGAGGCTTTGCCGTAGGTGGATGAGCCGATCGGCCTGCCGGTCGTACATTTCGGCGCACTGCCGAGCCGCCGCCGGATCGAACTGGACGGTCCCGGCCTGCGCGGCCTCCTTGAATCGGGCGATATCGGCTCGGCTGGTCTCGATCGTCATCGCTCACCCCTGAGATCGGTCGGTCCGCCCCAGACTAACCGGAAGCGCGGTGCCGGGCAGCAATAGTCGGCGGGCACGGTCGCGAAAGCGGGCTAAACCGGGATGCGCTTCTGTAATTGGGTGGCGATCTGCTCGGGAGAGGCCGGTGCGATGCGCACTTCGGCACCCGCTTTGATCAGGTACCGTCCGTCGTCGCGGACGTCGATCCAGGTGTAGTGGATGGGCGGGGGCGGAGTCGGGCGATCCAATCGCGGTTCGATTCTGATGTGGCCCTCGGCGGTGTGCGGCTCGAGCAGCAGCTTGCGAATCCGGGGCGCTGCCTGTTGCCGCGCGGGCACGGTCTCCTGGTCGCGCACCGCCTCGCCGGACGCCACCCGCGCGGGTTCGCGTCCCGGTGGCGTCTTCGGCAGCAGCGCCGTGATCCGCCGCCCCAGTTTCGAACTGTGCCCGATCGAAATACGCACCCGCCCGCCGTAACCCGGGTTCGTGCCGGGTTCCTGCACGGCGAGCACCGCGCGGTCGTAGATGGCGGCGGCCAGCAACCGCAGTTCGCCGCCCGGCTGGTGCGTGCCGCCGATCGCCACGATTCTGGTGTGTGGTGCGGCCAGGATACGCAGGCAGGCCGACAGATCCGGGTCCGAGCCGAACGGCAGCCGCTCGGTGAGCGCTTCGCGCAGTCTCTCGGCCTCGTCCTCGGTGCGGGGCGTCTCCAGAATGCGCAGCGGGAACGGGTGACGATCCAGATCGGTCTCGCGCCAGATATGGGCGAACTCGTCCGGAGTGAAGGTCCATTCCACGGCCGACTCACATCCTCACCGAACCCACCAATACTGTTCGTAGCCTAGCGGTCCCGGCCCCGAGACCGCAGGTGTCCGGTAACCGACCTGGAAAACCATGGTTTCGAGGCGGTGTCGCGCTCGACCGTCCGCCCCGGTTCTGCTGCAATATTCGTAAGGGTTCGCCGGTGTCAGTGGAAGCCCCGCAGCAACGATCTGGTGGGGCCGAGATCTGCCGAGGAGGTTGCGGTGCACACCATCATGCGGGGAGCAGGCCTGCTGGTCTTCGTGGGCGGTCTGGTCTGGGCCGGAGCCGGGCCCGCGGCGGCCGAGCCGACCGGTTGTTACGTCGACCGAGGGGTCACCGACGCGGCCGCGCTGTGTCACGCAGGTGAGGGAAAGTTCGTGCTGGACGCCGAGTGTCTCGGATTCTTCCGTCCCTCGGTGCGGTCCGGGCCCGTGTTCGGTTACTACAGCGGTTTCGAGTCCCAGCAGACACCGGTCGGCAAGCCGATGCGCGTGACGTGCGTGGCCGACGGCGCGGTAGGGGTCGCCACCCTCGCGTTCGTCGTCCCCGCCGTGGCGTCGTGACCGTGCCGCTCGGATACGGTCAGCTCGGCCGGGCCTCCAGCACGTTGTCCGGAGACGCCGTCGGCACGCGCTTGGTCAGCGTGAATCCGTGCCTGGCGAGGAAATCGCGGTACTCGGCCTCGGTCCGCTCCCGCCCGCCCGCGTTGACGAGCATCTCCAGGTCGATGAACTTGCTCGGGTGCGGCGCGGTGTGTTCGGGAACGACCAGCTCGACGATCAGCAGGCGGGCGCCCGGGTTCATGGCCGCGCGCACCGTGCGCAGAATACGTCCGGCCTCCGGTTCGGCCCAGTCGTGCAGGATGTGTTTGAGGATGTAGGCGTCGCCGCCCTTGGGCACGCTGTCGAAGAACGATCCGCTTTCCACGGCGCAGCGATCG
Organism: Nocardia asteroides; assembly: GCA_051451085.1. GTDB lineage: Bacteria > Actinomycetota > Actinomycetes > Mycobacteriales > Mycobacteriaceae > Nocardia > Nocardia asteroides_B. The sequence continues at coordinate 249,468 of JBPAJV010000006.1, read as the reverse complement.
GCGAGACCGAGTTCGGCGAGGCGAGCGGGCGCGGCGGCCACCACTTCGGGAAGGTCGAACAGGATGCCGCGCGACCGTGGGGCACGGCGCAAGATTTCGGCGAGCAGGGTTCCCTCACCGCCGCCGACGTCGACCAAGGTCTGGTAGCGGCCGAAGTCGTAGGCCGCGAACAGCGGTTCCATGGCCAGGCTGCCGATGCTGGTCATCGCGCGGTCGAACAGGTCGCCGAGTTCGCGGTCGTGCTGGACATAGTCGAAGAACGACATCCCGTTCAGTTTCTCGCCGACCGGTTCGCCGGTACGCACGGCGTCGACCAGGTGCGACCAGTGGCGGCGATGGGCGGGCGAACCGAAGAAGAGCACGGCGTCGCGCAGCGACACGTTCGCGTCCTCGCACAGCGCCCGCGCCATGGGCGACAACGCGTACCGTCCGTCGCGCCGCTGGGTGAAGATGCCGTAGCTGATCAGCAGCCGCAGCAATCGCCGCAGCGCGTCCTCGTCGGCGCCGACCGCCGCCGCCAGCTCCGCGCCCGTCCGTGGCCCGGCCGCGAGTTCGTCGGCCACGCCGAGCGCAGCGGCGGCATGGATGGCCTGCGTGATCCAGCCCGCGGCGATCAGCTCCATCAGCGCGACGTGGCCCGGCACCAGTTTGCGGAACGCGACGGCCAGCGCGCCGCGAACCGATTCGACGGCCCGCACCAGCGGCACCGGCGGGATTCTCGGTCGGTCGGGCCCCACAGCGACTCCATCCGTCGAAGGTCGGCAGCACTCCGTGCTTGCCTAGGAGGGTACGTCGCGACCGGATTCGCTGCGCTGTTTCTCCCGCTCGGCGGCCGTGGCGAGATAGTCGCCGAGTTCGCGCCGGAGCGTCACGTCCATCGAGCGGGCGAGCGTCGCGTGCACCGAGGCGATCGCCAGCTCGCGCATCTTGTTGAGCATCGTTGTGGTCTCGGCGATCTCGCCGCTGGTGTTCGGCAGCCAGCCGGGGCCGCGCTCGTCGATGATGTGCTGCTTGGCGGCGGTGATCATGATGTGCGTGATGTCATCGATCCGGTCGGCCACCTTGGCGTAGATCTCGATGAGCGTACGCAGTTCGAGCCCGTACTCGTGCAGTTCGGCGAACGAGGTGAGCAGCTGGGTCTCGGTGAACACCACCGTGTCGCCTTCCAGCCGCACCAGCTTCATCTCGCGCAGCCGGTCGACCAGTTCGTCGGCCTCGGCGCCGAGGATGGTGCCGATCAGCTCGCGGGGCACCTCGAAGGTCTCGTCCTTCGCCCAGGACGCCGTCACGGCGTGTTGCAGGCCGAGCACCTCGGTCAGGTCCTTGCCGGTCTCCCAGCTGGTGATGAAGTCGGCGATGTGCGCGGTGGTGAAGCCGCGCTGTAGCAGCGCGTCGATCAACCGCAGCCGCTCCAGGTGGGCGTCGTCGTAGATGCTGGCCCGGCCGTCCTTGCCGACCGGCGGCGGCAGCAGCCCGCGTTCCTGGTAGGCGCGCACGTTGCGGGTGGTCGTGCCCGCGGCGCGCGCGAGGTCATCGATCCGGTACTCCGGCGTCGATCTCACCTCCCTCGCTGACCACGGCGCCGATGGACCGGCGGCGCGCTGCCAACTGCCTGCCGACCGAGTCTATCGTCCGCGCCGCCGCTGCCTCGGCACCTAGGAAACCGGTGCGACCCGTCGTCGCCGCTGGTCGGCGGTCGATTCGACGACGAGGTAGTCGTCGAGATCGACCGAACGCAACTGATGGACGTACTCGGTGGCGAATCCCGGATACATGGTGGCGTTGAAGCCGTCCTCGGTGAGGTACCAGCTGCGGCACCCGGAGTTCCAGGTGGTGGCGGCCAGCCTGCGCTGGATGGCGGCGTTGTAGCGGTCCTGCCGGTCCCGCCGCACGTCCAGCATGCGCAGATCCCGGTCCAGGATGACGCCGATCGCGCCGACCAGATAGTCGATCTGGGCTTCCATGTAGACCAGCGCCGAATTGTGCCCGGGTCCGGAATTGGGTCCGAAGGTCAGGTACAGGTTGGGATACCCGGATACCGCGACGCTCTTGTAGGCGTAGGCCCCGCGCGACCATTCGTCCGCGAGCACCCGGCCGTCGCGCCCGACGACCGGAATGGGCGTCCCGGTCTTGGAGACGTCGAATCCGGTCGCGAAGACGATGCAGTCGGCCTGGTGTTCGATGCCTTCGGCGGTGCGGATGCCGTGCTCGGAGATCCGGGCGATCGGCCAGGTGATCAGTTTGCAGTTGTCCCGTTGCAGGGCGGGGTAGTAGTCGTCGGTCATCAGCAGGCGCTTGCAGCCCGCGCGGAAATCCGGGGTGAGCTGGCGGCGCAGCCACGGGTCCTTGACCTGCCTGCGCAGCTGCGCCTTGCCGACCAGCTCGACCATCCTGGTCAGCGGCGTGTTCCAGACCACGCCGAGCGCTACGGACTCGTGCCCGTAGAACCAGGCGCGCCGCGCCAGTTGCTCGGCGGCGGGCACCCGGCGGTAGAGCTGCTTGGTCAGTCCGTTGGTCCGCCGGTCGACCCGCGGCAGCACCCAGCCGGGCGTGCGCTGGAAGACCTTCACCGAGCCCGCCTTGTCGACCAGTTCCGGAATGATCTGGACCGCGCTGGCCCCGGTGCCGATCACCGCCACCCGCTTGCCGGTGAAGTCGTAGTCGTGGTCCCACCGCGCGCTGTGGATCTTGTGACCCCGGTAGGTCTCGATGCCGCGGATGTCCGGCAGCGATGCGTTGGCCAGCGGCCCGGACGCCAGTACCACGGTGCGGGCGAGGGTCGGCTGCGCGTGGCCCTCGATCCCGATCTCCCAGACCCCGGCCTGCTCGTCGAACACAATGCCGGTGACGTTGTGCCCGAACCGGATGTGCGGCGCGAGCCGGAACTGCGCGGCCATCGCCTCGATGTAGCCGAGGATCTCGTTGCTGCCGGAGTACGTGCGCGACCAGTTCGGGTTCGGCGCGAAACTGTAGGAGTACAACCGCGACGGTATGTCGCAGGCCGCACCGGGATAAGTGTTGTCGCGCCAGGTGCCGCCGATCGCGGTACCGCGCTCGAGGATCGCGAAATCGTGGATGCCGCGTTGCTTCAGCCGGATGCCCGCGCCGATGCCGGCGAACCCGCCGCCGATGACGGCGACGTCGAGGGTGTGCGTGCTCATGGGATTCCCTGTCATGCGGCGGGCTCGTAGGTCAGTTCCTTCGACCAGGTCGGGTTGTTGCGCAGCAGCGCCTTCGGCACCAGCCCGGTGACCTTCACCAGCGCGTCGGCCACCAGGTGGTAGGGGTGCCCTCGGTCGATCACCCAGCTGCCGTGCATCTTCACGATCTGGTACATCGGGAGCCTGCGAGCGAATTCGCTGCGCTCTCCGACGTTCGCGTACCGCCTCAGGGCGCCGTAGAGCTTCTCCTCGTCGACGCCCATCGCGACGATGTTGTCGCGCATCTTGTTCAGCAGCGGCACGTAGCTCAGCACGCCGATGATCAGCGAGGGCTTGGCCCAGCCGCCGACCAGGTCGATGAGCAGTTTGCGCGTCTGCGCGTGCCCGAGCAGGTCCATCACGGCGAAATCGACGGCCAAGTGCCTCGATTCGTCGGAGTTGATCTTCCGGAAGACCTCCTGGCAGACCGGGTCCTCGATCTCGTCCATGATGAACTTGATCAACGCGCCGTCCAGCGCCACCTCCAGCATCGGGATCACGGTGCCGAGGAACGACAGCGACATGTCGTCGGAGTACTTGTCCAGGAAGTCGATCACCAGCTTGACGTTGATGTTCGGCTGCGGGATCTCGTCGCCGTCGAGCATGCCCCACCGGCGCATCAGCGCCAGTTCGGCGTTGGCGTGTTTCTGCTCCTCGGCGTGGAAGTAGCGGTAGATCTCCCGCAGCGTCTCGTTCGGCGCCTTCTTGGCCATCGCCGCGAAGCCGCGCGCGCCGACGTTCTCGATCCACATCAGGTCGGCCATGAACGGCTTGAGCTTGGCGTGCAATTCGGGTGTGATCGTCTCGGCGCCCGGCGCGTCCCAATCGATGTCGGCCAGCGCCCACTGGCGGTCCTTGATCTTGCGGAGCATGTCGTCGAAGTCCATCGCGATGGCCATGTCAGACTCCTGTCTTGTCGGTGACCGACGTGCGGTCGGTGGAGGTCGGATCGTCCTGCGGCAAAAGCCGTTCCAGGAGCCCGAGGACGAAGGTGTATTGCGCCGGGAAGCACCGCTTGAGCAGCCACACGGCGTGCGCGTCCAGTTGGGGCAGCACGTAGAGCTGCCCGCGGTCGTGCGCGTCCAGGGCGGTGCGCGCGACGCGCTCGGGGGAGAAGCCGGTCCAGCGCATCAGGAAGTCGGCCAGCTGCGCGGATTTTTCGGTGATCCGGCCGTCGCGGGCGACGTTCGTGCGGACGAACGTCGGGCACAGCACCGTGACCGCGACGCCGGAGCCGCTGAGTTCGGCGGCCATGGTCTCCGACAGCGACAGCACGCCCGCCTTCGACACGTTGTAGGCGGCCATCGAGGGCGCGGCGGCGAAACCGGCGGCCGAGGCGACGTTGATGATGCCGCCGCTGCCCGCGGCGCGCAGACGCGGGGCGAAGACCTCGCAGCCGTGCACCACGCCCCACAGGTTGATGCCGAGCGCCCACTGCCAGTCGTCGAAGCCGATACGGCCGACCGGTTTACCGCCGATGCCGACGCCCGCGTTGTTGATCACCAGGCTGACCGGGCGTTCGAACAGCGTCTCGGCGAAGCGGGCGAGCAACTCCACGTCTTCTCGTTGCGCCACGTCGCAGCGGAAGGCGTGCGCCGCGCCCGGGTGGGCGCGTTCGATCAGGGCGACCGTTTCGTCGGCGCGCGCCTCATGATGTCGGCGCAGATCACTCGGCCGCCACGGGCCGCGATCTCCAGCGCGAACGCCCGGCCGATCCCGCTGCCCGCGCCGGTGACCACGGCTCGCGCGCCGTGTGTGCGCCGGGTGCGGCCCAGGGCCGTCAATTTGTCCAATCCGAACATCAGCTCACCTTTTTCGTGCCGGAGGTAGCGACCAGCGCCGCGCGCAGGAAGTTGGCGGCGCGGGCGAGGGCTTGGTCGGCCTCGGGCACCACCAGGGGAAGGGCCTGGAAGACGTGCAGCTGTCCCGGCCAGATCTCGAGCTCGCAGCTGCCGCCCGCGCGCCGGACCATCTCGCACAGTGCTCGCGCGTCCGCGCCGAGCATTTCGGTGCCGCCCACCTGTACCAGGATCGGCGGCAGCGCGAGACCGTCCGGGATGGTCAGCCGCAGGCGCGCGGTGTCGGCTGGGTGGCCGGTGGTGTAGGCCGCGGGCAATCTGCGCGCGGCGGCGGCCGAGATCAACGGATCGGTGCGGACCCGTTCCCGCTCGGCCGCCAAGCCGAGGGTCAGGTCCAGCAGTGGGGAGAACATCGCGACGGCCGCGGGCTGGGCGCGCCCGTTGCGGCCGTTCTCCACCAGCAGGTCCAGTGCCAGATGCCCACCGGCGGAATCGCAGGCCAGCACCAGGTCCTCCGGCGCGATGCCGCGGCCGAGCAGCCAGCGGTAGCCCGCCTCCACGTCGTCGGCCGCGGCCGGGAACCGGTGCTCGGGCGCGAGCCGGTAATCGGTGAGGAACACCGGGAGCCCGGTCTTCGCCGACAGCCGGGCCGCGAGCCCACGGTGGGTGCGGGCCGAGCAGATCACGTACCCGCTGCCGTGGATGTAGTAGACGGCCCGGCGACCGAAGGGCACACCCGCCGCCCGGACCCATTCTCCGCGCACCGCGCCCGACCGGACCTGGGTGACGGAAGTCCCGGATGGGACGGGGCCGCCGACGGCCATGAGGGTGGCGATGAGCTTGCGGGCGAACCACACGCCCGGCGCGTTCATCGGGACCGCGCAGTTCAGCGGACGCAGGGTGAGCCGAGTGGCCGCCGCGGCCACCGCGGCGCGTGCCGAAGGCGCGGTGGGGACGCCGGGGACCGAGGTCCTCGTTGACCTTGTCATACGCTAAGAATCAGTTATGAATGTGCCAGTTGTCAATGGCACATTTTCAAAAGGGTGATCGGAGTCGGTCTACAGTGACGTATGGCTACGGTGGACGACGACGCGATCGCGGCGGCGACGATCGGTGATCTGAAGCCTTATGCGGTCCAGGTGGTGCTGGAGGAGTACAACCCGGCATGGCCGGACTGGTACGCCGAGGAAGAGACGGCGATACGCGCAGCGCTCGGCGGTATCGCCCTGAGGGTCGAGCACACAGGCTCCACCTCGGTTCCCGGTCTCGCGGCCAAGCCCCTGATCAATATCCTGCTGCTGGTCCCGGAGACGGACGATGAGGGCGCCTACCTACCGGCGCTCGAAGCCGCCGGGTACGCGCTGCGGATCCGGCAACCGGACTGGTATCGCCATCGCTGTCTGATCCGCCGGGTGGGGAGCGGGGCGCGGCGAGATGTCAATCTGCACGTGTTCTCGCCGCAGTCGGGCGCGCCGGAGATCGAGCGAATACTGGCTTTCCGGGACCGGCTGCGTACGGACGCCGCGGACCGGGAGTACTACGAGCGGACCAAACGAGCGCTGGCGCGACGTGAGTGGAAGTTCGTGCAGCACTACGCGAACGCGAAAAGCGAGGTCATCGAGGAAATCCTCGGCCGGGCGCTGCTCGGCTGACGACGCCCTCTCGCGAAGCGAAAGTACTGTGGCCGTTGCGGTTTCGTCAGTATCCGCGCGCGGGATCGATCGGCGCCAGCAGCGGGCGGCCTCCCGCGAACCGCTCGACGTTCGCCTCGACGTGATCGGCGAACGCCGCGAGCCGCAGTTGGGGTGGATTCGAATCGTGCGGCGTCACGATGGCATTCGGCAGCGACCAGAGCGGATGGCCCTCCGGGAGCGGCTCGGGATCGGTGACGTCGAGCCCCGCGCCGCCGATCGCGCCGGAGGCCAGCGCCGCCACCAGCGCGTCGGTGTCGATGAGACTGCCGCGCGCGACGTTGACGATCCACGAGGACGGCTTGAGCCGCGCCAGTTCGTCCGCGCCGATGAGATGCCGGGTCGCGGGCGTGGCGGGCGCGGCGACCACGACGTGATCGGTGTGCGGCCAGACCCGGCCGAGATGGTCGGTGGAGATCGTCTCCACCGACGGCGGAATGCCGGGGCCGGTGACCGGCCGCCCGCTGCGGTTCACCGCGATGACGTGCGCGCCGAGCGGGATCAGCATCGGAATCAGCGCGCGGCCGATGCCGCCCGCGCCGACGATCGTCACCGTCTTGCCGCGCAGCGTGCCGACGTGCGGAAAGAAGTCCTGTTGCCGCCACTGCGCCGCGCGCAGATGCTCGGGCAGATACCGCACGCCCGCCAGCAGCAGCATGAGCGCGTGCTCGGCCACGCTCGCCGCGAAAGCGCCTGCCGCCGAGGTGAACCGGACTCCGGGATGCCTTGCGATGATGCCCGCGGTGAACCAGTCCTCGACACCGGCGGCAGGCAGTTGCACCCACTCGACGCCGGCGGGCAAGTCGTCCGGGAACTCGCCGGGGCCGCCGACCCAGATCAGTCCCCGCGCTTCGTCGAGGCCGGAGACGACGGCTCCCGCCTCCACCACGGCCTTCTCCACCAGCGTGGGCGGAGGGTCGGTCGGGCCGATCGCGATGGTCACTGCCGGTCGGTTCATGGATGGACCTCCTTCGGAGCAGTAGGACGTGGCCGCGAGCGAGGGACGTTGCGACCGTAGCACCGCCGGGCGGGCGCCGACCGGTGTGCCGGTTCGAGGGGGCGCTAGGCCTCGCTCTGCTCGTCGTCGAGCTCCACGTCCACCTTGTCGCGCTCGGCCCACTCCAGGAGAGGCTCCAGGTGGAACACCGCGTCGTCGATCCCGGCGTGCAGGTCGCCGAGTTCGGCGAAGCGAGCGGGAACGGAGGACATGGTGAAGTCGCGCGGATCATGTCGGGAATCTCGTCCCAGCGTACCGGGGTGGAAACGGTGGCGGCGGGGACGCCGCGCACCGAGTAGGCGGCCGCGATGGTGTGATCGCGAGCGTTCTGGTTGTAGTCGACGAAGAGCATCTCCGGATCGCGGTCGCGCCGCCACCAAGTGGTGGTCACGTCGTCGGGCGCGCGCCGCTCGACCTCACGGGCGAAGGCGAGCGCCGCCCAGCGCACCTCCTGGAACCCCCAGTGCGGCGCGATCCGGACGTACACGTGCAGGCCCTTGCCTCCCGAGGTCTTCGGCCACCCGACGGCCCCGATCTCGTCGAGCAGCTCACGGACCACGCCGGCGACCCGCTGCACCCGAGACCAGGGACAATCCGGCATCGGGTCCAGGTCGATACGCCACTCGTCCGGACGCTCGGTGTCGGCGGCGCGCGAATTCCACGGATGGAACTCGACCGTCGACATCTGCACCGCCCAGATCACGTCGGCGAGCTTGTCGACGCACAGTTCGTTGGCGTGCCTGCCGTAGCGCGGGAAGTACACCCGCACAGTCGGGATCCAGTCCGGCGCGCCCGCCGGGAGCCGCTTCTGATGCACCTTGTCGCCCGCGAGTCCTTTGGGGAACCGGTGCAGCATGCAGGGCCGCTCGCGCAGCCCGTTGACGATGCCGTCCCCCACGCTCAGGTAGTACCGGACCAGATCGAGCTTGGTCGCGCCGGTCTCCGGGAAGTAGACGCGGTCCGGGTTGGAAACGCGGATCGTGTGGTCGCCGACTTCGAGCTCGATCGCCGACCCGGTGGATTTGGAGGCCACGAGTCGACCTTAGTGCGAGAACCGGAGGAATTCCGTCCACAACAGGGAGCAGGCCGCGACGAAGGCGATCCGGCCGCGCAGTCGATGCCTCGGGCGGGTTCCCGGCGATGCGCCGCTCTGGTATTCATACGGGTATGAGCAAGGCGACGCGTGTGACCGTCACACTGGACCCCCAGGTGGCCGAGTGGGCCAGGGAGGCGGCCGATCGCCAGCACCGCAGCTTGTCGTCGGTGGTCAACGCCGCGCTGCGCACCACGCTCGTGCACGACAGCCTGACCGCGCTGGTCATCGACGAGGAGGCCGAACTGGCCGCGGCCTACGACGACGTGAGTCTCACCGAGGCCGCCGAGGACGACGCCAGCGGCGCCGCATGAGACGCGGTGAGGTCTGGCGCTACGCCCCGACGCTCAGAGACGGCACGCCCTTCCCACGGCGCATGACGGTCGTGCTGGTGTCCGATTCGGCGGTGATCTCCTCGCGCTATCGCTGGCTGCACGTCGTCCCGTTGCGCGCCGCCGATCCCGGCCACGTGCTGGCCACTCACACCGAGCACGGCTGGGCCGACACCCTCGAACTGCACCGGGCCTACCGCCCCTGGCTCACCGACCACCTCGGCGTGCTCACCCCCGCCGAGACGGAATCCCTCGACGCGCGACTGCGGGCAACGCTCAGCCTGTGATCCGCCGCGCCACCGTCATGTGGTCGTCGCCAGGGCGAACGGCAGGACGGCGTCGGCTCCCGCGGCGCGCAGGGTGTGGGCGGCGACGGTGAAGGTCCAGCCGGTGTCGGTGACGGTGTCCACCAGCAGGATCGGGCCGGGCACCTCGGTCAGGTCGGGCACTTCCCAGGAGTCGAACAATCCGGCGACGCGATGGGCGGAGTTGGCCGCGGAGACCGGCGGCCTGCCCGGGCGGGTGCGCAGGGTCCCGAGGTCGCGCAGCCGCCCGACCTCGGCGAGCCGGGCGGCGAGGGTGGCGGTGAGCACGGGGTGGCGCGGGGACTCCATGGCGAGCACCGCGGCCGGGCGGGCCGCCCAATCCCATTCGCGCAATACGGCGACGCACGCGTCGAAGACCGCGTCGGGAATCGGGTCGTCCGGGCCGTCGAGCAGCGCCCGCAGCCGCTGCCCCCAGCCGAGGTCGGTCAGCCTGCCGAGGACGCGACCGGTCTCGGCGCCGCCGGTGATCTTGCCCGACAACGGGATCCCCAGCTTGGCCATGCCGGTGGGCCACTGCTTGCGCGGCGCGAGATCGAGGCCGGGACGGTCGAGCCGAGCCTTGGTCGCCGCGACCGCGTCGGCGGCGACGGTGCGGTCGGGGCGGCTGCCCGTGCAGTTGTCGCAGCGGCCGCAGCCGGGCGAATCGCCGGGTTCGCCCGGCAGCCCGGGGTCGTCGAGCTGGCGGCGCAGGAACTCCATGCGGCAACCGGCGATCGACTGATAGTCGATCATGGCCTGCTGCTCGGCCTCCCTGGCGATGGACAGGCGCTCGTAGCGCTCGGTGTCATAGGTCCACGGCTCGCCGGTGGCGATCCAGCCGCCCCGCACGCGGCGCACCGCACCGTCCACGTCGAGCACCTTCAACACCATCTCCAGCCGGGAACGGTTCAGCTCGACCAGTGGCTCCAACGCCGCGGTGGACAGCGCCCGTTCGGTGTCCAGCGCGTCGAGCACGGCACGCACGATGTGCTCGCGCGGGAAGGCGACGGAGGCGAAGTAGCTCCAGATGCGCGCGTCCTCGGGGCCGGGAAGCAGGACCACCTCGGCCCGGTCGGTGCCGCGCCCGGCGCGCCCCACCTGCTGGTAGTAGGCGATGGGGGAGGAGGGCGCACCGACGTGCACCACGAACCCGAGATCGGGCTTGTCGAAGCCCATGCCGAGCGCGGAGGTGGCGATGAGGGCCTTCACCTCGTTGTTCAGCAGCGCCGCCTCCAGCGCCTCGCGTTCGGCCGGGTCGGTCTGGCCGGTGTAGGCGGCGACGGTGTGGCCGTGCGCGTTCAGCACGTTGGCCAGATCGTGCGCGGCGGCGACGGTGAGCGTGTAAACGATCCCGGAGCCGGGCAGCCGGCGCAGATGACCGCTGAGCCAGGCGGTGCGTTCCACGGCGTCGTCGAAGCGGACCACCGACAGGTGCAGCGACTCGCGATCCAGCGTGCCGCGCAGCACCAGGGTGTCGGTGCCGATCTGGGTGGCGACGTCGGTGACCACCCGGTCGTTGGCGGTCGCGGTGGTGGCGAGCACCGGGACGTCCGAGCCGAGGTCGGCGATCAGCGTCCGGATGCGGCGATAGTCGGGGCGGAAGTCGTGGCCCCAGTCCGAGACGCAATGGGCTTCGTCGATCACCACCAGCCCGGCGTCGGCCGCGAGCCGGGGCAGCACCTGGTCCCGGAAGTCCGGATTGTTCAACCGCTCCGGGCTGACCAGCAGCACGTCGACGGCGCCGGCGGCGACCCGCGCGTGGATCTCGTCCCACTCGGTGACGTTGCCCGAGTTGATGGTGGCGGCGACCACGCCTGCGCGCTGCGCCGCCGCCACCTGGTTGCGCATCAGCGCCAGCAGCGGCGACACGATCACCGTCGGACCGCGCCCGGCCCGGCGCAGCAACTTGGCGGCGATGAAGTACACCGCCGACTTGCCCCAGCCGGTGCGCTGCACGACCAGCGCTCTGCGCCGCCGCACCACGAGCGCCTCGATGGCGGTCCACTGGTCCTCTCGCAGCCGAGCGCCCGCCCCGGCCAGCTCACGCAACAGCTGCTCGGCGTGCTCGCGCAGGTCAGGGGCCATGAGGTCGATCGAAGACGCGTCGGTCGCCGTGGTCATGCGCTCCATCGTGCCCCACGGCTCCGACAGGTGGCGTCGCGCCCGAGCGCCGCCGCATCTCGTACGGGCGGGGCGTGCGGTGTCCGCTTCGCTGCCGCGCGCACCGGCCGCGCGGGGGCGGCGACGAGAGCGCTCAGGCGGGTCGCGCGGTCGCCGCAGCCAGCTCGACCAGCCGGGCACGGACCAGCTCGGGCCGCTCCTCGAGGATGAAGTGGCCGCAGTCGTGGACCAGTTCCAGGCGGTAGTCCTCGGCGCGCGCGGTCTCCTCGGCGGCGAGGGAAGGGTGAACCGCCGCGTCGTCGACCCCGAACAGGGCGCGGATCGGGACCGTCGCTCGGCGTCGTTCCCCGCGTCCGACCGAGCTCGGCACTTCGCGCAGCAGGAAAGTCCGATAGGTGTCGGTCGCGGCGCGGGCACAGACCGGGTCGCGGAACCGGTCCGCGTACGACCGGATCGCGTCCGGTCCGAACTTCTCGCGATCGCGGACTGCGCCGGGGAAGACGAGCTGCTCCAGGAAACGGGTGCGCCGGTGCAGATAGCCGCCGAACGCCGCGATGGGCGGCTGGTAGACCAGCAACCGCCACGCGTGCGGGAGAAAGCTGCGCGGCTTCTGCCACGGATGGGCGATGTTGAGCGCGAGCAGCGCGTCGAATCGCTGCGGTTCCCGCAGCACGAGCAGGTGGGCGATGTAACCGCCCCAATCGTGGCCGACCAGCAGGACCCGGTCCAAGCCGAGCGCGTCCAGCAGCGCGAGCAGGTCGGAGGCGACGTCGTCCTTGGCCCACCGGTGCGGCGCGGGACCCGACCAGCCGTAGCCGGGCAGGTCGGGCGCGATGATCCGCAGCCCGGCCGGTGGATCCGCGAGCAGGTGACGGTAGGCGTAGTGATGTTCGGGCCAGCCGTGCAGCGCGAGCACCGGGCGTCCGTCCGCCGGGCCCGCCTCGGTGACGTGGAAACGCACGCCGCGGGCGGTCACGGACGCGCGCCGCACGCCGGGCAGCTCCGGCGGACCGTCCGTCGGGTCGGACTCCGGAGCCGGTACGAAGAACGAGGGCCGCCAAGGCATAGCCGATGGTATCGAGGAAGCCGTCACAGGAGCCAGACCGATGAGTACGGTCGCGTCGCCTTCCCGACGACGCCTCGCGCGCGGGTCGGCCTGCGGCGAGAGCGGTTCGGCGCGCGGTCGGCCACCCCGGGCGTCAGCCCTTGACGCAGAGCACCTGGCGCAGGGTCGCCACCACCTCGACCAGGTCCCGCTGTGCCTCGATGACCTCGTCGATGTCCTTGTACGCGGCCGGGATCTCGTCCACCACGCCCGCGTCCTTACGTGACTCGACGCCCTCGGTCTGGGCGATGAGATCGGCCACGCTGAACTGCTTCTTGGCCGCGTTGCGGCTCATCCGCCGTCCCGCGCCGTGCGAGGCGGACTGGAACGAAGCCGGGTTCCCCTTACCGCGCACGACGTAGGAGCGGGTACCCATCGAGCCGGGGATCAGCGCGAGATCGCCCGCGCCCGCGCGCACCGCGCCCTTGCGGGTGACCAGCATCGGCACGCCGTCGATGAGCTCCTCCGCCACGTAGTTGTGGTGACAGCTGATCGGCTGCTCGAAACGCACGGCGCGCCCGGCGAATTCGGCGGCGACCGCACGGCAGACCAGGGCCAGCATCACCGCGCGGTTGCGGGCGGCGTACTCCTGCGCCCAGGTGAGGTCGCGCCGGTATGCCTCCATCTCCGGCGTGCCGGAGACGAAGACCGCCAGGTCGCGGTCGGGCAGATCGACGTTGTGCGGCAGCGTGCGCGCGATCGCCATGTGCCGCTCGGCCAGTTCCTTGCCGATGTTGCGGCTGCCGGAATGCAGCAGTACCCACACGTGGTCGTCCTGGTCGAGGCAGACCTCGATGAAGTGGTTGCCGCCGCCGAGCGTGCCCATCTGCTTGTGCGCCTTCGATTCCCGTGCCTGCACCCGGTGGTCCAGCGCGCCGAAGGCGCCCCAGAAGCGGTCCCAGCCCGCGCGCAGCGTCGCCGTGCTCGCGCCGAGACCGGCGACCTGGGCGCCGAGGCGGGCGACGTCGACGGCGTCGTGGTGCGCCTGGAAGCCGACCGGCACCGCGGCCTCGATCCGCGACCGCAGCGAACGCAGGTCGTCGGGCAGATCCGCGGCGGTGAGGTCGGTACGCACGCTCTCCATGCCGCAGCCGATGTCGACGCCGACCGCGGCGGGCGACACCGCGTCCCGCATCGCGATCACCGAGCCGACCGTGGCCCCCTTGCCGAGGTGCACGTCCGGCATCACGCGGACGCCGTGGACCCATTTCAGTGCGGCGATGTTGCGCAGCTGCTGGAGCGCGGCCTGCTCGACCTCGTGCTCGTGGGCCCACATCAGCGTCTGCGCCTTGGTGCCGCGCAGCTCGACGGGAAACATGGTCTCGATCCTTCCGTTAGTGTTCGTCATCAACGGTAGGGACCGATGGCGCGCGCCGCACCCTATTATCCGACCGACCGGAACGCTCGGAGGTCAGCCTGCCGCGCCCTCGGACCGGGCGCGATAGACGCGCTCCGCGTTGCCGTGCGCGACGGCGGCGACCAGGGCTTCGGCGTCGGCGACGGTGATCGCGTCGTCGGCGATCCATTCGTCGACGAGCTTGCCGAACCCGCGCCGCCAGAGCAGGGCGCCGAGGTAGTGCAGCTCCGGCAGGCCGTAGCCGTCGGAGGAGTAGCACAGCGCCCGGAAGGGAGCCAGTTCCAGCGTCTCGGCGAGCACGGCCCCGGCCCGCTGTCCCACGTAGGGGATGGTGAGTCCGAGATCGAGATGGACGTGGTCGAAGACGTGCGCGAGGTAGGCGGCATGGCGATGGAAGGGCCAGCAGTGCAGCAGCATCACCGACAGCCCGGTGCCTGCGGTCCGGCGCAGGAAGTCGGTCAGCAACGCCGGGTCGCCGTGCCGCAGGCGCAGGTCGGGATCCCCGAATCCGGTGTGGAACTGCAAAGGGAGACCGAGCTCGGCGCCGATCCGGGCGCCGAGACCGACCAGCCAGCCGAGTACCTGGGGATCGGTGAGCCGATCTCGCGGCGCGAAACTGGTCGGCGGATGATTCCGCAGCGGGAAGTCCAGACCGCACCGGTAGGCGACGATCGTCTTCAACCCGACGGCGTCGGCGGCGCGCGCACGCAGCTCCGCCTCGATCCGGTCGTAGACCCCGGACACCGCGCCGACCTGGGCGATCACCCGCTCGGCCACCTCCTCCAGGCGCACCACCTCACGCACCTCACCGTCCACCAGGGGGGCGAAATCCGCGGTGCCGCCGCCGATGCCGGTATCATGAACCAGCGGTTCACCCCCGTCGCGCGCAGCAGCCGCTCGGCGACCTCCCGCGCGCCGAGCCCGGCGCGATGACGGAGGTAGACGTCCGCGCCGACCTGCGCGGGCAGGTCGAGCGCGGGAGCGCACCAGCGGCGCACCGCCAGCCCGATCGCGGAATCGAAGCTTCCGCGCGCGCCTTCACCGAGCAAGCGCTCGAAGCCTGGTCGGTCCAAGGCCGTGGTGTGAACGCCGTGGCAGTGGTGGTCGGTGAGCTGGACAGTGTCGGTGAGCATGTCAGAACCGCCACCGGGTCGCGGCGGCGAGTTCTCCGGCGCTCGCGGCGGCGTAGCGCTCGGCTTCCGCCCGGCGCACGGTGAGCAGCGCGTCGTGCAATTCGACGCCCATCGCGTCGGCGAGCACGGTGGATGCGGCGAGGCGGTCGGCGGCCTCGGCCGGTGTGGTCGGAAGTCGGCGCACATCCGACATCATGCGGGTTCCGGCGTCGAAAGTCGCCGGGTCGCCCGAGATTTCGGCGGGCAGACGCAGCTGTTCGGCGACACCGGCGAGCCCGGCCGCGAGCACCGATCCGACGATCAGGTACGGGTTGCCGGTCGCGTCGAGACATTTGATCTCGGCGTTGGCCGCCCATTCCTCGGTGCCGCGCACTCCGGTGACGAAACGCAACGCGGCCTCTCTGGTCTCGCGGCCCCAGCACTGCCAGACACCGGCCCAGCGCGAGGGCTCCAGTCGCAGGAAGCTCGCCGGATTGCCCGCCCCGACCGCGACCAGCGCGGGCAGTTCCCGCAGTACCCCCGCCAGGAACGCCTCACCACCGCGCCGCATGCCGTGCGGTCCCTCCCCGCCAGCGAACAGCGGTCCGTCGTCGTCGGTCACCGACAGGTGCAGGTGCGCCCCGGAACCGGAGCCGCCTGGTTCGATGCACGGCGCGAGCAGCGCCCGCCAGCCGTGGCGCAGGCTCACCTGACGAATCGTGTGCCGGACCAGCACGGCCCGGTCCGCCGCTGCGACCGGCTCGGCCGGCTCGACCGACAACTCCAGTTGCGCCAGTGCGTATTCCGGGTGGAACTGGGCGACCGGGACGCCCTGCCGTTCCAGCGCCGTGACCAGGTCGGCGGCGTAATCGGCGACCTGCCCGAGGCGCACCATGCCATAGGCGGGGCCATGGATCGCCGGTGCGAAGCCGCCGGTGCCCTCGGCGCTGCCCACCGCCCATTCGGTTTCGAAGGCCATGGACAAGCGCAGCCCGGCCGCTCGCGCCGCGGCCGTCTGGCGTGCCGCGAAGTGGCGCTGGCAGGCGACGAAACGGGCGCCGTCCTGGGTGTACTTGTCCGCGGGCGCCCACGCCCACCCGGGCTGGCAGGCCAGTTCGGTCAGCATGGTGAGATCGGGGACGAGCCGGAGATCGCCGTCCGGCCCGCCGAGATAGCGTCCGAGCGCCATCAGGTCGTCGAAGGCGAAGGTCTCGAAGCACGGCGAGACGCCGACGCCGTACCGGGACGCCTGGTCCAGCCGCCGCGTCGGCACCGATTTCACTCGCGTGATGCCCGCGTTGTCCACGAAGCTGAGCGCGACCATGGCCGCGTCCGGTTCCTCGATCAGCGCGGCGCCGCCGTCGGCGGGAATGCGATCCGGCGTGGTGGCCATGCCCGACACGATATCCGCTCCGGCGCAGCGATAGCCGCCGCGCCGCGCCTGGCTACTCCGCGGCCAGCGCGGCGGTGATCTCCTCCCGCGCGGGCATCGAACTGCTCGCCCCCAGCCGGGTCGTCGCCAGCGCTCCGGCCGCACAGGCCCAGGTCAGCGCCCATTCCGGGCCGCGATGCCACGCCGCGGCCAGCGCGCCGGTGAAGGCGTCGCCCGCTCCGGTGGTGTCGACGACCTCCACCCGCGGGCTGGGCCGGGACAGGCGCGCGCCGTCCGGTCCGCGATAGTCCGCGCCCGCCGCGCCACGGGTGACCACCACGTGGGCGACCGTGTCGATGTCAGCGCCCAACTGCTCGGCCTCGACCGATTGACCACGGCCACATCAATATTCGCCCACAGATCGGCGGGCAGGGTGCGGGCGGGCGAGGGATTCAACAGCACGGTCGTGTCGTGTGCGCGGGCGTGCCGCGCGGCGGCGGCCACCGTATCGACCGGGATCTCCAACTGGCACAACAGGATATCGGCAGCGGCGATCACCGCCAGGTCGTCCTCGGTCAGCTCGGTCATCCGCGCGTTGGCGCCGGGGACGACGATGATGCTGTTCTCGCCGTCGCCGTCGACCACGATCGTGGCGACGCCGCTGGGTCCGGCGACGGTACGCAGCCGGTGGCCGACACCGTGGCGGCGGTGAGGGTTCCGCGCAACGCGCGGGCGAAGACGTCGTCGCCGACCGCGCCGAGGAAGCGCACCTCGCCACCCGCGCGCCGCGCCGCGATGGCCTGATTCGCGCCCTTCCCGCCGGGCACCATGGCGAAGCCGGTACCGAGCACCGTCTCGCCGGGCGCGGGCCTGCGGGCGGTCGTGGTCACCAGGTCCATGTTGATGCTGCCGAGCACCACGATCGCCGCGGCGTCCGATTCGACCGTCATGCCGCCGGACGGTAGTCGCCCCGCCCGCGACGCGCACGCAGGCGCGTGCCCCGCGTCACCCACACGGCACAGCGGGTGGGATCGGCGGTGTGCCCGGTGCGTAGGCTGTACCCATGACGGTAGGAACGACCGCCCAGCCGGATGTTCGCGAGGTGGTGCACGAGGCCGCGCGCAAGGCCAGGGTCGCGTCGCGGGCGCTGGCCCAGCTGACGACCGCCCAGAAGAACGAAGCCCTGCACGCCGCCGCCGACGCGGTGCTGGCCGCCGCCGACCGGGTGCTGGCCGCCAACGCCGAGGACATCGCCGCGGCGCAGGCCGCGGGCACCGAGGAGTCGCTGCTGGACCGGCTGCGGCTGACCAAGCCCCGCATCAATGGGATCGCCTCGGGCTTGCGGCAGGTGGCCGGGCTGCCCGACCCGGTAGGCGTGGTGGTGCGCGGCTCGACTCTGCCCAACGGCCTGGAGATCAAGCAGGTGCGCGTGCCGCTCGGCGTGGTCGGCATGGTGTACGAGGCGCGGCCGAACGTCACCGTCGACGCGTTCGGGCTCGCGCTCAAATCCGGTAACGCCGCCCTGCTGCGCGGCTCGTCCTCGGCGGCCGGGTCGAACGCCGCTCTGGTCGCGGTGCTGCGGGAATCGCTCGCCGCGCAGGATATTCCGTCCGACGCCGTGCAACTGCTGCCGAGCGCGGACCGTTCCAGCGTCACCCATCTGATCCAGGCGCGCGGCTTGGTCGACGTGGTCATCCCGCGCGGTGGCGCCGGATTGATCAACGCGGTCGTGCGCGACGCGCAGGTGCCCACCATCGAGACCGGCACCGGCAACTGCCACGTCTACGTGCACGCCGCCGCCGACCTGGACATGGCCGAGCAGATCCTGATCAACGCCAAGACCCGGCGGCCGAGCGTGTGCAACGCCGCGGAGACCGTGCTGATCGACGCGGCGATCGCGGACACCGCGCTGCCCCGGCTCACCGCCGCCCTGGAACGCCACGGCGTCACCATCCACGGCGACCTGCCCGGCCAGGTCCCGGCCACCGACGCCGACTGGGGCGAGGAGTACCTCACCCTGGACATCGCGCTCAAAGTGGTCAACGGCCTGGACGCCGCGGTGGCGCACATCGACACCTGGGGCACCGGCCACACCGAGGCCATCGTCACCGGCGATCTGGCCGCGGCGCGCGAGTTCACCAGCCGCGTCGACGCCGCCGCCGTGATGGTCAACGCCTCCACCGCGTTCACCGACGGCGAGCAGTTCGGCTTCGGCGCCGAGATCGGCATCTCCACCCAGAAGCTGCACGCGCGCGGCCCGATGGCGCTGCCGGAGCTGACGTCCACCAAGTGGATCGTCTGGGGCGAAGGACAGATCCGGCCCGTGTGAACCGCGCGGGCGGTGATAGCGGGCGACGCCGCGTCGGCGTCGGCGCCGCGCTGCCGTAGCGTGGGGGATGGTTCGGAAGAAAGGTGCCGGGTGGTGTCGGAAAGCGCAGTACAGGAGCCGGTCTTCGCGTCGGTGGACGACGTGGTCGAACGGTTGGCGAGCACGGGCTATCTGGCGGACAAGGCCACCGCCACCTCGGTGTTCCTCGCCGACCGGCTGGGCAAGCCGCTGCTGATCGAGGGGCCTGCTGGTGTGGGCAAGACCGAGCTGGCGCGCGCGGTCGCGCAGACCTCGGGCGCCGAACTGGTGCGGTTGCAGTGCTACGAGGGCGTCGACGAGGCCCGCGCGCTGTACGAGTGGAACCACGCCAAGCAGATCCTGCGCATCCAGGCTTCCAGCGAGAACGACTGGGAGGAGACCAAGGCCGACGTCTTCACCGAGGAGTTCTTGCTCTCGCGCCCGCTGCTCACCGCGATCCGGCGCACCGACCCCACGGTGCTGCTGATCGACGAGACCGACAAGGCCGACGTCGAGATCGAGGGGCTGCTGCTGGAGGTGCTCAGCGATTTCGCGGTGACGGTGCCGGAGCTGGGCACCATCACCGCCAGCCGCAAACCGTTCGTGGTGCTCACCTCCAACGCCACCCGTGAGTTGTCGGAGGCGCTCAAGCGCCGCTGCCTGTATCTGCACCTGAATTTCCCGGACGAGGAGCTGGAGCGGCGCATCCTGGCCAGCCGCGTGCCCGAGCTGTCGGCGGCGGTGGCCGCGCAGCTGGTGCGGATCGTGCACGTGCTGCGTGGCATGCAGTTGAAGAAGCTGCCCTCGGTCGCCGAATTGATCGACTGGGGCCGCACACTGCTCGCGCTGGGCTTGCGGGATCTGGACGACACCACGGTGCGCGCCACCCTCGGCGTGGTGCTCAAACACCAGAGCGACCACCAGCGCGCGCTGGCCGAACTGAAGCTGGCCTGAGCCATGGCGGCCGGTTCGATCCCCCCGGACGTCGCGTCGCTGAGCGCGCCGCACGGGTTGGCGGGGCATCTGGTCGGCTTCGTGGAGGCGCTGCGCGCGCGGGGTATACCGGTGGGACCGTCGGAGACGGTGGACGCGGGCCGCGTGGTGACCGTGCTCGACCTGATGGATCGCGAGGTGCTGCGCGAGGGCTTGGCCTGCGCCCTGCTGCGGCGCACCACCCACCGGGCGACCTTCGACGGGTTGTTCGACCTGTGGTTCCCCGTCGCGCTCGGCGAACGCGCGCGAGCGCACGACGAGGTCGACATCCCGCATACGCCCTCGGGACAGGTGGACATTCCCGCGCTGCGTGAGCTGCTCGCCGAACTGCTGGCGCAGGAGTCGGCGACCCCGCGGCTGGAAGCGCTGGCCGCGCAACTGGTCGAGCAGCTCGGCCAGTACCAATCCGCGCGCGGTCCGTCGTTCTCGTCGTATCAGGCGCTGCGGGAGGTGCAGCCGCAGACATTGCTGGCGAAGATCCTGGCCGGGATGGCCATGGGACCGGACACCAGCGAGTTCGACGCCGAGATCGCCCGTCGCGCCGCGCGTCAGCGCATCGCCGGTTTCCGCGCGACCGTCGAGGCCGAGACGCGACGGCGGGTCGCCGAGCGGATCGGCCGCGAACGCGTAGCCGGTTACGGAGTCGCGCGCCAGGCCGAGGACGTCGACTTCCTGCGCGCCTCGGAAGCCGAACTCGCCGAGCTCAAGCGCAGTAGCCAGCGGTTGGCCCGCATCCTGGCCGCGCGGCTGGCCGCGCGGCGCAGGCATGCCCACCGCGGCGCCATCGATCTGCGCCGCACACTGCGCGCGTCCATGTCGACCGGTGGGGTGCCCATCGATCTGGTGCACCGCAAGCCGCGGCCGGGACGCCCCGAACTGGTGCTGCTGTGTGACGTGTCCGGTTCGGTGGCCGGCTTCAGCAATTTCACGCTGCTGCTGGTGAGCGCGCTGCGCGAACAGTTCTCCCGGGTGCGTATCTTCGCGTTCGTCGACCAGATCGACGAGGTGACGCGCTTCTTCGATCCGCAGACCCAACTGGATCGGGCGATGGCGCGGATCTTCGCCGAGGCGAGCGTCGTCGGCCTGGACGGGCACTCCGACTACGGCAATGCGCTGGCCGGGTTCGCCAGGGACTACCCCGATGCCGTCACCAGCCGCAGCTCGCTGCTCATCCTCGGCGACGCGCGCACGAACTACCGTGATCCCGAGCTGGGCACACTGCGGGCGCTGGCCGGGGTCGCCAAGCACGCCCACTGGCTCAATCCCGAACCGCGCAACCAATGGGGCTCCGGCGATTCCGCCGCGGACAAGTATCGAGAGGTGATCGAGATGCACGAATGCCGCTCGGCCAAACAGCTCACCGCGGTCGTCTCGCAGCTGCTGCCGGTGTAGGAGCCGGGCATGGACGACGCCGCGCTGTCGAGCTATTGCCTGGCGAAACCGGGCGCCTGGCAGGACGAGCCGTGGGAGGGCGATGTGGTCGCCAAGGTCGGCGACAAGATCTTCGCCTTCCTCGGCGCGAATTCCGTCGGTCTCAAATGCGGGCGCACCCGTGCGGAGGCCAACGAACTGGTCCGGATGTACCCGGACGACGTGGAGCCGTCGGCCTATATCGGGCGGTACGGCTGGAACGTCATCCGTTTCGGCGGCGCGGTCTCGGATGACGAACTGTACGAGCTGGTCGATCTCTCCTACGAGGCCGTAGTGAGCAAGCTGCCGAAGGGCAAACGCCCCACCGCCTGATCGGAAAGGGTTCGTTAAGGGAACCTTTGGCCCGCGCCGACAAGATCGGCGCCCATGGTGAACAGAACGCCGCACGAGTCGGCGGCGGTGCACAACAACTATTCGTTCCAGGTCGACCTGCGCGGGATAGTCGATCTGCTCTCGCATCACCTGTATTCGAGTCCGCGGGTCTATCTGCGCGAGCTGTTGCAGAATGCCGTCGACGCGGTCACCGCGCGCGCCCGGCTGGATCCGCTGGCGCCCACCGCGATCCGGCTCACCGTGGACGCGTCCGGCCTGCGGATCAGCGATCCCGGCATCGGTTTGACCGAGACCGACGTCCACCGGTTCCTCGCCACCATCGGCCGCTCGTCCAAGCGCGACGACATCGAGGGCGCGCGACGAGAGTTTCTCGGACAGTTCGGCATCGGGCTGCTGGCCTGCTTCACGGTCGCCGAGACCATCCGCGTGGTCACCCGATCGGCGACCGACCCCGCCGCCCCGCCCGTCGAGTGGTCGGCATCCGCCGACGGCACGTACTCGGTGCGCGCGCTCGATCCCGGCGACCACGCCGAGCCGGGCACCACGGTGTGGCTCACTCCACGCGGCGGAGCGGCGGCGTGGTTCCAGCCACGGCGGGTGGTGGATCTGGCGCGCGAATTCGGGTCGCTGCTGCCCTATGAGGTGACGGTGGAGTCCGACGGCGTCGTGACGACGGTCACCGACGGCGTCCCGGTCTGGCGGCGCGCTTATCCGTCGGCGGAGCAGCGCAGGGCCGCTCTGCTCGCGTACGGCCTGCGGACACTGGGCTTCCAGCCGCTCGACGTCATCGAGCTCGACGCCGGGGCGGCCGGAGTCAGCGGCGTGGCCTACGTGCTGTCCCAGCCGGGGAACCCGTCCGAGAGCAGCGCGCACCGGGTGTATCTGAAGGGGATGCTGCTGGGCGACGCGGTGCGCGGCGTGCTGCCGGAGTGGGCCTTCTTCGTGCGCTGTGTGATCGACACCAACACGCTGCGGCCGACCGCGTCGCGGGAGGCGCTCTACGAGGACGAGCGGCTGGCCGTCGTGCGTGAGGTGCTCGGCGACCGCATCCGGGACTGGCTCGCCGAGATCGCCGCCGAACAACCGCAGCGGCTGGCCGCGTTCCTCGCCGTGCACGCGCTCGGCGTCAAGGCGATGGCCGGCCATTCGATCGACCTGTTGCGGATCATGCTCCCGCACCTGCATTTCGAGACCACCGACGGACGTGTGCCGCTCACGGAGTTCGCTCGCGTCCACCGCACCGTGCGGGTGACCTCGACGGTCGAGGAGTTCCGGCAGGTGGCCGCGACCGCCGCGGCGCAGGGGATCGGCGTCGTCAACGGCGGCTACGCCTACGACCGCGAGCTGGTCGCGCAACTGCCCCGGCTGATGGCGGGCGTCGAGGTGGTCGAACTGGACGCCGAGGCGATCACCGCGGCACTCGACCCGGTCGACCCGGACGACGAACTGGCGCTGGCCCCGGTGCTCGCACTGGCGCGCACCACGCTCGACCCGTTGTCGTGCGACGTGATCGTGCGGGCGTTCCACCCGGTGTCGGTGCCCGCGCTCTACCTCGACGGGCGCGCCGCGCGCAACGAACGGACCAGGGCGCAGACGGCCGAGGGCGCCGACGAACTGTGGACCGAGATCCTTGGCGCCCTGGCGGTCGCCGCGCCGCGTGCCCAGCTCGTGCTCAACCATCACAGCCCGATCGTGCGCAGGCTGACCCGCGTCGGCGACCCCGGCTTCCTGAGAACGGCGGTGGAATCGCTGTACGGCCAAGCCCTCCTGATGACCCACCGTCCGCTCAGCGCGGCGGATACGGCACTGCTCAACCGCGCCTTCGGCGAATTCCTCGGTTGGGCCACACTGCGCGCCGCCGACCACGGCGAGGAGACGGAGTGACCATGGACGCCAGCGAGATCGCCGCCGGCCTGGCGCAGGTCTACGCCTTGCCGCAGGGCCGGACCCGGACCGAGCGACTGGAGACACTGGCGGCGGCCGCGAAAGCCGGGCCGGACCGCGCGCTGGAAGGCAGGGTGCTGCTGGAACTGGCGCGGTCGTACACCTACGCGGGCGAACGTGATCTGGTGCCCGTCGCATACGGCAGGTTGCTGCGCATCTACGACGCTCACCCCGCCGAACTGGGTTCGATGACGCATTCGGTGCACTGGTACCTGAAATGGATGACCTGGGGGATGGTCGACAACCCGTCGATACCGTTGTCCACGATCGGCCACTGGTTCGACGAGCTCGGCAACAGATATCGCCAGCGCGGCTACAGTCAGCGCCCGGTGCTGGCGCTGCGCTCCGAACTGGCGCGCAAGATCGGGGACGACGCGGCCGCCGCCACCTGGCTGGAGGAAGCGATGGCCGCTCCGCGCGACAGCATGTCCGATTGTGACGCGTGCGAGCGCAGCGAGTGGGGCCTCACCAGCGTCCACCTCGGCGACGACGAGGCCGCGCTCACCCACTGGCGACCCGTACTCGACGGCGACCGGACCTGCGCCGAAGAACCGCATCGCGTGCTGGCCGCGGCATTGCTTCCGCTGGTGCGCACCGGCCGCGTCGCCGCCGCGCGCGGCGCGCACCTGACCGGGTATCCGCTGGTCCGGCACACCGAGGATCTGCGTCCCTCGGTGGCGCTGCACGTCGAATTCTGCGCACTCACCGGGAACGAGGCGCGCGGGCTGGAGATCATCGCCGAACACGCGAGCTGGCTGACCGACGCCGGCGCCGACGCGGGCGCGCGGCTCGCGTTCGCGACCGGCGTATGCGTGCTGCTGCGCAGATTGGTGGCGCTGCGGCTGGGCGACCTGCCGCTGGGGGGCGGCACGGTGGAGTCGGTGCGCGCGGAGCTGGAGGTCGAGATCGGCGCGCTGTGCGCCCGCTATGACGCCCGCAACGGCAACGGGGCGGTCAGCCTACGGACGGCCGCCCGGCTCGCCGCCGAGCCGCTGCTCGACCGGCTGCCCCTCGGCCTGCGCAGCACACTGCCGCGCGCCGGGAGCGGCCCCGGCAGCGTCGCGGCAGGAGACGACTTCTCCGGCGACCGGCCCGCGGAGGTGCGCAGGTTGTCCGCACTCGCCGCCGCCCGGCTCGCTGATACGCCCGAGGAGGCCGAAGCGCATCTGCGCGAAGCGCTCGCGCTCGGCGCGCCGGTGCTGACCAGGGAGGAAGCCGCCCGGCTCGGTGCGCAGCTGGTCATCGCCATCGCGAGCCAACCGGACCGCGAACTCGATCTGGCCGACGCCGCGGTGCGCGCCGCGGCCCGCTGGGAGGAATTGTCCGAACCGGACGTGCTGCATCACACCCTGGTCGCCGCACGCGCGTTCCATCGCGCCGGGCGCCACGGCGAGGCCGTCGCCCTGTTCGAACAGGCCCTGACCGGCGGCGCGATACCGTACCCGTCCGGCGAGCTCGCGGTGGTGCGCGCGCAGTTCGGCCGATCGCTGCGGGCGCAGGAACGCCACCGCGACGCCGCGCGGCAATTCCTCGAAGGGGCACGACTCGTCGAGCACGACCCCGACCGGGCGTCCCTGCACGCCGAATTGGCGTGGTCGGCCGCCATCGCGCTGGAGCGCTGCGGACAGGACGCGGAGGCGGTGGCGGCCTACCAGCGCGCCGCCGAGCTGTGGGCCGGGCTGGGGGCGGTGGGCGAGCGGGCGCGTTGCCTGCGGTCGGCGGCCTGGCTGCAAGTGTCCCGCGACGCCGACCCCGAACCCTGGCTCACCTCCATGCGGACGCTGACCAGTGAACTGGCCGAGCTGGCCGACCGGTCGGCCGAGGCGGCCGTCGAGCTCGCGCACACCCGAGCTCAGCTGGCTCGCATGCGGGAGATCGGCGGCGTCACCGAGACCAGCGCCTGAGGCGCCGCACCCGCGGCGGGCGGGGAGTGCGGGCGGGCGTCGCCAGTTCGATGCCCGCCCGTTGACCGGCCCGTGCGGGTCGCGGGCGACCGGTTAAGCTCGGCAGTCATGCACGAGACAGGTCGGCGCGGCCGCAAGCTCGGGGTGATGGGCGGCACGTTCGACCCCATCCACCACGGGCACCTGGTCGCCGCCAGCGAGGTCGCGCACCGGTTCGAGCTGGACGAAGTGATCTTCGTCCCGACCGGACAGCCGTGGCAGAAGTCGCACAAGCACGTCAGCCCGGCCGAGGACCGGTACCTGATGACCGTCATCGCGACGGCGTCCAACCCACGATTCTCGGTGAGCCGCGCGGACATCGACCGCGGCAAGGTCACCTACACCGTCGACACCTTGCGCGAGATGCAATCGACGTATCCCGACGCCGAGCTGTACTTCATCACCGGTGCTGACGCGCTGGCCAGCATCCTGACATGGCAGGATTGGGCGGAACTGTTCGAACTGGCGAAGTTCGTCGGGGTGAGCCGTCCGGGGTACGAGCTGAACACCGATCATCTCGAGGAGCATCTGCGGGATCTTCCGGCCGATGCGGTGACCATGATCGAGATCCCGGCGCTGGCGATCTCGTCGAGCGAATGCCGTCGCCGCGCCGCCGAGAACCGGC
Source organism: Nocardia asteroides (assembly GCA_051451085.1). Lineage (GTDB taxonomy): Bacteria > Actinomycetota > Actinomycetes > Mycobacteriales > Mycobacteriaceae > Nocardia > Nocardia asteroides_B. The sequence continues at coordinate 223,368 of JBPAJV010000006.1, read as the reverse complement.
CGGTGTGGTACCTCGTCCCCGACGGCGTGGTGCAGTACATATCGAAGCGGCACCTGTATGTGCCCGGAGCAGCGGAAGGTAGCTGAGCGTGAGCGAGCGCAGCGAGGTGCTGGCATGAGCGAGCGAATGATCGACACAGCAGCGATCGCGGCCACGCCGCAGCCGGGCGCGGGCGAGGTGCGGGCATGACCGCTTCCGTCGAATCCGTGGAGATCGCGCAGGTCGCCGCGCGGGCCGCCGACGAGAAACTGGCGTCCGACGTGGTGGTGCTCGACGTGTCGGAGCAGCTGGTGATCACCGACTGCTTCGTGATCGCGTCCGCGCCCAACGAACGTCAGGTGAACGCCATCGTCGACAACGTGGAGGAGAAGCTGCGCGCGGCCGGGCACAAGCCGGTGCGGCGCGAAGGCACCCGCGAAGGCCGGTGGGCGCTGCTGGACTACGTCGATGTCGTGGTGCACATCCAGCACAACGACGAGCGCAACTTCTATGCGCTGGAACGCTTGTGGAAGGACTGCCCCGTCGTGCCGGTCGCGGGCATCACGGGGGCGGCCGCGCAGCAGCGCCCCGCGGCGGCGGAGGACGAGGCGCGATCGTGAGCAGACATGCCGGCGTGCGCACCTTGATCCTGTTGCGCCACGGGCAAACCGAATGGAACGCCACCGATCGCATGCAAGGCCAGATCGACACCGATCTCACCGAACTCGGTCGCAGACAGGCCAAAGAGGCGGCGCGCGAACTGGTTTCGCGCAACGCGATCGCGATCCACTCCTCGGACCTGCGCCGGGCCTTCGACACCGCGACGGCGCTCGCCGAGCACACCGGGCTCACCGTCGTCCCCGACGCCAGGCTGCGGGAGACCAATCTCGGTGACTGGGAGGGATTGACCCACCTGGAGGTCGACGCCGACTACCCGGGCGCACGCATGGCGTGGCGGCTGAACGCGGATTACACCCCGCCCAACGGCGAGAGCAAACTCGAGGTCGGCGCACGGTCGTTGCCGGTGGTGCGGGAGTTGCTGGTCGAGCGGCAGGACTGGCCCGGCCGCACTATCATCCTGGTGGCGCACGGCGGGCTGATCGCGGCCCTCACGGCCGCGCTGCTGGACCTGCCGCCGCAGAACTGGCCCATCCTCGGCGGATTGGCCAACACCAGCTGGGTGCAGCTCAGCAGTCACGGCCCGAGCATCGAACAGCCCGGCTGGCGTCTGGATGTGTGGAACGCGGCGGCGAAGGTAGCACCGGATGTCCTCTGAAGATCCGATCAGATCGGTCCCCGACGAACTGTTCCGCAAGGTGTCGGCCCGACCTGAGCGGGAGTTGCCGGACGCGTTGTTCGGCGGCCCGCCACCGGCCCCGCGCGAACCCGAGGCCTCCTCCGGAGGGGCGTCGGGCGCGGAAACCGGCGGCGCGTCCGAGCCGGCCGGGGAATCCGACGCGGAGGACGACGGATCCGCCGCCTCGGTCGTCGATCTCGGCACCGGCGCGGAACCGGGAGCGCACGCGGGCAGCGATCTCCAGCCCGCCGTAGAGCAGGATTCCGCCTCCGAGCCGCCCGCCGAGCTCGTGGATCGGCTCGGCCAGTCGGTCGCCACGGCCGGGAGCACCGCTGAGGCTGGGACGATCGCCACGGCCGGGAGCACGGCTGAGGCTGGGACGATCGGCGCGGCCGGGAGCGCCGTTGAGGCTGGGACGATCGGCGCGGCCGGGAGCGCCGCCGCAGACGTAGTCGCCGGATCGCCCGTGCCGACCGGAGCGGTCGGCGCTTCCGCCGCCACGAGCGCACCCACCGACCCCGGGGTAGCCGAACTCCAGCCCGCTGTCGCCGGATCCGTCTCTCCCGCGCCGCAACTCGCCGTCGAAGTCGCCATCGAGTCGCGGCCGCCCGCGCACGCCGACATCGAGGCCGATTCCGTTGTCACCCAGGACGACGCTTCGGAGCGGGTCGCCGAGCCGGTGGAAACGGCGGCCGCTGCCGAGCGGCAGGAAGCCACCCGCCCGGTACTGCTGGTGATCGCCGACTCGCTGTCCTACTTCGGACCCGAGGGCGGGCTGCCCGCCGACCATCCCCGCATCTGGCCCAACCTGGTCGCGGCCGAGCTGGATTGGGACGTCGAATTGGTCGCGCGCATCGGCTGGACCTGTCGCGACGCCTACTGGGCGCTGATCGGTGATCCCCGGGTGTGGGCGGCGGTGCCGCGCGCGGGCGCGGTGGTCTTCGCCGTCGGCGGCATGGACACGCTGCCCTCGCCGCTGCCCACCGCGCTGCGCGAACTCATCCGCTATGTGCGTCCGCCCGCGCTGCGCCGCGTCGTCCGCGCCACCTACAACTGGTTGCAGCCGAAGCTGTCGAAACTCGGCAGGCCGGTGGCGCTTCCGCCGAAGGTGAGCGTCGATTACCTGGAACAGTCCCGCAGCGCGCTGGCGCAGCTGCGCCCCGACCTGCCCGTCGTCGCGGTGCTGCCGTCGGTGCACGACTGCGCGGCCTACGGTCGCGTGCACTCCGGCAGGCCGCGCGCGGTCGAGGCGCTGCGCGCCTGGTCGGGGCGAACCTCGGTGCCGCTGGTCGATCTGGGCGAAGCGGTGCGCGACAACATCTTCTCCGGTGACGCGAACCCGGACGGCATCCACTGGGGCTGGGACGGTCACACGGCAGTGGCCAACGCGATGGTCAAGACCTTGCAGGAGGTTCGGTAGTCCGTGGCAGTCGTGATCGTCACCGATTCGTCCGCCAGCCTCCCTGCCGAACATCTCAACGAGCTGGATATCGCCGTCGTCCCGCTGCACGTCCTGGTCGGCGACCGGGCGCTGCGGGAAGGCATCGACCCGGTCGACATCGACTACGCCTCCGATACCGTGACCACCTCGGCCGCCTCACCCGGGGAGCTGCGCGAGGTCTACGAGCGGGCGTGGGAACGCAGCGGTGGCGACGGCGTCGTCGCTGTGCACCTCTCCCGCCTGCTGTCGGGTACATGGGAGGCCGGTAGGCAGGCCGTGCGAGACATGGACGCCGCCGACCGCGTCCGTCTGGTCAACTCGCTGGGGGCCGGGCTGGCCACCGGGCTGCCCGCGCTGGCCGCTGCGCGGCGCGCCAAGGACGGGGCGCCGCTGGACGCGGTGTACGACGCCGCGGTCGCCGCCGCCGCGCGTGCCCGCACGTTCATCCTGGTCAATCGCACCGAGCAGTTGCGAAGGGGCGGCAGGCTATCCTCCGCGGCGACGTTCTTCGGAAGCGAGCTGGTCACCAAACCGCTGCTGCACATCGTCGAAGGGCGGCTGGAACTGCGCGAGAAGGTCAGGACCCGTTCCAAGGCGTACACGAAACTCGTCGCCGCCGCGGTCGACGCGGCAGGCGCGGACGGCGCCGCCGTGGCCGTGCAGCACCTCGGCGCGGAGGAGGCCGCACACACCATCGCGAACCAGCTGCGCGAACGCATTCCCGCGATCGAGGAACTGATCGTCGCGGAATTCGGGCCCGCGCTGGCGGTGCACCTCGGTGTGGGCGCGCTCGGCGTACTCGTCGTTCCGGGCGGATGTCGCTGACGTTCCCCACCCGGGCTGGAGCAACAATCTCGGTGATCGGAATCGGGGCACGGCTCCCGACGCGCGGCTAGCGTCGGGGCATGACCTCCGCGAAGCCGCCGGTTCGTGCGCCGTTGACCGTGACCTCGGTGGACTGGGAGCATCCGGACGCGGTGACATTGCGCGCCGAGATGGCCGCCGAGGTCGGGCCGCGCTACGCCCACCTGGCGAGGCAGCTGAGCACCAACCCGAATGCCGTCGTTCCGGCCACTGTGCACCGCACCTTCGTGGCGTACTCCGACGGCCCGGTTGGCCACGCCGCCCTGCGGTGGAACGCCGAGGATCTCGAGGTCAAGCGAATGTTCGTCCGCCCCGCGCATCGAGGCTCCGGCGCCGCGGCGTCGCTGCTGGCCGCCGCCGAGGACGCCGCCCGCGTAGCCGGACGCCCCCGGCTGATCCTGCAAACCGGTCACCTTCAACCGGCGGCCGTTCGCTTCTACGAACGCAGCGGATATCACCGGATTCCGATCTTCTCGCCGTATGAGGTTCTGCCATTGTCGAACTGCTTCGCCAAAGATCTGGGCTGAGCCCGCGGCGCCGACGGTCCGCTGCCCCGGCCGAGCGAGGCCGCGGTGGCCTACCCGGTGGTGTCGCGGGGGCTGGTCGGTAACCGCGCTCTGCGGCTCGGGACGATGCCGGGGCGGGACTCCGGCGAATCCGCGACGACAGGCTGCGGAAGTGACGATGAGTCGAGCTATCCGGTGAAGGCGGCGATAACCGTGGCTGTGCCGCTGCTGGACGGTCGCGGCCACAACGGATTCACCGCTCACGGATCTCGCTCTCGATCAGCGCATCCGCGGTGTCTGCCTGGTGGCATCGAGTCTGGAGCCGGGCGGGCAGGACCGGGGTCGGCTCGTTGCCGAGAGATCTCGTAAGCGGAGTACGCCGCGTGCCGGGGTGCGGACATCGGCCGGGCGGATGCTCGTTGTGCACAGCACGCCGGTTGTCAACAGACTTGTCGAAACCCCAGGTGCGCCACGGTGTTCCGCAGGGGCGGCGCCACTACCGTCGCCGCCATGTCACGACAGGACGAACGCGAGCGGGTACGACGGCGATTGGGTGAGCTGACCGCCCGGGTCGGCGCGAGCAGAACGGCCGGTGTGGGCTCCGTGCCGGCCGAGCCGGGAGCGGAGCGCGAACCGTCCGGCCGTGCGACGGCGCCGTTCCTGCACGGAGAACGGGAACGCGAAGCCAGGGGGCCGTACCGCACGGCTTCCGGTGCCGCGATCGCCACCACCCCGCCGGAGGAGCGCTCGAGCGCGGATGGACGACCGTTGCTCTCGGGCGCAGGACACCCACGCTCGGCGGCATCGCGGATGAAAGGCACGCCGAGAGCCGCCCGCGCGTCCGGAGGATCCGGATCCGCGTTCCCGGACGACGGAGCCTCGGAGGACTTCCGCGCGGATGTGTCCGGGGAGACCGAAGAGGGGCGGACTCGCGAACTCAGTTCCTCCGATGGCGCTGCGCGGGTTGAGAAAACATGGGCCGACGAGCGCTCGCCCGGCGCGGGAAAGTGGAATCTCTCGCGTCTGACCGGCGAGCAGGCACCCGACCGGGTGGGTGCGGACGACGTCGGACGCGTGCGGTCTCCCGGCTGGCTGGAGGAACCGGCGACCGGCCCGGGCCTGCGGCACCGCCTCGTGCCCGAACGTTTCCGTGGCATCCGGCTCGATCCGGGGCGTCGTGGGGTGCGCACGCTCGGGCTGGTCGGGCTCGCCGCGATGGTGATCGCCGGAGTGATCGTGTTCCGCGAGCGTCCGATCGCACATCCCGTGCCGCCGTTGCCGGTTCGGCAGACCGCCGCCTTGCAGGCACCCGATGCGGTCGCACCGGTGAGCGAGGTCCGCGGCCCGCGCCAGCGCGTCGACCCCGGCCCGCCGCCGGTCGAACTGGTCGTCAGTGTCGTCGGCTTGGTCCAGCGCACCGGGTTGGTCCGCCTGCCAGAGGGGTCGCGCGTCGCGGACGCGCTCGCCGCGGCGGGAGGTACGAGCGAAGGCGCCGACACCAGCGGCCTCAATCTGGCCCAGCGCCTGTCGGACGGGGACCAGGTGCTGGTCGGCCCGGTCGTGTCGAGTTCCGATGCGCCGCAACAGGGCAGTGGCACCATCGGGGCGGGCGGGCGGCCGTCGTCCGGGTCCGCCGCCGCTCCGAGCCGGCCGTCGGTCCCCTCGGGCCGCGTCGACCTGAATACGGCCTCCGAGGCCGAACTCGACGCCCTTCCCGGTGTCGGGCCGGTCACCGCCCGCGCCATCGTCAGCTGGCGGGCGGCCAACGGGCGCTTCACTTCCGTCGAGCAACTGGGCGAGGTCGACGGGATCGGCCCGGCCCGGCTGGCTCGATTGCGCGATCTGGTGCGGGTATGAAGGTCGTTCGCGGGAGGCCGGGATTCCGTGCCGATTCACCGGAGGCAGGCACGGCCGCTCGGGTCGTGCGAGGTCCGGAGGAGAGTGACGCGGCGCGAGAGCCCGGCACGGTGCAGGTGCTGGACGCTCGCCTGCTACCCGCCGCGTTGTGTTGCTGGGGCGCCACCATAGCGGCGCTGACGGCGGGTTGGCGGGCCGGGACGATACTGGCGGCCGCCTTGGCGGTCTCGGCCATCGGATTGTGGGTCCTGCTGCTGTGGGCGATCGCGCATCGCGGCGAACGGTGGCGAGCGGTAGCGGTGGTGGCCCTCGCGGCCGTGCTGCTCGGTGCGGGATTCGCGGCCGCGGCGGCCTGGCGGGAACATCGCGTGGCGACGCATCCGCTGCGCGCGGCGGCGGGGCAATCGGTGCGGGTGGTGGTCACTCCGGCGGACGACCCGAAACCCCTGCGCAGCAACACGACCGGCGCGGAGCGGCGCTGGCTGATCCGTGCGGATCTGCGAGAGTACGGGCGCGACGGCGTGACGGTGCGCGCCGGTGGCGCGGTGGTGATCCTGGCTTCCGGACCGAAGTGGGGTGATGTGTCGCCGGGCGGGCCGGTCGGGTTCCGTGCCCGGGTCGAGCAGCCGCGCCGCCCCGATCTCACCGCCGTGACGCTGCATGCGCTGAGCGAGCCCGTCGCCGCTGGGCCGCTGCCGTGGTGGCAGCGCGTCGCGAACTCGGTGCGCGCCGACTTCGCGGCATCGGCCGCGCGAGCGCTGTCGGCCGATTCCGCTGGACTGCTGCCCGCACTCGTCGTCGGGGACACTTCGGCGCTGTCCGAGCAGGTGCGCGACGACTTCCAGATCGCCGGGTTGCAGCACCTCACCGTGGTCAGCGGCGCGAATTGCACCATCCTGCTCTCCGCCGTGTTGTTCGTGGTGCGCCTGCTGACGCTGGGTCCGCGCGCCGCGGCGGTCGTCGCGGCCGCGGCGCTGCTCATGTTCGTCGTCGTGGCGCGACCGGACCCAAGCGTGCTGCGCGCGGGTGCGATGGGAGCGGTCACCCTGCTCGCCGTGCTCACCGGTCGTCGTAAACAGGCGCTGCCCGCGCTGTGCGCGGCGATCATCGCGCTGCTTGCCCTGTGGCCGGGACTCGCCGTCGACGCGGGGTTCGCGCTGTCGGTGATCGCGACGGGCGGTTTGATCCTGCTGGCGCCGAGCTGGGCCGACTGGTTGCGCGCCAGGGGATGGTGGCGGTTGCCCGCCGAGCTGTTCGCCGTGTCCGCCGGGGCGTTCGTGGTGACGACGCCGCTCATGATCGCGCTCACCGGACGGCTCAGCCTGGTCGCCGTGCTGGCGAATGTCCTCGTGGCCCCGGTCGTCGCGCCGATCACCGTCACGGGGGCCTGCGGCGCGGTGCTGGCGAGCCTGTGGTCGCCTCTGGCCGACGTCATCCTGCGCTGCGCTGCGCCGCCGCTGTGGTGGTTGCTGTGGGTCGCCGGATACGCGGCCGCGCTCCCCGGCGCCACCGTCACGGTGCCGGGCGGCCTGTCGGGCGGGGTGATCGCGGGCGTCGTCGTGGCGGTCGCGATCGCGGCATGGCGTGCCCGAGCACTGCGCCGCATCTCCGCCGCGCTGGTACTCGGCGTCGCCGTGATCCTGGTCCCGGTGCGGCTCTGGCATCCGGGCTGGCCACCGAGCGGGTGGGTGGTCGCGGCGTGTGACGTCGGCCAGGGCGACGGCCTCGCGGTGTCGGCCGGTCCCGGCGCCGCCGTCGTCATCGACGCAGGACCGGACCCGCGTCCGATGCGGACCTGCCTGGACCGGTTACGCGTCGCACGCATCCCGCTGCTGATCCTCACCCATCCGCACGCCGATCACATCGGCGGGCTCACCGGCGCACTGCACGGTCGCACGGTCGACGCGATAGCGGTCGGCAGCCACGAACTCGGCGTACTCGCGCCGCCTGGTCGGCCCGAACCGGCTCGATCGGCGCCCGAAGGCGGCCTCCACTGCGGCCCCGGGCCGATCACTACACCGGCTGCGGACGCGGAGGAGCGCTCCAGCGCCGCGAATCATCATGCGAGGGACGACCGTTCTTCTCTGGCCGACTGGGAAGAGGCACGGGGCCCGCTGCCACGCAGCGCCGATACGGGACACGGGCATTCGCGAACGACCTGTAATCCAGAGGAACACCGAACCGGCCGGGCGGCGCCGTCACCGCGCGGCGCGGGCGCGCCTGTCTCTGGGCTCGCCCGAGTCGCGGCCGTAGCCAAGGATGCGGGTGTGCCGCTGCTGGGGCTGTCGGCCGGGCACCTCCTGCGTTTCGGGTCGATCGAACTCGAGGTGCTCGCACCCTCCCCCAACGGTCCGCGACCGATCCGGGGCGCGGAAACCGAAGACGCCAACGATCGTTCGGTCGTCGTCACCGCCCGCACGCCAGCGGGCCGGATTCTGCTCACCGGGGACATCGAGGTGCGGGCCCAGCGGGCTCTGATGCATGCCGGGATTCCCATTCGAGCCGACATTCTCAAGCTGCCGCACCACGGATCACGCACCACGACGAAGGAATTCCTCGACGCGGTGCGCCCCCGCCTGGCCCTGGTCAGCGTCGGCGCGGTCAATACGTTCGGACACCCGGCGCCGTCCGTGCTCGCGGACCTTTCCGCCCTCGGGGCGACGGTGGCCAGAACGGACCTGCAAGGCGACATCGTGGTCTCCGGCGGCGATGGACACCTACGCGTCACGAGCTCACGCTGACTCCCGGATCGGCTCGGTGTGGAATCCATCGAGGGGCGCGCTGTGGGCGAGCGGCTGCGGCATCTGTACGAGCAGTGGCGAACCGAGCGCTCTAGGGCGGGGCGCGACCTGCCGGACTCGACCACCCATCGAGAGATGCGGGCGGGTCCGATTCCGGAGGACTGCGCACCGATCCGGTCGAGTAGTTGACCGAGAGAAGGCCGGGACAGTCGCCGATCGGCGCGGTGCGAGGAACGTTCCGCTGCTCACCGAGCGCCTCACGGCGGTTTCGGCAACGCGTCACGCGTCCGCTTCATCGTGCACGTCACCTCCGGCGGGGGGCATCCACCTTCGGGCTCCACCTCCACGGCCGCGGTGTGTACTCGATCCGGTCCGGCGAGAGAAGTACCGCAATTGGTGACCGCACTGTGCGGCGGAGCTTCCGGTCGGCGCGTCAGGCGATGATCGGTACCTGGTGGAGCCGGGGAGTCGGTGGGGAACCGTAGGATCGGGCTGTGGAGGAGCGCGGAGAGTGGAGCAACGGGGCACGCCCCTCGGGCACGACGCCCTCCGGCAGCGAGGAGTCGCTGTCGTGAGTGAGCGACCGGCCCCCGTGCATCTGGTGCTCGGGGAAGAAGAGCTGCTGATCGAGCGCGCGTTGACCACGTTGACCGCGCAGGTACGGGCCTTGGCCCCGGACCCGGACGCGGTTCCCGTCGATCGGTTGCGCGCGGGTGACGCGAGTACCGCGGAGCTGGCGGAACTGCTGAGCCCGTCACTGTTCGCCGAGGATCGGGTGATCATTCTCGAGGCGGCGGCCGAGGCGGGGAAAGACGCGGTCGCGGTGATCACCGAGGCGGTGCAGAGCCCGCCGGAAGGCGTGGTGCTGGTCGTGCTGCACTCCGGCGGCGGACGGGCCAAGGCGCTCGCGCCCGCCTTGCAGAAGGCGGGCGCCGTCACGCACGACTGCGCCAAGCTGACGAAGGCCGCCGAGCGAGTCGAGTTCGTGCGCGGCGAGTTCCGCAACGCCGGAGTGCGGGTCTCCGGCGAGGTCGTCCAGGTGGTGCTGGAGGCGGTGGGCTCGGATCTGCGTGAACTGGCGGCGGCGTGCGGGCAGCTGGCCGCGGACACCGGCGGCAAGATCGACGTCGCTTCCGTGCGCCGCTACTACTCGGGTAAGGCCGAGGTCTCCGGGTTCGACGTGGCCGAGCTCGCGATGGCTGGGGACCGCCCCGGTGCGATGGAGGCGCTGCGCTGGGCGAACGATCGCGGCGTGCCACACGTCCTGCTCGCCGACGCGCTCGCCGACTCCGTGCACACCATCGCGCGTGTCGGCTCGGCCGGGCGCGGTGACCCGTTCAAGCTGGCACAGCAGCTCGGCATGCCGCCGTGGAAGGTGAAGAAGGCGCAAGCCCAGGCCCGCAATTGGACCCAGGCCACCATCGGCTCGGCCCTGCGCGTGGTCGCGACCCTCAACGCCGATGTAAAGGGCGGCGCAGCCGATTCGGGCTACGCACTGGAACACGCGCTCACCCGGATACTGGACCTGCACGGCGCGGGCTGACCCAGGCGAAACCCGCGATGTGGCAGGAAAGCGCCAGGCGCGGGGTGGCCGAGCGCGCGGGTCACAACGCGTTGGCGAGGCGTTCCACATTTGTCCCCGTCGATCCGGCGAGCCCGGTGGCGCGACCGGTAGCCACCACCGTGATCGGTGCTGTCACGGATGCGAGCCGGGCTCGCACCGCCACGTCCATCGCGCGATCAGGCGCGCCCTTCGATTTTCAGGTCGCCGAAGATGACGCTCTGGGGCATCGGACGGTTCAGGAATTCGTGCGGGAAGCCGAGATCCACGGCGCTGGCCCGCTCGAGCCGGGCGAGCTGGGCGGCGTCGAACTCTACTTCGAGCGCGCCGAGGTTGTCCTCCAGTTGCGTCGCGGTGCGCGCGCCGATGATCGGCGAGGTCACCGCCGGATCGCGCAGCGTCCAGGCCAGCGCGACCTGCGACGGGGTCTTGCCGATCTCGCCCGCGACCTGCTTCACGACCTCGGCGATGGCCAGGCCGCGCTCGGTGAGTGAGCCGTTGGCGGCGGCCACGTTCTTGCGGCTGCCCTCGGGCGAGCCCTCCGCCCGGTGGCCGAGATCGGCGCGGCTGTACTTGCCGGTGAGCACGCCGCTGGCCAGCGGGGACCACGGGATCACGCCGAGGCCCAGTTCCCGTGCCATCGGAATGAGGTCGCGCTCGACGGTGCGCTCGATCAGGCTGTACTCGATCTGCAGGGCGATCAACGGGGACCAGCCGCGCAGGTCGGCGATGGTCTGCATGCGCGCCACCTGCCAGGCCGGCGCGTCGGAGATGCCGACGTAGAGCACCTTGCCGGAACGCACCAGATCGTCCATGCCGCGCAGGATCTCCTCGACCGGGGTCAGGAAATCCCAGGCGTGCAGGTAGAGCAGGTCGATGTAGTCGGTGCCGAGCCTGCGCAGACTGGCCTCGACCGAGCCGATCATGCTCTTGCGGTGGTTGCCACCGGAATTCGGGTCACCCGGGCGGCGCAACATGGTGTACTTCGTGGCGAGCACGAGACTTTCGCGGTTGTCCGCCGTGAATTCGCCGAGTAGTTGCTCGGAGGTGCCATTCGTGTACTGGTTGGCCGTGTCGATGAAGTTGCCACCGCGCTCGACGTAGGTGTCGAAGATCTTGCGGGCCTCGTCCCGGTCCGCGCCCCAGCCCCAATCGGCACCGAAGGTCATGGTTCCCAGGGACAGTGGCGACACCCGAAGGCCAGAGCGGCCCAGCAGCCGATAGGTGTCGAGGGTGCGAGCTCCGGACATGTCCAGCTCCTTGTGTTTCGCGATGTCATCCGGTCGGCACCCAGTCTTCAGCGGCGCGCGAGGACCAGTAAGGGAAGCGTCTTCCTGGGAAGGCCAGTCCTAGTCAGCCGTAGGATCGACGGTGATGACTGGCACGGTGAACCCGACACAGCGCCGCGAGCTCGGGTCTCGCAGCGGCGCGGACCGAGTGCAGGAGATGGCCGCTTTCCTCCGGGCCCGCAGGGAGCGGTTGACGCCGGACGATCTCGGCTTGCCCCGGCGCAGGCAGGCCCGCCGGACGCCTGGGTTGCGGCGCGAGGAGGTCGCCGAGCTGGCCGGGGTGAGCACCGACTACATCGTGCGGCTGGAGCAGGGACGGGGGCTTCGACCGTCGGTGGAGGTGCTCAACGCGCTGGCACGGGCATTGCGCCTGGACGACGACGAGCGCGCCTACCTGTTCGATCTGGCGCGACAACGGCAGCCGGACAACGGCAAACCCAGCACCGTGCCCGCGCCCGCGCTGGCGATGCTGGTGCGCGATCTGTCGCCGCTGCCCGCGATGCTGGTCAACCACCGCTACAACATCCTGGCCTGGAATCGGGAGATGGCGGCGTTGATCACCGACTTCGGCGCGCTGCCGGAGCGGCAGCGCAACTCCATGTGGTTGTGCCTGCTGGATCCGAGCTTGCGGGATTTCTACGTCGAGCGCGAGCGCATCATCCGGGAGGGCATCGCGGATCTGCGCGCGGCATGGGCCGCGCACCCGGACGACCGGGCGCTGGCCGACCTGATCGCCGAGCTCACCGCGCACAGCGCGGAGTTCGAGCAGGCCTGGGCTCGTCACGACGTGCGGGTACAGGGGCGGGGGAACAAGCCGTTGCGGCATCCGCTGGTGGGTTCGCTGGTCGTCAGCTACGAGGTACTGATGCCCGTGCAGGATCCCGACCAGCGGATCATCATCTACCGCGCGGCGGACGCGGGTTCCCAGGCGGCGCTCGATCGGCTCGCCGCCACGCTGGATGCGCCGTGACCAGGCGTTATTCCGCGGAACTCAACACCAGTTCGCCGTCGTCGTCCGCGTCATCGTATCGGCCTTCCCACTCCTCGTAGGCGGGCACGTCCTCGTCCCGGGTGACGATCCACTCCAGCGAGTAACCGCCGTCGTCGTCGGGAACGAGCACATTCTCGATCTTCAGTCCGAATCCGAGCACCTCGGCCGCGCGGATCACGTCCGGCAGGTCCTCGGCGCGGACGACCGTCTGATTGGCATACACGGTTACCATGCGCGGAATGGTAGCTGGAAGTTCCGACACGGCGCGGGACGAATCCCGAAACCCCGGCGGGAAGGCCGCCGTACGCGGCCGATCGGTAGTCCGGTCACGACAAAAGCCGCCGTGGTCATCGAGGCCACGGCGGCTGCGTCACAGCGTGAGAGCGGTACCGGACATGCGGTACCGGGGAAGATCAGAGCTTGTTGAAGGCCAGCGCCAGCGCCGACTTCTTGTTGGCGGCCTGGTTGGCGTGGATGACGCCCTTCGAGGCGGCCTTGTCCAGCTTCCGGCTGGCGAACTGCAGACGCTCGGCGGCGGCGTCCTTGTCGCCCGCAGCGGCTGCCTCGCGGAAGCCGCGGATGGCGGTGCGCAGCGCGGACTTGACCGACTGGTTGCGCTTACGCGCTTCCTCGTTGGTGCGAATCCGCTTCATCTGGGACTTGATGTTGGCCACGCCGGTTCCTCGTGTTCCTGTCTGGTTGGTCTGTCCTGGAAAGTTCGGGAGCGCGCGACACACCCGAGGCTTGCGGGTAACGCTGCGCCGAAGATCGAGGGTACCAGCCGCCCTCCGGCACACGAAATCGACACCGGGCCCGCGGCGGGGCGAGGCGGGCCTCGAAGTCGTTGTCGAGACCACTCGACTCGCGTAGCGTCCTCCCCAGCAACCGTTGTTTCCGAGCGGCTCTGTTATCGAAGCGGTACCACGACTCGTCCGAGCGCATGTCTGGAACGCGGAAGGTGGACAGATGTCTCCAACGGCCCAGGAAGTAGTCGAAGAGGTCGTCGAGAACAGACCGATTCCGGAGGGCAAGAAATGGGGCGCCGAGGCGCTCGGCACCTTCGTCCTGGTGATCGGTGGCGTCGGCACCGCGGTGCTGGCGGGGGAGAAGGTCGGGCCACTCGGCGTCGCGCTGGCGTTCGGCCTGTCGCTGATGTTCCTGGTCTATTCGATCGGGCCGATCTCCGGCTGCCACGTCAACCCGGCGGTGACCGTGGGCCATCTGCTGCTCGGCCGGATCAGCGGCGTGTCCGCGGCGGGGTATGTGATCGCGCAACTGATCGGCGGACTCCTCGCGGGTCTGGTGCTGTTCGCCTTGGCCAAGAACCTGCCCGCCTACGACCGGTCGGTCGACGGGCTCGGCGCGAACGGGTGGGGCAAGCACAGCCCGGCCGCGATCCGGGGGCCGCTCGGCGAGGTGGTCGTCCAGAACGGGTACGGGATGGCGGCCATGATCATCGTCGAGGTGATGCTCACGGCGTTGCTGGTCTTCGTGGTGCTGTCGTCGACCGATCAGATCTCCGACGTGCCTTTGGCCGGTCTGTCCATCGGCGTCACGCTCGCGGTGATCCACCTGGTGTCGATTCCGGTGGACAACACCTCGGTCAACCCGGCTCGCAGTCTCGCCGTCGCGCCCTACCAGGACGGCGCGATGGGACAGGTGTGGGCGTTCATCGTGTTCCCGCTGATCGGTGGCGCCCTCGGCGCGCTGCTGTACGGACTGTTGTTCGGCCGTTCCCGCGACATGATCTCCTGAACGGGGCCGTCGGCCCGCTGCGCCGCTCCCGCGGCGCGGCGCACCGTCAGTGCCAGGCGTATTCGGCGCAGAGGCGGTGGGCGACCAGGTCGAAGGTCTTGCGCGGCAGGATCGCGCCTTCCCGGCGGATGCCCGCCTCCGGCACGTCCAGCACCCGGTCGAGCCGCACCCAGCTGGGGCGGCCGTCGTGGTCCCACGGCCCGCTGCCGATGCCGATCCAGTTGCGGTCGAAGGCGCGTTCGGGATTCGACGACAGCATCAGGCCCAGCAACGTGCGACGGTCGCGGCCGACCACCAGCACGGGCCGGTCCTTGCCATTGGCCGGATCCTCCTCGAACGGCACCCAGGTCCAGACGATCTCCCCGGGATCGGCACGGCCGTCCAGTTGCGGCGAGTAGACGATCTGGCGGGCCCGCTCGGCGGTCGGGACGGGGGTCGAGGCGGCGGGCCGCACGGGGACGCCACCGGTGGCGCGCCGCTGGGCCAGCGACCCCACCAGCCGCTCGACCAGCCGGGGGCCCTGCGCCTTGACGATCTTGGGCCCCTGTTGCTTCGCGATGAGACCGATCTGCTTGCCAAGGGTGTTCCAACTTCGGGCCATCCCTGGAGAATAACGGCGCAACCGCCGCTTCTCACCTGTCCAGGAACCCCTGTGTCGCCAGGGACATTCCGCATCCGGACAGCGTATGAATCCCGGACTCGACCACCACGCAGCGCAAGCGGATCGACCTGACCCGCCACTTCGAGCGCCGCGCGGGCGATCGGCCGAAGCGCGGGCGGCCGGGGGCCTGGACATGGGCTCGCGCCACGCGACTTCACGCGAGAGCGGCCCCATCGAGCCATTCCCGCCCCCAAGGCCCGGCCGAGGCCAGTCGTGTAGCTGGGCCGAGAAAAGATGCAACGTCAACCCCAGCCCCGTGGGGCGCGAGTCTTACGAGCGCCGTTCGCGGCCCGTCTCGTGGCCGAGTGGCCGAAGTGCATGCGACGTAGTCGCGAGTCTCGGGCGCTCGGGCGCGAGACTTCTCGGGGCCGTGAACACGCAGCGCCGCAGGTGCTGCAAGAACCAGCACCGAGCGCCGTTCGCGGCCCGTCTCGTGGCCGAGTGGCCGAAGTGCGTGCGACGTAGTCGCGAGTCTCGGGCGCTCGGGCGCGAGACTTCTCGGGGCCGTGAACACGCAGCGCCGTAGGCGCTGCAAATACCAGCACAGCATCATGGGACGATGGACGGCAGTTTGCCGATACCCATGAGGAGTGGAGTGCCCGCCAGCTTCGCCGACACGACGTTCACCGATCCCGCCCGGATCCGGAACTTCTGCATCATCGCGCACATCGACCACGGCAAGTCGACGCTGGCCGACCGGATGCTGCAACTGACCGGTGTGGTCGAGGAGCGGCAGATGCGTGCGCAGTACCTGGACCGGATGGATATCGAGCGCGAACGCGGCATCACCATCAAGGCCCAGAACGTGCGGCTGCCCTGGACGCCCCGGACGGGGGAGCACGCGGGCACCGACTTCGTGCTGCACCTCATCGACACTCCCGGCCACGTGGACTTCACCTACGAGGTCTCGCGCGCGCTCGAGGCGTGCGAGGGCGCGATCCTGCTGGTCGACGCCGCGCAGGGCATCGAGGCGCAGACGCTGGCCAACCTGTACCTGGCGCTGGACAAGGATCTGACGATCATCCCGGTGCTGAACAAGATCGACCTGCCCGCCGCGGACCCGGAGCGCTATGCCGCCGAACTGGCGCACATCGTCGGCTGCGAGCCGTCGGACGTGCTGCGCGTCTCCGGCAAGACCGGCGAGGGCGTGGCCGATCTGCTCGACCAGGTGATCGCGCAGGTGCCGCCGCCGGTCGGCGCGGCCGACGCGCCCGCGCGCGCGATGATCTTCGACTCGGTCTACGACACCTATCGCGGCGTGGTCACCTACGTCCGCGTGGTGGACGGCAAGCTGACCCCGCGCGAGAAGATCAAGATGATGTCCACCGGCGCCACCCACGAGCTGCTGGAGATCGGCATCGTCTCCCCCGAGCCGAAGCCGACCCAGGGTCTGGGCGTCGGCGAGGTCGGCTATCTGATCACGGGTGTGAAGGACGTGCGCCAGTCGAAGGTCGGCGACACGGTGACCGGCGCGCGCGGCGGCGCGAGCGAGCCGCTCACCGGGTATCGCGAGCCGCGCCCGATGGTGTATTCCGGCCTCTACCCGGTAGACGGCTCCGACTACCCGGACTTGCGCGACGCCTTGGAGAAATTGCAGCTCAACGACGCGGCCCTGACCTACGCGCCGGAGACGTCGGTGGCGCTGGGATTCGGCTTCCGCTGCGGCTTCCTCGGCCTGCTGCACATGGAGATCACGCGCGAACGCTTGCAGCGCGAGTTCGACCTGGATCTGATCTCGACCGCGCCGAACGTGGTGTACCGGGTGGAGATGGAGGACGGCGCCGAGCACGTCGTCACCAATCCCTCGTACTGGCCGGAGGGCAAGGTCCGCAAGGTCTACGAGCCGGTGGTGAAGTGCACCATCATCTCGCCGAGCGAGTTCATCGGCTCGATCATGGAACTGTGCCAGTCGCGTCGCGGCGAGCTCGGCGGCATGGACTACCTGTCGGAGACCCGCGTCGAGCTGCGCTACACGATGCCGATGGCGGAGATCATCTTCGACTTCTTCGAACTCGCTGAAGTCACGCACCCGCGGGTACGCGAGCCTGGACTACGAGGAGTCGGGCGAACAGGAGTCGCAGCTGGTGAAGGTGGACATCTTGTTGCAGGGCGAGGCGGTGGACGCGTTCAGCGCGATCGTGCACCGCGACGCCGCCCAGGCCTACGGCCACAAGATGACCACCAAGCTGCGCGAGCTGATCCCGCGCCAGCAGTTCGAGGTGCCGATCCAGGCCGCGATCGGCTCGAAGATCATCGCCAGGGAGAACATTCGCGCCATTCGCAAGGACGTGCTCGCCAAGTGCTACGGCGGTGACATCAGCCGTAAGCGCAAGCTGCTGGAGAAGCAGAAGGAAGGTAAGAAGCGGATGAAGACGATCGGCCGCGTCGACGTCCCGCAGGAAGCCTTCGTCGCCGCGCTGTCCTCCGACGCCGCGTCCGACAAGCCGAAGGACAAGAAGTAGCCGGTTAGCCCGCCGCGCGCAGTCGTACGCGCAGGCGGGTTCCGCCCAGGGGGCTCTCGACGAGTTCGGCGGTGCCGGAATGCAGTTCGGCTTGCTGGCGCACCAGCGCCAGACCGAGCCCGGAACCGGGGGAGCCGGGCCCTTTGACGAAGCGGTCGAAGGCGTCGGCGCGCAGCGCCTCGGGGATGCCGCGGCCGTCGTCGTCGACACGGATCTCCACGGTGTCGTCCGGCCCCGATCGGGCGCTGACGGTGACGGTTCCGGCATGGCCGTGCTGCACGGCGTTGGCGACGGCATTCGTGACGACGAGCAGGACGCCGCCGGGCATACCGGTCACGGTGACCGGAACGCACTCGGCGAGTCGCACCCGGACTCCGGGGTGCCTGCGCTGTGCGTCCTGCACCGCACGGTCGAGGGTGTCGCAGAGGTCGAACGGTTCGAACACCTCCGGGCCGGTGAGTTCGCCGACCGCCAGGCGCTCCAGGTCGGTCAGCGTGTTCTCGATCTGCTGCTCGGCGAAGAGCACCTCGGACAGGATCGCGCCGCGCTGCTGCTCCTGAATGTCCTTGGTGGCCAGGACTTGCAGGTCGGTGCGCAGGGCGGTGAGCGGCGTGCGCAACTCGTGCGCGCAGACGGCGGCGAAGTCGCGTGCGCCGGTCAGCGCCCGGTGGGTGGCGCGGTGGGCGGCTTCCAACCGGGCGAGCATGCGGATGATCGCGTCGGAGAGTTCCTCGGCTTCCCGCGCGCCGCGCCCGGACAGCGGCGGCAGCTTCTCCAAGGTGTCGATGCGGTGGGTGGCGTCGGCCAGCCTGCGCAGCGGGCGTGCGGCGAATCCGGCCAGGTACCAGCCGAGCAGCGCGGCCAGCAGCGCGCCGGCCACCCCGATGCCGAGTCCGATGCGCTGGCTGCGATGAATCGCCGCCTGTACGCCGTCGCGGTCGGGATCGAGCGCGACCAGCACGCCGGGCAGCCCGTCCACCCGGGCGATCGCCGCGTCGGCAGGCACGTCCGGCATCCGTGCGTCCGCCGGAGCCTGATCCGGGGAGAGGGTGACCGCGGACGGCGGACCCGGCTGCGCGGGCGCGGCTTCCAGCGGTCGCGCCACCCGTACCGTCATGGAGGAGACGGTCTGGTCCAGCTGACGTTCGCCGGTGGCGTCGAGCAGGGCGGTGAAGGTGACCGTCAAGGTGAGCGCGACCAGCGCCGCGACCACCCCCGACACGACGGCCACCCGGGTGCGCAGCGACGGCGACCCGCTCATGGTTCCTCCCGGAGGACGAAGCCGACGCCGCGCACGGTGTGGATCACCCTGGGCACGCCGTCCGTCTCCAACTTGCGGCGCAGGTAGGAGACGAACACGTCGACGACATTGGTGTCGGTGGGAAAGTCGTAGCCCCACACGGCGGACAGGATCTCCGCGCGACCGAGCACGATGCCGGTGTGCTGGGCGAGCAGGGCGAGCACCTCGAATTCCCGCTTCGTCAGCTCCACCGGTCTGCCCGCGGCCAGCACCCGGCGCCCGGCCGGGTCGATCCGCACCTGCCCGACCGTGCGCACCCCGTCCGGCCGTCGCGCGGGTTTCTGCCTGCGGCGCAGCAGCGCGTTCAATCGGGCGACCAGCTCGCCCAGGTCGAACGGCTTGGTGAGGTAGTCGTCGGCGCCGCGCTCCAGGCAGGCGATCCGGTCGCTGACCGCGGTGCGGGCGCTGAGCACGCAGATCGGGATGTCGTTGCCCATCGCCCGCAGCGCGGTGACCACGCCGACGCCGTCGAGTTCGGGCATGTTGACGTCGAGCACCATCGCGTCGGGCGTGGTGGCGCGGACCATGCTCAGCGCCGCCGCGCCGTCGCCCGCGGTGACGACCTCGAAGTCGGAGAGCTCCAGCCCCCGCCGCAGTGACGCGAGGACGCGAACCTCGTCGTCCACGACCAAGATTCGATGTCCGGCCATGGTGTCAATCTAGATCCACGGGCTCGCGGTGTGCCCGCCGTCACGTCGGCCATCTTCTCGATCAGTCCTGATGGAGCGGCGTATTCCACGCCTGCGCACGGTTGGGAAGGACACCGGAAATAGGGCTTCCGATCGGGAAATCCGGATGGCATGGTGGTGTTGCTCACCACAGTCGCAGTCTCTACAGTCCTGGAGAATGTGACAGGCGAGTATTCCCGAAATACTGTTGGGTGATCTTCACTCGGTCGGACCGGCGCGGTGAGGATGCTGGAGAACCGAGACTGGGGAGCTTTTTATGACGCGTGATCTGCCCTTCGACGACGAGACCGAAGGGGCCGAGCACGCGGGCGATACCGCCTACCGTGTGGCCACCGGCGTCGCGCGGGTCGCGCGGGCGGGCGCCTATGTCACCGGTGGCGCCCTGGTGGCCGCCAACGGCGGCGGTGTCCCCGCCCAGCCCGGCGAGTCCCGCCTCGACAGCTGGAACACCGGCTGGGCGCACAGCACCGATCCAGATCCCGATCAGCCGAGCCCGGTCATCACTTTTCCCGACCCGGTCGTGGAACCGGCGCCGTTCTCCTCGCACGGCTCGAATGTCCCGGTGGCGCACGGGAATCCGGCACCGGGATCGACCCATCCGGCGCCCGGGTTCGCGCTGCCCGGTACCGGCGCCGCGCCCGCCGGATCGCTGCCGGCGCTCGGTGGCGACTACAGCGGTACCGACGCCGGGTTCGCGCTGCCGACGTTGCCCGGCGGCGAGGCGGGCACACAGGGGATGCAACTGTCCGGGCACTCCGGTGGCGGTGTTCCCGGACTGGGCGGCATCCCCGGCGCGGACGGCGGGAACGCCGGGCACGGATTCGCCGTTCCGGGGACCGAGGGCGCTGTGTCCAGCGGTCTCGCGCTGCCGGGCGCCCGCTCCGGGGCCACGGACGACCTCGACGCGCCGGGCGGGCACGGGTTCGGCCTGCCCGGCCACGGGCTCGGTCAAGCCGGGCACGGGTTCGGCCTGCCCGGTGCGAACGGCTTCGTCGCACCCGGCTCCACCGTCTTCGATCTGCCCGGGAGCAACGGACTCGGCGCGGCCCCCGCGGCGGGTGACCCGTTCGACGGCGTCGGGCAAGGCGGCGATCTCGGCGCGTTCGTCGGCACGCAGTGGTCGGTCGACTTCGGCATCGGCCCGAACGGAATCTACTTCACCTCCGAGATGAAGGTGGACATCGGAGTCGGCCACGTCGGCGACCAGCTCGACGAGTACACCGACTGGCTGGGCGACGGCATCCACGTGCCCGACGGCACCGATCGGGCCGGCGCCGACCCGCATGCGCCGGGTCACGGCAATTCCGGCCTGCTCGGCGGACTCGCGACGCCCGGTACGTCCACCACGCAGTCGTCGGCGATGTCCGGAGTCGCGCCGTCCTCACCGGCCCCGGCTGTCGCGCAGCCGATGGCCGCCACCACGTCGGCGGGTCCCGCGCCCGTCGCGCCGGTGGCTCCGGCTCCCGTGGTCGCTCCGGCGGCGCCGGTGGCTCCCACAGCGCCGGTCCCCGCACCCGCCCCCGCCGCGGTCGCCGCCGCCCCGGTCGTCGCGGTCACCCCGTTGCAGACCACGATCCAGCCCGATGCCGCCTCCACCCCGATCGCGAACGTGCTCGCCGCACCGGAAGGGCCGTCCGTGCTGACCGCTCCCGCGGCCGCCGTTCCCGCGCTGTTCGACGCGGTGCGGCCGACGCCCGTGGTGAAGCCCGCCCCGGTGACCGACCCGCAGCCGTCCACGACGACTCAGCCGCCGACGGCGGCGGTGACGCCTCCCACGACGGTCGTGAAGACCACGCCGACGCCGAGCGTCCCGGGCGAGGCGACCACGCCGTCCGTGCCGAAGACCCCGGAGCACGACGTCACGAAGTTGCCGGGCGCCACCACCGTGCCGCACGGCGGCGTCACCACCGCACCGGACGCGCCGGTCACCAAGACCCCCGGCGTCACGGTCACCCAGACCCCGGCGCCCACGCACGCCCCCACCACGCCGGACGTGGACGTGACGACGCCGAGCCGCCCCGGCACCTACCCGACCGACGACCTGCCGGCCGACGACTTCCCCACCGGCGACGTGCCGACGGTGAGCAGGCCGTCGCAGCCGACGTACTCAGCGCCGGACCAGCCGACCTACAGCGCCCCCACGCAGGCCCCCACCGTCGAGCCGCACACACCGGTCGCGCCCACCCAGGTCGCGCCGCTGCCCACCCAGGCGCCGATCAAGCCGCAGGTGATCGACCCGAAGCCGCAGGGGATCTCGGCTCCGCTGGCGGTCGAGCACTCCACCGACGCCGGACTCGCTCCGCGAGTCGTCGACGACCACACCTACGATCACTCCGCGCTGGCGTTGTCCTCCGGCGGCAGTCTCTCGGGCACGTTGCTGCCGGATTCGTCCATAGCGGAAACGCATCATTCGGTGTCCGGTGTGTCGGACATCTCGCTGATGTAACCGGGGCGCAGGAGTTCCGAAGACTGCGGAGCGTCCGCAGGGGGTACTAGAACAGCGCCACGAGAGTAAGGAGCAGGGTTGTCTGCCGCTGCCGGGCTGAAGGCCGCGACCGTGAAACATCCGGACGCGATGGCCCCGCTCATCCGGATCCTCGACGAGCTGCGGGAGACGGCCCGAGCCGCGGGACGCGACGACCTCGGCAGCCGGTTGAGCATGGTCCACGCCAGGGTGAGTGATCCCCGGGTGCGGCTCGTGGTCGTCGGCCATCCGAAGAACGGCATGAGCACGCTGGTCAACAGCCTGGTCGGTGCCTCGGTCAGCGCGACCAACAGCGATCTGAGCGTGCCGGTGATCGTCGAGTACGGCCCGGAGCCGACCGCCACGCTGGTGCGGCAGACCGAGTACGGCCGCACCGAGCGACAGTCGGTTCGACCCGCTCGACCCGGGTCCGGCGCTGGCCACCCAGGGTTCGTGCGCGCCGAATTCACCCAACCGAGCCCTCTGCTCGCCGACGGCGTCGTGGTCATGGACGCACCAGGTGCGCTGGGCGACAACCGCACCACCTGGTCGATGATCGCGGCGGCCGACGCGGTGCTCTACGTCGGCGACGCGGGCGCCGAGCTGACCATGGAGCAGATCGCGGAATTGCAGCGCATCCAGCAGATCTGCCCGACCGTGGTGTGCGTGCTGAACAAGATCGACGTCTTCCCGCACTGGTCGCACATCCAGCAGCGCAACCGCGAACTGCTCGACTCGGCGGGACTCGGTTTCGCGGTGGCGCCGGTCTCCGCGGAGCTGCACCGGCAAGCGGGCATGAGCGGTGACTACCAGCGCGACATCGAATCCGGTGTGCCGCAGCTGATCGATCACCTGCGTGACTACGTGGTCGCCCGCGCGGACGCGGTGGCGCTGGAAGCCGCCGTCCAGGACATTCGCCTGGTCTGCGACCATCTCGCGCTGACGCTGCGCACCGAGGCCGAGGCACTGCGTGATCCGCGTCGCCGCGCGGAGATCACCGATCAGCTCGTCCGTGCCCGCGACGAGGCCGACCAGCTGCGCCAGCGCACCGCGAACTGGCAGGTCACGCTCGTGGACGGCGCGACGGAGCTGATGGCCGACATCGAGCACGATCTGCGCCATCGGTTGCGCAGCCTGATCCGCGACGCCGAGGCC
This sequence comes from Nocardia asteroides, assembly GCA_051451085.1. Lineage (GTDB taxonomy): Bacteria > Actinomycetota > Actinomycetes > Mycobacteriales > Mycobacteriaceae > Nocardia > Nocardia asteroides_B. The sequence continues at coordinate 200,356 of JBPAJV010000006.1, read as the reverse complement.
GAGATCGCCCGGACCGATCCGGCCCGCCGGTGGAAGGATTTCGGCGCCGACCTGGACGCGCGCATCTGCGAAGCGGTGGAGGAGAACTTCGCCGTCGCGCACTACCGCTCGATGGAGCTGTGCGAGCAGGTGGCCGCGAAATTCCCCGCCGACAACCGCGCCGCGCCGCTCCCGGACCTGCGCTTGGCCAACCCCGGCGAGGTGCTCGAAGCGGTGCAGCCCCTGGAACCGCTGGAGAGTGCGAAAGCGGGTGTAACCCAGCAGTTCCTGACCGGTCTGCGCGGCTCCTACGGCGGCATCCTGATGGTCGGTCTGGCCACCAGTCTGCTGGGCATGTCGCTGGTGAACTGGTACTCGGCGGGCGCGGGCGTGCTGCTGGGCGTCAACGCGCTCTGGGACGACCGCAAGAACCGCAAGCTGCGCCGCCGGGCCGAGGCCAAGGTCGCGGTCGCCCGCCTGATGGACGACGTGATCTTCCAGGTCGGCAAGGAGTCGCGTAACCGCTTGCGCGCGATGCAGCGGGTCCTGCGCGACCACTTCACCGATATCGCGACCGAGGTCTCCCGCAGCGCGGACGACGCGCTGCGGCTGGCCGAGGAGAATTACGGGAAGTACGGCGATCGCAGGCCGGAGCGGATCGCCGACCTCGAAGCGCGGCTCGGCAGAGTGCGTGCGCTGCGCGACGAGGCCGACGCCATGGCCGCCGCCTGACTCGTTCGGGCGTCAGACCGGATGCCCTTGCGGTGTGTGCGCGGGCTGGAAACGGCCCGCGTGCCGGGAATCTTCGGCGCGGATCACGTGGGTGACGGCGTTGATCAGCGCGAGGTGCGTGAACGCCTGGGGGAAGTTGCCGAGGTGGCGGCCGCTGCGCGGATCGATCTCCTCCGCGTACAACCGCAGCGGGCTCGCGAAGCCGAGCAGTCGCTCGCACAGGTGGCGGGCCCGCTGGATCTCACCGATCTCGACCAGCGCGGAGACCAGCCAGAACGAGCAGATGGTGAACGCGCCCTCCTCGCCGCTCAGACCGTTGTCGGTGGTCTCGGTGCGATACCGCAGCACCAGGCCGTTCTCGGTGAGCCGGTCGGCGATCGCCAGCACGGTGGCGCGCACGCGATCGTCCTCGGGCGGCAGGAAGCGGGTGAGTACCACCAGCAGCAGGGAGGCGTCCAGCGTGTGCCGCCGTAGACCTGGGTGAACACGCCTTCGGAGTTGACGCCGTTGGCGAGGACGTCGGCCTTGATCTCCTCCGCGATCGCGTACCACTCTCCGGCGTGCTCGTACTGTCCGTGCAGCTCGGCGAGTTTCGCGCCACGGTCGAGCGCGACCCAGCACATCACCTTGGACGAGGTGAAGTGCTGCGGCTCCCCGCGCACCTCCCAGATGCCCCGATCGGGCTCCTGCCAATTCGCGATGGCGGCGTGCACCTGGCGGACCAGCAGCGGCCACAAGGTCTCCGGCACCTGCTGGCGTGACTTCACGTGCAGGTACACCGCGTCGAGCATGGTGCCCCAGATGTCGTGCTGGTCCTGTTTGTAGGCGTTGTTGCCGATGCGCACCGGCCGCGAGTGGTCGTAGCCGCCGAGGTGGTCGAGGCTGAGCTCGTCGAGCTGTCGCTCGCCGCCGATGCCGTAGAGCACCTGCAGCGGAACGGGCTCACCGTTCTCGCCGGTGGTCGCGTCGTTCAGGAAGGCGAAGAAGTCGTCGGCCTCCCGGTCCAGACCGAGCGTGTACAGACCCCACAGCGCGAAACTGGAATCGCGCACCCAGGTGTAGCGGTAATCCCAGTTGCGTTCTCCGCCGGGCGTTTCCGGCAAGGAGGCGGTCGGGGCCGCCATCAAAGCGCCGGTCGGCGCGTAGGTGAGGCCCTTGAGGGTGAGCGCGCTGCGCTGCAAATAGTTGCGCCACGGGTGATCGGGGAACTTGCCGAGCGTGATCCACTGACGCCAGCATTCGGTGGTCTGCCACATCTTGTTCGCGGCCTCCTCGAAGGTGCGCGGCGCGGGCAGTTCCGACCAGGTGAGCGCGACGAAGACCTCGTCGCCCTCCTTCATCCTGGTACGGGCGCGCGCCTCCCGGCCCTCGAGACCGAGGCGCAGGTCGGTGGTGAGCACCAGCGTCGGGCCCGCGCTCGGATCGTCGCTGCGCACGGCGGTCGCCTCCTCGTACACCTTTCCGGTGTATTCCCAGCGGGCGGTGGCCCGGTGGTAGTCGAAGGCGGGTTCGCAGCTCATCTCCAGCTCCACGGTGCCGTTCACGCACTTCACCGTGCGCAGCAGCAAGTGCTCGGCATCCCAGTCCATCGGGGTGCGCCGGTGGGTCTTGCTGCGCTGATCGTTGTTGTGCCAGCGCCCGAGCACCAGCGCGTCACGCACGATCAGCCAGCCGGTCCCGGTCTGCCACGTGGTCTCCAGGATCATCCCGCCGGGCAGGTAACGGCGCGCGGCCGGCACGTTGACGCCGTACGGCCCGATCCGGAAGTGACCCGCGCTGCGGTCCAGGATCGCCCCGAAGACGCTGGGCGAATCCGGCCGTGGCACACACATCCACTCCACCGCGCCGTTGCTGGCGATCAGGCAACTGGTCTCGCAATCGGACAGGAACGCGTAGTCATGATCGGCGGGTAGGCGCCGTGACGATGGGGCTCGGACAAGCTCGTCGGCAGGCCGTCGGAGTCGTTGAGGGGGAGGTCATCGGTGGACGCCATACCCCATCTTCGGGCCGATGCGCGCCCGGCGTCCACCGCTCGTTTCCCAGCGCCGCCGCCGTGGCCGACGGTCCCGTGGAACTCGCGGGCGAACCCACTAGGCTGGAACCGTGCAACGCATCGCAGGATGGTGGGACGGCTTCGAGCTGTGGGTGGCGGGACTGCCGTTCATTCCGCAGTTCCTCGTGGTTCTCGTGGGCATGGTCCCGATCAGTTTCGCCATCGCCTACGGGCTCGATCGCGTGCTGCGCGCCGTCTTGCGCGTGCTGGATCGCCGGTACGCCGCCCAGGCCGCACCGGCGCGGCCCGTGTCGGCGGGCGCGTCGGCGATGCTCGAACCCCAGCAGGTTGCCGAGGACCGCACTCCGGTGCGGAGCGGGGCGCGCTGATGCCTCGTTCGCGGGTCCAGCTCGCCCTCGTCGCCCTGCTCGTGCTCCTCGTCGTCGCCTGGTTGATCACCCGCTGAGGCATCCACCCGCCCCCGGTCTCCCCGCTGTATCGGTGATCTCGCCGCCATCGCGGCCTCGCACGGCCGGGATAGCGGCTCCGCGCGCCGGTCGGAGGCAACGCGATGACGCGGGCAGCCGCCCTCGTCTCGAAGGTGATCCTGATGATCCCGGCCACGTCGGCGACCGGCGTTGCGGCGCGAACTCGACAGCGTGCGCGGCGCTGTGCCGTCACCCGCTGACGGCAGTGAGATAACCAGGGTGGTGCGGTCGGCGCGATGCTCCGGCCATGGACGCCGATGCCGGGGAACCGGGCTCGTACGCCGACAGGACCGGTGGTCATAGGATGAAACCGCCCTCTTCCTGCGGCTCTTCGATTCGAACGCGGCCGTTCGCTCTGCTACAGTTTGCCCGTGTCTTCCAGCGCCGTCCCGCAGGTCCGCCATGAATTGGCGTTGATTGCTGTCGGTGATCTGGCGGTCGCGGACGTCTACTGTCGCTGATCGCGACCGGGCACGTCCGCGTCTCGTTTCCCAGTAGACTGGCGCGCTTTGTGCAGATGTGCCCGCACCGTCGGCCCTCTCGGCCGCTAGTCGCGCCACTGCCGGATTGATCTCTCGGCAGGTCTACTGACAACACCATTTGTCGCCGCCACCGATGTTTTACCGGACAACTGGCGGTCCGCAAGAAAGGTCCACCCCGATGGCTCGCAAATCCTGGCTTTCGCCGCGTCGGCGCTACAGCGCCGTTGCCCTCGCCGCACTCGCGGCGGTCACGCTGACCGCGTGCGGTGGCGGAGCGAGCGACACGGTCGGGGGAGGGAACTCCGACGGCAGCGGCGGCACCCTGAAACTATACGCCTACGCCGTGCCCAAGCCCGGTTTCGACAAGGTCGTTCCCGAGTTCAACAAGACCGAGGATGGCAAGGGCGTCCAGGTCCAGCAGTCCTACGGCGCCTCGGGCGATCAGTCCCGCAAGGTGAAGGACGGCGCCGAGGCCGACGTCGTCAACTTCTCGGTCGAGCCGGACATCACCCGCTTGGTCGACGCGGGCCTCGTGGACGCCAGCTGGAACGCCGACGCCACCAAGGGGGTCCCGTTCGGCTCGGTGGTGGCGATCGTCGTGCGCAAGGGCAACCCGAAGGGCATCAAGGACTGGGACGACCTGTTGAAGCCGGGCATCGAGGTGGTCACCCCGAACCCGTTCAGCTCCGGTTCGGCCAAGTGGAACCTGCTCGCCCCCTACGCGGCCAAGAGCGACGGCGGCAAGAACCCGCAGGCGGGCCTGGACTACCTGAGCAAGCTGGTCTCCAGGGAGCACGTGAAGGTGCAGCCGAAGTCCGGACGCGAGGCCACGGAGACCTTCCTGCAGGGCACCGGTGACGTTCTGCTGAGCTACGAGAACGAGGCGATCTTCGCCGAGCGCAACGGCGATCCGATCGAGCACATCGTCCCTCCGGTCACGTTCAAGATCGAGAACCCGGTCGCGGTGCTGAAGAACAGCAAGAACCAGCAGAAGGCCGTCGCCTTCCGTGACTTCCTGTTCACCCCCGCCGGCCAGAAGGCCTGGGCCGACGCCGGTTTCCGTCCGGTCGACCCGAAGGTCGCCGCCGACTACGCCGAGGACTTCCCGACCCCGCAGAAGCTGTGGACGATCGCCGACCTCGGCGGCTGGAAGACCGTGGACAAGGAGTTGTTCACCCCGAACACCGGCTCGGTAGCGGTGATCTATGACAACGCGACCAAGTGACCGGGTGACCCCGGTTACACGGGATACTGGACGACTGTGATGAAGAGCAGTAACGCCGGGACCGCGCAGGCGAACGGTTCCGGCGTCTCCGAAGCCCCGCGCCCGGACCGCCGGTTCACCTGGTCGTGGTTGCGCGTGACCGGCTCGGTGGGCCCGCTCGGCATCGCCACCGCGGTGCTGTGGCTGAGCATCATCGTGCTGCTGCCGCTGGCGGCGCTCACCGTGACGAGCTTCGAGGACGGCTGGTCCGGCTTCCTCGACGCCGTCACCGCGCCCGCCGCGCTGGACTCCCTGCGCATCACCGTGCTGGTCTCGGTGGTGGTGGCGCTGATCAACGTGGTGATGGGCACACTGATCGCCTGGGTGCTGGTCCGCGACCGGTTCCCGGGCAAAGGTGTGGTCAACGCGCTGATCGACCTGCCCTTCGCGCTGCCGACCATCGTCGCCAGCATCGTGCTGCTCTCGTTGTACGGGCCGCAGAGCCCGATCGATATCCACCTCAACGCCACCCAGCCGGGTTTGGTGGTCGCGCTGGCGTTCGTCACGCTGCCGTTCGTGGTGCGATCGGTGCAGCCGGTGCTGATCGAAGCCGACCGCGAGGTCGAGCAGGCCGCGCTCTCGCTGGGCGCGAACAACTGGACCACCTTCCGCCGGATCGTGCTGCCCGCGCTGACACCGGCGATCATCAGCGGTGGCGGCCTGGCCTTCGCCCGCGCGATCGGCGAGTACGGCTCGGTGGTGCTGATCGGCGGCGCGATTCCGCGCGAGACCGAGATGGCCTCCCAGTACATCCAGAAGCAGATCGAGATCGACCGGCCCGTCAACGCGGCGGCCGTGTCGGTCGCGCTGCTGGCCATCTCGTTCGCGACATTGCTCGTCCTGCGACTGCTCGCCGAGCGAAGCGCGCGCAAGGAACAGGCGGCCCGATGAGACACGATCGCGCGGCGCTGCCCGGGTCGCCGGGGAGCGGAACTTTCCGCGGGACGGAGCGAGTGGGATGAGATTGTCTCCGTTGACCCGCATCTCGTTGCGGACGGTGGCGCTGGGCTACCTGTTCGTGCTGCTGGTCCTGCCGTTGATCATCATCTTGTGGCGCACGTTCGAGCGCGGCATCGGCGCGTTCGTCGACTCCATCACCACACCCGCGGCGATCTCGGCGTTTCAGTTGTCGATATTGATCGTCGCGATCGTCGTCCCGGTGAATGTGGTCTTCGGCATCGTGACGGCGCTCGCGCTGGTCCGTGGAAAATTCCCGGGCCGCAATCTGGTTCAGGGCATCGTCGATCTGCCCTTCGCGGTGTCGCCGGTGGTGGTCGGCGTCTCGCTGATCCTGCTCTGGGGGGTGGGCGGATGGTTCGGCGGCTTGGAAGAGATGGGCTTCAAGGTCATCTTCAACCTGCCGGGCATGGTGATCGCCACCATCTTCGTCACGCTGCCGTTCGTGGTGCGCGAGGTCGAGCCGGTGCTCCACGAGATCGGCGACGACCAAGAGCAGGCCGCGGCCACACTGGGCGCGTCCAAATGGCAGACGTTCTGGCGGATCACGCTTCCCGCGATCCGGTGGGGCCTGACCTACGGCGTGGTGCTCACCGTGGCGCGTGCGCTCGGCGAGTTCGGCGCCGTGATCATGGTGTCGTCGGCGCTGCCGGGCAAGTCGCAGACCCTGACGCTGCTGGTGCACGGCCGCTACATCAACGACCACAACACCTTCGGCGCCTACTCCGCCGCGACCTTGCTGATGGGTATCGCCCTCGTCACCCTTCTGCTGATGACCCTTCTCGAACGTAAGCGGGACGCAAAGTGATCACCGTGACCAACGCGAACAAGAACTACGGCACGTTCGCGGCCCTCGACGACGTCACCATCGACATCCCTTCCGGTGAGCTCACCGCGCTGCTCGGCCCTTCCGGCTCGGGCAAGTCGACGCTGCTGCGCTCGATCGCCGGACTGGAATCGCTCGACTCCGGTGTGGTCATCATCGCGGGACGCGACGTCACCCGGGTGCCGCCGCAGAAGCGCGACATCGGCTTCGTGTTCCAGCACTACGCGGCGTTCAAGCACATGACAGTGCGCGACAACGTGGCCTTCGGCCTGAAGATCCGCAAGCGCCCGAAGAGCGAGATCAGCAAGCGCGTCGACGAATTGCTCGGCATCGTCGGATTGGACGGCTTCCAGCATCGGTACCCCGCGCAATTGTCGGGCGGCCAGCGCCAGCGCATGGCGCTGGCCCGCGCGCTCGCCGTCGATCCGCAGGTGCTGCTGCTGGACGAGCCGTTCGGCGCGCTGGACGCCAAGGTTCGCGCCGACCTGCGCACGTGGCTGCGCCGGCTGCACGAGGAGGTCCATGTGACCACCGTGCTGGTCACCCACGATCAAGAGGAGGCGCTCGACGTCGCCGACCGGATCGCGGTGATGAACAAGGGCCGTATCGAGCAGGTCGGCACCCCGGAGGACGTGTACGACCGGCCCGCCAACGAATTCGTGATGTCGTTCCTCGGCGCGGTGGCGCGGCTCAACGGACATCTCGTCCGCCCGCACGACATTCGCGTTGGCCGCGACCCGAGTATGGCGCTCGCCGAGCACGAGGGCACCGCCGACTCCGCTGGCGTCACCAGGGCGACGGTGGAGCGGGTGGTCCATCTCGGTTTCGAGGTGCGCGTGGAACTGCGCAACGCCGCGACCGGCGACCTGTTCGCCGCGCAGGTCACCCGCGGTGACGCGGAGGCGCTGCGGCTTTCCGACGGTGAGACGGTCTACGTTCGCGCCACCCGGATCCCGGAACTTCCGACGCTCTAGCCGGTTCGGGGAGCCAGGCCAGGCCCGGGTGTCGCGAAGAAGTTGCTGACTCCGTTCGCCTGCCGCGGGCAGCTGGCGTTGCCCGGTTGTCGTCGCGGGTGCGTGCCGGAACGGCGCGGGTGTTGTCCGTGGCGGCAGCGCGATGGCGCTCCTGCCGGGATCGGCGGCCGGTGCCGGTGGCACGGGCGGTGCCGTTGCGGTGGTCGCTCGCCTGGTTAACCACCCGCACCGGGTAGGTGTGAACTCGTCGAGGGGAGTCTTCCCACGTGACGAGTTTCGCTCGCCGAGGCGCTCTGCGTTCGGCCGGAAACCGGCAAACTTCCACCGGGCATGGCCGATCCCGGCGTGTCGCAAGGAAATCCGACTGGACGGCATGTGTAGGGGTGGTGTGCCAGGTGAGCGCGTCGGCGACGGTGAAAACGGCGCGGCCGAGCACAGGCGGCGTGCGGACAATCGGTTGTCCGGACTTGGCACGAAGATCGCGGAGTGGTTGCCTGGACGACGTTCGAAGCAAATCGGCACGGCGATCGGGTGGATTGCGATGGCGGTTGGTCTCGGGTTGAGCATCGGTACGGTGAACACGGTTTCCGTTCTCGCGGAGGAAGGTTCGGCCAAGGCTCCGCCGGGGCGCCGCAAAACGCAGCGGCCGCAGACCATCACGCGGCGGACCACTTTGACCTTCGACAGCACCGGAGTGGCGAGGGTCGGCATGACTCCCCGGCACGGTCGCGCGGTCACCGAATTCGCCGACCTCACGCAACGTTCCAGCACATGGGCGCGGGTGGGCAACCGTGCGCTCGCACCGGCGGACCTGGTCGCCACGGTGGCCAAGTGCCTGGTCGGCGAGGTGCTGGAAGATCATCCCGCGGTCGGCGCCGGGCTCGGCGTCACGGTGGCCTATCCCGCTCGCTATGCCGACGAGCAGGTGGACGCGCTGCGTGCGGCGCTGGACGGTGTCGAGCTCCGCCGGGTCGCGCTGGTCGCCGAGCCCGTCGCGGCGGCGGCCTGGCTGGAAGCCGATCGCGGCCCGCTGATGCCGGGTCTCGCGTTGGTCTACGATCTCGGCGGCGCCGGGCTGGACGTCACCTTGGTCCGGGTGGGCGCGGGGTGCCCGCACAATCCGATCGTCGGTGTGTCGCTGCGGTCGACCGACTTCGGTGGACGCGCGTTCGGAGCGTTGATCGCGGAACACGCCGGACCGGGCCTGACGTCCTCCTCGGTCTCCGAGTCGGTCGCCGCCGAATTGCGCGCACGCCATGTGCGGGAGTCCCTCGAACTCGTCTATCGCTGCCTGCGGGTGGCGGACGTCACCATGGCCGACGTGGACTGCGTCCTTGTGGTCGGCGGCGCCGCGCGACCGGCGCAGGTGGCCGAGGTTCTCGCCGAGGAGCTGGCCCGGCCCGTGATCACCGCCCCCGACCCCGAGCGGACCACGGCCGACGGCGCGGCCATCATCGGCAGGCGGGCGGCCGCCGCGGCCGAGGCGGTGGCCGAACAACGCCGGGTTCGGCGCCGCCGTGCCCGCCGGCGCGCTACCACGCGCGCCCTGATGCTGTCGCGCCGGACCCGGCGCAGGCTGGGCCGGGTGGTCGCCGTCACGAGTGTGTCGGCGGTCTTCGGCCTCGGCACCTCGATCTTGGCTGCCGGAGATGGGGTGCCGGTGAGTTAGGCGCCGGAGACGGCGCGACGGAACAGGGCCGTCCGGCGGTGCGCGTGATGAGGGCGCGCATCGCCGGACGGCTCTGGCAACTGCTGGGTTGACGTGACTCTCCGTTGGTGTAACTATGGGAAACAGTTAACGGTTCCATCGAGGAGAGGCAGTGACGACGATGTCTGCAGCCGTGACACCCGCAGTCGATCCCGATCTGGAGAAGGCGCAGGAGTACGCCGCGAAGCTGCTGCTGCTCTCCGAGGGATCGGTCAACAAGCATTTCGACCCGTTCGAGGACATCGACTGGGATAACCCCGATTTCGCCGCCGACGCGGGCGAGGAGCGCTGGATTCTGCCCGTGTCCGCCGACACCGTGGCCAGGCACCCGTGGTATCAGGCGCTGTCGACCGAGCAGAAGATCGCGGTCGGCAAGTACCGGCAGGCGAATATCGCCAAGGTCGGCCTGCAGTTCGAGTCGATCCTGATCAGCGGCATGGTCATCCACAACTTCGGCTTGCCGAACGGTTCGCCGGAGTTCCGCTACTGCTCCCACGAGATGATCGAGGAGCACAACCACACCCTGATGTTCCAGGAGATGGTCAACCGGATCGGGCTGGACGTGCCCGGCATGGGCCCGTGGGTGAGCAAGTTCAAGTACCTGGGCGCGCCGGTGGCGGCCTGGTTCCCGAACCTCTTCTTCATGGCCGTGCTGGCCGGTGAAGAGCCGATCGACCACATCCAGAAGCAGATCCTGCGCTCGGGCGAGGATGTGCACCCGATCATGCGCGGCGTGATGGCCATCCACGTCGCCGAAGAGGCCAGGCACATCTCCTTCGCGCACGAATTCCTGAAGAACCACGTGCCGCACGCGAAGCCCGCGCAGAAGTTCATCCTCTCGCTGGCCATGCCGATCGTCATGTGGATCCTCGGCCGCGCGATCGTCACCCCGCCGCGGTCGTTCTTCACCGAGTTCGACATTCCGGATACGGTGCGCAAGGAACTGTTCTACGGCTCGAAGGAGGCCAAGCAGGTCTTCAGCGACTACTTCTGCGACGTGCGCGCCCTGGCCAAGGACATCGGGCTGATGAACCCGGTGGCCAAGGCGGTCTGGAAGGCGCTCGGGATTGATGGTCCCAGCACCAGGTACCGGTCGGAACCGCTGCGCGCGGCGAGCAAGGTCGCCTGAGCCGGTATGCCGTACGTCGTCACCCAATCCTGCTGCAGCGACGCGTCCTGCGTGTACGCCTGCCCGGTCAACTGCATCCATCCCACGCCGGACGAGCCGGACTTCCGGACGGCGGAGATGCTGTACGTCGACCCGAAGGCGTGCGTGGATTGCGGCGCCTGCGCCACCGCGTGCCCGGTCGACGCGATCGTGTCATCGAAGAAGCTGACCGCTGAGCAGAAGCCGTTCATCGAGATCAACGCCGATTTCTACCGGCAGGACCGGCCGCGGCCCTTGCTGGCGCGACCGGTGCCCGCAGCGCGGATCCACACCGAGCGCACGCCGCTGCGGGTGGCGATCGTGGGATCGGGGCCCTCGGCGATGTACGCCGCCGACGAATTGCTGACCCAGCCCGACGTCTCGGTGACCGTATTCGACCGCCTGCCGGTGCCCTACGGTCTGGCCAGGCACGGTGTCGCACCCGACCACGACAAGACGCGCAAGGTCGGCGAGTTGTTCGACGTCATCTCCACGCAGCCGGGATTCGGTTCGTACCTGAACGTCGATATCGGCGCCCACATCACCCACGCGGAACTGCTCGACCACTTCCACGCCGTGATCTACGCGGTCGGCGCGTCCTCGGATCGCAAGCTCGGCATCCCGGGCGAGGGCTTGGCGGGCACTGTGTCGGCCACCGATTTCGTCGCTTGGTACAACGGTCATCCCGATTACGCGGATCGGGAGTTCGACCTGTCCGCTCGGCGCGCCGTGATCGTCGGCAACGGCAATGTCGCGCTCGACGTGGCGCGCGTCCTGACCAGCGATCCCGCGACGCTGGCCGGCACCGATATCGCGCCGTACGCGTTGCGCGCGCTGCGGGAGAGCAAGATCGAGGAAGTGGTGGTGCTCGGCAGGCGCGGCCCGCTCGAATCGGCTTTCACCGTCCCGGAATTCGTCGGCCTGCTCGGCTGCGATGTGGACATCGTGGTCGAGGGGGAGCTGCCCGAACCCGGCGCGGACCTGCCCTTCCATGTCAAGCAGAAGGTGCGGCTGCTGCACAGCGTGCGCACCCGGCCGGTCGGCGAGCGCAAGCGCATCGTGTTCCGCTATCTGGCCGCGCCCACCGCGATCCTCGGGACCGATGTGGTGACCGGCCTCGAGATCGGCCGCACCGAACTGGTGACCGATCCGGACGGCCGCGTCCGCGCCGTCGCGACGGGGCAGACCGATCGGCTCGACGCGGGCCTGGTGCTCACCTCCGTCGGCTACCGCGGCGTCGCGGTGCCGGGTCTGCCGTTCGACGAGCAGGCCGCAGTGATCCCGAACGAGGACGGCCGGGTGCTGGAGCGCGCGGGCGGCGCGGTGGTCACCGGCACTTACGTGACCGGTTGGATCAAGCGCGGGCCAACCGGCTTCATCGGCACCAACAAGTCGTGCGCGCAGGAGACGGTGCGGCAGCTGGCCGCCGACTTCAACGCGGGCCGCCTGCCCGAACCCGCCGCTACCGCCGCGGAATTCGACCGGCTGGTGCGGTTGCGTCAGCCCGCCGTCCGCGCCGGGGGAGCGGCGGAAGCGCGCCCTGGCCGCCTCCGCCGCTTGCTGGCCCGCGCCTGACGGACCTCGCGGGCCCGACGGTCACCGCGCGGTGAAACCACCGTCGATCGCCAGCGCTGCTCCGGTGACGAAACTCGCTTCACCACTGAGCAGGTAGGCGCAGAACGAGGCGATCTCCTCCGGCGCCGCGATGCGGCCCACCGGATGCAGGGCCGCGATGGCGGCCTCGCCCTCCGGCGTCGCGCCCATCGAGTTCCGGAAGGCCGGGGTGTCGACCGCCCCCGACACCAGTGCGTTGACCCGCACGCCCTGCTCGGCGGCTTCGAGCGCGACGGCGCGGGTCAAGCCGACCACGCCGTGCTTGGCGGCCACGTACGGCGCCACCGAACCCATGCCGACCACACCGAGATTCGACGCGTTGTTCAGGATCGCGCCGCCGCCCGAGGCCGCCAGGGCGGGCACCTGGTGGCGCAGGCCGTAGAAGACGCTGGTCAGATTAAGCTCCAGGTCCGCGCGCCAGCCCGCCTCGTCGATCTGGGCGACCGGACCGAAGGCGTTCACCGCGCCCGCGTTGTTGAACGCCGCGTCCAGGCGGCCGAATTCGGACACCGCGGCGTCGGTCAGCCGGGCGACGTCCTCCTCCACCGTGACATCGGTCGGCACGAACAGCGCCCGGCCGCCCGCGGCGCGGATGTCGGCGGCCACCTGCTCGCCCGCGTCCTTGCCCCGTGCGCCGAGCACGACCGCCGCGCCTTCGCTCGCGACCCGCAGCGCCACCGCCTTGCCCACGCCCGACGTCGCGCCGGTGACGAGTACAACCTGCTGCGCGAATCGTGTTGCCATCGTCCGTCTTTCCTCTCTGCTCACTCGCTCGGTCCCGCCTCTGTGGCGGGACGCGGTGTCGAGTCAAGCCGGATCTGAACGGCCATGCTGGCGAGAATCGGACTTCTAGTTGATGTGTCAATAGATTGGCGGCCCATGTCGGAGCGCTGAAATTCACAGTACTGGCAATGCTCTGGTTACCGACCGGTCGGTGTCTGTCACGCGGTGGGTTCCGGCCGCCGCCGACCGTCGTCCGGTCGGATTGCCCTGCGGAAAAGGGGATCGCTGCATGGTAGCGGAACCGCTGGAAGCGCAGTCTTATTGACGACGTCCAGTCCGCTGAACATTCGAAATGGTCATGATCTACCTGGTATTTCGGACGCTGATTGCTCTCGGTGAAACAATCCGTATCAATTGCGCATCCACACGGTCTCGAGACAGCTAACCTGTGGTGGCTGTTTGGAAGACGACCGCGGCCACAGGGGAACGCCATGTGATGGACGTGGTCACGGTGCGTTGACGGGATAGCGAATGACTACAGGTCTGGGTTTCAGCATTGGCGCAGTGAACTCCGTGACGGCTTCGGTCACCGCGGAACGGCCACGGCCGGCGGTGCGGTCTCGGCGCACGGCGGTGACCTTCGACAGCGCTGGTGGACTACGCGTCGGCGGGATCCCGCAGTTCAGCATGGCGGTTACGGATTTCGCCGATTTGCACCATGATCCGGAACCGGTGATCGTCGGCGGCCGCCTCTGGTCGCCGGCGAATCTGGTCGCCGCGGTGGTCGGGCAGCTGCGGTCGGTCGAGCCGGGCGCGTCCGAGGCGGGCGTCGTGGTGACCTATCCGGCGGTGTATTCCGGCAAGCAGGTGGCGCTGCTGCGTCAGGCGCTGGACCTATCCGGGGCGGGTGACGTGCTCCTGGTGCCCGAGCCCGTCGCGGCCGCGGAGTGGCTCGAACACGAGCAGGGTCCGCTCGACACCGGCTTCGTCCTGGTCTATGACCTCGGCGGTACCAGTCTCGACGTGAGCATCGTGCGCGTCGGACCGGACTGGGACGACCATCCGATGATCGGGAAGCCGCGCCGTTCCTACGATTTCGGTGGGCGGCCGCTGGGATCGATGATCGCGCGGTACGCCCCCGACCTGCCCGCCGAGCGGGTGGGTCTGTCGATGACCTCCATCGTCGACATCGACGGATTGCGAGTCGCGCACGTGCAGGACTCGCTGCAACTGGTCCGTGACTGTGTACGGGAGGCGGGCATCAGACTGTCCGATATCGGCCGCGTCCTGTTGGTGGGCGGCGCGTCACGCCCAGCCGAAGTGGCCGGGACACTCGCCGAACTCGGCCGTCCCGTGGTGATCTCGGCCGACCCGGGTCAGACGATCGCCGCGGGCGCCGCCCTCATGGCGGCACGCACCACGGCGCTCGCCGCGACGGACGGCCGATCCGGCGCACCGCGCGTGGCGGTGTTCTCCAGCGCGGCGGTGGTGTCCGCGGTCGCGATGTCGGCGGTCACGGTCTTCGGCGGACCGGCGGTTCCGGAGCTGTCACCGATGCTCGAACGTCTTCCCGATCTCGGCGTACCGGGTGACAGCCTGCTGGTCGACGTCGGAAGCGAGCGTCTCGCCGACGCCTGGTCCCGCGTGACGGCGCCGACCGCGTGGAACGCGAGCCGGGCGCTGCCGTCGATGTTGTCGCAGCCGAGTTCCGCCTACACCCGCTTCATCACGCCGGCTCCGCGCAGCGCCGGTTATGGTCCCTCGACGGCCGAGTCGCAGCTCGGCACACACCGGGCGCCGCGAAACTGCGGCATCGCAGGTGCATTGCGCTATCGGGGATACGGTGATCCCGCCTACTTCGTGAATCCGCTGCCGTTCGCGCCGGTCCCGAATCCCGCAGCCGGGCACGTCGCGCAGCCGTCCGTCCCCGGGCATCCCACGTCCGCTGGTCTGCCGCTGCCGGGACAGGGGTCCGGGGCCGGTCAGCCGCCCGTCTCGGGGCACATTGCCGTTCCCGGGGCCGGGACGCCCGCGACACCGCCGCCGGGCTCGACCTCTCCCGCACCGCAGAACGGTTCGACCTCTCCCGCACTGCAAAACGGTTCGGCGTCCATCGCACCCGATTCGGCATCCGGCGGGACGACGCCGGGAAACCCGGCAGGCAGCCCGTCCCCGGGCGCATCGGGAGCGCAGGACTCCGGAACGGGCGCTCATGGTGATGCCTCCGGGACGAGTTCGTCGGATACTTCTTCATCAGGAGGACCCTCAGCCGGGAATCCGTCCTCCGGCAACTCCGATCGGGCCGGTTCCGGCGCGACGACTTCCGGTGGTGACTCCGCCGGGGCGACCGCCTCGACCGGCGGCTCGGCCGACGATTCGTCGAATGACGGGTCGTCCGGTCCCTCGTCGCCGGGCCAGTCGTTTCGGAGTGACCATGGCCGCGACTCCTCGACGCAGAGTTCCTCCTCGGGCGAGTCCGCTGGTAATCCCTCGGGCAACGGTGCGCCGCGAGCCGGATCGGCTGGTGGCTCGCCTACGGGTGGATCGTCCTCGGCGGGTGGTAACCCATCGAGCGGACGTCCGGGCGGCGCGTCGTCCGTGGGGGGCCGCTCGGGCGGAAGTGCCCCGGGCGCTTCATCGTCCGGCGGCTCGTCGAACCGTTCGGGTTCGGCCGGGAGCTCGGGCGGGTCGTCCGGGGGCGCGGGAGGCGCCGGTGGCGGAGCCCGCGGCGGCCGGTAGCGGCGACGCCACGGACGGCGAAACATACGGCGCGGGTATGGGTCTCGTCCTCTCGGATTCGCTGACGGGTGCCCCGGAGCAAATGCACAATGGGTTGATGGCATCCGGGGGCCCTCAATTGATCGCGCTGGACGTGGACGGGACACTGCTGGATACGGGGACACCGATCAGTGCGCGCGTCGTGGCGGCGGTGCGCGCGGCCGTCGCGGCGGGCGCGCATGTGGTGGTGACCACCGGACGCACACTGCTGACCACACGTCCGGTGCTCAGCGAACTCGGTTTGCTCGAGGGGCACGCTTTGTGCTCGAACGGCGCCGTGCACATCGACGTGGCCAGAGGGGAACCGGTCGCGATCCAGGCTTTCGACCCCGCGCCCGCGATCACCGCCTTGCGCGCCCTGTTCCCGGCGATGATCTTCGCCGTGGAGAAGGTCGGCATCGGCACATGGGCCACCGGCGCCGGTCCGGGCGAGTTCCCGCTAGGCGAGTACCTGCTCGTCGACCACCACCTGTTGAGCAGCGAACCGACCCCGCGACTGAACGCCTGGCTGCCGGACGGCTCGCTGGAGGAAATGCTGCTCGCGCTGCGCTCGCTGCGCGTGCCGGGTGCGAGCTGGGTGCACGGCGAGTTCGGTCCCTGGCTCACCGTGTCCCGGCGGGGCGTGTCCAAGGGGTGGGCGCTGGAACAGCTGCGCATCGCCCTCGGTATCCCGGACGA
Source organism: Nocardia asteroides (assembly GCA_051451085.1). Classification (GTDB taxonomy): domain Bacteria; phylum Actinomycetota; class Actinomycetes; order Mycobacteriales; family Mycobacteriaceae; genus Nocardia; species Nocardia asteroides_B. Next base: position 184,013 of record JBPAJV010000006.1, on the reverse strand, counting down.
GGCGACGCTGGCCATCGGCGACGGCTACAACGACCGGGAGATGCTGCGCTGGGCAGCGCACTCGGTCGCGATGGCCAACGCACCGGGAGACGTGCGCGATCTCGCGGACGAGGTGACCGGCCACGTCCTCGACGACGGCGTCGCCACCGTCCTGGAGCGCTGGTTCCGTCCCTGACGCACTGATCGGTCATCTCCGCCGTCTCGAGTCGGCGTGGCGACCAGCCGTCGGTCGCCGCCACGCGCTACGCGGGACCGGTCTTGTCGAGAATCTCGAGGTAGTGCGGGTTCGACATGAGGCCGAGAACGTTGCCGAACGGGTCCACCACGGCAGCGGTGACGAAACTGCCGTCGTCGCCGCGCGGGGTGATCGGGTCGTAGACGGTCGCGCCGAGTTCCAGCAGCCGGTCGAATGTCGCCCGCAGGTCGTCGACATGCCAGTTGACGATCGCGCCGCCGGGCGCGTTGCGCGCGCCCTCCGGGGCGTAGGCGCGATTCACGATGCCGAATTCGTGCTGGTAATCCCCGATGCGGAACTCGTAGTACCCGTTCGGGACGTGGTAGTAGGGCTCGACGCCGAAGAACTCGGTGTACCAGTCCTTGGCGGCCTCGAGGTCGTCGGCGTAGAAGGTGCTCGTCGCCATTCCGCGCAACATGGGGTTCTCCTTCGATGTAGTGCTCGTGGTTGCTTCTGAATCCATCATCCGAGGTTAAGTGCGCACCAATTGAGCACTTTTATGGGCAGAATCGTGAATATGCGAGCGGACAGGTTGGTGGCGATCCTGCTGATGATGCAGAACCGGGGGCGAGTGACGGCCGCGCAGGTCGCGGCCGAACTCGAGACGTCGGTCGCGACCGCGCGCCGGGACCTCGAGGCGCTGTCCGCCGCCGGTGTGCCGGTGTATCCACAGCCGGGCCGCGGCGGCGGATGGTCGCTGGTAGGCGGTGCCCGCACGGATCTGAGCGGGCTTACGGCGGGGGAGGCGCGAGCGCTGTTCCTCTTGGCCGGCCCCTCCGCGGGGGCGGTGCCGGAGGCAAGATCCGCGCTGCGCAAACTGGTCCGCGCGCTGCCGCAAACCTTCCGTGGCGACGCGGAGGCGGCTGCCGACGCCGTGGTGATCGACCCGGCGCGCTGGGGCGCGACCGACCGTGAGCTGCCGCCGGTGGTGTCGCTGTTGCAACAAGCGGTCGTCCAGCGCACCAAGGTCCGGCTGCGCTACGCGAACCGGACCGGGGAGCGGTCGCAACGCCTCGTCGACCCGTGGGGCCTGGCCGACAAGGACTCGGTCTGGTACCTGATCGCCGGAACGGATCGGGGACAGCGGACGTTTCGCGTCGACCGGATATCCGAAGCCACGCTCACCGGCGAACCCGCCTACCGCCCGGACGATTTCGATCTACCCGCCGCCTGGGCGGAGGTGGTCGAGGAGATGGAGCAGCGGCGGGCGACCACCGCCGCCACGGTGTTGATCTCCGAACGCCTGCTGCCGGTGCTGCGTGCTCAGCAGGGCAGGAACTGCCTGGTGGACGGCCCGGCCGCCGACGGCCGCGTGCGGGTGCGCGTCACCGCGCCGACCGCGTGGATGCTCGCCCAGCAGCTGGCGGGCTGGGGCGCTTCGATCGAGGTGCTCGGTCCCTCCGAGGTCCGGGGGGAACTGGCCCGGCTCGGCGCCGAACTGCTCGAGCGCTACGGGCAGGACGATCCGGCCGGTGCGTGACGGCTGCCCGGAAGGGTGGAGGCACCCCCCAAGCGCCTCCACCCCTCTGGTCAGCGCGGCGCGAGCACGTGTCCGGCCAGCATCCGCACCATGTCGGAGGCGAGGACGGCATGGCCGCTCATGCTGAAGTGGATCAGGTCGGCGCTCATCAGGTCGGGGCGCAGGCGCAGCGGGTGATCCCAGAGTTCGAGCAGGAGGGCGTCGTAGCGGGCGGCCAGTTCGCGGACCAGGTCGTTGAGCGCGGCCATCCGATCGCGCATCGGGCGCATGGGCGCCATGCGCTCGACTTCCCACACGTCGGCCAGGGTGAAGGTGACGACCTGCGCTCCGGTGCGGGCCAGCGTCGCGAACAGCGTGTCCAGGTTCGCCCGCAGTTCGGTGAGATCGCCGCCGGGCAGGAACAAGTCGTTGCCGCCGCAGGTCAGATGGACCAGATCGGGCCGGAAATCGAGGATCTCGGGCAACTGTTCGGCGAGCACCTGGGCGGACGTTGCGCCGATCCGGCCGGTGTTCAGGTAGGCCAGGCCGGGACGCGCATCGGCGAGCACCGCCGCGACGCGGTCGGCCCAGCCCACCGCTTCGTACCCCGGGCTCGGGTCGCCCACGCCCTGCGCGATGGAATCGCCGAGTACCGCGTAGCGCTGCCACGGCGCGTCGGCGAGCAGACGTCGCTGCTCAGGGAGCGGCAGCAGCAGTGGATCGTTGGCTTCGGTGCGCATGTCGTTGTCGGTCATGTCTTTCCTAGTTCTCGGTGGCGGCGGTGCCGGTCGGAAGGGCTGCCAGGCAGGCGGCGACGGCCGCGATGCCCGCGCACGCGGCGAAGAGGATGTGGAACGCGCCGAGCGCGTCGTCCGGGTGTGCCGCGAACACGGCGGCCAGGACGGCCACACCGAGGGCTCCGCCCACTTGCCTGGCGGTCAGATTCATGCCGGTTCCGGCGGCGAATCGCTGCGGCGGAAGGGAACCGGCCGCCGCGGTGCCGAGCACGGTGACGACGAACCCGATGCCGCCGCCGCCGAGCACACCGGCCGGAATCCACGCCGACCACAGGGCGGGCGTAGAGCCGAACGCGTCCGTGCTCATCCACACGGTGCACGCGACGAACATCGCCGCACCGAGTACACCCAGCCAGCGTCTGGCGGCGTGTGAGCCGGCCCGGCCCGCCATGGTCGCCGTCACCATCGAGGCCACCGCGCCGATGGTCATCGCCCCCGCCGAGCCGAGCACCGAATAGCCCCAGATCGCGTCCAGAAACAGCGGTCCGGCCAGCAACCAGGCGAACATGGCCGCGCCGAAGACGAACGAGGTCGCGTTGGCCAGCGCGTACGGCTTGCTGCGCCAGAGTTCCACCGCGATCGCGGGATGGTGGTGGCGGGCCGAACGCAGGAGGGCGGCGAGCACCAGGAGCGCGCCGCCGACGAGCGCGATCAGCGTGCCCGGGGAGGTCCAGCCCCAGCGCTGGCCTTCGGTGACGCCCGCCACCAGCCCGCCGAGGCCGAGTGCCACCGCGACGGTGCCGACCGGATCCGGCAACGCGCCGCCGGATGGACGGCCGTCCATGGCGGGGATGCGCGCCGCGGCCGCGATGAGCAGGACTGCCACCGGCACGTTGATCACGAAAACCGCTCGCCAGTCGATCCCCTCGACCAGCGCGCCGCCGAGCGCGGGGCCGACCACCGCGGCGAAACCGCCCGCGGCCGACCAGGCGCCGATGGCCGCGCCGATCTTCTCCCGGGGAGTGGCGGCGAGCACCAGGCCGAGGGCGGACGGCACCATCAGCGCCGCCGTCGCTCCTTGCAGCACCCGGCCAGCGATGAGCCAGCCCGCCGTCGGCGCGAGCCCGCACAACAGGGAGGTGACCGCGAAACCGGCCAGTGCGCCGAGGAACAGAGTGCGGCGGCCGAGCGCGTCGGCGAAACGTCCGCCAGGGGTGAGTAGTGCGGCGAAAGCGACCGCGTATCCACTGACCACCCAGGTGAGCGTTGTCGTGGCCGTGCCGGGGTAGTCACGGGCGATCGAGGGGAAGGCGATGTTGACGACCGAGAGGTCGAGGAAAGCGATGAATGCCGCGCCGCACGCGATCAGCAAAGTGCGGGTGGCCGCGGTCGGTGGGCTGTCGAGCCGCACGGACGCGTCGGTCATGAGATGTCCTTCGGAGTTGCGGAAACAAAACGCACGATCGTTCGTACACTTAAATTACGACCAACCGTTCGTATGTGCAACAGTGGAGTGGAAGAATGACCCTGGTGACCGAGTCCGTCAGCGCGGGCGGCCAGCGCCGCGACACCGATCAGCGCTTGGCCAAAGGCGCGCGCGCACGAGCGTCGATCGCTCGCCGCGCCGCCGACCTGGCCTCTGTCGAAGGGCTCAACGGCATCAGCATCGGCCGATTGGCCACCGATCTGGGGCTCAGCAAGAGCGGCATCGCGACGCTCTTCGGCAGCAAGGAGAGCTTGCAGCTGGCGGCGGTGAAATGCGCGCGGCAAGTCTTCATCAATGAGGTCATCACACCGAGCCTGAGCGAGTCCGCCGGATTACCGCGCCTGCGCGCCGTAGTCGAGCGCTGGTTCGGTCAGGTCACCGACCCGGCATTTCCCGGCGGGTGCTTCCGCGTCGCCACCCTCGCCGAATTCGACAGCAGGCCGGGACCGGTGCGCGACGCCATCGCCGAAGACCGTCGGGACTGGCTCGCGTGGCTGGTCAAGGAGATTCACCGCGCGCAGGAGCAGGGGCATCTGGGTGGCCACCCGGCCGAGGTCGTCGCGTTCGAACTCGACGCGGTGATCGCCGCGGCCCACACCGCACGGCAGATGGGGGACGAGCAGGGCGTCGCCACCGCTCGCGCCATAGTGGACGATCTGCTCGGCTGAAAGGCCCCGTGGCGCTGAGTCTGCGGGTGCCGACCTCGCCGAAAGAGGTGGACGCCTCGGAAGTAGGCGTGTGTGTTCAGTGCGGGAAAGGCCCCGCGAACGTCAGGCGGAAAGCGCGCGGGTCTGCACGAGCGCCGCGTGATAGCGGTCCAGGATGACCTGGGCGAGGGCCGGATGCGCGCCGAGAACGTTCGCGTGGATCGCCTGCGGCGCGGCGTTGGCGAGGCGGTCGGTCAGCAGTCCCGGAGCCAGGAACCAGGGCGCGACCAGCACGCGCTCCGCGCCGCGGGCTTGTAGTCGCGCGATCGCCTCGGTCACCGACGGTTCGGTGGTCGCGAAACAGATCTCAGTGCGCCACCCGGTGCGGGCGGCGAGGCGGGTCGCGACTTCGGCGGTGCGGATATCGGCCGTGGCCGACGACGATCCGACCGCCGCGACCGCGACGCCGAGCCGCCGGTCCGCCGCGGCCTGCCCCGCGTCGTCTGCCGCGAGGACGCGGTCGCGCAGCGCCCCGATCAACCGGGCGTCGGCGCCGAGGACGTCGGCCTGGGTCAGGCGCAGGCCGAGATGCCGGGCACGGGCCGTTGACAGCAGGCCGGGCAGATCGACCCGGGCGTGGAAGGCGCTGCCGAGCAGCAGCGGCGTCACCACCGCGTGCGTGTGTCCGTCGGCGGCGACCGCGTCCACGACCTGTTCGACCGACGGTGCGGTGAGATCGAGGAACGCGGTCCGGACGTCCAGGTCGGGCCGCGCGGCCGCGACGGCGGCCACGACCTCCGCGACGGTGGCCGCCGACCGCGGATCGCGACTGCCGTGGGCCACCGCGATCAGCGCCGGCGGCGGCACGCTCGCGCCGAGCGCCGCCGCGTGGCCGAGCCGAGCCGTCGCGGCGCCCGAGCGACCCGGAGCGCTCGCGACCCGCGAGGCTCCGAGAAGTGCTCGGGACGAGGCCATGTCAGGCTCCGGCGCCGACCTCGACGGCGCTCAGCACATCACCGACCAGCCCGGCCGCCAGCGTGTTCCCACCGGCCGGGTCGATCAGCAGGAAGCTGCCGGTGTGCCGGTTCAGCCGGTAGTCGTCGGCCGCGATCGGCTCGGCGACCCGCACCGAAATACGCCCGATGTCGTTGAGCTGCAACGACTCCGGCTGTGGATCGGCGGCCAGGCGCTGTTCGTCGAAGCGCTCGAGCAACGCGCCGACGATCGCCTGGGTGGTCCGGGTGCCGTGCTTGAGCAGCAGTCGCGCGCCGGGGCGCAGCGGCTTGTCGCCCAGCCAAAACACGGTGGCGTCGAAGGCGTCGATGGGCTCCGGCGCGTCGGCGGTCGAGGCGATGATGTCGCCCCGGGAGATGTCCACCTCGTCGGCCAGGATCAGCGTGACGCTGCGGCCGGTCTGCGCCACCGCGAGTTCGCCGTCGGGAGTGTCGATCCGCTCCACCGTCGTGCGGATACCGGAGGGCAGCACCACGACCTCGTCGCCTGGAGCGACCGAGCCCGCGGCGATCTGCCCGGCGTAGCCACGGTAGTCCGGGTATTCGGCGGTGCGCGGCCGGATCACGTACTGCACGGGGAACCGCAGGCCCAGAGCGTGATTGCCGGTGCTGTCGGCATCGACCGGCACCGATTCCAAGTGTTCGATGAGCGAGGGACCGTCGTAGTACGGGGTGTTCTGCGAGCGGGTGGCGATGTTGTCACCGTGCAGCGCCGACACCGGGATCTCCAGCACGTCCTCGTCCGACCAGCCCAGTGTGCGGGTGAGCTCGTTGAACTCGGCGGAGATGGCCGCGAACACGGCGGCGGCGTCGTCCACCAGATCGATCTTGTTCACCGCGAGCACCAGTTTCGGCACACCGAGCAGGGCGAGCACGGCCGCATGCCTGCGGGTCTGCTCGATGACGCCCTTGCGCGCGTCGACCAGCAGGATCACCAGTTGCGCGGTGGACGCGCCGGACACGGTGTTGCGGGTGTACTGCACGTGCCCGGGGGTGTCCGCGAGCACGAAAGAGCGGCGCGGCGTGGCGAAGTAGCGGTAGGCGACATCAATGGTGATGCCCTGTTCGCGTTCCGCGCGCAACCCGTCCACGAGCAGCGAGAGATCCGGTGTGGCGAGACCCTTGTCCACCGACGCGCGGGTGACGGCGTCGATCTGGTCGGCAAGAACGGATTTCGTGTCGTAGAGCAGGCGTCCGACCAGTGTGGACTTGCCGTCGTCGACAGAACCGGCGGTGGCCAGCCTCAATAGGTCGGACATGTCAGAAATAACCCTCTCGTTTGCGGTCTTCCATCGCGGCCTCGGAAACCCGGTCGTCACCACGGGTCGCGCCACGCTCGGTCAGTCGGGACGCGGCGACCTCGGCGAGAATCGCCTCGTTGTCGGCCGCGTCGGAAAGGACGGCTCCGGTGGAGGACCCATCGCCCACGGTGCGGTAGCGCACCGACCGGGTCTCCAGCACCTCGCCCTCGCGCGGCCCGCCCCACACTCCGGGCGTCATCCACATGCCGTCGCGCAGATACACCGGGCGCTCGTGCGCGTAGTAAATGCTCGCCAGATCAATGTCCTCGCGGGCGATGTAGCGCCAGATGTCCAGCTCGGTCCAGTTGCTGAGCGGGAACACGCGCACGTGCTCGCCCGGCGCGTGGCGCCCGTTGTACAGGTTCCACAGCTCCGGGCGCTGCCGCTTCGGGTCCCACTGGCCGAAGGCGTTGCGCAAGGAGAAGATCCGCTCCTTGGCGCGAGAGCGCTCCTCGTCGCGGCGGCCGCCGCCGAACACCGCGTCGAAACGGTGCTCGCTGATCGCGTCCAGGAGGGGAACGGTCTGCAACGGGTTGCGGATGCCGTCGGGGCGCTCGGTGAGCCTGCCGTCGGCCAGGTAGTCCTCCACCTTGGCCACATGCAGGCGCAGACCGTAGCGCTCGACGACCTTGTCCCGGAACTCCAGCACTTCGGGCAGGTTGTGCCCGGTGTCGACGTGCAGCAGAGCGAAGGGCAGTGGCGCGGGCCAGAACGCCTTGAGCGCCAGATGCAGCAGCACGGTGGAGTCCTTGCCGCCGGAGAACAGGATCACCGGCCGCTCGAACTCGCCCGCCACCTCGCGGAAGATGTGGATCGCCTCTGACTCCAGCGCGGCGAGGGTGTCGAAATCGCTGATGCCGAGAGTGCGTTCGCTTCGAATGGTTTCGGTCATGCTGTGTCCTTCTCTGCGGGACCGAGGCAGCCCTGCGTAACTACGCGAGCTGCCGCCTCCGGCCCCTGACTCGGTCATGCTGTGTGCAAACCGCACTCGGTCTTGGCGAGACCGGCCCAACGGCCGCTACGCGGATCGGATCCCGGCTCCGGCTTCCGTGTGCACGGAGCGCAGCCGATGGACGGATACCCCTCCTCCACCAGAGGATTGACGAGGATGCCGTGCTTCTCGATGTAGTCCTGCATGTCGTCGTCCGACCACGGCGCGATCGGGTTGATCTTCACCAGGCCGAACCCCTCGTCGAACGAGATCAACGGCGCGTTCGCCCTGGTCGGGGCCTCCACCCTGCGGATGCCGGTGACCCAGGCGTTGTATCCGGCGAGCGACTTGCGCAACGGGACGACCTTGCGCAGCCGGCAGCACTCGTTCGGCTCCCGCGCGAACAGATCCTTGCCAAGCAGCTGATCCTGCTCGGCGACGGTGTGCTCGGGCCGGACGTCGATCACGTTCACCCCGTACACGGCCTCCACCGCATCCCTGGTGCCGATGGTCTCGGCGAAGTGGTAGCCGGTGTCGAGGAACAGCACGTCCACCCCGGCGCGGATGCCCGCGGCCAGGTGCACCAGCACCCCGTCCTGCATGTTGGAGGCCACGATGTAGTTCGGGCCGAAGGTGTCCTCGGTCCATTGCAGGAGTTCGGTCGCCGAGGCGCCGTCCAGTTCGGCGGCCCCGCGCGCGGCGATGGCGCGGAGTTCGTCCTCGGAAAGCTTTTCCGCGAGTTCGGTGGTCACAGTTGATCTCCCGTCGACACTTATCTGAGGTCGGCCTCGTCGGCGCGGACCGCCCACTGGGCGAACCGTTCGCCGTCCGCGCGGTGCTTGACGAAGTTGCGCACCACCCGCTCGACGTAGTCGCCGAGTTCCTGGGTGGTCACCTTGTGCTGACGCAGTTTGCGCCCGAAGGCGCTGTCGAAGCCGAGGCTGCCACCGAGGTGAACCTGGAAACCCTCCACCTGATTCCCGGCGCCGTCGTCAACCAACTGGCCCTTGAAACCGATGTCGGCGATCTGCGAGCGGGCGCAGGAATTCGGGCACCCGTTGATGTTGATCGTGATGGGCACGTCCAGCTGCGCGTTCAGATCGGCCAGCCGTTCCTCGAGCTCGGGCACCAGCGCCTGGGAGCGCTTGCGCGTCTCGGCGAAGGACAGTTTGCAGAACTCGATGCCCGTGCAGGCCATGAGATTGCGCCGCCACAGCGATGGCCGCGCCTGCAAGCCGAGTGGTTCCAGCTCGTCGATCAGCGCGTCGACCTTGTCGTCGGGAACATCGAGCACGATCAATTTCTGATACGGCGTGAACCGGATGCGATCGGAGCCGATCCGCTCGACCGCGTCGGCGACCCGGGTCAGGACGGTGCCCGACACCCGGCCCGCGATCGGGGAGAAGCCGACGGCGTTGAGCCCGTTGCGCAGCCGCTGCACGCCGACGTGGTCGATCGGCTTGGTCGGCTGCTCCGGCGCGGGGCCGTCGATCAGCTTGCGCTTCAGGTACTCGTCCTCCAGCACCTGGCGAAACTTCTCGATGCCCCAATCCTTGATCAGGAACTTCAGGCGCGCCTTCGTGCGCAGGCGGCGGTAACCGTAGTCACGGAACACCGACACGACGGCTTCCCACACGTCGGGCACCTCGTCCAGCGGAACCCAGACACCGACCCGCTTTGCGAGCATCGGATTGGTGGAAAGGCCGCCGCCGACCCACAGGTCCAGACCGGGACCGTGCTCGGGATGCACCACACCGACGAACGCCACGTCGTTGATCTCGTGCACCACGTCTTGCTGGCCGGAGATCGCGGTCTTGAACTTGCGCGGCAGGTTGGAGTACTCCTTCTTGCCGATGTAGCGGCGCACGATCTCCTCGATCGCCGGCGTCGGGTCGATGATCTCGTTCAGCGACTCGCCCGCCAGCGGGGAGCCGAGCACCACGCGCGGGCAGTCGCCGCACGCCTCGGTGGTCTTCAGCCCGACCGCCTCGATCCGCTTCCAGATCTCGGGGACGTTCTCCACCTCGATCCAGTGGTACTGCACGTTCTCCCGGTCGGAGAGGTCCGCGGTGTCGCGGGCGAACTCGGTGGAGATCTGGCCGAGCGTGCGCAACTGCGCGACATTCAGCGCGCCCCCGTCGCAACGGATGCGCATCATGAAGTACTTGGCCTCGAGCAGGTCGATGTTCTCGTCACCGGTCCAGGTGCCGTCGTAGCCCTGCTCGCGCTGGGTGTACAGACCCCACCAGCGGAACCGGCCGCGCAAGTCGCCCTTGTCGATGCCGTCAAAGCCGGTCTTCGAGTAGATGTTCTCGATCCTGGCGCGGACGTTGAGCGGGTTGTCGTCCTTCTTGGACTGTTCGTTCGGGTTCAGCGGCTCGCGGTAACCCAGCGCCCACTGGCCCTCGGCCTTGCGGCGCACGGGCTTGCCGGTGCGCACGCGCGGTCCGGTGGACGTCGCCTCGGGACGCGGGCGGTCCGGGCGGACGCGGCGTTCGGCCGCCGGGCGTTCCGGGCGCGCGCGGTGCCCGGGCTGAGGTTCGGGCGTGGGCTGATCGGTCGGACCGGCGTCGGTGCTCGACGTCATAGGGTCGCTCCTGCGGGGTGGGTGGTACATCCTGCTGAGGGCGTGAGGGGCTGACTCACACCTGCGGTGTCAGCGGGCCGATGAAGTCGCCGATGGCCGGGGACGAGGGAGGGCGCGCTGAGCTACCGGAGGGAACCGGGCAGACAGCAGGCGCTACAGACGCGCTTGTAGTCGACGTGGCGACGTGCCACCAGTCGTACTCCCGAAGCGCGCATGCGGCCTATTGTGCCACGTCAGCCACCGCCTTCCGACCCTGCGTCCGGTATTTCCCCCGATTCGGCGGGAAATCGCCTGGACGCTCGACCTGGTTTGTGACGGCTGTCATAGTTCGCGGGCCGAGCCAGGCGGGTGATACGGCGGCGCCGGGATCTGTGAGACCGCGCACCCCGATTGACCTCGAGTTCGGTCGAGGTAGCAGGCTCGGCGCCATGAGTACGACAGCTATCGGCGCCGACGCCGAGATCGAAGCGATCCGCGCGGTGGTGGCGACCGTGGAACACGTCCAGCAGAACGAACTCGTCGACGAATTCGTCGCTTTGTTCCGTGAGGACGCGATCTGGACCACCGGGCACGGCAAGCGCCTGTTCGGGCGGGCCGCCATCGCCGAGTTCACCGCCCAGGTGCTGCCGGGGGCCGGTGCGCACGGCAAGGCGACCTACGAGGTCGAGCACATCCTGTTCATCCGTCCCGACGTCGCGGCGGTCAAGGTGCGGCAGCGCTACTTCACCACGGCGGGCGTCTTGGAGAGCGAGGGCAGCCCGATGTACGTGATGTCCAAGGAGGACGGCCGCTGGTTGCTCACCGCCAACCAGAACACCCCGGTCGTGGACTGAAGCGGTCGCCGTCGGCCCGGCGCCGGATCGTCGGCCGCCCGTCCGCCGGGATGTGACGTGACGGTCGCGGGGTCCATGCGCGCAGGTACGGAAGGTCGCCCCGGGCACTCGGCGCGGTCCCGGCCGTCAGCGCGGACGCGGCGGCGTTCACACTGGACGAGTGAGTTCTCCCGCCGCCGCGCCAGCGAGCGCCGACACCTCCGCGCCGGTGCTGCGCGACTTCGGCGACGGTCCGTTCGGGATCTACGTGCACGTGCCGTTCTGCGCCACGCGGTGCGGCTACTGCGACTTCAACACCTACACCGCGGGCGAACTCGGCAGTTCCGCTTCGCCGCAGTCCTGGTCGAACGCCTTGCGTGGCGAGCTGGCGACCGCAGCGCGGGAGTTCGCGGCGCTGCCGACCGCGACGCCGGAGGTGTCCACCGTCTTCGTCGGCGGAGGGACGCCGTCGCTGCTGGGTGGCGACGGGCTGGCCGCGGTGCTGGACGCGGTGCGCGCGAACTTCCGCCTCGCCGCGGACGCCGAGGTCACCACGGAGTCCAATCCGGAGTCCACCTCGCCGGAGTTCTTCCGGCGCATCCGGGAGGCCGGGTACACGCGGGTGTCGCTGGGCATGCAGTCCGCCGCGGAACACGTGCTGAAGGTGCTCGACCGGACGCACACCCCGGGCCGGGCGGTGGCGGCGGCGCGGGAGGCGCGCGCCGCCGGATTCGAGCACGTCAATCTCGACCTGATCTACGGGACACCGGGCGAGCGCGACGCCGATCTGGATGCCAGCCTGGACGCGGTGCTCGACGCCGGTGTCGATCACGTCTCGGCCTACTCGCTGATCGTGGAGGACGGCACCGCGCTGGCCCGCCGGGTGCGGCGCGGCGAATTGCCCGCACCCGACGACGACGTGCTCGCCGCGCGCTACGAACGGATCGACGCCCGGCTGCGCGCGGCCGGGCTGCACTGGTACGAGGTGTCGAACTGGGCCGCGGGCGCGGCGGCGGTCTGCAGGCACAACCTCGGCTACTGGGACGGGGGCGACTGGCTGGGCGCCGGGCCCGGCGCGCACAGTCACGTCGGGGGAGTGCGGTGGTGGAACGTGAAGCACCCCGCGCGCTACGCGGACCGTGTCGGCCATGGCGGCCTGCCCGTGGCCGGATGGGAAGCGCTCAGCGCCGACGAGCGGTACACCGAACGAGTCATGCTCGCGGTGCGGTTGCGCACCGGCCTGTCGCTCGCCGATCTGGCGGCCTCCGCCGTCGCCGCGGTGGACCGGGTGGTGGCCGACGGCCTCGCGCTGCGCACCGGCGACGACCGGCTCGTTCTCACCGATCGGGGCCGGCTCCTCGCCGACGGTGTCGTCCGCGAACTGCTGGACTGAGCGCAACGCAGTCGGGCTCGTGCGCAAGGCGATTGCGCGCGACCGGTTCGGCGCGCCGGTGAACTCCGCGACCCATTCCGGTAACGCGGCGCGCACCGGCCGCGTAGTCTGCGACCAACCCCAAGGAGACTCATGGCGTCGGCACGACACATCACTCTTATCCATGAACCGGGCGAGTTCGCGGTGGCGCGGGCAGCGGAGAGAGCGGAGAACGCGCGCCAGTGCGCCGTCGCCGCACGCACCGTCGCCAGCTACGCGGAGAACGCCGCCGACTGCGAATCGCTGCTGGCGATGCTCGGTCTCAACGCCCTGGCGGGCAAGCAAGCGAAAACCGGCGACTGCGGCTGACCGCTACGGGTCTTCCACGGCCACAACGGTCTTGCGCCACTCTCGGGGCGAGAGTCCGTAGGCGGCGCGAAAGCGCCGGGCGAAATGTGACGAATCGCGAAAACCCCAGCGTCGGGCGATCGTCGCGATCGTGTGGTGCCTCTGGTCCGGCCGGGCCAGGTCGCGGCGCACCTGTTCGAGCCGCTGACCGATGATCCATTGCTCGAGGCTGTATTGCGCGCCCGCGCAGACCTTGTACAGCTGCCGGACCGACATGTTGTGCGCCTTCGCGATCCGTTCGGCGCCCAGATCGGGATCGGCCAGGTTGCGCCGGATGTAGGCGCGGATCCGGGATAGCAGGATGTCGGACGGGATCAGGGATTCGTCGCTGCCCGCCGACAGAAGCAGACCCCGGATCAATTCGATACTGGCGCAACCCGACAGCGCGGACGCCGGGTCGGCGCTGAGCGCGTCGGCGTGGGCGGTCAGCTGGACGATGTGGCCGGCCACCAGCCGGTAGTGCGGGCTGTCCTGCACTTCGGCTGCGGCCCGGCTGATCAGTGCGGTGGGCAGGCCGAGTTGATCCAGCGGCACGTGCAGGCAGGTGGAGATCCCGTCACCGTGCCAGCTGAAGTCATAGGGCGCGTTCAAGTCCATGATGTGCAGCTCCCCCGGTCGCACGACGCGCTGGACGCCGCCTTGTTCGTACCGTCCTTCACCGGCTTGCTGCACCGCGATCGCCAGGACCGGCGCGGGGGCGGTCCGCACCTGCTTCGGCGTGCGGATCAACTGAATGCCCGAGGTGCGGGCGCGGAAGACGCTCGCCTCGCCGAAACTCCACACGTCGAACGTCGCGTGAACGCGCTCCTCCGGTCCCTCCAGCACGACGTGGGAGGGCACCGACGCTTCCTGCATAGCGGTGGCTACCGCGTCCACCCGCTCGTGCGGCGCGATGGTGTCCGCATCGAACACAACGGTCATGGCAGCCTCCGGCGCAATTGAGACAGATTCGGCAATCCTCGCACGCGCACCGCCGATCGGGCCGTGCGTTCTGAGCCGAACATCGTGCACGGACAGTCGATTTTCCGGCGGTCGCGCGTCATACGCTGTCGAACGGCAATCGACGGCCGTCGATTCCGGTTCGGCGTAGGAGAGGGCACGGTGGCGCGACCACAAGCACGTCCAGTGGTATTCATTCACGGCCTGTGGATGCACAGCAGCAGCTGGGCGCCCTGGGTGGAGCTGTTCGACAGCGCGGGGTACCAGGCCTTCGCGCCGGGATGGCCCGGCGACGGCGAGACCCCCGAGGCCACGAGAAAGGACCCGGCGCCACTGAACAATCGTGGGATCGCCGAGGTCACCGAGCACTACGCGGCGTTCATCGCCACGTTGCCCGCGCCGCCGGTCGTCATCGGGCACTCCTTCGGCGGGCTGATCGCGCAGAAACTGCTCGGCGACGGCTCGGCGAGCGCCTGCGTGGCGATCGCGCCCGCGCAGTTCAAAGGAGTGCTGACGCTGCCGCCCGTGCAGTTGCGCAACGCGCTGCCCGTCCTCGGCCGTCCCTGGCTGCGCGCCAAGACCTGGTCGCACTCGGCGGACAGTTATCACCGTGCCTTCGCCAACGCGGTGCCCCGCGCGGAGTCGGACCAGCTGTTCGAGCAGTTCGCCATTCCCGCGCCCGCCCGCCCGCTGTTCCAGGCGGGCGTGGCCAACTTCGTGCCGCGCAGCGAGGCGGCGGTGCGCACGCGAGGCGAACGCGGCCCGCTGCTGATGATCGCGGGTGGTCTCGACCGCACCGTTCCTGAGGCCACCGTGCGGTCGGCCTACCGCATCCAGCGGCGCAATTCCGCGGTGACCGAACTCGTCGCCTTCGCCGATCGCGGCCACTCCATGCCCGCCGATCACGGCTGGCGCGCCGTCGCCGACACCGCCCTGCGGTTCCTCGGCGAGCACCTTCCCACGGCGCCATAGCCCGAGGTGCCTGGTCGGTTCATGGCCCAGCGCATGGGCGCGCGAACCAGCGAGATCGACGCCTCGCGCGCGTCGCCGGTCTCCCGTCCCGACGCTGTGGCCGCAGTGGTCGAAAGCGCCGTTCACCGCTGATCGGTCGAGCCGAGCGTCGCAGGGCTGCGATTCGATTCCCGGCAATTAGACTGGGTCGACAGACGGGCCGTGTCCGCCTGCGATGAGACGCGGGTCGTCCGCGCCGGGTACGGCGTGACCGGAGACGAATGCGAGGAGGTCGGGCCGATGTCGAGCACCGAGGATCGGCGCTTCGAGGTCCTGCGCGCGATCGTCGCGGACTATGTCGCGACCAAGGAGCCGATCGGGTCGAAGACGCTGGTCGAGCGGCACAACCTGGGTGTTTCCAGCGCGACGGTGCGCAACGACATGGCGGTGCTGGAGGCCGAGGGCTACATCACACAGCCGCACACGAGTTCGGGCCGCATTCCGACGGACAAGGGCTATCGGCAGTTCGTGGACCGGATCTCGGAGGTCAAACCGCTGTCGCCCGCCGAGCGCAGGGCGATCATGGAATTCCTCGAGTCCGGCGTCGACCTCGACGACGTGCTGCGCCGCGGCGTCCGCTTGCTGGCCCAGCTGACCAGGCAGGTCGCCGTCGTGCAATACCCCACGGTCTCGGCGTCCACGGTGCGGCACATCGAGGTGGTCGCGCTCAATCCCGCCCGCCTGCTGCTGGTGGTGATCACCGACACCGGCCGGGTCGATCAGCGACTGGTCGATCTCGGCGGAGTGATCGATGACGAGGATCTGGCCGCGCTGCGCGGCATGCTCGGCGGCGCCATGGACGGCAAGCGCCTGGCCGCGGCCTCGGCGGCGGTCGCCGAGCTGCCCGAACACGCGCCGCTGCGGTTGCGCGACGTGCTGGTGCGGGTGTCCACCGTGCTGGTGGAGACGCTGGTGGAACATCCGGAGGAGCGTTTGGTGCTCGGCGGCACCGCGAACCTCACCCGCAACGCCGCCGACTTCGGCTTCCCCGGCTCGTTGCGCGCGGTGCTGGAGGCGCTGGAGGAGCAGGTGATCGTGCTCAAGCTGCTCGCCGCGGCCCAGCAGCCGGGAACGGTCACGGTGCGCATCGGCGAGGAGACGCAGGTCGAGCAGATGCGTGGCACTTCGGTGGTGTCGACCGGCTACGGAGCGGCGGGGGCCGTGCTCGGCGGTATGGGTGTGCTCGGCCCGACTCGGATGGACTATCCGGGCACCATCGCCTCGGTCGCGGCCGTCGCCCGATACATCGGTGAGGTACTCGCCGAGCGCTGAGCCGAACCCCCGGCGACGCCACTGCTACGCTCGACCCTTCGGGCGGATAAAGTTGAGTGCACAAGACTAATGCTGTTGTCGGCGCGTTCGAACTCGCGGGCACCGGCGGCACTGTCGAGAACGACCAAGGACTAGAGAACTCAAGTGGCACGGGACTACTACGGACTGCTCGGCGTCGCGAAGAACGCGACCGATCAGGAGATCAAGCGGGCCTACCGCAAGCTGGCGCGTGAGCTCCACCCCGACGTCAACCCCGACGAGGCGGCGCAGGCCAAGTTCAAGGAAGTGTCGACCGCCTACGAGGTGCTGTCGGATCCGGAGAAGCGGCGCATCGTCGACATGGGCGGCGACCCGCTGGAATCCGGCGGCGGCGGCGCCGGCTTCAACGGCGCGGGCTTCGGCGGTCTCGGCGACGTGTTCGAGGCGTTCTTCGGCGGCATGAGCGGCTCGACCGGCGCGCGCAAGCCGCGTGGCCGGGTGCAGCCGGGCGCCGATTCCTTGATCCGCACCCGGCTCAGCCTGGCCGAGTGCGCCGTCGGCGTGACCAAGCACCTGACCGTCGACACCGCGATCCTGTGCGACATCTGCCAGGGTTCCGGCACCAACGGCAACTCCAAGCCGGTGCGCTGCGAAACCTGCGGCGGGGCGGGCGAAGTGCAGTCCGTGCAGCGGTCGTTCCTCGGCCAGGTGCTCACGTCGCGTCCGTGTCCCACCTGCCGCGGCGCGGGCGAGACCATCCCGGACCCGTGCCACAAGTGCGGTGGCGACGGCCGGGTGCGGGCGCGCCGCGAGATCGCCGCGCCGATCCCCGCCGGCGTCGCGAACGGCATGCGGGTCCGGCTGGCCGCGCAGGGCGAGGTCGGCCCGGGCGGCGGCCACGCGGGTGACCTGTACGTCGAGATCGTGGAGCAGCCGCACGACGTCTTCGTCCGCGACGGCGACGATCTGCACTGCACCATCCGGGTGCCGATGGTCGACGCGGCGCTGGGCACCACGGTTGTCATCGACACCATCCTGGACGGCCCGACCGAGCTGACCATTCCGGCGGGCACCCAGCCCGGCGAGATCTCGGTGCTGCGCGGGCACGGCATGCCGCGGCTGCGCTCCGGCGCGCGTGGCGATCTGCTCGCGCACCTGGACATCGTGATCCCGTCCAAGCTGGACAGCAAGCAGACCGAACTGCTGCGCAAGTACAAGGGAATGCGCGACCGCGAACGCGCCGAGGTGATGTCGGCCCAGTCCGAGCACAACAGCGGCCTGTTCGCCCGGCTGCGCGCCTCGTTCAGCGGACGCTAGGTGGCCGCGACCGTCTTCTATCTCGACCCGGTGCCCGAGCCGGGCGCGGTCGCGGTGCTCGACGGCCCGGAGGGCAGGCACGCCGCCACGGTGCGCCGCATCCGGGTCGGTGAGCCGATCACCCTCTCCGACGGGCGCGGTGTGCTCGCCGAATCGGAAGTCGTCGCCGCGCAGCGTGACCGGCTCGAACTCGCGGTGCGCAACCGCGTGGTGGCGGCACGGCAGGGGCCGCCGGTGACGGTCGTGCAGGCGCTGCCGAAATCCGACCGTTCGGAGCTGGCGGTCGAGCTGATGACCGAGGCGGGCGCGGACGTCGTCATCCCGTGGCAGGCGGCGCGCTGTGTCGCCAATTGGGACGGCAAAGCCGCCAAGGGCGTCGACAAATGGCGAGCCGCGGCCCGCTCGGCCGCCCGGCAGGCACGTCGGGCCTACATTCCCGAAGTCGCCGACCTGCATCGCACCAAGGACCTGCTGGAGTTGGTTCGCACGGCGAAGGCCGACGGCGCGATCGTCGCGGCGCTGCACGAGTCCGGCGCCGTCCGGTTCGCCGCATTGCCCTTCGCCGAGGCCACCGGCATCGTTCTCGTGGTCGGCCCGGAAGGCGGGCTGGACGACAGCGAGCTCACCGCGTTGGCCGAGGCGGGCGCGCACGTGACCCTGCTCGGCCCGACGGTGCTGCGCACCTCCACCGCGGCGGCGGTAGCCTTGGGCGCTCTCGGCGCCCTGACGCCGCGCTGGTGAGGTGTGCCGCCGCTGCGATTTCCCGAGGATCGGCAGCGGCGACGTGGGGGAACTCCAAAACGGACCGGTCCGGTCAGCGACATAATGACTGGGCGGTGTCGATGGGGCGCGTTAAACTTTTCTCCATACAGCAGCAGTCGAGACCGGAAAGCAGGCTATAGCCACTTTTGAGAACACAAGGCGAGATCGGCGACCCCACCACCCCAGCGGCAGGCATCGGCGCCGGCGACAACGGTTCGGGTCCCGCAGCGCGCACGGTGCGCTCGAGTATCGAACTCGCTCCCGAATCCGTGTTCCCCTTCCTCGGTTCGGCCGACCAGAACCTTCGTGAACTGGAATCACTGCTCGACGCGGACATTCACGTCCGAGGCAATTCCGTGACCCTCACCGGCAAGGCGGCCGATGTCGCGCTCGCCGAGCGGGTCATCGAGCAGCTGGTCGCGCTCACCGGCCGCAACCGCGTGGTGACTCCCGAGGCGGTGCGGCACACGGTGTCGATGCTCACCGAGGGCTCGAGTGAGTCCCCCGCGGAGGTGCTCAGCCTGGACATCCTGTCCCGGCGGGGCAAGACCATCCGGCCCAAGACGCTGAACCAGAAGCGCTACGTCGACGCGATCGACGCCAACACCATCGTGTTCGGCATCGGCCCCGCCGGTACCGGCAAGACCTATCTGGCGATGGCCAAGGCGGTGCAGGCGCTGCAATCCAAGCAGGTCAACCGCATCATCCTCACCCGTCCCGCGGTCGAGGCGGGGGAGCGCCTCGGCTTCCTGCCCGGCACGCTGAACGAGAAGATCGATCCCTACCTGCGCCCGCTCTACGACGCGCTGCACGACATGATGGATCCAGAGGCCATTCCCAAGCTGATGGCGGCCGGTGTCATCGAGGTCGCGCCGCTGGCCTACATGCGCGGCCGGACCCTGAACGATTCGTTCATCATCCTCGACGAGGCGCAGAACACCACTGCCGAGCAGATGAAGATGTTCCTGACCCGCCTCGGGTTCGGTTCGAAGATCGTGGTGACCGGTGACGTGACCCAGGTCGATCTGCCGACGGGCGCCCGGTCGGGTCTGCGTGCCGCCAGCGAGATCCTCACCGAGATCGATGACATCCACTTCGCGGAGCTGACCAGCAGCGACGTGGTCCGCCACCGGCTGGTCTCGGACATCGTCGACGCCTACGACCGCTTCGAGGCGGAGACGCGTCCGTCGGTCGCCCCGCATTACGGTGGCAACCGGGCGCAGCGCCGCGCGGCGAACCGGGCCGACCGGCGGTAACTCCTCTGGCCGGTCGGGGCTCCGCTCCGGCGACCCGATCCCCGGGATCGTAGGCTATTCGGGTGAGCATCGAGATCGCCAACGAGTCGGGTATCGACGTACCCGAAGAAGAGCTGGTCAGCGTCGCACGGTTCGTGATCGCCCGGATGGACGTGCACCCGGCCGCGGAGCTGTCGATGGTGCTCGTCGATCTCGACACCATGGCCGACCTGCACATGCGCTGGATGGACCTGCCCGGCCCGACCGATGTCATGTCCTTCCCGATGGACGAGCTCGAGCCGGGCGGGCGGCCCGACAGCCCCGAACCCGGCCCCTCCATGCTCGGCGACATCGTGTTGTGCCCGGAGTTCGCCGCCGGACAGGCGCGCAAGGCCGGGCACGCGCTCGAGCACGAACTCGCCTTGCTCACCGTGCACGGCGTCCTGCACCTGCTCGGCTACGACCATGCCGAGCCGGAGGAGGAGAAGGAGATGTTCGCGTTGCAGGCCCGGCTGCTCGAGGAGTGGTACGAGAGCCTGCGCGAGGCCAGGCGGCGCGCCGAGCTCGCCGAACGCGACGCGCGACTGCTTGGCAAGGCGGGCTTCACCACACCGGGTGACTCCTTGGGACCGGCGTGAATGCGCTGACCCTCGTTTTGCTCGCGGTCCTGCTCATCTCGGTGGGCGGGGTTTTCGCTGGTGTCGATTCCGCCCTGAACACGATCTCACCGGCGCGCGTCGAAGACATGGTGCGCGCGGACCGGTCCGGCGCGGTGCGGCTGAGCCGGGTCGTCGCCGACCGGCCGCGCTACGTGAACCTCATGGTGCTGCTGCGCATCCTGTGCGAGATCGGCGCCACGGTGCTGCTGGTGGCGGACTGACGACCGTCTGGGCGCAGAACTGGGCGCTGCTGATCACGGCGCTGGTGATGGTGCTGGTGTCCTACGTGGTGATCGGGGTCGGCCCACGCACGCTCGGTCGTCAGCACGCGTACTCCATCGCGCTGGCCGCTGCCCTGCCGTTGCAGTTCATCGGCGCGCTGCTCGGTCCGCTGAGCAGGCTGCTGATTCTGATCGGCAACGCGATCACCCCCGGTAAGGGTTTCCGCAACGGCCCTTTCGCTTCCGAGATCGAGCTGCGCGAAGTGGTCGAGATGGCCGGTGAACGCGGCGTGGTGGCCGACGACGAACGGCGAATGATCCAGTCGGTCTTCGAGCTCGGCGACACACCGGCGCGGGCGGTGATGGTGCCGCGCACGGAGATGGTGTGGATAGAGGCGGACAAGACCGCCGCGCAGGCGATGTCGCTCGCGGTGCGTTCCGGCCATTCCCGGGTTCCGGTGATCGGGGAGAACGTCGACGACATCCTCGGCGTGGTCTATCTGAAAGATCTCGTGCCGTACGCCGATCGCAGCCGCAAAGTGCGGGTGCGCGAGGTGATGCGGCCCGCGGTGTTCATGCCCGACTCCAAACCGCTCGACAGCCTGCTCGACGAGATGCAGCGCAGGCGCAACCACATGGCGTTGCTGGTGGACGAGTACGGCGGTATCGCGGGCCTGGTGACCATCGAGGACGTGCTCGAGGAGATCGTCGGTGAGATCGCCGACGAGTACGACACCGACGAGACCCCGCCCGTCGAGGATCTCGGCGACGGCCGCTACCGTGTGTCGGCGCGGCTGCCGGTGGAGGACCTCGGTGAGCTGTTCGGGCTGGAGATCGAGGAGGAGGACGTCGACACTGTCGGCGGCCTGCTCGCGCACGAACTGGGTCGCGTGCCGCTGCCCGGGTCGAAGATCGAAGCGCACGGGCTCGTGCTGCGCGGCGAAGGCGGCGCGGACGCGCGGGGCCGGGTGCGGGTGAACACGGTGGTTGTGCGCAGAGCGCGCGAGAAGGTCCCCGCCGGGAAGACCAACGGCGACAATCCCAATGGCAAGCGTAAGGCGAACGGATCGGAGCGGGAGATCCCGGCCGATCGCGACGAGGACGGAGACACCGAATGACCGAACTGGACGCCGAGGACAACAAGCTGCTCGTGCTGGCTCGTGGCGCGCTCGGCCGCACCGGCGGGGCGAGCGGAGCGGCGATCCGGGACAGCGACGGCCGCACCTACGCGGCAGGCGAGGTGACGCTGACCGCGCTGCGTCTGACGGCGCTGCAAGCGGCCGTGGCCGCCGCGTTGTCCAGCGGGGCGGAGGGATTCGAGGCGGCCGTCGTGGTCGGCGGGCGGTTGTCCGACTTCGGTGTGGCGGCGGTGCGCGAGGTCTCGGCCGAGGCGCGGATCATCTTCACCGACCGTGACGGCGCGGTGTTCGAGATCGTCGACGACTCCGCCGACGCGGCCGACGCGGTGAGCGCCGACTCCGGCGAGGTGCGCGGTGGCTGACGCGCGGGAGAAGGGCGAATTCCGTTCGGGTTTCGTCTGTTTCGTCGGTCGTCCGAACACCGGCAAGTCAACGCTGACCAACGCGCTGGTCGGCGCGAAGATCGCGATCACGTCCTCGCGCCCGCAGACCACCAGGCACACGATTCGCGGCATCGTCCACCGCGAGCACGCGCAGTTGATCCTGGTGGACACTCCCGGCCTGCACCGCCCGCGCACCTTGCTCGGCCAGCGCCTCAACGACCTCGTGCGCGACACGTATTCCGAAGTCGACGTGATCGCGCTGTGCATCCCGGCGGACGAGAAGATCGGCCCGGGTGACCGCTGGATCGTGCAGCAGATCAAGCAGATGGCGCCCAAGACGACGTTGCTCGGCGTGGTCACCAAGATCGACAAGGTGAGCCGCGATCAGGTCGCCGAGCAACTGGTGGCCGTGTCCGGGTTGCTCGGCCCCGAGGCCGACGTGGTGCCGGTGTCGGCCGTCAAGGGCGAGCAAGTGGAGGTCCTCGTCGACGTCATCGCCTCGAAGATGCCGGAAGGCCCGGCGTTCTACCCCGATGGCGAGCTCACCGACGAGCCGGAGGAAACGCTGATGGCCGAGCTCATCCGCGAGGCCGCGCTCGAAGGCGTACGCGACGAACTGCCGCACTCGCTGGCCGTCGTCATCGAGGAGGTCCTGCCCTACGAGGACCGCGAGGACATGCTCGACGTGCACGCCCTGCTCTACGTCGAACGACCCAGTCAGAAAGCCATCGTCATCGGCAAGGGCGGCTCCCGCCTGAAGGAAGTCGGCACCAACGCCCGCAAACAGATCGAACACATCCTCGGCACCCGGATCTATCTGAACCTGCACGTGAAGGTGGCGAAAGATTGGCAGCGGGACCCCAAGCAGTTGGGAAAGCTCGGGTTCTGAGCGCGGCGACTCGACGGGTGCCAGTACGACATCAATTCTGTGCTCGTGCGCGTCCGGCGAGTCTATGGTCGGGTTTATGGACGACGCGACCTCGGTATGGCTCGGAACCTCCGACGACGCACGGCACTACTTCGATGAAATCTGTCAGCTGTACGACGATGTTTTCTCGGCACCTCCGTTCGTCCGGGTGAAGACCGAGTCCGAGTCACAGCGCCATCGGGAGATGCTCGGCAATATGATCGCTTCGCCGAGCTTCGGCGTCGCGCTCGCGGAATCTCACGGAAGTCTGGTCGGGTTCGTCTACGGGAAAGCGCTCGCCGACAACACCGGGTGGTGGGACGGATTCCAACAGCCAGTACCAACGGAGGTAATTCGCGAATGGCCCGGTAGGACCTTCGCGGTGATAGATCTCGCCGTTCGGGAGCCGGAGCGGCGACATGGCGTCGGCCGTCGACTGCTCGACACGCTCCTCGACAGCCGACCCGAGCAGCGGGCGACGCTGGCAGTCCGGCCGCAGGCCGAACACGCACACGAGTTCTACCGGGCAGTCGGCGGTTGGCGCCTGATCGGCCGACAAGACACACCAGGGTTCGTGTCACCCGAGTTCGACATCTACATCCGGGAGTTGTGGAGTCCGTAGTCTGCCAGCAGTTGATCGAGCTCGCGCACGCACAGCGCGTTGGTCCACGGGGCGAGATCCGCTCGTGTATCGGAGATGATGCCGATGAGCCGATCCGAACGGCACTCGGCGGCCAGACCGGCAGCCTTGCCGACGCCTTTCGCGGCTTCATCGATCTCCCATGCTGCGATATGAGCATGTGCGAGGTCGATGTAGGCCAGTGCCCGGTTCCGCATGAAGCCTTCGTCGATGAGCGCCAGTGACGATTCTGCCGCGTCCTGCGCCTCAGCCGCACGTCCGAGCCGATACATGCAGTCACTACGAAACGCCAGCGATAGACCTGGCCCATGGAAGTACGCGACCGAATTTTCCTGTGACCGTTCATCGACCAACATGGCATCGGCCGCGTCGAGCGCGGCAACGCAGGACTGGTGCCGTCCTGTGGTGGCGTAGGCGAAAGCTGCGATGTCGTCTGCGTAGGCGCGTAGCGGCCGGTCATGATGCTTCGTGCCCAATTCTGCGCAGCCACCGCATGATCGATCCCAGTACGGGGGGACCCACGCCAGGTGGCGAGATAGCTCAAATTGCACAAGACGAGGGCAACCAGTGCGTCGTTGCCCGCGTGGTGCGCGGATTCACGGGCCTGCTCATAGCTCGAATTCGCAAGATCGAAGTCACAAAGATCGAACTGCATCCACCCCGCCAGCTGCGCGAGCTGGCTGTGGAGTGTCAGCAATCGCGGCCGCAAGTCGGCGTGCGCGTGCCGCAGCAAGGCGGAGGTGATCGCCTGCTGGGCGGAGACCATCGGAAGAACTGCATGAGGGCCATAGAGGTTGTTCTGCGAGCGCGCAATCGCCAGTGCCGCTTCGATGTGACCGACGGTGGCGTCGTCCACTCGGTCGGGATGGATAAGTACTTCACCGACTCGACGTTGCTCGTCTGGATTCAAACCCGCCAAGATCGCCGCGACGGCAGGTAGCCCACCAGCAACGCCACTGAACAAAGAGAGCAACTCACGCCGATTCATCTCGACCCACGTCCGAAGTTCCGCATCCAAGGGCGAGTGTATGCGGGTCGGCGGTGCGAGGGTGGTCATCGCAGGCGTCAGCGAAGCGCTTTCGTTGTAGAACCGGTATGCCTGTTCGGGGCTGAGACCGTCCAAAACCGTGTCCATGGCGTCCGAGGAGCGCGGGCTCAGTGCCGCTCGACCGCCTTGCTGTTCCCACTTCCCTACCGTGCGCACCGCACGCCCGCAGACCGCTGCGAACTCCTCCTGCGTCAGCCGCATCGCTGTCCGAAGCGCCAAGAACGTCGGCGCCGGTCCACTTGTCGATCATCGCTGGCCCCACCCTCACCTCGACGTGTCGAATACCGGAAGAGTAGGACCGAACTGCCTGCCGCGTACCTGTATTACCTCGCTTCGCCACCGGATGCTGGTTCTGCACCCGGTGCCGGGTCGATGCCGTTGCGCACAACGGCACATCGATCAGCTGTGAGCGGCCGATCGGTGGCGCGTGCTCTTCGGCGCCGGGTGCTCATCACATCACGAGCAGGGAGATGCGGGGATGGGGTTGGACGACACTCAGGTGCTGTCGCCGGTGCAGGTTGATACGCCGTTGACGCGGTGCCGCTTCTATCGCGAGACCTGCGGGCTACCCGCCAGAGTGCAACCCGAGACCGGAAGCATCATCGTGCCAGCGGGCAGCGTGGGCGCGATCACCATGCCGCATCAGCTCGGCGCCGCCGTGAAAACCCGTCTGCACAGCCAGGGCGGGCACCCCGGTCCGATCGTCTCGCATCCGCGCTCGAAGCGATGGACTTTCCTCATTGTGCCGGACGTGCCGGACGAGCCCGGATTGTTCGCGGAGCTGTTCCGGCTCAACGTCTCGGTGTCGCGTTCCGGCGCACACATCGCGCTGCCATCACCCGCCGCCCGCCAAGCGAGCTTCCGCGTCTGGGTGACACCACCCCGCGACAACCTCCGCCCATCCGGCATGACCGTCATCCACTCGATCCGAGCCTGCCTTCCGCAGCACAGGCGATGACGCCGTTGAACCCCCAGCCTTCACCGCGCCCCGACGAACACGACGTCCACCTGTCGATCCAATTCCACGACGTCCGACTGAACTTCGCCGCCTGCGCAACCGCAGCAGCACGCTTCATACAAGACTGGCGCGCTTACCACTACCCGGACGCGGTCACCGTGATCCTCGGCGTCCCAATCGGTTTGCCCCGCCTGCCGAACGAACGCCTGTACCTGGACCCGCCATGATCGGTGAGTATCGGTTCACCACCACGGGGTGGGGCGGTGGTAGTGCCAGTGGAGGGCGGATTCGAGTTGGGCGGCCAAAGAGATGAGGAGGGGGTCGGAGTTGGCTGTGCCCATCAGTTGGGCGCCGACGGGGAGGCCGGAGTCGGTGAAACCGGCGGGGACGTTGACGCTGGGCCAGCCCAGGACGTTCCACGGCCAGGTGTACGGGCAGGCGGCGGTGATGAGGTTGTTGGTGGCGTTGACGCCGATGCCGTCGATCTCCTCGGCGCGCGGCGGCGGAGTGGCGGTGGTGGGGGCGAGGACTACGTCGTAGTCGCGGAAGAAGCGGCCGATTCGCCTGTGCAGCATCGGTTCCAAGTGCCGTGCCGCGTAGAGCGCGGGGCCGTCGAGTACGCGTCCGATCCGGGCGTTGGCGGCGGTGCGCGGATCGACCTCGAGGCCGGGCATGCGGTGGTGCGCCCGCCGGATGCCCGCCAGCGAACGCGGCAGGAACGAGGCGCCGATCATGAGGCCGTAGTGGAGATCGGCCACGGTGACGGTGTGCCCGAGCTCGCGCAACGTCTCGGCGGTGTGTCGCACGGCGCGCTCGACTTCGGGATCGAGCGCGGTCCTGGTCGCGGTGAACGGGATTCGGAGCGACAGGGCGATGCGCAACCGGCCGGGGTCGCGGCCGACGGCCTCCGAGGCGGTGATCGGGTCCGGTGTGTGCAGGTCGCCGGGATGCGGGCCGGCCGCCGCGTCCAGCAGGAGCGCCGCGTCCGCGACAGTGCGCGCCAGCGGGCCGTTCACGGTCAACCCGTAGAACGCCTCGGCTTCCGGCCAGGTCGAGATCCGCCCGCGCTGCGGCTTGATGCCGACCAGGTTCGTCCACGCCGCCGGAATGCGGACCGAGCCCGCGCCGTCGGAGCCGAGCGCGGCGGGCACCAAACCGGCCGCGACGGCCGCCGCGGCACCGCCGGAGGACCCTCCCGGCGTCCTGGTGCGGTCCCAGGGATTGCGGGTGTAGCCGAACGCCGCGGCGCTGGTGAACGGCCACTGCCCGAGTTCGCAGGTATTCGTCTTGCCGACGATCACCGCGCCCGCGGCACGCAGCCGGCGCACCGATTCGGCGTCTTCGGTCTTCGGTGCGAAGTAGCCACCGCATCCGAACGCCGTCGGCTCGCCCGCCACATCGGTGTCGTCCTTCACCGCGACGGGCACGCCGAGCAGCGGCAGCCGTTCCCCGGCGGCCAGCCGCCGGTCGGCCTCGGCGGCCTCGGCGAGCGCTCCCTCGCGGCGCACGATCCGGAAAGCGTTGAGCGTGCCCTGCGCGGCGTCGATCCGGTCGAGTGCGGCGCCGACCGCCACGGTCGAGGTTCGCGCACCGCTGGCGATCGCCGCCGCCAATTCGACCAGCCCCAGTTCCGCCGTGTGGGGTACCTGGGCCGGATCGGACACCGTCATGTGAGCTCCGTCTCGTCGTGGTCGGACAAACCGTAACGCCCGAATTGGTCATGCGTCCATATCGGCGCCGGGAAATCCACCCCAGGTAGGACGCATACATACCGTATGTATGTAAAAGTGGTCAGGACCCGCGACGACACCTGGGAGGACCCATGGCAACCAGCACAGCACTCGGCCGCGCACACGAGATGGACCTGCCCGGCGGCCGCATTCGCTACCACGAAACAGGGGAGGGCGCTCCGGTCGTCTTCGTGCACGGCCTGCTCGTCAACGCGGATCTGTGGCGCAAGGTGGTGCCCGCCGTGGCTGCGGCGGGATACCGCTGCCTGGCGCCGGACTGGCCGCTCGGCTCGCATACGATCCCGGTCCCGCGAGCGGAACTGACCCCGATCGGGGTCGCCGATCTCATCGCCGCGTTCCTCGAACGCCTCGACCTCACCGACGTCACTTTGGTGGCCAACGACACCGGCGGCGCGATCACCCAGGTGTTGCTGACTCGCGACCGCTCCAGGATCGGTCGCGTCGTGCTCGCCTCGGTGGACAGCTACGAGGGATTCCTGCCGCAACCTTTCACGACGCTCCCGCTGCTGGCGAAGATCCCCGGCTCCATGCGCCTGCTGACCGAGTTCCTGCGTATCCGGGCGCTGCATCGGCTGCCGTTCACCTTCGGCTGGACCACCAAACGGCCCGTACCGCCCGAGATCGTCGACTCCTACCTGCTGCCGAGCCGCGACTCCGCCGAAATCCGCGATGATCTGCGGCGCTTCCTGAAGTCGGCGCACCGCCGGTACACGCTGGAAGCCGCGCGTCACTTCGCCGGCATCGACATCCCGGTCCTGCTCGCATGGGCGCGCGAGGACAAGCTGTTCCCGGTGTCGTTCGCCGAACGCTTGGCCAGGGACCTGCCGAACGCGACGATGAAGCTCATCAATGACTCCTACACCTTCCTGCCGGAAGATCAGCCCGAGTTGCTCACCGAATCAATTCTGGAGTTCACTCGGCTGCATGCCACGCCGTAGCCAGGAAGACCGCTCCCGCGGCACCAGAGCCGCGCTCGAACAGGCGGGACGCCGCCTGTTCACCGAGCGCGGCTTCGCGGGAACCTCGGCCGAAGAGCTGGTCACCGAGGCCGGGGTCACCCGGGGCGCGCTGCACCACCACTACGGCGACAAACGCGGACTGTTCCTCGCGGTGCTGGAGCAGATCGAGGTGCAGATCACCGAGGAGATCGAGGACGCCATCGCAGCGGTCGATCCCGATGACGTGATGGCCGCGATGACGGCAGGGCTCGGTCTGTTCCTGGAGATCTGCCAGCGCCCCGCGGTGTTGCGGATCGCTCTCACCGACGCCCCCGCGGTGCTCGGCTGGCAGGCCTGGCGCGAATTCGATTCCGCCCACGGCCTCGGCCTGATCACCGCGCAGCTCGAGCGCGCCCGCGAGGCCGGGCTGATCGCCGACGCCCCCGTTCCCGTTCTGGCCCAGCTCATCATGAGCGTGGTCGGCGAGGCCGCCTTGATCGTCGCGCACGCCGAGGACCCAGACCTCGCCCGCCGTCGGACTCAGCACTCGATACTGCTGTTGATCTCCGGGCTCTTGCGTCCAGGGGTGGCCTGAACTTCCCCGCGCTCCCAGCGGGCAGCGAACACGCAGCAGCGCAGGCGCGGCAACTAGACTCAGCACGTGCGTTTGTATCGGGACGAGGCGGTAGTGGTGCGCCAGCACAAGCTGGGTGAGGCGGACCGCATCGTCACGCTGCTCACGCGGCAGCACGGCTTGGTGCGCGCGGTCGCCAAGGGGGTGCGGCGGACCAAATCGAGGTTCGGGGCACGGCTGGAGCCGTTCTCCTATATCGACGTGCAGCTGCATCCGGGGCGCACGTTGGACACCGTCACTCAGGTGCACACGATGGAGGCGTTCGCCGCCGACATCATCGACGACTACGGGCGCTACACCACCGCGTGCGCCGTGCTGGAGACCGCCGAACGCCTGGCGGGTGAGGAACGCGCGCCCGCTCCCCGGCTGCACTCGCTCACCGCGAGCGCACTGCGCGCCATCGCGGCCAAGCAGCGGCCGCACGAACTGATCCTGGACGCGTTCCTCCTGCGCGCCATGGGTTTCGCGGGCTGGGCGCCCGCTCTGGACGAATGCGCCAAGTGCGCGACGCCGGGTCCGCATCGGGCCTTCCATGTCGCGGCCGGGGGCGCGGTGTGCGTGCACTGCCGTCCGCCGGGCGCGGCGACACCCGGTCCCGGAGTGCTCGACCTGCTGGTCGCGCTGCTGCGCGGGGAATGGGAACAGGTCGAGGCGACGCCCGACGCGGTGCGCAGACAGGCCAGCGGGTTGGTCGCGGCACACTTGCAGTGGCATCTGGAACGCCAGCTGCGCACCCTGCCGCTGATCGAGCGGTCGGACAACACCGCAGGACGAAGCGCGTCCGCAGCCGCGCCGGGCCGGGCGGCGGCGACTACTCCACGAATTGAAGTTCTACCTGGGGCAGCTCGATCATGACGCGGGCGCACACCGCGCGATGCCAGGTGGCCGGGTAGCGAGTGTCCGGTTCGTGCTTGCAGTAGTCGTCGTTGGTCCGGTAGGTGTGCAGGCGGGGCGAGATCTCCCCGGCGTCGATGGCGTCGACCATGGCCTCGACCACCTGATCGGTCTCGTCCGCGATGGCGGCGAGTTCGCGAGCCACGGTGTCGGGAATCTGGAAGGCCCCCTTCTCCCACCGTTCGACGGTGCGCTCGGCGACCGAGAAGAACCGTGCGCACCACGGGACCGGAAGCCCGAGTAATTCACGTGTGGCCCGGAAACCTGCCGCGGTCGCGGTGCCTGGTAAATCGGTCACGTACGAGAAACCCCTCCCCAGTATCACGATAGGGAAAAGAATAAGTCACGCGTGCCGGTCGGAACCGTGGAATTCACCAGGAAGCAACGCGGCGGTAGGGGCCGCGGAAGCGATCAGGCAGGATGGAGGCCGTGATCCTCCGCCGAGACTCCGCCACCGCGACCGAGCCAGAGCCCGCGGGCCCCCGCCCGCCCGCGCCGCATCCGTCGGGAGCTCGGCCGCCGCAGTTGCCGCCGGAACTGGTGCCCAACCATGTCGCCCTCGTGATGGACGGCAACGGTCGCTGGGCGCAGGAGCGCGGGTTGCCGCGCACCGCCGGGCACGAGCGCGGCGAGGCGGTGCTGATGGACACCGTCGAGGGGTGTATCGAGATCGGTGTGAAGTGGCTGTCGGCCTACGCCTTCTCCACCGAGAACTGGCGGCGCAGCCCCGATGAGGTGCGCTTCCTCATGGGCTTCAACCGCGACGTGATCCGCCGCCGCCGGGACGAGATGCACGAGATGGGCGTGCGGGTGCGCTGGGCCGGGCGCAGGCCGCGCCTGTGGCGCAGTGTGATCAAAGAATTGGAGATCGCCGAGGAACTGACCAAGGACAACACGGTGATGACGCTGACCATGTGCGTCAACTACGGCGGCCGCGCCGAAATCGCCGATGCCGTCAAGGAGATCGCGCGCCGGGTGGCGGCGGGCGAGATCGATCCGGAGAAGATCACCGAGGCCACGGTGGCGAAGTACCTGGACGAGCCCGACATGCCCGATGTGGATCTGTTCCTGCGCCCTTCGGGTGAGTTCCGCAGCTCCAACTTCCTGATCTGGCAGTCGGCCTACGCCGAATACGTCTACCAGGACACGCTTTTCCCGGATTTCGATCGGCGCAACCTGTGGGAGGCATGCCTCCAGTACGCCTCCCGTGACCGCCGCTTCGGCGGCACCAAGTGAACGGCGACGCGGACATGGACGCGGCGGTGACACCGGATCAGGAGCTCCAGGCGCGGGCGGGGGCATGCCTGTCCAGTTACGGCATCGACGTGCGGGTCGACCCGGACGGGTCGCTGGGATTCGAGTACGAGGGCGCGCTGTCCTCGTTGCGCGCGGTGAATCTCGCGCCGGGCTTGGACGTGCTGAGCCTCACGTGCGTCCTGGCCTGGGACCGGCAACTCAAACCGCAATTGCACAAGCGCGTCGCCGAGCGCAACAACGCGCTGCAATTCGGTTCGCTCACCGTGATCGGTCACGGCAAGCTCGCCGACGTCATCCTGCGCTACACCTTTCCCGCCGCAGGCCTCGACGACCAGGCGCTCACCACGATGCTGCTGCTCGTGCTGTCCAACGCGAGCCGCGCGCGGCAAGGTCTGCTGCCCTGACCCTCGCTCAGCTCTCGCCTGCCGCCGCGGTGGCGGTTTCGCCGTAGGGGAGCAGGGTGCGCACGCCGCGGGCCAGCGTCTGCGGGTCCGGATCGCCGAGGATGAGGTGCTGCAGGATGAAACCGGGCAGCAGCCCGATGATCGCCTTGCCGACGGCGTCGACGTCGGCGTCCTCGGGTAGCCAGCCCTTGTCGCGCATGCGTTCGGCATAGGTCACCCAGAGCGCGCGCATCGCCATCATCGTCTCGCGCACCATCACCGCCGCCTCCGGATGCACCAGGGCCAGTGCCCAGGCCTGCGGCGCCAACCGCACCGGCCCGTCCGGCCCGCTGCGCCGCACCACCTCCTCGGCGACCATGGTGATCAGTTCGGCGGGCGTCGGCAGCGGCTCGCGGTTGATCGCCAGGTCCATGGCCACGCGCAGCGACACCGTCGTCTGCGTGGCGAGTGCCGTGATCAGCTCGTCCTTGCTCTTGAAATAGCGGTAGACCGCGCCGGCCGAGAGTCCCGATTCCGCGAAGACGTCCTGCATGGAGGTCTCGTGGAACCCCTTGCGGGCGAAGCAGCGCCGTGCGGCGTCCAGGATCTGCTGCCTGCGGCGTTCCAGGTGCTCTTCGCTGACTCGGGGCATGATCCAAAAGTAAAACGAATATTCGTTCTTGACAACCTGACCTCCTCGTGCGACGGTGAGGCCAGTCAAAAAGAACGAGCATTCGATTTTTGGGAGACGGCCATGAACACCATGAAGCGGGCGTTCGCTGTCGGCCTCGGCGCCGCCCTGCTCCAGGCGCTGATGCTGATCGCGTTCGCCTGGCCCGCCGCCAACATCGCCCCGCGTGACCTGCCGCTGGCCGTCACCGGTCCACAGGCCGGGATGGTCGCGGGCAAGCTCGCCGAGCACAGTCCGGGCGCCTTCGAAATCACCACGGCCGCCGACGAGGACGCCGCGCGCGCCGCGATCGAGGACCGGGAGGCCTACGGCGCGATCGTCACCGGTGACGGACCACCGCGCGTGCTGGTCGCCTCCGGCGCGAGTCCCGCCGTCGCGCAGCAACTCACCCAGATCGGGCAGCAGCTCTCCGGCGCGCCCACCGCCCGGGTCGAGGACGTGGTGGCCGCCGACTCGGACGATCCGAGGGGGACCGCCTTCGGCGCGATGGTGTTGCCGCTGGTCATGTCCGGCATCGCGGCGGGAGTGCTGCTGGCGCTGCTGTTTCCCGCGGTCGGCGGCCAGGTCGTCGGACTGGTCACCTTCGGCATCGCGGGCGGCTTGCTGAGTATGGCGATCATCCAGGGTTGGCTGTCGGTGGTGCCCGGGTCGTACCTGGTGCTCGCCTCGGTCGCCGGGCTGGTCTCGTTCGCGGTGGCCGGATCGGTCGCCGGGCTCGCGGCCGTGATCGGCCGGGCCGGCATCGGTCTCGCCGCGCTCACCATGCTGTTGATCGGCAACCCGTTCTCGGCGGCCACGTCGGCGCCGGAACTGCTGCCGCAGCCATGGGGCGCCGTCGGGCAGTTGCTGCCGCCGGGTGCCGCCGCCTCGCTGCTGCGCTCGGTCGCGTTCTTCGACGGGGCCGCCGCGACCGGTCCGCTCGTGGTGCTGCTGGTCTGGAGTGCGGTGGCGCTCGCGTTGCTCGGTCTGGCCCCGCTGCGTCGTCGTCCGGCGGAGGAGCCGGCGCGGCAGCCGGTCCCGGTGGGCTGACCGGAGTACGACGAAGGGCCGTCCTCGGCCGGGGATTCACACGGTCGTCGCAACACGCTCCATGTGGGCGGTTGTGGCGGCCCGTCGAATCCGCCGCGAGGACGGCCCTTCGGTCGGTACGGGAGATGGAGAATGAACGTTTCTGGGCGACACGGCTGGGGTCGGGTCGCTTTCGCGTGCGGGCAGGCCCGTGAATCGCGTCAGGCGGCACCGGCGGCCCGGGCGCACTGTCCAGCGGCGAACCCCGGATGGCCGCCGCGAACACCGCCTCGGGCACGAACACCGCCTCGGGCACGGAACACCGCCGACGTGTGCGCTGGGCAATCCCGTCGGCAGGACGTGCCGGGAAGCGAGTCGGTCACCCGTTGCGTCGGCGTGCCGTCCCGCATGCGGTGCACGTGCCGAACACCTCGAGCGTGTGGCTGATCTCCGTGAAGCCGTGCTCGCTCGCGATCGCTTCGGCCCACGCCTCCACCGTCGGGCCCTCCACCTCCACGGTGCGGCCGCAATGCCTGCACACCAAGTGGTGATGGTGGCCCGTGGAGCACTGACGGTAGACCGACTCGCCGGAGTCGGTGCGCAGCACGTCCACCATGCCCGCGTCGGCCAGTGACTGCAGCGTCCGGTAGACCGTCGTCAGGCCGATGCCCTCACCGCGTTTGCGCAGCTCGTCGTGTAGGTCCTGCGCGGAGCGGAACTCATGATGTCACCGAGCAGCGCGGCGATGGCGCTGCGCTGCCTGGTGCTGCGGATACCGACCGGTTTTTGCGGAGCGGCCGTGTTGTCTGGCACGAATCACCCTTCCTCGGCGTGCGCGACGGCGTCGACGACGATGTGCGCCAGATGGTTGTCGACGAGTTCGTAGAGCACCTCGCGACCCGAACGCTCACCGTGCACGACACCGGCGGCCTTGAGGATACGGAGATGCTGACTGACCAACGGTTGCGTGACACCGAGCGCGTCGACCAATTCGTGCACACAGCGCGGCGACTCCCGCAACTGCAGCACGATAGCAATCCGAACCGGCGCTGCCAGCGCCCGCAATAGTTCACCCGCGTCCTCGAGGACGGTCCGCGAGGGGACCGGCGCCGGGCCGGGCGACCGATACGGGTTGTGCGGCGGAGCCGCGGCGGTCTCGGCGGTCATGTCACCAACTCCTTAATGGAAAGCATTACCAGTTTGCATATGCACAGGTGCGCATGTCAAACGGGCGCGCCGGGACGTGCGGTTGAAACCGCCGTGGACACTGCCGATAGGCTGGGCGCAATCGCCGTATCGACGCAAAACTATCGTGTCGAGGCAAATCAGGAATCCGACTCGCAGTGGATGGAGAATTCTCGCGTGGCACCCAAGTCGAAGGTGGACACCGTTGCCAACCTCGCCAAGCGCCGGGGTCTGGTGTACCCGTGCGGTGAGATCTACGGAGGCACCAAGTCGGCGTGGGATTACGGTCCGCTGGGCGTCGAGCTCAAGGAGAACATCAAGAAGCAGTGGTGGCGCGCCATGGTCACCAGCCGCGAGGACGTCGTGGGCCTCGACTCCTCGGTGATCCTGCCCCGCCAGGTGTGGGTCGCCTCCGGCCACGTCGGCGTGTTCAACGACCCGCTGGTCGAGTGCCTGAACTGCCACCATCGCTTCCGGCAGGACCACCTGCAGGAGGCGTACGCGCTGAAAAACAAGATTGATGACCCGGACACGGTCTCCATGGAGCTCATCGCGTGCCCGAATTGCGGCACCGTCGGCCGCTGGACCGAGCCGCGCGATTTCAACATGATGCTCAAGACCTACCTCGGCCCGATCGAGTCCGAGGAGGGCTTGCACTACCTGCGCCCGGAGACCGCCCAGGGCATCTTCGTGAACTTCGCCAACGTGATGACCACCGCGCGCAAGAAGCCGCCGTTCGGCATCGCGCAGATCGGCAAGAGCTTCCGCAACGAGATCACCCCGGGCAACTTCATCTTCCGCACCCGCGAGTTCGAGCAGATGGAGATGGAGTACTTCGTCAAGCCGGGGGAGGACGTGGAGTGGCACAAGTACTGGATCGAGACGCGGTTCTCCTGGTACACCGACCTCGGCATCGCCGCGGAGAACCTGCGGCTGTTCGAGCATCCCAAGGACAAGCTCTCGCACTACTCCGCGGGCACCACCGACATCGAGTACCGGTTCGGCTTCCAGGGCAACGAGTGGGGTGAGCTGGAGGGCATCGCCAATCGCACCGACTTCGACCTGAAGACCCACTCCGAGCACTCCGGCACCGAACTGAGCTTCTTCGACCAGACCACCAACGAGCGGTACATCCCATACGTCATCGAGCCGGCGGCCGGCCTCACCCGCTCCCTGATGGCCTTCCTGGTCGACGCCTATGCCGAGGACGAGGCGCCCAACGCCAAGGGCGGCGTGGACACCCGCACCGTGCTGCGCCTGGATCGCCGCCTCGCGCCGGTGAAGGCGGCGGTGCTCCCGCTCTCGCGCAACGCCGACCTCACGCCGAAGGCCAAAGACCTTGCCGCGCAACTGCGCAAGAACTGGAATGTCGAGTTCGACGACGCGGGCGCCATCGGCCGCCGCTACCGTCGCCAGGACGAGATCGGCACGCCGTTCTGCATCACCGTCGACTTCGAGACGCTCGAGGACCAGGCGGTGACCATTCGTGAGCGCGATGGCATGACCCAGGAGCGCATCGCGCTGGACAAGGTGGAGGGCTATCTCGCCCAGCACCTGATCGGCGCCTGAGTTCGCCGCTGCGCCGCGCGGCCGGGTTCGGCCGCGCGGCGCTGTCTTTTCAGCGGCGGGTGATGACGCCGATCGTGGTCGGTATGAGCAGCGCGAAGCCCCACGGCACGGCGACCCAGAACGGCCAGAAGTAGCCGGCGCCTGCGGCCAGATAGATCGCCACGCAGAGCACGTTGACGAACACCCACGGCGTCCACATGATGAGGATCCACTGGGGAATGTTCCTGGCGCGAGCCGGTTGCGATTCTCGTTGTGCGGGAAGGTCGGACAACAACGGTGCCAGTTCGCCGTAGGTCTTGGCGGTATAAACCTGTTGCAGCCGTTCGTCGAATTCGGGCAGCGTCAGCCTGCCCTCGTTCATCGCGTGACGCAGTCGGTCGATGATTTTCTCGCGATCGGCGTCGGATGCCCGCACGTGGTCCTGGCTCACGGTGTCAGCCTAGGTCACTCCGGTGCCGGTGGGAGTGACCGTGAACGACGGCGGAATCACTGGGGGACGTCCCAGAACGCCAGTTCGTGCCGGAGCCCTTCCCGGAACAACTCTTCCGCGCGCACCGGGTCGGCGCCGGATTCGTCGATCATCTGCGCGCACCGGCGCGTGAGGGCGGCGAAGCCCGGATCGGCGTAGGTGTCGACCCAGCGCCGGTAGCGCGGTTCGGCGGGCGGGTGCTGCGCCAGCCGCGCGCCGAGCGTCGAATACCCCCACATGCACGGGTACAGGGCGGCGAGGCCCTCACCGTAGTGCGCGGCGGAATTCAGCAGGAACGCCGTGTACGCCGCGCACGGAGCGCCTTTGACGGCGCCGTCGAGGTCGGCGCCGAATTCGGACGCCAGTGCGCGGTGCAGCGACAGTTCTTCGTGGTAGGTGGCGTGCGCGAGGTCGACCAGGTCGCCGAGATGGGCGGCCGGGGCCTGCCACGCGAGGCGGGCGAACACTCGGACGTAGTCGAGCAGGAACAAATAGTCCTGCTCCAGCCAGGAGCGGAAAATCTCTTCGGGCAAGGTGCCCTCGGCGATACCCACCACGGTGGGGTGGGCGAGCTGTTCCTCCACCGAAGCCAGGCCGATCCGCTCCAACTGTGCCGCGAGACTCATACGGGCAGTCTCCCTCATCCGCCCGCCCGGTCGGTTTGCGCCGGTGCCCTCGGTGCCGCACCCTTGCGTGGTGTTGTGGGATGAGGACGCGCCGATTCGGGTGCTGGCGCCGTCGGAGCAGCGTTTCGTGCGGCATGGCACCTACACGGGCCGGTCGGTGTCGGTGCGCGGAGCGCTCGACGTGACGGCGCTGCGCGAGGCCTTCGCGGCGTTGCGCCGCGCCTATCCGGTGATCGGCTGCCGCATCGTGGAAGACGCTGCGGGACAGGGATATCTGTGCGCTCCGGACGAGCGGGCATGGGTCTCGATGTCCGTGCGGGAGGGCGATGTGGCGGTGGTCGGCAGCCCCGCCGTGGACCCCGCGGTCCAGCTCGCTTATCTCGACGTGGTCGGCGCGGGCGCCGCGCAGTGGCGTGTCACGCTGTTCGCTCACCACAGCGTCGCCGATGCCGGGCACTGTGTCGAACTGCTGGCGCGGCTGTGGGACTTCTACACCGGCATTGCCGAAGGTAAGCGCATTGATGTCGCGCCACATGAGATCCCGCGATCTTTGGAGTGGCATGTCGCGAAGCGTGGCGTCACGCGCGCAGCTGTCTCCGGATTCGAGGATGTGACCAAGCCACTCCCGGCGTCGGAACGGAACCTGCCACCGGACAATGCGCAGCCCGCGCCGAGCACGCTGGCGCGCCCGCTGCGGGTGCGACTCGACCGCGCCACCACCGCGCGGATCATCGACCTCGGCCGCAAGCCGGGCGTCACGGTGAACGGCCTGCTCACCGCCGCACTGCTGCGCGCGTACGCGCGCGAGACCGTCCAGGGCGCGACGCCGTTGGGCTGCTTGTATCCCGTGGATCTGCGCACCCGACTGGAGCCGCCGGTCGCCGCGGCGGCGGGCACCAATATGGCGGGCATGGCATCGTTCGCGGCGGAGGTGGATTCCGGGGCCGACCTCTTCGAACTGGCACAACGCGTCTCGGCCCGGTTGGCGAAGGATCTCGCCGACGGCGTTGTGCGGCAATCGGTCCTGCATTTCCCCGACTTCTACGGTGCGACCAGGCGCCACTCGCTCGCCGGGCACATCGCGGTGACCAATACCGGTGCCGTTCCCGCGTTCCGCACGCCGCTGGGTGTCGAACTGACCGACTACGAGATCGTCTACCTCTCCGCGCATCCCCGCCCGTCCGCAGGCGCATCCGCCGCGGTGACCTATCTCGTCTACACCTTCGCGCGCGAGCTGACCGTCGGCGTGCTCGGTGGCGGCGCGCACGCCGACGGCCTTCTCGCGCGAGTGCGAGACGAACTGACCGCCCTGTCGGCGGTCTGCGCGCGCTGATGGTGGGCGTGCGCGCCTACTTCGACTCGATGGGCTCCTGCAATTCGGTGACCCAGCCCGCGGTGTCCTCGGTGTAGACAAGGGCCACCTCGCGGCTCGGACCCGTGATGCGGTAGCCGTTGTCGTCGATCCAGCGTCCGAGCGCCTGCCAGGGCTCCAGGACCAGGTCCATGCTGCCGCGATGCACCACGGTCGCGGCCCGGTCGATGGCGGGCAGGTCGACCACCGCGAATTCGTGCTCGCCGTCCGGATCGAGATCGACCGGCATCGCGGCGTGGGCGAGGACCGTGCCGTCGCCGCGCTGTTCGTAGTAGGCGATGCCGGGCCCGACCGGTGTGACCTGGGCACGCTCCAGCCGCGCGCACAGGTCCTCGAACAGCGGACCGATCACCGGTCCGATCGACCCGGGCTCGAAATCGCCCGCCACACCGGTCAGTTCGGCCACTCGAACGGCGGGTACGGATTTGATCACCACATCGTGGGCAGACATGAAGCCCTCCTTCTCGATGACGCGGAGCCTCGTCTCGACCTGGGTCAGGCGGGCGCGGTCGCTCGTGATGCGCTGCTCGAGCTCGGCGCGGCGGAGCATGAGCATGCCGCGCAGTTCGGCGCCGCCCACCCGCTCGTCCAGGATCCGGCGCACCTGTTCCAAGGTGAAACCGAGATCCTTCAGCGCGACGATGCGATTGAGCCGGGCCAGCTGGCCCGCGTCGTAGTAGCGATAACCGCTGGCGGGGTCGACCCGGTCGGGCCGCAGCAGCCCGATCGCGTCGTAATGGCGCAGCATGCGCACCGACACCTGTCCGTGCCTGGCGAAGTCTCCGATACTCAACATGACGGGTTCCGGTCTACGACCTCACACGATGTCAGAGTCAAGCGTCGTCAGAACCTGCCGCCGCGCCCGATCCGCCGGGAGCCCGACGAGCCGCCGAACGAGCCGGGGCTCCAGCCGCCCCCGGAACGTCCAGCGCCGCCCGCCGCCCCGCGCAGCAGCCCTTCGAGCAGGATTCCGCCGAGCACCGCCCCGGTGTGGGCGCCGACGGAGGGAGCGCGCTGCGCCTCCCATGCCCGCACGCTGGCCTGAGCCGCGTGCAGCGCTCGCCCCGCCAGCTCCGCCGCCGTTCGCGCGCGCCGCAGTGCCTCGGCCGGGTCGCCCGCGCTCAGCCGCTGCGCCTGGTCGAGATTGCGCCGCGCTTCCGAGAGCCGGGTGCGCGCTTCGGCGTCGACGCCGCCGCGCCGGGTGCCGACGTAGTCGGCCGCCGCGCCGATCCGGGCGTGCGCGTCGGCGAGCGCCCGGTCGAGCCTGCGGCGCAGATCCTCGGCGGCGAGCTTGCGGTCGGTGGCGGCGGCGATGGCGCGGTCGAGGGTGGCGTCGGCGGTGACCGCGTCGTGGAACGCGCCGAGCGGGTCGGTGCCTGCCGTCGACGTCGCCTTCTCCAGCGCGGACCGCGCCGCCGCGTGCGCGTGGGCGAGGTCCGCTCCACCGTGGCCGGAGAGTTCGGCGGCCGAGTCGATGTCGCGGCGCAAGTCCTCCAGCACAGCGGGAAGGCCGTCGCGAGCCTGCTGAATGGCGCTCGACGCGTTGTCTACCGCGTCGAGCAGGGCGCGGGCCTGGACGATCGCGGCTTCGGCGCAACGAATGGCGGCGACCGCCCCGCCCTGCTCGCCGACCGGACGGGTGAGCGCGGACCGGCCCGCGTCGATGTTCTGCTCCGCGAAAGCGACGCGCTCCCGCGCCATCCGCACGTTGTCCCGGATCGGCGCGAGGACACCGGCCGGATGGATGGCGGCGAGCCGGCTCAGCTCGGCCTCCGAATCGGGGGTCCGGGCGGTGACCTCGACGACGTCCCTGGTGAGCGCGTCCAGCCGCGCGGAGGCATCGAGCAGCAGATCGCGCATGGCGTCGAACTCGGCGACCTGCGCGTCGAGTTCCCGGTCGGCGCGCCCCACCGTGGCGATCAGGTCGACCAGCATCGAGCGCTGTTCGTCCGGTGTCTCCGGAATCGCGTCGTCGAGGCGTTGCCGGATCGCGAACGCTTCGGCGGCGGCGGCTTTCGCGTTGTCCAGGGCGGTGCGGAAGGGAGTGGTGGCGGTGGCGCCGAACTCGCCCGTGGCGAGGTCGAGCTCCTCGCCGCTGGTGCGGATCGCGTTGTCGATCTCCACCAGCGCCTCGCGGGACCGGGCATCCAGCGCTTCCACCGGCATCGCCGACAGCGCCGCGGTGTTCTCCGGATCCAGTTGCCGCGCCGCCGCCAGCTCCGCCTCGGACCGGTCGCGACGTCGTTCGCGCGCGTACCAGACGAGGCCGCCCGCCACCACCACGACCAGCAGACCGAGGACGAGCAACGTCCGGCCGCTCACCTCGCCGCCGCGCATCGCCGCGTCGAGTCCGTCGGCCGCGGCGACCCCCGCGTCGGCCCAGCGGCCGTCGCGCAGGGCGGGCTCGACCTCGCCGATCAGGATGTTGTCGAGTTCGTCCGCGCCGACCCCGCCGGGCAGTTCACCGTCCAGCCAGTACGCGCGGTCCTGCGTGGCGACCGCGAGCAGGAGGTCTCGCTCGCCGAATCCGGACAGCGCGGCGGTGCGGGTGGCCCACTCCTGCGGGGAAAGCCCGTCGAAGCCGCGCACGTACACCACCCACAACCGGATCTGCTGGTCGGCGTAGAGCTGGTCAACGGCGCCGCGCACCCGATCACGTGCGCTCTGGTCGAGCGCGCCCGCCGAGTCCTCCACGTAGGTGTCCATGCGTGACGGCGGTTCCGCCCCGACCACCGCAGCGCCGAACAGGGCGAACCCGGCCAGCAGGACGCCGATCGCGAGCGAGCTGACGAAGCGGATCCGCGGCGGCAGTGACATGGCACGAATGTAGCTCGCTAGCATCGCTTCGTGATCACCATTGATCGCCCCTACAGCGGCCACGTGTCACCGGATTCGAACCCGCAGCAGCGCGACGTGCCCGGCGCCCGCATCGTCAAGATGTCCGTCGGCGGCATGGACAACAACTGCTACCTGGTGCAGTGCACCGGCACCGGGGCCGCCCTGCTCATCGACGCCGCCAACGACGCGCCGCGCATCGCCGCCCTCGTCGAGCAGGAGGCGCCCGGGCGAGTCCGGCTCATCGTCACCACGCATCAGCACCGCGACCACTGGATGGCGCTGCGGGAGACCGCCGCCGCCACCGGCGCCCCCACCGCGGCCCATCCGCTCGACGCCGACCCGCTGCCGGTGCGCCCGGACCGGCTGCTCGCCGACGGCGACACCGTTACGGTCGGCGACCTCGTCTTCGAGATCATCCACCTGCGCGGCCACACGCCGGGATCGATCACCCTCGCGCTCACCGACGGGGCGGGACGCACCCACCTGTTCACGGGCGACTCGCTGTTCCCCGGCGGCGTCGGGCGCACCACTTCCCCGGCGGACTTCACCACTCTGATCAGCGACGTCTCGGCCAAACTCTTCGACCGCTACCCCGACGACACCGTGGTCTACCCCGGCCACGGCGACGACACCACCCTCGGCGCCGAACGCCCGAGCCTTCCGGACTGGCGTGCGCGGGGCTGGTGATCCGTCGTCGCATCGGCCGCCGTCTCGCACGGCAGCCGGTGCGTAGGCCCTGACGGTTGCCGGTCCGGGGGCGGGACCGCTCCTGGCAGACTTGGGGAGTGGATTTGCCAACAATGCGCACCCGGGCTCTCCCGGCGCCCGACCCCGCCCGGCCGCACGGCTTCGGGCCGGGGTTGCTGCGCTGGGCGCGGCGACTGGTCATCGGTTCGGTGGTGATGGGTGCGGTGCTGGTGGGCGGGACCGCGTTCCGTGTGTGGCACGTCGCGCGCGTCGATGACTACACGAAGGCCGACGCGATCGTCGTGCTCGGCGCGGCGCAATACTCCGGCACTCCGTCTTCGGTGTTCGAGGCGCGACTGGACCAGGCGTACCGGCTGTTCCGCGCCGGCGTCGCGCCGCGTGTCATCACCGTGGGCGGCAAGCAGGAGGGAGACCTGTTCACCGAAGCCGCCTCGGGCAAGAACTATTTGCAGGCGCGCGGCGTGCCCGCTGACAAGATCCTCGCCGTCGAGACCGGATCCGACACCCTGCGCAGCGTCGAGGCCGTGGCGACGGCGATGCGGGCGCGAAACATGTCGTCGGCGGTGCTGGTCAGCGATCCGTGGCACTCGCTGCGCACGCGCACCATGGCGCGGGACGAAGGGCTGGCCGCGTGGACCGCCCCGACCAGAACCGGCCCCGCCGTCTACACCCGCGAATCGCAGGCGCACGGCATCGCCCGGGAGACCGGCGCCCTGCTGTGGTATCAGTTCACCCACTTCTCGGCGGACTTCGCCTACACGGCGGGACAGTGACGCCCGATGAGCGCCCGCTACACCGCCCACGACACCGAGCGCGTCGTCGTCGAGGGCGCCAAGACCGCGGGCCTCGGCCCGCCCCGCAGCGAGTTCGAGACCGGGCATCGCACCGAGTTCGCCCGCGACCGCGCCCGCGTACTGCACTCGGCGGCGCTGCGCAGGCTGGCCGACAAAACGCAGGTCATGGGTCCGCGCGAGGGGGACACGCCGCGCACCCGGCTCACCCATTCCCTCGAAGTCGCCCAGATCGGCCGCAGCATCGCCGACGGCCTCGGCTGTGATCCGGACCTGGTCGATCTGGCCGGTC
Organism: Nocardia asteroides; assembly: GCA_051451085.1. GTDB lineage: Bacteria > Actinomycetota > Actinomycetes > Mycobacteriales > Mycobacteriaceae > Nocardia > Nocardia asteroides_B. The sequence goes on along the minus strand of JBPAJV010000006.1, from coordinate 141,149 downwards.
TGGCCCACGACATCGGCCACCCGCCCTACGGCCACAACGGTGAGAAAGCCCTCGACACCTTCGCCGACGCGTACGGCGGATTCGAAGGCAACGCGCAGAACCTCCGCATCCTCACCCGGCTCGAACCCAAAGTGCTCGAGCCCGATGCCACCAGCGCGGGCCTGAACCTCACCCGCGCGGCACTCGACGCGGCGATCAAGTACCCCTGGGGCCGAACCGGTCCCGGCACCAAGTTCGGCGCGTACGAGGTCGATGCCGAGCGCCTGGAGTGGATTCGCAAAGGCGCGCCGGACGGGCGCCGCAGCCTCGAATGCCAGATCATGGACTGGTCCGACGACGTGGCGTACTCGGTGCACGACGTCGAGGACGGCGTGCTCGCGGGCCGGATCGACCTGCGCGCGCTGGCCGATCCCACCGAACAAGACGCGCTCGCGGCGCTCGGCCAGTTCCAGCACTCGCTGGCGGCCGACGAACTGATCGCCGCCGCGCAGCGGCTGTCCGAGCTCCCGGTGGTCGCGGCGGCCTCCGGCTACGACGGCACGTTCACCGCCTCGGTCGCGCTCAAGCGCCTCACCAGCGAGCTGGTCGGACGCTTCGCCACCGCCGCGATCATGGCGACCAAGGAGGTGGCGGGCCCGGAACCGTTGTCCCGGTACACCGCCGACCTCCAGGTGCCGCGCATCGTCGCCGCCGAGGTGGCGCTGTTGAAGACTGTCGCGTTGCGGTATGTGATGTCCGATCCGGCGCACCGCTTACGGCAGGCCGCGCAGCGCGAGCGCGTCCTCGCCGTGGCCGATCGGCTGCTGACCACCGCCCCGCACAGCCTCGATCCCGTTCTCCTGCCGTTCTGGAACGCCGCGAACGACGACACCGCCCGCGTGCGCGTCGTCGTGGACCAGATCGCCTCCTACACCGAAAGCCGCCTGGAGCGGGTCGCGGTCCATCTGGACGCCTAGACGCGAGGGCGCGGCGGCAGCGCGGTCACGCCGTCAGGTCGGTGGACTGCGGCAGATCGGTGGTTTCCGGCAGGCCGGTGGGTTCCGGCAGGTCGCCGGCCTCCGCGCGCGCCATCTTCACCAGCGCGGCATGCAGTTCCTTCGCCGACGCCCCCGCGCGATCCCCACGCAGGACCACCTCGGTGAAGCCCTCCACCAGCGCCCGGCCGGGGTCGAGCAGACCGGCGCCGCTGCCGCCGCGCAGAAGGGACTCGTTGATCAACGTCCGCAATGCTTCTTGACGAGCCCGGAAACCGCCTGCGGCGTCCAACGCCCGGGCGAATTCACGGACGACCGTCGTATAGATCGGCCGCTCGACAGGCCCACGCTTGCGAAAGACTCTTCGCGTTTGCTGTGGCGCCGGCCCGCCCCGCGCCTGCGAGGCAGCTTTGTCCAGGACGATCCACACCTCAGCCGGTCCCTGGGTGATCGTCGTGGGTTGCGGCCTCGGACGCGATCCCGGATCGTCGGTGAGCTCCACTCCCCGCAGCGGGATGGGGTATTTCGCCAGTAGGTTGTCGATGGCGGAGACGATCTCACGGACCGCGGCTACGTCGACGTTCGGCGCATCGAATCCGGCGATTTCCAGGCCGTGCCGCTCCGCCATCGCCCGGGCGACTCGGCTGGCGTCGGTGGTATCGGTTTCCGGTGCGGCCGAGGGGCGGCCCCTGGCGGCCGTCTGCTCGGTCGGCGGGGTCGGCTCGGAGTCGCTCGTGCTGCCCGCTCGGCGGTGGACATCGTTCCGGTGGGCCGAGCCGGTGTTCGCCGACCTGCCGATGGGCGGGTTGGCATCCCTGGGGTGCGAGACGCCGATCCATGCGGAAGCGGCCGAGCCGATGGCGGTGTCGATCAGGGGCCGGGAGGCAGGGGCAACTCCATCCGTCCGTTCGGTGTGTCCGGGAGGGTTGGCGGTCGCGGTGTGTTCGAGAGGCGCGGGCGTGGCTCCGGTCGGTCGGCTGGGTTCGGGTCCCTCGGCGAGCCTGTGCTGCTGGATAGGAGCGGAGTCCAGGACTGGCGAGGGGCGTACGGGGTCGCTTTGCCCGATGACTCTTATGCCGGTGGTGTCGTTCCGCACGGCGGGGGCGGGGGTAGCCCGCCGGTCAGGGGCGCAGTCGTCGCTCTGCGGTGGGGCAGCGGGGGACCGCCGATCGGAGGAGAGGCCAGCGCTCCGCCGGATGGTTGCCGGGTGATCCGGAGTTCCGCTCTCCTTCGAGGCGGAGTCGTGGGTGTTGTCAGGCTGCCTGATGGGCGCCGAACTCCGGGCGGTGGCGGACTCGGTAGAACCGCGATCGTTCCGCTGGCCGGCGGTCAGGTCGCCGGTCTTCCTGTCGGCCGCGATGTCGTCCGCGTCCTCGGACTGCTCGTTGCGGGCGGGATCGTCCGTGCCGGGCTGCTGAGCGGGTGCCGGACGCCATGGGGTGGCGGAGTCGGTGGAACGGGGCACGGTTCGCTGGACCGATGCGAGGCAGTTCGCCAGATCCATTGATGAGATCAGCGCGGCGCCGGGCTCATTACCGGCTCGGGGCGCACGGTTGGTCAGCGGTGCTGGGTTGGTTCGCGGAACGTGGTCGGTTGGGAGAACGTGGTCGGTTGGCGGCGTGGGGTCGGTGCGGGGTGTGGGGTCGGCTCCCGTTGTGGGGTCGGTTTGGGATGCAGGCTCGGTTCGCGGTGCGGGGTTGGTTTGCGGTGCTGGGTCGGTTGGCGGCGCGGGGTCGGTGCGGGGTGTGGGGTCGGCTCCCGTTGTGGGGTCGGTTTGCAATGCAGGCTCGGTTGGCGGTGCGGGGTTGGTTTGCGGTGCTGGGTCGGTTGGCGGCGCGGGGTCGGTGCGGGGTGTGGGGTCGGCTCCCGTTGTGGGGTCGGTTTGGAATGCAGGCTCGGTTCGCGGTGCGGGGTTGGTTCGCGGTGCAGCCTCCGTTCGCGGTGCGAGGTCGGTTCGCGGTGCAGGCTCGGGTTCTGGTGGAAGGCCGGTTGGCGGTGTGGGGTCGGCTGTGCAGGTGCGTGGTGGGTTGACTGCGGTGTCGGTGCGCTCGACAACCATCGGTTCGTCGGCGGTGTCGAGGGACCGGCCGGGGTCCGTCGCGGGTGTCGAGGTCGCGGCCTGCGCGATGCCGCGCGCGTGGATGTCCTCGGTGCGGCGCGGAACGTCGATGCGTGGAAACGCGGCCGAGCCCGGCTCGGTCTTCATCCGCAGTGGCGGCGCGGCGGCCTCAGGGGTGTCCGTCTGCTGAATGGGCGCTGGGTGGCGCGCAGTAGTGGCAGGCGCGATCGACGTGGGCGGGCCTGTGGTTCCCGCCGGTCGGCTGAAGTCGCTCTCCTCGGTCGAGTTCGGCTGCGGGATGGGCAGGGAATCGGACCCTCGGCCCGGTGGACGTTCCATCTGCCGCCGAGGTGCGAGACCGTCGGCCTCGGCTGTCTTCGGCACCGGTTCGCGGTGACTCCCGGCGGCGCTCTGCCCTGCGGGCGCGGAGTCGGTGATGCTCGTCTGAACGGGCGGCGGGGCGTCGCGGAGGCGCGGGCCGAGCGCCACGGCATCGGTGCGCTGAACGGGGGCGGGATCACCGGGGACTGCGGATTGGGACGCGGTGGGCGGGATGACCGCCGACTGGTCCGTGATCGATCCTCCGGATCGGCACCGAGTCGGCGGCGGGCGCGGCGCGCGGGGTGGGTTGGGAGCCGCCGGGGGAAACGGTTCGCCGCACCGAAGCGGGGTTGTCGCTTGTGCTGCCCCGGTCGTGCCCTGCGTCGAGATCCGCATAGCGAGGAGCTTGTTGCCGCACGGGTGCGGACAGCTCCGCCGCCGGTAGGTCCGCTGCCCGGGCTGCGGAGACTCGCAGCGGGGTGCTCGGCGCCGTGGGACACGGTCGCACGACCCGTTGCGACCAGGGTGTCGCCGGAGCTCTTCGAGACCACGGGGTGGGCATCACCTCACGTTCCGGGGCGGCCGGTGGTCGAGCCGCAGGGACTCCAGCGGGCGCACCCACCGGCACAGCGACTTCTTCCCGGCGTTCACCGATGAGGTGCGCATCGGCGGACGCGATGGCCGCCTTCAACTCGCCGACTGTCCGGGACGCCTCGGCGATGAGCCGCTCCAGGGTCGATACCATCGCGCGCAGTTCGCCCGTGTCGATCCGCGACGGCTGACTCACGATGTCTCCCGCTTGTCCTCATCCCGGTCTCGCCGCGGTGTGCTGGCCTGGGTCGACATTCTGATCTCGCGTGGCCCGAAAGCAGACTGTGGTGGCGCTATTGTCACCCACACCCGCCCGACCTCTCGGAGCTGGGAAGATGGATATGGGTCACAAGAGCGGCCACGCCGGACCGCCGCACCGAGCGAGTCGGCACGGCCGCGACCCCGCTGTGCCGGTGCGCTCCGTCATCGGCAATGAAAATCATTGCGCGCCACCGGCATCCCCATCGTCCCAGGTTGGCTACCATGGAGGGGTGCGGATCGGAGTAGGGCTCTCCACCGCGCCCGAAGCACGGCAGGCGGGCAGGGAAGCCGCTGCGCTCGCTCGTGAAGGACTCGCGGACGAAGCGCCCTCCCTCGCTGTGCTCCTCGCCTCCCGAGCGCACACCGACGACGCCGTGGAAGTGCTGTACGGCGTCCACCGGACGGTCCGGGTGCCCGCGCTGGTCGGATGCGTGGCGCAGGCGGTCGTGGCCGGTCGCCGCGAGATCGAGGACGAACCGGCCGTTGCGGTGTGGCTGGCCTCCGGACTGCCCGCCGCCGAGACCTTCCAGCTGGATTTCCTCCGCACCGCCAGTGGCGGGCTGCTCGCCGGTTATCGCTTCGACAAGGCCGCGCGCGACTTCCACCTGCTGCTGCCCGACCCGTACTCGTTCCCGGCCGACCTGCTGCTGGAGTACGTGAACACGGATCTGCCCGGCACCGTCGTGATGGGCGGATTGGTCAGCGGCGGCCGGGGCCCGGAAGGAAGCAGGTTGTTCCGCGACCACACCGTGGTGACCTCGGGCGCGGTCGGCGTGCGCCTGCCCGGACTGCGCGGCGTGCCGATCGTGTCGCAGGGCTGCCGCCCGATCGGCTACCCCTACACGGTCACCGGCGCGGACGGCACGGTGATCACCGGACTCGGCGGCCGTCCGCCGATCGAGCGTTTGCGGGAGATCGTCGCGGTGCTGCCGCGCGATCAGCAAGAACAGCTCGCGCGTGGCCTGCAGATCGGGTTCGTGGTCAACGAGCATCTGGTCGAGCCGGGGCAAGGCGACTTCCTGGTCCGTGGCCTGCTCGGCGCCGATCCGTCGAGCGGCGCGATCGAGGTCGGCGAGGTCGTCGAGGTCGGCACGACCGTGCAGTTCCAGGTTCGCGACGCGGTCGGCGCGGACCAGGATCTGCGCGCGGCCCTCGCGCGGGCGCGCACGGAGCTTCCCGGGCGCCCGGCCGGTGCGTTGCTGTTCACCTGCAACGGACGTGGCCGCCGGATGTTCGGGGTCGCCGATCACGACGCCACGACGATCGAGGACCTGCTCGACGGCATCCCGCTCGCCGGTTTCTTCGCCGCGGGCGAGATCGGGCCCATCGCGGGCCGCAACGCGCTGCACGGATTCACCGCGTCGATGGCCCTGTTCGTCGAATGAGCGTCGAGCTGAGGGTGTACGCGGAGCTGAACGACTTCCTGCGGCCCGACGAGCGCTACGCCGTGCTACGGCGGCCGTTCCGGTCGCACCAGACCGTCAAGGACGTCATCGAGGCCGCTGGCGTTCCGCATACCGAGGTCGACCTGGTCCTGGTCGACGGGGAATCGGTGGACTTCGACCACCGTCCGCGCCCCGGCGGGCGCATCACGGCGTATCCCGTGTTCGAGACCCTCGACATCGGCCGCGTCACCAGGGTTCGCCCGCACCCGTTACGCGCGCCCCGGTTCCTCGCGGACGTGAACCTCGGCGGCCTGGCCAAGCTGATGCGGCTGCTCGGCCTCGACGTGCACTGCCGGTGGGACGCCGAGGACGCCGAACTCGCCGAGGTGTCGGCGGCCCAGCACCGGATTCTGCTCACCCGGGACCGTGGGCTGTTGAAACGCCGCAACGTCACACACGGCGTCTACATCCGGTCGGACCGGCCGCTGGATCAGGTTCTGGAGGTGATCCGGCGGCTCGACCTCGTCGCCCGCCTCGCGCCGTTCACCCGCTGCCTGCGCTGCGGCGGCGTCGTCGCCGAGGTCGCCAAGGCCGAGGTCGAAGACCGGCTGGAGCCGCTCACCCGTCGCTATTACGACACGTTCCGGCAGTGCCGCGATTGCGGCCGGATCTACTGGCAGGGCACCCACCAGGCGCGGTTGGCCGAGACGGTCGCGGCGATCCGCGCGGAGCTGGACCGTTCCTGATCGGCCGGGAACCCGCGGCCGAGCCGCCCGGGCGCGTCGGCCCCGCGTTCGCCTAGACTCTCTGCCGTGGCCGGACGACTTCCTGATCGCGATATCGCGGCAATACGCGAGCGCGTCCGGATCGAAGACGTGGTGGGGGAGTACGTCGCGCTCAAGCGCGCCGGAGCGGACTCCATGAAGGGCCTGTGCCCGTTCCACGACGAGAAGTCGCCCTCGTTCCACGTGCGCCCCAATCACGGCCTGTTCCACTGCTTCGGCTGCGGTGAGGGCGGTGATGTGTTCGCCTTCCTGCAGAAGATCGAGCACGTCGGGTTCGTCGAGTCGGTCGAGCAGTTGGCCGACCGGATCGGTTACCGGATCAACTACGAGGGCGGCGGCACCTCGGTGCAGCGCGACCGGGGCACCCGGTCCCGGCTGGTCGCGGCGAACGCGGCCGCGCACGAGTTCTACGTCGCCAAGCTGCGCGAGCCGGAGGCCGAAGCCGCCCGCAAATATCTCACCGATCGCAATTTCGACGCGGCGGCCGCGCACCATTTCGGCTGCGGCTACGCCCCGGCAGGGTGGGACACGCTCACCAAGCACCTGCTCCGCAAAGGGTTCGACTTCAAGGAGCTGGAGGCGGCGGGACTTTCCCGGCAGGGACAGCGCGGCCCGATCGACCGTTTCCACCGGCGTTTGCTGTGGCCGATCCGAAATCTGTCCGGCGACGTCATCGGGTTCGGCGCGCGCAAGCTCTTCGATGACGACACCATGCCGGGCAAGTACGTCAACACCCCGGAAACGCTGCTGTACAAGAAGTCTCAGGTGCTGTTCGGCTTGGACCACGCCAAGCGTGAAATCGCCAAGGGGCACCAAGCGGTCGTGGTCGAGGGCTACACCGACGTCATGGCGATGCACCTGGCCGGAGTGAAGACCGCCGTCGCCTCGTGCGGCACCGCCTTCGGTGACGAGCATCTCGCGTTGTTGCGCCGCCTGATGATGGACGACAACTTCTGGCGCGGCGAGATCATCTACACCTTCGACGGTGATGCCGCGGGTCAGGCGGCGGCGCTGAAAGCCTTCTCCGGCGATCAGAAGCTGGCCGGCCAGACCTACATCGCGATCGCGCCGGACGGGCAGGACCCGTGCGAGCTGCGGCAGCACTCGGGTGACGCGGCCGTGCGCGACCTCGTCGCCCGCCGGACGCCGTTGTACGAGTTCGTGATTCGCGGTCTGCTGGCCGATCACAACCTCGACACCGCGGAGGGGCAGGTGGAAGCGCTGCGCCGGGCGGTGCCGGTGGTCGCGCAGATCAAGGACAACGCCTTGCGCAAGGCGTACGCCACCAAACTGGCCGGCTGGGTCGGCTGGGACGACATCCAGACCGTGGTGCGCCGCGTCGGCGAGGAGGCCAAGCGGCATCGCAACGGCGGCGGGCGCTCCGGGGTGACACGAGCGACGGCGCAGCGCGAAGTGGTCGCCGAACATCCTGCGGCACGGCCGAATCCGAACGATCCGACGCTCCTGCCGCAACGTCAGGTACTGGCCGCCGCGCTCCAGTACCCGGCGATGGCGGGGGCGGGTTTCGACGCCCTCGAGCCCGAAGCCTTCACCCACCCCGCCTACGCGGTGATCCGCACCCTGATCGCCGAGGCGGGCGGAACGGCCGCCGGGCTCGGCGGGGCCGAGTGGGTCAACGCCGTCACGGACCGCACCGAGGACCTGACCGTGCGGGCGCTGCTGTCGGAGCTGGCCAACGAGCCGCTGCCGGTGAAGACGGAAGCCGACATCCCCCGTTTCGTCGCCGGTGTGCTGGCGCGCACCCAGGAGGCCTGGGTCGGCAGGCAGATCGCCGAGCTCAAGTCCAAGCTCCAGCGCGTCTCCTCGACCGAGCAACCCGACGCCTACTTCGCCCTCTTCGGCGACCTCGTCGCCCTGGAGCAGTACCGCAAGAGCCTGCTCACCCAGGCGATGGGCAACCACGGCGACTTCGCCACCGGGGCCTAGCGCCCGCTCGCCGCTTCCTCGCGCGGAGTCCGGCCTGCGCGAGGAACCGGCACGTCAGGTATCGGCGCAGGTCAGAGGCGCAGCTGGTCGTGCGGCACCAGGACGGTGGTCCGCTCGTCGAGCGGCTCCATCGGCTCCAGGCGGGGGCGGGTGCTGAGCTTGTCCGCCAGTTTCTGTCTGCCGACGAGCACAAGCTTGCGGGTCACCGGGCTCTCGGTCAGCGCGCGGGTCGCGGCGCTGATCTGTTCGTAGCGAGCCCGCCCGGCCTTGCTGCCGAGTACGTACCCGGCCGCCACGCCGATGATCAACCGCAGCATCTCGATGTGCTCCTCCCAGTTGCCAGTTCGCCGCCCCCATCCTGCCCGACGGCCCACACGCCTGTCGATCCGGATACCCGGTGCCGCCACCCCGCCCCCCGAGAACAAGTCAGCAGGTAGCGACACGATTTGGGCTCCCGCCCAGCCATACGCTAGAGTTTCTCCTCGGCCCGCCCGATACCAATCGGACGAGCCGAGGGCAATCCCCTATAGCTCAATTGGCAGAGCAGCCGACTGTTAATCGGCAGGTTTCTGGTTCGAGTCCAGATGGGGGAGCTGTAACCAGGGCGAACATATCAGTTCGACCCTGGTTTAGTCCGTTCTGAGGGGCGAACGACACGTGTATCCAGCGGGCGTCTCAGGGACGGAGTGCGGCGGGGCTTCAATGGGGTGGATGATTCGGCCCCGTCGCGCGGGTGCGAGACGGGGCCGGGTTGGGGCTCGGTCGGCTACTTCACGGAGTCGCGCACGCCCTCGAATACTGTCGGCGACGACAGCAGCGCGACATGGCCGATGCACGGGGTCCGAGTGTTGGTGGCGCCGCTGAGGATGGTGCTCTCATCGGGGTTGATGATCTCGTCGCACGGTGACCACCAGGTGCCGTAGTTCACCCGGCCGGGGGTTTCGTCGGTGCTGTTGAGGTCCGCCAGGAAGGCTGAGCCGGGCCGCATTTCCGTGCAGGAGACGTCGAGGCATCCGTTGGCGACGTCGGTGCCGTGGTTGGGGCCGGCGATGGAGACCCAGTCGTCGGCGGAAGCCAGGCCGTTGAGGTTCTTCAAGTACCAGCGGCTGTTGAGGCCGCCCATCGAGTGGGTGATGATATCCACCTTGGCGGCACCGGTTCTCGCGCGCAGCCCATCCACCTGAGCCTGAACCTCCAGCGCGATGTCCTTGTTGGATCGGGAGCTGTCGTAGCTGAATCGTGCCATCGTTTCCGCGGCGTACCCCGCGTCCAGGAATCGGCCCCACATGTAATTCCAGTCCGACTCCGATCCCTGCCATCCATGGACGAAAAGGATGGGATCTCGCGCCGGTGCCGCTGCCGCCTGTGGTGTGGCGATACCGAGTGAAGCGGTAGCCGTCGTGACCAGGGTGATTGCGGCCAGCCCGAGGCGGCGCGTGATCAATGTGATGTGCATGAATTGTGACTCCGATCTGCTCGCTGCACTGCGAGCAGACAGAAGGTAGCGCCTCGAAGCCTCATGCGGGGGACGGTGACACTTCGTTTATTTCACCTGCCGCCGAATTTCTGGATTTGTCGTGGCATTTCAGGAGAAAATGTTACCTCGCCTTCTCGACCGCAGCGCCGGAGCGGATTCGAGTTTCCCTCGGCTGGACAACTGACCTCTTCCGTCGTCGCCGCGATCTCGTCGGTGACCGTGCTCGACGCGAGCGCCGCCGATGATCTCGATCAGGAGCCGGCGCGGCTACGCATGGCATGAATGGCCGCGACGATGCCTTTCTTGTCGTAGCTGTTGATGGGCAGAGTGGCGCTGTGGGCGTGGCGGATGATGCCGTCGGAGTCGATGAGGATGGTGCCGGATTGTTGCATCGAGCCGAAAACCCTGCGACTCAGGCCGATCGACTCGTGCGGGGTTCCAGCCGAGCCGACCAAGACGGGAAATGGGATGCCCCGTCCGGCCTTCCATGCCAGGGCGGTGGCACGGTCCTGAGGTACCGCTATGTGGACGCGGATGTCGCTGTTGTCGAATTCGTTTCGCTGTGCGACGAGATCTCGAACGTGACGGTTGCAGATCGGGCAAGTCGTCGACCGCATGAAATACAGCAGTGCGCCGTGGACGCCACGATAGTCGGACAGCCGCCAAGGGCTCCCGGCGGTGTCTTCGAGGTCGATCTCGGGTGCGGGGAATCCAGATGTGAGCATGACGAGCCTTTCGATGCCGGAGGTCGTTGTCGGTCCGGCGGTCGCGGATTACGGATTGTGGTCGAGGCTGTGCCGGACCGCGGTGCGTGCGCGGTGCAGTTGCGATTTCATCGCCGCGAGGCTCAAGCCGAGCGCGTCGGCAGTCGCACGTCCGGGGTAGCCGAGCACATCGCGCATGATCAGAACTCTGCGCTGAAGATCGGGCAACGCGGTGATCGCCTGCGTGAGCTGATCGGTCTCGAGCCGGCGCAACACTTCGTCCTCGGCCGAGGCGACGGTGTCGGCACCGAGGGGACCGATCCGCGATTCACGGTCGAGCAGGTGCCGGGCGCGGCGCAGGCATTCGTTGCGAACGATGCGGAACATCCATGACGCGATGGCGGTCGCGGTGCGCAGGGTCCCGATCTTGCGATAGAGGGTGATCAAGGCCTCTTGCGCGGCGTCTTCGGCGTCGGCGGAGGACGCGCACAAATGCCGCGCGAAGCGCCGAACGTGCGGATGCGCACCATGCACGATCGCGGAGATCGCTTCCCGATCACCGTGCTGGGCCGCGGCCACGAGTTGTTCACCGGCCCATCCGCGTTCCACGCCACCCGCCTCCTCGAAGCTCCGGCGCGGTAGTCGGCGATGGTGCCGTGTGTGGGACCACGCGGGCGTCGAGCGTAGTCCTTGTCTCGGTTCGACTGTCACACCGATAAGAGCGTTCAAGACCGGGAAAGGATTCGAACCGAGCAGAGCACTTTTTCCGGCGATCTGGCCTGCTAAGCCTGCCCGTCTCCCGCCGAGCGGGCCGTACCGTTACCCAGCAACGTGAAACCGGTGCCGTCGAGCAGGTGCTCGTCGAGCAGGTTGCGGGTGTCGACGATGACCGCACGGTCGACGGCGGTGGCGAGTTTCGCCCAGTCCAGGCAACGGAATTCGGGCCATTCGGTGAGGACGACGATCGCGCCCGCGTCCTTTGCCACCAGGTAGGGGTCGTCCACCACTCGGATGCCGTCGAGTTCGGGGGCGCCGGAGTCGGGGACGCACGGGTCGTAGGCGGTGACCGTGGCGTCGTGGTGGGCGAGTTGCCGTGCGATGGCGACGGCGGGGGAGTCGCGCAGGTCCCCGGTTCCGGCCTTGAACGCGAGGCCGAGTACGCCGATCCGCGTGCCCGACAGTGCGCCGTCGACCGCGCCGGTGACCGCGTGGCGGATCTTGCGGATCACCATCGCGTGCTGATGGTCGTTGGCGCGCAGCGCGTCCCGGACCATGGCGAAGTCGACGCCCGAGGTCTCCGCGGCGCGGAGGAGCGCGCGCGTGTCCTTGGGCAGGCACGAACCGCCCCAGCCGGGGCCGGGCGCGAGGAAATCCGGGCCGATCCGATCGTCCATCCCCATCGCGGTGGTGACTTTCGTGATGTCGGCGCCGACCCGTTCGCAGAGTTCGGCCAGCGTGTTCACGAACGAAAGCTTGACCGCGAGGAACGCGTTACTGGCGTACTTGGCCAGTTCGGCGCTGGCGGGGTCGGTTCGCAGGACCGGCGCACCCGTGCCCGCGTACAGCGTGGCGACACGGTCGGCCGACTCCCGGTCTCGCTCGGCCGCGCCGAGGAGGATGCGGTCGGGGTGCAGGAAATCCTCGACGGCGTGGCCCTCGCGGAGGAATTCGGGGTTGCTGACGACCGCCGTGCCCGCGAGACCGGACAGCTCGGGAATCCGCGCCGCCGTCCCCACCGGAACGGTGGACTTGGTGACGAGTACGCAATCCGGTGGCAGGACGGTGGACAACGTCGCGAGCGCGTCCTCGATGACGCCGAGATCGGCCGTGCCGCCGGTGCCCATGGGCGTGGGCAGGCACAACAGGACGACTTCGGATTCGTGCAGCGACCGGGGGTCCGAGGTGAACAACAGCCGGTTCTCCGAGAGCCCCGCACGCACCAGTTCCGGCAAGCCGGGTTCGACGATCGCGACCGTGCCCGCGCGAAGCGCCGCTACTTTCGACTCGTCGTTGTCGACACAGATCACATGATGTCCCAAGTGGGCGAGACACGCGGCGGTGGTGAGCCCGACATAACCGGCACCTACCACGCCGACGCGACTACCCATGGCGCACCTGCGCTGCCAGCAACCCGGACGCGGCGGCCAGCACCTGTTCCGGCCGCACCAGCAGCAGGCCGGGGTCCGGATGGTCGGTGTGCGGATCGCCGACATTCCCGGCCCACAGCGTGATGTGGTGTCGAGCGGTGGCGGGCGGCCCCCACCGGCGCGGCGGCGTGGGGCCGAACAGCAGCACCGACGGTGTGCCGAAGGCGGTGGCGAGATGCCCGACGCCGGTGTCGCCGCACACGACCAGGGCGGCGGCGGCCACCAGCGCCGCGAGTTCGGCCAGGCTGGTGCGTCCCGCGTACACCGAGGAGGGCGGCAGACCCGCTTGCTCGGCGACCGCGTTGGCCAACCGTATCTCCGCGGTCGTACCGGTGATGACCACGCGGTGGCCGTCTCGATCGAGTTCCCGCGCCACTCGAGCGAAACGCTCGGACGGCCAGCGACGCGCGCCGTAGGCCGCGCCGGGATGGATCACCACCGCGTTCGACTCCCAGGCGGGTTCCGGTGGCTCGGGTAGCAGCAGGGCGGTGGGATCGGCGGGGATCCCTCCGTACTCCAGTAGCCGGCACCAGCGATCCACCTCGTGCAGGTCCTCGCGCCACTCGGGGCCGGGCAGCCCGGGGAAATCCGGATGGTGGTGGGTCAGCACCGACTCCGGGCGTGCCGCCAGCAGGTCACGGATGCTCTCCGGCCCGCTGCCGTGCAAGTTGACCGCCAGCCTCGGTGGTGCGCCCTCCCAGCGGAGCGCGCCCAGTCCCGTGGTGGGCAGCAGTTCGTCGACCGCGTCGATCAAGCCCACCAGATCGCGCAGTGGTTCCGGCGCGGCGAGCACCACACGCTCGTCCGGGTAGGCGCTTCGCAGTCCACGCAGGGCGGGCACGATGGTCAGCAGGTTGCCGAGGCCGAGTGCGCGGAGCACGAGAATCGAGTGGGTCAGGGCCACGATCCCTCTTCCGACGCGCAGACGACCATCTCTCTGACCTCGCAGCCCGGCGGCTGGCGCAGCGCGAAGATCACCGCGTTCGCGACGTCCTGCGGCTGGTTGAGTTTCGCGTCGGGCGGCGGCTTGTACTGCTCGTCGCGGTCGTCGAAGAACGCGGTGTGCATGCCGCCCGGGATCAGCAAGGTCACCCCCACGCTGCCCGCCGTCTCGGCGGCGAGCGCCCTGGTGAAGCCGACGACGCCGAACTTCGACGCGCAGTAGGCGGTCGCGTCGCCGACCGCTTTGATGCCCAGGGTGGAAGCGCAGGTCACCACCGTTCCCCTGCTCTCCCGCAACGACGGCAGGGCGGCGCGGATGACGGCGGCGGTGCCGAAGAGGTTGACCTGGACCACGTATTCCCACTTCTTCGTGGGCACCTTGTCCAGCGGGCCGCAGGCGTCGGTGCCCGCAGCGGTGAACACGCCGTCGATCCGGCCGCCCGCGCGCTCGATCAGCTGCTGCACGGCTTGTTCGGCGGCGTCGGTGTCGGCGAGGTCGGCGCGCACGAAGTCGACGGGCGTATCGGGCTCCACCCGGTCGATCACGTAGGGGCGGCCCCCGTGCTCGCGCACCGCGGCGGTGACCGCCGCGCCGAGCCCGGAAGCGCCACCGGTGATCAAGATGTTGCCAAGGGTTCGCATCGCGCTCCTTCGCTCTCGGGTCAGCCGCGGGACTTGGCCGCGGCGACCAGCTGTGATGTCGAATAACCGGGAACCGTCGGAACCAGCGCGATCTCGCCGCCGTAGCCGTGCACGACTTCGGCCTCCGGCAGGTCCGCGACGGAGTAGTCGCCGCCCTTGACCCACACATCGGGGCGAAGGCGGTCCAGCACCGCGCTCGGTGTGGATTCGTCGAACACGACGACGGCGTCCACCGAGGACAATTCGGAGAGCAGCCGGGCGCGGTCGCGCGCGGTGACGATCGGGCGGGGCGGCCCTTTGAGCCGTCGCACCGACGCGTCGGAGTTGAGGCAGACCACCAGCGCGTCGCCCATGGCGCGCGCTTGGCGCAGTAAGCTCACGTGGCCGGGGTGCAGCAGGTTGAAACAGCCGCCGGTGGCGACGAGCCTGCCGCCGCGTGACCTGATCCGCGCCGCCACCTCGAACGCCGACTCGCCCTCTTCCGCGGCCCCCGCCTTGGTGACAGCGGTCCGGTCGCACGTGGACAACGTGGCCGCGCCGCCCGCGGCGACGAATTCGGCGGCCGCGTCCACCGCGCGCGACACCGCGTCGGCCACTGTCGACCCGGCGAACAGCGCCGCGGTGGCGGCCGAGGCGAACCGGTCGCCCGCGCCGCAGGTGTCGGAACCGGCATGCCCGGCGATCCGCACCTCGGCGGGCACGGGCACCACGGTCAGCCGCTTGCCGTTGGCGAGCACCGCCCCGCCCGATCCGGTGGTGACCGCGACGGAGTCCGCCGACCACTCGTCGCGCAGTACCTTCGCCAGCTCGTCCGGTTCGACGTAGCCCGGGGCGAACTGGCGTGCCTCGCGCAGGTTCGGCGAGACCAGCGACGCTCCCGGCGTCGGCGCCGGACCGCGTGGGTGTGGGTCCCAGACCACCGGTACGGACCGGGCCATTTCGGTCAGCAGGTGCCGGATCCGTGGATTCGCGGCCACGCCTCGGCCGTAGTCCGCGACGAGGATCGCGCCGGCCGACCGGAGTGTCCTGGTGACCGAAGCGCTCACCGGGCCGCCGTCGGCCGTCCCGTCACCGGTGTCCAGCCGCAGCAGCGACTGCCCGGAGGCGCGGACCCGGGTCTTGCGCACCGTCTCGCCGCGCAACAGCATCGGGACGACGTGCACGTGCTGGTCGAGCAGTCGCGCGAGGGTGCGGCCGTCCTGATCGTCGGTGGTCGCGGTGATCAGCGAGACCTCGGCGACCGACTGCGCGGCCAGCGCGGCGGCCAGACCGGCGCCGCCGGGGCGTATCCACTGGCGTTCGACGTCCACCACCGGCACGGGCGCTTCGGGCGACAGCCGGTCCGCGACGCCCTCGATGTCGACGTCGAGGATGACGTCGCCGACTACGACCAACGGCTTCATGTGGCTATCCCCAATGCGTCGTCGAATGCCGAGCACAGGGCATGCACCAAGACCAGGTGCACCTCCTGCACTGTGGCGGTGGTGGGCGCCTCCACGGCCACCGCGTCATCGCACAGCGCCGCGAGCGGATTCGGCGCGGGCCCGGTCATGGCCCAGGTGGTGACGCCGATGTCGCGGGCCGCTTTGGCCGCGGCAACCACGTTCTGGCTGGTGCCGCTGGTGGAGAGCAGGATGAGGACGTCGTCCGGCCTGCCGTGCGCCCGGACCTGCCGCGCGAACATCTCGTTCGCGCCGTAGTCGTTCACGATGGCGGTGGCCGCCGAGGTGTCGGCGTGCAAGGCGATCGCCGAGAACGGGCGTCGCTCGGTGCGGAAGCGTCCGACCAGCTCGCCGGTCAGGTGCTGGGCTTCGGCCGCGCTGCCGCCGTTGCCGCAAGCGAGTAGTCGGCCTCCATTGCCGAGTACTTCCGCCAAGTCCCGTCCCCACCTCCGGATATTCGGCGCGAAGCGGCTGGTGCGGTCCAGTGCCGCACGCAGAGCGGCGAAATGCTCCTCGATCACGACACCCCTCCTGACCGCAGACGCTCACGCCTGCCCGCACCGAGTTCTTCCGCGACCATGACGACCTGCTCGGGAGTGATCGACTCGAGGCACGGGTGCCCGGCTACCGGGCATTCCCGGGCCCTGCTGCCCCGGCACGCCGCGCGTTGGTCGCCGAGCACGGCCACCGGCACGCCGTAGGGCGCCCACCGTGCGGCGGGCACGACGGGTGCGAAGAGGGAGACCACGGGCGTCCCGACGGCGGCGGCCAGATGCGCCGGACCGGTGTTGGGCACCACGACGACGCTGGCGTCGCGGAGCACGGCGGCCAGTTCGGGCAGGGTGGTCGCGCCGCCGAGATCGACAGCGCGCCCGCCGGCGACAGCGTCGGTGAGCGGGCGGTCGGACGGCGCGCCGGTCACGATCACCCGGTGACCGGCGCTGGTCAGTGCGGCGACGATGGCCGAGGAGCGTGCCGCGGACGGCTGTCGCGCCGGAACCGAGGCGGCGGGATGCACCACCACGTAGCCCGGGTCGCCGGTCAGGCCACCGACCTGCGGCAACGGTTGCTTGACTGCGAGTCTCCCGTCGTCACCGGGCGGTAGCCGGAAACCGGCCGCCGCGGCGAGCGAGAGCGCGCGTTCGGCTTCGGGGAGATCGCCTTCGACGCGATGACGCAGGTCGAGCAGGGAACCGGGGTAGTCGTCGGAGATCGCGCCGATCCACGGCACACCGGCCATCCGGAACAGCAGCGCCAGCGGGAGCGGCGATTGGTGGAACGACGTGAGGATCAATGCCAGATCCACGTCGAGTGCGCGGATTCGCTCGATGAACGCGGTCATGCCCGCCGCGGTGACCGCGGGCGGCTCCGGGTCGATCCACGGCGCGCACCAGGTCGAGACCTGGTCCACACCGGGCAGCAGCTCCCCGCCGGCACGACCGCGAGGCCCGGTCAACAGCGTCACCGAATCGACGTGCGCTGCCACCGCGCGCGCGCACGGCCCCGCCAGCAGCACGTCGCCGATGTTGTCCATGCGCGCCACCAGCGCCCGGCGTGTCATGGCGCGCCCGCCATCGCCAACCGGACGGCTTCGGTCAGATCTCGCGCCACGGTCGCCTCGCGACGCGCGTGGCGCACCTCCTCCGGGCGGGTTCGCGCCGTCGGCACCAGGATCGCGCGGGCGCCCGCGGCCATGGCGGCGGCGACGTCGGCGCCGGTGTCACCGATGAGCACGCACCGGCCGACGTCGACGCCGAGCTCCGCCGCGGCACGCCGGACCATGCCCGGCTCCGGTTTGCGGCACCCGCAGCCATCGCCTTCGCCGTGCACACACACCTGCCACGTCGCGAACGGTCCGAGCACTTCCTCGACCCGGGAGTTCACCGCGGCGAGCTGGTCTGGACTGATCAGTCCGCGCGCGACACCGGACTGATTGCTGACGATGCCGAGCTGGATGCCCGCCGCGCGCGCCGTGCGCAGCGCGTCGACGGCCCCCGGCACCGGCCGCACCTGCGCCGGGTCGGCGAGGTACGGGACGTCCACGATGAGCGTGTCGTCCCGGTCGAACAGCAACGCCAGCGGCGAAGCGTGTGTGACGTGCCGGTGGCGCAGTTCACCGCGCAGGCGGTGCCAGCACGCGGCCGGTGGGATCAACGCACTGCTCACCGTCATCCGGCCGATCTCCACGGGTGTGCGTGGCCCGGGCGCGATCCGGCGCGTGGCGAACTCGCCGGTCAGCGTCATCCAGATCGCCGTGAGCGCCAGGGCGGGGCGTTTGCGGCCCGCGACGCCGAGCGCCACGGCCAGCGCGCCCGCCGCCGTGGTCAGCGCGTGGCGGGGCAGGAGGCCCTCGGCTTCGCCGATGCGCTGCCGCCACCGCGCGCCGAATTTGCGCCGCAGCAAGGCGTTGTCGGCGTTCCCGCGTTGCGCTCGCACACTCGCCATGGGCCCCGAGGACGGGCGGACCGGGTGGCGAGTGAGCCGCTGGCCGTGCGCGATGACGTACCCGGCGAGGCAGACCCGCAGCGCCAGATCGGCGTCTTCGCGGAACGCCCTCGGAAACCGTTCGTCGAAACCCCCGACGGCGGCCAGCGCCGACCGGCGATACGCCATATCGGCCGTGATCCATTGCGCCGTGGCGAGTCGCGCGGTTCCGCGTTCCTCGTCGGTCGGCTTGCGGTGCGCGGGCAGCGGCACCTCGATGCGGGCGGTGGAGGCCGCCGTTGTCTCATCCAGCCCGTGCAGGTCCTCGGCCAGGCGGGCGGGCCAGTCCGGCGCGGTGATCACGTCGTCGTCGAGGAAGGCGATCCACGCGCCGGTGGCGTGCCGCCATCCCGCGTTCCTGGCGGCGGCGGGCCCGCGGCCACCCGAGCGGATGACCCGCACCGCGCATCGTGTGTCCGGCAGCGGTAGTTCCCCACCGCCGGGCCGGTCGTCGACCACGATGATCTCCCGTGGCCGCGGACCGGCCCCGGTGTCGAGCGATTCCAGCAGCGAGCGAAGGCTTTCCCGGCCCATGGTCGGGATCACGATGCTGTAGTCGACGGCGTGGCCGCTCATGGACGACGCACCAGGAAGGGGCCGAGGGCGAGCAGGTCGATCGGGGCGGAGCCGAAGCACTCGAGGGCGTCGCGGGGTGAATCGACCATCGGCCTGCCCGCGGTGTTCAGGCTCGTGTTGACCACCACCGGCAGACCCGTGCGCCGGTCGAATTCCGCCAGCATCCTCGCCACGAGCGGGTTGTCCGCAGGATGGACGGTCTGCACCCGCGCGGTGCCGTCCACATGGGTCACGGCGGGAATCCGGCTACGCCACGCCG
Source organism: Nocardia asteroides (assembly GCA_051451085.1). Classification (GTDB taxonomy): domain Bacteria; phylum Actinomycetota; class Actinomycetes; order Mycobacteriales; family Mycobacteriaceae; genus Nocardia; species Nocardia asteroides_B. Next base: position 122,153 of record JBPAJV010000006.1, on the reverse strand, counting down.
GGGCGACATCGTGGACGAAGAGCATGTACGGGCTCGGCAACGGCCCGCGTCCGAAGATCTCCTGCGCCCGGTCGGCGAGCACCATGGGGGCCAGCGGCCGGAACTGTTCCCGCCCTTTCACGTCGTTGAGACGCTCCAGGTTCTCCGCCCGGCCGGGATGGGCGAGCAGCGAGCGATGTCCGAGTGCGCGCGGCCCGAATTCGGCGCGGCCCTGGAACCAGGCCACCACCTGGTCCGCCGCGAGCGCACGCGCCACGTCGGCCGCGACGTCGTCGGATTTCGTGTACCTGACCTTCGCCGTGCGCAGGACACTCTCCAGCTCCGCGTCCGTCCACTCGGGGCCGAGGTCGGCGCCGGACATCGGGGTGGCGCGCTCACCGAACTCCGCCGCCAATTGCAGCGCGGCGCCCAGCGCGGTGCCCGCGTCACCCGCCGCGGGCTGCACCCAGATTCGTTCGTAAGGGCCTTCGGCGTGCAGCCGGGTGTTGGCCACGCAGTTCAGCGCGATGCCACCGGCCAGGGTGAGATTGCGCTGGCCGGTCTGACGATGCAGCCAGGACGTCAACTCCAGCAGGACTTCTTCGAGCTGTCGTTGCACGCTCGCGGTCAGGTCGGCATGATCGGGGCCGAGCTCACGGCCGTTCGCGGCGGGGGCGAAGGATTCCCAGTCCACGGGTTCGGTGCGGAAACCACCGTCACCGGTGGCATACACCAGTTCCCGGAACCGGTCGAGAAACCGGGGTTTGCCGTAGGAGGCCAGGGCCATCACCTTGTACTCGTCGCTCGACCGGGCGAATCCGAGATGTTCGGTGAGGTCCTCGTACATCAGCCCCAGGGAGTGCGGCAGTTGCTGCGACGCCAGTTCCACGAATTTGCCGTCGCGGTACTCACCGGCGAGATAGGAGTGGCTTTCTCCGCGTCCGTCGGCGACCAGGACCGCCGAATCGCCGAACGGCGCCGCGAGGGCGGCGGACGCGGCGTGGGCGACGTGATGGCGGACGAACCGCACGATCGAGGGATCGAGGCCAGGCAGAGCGGCGCGAAGGAAGGCAGGCGCCCGGAACGCGTAGTCCGTTCGCGTTTCCTCGCTTCCCGGGTCGAGACCGCCGAGCGAATGATCGACCAGTCCGGGGTCGTAGGAATAACCCACGGCGTCGAGCTGGTCGGGACGTATTCCCGCGCGCCGCAGGCACCACGCGGCCGCTTGCTCGGGCAGCTCCCAGGCGGAGAACGGGACCGGTCGCTTGCCGTGTTTGCGCCGGGTGAACCGCTCTTCCTCGGCGGCTGCGACGATCTCGCCGTCCACGATCACGGCAGCGGCAGGATCGTGGAATATCGCGTTTATTCCGAGAATGCGCACGGGCCGCCTTTCTGTTCGAGACGCGGGACCTGTCGGTCTGCCCGCTGACGTATAGAACGGCGCTACCCGCTGAAGCCACGGCTAAACTGGTTTGCTGCAACCCGTCGGTCAGTGCAGTGATTGCTCGGCAGGAACGGATTTCCCGGCCGGTTCGGCCGCGCGTCCGGCGAACCAGTCGATCGTGCGGCGCAGCCCCTCGGCCCTCGTGACGACGGGCCGCCAGCCGAGTTCGCGCCGTGCGAGCGAGATGTCGGGGCAGCGCCGTTTCGGATCATCGATCGCCGCGTCTACGTGGTGAAATATGGATCTGCTCCCGGTCATCGAGCGAATCTCTCCGGCGAGGCGGCGCACGGTGATCTCCTGCTGGTCACCGATGTTGACCGGTCCGGGATGGTCGCTGTCCGCCAGCGCGAGCAGGCCGCGCACGGTGTCGTCGACATAACAGAGCGAGCGGGTTTGCTCGCCGTTTCCTGCGATGGTGATAGGCGCATCGGACAAAGCCTGGTTGATGAATGTTGGGACCATTCTTCCGTCATCTGTGCGCATATACGGACCGTAAGTATTGAAAATGCGAGCGATTCCGGTGTTCACGTTTCGCTCCCGGCGGAATGCCATGGTGAAAGCCTCGGCGTACCGCTTGGCCTCGTCGTAGACGCTGCGCGGACCGACCGGATTGACATGGCCCCAGTAGGTCTCGGGTTGCGGGTGCACGGCCGGGTCACCGTACACCTCACTCGTCGACGCGAGCACGAATCGAGCCCTGTTCCGCTCGGCCAGGTCGAGGGCATTGGCGGTGCCGAGCGAACCGGCTCGCAACGTCTCGATCGGCAACCTCAGGTAGTCCGGAGGTGACGCGGCGGAGGCGAGGTGGAAGACGACGTCGAAGGAGCCCACCGCGGGCAACGGCTCGGTGACGTCGTGCCGCAGGAGATCGAAGCCGGGCCGCTCCAGCAGCCGGGCGACGTTGCCGGGGGTGGACGTGGCGAAGTTGTCCAGCGCGACGACGGCCGTGCCCGTATCGAGCAGCCGCTCGCACAGGTGCGAACCCACGAACCCGCAACCGCCGGTGACCAACGCGCGTCGGTACTGCCGCGACACGGTTATCGCCCACCCGTCACAGGTCGCTCTCCGCTGCCTCCGGCGCGGTCGAGCGACCGGCCGCCACCTCGGCCGCTTTTGTCCCGGGCCCGCACGGCCGCGGTGGTCACCCGGCGATAGGCGCGGAGGGTCTCGGTGGCGATTCGGTCCCAGGAATAGCGACCTTTCACGCGCTTGTGGCCGGCGCGACCGTACTTCTCCCGGAGTGCGGGTGCGGCCAGTAGTTCACGGACCGCGTCGGCCAGTTCCGCGGGCGCCCGGGGGGCGACCAATCTGCCGGTGACCCCGTCGACAACCGTGTCGATGAGGCCACCGACGGCGGCGGCTACCACGGGAACCCCGCAGGCCATCGCTTCCAGCGGCGTGATACCGAACGGTTCGTACCACGGCGTGCACACGACCACGTCCGCCGAACGCAGCAGGGGAGCCACCTGCGGCCTCGGCACCCGGCCCAGCATGCGCAGCCGGTCGCGCACGCCCAGTTCCTCCGCCAGGGCGAGCAGGCGCCTGCCTTCCGGGTCGTCGGTGAGTTCGCGGTCGTCCGGGCCGCCGACCAGGACCAGCTCGGTGCCGGGCAGCTCGGTGAGCGCGGTGATCGCGATGTCGAAGCCTTTGCGCGGCACCAGCCTGCCCACACTGACGATCCGGTGCTCGGCCGATCTCGGGGCGCGAGGCCCTTCGGGCGTGAACTGCTCGAGATTCACGCCGCACGGGATCACCGAGGTCCTGGACCGGGGCACGCCCATCCTGGCCAGTTCGAACACCTCGTCGGTGCAGGTGGCGATGATGCGGTCGGTCTGTTCGGCGATCAATCGTTCGAGGCGCAGCCGGTCGGCCGGGCTGGTGTCGTTCGCGCCCTGGTAGCGGCGTTTCACTACGCCGAGGGCGTGGAACGTCTGGAGCACCGGGATATCGGCGGGACGCGCGGCCGAGAGCGCGGCCAACCCGGACATCCAGAAGTGCGCGTGCACCACCTCGGGGCGCTCGCGTTGCCAGTGCTCGCGCAGAAAGGCGCCGAATTCGTCCATGAAAGGCAGCAATTCGTCCTTCGGCAGTGGACGCGGCGGTCCGGCCGGGACGCCGATCACGCGGTAGCCCTGTTCGGTGGTCACCAGGTGCGGCGCTGCGGCCTCTTCGCGTCGCGTGTAGACGGTGACCTCGTGGCCCTGCCTGCACAGGGCCGCGGACAACTCCGCGACATGAACGTTCTGTCCACCGGCATCGACGCCGCCCAATACGGCCAGCGGGCTGGCGTGTTCGGACACCATAGCGATCTTCATGACCCTGCCTTTCCGGTCCGGGACACTGCCTCTATCGGGTGACCTCGACGAGTAGCGAATCCCACCGGCGCAGGAATGCGTCGAGGCTGTAATGCTCCAGCGCGAATTGCCGCCCCGACTTGCCCGCGAGCACCGCCAGGTCGGGTTCGTGCAGGAATTCGTGGAACTTCGCGGTGAGCCACGCGACGTCGCACGAAATGGCGCCCGCTTCCGGCGGCACCGCGCGCACGGCCTCGGTCGTGGCGAGGGCGACCACCGGCATGGCCAGGTGCATCGCTTCCAGCAGCGACAATCCGAGCGAGGTCCACCGCGCGGTGTGCAGATACACTCGCCTGCGCGCCATGTCCCGGTGCAGCGCCGACTGTTCGAGATCGCCGATTCCCCTGATGGGGTGGCGGGTAGGTCCGTCCGCTGAGTATTCCCCCACTCCGATACCGAAGAGATCGACCGGCCCCGCCGTCGCGAAGCGGGGCAACAGATCACTGCCCGTGATCCTTCCGCGCCGCATCGGTTCGTTGATCAGCGCTACGCCGCGGGGCATTTCGCCGGTGTAGAGCGCGCCGGGATCCACGATGCCGTGCGGGACCACCCGGGTGGGCGCGCTTCCGTTGTCCCACATCAGATCGTTGAAATGCGTCACGTGCACGATCGGGATGTCGGTGCGATCCGCCAGCGGATGCCTGGTGGTGGCCGCACCGGGGCGCGGGGTGTTGTGCTCGACGTACACCGCCGGTATGTCGGCGCCGGGCCGACGACCGAGCCATCGCTCGGTCAGCTCGATTTCCTCCGGGCGCTGGAGAACGACCACGTTCGGCTCGGTTTCGCGCAACCGGTCCGCGGGCACCTCCTCGGCGGACGGCCAGTGGCGGCCGCACCGCCCTCGGCCCCATGGCCCACCGCCTGCCACCACGGGGACCAGGTAACGGTGCGGTCCCCGGACGAAGGACGTCGTCCACGAGCCGTGTACGTGCCACACGAGCACGTCGAGCCGTTCGGTCGTCTCGGCCATGTCGATAGCTCTTGCCTCTCACCGCCGGATCAAACCGGGCCCCGCCCGATCGTGACCCGCCGGATATCGCCAACTGCCTGGCCTTTTCCCCTCGCGGCAGCGGTGTGAGCCGTTGCCGCTTGCCGGTTTGAATCCGGGAGCGCCAGGCAATGCCCGCGTTATGAGCGGACCGAACGCTGTCACGTGTCCCGCCGGAGATCCGGCGAGGGAAACGATCGAGATCGTTGATCCCGCCACCGGCGCCACCGTCGGCGAGGTGGCCATGGCCGGTGCCGCGGAGATCAATGCGCGGGTCGCGCTGGCCGGTCGAGTTCAACCCCGGTGGGCGCGCACCCCGGCGACAGAGCGGGCCGCCGCGCTGCGTGCCGCGGCCGCGCTGCTGCGCGAGCGCGCCGACGAACTCGCCGCGCTCAACTGTGCCGAAACCGGCCGCCCGCGCTCCGAGGGCAAGGAGGGGGTGTTCGCGGGTGCCGCGACATTGGAGCAATATGCCGAACTGGGGCCGGTGCACAGAGGAAAGAGCCTCCAGGGCAACACCGACGCGACCGACCTCATGGTGTGGGAACCGCGCGGCGTGGTCGTGGCCCTGACGCCGTGGAACGATCCCGTCGCGGTGTCTTGCGGTTTGCTCGGCGCGGCGCTGGTCACGGGGAACACGGTGGTGTACAAGCCGAGCGAACGCGCGCCGCATACCGGCGAACTGCTGGGCGAGTTGCTCGCCAGCGGGCTTCCCGAGGGCGTGCTGCAAACGCTGCACGGCGACGGCAGAGTCGGCGCGCTGCTCGCCGCGCGCACCGATGTGGACGTCGTCGCGCACGTCGGCAGCACTGCCACGGGCCGTTCGATCGCCAAAAGCACCGCGGTCACGGGAGCCAAGGCGTTGCTGGAGAACGGCGGCAACGACGCGCTCGTCGTCGACACCGGGGTGGACACCGTGTGGGCCGCCGCGCAGGCGGCGCTGGGCGCGTTCGCGAACTCCGGTCAGATCTGCGTATCCGTCGAGCGGATCTTCGTGCACCGGGACGTCGCCGAGGCGTTCCTGGCGGCGCTGGTCGCCGAGGCCGAGGCCCGCACGGTGGCGCCGCTGGTGGACCGGCGGCATCGCGAACAGGTGCACGCCCACGTGCGCGACGCGATCGACCACGGAGCCGAACTGCTGACCGGTGGTGTGGTGCCGGACGGCGCCGGTGCGCACTATCCGGCAACCGTGCTGGCCGGGTGCGATCCAGCGATGCGGATCATGCGTGAGGAGACGTTCGGTCCGGTCGCGCCGGTCCGCGTGGTGGAAACGTTCGAACAGGGCATCGCGGAAGCGGCGAGCGACGACTACGGGCTCGCGGCGACCGTGCTCACTCCCTCGATGGCCAACGCCCAGCGCGCCTGGCGGGAATTGCCGGTGGGCACGGTGAAGATCAACGCCGTGTTCGGTGGGGCGCCCGGCGGTGCGGCACACCCGCGCCGGGCCAGCGGAACCGGCTTCGGTTACGGACCCGAATTGCTGGACGAGATGACCCAGACGAAGGTCGTGCACCTGAGCCCGGCCCCCGGCTGACGATGATCGCCGAAGGTGGATTGACCTGCGGCGCGCCGGGTATGCGCCGGGACATGCGGGTACTTGTCACCGGGTGGCCCAGTTTCGTGCACGGGGAAGCGACCGCGGGCAACGTCCTGAGCATGAGCCGGGTGTGTGATGCTCTCGCGTCCGCCGAGATACCCCATGACACGGCGTGGAGTCCGGGATTCCGTTCGGATGCGCTGCATCTGGACGACGCCGATTCCAGGCACTATTCGCATCTCGTGTTCGTCTGCGGACCGGCTCACGGGGAGCAGGTGCGGTTCCTGCACGAGCGGTACGCGAACTGCCGGCGCATCGCGGTCGGCGTCTCCGTGCTGGACCCGGCCGATGCGGCGGTCACCGGTTTCCACCGCGTCCTGCCGCGCGACGGTCCCGCCACCGCGCGGCCGGACATGGCGGTCGGGGCGTCCACCGTCACCGTGCCGGTGGTGGGTGTCGCGTTCGCCCCGGGACAGGCCGAATACGGCGCGGCCCGCCGTCATCGGCCGGTGCACCGGGCGCTGATGCGCTGGCTCCGCGATCTCGACTGCGCGCGACTGCCGCTCGATACCAGGTTGGCGCCCGATGATTGGCGCCATTGCCGCACGCCCGACCAACTCGCGTCGGTGTTCTCCCGCCTCGACGCGGTGGTCACGACTCGGTTGCACGGCTTGGTCCTGGGCCTGCGAGCCGGTGTCCCGGTGCTGGCGGTTGATCCCATCGCGGGCGGCGGGAAGGTCACCGCGCAGGCAGGCGCGCTGAACTGGCCCGCGCTGGTCTCCGCCGAGCAAGCCGCCGAGACAGGCGCGTTCGACCACTGGTGGCGCTGGTGCCTGTCACCCGAGGGACGCGAACGGGCGCGGCGGCGTGAATTCCCGGCGGCCGACGTCTTGGCTCAGGAACTCCTGGATGAACTGCTCACAGGACCGCCGGCGTGAGCGACCGGGCCGTGGCGAGGACCACCGTCGTCATCGCCACGCGTAACCGTGCTGCCGAATTGGCCCGGTCCCTGACCAAATTGTGCGCACTGCGCCCGCGCCCCCCGATCGTGGTGCTGGACAACGCTTCCGTCGACGACACCGCCGGCGCGGCGGCGGCCTTCCCCGGTGTGCGCGTCATCCGGCTGACCCGCAACCTGGCAGCGGCGGCGCGCAATCTCGGCGTCGCGATCGCCCGGACACCCTACGTCGCCTTCAGCGACGACGACTCCTGGTGGGCCGCCAACGCGCTGCCCGAAGCGGAGCGGGTGCTGGACGCCTGTCCACGGGTGGGCCTGGTCGCGGGTCGCACGCTCGTCGGGGCCGAGCAGCGGGACGATCCGGTCAACGAATTGATGGCGACCAGCCCGCTCGGCCACCACCCCGATCTGCCGGGCCCGTCGGTTCTCGGCTTCCTGGCCTGCGCGGCGATCGTCAGGAGAGAGGCGTACCTGGAGGCCGCCGGGTTCAGTCCGCTGCTGCGTTTCGGCGCCGAGGAGCGGTTGCTGTCACTCGACCTCGCGGCTCGTGGCTGGGAACTCTGTTACGTCGCGCGAGTGCGCGCCCATCACCACCCCTCGACGCTGCGGCCGCCGCAGGCGTGGCGCAGGCGGGCCGAACAGCGCAACAACGCGTTGATCACCTGGATGCGGCGGCCACTGCGGCGGTGCGCGGCCGAGTCCGCCGGTTTGCTGCGCCGAGCGGCGCGAGAACCGGTGACGTTGCTCGCGGTCGCGGGCGTCGTCCGCCGCCTGCCATGGGCGCTGGCGCAGCGGCGCAGGCTGCCGCCCGAGGTGGAAGACCGAGCCAGGACCCTGGAACTCGCCCATGGAAGGGAGTGACCGGATGGTTACGGACCGGATGACGGTCGTCATCATCACTCGTGACCGGCGCGAACAGCTGCTGGAAACGCTCGCGCACATGACGGCGCTGGCCGACGCGGCGCCGATCATCCTCGTCGACAACGGGTCGACGGACGGCACGGCGGACGCGGTCGCCGCCGCCTTCCCCGCAGTCGACCTCATCCGCTCGCCGGACAACCTCGGCGCGGTGGCCAGGAACATCGCGGTCGAGCGAGTGGTGACGCCGTATGTGGCATTCTGCGACGACGACACCCGATGGCAACCGGGCGCATTGACCCGCGCAGCCGATCTGCTCGACCAGTACTCCGGCCTGGCGTCGGTGACCGGTCGGTGCCTGGTCGCGCCGGACCTCCACGAGGATCCGATCACGCCGGAGTTGCGCGATTCGCCGATTCCGGGGCCCAACTGGCTGCCCGGGCCCGCTCTGCTCGGCGTGATGGCGGCGCTGTCCGCCTTCCGGGTCAGTGCGTTCGAGCAAGTCGGCGGCTTCTCCCCGCGCCTGTGGTTCGGCGGCGAAGAGGAATTGCTCGCGCTCGACCTCGCGGCGCACGGCTGGTGGATGTGCTGGGTGGAAGACATGGTGATCCATCACGAGCCGTCACCCGCCCGCGATTCGACTCTTCGCCGCAGGCTCGGCATCCGGAACACGCTGTGGACGCTGTGGTTGCGCCGCCCGGCCCGCAGCGCCGCACGGCGGACCGCCGTCGTGCTGAAGTCCGCCCCGGCCGACCTGACGACAGCCGCGGCCGTCCTGGAGACACTCTGCGGGCTGCCGTGGGTGCTGAGCGAACGACGTGTCGTGCCGCCGCGCGTGGAGGCCGGACTCGTTCTCCTGGAGGACTCCCAGCGCCGTTCCGTCGCGCGCCGGTATGTGGGTTGACGCGTTCGGGCGGCACTGTGCGAGCGTCTTTCGCGCCGCGACTGTCCGGCTGCGCGCTGGGTTGAACGCGGTCGGACGGTGGTATCGGAGATCAGGGTGCGCGGACACGCTGTGACCAGCCTCACCCGATGGTCGGAGCGGCCCGTGAAAAGGACTGCTGACCAGCTGTTCTCGATGCGGTCGCGTGGTGGCTCGACGAAACAATTCGATGGTTTGTGTCGGTGCCCACCGGAATACTGACCCGCGCCCGATGAGTTCGAGCAGTGGAAGCCGTCTCTACGACTGTGGCGCCGGGACGCGATCCGGTGACTCGGCGACGGGCCACGTATCCCCATCGACACCCTATGCTCCGGAGGTATCCGATGTCCGCCGAACCATCCGCTCCCGCCTCGGGAGGGCGGACGCCGACCGTCATCCGGGTGCTGGTGCTCGCGACGTTCGTGGTGATCTTGAACGAGACCATCATGATCAACGCGATCCCCCGGCTGATGACGGACCTGTCGATCACCGACCGCGCGGCCCAATGGGTGTCGACGGCGTTCATGCTGACCATGGCGGCGGTCATCCCGACCACCGGCTGGTTCCTGCAACGTGTGTCGACCCGGCATGCCTACGTCGCGGCGATGGGCGTCTTCTTGGCCGGTACCGCCCTGTCGGCCGTCGCGCCGTCGTTCGCGGTGCTGCTGCTCGGCCGCATCATCCAAGCCCTCGGCACCGCGGTGATGATGCCGCTGCTGATGACCACACTGATGACCGTGGTGCCCGAGCGCGATCGCGGCAGGGTGATGGGCAATGTCACCCTGGCCATTTCGGTGGCGCCCGCGATGGGTCCGGTGATTTCGGGCGCGGTGCTGCAAATCGGCTCGTGGCGTTGGCTTTTCGTGCTGGTGCTGCCGATCGCGGGGTTGATCACCTGGCTGGGCCTGCGTCAGCTGGAGAACGTCGGGGAACCACAAGCCGGGCAGATCGATCCGATCGGCGTGGCATTGGCCGCGCTCGGGTTCGGCGGGCTGGTCTACGGGCTCAGCCGGTTCGAGAGCGGCAACCTCGCGAGCCCGGCGCTGATCGTCGCCGCTGGCTCGGCGCTCATCGGCGCGTTCGTCTGGCGTCAGCTGCGCTTGCAGCGCACCGGCACCCCGTTGCTCGACCTGCGGGTGCTGCTGTCCGGCACCTACACCAAGGCGCTGATCCTGATGTCGGTCGCGTTCATGGCGATGCTCGGCTCGATGATCCTGCTGCCGTTGTACCTGCAGAACCTGCGTGGCCTGAGCCCATTGGCGACCGGTTTGCTGGTGATGCCGGGCGGATTGGCGATGGGTTTGCTCGGCCCGACGGTCGGTCGACTGTTCGACCGGTTCGGCGGACGCTTGTTGGTGATCCCCGGCTCGATCGGAATCGCCGCGTCGCTGGCCGGGTTCACCCAGATCTCGATGACCATGCCGTACTGGCAATTGCTGGTCCTGCACATCGTCCTCATGGTGTCGCTGGCCGCGGCCTTCACCCCGGTCTTCACGCTCGGCCTCGGCGCGTTGCCGCAGCATCTGTACTCGCACGGCAGCTCGATGCTCGGCACCTTGCAGCAGGTCGCAGCGGCTTTCGGCACCGCGCTGGTGGTGACGGTGATGTCGGCGCGCAGCACCGCACTGGCCGCCGACGGCGTCGACACCGTCATCGCCCACCTCGACGGCATGCGCCTGGCCTTCCTCGTCTCCGCGGCGCTGGCCCTGATCGTCATCGTGATGGCGGTGCTGCTGCCGAGCCGGGCCGCCCATCCGGAAGAAGCCGAGGAGCCGGAGACCGCCTCGCCCGAATTGGTCAAGGGCTGACCGAAAGCCGGTGCGAACCCGGCCGCTTCGGCGACCCCTGTTTGCCGCACCGTGTCGGGCAGGCCTGGAGTTGAGCGCTCGGCTGGGTTCTCCCAGCCGAGCGCTCCGCGTAAGTGGTTGCTGAGCACGGCGGCTCGGTCGCCCGCAGCGGAGGCGCCGCGCTGGTCGGTAGACCCGCACGGCCGACCGGCTTCGTCGCGTGTCCTCGGATGTTCAGGCAGTCGCGTGTTCACGCAGTCGCGGGTTCGCCGCGGAGCCGGAGAAGCGAGCGTCCGCCGTACAGGCACCACACGGCGATCACCGGGTCGCAGATGGCGCAGCCGAGGGACGAGTCGTGGGCGAAGGGAATGATGGGGTTGCCTTTGAAGTGGTGCACCAGGTCCCAAGCGGTGTGCAGTAGCCAGGCGATGCCGATGAATGTCCAGGACTCCAGTCCGCGATAGGCGCAGTAGGTGACGACGGCGGTGAAGACGAATTCCCAGCCGCCGAGCCCGCCGCCGCTGAGGTAGGCGGCGCCCGCACCGGCGACCATGATCGCGTTGAAGCGTCGGCGCTGCGGTTCGGGAATCACCGACATCGCCAGCGCGTAGAGGACGCCGATCAGCACCGGCGCGACATAACTCATGATCTGCTGTTCTCCCTGTGGCAAGCCTTTCGCGATTCCGAACCTATCCAGCCGTCTCATGGCCTCCCAGTGGCATTCACGCCAGATTTCACCGGGTAATCGCCAACCCGTCCGTGGCCCACGCCGGTCCGCTACGGCCGGTGTCGGCGGTCACACAGGGCGATTGAGGGCGGCCGGGGCGGGTATGCGGCGGATGTCAGCCGACTAATGATTGGGAGGTATGCGATGCCGGACCATCAGACCGGACCGCGGGAAGCTGTCGAGGGTGTCGTCGAGGACATCAAGGGGAAGGCGAAGGAAGCCGCTGGCGTCGTCACCGGTGACGAGGACCTGAAGAAAGAGGGTCGCGCGCAGCAGGACAAGGCCGAATCCCAGCGGGACGCGGCGCGCAAGGAAGCCGAGGCCGAGAAGGCCCGCGCGGAAGCCGATCTCGACGAGGCGCGCCAGAACGCGTACGAGAGCGGTAAGGACGTCTAGTTCCGGCGCGGAAGCGTTGTGTGTCAGGACGATACGATGACGGCCCGGCGACGAGATCTCGTCGCCGGGCCGTCATCGTCTCCGGCGGCGGGAGTTCGCGCTCGACCTGACGCATACTGTCGCCGGAAGCTGGTTCCATGGCAACACCTGGCCGTACCGTTCGGAACGAATCAGCAATTGCTCGGTGCGGGCGCTCCGTGGAATCGCGCTTCCAGCCAGGACAGAGCCGACGGTATCCCGAGCACCGCCGCTGACAGATGGTCGGGGCTGAGGAATTTCTCGTACTGTACTTGCACGCCGGCGTCGCAGTACCGACGGACCGTCGCGTCGACCGACTCCACCGGGATCAGAGCGTCGTGCTGTGCGCGCCACTGGAAGACCGGCGTGGCCGGGATGTCGCCGTAGAGTTCCAGGCTGTTCTCCTCGAGCACGCCCCGTGCGCGCTCGTCTTCGGCCAGCGAGTTCGATGCCGCGACGTCCACGATGCCGCGACCGGCGCCGACCAGCAGGATCTCGTTGGTGCAACTGTCGGCGATCCGGTCCCGGACCGACAATCCCACCGAGTTCAGGTGTTCGCTCACCGGCAGGCGCGCTGGATATTCCCGCTCGAGCCCGATGGCGGCCGCGAAGGCGAGGCCGAAGGCGGCGTGCGGCGCGTAGCCGAGGCCCTCGATCATCTTGACCAGGTTCATCGGCACCCCGCCCGCGGCGACGCCAACCAGCGGCAGCTCCGGCGCGTACGTCGGCGCCAGCGCGGCCGCCCAACCGCTGGCCATGCCTCCGCCGGAGTAGCCGAGCATCGCGACCCGGCTGTCGGCCAAACCGAGTCCGGCGACCCGCCGCGCGGCGCGGATACCGTCCAAGGTGATCATGCCGCCGAGTTTCGCGGCGCCGTAGGCGCTGGTGGGGCCGAGGTGGTCGGGCAGGGCGACGGACCAGCCGCGCAGCAGCAAGGCGTTGAGAGCGGGCGCCTCGCGTATCTCCAAACTGGGGTCGCTGGTGTAGAGCACGCGCGACACCGCGCACCGGGTGCCGAGTCCGTTGATGATGTGCTGATAGGACAGCAGCGGCCTGCCGGGTACCGGATTCGGCGGGGTCAGCACAGTGGTGGTGGCCGCGATCGGTTCGCCCGCGGAATTGGTCGAGCGGAACTTGATCATCGTGACCGTGGCGCCGGGGAAGGCGAGCAGTCCTGGCATCTGCCGTACGGCCAGGACATCGCCCGGCGCGGCGCGGTCCACGTCGGCCGGAGCGGCGTAGAACGGATCGGGATCAGGTGCGGGATAGATCGGTTGCGCCGCGGCCTGCGGTGTGATCATACAGAGCGCGGCCGCGGCGGTGGCGATGACCAATCGAAGCATGGCTTTCGGCGACTCCCATTCATCACGACGTACTCTTCCGTAACGCTGGTGTGCTGAAATCGCGTGCTCCGAATACCGGTCGCTCGACCGATGTCCGGACCTGGACACTTTAGGGGACGATCGGTAAAAGCCGAGGTAGCCGCGCCGCTCGGCGACGGCCGGGCGCTTCGCCCGCTGGTCGGCTACCGTGGCGCGGTGCTGTTGCTGGTCGTCGGGGTGATTCTGCTCGGTGTGTTCGCGGTGCGTTTCGGCCGGGACCGCAGGCGGCTAGGGCACGGCGTGTATCTGCTGCTCGGAACGGCTTTCGCCGGGGCGTGGGCGGTCGGCCGGGTCGCCGAAGGGGATCTCCCGGTCGTGCTGGCGCCGCTGCTCGTGCTGCTGTCGCCGCTGGTGGTGCTGGTGCTGGCCGGGTTGTCGATCGCCAACGGGGTGCAGTTGGTGCGCCGCGAGGGGTGGCGTTTCCCGAATCTGCTGCCACTCTTGCTCGGCATCGCGCTGCTGACGCCGTATGTCGTGCTGGCTCTCGCCCTGCTGACCGAGAACTTCTGGTTCGTGGTCCTTCTGGCCTCGCTGACCATGGCGATCAGCTACGTCGGATTCCTGTTCGCGGCGTTCCTGCTGTACACGCTCTGCTATGGTCTGCTGCCCTACCGTCCCGGGATGGACGCGATCGTCGTGCACGGCGCCGGGTTGGTCGACGGTGACGTGCCGCCGCTACTGGCCGCGCGCCTGGATCGGGCGATAGCGGTCTACCGCCGCGAAGCCGCCGCCGGGCACGCACCGCTGGTGATCGTCAGTGGCGGCAGAGGACCCGACGAGGAGGTCTCCGAGGCATCGGCGATGGCGGAGTACCTGATCGGTCGCGGCGTGCCCGAAGACCGTGTGGTGCGCGAGGATCAATCGGGCACCACCGAGGAGAATCTGCTCTTCACCAAGCGGCTGCTCGGCGAACGCGGCGCCGCCACCCGAATGGTGCTGGTGACGAGCAATTTCCACATCCTGCGCACGGCGATCCTGGCGCGCCGCCTCGACCTCGACGCCGAGGTGACGGGCGCCGGGACCGCCTTCTACTACCTGCCGAGCGCGTTGCTGCGCGAGTTCGCCGCGCTGCTGGTGGCCTATAAATGGACCAACGGGTTCGCGGGCGTGGTGCTGGTGTCGCTTCCGCCGCTCGCGCTGCTGGTCACGCGCGGCTGACTCAGCCGAAGCTCTTGTGCGGGATGCCGACGGTCAGGCCGCCGTCGATGACGAACTCGGCTCCGGTCGAGTACGACGATTCGTCGCTGGCCAGGAACGTCACCAGGGCGGAGACCTCGGCCGGGTCGGCGGCGCGGCCGAGCGGGATCTGCAGGAAGTCCTCCGGGATGTTCTCCGTCATCGGGGTCCGGATCAGGCCGGGGTGCACGGAATTAACCCGGATCTTGTACTGCGCCAGCTCGAGCGCGGTGGACTTGGTGAGCCCGCGCACGGCGAACTTGGTGGCGGTGTAGCCGTGCAGGCCCGGGCTGCCGCGCATACCCTCCACGGAGGAGATATTGATGATCGAGCCGCCGCCCGCCTCGATCATGGCGGGCGTCGCGGCCTGCATGCCGAGGAACGTGCCGGTCAGATTGATATCGACGATCCGCTGCCATTCGGCCAGTTCGAACGCGACCAGCAGGTTGCCGTTGGCGATGCCGGCGTTGTTCACCAGGACGCTCAGCGATCCGAACCGCTGCACCGCCTCGCCGACGGCTTTGCGCCAGTCGTCCGGCTCGCGCACGTCGAGGTGGACGTAGACGGCGTTGTCGCCGAGTTCCGCGGCGACCGCGGCGCCCTCGTCGTCGAGCACGTCGCCCAGCACCACACGCGCGTCCTCGGCGACCAGCGCCCTGGCGTGCGCCGCGCCCATGCCGCGCGCTCCACCGCTGATCAACGCCACCTTGCCGGTCAACCGCCCCATGCGGGGTACCTCCGTCTCTCGATCTTCGTCTGCAACACGTTACAGAAGCGCGCCTTGTGGTGACGCGTATCGCGACAGTAGCGCAGGCTCGTCGCCGGTCGCTGTGACTGCTGTGGTGTCGTAGCGACTGTCGTGTGGCCTCTGGCCGCCGAGTGCCGGATCGCACGCGGGCCGGGAAGGTGGCACCGAGGCGCCGCGGCCTCTGTGCCCGCCGGCCCCGGTGTGTCATGATCGTATAGAACGCGTTCTAATTCTGGGTCTCGCTCCGACCGCAAGGAGGTGCGCATGACGAATCCCGGCCGAAGCGTGACGCGGTTCGGCGGACGTTTCCGGGTGCCCGATATCGCCGAAGTGCCCGGCGGCCGCCTGGTCGAGCTGCCGGGCCGGGGCCGGACCTATGTGGTCGACATCCCCGGTCCCGAGCACGCGCCCGTCCTGGTGCTCCTGCACGCCACGGCCTGCACCGCGTACCTGACCTGGTTCCCCTCGTTGACGGCGCTGGCGCGGCGATACCGCGTGATCCTGTTCGACCAGCGATGGCACGGCCGCGGCATCCGCTGCGAGCGATTCAGCCTAGAGGACTGCGCCGACGACGTCGCTGCCGTGCTCGACGCGTCGCGGGTCGAGCGGGCCATGTGCGCGGGATTCTCGCTCGGTGGCATCGTGAGCCTGCTGGCCGCACGCCGCCATCCGGACCGGGTGAGCGGCCTGGTGCTCTGCGCGACGCCCTATCGGTTCCGCCAGACCTGGCGGGAGCACGCGTTCCACCGCACGTTCGGCGTCTTCGCCGCCGCGGTGCAGCCGTATTGCTACCGCCGTGCCGAGAAACTCGCGGGCACGCTGCCTGAGCTGCCGGAGAACACGTGGACGCCGGGGCGGCTGGATCGCTGGGCGCTCGGCGAGTTCCGCAGCACCAGCGGGTGGGCGCTCACCCAGGTTCTCGCCGCCGTCGGGCGCTTCGACGCGACCGCGTGGCTGCCGGAATTGGCGATGCCGACGGCCGTGGTGGTCACGACCAAGGACCGGGCGATTCCCGTCTCTCGGCAGGTGGAGATGGCGACCATGATTCCGGGTGCGAGCAAGCACCTGGTCGCGGCCGGGCACGCGTCCTGCGTGCTCGAAGCCGACCGATTCGTGCCCGTGCTGCTCGAAGCCTGCGAGGCCGTCGCCGCGAAGATCTGAGAGGTCCGGCTGGGGTGGCCCTGTCCGGCGGCGGTGGCGAACAGGGGGCCGCGTCGTTCAGCCGGACTCGCGTGCCGCGGCGAGTAGTTCGGTGACCACACCGGGAATGGCGTCGGTGAGCGCGCCGATATCGGGCACCAATTCCTTGCAGGCGATGAAGCCGAAGTTGAGCTTGTCGTTGTTGGACAGCACGGTCACCGTCAGGCCCGCGCCGTGGAACACCGGCCCGAACGGGTACATCCCGTCCACCCGGATGCCGAGGAAGTACAGCGGCATCGGCGGGCCGGGCACATTGGACACCACGAGGTTGTGCACCACCGGGTGCATCTCCGCCAGCTTGAGCGACGAGTACATCCGCGCCGCGAGCCGGAAAGTGTTCGGCGGAGCGTACTTCGACCAATCCTGCAGGAAGTCCGCGCCGATGAGGTCGTGTTCTTCCTTGGCGCCGCGATTGGCCTCGGCCACCTCACGCAGGCGTTCCACCGGGTCGGCGATGTCGGTGCCGAGCGTGGCGAACAGTGTGGACACCTTGTTGACGCCCGCAGTGTGCCGGGTCTGCTCGTGCACGGACACCGGGACGGAGGCGATGAGCGAGCGGTCCGGCAATTCGTCGCGCTGCGCCAGGTAGGCGCGCAGCGCGCCGGCGACGACGGTCAGCACCACGTCGTTCACCTTGACGCCGAACGCGGAACGGATCTCCTTGATGGCGTCGAGTTCGGTCTCGGTGAACGCGACGGCGCGATGCGGGGTGATGGCGAGATTGAACGGCGTGCGGGGCGCGGAGAACGGTACGGCCATACCCGCCTTGTTCTTGCGCCTGCGCTGGGCGAAATCGGCGACCACACCGACGGTTTTCGGCAGCATCCCCACGATGCCCGCTCTGGCCGGGAACTTGACCACAGCTTCGGCCAGCAGTTGCCAGTCGTTGGGTTTCGGCTCGGGACGCCATTGCTGGTCGGGCACCGCCTTGGTGACGCCCGGCTCCGGATCGCACAAATGCATCATCAAGTTGGCGCCGGTGATGCCGTCCACGGCGGCGTGGTGGTATTTGCAGATCACCGCCACCTTGCCGTCGTCGAGACCCTCCACCACGGACATCTCCCACAGCGGCCGATCGCGATCCATGGGGCGGCTGGCGATGTCACCGACGAGTTCGGCGAGTTCGCGGCGGCCGGCCGGAGCCGCGATGGCGATGCGGCGGAGGTGGTAGTCGAGGTCGAAGTTCGAGTCTTCGACCCAGACGGGATGGTCGAGGTTCAGCGGCACCTCATGGACGCGGCGGCGCATCTGCGGGATCAAAGGGAGCCGCCGGGCCAGTTCGGCTTTGAATTCCTCGAAGGAGTAGTCACCCGAGGACGGGTCGAGAATCAGCAGCGCGCAGACGTGCAGATGCTGGGTCCCGGTTTCCAAGTACAGAAAGCTGGCATCCAATCCTGTCAATCGTTCCATAGCAAAAGCCTACTAGAACGGGTTCTAGTTTTGCGGCAGAAGCGTGGCGGTGTGACGACTGTCGCGGGCTGGGGCATCGAATGGCGGGCGTGGCAATTTTGTGTGTTACCGGAAGTTCTAGTTAAGTGTATGATCCTTGCTACGTAGATGTAGGAATTGCGCGCGGGTGCGGACGCGCGAGGATCGAGGAGTACCGATGAAGCTACTTCGCAGGGCCGGGCGACGACCCGAGACCGACCCCGGCGCCGTGGCGCTGCACGCACGCAACGTGCGCTTCGACTGGGCGGACACACCGCTGCGCTGGATGCCTGCCGAGCCCATCGCCTCGCACCTGATCAACGCGCTGAATCTCCTGCTGCCCGAGGGCGAGCGGATGTTCTGCGCCGCGTATGCGGAGGCGCTGCCGTACGTGCGCGATGAGCAGCTGCGCGAGGCGATGCTCGGATTCATCGGTCAGGAGTCGATGCACGCCGAAACCCACGACAAAGTGCTGCACGAGGTGCTCGCCGTGCACGGCGTCGACCCGCTGCCCTATCTGCGACAGGCCGAGTACCTGTTCCGCCGGACGCTCGGACCGCGCGCTGTCGCGGGCGTCGCCGAACGGCAGGTGCTCGTGGAGCGGCTGGCCTTCATCGCGTGCTTGGAGCACTTCTTCGCCTATCTCGGAGACTGGGTGCTCAACGCGGATCTGGAGCGGTTCGGCGCCGACCCGAGGATGGCGGATCTGTTTCGCTGGCACGGTGCGGAGGAGGTCGAGCACCGGCACGTCGCACACGACGTGGCGGTGTACTTCGGCGCCGGATACGTGCGGCGCGCGGCATTGATGCTGCTGGTCTTCCCGATCTTCCTGACCTTGGTGGTGCGTGGCGCGAAGTTCATGGTCCACCAGGACCGGGACCTGCCCGACCTCGGCTATCCCCGATTGCTGGCGCGGATCTTCGGGGCGATGTGGCGCGGCGCGTTGCCCGGCGTTCCCTCGCTGCTGTGGAGCGCGGTGAGCACTTTCCAACCCGGTTACAACCCGGAGACGGTGGGGTCCACCGCGCAGGCGGTGGCATATCTCGCCAAATCCCCGGCGGCGCGGGCGATCGCCTCGTGAGGCTGCCCGTTCCCGCCCACTTGCCCGCGGACCTGTTCGGCAAGCGCGATCGCGACCGCACCGTGCGGGTGCTCGACGCGGTGGCCTCGGCGCGTCTGCGCTGGATCACGCTGGTCAACCGGCGCGATCCGCGCCCGAAGGTGGACGACCGGCGGCTGGCCTTGGTGGTCACCGAGCGGCGAATCGAAGCGCGCGATCAAGACGTGGTGAGCCTGCGGCTGGCCGCCGCCGACGGGCGGGCGCTGCCGCCCTGGCGGCCCGGCGCCCACCTCGACCTGGAACTGCCCTCCGGCCGCCTGCGGCAGTACTCGCTGTGCGGCGACCTCGCGGACGTCCGGGCCTATCGGGTGGCGGTGCGTCGCATTCCCGACGGCGGTGGTGGCTCGGTGGAGGTGCACGATTCCCTTTCGGTGGGGTCGCCGATCGTGGTGCGCGGCCCGCGCAACGCGTTTCCGTTCGCCGTGCCCGGCTACGGATCTCCTGCCGCCAGGGTCCATTTCGTCGCGGGTGGCATCGGCATCACTCCGATCCTGCCCATGGCCAGGCTGGCGCACCGGCTCGGGATCGACTGGTCGATGGTGTACACCGGGCGTAGCCGGGACGCCTTGCCGTTCCTCGAGGAGGTCACCGGATTCGGCGACCGCGTCGTCGTGCGCGCCGACGACGAACAGGGGCTTCCCGAGGTGAGCGCCCTGCTGCCCGGCGTCGGGCCCGGCACCGCGGTCTACTGTTGCGGCCCCGCGCCGATGCTCACCGTGATCACCGACGCCGTGCGGGAGATGCCCGACGTCGGACTGCATTCCGAGCGGTTCTCGCCGCCGCCGATCGTGGACGGCAAGCCGTTCGAGATCCAATTCGCCTCCACGGGGGAGGTCGTCGACGTCGGCTCGGATCGCACCGCGCTCGACGCCGTCCTCGCCTCCCGGCCCGACCGGCCGTATTCGTGCAGGCAGGGCTACTGCCGCACGTGCAAGGTCCGCGTGCTGGCGGGCGAACCCGACCACCGCGACAGCGTGCTCACCGACGCCGAGCGCTCGGCGGGCGAGATGCTCGTCTGCGTATCGCGCGCCGACGGCGGGCGCCTCGTGCTCGATCTGTGATCCGACCTTCCGTCCGCCGAGGAGAATACTGATGACCACCACCGAGAACGCCGGGCTTCCCGCTGCCGAACGCACCGTGCGCAGCGGCGAGTTCGACATCGCCGTCTTCGAATACGGCGACCCGGCCGCGGAAACAGTCGTGCTGGTGCACGGCTGGCCCGACACCCATCACCTGTGGGACGCCGTCGTGCCACTGCTGGGCCGCCGGTTCCACGTCGTCGCCTACGACACCCGCGGGCACGGGCGCTCCACTCGCACCCGGCGCACGGCGGACTTCCGGCTCGACCGCCTGGCCGCGGACTTCTACGCCGTCGCCGACGCCGTCAGCCCGGACCGCCCCGTGCACGTCCTCGCCCACGACTGGGGCTCGGTGCAGGTGTGGGAAGCGGTGTGCGAGCCTCGCGCGGCCGCCCGGGTCGCGTCGTTCACCTCGGTGTCGGGTCCGAACCTGGACCACATCGGCAGGTGGATCCGCGACCGGCTCTCGCGCCCGACACCGCGTAACGTGTGGCAGCCGTTCACGCAGCTGCTGTCGTCCGCGTACACCTTCTTCTTCATGACCCCCGGGTTGCCGCGCGCCGCCTTCGGCCTGATCGGGACCGAACGTTTCTGGCGGCGGGTCGTCTCGCTCATGAACGAGACCGCGCCGTCGAACGTGCGGCTCGGCCCCACCTTTCGCGCCGACCTCGTCGACGGCCTGCTGATCTACCGCGCGAACATCGTGCCGCGCCTGCTGGCGCCGCGCGCACGGCACACCGAGGTGCCGGTGCAGCTGATCGTCGCCGGACGCGACGTCGCCGTGCGGCCGGCGGGATTCGACGACGAACACAAATGGACCCAGCGGCTGTGGCGGCGAGACGTGCCCGCCGGTCATTGGATGCCGTTCTCGCATCCGGAGTTGCTGGCCACCGCCACCACCGAACTGATCGATACGCTGGGCGGCGCGGCGGCGCCCCGCGCGCTGCGCCGCGCCGAAGCGGGCCGTAACGCCGGGCCGTTCGACGATCGGCTCGTGGTCGTCACCGGCGCAGGCAGCGGGATCGGCCGTGCGACCGCGCTCGCTCTGGCCCGCCGTGGCGCCGAGGTCGTGCTCTCGGACATTGATCCGGCGGCGGCGAAGGAGACCGCCGAGCTGATCGCCGCCGAACACGGTGTGGCGCATGCCTATCCGCTCGACGTCGCCGACGAAAGCGAGATGCGAGAGCACGCGGCGATGGTGCTCGAGCGTCACGGCGTCCCCGACATCCTGATCAACAACGCGGGAATCGGCCAGGCGGGTGGCTTCTTCGAGACCTCGGCGGCGGACTTCGACCGGGTGCTGCGGGTCAATCTCGGCGGCGTGGTGAACGGCTGCCGCGCGTTCGGGCCCGCCATGGCCGGACGCGGCCTCGGCGGGCACATCGTGAACCTCGCCAGCATGGCGGCCTACAGTCCACAGCAGGGCCTCAGCGCCTATTCGACCAGTAAGTTGGCCGTGTTCATGTTCTCCGATTGCGTCCGCGCCGAATTGGCGGGCCGCGGGATCTCGGTGCACACCATCTGCCCCGGCATCGTGCACACCGATACCGTGGCGCGCACCCGGTTCTCGGGCGTCAGCGCGGAGGAGGAACGGCGCAAGCGAGAGCGCTACCACAGCCTCTACCGCATGCGGCGTTACGGCCCGGAGAAGGTGGCCGAGCAGATCGTGCGCGCGATACAGCGAGATCGCAGCATCGTGCCCGTGACGCCGGAGGCGCGCCTGCAATACCACTTCGGTCGGCTCGCGCCCGCGCTGGTCCGGTTCCTGGCGGCGCGCGTGAAGCTGATCTGAGGTCAGGAGGCGGCGGTACGGGCGAGTTCGGCCTCGATGGTCACCACCCGCTCGGCCTCGATGCCCCACGGGTGTTCCACACCGACTCGTCGATCCAGATCCCACAGCACGCATTCCTCGCCGGGAGCGGCCACGAACGACCATGCCACCACCGTCCGGCCGAGTTGCTCCGCCATGGTTCCGTGCGCCGCGTTCGGCGGCCCGTCGCCTTCGGGAAAGTGGTGCAGGAAACGGCCGTACGCCCGCGCGCAGAACTCGGCGTAGCGCTTGGTGCACAGGATCAATCCATGCCAGGCCTCGTCCACGGCGTGCGACGGCATGCCGATCACCTGGTCGTCGCGCATGGCCGCGCCGCAGCAGAGCAGCCACTGCCGTAAACCCGTGGCCACCAGATCCCGAGGTTGCCATGGGCAGGTCTTGTACACGGCCTCGGGCAGTTCCAGCGCGTTCGACGGCGGCGCGCACGGCCGCCAAGTCGATCCCGCGCGCCGGGCGGTTCCGGACCCTGAAATTCACCACAGTTCACTGTACGTGCGCGCCGATGGACCGCTACCGTTCGAACATGAGCGCACTCATCCTCCTGTTCCTGTTGTTGATGGTGCTGCTCCTCGTGGCGGTTCCGATCATTGTCGCGGTCGTCATCCTCCGGTCGCAGCGCGATCGATTCCTGCCGCCGCCACCGTACGGCCCGTGGCGCGTCGGTCAACGCGGCCATTACGACGGGGGATCCAACGATCCGTTCTGGGCGGCGGGAGGAGCCGGAATGTTCGGGATGTTCGACCAGCCGCACGACGGTGGGGGCGGACATCACCACCATCACCATGGCAGCGGTTGCGGCGGTGGAAGCGGCAGTAATTGCGGCGGGGGAAGCAGTTCCAGTTGCAGCGGCGGTAGCAGTTCCAGTTGCGGTGGGGGCAGTAGCTCGAGTTGCGGTGGGGGCAGTAGCTCGAGTTGCGGTGGCGGCAGCAGTTCCAGCTGTGGCGGCGGTTCCTGACCCGCCGATTTGACCTCAACTCGACTTCAGGTTTCATGCTGATCTCCGTTCGAGACGGCAAGAAACATGGAGGATGTGTCATGCGGGCTGTGCAAGCCGGTGGATTCGGTGGTCCGGAAGTGCTCGCGGTGCGCGAGCTGCCCGATCCGGTGGCCGGGCCGGGAGAGGTAATCGTCGACGTGGCCGCCGCGGATGTCATGTTCCTGGACACTCGCCTGCGCAGCGGCTGGGGAACCGACTTCTTCGCGATCGAGCCGCCCTATGTGCCCGGCGGCGCGGTCGCCGGTGTGGTGTCTTCGGTCGGCCCCGGCGTCGATCCGGTCTGGGTGGGCAAGCGGGTGTCGACGCCGACCGCGGCCAGCGGCATCGGTGGCGGCCTGCCGATCGGCGGATACGCCGAGAAGGCGCTGGCCAGGACGGACACGCTGATCGAATTGCCCGACGGGCTCGCGACGACGCAGGCCGTCGCGCTCGCCCACGACGGAAGGACCGCGCTCGCCGTCTTCGACCGTGCCGCCGTCCAGCCGGGAGAATGGGTCCTGATCACCGCCGCGGGCGGTGGGCTCGGCGTCTTGCTGATCCAGCTCGCCCGCGCCGCGGGCGCGAACGTCGTCGCCGCCGCACGCGGCGCCACGAAGCTCCAGCTCGCCGAGCGGCTCGGCGCCACCGCGGTGGTCGACTACTCCACGCCCGACTGGGCGGCGAAGGCGCGCGCCGCGACCGGGGGCGAAGGCGCGCACGTGGTGCTCGACGGCGCGGGCGGCGCGCTCGGCGCGGCCGCGCTCACGGCGGCCGCGGACGGCGGGCGTTTCCTCGGATACGGCGCCGCCGCAGGCGAATTCGCCACTGTGGACCGGGAGGCGGCGCAGGCGCGGGGGGTGAGTGTCCACGGGTTGTTCGACATCACCGGCGCGGACATCGACTGGCAGGCGCTGGCCCGGCGCGCTCAGCGGGAGGTCGTCGCGGGACGGTTGGAGGTCGTCATCGGCCAGACCTTCCCGCTCGACCGAGCCGATGAAGCGCACGCGGCCATCGAGTCGAGGACGGCGGTGGGTCGCACTTTGTTAACGGTGTGAACAAAGCGGCGAACTGGACAATCGACGTAGTGCGCTGGCCGGGCGACGGCGCTAGGGTGCCGGGGTGGAGACTCTGCTCGTCGTCGGCATCGTCATCGTGGTCCTCGTCTTCGTCGTCGCTGTCGTGCATCTTGCCAGCCGGCCACCGAAGGAGGCCGACCCATGGGACCGTGACGACGCCGAGGACTACGAGGACGACTGGGACGAGGACTACCGCGAGGACTGACCCTGCTGCGCCGGGGTCAGCACCACGACCGCGATGGGCCGCTTGGTCAGCTTCTGATAGGCGCTGTAGCGACCCCGATTCACCTTGTCGACGATCGCCCACCGCCGGGCGTAATCGGGATCATCCGGCAGCGTCGCCCGGGCCCGCACCGCAAGTCTCCGCCGCCCGACCTGGATCTCGCACTCCGGCCGAGTCTTCACGTTCGCCAGCCATCCCGGCGGCCGCGGCGACCCGCCGTTGGACGCCGTCACCAGATAATCCGCGCCGTCGCGCGCGTACGTCAGCGCCGAGGTCCGCTCTTTGCCGGACTTGCGCCCCACCGTCCGCAGCAACAGCGTCGGATTCCCCAGCAGCAGCCGATGTCCCACCAGCCCGCCGCTGTTCTCGTACACCCACTGATGCGCCTTCAGCACCTTCGTGAACAGACCGGCCATACCTGACCCTCCAGTAAGTTTCCGACCCGTCCACCCTAAGCCAGCCGACTGGTTTCCACCCCACCGGACCCGGTAGCATCCCCAACGCTCGCGGTTCCCCGCGGCACGGGGCGGTAGCTCAGTCGGTTAGAGCCGTGGACTCATAATCCATTGGTCGCGGGTTCGAGCCCCGCCCGCCCCACAAACCCCCTCTGAACAGGGGGTTTATGTTTTTCTGGAGAGGTTTCGATCTAGAACAGTGCTCGTCCACGAATAGATTATTGCGGTAGCATTGGGCGATGGGGACGGCTTCGCTGGACGACATCCGCGAGTTGCGAGACGACTTCGCGACCGAGCTACGGAGGAAGAACCGCGCCAAGAAGACGATCGACGTCTACCTGGTCCACATCGGCTACTTCGCTGATTACCTGGTCGCCGAGGGGCTACCGACAGATGCGCCCGAGATCACCCGTGATCACATCGGCGGGTACATCGAGACACTGCTTTCCAGGACGAACCGGCGGACCGGTGAGCCGCTGTCCCCGCAGTACGCGCGCAGCCAGTATCGGAGCCTTCAACAGTTCTTCAAATACCTTGCCGCCGAGGAGATCATCGACTCCGACCCGTTCGACAAGCTGAGCCTCCCGGACGCTCCGGACAAGCTTGTGCCGGTCCCGAGTCTCGAATCACTACGGGCCCTGCTCGACCAGTGCGCCGGGACTGACTTCGATTCGCGGCGGGACAACGCGATCATCCGTCTGTTCGCGGACACGGGGTGTCGCTGCGGCGAGGTCGCCAACCTCGGTCTGGACGATCTCGACTTTGAGGAGAACAGCGCGCTGGTCGTTGGCAAGGGCGGCCGGCCGCGGTCGTCACCGTTCGGCGATAAGACGCGCATCGCGCTACGCCGGTATCTGCGCGCCCGCAACCAACACCAATTCGCGAAGAAGAGCGACCGGCTGTGGCTCGGGCGGCAGGGTCCTATGACCGACCATGGCATACGGCAGATGTTGGAACGCCGCGCCGAGGCCGCGGGCATCGACCACATTCACCCGCACATGCTGCGCCACTGGTTCGCCCACAACTGGCTCGCCAACGGCGGCCAGGAACAGGACCTCATGATGCTGGCCGGATGGCGCTCCCGACAGATGCTCGACCGCTACGGCAAGTCCGTTGCTGACCAACGCGCAAAAGCAGCCCACCGTCGAGCACGTCTTGGAGACAAGCTGTAATGAGACCCGGACGGCGAACGCATCAGCTGTCGTGCATTCGACACCATCAGTAAAGGCTGTACGGGCACTATGGAGTCCATGACTGGGTTCGTCCTCTCTCCAGATCGCCGCGACCAGCTGGCCGCGCTACTCGGTGACGAGCAGCGGCTCCGGACCGAGTACCCGAAGGTGGCTGATTACCTGGACACGGCGCCGATGATCCCCGGTAGCGGCGACGACCAGGCCGACGCTGCATTCGACCTTCGATTCGTCAACTACATGACCGGAGACGACACTCAGAGTCGAAATCCCTACTGGGACATCGTTGCACCTTCGGTTTCCCATCGTGAGGGGCGACGAGTGGTCGACGGCGGGCGTTCGCAGGGCAGTGCGCGACTCGCGTTCGCGCAGACGATTCTGCAAGCGGTCTACGCTTACGCGATTCCGTCGCCGGAGACGATCGCTTGGATGACGAAATTCTGCGCTGGGCGGCCTGTAGTCGAACTCGGCGCTGGCCGTGGCTACTGGGCAGCGCAGCTGGCTGCCGCTGGTCTGGAGGTCGACGCGTATGACTCGGAGCCGCCAGATGCGACCGAGAACATCTCCTTCCCCAGTGCATCTGGTCAGCGTGACATCTGGTGTCCTGTAAGTGATCTCGAATCGTTCGCTGAGCGCATCCGAGGTCGGGATGACCATGTTTTGTTCCTGTGTTGGCCGCCGGGCTGGGGCAACGCGATGGCATCGAAGGCGCTCGACCAGTTCAGCCGCGCCGGAGGCGATCGACTTCTGTTCATTGGCGAGCCCAAGGGCGGTAAGACCGGCGATGACGCCTTCTTCGATGCGTTGACCTCAGAATGGACGCTGGAATCTGAAGATGCGCAGTACGTCTCATGGTGGAACCTTGCCGATGTAGCGCAAGGCTGGGTTCGCCGCTGACCCCTGCTTGACCGCCTACTCGGTGGGGGACTGCTTCAGCTGTTGCTTGAGTTCCATCCGGAACACGAATGCGTCGTACCGATCCCTGGGATAAGAGATCTCGGACAGCATCAGTACGTTGCCGCCTGGACCGAGATACCGCTGGCGAACCGCTTTAACGAGGTCACCCGCAGGGGTGCCGAGCCATGCAGCGTGTGACGCCAGCGGAATCCGGTCGGCCACTGTCTCCTCGAGGACGGTGGCAGCCGTGATGTCCGGAGCTCCGATCGGTTGGTACGTGTCGGAGATCGAGATCGGTCGGCCGTCCTCGGTCGCGCGGGTGACTGTGTGAAGCACCTCGTCGCCGACGGAGATCGCGAATGCATCGGCAAGCTCTTCTGGCGCTGCAAGATGCTCGCTCTCGCGCTCGATACGAATGTCCCCGTCGGATTCGTGTCTGAACGTGTCTTCTGGGTCTTCCATCTGACGTTCGGGTGCGACCCGAACAAGGTTCGGATGGTCGGTAACGAAGGTGCCGCGGCGGGGGACGGTGCGAACGAGTCCTTGGCGCTCCAGCAACTGTATGGCCTGGATGATGACGATCTTCGACACGCCATGCCGTTCGACCAGTTCGTTGAGGCTTCGCATCTGGGTGCCAGCGGGGAGCGCCCCACTGCGAATCTCACGGGCGTACTCCGCAGCGATGGAGACGTATGCAGGTTCTGCCATGAACCGAGTCCTTCCGAGCGAGTAGCCGTTTCTTATCGAAAATCATTCCTATCCTACACAACTGTATATGCACACGGAGCCTAGCTGTCTAGCCCGTTCCCGCGGTGTGTGATCGGCCGGGGCGTCGGCCGAAGCCATGCGTGCGCACAGCTGCACATGGGCTCTTGTGCATATACAACTGTACATATACAGTTGTCTTGTCGATGGGGCTCAGCGCCCAGCGACTACTCCAAGAAAAAACTCCCCGACGGTTGCCGCCGCCGGGGAGTCATCGCCAAAGCGGGTTGCCGCCCGCTCCAGCATTTCTGCACTTCAGATGGATAGGAGTCCCTGAAGCATGTCAAGTGTAGATCCCGCGCGCCCATCGCCGACGGTCAGTGACCAGCGCGAACGCGCAGTATGCGCCCAGATCGACGCGCCGGAAAGCGTCTCTCTGCCAAACGATTTGATCAATTTGCGCCAAGCCGCCAGCCTGGCGGGAGAGGTGCACCCGACAACGGTTCGCCGGTGGATCGCCCGCAGCATGTTGAAGGCGTATCGACGGCGCCCGTCGCGGGTGCTGTACGTCAGCCGGGCCGAGGTTGTCACCTTGGTGCAGCCGGTTGAGTCGGGCGGTGTGGCATGAGCACGCCGGTCGAGCGGACATTGCGGGCGCGGATCGCGGCGCACGAGTCCTGGGCGAAGACTTCCGATCGCGCGGCGCGCACCGCGAAGGCGCGGGCGGCGATGGCAAGCAAGTTCGACCGCATTGTCGACCCGGATGGGCTGTTGAGCCCGGAGGAGCGTGCCTACCGCGCTGATCAGGCTCGGAAAGCTCATTACACGCGGCTCGCGTTGAAGTCTGCGCAGGTCCGCCGCCGTCGCGGTCGTAGCCGCAAGGGCGGTGAGTGCTGATGCGGGCGCGGACGTTCATTCTTGCGGTCGCCGCTACCGCGGTCGGCTACCTCGTGCTGACGGCGCCTGAGGTTGTCGGTTTCACGATGATGCTGCTGGGCGCGATCGCGTTCTGGCGGTCGTCGAGGCGCTGGAAGGTCCGGCGATGAGCGCGCCGTGGCGGCAGGACCCGCCTGTTCAGGGGTACACGGTCACCCATTTCGACCGCCGTGGGGGACACAACCCGTTGCATTCGATGGCTGGTCCGGAGTTCACCGGCACCGGTGCGGTGTTCGCGCCGCTGGGTCTCTTGCCGCCGACGGTGCGGCTGGCCGCGTTCGGTGTGTTGCTGCTCATCGGGATGGGCGGGTGCACGGCGGCGTGGATCGATCAGCAGGACTATGTGCCGTCGCCGAACATCTGCCGTCCGGTGGATGCCGGGATTCCGCCGGAACCGCCGGGGTCGTGCGTGCCGCGTTCGCAGCTGCCTGAGGAGGTGGCTCGGTGAGTTCGGCAGGAGAAGTCAATCGCCGCGAGCTCAAGACTGTCGAAGCCGAGTTGCAGCGTCTGGACGAGGTTCGCAAGCTGCTGGGCGACATCCGCGACGTCGCGAATGCTGTCGAGCACGCCAAGGGGTTCGAGGGCTGCGATTTCGAGTCGAGCCGTTCGCGTTACGCAATCCGGACCAGTGACCAGTTGTGGGCAGAACGCCGTGAGGTGTTCGACCGGATGCTCATCGCCCGGCATGGGGAAGAACGTGCGGCTCAGATCAAGGCCGACGCCAACGAATTGGTCGTTGAGCGTCTGCGGCAGGAGCGCCGGTCTCGAGATGTGAGGCGGTCGCGATGAGCAGCCGTTTTCACGATCCGGATGGCGAGCGGTTCGACGTCCCTACCTGGCCGTGGGGTTTGGCGCCGCAGCATCTGCGGACCCGTCGCCAGCTCGCCCGTGAGGGCAAGAGCCCTGGTGGTGAGTACGAGGCGCAGGTGCTGCGTGCTCGGGGTGGTTCGCGAGGACCGCTGAAGGCGCACCTGTACGACGCGGAAGCAGCTGTGCCGAAACGAGTTCCGAGCGAGGCGCAGCTGGAGGCATTGCAGCTGGCGCGGTGGACGCGCTCGGCGTTGGCCGCGGAGCGGCGAGGGGTGAATGCGACGGAGATGCGTGAGTTCATCGCGCAGGCCCGCGCCGACATCGCCGAGCGCCGCCGCGGGGCCGGTCACAGCCGCGGCTCGCGGCAGGGAAGGGAGCGAACCCGATGAACCACAACAAGGAGAGTCACGGCGCGGATCTCGACGAGTCCATCACCGCGTTGCGCGCCTCGGGAATGGGCTACCAGAAGATCGCCCGCACCCTGGGGATCCGTGCCCGCCGGGTGGAGGTGACGCTCGGGGAGGTCACGCGGTTGCATGGTCGCGGGCTCAGCCAGGCCGAGATCGGGCGTCGAGTTGGGCTGCCTCGCACCACCGTTCAGGCTCTCATCCCTGACCGGCCGCAGCGGTCGACAGCGCGGAAGACGTCGGTGTTGGCGGCGTTGTCGGAGATGAACGGGATGCAGCGGGACACGTTGGGCTGGTTCCTGGGGATGGAGCGCAATCACGTGTACGCGCTGGTCGCCGACCTCGTCCGCGACGGCGACGTGTACGAGCCGGAAGAGGTTCAGGCGGGTGAGAAGTGGGTGGTGCCCACCCGCGTGACCGCGGCCCGCTTCTTGGGTTGGCGGCCCAGTGATTGGCGTCCGCGGTTGGCGTTGGCCGAGCACTACCGGGCGGTGGCGCAGGCGCGGGTGATGTTGGTCGGTTCCGATCCGCAGCTGTGGGTGTCGGAGCGGGTGCTGCGCCATCGTGTGCAGTCCGCCGAGGGCGGACCGCGGTCGAAGACCCCGGTGCCGGTGTCGACCGGTCGCGAGCCGCAACTGGGGCGCACCCACATCCACGACGGCCGGTTCCTGGGTGCTCGGGAGGGTGTCCACGGCTGGTGGGCGCTGGAGGTCGAGCTGTCCAAGAAGCAGCCGGAACACATGGACATCGCGTTGCGGGGCGCGATCCGCGCCGCCCGTGACAGCGACGTCGAACCGATGGTCGGCGTGCTCTACCTGTGCCGGTCCCGAGCCGTCCGCGACAACGTCAACGCCGCTTCCGACCGGCTGCCGGACCACGAGTTCGGACGGCTGGAACTGCATCTGGTGGTCAGCGATTTCGACGCGGAATGGACCGCGTGGCTCGAGAAGTACGCGCAGTTGCGCGAGGCCAACAAGGCAGCGAGCCCGAATCGTCGGCGCCGCAAACTCATTCATCTCTCCCAGCAGGAAGCATCATGAGCAATCCGAACTGCCAGCCGATTCTCACTCCCCACGATTGCGGCCCCTTGGGTGCCTCGCAGGTGCCCGCATCGCCGGAGCAGACCGCCCCGCCAGTGCAGCCGGGCGCCGGTAGTGGCCCGCTGGTGCCGCAGGCGCCGCCGATCCGTCACGTCGAAGGCTGGGATCTGCCGACGCTGGACTTGTCCGCGGTCGGTGACGCGGCCTCGGCAGCGACGGTGTGCGGTGTGGTGATCGTGGCGATGCTGGTCATGATCGTGGCAGTGGCGGCGCGGTGGCCGTTGGCGCCGCACCGGTTGCGCAACTTCGCGATCGGGTCGCTGCTGCTGCCCGCGGCGTCGGCGATGGCCGGCGGATCGTGGATGACCCCCGCTTCCCTGTTGTGGTCGGGTGCGGCGCGGGTCGCCGAGGGCGACCTTGGCGGGCTGCGCACGATGGTTGTGCTCGGTGCCCCGGTGGCCGCGCTGGCGGCAACGTACTGGTGGGCGTCGTTCGTGCACAAGACCAACACGGTCGGGTTGAAGAACCTGGGCCGCACGGAGCGGGTGCGGGCGGCGCTGGCCGCGCGGCAGTTCGCCGGGGCCGCTCGGTCGGCGCGGTCGGTTGGTGCCCCGTTCACCACAACGGACGGGATTGTGCTGGGGCCGCTGGCGGATCGGCGTTCGGCGCATCCTCTGGGTTTGTGGTCGGAGCTGACCGCGCGGCATCAGGCGTGGATGGTGGTGCCGCACAAGGAAGCGCGCCGCCAGATGGCCGCGTTCGGCACGACCGGTTCGGGCAAGACGGAGCTGATCAAGCGGTACGCGGTCGGGATGCTCGAATACGAGTGGAACGCCTGGCAGCGGTGGAAGGACGTGCCGGGCATGCGGGGCAAGCACCCGCGCCCGCTGCTGGTGGTCGTGTCCTGCAAGGGCGGAAACGACGACAAGGTCTTGGGCCACGAGTTGCGCGAGATCACCCAGCGCCGCGGGATCGCCGCCGACCGCATCGCCGAGGTGCCCCACGGCGCCCGCCTGAACGTGTGGGCGATGCGCGCCCGCGACCAGCGCGCCGTGCTCGGCGACATGCTCAACGCCGGACAGGCGTCGACGTCGGAAGGCCAGCACTTCGACGAGCTGCGCCGCCGCATCGTCTCCCTCGTCGTCGATGCCCCGGCCGGGCCGCCCCGCTCGAGCGGGGAGTTCCTGGAGCGGCTGAATCCCGAGACGCTGCTGGATCTGTGGGGCAACGCCCCGGACGTGAAGCGGATGGTCGAAGCACTCCAGTCGGAGAAGGTCGACCAGCTCGCCGACATGCTGATCAAGGCATCCAACCTGTTCGACAGCCTCCAGGGTGAGGACGGGCGGATGGTGTTCGACGGCGGTGTCGACCTCGACGACCTCGACGTGCTGTATGTGACCGTGCCCGGCCTGGACAAGGACGCCGCCCGCGCCCAGGTCGCCGCCATCCTGCGGATGCTGATGCAGCGCGCGGCCCGCACCGCCAAGGACCAGCGTCGCAGCGTCACCTTGATCATCGACGAGCTGAGCGCGCTCACCACCGGCCAGGGCTCGATCGGGCTGGAAGAGGTGTGCGAGCGGGGCCGCTCCCAGGGCGTGAGCGTGCTGTTCGCCGCCCAGAGTCCCGAGGGTGTCGCCGGGGATCAGTGGGCGCTCGACCGGATCTTGAAGTCCTGTGCGGGTGGGGTGCTGCTGGGCTACGTCGAGAACGCCGGAGAGCTGTGCAAGCACTTCGGGTCGGTCCGGCACATGCTGCCGTCGCGGCACCTGATCAAGGGCCAGCGCACCGGCGACGAAGGTCAGGTGTCGGTCGGTGAGAAGTGGCTGGTCGACCCCGACCGCGTCCGCCAGTTCGACACCGGCCAGTTCGTCTACGCCAAGGCCGGACGCGCTCAGTTCGGGCACGTCGTGCCCGTCGACCCCGCCACCGTGCGCCCCCTGCCCGGCACCACCAACGCCGATCCCCAGGCCGAGACCGTCACCGCCGACGCGACCGCCTGACCCCCTATTTCTCCGAAACCCATTGAAAGGCAACCCCATGCGCATCATCCGACCCCACGACGACAACGACGACAACGAGGGCCAGCGGCGGCCCGACCCCGCCGCCACGCCGACCGATCCCGCGATCGCGGGCGAGCTGTTCGCCGACGAAGTCGAGGACTGGCTGGCCGGTATAGCCGACCTCGACACCGCCCCAACCACCGCACCCGCACAGACCGAACGACCCGCCGGAGACACCAAGCCGGTGCGCCGGGCCGCGCTGACCGTCGTGCCCGACCTCGACGACGAACCCACCGAGCAGGCCGCCGCCATGGTGGCGCCGGTACCGGCGCGGTCACGGGCGCAGACTGCGCGGCGCACTGCGGCAGCTTCCGCCGTTGTGGTCGGTGCAGCCGTGACCGCCGGGTGGGGTGAGGGGCCGCTGGTGGTCGGTCCGCTGGCCGTCTACGGCGGTGCGTGGGTGGCCTACCTGTGGTGGAACGCCGCCCACCGCCCGCCCCTGCCGCAGGCCATCAGCACCGTCACCGCCGGTATCAGCCACGCCGTCGCCGCCGTCGCGACCGCCATCGTCGGGCTGCTGCGAGCCCTGGTCGAGCGCATCGACCGCGCCCGCACCCAGCACGAGACCAACCACACCACCCCGGCCCAGTAACCAACCACAAGGAAGGAAAACCGTTGAGCACCAACCGAACCCCCGATGACCGGATCCGCACAGCGCCGGTTGATCTGTACGAGCGCCTGCACAACGTCGACGACCGGCTGTTCCAGCTGCGCCGCGAGATCAGCGCGATCCGGCGCGAGTACGCCGCCCTGCGCCGACACCCCGACGCGTTGGCGGTCGACAACCTCGGCGACCCGATCGACCCCGCCGACGCCGCGCTCGGCGCGGAAACCGCGCTGGCGATGGCGGACGAGAAGTTGGACGCCGCCGACATCTTGCTGTCCCGCGCTCGCGGCCGGTACGCGACCCGCCTCAGGCTCACCGACGCCGCCGCCGACGAACTCGACCGTCGACGCAACCGCGTCGAGCGGACCCGATGAGCACCGAAACCAACCACAAGAGAGAGGAATTCACCGCAATGACCGACCGTAGCCCTGAGGACGAGATGATCGCCGAGGCACGCAAGTTCGCGCGATCGCTGCCGGAGTTGACCCGCCTGCACGCCCAGGCCCGCAACTTCTTGGAGCGCCGCAAGATCCGCAAGGAGATCAGCCGGACGCTGCGTGAGCAGCGCCGCGAGGCCGAGGTGATGCGCAAGCATCAGCTGACCTGGACGAGTCAGGCTATCGACCGCTACCGCGTACACGTTCAAGCGGTCGCCGACCGAGCGAACGACCCGCGCGTGGACCATGACCGGCGCGCTCGTGACGCTCGCGCGCTGGCTGAGCACCGCAACCGCCTGGCCCGCGGCTTCATCGGCAACGAGCACCTGACCCGCACCGAGCAGGGTATAGCCCTCGACGGGTTGGACTCGGCGACGATCTTTCCGCATTTCCAGGTCGGCAACCTCTTCGCCAAAGCGCACAAGGTCCGCGGCATCGACGCGCTGCGATACCGCGCCCACGTCGCTCGGGAGACTGTCAACGCCCGGCAGCGTGCCGAGGTGGAGCGTGAGCAGGGCTGGCAGCACAGCATGGACGCCGCGCGCCGAGCCAACGCCGAGGAGTCGCTGCTGGCGCGTATCGACGCCGCTCAGGCCGACCGTCACCGCTACACCGCGGAAATGACGTGGACCGACCCGGACGGCGGGAAGCTGACCGAATCCCGCTCGTTCGCCACCGAGCACAGCGCCATCAGCTGGTTGCAGCGCAACATCAGCGGCACGTCGTGGTCGGACGGCACCACCCTGGCGGTCGAGACCTGCGACACCCTCAACGCCGCGAAGCAATATGTCGACTACGGGCGCCCCGAGACTGTGGCCGAGCAGCTCGCCGCACGGGAGGCCGTGCTGCGGGAGCGGACGTTGTCCGGGCAGGTTCACCGTGAGCAGGCCGAGCAGTCAGCCCGGCAGCGGGAGAACACCGACCGCGAACGCCCACCCGACACCGCCGGCGTTGACCGGCTGACGCAGGTGGAGCGCCAGTTGAACGACATGGCCGCCGACCGGGACCGGTTGGAAAGCCGGGTCGGGATGCTGCAACGCGGCCTGGACTCGGTCACCGCCGACCGCGACGAGATCCGCCGCAAACTCGACTCCGCCGAAGGGCACATCGAGGCGTTGAAGAACCGCAACCTGCGCCTGTCCGCGGAGGTCGACGCATTGCGCGCTCGGCCGGGCGTCGAGCAGCTGACCGCGGAGCGTGACCAGCTCAAGCAGGAACGCGACGAAGCGGTGCGCAAGCTCGTGCAGTCCACGCCCGAGCAGGAGCGCTACGGCAACCGCTCACGCCGCACCGCCGCCAACGGTCACGGCGCGGAGCAGGAGGAATCGAACCCGACGCTGGAGCAGCTTCGCAACTCGGTACAGCCGGGCAACGATACCGGCCCGGTGGGCAAGCGCGCCAGCTACCTGCGCGACCTCGGGACCGGCCGTGAGCAGGCCGGTCCGGACACCCAGTCCTGGCCGCGTCCGGAGCGGAACGGCAACGGCCGCAACGGTATCGAGCGGAGCCGTTGACATGGAACGCGAGCACGAGGAAGCGATGCGTATCGAGTTCGCCCGCTACACCCAGCTCGGCGAAGACATGCAGCAGCCGACCGCGACCGACGCCGACTGCGACCGCATCACCGCCCAGCGCCGCGAGATCGGTCAGCGGTGGGCCGACGGCCCGCACGCCGAGCACTGGGGCTACCTCGATGACGCCTACGAGGACTGGCGCCGCTCGCCGGAGCCGATGTTCCGGCTGGTCGACAACATCGTCTACAACGACGGCGCCGGAGCGACAGAGCTGCAATACCGCAGCTTGCAGCACTCGTTGCATCTGGCGATCCGCGACAGCCAAACCGTGCGCGACGCCTTCCACCGCCACACCAACCCCGACATCGAACAACAGCAGCAGCCCGCACGCAGCCGCGGCGTGCAGCGGGGGCGGTGAGTCATGCACATCGAGCACGAAGAAGCGATGCGCGAAGCGTTCGCCGAAGTCGACCGGCTGTCGCGGCTGCGGGACCGGCCGGGCGCCGGCGAGGCGGAGATCCACAGCCTCTACGCCCAGCAAGAAGCTATCGACCACGGGTGGCGAAACGGGCCGCATCCGGGGGAGTGGAAGTACCTCAAGGACGTGCACGACTTGTGGTCGCGCTCGCCCAGTGCCGTGCGGCGGATGCTGTCCTTGCCGGGCGCCGATTCGTTGGACGGGGTGCAGCGGCGCAGTATCGAGCAGGCCCGCATCCTCACCGCCGCCCAGCGGCCCGAGATCGAGCGGGGGCGGTGACGATGACCGAACAGTCACCGCAGCAGGGCCGTTCGTACGAGGTCGTCACCGCGGCGTTGATACGCCGGGTCGGTCCGGCGCGGTGGCCGCGGGAGCCGCAGCAGTGGACGAACTACCTGTGCCCGGTGCACGAGGGCGACGGCCACCACCACAACCCGAGTCTCGGGGTGCGATATGACCCGCGGCAGGGCAAAACGATGGTGCGCTGCTGGGCACGCTGCGACGACCAGGACGTCCTCGACCGCATCGGGTTGCGGGTGCGCGACCTGTGGGACCGGCTGCCCGAGCGCACCAACCAGCAGGGTTCCGTCCGTCGGCCGTACGCGGCCGGCGGGCGGCCCGCCCGCCCGGTCAGCGTCGCCTCGCCGGTCGAGAAAGCCATTCTCGCGGCTCGGTTCCCGCTGCCCGCCAAGCGGGACTTGGGTGCCCAGATCGGGGAGCCCGAGGCGGTCGACACCTACGTCTACCGGTGGCCCAACGGCCGCGTGGAGGGCGCGGTGGTGCGGCTGCACACCCCGCACGAGCACGGGCACGCCAAGAGCTTCTACCAGCGGCGCTGGACCGGGACCGAGTGGGTCAACACCGGGTTCGCTCCGCTGCCGTGGCAGCTCGCCGACGTGCGCGAAGCGCTCGACACCGGCCGCGAGTTGTACGTGTGCGAGGGCGAGAAGGACGTGCAGCGAGCCCGCCAGGCCGGGCAGCTCGCGACGTGCAACGCGATGGGCGCGGGGAAGTGGACCGACGACCACGCCCGCTGGCTGCGAGGCGCGGGCCGGGTGATCGTGGTCGCCGACCGCGACCGGCCCGGCTACCGCCACGCCGCCCAGGTCGCCGAATCCCTCGCCGACCGCGTCGGCGAAGTCCGGGTGATGCAGGCCCGCGACGGCAAGGACCTCTGCGACCACCTCGACGCCGGACACGACCTCGACGAACTGGAACCGGTCGCCTACCTCGACCGGCCCCGATCCCCGCGCAGCATCCACGACCTGCACCCCACGACCAGCCGCGACCGGCCCAGCCGGACCCGCAGCCGCTGAACACCACAACAGGAAGGACCCCATCCATCATGAGCACCAACACCTTCGGACAGCGTTTCCGCCGTGCCGCCCGCCCCGCGTCGGCGTTCACCAAGACCAGCAAGCCCGGCACCACCGTCTACGGCCGCATCATCGCCGCCGTCGAGGAACCCAAGCTGAAGTTCGGCGGCGCGCCCGGCGAGGTCGAACTCGACGAGGACGGCCAGCCGGTCATGCAGACCGTCGTCACCCTCGACACCGGCGCCGGACCACGCAACCTCTACGTGTCCTGGCGCATGGAACAGGCCATCGGGCTGGCACTGGAGAACGCAGGCAGCGAGGACTTCGAGATCGGTGCGACCCTGTCGGTCACCTACACCGGACCCGACCCCGAGTACTCGCGGGCACGGCTGTTCACCGCCGTCTACACCCCGGCCGCCGCGAGCAAGGGTGCATGAGCCGTGACCGGACTCAGCTCCGGTGCGGACGCGGTGCGCAGCAGCGATCCTGCTGCGCACCGCAGCGCACCAGACGATGCACAGGCCGGTGCACGGACCCGCGAGCAGCTGTCGGCGATCCGGTTCTTCTGGGGTGAATTGCTGTTGGTCGCGGCGATGTCGATCGCGGGCAACCTCGTCCACGCATGGATCAACGCACCGGACGGCAAGCAGCCGGTCGCGGCATTCGTCGCCAGTTTCCCGCCGATCGCGTTGCTGGCAGCAACCCACGGCGTCGGGCTGCTCGTGCGCGCCCAGAACAAGGCACGCCTGGCCTACTGGGCTGTTGTCGCACTTACCGCCGCTATCGCGGTCGGCGCGTTCCGGCTGTCGTTCGACGCCCTGCGGGAGCTGTCGATTCAGGTCGGGATGAGCGAACACCTGGCATGGCTGTTCCCGCTCATCATCGACGGCGCTATCGGACAGGCCACCGTCGCCCTGCTCGTGCTCGCACGCACCGACCACACCAGCACCGAACCGGCAGTGCGCACCGACCCGGAACCAGCGCACCGGCCCGAGCCGGTACGCACCGTGTCGGTGCGCGAGGTCCACACCGAAACCCGGTCCACCTCGACCGAACTCACCGCGCATCAGCCGTCCCCGGAGCTACGCACCGCCGAACAGACCGCGATCGACACCCCTACGCAGCACGCACCGGCACCCAGTGCGGAGGTAAACCGGTGGGCGCGGGTCGCCGAAGTGCTATGCAACGCTGACCCGTCCGGTCGGCGTGACCCGGAGAAGGTGACCGAGATTCTGCGCCTGCGTCACGAACACAACTGGTCGCACGCGCGCATCGCCGAACACGTCAGCCTCAGCTCGTCCTCGGTGACCCGCACCCTCACCGCGGCCCAGGAACACATCCAGGAAGGAGCCCACCAGTGACCAGCATGGTCAACCTCCGACTGTCCGGCGACGCCGACGCCATCGCCGCGGTGACTGCGATGCTCACCGCCGCCGGACTCGACATCCGACTCGGCGAACGTACCTACCCAAACCGCAACAGCTTCGGCGTTCGCGCATACGGTGAGATCGCCGTAGCCGACGCCGTCCCGGTGTCTCGGGGGAGAGGGGAACCCTGACATGAAGATCATCTCAAAGCCGGTGACGTACGAGCCGCCGCCAGAGCCGGACAGTTCACGGTTCACGCGCATCAGGTTTGTTGTGGCAGGTTTCGAACTCATCGACATCACGATCGAGTCCGGCGCTCAGCGCCCGGACTGCCAGCGCAACCGACGAGAACGATCAATAGACACAGCGGAGGTTGCCCACTTCAGCACCCCCGGACTCGCTCGATCGCACCTGAACAGCCGAAGGCCCGTCAGCCCGCCTGACCGGCCTTCGGCTATGTCCGGACCACCGTACTTGCCGGGACAGTGCCGGGATATTGCCGGGACTTCGACGGGACAGGGCCGGGACATACCAAGTCCCGGCACTGTCCCGGCATGCCCAGGCCAAACATGCGTTTGACCTGGGGTGTTTTGCGCCGCCTCCTGCCCTGCCCGGCCGACACTCTCTATGGCTTCGCTGTTCATAGAGAGTGTCGGCCGGGCAGGGCAGGAGACAACACAAAACACAAAAGCAGGGAAGGATCAGAAGGGTGGGGAGACCACAAGGAAGGGAGAACCACAAAAGGAGGGTTGGGTGGGTGGTTGCCCCAGGTGCGGAAGTTGTGTATTGAGCTGCGCCACCGACAGTGGCGTGTTCGCGCGCTAGGGCGCGCTCAGTGCTGTGCGGGAGTCGGGAGCGTGGGCGGCGGTCCAGGGCGCGCGAGTTTCGTGAGGGGCAGGTTGTGCAGCGCGCGTGCCGCACACTGCTGGGCGGGGATGGACCACAACAGGACGTGAATCGGTGGGTCGATCAACACTTGACCCGCAGCTCAGGGCGATGCTCGAAATCGCAGTTCAGGAGCGCTGTGTGGCTGTTCGCAAGAAGTTTGTATGCGCTGGTCACGGGTTAGCGTTCGTGGCGTGTGGTCCCGCTCTGGTCCCGCGTGAAGGATCAGCGGCATGATGCATCTGGGGCGCTTCGACATCGTTAACTCTGATGCGGCACTGGGCCTTTGACTGTAGGTTTGTGCCCGATGAAAGACGACGATCTCACGCCATATGAGCGGGCGAGCCGGAACCTCGATACTGCCCGTGGTTGGGAGCTGGCCGAGTCCGAAGGTCGCCTGGAAGCTGAAGATGTCCTTCGCCGACTCGTGAACATTGCTCTGTACGAATTCGGTGAGAACAAGCGGGACTGGCCGATGGCGCTAGACTCGCAGGGATTCGTCATCGCTCTGATCGCGGAGGGGAAGATGTTCGACGGTGGGATCAGTGTCCACGTCTGGCCGAACGATCATCCGCCGCCTCATGTCCACATCTTGAAGAAGTCCGAGCCGGACAGCCAGAACCTGGAGATCAACCTCGAAACCGGCGAACCCCAGGGTGACCTACCACGCTGGGCAGACCGGAAGCAGCTGAGGACCATTAAGGCGCTCGTCGTTGAACATCACCAACTCTTCGCTGACTGGTGGACGAAGAACCATGGTGGCTCGGTCGTACTCCTAACCTAACGTTGCACAGGGAGCCTGGAGAGGAACGATGAGCGAACAGTCTGTGCCGAGTCGCGTGGCGACATGGATTCGCACACGAGGCGTTTGGTTCTGGTCGGTGTGCGGCGTGGCCGTGTTGACAGTGGCGCTTCTGGCAGGCACGAAGGTTGCGATGGACCGTGCGCAGGGTCCAGACTGGTACGCAGGTATTGGCCAATGGGTAGGGGGGATAGGCAGCTTCGTCGCAGCCGTGATCGCGCTCTGGATCGCGACCTCTGACCGGCGCCGAGCTGACCAGTTGCGTGCCGAGGAACGGGCAGAGCAAGCGGCCGATCTCGCTCGTGAGGCAGCCTTGGTGCAGATCGCCGCTCGGCAGTTGGCACCCGCGGTTCGGATCAGTCCAGGAGACTCACGGGCTGGTGTCTCGGTGCGAAATCGGCGCAGGTCGCGCTTGTTCGATATCGAGATTGTTCGGATCGTCCAGGAGGGCCAGGAGGTTGCCCCGCTGGAACTGGATCGACAGTTCGGTATCTACGAACCTGGTGAAAAGCCAAGAGCAGAGATCATCGACGCGCTGCCGATTCAGGTGCTGAAGCCGGACGCGGTTCTGACGATGTTCCCAAAGGACTGGGATGCAGTTCCGGCCGACTACGTCGCGGTGCGTTATACCGACGAGTCGGGCGTGCGATGGGAAGTTGACACAGATGGTGGTCCGGCACGAAAAGTCGAGTGACGGCAAGCGGTCCTGCAATCTCCAGCAAGCTGGTGACTTGTTCATGACGTTGGCCTGGTCTGGGTTGGCCAGCGTATGGAGGAGGCCCGGCTACCAGGACTGCTGTACGGATAGGTGAAGATGCCACCCACTCATGCAGCAGTTTCCCCGCTCTATCAACCCGCAGCGTTGTCGTCCAAGATTACGCCGTCAACCTGCTGATTCCGGCTCTCGGGTCGAATGTCATATTTGCCGACCTTCGGCAATGGAGACCAGTTCGATTCCCCGACGACTGCAGCACCGTGCGTATCGACCGCAATAGTTCGCCATCCGCTAGTCCCATAGGCGCATCGCGCCGCATGAGCTCGTGCCCGGTTACGACGCAATGAGCCGGGTATTGGCATACCTCCCGGCTTAGGGTCCCAGTCAGGTTTAGCCATTTCCTCGGCAAGCCAGAACCCGAACTCATTTGACTTATGATGATATTCGTCAACCTCAGCGCGAACAGCATTTTTCACTTGATCCCAGAACCAACCGTAGAACTGTCTGGCTCGTTTCGAATACTGCTCCAGCAACGGCAGGAACTCGACATCATCCTCCTGACTCTTCAGGAAGCGTTTGGCAGGCCCTCCCCATCTCGAGAATTTATCCAACTCCGCACGCTTCAGTTTGACGGTATTGATCCACATCATCGGCGCAGGCGGCCGATGAATCCAGGTGGTACCAATCGACATGACAGGTACCGCATAGTGCACAGTGAAGTTTCGCAGATCGAACAAGAACTTGATGTCATCGTCACCGAACAACTCGGTCACTTTGGGTTCGTAAACGTCAACTTCCCAAATTGTTCTGGAGTCGTTTTCGTCACGCCGCTTATTTTCGGGAAGTCTTTCCGGCCACACTTTTCGATGAGTGCTCCGTTGTACATCACGAAGGGTAGCAACCGATGCTATATAGTTATGGAAAAGTCGCACGGCTTCATGTTCGAACTCTTCAGGAAGTTCATTCACATGAATGCTCGTGCCCACGAATTTGCCCATGTGATTTGAGAGTTCCTGCCCATTCGCCACGAACAGTCGCGAACAACGATTTATCCCTTCGAAACGCTCGTGATGCTGTTTCCCAGGGAGCCCATCGAGGTGCTTTAATCTCCGTTCCCTTTCCATCGCCCATGCCGATTTCCGAACCCGTTCAGTGCTCAAATCTTCTCCTGGACTCGTGTACGACTCAGCCAGCGACCGGAATCCTGTGGATTCCTATGTCTTGAGATACAAAACTGGGATCACTCCGTTACGTTACGACGATCGCCCCTGATCGACTGCCCTGCCATACGCCGTGGATCCGCACCGGGTTTGGCCCTGTTTGGTGGTGGTCTGCACACACACATCGGGGCTGGCTTCCCGCCTGCCTCTTAGGGCCTGCCCTTCTCGCGCAGAGGCTCACAGGTCAAGAGCCGGCGGATGCCGGCCCAGTAGGGACGCCGATGGGCAGGCGATGCCAGCCCGCCTCGAGGTGCAGACCGACCTACCCCAGGGGCCAAGGATCACAACGCCAGCTAACGACACGTCCGCAGCCGTCAGTCGAGAGTGATTAATATGCACGAACCTCGGCAACTTGTAGGCCAATGATCGGCGAGCGGGCAGCAACGAGTTCGGCTGTGGCTGCGAGGTTGATTCACCGGTGGCGGCCAGGGTGCCGAGAACTGGACGCGAATACGCGGCGAAAAAGTGCACCACTCGAACACGGGAAAATGCTGGTCCGCGCGGGTATTGCTACATACTCCTTTTGGTGCTCGTCGGAACGCAGTTCCTCGTCGGAATGACAGGCCGTGCTGAGCTCGGCTGCACCTGCAATCGCCGCCGCCGGTCGCAGACGCCCGCGCACTTCTGTCAACGGCGAGAGGAGGTCTCGATGCTGTCCGAAGCTGATGCCGGCGGCGGGTGGACGCTCCACGAGGTGGAGGGCCAGGGCAGCATCCTGACACCGGCGACAACTCGCTCTGTGGGAGGATGGACGGCTGTTTCCGTTCCAGGTCGATACCGACACCACGACGTTGAGGATGGTGCGCCGCAGCACCGTCGCGGCAGCCAAACTCGCCGGGGAGAAGGCGGCCAGACCCGCCCCGATCGGCGTGACGGCGGCGGTGTCCTCAGCGCCCGTCGTGGATCGAGCGGCGTCCAGCGACGGTGCCGGAGAGGAATTTCACTGGCTAGCTGTAGTTTCGGTAGTAGGCTCGTCGGGGGAACTAGCGAGGATCTTGCAGAGCCTCCCTTGGGCACGGAGCAGGCATCTCACCTCTGAATTCCTCTGGCAGAAAGTAGGTTCGCGCGCTGTAGTCGGCGCGTGGCATGAGGTTGTTGTCTTCAACTGTGTAGATTGCTCGGCATGCCGCTGGGGGAACTTCTTCAGGAAACGCTTGAACTCCAGGCCCGTCGGGTGCCCGACGCAAAGAGTGAAGTGATGCGACGCCGGCGTGAGTTGGTGGAGCGTGAGATCCCGGCATGGATGCAGCATGAGCCCCTGCCGTATCCAGAGTGGCGTACCGGCGGTAGCAGTGGCAAGGGCGGCCCGGCGGAGATCCCGTGGAGTCGATGCTTCGACCCTGAGCTGAGCCCGAAGGCAGGTGTCGGCTGGTACATCGTCTACTTATTCGCAGCCGACGGCAGTGCGGTCTATCTTTCGCTGAATCAGGGCACCACCACCTGGGATACCAGCAAGAAGGACTTTGTCTTCAAGTCGACAGCTGATCTGCGTTCCCGAGTGGAGTGGGCTCGATCGGTGGTGCAACCGTCCCGGCTCGCCACGGATATCGACCTTCGCGCGAACGGACAGCTGGGGCGCTGGTATCAGGCGGGCAATGTGTGGGCTGTCGAGTACAGACTCGACGAGATCCCCTCGGAGACAGTCCTGAAAGCAGATTTTGCCAAGATGACAGCGCTTCTTGTGGATCTGTACGAGGCGGACCTGGAGAAGGTCGACTACGCGGGACGCGCGGTCCCCGAGGTTGAGGACAACGACGAAACCACCGGGTCGGTTCATGTCAACGTCGAGGTACCCACGGCCACCGCGACCTTCAGCGCATCAGGGACATTAGAAGTAACTACGGAGGTTATGGCAGACATAACTGTGACCCGGTCGAGGCTGTTAGTTCCGGCGATTGCAGACGATGACACATCCGGGCCCGATCAATTGGGTATCGCCCGCGACGCACGTGCACTGGCTGGCCTCATGGCCTCCCGGGAGCTGAGACCGCCACTTGCAGTCGCCATTTACGGTGAGTGGGGCAGCGGCAAAACCTTCTTCATGCGGCAGATCGAAGCAAACATCGTTCGTCTCGCTGCCGGGGACACCACATTGTTTGAACCCGCGGTGCGGCACATCCGTTTCGGTGCATGGCATTACGCGCAAGGGAACCTCTGGGCCAGCCTCCTCTCGCACATCTTCGCGACACTGTGTCCGCCCGCGTCCGCCTCAGAGCAGATGTTGGCCGCGGCGACTGCAAAGATCGAGTCGATCCAGAACACACTGCAATCTGCCGATGTCCGCGTTGCAGCCATCGAAAGCCGGGCTGAGCAGATCGAAGA
This sequence comes from Nocardia asteroides, assembly GCA_051451085.1. Classification (GTDB taxonomy): domain Bacteria; phylum Actinomycetota; class Actinomycetes; order Mycobacteriales; family Mycobacteriaceae; genus Nocardia; species Nocardia asteroides_B. The sequence continues at coordinate 77,783 of JBPAJV010000006.1, read as the reverse complement.
TGAGATCAAGAAGACTCAGGAGCGCCACGAAGGGATCTTGGAGTCCCTGAAGGCGGTACGAAAGAAGGACATCTGGGCTGGAATCTCGACCGATGAGGAACTGCAACGTCGGGTTGAAGGTGCAGCAAACGACTTGGGCGTCCCTGTGGCTGCCGATGGCGCCCGCGCCTTATTCGAAGCAGCTCAGGAAGTGCTGCCCTTGCCTCTCGAACGAAATTTCTTGCTACAACGCGAGATAAGAAGAGCAAGCTTGGCATCTTGACCTCGCCCCTCGGTGCTGCATGTGCGATCGGCATCGGCGGGATGATTCTGATGGGCGTCCTCGCGGTGGTGGCGCCAGCTGCGATCCAGACACTTGGAACCTACATAGTCTCGTTCGGGACGGTTGGCGCCGGGGCCGCGGCGTGGATCAAGAACCAGGCCGCGGCTGCCCGTCGGCTACTCGAACCCGCGGAGCGCCTGCAACTCCAGATCGAGCAGCGTGTCAAGGATGCCCGTGTCGAGCAGGACGCGGAGATTGCCGAACTCGAAATGCGGGCCGCTGATGCCCAATCCGACCTTGTCGAGGCCCGGGAACACCAAGCCAAAACCGCTGAAGAACTCGAAGCCGCACGCCAGGCCAAGGACGAACTGAGCCCTGCACGCTTGCTCGAACGCTACCTGGCCGAACGAGTTGCTAGTGGCGAGTACGACCAACATCTCGGAGTTGTCGGCGTAGTTCACCGGGATCTGCTCAATCTCAGTGAGCACCTCGAGGCCGCCGTGGAAGATTCTTCCAGTACGACCAAGAGAATCATCCTCTACATCGACGACCTAGACCGGTGTTCCTCCCAGACAGTGGTCGAGGTTCTCGAGGCGATCCACCTGCTCCTGGCGCTGCCGCTGTTCGTGGTTGTTGTGGGAATCAACCGGCGAATCGTCGACCGATCTCTTCGCGCCCATCACGCCGAGCTCATTGAATCAGACTCCCACGCGCCAACGTCCGCGGACTATCTTGAGAAGATCTTTCAGCTGAGCTACACACTGCCGAACATGTCGGTCGCTGGATGTCGAGCCGTTCTCCGCGAGGCAGCGGGTGCGGTCGAACTCGTTGTGGACGAGCCTGAGACCGCCGGCACTGAAGAGGACATCGAAGCGAGCAACGTCGAAACAACCGACTTTGACGCGGAAGCGGAGGTTTACGCGCCAAGATTCGAACCGCGCATGGTCGTCGACGAGAGTGAGCAGCAGTCGGAGTCAGACCTTGCGCAGGCACTCAGCCTCAGAGAAGCTGACCTCGAAACCTTGGATCTCGTTGCGCCGCTGGTGACCGCAACACCACGCCGCGCAAAACGGTTTCTCAGCGTCTATCTGGTAGTTCGGGCTCGGTATACAAGCGCTGACCTCGATGCTGTTTCGCTTGCACTGGCTATAGCGCTGTTGGTCGGTGTTCCAAAATCTCTCGGGCCAGCATTGCGATTACTGGATGCAGCGGATGCCGAAGGCATTCTGCTCGGCGACTGGATCAGCGAAAATGCGTCGGGCGATGAATCGCGGCAGGCTGAGGCCTTTGTGGAGAGTGCAGGCGACGCGCTGAAACTTCCGCTGTCGAAAGTTGTCGAGCAGGTCGGCCTCGTGAGTGCCTACACTTAGACCACGTCTCATGTGGCGCGTTTCGTCAGCTTCTTGAAGCAGGTCAGTGCCGCGGCGAGGGTGAGGAACGCGAGGAAGTGTGTGGCTTTGCGGTCGTAGCGGATGTTGAGCCGGTGGTAGCCGGTGAGCCAGGAGATGGTGCGTTCGATGACCCAGCGGTGGCGGCCGAGGCGCTGCGAGGAATCGATGCCTTTGCGCGCGATGCGGACGGCGATACCCCGATCACGCACCCATTGCCGCAACTCGGCGGTGTCGTAGGCCTTGTCGGCATGCAGTTTGGACGGTTTGCGCCGACGCGGACCGCGACGCGACCGAACCGCGGGGACCGCTTTGACCAGCGGCCGCAATGCCTCGGGATCGTTGGTGTTGGCCGCCGAAGCCGCCGCCGACAGTGGCATTCCCAAGCGACCGGACAGTACGTGGATTTTCGGGCCGAGTCGCGGGAAAACTCGCACCTCCGCCGCACCCGTGCTCCCCTGCGTACCTTCAGCTTTCAGTCAGCACCGCGACCAGGGGATCCGTCTGCAGCCACTGAGACCACGCGTCCTCGGCTCGCCGCCGTTGGTCAGCACGAACTCGCTCGTACCGGGCGTGGTGCTTCACGAGTAATGCATTGATAGCTGCCCAAATGCGCCGCAGGTGAAGACCGAGGTCAATCGTGAGCTCCGCCGCAGAATACGGCCACGACTGGCGTCTCGGGTCGAGCTTCTCCAGCAGCCGCGCACCTTTCGGGGCAGGATGTCCACCAGCTGAGCAATGGTTCCAATATTCCTCATTGGAGAACCCACCGACGAGCCTCCGCATCTTCGCCGGTCTGAAAGACTGGCGCACTTCGTCCGGCGTACTCTCCCGCCATCTACGAGCATGGTCGAGATCTTCGTTGAACATAGTCAGCAAGTACTCGCATTCGATGAGCTGACGTATCACCGCAGCGACAGCGTAATAGCGGCGCTTCTCCACCATCACAACGGCGGCATCAGCCAGCTCGGCGGCCATACAGACAACCGTCGACACCGCGCGGAACTCGGAGAAGGCCTCACCGAACTCGTCATGCCGCCCAGTGTCAATGACCTTGCCACCACCGAGCCATGAGTCGATGGCCAGCCAGTCCTCTATGTTGACGATCACGGCTAGGACCGTCGAGATGTAGTGGACACGGGATGCGCGGAAAGTCTCGTCAACCATGGCGCGTCGCAGCTCTTCACGTGCCTTGTCGGACAACCCAGGCTGTGCATCCATGGCTGAATCGTAGCCGCGCCAGATGCCCGGATCCGGCGATTCTGAAGCGGGGGTCACACCGCAAACGCACCCGGGTCCGTTGCTACTCGGCGTAGGCCATCACGGCGTCGACATGCCAGCGAACGCCAGCGTCACGGGCGTTCCCGGCGGGGAATCAAGCGCGGTGTCGCGATGGTGGTGGCCGACGCCGGCGTGGAGGCCCGGTCGAACAGCTCCGTCGTCGCCGTGAATGCGCCAGTGCCCGTACCGCTTGGGCAGGTGACGGCGCGAGATCTCGGCTTCGGCGGCGACATGCGCGATCGGGCACCTGGCGGCGCCGCGCTCGCATGACCGTTTCCGGCCTTCGGGGAGTCAACAGCGCATTGCGATGCACGCACCGGCCGTGAGGGAGCATCTGCGCAAGGAGCAACCACTCTGGTAGACAGGATGAGCTTGATGGATCATCACCGGAGAATGTTTGCGGACATCGAGAGAGGCGACTGGTCAGTGATGCAGACCGAGCTGGTTCTTCATCACTGGAGACTCGGCCAGACTGTGGCGGAACGACTGTGTGCGGGGATCCTGCGCCTGAGCGGCTACACCGACATCGAGCCCCAAGCCCCCCTTGGCGGGCCCGACGGCAAGAAGGACGTGCTGGTACGCAGGGAAGGTAAGAAGTACGTCGCCGCGGTCTACTTCCCGCCGACCCCGAGCGTCATCGCGGAGATCACCCGTAAATATGAGAACGATCTTGGCGGCGTCGTCACGAACGGTGCCGAAGGATTCGTCTTCCTTGTAAACCAGCACCTCACCGTCGGTCAGCGCCGCGACCTCCTCGCCCTCGGCAACCCGCAAACCGACGAGATCTTCACCGTCGAGCGCATGCGTGCCGTCCTCGACGACCCCCGAGGCTACGGGCTGCGCCTGGAGTTTCTGCGAATCTCCATGAGTTCGGAAGAACAGGTCGCCTACTTCAGCACAGCCCAGCAGGACCAGGTCCGGCGCGCGATCGAGGGCGATATCACGTCCGCGGAAAATCCGTCACAGCTGCCGGTAACAGCCCGTCTCGACTTCGCAGTACTGCAGATGCTTCACGTGGCGCTCACGCACTCCGTTCCCCAGCAGCACCTCGGTGCCGCGCTGGGCGGACGCCTGCGGACGATGGAAGCGTTCGTGGTCGGGGCCAAGGGAGAAGTACTGCGTAGGGGCGCCCCACCGCATGAGATCCTCAGCGCGTTGAACACCCTGCTGAGGTCGTGGCAGCACAAGTACGCAGACGCGGTCGCCGCCGACCGGGAGCGTGTACTCCGCGCATTGGCCTGGTTCCACCACGGGCTGGTCTCGGTGATGCCTTTCGCCGATGGCAATGGCCGCTTGGCCAGGCTCGTCATCGACCAGGCTGCGCAGGAGCTGTGCCATCGCGGCATTGCCGCGGACCTGGTCACCGATCGCCCCGTGTACTTCGCAGCCCTCAATGCTGCCGACCAGGGCGACCTGGATCCGCTGATTGAGCTACTGAGGGCCGCACTCATCTAGGCGTCGAAGGCATACTGAGGTCCAGCAGTGACCTTGTCCAGTGCATTGCGAACACCTGGGGAAGCTCGATCGCGAATGGTGTCGGACCGTGCCCGTACGCTGGCCGAATCTCGGTGTAGATCGGAGGATTCGTGAGTGACGGACCGGCTGGGGAGAAAGCATGGTCGTTTTTGACCAAGATGGGCGAGCGCTCTTGGGTCAGCAACGAGGGCTACCCGGACGCCCTGGGCTCGCATTACGCCTATGACAGCGGCGTTGCCAACCATCTTCGGGTCGAGGTCGGTCACCTCGTTGTTCTGCGCGATACGACCTACGTGTACGGCGTATCCCGTGTGGATAGCCTCACGAAAAGCGAGGGCACAAAGGTCCGGTTCAAGTGTCCGAAATGCGGGAAGGCAGACCTGTCAGAGCGCAGGCGTGAACTGCCGCGCTACCTGTGCCGGGCAGAAGGCTGCCGGCACGAGTTCGACGTGCCCCTCAAGGTGGAAGATCCCGTGACCCTCTATGTCGCCGGCTACGGCGCCGAATGGCAGGCGCTTGACGGCGCCGTACTCGCCGCGGAGCTCGAACTGCTGCTGGACAAATCGAAGCAGAACGCGATCCGGCCGTGTGAGGTTCAAGGTTTGCGGAAGTTGCTTGAGCGCGTCTCGGTGACCGTCCCGGTCCTGCCGAAGCGGCAATCGAATTCGTTTCCGGCGACAGGCGGTCATCGGACTGCGATGGTGCGGGTCCGCAACGGACAGGCGAAGTTTCGTGAGCAGCTGCTCCAGCGATACGGCTTGGTTTGCGCAGTGACAGGTCCCTGCCCTGCCAAGGCGCTGGAAGCCGCACATCTGCGAGCTTTTGCCGTCCACGCAACCCATGACCCGGACGAGGGATTGCTGCTCAGGTCCGATATTCATAGTCTCTTCGACGCCGGCCTGATCGCAGTTGAACCGGTCACCATGAAGGTCGTGATAGCACCTGCGCTCAACAATTATCCTAATTACGCCGCTCTCAAGGGTGTTTCAATCGCAGACGGTCCGTACATCGCGGCGTTGGCTGAACATCACAATGAAGTCATCTCCACTTGGTGACGCCCCCTTGTGGTAGCAGCTAGGGGAGGAACCCGAATGGGAACTGATATTCCGGCAGTTCGTCTTTGGCGGCGGTACGAGGAAGCTGTCGCAATTTTGCTGAGTGCGATGGATCAAAATGCAAATGTTGTTCACGACGCGACCGTTGTCGGGCAACTGAGTGGTATCAACCGTCAGATTGACGTACTGGCAAAAGGATCTGTTGTCGGGCATGAGATAACTGTGGCGGTCGAATGCAAACGACACCGCCGCCCAGTGGAAATCGGTGTGATGGACCAGTTCGTCGGCAAGCTGCTGGACATTGGGGCAGATCGCGGGGTCCTATACTCCTACGCAGGTTTTACGGACTCGGCGGTTGCGCGCGCAATTGGCGCGAGAAATCCGTTTGTGATGGCGATAGCGCTTGAGACGCCTGAAGTTTTGCAGGGACCGCGGGCCCCGGGCTTGCCTGCTGACTTGCTCGCTCAGGACTGGACCCCGCAGTGGATGGAAGAGATCAACGACGACAGCATGACGCGTTTCCTACTGGACGGCGAGTGGTCGAAGTTTTGGGATTGATCATCCATCCCGTGGGCCGAGCATCCTGAAGGCTGCGCCGGGACCGCGCGTCGTACTGCGTGACGCCTTCTGCGATCTGAGCGGATCGAGTTTGGCTGTGGGCTGCCGCCGACGGCGGCGAAAACCCCTGCAAGCAAGGCGAACAGGGCGACAGAAGCGCTGGGCATGTCTCCGCAACAGGTGGGGCGGTGACGGTGTCTGCGCCTTTCCTGCACGACGGGCCGTGCCGCGCTGGACCGGGGTCATAGGTGCGTTGCCGCGTCGGACCGCCCTGGCACACGGGATTCATCCGTGGCGCGAACCGGGGGCCGCCGTGCCCCGCCCCGCAAAACAAACCGCCTGGCTCGTTGACGAAAAAATGGCCGGCGGATATTTTGGGCCCGTAACAGCAAACAGCGAGGCCGGACCCGCTACCAACGAAACCGGCCTCGCTCATGGATCGGAGACCCACACATGCAGGATACGTCTACCGACGTAGCGTCCGGCGCGTTGCCGGCCGAGGTTGATCTCACGCAGCTCAGCGGACACATCGCCAGGCCGATCGAACTCCAGAAGGTCGGGATCCGGACTCGCGCCGGGAAGCTTGAGAAGATCACATTCACCACGACGGTGAAGGAAATCGCCGAGCGCCTGAACTTCGATCGGCTTTTGGCTCGGCATGACTTCGACATCGACAGCACACTGCCCGGCAACCGTGACATCACCGAGTCTCATTGGAAAGAGATCGAAAAATACCTACTTGAAGATGAGCGACCGTTTATCGGGACGATCACCGTGGCTATGCGCCATGAACAGGTAGATATAGAGAAGCTCGGCGTCATCGGAGACTGCGCCGAACTGGTGAAGATGACCATCTATGAGGGCAGCGAGAGACCGATTCTTGAGGACGGTCAGCATCGTTGCCGCGGTGCAGTGGGTGCGTGGAATCAGATTCGCGATTTCAACGAAGAGAATGCCACCCTAGAGCAGCTTGAGTGCAAGCAAAGGCTTGCTCAGGCCAGTGTGACGGTTGAGATGCTGCTTGAGCATGACCGCAACATCCTGTCGACATTGTTCGTCCGTATGGGCAGCACCAAGCCGATCAGTCCGAACTTGGTCGCGGTCATGGATCACAGCAAGATTCAGAACCGACTTGGTGCGACTGTGATGCGTAAGTCGGAGCTGTTTCGCCACCGCACCACCTACCTGGGCGCCAAGGCGGGCAGGGAAATGGCAGCTGAGCGGGGCCGTGAATACGAGCCCATGTATCCCGCAGGCGCGGTCCGCAACGCGGCCGCCAACATCGCAGGAGTGGGCGTTCGCGACCGTTCGCCGAGTCAACGCGAGAGCCTCCTGGAAGCAATAATTGGAGAACGTCGGCGTGACGGTCAGATCTCTGAGGACGCGGCGATCGAAGCGGTCGGTACCGAGATTGCGGCGATAATTGACTACGCCTACCGGACGTTGCCAGGCTGGGAGGGGATCTGTGAAAGCCGGATCACAGTCAACGAGTTCAAAACACTGTACGTTCACGGCACCGCCGCTGGGCTGACAACCATCGCCACTGTCCTATCGGCCGCACGGTTGGCCAAGGTGTCTACGGATAAGGTCATCAATGTGATGGCCAGGGTGGTGCCGTGGCGGCGAGATGCGTTGCGGGACGGCCCTGACGAGAACGGGCATCCCTCCAAGTTGCACGAGTTTTTCGAGGGCACGCTCGTACAGACCGAGCTCGGGAAGGACGGTGTTTGGAGGGCCGGCACCGCTGGTGCACGCCGAGATCTGTATCAGTCCGCGGCAGAGAAAGTCTTGCGTGCAGTTGCAGCAGCAGACAAGTCGCTGCGACCGATCGCGGACCGCAATGCACTTGTCGCGGTCGGCCTCGCTTCGGCGGGCCGTGGCCGGCCGAAGAAGGCAGTGGTCAAGACGTAGTCAAGCGAGGCGGATGGACCACCCTTCGGCGCTTACGCAGCGCTGAAGGGTGTTGCCAGACGGCAGCATCGCTTAGGGGTGACGCTGCCCCAACACGGCACACGGTGTGCGTACGTGAGATTCCACGATGGGTACGGGATCTCGCTGCTCCGATCGACCTGCAGCGGATCTGGCGACCGGTCGTCGTATCACGGATGCTAGACCAATAGATTATAGTGAAATGCTCGTTGATCAGCAGGTTCTTTGCTGGTGTGCACACTGCTGACAGTGATTGATCTCATAATCCATTGGTCGCGGGTTCGAGCCCCGCCCGCCCCACAAATAACCTCTGAACAGCAGGGACGGCGCTGAGCGCGTGGTTTGAAACGGCCAGGTTCTGTTTACTGTCTATTCTCATCGGGCACTCGAACGCGGCGAACCGATCGGATCAGGGCTTCGATGGGTTGGTTCGGCTAGTGCCGCTGGACGACCTCCTCAGTGGTTACCCAAGCTGACTGCCGCGACGGCCACATCGGGCAACGACAACTTCACGTTCACGCGCGAGACTCCCAGCATCATCGTCCGCTGTTAGGGGTCACGATGAAGCGTATGCAAGGCGAATTTGCGCCGATGCCCGCTTCTTGGTCGTCTCGTTAATTCTGGCTGTGTCGGAACCTCGCCCGGCTCGTCCCGTCTGGTCGAATGCCGGGCGACACGGGAGAGGGGCACACGTTGCGCCGCGACTACGTTTGTGGTCGGTTCGCCTTCGTCGGGGCTGGCGCCAGTACAGATGGATCACGCCTCCCACGTATTACACGCGGGCGATCCCAGCTGACGACGAGATGGCGGCTGGCGATTGGGCGTTGAAACGCATGGGCATGTGAGCAAGAGAGGCAGCAGAACACTCCCTCGAATTCGACGCTGAGGGGTGTTCTGGCGTTCGGGACTCACGTCGGTTATGCCGACTTTGGCGGCACCGAACGGGGTGAGGCTTCCGCCCGCCGAGCTGAACGCGGCCCGAAACCACATCTTCGCTTGGCTGCCGTCCTTGGTCACGATCGCCGAAACGATGGTAGACACCGCGCAACAGCGTGGTTGCGGCGCGGAACCCGGACAGATCGCTGCGATAGCGCAGCGTCGCGTAGCCCGCGACCGCCGCCCCGAACGCGACGATCCACGGCCAGGCGTCCGTGGGTGTGCTGCCGAACAGTGCCCGCAGCACGGGAATCAGCAGTGTGTATCACCGGGGGCGTGCGCGATGAGCGGGTGCACGGCGCTCACGTCCTTACCGACGATCTTCGCCAGCTCACCGGAACTGCGCCGGGCTAGCCAGCCGATCGGCACCCGTGCCAGCCGCGCCGCCAGTCGCCTGCGGAAGGCCGATCGCACTCGGCTGTCGAGCACATGCCCGATGCCCGAGGAGGCGGCCGTGAACAGCAGCCGGGCGAACAAATCGCCCGCGCCCGCGAGCACGACCATCCGCACATGGTCGTGCTCGATCGGGCCGGGTGACAGCAGAGCGCTTCCCAGTTCGACGACCGCCAGCAACGGTGCCAACCCCGCGACAGCGCCGATGACCTGCAGGACGACAACGGCGGCGAACCCGCCGAGATGAGGGCGCAGCAGCCCTGCCGCGCCGGCTTCCGCCGAGAACTCGGCAGCCGATGAGGGTGGTGTGGAGCTGCCTGGGCTCGGCGACGTCGATGGTGGTTATCGTTCTCCCGTCTTCAATCTTGGTGCGGCTAAGCCGTTTTCGAGCCGGTGGCCCGGTCTTCGGCCAGTGCTCGGCGCAGGGCCGCGGCGAGTTCGGCGTTCTGGCGCTGGGACACCTGGGCGGACAGGATCGCCTGCGATCCGTGGAATGTGCCCGGCCACTGGTGCAGTTCTACCGGCACGCCCGCTCGCAGCAGGCGCAGCGCGTACTCGATGTCCTCGTCGCGGTTGGGGCAGAACTCCGCGGTGGCGATGTAGGCGGGTGGCAGTCCGGACAGATCGGTGGCCCGCGCCGGGGCGGCATACGGCGTGGCTGGCGTCGAGCCCAGGTAGTGACCCCACATCTGGGCGACTTTGCCGCGAGTCACGAAGGGCGTGTCCGTGAAATGCCGCGCCGACCATGTCTGCTGCCGGTCGTCGAGAACCGGCTGGTTGAGCAACTGGAAGCGGATCGGCGGCCCTTGCCGGTCGCGCGCCCGCAACGCCACCGCGGCCGCGAGTCCCGCGCCCGCGCTGTGGCCTCCGATCGCGATCCGCGCCGGGTCGATGCCGAGTTCGCCAGCGTGTTCGGCCGTCCAGGTCAGCACCGTGTAGATGTCCTCGTGCGCCGCGGGATACGGGTGCTCGGGGGCCAAGCGGTAGGCCACCGAGATCACCATTGCGCCGGAATTGCCTGCGAGCAGGGCGGCCCATGGGTGTTCGGTGTCCAGATCGCCCATGACGAATCCGCCGCCGTGCAGCCACACGATGGCGCCCTGTGCTTCGTGTGGCCGATAGATCCGTATCGGCACATCCGGATCGCCCGGCACCGTGCGATACTCGATCTCCAGGTTCCCCGTGTCGGGTACGGGTATCGCGGCGGCCAGCTGAGCGAGTTTCTCACGGGCGGTGATCGGGTCGGACAGGTCGGCCGGGGGGAACAAGGGGACGAATGCGTCGAGTTCAGGGTCCATAATCATGCCGACGATGGTCGCGTTCGTCCGGCCTGCTCCGCTTCCGGCGACGGGAGTCACCGTCTACGCGGAAACGCGTACCAAGATCGGCACCGGCTGCGTCGGTCGTCGTACCGATGGACGGTGTGCGAACACCGGAATACGTTAGCGGCAATGGATGACGACGCCGCTGCCCGTGCGGGCTCGGTCCAGGAACTCGCGAAACCGGCGACAGCTACGGGGTGAATTCAGCGAGCCCGGTCTGGTAGGCGATCACCACCAGCTGCGCGCGGTCGCGCGCGCCCAGTTTCACCATCGCGCGGCTGACATGGGTTCGTGCGGTGGCGGGGCTGAGGAACAGGGCGGCGCCGATCTCGTCATTGCTCATGCCCTGGCCCACCAAGGCCAGCACTTCGCGCTCACGGTCGGTCAGCACCGCGAGCCGGTCCTCGGCGGACTTGGCGGCCCTGCGCTGCGCGGTGAACTGGCTGATGAGGCGGCGGGTAACCCGGGGTGCGAGCAGCGCGTCACCGGCGGCGATCACCCGGATGGCGTGCAGGAGTTCGGCGGGGCCCGCGTCCTTGAGCAAGAATCCGCTCGCACCCGCCTGTAGCGCGTCGAAGACGTTCTCGTCGGTGTCGTAGGTCGTGAGAATGAGTACCTTGACCCGCTCCATGCCGTTGGCCGCGGCGATCTGGGCGGTGGCGCGTATGCCATCCAGCCGTGGCATGCGGATGTCCATGAGGACGACGTCAGGACGGCCGGCGCGGGCGAGCTCGACGGCTTCCGCGCCGTTGGTGGCTTCACCGACCACCGTGATGTCGTCTTCCAGGTCGAGCAGCACTTTGAAGCCGGAACGGACCAGGCGTTCGTCGTCGGCCAGCAGGACCTTGATCGGAGGCGTGGGGTTCACAGGCGCGACCCGACCGGGGCGAGCGGGAGGCGGGCGGTGACCTCGAACCCGCCATCGGAACGCGATGCCGCGTCGAGTTCTCCGCCGAGCAGCTGGCAGCGTTCCCGCATTCCGACGATGCCGCGGCCGGTGGTGGGTGCGCTGCCGGTGCGGGCCGGGGCGTGAACGCTGTCGCGGCGGCCCGCATCGATCACCCGTATCCGCAAGGCGTCGATGCCGGGTTCGAGCGCCACCGTCACCCGGGTCGGGCCGACGTGGCGGATCACGTTGGTGATCGACTCCTGCACGATGCGGTAGGCGGCGCTGCCCACGGCGCTCGGCAGCGGTGTCACCGGTGCGGTCTGCTCGAGAACGATGTCGAGCCCGGCATCGCGTGCCTTGCCGACGAGTTCATCGATCTGGCCGAGACCGGGGTAGGGTTCGCGGTCGTCGCCATCGCGCAGTACGCCGAGGATGGCACGCATTTCGCGCAGGGCCCGCGAACTGGTCTGCTCGATGGTGCGCAACGCTTCGCGGGCCTGTTCCGGCCGCTTGTCGAGCACGTGTGCGGTGACACCGGCCTGCACGTTGATGATGGCGATGGCGTGGGCCACGGTGTCGTGGACTTCGCGGGCGATCCGCAGCCGTTCGGCGTCCACCCGCGCCCTTGCTTCCTCGTCGCGAGACCTTTCGGCCAGCTCCGCCCGTTCTTGCGCGTCGGCGGCGATGACCCGGCGGGATCGGACGGACTCGCCGAGGATCGTGCTGATCACCGACGCGCCGATCCGGAAGAACACCCAGCCGATGGCCACGATCGGCTCGATATCCGCCGCGGCGATCAGCCAGCCGGTGGCGAGCACCGTGATTCCGGCACCGGCGATCATCAGCGATCGTCGCCCGTCGCCGTATGCGGCGAGGGTGTAGAGGGCGACGAAGAGCGCGAGATAGGAAAGCCGGTCGGGGAAGTCGAAACCGAAATAGATCAGGCTGGCCAGCGCGGTGACCAGGAATACCGGAACGGGGCGCAGGCGGCGCGCGGCGACGGCCACGCCACTCACGATCAGCAGGGCGTATCCGACGCCCGAGACCGGAGTCGAGACCGGCTCGAGCGGCACGGGGATCGCGGCGCTCAGAACCTGAATCACCGTGACGAACAACGCCAGCGCGACATCCGGGAACCAGGCGGGCCGACGCTTGAATCCGGCAGACAGCTGTCGCGACACCGCCCGCAGAACCATGCCGTGAGAGTACGGCATTCGCAACTGCGCCCGCCCCGTCGCGGGCGCGCGCTCGGCTACGACGACTGACGCGGCCGAGCGCGATGGTCCTACGCGTATCGCCGTAGGCAGCGACTCCCTCGCAAGAAGCCGGATACGCACCGCTTGATCCCTGGGCATCCGCGCTGCCGTCGGTGCTGATCCGATCCGGGAACGGGGACGCTGTCGCCGTGCTGCCCGGCGCGTCTTCAGCGGGCGCGGCCGCGGTAGTCGAGGCAGGCCCGGCCGTCGGTGGGTGGGGCGGGTGGAATGGCCTCGGTGTAGGCGCGCAAGCTCCGCGCCAGCTTGCCGGCCATGTTCTCCAATTGTTCGGGCCCGAGGTGCTTCCCGAACGCGGCGGCGTCCAGTAATTGCCTGCGTACGTCGTCGATCTGGCTACGGGCGAACGGGATGGGGTCGGGGTCCGGCATGCTCCGGCACCCTACCTCGAGTCGAACGTATTTTCGATGCGGCGCGGTGGTCTCTCCGCTAGCGTCCGGCGAGCTCGGCGACGACCGGAGCGAACCGGTCGGCGAAGTCGGCGCCGAAGACGAAATAGGAGAAGCCGGCCTCCTCCCGCCTCCGCTGGATTTCCTCCGCCGCGGCAGCCGGGTCATCCGGAAGCACGGTGAGAGCGTCCGCGGCGCGAAGGGCGGCGGGGTCGGTGGACGGGTGTGCCATGTGCGGCGCGACCGTGTCGCCGATGACCGGCACGGCGAGCGCGAGCTCGGGGCCTCCGGTGGTACGGAAGTCGCGTGTGAGTCGCTCGACTTCGCCGCGAGGGTGATCCCCCAAGGGGAAGGTGACCGTGTCCGCGACCTCGGCCGCCAAGGCCCTGGCCTTGGGGCCGAATACGGCCATCGCCACAGGCGTGTGACGGTCGGGGCCGTCGAGGTCTCGCAGCGTCCTGACGGTCTCCCGTATCTGGGCCAGCCGCTCGTTCGGCGGCGGTACGGCGGGCAGTCCCTTGTCGCGGAGCTCGTCCTCGATTCCCGGTCTGCCGACGCCGATGCCCATCTCGAAGCGCCCCTCGGTCAGTAGCGACAGTGAATGCGCTTCCCATGCCGTCAGCCAGGCCGGGCGGAGCGGAGAGGCGTACACCCACGTGCCCACGCGCAGGTCGGTCAGGGCCGCGACGGTGGCAAGCATCGGACCGGGCGCCGGTTGCGTCTGCGGGAAGTCGGGCACCAGCAGTGTCGAGTAGCCGCTGTCGGCGATGCGGCGGACGCGATCTCGCCAGGTCGGCAGGTCGGTTCTGAGCGGGGCGACGACCCCGAATCGAAACGGTCTCGTCATGCCTGGACTCCTGTCTGTCGGTCGATCCAGAGGAAACGACGACGGACCCACTCAAAAGTCATCGGTGCGGCCGGGATCGTTGACTCGTGCGCCCGGAACAAGTGATCTGTCTCACAAGATGTCACGGCGATCGATCGTGCGGTGTCCCGTGTCCGAGCCCCTGGAGCGAAGGAGACGCACCATGACCGGCAAGACGGACGTGGTGGTGGTCGGTGGCGTCGAGGACCTGGCGAACGAGGCGTGCCGTGGATGCACCATGAAGACCGTCGGCGATCGGAGCCGGCCGCGAAGGAGAAAGGCCGACAGATGAGCGACCACGCCACCGATCCGGCGACCGAAACGTTCGTCGCCCACCGCAACCTGCTGTTCACCGTCGCCTACGAGATGCTCGGATCCGCGGCCGATGCCGAGGACGTCCTCCAGGAAACCTGGCTGCGCTGGGTGAAGGTCGATCGGGGCCAGGTACACGACCAGCGCGCCTACCTGGTCCGGATCACGACCCGGCAGGCGCTCAACCGGCTGCGCGCGCTGAGCCGCCGCAAGGAGGCCTACGTCGGTCCTTGGCTGCCCGAACCGCTGCTCACCACGCCGGACGTGGCCGAGGACGTCGAACTCGCCGAGAGTATGTCGATGGCGCTGATGTTCGTCCTCGAGACGCTGTCCCCGACCGAGCGGGCCGTCTTCGTGCTGCGCGAGGCCTTCGACGTCGACTACGACGAGATCGCGGCCGCGGTCGACAAGAGCCCCGCCACCGTCCGTCAGATCGCGCATCGCGCCCGCAGGCACGTGGATGCCCGCCGCCCGCGCTCGGTGGTGTCCCCGGAGCAGACCCGGGCGGCTCTGGCGGCGTTCCAGCGCGCGCTGGAAACCAGGGACCTGCAGGGCCTGCTGGATGTGCTGGCTCCCGATGTCGTCGTCGTCAGCGACGGCGGAGGCGTCAAGCAGGCCGCGCTGCGGCCGCTCATCGGCGCCGACAAGGTGATCCGCTTCGTGACCGCGGGCCTCGGCAAGATCGCGGCGACGCTGACCCTGGAGCCCGCCGTGGTCAACGGCAATCCGGCGCTCGTCCACCGCCTGGACGGCGAGATCGACGGCGTCATGGCGATCCGTGTCGAGGACGCCCGCATCACCGGTCTGTACTACGTCCGCAATCCGCAGAAGCTCACCCGCGTCGAATCGGAGACCGCCCTCACCTTGCGATAGTCCGCGGACGGACGCAGGCGAGGGTCCTACCGGCAGGACGAACGGGGCTCGCCCGCTCTCGTGCCGGAGCTGCGGCACGCGTCGGCGCGCTCTGCGGGCCGACGCGAGAGTCGCGAAGCGGCGCCCGGGGAGGCCGGGCTGTCACATGTTGACGACGCGTACGGCCCCGGGCAGAATCGGCCGCGTTGGTAGGGGGGTGGAGGAGTTATGCGCGTAAAAGCCGATATTCGTTTCGCCGTCGACGTCGGTCCTGCCCAGGTATTCGATGCGGTGGCGGCCATCGAAATGCTTCCCGAATGGTCGATGTATTCGGATGCGCGTGTGGCCACTCGCGGTGAATCCGGCCGACCGGAGCGGGTTTATGTGACTGCCGATACTTTCCTCGGCAGGTCCGATCTGCAAGTGCTGGAATACGCCTGGACCGATGACCGGGTGTCGTGGCGGGTCGTGGACAGCTGCGTCGGCCTCGGCGGCGGCGGGTGGTTCGAAGTGGTTGAGGACGGCGCGGGAGCGCAGGTCTGGTACCACACGGAGGTGCACTCGTCGCTCCTGGTGCCCGGCATTCTCCTCAAACGCGCCGTACGACGCGAGAGCGAAACCGTCGTGCAGAACTTCGTCGAATTCGCCGAGGACTTCGCCGCGCCCCCGACCTCCCGCGCGGTATAGCTGACGCGCATCGCACCGGCCGGTGATGCGGCCTGGCATGCCGCCGAAGGCGCTCGGCTCAATAGGAGACGCGCACCATGCGGATCTCGGAGATCGACGTGCCCCGGCGGCGGCGGAACAGTCCGCGGAGGGTTCCGGCGTTGAGGTAGCCGACCTTGGCCGCCACCGCGTCCACCGTGAGCGAGGTGGTGCGCAGCAGGTGCACAGCGCGTTCCAGCCGGATGTCGTGCACGAATTCGGTGGGGGACATGCCGAGTTCGGCGTGCGTGGCCCGCTGCAGGCTGCGCTCGGTCACCCCGATGGCGCGGGCGGCCTGGGAGATCCGGAAATTCTCGCCGAGGTGCTCGCGTACCCAGCGCTCGAAGGCGGCGGTGACGGAATCGCCTCGGGCGATGATCTCCGGAACGATGAACTCGCGCTGCGGTCGTCCCGCGCCGACCGCCAGGTAACGCATCGCGCGCTCGGCCAGCGCGGGGCTCCTCGTGGCGATCAGCGACATGGCCAGGTCCATGTGCGACAGCGCCGCGCCCGCGGTGGTGACGCCGTTGCCGCGGCACAGCGTCCGGCCCTCGTCGAGCTCGACGCGCGGATAACGGCGCCGGAAGCTCGGGCCGAGCCACCAGCTCGTGGTCGCCGGCGAACCGTCCAGCACGCCCGCCTCGGCCAGGAAGAACGTTCCGGTGCAGGCGCCGGCGAGATGAGCGCCTCGTTCGCGCGCCGCCACCAGCCGGTCGAGCACGGGGCGGCTCTCCGGTGCGGAGATCAGGTCGATCAGCGTCGCGGCCTCGATGACGTTCACCGCGGGCACGATCATCAGCTGGAAATCGTCGCCGAGCTCGTCGAGCGGAATCGTCGGCACCGTGTTGCCGTTGCCCGACCGCACCGTGGCGCCGAACAACACACTGCGCACCCGCCAGGGCTGCGGAGGGTCGGCGAGCTCGGTGCGCACGGCGTTGGCGGTGTTGAAGGTCTCCAGCAACGCGGCGTATCCGAAATCGGCCACGCCGTCCACCACGAAAACAGCGACGTCCATGTCGGGAACAGTACCGAAGATGTCGTTTACGACACTCGGTTCCCTCGGAATCCTGGCCTACTCTCATCGCGAGACGGCTCGCCGCCTGCGGCGCAGGCCAGGGGAGCCGTCCGAGCCCGCCATCCCTCACCTGAGGAGTTCGCGTGACGATGATCGAAACGACCGGAACCCACCACATCCGGTTGACCGTGACCGATATAGCCCGGTCCCGTGCCTTCTACCGAGACGTGCTCGGCTTCCCGGTCGCCGCCGAATCACCGGGCAGCCCGGATGACCCGGCGGTGCGCGCCGATCCGATGCGGCTCTTCGGCGGAGTGGTGTTCCAGGCCAACGGCATGCTGCTCGGCCTGCGCCCGGTGGCGGCCGCGACGGACCGGTTCGATGCCGACCGTGTGGGTTTGGACCATCTCAGCTTCACCGTCGCGGCCCGCGACGATCTGGTGGCCGCGGCCGCCCGCCTGTCCGCAGCGGGCATCGAACACGGCGAGATCACAGAGATGGCAGATTTCGGGATCGCGATCCTGTCGTTCTCCGATCCCGACGGCATCCATCTCGAACTCACCGCCCCACTGTGACTTCCGGCCGCAGCGCGGCGCACCCGGTGCGGACCGTGGGATCGGTGTAGAGGTGCCGAGGAGGTAGGGCGATGTTCGTCCGACGTGTACGGCCACGGACCGTGTCCGAGAGCT
Source organism: Nocardia asteroides (assembly GCA_051451085.1). Taxonomy (GTDB): domain Bacteria; phylum Actinomycetota; class Actinomycetes; order Mycobacteriales; family Mycobacteriaceae; genus Nocardia; species Nocardia asteroides_B. Next base: position 60,193 of record JBPAJV010000006.1, on the reverse strand, counting down.
CGGCGTTGCCGAGTCCGAGCAGCTTGCTGTGCGCGTTGGGTGGATATCACGTGCACGGCCCGGTGAGCCGGTGGGCGCGCGAGCTGACCGAGTTGTACAGACGTCGCCGGGAGGACCCCGCAAGCCTCGCCGAGATCGATGAACGCCGTGCCGAGCTGCGGAATCGGCTCGACACGTGGACGGCGCTGCGATTGCCTGGCGCGGTCCCGCGCGAGGTGGGCCTCGGCGAGATGATCGACCGGATGGCCGCCGTGGCCGAGGAGGCGTTCCACCTGCTGATGCACGACGATCCCGGTGGGGAGCGCATGCACGCCGCGTGGACCCGGCTGGCCGAATGGGAGATCGCCTACGCCGAGTTGGTGCGCGCGGTGGGGGACGGCCGTCGTATCCTCGGCGGGGAGCGAATGGAGCCTTCGCCATCGAGCCGACGTGGCAAGCCGGAGGCGATCGGTCCGGCGACGGCGCGGGGCGCCGGATGAACGCGCTGGTCATCCCCGCCGCCACCGGCCGGAGCGGGCGTGGACGCGCGCGCAGTGCCGTGGCCGCTCGAAACATGTCGACGAGGGGGCGTAGGCTGAGCGCTCCGACGGACGGCGCGACTTCTGGGAGCGGTGCATGAGCAAGGGTGAGGGGACTCCTCCCGCTACGACGCGGACCGGCACGATCAGCGTGCGGGTGCCCGCGGTGTCCGAACAGCTGGCTATGCTGCGTGCCCTGGCCGAGACGGTCACACTCATGGCGGATTTCGGCATCGACGAGGTGACCGATATCCGGCTGGCACTCGACGAGGTGGCCAGCGCGCTGGTGCTGGACGCGGTGGACGGCGCGGAGCTGGAGTGCGCGTTCGGCTTCGAGGACGACGCGGTGGAGGTGCGCGTCTCCACCGTCACGGTGTCCGACGCCAGTCCGGACGAGTCCGGCTTCGGCTGGCACATCGTGGCGACGTTGACCGACTCGGTCTCGTCCTCGCGAGGCGAGCTCGATCCCGCCGCGGGCGGTTATCCGACTGCCGTCGACTTCCGGTGGGTGCGCGGCGGCTCGAATAATGAGTAGCGATCCGGATCAGGTCACTTCCAAACGCAAATCACGGGGCGACAGCTACGACAATATCGAGCCGCTCTTCGCCGAACTGGCCGCGCTGGCGCCGGACGATCCGCGCCGGGAGGCGCTGCGCGCGGAGGTGATCGAGCGATGCCTGCCGCTGGCCGAGCACATCGCGCGCAAGTTCAGCGGGCGCGGTGAGAGTTTCGAGGACCTGCTGCAGATCGCGCGGGTGGGCATGCTCGCCGCCGTCGACCGCTTCGATCCGGGACACGGCGCGACCTTCCTGTCGTTCGCGGTCCCGACGATCATGGGCGAAGTACGCAGGCATTTCCGCGACTACGCCTGGTCGGTGCGAGTGCCGCGGCGGCTCAAGGAGATCCAGTCCACCATCGGCCCCACCGTGGAGATCCTGTCGCAGCGGCTCGGCCGGATGCCACGGGCCAGGGAGATCGCCGAGGAACTCGGCGCGGACCTCAACGAGGTGACCCAGGCGCTCATCGCCCGCAACGCCTACCAGACCTCCTCCATCGACGCCGCCACCGACACCGACGACGCGGAGTCGGGCGGTCCTTCCCTGCTGGACTCGCTCGGCGCCGAGGACCCGGACTTCGGCACCGTGGAGAACTATCTGGCGGTGAAGCCACTGCTGGCGGCGTTGCCGGAACGGGAGAAGCAGGTGCTCGTGATGCGCTTCTTCGATTCGATGTCCCAGGAGCAGATCGCCCAGCGGATCGGCTGTTCGCAGATGCAGGTCTCGCGGATCCTGTCCAAGACATTGAAGTCGCTGCGCGAGCAAGCTCTCCGGGACTGACGCGCGAGCCGGGGGACCGGCTCGCGGGTGCTCACTCGTAGGTCAGGCCCTCGTGATAGTCGCGCATCGCGTGGACGACGGCGACCAGCACGCGGTGCGCGGCGCGTAGATCGGCGTCGGGCAGTCCGGCCATCGCGGCGCGGGTCTGCCGTCCGAGCGGTGTGAAGAAGCCGCGTGCCACGTCCATGCCGTGCTCGTCGTAGTGCAGGATGACCCGTCTGCGATCGGCCGGATCGGCGGCGCGGCGCAGGTGACCGGACTCGATCATGCGCTCGACCAGATAGGTCACCGCGGACGAGGAGATGCCCATCAGCTTGCCGAGCCCGCCCGCGGTCAAGGGAACGCCATCTATCTCGGCGGTCGCGACGTGCATCAGCGCACGGAAGTCGTTGGGCCGCAATTGATTCGACCGCGCGAAGACCTGGCCGATCTGTTCGGAGATCGCGCTGAGCGCGCGGATGTCGGCGGCGATGTCGGTCTCCAGGACATCACGGTCCGGCCCGTCCACGTCCGGTTCTTCGGTCAACGGCGCATCCTTTCACACACGAGGGTTCAGCGTAGTTCAGCGGGTGTCTCGATTGCTTAATATTTAAGTTTCTGAGAGAGTTGCCGAGTGAACGCTTGGGATCGCTATGCGTCGGTGGTGACCGCCCGGACGTCGTGGGTGCTGCTCGTGCTGCTCGCCGCGGCCTCGATCGGCCTGATCGGCGCGGTGGGGGAGAACGAGTCCGCCGGGCAGGCCCCCACCGCGCTGCCGTCGTCGGCGGAGTCCGCGCGGGCGGACCAGGCGCTGGAAGAATTCCCGGACGCGGGGTCCGCCGCCGCGATCGTCGTGGTGACGCGCGCCGACGGCGCCGAACTGACCGAGGAGGACCGCGCCGCCACGGCCGCGGCGATGGCCCGCGCGTCGGGACGCATGCCCGGCGTGGGCGAACTGCTCGCCGCGCCGGACCGCAAAGCGGCGATCGGGCAGGTGCCCGTCGACGCCGCCTTGAGCGGATTCCCGTTGACCGACCGCGTCGGAGAGATCCGTGCGGCCGCGCGGGACGGCTTACCCACGGGCTGATCTTGCAAGTGACCGGTGGCCCGGCGTTCGGCGCCGACATCGCGGACTCCTTCTCCGGAGCCAACGTCACCTTGCTCGCGGTGACCGCGGCGGTCGTCGCGGTGTTGCTGATCGCGACCTATCGGTCTCCGGTGCTGTGGCTGGTTCCCTTGGCGGTGGTCGGCGTGGCCGATCGGGTGGCGACCAGCGCCGGGACCGCCTTGGCCCGGCTGACGCCGCTGACCTTCGACGGATCGACCTCCGGCGTGACCAGCGTGCTGGTGTTCGGGGCGGGCACCAACTACGCGCTGCTGCTGGTATCGCGCTACCGCGACGAACTGCACCGGGAGCCCGACCACCGAGCGGCGCTGCGGCAGGCGGTCCGGCGCGCCGGGCCCGCGATCCTGGCGAGCAATGTGACCGTGGTGGCCGCGTTGCTCGTGCTGCTGCTGGCTTCGGTGCCCAGCACACGCAGTCTCGGTGTGATGGCCGCGCTCGGGCTGCTCGTCGCGGTGGTATTCGTCCTGCTCGCGCTGCCTGCCGCGCTCGCGTTGTGCGGGCGCAGGGTCTTCTGGCCTTTCGTGCCCCGAGCCGACAACCGCGACACGGCGGACGAGGGAGTCTGGCACGCGATCGCCGCGCGGGTGGTGCGCAGGCCCGCGCTGGTCGCCGGAACCGCGATCACGGCGCTCGCGATCTGTGCGACCGGGCTGCTGACGGCGCAGGTCGGGCTCTCCCAGACCGAGCAGTTCCGGGTGCGCGCGGAGTCGGTGGAGGGATTCGACGCGCTCGCGCGGCACTTCCCGTCCGGTGCCTCCGATCCCGCGATCGTCCTCGCGCGCAGTGCGGAGGCGGCCGCGGTCGAAGAGGCGTTGGGCCGCACCGAGGGCGTGGTGTCGGCCCGGCAGACCGGCGCTTCCCCGACGGGGCTGACCAGATGGTCGGTGGTGATCGACGCGCCGCCGTCGTCCGCGCGCGCCTTCGACACGATCGAGGGGCTGCGCGCGTCCCTCGCGCGGGCGCCGGGAGCCGACGCGGTGGTCGGCGGCACCGACGCTCGTGCGCTGGACATCCAGACGGCGGCGAGCCGCGACCGCAAGCTGATCATCCCGCTCATCCTCGTGGTCGTGCTCGTGGTGCTGCTCGTGCTGCTGCGCGCGGTGCCCGCCGCGCTGCTGCTGGTCGCGGTCACGGTGCTGAGCGCGCTGGCCGCGCTCGGCCTGGGCAGCTGGATGAGCGAGTACGTCTTCGGTTTCCCGGCGCTGGACATCAGCGTGCCGCTGTTCGCGTTCTTGTTCCTGGTGGCGCTCGGCGTCGATTACACGATCTTCCTCGTCACCAGGGCGCGTGAGGAGACTCCGCGCTACGGAACCACGCGCGGCATGGTGCGGGCGGTGTCGGTGACCGGCGCGGTGATCACCAGTGCGGGCATCGTGCTGGCCGCGGTCTTCTGTGTGCTCGGCGTGCTACCGCTGATCACGCTCACCCAGGTCGGCATCGTGGTCGGCCTCGGCATCCTGCTCGACACGTTCGTCGTGCGCACGGTGGTGATCCCCGCGCTGTTCAGCTCGATCGGGCGCCGGATCTGGTGGCCGAGCGAGTTGCGACTGGCCGAGGAGGACCGACCGGGCGCACAGCGGAGCGGATGACCGCTCGGCGCGGCCATCCGCTTCGACGGCGGCCGGGTCAGTGCTTGAAGGCGTCCTTGACTTTCTCGCCCGCGTCCTTCAAATCCGACTTGACCTTGTCGGTGCGGCCTTCGTCCCGCTTCCCCCGGTCGCCCGCGGCCTCGCCGAACTTCTCCTTGGCCTGGCCCGCGACTTTCTCGGCTTTGTTCTTCGCCTTGTCGACTGTGCTCATGTCACAACCTCCTTCGTGAAGAGACCGGCCGGCCATCTTCAGCCGGTCTTCTTCGCGATAGCCCCGTACGCCGTGGCCAAACAACGCCGTGGCCGAACAACGCCGTGGCCAAACAACGCCGTGGCCGAACAACGCCGTGGCCGAACATGGCCGCTGGAGAAGGGGAAGATCCGATGGAGACAGGGGAGCGGAAGTTACGAGGCCGGCACTGTGGGCGGCATGAGCAGCCCTTGCGCCAGCCCGACGCCCGCGCCGACGGCCGCGCCGAGCGCGATGGCCGGGGACGCGACGAACCCGTAACCGACGGCGGCGCCGAAGGCCATGACGGCGACCGTCCCGGTCGGGAACATCGGGATACCGGCGATGGCGCCGCAGATGGCGCCGATGACGGCGCCGATGGAGGCGACCGGCGCGGCCACCATGCTGCCCACCGAGGCGCCGATGGCGGTGGAACCGATGAGGTCGGCGGCGATGCGGTCGGAGCGCGACGGCTCGAACCCGGCCGAATCCAAGGTCTGCGCGATGCCCGCTTCGGGGCCCGCGATCGCGTCGTTGATCATCTTGCCCTGCTCGGGAGTCAGGAAGTCCGGACGGCCGATCACCACCGAACCCACGCGCAGCGTGCCGGGAGGCGCCTCGATCGGCGCGACCGCGGGAGCCGGTGCGGCGGGGTTGGGCAGACGCAGCCGGTGCGGGAGGACGGGGGCGAGCACGTTCGGGTCCGGCATCGGCCGATTGGTGCTCAGGTCGTTGCGGCCGGAGGAGACGGGGGGCGCGGGAGGCGCGGCTTCGGGTACAACGGCTCCGGGGTCCACGGGATCGGCCGCCGGGGCGACGACGCCGACGGCGGGCACCGGGGCGAACGGAATCCGGATGGAGATATCCGGCACGAGCGGCTGCGCGGTCGCGGTCGCGGCGCCGGCCACCGACAAGGGGATGGCGCCCGCGACGACCAGGGTGGCGGCGCGGCGTAAGAACGGGTGTGCCGGAGTTTCGGGCGTTTCTCGGTCCATGAACGTACCCACCTCATTCTGAAGAAGACATATACCTACCTTTCTAGTTCGATCCGGAACGTCCTACGGATGCGCGAATTTTTGTTTCTTCTCGATCGTCGGCCGCCGTGCGCGCATCAATTGGAATGAGCCGAAGGGCGCCGAATAGCGGTGGCGCCGTGTGAAATATATGAATAACTCAGTTCGGCACCGGTTTTGCCGACGGTAATCTCGAAAATAAGCCCGAAACGGGTCACCGCCCGGCTGTGACGACGGAATTCCCGACGAGGAAGAGGCAAGCGCCCCGGGTTCGGACGACCCGGGGCGCCGCGCGTCAGGAGCCTACCGCGGCGAATCCGGCACGCAGGTCGGCGAGGATGTCGTCGATGCCCTCGATGCCGACCGCGAGCCGGACCAGACCGGGTGTGACGCCCGCGGCCAGTTGCTCTTCCGGCGTCAGCTGCGAGTGGGTGGTGGAAGCCGGGTGGATCACCAGCGAGCGCACGTCACCGATGTTGGCGACGTGACTGTGCAGCCGCAGCGCCTCGACGAACCGCTTGCCCGCGTCGACGCCGCCGGCCAGTTCGAAGCCGATCACCGCGCCGGCGCCCTTCGGCGCGAGGCTGCGGCCGCGCTCGTACCACGGCGACGACGGCAGGCCCGCGTAGGAGACCGAGGTGACTTCGGAACGGGAACTGAGGAATTCGGCCACCGCCTGCGCGTTCTGCACATGACGCTCGATCCGCAGGCTCAGCGTCTCCAGGCCCTGGCTGATCAGGAACGCGTTGAACGGCGAGACCGCCGAGCCGAGGTCGCGCAGCAACTGCACACGCGCTTTGAGCGCGTAGGCGGGCGCGCCGAGATCGGCGTACACCACACCGTGGTAGCTCGGGTCGGGCTCGGTGAAGCCGGGGAACCGGCCACCGGTCCAGTCGAACTCGCCACCGTCGATGATCACGCCCGCGATGGCCGCGCCGTGGCCGCCGAGGTACTTGGTGGCCGAGTGCACGACGATGTCGGCGCCGTGGGCCAGCGGCTGGATCAAGTACGGCGTGGCGACGGTGTTGTCCACGATCAGCGGCACACCGTTGTCGTGGGCGACCGCCGCGATGCCCGGAATATCCAGGATGTGGTTCTGCGGGTTGGAGATGGTCTCGCCGTAGAGCGCCTTGGTGTTCGGGCGGACGGCGGCCCGCCACTGCTCGAGGTCGTCGGGGTCTTCCACGAAGGAGACCTCGATGCCCAGTTTGGGCAGCGAGTAGTGGAAGAGGTTGTAGGTGCCGCCGTAGAGCCGCGGGCTGGAGACGATGTGGTCGCCCGCTCCGGCGATGTTGAGGATCGCGAAGGTCTCCGCGGCCTGGCCGGAGGCCACCAGCAGGGCGGCGACGCCGCCTTCGAGGGAGGCGATGCGCTGTTCCACCGCGTCCTGGGTGGGGTTCATGATCCGGGTGTAGATGTTGCCCGGCTCCGCCAGACCGAACAACGCCGCCGCGTGCGCGGTGTCGCGGAAGGTGTAGGAGGTGGTCTGGTAGATAGGCAGCGCGCGGGCGTTGGTCGTGCCGTCCGGGATCTGTCCGACGTGGATCTGCTTGGTCTCGAAGCTCCAGTGCTGGGACAGGTCGGGTTCGGTCATCGGGGAGGTCCTCCTCGTGGAATGGATCGATCGGGCGGGGACGGCGGCTAAGCGGTGATCAGAGTGGTGTCGACCGGAGTGTGGCCGGTGGTGAGATCGAGCACCGGGCAGTGCGCGTCGACAGTGCGCTGGAGTTCGGCATAGCGCTGTTCGGTGTCGGGACCGCTGACGCGTACCGTCACCCGCACCGCTCGGAATCCGGCGCGGACATTGTCGTCCAAGCCGAAGAACCCGCGCACGTCGAGATCGCCCTCGGCGCTCACCGAGAGCTCGTCGATCGTGATGCCGAGGCGCTGAGCCCAGAACCGGTAGGTCACTACTTGACAGGCGATGAGCGAGGCCAGGTACACCTCGACCGGGTTGGGCGCGGTGTCCGCGCCGCCGAGCGCGGGCGGCTCGTCCACCCGCACGGTGTGCTCGCCGAGGGTGATCGCGCTGCCCACCGTCCCCTCCGGAGTGCCGGAGGCACGGAACACCACCAGCGCGTTCGCCGGGTTGTCCGCGACGGCCCTGGCCGTCGCGTCGGCGATGTCGTTGAGCGGGGTGCTCAGATCAGTTGTCATGTCCAGTGACGCTAGGAACCGAGACGGGTGACGGCGATAGTTACATTCGGACTGAGTGCAACGATGGCGCTCGGGAGCGCGACCGCCGCCGGTCATTCGGCGGGCTCGGCCTCGGTCTCCGGTTCCGGTGGCGGCACGGTGGCCGCGTCGATCTGCTCGCCGACGTAGCGCAGGACGACCGCCGCCATCGCGACGACGGGCACGGCCAGGAACGCGCCGACGATCCCGTACAGCGATCCACCCGCGGTGACCGCGAGCAGCACGATCACCGCGTGCAGTTGCATGGTGCGGCTCTGCAACACCGGTTGCAGCACATTGCCTTCCAGCTGCTGCACGGCGATAACGATGCCGAGCACGATGAGCGCGGTCACGAAGCCGTTGCCCACCAGGGCGACCAGCACGGCGAGCGCTCCGGCGACGAACGCGCCGACCATCGGGACGAATCCGCCGAGGAAGGTGATCACCGCGAGCACCAGCGCCAGCGGCACGCCGAGGATGACCAGGCCCGCCCCGATGAGCACCGCGTCGACCAGGCTGACCAGCGCCTGGGTGCGGATGAATCCGCCGAGCACGACCCAGACCCGGTTGAGCACCTCCTCCAGGTGCTTGCCGGTGCGGCTACCGGAGACGGTGTGCAGCCACGGCAGGAAACGCGGTCCGTCCTTGACGAAGAAGAAACTCAGCACGAGCACCAGGAAGAAGGTGACCAGCACCGACGTCGCGGTGGTCACGCCGCTGAACACGCCGGTCGCGATCTGTTCCGAACTCGATTGCAGCCGGGAGACGATCGCGTCGACGGCCGAATCCAATTGCTCGTCGCGGATTTTCAGTGGCGGCCCCTGTAACCAGTCACGCACCTGTTCGACGCCCGCGCTGGACTTGTCGGCCAGTTCCGGCGCCTGGTCCACGACCGAGGGCACGATCAGCGCGATGACACCGGCCAGCACCCCGATGAAACCCAGCAGCGCGATTCCCGCGGCCGCGGCGGGCGGCAGCCGGTGCGCCGTGAGCCAGCGCACCGGCGGCCACAGCACGGTGGCGACCACGATCGCCAGCGCCACCGGCAGGATCACCACCCACAGCCGGGCGACCAGGAATCCGAGCACCCACGCGCCCGCCGCGATGGCGACGATGCACAGCGCCCACTTGGCCAGCCACAGCAGGCCTACACCGATCACGTCACCGCGATCCCGCGGTGTGCGGTTGTCCGGTCCGTGGCTTTTGCTACGTTCGCTCACGCGCCCAGTCTGGCACGAGGTCAGGGGATCCAGCAGGGCTCGCTGCGGCCCGCCCGGCCGGTGCCGGCCCCGTCGGGCAGGCGTGCATATGCGGAAGACGGGCGTGGTTTGACCCGGCAGGCCCTGGTCATCACCTGAACAGGGCTCCGGAAGGGTGGTTGTCGTGCGATGTGTGGTGTTCGGTGCTACCGGCTACATCGGCGGACGCCTGGTGCCGGAGTTGCTGCGCGCCGGTCATACGGTCCGGGTCCTGGCTCGTACACCGGGCAAGCTCGCCGAGGCGCCCTGGCGTGATCGCGTAGAGGTGCTGGCCGGTGACGTCACCTCCGCCGCTGATGTGCGGGCCGCGCTGGCCGGGCAGGACGTGCTGTACTACCTGGTCCATTCGCTGACGCGCGCCGATTTCGACACAGTGGACCGGGAGGCCGCCACGCTGGTCGCGACGGAGGCGGCGCACGCGGGCCTGACCAGGATCGTCTATCTGGGCGGCATCGTCCCGGACGAGCAGCGGCTGTCGCGGCACCTGGCCTCCCGCGCCGAGGTGGGCGAGATCCTGCGGGCGGGCTCGGTGCCCGTCCTGGTACTGCGGGCCGCGGTGATCATCGGTTCCGGCTCCGCCAGTTTCGAGATGCTGCGCTACCTGACCGAGCGTTTGCCGATGATGGTCACCCCGCGCTGGGTGCACAACCGGATTCAGCCGATCGCCGTGCGGGACGTGCTGTATTACCTGACCGAGGCGGCGACGCTGCCCGAGGGGACCGGCGGCGTCTTCGACATCGGTGGTCCGGACGTGCTGACCTACGTGCAGATGATGCGCGGCTACGCCGAGGTGGCGGGGCTGCCGCGCCGGTTGATCGTGCCGGTGCCGGTGCTGACGCCGTGGTTGTCGGCGCAGTGGGTGAACCTGGTGACCCCGGTGCCGCGCGCCATCGCCGTGCCGCTGATGGAGTCGCTGATCAACGACGTGGTCTGCCGCGACCACGCGATCGCGGGCCTCGTTCCCGACCCACCGGGCGGGCCGACGGGTTACCGGCGGGCGGTGACGTTGGCGTTGCGGAAGATCCGGGATCTGGACGTGCCGACCAGGTGGTCGGACGCGCATCCGCCGGGTGCGCCGTCGGATCCGCTGCCCACCGATCCGGAGTGGTCGGGTGGATCGCTGTACCGGGACGTGCGCGAGCGGCACACCGACGCCGACCCGGCGACGCTGTGGCGGGTGATCGAGGCGATCGGGGGCGAACACGGCTGGTACTCCTTCCCGCTGGCCTGGTCGCTGCGGGGGTGGATCATCGGCTCGCGGGCGGTGTCGGTCTCGGACGCGGCCGCCGCGATCCGCACCGGCTGCACGAAGGCGAGGCGCTGGATTGGTGGCGCGTGGAACGGCTCGAGCGGCCCCGGATGCTGCGGCTGCGCGCCGAGATGCGGGTGCCGGGCCGGGCCTGGCTGGAGCTGTGGGTCGAGCCCGACGGTCCCGGCGCCACCTATCGCCAATGTGCCTTGTTCGAACCGCACGGGTTGGCCGGGCACCTGTACTGGAAGTCCATCGCGCCGTTCCACGCGGCCATCTTCGGCGGGATGGCGCGCAATATCACCGGCGCCGCGGAATCCTCCCGCACGGGTTGACGCCGTCGCGCCGCACCGGCGACCAGGAGGGCGCGGCTCGTCATCGGCGGCGACGCGGTGATCATGGTCGCCGACCTCGCCGATCTGGAGCCGACCCGCTTCATCGAGTGGCTCGGTGGGGAATGGCACTCCGTCGCAGTGCGCTACGGCGACCGCTGGTTCGCCGGAGGCGGACGCGGAGCGAAGGGCCGCATTTCCCCGAGGCCGCACCTACGCTGATCCCGGTAGGTATTCCGGAGTGACGAAGGCTGGGGGTCTCGGTGGGCGTGGCATTGGTCAAAGGTCAGAACGGGCCGGTGGACGTGGCCCGCGTGGTGGTGTCGGTGCGGACCGAGGCCCAGGTCGACGTGTCGGCGCTGCTGGTGACCGAATCGGGACGGGTGCGCTCGGACGCCGACTTCGTGTTCTTCAACCAGCCGAGCGCGCCGGGCGTGTCACTCGGCGGGGGAACGCCTGCCGCGCTGGCGGTTTCGCTCGGTGACCTGCCCACCGACATCGCGCAACTGCGCGCGGTGCTGACTCTCGACGACCCGGCGGAGACGTTCGGCCGGTTCCCGCCGCCGATCGTCACGATCGCGGACCCGGCGGGGAACATGCTGTACGAATACCGCGTCGAGGGCTTGGGCAGCGAATCCGTGGTGATCGCGCTGGAACTGTACCGCCGCCAGGGCGCGTGGAAGGTGCGGGCGGTCGGGCAAGGCTATGCGGGCGGGTTCGCCGCGCTGGTCACCGATCACGGCGTGAGCGTGGACGACGAACCGGCCCAGGAGGACACCCGATTCCCGGGCCCGGCCGCGCCCGCGGACGTCTTCACCGTCCCCGGCGAGGCGAAGCTCTCCTTCGACAAGCGCGCCGAGCTGGACCTGCGCAAGCGCGAGGTCGCGAAAGTCCTCATCGACAAGGACGCGTTCGGGATTCGCGCCCGCGTCGTGCTGGTCATCGACAAGACCGGCAGCATGAACCGGCAGTACCGCGACGAGGTGGTGCATCGCGTCGTGCAGCGGATGATCCCGGTGGCCACCCAGCTCGACGACGACGGCACGCTGGAGGCGTATCTCTACGCGCTGTCGTTCGCCAAATTGCCCGATATCACCGTCGAGCACGGTGCGGAGTGGGCGCGAACCTTCCTGCATCTCACCGGCACCCATGGGGGCATCGTTTACGACCGGCTCGGCGGCCGCAACGACGAACTGCCGATCATGCGCGACATCATCAATTCATTGCGGCCGGGCGAGCGCCCCACTCTCGTGCTGTTCTTCACCGACGGCGGCTTCGCCAAGAAGCGCGAGATCGCCGCGCTCATGCGCGAAGCGGCCATGCTGCCTGCCTTCTGGCAGTTCGTCGGCCTCGGCCGCGCGAACTACGGCCTGCTGCGCACCCTCGACGAGCTCTCCGGCCGCACGGTCGACAACGCGGGTTTCTTCGCCCTCGACGACATCGATCAGGTCGATGACGCGCAGCTGTACGCGCGATTGCTCGGCGAGTTCCCGGATTGGCTGCGCGCGGCGCGAAGCGCGGGCATTCTGCGGGAATGAGGGCTCCGGTGTGCTTCGGTTCAGCCGATGACGGCGTTCATGATGGTGCCCGCGCTGGTGGCGACCACGCCGCCGATCATGGCTCCCGCCACCATCTTCGGCGATTCGAGCCCGCCGCCGGTCCACTTCTCCCAGGCGAAGCGGCCACCGGCGTAGATGATGCCGCAGATGCCCGACAGGAGCACGAACCACGTCAGGTAGCGGACCAGTTGGAGGAACTTGTCGGAGATCGGCGGTGCTTCCGGAGTCGGGTTGCCGATCTGCGCCAGGGTGTCGAAAGCGGCGGCCAGGATCATCGTCGTTCGCTCATTCCGGATTCGGGACAGGGGCAAGTGATTCGCTGAGAAGATCGTATCCGTTCGCTCGCCGTGATGCAGTCGGGTCCGTGGAGTGCAGGGAGATCGCGTTTCGGAATATCCGTCCCGGGTAGGCGAATTTGCGGGACCAGGAACGACGCGCGCCGGTCGGGACATGACCGTCGCGGGTCACCGGACGCGGTGGCGCCCCCGGCGCGGCGCCATCGCCGGTCCGCAAGCGATGCGGCAGAGCGCTCCCCGCTGCGCGGCCGGTGCCCGTATCCTGGTTCGTGGCCGAATTCATCGGTGGTCGAACGGCTTTCGCGGAGCGACTGGTCGGCGGCAGGGTTGTATTCGAGCGTAGAGGGAGTAAACGGTGAGCATCATTCTGGCGTCGGTCGGCGATTCGATCACGACGTTGGCGCAGATCGGCAATCCGACCCCGGAGGCACCGCCTTTGGCGGACAAGCTCTTGCAGTTCGTGCGGTATCTGACCTGGTTCGCGCTGGCGTCGGGCATCGTCAGCATCATCTACGCGGGCGGCAGATTCGCCTGGGAGAAGTGGAGCGGCGGCGGATTGCAGTCGCCGAAGATGATCGCGGGCGCGATGCTCGGCGGGGTGGTCGCCACCAGCGCGGGCACCATTATGAACACCGTTCTGGAGTTCTGACCGCCGCCACGCGGCGCTCAGGGCGTTCTCGTCGGCGAGGACGAGCCCAGCGCCGCGAGCGCCGACCCACACGGTCCGCGCCTATCCTGCGATCACCGCGCTGACCTGCGATTTCCGCCGCGCAAGACGGCTATACTCCGATTCGGATCTCGCGGGGCCCGATACGATCGGAGGCGGAGCAGGATCATGGACGACAGGACCGATGGCAGGGTCGCGGTCTCGCGGCGCACGGCGCTCGGCATCGCGGCGACATCGGTGGCCGCGTTCGGGCTGGCGGCGTGCGGCCGATCCGGCGACGAGGACTCGACGACGGGCCCTGTTCCCGATGACGCCGTCACGATCGCCAAGGACGCCTACGTGTACGGCTACCCGATCGTCCTGATGGACGTCACGCGCGAGGCGGCGGAGGCGACCGCGCCCGCCAACCGGTTCCAGCACGCGACGGCGCTGCCCACCCCGGTGCAGCGAGAGGTCGTGCGGCTGGATCGGGATACGCTGCGTTCGACAGCGTGGCTGGATCTGACTTCCGAGCCGATGGTGCTGAGCGTGCCCGCGATGGACGCCGGTCGGTTCTGGCTGGCGCAAGTGCTGGATGCCTGGACGAACAACGTGCACAACCCGAGCAATACACGGCCGCAGGCGAGGTCGGGAACCGCGCCGTACGCCTATGCGGTGACCGGTCCGGGGTGGTCGGGAACGCTGCCGGATGGCATCGCCCCGTTGCCGGTGCCGACGCCGACGGCGTGGCTGATCGTTCGCATCCAGGTGGACGGTGACAGCGATCTGCCCGTGGTCCGCTCTGTGCAGGAGCGGTTGCGGCTGGTCCCGTTGAGCGGGTGGCCGGCGAACGCCGGCCCGTCCGCGCCCGCCTCGCCGCCCGCGCGGGCGAGTGTGCAGCCGCCGCCCGAATGGGTCGCGGAGATGGACCCGCGCGTGTTCTTCGACCGGATGTGCGGGTTGATGTCGATCAATCCGCCCGCCCCGGAGGACGCGCCGGCCATGCGGCGCTTCGCCGAGATCGGCATCCGGCCGGGCGGCGCGGTGGAAGGCCTCTCGGACACCGATCTGTCCGCCGCGGTGGACACCGCACAGCAGCAGATTCCGGTGTACCTGGGTGCGCGGACGGTCAACGAGAACGGCTGGCTCGTCGACCCCGACGTCGGGCGGTACGGCACCGACTACATGCTGCGCGCCGTCATCGCGCGGGTAGCCCTCGGCGCCAGCCTGGCCGAGAACGCCTTCTATCCGACGCTGTTCGCGTCCACAGACGCGAGCGGTGGCGCGGGGCGATTCCGGCTGCACTTCGCACCCGGCCAGTTGCCCCCCGTCGACGACTTCTGGTCGCTGACCGCCTATGGCGCCGATAGCTATCTGGTACCGAATCCGGCCGAGATCTACGCGGTGGGCCACCCCGCTCCGGTGACGCTCAATCCCGACGGGTCCTCCGATATCACCTTGCAGTACAGCGACCCGGGCCCGAGTGTTCCCGCCGGGAACTGGCTGCCCATCCCCGAATCGGGTCAGTTCTCGCTGACCCTGCGCATGTACGCGCCCAAACCGGAGGCGATCCACGGGCGGTGGCGTCCACCCCCGCTGGTGCCGGTGACCTGATCCGGTCACCGCCCTCTTCTGGCGCGTTGACCAGCCATTTCACCTGCGCGGGGCGGCTATAATCCGGGACGGATCCGGCGCGGCACCCGATCGAGCGGAGGTGGGACGGGATCACGACCGACTGGACCTACCGCGATCCCGCGCTGTCCCGGCGCGCCGTGCTGGGTATGGCGGCGACGGCCGTGCTCGGCGCGGCGGCGTGTGGCGGATCGGATCCGAACGGATCGGCTCCCGGTTCCGTGACCAGCGAGCGCGGCATGATCGTCAAAGACGCCTATGTCTTCGGCTTTCCCCTGGTGGTCATGGACCTGACCCGGTCGGCCGCCACGGCGGCCACACCGACCAACCGGTTCCGGCACGCCACGACGTTGCCGACCGCGGCGGAACGGATCGTGGTGCGGCCGGACCCCGACACCTTGCAGTCGACGGCGTGGCTGGATCTGACCTCCGAGCCGATGGTGCTGAGCGTTCCCGCGATGGACGGCGGCCGGTTCTGGCTGGCGCAAGTGCTGGATGCCTGGACGAACAACGTGCACAACCCGAGCAGTATCCGGCCGCAGGCGCAGTCGGCTGCCCCGCCGTACACCTACGTGGTGACCGGTCCCCGGTGGTCGGGTTTGTTGCCCGAAGGTCTGACCCCGCTGCCGATGCCGACGCCGACGGCGTGGCTGATCGTTCGCATCCAGGTGGACGGTGACAGCGATCTGCCGATCGTCCGCTCTGTGCAGGAGCGGCTGCGGCTGGTCCCGTTGAGTGCGTGGATCGCGGGCACCGGCCGCCCCTCGGCGCCGGCGGCCGGCGGGGCACCGGCTGCGCAGCGCCCGGTCGAACAGGTCATGGGGATGCAGGCGCGTGAATTCTTCGATCGGATGTGCGCGGTGATGTCGATCAATCCGCCCGCCCCGGAGGACGCGCCGGCCATGCGGCGCTTCGCCGAGATCGGCATCCGGCCGGGCGGGGCGGTCGAAGGCGTCTCCGAGGCCGAACTGACCGCCGCGGCCGACACCGTCGCGCGGCAACTGCCGGTCACCCTCGGCGCCAATACCACCAACGACAACGGCTGGGTCTCCGATCTCGGAGCGGGCCGGTTCGGCACCGACTATCTCCTGCGTGCCGTCACGGCCTTCGGCGCTCTCGGCATCCCCCTGCCCGAGGACGCGCACTATTTCTTCACGGCGGTTCCCGCAGGGGCAGGCCCTTTCCGGCTGCACTTCGTGGCGGGCGAGTTGCCGCCGGTCGACGCCTTCTGGTCGCTGGCCGTCTACGACGCCGCGGACTATCTGGTGCCCAACCCGGCCGAGATCTACTCGGTGGGCCATCACGTTCCGGTCGTGCTGAACCCCGACGGTTCCCTGGACATCACGCTCCAGCAGGACGATCCAGGTCCCGGCGTCCCGAGGGGCAACTGGCTGCCCATCCCGGAATCGAGCCCGTTCTCCGCGAACCTGGGCTTGTTCGCCCCGCGCCCGGAGGTCTTGCGGAGACGCTGGCAGCCGCCGCCGTTGATCGCCCTGCGGTGAACTGGTCGTCGCGGGCCGGCACGGGACCTCGCGGATCGGGCTCCGCTCGTCGTCGCTGGTCGCGCAGTACTGCGCCAGGTCCGGGGCGACAGGAGTAAACATGTTTTACTAAACACTGTTCACGCGGTGTGGTTCTGTGGTTGCATCTGGGTAGACCGTGTTCCCATCGTCGTTCGGTCCGCGCGCGGACCGGACCGTAGGAGTTAGCCGTGACCGTGACCACGCCGTCGATCCCGGCGGGATTCGACTTCACCGACCCCGATCTGCTCGCCACCCGCCTGCCCATCGCGGAGTTCGCCGAACTGCGCCGCACCGCCCCGGTGTGGTGGTGCGCCCAGCCCGATCGCGCCAGCGGCTTCGACGACGGCGGATACTGGGTCGTCTCCAAGCTCGCCCACATCAAGGAGATCTCGAAGAATCCGGACGTGTTCTCCTCGCACCAGAACACCGCGATCATCCGGTTCAACGAGGAGACCACCCGCGAGCAGATCGACATGCTCGGCAACATGCTGCTGCTCAACCTGGACCCGCCCAAACACACCAAGACCCGCCGCATCATCTCCAAGGGCTTCACGCCGCGGGCGGTGGAGAGCCTGCGCGCGGCGCTCACCGAACGCGCCGCGCGGATCGTGCACGAGGCCAAGAAGTCCGGCAGCGGCGACTTCGTCGAACAGGTGGCCTGCGAACTGCCGTTGCAGGCCATCGCCGAGCTGCTCGGCATCCCGCAGGAGGACCGGAAGAAGATCTTCGACTGGTCCAACCAGATGATCTCCTACGACGATCCGGAGTTCGAGGGCGATCACCACGCCGCCACCGCGGAGGTGATGGGTTACGCCTGGAACATGGCCGAGCAGCGGCGCGCCTGCCCGGCCGAGGACATCGTCACCCAACTGGTCAACGCCGACATCGACGGCGAGCACCTGGGCTCGGACGAGTTCGCGTTCTTCGTCATCCTGCTTTCGGTGGCGGGCAACGAGACCACGCGCAACTCGATCACCCACGGCATGAAGGCGTTCGTGGACCACCCCGAGCAGTGGGAGATCTACAAACAGCAGCGCCCGCGCACCGCGCCCGACGAGATCGTCCGGTGGGCCACGCCCGTCACCGCCTTCCAGCGCACGGCGACCCAGGACACGGTGCTCGGCGGTCAGGAGATCAAGAAGGGGCAGCGGCTCGGGTTGTTCTACAGCTCGGCGAATTTCGACGAAGAGGCGTTCGAGAACCCGTTCACCTTCAACGTGCTGCGCGACCCGAATCCGCACGTGGGCTTCGGCGGCACCGGTACGCACTACTGCGTCGGCGCGAACCTGGCCCGGTTGCAGATCGACCTGATGTTCAACGCCATCGCCGAGGTGATGCCAAACCTGCGCCAGGTGTCCGATCCGGTGCGGCTGCGATCGGGCTGGTTGAACGGAATCAAGCGCTGGGAAGTCGAATACGCTTGAATGATCGGTGCAACAGTCCAGACCACGAGGCCGTGCGCCGGTGGTGACCGACACCGACATCCGGCGGGTCGCCAGCACGCTGCTGGTGGAGCGCGGGCCCGACGCGGTCACCCTGCGCGCCATCGCGCGCGAACTCGGTGTCACCGCGCCCGCGCTGTACCGGTACTACAACTCGCTGGAAGCCCTGCTGGAGCGACTGCGGCTGGATTTCTGCGCCGACCTCGCCGAGGAACTGACCGCCGAGATCGCCACGCTCCCCGATGACGGCGCCGTGCAGTTCTTCGCCATCTGCCGCGGCTTCCGGCGCTGGGCGCTGACGCACACCAGGGAGTTCACCCTCGTGTTCGCCTCGCCCAGCGCCGGGCAGGCCCGCGCGCCGCGCCGCTTCGACGAGCCGTTCGGCCGGGTCTTCCTCGCCGCGGCGGGCAGGCTGCTGGCGAATTACGACATCGTCACCCCGCCCACCGATGTCATCCCGCCGGAGCTGCGCGAGGACCTGGTGCATTTCCAGACCGAACTGCTGGCCGCGCTGTCGGAGTCGGGCCAGAAGTTCCCCGCCGAGAAGCTGGATCTCGGCGTGATGTATCTGATGATCCAGATCTGGGCGCGGCTCTACGGCCATGTCACGCTCGAGGTGTTCGGGAACTACCCGATCCCGTTGGAGAAGCCGGAGATCCTGTTCGACGCGATGCTGGCCGACCTGGGCCGCACGGCGGGCCTGCTCGTCGAGTGAGACCGGCGGCCGAGGGTCAGATGCGGGCGCCTTTGGCGCGATTGCACGCCCGGCACAGGATCTGGAGGTTCGCCGCGCTGGTCGCGCCGCCACGGCTGAGCGGGATGATGTGGTCGAACTCCAGATAGTGCCCGTCGCCGCACTCGACGCACCGGCCGCCGTCGCGTTGCCACACCTGCGCCTTCACCTCCTGCGGGATGCTCCGGGTGTCGCGCTGGCCAGGCGTGAGGACGAGCCGTTTCGCCACGCGCAACGCGCCTTCCAAGGCGGCGCAGACGTAGTCCGGGTCGTCGACGGCGAACGTCGCGCCGCCGCGCGCCGAGGTGGCCGCGAGCACCACCGTCCGCTGTTCGGTGCGCACGGAAACGATACGCGACCAAGGCATCTCGATGCCGGTGTCGGCCCCGACGAACCGCAGCTTCTTGTTGCTGCCGATCAGCCTGCCCTCGGTGAGCTTCGGGCCGCGGGCGAGCTGGCGCACGTGCGTGGCGGGCAGGTCCAGGTGCACCGTCTCCTCGGGGTCCAGATGCAGGCCCGGCGTGCGGAGGATCGGCAGATCACCCGTGCGCAGCCGGTACAGGATGTTCCCGCGATGCATCCGCCTGCGCAGGTCCTCGATCAGCGGCCCGCCGAGCGCGAGTTCGGTGACCGCCTGCTCGAACAGTTCCAGCTCCGCGTGCCTGACCTCGCCGTCGGCGAAGGCGAAGGTGACCAGCCGCTCCACGTAGCTCAGCGCCACGTCGCGCAACGCCGCGCGGCCCGCTTCGGCGTCGATGCGCTGGTAACGCAACGACGCCCACAGCGCGGCCCACTCCGGGCCGCGCGGACCGTGGCCGGTGAGCACCCGCCACGCGCGGGTGTGCCAATGGGTCAGGTACTCCTCGATCTCCTGCGCACATCGCGGGCACGGCGCGAGCCCGCCGAACAGCTTGCGCCGCAGCGGGCTTCCGCAGCGGGCGCAGTGGCGACCGCCTGCCGGGTGCCGCAGGTACCTGTCCTCGGTCCATGCGGTGCCGTCCCACCACCGCATGCATTCGGGGTTGTCCGGATCGGAGTGCCAATCCGCGTGCTCGGGATCGGGAGGCGGCGCAGGAGCCAGCGGTGCGGTGTGGCGGTTGAGGTCGACCGGTCGGCCGGTACGCGGCCGGGGCAGGGGAGAGTCGAGCACTTCGGTGTGCGGCCGGGTGGGGGCATCGAACCGTCCGGCCGACTCCTCGGCGCGACGTAGCTGAACGTCTCCCGCGGCGACCCCCGGTTCCGTTCGCTCGGCGGTGGCGGGAGCTTCCGCGTCGGCCCGCGAGGGGAGGGAAGACAGCGATCCGTGCGCGACATGGCGGGCCGGGGCGGCGTCGTGCCGTGCGAACCGGTCGGCGGTGGTCGGGTCCGTTCCGGACGTGGCTCGGCCCGCAACGCGCTCCTGCGCCGACGAACCGCCGGTGGACCGCCGTACCCGGAACGGGTTGGTTGGATGGGTGGTGCGGGCGGGTGTCGATGGATCCTCGACCTGGACACCGAACTCGGTCACCAGCCCCGCCAGTCCGCTCGCCCAGCCCTGGCCGATGGCACGGAACCGCCACTGCCCATCCCGGCGGTAGAACTCGCCGAACATCAGCGCGGGCACGGCGTCCACGGCATCGATCTCGAACGTCACGACCGCCCCGTCGACGGCGTGCACGGCCACGGTGAGCCCGTGGATGTCGCCGAAGGTCGCCCCGTCCACGGAGCCCGCGACGACGATGCGATCGACGTCCGCTTCGGTGCGCGGCAGCGAGACGCTGAGGCGCGCGGTGCCCGGCGCGGGTTCCTGATCGAGCGTGACCGCCTGGGAGACGTGCCGTGGCGCGTTGTAGAACACGAGGTCGCGGTCGGAGCGAACCGTGCCCGAGGCGTCCAGCAGCAAGGCGTGCGCGTCCACCGCGTGCTCCGATCGCCATGAAACAACCACGGCTAGAAGAGATGTCGGTACCGCTGCGTTCGCGCCCTTGCTGAGTTTCATTGTGCTCGAACTATGCCACGCCCCTCCGACACGCCGAACGTGCGAGGGGACGTCCTTCGGCGGGGCGTGCGGCACAGTGGTCCCATGACGAACCCGAAACGCCCGGGTCGTAAGCCGCCGACCCCGAAGCCGCCGGGCGGGCGCGTGCCCGGTCCCGCCGATGTCCTCGCCGCCGCGCAGGCGGCGGTCGAAGCGGCGCAGACGGCCGCGGGGCAAGCGCTCGAAGCCGCTCAGCTGACCGCCACCTCGGCGTTCGACGCGGCGGTGCGGCTGCCGCCCGCCTCGGCTCAGCTCGCCGCGCAACTGCCCGACCTGGTCGAGAACCTCTCGACCGCGATCGAACGGCTCAACTCCACCATCGACCGGCTCGACCGCACCCTGGCGCTGGCCGATCCGGCCTTCGCGGCTTACGACCGGCTGCTGCCCCGGCTGGAGGCGATGCTCGCGCTAGGGGAGGACGTGCTCGGGCGTTTGGCGAAGTTGCCGGGTGCCGCTTTGCTGGGCAAGCTGACCGGTCTGAGCGGGCCGGAGCAACCCGCGCCCGAGCCGCCCCGGCGCAAACCCGCCAAACGGCGCAAGTGATGGCCGTGCGTTCAGCGGTGCGCGTGGTCGGCGGCCGCACGCAACGTGGCGGCCGCTTTGAGCAGGACCTCGTGGTACTCGTCGGCCGGGTCGGAGTCGAGCACGATCGCGCCACCCGCGCCGATCCGCCAGTATCCGCCGTAGCGGACGGCGGTGCGGATGACGATGTTGAGGTCGGCGGTGCCGCCGAGCCCGAGGAAACCGATGGTGCCCGAATAGATCCCGCGCGCTTCAGTTTCCAGTTCATGATGATCTCCATGGTGCGCAGCTTCGGCGCGCCGGTCATCGAGCCGCCGGGGAAACACGCGCGCAGGCAATCGACCACGCCGACCTCCGGCCGCAGCCTGCCGCGCACCGTCGACACCAGCTGGTGGACGGTGGCGTACTGCTCGGTGGCCATCAGCTTCGGGACGTACACGCTGCCGATCTCGCACACCCGGCCGAGGTCGTTGCGCAGCAGATCGACGATCATGAGATTCTCGGCCCTGGTCTTCGGGCTGTCGGCCAATTCGCGGCGCAGGCGCTCGTCCTGCTCCGGTGTCGCGCCGCGCGGCGCGGTGCCCTTGATCGGCTTGCTCTCCACCACGCGCCCGCGGTCCACCTTGAGGAACCGCTCCGGCGAGGAACAAGCGATCTCCAGATCGTTGAAGCGTAGGTAGGCGGCATACGGGGCGGGATTGCACCGCCGCAGGGTGCGGTAGAAATCCAGGCCGTTGGCCGCGGCGGCGGGGATCGTGGCGCTGTCGGTCAAGCAGATCTCGTAGGACTCTCCGGCGTGCAGCCGGTCCTGGCAGACCGCGATGTCGGCGAGATAGCGCTCCCGGCCGCGCGCCAGCAACGGCTCGACCGCGTCGCCGTCCTGCGGCAGCTCGAGCGGCGGCGGGTTGGTCCAGGTGGGAAGGGTGCGCAGAGTTTCGCGGGTGTCGCGCAGCCAGTTGGCGGCCGATCGGGCGGTTTCCAGGTCGTCGCTCAGCGCCAGCAGGTGGGTGCGCCCGCCGACGTGGTCGACCACCACCATCCGGTCGGCGAAGATCCACTGCGCGTCAGGGGTCGGCGCACGGTGGACGGCGTTCGCGCCGCAGTCGGCTTTGACCTCGTAGCCGAGATAACCGACGTAGCCACCGACGAAATCGAAGGGCAGATCGGGCAGCTCCAGCCTGCGCATGCGCAGTTCGGCGGCGAGGAAGGCGAGGATGTCGCCCGGTGCGGTACGCCGGTGCCCGTCCGAGGATTCCACGGTGACCTCACCGTCGCCGACCCGATAGCGCAGCACCTCGGCCAGCGGACCGCTCGCGTCACCCAGGAAGGAGAACCGGTCCGCCCCGGGTTCGACGTGCTCGCTGTCGAGCCAGAACGCGGTGGGCGAGTTGCCGTACAGCTGCACGAAGGCGCTCTCGGTGTCGACCGGCCGTTCGACGACGGCCCGCTGGAGCCGGAAGGACCGCGGCCCGGGATCGGACCGGACCTCGGCCACGGCGGACGATTGGCGGTCGGCCGGGCGCTCGAGCTGGGCCGCCGCGGCGGGGAACTGCTCGGCCGCGAGCGGGGCCCGGGTGCCGGTCGGCGCGGGAGTACGCGCGAGCGGAAGCGGGAAGCCACCGGCGTCCGGCTGCGGCGCGGACCCGCGTTCGATGTCGATCGACCGGCTCGACGCGGGGGTGGCGGGCCTGCTGTGGTGCGCTGCGGTGAGTACGGCGAAATTGCGAAGCAGTGCCGCGCCGAACTCGCTGGCGATCGATTCCGGATGGAACTGCACGCCCCACTGCGGCCGCCTGCGGTGCCGCACGCCCATGACGACGCCGTCACCGGACAGCGCGGTGACCTCCAGATCGTTCGGGCAGCGGCCGCAGCGCGCACAGCGAGTGGTAGCGCACGGCGGTGAAGCTCTGCGGGAGCCCGGCGAACAGGTCCCGGTCGTCGTGCTCGATGCGATCGAGAAAGCCGTGCCTGGCGGCGGGGGCCTCGGCGACCACACCGCCGGCCGCTACGACGATGCCCTGATGACCGAGGCACACGCCGAGCAGCGGCAGGTCGCTCGAACGGATCACCGCCGCGGAGATGCCCACGTCGCGCGGCACGTCCGGCCGTCCGGGCCCCGGCGAGACGACGACGTTGTCGAACCTTCCGAGATCGAGTTCGGCGACCGTCCGCGCCTCGTCGTTGCGCACGACCGTCGGCTCGACGCCGTTCACCTCGCTGATCAGCTGGTAGAGGTTGTAGGTGAACGAGTCGTAGTTGTCGATCAACAGCGTGTGCATGGTTCTGGAAACCCTACGCCGCGCCGGTGGGAGCTAACTGTTGTCGTATGCCTTCAGTTCGCGTCGGCGGGTGGTGCACAATGTGGGGCATGTCTGTTGCGCAACCGGTCGATGTGGATCCCGCGGTCGTCGACTTCGCCGTCGTCGGAAAGTGGATGGATGAGCAGGGTCTGCCCTCGGGTGAATTCGAGGACGTGACCGCGCTGGGCGGCGGAACGCAGAACATCATGCTCCGTTTCACCCGTGGCGGCCGGACGTTCGTGCTGCGCCGTGGGCCGAAACATCTGCGGGCCAAGAGCAACGACGTGATCCGGCGCGAGGCCCGGCTGCTCGGGGCACTCGGTGGCACCGAGGTCCGCGCGCCCCGGGTGATCGCGGCTTGCTCCGACGAGTCGGTGCTCGGCGCGGTCTTCTACTTGATGGAGCCGATCCACGGTTTCAACCCGCAGAACGAACTACCCCAGTTGCACGCGGGTGACCCGGAGGTCCGCAGGCAGATGGGTCTCTCCGCAGTCGAGGCCATCGCCAGGCTCGGTGCGCTGGACTACCAGGCGCTCGGCTTGGCCGACTACGGCAAGCCGGAGGGTTTCCTGGAGCGTCAGGTGCCGCGCTGGCTCGGCGAGCTCGACTCCTATTCGGCGAACGAGGGCTATCCCGGCCCGGAAATTCCCGGTGTGGCGGCGGTGGGCGAGTGGCTGGATCGCAACCGTCCCGCCCAATGGACCCCGGGCATCCTGCACGGCGACTGTCACCTGGCGAACATAATGTTCTCCTTCGACGGTCCGCAGGTGGCGGCGATGGTCGACTGGGAGATGTCCACCATCGGCGACCCGTTGCTCGACCTCGGCTGGCAGATCGCCACCCGGCCGGAGCCGGGCACCACCGGCGCGGCGCTGGTCGGCAAGCTCGGCGCGGTCGGCGGGCTGCCGACGGCCGAGGAGATGATCGCCCACTACGGGCAGTTCTCCGAGCGCGACCTGAGCGCGATGCCCTGGTACACCGTGCTGGCGTGCTTCAAGCTCGGCATCGTCCTGGAGGGCACGCACGCCCGCGCGTTCGCGGGCAAGGCCCCCAAGCAGGTCGGCGATTTCCTGCACGCGATCACGCTGGAACTCTTCGAACGCGCGCAGCGGCTGATGGAGTGATCTCGATCCCGGGGCGCGGGCGCGGAGCCGTCCCGGGCATCGGCCGGACTTCAGACCTCCATGGTTCCCGGCTCCTGGGAATAACGCTGTCGCTGCGGCATGGGCGCGGGCTGGGGCGGCAGGATCCCGTCGGGCACGATCGGGAACGGCAACTGGGGAATCGCCAGGGTGGCCTCGTCCTTGCCCGCGGCCTCGTGTGCGCGGATCACCACATCGTTGGCTTGAAGCGGCGCCCGGTCGATGGCGAGGGCGATCCGGTATTCGGCATACGACGCGAGACCGCTGCCGGTGGAAGGGGGAACGGGTACAGGAGGCGGGCGCCGTTCGCTGAAGGTCCGGGTCCTTCGCGGACGACAGGGCGCGCCGGGGCGGGGAGTGCGAGATCGGATCGCGGAACTGTAACGCGTTCGATGGGAATGTCACGCTATACCGACGAATTTTTCAACCAACACTAGAACGCGTTACATTTTTCTCGTACTGTGGGTGCAGTCACATACAAGCACGCGCATGCGAGAGGGTCGACAGGAATGAAGACGAAGGGCGCGATCCTGTGGGGGATCGACCAGCAGTGGTCGGTGGAGGAGATCGAGGTCGGCGACCCGGTCGCCGGCGAGGTGCAGATCCGGATGGAGACCGCCGGTATGTGCCACTCCGACCACCACATCGTGACCGGTGCGACCCCGATGCCGTCCTTCCCCGTCATGGGCGGGCACGAGGGTGCGGGCGTGATCACCGAGCTCGGCCCGAACTGCCCGGCCGATCTCCAGGTCGGCGACCACGTGATCCTGTCGTTCATCCCCGCTTGCGGCCGCTGTCCGGCGTGCGTGGCGGGACACATGGCGCTGTGCGACCTCGGCGCGGGCTTGCTGATGGGGCAGGCGATCAGCGATGGCACCTACCGCATCCAGGCCCGCGGCGAGAACGTCATCCCGATGTGCCTGCTCGGCACCTTCGCGCCGTACATGACCGTGCACCACACCTCGGTGGTGAAGATCGACCCGAGCATTCCGTTCGAGGTGGCGTGCCTCGTCGGCTGCGGCGTCCCCACCGGTTTCGGCTCCGCCACCCACGTCGCCCAGGTTTCCCCGGGCGAGACCGTGGTCATCGCCGGCATCGGCGGTGTCGGCATGAGCGCGTTGCAGGGCGCGGTGCTGTCGGGAGCCTCGAAGGTGGTGGCGATCGACCCGAATCCGTGGAAGCGTGAGCAGGCGCAGAAGTTCGGCGCCACCCACACCTACGAGAGCATGGCCGCCGCCATCATGCCGCTGATGGAGGCCACCGAGGGCCGGATGGCCGAGAAGGTCATCCTGACCATGGGTGAGATGCACGGCGAGTACATCGAAGAAGGCCTGATCCTGACCTCGAAGGCAGGCACGCTGGTGGTCACCTCGATGGGCCGGATGGACGAGAACGACGTGAAGCTCAACAGCTTCCTGCTGTCGATGTTGCAGAAGACGGTGAAGGGCTGCATCTTCGGTGGCGGCAACGCCCGCCAGGACGCGCCGCGTCTGCTGTCGCTGTACAAGGCGGGCCAGCTCAACCTGGACGACATGGTCACCCGCAGCTACTCCCTGGAGGAGATCAACCAGGGCTACCAGGACATGCTGGACGGCAAGAACATTCGCGGCATCATCAAGTACACCGAAGCCGACTGGTAGAGCCCTTCACGGTCGCTCGGCGAGCGCGGTGGCGATGCGTGCGATCAGGTCGTACGGCACCGGTTCGCCGAGCCGGAACCGCAGCGTCCCCTTGCCCGCCCGGTACGGCTCGAGCTCCTCATTCAATTCGGGGTCGCCGTCCGGGATCGGGTAGAGGCTGATGTGGTGCTGCCAGCCCGCGAAGTGAACGATGTTGCGACCGTGGAGCTCGAAGGTGGGGATGCCGTAGCTGATCGACTCGGCCGCAGCCGGTAGGGCGGCCTGGATGGTGCGCCGGATCGTGTCGAGAATGTCCCGCACGTCCGCGGGGAAGGCGGCGAGGTAGGCGTCGACGGTGGTCGGCTGGTCGGCCACGAGGTCCCTCGATTCTACGGGTTTCGGCGTGCCGGGCGCCGTGAGTGTAGGCGGCGCCGAGGATCGCGGACGGCCCGGCGCGCCGGACCCGCGCTCAAATCCGGCAGCGCAGCAAGGCTTCGCGCAGGTTGCGGCTACGGACGTCGTCGAGGACGGGGCGGGTTTCCGGGATCGCCGCCGCACGCTGCCGTGGGAGCGGGACACGATCGTTCCGGTCTTCTCCTCGACCAAAGGCATGGCGGCGTTCACCGTCGCCGCCACCGTCGCCGCCGCCGCCGCGGTCGCGGTCGCGGTCTGCTCGACTACGAGCACCCGGTGGCGAAGTACTGGCCGGAGTTCGCCGCCCACAGATCCACCACCGGACGTTCGTCCGCGTAGACCGCCACGGCGGCGCCGATTTCGCCGTGTCGCTCGAAGTTGCGGCGGAAGGCGTCGGCGACCGGTCCGAAACCGGACGCTACGTCGCCGTGAACAGTGGGCTTTTCACTCATGGTGAGTCGATGGTAGCCAGGCGGTTCTCGTAGGCTCGAAGGGTGCGTTCACTCGAACAGATACGGGACTGGCCGGTACGGCACGCGGCGGCCGCGGTGGTCACCGCCGATGGTGGCGTCGCGAGCGAAGGCGATGCCGAGCGGGTATTCCCCCTGGCGTCGGTGACCAAGCCGCTGGTGGCGTACGCCGTTCTGGTCGCCGTGGAGGAAGGCGCGATCGAACTCGACCAGCCCGCCGGGCCGCCCGGCGCCACGGTGCGTCATCTGCTGGCGCACGCGTCCGGGCTCGCGTTCGACACCACCGACGTCCAAGCGGCGCCGGGCGCGAGGCGCATCTACTCCAGTGCGGGATTCGAGGTGCTCGCGGCGTTCGTCACCGAGCAGACCGGGATCGCGTTCGACGACTATCTGCGCGCCGCGGTGTTCGAGCCGCTGGGCATGGCCGCGTCGGTGCTGGCCGGTCCGGCCGGGCACGCGGGACGGTCCACCGCGGCCGATCTGACGCGCTTCGCCGCCGAATTGCTGAAGCCGCGGTTGATCTCGGGCCACACGCACGCGGAGGCCACTTCCGTCCAGTTCCCCGGCCTGAACGGCGTCCTGCCCGGCTACGGTTCGCAGCGCCCCAACGACTGGGGGCTGGGCTTCGAGATCCGCGACGGTAAGACCCCGCACTGGACCGGTGGCACGAATTCGCCACAAACCTATGGACATTTCGGCCAATCCGGGACATTTTTATGGGTTGACCCGAATGCGGGGTTGGCGTGTCTCGCCCTGAGCGACGAGAATTTCGGCGACTGGGCGCGGGCGGCCTGGCCACCGCTCAGCGACGCTGTCGTGGCGGAGGCGATGGTCGCGCGCAACACGGTCACGAAGTAACACGTGTAACTTGGAGCACTCCAGTACACTCAGGCAACGCCAGTTCGACGAATCGTTGGGGAAGACGTTCCTCGTCGAAGCTGGAGGTGTTGGTGGTGCGCGCATCGAGTCAGTTCGCGGACGCGACGGCGGGTGTGGTCTACATCCACTCGTCGCCTGCCGCGCTGTGCCCGCATGTCGAGTGGGCACTCACCTCGGCCCTTGGCGCCCCGGCGAAATTGCGCTGGACCGCTCAACCGGCCGACGGTCAACTGCGCGCCACCAGTGAATGGATCGGTCCCGTCGGCACCGCCTCCAAGATCGCCCAATCGTTGCGCTCCTGGCCGGTCCTGCGTTTCGAGGTGACCGAGGACCCCAGCGACGGCGTGGACGGCGAACGCTACAGCTTCGTTCCAGGCCTCGGCCTGTGGCACGGCTCCACGAGCGCCAACGGCGACGTCATGATCGGCGAGATGCGCCTGCGCGCCATGCTCCAGGCCACCCGCGAACTCGGCAAGTACTCCGCCTACGATCTGGCCGCCGAGATCGACCGCGCCCTCGGTACGGCTTGGGACGAGGACCTCGAAATCTACCGTTACGGAACGGATTCCGGCGCGGAGGTCACCTGGCTGCGGCGGGACGTGGGGTAGGTCGCTCGGCTGTGGTCCGCAAGGCGTTAGGACGGCGGCTCGGTGTTGGTGTCCTTACGCCCGATTCATCGGCCTGTTAGAGGATGGGTCGGCGTCGGAGGAGCGGCCGGCCGAAGTCTGCACCATCGGGCAGTCGATAGTGGCGAGTGGCGGGGGCGTAGCACGGCGGGGTGGAGTACCGCGTGGCCGGTGGCCTGGGCTGCGCAAGTGTGACGGCGATGTGATATCCATCGAAATGCCCCTTCGGGCAACGCTACCGGCTACCTGGTGCTGAATTCGTCACGGCTGGAGTGCTTCTGCCGGTAGGGTTGGGTGCGCTTCGCAGTGATAGATCCCTGAGATCCACTACATCTAATCTGTTAGGACCACTAAGCATATGAGCGAGTCCGACGGTCTCCATTTGGAACTAATCGCCGAGCGGCCGATCGTGCGCGACGACATGCCCATGGATGTCGACATCGCGTTCGACTTGAAGACGATGACGGCTGCGGGAGAGTCGTCCGCCCCGAGTTACTCGATCAATCTGTGTGTCGTCATCGATCGCAGTGCGAGCATGAGCGCCAACGGGAAACTGGAGCATGCGAAACGCAGTTGCATCGAGATCCTGGACAGTTTGGGTGAGCGGGATAATTTCACGGTACTGGCATTCGATGACGAAGTCGTCTCGGTAGCGAACCCGCAGACCCCTCGAAACGAAATACGCGAGCGCATTTCCGGACTTCGTCCGGGTACGAATACCAACCTCGCCAATGGATGGTACCTCGGACTACTCGAATTGCAGACATATGCCACCGATCAGCATATCAATCGCCTGCTGCTGCTCTCCGACGGGCAAGCGAACCGGGGCGAGCTGAAGGCCAGCGCGCTCGGCGCCGAATCCGGCCGGGCCCGGGACGAATTCGGGATCGCGACATCCACCATAGGAATCGGCGAAGATTTCGAAGAGGACATCCTCTCCGCGATATCCCATCAATCCGGCGGCCGTTTCTGGTACATCGGTGACGCCGCGATCGAGGAGATCATCCGAGAAGAATTCCGCGGGGCGTTGTCGGTACTGCTCGAGCGCCCGAGCGTGGAGATCTCCCTGCCGCCGGGCGTGACGATCGAGCGCGAGCTCAACGACTTGCCCAAGGTCGCGGGACGGTACCGTTTGCGCCCCGTCAAGGCCAACGACCACTATGGTTTCGCCGTTCGGCTGCGGGTCGATCCGTCGGTGGCGTCGACGGCGACACTTCCGGTCACGGCGACGCTGCTGGACGGCACGCAGCCGGTCGAGGAGTGCTCGCTGAGTCTGCGACTCGGCAGCGTCGAAGAATACGTGCGGAGCCCGGAAGATCCGCGGGTCGCCATGACCAGCGCGCGGTTCCTCACTGCTGAAGCCGATGAGCGGATGGTCGAGGAGATGGACGCGGGCAACGTGACCACCATGATCACCATGCTGCAGAGCCAATCGAGTCTCATGAACGAGCTGGAGAGGAAGCTCGCCGGTGCCGGGGCCGTCTCCTGGGAGTCCATGTCCGATCGGGAACGACTCGCCCGAGAGGCGGAGTTGGCGCGTATCCAGCGGGAGGCCGCGGAGAACGAGGCATTGGACGTGGTGGTGCAACTCACCAATCTGGCACTCGGGCTGAACGAGCCGGATCTGGTGAGCCGACTGATGCTCGGCTCGCGAAAGTCCATGCGCCGGCGAAGCATGGAAAACCGGAACCATTACGCCCGCAGCGACATGGACGACTGGGGGGTGCGGCAGCAACTTCTGCGGGCGCAGGCAATCGGGCTGACGCTGAAGGATAAGTATCCTGATCTGAACGACGAGCTGGCCCCCATCCTCGGAAGCATAGATGAGCACCTGGCGAAGTTTTCCTGAACGTAGCTGGTCGCCGATCGGTAATAGCGTCAGCGGATTCGGAGCAGGCGAAGGTCCCTATGATCTTTCCTACGCCATCGACGTACAGGACGCCCCGCACCTGAACGGCCGTGTCAGTGCCCGCCTCCACCTCTCCGACGCTCGGCGAGTTCAGGGGTTGGGGGTGGTGTGCCGGGCCGACGACTTGCGTTCGTTCCTCGCCTTCCATATCACCACCGACAGCAGTGACCCCGCGTTGTTCACGGTCGGCCTCGCGGCGTTCAAGCTGGGCCGGATAGTATCCCTGGTCGCCCTGAAAGAGCCGATGGAGATAAGCGGCCCGACGGTGACGATGAGCCTGGGATACTTCTCGGGAGAGATCACCGGTGAGATAGCGACGGGCAGCGCGACCGTGTCGATATCCAGGATGATGCCGGAGATTCCGTTCCCAGGTCACTCGGGTGTCATACGGTTCTACAACTCCTCGACCGTGGCCAGCCGGATCCAGATCGAAGCCATACACACGAGACCGGTATTGCCGGAGGTGCAGGAGATCGGAACACGCCCGTATACCGTCTTTCTTTCGCATTCGTCGCAGGACGCGGAAGCAGTGCGGAAAGTGGCGCAGGAATTCAAGCGCGAGGGTATTCCGTACTGGGTGGACGAAGAGCAGATCACCTTCGGCGACCCTATCGTCGGCAAGATCGAAGAAGGACTGAAGAACAGTAGGTATGTGGTGGTCTGCGCGAGCGAGAACGTCGGCCGATCGGGGTGGTGTCGCGCCGAATACGGTCCGATCCTGCACCGTGAGTTCAGCGGCGACACATCGCGACGAGTGATCCCGCTCAGCCTCGACGGGTCCGGTTCCGAATCATCGGTACCACTGCTGTTGTCGGACAAGATGCGCGCGGACTTCACCGATAACGCGAGCTTCACCGCCTTCCTCGAATTCCTGAAGGAGTGACCGGCTACCGATACCTCGGCCGTGCCCGCCCGGTGATCGCCGACGGGCCAGGGCGCGGCCATCTCCTCCCGGATCGGCTGCCACGAAGGCTTTGCAGGCCACCGGAATTGACGGCTGTCCGCGAGTTCGAGGGCGGGCGTACGGTCGTCATACGGTCGGGGCCGAGAGCGAGGAGTCGACCATGAAACTTGCCGCTGTGCACATCATCGCGGCCACGACGATCGGGCTGACGGCCGCGACTGCCGTCCCCGCGATCGCGGCCGCCGAAGCCACCGCCGAACCGGTTGCCGCGGTGGTAGAAGTGCCCTCGGGCGTCGTGGAGGCGGTCCGAGGCGCGATCGCGAGTGTCTTGTTCTTCGGCATCGTCGGCCTGTGCGTTGCTCGCGTCCTCCCAGCGGACCAGTGTCATCTGTTCTGAGCGAGGCTGGGCCGTTTAGCGTATTGAACCGGCTGTGCGGCGGTAACAGGGTCCGCCGCTCACTTCGCACGGTGGGCGAGTACGGCGAACATGGTGACCGAGAGGTGGTAATCGCCTTTCGCTATGCCCGCCTCCATGGTGGAGAGAAGCTCACGCCCTTCCTCTTCGGAGATCGCGCCGTCGCCGCGTGCGGACGCGATCATCTGCAGGAACAGGGGGAGGGCGGTTTCCGGGTTCCAGATCACCGCCTCCGATCCGATGTCATGATGGTGAACCCGGCTGCGGTGAGCAAGCCGCGTAGGTGCCGGCCGGAAGCGGGGTACGGGGTGGTCGCGAGCATTGCCTTTGTCAGGCGGGCGATCACGTCGGAGTCACCGGGATGAACGATCACGGTGTGCCAGTCGCTGTCGATGAGCAGCACGCGGCCGCCGGGGCGCACAACGCGGGTGATCTCGGCGGTGGCGGCCGCCGGGTCATCGAGGTGCTGGTAGACCCGCTCGCAGCGCACCGCGTCGAAGTAACCGTCCGGGAACGGCAGTCGATAGGCGGTGCCTTCGAGAAAGCGGGCGCGAGAGTCCGCGGTTTCGGCGCGTCCACGAGCGATGGTGAGCATCGCGGGATTCGGGTCGACTCCGACCGCGTCGCCGTCGGGGCCGACTCGCTCGGCCAACTCGATCACCTCGGTACCGGTACCAGCCCCTATGTCCAAGGCTCGCTCGCCTGGTTGAACCGCCAGAACCTCGTGCCCCCATGCCCGCATCCGCTGGATTCCCGGCAGTGCCGCTTGGAGGTCGAGTATGCCGACCAGCGCGGCCATCGGGTCATCGGCGGTGGCGTGGGACGCGTCCGGGATCGCGTTCACGTGGAAGGACGGAACTGGCGGCGCGGACTCGCTCGGCATATCACGACAGTAGCTTTGCGCCGCCACGGACGACAGTGCCCGCAGTGCCGATCATGGATGCCTTTCCCACACCGCGCTGAGATTCACGAGGCGGCACGCAAGCTTCTCGTGGTGACAGCGGACCTCTTCGACGAGTTGGCCGCCGCGATGGAGCAGGTCCGCGACGCCGACGCCGACGCGCCGATCGGCGAGCGCATCCTGGCGGTGTGCCGCGCCATGCGCGCCTGGGCGATCGCCCACCCGGCCGAGTTCGGCTGGATCTTCGCCGCTCCGATCAGCCCGCTGAATCGGCGACCGGATTCCGAACGCCATAGAGCCGGGCAGCGGTTCGAGCGAGTGCTGCTGGACCTCACGGTGGAGTTGTGGCAGACGCGCCGGCCCACCTATCGCTGCCACCGGTCTTCGTAGCAGGCGCTCGCCGGTGCGTTTGTCGTCGAACTCCGCCGGGTACCACCTGCTCGGTTCGCGGTTTCGACGATTGGTTCGCGCGGAAGTCTTCGACAGCGTCCACCGGCCCGACTACCAGAGGGAGCGTCAGATGACCGACTCCGGCTCCGTCGATCTCAAGAAGCGGCACCGCGCGATGTGGGCAATGGGCGACTATCCGTCCATCGCCAGCGAAGTCATCCCTGGGCTGGGGCCGCGTCTGGTCGAGGCCTGCCGTATCGGCCCCGGTCAGCGGGTACTCGACGTCGCGGCCGGATCCGGCAACGCCGCGATCCCGGCCGCGGAGACCGGCGCCGACGTCGTTGCCAGTGACCTCACGCCGGAGCTGTTCGAGGCAGGCAAACGTATCGCCGCGACCAGGGGCGTCGAGCTGCGGTGGCAGGAAGCCGACGCGGAAGCGTTGCCCTACGCCGACGCCGAGTTCGACGCCGTCCTCTCGTGTGTCGGTGTCATGTTCGCGCCATTCCACCAGGCGGCCGCGGACGAGCTGGTTCGCGTGGTCAAGCCGGGCGGCACGATCGGGCTGATCAACTGGACACCCACCGGGTTCATCGGGCAGATGTTCGCCACCATGAAACCGTTCGCGCCGCCGCCCCCGCCGGGTGCGCAGCCACCGCCACTGTGGGGCGACGAGGAGCATGTGCGGTCGCTGCTGGGCGATCGCGTCACCGACTTGGAGCTGCGGCGTGAGAACGCGATCATGATCGCTTCACCGACGCCGCCGAATTCCGCGACTTCTTCAAGTCCTGCTACGGCCCGACGGTCGCGGTGTACAAGGCCATCGCCGCCGATCCCGACCGCGTCGCACGATTGGATCGGGAACTGGCGGAACTCGCCGCCCGGCACGATACGGGCGACGGGCGTATGGAGTGGGAGTACCTCCTGGTCACCGCGCGCCGATCGGGCTGAGGCGATTCGAACTCATCCCGCCGCCTGTACTGGGAGGTGGCGCCGGACCGCTACGGCAGCATCCAGAGAAACCGCGCTGAGCGCGGAGAGGGACCGGCAACCCATCCAACTGGGCTGACCTGTGGGCGCAGAGGGGATCGAACCCCCGACCGCTGGTGTGTAAAACCAGTGCTCTACCGCTGAGCTATACGCCCGTGGCCGTTACCGGCGGCTTATGAATCTAGCGCGGCGAGCGCTTTCTCCCAAGCTGCCTGGTCACGGGGCTCGCCCGGGCCGTTCATCTCGGCGAAGCGGATGTAGCCCTCGCGGTCGACGACGAACGTGCCGCGGTTGGGGTAGCCCGACTTCTCGTTGAAGACGCCGTAGGCCTGCGCCACCGCGCCGTGCGGCCAGAAATCCGACAGCAGCGGGAAGGTGTAGCCCTGTTCGGCGGCCCAGATCTTGTGCGTGGGCGGCGGGCCGACCGAGATCGCGAGGATCTCCGCGTCGTCGTTCTGGAACTTCGGCAGCTCGTCGCGGACCTTGCACAGCTCGCCCTGACAGATACCGGTGAACGCGAGCGGGTAGAAGACGATGAGGACGTTCTTCTTCCCGCGGAAGTCCGAGAGGGTGACTTCCTGGTTGTTCTGATCCTTCAGCGTGAAATCCGGCGCGAGGGTGCCGACCTCGAGCGGCATAGCTAAACCTCCATCGTGTCGGGTTCCCACCGGGCGGTCGTGCGACACCACCCTGGTGGAAACCATAGCGCGGTGGCTCAGCGCTGCTTCGAGGGTGCCTTCGGCTGCACCAGGCGACTGCCCGTCCACGCGCCGAGACTGATCGCCGAGGTCTGGGTCAGACCGGCGGTCGGCGCGGATTCTGCGATTTCACTCGGCTCCACATGGCCGGGTTGCCCGGTCTTGGGGGTGAGCACCCAGACGAAGCCGTCATCGGCGAGTGGGCCGATCGCGTCCATCAGTGCGTCCACCAGGTCACCGTCTCCGTCCCGCCACCACAGCAGCACGACGTCGATCACCTCGTCGGAGTCCTCGTCGACGAGTTCGCCGCCGATCGCGTCCTCGACGTCGGCCCTCAGGTCGTCGTCGACGTCCTCGTCCCAGCCCAATTCCTGGACAACCAAGCCGTGTAAAATGCCAAGCTTCTGAGCGTAGTTCTGCGCGTCCGCCGCGGCGACCACGGTGGTGTCCTCCTCAACTCCCGACAGTAGGTAGTTGCAAGCGAACATGGTTATGGGCTTCAGCGCAAGCCGATCCGGCGAAATACCTACCGAATGTCGCGTCGCGATGGTGTGTCAAGGCCCTTCTCAGCGTTTCGGACACGAGTCGCGTACGACGTTGCGCGCGTCGTTGACCCGCCTGCTGGCGTCGTTGAGCGCCGCGACCGGAGCGGTGTAGGTCATCGCGCGGGTCTCGGCGGCCAGGGCGCGGGCGGCGTTGACGTACTCGGTGAACTTGGCGGCCAGATCCGGCGGCAGCGCGTCCTGGGCGGCGTTCACGCCGCCTTCGACCTTGTTCGCGGCGTCCTCGAGGGTCTGCGCCGCCGAGTCGCGCTTGGCGATGTAGTCGGGCGCGTTCGAATCGTGCGCGTCGACGAATTCGTTGTACTTCCCGACCCCGGCCCCGGTGACGGAGGGGAACTGACCGCAATTGTCGGCGATGGCCTTGGCCTGGGCCGCCGCGCGCCGGGAGGAGGTCGCCGCCGCCGACGAGGACGCCGCCTCGGTCTTGTACGCCGCCAGGTCGCTGGTGTTCGGTCCTGGCACGCCTTCCACCCGGTTGGCGCATCCCGCGACGACCAATCCGATGGCGACGGCGCCGGTGGCGCACACCATTCCGAACCCGCGTGGGTCCAGCAGCTTCATCGTCCTCCCGCTCCTCAGGGCTGCCACGCTCGTCATGCTCACCTTGCCTGTCGAACGGTACTGGATTCAGGGCTGACATGATGCTTTGGGACGCGCCATCGGCAAGGATGGATGGTGCGCCCGAACCTTTCGTAAACGGGCGGTCCGCCAACCAGCGAACCCGCCCGGGGATACCGACGCCATCAGCATGTCCACCCCTGTACGAGGAGCAGATTTGACCGACCTGATCCACTCTTCCGCGCCGGCGAAATCCGCCGGTACCAGTTCCGCACCCGCGCCCGCCGCGAGCCGCGATCCGAACGGGTCGCACGCGCCGCAGCCGGGCGGACGGGTGCGGGTGATTCGCGAAGGGGTGGCGTCCTACCTACCGGACATCGACCCGGAGGAAACCAGCGAATGGCTCGAGTCGTTCGATGAAATGCTCGACCGGGAAGGCCCCGGCCGTGCGCGTTACCTCATGCTCCGCCTGCTGGAGCGGGCCGGTGAACGTCGTGTCGCCATCCCGTCTTTGACCTCGACCGACTACGTCAACACCATCCCCACCGAGAACGAGCCGTGGTTCCCCGGCGACGAGGAGGTGGAGCGGCGCTTCCGTGCGTGGATCCGCTGGAACGCCGCGATCATGGTGCATCGCGCCCAGCGCCCGGGAATCGGCGTCGGCGGCCACATCTCGACCTACGCGTCCTCGGCGGCGCTCTACGAAGTCGGCTTCAACCACTTCTTCCGCGGCAAGGACCACTCCGGCGGCGGCGACTCGATCTTCATCCAGGGTCACGCCTCGCCGGGCATCTACGCCCGCGCGTTCCTGGAGGGCAGGTTGTCGGCCGATCAGCTCGACGGCTTCCGCCAGGAGTACAGCCACGGCGGGCCCGGCCACGGGCTGCCGTCCTACCCGCACCCGCGACTGCTGAACAACTTCTGGGAGTTCCCGACGGTGTCCATGGGCCTCGGCCCGATGAACGCCATCTATCAGGCGCGGTTCAACCACTACCTGCACGACCGCGGCATCAAGGACACCTCCGACCAGCACGTGTGGGCGTTCCTCGGCGACGGCGAGATGGACGAGCCGGAGTCGCGCGGTCTGGCGCACGTCGCGGCGATGGAGGGCCTGGACAATCTGACCTTCGTCGTCAACTGCAATCTGCAGCGCCTGGACGGGCCGGTGCGCGGCAACGGCAAGATCATCCAGGAGCTGGAGTCGTTCTTCCGTGGCGCGGGCTGGAACGTCATCAAGGTGATCTGGGGCCGTGAGTGGGACGCGCTGCTCGGCGCCGACCGCGACGGGGCGCTGGTCAACCTGATGAACAGCACTCCGGACGGCGACTACCAGACCTACAAGGCCAACGACGGCGCGTACGTCCGCGACCACTTCTTCGGCCGCGACCCGCGCACCAAGGCGCTGGTGCAGGACCTGTCCGACCAGGAGATCTGGAACCTCAAGCGCGGCGGCCACGACTACCGGAAGGTCTACGCCGCCTATGCGGCGGCGATGGCGCACAAGGGCCAGCCGACGGTGATCCTGGCCAAGACCATCAAGGGCTACACCCTCGGCAAGCACTTCGAGGGCCGCAACGCCACGCACCAGATGAAGAAGCTGACGTTGCAGGACCTCAAGGACTTCCGCGACCTACAGCGGATCCCGATCAGCGACGCCGAACTGGAGAAGGATCCGTACCTGCCGCCGTACTACCACCCCGGTATGCAGGCGCGGGAGATCCAGTACATGCTCGACCGCCGCAAGGCGCTCGGCGGGTTCCTGCCGGAGCGGCGCGCCGCGGCCAAGCCGCTGAAGCTGCCCGGCGACGAGGTGTACCGCTCGGTGCGAAAGGGGTCGGGCAAGCAGAACGTCGCCACCACGATGGCTCTGGTGCGGCTGATGAAGGAGCTGCTGCGCGACAAGGAGATCGGCAAGCGGATCGTCCCGATCATCCCCGATGAGGCCAGGACATTCGGTATGGACTCCTGGTTCCCTTCGTTGAAGATCTACAACCGCAACGGCCAGCTGTACACGTCGGTCGACGCGGAGTTGATGCTCGCCTACAAGGAGAGCGCCGTCGGGCAGATCCTGCACGAGGGCATCAACGAGGCCGGGTCGACGGCGTCGTTCACCGCGGCGGGCACCTCGTACGCCACGCACGGCGAGCCGATGATCCCGCTGTACATCTTCTACTCGATGTTCGGCTTCCAGCGCACCGGCGACGGGCTGTGGGCGGCCGCCGACCAGCTCGCCCGCGGGTTCGTGCTCGGGGCCACCGCGGGGCGGACCACGCTGACCGGTGAGGGCCTGCAGCACAACGACGGGCACTCGCTGCTGCTGGCCTCGACCAACCCGGCGGTGGTGACCTACGATCCGGCGTTCGCGTTCGAGATCGCCCACATCGTGCGGGACGGTTTGCGCCGGATGTACGGCGGCGGCACCGCTCCGAAGGGCGCGGCCCCGTTGCCGGGCACCCATTCGCACGGCGACGCGGGTGAATTCGGCGGCGAGGACGTCTTCTACTACATCACCCTCTACAACGAGCCGTACCCGCAGCCCGCCGAGCCGGAGAACCTCGACGTCGAGGGTCTGCTCAAGGGCATCTACCTGTACAAGCGCGGGGGCGAGGGCGCGGTGCGCGCCCAGATCCTGGTCTCCGGCGTCACCGTGCCGGACGGCCTGCGCGCGCAGGCCCTGCTCGCGCAGGAGTGGGGTGTGCAGGCGGACGTGTGGTCGGTGACCTCGTGGGGTGAGCTCCGCAAGGAGGCGCTCGACAAGGAGATCGCCGCTCTGCGCGAGCCGGGTTCGGACCCGGGCCTGCCGTACGTCACCGAGGCGTTGTCGCGGGCCGAGGGCCCGTACGTCGCGGCGACCGACTGGATGCGCGCGGTGCCCGACCAGGTCCGCAAGTGGGTCCCGGGCGACTTCACCACGCTGGGCACGGACGGCTTCGGCTTCTCCGACACCCGCCCGGCCGCGCGCCGGGTGTTCAACGTCGACGCGCAGTCCATCGTGGTCGCCGCACTGGCCGGGCTCGGCCGGACCGGCCGGATCGACCCCGCGAAGGCCGTGGAGGCGGCGGCGAAGTACCGGATCGCCGACGTGGACGCCGCGCCGAAGGCGGCGGTGAGTTCGGACGAAGACCTCGCATAGCGGAATATTGGATCGTGGATCGTAAACCGCCGCGGCCGCGACGGATCTCCGAAGGCTCCTCCGAGCACGAGGTGTATCTGCCGACGGGCGCGCTCTCCCCGAACCG
The DNA here is from genome assembly GCA_051451085.1 of Nocardia asteroides. Classification (GTDB taxonomy): domain Bacteria; phylum Actinomycetota; class Actinomycetes; order Mycobacteriales; family Mycobacteriaceae; genus Nocardia; species Nocardia asteroides_B. The sequence goes on along the minus strand of JBPAJV010000006.1, from coordinate 21,003 downwards.
GCAGACGCGCGACCCCCTTCCGGACACGCTGCTCAAACGTGTGAAGCAGTTCTCCGGCCGCCTCTCCACCGAGGCGGTGGGGTCGATGCAGGATCGGTTGCCGTTCTTCGCCGATCTGGACGCCGCGCAGCGGGCCGGCGTGCAGATGCTGGTGCAGACCGCGGTGGTGAACTTCCTGGAATGGCTGCAGGACCCCGACAGCGACATCCGGTTCAGTCTGGACGCCTTCCAGGTGATCCCGCAGGACCTGGCGCGGCGGCTGACGCTGCGCCAGACCGTGGACATGGTCCGCGTGGCCATGGAGTTCTTCGAGCAGTGGCTGCCCGCGCTCGCGCGCAACGACCGGCAGCTGGTCGCCCTCACCGAGGCGGTGCTGCGCTACGGGCGTGAGCTCGGGTTCGCCGCCGCCTCGGTGTACGCCAGTGCCGCCGAGTCGCGCGGGGCGTGGGACACCCGGCTGGAGGCGCTCGTCGTCGACGCCGTGGTGCGTGGCGACACGGGGCCGGACATGTTGTCGCGGGCCGCGACGCTGAACTGGGACGCCACCGCCCCCGCGACGGTCCTGGTGGGCACGCCGCCCGGGGAACAGGGCGTCTCGTCGGTGGGGGCGGTGCATTCCATCGCCGCGCGGCACGGTCGCGCGGCCTTGGCGGTGGTGCAGGGCACCAGGCTGGTGATGGTGGTCTCCGGGCATCTGGGCGAGGCCGCCCATGTCTCCCCGTTCCTGGCCGACCTGCTGGGCGAGGTGTTCTCGGACGGCCCGGTGGTGATCGGGCCGACCACCCGCACGCTGGGCGCGGCCCACGCCAGCGCCGTGGAGGCGCTGGCCGGGATGGAGGCGGTGGTGGGATGGCGCGGAGCGCCGCGACCGGTGCACGCGGCGGAATTGTTGCCGGAACGCGCTTTGTTGGGTGATCGAGCTGCGATCGACGCGCTGAACGAGTACCTTGTCCTACCGTTGGCCGCGGCGGGGTCGTCGCTGGCGGACACTCTCGATGCCTATCTGGATTGTGGTGGAGCGGTCGAGACGTGTGCGCGTCAGCTGTACGTCCATCCAAATACGGTTCGGTATCGCCTCAAGCGCATCGCCGAGATCACCGGGCGTGATCCCATGAATCCGAGGGACGCGTATGTGCTCCGGATCGCCGCCACAGTGGGTTGCTTGACACGAACCCGTAACGAATCGTCGACTCCGGCCCCAGAAGTCACACAAGTCGCGCTCGGTCCCGAGGGCTTGTAACGCATCGGCGGAATCGGTCGATTCGGACACCTCACGTGGACTTTTGTGGAACCCCCACAAAAGCGCTTCCGAACCTTCATTCGCGTCGACATCTCGTGCGGCCCGCCTCACAGTGTTTTCTTAAGGGCGTGATCGCGTTGTTCGCCCCTGGACAGGGGTCCCAGACACCCGGCATGCTCGCGCCCTGGCTCGACCTTCCAGGCGCGACCGAGCGCCTCACGCTGTGGTCCAAGGCTTCCGGCCTGGACCTGGTCCGTCTCGGCACCACCGCGACGGCCGAGGAGATCACCGACACCGCCGTCACCCAGCCGCTGGTGGTCGCCGCGGCGTTGCTCGCGTTCGCGGAGATCTCGCAGAACGCCCTTCCGGCCGCTACCATCGTCGCCGGACACTCGGTCGGCGAACTCGCCGCCGCCGCGGTCGCCGGAGTGATCTCCGCCGACGACGCGGTGCGGTTGGCCGCGATCCGCGGCGCGGAGATGGCCAAGGCGTGCGCGCTGGAGCCGACCGGCATGTCCGCGGTGCTCGGCGGCGATGAGGCCGCCGTGCTCGAACGGCTCGCCGAACTCGACCTCGTCCCGGCCAACCGCAACGCGGTGGGTCAGATCGTGGCCGCGGGTCGGTTGGACGCTCTCGCCGAGCTCGCCGCGAATCCCCCGGAGAAGGCCAGGGTTCGCGCGCTGCCCGTCGCGGGCGCGTTCCACACGGCGTTCATGGGGCCGGCGCAGGATGCTGTGACCGACGCCATAACGAAGATCACGCCGAACGAGCCGACCAGGACCCTGCTGTCGAACTTCGACGGCAAGCCCGTCGCGTCCGGACAGGACGCGATCGACAAGCTCGCCGCGCAGGTCACCCGGCCCGTTCGCTGGGATCTGTGCACCGAGACCGTCCGGCAGGCCGGCGTCTCGGCCGTGGCGGAGCTGCCGCCGGCGGGCACCCTCGTCGGCATCGCGAAGCGGGAACTGAAGGGCACGCCCACGCTGGCCCTGAAGACCCCGGAAGACCTCCCCGCGTTGGCTGAGCTGACCGTGTCCGGCTAGCTTTCCTCCGCGACCATGCATCCAGATGCGAGGTCGTGACCGAGAGGCGGTAACTATTACCGCGCTCGATCCGAAAAAAACAGTAGAGCCCTACAAAGTATCAAGAAGGGAGCCACGAAGTGGCCGCTCTGACCCAGGAACAAATCGTCGAGGAACTCGGCAAGATCATCGAAGAGGTGACCGGCATCGAGCCCTCCGAGGTGACGATCGAGAAGTCCTTCGTCGATGACCTGGACATCGACTCGCTGTCCATGGTCGAGATCGCGGTTCAGACCGAGGACAAGTACGGCGTGAAGATCCCCGACGAGGATCTGGCCAGCCTGAAGACGGTCGGCGACGCCGTCGCCTACATCCAGAAGCTCGAGGCCGAGAACGCTGAGGCGGCCGCGGAGCTCAAGGCCAAGTTCGACGCCGAGTAGGGCCGAAACAGTGACCACTCCTTCCACCTTGAACGGGAATTTCCCCAACGTCGTCGTAACCAGCCTTGCGGCGACCACGTCGATCGCGGGTGACGTCGATGCGACGTGGAAGGGACTCCTCAACGGCGAGAGCGGCATCGACGTTCTCGAGGATTCCTTCGTCGAGGAATACGACCTTCCGGTCCGCATCGGCGGCCACCTGAAGGTCCGGCCCGACACCTTGCTGTCTCGTGTCGAGTGCAGGCGCATGGCCTACGTCGAGCAGCTCGCGACCGTGCTCGGTCGCGAGGTCTGGCGGAACGCGGGCAGCCCCGAAGTCGACCCCGAGCGGCTCGGTGTGGCCATCGGCACCGGATTGGGCGGCGGCGACGCCCTCATCGATTCCGTGGACAAGCTGAAGAACGGCGGTTATCGCAAGATTTCGCCGTTGGCTGTGCAGATGGTCATGCCGAACGGCCCTTCGGCCGTTGTCGGTCTCGAACTGAAGGCCAGGGCAGGAGTGGTCACTCCGGTCTCGGCATGCTCGTCCGGCTCCGAGGCCATCGCCAATGCCTGGCGCATGATCGTCATGGGTGACGCGGACATCGTCGTCACCGGTGGCGTCGAAGGCTTCATCGACGCGGTGCCGATCGCGGCGTTCACCATGATGCGCGCCATGAGCACCCGCAACGACGACCCGAAGGGCGCGTCGCGTCCGTTCGACAAGGACCGCGACGGCTTCGTCTTCGGCGAGGCGGGCGCGTTGATGGTCATCGAGACCGAGGAGCACGCGAAGGCCCGGGGCGCGACCATCCACGCGCGCCTGCTCGGCGCGGGCATCACCTCCGACGGCTTCCATCTCGTGGCTCCCGATCCCACGGGTGAGGGCGCCGCGCGGGCGATGACGCGGGCGATGCAGTCCGCGGGCCTGACCAAGAAGGACATCACGCACATCAACGCGCACGCGACCGCGACGCCGATCGGCGACACCGCCGAGGCGAACGCGATCAACAAGGCCGTGGGTGGCCACGCCTCGGTGTACGCCCCCAAGTCGGCACTCGGCCACTCGATCGGCGCCGTCGGCGCCCTGGAGTCCGTGCTGACCGTGCTCAGCATCCGTGACGGCATCGTGCCGCCGACGCTGAACCTGGAGAACCAGGATCCCGAGATCGACCTCGACGTGGTGAAGGGCGAAGCCCGCCGCCAGGAGATCGAGTACGCGATCAACAACTCCTTCGGATTCGGTGGGCACAACGTGGCGCTCGCCTTCGGTCGGGCATAGCCGCGCGATCGACTGCACAACGATCCCGGCGGGGCCGGCCATCTCGATTGGCTCGGCCCCGCCGTGTTTCGACATACGCAGCCGCGGCAGCGGCACATTTATTGAGGAGACGACGCGATGACAATCATCGCTCCCGCGTTGCATCAAGAGACGGCGACCGACCCCCGCGATCCGCTCGGTCGACTCCAGCGCTTCTTCGATCCCGGCACCATTCTTCCGCTCCACCCGCGTGACAAGTCCGGCGTGCTCGCCGCCATCGGCGAGGTGGACGGCGTCCGCACCGTGGCCTACTGCTCCGACGCGACCGTCATGGGGGGCGCGATGGGCGTGGAGGGCTGCAAGCACATCGTCGACGCCATCGACACCGCGATCGACTCCGGTATCCCGGTGGTCGGCCTGTGGCACTCCGGTGGCGCTCGGCTGGCCGAGGGTGTCGAGGCGCTGCACGCGGTCGGTCAGGTCTTCGAGGCCATGGTGCGCGCGTCCGGCTTGGTTCCGCAGATCTCCGTGGTGCTCGGCTTCGCCGCCGGTGGCGCGGCCTACGGTCCGGCGCTGACCGACATCGTGATCATGGCTCCGGAAGGCCGCGTCTTCGTGACCGGCCCGGATGTGGTCCGCAGCGTGACCGGCGAGCAGGTCGACATGGCGACCCTGGGTGGGCCGGAGACGCACGGCAAGAAGTCCGGCGTCACCCACATCGTGGCCGACGACGAGGCCGACGCGTTGCACCGCGCGCGCCGTCTGGTGTCGATGTTCGCCGAGCAGGGCGAATTCGACCTGCTCGCCGCCGAGCACGGCGACGTGGACCTGAAGGCCCTGCTGCCGGAGTCGGCCAAGCGCGCCTACGACGTGAAGCCGATCATCCACGAGCTGCTCGACAACGTCGACGGCGAATCGTCGTTCGAGGAATTGCAGGGACGGTACGCCCGCAGCATCGTCACCGGTCTCGGTCGCCTCGGCGGCCGCACCGTCGGCGTGCTGGCGAACAACCCGATCCGTCTCGGCGGCTGCCTGAACTCGGAGAGCGCGGAGAAGGCGGCGCGTTTCGTGCGGCTGTGCGACGCGTTCGGCATCCCGCTGGTCGTGATCACCGACGTTCCGGGCTACCTGCCCGGTGTCGGCCAGGAGTGGGAGGGCGTGGTGCGGCGCGGCGCGAAGCTGCTGCACGCGTTCGCCGAAGCGCGCGTTCCGCGGGTCACGCTGGTCACCCGCAAGATCTACGGTGGCGCCTACATCGCGATGAACGCCCGCTCGCTCGGTGCGACGGCGGTCTACGCGTGGCCCGGTTCCGAGGTGGCCGTCATGGGCGCCAAGGCCGCGGTCGGCATTCTGCACAAGAAGGCGCTGGCGGCCGCGCCGGAGGAGGAGCGCGAGGCGCTGCACGAGCGGCTCACCGCCGAACACGAGCGCATCGCGGGCGGTGTCGAGCGCGCGATGGCGATCGGTGTCGTCGACCAGGTGATCGATCCGGCGAAGACCCGCAGCATCATCGCGGCGGCGCTCGCGGCGGCCCCGGCTCGCGCCAGCCACCACAAGAACATTCCGCTCTGATCAAGGTGCTCGAGCGGGCCCCGGTCTCCCCGGGGCCCGCTTCGCGTTTCCAGAAGCGTCGGACCGCCGCATCTTCGCAGCGGTGTGAGCGCGTAAGGGAGCGGCGTCGATCTGGTGGGGTACACCCGTCGGAGGGGCGGGTGTAGTGAGGTTTCACGGGGCGCGGGCGGCCGGGTGGTCGGTAGCATCGGGAGGTGCGCTACGAAGAACTGGCCGACGTGCCGTGCTCGATCACGCGCCCACTCGTGATCTTCGGTGATCGCTGGACTCTGCTGATCCTCAAGTCCTGCTTCTCCGGTATCCGGCGGTTCAACGCTTTTCAGAGCACGCTGGGCATCTCCCGCAGCAGGTTGCAGGATCGGCTGGATCGCTTGATCGACAACGGCATCCTCGTCAAACAGAAGGCCGCCGTGGGGGCGCACGAGGAATACCGCCTCACCCCCAAGGGGCACGACATCTACCCGATCCTGCTGGCCATTCGCGATTGGGGCGACACCTACATGGCGCCCGAAGGGCCTCCGGTGCGCTACGGCCACCGCGATTGCGCGGGGGAGGCGCACGTCAAGCTCGAATGCGATTCGTGCGGAAGCGAACTCACCGCCCGGGATGTCACCCCGGAGCCGGGACCGGGCTTGCTCGGCGTCACCGGCACCGAGGCGAGGGCGGGAAGCGCGCACTGGGTATAGCGCGCTGACCAGGCCGGGCGGCGGTGCCGCCCCGGTCGGCGCGACCCCGGCTAGCGAGGTCGCGCGCCGGAGGTGGATCAGTCGGCGAACCAGGTGACGACTTCGTCGGGGACAGCTCGTGTGGTGCGGAAGCCGTTGACGGGATGATCGAGGTCCGGGTACCCGAAGGAGATCCCGGCAACGACCTTGCGGTGCTCCGGGATACCGAAGTACTCCCGGAGGAAGGGGGAGTAGGAAGCCAGCGCGGCCTGCGGCGCGGCGCCGAGCCCCAGGCTTTGCGCACCCAGGAGGAAACTGCCGATGTAGAGGCCGCAGTCCACGGCACCGTAGACGCCCAGATCCGCTTCGCTGGTCACGATCGCCACATGCGGGGCGTCGAAGAGTTCGAAGTTCCGCACGGCCTGCCGCATGGTCTTCTCGTGATCGCCTTTGGCGATGCCGACGCTCTCGTACAGTTGCATCCCGCATTCCCGCCTGCGGTCGCGGTACACCCCGGTGTATTGCGCGGGGAACTCGAAATCCGGTGCGGGCGTGGCGCTGGCGATGTGTTCGAGCAGTTCCTTCCGGAAGCGATCGGTTCCGGCGCCGTCCGTCACGAACGACCTGCCAGGGCTGGGTGTTGCACCACGACGGTGTTCGCTGGGCCAGCCGCAGCAGGGCCAGGATGGTGTCGCGCTCGAACGGGCTGCGGGCGGAATTGCCTGCAGGTCCACCGTTCGTCGAAAACTCGGGTCAGCGCCGTGAACTCGTCGGTCGTCACTGTCATTCCCCCGCCTCCTTCATCAGTCTTATTTCGAGACCGAACGCTAGCATCGAACTCCGCGGCGCGAAAGCCGGGACGCGCGCACGACCGCGGCGACGATGGGCGCGTCGAGCGCGACGCGCGCAGCCGGGGGGTCGGTTGTCCGCGTTGCCGGGATTCGCGCGACCCGACGGGGCAGAATCCCGATATGGCGTCCGAAGCTCCCGCCCGGGACCGCAAACGGCACGGCAGGCATTACACGCCTCCGGTGCTGGCCCGGTTCCTCGCGCAGCGGCTGCTACGCCATGTCGAACCGTCGGAGGCCGGCGTCCTGCGTGTGCTCGATCCGGCGTGCGGCGACGGCGAGCTGCTGTTCGCGGTGCGGCACGAGGCCGCGTCTCGGTTCCCGGGCACTCGGCTGGTGTTGACCGGCTACGACCTGGACGCGCGTGCGCTCGCGGTCGCCCGCGAACGCGCCGGTCCGGCAGGCATCGCCGCGCACTGGCGCGAGGCAGACTTCCTGGCGGTCGAGGCGCAGCTCGCGGACGGCTCGTTCGACGCGGTGATCACCAATCCGCCGTACGTGCGCACCCAGCAGCTGGGCGGTGCGACCGCGCAATCGCTGAGCAAGCGGTTCGGCCTGCGCGGGCGGATCGACCTGACTCATCCGTTCGTCGCGACGCTGCCCCGGCTGCTGGCCGCCGGAGGGGTGCTCGGCCTGTTGTGCGCCAACCGATTCCTCACCACCAAGGCCGGTGCGAACATCCGGCGGCTGCTGCTGACCGACCTGGCTCCGGTCGAGTTGTACGACCTGGGGGACACCAAGCTGTTCACCGCCGCCGTGCTGCCCGCGATCACCATCGCGCGGCGCGCGAGCCACCACGACGGCTGTCGCTATGTCTCGGCCTACGAGGCCAGTGATGCGACGCCCGGTGATAGAGCACTGTTCGACGCGCTCACCGATCCCGGCGGCTCGATTGTCGAATACAACGGCCGGACCTTCGCCATCGAGGTCGGCAGATTGGTGACCGGGCACCGAACGCAGGCGCTCCTCGACGGTCCGGGGACGGGCCACGTGCGCGCACGGCCCGAGCGCGGCCGAGACGGGAGCCCGACCGGCGCGGCTACGCTCGACGTGCGGCCGGAGCCCACGGCGCGAGGCCGGACTCCTCGGGGCGTGGCGCGCGAACCGGAGGGGGCGTGGCGGATGTCGCACGACGCGATCGACGCCTGGCTGGCGCGGATCGCGGCGGCGACCTGGCGCGATTTCGGTGACGTGGCGCGCATCCGGGTCGGCATCAAGACCACCGCCGACCGCGTGTTCATCTCCGACGGCTGGGCCGATGCCGACCCGCGCCCGGAACCGGAATTGCTGCTGGAACTGATCACTCACCACGATCTCGCCCCGTGGCGGGCCACCCGCGTCCGCGACGTTCGCGTGCTGTACCCCTACGACTTGACCAGTGCGCGGCGCACGCCCATAGACCTCGCCCGATTCCCGGGCGCGGCGGCGTATCTGTGCTCACATCGGGAGACGCTGACCCGGCGCCGCTACGTCACCGAGAGCGGTCGCGCCTGGTACGAGATCTGGGTTCCGCAGCGTCCGCATCTGTGGCGCGAGCCGAAGCTGGTCTTCCCGGACATCAGCGACCGCCCGCGTTTCGCGCTGGACGGCTCGGGCGCCGTGGTCAACGGCGACTGCTATTGGATCTCGCTGCCCGATCTGGCCGATGAGCCCGCCGAGGCGACACACCTGGCCTATCTGCTGATGGGCGTGGCGAATTCCGCGCTGGGCCTGCGGTTCTACGACGCGGTCTGCGGTAATCGGTTGTACTCGGGCAGACGGCGTTGGATCACGCAATACGTGTCGCGGCTGCCGGTGCCCGACCCCGCGGCCACCCGGTCGGCGGGCGTGATCGAGCTGGTGCGCGAGTTCGTCGCGGGCCGGGTGCCGGATGCGGCGGCGCGGGCCGAGCTGGACGAGCGGGTGGCCGCGGCGTTCGGCGTCCGGTTACGTGCCGACGCCGACCATGGGCATCAGGGTGCGGCGAGCGAATTCCCGCGCGGCCTCCTGATCGCTGACCGGGATCAGCCCGTCGGGCGTGAGGGCCAGCGACAGCGCCAGCCGGGCCATGATCTCGGCGACCAGATCGGCGTCGAAGTCGTGCGTGCCGCCGGAAGCTCGTAGTTCGCGCAGTTTCTCGGCCAGGTAGTCGCGGCCGACGGCGAGGATCGGTCCCGCTTCGGTGGTCAGCCGGGGCAGGATCAGGTCGGGTTCGGTGCGCAGCAGCCTGCGCAGCAATTCGTTGCCCGCGATGGCTCTGATGAACGCAACGAAGATCTCAACCAGCTGATCGTCGCTGCCGGAGACGATCTGCACCTGCTTCTCGATCGCGGCGACGAAGCGCTGCGCTTCCCGGACGCTGACCGCCTCGACCAGGTCGTTTTTGGATTCGTAGCGCCGGTACAGCGTGGCGGGGCTGATTCCCGCGCGGCGGGCGATCTCGCCCATGCTGGTGCGCTTGATGCCGAAGTCCAGGAATGCCGAGAGCGCGCTTTCCAGGAGTTTCTCGCCGTCGGCGACCGGTTTCTCCAGGATGCGTTGCAGCATGGGCGAGATGGTTGGCATCGGATCTCCAGTGGGTTCGGCGCGGCGGCCGGGCCGTGGCCGGGTGGGCGCGGCATCGCGACGGTTGCGGACGGGACGTCCATTATTTCATTGGGTGGGTCGAGCGTGACCGAGCATCGCCCGGCGGGGCGATCCCACGGAGCAGGTCGCGTGTCCAAGATCGACTGACTAGCCTGTGGTTGGCGTCCGGCCGCACCGCGGCTGGTACGGAAAGGGGTTGGGCCATGGGGTATTTCGCGGACCGCGTGGTGGCGGTCACCGGCGCGGGGTCGGGTATCGGCCGGGAATTGGCAGTGGCGCTGGCCGGTGCGGGCGCATGGCTGTCGCTGTCGGACAAGTCGGCGGAGGCGGTCGCCGAGACCGGGCGGTTGTGCGCGGTCGCGGGCCGGGAGCCCGAGGTGAGCACGGTGGACGTCACCGACCGCGCGGCCGTGCTCGCCTACGCCGACCGGACCGTCGCGCGGTTCGGCCGGGTCGAGGCGCTGTTCAACAACGCGGGCATCCTGCATGTCGGCAGCGTGCTGGAGTCGCCGTTCAGCGATTTCGAACACGTGATGGCCGTCGACTTCTGGGGTGTGGTCAACGGGACGAAGGCGTTCCTGCCGCATCTGCTGGCCGCCGATCGCGCGCATGTCGTCAACATGTCGTCGGCCTTCGGGTTGGTGGCCGTGGCGCGGCACGCGCCCTACAACGCGGCGAAATTCGCCGTGCGCGGCTTCACCGATGCGTTGCGCCAGGACATGCGGGCGGCGGGCGGTACGGTGCGGGTCACCGGGGTGTATCCCGGCGGCGTGCTCACCGGCATCGCGCGGTCGGCGAGCGTCGCGCCGGGCGTGGACGCGGCGCAGGTGGTGCGCCGGTTCGAAGGGCATGTGGCGCGAACCAGCCCGGCCGCGGCGGCGCGGACCATTCTGCGCGGAGCGGCGCGCGGCGAGGCGAAGGTTCTGGTCGGACTGGATGCCGTCCTTGTGGACCTGGTCACAAGAATCGCCGGGTCGTACCACGAGAAGGTGCTGGACATGGTATTCCGTTCCTGACCGCGCGCAGGGTATGCGGTCAGGGACGGGGAATGACGAAATGAGAACTGGCCGAACATATCTCATGTTATGGGGGATGGCCGAGGTGTCGCGCCACGCCGGTCGGTGGAGGTCGGCGCGGTGACGAAATGGATTCTGGTCGAGTGTTTCTCCGGTCCTCCCGGGCGAGTGATCGCCGTGGGGTCCGCGCCCAAGTCGTTCGTGCCGCTGACCAACATCCTGCGCAACCCGCTGTCGCTCGCGGACGCGGACGCGGCGCTGCGGCAGGCGAGTGCGACCGGTGCGCCGGTCGCACGGGTCTCCGACGACGGGCGGCGCACGGTGCGGGCCGAGCCGCTGCTCATCGCGCCGCGGCGGGCGCATGCCGTACGACTGTGGGTGGGGCCGGTACGGGAGACCGTCGCGGCCCCGGACCCGATGGGCGCTTGGCACTTCGATCTCACGACCAACCGCTCGGTGCGCAGCGTCGACCTGCTGGACCTGTACGGCGTCGCGCCCGAGGATCGTGCCGCCGAACTGGCCATCGCCAGTGCGTTCACCCGGCTGGTCACCAACCGCGACGAAAGCGAGGCGCTGGCCAAGATCGTCAACTCCGCGCCGGGCACCGAGCATCAAGCGGTCTGGACCATCCGGCGGGACGACAACGCGCTGCGCGCGGGGCATTTCGCCTGCCGGATCATCGTCGAGCCGGACGGCACGGGCGATCGTCACGTGCTGTTGCGTGGCGTGACCCAGGACATCGGCGCGGCCACCTCGGTCTCGGCGGCGCCGCCGCCGACGATTCTGGAGCACACCGTGCTCGAGGCCGCCACCGAACCCGGCGAATACCGCGCGATCGTCAATCTGCGCTCGTTGCGGCTGATCCGGTGGATCGGCGCGCCGATGCCGGATATCGCCTGGGAGGACCTGCCTGGGCAGCCGATGCCGCAGATCCATCCGGATGATCTGGGGACCGCGAGAACCATGTCACGAGACCTGGCGCGGCATCGCACCGAGGGAACGGTGCGGTTGCGCCGGGTCGACGGTGGATGGCAACGGGTACGGATACGAGCCGCGTTGATGGCGCTGGATCAGCACACCACGGCCGGACTGGCCACGGTCACCGCGGTCTGGTGAGTCGCGGTGACCGTGGCGTCGAAGTCATTGGCGCGGCAGATCCAGCTCGGCCATTTCCTTCTCGATCGCGTTGGCGGCGAAATCCACACCGCGCGAACGTAATTCATGAACCCGGCGCTGGAGTGCCTCGACTCCACCGGGTTGGGCCGCGATGTCGGCCACGCTGATCCGGCCCTTGAGCCGATGCACACCCGACTGCACGTACGACACCGTGATACCTCCTGCCTGCACGCTCACCCACCCATCGACCCGGGTGGGTTCCCCACTGCGCTACAAGTCGCACGACAACCGTGTCGACAGGAGAGCCCGGGTCGCCGGGCACGCTGGCTGAATGCTATCAGCGAAAATTACTGGACACTTGATCAGTGTGTCTTGTTTCACACCGCGTTTGCCGTGCGATGTTGAGCTGTATTTGCTAGGTAGACAGTCGCATTAAGGCGAATGCGATCTTGTTCCTCGGGCCGCAGTTCGCGGCGCACCTTGCCGGGCACGCCCGCCACGAGCGAGCCGGGTGGAATCCGCGCGCCTTCGGGAATGAGCGCGTTCGCCGCGATCAGGCTGCCCGCTCCGACGACGGCCCCGTTGAGGATGGTGGCCCCCATGCCGACCAGTACGTCGTCGCCGATCGCGCACCCGTGCAGGATCGCGTTGTGGCCGACGGACACCCCGGCGCCGACGGTGAGCGGGAAGCCCGGGTCGGCGTGCAGCACGCAGCCGTCCTGGATATTGCTGCGCGCGGCGACCTCGATCGTCTCCAGGTCGCCGCGGAGCACCGCGCTGTACCAGACGCTGACCTCCGCGCCCAGCCGCACCCGGCCGATCACAGTGGCGTTCGGCGCGAGCCACGCGCTCTCATCGATCTCCGGCGCATGCTCGCCCAGCTGAATCCGCATGCTCAGAACATAACGGGCGTGATCGGCTGGGCGTCCGCGCCCCGCGCCGGGCCGTGGCGCGGACGTGCCGGGCCGCGATCGGCGGACAGTGGCGCGCACGGCGCCCGGAGTGGAAGTCGCTCAGTCGCGCCCCTGAAAGCTGGTGCGATGGGCGGCGGGGCTGGTGCCGAGGATGCGGTGGAAGTGATGGCGCAGGCTCACCGCCGTGCCGAAGCCGGTATCGGCGGCGATGCGTTCCACGCTGTCGGCGGTGGTTTCCAGCAGCAGTCGCGCCCGGTCGGCGCGCTGCGACAGCAACCACTGCTGCGGACTGCTGCCGGTGCGGTCGCGGAAGCGGCGGGTGAAGGTGCGCCGCGACATGAGCGCGACCCGCGCCCAGCCGTCCAGATCGATCGGGTCGCCGAGATGGGCCCGCGCCCAGACCATGGCGCGCTCGATCGGATCGTCCTCGGTGGCGTCGGGGACCGCGACCGGGATGTACTGCGCCTGTGAGCCGCTGCGGTGCGGCGCGGTGACCAGCGTTCTGGCCAGTTCGGTGGCGGCTTTGCTGCCGAGGTCGCCGCGTACCAGGTGCAGGCAGCAGTCCAGCGCCGCGGCCACGCCGGCCGAGGTCACCACGTCGCCCAGGTCCGACCACAGCGTGTCGGCGCGGACGCGGACCGCGGGAAACGCGCGGGCCAGCTCGGCGGCGGCGGCCCAGTGCGTGGTGACTTCACGTCCGTCCGCCAGCCCGCTGGCGGCCACCGCCCAGGAGCCGAGGCACAGCCCGACGATCCTCGCGCCGCCCGCGTGGGCGGCGTGCAAGGCGGCGCGCAGGTCGCCCGACAGCGGCATGCCGGCTCGCCAGCTCGGGATCACGACCGTGCCCGCGCGGGTCAGCGTATCGAGGCCGTGCCGGACATGGATGTCGAATCCGGCGGGCGTGGCGAAGCTTCCGGGGCGCTCGGCGCACACGTCGACCCGATACGGCGCGGACCCGCCAACCCCTATCCGTCCGAAAACCAGGCTGGGTACCGACAGATGGAATGGACTGATCCCGTCGTACGCGAAGACGGCTACGGTGCGCATGGCCCGATCTTAACGATAGGCGGCTCACGGGCCACTGTCGGCCGATGGACCGGCCGGACAAGATCGACGGCATGAGCGACACGATCGAACGCACCACCTTGGAAGTCCTGCACGTCGGCGGCCCGACGCTGCGGTTGCGCTACGCGGGCCGCACCTGGCTGACCGATCCCACCTTCGACCAGCCCGGCGAATACCCGGGACCCGTCACGCTGCGCAAGCTCATCGGACCGGCGGTGTCGCCGCACGAGGTCGGACCGGTGGACGTCGTATTGCTCTCGCACGACGAACACGCCGACGATCTGGACCACTCCGGCCGGGAGTTCTTGCGCACCGTGCCGACCGTGCTGTCCACTCCCGGTGCGGCGACCCGCATCGAGGGAGTGCGCGGACTGGAGAACTGGGAGACGGTGAGTGTGCACGGCGTGCGGGTGACCGGCGTGCCCGCCCTGCACGGTCCCGAGGGCTGCGAACCCATCACCGGGGTCGTGACCGGGTTCGTGTTGCGGGCCGAGGGGGAGCCCACGGTGTACGTCTCGGGTGACAATGCCTCCGTCGACGTCGTGCGGCGCATCGTCGAGCGGATCGGCCGGATCGACTTCGCCGTGCTCAACGTGGGCGCCGCGAACGTCGGCCGCTTCATCGAGGCCGACGTCACGTTGAACGCGCGCACCGCCCTGCTGGCCGCCGAAGCGCTCGGCGACGCGGTGATCGTGGCGGTGCACGGCGAAGGCTGGGCCCACTTCAGCGAGACGCTCAACTATCTGAGCCAGGAATTCCGCTACGCCGGTCGCGCCAACCAACTGCGCGTACCTCCCTTGGGGCGCGCGGTCACCGTGTGAGACCGGTGCGATCGCTCTGCTGGGCAACGTGCCGAGAAATCGGCGCGAAGCGGCGGCCGGGGTGGTCGTCGTGTGCGCTCGGCGCGTCGCTCGTGGCGCGGGCACGGCGCCGGGGCCACGATGGCGGTATGAGGATCGGAGTACCACGGGAGGTCAAGGAGCAGGAGTTCCGGGTGGCCCTGACTCCGGCGGGCGCCGGGGAACTGGCCGGGCACGGACACGAGGTGCTGGTGCAGGCGGGCGCGGGCATCGGATCGGGTTTCCCCGACGCCGACTACGCCGCGGTGGGGGCCCGCTTGGTCCCGGACGCCGACCAGGTGTGGCGGGAAGCGGAGCTGGTGTTGAAGGTGAAGGAACCGATCGCGCAGGAGTACTCGCGGATGCGCCACGGGCAGGTGCTGTTCACCTTCCTGCACTTGGCCGCGTCGCGCGAATGCACCGACGCGGTGCTGCGGTCGGGGATCACCGCCATCGCCTACGAGATGGTCCGTGCCGCCGATGGGTCGCTGCCGCTGCTGGCCCCGATGAGCGAGATCGCGGGCAAGCTCGGCACCCAGGTGGGCGCATACCACCTGATGGCTCCGCTAGGAGGAGCGGGACTGCTGCCCGGCGGCGTCCCGGGTGTGCGTCCGGCGGAAGTGGTGGTGCTCGGCGGCGGCGTCGCGGGCTCGAACGCGGCCGCGGTGGCCGTGGGCATGGGCGCCCGCGTCAGCGTGCTCGACACCAACCTGCACCGGTTGCGGGAGCTGGACGCCCGCTTCGACGGGCGGGTCACCACCGTGGCGTCCAACACCGCGGAGATCCGCCGCGCGGTGCTGTCGGCCGACCTGGTGATCGGCGCGGTGCTGGTGCCGGGCGCGCGTGCGCCGAAACTGGTCTCCGACGACCTCGTCGCGGGCATGCGCCCCGGCGCGGTGCTGGTGGACATCTCCATCGACCAAGGCGGCTGCTTCGCCTCCGCGCACCCGACGACGCACGCGAATCCGACGTTCCGGGTGGCGGATTCGCTGTTCTACTGCGTCGCCAACATGCCGGGCGCGGTGCCGCACACCTCGACTGTCGCGCTCACCAACGCGACCCTGCCCTACGTGCGGGCGATCGCGGGCCTCGGCTGGCGGGAGGCGTGCGCCGCGCACCCCGACCTCGCCCACGGGCTCACCGCCGACGCCGGGCGGCTGCTGTCGGTCGAAGTCGCCGCCGCGCACGGGTATTCCCGGCCGCTCGGCGTCGCGGGCTGACTACTCCTGCCCGGTGCGTCCCTCGCCCAGGTACCAGTCGGGCGCACCGGTGGTGGGCAGGTCACGCAGCTTGTTGGGGTTGCGGACCACATCGATCGCGACGATGCGGCCGTCGTCGACGGTGAAGGAGAACACGCCCGTATGGGTGCCGTCGAAGACCACGAGCCCGGGCTGGCCGTTGACCAGCACCGCCCGGCCCCACCCGCCTACGGCGGACGGCGCGTGGTACCAGCCGAGCAGCAGCTTGGCCACGAGTTCGGCGCCGTGCACGGGCTGGCGGATCGCGGGCACCTTGCCGCCGCCGTCGGCGGTGAGGCTCACGTTCGCGTCGAGCACGCCGAGCAGAGCGCCGAGATCGCCGGAACGCCACGCCAGCGCGAAGGCCGACACCACCTTCTTCTGCTCGTCCGGGGACGCCGGGAAGCGCGGAGTGCCGTTCTCGACGTGCTTGCGCGCCCGTGAGGCGAGCTGGCGGACGGCGGCAGGCGTGCGGCCGACCACTTCGGCGACCTCGGGGCCGCTCATACCGAAGACGTCCTGCAGCACGAAGGCGGTGCGCTCGGCCGGCGACAACGACTCGAGCACGACCAGTAGCGCGGTGGTGACCCGCTCGTCCTGGGTGACGCGGTCGGCGGGATCGTCCCAGCTGGTCACCTCCGGCTCCGGCAGCCATTCGCCCACGTACTGCTCGCGGCGCACGCGCGCGGAGCCGAGATGGTCGAGGGCCAGGCGCCCGGTCACCGTGGACAGCCACGCCCGCAGGTTGTCGATCTCACCCGCGGCGCCCTCCTCGTATCGGCGCTGCAAGCGCAACCACGCCTCCTGCACCACGTCCTCGGCGTCGCTGAGACTGCCCAGCGTGCTGTAGGCGAGCCTGCGCAGATACGGCCGATGCTCCTCGAACCGCCGGGCCAGCTCGGCTCGGTCGACGGGCTCGGGGAAAGACTGTTCGGAAGTCACTGCTGTTCGCCGTTCGTCGTTCGGGCCCCGCCGGGCGAGTCTATGGATGCGTCACCAGGTCGACGACCCAGGGGCACAGAGTGTGACACGGCGCGGGCCGGCGATCCGGGTGCGCGGGCACCCGTTAACCTCGCCGGGTGCAGAAGGGGACCTCCACCGCGGCCGGGCTGCTGCTCGGATTCGCGCTCGACCAGGTGTTCGGCGATCCGCGCCGCTGGCATCCCGTCGCCGGTTTCGGCTCGGCGGTGGCGGCGCTGGAGTCGGTGACCTATGCCGACCGGCGCGCGGCCGGACTGGTGCACGAGGCGGTGGCGGTCGGCGCGGTGGTCGGGCTCGGTGTGGCCGCCCGGCGCGGCGGGGTGGCCGCGACCGCCGTGGCGACCTGGACCGTGCTGGGCGGACGCAGCCTAGCGCGGGCTGGTCGCGCGATGGCCGACCGGCTGTCGGTCGGCGATCTGGACCGCGCTCGCGCCCTGCTGCCTTCGCTGTGCGGTCGTGATCCCCAGGCGCTAGACGCCGACGGGCTCGCCCGCGCGGCCCTGGAATCCATCGCCGAGAACACCTCCGACGCGGCCGTCGCCCCTGTGCTGTGGGGCGCGGTGGCGGGCGTCCCGGGGTTGCTCGGATACCGCGCGGTCAACACGCTCGACGCGATGATCGGCTACCGCGACGCGCGCTACCGGCGTTTCGGCTGGGCCGCCGCGCGCGTCGACGACGCGGCCAATCTCGTCCCGGCGCGCGTCACCGGTCTGCTCACCGCCTTGCTCGCCCCGCTCGCCGGTGGCCGCCCCGGGGCGGCCGTGCGCGCCTGGCGCCGCGATGCGGCCGGGCATCCGAGCCCGAACGCGGGCGTGGTGGAAGCGTCGATGGCGGGGGCGCTGGGTGTCCGGCTGGGCGGCCGCACCGAGTACCCGCACGGCGTGGAGATGCGCCCGGTGCTCGGCGACGGTCCGGCTCCCACAGTGGACGACCTGCGCCGCGCCGTCCGTCTCTCCGAGGCCGTGCAGGTCGCGGCCGTTCTGCTCGCCGCCGCCGTCGCGGCCGTCAAGCGCTGAGCCGCTTCGGTCGGACCGGTCCGGCTAGGCTCTCGCGAGTGCGCGTCGAGCTCATGACCATCGTCGTGGACGAATACGATCCCGCGATCGGCTTCTTCGTCGACACGTTGGGATTCGAGTTGGCCGAGGACTCCGCCGCTCGCACCAATGACGGCCGTCCGAAACGGTGGGTGGTCGTGCGGCCGCCCGGCGCCGAAACCGGGATCCTGCTCGCGCGGGCCGACGGCGCGTCCCAGGCCGCAGTGGTCGGGCAGCAGGTGGCGGGCAGGGTCGGTTTTTTCTTGCGGGTCGAGGACTTCCAGTCCGCGTACGACCGGATGATTTCCCGTGGCGTCGAGTTCGTGAGCGCGCCACGCAGCGAGCCGTACGGCCGGGTGGCGGTCTTCCTCGATATCGCGGGGAACCGGTGGGATCTGCTCGGTCCGGATCAGCCGTAGCACTTCCTCGCGTGGCGTCGCGACCTGGCAGGGCGGGGCGCGTCGGGAAGCCGCTGCGCCGGGATCAGCCCCGGCCGTAGCGGTCGGCCAGGCGGGCTTCCGTCGTCGGCGCGGCGGAGGCGGGCGCCGAAGCAGGCTCGGACCGGTCCGGTTCGGCGGGAGACACCCCGCTGGGCGGCGCCGCCGCGGCGGCCTTTTCCTTCCTGCGTTCCCGGATTTCCGCGTAGACGAAATAGCCGAGGCCGAGAGGAGCCATGATGCCGAAAGCCAGCCATTGCAAGCCGTAGGACAGATAAGGACCCGCGTCGAGCCGGGGGAGCGGCGTGGGGGTGAACGCGCCCGGCTGGTTCTCGCTCAGCTGCAGGTATCCGCCGCGCTCGCCACCGGTGGGGACGGCGGTGATGGTCTGCTGGAGGACGGCCGATTCCTGCGCGGTGTCGATCGAGTAGACCTGGCGATAGCCGTCCTGAACGCTCGGGTCCTTGCCGGGCGTGACGCCTTCGGACATCCGGATCCTGGCCTCGATGCGCTGCGGTCCGGCGGGCGGCTCGGAGACCCGCGGCGGTCGCGTCCCGTCGACCGCGGCCACCAGCCCCCGGTCGACGAGCAGCACGCGGCCGTCATCCAAGCGGAACGTCGCGAGCACCGCGTACCCCGGAGCGCCGTCGAGGTGGCGCAGCCGCACCAGCGCCGTGGAGTCCGGCACATAACTGCCGGAGGCGGTGACCCGTCGCCACTCGGAGTGCGCGGCGCTCCCCGGATCGGACAGCACGGTGGTGACGTCGACGGGGTCGGCCTTCACCGAGTCGGCGATCAGCTGGTTGCGGTGCGAAGTGGCCGTGTTCTTGCCGAGCTGCCACGGCGCGAGGACGGTGAAGCACAGATAGGCGAACGCGGCGACCAGCACCGCCAGGATCAGCCAGCTGGGGCGCAACAGGAAGGCGAGCCTGCGCATCACGGTCGCTCGTCGGGGACCAGTCGCGGATCGGGCGGTTCGGCGGCGGCGCCGAGCTCCGCGCGCACCCAGTCGAGCAGGCCGGGGACGGCGGCCTCGATCTGCTCGCGCACGAGTTCGAAGTCCGCGGCCTCGCCGTAGTACGGGTCGGCCACGTCGTGACCGTCGGCGTCCGGATCGAAGGCGCGCAGCAACCGCAGCCGCTCGGCCGGGATGCCGAGGCGGGCCAGGTCGCGCCGATGGGAGCTGTCCAGCGCGATCACCAGATCGGCGTCGCGGTGCTCGGCGCCGAACAACGCGGCGACGTGCTCGGTCGGGTAACCGTATTTACGCAGGGTGGCGCTGGTCCTCGGGTCGGCCTCGGCGCCGACGTGCCAGGAACCGGTGCCCGCGCTGCTCACCCGCACCCGGTTGGCCAATCCGGCCCGGTACAGGTGCGAGGCGAAGATCTTCTCCGCCATCGGAGAGCGGCAGATGTTGCCGGTACAGACGAACGAGACGTGCAGCTGACCCACACCTGCCATTCTGGCCGGTCCTGCTACGGGACCGCCACGTAGGGTGTGGTCTCGTGGCCGAGCACACCGTCGATCGCGCGAAACTGCGTCACCACGGCGACGTGGACGCGCGTCCCGGCATGCTCGATTTCGCGGTGAACGTCCAGGGCGTGCGCCGCCGGAGTGGCTGCGGCGGCGGCTGGCCGCGCGGTTGTCGGATCTGGGCCGGTATCCGAGCGCCGAGGAGGCCGACGCCGCCCGTCGCGCGGTCGCCGCCAGGCACGGCCGCGCCGCGGGTGACGTGCTGCTGCTGGCGGGTGCCGCGGAAGGCTTCGCGCTGCTGCCCCGCCTCGCGCCCCGGTCGGCCGCTGTGCTGCACCCGTCGTTCACCGAGCCGGAACTCGCGCTGCGTGAGGCGGGTGTCCCCGTCACCAGGGTGGTGCTGGCACCGCCCTACCGACTGGATCCCGCCGCGGTGCCCGCCGAGGCGGACTTGGTGGTGCTCGGCAACCCGACCAACCCCACCTCGGTGCTGCACCCCGCCGATGCCATCCGCGCGTTGCGCAGGCCGGGCCGCCTCGTCGTGGTGGACGAGGCCTTCGCCGACGCGGTGGCGGGGGAGCCGGAATCCCTCGCCGCCGATCCCGCGCCGGATCTGCTCGTGCTGCGCAGCCTCACCAAGACGTGGGCGCTGGCCGGTCTGCGCTGCGGCTACTTCCTCGGCACACCCGAGGTGCTCGCCCGCCTCGGCCACGGGCGGCCGCACTGGCCGCTGGGCACGCTGCAACTGGAGGCGATCACCGCCACGGCAGGCCCGGCCGCCGTCGCCGAGGCCGAGCGTCGCGCCGAGACCCTCGCCGGGGCGCGGGAGGCGATGATCGAGCGCCTGACCGCTCTCGGCATCGCCGTCCACACCCCGGCGCGGGGACCGTTCCTGCTGCTGCGCGTCGCGGACGGCGAACTGCTGCGCAAGCATCTTGCCGCCCAGGGCATCGCGGTCCGTCGCGCCGACACCTTCCCCGGTCTGGGTCCGGATCATCTGCGCGTCGCCGTGCGCGACACCGATGAGGTCGATCGGCTGGTGGCCGCGATTCGGACGGCGGACGTGCGGTGAGGGCGGGAATCGTCCGCCCTGTGCCGCCGCGCGGACCTGCGCGCCGCAGCCGTGGGGGCATGCCGGTGGTGTTCGGGGGAGGAATGCACGGCGCGCAGCGCACGCCGCGAGCGGCCGGGGCGAGCAGCGAAGTGTCCCGCGCGGCGTGGCAAGCGGGCGCCGCGCGCGGCAGGGGGGCTCAGCGCGCTCGACCGAAACAGTGCGGAACCGAAGCGAAGGAAGGTGG
>JBPAJV010000005.1:0-307821 GCA_051451085.1 Nocardia asteroides | reverse complement strand
CCGGATCGCCGTCGCGGCTGGCCGCGACCCCGAGCAGCCGGTAGTCGCTCCAGGTGGCGCCCACGAACACGCCGACGCGGCGATCCCGCACGGCGGGGTCGGTGTGGTGGTAGCCGGCGTGCTCGAGCGCGGCGTACGCCTGCTGGAGGAACAGACGCTCCTGCGGGTCCAGCAGCGGCGCTTGCACCGGCGGAATCCGGAAGAACCGGGGATCGAAACCGCCGACGTCGCGCAGGAAGCCGCCGATCATCGGGGGTGCGCCGGGAGCGTTTCCGGCGGCGGTGAGCCACCAGCGTTCGGCGGGCACCGGGCCGACCGCGTCGTGCCCGTCACGCAAGTTGCGCCAGAATTGCTCGATGTCCTCCGCGTCCGGGTAGCGTCCGCTGACTCCGACGATCGCGATGGGCTCCTCACGGGCCGGGGCATGGCGCTCGGTCACCGGCACCGGTTCGGCGGCAGGGGCGCTCGCCGCGGGAACTGGCGGGTGTAATCGGGTTCGCAGCTGACCGGGCTCGCCCCAGAGCGCGGCGAGCTGGGCGCGGTCGCGCGTCACGCACGACAGCAGCAGGTCCAGGCCGGTCGCGGTGGGCAGCAGTCCGGCACCGGCCCGCCGCAACGCCGCGATCTGGTCGGCGGGCGGACGCATGCCGCCTTCGGCCCACAGGGGCCAACCGACGCTGATCGTCCTGCTTCCGGCTCGGTCGCGCTGTTCGGCGACGACGTCCAGGTAGCGGTTGGCCGCCGCGTAGTCCGCTTGCCCGGGGTTGCCCAGCACGGCGGAGACCGAGGAGAACAACACGGTCAGCCGGGCCTCCGGCAGCACTTGGGTCAGGTGCGCGACGCCATAGACCTTCGGCGCCAGAACGGCTCTCGCGTCGTCCCGGCCGGCGCCGGACAACAATCCGTCGCGCAACTGTCCCGCGCCGTGGTAGAGCACGTCGACCGGTCCGAAGGTGGCGTGGGCGATTGCGGCGACGCGCTCGGCATCCGCGGCGACCGACACGTCGGCGCGCACGTGCACAGCTTCCGCGCCGAGATCGTTGAGCTCGGCGAGCAGACCGGCGGCCGCCGCGTCGAGCGGGCGGCGCGACACCAGGACCAGCCGGGCCCCGTACTCGGTCGCCAAGCGGCGTGCCAGATGCCGGGCAATTCCACCGAATCCTCCGGTGATGACGCACACCGATCCCGGGCGCGGCACCGCGTCATCGGTGTGCGTCGTGGTGTCCGGGAGCAGGCGGGCGCGTCGGATCTCGCGGCGGGGGCCGTGGTAGCGGATCTCGGTGGCCGGGTCGCGTTCGTCGATGCCCAGCTCGGTGGCCACGATGTCGTCGATCGGCGTGGCGGGGTCGTGCTGGACGGCGCGGAGGACGGGGTGGGGCTGCTCGAGCCGCCAGGTTCGTGCGAGACCGCCCAGCAGAGCGCAACTCGATTCGCCGGACGCGGTCGCGGGTGCGAGGGCGAGTACCCGGCGCAGCGGCGGTTCGGACACCGTTGCCGCAGCACGCAGCAGGTCGCGTAGCGGCAGGTATATCCGCTCGATCAGCGCCTGCGGGTCCCCATCCGTCGTCTCCGGCCACAGGTACACGGCGGCGTCGAAGCGGAGCCGCCGGGCCGTCAGCTGTGCGACAAGCAGTTGCATATGTTGTGGGTCCGCCGGATCGACGAGGAACGCGTCTTCGCCGGAGACGAATTCGTTGCCCGGGCGCACCCGCACAACCGTGGCCGCCCGGGGCGGGTAGGGGTGGTCGGCGGTGTCGAAGACGAGCAGGCTGGCCGGTTCCCGACGCGGGTGGGCGGTGGTGTCGGGTTCCCAGTCGAACCCGAAGGTGATCAGGTCGTCGCCTGTCGCGTCGGCGGGGGCGGCCGTGTCGAGGTCGGGTGTTGGCGGCGCGGTGTCCGAGGCGATGGCCGATGCGGCTGTTCGCCGATCTGTCCGGACTGCGGTCGGTTCGGTGCTCTGTTCGGCGGGTCGCGTGGGGACGGCAGTGTGACCGGGCCGGTAGTTGGCGCCGACGGCGTCGGTGAGATGCCCGGCGAGCGCCTCGATGGTCTGGTATTCGAACAGCAACGTCGGGTAGAGCGGTTCGCCCACCCTGGCCTCCAATTCCGAGGTGAGCCGCAGCAGGCGACCGGAATCCAGGCCGAGCTCGTAGAATCCCACGTCGGTCGCTATCGCGGCGGGATCGGCGCCGAGCTCACCGGCGACCAGAGCGGTCAAG
Source organism: Nocardia asteroides (assembly GCA_051451085.1). GTDB lineage: Bacteria > Actinomycetota > Actinomycetes > Mycobacteriales > Mycobacteriaceae > Nocardia > Nocardia asteroides_B. The sequence continues at coordinate 305,602 of JBPAJV010000005.1, read as the reverse complement.
TCGGCGGTGATCACGGCATTCGGGTCGCCCGGCGGCACGGCCGGAACCGAACGACTGTAGGCGGCGAGCCGTGGGGCAGGGTGCCCGGTCGCCGCCTGCGGCTGCGTCAGCAGCCGTCGGATGTCCCCGCTGGCCCGCACTCGCTTGGAGGTCAGCCGGTATCGCGCCACCGGCGATCCGTCCGGGTCGTAGAGCGCCACCTCGGCCTCGAGCAGGTCTGCGCCGTGGCCGCCGCCACGGACCGCGGCTCGCACGAGGACCTTCTCGGGAGTGGCCCGCCAGGCGCGGACGTCACCGAAGTAGATCGGGATGAACGCGCTCTCGTCATCCACGCCCAGCCGTTGCGGGTCGATGAACGGCACGATGGTCGAGGCGTCGAGGAACGTCGGGTGCAGCAGGAATCCGGGCAGATGCGCGGCCGCTTCCGGTCCCAACCCCAGCGCGGCGGTGACCTGGTCGTCGCGTCGGGTGAAATGCCCGGTGGCACGCATGAAGCCGCGGTGCTCGATGCCGCGGCCGCCGGTCTGGGCGTACAGTTCGGCCATGTCACGCGCCCGCGACGTCGCCAGGAACGCGGCAACGTCGATCTCGCGCGTTTCGATCATCGAATCCGACCGCTCGACAACGCATTCCGCGACCGGTTCGATGGCCCCGGTCGGTACGCCCGCCTGGTCCAACTGCTGCACATCGACGGTGACCCGCCCGGTGGGACGGTCCACCCGGAACGCGATGCGCACCGCGCCGTCGTCGCCGAGGGCGACCGGACGCTGGAACAGCGCTTCCCGGATCGTCAGGTCGCCGGGCCGGTAGCCGGCCGACATCGCCGCGCGCAGGATCATGTCGAGATACACCACGCCGGGCAGAACACGGACGCCGTGCACCCGGTGGTCACGCACCACCGGGTCCTCGGCCCGCAGGGTGGTGGCGAAGCTGTCCAGTTCGATCCCGCTCATCGCAGCGGCTCCACCCGCAGGAACGACGGCGCGGGCGCGCTGTCGGGCATCGGGACCACGATCCGCGGCGCGGGCTCCGTCGATGTGCTGGGGACCGTTTTCGGCAGCATGAAGCTCCTCTTGCGGAAGGCGGGTGGATCCAGGGGGCGGCGAAGGGGCCGATGCCCGTCGGGCGCCTGCTCGACGACCAGGTGGGCATTGGTGCCGCCGAAGCCGAACGAGCTGACGCCCGCCGCGCGGGGCCTGCCGTCGGCGGGCCGCCACGGGCGCAGTTCCCGGTTCACCCGCAGCGGCGAACCGGCGAACTTGAAGCGCGGATTGAGGTTGTCGCAGTGCAGCGACGGCGGCAGCGCCGCGTGGTGCACGGCCAGGATCGTCTTGACCGCTCCGGCGATGCCCGCCGCGGACAGCAGATGACCGATATTGGTCTTCACGCTGCCGACCGCACACGGCTCCGGGCCGCGTGAGCGGTCGCCCAGCACGGTGGCCAACCCCTTCAGTTCGATGGGGTCGCCGATCATGGTGCCCGTGCCGTGCGCCTCCAGATACGACAGGGCGTCCGGGGACATTCCCGCCGTTTCGAGCGCCGCGGTGACGACCTCGATCTGCGCCCGCATATTGGGTGTGGTGATGCCCATGGTGTGCCCGTCGTTGCCGATCGCCGAGCCGCGCAGCACCGCGTAGACCCGGTCGCCGTCGGCGCGGGCGTCATCGAGCCGCTTGAGCAGCAGCAGCGCCGCGCCCTCACCGGGCACGAAACCGTCGGCGTCCTCGGAGAACGTCGCGCAGCGCCCGTTCGGCGAGAGCACGCCCGCCGCCGCGAGGGTGAGGTAGGGCAGCTCGTCGAGCAGCACCTCCACACCGCCCGCCAGCGCGGCGTCGACCTCGCCCGTGCGCAGCGCCTGGCAGGCCAGATGCACCGACAGCAGCGACGACGAGCACGCGCTGTCGAGCACGACGTTGCCCGCGTGCCAATCGAAGAAGTCGGAGATGCGCGCGGCGATGAAGTTCTGCCCGATGCCGATGACAGTGTGCCGGTCGGCGACCGGGATCCGGTGGAAGTAGTTCGCCAACCGGCTGCCCGCGTAGACGCCGATCCGCCTGCCCGCCAGCTCCTCTCGCCGGTATCCGGCGTCGGAGGTGGCCAGCACCGAGGTCTCGAGCAGCAACCGCTGCAACGGGTCCATCTGCCAGGCGAGTTCGTCGGTGACCCCGAAGTACTCCGGATCGAACAGGTCGACACCGTCGACGAACCCGCCCCACTTGCTGTTGGTCAGGCCCGGGCCGCCGCCGGGGCGGTAGAGCCGGGCGGGATCCCAGCGGGCGGGGTCCACCTCGCGGATGCCGGATTCGCCCGCGGCGAGCAGGCGCCAGAACGCGTCCGGCGTGTCGCCCCCGGGCAGTCGGCAACCGATGCCGATCACGGCGATGGGCTCGGCCGCCCGCCCTGGCCGGGCGTCGGCGGACCAGGTCGCCGGGGTGGGACGGGATCGCTCCGTCATCCCCGCGCGCGGCGCGGCATCCGGCGGCCGTTGCGGGTCAGCGGGGGGATTCGGTGATGGCTCGGCTGCGAAACGTTCCGGGAACTGCTCGGTCAGCAGACCCGCCAGCGCGTCCAGCGTCGGGAACTCCAGCACCAGCGCCGGGTCGAAAGGCTGGCCGACGACCTGCTCGATCCGGCGCACCGCCGAGGCGATGAGCACCGAGTCCGCGCCGTACTCCTCGAACCGTTTGTCGCCGTCGAACCGGGCCGGGGCCAGCTTCAGTTCGTCGGAGAAGATCCGCAGCAATTCCTGATACGCCGCACCCGACCCGTATGCCACCCCGGATGGGGCAGCCGTCGACGGTGCCTCCGGAGGTAGGGGCGTGCTCGTGCGCGTCGAAAGAGTGAGTCCGGCACCGTGATACGGCAGAACCACCGGCGTATCCGGCAGCCCCAGTACGGCATCGAGCAGTTCGAACCCCTGCGCGGCGGTCAATGCCGGAAGGCCGGTGGCCCGGTAGGCCGCGCTGGTCACCTCGCCGAAACCGGTGTCGCGGAACGACGGCCAGTTCACCGACCGGAACCACGGTCGTCCCGCGGCGTGCTGTGCCTCGGCGAAGCGGTCCAGATGCGCGTTGGCCATCGCGTAGTCCGACAGACCCACCGCCAGGCCGGGCAGCACGGCCGACACCGAGGAGAACAACACGAAGAAGTCCGGGCGGTCGGCGGCCAGCACGTCGGCAAGGACGGCGGTGCCGGCCAGCTTGGGCGCGAGCACGTCCGCGATGGCGGGGCCGGTCTTGCGCACGAACGCCGGACTTTCGGCCGAGACGCTGCCCGCGCAATGCAGCACGCCACCGATCGGTCCCAGCTCGCGCCGCACCGTGTCGAAGAAGCCGGACAATCCCGCCGCGTCGGTCAGGCTGCCGAAGTAGGTCCGCACCGCGACGCCGCGAGCGCGCAACGCGACCAGCCGCCGCACCTTGTCCGCCACGGCCCCGGACCCGGCGGCCACCCGGTCCCACTCCGGTTCCGGCGGCAGCGGTTCCCGGCCGAGAACGGCCAAGCGGCGGGCTCCGCGCTCGGCCAGCGCCGCCGCGAACTCCGCGCCGAGTCCACGGGTGCCGCCGGTCACCACATAGGTGCGGGCCGGGTCGACGACGAGACCATCGCGCGGCGTCGCGTCCGCCAGTTCGACCGCTTCGCGTACCGCGCCGCGATAACGCACCCGCGGTGCGTCGTCCCGGGTGGCCGCGCACTCCGCGCCCAGGATCGTCAGCAGCCGCGCGGTATCGGCGCAGACGGCGCCGTGCCCGGCGGCCACGTGGACACTGCGGGTGCGCACGTCACGGATCTCTTCGGCGAGCCCGGCGAGCAGACCGCCCAGCGGCGCCGACTCCGGGCCGCCCGCGCCGGGGTGCCCCGCGGCGACGTGCACGAGGGTCAGCGAACCGGTGCGGGCCTCGATCACCCCCTGGTACAGCCCCATACGGCCGAGATCGCCGGAGGGCGGCCCCGCGGTTGGGGGAACCAGGTCGCACACGTCGAGCACACAGTCGGTGCCGGGGTAGCGCGCCGCCAGCGCCCGGCCGAGAGCGGCGCCCGCGTCGAACTCGTCGCGGCTCGCGTCGCCCGGCCCGTCCGAGAATCGCACCAGGCGTCCCGGATCACCGACCGCCGTACCCAGCGCCTCGACCAACGGGTGGGGCGTTCGTGCGTCATACAGGACCAAGCTGCTGCGCGAACGCAGGTCACCGCTGGGCAGCGGCGCTTCCCGCCAGACCGGTACGAGCAACCGTCGTTCCGTCAGCGCGGCGGGCGCGGCCCATGCACCCGACGACGAAGGCTGTGCCAGCGGGTCCTCCGGCATGGAGCGATCTCCCGGCAGGGCGCCCGGTCGCGGAGTGGCTGCGGGTCGCCCGGAGGTGGGCGGCGAGACGTCCGAAGTGGCCGGTGTCCTTCCGGTGACCTGCGGCGGTGTCATCTCCGGCGTGGACGCGGAATCCTGCCCTGGGACAGGCTGCGTCACCGCATCGGATGCCGCCACGAACGTCTGAGACGACGGTGTGGACCCGGAATGCGGGTGGGTACCGGATTCCGGCGCGACATCCGGGATCCAGTATCGCTCCCGGGCGAACGGGTAGGTCGGCGCGGGAATGCGACGCCGAAATCCGGGATCGCGCACGGTAGCCCAATCAATGTCGCCGCCGCCGAGCCAGCGCGCGATCCGGGAATCCTCCGCCGCGTCCCGGCAGGACCGGGCGCCGGGCGCGTCGTCGACCCAGGCGCGGACAGCGGCGCGCAACTGGTCGATGTCGCGTGCGACGAACGCCGCGCGAGCACTGCCGGGCTGACGGCCCACCTGCATGGTGTAGGCCAGATCGCCGAGGTCGGGTCGCCGCCCGGCCAGGAAACGGTCCAGCGCGGCGACGTAATCCGCGAGCCGTTCCCGGTCGCGAGCCGAGACCGGGACGACCTGCCCGCCGCTGAACCGGGTGGGCGGTCTGCGGTCGACGTACTCCTCGATCACCACGTTGGCGTTGGCCCCGCCCGCTCCGAACGAACTCACCGTCGCCCGGCGCGGCCGCGCCGGGTCGCCCCCTGGCCACGGCAACGGCCGGGCCGGAATCCGGAACGGTGTCGCCGCGAAGTCGATATTCGGATTGGGCGGTGTGGCGTGCAGCGACGGCACGATGGTCCCGTGGCGCAATTGCAGCAGCACCTTCGTCAGCGCCGCGACCCCGGCCGCCGCCTCGAGGTGGCCTAGATTGGACTTCACCGAACCGATCGGCAGATCCGGTATTCCGGAGTCTCCGAACACCTTCGCCAGACCGGCGATCTCGATGGGATCGCCCAGCGCCGTGCCGGTGCCGTGCGCTTCGATGTAGGACACCGACGCCGGGTCCACTCCGCCTACGCGCAGCGCCGAGCGGATCACCGCCGCCTGCACATCGGGATTGGGCACCGTGAACCCGTTGACGCGGCCGCCGTGATTGACGGCGGTGCCCTTGATGACGCCGTAGATGGTGTCACCGTCGGCCTCGGCGTCCGACAGCGGCCGCAGCACGATCGCCCCGACGCCTTCGCTGGCCACATACCCGTCGCCACCGGCGCCGAAGGAGCGGCAGCGGCCGTCGGTGGAAGCGAACTGTCCCTGGCTGAGCGCGACGAACTTGTAGGGATGCAACGACAGATTGACGCCGCCGACCACCGCCAACCGGCATTCGCCGGTGCGGATGCTCTGGCAGGCCAGGTGCAGCGCGGTCAGCGACGACGAGCACGCGGTGTCCACCGCCATGCTGGGCCCTTGGAAGTCCAGGGCGTGCGACACGCGATTGGGGATACTCCAGAACGTCGAGCCGGGCAGCGTGCCGCGCCCCAGCCGGGACTTCTCCGCCCCGAACATCTGGTAGGTGCCCCACATGACGCCGACGAACACCCCGGCCTGCTCCGGTCGCAGACCGCCACGGGCCAGATCGGCCCGGGAATGCCCGGCGTCTTCCAATGCCGCCCACGCGGTTTGCAGGAACAGCCGCTCTTGCGGGTCGAGTATCTCGGCTTCGCGCGGAGAGATGGCGAAGAACAGCGGATCGAAACAGTCGACGTCGTCGAGGAACCCGCCCCACTTCGTGTAGGCGGTGAAGGGGTTGTGGCGATCGGGGACGAAATAGCGGGTGTGGTCCCAGCGGTGCGGCGGGATCTCGGTGACGCAGTCGCGTCCCTCGATCAGCACTCGCCAATATTCGTCGAGTCCGTCCGCGCCCGGGTACCGCCCGCTCACGCCCACGATCGCGATATCCCCGGCCGCGTCGGGACGGTGGCTGGGTATCGGTTCGGCCGTGTCCGGCGCGGTCGATGCCGCCCAGGACGCGAACGAGTCGGCCGATGCGCGGGCGGGCACCGGCTGGTGTCCAGGAGCGGGCGGTCCGCCTTGCACGGGCAGCGGGTCGGCAGGAGCCGATGCGCCGTTGGCGCCGGTCTCCTGCGTGAGTCCGGTCGGAGCGGGTAGCGAGGCGGGAGCCGCGGCCCGGTTCGGCGTGCTCGACGCCACGGTGGCCGCCGCTGGCCGCTCTGGCGTGAACGGCTCCGCAGCCGATTGCAGCCGCACCAGGAGCCCGACGACCGCGCGAGGTGTGGGGTATTCGAAAGCCAGTGTGGCGGGCAGGCGGTGACCGCTCGACCGCGACAGTTCGTCGCGGATCTCGAGCGCCGCCACCGAGTCGAGGCCGAGTTCGTGCAGGGGCCGATCGAGATCGGCGTCGGGCGCCAAGCCGAGGCAGTGCCGTACCAGCGCCTCCATCCGAGCGGACACTTCCCCCGCACCAGCGTTCTCGGTGGCCGGGCGCACCGGCTCGAACGAATCCAGCAGCACGTCCGGCACGTCGACGGTGACCGGCCCCGACGGCACGAGCGGCATGGTGGTGACCGCCGCCGAGGACCCGATCAGCTGGTCGAGCGCGTCGAAGGCCTGGTCGGGGCGCAGCATGCCGTAGCCGCGCCGTGCCAGCCGCTCCACCGCGCCGCTGCTGAGCCGCTCGACCATCCCGGTCTGCGCCCACGGACCCCATGCGATCGACAGCGCGGGCAAGCCCGACCCGTTGCGCGACTCGGCCAGACCGTCGAGGAAGGCGTTGGCGGCGCCGTAGCTCGACTGCCCCGGCAGGCCGACCACTCCCGCGGCGGAGGAGAACAGCAGGAAGAACCGCAACGGACGAGAAGCGGTCAGCTCGTGCAGATTCCAGGCGCCGAAGGTCTTCGGGGTGAGCACCCCCGCGACCCGGGTGGCGGTCTGTTCGGCGATCACACCGTCGTCGAGCACACCCGCCAGATGCGCCACCCCCGCCAGTGGCGGCAGCTCGCGGTCGATCCAGTCCAGCGTGGCCGCCACGGCGTCACGGTCGGCGACATCGAGCGAGCGCACGCTGATCCGGGCGCCACGCCCCCGCAATTCGGTGATGACCGACTCCGCTCGCGGGCCGGGAGCCGACCGCGCGGCGAGCACCACCTCCGGCCAGCCGCGGTCGACGAACCAGCGGGCCAGTCGTAAGCCCACGCCACCGAGACCACCGGTGATCAGCACCGTTCCCACGCCGGTTGCCGATCCGCTCGGCGCACCGTCCCACCGCACGAGCCGGGGCACACGCGAACGTCCCTGGCGCAACGCGAGCTGGCGCGGCGAGGCAGGCGCGACGAGCGCGGCGGCCACTGTCCCGATATCGGTGGCCGAATCGAGATCGACGATCTTGCAACCCATCTCCCGGTGCTCGAGCTGCGCGCTGCGGGCGAAACCCCACAGCGCCGACTGCTCCGGCGTCACCGGATCGGCGGGCACGACGCGTTGCCCGTGACGAGTCAGCAGCCACACCTCCGGCTCCCCCGCCGATGCCGCGGCCTGCACGAGATGCAGCGCATCGATCACCAGGCGCTCGGCGTGCAGGGGCGCTGGCGCGTCGTCGGCCGACAGTGCGGCCGCGGAGACGATCCCGCGCAGCGGTGCGCGTCCGTCGCCGACGGCCCCGAGCAGCGCGCGAACTGCCGCGGGCACACCCAGGTCCACCTCGAACTCGCCGGCGGATCCGAACGCGAAACCGCGTCCGGGCCGGGCCAGTACGCAGTCCGCGCCGCGCGCACGCAACGCGCCGGCCAGTCCGTCGGTGAAGTCCCCTGGCGCACCGATGACCAGCCAGCGCCCCGCCGCCGTGGCCGGTAGCGCCGGCGCGGCCTCCCGCCAGTCGATCCGGTAGGTATCCGCGACGAACCGATCCTGTGACGCCCGGGCGGAAGACCGCCCGGCCGGGTCCGGCGTGGGTGACGGCATCACTCGCAATCCGTTCGCGACCAGCACCGGACAGCCCTCCTCATCGAGCAGTCGAACATCGGCGACACACAGCTGTGGCGTCTGCTCGACGACGCGCACATGACCGAATCGAGCGGTGCCCGCCGTGACCGAGACGAGCACCTGGTCCACCGCGAACGGAACCCACGTCCGCTCGGTGGCTCGCGGCGACATCGCCGCGTAGGTGGCTTGGAACGCCGCGTCCAGCACCACCGGGTGCACCAGGCCCGCGCCGGCATCGACGCCGGGATCCGACAACGTCACCAAGGCCTCGTGCCTGCCGCTGCGCACATCGACGATCCGGCGGAACGCGGGCCCGTACGGCAATCCCGCTCGGGCCAGCAGCTCGTAGAGGTCGACGCCGGGAAGCGCTCGCGGGCAGCGGGCGAAGACCTCCGCCGGACCTGGTCCGTCCGGAATCCGTTGCGGCGCGACGAGAATGCGGGCGCGTGCGTGGGTTCCGGATCGCTCCGTCGTGATCTGCACCGCCGCGCCGTCGGTGGACGGCTGCACGCTCACCCGTACCTGGCGCGGGCCGGTCAGCGCGAGACCGCTGGTGATCACGAGGTCATCATCGCGATGACGTCACCGGTGACGAGCTCCCGCGCGACGTCGGCGATGGTCGCGGCGAACCAGGCGCCCGGCACGACGACAGTCCGATCCACGACATGGTCGACCAGGTAGCCGGGGGCGTCCGGTGCGAGCGTGAAATCGCGTGTATGCGGCTGTATCGGCTGTTGCTCTTGCCGCTCCGGGCCCGGTATCGCGGCGGTGCTCGTTCGCATCGTGTGGCTCGTTCGCGCACTCGGATCGGGCAGGGCGCCTGCGCCCGCCGCGAGCGCGTCACCTGGCCGCGTGGAACGGTCCGCGTGCGATACGGGCGGGGCAGCGGGACGCGCGCCGACGGATGGCGTCGAGAAGTCCGCAATCGCCACAGCTGGACGCATCGAGGAATCGGAGTGCGATGCGGTAGGGACACTCGCGGCCGTACGCGCGACGTCGTTCGGGCGTGGTGCGGATTCCGCGTCTCGCGCGCCTGCGGTCGAGAGATCCCGTTGCCCGGCAGAGTCGCCCGGTGCCTGGAGCACTCCCGGAGGACGTGACTCGATCCAATACCGTTGCCGCTGGAACGGATACGTGGGCGCCGAGACCCGCCGATGGTCGTGCGGACGATGAACCTGTTCCCAGTCCACCGGCACACCCGCGACGTACAAGTGGCCGAGGGCCGTCATCATCGTCTCGCGGTCGCCGCGTCCCCGCCGCAGCGACGGGATGAATCGTGCCGAATCACCGAGCGCTCGCCCGCCGAGGCCGGACAACGTCGGCTGTGGGCCGATCTCCAGGAAGGCGGAGATCCCCAGCTCCGCCACCGCCCTCATGCCCTGGGCGAACCGCACCGGCTGCCGCGCGTGCCGCGCCCAGTATCGGTCGGTGAGCTCGCCGGGCCGCAGTGGCGCACCGGTGAGGTTCGACACCAGCGGAATCGCGGGATCGGTCATCGTGGCATTCGCCGCCGCCGCGGTGAGCTCGTCGAGGATCGGGTCCATCGCCGCGGAGTGGAAGGCGTGCGAAACGGTGAGTGGCGCGGTCCTGATGTTCTCGACGGACAACTGTTTCCGCAGCGCGCCGAGTGCGTCGCGCGGTCCGGCGACCACCACTTGTTCCGGTCCGTTGTACCCGGCTATCGACGTCGCGGGTGCATGCCGCGCCACCAGCGGAGAGATCTGCTCGGCGGAAGCGTCGACCGCCAGCATCCCGCCCCCGTCCGGCAGGCGCTGCATCAGCCTGCCGCGCACGGCGACGAGCCGGAGAGCGTCCTGCACGGTCATCGCATTCGCGGCGCAGGCAGCGACGTACTCCCCGACGCTGTGTCCGAGCACCGCTGCCGGGACGATGCCCCAAGCCCGCCACAGCTCCCACAGCGCCCATTCGACGGCGAACAACGCGGGCTGGGTGAACGCCGTGCGGTTCAGCAGCTCGGCGTCGTGATCGCCGTACACGGCGTCGATGAGGCCGATGCCGTCCTCGATCGGTCCCAGTGCCGCGTCGCACCGCCGCAGCGCGTCGCGGAAGACCGGTTCGGTGTCGAACAACTCGCGGGCCATGCCGGGATACTGCGAACCCTGACCGGTGAACAGCAGCGCCACCTTCGTCTTCGCTGTTCTCGCCACTCGCCCGCGCAGCTGGGTCGCCGACCGGTCCCGCAGGTGTCGTGCGGCGGCGGCGCCGGTGTCGGCGACCACCGCGAGCCGTTCCTCGAAATGGTCGCGTGCGGTGGCGGCGGTATAGGCCAGATCGCCGAGATGCGCCGAGGCGGCTTCCTGCGCCCACCGCCGCGCCGTGTCGGCGAGCGCGTGTTCGTCGCGTGCGGACAGGACGAGCACCTGGGGAGTGGATGATTCCGATCGCGGTGCCGGTGCCGGGTCGCCCTGCCCCACGACGACGTGCGCGTTCGTGCCGCTCATCCCGAAGGAGCTCACCCCGATCGCCGGTTCGTGCCCGGTCCGCGGCCAGTCCCGCCCCTCGCGCACGACCTCGATCGGTAGCCCGGCCCAATCGATCAGCGGGTTCGGGGTGTGGAAGTGCAGGCTCGGCGGTATCCGGCGATGCTGCAACATGAGCACGGCCTTGATGACGCCCGCGACACCGGCCGCCCCCTCGGTGTGCCCGATATTGGTCTTGACCGACCCGATGAGCAGCGGTTGCGCGCGCCCCGCGCCGTACACCTCGGCCAGCGCGGTGGCCTCGATCGGGTCACCGAGCGGGGTGCCGGTGCCGTGGGCCTCGACGTAGTCCACCGCCTCCGGCCGCATGCCCGCCCGGTCCAGCGCGTCGGTGATCACCCGTTGCTGGGCCGGACCGTTGGGCGCGGTCAGGCCGTTCGACCGCCCGTCGTGGTTCACCGCGACGCCACGGACGACGGCCAGCACCCGATCACCGTTGCGACGGGCCTCCGACATGCGGGTCAGCACCAGCACGCCGCAACCGTCGGCGCGAACGTAACCATTGGCGCCGGCGTCGAACGCCCGCGACCGTCCGTCGGGCGACAGCGAAGCCAGGCGGCAGAATCCGATGGTGGTTTCCGGAGCCAGCTGGAGATTCACCCCGCCCACCAGCGCGAGGTCACACCGCCCCGCGCGCAGGCCGTCCCACGCCGCTTGCAGCGCCACCAGCGACGAGGAACACGCGGTATCCAACGTCATCGCCGGGCCTTGCAGCCCGAGGACGTAGGCCAGTCGCCCGGCCGCGACGCTCGGCGCCGAACCGATCACCGAGTAGGCGCCGATCGCGGTCGGATGGGTGGCCTGCGTCGGCGTCCCCGGATACTCGCTGAAGCACAGTCCGACGAACACGCCGGTATGACTGCCCGCCAGACGGCCCGGTGCGCGACCGGAACGCTCCAGCGCCTCCCAGCTGGTCTCCAGCAGCAGACGTTGCTGCGGGTCCATCGCCCGCGCTTCGGCCGCCCCGATGCCGAAGAACGCGGGATCGAATTCGTCGGCGCCGTCGACGAAGCCGCCCCAGCGGGTGTACATCGTGCCCAGGACGGCCGGGTCCGGGTCGTAGTAGGTGTCGATATCCCAGCGCTGCGCGGGCACCTCGGTGATCGCGTCCCGGCCCTGCCACAGCAGATCCCAGAACTCTTCGGGGGTGCGCACGCCGCCGGGGAAGCGGCAGCTCATGCCCACGATGACGATCGGGTCGTCATCGATGTCGCGCCCATCGGCCGTTGTCGAATCCGTCCTGGCCGAATCGCTGGTGGGAGAGTGCGACGTAAGCGGCTCCGACTGCTCGCTTTCAGGCGTCACCGACTCCGGAACCGCTGAGGTGTCTGCCGGGCCGGCGCTTCGGCCCAGGTGAGCCGTTTCGTCCACGATGGGAGCGGGCGCGCCTTTGCGGTGCAGGAACCGCGCGATGTCACGCACGGTCGGGTAGTCGAAGACGAGCCCGGCGGGCAGCGGCATCCCGATCTCGGCGGCGAGCGCGGCCCGCAATTCCATCCCGGTCAGCGAGTTCGACTCCGGTGTCGTGGAACGGCAGATCCGGGTCGAGTTCACTCGCCCGATCGAGTACCCGCATCGCAACGCGCTGCACGAGTGCCTCCCAGGGCGCGGCATCGTCGGACGCTGCGCGCGGTTGCGGTGCCTCGGTCGTCTGCGGCTCGGTGCGCGTCGGCTTCGGCGCCGCTCGGTTGGCGTTCCATCGTTCCGGCACGAAGTCGAAGACGCCCGGCGTCGTGCAGTCGTGCCGAACGAGATGCGCCAGCGCCACGGCCGCGTCGCTCTCGTACAGCGGCGGCAGACCACGCCGTACGAGCCGCGCGGTGACATCCGCCCGGTCGGCGGCCATGCCCACGTCGGCGAACGGGCCCCACGCGATGCTCAGCGCGGGGAGCCCCTCGGCGCGCCGCCGCCAGGCCAGCGCGTCCAAGGCCGCGTTGGCCGCCGCGTAGTTCGCTTGACCAGCGGTGCCGAGCACGCCCGCCACGGACGAATAGGTGACGAACAGTTCCAGCGGCTGGTCGCGGGTGAGTTCGTCGAGGTGGCGCGCGGCGTGATATTTGGGCCGCAGCACGGTCTCGAACCGCGACCAGGTCTGCTCGGTCACCACGCCGTCGTCGAGCACTCCCGCGCAGTGGACCACGCCGCGCAGCGGTGGCAGCCCGGACTCGGTGATGCTCCGCAGCAGCGCCGCGACGGCCGCCCGGTCCCCGACATCCACCTGGCGTGCCGTCACGGCAATTCCACTGGCGCGCAGAGACTCGATCAGCCTCGACCCCGCCGCGTCGGGTGTGCGTCTGCCTGCCAGCACCAAGGACCGGGCGCCGCGGTCGGCCAGCCACCGCGCGGCCGCGGCGCCGAGACCTCCGAACCCTCCGGTCACCAAGTAGGTGCCGTCGGTCAACCGGTCACCGTCCGCGGCGGCGGGAGTGTCCCTGCCGAGCAGGACGATGCGGCCGGGATGATTCCGCAGCGACAGGGCCTGGAATGCCTCGGCGGCGCGATCAATACCGTGCGCCGCATGCGGCAGCGCGTTCCATGCGCGCTGCTCGAACAGCGTCATCACGTTGCGCAGGATCGCGCCGAGCCGTCGCGGGGCGACAGCGGCGGGATCGAACGCGCGATGGTCGATGTCGCCGCGCGTGCGCTCCGCGCGCGTCTGCACCGGGTCGACGACCTCGACGAATCGACCGCCCGCGTGCAGGATCTCGGCGGCGTGCGCGGCGAGGTCGTCGCCGAGGGCGTGCACGACGACGTCGATTCCGTGCCCCTCGGTCGCCGCCCGAACGCGTTCGCGCAGCTCGTCGTCGCGCCAGGTGTCGATACGTGTGACCGGCAGGCCCGCGTCCCGCGCCCACCGGCACAGTGCGGGGGTCGCGAACACCTCGGCACCGGCGTGCGCGGCCAGTTGGACCGCGGCCATGCCGATGCCGTCGGCGGCCGCGTGTACCAGCACCCGGTCCCCGGCGCGCAGTTCGCCCAGGTCGAACAGAGCGTGCCACGCGGCGGTGAAGGCGTAGGGCACGGTCGCGCCCTCGGCGAAGGTGAGGTGATCCGGCAGCGCTGCGACCTGGGCCTGGTCGACTGTCACGTGGCGAGCGAAACTGTCACTCGCCAAGGCGACGACACGGTCACCGACCGCGAAACCTTCGACATCCGCCCCGACCGCGGTGATCCGGCCCGAGCATTCCGATCCCAACGGCAGCAGCCCCTCCGGGTGAATGCCCGAGGCCACCCACAGGTCCTGCCCGTTGAGACCGGTGGCGGCGACGGCGATCTCGATCTCACCGGCGTCCGGCGCGCGCCGGACGCCGGTCTCCAACCGCATCCGGTCGAACTCCCCGGAGCGGTGCGCGACCAACCGGTACTCGCAGGAGGGCGCGGGGCCGTCGGCGAGGCGAGCGGTCAGCCACCGGCCGTCGCGGATCGCGAATTCACCGACGGCGGTACCGAGCAGACCGTCGATGATCCGCGCGCCCGCCCCGTCGAGATCGTCCGGCAGGTCCAGCAGCCGGCACCCGAACTCCGGGTGCTCGGTGGCCAGTGTGCGACCGAAGCCCCACAGCAGAGCCTGTTCGGGGTCCGGGCGGTCGCCTGGGACAACGTGCTGGGCGTTCACGGTCAGCAGCCACAGCGTGGCAGGCCGACGTGCTGCCGCGTCCAGCGCGCGGGTCAGCCGCAGTGCGGCTGCCACGCGGTTGTGTGCCGATGCCGCGGTCCAGGCGAAGACCACCCCCTGTGTCGAAGCCGTGACGGGCAAGAAGTCCGAATCGGCTGCCTGCGCGTCTCCCGGGCGGATCACCACCGTCTCGGCGCCCCGTGCGGTCAATCCGGCGGCGACGGCGTCACCGACCGGACCGTCACCGAAGATCAACCAGCGACCAACGGGCTGGTCCCGAGCGGACGCACCGGTCTGCGCGGGCACCCATTCCACGTGATGCAGCAGGCGCGCGAGCCTGGACGAGTCATTCTCGGCGGGAACAATCTTCGATGTGGTCCCGGGTCTGGCCGCCAGCAGGCTGACCCCGCGCAAGCCGGCGAGCAACCGCCCGGAATCGGAGTGCAGTGTGGCGTCGCCTACGACGACGCGCGGACCGCGTTCGGTCACCCGCACCCGGCACCGGACGATCGTTTCCCCGGCGGCCGGGCTGCCGAAGAATTGTGCACGATCTATCTCGGAGGGCAAGAACAAACCCTCCGTGTCGGCGGTCACCACGATGCTGTGCAGACAGGCGTCGAGCACGATCGGATCGAGCGTCGCCGTGACGTTGCCCGGCAACCGGAAGACCGCCTCGGCCTGGGCATCGTCGATCCGCCGGTACTCGATGGCGCAGCGGTAGTCAGGGCCGAGGCGCAGGCCCAGCCCAGCCAGGGTGTCGTAGTACCCGGGCCATTTCCCCGCGTCGGTGCCGGTCGCCCCTCCCCCATAGGGTGCCGCCGTAGCCGCCTCGGCGGCGGTGAGCTTCGCCTGCGCGTAGCAGATCCGGGCGTCGTCGGGGCGGACGAAGCGCACGTCGTAGCCGTCCGGACGGGGATCGAGCGTGACCCGCACCGACGCGTCGGCGGTTACTTCCAGCGGCGCGAGCAGTCGCAGCCCCGTGACGTCCCATGACCCGGGCAACTGGGCGGCGATGTCGTTCAGCCGAGCGCACAACCACGCTGCGGGCACGGTCGGCACACCTCGCAGCAGGTGCCCTTCGAACTCACGCCGGACGAGCCACAGCGTGCGCGACGAAGGCATGTCATCCGAGCGCGGCGTCAGCTCCAGCCAAAGCCGTTTGCGCTGGAACGGGTAGGTCGGCAAGTCGACATGGCGCCACGGCCGGTCCGAATACACCCTGGCCCAGTCGATCTCCCCACCGTCGGCATACCGGCGAGCCAGCTCCGAACCACCCGACACCTCGACGACCGACCCGCTCGTGGTGATCCCCGCCGCGACATTCTCCAGCGCCGCACACAGTTGTGCGGCGGTGTCGAAACCGATCGCCACCCGTTCGCCGAAATGTGTGCGGCCCACCGCGGCGGACGCGCAGAGATCGCGCAGTGCCGTACCGGGATGCGTGGCGAGCAGATTCGAATAACGGGTTGCCAGTTCACGCAGCGCGGCAGCGTTCTTCGCCGACAGCACCAGCAGGTGGGGTCCGGAAACCTCGGCGCTACCGTGATCGGGCGTTCGCGGCGCTTCCTCGAGCACCACGTGCGCGTTCGTCCCGCTGATCCCGAACGCGCTGACCCCTGCTCGCCGGGGCCGCCGCGAACGCCGCCACGGCCGCTGCTCGGCGACCACGCGAATCGCGACTTCATCCCAGTCGATGTGCGGATTCCCCGCTCGGAAATGCAACGAGGCCGGGATGCGCTCGTGCCGCATCGACTCGATGACCTTGATGATGTTGGCGATACCCGCCGCCGCCTGCGTGTGACCGAGATTCGATTTCACCGAGCCGATCCACAACGGCGCGGACTCGCTGCGGCCTTCCCCCAGCACGGAAGCGAGCGCGTGCGCCTCGATCGGGTCGCCGAGCGCGGTGCCGGTGCCGTGCGTCTCCACATACTCGATGTCCTCGGCCTCGACCGCCGCGTCTTCGAGCGCCGCACGGATGACCCGTTCCTGCGCGGGACCGTTGGGCGCGCTCAACCCCTGACTGCGCCCGTCGGAGTTGACCGCCGATCCGCGCACCAACCCCAGCACCCGGTCGCCGTCCCGCCTGGCATCCGCGAGTCGCTTGAGCACGAGCATTCCCGCGCCGTCACTCCAGACCACTCCGTCGGCACGCGCGTCGAAGCTCTTGCACCGGCCGTCGGCGGCCAGACCGCGCGCCCGCGCGAAGTAGATGTCCAGCGAGGGCGTCAGGACCACAGTGGCGCCACCGGCCAGGGCGAGATCGCATTCGCCACTGCGCAGGCTGCGCACCGCCGTATGCACCGTCACCAGCGACGAGGAGCACGCTGTGTCGATGGTCAGGCTCGGACCGTGTGTGCCGAGGAAATACGACAGCCGGCCCGAGGCGACGCTGGAGAGGTTGCCGGTGCCGAACCACGCATCGGGGGCGACATCGGCCCGCGCCATCCGTTCGGCGTAGTCATTGGACATCAATCCGACGAAAACGCCGGTCCGGCTGCCCTCCAAGCGGCTCGCCGGATATCCGGCGTGCTCGAGAGCCTCCCACGCTGTTTCCAGCAGCAGCCGCTGCTGCGGATCCAGCATCCGCGCCTCACCAACGGAGATGTCGAAGAATCCGGCATCGAACTCCTCGACACCGTCGATGAAACCGCCCCAGCGCGTGTAGG
The DNA here is from genome assembly GCA_051451085.1 of Nocardia asteroides. Taxonomy (GTDB): domain Bacteria; phylum Actinomycetota; class Actinomycetes; order Mycobacteriales; family Mycobacteriaceae; genus Nocardia; species Nocardia asteroides_B. The sequence goes on along the minus strand of JBPAJV010000005.1, from coordinate 288,541 downwards.
TCTTGCCTTCGGCATCCGGGTCCGGATCGAAGACGGCGTCCACATTCCATCGGCTCGCGGGCACCTCGGTCACCGCATCGGATTCGGTGACGAGCAGGCGCCACAGATCGGCAGGGCCACGCACCCCACCCGGGTAGCGGCAGCCCATGCCGATGATCGCTATCGCGTCGGCGTATTCGTCGGCGTGCGGGAGGGATTCGCGTGTTGTGAGCTGCGACACGTTGGATGCACTAGGTGTAACCGGAAGTTTCGCTGGGTACACCGGGGTGGTGAGCTGCTCGGAGGTGTGCGGGGTCGGTCGTGATCCGGCCTGCCCGCGCGCTGTGCGGCGGGCGGCGCCGCGCGCCGACTTCGCGCCGAGCCGGGCGATCTCCTCGGACACCGCGGCGACGGTCGGATGATCGAACAGCAAGGTCGCGGGCAGGCGCACCCCCAGATCCGCCGCGAGCGCGTTACGCAGTTCGACGGCCATCATCGAATCGAGTCCGAGTTCGCGCAGCGGCGTGCGATCGGCCACGGCCGTTGTGCGACCGAGCGTCGTCATGGCGTGCGTACGCACCAGTTCGAGCAGTCCGGACGCGTCACGCGGAGTCTGGATGTCCTGCTCGACGCCCTCGGAGATCGTTTCCCCCTCCGCCGGGACCTCGGTGACGGCGGGGAACACCGTGACGGCTCCTTCGGCCGACAACAGCGAGCGCAGCGCGAGCGCGCCGTCCGCGACCGCGAGTTCGCCGACGCCGTGGCGGACCCACGCCCGCCGCGCCGTCTCGCTCAGTCCTCCGGCCATGCCGGTCCCGGCCCACGGGCCCCACGCGATGCTCACGGCGGGCAGGCCGCGCGCCGAGCGCAGACGGGCCAGAGCGTCGAGATACGCGTTCGCCGCGGCATAGTTACCTTGTCCGGCGCTGCCCACCACGGCACTGACCGACGAGAACAGCACGAACAGATCGAGCGGCCGATCCGCGGTCAGTTCGTGCAGGTGCCAAGCGCCCGCGACCTTTCCCGCGAACACCCGGTCGATGTGCCCCGGAGTCTGCTCGATCAGCAACGCGTCGTCCAGCACACCCGCGCAATGCACCACCCCGGCGAGTCTCGGGAGCTCGCCGCCGAAGCGAGCCAGCAAGTCCGACAGAGCGGCGCGGTCTCCGACGTCGATCACCACGGTCTCGACACGCGATCCGAGGGCGGCGATCCTCGCCATCTGCCGCTCGTCCTCCGTGGTGGGGGCGCTGCGACCGGCCAGAACGATGGTTCCCGCACCGGCCTCGGCCAGCGTCCGCGCGGCCGTCGTTCCCAGAGCTCCGCGCCCGCCGGTGATCAGATACGCCGCGTCACGATCCAGACGCGAGACCGCGTCGTGATCCTCGGCGGGCTGCATCCGCATGACGTACCGGTGACGCCCGCGCAGCGCGACCGCGTAATCCGAAACCGCAGAACGAAGTTCCTTGATCAACCGGTGGTCGTCACACCGCGCCCCGACAGGCAGATCGATCATGCGACAGCCCAATTCGGGCAATTCCGTGCGCGCCACCGCGCCGAGTCCCCACAGCGTCGCGGCGGCCGGGCGCACGGGTTCCCCGGCCAGCGCCCCGGTTGCCCCCATGGTCACCAGGTGCAACGGTCCGCTGTCGACCGTCCTGGCCATTCCCTGCACCACGCTGAGGGCGAATACCGCTTCCCGGCGCGCCGTGCCGGCGCTGTCGCCGGCCTCGCTGTCCGCGAGGTAGATCACCGCGCGGCGGTCGTCGGGCCAGACGGCCGGGTCGGTCGCGCGATCCACCGCCACCGCGTCGATACCCTCGGCGCGCAACGCGGCGGCCAGCCGATCCGCCTGCCGCTCTACGCCGATCACCAGCGCGGCGGCGATACCCTGCCCGCTCGGCGGCTCCGCGGCGGACTCCCACATCGGACGGTGCACAAGGTCGCCCATACGATCCCGATCCTGCGATTGCCCGGCGCTGCCGGGCTCGGCGAACCATACGTCTTCCATATCGCCGATCACCTCGCCGCCGGTATCGAAGACGGTGACACGCACTGTGCGGCCGGTGCGCTCGGCCAGCGCCCACGCGGTCACGCCCGCTTTCTCGCCCCACACCCGCAAACGGCCGATGCCGACCGGCAATCGGGTCACGTGGCCGTCGGCGGACACCAACGCCAGGCCGGTCTGTACCGCGGCGTCGAGCAGACACGGCAGCCACGCGTCCGGATCACCGGCCAGTTCCGCCGGGCGAGTCAGTTCGGCGAGCACACTGTCCGCACCACGCCGCAGTCGTGTGATCCAGCGGAACCGTGGACCGAACGTCAACCCGGTATCCGCGCAACGGCGATAGAAATCGTCGACGTCCCAATCCGTGGCCGGTGCGTGCCGTGCCGCCGACAAGTCACCGGCCGCGCGCGGCCGATCCGAGGCGGGCCGAACCGCGGCGGACACCGCGGTGACTCTGCCATCATCGACGTGGAAGCGAACTTCGGTGCGGTCACCCGCATCGGACACGATCGGATCGGACAATTCCTCCAGCGGGACCGTTCGCGCGGCGACGAAGTCGATCAGCTCATGGCCCGCGCCGCCACCCGCACGCAAGGCCCGCAGCGCGAGTTCCGCAGCGGGCACCACCGCGCGATCCCCGAACCGGTGCTCGGCAAGGTACCCGACGTCCGCAGGCTTCGCCACGCTTGGCACCGTGTGCCGCTGCCGTTCGAAAGGGTAGGTGGGCAGGCCGTTACGCCGCCGCGCGTCCGCCGGGATCACCGAGCCCCAGTCGATCTCCGCACCCGCGCAGAACAACTTACCCAGGCTGGTCAACAGCACTTCGTCATCGGCGGCTGTCGTGCGCATACTCGGCAGCCACAGGGCATCATGGCCGGTTCGCCGCGCGAACTCCAGCAACACCGGCTGCGGGCCAACCTCGAGATACGCCTGCGCACCGAAGTCGGCGACCGCGCGCACACCCTCGGCGAAACGGACGGTGCCGCGGGCGTGCGCGCGCCAGTAGGCGGCATCCATCGGACGCTCGATGCGCGCGCCGGTCACGTTCGACACCAGCGGAATCGCCGCAGCGCGCGGGGCGGGCACCAACTCGGCGACCGCGGCCTCGAAGTCGTCCAGCACCGGATCCAGCAGCGGCGAGTGGAAGGCCGTCGTTCCCGGCAGCCGCACGGTGCGAATCGACCGTTCCTCGGCCGCCCGTATCACCCGGCCCACCCCGTCCACCGATCCGGAGACGACGAATTGCCCGGGGCCGTTGATCGCAGCCACCGACACACTCGACGCGAGTTCGTCCAGCAGCCCTGCGAACTCCGTGTGCCCGGCGAAGACCGCCGCCATCGCCCCCTGCCGCGTCACCGACTGCATCAACCGGCCGCGCTCGACCGCCAGACACAACCCGGCGTCGAGGTCGAGCACTCCCGCGACGGTCGCCGCGACCAGCTCACCGAGGCTGTGTCCCAGCACGATGTCGGGGCGGATGCCGAACGCCGACCACAGTTGCGCGCACGCCCATTCGATCGCGAACAAGGCCGGTTGCGCGTACTCGGTTCGGGCGAGTACCTGCTCGTTCGCGTCGAACAGCACCGACCGCAAACGCATCCCGCCGGGGAGTGGCCCGAGTATTTCGTCGCAGCGATCGAGCGCCGAGCGAAAAGCCGGATATTTGCGGTCGAGTGCCGCGCCCATCCCCGCGTACTGGGCGCCCTGCCCCGTGAACAGCATCGCGACGCGCGGCTTCCCCGAGTCGGTCGACCGACCTGTAGAGGCGGCGAGTTCGCGCGCCGCGTCCTCGGCCGTCCGAGCCACCACCGCGCGCCGGTACGCGAAATGCGTGCGTCCCAGCGCCGCGGTGGCGGCGACGTCGGCCAGCGGCGTCTCCTGCCGGTCCAGGTACTCGGCGTACCGGCTGGAGAGCGCGTCCAGCGCGGACGAGGTGCGCGCCGAAACCACCAGCAACGCGGGACCTTCCGGATCGACCCGCGCCCGCGGTTCGGGCGCTTGCTCCAGCACCACGTGCGCGTTGGTGCCCGCGAAGCCGAACGAGCTCACTCCCGCCAGCCGTGGCCGTTCGGTGCGCGGCCACGCGGCATCACGAGTCGGCACCACCAGCGCCGTACCGTCGAGTGCGATTCTGGGGTTCATGGTGGCGAAGTCGTGCTGGCGCGGAATGCGCTCGTGCTCGAGCTGCAGCACCACCTTGATCAGCCCGGCGACGCCAGCGGCCGCCTCCAGATGACCTATCTGCGACTTGACCGACCCCAGCAGGCACACCGACTCGTCCGCCCGTGGCGCGCCGAGAACCCGCGACAACGCCTCGGTTTCGATCGGATCACCCAACGGCGTTCCGGTGCCGTGCGTTTCGACGTAGCCCACCTGCTCGGCGGCGCACCCGGCGTCGGCCAGTGCCTCGAGGAGCAACTCGCGCTGCGCCGTCGGGTTCGGCGCGGTCAACCCCATGGAACGACCGTCGTGGTTCACGCTCGAGCCCCGGATGAGCGCCCTGATCGCGTCGCCGTCGGCAATGGCCCGCGAGAGCGTCTTCAGAACGACGACACCCGCCCCCTCGCCGCGCACATACCCGTTCGCCCGCGCGTCGAAGGGGCGGCAGTGCCCGTCCGGTGACAGCGCGCCCATGCGGGCCAGTGCCTCCGAGGTGAGTTCCGATTGCAGGAGATTCACCCCGCCCGCCAACGCCACGTCGCACTCCCCCGCGCGCAGACTGCGGCACGCCTGGTGCACAGCCACCAGCGACGACGAACACGCCGTGTCGATCGTTACCGCGGGACCACGCAAACCCAGGACGTAGGAGACCCGCCCGGCCACGATGCTCGACATCGTCCCCGTGAGTGTGTGCGCGTCCACCGAATTCACCCAGTCCGGCGTGATCGTGCGCTGGTATTCCTGCCAGCTGACGCCGAGGAACACACCTGTCCGCGCCGCGGCCGGACTGCCCGGCACCAGCGCGGCGTCTTCCATTGCCTCCCACGCGACTTCGAGCGCCAGGCGCTGTTGGGGATCCATCAATGCCGCTTCGCGCGGTGCGATGCCGAGGAACTCCGCGTCCATGGCATCGATCGGACCGGCGAGCAGACCGGCTCGTCGCCGCGCTCGCCGAGGCGCCGAATCCGTGACCCGCCAACGGGTTTCCGGCGCCTCGACGATCGCGGCGCGGCCCGAGGACAGCAGTTCCCAGTACTGCTGCGGGGTTTCCGCGCCGCCGGGAAAGCGACAGCCGATCCCGACGATGGCGATCGGCTCACGCTGCGGCCGCGCCTCCAACTCCTGAATCCGGCGGAGTGCCCGCGTCAGCAAGACCCGTAGGTCGTACCCATCATCCGACATCTGCGCCGCCACCCACATCTTGCCAAAGTTGTGACGTGGAACATACGACGCCCCCGGTTATGCGTCAATTGACTTGCGTGTGCACAAAAGTAACTAAAGTTACCAACTAGTAGCTTGATCTTCCGCTCAATGATGTTGCCCAAGTGAAACATTCACTTTTGAAGGATTCACTTCAAACCTGCTCGTGCACCCGCTCCGCGCCGATTCGATCGATCCGAGCGCGCCCCCACTCCCCCAGGGGCGCCAGCGCGGCGTTGAGCGCGACACCGATATCGGTCAGCCGGTACTCCACCCGCGGCGGCACTTCGCGGTAGACGGTCCTGCTGACGACGCCGTCCTCCTCCAGCTCCCGCAGCTGCTGGATGAGCATCTTCTCCGACACCCCCGGCAGCCCCTTGCGCAATTCACCGAACCGGCGAACGCCGTGATTCTCGAGCTCCCAGAGAATCAGCGCCTTCCACTTGCCACCGACCACATCCATCGCGGCGTCGATCCCGCAAAAGTATGGCCCCGATCGCTTCGCGCTCATCGTTCACCCTCGCCATCTGTTCACAAACCATTCGGTAAGTACCGGACAAAATAGTAGGTACTTGCTCCTTGGCTGGAAAGCGCGCAGTCTTGTTTCCAGCGCGCTGACCAGGACATATCTCGACCCACAAGGAGTTGAACCCGCAATGGCGGAAACCACCAAGACCCCCGTCACCATCCTCGGGCTCGGCGCGATGGGCCAAGCGCTGGCGGCGACCTTCCTGAAGGCCGGCCTGCCGACGAGGGTCTGGAACCGCACCCCCGGCAAGGACGCCGAACTCCTCGCCGCCGGGGCCGTCGGCGCAGCGACCGTCACGGAGGCGATCGACACCGACGGTCCGATCATCGCCGTCCTGCTCGACCACACATCGGTCCACACCACCCTCGACCCGGTAGCCGACCGACTGGCGGGACGGCAGCTGATCAACCTGACCAGCACCTCCCCCGCCGAGGCCCGTGAACTGGCCGCCTGGGCGGCTCGGCACAATTGCGACTACCTCGACGGCGGCATCATGGCGGTGCCCCCCATGATCGGCCAGCCCGGCGCCACCATCCTTTACAGCGGCGCCCGATCGGTCTTCGACGCCCACCGTGAAACGCTCGAATTGCTCGCCGACGCGGACTATTTCGGTGACGACGCCGGTTTCGCCTCCACCTACGACTTCGCACTGCTGGCCACCATGTACGCCATGTTCGGCGGCTTCCTGCACGGCGCGGCCATGATGCGCTCGGTCGGCGTCTCCGCCGCCGACTTCGGCCGCCGAGCCACCGCGTGGGTCACCGCGATGGCCCAGTCCCTCCCCCACCAGGGCCTCGTCATCGACAACGCCGACTACACCGACCCGGTCCAATCCATCGCCTTCCACAAAGCCGCCATCGACGCGATCAACCGCGCCAGCCGCGACGCCAACGTCACCCTCGACTTCGTCGCCCCCCTGAAAACCCTCCTCGACCGCCAGGTAGCCGACGGCCACGGCGCCCTCGGCTTCGAACGCACTTTCGAAGAACTCCGCTGACCCATCGCGCGGGCCGCACCCACCGCGGCCCGCGCACCCTCCCCTGGGTCCAGAAGAAAGCGCAGGTCCCGCCGCGATTTGGTCCACGCCGAGGGATCGGATAATCTTGCTGAGCACACCGGTCCGGGTGGCGGAATGGCAGACGCGCTAGCTTGAGGTGCTAGTGCCCTTTATCGGGCGTGGGGGTTCAAGTCCCCCTCCGGACACAGACACTACGCACACGGGTGGTTGTGGAGCAGTTTCTGCCACGACCACCCGTTTTTCATGGTCGTAGGTGAGCTTCAGGCCGAGTTGCCGGTAGACCTCGAGTTTGTCGGTGGGGTCAGCCGCCTTCAGGATGTGAACCAGGCCGCCCAGTGAGGTCACAAGCTGGTGGATCTCCTCCTTGCTCAAGTGGTGATCCGACCGTTGCTCGGCTTCCAGCGCGGTGAGCCGTGCAGCGGTGGCCTGGCGTTCGCGCTGAACTTGTTGGGTCCAGCTCGCCACAAGGGTCGGGTCGGTGCCCGCTTCCAGTGCTGCCCGGTACCGGGATAGTTTGCGGTCGTGTTCGGCGAGTGTTCGTCGTGCACTCTCGATCGCGGTCGTGTTGTCGGTCTGGGCGTCCTCAAGCATGGTCAGCGAATGCTCGATCCGGTCGGGGTGGAATATCTCGGCCAACCAAGAATTGATCGGGCCGCTGAGCTGGTCTTCGCGCAGGTAGACGGTGGTCGGGTGGTCGATCTTGTTGGCGAGGGCGTACTCGGAGGGGTACCGGCAGCGGTAGTGCGGCAGCCCGTGGTTCCAGTTGCCTTGCATCCGCCGTCCGCAGGCGTCGTGGAACAGCAGTCCCTTGAAGGCGTACGGGTGCTGGCGGCGGGTCGTTGTTCTGCCTGTCGATTGCGGGCCTCGGGCGGCGAGCCGTAGTTGTGTCTGCTCGAAGGCGTCCTTGCTGATGAGTGCGCTATGGGCAGGTTGGTCGGAGTAGACCCACTCGTTTTTCGGGTTCCACGCCAAGCGGGTGTGATGGCCCAAGGCGACGTCATCGACGTCGATGAGGGACTCCTGCTTGCGTTGTTTGTTCCACACCTCGTAGCCGGTGTAGCGCGGATTGCCCAGGATCGCGCGCACCGCGCTCTTGGACCATGCGGCGCCGGAGCGATGGCTGTTGCGCCTGCGGTCGTAGGCCGACGGGCACAAGATGTTGTCGGCGGTGAGGCGTTGCGCGATAGCGAAAACCCCTATGCCGGACAAGTACTCGCTGAAGATCCGTTGCACCACTGGCGCGGTGACAGGGTCGGGTTCGAGTGTATGCAGCCGTTTACCGTCGGCGGCTTTGCCCGGGTTGGGATGGGGCCCGGCGTCGGCGAGGCGGTAGCCGTAGGGCGGTCGGCCGCCGAGGTAGCGGCCCTCGACTTGCGCTTGCGCGGCCATGGCGGCGCGGACGCGGATCTTGATGCGGTTGCGTTCGCCTTTGGACATGCCGCCGAACACCGACATGATCAGGTCGTGTGCTTCGGAGTCCGGGTCGATCGGGCCGCCGACCTCCGGCACCCACAGCTGCACGCCGTAGTGAACGAAGACCGGAAACGTCAGCCCGAACTGGTTGCCGTAGAACGCGCGTTGCGGTTCGCCGATCACGACCGCGTCGAACCCTCGCTCGGGCTCTTTGAGCAGCTCGAGCAGCCGCCCGGCCGCGGGGCGGCGCTTCCACGGGATCGACCGCGACTGCCCGATGTCGAAGAACTCCGCGACGATCTGCCCGTGCTGACCGACCAGGGCGTTCGCTCGTCCGAGCTGCCAGTTGCGAGATGCTTCGGGATCTTGCTGGTCTTCGGTGGAGACCCGCCCGGCGAAAGCGAACCTGATCATTGCTGCGATTCCTCCTGCTGGGTGAGAAAGACATCGGTGTTCGGTGACGACCGCGCCGCACCGCCCCATCCTCGGGAGTTGTGGCGGAGGAAGTCGGCCGTGGAGGAATCGGTCGGGGACTATCGACAGTCTCGCCACGAGTCTCGCGGACATGTCGGAGGATAATCTCCAGCAACACTTTAGCGGCTACGGCGTTCAGCTCAGGCGGGCCGCCCGGGGCGAAGACTGTGAGGTCCTTCGTGCAGCTTCGGGCAGCGTCATCATGAGCGTTGCCGCGATCAGAGCGCACGGCGCACGTCCTCGACTACGGTCGCCAACTGGCGGCTGTCCGTTGATGATCCGCATCTCGTTCTGCACCGATCGCGAGCCCCGTGCGTTCGGGCGTGGCTATCCCTCCGCCGAGAACCAAAGACCGATGCGCTGGGGCGAGTAGTCGTGAACGATGGCGGCGCGGGCGGCAAAGGCCCAGGAACAGCTCGGGCGCCAAGAGGGTCAGTAGAGAGCTGACCGTGGAGATCGAAGGGCATGGTTCCTCCAGGCCTGCCGATTCTCCCGCCTTCTATGAAAGCCGACTCCCGGTGATTTCGCTACCACCTGTGGTCGCCGGTGCGCCTGAGCATCAGCAGACTTGAATTCGCGACAGCCAGCCGGACGATTTCGCTCTCTGCTCGCGTCAACGGAAGAAGTAGTTGCTGCGCAATACAATTCGCTGCACCTGACGATCAGCTATTTCGCCGCATCCGTTGGAAATTCGGCGGGTTCCACTGGAACCTCAATCTGAGAAGAGTGCGGCTGGCTGAGCTTAGTTACCACCGGTCGATCCACCAGCTCGCCGTCGCTCCCGCGCTCGGCGTAGTGCTCGGAGATCCAGATTGTTCGATGCTTCCCCAACGATGGATACCATTGACGCCGGTAGTGGCCCCGAACACGCCATTTCAGCGCCTCCAGATTTACCGCTGCCCGAGGTTCACTGTCATGGTGACCGACGGGTTTCGCGGTGTACCGCACCACCACAGCAGGACGAGGCCGACGCGCACCGCCGAGGGACGGCACACGCCGTGTCCCTGGCCCCGTCGGTGCTGCCGCCAACAGCCGCGTCAAACGCCCCAGCTCCTCCACGCCCTTCGTGGTCCCATAGGAGTCCGCCACTCCGGTTTCCCGGTCGATCCTCACCATCGACCACATACTCTTGTTCAGGTTCGGATTACGTAGACGTCGACACAGCGTAGCGATCGGAATCCGTACGATATCTACGTATGTGCCGGTATCCCGCCACGCCAGCAGCACCCCATGCGTTGTCTCCACATCCCCTACCGCGAGCAGCACGCCGCACGTCGACGGCAGCGCCATGTCCCATCCGGCGCACCGCGCGACGTCAGACAGGATCGCCTGTCCTGCAAGCCCATCTGCGAAGTACAAATCATGGTCGCCATCCGAGTCGACCAATACCCGACCGGCGGTGGCGACTGCCTGCGCCCAGTAAAGCATCGACCAGTTCTGGGCCAACAACGTCATGTACGGACCTGGTGCGACCACCCCGTAGCTGCGCGCCGCATCCGACAGCAATCTGCCGATCCGAGCCCCATCCGAGTCCAGGTAGATACGGCTCTGCTTTTCCAACAACAGCGCAGGAGCGAGCACATCCAACTCATTCCGCGCCCGCCGCGTTATTACCTCCACCACTTGCGGCATCGACTCGGCGGTGAGCATCGCGGAGGTGATGCTATCGACAGGAACCGTCAACAGCTTGGCGTTGACCACCGCCTTCACCGGCCACGGCGTCCGGTCCTCGACACCGTGGCGCCTGGCCAAGGTATACGCCACACGGGCAACCGGCTTTCCGGCGACGAACTCGTCCCGCACAGTCTGCCGTTTGACCAACTGCGGCGCTCCTCGACCTCGAACACCGCGCTCCCTACTTGGGAGTGCCTGCTCCGACACCACTGTATCCAACGACAACGACGGCAACCCCGGCAACGCCTTCCGCAGTTCTGCCAGCATGTCCAACCAATGCGGTTGGTCGAACAGATCCTGGCGCCCATCCACGACGTCCGCCCTCTGATGCTCCGAGCCGCCCCGGATGATCACCTCGGCGAACACGGCTGCCCGAGCCGACTCCGCCTGACCGACACTCACCATCGTTCGTTACCCAGTCCTTCGACGTTCCCCCCACATAAAACCATCTACCGTCACCTCGGACCTGCCTGAGCGCGAAACTACCTTGCGGCTCATACCAGCTGAAATTTTCACTGCCTACCAGTGCACAGACCGAACTTCGCTGGATTTTCGGCGATCGCTGCCGGAACCCTCTGACGGTGTCGGGCGCGTCCCCGTGCACCCACCTCAGCCTTCCCACGGGCACGGAGTCCATCTCACCGCCCAGACTGCATCCTCAGAACCCGCAAACTACATCCAAACTCTGCAACACCCGAAGCTATCCCCGCACACCGCACACAATCTGCGAACAAGACGACCAAACTTAAGGTGAGCCCTACTATCACAATCCGTCACACCTCATGCTCTCTGGTCGCGGAAACATCACGGCCACTTCGCAGTCGGGGCCCGTACGGTGGATTGTGTGATGTCACTGGCGAAGCTCGGCAGTGGCGACGGCTACACCTATTATCTCCGCTCGATCGCCACGCAGGACGTGAACGACCGCGGCCCGCAGGACCTTTCGACCTACTACAGCGAACGCGGCGAATCCCCTGGCCGCTGGCTGGGTTCCGGCCTGCCGAACGTCAGTATCGCGGCCGGGGAGGCGGTGACCGAAGCGCAGATGCGGGCGTTGTTCGGTCACGGCCTGCACCCGAACGCCGAGGCGATGATCACCGCCGAAGTACAAGCCCTCGCCGCAGACGGCATCTCGCGCCGCACCGCGCGGGCGCACGCAGTACGGCTGGTCCGGCTGGGTGCCCCCTTCACGAAACACGCGGTGGCGGAGTACTCCTACCGCTACGAGCGGACTCGGGCGTATGCCGCCTACAACGCCGAGCACGGCCGCGTCGACTACCCCCCGATCCCCGCTGAGGAGCGCAGCCGCATCGCCACCGAGGTCGCCCAGCGCATGTTCGCCGAGGAATACGGCCGCCCACCCCGCGACGACCGGGAGCTGTCGGGCTGGGTGGCTCGCGCCAGCCGAGCACCCACGAAGCGGGTCGCCGGATTCGACCTCACCTTCTCGCCGGTCAAGTCGGTGTCGACCTTGTGGGCGCTGGCCCCACGTGAGGTGTCGGAAAAGATCGAGGCCGCCGTGGATGCCGCCCTGCGCGATGCGCTGGCCTATCTCGAGCAGCACGCGGTGTTTACCCGGGTCGGACGGCACAGCCGCCGCCAGGTCGACGTCGTCGGTGGCCTGATCGCCACCGCTTTCCAGCACCGCGATAGTCGCGCGGGTGACCCGAATCTGCACGTCCACGTGGTTGTCTCGAACGCGGTCAAACGCCATGACGGGCAGTGGGGTGCACTCGACGGCAGGATGATCCACCAGCACAACGTCGCCGCGTCCGAGCTGTTCAACACCCGGCTGGAGCACTACCTCGAGCAGTCGGTCGGCGTGCAGTTCGCCGAACGCCACAGCAGCAGCCGACGCCGGCGCGGGAAGCGGCCGGTGCGGGAGATCGTCGGCGTCGAGGAGCGCCTGGCCGAGGAATGGTCGAAGCGATCGGCCGCCGTGGACGCCGAGCTGACCACCCGCACCACACTGTTTCAAAGCGAGCGTGGCCGCGAGCCAACACCCGGCGAGTTGCACGACCTCGCCCAAGAAGCCACCTTGAAGACCCGCGGCCACAAGGTGACAGCGCGTTCGCGTGCTGAGCAACGCGCTGATTGGCGACGTGATGCCGTGCAGCTGCTGGGTGGTGCGAGCGCGGTCGATGCGATGGTCGCGACCGCCCTGGGACAGCCGGTCCCGCAGCGGGAGGTCACCGACGCCGCGTGGGTCGCCGCGACCGCCGCGAGAGTGGTGGAGGTCGTGTCCGATTCTCGGGCGACCTGGCAGTTCCGCCACATTCGCGCCGAAGCCACTCGCCAGCTGCGCGGCAGCATTAATCCGGCCGACTGGCACACTCTCATCACCCAGGTCACCGACGCCGCCTTGAGCGAGCCGCGATCGATCGCCCGCGGCACACCAGAGGCCGAAGACATCGCACCCACCGTCGAGGCATTGACCCGCCGCGACGGGACCAGCGTGTTCACCACCTCCGGCTCCCAGCTCTACACCAGCCCACAGATCCTCGCGGCCGAGGAACGCCTGATCGCGGCGAGCCTGCTCCAAGGAGGGCGCACCATCCCGGCGGCCGCGGTGGATGCCGCGATCATCGAGCACGCCGCCAACAACAACGGCCTAATGCTCAACGACGGCCAAGTCCAGTTGCTGCGCGAGTTCGCCACCTCCGGACGACGGTTACACGTCGCGATCGCCCCAGCCGGGACCGGGAAAACCACCGCCATGGCCGCGCTGGTGCGCGCCTGGACCGCTGAAGGCGGCACCGTGCTCGGGCTGGCACCGGAAGGACCGGCCGCCGGTGTCCTCGGCAGCGAGATCGGCGCGGACTCCAAGACCGTAGACATGCTCGTCACCGTGATCAACGACATCCGGTCGGGCGAGCGGGCCCTCGACGACGCACCGGACTGGCAGCTGCGGGCGATCGGACCCCGCACCCTCGTCGTATTGGACGAGGCCGCGAAAACACCGACTCTGAAACTGGATTCGGCCGTGTCCTGGCTGATCGAACGCGGGGCGAGTGAGGTTCCCCCGCGCTGTTGGAGGACGGACTATCAGGTTCCAGCCGGAACCGGGTGATGGTAGCTGGCTTCGAACTCGGCGGGTGATCGCCAGCCCAGCTTCTTCTGGATGCGCTGGCCGTTGTACCAGCCATCATATAGGCGAACAGGGCGTTCTCGGCCTCGTCACGGGTCCGCCAGGCCCGGCGATAGACCAACTCGGTCTTCAATGTGGAGAAGAAATTCTCCATCAGCGCATTGTCATAGCTGTCGCCGACCGAGCCCATCGACTGCGCGATCCCGTTGTCGGCCAACCGGTTAGCGAACCGAATCGCTGTGTAGGTCGAGCCCCTATCGCTGTGGTGAATCAACTCACCGTCGCGGACGTCCCGACTCCAGACCGCGAACTCCAGCGCACCGAGTACCAGTTCGGTGTCGCAGCGATCCGAGGTTTTCCAGCCCACGATCCGGTTGGAAAACGCATCCCGCACCGCCGCGAGCCAGAACGCACCCTGACCACACGGGATGCGGGTCGCATCGGCAACCCACAACCGGTTCGGCCGATCCGCGGTGAAGACCCGCTCGACCAGATCCGGGGCAGGCGCCGCCCGCGGATCGGCTCGCGTGGAAGCCATGCGCCATCGTTTCCGCAGGAACGCGCCCTGCAATCCCGCGCCACGCATCACCCGCTCCACCCGTTTCCGGCCAACCGCGATCCCGCGCCGGGCCAGCATCGCATGCACCCGGGGAGACCCGTAGGTGCCGCCGGAGCTGGTATGGATATCGATGATCTCAGCCAGCAACGCTTCGTCAGCGACCTGCCGCGCCGAGGGCTGTTGCAGGCGTTTGCACCACCAGTAATAGGTCGACGAGGCGATACCGAGCACCCGCAATACGAGCTCGACCGGGTGCTGGCTGTCCTTGACGAACCGCACGATCACCTCCGGGTCTGGCCGAGCTCCGAGGCGAAATACGCACTCGCAGACCGAAGGATGTCGTTGACCCGCTCCAACTCGGCCACCTGTTTGCGCAGCCGCTTGTTCTCCTCGGCCAGATCGGTTACCGCCGGTTCGGGCCGCTGACCGGTGGTATCGGCTTGGCGGATCCAGTTCCGCAAGGCCTCGTGATGCACGCCCAACTGCTGGGCAAGTTTTCGGATCGTGGGTTTCGGGTCCGACTCCAGATACAGCCGGACCGCTCGAGCCTTCAACTCGTCCGGGTACTTCTTCGGTGCTGCCACGCGGGGCTCCTTCCTGGCCCTATCGGACCATGCTCAGAGCCCTCCAAGGAAGCGGGGGAACCTCACACCAACAACGACGTCGACAATTGCCCCCGATGGGCAGACGTCGCACCGGAGATCGATGCCGCACTGGCACAACGCACCCTCGTAGCCCACAACGCCGGCGTCGAACAACGTGTCCTCGCCGCACACCTGCCGTACTGGACCCCACCCATGGTGCTGGACACCCTCCGACTCGCGAAGAAAGTCTGGCCCGGCCTGCCCGGCTACAGCCTCGACAAACTCATCGACCACGCCCACCTCGACGTCTCCGCACTCGCCGAACACGGATACCACCGCGCAGGCTACGACACGTGGGCCGCATGGCTGCTGCTGTGCAAACTCATCGATGACACCCACTCGGACTGGATCGGTCTTGTCAACGCGGCAGCACCCAAGGAGTTCGTGCCGACACCCGAGCCTGAAGGAGAACTCTGGTGAGCCAACCACGACCCGAAGTGGTGCGACCAGTCACCGTCGCGATCACCGGAACACATTCCACCGGGAAAACGACCTTCCTGACTCGACTCGCCGACAGGCTCAGACGCGATCGAGTGAACGTCGCCGTTGTCAGCGACCTCGGCGCCCAAGCCCAGCAACTCGGCCTGCCAATCTTGTATAACTACACCTGGGCATCGACGCTGTGGATCGTTACCCGCGGTATCAGCAACGAGATTCAATCATGGGCGACTGCCGATGTTGTGCTGATCGACCGCGCAGTACCCGATGCTCTCGGCTATTACGAGGCAGCTCTCGACTACCGCGACCACCGCGCCGATCCTCACCGCATCCAACATCTTGAGGATCTCATCGCTAACCACAGCCAGAACTACGATCTCGTCCTGCGCACAGTGCTGGACAACCGATTACCGCTGGGCCTGGCGAAACCGCGCGACACCGACATGGAATTCCGCGCTCTCGCCGACCAGCATGTTCGAGAAGGTGCTTACCCGACTCGACAGCGAGCACGACCTCATGCCTGCCGAAGGGCACGACCGTGCCCTCGTAAAGGCTTTGACGTTCATCAGACAACAGCTGGACGAATACCGGGCTTCCGTTTAGAGGCGACAGCAGCGCCCGGTGATTCGACACCGAGCGCCGCCTCGGTCGACTCGACGGGGCGCGCCTTCGGTAGGTTGCGAGTCTTCGACCGCGTCGCGGCTGATCGAGAAGATGATCGCGTCACCGCGGGCGAGCCGGACACGGCCCACGGCCCTGGCCAGCCCCGTCGGTGCGATAGCCCCCGTCGCCGCGTACGTTCGATTGGAACCCCTCGGTGCGTCAAGCAGGTTGGCGATGCGGGACTGGTGGAACTGGAGCCTAGAGCCGTCATGACAGTTCCCAACCGACGGACATGATTCTGCGAGGCCCGAGTTCATCGCCTGCCGGGGCTAAAGGCGTTCCACCTGTTCCTCCAGCCAAATGGCCAGGCTCCCGACCTCGAACAGAGTGTCGGACATCGTTTCACTATCGAACTTCGTATGGGGTCGAGAAGTGCCACCGGTCTGCGCTGGCGGCCACGGGGAGCCGGTGAGGGCATGGGCGTAGTCGTTGCGACGATCACGGAGTATCTTCACTGCAGACTCGACGTCGGCCCGAATCTCCGGTGGCGGCCCAATTCGGTCGAGTAGCCGTGTCATCTTCTGATGGAGGCCGCCAGAGCTCTTCGCAAGCGGTGCCACGCCAGACAGTACATCGTCGACGAGCGATTCGAGCGCCGCGACTGCCGTCATCGTCGCCGCACCACAGGCGATCGCGCGTGCCTCGTCCAGTGCATAGAGATTCTCGTCGACGTGGTCAAGAGCCGCTCCCTCATCCCAAAAGACGCTGTCGTGACGCGCACCGACGATGCTCTTACGTCCCTGCGTCAACACCTCCTGCGTGCGCTCGGCCGTTGCCTCAGTTGACCGGGCCAGGAAGACTGCAGCACTCAAGCGCGATTGAAAGACCAGAAACTCGACTCGTGAGAAAACGTGGAAATCTACGTAAAGGTCGGCTAGCGCGCCGGGCCACTCTGTCCCACTCGCCCAGTAGTCAGCGACCATCTCATCATGGGAAAGGGGAACGAGCTCTCCCGAGCCGTCTGGGTCCTCCCTGTGGTACACCTATGGAGCTTATCGCTGACCGCCAGCCACCACGTAGCGCTAGTCGGACTCCGCTTCGACCGGTCCCCGATGACGCGACCACCCGGTAGTAGAGCCCGGGTTGTTTCGCACGATTTCAGGTGATGCCGCAGGCCACCGGATGGTGGCTGTGGGTGCAGGCGGCAGCGTACTCGGCGGGCGTTCGATAGCCCAGCGCCGAGTGCCAATGCCGACGGTTGTGGTCGTCTTTGAAGTCGCCGATCACCACGCGGGCCTCGAGCAGGCTGGTCCAGTGGTTGCGATCCAGGCACTCTGTGCGCAGGCGTCGGTTGAACGATTCGATGAAACCGTTGTTCCACGGCGTGCCCGGCGGAATGTAGACCGTCCCGACCTTGTCGCCGCAAAACGATTGCAGTGCTCGGGAAATCATCTCCGGACCGTTGTCCATCCGCAGCACCTTCGGTGCACCGCGGACAGCGAACACCCGCTCCAGCTCGGCGACGAGCCGCCCGGCGGTGATCGACCGCTCCACCAGGTGCAACAGCGACTCGCGGGTGTGCTCGTCGACCATCGACGCGATCTTCACCGCCCGCCCGTCCGTGGTGGAGTCGAACTGGAAGTCCAACGCCCACATCACCTTCGGCGCATCGGCGTCGATCGGCGGCATCGACGAAACCCCGGCCCGCTTACGCGGGTGGTGCTCGCGCACCTGCAGGCCCTCCTCCCGCCACAGGCGGTGCACCCGCTTCTTGTTTACCGCGCAGCCCTCATCGAACCGCAG
Organism: Nocardia asteroides; assembly: GCA_051451085.1. Lineage (GTDB taxonomy): Bacteria > Actinomycetota > Actinomycetes > Mycobacteriales > Mycobacteriaceae > Nocardia > Nocardia asteroides_B. The sequence goes on along the minus strand of JBPAJV010000005.1, from coordinate 270,951 downwards.
CGCCGCCCACGCGCGGCGGGACCCGTGACACGGGTGTTTCGTCGCATAGGAACGCAGCCACGCCCGCAGACCGGCATCCGGATCGTGTGGGGTCTGTGCCACCGGCAGTCGTCGATAGGTGGACCGATGCAGCCCAACAACCTTGCACGCGAACCGCTCCGACAAGCCCATAACGTCTTTGAGCATGTCGACGACGCGGCGTCCGGCCGCTGGGCTCACCATTTTCCCTTGGCAATCTCCCGCAGCGCGTCTTTCTCCAACTCCGCCTCAGCCAGCAGCCGCTTCAACCGGGCGTTCTGTTCTCGCAGCTCCTTGAGCTCGCGGGCCGCGTCGGTATCCATCCCGCCGTACTGGCGGCGCCAGTTGTACAACGTTGCCGCCGAGACCTCCAGCTCGGCGGCGATCTCCTCACCCGAATGGCCGGCAGCGGCCAACTCGTCGGCACGGCGCAGCTTCCGCACAATCTCCTCGGCGGAATGCCGCTTGCGTCCTGCCATGTCCTCAGTGTCCCTTCCAGCCCCTCACCAGGGCCAATCGGGACTCTAATACCGAGTGGTCTCATTCAGTGGGGACGGGCCAGCTTGGACATCAACACTGGGGTGAGCGGCGACCTCGTCGCCGCATCGGTCGTGATCGCCGCGAACCTGGTATGGATTCGCAATACTACAGCCGCGATCGTGGAAGGCCCGGCCATCGACACGGTCGCGATGTCCTCAACCTCATACAACTAGCTGCTACAGGCCAACTTTTAACAAAGCTCCGCTCTATCAGACTCGGTACAGTGACTGAGGCAATGACATATGCAGGACAGATGGATTGAGACCGAGGGGGAATCTTGCCGATCAAGGTGGCGACGGTGCGGGGTTATGTGCTTGAAGAACTGCTTGCCCGGCTCCTTCAGGACAACGGCTATCGGCTGCTCGTTGCGGCCGATCAAGACCGGGAGGCGCTGAAGGACAGCGGTCGTGGCCTGCTGGTTCGAGGGCGCGGCACCACCCACCAAGTCGATGTGCTCGGCGAACTGGATCTGCCGCTACCGTTCTCGCTGCCGATGCGCCTGTTCGTCGAGGCCAAATATCGCAATGGCCGAGCAGGCATCGAGCACACGCGAAATGCATACGGAACCATACGTGATGTCAACGAGCACTACGGCACGCAGACTCCAGGGGCGTACAGCATCCCGATGAAGCGTTACCAGTACCAGTACGCCCTGTTCTCCGCTACAGGCTTTACCAGGCCAGCGCAGGAATATGCTCTGGCGCAGCAGATATCGTTGATAGATTTGTCCAATCCGGGTTTCGAAGCGCTCTTGACCGCAGCAGATGAAGTTGCTATCCAGCTCGTCGACCTGGCGGGACGGACCGGTCTCGCTTCACTCCCGTTGAACCAGGTTCGGCATGCACTCCGCCACGCACTAGGCACCTGGCCAGCGAACGTCGATGACGAGGACTTCCCCGACCTCGCCAGCCGCCTCCACGAGCTGCGCGGACCCGTCGGCGAGTCGGGTTTACCGACGCCCACCTTCGGCCTTGCTGTCGCCCACGAGAGGGCGCAAGCTGGGCTGGCCGTGCCGCAACAACGGGCTGAGCCAGGCGACGAGGACGATTTCCCGCCGATGCGCGAACTGCCTACCGACCAGCTGTCAGCGATCGTGGCCAGACTCGGTGGGGTCATGCTGGATAACTTCATCCTCGGCTTCCCCTCTGCCCCATTTGTTCTCGTTCTGCTGGTCGACGACCCCGTCGCGTTTGCCGAGTACTTCGACAACCCACGCAACAGCGAGATCCGGGTGTATCTTGAGTATCCCCGTAACCGCCGCGACAACCGGCCACTGAGCCGGGACTGGGAGATCGTTCCGGTAGATGAGGAAGCTGGCTTCCGGCTCAGCTTCACGCTTCCGGCCGTACTCGCCGACTGGATGCGGAGCGGTCAAGTGCCGACGTGGAGCCTGCGGGAAGCCAAGTCAACTCTCTTGTCAACGATCACGATCGTGCGCGGCGGTCGAGTCGTGCGCCTGCTGTACCAGCCGCATGGCGGATGAACCTCGCGACCTTTTGACCGAGCCGCCGCGCATCTGTCCCAGCACATCGAGCTGGCCGCAACCCTGATCGAGCACGTGTTCGCGGCAATCGTTCCAGCTTGCATGCTGGTATTCGGTGCCCCGGGCGGATGGGCGTTGACCAGCCTGACCGACCTGTCACGGCGACCGAGGTGCTGGCCACACTGGTGGTGCTTGTTCCGGGCCGCGCTCGGAGGCGATGAGCGGCAGCTCCGGCGCGGACGCGGGCCACTTTTGCCGCAGAGCGCTGGCCTCAGGGTCCGCGCCGCAGCCTTCGTGGCGCTCTGCCGTGGCCTCCCCAGGCCTTGCGGTGGCGCGAAGAGACAGAATGCGGTTCATCGACGAGAACAAGCAGCATCCAGTCGACCTCAACTGTGGTTTCGAATTCCCAAGGACCGGCGCCTGCCGCGTACTCGTCGACAGGACGTGCGAATTGCGAGGCTCGAATGACGATGTCAGCAGCTGCAGGTAGTCCCGTGGTGCGGCGAGCGGGTGGATTCGGCGGGTACGAGCACGTCCAGGCGCTCGTTCGCTGCTGCGCTGAATCTCACCCAGGCCGTGCGCCGCCTGCACCGCTCGGCCGGGGACAGTCAGATCCCAGGTGGAGCTTCGACCTCCGCGATGGGCTGCCACATCTCCGCCAGCAGGTGCACGATCCGGGCACGGGAGTTGTCGTCGGTATGCACCACAACGGCGTTCCCGCCGACCGCGACCGACCGCTCCCCCAGACGCCTGCACACCGGCAGCGCCTGCGGGAACGTCGGACTGCCGCGGCGCAACGAACACACCATAGTACCGAGGTTCGTGCATTTCACGCGGCCTCGCTACCGAAAGGGATCGACTACTGTTCCGGTATCCGTCATGTTGTTGCGGCTGGGCATGATCCCGACGGGGCGAGAAAACTGGCTGCTTCATGAGGGGTATGTGTGCAAAATTGATCGAATGGGTGACAAAACCGACTCTGAGGCGCGACTCGCAGTGGTCGAAGAATGGCTCGCGTCACTTCGCCAAGGCCTGGTCGTCGGTGACTGGACGTGGGAGGCCGTAGCGTCAGACCTTCGTTTACTTGCGGTGAATTACATCATTCGGCGTCAACTCGAAGCTCTCGAAGCCACTGTGGTGTTGGCGAAGTCTGGCTTCGGTCATCTGGCCGGGGGGTTCATCCGGCCCGCCCTCAACGAGCTGTTATGGATCGACTGGATCAAAGACCTCCCGAAGGCCGCAGCGCACGAGCTACTGCTCGACTTGGGTCGATACGAGGCGGTGCGCTCATTGGTTGCCCAGCGTGACTTTGTAGGTGATCAAATGATGCAGAAACTCTGGTACCCGGTAGCTTTCTTGGACACGGTAGCGGGCCAGGAGAGCGAGTTGAAGGGTGAGCTGAAGAAGCGCGGCGAAGCTCTCGGGTGGGGTACACGTGTATCCCCGCCTGCGGACTGGGTCGCCGAGCGAACCGGCCGAGGGCCTCTCTATCGCTATCTTCACAGCGCTACGAGTAGGTCGCTGCATTTTTCGATGGGCGAAGCCATGAGGAACGGATGGGGTGAGCACCGGGGGGTGCTCACCACCATCAAGCCCGAGTTCCGGAGTAATCGAGCTGATTTCGCCCTCTATCAGCTTCCCCGACTGTTCCAGGACACACTGGTTACGTGCGACTCGCTGCATGAAGCGGCTGGGATCGAATTCGAGGTCGAAGATGATGGGCAAGCGAGACGAATTCTCACCGCGAGTGAGAATCTCGCAGCGTGCGGCGCTATACCACTCGTACACGCTTGCGAATGGAATCTCGGTCCTGACGGCCCGGTCGGATCTCGGGTCGAGATTAATGCCCCACTTGAAGGAGATTGACCGGACGGACGCACCGTATGTCTGCGCTGTTCGCTGTTCGTGCGGCCCGGAACTGCTGGTAAGACCCAATACCCAGCGCCCAGCCGAACATCCGCTACTGCCGCGGTCAGGGTGATGATCGGCGTACCGGTCGCGGGCATTAACAGATGCGTGCCGAGCTGCGCTGGCGAAGCGACCCCACGCAGCCGCCGATGGATCCAGGACGATTCTGGACCTACCTCCACCACGCCTTCACCTGGTTCGACACCGAGTTCGGACAACCACGCCCCGACGCGGTCACTACACCCGTTACGCCGTCACCAGCAGCGGCCGAGTCGACAACGCCTCTCCACATCCGATGAGACTGACTCAAAGTGGATCTGGAAGTCGATGCGCTGCGTCCAATTCCTGCCTTCCCATCGGGATTCCGCATTCTTCGACTACAGTCACCTCGCAGGCTTGGACCGGAGGGGAGATGGATGAGCGTCGTTCAAGCGAGGTACGTGCGCCGGGCAATCGAGGAGCGCTTCGGCAGACTCATCATCTTTCCGACATCCCGCGTCCCAGCGAGCATGAGCAAGCTCTTCTCAGCCGCGGCCTGGCCGCGCTTGCGGTTCAGATCGAGCACCCCTGCAGCGACCTCGTCGCAGCTCAGGCGGTGTTCGATGGCCAGGATGACCGGGGTCTGGACGCGATCGCCGTCGAGAATCGGCAGGCTCAACCCCGGATAACGCTGATTCAGGCGAAGTGGAGCGACAAGGCCAAGGCCGGGTTCGGCGAAGCCGAGGTCCACAAGATGATCCGGGGCTTGGATCTGCTGATCGAGCTTGAGTTCGATCGGTTCAACCGTCGCTTCCAGCGGCATGCCCGAGCAGTTGAACAGGCATTCGAGGGGCGGACGCCGAAGATTACGCTCGCCCTCGCGCTGCTGCGGACCGAGCCTCTCAACGAGGAGATCCGAGAGCTCCTCGAATCGAGGATCGCGCAGTACAACAAGGTCGAGGACATGGTGGACTACAAGATCCTCGACCTACGCGACTTTCACCGGGCGATCCTTGGCGACGCGGCCGCGCCGAAGATCTCGGCGACGCTGCGGTTGGAGGGCTTCGGTCAGGAATCCAGCCCTTATCGCGCCATGTACGGGACGATGACCGTGCCCGATATCGCCGACCTGTACGACGAACACCGGCGGGGTCTGTTCGCCCGCAACATCCGTGACGCCCTCGACGTGTCGGACGTCAACCCAAAGATCCGCGCCACCCTGCTCGAGCAGCCGGAGCACTTCTGGTACTTCAGCAACGGGATCACAATGCTGTGCGATTCGATCCGCCCGGCCGGGCGCGCTCCGATTCCTGGCCGTGTCGGAGAGTTCCAGGTCAACGGTGCCAGCGTAGTCAATGGTGCGCAAACCGTCAGCGCGATATACGAGGCGCACAAGACCATGCCCGACATCGCACAACGGGGACGCGTAATGGTGCGTCTGATCTCGCTGGAGGACTGTCCGCCGGAGTTCGGCGACCAGGTGACAACCAACACGAACACGCAGAACCCGATCGAGGATCGAGACTTCAAGTCCCTCGACCCAGTGCAGGTGCAGCTCCGCGACGACTTTGCGCTGCAGCTCAGCCTCAGCTACGTGATCAAGAGGGGCGAGCCTGTCCCGAGTCCCGAACATGGTTGTTCAATCACCGAGACCGCCGAAGCGCTCGCGGCCATCCACCCCAATGCCGAGTTCGCCGCATTGGCCAAGCGTGATCCCAATGCGCTGTGGAACGACAAGGTCTACGGCCAGATCTTCGGCCCCGCTCCCAATGTCCACCGGGTCTGGCGCTGCATCCGTCTGGTCCGCAGTGTGCGGGCGCGTCTCGTCGAGCTGCGCGACGAGCTGCTCTCACGGGCCGCAGCGATGGCCGGGTACGGCGATCTCCTGGTCACGCACGTCGTCTTCCGGCTGCTCGACACGAAGGACATCGAGGACCCCGACACGAACTGGGACGCACAACTCGACCGGGTTCCCGGGCTGGTCAAGGATGCGCTGGCGTGGTCGCTGTTCGCCATCGACGCCGAGTACGGCAAGTCGAGCCATATCATCGCAGCCGTGCGCAACACCGAACGCATCGAGCGGGCGGCGCGCGCGGCGATCCGTGGGATGCGCGAGGGCGCTACTACTCCGGAGCTCCGGTCGGACTACCAACTGTCGGGCGAAGCGCGAACGGGTCGGCAGGTCGACGCCGTGCGCACACTGGTCGCCGCAGCACGAATCCCGGACGGCAGCGTCCTCGAGTTTCGGCCGGTCACCCGGCCGGAACGTCGCGATATGACCGACTGGTTGGTCGCCGAGCCGACCCGTGGCCTCGCCGTGTGGCGAAACAGCGCCAGGGATCAGCTGCAATGGCAGGCCGACGGCCAGTGGTACTCACCGAGCGGTCTGGTCCGCCGGATGCGGAACCTGGCGTCCGGGGTGGACCAGAACGTGCAGGGGACCCTGAACTGGTACGTCCCCGAGCAAGGTTCCTTGAAGGACCTGGCCGAGGAGGTCCGGGCGGAGCAGACCGTAGCAGACCTGTTCGAGCCGGAGTCGGCACCCGGACAGTGACACACCCCACCATGGAGGCGGACCACGCAGCGAGGTGGGGTTCCGGCGGGAGTTGTCGGACGAAGCCACTATGTTGGACGGTCGGCGCGTCCTCAGGTGACGGACACGCCGACCTTGACAAATCGACACGGCAGATCGGGGCACACACGGATGGCTCAGGGCACCTTGGACTTCGGCGAGACGAACGAGGTCGAGGTCGAGGTCGAGGATCGCAGCACCACAGCAGAGTCGCTGGCCGACGACGAGGTCTTCGACTTCATCAAGAACGAGCCGGTGAAGATGCGCGCCAACGAGGAGGTGCGTCAGGAGATCGCACGCGCCCTATTCCACGAGTACGGGATCTCGGTCGACGACATGGAGCGTGACTACCCGATCCACGTGCAAGCCCAGGGCGCCCGCAAGCTCCGCAAGAAGGCCGACATCGCCATCTTCAAGCCCGGAACCGAGCACACGCCGGAGAACCTCGAGCGGGTCGTGGTGTGCAAGCCGAAGCCGAAGGCGAGCCGCACCGTAACCAAGATCCGCACCTTTCAGCAGGCCCAGCAGGACCTCGAGGAGTTGGAGCTCCTACTCGGCACCGAGGCCACGCCGAATGCGGAATACGGGATGTGGGCCAACGGCGTCGACTTCTTCTTCCTCCGCAAGAAGACCAGCCGGTTCGGCGCGAAGTTCGAGCCGATCGCGAATTGGCCGGTCTCGCCCGACTCGGTCGGCACCCGGTCGGTCGCATCGACGGCGAAGCTTCGCCGCGGTGAACATGCGATGCTGCGCACGGCTTTCCGGCGGTGCCACAACTACATCCACGGCAACGAGGGAATGGCGAAGGACGTCGCCTTCTGGCAGTTCCTTTACCTGCTGTTCGCGAAGATCCACGACGAGCGCACCGTCAAGCGGACGGGACAGTCGCCGAGGTTCTACGCGCTGCCAAGCGAACCCTTCGACCCCGACGGCCAGAAGCGGATCGCCGGCCGAATCCAGGACCTGTTCACCGAGGTCAAGAAGACCTACCCGCACTTCGACGGCCGTGATCAGATCGCCCTGTCACCGGCAGCGCAGGCGTTCATCGTGGGCGAGCTCGCCTCCTACGATCTGCAGGGCACCGACATGGATGTCAAAGGTGTCGCCTACCAGGAGCTGGTCGGCACGAACCTGCGCGGGGACCGCGGGCAGTACTTCACGCCCAGCGGCGCCGTGAAGCTCATGGTGGACATCCTCGATCCGACCGAACAGGACGTCGTTCTCGACCCGGCGTGCGGTACCGGCGGCTTCCTCCGCGAAACGCTGCGTCACCTGCTCGCGCAGTGGAAGGAGCAAGATGGCACGGTCGGCCTCCCGGACACCGAGGACCAGATCCAACGCCTTGCCGCGTTCGCCGACCGCAACCTGTTCGGCGCGGACTTCGACTCCGGCCTCGTCCGCGCCACCCTCATGAGCCTCATGACCCTCACCGGTGGGACAGGCAACGTCTACCACATGGACTCGCTGAAGTTTCCGCGCGGCGATCGGACCGGCAACGACATCGCCCACCAGCGGATCCCACTGGGCAGCGTAGACGTGCTTATGACCAACCCGCCCTTCGGCACCGACATCAAAGTCGAGGACCCGGAGACTATCGAGCAATACCGCGGAGGCGTGGCCCGCCCCTGGACCCGAAACCGAGAAACCGGCGAACTCGAACCCGGCCGAACCGATATCACTGCCATGTCACCGGAGCAGCTGTTCATCCAACGCGCCGTGGACTGGGTCCGCCCCGGCGGCCGGATCGGCATCGTCCTGCCGAACGGCATCCTGTCCAACCCCGGCCCCACCGACGAGGCCATCCGCCGCTGGATCCTCGACAACTGCTGGGTGCTCGCCAGCATCGAGCTGCCGGTAGAGACGTTCATCGTGGAAGCCAACGTCAACATCCTGACCTCACTGCTGTTCCTCAAGAAAAAGACCTACGCGGAACGCATGGCCGCATCGATGGGCGGCGCGGTGGACGACTACCCGGTGTTCATGGCCGTCGCAGAGAAGGTCGGCGTCGACCGCCGCGGCAATCCGGTGTACAAACGCGGCCCCGACGGCGAGCTGATCCTGACAACCCACGAGGAGACCGAGACTATCCCGATCAACGGCAAACACATCACCCGCCGTCTCGTCCGCAAGGGTCGCGTGCTGGACAACGATCTGCCGGTGATCGCGGAGAAGTATCACGAATTTCGCCGGAAGCATCCGGAACCGGGGAGCGTCAAGTAAATGAAACTCGTCGACCTCGACAACCCGGTCCGTGCCAGCTGGCTCGCAGATCAGGGCTTCCGGCTGGACCCCGGGCCGTTCATCTCCGAGACATACGCAGCACGGATGGCGCTTCGCCGCCTTCCTCGTACTGAACAGCTGGGGGACCTGGCCGAGCGGATATTTCGTCCGGGGATCTTCAGGCGCCATTGGACCGTCAGCGCGGAACACGGCGTTCCCTTCCTCTCGAGCGCGGACATCTTCGAGGCAGACCTATCCACGCTGCCCAGGATTACCAAGAAGTCGTACGATTCGGACCCCAAGCTTCCTCTCAAGCCGGGATGGACGCTCATTACGTGCTCAGGAATGACGGCGGGCCGCGTCACCTACGCCCGAAACGAGATGGAGGGATACGCATGCACACAGGACGTGCTGCGCGTCGTACCCGGTGCGCGTATTCCGGCCGGATACCTCTACACCTTCCTGGCTAGCCGGTATGGCACGGCCATGATCAAGGGCGGTATCTACGGAAGCAGCATCAAACATCTCGAGCCGCCGCATCTCGTCGACATTCCCGTTCCCCGCTTCCGCAACGATATCGAATCTCACGTCAACTCTCTGATCCAAGCGGCGATGAAACTGCGCTCGCAGTATCAGACGGGCGTGGTTTCGGCGACGGAGGACCTGTTCACCAATGCGGGACTGGCCGATCTTTTGGAATACAACTGGCATGAAGACCGTGAAGTAGGTTTCCATGTCAGTGGTATTCGCAGCGAATCGCTGCGAGCCCTGAACTTTTCCCCGAGAGCACGACGTCTGATGGCACGGATTCGCGACGTGCCACACAGTTCGCTCGGCAGCATCTGTGAGAATGGCTTGCTCTCCCGTGGTCCGCAATTCAAGAGGATCGACGCGACCCCTGGTTATGGGATCAAACTAGTCGGTCAACGGCAGGGGTTCTGGATGCGCCCGGAAGGGCGCTGGGTTTCAATGTCCGAGTCTGAGCGGCGCGCCGTGCAAGTCGAGGATGAGACAGTGCTCGTCGCCTCCACGGGAACACTCGGCGAGACCGAAGTTTATTGCAGGGCCATCTTTGCAACTGGGGCGGCGCTGAAAAATGCGTTCACGGGACACTTTTTGCGCATCCGATCGGGCGACCCGACCGTTTCGAATCCGTATCTTTTCGCTTTCTTCAGATCGGACATTGCCTTCAGGTTGCTTCGCTCAATGAGCACTGGAGGCAAGCAGCAGGACATCCATGCCTCATTGCGGATTGAACTGCCGATCCCTCTGTGTGACAACGAATCTCGGGCTAGGATCACCGAGACCGTGCGACAGGCGTACCGGTGCCGGGACGAGGCCGATGCGCTGGAGGACGAGGCGATGGTGGTGCTGGAGAAGGCGATTCGAGAGGCGGCCGGGTAGGAATGGCAGAGATCGTCGGCGGGGGGCCGCCGGTCAACGACGCCGAGCGTGCAGTCATCGCGCATCTGCGGGACCATGGGCCTGCCGAGTGGTGGGTACTGCACAACGTCGAGATTCCCGTGCACGGTGGCCGGTACGAGGTCGACCTGATTGTGGTGACACCGCATTCGGTGTGCCTGATCGATGTGAAGGGCACACGCGGGCGCATCGAGGTCAGTGGGTATCGGTGGTTCCCGGGCGGGCGTCAACCCTTCGGTTCTCCGGTGGCGAAGCTGAACGGGCACGCTCGGGCCTACAAGGGGTACCTAGAGAAGCAGCGGCCGGTCCTGAACCGGGTGTATGTCGATGCACTGGTGGTGCTGACCGCTCCGAACGCCGTCCTTGTCGACCCGAACAGCGCGCCCGGCGCGGACGCGAACAGCGTGACGTCGCTGGACGGATTGATTCCGATGCTGGCGGATGTGTCGCGTGTTCGTGCCGGCATGGCACGGGACCTCGCGCAGTACCGGTCGGACCTGCTTGAAGCCTTGACGGGGTCGGTGCAGCGGCCGACCGGTCCGCGTCGGTTCGGGCACTGGACGGTGGTCGAGCGGCTGGGCGGCAGCGATGACGTGACCGAGTACCGCGCGGTGAATGCGGAACTCGGTGGTTCAGAAACGGTGCTGTTGCGGGTGTATCGGGTGGATCCGTTCCAGCCGGAGGAGCAGCGGAACGCCGAGCGGAATGCGCTCGCGAATGCCTACCGGGTGCTGGCGCGGATGCCGTCCAACGAGTGCATCGTCGGGAGTCGCGACTTCTTCCCGACCGAGGACGAGGATCAGTTCGTTCAGGTCCTCGATGACCCGCAAGGGCGGGCGTTGCACGCGTGCCTGACCGATACGCGCAACCCGATGTCGGCGGATGTGAAGATCCGTATCATCGCCGATGTTCTGCGCGGGCTGGCGTGGGCGCACGGACACAAGGTGATTCACCGCGCGCTATCGCCGACCAGTGTGCTGGTGAAGCCCAATGGTCGGGCGATGCTCACCGGGTTCGACTACGCTCGCCCGGAGGGGCCGCGGGCGATGACGGTGCAGGGCAAGCTCGGTGACGTTCTCGACCCGGCCTACGTGGCACCGGAGTGCCAGGGCAGGGTTCAGCAGATGAGTCGTGCCTCCGACGTGTACGCCGCCGGGGTGATCGCCTTTCGGCTGCTCACCGGTGAGCTTCCGTTCACCACGACTGTCGAGCAGTTCGAAAAGGGCAGCGTCCTTCCGACGAGTGTGCTCGCACGGGCCGGGGTGCCGGAGGAGTTGGCGGCACTGCTGCAACGGCTGTGCGCGCTGGCGCCGTCGGCCCGTCCGTCGGCGGCGGAGGCGTTGCAGCAGTTCGGTCGGATCGTCGGGGGACGGCGGCCCGGCAAGGAGCAGGGCGCGAAAGAGAAGACCGACCTGCGCAATCTGCCCGAGGGTCATCAGCTCACACCGCAGTACACGATCCGCCGCAAGCTCGGAGCGGGCACGTTCGGCGTCGTGTACCAGGTGTACGACAACCTCGCCGGTGCGGATCGGGTAGTCAAGATCGTCGACCATGACCGAGAGTCGGAGGTCGAGCGGCTGCGGCAGGAGTACATGATCCTGCTCGGCTTGCCGCCGCACTCGAACGTGGTGAAGGTGGAGGGCGCCGGATACCTCGAGGGTGGCACGGTGCCCTATCTGGTGTTCGAGTATCTCGATGGCCGCGACCTGAAGGATCTGCTGAAAGAAGGGGCCCTCAACCCGGCCGATGCCCTCGCCGTGGGCCGGAACCTCGCGGCAGGCTTGACATTCCTGCATGGACGCGGCGTCTACCACTGCGACGTGAAACCCAACAACGTGCTTCGCACCGACCAGGGCTGCAAGATCCTGGACTTCAACGTGGCGGTGACGGCCGAGTCCAGCCTGACGCGGGCCGGCGGCAACCATCATACGCGCCACCGGATGTCACCGACGGCGGACCGATGAACGCCGAACGGCTGATCGACCGTGACGTCTACGGTGCGGGCCTAATCTTGTACGAGGCGCTCACCGGGAACTGGCCGTTCGAGAACCAGGGCAGGCCGGTGCTGTCGGAACTTCCCCGGGACCCCCGCGAGTTGCCCGGGCTGAGCGACCTGTCAGACGAATTCGCTACCACTGTTCTCAAGGCCATCGCGCCGTTGCGCGGTGACCGTTTCGCCAGCGCCGAGGAGTTCTGTAAAGCGCTCGAGGCGATCGGTGACTCGATCAGGAAGCCACGAGCGTTGCCTCCGCCGCAACCGGGTCCGGCGCCTCCCTCCGGCGGAGCTGGCGGCACGAATCCGTTCGTCGACCACTTGCAAACTCTGTACAGCCAGAGCACGAGCAGCAACGCCGGCACCCGCGGGCACGACCCGTACAAACTGTATGTCGCGACACTGCTCGACAATGAGCTGCGCAACGACGTGCTCGCCGGGAAGTTCCGTCTGGTTGTCATCACCGGCAATGCGGGCGATGGCAAGACCGCGTTCCTCGAGGCGCTCGTCGCGCAGGCGCTGAACGAGGGTGCGACGGCTGGACCGCCGCGCGTCAACGGAGCGGATATCCGTCTGCTGAACGGGACGTGGCTGCGAACCAACTACGACGGCAGTCAGGACGAGGGCGAACGTGACAACAACGAGGTGCTGCTCGACTTCTTCGCACCGTTCCGCGACGGAGCAGCGCCCGACGGCGAAATCCGTCTGATCGCCATCAACGAGGGCCGCCTCGTCGACTTCTGTGCGACACAGGCCGACTCCTTCGGCACGCTCACGCAGGCCGTGCGGGCGGGCCTCGAAGGCGGAGCGCCGTCAGAGGGCATCGCGGTGGTGAACCTGAACCGCCGCAGCCTGGTCGCGGACCGGGAGCTCGACGGGTCGATCTTCGAGCGGATTCTCGACCAGATGACCGCCGAGAAGAACTGGGAGGCATGCAGTTCCTGCGAGCTGGCCCGACGCTGCTTCGCGCGGCACAACGCGGTCACGTTGGGCCATCCCAATGCGGGACCGAAGGTGGTGTCGCGGCTCAAGGAGCTGTACACGCTGACCCACCTGCGGGGAAAGCTGCACATGACGGTGCGGGACGTACGGTCCGCCCTGGCCTACACCCTCACCTCCGGTCGAGGATGCGAGCAGATCCACGATCTCTACCGAGACGGCGACACGCGTGCCATCTTGGACGGCTTCTACTTCAACAGTTGGGCGGGGCTACCGTTCTCGCCGGACCGGTCGCTGACCCTGCTGCGGGAGATCGACGTGGCCAAGGTCCCCGAACCCGCACTCGACCGGAAGCTCGACTACGTCGGCCCCGATGCAGGGCAGGCGCTCATGCGCGTCGACGGCCGCGACAACTACGACCTAGATCTGCTCGAAGCGCTGTTCTCCCAGCTTCCCCGGACCCCGAAACCCACAGCCGCGCAAACCGAGCTGCATTCGCGTTATTTAGCGGCCGCGCGGAGACGGTTCTTCTTCGAATGCGTCGATGAGCAGCGTGCCCGACGACTGCTGCCGTACAGGTCCGCGACAACATTCCTGGAGCTACTGGCTTCACCAGAGAAGGCGTGGGCCTACGTGGCGGAGATCATCGACGCCATCAACCGCGGTGAGGGCTTGCCCGAACCGGGCCGGTTCGGTGGCGATCTCGCGCTGCAGAACCGCGAGGTGGTCGGCGGTACGATCCGGTCCTACCGGCTGTTCCCCAAGGAGAACCTTTCACTGTCGGCGACCGGCTCGGACTCCGCGCAATACCTTGAGACCCAACGCGACGGCCTGCTGCTTCGGCATCGCGCCGACAGCGGACACGAAGCACGGTTGCGCATCGGACTAGACCTGTTCGAGTTCCTGCACCGGCTCCGCCACGGCCATCTACCCGGCATCGCCGACGAGCAAGGGCTGCTGCTCGGACTCACTATCTTCAAAAATGAACTTGCGGCCGCCCCATACCAGGAGATTCTCCTCATCTCCGGCGGCGACGATCTGCACCGCGTCCAGCGACACCCGGACGGGCGGCTGGTGATGCGGACTATCGGCATAGGGGTGAGCTGATGACGCTGGCCAAGTCCGACCGGGAATTCCGACACCCCGGCGTGACGACGATCGACTACAAGTCCCTCGACATGGACCGGGTGCTCACCGCGTTCCTGGCGCGGCTGTGGCACTACGGCAAGTCCAGCGTCATTCTCAGGACCAGCGACCTGTCCATCGACGCCTACGCCGACACGATCACCGAGCACCCGGAACTGTTTTCCGAGTTCGATCCCGGCACGTCGCGGCGGTGGCTCGAAACGCATCTGCTGGACCTGGTCAACCGCGGCAAGGCCACCCAGGCGGTCGCCGGGCTGCGGCCTTTGCACGGATTCACCTATCGGCTCCGCAACGCCCGCCGTTCCCGGTCATACGGCGCAGATGAGCAGTTGTATTCCATGCTGCGAGCTGACCAGGGACCCGGTACCGGTGTGCTGCAATATCTGCGAGAATTCTTCTTCACCGGAGTGGATTCGGTGACGGACAGAACCAAGGTAGACGGCCAGATCGATGTCGATACCCAGGCCCTGATCAACCTTACGACAGCAGCAAAGGACAGCATCACTGATAGGGCGTCATCGGACGTGCCGGTGTTTCATCCACCCCTCTACGCCGAGGCGTCGACCCTGCTGGCCGAGGACACGCTTCGTCTGCTGTATCACAAGGAGTTGATCCCGCGGTCGGTCCTGGTCGAATACTTGAAGATCCTGTTCGCCTTCCATCTCGCGCTGTATCACCTGCGGTGCGCCAAGCTTCTTCCCGCACTCGTCGCAGGCGAACCGGCGCCCCGGTCGGCAGGCTTCTTCCTCGACGTCGCCGCAGTGTCCGGCACCCCGGCGGCGGCGCTGGCGGAGCGCAGCGCCGCCGGTTGGTACGGTCGATTTCCGGAATTCATCCGCGCCACCTTCGTCATCCGCAAGCTCGACGACTTCGCGCACTCACTGGTCAAGCGCAAGAAGATCAGCCGACCCACCGATGGGGTCTTCGGTGTTCCCGAGCTGCTCGCGTTCCTCGGCAAGGACTTCGCCCACGAGCGGGAGCAGTTCGCCGGCGCCCGGATCAGCCGTATCCTGGAGAGCATTCCATCCGGCGAGGATGATCCCACCGAGCAGATCCGGGAGTTCGGGCTCGACGACTTCACCACCTACATCGAGATGATCACCACCTACCGGGTGCGGTTTCATCTCGGCTATCTGCGGGAATGCGTGGACTCGCTGCTGCTGAAGAATCGGCCGGGCGCGATGATCACCCAACCCAAGCAGGGGCAACGGCGCTTCATCCTCGACAGCCGGCTGCTCGAGGTGCTGTTGCAAATCGCGCTGCTCGGATCGGACGACCACGGCGGCTTCCGCACTGTTCCGCTACGTGTGGACGAATTCCTCGACGTCCTGCGCGAGCGCTACGGGCTGTACATCGACCGACTCCCGGACGGCGACGGATTCGGCGAAGCCACCATCGCCGACCAGACGGCGCTGCGATCGAACACCCGTGCCTTCGTCGACCGGCTGCGGGAAATCGGGTTCTACTCCGACCTGTCCGACGCCTACGTGACCCAAACCATCACTCCACGCTACGTCGTCGGAGCCACACCCGAACCAGGACAGCAATGAGCGAAGGACTGCGCGAACTGACCGACCGGGACCTCGACGAGGCCCTCGAGCAGCTGCTAGTCCCGAGACTTACCTCCGTCCTGCTGTCCCGCGAGAAGGGGCACTGCGCCCGGGTCACCGAACTGTCCGCCGCCCTCGCGACCGGTGTGTGCGCGCAGCTGCGGGCCGCTGCCGGCGCCCGAGCACAAGTGTATGTCCTCGGCCACCCGCCAGCTGTACCCGAATCCGTCGCCGTCACCAGCACCAAGCTGATCGAGCTGCGCAACCCCGACAAGGATGGCCAGCGCCCGCCGCTGCTCGTCCTCATCCCACCCGGTACCCGTGCCAGCGCCGAAGACTCCTTCGACATCGCGACCTTCGAGGAGATCGAACTCGGCGTCGTGTACGACGACCTCGCCGGTCACCTGCTCGGCGAGCTTCCCGCGGAGCTGCACACCGGCGTCAAGGAACTCTTCTCGGTGCTGGACGAGAACGCATGGCACCACGCGGATTCTTACGCTCGCGCGCGCTATCTGCTGACGGTGAAGCTGAACGAACACGATCCGTCGGCGGCCGGCGCGGCCCTCTTCGAACTGGGGCTGATCCCCGACTTCGATCTTTTCGACGATGCCGCCGAGGTGCGGACCCGCCTGACTCGCAACGTCCAGCAGATGAGCACGCTCACCACCGCGGACCGACCCGCCCGCCAGCGAGTCATCGAACTCGGCTTGACCGAGCCGTCCTTCCGGGCGCGCCTGGCCAACTTCCTGGTGCGTCACGGCGCGAACGATCCGCGAGCCTGGACTCGCCGGATAGTGGTCGACCGCGCCAACTGGCCACTCGCCTTCCCATTGTGGCCCCTCCGCGAGGACAGCCCTGCCGACGACCGGGTGACGATCCAGGTGAAGGAACTCGGCCTCCCGGTCGCCGGCAGCGACCCGGAGCACGCGCAGCATCCGACGCTGTCGGCGATCACCGGACAACCGTACCTACTGGGCGGATCGAAAGGAGTCAACCAGCTCACCGCCGAGTTCGAGGTCGACCCCGATCCGCGCGGCATCGCCGCGCTGGAGAAGTTCACCATCCAACTGATTGCCGAACAAGGCGGGTTCACCGGCCTATCGGTCTCGACGAAGGTGAACAAGTCCGCCAAGACGGCCAAACGCAGCTACAAGGCCGCCTTGAAGAAGCTCAGGGCAGCGGAACTCGATGACGGATGGTATTTCCTGCGTGTGCTCCCGCTGGATGAGGACGGTGTCCCGTTGCCGGTGGTGCCGGACCGCGACGGCGACCGCGCCCGCAATGAGAGCGAGCGGTTCTACGTCGTCACCGACGACACACTTGAGGATCCCACCCCTTCGACGCGGATCAGCAAGGAAGTAGGGGTTTCTCAGGCCATTGCGAATCTGGCGTTCCAGGCGGTGACCGACGGCAAGTCGCCGTCGGTCGTGGCGCTGCGGAAGGTCGGGTGGCAGGAGGGGAAAACCACACTGCACGCCTCCTTCGGCAGCGCCGCACAGGTGGAGATCCCGCTGTCGCCCACGTTGGTCGACCTCGAGCGCAGCACCCTCGTCTCGCCAGGCAATCCCGGGCGGTGGAGGCTTGCCATCCAGAATGGGGTCCCCGCCACCCCGACCGCCGTTGAACAGGGTTGGCCGGCGTCGGGCGGCGAGGCCATGGCGAACTTCCTGCGTACCCGCGCCCAGCTGTTCCACGCCATCCGCGACGATCACGATCTCGTCGTGGAGGGGCGGGACCTCCGGCAGCTCCGCGAGTTGGTGATCGAGTACGCCGAATCGTACGGCGAGTTGCTGACCCGGCAGCTCTATCAGGCCGAACGGGCAGACGACGGTCAACTCCGGGACCGGCTGCACGAGTTGGCCGGTCTGTTGCAGATCGACACCGTGACCGTCGAATATATCGATGCGCACGGGCTCCGAACAGAAATCGTCCTGAACTCGCCCACCCATCCGTTGCGGCTGCTCTGGTTGGCAACCTGGGCAGAACTCGGACATGAGTGGATGGAGGCCTCCGCCGACATCGACGCCACGGTGCGGGCAGCGACAGCTGCCTCCCACCGGCTGCTGAGCCCACTCGGATTTCCGCTCGTGGTCCCCCGAACAGACGGCCGCATGGCGGTCGCGGCAAGCAACCTCACTCCCTACTGGGGAGTCTGCCTTCCGACCGATGCAGCCGATCCCCAAGGAATCCTCAGCACGACGTCTGCGGCACTCACTGTCACTCTCCGCGGCGGCGACGGTGACACCGTCAACGGTCGACGCCTCGCGGACCGGATCGAACGGTACCTGCGGCTGCATCCGTATGTCGGCATGCTTGTCATCAACGCCGTCAATCCCGGGGGCGCGGACGCGCTCGCGGACATGCTGCTCGTACTCGAATCCCGCAAGGGACTCAAGGACATCAACTACGAGCTGAGACTCTTCAGCTCCGATCCGGAATCCCCCACCGAAGGATCGGCCCTGGCGCAGTTGCTGCGCGGTGAATGGCGGGACACTCTCGATGCCGAGACCTTCCACGCCCCGCGCGCAGTCGGCACCGGGTCGAAGCTGACCGTCGCAATACGCCCGCTCGATGAGTTCCGGTCGGCGACGAGCGAGAACAACGCCCACATCACTTTTCTGTTCGATGCCTTCAGCAATGAGGACTTCGGAGCGGTACCCGCCGACCGGCGCGGCACCGTCCCGGTGCACGGCCTGGTGCAGGATGTCACGATCACCTACACCGACGACGGCGACACAGTGCTTTGGCAGAAGCAGCCACGCCACGGCGCAGCCCACTCGCTGGCCCAGTCGGACGAACTCACCGACCTGTTGTCGTCGCTGCCGGAAGTGATCTCCAACGCGGCCTGCGCCGTCGCCACCCGGCAGGTGGGCACCCGGATGGTGCCGAACATCGGACTCAGCCTGGACGCGGCCGACAGCACGCTGCTGCATCAGGCCCACCAGTCCAGCGACTGGGTCATCACGATCGACCGAACCCTCGGGGTCGAATACTTCGACAGCCCGCTCAGTAGTCGCCGATCCGATTACGTCATCGACGTCGAGGAGAGTGGCCGGGAAGGACTCGGACACCACGTGGTGACCACCTCGAGATCCATCGACGAACTCTGCGCACTGCTGGCGCCGGTGATCGAACAGCACCACCTTCAGGTCGACCCGCGGCACGTGCGGACGTTCTTCGATCAACTCCGTTTGTTGTCGGGTCGGTTGGCCTTCAAGATCGCGTCGGCCGCCGCCACCCAGCGAACCGAAGTGCTGGGGCTCGCACTGGCACGGTTGTTCCTCGACTACCAGGGCGTGCTCGCCAACCAGATCCTTGTCCCGCTCGATTCCCATCTCGAGCTCTACCGCGACGCTCGCCGCGGCGATCAGGTCGGGGAATCCGTCAGTTTGCAGCGCACCGACCTGGCGCTGTTCAGCCTCGACGCGCGGAAGCGGACGATCATCTGCCGCCTGGTCGAAGTGAAGTGCTACAGCAGCGTGTCGCACTCGTTATACGAAGAGCTCAAGAGCACGATCGCCGACCAACTCGAGCGTAGCGCGAGCGTTCTCGCCGAGCACTTCGATCCGTATCTGAGCCAACCGGACCGCCCCGACCGTGTGGTACGCAATGCAGAGTTCGCCGCGATGCTGCGGTCCTATCTGGACCGGGCCGTTCGTTACGATGCCGTGGGCGCCAAGCCGGCAGCTGAAGCACGCTGGCTGCTCGACCGGCTCGACCGCGAACCGCCATGTCGACTGGAGTTCACCCGAACCGGCCTGATCTTCGATCTGTCCAGCACCGGAATATCGAGCGAGGTCGACGGCGGCATCGAGTTCCACCGCATCGGCCGCGATCTGGCGCAGCAGCTCATCGACGCGATTCCCACCAGCCCGGACAAGCCCGCGCACGGTGAAACCCCGCCATCGCTGTCGTCGCTGCGAGCGCTGGAGCTGACCGTGCCGCGTCTTGTCGCCGCCGAATTCAGGGCACCGGCTCGCCGACATGACGTGCCCGCCGACGACGTTATCGAGGAGAGAGTGGGCGAAGTCGAACAGACCGAGGACGACGCGCAAACCCCGCCGCAGGACGACGTCAAGCCCGCCGATGACAGCGCCGCCCGGGTGGAAGCAGAAGTCACGGACCGGACGACGCATGCTGCGGAATCAGAACCTATATTGCCGACACCTCGTGCGGAGGCCGCGGCGCCACACCACATCGACGGCCCCGATATTTTCCTGGGATCGGTCAAGTCATCGCCCCAATACGCCGTCATCGGCGAAACCGCCGGAACCGACAAGACGGTTGCACTCGACCTGAACGAGACGCACACCATCAGCCTCTTCGGCGTCCAAGGCGGAGGTAAGAGCTACACCCTCGGCACGATCATCGAGGCCGCGTCGCTCGCGCACCCCCCGGTGAACCAGCTACCCCATCCGCTCGCGACCATCGTCTTCCACTACAGCCCCACGCTGGACTACGCCCCCGAATTCACCAGCATGGTCTGCCCCAACAGCGATGCTGGCCAGACCACCAAGCTGCGGGAACGATACGGCGTGGAACCAGTCGGCCTCGATGACGTGGTCATGCTGGTCCCCCAGGACCAACTCGACGAACGCCGTGCCGAGTACCCCGAAATCCAGGTGCTTCCGCTGAAATTCGGCTCCAGCGAACTGCGTGCCGAACACTGGCGGTTCTTGATGGGCGCGATCGGCAATCAATCCACCTACATCCGTCAGCTCCAACGGATTATGAAGGCCAACCGAAATGACCTTCGGTTAAACGCCATCCGGGCGGGAATCGACAGCTCGCCGCTGACCGATAACCTGAAACAATTGGCTCACCAACGGCTCGACCTCGCGGCCGAATACATCGACGATCACGTCCGCGTGAAATCCCTTGTGAAACCGGGTCGGATGATCATCGTCGATCTGCGCGACGAGTTCATCGAGAAGGACGAAGCGCTCGGCTTGTTCGTAGTGCTTATGCATCTTTTCGCCGAAGCCCGCGAGGACGGAGAGCGGTTCAACAAGCTCGTCGTCTTCGACGAAGCACACAAGTACATCGAGAGCCCCGACCTTGTCGCCGGCCTGGTGGAAAGTGTGCGCGAGATGCGACACAAAGGCATGAGTGTGCTGGTCGCGAGTCAGGATCCGCCGTCGGTGCCGATCTCACTGATCGAGCTGTCCGACCACATCTTCCTACACAAGTTCACGTCACCGGCTTGGCTCAAGCATATTCAGAAAGCCAACGCTGCTCTTGCCGATCTTTCGCCGTCGAAGATGGCGAACCTCACGCAAGGCGAGGCGTGGATGTGGGCAAGCAAGGCCACCGACCAGGAATTCACTAGGAAAGCGGTGAAAGTCCGTCTCCGCCCGCGCGTGACCCAGCACGGTGGCGGGACGAAGACGGCGGTTGAATAGGCCCCGCGCATGCAGACTCTTCCCTGCGCAAGCCATCCTAGTATTCCGCGCCCGAAACTTGTTGTACCCCCGGTAGGACCGGCTCCAGAACTCTCGCTAAGCTGGCCGTTTCCCACTCGGTGTCAGTGGATCTTCTCGTGAGATGTCATCGGCAATTGCCGATGTGTAACAAGCGCTAACCTGGGTCGCGACATGGTGGTCATGAACGCTTCGGAGCTTCCCGCAGACATCGTGAGGATCGCCGAGTTCCTCGCCCGCAACGCGAAGATGTCGGGCGGCGAACTGTCGGTGCACGAGTTGGCCAAGATGAAGGCGAGCCTGATGAACGAGCCGACGCGGTGGAGCCGATTGCGGGTGACAGCCGAGGCGTTCGAGGCACAGTGCCGGGAAGAAGGGCTCACGGCTACCAACGCCACCGAGATCCGCGAGTACCTGCGCAAGGCACAAGAAGGCAGAAGGCTTGTCCCCAACGGTCACAGCGACTTCAGGTTCGCGATTCCCTATGACCCGGTGGAGTAACCCAGCTGCTGCTCGTTCTTGAGACGATCTCTGCCGCAGCGGCGGTGGCCTTGACCTCGCCGTGGACCACCGCCAGGCTGACGCCGACCCCGCGGGCGATTTCGCGCAGCGATTGGCCTTCGGCGAGCCGGGCCAGCATCGTGCGGCGCTTGTTCCTCGTCGACGACGCGGGGACGGCCGCCCCTGCGGCCGTGGCGCCAGTCTTCGGCGAGTGCAAGCGCCAGGTCCAGTACTCGAAACACTCCCGCAACATCCACTGCGCCTCATCACACACCAGCACCCGAAAATACTCGGGCGCCGCACCGGTCGCCGACAACGACCCTACTCGAGCTCGTCCACCGAATCGAGCAGACCAGGAAGCGGTCGGCATGCAGGATCGCGCTCGAACTGGCTGCCGAGGGCACCGCCATGTCGATGCGGACCGTCGTCAGTCATTTGGCCCAGGAACATCGGCGGGGTCACTCATACGAGATGATCCATGCCGCCGTGCGGATCTGCTGCGGGCAGTCACCGGTTCAAGAAGCGATAGGCGACGTCGCGACTGGTACGAATCTGTTCTGTCAAAGGATGGTGAGCTCCGAGCGACTCTATACTCCGGAGAAGACTTGGCTCCAACACCATGATCGCCGCACGTAGTTCATCAGCTATGAGCAAGGTGTAAGCGAGATCATTCGCCGCGGCGAGAGTGTCTGGATGGTTCAAGCCAGTTCTCTCTATGCATCGTTCGAGATCGACTTGGCGCAAACGAACAGCCTCTAAGGGGCGGCCTACCTCCAGATATACGTCAGCCAGGCAAGCGAACGACTCGCGGGTATGCGGGTGGTTCATACCGAGAACTCGTTGGCGGTCCGCGAAGCAGCGTTCGAAAAGTAGTATTGCTCGATCGACGCTTCCGTCCCGCTCGTAAGTTACTGCGAGATTATGTCGAGTGGTGAGGGTCTGAGGGTGGTCGGGCGGGAGGGTTCTCTCGCAGTCGGCTACCGCCCGTTCCAGAGTTGCGGCTGCGATCTTAGTGTGACCCTGCGACAACAGAACACAAGCAAGACTGTTCCGACTTATCTGGGTGTGTGGGTGATCGATACCCAGAATGCGCTCTCGGTCCGCCAGGTTACGCTCGTAGAGGGCCTTGGCCTTATCGAGTTCCCCAGCAGACTCGAACGCGCCCGCTAAGTTGTGACGCGAGATCATCGTATCGGGATGTTCTGCGCCCAGGATGTTTTCACGATCGATGAGATTGCGCTCGAAGAGCGCGATGGCTCGCTGCGGTTGCCCGGCGTCCTCGTAGGCACTGGCCAAATTACTTCGAGAAACAAGGGTGCCCCGGTTATCTGGACCGAGAAATTTTAAGTTGTCTTCCAAGACGTCTTCTAGGATACCGATGGACGTCGCGGGGTTGCCGGCTTCTCGATATACGGCCGCGAGGTTGTTACGACAGGTGAGGGTCATTTCATGCCGTGCGCCGAGCGTACTTTCGCAGTCGAGAAGCACGTCTTTGTAAAGGTTTATGGCTCTGTCCAGTTGCCCCGCTAGACGGTGCGCAGCGGCGAAGTTGATCCGCGCGGTCAACGCGTCGGGGTGGCGAGGGCCCAGTGTCCGCGCATATGTGGCGATGTTTGCTCGAAGGAGCGCGATGCTCCGCCGGTGCTGTCCTGCACTGCAGAGGACCCCGGCAAGATGGGTAGACGATGCCAGAGCATCGGGATGGTCCGGTCCAAGGACGAATTCCTGATCGACGACGGCATCCTCAAGCATCTCTGCGGCGACGTCCAGTTTGCCGGAAACTGCAAAGGCGTGGGCAAGATTGCGGCGAGCGATAAAGCTCAGCCTGGAAGAGTTGTCCAGTTCCTGCTCGCAGTCACGCACTACACGCTCACCCATGTCTATTGCACCGGCGAGATCGCCGGTGCGGTCGGCGAGGCGTGCGACCGCCGCGGCTCGTAGGCTAAGCGTTGCGTTGATCAGTTCGTCCTTGCCACTTCCGTTTACGAGTGATTCCCAGAGCCTCTCAAGATGCGTTGCGGCAGCGATGATGACAGCGGTGTCGGTGATGCCGCTGTCTTTGCTCAGGTCCGAGGACAACAGGCTCAACGCGCCAGTGACAAGTGAGTCTCGCTCGCTGACATCGATCCAACGCTCTCGTACCACTCTGCCGATTAGGCGGTGCATGCGAAGAGCTTT
Source organism: Nocardia asteroides (assembly GCA_051451085.1). Lineage (GTDB taxonomy): Bacteria > Actinomycetota > Actinomycetes > Mycobacteriales > Mycobacteriaceae > Nocardia > Nocardia asteroides_B. The sequence continues at coordinate 247,082 of JBPAJV010000005.1, read as the reverse complement.
CGCGCCTATGACGTCTGTCAGAATGATCCACGAACACATCGCTCGATGGCGGCCTCAAGGGCTTCGGTTCCGACGAGGGGGATGCGGAGGAGCAGTGCCTTGGTTGTGCCTTGCGGTGAAAGCAGCGACATGATTTGGAGGAGTCTGCGGGAGGCTCCGCTGGGATCAGCCTGCACTACGCTGTCGATCGCCAACGATAAGGCTTGTTCGGTGTGAAGTGGGTAGCTCAGACCGGGTCGGCGGCGCAAGGCCTCGGCGACCGACCTTTCAAGAATTCGTGAGTATTCGTGGTAGTCGTAGTTGCGTGCTCGTATCGTCGCCGCGGCGGCGGTCAGCGCCAAAGGAAGGTCTCCGAGCTGGTCGGCGACTCTATCCGCCGCGCCCGCCACGTCGGGCAATCCAGTGCGATCGCTCAGATACGCCACCGACTGTTCGCGTAGGTACGAACCGACCTTGACCTCGATCCCAACCTCGGAGAACTGCTTGTCGGTACTGGTGATGAGGATCTGTGTAGATCCGAGCGATTTCAGGAGGTTCTGCAGCTGATCGGGGTCGTTCGCGTTATCGAAGATCAGCAGTTTCGATCCATGCGCAGCGGCAAGATGTTCACGTAGCCTCCGCTGCGACCGAGCGGGGTCACCGTCGGGGTCGGACACGTCGAGTTTCTCGGCCAGCTCCGCCAAGCCCGCAAACAGTTCCAGCCGTGTTTCAGCGTTCAACCAGGCTACGACCGCAAAGTCGGCGTCAATGCACCGCTGCGCGTACGCGGCGGCAATCTGCGACTTGCCCGCGCCACGCATGCCAATCAGCGCACAGATCCGCGGATATGACTCGGAGGCGAGGATCGAGGCTACCTCCGCCTGCTGTGTGCGGTCGACGAATCCAGGTGGCGCCACGGGGATTTCGCCGACGACTAGTTTCTCGTTGCCCGGCGCCAGCGGGTAGTGGTGATGTTGGGTCACCCCAAGCATCATGTGAGTTGCCTGGACCTCCGAACATGCTGATCAGAGGTGTGGTTGGGGAATGCGCGGTAGCGGGAGCTGCTACCGCGCCGAATGAGGAGGGCTGTGCGGTTCCTCCAGCCCCGCATTCACCTCTCCGATATCGAGAACACCATACCGGCCGCGCGTGATTTGCACACCAGTGCTTCGTTCGCCCCGTGCGTTGATCCGCTGAACCCGCAACACCGCAGCCTCGACATCCGCGAGATTGACACCGATCACCGTGCCGACCTCGGGTGAGCTGGCTCGAACCGCTTCGATGACTTGCTGGGAAGCATCTAGCAGCTCGGTGTCGGTGTCGGCCTTCTCGTCGAGCAAGTCTTCTTCGAGCGACTTCCGCTTGGCATCCGAGCCTGGCTTCTGCTCCAGCGGCGCCAGGTCAATGCCGCTATAGCGTGTGCTGAGGAGCCGCTTCAACGTTGCGTAAGCATCGATGACGGCTTGCTTTGCCGAGTCTGTCATGCCCGCCGCAGCGCCGACGGCGACAGCGGATGCAATGATAGTCACTGGTTCCATCGAGGACTTCCTTTCGTCGAGACTGCAGGCCCGAATGTGAAGTAGTCGATCGCCGCATCAGACCGGTCACGGAGCTCGGTATCTGTAAGGCCGACGTATTCAGCCATCTGGTTCAGCGCGGGTATCCATCGCTTCAGCAACAAGTCATTCAGCCTAGGGCCGAAGTGCTGCCTTTTGCCCTCGTCGGTGAGAAACGGCAGCAGGAAGCACAGCGCGATCATCTGCAGTGAAGCGCTGTGAAGCGACGAGAAGAAGAGCCAGTAAGGAAACGCCTCGTCCAAGCGCCTCACGAAGCTACGAACCAGATCCATCTCGAACAGTTCGGTAGGCGTGTGGTCGTAACCATGGATGGCAAGATCGACGGCACCCATCGCCCGCCTGGCTTGTGTCGGTGACGTCAGTACCGCGCTGAGTACGTCAAGCGTTGGCTGTATGTCGCCGATCTCAACGTCCTCCCGAGCGGCCACGACGGTCAACCTGTCATGTCGAAAAATGGTTGCCCCCTTCGTCTTCCATGTTCAACTGACCACACTATATGCAAACGACGCAGCACGGAGCATGAAGTCGAGTCGCAATCATTCGCCTGCCCACTCGCTGGCCCAGTCCGCGGACATCGGTACCCATGCGAAACCTACGAAGCGCTGTTCGGGCTGTGCGCCGCGCAACCCGCCGCCAGTTTGGTACGGGGTATCTACCGGTACGGAGACACCATGTTCAACCGGTACCAGCTCGGCTTGATCCTGGATGAGGTCGAGGGAGGGGATCGAGGTAAGGACCGAAGCCGAGCGGCAAGCTGTCGACCTGCTGAGGCGGGCGGCGTCGATCGCGCTCCGCGCCAACGGGTATCTCCTGTTCGTCGGCATCGCCCGCTCATGACTGATAATCCGCTTCGATCATCAACAGCCCGCCCAAAACCCGCAGGTCGTCCCCGTTATCACGCTCCATATGCCCTGCCGGGCGCAAACGATTTGGGCGGTTGACCGACTTCCACGGGTATCGCGATCCCTCAGACAGCATAAGTACCCGCGATGACTAGGCCTTTTCCAGTTGCCCATGTTCTGCGTCTCCTGCCAAGGGCTCCAACCTGCGACAGTCAGCCACCCACGACCAGTGGTTTTCGCTGGTACAGCGCGTGTGCGTAGTGGTCGACTCCCCCTCCGGACACCAGTGCTAACCCCACAGGGGGTGGCACCAACGATTGCGAGTTGCTGTTGGTGCTGGTAGCGCACTTCTAAGGCCAGAGTTCGGTACAACCGAGCCTTGTCGGCCGGATCCCCCGCAGCGAGCACCGCGCGGATATCGCCCAGCGAGTCGATCAACTTTCGGATCTCGATACCATGAGTTGATTGATCTTGGGCAGGCTCTTCAGCTCGGCCTGAGCTGCCGCTTTGTCCGCCTGTGCCGTGTTCATGGCCGTGACGAGGGCTTGCGGATCGACTCCTGCCTCGATGGCGGCGGGGTGACGCGCGAGTCTGGCCTCAGCGTCCGTGATCCGTTGCCGAAGCGTTTGCCTACGGGTGTCGGTCTCATTGGTGTCTCGGGCGGCCACGAGAGCCGCGATGGTCTTCTCGCGGTGATTGCGATCGAACAGGTTCGCCAGCCAGTTGTCGATCGGCCCGACGACGATGTCTTCGCGCAGGTTCACTGTCCGGGGATGGTCCTGCAAGACCGGACTCCCGGCGGCGATGGTCTTGGCGCGGCATCGGTAGTACACGGCGTCACGAACCAACTCCGCCTGCATCTTTCGACCCCAGCCCGCGCAGCGCACGAGACCGCTCAAGAGATACGGGCGCAGACCGCTGGATGCTCTGTTGCGTTCCAGCTTGGCGCGGGTGCGGTTGCCGCCGCCCGCCCGCTGGCGTCGCAGCAGTTGAGCCTGAGTGAAGGTTTCTACCGAAATGATGGCCGGATGCGCCGGGCTTTTCGAGCGAACGATGCGGTGGGTGGGTGAGCGCCGGAAACGCGTGACGTTACCAGCGGCGGCGTCGTCGGGATCGAGAAGTTCTTCGTGCTTGGTCCATCGCCCGAACACCGCATAGCCGGTATAGCGGGGATTCTGCAGGATCGCGGCAACCGTTCCGGCCTGCCAACCGTCCTTGGCGCGATGCCTGTTCTGCTCCGGTCGGTGCGCTGACGGGCAGGGCACGCCTTCCCGGTTCAGAGCGATGGCGATCGCCTTATCACCGCGGCCAGCGAGGTAGTCACGGAAGATCCGTTGCACCACCGGGGCGGTACTCACGTCGAGGGAAAGGATCCGCAGCTTCGATCCGTCGGATGCCCGGTGGGGGTTTGGGTGCGGCGGACCGTCGACCACGATGTACCCGTAGGGCGGTCGGCCTCCTTGGCGTCGGCCTTCGTTGAGGACTTGAGCGTCCATGCACCGGGCGATGGCCAAGGGTGGGACGCGCGGTCGCTACGCGCTCGAGCCCTGACCTGCTCGGCCACCACGCATTCCCGCTGTTCTCGGCGGTCGTCATACAGCCATTGTTCGACCGGCCGAACACCACCAGAACGGTCGCGACCGGTTTCGACGCCGCCTATTCGCCGTGGTGTTCGGCAGCCGACAGGAGGATGTCGGCTGCCTGGCGCGCCCTGCGCGCGGCGTGGGGATCGTCATGCATGGCGGCGGTGACCATCGCGCCGTTGGCAACGATCAGCAGCTGGTCGGCCAAGGCTTCGGGAAGCGAGCAGTCGGCGAGGAGATCGGCGAGGTAGTCGCGTATCGCGAGCTTGTGTCGCCTGGCGATCTGGCCGACGTCGTCGAGTGTGCCGCCCAGCTCCCCGACCGTGTTGATGAACAGGCAGCCCCGGAAGCCGGGTTCGGCGAACCAGTCGAAGAGAAAGTCGAACACGGCGAGCACCCGCTCCCGAGGCGTATGCGCATGGGCGTCGAACGAACTGCGCGATCGCGGCGCGCACCGCGCAGTCGCGCTGCCCGAGTACGGCACGCACCAGATCCGCCTTCGAGGGGAAGTGCCGATAGAGACGCTTCAGCGGCACATCCGCAGCGTCGCGGATGGCGTCCATGCCCACCGCTTGGATTCCGCGGTCGTTGAACAAACGCTCAGCGGCAGCGAGCACCCGTAGCGCTTCGGATTCATCCTGCACGGCCGACTCCTTGCGTTGAGAACCATCGTTCTCCTATGCTAGCCGTGTCGTCGAGAACGATCGTTCTCAACTGAAGGAGAAAAAAGTATGACTGGAGAAGCTGTGACCAAGACCGCAGTACTCGTGCTGAGCGACCCCAAAGGCGGCGAAGAAGCCCTCGGTCGCGTGTTCAACGCGCTCGCGGCCGCCTACGACTTCGATCAGGCCGGCGACGAGGTCCGCGTGCAGTTCCACGGTGCGGGCACCCGCTGGCCCGAACTGCTCAGCGCGCCCGATCATCCCGCGTACGAGGTCTATCAGGCAGTACGCCACACCATCGCCGGTGCCTCGTGCGGATGCGCCGACGTCTTCGGCAGCAGCGAAGGCGTGCGGGCCAGCGGTATCGACCTGATCAAGGACAACCCGCTGCCCGGCACCTCTGGCCTGGCCAGTCTGCGCGCCCTCGCCGACGACGGATACCGCATCCTGTCGTTCTGATCATGGAGCACTTCTTCGCCCTGACGTTCGGCCCGGATGAGCAGGCGCATCAGCGTCGGCAAGGTTCATACGGCCGCTACGAACGCTCCCTTTCCGCCGCGCCCGTGCCCGATGGCATGGGCGCGGCGGAAGCCGAGTTCCTCACCCGCCGCGACAGTTTCTATCTCGCCTCGGTCGGACGCAACGGCTGGCCCTACGTTCAGCATCGCGGAGGGCCGACGGGGTTCGTGAAAGTGCTCGGCCCGACCCGATTGGCGTGGGCCGAGCGCACCGGCAACCGGCAATACATCACGGCCGGTCACCTCGACAACGACGACCGGGTCGCGATGATCGCAGTCGATTACCCGAACCGTAAGCGGCTCAAGATCCTCGGGCACGCGCGGTTCGACCCTGATCCGGACCCCGAGATACTCGACCGAGAAGGGATAGACGGCAAACTCGAAGGGCTCATGACCGTCGAAGTCATTGCCTTCGACTGGAACTGCCCGAAACTCATCACTCCACGGTTCACCGCAGACGAAGTACGCGTCCTGACCGAACCTCTCCGAGAACGCATTCAGCAGCTGGAAGCGCACCTGGCCGCACAGCGAGCTGGCGCCGCCGACACGTGAGCACCTGTCGGTGGCGCCGCATCGATCCCGACGGGCCGACCGTGCTCGGATGCGTGGTCCCTTGACAGTGGTGGGAGCCGGGGTGGCCGGGCTGACAGCGCCCGCACGCCGCCGGCGACCTGACCGCGCCCTTCCTGGGATCGCCCTCGACCGAAGGCCACCCGTCGGACAGGCAGAAGTCAGTCCTCGACCGGATACTCCTCACCACAACCAGCCCGGCTGCCCCGGCTTGCCTGGCGTCCTATGACGCTGACCCGGTCCCGGCCCGGCATTCCTCATCACTTGGCACAACATCATAGCCAGCAGTTCACAATGTTCGCGCCGGAGTCACTCGTTCTAGCGAGCGGCTGTAGTTTGACCGGAGGAGTGTAGGCCCGAGTGACGCGGATCTTCGACAACTTCAAATCCGCATTGCACGCATCTTCAACAGAAGCTGCGGGTCTCCGACCGCATGGACGTAGCGGTCGGGTACTTCAACCTCCGTGGGTGGTCCGCGTTCGATGCTCTGGTCAAGGCGAAGGTCGCAGCTGGCGCCACAGGACCGGTTGTGCGGATCCTCATAGGGATGGTCATGACCGGTCCCCAGCAAGAGACTCTGGATAATCTGCAGGCCCAGGTCGAAGGGACGCCACGCACCGACGCGGACGCAAACGCCGCCCGCGAACACTGCCGACCAACGCCGACCGCGCCGCGTCCACCGATGGCGGTTGCTTGATTGTGGAGCCCGATGTACGGCGAGTTCGCAGACGACCCGATCGCCGCGAAATTGCTGCGCCGTTATGTCGGAGCCCGTGAACTGCTCCACGGCAATCTTCGCTACTGCCTTTGGCTTTCTCGACGGCCACGTCGCCGTGATCACCCGCACCAACACCGAGGCGAATCGCTTCCGGCGGGTGCTGAAAGCGGCGGGCATCCCGATCCAGCTGCTCGAAGACTACAACGGCAACTATATTGACGCGGTCAAGGTCGGCACCGTCCAACGCGCCAAAGGACTGGAATCTCCAGCGGTCTTCCGCCCGGTGCTGCCAGGCGAACGCCCCCGCCGACGGACCGCGTCACAGCAGGACACCGACGAACTCGCCGCCCGCCGCCAACTGGTCGCCGTAACGCGCGGCCGAGACTACCTCTGGCTCGGAATAGTCGACGGGGCACTGCCCGTACTAACCGACAGCGGTGGACGGTGATGCAGGTCATCAGCGTGTACGGCGGGAGTCGGTATCCAGATGTCGTAGCAGCGCCGGATGTCCCTGGCTCGCCGCTGCACCTGCACCCTCCGTATCACCCGGTCCGACACGAGTCGGCCCGAACACAGCCCTGCGTTGGATCTCGGCGCCATGGGCGGAAACTACAGAACCTGTCGATATACTCTCGACGCGTCCGCAGTAGCCGGAGGGGGAGATCATGACGACAGGTGACACACCGCTGCATGTGGTGCCGGAGGAAGTGAAGGCGGTCGGCAGGTTCGCCTATGACGTGGCCGAGCAGCTGAGGTCGGGCTCGGTTTCGTTGGACCGTGAAGTGCAGGCGCTGTTCGGTAGCTGGAAGGGCAGCGCCGCCGATGCGTACCGCGCTGGTTGGGACGACATGCAGGATGGCGCGCTGAAAGCGTGGGACGCACTCACCGACCTGGCAGCAAAGCTCGGTATCACCTCATCGGCGTTCCAGAACCGGGACGACGCGAACGCATCGTCGTTCAGCTCTCTGCAGTTGGACTGACAACATGTCCGCCCAGTTCGAGTTCGACCTCGATAACATCGACCAGGTGACCGCCCGCGCCCGCGGCTTCAAGGAGTTCTTCGCCGACCATCTCGAACAATTGGAAAGCCGCGTGCAGGACCTGGTGAACGCCGGGCGATGGACGGGTGAAGCAGCAGCAGCTTATGCCCAGGAGCATCAGGACTGGATGGCCGCAGCGCGTGAGTTGCTCAACGGACTGGCGCAGATGGAGCAGGCGGCACAGGCAGCCCGCGATGCGTATGCGAACGCGCTGGATGTGAACCGACGAATGACGGGGGGATGACATGGCCGTTGTCGCACCGCATTCGTACTACACCGCTGCGGACGCTTGTTACAAGCTGTCGAAGGAGTTTCAGGCCGCCTACAACCCGTTGCAGACAGCTCTTCTGGAAACCGGCGGTATGGCCGGAAGCTACCAAGCTGTGAAGGCGTGGTCTGCCAGCTATGACGAACGCGCCGGCGCCTTCACCACCGCGGCAACCAACTTCGCGAGGGCCCTGCAGCATTTCGGCGATATCCTCATCGCGTCCGGCTACAACTGGGAATGCGGCAACTATGCGGCCAATCGTGATCCGAACAAAGGTGTCGGCCCATCGTGTCCGCGCACAATTCCGTCCGAACTGCCTTATGGCGCTGGGGTTGTCGTCGGTGTGGCGTCATCGAGAGACAATGGTAGTGGTCTCGAATCCGAATTCCCCGAGTTGTACGAGAAGGTCATCGCCAAGCTTGCGGGCGGTGAGATCCCCGACGGCGACACCGAGAAGCTGGATCGTGCCGCCAAAGCGTGGAAAGCATTCGCTGACGACAACACGATCTTCGGAGCGGAAGCCCGGCTGCGCGCCGTTGCAGACGGGTTGGCCAAGTTCGACGCACCCGATATACAGAACCTGACCGACCACCTCAGGACATTGTCGAAGAATGCCGGCGAGATCAAGCTGGCGGCCGACGATCTCGCCGGTGCGACTGCCAGCCACCATGCAGCGCTTGTCGGCGTCCGTGCGGACATCAACACCCAGGTGGCGGCGACGCTAGTCGCCGCATCGGTCGTGATCGCTGTAACCGTGGTGTGGATTCGCAATCCCAGAGCCGCAACGGTGGAAGGCCCCGCCCTCGACAGCGCCGCGACGGCCATCGCACGTGTAATCGGAACGTTCTTCACGGTGTTGAGCGGAATAAAGTTCAGCGCGGCAGCATTGGCTACGACTGCGCTGGCCACCATCACTGGACTGACTATCCTGTCCATCGCCGGTGATGCGACGTTCAATTCCAACTACAAGCCGCCAGCTAATGCGTATGACCCTAATGGGCCGAAGGCCCCGGGCCGTCCGGGCGAGGCGGAAGGATTCGTGCCGCCTAAAGACGGTGACAAGTGGGTGCCCAACCCGAACGGTAAGGGGTCCGGCTGGCTCGACGCGGATGGGCGTGTGTGGGTGCCAACCGGTCAAGGTTCGACAGCGCACGGCGGCCCGCACTGGGACGTGCAAGAGAAGAAAGGTGGTTATACGAACGTGTACCCAGGCGGGAAGTCGCGATGAACAGCACCGGCACCGTGGTCATCGAGGCCACCGGCGTCACCTACTACTCCCCGCAAGACGAAGCGGCGTTTTTCGGGTGGCTCGACAAGATCTCCTGCATCGAGTCCTACCAAGGACGGGTGCGCACCTTGTACCTCACCGTAGATCTCGATGCGGTCGATGAGGACGGGTTGCGCGAGATCGTAGCGCTGTACCGTAGGTACAACATCGATCTGAAGGAATTACGGGTCCTCGACGCGGACCGGGTCGGCCCCTGGTTCAGCGACTCCGATCGCTGGTGGCACGCGGAAGTCTTCGGATAGCAGCCGATCTGGTCTTCGGTTCCGACGACCTTCTTGCCGGGCGGTTGTCGGCGGCCCACCATTCCGATGGAAAGACACCGCCGTCTGGCCCTGACGCCAGGGGCAAGATCTGCCGTTGATGAAGCACGTGTGCGTAGTGGTCCACTCCACGGTCGAATACCACCACATTCAGGCCAGCAACCGATACCCGCTTTCGTGCTGAACCTCGATGCGTCGCCGGGTGTGTTGGTGGCGCGGGTCCCGTGACCGGTCACCTGTCGCCCGGTCGGTGGTCTGCACAAAGTCGTCGGCGAGGTCGACGTCGCGCGAGGATAGAGCACGTCGGGTCGTTGCCTGCCGCTGGCGCCGTGTAGATCTTGCCGATGGAACCCGGTCCCAGACCTCCGAGCGTACGTTGCAGCACATGGGAATGCCTGCCGCCATCGTCGTCGAACCGGTTGTCTCGGAGGAGAAGGTCCAAGCACTACTTGCGCTGGGTGCCGAACTGACGAACCTGGACTACAAGAGCAAGGTCGACCTCAACGACCACCCCTCGTTGGTGGAGTTCGCGAAAGATGTCGCCGCGCGGCTACATCGTGCTCGGCGCCGATGACCAGGGACGACTGACAGGCGACATGACTGAGCCGCTGGCCAAGCAGTTCGACGAGGCCAATCTGCGGCAGAAGTTGGAGAAGTTCCTCCACCCGACCCATGTCATCCCCGCCCAGCACGTCGTGAACGGGTCGCACGTCGACGCGGTCATCTGCTGCTGGCCACCTCCGGGCTGTCCTGGCGGCAGATCGCCGCCCTCACCCAACGCGAGGTCACCGTCACTGATACCGCGGTGATGATCGGGCCGCAGCCGCTGGTCGAACTGCCCGCTACCGGGCTGCCCGCAAGCTGCCCGGTCCGGGTGTTCCGGCGCTGGATCGCCGTCCTCGCTCACGCGCCCAGGGCTACCGGACACCTTGAGATGGAACGCGTCCTCACCTCAACCACGGAGACCGACCCACCCGCAGCGTTGCCCCCGGCCTACGGCGCGCTGCCTTTCCTGACCGACTTCGACGACCGCGGCCTGGCCACCGGATACATCGACGAACTCAACCCGCTGACCGCCGAGACCATCGCGGGCATCACCACCGAATACCTACTGCAACAACCTGGTTCAACGCTCGCAGGTGATCTCGACCCCGACTACTATGCGCGCGGCGTCGCGGCTCGCTGGCGAACCCAGCCGATCCTGGACGAACCCGAACGATCTGCTGGATCGCTTCGACGCACTCACCGCACACCTGACGCTCAACGATTTCGAGACCGGTGTCTGAACTCCTGGGGGTGTTCACCGACAACCGCGTTGTCCAACCCAGCTCTGCGCGGCCGACGCCATCGCTGTGGGTGTGTCGCGGCCTTCCAGCCCGTGTGCGGCGACCCGGTGGCGTGGTGGACGGCGAGGAAGCGCCGCTCACCTCGTGAAGGAGAGCCGAGATTCCTGATGCGCGGCGCAGTTGGAGTTGTAGATCTGCACGTACCTGTTGCCGATGTTGCCGCCCCAGTTCACGCAATGACCTTTGCCGTAGGCGTAGGCCGGCCCCGCGTGCGAGGTGTACCGGCCGGAGTCCTGAGCCGCGTTTCCGGTGTCCGGGACATCGATCCACACCGACATATCCACAGCGTTTCCCGTGCTGTCGCGGATCGTCGCGACGCAGTTCATGCCGTTCGAGGAGTTGTACGTCAGGTAGACGGTGCCCAATGAGCCTACGCGCATCGAGTTCACGGTCGTGTAGCCCTTGCCACAGACTCCCTGCGGTGTGGCGGCAGAGACGGGTGCCGCCAAGACAGTGATCCCCACTCCCAGCAGACCTCCCAACGCTGTGAAGATCAGGGTAGGACGCATGATCCTCACTGTTCCTCCTCATTGAGCCATGATCAAAACTCATGAATGACCGAGAAGGAGTACCTGCCCGGATTCGCTGCCGGTCAACGGGTTTGATGGTCCCGGCGCGCCGACGTCCGGCGGAAGGTACGTCCCATGCTCAACGTAATCGACGGTGGCGCCGAATCCAATCAAGGCGATCTCGCCAGCCGAAGATTCGCCTTCGCCGATCGACGAGATCGTGCGCGAAGGCGCTCGCCGGATGCTCGAGGCCGCGTCGCGGGCCGATGTCGCCGCTTATGTCGACTGAAACGAGAGCTCGCCGTCAACACACGTCTCGCGAAAAGCGCAAGGTTCGACTGACGGAAGAGGACTTCGATCATCGGCGTGTCTGTAGCGGCAGCAGGCATATCGTTGTCGGACATGGCAACAGCAGAGATTCCGATGGACGATGCCCTTTTGGCGCACGTGCAGGAGGCGGCCGGGGAGAACCTGTCGGAGTGGATCGCCAAGGCGTGCCTGCATCGGCTGCTGAGTGAGGATGTGCGGGCCGCAGTCGTCTGGGAACGTGAGCACCCAGACGAGGCCGCTGCCGTGCGGGCCCAGGAGGCGGCACGGTAGCTGGAGGCCGAGGCCGAGGCCGAAGTCCGCTATCAGGCAGACGAAGCGGCCCGCCGCCGCGGTGGTGACGGCGCCGAACCCACCGCCGAGGAGGTCGCCGCGGCTGAGGCCCGTGTCCGGGTGCTGTTCGAGCGAGCAGACCGGAAACGACGAGAACAACAAGAAGGTGACCAGTGAACTCCCCTGCGCTTCCCGAGGTGGAGGGTCGCGGCTAGTGTGCGGGCCGGTGGGTCGGTTGCAGGAGTCCGGCGGCTCGGCAGCCCAAGCATTCCCATGCGGATGCGCCGCGTGCGGCGGCGTCGGCGACGTGCGGGCCGGTGCCCCAGGACAGTCGCCGCCGCAGTGCGGGCAGGTGCTGGGCAGCTCGTCGGGTGAGTTCACCGGGATGAAGGTGTTGTCGATCGGTTAACCCATGCTGGCCAGTCCTTCGGCGGCAGCCCGTTCCACCTCGATATGCCAGTCCTGCACCTGGGCCGGCCGCAGCGCAACCGGCTCGTCCAGGACTCAGATCACCTCACCGCGGGCAGCGGCCTGGGCGGCGAACTGCTCGGGAATCCGGTCGCGATGAGCCGCGCAAGTACCCAGCACCGTGGCGTGTCGACTCGCCTGGCCACGACCCTCGCCGCCGTCGGAGAGCTTCACAACCGCGATGAAACCCAACAGCCGAGTGGTCGTCTTCCCGCACACCGCGCGGGTGTACACCGGGGTAATCGTGCGCGCCATCACCCCAGTCTGCCCTTGCCACAAAGGTTCACGGGCGAGTTCGGGCGCCACTCAACGCCTGCAGGTTCCTGAACCTGCCGCGTGAAGATCACGCGGGCGATCTCATCCGGCGTGCTCGGCGCGGATCAGCCCGCGCCGAGAGCGCTCGTGCCAGCCGTGACCGAGTAACCCGGTCCGCACGGGCGCGGGGGCTGGTCGAGTCCGGTCAGTTCGGCGGCCAGGTGGCAGCCGACGACGACGGGGCCGTTGTCGCAGCGCCCGCAGTCGGCCGAGGCGATTCTGCCCGCCCGGCTGAGCGGCCACACAGTGCCGCCGCTCGACGAACTCGCCGGGCCGGTGGGCGGCGGGATCCAGCCGGCTGATGGTCAGGTCCTGGTGCTGTTGCCACTGGGCATGCCCTTCGGCCGGAATGTTCCCCCAGATCGGGCACGATCCGATCGACAGGCCCGCCCAGCGGCGCCCATCCGTTCCCGCGATGTCGCGCACTGCACGGAAGCCATGTCGAGGGGGTGCGGTGAGGTCATGGGTTCTCCGAACTGTTCGAATGCGGGGTTCAGGCATCGCGGTCGACGACGAACTCGGCCAGCTCGGTGAGCAACTCGGCTCCGTGATGAGAGGGCTGGGCGCGGGCCAGATGTCCGAGCACGAGGTCGGCCTGCTGGCGGCCGTACTGGTGCACCCACCGCTGGGCACTGGTCTGCTCGATGAGGTCGGCGGCTCGCTGAACATCGGCATCGGGGAGGGACCGGTCTGCGTACGCGCTGGCCGCGCACCCGGACGACTTCCCCGCCGCCGTCGAAGAATACGAACGCGGGATGTTCGAGCGCCCCAGCGCTGCCGCCTGGATGCGCGCACGCGTACAGGAAATCCTGACGTCGCCGAACGCCAGCCGCACAATGCTCGCGTTCTTCCAACCGGACTGAACTCGGGTATTGCCGCCGCCACACCCACGATCAGGACGTCGAGATGACGTCGATCAGCAGGTGCCCGCGGGGTTTCAATCCGAACTCACTCCGTCGAGCGCCCGAGCGCGGCCAGCGCCTGCTCGGCGAGCCAGCGTTCGGCTCGGTCGAAGGTCCAGTCGTTGTCGTCGACCAGGGTGAAATAGCCGGAGTAGCCGAAGTAGAACCACAGAATGTCGGTGGCCTGTTCGACCGTGGTGTCCGGCGGCAGGCCGCCCACGTCGTTCAGCCGGAGCGCCAGCGCGGCGATGGCGTCGCGGTATCGCTTGGTGGCGATCCGCAGCGCGTCGCCCGCTTCGGCATTGTGCGGCGCGGTGGCGAGCACCACCCGCATGATGTCCCCGTAGTTCTCCCGCATCGATCGCACGGTGGCTGCCGCGTGCCGCACGATCTCACCCGGGTCGGTCAGCGTCTCCTGCCGCTCGAGCGTCTCGGCGACGACCGGCGCTTCACTCCACAGATCCACCAGCGTGCGCAACAGGCCCTGCTTCCCGCCGCCGACCGCGTAAACGGTGGCGGGAGCGACGCGGGCCTGCTTGGCGATCTCGTCGACCGTGGTCGCGAAATAGCCCTGCCGGGCGAACAACTCGCGGGCGGCATCGATGATCGCGGCTCGGGTCGCTTCGGCGTACTCGGCCCGCCGGGACTTCGCAGGTTCGGTCATGGTCGCCTCAGCATAGCTCATCCCCGGGTAACCGAGTCGTAACTCATTGATCAGAGCTTGACTCTGATGAATATGTCCTTACTCTGGAGCCTGCATCGAACATCGCAAGATTCGAGGTGAATCGTGACCACACCGTCTCCGTTTCCGCTCGATCCACTTCTCGAGACGTTGCACCGCACGGTCACGTCCGGGCAGGTCGCTACCTCGGGCGCCGGTTACGACGCCGGATGCGTCGTCTGGAACGGCGCCGTGCGGCATCGTCCCGCCGTCGTGCTGCGCTGCCGGACGCCTGCTGACGTGCAAGCGGGCGTCCGCGCGGCCCGCGACCATGGTGTGCCGCTCTCGGTTCGCGGCGGCGGCCACGACTGGGCCGGACGCGCACTGACCGACGGCGGCCTGACCCTGGACCTGTCGGCCATGCGGCAGGTGCGCGTCGACCCGGACGCACGGGTGGCGTGGGTGTCCGGCGGCGCTAGCAGCGCCGAGGTCGCCGAAGCCGCGCACGCGCACGGCCTCGTCGCGGTCACCGGCACGGCGGGCTCGGTCGGGATGGTCGGCCTGTCCCTCGGCGGCGGATACGGTCCGCTCAGCGGGCGTTTCGGCCTCGCGGTGGACAATGTGCTCGCGGTCGACGTCGTGCTCGCCGACGGCTCGCTGGTGACGGCGGACGCCGAGCGGGAGCCGGAACTGTTCTGGGCGGTCCGGGGCGGGGGCGGCAATTTCGGCGTCGTCACCGGGATGCGGATCCGGCTGCACGCCGTCGCTGCGCTGTTGTCCGGCATGATCATGTACCCCGCCGAGCAGGCGGGCACCGTGCTGGCCGGGCTCGCCGAGCACCTTCCCGAACACACCCCCGACGCACTCACCGTCCAGAGCGGCTTCGTGACCGGGCCGACCGGTTCGCCCGCCGTATTCGTCGCGCCGACGTGGTGCGGCGCAGCCCGGACGGGCGAGCACGAGGTCGAAAGTTTCGCCCGCCTCGGTGATCCGCTCCTGGTCCACACCGGTCCCGTCACCCTCCCCGACCTGATGGCAGGCACCAACGCGCTGTTCCCACCCGGCAGGCACATCGAGATCGCCACGCGGACGGTCCCGGAACTGAGCCCCGCGGTACGCAACGCCCTGCAAGCCGGTGGTAGGGCGGCGACCTCACCGCTGTCCGCGGTCGCCTTGCACACGCTGCACGGCGCTGCCGCTCGAATCCCGGTCACCGACACCGCCTTCGGTAACCGCCACCCGCATCTGACGGTCGAGGTGATCGCCGCGTGGGAGCCCGGCGACGCGGCCGAGCCGGCGCATCGCGCGTGGGCGGCGAACCTGGCGGACGCTCTGACGCCGGACGCGCTGCCGGGCGGTTACCCCAATCTCCTCGGCCCCCGCGACACCGCCCGGATCGCCCACGCCTACGGCCCGAACACCACCCGGTTGCTCGCCGCCAAACGGCGGTACGACCCAGACGCCCTCTTCCACTCCATTCCCCTGCCCACAGACGACCCGGACAGCACGGCATCGGCCATGCGCGTGTGCGCAGGCTAGCCGCCCGAATCGATCCGACAGACAAGGATTCTCATGCGTATTCTCTTCAGCGGCGTGCCCGCCTACGGGCATCTCCTGCCGCTCGCTCCCCTGATGGGCGCAGCGCTCGACGACGGCCACACCGTCGCCCTTCTCACCAGCGCCGGGATGGCCGACATGATCGCGGCCGAGTTGCCCCGCGGCGTGCAGCATCTGGCGGCCGGCCCCATGCCCTTGCAGTTCGCGGAGGAGACGGCGGAACGCACCGGCGCGGACGTCTTCCACCCCACACCGGCGACGATCGGCGAGATGTTCGGCGGCACCCGGCTGGATCGGACCGCCGACGCCGCGACGACGGCCGCCCGGCAGTGGCGCCCCGACGTCATCCTGGCCGACGCCTTCGACACCGTAGGCCCCCTGCTCGCCGCGACCTTGGACATTCCGTGGCATCAGGTCGGTCTCGGTCCAGCTCTGCCCACCGTGATCGTCGACGAGATCGCCCGAACCGCCGCCACCCGCCACGCCGCCCGCGGGCTGGAACCGGTCACCGCTCGCGGCTATATCGACCCCTGCCCGTCGGTCCTGCAGGAGCCCGGCTGGACATCTCCGATTCCCCGGCTACCGCTGCGCCCCCGAGCGCATCGGCGCCCGGGCGAGGCCGCCGTACGGCTCGATCCGCCGCCCGCCGGACTCCCGCGCGTGCTCGTCACCTTCGGGACCATCTTCTCCGAACCGCATCTGCTGGACGCCGTCGTCGACGCGGTGCGCCCGCAGCAGGTGGATATCGTGGTGACCGAGGGGTTGTCGATCCACGATCCGGCGCGCGCAGCACGGGAGGTCAGCAGCGAGCCGGTCGGCGACGCGGCGGGCACGTCGGTGCACCGCATCCCGTTCACTCCCCTGGCCGACCTGCTCCCCGACACCGACATCGTCATCAGCGCCGGCGGCTCCGGCACGGTACTGTCCGCCCTCACGCACGGTCTCCCGATGATCTTGTGGCCCCAAGGCGCGGACCAGACGATCACCGCCGCCCGGGCCACCGCCGGCGGTGCCGCCCGCACCGTGCAAGATCCCGCGGAGATCACCACCACCCTCGCGGCCGTGCTGGAAGACGACTCCTATCGGAACGCCGCGAGGAAAATCGCCGCCGAGATCGAGGACCTGCCCGGCCCGCGCGCCGTCCTCGCCGCAGTGCTCGACGCCCGCTGACCACCACGGCGCGCACACGAGAGCAACGTACAGGTGTCCGGTGGGTGCTCGCACCGCTACCGCTGTCCGGCGGCGTCGCCTGGGCACGATCAGTAGTGGAAGCTCACCAGGTCGAGGTCGTTGTCGACACACCAGCGGACCCAGTCGCGGAGCTCGGTTACCGATTCGGCGATCTCCTCATCGCCGATCCCCGCTAGCTCGGCGGTGTGGAACGCGCGGGCGACCGGCTCAAGCTCGGCGCGGGTGAAGTGCCCGATAGCCGGGAAGTCCTCGATTTCCGGCAGGGAGACCGGGGATCCGGAGGAGGTCAGTTCATTCGGATCGAAGTCGATACCCAGGCTGTCGAGGGCGTCGCCGACCTTGTCGAACCACGAGGTACTGACCGGATACCAGTAACGGTCGCTCAACGCGCCGCCGAACCGCTCGCACAGAATCTGCAGCGCCAACCCATAGGGCGCACCATCGCTGCCGCTGTGCTCCTCGCAGAAGAACAGCTCCCGCAGCGCCGTCCGGGCAGCCTCAGAGCACGTCGTGGCCCGATGAATTTCCACCATCCAGTCGAGAAATTCCTGTGGGTCGCAGGTATGCGTGGACGGCGCCGACAGCACCTGCACATCCACCGCGTACGCCATGATCCCGTATCCCACACCATCTCCCGGTATCCGTCTTCGGTACGACGCCCCCGTCGACTACGTTGGTCTCACTGTCGCATGCCATGCCGACATACCTCGATCGACCGACCGATGGTCCGGCAGCCGCGATCGGCTGACGCTCGACGATGACGCGAGAGTGACGCGGTGGGTGGAACGCGGCAGCAATGGTGGTGCACCGTGGGGCTGGCGGCCGTCTCGATCAACGAACTCAATGATCGTTCCCTGCTCGAGCAGTCGATAGGTGCTTGGCGTATGCGCGGTTGAAGGCTGGGCGACCCGCGACGTACGGCGGTATCGGTTCATAGCCTGCCGAGGCATTCAGTCTCATGGCTGCGTGAACTGGCGGATCCCGGTCGCCCCTCCAACATTCCCGACGACCTTTTCACCGGCAGCTTTCGCTGCGGCGTTGGCGCGCGTGCAGGCCGGACGTAGGCGATTCGCGGACAGGTCTCCCACCAGCGATCGGAAGGCACGCTCGGCCGGGGACGCGGGTACAACGCGCTCGAACATGAGTACCAGCAGTTGATCAACGCGCGGGCCACCGACGTGGTCGGTGACATGCACCGCGCCGGATGGCGGGTTGTGCCAGACCCAGCGTCGAGATCCGCCACCGCGAAGGCGGCAGCATGCGCTCGGCGCAGTTCCGCAAAATCGGCAGCCACCACCGCAGCGCACTGCGCTTCTACTGCGACTACCGCCAAGGCTCACCCTGGCTGCTGTTCGCACCACTCGTCGCCGCGGGCCTGATCGTGCGTGGGCGCTGTCGGTGCTGCGGACCGCGATCAAACAGCGCCTGACCCGCTAGGACCAGCTATTGTGCCTTCTCCGGCCGATGTCCGGCCTGCCCGCCGTCGGCGGGCGCGCCTGCATCCGGAGCCGGCCGCGCAGTACGCGGCGGTCGAAGCCGACGAGGACCAACTGCTATCACGCCTACCCGGCGCACGCGACGTTCGGCGGGTACAAGAAGCTCGGTATCGGACGGGAGAACCACGCCATGATGCTCGACCACTATCAGCAGACCAATAACTCGCTGGTCAGTCACTCGCCCCGGAAGCTCGGATTCTTCTGATGACCGAACCGTCCTCCGGCCTCGCCCGGGTGGCGCTCACCGCGGCGGTGGCGCGGCTGCTGCGCGAGCTGATCGAACGGCACGGGCCGGTGATGTTCCGCCAGTCCGGCGGGTGCTGCGACGGCAGCAACTTCTCAACGAGGCCACCAGGTTTCGGGCACCGGCGTTGAACTCATGGGATATGCCCTATCGGGGCCGGACCGGCAGATAATGGGGGCCTCGGATGACCCGGGACGGACAGTAGTCGCCCGGCCTGACCGCCTCGAGGCGAGGATACCGCCGATAGAGACCACGCAATGCGATCTCGCCCTCCATCCGGGCCAGCCCGGCGCCCAGGCAGTAGTGCACACCGGCCGCGAAGGACAGGTGATCGCGCGCGTTCGGGCGGTCGATATCGAACCGGTCGGGCTCGGTGAAGACGTCGGGATCGCGGTTGGCCGCCGCCAACAAGGCCACTACGGGCGTGCCCTTTCCGATCTCCCGACCGGCCAGTTCCAGTGATTCCCCCGCCACTCGGACGCTGTATTGGGCGGGGGCTTCCCACCGCAGCGTCTCCTCCACCACGTGCGGGGCCTTGTCGAGGTCGTTCGTGAACAGCTCGCGCTGCTCGGGGAATCGCGACAGTGCGGTGACGGCATTGCCGATAATGTTGGCCGTGGTCACGAAGCCGCCGATGAGGAGCGCCTGGCAGGTGGACACCAGACCCGCCTCGGTCATCGCTCCCTGGTCCACCGCGCCGGTCAGCGCTGTGATCAGGTCGTCGCCGGGCTCTCTGCGGCGTAGTGCGGTCACCGCAGCGAAATAGTCGGTGAGTTCCGCGAGTAGCACGTGCGTGCGCCGGCGCTCCCGGATGCCACGTGCCCCGTCGACCGTCGCGCCGAATTCGATACCCCAGCGTGCGAAGAGGTCATGGTCCTCCGGTGGTAGGCCGAGGAGTTCGGCGATCACCAGACTCGGTATGCGCAGGGCGAATTCGCCGATCAAATCGACCGGCTCGGCGCGATCCAATCGCTCCAGCCGATGCTCCACCAGATCTTCGACGAAGGCGCGTCTGGCTCGCATCTGCGCGGCGCCGAACAGTGGCGCGACGATCTTGCGCAGCCTCGTGTGCTCCGGCGGATTCGCCGAGGCCAGCGAGTTGTCGAGCGGATGCACCAGAAAATCGGTCCGCTGACCGGGCAGCGGTCGTAGCCGTAAGCGAACCGCCGAGGTGGGCGCCACCTTGAACCGATTGTCGCGCAGTACCTCGTTGCAGACCGAGTAGGTGGCGGACATGTGCAGTCCGCTGCGGCCGCGCACCAGTTCACCGCCCTCACGGATCCGCTCGTACGCCGTGTGTCCGGCGACGCCGCGTGGCAGGTTCATGACGGCGGCGACCGGGTCCCCGAGGGTGGCCGATATTTTCAGTCGTGCCGCGTTCCGGTACAGCCGGGCGATGGTGCGCAGTTCACCGCTCATGGACGGGCCTCCTGCACCGTTCGCAGCTTGGGTGCCCGGGTGATATTCGCCTCGGCGAGTTCGGCCCTGATTCGCTCGCGTAGAACGTATTTCTTGATTTTCGTACCGGACATCGGCCATTCCTCGACGAACCGGACGTAGCGGGGTACTCGGTAGGTGGCGATATTGCCCAGGCAGAAGTCGATGATCTCCTGCTCGGTCGCCGTGGCCCCGGGCTTCAACTCGATATAGGCGGCCGGCACCTCCACGTAGTAGGCGTCCGGTGCGCCGACGACCTGCGCGATGTGTACAGCCGGGTGGCGCAACAGGTACCCTTCCACCTCGACCGCCGACACGTTCTCGCCGCCTACCTTGAGCATGTCCTTGAGGCGGCTCACGAAGGTGACCCGGCCGTCCGCGTCCATGACGGCGATATCGCCGGTATGGAACCAGCCCTGCTCGTCGAAGGAGCGGGCCGTCAGCTCCGGATCGTGGAGATAACCGTCGAAGCAATTCGTGCCGCGGAACAACAGTTCGCCTTCCGTGTCCGGCGCGAGGTCGCGGCCGGTCTCGGGGTCCACCACGCGGCACTCCATACCGGGCAGTGGATGCCCGCCGGTGGTCATTCGTTGCTCGTGGGTGTCGGTCTGCTTGCTCAGCGCCAGGAACGAGGACGCCTCGGTCATCCCGAAACACGATACCTGGATCGCCTGCGGCAGCCGTTCGGCCATGTCACGCAACCGTTCCGGAACGCCTACGGCCATGACGAGCCGAAGTGCGGACAGATCTCGCTGGGCGAAGTCGGGTCGGTTCAGTACCGGCAGCCAAACGGTTTCGAAACCGGGGAGAGCGACCGTGCAGCGCTGTGACTCCAGGTGATCCAGCGCGGTATCGGGTTGGTAGAACCCGACATGGCAGTATCGGCAGCCGGCGTACAGGGTGGCGATGGCGAAGGCCACGGCGCCGATGTGGAACAGCGGTAGCGGTGTCCAGACGCGGTCGTGTTCGGTGAGCGAGAGCCGGGTGCGGGCGCCTGCGGCGAAACGGATCAGTGCCTCATGACTGATCATCGCGCCCTTCGGGCTCGCCGAGGTTCCGGATGTGTACATGACCATGGCGGTGTCGCGGACGCGCACCAGTTGCCGGCGGTCACGGATCTGCGCCTCCGTCACATGGGCCGCCGCCTCGTGGAAGTCGGTTTCGGATACCACGCCCTCGGGTGCGTGGTCGGTCGTGAGCATCACCACCTGCCGCAGCTCCGGAGCCTGCGCGAGCACCGAGTCGGGAACCGGGGTCGAGGGATGGACGAACAGCAGCCGCATACGGGAATGCGTGATCACCTGCTTCAGCTCGTATTCCTTGAATCGGCCGTTGATCGGGACGGGTATGGCACCGATCTTGGCGATCGCGAACAGTGTCGTGACCGAGTCCGGACAGTTCGGGAGCAGGATTCCGACGGTCTCGCCTTGCGAGATACCCGCGGCCAGCAGCGCGCGGGCGAGGGCGTCCGCGCGGGCGGCCAGCTGTGTGTAGTCGATCTCGGCGCCCGGGAACGCCAGGGCGATCCGCTCCGGATGGGCGTGCGCTTGCCGATCCAGCAGATCGCCGAGGGTGGTGACATTCACCCAGTCGTAGCCGACGATATCCCCGTCGTTCATTTATGACTCCAGTCCACCGAAATACCAGCTGCGGAAGCGGAATCGTACAGTGTCCATAGCATGATTCGGATATTCATACTTCCCATACGTGGGGACTCCGATGGAGGGTTGCTTCGTGATAGCTTCTGCAGTATCACGCCGTCCGGTCCGGCGGCGGTGGTGGATATCGCTGCGTACGGAGCTGAGTATGAACGAGATTTATCCGGCAAACCCCGGCCCGCGTCAGGATTCGACGCGATCGCGGTAGCGCGACCATGCTCGAGCGGGTTTTTGCGGAACACGACCTCGGCGTCGACGCAGTGGTTGCCCAGGCCTTCGACTACTTCCGTCGGTGTCTGCAGCCCGACGGGTCGATCGCCGAAGACTCGTCGGTGGATGTGTTCCAGGAGTGGGATACGGTCAACGCGCTGAAGGCTATTGCGTTGTGGCAGAAGCGATTACCGCCGGAAGCGGGACATGTGGCCAACGAACTGCTACGGTTTCTGGCCGGTCGCGAAAAATCGTCCGGGATGCTCAGCTGGGGTGCGATGGAAATAGCCCCCAGCGAATACTGTACCGAGACGAGCAGCGAGTACATCTCCGCGCTCGCGATACTCGGCCATGATGAGTCCGCTCGACGAAAAGCGGAATTTCTCCGAAGTAGACAGTTGCCCGACGGGCCGTGGGAAGAGGTACACAGCCATATTCCGAAGGCATTCCAGCTGGAGCCTTCGGTAACCGGGTTTGCTCTGTGCGCCTTGGACAAGGCGGGAACCGAGCCGGAGTACCTCGACGAGGCGCTGAGTTTCTTGGCCAGGAAGCAAAGCCCGGAAGGCCATTTCGGCATAAACTGGTATTATTACTGCACTCACTACTACTTGATGCGGCCCGCCGTCGCCGCGCTGATGGATTACGGCAACTACGCCGCCGCGGCGAAAGCACGTGATTTCGTCCTCACCCGTCAACGCCCGGACGGAAGCTGGTTTTCCCAGGTCGACGGTTTCCATGGCGAGCCGTCCGCCCCCGAGCTCCAGACCGCACTCGCCCTGGCGACGCTCGCGCACGCGGGTATGGACGCGAGCGAACCACCGGTCCGGCGCGCGATCGACTGGTTGCTCTCGCGGCGTCGGCCGGATGGCTCATGGTTCGGTGGCCGCTATCCATATCCGGAAACCGAAAGTTATCGCTCGTTCCGAGCGACCCAAGACGTGTACACCACAGCGCAAGTGCTTGCCGCGTTCGATTACCTGGAGCAGAAATGACATACGCGGATAACGAGCCCATCGCCATCATCGGTATCGGATGCCGGTTTCCGGGCGGGGCCACAACACCGCAACAGCTGTGGGAATTACTCGAGCAGGGCGTCGACGCCATCTCGCCCACCCCCGCCGATCGAATGGGATGTCGACCATTTCTACTCCCCCAAGCCGCAGCAGCCCGGGCGGATCAGCGCTCGTCGCGGCGGCTACCTGGACGAGGTGGACACGTTCGACGCGGCATTCTTCGGTATCTCGGGACGTGTCGCCGAGCAGATGGACCCGCAACAGCGACTGCTGTTGGAAGTGTGCTGGGAGACGTTCGAGGACGCGGGCATAGTGCCGCGCGCGGCGGCGGGCACGCGGACCGGGGTGTTCATCGGCGCGTGCAGTCAGGATTACGGTGCCCTGCAATCGGCGCCGAGCGAAGTAGAAGGGCTCGGTCCGCATTCGGCGACGGGCACGTTCATGAGCATCGTCTCCAACCGTCTGTCGTACACCTTCGACCTGCGCGGCCCGAGTATGACCATCGATACGGCGTGTTCGTCCTCCTTGGTCGCCGTGCACCTGGCCGTGCAGAGCCTGCGCCGTGGGGAGAGCGACCTGGCCCTGGCCGGTGGCGTCAATCTGATGCTGACGCCACAGTTCGGTATCGCGTTGAGCCAGGCCGCCATGCTCTCGCCGGACGGTCGATCGCGTGCCTTCGACGCGTCGGCCAACGGGTACGTCCGTGGCGAAGGCGTCGGTGTAGTGATGCTGAAACCGCTGACCCGTGCCGAACGTGACGGTGACCGGATCTATGCGGTGATTCGCGGTACGGCGGTCAACCAGGACGGCCGCACCCAGGGCATCACGGTGCCCAGCGGCGAATCCCAGGAGGACAACTTCCACGCGGCGTTGGCGTCCGCGGGCGTGTCGCCCGATGAAATCGGCTATGTGGAGGCGCACGGCACCGGGACGCCGGTCGGTGATCCGATCGAGGCGAATGCCCTCGGCAGGGTACTGCGTACCGGGCGGAAGCCGGGCCGCAACGTGCCGATCGGATCGATCAAAACCAATATCGGGCATCTCGAGGCGGCGGCGGGTATCGCCGGACTGATCAAGGCGGCGCTGTGCGTACGCCATCGACGCATCCCGGCGAGCCTGCACTACCGGGAAGGCAACCCGGATATCGAGTTCGACTCGCTGCCGATCGAGGTCGCCGCGACGGCCCGGCAGTGGCCCGACGGGTACGAGGTCGCCGTGGCCAGCGTGAACTCGTTCGGTTTCGGCGGCACCAATGCCAATGTCGTGCTGTCCGAGCCGGGTAAAGCGATTGCCGCGGCGTCGGATTCCGCGCTCGCCATCCCGGGAAACGATCCCGCGTCGCTGTCGGCGCCGACCGCTGCCCCGACGGTGCTCACCTTCAGCGCGCGCAGCGAAGCCGCCCTCGATGCGCTGACCGAGGACTATGCGCGAGCGCTGGAACACCCCGCCGCGGACCTGGCCGCATACGGCGCGGCCGGCGCACTGCGGCGCAGTCACCACGACTTCCGCCGTGCCGTTGTCGCCGCCGACACCGCGGAGGCCGCCGATAAATTGCGGTCGGGTGATTTCGTCACGGGGCAGGTGTCGTCGGGCCGCACCGGCAAGGTCGCCTTCCTGTTCAACGGTCAGGGGCCGCAGTGGTACGCGATGGGTCGTACCTTGCTCGAGACCTCGCCGGTCTATCGCGACAAAATCCTCGAATGCGACCGGCTGGCACGGCAATACATCGACTGGTCCATCCACGAGGCGCTCACTGCCGACGAGAAATCCTCCCGCATCGGCGAGACGCGCTACCTCCAGCCGACCATGTTTGCCTTGCAGGTCGCGCTGGCCGAATTGTGGCAGTCCTGGGGCGTGTACCCGGACGCGGTGCTCGGCCACAGCATGGGGGAGATTGCCGCGGCCCATGTCTCGGGCGCGCTGTCACTGTCCGAGGCATTGAAGGTGATCTGCCATCGGGCGCGGATCCAGGACGGCGCCGATCCGTCCGGCGGGATGATGTTCGTCGCCGTGTCCGAACAGCAGGCGCGGGAATTGTGTGCCGCCCACCCGGACGAGTTGTGGGTGTCGGCGGTCAACAGCCCGCGGGCCAGCACGCTGTCCGGGCGGCGACCGGTATTGGCGGCGTTGGCCGATGACCTGAGCGACCGTGGGGTCTTCGCCCGGCTGTTGCGGGTGAACTGCGCTTGCCACAGCCAGGATATGGATCCGCTGCGCGAGGAACTGCTCGAGGCGCTGGGCGAGATCGAACACACGGCCACCCAAGTGCCCCTCTATTCGACGCTCACCGGTGCGCGTATCGAGGGAACGGAGCTCGGTACCGATTACTGGTGGCGTAACTTCCGTCGGCCGGTGTTGTTCGAGCCCGCGATTCGCGCCATGCTGGCCGACGGTTACGACACCTTCATCGAGCTGAGCCCCCACCCGGTACTGGCGAACTCGGTCACCGAGATCACCGCCGACGCGGTGGTCGTCCCGTCGCTGGTGCGTAAGAAGGACGACTGGGCCGTCTTCGGTGAGACGTTCGCCCGTCTCTACGTCGCGGGTCGCCGGATCATTGGCATCGTCGGTATCCGTCGAGCGCGCCTGTGCTCGACCTCCCCACGAACCCGTGGATTCGGCAGTCTTTCTGGAACGAGAGCAAGGTGTCGTACCGGGACCGCACCGATGCGCAACGGCATCCGATGCTGCGCCGGGTGGACGGCGCACGGCCGACCTGGGAGATCGGATGGGACGACCATCGCCTGACCTGGGTGCGGGAGCATGATGTGTTCGGGTCGGTGATCGTGCCCGGCGCCTCCTATGTGGAGGCCGCGCTGGCGGCGGCGGGCGAGTTGACCGGACAGCGGTGCGCATTGGACTTCGTCGAATTCGAGCGCGCCTGCGTGCTGACCGAAGAGCCGCAGCTCAGCCGGCTCGAACTCGACCCCGACGCCGGAACGTTCGAGTTCCATCAGCGGCCGGTGCGCGGCGATACCTGGCTGCGCAACGCTCGCGGGCGGTTCCACACCGTATCCGCCGAGGGCACGGACACCGCGGCGGCCGCGTTCGACCTGTCGGCGATCCGGGACCGCTGCGCCAAGACCTTCTCGGCCGTCGACGTCTACGGTCGGTTCGCGCACCGCGGGTACGCCTACGGACCGTCGTTCTGCGGTATCGGCGAGATTCACGTCGGGGACGGCGAGGCGCTCGCGCGAATCCGGGCCCCACGGATTCTGCGCAATCGGCTCGCCGGGTATCTGCTGCATCCGGCTGTACTCGACGCGTGTTTCCAGAGCTCAATCCTGCACCCCCACGCCGACCGACCGGAAATCCTCCTGCCGAGCAGCTATCTGCCGACCGGAATCGAGAGGGTACGTCTGCACCGACAGGTCGACCTACCGGTGTGGTGCTACACCCGTCCGCGCAAGAACGACGACACCCTGCTCGTGGACATCTACCTGCTCGACGAACAGGGCGATGTGGTCGCCGAGTACACCTCGTTGACGGGTAAGTCCGTACACCACCCGCCCGAGGGCTCCACCGACCGCGTCGACGATGATTTCTATGCTTTCACCTGGCAACCGAGTGACCTGGTGACGCGACCGGATCGCAGTGCTCTCGCGCTGGGACCGACCGAACTGGCCGGCGAACTGGGTCCGGTCGCACGGGAATTGTCCGAGCGTCTGCGGCGCGCCGAGTATGCCGACGACTACCAGCGCGATATGGCGCGGTTGTGTGCGGCCTATGTGGCCCGATGCCTGGACGCGTTCGCGGTCGGCGAGGAGTTCACAGTGGCCGAACTCCCGGCGCTGCTGCCCAAATACCGTCGGGCACTGCAGGGCCTGCTGCGATTGCCGATCGCCGACGGCGCCGTGAGCGAGTCCGGCGGGCGTTATCGCATCGACCACCCCTGCGACACGGACGTGGAGAAGCTGTGGTCGGAACTCTTCGTCCGCTACCCGGCGTGTGCCTGGGAACTCCTGCTGGTACGCCGGACAGGTGGTCGACTCTACGACGTACTCGTCGGCCGGGTCGATCCGCTGGAACTGCTCTTCGCCGACGGCACGCTGGTCGACACCGAGGCCATCTACCAGAATTCACCGATCGCTCGGTTCTACAATCTGCTCGCTCGTCAGGTGGTGCGTCGCTTCGCCGAGACCGCCGATCACCGACGGACGCTGCGGGTGCTCGAAGTCGGGGCCGGTACCGGCGGCCTGACCGCGAGCCTGCTGCCGGTGCTGCCCCCGGAACGCAGCGAGTACGTATTCACCGATGTATCGCCCGCGTTTCTGTCCGCCGCCCGGGATCGGTTCCATGCTTTCGGATTCGTCGACTATCGTGTGCTCGACCTCGAACACGATCTGATCGCCCAGGGCATTACGCCGGGAACGTTCGATCTGGTGGTGGCCTCCGACGTCGTGCACGCCACCGCTGACGTGAAGAAGACGCTGTTGTTCCTCCAGGAGGCGCTCGCGCCCGGTGGCGCGCTCATCCTGGTGGAAGCGGCACCCGACAATCCCTGGCTGGATCTCACCTTCGGCCTCACCGAGGGCTGGTGGTCGTTCCGTGATCGGCGGGTCCGACCGCAGACTCCGTTGCTGTCCGCACAGTCCTGGTCGGAGCTGTTGCGATCCGTCGATTACGACGACGTCGCGGCATTCGGCGACCCGACCCATTCCGGAGCGGGTTCGCAGACGTTGCTGGTGGCCCGGGCCCCGGCGGAACCGCCGCTGCCCGAACCCCTCGATACCGTCGAGGTATCCGGTAGTTGGCTCATCCTCGCCGCCACGGACGATCCGCTGGCCAAGGCCCTGACCGGACGGCTCGAACAATACGGCGGACGAGCGGTGACGGTCGGCGATCCGGCAGATCTCGACCTCGCCGCATCGGCACCGACAGCGATTGTCGACCTGCGCGACCAGCGGGCCGGCGCTCTCGACGACGCCCTCACCGAGACCACGGTGCGCATTGTCGATCTACTGCGTCGGGTGAGCGGGGCGGACTCCCGGATATGGCCGAGGGTGGTCGAGATAACGCGAGGCGCCCACGCCTTCCGCAACGAGAACATCGACCTTACCGGCGCCGCGGCCTGGGGTATCGGCGCTGTCGCGGCCCTCGAACTGCCCCAACTGCGCTACACCGTGATCGATCTCGACGCACACCCGTCCTCGGCGGATGTCGACGCGGTATGGGCCGAACTGCTCACCACCGATCGGGAGCGTGAGGTGCTCATCCGAGCGGGTGAGCGTTTCGTGCGACGGCTGCGACCCTGGACGCCACGGCCCGAGACCGGGCTCGCCACGGAGTTGCCGCCCGAATACGGGTTCGTCCTGAGCACATCGGGTCCGGGCTCGCTGGACGGTCTGCACTACACGGCGCGACAGCAGACCACGCCCGGCGCCGGTGAGGTGGAGATCGAGGTGATCGCCGCCGGTCTCAACTTCCTGGATGTGATGATGGCGCTCGGTCAGGTTCCGCCACTGGAATCGGCGACCGAATACCGGTTCGGCGCCGAATGCTCCGGGATCGTCACGCGGGTCGGGGACGGCGTCACCGAATTCCGGGTCGGTGACCCGGTCGTGGCGGTGAGCCCGACGCAGGGTGCCCTGGCCGACCGGCTCATCGTCTCCGTGGCGCATGTGGTCGCGAAACCGCCCGCTCTGGGTTTCGAGGAGGCCGGTTCGATTCCGATCGTCTTCCTCACCGCCTGGTATGCCCTGCATGAGCTCGCTCGGCTGACCGCGGGCGAGCGGGTACTCATCCATGCCGCCGCAGGCGGTACCGGTCTAGCCGCGGTGCAGATCGCCCGGTTGCTGGGTGCGGAGGTGTTCGCGACCGCGGGCAGCCCGGCCAAGCGGGAGCTGCTGCGCACCCTGGGGGTGCGGCATGTCTTCGACTCGCGCTCCGCGGATTTCGCCGATCGGATCCGCGCCGTCACCGACGGCGGTGGGGTGGATGTCGTGCTCAATTCCCTTACCGGCGAGGCGGTGGAACGGAGTATCGCATGTCTTGCCCCGTACGGGCGGTTCGTGGAACTGGGTAAGCGTGACCTCCTCCAGGATCGGAAGATGGGACTGCGTCCCTTCCTGCGCAACCTGTCCTACTTCGGCTTCGATCTGCGCCAGATGCTGGTGGATCGACCCGCCACCACGCAACGGGTGTTCCGGGACCTGATGGACCGATTCGCCGCCGGCGAACTACGTCCGCTGCCGTACCGGCTGTTCCACCCGTCGCAGACCGAAGCGGCGTTCCGGCATCTGGCCGCCGCCCGGCATATCGGCAAGGTCGTACTGTCCATGAACGAGCGTGAGGTCGCGGTGCTGCGGGCGCCGCAACCGCCGACCATGGACGGAACATGGCTTATCACGGGCGGTCTGGGTGGTTTCGGGCTCGCCATGGCCGACGCACTGGCGGAATCCGGCGTGCGGCATCTGGTGCTGATCGGCCGCTCCGGTATCCGCGACGAGGAGACGGCCGCCCGGGTGTCCGCGCTGCGGCAACGCGGGGTGCGGGTATCGGTCGAGGCGGTGGACATCGCTTCGCGGCCACAGCTCGCGGCGCTGCTCGAGCGCATCGACGCGGAACTTCCCCCGCTGCGTGGGGTGCTGCACTGTGCCATGGTGCTCGATGACGCGCTGCTGTCCGATATGACTCCCGACCGAATCCGAAACGCGCTCGCGCCCAAGGCCTTCGGCGCATGGTACCTGGACGAGCTGACTGCTGGCCTGCCGCTGGAGGCATTCGTGCTGTTCTCGTCCGCGACATGATGATCGGCAACCGGGGACAGGCCAACTATGCCGTGGCCAACGCCTTCCTGGATCAGTTGGCGCATGCCCGACGCGCTCGTGGCCGCACAGCGCTCGCCGTGAACTGGGGCGCGATCTCCGACGCCGGATACGTGGCGCGGCACGACGAGGTCGGTCGCCTGGTGGCCGCGACTGGTATGCGGGGGTTCACGTCGGCGGCCGCGTATCGGGCGCTGACCACCCTGTGGGCCACCCCGGTGCCTCAGGCGGGAGTTCTGCCTATGGATTGGTCGGAGTTCTTCGAACATCACGGCATCACCGCGGATGAGCACCCTCGGTACGAGCACCTCTCCGGTCGCGCATCCGGGGGTGCGACGGTTGGTGCCGGTGGTTCGTTGCGTCAACAGTTGGCGGCTGGCGGCGAATCCGCTCGCGGGGAGTTGGTCACCGCGGCGCTCGAGACCCGCTTGGCCGCGGTTCTCGGTATACCGCCGGACTCGCTGGACAAGAACATGCCGTTGATGGACTATCTCAACTCCCTGCTCGCGGTCGAGATCAGTGCCTGGCTGGAACGTGAACTGGGCACCAAGGTCACGATCATGGAACTGATGAAGGGACCGAGCGTGCTGGAACTGGCGGATATGGTGCTGGACAGGCTCGACAAACAGTGACGGCCATGAACGACGTATCGTTCGTGCTGCCCCGCGCGGGTATCACGCTGCATGGTAAGAGGACCGCGAGCGGGCGCGGACTGCCGGTGCTGTGCCTGCACGGCATTCTGGACAACTGTGCGAGCTTCGATCCGCTCGCCCGCTGTCTCCCCGATGTGAACCTGGTCGCCGTCGACCTTCCCGGCCACGGTCGGTCGGACCCCATTCCGTCGGCGACCTGTCACTATCTCGACTATGCGGCCTGTGTCCTGGAGTTGGCGCATACACAGGGTTGGGATCGTTTCCGGCTGATCGGGCACTCGCTGGGCGGGGCGGTGTCCTCACTCGTCGCCGGCATCCACCCGGACAAGATCGATCGACTGGTGCTCATCGACGCCATCGGACCGTTGTCCGCGGAACCGGATCGCGCGGTCGCCGGTCTCGCCCGCTACCTGGACACTTACCTGCGCGGCGACCGGCATCCGGTCTACCGCAGCCACACGCACGCCGTGAAAACACGCGTACAACTGGCCGATATCCTGCTCGAAACGGCGGAGGCGCTCGTGGAGCGCGACCTGGTCGAAGTCGCCGGCGGCTATTCATGGCGGCACGATGTACGCCTCAACCGAGGGATGACCCAGACCATGGGCGAGGACCAGGTGCTCGCCTTCCTCCGCAACATCACCGCCCCGACCCTGTTGGTGACGGCCGAGCGAACCGCGCTGGTCGAATCCTACTATCCCGCGCGGATCAACACTGTTCCAAAGCTGCGCGAGGTGACCCTCCCGGGCGGACACCATCTGCACATGGAGAACGCCGAAGCGGTCGCGGAGGTGGTGGCCGGCTTCCTGGAGGCCGGCTGATCGGCCTGGTCACCGGGTGTGCAGCATACCGGTCAGTACGCATTTGTCCGCCCGGGCCGGTACCGATGTCGCGAACACATGACAGTCGCCCGTGCTCCAGATCCGCGTGCGCAATGTCTCCCCGGGGAAGAGGACCCCGCGAAAACGCGCCGTATACCGCCGCACCCGGGACACCTCGCCGTCCAGAACGGTGTCGATGAAGGCTGCGCAGACCATCGCATACGTGCACACCCCTTGCATGATCGGGGCGGGCAGGCCGGCCGCATGGGCGAAGGCGGCATCGGTGTGCACATTACCCCGCATCGAATTCCCGCGACCGCAGCGCTGATACCACCGAGCCTGATAGCGCAGCGTCGGCGTCATGGTCTCCGCGTCCGGTTCGCGGTCCGGGATAGGTGTCCGATCGGGCTGTACGCGGTTCGATGAGCCGCCGTTGCCTTCGCCGCGCGCGTGGACGCGGGAGATTCCGGAGACCATGGTGGCCCCGTCGGTGCCCAGCAGTAGGGTGCGCTGCACCAGGACCGCCGCGTCGCCGCGCTCCTCCACCGCCACGATCTCGCTGCGGCACCGGGCGGATCCCGTCCGGGGGATCGGGCGGTGCACCGTCAGTTGCTGTTCCAGCTGGAGGAGGGAGGCCAGCTCCAGCCGAATACCGGGGAAACGGATCTCGGGCGGCTCGGGGTGATAGAAGTCCGGGGAGACAACACCGAAGGCTCCAGGAGCCGTCATGGCGAACGTCGGCAGAACGTCCTGCTGATTCGCCGGTTGACCGACGGCGAGGCGATACCGGGCCATATCCGATTCATCCCAGTGAAAGTCCTGCTCGGGGATCCGGAGTCCGACCGCCAGCTGCCGATCGATGGGCATACGGTGATCTCCTGTCGGTCCGGTCGGGCGTGGGCCGTGTGGACCAAATTACTCCCGAACATGCGCTATCGGGCCCCGGCCGGGTCGGGCACATGACATCCATGGTGACGGTAGTGCGACGAGGCTCGAGTACACAGTTGAACGGCAGGTTCTCTCGATCTGCCGAGCCTTTCGCGATACCGATTCGAGCCAGGCGTAGTGTGGTGTCGCCTTCAGCGGGTGTAGCGGCCGCTCCCACGGATCAGATGACCCGACACAGGCTCCTCCCGTTGCGATCATTCGACTCGTGGGCGAGGTCGTTGGTCCTGATTGGGTGCGCCGTTCCACACCGAGCTTCGTCACAGCCGGGACACGTAGTTCTTCACCGTCTTCTCCGGCAGGGACATCCGCTGTGCGATCGGTAGATGCTGATCCTCAGGCGCCGCCGATGCGCCCGGGGATGTCGGCGGCGAAGGCGCGGTTGTGATACGGCGCGTACGGTCCACGCCCCTTGGTTACAAGGAGCTCGGCGAGGCGTCGGGTCGCTGCGGCGAGGGGCAGGCCGAAGAACTGCTCGTCGGCGCCTTCGTCGGAGACGAACCAGTCGACGACGATCCCGTCGCCGCCGGCAGAGGCCAGTCTGGAGCGCTGAAAATGCAACAGTGGAAGAGTGTGCGCCAACTGATCCAGGGTGCGGAGGGTCTCTTCGGTGAGCGCGGACTCCGACATGTACGTCGCGATGCGGTAGTCCACGATGCCGTTTCCCTTCAGGAACCGCTCGACATACAGCACTTCCATCGGCCCGACGTTCAGCGTGAACAGGCGCTGACGCGCGGCGGTCCTGTTCGTGGCGGGGAGCGCACTCAGTGTCCACCGGTCCATCTCCCCGCTGGCGGGGTCGTCGAACGCGTGGGTGAGGTAGTCGGCGATGAGGTCGACGGCGGAATCGTAGAACGGGTCCTGCTGTAGCTCGGCGAAGTTCTCGTCGCTGGCGCAGCGGTGGAGTGTGTTCATGGGAGTCTCGGGGTTACTCGAAGTAGTCCTCGTCGACCTCGACGACCGTGAAGGTCTGTCGTGTCTGGACGCCGACGCCGTAGCGGATCATCAGCTCCGTCACCGGACCCGCCGATCCGGGCGGCCCGGCCTTCGGTGCCGCCGTATCCCATGGCGAGGAGAACGTCGAGTACTGAATGTTCGAGGAACGCCGGACCGCTGAGGGCCCACCCGATCCGGTTGTCAGCGCGCCCCTGCCCCGACGGCAGCACCTCGGACCGCTGCTCTGCTGTCAGCCCGACATGTTCCTCTACCGCCGTGTGCAGGTCGCGCTTACGCCAGATGTGGCCGTCGGCCAGGACTTCCAGCACCGGCGTGAGAAAGCCCGACCACACCGGCATCGCCGACACCGGCGCGGTCACAGCTCGCCTCGGAAGGCGCGGGATCGGAGGGATGCGAAGAGAGGGTCGAGTACAGCAACGATGGTGCGGTGGCACGCACCCATCGACATGACGCTTTCCGAGGTGAGCACGAACTGACCCTAGACTTGTGTTGGTGGCACTACAATCGGCGCCGACTTCACCTGCGCTGCACTGATCGTGTTCAGTCCCGACGTGGTCTTCGCCGAGCGAAGAAGGTGCCGACGCTCTCCAGCGGATCCAGATAGTAGGCGGCCAACTGCTGCTGGATCACGTCATGGCACCGAACACGAATCAAGTGGTTCTGATGCGTAACGCCCGGAATTGATCCATCCCGTACGGCTACTCTCCCGATCTCGTGGGCGAAGCCGTGGCCTTCCCTCAACGAGCAGGCCGCCTACTTCAAGCGGGATGTGTCCCTATGGTTTTCGTCAACCTGAGCGGAGACCGGGTTGATCGGATCGAGGGTCCTCGGTGAGGATGGTCCGATGTCGGGTGTGAGGTTCGTGCGGCAGGTCGATGGGTTGACCTACGAGTTCGTCCGCGACGGGGACGCGCATGGCTTCCCATCATATAAGCGGGTCGACCTCGATATTTGGTGTCGCCGACTGCCCAACTTCGGTTGGGTTGTGTGCGATGCGGCTGGTCTGGTGTCGAGTCGTCCGTTCGACGAGCCAGGGCAAGGCGAGCTTCCTCCCGAGGGCGTGTGGGTGAGCCGCAAAGGCGAACGATCCTATGTCTATGACCTCGTTCGCGCCGATACTCGAGCAGCCACCGGTTCCGAGATTCGTTCAGGCTTTCGAGTTTTCAGCATCGCGTAGAGAACGTCGCAGCGTCGTCGGGCCAGGCAGATGAGCGCAGCGTTGTGCTCCTTGCTTTCGGCGCGTTTGCGGTCGTAGTAGGTGCGCGAAGTCGGCTCACCGGCCGGTCCGGCCCGCCGTCGGCAGGCCGCCATGTGCCGGTGACCCCGTACGGCGGAAGGCCGGTGCGTGAAGGGGCTGAGCCCCCAGCCGCAACGGCCACACCGGCCGACGGAGAGTCTTCTCCGGCACCCTCGAACATCCTTTGACAAAGATCATCGCAGCGACACGTCGAACACTTGAACACTACCGCCGGTCCGCTGCAGAATGCCGTTCGATCCCAGCGATCGCACCCGCGACCACCAGCGGTTTTACCCGGGGGTCCTCACCGCCCGATCCCAGCAGCAGGCGAGTACGCGATACAACTCTTCCCGACCACGACTGGGAAGGAATCCGAGAGCGGTCGTTGTCGCCGGCGGCAGCAGGGACCGCTCCAACAACACCGCCCACAACCAAACTCAACGAGGCCGCGCGGAAGGACAAAAACGCCGAGGACGCCGACCGGGGTCTGGCCGACCGCGAGTCGGGCTGCTCGGTCGCAGACGGAGATCCCGGGCTTCCGCAGCCGACAGCGCTCGAGCGTGCGTAAACGACATGACCGATCTTGGCGATGCAAGCTGGTCATGAACCGTGGTGATTGTCAGACAGCCGCGAGTGGCTTCGGCGACAACTACTCGGCTCAGTGATCCGATGATTGCCAGTGCCACAGGATCATCGACGGAACCCCGCGGTTCGCGGCCTGAGCCGCCTCCGGTGCGAGCAGGTCGAGGGACCAGGGCCAGACCTCCCATGGCCCCGGGTCGCCGGTCCGGTCGCGGAGGGGAGAGACAGTAACGGGCTCGTCGCAGCTCCGGATGGCAAAGCCCGCGGCAACACCGGCTCGCACGTAGTCGCCGGTGCGGTGGTGGTGCGACCGCACGCGTCCGGCCGTTCCGTCGGCGCAGCGGATGGCAGGGATCCGGCTGCGCGCGACCTGTTCGGGATGGACGTCCGCGATCACCAAATGTCCACCAGGGCGGAGCACCCGGGCGAATTCTTCGAAGACGGGGGCCAGGTCCGGCACGTGAGTGAGCGCCAGTGAGCAGACCGCCATGTCGACGCTGCCCGTTTCGACCGGGAGCTGCTGCAGCTCACCGAGTCGAAAGTCCGCTTGCGGCAGACGCGCTTCTGCGTGCGCGAGCATGTCAGCAGAACTGTCGACGCCGATGACCCGGTGCCCGCAGTCGGCCAGCATTGCCGCGACCCGCCCGGTGCCGCACGCGGCATCGAGCGCGACACCGGGCGGCGAAGCGCCCGCGACCGCGCGCACGATCTCTTCATCGAAATCGAACGCCGGGTTGTTGGGGTTGTCGTACGTCGTGGACCAGATCCTGTAGCCGTCGACGGCACTCAGGTGTTCGACGGCTACACCCTCGAACGCATCGTCGGCCAGCATCCGCCGGATCTCGGCGATGCGCGCTTCGACGAACCGCCGGTCGTGCTCCCCGGCGAATGCGCGCAGCAGTGCGATCCCTTCCAGTCCCAGCACGTACGCCAGCGGATGTTCATAGGCCATAGCCGCGAAACTAGTTGTCGCGCTGAACTGTAGCCACTGAATTACCCCCGGGCCGAGAGATCACTGATCAGATCCCGAGTGAAGCCTTGATCATCGCCGGCACCGCGCTGACTCCGGCACGGGTATGCGACACAACGTCTGTCGTGTTCCGTATCGCGGCGCGCTACCCTACCTCTGAGTCTGGACGGTATCAGATATTTAGGCCTTCGACGGGAAGAAGATCGTTGATGCGTAGTCGCCGCCGCCTGATGTGGGTCGTGGCGTTCGCCGCCGTTGCCGCGTCGGTCGCGGTGACCGCTCCGCGGGCTTTCGCCGAAACGGTCTGCGCCGAACCTGCGTCGGGCGCGTAGGAGGCGGCGACGATGTTCGGGTCCATCCACATTTGGGTGCGATCCACGCGTCTGCCGTTGAGACGGCTCGCAGTCCGTGGTGGGTGAAGTCAGCTTCGACACTGGATCTCGGTGATCGGGTTGTCAGCGGCACCATGACCTGGTCACCCGTCCGCAGATTTTCGACGGGTTCACCGACGCGCAGGGTCTCGAGAATCGCGGCGGCAACGGCGTCGGCCGACAGCATCGTTATGCCTGCGGCTTCGAAACGGTCGCGTCCTGGCGCAGTCAGAGGCGTGTCGACCAGGCACTACGATGGCTCCCCCGCCTTGGCGGCGCATGGTCGGCAGACCTGCCCGTAGACCCACACGACCGCGTGCTGATTGACGCCGACGACCGCGTGGTAGCGGTGGAGGTCCATGGTCGCCGGATCCTTGTCGAGGCAGTTGACTCCGGCGTTGAGGATCAGTAGGTCCAGATGGTCACCCGCGGCCGCTACTGCCCGGGTGGATGTCTGCGGCTCCGTCAGATCACCCACGATCGCCTCGCCGCCGATCTGCTCGGCCACCTCGACCACGCGGGGATCACAGTCCACGACCACGCATCGGACACCTTCCGCTGCGAGCAGGCGAGCGACGGCCGCGCCGATCCCACCCGCGGCTCCGGTGACAACAGCGGATTCGCGCCTCGTCTCGTTCGACGCGCGGTGATCGCCCCGGCGCCTCCAATGATCCTCCACGACCGCTCCTTCGAGATAATAGGTTGCCTGGGAGACCGCTTCGGTCGATCAGGCGACGCTCACGCGCCGAGCATGACCAGGCCGCCGTCGACGGCCGACAGTTGGCCGGTGATGAAGTCGGCGCCGGAGTCGGCAAGACCAGGATCGGTCCCACGTCGTCGACCGGATCACCGGAGTTTTCCGCCGAGGGGCAGAGTCAACTGGAGTTGTTGCTCCAGGAAGGGCAGCGCCTCCGGGCCGAAAAATACGCGCAGTCTCGCGGCGCCGGGAGTCTCGACAGCGGGGGCCAACGCGTTGACGGTGATCTTCGCCGGGCCGGACCGACCGCCGCCGCGCGCTCAGGCGAACGGCGACAGGAACCGAGCTCGGCATCCCCACGTTCGCGGCCATCTCCGGACGAGCTACTGCCCGCGAGATCCCGACCATTGCCGAGTAGGATCTCGGCGTGGTTCGGCACACCTGGATCGGCTCTGAAGAGACTCTGGCCGTTTCGAACCGCGCGATATGCGGCAATACCGGACGTCCATGAGGCGCCGAGCTGCTGTTCACCAAACGTGACAGACACCAGTCACCGACCTCGTCACCCGACGGCTGGGAACACCCCGCGCCCGCGGCCACCAGTTCGGTCATCCGAGCGGTCAGGGTCGGTACCGATAGTCGCCGTCGGGCACCCGTAGCCACATGTCCGGTGGTCCAGCGAAGGCGCGCGCGTCGCGCGGGCGCAACCCGGCCCACGCGCAGCAGTAGGCGAGGACATCGTGCTGATACAGGTACGAGGTGAGGATGTCCTCGGCGGAATCATCGTCGGACGGGTCGAGGGCGGGACTGATATCCGAGCCGGTGAGCGCGCCGTCGAGACTGGTGCTGCCCTGGCAGCCGCTCTTCGGGTTGAAGTACATCCCATAGCATTTCGTGCCGGGAGACAGCCGGGTGGAGATGCCGGGCATCGAGGCGATGTAGGACCAGGGTTGGGTGATCGCGCAGCCGCCGGGCACGTCGGTCGCCCACATCGTCAACTCGGTGTCAGCGGACAGGGGCCAGCTCGCCATGTCGTCCGGAGTCACCGATCCCGGCGGCACGACCTCGGCGTCCAACCGGCGGACAGCCTCGGCCGCGTCGATGCCCGCGACACAGACCAGGCTCATCCCGTCGATCCATGGTGGTGTGCCCAGTGCCATGGTCAGCTGGCGTCTTTCCTCGACTGCGGCCTGTTCGGAGGCCGACAACTCGCCGGTGACCAGCGGATGCTGCCCAGCCAGGCTCAGCCTTGCCGGGGACCAGCCCGCCATCATCGGTCGCTCCGGATCAGCGCCCGCAGCCAGCAACGCGCGGGCGTTGTCGGGACGGTTGGCATACACCGCACGCCACAACGCGGTACGGCCCCACGCCATCGCGTCGACATCACACACCCGCGACGCTACCTCCGCCACCACCTCCGCAGACCCGTGCTTGGCGGCCATGTCCAACGGTCTCTGCTGGCCACGCAGTAGGACATCGGGGTCGGCACCCGCTTCTAGACGTGCGCGTATCTGCCCTGGATCGGTCCATGCCGCCCAGCCGAGGCCAGCCCAGCCACCCTGCTCATCATGCATGACTACAGTGTGCAGTCTCGAACATGTGTTCGGCAATCCGCTGCGTCGGTCACGGCCACACCGCTGCATGGAATCGGACCATCCAGTGCGGCAGGGCTTTTGACCGACACCGGCGATATTCTCCGCTCGAGTATTCCCCTGCGGCATCGGGATCGGCGAACTGCCCGAACTGAGCACAGCCGGACCGGGACGCTTGCTGCCCTCGCCGCCCGGTAGTGTCGGCGCCCGCGGCGGACTATCACACGGTAGGAGCGGCAGACCACTCTTGACCAGGTGCCGTTCCCGCAGGTCCCCGACCCGGAAACGCCCGGAGTCGAGGGCGACCGTCGTCCACACACAGACGAGCGCAGGTGTCGTCTCCGATCACAGATGAGTCCCCGACGCCCTCGGGCTGCTTTCCGACGCCCTGTACAGCGAGCGAGTCACGCTCCTCACTCGCTCGGCGGGCCGAGATGCCAGCTATGGCAGGCATGTCCAGTTCATGGTGATTCTCACGGCGCCTGGTGGCAGGAAACCTTCCCGCACACCAGGCCCGTGCGTAACCTCAGCTGTTGCCGCCTCAACCGATACGCTGGCGCCTGCCGAAGCCGTTACCGCGTGCCGCGTTCGCGGCCGTGATGAACTCGATCTGAGCGGGCGACGGTCCGCAGAACTCGCTCTCGATCCGGTTGGCCTCGCCAGCTTGCATCCGGTACAGGCTGTCACGCAGACCTGCGTCCCCACCGTGGAACCCTTCCAAGAGCTTCATCCACTGCGCCGCCAATTCCTGTGCCTCGGGTGAGGCCGGGTCCACTCCCGCTGTGATCGCGGCGTCGACCTTCGGGATGAGCGCACTCCATTCCGCCTCGGCTTGCTGCATGTGCTGATCTCCCAGCTTTTCCCGACGCTGCGCCAGCTGCGTCAGCTGTTCCTCGGTGAAATACTCCTTGAAGGTGTCGTCTACCATGACGGTCCTCCTGATCAATTCCAGGAAGCGATCCGCGGATGCGTCCGGCCTGCCCTCCGCCGTGGCGGCCAGCGCCGCGACCAAGGCGTGTAGGTCCTGGGTCGCGGCCAGTTGGGCGGCCAGATAGTCGCGATGAGCGGACAGCACCTGCGCCACCGCCACGGCACCCTCGAGCAGGTCCCCGATCTGGTCCAGTCCCAGACCCAACTGACGCAGGGCCAGCACCTGGTACAGACGCTGGACATCGCTCGCGGTGTAGAGCCGGTGGCCGGTGCTCGTCCGCTCCGCCGGATGTACCAATCCGATACGGTCGTAATGATGCAGCGTCCGCACCGTCAGTCCGGCCTCTGCTGCGAGCTCACCGACCTTCCATACGCGCTCGGTTCCGGGCTGGTCCATCCGTTTCATCCCACTTCCACCGACGCACCTTGCGCCGGTGTCGCCGACGCTAGAACCTGACCCTACGTCAGGTGCAAGGCGCGACACCTCCGCCGAACCCAGCAGTCATGCCGCGCTCGCCGCCCGGCTGGCCGCGCTATGCCCTGGTCGAGTTCTCGCCGGCATCAGCCCTTCGGCGTGGGGTTGATTGTGTCGCCGTCCCAGCTCAGATCCGAATCCTCGGTGATCTCGAAGGCCTCGAAACGATCGTCGGCCACAACCGCGTCGATCAGAGCCTGTGAGCCGGCGACGATCGTGGAGTCGAAGTCGATCTCGCTGGCCACGACCCATGCGTGGTCGGCGGGCCAGAGCAGTTGGGGCGTCACTCCGGGGAAGTCGCTCGTCCATCCCAGGCCGGCCGTATGCACCCAGCTAGGGTCGGCGAGTTCAGAGAGACTGGTGTCGAACAGCAGGAAGTCGCGTGCCGGCCACTGTAGGAAAGGCCCTACCTGGGCCGCCCGTGCGACCTGCGGCGCGACAGAGGCAGCCAGCTCGGCGTCGATCCGCGCCCGCTCGCGCTCGAGGTCCCGTGGATCGCCGTCGGTGGACGCGATGATCACCGCACCCGAGGATGTGTCCAGCTCGCCGAATCCATTCCACACTCCGGCCGTCACCTCTTCCGGTGCCTCCGTGGCTGCGCGAAGGTGGACAGTGAGCGCGGCCAGCAGCTTCGGGTCGAACCACCCCTCGACGGTCTGGCCGACTGTCCAGCCGTCGTCGAACGACATCGCCGCTCGGTCCCCACCGTCGGTGAGGTTGCGCCACTGCACCAGCGGATGCATCACTCTGCCGTTGCGCGCGGCGACCTCGGCCCACGGCCACATCGCCTCCTCCACGATCTCGGGAATGCCCCATTCGTCGGTGACCGTGACATCGCGGCGGGTCGCCTCGACCGGATGCAGGATCCGCGCATAAGCCTCGAAACCGGTACCAGCGATGCCGCCGACCCCGTGCTCACCGACGCGCGCCAGCAGCCACCCACCACGCTCGACATCCGCTGTGAACTCCACCCAGCCAGCCTAGTGAGCCACGCCTGTCGGGAAGCTCTGTCCGCAAGCGGTCCGGTTGGCTGGATGCCGATGGAAGGTGTGGGTCTCTGTCGCAGGTACCACATCGAACTGAACCGCGAGCTCGGTGGACCGAATCGCCGTGTGCCGTTGGGGCACTGAGTACGCGGATCTGTTCTCCGGCAGTGCACCCTGCTGCTCGATTCGACAAGTACACGATCACCACCGGTGCCTCGCTATGCTTCGACTCCACCCGTCCACACATGTACGTCAACCAGTCCGGCGAGCCCGCGCGCGGGGTGTGGTTGATTGCGGGGCGCAACGAGGCCAAACCCTCCCGGAAATGGGTCGCCGCCCAGCTCGGGGAGATCGACACCGATCTGCCGCGCGAGTCACGAACGCGGTCGACGCGCTGGGCCTGCTCGCCGCCGCGTCGACACGACCGCACACCAGCAGGCCTGAGCACCACGCTTAGTCGCGGCCGGGTCCGGACCGATCAGAGGTGTGCGAAGACCGCCGCGAGTTCTTGCCGCCGCCGATGCGCATCGCGCGAGCACGTGGCGGCCTACGTGCCGACACCTCGTGCAGCAGGTGGCCGGGATTGCGGTGGCGACTTCATCATCGCACTGCGCATCGCGTAGCTCGACATATCCGGCGTGCTGGCCCCGCCAAGACGCAGGTCAGCCCACCACTATCTGCCGCCTGGCCACACCTGAGGTACTCAGGCCGGTTTGCCGTGCAGGGTCAAAACGTGCTCGATACAGCGGATGATGAAGGCGTCATCGACGGGCTTCTCCCCCACCAGCATCCGAAAATATATCGGCGCGGCCAAGGTTTCGAGCACTTCCCGCGGCTCGGCCCCATCGCGAAGTTCGCCACGCTCGATCGCCCTGCTGATGACTTGCGAACTCTGTTCGAAGCGATCGTTCCAGAACCGGCGGCGCGCGGCGTCGACCTCGGGATCGGCCGACAGTGCGATGACGGTCCCGATCAGCCGAACGATTCCCGGGCGTGCGATCAACTGTGAGATCTGCTCGGCGAGCACGTGCAGATCGGTACGCAAGGCGCCGGTGTCCGGGGGTGGGTTCCCGGCTGCCGCCAGTTGGGTGACGGCATCGGACACCAACGCCGTGCGGGTACCCCAACGACGGTAGATCGTTGTTTCCGCGATACCGGCGCGAGCAGCGACGTCGCCGATACTCAGGCCTTCGATGCCGAACTCGGTGACCTGTTCGAGGGTTGCGGTCAGCACCGCCTCGCGCACACGCGCCGAACGGCCCCCGGTCCGCTTGCGCGGACCCATGGCGGCCCGTGTCTGCTCACCCCCTACGCCTCCACGCTGGTCCATGGTCCAAGTTTTACTCGACGACCTCGCACGTGCCGAAAACACCGCGCCGCCCCACCGAGCCGCCTGAAGGGGTCGCGGGAGTCAGCGCAGATAAGCAGTGATCCAGTTACCGATTTCGCACGCCGGATGCCAGCCATGTTCGGTGATGTAGAGCTCCGGCAGCGCCGCAGGGAAGGCGACCTCGAGCTCGCTGCGGAACCCGCCGCCGCCAGGTCGGCGGCAGTTGACGCAAGTTTCACTGTGTCAACTCGGCGTCGGTTACGCGCGTCACCGTCTCAATGGTTTGCGCATGAGCAACCCCGCCTGTCCGTTGAAGGTTCGGCTGACGGACGCTGAGGTCACGGTCTACCGGGGCGTCGTCGC
Organism: Nocardia asteroides; assembly: GCA_051451085.1. GTDB lineage: Bacteria > Actinomycetota > Actinomycetes > Mycobacteriales > Mycobacteriaceae > Nocardia > Nocardia asteroides_B. The sequence goes on along the minus strand of JBPAJV010000005.1, from coordinate 204,494 downwards.
TCCGTCCCGGACCCCGGTGTCCCCCGGTGATATCGCATCGGTCTTCATGTACCCGGTGACACGATCCTCAACGGCACCCTACGTGACAGCCGAGTTGGGCAGGGTCGCTGAACCGGCAACATCGCGCGACGGTTGCCGCCGAGGCGCGCCTTGACCCGTCGCCCGGAGGGAATAGGCACGCATGCGGTCCACCACGCTCAGGGCGAAGGGGTTGCCATGGGTTCGACCACGCAGCATCCTTAATGCAAGTTTTCATTGCTTTAGTATCGAAGAGGTCGGCTAGCCCATGGACGTGGCCGCCACGGAGAGGCAGGACTTCAAATGGTCGATCCGATCGACATCCGCGCCACCATCGGACAGCGCGAAGCCACGCGTGAGCAGGTGCTCGCCTGGGAATCGCGGCGGGCCGACGCCGTACTCACCAAATTCGCCAGACGCCTTGGCCCACTCGGGGCCGCCGAGATCCTGCCCGATCACACCATCGACCAATTGCGCGGCGCGCCACTGGCTCTGCGCCGATCCGCGCTGCTATCGCTGAAGACCCAGCTGGGGCACGCCGGGATCTACGCCATGCTCAAGCGGGAGTTGGCGGTCTCCGAACAACTGACCCGCGCCGCGGTCGCGACGAGCAGGGGCCGAGTCAAATGCGCGGTCACCCGCCTGCGCGCGGCGGGACTGTCCGCCAAGCGGTTCGCCGAATGGTTCCACAACCTGATCGTCATCGATGACGAGACCGAGATGAACGCGGCCTGCCCGGACCACTACCTGCTGCGCGGGCTCCCCGACGGCCGCCAAGAGGTCGTCGAGACCACCGGCGGCTCCCCCGCCGCGTCACGATTTCTGGTCGACTACCAGCGCACCGAGCATGTCACCGTCCCGGTCGACCCGGCCTATCCCGTGCAAATCGCCGGCACCGCCATCCTCGACGACGGGCTGGCCATCGGTGGCGTCCGCCACCAGTTCCGCGACGACGACGGAACGCTCAACGCGCTGCTGACCGTGCAGTTCCCAGCATCCCTGCCCGGCAGGAACATTCAGCAGCACCAGTGGCACCTGGCCTGCGAGTTCAGCAACTGGATGATCGCGTCAGCACCCTTCGCCGGGAAGATACGATGACCTTGACCACCGAACCCGCCACCCCCGCCGTGCAGGTCCCGGCACCTCGGCGGGCCCACTGGTCTTCGCCACCACCGTTTTCGCCTCTAGTGCCCGGCACCGAACTGCAGCGAAACGAACGCGTCAGCAGGCCCGTGAGAGATCCACAGGAAAGGTCTCAGCGTGACCAGACCCACAGGCCGTTAGGCCGACACGATTCCACGGCTACGTCACCTTGGGTGAGCGTTAGAGCGAGGTCCTCGAAGACGGGGACGATGGCACCGGGCTCGTGGGCCTGACCGTGTCGCACCCGCAGCGTACGCAGGCCACCACCGCGGCCAGGGCGAACGCCCGGGCATACACGGCGTCGCCGACCTCTTCGACCTTCTCGATCGCCACCCCGGCCAGGTGCGGCAGCGGCGACTGCACACCACGATCAACACAGAGCCGGAGATGATCCCAGAATTTCGAACACGTTTGAGATCAGGCCACGCCCATCACGAAAAGTGGGCCGGATCCGGACTGTGACGTCAGTTGTTCGCCAATCCTGGCGGCGTGTCGCGACCTATACCTCTTCGGGAATGTTCATGAATGCCGACGGCAGAGAGCAGGTCAAGGACTCGGCCGAGCAGCCATCACGTGCCGAGACACGCGGTAGTGCCGGTGGGCGGGCGGTGGGCGTCACGAGATCGACTGCGGCGCAGGATGTCGCTCATGTCGGTTTCCGTGTATCCAGCGGGATCGGTGTCGATCGGGGCAGTTCGTCGCGGATGGCTGGCATCGACCCAGCGGCCACGCACTTCTCGATGATCTCCCTACTCGGAGAAGTCGGCCGGCCGACGCCGTCTCCCTCGGAGACGATGCCCTGTGCCGGCTCTTCAGGTAATGCCGGTTCGGAGCGGTCGGTGACGGCGCGCGACACCCACAGATGTCGTGAGAGCTGGCCCGCCAGGCATGCACCGGCCGCGTTCAACAGTACGTCGTCGACCGATGAGTGACGGCCGATAGCGAGGGCGAACTGTGCAGTCTCCACCGCGATCGAAGCTGCTGCTCCCGTCAACAGGATGCGGTACGAGCGGGCGAACCAGGGTCGGCGCACCGGCAACAGGAAGCCGAGTGCGGCGAAGACCAACAGATTCCCGCCGAATTGCTCGATTACCCGGTCGTCGGCCAGTTGCTGGGCCAGATCACGCAGCGGCACGAGATTCACCGAACGACCTCTTCCGGTCGGCGTGAGAATCATCCACAACCACGGCGCGGTACCCGTCACCATCCCGACATCGCACAGCGCCGCCCGCCACCCGCGCCGCCCAGCCAGCCACCAGGCCACGAGACCGGCTAGCGGTATCGCGGCGATCGCGGCCACCACGACCCGACCCCACGCCTCCCACGTCCCGTTCACCCCGCCAGTATCACCTGAATCACCAGCGCCACAGACCTGGCCGAAATCCCCACCCACAGCCTGCGCTCATCGCCGCCCACGCGCCCAGCGAAGGTCCCTGGAGTCAAGTGAGCGCCCAACCCGATAGCGCCGATGGGCGGGCGTCGCCAGTGCCCGCCAGGCGGTGCCGTTGGCGATCGTGAACAACGCCTGACGCTGATTGATGGTGCTATCACGATTCCCGCACGACTGCCGTCACAAGTGACGGACAGAGCCACCTGTAGCTGAAGGCGGGCGCGCCATCCCGGCGGCCACAGCGGATGCCGCGATCATCGAGCGCGCCGTCAATAACAACGGCCAGATGCTCAACGACGGCCAAGTCCGGCTGCTGCGTGAGTTGGCCCACCTCCGGACGCCGGTTACACGTCGCGATCGCCACAGCCGGTACCGGGAAGACCACCGCCATGGCCGCTGACGACCAGCGAATCCACCGATCCGCCCGCAGAACCGAAACCGCTTATCGAACACGATCCAGGCCCTCACGAACCGGTCTTTGGTGCTCTGCGGAATCCGCACACCGGTATCGGCTGCGAGGTGCGGCAGCAGCGGAACGGCATCGGATGCTGTGCATCGGCCGCTGTTTTCCGCGGAGCCCTCCACGAATGCTGAGCGATAGGTCTCCGGGTGATACTTTCAGTGGCGTAGCCGCCGGTGCCTCCGTGTTCAGCAGCCAGCACAGCACCGTTGGTCGGCGACTCGCGCCATGCGCGCGTCGCGTCCGATACGGGGTGGGCAGAACGAGGATGAGCATGACGGATACGGCGGCGTCTGTCCGCACCGCGTCGGAGCAGGCTGTCGTGGCCGCGGACCAGGTCGAGTTGCGCCAGTTGCTGGCCGGGTTGACGGCCGTGCGCGACGGTGATTTCGGCACTCGGCTACCGACGGACGCCGACGGGCTGCTCGGCGAGATCGCGACGGTGTTCAACGGCATGGTGGACCAGCTGTCGCTGTTCACCTCGGAGGTCACCCGTGTCGCGCGGGAGGTCGGGACGGACGGGCGGCTGGGTGGTCAAGCCGAGGTGCCGGGCGTGTCCGGGACCTGGAAGGATCTCACCGACTCGGTGAACGCGATGGCGGGCAACCTGACCAGCCAGGTGCGTGACATCGCCCAGGTCGCGACAGCGGTGGCGCGGGGCGACTTGTCCCAGAAGATCGACGTGGACGCCCGCGGCGAGATTCTCGAGCTGAAGAACACCGTCAACACGATGGTCGACCAGCTGTCCGCGTTCGCGGACGAGGTCACCCGCGTCGCCCGCGAAGTCGGCTCGGAGGGCCGGCTCGGCGGTCAGGCGGAGGTGCCCGGCGTGGGCGGCGTATGGCGTGACCTCACCGCCTCGGTGAACTTCATGGCGGGCAATCTGACCGACCAGGTCCGCAACATCGCCCAAGTCACCACCGCGGTGGCGCGCGGCGATCTGAGCCAGAAGATCACGGTGAGCGCCCGCGGCGAGATCTTGGAGCTCAAGAACACCATCAACACGATGGTCGATCAGCTCTCGTCCTTCGCCGACGAGGTCACCCGGGTATCGCGCGAGGTAGGCACCGAGGGTGCCCTCGGCGGCCAGGCGGATGTCAAGGGCGTCTCCGGTACGTGGCGCGACCTCACCGATTCGGTGAACTTCATGGCGGGCAACCTCACCGCGCAAGTGCGGTCGATCGCCCAGGTGGCCACCGCGGTGGCGCAGGGTGATCTGTCCCAGAAGATCAGGGTGGACGCGCGTGGCGAGATCCTGGAGCTGAAGAACACCATCAACACGATGGTCGATCAGCTCTCGGCGTTCGCCGACGAGGTCACCCGCGTCGCCCGCGAAGTCGGCACCGAAGGCAGGCTGGGCGGCCAGGCGGACGTCAAGGGCGTCTCCGGCACCTGGAAAGACCTCACCGAGTCGGTCAACGTCATGGCCGACAATCTCACCGCGCAGGTGCGGTCGATCGCCCAGGTGACCACCGCGGTGGCCCGGGGAGACCTGAGCCAGAAGATCAGGGTGGACGCCCGTGGGGAGATCTTGGAGCTCAAAGAGACCATCAACACGATGGTCGATCAGCTCTCGGCGTTCGCCGACGAGGTCACCCGCGTCGCCCGCGAAGTCGGCACCGAAGGCAACCTCGGCGGCCAGGCGACCGTACGGGGTGTGTCGGGCACCTGGAAGGACCTGACCGACAACGTCAACGTCATGGCCTCCAACCTCACCGGACAGGTGCGTTCGATCGCTCAGGTCGCCACCGCGGTGGCACGCGGTGATCTGAGTCAGAAGATCACGGTGGAGGCCAAGGGCGAAGTCGCGGCGCTCGCCGGTGTGATCAACACGATGGTCGAACACGCTGTCCGCGTTCGCCGACGAAGTCACCCGCGTCGCCCGCGAAGTCGGCACCGAGGGCATCCTCGGTGGTCAGGCCCGCGTCCCGAACGTGGCGGGCACGTGGAAGGACCTCACCGACAACGTCAACTCCATGGCGAACAACCTGACCAACCAGGTCCGTAACATCGCCCAGGTCACCACCGCGGTGGCGCAGGGCGATCTGACCCGCAAGATCGACGTGGACGCCCGCGGCGAGATCCTCGAGCTGAAGACCACGATCAACACGATGGTCGATCAGCTGTCCGCGTTCGCGGCCGAGGTGACCCGTGTCGCCCGCGAGGTGGGGTCGGAGGGCCGGCTGGGCGGGCAGGCCGAGGTCGAAGGCGTCTCGGGCACGTGGAAGCGGCTGACCGAGAACGTCAACGAGCTGGCGGGCAACCTGACCCGCCAGGTCCGCGCGATCGCCGCGGTCACCAGCGCCGTGGCCGAGGGCGATCTGACCCGTTCGATCACCGTGGAGGCTTCCGGCGAGGTCGCGGAGCTGAAAGACAACATCAACGCGATGGTGGAGTCGCTGCGCGAGACCACCATGGCCAACCAGGATCAGGACTGGCTGAAGACCAACCTGGCCCGCATCTCCGGGCTCATGCAGGGCCAGCGAGACCTGCACGTGGTGGCCGGGTTGATCATGGACGAGCTGGCGCCGTTGGTTTCCGCGCAGTTCGGCGCGTTCTACCTTGCCGACGACAGCGAGGAACCGCCGGAACTGCGGCTGATCAGCTCCTACGGCAGCCCGGAGGAGCCGGGCAGCGCGCCGCGGTTCGCCTTCGGCCAATCGCTGGTCGGCCAGGCGGCGCGCAGCCGCCGCACGATCGCCGTGGAGGACGTCCCCGGCGACTACGTCACCATCTCCTCCGGACTGGGACAGACCGCGCCGGTCCACCTGCTGATGTTGCCGATCGTGGTGGAGGACCAGGTCCTCGGTGTGATCGAACTTGCCACCCTGCACCGCTTCACCCGCATCCACCGGGACTTCCTCGACCAGCTGATGGAGACGGTGGGCGTCAACGTCAACACGATCATCGCCAACGCCCGCACCGACGAGCTGCTGGTCGAATCGCAGCGCCTGACCACCGAGCTGCAAGCCCGCTCGGAGGAGTTGCAGGTCCAGCAGGAAGAACTGCAACGCTCGAACGCCGAGCTGGGTGACAAGGCGGCTCTGCTGGCCATGCAGAACCGCGACATCGAAGCCAAGAACTTGCAGATCGAGCAGGCCCGGCAGGAGCTGGAGACCCGCGCGCGGGAACTGGCGCTCGCGTCGAAGTACAAGTCGGAATTCCTGGCGAACATGAGCCACGAGCTGCGCACTCCGCTGAACAGTCTGCTGATCCTCGCGCAACTGCTGGCCCAGAATCCGAGCCGCAATCTCACCCCGAAGCAGGTCGAGTACGCGGGCATCATCCACTCGGCGGGTTCGGACCTGCTCCAGCTGATCAACGACATCCTCGACCTGTCCAAGGTGGAGGCGGGCAAGATGGACCTCACCCCGGAGCGCGTGTCGCTGCGTCAGCTGCTGGACTACGTCGAGGCCACCTTCCGGCCGATGACGACCCAGAAGAGTCTTCGCTTCCGTGTCACGACCGCGCCCGGCCTGCCGGTGGACCTGCTCACCGACGACTCGCGGCTGCGGCAGGTGCTGCGGAACCTGCTGTCGAACGCCGTCAAGTTCACCGAGACCGGATCGGTGCAGCTGCGGATCGAACCGGCGGAGGCGAGCGAACTGCCTGCGGCGGTGCGCCAGCACGGGTCGGCCGTCGCGTTCCGGGTGATCGACACCGGTATCGGCATCGCCGAACACCAGCTGGAGTCGATCTTCGGTGCCTTCCAGCAGGCCGACGGCACGACCAGCCGCAAGTACGGCGGCACCGGCTTGGGCCTGTCGATCAGCCGAGAGATCGCCTACCTGCTCGGTGGCGCCATCACCGCCGAGAGCACGCCCGGCCAGGGCAGCACGTTCACCCTGTATCTCCCGGTCGCCCGGCCGGACTTCCAAGAGGCGCCGCCGCGCGAGCGGGAGGACGCCCAGCAGACCGGCAATCACCCCGAGCCCACTCTCGCCCCCTCCGCGCCCCAACAGCACCGCAGACTGCTGGTCGTGGAGGAACGCCCACAAGGCCTGCTGTCGCTGGTCGCGCAGAGCGCCGTCGCCGAGCTGGCGGACAGCAACGATCCGCGCGGCCCGGTCCAGGTCGTCACCGCGGTCGGGGTGGAAGAAGCCGCGGCGGCGATGGCCGCCGAAGCGTTCCACTGCGTGGTGCTGGAGCTGGACATGCCCGACGGCGCCGCGCTGCGGTTCCTGGAGACGATGGACGGGGACGCGGCGTTGAGCAGCGTCCCGGTACTCGTCCACAACCGCAGGCTCGACGCCGAGCAAGAACGCCTGCTGCACCAGCGCAGCACGCGCCAGCCGCTCGAGCTGCTGTCCAGCCTGGACGACCTGCGCGAACGGATCGCGCTGCACGTCACCGCCGAAGCGCCCGGCGACATATTGCCCCTGGTACGTCGCGACGACGCGCCGGCCGCCGCGCCGCAGCGGCCGGACGGCAAGCTCGCCGGCCGCACAGTGCTCATCATCGATGACGACGCGCGCAACCTCTTCGCGCTCAGCAGCATCCTCGAACTGCACGGCATGAGCGTCCTGCACGCGGAGGACGGGCGGGAGGGCATCGACAAGCTCCTCGCTCATCCGGAGACGGACCTGGTCCTGATGGACGTGATGATGCCCGAGATGGACGGCTACACCGCGACGGCGACGATCCGGGAAATGCCGCAGTACGAAAGCTTGCCGATCATCGCCGTCACGGCCAAGGCGATGCTGGGCGACCGCGAGAAAAGCCTCGCCTCGGGCGCCAACGATTACGTCACCAAACCGGTCGACGCGGACGCGTTGATCGCATGCATCCAGCACTGGCTGGGTGCCTGATGACCGATCCGGACGGCCCCGGCGCCGAGACCGGCGCGACAGCGCACGCTCACCCGGAGGCGGGACTCGCCGTCCACCGCCTCGCGGCCACCGTGGAGCGGTTGCGCGCGCAGATCCAGCAGGCCCAGGCCACCGCCGACGGGCGCGCGCTGATCGAGATGGCCAAAGGCGTGCTGGTGGAACGGCTGCACTGCGGGCCCGCGCAGGCGGTGCGGCAACTCGACGCCCTCGCAGAGCAGGCGGGTATCACGCCGCTGGAGCTGGCCGCCGAGCTGGTCGACCAAGCGGCCCAGGACGAGGTGAGCGCGGTCGTCGGAGAATTCCTGCTGCGCACCGCCACGCGCGAGGAGCCGTCGGCGGCTGTGCGGTTGCGCACGGCCGAGAGCGGGCTGCTCGCGGCCGGCGACACGCATCGTGTCGCGGAGTCGGTGCTGGAACACGCCGTGACGCCGCTGGGCGCCACCGCGGTGGCGATCTGGTCGGCGGGCGCCGACGCGTCGCTGACCCTGGCGGGTTTCGCAGGCATCAGCCCGCAGGAGGCCGAGCGATGGCGGTACGTGCCACCCGGGGTGGCGACCCCGGCCCGGCAGGCGCTGGTGGAGCGCCACGCGGTGTGGATCCCGGAACTGGGCCGGTCCGGGCTCCCGTCGGTCGGCGACCGCGACGGCGGCCGGGCGGCGATTCCGGCGGGTGCGGGAGGCAAGCTGCTCGGTGTGCTGGAGGTGTGCTGGCCGCAGCCGCTCGCACCGCAGCCGCCCCAGGTGCACCGGCAGTTGGAGGCGCTGGCCGAGCTGTGCGCGCATACCCTGGAGTCGGACTCGGCCGCGGCGCGGGCACCGGACCGGCCCGACGTCGCGGACCTGGTACGGCTCGCGGACGGCCTCTTCGACCCGGCGCTCGTGCTGCTGCCCCACCTCGACGAGGACGGCGCGCTCGTCGACTTCTGCATTCACCACGTCAACAGTTGCTTCGTCGACCCGGCGGGCCGTCCCCGCGGCCTGGTCAACGGCGCGCTGCTGCTCGAGGCGTACCCGATGGCCGCGAGCGATGGACAGTTGTTCGAGCGGATCGAGCACGTCTTCGCCACCGGCGAGACCTTTCGCGCCGACCGGGTGCTGCTGACCGAACTGGTCGACCAGGTGCCGCTGACCGTCTCGGCCGCGCTCAGCATCAGCCGCCATGGCGACACCATGCTCATGGTCTGGCGGGTCGAGGACGAGACCGCGCGATTGGCGGCGCTGCTGCAACACGCTCAGCGACTTGGCCGCGTCGGCGGATTCGAGGAGAACGCGGCTACCGGCGAGATCACCTGGAGCAGTCAACTCTTCAGCCTCTACGGGCTGGCGTCGACCGCGGACCCGATTCCGCTTTCGCAGCTGCCCGCGCACGTCCACGAGGACGACGCGAACGCGGTGGCGCGGTTTCTGCGTACTCTGCTGCGCTACCGCCACTCGGCCTCCACCGACTTCCGCCTGATCCGGCCGGACGGCGTGACCCGGCACATCCGGATCGTCGCCGAACCGGTCCTGGAGGCGGGGCACCTGGCCGCCATCCGCGGCGCGTATCAAGACATCTCCGCGCAGCACTGGACCGAGGTCGCGTTGTCCGCGACGCGCGACCGGCTGGCCCACACCGAGCAGCACGCCGCCGAACAGAGCCAACTGGCGCGGCAGCTCCAGCAGGCGATCATGCCGGACGCGCAGCCGTCCATCGAGGCGTTCGGTCTCCGCATCGCGGTGCGATACCGCCCCGCCGAGCATGATTACACGGTCGGCGGCGACTGGTACGACGCGCTCGTGCTGCCAACCAAGCAGATCCTGGTCTCCGTCGGTGACATCACCGGCCACGGCATCGAGGCGGCCACCGGCATGGTGGTGCTCCGCAACGCCTTGCGCGGCCTCGCCGCCACGGGGGCGGGCCCGGGCCAGATGCTGACCTGGCTGAATCAGGTGGCCCACCACCTCACCGACAACATCTTCGCCACCGCCATCTGCGGGCTCTACGATCCGCACACCCGAGTGCTGCGCTGGGCCCGTGCTGGCCACTTACCGCCGGTGCTGGTGCGCGCGGGCCGGGCCTCCAGCCTGCCCATGCTCAAAGGGATGCTCCTCGGCGCCGTGGCGGAGACGACCTTCGAAGAAGCGGAGCTCCAGCTGGAGACCGACGACACCCTCTTGCTCTACACCGACGGGCTGATCGAGCGCCGCGATCGACTTCTGGACGAGTGCATAGAACGGCTGCTCGCGACGTCGGCACAACTCACGGGCAGTCTGGACGATCGTCTGGACGACCTGCTCGACGGCAGCGATGCCGACACCGACGACGACACCTGCGTGGTGGGCATCCAAGTGGGACCGAGTCAGGACGCGCGGTCGTCGAAATAGCCCCGGCGATGATCGAACCCGACCCCCCACTCGAAGCGGAACTCGACGCCTGGCTTCAGGATTCCGGAGCCGTTACGGGTAGGCACTCGGTGAGCAGGCCGACGACGTCGTGCCAGGCTCGCTGCGCGTGCCGTGGGTGGTAGCCGACACCGGGGACCGTGGGGTGGTCGACCGGCGGGTGGTGGAAGGCGTGCAAGGCACCGCCGTAGACCACGACGCGCCAGTCGACGCCGGCGGCCTGCATCTCGGCGGTGAACGCGTCGCGTTGCGCGGGCGGCATGATCGGGTCTTCCGACCCGACCCCCGCCCACACTGGGCAGCGAATGCGCGCCGCCTCGCCTGGTCGACCCGTGGTCAGCGCGTTGACTGTCGCGATCGCGCGCAGGTCGACGCCGTCGCGCCCGAGTTCGAGCACGATCGCGCCGCCGGTGCCGTAACCGACGGCGGCGATCCTGTCGGGGTCGGTCCGCGGTGCGGCGCGCAACACGTCGAGCGCCGCGTGGCCGATGGCCCGCATCCGGTCGGGGTCAGCCAGTAGCGGCATGCAACGGGCCAGCATCTCGTCGGGGTCGCCCAGATAGCTCCCGCCGTGGATGTCGAAGGCCAGCGCTACGTATCCCAGCTCGGCGAGAGCGTCGGCCCGGCGGCGTTCGACGTCGCTGAGTCCCACGCCCTCTGGTCCGATCAGGACCGCGGGCCTGCGGTCGTCACCGGCCGGGAGCGCGAGGTGCCCGATCATCGTCAGGCCGTTGGCCGGGTACTCGACCGTGCGCGTTGTAACTGTCGTCATGCGATCGGACTGTAGTGATCATCGAGCCCGGTCGGGTCGGTGTTCACTGCTGGCGCAACAGTGCGAGTGCGCCTCCGGAACAGGGTGCCGGTAGGGAGGATCCAAATCTCGAACATTCTGCATCTCTACCGACTGGAATCGGGAGCGGAACAGGCACCGGGTCTGGTTCAGCCCTCGATGACGCGACTCCTCGGTGCCGCATCGCCTTTCGTGCGATCATTCGGTGATCGAGTCGCGGCGTCGCCGGGCCGCGATAATTCTGATCTCGCTGGGGGTGGGAGTGCTTTCTGTTCTTCGCGTTTCGGTGCGTCCGCTGTTCGCGATACTCGTTGCGGTGGCGGTGCTGCCCGCCTGCGGAAGCGACCGGACCGGCACGGCGGTCGGCGCAGGCCGGGGCTTCGCGATACTGGACACCGATTCCGGCCTCACCGTCACCGATGGCACCGACGCTCGCGAATTGACGTCTTTCGCTCCGAAGAGCGGGAATTGGAACGGCGCGGCTGTGGCCTGGCGCGACCGAGGCTCCGCGGTAGTGGTGTCCGGCAACGTGATCGGCATCGTCGACGCAACGGGTGAGCGCCGCACCGCGCCGTGCATGGACTGCCGCGGCGTTGCGCTGGCGGGCGACATCGCGATCACCGCGCGGGCGAACTACCGGGCCGGGGACGGCTTCGACCTCGTCGAATTCGACGGCAGTCTGGGCGAGATCCGTTCCACTCCCTCGACGCGGCTGAACGAGCGCTGGCTCGGTGTACGTACCGACGAGGACTCCCGGCCGCCGGACGTGCTGGCTGCGACCGACGAGCACGTCTACCTGACCTACGTCTCGCGGCTCGGCGGTGCGCGCCGGGGACCCCAGGTCGTGGCGCGCTATTCCCGCACCGGGCAGTTGCTGAGCTACTTGATGATCGACGGTAGAACCTTCGACGCCGAGGTCTCGCCCGACCGGCGCTATCTGGCGCTCACCGCGGGCGGATCCGGCGGAGCCTGCAACACCGTCGCCCACCTTCGCGTGGTCGATCTCGCCGAGATGCGCGAGCTGGACACCTATCCCGATCGCCCCTTGGCCAGCATGAAGTCCTCGGGTGCGTTGTCCGATCCCTGGTTCTACATCGACAGTCTGCGCTGGGTCGACGGCAAAGTCGTGGTCACCGGCCAGGTGCACGCACCGCCGCGCAACGAGACGTGCGATCCGGCGCCGCAATCATGGGTACGCACTTACGACTTGCGGACCCAGACGTTCACAGACGCACTCGCCGAGTCCGACCGCGCGATGCAGATAATCGGGCCGACGTGCGGCGACGCTGTCGGCCACACGGGCGCAGCCGACAAACAGTCGGTTGTCGCGGTCTCCGGCGGTGTCCGGATAGAGTTCCCCAAGTCCGCGGTGCTGGCCGTCACCTCCGGGAGTCTGTCGTGCTGAACGAGACGCCACCGCCGACAAGCGAATCACGGACACGCTTCGACGCGTTCATCTCCTACCGAGCGCAGACCTCCACCAAGGCCGCGCACCAGTTGCAGCGCGCGCTCGTGGCCTTGTCGAAACGGCATCGTCCCGACGGTGATCTCATCTCTCTGTTCTTGGATACCCAGTCCCTCGTCGCGGGCAAGCTCAGCGGGGAGATCAAGGACGCGCTCGAGAATTCCCGCTGCCTGATCGTCCTCCTCGGTCCGGACACCTACAAGTCACCGTGGGTGGATCTCGAGATCCAGCACTGGCTGGACCACGGCGGTGACGTGTCCCGCCTGTTCCTGGTGCGGCACGACCCAGCGGTGAATCTGACGTGGGATGACAGTGGCAACGACTTCTCCGAACCACGACTTCTGCCGTCGGCGCTCTCGAAGCGGTTTCCAGAGGAGCAGAAGTGGCTCGAATTGCGGAGTTCTCTGACGGGAACCGACGAGACCGCGCTGGTCGGTTTGTACGCGCCGATCGCGGGGATACGGCCCGAGGACCTGTTGCTCGCCGAGGCGAACTTTCAGCAGCGCCGCCAGCGGCAGACGAGAGCGATCGTGTCGACGCTGAGCATTCTGCTGGTGCTGGCGCTTGTCGCGGCCACGCTGGCTTTCGCCAATTGGCGAAGCTCCGAGAGCAATCGTGCCCGCGCGGACCGAGAAGCCGTGCAGGCCAGGGCAGAAGCGAACGCGGCGCAAGCACTGCTCGCCGCAGGAGATTCCGCGGCGCGCGGCATCCGGTTGGGTGTCGAAGCCGCGCAGCTCTCCTCGAGTACCAGCGTCCGCGCCGCATTGCTCGCCGTCGCGGATTCCAGCGCCGTCTTGCAGCACGCGTTCGAGTTCCCGCGTGCGGACGCCGGCTATCCCGGAACGAGTGTCGCCTTCTCACACGACGGTTCGCAGCTTTTCGCCTGGGGGCATGCTCCGGACGGCGACGATTCGTATTTGGTCCAGTGGGACCTGGAGACCGGGCGGCAATTGTTCGCGACGCGGCTAGGGGTGCCGAAGCTCAGCGCGATCGCCTCGGTCGGGCCGCGCTGGGCCGCGGGCTGTAGTGACGCGGGCCCACTGATCATCTCGTTGGCCACCCGGGAGGTCCGCAGACTGGACACCGCCTGGCCGCGTTCCTGGTCGTGCGCATTGCACACGTTCGCCGGCGGGCTGATCGTCACCACCCAGGAGGAAGGCGGTCCGCGCGGCATGTCGTACTTCGCCGATCATGCGGGCGAGACGACCGAACTCGCGGGCATGCCGAGCGTCGCCGTGCGACGCGGAGATCCGGCGGCTGTCGTCGCCGGTGCGGGCGGCATCGCCGTGTTGCGCGCCGACGGAGTGCATCGGCTCGGCGATCAGCCGGTGCGCACGGTCGACGTGCTGGACAACTCGGGCGGTTTCGCCGTGCGCGCGGACGATCGCCGCTGGCTCTTCGGCCGCCCCGACCAGGACGGATACACGCTCACCGAAGTTGTGGCGACTCCGGAAGCCGTCGACTCCGCGCCTCGGCTCATCCTGACCGGGCTCACCGGTGAACTCGCGGAAGTAGCAGCGGACGGCACAGTGTCCATGCCCGGCACCGCCGGATCGGTCCGTATCGAGAGCCGGGCGCGCGAGGAGCGGTTCTACCACGCGACACGGATCCGGCCCATGAAGGACGGGTTCGTCGTCGTGTTCCGAGACGGCGCGTGGGTTGTCTGGCCGCCCGGCGAAGTGGCCTACCCGCCGCTGGTCAAAGATCTGCCGCGCGATACCTGGCGTGCGCTGCCCTCGGGGTGGGGCCAGAGCGCGGGGCGAGCCGGGGAAGACGCCGTCATGGGCGCCTGCGCGAACGGTGAACAGGTGTACCTCAGCGGCAGCGGCCGGTCGACGGCAGTCTGGGCCGTGGACGCCGTCCACCTCGCACGCGAGTTCAACGGCTTCGCCACTTCCGGTCCGGACTGCGGCGTCGTCTCCGTCGATGAGGGGCTGCGATACTCCGCTCGCTTCGATGGCGTGGCCGGCAAAACCGTTCTCCGAGAGAGCTCTGCGTACGATGGGCTGGCACTGAGCACCGACGAGTCGAAGATCGCGATCGTTCAGGCCGAGTTGCCGATCGAAGTGCTCTCGACGAAGGGCGCCACCAACCGACCCTGGGGGATACGGCAGCTGCCCCTGCCCGAGACGACGACCGCGCTCGGCGCGCTGCGGATGATCATGGGATACGACCATGTGCGGATTGTGCAGCCCAACGGAACGGTGCAGAACTGGCGCGACGAGAAGATGGGCACTGCGCTCGCCGTGCACCCCGCCGGGAAGGAGATTCTCGCCGATTTCCCCGCGCCCGGAACGCGGGCGATCATGCTCACCGAGACCGGCGATATCGGCGACGCCGACAAATTCTGCGCCGTGCGGCCTGCGATGTACGTTCCCGCTCCCGGTTTCCAGACATCCAAGAAGTCGGCTCAGCAGGCGCTGCTGGTAGCCCCGGGCCCGCGCGGCACGATCGACTGTCATACCGGAGAACTCGTGGACGTGATCCCGCCCGACCGAGTCGTCGACTACGGCATCGACGGCGACCGCGGCCGGATCGTCTGGCGCGACGACGCGGGACGACTGCGGATCACCGAATGGGACGGCGATTCCGCCGACGCGCGTACCACGCCCGCGCCTGCGGAGATCAGCAGACCGGGGGCGCGCGTCTCGGTATCGGACTCGCTGATCGCGGGCATCGCCGAAGGCGAGGGACTGCTGCGCATCTACCGGTCCGCCTCCGGCGGCTGGCAACAGCAAACGACGATTCCCGTGACGGTGCAACGCATCGTCGGGCTAGCCCTCGCCGATCACGACACCCTCGCGGTCGTCGTGGCCGAGGATTCGACCTTCGAGATCTTCGACATCGCGACCGGCCGCCGCCTCATGACCAGTCGCCAATCGTTCGACACCAGCATGCAGCCGGAACGTATCGCGCTGTACGAGTCCGACGGCTTCATCACCATCCTGCTGTATCGAAAGGACGAGCTGACTTCCCAGCTCGCCATCGAGATCCCGATTACGGTTCCGCTGCTGATCGACCAGCTGTGCACCGCGTATACGGCGCCTGCCTGCAAGGGCGCCGGCCGGTGAGGAGACTGTGGGCGGCAGGAGCCCACTGGGACGTCGACGGCATCCGCGGCAACGTTGGTCCGCCAACGAACGCAAAGCGATCCCACCGACAGGCTGCGAATTGGTCTTTCTCTCCCAGCGCACGGCACCACTGTTCCGGTGCAGCTGAACGGGTGGATTCACCAATGCACCGAAGTCGCGCCGCACATCTCGTAATAGTCAGGCGTATAGCGGATCACAATCTACGAGGCGGTATCCTCCACGGTCCACGCGACCGACCGGCGACGAGCAGCTCGGCACCGGTTCACGCAACACTCTCCCGCCGAAGACGGACCTCCGAAAGGCTCTCGCCCTCAGCGCACTCGGGTCCGTGATGGGTCGCCTGCTCGCCGAAGCGGCCCTATTCGGCTGGAAGTGGTTGTCGACCTGAGATGGAAGGTGCGGGCCTGAGGCCGGGATCACCGGTACCCGATGCCCACCGATACGGTGCATACCGCTTTCGGCCCGCCCATCGCATCCGGCTATGGCACCGAGAACATGCCGAATCCCGGGGACACGGTGACCGGCGCCAGCGGTCCACCCGCGGTTACGATCGCGACGACCTGGCCTGGCCCCGTCACCGCCGGCACGGGTGCGGGTGCGCGATCACACGGCTGCCGCGCGGTATGCCGGGTACGGTCACGCGTTCCAGGTGACCGGGAGGCTTTTCACCCCGTAGATGTCCGCGGTTTCCGGGCGCAGGGCGACCTCTTCGGCCGGGACCGCCAGGCGCAGTGCGGGGAACCTGTTGATCAGCGCTGGAAACGCGACGCGCATCTCGATGCGGGCGAGCTGCGCTCCGAGGCACAGGTGGGCGCCGTGACCGAAGGCGAGATGCCCGTTGGACTGTCTGCGCAGATCGAAGGTGTGGGGATCGGTGAAGCGTTCCGGGTCATGGTTGGCAGTGTGCAGGGATGCGATGACCACCTGACCGGCCTTGATGGTCTGGCCGCCCAGCTCGACATCTTCCAGGGCTGCTCTCATGGATGTCTTGGCGACGCTCAGATACCGCAGCAACTCTTCTACCGCCTGGTCGGTGAGCGCCGGATCGGCGCGCAGCGCGGCGAGCTGTTCCGGGTGACGCAGAAGCGCGAAGGTGCCCAGCGCCAGCATGTTCGCGGTGGTATCGAGCCCGGCCGCCAATAGAATCAGAGCCATTCCCCGTAGCTCCTCATCTGTCAGGTCGGTCTCGGCGAGTTCGCTGAGCACGTCGTCGGTGGGGTTCGCGCGCTTGGCGGCCACCAGGGCCGTGAGGTAGTCGTATGTCGCGGTAACCGCCGCTATCAAGTCCTCGTCGCTTGTTTCCCCGCTCATGAACGACTCCACGTTCTCCTGGAAGGAGTCTCGGTCCTGGTAGGGCACTCCCAGCAGTTCACAGATCATGATGGCGGGGATAGGCCTGGCGAACGCGGCCACCAGATCCGTTGGCGGCCCGGCCTTCTCCATCGCGTCGAGGTGATCGGTGGTGATCTGCTCGACGCGTTCGGTGAGCAGCCGCATCCGCCGGGCGGTGAACTTGCCCGCCAGCGGTTTCCGATAGCGCCCGTGCTGCGGTTCGTCCATGAGCAGGAACTCGCCGGGCGGCGCCGACGGGACTTCGAAGCCCGAGTAGTCGATGGTCGGGTGGAGCAATAGTTCCTTGCGCGAGCTGAACCGTGCGTCGGCCAGGACCGACTTGGCGAGATCGTATCCGGTGACCAGCCAGCCGGATTGTCCGCCGGGGAAGGTGTAGCGGCTGATCGGTCCGTGCCGCCGGGCCTCGATCAGCTCTGACGGCGGGTCGAACGGGCAGTTGGGGGGACGGGTAGCAGGAAGGGACGTCATCGTGTGGAGGGAGTCGCTCATGTTCTTTCCTTTGCGGTAGTGAAGGTTTGGTGGCCGCTCGAACGCCACAGTGCCTCACTATAAGTACACGTATACTTATACGCAAGAATCGGGGACGAGCGGAGGTAGCATCCCCGGGCGGTCGCTACTCTGTGGTACAGCCTAGCTGCTACTCAGTAGTGCTGAATAGTCGGTTTCGAGGAAGGGGATCGCTATCCGCACCGAGGAACCTGCGGATATGCCATCAGGCGCCGACTGAACGAGCTGGTCGCGGTATCTCGGATTCGGCCCCCGACACACGCCGATATTGACTTCACTTCGGCATGACGAACTCCTATCTATGCCTCGTCCCCCGGTTCCCACCTCGATGTAGGACGGGAGCTGTCCTATCTCCGCGACACACTCGAATCATGAACGGAACCGACTCGACTGCGAGACAACCGGATCGAACCGCCACCACCGCCTACGACGATCCGAACGCGCCGTGGAACCAGGCTTGGGACCAGCAGGACGGCATCGCCAACTGGAACGATGATGTGATCAGGGAGTTCCGGGAGAACTCGGGCAAGGTGGGTGGTGCTTACGCGGGTGGGGACCTCATCCTGCTCACCACCACGGGAGCCAAGAGCGGCAGGCGGCACACGATTCCGCTGTCACCGTTGTACCGGGACGACACCATGTTCGTGAGCTCGTTCATCGAGGACAAGTACCCGGCGTGGTGGTACAACATCAAGGCGAATCCGCAGGTCACCATCGAGCTCCGGGACAAGACCTACCAGGCGACCGGCAAGGTGCTCGAAGGCGCGGAATACGACGAGTTCGCGGCCTGGGTGCTGGGCAACAACCCTCTGCTGGCGGACTTCCAGGCCAAGGTCGACCGGCCCATGCCGCTGGTCGTACTGACCCTCGACGGCGAGGTCTGAGCGCTCCCGGGGACCTCCCGCCCGGTGCGTCGAATGGTGCGCACCGTGCTGCGCAGCAGAACCAGGACGCCGCCGCAGCGCACTCCACATCCACCCCTTTCCGAGGCTCGACGGCAAAAAAACAAGCTGCCCGGGAAGTGGGAAAATCTCTGGTGCAGGGTGTAGACATTCTGGACGTTGGGGTGTACTTTCTCTCTCGTTGGAGATGAGAAGTCTGGTTGGCCGGGCAGGTGAACTGCACCGGAAGCAAGATCCACCATCCCCTCCGGCGGAGGAGAGAATCCGGTGCAGTCGGCCGGACCGCCGGAGGGGATGACGAATTCCGCAGTCGGGCAACCCAGGAGGTGGTTACTGAACAGCTCTTCCCGGATTCCGCGTCCCGGGTTGTTGCCGGGAGCGGTCCCCGCGGTCGGCTCTACCGCTCGACCGGCGGGATTGACGTGAAACCCTTCGATTCCAGGCCCCGGCACACCACGCGCCGGGGCCTGTCGACGTTGAACCCCCAGAGGTGTTGTGCAGCAACCAAATGATCCCACCGACCCCACCGACCCCGCAGACGCTTCCAGTGCCGCCGACCGGCTCGATGACGAGGACTACCCCGCCTACAGCATGGGTAGAGCCGCGGAAATCCTCGGCGTCACCCCCGCCTTCCTCCGCAGCCTGGACGCCGCCGAACTGCTGACACCGCAGCGCTCACCGGGCGGTCACCGCCGCTACTCCCGCTCCCAGTTGCGAATCGCCACGCGGGTCCGCGCGCTGATCGATGCGGGCACACCGCTGGAGGCGGCGTGCCGGATCATCGTCCTGGAAGACCAACTCGCTCGAGCACGCGAACGCAACGCCGAACTCACCCGGCGAAACCCGCCCGCGCCGGACCGCGACGGCTGAGCTCCGATCAGCCGCCGTAGCGGGTGCCGAAAGCAGGCTGGGGACCCACCACGCAGGAACCATCTCGCGGAGCGCCGGAGTCGTGGTATTCGGTCAGGTAGGCTCACCACCCGGCGACCCGATCACCCTCCCGCTCCCCCTCGGCCGCGCCGCCGACCGTGTCGACCAGCCTGCGATCAGTGCCGATGGATGCTGCGGCAAGGCTGTGAACAGCGATAAAATAATCAACAGGTCGGGGACCCGCAGACGAATCGATCTCGGAAGGAGATGAGATCGATGGGCTTGTTCGGACTCGATCTCAGCGGCGGCCTCCACATGTTCCTCAGATGGCTGGCCGTCACGTTCGGAATCGGATACGGCCTCAGCTGACCAACGCGCCGGACCCCCGTCTAACGCGGCAGCGGCCGCGCTACTTCGCACGTGGAAGGCCTGAGGCTGGACGATCTCCCGCACCAATTGCCGCAGTCTGGCCCGACCCAGGAGGCGTAGCGGTTCGGACTGGCGATCGAGTGTTTGTCGATGATCGCGCCGTTGGCCTCAAAGTCGAACTGCCAACTGTCGGCGTAAGCCTCGAGATCGAACACCTGCTGCCGCAGTTCCGCTCAGAGCGCTCTGCTGTTCGATGCCCAGGCGCGGAGGATGACGTGGCCGCACCGGCAGCGGCGGCGATTCATCGGTTCGTGGCGGCGATGATGGAGTCCAGGGCGTGCTGTGCGCGGTTGAGCTCGTCGATGGCGGCGGAGATCCTGTCGCGTTCTAGATACAGGTCGGCGAGCAGATCAGGGCATGCCGCGGCCAGCCCGTCGTCGGTGTCGACGGTACAGGGCAGGACATGAGCGATGGTGGCGGTACCGAGGCCTGCGGCCAGAAGAGTGCGGATGCGGTGTACCCGGTCGATATCGCTGTCGCGATAGTTTCGGTAACCGCTCGACTCGCGAAGAGGGGCTAAAAGCCCCTGTTCCTCGTAGTAACGCAGCAGCCGTTGGCTGACTGCCGTTCGTTTCGACAGTTCGCCGATGCGCATCGCGGTTCTCCGACTTGACTCTCACATCAATGTGAAGCATTAGCTTAACGGCACTCGAGCCCCTTCGCTCACGTCACGAACGGTGGGCAGCACACGGAGAGAAGACAAGATGCGTACACCTGCGGGAACAGCCGTGACCGTGATCGGATGCGGCGTGCGAGCAGCCGCACTGGCCGAAGCTCTGGCGAGGGACAACGCTGTCACATTCTGGGACGAGCAGGACGATCCCATTCATCCGCGCTCGATTCCACGAGCGGGGTCACTGCATACGGCTCTAGACGGCGCGTCCGTGGTCTTCCTGTGCGTTGATGATTACGGCACTGCGGCTCGCATTCTCGGACGAGCCGAGCAGCACATCACATCCCGCGACCTGGTGAACGTGACCTCGGGCACCGGTGCGCAGGCCCGGCAACTGGCCGCTTGGGTGGCCCGACGTGGCGGCCGGTACCTCGACGGTGCGCTGATGGCGCACCCCGAACATGTCGGCAAGCCCGAGACAGTACTGGTGTACAGCGGTTCCGAAGAACTGTTCGAGCATCACGAACAACTGCTCGGACAGCTGGGTAGCGCGACCTTTCTGGGACCGGACCCCGGCACTGCGGCGCTCTACGACGTCGCTATGCTGAACTTCGCGTGGGCCACCCTGATCGGATACCTGTACAGCGCAGCATTGTTGCGCACGGCCGAGGTCCGCGCGACAACGACGGCCCCACTGCTGAATCATTGGATGTCGACCACGATCGCGTCGGTGATCGCCGACTACGCCGAACAGATAGACAACGGCCGGTACCCCGGCGACGAGGAATGGCTCGAACTCGACGCACCCCTCATGGATCACCTCATCCAGGCCGCGCAGGAGCACGGTATCAACACCGAACTACCTGAACTCGTCAGATCTCTCACATACAGAGGCATCGAAGCGGGGCACGGTAGAGACAGCTTCGCAAGTCTGATAGAGACCATCGCCAGCTCCTGAGAACCCGACGCGGTGCCGGTGCGACGATTGCGAGGAGACTCGGGTGTGCCTCGATCTGCTGTGCGCTTGATCCGCAGGCCGGTTTCACCACCCTGCTCGATGAACGCTCAGCAGACTGACCATCGTTACGACCCATCCGGCCACGGCATCTCATGAACAATTGGCAGCGGTACCGAACTCCTCATGTCAATGAGACACGCCTGGCGGGAGCCTGTGCGACGTGGCCCGGGCTCCCGCCGGTAGCTGGTGGGTCAACCGGTCGCGCCGAGGAGCTGCCGCACTTGCTCGCCGATGATCTCGGCGCCCACGGGATCGGCGCCGCCGCCCGCCTGGTGCCCCCACACACTGTGGATCGTCAGTGCTTTCCCGTTCGGTATATGGGATACGGCAGCCTCCTCGTCTTCCGGCGGGAAGTACAGGTCGGTATCGCAGGCCAGTGAGATCAGCTGAGCTTCGATGGAACCCAGTGCGGCGGGCAGGTCCGCGCCGAACCGCGGGCCACGGGATGCATCGCCCGTGATCCAGGTGTCGAGCTGGCTGAGCACATTGTCGTAGTCGAGGCCGGCGAAGTTCGCGATCCAGAATCCGGTGGTGGTCTCCTCAGGCGAATCGAATCCGAGGGTGCGGTATTCCTCCTGCCGATGAAAGGCCTGGGAGAATCCCCAGGCAGCGAAGACGCGGGCGAAGGTCTCCATGGCGGCGCCTGGCGTATTCGCGGGTTCGCCCTTTCCGGTCGCCGACGCGGTCAGCGCCGCGCGCAGACTGTTGACGAACAGCCGGCAGTGCGCGGGGGTTCTCGGCGCTCCACAGTACGGGAGGGCGCGGCGGACCATGCGGGGATGATCGACCGCCCACTGATAGGTCTGCATCGCTGCCATCGAGCATCCCAGCACCAGCGCCAGCTCACGGATACCGAAATGTTCGGTGACGAGACGGTATTGAGCTTCGACGTTGTCCCGCATGGTGATACCGGGGAATCTCGGACCGTCGAAGGGCGCGGCGGTGTTCGACGGCGACGAGGACAGTCCGTTGCCGAATGTGTTCGGCACGATGATGAAGTAGCGGTCGGTGTCCAGAGGGCGGCCCGGGCCGATCAGCCATTCGTTGGATTCATGGGTACCGGCGAACCAGGTGGGAAAGACGATCGCGTTGCCTCGATCCGGGTCGAGTTCACCGTAGGTGGCGTACGCGAGAATCGCCTCGGGGAGAACCACGCCGCTTTCGAGCTCGAAATCGCGCAGGACGTATTGCTGGACAGCCATGATCGTTCCTCGTTGTTCAGTACTGGATGACTTATTCGGTGAGCTGGAAGTCCGACGACGCTCGGACGACGAGTTCGGGTGGCAAGGTGCGGCTTTCCGGGGTCTCCCCCGCGATGATCCGGACCAGAGTGGCCACGGCCTCGCGGCCCATACCGTGCATATCGGAGTGCACCGAGGTCAGCGGCACGGTCAGTTGCCGGGCTATGGAGATATCGTTGAAGCCCACTACCGCGAGATCGGTTCCCACGGTCCGCCCGTACTGCCGGCCCGCGGACATGGCGCCGATGGCCGAGAAATCGTTCACGGCGAACAGCGCCGTCGGTGCCCGGCGGTGGCGCAGAAGCCGCGCGGCGGCTTCGGCTCCGGATTCGGCGTCGAAACCGCAGTGTGCCACGAGTTGTTCGGGAATCGGGCAGTCGTGTTCGGCGAAGTAGTCCACGAAGCCGCGGCACCGATCGGTGCCGGTACTGGCATAGGGTTGAGCGGCGATGATACCGACGACTCGGTGGCCGCGAGTGAAGAGGTGTTCGGCCGCGAGCCGCCCGCCCAGGTAGTTGTCACAGGTGATCGATACGTGCCCCGGTGCGCGGCGGTTGACCAACACGTAAGGCACTTTCCGCCGGCGCAGTTCTTCGGCGACGGCGCCGTCGAGACGGGAGTCGCCCAGAATGATGCCGTCGACCCGACGGGAGAGGGCCAGTTCCACTTTCTGCTGCTGGATCCGCGGGTCGTCGAAGGTATTGGTGACGAAGGCCGAGAGTCCGATCTCGGTGGCGGCCTCGTCGATACCTTCGTAGATGGTCGACAGGACCAGATCCGACAGGCGGGGTACCAGAGCCGCGACCTGGTTGGTGCGCTTGGTCCGCAGGCCCGCCCCGAGCGGATTGGGGCGGTAGTCGACCTCTTTCGCGTAGGCCCTGACCCGTTCGACCGTCTTCGATGAGGCCGCCCTTGCTCCGTCGGCGGCGGAAGCGTTCAGGATCCGAGACACCGTGGACACGTGCAAGCCGAGGTCGTCGGCGATCTGCTGCAGCGTCGGGGGGTTCGGGTTCGACATCGTCAACGGGTCCTTCTCGAGTCTTGACAACATGTTCTGCATCACACTAACGTTCCGAACACCGCAAACCCAAACGTTTGGCTTGCTATCGCAGCGTAACCCAAACGTTTGCGTAATGGCAACAGTTCGTCAGCCGAAAGAGTCGATGCCATGTCTGTCAGTCCCGTGCATATCGCCGTTGTCCAGTCCGATCCGCAGGTCGGCCTCGAACACCGGGAAAAAAATCTGGCCGAAGGTCTGGCCGCCGCGGAGACCGCGGCGGCCGGCGGCGCGAATCTGATCGTGCTGCCCGAACTGTCATCCTCGGGCTACTCGTTCGCCGACCGTGCCGAGGCGTACGCGCACGCCGAACCTGTCGACGGCCCCTTCGTTGACGCCTGGTGCGAATTCGCGGCCCGGCGCACGGTGTATGTCGTAGTCGGCTTCGCCGAACTCGACGGTGTACGACTGTTCGACACCGCAGCGCTCGTCGGCCCCGGCGGACTGATCGGCACCTACCGGAAGACCCATTTGTGGAACCAGGAGAAGCTCTGGTTCACTCCCGGCGACCTGGGCTTTCCCGTCTACGAGACCCCTATCGGCCGCATCGGGATGCTCATTTGCTGGGACATCTGGTTCCCCGAGGTACCGCGGATACTCACTCAGCAGGGCGCCGACATCATCTGTTCGAGCAACAACTGGGTCTGGACTCCGCCCCCACTGTTCGACGAGGCCGGTCGCTGTATGGCCAACTACCTGACGATGACCGCGGCCCACACCAACAATGTGTTCATCGCCGCCGCGAACCGGGTCGGCACCGACCGAGGGGCACAATTCCTCGGCTGCTCCATGATCGCCGGCACCAACGGATGGCCACTCGGCGCCGTCGCCGGACCCGATGAACACACGATCGTCTCGGCATCGGTCGACCTGATGTCCGCGCGCAGCGCGCCGATCTGGAACAACCTCAACGATCTGCACCGGGATCGTCGCACGGATCTGTATGACCCGATGCTGGGATACTCCCGCGGTGAGAGGTTTCCGCGATGAGGGGCCCGATGCTCGTGCACTCACTGCGCCGCGCCGAGCACGGCCCGGTACTGGGCGTCGCGGCAATCGCGGCCGCCGGATCGGTATCGGTGGTCGGAGTTCTTCCCGCGCTCGCCCGGAACACGCCCGGCGAATTGCCCCTGTGGTTAGGCAGCGCATTGTCGTTCATCCGGGAAGCCGGCCCAGCCATTCTGGCGAACCTTTCCGATCCGATGTTCTACGGCACCGCTTCGGCAGGGCTGCTCATGCTGGCCGGTGCGGCTGTCGCGCATGCGGTGCGGACGAGGGATGTCGGCTGGAAGGGATTTCCTGTCGCGTGCGATTCCGGCTTGTGGCCGTGGATGGCCGGGTCGGGGATCCTCGCTCTCCTGCTGACCCACCTCGCGTGGGGCTGGACCGAATCGGCGCGGACCCCGTGGCAGCCACTGTTCGTCGCTTTCGCGTCGGTGACGCCCGCGGTCGTGCTGATGTACGGCAGAGGGTGGAAGGTCGCACTGACCGCCGCGGTGCTGGGAGCCGGACTGACCGCTCCAGCCGCCATCGCCGCAGCGGCGTACATCTGTACGCCTCTGGCAATTCCAGCGGTCGCCGGATTCACCGCCGCGATGGCGGTGACCGCGTATTTTTCATTCGCGCTGTGTCGGCGGTTGCCTTGGTTGGACCCGAGCGCGGGCAGTTACGCGAACCAGCCACAACCCGGTGAGCACACCGCCTCTGCCTCCCCGCAGTCCGCGACCTGGATGCTGCGCCGGGTCCTCGCCGACTTCACCGAGGCTCCGTTCTTCGGCAACGAGTGGGCCGGTGCGGGACTGATCACCGGGGGCGTACTCGCCTACCTCGCGGCACAGCCCACCGACGGCGTCGCCGGGCTGTTTCCGCAGATCCTGAGCGCGCAGCTGGCCGCGGGTGCACTGTCGGTGATCGTATGGCGTGGCCGGTGGCGTGCGCACGGATGGTATCCGAGTTTCGTCCCCATCGTCTCGGTGGCACCCGCCGCCGTCATCGCGTTCGGCGGGTCTCCGATCCCCGTCATCGCCGCCTCGATCCTCGGCGTGCTCGCCGGGCCTCCGCTGGCCTTCCGTCTCGGTGCGGCCGTGCCCCCGCACATCCACAGGTTCGTCGGGTGCGTCGGGTCGATGGCGATCTGCACGGCCACCATCGTTCCGGCCATCGGCCTGTTCACCTGACCCGGATAGGAGCACCTACCATGAGCACCGCGAATATCCCCTTGGCCGGGCCGATTCCGCACGCACCCGCACTGTCCATCCGCGATACGGCCGCCGGGCTGCGCGCCGGTTCGATCACCTCGACCGAACTCGTCGAGCGGGCACTCGCCCGGATCGACGCGGTGAACGCCGAGATCAACGCCTTCGTCTACGTCGACCGGACCGGCGCGCTCGACCGAGCGGCCGCCGCGGACCGGGAAATAGGCGATTACGGGCCGCGCGGTCCGCTGCACGGAATCCCGATCGCGGTCAAGGATGTCATCGACGTCGCCACCATGCCGACCGAATGCGGGTCGGCTCATCTGGCCGGGAACATCGCCACCACTTCCGCGCCCGTCGTCACGCGGCTGGAGGAACTCGGCGCCGTCGTACTCGGCAAAACCGTCACCCACGAGTTCGCGTACGGGCCCACCGGGGACGTCTCGGCCACCGGCCCCGCACGCAACCCGCACGATCTCACGCGTATGGCAGGCGGTTCCAGCGGTGGCAGTGCCGCGGCGGTCGCGGCCGGAATCGTCGCACTCGCCGTCGGCACCGACACCGGCGGATCGTGCCGCATCCCAGCCGCCCTGTGCGGGATCACCGGCTTCAAACCGCAGTACGGACAGATCTCCACGGACGGCGTATTCCCACTGGCGCCGAGCCTCGACCACGTCGGATTCCTGCTCGCGGACACCGCCGATATCCGCATCGTGAGCCGGGAACTCGGGTTGGAACCACCCGGATCGCCACCCCGGACCGGCCCGGTCACCGTGGGGTGGCTGGACCCGTCCGGCCTCGGCCCGGCCGATCCCATACTCGTCGAACGCTGCCACGCGATCCTTTCCGGGCTGGCCGGCGCCAGGGCCGTCCGCCTCGAGGAAGTGCGACTTCCGCAGCCGCAGCGGCTACAGGCGATCTTCGAGACGATCCAGGGCTTCGAAGTGGCCGCCGTACACGAGACACTGGTCAGCAACGCAGCGGATCTCTACCAGCCCGACACATTGGACCGTCTGCGCCGGGCCCGGCAAGTGACGTCGCAGGAGTACGCGGACGCCCTGGCCGCGCGCACGGCGGCGGTGGCTGAGGTCTTCGAACTGCTCCACGGCGGAATCAACGTGCTGGCCACGATCACCACCCCGATCCCCGCACCCGTTCTCGCAGAACGCCTTTCGCTCGTCTCCGGCGATCGCGTCCCCACCAAGAAGGCGCTGCTGTCGATGACCGCTATCTGGAATCTCGTCGGGGCCCCCGCCATCAGCGTTCCCGCCGGACATATCGACGGGTTACCGATCGGCATGCAACTGGTGACACGGCACTCGCTGCGACCAGCGATAGAACTCGGATCTGCTGTTTCACGAGCGGCGGCCGATCACACCCACTGAGACGTTCTGGTCCCGGCTGATCGTTTCCGTATCAGCGCCGTTGGCGCTGCTTATTCGGCTGAGCCGACTCGACGGCCGCTCATCGAGCGGCCGTGCCACCTCCGCTCGAACAGGCTGCTGATCGCGCAGACCAGCGCCACGAACGGGTCGGTGATACCGCCGCAACTCCCTGCGACCGACACGGCCGGTGCGGGCGCCTGCGGTTCGAGCGGCAACGGCGCCGCGGCGGCCGCGCCAGCACCGGTCAGCGTTGCGGCGCCGATGAGGCCGGCGGCGAATCCACGTACTGCGAACATTCGTACTCCTCGTGCATCGGTTGACGGCCGAACCTAATCGGCGAGCCCGCACCACGCATGACCCGAATTGTG
This sequence comes from Nocardia asteroides, assembly GCA_051451085.1. Lineage (GTDB taxonomy): Bacteria > Actinomycetota > Actinomycetes > Mycobacteriales > Mycobacteriaceae > Nocardia > Nocardia asteroides_B. The sequence continues at coordinate 176,988 of JBPAJV010000005.1, read as the reverse complement.
TTGTCCCCGAATCGGGGGTGTGGATGTCCCAGGCCCGCTCAGATTGATCGACGGCGCACCCGATAGCGCAGGTGAAGCACCCGGTTGCCCTGAATCACCACGTCGGGATCCTCCAGCAGGTGCTGCGCGTCGACCGACCCGAAGTAGCGCTTGCCGGACCCGAACACGACGGGTACGACGTCCATGCGCACCTCGTCGATCAGCCCCGCGGCAAGCACCTGGCCACCGACGTCGCCAGCGGCGACCTCGACCAAGCGGTCGCCCGCGAGTTCCCGCGCCTTGGCGACGGCTGCCTCGACGCCGTCGACGAAGTGAAACGGCGCCTCGGGGTCCCAGCCCTCGGGCGCCGGCCGGTGCGTCACGACGACCACGTGGTCGATCCCGCCTGGAGGCTTCCCGTCCCAGCCGTCCGTGATATCGAAGACGTGGCGGCCGACGATTGTCGCCCCGATCTGGTCCCAGTACGGCCGGGTGTAGTCGTAGGAGGTCTGCGACACCTTCACCTCGCCGCTCTCGTCCAACGGGACGTCACCGTTGGACAACCAGTCGAACAGCGGTCCTGGCTGGTCGTTCTCGTCCGCGACGAAGCCGTCCACCGACACCGAGCTGTACATGACCACCTTGCCCACGGGGCTCTCCTCTGCTTTGGGGTGCTCCCAAAGTAGCGGGTCGTGAGCTGTCGCTCTTGTAAGGGATCAATCGGCCGGCCCCGAACCTGCTCTACCGTCACCGGCCGGTCACACAGCTCGGCCGCGGGCATCAGCAGGAACGGCGCCAGCCCCACGGCTTGAAGTGACGACCCAATGTCGCGTGGTTTCGCGCCTGCGGCACACCTCGGACGACCAGGGCGCTGCTGCCATGCTCGCCCTCTGACCGCTCGGCTCGGCGCCGGGCTATCTGCCCCTAATGCCGTGCGACGAGTTCCAGGGCGATACCGTCGGGGTCGCGGAACTCCAGGATGGACATGATCCGGAGGTTCTTGATACCGCTGTGCGTGATGCCATGGGTGTCGAGCAGGGACACAGCGTCGTCGAGTGCGGCGAGGTCGGGTACCTGGAATGCGAGATGGTCCAGGCCGGTGCGGTTCTCGTCGAATTCGTCGGTGCCGACGGGGCGTAGTCCGAGCAGTTGTGTCTCGCCGACTCGATAGAGCACTCCGCCGAAGAGGAACCACAGCTGTTCGCGGGTGGCCTCGTCCGCGTCCGGTGGTAGTTCCAGGAAGACCGGCCAGCCGAAGACGAGGTCGTAGAAGGCTCGGGAGCGGTCGATGTCGGACACGGTGAGCCGGATGTGGTCGAGTGCGGTGGTGGTGACGGGCATCTCGGTGATGCTGCCACAGCGGTTTCGTGTAGCCCTGTCGTCATACCCGCGTCGGCCATCGCTCCAGGCTCCCGGGCTCAACGCGTACACGCGGGCCGCCACACTCGGTGGGCGGCGCACTGCCGACGTCTGCCGGTCACCGCGATTGTCAATACGACTCAAAATTGGCCGTTCCCAACATATTCGGTGCCACAGTGGTGTCAAATTGCGTTGATCGGCGGTGTTGTGGATGACCGATGCAACCAGTCAGGAGTGCCCGCGTGCCACGTGAAATCATTCGGCTGTCTTCCCCCATCTGCATGCGGACCTCGACCGTGTCCGTGACCTTCTCGGTCCGGTTCGGCTGGAAGGCAGACCTGACCTGGCCGCGCTCACCGACAACGGTCTGGGCACATCGCGCCGCCTGGTCCGCCCCACGTTGAGCCTCATGTCGTACTACCTGCTCACCGATCCCGTGGCCCCGGCCGACGATCGTGTCGTGCGTGCCGCCGCCGCGGTCGAGCTGCTGCATCTGGGCTCGCTGTACCACGATGACGTCATCGATCACGCCTACGAGCGTCGAGGTCGTGCCAGTGCCAATGTGGTGTGGGGGTCCCATATGGCCGTACTGGGTGGAGATTCCTTGATGCTCACAAGCGTGCGCATGCTGGCCGAACTCGGGCAGCGCGAGGTTCTCGCGGGGGCGATCGCGGGTGAGCAGATGTGCGCGGGCATGGTGATGGAGGCCGCCGATCTCTACACTGCATCCCGCGGCGAGCAGTCCTACCTGGACGCAATCGACGGAAAGACGGCGGCGGTGCTATCGCTGGCATGCCGGGTGGGCGCGATGCAGGCCGACCGAACCGAGCAACGCGAAGAGGCGTTGTCCCTGTTCGGCCGATACTTCGGGCTGGCTTACCAGCTGTATGACGACATCCTCGATCTGACTTCGACCGCCGAAGAAATGGGCAAGCCCGTCAACGCGGATCTGCCAGAGGGCATCTACACGCTTCCGGTGATTCGTGCGGCCGCCCGCGACCGAAACCTTGGTCGCCTACTGGACAAGAGAATGACGCGAGAGCAAGCGGCACGTGCTCGCGAACTGGTCATCGCCTGCGGCGCCGTGGACGAAGCACGCGCGTTGGCTGATGACTTCATGGACCGGGCCGCCGGTCAGCTCGCCACCTTGCCCGTCGACCCGCGCGCACGCCAGGCGATGACCGCTTACGCCCGGTCCATCCTGGACCGGCGAACTGCCGAACCCGCGGTCCCCCGGCAGCCGACGCGGCCACCCCGAGCCCACGGTAGCGGGCTTCCGCCGCAGCTCGCGCAATGGCTGAGGAGCTGGCTGCTGGACACCGGCCTCGCCGCCTCCCCGGCCGAGGCCGACTACCACCGGTGGACCGGAGCGATCCGGATCCCGGCACAGACTCTGGCCCCAGCCGCGGACGCGACTCGTGAACAGACCGCCTACGCAATGGCCGTGCTGGTCCTTGCTTGGGACGACCTCTTCGAAGATCCACAATTGACGGACCCGGAAGCCGTGACCGCGTTGAGACGTGGCATGGTGGCGACACTGCGCCAGGACCCGGCGAAGCCGTGGCGGCCCGGCGCGATTCCGACGGCCTGGGCGAGGCTATGGCCGCGACTGCGCGATGGCAGGACCACCCGCTGGCAGGAGCGCTTCCTCGACACCCTCGAGGAGTGGTTCCGAGCCGCCGAACGCGAAGCGCACCATCGCATCGACGGCTACATCCCTTCCACGGCCAACTACCTGCCGCTGCGGATGTCGACCAGTGGAATCGAAACCGCCATCGCCTGCATGGAGGTGTATCACGACCGGGAACTGCCCGCGCAGCTGCGCAACCACGCCGTGATCCGCCGCCTGGAGGAACTCGCCTTCTGGGTCACCTTCGTGGAGAACGACCTCGTAGGGCTGGACCAGGACGAGGCAGATCGAGTCCCCTACAACCTGGTGCGTGCGGTCCGTCACGAAACCGGCTGCACCCGCCGCGAGGCTGTAGAGCGAGTACAGCGCCAAGTGGCGGACCAGCGTGCCCAACTCGAGGCGGTGATCCACCACGTCCCCGCGCTTCTCCGCGTTCTTCCCGGCTTGCCCGGCCGGGGGAAGGACTACGCGGAAATGTATGTGAACATAACCAGCGTGGGGTTGTGGGGGCGTGAGAGCGATCGGTACACGCCTACCTCCAATACCGCAGCGCCGGACCTGGAACGCTTGCGCCGGGAGGTCTACCTCGCGGCCGCCGAACCGGTTCCCTCCGCGTCGTAAGTCCGTCCGTCAGGGGTATGTTCCCGCGCGTTCATCATATGGTCGTGCGGGACGTCCTCAGTGGTTCATCGGCTGTCTCGACTTCGTCGGCCCGGGAAGGCGCATCCACATCCTGGGCCGAAGACAGGAGCGGGTGCGTCGATGGAAAGCGACCAGCCCGACAAGGGCGCTCGCGGTGAACCAGGCCAGTTGCACGGCGAAGCCTGACCTCGGCAAGGCGTCGGAAAACGCGGCCGCGGTCGAAGCCTGCATCGCTCCGTAAGAGGGCAACCAGCGCACGAAATCGCTGTCCGCACCGGCGCTGGCGATGGGATTCTGTACCGCCATGTCGAAGCAGCTGATCATCGCTATGGCGAACATTCCCTCCACCTCTCGGCGCAGCAGCGCGCCGAGGGCGACACCCAGAGCCCCGTAGGTCATCGCCGCGCCGAAAAGCGCCGCGGCGAGCACGAAGGCTGCCGAGGCGACCAGTAGCAACCGATGACCGCGGTGGCGTACACGCAGACCACCGCCGAGGCCACCACGAGGCAGGCGATCTTCGCCGCACCCAGAGCGACCCGGGGATACCCGGCCATCGACAGACGCCGGTCGAACGCTCCGCTGCTGAAAGTGGCCGCGAACATCATGAACCCGATGATCAGTGAGACCGCCATCAGAGCGCCGCTGATCTGAGCGAGCTGATTGCCGTTGGCGCGCAGAACCAGACCGGTGTATCGAAGCCGGAACGGCACCTGGACGTCCGTGACGGCCACGCGCACCACGGTGATCAGTATGGGAAGGAAGACAGCCACCAACAGCATGGCGAACCGGTTACGGGCATGCTCGATGAGGCCGTGCCGCGTGGCGATCACGAACAGCCGCACACCACCGCTCATCCCGCGTGCTCCTGCCCACCTCGTAAGACGCCGTCGTCCAAACGCCACACCTGATCCAGCTTGTCGGTGTCGTGCGCCAGATGCGACACCACCAGAACCGACCGGCCGGTGTCACGGAACACTCCGACCAGCTCCCAGAAACGCAGATACGTCTCCCAGTCGAAACCCTGATACGGCTCATCCAGCAGCAGAAGATGCGGATCATGCATGACCGCCAGCGTCAGGTTGAGCTTCTGCCGCGTACCGCCGCTGAGTGTCCCGACCCGTTCACCGGCATATTCGGAGAAGCGCAAGATCTCCATCGTCTCCTCGGCCCGCCGCAGATCAGGGATCGCGTAGGCCGCGGCGAAGAAGTCCAGGTGCTGGCGAACCGTGAAGGCGTCGTTCAGAATCACCTGCTGAGGGCAGTAACCGAACCGCCCACGGTGCCGGACCACCCCACGGTCCGGCCGCAGCTCTCCGGACAGAACCTTCAACAGCGTCGACTTACCCGCCCCGTTCTCACCGACGATGCCCACCATCGCCCCCGCAGGCAACACGATATCATGCCACGCAGCACCGGCCGCCTGCCGTAGGAGTGGTGGACGCCCTGCACCTCCATCAACGCCCCTTTACCCGCCGCCGATGTAATGGCCCGACAACAGCTCGAATGCTACCAATCGGCAGCGAAATCCCGTGCTGGAACGCGTGATTCGGGGTACCGCGCCCAGGCGAGGGCGGCATGCCCGCTGCGGCGAAACCGTCGGCCCGTGATACCCCGGAGCGATTCGACCGAGTCCGATCGGCTGCTCAGCCGACTCGGCTCTGTCCCGACAGATATCACGTTCGACTGACGGCCGAGCACCCCGAGGACCACGCGGTCGACTGCCGCGACGATGTCGTTCCCCGCCCCTGGGCGATCGGTCTCGCCTTTGTCGGGGCAGTACCACTGCCGACGCCGAGGTGCGGCCGGGGCCGGATCGTCGGTGGCCCCTGAGAGGATCGCCGCGAACGTTGTCGAATATGGGAGAAGTGCGTGACGGACGAGACGTTACGGGTGATCAGCGAGCTCATGGGTTCGGTGGCGCCGGAGGGTTCCTTCGCTGCGCGTCGGACGGGGTCGGCGCAGAACCTGGTGATCGAGGTCGACGGGGTGGGGCAGATCCCGTTGCCGGTGACGCCGGATCAGGCGCGGCGACTGTGCGAGGTCGCCCGCCCGGCGCGGTATGGATTGCGTGAGCAGACGCTGTTGGACGCGAATGTGCGTGACACATGGGAGATTCCGCCGGACCTGGTCACGCTCGATGAGCGGCAGTGGCGCCAGACGCTGCTGCCCATGCTGGACATACTGCGGGCCGAGCTGGGTCTGGCTCCGGAGTGCGAGCTGTCGGCGGAGCTGCATTCGATGCTGGTGTATGAGCCGGGACAATTCTTCCAGCGCCATCAGGATTCAGAGAAGGCCGATGGCATGATCGGCACTTTGGTGGTGACCCTGCCTTCGACGTTCACCGGCGGGGAGCTGGTGATCGAGCAGCAGGGGACGAAGGTCATCGACCAGGGCTCGCCGAAGGAGCTGTCCTTCGTCGCGTTCTATGGCGACTGCCTGCATGAGGTGCTGCCGGTCACCGACGGTTTCCGGATCACGCTGACCTACAACCTGGTGGCGAAGGGGCGTACCGGCCCGGAGGCCGCCGCGTTCGCCACGCATCCGTCGGTCGCGTTACTGGCCGAGCAGTTGTGCGCGCATTTCACGACACCGACGGAAGCTTCGACGTGGCCTTCGCACCGCGAGCCGGTGAAACGACCACCTCGTCAACTGGTCTACCTGTTGGACCATCAGTATTCCCAGCACGGGTTCGGCTGGGATCAGCTCAAGGGTGGTGATGCTGCCCGTGCTGGGATGATGCTCGCGGCGGCCGAGATCGCGGGGTACGACACGTCGCTGGCGCTCGCGGAGGTCGAGGAATCCTACGAGGAGGACTACACCTCGTGGATGCTGATCTACCGTCAGCGTTGGGAGCGTGTTGCGGACGGGTGGAAATGCGTCGAAAGCGCTGACGTGGAGTTCGACGAAGACGGGGAGATGGTGGAGCCTGTGCCCGCTGACCTCGCGAGCCTGCCGGTGCGCTCCGACCTCCCTTTGGCGCCGGGATCGGAAGATCTCGGCGAGCTGCGCTGGTCGACCATCACATTGACGTGGCAGATCGACCGGTCAGGGGCGGCCGGTGAGCCCGCTGTGGGCGAGGTCAGAGATGAGGAGTTGTGCACGGCCGGATCGAAATCGACGCTGGAGCCGTTCGCGTCGGAGATCGAGGGTTACACGGGCAATGAAGGAAACAACGCCAATTTCTGGTACAGGCGCGCGGCGATCATCGTCCGGCCTCGTCAGTAGAACGGCCCGGCAAACAGTTTCGGCGTCGACCCACATCCACCCGCGACTACACACCGAACCGGCCGTACTCGCCGGCACCCTGATTCCGCACAGCTCGACAGGAAACCATCGGCCGCGCGACGGTATCGGCAGTTCGATCGGGGCCCGCCACCGAGGATCATCCGGTGGTCGCGGCGACGGGGAGGATCGGCGATGTCTTCCTGTGCCATCCGTTTCTCGTGCACACCGCGCAGGCGCACCGCGGCCGTGTGCCACGGTTCATGGCGCAGCCTCCGCTCGAGCCCACCGGCGAACTCGAACTGGATGGTGGGCGGTTGACGCCAGTGGCCGGAGCTGTGCGGCGGGGACTGGCCGTCGTCGAGCTGAGTCGCTCGCACGAAGAGCCGGAACATACCGCCGGACCGACGCCATCGCCGCGCGCCGGAATCGTCCCGGGGGCCGTCAGCTGCCGGTCGGGACCCGCCGGAAGAAGTCGATCTGGTCGGCGACGACGGTGTCCCGCAAGGCCGGGTCGGTGTAGAAGGAGAAATGAGTGCCGGGATATACCCGCAACTCGCCCTGAGGTGCGGCCTCGGCCAGCGCGCGACTACTCTCCACCGGCGTCTCGTGATCGTCGGCGGCAGCGCAGACCAGCAGCGGGCACGACAGGCGTGCGGCGGACTCCGCAGGACGGTAGCGCATCATCGCCGACAGCGCGCGGGGAGCAATGTAGTTGCGCCACAATGTTTCCCCGCCCCCGGTGAGCGTTCGGATGTGGCGCTCCGCTTCCGGCGTCGCGGTCACGGCGAGTTCTCCGGGCCGACCGACCATCGGAATGTAGTACGGGCGCATGCCCGCCGCACCGCGCAGCCGATCCCAGAAGATCGCGCCGAGTAGCTTCACAGTGTCCCTGGTCTTCCTCCCCTCGACCCGTTTCGGAAAGCCGTTGAACGGGATCTGCGCCACAACGGCACCTATGCGGGGGTCGTCGGCCGCCACGGCGACAACGTGGGCTCCGCCGAGCGAGTTACCCCACAACAGAATCTGGCCGGCGTCGATGCGTGCATGCCCGCGGGCAAAAGCGACAGCGGCGCGGATGTCGGCGAGTTGACCGGCGATGTCGGGTACTTGCCGCGGATCGCCACCGCTCTCGCCGAAGCTACGGTAGTCGAACACCAATGCCGCGAAGCCGGCGGCGGCGAAGCGCTCGGCATAGTCGAACAGCCGGTCCATCGTTCCGCTGAAACCGTGGCAGAGCACCACACACGGCAACTGATCGGAGCCGGTGGGCAGAAACAGGCGTCCGGCGCACCGCACACCGGCGACGTCGAACGAGATTACGGTACGCATCAAAGGCCATCCCTGCGGCATAGACTGACTGACGGTAAGTAGGCTACCGGATCTTCTGACCGTAGGTAAGTGATGACATGACACCTGAGCGCATACTGGCGGCCGCCCGCGTCCTGTTCGCCACCCGCGGCTACCGAGCCACCTCCATGCAAGCCATCGCCGAGGAGGTGGGTGTCACCAAGGCCGCCCTCTACTACCACTTCGACTCCAAGGACGCGATCCTGCACCAGCTCACGCTGCCGCTGCTGGACGAACTGGACGCGGTACTGGCGCGGGCCGAGTCCGAACCGAGCGCCGAGAAGGTCCGGTGGCGGGCGATCGAGGGATATGTCGATGTGCACCTGCGCCACCGGCACACCCTGACCATGCTGGTCAGAGATATGACCCTGCTCGTCCAAGCGCCTGTGGCCGACCGTTTCCGAGCCGCGATCGCCTTGGCGAACGAGCTGGTTGCGGGTCCCGGCAGTGGGATCGAGCAGCGGGTGCGAGCCGCGCAGGTGGTCGCGGGCCTGGCCGACCCCGTCGTCCTGTTCCGCGACGAACCGGTCGATCGGTTGAGGCGACTGATCCTGGATGGCGCTCAGGCGCTGCTCGGCGCACCCGTCGAGCCCAGGCGGACCGGTCGCCCGAGGGGCCGCAACGGGGGACGGCCCGCGAAACTCACGGGTGAGCAGATCGAACAAGCGCGCTCGATGCACGCCGACGGCGACGGCCCCGAGGAGATCGCCAGCCGTTTCGGCGTCTCCCGAGCAACCGTCTATCGATATCTCAAAAACTAATAATTATGAAATTTGATTATGAGATTCCCGGATCGGTTGCTCCTCGGGCGGAGCGAGCGGCTCACTACCACGCGGTCCGCCCGAGGTTCGCTCCGTCATGCCGCAGGGGGCGTCAACACCGTGTCGATCAGGTATACGGTGGCGTTCGTAGTTTGCAGTCCGCCGCAGATCACGTTGGCATCTCCTACCTCGAGGTCGTCACCGCTGCCGGTCACCGTGACCATGGAGCCCTCGACGGTCTTGTGCTCCCCCGCGATCTGATCCGGCCCCAGTCGCCCTGGCACCACGTGATAGGTGAGGAGTTCGGTGAGCGCGGCCGAATCGGTCTTCAGCGTTTCCATCGTCGCGGGATCGACCTTGGCGAAGGCGTCGTTGACCGGTGCGAATACGGTCGACTGCGCGCCGTCGAGGGTGCCGACCAGATTCACCTGCGGGTTGAGCTGACCCGACACCGCGGCGACGAGCGTGGTGAGCAGGGGGTTGTTGGACGCGGCGACCGACACGGGTTCGGTCGCCATACCGGCCACCGAACCCGGCCCGGACGGCACCTCCTCGGCATACGCGGCGCAGCCCGGGCCGACGGGAGCCGCTGCGGGCGTCCCCGTCGACGTAGGCGAGGTTCCCGCCGCGGTCGTCGTCGTCATGGCGGCCGGACTGGTGGTCGTGGTCACGGACGACGTGTCGTTGTCATCCGCGCAAGCCGGCGCCCCCAGCACGGTGGCGGCGACGGCGGTAGCGAACAGAAGTGATCGTCTCGAATTTCTCATAGTGGGTCGCTTCCTTCGGTTTGAACCTCAGCGATCGTGGTTCTCATTACGCGCGGATGCGTGCCGGAGGCGGTTCTATACCCGAGACAACGACCGCCGCCATCACGCGCTTCGTGCGGGAGGGCCGCACGAGCGGGCATTCACTTCTAGGAGTCTGGCACCGACGGAACATGAATGCATCGTTTTCGCGTCGTTTCGTAGAAGAATTTTTGCTAAGAGTTTGCCTCTTCCCCCGCATCGGTCGGACCGCTTCAGCGGCGCACCCGGCGAATCGCCGGCGTAGCGGGCACTTGGCCGTGGACGCCGAGGTCCGCTTACGGCGTCGTCCATCCGGCGACGCGCCAGCCTGTAGGGGACCTCGACGGTCGAGGGGCACGAACACGGCAGGCAGTCGAGCAACACCGACGCGGTCGCCCCCGTCACGACTGCTTCGACCAGCAGCCCGCCACACGGCGCAGAGCAGCGAGTTTCCATAGGCCACTTCGCGGTTCCCGACCGCGCGGTGCGCAGGCTGGCAATCGAGGAGGTCGTTCCGTCGCGATTATCCCTCGAACTGGCTGATGACTCCGTCGTGGAACGGAACGTACATCCGCCGGGCTACGTCCTGCCAGTGCTGCTCATCCCCAGGCTGCGGCGTGCATCGACGCGCTATCGGTCACTACACCGTCCATATCGAAGATCACCGCGTCGTGCCGGCGCGCGTCGATCTGCCGTAGCGCCGTGCCACTTTTTCCCACATATACAGCCTGAACGGACCGATGCTTCCCGTCCAGGGGCCGAAGTCCCTCGACAGCTGTCCGGCAGAGGACCACCTGCGGTGCGATTCGGGACCTAGGACTCCTCCGGACATCGCCTCTCGATCCCTACCGTGACGGTATGAGCCAGCCACCGTCCGGAGAAACCATCGAGAAGGCCGTCCTGCTCGCCGGCCGGGCGCCGTCAGTGCACAACAGCCAACCCTGGCACTGGACTTACGACGGCCACACCCTGCGCCTGTTCGCCGTGCCCGAACGCATGCTCCCGGCGACGGACACATCTGGCAGGCAACTGCTGATCAGCTGTGGTATCGCTCTGGGCCACCTGCGTGCCGCGATGGCCGCCGCGGGCTGGCGTATCCACCTCGCCCGATTCCCCGATCCGAACCGTCGCGAGCACCTGGCCAACGTCACTTTCGAACCGGCTCGGATCGTCACCGAAGCGGACCGCGCTCGTGCCGACGCCATCCTGCGGCGGCACACCGACCGGCTGCCGTTCCAGGCGCCCACCGGGTGGCCCGACTTCGAGGAGATCCTGCGGTCGACCTTCGACCCCTTCGACGCCACGCAGTGAACTATGTCAACTCATCCGACCTTCTGGCGTGCTCGCCAGATGGACGAGCGAAATGGCACGTCATGAACACCGCACTCGCCGCCATCAGGTCAGCGCTCGGCGGACCGCGCCTAGGCCGGTCGGGCACCAAGTGCTCGACTTGGGGAGCCGCGGGAGAAGAGATCGCGCGTGTAATGCCCGGTGACAATCTACTGGTCGATGCGGACATAGTCACGACTCGGGCGATCACGATCTGTACGGGTGCCGACGCGATCTGGCCTTGGCTGGTGCAGATCGGCCCTGGCAGAGGCGGCGCGTACTCCTACGACTGGATCGAGAACATCCTCGGACTCGGTATGCACAGCGCGCAGCAGATCCATCCACAGTTCCAAAACCTGGCCGTTGGTGACTCTTTCGCTCTCGGCGCGTCGGGGCCCCGCATGCGCGTTGCGGTTCTGGATACCGAACGTGCCCTGGTTTTCGCTGCGGAGGACGGCCGCTGGGTATGGGCGTTCGGTGTCTATCCGATGGGTGGCACGACCCGGCTGGTCAGCCGCAATCGCATCGCTCTGACCGGTGCGTCGCGGCTCACTCGCTTGCTCTACCCGCTCGTGATGGAGCCGGGCAGCCTACTGATGGAGCGGAAAATGCTGCTGGGCATCAAAAGACGAGCGGAACAACAGAGACCGGAACACCGGTCATCCGAGGGCCTGCACCAGCGGACGCGAGTCGCGCATGCCCGGCAGGACGCACCGAGAAAACTCGGAGTATGAGCGCCGACGACGCCCCGGCCGTAGCGGTTCTCATGATCGCTGCTGGCGCTCGGCAACCGCCTCGGTTGCGTAACCTCTACGGATAACTCCTCTCGGATTGGACAATCATGATCACGGTGTTTCTGGTCGACGATCACGAAATCGTTCGCCGCGGCTTGGCTGATTTGCTTTCGGCGGATCCGGAGTTGTCAATTATCGGCGAGGCAGGTGACGTCGCCCAAGCCCTCGCCCGGATCCCGGCGCTGCGGCCGGACGTCGCCGTACTGGACGTGCGCCTGCCCGACGGCAACGGGATCGAACTGTGCCGCGATCTGTTGTCGAAACTCGACGATCTGCGCTGTCTGATCCTCACCTCGTTCACCGACGAACAAGCCATGCTCGACGCCATCCTGGCCGGGGCCAGCGGATACGTGGTCAAGGACATCAAAGGCATGGAGCTGGCCAAGGCCATCAAGGAGGTCGGCGCTGGCCGCTCCTTGCTGGACAACCGCGCCGCCGCCGCTCTGATGCAGCGGCTGCGCATGAACACCCAGCAGGACGGGCCTTTGGCCGGCCTCACAGACCAGGAGCGCAAGCTCCTCGATCTTCTCGGTGAAGGGCTGACGAACCGGCAGATCGCCGAACGCATGTTCCTGGCCGAGAAGACGGTCAAGAACTATGTCTCCCGACTGCTTGCCAAACTCGGCCTCGAACGGCGTACGCAGGCGGCTGTCTACGTGTCGAAACTCCGAGCACAGCGGCCCGGCTCTGACGCCGACTACTGATCCCTACCTGGCGAAGGGGCGTGCTTCCGGGAGCCGGTCCGTCGCGATGTCGTCCAGACGTGGTGCCGTTCACCGCTTGCAATCGACGATTTCGGACATGGACGCACGCGACAGCATCGGCTGAGGAACCCCGGTCACCGATCAGAGGTCCGAACTTCGAGACGACCGGGGACTCCGTAATCTGTAGTGACCATACGAAGGGATTCTCGATGGTCAAAGTGTTCCTGGTCGACGACCACGAGATCGTCCGCCGCGGCGTCGCGGATCTCGTCGGCCTCGAGCCCGACCTCGATATCGTCGGCGAAGCGGGCAGCTATTCCCAAGCACTGGCCCGGATTCCCGTGCTCCGGCCCGACGTCGCCGTGCTGGATGTGCGATTACCCGACGGCAATGGCATCGAGTTGTGCCGCGAATTACTCGCGGCCGATCCGGACCTGAGCTGCCTGATCCTCACCTCTTTCACCGACGAGCAGGCCAAGCTCGATGCCATCCGGGCGGGGGCCAGCGGGTACGTCGTCAAAGACATCAAGAGCCTGGAACTCATCGATGCGATACGCGTCGTCGGCGCCGGTCGATCGCTGCTGGACAACCGTGCGGCCGCCGCGCCCAAGGGTGATTTCCGAGCCGAGGCAGAGACCGGCCCGCTCGCCGGGCTCACCGATCAGGAACGCACCCTTCTCGCGTTACTCGGCGAAGGATTGACCAACCGCCAGATCGCCGGGCGCATGTATCTGGCGGAGAAGACAGTCAAGAATTACGTCTCGCGACTGCTGACCAAACTCGGCGTCGAACGCCGCACTCAAGCCGCAGTGCTCGCCGCCAAGCTGAGACAACCAGAAGGACCAGCGTGACAGGGCCCGCGGTCTTCGTCGTGCACGTGGGAACCGACCGTGGCGCGGCGGCCCCGCTCTGCCCACCACCTCGTTCCCGCCGGGAAACGGCATCCAGCGCCGTAGACCCCGGCGTCGGCGCCTGTACCGAGTCCACTGCGCAGACACGGCCCCGATGAACGGCGCGCCGGAGACGGCATGCCACATTTCCCATCAGCCTGCGGGTTCGATCCGAAACACCGGGTAGCGGTCCGCGATCCGAGCGAACTCGCTCAGCGGGGCGGTACGGTCGATCGGGAAGTGCGGGCGGGCGCCAGGAGCGAGGTCGAGGTAGCGCCGCAGGATCGGCGCCCGCTCCCCCACTTCGACCTCGGTGAGCTGTACTGCTTCGCGCCCGCGCCGGTGCAGGAACGCAAGACCGTGCGCCGCGCGAACGTTACGCACCCAACCGGCGTCCGAACCGAGCATCGACACCAGGTACCGCTGTCCTTCGTAGCCGGCGACCACGATCGGCAGCTTCACGGGGCGCCCGGTGCGCCGACCGGCCACCTCGAGGGTCATCGCGTAACCAGGCGAGAGCACGCCCAACGAATACATCCATTCCGAGGCCCGGTTCAGCACCCTGGCCAGCATTCCCGGCCGACCGCCCCGATACATCCGCCGTTTCGCCGCGTACAGCACATCCCGCACGGCGCTCATACAGCCCACCACCCTTCCCGCGTTCTTCCGTAGTACCTGGACCGCAAACTGGACATAGTCGAATCCGCATCCGATCCACCCGATAGTTGCCCCGATGATCTCTCAACGGACCTGTCGTGGCCGTCGACGCGGATCACGCCGGAGCCTGCGGGTTGTGCTGCGCGACACCGTCTCCACCAGTGACGTAGCGGAATTTCGGTGGTGCACTATGAGGCCGCTCTTTCAGTACTTGCCGATGTTCGTGTCGAAGTGGTTCAGGAATCCCTCGTCGGCACAGGTGCTCCAGTCGTCGCTGGCCCAAAATGTCCAGCCGTCGTCCGGGTCGGTACCCATCCGGATCGAAGTCTGAGGTTCCCCCGCGCTGTTGGAGGACGGACTATCAGGTTCCAGCCGGAACCGGGTGATGGTAGCTGGCTTCGAACTCGGCGGGTGATCGCCAGCCCAGCTTCTTCTGGATGCGCTGGCCGTTGTACCAGCCATCATATAGGCGAACAGGGCGTTCTCGGCCTCGTCACGGGTCCGCCAGGCCCGGCGATAGACCAACTCGGTCTTCAATGTGGAGAAGAAATTCTCCATCAGCGCATTGTCATAGCTGTCGCCGACCGAGCCCATCGACTGCGCGATCCCGTTGTCGGCCAACCGGTTAGCGAACCGAATCGCTGTGTAGGTCGAGCCCCTATCGCTGTGGTGAATCAACTCACCGTCGCGGACGTCCCGACTCCAGACCGCGAACTCCAGCGCACCGAGTACCAGTTCGGTGTCGCAGCGATCCGAGGTTTTCCAGCCCACGATCCGGTTGGAAAACGCATCCCGCACCGCCGCGAGCCAGAACGCACCCTGACCACACGGGATGCGGGTCGCATCGGCAACCCACAACCGGTTCGGCCGATCCGCGGTGAAGACCCGCTCGACCAGATCCGGGGCAGGCGCCGCCCGCGGATCGGCTCGCGTGGAAGCCATGCGCCATCGTTTCCGCAGGAACGCGCCCTGCAATCCCGCGCCACGCATCACCCGCTCCACCCGTTTCCGGCCAACCGCGATCCCGCGCCGGGCCAGCATCGCATGCACCCGGGGAGACCCGTAGGTGCCGCCGGAGCTGGTATGGATATCGATGATCTCAGCCAGCAACGCTTCGTCAGCGACCTGCCGCGCCGAGGGCTGTTGCAGGCGTTTGCACCACCAGTAATAGGTCGACGAGGCGATACCGAGCACCCGCAATACGAGCTCGACCGGGTGCTGGCTGTCCTTGACGAACCGCACGATCACCTCCGGGTCTGGCCGAGCTCCGAGGCGAAATACGCACTCGCAGACCGAAGGATGTCGTTGACCCGCTCCAACTCGGCCACCTGTTTGCGCAGCCGCTTGTTCTCCTCGGCCAGATCGGTTACCGCCGGTTCGGGCCGCTGACCGGTGGTATCGGCTTGGCGGATCCAGTTCCGCAAGGCCTCGTGATGCACGCCCAACTGCTGGGCAAGTTTTCGGATCGTGGGTTTCGGGTCCGACTCCAGATACAGCCGGACCGCTCGAGCCTTCAACTCGTCCGGGTACTTCTTCGGTGCTGCCACGCGGGGCTCCTTCCTGGCCCTATCGGACCATGCTCAGAGCCCTCCAAGGAAGCGGGGGAACCTCAGTCTCGACCGGTTTCCCCCGCCAGCACACCTCGACACGACGCAGTTGTCTGTCGTGCGCTGCGATCTGGGCGGTGACCGTCTCGGGCAACGCCATGTTCGGCCAGTAGTAGCTGAGCCAGTCCTCGCTGTGCAGCCAGTTCGTTGCCGCAGGGGTTGTCGAGGTCGTAGTCGGCTCTCCCGGATCGACGAACAGTGAGCCCCAGGTGCGTTCGTTGTCGGCGAACCGGCGGTACGGTCCGGTGACCGAGTGCCAGCCGGTGGGCGTCGCCGACCACCCCGGCGACGCCGCTAGTGCAGGCATCGGGCCGAAAGCCGGGGTCAGCCGGATCTCATCGAACCAATAAGGACACTGGCGGGGGCCGGATTCGGCTGTGTTGGTGGTGCGGTACATGAGAACATCGTCCTCGGGTAGGACGCAATCGTAGTTCCAGCTGGCAAAGCCCCCGGTCCAGCGGACCCAGACCGAACTCAGCTGCTCCCCGAACTGTTCCCACAATCTCTTGACTGCGCAGCTGGCGCCCCATTTGGCACCGAACTGCACGTCGATCAAGTCGGGAGTTACGTGTTCCCACAACGGGACGTTGTAGGTCTCACCGCCATACCCTCGCAACAGGACCCTGAACAGGTCGGCGGGCGTGAGGTCTTGTTCGCGTTCCGGTGACTGTTCGACCCGAACGAACACCGTCGATATATTGGCCATCCCGTCATCCCCTTCAGGTCCATCTCTCTGCGGCAACAAGATTGCCTCATGTCACGACCGCACGATCGAGGTCCTCTTTTACGGCACACGCCGACGCCAGCGCAATCAACCGGAGGTTGACGTCTTCGGCGACTTGCCGCCCACACGAACACAAACCAGCCCGACACCCGATCGGGGTCCAGAAGGGCCACGTCGGTGTCCAACCGAAGTCGCGCACGGGCCGATCCAGCGCCGCCGCGACGGGTATTGGCGACGGTGATCGTGTCCAGGAACATGGTCACTGCGTCGGCCGGACACCCCGGCCGTCACTGTCGGCAGTGTCCGCAACATTGCGACCATCTCCCCGCATTACGGCAGATAGTTTGCCAGGTCGCCCCGCGAACGTGCCGTCGAGGCAGGACAACTCGCGGTCTATGGCAGATCGTGCGCCGCCCCCCGTCAGCGCCCGCAAGTTCTCCGTGAGCTCCTCACCGACAACCCGAACGACTTCCGACTGCGAGTCGCTTCACCCTTACTGCTGCTCTACGGGCAGCCGCTCAGCAGGATCGTCCCGCTCGCCATCGACGAATGCCCGTGTTCGGGTCTATCTGAAAGACCTCCTGCTTCGCGAGAATCGAGTTCGCAGGCACTGCATCCGTCCGATGCGCGGCATGTGCGGATGTCAGAGTTACGCAAGATCATGATCGTCGCCAGGATCGGTTTCCAGCCGGAAACTCAGTTGTACACCGAGCTCGCAGAAGCCGAGGGCGGCTGCGACCCTCCTGGACGCCGGTGTGCGGGCTCGCCACTGTGGGGTCAAGCCATGAGCGAGAGCATGTTTCACTGCGGCACCGGCAGTCATACGGGCCAGGCCGCGGCCGCGACAATCGGGCGCGGTCAACACTGAAATATGGGCTGTGTGGTTGGGCCAGATCCGGTATCCGGCCGCGGAGACGAGGCCCCCGGCCGAGTGCAGAGTGAACGCGGGGGAAGTGATCTCCTCCAGACCGCTCTCGTCCCGATCGGCTCGTCCGCACAACTCCAACAGATCGGTCAACGCCGAATCTCCGGCCAGAACCCGCCCGATCGTATTCGCACCCCGCGAGACCGGTTGGAAGAGTTCGTCGCTGGTGTAAGCCAGCATCGCAGGACCACGGACCTCGGCAACCGGCAATACGGTACCGAGCCGCTCCGCGACGACTATGTCCGTCACCCCTATGCGGGCGCCGGCGTCTCGAATCATCCTCGCCGCAGCGGCATCAGGTGCGGTGACGATCACGGCATTTCCCAGGGCGACAGCGCCCGACCAGCCTGCCGGGCACATCAACGAACCTGGTGACACCACCACCTCGACCTGGCCGGGCGAGAAGGCGACCGGCACTCCCGCGAGCATCTCCCATAGTGCCTCGGCATGAGCCAGCACCGTCTCCACCGACACCTACCCCCTCCATGGTTTCGGTTTACCGGACAAGTTCGCGTTACCGTAACGCGCTCGAGACGAACATCAGCGGCATCATCACCATCATCCCGGCGAACTGGACCACGTCCGGGCAACAGCACCAGCATCGCCATCGGCATGGTCAGCGAGAACATCAGCAGCTGCGGGACACGGGCGCTGGTGCGCAGGTTCCGGACAGTCGAGGTGGCGAGCTGGTCGATGATCGGGGAACGCCCGATCACGGTTGTGGTGGTGGTCATCGGGGGGCTCCGGTGGTGTGGGGCGAGATGGGTGAAGACGTCGTCCAGGCTCGGGGAGATCACATCCAGATCGGTGATCGCGAGGCCGTCGCGGTGCAGCTCGGCGATCAGCGCGGCCGCGGTGGAGGCATCATCGACGGTGACCGACACCCGCACACGGCTGCCCTCGACCCGGTCGGTGTCCGGGGTGAAGGGCAGATCCGCGACCTGACCGGCGGGGACGGTGGCGTGCGGCACCTTGCCGCCGACGATCCGTTTCAACTCCGAGGGAGTACCGAAAGGTGTGCTCACACCCGGGTGGATGGGAGTCCGCTTCCTCAGACGAACCAGCCGCGAGACGGACGCATCGGCCCCCAGCGGAGGCCGGTCATCAGGTGGATCCCCCGCGAGCGAGCTACGCCGGGTAGCGCTGCCCGGCAGACCGCCGCTACCTCGGCCCCGGCGCAACCGAGCTTTAAGGACTTCGTTAGCTCACCCCGAGATGATCACGTGGCAGGAACACAGCTGGCGAATGGATCCGGATGTCGCACATAGAACACCCTGACAGCACACGGCTGTGGCGTGGTGGCACGCCGCAAAGGGGCAAGCCACGCGCATCGCGCCGCATAGTGTGGATCACACTGCTGATTGCGGCAATGGTCGTCACTGCGGTCACCTTCATCGTGTTCGAGTCGGTGTCCTCCGGCAAGCTCCCCTGGACGGAAACGACCTATGCCGCAGAGAGTATGACGGATCCCTGCGGTCTCATCGACGGCTCGGTGCTACGACGATGGACCGGCACCGAGTCGACCATGCGAGAGCGCGACTACAACCCCGATGTCGGCGATCGCCACCACGACTGCACTGCATCGAGCGTTATGCGCGGCCGGTACGCACAGGCCCCGGAGATCGAGGGAAGGGCCATCGACGCAGCGATCTCTGTGTCCACCTCGGTATGGCCATCACACCGCAGTGCCGAAACCAGCTATCAGAGCCTGGCGAACCCCTTATGGCAGCCTCACATCGAGTACAGGTCGAGGGGGGACGTGCCGAATCTCGGGCAAAAGGCTTACTACGAGCGCGAGGTCCTCGAGATCGGGGAGACGACCCGGGTCGACTATCGGATCGGCGTCCTCGACGACAACCTCTATCTCGAAGTGGGCATGCGATTCGAATTCAGCCACTCCTATGGGGTCGCACCCACCACCACCGCCGATATCGACGAAATCCAGCGAACGACCGAACAGCAGGCCAGGCGCGCGATGGACCAACTCCGGCGATAGCAGCGGCAGCGAATATGAAGATCGGGTCACGCCAACGGCCCGAGAATCGTCTCGGGCCGTTGATCTTCGAACTTTTGCAATCGGCCGTCGGCAGGGGTGCCGACAGCATCCTCTACGAAGTCCAGATGGAGACTTCGAACCTGCCGCTACTTGACCGAGTTGGCCAACTGATCGGCATATGGGGCAATGAATTCCCCGACGATGGGAAGCTCTGCGCGGACACCGCCGGTGTTGTTCGCCTGGACCATGGCCATGATCCACACGACGACCGTGAAGACCGCTACTGCGAGCCCGGCGAGGCTGAAGATGATCCCCAAGGCTCCGAGGAGCGAGCCGACGACGCTCAGAACAATGTTGACCGCCGAGACCGCCCCGAAGAAGACGATCATTGCGAGGCATGGAACCGCACATCGGGATCGTTCTTGCCCACGAACAGGAAGATGATTCCGGTGAGCCAGCCCAGCGCGTACGACAGGATCGCGCTGGTCTTCTTGTCCAAGCCGGCGGGCTGCGAGTGGTTTGCAGGAGGTCGCGAAGATGTCATGGAGTAAGTAGATGCCGCGCGCGCCACCTACCGATCACAGGTTTCAGCAAGAACCCCAGTTCGCGGCCAGCTGGCCCCGCAGCCGCTCGTGTCCGGCGCCGAGCCCATGGGCGCACGCTCGATACCCGTGCTGATCGGGTGCGGCTCCGACTGCCGCCTACCGGCCCTGACGCCGATGATCAGTACGATCAACTGCTCCTCGGCGGGCAGTGGCGGGCCCCGAGTTCCAATCGAACCTCGGAGGTCGTCTCCCCGCCCGGCTCAGCGGTGGCACGGGTTCGCCCAGCGCAACGCTCTCCCCGAAATCGGGAGCCAGCACCCGGCCGGGATGCGCTGTCTCACCGATACCAGAGGTGTGGGGCAGCAGGTGGCGTACCGTCACCGGCTCACCATCCGATGGCCGTTCGGACGTGCACATGACCCCTCGCGTCCGATGGATGACAGGTGCGGGCGACCAAAGTGCCGGGCATGAGGACCACCTGGGCGCCGGAGCTGGGCCCGAGGTTGGGCGCGGACTCCACCGGGACGCCGAATTCCACCACGATCGCCTCACCGACAGGCAGATCCTGGCGGAACGTGATCGTCGGAACTCCGCTGGCGGTCAATCCCGCACGCTGCACGATCCGGGTCACCTCCCGCATTCCCTCGCGATGTCCTCGCCCGAGCAGATGCGGGTTCGGTCGGATCTCGCGAGGTACCCGCAGTACTACCTCCGGTGCCGACTCGATCAGGGCGTGATAGGCCACACCGAGGTCGCGGTAGCTACCACGAACGCGCATCCGGACGTTCCGGACAGTCGGTTCGCGGCGGATAGCATAGGCTTGCAGCATGGCCGCCCGCCCGGATCGGGACCAGGGAACAGTCGATATGACCGATGACACGTCATCAGGCATGTACTCGGTCCGCGACACGCTCTCTCAACTGCGGCTGCGCGAGTTGCTGGGCGAGGTCAAGGATCGCATCGAGCAGATCATCGACGCCCGCGACCGGATGGACGGCCTGATCGAGGCCATGCTGACCGTCACCTCCGGGCTCGACCTGGATCGCACCCTGCGCACGATCGTGCACACCGCGATCTCCTTGGTCGACGCCCGCTATGGCGCGCTCGGCGTGCGCGGCCACGACCAGCAGCTGACCCAGTTCATCTACGAAGGCATCGACGAACCGACCCGCACACTGATCGGGGATCTTCCCCAGGGGCATGGGGTGCTCGGCCTGCTGTTCAGCCAACCCACACCGATCCGGCTGGACCACCTCGCCGAACACCCCTCGTCGGTCGGCTTCCCCGCCCACCACCCGCCGATGCACACCTTCCTCGGCGTGCCCGTCCGCATCCGCGACGAGGTCTTCGGCAACCTGTACCTCACCGAGAAGGCGGGCGGTCAGCCGTTCACCGAAGACGACGAGGTCATCGTGCGAGCACTGGCCGCCGCGGCCGGTATCGCCATCGACAATGCCCACCTTTACGAATCCGCACGCACCCGCCAAGCCTGGATCGAAGCCACCCGCGATATCACCACCGAATTCCTCGCCGGAACCGACTCCGATCAGATCCTGGCGCACCTGGTGGAACACACCTGTCGGCTCACCGGCTCCGAGCGAGCCTTTCTCGCGGTCGTACCGGATTCCGAGAGTCGGCAGGAGGAGATGACCGAACTGCGGATCACCCACAGCGCGGGCGCGCAGAACGGTCAACCGCCCGTCAAGGTGTCCTCCGGGGAGCGCACTATCGCAACCGCGCTCCGGTCGCACGCCCCGCAACGGCTCGACGACTCACGCCGCGCCGATCTCGGCAAGATCTTCCCCGACGCCGGACCCGCGCTGGTCCTGCCCATGCAGACACCCGACTCCATCGTCGGTGTCCTGATCGCGCTGCGCAGCGTGGAGTCGCCACCCTACGACGACGAGATCTTCGAGCTGACCGCCGCCTTCACCGATCAAGCCGCCTTGGCGATGCGACTGGCCGACGCGCACCAACGCATGCGGGAACTCGACATCTTCTCCGACCGCGACCGCATCGCCCGCGACCTGCACGACCACGTCATCCAACGCCTGTTCGCCGTCGGGCTGAGCCTGCAAGGCGCCGTTCCCCGCACCCGCGTCCCCGAAGTGCGCGAGCGCGTCACCGAGGCGATCAACGACCTGCAAGACGTCGTCCAGGAGATCCGTACCTCGATCTTCGACCTGCACGGTGGCGACGGGCACAGCGCTCGGGTGCGGCAACGCATCGAGGAAGCGATTCGGCAGCAGACCGAGGCCAGCGACATCCGCACCTCCGTGCGCATCGCCGGTCCGCTTTCGGTGCTCGAGCCGGAACTGGCCGACCACGCCGAAGCCGTCGTGCGCGAGGCGCTCAGCAACACCGTCCGGCACTCCGGCGCGGCGTCGGTCTCGGTCGAGATCACAGTGGCCGACGACTTGACAATCGTCGTCGAGGACGACGGGTGCGGTATTCCCCGCGAGATCACGCCCAGCGGCCTGACGAATCTGGCCCAGCGAGCCGAGCAAGCGGCCGGGACCTTCTCGGTCACCTCCGGTGACGGCGCAGAAGTAGAATCCGGCACCCGGCTGTGCTGGCAGGTGCCGCTGCGTTGAACTCGCAGGGCGGCGGGAGTTCGCCGCACAGTGCACGGGCGCGTCGTGACCGAGAACCGGCCCCCAGGGAGAGTGCCGTGCACGACTCTCGTCGAGGCACACCTACCGCAGCCTCAGCGCTGACGCGCGACGATGACGGGGCATCGCACCGCATTCAGGAGTGCGGAAGTGGTGGACCAGGGCAGCACACCGGTCGCGCTTCTCCGACCACGGCTGCCCACCACCAGCAGTTGCGCGTCCCGTGCTTCCTCGGCCAGACAGCGAACAGCACTGTCGCGCATCGACACCCGTCGCACCGGCACCTCCGGGAATCGCTCGCCGAACCCCGCCAAATTTTGTGCAAGTAGCGCGACCTCCAGCTCCCGCACAGCATCCCAGGTCGGAATGAGATTGGTCCCGCGCGTATCGCTCCACGCGTGCAACGCGACCAATTCGACTTCGCGTCGCGAGGCTTCTTCGAACGCCAGTCGTATCGCCGGGATGCAATTGGGCGTTCCATCCACTCCGACAAGGACCGGCTTGCCCGCGGAGACCGCATCGGTGGCCGGAGCCGAGCGGATGATCCCGACCGGACAGCGCGCGTGCCTGGTTACCGCTGTGCTCACCGATCCGAGCAATCCACAGCCGAACGCACCGAGACCGCGGCTGCCGACAACGACCATTCCCGACCATCGGGAGCGGTCGA
This sequence comes from Nocardia asteroides, assembly GCA_051451085.1. Classification (GTDB taxonomy): domain Bacteria; phylum Actinomycetota; class Actinomycetes; order Mycobacteriales; family Mycobacteriaceae; genus Nocardia; species Nocardia asteroides_B. The sequence goes on along the minus strand of JBPAJV010000005.1, from coordinate 153,810 downwards.
TCAGATGCGGAATGATCGGATCGGCGGTGACGGCGGTTTCCAGCGGCAGTGTCTCGTCGGGCGCAGCCTTTCGGGCTACCTCACAGGCCCGGCCGAGCACTTGTTCGCCGTACCGGTTCCTCGCTGCGTCGGTGTCGGCCCGCAGAACTCTCGCGCCGAAGCCAATCCGAATCGAAGTGACGATACACAGTCTGCGCCGGTACAGCGCAGCATCCGCCGCTGCCCATGCCGCGGCGTAGTACGAGACGACCGAGCCATCTACGGCGACGACGTTGGGCCGGTCGATGTGCCCGCGTGGTGGTGGCGTGCTCTCCGTCATGAATTCACCTGGAAGACGAGACTGCTTCCGCATTTCTGCCGATCGGTTCGATCCGGCCGTTGGTCCATATCCCAGCGACCGCCCTGGCTCAGTCGCCTACGGCGGCGCTGCCGACTCGCTCGCGCGTTATCGAGCGTGGCACCGCCAATGTGCCACCCGTACCGGTTCTCAGGCGTCGGCGGATTTCGCGGCCGACCGGCTCGCCCGATAATGCCTGGAGGAAAAGTGCGCCTCCTCGGTTCCCCTTCGCATTAATAATCGCAATCTGCCGGGAACCGACGGTAGGGCCATTGGTCGCAGGCGAAGGTCCTTTTCGGCACAGCGCGAGGCACAGGCCGCAGGACCGCGGCTGACACCGCCAGCCCATGCTCGCCCACGGCAAGGTGGCCGCTCGAGGTCCTCCGTGGAGCGGGTTCGAGCCGGCCAGCCGTCTCGGTGCGGGCGCGATGAGTCCGCGTTCCAGGATGACGGTGACTGCCGCACCCGATGACGAGGCTTCGGTAGTCGTGGAGCTGCTCCCGAACACCCCATGCAGGGGTATTCGATGGCTGATGGTCGTGCGCGTGGGCTGAGCCCGCCTCGAAGCGGGCTCAGCCCGGCGCTAGCCGGAAACGCGGGTCGTACTGTCTGGAGCGGCCTCGCGCACGGTCTCCGGTGCGAAGGTGCGCATGGTCACCGCGGTGATGCCGGCGCCTGCCAAAGCGATGGCTGCCGCTCCGAGGAACGCCGCCGAGAATCCGTTGGTGAGTTCGGGCAGATCACCGATCCGGTCGGCGCCGAATGCGGTGGCCACGGCGGTCATCGCGGCCAGTCCGATAGCGGAACCGACTTGGTAGCTGACGTTGACGATGCCGGAGGCCAACCCACCCTCTTCGGGCCTCGCCGCGGAGATGGCTGTGCCGAGCGAAGGGATGAAGGCCAGCGCCATACCGCCGGCCGCGACCAGCGAAGCGGGCAGCACGTCGATCCAGAAATTGCCGGTCGGACGGACGAGCGACATGATGCCCAGGCCGAGGCCCAGTACCACCAACCCGGTCACGATCATCGACTTGGCGCCGAAACGCCGCATCGCCCGCGGGGCGAGCACCACCATACCGAGCATGATCAGCGTGGTCATCGGTAGCAGGGCCGCGCCGGATGGGAAGGCGCTGTAGCCGAGGACCTGCTGCAGGTACAGGTTCAGGAAGAACCACATCGGCACCCACGCCGCGCCGAGTAGCAACTGAGCGGCATTGGCCGCGGCCAGATTCGGCGCGCGGAAGATGCCCAGCCGCACCAACGGTTCGTTCCGGCGGGACTGGATGACGACGAATCCGGCCAGCAGCACGGCCGCGACGCCGAGCACTCCCCACGTTTGCGGCGAGACCCAGCCGACTTCCGGGGCACGGACGATTCCGTAAACCGCCGCGGCTAAACCGGCGGTGACGGTGGTCGCGCCGAGAAGGTCCATGGATCCGGATCGAGCGGCGACGCTGGGCATCAGGGCGGGCACAGCGATCAGCGCCAGGATCGCGATGGGGACATTGATGTAGAAGACCCACGGCCAGCTGATGTACTCGGTGATGACGCCGCCGAGGAACACGCCCGCCGTGCCGCCCGCCGGTGCCGCCGCACCGTAGATCGCCAGCGCCTTCGTCAATTCCTGCGGCGAGGAGCCGAACAGCATCATCAACAGGGTCAGCGCCGACGGTGCGATCAGAGCCGCGCCGCCGCCCTGAATCGCCCGGCCTGCGAGCTCCACGCCGACATTGCCCGCGGCACCCGCAATCACCGAACCGGCCAACAGCACCAGCCACCCCGCACCGAACACGCGACGAGCTCCCAATAGATCGGACAACCGGCCGCCGAGCAGCAGCAGGCCACCGAAGGCGACGACGTAGGCATTGAACACCCAGCTCAGGTTCTCCGGGGAGAAACCCAGTTCGGCTTGCATCTTCGGCAGTGCGATGCCGATTATCGAGGTATCCATGATGACCATGAATTGCGCGGCGGCGATTACCGCCAGTGCCGACCACTTTCGCGTAGTCGGCGAAGTCTGGGTGAACATATCGAGGCTGTCCTTTCGAAACGATGGAACGATCGGTTGATCGAGTAAGGGGCGACAGCGAACAGATTCGTCAGTCCGGAAGCGCGGTTGCGCGAAGGGAACGCGCGATCGAGGTCATGCCCGCACCGGCGCCCTCGAGCAGTTTCGATTCCTACGCCGCCGCTGTCGTTTGCAGTTGCCGCTCCACTCGTGTCGGCCAGCGCTGGTGGTCGGCGTCGATCACGAATGGGTGGGTGTGCTGGTAGAAGTGCTCGTTCACGCGCACGGCATCGGCAAGCCGGAACGGGTCGATGGTGCCGACCTCGTGCAGGTGGGTGAGCGTTTCCGGATCGTGGCGGGGCCACGTCAGCAGGGCGATCGTGACGCCGACGCTTCCGATGGCGGCCAGCGTCGCCCAGGTGCTGGTGAAACTCGCGATGGTGGTCAGCCAACCGGCGACAGGGTAGGTGATCAGCCAGGCCAGGTGCGAGAGCGAGAACTGGGCGGCGAAGAGAGCAGGACGATCGGCGGGCTGCGAGGAGCGCCGCAGAACCTGCCCGGTCGGGGTGAGCACTGCCGCGGTGCCCGCGCCCACCAGCGCCCATACCGCGACAGCCGCAGCCCAGCGCCAATCGCCCGCCGCGGCGGCGGACAAGGCGATGGCCGCGCCGAGTCCGACGAGCAAGGTGGCCGCGCCGGTCAGCATCACCGTCCGCGCATCGAGCCGGTCGAGCACCCGGGGCAATGAAAGCGCGGCCAGCATTGTGCCGAAACCGTTGGCGGCCAGCAGCATCGCCACTCCGGACTGTGTGCCGCCGAGAGTGTCACGTACGTAGTTCACGGTATTGACCATGATCACCGAGCCCGCAGCGGCGACAACCAGATTCAGGCCGAGCAATCCGCGCAGTCGCGGTGTCGCGGCGAAGATTCGCATGCCTACCGTGATCCGGTCGCGGAAGCTTCCCGCTCTCGCCGCGCCGGCGTCGGGAATGCGGGTCGTGACCACAAGGGCCGCCGAAACGGCGAATCCGATCGCAGTGCCGACGAACAGCCAATGGAAGCTGAGCACGGCCAGTGCCGCCGCGGCCAGCATCGGGCTGAGCAATGTCTCCATGGTCGCGGCCAGCTGCGCGGCTGACAGCGCCCGGGTGTATTCGCGTTCGTCGGGCAGGATATCGGGGATGATCGCCTGATAGGTGGGGGTGAACGCGGCCGAGGCCGTCTGCAGCACAGCGATCAGCGCGTAGATCTGCCACACGTGGTCGATGAACGGCAATCCCAGCACCACAGCGGCCCGGATCCCGTTGAGAGCGACCAAGAGCGAACGGCGCGGGAAGCGGTCGGCGTAGGCGGCCACGACCGGCGCGACCGTGACGTAGACCAGCATTTTGATGGTCAGCGCGGTACCGAGGACGGCGGCCGCGTCGGCACCGGCGAGTTCGTAGGCGAGCAATCCCAGGGCGACGGTGGTCGAACCGGTCCCGAAGAGCGCTGACACCTGGGCGATGAACAGCCGTAGGTAGTCCCGGTGGGCGAACAGTGAGGTGATCATGAGAAACACTCCCTGGATCTGTATGGGGCGGATCGCGGGCGCTGGGACAGTGGCACGCGCACATGGCGGCTCCTCTCGGTGGTCGAAGTGTGTTGTGCTCGGTCGATTTCAATGGCCGGCAGTTGCCGTCGGCAGGGTGAACGCGGCAGTGCGCACGACATCACCGTGTTGGAAATCGAGGAACAGGCGGTACGTCCCGGGTCCGGGTACGGCGGTGTGGAACGTGATGTCCGGGCCGGGCGCGGTGGTTCCGTCACCGGGTTCGCCGTTCGGGTGGACGTGCACGTAGGCCAGATCGCCGGCACGCAGGATCACCAGATGGCCGTAGGCCGCCAGGTACGGCTGCAGGTCGGTGACCGGTCGGCCGTTCTTGCGTACGGTCAGGGTCAGCAGTCGGCCCGCGCCTGGAACCAGGTCACCGTCCAAGGCGATCTCGTAGCCGTCCACGGTGGCGGTGCGCGTCGCCTTCGGCGTGGGGAGCGGTTCGTAGGTGCCCGCGACAGCGAGATCCGCGCCGAGTGTGATCGTCTTGCCGAGCGCGCGTGGGGCGATGTCGGTGAAGACACGGTAGGCGCCCGCCACGGGGATGTTCAGTCGCACGGTCCAGGTTCCGTCCCCGGTGAGTTCGGGATGCACGTGCCAGAAACCGGTCAGCTCGCGCTGCACGACGATCAGGTGCAGGTCACGGTCATGGAGGGGGGTGTACTCGGTGACCGGAGCACCGTCCGGCCCGAGGATCCGGAAGCGGAACTCGACGTCGCCCGGCCGCACGACCGGCTCCGACAGCGCCAGGGTGTAACCGTCCTGCGTGATCTGCAGACCTCCCGGCAGTCCTCCGTCGTGCGCTCCGTGGCCTTCGTGCTGGACATCATCCGTGTGGGCGGCGTGCGCCGCATCCTGAGCATGCGAGCCGTGCCCTGCATGGCCCCCATGCACGCCGTGGTGATTGCTGTGAGTCTGCGTGGTCATCGCCTCGCCCTTTCTGATCCTGTCCTTCTGACACCAGGAACATATACCCCCCAGGGGTATGCAGGCAAGGCGGATCGTTCGTGACCTGCCTCACGGGCCAGCTCCGCCCTGGCGCCGAAACGGTCGAAGTGGGATCGCGAAGCCCGGTGCTCGACGGAAGTGGCGCGCGGCGGCGAATAGCGGCGGCCGAGCATCCAGCCCGGTCCTCAAGCCCGGTTGAACGGCTCCGGACCACGCAATCGCCGCAGGGGCGGCAGCGCTCCGGATGACGACTCCACCGGCGACTGCGATGCTCGCCCAGCGACCGTATCGCTCGATCGCGGCGAGGTGACGTGCGGTTCCGGCGTCGGCGTCAGTAAGGCGTTGCCGAAGGGTGCGTCGCGGTCGCCCGCGAAGAACCGGCCCGAATGGGCGGGAACGTCAGCGCGACGGTTTCCGCGGCGGTCGTCAACGACCGCGGAATCGTCCTTGCACGCCGTCGCGCTGACGACGACCATATGTCACGGCTGATCGAACGATGGCTGTCCGGTGGCCGCCCCGCAACAGCGGGGCTGCCGTGGTGGCCGAGTCGGTCAGGGCTCGAGCACGTAGCGACCGCGCGTCCCGTCCTTGGCCATGGCCCGGTGGGCGTCAGCTGCCTGGGTCAACGGCATGACAGCATGAACTCGAGTCGGCAACCGGCCGGACGCGGCGCGGGCCAGCAGCTGCTCCAATCGAGGGCCGTCCGACTGGGTCAACAGGACGTTCACCGTGATCCCTCGCTCGGCGGCGGGCACGATATTGGGCCGGACGCCGACGAAGGCACCGCCGTCGCGAACCGGAGTCAATCCCCACACCTGCTGTGATGTGGTGTCCACGACCGCGTCCCAGCCCGGTTCGGCCTCCGTGACGAAATCGGCGCCGAGACCTCGGACGAACGGCTCGTCCGCGGCTCGGGCCAGACCGGTCACCTGCCAGCCACGGTCGGGCGCGAGCGTGGCCACGTTGGCCCCGATCGCTCCCGCCGCTCCGGTCACCAGCAGACGGTTGCCGTCGGCAGGCGCGTCGCCGAGCAGATCGACGATCTGCGCCGCGCCCAAGCCGTTGAGCGGCACTGTCGATGCCGGGATCAGGTCGAGTTCGTCGGGCACTACGGCGAGATCGGCGGCGGGCACGACGAGTTGTTCGGCGTAGGTGCCGAAGTGGCGGTCGAAACCGAGGACGACACCGGCCACCCGAGTGCCGGCAGTCAGGTCGACACCCGGACCGGCGGCGAGCACGGTGCCGGCGAAGTCCCAGCCCAGTCCGGTGTGGGACGGTTGGTTGATCATGCCGAGCTCGTGGAAGAAGCCGCTCACGACTCCGAGGTCGGTGGGGTTGACCGGCGCGGCCGCGACCGCGACACGGACCTCGCCAGGGCCGGGTTCGGTGACCGGAACTTCGATGATCTCGATCGAGTCGGGTCCGCCCGGTGTGCGGACGACGGCGGCCCGGAAGGTGGGTGTGCTCATGTTTCGCTCCTCCATCAGTTCGGTTCTGATGGGTTCGAAACTGCTCCCCCGATGTTGGAAGGCACTTGGAGCCGACTTGGAACACTGGAAGCGGCGGAAACGCCCCGACGCCGATCTCGCTTTCAGCGTTGCCGCGAGGGCGGAACAGGACCGCCCAGAACACGATCGGCGCGTGTTCTGGCGTCTGCGGCCCAGTGGGGGGCGTTCCATTGGCCGGCGATGACGGCGGCCCGCGCGAAGTGGGCGGCGGCCTCGTCGTCGCGGCCCAGGAGGAGGGCGAGTTCGCCGAGCGTGTGGGCGACCGGACGCAGGGCAAGCGACACGCTCTCCGCGCCCGCCGGGGGACCGTCACGGTGTGGAAGCAGGTCCGCGTAGATCCGCTCGGCCGCGTCGCGGTCGTTCGAGGCGACGGCCGCCATCGCGCGCAGGCTGGTCAGGAAGGTGAAGAAGAAGTCGCGCCGGAGTGGGCTCGGTGAGGTGCGGGCCCGGCGCGCCTCGTCGCCGCGGCCCGCGGCGTGGAGGGCGAGTGTGAGCAGGTCGGCGACCATGGGGCCGAGTGTCGCGTGCATATCGCGCACATCATCGAGATGGTCGCCGAGCGTGCCGTCGTTGATCCAGATCGCCGCCAGCGCGAGGCGGAGGAAGCCGGACGCGTGCACGGATCCGGCACGTTCCATGCGTTCGGTGGCCTCGACGTAGAGGCGCTCGGCATCGGCGAATCGGCCTTCGATGAGGACCAGTGTCGCCAGCGCGATCTCGGTGGCGCCGGTCGCTTCCGGCATCCGGTAGGTGCGGGCGAGCGCGAGCGCCTCCCCGGTCACGCGGCGCATGGTCACCGGGTCGTTGGTCGCGGCGGCGTTCGCGGCCTGGTTGAGCAGTCCCGTCACGCGGTAGACGGGCAAGTCATGTTCGACGCCGATCTCCACCAGCTCGCGGGAGTACTCCTCGCGCCCCGTCTCGCGCGCGAGCACCAGCAGCGCCGCGGCCCGGAGACGGGGAGAGATGGCGAGGTCGAGCGCTTCCCGCGCCGCCGCCATGACCGTCGGGTCGCCCTCGCCCACCAGCTCGTGGGCGTATGCGATGAGGAGGTGGGACCGCACGCCGGGGGCGAGATCGGTCCGCTCGAGCAGACGGTTGAGGCGCTCGACGATGGGGCGGTCGACCGTGCCGTAGGTGCGGGCCTGCCAGGGGGTGGGCTCGGTCCACGCGGTGAACGCGGCGATCATCAAGTCCTCGCGGCCGATCGACTCGGCGTACTCGACGGCTCGCTCGCGCGTGTCTCTGGCCGCGGCGAAGGCCCCGGCCCTGACCTGCGCGCGCAGCAGCCTGCCGAGCAGGCCGACGCGCTCGTCCGGGTCGCTGGAGTTGGTGACGGCGTCGGTGAGGAGCGCGGCCGCCACGTCGTGGGCAAAGCGCGCCTCGGCCAGCTCCGCGGCCCGCACGCAGTAGCCGACGGCCTTCGGCGATCCCGCTCGCGCGTAGTGGTGGGCGAGGGCCGCGACATCGCCGGAACCCTCCAGGGCCGCGGCGATCCGCGCATGCATCCTGGTGGTCCGCAACCGGCTGACATCGGACATCAACGTGTCCCGGACCAGGGCGTGAACGAACCGAACACGCCCAGCCCCCGGCTCGTCGAGCAATCCGGCGATGACACCCGCGTCCAGCGCGTCGAGCACGCCGTCCTCGTCGGTGTCGGCGGCCCGCACCAGCACGTCCACCGAGCTCTCCCGGCCCGCCACCGCCGCCAGCCGCAGGACGGACACTCCGCTCTCGGGCAGCCTCGCGAACCGGCGCCGCAGCACATCCCGTACGCCCTCGGGGACCTCGGAGAGCGCGATCAGCGCGCCTTCGCCGTTGAGCAGCCGCGCGGTCTCCCGCACATAGAACGGGTTGCCGCCGGTCCGCTCGGCGATCCCGGCCACGGTCGCGTCGTCGGCCGCACATTCGGCGCGTACGAGTTCCGCGACGGCGTCACGATCGAGTCCGGGCAGATCCAGTCGGAGGGGCGCGGTGCGGGCGAGGGACGCGAGCGTCGCGGTGAGGCGCTCGCTCTCGTCCGGACGGTACGCCGCGACGATCAGGATCGGGGCCCGCGTGTCGACGCCGCCACCGAGCAATTCCAGCGTCGCGGCGTCCGCCCAGTGCAGGTCGTCCAGAACGACGGCGACCGGACGGTCGGCGGCGGTCGCCGAGAGCCAGTTCCACACGGCTTGCCGCAGCCGGAAACGTCCGGCCGCCACGTCACCGCTGACCGTCACGGAGTCCGAGAGCAGCGGCGCCAGGTCGTCGGCGAACTCCCCGGGCGGAACGCTCGCGGCGACCGTCCGCAGGACCTCGACCCATGCCCATGCGGGCGGTGCGCTGTCCAGGTCGGGGCAGCGCCCGGCGGCCACGAGCCACCCCTCCTGTCCGAGCCGCGCACCGAGCTGATCGAGCAGCATCATTTGCCGAGACCGGCCTCACCGGCGACGAGCGCGACGCGCACCCCATCACGAACGGCCTCCCCTGCGGCGGCCACCACCGCCGCGAGCTCACTCTCCCGGCCCACGAACGTTGTCGTGGGGGTGTTTCGGGTTGGGGGTAGCGGTGCGGCTGCCTCGGATCGCGGTGCGTCCACCGGGGGCGGGGGGACGGCCGCGCGGAGGACGTCCGTGCGTTGGGTGAGGATCGCCTCTTCCAAAGCCACCAGGTCCGGTCCGGGATCCAGGCCCAGTTCGTCGGCGAAGGTGGCGCGGGCGCGGCGGAGCGCGGCCAGGGCGTCGGCCTGGCGGCCGCTGCTCCACAGCGCGAGGGCGTGCAAGCGCCAGCCCTCCTCGCGCAGGGGATCATCGCGAGTGAGGCGCTCCGCCTCGGGCACCACCGTCGCCGGTTGGCCGAGCCGCAGTCCCGCCGCGATGCGCAGTTCGCGGGCGACCAAGCGCAGCTCGTTGAGCCGGGCGGTCTCGGCGACCGCCCACGGCTCGTCGGCGACCTCGGCGAACGCGGGTCCCCGCCACAGCGCCAGCGCCTCGTCCAGGCGGTCGCGGGCATCACGGGGATCGGTGAGCATGCGGGCCTGGTCGAGCAGCTCCTCGAAACGCCATGCGTCCACGGCCTGCTGCGGCAATCGCAAGGCGTAGCCGGGCGACGCGCTCACCAGCAGGCGGGCCGGGGTCCGTGGTGGGCGGCCGGGTTCCAGCAGGCGACGCAGGTTGGACACATACGCCTGCAACGACGCCAGGGCGCGCGACGGCGGTTCTCCCCGCCACAAGTCCTCGACCATCCGGTCGACCGGCACGACCTGCCCGCGCGCCGCCACCAACAGGGCCAGGACGCCGCGCTGCCGCGGTCCGCCGAGGGGAAGGGGTTCGCCGCCTGCCTCGGCCGCGAACGAGCCCAGTACCCGGATCAAGACCATGACGTGGCACATCGTACGCGCGGCCGCGTCAAGCGTTACAAGTCGGCTCCAAGTGCCTTCCAAACCCCGGGGAGCAGGGTCGAGCACATCGAACGAAACCGTTGAAGGACAGGAACAGATGAGCGTCAACACCCAGGACATGAAGATCGTCCACCGTGCCTTCCGTCGCGAGTCCCGGCTGCTGATCGAACTCGTGGCGGCGGTCGCCCCGGGCGACACGGCGCGCGCCAAAGTGATCGCCGACCACTTCCGCGACTACCGGCTGGGACTGAAGAACCACCACGAGGGCGAGGACGAGCTGCTGTGGCCACCGCTGCTGTCCCGGGTCGATCCGGGGGCGGACGTCATCCTGCGCATGCAGGCCCAGCACGAGCGCGTCGAAGCCACCCTGGCCAGGCTGGACACCGCGGTGCCCGCGTGGGAGACCACGGCCGCGGCCGACCGACGCGACGCCCTCGTAGCGATCCTCGTCGATCATCGGGCGGTCCTGCTCGAACACCTCGACGACGAAGAGGCCACTCTTCTCCCCCTCGCGGCCGAATACATCACCGCGAAGGAATGGGCTTCCCCGGGCGAACACATGGTGGCCAACACCCCCAAACTCACCCTGCTCACGCTCCTCGGCCTCGTCCTGGAGGACGCCGACCAGCGGGAACGCGCCACACTCCTCGGCGGCCTCCCCAGACCGGTGCGCGCCATCTGGCACGTCATCGGCCGCCCCCGCTACACCCGCCATATTCGCCGGGTCCGCGCGGCCTGACCCGCGCACCCCGCCGACGCCGTCACCGGCCTGCACCGCGACACATCGGGGTCCCGTGGTCGCAGATGCGCCGGACGGGGCGCGCGTCGACGACGAGATCGCCGCGCCCGTCGAACCGGCGCGGTCTCCACTGAAAATATCTATCGCACAGAGGAATTCATCATGCAGTCAATCATCGGCGGCTCCCTTGCCGCTCTCATCGCCATCGCAGTCATCGTCATGGGCTCGAGCTTCTTCTGGGCGCCGCAGGGTGCGCTCGGCTTCGGTATTCCCAACCCCCCGATCCAGGACCCCGCCTTCCGCGCCTGGCTGCGCGTCAAGGGTGTCCGTGACATGGCCTCCGGTGTGGGCATTCTCATCCTGCTCGTCGCGGGCACACCCGCGCTGCTCGGCGGGCTCTTGCTCGCCCTCACCCTCATCCCGATCGGGGACTCGGCGCTCGTGCTCCACAGCAAGGGCCCCAAGGCGGCTGCCTACGGCATACACGCCGCCAGCGCAGCCGTAGTACTGACGGCCGCAATGCTGCTGCTGACCACCTGAACCCTCGGGTCACAACCCTTCGCGAATAGGAACGAGGACTAGATCATGCGGATCTATCAGCTCAGGACATACACGCTGTCGACGGCAGATGCGCTCGAACGGTATCGAAACATCCACTACCCCCGGCATTTGATGAACTTCCCGGAATTCGGCATCGGCCTACACGGTCTGTGGACCGAGAGCTCCGATGTGCCGAGACTGTACGCACTGCTGTCGTTCCCTGCGGACGCAGACCCGGCCGAAATCACCGAGACGTATCTGGCCAGCCCGGAACTGCGGTGCGATATGGAGGGTTTCGACACCACCGCCATCATCGAGGTGACCGCCACCCAGCTCACCCCAGCTCCCGGATCACCATTGCTGTAGGCGCGCCGCCGTGCGCCAGGACGCCGTCACCGCCGGTCTCACGCGCCCTGGGGTCACCGGCCGGTTCGAGGCGCGGAGAGGTGCGGGTTGCCGGTTTGTCCGGCAACCCGCACCAACTCCGTGAGAAGAGCGATTTATCAATGCTCGCGCCAGTGGCGACCACCTGCTCTGGCGGGTTCACAAGACTTTGTTGAGAAATCTCCAGGTCCCGTATCTGTACTACTTCGCGACCGAGCGCGGCCGCCAGGGCTACATCGCCGAACGGTGATGCGCGGCCACAGCCGCACCGGCAGGCCGGGCGATGGGACAGCGTCCGTTGCCCTGCGAGCTGGACCGACCTGGCGGAAGTCCGGGCCGCACCCCCCAGCGGTAAATGTTGCCCAGGACGCCGACGTGCCAGCAGCGATGCGATTGCTACTCCCGCCACGGCGGTGGCGGAATATAATCCGCTCGGAATTGCCGTTCGACGGAGAGTCCGTTGCGGAGTCGAGGGGGCTACGGGGTGACGGAATCCCAGCACGGACCTGGCGGGCGGCCGCCTCTGCCGGATGGCGCGTATCCCGCTGCGCCGCAATTCGATCCGCCGGTCGCCGACTGGTCCATGCCTCACGTGCCGCCTGGTCGGGGCTCCGGTCCGGCACCGTCGTATCCGCCCCCACCGACTCGCAACGGCAGAACAGGTTTGATCATCGCCGGTGTACTCGGGCTGGCGGTGATGCTGGCGCTCGGTGTCGTCATCGGCATCGTCCTCAACGGTGGAGACCATGATTCCGCCGGTGCCTCGACCACTGCCGACGAGACCCGATCCTATTCGATGGATGCGATCGCCAACGCCTGCGACCTTGTCGATCCCACGCCGTTGACCAGATGGTCGCCAACGCCGAAAGGCGTTCCCACGCATAGGGAGACCCGGCCGACCGCCCACGCAAGCGGCAGCCTGCAGTGCGATGCCGAATACACCAGCGCGACCGTCGATGACTTCTCTCTGAACAAGGCCGCGATGAACGTCGAGGCCGTATTCACCAACGGTACGGCTCCACCCTTCTACGATCATTGGCAACACGCGGATGTCGCCACACCCGCGCCGGAGTCGGATTCCGGCGAGGTCATCGGAATCGGCGCTCAGGGCTACTGGTACTCCGAAGTCAGAGGAGACCTCGTCGCGGACATGACCTATGTCGTCTGTGTGCAGGACGGCAATGTCTCGGTCCGGGTGAGAATATCCCTCACACGCGAAAAGGACTCCCCCATCGTGCGACGGGACGAACTCGATTCGATCGCCAGGTCACAGGCGCGCAGGGCGCTGGACGGTCTGCGCGAGAAGTAGAGTGCGGCGCGGTAGGCGCGGCGCCGACGACCGACCATGGCTGGAATACGATCGGGTCGGAGTCGACGGGTAGCCCGTTGCGGAACCGGAGAGGCTATGGGGATGACCGATTCCCAGCACGAATCTGACGATCGGCCGACGCCGGAAAGCGCTGATCCTCCTGTGCGACCACCTGATCCGCCGAGGGCCGGCTGGGCCGGCCCGGACTCGGGCGGGTATGCGCCTGCGCCCGGAGCCACCCCCGCTCAGCCCGCTACCGGGTACGGCCCACCTGTCCCGGGATATTGGCCGCCACCTTACCCACCGAGGACCGGTAGCAGCAGAACAGTTCTGATCGCTGCCGGGGTTGTCGCGCTGGCGGTAGCGTTGGCTCTCGGTGTAGTGATCGGTGTCGTCGTCGGCGGCGACAGAGACGGCAATTCCGCAACGGCCCCTACCTCGTCCAGCTCCTCGGCTTCGACCAGCGCGGCTTCGACCACGCCATCCCGCCGGGATCCGGCACCGGGCATCTATTCGATCAGTGGCATCGCCGACGCGTGTGATCTTGTCGATCCCACGCCGTTGCACAAGTGGTCGTCCACCCCGAAGGGAGCGCCGGAGCATCGGGAATCCCCACCGAATACCGCCGACGGCGGCAGTCTGTCCTGCTCCATCCGCTACACCAGCCCTTCGACTCTCCCCGACGACGCCACCATCAACGAAGCAGGCATCGGCCTCCGAGCCCAGATCACCGGCGCGGGCGCCGCCCCCGCCTACGACCAATGGAAGAAGACCGATACCGGCGCCACCGGCCCGGGGCGCGCTTCGGGCGAGGTCTTCGGAATCGGCGCCCAAGCCTACTGGTACATCGCGACCACGGAAACCGGCAACGGAAAGACTTACATCGTGGGCGCGCAGGACAGCAATGTCTCGGTGCGAGTACAAGTCGCCGTCCTGCGTGCGAAGGGCGAACCCCCGGTGAACCGCGACGAGCTCGCGGTGATCGCCGAGAGCCAAGCCCGCAAGGCGCTTGCCGGATTGAGGCAGAGGTAGCAAGTCGATTCCGGCCACAGCGCGGCAGCGGTTGCCCCTGTCGCGGGAGCCGTTGCCACGCGGTCACCGCCGTCGGTTTCCCCGTGCCGGACATACCTGGCACTCGAGCGTCGCCACAGGCGAGTCGACGAAGTTCCACCCGCTGTGCCGCATCAGCGTGCCATCGTCGTCGATCACCTCCGAGTCATGCGGGCGGATGGAAAGACCAGGCCCTGGTGATCACGCTTGCGCAGTTCCTGTCCGAATCAGGAAGTTCCCTGTCCACGCACGCCCCGATACACGCTGAGCCAGTGGGGCACCACCCCACCGCGACGCCGCACTATCACCGTGACGAATCGGCGGGAACGAAGTTGGGGTAGTCGTTGATCAGCAGTATCGGTCGGCGGGGACCCGGTGCTGGAGGGCTCCAGATGAACTCGGCTGTGCCCGCGAAGCCGCACACGGCAGTGAATACCCGGTGCTGCGCGAACACCTGGTTGTTCGCGCGTGGAAGCGGGCCGTTCTCGGTCCAGCAGCGGGCGTTGCAGCGCCAGCATGAGCACCTGTCCGGATCGGCGCGGTGCCCGTTCCCCTGGGGCCGCCGATCGCTGCTCGTATTCCCGCACCTGCTCAGGCTGCGTCGCGTCGCGGCCGATGGTGGCGCATCGCCGAACTGCGGCACCGATCGGGACGCACAGGACGCGACACCGGTGACGGCGAATGGGCTACTGCCGCCGGTGCCGACGGCGACTGCGTCCGGTGGGCTATGCTGTGCGGCGATGACTACCGGGACGGCACTGCGCCACGCACGGATCGGTGACCCGGTGCTTCTCTGAGCACCACACGGGCCGGTGCGCGCCCGCTCTTGGATCGGGGATCTGGCACTGCTGTGCGGGCTCCGCCTCCGTCGTGTCGATCACAAGCTCGACACATCGACACGACAGGAAAATTCATGCCCACCAAGACTCTGCTGATCCCCACCGCCGACGGGCAGGCCGACGCTTTCGCCGCCTTCCCCGACCACGACGAGCCGCACCCCGGGGTGCTGATGTACGCGGATGGCTTCGGCATCCGTCCCGTGCTGCGGGAGATGGCGTGCGAACTCGCCGGGCACGGGTATTACGTGCTCGTACCCAACCTCTTCTACCGGCACGGCCCGGCACCGGTGCTCGAACTTCCCGAGCACATCGGCGAAGACGTCCGGCCCGCGATCTTCACCCAGCTGATGCCCTTGATCGAGAGGCACACCACCGAACGCGTCCTGCGCGATGCCGACGCCTACCTCAGATTTCTCACTACCCAGCCAGAGGTCGGCGCCGGACCGGTCGCGGTGACCGGCTACTGCATAGGCGGCCTCCTCGCGACGCGCACCGCCGCGGCCTATCCCGGCGAGGTGGCCGCCGTCGCCGCATTCCACGGTCCGGTGGGCGCTGTCGGGCCCGATGCCCTCGCTGCGATCACCGCCTCGGTCCACTTCGGTCACGCCGAAAGCGACTTGACGCCCGAGGCACTGGACGAGCTCAACCGGGCACTCGACGCCGCGGGTGTCGATTACACCTCCGAGCTCTACCCCGGCACCGTCCACGGGTTCACCATGTCCGACACCGACGCCTTCGACCCCGCCGGACTGCAGCGCCACTGGGACCGCCTGCTGTCCCTCCTCGACCGCGCCTTTGCCAACAGCTGAGGCCCGGTCCCCCGGAAACCGGGTATGCAGTCCACAGCTCCGGAACCCGCATACGCCGTGAGACGGCTGAATACCTGCTCATCGGCGAATCGTGAAGCGCGCTCAGCGACCCGGCCGCCGTCGCTTGGCCTGGTGGGGGCCGGCAAGGCTGACCCTCGCGTCACCGCCGGAACGGCGGGTACTGGCGCAGCCGAGAGTGATCCGGCGCTTCGCCGTGGCCCGGGAGGTGATCCCGGGGCCTGACATAGAGGGCCCTGTGCGAAGCATCGGGTGCCGGGGAACCCGGGTGTCGATCAGCGACCCTGTTGCTCGGACACGGCCAGCTGCGGCCGTCTTCCGCCCGCTGCTCGCAGGTTGTGCTTGTCCAGCCAGGAGGTGATGGCGGTGGTGATCTCTGCCGGGCGGTCTTCCGGAGTGTGGTGGCCGGCGATGAGATCATGTTCGGCGATCTCGATACCGGCGATGTTGGCGGCACACCACGCGTTGAGTTCCGGTCCCATCATCGACCCGGGGCCGGGTTGGAAGGTGAGTAGCAGCTTGGGAACCTCGGCACTCGTCGCCAGCCAGTTGTCGTATCGTTCGATTCTGGCCACGACGTCGGCCGGTTCCCCGCCCAGTGGCATCGAACGCGCCCATTGCAGCACCGGTACGCGACTCTCGCGCGTCGGGTACGGCTCGCGGTAGATATCGAGATCTTCCACGGTGAGGGGAACGGCGACACTGCCGGGCAGCATTTCGATGAACATGTTCTGATCGAGCATCATCGCCTCGCCAGTTCCCGGAGCCTTGATGGATTCGAATAATGCACGCCCGGCCTCGGGAAATTCCTGCCAGGCCATGGGTTTGACGATCGTCTCGGTGAACGCGATGCCGCGCACCCGGCCGGGATGGCGGGCTGCCCAGTCGAAGGCGAGCGCGCCGCCCCAGTCGTGCCCGATCAGGATGACGTCGTCCAGGCCGAGGGCGTCGAACCATGCGTCGAGGTACCGGGAGTGATCGTCGAAGGTGTAGGCGATATCCGGCTTGCCCGATTCCCCCATCCCGATCAGGTCGGGCGCCAGTCTGCGGCCGGGGTCGCCGACGGCCGGAAGGATGTGCCGCCACAGGTGCGAGGAGGTGGGGTTGCCGTGCAGGAAGACCAGCGGCACACCGGTGCCCATCTCCTGGTAGAAGATCGTCGAGTCGAGGACGTGTGCGACAGGCATGTGTTTTCTCCATGTTCGGATTCGGTTCGACCATCGAGGTCAGATGTTGAGGGTCATGACGCCGTCCACCGCGATCGTGACGACGACTCGCCCGGGCGGGTGGGGCGGCGGTGACTGATAGCGCCTGGTGTATCGGGACACTCCTTCGGCCACCTCGCGTGCATCGCCGGACACGGTCGCCGTGCCCTCGAGCGTGATCCAGCGAAAACCGTCCACCTGGCACAGGGCGACGCGGCTGCCCGGGTTCACCGCCAGATTGCGGGCCTTGCGCGAGGAAAGGACCGTCATGACTCTGGCCAGCCCCGCGTCACCATCCCAGGTGAAGCGAACCGGCGCTGCGTGCAGTGAGCCGTCCGGCCGAATGGTGGTCAGTGTGGCAACCAGCGGTTCGGCCAAGAATGCCTCAGCCGAGGCCGACAGCGGCTTCCGGCGGATCATTGGAGTCCGAGCTTTCGCACGGGTCTGTTCGACGAACCGCACCGATTCGCCGAGTGCCGCACCGATGGCCGCTTTGCGGAGGGCCGGCTCGAGGCTCTGGGGCTCGGCCAAGTCGGCCTGGCGATGCCGGACGCCGGCCGCACCCCTATTCCGCTCCGTGACACGGCGATCACCGGCTCACCGGCCCGGACGAGTGCCTGTACGAGCGGCTGCCCGACATTCCCGGTCGCTCCCGTTACCACAATCATTCCTGTCTCCGTTCCGCGATTGTTCAACGCACTCGGAGACGCTACTGTCCGAAAGCTAGTAGGTACCTAGAGGAAAGTAGGTGTCAGGTGACCGAGACCACATCGCAGGTCCCGCCGGAACTGGCCTGCCCGATAGCTCCGGTGGTCGACCTCGTCTTCAGCCGCTGGACCACGCCGATCCTGTGGACGCTCAACGAATTCGGGCGGCAGCGGTTCAGCGAGCTGGAACGCCGCATCACGACGATCACACCCAAGGTCTTGACCCAGCGGCTCCGGCAACTGGAACGCGACGGGCTCGTCGTGCGCGCCTATCACCCCGAGGTCCCACCCCGCGTGGAGTACGAGATCAGCGCGCTGGGTCGCAGCCTGGCACCGCTTTTCGCTGCCCTCGCCGAATGGTCGGTCAACTTGGACAAGGTCGATCAGGCCCGACGGGACTACGACGCCCGCGACCGGGCACCTCATCGTCGAAACTGATCGCGAGAAGGGGTGGTGACCGGTGGCAACGGACCCACTTACCGGGCATCGCGTCGCGCCTGCGACGGCCGGTCATAGGCCGACACGGGTTCGACGACCCACCAGACGATCGCGGTCCATATCGAAGACAGCAGGATCGAGCCGATGACGTCAGTGGGATGGTGCGCACCCGCGTAGATACGCTGCACGCCCACCAGCGCGGGGATGACGAGTACGGCGGCGGCGAGAAGCCGGTACCGGCCTCGGTGGGTGGTGGCCCACAGGAGTGCGGCGGTGCCTCCGTAGAGCGTGAGCGAGGCAGCGACGTGCCCGGAAGGGAAACTGGCGGTGGGTGGAAGCGCGGGATCGAGGTGCGGGACCGAAGGGCGGTCGCGGTCGACGATCGTGGAAGTGGTGAGAAACAGCGTGATCTCACCGAGCAGGGCGATGCCGAGGAACACCACCGGTCGCCAGCTGCGGAAGAGGCCCACCGCCAGAGCGGCGACGACCAGGGCGCCGATGATGATCGCGGTGGTATTGCCGAGCTCGTCGAACACCTCGAGGACGGAGGTGAGCGTGGGGGCACGGTGCCCGGCGAGCGCCGCCACGATGCCGTCATCCCATCCAAGAACGGATGTCCCTGTCTCCAACGCGCGCACCGAAGTGCCGATCCCGACGAGCAGCCCGACGAGCAACACCCACGCGACGGCGAGTTCGCCGATCCCGCGCCATGGGTGAGGCATGGTCGGCGGATGCCGAACCGGGACCGGCCGCAGATCGTCTTCGTCGGCCTGCGGTACGTCACCGGGTAACGGGCCCGCGTTGTCGACCCCGGCGTCGCCACGCCATTGATGGAACGCGACGGTGGCGAGCACGAGCCAGAGCGATCCGAGCAGCCAGCCCGCGAGGACGTCGGTGAGGTAGTGCGCGCCCAGGGCGATCCGGGTGAGCCCCACGGCGGCCACGAGCAGGACCACGAACCCGGTCAGCACACGGCGTGGGCGCGGTTGCAGGATAGGTGCGAAAACCAGAAGGACAACGCCGTAGCACACCAGTGAGCCCATCGCGTGTCCACTGGGGAAGCTCCATCCCCCTGTGCTGTACACGGGAGTCTCCACCACCGGACGTAGCCGTCCGACAAGCTCTTTGACGACCGGGTTGAGGATCAGTCCGCCCGCGCCTGTCAGCACCAGGTAGACGGCGAGTCGTGGAAGACGACGCAGCAGCAGCCAGAGCCCGCCGACGGCCAGCACCAGGACCAGCGTGCCGGTGCCGCCGAGATCGGTGACGCCGGTGAGGATGTTCAGCAGGAGCTCGTTGCCCGCCACCACCGAAACCAGGCCGTCGGTGACCGCTTGATCCGCAGTCTGCATCGGTTCCCACCGCGCCCGGACCAGCGCGGTGAGCACACCGAACCCGATTCCGACGGCCGCGACGCCCAGCAACGCCGCGGCGCTACGCATTGCGAATCGTTCGGCGGCCACGGCCGTCTTCGGACGGGTGGGCGCGTCAGGGCGGTCAGCGCCCGTCGTGGCGATCCCGTCGTGCCGGTCTACAGACAATGCAACACCTCCCGCGATCGTGCGATCTCGCCGTATGACGCAGACCCGCGACAGGCTGACGGAGAACCGCCGGGGTCCGAATACGTGCGTTGTCCACGGGTTCCCGTAACAAGCGGCGGCAATCACAACCGCCTCGAAGACTGTGCTGTTCCTCGCGACGCTTACGCGGCCTGCGGGGCGCGCCCGGGTCCGCCGGGTAGCTCCTGGTGAAGAGTCAAGTGCGACGCGCATCGATGGACAGGACCGGGCGAGATGAAGGCGGGGTCCAGTCGTTGCGCGAAGCTGAGGTTGTCACGGCGCCAGCAATCGGTGCACACCAGCTCGTCCATGTGGTCCTCCTCAGGTCTCACGGTGCGAGGCCTCGACAGTTGAATTCCCTTTCGCGTGCGGCTTCGAACTCCCGTATCTGTCCGTTTTCAGAAGCCGCCGGATCGTTACCGCGCGGGGCGGTGGCGGGTGACATCGACGGCGGGTGCGTGTGCCCTCCGCGAAACCCGCTGGCCGACCGAAGCGACCACTGTTAGCCTTCCGGAAGCCGTGCCAGAGAGCGAGGAGGTGGTTACCCGTGAACGCAGTATCGACATGGGTGCTCCCCTCTGGGGTCACGGTCGGGCGATAGGTCGTCCGGGAGCGCCGCTCGAAAGCACTCCCGAAAGGCACCGACCGTGCAATTCACTTCTGAACAGCGCTTCGACGACGACGTCCTCGAACGCGAATTCACTCTCGGCGATATTCCCGGCATCCTGTGGACTCCCGGCTTCGTATCCGCACCGGCGCCGCTGATCCTGGTCGGCCACCCCGGCGGACTGCGCCAGATGTACCCGCGACTGGTGGCCCGGGCCCGGCACTCCGCGGCGGAGGGCTTCGCCGCGGCCACCATCGAGCTCCCCGGCGCCGGTGACCGGCCCCGCTCGGCCGCCGCCGAGGCAGCCCGCGCCGACCTGCGCCGGGCGGTGACGGCAGGCGAGCCGGTCGACGACGAGATCGTCAGCAGGCTCGTTCTCCCGCTGGTCGAACAGGCGGTCCCGGAATGGCGGGCCGCCCTGGACGCCCTGCTCGCGCTGCCCGGGATCGGCGGCCCGGTCGGGTACTCGGGAGGGGTGATCGCCATCGGCCTCCGGCTGGCGGTGGTCGAGCCGCGCATCGCCGCCGCCCTGCTGTTCGCCGGAAGTTACGTGCCACGCGGCATGTTCGAGGAAGCCCGGCGGGTCACCATTCCGCTGCAGGTCCTGATGCAATGGGACGACGAAGGAAACGACCGCCGGATGGCCCTGGACCTGTTCGACGCCTTCGGCTCGAAGGAGAAGACGCTGCACGCCAATATGGGCGGGCACACCGGCGTGCCGCGGTTCGAAGGGGATGACGGGAACCGGTTCTTCGCCCGGCACCTGAAGTAGGGCCGGACCGGGCCCGGCTGTCACCGGGCCCTTCTCCGGAGCCGCGACCGACGCTGGTCCAGTTCCGCGGAAACGCGTACGTCGCTGTGCCCCAATGTGTCACGCTGCGGACATGGCTTTCTCGCGGGCAGATCGCATGCGCGTGCTGGTGACCGTCAATCAGTTCGAATCCCACTTTCGCGGACTGGTCACACTGGCCAACACCCTGAGCAGGCACGGTCACGATGTCCGCGTCGCGGCACCCGAGAAGTGGGGCGCCTGGCTGCGCAGCAACTACGGCGTCGAGACCGTGGACGTCGGAATACGCTGGGCCGATCGCGAGTTCGACGCGACGATATTCGGACTTCTGCTCGCCCGGGACATAGACGCGTTCGACCGGATGTACATGACCGAGTTCCTCGGCGACCGAATCGCCCTGCGTGTCGCGGAAGACGTACTGCACCTGTCCGAACGGTGGCGGCCCGATGTCGTCGTGCACGAGTGCTCGGAATTCGGCGGTTACCTGGCCGCGGAGGTGCTCGGTATCCCGCACGTCACGGTGGATATCGGCCCGCTGCAGCTCGTCCGAGATCTCCACGATGACCTGATCCGGCCGGCACTGACCACCCAGCGGGCCAGACTGGGTCTGCTGGAAGAACCGTCGACACCGGGAATTCTGCGGCATCTCACGGTCTCTTTGACGCCGAGAGAGTTCAATAACGCCGATCTCGACACCCCGGTGGTCCGATACCGGCACGAGCCACCGGTACGTCACAACGATCAACTGCTCCCGGACGTGTTCACGTCGATGCCTGGTGACAGGCCGATCGTCTACCTTTCGCTGGGCTCGATCGGGCCCTTCTCCCCGCGATTCAGGGATCGGATGGCCGAAATATATGGTGAGGTCCTCGCGGCACTGGCCGAGCTCCGGTGTACCGCGGTCGTCTCGCTCCCGTCGCTGTACCAAGACCTATTCCGGTCGCTACCGGCGCACATCCATGTCCTGCCGTACGTCCCGCAATCGCTCGTCCTGGCGAACGTGGACCTGTTCATCACACACGGTGGGTTGAATTCGATGCGCGACACGATAACCTACGGAGTCCCGCAGCTGGTTCTTCCCTTCTTCGCCGATCATCCCGGAAACGCACGCCGTTGCGAAGTCCTCGGCACCGGCATTCACCTCGATCCCATGACCGTCACCGCCGCGGAAGTTCTCACCGCCTGCCGGCGGCTCCTCGAGGACGCCGCCTACCAGCGAGCCTCGCGAGCGCTCAAGCGGCGTATGTGGGCACTGCCGCCACAATCCGCATTCACCGACGACCTCAGAGATCTCGTTTCAGGCTCGCATGGGGAGAAACAGAGTGAACGATAGAGATGAACTGCTCACGAGCATCCGGGAGTTCCACCATTCGCGAACCGAGCAACGCTTCGTCGCGGGCGTCACCGAGATCCAGTCGTCCGGCGCCTGCCTCGACGACAGCGACAGGCTCGCGGTCGCCGAGGCCGCGCTCGATATGCGTATCGCGGCGGGAATCCTGGCACATCGATTCGAGAGGGAGTTCGCCAGGAAGATGGGGCTTCGCAAGGCGCGACTGACCAACTCCGGATCTTCGGCGAATCTGCTCGCGGTCACCGCATTGACTGCCCCGGAGTTCGGTGATGCCCGGCTCCGGCCCGGAGATGAGGTGATCACGACTGCCGCCGGCTTCCCGACCACAGTGAACCCGATACTGCAAAACGGTTTGATACCGGTGTTCGTAGACATCATCCGGCCACCTACAACACGACACCGGAAGCCATAGAGGCGGCTATCGGCCCCAGGACTCGTGCCGTCGTCCTGGCACACACGCTCGGTAACCCCTTCCCGGTGGCGGAGGTCTCCGCGTTGTGCGCGGAGCGCGGCATGTTCCTGGTCGAAGACAACTGCGATGCGGTCGGATCATATACCAGTCCCGCGTGACCGGTACTTTCGGCGATCTGGCCACCGTCAGTTTCTACCCGGCGCACCATCTGACCACAGGTGAGGGTGGATGTGTGCTGACCAACGACCTGACCACCGCTCGGGTCGTGAAGTCGCTACGCGATTGGGGACGCGACTGCTGGTGCGAGCCGGGCGAAAGCAACAGATGCGGGAAGAGGTTCTCTCAGCAGCTCGGCGGCCTTCCCTATGGATACGACCACAAGTACATCTATTCGCATATCGGCTACAACCTGAAGACAACGGATATCCAGGCTGCGCTCGGACTATCCCAGCTGTCCAGGCTGGACGATTTCTGTACCCGTCGGCGTCATAACTGGCGTCGGCTTCGCGAAGGCCTCGACGGGATCGACCATCTCCGCCTGCCGGAACCGACTCCCGGCAGCGATCCGAGCTGGTTCGGATTCGCCGTGACGGTACTGCCCGACGCGCCTTTCGGTCGCGTCGACATCGTCAACTTCCTCGAAGGCCGCAAGATAGCGACCCGTGGCCTGTTCGCCGGGAATCTTCTGCGCCATCCGGCGTACTCGAGCATCGAGTGCCGTGTATCCGGAAGCCTGGCGGCCAGCGACTACGTCGCCGACAACACCTTCTGGGTCGGCGTGTACCCGGGGATAACCGACGAGATGATCGACTACATGATCGCCTCGATCCGAGAGTACGTTTCCGGCTACCGGCGCTCGCAGGTCCGGTGCGCGCAGAACTCTCCCGAGGACGAGCGGTGAGCAGACTGGTGGTCACCGGCGCCGAGGGACTGCTCGGCGGCAGGATAACGAGGGCGAGGAGCCCGTTCCGTCGCACTGAGCGGCAGGTGCTCGGTTTCGGGTCGAAAGAACTCGACATCACCGATGCGGCGGCGGTGAACGACGCCATCGGCCCCGGTGATGTGGTCATCAACTGTGCGGCATACACCGGCGTCGACGCCGCCGAGACCGAACCCGATAAGGCGTTCGCGGTCAACGCGGTCGGCCCGGGGCTGCTGGCCCGAGCCTGCGCGGACAAAGGAGCGCGACTGCTGCACATCTCGACCGCGTACGTCTTCGACGGTGCGTCAGCGACTCCATACGAAACCTGGTCACCCACCTCCCCTGTGAGCGTGTACGGCAAATCCAAGCTGGCAGGTGAGAAGGCGGCTCGAGCAGCGTTGCCCGATGTGTTGATCGTTCGGACCATGTGGCTGTACGCGGGGATCGATCGGGGGTTCCCGGCCGCAGTCGTGCGCAAGTGCTCCCGGGGCGAGCGGGTCGCGGTCGTCACCGACCAGATCGCGTCTCCGACCTACGTCAACGATCTGGTATCCGCTCTATTCGACCTGATCGCGCATCCGAATCCACCGCGCCTGCTCCACGCGACAGGAGGCGGCACCGCATCCAAGTACCGGTTCGCTCGTGCGATCCTGGAAGCGGCGCGGCTCGATGTGGACCTGTTGCGGCGGTGTGCCACAGCGGATTTCCGAGATGCCGCAACCCGCCCCCGGAATGCCGTTCTGTCGAATTCCTCGTGGATCGACTGCGGCCTTACACCGCTACCTCACTGGCGTGACGGACTTCGTCGCGCTATCGCAGCCGCGGTTCGGGACAGTCGGCCGTGATCGCGCATCACCGACACGGCACCGGCGCTCAGCTCAGCGTGAACGTCGCCGTTCCCGAAAGCTGCTCGATCTTCCTGTCGTTCGCGTCCAGCGCGCCGATCCGAGCCTCCACCCGCCGGCTCCCGGAGCCGTGCCGGAACCGACGACCACGCCGTCCACCGTGTTCTGGACGACACCGTTGACGACGCGGTGCTGCTGACCGTCCGCGTACCCGGTGTCCAAGCTCTTGGGGAGCGCCCGGGTCATGCGGAAAGGGCACGGCGAACAAATTGCGCCGCGACCGATTAATCCTGCCCAGCGCCACCGTCCTATCAGGTGAACGCGCTACGAACAGCGCAACCGACCCGAAGGAACGACCAATGACCACCATCACCGCGACCACCGCCACCGTCCGCACCGGCACAGTCCGCAACCGGGTTCTGTGGGGACTGCAGATCTTCCTTGCCCTCTTCTTCATCCTCGCCTCGGGCTTGCCGAAGGTGCTCGATCTGGTCCCGGAGGAGAACATGGCCGCGATGCGCGAAGCCGGAATCGGCTCGGTCTGGTTCATGTACTTCGTGGGCATCTGCGAGATCGCAGGCGGGATCGGCCTGGTCATCCGGCGCCTGAGCGGGCCGGCCGCCGTCGGCCTGTCCATCCTCACCCTGCTGGCCGCGGCCACCAACCTCTTCCTGACCGATATGCCAGCCTACGCACCCTTCCCGCTGGTGCTGTCCGGGATCTTCGCCTGGATCGCCTACGAGCGCCGCGACTCCATCCTCGCCCTGCGCTCACTGGTCACCCGGTGACCACACGATAGACACCGAACGATCGGCAGGCTGCGGCCCGCCGATCGTTTCCGGCGTTGCCCGGCAACGGCGTCAGGGTCGGCGGCCCTTGCCGGGGCATCCGTGGATCCGCCGAGCGGCGGGATCTGGCACCTCACGGTCATCCGTCACAGCCCGTCCCGACTGCGCCTCGGCGACCTGGCCGCACAGCGACTGCCGTTCTTCTCGTACCGCGCCTGCCGTTGCTGGTCGCCGACGATCGCAGCTGTCACGCGGTGGTCCGATCGATCAGCCGCGCCCGCCATCTCAGGAACCGGTCAACGGCCTCGCTCGTCTCACGGAGCCCGAGCCTCGTCGTCGTGGGGCCGGCGGACGGTGGTGAGGGCGGGGTCGAGCTCGGCCATCATCCATCGGTTTGTTTCCGCGAACTTCCGTTTCGGGGCAGAGGATCTCGATTCGGTCGAGGCCGTGCACAGCGGTGGTCCACACTCGCTTGGCGCCGCATCCGACCGGCTGCGTGCGCGCCACTTGTTCGTGATCTTGGGAGACAGCATGACCGAAGCCGTGACCCAGCTGCCAACCGCTGGAGAATCCATCTTCGACACATACGAGCGCATCCGCCGACTGGGGCAGGTGGTTCCGATCGAGCTGCCCGGCGCCGTCGCGGCCTGGCTCGCGGTCGGTCACCAGGCGGTGCGCGAAGTCCTCGCCGGCGACGGCACGCTGTTCAGCAAGAACGCCCGCCACTGCCCCGCATTGCACGATGGAACCATCCCGGCGGACTGGCCCCTGCGTGCGCTGACCGATATTGATCACATGCTCAACAAAGACGGGGACGATCACCGCCGATTGCGCCGAACGATAGGCCAAGCGTTCACCCCCGGCCGGGTAGCCGCGCTGGAACCACGAATCCGGCAGATCACCGGCGATCTTCTCGACGGCCTGCGTGGTGGCGAAACCGAAGTCGATCTGGTGTCCCACTTCACCACACCTCTTCCGGTGCGCGTGATCTGTGAGCTCTTCGGGGTGCCGGAGGCCGAACGAACACAGATCCGGCGCTGGACCACTACGGTCGTGTCACACACCAGCACAGGTGAAGAGATGAAGACCGCCGTCGAGGAAATGCTGGCCTATCTCGCCGAACTGCTCAACCGCAAGCGTCGCGCACCCGGGGACGACCTGACTTCGGCCCTGCTGAACTCCAACGCCGAAACGGGGCTGGCCGACGAGGAACTGGTGCAAACGTTATGGCTGGTGATAATCGCCGGACACGAGACAACGGTGCATCTGCTGGGCAATGCGATCATCGCGTTGTGCACCCATCCCGAGCAACTCGCCAAGGCTCGCGCCGAGGACAGGTGGGCGGATGTGGTGGAGGAAGCACTGCGTTACCGCTCGTCGGCCTGCGTGATGTTCAACCGCTACGCGCTGCGGGATGTCAGCATCGCCGGGGTGGACATCCCCGCCGGCGCCATAGTCGGGTGGTTCGCCGGGGTGGGGCGGGACCTACGGCGGTATCCCGACGCCGATGTCTTCGACATCAATCACGATCACCACGATCAACTGGCGTTCGGTCACGGACCGCACTTCTGCCTCGGCGCACCGCTGGCTCGGCTCGAAACCCGGATCGCGTTGTCGGGGTTGTTCGACGCTTTCCCTCGCCTGAGCCTCGCGTGCGACCCCGCCCTGATCCCGCACAGTCCTCAATTCATCACCAGCGGACCCCTCACCCTTCCCGTGTTGCTCGACCGCCCCGCGCTCTGACGCCGACACCCACATTCGCCAGGCCCGGTACGACACTCCACTGTCGCGAGACGAATTCGGACAGGAGTGTCTCCGGGCGCTGGTGAGGTGGCGGACCACTGGGCTTGTTGTCTTTCATCGAGCCCCCGAAACTACGGCTATTGAAAACCGTGTTCATAAATGGTTGGCTCGTGGGCGAGTCTTGCCGAGGGTGCGCGAGGCGCGCCAGGGACGGCCGGCGTCGCGGGCTTCCCGGCGTTCACACGGAGGAACAACGTCATCGACACCTACATCGAGTACTCGCCGGCCGCGGAGTACCTGCACTTGTTGTCCGCGCCGATGTGGCCGCAGCTGCGGCCCCGCCTGACCGCTGCCCTGGTCGGCGCAGACCCCGGCACCGGGGTCGTGGTCGAATTCGGGGCGGGATCGGGCCTGGGCACCAACGTACTGCTCAACGTGCTGGCGCCCGCGCCGATTCTGGTGGCCGAGCCGTCGCCGCACTTGCGGGCGGTCCTGCTCGCGCGACTGCACGACCGTCCGGACGGCGACCGGGTCACCGTGCACCCCTGCGGAGCCACCGAACTGGTGCTACCGGAACGGATCACCGCCGCAGTGGGCCTGCACATGATCGGCCACCTCGACCCCGACCGGCGACAGAGCCTTTTCACCGCACTGCTGCCGCGACTGGCGCCGGGTGCGCCGATGGTGTTCAACGTTCAGCCGCCGGCCACCGCGACCGAGCCGGTGCAAGTCGAGCCCTACAGCGTCCGAGTCGGCGGCCTGGAGTACGAAGGCCGCGGACACGCCGAGCCGGTCGCCGGGGACCGGTTGCGCTGGACGATGACCTACCGCACCCTGCTCGACGGCACCGAGATCGCCCGTGCGACTACCCGATACGACTGGTGGACAATGTCGGCCGACGGTCTCGCCGAGGAACTACACCAGGCGGGAGCCACCCAGGTCACCATCGATGACGATCTCGTCATCGCCCACGCCCTCACCTGAACGACACTTGTCACCGGTTTCGCGAGACCCGGACATCCGCGCGCACGCGCCCTGACGGCGAGGCCGCCAGCGCTCTGCAACACGCTGAGCTATACCTATCACTTCGATTGGCTGTCTGCCCGAGTGCGCCGTGCGGGAGGTCGACGGAGTGCGCGGCGGCCAGCGCGTCCGCGATCGCGATGCCGAGATCACGGGTGGCACGCACCGAGAGCGGGCCGTGTTCGTCGAGGTGGTCGGCGAGCACGGGCCCGCTCCCGACGATCAGGAAGGGCCGTCCGTCCGGCGTGATGTCGGCGGCGATCATCCGGGCGACGGCCTGACCGGCTTGCGCCATCGCGTGGAGGGTGTCGGCGGCGAACTCGACATCCTCAGCGAAGCCGGTCGCGGAACGACCTTTTGCGCTCGGCTTCCCGAGGCGCCCGAGACGGGAGCGACTTCATGAAAATCGTCATCGTCGAAGATCGCGGTCTGTTCCTGGATCTGCTCACCGACGCCTTGCGGGGTCGCGGCATCGACGTGCTCGCCCAGGCGTCGACCCGGCCCGAGGCGCTGCCACTGATCGACGAGCACGCACCCGATGCTGTTCGAGCTGGTTGATGCCTCGTTCGCTGCACCTCGCCGCCATCAATCTATAGGTCGGCGACGGTCGACGGTGGGTTCACGCCCGCCCTCAACCCCCGCTCGACTTCGAGGCACTGCCAAGGCGCAGCACTCAGCGTATTCCAGTCGCGGTGACCGGGAATGGAGCGTCGTCATGGGGTAGCCGGGCATTCGCCGAATTCCGGGCGGATATGGCGTAGCCACCTGCTAGGCACCGGTTTTCGCGCTCGACATGCGCATAACGCTCTTTGGTAGGGGCGGCCGATGATGACGTTGGTCGGCGCTGGTGGAGGTTGAGGTTCGTGGTCTCGGCTGCTGCCGGTGACCAGGGCGATCCTGGTTGTGAGTCGTTGCGTCATCACACCTCCAGCACGTCGCGCATCATCTTCCACAGCGCCTTTCGCGCCGGACCGGTCAGCGAGAGGCTCGGGAAGGTGAGGAATCCGTGGAACAGTCCGTCGAAACGGTGGGCGGTGACCGGGACACCAGCCGCCGCGAGCCGGCGGGCATAGTCCTCCCCCGCCGAGCACGGCGGATCCAGCTCGGCGGTGATGACCACGGCTGGGGGCAGCCCGGCCAGTGATTCGGCCCGGCTCGGCACCAGGTACGGGTTGTCGGTGCCGTGGGGGGCGTATTGCTGCCAGTACCAGCGCATGGCTTTGGTGGTGTTGTAGTAGCCCTCGCCGTAGCGCTGGTAGGACTCGGTGGTGAAATCGTCGTCGATCACCGGATACAGCAGGATCTGGGCGGCGATCGGCGGGCTGCCGCGGTCTCGGGCGGCCAGGCTCACGGCGGCGGCGAGGTTTCCGCCCGCGCTGTCGCCGGCCACAGCGAGCCGGTCCGGATCGCCGCTGAACTCGGCGGCGTGCTCGCCCGCCCAGGTCAGCGCCGCGTACATGTCCTCCATCGCCGCGGGTCCGGCATGCTCGGGCGCCCGCCGGTAGTCCACCGACACGACCACGACACCGACTGCGGCGGCCATCGAGCGGCAGAATTCGTCGTGACTGTCCAGGTCGCAGAAGACGAATCCGCCGCCGTGCGCGAAGACCACGACCGGTAGGGCCGCTTCGGGGTCGCGTTCGGGCGCGTACACGCGCACCGCCAACTCGCCACCGGGTCCTTCGATCACCCGGTCCTGGGCTATGCGCATCCGGGGCAGGCGTGTCAGCGGCGCACGCCGGGACGCGATGATCTCGCGCAGCTCGGCGGCTTCGTGCTGTGTCACGTCCGGGAACGACTCCAGGGCCGCGAGCATCGCCTCGACCTCCGGGTGCAGGTCGCAGCGTCGCTGTCCGCCCATCTCGACCACGTCCTTCTCGTCGCTGGTAGGCATCAACCTGCTGTCGGCACGGGTGTGCCGCCCAGCTCGAAGCCCTTGTATCCAGCGGCGGCTATGTCGGCGCAGAGCGCGTTGTAGTTGCCGAACCCGCCGATGTAGGGCATGAAGACCCGGGGCTTGCCGGGGATGTTCGCGCCCATGTACCAAGAGTTCGCGGATGGGAACAACGTGCCCGCCGCCTTCGCGTTGCATTCGGCCACCCATTCCCCAACTGCCTGCTCGGTCGCCTCGATGGTGGTGGCCCCGTGCTTGTCGAGATAGTCCAAGCAGTTCGCGATCCAGTCCACGTGCTGCTCGGCCATCAGCACCATGTTGGCCAGCACGCTGGGGCTCCCCGGGCCTGCGAGGATGAACATGTTGGGGTAGCCGGCCACGGCGAGCCCGAGGTAGGTTCGCGGACCCGCCGACCAATCCTCGCGTAGTTCCCGGCCGCCGCGGCCGCGGATGTCGATGCGCGACAGCGACCCGGTCATGGCGTCGAAGCCGGTCGCGAAAATCAGCACGTCCAGTTCGTGGGACGCTTCGGTGGTCCGCACGCCAGTCTCGGTGATCGCTTCGATCGGCGTGCGCCGCAGGTTCACCAAAGTGACGTTGTCGCGGTTGTAGGTCGGGAAGTAGCCGCTGTCGGTGACGATGCGTTTGGTACCGATGGGGTGATCGTTGGGAATCAGCTGCTCGGCCAGCTCAGGATCGCGCACCATCTGACGGATCTTGGCCTCGACGTACTCGCGGGCGGTGTCGTTGGCGGCGAGGTTCGTCGTCTGGTCGGGGAATGCTTTGGCAAACAGGTACCCGCCGCGTTGCCACCATTTGTCGTAGATCCGGGTCCGCTCGGCGGCGTCGACCTCGAGCGCGCCCTTGGGGTACGGGCTGTTGGGTGTGCCGCCGCCGCTGACTCTCAACAGCCTGCGCCGCTCGGCGTAGTTCGCCTTGACCTCGGCGATGAACTCCGGATCCAGCGGGTGGTTACCTGCCGGTATCGAGTAATTCGGAGTGCGCTGGAAGACATACAGGTGCGAGGCGTGCTCGGCGATCACCGGTATGGCCTGAATCGCGGAGGACCCGGTACCGATGACACCGATCCGCTTGCCGCTCAGGTCAACCGGCTGGTGCGGCCATTCGCCGGTGTGGTAGACCTCGCCGCCGAAGATGTCGCGGCCGGGGATGTCGGGCATATTGGTCGCTGACAGCACACCGGTGGCGAGGATGCAGAAGCGTGCGGTCACGCTGCGGCCGGTGTCGGTGGAGATGGTCCACCGCTGGGTCTTCTCGTCGTAGACAGTGGCCGTCACCCGGGTCAGGAACTCGTACGCGGAGCGCAGATCGTGCCGGTCGGCGACGTGCTCGAGGTAGCGCAGGATCTCCCCCTGCGTCGCGAATCGCTCCGACCAGGTCCACTCCTGTTGCAGTTCCTCGTCGAAGGAGTAGGAGTAGTCGATACTCTCCACATCGCAGCGCGCGCCCGGGTACCGATTGTGATACCAAGTACCGCCCACCCCTTCGGCAGACTCGAACCCACGCACCCGCATCCCGCGACCACGCAGCTTGTACACCGCGTACAAGCCGGAAATACCCGCCCCGACGACCACGGCATCGAAATCGCTGTCCTGAGTTGTCACTACATTCACTTCCCTCGATGAGGTGATCATTCGTTGGAGCCATATCCCCGATGACGTAACGACTTCCGCCACGGCGCTGCAATCCAGCGGTCCGGCTTGCGCGCCCGGGGCTGGTCATCGGATACCGGTCGCGCCTCAGCCGACCGTCTTTCCCGCCTCCGCAGCGGCCGAGGCCTTCTGCGCTTGCTTCATCTCCCGCATCCACATCCACTCGTGACCCCAGTAGCTGTCCGCGGTGATCTCTTCAGCGGTGTAATAGGTTTCGTCGAACGAGCTGGCCGCCGTAGCCGTACTCGATGTCCCAACCGCCCGGCACCCGGACGTAGAACGAGATCATCTTGTCGTTGGTGTGCCTGCCCAACGTCGAGGACACCGGGAAATCGCGAGCCAGCACCTGGTCGTACGCGCGACCGACCGCGTCGAGCTCGTCCACCTCGACCATCACATGGATCAATCCCGGGTCCCGGCCCTCCAGGCTCGGCATGATCGCCAAGCTGTGGTGACGCTGATTGACACCCATGAACCGGATCCGCATCGGCGGCGTCCCCGGCGGGGTGGGCATCCGGAACGCGCCGCGGGACAGGAAGCCCAGCGTCTGGTTGTAGAAGGCGAAGGACTCCTCGAAGTTGGTCGTCGGCATTACCACATGCCCCATGCCCTGCTGTCCCGTGACGAAACGCTGACCGTACTTCGTCAGCACCGGACTGTGCTCGAGCACTGGGCCGTGGAAAAACTCCAGCGGCGTGCCGCCGGGATCGTTCATACTGAAACCGGCCTCGACCCGGCGGCGGTCGGCCAATTCCTGCGACATCGGGGTGATCTCGAACCCGGCCGATTCCAGATGACCGGCCAGCCGGCGCAGCGCCAGGCCGTCGCGAACCTCCCAGCCGACAGCGGTCACCCGGTCGACGTCCCCACGTTCGACAGTGATGCGGGCCGGTCGCTCGTCCATCCGGAAGTGCAGGGCGTCCTCCTCCGGCCCGAAGCCCGGCGCGAATCCCAGCACCTCGAAACCCAATTCGCGCCAACGCGGCATATCGCTGGCGACAACCCGGACATAGCCGAGCCCCTTGATTTCGGTCATCGTTACTCGCGTTCCTTTCCCAACCGGTCAGATCATTACGCGCAGCGGCCGCACCGCGATCCCGCCGGGCATATAGCGGGAGGCCTGCCAGATATCGCCATCCGTGCCGAGCACCTCGTCCTGGACCTGGGTGCCGGCGAAAGCGAGTTGCCATAGGTGCCCGCCGACACAACCGGCTGGACCGTAGATGCCGATGATCTTCGTGACGGACTCGGTGAACTCGCGCGGATGAGTCTCGTAGCCGTTGCCCTTCTCGTGCTGCGGCAACCGGATGAGACGGGCCTCCTCCAGCTGCGCGGCCATGCCATCGCTCAGCCGACAGAGCGAGACGTCATCCCCTGCGCCGACGCGGATCTCATCCGCGACGTCGACAATGTTGTCGACGACGATGTAGGACATGGAACCTCCTGGTCCGTGAAGTGTCGAGGGAGGACAATCCGTCAGGAACGGCTCAGTACTCGATCGCGATCGCCGCGCTCACCGGTTCCGCTTGGCAGGCCAGGATGTAACCTTCGGCGAGGTCATCCTCGGTCAGGATGTCGTTGCGGGCCAGGCTCACCCGGCCTTCGGTGAGCGAACAGACACAAGCGCTGCATGCGCCCTCCCGGCACGAGTACGGCGCTTCCACGCCTGCGTCGAGCAGGGCGTCGAGCAGCTTGCGTCCTGCGGTCCATGGCACCCGGTGCTGGGCACCGTCGATGCTCACGCGGACCTGGGCGACCACCTCGTCCCCCGCTTCCGAACCGGCGTCGGCAGGCCGGGCGGTGAACGGGTCGCTCTGCAGTGACAGGAACCGCTCGGAGTGCACCCGGGAAGCCGGGAAGCCCTCCGCCGCGCACACCTCCGTGGTGAGATCCATCAGCGGCGCCGGTCCGCAAATGTAGACCGAACGATCGAGGAAGGGGCGCAGCAGCAGTGACAAGGTGCGCCGAGTCGGGTAACCCTGCACCGACTCCAGCACGTGCAGCACCGACAACCGGTCGGCGAAGCGCTGCTCGAGCTCCCGCAGCTCGCGTGCGAAGATGACCGATTCCTGGTTCCGATTGGCATATATCAGCACCACGTCACCGGAACCGGCGAACAGGATCGACTTGGCGATCGCGAACACCGGCGTGATGCCACTGCCGCCTGCCACCAGCACCACCGGCGCGTCGAGCGACGCGGGGGTGAAGGTGCCCGCGGGCGGCAGCACCTCCAGCTCGTTGCCGACCGAGACGGTGTCGCACAGCCAGTTGGAGCCGTGCCCGCCCTCGACCCGTTTTACGGTGAACTTCATCGCCGCGTCGCAGTGTGGCGAGCTCGACAGCGAGTAGCATCGCGCCGAGCCGGTGCCGGCATCGGGCACCCGGACGGTCAGGAACTGCCCGGCCCGGTATCCGACATCCGTCCGGTCCAGCGGCTCGATGACGAAGGACCGCGCGTCCGCCGTCTCCTCGACGACCTCGAGCACCCGGACCCGGGTGCCGCGCGAGTCCGCCGTGATCGTCTCCGAGGTTGCGAGAACCTCCGGACCGGCAGTCGTACCCGTGGACATCCGCCCTCCTGGTCGATCGTGCGCGATCCCTCCATGCCGGATCGCAGTCCCCGAAGGCTAAGCGCGCGATCGTGACCCCAGCCCGGAACGTCTCGCTGACCGGGAACGTCGGCTACGAGGCCTCTCGAGTGATCCTCGAGGTCACCGCCGCACAGGGCCGTTCGCGAACGGCGAGCTGAAACCCCCGCGCGGCTCCGCGAACTGATCCGGGACGTCACGGTAGACGCACGCGCCGGGCTTCCCCTTGTCATCGGAACGAGTCAACGAGCGAGGAAGGCCAGGACTGTGGCCTCCCAGGCCGTCTTCTGCTCGATCATCACCCAGTGCCCGCAGTTGGGGAAGATGTGCACCTCGCCGTTGCGCAGGGTGCGCATCGGCAACAGCGCCATGTCGACCGGGCTGACCCGGTCATCACGACCCCAGGTGACCAGCACTGGGACGGTGAGCAGGCCCAGCTTCGCCCACCCCGGCGTGGTGTCGGCGCCGCGAGGGGCCTGGGCCATCCGCGCCAAGGCGGCCTTGCCGTACATACGGCGCGAGTTCTCCAAGGTCGCCGGATCGGTCGCCTGCTGCCAGCGCTGCTCGATCAGTTCCTCGGTCACCAGCGCAGGGTCGTACACCATCGACCGCAACCAGGCGATCAACGCTTTACGCGTGGGGTTCTCCACGAACTCGCCCAATCGCACGATCCCCTCACCCGGCTGGGCGCTGAAAACCGGCGTCCCGATCCCGCCGATGGTGACCAGCCGATCCACCCGGTCGGGATTCGCGAGAGCGAAATCCGTGGCAACGAAACCACCCATGGAATTGCCGACGACACGCACCCGGTCCAGGCCCAGTCCGTCCAGGAAAGCGCCGACCGCCTGCTGCGCTGACATCATCGGGTGCGGAGCACCGAAATCGTCGCTGACCCCGAAACCCGGAAACTCCAGCACCAGTGTCCGGTAATGCCGAGCGAAAACCGCGACATTGGCCCCGAAGTTGCGCCAGCCCGTCACCCCGGGACCGGAGCCGTGCAACAGCAGCAGAGGCGGACCGTCGCCGCTCTCACGGTAACGCAGCACGCCGTGCTCGGTCGGCAATTCACGCAGCTCGGGAACGACTCGGGATTCGACCGGTGTACTCATGGCCCGAGCCTGCCATCCCCGACACCGCCCGTCCGGCCACACTCCCGGTGAGCGGTACACCCCGTCGTACCGCGGCTCGATGCGTGGCAGGTTCTCGGCCGCGGAGCGCAGTCGATGGAGGTGATGCCAAGGCAGGCACCGGCCGCCGACGCAGCGGCGCGCCAGGAAAACCGGGCTAACTCCCGGTGGATGCGCGCTCGATCAGGTCGGGGCGGAAACAGATGTGTTCCGGTTCTGCTCCCCCGCTGTTCGCAGCGGCCACCAGCAGGTCGATGGCGGTGGAGCCGATTTCCGCGCGGGGCTGCCGGATCGAGGTGAGCGGGACCACGGCGGACTGTGCGAAGTCGATGTCGTCGTAACCGACCAGCGCCATATCGGTGGGGACAGCGATGCCGCGCATGGTGAGCGCCTGCAAGACGCCGATGGCGAGCAGGTCGTTGACGCAGAAGACAGCGTCGGGGCGTGCGCCCTCGGGCAGATCGGCGAGACGTTCACCGGCTTCGCGGCCGGCGAGGACGGTGGGCGCGGTGGTCTCGACGACGGTGAGGGTGACGCCGGGGTGGTCGGCGGCGGCGCGGCGGGCGCCGGTGCGGCGATCGGCGACCTGGGACAGCGAGGCCGGGCCGCCGACGACCGCGATGCGGCGGCGGCCGGTGGCGCATAGGTGTCGCACCGCCAGGTCGCCGCCGGCGATGTCGTCCACGGCCACCGAGGAGAACGGGGTACCGTGGCCGTCCCGGTCCACCAGCACCACTGGCACGCCCCGGCTGCGCAGGGCGGCGAGACGCTTTTGATCGTGTCCGGCCGGAGTGATCATGAGACCGAAAACGCGCTGCTCGTCGAATGTTTCGAGGTAGAGGCGCTCGCGGCGGGGATCGTCGTCGCTGGAGCCGAGCAGTACCACGAGGTCGTGCTCGGCGGCGCGCGACTCGGCGGCACGGGCGACGTCGGAGAAGAACGGGTTGCCGATGTCGAGCACCACCAGGCCGACGCACCGCGAGCGGCCCGCCTTGAGCTGACGGGCCGCGTCGTTGCGCACGAAACCGAGACGGTCGATGGCGGTGAGCACACGTTCGACCGTCGCTGGTGCCACCTTCTCAGGGGCGTTGAGCACGTTGGAGACGGTGCCGACCGACACCTGGGCCGCCGAGGCCACCTCCCGCATGCTCACCACTGGTGCCCGCGCCTCCTGTATGCCGTCGCCCGAACTACTCACCTCCGATCTTGGATCGACACCGGGCGCGGGGCAAGTCTGGTCAGCTGGGTGACGTGCCCCGGCTCCAGTTCCTCCAGGCAGGTCACGCCGAGCAGCCGCATGGTGCGCTCGATCTGTCCGGCCAGGATCTCCACCGCACGGGCGACACCGGCCTCGCCACCCGCCATCAAGCCGTAGAGGTAGGCGCGGCCGATGAGGGTGAAGCGGGCGCCGAGCGCGATGGAGGCGACGATGTCCGCGCCGGACATGATGCCGGTGTCGAGCATGATCTCGGTGTCCGCGCCCAGTTCGGTGGCGACCTCGGGCAGCAGGTGAAAAGGCACCGGGGCCCGATCCAGCTGCCGTCCCCCGTGATTGGACAGCACGATACCGTCGACCCCGACGTCCACCACGGCGCGAGCATCGGCGAGGGTCTGGATGCCCTTCACGACGATCTTGCCGGGCCACTGGTCTCGGATCCAGGCCAGGTCGTTCGAAATCCACCGTCGGGTCGAACATGGAGTCGAGCAGTTCGGCGACGGTGCCCGACCAGCGGTCCAGGGAGGCGAAGGCCAGCGGTTCGGTGGTGAGGAAGTCGATCCACCAGCGCGGGCGGGGCAGCGCGTCCAGGACGGTGGCCGGGGTGAGCGCGGGCGGGATGGACATGCCGTTGCGGGTGTCGCGCAGCCGGGCGCCCGCCACCGGGACGTCCACGGTCACCAGCAGGGTGTTGAAGCCCGCTGCGGCAGCCCGCTCGACCAGGGCCATGGACCGGTCGCGGTCTTTCCACATGTAGAGCTGGAACCAGTTGCGGCCGTGCGGGTTCGCGGCGGCGACGTCCTCGATGGACGCGGTGCCCATAGTGGAGAGCGAGAACGGGATACCGGCCCGCCCGGCCACCCGGGCGCCCGCGTACTCCCCTTCGGTCTGCATCATCCGCGTGAAACCGGTGGGGGCGATGCCGAACGGCAACGACACAGGGCCGCCGAGCACGTCCCAGCCGGTGGTCACCTTGGACACATCGCGCAGAATCGCCGGGTGGAACTCGATGTCCAGGAACGCTTGCCGTGCGCGGTCCAGGGAGATCTCGGCTTCGGCGGCGCCGTCGGTGTAATCGAACGCCGCTCGCGGGGTGCGCCGCTTGGCGATGCGGCGCAGGTCCTCGATGGTGAGCGCGGCGTCGAGGCGGCGCCGGGTCGCGCTCAGGCGCGGTGTGCGGAATCGCAATAGTGGCGCGAGATCCCGGGGCCGGGGTACCTGTCGTTTCATCAGCTTGCCTTCCTGACGTGCTCGGTGCGCGGCTCGTGCCGCCGTGGCGGGAACGCGGTGGCCACTTCCGCTCGCAGCGCGTCCACGTCGCCGTGCAGCAGCCCGTGTGCACGGGCCTGAACCAGGATGTTGCCGAGCGAGGTGGCCTCCACCGGTCCGGCGAGCACCGGTACCCCGGTGTGGTCGGCCAGCAACTGGCACAGCAGCCGGTTGCGCGCCCCGCCGCCGACCAGATGAATGGTATGCACGGGCACGCCGCTGAGCCGGGCGGCGGTGCGCACACCGGTGGCGAAGGCGGCAGCGAGGCTCTCCACGATGGCTCGCACCATCGGCACCGGCCCGTCCGGCACCGGCAGGTCCCGATACGCGTACCAGTCCGCGATGCGCTGGGGAATGTCGCCGGGCGCGAGGAACACCGGATCGTCCACGTCGAACACCGCGGCAGGCGCGGGAATTTCGGCGGCCGCGGCGAGCAGGCGGGCCAGATCGTAGGTCGCGCCCGCGCCCTGCCAGTGCCGCACCGATTCGCTGAGCAGCCACAGCCCCATCACATTGCGCAGGAAACGGGTACGACCGTCAAGACCTGCCTCGTTGGTGAAGTTGGCGGCCCGACTCTCCCGGGTGACCAGCGGGACGGGCAGTTCCACTCCGACCAGGCCCCACGTGCCGCAGGAGATGTAGGCCGCCGACTCCGGCGCCATCGGCACCGCCGCGACCGCCGACGCGGTGTCGTGTGAGGCGACGGTGCTCAGGGTGAGCCGGCGGTCCAGCCCGAACGCCGACGCGACACCGGGCAGCACCGGCCCCAGCGGAGTGCCGGGATCGGCCAAGGCCGGGAAGAGGTCCGGCAGCTTCAGCCGGGCCCGCAGCTCCGCGTCCCAGCGGCCGTCGATGCCGAGCAGACCGGTGGTGGAGGCGTTGGTCCGCTCGGTGACCCGGGTGCCGGTGAGCCAGAAACCCAGCAGGTCCGGGATCAGCAGAGCCGAGTCGGCGGACTGCAGTGTGCCCGCGAGCCGCTCGGCTACGAGCTGATACACGGTGGTGAACGGCAGGAACTGCAGGCCGTTGCGGCCGTACAGGTCCGAGGGGGCGACGACGGCGTGCGCGGCGGCGACACCGTCGGAAGTACGGCTGTCGCGGTAATGGTAGGGCAGCCCGAGCAGCCGCCCGTCGCGGAACAAGCCGTAATCCACCGCCCACGAGTCGATTCCGGCGCCGAGGAGGTCGGGTGCCAGCCGGGCCGCCGCGGCGAGACCGCGCCCGATCTGCCGGTACAGCCAGGGCAGATCCCAATGCAGCGCCTCGCGGGTGCCGTTCCACAGCGGCAGTGGGTGTTGGCGAACCGGGCGACCTGCCGCATGGTGATCCGGCCCGAACCCACGCGGGCCAGCATCACTCGTCCGCTGGTGGCGCCGAGGTCGACGGCGGCCACCGCGCCGCTGCCGGTCATCGCAGGAACGCCGCGGCGACCCCGGCGTCGACCGGCACGTGCAGGCCGGTGGTATGCGAGAAATCCGCGCCACACAGCGCGAACGCGGCATTGGCGATGTGCTCGGGCAGCACCTCTCGTTTGAGCAAGGTGCGCTGGGCGTAGAAGGCGCCCAGCTCGGACTCCTCCACCCCGTAGACGGCGGCACGCTGCGCGCCCCAGCCGCCGGCGAAGATGCCGGACCCGCGCACCACCCCGTCGGGGTTGATGCCGTTGACCTTGATGCCGTGCTCGCCGAGTTCGGCGGCCAGCAGCCGCACCTGGTGCGCTTGATCGGCCTTGGCCGCCGAGTACGCGATGTTGTTCGGCCCGGCGAAGACCGAATTCTTGGACGAGATGTAGAGGATGTCGCCACCCATGCGCTGGTCGATCAGCGCGCGGGCCGCCGCCTTGGACACCAGGAACGAGCCCTTGGCCATGACGTCGTGTTGCAGGTCCCAGTCGGCTCCGGTGGTCTCCAGCAGCGACTTCGACAGCGAGAGCCCCGCGTTGTTGACGACCAGGTCCAGGCCGCCGAACGCGAGCACCGCCGCGTCCACGGCGGCCTGGACCTGCCCCTCATCGGTGACGTCGGCGCTGATGCCGATCGCCACGTCGGCCGATCCGATCTCGGCCGCGACTTCGATGGCCTTCTCCCCGTCCCGGTCGGCGACCACCACGCAGGCGCCCTCGGCGGCGAGCCGCTGCGCGATGGCCCTGCCGATGCCGGAGGCCGCGCCGGTGACCAATGCGATCCGGGTGGCCAGCGGCTTCGGCTTCGGCCTGCGAGCCAGCTTCGCCTCCTCCAGCGCCCAGTACTCGATCCGGAACTTCTCCGCCTCATCGATCGGCTGGTATCGAGATACCGACTCGGCGCCACGCATGACATTGATGGCGTTGAG
Source organism: Nocardia asteroides (assembly GCA_051451085.1). Lineage (GTDB taxonomy): Bacteria > Actinomycetota > Actinomycetes > Mycobacteriales > Mycobacteriaceae > Nocardia > Nocardia asteroides_B. The sequence goes on along the minus strand of JBPAJV010000005.1, from coordinate 113,860 downwards.
ATAGAACTCCCCGGCTACCCGCGCGGTCTGCTTGTCCGCGCCGTAGCTGAACATGCCGACACCCGGGATCAGCACGATGGCCGGGTCCGCGCCGCGCATGCCGGGGGAATCCGGGGTGGCGTGCCGCTCGTAGTAAGCGCGGTACTCGGCCCGGTACGCCTCGTGCAGTTCGGTGAGCCGCTCCTTGCACCGCTCCACGGACGCGTCCGCGGGCAGGTCCAACACCAGCGGCGCGACCTTGGTGCGCAGGAAGTGATCCGGGCAGCTGGTGCCGAGCGCGGCCAGCCGAGGGTGCTCGGCGCGGGAGAGGAACTCCAGCACGGGCGCGGTGTCGGTGAAGTGCCCCACCTGCCGCCGGTCGGTGGAGGCGAGCCCGCGCAGGAAGGGTGCCAGCGCGGCCGCCTTGGCCCTGCGCTGCGCCTCGGGCAGCGCTTCGCAACCCGGCAGCACGGCCCCGAACGGCTCGGGCTTGCCGTTGGCTTCCAGGAAGCGCTCGATGGTCTCGATGATCTCCCGGGAATGCGCCTCCGCGTCGTCCGACGTGTCACCCCAGGCGGTGATTCCGTGCCCGCCGAGGATGGTGCCGATCGCTTGCGGGTTGCGCCTGCGGATCTCGGCGATGTCGAGGCCCAGTTGGAATCCGGGTCGACGCCACGGTACCCAGACCACACGGTCGCCGAAGATCTTCCGGGTCAGCTCCGGACCGTCCACGGCGGTGGCCAGCGCGATCCCGGAATCCGGATGCAGATGGTCGACGTGCGCCGCTTCCACCAGGCCGTGCATGGCGGTATCATGGAGGGTGCGGCGCCGCCGCGGCCGTGCAGTGTGTAGTCGAACGCGGCGACCATCTCGTCCTCCCGCTCGACACCCGGGTAGACGCCGACCAGGGCACGCAGCCGGTCCAGCCGGAGCACGGCCAGGCCCTGCTCGGTGAGCGTGCCCAGATCGCCGCCTGAGCCCTTGACCCACATCAGCTCGACGGGTTCGCCGGTCACCGGATCGGTGTCGGTGCCCTTGGCGGAGGTGTTGCCCCCCGCGTAGTTGGTGTTCTTCGGGTCGGCGCCGAGCCGGTTGGACCGGGCGATGAGGTCCGCGACCGTGGGGTGGGTCATGACAGGTGATTCCTCGTTTCGGGTGGTCGGTGTGGTCAGGCGCCCCAAGAGGCGGCGCTGCCACCGGCGCGTTCGGCGGCGAGCCGTTCCTGCTGCCCGGAGCGGGCGTAGGCGGCCATGGGGTCCTCCGGCAGCCCGCGCTCGGCGCGCCAGGCCGCCAGCCGCGGCCGGATGTCGGTGTAGAAGGCGTCCATGAACACGGCGTTGGCGGTGAGCACGTCCCCGGACTCCTGGGCGGCGGCGAGCGCGTCGAGATCGACCAGCGCGGCGCGCGCGGTCATCTCCTGGACATTGAGCACCGAGCGGATCTGCCCGGGAATCTTGTTCTCGATGTTGTGGCACTGGTCGAGCATCAGCGCGACCCCGGATTCCGGATCCAGCCCGCCGCCACGCAGCACCTCGAACAGAATGCGGAACAATTGGAACGGGTCCGCCGCGCCGACGATCAGGTCGTCGTCGGCGTAGAAGCGAGAATTGAAATCGAACGAACCCAGCTTCCGCAGCCGCAACAACTGCGCCACGATGAATTCGATATTGGTGCCCGGCGCGTGATGCCCGGTGTCCAAGCACACCACCGCTCGCTCCCCCAGCGCGCTCACCTGGGCATAGGCGGTACCCCAGTCCGGCACGTCGGTCATGTACATGGCCGGCTCGAAGAATTTGTACTCCAGCACCAGCCGCTGCTCCGCGCCAACGTGCTGATAGATGGTGGCCAGCGATTCGGCGAGACGATCCTGGCGGCCGCGAATATCGCCCTGGCCGGGATAGTTGGTGCCATCCGCCAGCCAGATCTTCAAATCCCGAGACCCGGTCGCCGCCATGACTTCCAGGCACGTGAGGTGGTGATCGACAGCCTTCTGCCGGACGCGCTTGTCCACGTGTGTCAGGCTGCCGAACTTGTAATCGTCGTCCTGGAATGTATTGGAGTTGACCGTACCGAGCCGGATTCCCAGATCTTCGGCATATCGGGCGAGCTCACCGTAATCGGAGACGGTGTCCCAGGGTATGTGCAACGCGACGGTAGGCGCGAGACCGGTGAGCCGATGCACGGTGGCCGCGTCGGCGATCTTCTCCTGGACGGTGCGGGCGGTGCCGGGAGTGCCGAACACTTTGAACCGGGTGCCGGAGTTGCCGAACGCCCAGGACGGCAGCTCGATCGCGAGGGACTGCAGCACAGAGTCGACGGACACGGGCGGTACTCCTTGCGCGGGTGACGGTGACGAGGAACGCGGGTCCGCCATGTCAGTGCCCTCCCACCGGGGCGCCCTCGACGCCGCGACCGGTTCCGGTGCCGATCACGGTGCGCGGCGCGGCTCCGACGGGCTCGCCGACCGGGTTGCCGTAGCGCTCGACCTCGATCTCGCGCAGGGTCTTGCCCTGCGTCCGCGGGGCGAACACCGCGCCGATCGCCAGCGCGACGGTGAGCAGGCCGATCAGCAGCAGGCCGACGGTCGTGAGCCCGGTGGCGGCCAGCATGGTCGGGAAGAAGTAGCTGAGCAGGCCGGTCGCCGAGCGCACCACGAAGAACATGAAGCCCTGGGCGCTGGCTCGGTAGGGGGTGGCGAACAGTTCGCTGGTCCACAGGCTGTAGAACGCCTGCGCGCCGATTCCGCTGGAAACTCCCCACAGCACCGCGAAGACCAGCAGGGTCGGCATCCCGGCATCGGTGAAGAAGACCAGTACGCACCAGGCCAGGACGCCCAGCGCCGCGCCGACCACGTAGAGCAGCCGCTGCGAGACCCGGTCGGCGTAGGCCATGAAACCGAGATACGTCGCCGCGACGGTGCAGCCCCACACCAGCACCTGCAGCAGGTTCTGCTGCACGGCGCTGTGCACGCCCGCGCTGTCGTAGACCCGGGGCATGAAGATGCCGGCCTGGCCCGCGACGGTGTTCCAGAAGCCGTAGATGCCCATCAGCACGAGCAGGGCGGTGATGTTGATGCGGCGCGAGAAGAGCCCGCGCAGCCCCTGGCCCCCGGTGGTGGAACGCACGCCGGCCCCCGCGCCGGCTCCCGTCTCGTCCTGCCAGATCTTCGATTCGGTGAGGCCCTGCCGGATCCACCAGACGACGGCCGCCACTACGAACAGGTGCAGGAAGATGAGTCGCGAACCGACCAGTTCCAGCGGCGCCAGCGCCGCCGCCAGCGCGAAACCGACCAGCGGGCCGACCGACCAGGCCAGCTGCGCGGTGCCGACGTGACGAGCCCGCTCGGTGGTGGGCGCCTGTTCGGCGATGTAGGTCCACGAGGCGGGCACGCCGGCGCCGACGGCGATGCCGGTGATCACGAACGCGGCCAGCAACATCGCGAAGTTCACCGCGAACGCCGCGAGCAGCACGCCCGCCATGTAGACGAGCAGGTCGTAGGTGTAGATCGCCTTGCGCCCGAAACGGTCGCACAGCGGGCCGCCGATTCCTGCGCCGATGGCCGCGCCGAAGGCGTTGGCGCTCAGCGCGGCCAGCAGGCCGACGGCGAAGTTGCTGATGCCGAACGCGTCCTGCCAGAAGGTCAGGCTGGTGGCGATGGCGATGATGGAGCCCGCCTCGATGTAGTTGGACATCGCGACGGAGATCGTCGCCTTCCACCCGGTGGTGGTTCGTGCGCCTACCTTCATGGTCTTTCCTCGGGGTCTAGCAGGGGTGTCGGAGCGAAGTCGGGGACCGTGGATCAGTCGAGGTGGAAGTACTCGGTGAGGCGATACAAGGACTCGTCCGGCCGCGCGCCCGGCTGAACCCGGGAGAACGCCGGCGCCTGGAAATACTGAGCCATGGTCGCCTGCCAGCGCGCGTTGACCTCGGTGTCGGCCATCGCCGCCTGTGCTCGCGCGAAGTTCGGAGTCTCCAGGTACCCGACGACCAGGCCGTCATCCGGACGCAGGAAAAGCGAGTAGTTCGTCCACCCCGCTGCCCGCAGCGCGTCCAGCATTTCCGGCCACACCGTGGCGTGCGCGGCGAGATAGTCCTCGATACGTTCGGGACGCAGGGTCAGCAGGAAGCAGACTCGTTCTTTGGTGACTGGCACGGTACCGCCTGATTGAAACGTTTCAATATGTGAGTGCAGTCACCGTACGCCGTGAGTAGTGATCTGGTCAACAAGAAGTTCCGCGTGCCCGCATCGCCCGCATCCGCGGAAGGCACGCACAACGCGCTTCCGTTCGGCACTCTGCTACGAACCGGCGCGAGTCCGCCGCAGCCCCTGTCCCCCGCTCCGGTGGCGCTGAGTGCCCCGCCACCGCAGCGGCGGGGTCAGTGGGCAGAACCAGAGGTGACCTCGTCTGTCCGCCCCCGGAGCCGGGGGCCATGCGCTCCGGCGTCGCTCAGCTCGGCCGCCAGACGCCGGCGTTGAATCTTCCCGTTCACAGACCGAGGCAACCGGTCGACCACGTGGACGGAATGAACCGCGATCTCCGGTGCCAGACGCTGGTTGAGCCACTCGCGGAGCTCGTCCGGCCCTCCGGTCCGCGCTCCTGCGTCGAAGACGACGAACGCGTGGGATGCCTGCCCGAGCACGGCGTCGGGCACCGGAGCGACAGCGGCTTCGGCCACCAGGGGATGTCCCTCGAGGAGGGACTCGATCTCGAAAGGCGACACCAAGTGCCCGTTACTCCGGTACACATCGTCGCCGCGACCGAGCAGGCGCAAGGCGCCGTCCTGGACCGATCCGCTCGCGTAATCGCCCGTCCACTGCCAGCCGTCGGCGTCCATGACCGGTTCGCGGAGTTCGCCATCCTGTTCGTATCCGAGAAAGGAGCCCTCGGGAAACGATCGGAACTGCAACTGTGGAGCAGGCAGCCGCGGATCGTCGTGCAGGCGAACCCGATAACCCGGTAGCACTCGCAGCTTTCCCGGCTGGTCGGCGAACTCGCCGAGAATCGCCGTCGCCTCGGTCTGGCCGAAACCTTCTCGAATGCGAATTCCCCAGTGCCGCAGAAACCGTGCCCGGGTCCGTTCGTCGACTTTCTCACCGACCGAGGTGAGGTCACGCAGCGAGGCCGGCCGGGACGTGGTCGTGTCGATTTTTCGCAGAACCACGACCGGTGCGCATACCGAGTCGACGTTCGCGGACTCGATGTAGTCACACAGGTCCGCCGTCGCGAAATGTTGCGGCCACACCACGACAGTGGCGCCCGCGGTCAGGGGAACGAGCACGGAGCTCCAGAAGAACTTGGCCCACCCGGGGCTGCTCACGTTGAGATGGCGGTGGCCTGGGCCGAGTTGGGACCAATACAAACTCGAGAGGTGACCGATGCCGTGGGTTCGGTTGCTGTGTAGCGCCAGCTTCGGAGTGCCCGTTGTCCCCGACGTGAAGCATCCGAACGCGGGCAGGTCCGTGCTTCGCCGCAGGCCTGCATCGAATTCGACGCGCTCGTCCCATCGGACCAGCTCGGCCAGGTCGATGCGCCCGACGGGGTACCGCGCCCGGTCGGCGGACGACGTCACCAGAACCGTCGGCCTGGCGCAGGCCAGTCTGCGGTCGAATTGATCCGCGTGCAGTCCGAAGTGCGTCGGGATGCACACGGCGCCGCATTTCAGAATGCCGATCAAGGCGGCCCACAACTCGCACACGCTCTCGGATTCGATGACGACCCGGTCCCCCGCTCGCACACCGGCGAGACGGAGGCGACAAGCCACACCGTCGGAGGCGTGGCCGAGCTGGTCGTAGGTCACCTCGCGCCGGACTCCGCGCAGGTCGGGGCCCGCCACCGCGATGGCCTGGTTCCCGTCGGCGAACTCGTCGAACCAGTCCAGCGCCCAGTTGAAGGTGTCCGCGCGCGGCCAGTCGAACGACGCCACGGCGGCCGGATCAGCGTAGTGTTCGATCAGGAAATCCCTGGCGCGCCGGAAGGATTCGGCGTCGGCCGCCGCACGCTCGTGGTAGCTGTGCCGATCGGAAGTCATTTCCCGGCTCCTCGTACTCTGTGACGTAGCTTGTCGAGGCAGTTGGCCGCCACCCGGTCGGCATCGGCCGAGAACTCCGACACCACTCCTGGTCTGCCGTTCCCTATCTGTGTGAACCACCGCAGCCGTTCGGTGGGGATGCCGATGACGAACAGGCCCGCGACCGCTTTCCCGTCACGTCCGATCGCCTCCGCGGTGTCGGGGTCCGTCTCGCACGCACCGGTTTCGACTGTGACAGCGGCGCCGACGTGCCGGAATCGACGGATCAGACCATCGGAGAGAAGCTGGCGGTGCAGCGTAGACCGGCAGGCGCCCGCGTCGTATTGCGGAATTCGTGTCTCGATGACGGTGCCGACGTCGATCGACCCCGGGACCGCGGGTGACACGACGCGGCGGCAGCCGTCGGCATCCTCCACCACGCGTGCCAGCGGTGCGGCGATACGCACGATGCCCGCGCGCATCAAAGCGAGCAGTTCCTCATTTCGTCTCGTCGGAGGTCCGGCGGCCAGTAACGAATAGACCGGCGTGAAACGTCCGAGGAAGTCCTGCTCATGGCTGATCGGGGTGAGCCCGCCGTAGTTCACCGCCGCTCGGATCGAAGGCCGCAGATCGCGCAGACTGTCCAAGGCGGCTTTGACCGGATTCGACACGTTGCCCTGTCGGGCTTCACCGAGGTCGGCTCGCAGATGCGACTCCACATCCGCCATCCATGCCTCCTGGGAGGCATACCGCCGGCCCGAGAACGGCCGAGCCATGGATTCCAGTGACGGCAGCTCCCGCACGACGCCGTACTGCCTGCCCAGCGCCTGCACCGCTTCGTGCGGCGCGCGAGCCGACCCGAGATCCGCGACCTGGTCGAGGAAATCCTGCGCCGCTACCGGGTCGGCAGCCGAAATCTCCGCATGGCAGAAGATCGAGGTGATCTCGGCCAGGATCCAGGGGTAGACGTCCCGGAAGAAGTCGAGCTGGCCGGATCGCCGGAGCCGGTGCATTCGCTGGACCGTGCACAACCGGGGCGAGAAGGAGAAGTCAGGTGGCTTCTCGTTGCGCCCGCGCGCGAGTATCGGAAGACCGGAGCGCGAAATTCCCACGATCGTGGGTTCTCTCCCGCTGGACAGGTAGGCGAGCTCACCCGAGCTCGACTCGGTGAAACGGCCGCCGCGAGCCCGGGTGAGCAGCGCGACGACATCGTGGAACGCCAGTCCCATGCCGATGGCGGCTACGCTCTCGGATGCGCTGATCGTGTCCAGAGGAAGATCCGCCGCACTGTCGCCCGGGATGATTCGCCCGCGGGCGCCGCTGGCCGGGCAGACCGACGAAGGGGCGTCGAATTGTGGATGGCCCGTGGCGAGCACCACGGATTCGTAGCGACCGGTGTGTCCCGACTCGGTGCGCACCGCGAAACCACCGCCCAGAGAACGCACTTCGAGAACCGTATCGGTGATGAGAGTGATCGTCACGGACTCGGGAGCGTTGTCGACCATGGCTCGCAAGGCCGAACGCAGGTACCACCCGTACTGCCCGCGAGTCTCGTACCCGCTGTATTCCGGGGGCCCTGCCGCTTCGGACCATTCGGCGAGCGACGGTCCCGCCCCCGCCCGGACGGGTCCGGCGTCGGGCGGGCCGGAGAAGATGGTGACCTCCTGAGCGGGCGTGTTCATCAGCAGATGCGGGCTCTGGCCGGGCGCCCACACACGCCCGCCGCCCGGCGAGACCCGGTCGTAGATATCGACGCGCAGCAGTTCTCCCTCCTCGGCGCGCAGCAGGAGACGCTCCAGCACGGAGATGCCGCGGGGACCGCCGCCGACTATCGCCACCGCCGCCGCGGCCGGGCGTGATCCGTTCGCCCGAATCACGTCAGCAGCCTCGGTCCAGGTGTCGGCCGCGGTCACGACGGAATATCCGTAAGGCACGGCCGAACCACCGGTCTCGAGGGCGACGCCGAATCTCGCAACAGCACCATGGTCACCTGCCCGACAGCAGGATCGCGGCCGCGAATCCGATACTGCCCACGTCGATCGCGTAGAAGCCGATCATGCGGGCGCGCAAGGCTTCTTTGCGAATGACGCCCACATAGAACTGCACGACGTTCATCACGAGGACAGGTACGACACACAGCAGCGCGGGGGCGCTCAAAGTGCCGCGCGCGAACGGCCAGATGGCGAAAACCACAGCCAGCACACACAGGACGCCGAGCAGGGCATCGACCGTGCGCGGCGACGCGATCACGGCGATGGTGCGCCGGCCCACCGCGGCGTCACCCTCCCGGTCCGGGAGATTCGCATACGACACGACCAGAACCAGCCACACGCCCATCAACAGGCTGAGCGTGATCGCATTGCTGCTGACGCCGTCGGCGATCAGCCAGTATGGCAGTAGTACCGTGCACGCGGACACCGAGAAGACGACGAGTTCCAAGCCTCCGGGGTGATAGCTCAGCTTCAGCCCGTAGGAGTACTGAACGGCGACCGCGGACATGATCGCGAAGAGGATCACCACCCCCACCGGGACGTCCCAGTCCAGGACGAACAGCGCGCCGAAGCCGGCGGCCAAGCCGATCAGCGTCATCACCACTGTGAAGCTGACGGCCTCGGACTCCGACAGCATGCCGGTCAGTAGCGGTTTCCGCGACGGAGGCCGGTATTCGAGCGTCCGGTAGTTCATGGCGTCGCCGCCATTGCGGAATCCCATGATGTCGTCGGCGGCGCAGGAGGCGCACTTGATGCCGAAGGTGGTGACCAGCACCAGCGCGAGCGCCAGATCGGCGCGGGGAGTCAGCAGCGCGTCCTTCCGGAGCAGAAGGACCGCGAGCAACCATCCGTACAATTGATGGTAGGCGTCGAGCTTCGCGAGACGGCAATAGCTCACGAATTTCGCCGTCAAGCTTCTTCTCTCGGTCGGAACACCTGTCATGAATTCGGACCTTCGGTTGATGGTTGTGCGGGTCGGGCGTTCGTGCTGTCGGCGCGCTCGTGCGCTACGACTTGACCGCGGTCACGATGTTGTAGTTCCAGAGCCGTTTCTCGAACGTCCTGCCCTGCCGGTACGCGCCCAGCACGTTGGCGTGCCGCACGCGGTTCACCTGCGGTTTGAGCATGCGCTTCGGCCAGCCGACCACCAATTTGGCCGCGGCGAGCCCTTTCAGGTGCTTGATCGAGCGATAGACGTTCCCCGATATGTCGGTCGCGGCGACGTCGACGAAAGAACTGTCGGTGACAAGTGTGCGGAACTCGCCGATCGTCGGGATGTCGTCGATGATCCAGCACCGCAGCCAGTCGGCGAGTTCGTCTTCGGACCGCTCCGTCCAGTCGCGTGCCGTCCGGAAATAGTCCGCGATGATCAACTGCCCATTGGGACGCAACAACCGGTGGGCCTCCCGCAGGAACGCCTCCTTCGCCGGCGCGTGGCAGAGGCTCTCCTGTGCCCACACGACATCGAACGATTCGTCCGGCAAACCGGTGTCGCAATAGTCGGCCAGGTGCAATGAGACGAGATCGTCGAGCCCGCGCCCGCGCACGTATCTGCGTCCGAGCGCGATCTGCTTCTCGCTGATCGTCAGGCCTCGGACCTTGACGCGGTAGTTCTCCGCCAGCCACATCGCGGTGCCGCCGACGCCGCAACCCGCGTCGAGAACGTCCATGCCGGGCCGGAGGGTCAGCAGGGACGCCATTTTGACGTTCGTCTTCACCAACGAGTCCGGATGCGAGCTGGTCGAGGAGTCCCAGTAGCCGAAGTGCAGGGCGTGATTCTGGTTGTCCGACCAGACCTTGCTGTACTGACTCCAGGTTTCGTCGTAGTACTCCGCGATCCGCTGCCTGGAGTTAGCGGTCTTCATGTGCATGGGAAGTTCCTCAGAGTGATTTCGGGACATTGTTCAGAACCAGTTCCAGCATTCGAGCGATGGTGGTGAGGCTCCCGGTGACCCTCTGGTCCGACATCTCTTCGAGGGCCGACACCGCGATGCCGATGTGCTCTGCCGCGGCCTGCGCGGCAACGTCCACTCCGCCGCCGAGCAGGATCTCCGCGCGTATACCGGGGAGATCCTCCGGGCCGGCCTGCTGGAGAGCCGCGCCGAATTCCGGTCTGTGGCGCAAGATTTCGATGACAGGAAGCGTGTACACACCGCTGACGACGTCTTGCATGGCCTGTTTCCCGGTCGAAGAGGGGTCGGCGCAGATATCGAGGATGTCGTCGACCATCTGGAACGCGAGGCCCAGATGCTCGCCGAAGCTCGCGAGCCGCGCGACATCGGGTTCCGGGTAGTCACCCACCATCGCGCCGATGGCGCAGGCTGCGGAGAGCAGCGCGGCCGTCTTCCCTCGGATGCTGGTCATGTAGTCGTCCACGCTGCGCTCGACCGAGAAACGGTCACGCATCTCCATCGCCTGGCCCAGACACAGGGATTGGTAGGTATCGGAGATGAGGCGCACGTACTCCGACCCCGCGCGTCCGGCGATCTCCATGATCTTCGCGAGCAAGAAGTCGCCCGCCAGAATCGCCTGGGCGACGCCATACTTCCGATTCGCGCTCGGCCGGCCGCGGCGGTCGTCGGCGTTGTCCATGATGTCGTCGTGGTAGAGGGAGCTGACGTGCAGCAGCTCGATGGCCGCGGCGAGCTCACGGGCTCGTTGCGGCCAGGCCGTCTGCCGCGCGTCCGCCTGCGCCGGCCTCGATCGCGCCGCGCACGCGAGCACCAACCTCGGCCGGAACAACTTGCTCTTGCCGGACAGCAGGTAGGAGGACACTTCGGTGAGCTCCGGCACCTCGCTGACCAGCGTTGATTTCATGAAGCCGACCACAAGCCCGAGCTCACGGTCGATCTCGGGAAGCTCGGGAGAGTACGCCGCGAATTCTGCTATCTCCGCATAGGACGCCCGGGCATTGCCGAGCTGCTGATGTGAAGCGGTCATGCTGGCTGCTCTTTCGGATTTCGGCATCGAGAAGTGCTGGTGCTGACATAGACGGCGCAGATGAACGCACACACCCGTCCCGCATCGGCTCGACCGGTATACGAGACGATGCGGGAAGAGGCTGTCCAGCCGCATCAAATGCGTTGTAATCAAATCGGAGAAATGCTCGCTACTTGACCCGATCGCCACCGGCGGGGTCTCACAGACATTTACCTCGCTCGGTCAACCAATGCACATCCTCCCACCGAACCACTGATCTACTCGGGAGCGAATGCAGAACTGGATCGTCGTGTGAACGTGGCCCCCGTTGCGAATGTCGCCGATCGGCCACCCTGCCGACCCCGTCCATACCAGGGCGTCACTGACCGCAGAATGAACATTAACTTTCTATCTCACGGTGACGTCAGACGTCAAGCGGCAGACACAATTTCAGCGTTCCCATGCACAGTGGCAGTCTCGTTCTCAGATCACTTAGCGTCTGGGTCGCACTGCGGGTCCAGCTACGTTCCCGCAGGTGATCGCAGCGTGGGCGCGCGTTCGGCCCACGTCGGCGGCGGGCGATCGGAACCTGCGACCCCGGGCCGACTGCGATCCGTCGGCGTGCGATCGTCCAGTGCTTCAACGGTATTCACCGCATTGACGCCGACTGGTCACTTACAACCGCACGGCCACCCGGTGTGATCCACCTCATGTTGCCCACTTCGGGCGTCGGTCTACTATCGACAATATTGAGCGCGCTGGAGCGTTCACGCAGGGGGAGTTCTCAACCGGAAACACTCACGCGTGCAACCACGCAGAACTCCTGTCCGCATGTCTCGAATCCGCAGTAACGCAAATTGCTATTCGATTGCCACGCAAAAGAATGGCGAGCGCGTCCATGTGCTGCCCATGATCTCCCGAACACGATCGAAAGTAGAATCCATGGCAAGTCAGGTCCTCCGGCACGATCGACGGGCGCAGTGACCGTGTCGGCCAGCCCTATACTGTCCCGCGTTCGCGCTCCCGCCGACCTGCGCGCGCTGTCGCCTGCCGAAGTCACCGAGCTGGGTGGCGAGATTCGCGCCTTCCTGGTCGAAAAGGTCTCCGCCACCGGCGGACACCTCGGTTCCAATCTAGGCGTGGTCGAGTTGACCATCGCGCTGCACCGCGTCTTCGATTCTCCCGCCGATCCGATCATCTTCGACACCGGCCATCAGGCCTATGTGCACAAACTTCTCACCGGCCGACGCGACGAGTTCGAGAGGTTGCGCGGCCGTGGTGGGCTGTCCGGCTATCCGTCGCGCGCGGAGAGCGAGCACGATTGGGCCGAATCCTCCCACGCGTCGGCGGCGCTGTCCTATGCCGACGGCTTGGCAAAAGCGTTCCACCTCAGGGGTTTCGATCATCGACATGTCGTCGCGGTCGTGGGTGACGGCGCGTTGACCGGCGGCATGTGCTGGGAGGCCCTCAACAACATCTCCGCTGATCGCGATCGATCGGTGGTCGTCGTGGTCAACGACAACGGTCGCTCCTACTCTCCGACCATCGGCGGGCTCGCTGATCGGCTCACCGCTCTGCGCGCTCAGCCCGGGTACGAGCGAACCCTGCGTGGCACCAGAGCATTCATCGAGAGCATTCCGCAGCTGGGCCGGCCGGCTTACGCGGCGATGCACGCTGTGAAGGCCGGATTGAAGGACGCCCTGCTGCCCCGCGAGCTGTTCACCGACCTCGGCTTGAAGTACCTCGGACCGGTCGATGGCCACGACACTGGCGCGCTCGAGACCGCACTGCGTCGGGCCAAAGCCTTCGGCGGCCCGGTGATCGTCCATGTGGTCACCCGCAAGGGCATGGGCTACGCTCCCGCCCTCAATCACACCGCCGACAATCTGCATGCCTGCGGGCCTATGATCCGAGGACCGGATCGCCGGTGACGAGCTCGCCCGCACCGCAGGATTGGACGACGGTGTTCGCCACGGAATTGATCCGGCACGCCGAACAGCGCGCTGACATCGTGGCCATCACGGCGGCGATGCCGGGACCGACCGGCCTGGCCGCCTTCGGCGAACGATTTCCCGACCGGATGTACGACGTCGGAATCGCCGAGCAGCACGCCGTCACCTCCGCCGCCGGGTTGGCCCTCGGCGGCATGCACCCGGTGGTCGCGATCTATTCGACATTCCTCAACCGTGCCTTCGACCAGCTGCTCATGGATGTGGCGCTGCTACGGCAACCGGTCACGCTGGTCCTGGATCGCGCGGGCGTCACCGGTCCGGACGGGGCGAGCCACAACGGCATGTGGGACTTGTCCTTGCTCGGTGTGGTCCCGGGCATGCGTGTCGCCGCCCCCCGGGACGCCGGATCGCTGCGGGCGCAGCTGGGCGAGGCATTGTCGATCAACGGGCCCACCGCGATCCGATACCCGAAAGGGCCCGTCGGCGAGGACTTGCCCGCGGTGGAGACGATCGACGGAATCGACATTCTGGCACAGCCAGATCCGGCCGACCTGCCCGCTCGCGAAGGCGTGCTCCTGGTCGCGATCGGGGCGCTCGCCCGGGTGGGAGTGGCCGCGGCCGAGCTGCTGCGGCCACCGGGGATCCGGGTCACCGTGGTCGATCCTCGCTGGGTCCTGCCGATCCCGGACACGCTGGTCAAGCTCGCCGGGCAGTCCGACCTGGTGGTGACGGTCGAGGACAACGGCGCCCACGGCGGGTTCGGATCGGCCCTCGCCACGCGGCTGCGCAACGACGGCGTGGACGTACCGGTGCGGAATATCGCACTGCCGCAACAATTTCTGGCGCAAGCATCGCGAGGAGAGATCTTGCAGGAGCACGGACTCACCGCGGATGCGGTCAGCAGGCGAATCGAGGACTGGCTCGGGGCAGCGGAATCGGCGGACCCGCCCAAGCGGGTGCTGCTGGCCGAGCCGCGCGGGTATTGCGCGGGCGTGGACCGCGCGGTCGAGACGGTGGAAAAGGTTCTGGCCAAGCATGGCCCGCCCGTTTACGTGCGCAAGGAAATCGTGCACAATCGCCATGTGGTGGACACGCTGCGCGAGCGCGGAGTGATCTTCGTCGACGAGACCGACGAAGTACCCGAGGGCGCGGTGGTCGTGTTCTCCGCACATGGTGTCTCCCCCGCCGTCCGTGACAGCGCCGCCGCCCGCGATCTGCGGGTCTTCGACGCATCCTGCCCCCTGGTCACCAAAGTGCACAACGAGGCCAAACGCTTCGCGCGAGACGACTACGACATCTTGTTCGTCGGCCACGAAGGCCACGAGGAGGTGGAGGGCACCACCGGCGAAGCGCCCGAGCACATCCAGTTGGTGGACGGCCCCGAGGCGGTCGATCAGATCACGGTCCGGGACGAGTCCAAGGTGATCTGGCTTTCCCAGACCACTTTGAGCGTCGATGAGACGATGGCGACGGTGCAGCGCTTGCGCCAGCGTTTCCCGCTGCTACAGGATCCGCCCAGCGACGACATCTGCTACGCGAGCCAGAACCGCCAAGCCGCGGTGAAGGCCATGGCACCGGACTGCGACCTGGTGCTGGTGGTCGGATCGCGCAACTCCTCCAACTCCGTGCGCCTGGTCGAAGTCGCCCTCGCCGCGGGCGCCAAAGCCGCGTACCTCGTGGACCACGCGGGCGAGGTGGAGCCCGGGTGGCTCGACGGTGTCGCGACCGTCGGCGTCACCTCGGGCGCGTCGGTACCCGAGATCCTGGTCGAAGGCGTGCTCGCGAAGCTCGCCGATCGCGGTTTCACCGATGTCGAGACCGTCACCGCTGCCAAAGAGTCCCTGGTGTTCGCGCTGCCTCGCGAGCTACGCGAGACATCCCGCTAGCACAACGCCTACTCAGCGACACAGAAGGAGTCCGCGGATGAGCGGCACAGCTCTGGGCATTCCCACGGTGAGCCCGATTCTCGCTCCCCGGCGTAGGACCCGCCAGTTGATGGTGGGCGGTGTCGGGGTGGGTAGTGCTCACCCGATTTCGGTGCAGTCGATGACCACGACGAAGACGCATGATGTGAATGCGACTTTGCAGCAGATCGCGGAGTTGACCGCGTCGGGGTGTGACATTGTGCGGGTGGCTTGTCCGCGTCAGGAGGACGCGGACGCGTTGGCCACGATCGCGCGGAAGTCGCAGATCCCGGTGATCGCGGATATTCATTTCCAGCCGCGGTATATTTTCGCGGCGATCGATGCCGGGTGTGCGGCGGTGCGGGTGAATCCGGGCAATATCAAGGAGTTCGACGGTCGGGTGAAGGAGGTCGCCAGGGCCGCGGGTGCGGCGGGGATCCCGATCCGTATCGGTGTGAACGCCGGTTCGCTGGACAAGCGGATGTTGCAGAAGTACGGCAAGGCGACTCCGGAGGCGTTGGTGGAGTCGGCGTTGTGGGAGGCGAGCCTGTTCGAGGAGCACGGGTTCGGGGATATCAAGATTTCGGTCAAGCACAACGATCCGGTGGTGATGGTGGAGGCTTACCGGCAGTTGGCGGCGCGGTGTGATTATCCGTTGCATCTGGGGGTGACCGAGGCGGGTCCGGCGTTTCAGGGCACGATCAAGTCGGCGGTGGCGTTCGGTGCGTTGCTGGCCGAGGGGATCGGGGACACGATCCGGGTGTCGTTATCGGCGCCGCCGGCGGAGGAGGTGAAGGTGGGTGGGCAGATTCTGCAGTCGTTGAATCTGCGTCCGCGGAAGTTGGAGATCGTGTCGTGTCCTTCGTGTGGGCGTGCGCAGGTGGATGTGTACACGCTGGCCAATGCGGTGAGTGCTGGTTTGGAGGGGATGGCGGTGCCGCTGCGGGTGGCGGTGATGGGTTGTGTGGTCAACGGGCCGGGTGAGGCGCGGGAGGCGGATCTGGGTGTGGCTTCCGGCAACGGCAAGGGGCAGATCTTCGTCAAGGGTGAGGTGATCAAGACCGTGCCCGAGGCGCAGATCGTGGAGACGCTGATCGAGGAGGCGTTGCGCATCGCCGAGGAGATGGGCGCGGACGCCGGTACCGGCGAACCGGTCGTCACCGTCGCCTGAGCCGGTTCACCGGGCGGCGCCGTCGAACGCCGTGCGAGCCTCGCTGTTTCACCGGTCGCGCCGCACGGCCGCGATCGCCATCGCACGAAGCTGCCGCTTGGCCTCGGCGGTGGCCGTACTCGCCTCCAGCACGCTCATCGCTTGCTCGGTCAGCTCGCCGATCCGGCGCTCCACGTCGTCCGGGGCACCGGTGGCGCGGATCAGCGCACGCAGGTGCTCGACGTCGGAGTCGGACAGATCGGTTCCCAGGGCCGACCGAAGTCGCCGCGCGGCAACCGGATCGGCACGCTGGAGTGCCGTGCCGACCAGCACGGTGCGTTTTCCGGTGCGCAGGTCGTCGCCAGACGGCTTGCCGGTGATCCGCGCGTCGCCGAAGACACCGAGTAGGTCGTCGCGCAGCTGGAACGCGATGCCGATGTCAGTGCCGAAACTGCGGTAGGCCCCGATCAGATCGTCGTCGGCACCGGCGAGCGCGGCGCCGAAATGCAGCGGCCGTTCGATCGTGTAGGCGGCCGTCTTGTACCGGTTCACCCGCAACGCGGCTTCCACGGTCTCGTCCGCGGAGGTCTCGGCGGTGATGTCGAGCATCTGCCCTGCCAGGACTTCGGTACGCATGGCGGCCCACACCGGCACCGCCCGGCCAAGCGCGGCCGCGCTCAAGCCGGCCGAGTGCAGCATGTTGTCGGCCCAGGCCAGCGCCAGATCACCGAGCAGGATCGCCATCGCGGCCCCGTAATGGCCCGCGTCACCGGCGAACCCGGCGGCGGAATGGCGGAGGGCGAAGTCGCGGTGGACTGCCGGTGCGCCACGACGAGTGTCGGAGCGGTCGATGACGTCGTCGTGAATGAGTGCGTTGACGTGCACCAATTCCAAAGCGGCGCAAGCTCGCAGCACCGCCGAGGCGTCGGCTGGGCTCGGAGCGGCGCCGAGCCACCCCATCCAGGCGAATGCCGGCCGAGTCCGTTTGCCGCCACCCAGTACGAAGTCGGTGATCGCGTCCGTGGCGCACGCGAGCCGAGGGTCGATCTCGGCGACGAAACCGTGCCGGTCGATCAGGAACCGGGTCAAGGCGGCGTCGACCTCGGCGGTGAACTCGGCGGGCGAGATCACGGTGGCTGTCATTCGGTCACCTTCGTCGAGAGTTCGTGCGGCTCGTCGACCCGCCTCGTCCACCATTCCCATTTCGGCGCGAGGTCGGTCGCGGCGAACACGTCGCTGGTCACCAAAGGCCCGAAGACGCTGCCGAACCACGCCGATACGCCTGATTCGCGCATGACATCCGCCAGTTGGGACGCGTTGACCGAACGGACGGCTCCGACCTCATCGGGGTCGGGGACCGGCACGGCGTCCGTCACGCCGAACAGCACATGATTGACTTCCCATTCGGTCAATCCCGTATCCGGGTCGGAGAACCGGTATTCGACGAGCGCCGCTTCCCGCAGGTCGGAAACCTCCAAGCCCAGCTCCTCGCCGATCCGGACCCGGGCATCCTCGATGGCCGTATCGCGCGAAGCCGGGTGCCCGCAGCAGGTGTTGGACCAGACGCCGGGCCAGTGGTACTTCCCGGCGGCGCGCTGTTGCAGGATGAGCCGCCCGTCCGGCGTGAACAGGAAGCTGGAGAACGCGCGATGGCGCCGCCCACCCGCACGGTGTGCCGATAGTTTCTCCGCCACACCGGCATCCGCACCGGATTCGTCGACCAATCGCACCTGCACATGGGTGTCGATGGCGGTGCTACTGCTCAAAACCGCACTCCATTTCGATGTGGCGCTCACCGCGCGGTATCGTCGCCGCGTTTTTCGCCGAGTCGTTCGAACACCCACCACCCCGCCACGGCCGCCAGGGCCGAAACACCGGCGGCTACCCAAGCCGATGCGTGGAGTCCGTCGATGAACGCGCCTTTGACGACGTCCTGCAATTGGGTCCCGACCGGTTCCGGCAGCTGTTTCGCGACCTGTATTCCGGCCATGACGGACTCGCGGCTGGCCGCATCCACGGGAGGAGGCACCGGCACCCCGGCGAGACCGCGGTCGATCTCGGTCGAATAGACCGACGCGAGAATCGAACCGAGCACTGCCACTCCGAGCGTGCCGCCCACTTCGCGGCTCGTGTCGTTCACCGCCGATCCCGCGCCGGCCTGGCCGGTGGACAATTGACTCAGAACGATATGGGTTGCGGGCCCCGCGATGAGTGCCAGTCCGGCTGCCATCGTCGTCATCGCGACGAAGATCACGCTCCAGTACGGCGTATCGACCTCATAGCGGACCGTCAGCCAGAATCCTACGCCCATGATCAACGAACCCAGCGCTGCCGTGCGCCCTGACCCCAGTTTGGCCGCCAGATACATACTCGGCCCGGCGAGGACCGCCATCACCACAGCGAAGGGAAGGGTTCGGATGCCGGTTTCCAGGGGCGAGTATTCCTTGACTCCCTGGAAATACTGGGTGACGAGAAAAACGAACCCCATGAGACTGAAGAATCCGAGGGCGAGCAGCAGCGTCGCCGCGGCGAACCGGCCATCGGCCAGCAATCGCACCTCGAACAGGGCGTGCCTGTTTCGCAACTCCCACATCGTGAACACCGCGAGAATCGCCACGGCCACGACGCATCCACCCACCGTCAATGGCGAAGACCACCCGCGGTGCGGCGCCTCGATGACACTGTAGACGAGTACGACGACTCCGATGATCGACAGAATTACGCCCACGGAGTCGAAGGACCCGACGTTCGGGTCATTGCTGGGCGGCACCAGAACAGCCACGAGAACAATGGCGACCAACCCGGCCGGAACATTGATCCAGAATATGGAGCCCCAGGAGAAGTGTTCCAGGAGCCAGCCACCCAGAACCGGCCCGATCGCGATAGCGACACCGGCGACGGCGGACCAGGCGCTGACCGCGATCGCCCGCTCTTTCGCGTCGTCGAAGATGACGACCACGATCGCCAAGGTCGCGGGAAACACCAGCGCGGCGAATACGCCCAGCACAGCTCTGGCGGCGATCAGCTGATCGAGCGACCCGGCGACGGCGGCGAGCGCGGACACGGCCGTGAATCCGGCGACGCCGATCAGCAGCATCAACCGCCGCCCGAAACGGTCACCGAGATAGCCACCGGTGAGCAACAGGCCGGCGAAGACCAGCGTGTACATGTCGACGACCCATTGCAGTCCGGAATTGTTCGCGCCGAGTTCCGTGGCGATCGTGGGCAGCGCGACGTTGACGATCGTGTTGTCGACGAGCACCAACAGTTCGGTCAAGCACAGGACACCGACCACGAGCCATCGCAGTCGATTCCTAGTGCCGCGCGCGACCGCACGCTCGCTGGATTGCACCATTTGTCACCCTCCGAACCCAGGGAATGCTTGTCATTCTTCCGATGCAGCGTCCTCGAATCGCCGACTACGTCGCCTGTGCCGGCCGACGCTGATTCGACGGTGACCGAATCGCGCAGCCGAACAGACGATCCGTTACGAATCGAAGCGGAAATACTCCTAGCGCGGGCCGACGGCCAGCAGGCCGGAGTCGAGCACTTGCGTCAGCGGTTCAGCGCACGCGCGACGACGGCCGTCCTTGCACTGCCCGCTTCTTCGCGGCGCCCGGAAGGTGCGCAGGCACCGGACGGTCGAGCCCGCCGTGCTCCGGCTGTAGCCATCCGTTTTCTTCCCCCAGATTCGGTCGTGATCCGGCACGTTCTGCCGCAGTCGGAACCACGGCGTGAGCCACACTGCCCCGAGGCAAGCTTCCGGCCCGCCCTGCTGTCGATCTTGGCAGACACCCGGGCCGAGCGCAAGCAATAAGTTATTGTCCATTCTTGCCTCGACTGACTGAGTCACAGTTCACCACCCGATTCACCTGCCGACGCGGCGGTAGGCGTGGTGAGCGCCTGCCGCAGGCCGACGTACACGCCAGGGAAGGCGGGCTCTACGCCCCGGCAGGGAGGTCGCACTTAGGCGGCAACAGAGTTGTCGTACAACATATATCGAGCTCGTAGTACTCGGTTCGGATACGCCCCAGCCGTGTCGGAACAGGTCGGCTGGACGCCTGCGACGGGATGAAACCAGGCCGCGCCGGAAGGTTCTTCGCATCCAATAGTTCCCACGCCGTCGCCAGCTAATACGTTAACCAAGATTTCATCTTGATAGACTGGCCGAAGATAAGCCTGGAATATCGGCGCGCCGTCGGCCTCGACACCCGCCGCCCCAACTTGACGCCGGGCGCCGTAGCGCCCCGAGGCGGGGTTGCCGAGGTTGTTCCCCAGCCGGAAACTATCGCGGGAATTCAAGCTTGACACCCCTGTAAGGCCGGGCTAGCTTCAGGTGGCCCAGATCACAACAAGGATCGGGTCGCCGGAATCGCACAAGCTGCGGTGCGGCGTCGAATCGGTAGCTCGACGGGGCGGTTCGGCATTCACGCCCGGGCCCCGACCGGCCTGGGAAGGCATTCAGAATGGGTATCAAAACCGGTCGAATCGCCGCTGCGGCATTAGCCGTGGCATGCGTGTTCTCCGTCGTTTCGTGTGGTGACGACAGCAGTTCCGACACCGGAGGACCGTCCATCGCGCCGGGGGTCGAGGCGAGCGGCGCACCGATCAAGGTGGGATTGTTCAATCCGTCGAAGGGGCCCGCGACCCAGGCCGGAGTGACGACGGGCAAGAACGCCGCGATCGAATACGTCAACAAGCAGATCGGCGGCATCAACGGCCGCCCGATCGAAGTAGTCGACTGCGGGATCGACAACACCTCGCCGGAGTCGACCATCTCCTGCGCCAACCAGTTCGTGCAGGCCGGCGTGGTCGCGACCATCGACGGCTACAACGCCGAATCCTCGGCCGCCATGCCGATTCTCACCTCGGCGGGAATCCCGCTGATCGGCCAGATCCCGTTCAACACCGCCACCGGCGCGGTCACCGAGAACAGGGTGTTCTTCGGCCCGCCCCCGGCTGCCTTCCTCGTCGGCTTCATGCAGTCGCTCAAGCAGGCCGGGAAGAATTCGCTGACGCTGGTCAATGCCGATCTGCCGCAAGCACATCAGGTGTTCGACCAGCTCCTCGCCCCCTTGGGCAAGCAGCTCGGCATCGACGTCAAGAGCGCCTACTACCCGCCCGCCTCCCCCAATTTCACCGCGCTGGCCACGACCATCGCCGACGGTAATCCCGCCGCGGGCGGCCTGATGACCGCACCGAACGACAACACCTGCAACAAACTCGCCCAGGCCCTGAAGTCGGTGAAGTACACGGGCACCATCTTCCTCGCCGCGTGCACCGATTTCGTCGACGTACTGGGTCCGCAAGCCGTCGGTTCGCAGGCCTACTCGCCGGTGTGGCTGCCGCCCGCCGTCGACACCGCTCCCGAACCCGCGAAGTCCAATCTGAAGATTGCCGAGCGGTTCATCGAGAACGCCGGCGGCACCGCGGGATTCTACGCATACGGCACCTTCGCCACCTTTGTCGACTTCGCCCAGGCGCTCACCGCCAAGCCGCCGGCCGAGTTGACCGGATCCGCGATCCTGGCCGCGCTCGAGGGCCTCACCGACTACCAGAGTTTCCTCGGTCCGAAGCTGACCTGCGGTAAGGCGACCAGCCCGAACTGCACCACGGACATGTTGCTGCTCGAGGTCACCGCGGACAAGAAGCAGGCGCCGGTCAGCGGTGGTTTCATCACGCCGAGCCCCGAGGTCCTGAAACTGATCCCGGGCGCGGCGTAGCCGACCGAGGTGACCGTGGGGGCGGGCCGTTCGCACTCGGGCGGCCCGCCCTTCACGACTTCGGCCATTCGAGAGAAAAACGGGATCACATGGCCCAGTTCTTGCAGTTCGTCTTCCTAGGTCTGTCGACCGGCGCGGTATACGCGGTCCTGGCCTCCACGTTGGTCGGCGTGCACGCCGCGACGGGAATCATCAATTTCGCGCAGGGTGCTTTCGCGCTGTGGGCGGTCTACGTCGTGGCCGCGCTGCGCACCGACGGCACCTTCGTCCTGCCCGTCGGCAGTATCTCCCTCGGGAATGCGGACGAGCCAACACCGATGGTGGCGGCCGCGGCGCTCGGCGTCGCCTCGGCGGCGGCCTGGGCGCTGCTCGCGCACCTGCTGGTGTTCCGGCCGCTGCGCCAGGCGCCGGTGCTGGCCCAAGTGGTGGCATCGGTCGGGCTCATGCTGTTCATCCAGGCCCTGGTCGGGTTGCGGTTCGACACCGAGAACCTCTTCGCCACACCGATTCTGCCGGAGAACACCGTGACCTCGGCCGGTGCGCTGGTCAATGTGTCGGACCTGATCCTGGCAGGCGTCGCGATCGCC
Source organism: Nocardia asteroides (assembly GCA_051451085.1). Taxonomy (GTDB): domain Bacteria; phylum Actinomycetota; class Actinomycetes; order Mycobacteriales; family Mycobacteriaceae; genus Nocardia; species Nocardia asteroides_B. The sequence goes on along the minus strand of JBPAJV010000005.1, from coordinate 91,646 downwards.
GTCGCGATCGGCCTGCGCGCCTACTTCACCCTCACCACCGTCGGCATCGCCACCCGCGCGGGTTCCGAGGACGAGCTCGCGGCCAGGCTGACCGGCCATTCGCCCGACCGGCTCGCCGCGATCGTGTGGGTGATGGCCGGCGCCGCCTGCGGACTCATCGGCGTCCTCGCCGCCTACACCATCGGCCTCAACGAGACCAGCTACACCTTCTATGTGATACCCGCACTGGCCGCGGCACTGGTCGGGCGGCTCGCTTCGTTCGGTGTGGCCTGCGCCGCCGGACTGGTCCTCGGGTCGTTCCAGGCGGTCATCCTGTGGGCCGACACCAAGGACTTCTGGCCGAACTGGGCCCAGGCCGGGCTCGGCGACGCGGTGCCCTTCGTGATCGTCATCATCGCGCTGTTCCTGCTCGGCGGGCGGATCCCGGCGCGGGGCTCGCTGGGGTCGGTGAAAATGCCCGCCGTCACGATCCCCCGGACCCGGGTGGCGCCGACGCTGGCCGTGGTCGCGATCGCTGTCGCCGCGATTGTCGCGACCACGGGCACCTGGCGGTTCGGTGTCGTCACCTCGATCATCCTGTCGCTGATCGCGCTTTCGCTGGTGCTGCTGACCGGTTATCTCGGTCAGATCTCGCTCGCGAGTATGGCTTTCGCGGGCACCGCCGGATTCGCGCTGTCGAAGCTGGCGGACAACTGGCACGTGCCGTTCCCGCTCGGCATGATCGCGGCGGCGCTGGTCGCCACCGCGCTCGGCGTCATGGTCGGCGTGCCCGCGCTGCGCATCCGCGGCGCGCAGTTGGCGGTGGTGACCCTGGCGGCCGCCCTGGCGATCCAGAGCTTCGTGTTCAACAATCCGTCGCTGACACCGGCGCAAGGCAATCTCATCGCCGACCCCACCCTGTTCGGCGTCGATCTCGGCGTCCGAGAGGGTACCGACCTGGTCACCCTGCGGTTCGCGCTGATGGTGCTGGTGGTGGTCGCGATCTGCACCCTCGGGGTGATGCGGATCATGGGCGGCGCCACCGGGCGGGCGCTGCTGGCGGTGCGTTCCAACGAGCGGGCGGCAGCCTCGGTCGGCATCGACGTCGCGGCGACCAAATTGCTCGGCTTCGCCGTCTCCGCCTTCCTCGCCGGCATCGGAGGCTGTCTCATCGGCTACAGCCGCGGGCAGCTCTCGGCAGGGTCGTTCACGGTGATGATCGGCCTGACGGTGCTGGCGATGACCTACGTCGGCGGCATCACCTCCGTCACGGGCGCGTTGATCGCGGGCACCACGGGCCCGCTCGGCGTCGGCTACGTATTCCTCAACCAGACACTCGAACTCGGCGAGTACTACGAACTCATCGCCGCGGGCGTGCTGCTGATGATGGCTGTGCTCAATCCGGTCGGCGTGGCGGGGGCGATCACCGAGACGACACACCATCTGAAGGCGGCGATCGCCCGTCGATCAGGTCGCGCGCCCGCCGCCGCACCAGTGCCGGGCGACGCGAAAACGAAGGCGGGGGCGCATGTCTGAGACCACGACCCTGTTGCGGACCGAGCGACTGTCGGTGCACTACGGCGGCGTCGTCGCCAACTCCGACATGATCTCACCGTCGGCGCCGGTGAGATCGTCGGCCTGATCGGGCCGAACGGCGCGGGCAAGACCACCTTCGTCGACGCGGTCACCGGCTTCACAAGCTCTACCGGGCACGTCACCCTCGAAGGCACCGCGCTCGACCGGCTCGGACCGCATCGCCGCAGGCGCGCCGGACTGGCCAGGACCTGGCAGTCCGGAGAACTGTTCGGCGACCTGACCGTGGAGCAGAACCTCGCCGTCGCGCTGCAACGGACCGGGCTGCGTTCCCTGTGGACCGACCTGATCGGGCGTTCCGTGCCACCACGCGAGACCATCGACGCCGCACTGGATCTGGTGGGCGTGCCCGGCGCCGGCGACCGCCGCCCCGGCGAGCTCACGCTCGGCCAGCAGAAACTCGTCGGCGTCGCCCGCGCCCTCGTCGGAGGCTCCCGGGTGGTGTTGCTCGATGAACCCGCCGCCGGGCTCGACACCCACGAGAGCGCCGAATTCGGGCAGCACCTGCGGCGGGTCGCGGCCTCCGGTATCGGCGTACTGCTGATCGACCACGACATGCAGCTGGTGCTCGACATCTGTGCCCGCCTGTACGTCCTGGACTTCGGCGTCGTCATCGCCAGCGGTGAACCGGCCCTGATCCGGGAAGATCACCGCGTGATCGCCGCCTATCTCGGCACCGCCGCACACGGCGCGGACGCGCGACCACCGGCGACGGCCGGCCGACCGGCAGGAGAGAACGAATGACCAGCCCCGCCCCGACCCGGTCGCAGGCGGCGCCCGCCCTGCGTATCGAAGGGCTCACCGTCGGCTACGGCGGCGTCCCCGCGGTGCGCGAACTGCACGCACAGGTCAGGCCGGGCGAGATCCTGGCTCTGCTGGGTCCGAACGGCGCGGGCAAGACCACCACCCTGCTGGCGTCGGTCGGTGCGCTGCCGATCATCTCCGGCACCATCACCGCGCTCGGCGAACCTTTGCACCGGCGGGTGGAACACAACGCGCGCCGCGGCGTGATCCTGGTGCCCGACAGCCGCGGGGTGTTCCATCGCCTTTCAGTCGAGGACAATCTGCGCCTGGCCCGCCGCAAGAACAGTCCCGCCCTGGACGATGTGCTGGAATACTTCCCGAAATTGCGCACGATGCGCACCCGCCGCTGCGGCACGCTCTCCGGCGGTGAACAGCAGATGCTGGCCCTGGCGAAAGCTCTGCTGTGCGCGCCGAAGGTCCTGCTCATCGACGAACTCAGTCTCGGATTGTCCCCCATCGCGGTGGAGGAGCTGCTGCCCCGTTTGCGCCAGATCGCCGACGATCAGCATATGGCCGTGGTGCTGGTCGAACAGCACATCGGATTGGCGCTGTCGATCGCCGACTCCGCAGTGGTGCTCCACCACGGCCGGGCGGCGCTGACCGGTCCCGCGACGGAGCTGCGGGAGCGCCGGGACAAGGTCGAGGCGGCGTACTTCGGTAACCTCGAGGCCGCTGCGGAAGGTCCGGCGGAGCGCTGACACGCGCTCTGCCACCTCCGCGGCGGCCACGCCGGCCCGGTGGTGGCATCGCATCGAGGACTTCGCACGGCGAAGAGGGGAGGGAACGTGACCGAGACCGGGCACCGGGATCGGCGCGAAGGCGCGTCCACGCGCCGCAGTACCCGCAACCGTCCGACCGACACTCAACTGCTGGACGCCGCGTGTGCGGTCATGGCGGAGGTCGGCGTCGATCGCGCGACCATGGATACCATCGCCCGCCGAGCCGACACCTCGCGGGTGACGCTCTATGCCCACTTCGGCTCGCGCGACGCCCTCGTCGACGCCGTGATCGAACGCGAGCTCGACAAACTCACCACGTGGATGTTCGAGGTCTACGACCACGGCGAGACGATGCATTACGGTCAGCGGGCAAAGTACTCGATCGAGTCGCTGTTCGACTACGCGCGCCGCCACCCCCGCGGCTTCCGTGTCCTGCTCGACAACCGATACGACGACACCCATCCCGGGCGGCGGCTCTCCGCCGCTCTCGAGCCCCGTATCGCCGAGGAACTGCGCGCCAATTACGCCGAACGTGGAACCCCCATCGGCCGTGGCGCCGACACCCTGGCCACCATGCTGCTCGGCATCAGTCTCGACATCGCCTACCGAGCGGTCATCGTCGGCGGCGCGGACATCGGCGCGGCCTGCGACCTCGCGGTCACCGCCTCTCTGGCGGCCCTGCGCGCGATCGACCCCGGCCAGTTGCGCGCTCTCGACACCACCCCCGCGCGCGATACGTGAATCCGGACCGCGCCGCGTCCGCAGCGACCGGCTCGCTCGATCTGCCCGCCGTCACCGGCAGACACCGGCTTGGTTCCGACCGGCCTGCGCGCCCGAGCACAGCCTCGCTCATAGACCGCGACCAGAGTCGTCGCGTTCACGCCTCCGCCGATCGTGTCCGAGGCCGCTCGAGCAGCGCGGCCTCCACGACACGCGCCACACGATCTCGCTGAGGCGCAGCGCTTAGAACCCGGGATCACGGTGACACCTTGTAGCGCTGCCCACGCATTGATCTGCTCGTCGGAGGCACCGGCGATCGCCCCTGACTTCACCCTGTCGGCGCGCACACGCTGGACGGTCGCGTGGATCGGATCCACCGCATCCTGTTCACCGTTGTTCATCCGAAATTCGCGAATATCGCAGCGTCGTGGGCCTCGCCCGGTTCTCAGTGCCACTCACTGAGGGAGAATACGGGCGTGAGCGAAGCAATCGGCAACAAGTTCAGGCACCGGCTCGGCGTGCGAGTGACCGTGGCGCTGACGGGTGCGGTGGCACTTGTCGGCTGCTAACTCGATGTCGGAGCGGGAAGTGCCGGGACGGGAATTCTTGCCAAGCCTCGTCGGAACAGGTTCGATGTGCTGGAAAGAACGCGCAGGAAGTTGGATGAAGGTATGACGGAGGCCGAGACTCCCGGGACGGGAGACGAGACGTCGAAGGTCATCCGGCTACCGCGTCGCCCGCGGCGCGTGGCGGAAGAGGCCGGTGAGCGTCCCCACAAGACTTGGCGTTCGGAACGTGGCGCCGTCTACGACCCCGCACCGACCAAGCCCGTACTGCGATCGGAATTGCAGCGGGAGACAGGGTGGTGGCCGGTCGACCCCGGCGCGGCGCTGCACCCCGGCCCGGAGGGCGGTCCTAGTGGTGCCGAGCATGAGGGCAGTGTCGTCGATCTCGACGCGTTGCGGCGCAAACGAGCTGGTGACCAGGCCCCGGCAGCAGGCATCCGGCGCATGGCCAAACCGCGCCGAATCGGAAAGAGCGCGGGCGAGAGATCCGGCACCGAAGGTGATCACGACAGCTTGTAGTACGCGGTGGCCCCGGACGGGCCCGAGCTCGGTGTCACGGCTTCCCACGTGCCGGTGTCTGTTCGGCGACGCCATGTCGCAAGGGAGTGTTGTCCGCGGGAGAGTGCGACGGATCGACAGTCGAGCCGCCCGGCTCGCCGGTCACCGGCGGCGCGTTGCTCGGATCACCTCCCGACGGCCGCGCTCCTGTTTCGAGTTGCTCGATGCGTGCCGACAGGATCTGCACCACTCGGGGCCGATGAGCGGTCGCGCGCTCGTGTTCCAGTAGTCGCCGTACCTGATCGAGTTCGAGGGAGCGGATCCTGTGTTCGATGGATCCGGTCGTGAGCTGATCGTAGTCGGGCAGCGGCAAAGCCTTGCTGGTACCCATCGTCGTCTCCTCGGATTGGATTGGATCGCCCTCAACCCGGCCCTACCCAGGGAGCGGTGCCCGAAAACGGGAAGCATTGATCCGCCCTCGCCGCCCCAGGGCGCTCGGGCGCCAAACCTGGCCGCGTGTTCCCGCGACGCGCGAGTTCACCGATCGGTGGCGATCGTCCTCAGCGGAGCGCCAGTGCCGGGTGTTCGCCTTCAGCCAATTGCTGCGCCGTGGCGTAGGCGAGGTGCAGGAAATCGGCACCGGCCAACGCGGCAGCCGCGTCGGTCACGACACGTGTCGCCCGAGGAGCGAAGACATGCCCGACGGTCAAACCGGTGATAACCCACACGTCGAAACAGAACGGGCAGCTGAGCAGCTCACCGATGCTGTGCTGGACACCATCGGGCGACTTCGGCTCCTCGGCCACCTCCCCTGGGCCGCCATCGTGCGGAGCAGGACGCGTGAACGGAGCCCGCACCGGCGCCGTGACCGCGGCTTTGGTCCCCAGCCGGGACAGCTTATGTGCGGCGAGAGCGGTCACGACCAGATTGCCCGCACTCATCGCACCTGGGAGCTTTCGACCCGTCGCGCCACCCAGTAGCGCCACCGCCGCGACAACCGCTGCATAGGCGACGATCGTGGCGGCATAGCCGCGCAAAGAACGAGGATCGTCGGTCATCACGGACACACCGCAGGCAAGTCGTGAACGATCGAACGCGTTCGCCGCATAGCATGCCTCCTCCGACACCGAACAACTTTTCTCCGGCCTACCCCTACCGCAGCACAGCAAACTGGGCATCTTCCTGTCGCCTGCTCCCCCCTCGGCAACCACCGAGGGTGAGCCCTCGGGCGGGGCCGGTCCGTCCCGCAGACCCGACAGCACGCCCAGCTCCCGACGGGCCCGATACCAGCGGTGGACGTGTCGTGGCGATCATCCGAATGCCCTCCGCGCACCGGCGTCCGATGTGACCGGGTCCGGCCATCCAACGTGATCCAGATCATTGCCGGAGACGGCGTGGTTGAGCATCGTCGTCACTTCGTTTACGGAAATAACTTGGTTGGAGATGCCGGAATGGCCGACGTGCACTTCGCTTACGACCTCACACTGGACGAGGCACGGCGGCGCAGCGCCGTCCTCGCGGCGTTCGGTGACGACTGGGATCCGGTCGCGGTGCTCGCCGAGGAAGAGTTGGCGTACGACATGCTGTACTCGAATCTCGATGTCGAGCAGCAGCGGATATATGAGGAACTCGTCCAGGCCGGGATCCTGCCGGATCGGGCGGCCCGCCGTATCGCCGACTGATCCGACCGCCGGGCAGGGACCATGACCGATATTCGGCCTGGTACCTCCGGCGAGTCGCGACCTAGCTGTCTCGACTGAGTTCGCGGACGGGAATGTGCGGTACCGCCCCGGTGAGCGGTCGCACGTTGGAAGCGCCGAACTCGGACCATTCCGGATTAGCTGTTTGGATGCCTTTGCTGGGGGCGGCGCGCTGATCAGGTCGGTCAAATCCCGTTGATCGACACTGGCACACGGCAGAATGCCGCTATGTCGATATTTGCCCGATTGTTGCGGTCTGTCGTATCCGGAGCCCTGATCGTGCTGGCCGCTCACAGTGTCGAGGCCTCCCCCGCCGCAAGCGACGCACATATTCAGTTGCCTTGGCCGACGCCCCAGCCGGACGGGGTGCGAGCGTCGGGCGCGGCGCTGGCCGACGGGATAACCGGCACGATGCTGTGGTCCCGGGAGCCGAACACCCCGGGTCCGATCGCCAGCATCACGAAGGTGATGACGGCCCTCGTCGTGATCAACGCAGGCGACCTCGATCGAGCCATTACCGTGCCGCAGGGCATCGTCGCCTACTGCACCACGTACAACGGAAGCAACGCGGGCTTGGTCCCCGGCGAGGTGCTCACCGCACGGCAACTCTTGTACGCGCTGTTGCTGCCCTCCGGTTGCGACGCCGCCTATACCCTTGCCGAGGCCTACGGACCCGGCCAGGACGGCTTCATCGGCAGAATGAACGAGGCCGCGCATCACCTAGGCCTGGCGGGAACCCATTTCACCGATCCCAGCGGGCTGCCCGCCCCCACCGACCATTCCACGTACTCCACGCCGGCGGACCTGGTGGCCCTCGGCATGCGCGCGATGAGCCTGCCGGTATTCCGGGAGATCGTCGGCGCACAGAGCTATCACGTGCCCGCGGGGGCGGGTAATCGCTCTCACCTCTGGCAGACCACCAATCTGCTGTTGCGCGATTATCCCGGCACCATCGGCATCAAAACCGGATACACCGACGCCGCTGGCACCTGCCTGCTGTTCGAGACGGTCAGGGCAGGAATACCGCTGATCGGCGTGGTCCTGCACAGCTCGCCCCACAGCGACGCCGCCGCGAGGAACGACGCCGAGCGCATGTTGAACTGGGCCTACGACCCGATACTGAAGCTGCTGCCGATCGGATAGCGCCGCCGAGCCGGCTGTCAATGGATACCGCGCCGCTGGTGAGCGGCCCGTGGCAACCGGGACGACGCACGAGTGAACCTCATACGCAGGACGCCGGAGGAAGATACGTCAATTAACGACACCTGGTACGCGTGCTCTATCGTTCGGACAACATCGAGGACATGTTCGCGAACTTCACCGCGGATATCGGCGGTGTGTGCTGCGGATGGACCATGGCCGCCATGGACGCGCTACAGGTGTGCTGGGTCGCCGGACAGCACGTTGACGCGCACATCGCACTTCCCCCGGACCGCACCATACGAAGTCTCATGGACACCCGGTACGCACCGCCCCGAAACCCTCTCCATCCACGAGGAGCATTGACGTCGACGCGTCGAGCCTTCCGCGAGTTCCCATGCTCAGCTTCCGGCGCCAACGCACCGCCGTCGGGGAGGGAGGAGGGAGCAGCGGTACCGTCACTCGCATGCGGGGGTGCAGGATCTGCGACAAACACCAAGGGACCGGACCACTGCTGAGCCCGGTGATCCATGCCGACGATCTCGTGGTGGTGACCCACCGGCCCGCCCTCGGCGACTGGGTGCGGCCGGGGTACCTGTTAGTCGAACCACGCCGTCACGTCGCGACCCTCGATCTGCTCGACGACACCGAGACGGTAGCGCTCGCCCGTACTGTCCGCTCGTCGATCGGCGCCCTGCGCCGGGTCCTCGAACCCGCTTACGTCTTCACCTTTGTCGCGGGCATGAGCGTGGCCCACGTCCACCAGCACGTCTTCACCCGCCCATCCGGCACCGCACGGAATGTGCCGTGGCACGACGCCGATCCCCCGGAGGCACCTCGGATACCCGCATCCGGACTCGACGAGCTGTGCGCCGAATTGGCGGCGGCATTGCCCGGTTGAGGTGGCCCGGCCGACGATTGCCCCACGCCGCTGTCGTGCCGGTTCTCCTTTGCCTTCGTCTTCGAGCCGAGTTGTGGCTGTTACGCCCCGGTCAACTGCCGAACTCGAGCCGTTCCCACGCCAGTGCCGTTCGCCAGCCTTCCCGCTGAACTGCCCAGTCCTGGACGGTCTTCACCACGGAGCCGAATGCGGGCGAGAAAGCGCTGCCCCAGGGAGCGTCGTCGCTGATGGTGGCACGGAAATGCGCACCCGGTCCCCCGTCGCGGAACTCGATGATATAGCCGTGCCCCTCGTCCGGATCCACTTGTTCATCGAGGTGCACCTGGATGTAGTAGTCGCCGGGTTCGAGGCCGTCGAGCCGGTCGACGATCACGAACGGCACACTCGAGTTCATATCCGCCAAGAAATCGTGCAGCTGCGTTTCGGATGGATTCTCGATAGTCCGGTAAGCATCGGTCACTACGACTTTCGGCGCTGTGGTCTCGTTTCGCGTCACCACGAGGAGAGTACTGATGTTGCCCGCCGACACCGGAGACAGAGTCTGCTCTCCCCCACTTCAACATATAGCCGCCCGGGGGGCTTGCGGCAAGACCCGGGTCACCCCGCAAAATTACCCGCCGGAGCCAGAACCTGCGGGAATGGGGAGTTTAGAGTGCGTGTGTTGCTGACGACGTGGGGATCGCGCGGGGACGTCGAACCGTTGGCGGGGCTGGCGGTGGCGTTGCGGGAACTCGGCGCACAGGCGCGGGTGTGCGCGCCGCCGGACGAGGAGTTCGCCAAGCTGCTGGAGCGTGTCGAAGTGCCCTTGGTGCCGCTCGGCCCGACGGTGCGCTCGGTCGTCGCCAACCCGAAGCCACCGACGGCCCGGGACGCGTTCGCGCTCGCTCCCGCACTGGTCGCCGCGCGGTTCGACACGCTCACCGCCGCGGCCGAGGGATGTGACGCGCTGCTGGCGACCGGCCTGATGCCGGCCGGTGCGCGGGATGTGGCCCAGAAGCTGGGCATTCCCTACGTACTCGCGTGCTTCCACCTGCTCGGGCTGCCGTCACGGCACTTCCCTCCGGGGCGACGGCCGGGCACACCGTCCGCGCCGGAGGAGACCGACAACCGCGTGCTGTGGGAGCAGGACGCCCAGCGGGTGAACGCCTTGTACGGCGAGGCGCTCAACAGCCATCGGGCGGCGATCGGTCTGCCGCCGGTGAACAATGTCCGCGATCATGTCCTCACCCGTCGGCCGTGGCTGGCGGCGGACGCGACCCTGTGTCCGTCGCAAGGCATGACCGACCTCGACGTCGTGCAGACCGGGGCGTGGATCCTGCCCGACGACCGCCCGCTCCCAGAGGAGCTGGAGGCTTTCTTGAGTACCGGCGCGCCACCGGTTTACGTGGGCTTCGGCAGCATGGCCGCCTACACCGCGAAAGACATCGCCCGGGTGGCTATCGAGGCGGTCCGCGCGCAGGACCGCCGGGTCGTCCTCGCCCGCGGCTGGGCCGAGCTGACCCCGATCGACGACGCCGACGACTGCTTCGTCCTCGGCGAGGTAAACCAGCAGGCACTGTTCCGTCGGGTGGCCGCTGTCGTGCACCACGGCGGCGCGGGCACCACCACGACGGCAGCACGAGCCGGCGCGCCCCAGGTGATCGTTCCCCACATCGCGGACCAGCCGTACTGGGCCATCCGAGTGGCCGAGCTGGGCATCGGCGCGGCACACGAGGGCTCGGCTCCGACCGTCGAATCCCTGTCCGCCGCGCTCGCCACAGCGTTGACCCCCGAGACCAGAACGCGAGCTCGAATCGTGGCCGGCGCGATCCGAGCCGACGGAGCGACGGTCGCCGCGCGACTCCTCCTCGACACAGCCAGCAGGAGAAGCCCCATGTAATCGTATGGACCACAACGAACCGTCCAGCCGCGCTCACTACCGCGGTCGAGTCCGAACCGAAGCAAGAGAATCGAGCAGACAATGACATGGTCGATACCCCGAATCACCACCGGCGCCGAACGCCGCTTGCTCGAAAGCCAACTCGACCGCAACCGGGCCGAATTGGTCGATACGGTGCGCGGTCTGTCCGAAGAAGACGCCCGTCGGCGCCTCGTTGCTTCGGTGACCACCCCGATCGGATTGCTCAAGCACGCCGCGGTCGCCGAACGGATCTGGTTCCAGCACATCCTGGCGGGCCTGCCCAAAAGCGAATGCGACGGCGGCACCACGTCGGGCGACGCCAGTTTCGTCGTCGAGGACGATGAGACCGTGGCCGACGTGATCGCCGAATTCGAGCGCGTCAGCGACCGGTCCCGCGCGATCGCCGCCCAATTCGATCTCGACGACATCAGGCAACACCCACGCCTCGGCGATGTCAGCCTCCGATTCATCTACCTCTTCCTGATCGAGGATTTCGCGCGTCACGCCGGCCACGGCGACATCCTCCGCGAACAGATCGAACGTCCGGCCCCGCAGAGCATGATGTGCCGGATCAGCACTGACCAAGCGCATCGAGCGGCTCGACCCCGGCTCCAGCGCGCAGGCTATCCGGGTCGGTGCACGGTTCTAGGACATCGAGCCGGAGAGAGCCGGTCTGTAGCCAGGTCAAGGCGGAGCAACCGAACTCGTCGTACCGCCAGCGGATCCTCCAGAATGTGGGTGCGCTCGACCTGTGACTCGCAACGATTCGATAGCGCTGTTCGCGGGGTCGGGTGGCGCCGAGCGGAAGGGGTACAGCGGCCCGATCTGCCTCACACATCGGGGTACTTTCGCGTGGACGTCGCCGTCGAACAGTTTCCAATAGAAGGCGTTCATCTTCGCGGCGACAGGCGCGTGCCGGGTCGATATCGCGGCGCCCGCCGGTGGGACGTCATCCGGAATGTGACCACGCGCGCACCGGAGGACGTACTCGTTGCGGGCAACGGGGCCGCCTCTGGCAGGGATCGGCACTCCGCGAACGTCGGTCACCACCAGTTGATCAACCGCATGGCGACGTAGCCTGCGTCATGAGCGGCGTGGCGTTCGGCGAAATCGCGCTCGGCGGCCGACAGGTCGAATCGCGGCGATGTGACCAGCCCGAAGTCGCTGAGATAGACCCGCTCCATGTCGGTGCGCATGGTGCCCAAGTGTCCGTCCATGTGCAGCAACTCCCGGTCGCGCAGGAACGTCACGATCTCCGAGAACTGTCGCTCGACTGTGGAGGCCTTGCCTGCCGGGTCCTCTCGCAGCCAGTCCGCTATCGGATGTGGGATGTCTTCGCAGAACAACACGAGGCTGCACGGTCGGCGGCCAGCGCTTCGAGACGGGTCCGCACGGCAGGGTTTCCGCCCTGAGCGGTGACCACCCTGTCGATGTCGGCGTGTTCGGCTGCGATCGGCGAGCGGCCGTGTAGCACCCGCCAGTGGTAGAGCACCCGGGAACGACAGTGTCTCACCGGCCACGACTTCGTCGGTGACGATGACGTTCGCGGCCAGCTCTCGCCAGGCGTTGAAGCTCGGGCCGCCGATGCCATACTGGCAGAACATGCGTCATCGCACGATTGTGGCACCGGCCAGGCTTCCGTACGGGTCTTCGAACACCCTGTGACTCCAAAGCCACAGACTGCACATTCGGCCCATCGGCGCCACCTGACGGTGCGAGAACGCCGCCATCGAACGCTGCGAGACGGACCGACCCACTCGCTGCTGCCCTTCCTCGCATGGGATCGTCGGTGAAATGCGACGGATACCGCCGAACTATGGCCTGCCCCCAAAACATGGGGCACCTCAGATGAATTGGCGGCTTCACAGCGGAGGGTACGATGAGCCGCACGCGATTCGACCTCCATATGAGCGCGTGTCGGCCACAACCGCCGCTCGCTCAGTGTAAGCCGACCACGTCGGCGCCGGGAGATCAGCGGAAGAACCGATGCGGTCGCGCATCATCCAGCGTGAGACGGAGGGAAAAGACCTGATGCGCGTCATGGTCGGGATCTTGGCGGCGGCGAGCCTCCTTTTGGCGGGCTGCGGCGATTCCGAGGAGGGACCGCGCTCGCAGAGCGCATCGGGGAACGACCGGTCGCTGGCGTCGGTGAGCGACGAACAGTTGTGCGCCATGGTGAGTTCCGTGACGATCGAGAAGGCATTCGGGCAGCCGTTCCCCCTGCGCGCGCCGAGCGTCAATACGCTGGACCTGCCCGACGCCATCACCTGCTCCTACCACCCGGAAGCCTTCGAGAATGCCACCGGGTCGGCGCTCATCGAACTGCCGAGCGTCGAAGTGGCGGCGGGTGCCCCGAAGGCGGATACGGCTGCTGCGGCACTGGCGTCCTACATGATCAATGCGCGGAAAGCGCCGGTGCGCTATCAGCCGGTGAACGGCTTGGGAACGGTCGCCGGATATGCCGGTTCCGAACTCGGTGTGGGCCTGTACGGGGGAAGCCACCTCGCGGTTGTTCTGAATATCAATGGCACGTTGATCCAAGCGGTCGTACAGGGACATCCGAGTGCCCGCGTGGAGCAACTCCGCCCGATCGCCGATGAATTGATCAAGGGACTCGAGGCGGCCCTGCGATGACGAGTAACCCTGGGCGGATGGCTCGTATGTCCAATTCGGATTCTGTTTCGGTGTAATCAAGGCGAGGGGTCGAAGGAGAACAAGACCCCTGCACGTCCCCTGGCGCTTCTCGTATCCTGCGCGTATCGACAAGACCGCCGTGGCGCAGCAACCTGCGTCGGCGTGCCCGGTACCGAGAAGATCTCGGAATGGCGGTTGAAGACGGTCGGGGACTCTACACCATCACGCGGACTACGCGGCTGACGATCCGGAGCGACGAGCGTCGCCTCCGTTCGGGGCCGGATACCCCGGCGCCGAGTGCCGGCGATCCTGGGTTTCCGGCGTCAGAATACTCGGTGACGCGGGAAGGCGTGGCCGCACGTCGAACGCTGGCAGAAAATGCTGGGTGACGGACCGGACACAAAGGTCTCACAATCGCATTCCGTGCAACTGAAGTCGCCATCCTCACCCAGATCCTCGTAAAGGTCTGCCAGGCTTTCGGCGATTTTCGACGCCGCTGACTTCAGTATCACTCGCGCGTCTTCAGTCAATGCAGCTCGACTCATTTCCTTCTCCTCTCCTCGAGGCTCACCACGGCTGACGGGATCCCTGTGTCGCTATCTGCGACGACCAGGGGTCCCCATGGCACGAATCATGGGCGTCGAGCGGGCCTCGGGCGCGAGTAGGCGACTACTCGAATCGACGAGCATCGAGCTCCCGAATCTGTATTGGGTCCGGACAAGGCACACGCCGAGAATCCGAAGGCTGCCACGACCGAGGGCTGCGGTGATGCGATCGCCGCCTGAGTCGACCGAAGCGAATGTCGGCACCCGACGATCGCCGGGCACGAATAATCCCGTGGAGGGTCGCATCCCGGCCTCGATGTCACCGACGGCAAGCGACCCGATTTCCGATTCGGGTAGTCGAGTACTCGCGCCGACTTTTCCTGATCTGTCGAAGATGGTTCCTGATATTCGCGTGCACGCCCGATTCGATCGACAGGGAGCGCGACATGAGCAAAGCCTTCTTCACCGTGAAAAACCGCCCTCGATCCGTGACCGGTATCCGACGCGACAGCGGCGGCCCGCAATCATTGGAGGAATCCATTCCCGACGGCGATACGACCGGCGTCCACGTGCAGGGCAACATGGCGGTGCGGTTCCTCGGGATCGACACCCCGGAAAAACGGATCGATCTTCCCGGGACCGACTCCCAGACGTCCCTGGACTCGGAGGACTGGGAAACCTATCTGACGGATCCCTTCCAGCCCGGATTCGGCGCCTTCGAGCTCGATCCATCGCTTGCCGCCCACCTGCGAACCAGGATCGGCACCGGCGCGGCAGCCAATCACCACCGCCACGCCCAGAAAGCCGGCTCCTCGCTTCGAGAGCTCGTACAGTCGGATATGGCCGCCCTCGGTCAGACCACAGCCGACTTCAACTACTTCCTGGCGTTCGAGTTCGAGGTGTTCGATTCCCACGGCCGCTTCCTCGCCTTCGTCAACCGCAATCAAAAGAACCCCGACGTGCCGAGTCCCCGACCGGTGTCCTACAACGAACGCCAGCTGCAGCATGGAGTCGCGCTGCCGTTCTTCGTCTGGCCCAATCTCGATCCCTTTCGTGATCTCACCTTGCTCGACGCCGTGCTGGAACCCGGCACCGCGAACGACGTCGCGGAGAACTCATCGCCGCTGAAACGCGCGCGCGACTCCGTCAAGCAGGCCCGTGCCGACAAAGTAGGAGTGTTCGATCCGCAGGATCCACTCCGTTTCGAGGCGTTCGAAGTCCGGTATCTTGCCCGCCGCCGACCACCGGACCGGGCGGTGATCGACCTCAGCCACAACGACAACACACTGCACGCCGCACAGCGGTACTTCGAGATCCCCAACCCAGAAGACCGCCTCTACATCCCGCAGCACTTCGTACCCCTCTTCGTCAGCCGCGGCTGGAGATCGGGAAACTGAGCGCCCGCGACGGAGATAGATAGTCCGTCCGGCTCTCGGATTCAGATAGGCACCGTTCGAGATATCGAGCAGTCGTCCTACCGATAAGCGGGTGATTGAGCCAAGATGTCGTCGTGCGGCGATCCGCCATGCTGTGGCGTCCGGGCTGCTCCACAGCCCTGATAGCGGCGACGCTGTCGGTTGGCCAGCTGGGTAAGCTACCCAACTCCACTGCGTCGAAGGGGGTAGCTGCGGACGCGTTGCCACACTCGGTGGTTCGCCGTGCGAACGATGCCGGGGGTGAGTATGCTGAAACGTCGTTAGTCGAAATGTGCTGTGGTCTAGGATGTTTGGCGTACCGGTCGGTTTTTTCCGCCCGTCAGGACCGTAGCGGCATTTGGTGACGGTGTGAGCAGGGAGTTCAAAGTGTCGAGGTCTCGCAAGGCAGGCAGATCGTCAGGATTTACCGCTCCCGAAGCAGCTGGGCGACTAGCTTCGCCCACCGTTCGCCGTCAGCCGCGCTTACTCCTTTACGCGCAGTAGCTGGCTCTTCGATCCACGTAAGACAGACCTCCCCCAGAACGCACACTCGGGCTCCCGCGCCGTACTCGCGCCGGGCCCGCCACCATGGCCTTCCAAGGAGAACGCTCTCAGTGCAGCAAACAGAGTCCCCTCACGATGTCGATGGCATCTCGGTCGAAGACCTGGGAGAACGCTTCCCGCTCTTCGACCAGAGATTCGCCGCTGACCCGCATGGCGCTTATCGGGAGATGCGCAGGCGCTACAGCAGCCCGCTGGTTCCGATCTGGATAGCTCCAGATGTGCCTGCGACCTTGATCATCGACTTCCACGTCGCTGTGAAGATACTGGGAGATCCAGAGCGCTTCCCGCACGATCCGCGCCGCTGGGAAGCGACGATCGCCCCTGACTGCCCCGTCCGGCCGATGATGGGTTGGCGCCCGAACGCGCTGCGTAGCACCGGCTTGCAACACTCGCGCTACCGCGATGCGACCAACGATGCCTTGGCTAGCGTGGACCAGTACAGGCTGCACGAAATGGTCGAACTAGCGGCGTTGCCACTGATCAGCCAGTTCCCCACGAGCGGAACAGAAGTCGAGCGTACCGCTGATCTCATCAGCATCTACATCCAGCCGCTGGTTTTCAACGTGCTCAACGCCATCCTCGGCTGCCCTCCCGAGATCGGTGCGGATATCGCGGCGGCGAGCGCAGCCTTGTTCGACTCGCAGCACACCTGGGACGCGGTCGACGACATGTTCTCCGCGGCGTTCCTCAAGCTGGTCAGGCTCAAGCGTATTCAGCCAGGCAACGACGTGGCCACCCGGCTAGTTCAGGACGAAGGTGCGAAGCTGTCCGACGAAGAGCTGATTCACCAGTTCGTCACATGTTTCAGCGCCGGTATGGAGCCCGGCCAGAACCTCATAGCCAATACTTTGCTGCGGATGCTCACCGACAGTCGCCACATCAGTAGCGGGTCGGGGTTCATCCCGATACCTGATGCGGTGAACGAGGTCTTGACGACGGATCCACCGTTGGCCAACTACTGCATCACCTATCCCCGCCAGCGGATTCTGGTCGATGGCGTGTGGTTGCCGGCGGATCAGCCGGTAATCACCAGCATGGCTGCCTGCAGCAATGACCCGAAGATCAACACCGGCTCCTACATCCACAGCGGATGGAATCTCGGCTGGGGCAGCGGTGGGCACAAGTGCCCACACCATGCGCAGTCCGCCGCCTACGGCATCGCGGTGGGCGCCATCGGCCAGCTCTTCGACGCGGTGCCGGAACTGCGACTCGCCGTTCCCGCCGAGCAGCTGGAGTGGCGTCCCGGCGGGTTTCATAGGTCATTGGTGGCACTGCCTGTCGTCTTCCCGTCCCGAATCCTGAGGTAACGACAAACGAAAGTGAGGGGCCGGGGGGGCTGTGAGCGTGTGAATGCCGGGGAGCCCAGCGAATGTCAGCTCCGCCCCCGGATGAAGGTTCTCTGGATCAGTTCTCCAAAGGGGTGCAGCATGACAATCGCAGATCTTCCCGCCACCGGTCCCTCCACCGAACCACCACCAGAATCAGTCGCTAACACCTACGAGACCGTGCAGGCGCTGCGAGAGGTTATCTTCGGGCCATATGCCGAGCTGTACACCCGAGTCCGTGACATCATCTCCGAACTGCCCCGCCACCCAAATACCGGGGAGACCTACACCGATCGCACGCGGACCGCACCGGCTCAGCTGTCGAAGGTCATCGCGCGGTTGGGCCGCTCAGCAAGCGAAATCGCCGCGGATACACTGCTTCGCGGCGTCCTCTGCGACTGTGCGCAAGTCGCGGCACCACGGTTACTCTTGATTCTCACCGGCCACTTCGACCTCGCTATCGGCGCGATCCTCGCCCTCGGCGACGGCTCGGATTACCAGCGGCGGTGCCTGGATGAGCTGAACACCGGTTCAGCACTGGGCGTGTTGATGCTGACCGAGCTCGGCGGCACCAACGGTGCCGACCAGCAAACGACTGCGACCTGGGACCCAGTGCACAAGGGCGGAGGATTCTGGCTGCACACCCCGTCGGAGACGGCGATCAAGTTCATGCCGAACGTCGCCGACCCCAACGTGCCGAAAACTGTTGTGGTCACGGCACGGCTCGTCATCGACGGCCGCGATGAAGGCGTGCTGCCGTTCCTGCTACGACTACGTACTTCGACCGGCCTCGCAGACGGCGTCGAGGTAGTAGCTCTACCGGACAAGACCGACGCGCCGATGGATCACGCCATGATCCGATTCAACCGGGTGTGGATGCCCCGGGAGGCGCTGCTGGGCGGTGACTGGGCCCGCATGACCGACAACGCTCAGCTCGAGTGTGCGTTGACGCCACGGCAACGGTTTCACGCCGCGATCAACGTCTTGGGCAATGGTCGCCTGGACTTGGCCAACGCGGCCATCGCCAGTGCCCGCGCAGCGCTGGCGGGGCTGGTCAACTACATCAATGACCGTCAGCCAGGCAGAGGTACGCGGATGGCCGATCGAGACGCGGTGCAACTCAACTTGGTTGCCGCGATCGCCAACGTATACGCCACCAGCGTGCTCGGGCGACGCATCCGCGACATGCGAGCCGCGGCCATCGGGCACCATCCCGCATATTCGGTGTGGTCGATGCTGGCCAAGCCGTTGTTGTCCGACACGGCCTACGACGTGGTCCTGATGTGCCGCCGACGCGCCGCAGCGCAAGGCACGTTCCCAGTCAATCACCTCGTCGAGTGGCTCGGCAATATCGACGCCATTCAGAACGCGGAAGGCGAGAACCAGATCATGCAGGTCACTGCGGGGAGATCGAACCTTGATCTCACCACGTTGCAGCTACCCGGCACCCCTGCGTTCCTGCCGTGGTACATCCAAATGCTCGTCAACCGTGAACGCATCCTCCACGACGCCGTACGCAGCGGAGACTACGAAGCCGTAGGCGTGGTGCTGGGCCGGGACTCTGCGGCAATCGAGCGGTCGACCGCGACTGTAGAACGACTCGCGGCGACAGCCCTGTATGCCGAAGCATGCACCATCAGTGAGCCCACCGCGCGGACACTCGTCCTTTCAGCGGCGGAAGCCTACGCGCTCGAACGCATCGACGCGCGCGGCGCGTGGTACAACGCGCATGGGCTCATGACATCGAAGCGGGCGGTCGAGGTGCAGGCCGAATTGCGTCACCGTTATGAAGTTCTCACCGAGCACATGCGAATCCTGGTGGATGCTTTCCGCACCCCCGCCCTGCCCGGCCCGATCTTCAACAACTACATCGAATGGTGGATGGAGTACGCAGGCTGGGACGAGAGTTCGTTCAGCGCACACTCCGCTGGGTAACAGCACTGGCGACAATAGCGACCGAGCCGTCAGCAGCTGCATTCCCGCTCGCGTCCGTGCCGCTGGTAGTCGATCGGCTGCCAGCGGCACCGGGTAGCCTCAGGACAGTGCGCAGCATGGAAGAAAGCCAGAAGCTGGCAGCGCCATTGGCCTTTCGTCCTCTAGCGTTCTTCGGCGGGCCGCTGATCGCACGTGGTTGCCGTGTCGGCGACAACGTGGCCGGTGAATGCCTGCGCAACCGCACAGAAGTGAGTATCGCGAGTGAATGCCGGACCTGAAATACGCACTGCTGCTGGGATCGTGCTGGGAAGGTGGGAGAAGTCGGTCGCGGTCTTCCGGGGTATCCCCTACGCCCAACCGCCGTTCGGTGCGCTGCGATTCATGGCGCCCGTCCGGGCGCGGTCGTGGGACGGTGTCCGGGACGCCTCGCAGTTCGGTCCGCCGGTTCCCCAGGCGGGTTTCGCGGGGTCGTCGGAAAGCGGCGCCGATGAGCGAGCCGCCAACTGCCTGACGCTCAATGTCTGGACCCCTGACCCCGGCTGCGCCGGGTTGCCGGTGATGGTGTGGATCCATGGGGGCGGATACCAGGAGGGTAGCTCCGCCAACCCGCACGCGAACGGAAGAACCCTGGCCGGATCGGGTGTGGTGGTGGTCAGCTTGAACTATCGCGTCGGTGTGGAGGGTTTCGCCCACATTCTCGGTGCCCCGGCCAACCGCGGCATCCTCGACCAGGTCGCCGCCCTGCGATGGGTGCAGGACAACATCGCCGCCTTCGGCGGGGATCCGGGCAACGTCACCGTCTTCGGCCAGTCCGCCGGCGCGGGATGCATCGCCGCGCTGCTCACCATGCCCACAGCAGCCGGGCTGTTCCGCCGCGCCATCCCGCAGAGTGTGCCGGGCACCTTCTTCGCTCCGGAGCTAGCTGCCGCGATCTCCAGGGCGATCGCGGCCGAAGTCGATTCGCGGGCCACTGTCGAGGAGCTGGCCGATATCGACCCACGCGCGCTGGTCGATGCCAAGAACACGGTTCTGAGGAAGATGCCCGAGTTCGTCGAAACCTGGGGGCCTATGGCGCTGACGCCGTCACCGTTCTCACCCGTCGTCGACGGTGATGTTCTGCCCCAGGCGCCGTGGCAGGCGCTCGCCGCCGGGGCCGCACGAGACATCGACCTGCTCGTCGGGCATACCGAGGACGAATACCGGCTGTTCAACACACAGCGCGGCATCGAGATGACCGACGAACAGGTCGACTTCATCCTCGGATGGCTCGCACCCGGCCCCGACGGCAGCCGCGGTTACCGCGCCTTCTACCCGCGATCCACCGCCGCTCAGCTGTACGAACTGGTTCATGCCGACTGGCTGTTCCGAATGCCCACCCTTCATCTGGCCGACGCGCAGTATGCGGGCGGCGGGCGGGCCTGGCTCTACGAACTGTGCTGGAGCTTCAATCGCGACCAGGGCGCTTCCCACAGCCTCAACTTCCTGCTCGTGTTCGGCACTCTCCATCCCGGCGAGGTACGCACACACCCGTCCGCGCATCCGGACGCTGCGGACCAGGTCACCGCCGTATCCCGACACATGCGCACCGACTGGCTCAATTTCGCCGCCAACGCGAACCCCGGCTGGTCTTCCTACGACCCGGTCGACCGCTCCACCCGCGTCTACACCGCCGAACCGACCACGCGGCCATATCCCGAGGAATCGTCACGACGGATCTGGGCCACCCATCAATTCAACACCCTGCATCCGGCGCGCTGAAGTGGCTCGGTCCGACACGGCACCGAACTTCGCGCGGCCCTGCGGACGGTGATGGGTGGGGGGCCGCAAAGTCCGGTTGAATCCCGGACCCGCGCTCGTCGGCGCCAACTCGCGACTTTCAGGACGACTCTGCGTAGCAGGTGGCGATCGCGGCGGCGCGGTCGCGCAGCGACGTGCGCAACCACGACGGGGCGAGGGCCTCCGCGTCCGTGGCGAGCTGCCACAACGCCCATTCGGCGTGTCTGGAATCTTGGAATGTCAACTCCAGTCGCAGCCAGCCGTTCGCGTCGGGTTCGTCGGTGCGGACGGTCAGCGCGGTGCCCACCAGATCCTCCCGCCGCGCCGGATTCACCCGTGCCAGGACGATGACCTGATCGCCGCCGGTCCGGAATCGCGTGCTGCGCTCTCGCCACGCCCGGTCCAAATCGACCCGGACCGGTCGCTGCGCTGGTTCGGGAAGTTCCTCGGCGGCCAGCACCCGCGACAGCCGGTAGGTGCGGTCGGCACCGGACCTCGTGGCCAGCAAGTAGCCCTGGTCGCGCACGGTGACCAGGCCGATCGGGTCCACCGTTCGCCACTTCGGCGGCTGGTCCACAGCCGCGTAATGAATCCGCAGTCTGTGTCCGGCGAACACCGCGCGCCTGACCTCGGTCACGATGGTTTCGGGTACCTGCTCAGCGACCAGCCGACGCGACAGCAGATCCGTCTCCGGGTCGATGAGCACCCGCTCGGCCACGTCGGCCGCGGTGGCCCGATAGCTTTCGGGTAGCGCGTCGACCACCTTGAGCATCGCCGAAGCGAGGGCCGAGCCGAGGCCGAATGCCTGCGCCCCCCGCCGCGACCCTGCGAGCAGCAAGGCAAGGGCCTCTTCGTGGGTCAGCCCGGTCAGCTCGGTCCGGAAACCGGGCAACAACGCGAAACCGCCGTGCCGCCCGCGTTCGGCGTAGACCGGGACACCGGCTGTGGACAGCGCTTCGATGTCGCGCAGCACCGTGCGGGTGGAGACTTCCAACTCGCCGGCCAGCTCGGCCGCCGTGAGCCGACCGCGCTGGCGCAGGAGCAGCACCAGTGACACCAACCGGTCGGCGCGCATACGAGAACTGTACCGAATACACGACATGAGGTGTCGTAATTCACTGTGAGGCTACCCGCATGACGAACAAGATCATGGCGACTGAGCCGAACGACCTGGGCAGGTACTTCATCGAGCGCGCCAACGCGGGCGACGTCAACGGGCTGGTGGCGTTGTACGAGCCGGACGCCGTGCTGGCGTTTCCGCCCGGCAACCTCGCGACCGGACATGCGGAGATTCGCAAGGTGTACGAGCAGTTCCTCGCGGCCGCGCCGGTGCTCTCGCCGGGGAGGCAGCATCCCGCGCTGGTGAGCGGTGACGTGGCGCTGACAGCGTCGACGCTGGCCACCGGCGAGGTGACCGTCGAGATCGCCCGTCGCCAGCCGGACGGTTCGTGGCTATGGGCCGTGGACCAGCCGGCACTCGTGCCGTAACGGTGCGGCGGTGGGTCGGCGTCACCGACCCACCGGCGCGCTGCGCGTGCGGCGCGCCACGCGCAGCGCCGCTTCGGCGCGTATCTCACGTATGAGCCGCCTGCGGCGGATGGCATGTCGACGGAGAGCTTCTCGGCATACCTGAAGCGACCAGGTGATTCTCCACCCCGCTCACTGCCTCCTGGAACAGGAAGGCGACAATCGCTAGCCGTGCCTGGTCCTATTGTCGTCGGTGTCGACGGTTCCGAAGCGTCGTTCGCCGCCGTCCGCTGGGCCGCGGCGACGGCTGCTCGCCAGGATGCACCGCTGCATCTGGTCCATGCCATCGGTGTCCCGCTGTACGCCGTGCCTTTGATCGGCTCGCTCATGTTCGATATCAGCTCTTTTCGGCGAGTCGGAGAGTCCGCGCTGGAGCAGGGACTGAGCATCGCGCGTCGATTGGTCGCCCCTTCCTCGGGAGTAGATGTCCAGACCTTCCTCGATCTCACCTCACCGGTGGCGGCTTTGGCCGCTCGGTCGGCGGCGGCCCGGCTGCTCGTGGTCGGTGCCCGAGGTTTGGATCCTGTGGAGCGGGTGTTGCTGGGATCGGTCGGTGTCGGCCTGATCAAGCACGCCGGTTGTCCGGTGGCTGTCATTCCGGCCGCCGCCGAAACCACGCCGCCTTCGTCGCATCTTCCGGTTCTGGTGGGAGTAGACGGCTCACGTTGTAGCGCTCGGGCCGTGGAAATCGCCTTCGAGGAAGCGGCGAGCCGGAATACCGGGCTGGTGGCGGTGACGACGCGGCCGGACCGCGATGCCGCTTCCGGCGAAGCGCGCGAGCGAGCCGAGAGGTTGCTCGAAGAGAGTCTCGCGGACTGCGCCGAGAAGTATCCGAGCGTTTGCCTCGATCGGGTCATCGTCGCGGGCCGTCCTGAACAGCGGCTGCTGGAGGCGGCGCGGCACGCGCAACTCGTGGTACTCGGCAGCCGGGGACGAGGCGGGATCACGGGCGCCGCGCTCGGCTCCGTGAGCCAGGCGGTGCTGCAAACCAGCCGCACTCCGGTCATCGTCGTTCCTTGTCGGCGATGAGCTGGCGCAACGCCAGCCGATCACAACATCGGCGTGAGCTGGATCACTGTCGAGGTTGACCTTGAGTCAGGGTGCCCGCTCGTCGCATCGAAGCACACCCCGACGGCCCACTCGGGTTGTCGGGCACCGTCGCACCGACCGCCCAGACCGAGATTTCCGAGCCGCACGCCCACGCGCATTACCGGTACCAGGACAGCGGACAGGAGCGCACCGTCGACGTCACCCGCCACAACCCCTCCTGGATCTCCAGTGGCGGTGACATGATCTCGACCACCCAGGACCTGCACACGTTCACCTCCGCGCTGATGAGTGGCAAGCTCCTACCGGCCACTACCTCGCCCACCCCGAACAGCTGCGCATCGCGACCGGCCCGCGAGTTCGCACGGAGGCCGCGACCCGGCACAAGCTGGATGCGGTCACGAATCGGATGCTCTGCCCCAACTCGGGTGCTGTGCGGTCTGTTTCGGATCGGTGAGGCGGTGTGGATTGCTGCCGTCGCTGTTCATGCCCCAGATCTCGGCCTTGGCGGTGGACGTCGCCGGATCACGCGCGAAGCGGGTGAAGAGGATCGTCCCGTCGGAGGCGAACGAGGGGTGCCCTGTTGCGTCATCGGTGAGCGGTCGGACGTGATCACCGTCGACGTCCATCAGGTAGATCTCCGACCGATTCTTGCCGCCTCGGTTGCTGCCGAACACGATCCCGGCTCCGTCCGGAGTGAATACCGCTTCTGAATTGAAGTATCCGTCTGTCAGCAGCTGCCGTTGGCCGGTTCCGTCGGATGCCATCACCCACAGCGTGTGGGCTCTGGTGAACACGATCATCGAGCCATCCGGCGAGAACGCGGGATTGTGCGACGATGTCAGGTCGGGGCCCGATGCGGTATTCGGGGTGGTGAGTTGCTTCAGCTCGCTGCCGTCGGCGTTCATCGTGTAGATGACGCCACCGCGAACGAAGGCGATCCGGGTGCCGTCGGGCGAGAACGTTGGTTGGTATCCGGCGTCGGCGAGCTTCGTGACATTGCTGCCGTCCGGATCCATCGTCGAGATGGAACGGCCGCCGATGACGATCCTCGAACCATCGGGGGCGAAGCTCGGATCGTGGCCTTCGGCGATCCGGGTGATCCCGGTGCCATCGGGATTCATCACGAAAATCGACTGCCAGTCGTCAGCGAAAGCGATCTTCGCCGGACGCGGTGGCTGTGCAGGCTCCGCACCGCAACCGGCGATCAGTCCCGGCACCACGACGGTGAGGGCGACGACATGCAGCACTCGGCTTCTCGTTTCGCGCTTGTCACCCCGTCGAGTCGCATGATGTGCCTGTGCCGACCGGAGATCTCCTTCTCGCGGGTTCCGCTCGCGCCCATCCACCTGCACCGTACGGCCGACGAGCCTGAGGGTTCGGTCGAAGACGGCGGACCAGCGCGTGGTAGTGCGGGCAAAAATGCTCGACATGCCGAGCATCGTCCCCCGGTCACCCCGAGAGAGAGTTACCGAGGCTGGGAATCCGGCGGCTGAGTGAGATCGAGCTTCGCGTTGCTGTTCACGCCGGCTGCCCAGCGGACATCCGGAAACTACCGGATCAGGACGCTGCAGGTTCCTGCAACGCATCGTGCAACCTCTGCTCTTCCTCGAGCGGTGCGGCGACAGCGATTCTGTGGCCTATGGATCGCTGGGATGTCAGCGAAACCTGTACCCGCATGGCGTGGTACGCCGATCACCGCGAGTGGGACAAGCTCGCGGACGTGTTCACCGACACCGTGACGCTGGACTACACCAGTCTCAACGGCGGCGCGCCGGTCGTGCTCACTCCTGCCCAGATCGCGACCGCCTGGCAGGAGGCGCTCGGCGGTTTCACGGCCACCCAGCACCTGCTCGGTAACCACCTGGTGAGTATCGACGGCGACAGTGCGGAGTGCACCGCTTCTTTCCAAGCGACTCACCGTAAGTCGGATCCATACGGCGCGTCGCTGTGGACACTTGGCGGCACCTATCGCTTCGGCCTCGTGCGAGCCAGCGGCGCTTGGCGGATCAGCGAGCTCGTCATGACGGCGGTATGGGGCGACGGCAATCGAGCCCTTCCGTGACGGTACGCCCAGCGGGTGTTCCCGCAGGAGGTGGTCTACGAAGCAATGAGGAAGGATTCAGAGACATGAGAGTCGAATTCGATAGCGATGGCGTGAATCTCGTCGGCAACCTGTATCTGCCGCAGGAACAAGGTCCGGCACCGGGCGTGGTGGTGGCCGGAACCTGGACCAGCGTCAAAGAGTTGATGGCCGACCGATACGCCGAGCGGTTGGCCGCGCGGGGATACGCGGCGCTGTCGTTCGATTTCACCGGTTTCGGCGAATCGGCGGGTGAACCACGGGATGTCGAGTCCCCGCAGCGGAAGGTGCGCGACATCCACAACGCAGTGAGCTTCCTGGCCACACATGCGGCTGTGGACCCGGCGCGGCTGGGCGCGCTCGGCATCTGCGCGGCGGCGATGTACATGTCCGACAACGCGGCGCATGACACTCGGGTGAAATCGCTCGCACTGGTGGCGCCATGGCTGCACGACGCGGCCATCTGCGCACAGGCCTACGGCGGAGCCGAGATGGTAGCCGCCAAGATAGAGCTCGGGAAGCAGGCGCGGGCACGGTTCGACGAGACGGGCGTGATCGACTACGTGCCGGTGGTCAGCGCCACCGACGAACGCGCGGCGATGCCCTACGACATCGACTTCTACCTCAACCCCGCGCGCGGCGGAATCCCAGCATGGCCCAATAGATTCGCGGTCATGTCCTGGGCGGACTGGCTCACCTACGACTCCATCGCGTTGGCACCGAAGATCACCCAGCCCACTGTGCTCGTGCACAGCGAGCAGGCCGCGATCCCCGAGGGAGCGCGCCGTTTCCATGCCGGGTTGGCCGGCCCCAAGGACATTCTCTGGACGCAGGGAACGCAGTTCGACTTCTACGATCAGGAGCCACAGGTCACCGTGGCAGTCGACACCGTCGCCGCTCACTTCGGCCGGACGTTGTGAATCCACCGGACGCCACCGGGCAGACCGGCATGGAGATCCGACAATTCCAGGCCACCGATCGACCCGCGTTCGGAGAATTGTTCGCTCGGGCGGGTGAAGGCTCGCCCGTCGCCTCGCTCTGGGATGATCCGGAGTCCGAGGCGTCGATCTATCTGAATCCCTACCTGGATCTGGAAACCGGAACGGTATTCGTGGCGGTCGCGGACGGCAAGCTGGTCGGATATCTGACGGGGTGCCCGGACGGCTCGAAATTTCCCTCTGAGGCGGAGCGGATCGAGCGGGCGATTCGCACCTACCGCTTGTTCCTTCGCCCCGCAGCGGCCGGGTTCTTCGGCCGCGCCGTGGTCGACGGCCTCACGGCGGCGATCCGGCGACAGCCGACGGCAGGTGACTTCCAGGACGCGCGCTGGCCCGCGCACCTGCACATCGCGGTGGCTCCCGAAGCGCGGGGAACCGGCGCCGCGGCATCTCTTATGAACAGGTGGCTCGACCGGCTAGATGAGAACGGCATCGGCTGCCATCTCCAAACTCAGGTCGAGAACGTTCGCGCGGTGAAGTTTTTCACCCGCATGGGATTCGCTCCCATCGGTTCGACTCCGGTCATTCCCGGGATGCGTTACCAAGGTAGGCGAGTCCACCAGCTGACCATGGTCAGACCGGGCGAGCCGGAATAGGGCGGCGCGCCCAACCGACGCGGCTCTCGCCGGTTCAGAGCCAGTCGCGCTCTTTGGCCAGCAGGGCGGCCTGGAATCGGGTACGGGCTCCGAGCCGGTCCATCAGGTCGGCGACGTGGGCGCGGAACTTGCGCACCGAGACATTGAGCGCGCGTGCCGCCGTTTCGTCGGTGTCGTAGCGAGTCAATGCCCGCAAGACGCGCTGTTCGACCGGCGAGACCGCGAGGGCGTCGAGGTCGTGCGCGCGTTGCCAGATGCCGTCGAACACCTCCGCGAGGATCCGGACCATACTGGTGCGGCGAATCTCCAGCACCCCCGCCGCCGGTTCGGCGAGATCGGCAGGCACGAAAGCGACCGACCGATTCACCAGAGTCAGCGGCCAAACCGTTTCCGTCGTGACCCGGTGCAGCTCCCCGATAGCGTGGCGGCGGCGTGCGCAGGCCGCTTGGCCGGGATCCTCCATGGCGTGCAGGGGAAACAGGATGCGACTGCTCAGTCCGGCCGACAACAGCCGGCCGCGCAGGTCCGGTGCGTGGTCGTCGTGCAGCGGATGGGTCCGCAGGGACGAGAACTCACCAGGATGATCGAGCAGTAGCGCGTCGACGCGCCGGGCGATTTCCGGTCCGTTCGACAGCTGCTCGACCATGGCCGCGGGCCGGCCGGTGCGCTGCTCCTCGGCCAGCTCCCGCAACGCGTCCCAGGCGCCGGCGAGTCCCTCGAACTGCCTCTGCGCCTGCGATATTCGCCGGCGCACGAGCAGATCCACCGCGGTCGCCGGTGGGACCGCGGTCAGGTTGTCGTTCACCAAACCCAAGGTCCGCAGTTCGGCGATCACGGTGGGCGCGTCCGCGCCGGCGTGGTCTGCGCCGTGCGCGGACGTGCCGGGGCGGGTGCGCAGCAGCGCGCGGTAGACGCGCTCTTGTTCCGTGGTCAGCCCCAGTCCGGCGAGGCTCATGCTCGGTGCCTGCCGGTGGAGACGGGGTCCGCACGCCGGGGCGGTCCTGCGCGCTCGAGCCAAGCTTCGGCGATCAGCAGCGAGACCGTCCATCCGAGCCAGGTGCCGATCGCGGCAATGGTCTGGATGAGCAGTGCCTCATCGCCATGGAAGGACGTATCCAGTCGCGGGCTCAGCAGAAGCAACAGCACTCCGCCGAGTGCCCGGTTGAGCACGATGGACAAGGTGAGCGCGAAACTGCGGATCATCCAGCGGCGATGCTCGGCGAAGCGGCGCCGTCGCGCCATGCGCCAGCCGATGAGCGTGGTGAGCAGCCACAAAGTCGCCGACATGACGTTGCTGACACGCGCCACGAGACCGAAGGGGCTGCTCGCGCCGATCACGAGTCCGGCGAGTCCGGCCGGAAGCACGCCGGCGAAAACGTACCAGCGGCCCAACCGCCGATGGGCCGCCGGATGTTTGCGGCGGAACCAAGGCCACACTTGGAACCCACAGACCAGAATCGCGACCGAACCGCAGATCACGTGTACGACCAGCATCGGGTAATGCGGGGCGAAGCCGGGGTCCGGCACGCGCGACCTGGCCGGATCCAAGGTGAGATACGGAGGCAGGGAGAAGGCGACGAATGCGAACGTGAGCACCAGCAGCGGCCCGATCCAGGGGCGCTGCCACCACCGGGACCGATTCGACGAAGGCACAACAGGATCCGGATGTCTGACGGGAACTGACATGGTGCGACCACCCCGGTGTCGAAAACAGAGAATCACTGCGTAGCATATACGCAATGCGTATGTCATACGCATTAGATCGCGAGGAGCGAACATGGTGGATGAACCGCCGCGCGTGGCACAGCTGCTGTGGGCCGGAGGCCGCCGGTCCGGCCGCGGTCCCCGACCGGCACTGAGCCTGGACCGCATCGTCGTTTCGGCCATGGCTATCGCGGACGCGGAAGGCATCGGCGCACTGTCGATGCAGCGGGTCGCCAAGCAGCTGGGCGCGGCCACCATGTCGCTGTATCGGCACGTGCCCGGCAAGGACGAACTCATCGCCCTGATGCTCGACGCGACCATGTCGCAACCACCGGACCTGCCGCGGGGCGACTGGCGGGCGGCGGTCGAACTATGGGCGCGCCGCACCCGCGAGCTCTACATTCGTCACCCGTGGGTGCTGGCGGTCAGCGCGAGCAATCGCTGCATGGGCCCGAACGAAGCCGCGTGGGGTGAGGCCGCCATGGGTGCGCTCATCGACGCCGGGCTTCCCCCGCACGGTGTCGCCGATATCGTCCTGTCCATCGGCGCTTTCGTCGGCGGGGTCGCCCGCCTGGCGGTCGATCCGACCCAGGGACGCGACGCGGCGGGGCACGTCGGCCCGATCCTCGACCCGGCGATGATCCACCAGTACGGACAGCCCGAGCGCTACCCGGCCTTGCTGGCCATGCTCGACGCCGCTTCCGCCGCGCGCGACTACGAGATGCGAGATGCCGCCGAAAACGTGTTCGAGTTCGGACTCGGCAAACTGCTCGACGGCATCGCCGCTGATCTCACGGCGTGACTCAGGCCGGTCGCCCGCACCGGCTTCGGCGCACCTCGGCCGGTCCGGGCGCGGTGGACACCACCGGAGGAAGGCAGAGATTGCACAATCCGGTGCAGGAACCTGCAACGGCCGCGCGGACCACGCCGACTACTGCAACGATCGGCGCAATGATCCTCGTGACGGGAGCGACCGGCAATGTCGGCGCGGAAGTAGTACAGGCCCTGGCCGCGGCCGGAGAACCGGTGCGCGCGCTGGTGCGCGATATCCGGCGGGCCGCCGTGCCCCGGGCAGCGGAAGCCGTGACCGGTGATCTCTCCTCCCCCAACACGCTGAGTTTCGATGGCGTGCGCGCGCTATTCCTGCTGCCCGGTTATCCAGCAGTCGCGCACGCGGCGGCGAAGGCAGGCGTCGAGCACATCGTGCAACTCTCGGGCGTTTCCGCGGGTACCGGTGACGTCACCAATGCCATCACCCGCTACATGATGGTTTCCGAGCAGGCGGTTACCGACTGCGGCGCCGCGTGGACCATTCTGCGGCCTTGCGCCTTCGCCTCCAATGCCCTGCGCTGGCTCCCCCAACTCCGGGACGGAGACGTGATCCACACGCCGTTTCCCGACGTGCGCACGGCTGCGCTGGATCCGCAGGACCTCGGCGCGGTGGCCGCCGCCGTACTGCGCGGGAACAGTCACCACGGTGAAATCTTGTGGCCCACCGGACCGCAGCCGCTCACACCGGCCGAACAGGTGGCTTTGCTGGGCTCGGCCATCGGCCGCGACCTCACGTGCATCGGTCTCACCGATGACCAAGCTCGCGCCCATATGCTCGCGACCACACCCGTCGAGTACGTCGATGCCTTCTTCGACTTCTACGCGCACGGGGCCATCAACGAATCCGTAGTCCGTCCGACGGTGGAACAGATCATCGGCCGCGCGCCGCGCACTTTCCGACAGTGGGCCACCGCCCACGCCGACGCGTTCCAGTGACCACAGTTACCGGCGCGACTCTTGTTGGAGAACCGTGCGATCCTGATCGGCTCGGCGTGGCCGCTGGACGGTGGGACCGGATCTGGCACCTGGGTACCGTGGCGGATTCACCCCACAGCGGGAGGTGCTGCGGTACCGGCGTCGCATAGTTTGGGCCGGTGAATGGTGCGTCTCCTGCGAGGTCGGCGGTGCGTGCGAGGCGGCACCGGCGTGGCCTGTTACGTCCCCGCACCCGCAAGATCTGGCTGGTGCTGCACGTCGGGTTCTCGGTCAGCTGGCTCGGCCTTGCCATGGCGATGCTCGCGCTGGCCGTGGTCGGCGCGACGGCCGACGACGGGTCGTTGCGGCGACACGCTTACGAGTTCATGCACATCTTCGACCGGGCGCTGGTGATTCCCGTGGTGCTGCTGTCGTTGGGCACGGGTCTCGTGGTGTCGTTCGGGACTCGATGGGGCCTGGTACGGCACCATTGGGTAGTCGCGAAA
The DNA here is from genome assembly GCA_051451085.1 of Nocardia asteroides. Classification (GTDB taxonomy): domain Bacteria; phylum Actinomycetota; class Actinomycetes; order Mycobacteriales; family Mycobacteriaceae; genus Nocardia; species Nocardia asteroides_B. The sequence goes on along the minus strand of JBPAJV010000005.1, from coordinate 60,725 downwards.
TTCTGTATCGCGTTGAGCATTCCGGTGTTCGCTGTGGTGCGGGAGAGTCACTGGGTGCGCACGGCACTCGCCGGAGTCAGGCAGGACCGAGCCGCCGACCTCGGTGGCACGGACGTCGCGCTGTGGGTGTGTTTCGTGGTGTTCAGCCTGCTGTTGTGGATCGCCACGGCACTGTCGACCGTCAAACCGTGGGGCATGACGAGGTGGGGCAAGTCCGCCCCGAGGTGAACGGCGCACCGGAGTCCGATCGGCCGGATCGTCGCAACCAGCACCGCCGCCACCTCGATACTGCGCGGCGAATACGACTTCTGGAGCCGGGCCCCCACGATGTCGCATTACTCGGGAGGCATCTGGTGCGCGCGTCCGAAGTGCGCACGGTCGAGCGCGCGGGAGCAACGCATTTCGCGCATCACGACCGCGCCGAACCCGGACGAGGGCAACTGCTCGCCGCCCTCACCACCTTTCTGGGCGACCAGACGAACTTCCTGCCGCCACGACCGCGCACTCGACCGATTCGGCGAGCCGCCCGTGCGATGCTGATAGCGGGAAGCGAGTGGGCCTCGCCGTAATCGACAAGGCCCCCTCCACGCCGTCGAACAGCTATTGCATCGGCGCCGATCCGCATTCCTTGCCCATCACATCAGGGAGGTGAACCCATCCGGACATGCAGATCACGACCTCACCGCCGTTCACCATGAACGGCTGCGTGATCTCTCCGTTCACCGGTGCACCGTTCGACGCCGTGCACTCCACAGCGGTCACTCTGCCTTCCCACACCGGCGAATGGGACGCACAGTCGTAGCTCCACATATCCTGCGCGGAGGCGGTCGGCGGACAGAACAACAGCGCCGCCGCCGCGGCGAAGAACGGTGGAAGACCCAAGCGAACGAGGCGTGTGGCTTTCATGACGATCTCCTTGTCCTGGTTCCGTGCGGTCTGAATCGGTAACCGTCCCGGACGGGGCGTCCGAGCGGTAGCGAGCAGAAACTGCGTGGTCGCTCAGGAGAGAACGTGCACACTGCGGAAGGAACGTTACGCGGTGTGGTGAGGTCCGGTGCGGAATGCCGATTGCTGTGATCATCCGGATATGGCAGCGGCCCGGCCGGCGTCTCGAGCGGGAGATTCCCAACTCTACGTGCGAGTAACACCCGCACGCCGTGCGGATATCTGGGATAAAGGTGCACACTACGCGGGACCGGGGGTCGCAAGCCTTGTCCGACCGGGCCAATGTTCAGGAAAGGAAGGAACCGGCGAGTGTTCAGCCGCGTCGCAATTGTGAACCGTGGAGAGGCCGCCATGCGCCTCATCCACGCCGTCCGAGATCTGGCCGCGGAGACCGCGCTGCCGATCGAAACCGTCGCCTTGCACACCGATGTGGACCGCAACGCGACGTTCGTGCGGGAAGCCGACATCGCCTATGACCTCGGTCCGGCGTCCGAGCGACCGTATCTGGACCTGAAGGCGCTCGAGCGCGCGCTGGTGGCGACCGGCGCCGATGCCGCCTGGGTCGGCTGGGGCTTCGTCGCGGAGGACCCGGCGTTCGCGGAACTCTGCGAGCAGATCGGTGTCACCTTCATCGGCCCGAGCCCGGACGCCATGCGCAAGCTCGGCGACAAGATCGGCGCGAAGCTGATCGCCGAGGAGGTCGGCGTGCCGGTCGCGCCGTGGAGCCGCGGCCCGGTCGAAACCGTTGACGCCGCGCTGGCCTCGGCCGCCGAGATCGGCTATCCGCTGATGCTGAAGGCGACCGCGGGCGGCGGCGGGCGCGGTATCCGCGTGATCACGAACGAGGCCGAGCTCGTCGATGCCTATGAGCGCACCCGTCAGGAAGCCGCGCGGGCATTCGGCAGTGGCGTGGTCTTCCTGGAACGGCTGGTCACCGGCGCGCGTCACGTCGAGGTCCAGGTCATCGCCGACGGTCAGGGGACCGCGTGGGCGCTGGGTGTCCGCGACTGCTCGGTGCAGCGGCGCAACCAGAAGATCATCGAGGAGTCGGCGTCACCGGTGCTGCGCCCGGAGCAAGCAGCCGAATTGAAGGCCTCGGCCGAGCGGCTGGCGATCGCGGTGGGTTATCGCGGCGCGGCGACTGTCGAGTTCCTCTATCACCCCGGTGACGACCTGTTCGCGTTTCTCGAGGTCAACACGCGTCTGCAGGTCGAGCACCCGATCACGGAATGCACCACTGGTTTCGACCTCGTCCGGGCGCAGCTGCTGGTGGCCTCCGGCGGAAAGCTCGAGGGCGAACCTCCCGCCGAGCGCGGGCACGCCATCGAGGCGCGTCTCAATGCCGAGGATCCCGACCGCGACTTCGCGCCCGCCCCGGGCCGCATCGCGCGCCTGGACCTGCCCGCCGGACCTGGCATCCGCGTCGACACCGGCGTCAGCGAGGGCGACACGATCCCCGCCGACTTCGACTCGATGATCGCCAAGATCATCGCCTATGGCCGTGATCGTGACGAAGCGCTGGGCAGGCTGCGCCGGGCGGTGGCGCAGACCAGGGTGGTCATCGAGGGCGGTGCGACCAACAAGAGTTTCGTGCTCGATCTGCTCAACCAGCCCGAGGTGATCGACGCCAGCGCCGACACCGGCTGGATCGACCGCGTCCGCGGCGAGGGCCGCCTCGTTTCGCATCGCCACTCCGCCGTCGCGCTGACCGCCGCCGCCATCAATGCCTACGAGGAGGAGGAGCGGGTCCAGCAACACCGGCTGCTGTCCACGGCAGCCGGAGGACGTCCTCAGGTTCAGCACGAGAGCGGCAGGCCACTCGATCTGAAGCTGCGCGGCGTCGGCTACCGCGTGCGCGTCGCGCGCATCGGCGCCCACCGGTTCCGGATCGGCATCGAGGCGGGCGGCGATATCCACACGGCCGACGTCGACCTCGAGCGCTTCGATCAGCACACTGGGCAAATCGTGGTCAACGGCGCCCGCTACCGGCTGACCACCGGCACACACGGGCCGATCCATCTCATCGACGTCGACGGTGTGACGCATCGGATCAGCCGTGACGAGGGCGGTGTCGTCCGCTCCCCCGCGCCCGCGCTCGTAGTCGCCACGCCGCTGGAGATCGGCGCCGAAGTCGAGGCGGGCGCGCCGGTGCTCGTCCTGGAGAGCATGAAGATGGAGACGGTGCTGCGCGCGCCGTTCCGCGCGCGCCTGAAGGAGTGCGGTGTCTCCGTCGGCACCCAGGTGGAGACCGGTGCGCCGCTGCTGCGGCTGGAGCCGCTCGCCGAGGACGACGAGACCGAGGCCACCGGGGCGGCCGAGTCCGTGCAGCTGGACCTGCCCGGCGAGCCCGCGCAGGTCCAGCCGCACGAGCGCACCGCTCGCGGTCAGCAGGACCTGCGCAGTCTGCTGCTCGGTTTCGACGTCGACCCGCACGACGACGGCCGGGTGCTCGCCGAATACCTCACCGCCCGCCGGGCCGCCATCGCGGACAACCGCAGGCCACTGGCCGAGGAACTCGAGCTCGTGCAGGTATTCGCCGACCTCGCCGAACTGACGCACAACCGCTCGTGGGACGAGTACGGCGGCCACGGCCATGTCCACAGCGCCCGCGAATACTTCCACAGCTATCTGCAGAGCCTCGACGTCGAGCGGGCCGGGCTGCCGGAGTCGTATCAGGCCAAGCTCACCAGAGCGCTCGGGCACTACGGGGTCACCGACCTGGAGCGCACCCCCGATCTCGAAGCCGCGGTCTTCCGCATCTTCCTCGCCCAGCAGCGCCCGTCCGGCACCGTCGCGGTCATCACCACACTGCTGCGCGAGTGGCTGCAGGAACCGGTTCCGGACCGGGCGCTGCGGGAGCCGGTCGGTCTCGTGCTGGAGCGGCTCGTCGCCACGACGCAGGTGCGCTTCCCCGTGATCGCCGACCTCACCCGCGGCCTGGTGTTCGCCTGGTACGGCCAGCCGTTGCTGCGGCGCAATCGTGCCCGTGTGTACACCAACGTCCGCAGGCACCTGCGTCACCTGGACGCCAACCCCGGCTCCCCCGATCGGGCCGAGCGTATCTCCGACATGGTGCGCAGCACCGAACCACTGGTGCGACTGCTCGGCCAGCGGCTGGAGCGCGGCTACCCGGACCACACGGTCATGCTGGAGGTACTGACTCGCCGTTACTACGGCAACAAGGGACTCACCGGCGTGCACACCCACGAGGTGGGCGGCTGCACCTTCGTGATCGCCGAACGAGCCGGATCGAGCCTGGTGTCCGCCGCGGTGCGCTTCGACGCGCTCGACACCGCGCTGCGCGGACTCACCGAACTTGCCGCGGGCGCCGTGTCAATCGACGCCGACATCTACCTCAGCTGGGAGAAACAGCCCGGCGATTTCGACGCGATGGCGGCGGCGCTGCACGAGGTCATCGCCAGGCACCAGTGGCCGAACCAGGTGCACCGCATCACCGCAACGGTCGCGGGCAGCGGCGGTGCGGTGATGCACCACCACTTCACCTTCCGCCCGTCGGCCACCGGCATGGTCGAGGAGCGGCTGATCCGCGGCCTGCACCCGTACATCGCGCAGCGGATGCAGATGGAGCGGCTGCGCAAGTTCGACCTCACCAGGCTGCCGTCCTCGGACGACGAAGAGGTCTACCTGTTCCGCTGCGTCGCGAAGGAGAACCCGGCCGACGATCGCCTCATCGCGTTCGCGCAGGTGCGTGACCTGGCGGCGCTGCGCGAGCACGACGGCAGGCTGCTCGCGCTGCCCACGGCCGAGAGCACCATCGCCACCTGCGTGGACTCGATCCGCCGGGCCCAGTCGCGGCGACCGTCGGCGAAACGCTTCAACACCAACCGCATCGTGATGTACATCTGGCCGCCGATCGACGTCACCCGCTCCGAGCTGGAGACGATCGGCGGGCACGTCCTGCCGACCGCGGCGGGCGCGGGGCTGGAGGAGATCCTGCTCATCGCGCGACAGCGGGACCCGGAGACCGGCGAGCTGGCCAAGATCGCCGTCCGTATCTCTCTCGACGCCACCGGCGGCACCGAGGTGACCGTCGGCGAGCCCTCCGACGAGCCGGTCGAGCCGCTCGACGAATACCGGCAGAAGGTATTGCGGGCCAGCAGCCGCAACACGGTGTACCCCTACGAATTGACCGGCCTGCTCGGTGACTTCGCCGAGTACGACCTCGATGACGACCACGCGCTGGTGCCGGTCGCCCGGCCGAAGGGACGCAACACCGCGGCGATCGTCGCGGGCGTGGTCACCACGCCGACGGAGCGGCACCCGGAGGGCGTCACACGCGTGGTGCTGCTCGGTGATCCGACGAAGTCCCTGGGCGCGCTGTCGGAGCCGGAGTGCCGCCGCGTGATCGCCGCACTCGACCTCGCCGAACGGATGCAGGTGCCGTTGGAGTGGTACGCGCTGTCCTCCGGCGCCCGGATCTCGATGAAGTCCGGCACGGAGAACATGGACTGGGTGGCGGCGGCGCTCAAGCGCATCGTCGAGTTCACCCAGGACGGCGGCGAGATCAACATCGTGGTCGCCGGCATCAATGTCGGTGCGCAGCCGTACTGGAACGCCGAAGCGACAATGCTGATGCACACCAAGGGCATCCTGGTGATGACGCCGGACTCCGCGATGGTGCTCACCGGCAAGCAGGCGCTGGACTTCTCCGGCGGTGTGTCGGCCGAAGACAACTTCGGCATCGGCGGCTACGACCGGGTGATGGGTCCCAACGGGCAGGCGCAGTACTGGGCGCCGGATCTGACCTCAGCCCGGGACGTGCTGATGTCGCACTACGACCACACCTACGTCGCACCCGGCGAACAGGCGCCGCGGCGATCGCGGACCAGCGACCCCATCGATCGCGACGTCTCCGACTTCCCGCACGTCGCGGCGGACAGCGACTTCACGACTGTCGGCGAGATCTTCTCCGAGGCCAAGAACCGGGACCGGAAGAAGCCGTTCGACATCCGGACCGTGATGCGGGCCCTGTCGGACCAGGACCATCCGGTGCTGGAGCGCTGGGCGGGCATGGCCGATGCCGAGACCGCGGTGGTGCAGGACGCGCATCTCGGCGGCATCCCGGTGTGCCTGCTCGGCATCGAGTCGCGGGGTGTGCCGCGGCGCGGTTTCCCGTCCACCGATGGCCCGGACACCTACACCGCGGGCACGTTGTTCCCACGGTCGTCGAAGAAAGCCGCGCGGGCGATCAACGCGGCCAGTGGCAATCGGCCGCTGGTCGTCCTTGCGAACCTGTCCGGCTTCGACGGCTCGCCCGAGTCGATGCGGAAGTTGCAGCTCGAGTACGGTGCCGAGATCGGGCGCGCGATCGTGAATTTCCGCGGTCCCATCGTGTTCTGCGTGATCTCGCGGTATCACGGCGGCGCGTTCGTGGTGTTCTCGAAGGCGCTGAACCCGAACATGACAGTACTCGCGCTGGAGGGCTCGTTCGCCTCGGTGCTCGGCGGCGCCCCGGCCGCCGCGGTGGTGTTCGCCGGTGAGGTGGACACCCGCACCGCGGCCGATCCCAGGGTGCGGGACCTGGAAGCGCGCGCCGCGAACGCCTCCGGCACCGAGCGCGCGTCCCTGACCGCGGAACTCGACGAGCTCCGGTCGTCGGTCCGGACGGAGAAGCTCGCCGACGTGGCCGCCGAATTCGACCGCGTGCACGATATCCGGCGCGCTGTCGAGGTCGGTTCGGTCGACGCCGTCATCCGCGCGTCCGAACTGCGCCCGCGCATCATCGAGGCCATCGAGGCCCGCCTGGCCGGATGATCCGACCGCCGTCGTCCGGCGGGTCGCCACCGTGTGCGGTGGCGACCCGCCGGACGCGGTGGCGACGCCCCGTGCTCGAGCGAATCGCCAGTCGGGCAGGGGCAGACAGGCCGATCTCGACCGGCGTCGCGTTTTCGTTCGCCCCAGGAGTCACGATCGAGGGATTCCTCTTCGACGTGGTGCACCGGTGATCCCGGTGTCTCCGGCCATCAGCCTCAGTGGAGCGGCCTCTTCAGCGAGGTTCGCCGAAATCATTCCGGGCGCGGGTCGGGGTGCCAGCCGAGTTCAACGGAGCGGCGGCAGGTTTCGGGGTCGTCGCCGCAACTGGTGAACAGGGCGGTGAGCATGGACGCACCGGAATCGAGCGTTCGACGCGGCAGCGGGCCGGTCGCCACGAGTGACACCAGTCCATGGCCGATGACCCAGCTCTGGGTGGCGAGGGCAGACGAGTCCACGTCAGGACGGAATCGTCCGATGTCTTTTGCCCGTTCGACCGCGGGCACCAGGCAATGCAGGGTTTCGTCGGCGGCGGCGGGGTCCTCCAGCGCGAAGTTCGCGTCGAACATCACCCGGTAGAGGTCCGGGTTCGCCAGGGCATTGCACAAGTACGCGGACCCCAGGGCGGCGAGGTCTCGGACCGGATCCGCAGTCAGCGTCACCGCCTCGAGTTGGGCGGACAAACGGATGAACCCCTCTTGGCGCATCGCCCGCCACAGGCCATCCATGCCGCCGAAATAGGTGTAGACGGCCATTGTCGACAAACCTGTTCCGGCGACGACCGAGCGGAGTGTGACCGGTTCCCGGGCTCGCAGCATGCGCGCGGCCCTCTCGATCAGCTGGGTGCGGACCGCCGGATTCTTCGTTCTCGCCACGACACCACAATACATAGCAGTGCTATGTTAAGAGTCATGATCCCGCATGTGTGAGGAGTGCTTTCATGGCCGTGGAACTGGTCAACCCCGACGGATTGCCGAAACCCGAGGTGTATCGGCAGTTGTCGATCGCCACCGGATCGAAGCTGGTCTTCTTGGCCGGGCAGGTGGCCCGCGACGCCGCCGGGAATCCGGTCGGTGCGGGAGATCTGGCGGCACAGGTCGAGCAGGCGTACCTCAACGTCGGCACGGCGCTGGCCGGTATCGGCGGGTCGTTCGACGACGTAGCCAAACTGACCATCTATGTAGTGGACTGGTCCCCCGACAAGATGCCACTGCTGGGCGAAGGCGTGGCCAGGGCAGCCACCGAACTGGGCGTCGACCCGGTCAAGCCGATCACCCTGCTGGGCGTCGCCGCGCTCGGCGAACCCAACTTACTGGTGGAGGTCGAGGCCACAGCTGTCATCGACTGACGCGCCGCGCAGCGAGGACGCCGACGAGTCGGCTCGGTTCCCCAGGGGCGGTGCCACATCCTCACCACCAGTGATCCACCTGACAGCATAATCTGGAATGATTCCAATAATGGTGGAGGTTGTTCCCCTGGAGACTTCAGAAAGGAGTGCAACCATGACCGCGGCACATCAGACCCGCCAGCGGACCAATCGTCGTCTCGCCGACGAGGTCCGGAACTTCGCCGCTTCACCTCGGCTCGCCGCCGATCTCCAGCGCGTACTCGTCGACCTCATCGAACTGCACCTACAAGGCAAGCAGGCCCACTGGAACGTCGTGGGACCCAATTTTCGCGACTTGCACCTGCACCTGGATGAACTCGTCGACGCGGCCCGGGAGGGCAGCGACACCATCGCCGAGCGGATGCGGGCCCTCGACGCCGTCCCCGACGGGCGGTCCGACACCGTCGCCGCGACGACGAGCCTTCCCCCGTTCCCGGCCCGAGAAGTGAACACCGCCGACATCGTCGATCTGATCACCACCCGGGCCTACGCGGCGATCGACACCATCCGTGACGTGCACGACGCCGTCGACGCCGAAGACCCCAGCACCAGCGATCTGCTGCACCAGATCACCGCTTCGCTGGAGAAACTGGCATGGATGATCAAGTCGGAGAATCGCAAAGTCTAGCGGCCTGGCCTCGAACCCGCCGCCAGTGCTGCTCACAGGCGGCGGGTGCCCACCACTCGAATGTCAGTGGGGCCGGTGGAAACCCGGAGACGCGACCGACAGACGCAACGCGCCGTCACGATGGGTCGAAGTGAGCTCGTAACAGTCGGGAATGCGGGCATGCGCGACGATGCCGTCGGGGCGGAATCGCGGCTATGTGTGCTATCGCGCTTCGGTCGCAGTGAGCACGCGACTGTCGGCGGCGCGGTCCACTCGCGTGCCGACTTGCGGGTAGGTCGGGTACTCGATGCCCGAGATGTACTGTACCGTCCGCACCACCTGGCACGAGTAGCCGAATTCGTTGTCGTACCAGACATAGAGGATCGCGGTGTCGTCCTCGACGATCGTGGCATTGGCATCATGATCGACGCGGCGCGCGATCCGATGAAGTCGCTGGAAACCACGTCCGTGGCAGCCGTGTAATCGAGGTTTCGGCTCAACGGCCCGGCGAGCGAAACCTGACGCAGGTAGGCGAGCACTTCGCTCTTCGTCGTCTTCCGCTCGAGCTGCAGGTTCAGAATGGCGACCGACACATCCGGGGTGGGAACGCGAATGGAGTTACCGGTGATCTTGGCCTTGAAATCCGGCATCGCCTTCGCGACCGCGGACGCGGCGCCGGTCTCGGTGAGCACGAGATTGAACGGCGCCGACCGACCGCGACGGTCCGCCTTGTGATAGTTGTCCAGTAGGTTCTGGTCGTTGGTGAACGAGTGAACCGTCTCCACGTGCCCACGGAGGATGCCGTACTCGTCGTCCATGGCCTTGAGCGGCGGAACGATCGCGTTGGTCGTGCACGAGGCGCACGAGAAGATCCGCTGCGACAGGTCCAAGCCGCGATGGTTGACGCCGTGCACGATATTAGGAATATCGCCCTTACCGGGCGCGGTGAGAACGACTTTCGCGATGCCGGGCCGTAGATGCTGCGACAGTCCGTCACGATCACGCCACCTGCCGGTGTTGTCGATCAGGATCGCGTCCTTTATCCCGTACGCGGTGTAGTCGATCGTCGCCGGATCATCGCTGTAGATGAACTTGATCACGTTACCGTTCGCGGTGATCGTGTCATTGCCCGTGTCGACCTTGATCGTGCCGTTGAAGTGGCCGTGCACCGAATCCCTGCGAAGCAACGACGCGCGCTTGGACAGATCGTCGGCGCCTCCCTTGCGCACCACCACGGCACGCAGGTTCAACCCGTTGCCCGATCCGGCCTTCTCGATGAGCAGCCGAGTGACCAGCCGACCGATCCGGCCGAATCCGTACAGGACGACATCCCTGGGGCCGGGCGACTGCGCCTTGTTGCCGTTGGTCACCTCGGCCAGCACCGCTTCGGTGAACTCGCGGATCGACAGTCCGCGATCGTCGGCGCGATAGGTCATGACCAACTGACCGAGGTCGATCTTGCACGGTCCCAGATCCAGCTCGCTGAGCACTCGCAGGAAAGGAAGGGTCTCGTCCACCGACAACTCTTCGCCCTCGATCTGCCGCGCGAAGCGGTGCGTCCGCAGAATGCTGATCACCGACTTGTTGACCAGTGACCGGCTGTGCAGCAGGATCGTCACGCCCTTGCGCCGATACAACGTGCCGATGATGGGAATCATCGCCTCGGCGGCGGCTTCCTGGGCATTCCAGCGGTCAAGTTGTTCGGTAGTCAACGCAGATCCTCGGATATCCTCGATTTATTCGCCGTCTTGATGCTAATGACGGCCGCGATATCACCGAGGTCGGATACCCACTGGTGAGATCGCCAGGTGAGGACGCCGGTTCCCGTCTCCCGGATACGCCTCCGGGCGGCCGACACCGTCGCGGCGGAGTTGGGCCGAGTTCGCTTGGCTCGGCCCAACCTCGGCGAGGTAGGGCTTACGCGCCTCAACTTCCTTGAGAGAGGACCTCGCTCCCGTTCAGCGAGTCACTGTCGCGCACGGACTCGGAAGTGCCGACATCGTGGCCAGGTCGCAGATGCCGCTGGTGAAGATTTGCAAAGGGGCAACGGCCAGGAGCACGAGAAGCCCGATGATGTCACCACGCTGGAGGTAATGCAGGCCGGTGCCGGCCGCCGCCGATCCCGAGTCCACCGCCGCCGAGCCGGTTCCGGTTGCGATGACGGTCGCCGGCGCGGAGAACGGCGCGGAGTCGATCGGTTCGGCCGTCGCACCGGCCGCGGTGACGACGAGAGCCGCCGCCGCGATCGAAGCGGCTGCGAGGTGAAGGGGGGTACGCATCATCGCGCTCCTATGTTAGTGAATCGTTATTCACATAGTAACAAAGGCGGCGCTGGGATGCGCGGAAAACCATGGAGGCGCAACCGGGTGCTTCACACAGTTCCCTGACCGCTGTGGAGAGATACAAACCACCGTTCAACTGCGGAAAGAGTCCTGCTTCACGATCATGACCTTCGCGTCGGACTGGAGGAACGGATATCCGAGCTTCGTGGCATCAGCGAGCATCGACGGCGTTGGATAGGTCGAATAGGCCGTCACTTATGCCGTAACCACCAGACAGCTTGCCCCGCATCGGAGGGGATGCTGCGCGAAGCGACAACAATCAGCAGTCGATGCGGCGGCAGGCCTATCCCCCAGCCCGTCCAGGACACGCGGCACGGGATGGACACCGAATCGGTGGCGCCGAGAACCTGGCTCTGGTGGTCGATGGTCGTGTGGACCCTCGGCTTATCGCCTCGTTCAGCAGTTGGTGGGCGCGGGCTCGCCACGGACCCGAGCATCGAGCCACAGCCACACGCCGGGTGCACCAGATACCGCGGCGGACAAATGCTCGATCCCGGAGGCCTCCCCCACTCCGGGCACCTGCTCGATCGGGGGCACCGGAAGCGTCTGCACCCGCACTCCTGCCGCGCACCAGCGGCGGACGGTGTTCTGGACGGCTTCGATCGAGATCTGTCGATCGTCGGGCGCATGCCACTCGAGGATCGGTATCTCCGGTACTCCGGCGTAGAGCTCCAGGCTGTTCTCCTCCACCACCGATCGAGCTGCGCGGCTGTCGAAGATCGAGGTGCTGGTGACGTACTCCCGCGCGCTGCCGCCGAGGCCCGCGGTGAGGATCTCGTTGCTGCAACTGTCGGCCATCTCTTCAGCGACCGCGAGACCGCGTGGGTTGAGATACGAGCTGATCGGCAGCCGGTCCGGGTACTCCCGCTCCAGCCCGATCGCCGCCGCCATGGCCAATCCGAACGAGGGGTGCGGGTCCAAACCGAGCGCCTCCGCCATCGTGACCAGATTCATCGGGGCGCCGCCGATGGCCGCGCCCGCGAGCTTCAGCTCCGGTGCGTACGTCGGCTGTAACGCGGCCGCCCATGCGGTGGCCAGGCCGCCGCCGGAGTAGCCGGCCATGACCACCCGGCTGTGCCGCACATCGAGCGCGGGCAGCCGCTGCGCTGCCCTGATGCCGTCCAAGACGATCCGTCCACCCAGACGGGCGGCCCCGAGAGCGAACTGCGGTCCGAGATGATCGGGCAGCGCGACACTCCAGCCCTGCGTCAGCGCCACGTTCAGGATCGGCGTCGTCACCCTCAAATTGAGATCGTCGCTGTACAGCTTGCGCGATACCGCGCAGCCGGTGCCGAGCGCATTGATGAAGTGCTGATACGACAGCAACGGCCCACCGGGCCGCCTGCCGAAGGGGCTGAGAACAGTGGTCGTCGCCGCGATCGGTGCGCCGTGCGAGTTGGTGGACCGGAACTTCACCAGGGGCACGGTGGCTCCGGGAAAGATCGCCAGCGGCGGCAGCGCCCGCACACCGAGCACATCTCCTGGTCGATGTTCCGCCAGATCCGCGGGAGCGGCGTAGAACGGGTTCGGATCGGGCCGCGGATACAGCGGTTCCGCGGTCGCCGTCGTCGCCAGGAGCAGCCCGAGCGCGACACCTCCGATCGCGCTGAGGTTTCGAGCCGGACCGCGGCGCCTGGTGCCGGGGAAAAGAAGAGACCACCGGATCACGACTTAGACCTCCACGGGGGTAGCTCGCGGTTTCGTCGCCAGCCTGCGATCAAATCGGACGCCGTGAGCGAACTCTCAGCGACACGCCGACAGCGAGCCGAGAACCTCGGAATCGGTACTCGGCACGCGCTGTCAGCCCGCTACCACCGCGGCCGAGAGCAGCGCGTGGGCGCGCAGAGGGAGCGCTTCGCGCTCACCGCCACGCGGCGGCGTGCTCCTGGGCGTAGGACTTCAAGGTCCTTGCCGGGTGGCCGGTGATCCGTTCGACCGTGTCGGTCGACACCGCGTTGCCGCCGTCGCGGATCAACTGGAACAGGCCCCGTTGCCAGCTGATCGAACGTTCATCCAGACCGGCAGTCCGCAGTCCGTCGGCGAACTGGCCGTCGGTGAGGTCCGTGTAGCGCAGTTCCCGGCCCGCGGCTTCGCCCAACGTCTGGGTGACCTGCCTGAAGGTCAGCGCCTCGGGGCCGGTGACGATGTGGACCTTCCCCGCGTGCCCCTCCTCGGTGAGGGCGGCGGCTGCCACTTCCGCGATGTCACGGGTGTCGACGAAGCTCACGACGGCGCCGGCGGTCGGGAGCGCGAGCGCGCCGTTGTCGCGAAGGGACGCAGCGAAACCCTCACCGAAGTTCTGCTGGAACCAGTTCGGCCGCAGAATCGTCCACTCCTTGCCCGAAGCGCGCACATCCGCCTCCCAAGCGGCCATCGGAATCGCCTCCGGCAGCTGATCGACGCCCAGTACCGAGAGCAGCACGACCTTCCGCGCGTGTGGGGCGGCGGCCAGCAGATCACCGACAAGGCCTGGTTCGCCGGGCACGGCGTACGGGCCGACCACATACAAGACATCAATGCCCTGCAGTGCGGCTGCCCAGGTGGAACGGTCCGCCCAATCGAAGCGAACCGGCTCGACTCCGGCTCTCGCCGGGCCGGGATTGCGGCTCGCCGCACGCACGCGAACGCCGCGGGCCACCAGTGAGTCCACCACGGGCGTACCGGTTTTGCCGGTCGCGCCGAGCACCAGAACGGTCATTGTTTCTCTCCTCGAATCGTGCTTGTGGAGAGAAATCTACGGATCGCGATCGGGATGATGAATGCCTGACAATCCGGAAGTCATGTCCTAGAGTCCTGAACTTGTGGACGTTCTCTCCAACGCGCTGGCCGCGATGCGAACCGGCCGAACCCGTGCGGCCCGCACCGACGTCAGAGCGCCATGGGGCCTGCGCTTTCCGGCCGTCACCGGCACGACCTTTCACGTCGTGCTCCACGGCAGCTGTTGGTTGCTGACCAAAGGTGCCGCACCCCTCGCACTGAGCCCGGGCGATGTGGTCTTCCTCCGCGCGGGGAGTTCGCACGCCCTCGCCGACAGTCCGGAAACGCCGCTGATCGAATTCGCTCCCGAACGCCCAGAAACCGATTCCCCGATCGGCCACGTCCGCGTCGACGGCTCCGGAGCGCACTCGGTGCTGCTCTGCGGCGCCTATCAGCTCGATCGAACCCGGCCGCATCCGCTGCTGCGGGAGTTGCCGGAGTTCTTACACCTGCCCGCGGGCCCCACCAGGAACGCGGAGCTCGGTCACCTCGTCGGCCTGCTCGCGACCGAGATCGACCGACCTCGGCCTGGCCGGGACGGCATAGTTCCGCCCCTGGTCGACGCGATGCTGCTCTATATCCTGCGCACCTGGGCGGACGAGTGCGCCGACGCGCGGGGGTGGGCACGGGCGCTCGCCGACAAGGCGATCGGCCGGGCACTGCGCGACATTCACGCCCACCCGGGCGCCCCATGGACCGTGGAACAGTTGGCCGCGCGCAACGGGCTGTCCCGATCGGTATTCGCTCAGCGGTTCACCGCGCTCGTGGGCGAACCACCCGTGTCCTATCTGACGTGGTGGCGAATGACCAGCGCGGGCCGGATGCTTCGCGAATCCGACGCGCCGCTCAGAACCGTGGCCGCACAGGTCGGCTACACCTCCGAGTTCGCCTTCGCCAAGGCGTTCAAACGCGCTTACGGCGTCGCGCCTGGGACATACCGCCGCGCCGATCGGTCCACCGAGAGCTTCCGCCTCGAATCGGGTCCGATGCTGTCACAAGCCCGCTGACTCGTGCGCGGTGATCCCGTTTCGATCTGGGTGACCGAAATGCTGGCCGTGGCGCGCCGGGGCTGGTTTCCTCTGACCGGATCATCCGGTTCGAGCCAGAGGCCGGGCGACATACTCCCGGCACCGCGCCCGCGAATCGCCCGGCGCCCGGCATCCGGATTCGAGCCCGCCGCGTCATCTAGTCTTTGACGGCTCGCGCGTCCGGTGACCACACACCGACAGGTCTACGGCTGACGATGGGAATACCGTGAATTTATGGAACTACATCCGCGGACGAGGAGAAGTTCTGGCGTTCCTCACCTATCAGCACGCTTCTCTGGCCTTCCAGACCGTCTTGGTCGGGACTGCCGTCGCGGTCCTCATCGCGGTGGCGGTCTATCGGCTGCCGCTGCTGTCCGCGCTGTCGCTGACCTCGAGCCGGGTGGCGCTGACGATTCCTTCGCTGGCACTGCTGGCGATCCTGTTGGTCCCGTTCGGGCTCGGCGTGGTGCCGTCGTTCGTCATGCTGGCGTTCTTCGCGGCGCTGCCGGTGATCGGTAACGCGATCGTGGGTCTGCGATCGGTGCCCGCGTCGGTCGTCGAATCCGCGCGCGGGATCGGATTCTCGCGGTGGCGCATTCTGCTGACCGTGGAATTGCCGATCGCCTGGCCGGTGATCCTCACCGGCATCAGGGTCTCCACGCAGATGATCGTCGGTGTCGCCGCCATCGTCGCCTATGTACTCGGGCCCGGCCTGGGATCGCTGATCTTCAACGGGCTCTCCCGCCTCGGTGGCGCCAACGCCCTCGAGATGGCTCTGACGGGCACGATTCTCATCGTCGTCATCGCGCTGGTATTCAACGCCCTGCTCGTCCTGCTCGGACGGCTGACGATCGCGAGGGGGCTGGCATGACCGGCGAGGTGACCGGCGCCGCCATCAGGCTGGACTCGGTCGTCAAACGCTACAGAGGCCAGGAGAAACCCGCGGTCGAGCGCTTGGACCTCGAAATCGAGGCAGGCGAGATCGTCGCGTTCGTCGGCCCCTCGGGCTGCGGCAAGACGACCACGCTCAAGATGATCAACCGGCTGATCGAGCCGACCGAAGGACGCATCTCCATCGGTGGTCGCGATGTCACCAGGGAGAATCCCGACAAGCTGCGGCAGTCGATCGGGTACGTCATCCAGTCGGGTGGCCTGTTCCCGCATTGGACGGTCGCCAAGAATGTCGGCGCCGTCCCACGGGTGCTCGGCTGGGACAAGAAACGAATCGCCGAGCGCACCGAGTATCTGCTCGATCTCGTCGGTCTCGACCCCGGCGCTTTCGCCGACCGGCTGCCGAAGGATATGTCCGGTGGCCAGCAGCAGCGGGTCGGCGTCGCCCGCGCGCTCGCGGCGGACCCGCCGGTGCTGCTCATGGACGAGCCTTTCGGCGCCGTCGATCCGATCACCCGGATCCGGCTGCAGGACAGCCTGCTCGCGATCCAACAAGAACTCGGCAAGACCATCGTGATCGTCACGCACGATTTCGAGGAGGCCACCAAGCTCGGTGACAAGGTGCTCATCCTGTCCGAAGGAGGTCGCGTCGAGCAGTACGCGCGTCCGGAAGAGATCCTCACCGACCCGGCCACGCCGTTCGTGGAAGAGTTCGTCGGGTCCGGCGCGAAGCTGGCGTATCTGACCGTGACGCGGGTGCGTGACGTCGCCTACGACGAAGTCGTCACCGCTCGGGTCGGCGAATCGGCGCACGGAGTGATCGAACGCGCGAAGACCGCCGGACACACCTGGGTGGTCGTCGTGGACGAGGCAGGCCGGCCGCGGTCGTGGCCCTCGCTCGCGGAGTTGGCGACCAAGCCGGAAGTGTCCGACTATCTCGACCGGCGGTTGCCCGTGGTCGCGCGCTCCTCGACCCTCAACGACGCGCTCGACGCCATGCTCGCCACCAGCCAAGGCGCCGCCCTGGTCACCGACGGGCGCGGCGCGGTCCTCGGTTCGCTCGGCATCGGCTCGGTGACGGAGGTGATCCGGACCAAGCTCGCCGAAGGACGCGCCGACGAAGACGTGTCGTACGAAACTCACGTCGAGGGAACCGCCCCGGAGCCCACCCCGGTGGTCGCCGCCGACGACGACCAACACGGATCGGCAGGGCCGTCATGACCCGCCTGCGCCGCGTTCCCATCGACGTGTGGTTCGAACCGATCGTCATCCTCGCGATCGGCATCGGGTACGTCCTGTGGTATCGGTCGACGACGTTCACCCCGACGGAGAAGGCGTCCCTCGGCTGGGCCAATCTGCGGACCACGATCCTCGCGCACATCGAGTTGACGGTGGTGGCGACAGTGATCGTGGTCGTCGTCGCCATTCCGCTCGGCATCGCGCTGACCCGTCCCGCGATGCGGCGGCTCGAGCCGATCGCCGTCAATATCGCCAACATCGGCCAGGCCGCGCCCGCGGTGGGCCTGCTGGTGCTGTTCACCTTCTGGCTGGGCACCGGGTTCCGCACGGCGATCGTCGGTCTGGTCGTGTACGCCGTCCTGCCGATCCTGCAGAACACCATCGTCGGGCTGCGGCAGGTGGACCGGCGCACGATCGAGGCGTCGCGCGGCATCGGTTACTCGGGCGCGCGAACACTGTTGCAGGTCGAGCTGCCGCTGGCGGTGCCGGTGATCCTCAACGGTGTGCGCACCGCACTGGTCATCCTGGTGGGCACCGCGACGCTGAGCACGTTCATCGGCGCGACCAGCCTCGGCACGCTGATCACGACGGGCGTCACCCTCTTCCTGCCCAAGCTGCTCATGTCCGGAGCGATCCTGGTCGGGCTCCTGGCGTTGACCATCGACTGGCTGGGCAGACTCGTCGAACTGGCCGCGACTCCACGAGGTATCTCATGAGGTCGCCACGAGGCCGCCTCATCGGCCTGCTGTCGGCGCTCGTGGCGACGACCTCGATGCTCGCCGGGTGCGGGCTGGTGAGCTCGTCCGGAACTTTTCACGACGCGCGGCTGCCGGACGGAGCGCGGCCGCTGGCCGGTGCGAAGCTCGTCGTCACCTCGAAGAGCTTCACCGAGGGCGTGCTGCTCGGCAAGATCACCGCGACCTACCTGGCCGCGGCGGGCGCCGAGGTCACGGACCTGACCGGCGCGCCGGGTTCCGCGTCGTCCCGGCAGGCCCAGCTCAACGGTGACGCCGACGTGCTCTGGGAGTACACCGGCACCGGGTGGGTGAACTACCACAATCGGACCGAGACGATCTCGGACCCGACAGAGTTGTGGCAGCGTGTGCACGACATCGAGAAGCGCGAGCACAACCTGGAGTGGCTTCCGCCCGCCGCATTCAACGACACGTACGCCTTCGGCGCGTCGACGCCCAATGCCGAACGCTTGCGGGTGAAGTCGCTGTCCGACGTGGCCGCGCTGCCGGTTTCCGACCGGACGTTCTGCGTCGACGACGAATTCTTCAGCCGTTCCGACGGGTTCATTCCGATGCTGCAGAGGTACGGGATCCCCTACAACGATCCGAACGGCGTTCCGCAGGGGAACGTGACGCGGATGGACGCGGGCGTGGTCTACACGGCGACCGCCAGAGGCGCCCCGTGCAACTTCGGGATGATCTACACCACCGACGGCCGGGTCAAGAATCTCAACCTGGTGGTGCTCGAAGACGACAAGAAATTCTTCCTCCCCTACAGCGGCACGGCGGTCGTGCGCGGCGTGATCATCGACCGCTACCCGCAGTTGCGCCCCCTGCTCGCGACCATCTCCGAGCATCTCACCGACGAGCTGATGCAAGAGCTCAACGGCCGCGTCGACATCGAGGGAGAAGATCCCGCCGACGTCGCCTACGACTGGTTGAGGAGCGAGAAGCTCATCGAGTAGATGGCGGTCGGCGCCGGCGCACGCCATGATGCGGCCGTACTGGGGCAACCACACAGCGCCCGGGAAGCGCTGCGAGCACGTGCGACGCAGTAGATCTCGCGACCCTTCCAAGTCCGGCGGGCAGCACTGGAGCAGGTGCTCCGATCAGCCGTTTCGAGGCATGACCTGGCATTCGCTGCGGTTTGTCGGTGGGACACGCTACGGTTGGTTCGCCGATTCGGCGTCACCGTACAAGGGGGAGGCGGGCGTGGTCAGACGACGGCGAAATCAATATGACAGCGCAGGTGTGGTGGCAATAGCGGCGATCGTCGGCGTGATCGTCGTAGCTCCGGCGGTTCGCCTTCTCCGCGAGAACGCCTGGGTGGCGATCGCTGTCGGCGTCATCGCCCTCGGCGCCTTCCTATCGGCACTGATCCTGGTTGCCCGCCATCGTCGGCGGCGGCTGCGGCGGGAACAGGACCGCCTGCGCGCTGTGCTGTCCTTCCACCAGATGAACGACAAGCAATTCGAGCATGCGCTGGCGTCGCTGTGCCGTGCGGGCGGCTGCCGCGAGGTGGAGGTCTCCGGCGGTGCCGGTGACCGCGGCGCCGACGTCACCGCGGTGACCCCGGACGGCCGCAGGCTCGTTGTGCAGGCCAAGCGCTACCGCATCAACCGGCCCGTCGGCGACCGGGAAATGCAGCAGCTGGTGGGCGGTCTGCTCACCTGGCACCAATTCGACCTCGCTGTCCTGGTCGCGACCTCATCATTCACCCGATCGGCCCGTGAGACCGCCGCGCGCAACCGCATACGGCTTGTCGACAACAAAGCGCTCGCGGCCTGGAACTCGGGCACCGGTCCGGCGCCGTGGCACTGAGTTGCCCGCGGCGGGGAGGATGCCGCGAATGCGCCTGTGCCGCCGGGCAGTGGGAGGAGCGCGGCCGCCTGGACGGCTCGTGCCGCTACCGGATTCCAGGGGTCGCCGGATGCGGACCGGCGCAGCCCAGGATGAAGCAGCCCGGTGGCCAATTCGCGAACGGTGCGGACATGGGCTTGCCCAGGCAGGACAGCGGGTTGCAGCCCGGGTAGGCCATCGGGCCGATACCGAGTGCGGCGAGGGTCGCGTCCGGATTCGAGATCATCGGATCGGACAGTTGGACATCCGCTTGCTGTTCGTAGGGTGCCGCGGCGGGTATGCGGGGTTCCAGGAAGGCTGCGCCGACCGCACGCAGGACATCGTGCGGGAAGCTCAACGCGCTGCCCGGGACCGTGACGCCGGTCCAACTGACCATCAGTCCGAGGCTCGGTACGACGTAATTGTCTTGGCGCATCATTCCCGACATCTGCATCGCATCCGGCGGCAGACCAGGAAAGTAGTTGGCGCAGTCCGGCCCGTTGACCACGAACAGGAAGCCGTAGCACGGGTTGGTCGGGGTGGGCCGCCCGGCCTGCGCGAGATAATCCGCCGAGATGATCTGGCGATCGCCCCACCGGCCGCGATTGGTCAGCAGCAAGCCCAGCTTGGCGAAGTCGTCCGGTGGCAGCAGCAGATGCGCGTAGCCGTAGGTGTTTCCGCTTCGGTCCCGCCCCCAGAAGTAGTCGGTCGGCGGAATGCCCAAGGGGTCGAACAGCTTTCGCTGCGCATAAGCCTGAAAGTCCTCGTTCACCGCACGCTGGATGACGTACACGAGCAGATCGACGGCGCGCTGACTGTAGCGCCATTCGGTGCCCTGCTGGTGGTCGATCGGCATCGCCAACGCCTGCGCGACCACATTCGGATCGATCTGCGCCAACCCGGTGATGCCCTCGGAAGCCACCGCCACCCGCATGCCGCTGGATTCGACGAGCAGATTGCGCACCGTGATCGCGCGATGCCCGGCATCACCGAGCTCGGACGGCAGATAGGCGCCGATCGGGTCGTCGAGCCGCAGCCGCTGCTCGTCCACCGCGATCCCGGCCACCATAGAGACCACACTCTTGGTGCTGCTCCACAGATTCCACGGCACACCGGCGGCCCGCGCGTTGTCCGGACCGGCCGCGATCAGGCAATTGTTCCGGAATATCTGCACCGTGGTGCGTGTCGAATCCGCCGCGAGCGCCACCGCCCGCCGCAGCGCCGCCGAGTCGAGGCCGACCTCCTCCGGCGTCGCCGTTTCGGGTACCCGCCCACTGCTGACCGCGCACTGCCGCAACCCGTCCGGCGCGGCCTGCGCCACCATCGGCGCACCGACCCCGAACATCGACGCGGCGACCGTAATGGCAGCCAGCGCAATGCTTCTCATTCCTCGACCCACTCCGGCCTCCGCTCTCGACGAACTCCACCCGGCTCATCGCCCCCGCTCCTGCCCCGGTTACGGTCTCGCCTGCCCCCACTTGCATGGGGTGTCAACGCAGCGGCCTGCACCGAACGACGCGAGGATGTCCGTCGCGCCGCCGGTCATACCGGCTATGTGGTGGATACCTACTGCGTGTCGCGTGCACCTCGTCGCGCCTGATAGCGCGGCCGCACCGGCGATCGCGAAACCGCGACCGCATGCTCAGCGCGTCGGCGGTCCCGAGCGGAAGTCGCAACCGAGACGGGGAGTTGATGCTTGGTCACCGACGTCGAACCCACGGGCGATGGGAAGGTACGGACGCACGGTCAGCAGGTCACGTCCACATCGGCGGCCTTGGCGAACGACACATGCACGTGGTCGTAATGGTTGGCGGTCGGGCTCCCGCGGTCTTCCATGTAGGACCAGCCGCTGCCGTCGTTGTACCGCTGCCGCCAGATCACGTAGGTCACACCGAAACGCTGCTTATTGCTCAGCACGAAATCGGCGATCGCGTCGCCGCGCGCGGAATCGGGCGTCATGAAATCGAGGGCAAGGCCGGCGCCGTGGTCACCGTCGCCACGGCCGACCGCGCCACCGATGTCGGTAACGCCGAACGTCTTCTTCAGCAGGTTCCCCACCTGCGCCACGTGCGGGCGGGTCCCGACGAGTTCCGTCGAACACGGCACGGGAGGAGGCGGTGGGGGCGGGTGCTGCACGGCCATCTTGGCCGACGGTGGCGGTTGCTCGGCCGCGACCGCCGCTTGGGCCGGTTGGGGCTGCGTCGTCGGCGGCGCGACGGTCGGGGCCGCGTCGGATTCGACGGCGGACGACGGCGACGAATCGACCGCCGCCGCGTGCTGCGTCCCCGGGCTCAGTCGCATCGCCACCCACAGCACGACGACCACAACCGCCGCGATGCCACACCCAGCCAGAGGGTGCAGCTTCCGGGCCGCAGTCCGTTTGCGATGTTGACCAGCCATATCGTCGATCACCGTTACAGTCGGAAGAAGGTCACCGATACATTACGAAACAGTCGCGAAAAAGTCACGTTCGCATTCGGTGACCGTCCCAGGCGGTCGCTCGTCCCCCAGGTCGACCCCCTCACGTCGGCCTGCGGCGCCTCGACGCGAGGGCGCGCGATTCGGCTACCGAATGCAGCCGGGGTGACGCTCGGCGAGTAGCCGCGCCTTACCGCTACCGCTTACCGTTGGGATAGCCAACGAACGGTCGTATAGTTGGCGATGCCAATATTGGAAGCACCAACGAAAAGGGGGTCATGTCTACCGACACCCTGATCGCCGACTGCATCGAGATCGCCGACCTGTTCACTCGTTCGCCCGCCTGTTGGACGAAGGGCGATACGAATATGCCGACACCATCTACACCACCGATGTGGAGGTCCACGCACCGCGTATCCACGTCCGCGGCATCGACAAAGTCGTCGACTACATGCGCCAGGCCGAGGTCGAGGGACAACACACGCAGCACACCAACACCGATCTGCTGGTGACATCGACGGCGACCGGGCCGCGGCCTCGGCGAACTCGCTGGTGTACTTCTACCGCGACGGCCGCCCGCCCCACCAGACCAGCGGTCTGCGCCTGGCCTGCACGGCAGGGCGGACGCCGGCGGGCTGGCGCTTCCGCGAGACGCGGATCATCCTCTCCTGGACACGCGAGAATTGACCTCTTCCGGCAGCGGCGGATCAGTCGGCGCGGACCTCGCTGCGATCGCCGCTCCACAACGTGTGGTACTTGCCGGCGGCGTCGACGCGTTCATAGGTGTGGGCGCCGAAGAAGTCACGCTGCGCCTGGGTGAGCGCGGCCGGAAGACGCTCGGCGCGCAGGGCGTCGTAGTACGACAGGGAAGACGCGAACGCCGGTACCGGAATCCCGAGCAGGGTGGCGGTGGAGACGACCCGGCGCCAGCTGTCGATGGCGGTCTCGATCGCCTCGCGGAAGTACGGCGCGAGGATCAAGCTCGGCAGCTCCGGATTCTCGTCGTAGGCTTCCTTGATCCGGTTCAGGAACCGGGCCCGGATGATGCAGCCGCCGCGCCAGATCGTCGCGAGATCGCCGGGGCGCAGACCCCAATCGTATTCGGCACTGCCCGCGGCGATCTGGTCGAATCCCTGGGCGTAAGCGACCACCTTCGAGGCGTAGAGCGCCTGCCGGATGTCCTCGGTGAACTGCTCCACATCGGTGGGCTTGTCGGCCAGCAGGCCCGAAGCGAGACCCTTCGCGGCCTTGCGCTGGTCGCGGGAGCCCGACAGCGCCCGCGCGAAGACCGCTTCGGCGATGCCCGTCACCGGCACACCGAGGTCGAGCGCGGACTTCACCGTCCAGCGCCCGGTGCCCTTCTGCTCCGCCGCGTCGACGATGACGTCCACCAGCGGCTTGCCCGTCTTCGCGTCGACCTGGCTGAGCACTTCCGCCGTGATCTCCACCAGGTAGCTCTCCAGATCGCCGGAGTTCCACTGGGTGAACACGTCGGCGATCTGCTTGGCGTCGAATCCGAGGGCGTCGCGGAACAAGTGGTAGGCCTCGCCGATCAACTGCATGTCGGCGTACTCGATGCCGTTGTGCACCATCTTGACGAAATGCCCGGAGCCGTCGGGTCCGATGTGGGTGCAGCACGGCGTTCCGTCGACCTTCGCGGCGATGGATTCCAGCAGCGGACCGAGCGAGTCGTAGGACTCCTTGGGCCCACCGGGCATGATCGCGGGACCGTTCAGCGCGCCCTCCTCGCCACCGGAGATGCCGGCGCCGACGAAATTCAGCCCGCGCTCGCGCATGGCGGCTTCCCGGCGAATGGTGTCGGTGTAGAGGGCGTTTCCACCGTCGATGATGATGTCGCCCGGTTCCATCGCGGCCGCCAGTTCCTCGATCACCGCGTCGGTCGCGGCGCCGGCCTTGACCATGATCAGCACCCGGCGCGGCTTCTCCAGCGCGGCGACGAACTCCTCGATCGTCTCGGTGCGGACGAAGTCGCCGTCGTCGCCGTGCGCCGCGAGCAGTGCGTTGGTCTTGGCGACGCTGCGGTTGTGCAGCGCGACGGTATAGCCGTTCCTGGCGAAGTTCCGTGCGATGTTGCTACCCATGACCGCCAGACCGGTGACCCCGATCTGTGCACGCGCTGTAGAGGTCGGCATCGATCAACTTTCTTCGTTCGACAGGGCGGCGAGTCCGCGCGAAGCTGTTCGGCGGCTGCATCGTGGAGTCCGTTCCACGACGCATCAGACCTTACCTACCTCACCGTCGCAGGCACGGGTGGCATGGTGAGCGAGCACCCCCGCCGCCGCGAACGTTCCCGATACGCGACACTGACCGCGATGCGCACAGAGGCGAGCAACAGACAGCCACGGCGGAGACCGCCGCAGCGGCGCCAGATGATCTTGGATGCCGCGGTCGACGCCTTCACGCACGGCGGCTACTACGGCACAACGATGGCCGACATCGCGGCGGCGGTCGACATCTCCGCGACGGCGTTGTACCGGCACTTCCGCAACAAGCAGCAGCTGTTGGGGCAGTGCCTGCTGGTCGGCCTGGACGACACACTGAACCGGCTCGACGCCGCATATCGCGCTGACGATTCCGGTGACGCCGTACTGGCCGCGTTGGTCCGCGTGTCGCTGGAACTGCGCGGCCTGCCGAGATTGTGGCAACTGGAATTCCGGAACCTGACCACCGCCGACAAGACCGCCGTGCTGGTCAGGGCCGCACGCATCACCCGCTACCTGCGACAGACGATCCGGGTGCGCAGGCCCGAGCTGAGCACCGCAGATGTCGAGCTGCTGAGCTGGTGCGTGCTGTCGGTCGCGGTCAGTCCCTCCTACCATCGCGCCGAACTGCCCGCTCCGGCCGCGGCGCAGGTGCTCGACGCCGCCGTCGCGGCGGTGATCGCCACCGAGATGCCCGGGCAACCGGTCGGCCATGCGCCGGACCGGCCGCCGCGCACCGAAACCGGCAACATCGCACTCGACCGCGCGCTGCGGTCGGAGCGCTTGCTCGCCGAAGCGGCGCGTCTGTTCAGCACCCGCGGATACGCCGCCGTGGGCATCGAGGACATCGGCGCGGCCGTCGGCGTCACCGGCCCCGCCGTGTACCACCACTTCTCCAGCAAGGCCGAGTTGCTGGACCAGATCGTCCGGCGACAGGACGAATGGCTTCGGCTGTTGCTCGCCCGGGCGATCGCCGAAGGCCGTAGCGCCGAGGAGACGATGCGCTCACTCATGCGCAGCTTCGCGCAACTGGGTGTCGACGAGCCCGATCTGCTGGCGATCACCGTCAGCGAGACCCGGCATCTGCCGGGCGACGCGGTGCAGCGCTATCGGAGGGTGCGGTTGGACGGCATCGCCCAGTGGGCCCGCATGCTGCAGGCCGTGCGGCCGGACTTGTCCGCTCCGGCGGCACGGGTATTGAGCCGCGCCGTCACCACCGTCGTCATCGACGCCGTGCGCAATCCACGCTTTCGCCGTCGCGCCGATCTCGTAGACGTTCTGGTCACGATAGGAGAGCGGATCGAGATGGCCCGGATTCGTGGCCGAAGTACCGTGCAGTGATTTATGCCACTTAGTGGCTATTAACTTACTCTCGCCAATTACGCGCTATCAGCGGATTGGATCGCTTCGTCCATCGGTCTATTTACTTAGTGGTCATTAACATGAGATTGCTTTCGGGTCTCCGGTACCGCACAGTGTGGCGTGGGTGACCGCCTACCGTGCGCCCCTCCGACCCCTCGCCGGTACACCGGCTGTCTCATGTCGAAAGGCCCTGGCTCGTGAGCCATTACAAGAGCAACGTGCGTGACCTCGAGTTCAACTTGTTCGAGGTGTACGGATTGGACGACGTCCTGCGCACCGGAGCGTTCGGTGACTTGGACGGCGACACCGTGCGGTCGATGCTGGCCGAGGCCGCGCGCCTGGCCGAAGGACCGGTGGCCGAGGCGTATGCCGAGACCGACCGCAATCCCCCGGTTTTCGACGCGGCCACCCACTCGGTCCGCCTGCCGGAATCGTTCAAGAAGTCGGTGCGCGCCTGGCACGACGCCGAATGGTGGCGCGTGGGTAAGGCCGAAGCGATCGGCGGCGTGCCCGCTCCTTCGATGGTCGGCTGGGCGATCAGCGAATTCGTTCTCGGGGCGCAGCCCGCCGCCTATCTCTACCTGACGGGTCCGACGATGGCCCACATCATGCACGGCATCGGCACCGCCCGGCAGCGGCGCTGGGCCGAGTTGATGGCCGAACGCGACTGGGGCGCCACCATGGTGCTGACCGAGCCCGACGCGGGCTCCGACGTGGGCGCCGGCCGCACCAAGGCGATCGAGCAGGAAGACGGCTCCTGGCACATCGAGGGCGTCAAGCGGTTCATCACCTCCGCCGACTCCGACGACCTGTTCGGCAACATCATGCACATGGTGCTGGCCCGCCCCGAGGGCGCTGGGCCGGGCACCAAGGGGCTGTCGCTGTTCTTCGTGCCGAAGTTCCACTTCGACGACGAGACCGGTGAGCTGGGCGAGCGCAACGGCGTCTTCGTCACCAACGTCGAGCACAAGATGGGCCTGAAGGCCTCGGCCACCTGTGAGGTCACCTTCGGCGGCCACGGCATCCCGGCCAAGGGCTGGCTGGTCGGTGAGGTGCACGACGGCATCGCGCAGATGTTCCACGTCATCGAGGAAGCCCGGATGATGGTGGGCACCAAGGCCATCGCCACATTGTCCACCGGCTACCTCAACGCCCTCGAATACGCCAAGACCCGCGTGCAGGGCAGCGACCTGACCAGGATGGCGGACAAGACCGCGCCGAAGGTGCCCATCACCCGGCACGCCGATGTGCGCCGGTCACTGATGATGCAGAAGGCGTACGCCGAGGGTCTGCGCGCGATCTACCTCTACACCGCAGGGCATCAGAACGACGTTGTGGCACAGCACATATCCGGCGCGGACGCCGAGCTGGCCGCGCGGGTCAACGACCTGTTGCTGCCGATCGTCAAGGGTGTGGGTTCGGAGCGGGCCTACCAGTACCTCACCGAATCGCTACAAACTTTTGGTGGTTCCGGCTTCCTCCAGGACTACCCGATCGAGCAGTACATCCGCGACGCGAAGATCGACTCGCTCTACGAGGGCACCACCGCCATCCAGGCGCAGGACTTCTTCTTCCGCAAGATCGCCCGTGACCGCGGCGTCGCGCTCGCCCACCTCGCGGGCAAGATCCGCGACACGGCGCACTCCGCCACCGGTAACGGCAGGCTCAAGACCGAGAAGGTCCTGCTCGCCACCGCACTGGAGGACGTCCAGGACATGGCGGGCCGATTCACCCAGCACGTGATCGCCGCTCAGGAACAGCCCACCGAGTTGTACAAGATCGGACTGAACTCCGTCCGGTTCCTGCTCGCGGTCGGCGACCTCCTGGTCGCGTGGCGACTCATCGTCGCCGCCGAGATCGCCCTGTCGGCTCTGGATTCCGATCTCAGCGAGCAGGACCGTGCCTTCTACCAGGGCAAGGTCGCTGTCGCCTCGTTCTTCGCCAAGAACGTGCTGCCGCACCTCAGCGCGGACTGGTCGGTCATCTCCGACGTCGACACCAGCATCATGGAACTCGACGAAGCCGCGTTCTGAGTCCACCCACGGCGGCCGCTCCGGGCAATCGACAGCGAACCGCGGCCGGTTCACACCAGCCGCGGTTTCGCTGTCTTGGCGCTGATCGACGCGTCAGAATGCCTCGGGCCGCACCGCGTAGATCTCGTGCAGTTCGGTTCCGATCAGGCTCGGATCCTGCCGGGTTCGCGCGAACAGACCCTGTCTGCGCAGTAACTCGCAGCATTGCGCCAGCCGATCGTCCCGGTCGTGCACCTCGGCGACCACGGCGCGGATACGCGGCCAGTCCGCATCGGCGATGCCACGCAGCACGTTCGAGTTCCGCGCGCTCCACATCGACCTTCAGCAATCCCACGTCCGCCTTCCCGCCGTGCTCATCGAGTATCGCGGAAACCGTGGTGACCTCGACATCCATTCGCTCACCCTCGTGCAGCCCGGCGGTGATGAGCTCGATCGCCTCGTCGTCGAGGCCGCTGTTGCGCAGGTAGATCTCGGTCGCCTTGTCGTCGGCTTCCCGGTCGGCGTAGAGACCGGAGTTGGCCGAGGCTCGCGGGTACCAGGTGAAGGAGGCGCTGCCCGGCGCCGCTCCCACCGCGACTCGCAGTGGCACGCCACCGGGCACGTGAGCGGCCACATTGCGCTCCAGGCAGTCGAAGGTCGCCGGGGCGGGCTCGGCGGCGATCACCTTGACTCCGGGGCAGGTGTCGGCGAACATCATCGCGCTCAAGCCGATGTTCGCGCCGATATCCAGTGCGATATCGCCTGGCCGCAGTAGCGCGGCGGCTAGCCGGTAGAAGCCGTCGGTCGACATCTCGCCCCACAACATCCGCGCCTCGGCCGGGCTGGTGCAGGCGACCATCCTGCCGTCCTCGAGCCGGAGCTGCTGGAGTTGATCGAGAGTCTTCAGCATTCGTTCGAAAACCTTTCGAGAATCGGGCCGATGACGGCCAGGGCGTGCGGGTGGGTCAGTTCGAGATGTCGTGCGTCGACGACCGTGTTGTGCAGGTCGCCGGTGATGAAGGGCCGCCACGTCCGCACGACGGCGTCGTGGTCCGCGCGGTCCTTTCCTGCGGTGAAGAAGACCAGGTCGCCGTCGAAGACTTCCGGCCGGTATTCCTGGGCGATGTCGCTCGCGGTCCGGAAGCTCTCCATCACGCGGTCGACCTGTTCGGCGGTGAACATCCCGGTGGCCGTCACCTGGTCGCGGATCACCGCCCATGCCCGCTCGTGGGTATCCGCTGTCACCTCGGTTCCCAGATCGAACAACTCACGCCAGCCACCGAGCAGATCGGCCATCAGCTCGCCCGGCGCGGGCTCGTCCGCGGTGCTGCTCATCGACGCGGCCAGCGCCTCCGAGTCGCCGACGGCGCTGTCCATCATCGCCAGCATGCCCACGCGCTGCCCCGCGCGCTGCAGCCGGACTGCGACGGCATGCGCGATCGCACCGCCCAGCGACCATCCGAGCAGGTGATACGGCCCGCTCGGCTGCACCCGGCGGATCTCGGCGACATAGCGTTCCGCGAGCTCGTCGACGGAGTGCGCACCCGGTTCGCCCGCGACGACATGCGGATCCTGCAAGCCGTACACCGGCCGATCCTTGTCCAGGTGCTCGACCACGCCGCCGTAGAACCAGGCCAGCCCGCCCGCGGGGTGCACGGCGAAGATCGCGGGCTTCGGGCCGTGCGCGCGCAACGGCAGCAGTACTTGCAGGCCCGAGGCGCCCGCTGTGCCGTCGGCCCTGGCCGCCAGCGCCCTCGGTGTCGCGTCGTCGAACATCCACGGCAACTGGACCGTCACTCCGCGGGTGCGCAACTCGGTGACCACCATCGTCGCCAGCAGCGAATTGCCGCCGAGATCAAAGAATCCGTCCGACGCCCCGACTCGTCCGACGCCCAAGACCTGCGTGTAGACCTCGCAGATCACCTTCTCCGTGTGGGTCCGCGGCGCGACGAAGGTGTCCGTCGCTTCCTCGAAAGCGGGGGCGGGCAGGGCTTTCCGATCGAGCTTTCCGTTGACCGTCAACGGCAGCGCGGGCAGCACCATGATCGCCGCGGGCACCATGTAGCCGGTCAGCACCTCGGCGGCGGTCTCGCGGACCTCGGCCGGGTCGATCCGCGCACCGTCGACGCCCACGACGTAGCCGATCAGCTGATCCACACCGCGCTCGTGCCGGTGCACCGCCACGGCGGCCTGGGTGACGAGCGGATGGCGCAGCAGCGCCGACTCCACCTCGCCCAGCTCGATGCGGAAGCCACGCAACTGCACCTGCGCGTCGGCCCGGCCCACGTACGCCAGCTCCAGCCCGCTCTCGGACCGCCGCCACCGGCCCACGTCCCCGGATCGGTAGAGCCGGGCGCCATCGGGATCGAACGGGTTGGCCACGAATCGTCCCGCGGTCAAGGCGGGTGCTCCCAGATAACCCCGGGAGAGCTGGTCACCGGCCACGTAGATCTCGCCGGCCACGCCGATCGGCGCCGGACGCAGCCGGTCGTCGAGGACGTACACCCGCAACCCGGGCAGCGGCGAACCGATCCCGGCCGAGCTCGCCCGCGTGACTTCGCAGAACGTCACGTGCACCGTCGTCTCGGTGATGCCGTACATGTTGATCAGCCGTGGTGTTGCCGTGGCATGGGCCGCGAACCAGTCGTCCAAGCGGGAGGCATCCAGCGCCTCGCCGCCGAAAACGACATAGCGCAGTGCGAGATCTCCTGCCGGACAACCCGCTTCGCGGTAGCGACGTTCCGCGTCGGCGAATCCGTAGAACGCCGAGGGGGTCTGACTCAACACCGTCACGCGCTCGCGGGCCACCAGCTCCACGAACGTCTCCGGCGACCTGGAGGTGTCGTAGTCGACCACGACCACCTTGCCGCCGGACAGCAACGCGCCCCAGATTTCCCATACCGCGAAGTCGAAGGCGTACGAGTGGAACATCGTCCACACGTCGCCGGGGCCGATGTCGAACCGCGTCGCCGCGTTGGTGAACAAGGTGACCGCTTCTCGATGATCGACCGTCACACCCTTCGGGCGGCCTGTCGATCCCGACGTATAGATCACGTAGGCGACGTTGCCCGGCCGCGCACCCGGTATCACGACCGGAGCGGAAGCGGATGTGACGTCGTCGCCGGCCTCCTCGACCAGCAGCACCGGCGCCGCGTACTCCGGAATCGCCCCGGACAGGCTCCCGGAAGTCAGCACCGCGGCCGGGCGCGCGTCGTCGAGCATGAAGCGCAACCGCTCCTGCGGATACGCCACGTCCAGCGGCAGGTATCCCGCACCCGCGCGCACCACACCGAGCAGGCCGACGATCAGGTCCGCGGTGCGCGGCAACGCCACCGCCACCAGCGATTCCGGGCCCACACCCAGTTCGGTCAGCCGAGCCGCCACCGCGGCGGCGCGCCGATCGAGCTCGGCGTAGGTCAGCTGGGACGCGCCGTCGCGGACCGCGACCGCGTCCGGCCGCGCGAGAACCTGGGCGCTGAACATCTCCGCCAGCGTCGTGTCCGCCACCGCTACCCCGGCCTCACCCGCCGCGTCGAGCAGTTCGCGACGCTGCGCGGGGTCCACCAGGTCGATGTCACCGACCGCGACCGCGGGGTCGGCCGTCACCTCTTCCAGGATCCGCACGTAGGCCCGCGCGAACCGGGTCATCGTCGCCTCGACGAACAGATCGGTCGCGTAGGTCAGCCGTCCTCGGATGCCGTCCGGAAGTCCGTCGGCGCCGGAGTGCTCCACGAAGGTCAGGTTCAGATCGGCCTGCGCCGGTTCGAAACCGTTGTCGACCAGCTCGACGGTGAGCCCGGGCAGTTCCAGCGCGGCCTTGCTCAGCTTCTGGACATCGAGCGTCACCTGGTACAGCGGCAGATGCGCGGTGGAGCGAGGCGGGTTCAACGCCTCGACCACCTGCTCGAAGGGCACATCGGCATGCGCGAACGCGGCCAGGTCCGACTCCCGCGTCGCGGCGAGCAGATCGGCGAACGACTGCCGTGGCGACACCCGGGACCGCAGAACGAGCGTGTTGACGAACATGCCGATCAGATCGTCGAGTTCACGCTCGCCGCGCCCGGCCACCGGCGTGCCCACCGCGACGTCATCGACGCGGGCCGACCGCGACAACAGAACCGCCAGCGCGGCGTGCATGACCATGAACACCGTCGCGTTCGCCGCTCGCGCGATCGCGCCGATGCGTTCCTGCAACGAAGCGGAGATCTCGAAATCGACCGTGCGGCCGCGCATGGAAGCCACCGGCGGACGCGGCCGGTCGGTGGGCAGTTCGAGCAGTTCGGGCAGGCCGGCCAGCGTGTCCTTCCAGAAGCGCAACTGCTGGGACATCACCGAGCCGGGGTCGTGCTCGTCACCGAGTACGTCGCGTTGCCACAGGGTGTAATCCGCGTACTGCACCGCGAGAGCAGGCCACAGCGGATCCGTGCCGTGCTTGCTCGCCTGGTAGGCCACCGCCACGTCACGCGCCAGCGGGAGCATGGATTGGCCGTCGGCGCAGATGTGGTGCACGGCGATGACCAGGACGTGCTCGTACTCGTCGAGCCGGATCAACTCCATGCGCAGCGGGGGCTCCTGCGTCACGTCGAAGCTCGCCGACACCGTGGCCAGCACCCGCTCCATCAGGTGCTCGGCCTCGACCGTGACCGCGGTCAGCGCGGCCGGGACCTCCTCGACGGGAATCGTGACCTGATGTGGTGTTCCCTCGGTCATCGGGAACTTGGTCCGCAGCGACTCGTGCCTGGCGATGACCAGTTCGCACGCGCGCCGCAGCGCGTTGAGGTCGAGTTCGCCCTTCAGCCGGATCACCAGCGGGATGTTGTACGCACCGACGGAGGTGTCGAGCTGGTTGAGGAACCACATTCGCTGCTGCGCCAGCGACAGCGGCACCACGGCGGGACGGGTGCGCGCTACCAGCGGCGCCCGGACCGTCCGCTCGGAGCTCGCCACCCGCGCGGCGAGCTCGGCAACCGTCGGCGCTTCGAACAGGTCGCGGACGCTGATGCGCACTCCGAGCGCCGTGCCCAACTGGGCGGTCACCCGCGTCGCGGACAGCGAGTTGCCGCCGAGGTCGAAGAAACTGTCGGTGGCACCGACTCGATCGATGTCCAGTACGTTCCCGAACACTTCCGCGATCTGTCGTTCGGTGTCCGTGCGCGGGGCGGTCCAGGCGCGCGCCGCCGAGAATTCCGGTGCCGGAAGCGCCAGGCGGTCGAGCTTTCCGGTCCTGGTGAGCGGGAATTCGGCGAGCACCGTGCATACGTCGGGCACCATGTGCGCGGGCAGCCGCAGCCGGGCGGCGGCCCTGATCTCCTCCGGATCCAGATCCTCGGAGCCGACGAGATAGCCGACGAGCCTGCCGATACCGCGCTCGTCCTTACGCAGCACGACCACCGCGTGGTCCACCCCCGGTTGCGCGGCGAGCACGGCTTCGATCTCACCGAGTTCGATGCGTTGACCACGGATCTTCACTTGGAAGTCGCTACGACCGAGGTATTCCAGGGTGTGTTCCGGTGTCCAGCGAGCCAGGTCACCGGTGCGGTACATCCGCGACCCCGGCGCGCCGAACGGATTCGCGACGAACGCGCCGGATGTCGCCACCGGCCGGTTCACGTAGCCGCGTGCCAGTTGCACACCCGCCAGATACAGCTCACCCACCACGCCGACCGGCACCGGCCGCAGCCACGGGTCGAGCACGACGGCCTCGACGCCACCGATCGGGCCGCCGATCGTGACGGCGGCATCGGGAGACAGCGGACCGCCGATCCCGGCCAGGATCGTCGTCTCCGTCGGACCGTAACCGTTCAGCAGCTGCCGGCCCGGCGACCACAGTGCGACGATCTCCGGTGTCACCGCCTCGCCACCGGCCATCAGCACCCGCAAGGATTCCAGCCCCTCCGGCGACATCGTCGACAGCACGCTCGGTGTCATGAACGAGTGCGACACCTGTTGAGTCCGAATGAATTCCGCCAGCTCGGATCCGCCGAACACCTCCGCAGGCGGCACCACGAGCACCGCGCCGTTGGTGTGCGCCAGCAGTATCTCCAGCACCACCACGTCGAAACCGGGGGCGGACGCGTTCAGTACGCGCGATCGGCTGTCGACGCCGAAACGGTCCCGTTGCACAGCCGCGAAGTTCGCCAGTCCCTCGTGGGTGACCGCGACGCCCTTCGGCGTCCCGGTCGAGCCCGAGGTGTACAAGACGTACGCCGTGTCGCGAACGTCCGGCGCACGCAGCCGGTCCCGGTCCGTCAGCGCCTCCGGGGACCGCGCCGCGATCGACGCGCGGGTGCCCGGATCGTCGAGCACCAGCCGCCGGACGGAATCCGGCACCAGCTCACGCGACGCCTCGACGGTGATCGCGACTCGCACGCGGGAGTCGGCGACCATGTGCCCGACGCGTTCCGCCGGGTTCCGTGGATCCACGGGCAGGAACGCCGCGCCCGTCTTGGCCACGGCCCAGACGCCGATGACGAATTCCATCGACCGTGCCATCGCCAGCGCCACTTGATCGCCGGGGCCGACGCCCCAGTCGATCAGCTCGCGAGCGACCCGATTCGAGCATGCGTCCAGCTCGGCGTACGACATCGAGCGTCCATCCGAAACCACCGCGGGCGCATCGAGATCCGATCCGACGCCCGCGGACAACAGCTCCGCCAGCACCCGGGGGGACTCGGCGGGTCCGCCCGTGGCGGGCACCAGGTCACGACGCTCGGCCACGGACAACAGGTCGAGCGCGTCCAGCCGCGCCCGGGGTTCGGCCGGGATGGCGCGCAGCACGGTCTCCAGCCGCGCGGCGAGCCCGGCCGCTGTCCGATCGTCGACGCGGGTCCGCTGGTAGCGGATCCTGACGTGCAACTGGTCGCTCTGGTGGGCCTGGACGGTGATCGGGTAGTGCGCGGCGTCGCTTCCGTCCGCGGCCACCACCCGCATGCCGTCGATGTCCGCGTCGCCGAGTCCGTTGCTGTCGACCGGGTACGACTCGAAGACGACCAGCGTGTCGAACAGCTGGGCAGCTCCCGCGGCCGACAGGATCCGGGACAGTTCGACGTCGTGGTGGTCGAGCAGACGGGTGTTGTCCGTCTGCAACCGCCGCAACGCGTCCTCGATGGTCGCGGTCCGTGGCACGTGCACGGCGACCGGGATCGTGTTGATGAACAGGCCGATCATCAATTCCACACCCGGCAGTTCGGCGGGACGTCCGGAGACCGTGCCACCGAACACCACGCGCTCGGCGCCGAGCAGGTTGGCCAGCACCACCGCCCAGGCGAACTGCACGATCGTCGCCATGGTCACCGCCTGTGCCCGCGCGAACTCCACCAGCTCGGCGGTGACCGCGCGATCGAGCACGACCTCCAAGTCGATCGGGATGCCGACCGTCGTGTGCGTCCGCGCGTCGGCGATCACCGTTGGTTCGGTGAAATCGCGCAGCACTTCCCGCCACGCCTCGACACCGGCGGACGGCTCCCGCCGATCGAGCCATTCCAAGTAGCCGCGGTAGGACGCCACGGTGGGCAACAGCTCCGCGCGCGCTTCCACGGCGTACAAACCGATCAGCTCGCGCCACAGCAACGGCAACGACCAGCCGTCCAGCAGCAGGTGGTGAGCCGTCAGCACCAGGCGGAAGTCCTGTGGCGCCACGGCGATGAGCAGGAACCGCAGCAGCGGAGGATCCGCCGGGTCGAACGGGATCACCCGCTCGGCGGCGATCACTTCCTCCGGTGTCGTGGTCCCGTCGCGCAGATCGACCCGCCGCCACCGCACGACCGCGGCGGCCGGGATCACCTGCGCCGGAACGCCATCGGCCGTGCGGACGAAGGCCGCCCGCAGGTTGGGATGCCGCTCGAGCAAGGCCGTCGCCGAACGCTCGAGCCGCTGCTCGTCGAGCACACCGGCAAGGGTGAGCGTCGACTGCGCGGTGTAGACGTCGAGATCACCCGCGGCGAGCTCGGCGTGGAACAGCAACCCGGCCTGCAACGGGGCCAACGACCAGACATCGCCGAGTGAGCCGTAGCGGCCCGCGAAGGTGTCCAGGTCGGTCTGGGTGACCTCGACAAGCGGAACGTCGGCCGGTGACAAGCCCCAATCCGGTTCCGCGCCCGCGGCCGCCGTGATACCGGTGAGCGCGGCGACCCATTCGTCGACGAGCTCGGCCACGTCGTCGTGCCCGAGCAGGCGGGAGGCGTAGCCGACGTGCGCCGTCAGACGCGGACCGTCCGCGGTGTCCACGATGTTGACGTCGATCGTGACGGCCGCCGCCGCGGGCATGTCCGGATCGAACGAAGCCCGCCGGTCGAACGTCTCGTCGGTCGGAATCCACGCCAGCTCCGACAGCGTCGTGAGATCGACGCCGACCCGGCCGAGGTTGTTGTAACTGATCTGCGGCTCCGGCAGTGCCGCGAGCCGGTCGGACGTGCCCGCGTGCAGGTAGCGCAGCAGGCCGTAACCGATTCCCTTGTCCGGAATGCCGCGCAGCTGGTCTTTCACCGCCTTCACCGCCGCACGCGGGTCCGTCGCGTCGACCCCGCTCAGGTCGAGGGCGACCGGATAGGTGTTGGTGAACCATCCCACCGTGCGCGAGACATCCGCGCCCTCGGCGATCTGCTCCGCGCGGCCGTGCCCCTCGAGCAGGACCTTCAGGCCCGCGTGCGCGGTACCGCGCCGGTGGCGCCAGCGTGTCGCCGCCATGGCCAGACCGGCCAGCAACGCGTCGTCCACGCTGCCGTGCACGGCCGTCGGCACCGCGTCGAGCAGTGCCGATGTGACCTCCGCGGGGAGGGAGACGGTCAGGTGCCGCACCGTCGACAGGGTGTCGACGGTGGGATCGAGCGCCGCAGCGCCGAGCAGGGGATCGGGCGCGGCTCCCATCCGATGCCACAGGTCGAACTCCCCGGCGCGTGCCTCGGCGGCGTCGGCCAGCGCGTACGCCCACCGCCGCATGGAAGTGCCTTGCGCGGGCAGCCGCACCGCCCGTCCCTGGGTGATCTGCTGCCAGGCGGTCGCGAAATCCGGGATGAGGATCCGCCACGACACGCCGTCGACCGCCAGGTGATGGATGACGACGAGGGCGCGCGCTTCGGCGTCGGCACCCGCTTCGGGCAGCAGGCACACGACTTGCACCATCCGGCCCTCGGCCGGGTCGAGGCGGTCGGATGCCTCGGCCAGCGCCGTTTCCACCACCGCGGTGAAACCCTCGCTGCCCGGCGCCTCGTCCGCACGGAAGGTGCGCGCGAGCACCGAACCCGTGGCGTCGGCGACGCTTGCCGGTGGCACCTCCAACCGCTGTTCGCACAGCCTCGCGCGCAGCATGTCGTGCTGGGCCAGCACGGCCCGGACCGTGGCGGTCACGTCCTCGACGCGCGCGTCACGCGGCAAGCGCACCAGCATCGACTGGGCGAAGCGCGGTGCGGCGCCGAGGCGTTCGGTGAACCAGGAAACGACCGGCGTGAACGGGATCTCCCCCACGCCGCCGCCCGGCAGCTCCGGCAGCGACACCCGTCCCGCCTGCCCGGCGACCCGCGCCAGGCCGCGGACGGTCTTGTGCTCGAAGATGTCGCGCGCGGTCACCACGACCCCGGCCGACTTCAACCGGGAGGCCAGCTGGATGGACAGAATCGAATCGCCACCCAGGGTGAAGAACGAGGTGGTGACGCCGACCGACCCGATGCCGAGGACATCCGCGAAGGCCGCCGCGATGGTGCGCTCCATTTCGGTCGAAGCCGCGACGGCGTCGTCCCCGGCGGTGTCGAAGACCGGTTCCGGCAGCGCTTTCCGATCCACCTTGCCGGTCGAGGTGATCGGCATGCGGTCGAGCACGGTGAGCGCCGACGGCACCATGTGCGCGGGCAACACCGACGCGACGTGGTCGAGCACGGCGGCCGGTTCCACCACCGTTCCGGTCTCGGTGACGATGTACGCGGCGAGCAGCGGTTGCCCGCCGGGCCCGGTGCGGCTCACGGTCACCGCCGCGGCGACGTGCGGATGAGTGAGCAGCGCGGCGTCGATCTCCCCGAGCTCGATGCGCTGACCACGGATCTTGACCTGGAAATCGCTGCGGCCGACGTATTCCAAGGCCCGCTGCGCGTTCCACCGGACGATGTCACCCGTTCGGTACATCCGGGCACCCGGCCGACCGTAGGGGTTGGCGACGAACGCCGCGGCCGTCACGGCACGCCGGTCGAGGTATCCGTGTGCCAGTTGCGCGCCCGAGAGGTACAGCTCCCCCGCCACTCCGACCGGCACCGGACGCAATCGCGCGTCCAGGACAAGGGCCTCCGCGCCACGGATCGGGCCGCCGATCGCGATCGGATCGCCCGGCTGAACCGGGTCGCTCATCGTGATGACGATCGTCGTCTCGGTCGGGCCGTAGATGTTGTGCAATCGCCGTCCCGGCGCCCAGGTGGCGATCAGCTCCGCGGGCACCATCTCACCGCCGACCGCGAGCATCCGTACCGACTCGAGACCGGCGGGCGACATGGTCGCCAGCACGCTCGGTGTCAGGAACGCGTGCGTCACCTGATGCGTCCGGATCAACGCCGCCAGATCGGGTCCGCCGAACACGTCCGGCGGCGACACGACCAACGACGCGCAGGCCGCGTGCGCCATCAGCGCTTCGAGCAGCACCGCGTCGAACGCGGGCGCGGCCACCTGCAGCACGCGGGAAGCGCTGTCCACTCGGTAGTGGTCGCGCTGTTCGGCCGCGAAGCTCGCCAGCCCGGCGTGGGAGACCACCACGCCCTTCGGCGTTCCGGTCGAGCCGGAGGTGTAGATCAGGTAGGCGGCGTCTTGGACCCGCAACGCGCGTCCGCGATCGGCGTCCGTCACCGCGTGGTCCGGTTGTGCCGCGATCTGCTCCGCCGTGTGCGGATCGTCGAGCAGCAGCCAGCCCACATTGTCCGGCAGGGACGTGCGCGCCGAGGCCAGCGTGAGCCCCACCGCGACACCGGAATCGCTCACCATGTGCGCGATTCGCTCGACCGGGTAGCGCAGATCCACCGGGACGAACGTGGCGCCGGTCTTCGCGATCGCCCACATGGCGACGTGGTAGTCGATCGACCGCGGCACGGCCAACGCGATGAACACTCCCGGCCCCGCCCCTTGCGTGAGCAACCGGCGGGCGAGCCGGTTGGCCCTGCGGTCGAGCTCACCGTAGGTGAGCGTTCCGCCGTCCCCGATCAGGGCCACCGCCGCCGGGTCCGTGGCCACGGCCGCGGCGAGCAGATCCGGAAGCAAGCGTGGCTGCTCGCCGTCGCGGCCCCGCGCGGGCACCAAGCGTTCGGTCTCCGCGGCGCTCAACAGGCCGATGCGGCCGATGGGCCGGGCCGGATCACAGGTGACCGCTTCGAGCACCCGGACGAACCTCTCGGCGAGCGAACGCGCGGTCGGTTCGACGAAAAGATCAGTGGCGTAGAGGATCTCGCCGTCGATCCCGGCGGGCTGCTCGCCGTCGCGGCGTTCGGTCACCAGCACGGTGATATCGGTCTTCGCCTGCGCGATACCGGGATCGAGGATTTCGACACCGATGCCCGGCAGCTCGAATCGGGCCGCCCGGGTATTCTGCAAGCCGAACATCACCTGGAACAGCGGCGAATACGCCGTGGAACGGGGACCGCCGATGACGTCGACCAGCCGTTCGTAGGGCAGGTCGGCGTGGGCGAGCGCTTCGAGGTCGACGTCGCGCACCTCGGCCAGCAGTTCCCGGAACGACCGGTCGTCGTCGATGCGCGTGCGCAGCACCACCGTGTTGACGAACATGCCGACCAGATCGTCGAGTTCCGGCCTGCCACGCCCGGCGACCGGGGTGCCGACCGAGATGTCGTCGCTGTGCGCGGTGCGGGCCAGCAGGATCGCCAGCGCCGCGTGCAGGACGACGAACACGGTGACACCCTCGCGATGGGCCAGCCGCACGATGTCGTCGTGCAGCCGCGCGGGCACCTCGAAGCGGACTTTGCCGCCGTCCATCGAGATGGTCGCGGGCCGTGGCCGGTCCGTGGGCAGGGCCAGCAGTTCCGGAGCGCCGTCGAGGGCGTCGGTCCAGTACTCGATCTGCCGCGCGATTAGCGAGGCCGGATCGTCCTCGGAGCCGAGCAACTCGTGCTGCCACATCGCGTAGTCCGCGTACTGGACTGCCAACGGTTCCCATTGCGGCGCGAAGCCGCTCACCCGTGCCCCGTAGGCGGCGAATACGTCCCGGGCGAGCGGAGCCATCGACGCCCCGTCGGCCGCGATGTGATGGACCACGACCACCAGTACGTGCGCTTCGGCGCCGGTGCGATACAGCCGCGCCCGCACGGGCACCGCCTCCGCGATGTCGAATCCCGCCTCGACCGCCTCCCGCATCCGCTCGCCCAGTTCCGTCTCGGTGACCGGCTCCGGTTCCAACGTCACGGCGGCGGCGATCGATGCGGTGTCCCGCACGTCCCGCACGACCTGGCAGGGTTCGCCATCGACGAGCGGATACACCGTCCGCAAGGGCTCGTGCCTGGTCACCACGTCCAGGAACGCGGCACGCAGCGCATCGATGTCCAGCGGGCCGGTCAGGCGGGCCGCGAAGCAGATGTTGTAGGCCGCCGAACCGGTGTCGATCTGGTTGAGGAACCAGATCCGCCGTTGCGCCGCCGCCAACGGGATGACTCCCTGGCGTTGCCGCGCCGTCAGGGGAATCACGGTGGACCTGGTCCGCGTCGAGATCCGCTGAGCGAGCGCGGCGATCGTCGGAGCGTCGAAAACGTCTTTGATCCCGACGTCCACACCGAAGGCCGCCTGGGTGCGCGCCGCGAGCTGGGCGGCCGAGAGCGAGTTGACGCCGATCTCGAAGACGTTCGCCGTCACGCTCACTCGGTCGGCGCCGGTGAGCTCGGCGACCAAGCGCGACAGTTGCGCCTCGGCGTCGGTGCGCGGCGAGACGAAACTCGCGCCGGTGTCGAATACCGGCTGGGGCAGCGCCGCCCGGTCGAGCTTGCCGTTCGCGGTGAGCGGCATCGCGTCGAGCACCTGCACGCCGTCCGGCACCAGGTAGGAGGGCAGTGTCCGAGTCAGCTGTTCGCGGATCGCACGCCCGTCGAGCACCGCGCCCGGCGCCGGGGTGACGTATCCGACAATGCGTTCGGTCGTCACGACGGCCACCGCGCGCGCCACCTGCG
Organism: Nocardia asteroides; assembly: GCA_051451085.1. Taxonomy (GTDB): domain Bacteria; phylum Actinomycetota; class Actinomycetes; order Mycobacteriales; family Mycobacteriaceae; genus Nocardia; species Nocardia asteroides_B. The sequence goes on along the minus strand of JBPAJV010000005.1, from coordinate 20,031 downwards.
CAACGGCGCGCAGCGCCGCTTCGATGTCACCGGGCTCCACTCGCTGACCGCGCACCTTCACCTGGAAGTCGCTGCGGCCCACATACTCCAGCTCCCCTGTCTTGCGCCACCGGACCAGGTCGCCGGTGCGATACAACCGCTGACCCGCGCCGCCGAACGGGTTGGCGACGAAGGCACGGCAGGTGAGGTCGGGCCGCGCGTGGTAGCCGCGCGCCAATTGGACTCCCGCGACATACAGTTCACCGACCACGCCGACCGGCACCGGCCGCAACCGCGCGTCCAGCACGTAGACCTTCATGCCCGCCGCGGGCGCTCCGATCGGCACCGTCGGTGTGGTCGCGTGCGGGGCGCAGCGCTGAGCGGTGACCACCTCCGCCTCCGCGGGCCCGTACCAGTTCACCAGGTCGGCGTGCGCGAAGACCGGAGTGGCGGCGTCGACGGTACGCTGCGCCAGCGCCTCGCCCGCGACGAACACCCGCCGGATCGAAGGCAGTTCCGCGACGCCGACGGACTCGAGCAGGACATCGAGCATCGACGGGACGAAATGCACGGTGGTGATCCGGTGCCGGGCGATGACGTCGGCCAGGTACGCCGGGTCCCGATGGCCGTCCGGTTCGGCGACGACGATGTGCGCACCGGTCTGCAACGGCCAGAACAACTCCCACACGGCGATGTCGAACGTGATGGGCGTCTTGTACAGCACGGCGTCGGAGGTGTCGTGCGGCCACTGCTGCTGCGCCCACGCCAACTGGCTCACGGTCGCCGCGTGGGTCAGGGCAACGCCCTTCGGGACGCCGGTGGACCCGGAGGTGAACAGAACGTAGGCGATGTGGTTGGGCCGCAGCGGGGAGCGCCGCTCCGCCTCCGTGATCCGGGCCTCGGACAGCTCCGTCACGTCCAGCCGGTCGATCGGCACGCACTCGGCTCCGCTCGGCAGATCGGCGCCGTCGGCGACGGTCGTGAGCACCACCAGCGGACGTGCGGCCGCCAGCACGTGCGCGATGCGCGCGCTCGGATGATCCGGGTCGATCGGCAGGAACGCGGCGCCCGCCTTCACCACCGCGTAGAGGGCGGTCACGAGCTCGGCCGAGCGGCGGATCGCCACCGCCACCAGCGTTTCCGGCCCGGCGCCGCGCGCGATGAGCCATCGGGCCAGGCGATTGACCCGGGCATCGAAGTCACGATAGGTCCACGCGCCGCCATCCGGCAGCCGCAGCGCCGTGCTGTCCGGGGTACGGGCGACCTGTTCGTCGAACAGGTCGACGAGCGTGCGGCCCGGCGCGGCGGAGCCACCGGTGTCGTTCCACCGCTCCAGCACCCGGGACCGTTCGGCTTCGCCGAACAGATGATGTCGCCGACGGTGCACTCGGCGTCACGGGCCGCCGCGTCGAGGACGCGAACGAATTGGTCGGCGAAGCGCCGCGCGGTGTCTTCGTCGAAGAGGTCCGTGGCGTAGGTCAGGCGCAAGGTCATGCCGGTCGGCTCGTTGTGCGTGCCGTGGCCTTCGCTCATCATGAGCAGCAGGTCGTAGATCGCCGCGCTGTCGCCGGGGTCCACGTTCTCCACGGTGAGCCCGGGAAGCTCGACGCGCGCCCGCGCCATGTTCTGGTAGGCGAGCAGCACCTGGAACAACGGTGTGTGCGCGGTCGATCGCACCGGGTTGAGCGCGTCCACCAGTTGCTCGAACGGCACGGTGGCGTGATCGAACGCCTCGATGTCGGTGCGCCGTACCTGATCCAGCAGACCGGCGAAGGTTTCGTCGAGCGTGATCCGCGTGCGCAGCACCAACGTGTTGACGAACATTCCGACGAGGTTGTCCAGCGACCGGTCGCCACGGCCGGCGTGCGGCACGCCGACGGTGACGTCGGCGCTGCCGGACAACCGCGACAGCAGTACCGCCAGCGCCGTGTGCACCACCATGAACGTGGTGGCCCCGGCTCGCCGCGCCAGCGATTCCACTCGGCCTTGCAGCTCACCGGGAACGGCGACGTGGATCACGGCGCCGCGCTGGGACTGTTGCACCGGCCTCGGCCGGTCGGTCGGCAACTCGAGCAGGTCCGGCACGCCCGCGAGCTGCTCTCGCCAGTAGGCGATGTCGCGAGCCACGTACGAGTCCGGGTCGTCGGCCGAACCGAGCACCGCGTGCTGCCACAGGGCGTAGTCGGCGAATTGCACGGGCAGCGGCGCCCAGTCCGGCGCCGTCCCGCCCGAACGCGCCCGGTACGCCGCCACCAGGTCCGCGGCGAGCGGAGCCACCGAGAATCCGTCGCAACTGATGTGGTGGGCGGCCAGAGCGATGGTCCATGCCTCGTCCGACAACTGGTACAGCGCGACACGCAGCGGCACTGCCTTCGCCACGTCGAATCCGATGCCGCAGAACTCCGCCAGCCGATGCGGCAGCTCGCGCTCACCGATGGCCTGCGGGGTGAGATCGCAGGTGGCCAGCACCTCCTCGGCGTCGAGCACGACCTGGGTCGGTGTGCCGTCGACCGCCGGATACGTGGTGCGCAGGCTCTCGTGCCGCTCGACGACATCGGCGACAGCGGCCGTCAAAGCCTCCAGATCGAGCGTGCCGTCCAGCCGGATCGCCAGCGGCACGACATATCCGGGCGCCTCGGGATCGAACTGGTTGAGGAACCACATCCGTGTCTGCGCGTGCGACAGCGGGATACGCTCCGGCCGTTCGGACGGAGTGGGCGCAGGAAGGCTCGGCACCGCGCGCAACTGGGCGACCCGCTCGGCCAAGCCCGCCACGGTCGGGGCTTCGAAGATCGCACGCACCGGAATGGTCACGTCGACGACGTCACCGATCCGGCTGAGCGCGCGCGTCGCGACGAGCGAGTTGCCGCCCAGCTCGAAGAAATTGTCGTCCGCGCCGATTCCGGGCCGGTCGAAGAGCTCCGCGAAGACCGCGGCGATCGCCTGTTCGACCAAGCCGCGCGGCGTACGGTATTCGGTCTGCTCGGCACCCGGGTCCGGTTCCGGCAGCGCCCGGTAGTCCACCTTGCCGTTGGCGTTGAGCGGCACCGACTCGATGCGGGTCACCGACGACGGCACCATATAGGCGGGCAACCGGTCCAGCAGGAAGGCCCGGACCTGCCGGAGGTCGAGCGCCGCGTCCGCGACCACGTAGGCGACCAGCCGCTGTTCGCCAGCGTCGGCCCGGACCTGCGCGACCGCGGCGTGCACCTGCTCGTGCGCGATCAGCGCGGCTTCGATGTCGCCGAGCTCGATGCGCAGACCACGCACCTTGACCTGGGTGTCGGCGCGGCCGACATAGCGCAGGGTGCCGCTGTCGTCCCAGCGAACGAGGTCGCCGGTGCGGTAGAGGCGGGCGCCGACGGTGGCCGCGAAGGGATCGGCGACGAAGGTCGCCGCCGTCAGGCCGGGTCGTTCGTGGTACCCGCGAGCCAGCTGGACGCCGCCCAGGTACAGCTCACCGGTCACGCCGACCGGAACGGGATGCAGCCGCGAATCCAGCACCCGGACGATGACATTCGCCTCCGGCGCGCCGATCGGCACGGCGACGCCGTCCACCGTGTCGATGCGGTGGGCGGTGACGCTGACCGCGGCCTCCGTCGGTCCGTACAGGTTGTCGATGCGCGCGTCGCCGAACTCCCGGAAACGCCGCACCGTTTCGGCCGGAAGCGCCTCGCCGATGCACAGCACGCGCCGCAGGGCCGGGCACTCGCCCGGCGTGGCGACCTCGAGGAACGCCGACAGCAGCGAAGGCACGAAATCCACCGTGGTCACTCGGTGTTCGGCCAGCAGCCGCGCGACCTCCCGTGGGTCACCGTGGGCATCGGGGCCTGCGACGACCAACGCGGCGCCGCAGGTCAGAGCCGAGAACAGCTCCCAGACCGACAGGTCGAACGTCACCGGCGTCCGCAGCACCATGACGTCGTCGCCGTCGAGGCGGTAGTGATCGCGCATCCAGCGCAGCTGGTTCACCACCGCGGCGTGCGGAACCGCCACACCCTTCGGCACACCCGTCGAGCCGGAGGTGTAGATGACGTAGGCCAGATCTTCCGGACGCGACGGCCGGATGCGGTCGGCGTCGGTGATCGGCGACCCGTCCTCGCGCTCGGCCTCGAGCTGCGCCAGTTCCCACACCGGCGCGCCGTCGGGCAGATTCGCGTGGTCGTCCGGCCGCGTGAGGACCGCGCTGGGGCGTGCGGCGGCCAGGACAGTACGAACCCGGTCGGCGGGGTGATCCGGATCAAGCGGCAGATAGGCCGCACCCGCGGCATGGATGGCATACAGCGTGGCCAGCAGATCCACCGAGCGCCGTATCGCCACCGCCACGACGGTCTCCGGGCCGACACCGCGCCTGATCAACGCACGGGCCAGCGCGTTCACCCGGGCGCCGAAGTCCCGATAGCCGATCCGGGCGCCGCTCGCGTCATCGATGACCGCCGTATGCTCCGGCGTCGCGGCCACTTGCGCGGCGAACAGATCCGCGATCGTCGCAGGCGGCGCCTGTGTCGTCACACCCGCCGACCGCATCGCCAGATCGCGCGATTCCGGCTTGGTCAGCAGATGAATGTCACCGATGGGGCGAGTGGGATCGAGGACGATCGCGCGCAGCAGCAGCAGGTAACGATCGAACATCGAGGTGACCGTGGCCTCGTCGAACAGATCGGTGGCGTAATTGAACTCGACTGCCATATCGCCCGGTTCGCCGACCGGTTCCAAGGCGTCGACCAGATTCAGATGCAGGTCGTACTTCGCTACGCTCGGGTCCGCCATCTGGGCCGACACCGTCAGGCCCTCGAACTCCACGGTGGGGATCTCGATGTTCTGGAACGAGAAACCCACCTGGGTCAGCGGTGCGTGTGCCGTCGAGCGCGGCGGGTTCAGCACCTCGACCAAGCGCTCGAACGGGATGTCGGCGTTCTCGAAGGCCGCCAGGTCGGTGGCCCTGACCTGATCCAGGATCCGGACGAAGGACGCGCCCGGCTCGATGTAGGTGCGCAACACCAGCGTGTTGACGAACATGCCGACCAAGCCGTCCAGCCCCGGCTCGCCGCGACCGGCGATCGGCGTGCCCACCGCGATGTCCCCGGTGCCGGACAGCCGCGCCAGCAGCGCCGCGTACGCCGCGTGCATCACCATGAAGACCGTCGCGTCGTGACGGCGGGCCAGCGCGACGACCGAACGATGGAGATCCGCGGGGAGGGTCGCCGTGACCGTCCCGCCACGGAACGACTGCCGCGCGGGCCGCGGACGATCGGTGGGCAGATCGAGAACCTCGGGCAGATTCGCCAGCGCCGCCAGCCAGTACCGCGTCTGGGCGACGGTCGGGCTGTGCGGATCGTCCTCGGTGCCGAGCAACTTCCGCTGCCACAAGGTGTAATCCGCGTATTGCACGGGCAACGGCGCCCATCGCGGCGGCTGCTGCCGGACGTGGGATTCGTACGCGGTCATCAGGTCCGCGGCCAGCGGCGCGAGGGAGGACCCGTCGAAACTGATGTGATGGACGACGAGCACGAGCGCGTGCTCGTCCGGCGCGCTGCGCAACAGCGCCACCCGGAACGGAACCTCGGTGGTGACGTCGAAGCCCACCGTCACCTCCGCGGCGACGCGCGCCTCGATCTCCTCGGCCGCGACCGGCACCGGCACCAGCGGCGGCAACGCGGTCCGCACCGGGACGATCACCTGATGCGGACCGCTGTCGCTGTCCGGATAGACGGTCCGCAGCGCCTCGTGCCGTTCGAGCACGTCCGCGATCGTCGCCTGCATCGCGGCCACGTCGAGCTCCCCCGACATCCGCACGACGAGCGGGATGTTGTAGACCGGCGAACCGGTGTCGAACTGATTGAGGAACCACATCCGCGCCTGGGCGGGTGACAGCGGGATCCGGTCCGGACGCTCCTGCGGGACCAGCGGCTCACGAGTCGCCGTGTCGGCGCTGCGCAGGCGCTCCGCCAGCGCGCCGATGGTCGGTGTCTCGAAGATCGCGCGCAAGGGCACTTCGACGCCGAACGCGCCGCTGAGTTGCGCCGCCGCGCGGGTGGCCGACAGCGAGTTGCCGCCGAGATCGAAGAAGCTGTCGAGCACGCCGACGCGTTCGATGCCGAGCACGCCCGCGCAGATGTCCGCGACGATCTGCTCGGTGGCATTGCGTGGCGCGACGAAATGCGCGGCGGGGGCGAACTCGGGTTCCGGCAGCGCGGTGCGGTCGACCTTGCCCACCGACGACAGCGGGAGCGCGTCGAGCACCATGATCGAGTCCGGGACCATGTGGGACGGCAGGCGCTGTGCGGCGTACTTCGTCAGCTCCGCGGTCTCGACCGCGCCGTCGGCGGGAACCACGTACGCCGCCAGTCGCGTTCCGCCCTCGGCGTTCACGCCGACCACGACCGCCGCCGACACCGCTGGGTGCCCGGCGAGGACGGCCTCGATCTCGCCGAGTTCGATGCGCTGGCCACGGATCTTGACCTGGAAATCGGTGCGTCCCAGATATTCCAGCGTGTGCTCGGTGGTCCAGCGCGCCAGGTCACCGGTTCCGTACATACGGGTGCCCGCGGGGCCGTACGGATTGGCGACGAATGTGGCGGCCGTCGACGCGGGCCGGTTGAGGTATCCACGCGAAAGCTGCACACCCGAGACGTACAGCTGTCCGGTGACCCCGACCGGGACGGGCCGCAAACGCTCATCGAGAACCACCGCGTCGACGCCGCGGATCGGGCCGCCGATGGTGACCGGGTCGCCCGCACACAGCGGATCACTGATCGCGACCATGATCGTGGTCTCGGTGGGTCCGTATCCGTTGTGCAGACGACGTCCCGGCGCCCACACGGCCACCGTCTCGGCCGAGACAGCCTCCCCGCCCGCCACCAGCACTCGCAGCGAATCGAGTCCGGCAGGCGACATCGTGGCCAGCACACTGGGGGTCACGAACGCGTGCGATACCTCGTGCGCGCGGATCAGCTCGGCCAGTTGCGCACCGGCGAAAACCTCCGGCGGCGACACGACGAGCACCGCGCCGTTCGCGTGCGCCATCAGCAGCTCGAGCATCACGGCGTCGAAACCCGGCGCCGCCACCTGCAACACCCGTGACCTGCGATCGACGCGATACCGTTCCCGCTGCTCGACGGCGAAGTTCGCCAAGCCCTCGTGGGTGACCGCGACACCCTTCGGTTTGCCGGTCGAGCCCGAGGTGTACAGCACGTAGGCGGCGTCGGCCACCCGGCAGGCGCGCACGCGGTCGGCGTCGGTCACCGCGGCCGCGGACTGGGTCGCGATGAACGCCTCGGTGCTCGGATGGTCGAGAATCAACTGCCGCACATGCCCGGGAAGCAGATCGCACGACGCCTCGACCGAGAGCGCGATCTCCACCTGCGAGTCGGCGATCATGTGCGCGATCCGCTCACTCGGGTACCGCGGATTGATTGGCACGAACGCGGCGCCCGACCGTGCCACCGCCCACACACCGACGACGAATTCCACCGACCGTCCCATGGCCAACGCGATCTGGTCGCCCGGCCCGACACCCCATTCGATCAGCGCCCGCGCGATCCGATTGGACCACTCGTCCAGCTCTCCGTAGGACAGCACGCGATCACCCGACACCACGGCGGGCGCGCTGCGTTCGCCGACCAGCAAGACCTCCGCGAGCACCCGGGGCCGCTCGCCACGACCACCGGAGGCAGGCACGAGTCCCAGTCGCTCGACCCCGGACAGCAGATCCACATCACCGACCCGTGCCCGGGGATTGGACACGAACGCGTCGAGGATCCGGTTCAGCCGCTCGGCCAGTTCCTCGACGGTCTCCCGGTCGAACAGGTCCGTCGCGTAGTTGATCCGCAACGCGACGTCACCACCTGCGGCGGTGTTCTCGGCGACGGTGACGATGATGTCCACCTTCGCCGGTTCCGCGCCCGGATCCAGCAGCTCGACGGTGAGCTCGGACAGCTCCAAGCTCGCCCGTTCCATGTTCTCGAAAGCCAGATACACCTGGCACAGCGGCGCGTATGCCGGGGACCGCTTCGGGTGCAGTTCGTTGACGACACGCTCGTAGGGCAGGTCACTGTTGGCGAAGGCGTCGACGTCGATGTCCTTGACGCGCGCCAGGAACTCGGTGAACGACTGCTCGGAGGATACCTCGGTGCGCAGCGGGACGGTGTTGACGAACATGCCGATGAGTGGCTCGAGCGCGCGTTCACCGCGGCCGGCGACCGGCGTGCCGATCGTGATGTCCGCCGAACCCGTGAGACGGGCGAGCAGCACGGCCAGCGCCGCGTGGACGACCATGAACGTGGTGACGTTGGCCGCGCGCGCCAACCGTTCGATTCCCGCGAAGGTTTCGGCCGGGATGACGGTGTCGGCGACGTCGCCGCGCATCGACCGGCGGGCCGGACGCGGTCGGTCCGCGGGCAGTTCCAGCACCGGCGGCATCCCCGCCAGCTGCTGCGACCAATACCGCAACTGGCGAGCCGCCAGCGACTGTGGATCGTCCGGGTCGCCGAGCAGGCTGCGATGCCAGATGCTGTAGTCGGCGTACTGGACGGTCAAGGGCTCCCAGTCCGGGACCTTGCCTTCCACCCGTGCCTGGTAGGCGACGGCGACATCGACCGCGAGCGGCCGGAGAGAGGAACCGTCGCAGCAGATGTGGTGCAGGACGACGACCAGCACATGCCGCCGCCGATCGGCCGTCGCGAGCAACGCGACCCGGATCGGGGCGCGCTCGCGCAGATCGGTTCCGGTCGAGGCCAGCTCGCGGATCCGATGGTCGATGTCGTCCGGGTCGGTCGGCTGCGGGCTCAGGTCCAGACCGGCGACGACCTCTTCCGCCGACAGGATGACCTGAATCCCCTCGCCGTTCACGGCGGGATAGACGGTGCGCAGCGACTCGTGCCGATCGATCACGTCGGTCAGCGCGGCGCGCAGCGCCGCGTCGTCGAGACGTCCGGTCAGCTGCACGATCAGCGGGATGTTGTAGGCCGCCGAGGCCGGATCGGCCTGGTTGACCAGCCACATCCGGTTCTGCGCCGGCGCGAGCGGGATGGGCTCGGGTCTGGTCACCGCCCGCAGCACCGGCCTGCCGGAACGCTGCGCGTCCTCGAGGTGAGCGGCCAGTTCCGCGACGGTCTGCTTGACGAACAGATCGCGAACCGAGACGTCGCAGCGGGTCACTTCCGCGATGCGCACCGCCGCGCTCGTCGCGGTGATCGAGTTGCCGCCGAGCTCGAAGAAGCTGTCCAGTACGCCCACCCGGTCCGTGCCGAGCACTTCGGCGAAGACGTCCGCGATCGACTCCTCGACGACCGTGCGGGGCGCGACGTACGCCGCGGACGAATCGAAGACCGGCTCGGGCAGTGCCCGATAGTCGACTTTGCCGTTCACGGTCAGCGGCACCGCGTCGATGACGACCACGCTCGACGGCACCATGTATTCCGGCAACTGCTCGCCGACATGCGCGCGCAGGACGTCCGCCTCGCAGGCGGCGCCCACCGCGGGAACGACATATCCGACGAGCCGGGCCGCCTCCGTTCCTGGCAGGTGCACGACGACGACCGCCGCGGCGACGCTTCCGTGGGTGAGCAGCGCGTTGCGAATCTCGTCCAGCTCGATGCGGAATCCGCGCAATTGCACCTGCTGGTCGGCGCGACCACGATATTCCAGCTCTCCCGCGTGGTTCCAACGCGCGACGTCCCCGCTGCGATAGAGGCGCTCGCCCGGCTGTCCGAACGGATTCGCGACGAACCGTCCCGCGCTCAGCGCGGGCCGGTTGAGATAGCCGCGGGCGAGTTGCGTTCCGGCCACGTAGATCTCGCCCCAGGCGCCGAGCGGGCACGGGCGCAACCGCTCGTCCAGGACATAGGTGCGCAAACCCGGCAGCGCCGGCCCCACCGTGCTCGGTGCGCCCGGGACGGCCACGTCCGCTGTGAGGCCGGTGTAGGTGACGAAGACGGTGGTCTCGGTGATCCCGTAGCTGTTGGCCAGCACGGGCTGATTCGGATTGTGCTCGTACCAGTCGGCCAGACCGGCCGGGTCGAGGGCTTCGCCGGAGAGGACGACCAGCCGCAGCGACAGCTCACCGGCCGGCTCCCCGGCGTGCGCGTACCGCTGTCGCGCGGCCGCGAACTGGTAGAACGCCGACGGTGTCTGGCTGAAGACGGTGACCTTCTCACGCGCCGCGAGGCGCACGACTTCGTCCGGCGAACGGCTGGTGAGACTGTCCACGACGACGACCCGGCCACCGGTGACCAACGCGCCGAAGATCTCCCAGACCGAGTAGTCGAACGCGAAGGAGTGGAACAACGTCCAGACGTCGTCGGCCCTGATCCCGATCTCGGCGCACGAGTTCACCAGGTAGGTCGACACGGCCCGGTGGGTGATCGAGACGCCTTTGGGCCGTCCGGTCGATCCGGACGTGTAGATGACGTAGGCGAGGTGGTCGGGGCGCAGGGGCCCGGTGCGATCGGCGTCGGTGATCGGGTCCGCGGCCTGCTCCGCGGCCAGAACGTTGTCGAACAGCAAGACCCGGCCGGGATCACCCGGCACCTGTTCGCGTACGCCCGGCTCGGTCACCACGGCGATCGGATTCGCGTCGCCGAGCACGTATTCGAGCCGATCGGCCGGATGAGCCGTGTCCAGTGGAAGGTACCCCGCGCCCGATTTCAGGACGCCGAGCGCGGCGACGATCAGATCGGCGTCCCGTGGCAGAGCGATGGCTACCAGCGTTTCCGGCCCCGCGCCGAGTGCGATGAGCCTGCGGGCGAACCGGTTGGATCGCTCGTCGAGTTCGCGGTAGCTGAGGCTGGTGGCGCCGGCTGTGACGGCCACCGCGCACGGCGTGGCCGCCGCCTGCCTGGTCAGCAGATCCACCAGTGTGGCGCAGGGGGATGCACCGTCGCGGCCCGCGAGCTCCGCGACGATACGCTGTTCCTCGGCGGGCCCGAGCAGCTGGATGTCGCCGACGCGGGTGTCCAGCGGCGACTCCATCATCCGGTGCAGGAAATCGAGGAACCGCTCCGCGTGCGACTCGAGTTCGGCCTGTCCGTACAGGTTGGCGTTGCCGTGCAGCTCGATCAGCAGCGGCGCGTCCGCGCCGGAGCGGTACAGGTTCATCTGCAGATCGTTGAGCGCGCCTGAGGTCAGCGCGCGGTAGCGGCCGATGGCCGATCCGAGACGGATCTCCGAGTCGAAGAACAAGATGTTGACGATCGGTCCGAACGAGGTCGCCGACGCGTCGAGCGCGGAGGAATCGCGGCGCAGATCCTCGAAACGGTACAGCTGGTGGCGCATCGCCGAGACGAGCTCGGACACCGAGGCACGCACCAGTTGTTCCACGGTGGTCGAATGGTCGACGGCGAAACGGATCGGGACCATGTTCGCCAGCATCGCGGCGGCGTTGCGCAGGCGTTTGGTCACTCGCGCGGTCACCGGCATCGACAACGCGACGTCGTCGGTGCCGGTCATCCGGGCGAGGAACGCCGCGAACGCGGCGATCACCACCTGCGCGGCCGACGCGTTCACTTCGTCGGCGAAGCGATCGAGCCGGTCGGACAGATGCGCGGGCAGCTCCAGGCTCGCCACCCGGTCGATCTTGCCCGACCGCGCCGTTCGACCCGACAGGCTCACCGGGGCCGGCAGATCGGAAACCTTGTTCAGCCAGTAGGTCTTGTCCGTTTCGTACCGTGGGCTGGCGCGGTAGGCGCGCTCGGCTTCGACGATGTCACGCAGGCTCGCCGCGTCCAGCCGGGTCGGCGGCCGACCCTCCAGCAGGGCGTTGTAGTGCTCGGCCATCCGGGTCAGGCTGTTGAAGGCGCCGTACCCATTGATCACCAGATGGTGCGCACGGCCGTACCAGAAATAGTGGTCTTCACCGACCCGGATGAGCCTCGTCGCGGTGAGCCGGTCGCGGCTGAGGTCGACCACCTTGGTGTTGTAGTCGCGGCGCATCCATTCCATCGCCGCCGCGACCGGATCCTCCGCGTCGCTGAAATCCAGCAGCGGCTCGTCGTAGACGATGCTGCGGTCGACGAATTGATAAGGGCGTCCGTCATATTCGACCACGCGCACCACGAGGGACTCGGTTTCGCGTCCACCGTCGTTCACCGCCTGCGTGAACGCGTCGAGGTCCACCGGCCCTTCGATCTCGACGTATTGTGCGATGTTGACAGCCGGTCCACCGGGCATGTGGTCCGCGAGCCACATTCCGTACTGCGCATTCGAGAGCGGAATCAGCCCCGCATCGCCGTCGGCGGTTCCGTCTGACTTCAGATTCATCGCATGACCCCTCATTCATACCCGGACGCGCCGCAGCACGGCGGAAGGACATCGGTCCACCGCATCCGAAATCTGGCTTATATATGCACTTCGTCTACTTCGAGGCGGCGCTACCCCTGCTCTTCGCCGCTCCCGTCAGGTACCGCGTGTAGCTGGTTCCGTCACCGCCGGGCATCTCGATCGGATACCGGCGAGACATCGACGGCGACTCCCACACCTCCCGTTTGTCGGCTTTCCAGTCGTCTCAGAATCTGAAAACAGAACTTTTGAAGCTGCGGTGAAGCATCGACACTCAGGTGGGACAAGCTATCTGACAGCAGTCCGGGTCAGTCTAGTGGTATCAAAGCCCCCGACTCCGCACGGAAGCCGGGCGTTTCCAATCTCGTTTCGAGCAATGCGTCCGCGGCACACCCTGTGCGGAGCGATCGTCGCACGCGCATATCATCCACGAAGTGCCTGTTGCCAGGGGTGCGACCCAGAGGAAGCACCTGCGATCGAGCATCGTACATGCAGGGCCGGAGCCGGAATCGAGCCGGGATGGCCAGCACCGCGAGTGAATCCGGCGGAGACCCCATCCAGCTTCCTCCACGCGCCGAACTAATGATCAGAAGCGATGCTCTATATTTGCAGCAATATATTGGCAACTGGATGATTCTGCGCTCGATCAGATATTGCAAGACACTCCTGAACAGAGTGGCATTCATCCGAAATCGAGAGATGCCACGGGGCAGATAATTCGATATCTGCGATGATTCGGTAGAAGACACCGAATCCTGTTGCTATAGATATCGCGACGTCTGCATACCTCTTGTTACGCGATCGCGGTATCGTCGCTTGTTCCGAGACCGCGTCGCTGAGCCACCAGTACTCCAGTGCTCGGGAGCATTTCGGTTCGATGGACGGATCGGCGGCGAGCGGGCTGTCGGCCACGGTCGGCGCGAGGCATCGGCCCGGTCAGAGCGTGGATCGGCGGCGCCGAACGATCCGACGGCAACCTGCGCTGGACCGGCGTCGCGACGGAACGAACCGCACCGGGCGATACCGGCGGCGGCCGCAGGCCATGCAGTACGTTATTCCCGCAACGGAACTCGGATGCCCTCCGTGCCCGCGCCATGTTCGCGCCGGATAGGGTCGGGACATTCCCGGGACGATAGTTCGGCAAATTCGGCGGGTGGTCCCCGCTCGACAGAGGCACTGCCGAGGACAATCACTGGGCATAAGGATGCAAGGACCATCTCGGTCACTTTTCGTTCCCGAAAGTCCCGTCATCGCTCACAGATCGCGCAGGTAAGCGCCACCCGACTGTTTATGCACGCGGCGGGCCGATAGACACCTATCCCTGTACCCCGACCAGCCGGAAGCCGGTGACGATCGTGGGTTCGATGGCGATGACCGTATCCATGACAGCGTCGGCCCATGGCCGGAGCAGTCCGGTGTAGCGGGCGACCCGGTCGGGATCGGTGACCGTGCGGGCGAGTCCGGTCACGACCACCGACCAGCCCACATGGCTCACCGCGTCGATGTCGTCGGCCTCGTAGGCCACGACGACACAGGGATCGGCGCGAATCGTGTCGGTGAGCCGTGAGGTGACCCGGGTACGCACGATGACCACTCCATCGTCGACGTAATGGTTGACCGGGCGGATCGCGGGCAGCGCGTCGCGGGTGAACACCACACGCCCATAGGCGGCACTCGCCAGCAGCCGCATCGCTTCCTCGCGGTCGAGCTCGACCAGCGTGGTGCCCGGAGCGCCGCTGTCGGCGATGCCGTTCGAGGCGATCATGATCTCGTGCCGGGGCACAACGCGCGCGAATCCACTCGGCAATGACCTCGCTTTCCGGTCTTCACTCGTCACCGCGATCTCCTATACCACCATCGAATCGCGCCGTCGGACAGGGCAGAAAGTCCCCGATCCGTCATCTTCCGGCGGACGCGACTTCGAGGCCGGCCCGCCGCGGACGGCCGGGTGCCGGTCACGGCCCGGTCATTTCAGGACGCGGCGGCCGCCGGATCCCGGCGTGCTCGTAGAGCCGCCGGATCTCCCGCTCGATCCCCTCCGCGAGCACCGCGAGGTCTGGCGCGGTGTCGTAGTCCCCGGTGATGCCGAACGCCAGGTGGCCCGCATAACTGAGGACCGCGATCCCGGTACGCAACCGCATCGCGATCGGTATGGCCGGAAGCAGTTCCACGACCTCGCGCCCGCGAATCGACAACTGCTCGCGCGGACCCGGCACGTTCGTCACCAAGGCGCCGACCATGCGCTGCGGAAGCCGCGCCAGCAGACGAAGACTCCACGCCATGGGCGCGAACGGCAGCAGGCCCGCCAGCGCGAGCACCGAGTTCTCCGCCTGCGCTTCGCCTCCCGACTTGTGCCGCACCATCCGCGCCCGGATCACCTGAAGCCGCTCGATCGGGTCGGCGACATCGATCGGCAGGAACGGCAGCATCGCCCAGACCCGGTTGTCCAGGGTGTATTTCGCGTGTTCGGACCGCGTCGAGACCGGGACGAGGATGCGCAGTTTGTCCGGCGCGGGCGGTTCGTTGCGGCCGATCAGCAGGTCACGGTAGGCGGCGGCGACCGAGGCCAGGACGACGTCGTTGACGGTCACGCCGAACGCGGCGCCGATCTCGTGGACGTCCGGCAGCGCGGCGCGTGCCACGACGTACCGGCGCTGCCGGCCGATGGGGCCGTTGAGCGAGCATCCGGCGGCCGGAGACACGGCGGCGGACGCCAGCGGAGCCAAGCCGCGCACCAGGCCGAGCACGGATCGGGGCGCCACGACCGGAAGCCGTGTCACCTCGCGGAGCAGGTCCGGCCACCGCACCTCGGTCCGAGCCCGTGGCTCGGGTGCGGAGTCCGTCCGCTCCCCCGGTGCCGGATCGCAAAGACTCCGGAACACCGCGATGCCGGACACTCCATCCACCAAGCTGTGGTGCGCTTTGACGAGCAATGCCCAGCGGTTTCCCGCGAGATGTTCGACGACAACGCACTGCCACAGCGGATGGTCACGATCGAGCCGCTCCTCCAATTCCGTCGCCACCAGTTCGCACAGCGCGGACTCGTCGCCCGGCGTGGGGAGCGCCGTCCAGCGGACGTGGTGGGCGAGGTCGAACTGCGGATCGTCCTCCCACACCGGCCTGGCGAGATCGAGCGGCGCCCGACGCACCTTCTGACGCAGGCGCGCGTTCTGCCCCACGCCGCCGGCGAGTATGCCCGTGAACTCGTTCCGGCTCGGCGGAGCACCGGAGATGATCGCCACCGCGCCTATTCCGAGACTGATATGCCGGTCCGCGTCCTCCAGTTCCATGAAGCCCGAATCGAGGGGCCGTAGTTCTGTCATGGGGCATGCTCATTCCCGGTGGTCGATGGCCGATGCCATCCGACTGCACGGCTTACTCGGCTGTTCTTTCCAGCATCGCGCGATCCGGCGGCGCAGATGATGGCCGAAGGTCACCGAATGCAGGGCACTCCGGCCACGGCTGCGAGCGCCGACAGGGCTCCTACCACGGTAGGAAGCCGCTCGACTCGGCGGCGCCACCGGGTGAACAATCAGCGTATGACAACCGTACTCATTCTCGGTGCGGGGTTCGGAGGGCTGGAGCTGGCCACCCGCTTGTCGGGTTCGCCGGCCGACGAGCTCCGTATCGTCATCGTCGACCGTAACGACTCCTTCACCTTCGGCTTCGCCAAACTGGACATTTTGTTCCGAAACGTACCGCCGGAAGCCGTCCGCGTGCCGTACTCCCGCTTCGTGCATCCCCGCGTCGAATTCCGGCAGGAGGAGGTCACCGAGATCGATCCGCGGACCCGCCGCGTCCGCACCGACCGCTGCGAGTACGACCCGGACATCCTCGTCGTCGCGCTCGGCGCCGACTACGACCACGCCGCGACCCCTGGCTTCGCCGAAGACGGATGTGAGTACTACTCCATCGACGGCGCCTGCCGATTGCGCGACCGCCTCGGCGACTTCGACGGCGGGAAGGTGATCGTCGCGGTGCTGAGCGTGCCTTTCAAGTGCCCGCCCGCGCCCTACGAAGGCGGAATGCTCCTGCACGAGCATCTGGTCCGGCGTGGCCTCCGTGACCGCACCGGCATCCATTTCCTCACCCCCATGCCCGCACCGATTCCCGTCTCCGCGGACACCTCCGCCGCGATCGTGGCAGCGTTCACCCGCCGGGGCATCGAATACTCGCCCGGACGCTCGGTGCACGCCCTCGACCCCGACCGCCACATGGCGATCACCCGCGCGGGCGAGCTGCCCTACGACCTGTTCATCGGGATCCCGAAGCACCGGGTTCCCTCGGTCGTCGAGGCGTCCGGGCTGACCGAGGGCGGGACCGACGGCTGGATCGCCGTCGACCCGCACACCCTCCGGACGCCGTACCCCGGCGTCTACGCCATCGGTGACTGCGCCGACGCGCCGGTCCCGCGCGCGGGCGTATTCGCCGAGGACGCCGCCCGCACGGCCGCCGCGATGATCGAAGCCGAGCTGAGCGGCTCCTCCTCGGCGCAGCGGTACCGCGGCCGGGGCACGTGCCACATCGAGTTCGGCGACGGGCTGGTCGGCAAGGTCGAGGCCGATTTCCTGTCCGGTCCCGCGCCGGTCGCGCCGTTCTCACCGCCGTCGGTGGACCTCGCCCGGGAGAAGGCCGCCGCGGCCGGGGCCAGGCTGCGGCGCTGGTTCACCGGCTGACCGGGCAGTCCGTTCCCGGCTCGTCCGCGCGCCACACTTCGGTCAGCACCTCGGCGATCCGGGCGAGCCCCGACGCCACGGTCATCTGCCAATGCGTCGTCGATACAGCGTGGTTGCGCACCCGCCCGTCGACGACTTCTGCCCAGATCGACGCCCCGACACAGCCGGTTGGGTCATCGAGTGCCGCGGTGAAATAGACGACATCTCCCCGGTACACGGGCGGGTCGTAGGCGCTGCGGAGCGCGACCGAGTGCACCGCCGCGTCGAGAATTCGCGTGACGCGGTCGGCGCCGAAGGATGCGAACGGCTCCGGGAGTTCGGTCATCCGCTGCGGAAGCGCGGCCCAGTCCACATCCGCCACATTGCCGAGGTCGCCGGCTTGCGCGCCGAGCAAGCCGCCGATCAATTCGGCCACCGGCACCTGGCCCGCGTCATCGGGCGGCGTGTCCGGCGGATCCGCCATGTAGCTGTCCATCACCGCCAGCAGCGCGACTCGCTCCCCCGCGCGTTGCAATTGCACCGCGATCTCGTGCGCGATGACGCCACCGAACGACCAACCGAGCAGGTGGTACGGACCGGTCGGTTGCTTGGAACGGATCAGCTCGAGGTAGCGATGGGCCCACTCCTCGATCGAATCCGGCAGCACGTCGTCGGCCGCCAGCACGGGCGTCTGCAGTCCGTAGATGGGACGGTCCGGGTCGAGGTAGGCGGCCAGGCCCGCGTAGGACCACGAGATTCCCGAGACCGGGTGAACACAGAACAACGGTGCGGCCGAACCGCCGGGGCGCAACGGCAGCAGCATGTTGAACGCCGCCTCGGCCTCTACCGCGCCGCTCGCCCTGCGGGCCAGGTCGGCGACCAATTCGGCGGGTGTGGGCGCGGTGAACACGCGCATCACCGGAATCCGGGTGCCGAGCGCGGACGACAGCCGCAGCGTCAGCTTCGCGGCGAGCAGGGAGTTGCCGCCGTGTTCGAAGAAGTTGTCGTCCATGCCGAAGCGATCGGCGCCGAGCACTTCGGCGAAAGCGGCGGCGACGGTCGCCTCGACGGGCGTGGCGGCCGCGCGGAAGGCGCGAGCGCGGAATTCGGGCGCGGGCAACGCGCGCCGGTCGAGCTTGCCGTTGGGGGTCACGGGAATGGCGTCGATCACCACGATCGTGGCGGGCACCATGTAGCCGGTCAGGTACTCGGCCACCTGCGTGCGCAAGGCGGCCGGGTCCAGCCGCGTATCCGGCTCGGGTAGCACGTAGCCGACCAACTGGTCGCCGAGCGACGGATCGGCTCTGACCAGCGCGACGGCCCGGCTCACCCCGGGACAGCGCACCAGGGCCGCTTCGATCTCCCCCAGCTCGATCCGGAACCCGCGCAACTGCACTTGCTGGTCGCCGCGACCGGCGTAGGCGAGTCCGGCCTCGCCGTCGGACCGAACCCAACGTGCGAGGTCACCGGAGCGATACATCCGAGATCCCGGCGGGCCGAAAGGATTTGCGACGAACCGTGTCGCGGTGAGGCCCGGCCGCCCCGAATAGCCCCGCGACAGCTGGCTGCCCGCGACATAGATCTCACCGGGCGTCCCGAACGGCGCCGGGCGCAGCCGCGGATCCAGCACGTACGTGTCCAATCCGGGCAGCGCTCGGCCCACCAGACTCACCGCGCTGTCCATCAGATGCGCACCGACCTCGAGGAAAGAGACGTGCACGGTCGTCTCGGTGATGCCGTACATGTTGACGAAGCGCGTCTCGTCTCCCGGATGGCGCTCGTACCAACGCCGCAGTTGCCGCAGATCCAGCGCCTCACCACCGAAGATCACATAGCGCAGGGCGAACTCGCCGGAATCAGCGGGAGCGTCCCGGTCCGCCTCGACCAGTTGGCCGAACGCGGTCGGCGTCTGATTCAGCACCGTGACCTGTTGGCGGATCAGCAGCTCGCGGAACAATTCCGGTGATCGCGACGTCGCGTAATCCACCACGACGACGGTGCCGCCGGTCGCCAGCGCGCACCACAATTCCCACACCGAGAAGTCGAACGCGAAGGAATGGAACACCGTCCAGACGTCGTCCTCGCCGAAATCGAAGAGTGGTTGCGCGTGCGCGAACAGTTCCACCACGTTGCGGTGCGTCACGCCGACGCCCTTCGGCACGCCCGTGGAGCCGGAGGTGTAGATGACGTAGGCGAGGTTGTCCGGCAGCAGCGGTCCGCGCCGGTCTGCGTCGGTGATCGGATCGTCGGAGAACTCCGCCGTCTGCTCCAGCAAGACGGTGGGCAGTTCGGCGTCCGGGATGGCGGGTCGCTCGGCAGCCATGGTCAGCAGGCACACCGGCGCTGCGTCGGCGAGCACGAAAGCCACCCGCTGCGCCGGGTAGCCGAGGTCGATGGGCAGGTAGGCCGCACCGGCCACGAGCACACCGAGCAGCGCGACCGGCAGTTCTTCCGTGCGCGACACCGCAACCGCGACAACGGTTTCCGGACCGGCTCCGGCCGCGATCAGCGCGCGGGCGATTCGATTGGCACGCCGGCACAACGCCTCGAAACCGAGCGTAGCGCCGTCGAACCGGACCGCCGCCGCGTCCGGTCTGCGCCGGGCTTGCTCGCCGATCAGCGCGGGCAGCGTCGCCACCGGAGCGGGCACGACTCCGGACGGCGCGCTCGTCGCCTCGGGCGCGAGAGCGGGCAGGACATCGGTCGCATCGAGAATGCCGATGTCCCAGACCGCAGTCGCGGGATTCTCCGCCACCGCCGACACGATCCGCTCGAACCGCCGCCCGAAGGCTCGCACTGTGGATTCATCGAAAAGCGCGGTGGCATAGGTGAATGTCACGGTCAGTCCCGCAGCGCCGCCATCGGCGCCGAGTCCTGGCTCGACGACCACTTGCAGATCGAATTTCGCCGCGACCACACCGTTGTCGACGGCGGTGACCGTCAGGTCCGGAAGCTCGAGGGCGGGCTGCTCAACGTTCTGGAACGACAGCATCACGGGCAGGAGCAAGTCGCGCGTTCCGGTGCGAGCGGGAGCCGCTTCCTCGACCACGCGCTCGAAAGGCACCTCCGCGTTGGCGAACGCGGACAAAGCCGCTTCCCGCGATCGGTCGACGAGTTCGTG
>JBPAJV010000004.1:0-519642 GCA_051451085.1 Nocardia asteroides | reverse complement strand
AGCGAAGCGGAGGTGCCCGAGATCCGGCCCAAGCACTGGTCTCATCGCACCATCCGGCAGCGGGTTGAGGACACCACGCGTCGCAACGTCCACGAGTTCGCGCGCGAATTGGACCGGCTGGCCGACAGCGTGCACGCGGAGGTGGTCGTGCTCGCGGGAGAAGCACGGGCCCGCGCGGAACTGCGGGCGGCCTTCGACGCGAAGGGCCGGGATGTCGTCGAGGCCGAATCCGGCACGCTGATACCCGGTTCGGACCCGAAGGCGCTCGACGCGGAAGTCCGCGAGATATTGCATCGCGTGGTCACGCAGCGGCGCCGCCGGGTGCTCGACCGGTTCACCGCCGAGATCGAGCGCCCGGAGGGTCTGGCCGTGGCCGGGCTGGCCGCGACCACGACCGCGTTACGCGCCGCCACCGTGGAGCGGCTGCTGCTCGACCGCACGGCGTTGGGTGACCGCCTGGTGCTCGCCGGAACCGCCCCGAATCCGCTGATCGGACCGCCGGCGAACGGCTCCGCCGGAGAGATGCGCCGCGCCGACGAAGCGCTTCCCGTGGCCGCGTTGGCCATCGGGGCCGAGATCATCCTGGTCGACGCCGTCGCCGCCCTGCGCGACGGGGTCGGCGCTGTGCTGCGACGCCGCTAGCCGGACTCGGGCCCCGGCGATTGATCACGACCCAGGGACCCGCTCGTGCAGCGTCAGCAGCATGTGGTCGAAGGCGGTCTGCACCCCGGGCGGAGCCGGGGGCAGCTCGTTGATTTCGGCGATGAGCTGGGCGGCCAGGTCACGCAGCTTGACGTTGGTCTCCTGCGAACGCCACTGCAAGACGTGGAACGCCTGGTCGGCGTTGATCCGGTAGATCCGCATCAGCACGCCCTTGGCCTGCTCGATCAGGGCGCGCGCTTCGACCAGCTTCGGCAGTGTGCCGTCGAGCAGATCCTGCCGCTCCTCGGCGATGGTGGCGGTGAGGTCGACGTAGTAGCCCGCGGTGCCGACCACGGTGCCGTCCTTGCCGGTCATCGTGTCGCCGAGCACGAGGACGTGGTGCACCACTCCGGCGGTGTCGATGATGCGATGGCGGCTACAGAACGGTTCGGCGTTGCGGACCGACTTCTCGATCGCCTCGGCGACATGATCCCGGTCCTCCGGGTGTTTGTGCGCGAGTAGCAACTCGGTCGTCGGCGTCACCGTGTCGGGCGCGTAACCGTGGATCGCGGCGACCTCGTCCGACCACTCCCACCGCTGATCCGCGAACCAGAACCGGAAGCTCCCCGTCGTCTGGGGCGTCCCCGCCCCGACCACCCGGGCTACCGCTCCTTCAGCCGTGTCCACGATTCGGTCGCCCGATTCGTTCATCGCGTCAGTATGCTCCTACCTGCGAAGTCTCACCCTGAATCCAGCCGATCGAAGCAAACGTCCCGACGGCTCACCGCCGACGGTGACGACAACCATCTTATTCTGCGGGGGCTGGTTCGCGGCTCGGTCGCCGGATGCTCGACGGCGGAACGCCGCAGGGCGCCGAGGGCCGGCCCACCCAGCATCGACGCAGGCGCGTGCCCCGGCCGCGCGGGTGGCGCCGACGGGGATCACGACGCCGGGCGAAGGTCCCGCGCGTCGATCTCACCGATGGCCGCGGCGGCCCGCGCCGCCGCACCCCTGGTGTGCCACCACCGCCAACGATCCGTGTCCAGCTCACGCGCCCGCGCCAGCAGCGTGGGCCACTCGTCGAGGGCGGGCCAGCGGTCGAGGACGAGCGCCATGCCCGCTGCGGCCAGCGCGCGACCGGTTGCCCGCTGTTCGCCGAACGGCCGGTCCGCCGGGATCAGGATGGCGGGTTTGCCCGCGGCGGCGATGTCGGCGACCGCGCTTTGACCGGCGTGCGAGACGATCACGTCGGCCTCGCACAGTTGCGGCCACGGATCGTCCACCCAGTCACCCGATCCGATACTGCGCCAGCGATACCGGCTGTGACGCGCGGCGCACGCGCGCACCATCGCGGCGGTGAACGGAGCGCCTCCCGCTCCCCCGAGCACCAGGACCACGGGACGCTCGTCCCCGCGCGTCGCGCGGACCGGCACGCGCTCGGCGAAGCGGCTGATACCGCCGACGTAGCAGGTCTTGTCCGCGTACGGGTGCAGCCACAGCGGGTTGTACAGCCCGCGCGGCCACGCGGCGATCAGCCGTTCGGCGACGCGGTGCACCAGCTGGTGCGCCGGATCCGTCCGGGTACCCGGCAGCGCCATCGCCACGACCGGCACGCCGTGCAGCCGGGCCAGCAGCGCTATCTCCACCGACGCGTCGACCACCATGACATCGGGACGGCTGTCGGCCATCCAGGCGGCGACCGCCCCCATCCGATCGGCGAGACCGGGATCGCGGCGGGGCGCCCAGTGCAGCATGCCGCCCGCGGTGGGGTCGTCGGCGGGCGCGGCGCGAACTTCGACGGGCAACTCCACTGTCTCGTCGAAAGCTCGGTGACCCGCGAGCCCCAACGAGGACAGCGCGACGACGGATCGGTCGAGATGCGCGCTGACGCACTGCGCTCGCAACAGGTGCCCGGACCCGTGGTGGTGGATGTAGTAGCCGATCATGCCGCCCCGCCGAGGGCGGCCGCGGGCGTCAGTCCGCCGGCTTCGGGACCGACCTCTCGCACACCGACGGAACTTCCGACCATGGCAGCGGACCTTTCCGGGATGGGAGCAACGTGTGCCGGTTCTACCCCAGTTAACTGCTAGCAAACTGACGTGGTCGCCCCTTGACCGTATTGCGATGGTCGATCACCAGGTTCCGGAGCTTCCGCGCGGGTGCGTGCGCCGACGAGACGGATAGGCTTACGGATGTGCCGGGGCAGGTGGAGTCTGCCCCGGCACACCCGTGGAGCGTGCTATTCGGCGTGCGCCAAGGCCACGCGCTGCCTCTCGGTGTCGATATCGAGGATGCGCACCGTCAGGGTGGTGCCGATTCGCGGCTCGGAAGACCACTCGGTTCGGTGCAGCAACCCGTGGACGCCAGGAGCGACTTCCAAGAAGGCGCCGAAGGGCGCGAGCTCGACGACGGTCGCCTCGAGCACTCCGCCGCGAGCGTGCGCGGCGACGAAGTCCGGCCACCCGCTCTGCCGCGGTGTTTCAGAATGGGACATGTGTTCACCTCCTTCCGACGTCCCGGTATTACGTGGGATCTCGTGAAGAAGGCGGGCGGGCCCCTGGCCCGCCGGATGATCACAGCGCGGCCGGGTGACCGTTCTGTGCGCGGCGTGTCGCCGACCCGGCAGTCATGACGACGACCTTAACCCAGCGCATCCCGCACAGCAAGAAAGGGCGCACGGAAATGAGCGAAAAGGCCTGTCTCCGACCAACCTTCACCGGAGCTCGAGGTTGCCTCGCCCGGAGCGGGTCGCGGTGAGCCCGCACGCCTCCTCGCCCGATCTCGTGTCCGGTGCGAGCGGTCAACGGACCGGAACTCATGTCGCGCCGTACGGATCGGACTGTGGCGCCGCGGCTTCCGCGCGACCGCCGGAGCAGGCGGGGCACAGGTCGGCACGGCGACGGGTTCAGCGTTCGCGTTCGGACCAGAACGCGCAGTCGTGCCGGGCGGCGAAGTCCTCGATCACGACGCTGCCGGTCGCCCGCATGACCAGCGTCGGCCCGTCGGCGTTCCGGCCCGCCGATCCGGACCAGCCCGGCCATGGGGGTGCGCCGGGACCGTTCGGGTCGCCGGTATGGGCGAAGCTCGTCCACCACCGTTGCATTTGCGCGGCGAAGGCGGCGGACGCGCCGGTCCACGGAATCGGCACGCCCATGAGACCCGTGAACAGATAGGACAGTTCGGCCGAGTGGAAAGCGCCGGGCAGAACGGGATTGTCGCCGAACGGCGCCTGATCGAATTCGTACTGCCACACCGGATGCCCGGTGTCGCGCGCGGCGCGGACGGTGAACAGCGCCGGACAGGCGAAGAGACCGTCGGTGATCACCGCGATCTTGGCGGCCGCCGGGGAGGGATACCGGTCGAGCGAGTATCTGGCGAGTACCCGATCGGCGTAGTCGCCGAATGATTGGCGGACATAGCGTTCGTAGCTCGCCGGGTCGGGGACGCGGCCGCGGGCGTAATCGGAGTCGGCGACGAACAGCGCCCCTTCCGCGCTGTTGCTTCCGACGATCAGCGGCGTCTTCCGTACATCGCCCGCCAAGGCGGCGTCCAGTGTCCGGGTGACGACGACGCCGTCGACGCTGGGCACCCAGATGGGAGCCGGCCATTCGAATTGGACGGTCGGCGAGTCCAGCAGCTGCGCGGCGGGAAGCGCGCGAAGGCAGCCCAGTCGCGTTGCGGCATCGCCGCATCCGAGGCTCTCCGCATAGTGTCGCGAGCGCTCGAAAGCGGCGTCACGCTCGCCAGGGACCAGGGGTGACCGCGCGCAAGAGCCGCTCTGGACGATCGCTTTGGCGTACAGGCCGTCGGAGCCGGGTGCGGCGAAATGTGCGCAGACACTGCCGCCGCCGGCCGACTCACCGAAGATCGTGATATTGCCCGGATCGCCGCCGAAGACGTGCGCGTTGTCCCGCACCCACCGCAGAGCGGCCTGCTGGTCCTGGATGCCGACCGTTCCGGTGCTGCCGCCGGACTCGGCCGCCAATTCGGGCAGCGACAGGAAGCCGAACGGGCCGAGGCGATAGTTGGGTACGGCCACGACGACGTCGCCGTCGGCGACCATGCGGGTGGGAGCGTCGTATTGGGTGTTGGAACCGGTGACGTAGCCGCCACCGTGGAAGAACACCATGACGGGCCGCGGGCGGTCGGGGACCCGGTCCGGCGCGTAGACGTCGATGAACAGGCAGTCTTCGCTGGTGGGTCCGGTCGGCGGAAGGCCGGGCAGGTATCCGTTCTGCGGGCATTGCGGACCGTGGTCGTGGGCGGGTCGCACGCCGGGCCACGGTGGTACCGGGCGGGGCGGACCGAATCGCGCTTCGCCACCGGTGGGTGCCGCGAACGGGATGCCGAGGTATTCGACGGTGCCGTCGGCCGCGCGGCCGGAGATCATCCCGCCGGTCACGCGTACCTCGAACGGGCCCGACGCCACCGCAGGAGCACTCGCGAACCCGGTACCGGTGGCGACGATCAGCGAGAGCACAGTCCGCGCGCTCGAGCGAATCATGGCTGCCCATCACCTCCGATGCGGTCGGTACGGTCTTCGGCGGATTCCGGCCTCGTGCGCCGTGTAGCCGGCGTGGGCGGATATCACCGCGCGCTTCGCGATCACGGCCGATCAACCAGACGCGAACGAGCCGAATCGCTGATCGAAGCCCTCACTCTGCGGTTCCGACGCCCGCGGCACCCGGGATATTTCCGGCCGGGAAGGACGGTGCGTACCGGACCGACCCGGTGCCTGCTGCGGCGGGATTCGCATTCCGCCCTCATCGCTCCGCCGAGCCACGCTGAGCCGACGCTACCCACTCCCAGCTGCACGGATGTTGTGCCGCACCGATGCTAACAGCGGCCGGTGCGCGTTGCGGCGCACGACGCAGCACACGGTGCACCGCGTCCCACGACCGCATCGAATGCGGCGCGTCCATGCATTCGGTCAGTCCTCGGTGAGCAGGGCGAGTTCCTCGGCGAGGACCTTGACGGTCTCGCGGATCTGATCCTCGGTATGGCTCGCGGTGAGGAAGAACCGCAGGCGCGCCAGGTTCTCGGGCACCGCCGGGTACAGGATCGGGTTGACGTTGATGCCTCTGCGCAGCAGTGCGTTCGACAGTCGCAATGTCTTCGTCGAGTCGCCCACGATGCACGGGATGATCGGCGTGTCGTGACTGTCACCGGTGTCGACCCCCGCTTCCCCGGCCAATCGCAGGAACAGCCGGGAGTTGCGGCGCAGACGGACCAGCAGATCCGGGTCCGACCGCAACTGGCGGATCGCCGCGGCCGAGGCGGCCGCGTTCATCGGCGTCATACCGACGCTGAAGACGAACCCGGGCGTCGTGTACTTCAGGTACCGGATCAGCTCGGCGCTGCCCGCGACGTACCCGCCACAACCGGCGAGCGCCTTCGACGTCGTGCCGGTCCACAATTCGACATCATCGCGATCGACGCCGAAATACTCGCCGACCCCGCCGCCGCCCGCGCCGAGTACGCCGACGCTGTGCGCCTCATCGATCATCAGCAGCGCCTTGTGCTTCTTCTTGACCTCGATGAGCGCGGGTAGGTCGGGAATGTCGCCGTCCTGGCTGTAGACGCCCTCGATCACGATGAGCACCCGCCGGTACCGGTGGCGGATCTGGGTGAGCAGTTCATCGAGGGCGGCGTGGTCGTTGTGCGGGAACGGACGGCGGGTCGCGCCCGAGAGTTTGCAGCCCTGCATGATGCTGTCGTGCGCGAGGCTGTCGTGGATCACGAGATCCTCCGGTCCGACCAGGTGCCCGATGATCGTGACGTTCGTGGAATGGCCGCCGACCAGTGCGATGGCGTCCTCGGTGCCGAGCAGGGCCGCGAGTTCGGCTTCGAGTTCGCGATGCACCGGCTTCTCTCCGGAGAGGATCCGGCTGGCCGAGCAGGAACTGCCGTAGCGCGCCACCGCGTCCTGCACGGCGGCGACGACCGCCGGATGGCCGGACAACCCGAGGTAGTTGAAGCTGGAGAAGTTGAGCACCGATGCGTTGCCGACCACCGAGGTGTCGCGGGTGACGCCGTCGTTGACCAAGAAGTACGGATTGGACAGTCCGAGCGCTTCGGCGCCGGAGAGCCGATCGGCGAGTGCACGCACTTCCGCGAAGTCCGAGATCCGGTATTCCGGCTCGACGACCGCGCACGGGGGTTCGGATGACCCGGCGGCCGTGGGTACGGCGGCCTGTCGCGGGGCGGACCCGCTCATTCGGCCGATCAGATAGGCGGTGACGTCGCCGAGCGTCGTCGTCGGCGCGAACCGGGCCGGATCGACCGTCGGTCCGGGCAGCTTGCGGCCCAGCGCCGCGATCAGATCGGTCAGCATCAGCGAATCGAGACCCAGGTCGTCACCGAGGGTTTGGGCATCGCGGAGCCGATCGGCCGGGAATCCGCTCACCCTGGCGAATTCCGCGCGGACGACGCCGGTGACGGCTTCCGGCGGCATGGGCGGGTCCGTGACGGTCGTGCGGGCCGCCGGGGGCGTCACGATGTCGCGCGGCGGGACCGTCCGCGTCGCCACGGGCGCGGCGCTCGCCTGCGGCGCGGCATGCCCGGCGGACGGAGCGCCTACCAGGCTCGCCAGGACGGCGTTCTGTTCGCGGAAGAGCGCGATCAACTGATCCATGGAGGTTTCCTCGGATGGTGCGAAGGGTCTTGTGGTGTCGCGGGGTTCGAGCCAGAACCGCTGCTCGGCGCAGAACTCGTACCCGGGCAACCGGCGGCGGACGCGCTGCGCCGGCTCGTAGAGCCGGTCCCAGTCGGGATCGAATCCGTCGCGGTACAGCGCGGCGACGGTCTCGGTGAATTCGGCGCCGGTCGCGCCGGGTCCAGGGCTTGGTGCCAGGCAGCGCGCCGCGAGTTCCGGGCGGATCCGTCCGACGAGCGCGGTCAGGACCCGGCGCGGCCCGATCTCGATGAGATGGCTCGGTTCGGTCTCGAGAGCGGCCCGGACGGCATCGCCGAAGCGGACGGTGGCCCGGACGTGTTCTACCCAGTATCCGGCGTCCATCACCTCGTTCGGGTCGAGCGGGCGACCGTGGACGGTCGAGTACAACGGGAGAGCGGGTGCGCGGTAGGCGCATTGGCGGGCGACGGCCGCGAACTGCTCGAGCATGGGTTCCATCAGCGAGCTGTGGAACGCGTGGGACACCTCGAGCATCGTGGTATCCACCCCGCGAGCCGCCAGCGTGTCCCGGACCAGGACGATCGCCGCGGTCGCACCGGAGATCACGACCTCACCCGGCCCGTTGACGGCGGCGAGCGCGATATCCGGTCGGTCGGCGAGCACTCCGGCGACGTCCGCGGCGCCCGCCCGCACGGCGAGCATCGCGCCGCCCCCGGGCAACCGTCGCATCAGCTCGCCTCGTGCGGCGACGAGCCGGCACGCGTCGTCCAGGCCGAACACGCCCGCCACCGCCGCGGCCGCGAACTCCCCGATGCTGTGCCCGATCACCCAGGCCGGGCGCGCACCGAGATCGGCCAGCGACTCGGCCATGGCGTATTCCATCGCGAAGATCGCCGGTTGCGCGAGTTCGGTGCGGCCGATCTCGGCGTGCTCGTCGAGCAGCAGCTCCCGCACCGAACGACCGAGATGGGCCGCCATGACGCGGTCGACTTCCGTCAGCGCGTCCCGGAACAACGGGACGGCCGCGTCCAGGGCGCGCGCCATGCCCGGATACTGCGAGCCTTGGCCGGTGAACATCCAGCCCGCGGTGACCGGGCGCACGACCCCGATATCCTGCGCGCCATCGCGCAGCCGCGCGATGGCGACGTCCCGGTCGGCGGCGACGACGGCGAGCCGTGCCCGGCCGGACGACTTGACCTGATTGCTCGTCCAGCACAATCGCGCGAACTCCCCCGTCGGAGTGGCGCTCAGCGCGCCGGCCAGGCGGCGAGCGTTGCGCCGCAACCCGTCCGCGTCGTTCGCCGACAGCGTGAGCACGCCGCCGCCGGAGCACGCTCGCGTCCCGGACGCGGGGGCGCTGCCCAGCACGACGTGCGCGTTCGTGCCGCCGATGCCGAAGCTGCTCACTCCCGCGTGCCCGGGCCCGGCCAGCGACATCGGCTCGGTGAGCAGACGCAGTCCGTGTTCGGCCATCCGCAATCGCGGGTTCTCCTGCTCGGCGAATCGGGACGGCGGAACCACACCGTGTGACAAGCTGAGCGCGGCCTTGATCAGGCCCGCCACACCCGCCGCGCCTTCGGTATGGCCGAGATTGCCCTTGATCGACCCGATGCCGCAGGGCCGCCGCCGGTCGCGTGCGTGCAGCTGTCCCAGTGCCTTGACTTCGATCATGTCGCCGAGCACTGTTCCGGTCCCGTGCGCCTCGAGGAAGTCCACTTGCTCGGGCCGTACCCCGGCGCGCTCACACGCCTCGCCGATCACCTGCTGCTGCGCCCACCGGTTCGGGGCCGTGATGCCGTTGCTGCGCCCATCGGAATTGACCGCGCTGCCCTTGATCACGGCGTAGATCGGCAGACCCGCCGCCTGCGCGTCGGCCAGGCGCCGGAGCACGAGCACCGCGACGCCCTCGCCGCGCACGATGCCGTCGGCATTGCCGCTGAACGGCTTGCACCGGGCGTCCGGCGCGGAGAGACCGGCCTGGGTGTAGAACACCCCGACGGCGGGGGTGAGCACGAGGTTGACGCCACCGGCAACCGCCTGATCGCATTCGCCGGAAGCCAATGCGCCGCAGGCGAGGTGGATCGCGACGAGTGACGACGAGCAGGCCGTGTCGACCGCGACACTCGGTCCTTTGAGGTCGAACTGGTACGACAGCCGGTTCGCGGTCATGAAGTACCCGTTGCCGGAGCCGTGCTGCGGTGTGATCGCGGCATAGTCGCTCATCTGCAGGTTGGCCCATTCGTTGGCCATCACCCCGACGAAGACGCCGGTACGGGAACCCGCCTGGGCGCGCGGGTCGAGGGTGGCGTCTTCGAAGGCTCGCCAGGCGGTTTGCAGCAGCAACCGCTGTTGCGGGTCCATCGCCTCGGCTTCACGCGGGGTGATGCCGAAGAACTCGGCGTCGAACGCGTCCGCGTCGTCGAGGAATCCGCCGCTGCGGGTGTTGATCGTGCCGGGCGCTCCGGCCGGGTCGTGGTAGTCGGCGGCGTTCCAGCGGCTCGCCGGAACCTCGGAGATCACGTCGCGGCCTTCGATCAGCAGCCGCCACAGCGCGGCGGGATCGGGTGCTTGCGGGAAGCGGCAGTCGAGGCCGACGATGGCGATATCGGTCATGCGGCGAGAGCGGATTCGGCGGTGAGGTACGCGGCGATGTCGGTGATGGTGGGGTACTCGAAAACCAGGACCGGGTCCACCCGCAGCGACCATCGGTCCTCGATCTCGCCGCACAGGTTCACCGCCGAGACGGAGTCCATGCCGAGTTCCGCGAGCGGGACGACCGGATCCACCTCGTGCGGCGCGCGTCCGGTGTAGTCGGCGACGCGCTCCACGAGCCAGCTCTGGACAGTGGTCGGGTGGGTGACGGCGGTGCTGAACATGTTCGGCTCCTCGGGTGGGTACAGGTCGGTCATACGGTGGTCGATCGCAGCAATGCCGGTTCGAGGTCCTGGTGCAGGACATCCGCGACGCGGCCGCGCAGGAACGCCTCCCGCATCGAGCCGCGCTGGACCTTGCCGCTGGTGGTGCGGTGCACCGATCGGGGCGCGACGAGAACCACGTTCGGCGCGGGCACGTCGAACCGGCGGGCGACCGCCCTCTTGATCGTCGAGGTGAGCTCGGCGAACGTGGTGTCGCCTTGCAGCACCGTCTTGACGCCCTGCAATACGACGAGCCTTTCCCGTCCGCCCGCGTCGACGGATACGGCGACGCCCGGGCTGTCGGCGAACGCCGGATGCAGCTCGCGGACCAGGCTCTCGATGTCCTGGGGGTAGACGTTGCGGCCGTTGACGATCAACAGGTCTTTGCGACGGCCCGCGATGAACAGCTCGTCGCCGGACAGCAGGCCGAGGTCGCCGGTGCGCAGGAACGGCCCTTCGGCGCCGATGTGGGCGTCGAAGACGGCCCGGGTCTCCTCGGGCCGATTCCAGTAGCCGGCGGCGACGCTGCCGCCGCGAATCCAGATTTCGCCGACGGTGTTCTCGGGAAGCTGTCGCTGCGTGTGCGGATCGACGATCCGGATGTCGAGACCGCGCGCGGCGCCACCGCAGCCGACGAGCCGGGTTTCGCCTCCGACGTCGAGGTGGACCGGCTCCGAAGGCACCGCTCGAGTGCTGGCGAGCAACGTCACTTCGGCCAGGCCGTAGGCGGGCCGCAGCGTCGTCGGCCGCCAGCCGACGGGTGCGAACCGCTCGAGCACCGCCGCCACGGTCTGCTCGCGGACCGGTTCGGCGCCGCTGAGCGCGATCTCGAGCGTGCTGAGATCGAGATCGGCCAGCTGCTCGTCGGTCACCCGGCGCGCGATCAGGCTGTAGGCGAAATCGGGTGCGGCGGTGAAGGTCCCGCGATACTCGTCGATCGCCCGCAGCCAGCGCACCGGACGCTTGAGGAACGTCGTCGGCGCCATGAACACCAGGTTCGCCCCGACGTACAGCGTTCCCAGCAGCAAACCGATCAGGCCCATGTCGTGGAAGTGCGGAAGCCAGCCGACGGTGGTCCCCGCGTCGTTCACTCCGCTCGCGGCGATGGCGGCCTCGTTGTGCATGAGATTGCCGTGCGTCACGACGACGCCTTTGGGCGTGCCGGTCGATCCCGACGTGTATTGCAGGAACGCGATCGTCCCCGCGTCGATGCCCGGCATCCGCCACGCGCCGGGCTCGCCGAGTGGGCCGTCGGCCGCGACTACGGCCACGGGCGTCGCCGCCGCGACGAGCGGCTGGAACTGCGCGCTCGTGAGCACCAGCCGGGCGCCGGAATCCGCGATCACACCGGCTACCCGCTGGGCGCTGCGGGCATCGTGCGGCACAGGCGCGGGGACGGCGACGACCCCGGCGTACAAACAGCCGAGGAACGCCCGAAGGAACGCCATACCGTCCGGGTAGAGGAGCACGACCGGCTCCACCGACTCCGGTCGGGTAGCCAGCCAGGCGGCGAATGCCCTGGCGTCACGGTCGAGGTCCCGGTAGGTGCGGGTCTCAGCGCCGAGGTCGAGCCCGGTCTCCCGGAGGTAGGTGCACAACCTGCTGTTCCCGTATTCGGCAACCTGCCGTCTCATGTGATGAACGAAGGTGAGCTGCATTTCGTGGTGCCTCGGTAGGGATCGGTGTCGGGGTCGGCTATTACTGTCCGCCCTCCATATCCGCCTGACCAGGGACCTCAGGGAGCGCCCAGCAAACCCAGGGGTCGGCTCGAACCCACCCTGGGGTGAGTAGTGGCGTCCGGCTGCGCACGGGTAGCTCGCGCTTCACCCTGCTCATGCCCGGCCGACCAGCGCGTACCAGGCACGCACTCGCTTAATTGCTTAGCAAAAGCAACTAGTATATAGTTGCGTAGCACAAGCAACTAGTTTGTCTGGAGTGCCCATGACAGTCTCATCGGACACGGCCCAGGGCCTGATCAAAGAGCTCTACCTGATGGGCCGGGCGATCCGTATCGCACTCGCGCACCCGGAAGAAGGGCACCTGCTACCCGGCGGCATCGGGGTCCTGGGCACGCTCGAGTCGAAAGGCCCGTGCAGGCAGGTGGATCTCGCCGCGGAGTTGTGCCTCAGTGCCAGCGCGCTGAGCAGGCACGTCACCGAACTCGTCGGCGCGGGCTACTTGAGCAGGCACGCCGATCCCACCGACGGCCGGGCCACCCTCGTCCGGGTGACCGACGAAGGACGCGATCTGCTGCATCGCGTACGGACGACCCGAGCGCGCGGATTACAGCACGTCCTCGCCGGCTGGAGCGAAGACGATGCCGCGCGGGCCTGCGCCGCCGTGCGGAAGCTCCGCGACGCACTGACCACACACGCCCACAGCATCCCGGCGGGCGCCGCGCCGGTTTCCGAGGAGAGTCAGGAAGCAGATGTCTAGTTCAGTCGAGGCGGTGACGCGACCCGACCCGTACGCGATGACCCACCGTGAGGTCCTCGAAGCGATGACCGGGCTGCTGGCGGCGTTGTTCACGGCGCTGCTGAGCACGACGATCGTCGCCACCGCGCTGCCCACCATCATCGGCGACCTGCAGGGGTCGCAGACCGCCTACGCCTGGGTCATCACCGCGGCGCTGCTGGCCAACGCCGCCGCCACGCCGATCTGGGGCAAGATGGCCGACCTGTTCAACAAGAAACTGCTGGTCCAGTCCGCCATCGTCATCTTCGTCGTCGGCTCGGTCATCGCGGGCTTCGCCGGCAACGTCCCCCTGCTGTTGATCGCCCGCGTCGTCCAGGGCGTCGGCATGGGCGGGTTGACCGCGCTGGCCGTCGCGATCATCGGCTCCATCGTCGCGCCGCGCGAACGCGGGCGGTACTCCGGCTACATGGGCGCCGTGATGGCGGTTTCGATGTCCGGCGGACCGATTCTCGGCGGCGTCATCGTCGACAGCCCGCTGGGCTGGCGCTGGTGCTTCTTCGTGTGCGTGCCGCTGGCGGTGATCGCGCTGGCCCTCTTGCAGCGGACCCTGCGGCTGCCCACCGATCGCAAGGACGGGGTGTCGATCGACTGGCTCGGCGCCGTCCTGCTGACCGGTGGCGTGTCCGTGCTGCTGATCTGGGTGTCGTTCGCCGGGAAAGCCGGCTACTACGACTGGATCTCGCGGGAATCGGCGCTCTACGTGACCGCCGGTGTGCTGCTGCTGGTCGCGACGGTATGGGTGGAGGCGCGCGCCGAGTCGCCGATCGTCCCCTTGCCGATCATCACCGAACGCACCACGGGCCTGGCGATCATCGCTTCGATCGCGGTCGGCGTCGGCATGTTCGGCGCGACCACCTTCCTGGGCCAGTACTTCCAGACCGCGCGCGGCTACTCCCCCACCGCGGCGGGTGTGCTGACCATCCCGCTCGTCGCAGGCATGCTGATCGCCTCGGTGGGCTCCGGACAACTGATCACCCGGCGCGGGAAGTGGAAGGCGTTCGTGGTCAGCGGCGCCGCGCTCCTGGTGGCCGGATTCGCGCTGCTCTCGACGATCGACCACGCGACGAGCCTGTGGCTGGTCGGCGCGTACATCACCGTCGTCGGGTTGGGCGTCGGCATGATGATGCAGAACCTCGTTTTGGCCGTGCAGAACACGGTGGGCGTGCACGATATCGGCGCCGCGTCCAGCAGCGTCGCCTTCTTCCGCACCTTCGGCGGCGCCATCGGAGTCTCGGTGCTGGGTTCGGTGCTGGCTACCCGCGTCGGCGAGCTGTCGGCGGAGGGATTCGCCCGGCTCGGGATCCGGACCGCGTCCTCCGGCGGCAGCAACCTGGATATCAACGCCCTGCCTGCACCCATCGCGACCATCGTGCGCGCCTCCTACGGCGACGCGACCGGGCGGATCTTCCTGATCGCCGCCGCCGCGACGGTGGTCGCGCTCATCGCGGCCGCGCTGCTGCCGAACCGCCCGCTGCGCCACACGATCATATCGATCCCGCCCTCGACCCGATGCAGCCGGGCGCCCGCGCGGCGACTCCGAACGCCGGGTACGACGATCCCGCGCGACGGGACAACGCCGGGAAAGCGGTTCTGCTGGACTGAGCCTCCGATCCCGGGCAGGGCCCGCGCGCGTTCGCGGGCCCTGCCTGGTCGTTCCGCACGCCGTTCAGCGCGGCGGCCGCTCCACGGCGCGCAGATCGACGGTCGTCGCGGAGGTCAGAGCGACGGCCAAGCAGCGCAACTCGCCGGGAATCAGCACCGAGCGGATCGCGCCCTGGAAACACTCCAGCATCGCGCCGTCGCACCACCGCACGTCGTAGCGATACCAGCATCGGCCCGCGCTCCCGGCGCGCTGGATGTCGCGCTCGACCCGGACAGCCAGTTCGGTGAGCGCGGCGCGAACCTGACTCGGCTCACCGGTGCTCGCGATCTTCCACCACGGCCGGTTGAAGTAGCCCGGCTCGGAGATCTCGACCAGGTAGAGCAACGGCATCCCCACGGCGTCGGAGGCGGTCATACCGCTCAGACTGCACCAAACCGGACTGGACGTATGGGTGAAACGCCGGAAGTCCAGCAACGCGGTCCGGCTTCCGGCCGCTGACCGGGTCACAATTCGATTGCGCCGCTTCCGGACGACCACCTGTGCGGGTCACCGCACCGGCAACGGGCTGGGGACCGCCGGCCGGGCGGCTCGCACGGCCGACAGCGCGTTCACTCTGCCGTACCCGTACTTGTCGCTGTGCCCGTCCGCGCCGTAACCGCCGCCCTGCGGATCGATCTTGTCGCAGCTGCCCTTCAGCAGCTCTTTCACCTCGTTCCAGGTGAGATCCGGGTTCACCGACAGCATCAGGGCCACCACCCCGGCTGCGCCCGGGCAGGCGCTGGAAGTGCCGCCGAAGTCGTTGGTGTAGTTGCCCGCCACATCGCCCGACGCCGCCGTGCCCGGGTTGTAGCCGTCGGCTCCGTGCCGGTCCACGGTCCAGATTCCCGGCGTGCGGGCGTCGGGATGACCGAAAGGCGGGTGCCCGAAATCACTGCTGGGGAACGCGCACCACACCGCCTTCCCGAAGTCGCTGTACACACTGCGTTTGCCGCTGTCGTTGCACGCCGCGACCGCGATGACCTTTCCGAAGCTGGCGTAGCCGTCGTTGTCGACGGATTCGTTGCCGTTACCCGCCGCGAACAGCACCACACAGCCCTTGCCACCGCGCCCGGTGCCGATGGCGTGCTCGATCGCCAACCTGGTGCTCGCAGGCAGCGGCACCACCCGGTTGTGCACCGGATCGTTCGGCTGGAACCATTTCCCGTCGGCCGGTCCCCAACTGCAGGAGATGACGTCGGCACCGTGATCGGCGGCCCACACGAAGGCGTCCGCTTCGGCCTGCGATCCCAGCCCGGAAGCGAGCCGGATCGGCATCAGCGCCGCTCGCGGCGCCACGCCGGATGCACCGGCCGTCCCATTGGCACAGGCAACGCCCGCGCACGCGGTGCCGTGGTTGTCACCGTTGTCGGGGCCGGTGCCGAAGGAGTCCTTGGGACGCGGATCGCCGGTCTTCGCCGTGACGTCCCGCGGCGCGACGATCTTGGTGGCACCGGCGAATTCGGGATGGTCGATATCGACACCGTCATCGATCACCGCGATCGTCACTCCGGCGCCACGAGTGATCGCGTGAGCGGCTTCCACCGCCGCGTGGGCATCGATCGTGACGCCGTCGATAGTGGTCTTCTTCAGATGCCACTGCTGGGGAAAGATCGCCTTCCTGGACCGGCGCCGGATCAGCTCGGGGTGGCAGTATTCGACGTCGTCCCGCCGGAGCAGCGAGTTCGCGATGTCGAAGACCCGCTGGCCGGTTCCCTCCGGCGCCGCGGTGAAGTACGCGTTGGTCGCGTACGAGACCGTCTGTTTCACGGTGAGACCCGCCGCGTCCAGCACGGCGAGACAATGCTCGGGGGCGACGCTGTCGACGAACTTCACGAAGACGTTCTCCGTGTAGAGCACCGGTTCCTCGGTGCCGGGGTCGACCAGGACATGCCCGGCGAATCGCACCTCCGGGGCGGCCGCGAGCACCGGCTTGCGCTCCTCCACCGATCTCGACCCCGCGGGCAGCCGGTACACCTCGACCCCCACCTCCGGATAAGCCTGCACCAGCGTCGCGTCGTCGAGTTCACCGCTGAGGGGTGTGCGCACCGAGCCCGTTCGCCGCCGGATACCGCGACCGCGGTGTGTGCGCACCACGATCAGATCGGGACTCTGCTCGAGTTCGAAACCGGGATCTTCCTTCGTACCGAAATTCGCTGTAGGCACCATGATCTCCTTCGCGGTGGAAACCCGAACACCACTGTGAACCTAGCTACGTCAACCAGGAAAATACCGAGTAGCGCGGTACCTGCACTTCGGCGGGTCCGGCTTCGGCGGACCCGCTCGTGCCCTCCGCGCGCACAGCGGCCGATCTCGGTGCCGGGCAGCCGCGTGGGAGAAGCCGCGAAGGGGAGATTCTCGCCGCGGACCCGGTTTCACAACACGAATCCACGGCGAGAGACAGCCGGCGCGCGGACGAACCGCGCGACCGGTCAGTTGAAGGCCCGCCGGTACGCCTGCGGCGTCACCCCCACGGTCTTGCGGAAGACCTTCCGGAACGCGGCCACCGAAGCGAACCCCGTTTGATCGGTGATGCACTCCATCGTGAGGATGGTCGTCTCGAGCAACACCTGGGCCCTCCGCACCCGAGCGGTCTGCAACCACTCGTTCGGCGTCATCCGGACCTGCTCGTGGAAGCGCCGGATCAGCGTGCGTTTGCTGACGCCGGCTCGCTCCGCGAGATCCAGCACGGTGATCTTCTCACCGAGCATCGTCTCCGCCCACTCCAATGTGGGATTGATGGACTTGCTGTCCGCCTCCGAGCGCGGACGTTCCGCGATGAACTGCGCTTGCCCCCCGTCGCGCGTCAACGGCATCACCGAGAGCCGAGCGGTATCCGCGGCGACGGCCGTCCCGTAATCGCGGCGGACCATATGCAGGCACAGATCCAGTCCTGCCGCGGCACCCGCCGAGGTCAGAATGCTCCCGCTGTCCACATACAGCACAGTGGGATCCACTCGAACGCGCGGATAGCTCCTCGACAATTCGGTGGCCGCCATCCAATGCGTCGTCGCGCGCCTCCCATCGAGCAGCCCGACCGAGGCGAGCGTGAACGCCCCCAGGCAGATCGATGCCACCCGCGCGCCACGCTCGTGGGCGCGCACCAATGCCCGTCGCAGCCGATCCGATGGCTGCGACCGGTAACTCATCGCCCCTGGCACCACGATGGTTCCGGCCTCCTCCTCGAGGAATTCGATGTCGCCGAGACTCGAGATCCCGAAGAACTTCGAGGGAACGTCGGAGCTCACCCCGCACACCTCGACCCGGTATGCGGGCGTGCCATCCTCCTGCCGGGCGCGGCCGAAGATCTCGATGGGAACCGATAGGTCGAACGGAATCACATCGTCGACGGCCAGAACAGCCAATGACCTCATGTCCGTGGCCTAGACGAACTGTCGGTCCGCTTCCGGCCCGGCCACCACCAAACCTGCTCGTATCAAGCGCTTCAAGGCCCGTCCTTGCAGCACGGTCAACTGTGGCGCCAGCTCCGACCATCGCGCGGGGCCACGCGACAATATCTCCCACAGTTCCTTGCCGCCGTCCCGTTCCAGGCACCGCACCTCGACGGCGGGATCGGCCGCGGAGTAGATCCGGTGGCAAGGGACGGCGTCGGCCAGTGGCGACGGCGCGGCGTCACCGTTGGCGAGGAGGTCCCGCCAGTAGGCGGCCAGCCCGTCGCGGGCCTCCTTGGGAATCTCGAACGGCGGCGACATGCCCTTGAAGCCAGGGATGTCCGCGCCGAGACCGGAGCGGATCCGGGCGTCGCCGGACAGGGTCACGACGTCGCCGGGCGCCAATTCGACCGCGTCGGCGGCGGTGAAGGCCCGCAGGTAGGGCCCCTCGGTGGCGAGGTCACGCGGGTCGCGCGTCCCCTTCGTCATGATGTTCAGCAGGTCGGGCACCAGCGCCGTGTTCAGCAACGCCTGGAACGTTCCCTCGGTGGCGTTGTCGGCTTCGACGCGCCGCCCTTGCGCACTCCAGTACGGGCTGTCCGGATGCGAACGCGAGATCTCGTGATACCACTGGTCGATGCTCAGCGCCCAGGTCTCCGCCATCCCGCGCCACTCGACGTCGTAATCGCGCCACAGGTCTTGCTTGGCCTGCTCGTCCAGGTCCTTGTCGAAGGTCTTCCGTAGGACCAGTGCGGCCGCCCAGGCCTGGGTGACCGCGAACGACATCCCGGAGGAGAACAGGGGATCGACGAAGTAGGACGCGTCGCCCACCGCCATCCAGCGATCCGAATAGGAACCGAAGCACTCGCTGACCCGCGAATAATTGGTCGCCGTCAGCATTTCGGGACGAATCGGCTCGGCATCCGCGACCAGATCACGCAGCACCGGAATCAATTTGATCGTCTTCAGGAAGATGTCCGGATCGCGCAGATCCACCCGGGCGATCGATTCCGGATTGGTGACGATGCCGATCGACCACACCGTTTCCCTGGTGCCGTCGACCAGCCGGGGCGTCGGGATGTACCACACCCACCCGTGCTCGAAGGCCACCGCGTAGATCGGCGACAGGTCGTCCGCGCGGAAGACGTTCCAGTCACCTTCCGCCCGCTGCGCGGGCACGCAGTTGCGGTAATGCGACCAGACGGCCACGTTGCGGTATTCCGAGAGCCATTGCTTGTCCCGCTGCGAACCGCGAGCGGCCACCTGGTTCGCCCGGCCGGAGGCGTCGACGAAATAGGCGGCGCGGATTTCGGTGCCGTCTTCCAGCACGATCGTGGCGTCGTCGGCGCCGGGGAGGAATCGCACGACGCGCACGCCCTGGAAGACGTGCGCGCCACAGGACTCGGCGTGATCGAGCAGGACGGTGTCGAACTCGGCGCGATTGACGTGCACGGACCATCGGTACACGCCGTCGGCCAGGTAGTCCGAGTGCTCGAAGAAGCCCACGAACGGCCGTTCGGTGTCCCATTGGTAGATGCCGCCGAACTTCTGGATCCAGCACTCGCTCGCGAGCACCTTCTCCAGCGCGCCACTGGCTTGCAGAACGGGAACCAGTGGATGCGCGCCCGATTCCCCGATGTGTTCGCGCGGGAACACCTCACGGTCGAAGATCGCTACCCGCAAGTCGGTTTCGCGGCAGAGCATCGCCGCGAGCGTGGATCCCGCGGGACCACCGCCCATGATGACGACGTCGTACTCGCTCGCTGGTCTGGAAATTTGTGGAGCCATTGACATTCCTCTCTGATGGCCGGTTGCTCAGATGATTTGAATGCGCTGAAGATGCCGCGAGACCGATCCGGTGAACGCGTTCCTGCCGTGCAGCAGGGCGTGATTCTCGACCACGACGATGTCGCCGGTCCGCCATTCGTGGGCGTAGCAGTAGCGAGCGTCGTGCAGTCGCTCGCGCAAGTCCTCCATGACGCGCACGCCGTCCTCGGCGGATACTCCCTCGACGGTCAGGAACAGCGGATTGGCGTAGCGCGCCGGGTCCAGGGGCTCGGCGTATCTGATCGTCGTCTCGCCCGTGGTGGGGTGTGTGCCGAGAAGTGGCCACTCGGCCAAGCCGCCGTAGTGCGCGAGTTTGTCGGTCCGGTACGTGATCGTGGCCCGTGCCCACAGTTCCTTCAGGTCTTCCGGCGCTTCCCGATAAACCTGAACGCTGTCGCAGAACACGGTCTCACCGCCGGCGCCCTCTCCTTGCACGCATTGGAAGAGGAAGAACCGCGGCACGTGCTCGGCGAACGCGCCGTCCCAATGGAACGGGACATCGCCCCGGTCGAAGAGATAGTTGTCGGGAGCGTCCCGGACCACCAGATCGAGGATCGATCCGAAGTTCCACTGGAGGATCTCTCCCGCCGCGCGGCAATAGGTTTCGAGTTCCGGCTTGTCGAGCAGGCCGAATCCGCGCAGCACGACCACTTTCTCGTCGAGCGTCAGCGCGAGCAGCTCCTCGATCGGCACGTCGGCGAGGGTCTGCCCCTCGGTCGCGGACGACATCAGGCGGCCGAACGGCCGGAGCCGCTCTCCTTCCAGGAGCAATTCACTCGTACTCTTCGTCATGACCTTCCTTACCCTCGGTGCGAATCGGTTTCCGGCGCCCGGCCGAGGACGAAATGACTGGGTCGGCTGTTGCGCCACACCAGGCGAGCGCCGAGTTCCTCGGCACGCATTCGTTTGACCAGCGTGTAGGTCGTTCCGTCGTCGAGCACCACGCCGTGCCACGGAGTCAGCCAGCTGTCCTGGGTCCGCAGGAGATGGAAACCGATCTTCTCGGAGTGATTTCCTTGCGGATGGATCGACAGCCGCACCGCGTCCGTGAAGGTCTCCGCCATCAGGCGGCTCCACGCTTGACTGCGCTGCACCACTTCGTACGCCGTCTCCTTCGACCGGTTGCGCCGCTGGGTGGCGGACAGGTCGGGCAGCAGGACGGCATTGTCCTCGACCATGAAGCGGTGTATCCCGTTGAACATCCGCCGGGCGGCGGGATCGGTCCGCACCGCTTCGCGCAGTACGTCGATCCCGTCGGAGTACTCCTCCAGCAGGCGCTTCCTGCGTGCGTCCCACGTCATCTCGGGCATCGCGTCCCGCAGCCCGTACAGGCCGACGGAGCCGCCGCCGGTCCGCCGGATCAACCGCCGCAGTTCCTCCCCGTAGTCGTCGACGTGCGGGTCCGGGATGCCGAGCGTGTCGCTGAACACATGGCCGTCCGAACAGATGGTGACGATCGCGCCCGGCCGGTGCACGGACGAGATCTGGTCACAGAACCCCTGCAAGGATTCGATCGCCAGTGTCTCCGCCATGTCGGGCAGACGACCGAGCGTCTTGCGGCGGTTGCGCGACTTCGCCGGGAACGCGGGGATGACGAAATGGACCGGCAGACCGGCCTCGATGTATCGGATCACCTTGGGCAGGTGCGGTGCGAAGCACTCCGCACACGGAGCCAGGTCGCACAGCGACTTCGGCTCGGCGCTTCGCCTGCGTGCGAAGACCATGCGAAGTATCGCGGTGGCGACCGATTCCGAGTCATGATCATGTCTCGCGGAGGACTGTTGCCGTCCGAGCGCGTGCAGGCGCTCGGACCCGTTGTCGACAGTCGTATTCATTACTACCTTCCGAACATACGACAGAACGAGCGCACACAACCGGACCGCTCGGCGGATTCCCGCGATTCACGCGGTCCCGGCCGTCGGTGAGTTGCCTGCGATCAGAATGCCGAGCCGGAATTCGATTTCGGGAGGTTGAATCCCTTCGGAATCCCGTATCGGCGCACCCTAAGAGCTCATAACCAAATGTGATTTACAGAGTTCATTCGATCGAGCACCCCCCGTTGAAGCAGACTCCCTATTTCAGAACACCTTCAGGATACCGCCGCCGGGACGGCGAGGCAACCAAGATACTTCCCACTCGAGATAAAACGAATCGGAGGCCCGTGGTGCCACCACGAGCCTCCGACCGGAAGTTTTCCGCTGCCGTCGAGAGTGCGCGGAAATTCTAATTGACCACCCTTTCCTCGACGCTGGGAGTTCGCTTCGGCCGGGCGAAACGGCGCATCGCGGGCGATTCCACGAAGGTGAACAAGATCCAAGCGACGAGGATATTGAAGCAGAATAAAAGAAGGATTATCAGCACGGCGACCGGCACACTGAACGTGGCGGCGTCCATCAGGCGGCGGACGTAGAACAAGGTCACACCCTGACAGATATAGAAGGCGAACGAGATCTCGCCGAGCTTGACCGACAGCCGGCTGGACAGGAACCGCGACGTCCCTTCGATGTCGGACTGGGCGGCCGATCCGATCAGCAGCGCGAGCGGAACCGCGGTAGCCAGGACGAAGCCGACGTAGAACGGCGTGTACATCGCCACCAGGTAACCCGCCCCCACCGCGGCCACCGCCGCCCAGAGCGGAATCCGTATCCATCGCCCTTCCATCACGATGCGCGCCACGAACACGCCGAGGAAGAATTCGAAGAGACGTGACGGCGGAAAAAGATACCCGAACCACAGCTGCAAAACGGGAATGGGCGTGAGTTCGGATTTCTCGGAGCTGGGGACGACGAAGGCGGTCAGCAGTACGATCACGGCCATGCCGGCCACCATCGCGGCGGCGCCGTGCCACAGATATTTCCGGTCCACCCGCAGCACAGCCGGTATCACGAAGGGAAACAGAACGTAGAACAAGAGCTCACAGGACAACGTCCACGACGGTGTGTTAACGCCTGCGTTGATATAGTTCTGCGGAAACCACGCATGGAGCAGGAACAGATTCGGCAACCACGCTTTCCAGGGCGTGATGGCTGCGGCGAAGAGCACCATCGAAGCCACCCAGAGAGTGAGATGGTTGGGGAAAATCTTGACCATTCTCCGCCGGATGAACTGCACCTTACTCGACCCCGGTTTCCACGACCAGGTCAGGACGAATCCGCTGAGAATGAAGAAAAACGACACCCCCAGGAATCCCGCTTTTCCCACCACCCAGGCCGCGTCGTACGCGATGTCCGGGTCGGAGAAGAGGTTGACCGGTTTGTACGGCGGTATGGGCGAGTTGGGCAGCATCACGTGGAAGATGAACACCGAAAGCGCCGCGAAGAACCGCAGTCCGGTCAACGACGGCAGCCGTTTCCGCTTGTCGAGCTTGTCGAGCTTGTCGAGCTTGTCGGATCCCATCGGAATCATCCCAACCCTACGACGAACGGGAATTCCGGTCTGCCGCCCATCAGGAAGGCGCCGGTCGATTGAATCACCTGGTCGTGCGCGATGATGTGGCGCGCCATCGTGTTCATGTCGCGCAGCCAGATGTCGAGCGGATTCGGCCGGTAGATCGAATCCGTACCCACCAGCTCGCACAGACGGGAGACGATCCGCTGCCCGGCCCGGAAAGCATTCGTCCTGGCCAACGCGGTCGCGATCCGCATGTCCGGCGGCAGGTCCGCGAAACGCCTGCCGTCCAGCGCGTTCCACAGCGCTTCCACCGTGCTCACGACAGCGCCGCGTGCGACGATGTACTCCATCTCGCACTCCCCCAGCAAGTATTGGGCGCGGTAGTTGTCCGCCCATTTCTGCCCGGTCGCGGGAACGATCTTCCCGTCCGCGAGTCCGCGCACGTAGTCCAATGCCGCGCGTGCCGTGCCCAGTGGCACACCGGGCATGATCCGGGCCAGAGCCTCCGGCTCGGCCAGTTTGCCGCTACAGCTCTTCCGTTCACCGAACGTGAAGGAATGGTGCTCGGGAACGAAGAGATCCTCGACCGCGTAATCATTGCTGCCACTGCCGCGCAGGCCCGTGGTGTCCCAGGTGTCGAATACCGCGACCTGATCGCGGCGCATGTAGAAGAGCCGGACGACCGGCCTGCCGTCCGCGGTCTCCTCCGGGCGGCCGCCGGATGTCACGAACGCCCCGCCGATGACCAGGTCGGCATGCGTGATCGTGCTGCCGAACTTCCATCGTCCGGTCAGTCGATAACCACCGGGCGCCCGCTCGGCGCGGCCGGCCGGGAAGATCAGCCCCGCCGTGATCAGGTCCTGACTCGGCATCAGCTCCGCGATCGCCTGCTCGTCGAGATAGCCCGCGTAGATACCGGTGGCGGCGCCGATCATGGCGCACCACCCGGTCGCCGTGTCGCCGTAGGACAGGGCCTCGACCACTTCCAGTTGCTCGAGCGACGTCAAGCCGGGGCCGCCGATCTCCGCGCTGAAACACATGCGGTAGAGACCGATGTCGCGAAGTCGCTCCACGATGTCCGCCGGGAGCTTGCGCTCGGCGTCGATCTCGCTGCGGCGAGCGGCCAGATCCGGTGCCAGCGAACGCACCGCCTCCAGCAGGGAAGTCGCCGAAATCGTTGCTGCAGTCACTGTTCGAGCTCCTATGCCAGAGAGGTTTCGTGCGATTCCGGCTGATCGCGCAGGAGAAGCTCGATCGCCGAGGTGGTCTGCTCGGGGCCCAGCGCGGAGTAACCGCCGTCCACGGTCCATTCCGCGCCGGTCACGAAGCTCGCCTTGGGCGAGGCGAGAAAGGCGGCCACCTCGCCTATTTCGCGGGCATCCGCCGCCCTGCCGAGCATGTGGAACCGCGAGGCCACCGCGTCGGTGCGAGCCCGGTCGCCTTCGGTGATCTCGTCCATCACGCGCGACCAGGTCCACCCCGGCGAGAGACTGTTCACCCGGATACCGTCACCGGCGTAGTCCAGCGCGAGACTGCGGGTCAGCTGAAGCAACCCGGCTTTGCTCACGGGGTACTGCACTCGCCCCGCCTGCGCGACTCGTCCGCTGGGCGAGGTGAAGTTGACGATCGCCCCTGCCGTGTCCCGCAGCGCGGGCCGCGCCTGCGCGCACAACATCGCCGTACCGACCACGTTGGTGTTCAGCACGTCGAGCCACTGCGCCCGCGCATCCTCGGTGGATCCGTCGTCGCCGTAGACGCAGGCGATGTTGACGAGCGCGTCTATCCGGCCGTGCCGGTCCACCGCGGTCGCGACGAACGACTCGACGGACGGATCGCTGCGCAGATCGACCGGCACGAAGACGGCTCGGTCGCCGATCTCGGCGGCCGTCCTCTTC
This sequence comes from Nocardia asteroides, assembly GCA_051451085.1. Lineage (GTDB taxonomy): Bacteria > Actinomycetota > Actinomycetes > Mycobacteriales > Mycobacteriaceae > Nocardia > Nocardia asteroides_B. The sequence continues at coordinate 494,833 of JBPAJV010000004.1, read as the reverse complement.
CCGCCATCCGCATCGATGTCCCCCAGAACGACATTCGCGGCGTACCCGGCGAAGACGCGAGCGACCTCCGCGCCGATTATGGTCGCCGCACCGGTTACGAGTACCGTCTTATCTTCGAACAACGTCGACTCCCCTCAGCTGCGCCTTCCGACTGGCACAAGCCATAGTTCGAAGTATTCACAATCAAAAGAAGGACCAGCCAGTCCGATTCGCGACAGAGATGCACACCTTTACGCCACACGCCCCGCACCCCCTCGCGGACGTGTCGTAGGTCACTCCCCTCCGCATCCGCCGGGCGGTTGCGATATCGTCTCCCCGCAGGTAGTCCATGTTTCGGGGGGTTTCCGCACCGCGGTGCGACGCGATACGGCCAGACCGCCTGCGAGCGTCGTAGCCGACCTCGCCATCTGCTGAGTGCCGAACGGAGTCGAGGCATTGCCGAGCGAACAGATGATCATGTTGTTGCTGGACCTCGTCTTGATCGTCGGTGCGGCCCGTGCGCTGGGATGGCTGGCCGAGCGATGTGGCCAGCCCCCGGTGATCGGCGAGATCGTGGCAGGAATACTCGCGGGGCCCACGGTGCTCGGCGCGCAGTTGTCCGAGGCGGTGTTTCCGCACGACATCCGCTCATATCTCACGGCTTTCGCGAACGTCGGCGTGATGATCTTCATGTTCTCGGCGGGCCTCGAGATGGATTTCCGGTCGCTCGCCGGTCGCCGCCGGTCGGTCACCGCGGTCGCGCTCTCGGCCTATATCACTCCCTTCGCGCTCGGCTCCGCGATCGCGGTGTGGGCGCTCGCGCGGCACGGCGACGGTGACCGGCTGACCTTCGCTCTCTTCATCGGGTGCGCGCTGGCGGTGACGGCGTTTCCGGTGCTGGCCCGCATCCTGCACGACCGTGGACTGCTCGGCACCCGCCTCGGCCAGTCGGCCATGACCGGCGCCGCACTCGACGACGTGCTCGCGTGGTCTGTGCTGGCCGTGGTCATCGGCATCGCGCGGCCCGGCCTCGATCACCAGTGGCGGATCCTGTTGTTCATCCCGCTGGTCCTGCTGCTGTGGTGGGTGGTGCGCCCGGCCCTCGGCCGCATGGCCGGCGCCGGCGCCGAGAAGAACCCGGGCAACATGGTGTTCATCGGCGTCGCGGGCGCACTGCTCCTCGGAGCCACCACCGAGTGGCTCGGCTTGCATCTGATCTTCGGCGCGTTCCTGTTCGGTGTCGTCTTCCCCCGCAGGCTGCGCGCGGCCGTCGAGGACGGCGCACGCCTGCTGAGCAGCATCTTCCTGCCCGCGTTCTTCGTGGTCGCCGGCCTGCAAGTCGACCTCGGCGCCCTCGATCGCGCGGGCGTGGGCGAATTCGTCGCGATCATGCTCGCCGCACTCGTCGGGAAGCTCGGCGGCACCTACGTGGCGGCCCGCTGCGGAGGCATCGATCGCGTGGAGTCCGCGGCCCTTGCGGCGCTGATGAACACCAGGGGGCTGACCGAACTGGTGATCTTGAACATCGGACTGTCGATCGGCGTGATCGGCGAGCAGCTGTACTCCCTGCTCGTCATCATGGCTCTGGTCACCACCGCGATGACGGCACCGTTGCTGCGGCTCTGTGGCATCACCCGCCCGCCGCGCCACGGCGATCCCCCGCCGACCGCCACCCAGCCCGGCGAGCGTGCGGACGCTGCCGTTCATACCGAGGCAAGAGCATGACCCGGTTCGGAGACCAGGCGCCGGGCACTTTCCGCACCGGGGAATCGCTTCCCTCCGGCCGGGACGGCCGGAACACCGCAGTGCCGGCGGCTTTCGTGGACGTCGATGAAACGCTGGTCCGGAGCGTGACCTTCCTGTCCTTGTGGCTCTTCGACGCACGGCGCCGTGGCCGTGGCGCCGAGGCCGAGGCCGTGGTCGAGGAGTTCCATGCGCTGCGCGCCTCGGGCATGAGCCGCGGCGAATCCCATCGGTGGTTCTATCGGCACTGGGCCGACCGCGACATCGCCGATCTGCGACGGACCGGCATCGACTGGTTCACCGCCCGCGCCGCGGATCGTGCCTTCTTCAACACCGCCGTGCGGCAACGGCTGGCCGAGCTCTCCTGCGCCGGTAGTCGTATCGTGCTGGTCTCCGGCTCGGTCACCCCCGCGCTGGAACCCATCGCCGAAGCCGTCGGCGCTACCTCGGTTCTGTGCACCACGATGGAGACCGCCGCAGGGAAGTACACCGGCGAGGTCCTCGCGACCATGGTCGGAAGCGACAAGTCGGCGGCCCTGCTGCGGTACGCCGAACAGACGGCCATCGATCTGAAGTCGTGCGCGGCGTTCGGCGATCATCACTCCGATGCCGCGATGTTCGAGCTGGTGGGCCATCCGGTGGTCGTCGGGGACACCGACCCGCGACTGCGCGACTATCCCGCGCAACGACTCCCCGGTTAGGCCGGGACCCCGCGCGGCCGAGCGCCGCCCGCCGGGCTCCGTTCAGTTTCCGACCGTGAACATCCGCCGGTACTGACCGGGGCTGACGCCCAGATGACGTTTGAACACGGCGCGGGTGTTGGCCGGGTTCCCGAGACCGACGCGGTAGCCGATCTGGTCGACCGGGAGCCCCGTCGTCTCGAGCAGTTCCCGGGCCTGATTCAGGCGCGCGCTGGTGATCCACACATGCGTGGAGGTTCCGGTTTCCTCGCGGAAGCGCCGGATGAAGCTGCGGCGGGAGAGGTTGGACCGCCTGGCGAGGTCTTCGATCGAATGCCTGTGCTCGAGATTCGCCAGGATCCACGCCCTGGTCTCGGCGAGCACGCCGGAGGAGGTCTGCGGCGAGAACTGCCGGGTGAACTGCGCCTGGCCGCCCTCACGAACCGGTGGGGCCACCAGGTCGCGAGCGCGTTCGTTCGCGGCCGCCGCGCCGACGTCCTTCCGCACCACGTGCAGGCAGAGGTCGATTCCGCTGGTGACACCCGCGGAGGTCATTACGTCACCGTCGTCGACGAACAAGCGATCGGAGTGGACCTCGATGTCGGGGTACCGGCTCTGGAGCAACGGCGCGGCCCGCCAGTGCGTCGTGGCGGGCCGTCCGGACAGCAGTCCCGCGGCGGCCAGAGCGAAAGCGCCGGTGCAGATCGACAACACGCGGGCGCCCCGCCCGTGCGCGTCGCGCAGCGCCCGGATCACCGGGTCCGGCAGCGGCTCGGCGTAGGTGGAGTAACCGGGCATCACCACCGTATCGGCGTCGCGCAAAGCCTCCAGCCCGGCGATCGCGACACAGGACAGCCCGGGGACCGACGTCGCCACCGTCGGCGATGCCGCGCACACCTCGAGGCGGTAGTGCGGGTCCGAGCCGAACACGTCGATCGGTATCGCGGCGTCGAGGACGACTACATCGTCGGGAATGACGACGGTCACACGACGAGCTCCCCCATCCGATGGCATGGCCCGATCGTAGCGGTGATCGGCACTCGGGCTACTACCCCGGTCTTCCGGCACGCGCATAGCCTCGCTTGAGCATCCGAGCCGACGAGCCGAAAGAAGGGGTTTGATGTCCGATTTGGCGGACTTCTCTACCAGCAACGGAGGATTCCGGAGCGTGGTCGTGACTGCTATCGAGATGTCGACCGCTGTCGGCGCCGACACCGACGCGACCTGGAAAGGGTTGCTCGCCGGCGAGACCGGGATCGCCAAGGTGCAAGATCCCGACTTCGAGCGCTTCAAGGTTCCCGTCGACATCGGCGGCCAGTTCAAACTCGATCCGACCGACGAGCTCAGCCGCGTCCAGAAGCGGCGCATGTCGTATGTCCAGCAGGTCGCCTACGTCATGGGCAACCGGATCTGGGACACCGCGGGCCGGCCGGACGTCGATCTCGATCGGCTCGGCGTCTGCATCGGCACGGGACTCGGTGGCGCCGACACGATCATCGAGTCCAACGACCAGATGCGGGAAGCGGGCTACCGCAAAGTGTCCCCGTTCGCGGTGCCCATGGCCATGCCGAACGGCGCGGCAGCGGTGGTTGGGCTGGAGCTCGGCGCGCGGGCCAGCGTGATCACGCCCGTCTCCGCGTGCGCGTCGGGATGCGAGGCGCTGGTGCACGCGTGGCGTTCGATCATCCTCGGAGAAGCCGACATCATCGTGGCGGGAGGCGTGGAGGGCCGTATCAATCCGCTCGCGGTGGCCGGATTCTCGATGATGCGGGCGCTGAGCACGCGGATCGACGAACCCGAGCGCGCGTCACGGCCGTTCGACCGGGACCGGGACGGTTTCGTCTTCGGCGAGGCCGCCGCCTTGTTCGTGCTGGAGTCGGAGGACCACGCCCGGGCACGGGGGGCCAAACCCTTGGCTCGCCTGATGGGCGCGGGCTTGACCGCGGACGGCTACCACATGGTTCTTCCCCACCCGGACGGCGCGGGCAACATTCGAGCGATGCGCCGCGCGATCGAAACGGCCGGCGTGAGCCCCGGCGAGATCATCATGTCAACGCCCATGCGACAGCCACCCCGTTCGGCGACCTGGCGGAAGCCAAGGGAATCCGGGAAGCGGTGGGCGACCAGGCGTCGGTCTACGCGCCGAAATCCGCTTTGGGGCACTCGGTAGGCGCGGTGGGCGCGGTCGAGGCAGCCCTGACGGTCCTCAGCATCCGGGACGGGGTGGTGCCACCCACCCTCAATCTCGACAATCAGGATCCGGAAATCGATCTGGATATCGTGCACGGCAGCGCACGAACGCAAAAGATCGAGTACGCCCTGAACAACTCGTACGGTTTCGGCGGCCACAACGCGGCCGTCGTGTTCGGCCGCTGCTGAGGAGGTCGTTCCTGCGGCCGGGTCACGCGTACCGGGTTTGCCCGCCGGAGCCCTCGGCGCCGGTTCGACCGGTTTCGGCGCCACGGCGTGCTCGTCTCCCGCGTGCGACCTCCGTCGCCAGCGCGTCGAGCGGTTGCGCGAACTGGTGCAGCGGGTCCGCCAGCGCGGCCAGCCAGACCCGGGCGGCGTCGACACCGGCCGGGTCGAGGGCATACAGCCGTCGAGTGCCCTCGGCGCGGACGCGCACCAGCCCGGCCTCCCGGAGCACCTTGAGGTGCTGGGAGACGCCGGGCTGGGAAATCGGCGTGTGCTGCCGCACCGCCGCGACCACGGCCCCCGCCGGTTGCTCGTCGGCCGCCACCAGTTCGAGAATGAACCGGCGGACCGGGTCGCCGAGGGCCTCGAAGATCTTCGCCGGAGACTTGTCCATCAAGCCTTCGAGCTGTCCTCGGGCGCGACCGTGTAGAAGTCGACGGTCCGCAGCGCCGCCGCTTTCGCGTCGGCCGGGTCGTCCCCGTCACCGACAGCGGCATCCGCCCAGCCGAGAGCCGCCGTTCGGACGAAGGACACGCCCTCCGGCGTCGTCGAGAAGGCCATCGCCTCGGCCGGGTCCACCGCAGCTCCACTTGCCAGGTGCAGTCCCAGCCCCATCAGCGCGAGATCCCAACCGACGCCGACGGCCCCCGGTCCGTACTGGGACCAGAACTCCGGATCGACCGGAGCCTCGTGCAGCAACTCCAACTCGGTGCCGCCCCCGGAGGGCGTGAGCCCCACCGTGAGCCAGGAGATCTGCGGCCCCATCTCCCAGGTGACGGCGAACCGCTTCGGCGCGTCGCACTGTTCGACGACACCGTTGGCGTTGCCCTCGAGCTGGTAACGGCCGCCGACCCGCAGGTCACCACTGATGGGCAGGAACCAACGCGGGATCCGCTCGATGTTGGTGAGCGCGTCCCAGAGATCCGCCGGGTCGGTCGGGTAACCGCGCCGCGCAATCGCGATCTTGGTCGGCGAACCGTCGCGGGATCCGGTGCGGATCTCGCGGGTCACCAGCCCGGCGATGGCTGCGGGATCGGTCAACAGCGGCATGCGTCCTCCTTTGATAAGTTTCAACTTATATTAGAGGCCGGACGGGAAAGCGCAACCTCGACTTCCGGCGAACCCCGGCGCTCGCCCGCCAGGCGGTTCAGCCGTTTCGCGTCAGACCCGCGAGTGCGCGCAGTGCCGAGATCATCCCCGTGACCGGGATGCCGGGGTCGATCGACCGGAACAGGCCGAGCCCGACCCCGAGCGCCAGCACGGCAACAGCCGCCTCGGCCCTCGACTTCTGGTTCTCGAGATCGCCCTCCGTCTCCAGGGCCGCACCCACCGTGCCGACGATGTCGCCGAGCCGGGTCGCGAGTTCAGCACGGAGATGGTCGTCGCGCCGCGCATGGACGCTGAACTCCAGTTCCAACTGCGTCCACTCGGGATCGCCGACGACCCGCTCGGCCCATTCCGTCATCCGCTTCAAACGGCCGGTGGCCGTCGGCGCGGCGAGGATTTCCGCGACCTCCGCCGCGCGCTCCGCGTGAATTTCGTCGAGCACCGCCAGACACAAGTCGTCCTTGGTGCGGAAGTTGGAATACACCGCCCCTTTGGTGAAACCGGCAGCCTTCGCGACCTTGTCCAGAGTTGTGGCCTGATAGCCGTCCGCGAGGAAAAGCCGTTTCGCGGTCGCCATCAAAACGGTGCGTGTCCGCGCTTGACTCTGTGCTCGAGTCGGCCGTGAACGCACCGTCCCCCGAAGCCGCCGACACTCATCGCTATTCCCGGACAATCCACTCCCCTTACAGATACTCTCAGTATCCGATTCTAGATGCCATGGGTATCCCAATCGCAGGAAGGATCGCATCGTGAGGAGTCGAATACTCAGATTGGCCACAGCTTTGACGGGAACCCTCATCGTGGCCGGGGGCGGGGCGGTCTCGGCCCCACAGGGGTGGGCGGAACCGGCCGCGGAAGCGGTGGCGGGCGAGGAGTTCTACATTCCGCCGGCGTCCCCGGGCGGCGCGCCGGGCTCCATCATCCGCACCGAACCGTCGCGACTGGCGATATCGGTGCCCTCGGTCGGCGGATCGATCCCGGCGTCGTCGACGCGCGTCATGTACACCAGCAGCGATACCCACGGCGCCCGGACCACGGTGGTGGGCACCTATCTGGAGCCGGCCCAGCCGTGGACCGGTCCCGGGGAGCGCCCACTGATCGCCTACGCGGTCGGCACCAAGGGACAAGGCGACCAATGCGCGCCTTCGAAACTGCTCGCGCAATTCATCCAGTACCAGCCCCCGTTCGACGTGATCGTCGAATACGACGTACTGGCGCTGTATACGCTGCTGGCCCGCGGCATGGCGGTGATGGTGACCGATTACCACGGCCTGGGAACGCCCGCGGTCCACGACTATCTGAACCGGAAGGCTCAGGCCTACGCGCTCCTCGACTCCGCGCGCGCGGCGCTGCAATTGCCTGGCACCAGTCTCAACCCCGCCACGCCCGTCATTCTGTACGGATACTCCCAGGGCGGTATGGCCTCCGCCGGTGCGGCCGAATTGCAACCGAGTTACGCCCCCGAACTCAACGTGCGAGGCGCCTACATCGGCGGGCCGGTGGTGGATGACCAGTACTTCATCGGGTTCAACGACGGTCGCGCACCGCTCGGACCTGCTTTCGCGTGGATTCTCAACGGCATCGCCGCCAACTATCCCGAAACACGCCCGGTGCTCGAGGCCGAATTGAACGACATCGGGAAGGCGATCCTGCGCGAGTCCCTGGAGAAATGCGCCGTACCGCTGGGGCTGGCCCAGCAGTACCCGAACACCTCGCAGTGGACCACCAGCGGGCAACCGCTCACCGCGGTGATCGATCAGTCCCCCGTGTTGAAGTCGGCGTTCTCCGAGCAACGGGTCGGCACCCTCACCCCGGCGGTGCCCGTCCTCATCTCCTCGAGCCCGAGCGACGAGGGTGCGCCGTACGTGCCCGTCCGGGAGATGGCCGCCGCGTGGTGCGGCAGTGGCGTGCCGGTGCAACTGAACGCGAACGTCGAGTTGCCCAGCGTCATCACCGGGTTGCGCGCCACCCACGTGCTGGCGTTCTTCCCCTCGCTGGCGGCCTCGCAGCAGTGGGTGACCGACCGGCTCGCCGGTCAGCCCGCACCGAACAACTGCGGGGCACTGCCCTGATTTGCCTGAACACAACTCACTCGGATACCGTCGGTATCCCGATCGGAGACTCGGCGCACCGCCTCACGTCGTGAGCGGCCTCGGCGCGTGGCGCCGAGATCTCCCCGCATGGCGGTCGGCCGCGGTTCGGTCCCACGACCGAGCCGCGGCCGACCTGCCTGCCCGGGTGGTCGTCCCGGGTCCCGCGGGTGGCAGCTTCGCTCGATGACGACTCCATGCCCGGCCCCGGAGTCGACAGGGTAGTTTGCAAGGAATTCGCTGTTGCACCTCTTTCGTCGTTCGTCAGTAGCTCGTATTCGGTACAGGAAGGTTCGAATGTCGGAGTCGGCTCACCCCCGCCGGCCTGAGCCGCTCAGGTGCGCACACCGGTGATACTCGAAGATCCGGCGCGGATCGACCCGCGCCAGACGCGACGACACCGACTGCCCGAAGGCCGGTGCTCGATTCTCCGCTGTCGAAGTACCGCCCGGATCAGCGCAATCGGCGTCCACGCGGCGACGGCGACCGAACCTGCCTTCTCCGACCCCGAGGCGCCGAAACGGACGCCCGGGGAACACGGAGGCTCACCCCGCGATCTCGGACGCGATTCCCGGTGGGCGCGCGATCTCACTGCGGGCCCGGCCCGCTCAGAGCGCGGTTTCGACGGATCTCTTCCACCTGGCGAACTTCCAGTTATCCTGGAATGGCGTGCAAGGCACCTGCAGTCGGAACTGTCGGTTGGGTGTTCTCCTGATGGATCGGCGAGATGACTATGACGATCTTCGAGCACACGCGAGCCCGCGATCCCAAGCGCTACCTGTGGATTCTGGGTCTGATCGCCCCAGGTTGCGCACTCCTGCCTTCCCAGCTGGTGGCCCGAACCGGATGGGAGGTGTTCTGGTGGATCGGCCCGATCATCGTGCTGGTAGTGATCCCGTTGCTGGATTGGGTCATCGGCGACGACGGAAGCAATCCGCGTGACGAAGACTACGAGGCGCTCTCCAACGATCGCTATTACCGCTGGTGCACCTACCTTTTCTTGCCGCTGCAATTCGTCGGCCTGCTGATCGCCGGGTATCTGTGGGCCAGCGACGAGTTGACCCTTGCCGACAAGCTCGGCCTGGCCGTCACTCTCGGCTTCGTCTCCGGTATCGGCATCAACGCCGCGCACGAACTCGGGCATCGCGTGGAGCGCCTCGAACGCTGGCTGGCCAAGATCGCGCTCGCCCAGTCCGGGTACGGACACTTCTTCGTCGAACACAACCGCGGCCATCACGTGCGCGTCGCCACGCCGGAGGATCCCGCCAGCGCCCGCTTCGGTGAATCGCTGTGGCAATTCCTGCCGCGAACCGTGGTGGGCGGATTCCGCTCCGCCCTCGCCTTGGAGCGCCAGCGCCTCGCCCGTAATGGCAAACGCTGGCTCAGTCCCAGCAATCACCTGCTGCAAGCCTGGGCGATGAGCGCGGTGTTGTTCACGGGTTTGATCGCCGCCTTCGGCCCCGTCATCATTCCCTACCTCGTCATCCAAGCGGTCATCGGCGCCGGCCTGCTGGAAACGGTGAACTACGTCGAGCACTACGGGTTGCTGCGCGCCCGCCGCCCCGACGGCCGCTATGCCCGCTGCTCGCCGCGCGACAGCTGGAACAGTGACCGCCTGGTGACCAACATCTTCCTGTTCCACCTCCAGCGCCACAGCGACCACCACGCCAACCCGGGCCGCCGCTACCAGACCCTCCGCAGCTCCGAGCAAGCCCCCCAGCTGCCCGCCGGGTACGCCACGATGGTCGTACTCGCCGCCATTCCCCCGCTGTGGCGTGCGGTCATGGATCATCGCGTCCTCGCCCACTACAACGGCAACCTCGCGCTCATCAACGCCAAGCCACGGAGACGGCGGCTGCTTTCCCCGGTCCGGTATTCGCGAAACGACGCAGCCGACCTTCGCGCTCCCAGCATGAGTCAGTCGGCCGAGAGTACGCGTCGACCGGAATAGAGCGGCCACATCATGGCGTGGCCCTCGCCGGCCAGCCTGTTTCCCGCGAAGCCAGGAGCCGCCGGGCCTCAACGACGCAGTCGCTCGGATTCCGCCGCGCAATGCGCGGAGAACACCGTCACCTCGTCGGCATGGTCGCGCACGAGTTCTCGCAGTCGCTGCTGATTCTCGATGCGGGACGGACGCTGCGTGTCCATGGCCCATTGGAAGACCCGCAATCCCAACGGCATCGACGACTGCTCGGCGAGTTGCCCGTGGTAGGTGTAGGCGTCACCGGCGTGCAACAACCAGCCGTCGCCGGTGTTCACAGCGACGCCGACGTGGCCGCGGGTGTGTCCCGCCAGCGGAATCATGAGTATTTCCGATGGCAGCCCCCGTAGTTGGCGCACCGCTCGGAAACCGAACCAGCGTTCGGCTCGGCTGTCGGACTCGTCGTAGATCGACCACTCGGGTCCGTGCTCGAACTGCACCGGCCGATACCGGGTCTTCTCACGACGGCCGTACGGTCCTTCGACAGCGTCCAACTCCGCCCGATATACGTGCACGGCCGCCTGCGGGAAATCGGCGAGGCCGCCCGCGTGATCCAGATCGAGATGGGTCACGATGATGTCGCGGACATCGTCGCGGGAGAATCCCAGCGCTTCGACCTGCCGGGCGATCGGCTGGTCGAGGACCGGGTTCGACTGCCGGATGAGTTGCTGCCCCACCCAGGCATCCGGCCGAACCAGCGCCTGCTCCCCGTAACCCGTATCGACCAGGACCAGCCCGGCGGAGTGCTCGATCAACAAGCAATGACAAGCGCCGACCGCCCTGCGCAGCACCCCGGGGCGGCCATCGAACAAGCGCCCACCCCAAGGACGAGTTCCCCCGGCATCCAAATGATGGACACGCACCAGTCCGCTCCTATCCGCGCCGTCCGGCCAGCCACGCTACACCTACGCATCCGGATGCGACGACTCAGAGTACGAGATGGACTATCGCACAGCACATTTCGCTCCAAGTGGGCAGATCACCGGCCCGTCGGGTGGCGCGCCCCCTTCGGCTATACGATGGCGCCCCCGTGATGCCGGCGGCCTCGCCGACTCACGCACCGAACGTTCTAACCGCCTATTGCCGGGCCGATCCACACGACCACGCTGTCCCAGATAGTTCGCGCTGCGAACGATGAGGGAGATGGGTATGCTCGCTACACGTTAGTCGAATCACGCTGCGGTCGAAGGCGTTTGGCAAACCTGTCGGTATTGCGAGCGTTCCGGCCGTTGCGCCTATTGCCGGCGGCGTAAGCAGGGGAGTTCGAAGGTGTCGAGGTCACACCGGGCACGCGGATCGCAAAGATGCACGACTCGCCCGGCCGATCGGCAACTGTTTGCGCGACCCCCCGCCTGTCATCGGCGGGTCTTACTCGGCTTCCCGCGGTAGCCGACCCAGCTATTCCTCGCACGGCCGGACCCGCCTACGCCAGAGAAGCCGTACGGATCCTGTCGCCGCTTTCGTGTGCGTCTTTCAGGAGCCTGTTTTGACTATTTCGCCGTCTCTATCGCATGGACAGAGCTCACCGGCAAATCCGGTGATCCGGCCGTCCGCGTCGCTCGATCGCAACGGTGCGCGCCGGTGAAGCTGCATTCGGACGAGTTCGCGGCCGATCCGCACGCCGGCTACCGGCGGATGCGCGGCGATCATGGTCCGATGGTTCCGGTGGAGGTGGCGCCGGGTGTCCCGGCGACGTTGATCATCGATTACCGCACAGCGTTGAGCGTGCTCACCGATCCCGCGCGTTTCTCGGCCGATCCGAGCCAGTGGGAAGGCAGTGTGCCGACGGGGTGCCCGGTGCCGTGGGCGATGCGGTGGCAGCCGGACGCATTGCACACTGCGGGAGACGAGCATTCTCGCTACCGAAGAGCCGTCACGGACAGCCTCGAGGGAATCGATCTGCACGTGCTGCGTGACACCGTCGAACGCTCGGCGGTGTCGCTGATCAACGATTTCTGCGCCGCCGGCTCGGCGGAGCTGCTCAGCGAGTATGCGATCCCCCTCACCGTCGGGGTGCTCGAGGAGGTGCTGGGATTCCCACCGGAGACACGGAAAGCCGCGTACACCGCGATGACGAACCTGCGCGACGCCGCCGACGAGGCAGCGGTCGAAGCAGGTCAGCGAACGCTCACCTCCGCGATGCTCGAGGTGATCTCCGCCGAACGGGCGGCACCGGCGCGGACGCTGACCTCTCGGCTGCTCCAGCATCCGGCTCGGCTGAGCGAGACCGAACTCGCGCATCAGATCGCCATGTTGTACACGACGGGCGCCGAGCCGACGTGGAATCTGATCGCGATCACCCTGCTTCTGCTGGTGACCGACGACCGATTCGGTGGCGAACTCCTCGGAGGCGCTTTGTCGACACGAGACGCGATTGATGAGGTCCTGTTCACCGATCCGCCGAAGGCCATTTCCTGTGTCCGGTATCCCAATCAACCACAGATCGTCGCCAATGCGTGGTTACCGCAACATCAACCGGTGCTGATCGGCGTGGCGGCATGCAACAACGACCCCGCGGCAGTGGCCGAGGACCGCCAAGGCAACCGTTCGCACCTGGCGTGGGGCGCCGGACCGCATACTTGCCCCGCCCAGTCGGCCGCCATGGTCATTGTCCAGGAAGCGCTCGACCAACTGCTGGATGCCCTGCCGGAAATGCGACTGGCGATCCCCGCCGAGGAATTACGGTGGCTACCGAATCCTTTCCACCGCGCACCCGCGGCCGTCCCGGTGACCTTTCCCCCGTCCCCACCCCTGCCCCTCCTCTGAAAAGGCGCCTATTCAAATACTCAGACCCGCCATCGAGTGCCCGGCCCCGTGGGCGCACCACCGGAACAAAACCGAGCCCAGCCCGTCCCGCTTCCGAGCGGACCACCGTCACACTTGCACCTCCGCCCACCCGGCTACGCTCCAGCAAGGCGGCCACGCCCGACGAGCCATCCCACCCTCTGCCATCCCCAGGCGACCGCCATATCGACAGAAAACAGCGCCACCCACCCGCCGAACCACCCTCATCCCGGCACACAACTCGCCTACCATCCTCCCTCCTCACCCCGCCAGCACAACCCCGCAACCCACTCTGACTAGGCGATTAGCACAGCCCCCGCCTGGTGCGGTAATCTCTTCGAGCGCCCGCACAGCGGACGCAACGGGCTGTGGCGCAGTTTGGTAGCGCACTTGACTGGGGGTCAAGTGGTCGCAGGTTCAAATCCTGTCAGCCCGACAGAAGAAAACCCCTTCCGACCAGCGTCGGAAGGGGTTTTCTCGTTCGTGAGCAGCGGGCCGGATTCGACTCGAGCCAGTCGCAATCTCATACTTCGCCCTCGTCGCCGCGAGCCCAGCGCTCCAGGACGTCCCGATTGTCCGGAACGGTTTCCGGGACGTCGATGTAGTGCGCCTTGGCCACCGCGCGGGTGTTGCCCAGCTGACGGGCGGCGCGTTCCGGGTCGCTGTAAGCGTGGTCGACCGAGGTGGCGCGGATCTGCGGAACGTACGCGGGGTGACCCAGGCGAGCGCTTCCCTCGCGGCTCATACCTGCGGGTGCGGGGACCACCTCTGGCAGGAGCGCTGCCACGCCAGCAACTCGGGATCATCCCCGCAGGCACGGGGAGCACTCGCGGCGCGGAATAGCTGCCTGCCATATTCGGGATCATCTCCGCAGGGACGGGGAGCACGTCTGATGTCAGTGGCCACCGCGAGACTCCCGCGTACGGCCAGTTGTGATGCCCCGCAGGCGGTCAGTTGCCGCCGCTGGCACACTGCCAGAATCCCGCCGAACATCGGATGTTGCCGACGAGGTGTGGCACGCAACTCCGGATTACGGCTGTAGACCTAGTGTGTGGGGGCGGTTCGCGGCTACCGTACGGACGGTCAGAATCGAGTAAAGCCGGTGAGCGCTCGCCGTACCGTCACCTCGCCGACGGGTCCAGCACGCAGCCCGTCGAGCACCTCGTCGGATATCTCGCCGTAGGTCTCGAACGACTGAATACTGCAGTGTTCCATTACATCCTGGATGTAGGGATCGGACAACTTCCAGTGTGCGAGCACCGCCTCCGAGTCGCGATAGAGCTGGAAACTATGCGCGAGCCCGCGGTCCTCATCGAGAAAGACCTGCACCATCAGCTGCGGGCCATGCTCTGCGACGAACGCCACCGCCCGCTGTACGGCCACCTTGAACTGTTCGAGATGACCATCGGTTATCCGCATAGTGTTGTGGAACAGAATGCTCATGCCTCGATAATCAAACCTCAATCATGGTTGAGGTCAAGTCGAACCGGCGCGATATTTCATCTCCTACACCTGCTACCAAGGACTTCCCACTCTGTTGCTGCGGGATTGGCTTGACGGCCAGATAGCGCTCCACTGAGTGGCCGTCGGTGGGGAGTTCCAACTGGTCACTGACAGTCCGAGAGGATGAGCGATGGGCCGTCCTTGCGCTCATCGCCCGCAGGCGCGGGGAGCACTACGAGGGCGGCGGCGTTGATGACCTCACGGTCGCAGCGGCGGTCGACGCGGTCAGTATTCGCTCGGTACGCAAGATGCGCTTGCGGGGAGCTCTTGTCGTTCGCGCTGTAGTCGTCACGGTGTTCTCGCACATAGCTGAGCGCCTTCTTCTCCGATGGACTCGTCCGCCGAACCCACGTGTCCACCAGTCCTCCCGTTCCAGGGCCGGAGGTCAGGCGACGTGCCCAGTGTTCTCGGGCGCACGCGGGTTTCGCTCTTGGCCAGCTCGTAGCCGGATGCCTCGCCGCCGAACAGAGCGGCCGACACCGCGCTACGCCGCACCGTCCCCGGATTCGGCGCGCGAGGCGCGACTCTACGCAAATTTTTGTCTAATCGAAGCTAGACACAACGCCTATACCTCGCTACGGTTCTAGTCATTTACTCAATTAGTTGACTATGAAAGGTGGGGGTATGCATCCCTTCCGTGCGGCGGTGGAGGCCCGCGACGAGGACGCGATCGAGGCGCTGCTGGCCGAGAATGTGTTGTTCACCAGCCCGGTGGCGTTCGAGCCGTATCCCGGCAAAGCGATCACCGCGGCCATCCTGCGTGCCGCGACCCGGGTCTTCGAGGACTTCCGCTACGTGCGCCAGATCGCCGACGCGAACGGGCGCGATCACGCCTTCGTGTTCGAAGCCACGGTGGACGGCAAGCTGCTGACCGGTTGCGACTTCTTGCATTTCGATGAGGACGGGAAGATCGACGACTTCATGGTCATGGTGCGCCCGCTCTCGGCCGCCCAGGCCCTCTCCGCAGCGATCGGTGAGCAGTTCGAGCAGATCGAGGCCGAATCCACCGCCCAACTCGCGGGTGAGGTGGTGCGGCCGTGAGCGACTACGACGCGATCGTCATCGGCGCGGGCAATGCCGGGCTGACCGCCGCCGCCACGCTGCAGCGTGGTGGAGTGCGCACCTTGCTGCTGGAACGCCACAACATTCCCGGCGGCTGCGCAACCTCCTTCCGCCGTGGGCGTTTCGAGTTCGAGGTCGCCTTGCACCAACTGTCCGGTGTCGGCGTCGAGGGCCAGCCGATCTCGCTGCGAGAAGGGTTGTTCGCCCAGCTCGGCATCGCGGACAAGCTGGAGTTCGTGCAGGAGCACGACCTCTACCGGGCGGTGATCCCCGGCCGCCTCGACGTGACGCTACCCGCGGACTGGGAGGCCGCCGCCGTCGCGCTCGACGAGCAGGCCCCGGGCAACAAGGACCGGGTGTCACGGTTCTTCGAGCTGGTCAAGCAGGTGACGTTCTGGCAGGTCGCGGCCATGCGCGGCATGCCGGTCGAGCAGATCGACCCGGCGCTGTTCCGCTACGGGCTGCGGCCGTTGAAGGACGTGCTCGACGAGTACTTCGACGACGACCGCATCAAACTCGCACTCGGCACCTACTGGTCCTACCTCGGGCAGCCGCCGTCGAAACTGCGGTTCCAAGACCTGGCGTTGACGCTGTTCGCCTACTTCGAATTCAAGCCCTGGCATGTGCGCGGCGGCTCACAGGCCATGTCCACCGCCGTCCTCGACACCTTCCTCGAAGCCGGCGGCGAGGTGCGGTTCAACACCGGCGTCGAGGCGATCCTCACCACGGGCGGGCGCGCGTTCGGGGTGCGGCTCGACGACGGCACGGAGGTCACCGCACCCGACGTGGTGTCCAATGCCTCGCTGCCGACCACCTACGGCATGCTCGACGGCATCATGTGCCCGCCGCGGTGCGAGCCGACCTGTCCACCAGGCGCATCGGCGTGTCCGGCTTCGTGCTGCACATGGGCCTGGATGCCACCCCGGCCGAGCTCGGATTCACTACCAGCACCACCTTCGTCAACCGCGATACCGACGACGACCGCACCTATCGGGCGTGGAAATCCTTCGAGCCAGCGCGCGGCATCTGTGTCAGCTCCTACGATCTCGCGCCCATCGGGTTCGCCCCGGCCGGAGCCACCCACGTCAGCCTGATGACGTTGCAGTACGCCGACATCTGGCGCGACGTCTCCCCCTCGGAGTACGCGCGCACCAAGTTCGCCTACGCCGAAACCCTGCTCGACCTGTGCGAGACCGTCACCCCCGGAATCCGTGACGCCATCGAAGAGGTCGATGTCGCAACGCCGTTGACCATGATGCGCTACCTCGGCCACCCCGGAGGTGCGATCTACGGCTACGACCAGGACGCCACCGAAGGCTGGCTGTTCCGCGACAGCGAGCGCCAGACCCATGTGCCCGGTCTGCATCTGGCCGGTTCCTGGGCCGGGATCGCCGGCTTCCAGCCCACCCTCGAAGCGGGCGCGCGCGTCGCCCGCCGCCTGCTCCGCAACAAAGCCGCCTGAACGGAGAAACCGTGAAACATCCGCTCGCAGACCGATTCGACGGTGCGGCCGATATCCTCGCCGAGATCGACGCCCGCACCCCCGACACTCGGGATCATCTCGCCGAGACCCGCGCCATCGTCGACACCTATCACCCCACACGGCTGCAGCTGGTCGTCGCCGCGATCATCGATGAGACCGCCACCACCAAGACTTTCCGCGTGAAGGGCCTCGATCGGGCCGAACTGCCCCCGTTCTCGGCCGGTCAGTACGTCAACGTTTTTCTCGACGGCACCAGCCGCCCCTACGCCATCTCCTCATCGCCCACCTTCCGCGGCTACTACGACCTCACCGTGCGCCGCGTCCCCGGCGGCCGCATCAGCAATCTGCTCCTCGACACCGTCGAGGTCGGACAGGCGCTGACCACCACCGGCCCGATGGGCACCTTCCACCACAACCCCCTCTTCCACGGCGAGGACCTGGTGTTCCTCGCAGGCGGCTCCGGTGTCGCTCCCGCCATGAGCATGATCCGCGAGATCGCCGAGCTGGGCCTGGACCGTACCTTCCACCTCGTCTACGGCTCCCGCGACGCCGCCGACATCGTCTTCCGCGAAGAATTGCACGACATCGCCGAGGCGCATCCGGGCATCGCCGTCGACCACGTCATCGCCGAACCCGCCGCCGACTGGACCGGGGCCACCGGCTTCCTGACCGCCGACACCCTCACAAGACTGGTGGGCAACCTCGCCGGGCGCATGGTCTACGTCTGCGGCCCGCAAGCGCTCTACCCCTACGCCCTCGACCAGCTCACCGCCCTCGGCCACCCCCGCAAACGCGTCCGCTTCGAAGCCAACGGCGCACCCAGTGACCCAACCGTCCAATCCCATTGGCCCGCCGAAGTCGACCCCACGGCCGAGGTCACCGTTACCGTCGGCGGCACATCATTCCGCACCCCACGCAATCGCCCACTTCTGGACGCGTTGGAAGACAACGGCATTCAACCCGAGGCCGCCTGCCGTTCCGGCGAGTGCAGCCTGTGCCGGGTACGGATCGTGAAGGGTGAAGTGCACACTGCCGAGCAAGCCGGACTGCGGCTGTCGGACGCGCGGTTCGGCTACACCCACTCCTGCGTGGCCTACCCGATCAGCGATGTGGAGCTCGACCTGTGAGCTCGAGCCGGAATGGGGAAGTTGGGCGTGCGGGAGGACGCGTTCACCGATCGGCGGCCAGCACTGCCGCGAGACCTTCTCGCAGGTCCTTGACGAAATACTGGGGGACCTCCAGTGACGGGAAATGTCCCCCGGTTTCGGGCGAGCTCCATCGGACGATCCGGCGGTACCGCCGCTGTGCCCAAGGGCGCGGACACTTCTCGATGTCGCGGGGATACATGGTAATTGCCGACGGTACGTCGACCCGGAGTTCGGGGTCCAGCGAGTTGTGGCTTTCGTAGTAGATGCGGGCTGACGATGCGCCGGTCCGCGTCAGCCAATACAGGGTGACGTCGTCGAGAAGGCGGTCTATGGAAATCGTCTCGAAGGGGCTGTCTTCGGTATCCGTCCACTCAGCGAACTTGTCCAGGATCCAGGCGAGGAGCCCGACCGGTGAGTCGACGAGCGAGTAGCCGATGGTCTGCGGTCGTGTCGCCTGCTGCTTCGCGTAGGCCGCGCGGTGGCGCCGGTGGGTGCCATTCCAGAAAGCGCGGGTTTCCTCGACCCATTGGCGCTCGTCCGCCGTCAGCCCTTCCGTTGTCAACCCGGGCGGTGCCTCTGCGGACGTTGTGTGAATGCCGAGGACGTGCTCCGGGAACCTGCCGCCCAGGACCGTGGTGATCACACCTCCCCAGTCGCCGCCGTGGGCTGCGAACTTGCCGTAGCCGAGCCTTCCCATCAGTTCCACCCATGCGGCTGCGATCTTCTCGGTGCCCCACCCGGTGGTAGCCGGTTTGTCGCTGTAACCAAAGCCTGGTAGCGACGGGACCACGACGTGGAATGCCGGCGCGTCCGGATCTTCCGGATCCGCCAGCTCCTCTACTACATCATGAACCGAGCGACGCTGTCCGGCCATCCGTGCGTCAAGATCAGCGGAGTGGCATCTGCGCGCACCGATCGGCGGTGCAGGAAGTGGATTGCCAGACCATCATGGTCGTGCGGAACTGGCCCATACGGTTGAGGCGCTCTTCGAACGATCGCCAGTTGTACCCGGTGCGCCAGTAGTTCACGACATCGACGAGGTCGATGAGAGGAACGCCCTGTTCCCATCGGCGAGGGCCGGGCGCGGCGCGATACACCGTCTCGGTCTCCGGTAGCCGCGCCTCGGCCAGTCGCGCGCGCAGATCGTCGAGGTCAGCGTCGGTTGCGTGGGCTTCGAATGCCAGCACATCGCTGGTCGGACGGGGCATGGAACCTCCTGGCCATCGGGAAACCGGCGGCGGCCTGCCGTGAACCGGCTATGACGGTTCTAACATGGCGTCATATCGGCGTGCAACCAGCTATGGTGGTTCCATGGGTGCTGGGTTCCCTGACTTTCGCCTCGGTACCGTGCTGGCGACCTGCTTCACGGGGACTCTGTCGGAGCGTTATGGCGACGCCGTGGAGCGCATTCCCACGCCGCAGCGACTCGTCGACTGGCTGGTGATGAACGGCCTTGCCGTGGAGTCCTGCACTATCGCCCAGCTCGAACGCGCTCGGGAACTGAGAGAATTGATACACGCCGTCGCGACAGCGGCCGCGATCCGAGATGCTCTTCCCGCGTCTGCTGTCCAAGTCATCAATGACTGCAGCGTTCGAGGTCGGGCCGCGGCTGTCCTGACACCCGAGGGTGATCGTAGATGGCGGCTCAGGTCGGCTTCCTGCGTAGAAGATGCCCTAGGCGTGATCGCCGCAGACGCGATCAGCATCATCGCGGGCGAGCGAGACGGAAAATTGGCCTTGTGCGCATCACCGACCTGCCGAGCCGTCTTCTTCGACACCAGCCGAAGTCGCACCCGCAGATGGTGTGACATGAACACGTGTGGGAATCGTCAGAAGAAAGCACGCTTCAATGCCAATAGGCGCAAAAACCCGAACTCGGCAGAGTAATCATTATCACCGCCGAGGCAGTTGGCTCCTCACCGTCGGTGCGCAGGCCCGCACCGACAGTGCGCCGGGATTTGCCGGAGAACGCCGACAACGCCCGTGCCCGCGCCGAAGCCCATCGAGAAGGCCCTCCGCGATCTGAACAGTGTCCCGCAAGTAATCGGCCCGTTCCTCGGCCGCGCCGCCGCGGCGGTCAAGGCGATGGCCGAACAGGCTCACGAACTACCAGAGGATGCGTCGGGGAACACCGAACAGCTCGGCCGAACAAAGTGGGGCGCGACCTCGGCGTGCTCGTCTCATAAGGGTGCGTTGCGCCACCATCGCTCGTAGAGGTCTCGGCCCGAGGTGCCACCGGACACGCCCATTCTGCAGTTGGCGCGTGCGGCGTCGTCGAATCGGAGCAGCAACTCTCCGGATCGCCCCGCCACGCCGGTGGTGTCGTTCCAAGTGACGTGCCCCTGGCCGGTGGGCCGCTGCCAGCTCTCCGCACCGACGAAGGTCGCACCCTGCGATGGCTCGAAGTCCTGCGCGGGTGTATTGATCCCGCACCGCACCATCAATCGGTAGACAGGGTCTCTGTTACCGTTGCATGCCAGCGCATTGGTCGCATGCCACGTTTGGCTCACGTCGATCGGTCGCTGGTCGCCATCGACAGCGATGCATCGAAGGCCCTGGAAGCCACTGGCGGTCTGCGTTTTCGGGAGCAGGTGAGGGAACGCCGCAATCACGCGCTCGTGCGCAGCCCATGAGTTCGGGTCGACCGGACCCGTCGTGGACGGCACGCCGGAAGCGTCCGCCGGACCCGGCGCGTGAGGTTCGGGCGGATCGCGGTTCAGCACGACGACACTCGTGATCGCCAAGGCAGCCACGGCCAGCAGGACACCGATCCCGGTACCGATTCTCCTGCGCCCAGCCGACCCGGGCGCCATCGACGGCGCCGGGTCCGGAGAGACGCCGAAAGCCGTCGCCGCCGCTTCGGCGAGTGCACCACAGCTCTGATAGCGCCGCTGCGGGTCCTTGGCCAGCGCGCGGGCGATCACGTCATCGATCCGCGTGGGCAGTTCCGGAACGGTCGCGGTCGGTCTCGGCGGCGGGTCCTGAAGGTGCGCCGCGATCACCGCATCGGTCGTCGCACGCGGGAACGGCTTCGCTCCGGTCAGTAGTTCGTAGAGGGTGCAGCCCAGCGCGTAGACGTCGGCACGGTGATCGACCGCCGCCCCGGTCAGCTGCTCCGGCGCCGCGTAGGCGAGGGTCGCCAGGATTGATCCCGCCTGGGTCAGCGACGTCATCCCGGCGGCGGCCTTGGCGATACCGAAATCTGTGATAGCGACCCGGTCGGGTTGCCCAGGAACCGGTTCGATCAAGATATTGGCCGGCTTGACATCGCGGTGCAGCAGGCCTGCCCGATGCGCGTGATCCAGGCCGCGTGCGGCCGCGGTGATGACGTGCACGACACGGTGCGGCGGCACGGTTTCGCGGCGGCGGATCAGTGTGGTGGCATCGGAGCCGTCCATGAATCGCATCGCGATCCACAGCCGTCCGTGCTCCACGCCGCGGTCGTAGACGCCGATGATGTTCGGATGGTCCAGCCGGGCGGCGAGTTCGGCTTCGCGGACGAAGCGGGCACGGAACTCGGGGTCCGAACTGTATTCCGCCGATAGCACTTTCAGCGCGTCCCGGCGCGGCAACCGAGGATGCACCGCCACGTAGACGGTGCCCATTCCGCCGCTGCCGAGCACCCGCTCGATCCGGTATCCCGCGAAGATCGTGCCCGGCAGAAGTCTCGCGGGCAGGCTGCTATCCACTGCGCACCAGCATCGCGTATTGGGCGGAGATCAGCTGATGGGCGTCGGTCTGATGCCGGCCGACGAGGGTCGCCGAGTACCGGCCGTACAGGACCCGGCAGCGGACCTGGGCAGGCCACTGCGGCTGCTGGTTCATGCCATTGCAGTAGACGTCCGGGACACCGGCCGGTGAGACGATTCGCGTCGCGACATCGGCCCGCATCTCCTCGGTGAACACGCGCCGCGCCGTGACCGCATCAGGGAACCGCTCGAGCAGGTTGTGACCGTTCATCGCGACGAGTTCGACCGGTTCCTGGAATTCGAGGTGCTTCATCAGCCGGGCAGCGCGCGGGCCGAGCACCACACCGCTGATCCGGAGATAGGACGACCAGCCCGCATTGGCGTCGAAATCCGAGGCGATCACCGTGGGATACGGCCAGTGTCCGGCGCCGTAGGGCATCAGCCGCGACAGCATGCCCTCCCGGTCCAGGGGCAGGCGGCTGAACTGGTCCGGCGCGGTCGCCCGGAAGTCACGCAATCTGGGTAGCTGGAAGTCGAATGTCTTGCGCACCAGCCCGGTCAGCACCGCTCGATCCGGTGCGGTGTGCCCGGCCAGCACGCTGACGACGAACGAGCCGTGCGCGATGATCGCGGCCATGGTCGGCACCGCGGGGCGCCAGTGCACGAAGGCCGACGGGTACTCCGCGATCCGCACCGGCACATTGTCCGGGCTGATCGCGGCATCGGTGGCGTTCATCTGCCGGGCCGCCAACTGCGCCGCCATGGCGTCGGGGAAGCGCAACAGGATCACCGTCAGCAGCCGCCCCGCGCCGATCTCCGGCGCTTTGACGCCGAAGTCGACGTCGCTGCCGCTGACCGCGAATCCGGCCAGCATGTTGTGCGATTCGAGCACGTCGCGGACCCGCTCGGCCAGGATACCGGCGGCCTTGCGCGGGGTCGGCAACGGCGCCGTACGGTGCACGACACCCTTGGTCAACGCCGGATCGACCTCGATGGGGTCGAGTACGGCCTCGGCCATCCGCACCGATTCCAGCACTCGCCCGTATTCGTCGGTGCTGGTCTGCGGCGGCGCCAGCGGATCGACGCTGTTCGATCCGATGTCGAGCGCCGACAGGTCGAGGCGTTGTGGTGTCGGCTCGCCGGGCCGCACACACCCGCACAGCACTGTCAGGGCCGCTGCCAGAACGGCGACGACTCGTATTGCTTCAGCACGCGAAGACATCGGCACCCTTGTCATAGCGGAGCATCCGGCCACCACCGTTCCCGCAGCACGGAGCCCGACAGGGCGCCGCCTACGCGCAGGCGGCAGAAGTTGCGATCCGGATGATCGAACATCACGTCGAGCCTGCCGACCGTCACGCCGTCGTTCGTAATCACAGTTCCCCACCGCACCCTCCCGGAGGCGGAGCCACGAGACCACAGCTCCTCCCCCTCCAGTTGCGCGATCGGTGGCCACGCCGGAATCGGTGTGCGATCCGAATTGCAGATCACCACGACCGCTTCGGCGGGCTCCCGGTCGCCGAGGCAGAACACGCCACCGGTGGGCACCTGCTGATCGAAGGAGATCAAGTTGTTGTTCTGATCGGAGTGCATGCAGGTGTGGAGATCCTGATACCCGACGGCGGCGGGGGCCACCGGCAGCAGATCCGGAAAAGTCTCGGCGGCGAGTGCAGCCGCGCCCCAGGCAGCCGAATTGGTGGCGACCCGGGTCGGAGAGCTCGCGGACAACCCTGCGGGGTCGTCCCGGCCGAAGCCGACGGCCAGCGAAACACCGATCACCACCAGCACGATCGCCGCGATCGCCGCAGCGGCCCAAGCGCCGCGGCGACGCATCGCACCGGTGACGGCTCCGGCGGCCGCGTCGGCCGACCACGCGGCGTGTGCCGCCGCCGCCAACGCACCACAACTCTGATAGCGGTCCGCCGGATCTTTGGCCAGCGCCGTGGCGATGACCGCGTCCAACCCGGTCGGCACCCGCGCGTTCTCGTGAGACGGACGGGGCGGGTCCTCGTTCAGGTGCGCGTACATGACCGCCGCAGGACTGCTGCGCGGATACGGCACCGAACCGGTGAGCAGCTGATACAGCGTGCAGCCGAGCGAGTACACATCGGCACGGTGATCGACCGTGCCGGCGCTGATCAGCTCGGGCGCCGCGTACGCAAGCGTGGCGGTGAACCCCCCGCCCTCGGAGAGGGTTCCCTCCGCACCGGCGATGCGCGCGATGCCGAAGTCGGTGACCAGCACCCGATCCGGCTCCCCCGGTTCCTCGGCGAGTAGCAGATTCGCGGGCTTCACGTCACGATGTTGCAGGCCGACACGATGGATCTCATCCAGTCCCTGCGCGGCCTCCGCCAGGATCCGGAGCGCGCGCTCGACCGGGATCGCCGCGTCACGCCGGATCAGATCGGCGACATCGCCGCCGTCAACGTACTGCATCGCGATCCACAATCGGCCATCGTGCTCACCACGGTCCCGCACCGCCACCACATTCGGATGCTGCAGACGCACCGCTGCTTCGGCCTCCCGCAGGAATCGCGCCCGGAACTCCGCGTCACTCGCGTGCTGGTCGGAAAGGATCTTCAGCGCGTCGTAACGCGGCAGCCGTGGGTGCCGCGCCAGATACACCTCCCCCATACCACCCGCGCCGAGCCTGCGTTCGATCCGATATCTGGCGAAATCCGTTCCGTCCGCGACATTCACCGGCACTGCCCTCCTTCTCCGCTTCGATCAGAACGGCGCATCGGGCCACCAACGGTCGTAGAGCTCTTGCCCCGAACTACCACCGACCACGACCACCATGCAGAAGTTGCGCGCGGGCTCGTCGAACTCGAGGGCGACGACGCCGATCTGCTCGGTCCTGCGGGGCATGGTCGACCAGACCACCCGACCGCGGCCGGAGGCGCGTTCCCACCGCCGATCACCGTGAACGACGTACCCTTCCTCATCCACGAGGTGGAAGGGGGTCCGGTTGACCGAACACTGCACGTCCACATCTCGTATCGGGTTCTCGTTGCCGGTACATCGCATGCGAGCGATGCGCGCGGGCACCCGGTCGAGGTCGGCCGCTCTGCCGCTATCGTCCACCGCGGCGCACCGGATTCCTTGATGACCGGTACGGGTGGGTGTGGCGGGCAGCAGTTGTGGCAGCGCGTTGATGACGAACGCGTATCTGCCCCACGTCACTCCGCGTGCGCGGCTGGTCGGCGCGGCCGGATCCGCTGTGGTCGTGCTCGAATCCCGGGTCGCCACCACCACACCTGTGATCGCCACCAGCAGCGCCACGACCGTCGCGGCGATGGCGGCGTATCGCAGCCTGAAGCGGCGTGATGGATGCGGCAACAGTGACGTTGTCGGCGCGGGCCGCCGCACGGGGGGCTGCGGCGGCGCGGGCGGTCGCGGCGCCCGACTCGCGAGCGCGGTCTGATCGACCGGGTATCCGAAGGCACTCGCCGTCGCCGCCGCCAGCGCCCCGCAGGACGAATAGCGGTCGTCCGGGTTCTTCGCCATGGCCCGGGCGATCACCGCGTCGATCGCGGGCGGGAGATCCGGCCGCACCGCACTGGCCCGCGGCGGTGGCTCCATCAGGTGCGCCTGCATCACCGCGACCGCCGAATCCCTCGGGAACGGTTTCGCGCCGGTCAGCAATTCGAACAGGGTGCAGCCCAGAGCGTAGACGTCGGCGCGGTGATCGACCTGCTGGTCGACCAGCATCTCCGGCGCGACATAGGCGAGCGTCGCCACCACCGTCCCGACCTCGGTCAGCGCGGTGCCGTCACCGGCAGCCGTGGCGATGCCGAAATCGGCAACCAGCACCCGATCCGGAGCGCCGTCGAGGGATTCGATCAGAATGTTCGCCGGTTTGACGTCCCGGTGCAGCATGCCGGATCGGTGCGCCTCGTCCAAGCCCCGCGCCGTCTCGGTGAGGATGTGCACCGCCCGCTGCGGCGCCAGCGTTCCGTCCCGGCGGAGCAGCTGGGCCGCGTCGATACCATCCACGAACTCCATCGCGATCCAGAGCCGACCCTGCTCGAGGCCGCGGTCGTGCACCGCGACGATATTGGGATGATCCAGGCGGGCGGCCAGCTCCGCCTCCCGCAGGAAGCGGGCACGGAACTCGTCGACGGTGCCGAGGCTCTCGGGCAGTACCTTCAGCGCTTCTCGGCGTGGCAGCCGCGGATGCTGGACGACGTACACCGTGCCCATGCCGCCGGTACCGAGTACCCGCTCGATCCGGTAGCCGGCGAAGACGGTCCCCGGGGAGAGTGTTTCATCCATGCGTCTACTCGCTGTTCACCAGCAGCGCGTACTGCGCCGCGGCTCGTTGCTGCACATCCTGGTAGTCCCGGCTGAGGACCACTGCGACATGACGGCCGTGCCGAACCAGGCAATCGAACGTTGCGGCCGACGCGCTCGGGTTCAGCGCTTCCGTGCAGCGGACGTCGACGAGACCACTCGGCGCCGGAACCTCCACTCGGCCTTCGGTAGTTCTCAGGCGGGCGAAATGCCGCTGAGCGGCGGCCGCGTCGGCGAAGCGGATCAGCAGGTTGAAGCGGTTGAGGCCGAGCAGTTCGACCGGCTCCTGGGTAGGACCGAGGAAGCGCTCGGCGCCGCGAGGTCCGTAGACGATGCCACGGGCTTGGATCAAGCTGCCCCATCCCGCGTGCTCCGCCGAGTCGCCGAGGATCACCACCGGGAACGGCCATCGCCCCGGCGCTTCCGGCACCATTCGCCCCAGCATGCCGTCGCGATCCAAGGGCAGTTCCGCGAACCTGCCGGGTGGCGTGGGCACGAAGTCGCGCAACAGCGGTAGCTGGACGTCGAAGGCCTTGCCCGCCAGCGCGGTCAGCGCGGCCAGGTCGGCAGAGGTATGCCCGGCGAGCACACTGACGACGAACACATCCCGCGCCATCGTGGCCGCGATCGTCGGCACCGCTGGACGCCAATGACCGCGCGCCGAGGGGTGTTCGGGGATCGTGACGGCGACGTTGTCCGGGCTCAGCGCGGCATCGACGGCATCGATGTCCTGGGCGGCCCGCTGCGCCGCCGTGGCATCCGGGAAACGCAGCACCATCACCTGGAGCAGGCGGCCGCCGCCGATCGCTACCTGCGACGGGGTGTCGGTCGCGCCGACACTGAAGCCGGCCAGCATTCCGTGCCGTTCGAGTACCGCGCGGACCGGATCGGCCAGTAGCGCGGAGGCTTTCGCCGCGGTGGGCAGCGGGACCGCTCTGCTCCTGCGGAGCGGAATCCGCAACGCCTGATCCACGTCGGTCGGATCGAGCATGATCTCCGCCATGCGCACCGACTCGAGCACCCGGCCGTGGTATTCGCTGCCGTGCGCGGGCGCGAGCAGCGGTTTCCGGCTGTAGGGACCGACGTCGAGGCTACCCGGGTCCGGTCGGGGTACGGGCTTTCCCGCTACCGTGCACCCCGAGCCGACCGCCAGAGCCACACCCAGCGCCAGGACCATGCGCGCGAGTCTCACAGCGGGGCCTCCGTCCACCAGCGGGCCCGCAGCTCGGCCCCAGTAGGAGACCCGGTGACGACTATGTAGCAGAAGTTGCGGCGCGGGTCGTCGAAGTACAGCCGAAGGTGCCCCACCACCTTGCCGTCCGATCCGAGATACGTGCCCCAATGCAGATTCCCGGTGCCCGATGGACGGCTCCAGGACTCGTCGCCCTCGGCTCGATCAAAGGTGACCGGCGGGGCGATGGGCGCGCGGTCGGCGTTGCACACCACCTCCAGCGTGCGCACCGGCTCGTTGTTGCCCTGGCAGATGATCCGGCCGACCGGCACGAAGACATTGATCGCGACGTTACCGAGCCGCTCATCGACCGGTTGGCAGCCGAAGACTTCCTGGTACCCGGTGCCGAACTGGGAGGCGGGCAGCAATTCGGGGAAGGTCTGCGCGACATAGGTATACGCGCCCCAGGACACAACGTCCACGCTGGTCTGCGGGCCGACAGCGATCGCGCTCGACGCGTGCTCGGGCGATCCGGGACGACCGAGTCCGACCAGCACCGACGTCGTCACCGCGACCAGCGCCACGGCCAGCGCGGCGGCGGCGATCAGTCCGCGACGCCGGGTCGGGCGGAACGGAGCCGCAGCCGCGAACCGGACCGTCTTCTGCGCAGCGGCCTCCGCCGCAGCTGCCAGCGCACCACAGCTGGCGAACCGATCGGCCGGGTTCTTGGCGAGCGCGGTGGCGATCACCTCGTCGAATCCCGGTGGCAGCCCGCGATGCTCGAGAGTGGGCGGTGGATCGTGCAGGTGCGCGTACATCACTGCGGCGGGGGTGTCGCGGGCGAACGGCACCGACCCTGTCAACAGCTCGTAGAGCACGCAGCCGAGCGCGTAGATGTCGGCCCGGTGATCGACCTGCCCGCCGCTGATCTGCTCGGGAGCCGCGTAGGCCAGCGTCGCGCTGAGCCCGCCGCCTGGCGATGTCGTCGGTTCGTCCGCGGGCCGGGCGATGCCGAAGTCGGTGACCAGCACCCGGTCCGGGCGCCCGTCCTGTTCGGCGAGGAGAATGTTGGCCGGCTTCACATCCCGATGCAGCAGTCCCTTGCGGTGCAGCGCGTCCAGCCCCTTGGCGACCTCGGCGGTGATCCGGACCGCCCGGTCGAGCGGAAGCGCGCCCGATCCCCGCCGGATCAACTGGGCCAGATCGACACCGTCGAACATACTGCATCGCGATCCACAGGCGGCCGCCGTGCTGGCCCCGGTCACGCACAGCGACCAGGTTGGGATGGCGCACGCGCGCCGCGATCGACGCCTCGCGCAGAAATCGCGCGCGGAAAACCGGATCGCCGGTGTGCCCGTCGGACAGGATCTTCAGCGCGTCCTTGCGCGGTAAGCGTGGATGCTGGGCGAGGAATACCGTGCCCATGCCGCCGATCCCGAGGCGTCGCTCGATGCGATACCCGGCGAAATCCATGCCTTCAGTGACAGTCAACGCACTGCCTTCCCAACCGAACGCGCCGGGACCCTTCCGGCGCCTGTCGGCCGGCCCTCCGGGAGACGGGGCGGTGCGGCGCAGCCGACCGGGCGACTATAACAATCCCGGCCCGCACCAGGCGGCGACGAGTATTCGCCGTCCTGGGACGAGGAGACGCTCCAGCGTGGCGCTGCGGCCACCCCCGGTGCGGGCCCGCCAGATCGCGGCACTCGATCTGCTTTCGAACGGCCGGGTGGAAGCGGGAATCGGCGCAGGCGCGTTCTGGGACGCGCTTCCACCACCGAAGTGCTCGAGCCGTTCGCTAGGCGATTCCGCGCGGACGCCCCGTTTCGTCCGGTGCGTTCGCCACCGCGGTGCCGAGGCGCGGCAGCGGACCGCGATGGTGGCCGCCGAGCAACTCGAATCGACGTTGTGCTCATCCGGATACGCCGCGGAGTATCGCGAGTGGCGAGCGTCGATGCGGGAAGTCGACCGTGCCGAGTGGAGCGATCACCGGCTGCTGCCCGACCCCGAGAGGGCGCGGGTACGCGTTTACGCGACGCATTCCACCCACAAATCGCTGTCTGCGCTCCGGCAGGCGTCGATGATCCACGCGCGACCACGATTTCAAAGCTTTTGTCCGCGAAGCGTTCGCCGAGGCGTTCCTGACCCACACCTCCACGTCGCCGAACCAGCAGCTCCTGGCGTCGCTGGACTTGGCGCGCAGGCAGGTCGACATCGAGGGCTTCCAGCTGGTCCGCAATGTCTACGACATGACGCTGGTGTTCCGTCACCGCGTCCGCAAAGACCGGCTGATCGGCAAGTGGTTCCGCATTCTCGACGAGGACGACCTGGTGCCCGGCGAGTTCACTTCGAGCACAGCCGGAACGCGGCCGGTAAGGCCGATCGGGCGCTGCAACAGCGCCGGATCGGCGAACTCACCGAGGAACTTCCGGCGCTGCCCGATTTCAGCGCGTTCGACAGCGCGTTCCGTCCCGACGGCGCCAGCGCGTTCGGCGACATGCGCTCGGCCTTCTACGCCGGGTACGAGGAGTCCGACCGCGAACACGTCCTACTCGGCGAGGCCGGGCGACGGCTCGCCAAGGGCAACCCCTTGGTCTCCGCGACTTTTGTCGTCCCCTACCCGCCCGGCTTCCCGGTGCTGGTCCCGGGGCAGGTGGTCTCGAGGGAGATCCTGTACTTCCTGGCCGAACTCGATGTCAAGGAAATCCATGGGTACAACCCCGACCTCGGGTTGTCGGTCTTCACCGAGGCCGCGCTCGCGCGGCTGGCCGCGGCGCGGCACGCCGGTGCCGCGGCGTCCGACGGCGTGCGCGCGAGCGACCGTCGGGCTCCGCGTGCGGCACCCGGCGACGTTCCCGTCAGCCGGAGGTGACCGGAGCCCGGCGCGCGGTCACGGTGTCGCCGGACGGCGGGCGGACCCGGAATATGTTGTCCCACTGCTGATCGAGCCGCTGCTTGGCCTCGAACAGCGGTAGTGCGCCGAGGGTGCCGTGCTCGTGCTCGACGAGAAGGCCCCACTCCCGCAGCCTGCCGAGCCCGTCGCGGACCGGGAAGTCGAAGGTCGTCCCCCACCGCGTGCGGAACCAGTCCTCCACTCGCCGATCGAGGTCGGCGGCGGTGAGCGGGCGGTCGGCCGTGCGCAGGAAGTGGTAGGCCAGGACGGCTTCCTTGACCTCCGACTCCTCGGCGGCGCCGAGCAGATGGTGGAACACTCCCGCGTCGTTGTCGAGATTGCGGAAGTAGAGATGTTCCGACAATGTTTTCATCAACTTGATCTTGCGGTTTTTGAACTTGGAGAACTGCCGCACCAGGTAGCCGCCGAAGGCCGCCAGCCCCGCCCCGAGTGCGAGCAGCGTGGCCTGATCCAGCCGCACGGATTCCTCGCGCAGCCCGGCCCAGAACGCCAGCATCAGCACCAGCGGTCCCAGTGCGGCGACCAGCTTCGTGACGACCACGACGATTCCCGAGACCACCGCGGGCACGCCGATCAGCAGCTTGTCCAGTGGCCGCATCCGTACCCGGACGCTCGGATACAACATCTCCAGGTCGTTTCGCGGAACGTTCTGGAACAGCTTCAGCATGACGCCGCCGCACGGCCGGTCCGTGTCCGCGTCCGGACGATCGGTGAACGCGACATACACCAGAACCTTGCCGTAGCTGGTGAATTCGATCGTGCGCCGTCGCAGGCCGAACATCCACTTCACCTGCTCGGTGCGCTGCGACACCCCGCGCCGGAAGAACATCGCCGTATCGATGTCCTCCTCGCCGACCTCCAACCGCACCTTGACCAGCGAGTGCTCGGCGAACGCGCGCTCGATCTCAGCGGCGTCGACGCGCGTGAAATCCGCCGCCTCGGCGAGCGCGACCAGTTCGT
The DNA here is from genome assembly GCA_051451085.1 of Nocardia asteroides. Lineage (GTDB taxonomy): Bacteria > Actinomycetota > Actinomycetes > Mycobacteriales > Mycobacteriaceae > Nocardia > Nocardia asteroides_B. The sequence continues at coordinate 463,834 of JBPAJV010000004.1, read as the reverse complement.
CCTCCACCCGCACCCGCGCCGCCGCGCGCTCCTCGGCGGTAGCGGCGCGGATCGCCCGTTCGTCTTCCGCGGGATCAACCAGGTGATAAGCGTCGAGCACCGCCTCCCCACGCACGTGGAACTCGTGATGCACCACAGCCGCCAGCAGACGCGCCAACTCGACGAACGACTCCCGTTCGGCATCGGGGAGTTCCCCGGCGCACAGAGAGATCACCGCGCTCTTGCGGAACGGCAGGAAATGTTCGGCATCCATCGGCAACTCCTCTCGACGGACCGGCCCGTCGGCCATAACCCTAGGGCGGCCCATGTTCACCGCGCCGGTGACGGTCGCCGGGTACGCGACCTGCGGGCCGGAACGGCCGGTGGAACTGGTGGCACCGATCGCCCGGCGATTGCGTGTACGGTCGGAGCCGGAGGGTCGGCGTACCGCCGCAAAGGCGGCGTAGCCAGCTCCTGAGGAGAGGACCCGTAACGTGATGCCCCAGTTCACGACGGGATACCGGCTGTGGCCTGATTCGAAAGACACTCCACCACCACGGTCCGCAGTCGGGATCGCCGCGCAGGGGAAGGATGGCTGCCTCTCCGACCTGCTCATGATGCAATACATCGCCTACGGCATGATCGCCGCGCTGTTCATCGACGCCACCGTCCTGCGTATGCTGCTGGTTCCCGCCACCATGAAACTGCTCGGCGACGACTGCTGGTGGGCGCCGCCCTGGATGAGACGAATTCAGCGGAAGATCGGGCTCGGCGAGCCCGTCCTCGACGACGAGCACCCCCGCAACCACAATCCCGTCGACCTCGTGGAGACCACCCCGATCACCGATCCGGTGACCCTCCGATTACCGATCTTCACCGGAGCGGAAGCCGGCCCTTTCACCGCAGACGAACTCTTCCCCGTCTCGCGGCGGTCAACCCCCGCAACCGCCACCCCGGAACCGAACCGATAGCGATTCCCCCACCACACCGATCCACCCATAGCCCGCCCGGTTTTTCACGGGCTTTCAGTGCCTGTCGCATGCTTCCGCTCATGGCGGACGCCGCTACTGGCACTGCCACGGCCTGCCTCCGGTCGCGTCCGCGATGCAGACTGCTCTCATGCTGCGATACCGACTGTTCGGCCGAACCGGTCTGCGTGTCTCCGAACTCGCGCTGGGCACCATGGCGATCGGCGACATCGATGAGTACCGGCGAATTCTCGGCGTCTTCGCCGACGCCGGAGGCAACTTCATCGACACCGCCTCGGCCTACGGTGCGAGTGAGGAAATGCTCGGCACGGTGCTCGACGACCGCGACCGATTCGTCATCGGCACCAAATACACGCTGACCCGCGACGCGCGCGACCCGAATGCCTCGGGTAATCACCGCAAGAACTTGGTCGAGTCGCTCGAGCGGAGCCTGCGACGGCTGCGCACCGACTACATCGACGTGTACTGGGTGCACGTCTGGGACCGGCACACCCCGATCGAGGAGACCATGCGCGCGCTCGACGACGCGGTGCGGGCGGGCAAGGTGCTCTACATCGGCATCTCCGACGCACCCGCGTGGGTCGTTGCCCACGCCAACACTCTCGCTCACTGTCTGGACCGGACGCCGTTCTCCGGCTTGCAGGTTCCCTACAATCTGCTGCGACGCGATATCGAGCGCGAATTGTTGCCTATGGCCGAGGCGTTCGGCATGACCGTCACCACCTGGGCGCCGCTGGCCCAGGGTGTCTTGTCCGGCGCCGCCGGGCGGCGCACCGACCCCGGCCGGTACACCGAACGGGAACGCGCCGCAGCCGCGGCCGTCGGCACCGTCGCCGCCGAACTCGGCGTGCCCCCGGCGCACGTGGCCATCGCCTGGGGCCGCCACCGGTCACCCGCCGTTGTGCCGATCATCGGGGTCAGCGATGCTGCCCAGCTCACCGAGAATCTCGACGCCGCCGGTCTCACCCTGCCGGACGACGCGGTAGCCACCCTGGAGGCGGCGGCGCCCTTCGAGCTCGGCTTTCCCGGCGACTTCATCGCCGAATGCGATCGTTCCCCGAACGTCTACGGCGACACCGTGTCCCGGGTCGATACCCGACGGGCGGTCACGTCCACATACCGCGTATAGCGTCCGGCGCCCTTCCGAGACGCCACCTCGCTCTCGAGCCCGCTCAGCGCGGCGGCCGGGACATGTCGCGGTTCATCACGGGGATCTCGATACTGATCGGCATCCGCAGTTCGGCCAGGTAGAGCAGCGCCGCTTGCCGGAGGAACTCATCGAACAGCCAGTACGCGTCCGGCGCCAGCGGGACCACCGGAAGCAAACCTTCGCGCACGGCGATGAAGGGCCCCCAGCTCAGCCGCAGCAACGGATCCCAGACCGGTTCCCTGGCGATGGCCAGCCCGTCGGCGATCTTGTCACCGAGCAGGAAGCGGGTGAACGAGCCCAGCACCGGCTTGGTGAGAATGGCGAAGTCGAGGTTGACGCCCAGGCGCAGCAGCCGGTCGGCGAGCTTGGCTCCCTCCGGCGTCGGCGCCAGGATCGGGTCGAGGACCTGCGCGGCCTGCGAGTTCGCCTCCGCCCATGAATTGGGGATGTACTCGTCGCGGATGCCGAGCATATGCGCGCAGACCTGCCAGGAGTGCAGGAACGCCTCCGACTCGTGGACCGGAATCGGCACCCGCCACGCGGTCAGGTGCTTCATCACGGTCGTGGGCAGGCTGTGCCAGGTGACCATCATGTCGTTCTGGCTGATCGGAATGTCCTCCTCGGCGGAGTGCACCCAGTGCGGGGACTGCGGCAGCAGGTGCCGCACCGCAGCATGAACCAGCCTGGTCTTCAGGCACGTCACGACCATTTCCCCATCGGGACCGTAGGCGTTCGCGGTTCCGATGTCGTAACCGAGCTTCGCGGTCTTCAAGATGCGGTCTTTCAGGTCATGACCACCCTTGGAGTAGTAGACCGCCCGTGCCTCCTTCGGGATGACCGTGCTCATCATGCCGCTGGCCAGCCCGTACAGCACACCGAGATACAGACCACGCTTCTTGTTGAACTCGATCGCGGTGGTCAGCTTGCCCTGGTCCGCCCAAGGCGGCAGCTGACGCGCGTACTCCATGAAGTCCCGCAGGTCCGAAGGCAGACCAGCGGGCAAGGGCTGACCGTTCCTGGTCCACGTCCGCAACAACTCGTTGACCCTGGGCACTTCGCCCCGATCCAGCAGCGAGGCGACCAACTGGTCGACCTCCGGATCCCACACCGTCAGCGGGTCGGCCCCGTCTCCGCTACCCGCCACCGAACCCTCCGGTGACCACGTCCACGGCTGCGCCCGAGCCGGGGTCACCATCGCCAACGCACCGACCGCGCCCAGCACGCCACCGGCCTTCAACGCGTTGCGCCTACTGAGTTCATCCATGTCTTCGCCACTCCTCATTGAGCCCGAGCACCGCCGTGGTGATGCGACGAAAGTCGGCGGCGCTCGTTACACGCAGTCGCATTGCGATAAGAACAGTCATTAACTTAGCAAGCAACTGGGGTTGGCGTCACGGCTTTCCACAACTTATTCACATCGACCGCCCCATGGGGGCCACACCTGGCTTCACCTCGGCGAATGATAGGACTGATCAGCACATCAGCGGCAAGCTCGCACCAGTGCCCCAACCCGGCGGCACCCGCGAGGTAGGGGGTCCGGTACCGGCAATGCCTGCGGGCTCCATTGCTGAGACACACTAATGCTCAGTCACATATTCGGCGCGTGCACAGCGCAGCGGGGTCGCAGCGGGGTCTACGCCCTCGTACCCGGACACAAGAGCGGGCCGGGCGGTTGTTCCGCCCGGCCCGCTCTGGATCTCTGTCAGCGATCGGCGTGACTGTGCTGTCCGCCACGCGCCTTGGCTTCGGTGGGCTGCGCTTGCGCGCCCTTGCGTCCGGCCGCGCTCGGATCGGCGGAGTTCTTGTCGCCGAAGCTGCCGGTGCTGGCCTGGCCGCCGCGGCGCGCCTGCTCCTCGGTGTCGGAGCGGTTGCCGAACTGCCCGGGGTTGTTCTGGTCTGCCATCACTTGCTCCTTTCGGTAGCGGATGAAACCGACTGTGGCTCTTTGCGCCACATCCTCGTGCTACCCGGCCTCTGGTTCCCCAATCAGCCTTCGCCCATCTTCACACGATCGAAAAGAAGTGCGCGCCGACCGTTTTCCGCCCGGCGCGAGGACGCGCCGAACCTCAGCCGCCGTATGCCCGGCGTCGATCACGGGGTCAGCGCGGGTCGCCGGAGGCAGGAACCGGCGAGCCGCCCGTCACATGATCAAGGACCGGCAAGGGGTCCACGCAGGAACAGCCGACTTCCCGACGGTTTCTCCGCCGCAGGTGATCCGCCTTCGGCAGGCCGGTCAGGTTGTCGCGCGGTGGCGGCGGCGTTCGGTGCGGCGCCGGAAGAGCCAGGCCGACAGGCCGGTGACGGCCAGCGCCAGCGGGGTCAGGCCGAAGGCCAGCCACACCAGTCGCCACCACCCGTTCACCATCCAGCCGAAGTGCGCCGGTTCGAAGACCTTGGCGTAGAAGGTGTTCGCCAGCGGCCGATCATGACTCGCATCGACCACCTTGATGTCGGACTCGTCGTAGGCGTTCACGTACACCATGACGTCACCGCTGTAGAAGAGGCGGTGTTCGCGAGGTGAATAGGCGCCGGCGACGGTGGCCCGGTAGTACGGGGCGGCCTCTGTGGGTAGCAGCAGGTAGGCGAGGCGGCCGGGCGCGGCGCGGCGCACGATCGGACCGACCTCGCCGATGGATATCGGCGCACGGCCGGCATCGCTGGTGCGCGGCACGAAGAACTTCTCGGCCCGGACGAGATTCGTGTTGCCGCCGGTCGCCACGAGCCACGCCCGTTGAGCGGCGGGCCATTCGATGGTGATACCGGTGATGCCCCACATCAACAGGAACGGCACGGCGACGATGCCGATGACGTTGTGCAGGTCGCGGTCGCGGGCGAAGCGGCCCTTCCGCCACCGGACCCGGAAGCCGTGGCGCAGTCGCCTGAGCGACGGCCACCAGATGACCGCGCCGGACACCGCCAGCGCTACCAGCAGGGTGCCCAGCAGCACCAGGATCAGTGCGGCCCAGGTGATAGAGATGAGCGGGGCCTGGTTCTCCAGAATCGGAACCGCACCGGAGTAGCGCGCGCAGCCGAACGCGCAGTCGTGCAGATTGACCAGCCAGCCCAGCACACCGCCGGTCAGATCGACCCGCTCGTTGATCCGCCCGGTACCCGGATCCACGGAGTACGCGGCGGTGTACTGCGTGTTCCCGATCACGATCACGCCGCCGTCCATACCGACCCAGCCGACGTCGAAGCCGGGATCGCCGGCCCGCACCAGCGCGACGGCTCGTTCGGTATCGATCACCGGCGGCGCGTCGGTGTGGTGGTAGAAGGAAGCGTGCCGAGCTCGGAACAGTTCGGCGTGATAGAGCAGGATCGCGCCCGATGTCGACTGGACGACGAGGACCAGGCCCAGGATCAACGCCGACCAGCGGTGGATTGATATCAGTCTGCGCCGCAACGGCTTGCGAGACCGCTTCGATCGGACGATCCGCTTCTCCGGCTCGTGCACCACAGCGGTCACGTTCATAAGGTTAGGCTAACTTGAAAATCGAGCCTTCCCAGCGAGGGCGAGAGCGCCCGGCACGTTCTCGCTCGACTCACCCTGCGGGCACGAGGTCGACGCGGTATCCGGGGTACATACGCGAAGCGTCCGCGGTCCGAGGTACTCCGGTGTCACCCACCACCTCGGTGGTGAGCCCGGCAGCTCGGAGCGCGCACGACTTGAAGGCCCGTCCGGCCGAGCCGACCCGATGCTGCACCGAGCCGACCCGGCGGTCGAGCTCCGCGGGGAGACCGTCGCCCCACACCGGCACCTCGGTGAGTCCGCGCTCGAGGCAGTCGAGCACGCCGGACCGGACCCGGGTGTCGGATCGGTACGTCGCGCCGATCGAATCACCGGGCCGACCGCAGGGCAAGCCTTCTGCTCGCGACTGTGGTAATCCAGCGGTGCGGGACGACCGCCTCGATATCCGATCGAACGAAGGGACGCGCTCATGGGCGAGCGAGTTGCGATAGTGTCCGGCGCCGCGCGAGGGATCGGCGCGGCGATCGCCGAGCGGTTGGCCGCCGATGGGCTTCGTGTCGGCGTGCTGGACCTCGAGGCGGCCGCCTGCGCCGACACCGTCCGCGCGATCACCGAGGCGGGCGGGCAGGCCGTCGCACTCGGCGCGGATGTGTCCGATGAGGAGTCGGTCGCCGCCGCCGTCCAGCGACTGGAGACCGAGCTCGGCGCGCCGACCGTCGTAGTGAACAACGCCGGGATCCTGCGAGACAACTTGCTGTTCAAGATGAGCGTCCGAGACTGGGACGCGGTGATGAACGTGCACCTGCGCGGAGCATTCCTGCTCACCCGCGCGGCACAGAAGTACATGGTCGAGCAGAAGTGGGGACGGATCGTCAACATGTCCAGCACCTCGGCGCTGGGCAACCGCGGCCAGGCCAACTACTCGGCGGCCAAGGCGGGCCTGCAAGGCTTCACCAAGACGCTGGCCTTCGAGCTGGGCAAGTTCGGTGTCACGGCCAATGCCATCGCGCCCGGATTCATCGTCACGGACATGACCGCCGCCACCGCCGCCCGCGTCGGTGTCTCCTTCGAGGACTTCCAGAAGGCCGCCGCCGCGCAGATCCCCGTGCAGCGCGTCGGCACGCCGCAGGACATCGCGCACACCGCCTCCTTCCTCGTGAGCGAGGGCGCCGGTTTCGTATCCGGCCAGGTGATCTACGTGGCGGGCGGTCCGACCGACTGACGAGCGACCCGCACGCCGTCCGGCGGCGTGCGGGGGCGGTAACGTCGCAGCACATGAACCGGCGTGCGGCTCGTCGTACCGTGACGAGTTATGTCCTTCTCCTGCCGAGCCTCATCGGCGTCGGAGTGTTCCTGGTGCTGCCGATCCTGGTGGTGGCGTGGCTGAGCCTGCACAGCTGGAATCTGCTTGGGCCGAGGGAATTCGTGGGGCTGCGCAACTGGCGCTCGGTGCAGGGGGACGCCGAGTTCGGCCATGCCCTGCTGGTGACGCTGGCCTTGACGGCGATCGTCGTGCCCGCGCAAACCGTGCTGGGTTTCACGGTCGCGGCATTGCTGGCGCGACGGCGCGGCGCGACGAGTCTGCGGGTGATGTACGCGCTGCCATGGATGTGCGCGCCGGTCGCGGTGGGCGTGGTGTGGCAGTGGATGTTCGCGCCGACCGGCGGCGCCGTCAACGCCGCGCTCGGCCTGCGCGTCGAATGGCTGTCGGATCCGGCGCTGGCGCTGCCGTCGGTGGCCGCGGTGAGCGTGTGGGCGAACTTCGGGTACGTGGCGCTGTTCTTCGTGGCCGGGATCCGCGCGATACCGAGCGAGATCCTCGACGCGGGAGCGCTGGACGGGGCCACCGGCTGGCGGCGGATTCGCTGGCTGATCCTGCCGCTGCTGCGGCCCACCATGTTCTTCGTCCTCGTCACCGGCGTGCTCACCGCGTTCCAGACCTTCGACACCGTGTACGCGTTGACCAAGGGCGGCCCCGGTGGACGGACCGAGGTGGTCGCGATGCGGATCTTCGCCGAGGCTTTCGACGCCGCGCGGCCGGGCCGCGCCGCCGTCATGGCGCTGGTGGTGTTCGCGATGATGTTCGCGATCACCGTGGCGCAGCATCGCTACTTCCGGAACCGGACGACCTATGAGCTCTGATCGCCTGCGTTCCACGACGGCCTACGCGGTGCTCTCGGCCGGAGCGTTGCTGACCGTGGCGCCGCTGCTGCTCAGCGCGCTCACCGCGGTGAAGACACCCGAGCGGTTCGCCACCGGGTCGCTGCTGGCCCTGCCGCATCCGGTCACCGGGGAGAACTTCCGGACCGTCCTGGACTACGGGTTCGGGCGTGCGGTGCTGGTGACCGCGCTGATGACGGTGTTGATCACCGGCGGGCAGCTGGTCACCTCGGTGCTGGCGGCATACGCGTTCGCCCGCACCGACTTTCCTGGCCGGGACGCGCTGTTCTGGGTGTATCTGGGCACGATGATGGTGCCGCCGATGGTGACGCTGATCCCGCTGTATCTGATGTTCGCGGAAGTCGGCCTGCTCAACACCTTCTGGGCGCTGGTGCTGCCCTTCGTGTTCGGCTCGCCGTACGCGATCTTCCTGCTGCGCCAGTACTTCCGCGCGATTCCGCAGGAGTTGATCGGCGCGGCGCGGCTCGACGGCGCGAACACCCTGGACGTCATCGTGCACGTGATGGTGCCGATGAGCCGGCCGGTGCTGGCGACGCTGACGCTCATCACGGTCGTCTCGCAGTGGAACAACTTCATGTGGCCGCTGGTCGCGAGCAGTGGCCGCTCGTGGCAAGTGCTGACGGTGGCGACAGCGAATCTGCAAACCAGGTACAACGCGCAATGGACGCTGGTGATGGCGGCCACGACGCTGGCCATCGCGCCGCTGCTGATGTTGTTCGTGGTCTTCCAGCGGCAGGTGCTGCGCTCGATCACGTGGACGGGGGTCAGATGAGAACCTCGACCCGCCTGGTGCTCGCCCTCGCCCTCGTCGCGGCGCTGCTGGTGGCGGCCGCCGTGTGGCTCGGGCGCGACGGCGACGGTTCCGGCCGCGCGGTGGTGGGGTTGCGAATCTGGGACGAGAGTCTCGTCCCGGCCTACCGTGCCTCGCTCGCGGAGTTCGAACGCGCGAATCCGGACGTTCAGGTGCGGATCACCGTGGTGCCGTGGGCGTCATATCAACAGAAGCTGCGCTTGGACGTGGCCGGGGGGACTGCCGACGACCTGTTCTGGACCAACTCGTACGAGGACTACGCCGATGCCGGACGGTTGATCGACATCGGGGCGGCGCTGGGCCCGGATGCCGCGAACTCTTGGGACCCTTCGGCGGTCGAACAGTACACCCGCGACGGAAAGCTCTGGGCCGTACCGCAATTCGTCGACGCGGGCACAGCGGTCTATTACAACCGCGAGCTGCTCGCGGCCGCCAGCGTGGAGCCCGCGGAGCTGGCCGCGGCGCGGTGGAGTCCCGGCGGCCACGACACGTTCCGGCCGCTGCTGCGCAGGCTGGCGGCGGTTGCCCCATGGGCGTACAACGCGGGCCACGACTTCCAGTCCGTTCGAGTTGCCGTATCTGGGTTCGGCCGGAGCCGAATTCCAGGACGATCGGGACCGCTTCGTCTTCGACAGCCCGCAGGGCGTCTCGGCGTTCGACTATCTGGTGCGGTTGATCGCCGACGGGCTCGCGCCCTCCCCCGCCGACACCAACACCAATCCCGACTGGGCGAAGAACGCCTTCCTGCGGGGCGAACTCGCGCTGTTCCAGTCGGGAACGTTCAATCTCGCCCAGATCGCCGAGCAGGCACGGTTCGGCTGGGGCGTCGCGCTGCTGCCGGAAGGGCCTGCCGGACGGATCAGCACGAACAACGCGATCGGCATCGCCGGTAACGCCGCGACCCGGCACCCGGACGCGGTGCGCCGCGTGCTGGCCTGGCTCGGCAGCGGCGCGGGCAATCGCCACCTGGCCGAGGACGGCGCCACCATCCCGGCGGTCGTCGCCGAACAACAGCGCTATCGCGACTACTGGAGCGGGAAGGGAGTGGATGTCTCGCCCTTCTTCGACGTGCTGCGCGGCGGTCGCATCTCCTCCGGGGGCGGTCCCGGCTTCCCTGCCGCGCTCCGCGCCATCGACCCCATTCTCGCCGAGATGTATACGGGCCGGCTGGCGGTGCCGGAGGCGCTGTCTCGCGCGGGCACCGCGGCCATGGTGGCCGCCGCCCAGAACTGAGCGAGCGCGGCGGCCGCGAGCGGTTACGCGCCTACCGCTTCGGCCAGCGCCCGATCCGGTGACCAGTCCGGGGTGGGGTAGCCGCCGATGGTGACGTGGCCGTGGTCCAGCAGCGCGGCGCGGTAGTTCGGCGGGAGGAAATGCGCGTGCAGGTCGATCCGGTAGGCCCCCGAGGGCGTGGGTTGCCGGGCGCGCACCGGAGCCGCTCTTCCGCCCGCCGCTCGCGCGGATGTCGCGGCGACGCCGAGCGCTCCCGCGACTGCGGCGCCCAATGCGCGACGCCTGCTCATTTTTTGCGGGATCCGGGATCGGTCATCGAAGTCCTCACTGGTACGGATGGGATCATCGCCGCCACCGAACGATGGATGATGAAAACATCAGTGGCGATCCAGGAATCGTCAAGAGGAAATGATGAAACAATCAGTACGGATCTGAACCTCAACCTAATGGCGGTATTCGCGGCCCCGGTGACGACTCAGTTGTCGTAGGACGCGACACCGACCGGTCCGACGCCGACGCAGAGCTCGAGTCCCGCTGTCAGCGGCGCGATCCGCAGTGCCGAGCCGCTGCCGACGACACGGACGAAGACGGTGTTCGGTCCCCTCCGGACCGGCGCCGTCACCGGCTCACCGTGTTCCAAGGCGACGGTTATCCGACCGTCACGACTGGCGAGGTAGTTCAGCTGTGCCGTCCACTTGTTCGCGAGCATCGGACCGTCCAGCGGCAGGCGGGACTGCGCACCGGCGCGGATCCGGTGGCCGCAGCCGGGCTCCGGGCCGGGCAGGATGGTCCGGTTCCACCAGACCGCCGCTTCGACGATCGCACCGTCGTCGGTGATCATGCGCAGGTGCGGTGTCGAGTCCGCGAACGTGCCGGCAGCGGCGATGGGCGCGAGCACGTTGCTGGTCAGGTTCTGGGGATAGGCCAGCGGGTTCAGCACGTTCCACGGCACTTCCTGCTCCAGCAGCGGCGCGCCGTCCCACGCGCTCAGCGCCGATCTCACGGTGGTGACATAGTGCTCGGTCGGACCGGCACGCCACGACCGCACGAAAGTCCACGTGGAGCACAGACTGCTCACGACGAACACCACGGTCACCGCGACAGTCACCGCCCTGCCCGGAAGCGTCACGCGCACAGCCGACGGCCGGGGACCGGCACGGAGCATCAGCGCACCGGCGGCGGCCGACACCACCGCCAGGTCGGCGAAATAGCGCAGCGACTGCATCAGTTCCGCCGCGGTGTTCGGTCCGCCGCGGGCCAGTGCCACGGCCAGCTGAGCGATCACCACGTACGCCGCGGCCGTCGACCAGACCGCCCAGACCCGCCGCCGGGCGCGCGTCGTCACCGCCACCACCACGAGCAGCGCCAGCCAGGCCGACGCCACCGCCCATCCGGGCGGATCCGCCCACGGCGTCGACGGTAGCCACCGCTCCCACACCCAGGGCCCACCGGACAACGCGGGCACGATGCCCAGCGATGCCGCGCCGGGCAGCAGATCGCGCAACTCCTCCCACCCCTGCGGCAGGCCGGGGCCGTCGACCACCACGAGATACCCGATCGACCAGCAAGCCAGCACCGCGCCGGAGCCGAGCCACAGCGCGGCGCCGCGCCGCGCCACCGTGCGCGTCGCGGCCGCTGCTCCGTCGACGTAGTGGCCGAGCGCCGTGATGGCGAACGCGACGAACGGCACGATCGCCGATTTCTCGAAGAACAGCAGCGCCACGGCGGTCACCGCGACGCCGGACACCGCGTATCGGCGCCGGCCGCTCCGGACCAGCAGCACCGCGTCGCCGATCACCCAGGCGAGGGCGAACTGCAGCGGCAGCGCGTTCAGGGCGGCCGACCACCAGGCGAACGCCGGAATCGTCAGGGGACAGAACAGGTAGAAGACCAACGGCACCAGGATCGGCCACCGCGGGCCCGCCAACAGCAGCAGCATGCGCACGACCGCCACCGACGCGCCGAGCTGCATGACCAGCATCACCGCTACCGGTCCGGCCCAGACCAGGGGCGCCACCGCGTTCACCACCCATGCCGTGGCGTAGGCCAGAGGCATGAAATGCCCGTCGTGGTCGTACAGCAGCAGGTCCGTCGACCACAGCCCGTATCGGGCCGCGCGCCCGGACAGGATGAGATCGTCCCAGTAGAAATAGCCGCTACCCGCTACCCACCATCGGATCGCCAGCTGCGACACCACCAGGCAGCAAGCCACGACGACCACCGGCCGCGCTCGCGGGAGCCGCCGGAGCCGAACCCTCGCCGACGCTCCGGAGCGAGGGACGCGTCCGGACTCCGGCAGGGCGAGCACAGCAGTGTCCATGTCATCCCACCGTAGCGCCGGTCGAGCCGGAATCCGCTCGTTCGCGGCTGCGGGATCTCAGGTGTGGTCCCGCCGCTAGGACGGGGAACCCGGCGGCTGTACCACCTCGACGTCCGAGAAGAATGCGGATCCGGGGGCCGTCCACCACTTCCGGCGGGAAAGCCGGTGGGACCGCGGCTTCGTCCGGGCTGAACGCCACGTCCGGCTCCTATCGCAGCGGCATCCTGCCGACCTAGCCGGTGTCGAACGGTACGCGCCGACGTGAAGTCCCGGTTCCGCGCGTCGAACAACCTGCGCGGCAATGTGTCCGGACACGTGAGCGACAGGGCTGTCAGGTCAAGGTGTCCGCGACGTAGGCGGCGGCTTCGGCGATGAGGGCTTGGTCGTATCCGGCGTCCCGGGTGGCTTTGGCGGACATGATCGCGACGACAAGCGGCGCGGAGGCCGGGGGCCACACGATCGCTATGTCGTTGAGGGTCCCGTAGTCGCCGGTCCCGGTTTTGTCGGCCACCTTCCATCCCCGCGGCACACCGGCCCGGATTCGCTGGGCGCCCGCGGCGGTGGCATTGCGTTCCAGCAGATCACGCAGGAACTCGCGCTTGTCGACCGGCAGGGCGTCGCCCAGCACGATCCGGTGGTAGACCTCGCCGAACGCCCGCGGCGATGTCGTGTCGCGCGGGTCCGCCGGAGTGGCTTCGGTGATCGCGGGTTCGATCCGGTCCATACGGGTGACCATGTCACCGAGACTTCGCGCGTACGCCGTCAGCTCGGCCGGGCCACCGAGATCGCGCAGCAGCAGATTGCCCGCGGTGCCGTCGCTGTATCGGACCGCGGCGTCACACAGCTGACGAATCGTCATTCCCGTGTCCAGGTGCCGCGGCGTGATGGAGGCGTTCTTCAGCAGGTCGTCGCGGGTGTACGTGACGACAGTGTCCAGGTGCGACAGCGGATTACGCTGGAGAACCGCTGCCACGGCCAAGCCCTTGAAAGTCGAACAGAACGCGAATCGCTCGTCCGCGCGGTGGGCGATGGCGGCTCCCGTCCCGGTGTGGCGGGCATACACGCCCAACCGCGCGTCGAACTTTCGCTCCAACTCGACCAGGCGATCGTGGCGCTCGTCCGCCTGGACGGCGGGTGCAGAGGAGGGTGGTTTCTTCTCCGAGGCGCACCCGGCCAGTGGGAGGATTACTGCCGCGGTCAGAAGAGTACGGCGACCTATGGTCGAGGGCGGCAACCTCATACTCGTCCTTCTCACCGGACTCATCATCCCCTGTCCCCATCGAGGAGAGCCGTGCGTCAGTGCGCGACCACACCGCTCACTTCGTTCGGGGTGCCCGGCAGCGTGACACTCGCCGTCTTCGCTCCGGTCTCCAGCTCGATGCGGTGGACCTGCTCGGTGGCGGGGTCGGTGACGTAAGCCGTGCTGCCCCGGACGAACAGCGCGGGTCGCGGCTTCTGCCATTCCAGCGGCTCCTGCCAGGGGCCGGTGACGGGGATGGCGCGTACGACGGTACCCGCGACGGGATCGATCACGTGGATGCGGCCATCGGTACCGAGGACGAGGGCTTCGCCGTGCGGGCCACGGGCCAGCGAGCGGAAGGTGTAGCTCGTGCCCAGGTCGACCAGGCGCAACGCTCCGGTGACGGTGTCGATCAGTGAGATCTGCTGCGGGCGTTCGAGTTCGGCGTCCTTGTCCTTCTTGTAGTCGCCGAGGACGATGGGCGAGGCCTCGCTGCCCGCCTGGTTGCCGATCCGGCCGTACTCGGTCGGGCTGGTCACTTTGGTGATCTTGCCGTCGCGGTAGACGAGCACGCCGTTCTGGCAGCCGATCACGACGGCCTCGCCCGCGGCGGTGGCCTCACCGTGGACGCCGGGGCAGTCCTCGTTGCGCGCTTTCTCGGCGCGGTTCTTGTCGAGCACCACGATTCCGGTTCGCTTCTCCTCGGTGCCGAGGGTGAGGACCAGCTCGCCGTTGGCGAGTTCGATGGCGACGCCGTGGTGCGGGGCGGCCGCGCGGTAGGTGGAGGTCTTCGGTTCGCCCTCGGCGAGATCGGCCGAGTCGAAGGCGACGACTTCGCCGGTGCCGTCGCTGAACAGCACCGTCCGTCCGGCGTGACGCACCACGTGTCCTGGTTCGGGGCCGGGGAAGTCGGTGCCGGTGAACTCGGCCGTGGTGGCGTCGAAGACGCGGAAGCCCTCTTTGGTCGAGACGATGAGATGGCGATCGTCGCCCGCGGGATTGAGCCGGTTGAATCCGCCGAGCTCCGCCGTGCCCGCGAGTTGGAGGGTGGTTCCGTCGAGTACGTGAATCCCGCCGTCGTAGGTGATCGCGACGGGGTCGGCGATCCGCGCGGGCCGAGTGCCCGGCTCCCCGGAGTCGTCCGCGCCGCAACCGGCGACGGCGAGCGCTACGCTCAGCAGACCGGTCAGCGCGACCGATTTCGTGGTTGGTGACCGAACAGGCATGGGTGACTCCGTCTTTCGTTCTGTTGCTGGACGCTAAGGGGCGGTGAGGCCGCGCACGATGGACTCGGTGTTGGCCCGCATCATCTCCAGGTAGGTGCCCGCGCCACCGCCCGGTTCGGTGAGCGACTCCGAGTACAGCGAAATCACCCGCACGTGCACACCCACCTGGTCGGCGAGCACGCGGGTCAAACGGTCGGGCTGCGCGGAGTCGGCGAAGATCGCGCCGACCCCGGCGGCCCGGATGGTTCCGGCGAGAGCGGAGAGATCCGACGGACTCGGTGAGGCCAGCGTGGTTCCACCCGGAATCACGGCGCCGACCACCTCGAAACCGAATCGCTGTGCCAGATAACCGAAGACGTGATGGTTGGTGACCAGCTTGCGGCGCTCGGCCGGTATCGTGGCGAATCGCTCGGTCATCCACTGGTCGAGTCGATCGAGTTCGGCGAGGTAGCGATCGGCGCTCGTCCGGATGGCCGCGGCGTCGACGCCGTCGACATGGTCGATGATCCGGTCCCGGATGACCTCCACCGCCGTGCGCACACGACGCGGATCGGTCCAGAAGTGCGGATCCGGCCTGCCGTTCGCTTCGTCCTCGGAGTAATTGATCGGATCGATCACCGCGCCGACGGCCACGCCTGCCACTCCGGCCCGCTCGGCGGCCTCGACATTGCGCAGCACGCTCTCCTCGAGGCCCAGGCCGTTGTAGACGATCAGGCTCGCGCGTTCGATCCGGGCCGCCTGCTGGGCGGAAATCGCGAAGAAGTGCGGGTCCGCGTCCGGCGGCATGAGCACGGTGACCTCGACGTCGTCCCCGGCGACGGTACGGGTGAGGTCGCCGAGAATGTTGGTGGTGACGACTATTCCTTCGCGGTTCGCCCCGGAAGCCGAGCACGCGGTGAGCGCGAACAGCGCCACGACGGCCAGCGCGCACAGACGTGGAAAGAGTCTCATCGGCCGGTCTCCACCATCGCGGTCGGTTCGATGTCGAGGGTGAACGTGCGCGCGGTGCGCAGGTTGTCCGTGTAGTCGATCTCGTGCACCGTTCGCGTCGCGGGATCGTTGACGTACGCGCGATGTTCGTCGACGAGGATCAGCGGTGCGGCCGCACCGGCGCGCAGCGGCGCGGTCAGCGGTCGCGCCGGTGCGGACTCGCGGCCGGAGGCGGCGTCGTAGCTGTGCAGCAGACCGTCTTCGGTGAGGGTCAGCAGTGCGGCGCCCTCCCCCGCCGTGTTCGCCGCGACCACCGGACCGGTGTCCACGGAAGTCCAGCTCTTGCGCCGGATGTCGAGTACCAGGACACCTTGCCCACCCGCCTTCGCCACCAGCGTCGTGCTGCCGGGACGGTGGAAGAACTCGACCGCGCGATCTGCGGCGGCGGTCTCCCGCGGGTAGGGGATCTTCTCGCCGGTGAAGATCGAGTCCCGTGCCGTCACCACCAACGCCCCGTCGGCGCAACCGAAGACGACGCCACGCCTGGTCACCGCCGACCCGCGCGGATCGGGGCAGCGCTGCGCCACAGTCGCGGCCGGCGCGCCGTCCCGGGTGCGGACCTCGATGTGCTCACGCGCCGGTACCGCCACGAGCAGGTGCTCGGCGTAGGGCACCGCGACGCCGTCCGCGATCACGCCACGCTCGTTCAGCGACCCGGCCGCCAGTGCGGAGCGGTCCAGCAGCGTGGTGGTTCCCGTTTCCAAAGCCATTGCCGTGACCGCGCTGTCGCCGTATGTCGCGGCGACCGGACCACCGGCCAGCGTGCCCACATCGCGGGCGGATGCGCGGTAGTAGTGCACGTGGTCGCCGTGATCGACCGTCCACGCGCCCGCGTCCACGATCCGCACCCGGTCGCGGGCGGACAGGAACGCGAAGCGCCCGTCGGTGGTCACGCGCTCGACGCCCGCCATCCGGCCGAGATCGGTGACGTCTTCGGTGATGAGGTCCACCACCCGCACGGCGCCGGTCGCGGTGTCGGCGACGACCAGACGCGGCTGCGCTTCGCCGGCCTCCTCCGCGCCCGCCACGTATCCGTGCGGTGTCGGCTCCGGCGGTTGCGGCGGCTCGTTCGCCCCGCACCCGATCAAGGGGGTGATCGCGGCGAGAATCAGCAGGAGCGCCAGCGGTTTCCTGGTCCCGCGCGAAGCGCGGACCCGGTCACGCAGCCAGGCCGACAGCGCGGAGACGAAGAACAGCGCGACAGCCGTCGCCGCGATCGTCGCCCCCGCGGCGGTGCCCGCGTGCCACGAGATCAGCAGTCCGGCGACGGTGGCAATCGCGCCGAGCGCCGCGGCGGTGAGCATGATCGATGGGATGCGATGCACCCAGTACACGGCCGCTGCCGGCGGGGCGATGAGCAAGCCGAAGACCAGCAACGTTCCCACGATGTGGAAGGAGGCGACGATGGCGAGGGTCACCAGGCCGATCAGTGCGACATTGGCCACGCGCGGCCGCAATCCGAGGGTGTGCGCCGTGCGTGGATCGAAGGTCAGTGCGACGAACGCCCGGTAGCCAAGCACCGAGACCACGGCCGCGACGACCGAGGCCGCTGCCAGGTACCACAGATCACGCACTCCGACGGCGAGCACGTCACCGAAGAGGAAGCCGGTCAGGTCGACCGCGAACGAGGGCGAACGCGACACGATGATCACACCCACCGACAGCATGCCCACGAACAGCAACCCGATGCCGGTGTCGGCGGCGAACCTCGTGCTGCGGCCGAGCACCGAGACTCCGACCGCCATCGCCGCTGCGCTGAATGCCGCGCCCAGCAACAGGTTTCCGCCGAGCAGCGCGGCGATCGCGACGCCGGGCAGCATGCCGTGCGCCATCGCGTCGCTGAGGAAAGCCATGCCGCGCACGACCACCCAGGTCCCGGCCAGCGCGCACAGGCACGACACGAGCAGTCCACCCCACAACGCCCGCTGCACGAACGAAACCTCGAACGGGGCCAACCACTCCATGACGCATCACTCTACAATGAGAATGATTTTCATTTCAATGAGGGGATCGGAGGAGCCATGCCGCCAGCAGCGGTCCAGGTCGCCGCGGTGACGGCCGGATACCGGGGACGAGCCGTCCTGCGCGAGTTCACCGCCACGATTCCGGCGGGACAGGTGACCGCGCTCGTCGGTCCGAACGGGTCCGGCAAGTCCACCCTGCTGGGCGTCCTCGCCGGTGTCATCGCGCCCACCACGGGAACGATCCAGCGGGAACACCTCCGCCGACCGGCATTCGTCGTGCAGCACAGCGGTGTTCCGGCCACCTTGCCGATCACCGTTCGGGAGACCGTGACCATGGGCCGCTGGGCGCACCGCGGCGCATGGCGGCGCCTCACCCGGCGGGACCGCGCCATCGTTCGCCTGTGCCTGGACCGGATGGCCATCGGCGATCTGGCCGAGCGCAGGCTCGACACGTTGTCCGGAGGCCAGCGCCAACGGGCGTTGCTCGCGCAGGCGCTCGCGCAGCAATCGGACCTGTTGCTGCTCGACGAGCCCACTACGGGCCTGGACTCGGCGGCGCGCCAGGAGATCTCCGAGGCCATCCGCCGGGTCGGGGCGCAAGGCGTGACGGTCGTCCACGCCACGCACAGCCGCGAGGACGCCCTGCGCGCCGACCATTGCCTGCTGTTACACGACGGCCGCGTGATCGGCCACGGCGATCCGCACACGATCTTGCGCGGTGCTGCCGAGCCCACCGAAGCCGCCGTCGACTAGCGCGGCACTCCGGGCATTCCCGCGAAGAGGATCTGGAAGACCTTGGGCGCGTTGGGCACCACCGCGGCGGAGGGCGTGAACGGCGCGCCCTCGTTGGTGTCGGTCACCACATAGTCGGCGTGACTGCCGGGGACCCGGTCGAGAATGCCCGCACAGCGCGGTCCGCCGGTCGCGTTCACCTTCGGCAAGTCCTCCGGGTACGTGTAAGGCCGGGCGCCGTACATGAAACTCGCGTTGAAGATCGCCCCGGGCTGGTATCCGCCGATTATGGCCTCGGCCGCGGGAAGCGCTTTCGCGATGCCGACGACGATGCAGTACAGCACCGGCGAATACCTGTCCAGCAGCGCACTGGTAGGCCGGAGCAGCTCCAGCGCCGTGGTGAGTTCACGCTCGTTCTCCGTCAGCGCCGACCCGGTGGTGTCGGCCAAGCCGACGAGGTTGAGCAGCACGGCGTCCAGGTCGTCCGCGCTCCCGGCGAGCGTCGCGCTCGTCACGGTGAGATCGCTCGCCGTGCGCAACAGATCGGGGGCGGTGTCGGCGTACAGTCCGCCGACCTTCCCGGCGGCCGACAGGTCCCGGCGCAGCGCGGGCAGGCTCGGGTTGATCTGCCGCAGGTACTGGTCGGCGCGGGCGAGGAGATCACCCAGCCGGTCGCCGCGCCCGTGCAGTGCCACACTCAGCGCGGCTAGAGTGGCGTTGAGCTGAACAGGTTCCACGGCGGCCAGGACGGCGCTCAGACGCTCGAACAGCGTGTTGTATTCGACGGTGACGGATTCGGCGCGAATCGTCGCGCCCGGCCGGATCGGCGTCGGCGAGGCGACATCCGGCGCCACGAAATCGACATACTTGGCGCCGAATACGGTGGTAGAGCGGATATCCACGGTCGCATTGGCGGGCACCAGCCGCAGCAGCCCCGGATCGAGCGCCAGACGCAGACGCGCCCGGTCGCCCCGGGACTCCACCGCGCTCACCCTGCCGATCTCCACGCCCCGCATCCGCACCTTGGCATCGGCATCGAGCACCAGTCCCGCACGGGGCGTCTCGACGGTGACGCTCACCGTCGAACGGAACCGTCCGGAGTACATCGAGACGGCGACCACGACCACCGCCGCGATGAGCAGGATCATCGCCGCACCCGCGACTTTCAGCCGCACGATCCGCCATCCCACCACCATGGTCTGCCTGCCGAAATCCATTGTTCGCATTCACCGATCACCTCTTGTCGCGGGCTGTGCGCAGACGGTGGTGCGGCACACCTTCGGCCCACGGCGTCCGACCTGTACGACGCCGGTCGCCTTGCCGGACGGTCGCTAGCCGTAGTACTGTCCAGACACGTGTCCATCATAAAACTTGGACACTTATCTGGGGAAGGAATTCCAATGACTCTGGTGAAACCACGCCGGGTATCCGGAGGCGACCACGAGCACGGTCATCTGGAGGAGTTCCGCGTGGACCCGATCGGCCTGATGCGCCGGGTCCGCGCGGAGTGCGGCGATGTCGGGTCGTTCGATCTGGCGGGTCGCCAGGTGATCCTGCTCTCGGGTGCGGAGGCCAACGAATTCTTCTTCCGCGCGGGTGACGACGACCTCGACCAGGCCGCCGCCTATCCGTTCATGAAGCCCATCTTCGGCGACGGCGTCGTCTTCGACGCCAGCCCGGAGCGTCGCAAGGAAATGCTGCACAACCAGGCTCTGCGCGCCGAGCACATGCGCGGGCACGCCGCGACCATCGCCCGCGAGGTAGAGCGGATGCTGGCGCGCTGGGGCGATGAGGGCGAGATCGACCTGCTCGACTTCTTCGCCGAGCTGACCATCTACACCTCCTCGGCCTGCCTGATCGGCGTGAAGTTCCGCAACGACCTCGACGACCGATTCGCGCATCTCTACCACGATCTGGAACGCGGCACCGATGCGCTGGCCTACGTCGACCCGTACGCGCCGATCGAGAGCTTCCGCCGCCGCGACGAAGCGCGCGCCGAGCTGGTCGAGCTGGTTCAGGCGATCATGGATCGCCGGGCCGCCGACCCGCCGAAGGGCAAGGACGACCGGGACATGCTCAACGTGCTGATCTCGATCCCCGGCGACAACGGCGAGCCACGCTTCAGCGCCAGCGAGATCACCGGCATTTTCATCTCCATGATGTTCGCCGGCCATCACACCACCTCCGGCACGGCGGCTTGGACCATCATCGAGTTGCTGCGCCATCCCGAGGTGCTCGACCAGGTCGTCGCCGAACTCGACGAGCTCTACGCCGACGGTTCGGACATCAGCTTCGGCGCGCTGCGGCAGATTCCTCGGCTGGAATCCGTGCTCAAGGAAACGCTGCGCCTGCACCCGCCGCTGATCATCCTCATGCGGGTGGCGCGCGGCGAGTTCGACGTCTGCGGTCATCGCATCGAACCCGGCGACCACGTCGCGGCCACTCCGGCGATCTCCAACCGGATTCCCGAGGATTTCCCCGATCCGGACGCCTTCGATCCCGGGCGTTACATGATCCCGATCAGGCCGACATCGTCAATCGCTGGACCTGGATTCCGTTCGGCGCGGGCCGCCACCGCTGCGTCGGAGCCGCGTTCGCGCTCATGCAGTTGAAGGCGATCTTCTCGCTGCTGCTGCGGGATTGGGAGTTCGAGATGACCCAGCCGTCGGAGAGCTACCGCAACGACCACTCCAAGATGGTCGTGCAGCTCGCCCAGCCCTGCACCGTCCGCTACCGCAGACGCCGCAAGGACGACGCCTGCTGACGCAACCCGGCTCGCGTGAGCTCCCCGCCGCAGGCGGGGAGCTCCGCCACCGGGGCTACTCGTAGCGCACCCGCCAGCTCTTGATGCCGTTGATCCACCCGGAACGCAGCCGCACGGGTTCGGACTCCTGCCGCAGGCGCGGCATCACCTCGGCGATGGCGTTGAACATCAGATCGATCTCCAGCCGCGCCAGATTCGCGCCCACGCAGTAATGCGTGCCGGTGCCTCCGAAGCCGACGTGCGGGTTCGGGCTGCGCAGGACGTCGAAGGTGAAGGGATCCTCGAAGCCCTCCTCGTCGAAATTAGCCGAGCCGTAGAACAATCCGAGCCGCTGACCTCGCTCGATCTCCTGGCCGCCGAGTTCGAGGTTCGCGGTCGCGGTGCGCTGGAAGGCCGTCACCGGAGTCGCCCAGCGCACGATCTCGTCCGGGGCGGTGCGCGGACGCTGCTGCCGGTAGATCTCCCACTGTTCGGGGTTGTCGACGAAAGCCTTCATCCCGTGTGTGATGGCGTTACGGGTGGTCTCGTTGCCCGCCACGGCGAGCAGGATGACGAAGAAGCCGAACTCGTCGGACCCGAGCGCCTCGCCGTCGACGTCGGCGTGCACGAGCTCGCTCACGATATCGCCCACCGGGCAGGCGCGGCGCTGCTCGGCCATGTTCCAGGCGTAGCCGAGGATCTCCGCCGAGGCCATGGTGGCGTCGCCGTACTCGGGATCGTCGTAGTTGAGCATCTGGTTGGACCAGTCGAATAGCTTGCGCCGATCCGCTTGCGGCACACCGATCAGCTCGGCGATCGCCTGCAACGGAAGTTCACAGGCCACCTGTTCCACGAAATCGCCGCCCCCGGTCCGTTTGGCGGCGTGCACGATGCGCGCGGCACGCTCGGTGAGCGCGGCTCGCAGGCTCTCCACCGCCCGCGGCGTGAACCCCTTGGAGATGATCCGCCGGATCTTGGAATGTTTGGGCGGGTCCATGTTGACCAGCAGGGCGCCGGTGACCGCCATCTGCTCCGGCGTGATGTCGCCGGGCAGGCGGATGATGGCGCCTTTGCGCTCCGAAGAGAACAGCTCCGGATGCTTGGAGATCTCCTTGATGTCGGCGAGCTTGCTGACCACCCAATAGCCGCCGTCGCGGAAACCACCGGACGTCTCGTCGGATTGCGCGTTCCACCAGACGGGGGCGGTTCGGCGCAGCTGCGCGAATTCCTCTATCGGACGCCGGTTCTGCCATAACGCCGGATCGGTGAAATCGAATCCGGCCGGCAATGCCGGTGCTGCCATAGCTACCTCCTAGATGAGTCTGCGAGCCGATCAGCGCGGTGGCACGTTCCGCGCCGCACCGGAATCGCCGGGCCGGACGCCGTCGGTCCCGCCGGATCCGGCCCCGCGCAAGGAGGCGGCGGCGCGGCCCGCGACGAGCGGCAGGTCGAGATAGGTCCGCACGCCGGGCTCGGCGGCGACCACGTACGGGATGGAGTTGACGCAGTGCATGGCCGTGGCGACGATGCCGGGATTGCGAGCCAGGCCGGCGGCGGTGCTGTGGGCGTGCATACCCGTGAAGGTCACCACCGCGCCGGGATCGCCGGTGATCTCGACTTCGTATCGCTCACCCGCGGAGCCGAACGTCCACGGCGGATCCAGGTTGTCGGTGCCCATGAACCAGTTCACCGCGGCGGTGATCACCTCGTTCCCGCCAACGGTGCCCTGCCAGCGGAAACGTTGCGCTGCGACGCGGCCGGGCGCGATCGGCCCGATGGGTGAATCATCGGCGCGGTGGCCACCGCCACCTCGTGCGTCACCCGCAGCCGCTCGTCGAGCGCGATGCCCAGCGCGTCGGCGATCAGCCACACCAACTGGCTGTAGCCGCCCGCCAGCACGTTCGCCATCACGCTGGTGGCGGCCTGCTCCGGCGTGGCACCGAACAGCATCCAGTCGCGGACCACCTCGGGCGCACCGTAGGTGCGGATGTCGGAGAACTCTTCGGCGCGGACTGCGGTGATCGCGCCCGACAGCGCCGACACCACCAGCGGGATCTTCTCGGTGATGCCGCCGGGATGGATCCCGGTGCCGTGCAGAGTGACTCCCGCCGCGCGGCACAGCTCGTCGTACCGTTGCCGTTCCCCGCGCCGCGGGTAGAACCAGCCCAGCGGTGTGACGATGTTCTTGCCGGATCGCAGGATCGCGCGCACCGTCTCGGTGTCGGCCAGGAACGGGCTGTACAGCACGCAGTCGGCCGGCGTGGCGAGCAAGCGGTCCACGTCGGTGGTCGCCCGCACTCCGATCGGCGCCCGGCCGGCGAGTTCGCCCAGGTCCATGCCGTCCTTGGCCGTACTGTGCACCCAGGCTCCGGCCAATTCCAGATCGGGATGGTCGAGAATGCCCTCGATGGCGGCCCGGCCGACTCCGCCGGTGGCCCATTGGATCACCCGGATCATGTCAGTCCACCTTGTGGTCGGGTCCGCGACCGGCCACATAGTCTCTGGCCCACCGATAGTCGGGTTTGCCGCTGGGCGCCCGCACGATCGTGTCCGCCACCCAGATCTGTTTGGGCACCTTGTATCCGGCCAGGAACCTGCGGACGTGCGCGTGCAGGTCGGTGAACGCGACCGGACCGGCGCCGGCCGGCGACACCACCGCGGCGACCTGATGCCCCCAGCGCTCGTGGGGCACTCCGATCACCACCGCGTCGTAGATCGCCTCGTGTGCCTTCACCACGCTTTCGACCTCTTCGACAAACACCTTCTCGCCGCCGGTGTTGATCACCATGTTGCCGCGGCCGATCAGCGTGATGGATCCGTCGGTCTCGGCGCGTGCCCGGTCGTCGGTGACGACCATGCGCAGGCCGTCCACGGTTTTGAACAGCTTCTCGGTCTTGGCGGGATCCTTGTAGTAGCCGATCGGCACGTTGCCGGTCTTGGCCAGCCAGCCTTCCGAACCGGGGGCGACCGGGTGGCCGTCGTCGTCGACGACGACCGCGCCGCGGCCGGTCTGTACGCGGGGCCCGCGCGCCGGATCGTCGTGTTTCTGCGCGAATCCGATACCGCCGAACCCGGTCTCCGACGATCCGATGGAGTCGGAGACCACCGCCCAGGGGAACAACTCGAGCAGCTCGTTCTTCACCGGCTGCGACAGCAGTGCGGCGCCGGAGGCGATCGCCAGTAGCGACGAGGCGTCCACCGGCTCGCGCCGGTACGCCTCGAGCAGGGGTCTGGCCATGGCGTCGCCGGTGATCACCATGACCTGTGGTCGCTGCTGCGCGACGGTCCGCCAGACGCGGCCCGCGTCGAAGCGGGACTCGAAGATCACGGTGTTGCCCGACCACAGCGCGGTGAACGTCGGCATCATGGCGGCGGCGTGGATCAGCGGCGGCAGCACCAGCCAGGTGCCCGGATCGTTCCCGGCACCGGTGCGCGACTGCTGGAACTCGTCGGCGACCGGTTCCCCGGTGTAGAAGTCGATGCCGCCACCGAGGACCCGCCACATGTCCTCCTGCCGCCACATGACGCCTTTCGGCATGCCGGTGGTCCCGCCGGTGTACATCATGAACAGGTCGTCGCCGCTGCGTGGGACCACCGGGCGCGCGGTCGACCCGGTGGCGAGGGCGGATTCGTAAGCCGTCGTCGTCGCGTCGTGCGCGCCGGTCGAGAATTCGTCGGCCACGCCGATCGTGTGCCGCAGCGCGGGTGTGCGCGCCCTGGCCTCCCGGACGGCTTCGGCGTAACAGAGGTGGTGGACGAGCACCTCCAGATCCGCGTTGGCGTAGACGTAGGCCAGTTCGGCGACGCCGTACCGGTAGTTGATGTTGATCGGGACGGCGGCGAGCTTGAAGCACGCGATCAGCGTCTCCATCGTCTCGACGCTGTTGTGCATCTGGAAGCCCACGTGGGCGCCCGCGCCGACGCCGACGCTCGCCAGATGATGCGCGAGCTGGTTGGCCCTGGCATCGAGAGCACGAAAGGTCACCCGGCGGCCGGACTGGATCAGAGCCACCCGATCCGGCATGGCGTCCACGGAGTGCTCGAAGAGGTCGGCGAAGTTGTTGGCCATGGCATTCCATCTCTGGGTGGGCGATCACACGACGGTGAGCGGAAGGGGGATCCCCCGGTCGGTGAACGTGAAGGCGGCGCCGGTGCTGAACCTGGTCAGCGCGACTTCCGTCGCCTCACGGAACGGTTTCTCGCCGAGGGTGACCGCGGCACGCCACCCGCGCTCGCCCGTCGCGGCGACCTCCGCGCGGAAACGTGGATTCACGCCGCGCACCAGGGCGTTCAGTGGGTTCGATGTGCTCGGGGCCGAGCATCGACGGCCAGGCTCCGTCGGTGTGCGCGCCGCTGGCGGACGGGAACGTCACTGTGACGGTGTCACCGTCCACGCCGACCTCGATGCCCGTGTAGGGCAAGGGATTGAGAGCGGGATGCAGGCGCAGCACCGTCGCCAGCGCGGACACATCGTCGCCGAGGCCCAGGCAGTCGCGCAGCCGTTCGCTGGTGAGCCCGGCGATCCCGGCGAATTGCTTGCGGCCGATCTCCAGCGCCGCCGCGGCGTCCGCCCGGGCGCGTATCGCGATCATGAAACCGAGAGTGAGCAGATGGTGTTGCAGGCACACCTCGTCGGCGAGGCGGACCAGCGCGGACCGGGAGAAGTCCGCGAACCGCACGTCGCTGAGCAGCGGTCCCGAGTAGTCGGCCCGCCCTTCGTCGTCGCGGTCGATCGCGGTCAGTTCCAGTCCGGCCGCGACCGATCCGGCGACCAGATCGGCGTTGGGCGGCACCGGCGGCGGTACGTGCGCCGGGTCGATGACGACCGTCCACGCGCACACCGGCTTCCGGTCGGCCGGGCTGCGCGGCGGACGGTGGATCGGCCGGACCTGGGCGTGCGGGTTGGTGGCCAGCGCGGTCGCGTCGAAGGTGGGGTCTTCGATGTCGTGGCACATCGACACGACGAAGTCCGTGCCCATCGGTTCCACGTCGGCCAGCGCGCCGCAGTGGTCGAGCCAGAACTCCCCGCGATGGTGATCGTGGACCCGGAAACGGAAGTCCATGAATTGTGGCGGTGCGCCGATATCCAGTTGCAGGCCTTTGAAGATGGTCTCCACGCCGTCGCCGGTGAAACCGAGCGCCCGCTGCATGCGCCGGGTATAGACGGGGCTGGCCACCTGCCACTCCTCGATGGCGATCTCGGTCATGCCCGCACGGCCGAAAGCGGCGATCGAGTGCGCCATGCCGGACCGGTCGATGAGATGCCCGCACAGGAGCAGTTCGGGGATCAGGGCCGCCAGCGTGTCCCGGTCCAGGTCGGCGAAGCGGCTATGCGGTGCGGCCATGTCGGTCACCACAGCGGGACGGGGGATTCGCCGACGCGATACCAGCCGGGCAGTGGCCCGCCGGAGACGGAGCGCTCGATGCGCTTCTGCATGCCCGGCGTGAGCGCGGAATTCGTGATCATCTCCATGAACAACGCGGAGACGTTGCCGAAGTCGAAGAAGTCACGCTGCCAAGACCATTGGAAATCGCCGCCGTAACGGAACCAGCTGCCGCCGATGCCCTCGGGCGAATAGTTGCGCCCATCCGGTCGGGTGGCGTCGCTGATCTGCTTCCAGAATCCGATCACGGTGCCGCTGCGGTCGTCGACCACGAATTCCTGGTAGGGGTAGGTCCAGCCCTCCAGCCCGGCCATCTCCTGGCCGAGGGCGAGTTCGCGGATCTCGTCACGCCCGACGGCCATGAACTCCTGGGTGGGGCCGTAGTTCCAGCCGTAGGTCGCGTCCTCGGTGTACATCTGCGCGAGCGGCTTCCAGTCACCCTTCTCCTCGCAGCGCTGGTTCTCCAGGATCCAGCGCCGGATCATCTCGTCGAGCTCGGCGCGGTCGAAAGCTGGCATCAGTCAATACCTTTCGGTGGGGCGTCGGTCGCGTCCGCGGCGATCGACAGGGCTTGGGTAGGGCAGTACCGGATCGCGGCGGCCACGGCGGGCGCCAGCTCGGCATCCGGTGTGTGATCGAGGATCTCGACCTGGCCTCGCCTGGGTACCGTGAACACCTCCGGGGCCTCGGCCTGGCAGACCGCGTGTCCCTGGCACAGATCGAGATCGGCCCGGATGCTCATGGCCTGCTCCGCGCGGCCCGGCGGTCCGGCACACGGATCCGCTCGGATCGATCGCTCATCGGGTCTCCACGGTGATGGGTAAGTGCGCGAAACCACGCACATTGGACGAATGAACACGCTCGATGCCCTCGGGCACCACCTCATACGCAGCGACCCGCGCCACGAACTCCCGCAACGCCACCGTCGCCTCCAACCGCGCCAAATGCGCCCCCAAACAAAAATGCACACCCGCCCCGAAACTCACCAACCCCGACTTATCCACCCGATCGACCCGGAAACTGTCCCCATCCACGAACACATCCCCATCCCGATTCGCCGAACCGATCAACAACAACACCTTCGCCCCCGCCGGAATCACCCCACCGTGATAAACCAACTCCCGCGTCGCCGTCCGCGCGATCACCTGACTCGACGTATCGAACCGCAACGTCTCCTCCACCCACTCCCCCACCAAACCCGGATCCGCCACCACCTTCGCATACTCCCCCGGATCACACCCCGCCCAATACAACGCATTACCCAGCAACTTCGTCGTCGTCTCATTCCCCGCCACCACCATCAAAAACAAAAACCCCACCACCTCCTCATCACTCAACCGATCCCCCTCCACCTCCGCATCCAGCAACGCCGAGGTCAGATCATCACGCCGCACCCGCCGACGCTCCGCCACCATCTCCCCGTAATAACCCAGCAACCGCACCGACGCCTCCGCCGCCGCCACCGGCACATCCACCACCCCCTCCTCCCGATGCACCACCAGATCAGCCAACCGCCGAATCTCCGCCCGATCAGCCACCGGAACCCCAACCAACTCCGAAATCACATCCATCGGCAACTTCCCCGCCACCTCATCGATCCAATCGAAACCACCACCCCCCAACACCGGCTCCAAATACGACACCGCCAACTCCCGAATCCGCCCCTCCAACCCCGCCACCCGCTTCGGCGTGAACCCCCGGAACACCAACCGCCGCATCCGCACATGCCGCGGATCATCCATCGCCAAAAACGACATCACCCGATACGCATGCCGCCCCCACGCCGCCGGATCCAACGACACCCCATTCGCACTCGACAACCCCACACAATCCCGAAACCCCCCCACCACATCCGCATGCCGCGACAACGCCCAAAACCCCAACTCCGCATTGTGATACAACGGCGCCTCCACCCGCAGCCGCCGATACACCGGATACGGATCCTCATGAAACCCATAGTCATACGGATCCAACACCACCGGCCCCACCACAGCCACCATCACCCACACTCCAAAACCGATAACAGGTTCTCCACGAGTGGCATCCGGGAACGCCACCGAAGAGACACATAGCTGGACATGTGTCTGGACGGTACCACTGACCCATTTCCAGGACAATCCCGAAACGGCGATCCGCCCGAAGCGCGATCCCCATCCCGGCACGCAATCCGCCGCCGGGCCGAAATCAGAACGCGTTCTTGCCGCAACCCCGGCAGCCGGACTATATTCCGAACAGCTGTCCAGACAGTTGTGTTCCGGCTCGCCCCGCGCGCATCGACTGCCATACGACCCGGCCACGCGCGCGCCGGCGAAAACCGATCGCCGCACCGAACGACTCGACAAGACAGAGGTTTCCATGCGATTCGGCATCGTCCTGTTCACCAGCGACCGCGGCATCACCCCGGCCGCGGCCGCCCGCGCGGCGGAGCAGGCGGGTTTCGCCTCGTTCTACGTTCCCGAGCACACGCACATCCCGGTCGCCCGCGACGCGGCACACCCGCGGACCGGTGACGCCTCCCTCCCCGACGACCGCTACCTGCGCACGCTCGACCCCTGGGTGGCACTGTCCATGGCGGCCGCCGTCACCGAACGCATCGAGCTGGCCACCGCCGTGGCGCTTCCGGTGGAGCACGATCCGATCACCCTGGCCAAGACGATTGCCTCACTCGACCACCTCAGCGGCGGCCGGGTGACGCTCGGCGCCGGGTTCGGCTGGAACACCGACGAACTCGCCGATCACGGAGTGCCCGCGCACAGACGACGGACCGTGCTGCGCGAATACCTGGCAGCGATGCGCGCCCTCTGGAGCCAGGACGAAGCGAGCCACGATGGCGAGTACGTAACCTTCGGCCCGAGCTGGGCGTGGCCGAAGCCGGTGCGGCGCTCGGTGCCGGTGCTGATCGGAGCGGCGGGCACCGAGCGCACCTTCCGCTGGATCGCCGAGTCCGCCGATGGCTGGATCACCACACCGGGCGAGCCGGAGATCACGGACCGGCTCGCGCTGCTGCACCAGATCTGGCAGCGAGCCGGGCGCACCGGACGTCCGCGCGTGATCGCCCTCGACTACAAGCCGGACGCCACCCGCCTGGCCGAGTGGGATCGCGCGGGCGTCACCGACGTCGTCTACGGCCTACCGGACAAGGACGAGCCCGCGATACTCGCCCATCTCGATCGCCTGGCCGGCAAGCTGGCGGACCTCGGCCTTCCACTCGGTGCGACGCACCGGCCGTAACGCCCGTCCGCCGTGGCCATGGGCACAACGGTCCGCCATGCTCATCCTGACGTGACGCGGCGCCGTCCGCGTCACTGCCCGGCCAGACCGAGCTTCAGCGACGCTCCGCCGTCGACGAACATCTGCAAGCCGGTCACATAGCGCGACTCGTCGGAAGCGAGGAACGTGACGGCGTGCGAGATGTCCGAGGACTCCACGAAGGGGATCGGCATGGCCTGCATGAACGGAAAGGTCACCTCGGCGTCCGCGCGCGTCGGGTTCTGCACGTCGGGACGGAAGATCTGGTACATGCCCGGGTTGTGCAGCATGTCGGTGTCCACGTTGGTCGGGTGCACCGCGTTGATACGGATCGAGCTCGGCCCCAATGTCAGAGCCAGGGTTTGCGTGTAGGAACGGATCATCTTCTTCGACAGGCCGTAACCGTCACCGCCGGGGCCTTGCAATGCCTGCTGCCCGTTGAATCCGGTTTGGGGCACCAGGCCCGCGACCGATCCGGTCACGATGATCGAGGCGCCCGCGCCCAGATGCGGGATGGCGGCGTGCACGGTGTTCACCACGCCGACGAAGTTGACGTCGAAGACGTCGACGAATCCTTGCAGCGGCACATGGTGACCGAGGGGGCAGATCCCGGCGTTCGCCACGACCACGTCCAGGCGCCCCAACTCGGCGACCCCCGCCGCGATCGCCTCGCGCAGCGCGGGACGGTCACGCACGTCGACCGCGCGGGTCACGACCCGGCGCCCGGTCTTCGCGACCAGTTCCCTGGTCTCGGCGAGATCCTCCTCGGTCGCCAGCGCGTAGTCGTTGCTGGCGATGTCGGCGCAGATGTCGAAGGCGATGATGTCGGCGCCTTCTTCGGCCAGGGCGACCGCGTGACTGCGGCCCTGCCCCCGCGCGGCACCGGTTATCAGGACGACTTTGCCGCTGACCCGATCCATGTTTCCTCCACCGTGTTCGTCACCGGTTCCGGCACCGCCACCACAAGCGCCGAGCGTCTATGGAAAGGTAACCAGACAACTGTCTGGACGATACTACGGACATCAATGTGGATCAATCGGCTTTCACCGCATACGATCCGGCAGTCACACTCCCCACCACGGGCCCGAGCCGGAGGTCATTGATGCCGCACCGACCGCGCAATCTCGATTCGCCGCTGGTCGCGGTGCTCATCAAATACATGTCCAAGGCGCAGGTCTGGGTCTACCGCCGGACCGGAGGCCGCATCGGCGGGCGGTGGCGGGTCGGCGCGGGCTTCCGGAAACCGGTGCCGACCCTGTTGCTGGAGCACAAGGGCCGGAAATCGGGCAAACTCTTCACCGTCCCGCTGCTGTATCTCGTCGACGGCGCCGACTTGGTCGTCGTCGCCTCGCAGGGCGGATTGCCGACCCACCCGCAGTGGTATTTCAATCTCTTGGCACACCCAGCGACCCGGGTGCAGATCGGCGCCGAGCACCGCCGCGTCCACGCCCGCGTGGCGACGCCGGAGGAGAGAAACCGGCTGTGGCCGTTGCTCGTAGCCCTCTACGCGGACTTCGACAGCTACCAATCCTGGACCGAGCGCGAGATCCCGGTGCTGATCCTCCAGCCGCAGCGCCAGGCACGCTGAGCCGAGCCCGGCGCGTCGAGCCGGGTCCGCACCCGGCCTCCCCCATGATGTTCAGCGTTCCCGGCGCGATGGGCGCCGCCCGCCGCCGGAGCAGTGCGACGCAATTGATCGGCTCGACAGAGGATGGGAGAGCGTGTGGCGAAAATGGGTAGGCGGAAGCGGTCCAGGCTGATCACCAGCGGCATGCTGCGCGAGAAGCAGCGGACGCAAGAGCCCGGCGAGCCGGTGGCACCGGCGCAGGAGATCACGATCGATGTCGAGACAGCGGGCGCGCTCGATCTCGACGCGCTCGCCACGCGCGTGCGCGCGCGGCGGCGGGAGCGGAAATGGACCCAGGCGGATGTGGCGGGCAACGGCGGCCCGCCTGCCAAAGCGATCAGCGAGATCGAGCGGTCCCGTAATCCGCAGCCCAGCGCCGAGCTGCTCGACCAGCTCGACACCGGCCTCGAATGGCCGCCCGGCACCAGCGCGACGATCCTGCGCGCCGAGCAGGCAGCCGAACTCGCCGCTGCGCGCTGAGCGCCGGATGCGAAACTCGGCCGGTCGGAGCACGTTTCCCGGCTCCGGCCGGCCGAGCCGGAACGCTCCTGGGTTGCTGTGACCGCTGCTAGGCTGCTCAGCGACCGGGACGACTGCTCTTGCGCCGCCGGAGTGCGCGGGTCCGGCCGGGCTGGACGCAGGCGTGAACTTGATGAAGGAATGGACGAATCATGCAACTCCGCGGCAGCACTGCGGCGGCGATACTCGCCATCGGCTCGCTGACCATCGGCGCGGGCGTAGCGCACGCCGAACCCGCTCCCGACATCACCTACTCGGCCAGGATCGTCGAACAGACGGTGGTCGCCGCGCTGCGGGGTGGAACCTTCGAGTTGTCCAAGGCGCTGCGGGATCAGCCCGCGGGCGAGCCGAACGCCCGACTGACCGAGCGCGACGGGGCGCTCGTCGACCACACCGGCGCCCCGGTCGACGTCGCGCGGGTGATCGACGTGGTCGACGTCCGCGACCGTGACGGCCACGTCGCCATGACATTGCCGCTCGACTTCCGCATCGCGGGCGCCGCCATTCCGGTCCGTCCGGAGTTGAAGAAGGACAGCACGGTTCTCGAACTCCGGCCGACCAGACCGGAAGGCATCGCGATCACCGAAACGCTCGTCGCGAAGCCGGTCGCGTCCATGACCGAGAACCAGCGCGCCCGCGACGAATTCGCCAGTCAGTTCGGGCTCGCCACCGCAGTCGGCGGTTTCGTCGGCACCGCCATCGGCGCCACGATCGGCTGCCTGGTCACCATCGCCGTCGGCTGCGTGGCCGGTCTGCTGACCGGAGCGAGCCTCGGGGGCATCCTCGGGACCATCGCGGTCGGCGGCCCCACCCTGGTCGTCGCCGGTGTCGATCTGCTCACCACACTGCAAGCGGCCGAGAACACCACCCGTTTCGCCGACAAACCCGCGCAATCCGCACCGGCACAACCCAAGTGACGCCGTCCCGGCGGCCGACACCACACCGCCGGGACGAGAACCGTTCGCGACCGCTACAGCGGCGCGGTAGTCGTGTTCGAGCGACCCACGCGCTCGTCGTTGATCAGGTGATAGGCGCGGCCCAGATCGTTGAGCGCTCGATCCCATCTGGTGTCCGCGTCCTGGCCTCTGGGGTTGCGGCTGAGCAGCAGCAGAACTTCGGCGGCGTCGGTCGACCGCGCGGCGGCGTCCAACAAGACCGGCACGGGGTCCACGGTGGTGCCCGCCGCCAGCGCGCCGATGCGGTCGTGCAGCCAGTGCGCGTCGAAACGCGCCTGCTCGGTGGGGTTCTCTCCGTTGACCGGCACGGTGCTCACCGCGGCGGCCCGTGCGGCCTCTTCGTCGTCCATCGTCGTGGTGACGACTTGGCGCAGCTCACTGCTCGCTATCCGGTGTAGCAAACCGATCAGTAGGACCCGCTCGGCGTCCGGACCACGCAGACCCGTGTCGCCCAGCTGCGCACCGACCACGTCAGGGTCGACGCGCAGAATCGACAGAACCGCCCGCAACTGCGCAATCGTTACCACTTCGTCCGCCCCTCCTCATCGTCGCGGCCCCACCATCACACTTCGGCGACAGCCTGCCAAACCCGAGGCACGTTAACCATCGGGTAGCCCTTTTGCCGATACGGCGTGTCTTCCTCGAACCGGGTGTCCAGCGGGCAACTCCCCGCCGACACCCCCTGGCGCGACCCGCCAGCCCCTCGGCGCACCTTCGGGCCCGGCCGCGCACGCCGAGCCGCGGGACGCCGCGAAGCCGCATCCGGCTCTGCGGTCCAGGTCACCTCGATCCGCAGGATAAACCGGCACGCAACTTGGGTACCCATGCACTATGAGAGCGATATCGGCGCGGGTCACTGGTGACACGACCACGCCCGCAGTGCGCGAATCCGAACACGGCGGTGCGATCGCGAGCACGAAATGGCGGCGCATCCGGGAGGTGATCGCCACCCGCACCGTCTGCGACGCGACGCGGGAAGTGTCGATCGAGGTGGGGAAACCCCAGATGGCGCCGGGTGACACCGGCGTGGTGTGCGGATACCGCATCCAGGGCATCGGTGAGCGATGGGCGCACGGAGCCGATTCCATCGCGGCGCTCTACCGCGCTTTCCAGGAGATCGCGCTGGAGCTGCGGCAGGCCAACAGTCACGGCGCGCACTTCGCGGTGACCGAGCCGTCCGACCCCGGTTTCCCCGCCGCCCCCACGCGGCCGTCGCGCGCCGCAACGACCGCCCAGCACGAGCCGCAGGCCCTCATCGCGGCGCGCACTCTGCGCGACGCCGATAGCTCGCTGTCGATCATCATCGGCAGGCCGTATCTGGCGGCCGACCGGCGCGAGCACCTGTGCCGGTTCCACATCAGCGAGCAGGGCGCGTCGGTGGCCAGCGGCGTCGACGAGATCCAGGCGCTGCACACCGCGATCAGCATGATCAGCGAACGCCTGGAGCTGCCGAGGGACTGGCCGGTCAGCCGCCTGTCCTGAGAGGCGAGCGCACTATTTCGCGGCGAACCGCCCAGCCGGTTCCGATTCGGCATCGAATCACCGGTTGGTGGATCGTCGTACGACCGGCTAGGTCGCACCACGCCATGAGCGCCTCCGGCACGCCCGTCGCCGACCATCCCCCACGTCCCGAACCAGACCGTGGCGGAGTCGCGGCATCGCCAGGAGGGAACTGCCCATGGAACTCATCTCGCCGGTGGACGCCCTGTTCCTCGTCGCGGAATCACGCGAGCATCCGATGCACGTCGGTTCGCTCTCGGTCTTCGACCCCGTGGACGGCACCGGACCGGAGTTCGCCCGGCGCGCGTACACCACGCTGGCGGCCGACCAGAGGTTCCACCGCATGTTCCGCAAACGACCGGCTCGCCTGTTCGGCACTCCGCAGCTGGCGTGGACGGTGGACAGCGCCGTCGACGTCGACTACCACGTGCAACGGTGGGCCTTGCCGGAACCCGGCGGCCTGGACGCCCTGGCGGAAGTGGCCGCTGGACTGCACAGCACACTGCTCGACCGGCACCGGCCGCTGTGGGAAGCGCATCTGATCGAAGGCCTCGCCGGCGACCGGGTCGGGTTGTACGCGAAGATGCACCACGCGCTCATCGACGGCGTGGGCGCCCAGCGCCTGTTGCAGCGGACGCTCACCACCCACTCCGGGTCCGGCGAAGCGCTGGTGCCCTGGGATCTGCCGCCGTCGACCGGGCGTCGCGACGCTCCGCCGCGCCGTCGCACGGTGGGCAGCACAGCGCGCGCGCTGCTCGCCGCGGCGGGCTCGGCTCCTTCGGCTCTTCGCCTGGCCCGCGCCGCACTGCTCGAGCAGCAACTGACACTCCCCTTCGCCGCGCCGCGCACCATGTTCAACGTCCCGATCGGCGGGGCGCGCCGGATCGCCGCCCGCTCCTGGCCGCTGGACCGGATCCGCCAGGTCAAGAAGATGACCGGCACCACGCTCAACGACGTGGTGCTGGCCATGTCGGCGGGCGCGCTGCGCGGCTATCTGCTCGACCGCGTCGCCCTGCCGGACAAGCCGCTGATCGCCATGGTGCCGGTTTCGCTGCGGCGCGAGTCCGACGACGGCGACGGCGGGGGCAACGCCGTGGCGGCGCTGCTGTGCAACCTCGCCACCGATCTGCCCGACCCGGCCGCGCGCCTGGCGGCGATCAGCACCTCGATGCGCCGCAGCAAGGAGATCTACCGCGCGCTCTCGCCGGTGCAGGCGGTCTCGCTCTCGGCCCTGACGCTGAGCCCGCTCGCGCTGTCGCTGCTGCTGCCCGCCACGGTCGCGCTGACCAGCCCGCCGTTCAACATCGTCATCTCCAACATTCCCGGCCCGAAAGAACCTCGGTACTGGAACGGCGCGCGCGTCGACGCCAGTTATCCGCTGTCGATCCCGTTCGACGGCCAGGCGCTCAACATCACCCTCACCAGCAACGCCGACAGTCTCGATGTCGGCATCGTCGCCTGCCGCCGCAGCGTGCCGGACGTGGCGAGGCTGCTCGACCACCTGGAATCCGCGCTGACCGACCTCGAGGACACCGCCTACTGACCATCGACGCGCCGGGCCCGCATCCCGACCCCGTCCCGGCGAGCTGCGGCCCGGTCAGGACGAGCTGGCCGTGCCGAGCCCGTTGATCGACGGCGGCAGATCCGGTTTCGTCGCGCCGGGACCGGCCAGCAGGCGTTTCAGGATCTTGCCGGTGTCGCCGCGCGGCAGCGCCGAGAGGAAGGTGACATCACGCGGCACCGAGAAGCGGCTCAAGCGATTGCGGATATAGGTGCGGACCATATCCGAATCCAGGCCCGCCCCCTCGCGTTTCACCACGAACGCCACGAGCCGCTGACCGAACTCGTGATCCGGTACTCCGACCACGGCGACATCGCTGACCTGCGGCAGGTGCGCGAGCGCCTCTTCGACCGGGCGTGGGAAGACGTTCTCGCCGCCGGAGATGATCATCTCGTCGTCCCGTCCCGCGATGAACAACCGCCCCGCGGCGTCGAGATAACCGAGGTCGCCGGTGTCCAGCATGCCGTGCGCCTCGTCCGGCGGCGCCGAGTTGACGTAGCCGTCGAACAGCATGTGATTGCCGACGAAGATATGCCCGGTGGCGCCGATCGGCAGCCTGCGGTGATCCGGTCCGAGCACGGCGACCTTGGTACCGAGGGGCGGACGGCCCGCCGTGGTGGGCGAGGTGTGCAGATCCTCCGGTGTGGCGATCGTCGCCCACGAGACCTCGGTGGAGCCGTAGACGTTGTAGAGGACGTCGCCGTAGGCGTCCATGAAGCGTTCGACGGTCGCGCCCGCCAGCGGAGCCCCGCAACTGATCATGTGCCGCAGGCTGGAGGTGTCGTAGCGAGCGCGCACGTGCGCGGGCAGATCGAGGATGCGCTGCACCATGGTGGGCACGACGATCACCGTGTTGACCCGGTGCTCGGCGATGCGGCGCAGGCAGTCCTGCGCATCGAACCGTTCGGGCAGCACCACGGTGGCGCGCAGCGCGGTGCTCAGTTGCAGACCGGCCAGCCCCCAGGTGTGGAACAGCGGCGCCGGTATCAGCATCGTCTCGTTCATCTGCATCGGGATACGCGACAGCAGAGCCGCGATGGACCCGAACCCTTTCGGGTGCGGTCTGCGCGCTCCCTTGGGCGTGCCGCTGGTCCCCGAGGTGAGCACGATGAGCCGCCCCGGCTGGGCGGGCGTGCGAAAAGTGGTGTGCCCCTCCGCCACGAGCTGGTTCACCGTCGTCCGGTCCGGGACGGGCGGGCGTTCGTCGGTGTTGTAGCGCGGGATGTCGGCGTGCAGATAGCGGACCAGATCCTCCAGGTCGCCATCGACGAACAGCGCCGACAGCCGGTCGCGCTGAACGATCTCCTCGATGGTGCGTCCCGCCAGCCCGGCATTGAGCAGGGCCACGTCCACGCCGAGTTTGCCCGCGGCGACCATGGTTTCGACCATGCCCGCGTGGTTGCGCGACAGCAGTCCGATGGCGTCCCCCGGGCCGAGGTCGTGCGCGGCCATCGCCCCGGCCAGGGCGGTGGTCCGGTAGTCCATGTCGGCGAAGGACCGGATGCCGCGGTCATCGATGATCGCGGTGCGCTCCGGCGCGTACGCCGCGCCCGCCGCGTACCCGCCCGCCAGGTTGAAACCCCACTTGGCCAGCGAGCGCAACTGTTTGAAACTGCGGTCCAGCCGCACCGGCAGCACGACGCCGGTGGCCACCATCTGCCGTGCGACGCCCGCGTTGCGCAGGAGCGGCGAATCCTCGCCGTTGACGACCAACGACGTCCGTGCGCCCTTGGCGACATCGGCCATCCGCTTCAGCCCGCTCTTGGTCCACTCCGCGATCGCCACATTGGACAACTCGGCCACGCGCGGGTGCACCCGGCTCGGTGCGAAATAGGTGACCGTGACCTTGGTGCGTTCCTCGTCGCCGTGCAGCCGCACCGAGGCGAAGCTGCCCAGCGCGGCGTACTGCATCTCGAAGCTCTCGTACCACCGGCCCACGCTCAGCCGGATCTGGTGGGTGCGGATGCCGGTCCGGTAGGTGCCGACACGCATCTGCCAGACCACGTTGCCGTCGGCGGATTGAATCTGCTCGCACGCGCCGATCCCGGTGAACATGCGCGGATACGTCTGCGGTTCGAGCAACAGATCCCAGATGGTCTTGCGGGCGATCGCGAACTCCGCGACTACATTGATGACATCGGTAACCAACTTGTGCACTTCTCGTCGGCCGGTTCGAAGAACTTCGGGTCGGCGGGTAGCTCCTTTGTAACGTCAGTCACAAGCGAGGTCAAGTAGCCCCGGTCGCACTGCCACTACCAGCGATACGCGGGAAATACCCTGCGATTGCCCAGCATTCACTTGCCCCTGGGAACCGGCCCAATCCGCTCGCGCGAAGCCTGTGAATCAGCCCAACGATCGCCCGAACGCCGGTGCCCGCCGACGGTCGATCGTAACGTCGCAGGCGCCTGCTCGGCAGGCCCGCACGCTGGCTGGAGACGTTATGGACAACAAGCCCGCACGACGAATCGTGCATTCCCGCGCCGAGGAAATCCTCGACTTCTTCGGCAAATGCCGAGCGTGCGGATACCCCGCTTACGCGGAGACCACCACGGTGCACTACGACAGCGGCGAGCGGGAGACCAAGGTCATCTCCAGCTGCGCGCTGCCGTGCGGCTGGACGGGCGAGGTCTCCGCGACGCCGATGACCGGCTCGGCCACCCGAGCGATCACGTGAGGGAAGTCAGGCCGCGCTCGAGGCCAGTTCGTTGGAGCCGAGCGCGCGCTCGCGCAACTCTCCGAGAATCCGCGCGAGGATGCGCGAGACCTGCATCTGGGAAACACCCAGCTGCTCGGCGATCTGGCTCTGGGTCCGCGACTCGAAGAAGCGCATGATCAGCACCTGCCGGTCGCGCTGCGGCAGTTCGGCGATCAGGGGGCGCACCGCCATGGCCTGTTCGAGCAGGTTGTAGCACGGTTCCTCGGCGCCGAGGGTGTCGGCGAGCGTCTGCGGCGCGCCGTCTGCGTCCTCCCTGCCGCCGGTGTCCAAGGAGTTGGTCTGGTAGGCGTTACCCGCGATCAGCGCCTGCGTGACCTCGCCGACCTCGACGTCCAGTTCGACGGCGATCTCCCTGGCCGTCGGCATCCGGCCCAGCCGGTGCGACAGCGTCTCGGTGGCCGGGCCGACGCGCAGCTGAATCTCCTTGAGCCGTCGCGGCACGCGCAACGACCACGTGTTGTCCCGGAAGTGCCTGCGCACCTCGCCCATTATGGTCGGGACCGCGAACCCGAGAAAAGAACTCCCGCGCGAGACGTCGAACCGGTCCACCGCCAGCACCAGGCCCACCCGCGCGATTTGCAGCAGGTCCTCGT
This sequence comes from Nocardia asteroides, assembly GCA_051451085.1. GTDB lineage: Bacteria > Actinomycetota > Actinomycetes > Mycobacteriales > Mycobacteriaceae > Nocardia > Nocardia asteroides_B. Next base: position 424,702 of record JBPAJV010000004.1, on the reverse strand, counting down.
AGGACTCGCCGCGTCCGGAGAATTTGCGGGCGATGTGTTCGGCGAGCGGAAGACAGCGCCGTGTCACTTCCTCGCGCAGCGCGGCGCGGTGCGGATCGTCGTCCGCCATCGCGGCCATCTTCTCGAACCACGGCTCGATGTTGTCGTAACTGTCGCCCGCGCGCGTACGTCCCGTCGTGCCATTTCCGTCGGTCGTGAACTCACGTGTCATCAAATGGTCCTCGTTCCCAACTGAATTCGATAACGGTCGGATACCCGCCGATTCTGGAATCAAAAGGGTCACGAGAAATCGACAGGGAACTGGTGAGCATCCGGACCAGTTCCCAGCTCAACGGATCGCCTTCCAGCTCGCCGCCCGCGGCGGCGACGGCATCGACGCGCACGCGCATCCGGTCGACGCCATAGGCGAACTCGCAGCCCAGCATCGAACCGGGGACGCAGCCTGCCATCAGCATCGTGGCCGATTCGTTGAGCGCCAGGCGGATGTCCGCCGCGGCGTCGAGCGGAATGTCGGCGACCAGGCACACGGTGTCGGCCATCGCGCGGATCAAGGCCAGGTGTCGCGCGTCGGCGGGGATCCGCACCGCGACCGGTGTGGTCTCGGTGGCGGTCGCGCCGAACGCGCAGGTGATCACCCGCATCAGACCGTGGCGAGCTGCGCTTGCCACATCCAGTGCAGCTGCTCCAGCCGCGCCGCGATCGCCAGGAACAGATCCTGGGTCACCGGGTCGGCCTTCTCGGTGGCCGCGATGCGCTCACGCAGCCGCTTGATCACGGCGGCGAGGTTGCCGACGATCGTGTCGATCACGTCGGTGTCCTGCAGCCAGCCGTCGCTGATACCGAGCGCACCGGAATCCCTGGCCACAGACGGGGCGCGACCGTCCGGGCTGACTCCGATGGCGGTCGCCCGTTCCGCGGCCGAGTCCGTGAACTCGCGTGCCACCGTCACCAATTCGTCCAGCGCCAGGTGCACCGACCGGAAATTGGAGCCCACCACGTTCCAGTGCGCCTGCTTCGCGATCAGCGACAGGTCGATCAGGTCGATCACCGTCGCCTGGAGCGTCTCGCCCGCGATACGCTGCTGCTCGGGGTCCAGGGTGCTGGTGATGGGTTGGGACATCGCTCTAAACCTTTCTGCCGTCGATCCGGGACATCGACGGTCTACCCAGCTATGCGGCGATAAACCTCTCGGTAGGCTCCTCGGCCGGGAGGACGGGGCGGCGCCCCGGCAGCTCGCACGGGTCCGTTCCGGCTTCGGTCAGGGGAACGAGCAGGCAGATCGAAGGGCGTCACCGGCAGAGCAATGTTGCTGTAGTGGCAACAATCTTTGCCGATCTGCGCAGTTCTCCCGCATGGTGGGGCATGGCTGAGGAAGAAGCGGATGTGGTGGTGATCGGCGGCGGCGCGGCCGGGTTGTCGGCGGCACTGACTCTGGCGCGGGCGCGCCGCGCGGTGATCGTGGTCGACGCGCGCGAGCCGCGCAACGCTCCCGCGGCGGGCGTGCACGGGTGGCTGACCCGCGATGGCATCGCCCCGGCGGAGTTGGTGACGATCGGCGCACGGGAAGTGGAGCGGTACGGCGGGCGGACGCGGTACGCACGGGCCGTAGCCGCACGGCGGATGCCGCAGGGATTCGTGGTGGACACCGATCGCGGCGACCGGATGCACGGCCGCCGGCTGCTCGTCGCGACCGGGGTGGCGGACGAACTGCCGCCGATCGACGGCTTGCGCGAGCGGTGGGGCCGGGACGTGGTGCACTGCCCGTATTGCCACGGATGGGAGATCCGCGACCGGCCGATCGGCGTGCTCGGCTCGGTGCACCACGCGCTGCTGTTCCGGCAGTGGAGCGCGCGGGTGACGCTGCTGCGGCACACCTCGCCCGCGCCGACCGCGGCGCAGGCCGCGCAGCTCACCGCTCGCGGCATCACCGTGGTGGACGGCGCGGTGCGCGCGCTCGAGGTGGTGGACGACCGGCTCACCGGGGCGCGGCTCGAATCCGGCCGCACCGTGCCGATCGCCGCGCTGGCGCTCGCGCCCCGGCTGGCCGCCCGCGACGCGCTCCTGCTCGACCTCGGCGTCGAAACCGCTCCGCACCCTTCGGGAGCGGGCAGGTACGTGGTGGCGGATGCCGGTGGACGGACCTCGGTCCCCGGAGTCTGGGTGGCGGGCAACGTCACCGACATCGTCGCCGGGGTGGCGCAGTCCGCCGCAGGCGGCGTGACGGCCGCCGCCGCGATCAACGCCGACCTCGTCGAGGAGGACACGCGGCTGGCTGTCGATCGCTGGCGCAGGGAGGGATTCCACGCGGAGATCGAGCGCGCGAACTCCGAGCGGGTACTCGGTGCACGGCGGCACGGCCTGGATTCGCTGCTGCCGGCTCCGCCGAGCTGACCGCACGACGGCCGGCCCATGCCCGCGCTGCACTATGGTGTGATCCACACCACACGAGGAGGTGCGGGATGGCGAAGCTGACGGCGATTCCCTTGCGGGCCGCGACGATGACCGAGTTCACCGGTCGCGTATCGACGCCCACCTACGACCGCTCCCGGATCTCGCCGGGAATCGTGCATTTCGGAGTCGGCGGGTTCCATCGAGCGCACCAGGCGATGTACGTCGACCGATTGCTCGAACGTGGTCTCGGGCACGACTGGGGCATCTGCGGAGTCGGCGTGCTACCCGGTGACCGCCGCATGCGCGACGCGCTCCGGGCGCAGGACGGCTTGTACACCCTGTCGGCGGTCGCGCCGGATGGCGCGTGGACGACGCGCGTGATCGGCTCGATCATCGAGTACCGGTACGCGCCGGACGATCCCGAAGCCGTCGTGGCGAAGCTCACCGATCCGGCCACCCGCATCGTCTCCCTCACCATCACCGAGGGCGGGTACCGGATCGCCACCGACACCGGGCAATTCGACGCCGATGACCCCGGCATCGGCGCCGACCTCAATGGAAACGAGCCACCCGTCACCGTTTTCGGGTACGTCATCGAGGCGCTGGCCCGGCGCAGAGACCGTGGTATCGCGCCGTTCACCGTGGTGTCCTGCGACAACATCGAGGGCAACGGGGACGTCGCGCGCCGCGCGTTCGGCGCGTTCGCCGGGCTGCGCGATCCCGAGCTCGGCGACTGGGTCGCGCGGCGAGTGAGCTTCCCCAATTCCATGGTGGACCGGATCACTCCGGTGACCCCGCCCGGGGCGACCGGCGAGATCGAGCGGCGATACGGGATCACCGACCGATGGCCGGTCGTGACCGAGCCCTTCGCCCAGTGGGTGCTGGAGGATTCCTTCGTCCTCGGTCGCCCGGCCTTCGAGGAAGCCGGTGTACAGCTCGTTCGAGGACGTCACCCCGTACGAACTGATGAAGCTGCGGTTGCTCAACGCGAGCCATCAAGCGCTGTGCTACTTCGGCTACCTGAGCGGCTACCGGCTGGTCCATGAAGCCGCGCGGGACCCGGCCTTCCGGCGATTCCTCGCGCGCTACATGGACGCCGAGGCGACGCCGACGCTGCGCGCGGTTTCCGGTGTCGACCTGGACGCCTACAAGCGGACACTGCTCGACCGGTTCGCCAACCCGGCGATCGGTGACACCATCGCCCGGCTGTGCGCCGAGTCCTCCGACCGGATCCCGAAGTGGCTGCTGCCGGTGGTCCGGGCACAACTCGCCACCGGTGGCGAGATCGACTGCGCGGCCGCGGTCGTCGCGAGCTGGGCACGCTACGCGGAGGGCATCGACGAGCGGGGCGAACCGATCCGGATCGTGGACCGGTTACGCGATCGGCTGGTCTCCCTCGCCCGGCGGCAACGCGAGCAGCCCACCGCCTTCCTCACCGAGCGCTCGCTGTTCGGCGACCTGCTCGAGCACCCCAGGTTCGTGACCGCGTACCTCGCGGCCCTGGACACACTGCACACCAGGGGCGCCCGCGCCACCGTCGAGGCGCTGGCCAGTTAGCGCGGGACGACCCGCGCGAGCGCCCGGCATTGCGCGCCGACCGCGAACCAGACGTCCAGGCTGGAGTCGGTGCGGCGGGTGACGAGCTCGACGTGCTCTGCGGAGCGCACCGGTTGCCCGTACTCGACCACTACGCGGTGCGGACCGGACTTCAGTTCGGCGTGATCGGCCAGGACCTCCTCGAGCGCGGTGAGGTAGACCGCGTTGTTCAGGTGGTCGAGCAGGTCGATGTCGGTGACTCGCAGGGGGAAGGGCCGGATCTGGACGCCGGGCTCGTCCGGCGCCGGCATCGGATCGGTGAGCGAGGCCTTCCAGCGGAGCCGATGCTCGGTGGTGCAGGCCAGCATCGGCGCCAGGAACCGGTCGCTCATCCGCGCCGGAACGCCCGACTCGGTGCCGAAGTGGATCAGGAAGCTCTCGGTCTCCACCAGACCGCCCGCGCTACCGCAGACCTGGACCCGCATCGTGCACCAGCGGGTGGAGGTCGCCGAGGGCCAGCGGCGCAGCGTGGCCCATTCGCCGAACGCGAGCGGTTTCAGCGCATCGATCACCGTCCTGCGGATGACCCACAGCCGGTGGATGTCGCCGTCCTGCAGGACGTCGAGATGGTCGTACCCCACGTCCTGCAGGTAGCGCGCGACGCCGTCGAGCCGCAGACGCTGGTCGCGGTCGGTGTCGGCGAGACGCACGGGCCATCCCGTCTCGAACGGAGTCAGGACGGCTGGGGCCGGAGGTTCCGGCAGCACGCTGGGAATGACCATGCCCGGATGATGCCAGCCATTTGCCGACATGGCGACGCATACCAGCGGATCGTCACCTATACGAAAGATAACGATCCCTATTAGGGAATTGATCAACTATTCGCAATCGAAAGATGATCGGCAATAGTTAGCCGAACTACCGCACCGGGCCGATCCACCCGCGCTTCCCTACCTCTTCGACCGGTCCCGCTTCTCCCGCACCCGCACCGAGATACGGACCGGCGAGCCGTCGAAGCCGAACTCCTCGCGCAACCGGCGTTCCAGGAAGCGCCGGTAGCCCGCCTCCAGGAAGCCGGTGCTGAACAGCACGAAGGTGGGCGGGCGGGTGGTCGCCTGGGTGGCGAACAGCACCCGGGGCAGCCTGCCGCCACGCATCGGCGGCGGGGTCGCGGCGATCACTTCCTTCAGCCAGGTGTTCAACCTGCCCGTCGAGATGCGCTTGTCCCAGGACTCCAGCGCGGTCTCCATGGCGGGAACCAGCTTCTGCACCGCGCGGCCGGTGTGCGCGGAGATGTTCACCCGCTGCGCCCACGGCACCCGGACCAGGTCGCGGTCGACCTCGCGCTCCAGTTGCAGACGGCGATCCTCGTCGACCAGGTCCCACTTGTTGAACGCCAGCACCAGCGCCCGCCCGGAATCGGCGACCATGCTGATCACCCGGAGGTCCTGTTCGGTGATCGGCTGCGAGGCGTCGATCAGCATGATCGCCACCTCGGAGGCCTCCAGCGCGGACTTGGTGCGCAGCGAGGCGTAGAACTCGGTGCCGCTGGCGTTCGCGACCTTGCGGCGCAACCCGGCGGTGTCGATGAACTTCCAGACCTTGCCGCCCAATTCGACGAGCGAGTCGACCGGGTCGACCGTGGTGCCCGCGACGTCGTGCACCACCGAGCGCTCGTCGCCGGCCAGCTTGTTCAGCAAGCTCGACTTGCCGACGTTCGGCTTGCCGACCAGCGCGACGCGCCGCGGACCCACGCCGCCGGTCCCCTCGCGGGGCGTCTCAGGAAGCACCTCGAGCACGTCGTCCAGCAGATCGCCGGTGCCGCGGCCGTGCGCGGCGCTGACCATGCGCGGCTCGCCGAGCCCCAGCGACCACAGCGCCGCGGCTTCGGCTTCCACCCGCTGGTCGTCGACCTTGTTGGCGACCAGGATGACCGGGACCGCGGAGCGGCGCAGCTTCTTCACCGCCGCCTCGTCGGTGGCGGTAGCGCCGACGACGGCGTCGACCACGAGCAGGATCGCGTCGGCGGTCTGCATGGCGAGTTCGGCCTGCCGGGCTACCGATTGCTGCAGTCCCTTCGCGTCGGGCTCCCACCCGCCGGTGTCCTGGACGAGGAAGCGGCGACCAGCCCAGTTCGCCTCGTAGGACACCCGGTCGCGGGTCACCCCCGGGACATCCTCGACGACCGCCTCCCTGCGGCCGAGGATCCGGTTGACCAGCGTGGACTTACCCACGTTGGGGCGGCCGACCACGGCAAGCGTCGGCATCGCGACATGGGCTCGGTCCTCGAACTCGCCTTCGAGCTCGGCCAGCTCCCAGTCCGCTTCGTCACTCCAGACGCCGTCGCCTGCGAGCACGTCCTCGTTCATCGGGTACCTCCGGCACCGGTCGCCGAGATCTGGCGGGCGACGACGCGATACAGCTCGTTGATGACCTCGTCCATGGACAGATCGCTGGTGTCGACCGGCACCGCGTCCTCGGCCGGACGCAACGGGGACACCTTGCGGGTCGAGTCGAGGGTGTCGCGGCGCTGCACGTCGGCGAGCACGCCCGCGTAGTCGTCGCCCCTGCCCTCGGCGATGTTCTGCTGATTGCGCCGGTGCGCCCGCGCCTCGGCGGACGCCGTCAGATAGATCTTGGCGTCCGCGGCGGGCAGCACGACGGTGCCGATGTCGCGACCTTCGACGACGATCCGCCCGGCGACCGCGGTGATGTCGCGCTGCATGGCGACCAGCAGGTCACGCACCTCGGGCACCGCGGAGACCGCCGACACGGCCTTGGTGACGGCGTCGCCGCGGATCTCCGACCGCACGTCCTCGCCGTCGAGTTCGATCACCTCGCGGCTGGGATCGGTGCCGATGGACAGGGGGAGTTCCTTGACCGCGGCGGCGATGGCGGCGGTGTCGGTCAGCTCGACACCCGCACGCAGCACGCGCAGCGTCGCCACCCGGTACATGGCGCCGGTGTCGAGATACCGGGCGCCGAGGCGGGTGGCCAGGCGCCGCGACACACTCGACTTCCCGGTGCCCGACGGCCCGTCCATGGCGACCACCAGCGGGCTCGTACCGGCCATCCGCGCCGGCGCCTGCACCGGGATCTCCACACCGTTCACAACGACACCGCCTCGTAGAGTTTGCCGATTTCATCGCGACCGAGCACACGCAATGTGCCGGGCCGCTGGTCGCCCAGCGCGACCGGACCGATATGGGTGCGGACCAGCCGGATCACCGGATGGCCCACCGCGTCGAGCAGGCGGCGCACGATGTGCTTGCGTCCTTCGTGCAACACCACCTTCACCAGGGAACGTCCCTCCCCCAGCTCCAGCACCTGGAAACGGTCGACCTTGGCGGGACCGTCCTCCAGCTCGACACCGTTCTTCAACTGCTTGGCGACGGCGCGATTGTTGACCTCCCCCTGCACGGTCGCCAGGTAGGTCTTGGAGACCTCGAAGGACGGGTGCATGAGCCGGTGCGCCAGATCGCCGTCGTTGGTCAGCAACAGCAGGCCCTCGGTGTCGGCATCGAGCCTTCCGACATGGAACAGACGCTGACCCGCGGCGATCCGCTCGGCCACGATGTCACCGACGCAGGGGCGACCCAGATCGTTCGGACATGGTGGACTGCCAGCCCTTGGGTTTGTTCAGCGCGACGTGCACCAGCTCTTCACGCACCACCACGCGGGTGCCGTCGACGCGGACGACAGCGTGCTGCGGGTCGATGCGCAGCCCCTGCTCGCGCACGATCATGCCGTCGACCTCGACGCGGCCCTGCGCGATCATCTCCTCGGCGGCGCGACGCGAGGCGACCCCCGCCTTGGCGAGCACCTTCTGCAGCCGCTCACCTTCGCCCCACGGAAGCTTGGTGTGGCCGCCGGTCCCGGCGAGCTCGACGTTCTGGTGCCGCGCGGGCTTGGCGTTGCTCAGCAACGGCGGCGGCGCGACCTGCCGCTGCGGCTTGGGCTTCTTCTTGCCTGCCTGCGCCGCCTGCCGCTGCGGGCTCGGCGCCTGGGCTCCGCGCTGTGCCGTCCCTCGGCCGGCGCCACTCTGCTGTGCGCCGCGGGCGGTGCCGCCCCGTTGGGCCGCACGGGCGTCGCGTGAGCTCGAGGCGCGGCCCGCGCCGCCCCGTTCGGGCTGCGCGCCGCGTTTCCTACGATCCGGTGTGCCATCTCGGCGAGCGGGCGTATTCATTGTGTCCTGTCACTCTTCGGTGCCGAGGTCCAAATCGGCCTCGGCGGGTTTTTTCAACCTGGTGTACCGGGGGTCGGTCTCCAGGCTCTCGTTGATCTCGTCGATCAGGTCGACGCCCGGGAGGAGGGGCGCCAGCGGGGGCAGGTCGCTGAGCGAAGCGAGCCCGATCCGTTCCAGGAACAACTCGGTCGTGCGATACAGCGTCCCGTTGGTCTCCGGATCGGCACCTGCCTCGGCGATCAAGCCCCTGGCCAGCAGTGTGCGCATCACGCCGTCGACGTTCACGCCGCGCACCGCGCTGACCCTGGTCCTGGTCACCGGTTGACGGTAGGCCACCACCGCCAGCGTTTCCAACGCCGCCCGGGTCAGTTTCGATCGGGAGCCGTCGAGCAGCATCCGCTCCACATACGGCGCGTACTCGCTGCGAGTATAGAAGCGCCAGCCGTCACCCACGAAACGCAGATCGATTCCGCTGGACCGGGCCGACAGCTCGGCGGACATCGCCCGCAGCGTGTGCTCGACCCGCTCCGGCCGGTCACCGAGGGCGGCCGCGAGCTGCTCGACCGGCGCGGGAGCGTCGACGACCAGCAGCATGGCCTCGAGCGCCGAACGGAATTCGGCGTCCGCCAGCGGTTCGGGAGTGAGTTCCACCACTGCCTCACTCACGACAGCGCCTCACCGGAGCTCGGCGGCGCCGTGCGCCATCGCGCGCTGTGCTCGCTCACCCGTAGTCCTCCTCGATTGTCACGGTGTCCGCCTGTTGGGCGGCCTCGTCGCCGATCCAGCTGACCGACAAGGGACCGAGCGGATCGGGCTGGTCGAACTCGATCGTCTTGCCGCGATACAGCTCGAGCAGCGCCAGGAACCGGGCGACGATCTGTACCGGAGCCTCGCAGTCGGCGACCAGCTCACCGAAGGAGGTCCACGCGCCCGCACCACGCTGTTTGAGCCGCTCCAGCACCAGTGCCGCCTGCTCGGCCACCGAGATCGCGTGCGTGTGCAGGTGGTCGAGCCCGACCTTGGGCACCGGACGGGGCCGGAAGGCCGCCGCGGCGATCGCGGCGAACTCGGCCGCCCCGACACCCAGCCTAACCTCGGGCAGCAGGTCGGCGTAGCGCTCCTCCAGGCCGACCGCGCGCGGATAGCGGCGCAGCGCGGCCGCCTCCAGCTCGCCGAGCAGCTCGGCGACCTGTTTGAACGCGCGGTATTGCAGCAGCCGGGCGAACAGCAGGTCGCGCGCTTCGAGCAGTTCGAGGTCCTCGGCGTCGGTCATCTCCCCCGACGGCAGCAGGCGCGCCGCCTTGAGATCGAGCAACGTGGCGGCGACGACCAGGAATTCGGTGGTCTGATCCAGTATCTTGTCCGCGCGCAACGTGTTCTGCCGCGCCATGCTCGCGGTCATCGCCTTGGTGTAGGCGATGAACTCGTCGGTGACCTTGTGCAACGCCACCTCGGTGACGTCCAGCTTGCGCGAGCTGATCAGGGTGAGCAGCAGGTCGAACGGACCCTCGAAGTTGCTCAGGCGCAGCCGGAACCCGGAGGCCTGTGGGTCCGCCGTGGGGGGCTGCGCGGTGTCCGCCGCCGCCCGTGCGACGGCGGGTACGTTCGCTGGACTCGGCGAAACGTCGGGCACACCCGACGTCTGCCGCGCGGACCCGGTTGTCTTCGATGCCTCGCGAGAATTGCCGGGTCCATCCGGCGCGGTAGGCGAAGAGCCGCCGGCGTGCGGCGTATCGGGCGGCGAGCCGGATTCCTGCGGCGTGCGCCGTGAACGGCCGGAGGCCCTTGGCGAGTTTCCCGGGGAGTGGACCGCATCCGGCACCTCCCGCGCAGCGCCGGGTGCATCCAGCGCCGCACGCGAACGGCCGAATGCGCCCGACGCGTCCTGGGAAGGGGCGAGCGCGTCCGGCACCTCCCGTGAAGGGTGGTCGGGTCGGTCCGGCGGGTCGGTGTTCTCGCGGACTGCCGCCGCGTCGCGTCGCGTAGACGGTTCGGCGGACATTCCATCCGCGCTGCCGGATGCGAGCGGGGCGGCAATCCGCTCCTCCTGCGTTTGTTCGGTGGAGTCACCGGCGATGGCCGGGTTCGGGCGCCGGGGCGCCGCGTTCCGGCCCGCGGCGATGAACGCGGCGGCCGCGTTCCCGAGCGCGGGAGCGGTTCGATCGGGTCCGCCGGCGTCGCGCGCGTGATCGTCCGGCGTGGGAGTCGATCCGGCCGTGGAAGACCCCTGGCCGGGCGGGTCGTTGTTGGACGCAGACGAGGGGCCGGAAGGGCCGGTCACCGGCCGGATCGGTGGATGACTTCCCGGGCCATCGACCGATAGGCTTCCGCGCCACTGGATTTCGGCGCCCAGGTGGTGATGGGCTCGCCCGCGACGCTGGCGTCCGGGAAGCGGACGGTGCGCGCGATGGCGGTGTCGTAGACCAGGTCACCGAACACCTCGACGACGCGCGCCATGACCTGGCGGGAATGCAGCAGCCGGGCGTCGAACATGGTGACCACTATTCCGTACAGGCTCAGCCGCGGGTTCAGCCGGTCCCGCACCTTCTCGACGGTGTCGTTGAGCAGCGCGAGCCCGCGCAGCGAGAAATACTCGCACTCCATCGGGATGATCACCCCGTCCGAGCAGGCCAGGGCGTTGACCGTGAGCAGGCCGAGCGAAGGCTGGCAGTCGATGAGGATGTAGTCGTAGCGGTTGCGGATCGGCTCCAGCGCGCGGCCGAGCGACTGTTCCCGCCCCACCTCGTTGACGAGCTGGATCTCCGCGGCGGACAGGTCGATGTTGCTCGGCAGCAGGTCGAGGTTCTCGACGCGGGTCTGCATCAGCACGTTGTCGACCGAGACCTTGGAGCCGATGAGCAGGTTGTGCACGGTCAGGTCGAGATCGTGGTGGGCGACGCCGAGACCGGCCGACAACGCGCCCTGCGGGTCCAGGTCGACGAGCAGCACACGGCGGCCGTATTCGGCCAGCGCCGCACCGAGATTGATCGTGGAGGTGGTCTTGCCGACCCCGCCCTTCTGGTTGCACATGGCCACGATCAGCGCGTTGCCGTGCTGACCGACCGGCGGCGGGTCCGGCACGAGCCGTAACGGCCGTCCGGTCGGACCGAGCGTCGCGTCCTCCGGAATCGGTTCTACCCCGTGGCCCCACAGCGTTTCCGCCGCGGCGTCCGAGTACGGACCCGATCGCGAGCCCGTAAGCGGCTCCGCCCCAGCACCCATCGGCGGCTCTGCCGCGCCGGCTGTAGTCACGATCCGCTGCTCCTTATACGTTCCTGCCCGTTGCCTCGCCGAGCGTAGCGAGGCCGATCAGGGCCGACCTCGCTTTCGTGCGGTCCAGCTCTCGATAGACGCTACCGCTTGACGGCGCTCGAGTGCCGCGCCTGCGCGCGGCGTGTTCGTGCCGCGCTGGTCAGCGCCATTGCGGTCCGCCATCGAAGTGAACGTCGAACCGGTCGTGCAACTCGTCCATGCTGTCCCAGTCCGCCTCCCCGCGCGCGATCCGGCCGAGTTGCCGGAAGTATTCGAAGCGGACGATACCGGGTGTGAGCACAGCCAGGAACTCGGCAGGCCCGTCCGCGGTGGCTCCGAACGCGTGCACCACGCCGGGCGTGACCACAACCAGGCCGCCTTCGCCCACCGTGCTCCGGACGCCGTCGACGAGGAATTCCATCGTGCCGCCGAGCACATAGAAGATCTCGGTCGATTTCGTGTGATGGTGCGGCCGGGTGCCGTCCGCACCCGCGGCGAGGGTCAGACGGTTGGCGCCGAACAACCCTTCGGAATTCTCGCTGTCCTCGAGCAGCCGGAACGACCCGCCGCCGGGCAGCGCCACCGCTTCGACATCGGCCTCGTGGACGATGAAAGATCTTGCCATACAACTCACCTCGGTGCTGATCCGGATGGGCGGCGCGCGAATACGCACGCCCGCTCCCACACAACCGGACCACAGTCCGATTTGTTCCGGTGGCGGAGGAGAGCAGGGCACCCGCCGTCCCGGCGAACGGGCGCGCGCGGATGATCACCGCGCGCGGGGGTGCGCGGTGGCCCAGACTTCGCGCAGGGTATTGACCGTGACGAGCGTGTAGATCTGGGTCGTGGTCACCGAGGCGTGGCCGAGCAGCTCTTGCACCACGCGCACGTCGGCGCCACCGTCGAGCAGATGAGTGGCGAAGGAGTGGCGCAGCGTATGCGGCGACACCGCCGCCGCGATCCCCGCGCGTTCGGCCGCGCTGCGCAGCACCTGCCACGCGCTCTGCCGCGACAGTCGCGCACCCCGCACGTTCAGGAAAAGGGCTCCCGCAGTGCCCTTCCCCCGCGCGGCGAGCACCGGCCGTCCACGAACCAGATAGGCGTCGACGGCGGCCAGGGCGGGCCGTCCGATCGGCACCAGACGCTGTTTGCCGCCCTTGCCGCGCAGCACGACCGCCCGCTCCTCGACGTCGAGATCGTCGACGTCCAACCCGACCGTCTCGGAAATCCTGGCGCCGGTGGAATACAGCAATTCCAGCAGTGCGCGGTCGCGCAGGCCGCGTGGTCCGCCGTCCGCGCCCGCCGCGGCGTCCGCGGACCCGCCCGCCGCCTCCAGCACTTTCAGCACTTGGTCGTACGGCAGCGCCTTGGGCAATCTGCGCCCTGGCGCGGGTGGCTTGACCGCGTGCGCCACGTCGGTGTCGGTCAATCCCTCCGCGACGGCGAAGCGATGCCAGCCCCGCACCGCGATCAGCGCGCGGGCCACCGAGCTCGCCGCCAGCGGCGGGTGCCCGCCCCCGCCCGAGCGCAGCGCCATGGTGAACTCGGCGACGTCGGATTCGGCGACCCGGTCGAGCGACCCGATGCCGCGCCCGGCCAGGAAGTTGAGGTAGCGGCCCAGATCACGCCGGTAGGCGCCCAGCGTGTTCGGCGCGACGCCACGTTCGACCGCGAGATGATCGAGATAGGCGTCGAGCTCGCGACCGAGCACTCCCGGTCAGTCTTCGGACGCCTCCGCCTTGCGGCGGAGGAAGGCCGTTGGCTGTCCGTCCCAAGGTGCGTCCGGCGGCCGCAGCTCGATCCCGCCCGCCCGAGCGGCCGCCAGCGCGAGCACGCCCGCGACCGCCGTGGCGTTGACGATCTCACCGGCCAGCGCCGCGCGGACCGCCGCGTCGACCGGCATGCGGACCACTTCCAGATCCGCTTCCTCCAGCTCCGGCTCCGGACGGTCGGTCTCGTACAGATCCCGCGCCAGGTAGACCCGCAGCGCTTCGTCGGTGAATCCGGGCGAGAGCACCACGTCCACGAGCACCGCCCACTCCCGCGCGGCCAGCCCGGTCTCCTCGGCCAGCTCGCGGCGTGCCGCGCGCAGGGGATCCTCGCCCGGCAGGTCGAGCAGGCCTGCGGGCAGCTCGAGCAACCGCCCGCCGATCGGATGCCGGTACTGGTTGATCAGCACCACGTTGTCGTCGTCGTCGATCGCGGCGACGGCGACGGCACCGTGGTGCTCGATCACCTCCCGCTCGACGACCCGCCCGCCCGGCATCCGCACCTGGTCGAGCCGCAGCGCCAGGATGGCGCCGCTGTAGACGGTCTTGCCGGAGACGATCTCGAAGTCGTGGCTGCCCGGCTCGGCAGCGCCCCCGTTGGTCATGCCGCTACGCCTGTTCTGTCGCACCCGCCAGTTCTGCACCGGGAATGTCCACCGGAAGCCGTTCGGCCGCCTTGTATTTCAGCGCCGCCGAGATGAGCGCCGCGAACAGCGGATGAGGACGGGTCGGGCGGCTCTTCAACTCCGGGTGCGCCTGGGTGGCGACGAAGAACGGATGCACGTCGGCGGGCAGCTCGACGAACTCGACCAGATGCCCGTCCGGCGAGGTGCCGCTGAACTTCAAGCCGCTTTCGGCGATCTTGTCGCGGTAGGCGTTGTTCACCTCGTAGCGGTGGCGATGACGCTCGGAGACGTGCTCGCTGCCGTAGGCCTGGGCGACGACCGAGCCCTTCTCCAGCGTGGCCGGGTAAGCGCCGAGGCGCATGGTGCCGCCGAGATCCGCTTCGCCCGCCACGGCCTGCTCCTGGTCGGCCATCGTGGAGATGACCGGATGCGGGGTTTCCGGCTCGAATTCGGCCGAGTTCGCCTCCGCCAGTCCCACCTTGCGCGCGGCTTCGATCACCACGCACTGCAACCCCAGGCACAGGCCGAGCAACGGGATGCCGCGGGTGCGCGCGTAGTGGATCGCGCCCACCTTGCCCTCGATGCCGCGGATGCCGAATCCGCCGGGGATCAGCACCGCGTCCACGTCGCGCAGCGCGTGCTGCGCGCCTACGGGGGTCTCACACTCGTCGGAGGGCACCCAGCGGATGTTCACCTTCGCCCGCGAGGCGAACCCGCCCGCCCGCAGCGCCTCGGTGACCGAGAGATAGGCGTCGGGCAGGTCCACGTACTTGCCCACCAGCGCGACCTCGACCGTCTCGCGCGGCGAGTGCACCCGCTCGAGCAGGTCGCCCCACACGGTCCAGTCCACGTCGCGGAACGGCAGGCCCAGCCTGCGCACGACGTAGGCGTCCAAGCCCTCGCGGTGCAGCACGCGCGGGATGTCGTAGATCGACGGCGCGTCCGGCGTGGAGATGCACGCGTCGACCTCGACGTCGCACATCAGCGCGATCTTGCTCTTCAGCGCCTGCGGGACGTCCCGGTCACAGCGCAGGATCAGCGCGTTGGGCTGGATGCCGATGTTGCGCAGCGCCGCCACCGAGTGCTGGGTCGGCTTGGTCTTCAACTCACCGGAGGGCGCGAGGTAGGGCACCAGCGACACGTGCAGGAAGAAGACGTTGTCCCGGCCGACGTCGTGCCGGATCTGCCGGGCCGCCTCCAGGAACGGCTGCGACTCGATGTCACCGACGGTGCCGCCGATCTCGGTGATCACCACGTCCGGGGTCTGGCCCTGCAGATCCGGGCCGCGCATCGCGAGGATCCGGTGCTTGATCTCGTCGGTGATGTGCGGGATCACCTGCACCGTATCGCCGAGGTATTCGCCGCGGCGCTCCTTGGCGATGACCGAAGAATAGATTTGCCCGGTGGTCACGTTCGCGTCCCTGGACAGGTCACGGTCGAGGAAACGCTCGTAGTGGCCGACGTCGAGATCGGTCTCCGCGCCGTCCTCCGTCACGAACACCTCACCGTGCTGGAAGGGGTTCATCGTGCCGGGATCGACGTTCAAGTACGGGTCGAGTTTCTGCATGGTGACGCGCAGCCCACGCGCCGTCAGCAGCTGACCGAGGCTGGAGGCGGTAAGACCTTTACCCAATGAGGAGGCGACACCACCGCTGACGAAGATGTGCTTCGTGGCCGTTCGCGCCTGAATCCGTGTTTGACCCACGGGTCTTCACGGTAACACGAATCCGCCCGTCCGTTCGAATGCCACGCGGGTTTGCTCGACGGTCGCCAGACTGACGGTCAGAGCAGCGCGACCTCGACTGTGAGCCTGGTCGCGTCCCGGTCGGCGCGGGTCGCGGAAGCGGGTGCCGTCGAGCCCGCCGAAGCCGCAGCACCGCGCGAGAGCCCGGCTTCCCGGCGGTGGGGACACTCGTCCGCCGGATCAGCCCGGAACCGCCGCCAGCGTGAGCGAAGCGGCTTTGGCGCCGGTGCCGTAGCGGCCCGCGCCACCGTTGAGCTGTTCACCGAGCGCCAGCACGGTGGTGACGCGGCCGAGCTCGCGTTCGAGATTGTCGACGGTGCTGACCTGCGCCGAGAGCGCGGCGTCGGTGCGGACCACGGCGATCGGTCCCGCCCCGTCCGCGGCGCCCGCACGACCGGCGAGGACCACACCGGCGCCGCGGCCACGCAAGGCCCCTGCGAAGCGGGCGGTGTTCGCGCCCGCGCTGTTCTCGGCGGCGGCGACGCCGTCGCCGGTGATCACGACCGCGAGCTGTGCGGGCCGCACCGGCGTGTCGCCGTAGGCGAGGAAACCACCGCCGCGCAGCGTCTCCAGCACCAGCTCGAGCTCCTGCGGCGTGCCCCGGGGCTGCCCGTTGGCCGGGTCGAGCAGCAGAACCAGCCCGAGCAGATCCCCCGCCATACTGCCCTGGTCGACCGCGCCGGTGCGCAGCTGCGCCCCCGCCGGGATGACGTTCGTGATCGCCGTGCGCATCCGGTCGCCCTCGGTGGCGTCCACGAAGGCTCCGGTGAGCGCGACCCGGCCGGTGACACCCGCACCGGACATCTCGAGCGCTCGGGTCACCGCGTCGACGTCCCCGGCATCGGCGTCCGGGGTGGTGAACACGACGACGCTGCGGTCGGCGAGCGCGCCGCCGAGAATCCGACCGGAGGACCCGGCGATGAACCGGTCGGCGGCCACGGCCTGCTCCCCGATCCGCCGGTTCTGCTCGGTCAGGGTGTTGACCTGCCTGCGCAGATCGGTCTTGTCCGCCCGCAGTCCCGACAGCAGGTTGGCCGCGAGCGTCTGCGACCCGAGCACCACGCCGATAGCGAGCGCGAGGAAGATCGCGGCGATCGAGATGGCGTGCTGGCGCAAGGAAATCATCGTTTCTCCCTCTAGAGTCCGCTGGCTCCGAACTGTCCCTGCGCCCACCGCGTGAAGCGGTCCCAGGTGTCCACGCCCCAGTCCAGGAAATCGGCGCCGCTGTTGGACGCCAGCATCACGACGATCACGGCGACCAGCGCGGCGAGCACCAC
The DNA here is from genome assembly GCA_051451085.1 of Nocardia asteroides. GTDB lineage: Bacteria > Actinomycetota > Actinomycetes > Mycobacteriales > Mycobacteriaceae > Nocardia > Nocardia asteroides_B. Next base: position 407,921 of record JBPAJV010000004.1, on the reverse strand, counting down.
CAGCGCGACGGCGATCCCGGATACCCGGCTGCGGTACAGGGTGGCGACGGCTTTCGCGTCCATCAGTTTCGTACCGACCTTCAGCCGGGTGAGGAAGGTGGCCGGGTTGCTGTCACGGCGGCCGCGATCGAAGAAATCATCGAGCGAGGCGGGCGCTCCCGCCGTGACGATCAGGGCGGCGCCGTGATGGTCGGCCAGCAGCAGCGCCAGATCGGCCGCCGAACCCGACGAGGGGAAGGTGGTCGCGCCGATGCCGAGGTCTTGAATGCGTGCCAGCCCTTTGGCGTGACCGTCGGTGTCGGCGGGCAGGATCACCTCGGCGCCGCATTTCATGGTCGCCGAGGTGATCTCGTCGGGGTCGCCGACGATGATGTCGGGCCGGTAGCCCCGCCTGCGCAGCGTGTCGGCGCCCCGGCCGACCCCGATCAGAATCGGGGCGTACTCCTTGATGAACGGCTTGAGCCGCTGCAGGTCCTCGGCGTGCTCGGGACCGTCGGCGACGACCACCACGTGCCGCTGCCGCATCGTGAGGTCGAGTTCCGGAACGCCGAAGCCGTCGATGAGCAGCGCGCTCTCGGTCCGGATGAACTCGATGGTGTTGCCCGCGAACGCCTCGAGGTGATCGGCCAGCCCGTTGCGCGCCTCGATCATCCGCTCCGCGATGGCGGACTCGGTGAGCAAGATGCCCTCGACGAGCACCTCCGGCTCCTTCTTGATCAGTTTGTCGGCGTAGACCACGCCGTCGACGATCCGGACCTTGACCCCGTCCTTGATCTTCTTGAACGCATCCGAGCTCACGGTGTCCAGCAGGAGGATCCCGTTGGCAACCAGCGCTTCGGGGCCGAGATTGGGATAGCGGCCGGAAATGGACGGCGAGGTGTTGATCACCGCGCCGACCCGCGCCTCGACCAGCCGGTTGGCGGTCATCCGGTCGAGGTCCATCTCGTCGAGGACGACGATGTCGCCCGGCCCGATCCGCCGGAGCAGCCGCCGGGTGTTGCGATCCACCCGGGCCGTCCCGATCAGACCAGGAAGCGTCTCGGTGTTACGCGACAACAGCGCCGGCATCTTCATGTGCCGATGATGGCGGCAAACCCTCAACCATTGGTGGAGGCGCGCCGCTCTACCCACCGCGTTCGTGCCTCATCGCCTCGCTGACGTTTCCCTCCACGATCCTCGAACGAGGCGGGAATGCGCCGCGCATCACGGGGAACATCTACCTATTCGCGCTGGTGATAGATGGAAGTCGAGGCACACACGGTGACGGATGGACCGGCGCGACGGTCAGCCGAATCGGCCGACATGCCCGGAGGGCAGAGGAGAGGCAACTAGCCTCCCCCGACGAGACCAGCGCCGCATGCCGACCGGGCACCTAGGTCAGCGAACCAGCCGCTACCGATCCGGACGGCCGTTCGGACACCACAAAGGCCTCGGCGCCGGGCCGCGTTTCGCACCCGGAGCCGGGTATGGGACGCCACGCATTCCCGGTCCTGGGTCAGCACCACTTCGCCTGAGGGCGGCACACGGTCCACCCGCTGCCGTCGGGACGCTGCGTGCGGCTCCAAGTGGCCGGGCCCGCGCCCGGACCGTCCTGCGCGGACTCCGGATTGTTCCTGCGACGATATTCGCGCAACGCGTTCTGGTGCTCCTGCTCCCGCAGCGGATTCGCGTCGGAGTGGTGGTAGCCGAACGGATCAATACCGTGCCATCCGGTCGAATCGCCGTGCGAACCCGCGCGACCGGCGTGATCGTCGCGGGACGAGGACTCCGCGGCAGCGCCGCCCGCCGCGACCACTGTCCCCGCCGCCAGACCGGCCACGATCAAGGCGAACGCGCTTTTTCGCGGGTATCTGCGCCCACGCCTGATCGCCGTGGCGGGTCGGCGCGACCGGCCCGCCTCCGTCACCACTGGAAGAACGCTGCACATCCTGGCCCCTTTGCCCCGACGCTTCCCATGCCCGACGGATGTTCACCCGTCGTTCATCTACTTATTTACATAGTAGATATGAATCGGACATTGCGGACATCAGTTGCGCACGACACACCGAGTGAGTACGAAAGCAGTTGACGTGGATCGTTTTTTCCAGAGATGAACGAGATCCATGGAGATACCGATAAGCTGCTACTTCCCGATGCATCACGTAACAGATCCGTAGGTAAAAACGCCCCCCGCCTCCCGCGCCCAGCAGCGACCGGCCCCAGCGGCCCTCGGACCGACAACGGCGACCCGGACGGCACCCTGGCCGATTGTGACGCGGACGACACGATGATCGAGTGACACAGTTGGTAGCTATATGCTGCCCGTCACAGATAATTCGAAGAGGGAGAGTTCATGGCCAGCACCACCGTCGACGCCGTCATCGCCGCCCCGCGCGAGGTCGTCTACCGGCTCTTCGCCGACCGCGAGAGCATCAGCCCCTACATCCCCGTGCAGGTCAAGCTGATCAAGCCCGGCCTGACCGAACGGGAAGGCGTCGGCGCCCAGCACGTGATCGGCCTCGGCCCGGTCGGCGTCACCGAGGAGATCACCAAGCTGGTGCCCGGCGAGCGGATGGAGTACAAGATCGTCAAGGGCGCGCCGGTCAAGCGGCACGTCGGCATCGTCACCTTCGCCGACGCGGACAACGGCACCCTGGTCTCCTACACGATGGATTCCGACCCGAAGCTGCCGGTGCCCGCCAAGGTGCTGGAGTTCGGACTGAAGAACCTGATCGGCACGTTCATCAAGGGCGCGCAGAAAGCGGTGCGCTGACCGGCGCGTTCAGCGCGTCGCCACCTCGGCGCCCGCCTTCTCGGCGCGCGCCGTCGCCAGCAGTTCCTCCGCGTGGGCGCGGCCGGTCTCGGTGTCGTCGAGACCGGCCAGCATGCGCGCCAGCTCGACGACCCGCTCGTCGTTGGTGAGCGCGCGGACGCCACTGTTCACGGTGCCCGCGCCGTCGTCGGACTTGTCGACCACCAAGTGGGTATCGGCGAAGGCCGCCACCTGCGGCAGGTGGGTCACCACGATCACCTGGTGAGTGCGGGCCAACCGGGCCAGCCGACGACCGATCTCCACCGCGGCCCGGCCGCCGACACCGGCGTCGACCTCGTCGAACACCATGGTCGCTCCGTGATCGGAGCCGGCGAGCACCACCTCCAGTGCCAGCATCACCCGCGAGAGCTCGCCGCCGGAAGCGCTCTTGCTCAACGGCAACGACTGCGCGCCCGAATGCGCCGACAGCCGGAACTCCGCCTCGTCGACGCCCGTGGGTCCGGCGTGCAGTTCCCGACCGTCGACGATGAGCGGCGCCGAGTCCTGCGCGCCCGCGAGCAGCGGCCGCACCTCGACCTCCAAGCGCGCTTTCCCCATCGCCAGACCACCCAGCTCGGCGCTCACCGCGGCCGCCAGCTTCCCGGCCGCCTTGGTTCGCGCGGCGCTCAGCTTCTTCGCCGCCTCCCCGACCCGCTCGGCGGCGGTGTCCACCTCGGCGGCCAGCGCGGCCAGCGCCTCCTCGGAGACGTCGAGCGAGCCGAGCCGGGTGCGCGCGTCCTGTGCCCAGGCCAGCACGCCGTCGATGTCGGGTGCGTACTTGCGGGTCAGGGTCTTCAGTTCGGCCTGCCGGGTGAGCAGGGAATCCAGCGCGCCCGGGTCCGAGGGCAGGTCGGAGAGATACCCGCTGAGCTCGGTCGTCACGTCGACCACCACGGCGATGGCGTCGGCCAGGCGCGGCGCGAGCGCGGCCAGCGCCGGATCGTCGGCGGCTTCGATGCGGGCACGCGCGGCGCCGAGCGCTTCCAAGGCCCCGGAACCGGCTTCCGGTGTGTCGGCAGGCCCGGCCAGGGCATCGTGCGCGGTGGCCGCCGCTTCCCGCAGCGAATCCAGATCACTGAGCCTGCGCACCTCCTCCACGAGTCGCACGTCTTCCCCGGGTTCGGGCGCGAGGGCGTCGATCTCGTCCAGCGAGTGCTTGAGCCGATCGGCTTCCAGAGCCAGTTCCCTGCCGCGCGCGGTGCGTTCGAGCAGTTCGGTGCGAGCGTCGAGCCAGGAACGGCGCAGCACCTGGTATTTCCGCAGCAGCGCGGCCACCGAGTCGCCCGCGAACCGGTCCAGCGCCGACAGCTGCTGATCGGGACGCTGCAGACGCAGTTGATCGTTCTGGCCGTGCACGGTCAGCACCGGCGCGGTGAAATCGGCCAGCACCGAAGCAGGGACGCCACGGCCACCGAGATGGGCACGGGAACGCCCATCGCTGCCGACCGTGCGGATCGCGATGACACTGCCGTCGTCGTCCCGTTCGGCCGCGGCCGCTTCCAGCACCCGGGCGACCTCGGCACGGGCGGCCTCGTTCACGTCATCATGGTGAACCGGCCCTCCACCACGGCACGGGACGCGCCGAGCCGCACCCGGCCCGGGTCCGCGCGCGCGCCGCTGAGCAGATGCAGGCTGGTCACCACCATGGTCTTGCCCGCGCCGGTTTCGCCGGTCAGGCAGGTCAGACCCGCATGGAATTGCGCGGTCGCGGTGGAAATGACGCCAAGACCGTCAATCCTGATCTCTGTCAGCACTCGTGCTCTCCGTTCGCCGTCGGCCACGCCAGCCTGTCACGGGCAATTGGAACTTGCGCACCATCCGGTCGGCGAACGGTGCGGAGTCCAGCCGCACCCAGCGCACCGGTTCGGCGCCGCGAAACGCCTCGACCCGGCCCCCGCTGGGCAGTGCGAGCGTGCGCCTGCCGTCCAGGAAAACTATCGCATCGTGCCCGGTCGCCACGGACTCGACCGCGATCCGCGAATCCGGGCTGGTCACCAGCGGGCGCGCGAACAGGGCATGGGCATTGCTCGGAATCACCAGCAACGCTTCCAGTTCCGGCCACACCACGGGACCACCCGCGGAGAAGGCGTAGGCGGTCGATCCGGTCGGCGTCGCGATGAGGATGCCGTCACAGCCGAACGACGACACCGGCCTGCCGTCGACCTCCAGCACCACTTCCAGCACGCCCATGCGCGAGGCGTTCTCGATGCTGGCTTCGTTCAGCGCCCAACCGCTGTCGACGACCTCGTCATCGATCCGCACCGTGACGTCGATGGTCATCCGATGTTCGATCGTGTAGTCGCGCCGCACCACCTGCGCGAGGGCCTCGTCCAGATGCTCGGCCTCGGCCTCGGTGAGAAATCCGATGCGTCCGAGATTGATTCCGAGCACCGGCACCCCGGCCGGGCGCGCCAGCTCGGCGGCGCGCAGGAATGTTCCGTCGCCACCGAGGGCGAGCACCATCTCGCAGCCGACGGCGGCCTGCGGGCTGTGCTCGACCACGCGCACCGGAAAGCCGCCCGGCTGCGCCTCGAAACGCGTGCTGTCCGCCTCGTCGGCGAGCACACGCAGGCAGATGCCCGCGTCGGCGAAGATCTTCGCCACCCGGTGGGCGGTCTCGATGATCTCCGCGCGACCCGGATGGGCCACCAGCAGGATCTCCCGGCCGTGGCGCTGGGCCGGCGCGTTCACTGTGGACCCTCCTCGACCGCACGCTCGACCAGCGCCCCGACCCGCTCGGCGTCGAACTCGCCCGGTCCGTCGTTGCGCAGCCACAAGAAGTACTCGACATTGCCGGACGGCCCCGGCAACGGGCTCGCCACGACATCCACGGTGCGCAAGCCCAGCCCCGCGGCCGTCGCCGCCACCGTACGCACCGCTTCGGCGCGCAGCGCGGGATCACGCACGACACCGCCGGAGCCGACCCGCTCCTTGCCGACCTCGAACTGCGGTTTCACCATGGGCAACAGATCGGCGCCCGGCGCGGCGCAGGCGGCCAGCGCGGGCAGCACCAGGCTCAGCGAGATGAAAGACAGGTCACCGACCACCAATTCCACGGTCCCACCAATGATCTCCGGTGTCAGACCGCGCACGTTGGTCCGGTCTAACACCCGCACCCGCTCGTCGTTGCGCAGCCGCCAGACCAGCTGGCCGTACCCGACGTCGACCGCGACGACTTCCCGTGCTTCCCGTGCCAGCAGCACGTCGGTGAAGCCGCCGGTCGACGCGCCCGCGTCCAGACAGCGCTTACCGGCCACGGCCAAACCGTCCAGCTCGAATCGCTCCAGCGCACCGAGCAGTTTGTGGGCACCGCGCGAGGCCCACGACACCTCGTCGGGTTCCTCCCGCACCACCAGCGGTGTGCCCGCCTCGACGGCGGTCGCCGGCTTCACCGCGACCGTTCCAGCTATCAGGACGCGGCCCGCGCCGATCAGCTCGACCGCGTGTTCTCGCGATCTCGCCAATCCGCGGCGAACCAGTTCCGCGTCCACCCGCGCGCGTCTGGCCACCTCAGATCTTGTCCACCGTGGCCAAGGCCTGTACCAGCACGTCATGTGCCTGCTCCAGGATGCGAGCGCGGCGGGTGATGTCGACTCCGGCCTGGGCGCTGTCGGCCGCCACACCGCTGTGGCCGGGGCGCTCGAGTTCGGCGAGCAGGCTGTCGACCTCGCTGCGGATTCGATCCGGATCGGCGGGCTCCGGACGCCCTTGCACGCCCGGCAAATGCTGGCCGGGCAGCGGGACCCCTGGGCGGGAACCATGTGCACCGGCGGCCGTACCGGGACCGTTCGGGCGAGGCGTAGGAGTAGTCATCGTGGCGTCAACGCTATCGGATTTCCGAACTCGACGCGCGTACCGTCACAGCTCGTCCCGGGTGGCGCTGGAGCAACTCGCGGAGGTCGGCTCCCGGCTCTGCGGCCACGACCGCGTGGTTGAGAGCATCGAGCGAGTCGGCGAGGTAGGTCGGGATCTGCCCGTCCGGGGCTGCCCGCAGCTCATCGAGTGTGCTGACGCCGGTGAGCACCAGCAGCGAGTTCGAGACCGACCCGATTGGCGCCCTCGATATCGGTGTCGAGACGGTCGCCCACCACCAAAGCGCTGCGGGAGCCGGCCCGGACCAGCGCGTCCTCCAGCAGCGGCGCATACGGCTTGCCCGCCACGATCGGTTCCCGATCGGAGGCAGCGCGCAGCGCGGCGACCATCGCGCCGTTGCCCGGCGCGAGGCCACGTTCGTTCGGCAGCGTGCGGTCGGTGTTCGCCGCGATCCACAGCGCGTCGGCGCGCAGCGCGTAGGCGGCTTCGGCGAGGTCCGGCCACGCGGTATGCGGTGAATGTCCTTGCACCACCGCGGCGGGAGCGTCACCGTCCCAGCGCCGGATCGGTCGCAGCCCGACCGCGTCCACCTCGGCAACCAGGTCGTCGGTGCCGACGACCAGGACCCGCGCGCCGAAGGCGAGCCGCTCGGCCAGCAACCGAGCCGCCGCCTGGGCACTGGTGACCACGTCATCGGGAGCCGCTGGAAAGCCCAGTTCGGACAGATGCGCGGCCACGACCTTCGGGCCCCGGCTGGCGTTGTTGGTGACGTACACCAGCCGCTGATTCGTCTGTCCCGCCGCGGCCAGCGCCTCCGGTGCCCCCTCGATCACCTCGTGACCGCGATACAGGGTGCCGTCCAGATCCAGCAGCAGGGCTCGGTAGCGATCTCGTAGTCGCTTCACACCACTCTCACTCCGTGTCACCGATCGGCGCCGTGCCGACTCGTCGCCACCGGACCCTCCGGAGCGCCACCGCTCGGCGAGTCCGAGACACTCGAACCCTACGCCAGGCCACCGACCCGGAAGACGTGGTGTCAGCCACTCCGATTCCCCGGATCACAAGCGTCACCGCACTTTCCCAGCGGCCGCGTCCGTGGATCGGCGCACTCGAAGCGTCCTGTTCTCAACACGCGTATTCGCCGATCCCCGACGCACGCACATCGCCCCGCCCGACCCATCGTGGGCGTCGCATGGGGGGACTACCGAGACGGCGGCACCCGATGACGCGCCGCCATTCGTCCTACTATCGGCCACGCAATGAAGCAACCAGGATCCGTACCTGCTGTTCGCACAGTCACGATGCGCGCAGGGCAGGCATTGAAAGGCCCGGCACATCCTGCGGCTTCGGCTACCAGCCAGCTGCGCGGACCTCCAGCAGCGCGATGAGGGCGTGCGTCACCGCCAGTGCGGATGGGCGTGTACTCGGATGGGCGTGTACTCGGCCAGCTTCCGCACCTCCCGGGGGCAGCGGACGCTGCACCTGACACCACGGCACGGCCAAGCGACTCCCAAGCGGCAACCGTGGCGCGCCCTAAGCCCGGAAAAACGGGACCTTCCTCGCTCCAGCACCTCTGTTGCTGGGAGGGCTTCGGCGGTATGCGCTGCGGCGCTCACAGGTCTGTTCGGATCGATCGGCATCGCCACCGGTCCGCCCGGCACGCGCAACTACCGGAGGAGCCGCCCCACCCGCGAGCGCGGATCGATGGATTGTGGCCCTCCGGGCCGTCGGCCGGATCGAGTGCCGTCCCGACCGCGATGGTCAGAAGTTGTTGTCGCCGGTGAGTTCGGCGGCGCGTTCTTCGGCGTCGGTCTCACCGTCCAGGTCGGCCGACGCGGCATTGAGGAACCAGGTGAGGCCCTCGTCCGTGCGGCCCGCCGCGACGAGGGCGTCGGCGTAGGCGTAGAAGAGGCGTGCTGCCGCGGAACCGGTCCTCGACGGATCGAGATCCGAGGTCTGCAAGGTGACCACGGCTTGGTCGTACTGGCCGAGGTCCATGCGCGCCCCCGCCACGACGATCCGCAGCTCGGCGGCCTCGTCGCCACGCAACGCGCGCGCCTCGTCACTGCGGCCGAGCTCGATCGCGCGTTCCGGGCGTCCCAGACCACGCTCGCAGTCGGCCATGACAGCCAACAGCCCGGAGCCACCGGACATCCGGCGCGCGGTACGCAGCTCCGACAAGGCCTCGGCCCATTCGCCGGCGTGATAGGCCACCACGCCCGCGGTCTCCCGGACGACCGCGATCCGTCCCGCGCGCTGCCGTGCGGCCCTCGCGTGCGCGAGAGCCAAGCCCGGATCGTCGTCGAGCAGACGCACCGCCATCACCAGGTGGCGGGCGACCGTCTCGGCATTGCCTTTGTCCAAGCTGAGCAGGTCGCGGCGCACCGCCGCATCGAGATCGGTGGCCTGCACCTCGTCCGGCAGATCCGGCTCCTCCGGCCGTGGCGGGCGGCGATCGAGGGAACGGCCGCCCACACGGGCGCCCTCACCGCCGCGACGGCGATCCTGCGGTGCGTCGCCGCGTGCGGTCCGATCCTCGCGATCACCGGCGTCCCTGCGGACGTCGCGGTCGCGCTCCGGCCGGTCGCGCTCCGGCCGGTCGCGCTCCGGCCGGTGGCGCTCGCCCACGTCATCGCGACGCGGGAAAGAGCCGCCCCGCCGCCCCGCACCGCCGCGCGCCTCGGAATCGCCGCGTCGTTCGAATCCCCCGCGCTCGCCCGGCGCACCGCGCCGAACATCGCCGCGGTCGCCGGAATCATCTCGGCGGCGGCTGAACCCGCCGCGCGACTCGCCACGATCGAAACCGCCGCGCGCACCGGAATCCCCACCGGATCGGAACCCGCCGCGCGCCTCGTCGCGCCGGTCTCCGGCGTCACTGCGCCGTTTGAAGCCTCCGCGCTCGCCCGAGTCCTCGTGCCGCTTGAATCCGCCATGGTCACTCGAGCCGCTGCGGTTCGAGGACTCGTCCCGGCGCTGGAAGCCACCGCGCTTGGCCGCGTCGCCCCCGCGCCGGAAGCCACCGGCGTCGCCCCCGCGCCGGAAGCCACCGGCGTCGCCGCCGCGCTCACCGGACTCCGAGCGCCGGAAACCGCCGCGTTCACCGGAACCGCCGCGTTCACCGGAACCACCGCGTTCACCGGAACCACCGCGCTCACCGGAACCACCGCGCTCACCGGAACCGCCGCGCCGGTCATATCCGGCGCTGTCGCCACGGCGATTGAAACCGCCGGAGTTCTCACGTCGCTGGTAACCACCCCGGTCGGACGAACTGTCCCGTGGGCCGCCCTGGCCGCCGGTTTCCTCACGGCGGGTGAAGCCGCGGTCGCCGGACTCGGCGCGGCGGTGGAAACCCCCGCCACTCCGCCCCGCGTCGTTGTTGTCGCCTCGCCGCCCGGACCCGGAGTCGGGAGCGCCGCGCCGGAAGGGCTTCCGATCGTCGTTTTGTTCCGGCACGGTGCTCCCTTTCTTCTTTTCGCGAAAAGTCGTTATACCCACGAATTCAATCACGTACCTGCGGTGGGGCGCGGGTACGGAAGGTTCGTCGAAGCTCCATCAGGTGCTCAAACGCAGATAGGGGACCCAGAGTCTGGGTCCCCTATCTCGAAGGATGTTCCGGCGGTGTCCTACTCTCCCACACCCTGTCGAGTGCAGTACCATCGGCGCTGGCAGGCTTAGCTTCCGGGTTCGGAATGGGACCGGGCGTTTCCCTACCGCTATGGCCGCCGTAACTCTATGAAACTATCCACCCACCCCCACACGAACGGGTCACCAGTACACCCGACCGAACCCGAGGGTTTGATGGGGTGACACGATGATCGTGCCGCGGGGGTGTCTGTGTGTTGTTTCAGACACCGCACAGTGGACGCGTAGCAACCTTTGTTGGTAAGTCCTCGGCCGATTAGTACCGGTCACCTCCACACGTTACCGTGCTTCCAGTTCCGGCCTATCAACCCCATGGTCTATAGGGGGCCTTAACCACTCGAAGGTGGTGAGAAACCTCATCTTGGAACAGGCTTCCCGCTTAGATGCTTTCAGCGGTTATCCCTTCCGAACGTAGCCAACCAGCAGTGCCCTTGGCAGGACAACTGGCACACCAGAGGTTCGTCCGTCCCGGTCCTCTCGTACTAGGGACAGCCTTCCTCAAGTTTCTGACGCGCGCGGCGGATAGAGACCGAACTGTCTCACGACGTTCTAAACCCAGCTCGCGTGCCGCTTTAATGGGCGAACAGCCCAACCCTTGGGACCTACTCCAGCCCCAGGATGCGACGAGCCGACATCGAGGTGCCAAACCATCCCGTCGATATGGACTCTTGGGGAAGATCAGCCTGTTATCCCCGGGGTACCTTTTATCCGTTGAGCGACACCGCTTCCACATGCCGGTGCCGGATCACTAGTCCCGACTTTCGTCCCTGCTCGACCCGTCAGTCTCACAGTCAAGCTCCCTTGTGCACTTGCACTCGACACCTGATTGCCAACCAGGCTGAGGGAACCTTTGGGCGCCTCCGTTACATTTTAGGAGGCAACCGCCCCAGTTAAACTACCCACCAGGCACTGTCCCTGAACCCGATCAGGGTCCGAGGTTAGAAGTCCAATACGACCAGAGTGGTATTTCAACGACGACTCCACGAACACTGGCGTGCCCGCTTCACAGTCTCCCACCTATCCTACACAAACCGTACCGAACACCAATACCAAGCTATAGTGAAGGTCCCGGGGTCTTTTCGTCCTGCCGCGCGTAACGAGCATCTTTACTCGTAATGCAATTTCGCCGAGTCTGTGGTTGAGACAGCAGAGAAGTCGTTACGCCATTCGTGCAGGTCGGAACTTACCCGACAAGGAATTTCGCTACCTTAGGATGGTTATAGTTACCACCGCCGTTTACCGGGGCTTAAATTCTCAGCTTCGCGTCCGAAAACGCTAACCGGTCCTCTTAACCTTCCGGCACCGGGCAGGCGTCAGTCCGTATACATCGTCTTACGACTTCGCACGGACCTGTGTTTTTAGTAAACAGTCGCTTCTCTCTGGTCTCTGCGACCACACCCAGCTCGAGGAGCAAGTCCCGTCACCAGACGTGGTCCCCCTTCTCCCGAAGTTACGGGGGCATTTTGCCGAGTTCCTTAACCACAGTTCTCTCGATCGCCTCGGTATTCTCTACCTGACCACCTGTGTCGGTTTGGGGTACGGGCCGTGTACCAACTCACTAGAGGCTTTTCTCGGCAGCATAGGATCACTGAATTCGCCTCAATCGGCTACGCATCACCTCTCAGGCTCATGCGACACGGATTTACCTATGCCACGCCCTACCGGCTTACACCAGGTACTCCATCACCTGGCCCAGCTACCTTCCTGCGTCACCCCATCGCTTGACTACTACACCCAGGGTCTCGTGCATCCCCATCACCTCACCCGAAGGTGATAGATCCGGTTCAGGACGATTAGCACAGATGATTCGCCATTGGGCGCGGATACACGGGTACGGGAATATCAACCCGTTGTCCATCGACTACGCCTGTCGGCCTCGCCTTAGGTCCCGACTCACCCTGGGCGGATTAACCTGGCCCAGGAACCCTTGGTCATTCGGCGGACGAGTTTCTCACTCGTCTTTCGCTACTCATGCCTGCATTCTCACTCGCACAGCCTCCACCACTAGGTCACCCTGTGACTTCCACGGCTGCACGACGCTCCCCTACCCACCCCAACACCTGGCTCGAAAGCAGGCTAATGTCGGAGTGCCGCGGCTTCGGCGGTGTACTTGAGCCCCGCTACATTGTCGGCGCAGGATCACTTGACCAGTGAGCTATTACGCACTCTTTCAAGGGTGGCTGCTTCTAAGCCAACCTCCTGGTTGTCTTCGCGACCCCACATCCTTTTCCACTTAGTACACGCTTAGGGGCCTTAGCCGGCGATCTGGGCTGTTTCCCTCTCGACTACGAAGCTTATCCCCCGCAGTCTCACTGCCACGCTCTCACACACCGGCATTCGGAGTTTGGCTGACTTCGGTAAGCTTGTGGGCCCCCTAGGCCATCCAGTAGCTCTACCTCCGGCGTGAAACACGTGACGCTGCACCTAAATGCATTTCGGGGAGAACCAGCTATCACGGAGTTTGATTGGCCTTTCACCCCTACCCACAGCTCATCCCCTCAGTTTTCAACCTAAGTGGGTTCGGGCCTCCACGACGTCTTACCGTCGCTTCACCCTGGCCATGGGTAGATCACTCCGCTTCGGGTCCATGATGTACGACTCAACGCCCTATTCGGACTCGCTTTCGCTACGGCTACCCCACACGGGTTAACCTCGCCACACACCGATGACTCGCAGGCTCATTCTTCAAAAGGCACGCCATCACCCCACCCCAAAGGGAAGGCTCTGACGGATTGTAAGCGTCCGGTTTCAGGTACTATTTCACTCCCCTCCCGGGGTACTTTTCACCTTTCCCTCACGGTACTAGTCCGCTATCGGTCACCAGGGAGTATTCAGGCTTACCGGGTGGTCCCGGCAGATTCACAGCAGATTCCACGGGCCCGCTGCTACTCGGGCACCCACTACAACAGAGCACGCATTTTCGCCTACGGGACTCTCACCCTCTACGACAGGCCGTTCCAGACCACTTCGACTAACACGCACTTTTCTGACTGTTGCCTACCACGGCAGTGATAGGAAAGTGAGCCCCACTACCCCACACGTGCAACACCTGCCGGCTATCACACACGCATGGTTTAGCCTCATCCGCTTTCGCTCGCCACTACTCACGGAATCACAATTGTTTTCTCTTCCTGTGGGTACTGAGATGTTTCACTTCCCCACGTTCCCTCCACACACCCTATATATTCAGATGCGGGTAACACGACATCACTCGTGCTGGGTTTCCCCATTCGGAAATCCTCGGATCTCAGCTCGGTTGACAGCTCCCCGAGGCTTATCGCAGCCTCCTACGTCCTTCATCGGCTCCTGGTGCCAAGGCATCCACCGAACGCTCTTCAACACTTACAAACAAAGATGCTCGCGTCCACTGTGCAGTTCTCAAACAACACACCCACCCGAACCAGAACCCAGGACCAGCACCCCCGAAGGAGCCGGTATCACAAGAGATCCGAGCAGATCGTATTTTTTGCCTGGAAAGAACGTCTGTTCTTTCAGGACCCAACAGTGTGTCGATATATCAACCACAGCCGGAGACTCGGCTCCGACCCATATGGAAGAAACTGCCAGCGTTCCACCCATGAGCTCCGCAGTCCCACATCCGAGGACTAAACGGCTCTGCCAGAAGCAATCCCGACTCCACGGGACTCTCACTGGAGATGCTCCTTAGAAAGGAGGTGATCCAGCCGCACCTTCCGGTACGGCTACCTTGTTACGACTTCGTCCCAATCGCCGATCCCACCTTCGACGGCTCCCTCCCACAAGGGGTTAGGCCACCGGCTTCGGGTGTTACCGACTTTCATGACGTGACGGGCGGTGTGTACAAGGCCCGGGAACGTATTCACCGCAGCGTTGCTGATCTGCGATTACTAGCGACTCCAACTTCACGGGGTCGAGTTGCAGACCCCGATCCGAACTGAGACCGGCTTTAAGGGATTCGCTCCACCTCACGGTATCGCAGCCCTCTGTACCGGCCATTGTAGCATGTGTGAAGCCCTGGACATAAGGGGCATGATGACTTGACGTCGTCCCCACCTTCCTCCGAGTTGACCCCGGCAGTCTCCTGCGAGTCCCCGGCATAATCCGCTGGCAACACAGGACAAGGGTTGCGCTCGTTGCGGGACTTAACCCAACATCTCACGACACGAGCTGACGACAGCCATGCACCACCTGTACACCGACCACAAGGGGGCCTACATCTCTGCAGGTTTCCGGTGTATGTCAAACCCAGGTAAGGTTCTTCGCGTTGCATCGAATTAATCCACATGCTCCGCCGCTTGTGCGGGCCCCCGTCAATTCCTTTGAGTTTTAGCCTTGCGGCCGTACTCCCCAGGCGGGGCGCTTAATGCGTTAGCTACGGCACGGATCCCGTGGAAGGAAACCCACACCTAGCGCCCACCGTTTACGGCGTGGACTACCAGGGTATCTAATCCTGTTCGCTACCCACGCTTTCGCTTCTCAGCGTCAGTTACTGCCCAGAGACCCGCCTTCGCCACCGGTGTTCCTCCTGATATCTGCGCATTTCACCGCTACACCAGGAATTCCAGTCTCCCCTGCAGTACTCAAGTCTGCCCGTATCGCCCGCAAGCTTGGGGTTGAGCCCCAAGTTTTCACGGACGACGCGACAAACCGCCTACAAGCTCTTTACGCCCAGTAATTCCGGACAACGCTCGCACCCTACGTATTACCGCGGCTGCTGGCACGTAGTTGGCCGGTGCTTCTTCTACAGGTACCGTCACTCACGCTTCGTCCCTGTCGAAAGAGGTTTACAACCCGAAGGCCGTCATCCCTCACGCGGCGTCGCTGCATCAGGCTTTCGCCCATTGTGCAATATTCCCCACTGCTGCCTCCCGTAGGAGTCTGGGCCGTGTCTCAGTCCCAGTGTGGCCGGTCGCCCTCTCAGGCCGGCTACCCGTCGTCGCCTTGGTAGGCCATTACCCCACCAACAAGCTGATAGGCCGCGGGCCCATCTCGCACCGATAAATCTTTCCACCCCAAGCCATGCGACAAGAGGTCATATCCGGTATTAGACCCAGTTTCCCAGGCTTATCCCGAAGTGCGAGGCAGATCACCCACGTGTTACTCACCCGTTCGCCGCTCGTGTACCCCGAAGGGCCTTACCGCTCGACTTGCATGTGTTAAGCACGCCGCCAGCGTTCGTCCTGAGCCAGGATCAAACTCTCCGTTGAAGACTCTCGAAACACCCGAAGGCGAATCAAAAATATCTGAACCAGAGTCCGAAAACCCAGCAAAAACAATCGCCAGCCGAAAAAAAGCTGACTAAATGCCCGACCCTCCACACGGGGAGCGGAAGAGCCGGAACCAAAAATAATTGGCACTGACATTCATCGACACACTATTGAGTTCTCAAAGAACACACGCACACACTTCCGGGCCAGTCTCAACCGGACCTTCTGTGAGGCAACTTTTCCAGTGTAAGCACGCAATCAACTGAAGTCAAGTCTGACCGGTCGATCCGCGTCACTTTGGGCTATCAGGCGCTCCTCGTCCTACCTCGTTTCCCGGTCCTTCCGCTCGGCGTCTCCGCCTCGCTTCTCGGCTCCGGGTCGGTGTCCGTGTCGCTCTGACTTGGACTAAGTTACGCGGCGGATAACGCTACGTCAAATCGCCTGAACAACTTGGCGTTTCCCCAGGTCAGAGCGTCGCGGTCGGAGTGAGCGGCGGCTTGAATCACACGGGTGTGACTCGAACCACCGCGTTCCTACGCCCCAGCTCGCAGCACACCGGCGAGGCTCTTCTTGCCCCGCCGCAGGACGAGCCAGCGTCCGTGCAGGTAGTCGGCCTCCGCCGGAGTCCATTCCAGGTCGGCGATCTTCACGTTGTTCACCGAGGCGCCGCCTTCGTTCACCGCTCGGCGGGCAGCGCCACGGCTCTCGGACAGGCCGGTCGCGACGAGCAGATCGACGATGGTGTTCGGCTCGCCCGCCTTGATCTGCGCGACCTCACCGTCGACGGCGGCTTCGCGCAGTGCCGCGCCGAGGGTGGCCTCGTCCAGATCACGCAGTTCTCCTCGACCGAACAACGCCTGACTGGCCAGCTGCACCGCGCGCGTATTCGCTTCCCCGTGCACCAGCGTCGTCATCTCGGCCGCGAGCCTGCGCTGCGCTTCCCTGGCCTGCGGGCGCTCGGCGGTGGCCTGCTCGAGATCGCCGAGTTCCTCGCGGGACAGGAAGGTGAACCAGCGCAGGTAGCGCACCACATCGGCGTCGGCCGTATTCACGAAGTACTGGTACCAGGCGTACGGGCTGGTCATCTCGGGGTCGAGCCACAGACTGCCGCCTCCGGTGGACTTGCCGAACTTCTTGCCGTCGGCGGAGGTCACCAGCGGAACGGTGAGCGCGTGCACGGACGCGCCGTCCACCCGGCGGTTGAGCTCGACGCCCGCGATGATGTTGCCCCACTGATCGGAGCCGCCTACCTGCAGCGTGCAACCGTAGCTGCGGCGCAGCTGCAGGTAGTCGTTGGCCTGCAGCAGCATGTAGCTGAACTCGGTGTAGGAGATGCCCTCGCCGTCCAGGCGCCGCTTGATGGTGTCGCGCGCCAGCATGACGTTCACCGAGAAGTGCTTGCCGATATCGCGGAGGAAGTCCACCGCGGTCAGCGGTCCGGTCCAGTCCATGTTGTCGACGATGACCGCGCCGGTCGGCGAATCGTCCAGGTCGACGAAACGCTCCAGCTGGGCCCGGATCCGTTCCGCCCAGCCCGCGACCGTGTCGCTGGAGTTCATGGTCCGCTCCCCGACGTCACGCGGGTCACCGATCAGCCCGGTCGCCCCACCGGCCAGCACGATGGGTCGGTGTCCGGCCCGCTGGAAACGCCGCAGTGCCAGCAGCGGCACCAGGTGGCCGGCGTGCAGGCTCGCGGCGGTGGGATCGAAGCCCGCATACAGGGTCAGCGGCCCGGCGGCCGCTGCCGCACGCAAAGCTTCCAGGTCGGTGGACTGCGCGATCAGTCCGCGCCAGGTCAGTTCGTCGATGATGTCGCCGCTCACGCTGTCCCATCTTTCCGCACGAGGTGCACCGCCTCGTGTGCGCCTCGGTTTCGCGGGCGCGGCATGGCGTGGCCTTCGCGGCGGGAATATCGACGGAGTCGTCAGGCGGACTCGGCGGCGGGCAGTGGAGCGCGCGGACTGCGCCGGTAGACCGACACCGCCCGTGAACTCGGCAGCCAGAACCGCCACGGCACATCCGCCGCGCTGCTCACGCCGACTCGCGGGCCGCTCGCGATCTCCGCCGCGTCCACCGGGCCGTTCAGTTCCAACCGGATCGGCGACGACGGATCGAACAGCGGAGTTCCGTAATCGCTCAACGCGATGCCCAGCGCGCTGCCGAGATTGCCCGGGCCACGAGCCAGGCCGAGATCGGACCGGGCGCCCGGGCGACGCGCGCGCACGGTCTCCAGTCCGTCGATCACCTCCCCGGATCGGATCAGCACGGCGCTGGCGACTCCATCCGGTCCACTCGTCACGTTGACGCACGTGTGCATGCCGTAGCTGAGATAGACGTACAACACACCGGCGGGACCGAACATCACTTCATTGCGCTTCGTCGGGCCACGACCGGAGTGCGACGCCGGGTCGGGCCATGGTCCGGCCGGGTCACCCCCGTAGGCCTCGACTTCGACGATTCGCACAGCGACCGATCCTGACCGCAACGTCGCTCCGAGCAGACGGCGGGCGGCGGCGGGCGGTTCGACGGCGAGTTCCTCGACAACATGGGCACACACAGGCGCCATTGTCCTCGACTGCTGCGACAGGTTCGTCGAGTCGCTCGCCATCACGCCCGAACAGGACGGTTCCGAACCGATGGTGCTGCGGCCCTTCCCTCCGCCGAGAGCGAGCTCGCGACGCGTGCGGCACGGGGCGCGAGGTGGTCGTTCTGCGCCATAGCGCAGCGTGGCCAGGGCGTTGGCGACCGTTGCGGCGGGCACCTGTGACGATCGCACCGAGCGGAGCGCGGAACTCCCAGTGGATGCCGATCGGAGTGGTCGCCGAACGCGAGCCGTCGGACAAAGGCCAGCGACCACAGTGTCGGACCGAAGAAGCACCGGCCGAGGAAGCAGAGCGCGCCGCCGGACCAGATGGGGCATCCGAGTCGAGCAGGGCGATCGGCGCGTTACGCCCTCGGAGCACGCGCCCGACGGGCGGTGATGTGCGCACGGCCCACCCCGACGGTTCCGGCGGCGGCCATCAGGGGCAGTCCGGGGAGGAAATAGGGACGCTCCCGGATGCGTTGCGACGCGGTCGATTTCTACCGTCGATTCATGTCTTCGGATTCCCGGCCGCGCGGGTGGCGGCGGTTGCCGCTGGTTGTCCTGTCTCTGCTGACGTTGCTGATTCTCGTCATCGCCGGTGGTGTCGCCCGGGTGTATATCGACGCGAGGATTTCCACGGTCGGCAGTACGGAGTTCCGGAACGAACTCGCGATCCCTCCGCTGGCGCCGTCGCGGATCGACACCGAAGGAACGCGCGTGTTCGAACTCGGCATGCGGCCGGGGCGAAAGGAGTTCATCCCGGGACAGACCACGCAGACTTGGGGTTTCGACGGTGATTACCTCGGCCCGACGCTACGGGCTCGGCGCGGGGAGAAGGTGGCGGTCACGGTGCGCAACAACCTGCCGGAGGCCTCCACTGTGCATTGGCACGGTATGCACCTGCCCGCCGCGATGGATGGCGGTCCGCACCAGATGGTGTCGCCCGGAACCGAGTGGACGCCGAACTGGGTCATTGATCAACCCGCTGCGACCCTTGGTATCACCCGCATCCGCACGGCGCGACCGAGACCCACGTGCGTCGCGGGTTGGCAGGCCTGTTCCTGCTCGATGACGACGTTTCCGCCGCGCTGCCCCTCCCCTCGGTCTACGGTGTGGACGACCTTCCACTGATCGTGCAGGACGTGAGATTCAACGGCGGGACATTCGACTCCGCGCACCGGATCTTCCGCGATGTGGGATTTCTCGGCGATCGGACGATGGTCAACGGGACCTTGGCGCCGTACCGGAACATCGGCGACGAACTCGTCCGCCTGCGCCTGCTCAACGCTTCGACCGCGCGCAGTTTCACCTTCGAGTTCTCCGACCGGCGAGCCTTCCTTCTCGTCGCCACGGACGGCGGTCTGGTCGAGCACCCCGGCGCACTGGATCGGCTGCGGCTGTCGCCGGGCGAGCGAGCCGAGGTGGTGGTGCGGATGCGGCCGGGCGAACGCACGGTGCTGCGCAGCGCCGAACTCGACGCCGGGCTCGGTTTCTGGACACAGCGTTTCTCCGGTGGTGACGACACCTTCGACGTACTCGAATTGCGCGCGGCACCGACGCTGCGTCCGTCCCCGGAGCTGCCCGCGACCCTGACCTCACCGGAAACGCCGGACGGCGGCGATTCGGTGCGGGAACGGCAATTCGATCTGAACATGGGCGGCATCAACGGCGCGCCGATGGCCATGGACCGCGTCGATTTCGCCGTTGTCCGCGGCACCGCGGAGACCTGGGTGGTGCGCAACATCGACGGCATGCCGCACAACTTCCACATCCACGACGTGCAGTTCCGGGTGGTCGCGCTGAACGAACGCCAACCTCCCGCGGCCCTGGCCGGGCCGAAAGACACCCTCTTCCTGCCGCCGGGCGGCACGGCGCGACTGGCCATGCGGTTCGACGGCCCCGCCGATCCCGACTCACCGTACATGTACCACTGCCATCTGCTCTGGCACGAAGACCTCGGAATGATGGGCCAATTCGTGGTCGTGAACCCGGGCGAAACCGAGGGGAAGCCGCCGGTACGTCACGGCCACTGAGGCTTGCCCGGCGCTCTTGCCTGTTCAGTGCGGGAGAGCTAAATTCATCACATAGTGAATTCAACACTCGATGAATTGAGGCGACCGTGTCGCAAGCCCCCTCACCCCCCGCCGTCGAGGTACGGAACCTGCGGGTCCACCGCGGCGGCCGGGAAGTACTGCACGACGTCTCGCTGACCATCCCGCGCGGTTCCATCACCGGGCTGCTCGGTCCGTCGGGGTGCGGCAAGACCACGCTGATGCGCTGCATCGTCGGCACCCAGATCACGGAGTCGGGTGAGGTGACCGCACTCGGCGTCCGAGCGGGCTCAGCGGCGCTGCGCCACCGGATCGGCTACGTCACCCAGGCGCCGAGCATCTACAACGACATCAGCGTCCGGGACAACGTCGCGTACTTCGCCGCGCTCTACGGCCGCGACCGCGCCGACGTCGAGGACGCGATCACGGCGGTCGGATTGACCGAACACGCGCAGCAGCGCGGTGACGAGCTGTCCGGCGGCCAAAAAACGCGCGCGTCCCTGGCCTGCGCGCTGGTCGCCCAGCCCCAGCTGCTGGTCTTGGACGAACCGACGGTCGGCTTGGACCCCGTGCTACGGGTCGAGCTGTGGAAACAGTTCCACGAGCTGGCCGCGAACGGGACGACCCTGCTGGTCTCCAGCCACGTCATGGACGAGGCCGAGCACTGCGACCGGCTGCTGCTGATGCGCGACGGGCGACTGCTCGCCCAGCTCAGCCCCGACGAACTGCGCGCGCGAACCGGCGAACAGAACCTGGAGACCGCCTTCCTCACCCTGATCACGATGGGACAGAACGCATGACCGCCATATCCGCAGTCGCGCCACGGCGGACGCCGACGCTGCGCCCCTACGCCGCGACCACCGGCCGCATCCTGCGGCAGCTGCGCAACGACCACCGCACCGTCGCCATGATCCTCGTGGTCCCCGCCCTGCTGATGACGCTGCTGTATTTCATCTACAAGGACACCCCGGCCAACCCGATGAACCCGGTCTCGCTGTTCGACCGGGTCGGCATCAGCATGCTCGGCATCCTGCCGTTCATCGTGATGTTCCTGATCACCGCGATCGCCATGCAGCGCGAACGCACCTCGGGCACGCTGGAGCGGCTGCTGTCCACCCCGCTGACGAAACTCGACCTGCTCGCCGGATACGGCACCGCGTTCTCGCTGGCCGCCGCCGCGCAGGCCACCGTCGCCTGTCTCGTCTCCTTCGGGTTGCTCGGGCTCGACGCCGCGGGCAGCCCCGGTTGGGTCGTTGTGATCGCGGTGGTCGACGCGGTGTGCGGGGTGGCGCTCGGCCTGCTGGCAAGCGCGTTCGCCCGCACCGAATTCCAGGCCGTACAGTTCATGCCGGTCGTGGTCGCGCCGCAGATCTTCCTGTGCGGCTTGCTCGTTCCCCGCGGCCAGCTGCCCGATTGGCTGGAGGTGATCAGCAACGTGATGCCCTTGAGCTACGCGGTGGACGCGCTGCAGCAGGTTTCGGCGCATCCGGAGGTCACCGGGGAGATGTGGCGTGACCTGGCCATCGTCGCCGCGTTCGCGATCGTCGCGTTGTGCCTGGGCGCGGCGACGCTACGACGGCGGACCGCGTGACGGCAGGCAACGGTTCCGGCGGCGAGCGGCCCACTCGCAGCGGCCGCCGACCGGGGCGATCCGGCGCCCGCGAGGCCATCCTCGCGGCCGCCCGCGCGCGCTTCGCCGAGGCGGGCTTCGACAAGACCTCGGTGCGCGCGGTCGCCACCGACGCCGGGGTCGATCCGGCCCTGGTGCACCACTATTTCGGCACCAAGCAGCAACTGTTCGCCGCGGTGGTGCAGCTGCCGGTCGATCCGGAGGCGACATTGCGGATCATCGAGTCCGCGCCATTGGACCGGTTGGGCGAGAGCATCATCCGCGCGGTGGTGGCAGTGTGGGACTCCCCCGCGGGCCCCGGTGTGGTCGCATTGGTGCGCAGCATCTTGGCCGGCAGCGACGACCCGGCCCTTGCCAGGACGTTCCTCCTGGAGGTCGTGCTGGAACGTGTCCGCCAGCGTATCGCCACTCCGGAGGACGACGGTCGCACCCGGGTCGCGCTGGTCGCGTCGCAAATGATCGGCGTGCTGGTAGGCCGCAAGATCATCGGTGTCGAGCCGCTCGCCTCGATGCCCGCGGCCGACCTGGCAGCCGCGGTGGGCCCGACGTTGCAGCGCTATCTGACCGGCGATATCGCGGGGGAACCGGCGTCACGGTGATCCGCGATCGCCGCTACGGCACCACTTCGACCACGTCGCCCGGCCACAGGTACTCGTAGAACGCCTTCGCGCCCTCGTGGGTCATCCGGACGCAGCCGTGCGACTTCTTCTCGATCGGGCCGACATGGAAGGCGATGTCGCCGTTGAAGAAGGTCGCATACGGCATGGGAGCGTTGTGCATGGTGCTCCAATGGAATTCCCGCTTGAACGACACGCGGAAGTTCCCGGGCGGCGTCTCGTATCCCGGCATTCCGTGCGAGACCGGGGTGGGGCCGTAGACGACCTTGCCGTCGTCCATCAACCAAGCTTCGTCGGTCGACAGCCGCATGCACGCGCGGGCCGCCGTGGAGCACGGCGCTACCGGCGGCGGAGGTGGAATCAGCGCGGGCAGACCGGGGATGTCCGGGCCACCGGGCCACAGCGGTTCGGCTTGCGCGGGCGCCGCCATGGCCAAGCCCGCCGCGACTGCGCAGGCGACCGCATATCGAGCTGTCCAGTTACGTAAGCGCGAGCTGCTCATTACGTTCCCGACCTCTCTCCCATACGCACCTGTGCCGCTTATCAGGCTGGTCGTAGCGCCCGTTTTCTGGAGCGAGCGGACCGTCTCGAGGTGCAAATGATCATGGCGGACCCGGCTTCGAACGGTCAATGGAGGCAAAACGACCGTGACTCATCCGTTGCCGGGCACCACCCCGCCCGCCGCGCCGCAGGCGAGTCGTTGGTGAGAGGGAAGCAGGACGCGGAGGGTCAGGCGCCGCCCTGCGCGGTGAAGGCGTCGTGTTCGGCGTCGGTGACGTCCCTGGCTTCGTCGACGAGCAGCACCGGGATGCCGTTCTCGATCGGGTATGCCCGGCGCAGGCGCGGGTTGTAGAGCAGCGCGCTGCCGTCGGCGGCACGGACCAGCCGCAGCGGACCTTTGTCCTGCGGGCAGGCCAGCAGGCTCAGCAGTGTGGCGTCCAGGGTGGTGTGCTCAGGCATAGGAGGAAACCTACCCTCCGGCCGGGCCGGACCGAGAACCGTCCGCACCGGGTGCGGGAGTCCGGCGAAACGAGATGTGGCGATGCCCGAAGAAGCTGGCGCCCGCCACCAGCGCCATCACAGCGACCGCCGCGGGGATGCTCGGCAGGTGCAGGACCGACACTCCCAGCTGGAGCAGCGCCATGTTCAGCACCAGCCCGCCGGAGTTGACCGCGACGAACGCCACGAGATCCCGCAGCAGGCGCCCGCGCACGCGGAACACGAGGGTGCGGTGCAAGACGAACGCCACGACGACGCTGACGCTGTAGGCCAGGGCGGGCGCGACGGCGGCGGGCGCCCGCTCGCCCAGCACTGCCAGCCACATGATCGTCAAGGCCATACCGAGGCCCGTATTCACCGCGCCGACGACAGCGAACGCGATCTCCTGGCGTCGCACCAATCGCAGCAGTGGACCGGGGTCGGCGGGAAGCGCCGCGGTCTGCTCCACAGGGCTGGCCGGCCGGTCATCCGTGGCGCGGGTCCGGGGCGCTCCCGTCAGGTCCGCGGTGTCGCAGCGACGCACGTCCGGCGTCGGCGCGCCGGCTCGGTCCACCGCGCCGGTGCTCATCGGACGGCGTGGGCCATGTCGTTCTCGGGTGTATCGGCCGCGTCGAGCGGGGACGACTCGTCACCCGCCGCGGCCGCTCGGTCCGACCGCCTGCCGCGCAGGTATGTCCACTCCAGCAGACCGACGCCGAGCAGCCCGAGCAGTACCGCGGCGACGCCGATCTGCCAGCCGGGCGGCTGCCAGGACAACACCAGCTCTCCGGAGCTGCCGGCGGGTAAATCCACCGCGACGAAGGTCTTGGCCACCAGGGTGGTGGGCACCTCGCGGCCGTCCAACGTCGCCCGGTAACCCGGCCAGCCGAGCCGGGCGAAAACCACACGCCCGCCGTCCGGTGAACTCACCCGTACCCGGCTGGTCGTGTCCGATTCGGTGATCGAGGTGGCCGTCACGCCCAGGGCCGCCGCGATCCGGCCGTCGCGAGCCGAGACCGGGCCGTCGGCGCGCTCGAGCACCGCGATGTACTTCTCGTGCCCGGGATAGTCGACCCATGTCCAGCCGGCGGGTGCGGGCTGGTCCCGCGCGTCCGGATACAGGGCGCGATGCAGCACGACCCGGTCCACCTTCATCAGGTCGACGACGGGCCTGCCGGTGGTCGGCTCGGTGGCGAAAGCGCGCCGGTAGGCATCGGGGCAGACGCTGGTGTCCCAGCGCATGCAAAGCGTCTCACCGAACCAGTAGTGCCCGTTGGGGGTGTATCCGCTGACGTAGGTCAGCTCGAGATCCTTGGCGTAGTTGCCGAATACCAGCGAGCCGTAGGCGCTGGAGAGATTCCGCTCCGCAGGCGGGATGAGCATACGGTCCGCCAGTTGGAGGGTGGTGCCCGCGAAATCAGGGAACGCCGCCTTCATCTCCGACCGCTTCTCCGGAAGATTCCAGCCCATCGGCGTCGGTTGCGCGATCGCCACCTGGGTATACGCGATCGGGGACACCGAAACGACGATCAGCGCGCACACGGCGGCGGTGCCGCGGGTGCGCCCGAGCCAGACCGCGATCGCGCCCAGGGCCGCCACGCCGAGCGCCGCTACGACGTGCGCGACCACCTCGTGTGGCGCGGCCGAGAACGACCGTGCCCACAACAGACCGATGAGCACCGCGGCCGCGATGCCGCGCCTGCGCGAGTCCTGGAAGGACGCGAAGCGGCCGAGCAGCACGCACACCAGCACGAGCAGGCCGAGCGCGACCATCGGCAGCACCCGGGCGGGCCAGCGCAACGGCCCGATCGCGCCGGGCCCGGCTGTCCACATCAGCGCCATCACCGTGAACAAGGCGGGCGCGACGAAGTCCCGCGCGGAGGCGAACGCCGCCTGCCAATCGACGAACGCCAGCGCCGGGATCAGGAACCACGCGACATAGACCACCGGCATCGGCTGCACGTAGCCCCACCACGAACTGAAGGCGGGCAGCGAACTGGGCAAACTGGCGTTCAGCGACTCCGACCACGGCACCGTGAGGAACTGGTCGTTGTTGATCTGCGCGGTGCCGCGCCAGGTCACCTTCGCCGACAGCATGCTCGGCAGGTAGGTCGCCGAACCGGCCAGCGCCGCGCAGGCCGCGACGGTGAGCAAGCGCAATGACGGCCGCCACGCTTTCTGCCGCACGAGTTCGCCGATCGCCACCGCGCTCACCATCAAGCCTGCCTCGACCGCGGGGAAGATGTACTGCACCGAGATGGCCAGATACAAGAACACGAACAACGGAATCGGCCCGCTGCGCCCGCGCGCGTACCGCACCCCGGAGGCCCACGCGTGCGCCAGCCAGGCCGTTCCGGTGAACGCGGTCATCCAACTGGCCGAGTCGAAGAACAACAGCCAGCCGGTGAACGGCATCGCGACGCCCGCTACCGCCGCCCACGGCGCCTTCGCGCCGTATGCCGAGCAGATCCGATAGACGCCGAGCGCGAGAATGATCGCGAAGATCAGTTTCACGACAGTGGCGTACAGCGCCAAGTTGTCGACAGACGGTGCGATCAGATCGATGAGCAGTTGCGGCGGGTTGAGCAGACCGGCTTCTTCGATGGTGTAGTTGCCCGCCATCCAATGCTCGGGAATCAGTGTCGGAAACCGTCCCTCGCGCAGGTACCGGCCGAGCATCACCCACAGTGGGGCGTACTGCGACTCGGTGTCGTCGGTGTAGAAATGCCGCGCGTTGGCGAATAGAACCGCACCGTATCCCGCGATCACCCCGAGCGCCGTGACGGCACCCCATGTGAGATCTTCTCGCGCAGGAAAGGTTCTCCGTTCGGCCACGAGTCACAGACCCTACCCGCAACCGCGCGCCGTTCCGGCCAGCCGGTCCGGGATGCCGTCGGCGAGCGCGCTATCCGGCCGCGCTCGCGGACCTGGCCTCTGGCCTGCGGCGGAATGAGATGTAGCGATGGCCGAAGAAACTGGCCACCGCGACCAGGCCCATCACCACCACCGCCGCCGGAATACGCGGCAGATGCAGCACCGAGACGGCCAGCGACAGCAGCACCGTATTCATCAGCAGTCCGCCGGAATTCACCACGACGAAGCCTGCGAAGTCGCGCAGTACCCGGCCGCGCACCCGGAACACGAGGGTCCTGTGCAGCACGAAAGCGACGACGATGCCCATGCCGTAGGCGAGCACCACCGAGACCGCAGGCGGCCACGCGTCACCGAGCACCGTGAGCCAGGCGACGGCCAAGGCCATGCCGAGCACGGTGTTGCACGCGCCGACCAGCGCGAATGCCACCTCTTGGCGGCGAACCGCCCGCACCAGAAGGCCGGGCGCCGGTTCAACGGCCACCGCACCGGAAGCCACGGCGGCATGTGCGTTCGTCTTCACGAAACGACGTCCGCGAGTGCACGATCGGTCTCGGCGGGTTCGGCGGCGCCGGTCTGCCGCGGGTCCGCGCGTCGCCGGGACCGGACGTGCAGCCACTGCAGGACACCGAGACCGGCCAGTCCCGCCAGCGCCGTGGCGATGCCGATCTTCCAGCCCGGGGGACGCCAGGTCAGCACCAGCTCGGCGTTCTGGGTGCCCGCCGGAACGTCTACGGCGACGAAGGACTTCGCGACCGTCGTGATCGGAAGGGACTTGCCGTTCAGGGTGACGCGGTATCCGGGCCAGCCGAGCCGGGCGAACACCACCCGGCCGCCGTCGGCCGAGGACACGCGGACCCGGCTGGTGGTGTCCGTTTCGGAGATGGAGGTCGCGGTCACGTCGTCGGCGTCGGCGACACGGCCGTTCGTGGTCGAGACCAATCCGTCCACCCGCTCCAGCACCGCGATGTAGCGCTCGTGACCGGGGTAGTCCACCCACTTCCAGCCCTCGGGCGCCGGTTGGTTCGCCGCGTCCGGGAACAGCGCGCGCTGCAGCACCACCCGGTCGAGCTTCATCAGGTCGACCAACGGCCGCCCGGTGGTCTGCTCCGGCGCGAACATCCGCCGGTAGGCGTCCGGGCAGACGCTGCCGTCCCAGCGCATGCACAGCAACTCGCCGAAGTAGAAGTGGCCGCTCGGGGTGTACCCGTTGACGTAGTCGAGTTCCAGGCCCCGGGCATAGTTGCCGAAGACGAGCGAGCCGTACGCGCCCTCGACGCTCTTGTCCTGAGGCTGCAGCAAACCCCGGTCGCCGAGCTGGATGGTGGTACCCGCGAAGTCCGGGAACGCCGCTTTGGCGTCCGACCGCTCGGCGGGCAGGTTCCAGGACATCGGCGTCGGCTGTGCCGCGCTGACCTGAAAGTAGGCGATCGGGAACATCGCGACGATCGTGAGCGCGCAGACCGCCGCGGTGCCCTTGGTTCGCCCGAGCCACACCGCACCCGCCACCAGCGCGGCCAGCGCGAGCGCCGCGACGACGTGCCAGATCGCGTCGTGCGGGTCGGCGGAGAACGAGCGCACCCACAGCAGCAGGATCAGCACGCCCGCCGCGATGCCGCGGTTCTTCGGATCGCGCAGCGTCCCGTACCGCCCCAGCAGCACACACACCAGCACGAGCAAGCCGATGGCCAGCATCGGGAGCACACGCGCAGGCCAGCGCAGCGGCCCGACCGAACCCGGACCCGCGGTCCACATCAGCATCATGATCGCGAAGATCGCCACCGCGCTGAGTTCCCGCCAGGACTCCTTGGCGCGACGCCAGTCGATGAACGCCAGGGCGGGAATCAAGAACCACGCGATGTAGGTGACCGGCAAGGGCTGCACGTAACCCCACCACGAACTGAAGGCGGGCAGCGAACTGGGCAAACTGGCGTTCAGCGACTCCGACCACGGCACCGTGAGGAACTGGTCGTTGTTGATCTGCGCGGTGCCGCGCCAGGTCACTTTCGCCGACAGCATCGACGGCAAGAAGGTCAGCAGGCCCGCCAGCCCGGCGCAGCCCGCCGCGAGGGTCAGCCGCAGCACCGGCTGCCACTTGCGCTGGTACACCAGCTCGCCCACGGCCACCGCCAGCAACATCAGCACCGCTTCCACCGCCGGGAAGATGTACTGCGTCGAGATGGTCAGGTACAGGTAGACGAAGACCGGGACGGGACCGCCGAGACCGCGCGTGTAGCGCACCGAAGCCGCCCAGGCGTGTACCAGCCACGCGGTGCCGGTGAGCGCGGTCATCCAGCTGGCTTCGTCGAAGAACAGGAAGAAGCCCGACAGCGGCAGCGCGATACCCGCCACCGCCGACCAGGCAGGCCGCCCGCCGTAGACCAGGCACACGCGGTACACGCCGAGCGCGGCGATGATCGAGAAGATCAGCTTCACCACGGTGGCGTAGAGCGCGACATTGTCCACCGAGGGCGCGATCAGATCGATCAGCAGCTGCGGCGGATTGAACAGCCCCGCGTCGTCCATGGTGTTGTTGCCCGCCATCCACTGTTCGGGCACCATGACCGGGAATTCTCCCGCGCGCAACGCACGGCCGAGGCCGACCCACAGCGAGGTGTACTGGGACTCGGTGTCGTCGGTGAAGTAGTGCCTGGCGTTGGCGAGCAGGACGGCGAGGTAGCCCGCGGCCACTCCGAGCGCGGTGACGACCCCCCACCGGTAGACATCTCGCCGCGAAGAGACGTTCGGCCGCGAGTCGAGCACTGCACTGTCGGTCACGAGTTCCAAACCCTACAGGGCGGCTGTGCGCTTGGCATCGCTCGTGGACGCCACCAAGATGAGGGCATGATCAGCTGCTCCGGTAGCCGCGTGGCGCACCGTGCTAGAGTCCACACCGGTTCGGGCTCTGCAGTCCTGCAACGAGTACCGGCACGCACCGTCATCGAAAGTCGATCCAGCTGATGCCGATTCCCCCCGCCCGTACATTTCGTTCCGGCGCCTCCGCGACGAACGGTGACCCGGCGCGGCCCGGGGTGGACCGGCCGCATACGGTGTCGGTGGTCGTGCCGGTGTACCGGGGCGAGGACACGATCGCCGGGCTGGTGGCCGAACTGCACGATCTCACCCGCCCCGTCGAGACGCCGGGCGGCACCACGTTCCGCGTCACCGAGATCGTCCTGGTCCACGACCACGGCCCCGACCGTTCCGACGTGGTGCTGCAGGAATTGCAGCGAACCTATCCGAGCGTGCGCACCGTCTGGCTCAGCCGCAACTTCGGCCAGGACGCCGCGACGATCGCCGGGATGTCGGCCGCGGCCGGTGACTGGATCGTCACCATGGACGAGGACGGTCAGCACGATCCCCGTTTCATCAGCACGTTCCTGGACACGGCCCTGGCGCAGCGAGCCGACCTGGTCTACTCCAAGCCGACCAACACCAGGCCGCACGGATTCCTGCGCAATCTGACCTCGCGGGGAGCGAAACTGGTGCTCGCGACGCTGTTCGCGTTCCCGGATTCCACCCGGTTCGAAAGCTACCGCCTGATCCGCGGGGACATCGGCAGGCAGCTCGCCGAGGTCGCCTCCAACGGCGTCTACCTCGATGTGGCGCTGACCTGGGTGGTCGGCGCCGTCGCGCAGGCGCCGGTGGTGCTGCGCGCCGAGGGCAGGGAGGAATCCGGCTACAACTACCGCCGCCTGTTCTCGCTGTTCTGGAAAATGGTGCTGTGCAGCGGGACGCGTGGCTTGCGGCTGGTCAGCCTGCTCGGCGTCACCCTGGCTCTGGCGGGCGTCGTGATGGCCGCGGTCGTCGTCTTCGAAGCGCTGACCACCGACGGCTGGGCGCCCGAAGGCTGGGCCTCCACCATCGTGGTGCTGCTGCTGTGTTCCGGGGCCGTGCTGTTCTCCCTGGGACTCATCGCCGAGTACCTGGGCGTCGCTTTGCACATCCTGGTGGGCAAACCGCTCTATCTCACCGTCGAGACGCCGACGCCGCGTCCGGCCGGCACTTCGGAATTGACCGCGACCACAGCCAGCAGGGGGACCGACCGGGTTGAGCACTGACCGCGTCATCTTCAGCCGCCCGTTCCGGGCGCGCCGGGAACTAGCGAACCTGGAGGCCGTGCTGGCCTCCGACCACAGCCACGGCGACGGGCAGTTCACCGCGTCGGCCACCGCGAAGCTGAAGGCGATCACGGGCGCTCCGCACGCCCTGCTCACCACCTCCTGCACGTCCGCGCTGGAGATGGCGGGTCTGCTGCTGGAGCTCGGACCCGACGACGAAGTGATCGTGCCCAGCTTCGCCTTCACCTCCACCGCCACCTCGATGGCCCTGCGCGGCGCCACCTGCGTCTTCGCCGACATGATCCGGCCACCGGGAACCTGGACCCGGAATCGGTGGCCGCCGTGCTCACCGAGCGGACGAAGGCCGTGGTGGTGATCCACTACGGTGGCGTCGCCGCCGACATGGACGGATTACTCGCCCTGGCGAACGCGCACGGCTTCGCCGTCGTCGAGGACAACGCGCACGGGCTCGGCGGCACCTGGCGCGGCAGGCAGCTGGGCACCATCGGAACGATGGGCACGCTCAGCTTCCACGACACCAAGAACGTGCACTGCGGCGAGGGCGGCGCGCTGCTGCTCACCGACGAGATCCTGATGGCGCGCGCCGAGATCATCCGGGAGAAGGGCACCGACCGGGCCCGCTTCCTGCGCGGAGCGGTGGACAAGTACTCCTGGCAGGACATCGGCTCCAGTTATCTGCCGAGCGAACTGAACGCGGCCGTGCTGGACGCACAGCTGGACGAATTCGACACCATCCAGGCCGGACGGCACCGGGTGTGGAACGCCTACGCCGCCGCACTGCCGGACTGGGCCCGGCGCAACGACATGCGCCTGATGTCCGTGCCCGCCGATCGCGGCCACACCGCGCACCTGTACTACCTGCGGACCCCGACCGAGCGGCACCGCGACGACCTCATCGCGCACCTCGCCGCGCGGGGCATCTCCGCGCCGTTCCATTACGTTCCGCTGGATTCCAGTCCGGCCGGTTTCAAGCTCGGCCGTACGCCGCGCCCGTGCGCCCGCAGCGCCGAGTTCTCCGGAACCGTCGTGCGCCTGCCGCTGTGGCCGGATCTCACCGACGCGCAGGTGGCCCGGGTGGTGGACGCGGTCACCGCGTTCACCGTGTGATCCCGTCGCCCGGCAGCCGGCCGACGGGATCGCGGCCTCACGCGGTGAGCACGTAGAGCTTCTCCCGGCCGCCCGCGATCAGGGACTGCCGTGCCACCCGCGCCGCGTACGGGGTGAACAATTCGTCCAGCGTCCGCTCGGTGAACCGGTGCGCCTGCTCGCCGTCGCCCGCGTCGGTGAACCGCTTGCCGATCGTGGCGAGGACAGGGTTGTCGCTGGTCGCCAAGTTGCGGACGGGTTCGGCGACGATCACCTGCTCGGTGGCGGCCGCGAGCATCCGGTCGATGAGAGGGCGCGGCTCCGGGAGGAAGTGATAGAGGCTCGCCTGCATGATGACGTAATCGGCCACGGGCAACGCGTCATCGGAACGCAGGTTCCATACCTGGCCCCGCCCACCTGCTTCGTTCACCCTTGCGACGAAACGCTCGTTGAGATCGAGTCCGGTGTAGTCGACCGACTTGTGGCGCAAATAGCGTGTATAGAGCGTCGCGGGGCCACAGCACAGATCGACCACGCTCGCTCCCTCCGGGACGAGCTCCGCGATAGCGCGATACCGAGCCGTGTAGTGCCTGCCGTACAAACCTCGCATCAGTACCTCGTAGACGGTCCTGTTGCGGTAGATAAGGCTCGTGCTCACAGGCACTCACTATGCCATCGGTCGGTGAATCCGGCGCTTCGGCAACGTGTCCGGTGACTTGCGCTACGCACCGCGTCAGTCGCCGAACAGCGTGTGCGCCTGGTCCTCGGTGAGGATCTCGTAGGCGTCCGATGCCCGGTTGTACCACCAGGTGTCCGGTCCCGGCTCCGGTCTGCCCGCCGCCTGCACCGCACGAGCGGAGGGACGGAAGGAGGGGCTACGGGGAATGTCGTCCACCACGTACACCAGGTCGGGCCGCTGGTCCGGCTCCAGCGCGCGCAGCGCCTCGGTGACATCCTTCGGCTCCAGGCGGAAACCTCGGCGCACGCTCACCGCCGCCACCGCGATGCAATGGTCGCCGACGTTGAGCCCGTAGGCGACTTCCATGTCGACCGCCGTCACGTCGTTCAGCACGTTGACGATCGGCTGGCCGAACACCGGCCCGCGCCGGGTGTGGATCACCGTGTCCGTGCGGTCGATCAGCCAGTAGTCGCCGTCGCCGTCGCGGCGGAACAGGTTCTCCGTCGGCATCCAGGAGTCGCCCGCCGCGAAGACCCCGCGTAGGCCACCCGCGGAGATGTCGACGCCGTCGGACGCTTTGCCGATCAGCAGGCCCACCTCGTTGTCCGCGCAGCGCCGGGCGAAGCCGGATCCGTCGACCAGGATGCGTTCGGTGAGCGGATCGTAGGCGACCAACTCCACCTTCGCGGTGCCCGGAACCGGCCTGCCCTTGCACCCGCGCTTCTGACCGGCCACGTTGGCCAGCACCACGTCGCCCTCGATGGAGGCGTAGAACTCCAGCACACGGGCGGGCTCGAACTGCTCGACGGTGCGCCGCCACAGGCCCGCGGGCATACCGGAGCCGATGAACAACCGGATCGGGTGGCGATGACCGGTCGGGAACACCTCGGCGTCGAGGATGTCGCGCAGCATGGTCCAGGTGTAGGTGACCACGGTGACGCCGTAGCGGTGCACCTCTTCGGCGAAGCGCTGCGGGTTCAGCGACCGGGCCAGCGCGATCCGGCTCCCGCCCGCGACCGCCCCGCCGAGACTGACCAGCAGCCCGGACGAATGATGCAGCGGCGCCAGGCAGTACACCGTGTCCCTGCGGTTCAGATCGGCCGTGGTGGCGGTGCCGAACGCCGACAACGCCCAGCGGTGGTTGGTGATGTACTTGGTCTCCAGCCGGTCGCCGGTGCCGGTGACCAGCACGAATGCCAGCTCGCGTGCCAGGCCCGGATCGGGCCGGTACCAGGCGGGCAGCTGGACGCGGGCCGGATCGATCTGCTCGAGGTCGATCAGGCGGTCGCTGGAGGGAAGCGCCAGTTCGCGGGCGTCGCCGCCGCCGAGCACCAGAACCCGGGCGCCGGTGGCGGCGGCCTGCCGCAGGTTCTCCGGATCGGCGATAAGTGTTTCCACGCCGGTCAGTTCGATCGCGCGGCCGAGTTCGCTGTTCGGGGCCAGCAGTACCGCCACAGCGCCCAGCCGCGACAGCGCCGCGACAGCGGCAAGGGCGCTCGGGCGGGTCTCCATCACCACACCGACCCGCGTGGCCGGGCGCACGCCCACCGAGACCAAGCCGCGCACCACGTTGTCGATGCGCGTGTTGACCGCCGCGTTGGTGTGTACCCGGTCGTCGAACAGGAACAGGTCCCGCAGCGGCGCTCGCCGCGCCTGCTCGGCGAGCAGCCGGCCGAGCGACACCCTGGTGTGCGGCTGGATCATGCCGAGCCGGGTCAGGCGCGGAAGCGCCCGCGCCGCTTCACCCGCCAGCTCGATAGATCCGCGCACCGTGTTGTTCGCGATCCCTTCCAGCGCCTTGCCCACCCCGGTGCCCGCCTCCGCCAGCGTCGCGGCGGTGTGCACCACCCGGGTCGCCGCCGAGCGTGGGCGGTTGCTCGCCACGTGCTCGGCCATCGGCACGATCTCCGGGGGCAGCGGCTTGTCACCGTGCATCCACTCGACCCACTGCCGCACCAGCGGCCACGTGTGGTTGGTGGCCATGCTCCCGGCCACCAGGCCGAAGTGGCCCGCCACCAGGGTCGCCTCGTAGACCTCCGCGTTGGGCGCGGCCCGCACGATGCCGCGCACGGCGGCGGGCTGGCCGATGTCGTCGACCTCGCCGACGAACGCGAGGATCGGGCATTTCAGCTCGGCCAGCGAGATCGGGTGATCGCGGATCACGAAACCGCCGAGCATCAGGCGGTTGTGCGCGACGAACTGTTTGAGCAGGTCCGCCGCGGCCGGGCCCGCGTAACCGACCCAGCCCTCGCTGTTGAGGAAACGGCGCTGGCGCTCCTTCGGCAGCAGCGCTTCGCGGTCGTGCAGCTGGCGCAGGAAATGATCCTCGACTTCGCCGTCTTCACCGGGTCGAGCAACTGGAAGCCGATCCGCACCATGGAGTCCGTGATCGGCAGCCGGGTGACCACGTGGTCGGCCAGGAAGTTGGCGACATCGGAGACCATGCCGTAGGGCAGTCCGAAGGGCATGCCGGCGACGATGTCGACCGGACTGCCGAAGGTCACGATGCTGTCCACGCCCTTGCCGTACCGGTAGGCGGCGGTCTGATAGGCGAACATGCCGCCCTGCGAGTAACCCATCAAGTGCACGCCGCTGCCGGTGGCCTCGTTGACGGTGTCGATCGCGCTGTTGACGGCGAGCACGTGGTCGGCCAGGTCGCGCTGCCAGCCGCCCTCCTCGCTCGCGGGCGAACCGAAGTCCACCACCCAGCAGTCGACGCCGCCGCCGTGCAGGATCCCGACGGCGCCGTCCTCGGCGTTCACGTCCCAGATGTCGGCGTTCACCATGAGCGGCGGGACCAGCAGGGCCACCGGACGGCCCGGGGTGGTGTCGTCGGGGAAGTAATGACGCAGCCGGTACATGCGTCTGCGCTCCACTACCTCGAACGGAGAGGACGCGACGTCGTGGGTCAGCCCGCCGAAGCGGATGACCTCCAGGCCGTTCTGCGCGGTTGCCATCAACCGCTGCACCGAGCCCACCACATCCTTCGCATTCAACTTCACCATCGCTCCTGGCCCTACCCTAGAACGTGACCCGCATCACACACCGCGAGGTGTTCAGACGAGCTTCCCACACCACCTGTCCATTATGTGTCCGCTGTGACACGACACATGCCCGGTTGCCCCGGCCGTTGCTCATGACATCGCCCATCTCGGCGCGGCACCGGCCTTCGGGCGAACGCTCGACCCGACCGCGGTCGGCATAGCCGGCGGGCCGCACGCGCCGATCAGCCCGACAATCGTTCAGGACGTCCGGCGTACTCGACCGATTCCCGGCGCGCCAGCACACCGGCGTCTGGGAGCTCCGCCTCCCGGCTACCGCCACCGATCGCGGCGGCGTCGGCCTCCGGCGCGGCGTCGCACTGCCGAGACCCCACTCCGAACAGTGGAGAACACCATATCGAATGCCCGACCGGCACGGAGCCGACCTGCGCAACCGGCAGACTTCTCACTTATAGTTAATTCTCAGCGATTGGAACGCAATTGGTGATTCCTCCCAGGACGCCACCCGCCGTTACCGCAAACGATCGCGTGTCGTGACCATCCGTCGGCGCTCGTGACAATCTTCGAGATTTTCCTGTGCACAATCGCTTTCGGCGTCTACCATCGAACACGTCTGGAACGCCGTGGTGCGCAGACGATTTCGTTCGATGAGCTCTTCGCGGGCCAGGCCCCCTGCCCGCTGCCGTTTGATGTGAACACCCAGCGACTCTGAACTATCGACGACTCTTCATCAACCCTGCCCCAAAACCCGTCACCATGTCCCGGTGGCCGTCTCGAGGTGAGGACCACGCATGACCATAGAAATGCCAGTCCAATCGGAAAACAACGTGCGCAAGAGCCTGAGCACCAGCACGGCCGGCCTACTCGCGCACACCACCAAATCCGAACCACAGATGCAGGGCATCAGCTCGCGCTGGCTCACCCGTGTGCTGCCGTGGACGCAGGTCAACGGCGGTGTGTATCGAGTGAACCGCCGCCTGACCCATACTGTGGGCAATGGCGAGGTGGAATTCGTCATCGACGGTGGCACCGCACGGGTCATTCCCCTTGAATTGCAGGAACTTCCGGCACTGCGCCACTTCGACGACGAGGAAGTGTTGCGCGGCCTCGCGGAACGTTTCGAGCAGCGTGATCTCGAACCGGGCACTGTGGTAGCGGAATTCGGCAATCCGATGGATCAGGTCCTGCTGATCGTGCACGGCAAACTCAGCAAGATCGGAACGGGCGAGTACGGCGAGCAGACCAAGCTCGGCATAATCGGGACCGGCGACTACTTCGGTGACGCGATGCTCATCGAGCCCTCGGCGATCTGGCCGGTCACCGTCAAGACGGTAACGAAGACGACCATGCTGGTCCTTCCCCGGCAATCCCTGACGGAGTACCTCGACACCGCGCCGGCACTGCAAGAGCAACTCTCCCGCGTCGCCTCCGCTCCCACCCATCGCCAGAACACCAAGGGCGAAGCCGACATCGAGATCGCCTCGGGTCACTCCGGCGAACCGATGCTCGAGGGCACATTCGTCGACTACGACGCCTCCCCCCGGCAGTACGAGCTCAGCCTGGCGCAGAGCGTGTTGCGGGTGCACACCAGGGTCGCCGATCTGTTCAACGACCCCATGAACCAGGTCGAGCAGCAACTGCGCCTGACCATCGAGGCGCTCTACGAACGCCGGGAGTACGACCTGGTGAACAATCCCGACTTCGGTCTGCTGCACAACTGCGATCTCAAACAGCGCATCTACACCGAGACCGGCGCGCCCACCCCGGACGACATGGACGAACTGCTCAGCATGCGCCGCAGCACGAAATTGTTCCTCGCCCACCCGAAGGCGATCGCGGCGTTCGGACGCGAATGCAGCAAGCGCGGACTCTACCCCGACCCGGTCGAGGTGGACGGGCATCGTGTGCCCGCATGGCGTGGTGTGCCGATCTTCCCCTGCGGCAAGATCCCGATCAGCGGCACCCAGACCACCTCGATCCTGGCCATGCGCACCGGCGAGAAGGACCAGGGCGTGATCGGCCTGCACCAGACCGGGATCCCGGACGAGTACGAGCCCAGCCTGAACGTGCGCTTCAAAGGCATCGACGACCAGTCGATCATCTCCTACCTGGTCAGCTGCTACTACTCGGCGGCCGTCCTGGTCCCGGACGCCCTCGGCGTGCTCGACAACGTCCTGGTCGCCCGGCAAGCCGACTGACCGGGGTGATGAGCATGTCCGTGCTCTCCCGCGCCGCGGCGGCGCAGGCCACGAACGAGATCGCCGCCACCGTCGTCGCGCTGCTCACCAACGCCGGGACAACCGCTCCCGCCGACCTCTTCGCCGCAGCCGGCACGCCGGATGTTCCACCCCCGGACGAGCCGGCGCAGATGCGGCCCACCGGGCTGCTCGGTCCGTCCGGCCTGGGCGCCACCGCACTGTTGTTACCGATCGGTGGCACGAACCGTGTCACGACACCCACCGTCACAGCGGCGACGTCACCGACCGCCGTCCCCATCGACAACCCGGGCACCGCCACCGTCGGCACGGGGCCGACGGCAGTGCCCGGCGGCCCGGCGCGACCGGTGCCGGTGGCGGGACGGGCGCCGTTGTCGCCGCCGCGCATCCCCACCGGGCCGACCGGGCTCGGCACCGCGTCGGCGTTTCTCGGCGGGATCGGGATCGCGGCGCCGCCGCACCCGGCGCCCAGCACGCGAAATGGCGCGGAATCCGCCGGCGAGTCCGCGCGCGTGCCCCGAGGGCCGACCGGGCTGGGCACCGCCACGGTGCACCGCGATCGACCGGACCCGATTCCCCCCCTCTACTGCCCGCCACCGGTGCGTGACGATCCGGCGCTCGCCGAGGCCGTCAATACCGGGATCGTCGAATGGGCCCGGAGCATCGGGCTGTACGAGGGACGACTGGACGAGCTGCACGACGCCGACTTCGGCCGCCTGATCATGCTCGCCCACCCGGACTGCAACGACGCGGACCGGCTCTTGGCAGCGGCGAAGTGCGCCGTCTCGGAATGGTCCGTGGACGACTACTACTGCGAAGAGGACGCCGACGACCGGGCGCCGGACGGCACCCCCTCCAGCGCCGAAGCCGAGCTGGGCCCAAGGCTCGAATTGGCCGCCGCCGCCATGGACCCGGTCCACCTCCCCGTGCGGTACGTCGCCCAGCTCGAGGCGGCCCTCGAGGCCGACCCCATCCTGCGCGCCTTCCGTACCTCCTTCGAACACCTGGCGCACTACGCCAGCCCGGCGCAGCTGGCCCGGCTGCGCACCGAGATCGCGGGCTGGTTCATCGCCCTCGGCGCGGAAGCGGGCTGGCGGGCGGCGGGACGGATGCCGCCGGTGTGGGAGTACCTCACCAACCGGCAACCGCACAGCTTCCTGCCCTGCATGGCGCCGACCGACGTGCTCGGCGGCTACGAGTTGCAAGCCGCGGAGTACACCGCCCCCGCGGTGCGCCGCGTGGTCACCACGGCGGCACTGGCCAGCCAGATGGTGAACGATTTGTACTCCATGGCGCGCGAGGACCGCTCCAACGGCAGGGAGTTCAACCTGCCGACCGTCCTGGCCGCCGAGGAGCGCTGCTCGCGCCGCGAGGCCGTGCTGCGCACCGCCGAGGTACACGACGAGCTCGTGCACCGGTTCGAACGCGAAGCGGCGCCGTTGGCCGCGGCGGGCTCCCCGGAGTTACGCCGCTTCCTCGCCGGCCTGTGGGCGTGGATGGGAGGCAACCGCGCCTGGCACGCCGACAGCAAACGCTATCGCGACCTGAAATGAAGCAGTACCGCACCGAGAGAGGATGATCGCGCATGACCATGCTCAACCCGGACACCGGGACCGTTCTGCGTACCAGTTACCAGAAGTCCGTGGCCGCGTACTGGAACAACAACCCGAACGACGACCGGGTGAACACCAAACTCGGTGAGGTCGACGGGCTCTACCACCATCACTACGGCATCGGCGAGCCGGACCTGTCCGTGCTGACCGGCCCGGAGGACACTCGCGAGGAACGCATCGTCACCGAACTGCACCGGCTGGAGACCGCGCAGGCGGATTTCCTGCTCGACCACCTCGGCGACGTCCGCCCCGGCGATCGGCTGATGGACGGCGGCTCCGGGCGCGGCGGCACCAGCTTCATGGCCAACCAGCGCTTCGGCTGCCAGGTCGACGGGGTGACCATCTCCGAATACCAGGTCGGCTTCGCCAACGAGCAGGCCGTCCATCGCGGCGTCGCGGACAAGGTGAAATTCCACTTCCGCAACATGCTGGACACCGGATTCGAGACCGGTTCCATGCGCGGCATCTGGACCAACGAGACCACCATGTACGTGGATCTGTTCGACCTGTTCCGCGAGTTCGCCCGCCTGCTGGAACCGGGCGGGCGCTACGTCTGCATCACCGGCTGCTCCAATGATGTCACCGGTGGCCGCTCGTCCTCGGTCAGCTGGATCAATGCGCACTACGGCTGCATGATCCATCCGCGCAGCGAGTACTTCCGCGCCATGGCCGAGAACAACCTGGTGCCGATCGCCGTGACCGAGCTCACCGCGGCGACCATCCCCTACTGGGAGCTGCGCACGAAATCCGAGCTCGCCACCGGCGTGGAGAAGCCGTTCCTGACCGCGTACCGGGAGGGCAGCTTCCACTACCTGCTCATCGCCGCCGATAAGGTGGGCAGGTGACCGATACCCTCGCCCAGCCGCACACCGACCGTGAGGCCCTGCCCGTCGAACTCGTCGACGACGCGGGCCGCGCGGTCGGCGCGTGCTCGGTCGCCGAGGCTCATCTGGCTCCCGGCCGACTGCACCGCGCGTTCTCCGTGCTGCTGTTCGACTCGGCGGGCCGGGTGCTGCTACAGCAGCGTGCGGCGGTCAAGACCAGGTTCCCCTCGCTGTGGGCCAACACCTGCTGCGGCCATCCGGCGCCCGGCGAACCGGTCGCGACCGCGGCGGGATTACGACTGGCCGAGGAAATGGGTTTGACCTGTGTGCTCACCGAAGCCGGGATCTACCGGTACCACGCCGCGGACCTGCGCACCGGCCGCGTCGAGTCCGAATGGGATCACGTGCTGATCGGACGGCTGGACATCGGGACACCTCGGCCGAATCCGGCCGAGGTCGCCGATTACGCCTGGATCCAGCCGGACGCGTTACGCGACGCGCTGGCCGACAATCCGGATGCCTACACCCCATGGCTGGCGGGGGTCCTCGATATCGCCGAGCCTGCCCACCTGCCGAAAAGCTCAACCCCCTGACTGTCCACAGTTCGATCGATCCCTGGTCCGAGGCAGCCGGCGGCGATGCCCAGGCTGCCTCGATCCAGTCGCCGTTTCATCGATAGATGCGCATATCCGTGTAACACCATGGGCCGAAACTGAGAGAACTCATAGGAACGGCACAGGCTTTGGCCAGGACCGTTCTGCATCGTTGAGGTCGTACGAGTTCCCGGTGAAGTGAGGTGCGTGATGGTCGAATTCGAGGTCACCGGAACAAGGGTGACGGTGCATGTGCTGGGCGCCCATCAACTGCTCGCGCTGCGCAACCAGCTGACCTTCGATCTGTCCGACGTCACCGCGCTCGGCTTGGCCGGGGTCGACAGCCGCCCGCCGTGGGTGCGCGCGCCCGGCACGTTCTTCCCCGGTGTGATCGCGGCGGGAACATTCCGGGGCAAGGGCCGCAGAGAATTCTGGGACACACGCTTCGACGGACACGCCATCCGTATCGACTTGGCGGGCGCCGACGTCACACGGCTGGTGGTCGACGTGGCCGATCCGGACGCCGAGCTGCGCAAGCTCGCCACCGCCGTGGCCGCCTGACCCCGCTGGACCGCCGGACACACACGCGGACACGGCGGCACGGTGAACTCCTGCTCGCCTCGCGCGACCGGGCGTGGACGGCCTCCAGAGGCGGCGTTGCCTCCTGTCCCCCATCGATATGCCGGCCTCGGCGCGCAGGTTGCACAGAGCGACCGCCCCGCACAACCGGTCGAATCCTCTCCCCTGCGACTCGACCGGCTCCTGACGGCCGCTCGGGAGCGGGCCATAATGTGGCCGGACACGCAGCGTCGCACGCGCTGTGAATCGAGCACGAGGTTCCGATGACAGTTTCGGCAGCACAACACGTCGATCGCCGCTTCGCACGCTTGGTCGCCGAGTTCGACCGCCTGTTCCGGCGTCCGTCCGACGGCGGCGGCGCGCTGGCGGTGTATCTGCACGGCGAGCCGGTGGTGGACGTCTGGGCCGGATTCGCGCGCCCCGACGTCCCGTGGGGGCACGACACCGTCGCGATGGCGTATTCCACCGGCAAAGGTATCGCCAGCACGCTTGTGCACCGGTTGGCCGAGCGCGGCCTGATCGACTACGACGAGCCGGTCGCAACGTACTGGCCCGAGTTCGCGGCCGCGGGCAAGGACCGCATCACCGTGCGTGCGCTGCTGACGCACCGGGCCGGACTGCACCGCCTGCGCGGACTGCTACCCGGACCGGTCGAGCTGTTGTTCGACGACGCGGCGGTCACGGCCGCGCTCGCGGCGGCCGCTCCCGATCCGCGGCACGAGGTGACCAGCGGATATCACGGCATCACCTACGGTCATCTGGTCGCTGAGCTGGTGCGCCGGGTCACGGGCACGGAATTCACCGAGCTGCTGCGCACCGAGATCGCGCAACCGCTGGGAGCGGAGGAACTGTGGTTCCGGGTCCCGGAGTCCGAGCGCGGGCGTATCGCCACCAACTTCCCGCGTTTGACGGTCGCGGGTATGAGCTGGGAGCGCGGTGCACAGCTGCTGGCCCGCACCCGTTTCGCGGCCGCGGCCGACACGACACCGGCGGGATTCGCCGAGCTCGTCGCCCACCCGCGCCTGCACGACTCGGTCATGCCAGGACTGAACGGCGTCTTCTCCGCCCGCGCGCTGGCCAGGGTGTACGGCGCTCTCGCCAACGCGGGGCGTTTGGACGGATACCGGTTACTGCGCGAGGACACCATCGAGCAGATGACCCGCAGGCAAGTGTTCACTCCCGATTACGTACTGGCCTTCCGCATTCCGTGGGCGCTGGGCTACCACGGCGTGCCGATGAAACCGTCCAGGGCCGATCCGGTCTCGGCCTTCGGCCATTTCGGACTCGGCGGCTCCGGCGGTTTCGCCGATCCCGCGACCGGGATGTCGCTGGGATTCGTCACCAACCGCCTCGGCAGCAGGCTGACGCCACTGGGCGATGCCCGATTGGCCCGGCTCGGGGCGCTCGCCCACAACCTCGCCCGAGCCGCCTGACCGTCGGCTGCCCGAGTGGCAGCATGACGGTATGGAGTTGGTTGACATATCGCGGATCGAGGCGGCCGCGCGGCTGCTGGCCCCGGTGATCCGGCGCACGCCGCTGCTGGCGTCGCGGGCGCTGTCCGAGCGCGCGGGCACCGAAGTGTGGCTGAAGTGCGAGAATTTGCAGCGGACCGGCTCGTTCAAGCCGCGCGGCGCCTACAACCGGATCGCCAACCTACCGCAGGAGGCGCGCGAACGCGGCGTGGTCGCCGCGAGCGCGGGTAACCACGCGCAGGGTGTCGCATGGTCGGCGTCTTCGCTCGGCATCGCGTCCACGGTGTTCATGCCGGTCGGGGCGTCGCTGCCGAAAGTGATGGCGACCAAGGCCTACGGCGCGCAGGTGCGCCAGGTCGGCGAGACCATCGACGAATCGCTGGACGCCGCGCTGGATTTCGCCGAACGGTCCGGCGCGACGCTGATCCACCCGTTCGACCATCCCGATATCGTGGCCGGTCAGGCCACCGTCGGCCGGGAGATTCTGCGGCAGCTGCCGCAGGTGGGCACGGTGCTGGTACCCACCGGTGGCGGTGGGCTCCTGGCGGGTGTCGCGGTCGCGCTGCGGCAGCTGGCGCCGGACGTGCGCGTCATCGGCGTCCAGGCGGCGGAAGCGGCCGCCTGGCCGGCCTCGCTGGCGGCGGGTCACCCGGTACGGGTCGACCGGATGTCGACGATGGCCGACGGCATCGCGGTCGGGCAGCCGGGCGCGGTGCCCTTCGCTCATGTGGCCCAGCATGTCTCGGGCATCGTGACGGTGGACGAGGAAGCGCTGTCGCAGGCGTTGCTGCTGTGCCTGGAACGCGCGAAGCTGATCGTCGAACCCGCTGGCGCCGCGGCGGTCGCCGCCCTGATGAGCCACGCACCGTCGGAGCTCGGCCTGCACGGACCGGTCTGCGCGATCCTGTCCGGCGGCAATATCAACCCGCTGTTGCTGACCCGGGTGATCGGGCACGGCCTGAGTGCCGCGGGGCGTTATCTCGCTGTGCGAGTGACGATTTCCGATCGTCCCGGCGCGCTGGGCGCCCTGCTCGCGGTGATCGGCAAGACGGGGGCCAGCGTCGTCGATGTGGCGCATTCGCGCACCGGAACCTGGCTGGCGGTGGACGAAGTCGAAGTGGCGCTGACGCTGGAGACGCGCGGCGCCGATCATCGTGACGACGTGCTCACCGCCCTCGCCAACGCGGGCTACGCGGTCCGCGTCTCGGAGTGACGGTTCAGCGCCGATATCCCCGTCGCGGGCGAGGGACGCGACGGGCCGCGAATCAGTGCGCCCCGCCGAGTTCCAAGGCGAGCACTCCCAGAATCACCAGCGCGATGCCGCCCACCTGCACCAGGCTCAGCCGCTCGTTCAGGAACAGCACGCCGATCAGCGCGATCGCGGCGACACCGACCGCCGACCAGATGCCGTACGCCACGCCGATCGGCATGCCCCGCTTCAGCGCCTGGGCCAGGAAGAAGAACGCCGCACAGTAACCGACGACCACCACGATCGAGGGAACGAGTTTGGTGAATCCCTCGGAGAGTTTCAGGGAAACGGTCGCGGTCACCTCGGAGGCAATGGCCAAGGCAAGCAGCAGCAAGGTCATTTTCGCAGCGTAATCGAGCCTCGTGCGGCGCACACCGGGCAGCGGATCACCTGGCGCTTCCGCTCCCCATCGCAGGGAATCCGCGGCCCGATCGCGGGACAACGCCTGGCTACGATCGGCGCATGTGTAGCTCGGACATTGCGGCGACCGCTTTTCCGTTCCATGAAGTGACCTGCAACGAGTTGCCGTACGCCGAGCGCGACGAACGGTACCGGCTGTTGCACGACTGGCCCGAACCGAGTTATGCCCATCCGTCCGGACTGCGCATGATCTGGAAGTACGCCGACGTGCGGGAGGCGCTGGAGGCGACGACGCCGGGCCTCTCCAACGGCAATTCGCTGGACCCTCTGGTGGGCTACCCGCGCATCGCGATGACTGCCCGGGCCATTCCGCATTTCGTCCGGCATCTGGTGCCGCCGCCCGCGAAAGCCACCGCGAATCTCGCCGACGACCGGCTGCACAAGCGCGTGTGGAATACCATGGCCGGACCCTCCGGGCATTTCACGATTACACCGGCCCAGCGGCCGCACCGGGCCGCCGAGATGAGCGAGCACTTCCACAACGCGCTGCGCGACGCGGAATTCCGCCGCA
Source organism: Nocardia asteroides (assembly GCA_051451085.1). Lineage (GTDB taxonomy): Bacteria > Actinomycetota > Actinomycetes > Mycobacteriales > Mycobacteriaceae > Nocardia > Nocardia asteroides_B. The sequence continues at coordinate 363,432 of JBPAJV010000004.1, read as the reverse complement.
GGTCGCCGCTCGACGTGAGCGCGTTGTCGATCGCCTACGCCGCACGGATCGTCGGCGCGGCGGTCGGTCTCCCCGCGTCGGACTGGCCGCACGTGGCCGCGTGGAGCGGCGCCCAATCGGGACTGCTCGGCCGGGTGCTGCGGGGGCGCGAACTGGCCGACGCGGTGAGCGCGCTCGGGTGGCTGTTCACGGTGAGCGGCAAGGCGGTGCGCGCGGGCCGCGGCAGCGAAGCGACCGGCTTCGCGCGCAGGCTCCGCGACGCCGGGCTCTCCCATCGGATCGCGGTGTCGGCGATGGCGAACTCACTGGCCGCAGGCGTGCACACGGTGAGCGGCAGCATCCAGCAAGGTGTGCAGCGATTGCTCGGCGATCCGGACCGGAGCTGGTGGAACCTGCTGACCGACCCCACGGACGCCGGGCGGGTCGCGGCGAAGATCCTCCAGCTCGATCCCGGGCTGGTGGCCTGGAAACGCCGGGCCAGGACCCCGGTCGAGCTGTCCAGCGGAACGCGGCTGCCCGCGGGGCCGGTGCTCGTGCTGTTCGCCGCGGCCAATCGGGATCCGGAGGTCTTCCCCGACTGCCTGGACCTGTACGGAACCGGCAAAATGCCGTTGACCTTCGGTTTCGGCAAGCACGTCTGCCCCGGCAAGAGCATGGCCACACTGGCCGTCGAGGTGTTTCTCCAGCAGCTGCGCGAGCTGGCGCCGGAGGCCGAGCTCGTGCCGAACTCCGGTCACGCCGCCAGGCGCAGCGATCTGCTCTTCAGCGGCGCTGACATCACTATCGTCGGCTAGGTGTCCCGCGAAATCGATTGAGCCACAACCGCTTTCTCGGCCGGATCAGCCGAGCCAGGCCCGCGCCTCGCCCGCCGCCCGGCGCACTTCGGCGAGCTGCGCCGCGACCTGGACACCGGCCGTGCCGCCCCGGGCATTGCGCGACGCGATGGACCCTTGCACGGTGAGCACCTCGCGTACCTTCCCGGTCAGCGCCGGATCGACGGCGGCGAACTCCTCGTCGGTGAGTTCGTCGAGGCCGACGCCGCGCGACTCCGCGACGCGCACGCACGCGCCCGCCGCCTCGTGCGCGACCCGGAAGGGAACGCCCTGGCGGACGAGCCATTCGGCGATATCGGTGGCCAGCGTGAAACCGGCGGGCGCGAGTTCGGCCATGCGGTCGGTGTGGAAGGTCAGTGTCGAGACCAGCCCCGCGATGGCGGGCAGCAGCAGTTCCAGCTGCGCGACCGAGTCGAAGAGGGGTTCTTTGTCCTCTTGGAGGTCACGGTTGTAGGCCAGCGGTTGCGCCTTGAGCGTGGCCAGCAGGCCGGTCAGGTTGCCGATCAGCCTGCCCGCCTTGCCCCGGGTCAGCTCCGAGACGTCCGGGTTCTTCTTCTGCGGCATGATCGACGAGCCGGTCGACCAGGCGTCGGCCAGGGTGACGTAGCCGAACTCCGGTGTGCTCCAGATGATCACCTCTTCGGCCATCCGGCTCAGGTCGACACCGATCATGGCCAGCACGAACGCGGCTTCGGCGGCGAAGTCCCGCGCCGAGGTGGCGTCGATCGAGTTGGCGGCGGCCGCGCCGAAATCCAGTTCCGCGGCGATCGCCTCCGGGTCGAGCCCGAGCGAAGAGCCCGCCAGCGCGCCGGAACCGTAGGGCGACACCGCCGCGCGGCGATCGAAGTCACGCAGCCGGTTCGAGGTCGCGCAGCAAGGGATGGGCGTGCGCGAGCAGGTGATGGGCCAGCAACACCGGCTGCGCCGCCTGCAAATGGGTCTTGCCCGGCATCACCGCGTCCGGATGTGCGGCGGCCTGCTCGACCAGCGCGTCGATCACCGCCAGCACACCCGCGGCCACCCGGCGCACGCCGTCGCGCAACCACATCCGGAACAGCGTGGCCACCTGGTCGTTGCGCGAACGCCCCGCGCGCAACCGGCCACCGAGCTCGGCGCCGACCCGTTCGATCAGGCCGCGTTCCAGCGCGCCGTGCACGTCCTCGTCCGACTCGGCGGGGCCGAACGCGCCGGAAGCCACGTCCGCCGCCAGGCGGTCCAGCCCGTCGAGCATGCCGGACAGATCCGCGTCGGACAGCAGTCCCGCTTTGTGCAGTACCCGGGCGTGCGCCTTCGACGCGCGGATGTCGTAGGGGGCCAGCGCCCAGTCGAAGTGCGTCGACTTGCTCAGCGCGGCCATGGCCTCGGCCGGGCCGGAGGCGAATCGTCCGCCCCACAGCGCGCCTTGGTTGGTGCTCATATCCGCCTCTCCGCGTCTCAGGGCTCCCCGCCTCTCCCGGGCCTTCAGGCCGTACAAGTCCGGGCGGGGCCGATTTACGTCCGGGACCTGCGTTTGGTGACCGTCGGGTTCCGGGCGTACCCGGTGAGTTACCCATGTTCTTGCGAGATCAGTTGGTGCGTTGATTCGCGACGTTCGTTTGTGTGATCAATTGGTGTGCGGGCTTGCGACTCAGCTGTTCCGTGCGCGAGGAACCAGTTGCGTCGGCGCAGGAAGTCGTTCCTGCTCGGCACGGCTACCGCTCGGTGGTTACTCGACATCTGCCCAGCGGCCTCGCGGGCCGGGGCGAAGGCGTTCGCAGGTTGCTTCGAAGGCGCACCGCTGGCTGTCAGCGCGCTCCGAACGCCGATTCGAGACTACGACCTCGCGGGGGGCGATGGCGGGCCGGCGCTCGGTCGGGCGCCGGCCCGCCCGGTGCCTACTTCTGGTTCAGGTCGCGGCGCGCGGCGACCTTCGAGGACAGGCCGTGGATCTGGACGAAGCCCTTGGCCAGCGACTGGTCGAAGGTGTCGCCCTCGTCGTAGGTGGCCAGGTTGAAGTCGTAGAGCGACTGCTCCGAGCGGCGGCCGTTGACCACGGCGGAACCGCCGTGCAGGACCATCCGGATGTCGCCGGAGACGTGCTGCTGAGTGTCGCTGATGAAGGCGTCGAGGGCGCGCTTGAGCGGGGAGAACCACAGGCCGTCGTAGGCCAGCTCGCCCCAGCGCTGCTCGACCTGCCGCTTGTAGCGGCCCAGCTCGCGCTCGATGGTGACGTGCTCCAGCGCCTGGTGCGCGGTGATCAGCGCGATGGCGCCGGGCGCCTCGTAGATCTCCCGGCTCTTGATGCCGACCAAGCGGTCCTCGACCATGTCCAGGCGACCGACGCCCTGGCGGCCCGCGCGCTTGTTCAGCTCGACGATCGCCTCCAGCACGCTGACTTGACGGCCGTCGATCGCCACCGGCACACCCTTGTCGAAGGTGACGATCAGCTCGTCCGGGGCCTCGAAGTTGACGGTCGGGTCCGAGGTGTAGTCGTAGACGTCCTTGGTCGGGGCGTTCCACAGGTCCTCGAGGAACCCGGTCTCCACCGCGCGGCCCCACACGTTCTGGTCGATGGAGAACGGCGACTTCTTGGTGACGTTGATCGGCAGCGCGTTCTCCTCGGCGAAGGCGATGGCCTTCTCCCTGGTCCACGCGTAATCGCGAACCGGGGCGATCACGTTGAGGTCGGGCGCGAGCGCGCCGATGCCGACCTCGAAGCGAACCTGGTCGTTGCCCTTGCCGGTGCAGCCGTGCGCGACGGTGGTCGCGCCGTGGAACTTGGCGGCCTCGACCAGGTGCTTGACGATCAACGGGCGGCTGATCGCCGACACCAGCGGGTACTGGCCCATGTACAGCGCGTTGGCCTGGATGGTGGGCAGGCAGTACTGGTCGGCGAACTCGTCGCGCGCGTCGATCACGATCGCCTCGACCGCGCCGCAGTCCAGGGCGCGCTGGCGCACCACGTTCATGTCCTCGCCGCCCTGGCCGAGGTCGATGGCCACCGCCACCACTTCGGCGCCGGTCTCCTTGCCGATCCAGCTGATCGCGACGGAGGTGTCCAGCCCACCGGAGTAGGCGAGTACGACGCGCTCGGACATGTTCTGTGTGCTCCTCGAAGTTCGGTAGGTGTATCAGCAGTATGGCGGGTGTCCGAGCGGTGGGAAGGGCCCGGCCCCGACGCCTCGTGACCAGCCTGGGCAGGTCTGCGTCGTTCGACAAATGATTATGCACGATGATGCAAGCCCATTCACAACCGGGGGTCGGCGTGCGCTGGGAAAGCCATTCCGAGGGCCGATCGCCGACCCGATGGAGGTGCTCACATATCCCAGGGATTGATCACCGGCACGTCTATCGGAGCAAGTCCTCGAGGTTCCTCGTCACGAGCGTCATGCCGTCTCCACTCGCCGTAGCCGCGATCATTGTGTGCCGCTCCGGGCGAATATCCGGCACGTGCAGCCGGGGACGCGACGCGCGACGGCCAGGTCGAGATCGGCCGTCACGGGACGGCCAGCGGACTATTGATCTGGCGTGCCCCAGGAGGCTCGACGACTCAGGCCAGCTGTTCGATCTTCGCGGCCACCTCCGCGCCGGTCAGTGGTTCGCGGGCGATGACGGCGATGGTGTCGTCGCCCGCGATGGTGCCCACGATGTAGGGCAGGGCGGCGCGGTCGAGGGCGCTGGCCAGGTAGTGGGCGGCGCCGGGTGGGGTGCGCAGGACGGCGATGTTGCCGCTGGCGTCGGTGGAGACCAGTAGGTCGCTGAGCAGTTTGGACAGGCGGTTGGTGCCGCCGGTCACGCCGCGCACGGGGCTGCCGTCCTCGGGGACCACGTAGACGCCCGCGCCGCCGTCGGCAGCCCGCAGCTTCACCGCGCCCAGTTCGTCCAAGTCACGCGAGAGCGTCGCCTGGGTGGTCTCGATGCCCTCGGCGGCCAGGAGCGCCGCCAGTTCGGTCTGGCTGCGTACCGCGTGCGCGGACAGCAGTTCGACGATGCGCGACTGGCGTCCGGCGCGGGTGCGTGCGATGGCGGGGCCGCTTCGTCCCGATTCCGACTGCGAGACGCTCACGACCGCGCCTCGCCGGGGCGCGAGATCGTCGTACGCGGCTGAGCGCGGCGCGCTCGCTGACACGTCCTCACCGCCGCACCTCGCTGGGGACCGATTCGCCCGCTGGGCACGACGAGCACGAGGCATGCCCGTGATACGCACGCTGTGCCCTTCCGGCACGAGCGGAGCCGGTCACGCTCCGCTGCCGCCTCCTGGCCCGACCGCTCACGCCGAGCCTCCTGATCGTCGCTCCAGCAGCCAGACCAGCAGCGCTTTCTGCGCGTGCAAACGGTTCTCCGCCTCGTCCCACACGACGCTGTGCGGCCCGTCGAGCACCTCGTCGGTGATCTCGTCGCCGCGGTGCGCGGGAAGGCAGTGCAGCACGACCACATCCGGCTTGGCGTGCGCGAGCAATTCGGCGTTGAGCTGGAACGGACGGAACGGACCCACTCGGTCCAGGCCGTCGTTCTCCTGTCCCATGGAGGTCCAGGTATCGGTGACCAGCGCGTTGGCGCCCCACGCGGCGGCGACCGGGTCGCTGGTCAGCGTGATGGTCGCCCCGGTCTCCGCCGCCCGTTTGCGCGCGGCCTCCACCACCCACGGCTGCGGCTCGAATCCGGCCGGGGCGGCGATGGTCACGTTCAGCCCCGCCGTGACGCCGCCGAGCAGCAGCGAGTGCGCCATGTTGTTGGCGCCGTCGCCGAAGTAGGCCAGTTCGCGTCCGGTCAGCTCGCCCTTGTGCTCGGCGAGCGTCTGGAGATCGGCGAGCACCTGACAGGGATGGAACTCGTTGGACAGCGCGTTGACCACCGGCACCGTCGCGGTGGCGGCCATCTCGTCGAGGCGGGACTGTTCGAAGGTGCGCCACACGATCGCGTCCACGTAGCGGGACAGCACCCGGCCGGTGTCGCCGAGCGTCTCCTCCCGGCCCAGCTGGGTGTCGCGACCATCCACGACGACCGCGTGCCCGCCGAGCTGGGCGATGCCCATTTCGAAGGAGAACCGGGTGCGGGTGGAGTTCTTCTCGAAGATCACGCCCACGCCGCGCGGCCCCTCGAGCGGACGCCGCGCGAACGGCGACTTCTTGAGTTCGGCGGCGAGGGCGAGGATCTCGGCCTGTTCGGCCGGGCTGACATCGTCGTCACGCAGAAAGTGCCTCACAACGCTCATTGCGCCGCGGCTCCTTTCGCGTCCGCGAGCGCGGCGTCGAGGATCCCGGGCAGGTCGGCGACGAAGTTGTCGGCCTGGGTCTCGGTGAGCACCAGCGGGGGCGCGAGCCGGATCACGTCGGGCTTGGCCGGGTTGACCAGGTAGCCCGCCTCCCGCGCCCGCGCCTCCACCTGCGCGGACACCTGGTCGGTGAGCACGATGCCCAGCAGCAGGCCCGCGCCGCGCACCCGATCAATGAGCGGATGCTCCAGCAGTTCGATGCCGTCGCTGAGCCGCTTGCCGACCGACTCGACGTGCGAGAGCAGGTCGGTCTCATCGATCGTGCGCAGCACCGCCAGGGCGGCCGCCGCGCACACCGGGTTGCCGCCGAAGGTGGTGCCGTGCAGGCCGGGGGTGAGCAGATCAGCCGCCCGTCCGTTGGCCAGCACCGCGCCGATGGGCAGTCCGCCGCCGAGCCCCTTGGCCAGCGTGATCACGTCCGGCACGATGCCGACGGCCTGGTGGGCGTAGAACTTGCCGGTCCGGCCGATGCCGGTCTGCACCTCGTCCAGCACCAGCAGCGCCCCCTTGCGCGCGGTGATCTCGCGTGCCTTGGCGAGGTAGTCGAACGGCGGCACCACCACGCCGCTCTCCCCCATCATCGGCTCCAGGAACACCGCGGCGGTGCTCTCGTCGACGACTGCTTCCAGCGCGGCGGCATCGCCGTAGGGCACGTGCACGACGCCGGGCGGCATCGGTTCGAAGGGGGTCCGCTTGGACGGCTGCCCCGTGAGGGCCAGCGCGCCCATCGTGCGGCCGTGGAACGCTTCTTCGCAGGCGACCAGCTTGGGCCGCCCGGTGAGCCGGGCGATCTTGAACGCCGCCTCGACCGCCTCGGTGCCGGAGTTGCAGAAGAACGCCCGCCCCTCGCCGTCGCCGAAGTGCGCGAGCAACCGCTCGGCCAGCTCGATGACCGGTTCGCTGGCGTACAGGTTCGACACGTGCCCGAGCGTGCCGAGCTGCTGGGTGACCGCCTCCAGGATCGCCGGGTGGGCGTGACCGAGGCTGTTGACCGCGATGCCGCCGAGGAAGTCGACGTAGCGCTTGCCGTCCGCGTCGTAGACCACGGCTCCCGCGCCGCGCACCAGGGCGACCTTCGGTGTGCCGTAGTTGTTCATCAGCGCGGCGGACCACCGCTTCTGCAGTTCAGCTGTGCTCATTGTTTCGTTCCGTCCGGTGCGCCGGACCCGTTCGGGGTGAGCGGGGCGGGAGTCACCATCGTTCCGATTCCTTCTCCGGTGAACAGTTCCAGCAGCACGGCGTGCGGGACCCTGCCGTCGATGACATGGGCGGTCGGCACCCCCGCCGACACGGCGCGCAGGCAGGCTTCCATCTTGGGCACCATGCCCGCGTCCAGGCGCGGGAGCAACTCGGCCAGCGCCGCCGTGTCGATGCTGGAGGTGAGCGAGGACCGGTCCGGCCAATTCGTGTACAGGCCCTCGACGTCGGTGAGCACCACCAGTTTCTCGGCACCGATGCCCTCGGCCAGCGCCGCGGCGGCGGTGTCGGCGTTGATGTTGTGCACCACGCCGTCGGCGTCCGGCGCGATGGTCGACACCACGGGGATGCGGCCCGCGCCGATCAGGTCGAGCACGGCGTCGGGGTTCACCTCGGTGACGTCGCCGACCAGGCCGATGTCGGTGGGCTCGCCGTCGACCTCGACGGTGCGGCGGGTGGCGGTGAACAGCCCGGCGTCCTCACCGGAGATGCCGACCGCGTACGGGCCGTGGGTGTTGATCAGGCCGACCAGCTCGCGGCCGACCTGACCGAACAGCACCATCCGCACCACGTCCATCACCTCCGGTGTGGTCACCCGGAAGCCGCCGCGGAATTCGCCGTGCAGACCCAGGCGCTTCAGCATCGCGCTGATCTGCGGTCCGCCCCCGTGCACCACCACCGGGTGCACGCCGACCGTGCGCAGGAACGCCATGTCGGCGGCGAAGGCACGCTTGAGGTCGTCGTCGACCATGGCGTTGCCGCCGTACTTCACGACGACGATCTTGTCCCGGAACTTCTGCAACCACGGCAGGGCGCCGGCCAGGACGTGCGCCTTGTCCAACGCGGAGAGCCGGTGCAATACCTCGCTGGTCATGAGCTGTAGGCCGAATTCTCTTCGACGTAACCGTGCGAGAGGTCGGTGGTCCGGATGGTCGCGCTCGCCGACCCGACGCCCAGCTCGATCAGCACCTCGATGTCGGCTCCGGACAGGTCCACCTCGCGAGCGCCTGGCGCGCCCGCACCATGATGCAGACGGGATTGCCGTTGAAGGACACCGAGATCCGGTTGGGGTCCAGCGCGACCGGCGCCATGCCGACGGCCGCCAGCACCCGGCCCCAGTTCGGGTCGGACCCGAACAGCGCCGTTTTGACCAGGCTGTCCCGGGCGACGGTGCGCGCGGCGGCCACGGCCTCGTCCTCGGTGGCCGCGCCCGCGACGGTGATCAGCACCCGCTTGGTGACGCCCTCGGCGTCGGCCATCAGCTGGGCGGCCAGGTCGTCGCAGACCGCGAGCACGGCGGCGTCCAGTTCCTCCTGGCTGGGGGTGACCTCGCTGGCCCCGTTGGCCAGCAACAGCACCGTGTCGTTGGTGGAGCAGGAACCGTCCACGTCGAGCCGGTCGAAGGTGCGGGCGGTGGCGTTGCGCAGAGCCTGGTCGAGCTGATCGGCGGTCACGGCCGCGTCGGTGGTGAGCACCACCAGCATGGTCGCCAGCGACGGCGCCAGCATGCCCGCGCCCTTGGCCATGCCGCCGACGTTCCACTTGTCACGGTGGTGGAACGCCGCCTCCTTGGGCACGGTGTCGGTCGTCATGATGGCCCAGGCGGCATCCGAGCCACCGGAGAGCCCGCCGCCCATCTCGTGCACGATCTCGGTGACCGCTGGGATGATCTTGCCCATCGGGAGCCGGTCGCCGATCAGCCCGGTCGAGCAGACGGCGATCTCGCCCGCGCCGGTCTCGGTGCCCCAGTTGCTCAGCGCGGTGGCGAGTTCCTCGGCGGTCCGGTGCGTGTCCTGGAATCCGCCCGGCCCGGTGCAGGCGTTGGCTCCGCCGGAGTTCAGGATCACCGCGCGCAGCCGCTTGCCGGTCAGCACCTGCTGGGACCACAGCACCGGCGCGGCCTTGACCTTGTTGCGGGTGAACACGCCCGCGGCCGGGTACTCCGGGCCCTCGTTGAACACCAGCGCCAGATCCGGCTTGCCGCTCGCCTTGATGCCCGCGGCGATGCCCGCCGCGCGGAAGCCGAGCGGGGCGGTCACGCCCTGCGTCCGGACCAGTCTGCCGCTGGCGATGTCGGCTGTCGTCACGGTGCCACTCCTACGGTGGGAAGTCCTGCGGTCTCGTCGAATCCGAGCGCGAGGTTCATGGATTGCACCGCGGCGCCCGCGGTGCCCTTGGTCAAGTTGTCGATCGCGCCGATCACCACGAGCAAGCCCGCGTCGGCGTCCACCGCCACCTGCAAGGTGACGGTGTTCGAGCCGAGCACCGATCCGGTCTGCGGCAGTACGCCTTCCGGCAGCAAGTGCACGAAAGGCTCGTCGGCATAGGCTTTCTCGTAGACGGCGCGCGCCTGCGCGGCGTCGGCACGGAGCGGCGCGGTGCAGGTGGCGAGGATGCCGCGCGGCATCGGCGCGAGCACCGGAGTGAACGACACCGTGACGTCCGCGCCGCCGACCGCCGCGAGGTTCTGCGCGATCTCCGGTGTGTGCCGGTGCGCGCCCGCGATCCCGTATGCCCGCGCCGAGCCCATCACCTCCGACCCCAGCAGACCGATGTCCAGTTTGCGACCCGCTCCGGACGCGCCGCTGACCGCGACCACGTGCACGGTGGGTTCCACGATGCCCGCGGCGATGGCGGGAGCCAACGCGAGGCTCGCGACGGTGGGATAGCACCCGGGGACCGCGATCCGCGTCGCGCCGCGCAGCTTCTCCCGGCCGCCGGGCAGCTCGGGCAAACCGTAGGGCCAACTGCCCGCGTGCGGGCTGCCGTAGTATTTCTCCCAGGCCTTCGGGTCGGTGAGCCGGAAATCCGCGCCACAGTCGATGACGACCGTCGACTCGGGCAACTCGGCGGCGATGGCCGCGGACTGGCCGTGCGGCAGGCCGAGGAACACCACGTCGTGACCGGCCAGCTCGTCGACCGTGGTCGGCGCGAGCACCCGATCGCTCAGCGGCAGCAGGTGCGGTTGCAGCTCCCCCAGCGTGGCGCCGGCGTTCGAGCCCGCGGTCAGCGCCCCGATGACGAGGCGCCCGGTTCGGTAGGCGGGATGCCCCAGCAGCAGACGCAACACTTCGCCGCCCGCGTATCCACTGGCACCGGCTACCGCGACCCGCACGACGGGTCCGCCCGAGGAATCAACCATGTGATGATTATGCATGACCATGCAAGCTCATTCACAGCCTGGTCGCCGGGAGCGCGGTCACCAGGACCTGATACCCGCGGCGACTACACGCAAACGACCTGCGATGACATTCCAGACTCGAGAGTCACAGCGGCCGAGTGCAGCCAGCGGCGTGTCTCTTCGGACACGCTGTGACCTGAGTAACACCACCTACCTGCGCCCGGATGTGCAGCGGACGGCCCACGCATAGGGCTAGTCGATCGCAGGGGGAATTATCCCTGCCCGACCCAAGGGGAATTGATGACCGGTCCGCAGTACCCGCAGCAGCCCTACGGCCAGCCGCACCCACAGCCCTACCCGCGACCGCAGAAGAAGTCGGTGGTGTGGCCGTGGATCTTGTTGGCCACCGTCCTACTGCTGTGCGGGTTCGGTGGATGCGCCGCGCTGGTCTCGGGCAGCAACGACGCCCAGAGCCCCGCCTCCTCCGATGCGCCGGGACCGAAGCCCTCGGGCCGGGACAGTATCGCCCCGGCAGGGTCCGCGGTGCGCGACGGCAAGTTCGAGTTCGTCATCACCGGTGTGGATGCACCTGTGAAGACAGTCGGCAGCAACCAGTTCCTGAAGTCGACCGCGCAAGGCGAGTACATTCTCGTACACATCACGATCAGCAACATCGGCGATGAGCCGCGCGGCTACTACGGCGGCAACCAGAAGCTGATCGACGCCGCGGGCCGCGAATTCACCAACGACTCCCGTGCCGAGATCAACGTCAATGACCACCTGCATACGGACATCAACCCGGGCAACAAGGTCGACATGGTGCTCGTGTTCGATGTGCCGGTCGGCGCCGAGCCCGCAACGCTGGAGTTGCACGACTCCGCGTTCTCCGGTGGGGTGAAGGTAGCGCTGCGCTGAGCGCCTAGATGCAATGGACGAAGCCGCCCCCGGAGTGTGGGGGCGGCTTTATTGCGTCGTCAGGCGATGGTGCGTCCGCACCTGGCGGCGAACCGCGCACCGTGTCCGAAGCCCTTCAGCCGCGCCAGCCGGTGCATCGTCTCGTGGCCCATCGAGTGGTACCGAGCCCAGCCTGCGGGGGTGTCACGCACCAGCGGACGAGGCGGCCATGAGATCAGTGCTTCTGCACGACGCGCTCGCCTTCGCCGGGCTTCCAGATGGTGATGTCGAGGTGGTCACCGTCGACCTCCACGGTCGACGCTCCCGTGAGGTCGGCGACGTAGAAGTGGTCGAAGTCCTGGCCACGGATGTCGAAACCGGTCTCGTCGAACAGGTGCTGGGCGAAACGGGCGTGCGTGTCCCGGTCGGGGAGATCGATGACGGTGCCGAAGAGTTTGGCGTCGCCGTCGGACACGTTCGTGTCCACGGTCGCGGTGTGCAGGCAGAAGCGCGGGTCCCTGGCCAGATCACGGAACTTCGTGGTGCCCGGCATGCCCGCGAGCACGAGGAACTCTTCGAAGACCCGTGGCTCGATCGGACTGATGCGGGGAGATCCGTCGGACCGGAGGGTGGCGAGCATGCAGAGATTGCCCGCGGCGCGGTGCCTGCGCAGGAAGACCTCCGCGACATGCGGTGCTTCTTCGGTGAATCGGCTCCAAGTCGTCATGGGCACGACCGTACGACGAAACCTTGCCGCCTCATGTCAAGGTTTCCGGCTAGTCTCGGCCTCGTGCGCGCGAGTCGTCTGGTCCAATTGCTCCTGCTGTTGCAGACCCGAGGCCGGATCACCGCGCCCGAACTGGCCAGGGAACTGGAGGTGTCGGTGCGCACCGTCTACCGCGATGTCGAGGCCCTCTCGGCGGCCGGTGTCCCGGTCTACAGCGAGCCGGGCCGGGCGGGTGGCGTCCGGCTGGTGGATGGCTACCGCACCCGGCTCACCGGCCTCACCACCGACGAGGCCGACGCCGTGCTGCTGACCGGTCTGCCCGGCGCCGCGGCCGACCTCGGGCTCGGCACCGTGCTGGCCACCGCGCAGCTGAAGATGCTCGCCGCGCTGCCGCCGGAACTGCGCGGGCGGGCCACGCGCATCGCCGAACGGGTCTACATCGACGCGCCGGGCTGGTTCCACCGTCCGGACGAGACGCCGACGCTGGCGACGATCGCCGACGCGCTCTGGCACGACCGACGGCTGCGCGTGCGTTACGGCCGCAAGGACAAGGTGGTCGAACGCTCGCTGGACCCGCTGGGCCTGGTGCTCAAGGCAGGCACCTGGTACCTGGTCGCGCGGAACGGGTCCACTACACGGTCGTATCGGGTCGGCCGCATCCTCGCCGCCGAGCCGACCGGTGAGACCTTCACCCGCCCGGCGGATTTCGATCTCCAAACGCACTGGACCGACGCGGCCGACGATTTCGCGCGTTCGATGTTGCGGGTGCGGGCCCGCTGCCGGATCGCCGCGACCCACCTGCGATCGCTGCGGCTGGTGATCAATCCGGCGGCGGTCGCGGAAGCGCTGGGTTCGGCGGGACCACCTGATGCGCGAGGGTGGGTGGAGGTGGTCGTGCCGTCGGAGTCCTACGACGTGCTCGCGCACGGCCTCCTTTCCCTCGGCGAGCACGTCGAAGTGCTCGAACCACCGCAGTTGCGCGCACGCCTCGCGGCGACCGCCGCCGCCATGCACACGCGCTACTCCGGCGGGTGAAGCGCCCGGCCCTGGGCATCGGCCCGGGAGCACGGCGGTAACAACGACGACGATTCGTCGAGTCCCCCTCGCCGCTGATCAGGACCTCTGCCCACCGCCGGTGCTCGGCGACGCCCACTCGGCTCCGGCCGGGGCCGCTGCCGCGCGCCCGCCGGAGCCGAGTCACATGTCAACGGTCACATGCCAGCGGTCACATGCCAGCGGTCACATGTCAGCGGTCACATGTCAGCGCAGCGTGCGGAAGAACGCGCGGATGTCCTCGGTCAGCAGATCCGGCGCCTCCATCGCCGCGAAATGGCCGCCGCGGTCGAATTCGGTCCACCGCACGATGTGGTGCGCGTCTTCGGCGAGTTTGCGGATGGACATGTCGCCGGGGAAGATCGCCGCCGCGGTCGGCACATCCGATTTCTCGACCCCCGCGCCCCAGGCCGCGGATTCGCTGTAGAGCCGCAGCGAGGAAGCGAAGGTTCCGGTGAACCAGTACAGGCTGACGTTGGTCAGCAGCGCGTCCCGGCCCACCGCCTCGTCGGGCAGTTCGATCGCCGGATTCGTGTACTGCCGGAACAGGTCGGTGATCCAGGACAGCAGGCCCGCGGGAGAGTCGTGCATGGCGATCGCCAGCGTCTGCGGCCGACCGGCCTGCACGGTCGCGTAGTCGTAGCGGGAATAGCTTTCCGGGCCGGTCAGCGCGGCGAGCTTCGCCTCGTCCTGCGGGCTGTACCCGGCCTCGGCGCCACCCGCCGTCCACTCGTCCGCACCGCCCCAGGCATCACCGCTGTCCCACGCGGGGATCGTGATCGGACCGTTGACGTGCAGGCCCACCACGTTCTCCCGGGCGATATGGCCCAACCGAGCGGCGACGAAGTACCCCGCGTCGCCGCCTTGCACGCCGTAGCGCTGGTAGCCGAGGCGCGCCATGAGGGTCGCCACCACCTCGGCGAACCGTTCGGTCGAGCCCGCCCCCGGCTCCGGGGACACCTCGGAGAACGCGAATCCCGGCAGCGAGGGCACGACCAGGTGGAACGCGTCGGCCGGGTCGCCGCCGTGCGCGCGCGGATCGCTCAGCGGCCCGAGCACGGAGCGGAACTCGACGAACGAAGCGGGCCAGCCGTGACCGAGCACCAACGGCACGGCATCCGGCTCGGGCGAGCGGACGTGCAGGAAGTGCACCCGTTGCCCGTCGATCTCGGTGACGAACTGCGGCAACTCGTTGAGCTCGGCTTCGACCGCACGCCAGTCGAATTCGGTACGCCAGTACTCCGCCAGCTGCCGCAGGTAGGCCACGCGCATGCCTTTGCCCCACCCGACGCCGGGCAAATCGCTCGGCCACGTCGTGCCTGCCAGACGGCGGCGCAGATCATCGATCCGGTCCTGCGGGATGTCGATGTGGAAGGGGCGGATGTCCTGTTCGGTGGTCATGCCCACACGGTAGGAACTGCTTAGGACGCGATCATTCCTAAGTTTCCGGCATGCTCTCAACATGCTGGAAACGTCGGCTCGCCTGCTCAAACTGCTGGCCTTGCTACAGACCCGCCCCGACCGGACCGGCGCCGAGCTGGCGGAGTCGCTCGGCGTCACCGGGCGCACGGTGCGCCGCGACATCATCGACTGCGTGAACTCGGGTACCCGGTCAACGCCGCCAGAGGCGCCGCGGGCTACCGGCTCGGCGCGGGCGCCGCGCTGCCGCCGCTGCTGCTCGACGACGCGGAAGCGGTCGCGGTGGCGGTCGGCCTGCGCGGCGCCGCCGGCGAAGCCGGGACCGGACTCGAGGAGGCGTCGCTGCGCGCGCTGACCAAGCTGGAGCAGGTGCTCCCGCCCCGACTGCGGCACCGTGTCCGCACGCTGCGCGGCGCCACCTTGCGTGTCGGCGCGCCCTCGCCCCGGGTCCATCCGGACACGCTCATGGCCATCGCCGAGACGTGCCAGCGCCACGAACGGTTGCGGTTCGACTATCGGTCGCACAGCGGCGCGACGGATTCGCGCACTGTCGAGCCGCACACGCTGGTGCACTTCAGCAGGCAGTGGTACCTGGTCGCCTGGGATGTGGACCGCACCGACTGGCGCACCTTCCGCGTCGACCGGATCACCCCGCGCATACCGACCGGACCTCGCTTCACACCACGGGAGCCGCCGGAAGGCGACGTCGCGGCCTATCTTTCGATGCGGCTGTCCGCCCGCGCCTGGCCGTCCCAGGCGACGGTACTGCTGCACCGATCGGCCGACGATGCCGCCGACCGCGTGTGGCCGGGCATGGGCGTGCTGGAAGCCGTCGACGAGCACAGCTGCCGCCTGCACGTCGGCAGTGAGTCACCGGAGCAGCTGGTATGGATGGTCACTTCGGTCGATATCAATTTCACGGTGCTCGCCGGCCCGCCGGGTTTCGCCGAGGCTTTGCGCGCCCAGGCCGCGCGCTGTTCGCGCGCTGTGCGGGACTTCCCCGCGCCGTAGCGAGCGCGCGTCGGCTAGCAGCGCCAATCCAGGACGGCGGCGAGCGAGCGCAGTTGCACCGAGTCGGGGATCGCCCGCACCAGCAGATCGCGGAGGGCGGCGACAGGCGCGGACGACAGTTGCGCCACCGCGCCGAGGCGGCGCGAGCGCGCGCCGATCATCCGCGTCCGTGGCCGGCGTTCCCGGTCGTAGCGGGTCAGGTCACCGTCCCGGGCGGCAACCCCGGCCAGCACCACGGCGTCCTCCAGCGCCTGGCACGCGCCCTGCCCGAGCGTGGGCATCATCGCGTGCGCAGCGTCGCCCACCAACGCGATCCGTCCCGCCGCATACGTTCTCAGCGCGGGCAGATCGTAGAGATCGTGCTTCAGCACGTCGGCATCCCGCGCAGCGGCGAGCAGGGCCGGGCGTCCCCGGCCTGTAACCTGTATCACTACCGACGTAGTATCGAGGGCATGTCCACCAAGCGCGAGCTCGTCTTGGACGCGGCGATCGATCTGCTGGGATCCCGGGGAACCCGCGCGCTCACCCACCGCGCGGTCGACGAAGCCGCCGGCATGCCGGTCGGTTCGGCCTCGAACTACTTCCGCACCAGGGAGGCGCTGCTGACCGGGATCGCCGAGCGCCTCGAGGCACGCGACTACGCGGACTGGGAAGCGCTGGCCCGCCACCCGGCCCCCGGCACGATCGAAGAACTCGTCGACGGCATGGCCGCCTTCGTCGTGCAGGCGGCGCGGACCGACCGTGTGCGGACACTGGCTCGCTACGCGCTGTTCCTGGAGGCGCAGACCACCCCGGCGCTGCGCGAGACCGTGCGGCGCGGGCACCGCAGGCTGACCGAGTGGGCCGCCGGCCTGCTGGCGGCGGTCGGCGGCGACCAAGAGGCGACGCGGATTCTGGTGGGCCAGTTCGACGGGATCATCCTGCATCAATTGGTGGACCCCGCGCCGGACTTCGATCCCCGCCCCCTGTTGGACCGGTCGGTGCGTGCGCTGATCCCGCCGCCCGGCTAGATCACCGCTCGTCAGAAGAAGGTGTGCAGAAGATCGACCACCTTCGGGGTCGCGGCGTCGGCGTCATCAATGACCGGGATGAGCCGCCATTTGTCGAACGCCGTGCACGGATGGGACAGACCTAGTCGCACCACCGCGCCGATCGGCAACGCCGTGGCGGCGCCACCGGGCAGCCGGAGGAAGGCGTGCTGGTCGTTGAGCGCTGAGACGGTCGCGTCCAGCGCGCCGCCCCCGGGTCCCGCGACGCGTTGCGGGATCGGCAGCCCTTCGTCGAAAGGCACATCGCGTTTGCCCGCGTCCAGCAGCGCGAGCCCGGACTCCGGTCGCGAGAGCACGCGCGCCCAGCCGTGCATCGCCGAGCGCAACGGCCGGGCGCGGCCGGGCGCCGACAAAGGCGAGATGCTCGCGTAGAAGCCGTCGTCGTGGATGACGTACGCCCCCGAACGCAGGACGACCGTCGTCGCAACGCCCTGCCCACCGTGTTCGTCGGAGAGCGGGGCGAGGTATTCGAGCGCCAGGTCCGGATAGGCGCTGCCCCCTGCGGTGACGATCGCGGGCCCTTGGTATCGATCGGCGGCGGCGAGTTCCCGGTGCAGGCGGGCGAGTTCGCCGAGATAGCCGCGCACCGCGCGGATGCCGTTCGCGGTGCGGTCGTGCGCGAGCGCGCCTTCGTATCCGCCGACCCCGGCCAGCGTCAGCCGGGACGACGCTCCGATCGCCCGCGCCACGGCATGCGCCTGTTCCACCGTGCGCGCGCCGGTCCGGCCGTGCGGGCCGCCGAGTTCCACCAGCACCCCGATCCGCGCCCCCTCCGGGGTGTCGCGCAGATGCGCGTCCATCACAGCGACCGTTTCGACGCTGTCGGCCCAGCAGACGAACTCGAAGGACGGGTCACGTGCCGATTCCGCCGCGACCCAGCGCAATCCGACCGGATCGACCAACGCGTTGGCCAGCAGCACCCGCGCGACGCCGAAGGATCGCGCCACCTGCGTCTGCCAGACGGTGGCCAAGGTGATGCCCCACGCTCCAGCGGACAGCTGGTCTGCCCACAGCCGCGGGGCCATCGTCGTCTTGCCGTGCGGCGCCAAGCGCACACCGGCCGCGCGCACCCACTCGGCCATCACCGCGATGTTCGTCGCCACGGCCGCGCGATCGACGGTGAGCACCGGCGTCTCCAACTGGTCGAGCGCCGGTGCGGCGGCTCGGATCTGCCGCACGGTCTGCCCCCAGAACGCGGGTGGCATCCCCTTGTGCTGGGGACCGATCCGGCGGTCCGCGAGCGCCGCTACGGCTGCTTCGTCGATCGACACGACGTTCTTCCTACCGGACCCGGCTGTTCGGCGGCGGCTCAGCCCGAATTGCGCAGGGCGGTCGCCAGGCCGTTCATGGTCAGCAGGATGCCGCGTTTGACCAGTTCGGAATCGTCCCCGGAGCGCAGGCGGCGCAGCAGCTCCACCTGCATCTGATTGAGCGGCTCCAGGTAGGGGAACCGGTTGTGGATGGACTCCGCGAGCGACGGGTTGTCGGCAAGCAGGTGATCGTTGCCGGTGATCGCGGCGTGCATGCGCACGGTCCTGGCGTGCTCGTCGCGAATCATGCCGAAGATCTGCTCCCGCAACGCCAAGTCGTCCACGAGTTCGGCGTAACGTGCCGCGATGTCCAGGTCACTCTTGGCCATCACCTGCGCCATATTGGACAGCACGGTGCGGAAGAACGGCCAGCGGCGGTACAGATCCGCCAGGGTGGCCAGGCGGCCGGGGTCGCCGCCGATCCACTCCTCCAGCGCGGTGCCGGTGCCGTACCAGCCCGGCAGCATCACCCGCGC
This sequence comes from Nocardia asteroides, assembly GCA_051451085.1. Classification (GTDB taxonomy): domain Bacteria; phylum Actinomycetota; class Actinomycetes; order Mycobacteriales; family Mycobacteriaceae; genus Nocardia; species Nocardia asteroides_B. The sequence continues at coordinate 345,088 of JBPAJV010000004.1, read as the reverse complement.
CTGACTCCAGGACATCACCCACGGGATGGCGCGCAGGTCGGCCACCGAATTCGTCGGCTTGCGCGAGGCGGGCCTGCTGCCGATGTTCAGGTCGCCGACCTCGGCGACCGGCGTGGACTGGCGGAAGTACTGGACGAAACCCGGTGTCTGGTGCACCAGCCGCGCGTAGGCGGCGCGAGCGCGGGCCGCCAGCTCGTCCATGATCCCGTAGGACGGTTCGGCGTCGGCGCCGAGGCCTTCCACGTCGAGCAGAGTCGACTCCAGGGTGCCCGCGATCAGCGACTCCAGGTTGCGATGCGCCGCACCGGGTTCGGCGTACTTCGCGGCGATCACCTCACCTTGCTCGGTGAGCCGCAGCGAGCCGCGCACCGCCCCCGCGGGCTGGGCGAGGATCGCGTCGTAGCTGCGGCCGCCGCCGCGGCCCACCGTGCCGCCGCGACCGTGGAACAGTCGCAGCCGGATTCCGGTCTTGCGGGCGACCTCGATCAGGTCCAGTTCGGCCCGGTACAGCGCCCAGTTCGCGGCCAGATAGCCGCCGTCCTTGTTGGAATCGGAGTAGCCGAGCATCACTTCCTGCCGCATTCCCTGCGCCGCCACCAGCTCGCGGTAGACCGGGACTTCCAGCGCCGCGGACAGTGTCGCGGCCCCGGCGCCCAGGTCCTCGATGGTCTCGAACAGCGGGACGATGCCCACCGGGCAGTGCGGCGGTCCGTCCGGTTCGCCGGGGTCGAGCAGCCCGCCCTCCTTCAGCAGCAGCGCGGCTTCGAGCAGATCGCTGACCGAGGTGCACATGCTGATGACGTAGTTCGGCACCGCCTCCGCGCCGAGTGTGTCCACCACGTCCCGGGCGGCACGCACGATGCCGAGTTCCTTGGCGGCGAGGTCGCTCAGCCGGGCGTGCGGGCCGAGCAACGGGCGGCGGGTGCGCAACTCGGCGGCGAGCAGTTCCACCCGGCGCGATTCCGGCAGGCTCGCGTAGTCGGGGTGCACCCCGGCCCAGGCCAGCAGTTCGGCGACGACCTGCTCGTGCGCCTCGGAGTTCTGCCGCATGTCCAGGCTTTGCAGGTGGAAACCGAACGTCTCGACGGCGTGGCGCAAGGCGGCGAGGCGGTCGTCGGCGAGCAGACCGTCACCGCTGCGCCGCAGCGAGGCGTCTATCGCGTCCAGATCGTCCAGCGCCGCCTGCGGGGTCGGGTAGGGCCGTGCCCCGGTGTCGAGGCCGTTGGCAGGCACCTCCCCGAGCGCGGCCAGCGCGGTGGCGGTCAGCCTGGCCCGAACATGGTGCAGCGCACGCCGATACGGTTCGTCGGCGTGCGCGGCCGGATCCGGGTATCCGGTCTCGGCGAGGGCGGCGACTTCGGGCGTCACCGTGACCAGCCGTGCCGACAGCGACAGCGTCTTCTCCAGTTCCACCAGCTCACGTAGGTAACGCTCGAAAGCGACGCCCGCGGCGCGGTAGGCGGCCTGACGCACGACATCGGCGTCGACATAGGGATTCCCGTCGCGGTCTCCGCCGATCCAAGACCCGGGGCGCAGGATCGGGCGCGGCAACAGCTCGACACCGGGCCAGCGGGAGCGCAGCGCCGCGCGCACTTCGGCGTTGATCGCCGGGATCACGTCGAACAAGGTGAGGTCGTAATAGCGCAGTCCCACCGAGATCTCGTCCTGGATGCGCAGACGGGCCAGGCGGATCAGCGCGGTCCGCCACAGGCTCAGCACTTGGCGGCGGATCCGCAGCTCCAGACCGGCTCGCTCCCGCTCGCTCTCGGCATAGCGCTGGCGCAGGCGCATCAACTCGGTGATCCGGGCCTGGGCGTCGAAAACCGTACGACGGCGCGTCTCGGTCGGATGCGCGGTGATCACCGGCGACACCAGCGCGTCGGCCAGCAGATCGGCGACACGGTGGCCGTCGAGTTCCGCCGCGTCCAGCTTGCGGTAGGTGGCCGCCAGCGACGAGTCCTGCGGCGGTTCACCCGCCGCCTCGTGCGCGGCGCGGCGGCGGTCGCGCTGGATGTCCTCGGCCAGATTGGCCAGCAGCACGAAGTAACTGAACGCCCGGATGAGCGGGAGTGCCACCGCGATGTCCACCCCGTTCAGCATCTCGGCGACGGCGCTGCGCCCGACCTCCTCGCGGCGCACCCGGAACGCCTCGATGCGAACCCGCTCGATGAGGTCGAAGACCTCCGGTCCCTCGTGGTCGCGAATGGTGTCGCCGAGCACGCCGCCGAGAAACCGGATGTCGTCGCGCAGCGGCCGGATGGCGTCCTGTTGGGTCTCACTCATCGTTTCGCCCATGATCCGACAGTATTGCCCTCCGGCCCGCGCGGGTATGCGACGCGGCCCACACCGGCCGCGACACGGCACGGTCGAGCGGAGCCGCGACGTGGCTCAGCCGGGCAGCTGGGAGAACCGCAGGTAGTTGCCCCACGGGTCGCGGAACCCGCAGTCGCGCACCCCGTACGGCTGCGAGATCGGCTCCTGCGTCACTTCCACCCCGGCGTCGCGCAGCCGGGCGAAGGTGGCGTCCACGGCGTCCGTCGTGAAGATCAGAGTGCCCTGGGCGCCACTGTCCAGCCGCGCCCGCGCCGCCGCACCGGCCGCCTCGTCCGGCACCATCTCGGGGGTCTCCAGGATGAACTCGATCCCCGGCTGCTTCGCCGGGCCGACGGTCAGCCAGCGCCCGCCGCCGAAGGCCATGTCCGCGCGTACCTCCAGGCCGATCAGGTCGCGGTAGAACTCCAGGGCCTTGTCCTGGTCGCCGACCAGGACGCCGATGTGGGTGAGGGCGAGATCCGCGCCGTTGCTCATAGTGCTGCTCTTTCTCTTCGTTCGGGCCGGGCAACAGTACCGACGAAGCACGCGCGGCGAAATAATCGGTGACGACGTCCGCGGTGTCCGCCCCAGGATCGCCGCTCCCGCTCCGGTCGCCGCCGCAGCAGCCGGGGATCACCCCGCTTCCCGGGCGGTGAGGTGGTCCGCACGGTGCACCAGGACCTGCTCGAGCAGCGAGACCAGCACCTCTAGGTCCCTGATCCTCTCGATGGCAGATGTGCCCGAACGCCGTGGCACCCTTCCGTTTACCCGCCCTCGCCCGCCGGAAGACGTCGCCGCGCGGGTCTGATACAGTCCGGCGCGACACACCCCGGAGGGCAAGAGGGCTGGATGGCGCACCGAATCACGTTGATTCCCTTGGCGATAGCACTTGCGCTCGGAGCGGTCGCCTGCGGCGAAGAGTCCGGCGGGTCACCGGCGACGAGCACCACGCAGGCCGCGAGCGCGGCCGGCGCGTCCACCCCGTTGTTCGATCCCTGCACCGGCATCCCCGACGCCGCCCTGACGAGCGCCGGACTCGATCCGGCCACTGAGCAGGTCGGCGTCGGCGGGGTGAAGCAGCCCGGCTGGGAGATCTGCGGATGGAAGGGCGCCGACTTCACCCTCGGGGTGTTCTCCAACAGCGCGTCCGTGGCCGAGTTCGAGCGGAAGCCGGGAAACAGCGACTTCCAGGACGTCACGATCGCCGGGCGGCCCGGACGTCAGTTCCGGGTCGACGGCGCGGGCAAGGACCAGATGTGCAACGTCCTGTTCCCCGCCCGCCAGGGTCTGCTGCAACTGACGCTGGTCAACAAGACCGCGGATCAGAACCCTTGCGATCGCTTGGCGGCCATCGGCGAAGCGATCGTTCCCGCACTCCCGAAATAACGCCCCGCGCCCGGGAACACCCGGCGCCGCAGGCGCTGGGTGTCACGCACCACCGAGGATGCCGAGCACCTGGTCGGAGGTGTAGAAGGGTGCGAGGCGTTCGCGGATCAGCCCGGCGAGAACGCCATCCCGCTTCGCCCCCTCGATGACCGCCGGTCCGTAGCGCAGGATCTCCTTGACGATATCGTCGCCGGTGAGGCCGAGTTCGGGCAGCATGGCCGCCAAGGTGTAGTCACCGTACTTGGTGAAGAACACCTCCACGCACTCGTCGACGAGCAGGCCGAAGTACTCCTTCTCGCGGGTGGTGACGGCGATCTCGTAGCACAGCAGCACCAGTTCGTTGAGATCCTTCTGGCTGAGGTACTGCCGCAGGCCGCTGACCGGTTCGTCGGCGTGCAGATCCCAGAACTCCATCGCGGCGTCGTGCACCGGCGCGTCGCGCAGCATCTCCCGGATGGCGTTGTTGGTGCGCTTGAGCGCGAACAGCGCGCCCTTGCCCGCCAGATCGCCGACGAAAGTGCTGTCGGCGACCTTCTTCGCCCGATTCGCCGCGGACTGACCCAGCGACATCAGCGAGGAGACGCCCGGGATCTTCTCGGCGCGTTCCCGGTTGGCCTGCATGAAGTCGTTGATCAGCTTGTCCACGAACTTCGACGCGACGGTGGCCACCAGCGGGCTCTCGGTGAGCCGGTCCAGGATGCGTTCCTGCGCCTGGTGCATGCCGAAGATCTTTTCCAGCAGCGCCTCGACCGGCTCGCGGTCGACCACCTCGCCGAGCCGGTAGTCGTGGTTGGCGGCGATGTGGTCGTAGATCGAGTCGGCGAACACACCGACCATGTCGGCGATCACCGGACTGCCGCCGATCAGCTCGACGACAGTGCGGACGGTCTGCTTGGCCTGTTCGAGCTCGACGACGTCCCGGAAGACGAGTGTGTCGGCGACGCCGAGCACGGCCTCGGTGTCGCGCGCGACCACCTCCGCGAAGCGCTCGCCGGTCACCTCGGCGAGCAGGAATTCCACTTGGGCGTCCAGTAGCCGTTCGGCGATCTCACGCGGCTCGCTCATCGCATTCCACCCATCACAGTCGTTGTCCGGCAGGCTCCGGATCACGGCTGCCGCGGGTCGGCGTCGTTGCCGCGCAACGATTTCCGTATGCGGTCCAAGCGCTCACGCGCCGCCTTCTCGCGTGCCTGCCATTGTTCGTCCACACCGCGGCCCGCTGGAGTCTGCCGGTCGAGTTCACCCATCCCCTGCGCGGTGCCGTAGCGCTGCTCGACCTTATCGCGAACTGACTCGAAAGTAGGAGCACCGGAGTCCGAATATCCTCCGCTCGTGCCGGACACGGGCATACCGGGCGGCGGTACCGGTACCGCCGGTACCGTGGAACCGCCGCCCACCTGGCCGGATACCGTCGGCTCCTGGCGCGCGGGCGGCGGCGCATCGGGAGGCGTGGTAGGAGTCACATCGGCGGCGGCGCCCGCATCACCTGCTTCCAGCAGCCCGAGCAGCGCCGCGTGGACGGCCGCGAAACCGGGCCGCGCCGCCGTGGCGACCAGCAGCACGCCTGCCAGCTCCGCGTCCGACAACCCGGCCAACCGGCTCGCGATATCGCTGTTGTCGCTCATACCGCCAGGCTACGCAGCCGCGCCAGGGCCGGACGCCGGTCAGGACCGCACCAGCGCGCCCGCCCAGTCGCGCACGAGGTCGTACCACTTCGAGCCGCCGACGACGATCAGGTCGTTGTGCCCCGCGCCGGGGAAGACGACGAGCCGTTTCGGCTCCGGCGCGGCGGCATACAGCCGTTGCGCGTGCCGCAGCGGCAGCAGCTCGTCGCGGTCGCCGTGCATGATCAGCACCGGGGCGCGCAGCGCGCGGATGCGGCGCTCGTTCGGATACGCGTTCGGGACCAGCGGTGCGGGCAGGAACGGATACACCGAGCGAGCCGCGTCGCGCAGACCGGTGAAGGTGGACATCAGCATCACCCCGGCCGGGGGATGATCCTGCGCCAGTTCGAGCACGATGCCGCCCCCGAGAGATTTTCCCAGGTACAGCACGCGGTTCGGATCGACGCCGGGTTGCGCCAGCAGTGCCCGGCGCGCGGCGCGAGCGTCCAGGTAGGTGCCCTGCTCGGTCGGTCTCCCGGTACTGCGCCCGTATCCCCGGTAATCGAAGGCCAGCACGTTGAACCCGGCCTCGGTGAGCAGCGCGAAGATCGGCACCCGGTCGCCGATGTTGCCCGCGTTGCCGTGCGCGAACAGGATGTGCCCGACGGAGTGCCGGGCGGGCATCCACCAACCGTGCACGGTCTCCCCGTCCGTGGTCGGCATGGACAGTTCGGTGTAGTCCATGCCGAGCAGCGCCGGGGTCTGCAGCACCATGCGCTCCGGCAGGTAGGTCAGCGCGTTGAGGATCGGACGGGCCGGGTGTCGCATGCCCACGTTCTTACTCCTGCGCGAGCAGGATGGCAGCGAGCGACATCGGGACCACGGCGCTCAGCCGCGCAGCACCGCGCCGACGGCCTCGGCCGCCGCCGCGACCGCCGCGTCGCGCGCCGCGCTCGCCTCGTCTTCGGTGAGGGTCCGGTCGGTGGCCCGGAAACGCAGCGCGTAGGTGAGCGACTTGCGTCCCTCCCCCGCCTGCGCACCCTCGTACACGTCGAACAGGGCGATGTCCTCCAGCAGCTCGCCGCCGCCGGTGCGCAGCGCGGACTCCACGCGGGCCGCCGGAATCGTCTTCTCGACGCTCACCGAGACGTCCTGTAGTACCGCCGGGAACGGCGACACCGTCGGGACCGGCCGGGACTCTCGCAGCGGCAACGCGTCCAAGTCGAGCTCGACGGCGCAGGTGCGCGGCGGCAGACCGGAACGTTCCAGCACGGCGGGGTGCAGTTCACCCGCGTAGCCGACGACCGTTCCGTCGACCACCAGCTCGGCGCAGCGTCCGGGATGCCACGGCAGATGAGCCGCCGGACGGCGTTCGATGGCGACTCCCGCGGCGTCACCGACCGCGTCGGCGAGCGCGAACGCGTCGGCGGCCTCGACGGGACGGCCCGGCCCCCACGGCCCGCGCGGCTCACGGCGACCGGTCAGGACGGCCGCCACGTGCACCGGCTGTTCGGGCAGCGAGTCGAGCAGCTCGCCGATCTCGTCGGCGGTGGGGCGCCGGTCCACCGGGAGCGGCCGCACCGGCCTGGTGTTCGGTCCGGGCAGCACCACCTGCGCGATGCCGTAGATGGCGAGGTCACGCGCACCCCGCGAGATGTTGCGGGCGGCCACCTCGAGCAGACCGGGCAGCAGCGTCGTGGCCAGTTCGGAGCGCTCGACGTCGAGCGGGTTCAGCACCTTGGTGGTGGCGCGGCGCGGATCGTCGGCATCCAGGCCCCAGGTGTCGAACACCCCGGCGGGCAGGAACACCGGCGGCGGCACCTCCACGGCACCGGCGAACGCCAGCGCGCGGCTCACGGCGCGGCGGCGGCGCTGGGTCGGGGTGAGCCCGCGCCCGGCCGGTGCGGCGGGCAACACGGAGGGGATCTGCTCGAGCCCCTCCAGCCGCAGCACCTCCTCCACCAGATCGGCGGGCTGGGCCAGGTCGGGCCGCCAGCTCGGCGGGGTCACCACCAGCTGACCGTGCCCGGCCTCGCTGACGCCGACCTCGACGGTGCAACCGATCTGGGCCAGCCTGCGCGCCGAGGTGCCGGTCGGGTAGACCACGCCCGCGACGCGATCGGCCAGGTCGATGTCGATGCGGATGGGCTCGGGCGCCGGGACCGGGGTCCGGATGTCGGTCAGCACGGGTTCGACAGTGCCCCCGGCGATGTCGGCGAGCAGCGTGGCCGCGCGATCCAGCGCGGCGACGTTGATCTCCGGATCGACGACCCGCTCGTAACGCTTGCCCGCCTCGGACACCAGCTTGTGCCTGCGCGCGGTGCGGTAGATCAGCAGCGGATTCCAGGTGGCGGCCTCGAGCAGGATGTTCGGTGCTCTCCGCGCCGACCTCGGTGCTCGCCCCGCCCATCACCCCGGCCAGCGAGACGACACCGGAATCGTCGGCGATCACCACGTCCTCGGCGTCGAGCGCGCGCTCCACGTCGTCCAGTGTCCGCAGCTTCTCGCCCTGGTTCGCGGTGCGCACCACCAAGCCGCCCGACAGCTTCTCCGCGTCGAAGGCGTGCAGCGGCTGCCCGAGCTCGAGCATCACGTAGTTGGTGACGTCCACGGCGGGTGAGATCGGGCGCACGCCCGACAGCAACAGCCTGCGCTGCAACCACCAGGGGCTGACGGCCTTCGGATCGATGCCCGTGACCCGGCGGGCCGCGAAACGCGTGCACTTCGAGTCCGGCTCGACCCGGATCGACCAGGCTTCCTGCTCGTGGTCGGGCAGGGTCCGCACCGCCGGGTCGGCGTACTCCAGGTCGAAACCGCACGCCAGTTCGCGCGCCAAGCCGCGCACCGAGAAGCAGTAACCGCGGTCGGGCGTGATGTTCAGCTCGATGACGGTGTCGTCCAGACCGAGCAGCGCGTTGGCGTCGGTGCCCGGTTCCGCGGTGCCCGGCTCCAGCACCAAGATGCCGGAATGGTCCTTGCCGATGCCGAGTTCGGCGACCGAGCAGATCATTCCGTTGGAGACGTGGCCGTAGGTCTTGCGCGAGGTGATCTGGAATCCGCCGGGCAGCACGCCGCCGGGCAGCACCACGACCACCAGGTCACCGACCCGGAAGTTTCGCGCGCCGCAGATGATCTCCTGCGATTCGGGCTTGCCGATATCCACCTTGCAGAAGCGGATCGGCTTCTTGAACTCGGTCAGTTCGGTGATCTCCGCCACCCGGCCGACCACGAGCGGCGGCTCACCGTCCGCTCCCCCGTCACCGTCGCGCGGGCCCGCCACCCGCTGGAGCTTGTCGACCTCTTCCACTTCCAGCCCGACCCGGACGAATCCCGCGTCGAGCTCCTCCGGCGTCACCGACCACTCCGGGGTGGTGCGCTGGATGATGTCGGCCAGCCAGGACTGCGCTACTCGCACTTGACGTTTCGCTCTCTCGATCGAAGGGTGGGGTCAGGACCGGATGCCGAAGGGCAGCGTGAAACGCACGTCGCCCTCGACGATGTCGCGCATGTCCGGGATGCCGTTGCGGAACTGCAGCGTCCGCTCCAGGCCCATGCCGAACGCGAACCCGCTGTACACCTCGGGATCAATCCCGCTGGCGACGAGCACCTTCGGGTTCACCATGCCGCAACCGCCCCATTCGACCCAGCCGGGACCGCCCTTCTTGTCCGGGAACCACACGTCGACCTCGGCGGAGGGCTCGGTGAACGGAAAGTAGTTGGGACGCATCCGCGTACGGGTGTCCGGCCCGAACAGCGCCCTGGCGAACGCGTCCAGGGTGCCGCGCAGGTGCGCCATGGTCAGGCCCTTGTCCACCGCCAGCCCCTCGACCTGCGAGAACACCGGGGTGTGCGTGGCGTCCAGCTCGTCGGTGCGGAAAGTGCGGCCCGGGCAGACCACGTAGATCGGCAGATCCCGCTCCAGCATCGAGCGCACCTGCACCGGGGAGGTGTGCGTGCGCAGTACCTGACGCGAGCCCTCCGGCGCGATGTGGAAGGTGTCCTGCATGGTGCGTGCCGGATGGTCGGGCAGGAAGTTCAGCGCGTGAAGTTGAAGTGCTCGGTCTCCACCTCGGGACCTTCGGCGACCTCCCAGCCCATCGCGACGAACACGTCGGCGATCTGCTCGGAGATGACCGTGATCGGATGCCGCGCGCCGACGGCCGCGCGGCGGGCGGGCAGCGTCACGTCGATGGCCTCGGCGACCAGCACGGCCGCATCGCGCTCGGCCAGCAAGGTGGCGCGGCGGGCCTCGAACGCCTCCGACACCCGCGACCTGGCGACGTTGACCCGTTTGCCCGCGTCGGCCTTCTCCGACTTGGGCAGGCTGCCCAAGGCCCGTTGTGCCAGGGCCAGCGGCGCCTTGCCGCCGAGGTGCTCGGTTTTCGCGGCTGCGAGCGCATCCAGGTCGGCGGCAGCGGCGAACGCCTTCTCGGCGGCCGCCGCTGCCGCGGCCAGTGCCTCCTCGGTCAGCGCTGCGCTCTGCTCGCCTGCGTCGATGTCGTCGGCCACGATGCTCCGTCTCTCCCCTAAGGATCGGTTCGCGGGCACGGCTGATCGCCAACCCGCATTGCTGCTGGTCGCATCGTATTCGATACGTCGGAAGTGATTCACACGGATTACCCGCTAGCGCGGACCCGCCGGTCTGTCGAGCGGGTGCCGATCCGTCTCGCGCGCGGCGCGAACGTGCGAACGCGCGGACCGATGACCGAGGTCGTCGGCCCTCCGCAGGCCGCCGAAAGCTCGCCTGCGGAGCCCACAGACCCGATCACTTCGACTCGGTGACCTGCCGAGGCAAGAGCAAGGTTGTCAGCGCTCCGGCCGCGACGATCGCCGCGCCGACCCACGCTGCGGGCACAGCCGCCACCTCCGCGACGCAGAAGCCCGCACACCACCGACAACGGCGCTCCACAGGTCGCGCGATCACCACCCGACGCGCTCAACGCACCGCCACCACCTCTTTCGAGCGCAGCGAGACCGAGCATCCGCCGATCGCGAACCGGCTCACCTCCCAGTGACCGCCATATAGGCGACGAAGGAATCCCGCACGACCGACAACGGCGCACTACAGGTCGCGCGATCACCACCCGACGCGCTCAACGCACCGCCACCACCTCTTCCGAGCGCAGCGAGACCGAGCATCCGCCGTTCGCGGCCCGGCTCGCGTTTGCGCGGCCGCCGCGTACGCGACGAAGGAGCAAGCGGCGGTCGCGCAAACGTGAGCCACCAGGGGGCCGCGAACCCCCAGCGCCGCAGGCGCTGGAAAAACCAACACAGGCGCTGGAAAAACCAACACAGGCGCTGGAGATTACACATAGCGAACGCGTGAGTTCGCGTAGAGGCAGATCGCGGCGGCCGTCGCCAGGTTCAGGCTTTCGGCGCGGCCTCGGATGGGAATGCGGATGCGGTGGTCGGCACGCCGGGCGACGACGGGGTCCAATCCGTGCGCCTCGTTGCCGAACAACCAGGCCACCGGCTCGGTGAACAGTTCGTCCGCGTCGTCGAGGTCGACTTCGCCGTTCGCCGCGGTCGCCAGGATCGCGATACCCGCCGCGGCGATCTCGTCCAGCGTCTCGGCGACGTCGCGGTGACGGGCGATCGGCACGTGGAAGATACTGCCCGCGCTGGCGCGCACGCACTTGCCGTTGTGCGGGTCGACGGTGTCGCCCGCCAGCACCACCCCGTCGGCGCCAACGGCGTCGGCGACCCGCACGAGCGTTCCCGCGTTCCCCGGCTCGGCCATCTCGACCGGAACGGCCAGCATCCGCGGCCGGGCGTCGAGGATCTCGGACAAGGGCACGTCGAGCAGGTCGCAGACCGCGATCAGTCCCGGCGCCGTCACCGTTTCGCCGAGATGCTGCGCCGCTCGATCACTGACCAGCGTGGTGCGCACACCCGCAGCGGCCGCCCCTGCGATCAGCGCGTGATCGCGGTCGGCGGCGGCCTTCGAATAGAACAGCTCGTGCACGCGCACGGTCTCCAGCGCCGCCGCCACGGCATTGGCGCCTTCGGCGAGGAACCGCCCCGCTTTGCGACGGTGCGCGCCGCGCTGCAGCTTGACAGCGGAAACGACCCGCGGATTGCGCTCGCTGAGCGCTTCCGCGGGTCGTTGTGAGAGTTGTCCGTGTGCCAACGGATGCGGCTCAGGCAGCCGGCGCGTTGACGTCCTGCGGCAGGGCGGCCTTGGCGACCGCGACGAGACCGGCGAAGGCCTCGGCGTCCGACACCGCGAGCTCGGCGAGGATCTTGCGGTCCACCTCCACACCGGCGGCCTTCAGGCCCTGGATGAAGCGGTTGTAGGTGATGTCGTTGATCCGCGCGGCGGCGTTGATGCGCGCGATCCACAGCTTGCGGAAGTCACCCTTACGCGCCCGGCGGTCCCGGTAGGCGTAGGTGAGCGAGTGCAGCTGCTGCTCCTTGGCCTTGCGGTACAGCCGCGAGCGCTGGCCACGGTAGCCCTTGGAGGCCTCGAGGATGGAACGGCGCTTCTTCTGAGCGTTGACGGCCCTTTTGACGCGTGCCACTGGTCAGTCCTGTTCGATCTGGGGGCGCGGGGCAGCGCCCGGAAATGGGTCGGGGGTGGCGACGGAGAGGCTCCGGTCGCGGTGTGCTCGCCGGTCTGCGCGCCGGGGGCGCGATCAGAGACCGAGCAGCTTCTTCACGCGACGGACGTCGGCGGGGGCGACGACTTCCACGCCGTCCAGACGGCGAGTCCGGCGGGTGGGCTTGTGCTCGAACAGGTGGCGACGGTTCGCCTGCTGGCGAAGCAGCTTGCCTTTGCCGGACACCTTGAATCGCTTCGAGGCGCCGCTGTGCGTCTTCATCTTCGGCATGGATTCCTCTATCTGTCGTCCCGGCGGTCGGGGCGGACCGCCGGTGTTCTGATCGGTGTTACTGCGGGCCGGCCGTCTCGGCCTGCTCCGCAGCGGGCTGACCGGCCGGGGCGGCGCTCGGCGCCGGGCGCGGGGCCGACTCCTGCTGCGCCTTCACCCGGGTCTTCGCGCCCTTGTGGGGGGCGAGGACCATGGTCATGTTGCGACCGTCCTGCTTGGCCGAGGTTTCCACGAAACCGAGATCGGCGACGTCGGACGCCAGCCGCTGCAGCAGCCGGAAGCCGAGTTCGGGGCGGGACTGCTCGCGCCCTCGGAACATGATCGTCACCTTGACCTTGGACCCGGCCTCGAGGAAGCGAACCACGTTGCGCTTCTTGGTCTCGTAGTCGTGGTCATCGATCTTCGGGCGGAGCTTCTGCTCCTTGATCACCGTCTGCTGCTGGTTCTTCCGAGACTCGCGCGCCTTCTGCGCCGTCTCGTACTTGAACTTGCCGTAGTCCATGATCTTGCAGACCGGCGGACGGGCATCGGGTGCCACCTCGACCAGATCGAGGTCGGCTTCGAGGGCGACGCGTAGTGCATCTTCAACACGCACGATCCCAACCTGCTCGCCGCCAGGTCCGATGAGCCGGACCTCGGGAACTCGGATGCGATCGTTGATGCGGGTCTCAGTGCTGATGGGGCCTCCTAGGTCAAGCGGTGTCGTCGGACGACCGCGCGCAATAACTGCAACCCCTGTTCAACACGAAGGCCCCGGTGCGGTATTCCGCGACGGGGCCCGATGTCGACCGATCGCCGACCACGAGCGAACTCGGGTCGACTCTCGTGCCCGGTTCTCCAAAGAAAACCTCGGCACGAGAAACCCGCCCGAAAGGGCGGATGACCGGACCGTTGGACCGTACGATGACTCGTCGGCAACGGTGGGAGTCGGGCTCCACTTATCAGCCCCGGGACATGCCCGGGGCGGTCGTCAGCGGAGAGTCTAACATTCCGTTCGGCTATCGCCGAATCGGGCCGAAAATCCCTTGCCGGGCTCCCTCCCGCGTGCCACGCTCCCCCGGTGCCCACACCACGCCGTGACCTGCTTCGATGGCAATTCGACCTGACCTGGTCGCTCGCCGGGATCCATCTCGACGCACTCGCGCCGGAGGACTTCCTCTGGGAACCCGCGGAACTCACCTGGACGGTACGCCCCGACCCCGACGGCGTGTGGCGGCCGGACTGGGCCGACACCGAACCCGATCCCGTGCCCGTTCCCACGATCGGGTGGCTCACCTGGCACGTCGGCTGGTGGTGGGGCGCGGCCATCGACCACGTCGAGGGGCTCACGCCGCCCGCGCGGGAGGACGTGCACTGGCCCGGTGACGGCGTCGCGGCCATCGCCTGCCTGCGCGATCTGCACACCGAGTGGGTGCGCGTGCTCGACGGGCTCACCGAGAGCGATCTGGACCGCCCGTCCGCCTACCCGTGGCCCGCCGATGCCGGCCTGACCGTGGCGCACCTGGCGGGCTGGGTGAACGCGGAGCTGATGAAGAACGTCGCGGAGATCGGCCACCTTCGGATGCTGCGCGCGGCGTCGCTAGCCTGAAGGCATGACCGACGAGCTCGACGCCTCCGTACGCGAACTGGCCGACATCCCCGCGGTGGAGGTGATCAGTCGCGCCGCCGTGATGCTGATGAGCTCGGCGGCGGAGAAGCTCGGCCTGGCCGACGAGGACCCGGACACCAGCCCGCGCCGCGATCTGGACGAAGCGCGCCGGGTTATCACCGCGCTGGCCGGTCTGGTCACGGCGTCGGTGGAGTACCTGGGCCCGCACGCCGGACCGATTCGCGAGGGACTGCAGTCGCTGCAACGCGCCTTCCGTGAGTCCTCCGCGCATCCCGACGAGCCGGGCAAAGGCCCGGGCGAGAAGTACACCGGCCCGGTGTACTGATCAGGCAGGCCGGATACGGGGCGCAGGTATTATCTCGCAGCCGCTGGGGCGGTGAGGACGCCGGGCGTCACGCTGAGATGGCCGGACATTGCCCGACACCACGTCCGCGTCGGCGGAAATGGGCATCGCGGCCCTTCGCCGCCGAGCGCCGTCGGGATTGTGGCGAAATACTCACCCGGACAACGATGTTTAGGACATTCTCCAACGGGTAGGGCACAGTGATCCCATGGCTACTCGCATTCTTCTCGCTCCCGGATTCTGGCTCGGTGCGTGGGCGTGGGACGAAGTCGCGCCCGATCTGCGACAGCGCGGCAACGAGGTGCTGGCGCTGACGCTGCCCGGCCTGGATGCCGCCGATCCCGATCGGTTGTCGGCCACCCTGGAATCTCAGGCGCAATCCATCATCGACGCGGTGCCCGCAGGCGAGACCGTCGTGCTGGTCGCCCACTCCGGAGGCGCTGCGCCCGCCTACCTCGCCATCGACCGCGCGCCCGAGCTGTTCCGCCGGGCGATCTACGTCGACAGCGCGCCGCTGCCGAACGGGTTCGTCCTCAACTCCGCGCTGGACGTCGCGGCGCGCGAGTGGACGCTGCCGGAATGGTCCGAGCTGGAGGCCGAAGGCAGCAGCCTGGCGGGCTTGGACGAAGCCGCCCTGGCGCGCTTCCGGGAGCGCGCCGTCCCCGAACCGGCGTCCGTCGCGGGTGCGCCGCTACGGTTGAGCGATTCGGCCGCGCGGCTGTCGGTTCCCACCACGGTGATCTGCAGCAGCATGACCGCCGAACTGGTGAAGAAGCTGCGCGACAACGGTGAAGCTCCGATCTTCGCCGAACTGGCACGCATCGACGCCGAATACGTCGACCTGCCGACGGGGCACTGGCCGATGTGGTCGAAGCCGAGGGAACTCGCCGAGCTGATCCACACCATCGCCAACCGCTGACGACGAAACGCGCGCGGCCCGGTACATCCGGACCGCGCCGCGCGAGCGACAGGTCAGCCGACCGCCGCTGTCTTCTTCGCCACCCGCCTGGTGGCCTTGGCCGCCGTCTTCTTCGCCGGAGCCTTCTTCGCGGCGTTCTGCGGCGCGGGCGGAGGGTTCAGCACCTCTTTCAAGAACTGGCCGGTGTAGCTGTCCGCGACGGCCGCGACCTCCTCCGGAGTGCCCTGCGCGACCACGGTGCCGCCGCCGGAGCCGCCTTCGGGGCCCATGTCGATCACCCAGTCGGAGGTCTTGATGACGTCCAGGTTGTGTTCGATCACGATCACGGTGTTGCCCTTGTCCACCAAGCCGTTGATGACGTTGAGCAGCTTGCGGATGTCCTCGAAGTGCAGGCCGGTGGTCGGCTCGTCGAGGATGTACACCGTGCGTCCGGTGGACCGCTTCTGCAATTCGGCGGCCAGCTTCACCCGCTGCGCCTCGCCACCGGAGAGGGTCGGCGCGCTCTGGCCGAGGCGCACGTAGCCGAGCCCGACGTCCACCAGGGTCTTGAGATAGCGGTGGATCGAGGTGACCGGCTGGAAGAACTCGGCGGCCTCCTCGATGGACATGTCCAGCACCTCGGCGATGGTCTTGCCCTTGTAGTGCACCTCGAGCGTTTCCCGGTTGTAGCGCGCGCCATGGCAGACCTCGCACGGGACGTAGACGTCCGGCAGGAAGTTCATCTCGATCTTGAGCGTGCCGTCACCGGAGCAGGCTTCGCACCGCCCGCCCTTGACGTTGAACGAGAACCGGCCCGGCTGATACCCGCGGACCTTCGCCTCGGTGGTTGCCGCGAACAGCGTGCGGATCTTGTCGAAGACGCCGGTGTAGGTGGCCGGATTGGACCGGGGGGTACGGCCGATCGGCGACTGGTCCACCTGCACCAGCTTGTCCAGATGGTCGAGTCCGTTGACCCGGGTGTGCCGGCCGGGCACCTGCCGCGCACCGTTGAGCCGGTTGGCCAGCACCGTCGCCAGGATGTCGTTCACCAGCGTCGACTTGCCCGATCCGGAGACGCCCGTCACCGCGGTGAGCACGCCCAGCGGGAACGCGACGTCGATGCCCTTCAAGTTGTGCTCGCTGGCCCCCACAACGGTGAGCTGCCGCTTCTTGCCGACCGGACGGCGCACCAGCGGCACCTCGATCCGTTCCCGGCCCGACAGATACGCCCCGGTGAGCGAGTTCGGGTCGGTGAGCAGTTCTTCGTAAGGCCCGCTGTGCACGACCGTGCCGCCGTGCTCACCGGCGAACGGGCCGATGTCGACCACCCAGTCCGAGGCGCGGATGGTGTCCTCGTCGTGCTCGACCACGATCAACGTGTTGCCGAGATTGCGCAGCCGGGTGAGGGTTTCGATAAGCCTGCGGTTGTCCCGCTGGTGCAGGCCGATGGACGGCTCGTCGAGGACGTACAGCACGCCGACCAGGCCGGAGCCGATCTGGGTGGCGAGCCGGATCCGCTGTGCCTCGCCACCGGAGAGCGTGGCGGCCGCGCGGGACAGCGTCAGGTACTCCAGCCCGACGTCGAGCAGGAAGCCGAGCCGCGCCTGCACCTCTTTGAGCACCTGGCCCGCGATGGCCGCCTCGCGCTCCCCCAGGGTCAGCGCGTTCAGGAAGGCCGAGCACTCGCCGATGGACAGATCGCTGACGTCGGCGATGGACTTCTTGTCACCGTTCGCGGCGATGGTGACGGCGAGGATCTCCGGGCGTAGCCGGGCGCCGTTGCACACCGGGCACGGTACGTCGCGCATGTACCCGTCGTAGTGCTCTTTCATCTGTTCGGACTCGGTGTTCTCCATGCGCCGCTGCAAGAACGGCATCACGCCCTCGAAGTCCGCGTAGTAGGAGCGCTTGCGGCCGTAGCGGTTGGTGTAGGAGACGTGCACCTGGTCGGAGCTGCCCTCGAGCACCGCTTTGCGCGCCTTCGGCGGCAAATCCTGCCACGGGGTGTCCATGGAGAAGCCGATGGAATCGGCGAGGCCGGACAACAGCCTGGTGAAGTACTCGGCGGTCTGGCCGCGCGACCACGGCGCGATGGCGCCTTCGTTCAGGCTCAGCGCCGGGTCGGGCACCACCAGTTCCGGATCGACCTCCTTGCGGATGCCGAGACCCGTGCAGTCCGGGCAAGCGCCGTAGGGCGAGTTGAACGAGAACGAGCGCGGCTCCAGATCCTCGATGTCGAGCGGGTGCCCGTTCGGGCAGGCGAGACGCTCGGAGAAGCGGCGCTCCCGGTCGTGCGCGTGCTCGTCGCGATCGACGAAGTCGAGCACCACGATGCCGTCCGCCAGCCGCAACGCCGTCTCGATCGAATCGGTCAGGCGCTGTTTGGAAGCCGGCTTGACCGCGAGCCGGTCGACCACGACCTCGACGTCGTGCTTCTCCTGCTTCTTCAGCTTCGGTGGATCGGTGAGCGGATACACCACGCCGTCGACCCGCACGCGGGAGTAACCCTGGGTGTTCAGCTGGTCGAACAGGTCGACGAACTCGCCCTTGCGGGTGCGCACCACCGGCGCGAGCACCTGGAAGCGGATGCCCTCCTCCATGGCCAGCACCTGATCCACGATCTGCTGCGGCGTCTGCTTGGCGATCAGCTCGCCGCAGACGGGGCAGTGCGGTGTGCCCGCCCGCGCGTACAGCAACCGCAGATAGTCGTAGACCTCGGTGATGGTGCCCACGGTCGAGCGCGGATTGCGGTTGGTCGACTTCTGGTCGATGGACACCGCTGGCGACAGGCCCTCGATGAAGTCGACGTCGGGCTTGTCCATCTGGCCGAGGAACTGCCGCGCGTAGGCCGAGAGCGACTCGACGTAGCGGCGCTGCCCCTCCGCGAAGATCGTGTCGAAGGCCAGGCTCGACTTGCCGGAGCCGGACAGACCGGTGAACACGATGAGGCTGTCGCGGGGCAGGTCGAGATCGACACCCTTGAGGTTGTGCTCCCGAGCTCCGCGCACAGTGAGGCGTTCCGCCACAGGTCGTCCCTTCTCCTTCGTGTTCGGCGTCCGTGTCCGGCGTCCGGACACACCCCCGGCCGCCATGCTAGGCATGGGCACCGACAAGTTTCACGGACCGCCCGTCACCTCGACGAATGGCGGGGACGCGGCGGCCGGACGTTACTGATGGAGCCGGGAAACAGGCCAGGACGCCTGGCGTAGCATCGCCCTCCCGGCATCTCTGGTCAACAGTGTGACATCACGCGTCATTCCCCCGGTCGGCCGTCGCCACGATGCCGTGCGGTGTGCCCGGGAACCCCCGCGAACCGAACGCTGCGAGCGGGTGACGGACCGCGGAGCGCGGCATGGCGCCGATGCCGACCACTCCCCCGAGCAGGCGGGCACGTCAGCGTAGGGCCGTGTGACGAAGACCATCGTCGCGAACTGCGGCCTCGCACCACCGGGCGCGACTTCACCACGGGCGCGCCCACCGCCGACTAGACTGAGCCCGCTGTGCGCACCCCACCGGCCTCACCGACGCTTTCATGACGGACCTCACCCCGCATATTCCGGCAACGGTGCTCGAACACCCTGCGCGCCATCGTGCGCACCGCCACCCGCCTGGTCGATGCCCGCTACGGCGCGCTCGGCGTCCGCGGACACGATCGCCAACTGGCGGAGTTCATCTTCCAAGGCATCGACGACACGACACCGGTCCACATCGGCCGCTCCCCTGAAGGGCAGGGCGTGCTGGGGCTGTTGTTCCTGCATCCGGAGCCGATCCGGCTGGACGATCTGTCCGAACATCCCGCCTCCGTCGGCTTTCCGCCGCACCATCCACCGATGAACAGCTTTCTCGGCGTCCCGGTGCGGATCGGCGAGGAGATCTTCGGCAACCTCTATCTCACCGAGAAGGCGGGCGGGCAGCCGTTCACCGACGACGACGAGGCCATCGTGCTGGCGCTGGCCGCCGCGGCGGGCATCGCCATCGAGAACGCCAGGCTGTACGAATCCGCGCGGACCAGGCAGGCGTGGATCGAGGCGACCCGCGACATCGCGACCGAGTTCCTCGCGGGCACCGCACCGGACCTGGTGCTCGCCCAGGTGGTGGCGCGCGCCCGCGCGCTGACCGGTTCCCAGCAGGCGCTACTGGCCGTGGTGGCGCCCGCGACGCCGCCCGACGAAGCGACGGAACTCGTCGTTGCGCAATGGTTCGGCCCGGGACCGGGGCCGGAGCGCGTGCGGATCGCGGGCACCGCCACCGGCACGGCGTTCACGCAGCGCGCGCCGGTGCGGATCGATGACGCCGCGTCGGTCGATCTCGGCGCTGCGGTGGGCGCGGCGGGGCCCGCGCTGGTACTGCCCCTGCAGACCGCGGATCTCGTGCTCGGCGTGCTGATCGTCGTACGCCCGCCCGGGTCTCCTCCGTACCCGGGCGAATTGATCGAGCTGACCGCCGCGTTCACCGACCAGGCGGCGCTGGCCATGCAACTGGCCGAGACCCAGCGCAGGATGCGCGAACTCGACGTGCTCGCCGACCGTGACCGCATCGCGCGCGATCTGCACGACCATGTCGTGCAACGGCTGTTCGCGGTCGGGCTCGGACTGCGGGCCACCGCCGCCCGCTCCGACGATCCGGAAGTGCGGCAACGGCTTTCGGCCGAGATGGACGGCTTGCAGGAGGTGGTGCAGGAGATCCGTACGTCGATCTTCGACCTGCACGGCGGCAACCCGCTGCGGCGGCGGCTCGAGGACGCGATCCGTCAGCAGACCGCCGACGGCGCGTTCCGGACGAGCGTGCGCTTCTCCGGGCCGCTGTCGGTCGTCGGCGACGCGCTCGCCGACCACGCCGAAGCCGTGGTGCGCGAATCGGTCAGCAACGCGGTGCGCCATTCCGGTGGCAACAGGCTCGCCGTGGAGATCACCGTCGGCGACGAATTGACCGTTGTGGTCGAGGACAACGGCGCGGGCATGCCCGCGGAGGTGACCCCGAGCGGACTGGCCAACCTGGCGCAGCGCGCGAGTATGTCCGACGGCCGGTGCACAGTGGGCCGGGCCGAGAGCGGCGGCACCAGGGTGCACTGGTCCGCGCCCCTGACCTAGCGATCAGGCGGGAGCCACGAGCGCCAGGTCGCCGTCGTACCGCCGGTACAGCAGCCCGCCCCGGCCGCTGCCCGGGTCGGTGCAGAACAGGAACGGGAATCCGCTGCGGCACAACAGGGTCGCCGCGTCGCCCGGGTTCAGGCGTGCGGCCGGCTCCGCGTCGACCACGATGGGCGCGGCGCCGTGGACCGGCTCCGGCGACCGGACCGGCGGATATGTCGCCCGCTGGCGGATGAGTCGCACGCCGCCGGCCGTCCAGTGCACCACCGCGTCCTCGCCGGTGTCGGCGTCGGTGAACAGGTGGGCGTCATAGTCCATGGCGTCCAGCACCGCGACCGCTTCCGCTGGCGTGCAGGTGGTCAGGGCGCAGCCCTTACGGCGGACGATCGGGCGCGGCTCGCCGGTCCTGGCCAGGGGAGGACGGGCGGGGTCGGGCCAGGTCCGCGGCTCATGCGTGCCCAGCCGGGCCAGCTGCCGGTCGAGCCGCTCGGCGGCGAAGGTCACCGCGAATCCGCGCGGCCCGGTGACCTGAACGCGGGTGACGACCTCCGGGTGGCGGACTTCGGCCTGCACGACCATCGGTTTCGCCGCGTCGGGCGGCGCGCTCAGACGCACCCTGGCGGGTGCGTCCAGATGATGTCTGCGCAGGACGCGCACGATCGCTCGCACCGCCCGTGTCACGTCCATGGCGGGCACATCCCCGTGCGTGATCACCGCCACTTCCGGATCCGCAGCCGTCGTCCAGTGGTCCGATGCGAATCGCAGACCCGTTGAGACCATCTGCCATGCCCCGCTTTCCAGTTCGACCCGTCCCCACCCCTATGCCAGCATCGGCGAGGTGCCGCGAACAGGGCCGAAAGTCCCCATCGGCGAGAAGTACTGGTGGCAGCGGGATTCGGAGCGCGGAACCGACCGGCTCGAACGCCTCGGCACGCAACGCGGTGTGCCGCTTACAGCGGTCAGGCGGCGCCCAGCACCACCACGGAGTTGTTGCCGCCCATGCCGAGGGAGAGCTTCGCGGTGACACCGCCGTCGAACGGCGCGGGGCCGTCCAGCAGTCGCGGATGCGCGGGCGCGACGACGGGGGCCGCGGGCACGATGCCGCGTTCGTAGCCGAGGGCGGTCGCCGCGACCTCCACGGCGGCCGCGGCGCCTTGGCAGTGCCCTGCCAGCGGCTTCAGGGCGTAGAGGTGCGGGCGGTCGGCGAACAGCCGCTCGATCAGCTGGCGTTCGGCGGCCTCGCACTGCCGGGTACCGGTGCCGTGCGCGTTGAAATACCGCACCTCGGCGGCGCCCACCCCAGCGTCCGCGAGCGCGCGGCGGGCGCAGTCGAGGATCTGCTCGTGGCTCGGGTCGACCGAGACCACGTGGTAGGCGTCGTTGGACATCGCGCCGCCG
Organism: Nocardia asteroides; assembly: GCA_051451085.1. Taxonomy (GTDB): domain Bacteria; phylum Actinomycetota; class Actinomycetes; order Mycobacteriales; family Mycobacteriaceae; genus Nocardia; species Nocardia asteroides_B. The sequence continues at coordinate 323,617 of JBPAJV010000004.1, read as the reverse complement.
AGTACCGCCGCATAGGGCCGGTCCGCCGAACGGGTGAGGACGAACGCCACCGACGCCTCGCCCATGCTGAAGCCGCGGCTGCCCTGCTGGAAGGGCCGGCACGCGTCGAGCGGTTCGGCGTCGGTGATCGCCGCGCCGAGCCGCACGAAGCTGTCCACCATGTCCGGGGTGGCGGACAGATCGGTCGCCACGAAGAGCACGTCATCGGCCATTCCCGCGGCCAGCCAGAGCTTCGCGGTGATGAGCGCGGCGTTGGCGGAACTGCACGCGGTGGAGACATTCATGGCCGGACCGTTGAAGCCGAACTCCTGCATGAGCATCGAGACCGGCGTGGACGGCAGCAGCCGCAAGTAGTCCCTTGATCGGCGCTTGCCACCGTCCACGAGGTAGAAATCGCGCCAGTTCACCACGTCACCGAGGACGATGGCGTGCAGCAGCCCGACGGTGCGGCCGGGCCGCCAGCCCCGCTCGCGCGCGTCCGCGACCGCCTCGCGCGCCGCTTCGTGCACGGCGCGTCCGTACCGGCTCGCGCTCACCTCGGGGTCTCCGCCGTCCGGCACCAGTGCCACCCACGCGTCCTCGTCGCGGCCGGGCCCGTAGCCGGGTTGCAGCGACGCCGCCGATTTGCCGCTGAGCAAGCCGTCCCACAATCGTTCACGGCCCCAGCCGTACCCGGTGATCGCGCCGATACCGGCGATGGTCATATGATCTCGGTGCCGCGAATCGCATCGCAGTCGCGCGGCGGGGTTCGGGGCGGTGCCCGGCATGTGTCGCTCCTTCACCGGCTCCCTGGGCCGACCGAGCGGTCTGCCCCACCTCGACGCGGGAACCGGGTTCTGTAATGATCACCGGATCCAACCCGAGAACGTGCCAGTACTGTGATCGAAGCAATACCGTCGACGATGTGATCTTGTACACGTCGATACGAGAATAATCCCGTGTTCCAATGGCCATAATGGGGTCGATGATCGGGGGTTCGAGTGGGTGACGACAAGCTAGCCGCCGCGGTCGACGCCGCCGAACAGCTGGCCGCGCGCTACCGCTCCCTGGTCGAGCACACCCCGGACGGGATCTGCGTGCACGAGCGCGGCCTGGTCGTCTACGTCAATCCCGCGACCGTCCGCCTGCTCGCCGCCGAGGACGCGGACGAGATCGTCGGCCGTCCGCTGACCGACTTCGTCCACCCCGCGTCCGTCCCCGCGATGCTCGACCGCATCAGCACCCTCACCACCGCCGGCGCGGCCTCGGCGCCCACCGAGATGACACTGATGCGGGTCGACGGCGGCACGGTTCCCGTGGAGACGGTGTCGGTGCTGACCGCTTGGCACGACCGCCTCGCCTACCAGGTGGTCATCCACGACCTCACCGCCCAGCGGCACGCCGAGGCCGCGCAGCGCAAGGCCGAGCACTACTTCACCACGGTCGTCTCCCAGTTGGAGGAGGGCGTCGTGGTGATCGATCCGGAGGGCCGGATCGAGTCGATGAATCCGGCCGCCAAGCGCATCTTCGGCACCGAGGGCCCCGACGGACAGGTGATCGGCCGCACCATCCAGTCGCTGCCGCTGGTGCTCCTGGACGCGAACGCCCAGCCGCTGCCGCCGAGCCGTCACCCCGTGGCGCGCACATTGGCCACGGGCGAGACCATCACCGGCTATATCTTCGGCGTCGACCGGGTGGACGGTCAGCGTCGTTGGTTGTCGGGCAGCAGCCGCCTGCTCAATCCAGGCGACTCGCGCTCCTCGGCCGTGTCCTCCTTCGCCGACATCACCGAATTCCGGGCCAGCAGGCGGCAACTGGAGTATCAGGCCACTCACGACTCGCTCACCGGGCTGGCCAACCGCTCGCTTATCCTGTCGCAGCTGGCCGCCGCACTGGCCAGCACCGAGGAAATGCTGCCGGTGTCCACCGTGCTGTTCATCGACCTGGACGGATTCAAGGCGATCAACGACACTCTCGGGCACGCCATCGGCGACACCGTGCTGCAGATCGTCGCCCAGCGGCTGCAACGGGCGCTGCGCGGCGAGGACATCGTCGGCAGGCTCGGCGGCGACGAGTTCCTGGTGCTGCTGTCCGGCCGCACCCGCCGCGTCGACATCGAGGCGCTGGTGAACCGATTGCGCGCCACCATGGCCGAGCCGATCATCGCGCGCGGGCACCGGATCGAGGTCGACGCCTCGATCGGCGTCACCGAACTCCGGGTGGGCGACCGGCGCAGCCCGGAAGCCGTGCTGCACGACGCGGACCTGGCGATGTACCGCGCGAAGCCGCCCGGCCGCCGGGAAGGCACCGTCACCAAAGGCCGCAGGCCCAACAGCACCCACGCGTCCTGACCGGCTCGGCCATGATCGTCGAACACGCCCTGCTGCCGGTTCGCCCCGAGCGCGCCGCCGAATTCGAAGCCGCTTTCGCCGCGGCGCGGCCCATCATCGCGAGCATGCCCGGCTTCCGGTCGCTGTCGCTGTCGCGTGGCATCGAGTCGCCGGGCAGCTATCTGCTCCGCGTGGAATGGGATCGTCTCGACGATCACGTCGCCGGATTTCGCGGCTCGCCGGAATATCAGCGCTGGAAGGACCTGTTGCACCATTTCTACGACCCGTTCCCGGTGGTCGAGCACTTCACGCCGGTGCCGCTCACCGCAGGCCGCGACCGCGACGAGGTCGCGCCGCCGTGCGCCTCACCTGCGGTTACGGCGAGCCCCCCGCAACCCCAGTAGACTCGACAACTCTGCTTTCCGAGCGTGTGCCTGCCCGGCCGGGCAGCGTGCTCGCGGCTCTTCGCGGTGACAAGGAGTTCAGTTTGCCCGACCTCACTCAGGACCGTGCCGCCCACGACGGCGCCCCCGAGCGGACCCGCGAGACCGACCAGGAACAGGCATACCTGTCGGTGCTGTACGAGCGGCTCGACGAGATGCGCGATTACGCGCGCAACCGGTTGCGCACCGTGCTGCTGGAGACCGGCGGCACCCCGCAGGCCCGCAGCGAACGGGAGTCCTTCAGTCAGCTCTACACCGAAGACCTGGCGAAATACGACGCTGCCGAGCACGGCCTGTGCTTCGGCCGCATCGACCTCGACGGCGCGCAGGAGGAGTACCGCTACATCGGCAGGCTCGGCATCCTCGACGAGAAGGACGACTACGAGAGCCTGCTGCTGGACTGGCGCGCCCCGCTGGCGCGGCCGTTCTACTTGGCCACCACCGCCGCGCCGGACGGTGTGACCAGGCGCAGGCACATCCGCTCGCGCAATCGCAAGGTCACCGCGATCAACGACGAGTACCTCGATCTGGAGGCCGCGCGCCGGGCCGGCGCCACCGACGCCGACGGCGGGGTCGGCAGCGAGAGCGCGCTGCTGTCCGCGCTGAACGCCGCCCGCACCGGCCATATGAACGACATCGTCGAGACCATCCAGCACGAGCAGGACGCGATCATCCGCTCCGAGCACAAGAGCGTGCTCGTCGTGCAGGGCGGGCCGGGCACCGGCAAGACCGCGGTCGCGCTGCACCGCGCCGCCTACCTGCTTTACACCTACCGCCAGCAGCTGGCCAAGAGCGGTGTGCTGATCATCGGGCCGAACGCCACCTTCCTGGACTACATCGGCCAGGTCCTGCCGTCGCTCGGTGAGACCGGCGTGCTCCTGTCGACCATCGGCGATCTGTACCCGGGCGTGCGGGCGGCCCGCGAGGACTCGCTGCGCGCGGGTGAGATCAAGGGATCGCTGACGATTCTCGAGGTGCTCAAGCAGGCGGTGCGCGACCGCCAGGAGGTGCCCGTCGAACCGATTCGGCTGAGCTTCGACGGATATCCGGTCACGCTGGACCGCAAGATCGCCACCAAGGCACGCGGCCGCGCCCGCTCCTCGCGCCGGCCACACAACCTGGCCCGGCCGATCTTCGCGAGCTCGGTGATCAACGCGCTGACCGACCAGCTCGCCCAGACCATGGGCGCCGACCTCTCCGGCGGGCCGAGCCTGCTCAGCTCGGCCGACCTCACCGAGATCCGCGACGAGATGCGCGCCGACCCGCAGATCCAGGCCGCGATCGCCCGGCTGTGGCCGATTCTGTCTCCGCAGGAGGTCCTGGCCGACCTGCTCGCCGACCCGAAGCGGCTGGACCGGGCCGCGAGCTCGCTGGACCCGGCCGACCGCGCCGCATTGCTCCGGCCGGACAACGGACAGTTCAGCGCCGCGGACGCGCCGCTGCTGGACGAGCTGGCCGAACTGCTCGGCGTGGACGACACCGAGGAACGCGAACGCGCCCGCCGCCGTTGGCGCGCCCAGATCGCCGAGGCGCAGGACGCCCTCGACATCCTCACCGGCTCCGCGCCGCAGGATCTGGAGGACGATCTCGACCCGGAGATCCTGATGGCCTACGACCTGATCGACGCGAGCCAACTGGCCGAGCGCCAGGACGTGCGCACCCGCCAGACGACCGCGGAGCGCGCCGCGGGCGACCGCACGTGGACCTACGGCCACGTCATCGTGGACGAGGCGCAGGAATTGTCGGAGATGGCTTGGCGCATGGTCATGCGGCGCATTCCCAACCGGTGGGTCACCGTGGTCGGCGACGTCGCCCAGACCGGCGACCCGGCGGGCACGTCGTCGTGGCAGCGGATGCTGGAACCGTATGTGGCGTCCCGCTGGAAGCTGACCGAGCTCACCGTCAACTACCGCACGCCCGCGGAAATCATGGACATCGCCGCCGACGTTCTCGCCGCCATCGACCCGACGGCGTCCACGCCGCGTTCGGTCCGCGAAACCGGCATCGCGCCGCGGGCCTACCGGGTGGCGCCGGACGACGTGCACGCGCAGGTCGCCCGGCTGGTCGCCACCGAGACCGGGCCGGGCACCACGGCGGTGATCGCGCCGCACGCGCTGGCGGCGCGGCTGGCCGACCTGGCCGAGGAGTCGGTGCGGGTGCTGACCGTGCACGAGGTGAAGGGCTTGGAGTTCGACGCGGTCTACCTGGTGGAGCCGCAGGACATCCTCGGCGAATCGCCGCGCGGGCTCAACGATCTCTACGTCGCCCTGACCCGCGCCACCCAGCGGCTCGGCGTCGTGCACAGCGCGGATCTACCCGGCGTGCTCGACCGGCTGCGCTGACCGGCCCGACGTCCCGGAACGACGAAAGGCCCCGTTCCGCACCGCGTTTCGCGATGGGGACGGAGCCTCCCGGCTGCTCGTGAGTCAGCGCACGGTGTGCACGATCAAGACGTCCGAGCGAGACTTGCGCGCCACATCGGAGGGCACCGAACCGAGCAACCGCCCGGCCAGCGTGTTCAGGCCCCGGTTACCGACAACGAGCAAGTCGGCGTCGACCTCCTTCATCAGCGCCAGCAGCGACTCCACCGGCTCGCCGACGATGGCGCGCTCGACGATGTCGGCCGCTCCGGCGGCGATCGCCTTGTCGCGGGCGATGCGCAGGATCTCGTTGGTCGGCGCGGAACCGCGTACCTGGTAGGCCTCCTCCTTGAGCACGTCGGCGGCGGCGGCGACATCGCGATCGTCGGTCGGGTAGTAGGCGCAGGCTACGACCAGGGTCGCGCCGGACACGCCGGCCAGGGCGCCGGCCTTCTCGACTGCGACATACGACGAGTCGGAGCCATCGGTCCCGACGACAATGGTCCGGTAGGCGGTCATTCTCTCCTCCAACTATGCGGTGGGTCGGGTGCTGCGCGCGGTTCACCCCGGCTTGCCGGGGCGTCGGCGCGGCGACTGGGCTCGACCATAGCGGCAAACGGTACGGAAATTTCAGAAATCGCAAGACATCACACTCGGGGCCGCTCGGCCTTTCCGCCGCGGATTCGCCAGGGAATGCCGGAAAGGCCAGAGCAACCAGGGCGAACTCGAATTCCGATGACCAAACCTGTGAGGTGCCACAAGCGATCCGAACCCCATTGCCCGGCTGGGATATTCATCACAGAGCCAGGTCGGTCACACGAAGACCGGCCCCTCGCGCCGCGTGAATCACTCCACGGGACGGGCTGATCGAGCTCGGACCACAGTGCCGCTACGACCACCGCCGTTGGTTTGCCCAGAATATGCCGAGAATCGCTCCGGTGATGTCCACGCCTTCTCTTCCCCCGGTAAAAGGGACGCGCAATTCAGCGGGCGAACGGCATCACACGGGCCCGGACTAGAGGTCGAAAAGCGGACCTGTGATGGTCGCTCCGAGTTCGTCGACGTGCGCGAAGAACGCGAACAGCATGAGGGCCGCGCCCGCCAGCGCGACGTCCTTGTTGAACTGGATCATCTCCGACTGCTCGGTCTGCGGGTCGGTCTCCTGCCAGAACCGGTGCATCACGACGGCGGTGGGCAGCAGCCCGGCCACGAGCAGCAGCGAACCGAGATCGGGCCAGATACCCAACAGCACGCTGAGGCCGCCGAGGGCGAACAGCACGCCGGAGCCCAGCACGGCCGCCTTCGCCATCGGCACGCCTTTGCTCTGCGCGTACCCTGTCATCGCCTCGGTCCGGGTGAAGTGCCCCACGGCGGAGGTCAGGAACAACATCGCGAACAACACCCGTCCGATCAGCACCACGACATCCATGCCCGGCTCCTAGTCGGCTATCCGGCAACTAAGTCTTCGTCGGCATGACCTTGGCGGTGACCTCGTTGCGGAAACGTAGCGAATTCTTGGCGTATGCCAGGGGGGCCATACCCACTTCCGCGGTGAACTCACGCGAGAAATGCGCCTGGTCGAAATAGCCCAGTTCCGCGGCCAACGCGGCAAGGTCCTCGAATCGGCCTCTGGCGAGCAGATCGGCGCCGTCCTGCAACCGATACCTCCGCAGCACCCATTTCGGACCGGCACCGACGTACCGGCGGAACATCCGCTGCAACGTCCTGGCGGGTACGCCGAACCGCTCGGCGATCTGATCGACCCTGGTCAACTCCGGATCGGTGGCCATCGCCTCGACGATGCGCAGCACCGATCGGTACGTCGGATCCTCGACGGCGGGATGTGCCGCGAGATACTCCTCGACGACGGCACGGCGCCGCTCGACGGTCGGTGCGTCGAGCACCCGCTCGGTCAGGTCGTCGGCGTCGGGCAGCACGTCGGCTATGGGCACGGCGCGGTCGCGCAACGAGCCGACATCGAGTCCGGTGAACGCGCCGAAACCGCCCGCCCGGAAACGGATACCGAACGTCTCCCCGGCTCCGCTGAGCTCACGGATGAACTTCGTGGTGGTCACGCCGTTGACGAAGCCGCCGGTGCGCAGCAGCGACCGTTCGAAGGTGACATTGACGCTCGGATAGGACAGCACCTCCGCCCGGTACGGCGGCCGGCCGCGCAGATCCCAGCGCACCGCCCAGTACCACTCGACGTAGCGGTCCACCGCGGGACCCGGCGGCAGGCGGACCAGGGCGCGATGCTTCGCCTGCTCGTCCGGATGCAGTATCCCTTTGGTGTCGGTGGGCGCCAGCGGATTGCGCGCGAGCGGCGATTCGGCGTTACTCGGCACGGTGTCGCTTTCTTACAAGACCCGAGCGCCGCGACCGGCGAAAGTTGTGGTCATGACGAACACAGTGAATCCCATCGCCGACGGCTACCACTCGATCACCTGCTTTCTCGCGGTCGGTGACGGCAACAAAGCGATCGATTTCTACCGCGCCGTGTTCGGCGCCGAGGTGCTCAGCCGCAACGACCTGCCCGACGGGCAGCCCGCGCACGCCGAGCTGAAGATCGGCGACTCGACCCTGCAGCTGGGCATGCCGATCCCGGACAACGGTGTGCTCGCGCCGAACGGCGAATGGGTGCACACCTCGATCGTGCACTACTGCCCGGATGTCGACGCGGTGGTTGGGCGCGCGGTCGAACACGGCGCCCGCAGCGTAGAGCAGCCGCAGACGTTCGTGACCGGCGACCGGTTCGGCGTGGTCATCGATCCCTTCGGCCACCGCTGGGCGGTGCTCACCAAGGTCGAGGACGTCTCGCGCGAAGAGGCCGAGCGCCGCGTGAACGAATGGATGGCCACCCAGTCCTGACGGCGCGGCTGCCTGCGCGGCAATTCGGCGAGCGGCCTGCGGAGGCAGCGCCGCTGCGGCGGAGCTCAACTCAATCCGGCGGCGTCCATGCCGCGCAGTTCCTTCTTCAGATCGGCGATCTCGTCGCGTAACCGCCCGGCGAGCTCGAATTGCAGCTCCCTGGCCGCGTTCATCATCTGGGCGGTGAGTTCTTTCACCAGATCGGCGAGTTCGGCACGCGGCATCGACCTGACGTCGCGGCCCTCGTACACACCCGCGCTGACCGCTCGGCCGGGCTCGCCTTGCGCACGCCTGCCGCGGCTGGCGTTGCGTCCGGAGCCGCCGATCTCCACCTCGGTCTCGTCGGCCTCCCGATACACCTGGTCGAGGATGTCGGCGATCTTCTTGCGCAGCGGCTGGGGATCGATGCCCATTTTTTCGTTGTAGGCGATCTGCTTCGCGCGGCGGCGCTCGGTCTCATCGATGGCGAACTGCATGGAATCGGTGATCTTGTCCGCGTACATGTGCACTTCACCGGAGACGTTGCGCGCCGCGCGGCCGATCGTCTGGATCAGCGCGGTGGTGCTGCGCAGGAACCCCTCCTTGTCCGCGTCGAGGATCGCCACCAGCGACACCTCGGGCAGGTCGAGACCCTCACGCAGCAGGTTGATGCCCACCAGCACGTTCGTATTCGCCGAGACGCAGCTGCCGCAGCAACTCGACGCGGCGCAGCGTGTTCGATCTCGGAGTGCAGATAGCGGACCCGGACTCCGAGCCCCAGCAGGTAGTCGGTGAGATCCTCGGCCATCTTCTTCGTGAGCGTGGTGACCAGAACCCGCTCGTCGCGTTCGGTGCGCTGCCTGATCTCGTGGATCAGATCGTTCGATCTGCCCCTTCGTCGGCTTGACCACGACCTTCGGATCCACCAAGCCGGTGGGCCGGATGACCTGCTCGACCACCTCACCTCCGGTCTGCCCGAGCTCGTACGGACCGGGAGTGGCCGACAGGTAGACCGTCTGCCCGATGCGATCGGCGAACTCCTCCCAGGTCAGTGGCCGGTTGTCCACGGCGGACGGCAGCCGGAAGCCGTATTCCACCAGGTTGCGCTTACGGGACATGTCGCCCTCGTACATGCCGCCGATTTGCGGGACGGTGTTGTGCGACTCGTCGATGACGAGCAGAAAGTCCTCCGGGAAGTAGTCCAGCAGCGTCGCGGGCGCCGAACCCGCCGGGCGGCCGTCGATGTGGCGCGAGTAGTTCTCGATGCCGGAGCAGAAGCCGACCTGGCGGATCATCTCCAAGTCGTACTGGGTGCGCATGCGCAGCCGCTGCGCCTCCAGCAATTTGCCCTGGCGTTCCAATTCGGCGAGCCGGTCTTCCAGCTCCGCCTCGATGTCGCGCACGGCGCGCTCCATCCGCTCCGGCCCAGCCACGTAGTGGGTGGCGGGGAAGATCCGCAGCATGTCGACCTGGCGGACCACGTCGCCGGTGAGCGGGTGCAGGTAGTACAGCGCCTCGATCTCGTCACCGAAGAACTCGATGCGGACGGCGAGTTCCTCGTAGGACGGGATGATCTCAACGGTGTCGCCGCGCACCCGGAACGAGCCGCGGGTGAACGCCATGTCGTTGCGGGTGTACTGCACGTCGACCAGCAGCCGCAGCAGCGCGTCCCGGTCGATCTCGGTGCCGACCTGCAACTGCACCGATCGGTCGAGATACGACTGCGGCGTGCCGAGGCCGTAGATGCAGGACACGGAGGCGACCACCACTACGTCGCGGCGGGACAACAGGCTCGAGGTCGCCGAATGGCGCAGCCGCTCGACATCGTCGTTGATCGAGCTGTCCTTCTCGATATACGTGTCGGTCTGCGCGATGTACGCCTCGGGCTGGTAGTAGTCGTAGTACGAGACGAAGTACTCGACGGCGTTGTTCGGCAGCATCTCGCGCAGTTCGTTGGCCAGCTGGGCGGCGAGCGTCTTGTTCGGGGCCATCACCAGCGTCGGCCGCTGCAACCGCTCGATCAGCCAGGCCGTCGTGGCCGACTTTCCGGTACCGGTGGCGCCGAGCAGCACCACGTCGCGCTCCCCCGCTTTGATCCTGCGCTCCAGCTCGGCGATCGCGGCGGGCTGGTCTCCCGCGGGCTGGTGGTCACTGACCACCTCGAACCGGCCGCCCACGCGCTCGATCTCGCCGACCGGGCGGAACTCCGAGTGCGCCAGCGGTTGCTCGGCGGCCGTGTCCTCGGCGCGCCTGTCCTCGGCGCGCCTATCCTCGTCGCCCTCCGCCGGAATCTCGGTTGCGAATGCCATGCTCACCAGCCTAGGCCTACCCACTGACAGATTCCCTGGGCGGACGACGGACCGGCCCGGCGATGCCGTCACGGCACCGGGAAGTGGTACGCCCGGTGCGGCGGACGTGCCGCAGGCTGCGGCGACACCGTGAGCGGGGGTCCGTGGCCACCTCCTCACAGCCCCGTCGAGCCCGCTCGGCGAAGACGGTTACCTGCCCGAAATGCCCGTTCTCACAATATGTTTCGAGTGAATGAAACCTCATCGAGAACCAATCGGCGACCTCGCACCGGATGTACCCTGATCTGATTGTTCGGACGTCGTGAAGGACGAAAGCCATGAGCGGTCTCATTCCATTGCTCGTCGCCGTGCCGGCCGTGACCGGCCTCGCCGGGTACGTCGCCAGAGACCTCCGCTCGGTGGTTCCCTCCGTCACCGGCGCCGTCCCTCCGGGGTCGATCGCCACGGCCGCGCCATCTCCGCACCGGCCCAGGGTGGAGTTCTTCGATCTGGCCGAGCTCACCAATACCGACGCCAGAGGCTTCGTCCGCCCGGTCGAGCGTTTCCACGTCGAACCGTGGGGCCTGTACATGGCACGCTCGGTCACCGGGCCGGATGCGCACTATCTCGAGACCTGGTTGCTGCCGGAACTGTCGTTGCGCGTGACGCTGGCGCGGACCAACCCGGCGCACCACCCGGAACGGGTGCATCGGCTCGATCTCGGCGAGTTCACCCGGATCGGTCCGAAGCGCTGGAAAGCGGTGGACCTGTACCTGGCCGTCGCCGTGCGCACGGGGCGCAGCGCCGAGCTCGCCGGCGTCGACGAGCTGCTCGCCGCGCATGCCGCCGGACTGGTGGACACGGCGCGGGCGCACCGGGCCTTCGCACGGGCCACGGCGGCGCTCGACGGGCTGGCCGCGCACGATCACCGCGTCGAGGGCTGGCTCGCCACCCGCGGTGTCACCCTCACCTGGACGTAGCCCGCGGATTACTGCGTCCGACTCGACGGGCCGGGAGCAACGGTAGATTCTTGATGCATGACGCAGGCACCTATCGTCGACGTACACCGGCCCAAAGTCGAGTACTTCAACATCGCGGACCTGACGAACACGGACCCCAAAGGCTTCGTGCGCCCGGTCGAGAAGTACCGCGTCGAGCCGTGGGGCCTGTACATGGCACGCACCTCCGACCACCCGCAGTTCCATTACATCGAGTCCTGGCTGCTGCCGAAGCTGCACCTGCGCGCGACCATCTTCCATTACCTGCCCGCCCATCGCCGCGACCAGGATTACTACCTCGACGTCGGTGACTTCACGGTGGTCGCTCCCAAGAAGTGGAAGTCCGTCGATCACTACCTCGACATCATCGTGCGCTCGTCGCGTGACACCCAGTTGCTGGACGTCGACGAACTGCTGGCCGCGCACACCGCCGGACTGATCTCGCGCGGCGACGCCGAGGCGGCGGTGCAGCACGCGACCGCCGCCATCGACGGCATCGCCGCCAACGGCCATACCTTGGAAGGCTGGTTGGACACCATGGACATCACCCTCACCTGGCTGTAGCGCCCCGTGATGCGAGAAAGCCCTCGACGGCCCGGCTCCGCTGCGCGATAACGATGCGGAGTTCGACCGCCCCGGGATCGAGGATGCCGTCGGGTCCAGCCGCTAGGGCGCGGATGTGTCCCGCCAGGCCAGAGCTCGCGGATAGGCCGCGTCGAACCACGGTTCCTTCACGCCGAGGTAGGCGGCACTCGCCTCCGCGCCGGTGAGTCCGGCCGCCTCGGCTTCACCCTTCCGCTTCACGGCTAGATACTCCGCGCGCGCGTCGGGGTCGGCGCGCAGCCAGTCGCGCAGCAACAGCGCGTACTGCTGGCCGGGCGAGCCCTCGACCCGCACATGCACGTTCGCCAACCGGCCGGGGTCGGCGTTCTGGTGGAAACGTTTGCGCCACAGTGCCGTATCCACACCGGCGGGGTCCTGCGGCGTCGGCTTCGGGTTGTCCTGGGTCGCCTCCGGCCGGACCGGGAACCCCGCGGCGCCGAGCGCGTCGCGCAGGCCGTCGGCGGCGGCCAGGTCGGCGACCGTGATCTGCAGATCGATCACATCCTTGGCGGGCAGCCCCGGCACCGAGGTGGAGCCGACGTGGTCGATGCGGGACGCGGCGCTACCGCAGGCCACCCACAAGCGGGCGATCAACCGCTGCGCCTGCGCGGGCCAGTCCGGATCGGCGGGAACGAGCCGGATGTCGCCGCGACGCGCGGATACCCCGGTACGCAAGTTGCGCTCGAACGGCACCAGACGCTCAGCCCACAGGCGGCGCACCTCGGCCTCGACCGCACCGGGTGCGCCGCTGTTGTCCAGCAACACATCGGCAACGGCTCGGCGCTGTTCGTCGGTGGCCTGCGCCGAAATGCGCGCCCGCGCATCGGCTTCGCTGACGCCACGGAATTCCACCAAGCGGCGGATACGTATTTCGGCGTCCACATCGACGATCAGCACGAGATTCATCAACGGCGCGAGACCATTTTCCACCAGCAGGGGAATGTCCTGCACGACAATGGCATCCGGAGGCGCGGCCGCGATCAATTCCGCGGTGCGCTTGCCGACGAGCGGGTGGGTGATCGAATTCAGCGTCGCGCGCGCCGCGTCGTCAGCGAAGGCCCTGGCGGCCAGCGCGGGCCGGTCGAGGCTGCCGTCGGCGGCGAGGATGCCAGCGCCGAAGGCGTCCACCAGAGCGGCCAGACCCTCGGTGCCCGGCTCGACCACCTCCCTGGCGATCAGGTCGGAATCGATGATCACCGCGCCCAGGTCGGCGAGCACCCGGGCGACCGTCGACTTCCCCGCTCCCATGCCTCCGGTGAGGCCGATTCGTAACATTCGACCAGTCTTGCACCCGGGCGCGGCGCGAGCGTCCGCCGCCCCGGCCCCCACGGCGACGCCGGTTCGTCCGCGGTGACGCGCGCGCCGACCAGCGGCGACCCGGGCTGGAGGCGGGTAATCCGCTCGATTACCCGATGCGCTCGCGCATTCCACCACCCGAGGCCCTATTTGCCCGATCCGTGACTGCGCCGAGACCAATTCGCAACAATTCCGGATGTTTGCGGTGCTGGGAGCGACGACTTTCCGACACGCCGAAGCAATTACTCGCGCAAAATACTCTGCAGAGCACTTTCGTTCCGCTAATCTTCGCCGTGGCGATCCAGGCCGACACCAGCGAAGCAAAGGAACACCATTGGGCACCAGAATCAACCAGACGGGTCGCCACCGCCTGGGCATGGCGGGGCGAGTGCACTGCATTCAGATCCCTGCTGTCGCGGCGGCGCTCGCCGAGCACCGTCGCTCTTGGTTCACCGCGTTCATCAGTCCCGCGCGGCACAGTTTCGCTGCCATGCGGAACCGTCCGGCCGCACCCGCGGTCCGGTGGGTACCTGCTACCGCAAGCTGAACCCGAGTTCGACGTGGCCCAGCCTCTCGCCAAGGCTGGGCCACTCTTTTGCGTGCCCGAGCCCGGTCGGTGCGCGGTGGCGTGATCGGTCCCCCATGAGCCGATGCCCCGGCGGGAGGCGACGCCGAACAGCAGGGAATGCAAGTACAGATGCAAGATCAGTCGCCCGAGCGGGCAGCCTCGAGTATGCGAGTTCTCGAAAAGATCACCGCCGGGTCGTACGTACCGTTTCGCCTCTGCGCGCACATCATCGAACGCGCGACTGACCGAAATTCCCCGTCTTCGGGAAATCCATCTCGGGAGTGGTCGATGAATCGCTATGGATCAGCTGGGCAGAGTGGGAGGTCGAGCAGATCTGGCAAGCGCATCCATCCGAAGGAAGATTCGACCACCAACAGATAGCTGGCGGCGCGATACTCCTTCGATATTCGCGGGACCGTACGAATTCGTTGACGGCGAAGGCGACAGTGTGCACGCCGTCGAAATAGCTTGGCTGTAAACCCATTATAGGTCCCTGCCGATTCCCGGCGCGGTGCACTGCCAGCAACCGCTTTCCGGCCGCGCACGTCATCTATTCACGACAACTGCTCGACCGGCACCACCGTGCCGCTGGAGCACCCTTTTCGGCGTCGCACCCCCCGTCATATCCAACCCAGTTCCTCGCGGCGGCGTCGGCGGCCCATCGCCCTTGTCCCAGCGGCCTCAGAAGCCCAGAGAGCGCACCAAGTCGCGCATCTCGGCGTGGAAGAGCTTCGCCGGATCCTGGGACTGGGGACGCAGGTGGCCGTACACCTCCAGCGCGATCAGTCCGTGCATCCGGCCCCACATGCGCAGGGCCAGAGCGAGCGCGTCCGGCGGCAGTTCCGGGAAGTCGGAGCGGACATGCTCGGCCAGGCCCGCGTCGAAATCCGCCCACGTGCAGTCGCCGGTGGTCTGCGTGGCCGCGGCGCGCGGCCACGCGGCGCCCGCCAGACCGACCAGCCCGGTGCAGGCGCGCATTTCGGCCGCTGCGGCGGCCCCACCCGGCGGTGGCTGATAACCGGGCACAGGGTCACCGTAGATGAGCCGGAATTCGGCGGGCCGCTCGATGGCCCACGCGCGCACGCCCTCGGCCCAGGCGATGATGCGTCCGGCCGGGTCGCCGACCGGGACGGCGTCGCGAGCGGCTTCGAGACGGTCGACCAACGCGGTATAGACGTCCGAGATGAGCGTGGAGACGAGGTCGTCACGGGTGGCGTAGTAGCCGTAGATCGCGCCCGCCGTCATCCCCATCTCACGTGCGATAGCGCGCAACGAGATGGCGTCCGGGCCCCCCTCCGCCAGCAACCGCATCGCGATCGTCTTGATATCCGTCAGCGTCTGCGCGCGCAGCCGCTCCCGGCGACTGCTGACGATCTCGGCCACGGTTGACACTCTACAGCGTTTGGCTACTATCAGCCGTGTAGGTACTGAACGGCGTGTAGGAATTGCACGATGTTAAGGAGTGATCGTGGAGATCGGGGTTTTCGGGGCGACCGGCGTCATCGGTTCCCGTGTCGTCACCGAGGCACTGCGGCGAGGGCATCGGATCACCGCCTTCACACGCGACGCGACCCGCTTCCCCGCCCAGCGCGGGGATGAGACGTGGGCGGTGGCCGACTGGCTGGACACCGACAGCATCGCGGCGGCGATCGCCGGACTCGATGTGGTGGTCAGCGCGGTGAACGCCGGGCACGGCATCGCCGACACCATCGCCAACGCGGACAACTTCGTGGTCGGCGCGCGAGCGATGGTCGGTGCGCTCGATCGGCACCCCCGCGTGCGGCTGATCGCGGTGGGCGGCGCGGGCAGTTTGGAGGTAGCGCCCGGCGTGCAACTGCTCGACACCGGGGAGGAGTTCATTCGCGGGCTCACCGAGGTGCTCCGCGTCCCGGCGGAGTACGCCGAGGTGGTGCGCGCATTGCGCGACGCATTGGACGTCTATCGGCTGTCCAACCGCAATTGGACCTATCTGAGTCCTTCGTCAGGGCGGATCAATCCGGGTGAGCGCACCGGGCGCTTCCGGATCGGCGGCGATCAGCTGCTCGTCGGCGGCCCGGATCTCTCCGCCGAAGACGTGGCCGTCGCCCTTCTCGACGAAGCCGAGCTGCCCCGGTTCATTCAGCGCCGGTTCACAATCGGCTACTGAGCGTACCGGATCCAGGCGCCGTTTCTGTCGGACCCCTCCGGCACAATGACGCATTGTCGGACGTCGATCGAGTTGCCGCCCAATGTAATCCGCAACCCGACCGAGGAGACGCCATGCCCGAAGTCCACGCTTCGACGCCCGACCCACGTGACCCGGCGACCATCGACATCGATCGCGCGGTCGACTTGGCGGTCGAGATCGAGCGGCACCGGCACCTGCTGCATCGCGCGGCGGAGGACTATCGGTTCCGGGTCAGGCGGCGGTTCGAGCATTTGGACCCGCCGGAGCTGGACCTGCGCCTGCGCCAGGCGGAGCAGTTCATCGGGGCTCTGTTGATCGACCCGATCCGGCACAACGCGCTGGACTTGGCCGCCTACCGGGCGATCAGGGACGGTGCGCCGGTGGTGTTCGACGCCGAGCACCGCACGTATGTCTTGCGGCGGCCCGACCGAGCTCCCCTGCGGATCCGTCCGGGCATGCCGGAGCATCGTTTGGGGGTGATCGCCCGGCTGGCTGGGCTCGGCCTGCGCCTGGAGGAGATTCAGGTGGTCGCGCTCACGACGGCGCAGACGGTGGCTCCGCACGAAGCGGCCGAGCCTCCCGAGGAGGTCCCCGAAGTAAAGCGCGGAACCACGAAGCCTTCGCGGGGGATTCGCAGGCCGCATCGGCGTAAGCGCCCCGCGGGGCGTTGAGCGGAACGAGAAACGACTGCACCCCAACCGGAAGCCGGTTGGGGTGCAGTGCGGATCAGTTCAGCTGACGCGGATCAGGCGTTGCCGGACAGCTTCTCGCGGAGAGCGGCCAGCTGGGCGTCGCTGGCCAGCGAACCGCCGGCGGGCTCGGCCTGGTTGGCGGAAGACTGCGAACCGCTCTCGGAGGAGTAGTTCGACGCGCCGCCGCCGTTCGCGGCCTCGGCCGCGGCGTCGGCCGCCATCTTCTCCATCTGCGCGGTGTGCATCTTGTGGCGACGCTCCGCCTCGGCGTAGCGGCCTTCCCACTCCTCGCGCTGCTTGTCGAAGCCCTCGAGCCACTCGTTGGTGTCCGGGTCGAAGCCCTCGGGGAAGATGTAGTTGCCCTGCTCGTCGTAGCTGTCGGCCATGCCGTACTTCGACGGGTCGAACTCGGCGTGGTAGTCCTCGTTGGCCTGCTTGAGGCTCAGCGAGATCCGGCGACGCTCCAGGTCGATGTCGATGACCTTGACCATCGCGTCGTCGCCGACGGCCACGACCTGGTCCGGAACCTCCACGTGGCGCTCGGCCAGCTCGGAGATGTGCACCAGGCCCTCGATGCCCTCCTCGACGCGGACGAAGGCGCCGAACGGAACGAGCTTGGTGACCTTGCCCGGCACGATCTGGCCGATCGCGTGGGTGCGGGCGAACTGACGCCACGGGTCTTCCTGGGTCGCCTTGAGCGACAGCGAGACGCGCTCGCGGTCCAGATCGACGTCGAGCACCTCGACGGTGACCTCGTTGCCGACCTCGACGACCTCGGACGGGTGGTCGATGTGCTTCCAGGACAGCTCGGAGACGTGCACCAGACCGTCCACGCCGCCCAGATCGACGAAGGCGCCGAAGTTGACGATCGAGGAGACCACACCCTTGCGGACCTGGCCCTTCTGGAGCTGGTGCAGGAACTCGCTACGCACCTCGGACTGGGTCTGCTCCAGCCAGGCGCGGCGGGAGAGCACGACGTTGTTGCGGTTCTTGTCCAGCTCGATGATCTTGGCCTCGATCTCCTTGCCGACGTACGGCTGGAGATCGCGGACACGCCGCATCTCGACGAGCGAGGCGGGCAGGAAGCCGCGCAGGCCGATGTCGAGGATCAGACCGCCCTTGACGACCTCGATGACGGTGCCCTTGACGGCCTCGTCCTTCTCCTTGAGCTCCTCGATGGTGCCCCACGCACGCTCGTACTGCGCCCGCTTCTTCGACAGGATCAGGCGGCCTTCCTTGTCCTCCTTGGTGAGAACAAGAGCCTCGACCTCATCGCCCACGGAAACGACCTCGTTGGGGTCGACATCGTGCTTGATGGAGAGCTCACGAGAGGGGATGACGCCTTCGGTCTTGTAACCGATGTCGAGCAGGACCTCGTCGCGATCGACCTTGACGATGGTTCCTTCGACGATGTCGCCGTCGTTGAAGTACTTGATCGTGGCGTCGATGGCGGCGAGGAAATCCTCGGCGGAGCCGATGTCGTTGACGGCTACCTGCGGCGAGGTGACGGTGGTGGGCATATGTCGGTTTGCTCCGGACGGATTGTGGTCGGTTGCGGACATTGGAACTTTCGGTACGCTGCGATCTCACCGCGAAGTGTGAAGACGGACACTAGGAACGTACCGCACGCGACGCGCGTGAAACTCAGCACGGGTTGAACTCCGGTACGGCTGTACGGAAGACACTCGCGCGTTCAGCGTACGCGACCTCGGTCCGGGCGGGCAAACCGGTCGGGTCGCCACGCCGATAGTCTGATCGGCGTGTCGGAAGATCGCCATGCGCAAGCGAACGCACTGCTCGGGACGGCGGGCACGGCCCGAACCCGGATCGGATCGATGGCCAGCAGGCTGGCCAGCAGGCGCTGGTGGGACGCCGATGCCGCCCAGTACCACGAGACGCACGCGGAGTTCCTCGGCGTGGACTCCCCCGGCGGCGAGTTCGTCTGGTGCCCGGAAGGCCTGCACGAGGGCGACATGCGGTTCCTGGGCGACGTCACGGGCAAGCTGGTGCTGGAGATCGGCTGCGGCTCGGCTCCGTGCGCGCGCTGGCTGGCCGGGCAGGGCGCGCGGCCGGTCGGACTCGACCTGTCGCGCGGCATGCTGGAACGGGGGCTGGCGGTCATGGCGCGCGGCGGGCCGCGGGTGCCGCTGGTGCAGGCGGACGCGGAGGCGCTTCCGTTCCAGGACGCCTCGTTCGACCTGGCCTGCTCGGCATTCGGCGCCGTGCCGTTCGTCGCCGATTCGGCGCTGGTGATGCGCGAAGTGGCGCGGGTGCTGCGGCCGGGCGGGCGGTGGGTGTTCTCGGTGAATCACCCGATGCGCTGGATCTTCCCGGACGACCCCGGTCCGGCGGGCCTGACCGCGACCATCCCCTACTTCGACCGCACCCCGTACGTGGAGGTCGACGGCAACGACGTGCCCACCTACGTCGAGCACCACCGGACCATCGGCGACCGGGTCCGGGAGATCGTCGCGGCGGGACTGGTCCTGGAGGACATCGTCGAACCGGAATGGCCGGAATGGCTCGAGCGCGAATGGGGGCAGTGGAGCCCGCTGCGCGGTGAGCTGTTCCCGGGTACGGCGATCTTCGTCACGAAGAAGCCCTGAGTACGGGACGGTGCTCGTCGACCAGCTCGAGGATGGAGATCTCGTGGGTGACCAGCACCTCCTGGACCCGTGGCTGGCCGGTGATCTTGCGCATCTGGTCGCGGAAGGCTTCGGCCGCGTCGGCCGTGTCGAAATCCAGGTCGATGAGCACCCGGTTCGGGTTGTGCGTGAATCGGTGCAACCGGCAATTGCGGGCTCCGGCCTGCGCGAGAAAGTTCTCGAACGCGTCGAACATCGGTTTCCAGGTGTCGTAGTCGCGCACGACGTGGTCGATCTGCACGGTGGTGGTCATCGAAGTCTCCTTCCGGTGCGCAGCTGGCGGTTCGCCGACACCTAGCAGTCTTCGCGCGGATGAGGCCGGACACCATCTCTGATCGGTCTCGGACTCGTGTCACTGCGACTTCGGTTTGCGCCCGGCCTGCTCCAGCGCCAGGCGCAGCGCGTACTCGATCTGGGCGTTCACACTGCGCAGGTCGTTCGGCCGCCCACTTCGCGATGGCGTCGTGGACGGCCGGGTCCAGGCGTAGCAGCAGTTTCTTGCGCTCAGCCACGGGCCGCCCGCCTCAGGAGTAGAGCGAACCGGCGTTGACGACGGGCTGGGTCGGACGGTCACCGCACAGCACGACGAGCAGGTTCGACACCATCGCCGCTTTGCGTTCCTCGTCCAGCTCCACCATGCCCTCCTGGGCGAGCCGCTGCAACGCCAGGCCGACCATGCCGACCGCGCCCTCAACGATCCGGGTGCGCGCGGCGACCACCTGGTTCGCCTGCTGGCGCACCAGCATCGCCTGGGCGATCTCGGGCGCGTAGGCCAAGTGGGTGATCCGCGCTTCCAGCACCTCGATCCCCGCCATCTCGGTGCGCTCGCGCAGTTCGACGGTCAGTTCCTCGGCGACCTCCGCGCCGTCGCGCAGGCTGGTGCGGCCCGCCTCGTGCGCGTCGTAGGGGTGCGTGGTGGCCAGGTGCCGGACGGCCGCCTCGGACTGGGTCTCGACGTATTCCTCGTAGTCGTCGACGGCGAAGGCCGCCTTGAAGCTGTCCACCACCCGGTAGACGACCACCGCGGCGATCTCGACCGGGTTGCCGTCGGCGTCGTTGACCTTGAGTTTCTGGGTCTCGAAGTTCCGCACGCGCAGCGAGATGCTCTTGCGGTCGGTCAGCGGGAGCACCGAGAAGAAGCCCGGCTCGCTCACCGAGCCGACGTAGCGGCCGAAGAACTGGACCACCTTGGCTTCGTTGGGGTTCACCACGGTCAGGCCGGTCGCGAGCAATAGCAGGACGACCACCGCCACCGTCGCGGCCACCGCACCCGCCACGGCGAGCGCGTTGCCGTGCCGCGCGCCGGCGACGAAGCCGAGCGCCGCGGCGCCACCGAACAGGATCGTGAGCACGAACCATCCCAGCAGCACCAGGAAGCCGTTGAGACGGAACGCGGATCGGAACTGCATGACATCCTCCCAATATCAGAGTGATATCACGAAGATAGCATGCCGCCGTCGCGCCCACCAGGGCCGCGGCGGCGCCGGACTCACCCGGCGACGGGCCGGATGTTGCGATTGAAACGGAACAGGTTGCGCGGATCGTGCCGAGCCTTGAGGGCCGCCAACCGGGCATACGTGTCCGGCCGGTACCCCGCGCGGGTCTGCGCCTCGTCCGCCTCGGAGCCCGCGCCGTAGAGGAAGTTGAGGTTGTGCCCGAGCGTCCACGGCGCCAGCGCGGTACGGATACCCGCCCGGGTCGCGCCGCCATCCGGGCCGGTGATGATCCGCACGAGATAAGCGGCCTCCCGATGGTCCACGGCGATCGCGGCATCGCCCGGGCGAGCCAGCGCACCACCGAGGTGACGGATGTCCACGACCGCCCCCGCCCCGGATCCCGGCCCCGCCGCGGCCAGCAAGGCAGTGGCGGTTTCCTCGGTGAACTCGCCGAGCAGTGCGTTGGTGGCGGCGTAGGCGTGCGGATGGTCGGGGTCGCTGTGGATGGTGTGCGATTCGGTGTACGGCATCGCCCGCAGGTCGTCCTTCAGTCGTTCGCCGACCGCCCGCAGGGGCGCGACCAGTCGCTCGCCTTCCTCGGCCGAACCGCTGGAGGCGATCCGGATCGACGCGACGTACCGCCCGCGCAGCGGCGCGGGCACCTGCGGGATGTCGGGGAATGCGAGCATGGCGATCGTCGAGGTCACTTCGTCCGGCACGGTCGCGGTCCATCGCCGCCACGCGTCCAGTGCCCGCTCGACCAGCGGCGTGTCGAACACCAACTGCCCGCCGTACACCGTGGTGATCGGCGCCAGACCCACCTCGAGGCCGGTCACGACCCCGAAATTGCCTCCGCTGCCGAGCACCGCGCCGAACAGCGCGTCGCCCGGCGCCAGGGTGCGCACCCGGCCGTCGGCGGTGACCAGCTCGATCGCCCGCACGTGCTCGGCCGCGTACCCGAATCGGCGCGCCAGCAGCCCCACGCCACCACCGAGCAGATAACCCACGATGCCCACCGATGGCGAGGAGCCGTTCAGCGGAGCCAGTCCGTGCGCGGCCGCCGCGTCGACGAGCGCGCCCGCGCGGACTCCGGCGCCGATGTGCGCGGTCTCGCGCACCGGATCGATCCGGATGCCGGTCATCCGCCGGGTGCTGATCAGCACTCCTGCGTCCGCAGCGACCGACAATCCGTGCCCCGTCGCCTGCACGGCGATCGGCAACTCGCGCCGGGCCGCGTATTCCACGGCCGTCCGCACGTCCTCGGCGTGTACCGCGCCGACGACCAGGGCAGGCCGATGCGTGTACGCGGTCTGGAATCCGGCGATCTCCGCGTCATAGCCTGCGTCGCCGGGATGGAAGACGGGACCGGTGAAGGCGGCGTGGTCGATGGTCTCTGCGATATTTCCCATGGCTTCGACGATGCTCGGCCGCGACGGAGAAGTAAAACAGATATGCTTTCCGATACCTATAATCATCAGTTATGGAACTGCGCCAGCTCCGCTACCTCGTCACGGTGGCCGAAGAGGCGAGCTTCACCCGCGCGGCGGCCCGGCTGCACCTGACCCAGCCCGGTCTCAGCGCGCAGATCCGCCAATTGGAACGCGAACTCGGCCAGCCGTTGCTCGACCGTGGCGGACGCACGGTGACGCCGACCCAAGTCGGGGCGGCCGTGCTGTCGCACGCGCGGGCCGCACTGGCCGCCGCCCAGCGGATCACCCACACGGTCGACGAGTTCAGCGGCTTGCTGCGCGGCCAGGTCCGAGTCGGGCTCATCTCGGGGGCGGCGGTCGAGGAACTCGACGTCGCGGCCGTGCTCGCCGATTTCCACCGCGACCACCCACGAGTCGGCATCAGCCTCACCGAGGACACCTCCGAGCGGATGCTCGCCGCGCTCGACCGGGGCGAACTGGACGTCGCCCTGATCGGAATGACCGGCGCCGAGGCGGATCCCGGCCTCGGCATCGACGTCGTGCTGGAGACCACGGTCGTGGCCGCGGTCGCGGCGACTGATTCTCGCTACGGCGCCGAGATCCCGCTTGCGGCGCTGCGGGATCGTCCGCTGATCTGCCTCACACCGGGAACCGGCATACGCGGCGTCTTCGAGCACGCATGCGCCATGGCGGGCTTCGCACCCGGCATCGCCTACGAGGCAGCGGCGCCCGCGTTCCTGCTGCGCTTGGCCGCGCGCGGTCTCGGCGTCGCCGTGGTACCCGAGCTCGCCGGCCGGGAGGCCGAGTCCTTGGGGGTGCGGACCGTGCGCATCGTGCAGCCGGAACTGCGCGGTCGTCTCGCGCTGGCCTGGCGCACCGACCGTCCCGCGAGCCCGGCGGCGAAAGTCCTGCTCGGTCAGCTGCGGCTCGCCCTGCGCGCCGACTGACCCGGCCGTCGGTGTCGCGCGGACCGACGGCGTCCAGCGACGCCACCGACCGGACCGTCGACCGCCGTCGGCCGAACCCGCGCGGCACCGATCCGGGCGACTGATCGCATCCGGCGGCCGAGCGGAGGCCGCCGTATGCCGGACGGTTGACCGTGGCCCGCGGGCGGGCCGACCGCTCGGCGGCGGGTCCGCCCGGAGTCAGAGCAGTCGCGAGAGGAACGCCTTGGTGCGCTCGTGCCTCGGATCGGTCAGGAGCTGCCGGGGTGGTCCCGCCTCGACGACCACGCCGCCGTCCATGAACACCAGCTGATCGGCGACCTCGCGGGCGAATCCCATCTCATGGGTCACCACGACCATCGTCATGCCCGACCGGGCGAGTTCACGCATCACCGTGAGGACTTCGCCGACCAGTTCCGGATCCAGCGCGGAGGTCGGCTCGTCGAACAACATGAGCTTCGGGTCCATGGCCAGCGCGCGGGCGATCGCCACGCGCTGCTGCTGACCGCCGGATAGTTGCGCCGGGTAGGCGTTCGCCTTGTCCGCCAGTCCGACCCGGTCCAGCAGTTCCCGCGCCCTGGCCACCGCTTCCGCTTTGCGGACCTTCTTGACCTGAGTCGGCGCTTCGATGATGTTCTCCAGCGCGGTCCGGTGCGGGAACAGGTTGAAGTGCTGGAACACCATGCCGATCTCGCGGCGCTGCTTGGCCGCGTCGCGCGGGTGCATCTCGTGCAGCTTGCCGTTCTTCTCCCGGTAGCCCACGATCTCGCCGTCGACGTAGAGCCTGCCCGCGTTCACCTGCTCCAGATGGTTGATGCAGCGCAGGAAGGTGGACTTACCCGAGCCGGACGGCCCGATCAGGCAGAGCACTTCGCCGCGGCCCACCTCGAGCGAGACACCCTTGAGCACCTGAAGCGCTCCGAAGTTCTTGCAGACCCGATCCGCGACGATCATCGGCGGGGACGTGGTCTTCGCGACGCCGACGCTCATTTCGCCTTCTCCACCTGCTGGGCGTCGGCGAGCTCCTGCAGCTGCTTGGCGGTCAGCTTGCGGGAGACGCCGCGCGAGTAGTAGCGCTCCAAGTAGTACTGCCCGACCATGAGCACACTCGTGATCGCCAGATACCAGGTGGCCGCGACCAGCAGCAACGGGATGGGCTGGAAGTTCACGCCGTAGATGTCGCGCGCCCGGCCGAACAGGTCGGTGCTCAGCGGAATGCCGGTGACCAGCGAGGTGGTCTTCAGCATGCCGATGAGCTCGTTGCCGGTCGGCGGGATGATCACGCGCATGGCCTGCGGCAGCACGGTGCGGCGCATGGTCTGGCTCCACGACATGCCGAGCGCGAACGATGCTTCCCGCTGCCCCTCGCCGACGGAGTTGATCCCGGCCCGCACGATCTCGGCCATGTAGGCGGCTTCGTTGAGACCGAGGCCGAGGACGGCGAAGGCGAACGCCGCTTGCAACTGCTGCACGTCGAGCTGGAAGAACTGCGGCCCGAACGGAACGCCCAGCTGGATCTGGCTGTACAGCGAGGGGACCAGCCCCCAGAACACCAGCTGCACGAATACCGGCGTGCCGCGGAAGATCCAGAGGTACACCCACGCCGTGGCGCGCAACACCGGGTTGGGCGACAACCGCATGACGGCCAGCATCGTCCCGAGCGCCACCGCGATCGCCATCGCGCAGACGGTCAGCTCCAGCGTCACGATGGCGCCCGCGGTGATCCGGCTGTCGAAAAGGTATTTCCAGTACGTGTCCCAGCGGTAGGCCGGGTTCGTGGCGGCGCCGTAGACGAACAGCGCCACCAGGACGAGGATGATCGCCGCCGCTATCCAGCGACCCGGCCTGCGCAGCGGAACCGCTTTGATCGGCTCCGGTTCCCGCGTCGAGTCCGCTCCGCCGGGCCCGGGATCACCGGGCGCAGGCCGAGTGTCGTTGTCCGTCATCGATCAGCTCACGGCGCCGTTGATGACGGACTTGGTGATGGCGCCTTCCTGGACGCCCCAGTTCTTCGTGATCTCGAGGTACTTGCCGTTGTCGATCAGGTGCTGGACGGCCTTCTGCAGGACGGCCGCCAGCGCAGCGCCCTTGGGCACCGCCCAGCCGTACGGCGCGGAGTCGAAGACCGGGCCAGCGGTCTCGATCTTGCCGTCGCTCTGCTTGATCGCGTACGCGGTGACCGGGGAGTCGGCCGACATGGCGTCGACCTGGCCGAGCACCAGGGCGTTCGTCGCGGCGCTCTGCTCGTCGAACGGCTTGATATCAATCGCGGGCTTGCCTTCGGCCACACACTTGGCGCTTTTGGCGGGCACCTCGTCGGTGTGCTCGACGGTCGTGGCCTGGACGGCGACCTTCTTGCCGCAGGCGTTCTCCGGGTCGATCGGCTTGCCCTTCTGCTGGGCCCACTGGATGCCCGCGTTGAAATAGGTCGTGAAGTCGACCTGCTGCTCGCGTTCCTTGGAGTCGGTGATCGAGGACATGCCCACGTCGTAGGTACCGGCCTGGATCGCGGGAATGATCTTCTCGAAGGCCGACTCGACGTATTCCGCCTCGACGCCGAGCACGGCGGCGACCGCGTCCATCAGGTCCACGTCGAAGCCGACGATCCGGCCGCTGGCGTCCTTGTACTCGTTCGGCTGATAGGGAATGTTCACGCCGACCACGAGCTTGCCGGACTGCTTGATCTTGTCGGGGAGCTGTGCGGCGATCTCGTCGACTTTGTCCACCTGCACCTTGGCCACCGTAGGTCCGGTCTCCTCGGTGTTCGTGGTACATCCCGTCAGCACCAGCGCACCCGCGGCGAGCGCGCCCATGGCGGCTCGCAGGGCGCGCCTGCCGAGAAACGATCGATCAGACACAGCAGTCCTCCACATTTCGGCTCCACGCAACCCGGGCGTAATCACCCGTTTGGCAATCTAAGCGACCGGAACGTTCCGCGCTGGACAGTAATGCAACAGCAACACGAAGCCGTTGCGCGTCTCCTGCCGCTCACCGGCGGGACACCCTACCTTCTCGGTTTCCGACCTGCGGATTCGGGGAGCGTGCGGGCGGCGCGCGCTGGGTCGGCCTGCGAGCGTCGCCCCGGCGGCTACCAGCGAGGGCGAGTGGTGGCCTCCTCGCGCACCCCCGCCCGCTACCTGCGATGGACCCTGGCGCACACGTGCTCGGTGAACTCGCTGGTCGAAGCCAGTCCGCCCAGGTCAGCGGTGGCGATGCCCGCCTCGAAGGTGGCGGCGACGGCCCGCTCGATCCGCTCGCCCGCCCGCGCCAGGGCCGCCTCCGCGTCCCGGGCGGCCAGCCAGCGCAGCAGCATCGCCGAGGACAGCTGCAACGCCGCCGGGTTCGCGCGATTGTGCCCGGCCAGCGACGGCGCGGCGCCGTGCACCGCCTGGGCCATCGCCGTGGTCGCCGAGCAGTTGAGCGAGGCGGCGAGCCCGAGCGACCCGCTCAATTCCCCGGCCAGGTCGGACAGGATGTCACCGAACAGGTTCTCGGTGACCAGCACGTCGTAGTCGGCGGCGGCACGGACCAGGTGCGCGGCCGCCGCGTCGACGTGTTCGGAGTCCACCTCGACCCCCGGGTACGACCGGCCAACCTCCTGGCAGACGTCGCGGAACAGTCCCATCGTCAGCGGCAGGACGTTGGCCTTGTGCACGATGGTCACCCGTTTGCGCCGTGTCGCGGCCAGCCGGAACGCCTGATGCGCGATCCGCTCGCAGGCGGCACGGGTCACCACCCCGACCGACATGGCGATATCGGGCGTCGGCGCGAACTCTCCCACCCCGGCGAACATGTTCCGGTCGGCGTACAAGCCTTCGCTGTTCTCCCGGACGATCACCAGATCAATGTCCGGCGCGGCCGCACGCACGCCCGCGAACGCCCGCGCGGGACGGATATTGGCGTAGAGGTCGAAACGCTTGCGGATCACCCCGCCAGGGGCGACCCGATGTTCGGCGGGGTACGAGGCGTTGTCGTGCGGGCCGAGAATCCAGGCATCGACACCGGCGAGCTCGGCCAGTGTCCGCTCGGGCAGCGGGGTGCCGGATTCGGCGATGGCCCGGTGTCCCATCACCAGCGGCACCCATTCGACCGGCGCGGCTCCCACCGCCGCCAGCGCCTCGTCGACCACCTGCGCGGCGGCTCGCACCACCTCGGGGCCGATGCCGTCGCCGTCGATCAAGCCGAGCCGCAGCGCCCGGGCCGCCCTGGATTGGTTCTCGTCGTTCACCGCGACATCCTCTCGCCGCGGCGCGCGGCCGCCGGAACCGGCCCGCGATCCCCCGGATACGGTTACCTTCGGGGGACCATGGTGCAGTCGGTCGAACTACTTCTCGACGAGGCCGCCGACACGGAGATCCGCCGCCAATGGCAGATGCTCGCGGAGGCCGGCGTGCCGAGCCTCGCCGCGCGCACCGACGAGTCCAATCGTCCGCATATCACCGCAGCGGTGGCCAGGCAGATCTGGCCGCGCATCGAGCAGGCGCTGGACGAGCAGATCTTCGCGCCGATCCCGGTGCGGCTCGGCGGCCTGGTTGTCTTCGGTGCGCGCCGTCCCATCCTGGTGCGATCGGTGGTGCCCTCCGAGGCGCTGCTCGCGTTGCACCGGCGGATCTTCCACACGATCTCCCCGTGTCCCGGCGTCCCGGCCAATCTGCACCCGGACGCGTGGACTCCGCACATCACCCTGGCCAGGCGGGTGCCGCCGCACCAGCTCGGCGAGGCGATCCACGCCGTCGCCCGGGATCGAGATTTTCCGGCGACCGTGCTGGGTATCCGTCGGTGGGACGGGGATCAGCGGCGCGAGTGGCCGATCGGCCGGGTCCGCCGTGGAAGATAACCGAGGCAGCCCGCGTTATAGCAGGCACACCGAAACGAGAGGACGTCATGGCCACCCAGACGCTGACCCAGCACAATTTCGATGAGGTAGTCACCGGAAACGACGTGGTACTCGTCGATTTCTGGGCCGATTGGTGCGGTCCGTGCAAGAGTTTCGCACCAACTTTCGAGGCCTCCTCCGACAAGCACCCCGACGTGGTGCACGGAAAGGTCGACACCGAATCCGAGCAGGGCCTCGCGGCGGCTGCCAACATCCGCTCGATTCCGACCATCATGGCTTTCCGGGAGGGCGTGCTGGTGTTCGCGCAGCCCGGTGCGCTGCCGCCCGCGGCGCTCGAGGACCTGGTGACCCAGGTCAAGGCGCTCGATATGGACGAGGTGCGCAAGCAGCTCGCCGAGCAGCAGGCGGGGGCTGAGAAGCAAGCCGGACAGTGATCCGCGCGGCGCGGTAACACGCTGCCGCGCAAGCGGATTCACCCGGGGCCCGGATACGGACGACGCGAAAGCGGACGTTCGCGTCCGGGCCCGCCCCGCGTCCGGGCGCATGTCCGGGTTCCGACGGTGCACGGGACCGCGGGGCGGCGTTCCGTCTCCCCGCGGGTCGGCTGCCCTTGGTCAGGACGCGCCGAGCAAGTTGACGCCCGCGATCATGGCGCGGACCGTCGACTCGGCGCCGTCATCCGCGATCGCCGCGCCCCAGCCACGCCTGCCGTTGCATTCGCACCGCACGAAGGTGGCGGTGCCGTCCGCGGTGCGCCGCTGGTGGAATTGCAGGATCTCCACGGGATAGCCCTCCTCGTAGAGGGCCGAGGTCATCGCCGCGACCGGGCTTCCGGTCGCGACGACGGTCCGCAGATGCCCGGCGAATTCCAGCGTGGCGGTGAACTCCGCCGTGCGGGTGCCCGCGGGCGACCACTCACCGAGGCGGATCGGGCCACCGAGCGCGCAGTAGCGGCTGTGGAACTCCGCCGACGTCAGCCCGGCGGCTTCGGCGCGCAGGCCCTTGGGGGCGGCGGCGTGGAACATGTCTGTATCAAGAGTCAGGATGGTCATTGCAAGTAGGTCTTCCCGGAGAATGTCGTGGCTCAGTTGACAGAGGGGACCAGCACTAACAAGTAAAAAGCCCGCAGCGAGGGGGCCGGCCCGAATCAGACCCCGCTACGGCGGGCTACTACGAGGACTCGGGGACGCGACGCCACCATCGCGGTGAGCGGAAGTAGCTGGGCACGAACCTCGGGCTCGAAGGCGGTAGCCTGCGTCACCACGGAGGGCCCGGTGAGCGACGCCGAAAGCAGAGCGCTGTCGCGGTCTGCGACGGAGAGCGCTGCGCTGCGGCGGTCGGCGGGATTCGGCACGGCATCGAGAATAGGGATTTCGCGACGCAATAGCAACCACATTCGATGCCCGATTTGTCTACTCGTGAGTACCATACGCGCAGTTCAGGACGTTACGGCCGGAACGGGGGTAGCGTCGGTGACATGGGTCTCCTCGTCGCCATGACCATCCCGGGTCTGGCCGTCCTGCTCATCGGGTTCGCCTTCGCCGAAGTCGCCTGGAACAAGCTGACCGGTAGCCGCGCGCTGCCCTGGACCCGCAAGCGGTCCGGCCGACCGGTGGCCGCCGCGGGCTTCGAAGAGGTCACGGCGGTCTTCCAGGGCAGCAAGCACTACGAGTTCGAACAGCGGATCACGGCGCTTCTGCACCGCGAGGACAAGTCCGACGGCGCGCCGCCACGCCACGAGATCGATCTCACCACCGGTTCGGCGCGCCTGGTCCGGCACCGGCCCAGGTGAGACCCGCCTTCGCGAATACGCCGTTGCTGAGTGAGATTCGGGTGCCGCCATCCGGATCTCACTGCGGCGGCGCGAAGTTCGCCGCCCTAACGGGGAAGGACTTCGTTGAGCTCGCCGGTGGCGACGTCGAACACGAAGCCACGGATCAATTCCTTGTGCGGGACGAACGGACTGGCGACGATGCGCGCGATCAATTGGCGCACATCGATTTCCAGGTCCGAGAACGCTTCCGCCGACCACTCGGGCTTGATCCCGGTCTCGTCCTGGATGCTCGCCTTGAAATCGTCGTCGGTGAAGGTGAGCATGCCGCAATCGGTGTGATGGATCAGGATGATCTCCCTGGTGCCGAGCAGCCGCTGGCTGATGGCCAGCGAGCGGATCTCGTCGGGGGTGACCACGCCGCCCGCGTTGCGGATGACGTGCGCCTCGCCCTCGGCGATGCCCAGCGCGCCGTAGACGTTGAGCCGCGCGTCCATGCACGCGACCACGGCCACCCCTTTCGCGGGCGGCAGCGGCAACGGGCCTCGGAAGGTACTCGCGTAGGCGGCGTTGTTCTCCAGATATTCATCGGTGACAGTCATGGCCATCCCCTGCGCTCGGTATGCGTCTATCCCTATGTGACCAGCCCAACGGTAGGTGGCCGCGCAGTATGGGACACCGGTCCCGTTCACCGTGATTCGTTTACTCGCACGCGGCGGCCCGATAGTAGCTCGCCGGATGCTGGATGCCGGGCCGCTACGGTCGGGCCCGGCATGTCCGCGCGCGGTGCGCGGGCCGCTCAGTGCGCCGCGGAGTCCCAGCTGCGGCCGACGCCGACCGACACTTCCAGCGGCACCGAAAGGGCGATGGCGGCGGACATCTGTTCGCGTGCCAGCGCCTCCAGCGTCTCCCGCTCGCCGTCGGCGACCTCGAACAGCAGTTCGTCGTGGATCTGCAACAGCATCCTCGAGCGCAGACCGGCCTCGCGCATCGCCCGGTGCACGTTGATCATCGCCACCTTGATGATGTCGGCCGCGGTGCCCTGGATCGGGGCGTTGAGCGCCATTCGTTCGGCCGCTTCCCGGCGCTGCCGGTTGCTGGAATCCAGGTCGGGCAGGTAGCGGCGGCGGCCGAACAGCGTCTCGGTGTAGCCGACCTTGCGTGCCTGCTCCACCACCTCGTAGAGGTAGTCGCGGATGCGGCCGAAGCGGGCGAAGTACACCTCCATCTGTTCCTTCGCCTCGGTGGTGCTGATCTTGAGCTGCGCGGACAGACCGTAGGAGCTCAGTCCGTAGGCAAGGCCGTAGGACATGGCCTTGATCCGGCGGCGCAGTTCCGGGCTCACCTCGGAGATCGGGATGTCGAACGCCTTCGACGCCACGAAGCTGTGCAGGTCCTCACCGGAGTTGAACGCTTCGATGAGCCCCTCGTCCCCGGACAGGTGCGCCATGATCCGCATCTCGATCTGGCTGTAGTCCGCGGTCATCAGCGACTGGTAGCCGGAGCCGACCACGAAGGTGTCGCGGATCTGCCTGCCGGTGTCGGTGCGGATCGGGATGTTCTGCAGGTTCGGTTCGGTCGATGACAGCCGCCCGGTGGCCGCGATGGTCTGGTTGAAAGTGGTGTGGATGCGGCCGTCCTCGGCGACGCATTTGAGCAGGCCGTCGACGGTGACCTTCAGGCGGGTGGCGTCGCGGTGCGCGAGCAGGTGCTCGAGGAACGGATGCTGGGTCTTCTCGTACAGCGACTCCAGCGCGTCCGCGTCGGTGGTGTAGCCGGTCTTGGTGCGCTTGGTCTTCGGCATGTCCAACTCGTCGAACAGCACCACCTGCAACTGCTTGGGCGAGCCGAGGTTGATCTGCTTGCCGATCACCTCGTAGGCCGCCTCGGCCGCCTCGGCCACCCGGTCGGCGAACTGCCGCTGCAGCGAGGTCAGCTGGTGGTGTCCACCGCGATGCCCGCCTCCTCCAAGGTGGACAGCACGCCGAGCAGCGGCAGCTCCATGTCCGCCAGTAGCGGCATCGACTCGATCTTCGCCAGTTCCTCGTCGAGCGCGTCGGCCAGGTCGGCGACCGCGCGCGCCCGCAGCATCTGCGCCCGCGCCAGCTCGGCGTCGGCGGCGTCCTCGGCGTCGAGCAGGGACAGCTGCGCGGTCTCGCCGGTCTCCGCGCGCAGCTCCCGGTGCAGGTAGCGCAGTGACAGGTCGTTGAGGTTGAACGTGCGCTGCCCGGGGCGGACCAGATACGCGGCCAGCGCGGTGTCGCTGGTCAGCCCGCCGAGGGTCCAGCCGCGCCCGCGCAGCGCGTGCACCGCGGCTTTGGCCTCGTGCAACGCCTTCGGCACGGCCGGGTCGGCGAGCCAGGCGCCGAGTGCGGCCTCGTCCTCCGGGGTGAGCACGGTGACGTCGATGTAACCGCTCTCGCCGTCACCGGCCGCGATGGCCAGCGCGCGGACGTCACCACCGGCCGGGGAGCCCGTGCCCAGGATCGACACGCCGTGGCGCACATCGGCTTTCGCGTGTTCGGCCAGCCAGCTCGCGACGGCGCCGATCTCCAGCGCGCCGCCGCTGATCTCGAAACCCGCCTCCGCTTCCGGCTCCGGCGGGGCCAGCGTCTCGAACAGCCGGTCGCGCAGTACGCGGAACTCGAGGTCGTCGAACAACCGGTGGATCTTCTCGCGGTCCCACGGTCCCTGGGCCAGCTGGTCAGGGGTGTACGGCAGCGGCACGTCCCGCATCAGTTCGGTGAGCTGCCGGTTGAGCACCACGCCGCTCAGATTGGCCCGCAGCGCGTTGCCGACCTTGCCCTTCACCTGGTCGACCTTGTCCACCAGGGCGTTGAGGTCACCGAACTCGCGGATCCATTTGGCGGCGGTCTTCTCCCCCACGCCGGGAATGCCGGGCAGGTTGTCGCTCGGGTCGCCGCGCAGCGCCGCGTAGTCGGGGTACTGATTGGGCGTGAGGCCGTATTTGGCCATGACCTCTTCCGGGGTGAACCGGGTGAGATCCGAGACGCCCTTGCGCGGGTACAGCACGGTGACGTTCTCGTCGACCAGCTGAATGGAGTCCCGATCGCCGGTGACGATCAGCACGCGGAAGCCCG
Organism: Nocardia asteroides; assembly: GCA_051451085.1. Classification (GTDB taxonomy): domain Bacteria; phylum Actinomycetota; class Actinomycetes; order Mycobacteriales; family Mycobacteriaceae; genus Nocardia; species Nocardia asteroides_B. The sequence goes on along the minus strand of JBPAJV010000004.1, from coordinate 290,882 downwards.
CGGCCGTCGCCTGGGTGGTGAGCGTGGCGATGATGTCGTCGGCCTCGAAGCCCTCGATGGCCATCACCGGGATGCCCAGCGCGCCGAGCACGTCCTTGGTGAGCTCCACCTGGCCGCGGAACTCGTCGGGCGTGGTGGTGCGGTTGGCCTTGTACTGCGGATACGCCTCGGCGCGGAAGGTCTGGCGCGACACGTCGAAGGCCGCGGCCACGTGCGTCGGCTTCTCGTCGCGCAGCAGGTTGATGAGCATCGCGGTGAAGCCGTAGACGGCGTTCGTGGTCTGCCCGGTGACCGTCTTGAAGTTCTCCGCCGGTAACGCGAAGAACGCGCGATAGGCGATCGAGTGCCCGTCCAGCAACAGCAGCGTCGGCCGGTCCCCCGAGCCGGGGTCGCTGGAGCCGGACGCGGGGGCGGGACGCGGAGCGGTCGTGGGTGAACTCACGCCCCAGAGTCTAGGGACCGGCACCGACAAGGCGATACGCCGACACCCGGCCGCCCGCCACGCCCGCGGCTCGGCGCTCCCGGCCGCGGGTCCGCGCGGAACGCGGACCGTCTAATCCCCCTCGCCGTGCCGGTTCGGATGCGATGATAGAGACAGACTTCCATAAGGAGCCGCCATGAAATCGCCTGCCGTCTCTTCGGTTTCCGCTCCGGCATCCGCCCTCGACTTGGCCCTGGAGCGCCTGCGCGCTCCGCGAGCCGAGGACTGCGCGGCCTACGCCCACAGTTCGAACGGACGCGCCGTCACCACCGTTCGAACTCCGCGAGACGACCGGTAACCCGGACCCATCCATGCCGGCGGAGCTGCCGTGGCCGGGCTTCTCCCCGCTTCCGCCGCGGCCGGCCGAGGGATCGCGTCCCTTACGCGAGTTCATCCTGAAGGTTCAGTCGCGCTGCAACCTGGATTGCGACTACTGCTACGTCTATCACTTGGCGGATCAGTCGTGGCGCGACCAACCGCGCAGGATGACGCCGGATATCGTCGCGGCGATCGGTGATCGCATCGCCGAGCACGCCCGGGCGCACGACCTGGACAGTGTGACGGTCCGGCTGCACGGCGGCGAGCCGTTGCTCGGCGGTCCCGATTATCTCCTGCGCATCGTCGACGAGCTGCGCGGCCGGCTGGCGCCCACCCGTGTCGTGGCGTCGGTCCAGACCAACGGGGTGCTGCTGGACGCGGTGGCCGCCGACCGGCTGGTCGCCGCCGATATCGGCGTCGGGATCAGCCTGGACGGGGACCGAAACGCCAACGATCTGCACCGGCGCTTCCGCGACGGCAGATCCAGTTACGACGCCGTCGTGGCGGCCATCGCGCTCATGCGCGAGCCGCACCGCAGCGCTCTGTTCAGCGGTGTGCTGTGCACCATTCAACTCGAAGCCGATCCGCTCGCGGTCTGGCGGGCCTTGCTGGAACAGGACGTTCCCGCGGTCGACTTCCTGCTCCCGCACGGAACGTGGGAGAACCCGCCGCCCGGCCTGGTCCCCGAGGACGGGCGTACTCCGTACGCCGAGTGGCTGATACCGCTGTTCGACCTGTGGTTCGACGCAGCCGAGTGCCCATGTGGCGTACGGATCTTCGAGGATCTGGTGCATCTGGTCCTCGGCGGCACCGAGAGCTACGAGTCGTTCGGGCTGAATCCGGTGGCGCTCGTGGTCATCGAGACGGATGGATCCTACGAGCAGGTCGACAGCATGAAAGCGGTGCACGAGGGAGCGGCGGCCACCGGACTCCACGTCAGCAGGAACTCGCTCGACGACGTGCTCCGGCTACCGTCCTTCATCGTCAGGCAGCAGGGCATCGATGCGCTCTCGCCCATCTGTCACTCGTGCGCACACCACCGGGTCTGCGGTGGTGGCCTCTATCCGCATCGGTATCGGCCGGACAACGGATTCCGCAATCCATCGGTCTACTGCGCGGACCTGTTCGCCTTGATCACCCATATCGAGCAGCGCGTTGCCGACGGGTTGACTCGGCGCGGGACCTCGCTCGCCGCGATTCGCGCCGCCCGGACGCGATAGCCGGTTCTAGCTGGTCTGTTCGTCCTCCGGGTCGACACCCAGCTCGCGCAGGCGTTCGCGGACCTCGTCGGCACGGGGTGATCCGGATTCGGTGTACACGGCCAGTGCTTGCAGCAGGGCGCTCTGCGCGCCGACCGGGTCGCCGAGCAACCGCCGGGTGTCTCCGAGTGCGTACAGGGTCTCGGCCTCTCCGATACGATCGCCGCTCGTCCTGCGCACCGCCAGCGCTTCTTCATAGGTATCGGCGGCCTCTCCGTACCGGCGCATGGCATGCAGGGTCGCGCCCAGATCGTGCAGTACATTACCCTCGGTGTGCGAGTCGATGCCATGGCAGGCCGCGAGGGCATCGCGGTAGAGCTGTTCGGCCGCCGGGTAGTCGCCGATGTCGAAGCGCGTTGCCGCGAGGACATCTCGCAGCACGATCGCCTCGTTGCGCCGATCACCGATCTCGCGCCAGATCGCGAGCGCCTGCTCGCCCAGTTCGCTGGCATAGTCGGGGCGGTCGAGCTCGCGTGCGGCCTCCCCGAGATTCCCCAGTGCCATGCCCTCGCCGATCCGGTCGCCGATCTCCCGGTTGATGCGCAGCGACTGCTCGTACGCCGACCGCGCCTCCTCCATCCGGCCGACCTCGACCAACGCGCCGCCCAGGCTGGTCAGGCACCACTGTTCGGCGAAGGCGTCGCCCGCCGCCCGCGCCGCGGCCACGGCGAGCTCGCTGGTCGCCAGCCAGTTGTCGTGGTGACGCCGGATCTTGTAGAAAGTCACCGCCGCTAACGCCAGCCGCCAGGCCACATCCGGCATACCGTCGGTGCCCGCGGCGCGTATCGCCGCGATCAGGTTGGCTCTTTCGGTATCACACCAGCTGAGAGCTTTGTCGTAGTCGCCGAGCTCGGTGGTCGGCGTCCCTGGGCCGGGCGGCTCGAGCGGCACGTGACGACGCAGCGGCGCGAGTAATCGGTCGGCGGCGTCAACGGTGTGCGCGTACCAGTCGAATTCCCGGGCCAGCGCGGCGTGGCGCTCCCGTTCGGGCTCATCTTCGACGACCCGCTCGGCCGCGTACTCACGCAGCAGATCCAGCAATCGGTAGCGGTTGCGAGACAGACGCTCCAAGACGCTGAACGCCACCAGCGAGTCCAGTGTCCGGCGGGCTCGGTCCGCCGGAACGCCCAGCAGGGCCGCCGCGGCGGTGGTGCTGAATTCGTCGCCGGGATGCAATCCGAGAAGCCGGAACGCCCGGCGCAGCTCGTTCGGGCAGGTTCCGGTAGGACCAGGAGAACACCATCCGTACCTCCGATGTCGGATCACCGTCCACACCGGCCAGTGCGTCCAGCCGGTTCCGTTCGTTCGCCAGTTCGGCCGCGAGCTCGCCCAATGTCATGCCGGACACGGCGGCGTGCTCCGCGGCGATCTTCAGCGTCAGCGGCAGGTGGCCGCACATGCGCGCGATCGCCGCCGCCGCGGCGCCGTCCTCCGAGCCGGTCGCGGTCCGCAGCAACGCCTCCGCATGGATCGGCGCCAGTGGCCGCAGCACCAGCCGGACCGCGTTGTCCCGCACCACCAGCCCGGACAACGGGCTTCGTGACGTGATCACGGTCGCGCAGCAACGCGGCGGCAGTAACGGCCGCACCTGCTCCGGGGTCAGGGCGTTGTCGATGACCACGAGTACTCGCTGTCCTTCGAGCAGCGCGCGGTAGCGCTGAGCCAGCCGTTCCTCGTCCAATTCGGGATCGCCCTGCGCGGTGTCGTCGAGGGTCCGCACGAAACGATCCAGGGCTTCGTAGGCCGTCGCCGCCGGCAGCGCGCTGTAACCGCGCAGATCCAGATACAGCTGCCCGTCCGGGAAGTCCGCGCGCAGCGCGTGCGCCACCCACACCGCCAGCGTCGACTTGCCGACACCGGGCGGACCGCTGACGATGCCGATCGCCCGCGTGCCGGTTCCGTCGCCGCGCAGCAGCGCGCTCAGCCATGCGGTGTCCTCGACGCGATCGGTGAAACCGGCAGCGGCGCCGGGTAATTGACGCGGGCGGCGTTTCGGGGGCGGCGCCGCATCGGCTCCGCGCATCGCGTCGTCGAGCATCAACTGGGCGATGGCCTGCGTCAGCGCCGCGTCGAGTTCGCCAGGGTCGGCGACGCGGACGATCGTCAGCCCGGAGTCGAGCAACCTGGCATGGAACGCGAGCTGACGGGCATCGGCCGCCGCGGCGTCCGCGACGAGGAAGACCAGCCTGCGTTTACCTGCCGCCGTGGCGGTGTCGAACTCGAGTTCGGTGTAGGAGCGCGACGGATCGTCGCGCACCAGCGAGCCGTAGGCGCTGCCGATGATCCCGACGTAGAGATCGGCGAGACCCACCAGCTCCGCGCAGACCTCGGCAGGAGGCCGGTCGTCGGCGGCGAAGTACTTCATGTCCACCGGCGCGTGCCGGAACCGCTTCACCGCTTCCTCGGCCGAGGTGACCCAGGAACGTCCATTCGGTTTGGACCGGAGATCACGGGTGTGGCTGAGGAACACCCGCCACGGTCGTCCGACCGCTGTCACCCGTCAACGGTAACCGTGACACGCGCTCCGCGTCCGGGAAAAGCCGCAGCGAACGCACGCGGCCTGTGTTTCCGTTCGGAAGCACAGGCCGCGCTGGGGAAGACGTCTACCCCACGCCCAGATACGCCGACTTCACCGCGGGATCGGTGAGCAATTCCGCCCCACGGCCGGTTTTGGTGACTTCACCGGTCTCCATGATGTACGCGCGGTCGCTGCGGGCCAGGGCCTGCTGAGCGTTCTGCTCCACCAGCAGCACGGTGGTGCCCTGCTGGTTGATCTCGCTGATGATCCGGAAGATCTGCTGGATCACCATGGGCGCCAGACCCATCGACGGCTCATCGAGCAGCAGCAGCCGGGGACGCGCCATCAGCGCGCGGGCGATGGCGAGCATCTGCTGCTCACCGCCGGAGAGCGTGCCACCGACCTGTTTGCGCCGCTCGAGCAATCGGGGGAAGAGCTCGAACACCCACTCCAGCGTCCGGCCGTACTCCCCTTTCTGCTTGAAACCGCGTCCGTAGCAACCCATGTCGAGGTTCTCCTGCACCGTCATGCCGGGGAAGACGCCCCGGCCCTCCGGCGCCTGGATCAGCCCGTGGGTCACCCGCTCGTGCGCCTTCATCCGGGTGATGTCACGACCCTCGAACAGGATTCGGCCGCGGGTCAGCGGCAGCAGCCCGGACATCGCGCGCATGGTGGTGGTCTTACCCGCGCCGTTGGCGCCGAGCAGGGTGACCAGCTCGCCCTCGGCGACCGTCAGCGAGATCCCGTGCAGCGCGCGGATTCTGCCGTAGTTGACGACCATGTCCTCGACTTCCAGCAGCGGCGCGCCCGCACCGGCGGGCTTGCCGGGCGCCTGCGTCACCGGTGCGGTGACGGCCGTCTCGGCGCGCGGCGCGGCTGCCGGTTCCGGAGCCGACGGCGCGACCTCGCCGCTGACCCCGTCCTCCGGCGCGCTGCCGGATGGTCGCGCCTCGGTGTCCGGCACGCCGAGGTACGCGGCGATCACGGCGGGATTGTCGCGAATGTCGGCGGGCAGCCCGTTCGGCGATCTTGCGGCCGAACTCCAGCACCACGATCCGGTCGGTCACGCCCATGACCAGACGCATGTCGTGCTCGATCAGCAGCACCGTGAAGCCGTCGTCGCGGATCTTGCGGATCAAGTCCATGAGGGCGGACTTCTCGCTGGGATTGAAACCCGCGGCCGGTTCGTCCAGGCACAGCAGTTTCGGCTCCGTGGCCAGCGCGCGGGCGATCTCCAGGCGACGCTGATCGCCGTAGGACAGATTGCGCGCTTTCTCCACCGCGCGCGGGGCGATGCCGACGAACTCGAGCAGGGCCATGCCCCGCTCGATGGCGTCGCGTTCCTCGCGCCGATGCCGCGGCGTGCGGAACATCGCGCCGGGCACCGAGGTCTTGTGCCTGGCGTCGGTGCCGACCACGACGTTCTCCAGCGCGGTCATCTCGCCGAAGAGCCGCACGTTTTGGAACGTCCGCGCGATGCCGAGCCGGGTGATCGCGTTGCGCTTGGTCTTGGTCAGGGGTTTGCCGTCGAAGTACACCAGTCCGGAGGCGGGCTGGTAGACGCCGGTGATCGCGTTGAAGCAGGTGGTCTTGCCCGCGCCGTTGGGCCCGATGAGCCCGAGGATCTCGCCGCGGCGGATCTCGAAGCTCACCTGGTCGAGGGCGGTGAGGCCGCCGAACTTCACCGTGAGGTCCTCGGTGCGCAGCAGCGGCTCACCCATCGCGGTCTCGATATCGCGGTGCGGCGCGACGACTTCCGCCACGGTCCCGGCGTCGGCGAGATCCGGTATCACCTGGGTGAGGTCGACCGTGCCCGCCGACTCGGCCTGCGGCTCGGCCGCGTAACCCGCGGCCATGTCCTCGTTGTCGAACAGCGCGTCGCCCGCGCCCGGCCCGGTCACCGGCCCGCTCCGATCGGCTCGGCGGGCGCGGGTCTGCGCACGGCCTGGTACACCTGCCTGCCGTAGGTGAGCAATTTCTGCCGCACCGGGAACAGACCCTGCGGACGCAGAATCATCATCACCACCAACGCGATACCGAAGTACAGATACTTGAGGTCACCCAGCGACTGCGCGCCGCCCTTGCGGAACAGCAGCACGCTGCCCAGCAGCAGGAGCGCCAGCACACCGGTCGCCACCATGCCGGTGATCACGCCGCGGCGCGGCCACGTGCCCAGCCGGCCTGCCCACAGCCGCCAGACCACGATCAGCGCGACGAACGCCGCCACATTGATCGCCAGCAGGACGTACCCGGTCGACTCGTTGCTCACCAGGTTCACCGACTGCAACCGCGCGGGCAGGTAGGCGATGACGAACGCGCCGAAGATCACGCCGAGCTTGTTGCCCTGGCCGCCGATGACCACGGCGCACAGGAACAGCATGGAGTTGATGATGTTGAAGCCGGTGGGATTGATGAACTGCACCTGCCCGGCGTAGATCGCGCCGGACATACCGCCCACCGCGGCGCCGATCATGAACGCCCACAGTTTGAACTTGAACGTCGGCACGCCCATGATCTCCGCCGCGTCCTCGTCCTCGCGGATGGCCACCCAGGCGCGGCCGACCCGGCTGCGCTCGAGATTGCCCACCACCAGCAGCACGACGACCACCAGCGCCATGCCGAACCAGTACCAATAGGTGCCGTAGCTGGCGCGGTCGAGCAGGTTCACGCTGTCCGGGTCGCCGCTGTTGCCGCCGGAGAACACGCCTTCCGGCTTGCTCTCGGACGCGCCCACGTGCGGGTAGGCGACGCCCGACAACCCGAGGCTGCCGTTGGTGATCTCGGTGAGGTTCTCGGCGAGCAGCCGGACGATCTCACCGAAGCCGAGCGTGACGATCGCCAGATAGTCGCCCCGCAGCCGCAGTGTCGGCGAACCGAGGATCAGGCCGGAGACCGCGGTCACCGCGATCGCGATCGGCAGGCAGGCCAGCCATGCCCACTCCGGGTCCAGCCAGCCGCCGTCGGTCTGGTTCCACGGACTATTGGGGCTGGTGAGCAGGCCGACGGTGTAGGCGCCGACCGCGTAGAAGCCGACGTAGCCCAGGTCGAGCAGACCGGCCTGCCCGACCACCACATTGAGGCCGATGGCCAGCAGCGCGTACATCGCGACCTGCGCCATCACCAAGCCGAAGTTGTAGGAGGGAGTGTTCAACAGCGGCGGAGGGAACAGCGGCAGCAGCGCGAGCAGGATCAGGATCGGTACGCCCACGCCCCACTGCGCGGGCCTGCTCAGGCCGTCCCACCAGGTGCGGATCGCGTCGCCGATGCCGTGGCGCGCGGTGTCGGGCGCGGACGCCGTCTTGGTCGTGTCGGTCATGCGCGCGCCCTTCCGAGACTCTCGCCGAGGATGCCGGTCGGGCGAACCATCAGCACAAGCACCAGCACCACGAACGCGACCACGTCGCGCCACTCGGTGCCGAAGAGGATCTGACCGTACTGCTCCACCACACCGAGCAGCAGGCCGCCGAGCAGCGCGCCACGCAGGTTGCCGATACCGCCGAGCACCGCGGCGCTGAACGCCTTGATACCGAGGACGAACCCGCCGGAGTAGATGATCCCGTTCGGGATCTTCAGCGTGAACAGCATCGCCGCCGCACCCGCCAGCACACCGCCGATGAGGAAGGTCAGCATGATGACCCGCTCGCGCGACACACCCATCAGCGTCGCGGTGTCCGGGTCCTGGGCCACGGCCCGGATGCCACGGCCGAATTTGGTTCGGTTGATCAGCACCTCGGTGGCGATGGCCAGCACCACCGCGGCCAGCACGATGAGCAGCATGATGTTGGTGACGTCCGCGCCGCCGAAACTGAACTGGATGGTGGGCTCGACCAGCCGGATCGGCTGCTGGGCGTTGGTGCCGCCGAGGTCGGGGCGGATCTTCGGCAGCACGAAGTGCACCAGTTCCTGCAGCACGAACGACATGCCGATCGCCGTGATCAAGAAGGCCAGCGGTTTCGCGCCGCGTTTGCGCAAGGGCCGATAGGCCGCCCGCTCCAATCCGACGGCCGCGCCGCCGGATACCACCATGCCCACGATCATCGCCAGACCCAGATAGACGACCGTGAGCACCACACCCTGGCTGTAGACATCCGCGCTGGCGACGAATCCGAAGATCATCAACCCGATCAATTGCCCGAACAACCCGAGCATGAAGATTTCCGAATGGGCGAAATTGATCAGCCGCAATACGCCGTAGACCAGGGTATAGCCCACGGCGACCAATGCATAGATGGCGCCATAGGTCACGCCGTCGACGGTCAGTCGCCAGAAACTATCGATCAACCCCTCGTAGTTGAAGTCGATCGAACCGGCCGCGAGTTGTATCCCGCCGGCCAATATCGTTTGTTTCATTTATTTCTGCCCTCATCCTTTCGCCCACCGAACAACGGCACGTACGGGGATTCACCAGAACCCCGTACGTGCCGTGCGCCCGGGATCCGGGCTACTTGACCTCGTACACCCAGATCAGCGCGTTCGACAGCTCACCGTTCGGGTTCCACTTGTACTGACGCGCGAGGCCGGCACCGTCGTACGTCCGTACATAGTCGAGCAGATCCGGGCGGGTGACCTTCCCGCTGTCGATGCCCTTGGCCAGGATGGTGGTCAGGTCGTAGGCCTCCACCGAGTAGACGCCGGGCGCCTGACCGTTGAGCGCCTCGTAGTCCTTGGCGAACTGCTCCGGGGCGGGACCACACGGGCACGACAGCTTCGCGCCCTTGGCGGCGCTGCCCGCCTGGGTGACGAACTGCGGGTCGTTGGTGCCGTCGGCGGAGACGAAGACCGCGTTCACTCCACCGGACTTCAGCTGCTGGGCCAGCGGCGCGCCCTCGGAGTAGTAGCCGGAGTAGAAGATGGCGTCCGGGTTCGCGGCGGCCACCTTGGTGACGGTCGCGGAGAAGTCCTTGTCGCCCTTCTTGATGCTGGCCGCGCACGCCGGGTCGGCGGCCGCGCCGAGGCCCTCCGTGATCGACTTCGCCAGGCCGGTGCCGTAGTCGGTGTTGTCCTGGATGACGCAGACCTTCTTGTAGTTCGCGCTGTTGACCAGGTACTTGGCTACCGAAGGGCCCTGCACGTCATCGTTGGCGAGACCGCGGAAGAAGGTGGTCCAGCCGTTCTGGGTCAACGTCGCGTTGGTCGCCGAGGAGGTGACCGAGACCAGCCCGGCGTCGCTGAGGATCTTGCCCGTCGCCTTCGTCTCACCGGAGAACGCGGGACCGACCAGGCCGATGATCGACCGGTCGTTGACGATCTGCGGGATCACCTGGGTGGCCTTCTGCGGGTCACCCTCGGTGTCGAACTGCTTGAGCTCGATCCTGCACCCGGGGTTGGCCTTGTTGTGCTTGTCGAGGGCGAGCTTGACGCCGTTGACGATGTTGATGCCCAGCGCGGCGTCCGGGCCGGTCAGCGCTCCCGCCATCGCGACGGCGGTGCCCGGCGCGCAGGTCGCCTTGCCGTCACCCGCGGGGTCGGCCGCCGCGGACGCGTCCGCCTTCGGCACCTCCTTGCCCTGCTGATCGACCTGCAGAACCGGCTGGATGGACAAGCCGCCCGCGCCGTTGGTGCCCGAGGAATCCGAACCGCTGCTGGTGGATTTGTCGCTACAACCGGTCAGCACCAGCGCGGCGGCGGCGCCGACGGCCAGAACACCTCGCGTCGAGCGACTGCGCCATGTCGAACTAAGCACGTTTCACCTCATCTAAGTTCTGTGCTCCCCCGGGGTCGCCGAGGAGGCCGACCACATCAGCCCGGTCAGAACATAGCGTCGGTACGTTAGTTCCGCATCACATTCGCATCATGCGCGCGACATCGTTTCGAATTCTTGTTCACGACGACGTTTCGTCTGCGTAAAATTTCCCGCCACTCCCGGACGGGTCACTTCGGCGTGAGGTTCTCCAACACGACCTCGGCGACGGCCTTCATCGTGGTGCGGCGATCCATTGCGGTGCGTTGAATCCACTTGAACGCTTGCGGCTCCGAAAGGCCCTGCGTCTGCATCAGAACACCCTTGGCGCGCTCGACCAGCTTGCGCGTCTCCAGCCGGTTGGCGAGATTCGCGACCTCGCTCTCCAGCGCGGTGATCTCGTGGAAACGGCTGGCCGCCAATTCGATGGCCGGCACCAGATCCGATTTCGTGAACGGCTTCACCAGGTAGGCCATCGCACCGGCGTCCCGCGCCCGCTCCACCAGGTCACGCTGACTGAACGCAGTCAGGATCACCACGGGCGCAACACGTTTGGACGCGATCTCCGCCGCCGCGTCGATCCCGTCGCGGCGCGGCATCTTCACGTCCATGATCACCAGATCCGGCCGGTGCTCGACCGCGAGATCCACCGCCTGCTGGCCGTCACCCGCCTCACCCACCACCTGATAGCCCTCTTCGGTCAGCATCTCGACCAGATCCATGCGGATGAGCGCTTCGTCCTCGGCGACGACGACCCGCTTCGCCCCGGCGTCCCGTTTGGTGCCGGCGCCCCCAGCTGCTGTGCTCATAGGTAGACCCCTCTGGTTCCGATGCCCTGTCCCGACCGAACCGAAGGAAAGCCGCGATCGCACCGGGCGACCTTCGGCCAACCATCGGGCTGTCGAGTGATGTAAAGAGTACCTTTCACTTCGGCATAGAACGCATATACCCTGCGCAAACCGCCCGCTCGCGCCGCTGGCGCCCACCCATTCGCGTCCGAGCCACCCGACCCGCTATAGTTCCACCCGGTGCGCCGAGTTGGCGGAACTGGCAGACGCGACGGTCTCAAAAACCGTTGTCCGAAAGGACGTGTGGGTTCGAGTCCCACACTCGGCACTCGCTTTTGGGTTTCCCCTGCTCGCGGAGAGCGCTTGCGGGGGGCGCTCGTCATTTCTTCTGGGGGTGCAACCCCCAGGCCCCGCTCGGCGGGGCTTCGCCCCCCGAACCCTCGAAGTGCGTGGTTGCGTTCGGTGGGGACGTGACGTCCGCTCCTTCAGCGGTGGCATTGATCAAGACAGGGATTCGGCTGACGTCGAAGTGCGTAGTTGTGTTCGGTGCGGAGGTGACGTTTCGAGGGGAGTTCCTCCTCGAGCGCACTGAGGGTTCCGCCAACTCGCCACTGACACGATTACAGCGCCGTCAGGGCGGAACTTCGCCGCACTTCCGGAGTCGCTGTATCGGGATGAGGCCGGACGTAGCCGGGGCGAGGAGCCGCCGTTCACCGTCGAGGCGATCCTGGGGTCGCCGGGGCGCGAGAGTTCGTCCCTCCGTGCGCTCGGGCGCTCGGTCGCGTCTTGGGCTCGGCGGTGTGATGGGGAGCGTGGTGGAATCGCGGCGTCCGGCTCAGTCGGACATCGAACCGATTCGGTCGCTGATTCGTGATCGTCATGGGGCGGCATGTGGCGGCCAGGCGAGCGGGAGTGTGCGATGCGAGTGAACAGGACCACCGTGGACTTGTCCGGGTATCCGGATCTGGTGGTCATCTATCTCGGGATGCGGGTGCGCAGGCCGAGAGGGATGTTGCGGCTACTCGGCCTGGGGCCCAAGCTCTATCGCTCGCACCGCGATCGGCCGGACGGGTTGCTGCTGCACGAAGACGTGGTCTGGGCGCTGTTCCCGCCGCACTGGGGCGCACGGCAGTACTGGCGTGATCTCGACAGCCTCGAAGCATGGACCCGCACGGCGCCGCACCGCGACTGGTGGCGCGCGTTCCTGCGCGATTCCGGCGGCACCGGGTTCTGGCACGAGGCCTACTTCGCCCGCGGCGGCATCGACGCCATGTACGACGACATGGCCCCGGCGACCGGTCTCGCGCGGTTCGCGCCCGTCGTCGCCTCGCGCGGCCATCGGTTCTCCACCCGGAGCCGGGTCCAGGGCAGACCGGCCGAGGCCGAGCCCGTGGTGAGCGAATCCACTTACTACGGCGGCGAATCCGAGTAGGCTGCGCAGCGCGCGTCCTATCACGAAGCAATCACGAAGCAGCGTTTGAATGCGCGCGAGCCCGGGTACAGGCATGAGGAGAATCGACCGCACCGCCGCCCGAAGTGACGTACGTCGCAGGTCGGCGGCCGAAAGCGGTGAGATTCGTGTACGGCGCGCTACGAGCAGATGAATATGTTGTTCCCAGTTGTGGGACTATCAACTCTGGCCGGTGTGTTAGCCTCCGCGCCGTTTATCGTGTTCGGTATGCACGTCCTGTTCGTCTGCAACGGCAACGTTTGCCGTTCGGTGATCGCCGAGCGGCTCACGCGCGCCGTCGCGGTCGAATACGATCTTCCGTACCTCACGGCCGAAAGCGCGGGAACTCGTGCCTTGGTGGGTTTTCCGGTCGAGCCGCTCGCCGCGCAGACCATCGCCGGGCTCGGCGCCGACCCGGGCAACTTCCGGGCCCGGCGCCTGAAGCCGGAGATGATCGACAAGGCCGATCTCGTCCTCACGATGACCGAGCAGATTCGCGACCAGGTGGTCGACATGGCGTTCGGCGCCGGATCGCGCACCTTCACGCTGCTGGAAGCCCACCGCATCGCCCACGTCACCGGCGCGCGCACCGTCGCCGAATTGCACCGGGCCCGTAACGATCTGGCACTGGTGGGCCGGGAGAACATCGCCGACCCGGTCGGGCTGTCCGCCCAAGCGTTCTGCGAGGTCGGCGATCGTATCGCCGAGGCGCTCGTACCGCTGCTGCTGGCACTCGCCCCGCACGAGCAGCCGCGCTGGCCGCACGACGAACGCCGCGGCCTGGTGATCCGCCCCGGCGGCGCGCCCGCGCCGCTGGCGACCTTCCTCGCCGCCCAGCGAACACGGTGACCGCCCGCGGGAGCCGCACCGGGTAGCGCGCTCGGATATACCGCGTATCAACCTGTTATCAACCGCCTGTGTCCTTTTCCGCGTGCGACGCACTAAACTCCGGCCGGACACCGTTCTCCGCCGTTGCTGGTTCGACACAGGACAGGAAGAAGACATGCCGAAACGCATTTCGGATGTTTCGCTCCATGTTTATGTGACACCGGAAACCCTCGAACGCGTCGTCGACACCGTGCGGGAGGTGGTCGACGACCACCTCACCGACCGCGACGTATTCGCCTGGCGCTTCACCTTGCCGGTCGACAGCGACGACCCGGCCCACACGGAGCTCGCCGGCCGCTGCCCGGCCGAGCCGCGCGGCGTTCCGGACGTCCGCGCGACCTACGAGATCGCGCTGAGCCTGGTCGGCGCGCCGGACCAGCTGACCGACGACCACATGGTCACGCTGGAACGGCAACTGCTCCAAGCCGTCTCCGGGCTCGCGCGAACCGAGCCGGGACGCGGAATCCCGGTCTCGATCCGCGCGTCGCAGCGCACCGACGTCGATCTCGACATTGATCGCGACCGCGAACTGCTGTAGCCCTAGCGCCGCGGGGGGAAGTGGCGGATGAGCCCCTCTTGCACCGTGGTGGCCAGCAGGTCACCGCTGCGGGAGTAGAAACGTCCCGTCGCCAGGCCACGGGAACCCGCGGCCACCGGTGACTCGGTGCAGTACAGCGCCCACTCGTCGAAACGGAACGGGCGGTGGAACCAGATCGAGTGGTTGACCGTGGCCGCGACGATGCGATCCAGGCCCCACGACAGCCCGTGCGTGGTGATGATCGAATCCAGCACCGTGGTGTCGGACGAGTAGCCCAGCGTCGCCACGTGGATCAGCGGCTCGTCGGGCAGCCTGCCGTCGGCGCGCATCCACACGCGGTTGTGGTTGAGCCGCTCCCCCGTGCCCTTCAGGATCCACGCCGGGTCGTTGGTGTAGCGCATATGATCGGATGCGGCGCCTTGACGAACATCTCCAGCTTGTCCTCCAAGCCTTCGAAGCTCTCCTCCACCCGCGGCAGTGTCTCCGGGTCCGGCACCTCCGGCTGGGCGTGCGCGTGCTCGAGCCCCGTGCCCCAATCCTGGAACGCGGCGAGCATCACGAACAGCTCCTGGCCCTCCTGGCTGGCCGTCACGGTGCGGTTGGCGAAGGCACGACCGTCGCGATGACGATCCACCCGGTACTCGATCGGCTTCTTCACGTCACCGCCGCGCACGAAATGGGCGTTGACCGCGTGCACGGGACGATCGCCGACCGTCCGGCCCGCCGCGATGATGGCCTGGGAGACGAGCTGGCCGCCGAAGGTCCGGCTCCACACCTTCTCCGGGTGCTGGCCGACGAACACGTCCTCGTCCATCTGTTCGAGATCGAGCAGGCCGAGCAGCACATCCAAATCGGTACGCTGCGTATCCGGCTCCGCGACGTCGACGGGACTGCTCAGGGAAGCACTCACTAATGGTCCTCCTCACCGATTCGGTGAACATGGATCAGGTTGGTGGACCCGACGGTACCGGGCGGCGACCCGGCCACGATGACCACCAGGTCTCCCTTCTGGTATCGGCCCATCGACAGAAGTGCTACATCCACCTGGTGGATCATCGCGTCGGTGCTGTCGACGGTCGGCACGATGAACGTCTCGGTACCCCAGGTCAGCGCCAGCTGGCTGCGCACCTCCGGCAGCGGCGTGAACGCCAGCAGCGGCAGCGGAGTGTGCAACCGCGCCAGGCGGCGCACCGTGTCGCCGGACTGGGTGAACGCGACCAGTGCCTTGGCGTTGAGCCGCTCGCCGATGTCGCGAGCGGCGTAAGAGATCACACCGCGCTTGGTCCGCGGCACGTGGGTCAGCGGCGGCACCCGGGTCGACTCGGTCTCCACCGCGTGCACGATGCGCGCCATCGTGCGCACCGTCTCGATCGGGTACTTGCCCACCGAGGTCTCACCCGACAGCATCACCGCGTCGGCGCCGTCGAGCACCGCGTTCGCCACGTCCGAGGCCTCGGCGCGGGTGGGCCGGGAGTTGTCGATCATCGATTCCAGCATCTGCGTGGCGACGATGACCGGCTTGGCGTTCTCGCGGGCCATCTGGATGGCGCGCTTCTGCACGATCGGCACCTGTTCGAGCGGCAGCTCGACACCGAGGTCGCCGCGCGCGACCATCACCGCGTCGAAGGCCAGCACCACGGCCTCGAGGTTGTCGATCGCCTCCGGCTTCTCCAGCTTGCCGATCACCGGCACCCGGCGGCCCACCCGGTCCATCACGTCGTGCACCAGCTCCACGTCGGAGGGCGACCGCACGAACGACAGCGCGATGAAGTCCACCCCGAGCTTGAGCGCGAACTCCAGGTCCTCGATGTCCTTCTCCGACAGGGCCGGCACCGACACGTCCATGCCCGGCAGCGACACGCCCTTGTTGTTGGAGACCGGACCGCCCTCGGTGACCCGGCAGACCACGTCGTTGCCCTCGACCCGGGTGACGATCAAGCCGACCTTGCCGTCGTCGACCAGCAGGCGGTTGCCCGGCTTGGCGTCCTGCGCCAGCTCCTTGTAAGTGGTGGAAACGCGGTCGTGGGTCCCGTCGATGTCGTCGACGGTGATGCGGACCTCTTCCCCCGTCGCCCAGACGGTCCTGCCGTCCAGGAAGCGGCCGAGGCGGATCTTGGGACCCTGCAGGTCGGCGAGAATGCCGACGGCCCGGCCGAGGTGGTCGGAGGCCTGACGCACCTTCTTGTAGTTCTCGGCATGGTCCGCGTGCTCGCCGTGACTGAAGTTCAGCCGAGCTACGTCCATACCGCTCTCGACGAGTTCGCGGATACGGTCCTCGGTGGCAGTGGCCGGGCCGAGCGTGCACACAATCTTCGTCCGTCGCATCACGGGTAGAGCCTAGTCCCGCTCGGTGGACACGTCCCGTCGCGGCCACGGTGAATCCTTGGTGAAATAAATGAACGAAGGCTCCGGCGCAGGTACATACGGATAATCCTCATCGAGCGACATGGCGCGCCAGCCGGGTTTCCAGCCGCGTCTGCCCGAACCCGAGGATCAGGCAGATCACCCAGTAGTACAACGCCGCGACGCCGTAGAGCGCGAAGAAATCGAACGTCGGCGCGGCCGCGAGTTGCGCGACGCGCAACAGCTCGGTCACCAGGATGGTCGAGGCCAGCGACGTGTCCTTCACCAGTGAGATCAGCGTGTTCGACAGCGGCGGCACGGCGATTCGCGCCGCCTGCGGCAGGATGATCAGCCGCAGCAGCATCGGGTACGACATCCCGAGCGCCTGCGCGGCCTCCCACTGACCCGACGCCACGCTGAGGATCGCCGCGCGCACCACTTCGGCCGCGTAACCGCCGACGTTGAGGCTGAACGCGATCACCGCGGCGGGGAACGGGTCGATGACGATGCCGAATTGCGGCAACGCGTAGAACACGATGAACAACTGCACCAGCAGCGGAGTGCCGCGGATGATCGAGATGTAGCAGCGGGCCGCCGCCGACAACGGCCACACCGGCGACATCCTGGCCAGCGCGACGAACAGCGCGAGCACCAGGCCGACGGCGAAGCTGATCGCCGTGAGCGGAAGGGTCTTGGTGATCGTGGCCTGCAGCATCGGCCACAGGTTGTGCCAGATGAGCTCGCGAGTGGCGGCGTCCATGATCGGGCCGGGCTACTGGCTGACGTCGATGCCGAAGTACTTCTCGGAGATCTTCGCCAGGGTCCCGTCGGCGCGCAGTTGGGTCAGCGCGTTGTCCACGTCGGTGATCAGCGCGTTGCCCTTGCGCGCGGCGAAAGCCTGCCTGCTGACCGAGCCGGTACGGCCCGCGATCTTCACGCCGGTGTCACCGGTCTTCTCGGTGTATTCCGCGACGGCGAGGTTGTCGTTGACGGTGGCGTCGACCCGGCGGTTCTTCAGCAGCTGGATGGCCTGCACGAAGCCTTCGACGGCCTCGACTTTCGCGCCCGCCTCGGTGGCGACCTTGCTCCAGTTGCTGGTGGCCGACTGCGCGCAGGTCTTGCCGGCGAGATCGGCGAGGCCGGTGATGGTGGCGTCGTCGGCGCGGGTGACGATCACACCCGCCGAGATGGTGTACGGCGCCGACAGCGCGTACTTCGCCGTGCGCTCGTCGTTCACGGTCACCTGGTTGGCCACCAGGTCGAAGCGCCTGGATTCCAGGCCGGCGAAGATGGCGTCCCAGGGCGTCTGCACGAACTCGACCTTCTTGCCGAGCTTGTCGCCGACCGCCTGGATCACCTCCACGTCGTAGCCGGTGAGCTTGCCGTCGGAGCCCTGGAAGCTGAACGGGGCGTAGGTGCCCTCGGTGCCGACCTTCAGCACGTTCGGGTCGCTGTCGGCGCACGCGCTCAGCCCGGTGGCGGCGAGGACGGCGAGCATGGCGGCGGCGAACAGCTTACGACGCACGGCATTCCTCTCTTCGGTGCGTGGAGCTCCACACACGACACGCGAATCCGGTCATGCTACGCCCGTGGCTACCCGGGCGACAGTGTCTCGATCGTCGTGCGCGAAACGGTTGTGCGAGGTGCTCGCGCCCCGCGACAGCCGGGAGGCGGGCGCGTCGCGCCCGCCTCCCGGTTGGAATGGATATCGCCGCGGTCAGTCGCGCAGCGGGCGTCCTTGCGCGTCCGGCACCTTGCCGACCAGGATCATCACACCGTCGATCAGACCCCAGATGCTGCCAAGGCCGCAGGTCAGGATCGTGACCACGAGCTGAGCGACGCCCAGGCCGGTGTAGCCGAGGTAGAAACGGCCGACGCCGAAGCCGCCGAGGAAGATCTGCAGCAGCCCCGCGATCAGCTTCTGCTTGTCCGACAGCGGTACGCCGAAGGGGTCGCGGCCCCACGGCGCTTCCGGATCGTTCGGGTTGTAGCCCTGCGGGCCGCCCGGATACGGAGCGGGCGGGTAACCGCCCGGCTGCTGACCGTAGGGGTCAACGGGCTGTCCGTACTGAGGCTGGCCGTAGGGGTCCGACGGCGCGCTGTACTGCGGCTGGCTCTGCGCCTCCAGGGGCTTGGTCAGGTCCGGACCGGTGCCGGGCGGGCCGTACTGGGGGCCTCCCGCGCCCGGATTCTGCTGGTAAGGGTCGGTCACTCATGTCCTCCTCATTAGTGCGGGCACCCTCTTGTCGGCCCCCGGGTCTGCTGGATCGGCGAACTGCCGCTCGCCACGATCACGAGTCATTGTCACCGGGATCGACCGGGTTGTCGCCCCGGAATCGTTCGGTCCTGCGAGTAGTTATCGCGGCGGATCGCCCGATCGTTGCCGTGCGCGAACATCTGTCGCGGCGGCGACGGAACCGGCACGCACCGGGCGTTCAGCTCTCGTCAGTGGCCGACTTGCCGGGATCCGCCTTCTCCGTGAGGGTTTCGACGGACTCGGCTCCGGCAGCCTCCTGCTCGGACCGCCCGCCAGATCCGGCCGCACCCGGCTCGGCATCGGACGCCGCGCTCTCGGGCCGGGCTGTATCGGTCTCGGACGCGGCGGTACCGGTCTCGGACGCGGTGGCGTCCGGCGACTTCTCGGCTGTGGCCGCCCCGGCGGCACGCAGCGCCCGGATCTGCCACGGCCAAGGACGCGGGCTCGCGCCGGGCTGCAACTGCTCGGGCGTCTCGCGGCCTTTCGTCGCGAAGACGAAGTAGGCGATCGCGGCCACGAACACGACGGCGGAAGTGAACGAGTTGATCCGGATACCGGCGATCTTCGTCGCCTCGTCCGCGCGCATCAGCTCGACGAAGAACCGGCCGAAGCAGTAGCCCGCGACGTACAGCGCGAACAACCGCCCGTGGCCGATCCGGAAACGCTTGTCCACCGCCACCAGCAGCACGACGACGAGCACATTCCACAGCAGCTCGTACAGGAAGGTGGGGTGCACGATCTTGTCGACCACGCCGGTGGAGACGCCGTTCATCATGTCGAGCCTGCCGTCGTCGCCCACCCGCCGGTAGATCTCCAGGCCCCACGGCAGGTCGGTCTCGCGCCCGTACAGCTCTTGGTTGAAGTAGTTGCCGAGCCTGCCGATGGCCTGCGCCAGCAGGATCGGCGGGGCGACCGCGTCGCCCAGGGCGGGCAACGGGATCCGGTACACCCGGCAGCCGATCCACGCGCCGACCCCGCCCAGCAGCACCGCGCCCCAGATGCCGAGCCCGCCTTGATAGATTTTCAGCGCGTCGGCCGGATTGCCGTCCGCGCCGAAGTATTTCTGCCAGTCGGTGGCCACGTGGTAGAGCCTGCCGCCGACCAGCCCGAACGGCACCGCGAACATCGCGACGTCCAGGATCGCGCCGGGCTGCCCGCCGCGAGCGCGCCAGCGCCGTTCGCCCCACCAGATCGCGACGACGATGCCGAGGATGATGCACAGGGCGTACGCCCGCAGGGGGAACGGCCCGATCTGCCACACGCCCTGCGCTGGGCTGGGGAGGTAGGCCAGCACGGCGCCGCTGACGCCGCCGTCGGCCAGGACACTGTCTGCGAGGACTCGTAACGTCACGGGGCCACCGTAGCGGAGATGCTCGGCCGCTTCGCCACCAACGCACCACCGCCGCCGCGACCGAGCCCGCCGGCGCGGCGCGGTATCACTTCGGCACGGGTCGTGCGAGCCCCACGGGCTCAGCGCGGAACACGACGATGGCACGGCGAGAGCGCCGGTCGGCGGCGGGGCCGGATTCCGTTCGTACGCGGCTCGCGTCGGCTCGGTCCGCTACGACGCGACGGTCGCCGACCGCACGCCTTCGGCGAGTTCCTCCGTGAGGGCGCGCACCGCGTCCAAGCCTTGCCCCGCCGCGCTCACCAGCGCGGAACCGACGATGACGCCGTCGGCGTAGGAAGCGATTTCGGCGGCCTGCTCGCCCGAGCGCACACCGAGCCCGACGCCGATGGGGATGTCGGAGTGAGCGCGGATGCGCGCGCACAGCGCGGGCGCGGCCGAGGAGACCACGTCCCGCGCGCCGGTGACGCCCATGGTCGACGCCGCGTACACGAAGCCGCGGCTGGCCTCGAGTGTCTTCACCAGGCGCTCCTCGGTGGACGACGGCGCCACCAGGAAGATGCGGTCCAGGTTGTGCGTGGACGAGGCGACGAACCAGTCGTCGGCCTCCTCCGGGATCAGGTTAGGGGTGATGATGCCCGCGCCGCCCGCGGCGGCCAGATCGCGGGCGAAGCTGTCCACGCCGTACCTGAGCACGGGATTCCAGTAGCTCATCACGACGGCCTTGCCTCCCGCGGCGGTGATCGCCTCCACCACGGTGAACACGTCGCGCACGCGCACGCCGCCGCGCAGCGCCTGTTCGGCCGCCGCCTGGATGGTCGGGCCGTCCATCACCGGATCGGAGTAGGCGACGCCGACCTCGATGATGTCGCATCCGGCCTCGACCATGGCGCGCACGGCCGCCACGGAACCGGCCAGGTCCGGGTAGCCCGCGGGCAGGTAGCCGATCAGCGCCGCCCGGCCCTCGGCGCGACAGGCGGCGAAGGTGTTCGCCAAGCGGGACTGCTGGCTCACTGGTCGGCCTCCTGCGGCTCGTTGTCGGCGTCGAACAGCCCGAACCAGCGCGCTGCCGTGTCCATGTCCTTGTCACCGCGGCCGGAGAGGTTCACCAGGATGACCGCGCCGGGACCGAGTTCCTTGCCCAGTTGCAGCGCGCCCGCCACCGCGTGCGCCGACTCGATCGCGGGGATGATGCCCTCGCTGCGGCTGAGCAGCAGCAGCGCGTCCATCGCCTCGGTGTCGGTGATCGGCCGGTACTCGGCGCGGCCGACGTCCTTGAGGTAGGCGTGCTCCGGGCCGACGCCCGGGTAGTCCAGGCCAGCCGAGATCGAATGCGACTCGATGGTCTGGCCGTCCTCGTCCTGCAACAGGTAGGAGTAGGCCCCTTGGAACGCCCCCGGCGTTCCGCCGGTGAACGTGGCCGCGTGCCTGCCGGTCTCGACGCCGTCGCCGGCCGCTTCGTAGCCGATCAACCGGACCTCGGCGTCGTCGAGGAAGGCGTGGAAGATACCGATGGCGTTGGAGCCGCCGCCGACACAGGCGACGACCGCGTCGGGCAGCCGTCCGGTCGCGGCCTGGACCTGCGCGCGGGCCTCCATGCCGACGATGCGCTGGAAATCGCGCACCAGCATCGGGAACGGATGCGGGCCCGCCGCGGTGCCGAAGCAGTAGTAGGTGTCGTCGGCGTTGGTCACCCAGTCGCGCAGCGCCTCGTTGATGGCGTCCTTGAGGGTCTGCGAACCCGATGTCACGGAAACGACCTCGGCGCCGAGCAGGCGCATGCGCGCCACGTTCAGCGCCTGGCGCGCCGTGTCCACCGCGCCCATGTAGATGACGCAGTCCAGGCCGAGCAGCGCGCAGGCGGTCGCGGTGGCGACGCCGTGCTGGCCAGCGCCGGTCTCGGCGATCACCCGGTTCTTGCCCATCCGCTTGGCGAGCAGCGCCTGACCGAGCACATTGTTGATCTTGTGCGATCCGGTGTGGTTCAGGTCTTCGCGCTTGAGCAGGATGCGTGCGCCGCCCGCGTGCTCGGACAGGCGCGTGCACTCGAACACCGGCGATGGGCGACCGGTGTAGTCGCGCTGCAGCCGGTCGAGTTCGTTGAGGAAGGACTCGTCGAGCCGCGACTTCTCGTACTCGGCGGTGACCTCCTCGATCACCGCCATCAGCGCCTCGGGAACGTGCCTGCCGCCGTAGACGCCGAAGTGCCCGCCCGCGTCCGGCTCGTGGCCGCTGCGCTGGGCGACGCCGTCGCTGGCCCTCGGTAGTGCCGCCACGCCCGTCACCGGCCCCGCCGCGCGGGCTTCGGGCAGGACGGGTGGGTGCCCGCGGTCACCAGCTCCGAGACCGCCGCGCGGGGGTCGCCGCTGGTCACCAGTCCCTCGCCGACGAGGACGGCGTCCGCGCCCGCACCCGCGTAGGCCAGCAGGTCGGCGGTGCCGCGGATGCCGGACTCGGCGATCCGGATGACCTCGGTGGGCAGACCGGGGGCGATCCGCGCGAACACGTCGCGGTCGACCTCGAGCGTCTTGAGATTGCGCGCGTTCACGCCGATCACCGACGCCCCGGCCTCCAGCGCGCGGTCGGCCTCCTCCTCGGTGTGCACCTCGACCAGCGCGGTCATCCCGAGCGATTCGGTGCGGTCGATCAGCGAGGACAGCACGTCCTGCTCCAGCGCCGCGACGATCAGCAGGATCACGTCCGCGCCGTGTGCGCGGGCCTCGTGAATCTGGTACGGGCCGACCACGAAGTCTTTGCGCAGGATCGGGATGTTCACCGTGGCGCGGACCGCGTCCAGGTCGTCCAGCGACCCGTTGAAGCGGCGGCCCTCGGTGAGCACGCTGATGATCCTGGCTCCGCCGTCCTCGTAGGCCTTGGCCAGGCTCGCCGGGTCCGGGATGTCCGCCAGCTCGCCCTTCGACGGACTTGCCCGCTTGACCTCGGCGATCACGCCGATGCCGTCCTCGAGCAGCGCCGCGCGGGCGTCCAGCGGCGCGGGCGCTGCCGCGGCGGCCGCCTTGACCGCCTGGAAGTCGAGAAGGGCTTCCCGAGCGGCCACATCCGCACGGACCCCGTCGAGAATCGAGTCGAGTACCGTCATCTGGCTCGAATCCTTTCTGGGGAGACGGACTTGCAACCTGAGAATCCCCCCAGGCGCTGTCTCACCGATGCTGACAAAGAATAAATGGACCTACCGGGCGCGCACGCGCCGGGGCTGGGGTTGAACCACGCGGACCGGCTCTGCGCAAGGTGGTAACCGCCACACCCGGCGCGCGGGGACAGCTCAACGGCCACGTCGGCCCGCCTCGCCGTGGCCGGGATCCTCCGGAGGCGGCTGACCGCCGGGAGGTTCCTCGGTCGGGTCGGTCCCCGCGTCCAGCGCGTCCCACAGCACGCGCTCGGACAGCTGCGCCGAGGACCGGTCGTCCGGGGACTGCGCGCGCCGCTGCGTGACCTCCGCCGTGGCGGCGGCGCGCCGGAAAACCGGATTGTCGTACTTGCCGGACAACCGCGCCGTCTCGGCGGGCATGCGCGCCAGCAGCGCGCCCGCGCCGAACGCGGCGATCGCGCCGAGCAGTGCCAGCACGGCGGGGAACGCCGTCGCGGTCGCCGACTCGACCTGCGCCCGCGCGGGGAGCTCGGCGAGCTTCGCGGCCCGCTCGGCCACCTTGCCGGAGTTGGTCAGCAGCGCGAACGCCGGTACCGCGGCCACCGCAGCGACCAGCGCGATCAACACGCCGACCACGCGGCGCAGCCAACCCCTGGTGGCCAGCACCGCCGCGATCGAGGCGAGCAGCACCAGCGCCAGCGGCGTCAGCGCGCCGAACCACACGCCACCGCCGAGACGATCGGTGCGGGGCTGGGTGAGACCGTCGGAGGAGGTGACGGTCACCCAGGTCATCCGCGACGACGCCCACAGAGCGGCAGCGGCGGCGGCGAGCAGGACCAGCGGCCCCACCGGGTAGTTCCGGCGCGGACCGCCCTCCGCGCTCGTTGATTCGGTGCGGGCGTCGGATTCGCCGGGCGGGGGAACCGATTCCCGTGCCGTGGCGCTCGTATCCGGGCCGGGCTCCATGGCCGGGTCCGGTTCGTCGCCGGGAGGAGCAGAGGTCATCGCGCTGCGCCGTTCGCCGCGTCCGGTTCCGCGCCGTACGCCCGCATCGTCCGGGCGGCCGCGACCGCCTTCAGCACCGCCATCGCCTTGTTGAGCGATTCCACGTCCTCGTACTCCGGGTCGGAGTCCGCGACGACGCCCGCGCCCGCCTGCACGTAGGCCGTGCCGTCCTTCAGCAGCGCGGTGCGGATGGCGATGGCGGTGTCGGCGTCCCCGGCGAAGTCCAGGTAGCCGACGACGCCGCCGTAGACGCCGCGCCGGGTCGGTTCGAGTTCCTCGATCAGCTCCATCGCGCGCACCTTCGGCGCACCGGACAAGGTGCCCGCCGGGAAGCACGCCCGCACCGCGTCCAGCGCGATCCGGCCGGGCGCCAGCCGGCCCGACACCGTCGAGACCAGGTGCATGACATGGCTGTAGCGCTCGATGTGCCGGTACTCGGTGACCCGTACGGTGCCCGGCTCGCACACCCGGCCCAGGTCGTTGCGGCCGAGGTCGACGAGCATGAGGTGCTCGGCGTTCTCCTTCTCGTCGGCGAGCAGGCCCTTCTCCAGCAGCAGGTCCTCCTCCTCGGTGGCGCCCCGCCAGCGGGTGCCCGCGATCGGGTGGGTGGTCGCCACACCGTCTTTCACGGTCACCAGCGACTCCGGGCTGGAGCCGACGATGGAGAACGCGGTGCCGCCCTCGCCGTCGGGGATGTGCAGCAGGTACATGTACGGGCTCGGGTTGGACGCGCGCAGCATCCGGTACAGGTCGATCGGCGCCCCGTCGTAGTCCATCTCGAAGCGCTGCGACAGCACCACCTGGAACGCCTCGCCCGCCTCGATCTCCTTGACCAGGCGGCGCACGCCGGCGCCGAACTCCTCGCTGGTGCGCCTGCGCCGGTAGCTGGGCTCGGGCCGGTCGAAGACCGACACGGTGGAATCGGCGGGCTCGCCGAGCGCGGCGGTCATCCGGTCCAGCCGCGCCACCGCGTCGTCGTATGCCTCGTCGACCCGCTCGGCGGTGCCGTTCCAGTTGACCGCGTTGGCGATCAGCGTGATCGCGCCCTCGTGGTGGTCGAACGCGGCCAGATCCGTCGCCAGCAACAAGACCATTTCGGGCAGTCGCAGGTCGTCCAGCGCCAGATCGGGCAGCCGCTCGATCCGGCGCACCGCGTCATAGCCCAGGTAACCGACCATGCCGCCGGTCAGCGGCGGCAACCCCGGCAGACGTTCGGTGCGCAGCAGCTCCAACGTCTCGCGCAGGGCGACCAGCGGATCGCCGCCGGAGGGCGCGTCCGCGGGAATGTGGCCGAGCCACGAAGCTTCGCCGTCCACGACGGTCAGCGCCGAGGGGCTCCCCGCGCCGATGAACGACCAGCGCGACCACGAACGCCCGTTCTCCGCGGACTCGAACAGGAAGGTGCCCGCGCGGTCGGCCGCGAGCTTGCGGTAGGCCGACAGCGGGGTTTCGGAGTCCGCCAGCACCTTTCGGGTCACGGGGACCACCCGGTGCTCCGCGGCCAGCTGATGGAACTGCTCGCGGGTCGTGGTGGTGGGAATGGACGCGCCTGGCATGCACTCATCATCCCAGGCGGGGCCGGACGGCCGGTGAGCGGTGCCGGTGACACGACGGCGGACGCGACAAACCCGACAAAACAGGTCGACCGTCCGGTTCCCACGCGCCCGCGAACGGTGTGGCCGGGCTCACTACACTCGCGGCGTTCCACGTCGCATGCGGTATCCATCTCGAGAGGAAACAACTGATGTACCCCTCGCAATCGGTAGCGCCCGATGGCCCTCGGCACGTCGCGGGCCACAGCGTCCCGCGCCTACACCCGCCGCGGACAGCGGGCACCGCTCATCCGCCTCACCCACAGGGCGCTCCCGGCAACGCGCTCGCGTCCTTCGTCACCTACGTCAAAGCGCTGGAGTCCCTGGACAAGAACCGGTTTCCCGACGAGTACGCCGTGCACAGCCACCGCATCAAGGAGTTGCGGCCGTTCCTGCGGGCGCACGGCATCCTCGACGTGATGGCGATCAAGAATCCTGAGGTGGCGGCGCTCATCGGGGCATAGCCCGCCGCATCACACCCCGGCTCGTGCCCGGCCACCGATCGGCTCGCGGGCACGAGCACCAGGCCCGCGGCCGACGACAGGGATACCCGATTGAACCAAGCGCCCGGTAGTGTCCCGGGTATGCAGCAAGGACAGCTCGCCCCTGACTTCGAGCTTCCCGACCAGTCCGGCACCCTCCGCTCGCTCGACGCGTTGCTGGCCGACGGCCCTCTGGTCCTCTTCTTCTATCCCGCCGCCAATACACCGGTGTGCACGGCCGAGGCCTGCCACTTCCGCGACCTCGCCGCCGAATTCGCCGCCGTCGGCGCCACCTGCGTCGGCATCAGCACCGACGATGTGCCGACCCAGGCGGGTTTCGCCGAGAAGCAGCGCCTGGGCTATCCGTTGCTCGCCGATGCCGACGGCGCCGTCGCCGCGCGGTTCGGCGTCAAGCGCGGCCTGCTGGGCAAACTGGCGCCGGTGAAGCGGCGAACGTTCGTCATCGACACCGACCGCACCATCCGCAAGATCATCACCGGCGAGTTGCGCGCCGCCGTGCACGCCGACGAGGCACTGAACTACCTGCGCGGCAGATAGCAGTCGCGGCGCGTCGCGGCCACGCGACCGCCGCCGGGCCGGGGCACGGCCTAGGCTGGGCTTATGACCTCGACCGACGTTCAGCCCGGCGGTCGCAAACCCACGGCAGCCGTCTGGCGCACACGGATCATCGGCGGCGCCGCGATCGTCGCCGTGCTCGTCGTCCTCTACTTCGTGCTCTCGGCGTTCATCCCGCGCTGGTGGGCCCAGCGAGTGGGATCGGCGGTGCAGGGAAGCTTCGCCAAAGGCATCGGCTGGGGCTTGTTCTACGGCGGATTGTGTACCGCCGTCACACTTTTCCTGCTGTTGTCGGCCGTGCTGATGTGGCGGCGCAAGGCGGGCAAGTTCCTGGCGGGCGCGGCCGCGATCGTGGCGATCCTGTTCGCGATCCCGAATCTGATGACCCTCACCGTCGTGCTCGGCAACAGCAACGCCGCTCACGCGGGTGAGCGGATCATGGATGTCGACGCGCCCGCGTTCCGCGGCGCCGCGCTCACCGGAGCGCTCATCGCGACGCTGCTGTTCCTCGTCGCCGTCGCTCTGGTGCTGCGGCGCAGGTGGCGGCGCACGCATCCGGCCACGGCGAAGGCCGAGGACACACCGCCGCGCGGCCTGTGAGTGAACTCACGTCATGCAGCATCTTTATGACGGTCGAGCGAAGTCGTGGCAAACTCGAGGGCGCGGGTGACTGTGCACAAGTTTTTCGACAATCACTAGGACTACCAACAAAACCACGTCACTTGGCTTGAAAGAAGGCACACAGTGACGAAGTGGCTCGACCCGGTCGAACAACGAGCGTGGCGCGCGATCGTGGCGCTGATGACGCGGCTGCCAGGAGCCTTGGATACCCAGCTCCAGCGCGAGTCCGGCGTGACCCATTTCGAGTACTGGGTCCTGACCCTCCTGTCGGAGGAACCGGGGCACCGATTGCAGATGAGTGAGCTTGCCCACAAGGCAAATGCATCGCTATCGCGGTTGTCCCATGTGGTGTCCAAACTGGAGCGCATGGGCTGGGCGCAGCGTTCGGCGACCGCGGGCCGGCGCGGCGTGCACGCCGTCCTCACCGATGACGGGTACCTGAAGGTCGTCGAGGCAGCGCCCGGATACCTCGACGCCGTGCGGCACCTGGTCTTCGACGGCCTGGACACCGCGCAGAAAGCCCAGGTCGCCGAACTGGGCGAGCTGCTCGCCGCGCGGCTCGCCGCCGCGCTCGACCAACTCGACCAGCTCGGCAGCCTCACCGCGCCGAGCCGGGACGACGATCGCCCGGACGGCGCCTAGCCCGAGGGTGCGTTCAGGATCGCGCGGGCAGGAGCACGTCGGAGTCGAAGCAGGTGTGCGTGCCGGTGTGGCAGGCCGCGCCCTCCTGGTCGACGACCAGCAGGATGGTGTCGCCGTCACAGTCGAGCCGCACTTCGTGCACGCGCTGGGTGTGGCCGGAGGTCTCTCCTTTGACCCAGTACTGCTGCCGGGAGCGCGAATAGTAGGTCGCCTTGCGGGTTTCCAGCGTGCGCGCCAGCGCTTCGTCGTCCATCCACGCGACCATCAGCACGTCACCGGTGGCGCGTTCCTGCGCGACGGCCGACACCAGCCCGGCGTCGTTGCGCTTGAGACGGGCGGCGATAGCGGGATCGAGACTCATGGCACCGTTATAACAGGCGTCCGGGCGGGCCGGAGTACGCGGTCAGCGCGTCCGGCGCGACAGGATCAGGCTCCAGGGCCGCCACTACCGGATGACGATCTTCTCCGCCCGCATCGACTCCTTCACCTGGCCGATGGTCAGGTCGCCGAAGTGGAACACGCTCGCCGCCAGCACCGCGTCCGCGCCCGCGTGCACCGCCGGGGCGAAGTGCTCGACCGCGCCAGCACCCCCGCTTGCGATCACCGGGACCGTGACGGCCGCCCGCACGGCGCGGATCATCGGCAGGTCGAAACCGGCCTTGGTGCCGTCGGCGTCCATCGAATTGAGCAGAATCTCGCCGACGCCGAGTTCGGCGCCGCGCACGGCCCACTCCACGGCGTCGATGCCGGTGCCGCGTTTGCCGCCGTGCGTCGTCACCTCCCACCCGGAGGGAGTTTCCGGCTGGCCGTCCGGCACCGTGCGCGCGTCCACCGACAGCACGATGCACTGCGAGCCGAACCGCTCCGACATCTCGCGCAACACCTCGGGCCGGGCGATCGCGGCGGTGTTCACCGAAACCTTGTCCGCGCCCGCGCGCAGCAGCCGGTCCACGTCCTCCACCGTGCGCACCCCGCCGCCGACGGTGAGCGGGATGAAGATCTGCTCGGCGGTGCGGGTCACCACGTCGATCATGGTGCCTCGGTCGCCGGTGGAGGCGGTGACGTCGAGGAAGGTCAGCTCGTTGGCGCCCTGCGCGTCGTAGAGCGCGGCCAGTTCGACCGGATCGCCCGCGTCGCGCAGGTTCTCGAAGTTGACGCCCTTGACCACCCGTCCCGCGTCGACGTCCAGACACGGGATCACCCGTACGGCCAACGTCATTGCCTCACCCCTTCTCCGCGGCCGCCGGATCGGCGACCGTGCAGATCATGTCGAGCAGTTCTTCGTGTACTCCGGGCGCGGCCGCGAGGACGGAGCCGGAGTTGATCGTCCACGGCCTGCCCACCAGATCGGTGACCACACCGCCCGCAGCGCGCACCAGGGCGACGCCCGCCGCGTTGTCCCACGGATGGTGCCCGAACACGATCGCACCGCCCAGCACGCCGGAAGCGGTGAAGGCCAGATCGATGCCCGTCGAGCCGTGCATGCGCACGCGGGAGGACAGTCTGCTCAGCGGGCCGAGCAGATCGAAACGGAACTGCCCGGGGATGCGTCCGTCGGAGTCGACGTTGAACGCGCCGAATCCGATCATGGCCTCCGACAGCCTGCCGCGCGGTAACGGCGGCAGCGGCCGCCCGTCCAGCAGCACGGGACCGCCTGCCATGGCGGCGTAGCGGCGGCCGAGTAGCGGCAGCCAGGTCAGCCCTAGCACCGGCTCCCCGTCCCGGACCAGCGCCAGCAACATGCCCGAGAGCGGGTGCCCCGACGAGTAGTTGAACGTGCCGTCGATCGGGTCGAGCACCCACGCGGTGCCCGAGGTCAGCTGCGGGCCGCCGAACTCCTCGCCGTGCACCTCGATCCCGGTGCGCCGCAGCAGCTCGGCGGAGACGGTGCGTTCCAGTTCCAGATCGAGCTCGGTGGCGAAGTCGTTGCGGCCCTTGTCGACCGCACTCGGCGCGCCGATGCCCTCGACGAACCGCGAGCACACCGAGTCCAAAACCTCGCTCGCCTCCGCGAGCAGTGCCGACAGCTGCTGCGTCATCTCACCGCGGCCAGCGCCTCGGGCAGGGTGAACCGTCCCGCGTAGAGCGCCTTGCCGACGATCGACCCCTCGACGCCCTCCGGCACGAGTTCGGCGATCGCGACCAGGTCCGCGATGGTGGAGACACCGCCGGAGGCGATCACCGGGGCGTCGGTGGCCGCGCAGACCTCACGCAGCAAATCCAGATTCGGGCCGGTGAGCGTGCCGTCCTTGGTCACGTCGGTCACCACGTACCGCGAGCAGCCGTCCCGTTCCAGGCGCTCGAGCACCTCCCACAGGTCTCCCCCGTCGCTGACCCAGCCGCGGCCGCGCAACCGGTGCTCGCCGTCGACGATGCGCACGTCCAGGCCGACGGCGATGCGCTCACCGTGGCGGGCGATGGCCTTCGCGCACCAGACCGGGTCCTCCAGCGCGGCGGTGCCGAGGTTGACCCGGGCGCAGCCGGTGGCCAGGGCCGCCTCGAGGCTCTCGTCGTCGCGGATGCCCCCGGACAGCTCCACCTTGACGTCGAGCTCGCCGACGACCTCCGCGAGCAGCTCCCGGTTCGAGCCGCGCCCGAACGCCGCGTCCAGGTCGACCAGATGCACCCATTCCGCGCCGGCCTCCTGCCACGCCAGCGCCGCCTCGCGAGGCGAGCCGTAGCTGGTTTCGCTCCCGGCCTCTCCTTGCACGAGGCGCACGGCCTCTCCGTTGGCGACATCGACGGCGGGTAGCAGCACAAGACTCACGAGAGCAGCCTAGTGGTTACCCGGTGGCGTGCGAGTGCTGGGCCTGGGCGGATGCGAGCTCGGTCACCGGCGCGGGTCAGCCGCGGTGGGCGTCGAGGATGCGGGTCAGCAGCGCGACCAGGGTGCGCCGGTCCTCCGCGGAGAAGCCGTCGAGCAATTCGTCCTGGGCCAGCGCCAGCCGCTCGTCCAGTTCGTTCGAGGTGGCGGGCGCCCGCGGCGGTGAGGGTGACGATGTTGCGGCGGCGATCGGCGGGATCGGGGCTGCGCTCGACCAGACCGCGCGCGGCGAGGTCGTTGACCGCGGCGACCACGTCGCTGCGGTCGATGCGGGTGCGCCTGCCCAGCTCGGCTTGGCTGGCGGGGCCGAACTCCCCGAGCGTGGCCAGCAACGCGTAGTGGTGGCGGCGGGAGCCGGTGGATTCCATGGCTCGTTCGGTCGCCCGATTCGCCACGAGCGCGACCTGATTGACCAGCCTGGTGGGCAGGATCCGGAGCCGTTGCGCGGCGTCTCCGTGCGCGATGTCCATGCGGCCACTCTAACAAGACTTGTTGGTGACACCCACAGTTGCTATGTTGGCTTTACCAACGTTGGTATCGCCAACATTATCGACGAAAGGCAACTCCGATGCGCAAGCTTCGTTCCGCCCTCACCCTGCTCGCTCTCCCCCTGGCAGCCCTGCCCGCCGCCTGCACCTCCGCCCCCGCGACCACCACGCCGGAGCTGCGCGAGATGCTGGACCGCCAGGAGATCACCGCGCTGGTCGACCGCCTCGGCCGCGCCTTGGACGAAGGCCGCTTCGACGACCTGCGGACGATCTACACCCAGGACGCGACCGCGAAGACGCCGGGCGGCACGGCCGAGGGACGCGCGGCGCTGATCGCCCAGGCGAGCCGCAATCACAGCGGCGGCAGACGCATTCAGCACGTGATCGGCAATGTGCTGATCGACCTGCGCGGCGACGCGGCCGGCGTCCGGGCCAACCTGATCGCCACCTTCGCGCCCGCCTCCTCCGACGGGACGATTCCGCAGCCGCAGTACACCCTCGGCGAGGTCTACCGCTTCGACGCGGTGCGCACGGGGGAAGGCTGGCGCCTGTCACGGGTGGAGACCACCCCGGTCTGGTCCACCGGCACCCGGCCGTGATCAGCGGGTGGCGAGCACGCGTGCGCGGTAACAGGCCAGGGCGGCGAGCACGGCGCACACCGCCGTCACCGCGGCGTCCGCGATCCGCTGGCCATGAACGCCAGCAACGGGACAGTGGCGTTTCATGACGGCCTCCGCACCTCGACCGTGATCCGGGCCGTCCACGGGCGAATCCGGCGCGAGCCCCCACAGGCGGATCAGGGTTCACCCGGACGCGCTGGCCGTCGGCCGGAACCACAGTGCGGCGGGCGAAGCCGGGCGGTGGATCGCCGCGGCGAGGGCGGCGCGGGCGGTATCGTCTCGGCTCGGCGATCACCCCCGGTCGCTGCTTCAACCCGCCCAGAGGAAGTGCATGTCACGATCGAAACTCCCCGCAGCCCTCTCGCTTTCGGCGGCCGTCTGCTGCGCGGCGCTCGTCGCCGCACCCGTCGCCATGGCCGCCCCGCCCGAGGAGGCGCGCCTGGCGGGATGTGAATTCGGCTCCACCGCGGCGACTTACGACTACGCCCGGTTCGGCGACCACGCCCGCAGGATGCTCGACCTCAGCACCGGCGAGTTCCGGGCCGAGTTCGACAACTTCCGCGCCAACATCCAAGCCGGCGCGGAGGCCGCGCACGTCCGGTCCGAGGCCGAATCCGCCGACTGCCGCGTCGTCTCCGGTGACGACAACCGGGCCGAGGTGGACGTCGACGTGGTGCGGTCGGTGACCAGCGACGAAACCGACGGTTTCCCGCAGACCAACCGCATGTCGATGACCGTGACGGTGGACAACGTCGACGGGCGCTGGCTGGTCAGCAAGGTCCGGTCGCGCTGACCCGGTGGACGGAGCCCGCGACGCGCGGGCTCCGTCCTACAGCGAGTTCACCCAGTTGCGCAGCAGGTGCGCGCCCGCGTCACCGGATTTCTCGGGGTGGAACTGCGTGGCCGACAGCGCGCCGTTCTCCACCGCCGCCAGGAACGGCGTCCCGTGCTCGGCCCAGGTCAGCTTGGGCGCGGCGAAGTGCTCGCTGGGCGGCAGTTCCCAGGACTGCGCGGCATACGAATGCACGAAGTAGAAGCGGGTGTCGGCGTCGAGGCCGGCGAACAGGACGCTGCCGGGCGCGGCGGAGACGGTGTTCCACCCCATGTGCGGCAATACCGGTGCCGACAGCCGTTCCACGGTGCCGGGCCATTCGGCGCAGCCGTCGGTCTCCTCGCCGAACTCGACACCCCGCTCGAAGAGGATCTGCATGCCGACGCAGATGCCGAGCACCGGGCGTCCACCGGCCAGCCGCTGCCCGATCAGGCGTTCGCCACGCACCCCGCGCAGCCCCGCCATGCACGCGGCGAACGCGCCGACACCGGGCACGACCAGACCGTTGGCGGCGAGCACCGCCCGCGGGTCCGCGGTCACCTCGACCCGCGCACCCGCCCTGGCCAACGCCCGTTCGGCCGAGTGCAGGTTGCCCGAGCCGTAGTCGAGCAGGGCCACCGATTTCGCGCTCACAGCGTTCCCTTCGTCGACGGGATCCCGCTGACCCGCGGGTCGAGTTCCACCGCGACGCGCAGCGCGCGCGCCACCGCCTTGAATTCGGCCTCGGTGACGTGATGCTGGTCGCGGCCGTAGAGGACGCGCACGTGCAGGGCGATGCGCGCGTTGGACGCGATCGACTCGAAGACGTGGCGGTTGAGCACGGTGGAATACGGCGCGCCGGGACCGGACCCGGGGATCACCGTGTGCAGCAAATGATCCGGCTCGCCGGTGTGTACGCAGTAGGGACGTCCGGACACGTCGACCACGGCGTGCGCCAGCGTCTCGTCCATCGGGATATAGGCGTCACCGAACCGGCGGATACCGGCTTTGTCGCCCAGCGCCTTGCCCAGCGCCTGCCCGAACACGATCGCGGTGTCCTCGACCGTGTGATGGGCCTCGATCTCGATGTCGCCCTCCGCGCGCACGGTCAGATCGAAGCTCGCGTGCGCGCCGAGCGCGGTCAGCATGTGGTCGTAGAAGGGGACGCCGGTGGCGATCTCGGTCTTGCCGGTGCCGTCCAGGTCCAGCTCCACGACGATGCTGGATTCCTTGGTGACCCGCTCCACCCGGGCGGTCCTACTCATGCTCATGTCCAATCGGGTCGGCTCCGAGGGCTGCTCGGCGCTGGTTCATCGCGGTGCGAGGTCGGTGCCGGCCAGCAGCCCGCTGACCCGCAGCAGTTCGTCGTTCTCGGCGGCGAGGCCGATGGTGGTGCGCAGATAGCCTGGTATCCCGACATCGCGGATCAGCACGCCGTGCTCGAGGTAGCGCTGCCAGGTGCGCGCGGCGTCGGTGAACCGGCCGAACAGCAGGAAGTTGGCGTCGCTGGGGATCACCTCGTAGCCGAGTGCCCGCAGCGCCGCCGCCACCCGGTCGCGCTGGGCGGCCAGCTCGGCGACGCCGCCGAGGGTCTCGTCGGCATGCCGCAGGGCCGCGCGCGCGGCCGCCTGAGTGACCACCGACAGGTGATAGGGCAGCCGGACCAGCAGCATCGCGTCGATCACCGCGGGCGCGGCGACCAGATAGCCGAGGCGTCCACCGGCGAACGCGAAGGCTTTGCTCATCGTCCTGGTCACCACCAGCTTCGCGGGGAACCGGTCGATCAGCCCGATCGCGCTGGGTTGCGCGGAGAATTCGCCGTAGGCCTCGTCGACCACCACGATCCCGGGGGCGGCCGCGAGGATGCGGGCCAGGTCGTGCTGCGGGATGCTGTGGCCGGTCGGGTTGTTGGGGCTGGTCACGAACACCACGTCGGGAGTGCGTTCGGCGATGGCGGCCAGTGCGTGGTCGATGTCGAGCGAGAAGTCGGCGTTGCGCTCGGCTTCGATCCATTCGGTGTCGATGCCTTCGGAGATGATCGGGTGCATCGAGTACGAGGGCACGAAACCCAAGGCGCTGCGGCCGGGACCGCCGAAAGCCTGCAGTAGTTGCTGCAGGATCTCGTTGGAGCCGTTGGCGGCCCAGACGTTGGCGGTGTCCACCGCGACGCCGGTCTGCGCGGTCAGATACCGCGCCAGGTCGGTGCGCAGCGCGACGGCGTCGCGGTCCGGGTAGCGGTGCAGGTCCGCGGCGGCGCCGCGGATCGACTCGGCGACGTCGTCGATCAGCGCCCGGCTCGGCGGATGCGGGTTCTCGTTGGTGTTCAGTTGCACGGGGACCGTCAATTGCGGTGCGCCGTAGGGCTTTTTGCCCCGCAGATTCGCTCGCAGCGGCAGGTCGTCCAGGGTCAGGTCCGCGCCGGGCGCGCTCACCGCGCGCGTCACGACAGCGCCTCGAAACGCGCCTGCACGGCCTGGCCGTGTGCGGGCAGGTCCTCGGCGTTCGCCAAGGCCACGACATGGCCAGCGACATCCTTCAGCGCCGCCTCGGTGTACTCGACGACGTGGATACCCCGCAGGAAGGTCTGCACGCTCAAACCGGACGAATGCCGCGCGCAGCCCGCTGTCGGCAGCACGTGGTTGGAGCCCGCGCAGTAGTCGCCCAGGCTGACCGGCGCGTACGCGCCGACGAACACCGCTCCGGCACTGCGCACCCTGGCCGCGACGGCGGGCGCGTCGACGGTCTGGATCTCCAGGTGCTCGGCGGCGTAGGCGTTCACCACCCGCAGGCCCTGCTCGATGTCGTCGACCAGGACCGTGCCGGACTGCTTGCCGCGCAGCGCCTCGCTCACCCGGTGGGCGTGCTTGACCACGGTCAGCTGCGCGGTCAGCGCCGCGTCCACCGCGTCGGCCAGTTGCTCGCTGTCGGTGACCAGCACGCTGGCGGCCAGCACGTCGTGCTCGGCCTGGCTGATCAGATCGGCCGCGACGTGCACCGGGTCGGCGGTCGCGTCGGCGAGGATCGCGATCTCGGTGGGGCCCGCCTCGGCGTCGATGCCGACCAGGCCGCGGCACATCCGCTTCGCCGCGGTGACGTAGATGTTGCCGGGACCGGTGATCAGGTCGACCGGTTCCAGCCGCGCGCCGTCGGTGTCGAGGCCGCCGTAGGACAACAGGGCGACGGCTTGCGCGCCGCCGACCGCCCACACCTCGTCGACGCCGAGCAACCGCGCCGCGGCGAGGATGGTGGGGTGCGGCAGTCCGCCGAACTGCGCTTGCGGCGGCGAGGCCACCACCAGCGTGCCGACGCCCGCGGTCTGCGCGGGCACCACGTTCATCACGACGCTGGAGGGGTAGACGGCGTTCCCGCCCGGCACGTACAGGCCGACCCGCTCGACGGGCACCCAGCGCTCGGTGACGGTGCCGCCCGGCACCACCTCGGTGGTCTTGTCGGTGCGCCGCTGATCGGCGTGCACCTTGCGGGCTCGGGCGATGGACTCCTCCAGCGCCGCGCGCACCGCGGGGTCCAGCCGCTCCAGCGCGGCCGCCAGCTCGGCCGCCGGCACCCGCACCGTCGCAGGGATCACCCCGTCGAAGCGCTCGCTGAATTCCAGCGCCGCCGACACGCCATGGTCACGGACCGCCTCGACCACCGGCCGCACCTGATGCAGCACCGAGTCCACGTCGACTCCCCCGCGCGGCAGCGCGGCGCGCAGCTCGGCGACGGAAGGAGTACGACCGCGCAGATCGACGCGGGCGAGCTCGATGCGGGTTGTCATGAGGTGTCGGTCCTTGTCTCCAGCGGAATCCGCAACAGGAAAGTTGCAGCTACCAGCCTAATGGGCCGACGCCAGCCGTTATCCGCGTGGTCCGGGCCTCGGGGCTACGCGAAACCTGTGTGCGCAGGTCCGCCCCTCGGCGGTCTTCCCGGGCCACGGCGAAGTGTGGCGTCGCTCTCGTCCGGGGCCGCCCGCGCCGGTCTCCGCGTGGCGACTCACCGGATGCCACGGCCCGACCGGGCCTACTTGGTGTCGCTGTCGATGAGCAGACGTCCGCCCGAGCTGATCACCCGCAGCGTCAGGCTCTTGGTCTGGCCCTCGACCGTGATGCTGGCCAGCCGCATGTCGACCGACCCGTCGTCGTTGTTCGTCCGCCTGGCGGCCTCGATCGTGTTGAAGTCATTGATGGTCCGCGCGTCCCAGTACTGCCGGAAGGCCTGTTCGCTGCCGTAGGTCTTCTGCGCGGCCGGTGTCAGCAGCGCCCACGACCCGGACGGATTCGTGTAGAAATCCTCGACCAGGCGACCCGCGGACCCGATGTCGACGCGCTCGCCGGAACTGGGGGTGCGCCCCAGCTCGGCCGCGGCGGTCGAGGTGGTCCCCGCCTTGGTCGTCGAACTCACCGCCGGAGGGTTGGCCTGCGGACCCGGCGAATCGGAGCCGGACTGGCTGAACGCGCTGATCAGCAGCGCGGAGACGGCGGCGACCGCACCGACCAGCGCGCCGATCAGCACCGCGCGCCGTTTGCCCGCAGGCCGCTGCTTCGGTTGCGGGCGCGGCTGCGCCATGGTGCGTGGATGCGCCGCGGTGTCCGGGTGCGTGGCAGGCCGCGCGGGCGCGGGACGGGGACGCGGCTGACGTTCGGTGGGCGTGTACGGCGCCGACGCCATCGCCGACGGCCGCAGCGCACGGGTCGCCGATTCGGACTCTCCCGCTCTCGGCCGGGCGAACGCCTCGCTGGCGGGCACGAACCCGGCGGCCACCGGCGCGGGACCGGCGTCGGCGAACGCGGCGAGGTGCTCGCGCGCCGCCCGCATGCTCGGGCGCGCGGAAGGCTCGGGGCTGAGCAGGTCGAGCAGGAAATCCGTTGCGGGACCGGCGTTGCGGGGTTCGCTCAGCTGGCCGTTGGCGGCGGCGTAGAGCACCGCGAGCGGATTGGAGCCCGCGCCGTAGGGCGGTTCGCCCTCCAGCGCGTGGAACAGCGTGGCGCCCAGCGCGAAGACGTCGGAGGCCGGAGTGGGGTCGGAGCCGCGGGCGACCTCGGGCGCGAGATAGGCGGCGGTACCGCAGATCAGTCCGGTCTCGGTGAGCGTGACGTCGCCGGTCGCCCGGGAGATGCCGAAGTCGGTGATCTTCACAGTGCCGTGATCGTCGAGCAGGATGTTGCCCGGCTTCACGTCGCGGTGCACGATGCCCGCCTGGTGCGCGGCGATCAGCGCCGAGGCGACCTGCTCGCCGATCCGCGCGACCTGGGTCAGCTCCAGAGTGCCCTGGGCGGCGATCACCGCCGCGAGGCTCTTGGACTTCAGGTATTCCATCACCAGGCAGGGGTCGCCCTCGTGCTCGGTGATGTCGAACACGACGATCGCGTTCGGATGCTGGAAGCGGGCGGCGTTACGCGCCTCCCGGATCGCGCGCTGGCGCACCACGTCGCGCTCGGCCTCGGGCAGGCTCGGCTGGATGTGGATCTGCTTGACGGCCACGGAGCGCTGGAGGCGTTCGTCGACGGCACGCCAGACCACGCCCGTGCCGCCGCTACCAATCCGCTCGACCAGGCGGTAATGCTCCGCGATCAACTGACCGGTATCATGGCGCCTACTCCGAACCTTCTCGAAATCGTGACATCCCGCATATTGATTACTCACGCGGTCCGGGGATGAGTGTAGCGGGCGTTGGAAGGCTCGCACGCGTCAGCCGGGCCTTGGCGCGCGCGGCGAATCGGCCGAAACGGACTATCCGCGGGCACGCAGCATCCGGCCCGCCGCGTCCACGGCGGGGGCCGAACTGCTCGCGTCGCTGATGAACACGGCAAATGCCAGGTCGCCGTCGATGCCGACGAACCAGCCGTGCGCGTGGGCGTCGTCGATGTACTCCGCGGTGCCGGTCTTGCCGAGCAGACCCGGGATATCGCGCAATTGGGTCGCGGTGCCATCGGTGATCGTCTCCCGCATCATGGCTTTCAGCTGGTCGTCCACCTGCGGCGGCAACGCCTCCGGAGTCCGGTCGGGGGTGCCCGGCCGCCCTGTGACGAAGGTGGGGGCGGGCACGGCGCCACGGGCGATGGAGGCGGCGACCAGGGCCATTCCGAACGGTGACGCTGTCACCTGCCCTTGACCGATCGCCGACTCCACCCGCAGCGCGGGAGTGTCGGCCGGAGGGACTTTCCCGGTGACAGTTGTCAGGCCCGGTGTGACGTAATCGATCCCGAGGCCCAGTTGTGCCGCCGCTTTCGTCAGCGCGTCGGCGGGCAAGCGCACGGCGAGGGCGCCCATGGTGGTGTTGCAGGAACGGGCGAACGCGGTGTGCAAGGGGACCGACCCGAGATCGAAGTTGTCGTCGTTGGGGATGCGGCGGCCCTCGATGTTCGCCGACCCGGGACAGGGCAGCACGGTATCGGGTGTCACGGCCCCGGCTTGCAGGGCAGCGGAAGCTGTGACCGTCTTGAACGTCGAACCCGGTGGATAGAGCCCGGTCAGCGCGATCGGGCCCTGCGCGTCGGCGGGGGCGTTCTGCGCGAGGGCGACGACATCGCCGGTCGAGGGCCGCAGGGCGACGATCGCGGCGGGCTGGGCGATCGGGGCGAGCGCCGCCTCGGCCGCGCGCTGCAAGCCGGGATCGAGGGTGGTGACGATGTCGGCGGTGGGCCTCGGATCGGTCCCGGCAACGCGCTGGGTGCCCTGCGGCGTCTGGGCGCGCACCGCCCACCCGGCGTTCGCGTCGGCGGCGGCCTGCCACAGCTCGGCCAGCCCGGCCAGGGCCGGACCCGCCAGCGCCTTGTCGGTCGTCAGCAGCCGGGTCTGCGGCGCGAGGGTGACACCCGGCAGCGCGGTGAGGCGATCCCGGATCGGGGCGAGGTCGTTCTCGCGCAGGGTGATCGCGGTGGCCGGTTTCCCTTGCGCCGCGACCAGTTCGGTCTGCAGCGACTGCGCGGTGAGCCCCGGCGCGAGCGGGCCGAGTAGATCCGCGACCGCGGCGAGATCGGCTCCGGAGCCGACGTTGACCAAGGTGACGATCTGTTCGGTCATCAATTCGCCGCCGGCGGAATCGAGTACCCGAGCCGGTTTCGGATAGACCCTGCTGTAACTCAACGGCCCGGCGTCCAGCCCGGGGGCAACCGTGGCGGGATCCCACTTCACCCGCCACCCGGCGCCCTCGTCGTGCGCGGCGCCGTTGGTGGTGTAGGTCCATTCGGACTTGCCGTCCGCGCCCAGCTTCCAGGTGGCAGCCAACGTGAAACCGCTCTCCTCCGCCGAGCGGACCTCGAACAGCACCTCTTTGCCCAGCCCCTCGTAGAGCGCGCCGAGGGTGTCGGCGGCCTGTGCCGGATTGTCGGTGAGCGCGGCCGCGGCGGCGATGTCGTCGCGGTTCAGCGCCTCGGCGAACTGCCCGGCCACGGTGTCGGGCTGGTCCGGGCCGGAGGAGCAGCCGGCGAGCACGAGCATCGGTGCGGCGAACAGGACGAGGGATCTCCGGTTGGTACGCACGCGCTCGACCTTATCGGGCCGGGGCGGATCGCGATCTCAGTCGCGCGACCACGGTGCCTCGGCCAGCGCTGCGGCGTCCGCGTCGGCCAGGTCGATGTCGAACACTTCGGCGAGGATCTTGGGCAACTCGGCGGGTGCCAGCTCGCGCGTGTCGCTCGTTCCGTCGGGGTATTCCGTGACGAGCGTGGTGCCGTCAAGCACGTGGTGCGCGTCCGGGTGGAAACGCTGCGTGTAGGGCCGCGTGGTGAAGGGGGAACGCGGCGAGGTGGACACGAAATGGTTGCCGACGGCGTAGTCGATGCGATATTGCGGATTCAAGGTGAAGCTGTGCCGATCGATCCAGCCTTCGCGCCCGTATTGGTGCAGCACCCACAGGTCGGAATCCAGCTCGCCGCGCGTACGCTCCAGCCGGAATCTCCAGTCGCCCGCCGTGAATTCGCCGGTCTCGGTGGACAGTTCGAAGGGCGCGAGCGGTCCGGCGCCGAAGCCAACGTCGCACAGCCAGACCCGGTCGTCGTCGGCGGTGCTCACCCGCAGCAGAGCGTGGGTGGCTGGCCGCAACCCGGCGCCCGCGCCCATGCTCACCCGGCCGCTGAGCCCGGTGACGCCGAAGCCGAGCCGTTCCAGCGCGGCCGCGAACAGGCCGACGTTCTCGTAGCAGTAGCCGCCACGGCGGCGGCGCACGATCTTGTCCTGCAGGCTCGCCAGGTCCAGATCGATCGACCGGCCCAGGATGATCTCCAGATTCTCGAACGGGATCGAGGTGGTGTGCGCACGCACCAGCTCGTGCAAGGTCCGGACAGTCGGGGCGCGCTCGCCGTCGAAACCGATCCGGGCCAGATAGGCGTCCAGGTCGAGTTCGGATCCGTTCCAGTGGTAGGCGGGGTCGGCGGGCTTGCTCATCACGTCCTCACATCGTCGTCGGTCGAGATGTTCAACCGCGTGCGGCGCACTCGTGTTCCCGTCCCGCCGCCTCACGCCGCGCACTTCGCGCCCGGCGGCGCGGGCGGTGCGGTGACGACGCCGTGCGCGACGTCCACGACGTAGTCGCGATCCGGTCCGTCGACCGGTTCCGCGCCCAGCAACAGGCGCTCGACGACGCAGCCGCCCTCGAAGAAGGCCGGGCCGACGCTGTGGTCGCCCGGAACCACTCGCCCGCTCAGATCGCGCCCGGTGACGACGGTGTACATCGAGGTGGGCTTGCCCGCGGCCAGCAGCCCGGCGCGCATCTCGATACTGGTGGCGTAGGGCACCACGTCGTCGGCGGTGCCGTGGACGAGGAACGCGCGGCGCAGATCCATCCGGGCGGCCAGCAGCGCGGGCGAGCGTTCGGCGTAGGCGAGCGGGCAGACCGTTGGCGGGCAATCCCCCGCGTCGCGCTCGATCTGCGCGGGCAGTGCCGGATCGACGGCCGCCGCCCCCAGCCACATCGTGAAATCGTCGGCCGGGCCGTAATTGTCGACCCAGTAGTCGAACATTCCGCGCGGTCCGTGCGCCGCCGCGAGACCACTGGTGATGCCGCCCTGGCTCCAGCCCCACAGCACCGTGCGCGTGATCGAGCGGTGCTCCTGTTGATACCACGCGGTCGCGGCGACGATGTCGCGCCAACCCGCCCACAGATTCCACTCTCCGGTGCGCCACGCGCCGTGCGCGGAACGCAGGTCCATCGACAGGATCGCGGTCGCGGTGCGCCGCGCGATCAATGCGAGGTACCCGGCGAAATCCGCCGACGACCCGTCGTGCCCGTGCACCGCGACCACGAGCGCCCGCGCGGCCACGTCACCCTCGGCGCACCGGTAGGGCTCGTAGACCCGCCCGGTCGCCTCCTCACCGTCCACGATCAGCGAGACCGGGCGCACGGCCACGCCTGCCGCGCATTCGGTCTCCGCCGAAACCCCGGGTGCCGCAAGCGTCGTCGTCACGAGCACACCTACCAGCGCGCAGCACAGTACGAGTAACGGATAGGCGCGTCGCATCCTCGGATGATGTCACGGCATCCCGCCGAACCACCTCCGAAGGCGGCGGGCAACAGGCGAAGCCGTGCGTCTCGGGCACCGGGACAGCGAAATCGAGGGAACTCGGAGCCATCCGATTTTTGGGGGCAGGACCTGGCGTTGCGCCCCTGTTACGGTCCGGGTATTCATCCCGGGTCCGGATGGCACGGGTCCACGTTCGGACGTCCTCTCATGGAGTCAGCCATGACCTTCATCCCTCGCCGCACCTCCGACGCGACCCTGATCAGCACGCTGGCGCAGACCGCCGCGACCTGGCGAGGAGGACTGCTCGCCAAACGGAACGAGTTGCGCGGCGCGTCCTTTCGCGACGCCGCCGTCGCGCTGTGCGCGTTCATCGCGGTGACCGACGGTCCCCGCGCGGCCGCCACCCGGGGCACCGTCGCCGAACTCCTCACGGTCGACCCGGTCCTGCGCAATTTCCCGGTCGACGACTTGCGTGCCCTGTTCGAGGACAATTGCAATCGGCTGGCGAACAATTCGGTCCTCGGCTGCGCCCACGTCCTGCGGCAGATCGCCAAAGCGGCGGACAAGCCGGCCGAGGCGGACGCGGTGATCCGGATCGGCATCCTGATCGGCAGCGGGGCAGGCGCGGGTAGCCCGGAAGCGATCGACGCCGTTCGCGATGCCTGCCGGGCGCTGCGGCTGGCCCCGGAGCGCTTCGGTCTGTGAGTCCGGCCGCGAACGCTACGATTCGCCTATGCGTTCGATTGATGCCGCCCAGCGGCGCGCTCGGCTGGCGGTGCGGCACCGGCTCGCCGCGCCGGAGCGGTCCGGGCCGGTCGCCGAGATCGCCCGTTCGCTGGTCGCCCTGCACGCGACCGATCCGGCGACCGTCTTCCTCTCGATCGCCGCCCGTGGCGACGGCCTGACGCCCTCGGACGTCGAACGGGCGCTCTACGAGGACCGTTCGCTGCTGCGGATGCTGGCCATGCGCCGCACCATGTTCGTCGCGCCGGTGGAGCTGGTGCCGATTCTGCAGGCGTCGTGCGCGGACGCGTTGGCGCACAAGCAGCGCCGCACCTACGGCAGGTATTTGGCCCAGGCGGGCATCGGGGACGGCGATACGGCGGGTTGGTGGGCGGAGGTCGAAGCCGAGACGCACCGGGCGCTGCTGGCGCGCGGTGCGGCGACCGGCGCGCAATTGAGCAAGGACGTTCCCCGGTTGCGCACCCAGGTGAACACCGCGCCGGACAAGGCCTACTCGAAGCCGACGAACATTACCACCTGGGTGCTGGTGACGCTGGGCTGCGAAGGCCGCATCGTGCGCGGGAGGCCGAACGGCAGCTGGGCCAGCAGCCAGTACACCTGGGCCCCGATCGAGTCGTGGTTGCCGGACGGCGTCCCGGCCGTTCCCGTCGCCGAGGCCCGCGCGGAGCTGGTCC
Source organism: Nocardia asteroides (assembly GCA_051451085.1). GTDB lineage: Bacteria > Actinomycetota > Actinomycetes > Mycobacteriales > Mycobacteriaceae > Nocardia > Nocardia asteroides_B. The sequence continues at coordinate 247,365 of JBPAJV010000004.1, read as the reverse complement.
GCCGCTGGTTGCGCGCCTTCGGTCCCGCGCAGGTGTCGGACGTCAAATGGTGGACCGGATGGACGCTGGGCGAGGTGCGCGCGGCGCTCGGCGCCCTCGACCTGGTCGAGGTCGACCTGGACGGGGTGACCGGTGTGCTGCTGGCCGACGATGTGGAGCCGGTCGCCGCGCCGGAACCGTGGGCGGCGCTGCTGCCCGCACTCGATCCGACACCCATGGGCTGGCAGGCGCGGGAGTGGTATCTCGGCCCGCACGCACCGAGCCTGTTCGATCGCAACGGGAACGTGGGACCCACCGTGTGGTGCGACGGACGGATCGTCGGCGGCTGGGCGCAGCGCAAGGACGGTGAGATCGTCTACCGCCTCCTGGAGGACGTGGGAGCCGACGCCGAAGCGCTGATCGCCGCCGAGGCGCAGCGCGTCGCCGAGTGGTTCGGCGAGGTACGCGCGGTGCCCCGGTTCCGGACACCGCTGGAACGCGAGCTCACCTCCTGACCGGACCGGACCGGGCCGGTCGGCGTGCGACGACACCTGCCGGCAACCGGTCCGGGTGCACGAAGCTCGGCTACAGCATCGCTGCCGGGATGACCGAGATCAGGCCGCCGTCGACGAGGATGTCCTGCCCGTTGATGTAGGACGCTTCGTCCGACGCGAGGAAGGCGACCGCCGCCGCGACGTCCTCCGGGGTTCCGACCCGGCCGGCGGCGACCGTGGTCGCGATCGCGGACTTGACTTCGGCGGATGTCTCGGCTCGGTAGGCCGGGGTGTCGATGTACCCGGGGCTCACGGAGTTGACGCGAATGCGCCGGGTTGTCAGATCGGCGGCGAAGGTCCGGGCCAGACTCTGCACGGCGGCTTTGCTCGCGGTGTAGAGGGCTGCGGCGGGTGCGCCGCGGTAAGGGGCGAAGGACGCGTTGATGATGATCGCCGCACCGTCCGGCAGGAGGGGCAGCGTCTTCTGGATGGTGAAGAACGCGGCCTTGAGATTGATGTCGAGGACACGGTAGAACTCGTCTTCGGTGACCTCATCGAGGGTCTGGAACGCGCCGATGCCCGCGTTCGCGAACACCACGTCCAGTCGGCCGAACCGATCGCGGATAGTGGTGGCCAAAGTGTCGAGATCCGTGAGATCGGCTGCGTCACCGGCGATCCCGTGTGCCCGATCGCCGAGTTCGTCGACCGCCGCGTCGAGCCGGGCCTTGTCGCGCCCGGTGACGACCACCGTCGCGCCTTCGGCGATGAGCCGGTGCGCGGTGGCCAGGCCCATGCCACTGGTGCCGCCGGTGATGAGTGCGATCTTGCCGTTGTACCGGGAACTGTCGTGCGTCATGGCTCCAGCGTGCCGCCGCTGCCCCGGAGCAAACAGTGCGCATTCATGGTGGGTGTGGGACCACCACCTTGCGATGTCAGGCGGGCGAGGCGACGCGCAGGCGGGGCAGTCGTGCCAGGAGCTCGCCGGTGGCGGTGCCCGGCCGCGGGTTGTACAGCACCAGTTGCCATTCGGGATGATCCGCGACCGTCAGCGTCGTCGCGTCGAAGAACAGTTCACCGACGTCGGGATGACGCAGCGCGTTCACCGCCTGCGCCGGAACCCCGACTTCCTGTCGCTCCCACAGTTCGGTGAATTCCGGGCTCACCGACCGGAGATCGTCGACCACCCTGCGGAAGGCGGCGTCCCCGGGACAGATGGCGGCGCTCGCCCGATAGGCGGCGACGATGGCGGGGGCGTTCGCCACCCATACCTCGTCCATGGCTCGGTAGCGAGGGTTGGTGAAATAGGTGAGCAGGCAATTGTGTTCGCCGTCACCGTCACCGTCACCGTCACCGTAGCCGAACACCGCCCGCGCCGTGTCGTTGAAGGTCAGCACATTCCAATACCGGTCGCGCAGCACCGCGGGCCGCCCGTCCCAAGCATCATCAACCGCCGCACTTCCGGCGTGACGGCTGTTCCCGGCGCGCACTTCACGGGCGGCGGATTGAGTCCTGCCAGGAGGTACAGATGGATACGTTCCGGTTCGCTCAGCATGAGGACGCGGGCGATCGCATCGAGCACCTCGTCGGAGACGGTGATGTCGCGCCCCTGCTCCAGCCAGGTGTACCAGGACACTCCGACCCCGGCCAGCACGGCGACCTCTTCCCGTCGCAATCCGGGCGTGCGCCGCCGGCCGGTGGCTGGAATACCGACATCCTCCGGCCTCAGCCGCGCCCGCCTGGCGCGCAAGAAGTCACGGAGCAACTGGCGGGGTCGCGGCACGGCTTCGCTGGTCATAAGCCACGGTAACAAGCAGACATTTCCGGCGAGCCCGCACCGCGGTGGGATGATGCCACCGCCACACCGGTGACCGGCACGCGACGGCGCTGGGCGATATCCACCGCATTCCGCCTACATGTCCAGCCCGAGGTCGAGCACGCGAACCGAGTGGGTGAGTGCGCCGACGGCGAGGTAGTCGACGCCGGTGCGGGCGTAGTCGGCGGCGACGTCGAGAGTCAGGCCGCCGGAGGACTCCAGTCTCGTCCGCGGGGAGGCGGCGTTGCGGCGCTGCACTGCCGCCTGGGTCTGCCAGAGCGGGAAGTTGTCCAGCAGCACGAGTTCCACGTTCTCGGCGAGCACGGCGTCGAGTTGTTCGAGACTGTCCACCTCGACCTCGCAGGCGATGTCGGGGGCGGCGGCGCGGACCGCGCGCAGCGCCTCGACCACCGAGCCCGCGGCGACCACGTGGTTGTCCTTGATCAAGGCGGCGTCGCCGAGACCCATGCGGTGGTTGACACCGCCGCCTACGCGCACGGCGTACTTCTGCAGCGCGCGCAGTCCGGGCAGTGTCTTGCGGCTGTCGCGGATGCGACAGGAGGTGCCCGCGACCGCGTCCACCCAGGCGGCCGTCGCGGTCGCGATGCCGGACAGGTGGCACACCAGGTTCAGCATGGTGCGTTCCGCCGTGAGCAGCCCGCGCGTCGGCGCGATCAGGGTCAGGACCGGCTGCCCCCGCGACACCCGCGTGCCGTCGGCGACGCGATCGGTGATCTCGTAGCCGCCCGCGCCGATCACCTCGTCCAGCACGAGCAGCCCGGCGTCGAGCCCCGCCACGGTCCCCGGTTCCCGGGACACCACCGACGCCTTGATCACCGCGTCCGCGGGCACGGTGGCCGTCGTCGTGACGTCGGGACCGTAGCGCAGGTCCTCCTCCAGCGCGGCGCGGATGAGCCGCAGCACTTCGTCACGATCAAGGGCGGCATCCAGAGCCATCGAAAATCCTTTCTCGCCGGGCGGCCGGTGCACGGCTCGGCGGCTGTCGTCAGGGAATGGGCGCGTACTGCGGGACGCCGTCGTCGTTCAGCCGGATGGGGATGCCGTGCCGGAGTTCGGGGACGGCGCCGGGGTGGTCCGACCGGGTGTGGCAGCCACGGCTCTCGGTGCGGGCGAGCGCGGCCAGCAGCAGTGCGCGGGCGGCGAGGGTGAGCGCGGCGTCCTCGATTCCGGTGATCGGGTGCGCGGCGGCGGTGCGCGTGTCGCGCCGGGCGACCACGTCGTCGAGCCGCTTGAGCGCTTCGGCGAGACCGGCGCGGTCGCGGACCACCGAGGCGTGCGTGGTCATCAGGCCCTGTACCACGGCGCGGTCGGCGTACTCGGCGGTGCGGGCGGGGATCTCGCGCACCCCGGCCCGGTCGCCGAGCCGCTCGGCGGCGGCGGCTCCGGCGCGCTCACCCACCACCAACCCCTCGAGCAAGCTGTTGGAGGCCAACCGGTTCGCCCCGTGCAGACCCGTGCGCGCGACCTCGCCGGCCGCGTACAGGCCGGGCACCGAGGTCCGGCCGTGGGTGTCGGTGACGACTCCCCCGCACTGATAGTGCGCGGCGGGGGCGACCGGGATCAGGTCCGTGCGCGGATCGATGCCCATGGCCAGGCACGAGGCCGTGATCGTCGGGAACCGTCGCGCGAAGCCGTCGATCGAGCGCGCGTCGAGGTGGACGTACTCGGTGCCGAGCGCTCGCATGCGGGCGGCGATGGCGCGGGACACCACATCCCGAGGGGCGAGGTCGCCGCGCGGATGCACTCCCGCGGTGACCGGATCGCCTTCGGTGTCGACGAGCGTCGCGCCTTCGCCGCGCACCGCTTCGCTGATCAGCGGCCTGCGCCCCATCCCGCCGGGGGTGTAGAGGACGGTCGGGTGGAACTGCACGAATTCCAGATCGGCGACGGTCGCACCGGCCCGCAGCCCGAGCGCGATGCCGTCGGCGGTGGCTCCGGGCGGATTGGTGCTCAGCGCGTACAACTGGCCGAGTCCGCCGGTGGCCAGCAGCACGGCGGGGGCGTGCACGACGCCGAAGCCCTCGCCGGATACCGCCACCACGCCGCGCACACCGTTCGGGCCGGTGACGATCTCGCCGACCGCGGCGCCGAACAGCACCGGCAGCCCCGCCTGGTTCAGCGCCCGCTGCACCTCCGCGCCCGTGGCGTCGCCACCGGCGTGAATGATCCGGCGGGTGCTGTGCCCGCCCTCGCGGGTCCGTGAGATCTGGCCGTCGCGGCCGAGGTCGAATACCGCGCCCAGGTCGGTCAGCGCGGTGACCGCGGCCTGCCCGCCCGCGACGATGGAGCGCACGGCCTCGACGTCGCACAGACCGGCGCCCGCCTCCACCGTGTCGTGCACGTGCGACTCGACCGAGTCACCGTGCGGCGCCACGACGGCGATGCCGCCCTGGGCGTACTGGGTGGACGTGTCGGTCGGCCCGCCTTTGCTGAGCGTGAGCACCCGCAGGCCGCGCAGCGACGCGGTGCGCGCCGCGGTCAGTCCCGCGACGCCGCCGCCGATCACGACCAGGTCGGCCTCGGCCTCCCAGTCGATCGAAACCCCGGGTGTCATCGGCCCGTGCCTCTCCGTCCTCCGATTCGCACTGGCCCAGGCGGATGCGCGATGGTCAGCGCTGCCGCCGCGACTACGGCGTCCCGCCTCCGACCCGCTCCCCGCCGCGAGGGCAGCGGTCGGACTCATTCACCGCCGCCGGGGTTGCCGATCGCGATCATGCGCTGCACCGAATTGCGGCCCAGCGCAGCGGTCTCCGGATCGACGTGGACCTCGTCGCGACCCTCCACCAGGCACCGGAGCAGCGCCGCCGGGGTGATCATCTTCATGTACTTGCACGAAGCCCGGTCGTTCACGGCCTGGAAATCGATGCCGGGAGCGGCCTTGCGCAGCTGGTGCAGCATGCCCACCTCGGTGGCCACCAGCACCTGGTTCGACTTCGCCGCCTTGGCCGCGTCGATCATGCCTCCGGTCGACAGGATGTGCACCCGCTCGGCCGGGAACGCGCCCTCGCCCGCCAGGTACAGCGCCGAGGTGGCGCAGCCGCACTCGGGATGCACGAACAGCTCCGCGTCGGGGTGGGTGCGCGCCTGCTCGGTCAGCTCGTTGCCGTTGATGCCCGCGTGCACGTGGCATTCCCCCGCCCAGATGTGCATGTTCGCGCGGCCGGTGACCCGCTTGACGTGCGCGCCGAGGAACTGGTCCGGCAGGAACAGCACCTCACGGTCCGGATCGATCGAGGCGACCACGTCGACGGCGTTGGACGAGGTGCAGCAGATGTCGGTGAGCGCCTTCACCTCGGCGGTGGTGTTCACGTAGGACACGACGACCGCGTTCGGGTGTTCGGCCTTCCAGGCCCGCAGTTCGTCGGCCGTGATGGAATCCGCGAGCGAACATCCGGCGCGCTGATCCGGGATGAGCACGGTCTTGGCCGGGCTGAGGATCTTGGCCGTCTCGGCCATGAAGTGCACGCCGCAGAACACGATCGTGTCCTCCGGCGCCTCGGCCGCGATCCGCGACAGGGCCAGCGAATCCCCGACGTGATCGGCCACGTCCTGGATCTCGGGCAACTGATAGTTGTGCGCCAGGATCGTCGCGTTGCGCTCCCGCGCCAGCCGCTTGACCTCCTGCGCCCACTCCGGCCCGGCCTCGACACCCGCGAACCCGGATGGCCCGTCGTACACCTGCCCCATCAGCGGGGGCGCCAGTTTCGCACCCGTCGTCGCCATGGATGGCTCCCTTCCTCGTGCGGCCGGCTATGCGCCGATTCGCACCAAACCAGGTTTTCGACTTATAATCGAAAACGTGGCCCATAGTAGCACCATCCACGAATCGCTCACCGCGGTGTTCCAGGTTCGCCGCTTTCCCAGGAACATCGCCGCAGGTCACAACGCAACGGAGCACCCGGAAGTCCTGCCGGGGCGGTGCCCGCCCGATCAGCGGACCGAGCTGGCGGTGTTGCTGTGGGAGCGCGCACTCGACCCGCAGAAGGGCACCTGGTCGCTGCCCGGCGGCCGCCTCGGCGACGACGAGGACCTCGACACCTCCGCCCGCCGCCAGCTCGCCGAGAAGGTCGACGTGCGGGAGCTGAGCCATCTCGAACAGCTCTCGGTGTTCAGCGCCCCGGACCGGGTGCCGAGCCCGCGGCGCATCGCCTCGGCCTACCTCGGCCTGGTGCCGCTGACCGCCGACCCCCAGCTGCCCCCCGACACCGCGTGGCATCCGGTCGCGGCGCTGCCGGACATGTCCTTCGATCACCGCACAGTGGTCGATCACGCCCGCACCCGCCTGGCGGCGAAACTGTCCTACACGAACATCGCCTTCGCCCTCGCGCCGGATCGGTTCACCATGTCCACCCTGCGTGAGATCTACTGCGCGGCACTGGGATACGAAGTCGACACCACCAATCTCCAGCGCGTTCTCTCCCGCCGCAAAGTCATCACACCCACCGGCGCAACCGCAGCTCCGGGTCGCGCCGGCGGCCGCCCCGCCGCGGTCTACCGCTTCACCGACTCCGGCCTGCGTGTGACAGACGAATTCGCGGCCCTGAAGCCGCCCGGTCCGTCCTGACCCGCCCTCGGAAGTGCGCTCGGAGCAACTACGCGGTCCTCACGATGCCGTGCGCCTGATCGCCGTTTCACTCCAGGTGAATCAGGCTGATCCATAGCGAATTGGGACGGCAGGCGCGTTCTCACTCCGGCGTGCGCCGACCTGAACGCCGCCGAGGGCAAGCCGAATGCGCCTACTTCGCGAGCAGCGTGATCGAGCCCTGTGCTACTGGTCTGCGGCGAACTCGCGGTGCTTGCGCTTGCGGCGGTACTGCCGCTTGCTGGGTATCGGACGCGCGGCGTTGCTGCGACGCAGAGCGTTCCGGCGACGCCATGCCGCCAGATCGGCGCGCTCGCTCGGTGCGGGAGAAGCGTCGACCGCTCGCGATGCGGTACTCATTGCCGGTCCTCCTTTCGACACACGCTCGGCCTTCCGGTCGCCCACCGTATCGCCGCCGCGGCGCCGCCTCCACCGATTTTCGTCGCGGCGACCGTGGTCATCACCGTTCGGTCGTGAGATCGAGGTCGGCTGCCTTGACCAGGCCCTTTCCTTGCCGCGCGGTCTCCAAGGTGAACCGGGCGGAGCGGCCCCGGATTTCGAGTGCGGCGATCGAGTTGCCGAAATGCGGGCCGCTGATCTTCCGCCATCGAACCGGATCGGCGGAGATCCCGCGCCGATTCGCCAGCCACCGCAGCGCCGACGCGATCGGCGCAGCCCACGACAGCGCGAACGCCGCGTGGAACACCTTGGGCGGCTCGTTGTGCACCGGCGAGCACACCAATTGCAGCACTCGGGATTTCGTGGGCTGCGGGTAACCGGCCGCGGCGACGTAGCTGTGGTGCACGTCCCCGGAGAGCACACAGATCGTGCTGGGCGCACCCGGTTCGGTGCCGAGCCGATGCACCAGCCGCGCCAACCGTTCGAAGGACGCGCGGAAGGCGGGCCAGTGCTCCAGATCCGCGGCCTGCCTGACCTTCTCACCGAGCCGGCCGCGCCACCCCGGCAGATCCGCCGCGCGTTCGTTGAGCGATTGGAAGTGGCTGAGCGCGTGCGGCATCAGCCACGGCAGGGACGAGCCGATCAGCAGGTGGTCGAAGTCGCCGACGGCGTTGCGCTCGATCCAGTCGAATTCCTCGGACCCTACGATGAGCCGCTGACCGTCGAGAATCCGGCCGCCGCGGGTGTCGATCACCAGCAGCCGGATACGGCCGAAGTCGCGGCGATAGCTCCACCGGGTGGGTTTGCGGCCGTCGGCTTCCTGGTCCGCGTGCTCGGCGAAGTCCTCCAGCAGATCCTGCACGTCTTCGCCCGCCGCGGTGACCCGGCGATACAGCGGGTCGCGCGCCAGCTCGTCCGGGCCGAGATTGCCGATGTGCTGGTACACCCAGTAGGACGCGAGCGCGGCCCGGATGCGCTCACGCCACCAGGGCTTGGCCGCCATCTGCTCGCGCCAGGCGCGGGAGGTGTTCCAGTCGTCGCGCACGTCGTGGTCGTCGAAGATCATCGACGTCGGCACGGTCGACATCAGCCAGCGGATCTCCGGGTCGGTCCACGACTCGCGATAGAGCTCGGCGTACTCGCGGAACGACACGACCTCACCCTGCGGCTCCCGGTCGCCGCGCTGCCGCGCCAGCCACTCCTTCATGCGCGGGGTCGGCTCGTCGGCGTAGACCTGGTCACCCAGCAGCAGCAGCGCGTCCGGCCATTCCCGTTCCGGCAATCCCGTCATGCGCGCGGCGTACGCGTCCAGCGCGTCCGCGCCGAGCTCGTCGGCCGCCAGTATCCCCGGCGTGGCCTTGGCCGCACGGCACGACCCGAACAGGATCTTCTCGACGGCCCGCGTACGGATCCGGCACGGCGGCAGCTCGGAGTCCGGCTCGGGCCAGACGGGCACACCGTCGAGCCGCACCTGGTAGGGCACCGACTCGCCGGGTTCCAGCCCATCGACCACGACCAGCGCGAAATGCTGCTCTCCTACCTGGAACGTGCGGGCCCGTCGCCCCAGAACGTCCACCTCGCACGCGCCGTCGGTCTCCACCCAGACGGTGGCCGAAGTCCCGTCCACGTGCCGCAATACAGGCCCCAGAACCAGCTCTGCCATACGAACCGACGTTACTTCCCCTTTCCCGCTCGGTCGTGTGTTCCAGCGAGACGAACAAGGATGGACCCCGATCCACGGCCGCCCACGCACGGTATCGCGGCTGGGACCGCCGGCCTGCACGGTTGTCGCCGAGGTCATCGAAATCGGCCGCCGTCGAGTCCCGATTCGACGTGGCGCGGTCCGGCACACGCCCGCGCACCGGGTGTCGATTGGCTCACCAAATCGCCGCCGGGGTGTTGCTGAGCGCCGATTGATGGCAGGGTTGAGCAATGAGATCAGGCTTATCAATGTGATTCGCCCGGCTCATCTACAGAAAAGATTGAAGTAAGCAATGGCTCAAGGCAGTGTGAAGTGGTTTAACAGCGAAAAGGGCTTCGGCTTCATCGCGCAAGACGGTGGCGGCGCCGACGTCTTCGTTCATTACTCCGCCGTATCCGGCTCGGGATTCAAGTCCCTCGAAGAAGGACAGCGCGTGGAGTTCGAGATCGGCCAAGGACAGAAGGGCCCGCAGGCCCAGGACGTCCGCGCTATCTGATCGACGGACCAGGTGGAGGCCCCGCACCCGCACGGGTGCGGGGCCTTCGCGGTTGCTGATCAACGGCACATGGTCACGGCATCCCGCGCGCAATCCGTTTCCGATGTGCCGCCGATCATCCAGCGGGGTGGGTGTCGATGAAGTCGACGATGGCGCAAAGGGTGGGACAGTAGCCGTTCGTCGTGTCGACCTCGAGCGACGGGACGGCGAGAGCGACGCGGTCGAACACGGCGAGGCTCGGCGGCGGGTGGCCGGAATCGGAGTGGGCGCGGCGGTGTGGATCGTGCTCGCGGCGCTGAATGATTCGCGACGCGGCGGTGACCGGGTCGGTCACACAGTGGACGATGCGAAGCTGGGCGTGAGCTTGCAAGGGTGTCAGGCCCGGACGCCACAGCCGATCCTGGAAGGCGGCTTCGGCCACCACCGTGACGCCCGCCCGTAGGAGGAGCTCCAGCGTCTGGAAGAACACCGGCAGGGTGCGCAGATTCAGCTCGTCCGACAGTTCCGGCGTGAAGTCCCTCGTCGCGTGGACCATTCCCTCTTTGATCTCGTCCCGGCAGACGGCCGGGCAGCCGATCAGGCGGGCGAGGGCGTGGGCCAGCGTCGTCTTCCCGGAACCGGGTGGGCCGCTGACCACGACGAGCGTGGGAAGCTCGTGCCGTCCCCGCGCCGTCGCGCGAGGTGTCACGTGGTCGTTCACGCGGCTTCGATCTGCGGATCGGGTGGCGGCGCCTCGGTTCGCCGGGCCACGCGCGACGCCGCCCAGAAGGCCAGCTCCACCGCCCAGAACAGCAGCAGGAACATCGTCACCACGGTCACGGGGACGGCGAGGAAGAGCACCGACGGCACCGCGACCAGAACGAACCGGGCGACGTCGGCCGCACTAGCTCCCCGCAACCGGTGGGCCGCGCGCACCGCCGCCCACATCATCCAGCGGCGCGGCAGCGAGACCCCGAGTTCGCGCAGGCTCCTGCGGAAGATGCCGTCGGCGTCGGCCACGCTCACCGCCTGCGAACTTCGCAGGTAGTCGTGCAGGATCGCGGCGCGGGTATAGACGCCGTAGCGCGGGATCAACCAGATCAGCGGGCGCGGCACCGACGCGAAGTCGGTGCGGAAACCGGCGGGTATCACGAACTCCGCGCTCGCGCCCCGGTAGACGAGCGGTTCGGCCACCCGCCAGAACTCGGCGTCGATCGCTTCGACGATCGGCCCGCCGCCGACAAAGGTCACGCCCTGTCCTTCCCGCACACTTGGTGTTCCCACCCCGGTCCTGGCCGGGAACACCAGTACGTTGTCACGCCGAATGGCCTGACATCGTGTCAGTGCCTCGGACGATACTCGGGCACCGAATATCCCTCCGCGACAGGTTCGTAGCCACGATATGGCAGCCCTGCCCCGCTCGCGGTCGCGCCGTAGGGCGTGAAAGCCTCTTGGGCGCCGGACGCTTCGCCTTCGCCACGACCGGCGCGGCGGCCGCTGCCGAGATCCTCCGAAGTGCTGAGGGCGGCCAGGAAGAGCATGACGAACGAGGCGACCAGCGGCTGCACGATGAATGCGAGCGCGCTGCCCAGTTCGATCGGCAACGCGACGATCTGTCCGACCGGCGGGTCGTGCGGCCGGGGATGCAGCCAGGCGGCGGCCTGCTCCCCCACGCGCGCCATCAGCACCGCGCCCGCACCGGAACCGACCAGCAGGCCCAGTTGCAGCAGCGGTCCGCGCGCCGAGCGCCACCGCCACGCGGCCAGCGCCGACAGCAGGCCGAGCACCGCCCCGGCGAGCACGAATATCGCCAGCGCGTTGAACTGATGTGCGCTCTCACCGGTCAGCGCGACTCCGCGCCCCGGCTCGACCACGAGCAGCCGCTCGGTGGGCGCCAGCAGGCCCCATCCGGCACCGGCGACCGCGCTGACCACCACGACGGCCACGACGACCAGCGCCACCTGCCGTACTTCGCTCCCGGACGGCGAGGCCACTAGCGGCGTTCCAGTTCTGCCGAATTGATGACACCGTGCCGCGAACACTTCGCCCACCAGCCGTCCGGGCTCACCTGCACGATCATCCGGCGACCGCACTGCTCGCAGAAACGCGGCGGCTCCAGGCCCAGCGCGGCCGCGGCCGGGATCGCGTCGTCGATGCCCGGCACGATCCGCTTGCCGGTGAACGGGTTGTAGCGCTCGTCCATGTCCATGACAGTACCCATGCTCGCCTGCCTGTTCGTCGCAACCGAGCCGGGTCAGAGCGTTTCGTTGAGCGCCTTGATCGGCATCTTCAGCTCGCCGAGCAGATCCAGGTCCTGTTCGGCCGGACGCCCGAGCGTGGTCAGGTAGTTGCCGACGATGACCGCGTTGATTCCGCCGAGGATGCCCTGCTTGGCGCCGAGATCACCGAGGGTGATCTCGCGGCCGCCCGCGAAGCGCAGCATGGTGCGCGGCAGCGCGAGCCGGAACGCGGCGACGGCGCGCAACGCGTCGGAAGCGGGCAGCACCTCGAGATCGCCGAAGGGCGTGCCCGGCCGGGGGTTGAGGAAGTTCAGCGGCACCTCGTCGGGCTCGAGTTCGGCGAGGTTCGCGGCGAATTCGGCGCGCTGCTCCAGGGTTTCGCCCATGCCGAGGATGCCGCCGCAGCAGACCTCCATGCCCGCTTCGCGGACCATGCGCAGGGTGTCCCAGCGCTCCTCCCAGGTGTGCGTGGTGACCACGTTGGGGAAGTAGGAGCGGGAGGTCTCCAGGTTGTGGTTGTAACGGTGCACGCCCATGGCGGCCAGCTGGTCGACCTGCTCCTGGGTGAGCATGCCCAGCGAACAGGCGACCTGGATGTCGACCTCGTTGCGGATGGCTTCGACGCCCGCGGCGACCTGAGCCATCAGGCGCTCGTCCGGGCCGCGCACGGCGGCCACGATGCAGAACTCGGTGGCCCCGGTCTTCGCCGTCTGCTTGGCGGCCTCGACCAGGCTCGGAATGTCCAGCCACGCCGCGCGCACCGGCGACTGGAACAGGCCCGACTGCGAGCAGAAATGGCAGTCCTCGGGGCAGCCGCCGGTCTTGAGGCTGATGATCCCCTCGACCTCGACTTCGGGGCCGCACCACTTCATGCGCACCTCGTGGGCCAGGGCCAGCAATTCCTCCAGCCGGTTGTCACCCAGGCGTAGCACCTCCAGGGTCTGTTCCTGGTTCAGCCCCTCGCCGCGCTCGAGTACCTGCTCGCGGGCGATCGACAGGATGTTGGTGTCTACGGGTGCCTGGGTCACAGCACGAATCCCTTCGTCCGGCCGAGGTGGCCGTGCAACTTGAACGGTGTTCAGGCTAGGGTAGCGACAGGAGTGAGTCAAAGCACGACGAGAGGGCATCGAGTGCAACTGCACCGGGCGGACGTGGTCGACGGCGCCATCGCGATCCTGGACCGATACGGGCTGGCCGACCTCACCATGCGCAGGCTGGCCGGTTCCCTCCAGGTCCAGCCGGGAGCGTTGTATTGGCACTTCCCCAACAAGCAGGCGCTGCTCGGCGCGGTCGCGGACAAGATACTCGCGCCCATGGACGACCCGATCGACGCCGAGGAATGGTCCGGGCAGATCACCGAGTTGGCTCACCGGCTGCGTAACTGCCTGCTGGCCTATCGCGACGGAGCCGAACTGGTCTCGGCGACCTACGCTTCCCGGCTCACCACGAGCAAAGGGCGGGAGCGCCTGGTGAGCGCCGCCATCCGCGCGGGCATGCCGCGCCAGGAAGCCGAACTGGCGGCGTTCACGCTGCTCTACTACGTCCTCGGCGAGACCGTCGACGAGCAGTCGAGGATGCAGATGGATTCGGCGGGAGCCCTGCCCGAGGACGCGTCGCCCTTGGCGGAGCTGCCCGACGCCACCGCCCGTTTCGACTTCGGTCTGCAACTGTTCGTCGCCGGCGTGCGCCACCTGCTCGGCACGCGCGTGCGCTGACCCGCCAGGGAGCTGGCCACGGCCTCGGCCGTCCTCGTACGACGAGCGCGCGGCGGGCGCAGGCGCCGGCCCGCCCGGACAGTCGCCGCGGCCGCGACCGGGCGGGACAGCCTGTTTCGCCCGCGTCGATTACCTGGTCAGCGCGGGCTGCCGGGCGAATCGGCTGCCGGGGCGGGGCAGACCGAAGTGGTCGCGCAGGGTCGTGCCGGTGTACTCGGTGCGGAAGAGGCCGCGCTCTTGCAGGATCGGTACGACCGTCTCGGCGAAGATTTCCAGTCCGCCCGGGTAGTACGGCGGCATCACGTTGAAACCGTCGGCGGCGCCGCTGCGGAACCACTCCTCGATGGTGTCGGCGACCTGCTCGGGGGTTCCGGCGAACACCCGGTGACCACGCGCACCGGCCAGACGGTGCAGCAGGCCGCGCACGGTTGGGCGTTCGCGCCGCACGATTCCCGCCACGACCTGCAACCGGCTCTGCCCGTTGTCGGTCACATCGCCCGCCGCGTCGAACAATTCGACCGGAATCGGCTCGTCCAGCGGCAGGTGCCGCAGGCTGATCCCGACGATGCCCTCCAGCTGGGCCAACCCGTATTCCGGCACGGTGAGCTCGTTGAACTCGCGTTCCAGCTTCTTCGCCGCCGCCTCGGTGTCGGCGATGAACGGGCTGATCCCGGGCAGGATCTTGACGTGCTCGGGGTCGCGGCCGAAGCCGACGGCCCGCTGCTTGATGTCGGCGTAGAAGGCCTGCGCGTCGCTGAGCCGCTGATGCGCGGTGAAGATGGCCTCGGCGTACCTGCCCGCGAACGCGCGGCCGTCGTTGGACGAGCCCGCCTGCACCAGCACCGGGTAGCCCTGCGGCGTGCGCGGCGCGTTGAACGGCCCGCGCACCCGCAGGTATTCGCCCGCGTAGTCGATCCGGTGGATCTTCTCCGGGTCGGCGTACACGCCGTTCTCCTGGTCCAGGACGATGGCGTCGTCCTCCCAGCTGTCCCACAGCGCGATCACGGCGTCGACGAACTCCCTGGCCCGCGCATACCGTTCGGCGTGGCCGGGATGCTTGTCCAAACCGAAGTTCGCCGCGGCGAGATCGGTGCCGGTGGTGACGATGTTCCAGCCCGCGCGGCCACCGGAGATGTGATCCAGCGTGGAGAACAGCCTGGCCAGGTTGTAGGGCTCGTAGTAGGTGGTCGACGCGGTGGCGATGAGGCCAAGATGCGTTGTGGCCGTGGCGATGGCGGTGAGCAGCGTGATCGGCTCCAGACCGGAGGCCGCGTTGTGCCGCACGTCGGTCCGCAGCGCGGGACCGTCGGCGAAGAACACCGCGTCCAGTTTCGCCGCTTCGGCGGTGCGTCCGATCTGCTGGTAGTAGGCCACGTCGTAGATCCGCTCGGGGCTGCTCCACGGATGCCGCCAGGCGGCCTCGTGGTGGCCGGAGGGATAGATGAAGGCGTTGAGGCTGAGTTGGCGCGGTGTCGTCATGAGGCCTTCTTCTCGTCGGTGTGCGTGTCCGCGACCTCGACGCCCAGGCTGGCCAGCAGCAGGGCTCGGTGCCGCAGGAACGCGGGATCGCCATGGCGGCGCGGGCGTTCCAGATCGATGCGCTGGTCTACGGCGATGTGCCCGTTGTCGAGCACCAGGACGCGGTCGGCGAGCAGTACCGCCTCGTCCACGTCGTGGGTGACCAGCAGAACCGCGGGGCGGTGCTCGGCGCACAGCTCCTGCAACAGCGCGTGCATCTTGATCCTGGTCAGCGCGTCCAAGGCGCCGAAAGGCTCGTCCGCGAGCAGCAGTTCGGGCTCGCGGACCAGCGACCGAGCCAAGGCGACGCGCTGTTGCTCGCCGCCGGAGAGCTCCTTCGGCCAGGCCTTCTCCCGACCGGCCAGACCGACTTCGGCCAGCGCGGCTCGTCCGCGACCGGCCGCGTCCTTGCCGCCGAGGCCCAGCGTCACGTTCTCCAGCACCCGCACCCAGGGCAGTAGCCGAGAGTCCTGGAACACCACCGAGCGCTCGGTGGGCACGCTCAGTTCACCCGACCCGGGTACGTCGAAATCCAGTTCGGCCAACGCCCGCAACAGCGTGCTCTTGCCCGAACCGCTGCGGCCGAGCAGCGCGACGAACTCGCCGCGTGCGATGTCGAGGTCGAGGTCACGCAGCACGACGCGGTCGCCGAAGCCACGGCGCAGCCGCCGCGCGCGCACGACGTTCAGTCCCCGAGAGTCTGCCGCCATGACAGCGCCCTCCTTTCCGCCGCGCGCACCAGGATGTTGCCGAACAGGCCGAGCAAGCCGTAGATGACCAGGCCGACGACGATGATGTCGATCTGCCCGTAGGTGCGGGCCTGGGTCATGAGATAGCCGATGCCGCTGGTGGCGTTGACCTGTTCCACCACGACCAGCGCCAGCCACGAGATGGTGACCGCGAGCCGCAGGCCGGTGAAGAATCCGGGCAGCGATCCCGGCAGCGCGATCCGGCGGACGAACTCCCACCGCGACAGGCCGACCGTCTGGGCGAGCTCTACGTACCTGGCGTCGACGCCGCGCAGGTGCGCGTGGGTGTTCAGGTAGATCGGGACCGCCACGCTGGTCGTGATCACCAGCAGTTTCATCTCCTCGCCGATGCCGAACCACACGATGAACAGCGGGATCAGCGCGAGCGTCGGAATGGCGCGTTTGATCTGGATCGGCCCGTCCACCAGCGCTTCACCGAGCCGGCTCAGCCCGGCCAGCAGCGCGAGCACCAAGCCGATCGCGACACCGAGCGCGAGCCCGATCGCGGCGCGCTGCACCGAGGTCAGCAGGTTGCTCTGCAAGCGACCGTCGGCGAGCAGGTCACCGGCGGTTCGCGCGACCGTCCACGGCGCGGGCAAGGTCTCCGGGTCGAGGGCGCCCGTGGCGGAACCGGCGACCCAGGCGGCGATCAGCACCGTCGGTCCCAGTGCGATGCCGAACGGGATCGGGCGGCCCGGTCCCAGTCGCGGCCTGCTCGGTTTGCGCTTCGCCAGGACGGGTTCCGCCGCGGCACGGCCGAGGCCGATGCGGCGCAGCACGGCGGCGTCGAGGGTGGCCATCAACGCCCCTTCGGTTCGAACGACGCGCCGCTCTCGGTGACGGCCTGGGTGACCGCGGCGTCGAAGCGCAAGTCGAACCCGTTGGACGCCTGCACCTTCTTCGGCAGCTCGCCCGCCTCGGCGATGGCGTCGATGGTGGCCTGCTGACGGTCGACGAGGCGCTGGTCCAGATGCGGGAAGGCGTAGGTGCCCAGCGAGTCCACGATCCGCTTCGCGTCCTCGGGGCTGACCTTCTGGTTCTCCACGTAGTACCGGCGTGCCCACTCCTCCGGGTGGGTGTTGGCCCACTGGTAGGCCCGCACGAACGCACCCACCAGGGCGCGGGTGGCCGCCGCCTTGGCCGGGTCGCGCACGACGGCCCGCCGGGCGTACAGGTAGGCGAGGCCGCCGTAGATGCCCTCGGTCTCGGAGTCCGGGACCAGCGTGGCGCCCTGGGTGCGCAGGAATCGGGTGACGTTCGGTTCGATCAGCGGCGCGACGTCGACCTGCCCGGTGCGCACGGCATCGAGGAACTCGGCCAGTTGCAGCCGGACCAGCTGGACGTCGGAGGTGGTGAGCCCGGCCCGGTCGATGGCGCGCAGCACGGCGGCCTGCTGCGCGGTGCCCTCGGCGTAGGCGATCTTCTTGCCCTTCAGGTCCGTCAGCTTCGTCACCGGCTTGCCCGGGGCCACCGCGAGTTTCAAGGCGGTGGTGCTGGTCTGATAGGCCGCGACGATCGGAACGTCCTGCCCGGCCACCAAGGCGTGGATCGGCGGGACGTCGCCGACCTGCGCGACGTCGGCGGCGCCGGCGCGGAACGCCTCCAGGATGGCCGGGCCGCCGACGAAGTTGGCGAACTCCACCTCGAAGGGGAGCTTGTCGAGCTCACCGGACAGGCGCAGCACGGATTGCAGGCGTTCGGACTGGTCGGCGATCACGAGGGTGGTCCCGGCGGGAACCTCGGTCGGCAGTGGTCCGTCGGCGGTGGGACCGACCGGCTTGTCGTCGTTCGCACAGCCGGTGAGTCCGAGAGTCGCAACGGTTGCCACGGCGAGTAATGCGGCGGTCGTGCGGCCGCGGAGGCCGGACCGGAACGTGCTTGGTCGGAGCATAGGCGAATTGAAACAGCGCCACAGCGGCTGGAGAACGGTTTGTCTCAGCCTGGTTCGAACCCGGTCAGCGGTGCGGCGCGGCCACCGTGGTCGACCGGACCTGTTGCTGATAGCGCTGCATGAACGGCAGGATCTGCTGCTCGATCACCGTGTTGTATTCCCGGGGGCGCTGCATCGGGTTGGCGTGCCCGATGTTTCGCGCGAGTACCACCAGCAGCGTGCCGTCCACCCCGCCGGACCGCTCGATCAGCACTCGATGCGAGTGCTCGACATCCACCACGCGGTCGCGTCCCGGATCACGCGGCCGGATGAAAACGATGGCGGGGCGCGGTTTCTCGGCCGTGGGCTCGGCAAGGGTGCGCAGATCGTCCGCCGCTCCCCCGGCGACGATGGCGGTGAACTGGGCTTCGATCAAACCGTTGCTCGCCGCGTCGCGCGAGACGATCTTCTCCCGCAGCACCTCAGACAGCACCTTGCCCAGCTCGCCGAACCGGATGCCGGGCAGCCCGTTGCCGCGATCGAGGAACCGGTCCCGGCGGGCGTAGGTCTCCACCGCGAGCCGCAGGGCGCGGCTTTCCCTGGCGCCCGGCAACCAGCCCATCCAGCGCAGCATGTCCTCACCGCGACCACGGCTCTCCGGGCGAACCGCGTTGAGATCCACCGGCGTGCAGTCCAGGATCACCCCGACCAGCCTGCGGTCGCTGTCGCGGTGGATGTGCTCGGCGACTTCCAGCGCGATCACCCCGCCCATGCTGTGGCCGACGAGCACTACGTTGCGCAGGCCCGACAGTTCGGCCGCGCGCACGACGAGGTCGGCGATCACCTTGGTGTCGATGCCCTGGTTGTCGTAGCGGATCGCCCACACCATGCCCATCCCGCGCAGCGCGGGCAGCGCGGCGGCGGTGTCGGTGGCGTCGAGCCCGCCGAGCCCGACCAGGTCCACCACGACGGTGTCCCAGTCGCGCGGGTCCACCGGCGGGGCGACGGGCAGGATGGCGGGCTCGGTGCGCGCCAGCCGCGCCTGTTCCGGCGCGACGTCGTACTTCCAGTACTGCGCGAATACCACGAGTCCGGTCAGCAGTAGTGCGGCCACCCGAAGCAGCGACCTCCTGGTACGGCGCAACGTCTTCCACCCGTGCCCCAGGCTCGTGTCCCGCAGCCGAGCTCGGCGTCGCGCGTCGTCCCAGTCGGAGACGGTGGACGGGTGCCGTGCGTCCATCGGCGACATCCATCCCACTGTAGGCACGGTCGCGGACGGTCGCCATGAGCCCGCTATCGCTCAGCGTGCCCCTTCCGCCGTGGCGGCGAGTTCGCCGGCGTCGCCCGCGATGCGTTCGGCGAGCCGGGTGCGCCGCCGAAATGCCGGCGCCGCGCAGAGCGGCACGCGGGAGACGATCACGCCCGCAGCGGCGATCGGCACCCCGCGCCCGGTCGAGTTGCTTCCCTTTCCCACCCGGCCCCCAGATCCCGGCCCCGGCCGCTACCGCGAAAGTTCAGCGGAACGGTGACCAGCCGGGGTCGAACCAGGCCGGTGCGGCGGCGGTGAATCGCGCCCGGTCCCAGCCGCCCGCTCCTTGCGGTACCGAGCCCACCAGGTCGACGCCGGTGACGCGGGGCAGATCGGTGCGATTGCATTCGGCGGCGAGGTCGGGTTCGGCGGGCCAGGAGCCGATCACCAGCCCGGCGCACGGCACGCCGGCCGATCGCAGTGCGCGGGTGGTCAGTTCGGTGTGGTTGAGCGTGCCCAGCCCCGCGGCGGTGACCAGCAGCACCGGTGCGCCGAGCTTCTGGGCGAGGTCGAGCAAGGTGAAATCCCCGAGCCGGACCAGTAATCCGCCGGCGCCCTCGACCAGGACCAGGTCGGCGTCCGCGAGGGTATTGATGGCGGCGGCGGTGTCGGCGAGCGTCAACTCCGGCAGCCCGGCGCGGCGGGCGGCGGTGTCGGGCGCCAACGGGTCGGGGTAGCGGGCGAGTTCGAGCGTCCGGGTGACGCCGGACAGGCGCTGTATCTCGGCCAGATCACCCGGTTCGCCGATCGCGACACCGGTCTGGCCCGGCTTGCACACCGCCACCGAGTGACCGCCGGCCAGCGCCACGGCGGCGACGGCGGCGGTGACGACGGTTTTCCCTACGTCCGTGGAGGTTCCGGTGATCAGCAGCACGGTCACGCGGGCACCGCCCCGCGCGCGTCGGCCAGCACCTCGCCCAGCACCGTCGCGATGACGTCGAGTTCGGCGGCGGTGAGGTCGGCCCGCGCGGTCAGCCGGAGCCGGGAGGTGCCCTCCGGAACCGTCGGCGGACGGAAACAGCCCACCTCGAGCCCGCGCGCCCGGCACGCCTGGGCCGCGTCGAAGGCCACCTGCGCCGGGCCGAGCACCACCGAGACGACCGCCGACTCCGGCGCGGGCACACCGGCGATCCGGGCGATGTCGGCGGCGCGCCGGAGCACCTGCCCGGCCAGTTCCGGTTCGGCGCGCAGCACGCGCAGCGCGGCCCGTGCGGCGCCGACGGCGGCGGGCGCGAGACCGGTGTCGAAGATGAACGTGCGCGCGGCGTCGATCAGGTGGGCGCGCAGGCGCGCGCTGCCGAGCACCACACCGCCCTGTGCGGCGAAGGCTTTCGACAGTGTCGCGGTGATCACCACATCCGGCGCAGCGGCCAGCCCCGACTCGTGCGCCAAGCCTCGCCCGCCCGCTCCGCGCACGCCGAGCCCATGCGCCTCGTCCACCACGAGCACCGCCGCGTTGGCCCTGGTCACGCGGTGCAGATCGGCCAGCGGCGCGAGATCGCCGTCGGCGCTGAACACCGAGTCGGTCAGCACCAGCGCGCGTTCCTCGGTGCGCTCCGCCAGCAGCCGGTCCACTGCGGCGACGTCGCGATGCGGCGCGACCTCCACCCGGGCGCGGGACAACCGGCACGCGTCGACCAGCGACGCGTGACTGCCCGCGTCGGAGACCACGAGCGAGCCGCGCCCGGCGAGCGCGGTGACCGCGCCGAGATTGGCCGCGTACCCGGAAGCGAACACGAGTCCGGCCTCGGCGCCGACGAACTCGGCCAGCTCGGTCTCCAGCAGCTCGTGCTCGGCGGTGGTGCCGGTGACCAGTCGGGACCCGGTCGACCCAGCGCCCCAGCGGCGCACCGACTCGATCGCGCCCTCGATCACCTCGGGATGGCGGACCAGCCCGAGGTAGTCGTTGGAGGCGAGATCGATGGACGGGGACTGCGCGGCGCGCGGGCGCAGCTCACGGCGCAGTCCCGCGGCCACGCGCGCGGCCGCCCGTTCGTCCAACCAGGTCAACGGATCGGTAGTCACAGCTGGGCAGCATACTTGAACACCGTTCAGGGCACCCGCCCACCGGCCCCGCCGATCCGCCGGAGCCATCGTCGGCGGTGTCACCGGCGCGTGGTGACGAAGCCGCACCAGGCGGGAACGACCGATGCCGTGCGGCGACAGCCTTCGAGGGAAAGACTGAGTGGGGCAACCACAGAGCGCTGGTCACTCCGATAACCGGCGGAAGCGGTCGGCGTGCCGCCCATGCGAGGCCGCCGTGTCGTTCTACGCGCGAGCGTTACCTATCCGCCGAGCGTGCGCGGCTGGTCCGACGGCTACCGCCGCTTCTCCCGCGCGGGGGGATGTTGTGCCCCATAGCGATCGTCCCGGCACCGGTCGTCGCGCACTCGATCGGCTCACGGAGCGTTGAACCAATTAGGCGTATCGAGCCGGAACACCTCGCCCGGCGTCAAGACGCGCAGATCGCGTTCCAGTTCGGCGAGCCGGTCCGCGCCGAGTTGTTCCGCCCAGCGAGCGTGGATCCGGTCGAAGGCGCGGGCCGAGCGGGTCAGCACGTCCTCGGCGCGGCCGGTGAGCGCGTAGACCTTGCGCCGCGCGTCGGTCGGATCGTGGCCACGGCACAGGTAGCCCAGCCGCTCCAACGTCTCGATCTGCTTGCCCGCGGCCTGTTTCGAGACCCCGAGCGCGCGCCCGAGGTCGGCGGCGGTGCAGCCGTAGGGGCCGCCACAGCGCCCGATCGCCTGGAAGACGAAGCCGTGCAGCGGGCGCAGCTGGGCGTGACCGTGCTCGGCGAGCTCGGCGTGCACCTCATTGATCACGGCGCGGAAGCCGAGCAGCATGCGCAGCGGCAACTCGTAGCCGCCCACGTCACTTGACATGATGGACAACCTTATTGACTATATGGTCATCGACTATATGGACAACTACATTGTCTATACTGAGGATGGTACCCCGATGACCGTTATCCGGCACTCCGACACCCGCCGCACCGAGACACCCGGCGGTGTCATGACCACGCTCGCCTCACCCACCCAGGGCGGTGCACAGCTGGCGCTGTGGCGGGTCGAGGTACCCGCGGGCGCCACCGGCCCGCTGCACTTCATCGACGCCGAACAGATCTGGACCGTCCTCGCGGGACGGCTCGACGTCGCGATGGACGGCACGAACCTGACCGCGGCCGAGGGGGATACGGTGATCCTCCCGCCGAATGTCCTCCGGCAGGTCAGCACCCGCGACGGCTTCACCGCCATCGTGACCGCGGCGTCGGGCGCCCGAGCCGGAACGCCGGACCGGGCGGGCACCATCGTTCCGCCGTGGATCGCCTGACCGGTCACCGATCGGTCTGCGCGGCCACCGCGGCGCACATCCCCGCCGTGATCATCGCGATATCGCCGGGCGTACTGATGAACGGAGGCATGGTGTACACCAGATTCCGGAACGGCCGCAGCCACACCCCGGCCGCGACGGCGGCGTCGGTCGCGGCGCGCATGTCGACCGGGCGGTCCAGCTCGATCACGCCGATCGCGCCGAGCACGCGGGCCTCGACCACACCGGGCAGACCGCGCACCTCGGCGAGTCCGGCGGTCAGCTCCGTCTCGATGCGCGCCACCTCGCCGCGCCAGTCCCGCGAGCGCAGCAGCTCGAGGGACGCGACGGCGACGGCGCAGGCCAGCGGGTTGCCCATGAAGGTTGGCCCGTGCATGAGCCCGCCGTGCGCCGCGCTGATCGTCTCGGCGATCCGCGCGGTGCACAGCGCGGCGGCGAGCGTGAGATACCCGCCGGTCAGCGCCTTGCCCACGCACATGACGTCCGGGCTCACACCGGCGTGCTCGGCCGCGAAAAGCGTTCCGGTGCGACCGAATCCGGTCGCGATCTCGTCGAAGACAAGCAGCACGCCGTGTTCGTCACACAGCCTGCGCAGGTCGGTGAGATAGCCGGGATGATGCCAGCGCATCCCGCCCGCGCCCTGCACGACCGGCTCCACGACGACCGCCGCGAGCTCTCCGGCGTGCGCGGCGATCATGCGCTCCAGTTCCGCGACGTACTCCGGCCGGTACTCCCTCGGCGGCACCGGCGCGAACACCTGCTTCGCCAGGACGTTGGTCCACAACGAGTGCATGCCACCCTCCGGGTCGCACACGCTCATCGGCGTGAACGTGTCGCCGTGATACCCGCCCCGCCAGGTGAGCAGTCGCCGCTTCTCCGGTTTGCCCAGTGAACGCCAGTACTGCAGGCACATCTTCACGGCGACCTCGATCGACACCGAGCCGGAGTCGCACAGGAACACCTTCTCCAGCCCGGCGGGCGTCGCTTCGACCAGCAGCTCGGCCAGCCGCGCTGCGGGCTCGTGGGTGAGCCCGCCGAACATCACGTGACTCATGCGCCGCGATTGGGCCAGCAGCGCGGCGTCCAGCGCCGGATGCCGGTAGCCGTGGATGGCGGCCCACCAGGAACTCATGCCGTCGACCAGCTCCCGCCCGTCGGCCAGGGTCAGCCTGGTGCCCGTGGCGCCGGTGACCACCAGCGGTTCGGTCGTCGCGGGGAAGCCGCCGTACGGATGCCAGACATGCTCGGCGTCGAGTGCGGTGATCTCGTCGGGGGTGAGTGGCACAGGAATCCTCGGGTCACGGCCCCGGCCCGCCGGGGCGGCTTGAACACCGTTCAAGTTAGCAGCCGAGCCGGGTGGTGCCCGGCGGCCGGTAGCGCGTCGCGCGTTTCCGCGACCGGCGGCGGCACCGGCGGTATTCTTTGACAAAGTCAAAGATTGGAGTCCGACGTGACCGCTGCCGCTCCCGCCGAGATCGCCGCCGTCCGCGAGTTCAACCGCCACTACACCCGGGTGATCGGCGTGCTACGCGAGGGGCTGCACGACAGCCGGTACTCGCTGACCGAAGCGCGCGTCTTGTTCGAGCTGGCCCATCGCGAGGCGACCGAGGTGGTCGCGCTGCGACACACCCTCGACCTCGACGCGGGCTACCTCAGCCGCATCCTGGCCCGGTTCGAGCAGTCCGGTCTCGTGCGACGCAATCGCTCCGGCACCGACGGCCGCCGCCAGGAGGTGCGGCTGACCGAGGCGGGCCGGGAAGTCTTCGCGACGCTCGATCAGCACTCCAGCGCCGAGGTCGGCGCGCTGCTCGACGCGCAGCCGCCCGCGGCCCGGGCCCGGCTGATCACCGCGATGCGGACCATCCAGCAGATCCTCGACCGGCCCGACGCCGCGCCCGCTTGCACACTGCGTGCTCCGCGCTCGGGCGATTACGGCTGGGTGATCCAGCGCCACGCGGAGCTCTACGCGAACGAATACGGCTGGGACGCGACCTACGAGGAGCTGATCGTGCGGATCGTGGCCGACTACCTGGCTTCCCGCGACGAGCGGCGCGAGCGCGCCTGGATCGCGGAATCCGACGGCCGCCCGGTGGGCAGCGTCTTCTGCGTCCGCGAGGACGACACCACGGCCCGGCTGCGGTTGCTCCTGGTCGAGCCCACCGCCCGTGGCCTGGGCGTCGGTTCGGCTCTGGTCGACGAGTGCGTTCGCTTCGCCACGGCGGTGGGTTATCGCGAGATCGTGCTGTGGACCAACGACGTCCTCACCGCGGCTCGGCGGGTCTACCAGCGCGCGGGATTCGAGCTCGTCGATCAGAGCCCGCATCACAGCTGGGGGCACGACCTGGTCGGTCAGACCTGGCGACGGTCCCTCACGCCGACGCACTGACCCGCACGCCGGGCAGCCGAGCGATCCGGAACCGCAAGGCCCGTACCCGCGGCTGGAGCGTGTGCTGCCACGAGCGGAACGCCAGGCGGGCACGGTGCACGAGTTCCACAGCACGGTCCCGGAACTGTACTCGATCACGAGATCCGGCCGCCGCTGCGGAATCGGGGATGTTCCGGCTCTGGCACAACCTGGATCGCGCGGGGAAGACGACCTCGGCGCGCGTGCCCCGCGACCCGCTCGCGCCGGCCCTGCTGTGGGAGTACCAGGACGGTTACCTGGCGGGTGTCCCGCAGTTGCCGCGACGGGCCGTGCTCGGCGGTCCGGCGCGTCTGGCGGTACGCCTCGGCTACCGGCGCCGGTGGCTGGAAAACGCCGCCGACCTGCCCTGATCCGATCAGCCATCACCACCCGCACAGCGTTCGGCCGGGCTGCCGCTACTGTCGTTGCCATGGCTCAGCCCGACGCAGCGCCCGGTGACGCGACACCCCTGGGTGTCTGGCCCGGCACCGCCTATCCCCTCGGAGCCACCTACGACGGCGCCGGCACCAATTTCTCGGTGTTCTCGGAGGTTGCCGACGCGGTCGAACTCTGCCTTGTCGACGACGACGGCGCCGAGACCCGCATCGCGCTCGACGAGGTCGACGGCTACGTCTGGCACGCCTACCTTCCCGCGATCGGTCCCGGTCAGCGCTACGGATTCCGGGTGCACGGCCCGTACGATCCCGCCCGGGGCCTGCGCTGCGATCCGAGCAAGTTACTGCTCGATCCGTACGGCAAAGCGTTCGACGGCGACTTCGGCGATCACCCCTCGCTCTACACCCACGGACTGGACTCGCTCGGCCACACCATGACCGGCGTGGTGATCAACCCGTACTTCGACTGGGGCTCCGATCGCGCGCCGAACCGGCCGTACCACGAGACCGTGATCTACGAGGCGCACGTCAAGGGCATGACGATGACGCATCCCGAGGTACCGGAGGAATTGCGGGGCACCTATTCCGGCATCGCGCACCCGGCGATCGTCGACCATCTGAAGGGGTTGGGCGTCACCGCGATCGAGCTGATGCCGGTGCACCAATTCCTGCACGACCGGGTGCTGCTGGATCAAGGACTGCGGAACTACTGGGGCTACAACAGCTTCGGTTACCTCGCCCCGCACAACGGTTACGCGGCGATCGACCGGGCCGGATCGGCGGTCACCGAGTTCAAGGCGATGGTGCGCGCGTTGCACGCCGAGGGCATCGAGGTGATCCTCGACGTCGTCTACAACCACACCGCCGAGGGCAACCACCACGGCCCCACCATCGGCTTCCGCGGTATCGACAACGCCGCCTACTATCGCCTGGTCGACGACGATCCCTCGCTCTACATGGATTACACGGGCACCGGCAACAGCCTGAACGTGCGGCACCCGCACACCTTGCAGCTGATCATGGATTCCCTGCGCTACTGGGTCCTGGAGATGCACGTCGACGGCTTCCGCTTCGACCTGGCCGCGACCCTGGCCCGGGAGCTGCACGACGTCGATCGGCTGTCGACCTTCTTCGATCTGGTGCAGCAGGACCCGGTGGTGAGCCAGGTCAAACTCATCGCCGAACCGTGGGACGTCGGCGAGGGCGGCTACCAGGTGGGCAATTTCCCCGGCCTGTGGACGGAATGGAACGGCAAGTACCGCGACACCGTGCGCGACTACTGGCGCGGCGAGCCCGCCACGCTCGGCGAGTTCGCCTCCCGGCTCACCGGTTCCTCGGACCTGTACGAGGCCACCGGGCGCAGGCCGAGCGCGAGCATCAATTTCGTCACCGCGCACGACGGATTCACCTTGCGGGACCTGGTCTCCTACAACGAGAAACACAACGAGGCCAACGGCGAGGACAACCGCGACGGCGAGAGCTGGAACCGCTCGTGGAACTGCGGAGTCGAAGGGCCGACCGACGATCAGGAGATCCTCGCGCTGCGCGACCGGCAGAGCCGCAACCTGCTGGCGACGCTGATGCTGAGCCAGGGCGTGCCGATGCTCGCGCACGGTGACGAGATGGGCCGCACCCAGCACGGCAACAACAACGTCTACTGCCAGGACTCGCCGCTGGCCTGGATGGACTGGTCGCTGCGGGAGAAGAACGCCGAGCTGCTCGCGTTCACCCGCGCGGTGATCGCGTTGCGCGCCGAGCACCCGGTCTTCCGGCGCCGCCGCTTCTTCGCGGGTGGCCCGATCCGTTCCGCGGACAACGCTCGCGACATCGCGTGGCTCACCCCGGCCGGGGAGGAGATGACCGAAGCGGACTGGGACAGTGGATTCGGCAAGTCGCTGGCGGTCTATCTCAACGGCGACGCGATCCCGGAACCGGGGCCGCGCGGCGAGCGGATCACCGATGATTCGTTCCTGCTGTGTTTCAACGCTCACGACGCGGCCATCGACTTCGTGCTACCGCGCGCGGGCGACGGCCCGGAATGGTCGGTGGCACTGGACTGCTCTTTGCCGACCGGACTGGCCGACGCCCGCTATCCCGGGGGCGCGACCGTCACCGTCGAAGCTCGCTGTCTCCTCGTCCTCCGCCAGTCCGCCTGACCCGAATGCCGATGAACGCACCCGACTCCACCGAGATGCACGTGACCGACCCGGTGTCCCTCCGGCGCAAGCCCGCTCGCCAGACCACGATCCGCAGCGCCTACCGGCTCCAGCTGCGACCGGACACCCTGACCTTCGCCGAAGCGCGCGCCATCGCGGAATACCTGCAGCAGCTGGGTATCTCGCACCTGTACCTGTCGCCGATCCTGACCGCGACGCACGGCTCGACGCACGGTTACGACGTCACCGACCCGACCACGGTCTCCGCCGCCCTCGGCGGTCCCACCGGGCTCAAGGCCCTCGCCGACGAGGTCCGCAGCCGGGGCATGGGACTGATCGTCGATCTGGTGCCCAACCACGTCGGCGTCGCCGACCCACGGCAGAACGCCTGGTGGTGGGACGTGCTGCGGAACGGCCAGGAGTCGAGGTTCGCGCACTACTTCGACATCGACTGGAGCCCGGGCAACGGCGCGGGCGGCCGGCTCGCGCTGCCCGTGCTGCAGAGCGAGAACGACCCGGCCGCCCTGACCGTGGACCGCACCGGCCCCGAACCCATGCTCGCCCTGCACGATCTGCGTTTCCCGATCGCGCCGGGGACCGATGGCGACAACGCCCTGCGCATCCACGACAAACAGCACTACCGGCTGGTGAGCTGGAAGGCCGGGCTGTGCACCTACCGGCGGTTCTTCGCGGTCAGCAGCCTGGCCGCGATCCGCCAGGAGCATCCCGAGGTCTTCGAGGTCACCCACCGCGAACTCGCCGCGTGGTGCGAGCACGACCTGATCGACGGCGTGCGGGTCGACCATCCGGACGGGTTGTCCGATCCCGCCGGCTACCTCACCCGGCTGCGCAGGCTCATCGGGCCGCACCGGCTGCTGCTGGTGGAGAAGATCCTCGCCAACCGCGAACCACTGGACGCGACGCTGCCGATCGACGGCACCACCGGCTACGAGGCGCTGGCCGATTTCGGCGGTGTGCTGATCAATCCGCGCGGGGAGCACCCGCTCACCGAACTGTCTCGCCGGGTCGCCGGGCACGGCAGCGACCGGGCGTGGATCGGCGAGACCGAACACCGGATCAAAAGGGCGGTCGCGGAGAGCATTCTCGCGCCGGAAGTCCGGCGGCTGGTGGCCGCGATCAAACAGGATGCGAACGCCGAGAGTTTCGACACCATGGCGCTGACCAACGCCACCATCGAGGTGCTGGCGTTCATGCCGGTGTACCGGGCCGACTACGCGCCACTGGCCGGGATGGCGGGCGCGGTGATCGCCGAGGTGGAGAAGCGCAACAGCGAGCTCACCGCCCCGCTGGCGGTGCTGGTCGCCGCGCTGGCCGCCGACGGGCCCGCCGCGGTGCGCTTCAGCCAGGTGTGTGGCGCGGTGACCGCGAAGGCGGTCGAGGACACCATGTTCTACCAGGCCGCGCGGCTGGTCTCGTTGCAGGAGGTCGGCGGCAACCCGGCGCGCTTCGGGCATTCGCTCAACGAGTTCCATCTGTCCAACAGCCAGCGGGCGCAGCTGTGGCCCGCGACCCTGACGACGCTGTCCACGCACGACACCAAGCGCGGCGAGGATGTGCGCGCCCGCATCGGCGTGCTGTCCCAGGCCGCGGAGACCTGGGCGCGCAGCGTCGACGCCTGGCTGGAGACCACCCCCGCGCCGGACGGGGCGACGGCTTTGTTCCTGTTGCAGAACATGTTCGGGGTCTGGCCCGCGGACGGACGGCCCGCCGCGTCGGTGCCCGGCCTGCGCGAGCGTTTGCACGCGTTCGCCGAGAAGGCGATGCGGGAGGCGAACACCAAGACCTCCTGGGAGGAGCCGGACGCGGAGTTCGAGACCGCCGTGCACGCGTGGCTGGACGCGGTGATCGACGGACCGGTGGGCTCCGAACTCGGCGACCTGGTGCACGAACTCGCCCCGCACGCCTGGTCGGACGCGTTGTCGCAGAAGCTGCTGCAACTGTGCGGCCCCGGCATCCCGGACGTCTACCAGGGCTGCGAGCTGTGGGAGGACTCGCTCGTCGACCCGGACAACCGCAGGCCGGTGGACTTCGCCGCCCGCGCGGGCATGCTGCAATCACTCACCGGCACACCGGCGCTGGACACCACCGGCGCGGCGAAGATGTGGATCGTCGCGTACGCGCTGTGGTTGCGCAGGGAGCGTCCGGACTGTTTCGTCGGCGGCACCTACCGGCCGCTGTTCGCCACCGGTGACCACGCGTCCAAGGTGGTGTCCTACGCGCGCGGCCGCACGGGTGAGGCGGCCGAGGTCATCGTCGCCGCCACCCGCCACAGCGTGGGCCTGGCCGAGAGCGGCTGGGGCGACACGTTCCTCGACCTGCCCTCGGGCAGCTGGACCGACCGGCTGACCGGGCACACTTTCCAGGGGCGGGCCAGGCTGGAGAAGATGTTCGCCAGGCTGCCGGTCGCCCTACTGGTGCGCTGAGAGCTCGAGCTCCGGTGCGGCGGCCACGGCGGGAGTCCTGCTGATCTCCTTCGCGAACACGCCGCGAAGCTGCTCGAAGGTCGTGTCCGGGATCACGCCGCCCAGTTCCTCGCGCCAGCGCCGCAGGTTGGCGGGATGGTAGTCGAACGCGTTCTGGGTGGTGGCGGCCAGCCGGACGCCCTGATCGGTGGGCGTGGATATCCGGCGCCACGAATCCCAGTGGAAGCGGCGATTGCGCGGATTGCGCAGCGTGCGTACCACATTCAGGATGCGATAGCCGATGCTCAGGGAGTGTGCAGCCGCATGTGCTCCCCGTTGCCGGTGTCGCAGCGTTTCGACAGCTCGGCCAGCCGGTCACGGTCGAAAGCCAGTCCCACCGACTCGGCTTCGCGCACCATCCACTGCAACGTCATGTCGGACAGGCCGCATTCGGCGTAGCCGCCCCCGATGTCGCTGTGCACGCCGGGAAACCACACCTGCTTGACCCGTTCGAACCCGCGCCGGTACTTCACGGTCGGCTCGACCGGCACCTCCCACAGGGACGGTTCGAAATTGCGCCGCCGCTCGTCGATGGCCAGCGCTTGGCGGGCGCAGTGCACGTGGCGGGAAAGTTTGACGTCATGGAACCGGTGCCGCAGCGAGGTGAGCCCCGGCACGCCCAGCGCGCCGACGGTGTCGAACACGCCGAGGAAATTGATCTTCGCTCTCCGGCAGTACTGCCTGCGGAAGTCCTGCCACTCCTGCGGCTCGTCCGGATCCGGGTTCTCCGGCGTCGGCGCCGGTGGCCGCTGCCGATAGATGCGCAAGGCCTCGGGATATCTGCCCGCGATCATCGCTTCCGGCGTCATGATCCCGATGCGGCTGATCAGCCCGGCCAGGCTGCGCGCGGTGAAAGCGCCGCGACTGAAGCCGAAGATGTAGATCTCGTCGCCCTTCTCCCAGTTCAGGGCCAGATGCCAGTAGGCGGAAGACAGGTTCGCCTCGAGGCCGAGGCCGAAGGCGCCACCCACCAGACGATCGCTGAGGAAGCCGCGGGCTCCGGGACCGGAGACGTAGGTGACCCACTGCTGGATCGACTGTCCCGCCGGTCCCGGCGCGTCGAACCGGATCGTCTGCGCGATCTTGACAATGTTCGATACCGTGCTGCTCGACTCGGCCTTCCACGTGCCGTCGCAACACACAACCAGGCGTTTCATGCCGTTGATCCTCCCGCTGGTAGCCCGCCGGAACCCGCGTATCGCACTACTCGGATTCATCGTGGAACAGACCGGACGGCGTTAATGGCAAGGCCGGAATACGCGAATGAGCGGGCCGGGATCGTTCGCGCTACCCGCGCGGCGCGTCCCGCCGCTGGACGGCCGATCCGATCAGCCACCGCGCCGCACCGAGCGCGGCCGCGACGAGCACCGCGGTCTGCGGCGATCCGGTGATCAGGACCAGGACGAGGCAGGTCGCCAGCCCGAGGACCAGTGCGTTCGAGCTTGTGGACCGGCCACGCGCTACCGGCGATATGATCGTGGTGCCGCGCGCCGAAGAGTGAACGACCGCCATCTGCTCAGGGTAGTCGCAATCGGAAGTTCGGGCCAGCGAACTTTCACCGCAGGGAACACAGCGAATGGCCGCGGCGTTGCCGCAGACATGCCACTGACAGGTGAATACGAACCGAGCACATCCGGCTGGGCCCGCGAGCAAGCCGAGAAATACGAGAACTCCGGCGGCACCGAAGGCGCTACCTTGCAGGGCAAGCCCATCATCTTGCTCACCACCAGAGGCGCGAAGACCGGCAAGCTGCGTAAGACGCCGCTGATGCGGGTGGAGCACAACGGCGAGTACGCCGTGGTCGCCTCGCTGGGCGGCGCGCCGAAGCACCCCGTCTGGTACTACAACATCAAGGCCGAGCCGCACGTCGAGCTGCGCGACGGCACGGTCACCAAGGACTACACCGCGCGCGAGGTCTTCGGCGAGGAGAAGGCGTTGTGGTGGGAGCGGGCGGTCGAGGTGTGGCCGGACTACGCGAACTACCAGACCAAGACCGACCGCCAGATCCCGGTCTTCGTGCTCACGCCCAGGTAGCCGCCTACGCAGGTAGCCAGCGTGTCACTGCCACCCGCCGCAGCTCATCGCCGCGGCGGGTGGCACCATGATTCGGGTGTCCGATCCGCTTGCTGTCCTCGACGCATTGTCCGCAACTCGGCCCGCGCTCACCGCGGACGAGATCGATGCTGCCGCCAAGCGAATTGCCGACGTCATCGATCCCACCCCGCTACAGCGCAGCGAGCGGCTGTCCACGCTGACCGGGGCGAACGTCTACCTCAAGCGCGAGGATCTCAGCGCGGTCCGCTCCTACAAGCTGCGCGGCGCCTACAACCTCGTGTTGCAACTGACCGAGGAGGAACGCGCCGCGGGCGTGGTCGCGGCCAGCGCGGGCAATCACGCGCAGGGTGTTGCGTTCGCCTGCCAGGTGATGGGGATCAAAGGCCGCATCTATGTGCCGACCACCACGCCCAAGCAGAAGCGCGACCGCATTCGCGTGCACGGCGGCGAATTCGTCGAGCTGATCGCGGTCGGCGAGACCTACGACGCCGCCGCCACGGCCGCCGCCGCCGACGTGGAGCGCACGGGCGCGACCATGGTGCCCCCGTTCGACGACGCGCGCACCGCGGCGGGTCAAGGAACCATCGCCGCGGAGATCCTCGCCCAGTTGTCGACCGCGCCCGACCTGGTGATCGTGCCCGTGGGTGGCGGTGGCTGCCTCGCCGGTATCGGCACCTACCTGCGCGCGCGCTCGCCCCGCACCGCGATCCTTGGTGTGGAGCCCGCCGGAGCGGCCTCGATGACCGCGGCCCTGGTGGCGGGCGGTCCGGTCACCCTGCCGGAGATCGACCCGTTCGTGGACGGCGCCGCCGTGCGCAGGGTCGGCGCCGTGCCGTACGCCGCCGTGGCCGGATTCGGCGGACGCGTGGTCTCGCACGCCTCGCTGCCGTTGCTGACCACCACCGAATCCCCCAGCGGCGCGGGCTCTTTCCGCATGATGCAGGTCGACGAGGGCGCGATCTGCACCACCATGCTCGACCTGTACCAGAACGAGGGCATCATCGCCGAGCCCGCGGGCGCGCTCACCACCACGGCGCTCGCGGAGATCACCGTCGAGCCGGGGTCCACCGTGGTGTGCCTGGTCTCCGGTGGCAACAACGACGTCTCCCGCTACGGCGAGATCATCGAGCGCTCGCTCGTCCATCGTGGCCTCAAGCACTACTTCCTGGTGGATTTCCCGCAGGAACCCGGCGCGCTGCGCCGTTTCCTCGACGAGGTACTCGGCCCCGACGACGACATCACCTTGTTCGAGTACGTCAAGCGCAACAACCGGGAGACGGGCGCGGCGCTGGTCGGCATCGAACTCGGCGCGCCGGACGGGCTGGCGCCGCTGCTGGAACGGATGCACCATTCTCCGATCCAGTGCGAGCGCCTCGAGCCCGATTCACCGGCCTACCGCTACCTGACCTGAGCCGAGTCCCGGGCCCGGCTCCCGGTTGAGTCCTCAGGCCGCCTTGGGCGTCTCCGTCGCCGAGACCCGGCGGCGCGACGCGCGCAGGCAGTTCAGCATGAGCGGCAGCAGCCAGAACGCCGCCGACTGGTCGTAGCTCAGCTGCGCGGCCGACAGGCGATTGTGCACGAAGCCGACCGACAGGCCCAGCCGGGGCTCCGCCCAGCCGAACGAGCCGCCCAGACCGATGTGCCCGAACCCGGCGTGGGCGCCCGGCATCGGCAACGAGTGGTAGCCCAGCCGCCACATCATCGGCAGGTAGAACAGGGCGCGATCGGGCTGATAGGTCTCGACGCGGCGCATCGCCTTGATCGTGTGGCGGCCGAGATACCTGCGATCGGCCACGTTGCCGTCGCCCGCGAGCGCGCCGTACATGGTGGCCAGCGCGGGCGCGGTGCACACACCGTTGCCCGCACCGAGTTCGGTGTCCAGGATCGGCGGACTGGCCCCCTCGAGGATGGCTTCCAGACCGGGCAGGAACAAGCAGCGGGTGGCGGCGCCGAGCGCGCCGGGAATCCGGTGGCTACGGCCCAGCACCGCGGCGCCGAGCGGCCTTCCGAGCAGGCTGAGCTGGGTGCCGGCCAGCGGCGCGTACGTAGTGGACGCTCCGGCCGGCGGCCTGCCCAGATGCAGGCCCTCGATGCCGAGCGGCTCGGCGACCTCGGTGTGGAACAGTTCCGCCAGACTGGTGCCGGTGATCGCGCGGGCCAAGCCCCCGATCAGCCAGCCGAAGGTGAGCGCGTGGTAGGTGGGCACACCGAGCAGGCGGTCCGGCTTCGCCGCCGCCAAGCGCTGTTCCATGAGCTCGTGGTCCAGCACGTCGGCCAAGCCGCCGGTCGCGATCGGGGCCAGCGCGGACAGGCCCGCCCGGTGGGTGAGCAGCTGGCGCACGGTGATCTTGCGCTTGCCGTTGGCGCCGAATTCCGGCCAGTACTCCGCGACCGGGGCGGAATAGTCGAGCAAGCCGCGGTCGGCGAGGCGGTGCACGACAGTGGCGGCGATGCCCTTGGTGGCCGAGAAGATGATCGTGCCGGTGTCTCTGGTCCACGGAACGTCGCCACCGGAGCCGACCCAGATGTCCACCAGCGGCTCTCCGTGCCGGTGCAGCGTGAATGCCGCGCCCGCACCCCGGCGATTGCCGAACGCCCGTGCGAAAGCGCGCACGAACGGTGCGAATTCGGCGGCGGCGCTGCCACCCATCCCCGGGGGAAGAACCGCGAGGTCCCCGGAAGCGACGTTGCTCATCTCTCCACGGTAATGGGGCGGGGCGATTCCGGCAAAGTATGTGTCTCGGACAGTTGTACGCCCGTTATCCGGCGGGGACTCGAAACTCCGCTGCGAGCTGCGGTTCCATGCCGTCAGCGGGAGCCCGGCGGGGCCGTTTCCAGCAGCGCGAACGAGTGGCCGGGAACGGTTGTGGCCGAACGCCCGATCGTCGGGGGTTCCCAGGACAGCAGGGGGATGCCCGCGATCGGGACCGCGACCTGGTCCTCGCCGAGGTTGCACACCAAGGCCAGTGTGCCCCGGTGCACGACGATCCACCGCGCGGCCTCGTCGTAGTCCACCGAAACATGGGTCAGCCACGGGTCGCTGAGCTCCGCCCGGTCGCGGCGCAGCGACAGCAGGGCGCGGTAGCAGGACAACAGACGGGCGTGCTCGGGCTCGTCCAGCTCCGTCCAGTCGAGTTTGGAGCGCAGGAACGTCTTCACGTCCTGCGGGTCGGGCACCTCGCCCGCGGGCCAGCCGTGTGCGGCGAACTCCTTCTTGCGGCCGGACGCGGTGGCGGCGGCGACCTCCGGGTCGGTGTGCGAGGTGAAGAACTGGAACGGCGTGCACGCCCCCCATTCCTCGCCCATGAAGAGCATCGGCGTGAACGGCCCGCACAGCACGAGGGCGGCTTTGATCGCCAGCTGGCCGTCGGTCAGATAAACGCTCGGCCGGTCGCCGAGCGCTCGGTTGCCGATCTGGTCGTGGTCGCAGGTGTAGGCCAGCAGGGCGCTGCCCGGGATCAGGCCGCGGTCGATCGGTCTGCCGTGCGTGCGGCCACGGAAGCTGGAATAGGTTGCGGTGTGGAAGAATCCGTGCTCGAGCGTCCGCGCGAGGCAGCGCAGCGAGCCGAAGTCGGCGTAGTAGCCCTGCCGCTCGCCGGAGACGGCGGTGTGCACGGCGTGGTGCAGGTCGTCGTTCCACTGCGCGGTCAGGCCGTAGCCACCGGCCGCGCGGGGGGTGATCAGCTTCGGATCGTTGAGATCGCTCTCCGCGATCAGCGTCAGCGGCCTGCGCACGTGCGTGGCCAGCCGCTCGACGGCGATCGACAGTTCGGCCAGCAGGTGCGTTGCGGTGCGGTCGACCAGGGCGTGCACCGCGTCCAGGCGCAGCGCGTCGACGTGGAAATCGCGCAGCCAGCGCAGTGCGTTGTCGAGGATGAACGCTCGCACGTGATCGGATTGCGGGCCGTCGAGGTTGAGGCTCTGCCCCCAGGTGTTGCGCCCCTCGGTGAGGTAGGGCGCGAAGCGCGGCAGGTAGTTGCCGGACGGGCCGAGATGGTTGTAGACGACGTCCAGGCAGACCGCCAGCCCACGGGCGTGGCAGGCGTTCACGAACCGCTGCAGGCCGTCGGGCCCGCCGTAGCTCTCCTGCACCGCGTACCACAGCACGCCGTCGTAGCCCCAGTTGTGCGTGCCGTCGAAGGCGTTCACCGGCATCACCTCCACCACGGTGACGCCCAGCGCGACGAGATGGTCGAGCCGCTCGATCGCGGCGTCGAAGGTGCCTTCGGGGGTGAAGGTGCCGATGTGCAGTTCGTAGTAGACCGCCCCGGCCAGTGGCCGCCCGGTCCATCCCGCGTCGGTCCATCCGGCCGGATCGAGGCTGTGCAGCGCCGAGCGGGCGTGTACGCCGTCGGGCTGGCGCGGCGAGCGGGGATCGGGCAGCACGGTGGGGTCGTCATCGAGCAGGAAGCCGTAGGCGGCCCCGTTCGCGGCGGGCACGTCGGCGCGCCACCACCCGTCCGGAGACCGGGTCATCGAGTGGACGACCCCCTCCACATCCAGCCGCACCGACTCCGGTCGCGGCGCCCACACCTCGAACACGGTCACCGCGCCAGCATCCCACGGGCGCGCCGGGTCCGCTCGGTACGGACACCCGATCCGCGAGTGCGGATGGGCCTGCCGTCCAGCACGTGCGTCTCCGCCACCGATGGTTCCCTGCCGCCCGTCCGAAGACCCTTCTCCGTCGACCCGTGCGCACGGTCCCCGAGGTTGCCGGTGATAGATCCTCTGGCCTGGCCGAAACATTCCTGCGAAAGTGGGGGTGTGGGTGTCTATGGCGAGCGGGTGCTCCCGCGGATCGTGAGCCTGGCCTGTGGGATGCGGGTCAACGATCCCCAGCGGGAGCGGGTGTGCGCCGGACTGCACGGACGTGTCGTCGAGCTCGGGTTCGGGTCGGGTTCCAACGTGCCGTTCTATCCGGCGGCGGTCGCCTCGGTGAGCGCGGTCGAGCCCGCCGATCTCGGCTGGCGGCTGGCCCGCGACCGCGTCGCCGCGACCACCGTGCCGATCGAGCGGGCCGGGCTGGACGGACAGGCACTGCCTTTCGCGGACGACAGTTTCGACTGCGCGTTGTCCACATGGACGATGTGCACCATCCCGGACATCGCCGCCGCGCTGGCCGAGGTGCGCCGGGTGCTGGTCCCGGGCGGGACACTGCACTTCGTGGAACACGGACTAGCGCCGGACGCCAGGGTCCGAGTGTGGCAGAACCGGCTGAATCCGCTGCAGAAACGGCTGTTCGGCGGGTGCCACCTGAATCGCGACATTCGCGGGCTTGTGACATCCGCCGGTTTCGAGATCCGCGAAGCCGAGTCGTTCTACGGGGAGGAAGCGCCCCGTTTCCTGGTCGCCCAGACGCTCGGCGTCGCGGTCTCGCCGTGAGGAATCAGACGATCCGCACCGTCAGGGTGTAGGTCGCGTTGCCCCGGCTCGGTTCCACGTTGATCGTGTAGTAGCCGCTGTGCGGCAGAGTGATCCGGCTCCAGGTCTCCTCGAGGCACAGCACGCTTCCGTCCGGCCCGGCGGTGGTGAACCGCGCGTTGCCCTCGACCGAGGTGAGCTCGGTGATCAACGTCTGTCCCGCGCGCGCCTCGAACGCGTAGGTGTCGGCGTCGCCGCGAACCACCGCGCCGTCGATCGACGCATGGTCGCTCCCCGGCGCGAACTCGATCTCGTACACCGAACCCGCGTTCGCGGCGCCCGCGCCCACCACGGCGACGGCGGACGCGGCCGCGAGCACGGTGACGCCGAGCACGAGCAGGCGCAGGGTGCGGAGTATGGCTTGCATGACGATCCTCTTTCCTGGAGTGGACGACTTCCCCCAGAACTGTCCGGGAAGCCACCTATCGAATGCTTAACAGCCGCTTGCACAGCGAGGACCGGGGCCTACCCGCGAACGATATTGGAACGATATGTCTAAAACTGTGCTAGCGTGAGCCCATGCCACGACCCCGATCTTTCGACGAGGACCGCGCGGTGGACGCGGCGATGCACGCGTTCTGGCGCGCGGGATACGAGGCGACATCCACCGAGGACCTCTGCGCCGCCACCGGACTCGGCCGCAGCAGCATCTACAACACCTTCACCAGCAAACGCGACCTGTTCGGGCGCGCTCTGCGCCGCTATATGACCACCAAGAACGCCGCGACGTTCGACCTGCTCGGCACCGAGACGCAGGTACGCGCCAAGATCCGCGCCCTGCTGTGGCGGATCGTCGAGGCCCCGGACGATGAGCCACCGGGCTGCTTGGTGGTCAACTCGACGATCGAACTCGCCCCGCGTGACACCGAACTGGCCGCCGTTCTCGCCGCCGATCACGAGCGGCGCCTGGCCGTCCTGACCGACGTGTTCGAGGCGGCCAGGCGCGCGGGCGAGATCGCGGCCGATAAGGAGCCGACCGCTCTGGCGCACTTCGTCATCGCCACGATCAGCGGGATGCGCGTGGCGGCGCGTGGCGGCGCGGACCGCGAAACGCTGGCCGCCATCGCGACCACCGCGCTCGACGCCCTCTGACACCTGGCGCCCCGACGGCGCGCACTTGCCGTGCCCACATTTTGGATAGATCAGTACAAAACAAGGAGGTGCCGATGCCCGTGGCGATCTACGTCCTGGGTCTGTCGATCTTCGCCCAGGGGACCTCGGAGCTGATGCTCGCGGGCCTGCTCACCGAGATGGCGGCCGACCTGGGCGTTTCCGTGCCGCGCGCGGGCCTGCTCATCTCGGGCTTCGCGCTCGGCATGCTGGTGGGCGCGCCGCTGCTGGCGGTGCTGACGCTGCGCTGGTCGCGGCGCACGGCGCTGGTCGCCTTCCTCGCGGTGTTCGTCGCCACCCACGTCGTCGGGGCGCTCACCTCCGACTACTGGGTGCTGTTCGCGACCAGGGTGGCCGGCGCGTTCGTCTACGCCGGATTCTGGGCGGTGGCCGCGACGACGGCGATCGGCCTCGTGCCCGCCACCGCGCGCGGTAAGGCGATGAGCATCGTCGCGGGCGGGCTCACCTTGGCCATCATCATCGGGCTTCCCGCGGGCACCGTGATCGGGCAACAGCTGGGCTGGCGTGCCGCGTTCTGGGCGGTCGCGCTGCTGTCGGCTGCCGCGACGGTCGGTGTGCTGGCGAAAATCCCCGGCGGACGGACCGGTACGCCGCCGCGCCTGCGCACCGAACTGCGCACGATGACGCGTCCCGCGCTCTGGCTGTCCTACGCCACCACCGCGCTGTCCATCGCCGCCGTGATGGTCACCTTCGCCTACCTCGGCGCTCTGCTGTCGCGCGCCACCGGCCTGGCGGACGGCTGGATTCCGGCGGTGCTCGGCGTCTACGGACTCGGCGCGTTCCTCGGCATCGTCATCGGCGGGCGCACCGCCGACTCCCGCCCGCTCACCAGCCTGTACGTCGGCATCGCCGGTGGCGTGCTCACCTCGGCGCTGCTGGCCCTCACCATGGAACACACCGTGCCCGTCGTGCTGCTGTCGTTCCTGTTGGGCGCGTTCGGTTTCGGCATCAACCCGACCCTCAACAGCCGGGTCTTCACCCTAGCCGACGACGCGCCCACCCTGGCGGGAGCCACCAACATCTCCTCGTTCAACGTCGGCATCACCGCAGGCCCCTGGCTCGGCGGCCTGGCCATCAGCGCGGGCCTCGGCTACGAAGCGGTCGCCTGGATAAGCGTCACCCTCGGACTGGCCGCACTCGCCGTCGTCGCGTGCAGCCACGCCCTGCACCGCAAAGAGACGGCGCCCCCTACAACCGGCCGCCCCGCCCCCGTACTGACCGAGGTGGAATAGCCCACCAACTGCGGCCGCCCTACACCCAAAACGCGCCACCACACGCACCCCCACTGCCATATCGAGATCAACGGCACATGGTGGAGAACTCTCTCGCGAAATGCCGCAGCCACGTGCCACTCGACATCACCGCCGATGGTGAGCGAGGGTGAGGACGGTTTCGCCACCTCGCCGGCCGCGCGATGCGGGGCTACTGGCCGACGCGCGAACCGGCGTCACCACACGACTGGAAGCTACTGGACGTCGAGGACGGTAACGTCGTCGCCGCCGGTCTCGACCCGCTCGAGCAGTGGCTCGACTCCCGGCTGTGCGCGACCCGCGGCCAGGAGGGCTGCGACCTCGGCCAGATGGTGCTCAGAGACGTACAGGTGCGCGCCGACTCGTACGGGTCGCAACGTTCCGGCTGCGATCCGATCGAACACGGCGGACCGATCCAAACCGAGCCGTGTCGCCGCTTCCTCCAACGGGATATTCGATGAAGCAGCAGACGCACGCACGCGCTCCGGATCGGAGTACCAGCTCTGCCGCTGGAGCCACCGGAAGTACTCGTGGTAGATCCGGGTCCGTGCGTGATGATCGGCCGTTTCGGCCAGGAACTCATCGAGCAAGTCGAACAGTCCGTCGACGGCGGCTTTTTCGTCATCACCGCCGAGGGGCCGAGCGGCGGCGGGAACGCAGATCCGGATCACGAGTCCGAACCAGGCGAGATTGTCGCCGCCGTCGAGTTTCAGGATCAAGAATTCACGGAAGCCGGCCAGCATCGAGCCTTGGCTACCGATGTCGACGCCGGTGATGAAGGCGACCAGCTTGTCGTATCCCAGCTCGGACCCGGCGAAGTACATGCCCGGTCGCGCGCTGACGTTGCGCAACAATTCGCGATAGTCCATCCGAGAAGGCTGCCACGCCGTGCGACGGAACTCACGGTCGCGAACGCGGTCGCGGCGGTGAAATGCCCGCGCGATCCGCTGTCGGATGCCCGATCTCGGCGACGCGCGCTCAGCTGGCCAGGCAGCCCGGCCCGAGCAGCGCCTTGAGGTCGCCCATCAGTGCGGAGGACGGGGAGACGCGCAGGCGTTCGTCGAGTTTCAGCAGCGTGGTCTTGTCCCTGGCGCCGACGTGCCGGATGTGGACATCCGACGTGCCGGGGTGCCTGGACAGGACGCGCTTGAGTTCGCCGATCTTGTCCGGGGTGCACATGCGGGTGGTGACGGTGACCGAGAGCGGCTTGGCGACGCCGACGGCGGAGAGGTCGGGGACGGCGAGGTCGTTGGCGATCAGCGAGATCCGGTCGTCGCGGACCGAGACGCGCGCCTTGACCAGCACCACGGCATCCTCGACGACGTCCATCCCGTACACCGAGTACGCCTGCGGGAAGAACAGCACCTCGATGCCACCGGTGAGGTCTTCCAGCTGCGCCGAGGCCCAGGCCAGGCCGTTCTTGTTGATGCGCCGGTTCACCGAGGCGAGGATGCCGCCGACGGTCACCTGGGTGCCGTCCTTGATATCGCCTTCCAGGATGGCCGGGATCTGCGTGTCGGCCTGCGCGGCGAGCACGTGCTCGACGCCGTTGAGCGGGTGCCCGGACACGTACAAACCGAGCATCTCCCGCTCCAGCGCGAGCCGGTGCTTGGACTCCCACTCCTCGTCGGGCACCTTCACGTTGAACACCGACGTCACCGATTCGTCCGCGTCCAGGCCGCCGAACAGGTCGAATTGCCCCATCGCCTCGGCCTTCTTCGTGGCCATAACGGCGTCGATGGCATCCGAGTGGATCAGCATCAGGCCCTTGCGCGGATGACCGAGGGAGTCGAAACCGCCTGCCTTGATGAGCGATTCGGTGACCTTCTTGCTCGCGGCGATCGCGTCGATCTTGTTCAGGTAGTCGGAGAAATCGGTGAACTTCGACTTCTCCTTGCGCGCCTGGATGATCGACGCGACGACGTTCGCGCCGACATTGCGCACCGCGCCGAGACCGAAACGGATGTCCTTGCCGACGGAGGCGAAGTTCTGCTCGGACTCGTTGACGTCCGGCGGCAGCACGGTGATGCCGAGACGGCGGCAGTCGGAGAGGTAGACCGCGGCCTTGTCCTTGTCGTCGCCGACGGAGGTGAGCAGGCCCGCCATGTACTCGGCCGGATAGTTGGCCTTGAGGTAGGCGGTCCAGAACGAGACGAGCCCGTAGCCCGCGGCGTGCGACTTGTTGAACGCGTAGCCGGCGAACGGGAGGATGGTGTCCCACAACGCCTTCACCGCGCCCTCGGAGAAGCCGTTGGCGGTCATGCCCTCGTGGAAGCCCTTGTACTCGGCCTCTAGCACCTCGAGCTTCTTCTTACCCATGGCCTTGCGCAGCGCGTCGGCCTTGCCCATCGAGTAGGAGGCGACCTTCTGCGCGATGAACATGATCTGCTCTTGGTAGACGATCAGGCCGTAGGTCTCGGCGAGGATGTCCTGGAGCGGTTCCTCCAGCTCCGGGTGGATCGGCTTGATCGGCTGCCGCCCGTTCTTGCGATCGGCGTAGTCGTTGTGCGCGTTCATGCCCATCGGACCGGGCCGGTACAGCGCGAGCACGGCGACGATGTCGTTGAAGCCGGTGGGCTGCATGCGGCGCAGCAGATCCCGCATGGGGCCGCCGTCGAGCTGGAACACGCCCAGTGTGTCACCGCGCGAGAGCAATTCGTAGGTCGCGGGATCGTCCAGCGGCAGGTTGTCCATGTCCAGGTCGATGCCGCGGTTGGCCTTGATGTTGTCCAGCGCGTCACCGATCACGGTGAGGTTGCGCAGGCCCAGGAAGTCCATCTTCAGCAGGCCGATGGCCTCGCAGGACGGGTAGTCCCAGCCGGTGATGATCGCCCCGTCCTGGGGTCGCTTCCACACCGGGATGGCGTCCATCAGCGGCTCGGAGGACATGATCACCGCGCAGGCGTGCACGCCCGCGTTGCGGATCAGGCCCTCCAGGCCACGGGCGGTCTCGTAGATCTTGGCCACGTCCGGGTTGCTGCCGATCAGCTCGCGAACCTCGGCGGCTTCCTTGTACCGCTCGTGGTCGGGGTCCATGATGCCCGACAGCGGAATGTCCTTGGCCATGATCGGCGGCGGCAGGGCCTTGGAGATCTGGTCGGCGATGGCGAAACCGGGCTGGCCGAACTGGACGCGCGCGGAGTCCTTGATCGCGGCTTTGGTTTTGATGGTGCCGAAGGTGATCACCTGGGCGACCCGGTCGCTGCCCCACTTCTCGGTGGCGTAGCGGACCATCTCACCGCGACGGCGATCGTCGAAGTCGATATCGATATCGGGCGCGGACGGGCGCTCCGGGTTGAGGAATCGCTCGAACAGCAGGCCGTGCGGCAGCGGGTCGATATTGGTGATGCCGAGCGCGTAGGCCACCAGCGAACCGGCCGCCGAACCACGGCCGGGGCCGACCCGGATGCCGACCTCGCGCGCGTGTTTGACGAGGTCGCCGACGACGAGGAAGTAGGCGGGGAAGCCCTTCTGCTTGATGACGTCGAGCTCGAAGTAGGCGCGGGTGTAGTACTCCTCGGGCACGCCGCCGGGGAACCGGCGCGCCAAGCCGCGATCGACCTCCTTGCGCAGCCAGGAATCCTGGTCCTCGCCCTCGGGCACCGGAAAGACCGGCATGCGGTCCTTGAAGGCCCACACGTCGTCGTAGGACTGGACCCGCTCGCCGATCAGCACCGTGTTGTCGCACGCGCCCGGCACCTCGGCGTCCCAGAGCGCGCGCATCTCCTCGGCGGACTTCAGGTAGTAACCGTCACCGTCGAACTTGAACCGGGTGGGATCGGAGAGCGTCTTGCCGGTCTGCACGCACAGCAGCGCCTCGTGGTTGGCGGACTGGTCCTTGGTGACGTAGTGGCAGTCGTTGGTGGCCAGTGCCGGGATGCCCAGCTGCTTGCCGATGTTCAGCAGTCCCTCGCGGACCCGTCGCTCGATGGACAGGCCGTGGTCCATGACCTCGAGGAAGAAATTGTCCTTGCCGAAGATCTCCTGCCACTTGGCGGCGGCCTCGAGCGCCTCCCGGTCGTGACCGAGGCGCAGGCGGGTCTGCACCTCGCCGGAGGGGCAGCCGGTCGTCGCGATGATGCCTTCGGCGTACTGGGCGATGATCTCCGCGTCCATGCGCGCCCATTTGCCGAGCTGGCCTTCGATCGAGGCCAGCGAGGAGAGTTTGAAGAGGTTGCGCAGGCCGGTCGCGTTCTCGGCGACCATGGTCATGTGCGTGTAGGCGCCGGAGCCGGAGACGTCGTCGCCCTTCTGGCTCGGATCGCCCCACTGCACGCGCTTGGTGTCGAACCGGGAGCCGGGCGCGATGTAGGCCTCGATGCCGATGATCGGCTTGATGTCGTGCTTCTTGGCCGAGTTGTAGAACTCCGATGCCCCGTACATGTTGCCGTGGTCGGTCATCCCCACCGCGTTCATCCCCAGCCGTTTGGCCTCCGTGAACAGAGGCGAGATCTTGGCCGCGCCATCGAGCATGGAGTACTCGGTGTGGTTGTGCAGATGGACGAACGATCCGGACGAAGCGGCCAAGACGGTCCTTCCTCCCAAGGTCTCGACGGGGGTTGGCTGGACCGATTCTAGGCGGGCGCACCGACTGGTTTTGACCGGCACGCGGGCGCGACCCGGGCGCCCGGCGTGTCGGCGGCTGAGCCCACCGGCGCGTCCTGGGGACTCGCCGCAGGGCGACCGATTTCCGCGAGTGTCGGAGTCCCGCCGGATGCCGGAACGCGCGGACGGGAGCCACGGCGCGGCGGTAGGCTCTGCTTCCCTCCCCACGACGACGTCGGGCGCTTTTGGGGGACGGATGAGCATGGCACACAGGATTTTCCGAGATCGTGGAGGTGTCGATGAAATCGACGACAGCGCTGTTGTTCGCCCCCGCCGCCGCGGTGGCCGCACTGGTCGCGACGGCCGCGCCCGCGGCGGCGCTCCCCGCATTCCCCACCGTGTACACCCTGGCCCAGGGGCCGTGCGTGGGTCAGGCGGACATGTCGGTCAACGGCAACGCCTACCCCAACCAGGCG
The DNA here is from genome assembly GCA_051451085.1 of Nocardia asteroides. Classification (GTDB taxonomy): domain Bacteria; phylum Actinomycetota; class Actinomycetes; order Mycobacteriales; family Mycobacteriaceae; genus Nocardia; species Nocardia asteroides_B. The sequence continues at coordinate 202,853 of JBPAJV010000004.1, read as the reverse complement.
GCGTTCACCGTCGGCGCGACGCTGGTCGGCGCCGGACCGTGCACGCTGCCGATCACGCTGAACTGGCGCAACGTCGCCACCGGACAGGAAGGTGCGTTCAAGGTGGTCGCGCAGGGCCCCGGCTATTGGGGCAACAGCGGCCACTCCGCGCTGTTCGCACCCGGCGTCGGGAAGTTCACCGCGACGGTGAGCATCGGCGCGCTCCACTTCCCCAACCCCGGCTCCGTCGAGTTCACGGTGCCGCCGTACCAGGGCTGACGTCCTGACCGGATCGCGCCGTCGCCCCGGTGACGGCCGCGGTCCGCGTTCCGAGGCCGCACCTCGGCCGCGAACCCGCCACTCGCCGCGACGGTCGGCAGCGGCGCCGCGTATTTCCCGGACCGCCGCCGTCGACTTCACGAGGCGGCAGCGACAGTGCTGCCCGTGGACCCGACCGCGCCGACGCCTCGCAGCGGAAACGGTCCTCGGTTCGAGGATGCGGCTCGGGCCACGAACCCACCACTCACCGCGACGGTGGGCATCCGCGCCGCGTATTTCCCGGACTGCCGCCGTCGACTTCAGGCGGCGGCAGCGCCAGTGCTGCTGCCCGTGGACCCGACCGCGCCGACGCCTCGCAGCGGACACGGCCGGTTCGAGGATGCGGCTCGGCCACGAACCCGCCACCGTGCCGCATCCGGACGACGCGATAATCGGCCCATGAAGTCCGTGCGCCGATGCCCGCCATGACCACCGCCCTCGCCGTCGCGGCCGCGATGGCGCTGGTGGCCGGTGCGCTGCTGATCTGGTCGCGCACCCGCAGAGTGGTGACCACCCCCGCCGAGCGGGCGGTGCATTCGGCGCTGCACACCGCGTCGCTGGCGGCGGTCCCGCTGCGGCGCGGGCTGACCGACCACTCCGCGCGGGAGGCCGCGCCGCACCTGCGCGCGCTCACCGGCGCCGAGGCGCTCGCGCTGGCCGGACCCGACGGCACGCTGCTCGCCTGGGACGGCCCGCACGCCGAACTGGCCGAATACTTCACCGAAGCCGCCGAACGCGCCGTCGCGGGCGAGCGCCCGGTGCTCGTCGCCGGACCCGGTCGCGGCCAACACGCGGGACGGACGCTGATCGCGCAACCACTGCTGATCGAAACCAACGGCGTGGCCGGGGTCATGGGGGTCGTGAGCACCGGACAGCCGGGACCGGGCCGGCTCGGCGCGGTCGCCGAAGTGGCGCGCTATGCCTGCGGTCAGCTCGAATTGGCCGAACTGGACGCGTCACGCGCCCGCTTGGACCGGGCGGAGGTGCGCGCGCTGCGGGCGCAGATCAGCCCGCACTTCATCTACAACGCACTGAACACCATCGCCTCCTTCGTCCGCACCGACCCGGCGTTAGCGCGCGAGCTGATCCTCGAGTTCGCCGACTTCACCCGGTACTCCTTCCGCGCCGCGGGTGAGTTCACGGTCCTGTCGGACGAGTTGCGCAACATCGAGCGGTACCTCGCGCTGGAACGCGCCCGTTTCGGCAACGCGCTGCAGGTGCGGCTACAGATCGCGCCCGAAGTGCTCGGCGTGGTGCTGCCCTTTCTCGCGCTGCAACCGCTGGTGGAGAACGCGGTGCGGCACGGCCTCGCAGGCACCGCGCGCGGCGGCACCGTCAGCATCGTCGCCACCGACGCGGGCACCGACTGCGTGATCAGCGTCGAGGACGACGGCGTCGGCATGGACCCGGACCTGCTGCGCTCCGGGGCGCTCGACGCCGTCGACGCCGGGACGGGTCCGGCGGCCTCCGGCGAGTCCGCGCACGTCGGGCTGGCCAACGTCGACAACCGGCTGCGCGCCGCCTTCGGCGACGACTACGGCCTGGTCGTGGAAACCGCGCCGGGCGCGGGCACGAAGGTCAGCTTGCGCGTCCCGAAGTTCCGCGCGGGCATCCGGGCATGAGAGCGGACGCCAGGCCCGAGGTACGGCCCGTACCGAGGACCGGCACCCCCACACCGGAGCAAGCCAACTCATGCCTTCGACAAGCGCCCGGAGCATGTGAGCGCCCCCACGACGCCCGGAGCGTCGCTCGAGGCCGACTGGAGCGGCTCAGCCGCATGAGATCTGTCGGTGGCCGAGATCCGCGCTGCATGGCGTCGGTCGTACACACGCGCTGATCGCCCGCCAAGCCGGCGCCCCGGAATCAGTCGTGATGTCTGCACCGTACGGCCGGTTCCGCCGAAAATCTTGCGCCAGCGTTCGGCCGAGGCAACCATGTCGTCTCGGTGGTGCTGGACCGCGAACCGGCCCGGCGCCACCATGCCGCAACCCGCGCCGCCGAAGCGGTGTGTCCGGCCGCCGCCATCCGAGTCGCATATCACGCCCTAGAGCAGGCCCATGCCGACGATGCCCGGTCGGTGGGCCGGGGCGGGAGCCTTACGATGGAGCGATTGTGACCCGCGTTACCGGCAGACCTGCGGGCGCGCTGCGCGTGCTCGCCGTGGACGACGAGAAACCCGCTCTGGACGAGCTGGTGTACCTGCTGCGCGCGCGATCCGAGATCGGGGAGATCCACACGGCCGGTGACGCCACCAGCGCGCTGCGGGTGCTGCGGGGCCATCCCGTCGACGCGGTGTTCCTGGACATCAACATGCCGGGTCTGGACGGGATGGAGCTGGCGGGCATCCTGTCGGAGTTCGCCAACCCACCCGCGGTGGTCTTCGTGACCGCGCACGACGACCGGGCCATCGCGGCCTTCGACCTGGGCGCGGTGGACTATCTGCTCAAGCCGCTGCGCGAAGCGCGGCTGGCGGAGGCGGTGCGGCGGATCGCCGCGGCGCGCAGCGCACCGCACCAGCCCGCCGCCGACGCGCGTACCGATCCGAGCGAGGTGATCCCCGTGGAGCTGGGCGGGGTCACGACGCTGGTGCCTCGGTCGAGCGTGAGCTGGGTGGAAGCCGACGGCGACTACGCGCGGCTGCACACCAGCGGCGGCTCGCACCTGGTGCGGATTCCGCTCTCGGCGCTGGAAGCGCGCTGGCACGACGCGGGCTTCCTCCGGGTGCACCGGTCGTATCTGGTGGCGCTGCGGCTGGTCACCGGGCTGCGCACGGTGGGTTCCGGCACCGTGGTGTGCCTGCGGGCCGAGGGCGACGCGCGAGCGGTCGAACTGCCGGTCAGCCGCAGACAGGTGCGCGAGCTGAAGCAGCGGCTGGTGCACCGGCCCCGGCAGCACTGGGGCAATCAGTGACCGCGCCGCAGCGTCCGGCGCGCGAGCGCGTGGTCCTCTCGCAGCGACGGGGGGCGCGGCGGGTGCGCACGCGGGTGGAGGTGGCCGAGCAGACGGAGTTCGGCGAAGCGCTCATCGGCGGACTCATCCGCGCGCAACTCGGGCTGGCGTTACGCGTCGGCCTGGTGACGATCGCGCTGCTGGGCATGCTGCCGGTGCTGTTCCGCACCGAGTCGATCGGCTCGATCACGGTGCTCGGCATCCGGTTGCCGTGGCTGCTGCTGGGCGGGGCGGTGTACCCGTTGCTGTTCCTGGTCGGCCGGACATATGTGCGCCTGGCCGAGCGCAATGAGCAAGATTTCCTCGAACTGGCCGAGGACTGACGGTGCGCCCGGTTCGGATTCTCGCGGCACGGACGCCGGTATCAATGCCACTATCCGGTCGCACCACGGGCAGGACGGACGCCGTTCGCCACTCAGGGTGTGGCCCATCCGGGCCAGGACCATCGGCGGCGCGTTCGGGCTCGGGATACCACCGGATCGGCCCGTGCGCCGCCGTGGGACCGCACCCGGTCGCGCGGAGCTCGCGGGTGCGCCATGACGCCGGGCACGGCGCCCGCGCTGACGGTGGCGGCGCTGGTCCTCGCCGCGCTGGCGACCGTCGCGATCGGGGCATACGGTGTGCGGCTCGCGCGCACCACCTCCGACTTCCTCGTCGCCTCGCGCAGCGTGGGACCACGCTGGAACGCCGCCGCGATCTCCGGCGAATATCTCTCCGCCGCTTCGTTCCTCGGCGTCGCCGGATTGATCGCCAAATACGGCGCCAACGCGCTGTGGTACCCCGTCGGCTTCACCGCGGGATATCTGGCGCTGCTGCTGTTCGTCGCCGCCCCGCTGCGCCGCTCCGGCGCGTACACGGTGCCCGACTTCGCCGAATTCCGTTTGGACTCGGTGCCTTTGCGCAGGCTCGCGGCCACCATCGTGGTGCTCATCTGCGCGGTGTATCTCATCCCGCAATTCCAGGGGGCGGGCCTGACGCTGCACATTCTGCTCGGCGTGCCGGACTGGGTCGGCGCGGTGGCGGTTGGCGTCATCGTGATCGCCAACGTGGTCGGCGGCGGAATGCGCTCGATCACCCTGGTCCAAGCGTTCCAGTACTGGTTGAAACTGACCGCGGTGGCTCTCCCCGCGCTGGTGCTGCTCGGGCACTTCCTCGCCGACGAGCGTGAGGTGGGCGCGCCCGCGCCGCCGGTGGTGTCCGAGCGCACGACGGTCGACGTGACCACCGACGTGGTGGTGCGGGTCGGCGCGCCGCAGCAGGTCTCGATCACGGGAACGCTCGACGACCGAGCGGTCGACGGCCTTGTCCCGCTGACCCCGGGCACGCACGAGCTGGCCGCGGGCACACAGTTGGTGCTCGAGGCGGGGTCCGCGGTTCCGGTGGTCGCGGGCGCACCGGCGGACGGCGCGGGTTGGCTGGCGCCGGGTGGCGGGCTGGGCGGACCGCATCCCACCTACCAGGTCTATTCGCTGATCCTCGCGACATTCCTCGGCACCATGGGCCTGCCGCACGTGCTGGTGCGGTTCTACACCAACCCCGATGGCCGGGCCGCGCGCGCGACAGCGCTCGCGGTGATCGGCCTGGTGGGCCTCTTCTACCTGTTCCCCGTTCTGCTGGGCGTCTTCGCGCGGCTCTATGTGCCGCAACTGCTGATCACCGGCACCTCCGACGCCGCGGTGGTGCTGCTGCCTGGATCAGTGGTCGCCGGGCTGCCGGGTCAGCTGCTCGCGGCGCTGGCCGCGGCGGGTGCGATCGCCGCGTTCCTGTCCACGTCCTCGGGGTTACTGGTGAGCATCGCGGGCGTGCTCAGCACCACATGCTGCGGGGGCGCATCCGTGACTTCCGCATCGCGGCGCTGGCCGCGGGCTCGGCGCCGCTGGCGCTGTCGCTGACCGTGGTGTCCCTGGACCTGTCGCGCACCGTCGGCCTGGCCTTCGCGGTGGCCGCGTCCACCCTGTGCCCGCTGTTGGTGCTGGGGATCTGGTGGCGCGGGCTGACCGCGGCGGGCGCGGCGGCGGGCCTGGTCGCGGGCGGGCTCGCGGCAGGCACCGCGACCGCGGTCTCGGTCACCGGCGGGTTCTCCGACGAGGTGGCGGGCGGCTGGCCCGCGGCGCTGCTCGGCTACCCGGCGGCCATCAGCGTGCCGTTGGCGTTCGCCACCATGGTGCTGGTCAGCTCGTTCACCCGTGGGCTCGGTGCGAGGACGGTGAGCCGGATCTTCGTGCGGATGCACGCGCCGGAGCGACTGGGCATGGGCGCGGACCGGGAGCGCGCCCTGCGTTCGGACTGACCGCCGCCCGCCCGCGCAGCCATCGGGCGGACCGTTCGTCGCGCCGCATCGACCGTTCACCGCAGATTCGGCCACCTTCACGGAGTGACTCACACCACAGCCTACTGGCGGCTCCCCGGCCTGGCTTACCGTCCTGGACAAGTAAGCCACGTCACATGGTAGGACCCTCATGACCAGTACCGAACTCGACGACACCGTCCCACGGCGAGCGCCGAGCGCAGCGGAATTCGCCGAAGTCCAGGCGAGCCCCCAATTCCAGGAACTGCGAAGCCGCCTGCGCCGCTTCGTCTTTCCGATGACCGTGCTGTTCCTGCTCTGGTACCTCGGTTATGTCCTGCTCGGCGCCTACGCTCACGACTTCATGAGCCGCCCGGTGTTCGGCGAGATCAACGTCGGATTGCTGCTCGGCCTCGGCCAATTCGCCTCCACCTTCGCCATCACCGCGCTGTACGTCCGGTTCGCCAACCGGGAACTGGATCCGCGCGCGGCGAGAATCCGCGACTACCTCGAGGGAGACCGAGCGTGAACACCGTGCACACCTACGCCGCGGCGGCGACGGTCGGCAACCCGATCGCCAATATCGCCATCTTCGGCGTCTTCGTCGCCATCACGATGATCGTGGTGATCCGGGCCAGCCGGAACAACGCCACCGCCGCCGACTACTTCACCGGAGGGCGCGGCTTCTCCGGCCCGCAGAACGGCGTCGCCATCGCGGGCGACTATCTGTCGGCCGCGAGCTTCCTCGGCATCGCGGGCGCCATCGCCGTCTACGGCTACGACGGATTCCTCTACTCCATCGGGTTCCTGGTCGCCTGGCTGGTCGCCCTGCTGCTGGTCGCCGAGATGCTGCGCAACACCGGCAAATTCACCATGGCCAACGTGCTGAGCTTCCGGTTGAAGGAAGGCCCGGTACGCACCGCCGCCGCGTTGTCCACGCTGACGGTGTCGCTGTTCTACCTGCTCGCGCAGATGGCGGGCGCCGGCGGACTCGTCGCGCTGCTGCTGGACATTTCCGACAAGGCCGGTCAGTCCGTCGTGATCGCCGTCGTCGGCGTGCTGATGATCGTGTACGTCCTGGTCGGCGGCATGAAGGGCACCACGTGGGTGCAGATCATCAAGGCTGTGCTGCTGATCGCGGGCGCGGCGCTGATGACGGTCATGGTGTTCGCCAAGTTCGGTTTCAACTTCTCCGACATCCTCGGCTCCGCGCAGGAAGCGGTCTCGGGTTCGGCGAACAAAGCGGTCGCCGCGCGCGATGTGCTCGCGCCCGGCGCGCAGTACGGCGGCAGCGAGACCTCGAAGCTCAACTTCCTCTCGCTCGGTCTGGCCTTGGTGCTCGGCACCGCGGGTCTGCCGCACGTGCTGATGCGCTTCTACACCGTGCCCACCGCCAAAGAGGCGCGCCGGTCGGTGGTCTGGGCGATCGGCCTGATCGGCGCGTTCTACCTCTTCACCCTGGTGCTCGGCTACGGCGCGGCGGCGATCGTCGGACCCGACCGCATCCTGGCGGCGGCGGGCGGCCAGAACGCGGCGGCGCCGTTGCTGGCCTTCGAACTCGGCGGTGTGGTGCTGCTGGGCGTGATCTCCGCGGTCGCCTTCGCCACCATCCTCGCGGTGGTCGCCGGCCTGACCATCACCGCGGCGGCGTCGTTCGCCCACGACATCTACGCCACGGTGATCAAGCGCGGGAAAGCCGGTGAGCGCGAACAGGTTCGGGTCTCCCGCATCACCGCCGTGGTGATCGGCGTGCTGGCCATCGCGCTGGGCATCCTGGCCAACGGCCAGAACGTCGCCTTCCTGGTGGCGCTGGCGTTCGCGGTCGCGGCGTCGGCGAACCTGCCGACCATCCTCTTCTCGCTGTTCTGGCGGCGGTTCAACACCACCGGCGCGCTGTGGAGCATGTACGGCGGCCTGATCTCCACGATCGTGCTGATCGTGTTCTCCCCGGCGGTGTCGGGCAGCAAGACCGCGATGCTCCCCGGCTCGGATTTCGACTGGTTCCCGCTGTCCAACCCGGGCATCGTCTCCATTCCCCTGGCGTTCGCGCTCGGCGTCATCGGCACTTTCGCCGGCGGCAGGTCCGAGGATCCGGCCAAGGCCGCGGAGATGGAGGTCCGCTCGCTCACCGGCGTCGGCGCCGAGAAGGCGGTGGTGCACTGATCGGCGCCCGGCATACCTCGTCCCCCGTTTGCTCTTTCGTTAGGAGATCTCGCGTGACCAGCGCAACCACCGATGACCGCGACACCGCCGCCTTCCCGCCCGACGCGGAGTTCGCCGCTCGAGCGAACGCGAGCGCGGCGCTGTACGACCGGGCGCTGTCGGATCGGCTGGAGTTCTGGGCCGAGCAGGCCGGGCGGTGCATTGGGAGCAGCCGTGGACCCAGGTGCTGGATTGGAGTGACGCGCCGGTGGCGAAGTGGTTCGTCGGCGGCAAGCTGAACGTCGCCTACAACTGCGTGGACCGCCACGTCCTCGACGGGCACGGCGACCAGGTCGCCATCCACTGGGAAGGCGAACCCGGCGACTCCCGCGCCATCACCTACCGCGAACTGCTCGACGAAGTCTCCCGCGCGGCGAACGCACTGACCGAACTCGGCCTCGTCGCCGGGGACCGGGTCGCGATCTACATGCCGATGGTCCCCGAGGCCATCATCTCGATGCTGGCCTGCGCCCGCCTCGGCCTCACCCACTCCGTCGTCTTCGCCGGATTCTCCCCCACCGCGCTGCGCCAGCGCGTGGACGACGCTTCGGCCCGCCTGGTCATCACCACCGACGGGCAGTGGCGGCGCGGCAAAGCCACCCCCCTCAAAACCGCCGTCGACGAAGCCCTCTTCGCGCACGGCGGCACCCCCGCCAGCGTCGAGCACGTACTGGTGGTGCGCCGCACCGGCATCGAAGTCCCCTGGACCGAGGGCCGCGACCTGTGGTGGCACGACACCGTCACCCACGCCTCCCCCACCCACCACGCCCAAGCCTTCGACGCCGAACACCCCCTGTTCATCCTCTACACCTCCGGCACCACCGGAAAACCCAAAGGCATCCTCCACACCACCGGCGGCTACCTCACCCAAACCGCCTACACCCACCACCACGTCTTCGACCACAAACCCGGCCACGACACCTACTGGTGCACCGCCGACATCGGCTGGGTCACCGGCCACAGCTACATCGTCTACGGCCCCCTCGCCAACCGCACCACCCAAGTCCTCTACGAAGGCACCCCCAACTCCCCCGACGAACACCGCCACTTCCACATCATCGAAAAATACGGCGTCACCATCTACTACACCGCCCCCACACTGATCCGCACCTTCATGAAATGGGGCAAAGACATCCCCGCCGCCCACGACCTGTCCAGCATCCGGCTGCTCGGCTCGGTCGGCGAACCGATCAACCCCGAAGCCTGGCGCTGGTACCGCGAAGTCATCGGCGCGGGCCGCGCCCCCATCGTCGACACCTGGTGGCAAACCGAGACCGGCGCCATCATGATCTCCCCCTGCCCGGCGTCACCGCCACCAAACCCGGCGCCGCCATGACACCACTGCCCGGCATCTGCGCCCAAGTCGTCGACGAAGAAGGCAAACCGGTCCAACGCGGCGAAACCGAAGCCAACGGCTACCTCGTGCTCGACCAACCCTGGCCATGATGCTGCGCGGCATCTGGGGCGACATGGACCGCTACAAAACCACCTACTGGGAACGCTTCGCCCACCAAGGCTGGTACTTCGCAGGCGACGGCGCCAAACTCGACACCGACGGCGACCTATGGGTCCTCGGCCGCGTCGACGACGTCATGAACGTCTCCGGCCACCGCATCTCCACCGCCGAAGTCGAATCCGCCCTCGTCGGACACCACACCGTCGCCGAAGCCGCCGTCGTCGGCGCCACCGACCCCACCACCGGCCAAGGCATCGTCGCCTTCGTCATCCTCACCGCCGAAGCGAAAAACACCACCACCACCACACTCATCGACGACCTCAAAACCGAAGTCGCCCGCGAAATCAGCCCCATCGCCCGACCCCGCGAAATCCACATCGTCCCCGAACTACCCAAAACCCGCAGCGGCAAAATCATGCGCCGCCTCCTGCGCGACGTCGCCGAAGGACGCGAACTCGGCGACACCTCCACCCTCGTCGACCCCACGGTGTTCGAATCGATCGCCCGCGGGTAACCACAGGGAGCGGCGGACCCGGCCACAAGTAGATGAGGGGGTCCGGGTCCGCCGTTCCGCACGCGTCATCCTGGACCCACACCGTGGTGAGCCGGGCCGGGCTCAGGAGCCGCCGAACAATTCCGCCATCCGGCGGTCCATCTCGTCGGGGGGCACATCCTCCACGTGGGTGGCCACGGTCCACCGATGCCCCCACGGGTCCTCGAAGGAGCCGCTGCGGTCACCGTAGAACTGCGTGCTCATCGGCGTGAGTTCCTTGGCGCCCGCGGCCAGCGCCGCGGCGAACGCCGCGTCGGCGTCCTCGACGTACACATACAGGTTGACGGGCGTGCCGCCGACCGTCCTCGGATCGAGGAAATCCATATCGGGCGCCGGATCGCCGAGCATGACGACGGAATCACCGAACATCAGCTCGCAATGCGCGATCTTGCCGTCCGGACCGGGCATCCGCATGCGCTCGGTGGCGCCGAAGATGTTCTTGTAGAAATCGATCGCCGCGGCCGCGCCATCGATCGCCAGCCCGGGCGAGACCACCGGATATCCGTCCGGAACGGGTTTGACATCGGACATGAGAAACCTCCGGTCGAGGCATTGTGTCGGACCATGCCGAGCCTATTCCCGCGACCCGCGCGATTGGCCGGATCGTCGGAAATCAGGGGCCGGCGACGCCACGCAGCCGACGCACCTGAACCGCCGTCAGGGCACTGAGCACACCCGGGTCCACCGACTCCGGAGCGGTCACCGCGATCTGCGCCAACGTGCTCCCGACCTGGACGATCGCCACCGAGGAGCCGAGGGCGAGACCGTCACTGGTCGCGCGTACCTGGAAGGCCGTCGCTGCGTCGCCCGCGGCGGGCTGGGCGAGACCGCCGATCCGGTAATCCACCGGGATATCGGTGGCGTCGGCGCCGGAATAGCGCACGCACCGGCGCAGCGTCTCCTGGACGGTGGACAACGCGCCCGCGAGCGCGTCGGGCGGATAGCTCGCCGCGTCGATATTGATGCTGGAGAAATTGGGACCGGCGTATTGGGTGGACGCCTGCGCGAGTGCGCCGGAGTACTGCCCGCCGAGCGGGGTGAGCACTTTCGCGCATTCCGGTGGATTCGACGCCGAAGCGCCCGCCGGGGCGGTGCCCGCGTCGGCGCGCGGCGGCAGGGCGGTGAAGCCGGACGGCAAGTTCGACTCACCGAGCAGCTGGGCGCCCAGCCTGCCGGAATCGGTCTCGGGCGCGGTCGTCACGGGGGCCGCGCTCACCGGGGGACCCAGCGGCGGCAGATCGGGCAGTCCGGGCGCGGCGCTCTCGGAGGACCCGCAGCCCGCCGCGAGCGCGACCGACGCCGCCGCGAGCGGCAGGCCGACCGCACGGATCACTCGGTCCACGACACCTGCGTATCGATCGTCTGCCGCAGCGTGCTGTCGCTGTTCGGATCGCGGTAGGCCTGGTGACCGCCGACGGTGATCGACCCGGACACCGGCAGGGGCAGTCCCAGATCCACCGTGATGGTGCCAGCCCCCTGCATGACGTAGTCCCTGATGTCCAGGGTTCCCGCGTTGTTCGGCAGGTTCCACACCGGCGACTTCGGCTTCTGGGTCACGTGCAGCTCGATGGTGAGCCGGTCCCCGTCACGCTTGCTCAGCGTCGCGGTGGTCACCTGGTCCAGCAGCACGCCACCGTTGACCTCTTGGCGCACCGTCCAGACCGCGCCCTCGCCGACAGGCTGGTCCGGAAGCGCGATCGACCGGTAGACGGCCTGATAGAAGGCCTGCTCGAGGGCGGCGCGCGCGGTGTTGGACGCGTCCGGCGCCGGTTCGAGCCGCAGCGCGGTGATCGCGCCGAGATCGCTGAGATCGAAGCCCGCGTGCGAGCCGCCGATCTTGGTGAGCGCCTTGGCCAGCGTCGGGTCCGGCGAGGTGACCGTGCCAAGGGTCAGATCATGCCCTCCGCGGTGGCCTGCGCCGTCATCGGAATGGTCAGCGCCGGGGTGGAGAAGTCGCGCTCGGGCTGTTCGTCGATCTGCTGTTCGATGTGGTGCGCGGTGTAGAGCGTGACCCGCTGCACCGTGCCCGCCGGGTATTCCGGCCGCAGCAGCGACCTCGGCTCCGCGCCGGCCGATTCGACCGTGGTCACCGCCGCCGCGATCGGCACGGTCACTTCCTTGCCGATTCCCAGCGGCTCGGTTCCGTCGGGCTCGCCGCGCGACTCGGCGCCGTCGCCGCAACCGACACCGAAGGCAGACAGCCCGACCGCGAGCACCATCAGCAGCACGCCCGAGCGCGCGATCCGCGGAAGGTGGGGGGAAGACAACACCGTCACGAGCAACAGGGTACGACCGATTCCTGAGTGTCAGCTGGGACATCCGGCCGCGCGCCGGTCGGCGTGCCGGTCGGGCCGCGACGGCCGCGCGAGCCGGGGCAATCGGACGCGCGCACCCGGCGGGATTGCGCTCGAGAGATGATGGTCGGCGTGAGTGACGACCGGCCGCCCGAGGAAAACCCAGCGAACACCATTCAATCCGACGACCTCGTCGGCCCCGCCGCAGCGCCTGCGCATGCTGCTCGTGCTCGCTGCGGTCGTGCTCGGCCTGGACCTGCTCACCAAGACCATCGCGGTCGCGAAGCTGACGCCGGGCGACCCGGTGCCGATCATCGGCGATTTCGCGCGACTGAGCCTGGTGCGCAATCCGGGCGCGGCGTTCTCCATGGCCACCGGTATGACCTGGTTGCTGACCCTGGTCGCGGCCGCCGTCGTGGTCGGCGTCGTGCGCATCGGCCGCACCCTGCGCTCGCTGGGGTGGGCGATCGGGCTGGGCCTGGTGCTCGGCGGCGCGCTGGGCAACCTCATGGACCGGTTGTTCCGGGCGCCCGGCCCGTTGCAGGGTCACGTGGTGGACTTCGTCGCGGTCGGCTGGTGGCCGGTGTTCAACGTCGCGGACTCGGCCATCGTGTGCGGGGCGATCCTATTGGTGACGCTCACCGTGTTCGGCTACGAACCGAACGGCACCCGGGTGGGCCACGGCAAGCCCGGCGGCGCGAGCGAGGGCAGCGCGGCATGAGGGAGACCAGGACCATGCCCGTCCCCGACGGGCTCGACGGCATGCGCGTCGACGCGGGCCTGGCCCGTCTGCTCGGCCTGTCCCGCACCGCGGTGGCCGCGCTCGCCGAAGAGGGCTCGGTGCAGCTCGACGGCGTCGCGGCGGGCAAATCCGACCGGCTCACCGCGGGCGCGTGGCTCGAGGTGATCTTCCCGGAGCCGAAGCGCGAGCTGACCATCGAGGCCGAACCGGTGGAGGGTATGAAAATCCTCTACGCCGACGACGACATCGTCGCGGTGGACAAGCCGGTCGGCGTGGCCGCGCACACCGGTGTCGGCTGGAGCGGGCCGACCGTCGTCGGCGGGCTCGCCGCGGCGGGATACCGCATCTCCACCTCGGGCGCCCACGAGCGGCAGGGCATCGTGCACCGGCTCGACGTCGGCACCTCGGGAGTGATGGTGGTCGCGCAGTCCGAGCACGCGTACACGGTGCTCAAGCGCGCGTTCAAGCAGCGCACCGTCGACAAGCGGTATCACGCCCTGGTGCAGGGGCATCCCGATCCGAGCAGCGGCACCATCGACGCCCCGATCGGCCGGGCCAGGGGCAACGACTGGAAGTTCGCCGTCACGGCGGACGGGCGTCCGAGCATCACCCACTACGACACCGTCGAGGCGTTCCATTCCGCCAGCCTGCTCGACATCCACCTGGAGACCGGGCGCACCCATCAGATCCGGGTGCATTTCTCCGCGATCCGCCACCCCTGCTGCGGCGATCTGACCTACGGCGCCGACCCGCGCCTCGCCGAGCGGCTCGGGCTGCAACGGCAGTGGCTGCACGCCCGCTCGCTGGGCTTCCAGCATCCGGCCGACGGCCGCTACCTCGAGATCACCAGCGAGTACCCGGACGACCTGAGACACGCGCTGGACGTCCTGCGCGATGCCTGAGCGCCGGGTGCCGCCGTGGCGTGGGATCGCCCTCGCCACGGCGCTGCTCGCGCTGGCCGCGCTCGTGTTCGCGCTCGGTGCGCTGCGGCCGCCGTACCGCGCCGCGGTGTCCACCGACCGGCTCGGGCCCGAACAAGGCGAGCGGGTCGCGGAATACCTGGTCCGATCCCGTGATTCGGTGAACGCCGGCGACGAAGCGCAGCGCTGGGCGCTGGTGTCGTTCACCGACCCTGTGGTTCCCGGAGAGATTCCCGCGCACAGCGACGAAGCGCGCATCGCCCAAGTGCTCTACCGGGTGCCGGTTCCCCGCGTGCAGACTCCGCTGGTGGCCGTGCCGGTACCGGAAGGCGCCGAGGCGGCGGTCGATTCGGCGCGATTCGCGCCCTGGCTGCTCCCCCGCCCCACCGACGACCGCACCGCCCGTGTGGTCGCGCTCTCCGCCGCACGACTGCGGGACGGCTGCGCCTGCGTCGTGGGGCTCGTCGTCCGGGGTTCCCCTGCGCGGTTGCGGGAGCTCGCCGCCCGGGAGGGTATCCGCGCGGTCCAAGCGCTTCCCGCCGACGCGGTGGCGGGCAGCTTCGCGGTGGTCCCGCTGCTGCCCGACCACCGCGACGTCGTCCTGCCCGGCCCCGACGACGGACCGGTTCCCGACCCGTGAGCCGGGCGCGGCCGGGCCTCAGTCCGGCAGCGTGACCACGCCGTCGAGGTAGCGACGGCAGCGCCCGAACAGCAGCACCCGATCGTCCGCCAGTTCGCAGCGCAGGCTTCCGCCACGGCGGGAGAGCTGCCTGGCGCGCAGTTCGGTGCGGCCGAGTCGCTCGCTCCACAACGGAACCAGCTGGGCGTGCGCGGAGCCGGTCACCGGATCCTCCGAAACCCCTACCGCCGGAGCGAAGAACCGGGAGACGAAGTCCACCGAGTCGCCGGGCGCGGTGACGATCACGCCGCGCGGCAACGCCGGGAACGCCGACAACACCGGTGCCGCATCGCGCACTTCCTGCTCGGTCGCCACGACGATCACCTCGTCGGTACCGGAGTACGCCCGCACCGGACGCACCCCCAGCGCCGCCACGAGCGCCGGATCGGGCTGCACCGGAATGCTCGGCACGACCGGCAGGTCCAGGACGAACTCGTCGTCGTCGGTGCGGTCGACGTGCAGCCAGCCGCTGCGGGTGTAGAAACTCACCCGATCCTCGCCGGGATGCATATCGACCAGGATCTGCGCGGCGCTGGCCAAGGTGGCGTGGCCGCACAGGGCGACCTCCGTCCTCGGCGTGAACCACCGGAGGTGGAAAGCGGGCCACTCGCCCGGCGGCACGCCCGCCTCGGGAGGTAAGCGCGGGGTGTAGAACGCGGTTTCGGCGAGGTTGTTCTCCTCGGCCACCTGTTGCAGCAACGCGTCCGGGAGCCACGACGGGAGCGGCATCACCGCGGCCGGGTTGCCCGAGAACGGTGCGTCGGCGAACGCGTCGATCTGGTGCAGCAGTACCTCCATAGTCGGAAAAGGTACTCCCACTCCGAATGGCCGCTTCGCACAAGGCTTCTCGTGGCGCGGCAAGTCAGGCGTCCAGTTTGTCAGGCGGCTCCGCCGGGTGAGCTGGGCAGCAGTTGCCGCTTGTCGCCCAGCATCGCCGCGCTCACCCACCAAGCGGCCTCGACCAGCACGATGCCGACCACGCCGCAGAGCACCGCCGCTCCGGTGAGCGCGACGTTGGAGGGGTCGAGTTTGAAGAACTCGCGAGTGGACGGAACGGTGAACAAGAAGACATAGGCCGCCACCGACACCGCGATCAGCACCACCTTCCACCACACGTAGGGCCGCGCGACGATGGCGAGCACCCACACCGCGATCATGATCAGCGTGATGAGGGCGGTGGTGCCCGCCTGAACCTTCTGCTGCTCACTGGCATCCGGCCCGGCATAGGCGATCAGGTACGCGACGAAGGTCGCTACACCGATCACGACGCCCGACGGGATCGCCAATCGCATGACGCGGCCGACGAAGCCGGTACGGGCCCTTTCGTTGTTGGGCGCGAGCGAGAGGATGAAGGCCGGAATGCCGATGGTGAACCAGGCCGCGATCGTGACGTGGCGCGGCAGGAAGGGGTAGCCGATGGGTTCGTAGTCGAAGATCTGGGAGCCGACCCCGGCGACGCCGACCAAGAAGGCGAGCAGCACGGAATAGACGGTCTTGGTGAGGAACAGATTCGAGACCCGCTCGATGTTGCCGATCACCCGGCGGCCCTCGCCGACCACATACGGCAGCGTCGCGAACTTGTTGTCCAGCAGGACGATCTGCGCGACCGCCCTGGTCGCGGGACTGCCCGAGCCCATGGCGACGCCGATGTCCGAATCCTTCAGCGCCAGAACGTCGTTCACTCCGTCGCCGGTCATCGCCACGGTGTGCCCGCGCGCCTGCAGGGCGGACACCATCGCGCGCTTCTGGTCCGGGCGGACCCGGCCGAAAGTGGTGTTCCGGTCCAGCACGTTGGCCAGTGCGTCGCGGTCCTGCGGCAGCTCGCGCGCATCGATCGGATGACTGCCACCCGGCAGGTCGAGCGAGGCGGCCACCGCGCCCACCGACACGGCGTTGTCGCCGGAGATGACCTTGATCGACACGTCCTGACCGGCGAAGTACTCGAGCGTGGCGCGGGCGTCGGGCCGGACCTTCTGCTCCAGCACGACCAGCGCGGCGGGCCGCACGACGCCAGGGGCATCGGGCGCGTCGACCGGACGGTCGCTGCGAGCCAGCAACAGCACGCGCAGACCGGAGGCGCCGAGTTCCTCCGCGACCCGTGCGTGCGGGGCGTCCGGGGCGAGCAGCACGTCCGGCGCGCCGAGCAACCAGTCGCCGTGCACGCCGTAGGAGCATCCGCTCCATTTCTTGGCCGAGGAGAACGGCGCCACGGCGGTGCGCTGCCAGCCGGGGCCGTCCGGCAGCTCCTCGGCGATCGCCAGCACACTCGCGTTCGGCCGGGGGTCGTCGGCGGCGAGCGCGGACAGCGCGGCGCGGACCTCGCTGTCGTCGAAACCCGCGCAGGTCTTGATGTCCGACAACCGCATACCGTTCTCGGTCAGCGTGCCGGTCTTGTCCGCGCACACCACGTCGACCCTGGCCAGCCCCTCGATCGCGGGCAACTCCTGGACCAGGCACTTGCGCCGGCCCAGCCGCACCACGCCGACCGCGAACGCGATCGACGTCATCAGCACCAGTCCTTCCGGCACCATCGGCACCAGCGCGGCCACCATGCCGGTCACCGCGGGCCGCCACGACTCCTCGCTGGAGACCAGCTGGTTGTAGATGCTCAGCAGCCCTGCCGGAACGAGCAGGTAGGTGATGAATTTCAGGATCTTGTCGATACCGCTGCGCAACTCGGAGTGCACCAGGGTGAACTTGCTCGCCTCCTCGGCCAGCCGCGCTGCGTAGGCGTCCCTGCCGACCTTGGTGGCGCGGTAGGCGCCGGACCCGGACACCACGTAGCTGCCCGACAGCACCGGCTCGCCCACCGCCTTGTCGATCGGGTCGGCCTCGCCGGTGAGCAACGACTCGTCCACTTCCAGCTGCGCCGACTCCTCTACCGTGCCGTCCACCACGATCTGGTCACCTGGACCGAGCTCGATCAAATCGTCGAGCACCACCTCGTGCGGCGCGACCTCGAACGCCGTGCCGTCCCGGCGGACGGTCGGCTTGGCCTGGCCGACGATCGCCAACCGATCCAGGGTGCGTTTCGCGCGGATCTCCTGGATGATGCCGACCGCGCTGTTGGCGACGATCAGCAGGCCGAACATTCCATCATGATCGATCCCGTGGCCAGCACCAGGACGAACAGGACACCGAGGATGGCGTTGATCCGGGTGAAGACGTTCGCGCGCACGATGTCGCGGACCGATCGGCCCGCGCGGTCCGGTACGTCGTTGGCCAGCCCGTCGCGGCGGCGTTGCTCGACCTCGGCGGCTGTGAGTCCCGTAGCGCCCGGGGCCTGCACGGTAATCGACATGACCGCAAGGCTACGTGACAACTACCTTCGTCTTCGTGCGGCGAAGCAGGTCCATCCCCGGTGTGACGTTCGGCACGAGCGCGTTCTTCCTGTGGGGACTCTTCCCCGCCTTCTTCGGTTTGCTGGCGTTCACCAGTCCGGGCGAGGTGCTGGCCCAGCGGATCGTCTGGACGCTGGTGGTGGTGCTCGCGGTGCTCGCGGTGAGCGGGCGGCTGGGCGAACTGCGCGGCATCGGCGCACGCGTCTGGCGGCTGGCGGGCGTCGCCTCCGCCGCCATCGCGCTCAACTGGGGCGTGTACGTCTACGGCGTCACCTCCGGTCACGTCGTGGAATGCGCGCTCGGTTACTTCATCAACCCGCTGGTCACCGTCGCGTTCGGCGTCCTGATCTTCCGTGAGCGGATGACCGGGGCGCAGTGGGCCGCCCTGGCGCTGGGCGCGGCGGCGGTGGCCGTGCTCACCGTCGACTACGGCAGGCCACCGGTCATCGCGCTGGCGCTGGCCTGTTCCTTCGCCACCTACGGGCTGGTGAAGAAGGTGATTCCTCTGGACGCACTGCGCGGCGTGGCCGCCGAAGGCATCGTCGCGGCCCCGTTCGCACTGGCGTTCGCGATCGCCCTCGCGCTCACCGGCCACAGCGAGTTCACCTCCGGCGCAGCGCATACCGCCTTGCTGATGGCGACCGGACCGGTCACCCTCGTGCCACTGTTGCTGTTCGCCGTCGCGGCCCAGCGGGTGCCGCTGTCCACCATGGGCCTGCTGCAATACCTCACCCCCGCGCTCCAGCTGGCCTGGGGCGTCGCCGTCGCGCACGAGCCCATGCCCGCTTCCCGATGGGCCGGTTTCGCCCTGATCTGGACCGCGCTGGCGATCTTCACCACCAACGCGCTGCTGCGAGCCCGCCGCGCCCGGCATCGCGGCGGAGCACTGGGCATTGCTGGCGGCACACCTGCGCACCAGGGGGCGCGAAGCGCCGATCAACGATAGGTGGATCGCGGCGACCACGCCGGCACACGGCATCCCCGTCGTGACCCCAGGATGGCGACTACGAGGCGATACCCGGCCTGACGGTGTGCTGCGGTTATAGCGAACCGTCGGAAACGGTCGCGAAAGTGTCGGATCCGACACTTCTGCGGGCGGCGGCTTCTTCGTAACGTCGATGCATGACCGCGCCCAGACCCCTTCGCCCCCGCACCGACTGGCGGCCGCGTAGCGAGACGGCTCCAGACCTGCTCGGCATGACCGGGCGGGAGATACTGCAAGGAGCGCTCGACGGACGATTCCCGGCCGCGCCGATCCTGAGCACACTCGGTTTCCGGCTGGTGCAGGTCGGCGACGGAACCGTGGTCTTCGAGGGCGAGGCGGGTGACCACCCGCTCGGCCCGATGGGCGGGATGCACGATGGCTTCATGGCGACGCTGCTCGAAGCGGCCCTCGCCTCGGCGGTGATGACGCGGTTGGCGGGCGGGACGCGGTCCGCCTCGGTCCACATCGGCATCCACGTGCACCGGACCGTGCGCGGTGACACCCGAACGCTGCGCTGCGAGGGCACCGCGATCCACGTCGGCCAGACCACGGCCAGCGCGGAGGCCCGGCTGATCGGCGCCGAGGACGGCGACCTCTACGCGCACGCCACCGCGACCTGCGCGATTCTCCGAGTGATGTGAGCGCTTCGGCGCGCGGCCACGGGCGCGCTGATCGCCGAGCGCGGCGGAAGAATGGACGCGACGACGACGGGCCGGTCGCCGAGAAGGAAACTCGGCGGCCGGCCCGGCCGATGGTGATGACTCAGGCGCAAGCCGCCGACTGCTGACCGAGGTTGGTCAGCATGGTGCAGGCCCACGCCTTCTGGATCTTCCACTTGCCGTTGTCGGCGACGAACGGCACGTCGACGATGTTCTCCTGGCCGTTGAGGATGAACTTGGCCTTCGCGTTCACGCTGTCGCCGAACGAGGTGACGTCGGTGACCTCGATCTTCACGTCGGCGCCCGCCGCGGCCTGGGACAGGCGGTCGGGCAGCGTCGGATCGGCTTCGACGCCCTGGACGTTGTCCAGCTTCTCGGAGGCGGGCACCGCGGGGTCGAGCGCACGGGCGAGGGCGGTGTTCAGCTCCGCGGGAGTCGGGACCGGAGGCAGGTTCGCGCTCGCGGTCGCCGACGCCTTGGCGCTGGTCGACGTCTTCGCGGCGGGCTTGCTGTCCTTGTCGTCGCCGCCGCAGGCGGTCAGGCCAAGCGCGGCGACGATGGCCAGCCCGGCGATCGCTGTGCGTCCAGTCTTACGAAGCTTCAACTGCTCGTCCTTTACGTTCGAGAGGTCCGTGTCGTGTTCCACCATGGCAGCCGCCACCCGAACCGGCGGCGCTGCACGAGGTCCCAGGCTACCGGCACCGTACGGCGCCGCCCGGGTCCACACGGGACCGACGGATGTCGTCGGCAGCGAACGTACGCGCCCGGCCGGGCGATGTCGAGCCGTCGTCGGCGTCCGTCAGCGCAGGCTTCCCAGCGGATCGGCCCGGGTCAGCGCGGCGTCGTCGGCGGCGAACGTGCGCGCGGGACCGGGACCCGTGGAACGGGTTTCGAAACGGACGGTCACCACGCCGAGCCCGGCGCCCTGCACCCAGCCGTGGCCGTGCTCGGGGTGCGTCACGTCCATGCCGGGGTGCCAGACAACGACGGGCGAGGTGGGCGCGGCGGACTGCGCGGCGCTCGGATCGGCGGAGTGCGCCGGTTCCCCTTCCGGGTCGGCCGCGGCGATCTCGGCGGGGCCACGATCGAGCTCGGGGAACAGCGACTCCTGCCGGACCGTGGACAACCCGCCGTAGCCGACCCCGACGAGGCGAATCGGGCCCAGTTCGCGCGGGTCGAGCGCCGAACGCTGCGCGGCGGCGGCGAGGGTGGCCAGGTCCTCGGTGGCGTACGGCAGCGTGCAGGAGCGGGTGACGATGCTCATATCCGACTTCTTCAGTTTGAGCACCACCGTGCGAGCCGCACGGCCGTCCCGGATCAGGCGCCGGTGCGCGGCGGCGGCCATGTCCTCGATGGCCGGGCGGAGTTGCCCGAGGCCGACGATGTCGGTCTCGTAGGTGGTCTCGGCGCTGATCTGTTTCGCCTCGGTGCGTTCGGCCACCGGGCGGTCATCAATGCCGCGCGCCAGCCGGTGCAGCGCCGCGCCCACGCTGCCGCCGAGGATCGACATCGCCTCCGATTCCGGCAAGGCGGCGAAGGCGCCCACGGTCTCGATGCCCAGCGACCGCAACCTGCCCTCCGCGACCGGCCCGATCCCCCACAGCTTGCGCACCGGCAGCCCCGCAAGCAGACGTTGCTGCTCCACCGGCGAGATCACCCGTACCCCGTCCGGTTTGGCCAAGCCGGAGGCGATCTTCGCCAGCTGCTTGCCGGTGCCCGCGCCGACCGAGGCGGTCAGTCCGGTCCGTTCGCGCACCACCGCGCGCAATTCCTCGCAGAAGCCGTGCACCCGGGCGACCGTCGCACCGGCCAGCTCGGCGGGCTCGCCGAACGCTTCGTCGAACGACAGCGTCTCCAGCACCGGTATCCGGCTGCGCAGCGCGTTCGAAGACCTGACCGCTCACCACCCCGTAGACCGTCCCGCGTGGCGGCACCACCACCGCGGTGGCGCCGACCAGCCTGCGGGCCTGATGCATCGGCATGGCCGACCGCGCGCCGAACACCCGCGCCTCGTAGCTGGCTCCGGCGACGACGCCGCGCCCGCCGGTGCCGCCGACCAGCACCGGCCTGCCGCGCAACGTCGGCCGGGTCAGCTGTTCGACCGAGGCGAAGAACGCGTCCATGTCGATGTGCAGCACCCACCGCCGGGCGGCGCTGTCGGCGTCGGCGAGCGCGGGCGGATGCTGCGGGCTCACCGAACCGTCGCCGCGCGTTGTCCCGGGCCGCGGCGCCGGCGCGGCCACCCGCTCGACACTCGGCTTCTCGGTACGCACGGCTGCAATGTACGCCCGTCCACCGACAGTCGGCGGCAGGCGGTGACGCTGTGCGATGGCTGTGCGCTAGCTGCCGGTTGCCTGCCGGAACCGGCACCGGCCCGGTCGGGTCCCCTGGCGGCCGCCGATTCCACGGTGGTGGCCTTGATCTGCTCTTTTGCCGCATCGGATGATGTACTCGAGAGTCTCGAATAACCGGCGACCTACCGCCGGGACGGCGCCTGACTCGTGGTCCGATATGTGATGATCGGACCCATGAATATCCGCAAGGCCGTCATCCCGGCCGCTGGTATCGGCTCCCGGCTGCTTCCGCTGACCAAGGCCATCCCCAAGGAGATGCTGCCGGTCGGCGACAAGCCGGTGATCGAGCACACCGTCCGCGAGCTGGTCGCTTCGGGCATCACCGACATCACCATCGTGGTCAGCGGCGGAAAATCATTGATCCAGGACCACTTCCGGCCCAACCCCGCGCTGGTGGCCCAGCTGCGCGCGGACGGCAAGACCGCATTCGCCGACGCCGTGGAGGAGGTCGGCGAGCTGTCGCGGCTCGGCCACATCACCTATCTCGACCAGCACGGGCCGTACGGCAACGGCACCCCGGTGCTCAACGCCGCGCGCAACCTCGGCGACGAACCGATGCTGGTGCTGTGGCCGGACGACGTGTTCGTCGCCGAGGTGCCGCGTGCCCAGCAGTTGATCAATGCCTACGAGGCCACCGGCGCCCCCGTCCTCGCGCTGATGCCGATGGACCCCGCCGAGTCGCAGCGCTACGGCGTGCCGGTGGTCGCCGACGACCACGGCAACGGCCTGTTGCGCATCACCGGACTGCGGGAGAAGCCGAAGCCGAAGGACGCGCCGTCGTCCTTCGCCGCGATCGGCGGCTACGTCGTCACTCCCGGCATCATCGAGGAACTGCGCAGGCAGACCGAGGCGTGGTACGAGCACCGCACCGGCGAGGTGTATCTCACCGACGCGATCAACGTGCACGCGGCGAACAACCCGGTCTTCGGACAGGTGATCAGCGGCCGTTGGTACGACACCGGTAACCCGGCCAACTATCTGGTCGCGCAGTTCGCCTCGGCCCTGGCGCACCCGCAATACAGTCCGCTGCTGCGCACCCTCGCCGACGACCTCGACAACTGACCGGCACCCGACCACACAAAGACCGGAAAGCACCGAGCGGCCCCGATCGCATTCGCGGATCGGGGCCGCTGTCAGCGTGCGTGAATCACGAACTCAGTCGGCACTTCCCGAGCCGGTGCGCGATCAGAACCGGCGGATGGCGTAGATGTCGAACTCGCTGAGGGGCGTGAACCCGACCGGCACACCCCAGTCGTACGCGTTGAGCACCTGCCCGCCGCCCGCGTAGATGCCGACGTGCGAGCCGTCGCGGTTCAGCACCACCACGTCGCCGGGCGAGAGCGCGCTCCGCGGAACCGGCGTGCCCGCCTTGGCCTGTTGCCAGGTGGTCCGGGGAATGCTCACTCCGACCTGACGATAGGCCCACTGCACGAGGCCCGAACAGTCCCAACTGGACGGACCGGTCCCGCCCCATTCGTAGGGCTTGCCGATCTGTGTCGTGGCCGCGGCCAGCGCGCCGAGGCCGAAGACACTGGGCACCGGCAGGGCGGCCGAGCCGCTGGCGCTGCCGGATTCACCGCCGGGAGCGCTGCCCGAGGCCGAGCCGGAGGAGGCGCTGCCCGGCCCGCTGCCGGACGCGCTGCCGGTGTCGGCCCAGGCGGGTCCGGCGAGCAGGAGGATGGCGATGGTCGAGAGCAGGAATCCGAGTGCGATACGGTGCAACGATTTTCTCGGCACGTACTCGCCCCTTCCATGGGCGCGGTTGACTGGCCGCCGATCGGCGGCCTGGCTAACGCATGGCATCAGCAGCGGTCATCAATGCGCGACCGCGGCTACCCGCACCGAGCACGTTCCCGGCACGGCCGATTTCCCGTGTAAGACATGCCAGAAAGAGAAAACTGCCGCCTCGGAGAGCACCGGGGAAACAGCAGCGACATCGCAGATTGTGCCTCGGATTTCGGCGAATTGTCGGGAATCAGCAAATTCTCAGCATGTGATCTACATCACTGCCTTGTGTGTCGCTGCGACCGTCGACGAGTGCAGCGTGTACCACCAGTTCGCGCCTGGCCTCCCGCGCAGGCGCGCGTGCGGCGAGGTCGTCACGACCGAGCCGGGCGAGACCTCTCGGTCTCGCCCGGCTCGGTCCTCACCGCGCTCAGGCCTTGGTGACCCTCGCACGCACGCCACCCACCAGTTCGGCGGCCCCCGGTCCCGCGTCGCCGAGAGTCAGCGTGGTCGCGAGGATCTCGCCCGCGATCAGGTCGCGGTGCGTCTCGGCCCACCCGGCCCGCTCGGCGGGCACATCCAAAACCACGGTGATGCGGTCGGAGACCTCGAGTCCGGCGGCTTTCCTGGTCTCCTGCAGGTCGCGGATCAAGTCCCGCGCCCAGCCCTCGGCTTCCAGTTCCTCGGTGACCGCCGAGTTCAGCACCACCAGGCCCGCGTTCCCCGGCAGCGCGGCGGTCGACTCGGGTTCGGCGGCGACCAGGCGCTGAGTGTATTCCTCGGGCAGCAAGGCGATACCGGCCGCGCGGACCGTGCCGTCGGCGTCCTCGGACCACTCGCCCGCCTTCACCGCCTTGATCACCGTCTGCACGTCCTTGCCGAGGCGCGGACCCGCGGCGCGGGCGTTGACCACCAGTTCGAAGCGGCCGTGCGCGTCCACGTCGGTGGTCAGGTCCACCTTCTTGACGTTGACCTCGTCGGCGACGATGTCGGCGAACGGCGCCAGCCGCTCGGCGTCGGCTGCGGCGATCGTGACCTCGGCCAGCGGCAACCGCACCCGCAGGTTCTGCGCTTTGCGCAGGCTCAGCACCGTCGAGCACACCACGCGCACCTCGTCCATGGCGGCGACCAGCTCCGGATCGTCGGGCAGCTCGCCGTCTTTCGGCCAGTCCGCCAGATGCACCGACTCACCGCCGGTCAGGCCGCGCCAGATCACCTCGGTGATCAGCGGCAGCAGCGGCGCCGCCAGCCGGGTGACCACCTCGAGCACCGTGTGCAGCGTGTCCACCGCGTCGCGGTCCTCGCTCCAGAACCGCGAGCGCGAGCGCCGCACATACCAGTTGGTCAGCGCGTCGGCGAACGCGCGCAGTTCCTCACAGGCGCCGGCGATGTCGTAGGACTCCAGCGCCTCGGTGATGACGTCCCTGGTCCGCGCCAGCTTCGCCAGGATGTAGCGGTCGAGCACATGCGGCGAATCGGTACGCCACACACCCGGCTTCGACGCGTACAGCTGCAAGAAGGTCCAGGCGTTCCACAGCGGCCGCAGCGCGTGACTCACACCCTCGCGGATGCCGCGCTCGGTGACGATGAGATTGCCGCCGCGCAGGATCGGCGAGCTCATCAGGAACCAGCGCATGGCGTCCGAGCCGTCCCGGTCGAACACCTCGTTGACATCCGGGTAGTTGCCCTTGGACTTGCTCATCTTCAGGCCGTCGTCGCCGAGCACGATGCCGTGCGCGGCGACGGTCTTGAACGCCGGGGAGTCGAACAGCGCCGTCGCCAGCACGTGCAGCGTGTAGAACCAGCCTCGGGTCTGCCCGTTGTACTCGACGATGAAATCGCCCGGGAAGTGGCTGTCGAACCACTCCTTGTTCTCGAACGGGTAGTGCACCTGGGCATACGGCATCGAGCCGGACTCGAACCAGCAGTCCAGGACCTCCGGCACCCGGCGCATGGTCGCCTTGCCGGTCGGGTCGTCGGGATTCGGCCGGGTGAGCTCATCATCATCGGGCGGTGCAGATCGGCCGGGCGCACGCCGAAGTCGCGCTCCAGTTCGTCCAGCGACCCGTACACGTCGACGCGCGGGTAGGCCGGATCGTCGGACACCCACACCGGGATCGGGCTGCCCCAGTAGCGGTTGCGGCTGATGTTCCAGTCCCGCGCGCCCTCCAGCCACTTGCCGAACTGGCCGTCGCGGATGTGCTCGGGCACCCAGGTGATCTGCTTGTTGAGCTCCACCATCCGCTCGCGGAACTTCGTGACCGCGACGAACCACGACGGCACGGCCATGTAGATCAGCGGCTGCCCGGAGCGCCAGCTGTGCGGGTAGGAGTGCTCGATCGTCTCGTGCCGCAACAGCTTTCCCGCGGCCTTGAGGTCCTTGATGATCACCGGGTTGGCGTCGAACACCATCAGGCCCTCGTACGGCGGGACCATCGAGGTGAACTTGCCGCCCGCGTCCAACGGCTGCACCAGCTCGATGCCGTTGGCCGTGGCGACCTCCATGTCCTCCTCACCGAAGGCGGGCGCGAGGTGCACGATGCCGGTGCCGGAGTCGGTGGTCACGTAATCGGCGGTGAGCACCCGGTGGGCGTTGGGGTGGCCGAGGAAGAAGTCGAACGGCGGCGCGTAGGACAGCTCGGCCAGCGCCGCCCCGTCGAACTCGCCCAGCACCTGCGGTTGCTCGCCGAACTCCCGCGCGTAGTGCGAGACCCGTTCGGCCGCGAGCACATAGCGTTTGCCATCGGCCGCGCGCAGGTGCACGTAGCGGATGCCGGGGTGGACCGCGATCGCCAGATTGGACGGCAGTGTCCACGGTGTGGTGGTCCAGATCAGCGCGTTGGCGCCGTCGAGTTCGTGCAGCGGATGCTCCGCGGGCACGCGCAACACCATGTCGACGGTGACCGCCGGGTCCTGGCGCATCTTGTACGCGTCGTCGAGGCGGGTCTCCTGATTCGACAGCGGCGTCTGCTCGTACCAGCTGTAGGGCAGCACCCGGAAGCCCTGATAGATCAGCCCTTTGTCGTACAGCGACTTGAACGCCCACATCACCGACTCCATGAAGTCGATGTCCAGGGTCTTGTAGTCGTTGTCGAAGTCGACCCAGCGGGCCTGGCGGGTCACGTAGTCGCGCCATTCCCCGGTATAACGCAGCACCGAGGTTTTGCAGGCCGCGTTGAATTCCGCGAGGCCCATGGCGTCGATCTGTGATTTGTCCGTGATACCGAGTTGTTTCTCGGCTTCGATTTCGGCGGGCAGGCCGTGGCAGTCCCATCCGAATCGCCGATCGACCCGCTTGCCGCGCATGGTCTGGAAACGCGGAACGAGGTCCTTGACGTATCCGGTGAGCAAATGTCCGTAATGCGGCAGACCGTTGGCAAAGGGCGGCCCGTCGTAGAAGACGAACTCCGCTGCGCCGGAACGGTTTTCGATGCTGGCGCGGAAGGTGTCGGCGGCCGCCCACGCGTCGAGCACGCGGCGCTCCATCTCGGGGAACGACGCCCCGTTGCCGACGCTCAGGTCGACGCGCGGGTACGCGCTGTTGCTGGAAGTCTGGTCCGCCATCGCGGATACGTCTCCTCGTGCCGTGGTGTCGCTGGCACGGGGACGATGACGGCGCCCGGTGCGCCGAAACCGCGGTACCACCCCGCTTGTCCGGCATGACGAGCACCGGACCTCTCATTCGTGAGCTGTGACGGGCTCACCCGTTCGGTTCTACTGAGCGCCCGGCCCCCAGGCCCTGCCGCCGTTCTTCCGAAGACTCCCCGGTGATAGCCGGATCGACGCCGTATTCATGTTTGATTCTAGCCGGAGCGGTCAACTCAGTTATCGAGGCAGGTGAGCGCTCGGCCGGCGTGGCCGCCTTCAGCGTTTGGCATGACGACCGGGAGGCGGCGGAGCATCACCATCCGGACTCCGCATGGACAGGGCACTCACCAGTAGCAGCATCGCGCCGATGACGCACACCACGATGCAGCCCCATGCCCAGATCACCGACCCGGTGGTGAGCGCTGCCACGAGCAGGGCGAAGCCGATCGCGGCAAGGACGAGTGTCAAGACGAGCATGGTGACCCCCAAGGCATGCCGGGCGGCTCGACAGTTCCTCTAACGGTATGCGAACTGCTGTGCTGGGGAGCGGCGGGTTACTTGCCGCCCTTGGCGAAGGAGGCGGGCGCGAGGTTGCTGGCCGTGTTGGCGTCCGCGAAGGCTTCGCCACCGTCGACCGGCACCGCCGAACCCCGGTTCTCCAGCTCCTCGAGCTGCGACTCCAGGTACGACTTCAACCGCACCCGGTACTCCCGCTCGAACGTCTTGAGCTGCTCGATCCGGCTCTCCAGCACGCTGCGCTGCTGGGTGATGGTCGCCATGATCTCGGTGTGCTTGCGCTCGGCGTCCGCCTGCAGCGCGTCGGCCTTCTCCTTGGCCTGGCGCAGCTGGTTGTCCGAGCGGGTCTGCGCGTCCGACAGCATCGCGTCCGACTTCTGGCGGGCGTCGGCGATCATGGCCTCCGACCGGGTCCTGGCATCTCCGACCAGTCGCTCGGAATTCGCCCGGGCATTCGACAGCAAGCTTTCCGCCTCGGCCTTGGCATCGCTGGTCAGCCGATCCGCCATCTCCTGGGCGAGGCTGAGCACCTTGGCGGCCTGCAGGTTCGCGTCCGCGCCCGGCGCGTCCTTGGCCACCGGAGCGGCGGGCATCGGCGCGGGCGGCGCGGCGGGAACCGGCGGCTTGATCGGTTCCGGCGGGGGCGGCGGGGCCTGCGGAATCGGCGCTTTCACGGTGTTCGCCACGGCCGGGCCGCGGTTCTTCTTGGCGTCGGCCAGTTCCGCGTCGAGCTCGGCGACCCGCTGGCGCAGATCGGCGTTCTCCTCGATCAGACGCGAGAGCTCCTGCTCCACGAGATCCAGGAACGCGTCGACTTCGTCCTCGTTGTAGCCGCGCTTCCCGATCGGTGGTTTGCTGAACGCGACGTTGTGCACATCGGCTGGGGTCAGCGGCATGGAAGGATCCCTTCACGCGTCTTTTGGAGATCTAGCAGATCTAGCAAGCTGTCTTCACGGCCCATTCTGTCACACCGGAGCTACCGGTTGCCCGAGCCTGCCCACGATCGACATCAGGATGAAGACGATGAAAAGCAGGACCATAATCGACAGATCCAGGCGAATTCCGCCGAGCGACACCGGAGGTATCAACCGCCTCAGCAGTTTCACCGGAGGGTCGGTGATCGTGAAGATCACCTCCAGGACGACGACCACGACACCGGTAGGACGCCAGTCTCGGGCAAAGCTACGGATGAACTCGACGATCACCCGGCTGATCAGCAACAGCCAGAAGATGAACAGTACGAAGTACAGCACCGCGAACAAGGCCACGACTTCACTCTGCCGTAAAAATCGCTTCGCGCAAAATGCCCGCGCCGTACAACCTGCGCCCGGTCTGCTCCACCCCCCAGATCACGACTCTATTTCTGGTTGTAGAAGCCGGTTTCCGCGATGCGCCTGCGTTCTTCCGCTGATACGTCGACGTCCGCCGGTGAGAGCAGGAACACTTTCGTCGCCACCTTGTCGAACGATCCGCGCAGCGCGAAGGCCAGACCGGCCGCGAAGTCGACCAGCCGTTTGGCGTCGGCGTTGCTCAGATCCACCAGGTCCATGATCACCGGGTTGCCCTCGCGGAAGCGTTCACCGATGATCCGGGCCTCGCTGTAGTCGCGCGGGCGCAGCGTCGTGATCTTGGACAAGGGGCCTCCGTCCTCGAAGATCCCGGGCCGCCGCACCGGGGCGGGCTCGGGACGCACGCGCTCCTCCAGCCTGCGCTCTTCCGCGTCGGGGTCCACGGCGAGCGCGCCCCGGGTGGCGCCACGCAGCGGCGGCGCGCTACCACCGGCCCGGAACCGGCCCGACGGGGCGGAATCGATTCGGGTCGGACGACGGGGCGCGTCGTAGCGGTCGTCACCGTAGGGCTCGTCGGCGTAGTCGTCGCGCCGCGACACCGAGTATCCCGCCTTGTACGGCGACTTGTAGGCGGGCTCGGGGTAGTCGACGTCGTCGAAACGGCTTGGGCCGTACCGATCTTCGCCGTAGCGGTCGACGTAGCCGTCGCGGTCGGAGTAGTCACGGGGCCGGGGACGGCGAGCGCCGCGCTCGTCCACGCCCCGGGGGGCGCGATCGTCGACGTAGTCGTCTTCGTAATCCTCGAGCGGAACCATGCCGAAGTACGCCTTGAACTTGTGCAGCGTGCTCATTGGTCGACCTTCCTTCGGCCCCGGTGGCGGCCGGGTGTTGAAGTCTTGCTCAGCCCTCTTCAGTTCCCAGCATATGTGTCGAATGTGACTGATGAGGTTTCTTTGCTACGGCGAGGTTATCGGTCTCATACCCATCAAGGCGGTACCGACACGCACAACCGTCGAACCGTGTTCGATCGCCGATTCCAGATCGCCCGACATTCCCGCGGAAAGCTCCGTCGCGTCCGGATGATCGGCGAGCAACAACGTGTGCAACATCGCAAGTCGCGCAAATGCGGCATCAGACTCCGCCCCCAAGGGCGGAATGGCCATCAGACCCGACAAACGTAATCCCGGCGCGTCGGCAATCCGCGCGGCGAGCGCGGGCAGATCCCCGGCCGCGACACCCCCTCGCCCGGGGTCGTCGTCCAAGCTCACCTGGAGCAACACGCGGACCGGTTCGGTGCGCTCGCCCGCCTCCAGCGCGGCGAGCGCACCCGCGTCCAATGCAGTAGCCAGACGTTCGCTGTCCACCGAGTGCACGGTGTGCGCCCAGCGGGCGACACCCCGTGCTTTGTTCCGTTGCAGCCGCCCGATCATGTGCCAGCGGATGCCGGAGAGGTCTTCCTCACGCAGGGCCGCCACCTTGGCCGCGGCCTCCTGCTCACGCGACTCGCCGAACTCCCGCCTGCCGAGCCGGTGCAGGATCGCCACATCGGAGGCCGGGAAGAACTTGGTCACCGGCAGCAGCCGCACCGAGTCCGGCGCCCGGCCCGCCGCGCGGCAGGCCGCGTCGATGCGGGCGAGCAGACCCGCCAGGTTCTCCGACAACTCGGAGGTCCGGACCGCGAGCGCGTCGCCAACCGCGGTCCGCGCTTCGGCGCTCATCGCCGCACCTCGTCCGTGGCCGCTGTCACCCGAGTGGGGCCGCACGCGCTCATGCGCCCGCCTCCATCCAGATCACGCCGCCGATCCGGCCGGTCGGCGCGCCACGGCGATGGCTGAACAGGGTCTCATCCTCGATGGTGCAGCGCGGGTCCACCGCGATCGCGCCGACACCGGCCTCGGTGAGCTGCCGGGAGATGCCCGCCCGCAGATCCAGGCCGGGAGTGCCGCGAACGGTGGTGGTCGCGCTGCCGGGCAGATGCGCTTCGACATCGTCGCGCATCGCGGCGGGGACCTCGTACCTGCGCCCGGAAGCGGCGGGCCCGAGCAAGGCTCCGACCCGGTTCAGACGGGCGCCGACCGACACCATCGCCTCCAGCACGCGCGGCACGATGCCGATACGAGCGCCGATCCGCCCCGCGTGCACCGCGGCGATCACGCCCGCTTCGTCATCGGACAGCAGAATCGGCACGCAATCGGCGGTCAGCACGACCAGCGCCAGACCGGGGACGGTGGTGACGAGTGCGTCGGTGGCGGGGACCGGCTCGGCGCGCGGGCCGTCGACGATCTCCACGTTGCGACCGTGGATCTGTTCCATCCACACCAGGCGGTCGGGCGTCAGGCCGATGCCATCGGCCAGCCGATCGCGGTTGCGCCGCACCGCCGCCGGATCGTCGCCGACGTGGTCGCCGAGATTGAACGAGTCGTAGGGCGGCGCCGAGTAGCCTCCGGACCTGGTCGTGGTGACCCGTCGGACAGTGATGGTCGGCGCGATAGTCATGGCGACGAGCGTAGTGGCGCTCGGTGAAGGGCGTCGAAATGCCCAGGTAGAAAGCGATTTGTCCCCCGGGGCGGAATCAGTTGCGTCGCAACGGGCGCCCCCGGCGCCCGGTCCCGCCCGGCCGGCCTCCGCGCCGGCGTTTCCCCGCGATCACTTGTCGTTGCCGCGCTTCGGGACACCACTCCCCGTGTCCCTCCGGCATGTCCCGGCGCGGGCCGGGATCGATCCTCCAGTTCGGTCCCGGCCGCGCCGGAACCGCGTTCCAGCGCTCAGCCCCTCCGCATGAACGACGGCACGTCCACGTCGTCGTCATCGTCTCCGGCGTCCGGCGGCGTGATGGGCGAGCGCGCGGTGCTCGTCGCCGTCGGCTCGGCCAACGTGCGCGCCCGTTCGGTGTCGCGGTAGCTCGGCACCGCGCCGCGGCCCATCGTGCTCGCCGCGGACGTGCTCGACGTGCTGTCGCCGCTGCGCGAGGTGAGCTCACTGGCGCGGCTCTGCCCGATCTCCCCCGAGCGCGCCGTGCCGATGGTGCTGCGGCCCGGATTCTCGAACGTGCGCCGGGCGGGCCCGCCGCCGTCGAAGCCCGCCGCGATCACGGTGACCCGCACCTCGTCGCCGAGCGAGTCGTCGATCACGGTGCCGAAGATGATGTTGGCCTCGATGTGCGCGGCTTCCTGCACCAGCGACGCCGCTTCGTTGATCTCGAACAGGCCGAGGTCGGACCCGCCCGCGATCGACAGCAGCACGCCGTGCGCACCGTCCATGGACGCTTCCAGCAGGGGCGAGTTGATCGCCGCCTCGGCCGCTTTCACCGAGCGGCCCTCCCCGCGCGCCGAACCGATGCCCATCAGCGCGCTGCCCGCGCCGGACATCACGCTCTTGACGTCGGCGAAGTCGACGTTGATCAGACCGGGGGTGGTGATCAGGTCGGTGATGCCCTGCACACCGTTGAGCAGCACCTCGTCCGCGGAGCGGAACGCGTCCATCAGGCTCACCGCCGCGTCGCCGAGCTGCAGCAGCCGGTCGTTCGGGATGACGATCAGCGTGTCGCACGACTCGCGCAGCAGGTTGATGCCGACCTCGGCCTGGTTCCCACGCCGCTTGCCCTCGAAGGAGAACGGACGGGTGACCACACCGATGGTGAGCGCGCCGAGCTTGCGCGCGATCTGCGCGACGACCGGGGCGCCACCGGTACCGGTGCCGCCGCCCTCACCGGCGGTCACGAAGACCATGTCGGCGCCCTTGAGCACCTCTTCGATCTCGTCCTTGTGGTCCTCGGCGGCCTTGCGCCCGACCTCGGGGTCCGCGCCCGCGCCGAGACCGCGGGTCAGCTCACGGCCGACGTCGAGTTTGACGTCGGCGTCGCTCATCAGCAGCGCCTGGGCGTCGGTGTTGACCGCGATGAACTCGACACCTTTGAGTCCCTGCTCGATCATCCGGTTGACGGCATTCACACCGCCGCCGCCGATACCGACGACCTTGATCACCGCAAGGTAGTTGTGCGGGGGCGTCATGGGCTCTCGCCTTCCTTCGATCTAAAGCCTGTCGTTTCCGGATGCTCGGCACGCCGCCTTTCGGCCCGCGCCGTGGGTCGGATCGCTGCGATGAGCGAACCGCGGCTCGGGCAAACCCTAAAGCTCAACCATAGGGTTAGCGTTATGTCAAGTATCCGACTGGTGCGGAACGCTATTCGCAGCCGACGCGATACGCGCGCAGGCGCGCCGAAACAAAAGCCAGAATCTTGCGTGATCCGGCTCGTCTCGCCGCTCCACACGTCGTATGGTGAACGGTTGCCCCCCGGCCCCCTTCCCGGCGCCGGGACCGCTCCCGGGTCGCCGAAAAATCCCTGGGCGCAAAGGGTGTGGATCACTTTACCGTGACCAGATTGGGACTCGAAACATCGAACACCGTTCCGGGGCGCGTCAACAACGGCAACACGACCGCCGCCTTTCGTTCGGCGTCGTTGGTCCCGCCCCAGAGTACCGTGCGTCCGTCCTTGAGATTCAGTGAAATGTCCGAAAGGGACCGTGCCGCAACCTCGTCCACCTGAACCGCCAGCGCAGGCGGCACGATGGCGAGGATGGACACCGCCGCCGAGGTCACCGGATCGGCGCTGCCGGGCCGATCGGTGATCAACTTCGGCACGCCGATCGGCGCGGCCTCCACCGCGAATTCCACACCGTCGGCGTCCAGTAGATGCGCGCCTTCGGGGCTGTCGTAGAACAACACCGGGACACGCTCGACAACTGTCACCCGGACCGTGGACGGAAATACCCGCTGGACCCGCGCCGTGTGCACTTTCGGAATGCTCGCCACCCGCCGGGCGACGGCATTGGTGTCGATACGCAGCATCGAGCGGCCGGTGGGGATTTCGAGCAGTTCCCGTATCTGTTGTTCGGGCACCGCCACCGCCCCTTCGATCCGCACCGTGCGCACCGAGAGCACCGGGCTGAACCAGGCGACCGCACAGCCCGCTGTAAGGACGCACACGCCCAGCAATCCCCACAGGCGAATCCGGCGCCATTCGACCGCGCCGAACCGATCACTCGCGCGGCGCCCGGCCGCGCGCGCCGACCCGACCCCGCGCACGCCGGGTCACCGACCGTGCTGGGGACGCGCCCGCAATCCGTCGAGAATCTGGCCGCCCAGCATCGTCACGTCACCCGCGCCCATGGTGATCACCACGTCACCCGGCAACGCCAGCGCCGCCACTTGGCGCCCGACCCGGGACATATCCGGTTGATAGTGCACCGGTTTCGTCACCGACTGCGCGACCAGTGCGCCGTTCACGCCGGGCAGCGGCTTCTCCCGCGCGCCGTAGACGTCGAGCACGACGACCTCGTCGGCCAGGCTCAGCGCGGCGCCGAAATCCTCGGCGAAGGTCGCGGTCCGGCTGTAGAGGTGCGGCTGGAAGACCACGATGACCCGGCCCTGCCTGGACCGGGCGCCGTCGCGGGCCTCCTGCTGGACCAGCTCGGCGGCGGCGCCGAGCACGGCGCGCACCTCGGTCGGATGGTGGGCGTAGTCGTCGAAGACCCGCACGCCGTTCTCCCGTCCGGCGAACTGGAACCGGCGGTGCACACCACCGAACCCCTCCAGGCCCTGGATGATCTCACCCACGTCGGCGCCGGTGGCACGGGCGGCGAGCAAGGCTCCGAGCGCGTTGAGCGCCATGTGCCTGCCCGGCACCGACAGGCGCAGCGTGCGGGGCGCGGCCTCGTCGGCGAGCTGGAACTGCGCGATCCCGCCGACGTCGCGCGGCTCCCAGCTGTGCAACCGCGCGCCCACCGGGACCGGCGCGTCCCCGAGATCGCCGGAGCCGTAGCCGAGGACCTGGACCCCGCGCCGCGCCAAGCGCTGCCCTACCCGCTCGGCCAGCGCTCGCGAGCCGGGGTCGTCCAGACACACCACCAGCAGGCCACCCGCGGCGAGCCGGTCGGCGAAGTCGTCGAATACCTGCACATAGGCCTCGTCGGAGCCGAAGAAGTCCAGGTGGTCGGATTCGATGTTGGTGACGACCGCGACGTCCGGCTCGTATTGCAGCAGCGAACCGTCGCTCTCGTCGGCCTCCGCCACGAAGATGTCACCGGTGCCGTGGTGGGCGTTGGTGCCCGCCTCGTTCAGCTCGCCACCGACCGCGAACGACGGGTCGACCCCGCAGTGCTGCAACGACACGATGAGCATCGAGGTGGTGGAAGTCTTGCCGTGCGTACCGGAGACCAGCAGCGTGCGATGCCCCCGCATCAGCGACGCCAGCACCGTGGGACGCAACAGCACCGGGATGTCGCGCCGGTTGGCCTCGACGAGTTCCGGATTGGTCTTCGGGATGGCCGCGTACGTCGTGACCACCGCGGTGGGACCGCCGGGGAGCAGGTCCAAGGCGGTGGCGTCGTGCCCGATCCGCACCTGCGCGCCACGGGCCCGCAGGGCGAGCACGCCCCGGCTCTCCTTGGCGTCCGACCCCGACACCGCGCCGCCACGGGCGAGCAGGATCCGGGCGATGCCGGACATGCCCGCCCCGCCGATGCCGACCATGTGCACTCGTCGCAGTTCCGGGGCAGCCCGCCGCGTTCGGCGCCTGCCTCCGATCCCACCCGGTCGGCGGTCGTGTCGCTCATCGGCGCGCCACCTCCACCGCGATCCGCGCCACCTCGTCGGCGGCGTCGCGGTGCCCGGCGCCTGCGGCGGCCCGGCCCATCTCGATCAGCCGTGCGGGCTCCATGAGCAGCGGAATCACCTCATCGATCACGTACTTCGGCGTCAACTCGGAATCGGGGACAATTCTGCCACCGCCCTGGCCCACCACCGGCCGGGCGTTGAGTTCCTGCTCCCCGTTGCCGTGCGGCAGCGGCACGTAGAAGGCGGGCAACCCGACCGCGGAGACCTCCGCGACGGTCATCGCGCCGGACCGGCAGACCACCGCGTCGGCGGCGGCGTAGGCGAGGTCCATCCTGGACAGATACGGCACCGCCACGTAGCGGGCGCCGTCCCGGCCGGTCGCGGCGCAATCGTCCACCTCGAGGGTGTTCTTCGGGCCGTGCGCGTGCAGCACCGAGATCCCCGCCGCGGCGAGCTGGGGCGCGGCCGCGGACACCGCCTCGTTCAGCGTCCGCGCGCCCTGCGAACCGCCGAAGACCAGCAGCACCGGGCCCTCGTGCGGCAGGCCGAAGTGCGCCCGCGCCTCGGTGCGCAGTGCGGCGCGGTCGAGCCCGGTGATCGATGCGCGCACGGGAATGCCCACCACCCGCGCGTTCGGCAGACCCGAGCCCGGGACCGCCGCGAGTACCCGCGCCGCGCGACGGGCGCCGACCTTGTTCGCGATGCCCGCCTTGGCGTTCGCTTCGTGCACCACCACCGGCACCCGGCGTCTGCGGCGCAGCACGCCACCGCCCGCGGCGAGATACGCCGGAAGCGCCACGTAGCCGCCGAAACCGATGATCACGTCGGCCTCGACCGCGTCGATGACAGCGCGGGTCGCGGCCACCGATGCCCGCACCCGTCCCGGCAACCGCAGCAGGTCGGTGGTGGGTTTGCGGGGCAAAGGGACCGGGGGGATGAGCTCGAGCGGATAGCCGCGTTCGGGGACCAGGCGGGTCTCCAGCCCGCGTTCGGTGCCCAGTGCCGTCACCCGGATCGAATCGTCGAGCCGCCGCAACGCGTCCGCCACCGCCAGTGCCGGTTCGATGTGGCCCGCCGTGCCGCCGCCCGCGACGATTACCGAGATCACCTAGATCTTCCCCGTTCTCTTGCGTGGTTGACCGGATAGCTGGGTTCCCAAGCCCTGGTGGCGCGCGCCGAGCTGGTGCCACGGCTCTCCGGCGAGCGCCGCCGAACCGGGTCGGCACCGTAGCGCCCGCGTCTGCCCGGCGGCAGTGCCGACGGTCCGCGGTCGGCCGCACGGGGCGCCCGGCCGCGACGGGCCGCGCTCGCCCGAGCCGGTGCGTACACCTCGGGTTTGGGCAACCGCAACAGCCTACTGAAACGACCGTCCTGTCCGGCGTGCAGCGCCGCGACCGCCTCCGGCTCGTGCCGGGCCGCGTTGGCGATGATGCCGAACATGAACAGCGTGATGGCCAGCGACGACCCGCCCGCGGAGACCAGCGGCAGCTGCAACCCGGTGACGGGGAGCAGGCCGACCACGTAACCGATGTTGATCAGCGCCTGCGCCGTGATCCAGGTCGTCGCGGTGGCGGTGAGCAAGCGCAAGAACGGATCCACCGACCGGGCCGCGATCCGCAGGCCGGTGTAGACGAACAGCGCGAACAGGCCGAGCACCAGCGCGCAGCCGAGATAGCCGAGCTCCTCGCCGATGATCGCGAAGATGAAGTCGTTGTGCGAGTTGGGCAGATAGCTCCACTTGGCGCGGCTCTGCCCGAGCCCGCGCCCCCAGATGCCGCCGTCGGCCAGCGAGTACAGCGCTTGCCGGGCCTGGTAGTTGATGCCCT
Organism: Nocardia asteroides; assembly: GCA_051451085.1. GTDB lineage: Bacteria > Actinomycetota > Actinomycetes > Mycobacteriales > Mycobacteriaceae > Nocardia > Nocardia asteroides_B. Next base: position 165,576 of record JBPAJV010000004.1, on the reverse strand, counting down.
GCGGGTCGTCGCCCGGGTTGAAGAAGGCGCGCATGCGATCGGAGCGATAGCCGGCCGACAGCGCGAGCACGCCCGCGGCGATCACGCCCGACAACGCGATCGTCACGAACAGGCGCACCGGCAGACCGCCGAACCACAGCAACGCGGCGAGCACCACACCCAGCGCGATGGTGGTCGACAGGTTCGGTTGCAGCACGACGAGCAGGCACACCAGCAGACCGGCCGGCACCAGCGGAACCAGGATGTCCTTGAGACTCGCGCGCTCGGCGCGGCGGGAGGCCAGCAGGTGCGCGCCCCACACCACCAGCGTCACCTTCACGACCTCCGACGGCTGCACCGAGACGGGGCCGAGCACCAGCCAGCGGCGCGCGCCCTGCACCTGCGAACCGATGCCGGGAATCAGTACCAGCAGCAGCGCGAGCACCGACAGCGCGAACAGCGGGAACGACCACTGCCGCAGCCTGCGCAGGGGGATGCGCAACGCCAGGTAGAACAGGACGGTGCCGACGGCGGCGAACATGGCCTGTTGGATGAACAGCGAGTACGCCGATCCACCGTCGGCGTAGGCCTCCACGCTCGACGCCGACAACACCATCACCAACCCGAGCACGGTGAGCAGGGTGGCGATGGTGACCACCAGATGGAACGACGCGAGCGGCCGCGCCAGCCAGGCCCAGAATCGAGGGACCGACTCGCGCTTGCGCCGCGCCGATTCCGTCATAGCCGCCGTCCGATGTCCCCGTCTTCCAGGGCGTGCACCGCCGCGGCGAAGCTGCGGCCCCGGTGCGTGTAATCGGTGAACATGTCCAATGAGGCGGCGGCGGGCGCCAGCAGCACGGTGTCGCCGCGGCGGGCGAAACCGGCGGCCGCGCGCACGGCCCGCGCCATGACGGCGTCTGCCGCGGCGATTCTCGACGCGTCCTCACCCATCTCTGCATCGTCTCCCGCGACCAGCTCCACGACGGGGACATCGGGCGCGTGTCGCGCGAGCGCCGCCGCGAACACCGGCGCGTCGGCGCCGATGAGCACCGCGGCGACCAGCCGATCGGCGACCTCCTCGATCATGTCGTCGACGTGCGCGCCTTTCAGCTGGCCGCCCGCCACCCAGACGACCTGCGGATGGGCCTGGATCGACGAGCGCGCCGCGTGCGGATTCGTGGCCTTGGAGTCGTCGACGAACTCGACGCCGGCCAGCTCACGCACGAAGGCGGCGCGGTGCGGGCCGACCTTGTGCTCGATCAGCCCTTCCCGGACGAACTGCGGCGCGACATCGATCGCCCTGGTCAGCGCGGACGCGGCGAGCGCGTCGGCGACGCCTGCGGGACCAGGCGGGCTGATGTCGCCGACTTCCGCGAGGATCGCGGCCTTGGTGAACGCGCGGTCGAGCAGCTTGCCGTCGACCACGCCCAGCTCACCGTCCGCGGGCACGCCGACCCGGAAGCCCACGGTCCGGCGGGCCTTGGACTTGCGGGCCAGCGAGGCCGCGACCGGATCGTCCAGGCCGACCACGCCGACCCTGCCGACCAGCGCCCTGGCCTTGGCCGCGGCGTAGGCGTCCAGGCCGCCGTGCCAATCCAGGTGGTCCTCGGCCACGTTGAGGACGACTCCGGCCTCCGGGCGCACCGACGGCGCCCAGTGCAGCTGGAACGACGACAGCTCGACCGCGAGCACCTGCGGGCCGGGGTTGCGCCGCAGCGCGTCCAGGATGGGGAGGCCGATGTTCCCGCAGGCGACGCTGGCGATACCGGCGGCGCGCAGGATGGCGTGGGTCATCTGGGTCGTGGTGGTCTTGCCGTTGGTGCCGGTGATGACCAGCCATTTGCGGACCGGTCCGTAGATCCTGGCCTGGTCGACCCACCAGGCGAACTCGACGTCGCCCCACACCGGGGTGCCCTCGGCCACCGCGGACGCCAGCACCGGTGAGTCCGGCCGCCAGCCGGGGCTGGTGATCACCAGCGCGAACCGGCTCCAGTCGGCGTTCTCCAGTTCCGCGCTGGTAGCCACGTCCAGCCCGAGCCCGGCGGCCTCGGCCAGGGCCGCGGCGCCCGCGTCGGTGACGACCGGCCGCGCGCCGATGTCGTGCAGCGGTTCGACCAGGGAGCGTCCCGACACGCCCCAGCCCGCGACCAGGACGTTGCGGCCGCGGAGGAATTCCAGCATGGGTCCGGGTGAGCGCAGGGCCCGAGGGGAATGTTCGACCATCTCGTTCACCCGACCGCGGAGAGGTATTCGCTGTAGAACAGCCCGAGCCCGACCGCGGAGGCCATCGCGGCCAGCAGCCAGAATCTGATGATCACCGTCGTCTCCGCCCATTTGCTGAGCTCGAAGTGGTGGTGGAACGGCGCCATCTTGAACAACCGGTTGCGCGTCGTGCGGAAGACCGCGACCTGCAACACCACCGACGCCGTCTCGGCGACGAACAGCGCGCCGATGACGATCATCAGCAGCTCGGTCCGGGTGGTGATGGACAGACCGGCCAGCAGGCCGCCCAGCGCCAGCGAACCGGTGTCGCCCATGAAGATCTTCGCCGGGGCGGCGTTCCACCACAGGAACCCGACGCACGCCGCCGCGCCCGCGGCGCAGACCAGGGCGAGGTCCAGCGGGTCGCGCACGTTGTAACAGCCGGCCTCCGGCTTGGTCTCGCAGGCGTGGTAGTACTGCCAGAACGTGATGATCACGTATCCGCCCAGCACCAGGCTCATCGATCCGGCGGCCAGCCCGTTGAGGCCGTCGGTGAGGTTCACCGCGTTGGACCAGGCGACCACCACGAAGCAGACGAACACCAGGAACACGACCACACCCATGGTCACCGTGCTGATGTCGCGCACGTAGGACAGATGCCTGCTGGCGGGCGTCAGCCCGCTGCCGCCGCGGAACTGCAGAGCGAGGATGCCGAAGATGACGGCCGAGGACAGCTGGCCGAGATACTTGCCCGCCGCGGTCAGCCCCAGATTGCGTTGCTTGCGGATCTTGATGAAGTCGTCGACGAAACCCACCGCGCCGAGGGCCGTGGCCAGGCCGAGCACCAGCAACGCCGACGCCGACGGCCCGTCGGCGTCGTAACCGATGCCGATCAGGTGGGAGCCGAGGTAACCGGCCCACATCCCGACCAGGATCGCGACGCCGCCCATCGTCGGGGTGCCGCGCTTGGCCTGGTGGCTGGCCGGACCGTCGACCCGGATCTCCTGCCCGAAACCCTGTTTGGCGAACAAGCGGATGAGCAGCGGAGTCAGCAGGATCGAGACCGTCAGCGCGATCGCCGCGGCGAAGAGAATCTGCCTCATTCTGCTGCCTCCGTGTCCTGTCCCACCCCACCGCTGGCCGCGCCGCCGCGTGCGGCCACGGCGTCCGGGTCGGTCAGATGCTCGGCGACCTGCCACAGGCCGACCGACTTCGATGCCTTGACCAGCACCACGTCGCCCGGGGCGACTTCCTTCTCCAGCAGTGCTATCGCCGCCTCGATGTCCGGTACGAGGACCGATTCCTCGCCCCACGACCCTTCCATCACCGCCCCTTGGTGCAGTGCGCGGGCGGGCCTGCCCGTGCCGACGACCACGACGCGGCTGACATCCAGCCGCACCGCCAGCCGTCCGATGGCGTCGTGCTCGATGACCGATTCGGCGCCGAGTTCGGCCATCTCGCCGAGCACCGCCCAGCTGCGCCGCGGTGTCCCGCCCGCGCGCGCCATGCTCACCAGCGCTTTGAGCGCGGCGCGGACGGAGTCCGGGTTGGCGTTGTAGGAGTCGTTGACGACGGTGATCCCGTCCTCGGTGGTCCGCACGTCCATCCGGCGGGCGGAGGCGGCGCGCGCGACCGACAGCGCCGCAGTCACGGTCTCGAGGTCGGCGCCGCATTCCAGCGCGACGGCGATCGCCGACAGCGCGTTGCCGACGTGGTGCTCGCCGTGCACGGCCAAGCGCACGGGGGCGCTGCCCGCGGGCGTGTGCACGGTGAACGTGGCCCTGGCCTCGTCGTCGAGCCGGACGTCGCTGGCGCGCACGTCGGCGTTCGCGGCCTGCCCGACCGTCACCACCCGCGCCGACGTGCGCGTGGCCATCGCCGCGACCTGCGGATCGTCGGCGTTGAGCACGGCGAGCCCGGTCGGCGGCAGCGCCTCGACCAACTCGCCTTTGGTCTTCGCGATGGCTTCGCGGCTGCCGAACTCGCCGAGATGCGCGGTGCCGACGTTGAGCACCACACCGATGCTCGGGGGCGCCACCTCCGCCAGCGCGGCGATGTGTCCCGGCCCGCGCGCGGACAGCTCCAGCACGAGGAAACGCGTGCTCGCGTCGGCGCGCAGCGCGGTCCACGGATGGCCGAGTTCGTTGTTGAACGAGCCCGGCGGGGCCACCACGGTGCCCAGCGGCGCGAGGACAGCGGCCAGCAGGTCCTTGGTGGAGGTCTTGCCGGACGAGCCGGTGACGCCGACGACGGTGAGCCCGCCCTCCGCGGCGAGACGCGACACGCTGGCGCGCGCCAGCGCGGCGAGCGCGGTCAGCACCGCCGCGCCGGAACCATCCGAGTCATGGCTGAGGGCAACCGAACTCGACGGCACGGCGCCGGGGCGGGGCGTGACCACGACGGCGGGCACGCCCACCGGCCGCGCCGCCAGCACCGCCACCGCGCCGGCGGCGATCGCCGCGCCCGCGTAGTCGTGGCCGTCGGAGCGCTCGCCCGGCAGCGCCAGGAACAGATCGCCGGAACCGACGCGGCGGGAGTCGAATTCGACCGCGCCGGTCACTCGCACCTCCGGGTCTGCGACGTCGTGCAGCGTGCCGCCGACGACCTCCGCGATCTCCCGCAGTGTCATCTCGATCATGAAACCGTCAAGTCCTCCGCGTGATTACCTTGCGGACTGCGTCTTTCCAATGCGGCCGCGAGTACGTCGCGGTCGTCGAAGGGGTGCTTCACGCCCTGGATCTCCTGCCCTGCCTCATGTCCCTTGCCCGCGATCAGCACCGCGTCACCCGGGCGCGCCCACTGCACCGCGGCCGCGATCGCTTCCGCGCGGTCGCCGATCTCCCGCACCGCACCGCGCTGGGGCTCCGGCACCTCCAGCGCACCGGAGCGCACCGCGGCGCGGATGGCCGCCGGGTCCTCGGTGCGCGGGTTGTCGTCGGTGATGATCAGAAGGTTGGCGCCGCGCGCGCCCGCGGCGCCCATCAGCGGACGCTTCGCCGCGTCACGATCGCCGCCCGCGCCGACCACCACCGCGAGCCGTCCCCCGGTGTCCGCCGCGAGATGGTCCCGCAGCGTGGCGATCACCGATTCCAGCGCCGCGGGCTTGTGCGCGTAATCGACGATCGCCAGGAAGTCCTGCCCGCGCTCCACCCGCTGCATCCGGCCGGGTACGTCCACGGTCGCCAACGCGGGCGCCGCGACCGACGGCTCGACACCCGCCGCGGCGCACACCGCGACCGCGAGCATGCCGTTGGCGACGTTGTAGCGGCCGGGAAGCCGCAGGCGCACAGCGAATCCCCCGTGCGGACCCGCCGCGGTGAAGTCCTGTTCGCCGCCGTGCGCGGACACCGCGCCGGTGACGCTCCAGTCGGCCGCCCCGGTGGTCGACACGGTGACCGGGCTCGGCACCGCGGCGGCCAGCCGCCTGCCCCACTCGTCGTCAACGCAGATCACGGCGGTGCGCGCGGCCACGGGCGAATCCGGCTCGAACAGTTTCCGTTTGGCGGCGAAGTAGTCCTCGAAGCCCGCGTGGAAGTCGAGATGGTCCTGGGAGAGGTTGGTGAACGCGCCCACCGCGAACCGCACCCCGTCCACTCGGCCCAGCGCCAGCGCGTGGCTGGAGACCTCCATCACCACCGCGTCCACGCCCTGCTCGACCATCAACGCGAACATCGCGTGCAACTGCGGCGCCTCGGGCGTGGTGAGAGCGCTGGGCACCCGCCTGCCGCCGATCCTGGTCTCGATGGTGCCGATCAGCGCCGTGGACAGCCCCGCGGCGGCCAGGCCCGCCTCCACCAGATAGGAGGTCGTGGTCTTGCCGGAGGTTCCGGTGATTCCGACGATGCGCAACCGCTCGGAGGGGTTGCCGTAGATCGTCGCCGACAGCTCGCCGAGCACGGCCCTCGGGTTCTCCCGCACCAGCACCGGCACGCCGAGCGGACCGGCCAGCTCCGCGCCCGCCGCGTCGGTCAGGACCGCGACCGCGCCCTGCGCGACCGCGTCCCGCGCGAAACGCGCCCCGTGCGAGCGTGCGCCGGGCAGCGCGGCGAACAGGTCGCCGGGGAGCACGGCATGTGAGCGCTGCTCGATGCCGGTGACCGACACACCGTGCGCAGCCGGTTCGGGAGTCGTCGCGGCGCCGATGACGGCGGCCAGCGACGTCAGCGGCGTCGACGGCGAATGCTCTGGCCGCAATGCGCGCGGTTGACCGGACTGCACAGAAACCAGGCTCCTTTCGGGGGCGGCGATCGACGTGTCAGGTTACCGGCGACCGGGTACGGCGGAACCATGCGCCCCATCGCAAAGCCGGGGAGGTCGCCCACCGCACCCTACGGGTTCGTCCACCCGGTCCGGACCGCGCCACGCGGCACCGGGACGCCACCTGCCGAGGCCGAGGCGCGCACGGCGGGCCACCGCGCGCCTCCGCGCCTCGAATACCGCAGTCACCTGCTGTTTCCTCCGCACAGATCCGATGTATTCGCTACCGATCGCGCCCCCGGCGCGTACCGAGCGAGGCGGCCGGTCACCCCGCCTGCAGGACGAAGTGCCGCGACGGCTGCGGGGACGGCGGGACGCGGTCGCGCTGCAGCGCCCACGAGGCGATGTTGTGGAACAGCGGAGCCACCGAACCACCGCCGGAGCCGTCGGAGCTGCGGACCGGCGCGTCGAGCATGAGTCCGATCACGTACCGGGGATTGTCCGCGGGAACCATGCCCGCGAACGTGATCCAGAAGGACGAGGTGGAGTAGCACCGGCAACTGCGGTCCACCTTCTGCGCGGTACCGGTCTTGCCCGCCACCTGGTATCCGGTGATGGCCGCGGGCCAGCCGGTGCCGTTCTGGTTGGCGTTCATCGGGTCACGCTGCACCACCGCCTGAAACATCGTCCGCAACGTGGCGGCCGTCTGCGGGCTCACCACCCGCACTCCGTCCGGCTGGGTCTCCTCGGCGCGCGTGCCATCGGGCGCGATCTTCGCCCGGACGATCCGGGGCGGAATGCGGACGCCGTCGTTGGCGATCGCCTGGTACATGCCCGCCATTTGCAGCGTGGTCATCGAAAGACCCTGCCCGATCGGGAGATTGGCGAAGGTGCCACCGGACCACTGCTCGAGGTCGGGCATCAGTCCCGCGCTCTCTCCCGGCAGGCCGATGCCCGTGCGCTGCCCGAGCCCGAACCGGTGCGACATGTCGGCGAAACGCTCCTCGCCCACGCGTTGCGCGAGCATGAGCGTGCCCACGTTGGAGGATCTGCCGAATATGCCCGTGGTCGTGTAGGGCTCGACTCCGTGCGACCACGCGTCGTGCACGGTGACGCCCGCCATCTGGATGGCGCCGGGTACCTGATGGACCTCGTCCGGATCGGTCAGGCCGTATTCGATGGCCGCGGCGGCCGTCACGATCTTGTTGACCGAGCCGGGCTCGAACACATCGGTGACCGAAGGGTTGCTCAGCTGGGCGTCGGCCCACTTCTGCGGTCCCAGTTCCGGGTTGAAGGTGTTGTCGTTGGCCATCGCGAGGACCTGACCGGTCTTGGCGTCCAGGACGACGGCCGACGCGGCGCCCGCACCCGAGACGTCCTTGGCCTGCTGCACCTGTTGTTGCACGTAGTACTGCAGATCGGAGTCCAGGGTGAGCTCGACGGCGGAGCCGTTGACCGCGGGCTGTTCGTCGCGCCAGCTCCCCGGGATCACCGCGCCGTCGGAGCCGCGATCGTAGGTGTGCGAGCCGTCGGTGCCTGCCAGCACCGAGTCCAGCGACGACTCGAGCCCGACCTGCCCGTGGCCGTCCCACCCGACCGCGCCGACGACGTTAGCCGCCAGCGAGCCGCCGGGGTACACCCGTGGGCTCTGATGGTCGGAGCCGACCTGGGGGAACTTCTCGGTTATCTCGCTCGCGATCCTCGGGTCCACGTTGCGGGCCAGGTAAACGAACTGTTCGTCGCTGCGCAGCTTCGCCAGCAGGTCCGCTTCCGACGGCGCGCCCTTGCCCACCTTCTGATGGATGGTGCGCGCGATGTCGCGCAGCCGCTCGTCGGGGTCGGGCGCCTTGTCGTTCTTCGCCTTGGCTTCCGCCAGGTCCTGGCGGACCCGGACGGGTTGAAACGTCAGCGCTTTCGCGGAGACGGTGAAAGCCAGGGATTTGCCGTAACGGTCGGTGATGGGCCCCCGGGTGGCCGGGTCGGGTTGATGGGTGGTGCGCTGGCTGGCCGCCTGCGCGGAGAGTCCGGGCGCCGCGACGCTCTGCACCCACAGCAATTGCAGCGCGACCACGGCGAGCGCGACGAGCATGACCACCCGGCCGACGCCGAGGCGCAACCGGAGCGGACCGTCCGGGACAGCTGCCGCGCTCGGACGCGGCCTGCCCGTCGGGCGCGCCGGGCCTGGCCCGCGTCGCCGGCGCGGCGCCGGCCTGGGACGCGTCACTGCGGCACTCCGCCGGGGGCCGCCTGCGGTTGCGGCTCCTGCGCAGCCTCCGGCTGCGGCGCGGCCCCCTCCGGTGTCCGGGGCGCGTCGGCCTGTGGCGTGGGCCGGCCGGGCTGCGGGTTCGCCGCGGCGGGCGCGGCCGGAACCGGACTGCCCGGAGCGGGCGCCGTGTTCACCTGAGCGTTGTGCTGCACGCCCGTGGTCGGCTGTCCGGGCGCCGGGGCGCCGGGCGTGGTGGTGACCGGGACCACCCGCTCGCCCCTGGGCGACCGCGCCGAAGGCTCGGCGTTGAGCGGCGGCACGGGAGTGCCCTGGGCTGGGGTGGGCTTGCCGATCACCGTCACCGAGCCATCCGGGCCGACCAGCAGGCGGGCCGGGTCCTTGGCCGGGATCATGCCGAGCTCACGCGCTCGCGCGGCCAGTTCCGGGGCCGAGTCGGCGGCCTCCACCTCACGTTGCAGCGCGGCGCGCTCGTCGGCCAGCCGCCGGTTCGTCGCCCTGGCGTCGCCGAGCTGGTAGCTGTCCTCGGCGGCGCGCGTGGTCAGCAGCAAGGTCAGCGCGAGACCGCAACCGAGCAGGACGAGGATGGCGGTGACGAACGGAATGCGCGCGGCCATCGCCGAGCGCCGCACAGTGGGCAGGAACGGGGTGTCCGCACCGCCCTCGGCGCGCATGCGCCGCCGCGCGTAGGCGCGCTGCGCCGCGCCCGACTTCACCCGTTCGGCCTCCTGGACCCGCCGGGCGACCCGGCCCGGCGCCGCGACGGTCCGCGTCCGCACGCTCATCGATTCCCCTCCTCATTCCTCCCGGGACGCCGGATCGGCACGACTCGACGCTGTCTCATCCGGCGTCCGGCAGCACCGCGGAAAAGCCGTACCCGGCCGGCGCGGTGCGGCGGGGCGCACTGCTCGCTCACCGCGCCTCCTGGATCCGCTCGGCGGCGCGCATGCGTACCGGCGCCGCGCGCGGGTTGTCTTCGATCTCCTGTTCGGTCGCCTTCTCCGCACCCCGGGTCAGCAGGCGGAACTCCGGTCCCATTCCGGGCAGCTCCACCGGCAGGTCCACCGGCGTCCTGGACGCGGTGCGCGCGGTGAGCTCCTGCTTGACCACCTTGTCCTCCAGGGATTGGTAGGACATGACGACGATGCGGCCGCCGACGCGCAGTGCGGCGAGCGCGGCGGGCAGCGCGGCGCGCAAGGAGTCGAGTTCCCCGTTGACCTCCACCCGCAGCGCCTGGAAGGTGCGCTTGGCCGGATGCCCGCCGGTGCGGCGCGTCGCCGCCGGGATCGTGGCGTAGAGCAGTTCCACCAGCTCGGCGCTGGTGCGGAACGGTTTGACCCGGCGACGCCGGACCACCTCGGCGGCGATCCGGCCCGCGAAGCGTTCCTCCCCGTAGGTCTTCAGCACCCGGGCCAGCTCGCCGTGGCTGTAGGTGTTCAGCACGTTGGCGGCGGTGAGCCCGCTGGTGGGGTCCATCCGCATGTCCAGCGGCGCGTCGACGGAGTAGGCGAAACCCCGGTCGGCCTCGTCCAGCTGCATCGAGGAGACGCCCAGGTCCATCAGGATGGCCGAGACCGAGCCGGTAGCCCGCAATCCCGCTTCGGTGAGCGCGTCCGCGATGCCGTCATAGCGCGTGTGCACCAGGGTTATTCGGTCCGCGAACGGCTCGAGCCGCTCGCCGGCCAGCTTCAACGCGGTGGTGTCGCGGTCGAGGCCGACGAGATGGAGGCCCGGATAGGTGCTCAGGAAGTGTTCGGCGTGGCCGCCGAGACCGAGGGTGGCGTCGACGTAGACCGCGCCCGGCTCGGCCAAGGCCGGACCGAGCAGCGCGTTGGCCCGCTCGAGCAGAACCGGAACATGGCGGGGGCCGCGCTGTTCACGGTTCACCTCGACCTCCCGGAGTCCTGCCTCGCGTCGTCGCGCACCGCACACGGGTCGCCTTGAAACACAATGCTTTCGATACGGATACGAATGCCCCGTGGTCTCTGACCGAACCTCGGCACCTGGCGTCGGGGAAGTACGTCAGGGTCCGCGTCCGGGCAGAGACCGCGTGGCACTCGTTCGCCCGCGGCTAGAAGATTCCGCCCAGCGACTCGTCTCTGGCTTGCGAGAAGTCCTCCTCGTGCTCGGCGAGGTAGGACTCCCACGCCTGCTTGTCCCAAATCTCCAGGAAGTTGACCGAACCGATCACCACGCATTCCTTGTCCAGGTTGGCGTAGCGACGATGTTCGGCGGACAACACGATCCGGCCCTGCGCGTCCAGACGCTGCTCGTCCGTTCCGGCCGCGAGTGCCCGGACGAACGCACGGGCCTGCGGGTTGCTTCGAGACGCGGCCGCGGCTCGCCGGGCGAGCGCGGTGAACTCTTCCTTCGGGTACACGGCAAGGCTGTGGTCCTGCCCCTTCGTGACCATCAACCCTCCCGCCAGATCGTCTCGAAACTTCGCAGGCAACGTGAGTCGCCCCTTGTCGTCCAAGCGAGGTGTGTAGGTACCGAGAAACATCTCGATACCTCCCTGGTCGATCACCTCGATGGTCGGCACTTCAGTACTGCGCGCTCCACATTACCCCACTTTCCCCCACTTTCAATCGAAACAAGCGGTGATCTGGCTCCCGACCCAGACGATTCCGCAGGTCATCCCAGCTATCACCGCCGTGGAGAACTTTCGCGAGTTCTTCCGACACGCGCCACCCCCTCGGACAAAGGCCCGAAAACACCCAGCAAACCCCCTGGCGCAGGCGGCGCGGGGGCGTGGTGGGCGGAGTTCGTGGGGAGGTGTGGGGGAAGCGGGAAGACCGGTCCGAAGATCATCCCGGCGTGGGTGCCCAGATGCGCGAACCGGCGACGCCGCACCATCGCGGTGCGGCGTCGCCGGTTGTGCTGAAGTTGTCAGGCTACGGGCGAGCTACTCTTGCTCGAACCGCCTCCGGAAGCGATCCTCCATGCGCTCGGAGAACCCGCCGGATCTGCGCTGGCGCCCTCGTCCGCCCGAGCCGCCGGAGGAGTTCTCACCGCCGGACCGGTCGTTCTTGGCGATGCTCTTGGAGGTGCCCACCAGCAGGAGCACACCGGCGCCGAACATCACGATGAACCCGATCAGGCTGATGATCGGGAAGCCGCCGGGCTTCACGGGCGCTGCGATGCCTGCGACGAGGAGAAAGAGGCCGAGGACGAACAACGCCGCGGCCTGGAGTCTGCGACGACTCGAGGTCGAACGAAGCCGTCCGCCGCGGACGGACGAGGCGAACTTGGGATCCTCAGCATAGAGAGCGCTCTCGATCTGTTCGAGCATGCGCTGCTCGTGCTCGGAGAGTGGCACGGTACCTCCCCCGGCACTAGGACGTGGCTGTCGCCTCCGGGTAGGCGACAGATAGCCGACCTTGGCGGCTATCTGTCACCAATGATACGAGTTCGATCAGGGCCATACCACCTACTCGCCGATAACTAAGCGGTCATACCGCCGGTCAACCCCGGGGCGGGTCGCAACCGGGCCGACGCCGCGAGGAGATCTTCCACGTCGTGGAGGAATGCCGCCACCCGCGAAGAGAACTCGTCGGCCTCGTGTTCGTCGACTTTTCGGTCCAGCCCGGCCTCGAGCGCCGCCCGGATCTCCGAGCGGGCGCTGAAGTAATCCGCCCACATCACGAATTCGGGCGCGGCGCGCTGCATCAGCACCCACGCGTTGCGCGAGCGCGCGCGTGGCGCGGCGTCGGCGCCCGTGAGCGCGATCACCGCGCCCGCGCCGCGCAGCGCCGCCAGGTAGGCGGTGCGGAACCGCTCCCGCGGATCGCGTTCCCCCGCCGCCTGCATGAGCAATCCGTCCGCGCGCTCCAGCAGCTTGCCGGCCCGGCCCGGATGTTCCATTCGACCAGACATCCCCATAGCCATCGCCATCGCCATCGCCGTCCCTCCACATCGCGTACCTTGGCCCGTATCCCGCGCTGGAGGCGGCGTGCCCCACCGCTTTCCACCACCGCCCGGACCGAACAGGTATTCGAACGTTTGAATTGAGCTTGAATATAGAGACGCCCACCGACAAACTTCCGCGTCCGCGCGACCGACGAGAGCCATGACCGCCGTCAAGCCCAATCACACTCCCGCACCCGCCGTCGTCGATCTCTCGGTGGCGGTCCTGCGCTCCCGGCTGCACGACGCGCTCGCGGTCTACGTGGCCGCCATGGACTATCCGCGCGGAACCGAGAACCATCGCGCGCCGATGTGGACCGAGCACACCACCCGGCCCGGCTGGCAGGCGGTCGCCGCGGTGGTGCCCGACGACTCCGGCCGGATCGATCTGCGCAGCGCTCCGATCGTGGCGATCGCCTACGGCTATCGCGGCGCCGCGCACCAGTGGTGGCATCAGCAGGTGCACAGCGGCATGCGCCGCTCGGGCTGGCCGGAACACTCCGCGCGCGAACTGCTCTCGGACTACTTCGAGCTCACCGAATTGCACGTGCATCCCGCCGCGCAGGGCCGCGGGATCGGCGCCACGCTGCTGGAGCGGCTGCTGCGCGACCGCACCGAACGCGCGGTGCTGCTGTCGACCCCCGAGGTCGCCGGTGAGGACAACCGCGCCTGGCGGCTGTACCGCAGGCAAGGATTCACCGACGTGATCCGGAATTTCGTGTTCGCGGGCGACAACCGTCCGTTCGCCATCCTCGGCAGGCGGCTGCCGCTGTGAGGGTCACGTGACGGTCGTCGTCGTCGGCTCGGGTCACAACGCCTTGGTCGCCGCGTGCTACCTCGCCCGCGCCGGCCACGAGGTGGAAGTGCTCGAACGCGACGAGGTCCTCGGCGGCGCGGTGTCGACGGTGGAACGGTTCCCCGGCCATCGGGTCGATCGCGGCTCCTCGGCGCATATCATGATCCGCCACACCGGCATCGTCGAGGAACTCGAACTCGGCCGTTTCGGGCTGCGCTACATCGACTGCGATCCATGGGGTTTCACCCCCGCCCACGCGGGCCGCCCCGCCATCGTGTTCCATCGCGACCTGGAAGCGACCTGCGCATGATCGCGGCGGCCTGCGGCCGTGGGGACGCGGCGGCCTATCGCCGGTTCGTCCGGGTGTGGGGTCCGCGCAGCGCCCGCGTGATGCGGGCCTTCGGCGGCGGACCGACGCCGGGCAGGCTGGTCCGGTCGTTCTGGGGCCTGGACGCTCGCGACGGCGGCAGCGCCCTGTCCCGGGAATTCCTGCAATCCGGTGACGCGCTGCTGGACACCTTTTTCGAGGACGAACGGTTGAAGGCGTCGTTGGCCTGGTTCGGTGCGCAGTCCGGGCCGCCGATGTCGGAGCCGGGCACGGCGCCGATGGTCGGCTTCGCCACGCTCATGCACACGCTGCCGCCGGGGCGCGCTGTCGGTGGCAGCGGTGCGCTGACCACGGCGCTGGTGGCTCGGCTGCGGTCCGACGGCGGGGTGGTGACCGCGGGCGACGCGGTGACGGCCCTGCGCCGTGACGCGGGCCACTGGCGGGTGCGCACCGCGTCGGGCCGAGAGCTGCGCGCCGACCTCGTGATCGCGGGCAGTCATGTGCTGACCACGCTGGAGTTGCTGCGCGCGGGCGGTTACGACAGCGCGGCGCTCGACGACTGGCGTCGGCGCATCCGCGTCGGGCCGGGGATCGGGATGGTGGTGCGGGCCGCCACCTCGGCGCTGCCCAGCTACCCCGGCAGCCCGGCCGATGATTCCGCTCGCGGCCTGCAATTCCTGGTTTCCGATCGCGCGCAATTGCGGCGCGCGCACGGCGCCGCGCTCGCGGGCGACCTGCCGCCGCGACCGGTTGTGCTGGCGATGAGCTTCAGCGCCCTCGACCCGACCATCGCGCCGCCCGGTGAGCATCAATTGTCGCTGTGGGCGCAGTGGCACCCGTACCGGTTGTCCTCCGGCGCCGACTGGGCCGAGCTGGCGCAGCGGGAGGGCGACCGCGTCATCGCCGAAGTCGACCACTACGCGCCCGGTTTTGCCGAGACGGTGTCGCGCAGGCACGTGCAGACGCCGGTGGACTTGGAGCGCGAACTCGGGCTCGTCGGCGGCAACGTCATGCACGTGGAGATGTCGCTGGACCAGATGATGCTGTGGCGGCCGCTGCCGGAACTGGCGGGCCAGCGGGTGCCCGGCGCGCCGGGGCTGTATCTGACGGGCGCGTCCACCCATCCGGGTGGCGGCGTCTCCGGAGCGAGCGGTCGCACGGCCGCCGCCCTCGCCCTGCGCGACCTGAACCGGCGCCGATTGCCCCGGTGGCTGCGACGATGACCGACTCGAGCGACCCGCCGCCGACGACGGAGCCGACCGCCTTCCAGCGGCAGCGCTCCACCGGCCCGGCGCCGGTGTACCGCTCGGCGGGCTTTCTGCTGCCCCTCGGCCTCGTCGCGCTGACCATCCTCCTCCAGATCGGATATCCGCTGACCACCGGCGGCGCGCGTGACCGGATCACCGTCGCGATCGTGCTGCTGACCGCCGCCGCCGCGCTGGCGCACGCGACCGTGACCAGGGGCTTTCGCTACGCCGTCGGATTCATGATCATCGTCTCCGGCGCCGGGCTCACCGCCGAGGTGATCGGCACCGCGACCGGGATACCGTTCGGCTGCTACGTGTACGCGACCGACCGGCTCGGTCCCGCCCTGTTCGACGTGCCGTTGCTCATCCCGCTGGCCTGGACCGGCGGCATGTACCCGGTGTGGGTGGTGGCCGGGATGCTGGCGCGTCACACGGGCACCCGGATCGTGTGGACGGCGGCGGGCGCGGTGGGCTGGGACCTGTTCCTCGATCCGCAGATGGTGGCCGACGGGCAGTGGACCTGGTGTGACACCGGCTCCGGACTGCCCGGGCTGGACTGGATTCCGCTGACGAACTACCTGGGGTGGTTCGCGGTCGCACTGGTGATGGGCGCCTTGCTCGCGGTATGGGAGCGCGCGGCGCCCGATCCCGCGCGGGCAGGCGGACGGGCGGTGGCGCTCACCGTCCCGGTGGTCATGTTCCTGTGGACCTGGCTCGGCTCGGCGCTGGCCCACGCGGTGTTCCTCAACCTGCTGCCGTCCGCCGGTTACGGCCTCGCGGGTATGGGTGTGCTGGGCGTTCCCCTGCTGGTGGCCGCGGCCCGCGCACACCGCTGACCCGGCCCGCCACCTCCGGCGCGGCGCGCCGACGCGCGCCGCGAGTGGCGCGTTTCATTCCGGGCGGATGGACTGGCACGATGTCACCCGTGCAGCCGAGTCCCGTCACCACTCAGCCCGATTCCCCGCACCCGCCGCAGCGGCGGCAGCCACGCCGCGGCGTGCGGGTCACGGCGGCCGTTCTGCTCGCGGCGATGCTGGTCCCGATGCTCGCGGGCTGCCTGCGCGTCCAGGTCTCGATGGGTGTCTCGTCCAACGACCGGGTGTCTGGACGGATCGTCGCCGCCGTCGTGCCCGCCGACCCCGGTGACAAGGGCCCGCAGCTGAAGGCGCCCGAGACGCTGGCCGCGAAGGTGCGGGTGGAGCCGTACGCCCAGGACGGGTACACGGGCAGCCAGGTCTTCTTCGAGGATCTGTCCTTCGGCGAGGTGCAGCAGCTCGGGCAGCTGTCCGAGCAGACCCAGGGCATGTTCCAGTTGCAGTTCCAGCGCACCGGCGATCTGGTCAGCCTGTCCGGGCGGGTGGATCTGAAATCCGTCCCGCCGCACGGCTCGGACGTGCAGTTCACCATCGCGTTCCCGGCCCGCGTCGCCAAGACCAACGGCAGCCGCGAGGGTGACAACGTCGTCTCCTGGAAGTTGCCGCCGGGCGAAGTCTCCCCGCTGCGCGCCGAGGTCAGCTACGCCGACCCGAACACCCGCTCGTTCGCGGGCTGGGCGGGCATCGTCGGCGGCATCACCCTCGCGGTGGCCGCCATCATCGCCGCGATGGCCTACATGGACCGCAACCCCGCCCCGCCCGGCGCTCCGGAAGTCGGCTTCTCCCTGAGCCGCTGGTGGCGCACGGTGACGCAGAACCGCTGAGCGGCGGGCCGGTGTGGCGGGATAGCGTGGCGCGCATGGTGAGTGCCGACCTGCCGAAGACGTCGCGCGCGAATTCGATCCTGCCCGCCTCCGCCACCGCGGTGGCGGCGCTCGGCGCGGGCATCGCGCTGTACAACCGGCTCACCGTGCGGCGGCTGGCGAATACCCCGGCGACGGTGATCGAACCGGTCACCGTCTGCGTCCCGGCCCGCAACGAGGCCGACCGGCTACCCGATCTGATCGGTGACCTGCGCGCTCAAGTGGGCGTACCGCGCTTGGCGGTGCGCGTCCTCGACGACGCGTCCACCGACGGCACCGGCGCCGCCGCCCGCGCCGCGATCGGCGACGACCCTCGCTTCACCTTGCTGCGCACGGAGTCCGACCCGCCGCCCGGCTGGACCGGGAAGGCCGCCGCGTGCGTCCGCCTGGCCGAGGAGGTGCGGACGCCCGTGTTGATCTTCCTGGACGCCGACGTGCGGCTGGCTCCCACGGCGCTCGCTGCGGCCGTCGGCGCGCTGCGCGCCCGAGGAGCCGCGCTGGTCTCGCCGTGGCCGCTGCAAGTGGCCGATTCGATGACGGAGGCCGTTGTGCAGCCCCTGCTGTGCTGGTCGTGGGCCTCGACACTGCCCGTCGCCGCGGCCGACCGGAGCCTGCGGCCGTCCACGGCGGTGGCCTGCGGCCAGTTCCTCGTGTTCGACAACACCGCCTACCGCGCGATCGGCGGCCACACGGCGGTGGCCCGGAGCGTCACCGAAGACCTCGACATCGCCCGTGCCCTGCGGCGAGCCGGTCACTCCACCGTCTTGGCGGCCGCGGGACCGCTTGCTCGAACGAGGATGTATCGCGGCGCCGCCGAACTCGACGCCGGCTACACGCGGTGGCTGTGGTCGGCCTACGACGGCACCGTCGCGGGCGGAGCGGCGGTCGGCCTGATCGCCGCCCTCGCCTACTGGGTACCGCCCGCGGCGGCTGTGCTCGGCAGTGGCACGGCCCGGCGGACGGGCCTGATCGGCTGGCTCGCCGCCGTCACCGGGCGCCTGCTGGCCCGCTCGACCGAGACCGGCGGCCCGCTGCGCGGTCCGGACGTGCTGGCCGCCGTGGCGCACCCGGTGTCGGTGGCGGCGTATCTGCTGTTGTGGGCGCGTTCGCACCGGCTCCGCCGCCGCGGCGCGGCGCGATGGAAAGGCCGCACGCTCGGCTGAGCGCACCGCGCCGCGGCGGCCGCGATCTCACGGCACCGTGGCGATTCCGACCGTCGGCAAGAAGAAGCACGACTTGGCGCCGTTCTGGACCGTGCCGAACACCGCGGCCAGTACCGTGCCCCTTCCGGTGTCCACCGGGACCGCGCGCACCCCGCCCATCGGCAGCGACGCGAAGAGGAAGTCCCGGATCGCCTGCTCGGCACCGGGCCGCAGGTCCGAGGGAACGGCCGCGGGGATCATCGCGCGCGCGATCTCCGACAGCGGCCCCATGGCGGCCGTGCCGCTGCGGCCGTTACTGAGATTCAGCCAAGCGACCTGCATGCCCGCCGTGTTCGGGCCGTCGGGTCCGAGTCCGTAGGGCACGAAGGTGAACATGGCCTGTCCGGCCTTGACCGCGCTGAGGTCGAGGCCGGGGATCTGCACGGTGTTCTTCGGCCACGGTCCCGGAATGGCTCCCGCCACAGCGGGTGCCAGCCCGGCCGTGGTGTTGTCGAGGCAGAACGCCGACGCGGTCGGGTAGGCGAACGGCTCGATGCCGAGCTTGCGCAGCCCGTCGATCGCGGCTTGGTAGGCGCCGAACAGGTCACCGGGGGCGGCGACCGGCACGGACTGGTCGGAGAACGCGGGAATCGTCGCATCCGGAGCCGCGAGCGCGGCGCCGGGCCCGGCGAGCACGAGGGCGATGGAACTGGTCGCGACAGCGGACAACTGGGTCAGACGGCGCAATATGGTCACAGAACCTCCTCATCGGCGGAACGATCGAGGGGCACAGTACTCCGGCAAACGCATGCAGCAGTCGGTATTCCGGACAGCAATCTCGCAGCGAGTCCGGTTCACCCGGAATGACCCGAACCTGCTTCCTCCTGGTCCGGTCAGCACCGTATGCTGCTTCGAGCCGCCGCCGTTCGACACTGGACGCCCTCGACGATTCCCCGGCAGGCGCGCATCGCGCTCGGCAGAGCAGCGCACGCCTGGTTACTACAAAGATCCGATGAATCCGCGTGGGACAAGGTCTACGCTCACGGTGATTACTTCTCTTGTTGTCGGGTTCGCTTGCTGGGCATCATGATTCGGCTCGATCCCGACATCGGTTGACGAAGGGTCGGCGCCAACCATCCAGAGCGACCGAGAGACCTGGCTCGTCGACGTCGCAGCAACCCCCCGGTCACCGGGTGCGGGTGCTTCCGCCGGGACCGATGGAGGACCGAAGTGATCATCGAGGACCCGTCGTGAGTGCTTCCACCGCACCCGCCGCCGCCATCGAATCCGGCGCGCCGGGCGATCCGGTCCCGCACTGCCGCACCCGGCGCCGCCGATACCGGTCAGGCGTCTCTCGTGGCCCAGCCCCGGCACCCGTGGCGCCGGGTGAGGAGTGCCCTCGCGCTGATCCTGCTCGCCGGGCACCGCGAGCCGGGCGTCGACCTCAGCGGAGACCTGCCCACGTCGGCGCGGTACTTCTGGGCGATGGCGGCGTCGCGGGGGGCCTCGGAGCCGCCCCTCTGGCGCACGGCACTCGACTTCGCGCTGCGCACTCCGCTCGCGGTCGCCCGGCCGCGCCGTGCCGAGCGGAGAGCGCGCCCGAACCGCGCCGCCACATCGACCGGCCGTCGGCGACCTGCGTCGCCGCTATTGATTCCGACCAGGGCGAGCAGTTCGCCCGTACCGAAGTATCTGGAGTTGCCTCGTGATCCGAACCCGTCACCGAATCGTCGCGCTGGCCGGCGCGCTCGCCACGGCCACCACCGTGGCCGCCTGCGGCAGCGATTCGGCCGCGCCCGGCGGTGACGCGGGCCCGCCGCAGCCGGGCGGCACCATGCGCTACGGCCTGTCCCAGGCGCCGACCTGCTCGGACCCGGCGCAGGCCGGAACCAACCAGACGCTGTACGTCGCCCGCCAGATCGTGGATTCGCTGACCGATCAGGACCCGGCCACCGGGGAGTTGAAGCCGTGGCTGGCACAGCGCTGGGAGGTGAGCCCCGACGCGAAGGTGTTCACCTTTCACCTGACCGACGGCGTCACCTTCAGCGACGGAACGCCGCTCACCGCCGACTCGGTGCGCAACACGTTCGACTCGATCGTGCGGCTCGGGTCGGGCAAAGCGCCACTGGGCAGCAGCTACCTCGCCGATTACGTCGGCACCACGGCCGTCGACCGGCTCACGGCCCGGGTGGAGTTCAGCCGATCCAACGCGCAATTCCTGCAGGCCTCCTCGACCGCCCAGCTCGGCATCCTGGCCGACGTGACCACGGCCAAGCCTGCCGAACAACGCTGCCTCGGCGACAACGTCGGCAGCGGGCCGTTCACCTACGTAGCCTATCGCCAGGACGCGTCCGCGACGCTGGCCAAGCGCGCCGACTACCGCTGGGGTTCGGCGGTTTTCGCCCATCGCGGCCCGGCCTACCTGGACCGGATCGAGTTCACCGTGGTGCCCGAATCGGGGGTGCGCGCCGGCAGTCTCGCCTCCGGTCAGCTGGACGCGATCAGTGACGCGCTGCCGCAGGACGCCGCGCAGATCGAGGCCTCGGGGGGACGGGTGCTCAGCACCGCCAACCCCGGTGTGCCGTTCGGCCTGCAGCCCAACGTCACCCGTGGACCGCTGCGCGATCCGGCGGTGCGCCAAGCACTACTGCCCGCGATCGATCGCAAGCAATTGGTCGACACCGTGCTCGGCCCGCAGTTCAAACCCGCCACCAGCACGCTGGCCAGCACCACCCCCGGCTACACCGACCTCTCGGCCCGCCTTGCCTACGACCCGGCGAAGGCGCGGGCCATCCTGGACCAGGCCGGGTGGGCGCCCGGCGCGGACGGCATCCGGGTGAACAACGGTGAGCGCTTGTCGTTCTCGGTGCTGTTCAGCCAAGTGTTCGCGGGCAACCAAGCGATTCTCGAACTGGTGCAGCAGCAACTGCGGCAGGTGGGCGTCGAGCTGAAGCTGGACCTGGTGTCGGTGGCGGAGACCACGGCGCGGCAGAACAGCAAGGATTTCGACACCGCCTACGGCAACACCACCCGCGCCGACGGCAACATCCTGCGCACCTCCTTCGGGCTCGATGGCCGCAATCTCAATGTCCGCGGCTCCATCCCGCCATTGGACGACGCGCTGAACGGACAGGTCGCCACCGTGAACGCCGCGACGCGCGCCGCGCTGATCCGCACCGCGCAGCAGCAGGTGCTCGACGCCGGACTGCTGATCCCCACCGTCGAGCTCTCTCAGGCCATCGGAGCGGGCGCGAACACGCGCGATCTGAAATTCGAGGCCTCGGCGCGATTGCAGTTCTTCGACACCTGGCTGAGCGGACGATAGTCATGGCGCGCTATCTGGCCCTGCGGGCGCTGCAGGCGGTCTGGGTGCTGTGGGCGGCGTTCACG
This sequence comes from Nocardia asteroides, assembly GCA_051451085.1. Lineage (GTDB taxonomy): Bacteria > Actinomycetota > Actinomycetes > Mycobacteriales > Mycobacteriaceae > Nocardia > Nocardia asteroides_B. The sequence continues at coordinate 144,427 of JBPAJV010000004.1, read as the reverse complement.
TTGTCGTTCGTGGTGCTGTATCTGCTGCCCGCCGACCCGGTCTCGATCGCGGCCGACGGCGGCGGCGCGGGCACCCCGGTGGACAAGGCCGCCATCACCGAATTGCAGGCCCGCTACGGGCTGGATCGGCCGCTGTGGGAGCAGTACCTCACCGCGCTCGGGCACGCCGTCCGCGGTGATCTCGGGCATTCCATCGCGACCGGGCAACCGGTCACCGGAGCGATCGGCGACGCGCTGCCCGCCACACTGGGATTGACCGGCACCGCCTTGCTCTTCGCGGTCGCCGGTGGCGTCTCGCTGGCGTTCGCGGCGACCCATACCCGCCGCCCGTGGCTGCGCAACGCCTTGGCCGCGCTGCCGTCGCTGGGTGTCTCGGTGCCGACCTTCTGGACCGGACTTCTCCTACTGCAGGTGTTCTCGTTCCAATTGCGGCTGGTGCCCGCGTTCGGCGGACACGGTTTCGCGGGCGCGGTGCTGCCCGCGCTCACCCTGGCCCTGCCGATCGGCGCGGTCATCGCGCAGGTGCTCACCGCCGGGCTCGAGACGACCTGGCGTCAGCCGTTCGTCGACGTGGCGCTGGCCAAGGGCGGATCGCGCTGGTGGGTGCGGCGCACGCACGTGCTGCGCCCGGCCAGCGTGCCCGCGTTCACCATCGCGGGTGTCCTGGTCGGCAACATGCTCGCCGGATCGGTGGTGGTGGAGACGGTCTTCGCCCGCCAAGGCGTCGGGCGGCTCACCCAGACCGCGGTGCTGGCGCAGGACATCCCCGTTGTGCAGGGCATCGTGCTGCTCACCTCGGTGGTGTTCGTCAGCGTCAATCTCGCGGTCAACCTGCTGTATCCCCTGCTCGACCCGCGCATCGCCGCGCGCTCCCGTGGCGTGCGCGAGGAGTCCGGACAGAGCGCCGCCGACGCCGAGGAGGCGATCATCCGTGCCTGACGCTGCTTCCGTCCGCCGCCCCCTGGCGCACCGAGGAGGTGAGGACTCGTGGTCGGCGTGACCGGGGAACGCCGCCGAGCGGTACTGCCCGGTCTACGGCGACCGGCCCTGAACCGGCGGACGCTGCGCGGCAACGCCGGACTGGTGATCGCCGGCGCCGTCGCGCTGCTCGCGGTGGGCTGGGCGCTGGCGCCGTCGGTGTTCGCCGGTGGCGACCCGCTGACCGGCGTGCCCGCGCAGAAGTTCCAGGCGCCCAGCGCCGCGCACTGGTTCGGCACCGACAATCTCGGACGTGATCTCTACACCCGAATGGTGCACGGCGCCGGTCTCTCGCTGACCGCGACCCTGACCGCCGTCGGCATCGCGCTCGTCGCCGGGTCACTGCTCGGATTGCTGGCGGGATCGATCGGCGGCGTGGTGGACGCCGTCGTCATGCGGCTGGTCAACGTGCTGCTGTCGGTGCCAGCGCTGCTGCTGTCGCTCGCGCTGGTGACCGCTCTCGGTTTCGGCACCCGCAATGTCGCGGTGGCGGTGGGCATCTCGCTGGTGGCCAATTTCGCGCGCGTGATGCGATCGGAAGTGCTGCGGGTCCGCCGAGCGGTGTACGTGGAGGCGGCCCACGCGGCGGGCGTGCGGTGGTACACCGTGCTGGCCAGGCACGTGCTGCCCAACTCTTACCAGCCCGTGCTCGCCTTGGCCGCGGTCGAATTCGGCATGGCCGTGCTGGCCGTGTCGGCGCTGAGCTTCCTCGGCTACGGCGCCAAGCCGCCCGCCCCGGAATGGGGAACGCTGATCTCCGAAGGCCGCAACTACCTCGCGACCGCCTGGTGGATGACCACCATGCCCGGTCTGGTCATCATCGCCGTCGTGCTCGCCGCGCAGCGCCTCGGGCGCGCGATCGGAAAGGGGGATCACGCGTGAGCGCCCCGGCATCTCCCCTCCTGCACGTCGAGGACCTGCGGGTTCGTTATCGCTCCGAGTCCGGCCCGGTCACCGCGCTGGAGGGCGTGTCGCTCACCGTCGCCCGGGGCGAGGTGGTCGCGCTGGTCGGCGAGTCCGGCTCCGGCAAGTCCACGCTGGCCCAGGCCGTGATCGGACTGCTCGGCAGGAACGCCGAGATCACCGGCGGCAGCGTGACCTTCGACGGCACCGTGGTCGACACCGGCTCCGAACGGGCCTTGCGGCGGCTGCGCGGAGCCCGTATCGGGTTCGTCCCGCAGGACCCGGGGCTGTCGCTGAACCCCGTCCGGCGCGTCGGCGATCAGGTGGCCGAAGCGCTGCTGGTACACGGTCTCGCCGACCGCGCGGCGGCGCGGGCGCGGGCGCTGGAACTGCTGGCCGAGGCGGGGCTGGAGCGGCCGCGGCTGCGGGCCGCCCAGTACCCGCACGAGCTGTCCGGCGGGCAGCGCCAGCGGGTCCTCATCGCCGCGGCGCTGGCCTGCGCACCCGACCTGGTCATCGCCGACGAGCCGACCAGCGCGCTCGACGCGACCGTCGCCCGCCGGGTGCTCGACCGGCTCGCCGAGCAGATCGCCGCGCGCGGCACGGCGGTACTGCTGATCACCCACGATCTGGCCGTCGCCGCCGAACGCGCGGACCGGCTCGTGGTGCTCAGCGGTGGCGAGGTGGTGGAGAGCGGCGCCACCGCGCAGGTGCTGGCCGCACCGCGCCACCCGTACACCAAGCGACTGCTCGCCGCGTCGCCCGGCCTCGCCCCGGCAGGTGGTTACCGCGAGCCGAAGACCCGCACCGGCGAGCCGCTGCTGGTGCTGCGTGAGGTGCACAAGAGCTTCCGGACGCACGGCGGTGACACCGTGACGGCGGTAGCCGGGGTCGGTTTCGAACTGGGTCGCGGCGAAACCCTGTCGCTGGTCGGCGAATCCGGGTCGGGCAAGTCGACCACTGCGCGGATCGCGTTGCGGCTCACCGAACCGGACCGGGGGTCGGTCATCTTCGACGGGCAACCGCTGTCCGCGGTTCGCGGGTCGCGGCTGCGCGCGCTGCGCAAGCGCTTCCAGGTGGTGTACCAGAATCCCTACGCCTCACTGGATCCGCGCTGGCGGGTGGGCGCGATCATCGAAGAACCGTTGCGCGCGTTCCGGACCGGGGATCGCGCGCGCCGACGCGACCGCGTGACCGAGTTGCTCGCGCAGGTCGCGTTGCCCGCCGGGTTCGCCGAGCGCAGGCCCGCCGAACTGTCCGGAGGACAGCGCCAGCGCGTCGCCATCGCCCGGGCGCTGGCGCTGCATCCCGAACTGCTGGTGCTGGACGAACCGGTCTCGGCGCTGGACGCGTCGGTGCAGGCGCAGATCCTCGAACTGCTGGAACGTCTCCAGGCCGAGTTGTCGCTGAGCTACCTGTTCATCTCGCACGATCTGGCGGTGGTGCGCCGCATCAGCGACCACGTCGCCGTGCTGCGGCACGGCCGCATCGTGGAATCCGGCCGCACCGCAGAGATCTTCGGCAACCCGCGCCACGAGTACACCCGCGAGCTCTTGTCGGCCATACCCGGACCCGCCGTCTCGAAGGGTGTGCCCTGATGCCGCATGCGACCTACCGCCAACGCAGGGTGCTGAACCGGCAGGAGCGCTGGGCGCCGTGCCGCAGCCGCCCCGAACCCGCCCTCCCGTCCTCCGCCACCGATCACCCCCGCCCACCGGAGCCCACCACCGGCCACAAGCCGGACACGTGGTGGCACCGACCGAAAAGGATCGCCCTGATGGTGTACTCCGCCTTCAACCGGAAACCGGCCGCCACCGACGCCGAACCGTCGACCGCACCGGAGGTTCCGACCGAACCCGCCGCCGTCGCAGGCGGTCCCGCCCGCTGGTGGCGCACCCGCCTGCGCGCGCCACGAGCCGCGGACACCTCCGGTAACGCGCGGGTACACGCCGTCGCACCGGTGCGCGCCGCGCGAGAGCGCCGCGTCATCCGGAGCTCCCGCGGCGTGCACGCCGCGCTGTGGCAGCGCGCGCTGTTCCTGGCGCCCGATGTCGCAGCGGCGGGGACCCACCCGGCGCTGCGGCAGCAGATCGACGCGGAGGGCACGGCCTGATGGCGCGCTCCGGCTTCTTCCTCGCCGTCGAAGCGGCGGGGACCGGCACGCATCCCGCGTCCTGGCGGCGTGCCGATTCGCGCGCCGAAGACCTGTTCACCGCCCGGTACTGGCTCGACCTGATCGCCGCCGCCGAGCGAGCGGGCATCGACGCGGTCTTCCTGCCCGACTCGTTCGGCTTGCAGCCGGGCGGCCCCGGCGCCACCCGGGGCAGGCTGGACGCGGTCGCGATCGCCGCGCGGGTCGCGGCGGGCACACAGCGCATCGGCCTGATCCCGCAGGCGCCGGTGACCCACACCGAACCGTTCCATCTCGCCAAGGCGATCCAGAGCCTGGATTTCGCCACGCTCGGCCGGGCGGGCTGGGAGGTCACCGTCTCCGAAGGTGAGGAGCAGGCGCGGGCATTCGGGCGCAAACCGGCACAGGAGGCGACCGCGCTGTGGCACGAGGCCGACGAGGCGATCGAGGTCGTCACCCGGCTGTGGGACAGCTGGGAGGACGACGCGGAGATCCGTGACGCCTCGACCGGCCGGTTCGTCGACCGGGACAAGTTGCACTACATCGACTTCGCCGGCGACAACTTCGCGGTGAAAGGCCCTTCGATCACCCCGCGCTCACCCCAGGGCCAGCCGATCGTCGCGGTACGCGCCGACGATGCCGCCGCCACCGAGGTCGCGCTGCGCCGCGCCGACCTGATCCGGATCGGGGCGGACGATCTCGACGCGGCGCGGGTGCGGCGCACCGAGCTGCGTTCGGCGCTGACGGCCGCGGGACGCGACCCCGACGACGTGCACGTGCTGCTGGATCTCGACATCCATCTGGCGGACTCCACGAACGCGGCACGCGCGCAGGCGCGCACCTTGGACAGTTGGGCCGACCCGGTGATCGCCACCGCGCCCGCTGGACTACGCCACCTCGGGACCGCCGAGACACTGCGGGACCTGCTCGCGGCGGTGGACAGCGCCGAGGCCGCCGACGGTGTCGTCCTGCGCCCCTTGGCGCTCGCCGCCGCCGGGCGCCGATTGCCCGCGCTCGGCCGCGAACCCCTGTCCACCGGCACCTTACGCACCCGGCTCGGGCTGCCGCGCCCAGCGAGCCGCTACGCCGCCAGCACGGAAGGCACGCCGTCGTGACCGACAAGCCCCGCAAACCGATCCATCTCGCCGCCCACTTCCCCGGTGTCAACAACACCACGGTCTGGAGCGATCCCACCTCGGGCAGCCAGATCGACTTCGCGTCGTTCGCGCACCTCGCGCGAACCGCGGAGCGCGGCCTGTTCGACTTCTTCTTCCTCGCCGAAGGGCTGCGGCTGCGCGAGCACCGCGGCCGCATCCACGATCTGGACGTGGTGGGCAGGCCGGATACCTTCACCGTGCTCAACGCGCTGGCCGGAGTGACCGAGAAGCTCGGGCTGGCGGGCACCATCAACAGCACGTACAACGAACCCTTCGAGCTGGCCAAGCAATTCGCCTCGCTCGACCATCTCTCCGGTGGGCGCGCCGCGTGGAACGTCGTGACCTCCTCGGACGCGTTCACCGGCGAGAACTTCCGGCGCGGCGGCTACCTCGAGCACAGCAGGCGCTATCACCGCGCGGCCGAGACCGTCGAGGTCACCCGGGCACTGTGGGACAGCTGGGCCGCCAACTCCCTGGTGATCGATCGCGAGGCGGGGGTGTTCGCCCGGGACATCCCCGAAACCCGCCATCGCGGGCCGGAATTCGACATCGCCGCCCGCTTCGTGCTGCCGCCGAGCCCGCAGGGCCACCCGGTGCTGTTGCAGGCGGGCGACTCCGACGACGGCCGGGAATTCGGCGCCGCCACGGCCGACGCGATATTCACCGCCCACGGCACCCTCGCCGACGGGCAGCGCTTCTACGCCGACCTGAAAGGCCGCCTGGGCAAATACGGGCGCCACGCCGACGAGGTGAAGATCTTCCCCGCCGCCACCTTCGTTCTCGGCGACACCGAGAGCGAAGCGCAGGAGCGCGCCAGGCACATCCGCTCGCAGCAGGTCGGTCCGCAGACCGCGATCGCGTTTCTCGAGCAGGTATGGGGCCGGGACCTGTCCGGCTACGACCCGGACGGGCCGCTGCCCGACGTCGAGCCGACCGACAACGTCGAGATCACCCGCGGCCGCGTGCGCCACGCCGCGGATCCCCGCGCGGTCGCCGAAGCCTGGCGGGCCAGAGCCGAAGCCGACAAGCTCAGCATCCGGGAGCTCATCATCGAGGTCACCGCACGTCAGCAGTTCATCGGCACGCCAACGTCGGTCGCCGAGCAGATCGACGCCTACGTGCAATCGGACGCCGCCGACGGATTCATTCTTGTCCCGCACCTCACCCCGCACGGGCTCGACGAATTCGTCGACCGGGTCGTCCCGGAACTCCAGGAACGCGGCAGCTTCCGCACCGAGTACACCGGAGCCACCTTGCGCGACCACCTCGGCCTGCGTCATCCCCACCACCGCACCATCGCCAACGAAGGAGCCAAAGCGTCATGACCACCAGCATCACCAGCGTTTTCGAGACCGAGTGGGCGCACTGGCACCGGGAGCGCGAAGATCAATTGCGCGACCCGCTCGGCTTCCTCAGCCTGACCGGACTGCACTGGCTCACCGACTGCCCCGAGCGGCTACCGGGCCTGCCCGGCACCTGGTGGGTCACCGACGAGAAGGTGTTCATCACCGCGCAGCCCGCCAACCGGCTGGAGTACGACGGGCTCGGTATCGCGGGCGTCCAGATCGTCACACCGGTCGAGGGCGCGCCCGGACTGCGTGTGCGGCAGGAACAACGGGTGCTGGAGGTGATCCGCCGCACGGGCCGCTACGCCGTGCGGGTGCACGACCCGGCCGCGCCAGGCCTGCTGGCCTTCGACGGCATCCCAGCCTACGAGCCGGACCCGCGCTGGGTGGTTCCCGGGCGGTTCATACCGTTCGAGCAGCAGCGGACCGTGGTCACCGGCGCCGTGGTCGAGGGCCTCGAGCACCACCACAGCGCCGCGGGCGCCATCGAGTTCCGCATCGGCGCGGTGACCGAACGGGTCGTCGCGTTCGGCGACCGGGACGACCTGCGGGTGCTGTTCACCGACGCGACGAGCGGGGTGACGACCTACCCGGCGGCGCGTTCGCTGGCGGTCGGCCCCGCCGACGCGGACGGCACGGTGGTGCTGGACTTCAACCGGGCGGCGAATCTGCCGTGCGCCTTCACCGACTTCGCGACCTGCCCGGTGGCGCCCGCGCAGAACCGGCTGCGCGTGGCGATCGAAGCGGGCGAACAGGATCCGCGGCGGGGACGCGCGGCATGAGCGGTCAGGCGGTCCCCCTCTCGATCCTCGACCTGTCCCCGATCAGCGCGGGCTCGACCGCGCAGCAGGCGCTGCGCAACACCGTCGATCTGGCCCAGCACGCCGAGCGATGGGGCTACCACCGGTACTGGCTGGCCGAACATCACTTCGTCTCGGTGGCCAGTTCCTCCTCGATCACCCTGATCGGGCTCGTCGCGGCCGCCACCGAGCGCATCCGGGTTGGCTCGGCGGCGGTGCAGGTGGGCCATCACACCTCGGCCTCGATCGTGGAAGCCTTCGGCACGATCAACGCGCTGTACCCGGACCGGCTCGACCTGGGTCTGGGGCGGTCGGGTCATCGGCGCGGCCAGTTCGGGGCCGAAGCGGCCCGGAACAAGAGCGGCAAGCCGGTGGTCGACTCGGTGACCGGGCGCACCGAGATCAGGGACGGCGTGGTGGTACCGCCGCCGTTCGACCCGGGCCGCATCGTGGACCGGTCGAAGTTCATCGCCTCGATGGGCGCGTTGCAGCAGCGCGGCGCCCAGCCGCTCGACTTCGCCGAGCAGGTCGACGAGGTGCGCGCGCTGCTGGGAGGGACCTTCGTCAGTCCGGAAGGAGTTGCCCTGCACGCCGTTCCCGGGGAGGGCGCCCAGGTTCGGCTGTGGCTGTTCGGCAGCTCGGCGGGTGAGAGCGCCGCACTGGCCGGGCGGCTGGGGCTGCCGTTCGCCGCGGCCTACCACGCCTCCCCGGGCACCGCGCTGGACGCGATCGAGGCGTATCGCACGGCGTTCCGCCCCTCCGCCGAGCTGTCCGAGCCGTACGTGGTGATCTCCGCCGACGTGCTCGTGGCGAAGGACGACGCGACCGCACGGCAGCTGGCCGCGGGCTACGGCCACTGGGTCTACAGCATCCGCAGCGGCGCGGGCGCGGCCGACTATCCCGACCCGGCCACCGTCGCCCCGCTCACCGCGGAGCAGCGGCGTCTGGTCGACGATCGCCTGGCCACCCAGTTCGTGGGAGCGCCGGGCACCGTCGTGGAGCGGCTGGCCGCGCTGCGACGGGTGAGCGGGGCCGACGAAGTGCTGGTCACCACGATCACCCATCGGCACGCCAACCGCCTGGAATCACACCGGCTGCTCGCCGAGGCCTGGGGATCGCGCGCGGCCCGCGCGGCCTGATCCCGCTGCGGCCCGCGCGGACTCGTGCGCACCGGCCGGAGCCTCGGACCGCTCCGTCACGCCGACGACATCGGCGCGGCGATCGCCGGACCGGCTCCGGGGGTTCGCCCGCCGTGGCGAGGGGATCTCACACGCCGACCGGCGCGGCCGTGACGCCGTAGCCGAGGTTGGTCAGCACCTCGCTGGTCGCCTTGGCGAAATTGAGCGTGATGAAGTGCAGGCAGGGCGCGCCCTCCTCGATCAGCCGCTGCGCGATCTCGGTGGCGATCTCGATGCCGACCGCGCGCACCGCGGCGGCGTTCTCCTCGCCGCCGTCGCCCGCCGCCCTGCGCAGCCGGTCCATGACGGCGGCGGGCAGCGGCCTGCCGCACAGTTCCTCGGCGCGCTGCACCGTGCGCAGCGACGTGATCGGCATCAGTTCCGGGATGATCGGCTTGGCGCCCTCGATCGGGTCCAGCGCCACGAGGCGATCGCGCAGGCGCAGGTAGTGCTCGACGTCGAAGAACATCTGCGTGATCGAATACTCCGCCCCGGCCCGCAGTTTCGCGGCCAGGAACGCGGTGTCGGTCGCCAGGTCCGGCGAGCGGTGATGGCCTTGCGGAAACGAGGCGACGCCGACGTGGAAATCACCGAGGTCGCGCACGATACGCACCAGCTCCTCGGCGTAGGAGACACCCTCGGGATGCTTGTGCCACTCGCCGAGCGGGTCACCGGGCGGGTCGCCGCGCAGGACCAGGATGTTGCGGATGCCGCAGTCGGCGTACGCGCCGACCAGCGAGCGCAGCTCGGCGACGCTGTGTTCCACCGCGGTCAGGTGCGCGACGGGCAGCAGCGTGGTCTCCTGCGCCAGCTGCCCGGTCACCCGGACGGTGCGGTCGCGCGTGGAACCGCCCGCGCCGTAGGTCATCGACACGAACGCGGGGTGCATGCGTTCGAACTGCCGCACGGCGCGCCACAGCCGCGCCTCGGCGGCCGCGTCCCTGGGCGGATTGAACTCCACGGAGAACGGCACCGCGCGCCCGGCGTGCGCCCGCAGACTCTGTACGACCGAAGGTGTCGCGGAGACGTTCGGGTACGTCCGGGACGGCCGGCCAGGGGTCGAGCTGCCCCGCACGTTGTCGAAAGTCACCGGTTCAGTGTAGAGGTGGCCGATGGCGGCCCCGTCGGGTCGCTCGAGCGCCCCGCGTATTCTTCGCAGCGGGCGACCTATCCGCCACGCCGAGCGACACGCGCGACCGATGCCGCCCGGCCCCGAATCACCCGCAGCGCCCGGGCACCCTCCGCGACCCCGTGCGTCCACCATCCGCACGACCTTGGAGGCTCCTCTGTCCGCCGCAACCGGGACTCAGACGCCGCGGCCCGCGGTGCCGCAGCCGGGCACCCCCGCCTTCGTCACCGCCGTGGAAGACGCGCTGACCAGTTTCTTCGCCACCCGGCGCCCGACCACCGAACGACTCGGCCCGGTCTTCGCCGAGGCCACCGACACGCTCGAGCAGTTCGTGCTGCGCGGCGGCAAACGCACCAGGCCCGCGTTCGCGTGGACCGGGTGGCTGGGAGCGGGCGGCGACCCGAACGCGCCCGAGGCCACCGCGGTGCTCACCGCCTGCGCGGCGCTCGAGCTCGTGCAGGCCTGCGCGCTGATCCACGACGACATCATCAATTCCTCCCGCACCCGCCGCCGCTTCCCCACCGTGCACGTCGACTTCGAGCAGCGCCACCGCGACCGGGGGTGGGCGGGCGACTCGGCGCACTTCGGTGCGAGCGTCGCCATCCTGGTCGGCGATCTGGCGCTGTCCTGGGCCGACGACATGGTGCACGCGTCCGGTCTTGCGTCCGCGGCCGTCGCCCGGTTCGCGCCGGTGTGGGCCGACATGCGCACCGAGGTGCTCGGCGGCCAGTTGCTCGACATCAACGGCGAGGCGGGCGGCGACGAATCGGTCGAGGCCGCGCTGCGCATCAACCGCTACAAGACCGCCGCCTACACCGTCGAGCGCCCGCTGCACCTCGGCGCCGCCATCGCCGCCGCCGATCACGGGCTGATCATGCCTACCGCACGTTCGGCACCGCGATCGGCATCGCCTTCCAGCTGCGCGACGACCTGCTCGGCGTGTTCGGCGACCCGGCGGTGACCGGCAAGCCCTCCGGCGACGACCTGCGCGAAGGTAAACGCACCGTGCTGCTGGCCGAGGCGCTGCGCCGGGCCGACGAGACCGACGCGGGCGCGGCCACGCTGCTGCGCTCGAGCATCGGCACCGACCTGAGCGCCGAACAGGTGCAGCGGCTGCGCGCGCTGCTCGTCGAACTGGGGGCGGTCGACGAAGTGGAACGCCGGATCAGCGAACTCACCACCAGTGGTCTGGCGGCCATCGAGTCCAGCTCGGCGACGTCCGTGGCGAAGGAACGGCTGCGCGCGATGGCGCTGGCCGCCACCGAGCGCACCGCGTGAGCACCGCATCGGGTGCGATGGACCGCGCCGAGGCGAGGAGGCGAACTTCATGAGAACCGTCGCGGGACCGACCGACCGGATCGTGGTGGTCGGCGCGGGACTGGCCGGCCTGTCGGCGGCCCTGTATCTCACCGGCGCCGGTCGCACGGTCACGCTGCTGGAGCGGGCCGACCACCCCGGCGGGCGGGTCGGGCGTTACAGGGGCGCGGACTACGAGATCATTCCGGCGCCACGGTGCTCACGTTGCCCGAACTGATCAGCGACGCGCTCGCGGCCGTCGGTCGCACTCCAGACACCTGCACGCCGCCGCTGCGCATCCACCGGCTCGCGCCCGGATATCACGCGCGGTTCGCCGACGGCACCGAGATCGAAGTGTTCGCCGACCCCGACGAGATGGCCGCGGAGGTGGAGCGGGCCTGCGGCCCCGCCGAGGCGCGCGGTTACCGGCGCCTGCGCTCATGGCTGGCGCGCATCTACGCGGCCGAGTTCACCGAGTTCATGGACACGAACTTCGACTCGCCGCTGGATATGGTGCGCGTCCCTGAAAAGCGCAGGGCGCTGGTCGAATTGGCGCGACTGGGCGGCTTCGGCAGGCTCGGCCCCCGGGTCGCTGGGTTCCTGCGGGATCCGCGCCTGGCGCGCCTGTTCACCTTCCAGGCGCTGTACGCGGGAATGCCACCCGCCGAGGCGCTGGCCGTCTACGGCGCGATCCCGCACATGGACACCTGCCTCGGCGTCTATTTCCCCGAGGGCGGTATGCGGGCGATCGCCGTGGCGCTGGCGCGAGCGTTCACCGACGCGGGTGGCACGCTGGAATTGAACGCCGAAGTGGTCGGCATCGACTACGCGGGCCGACGGGCCCGGCGCGCCCGCACCGCCGACGGGCGCTCGTTCGACTGCGACGCGCTCCTGCTCACCGCCGACCTCGGCTCGCTCGGCCGTTTCGGTGTGCGGCCCCGGCGCGGGCTGCGCGCCTCGCCGTCAGCGGTCGTCGCGCACGGCACCGTTCCCGCCGAGGTCGCGGCGGGCTGGCCGGTGCAGGCCCACCACACCATCGAGTTCGGGCAGGCCTGGGAGACCACCTTCGCCGAGATCGCCGCCCGCCGCGGCCGCGGCAAGCTGATGAGCGACCCTTCGCTGCTGCTGACCCGGCCCGCCCTGACCGATCCGGGCCTGTTCGTCGAACGCGGTGAGGGACGGCACGAGCCGTTCTCGTTGCTCGCGCCGTGCCCGAACCTCGCGGCCGCGCCGCTGGACTGGCCGCGCCTCGGGCCCGCCTACCTCCGCGAGCTGCTCTCCGTGCTGGAAAAGCGCGGTTACCGTGGCATCGCCGAGCACTTCGCCGTCGACCGGCTCGACACGCCACGGACCTGGTCGGATCGCGGGATGCTGGCCGGTACGCCGTTCTCGGCGGCACACCTCTTCCGGCAAACCGGCCCGTTCCGGCCGCGCAATTTCCCTCGCTCCCGCGACAACGTGGTCATCGCCGGTTGCGGCACCACGCCCGGCGTGGGCGTACCGACCGCTCTGCTCTCGGGGAAACTGGCGGCAAACCGCATCGCCGGCGAGCTCGGGCGCACTGGGCGTGCGACCCCGCGCACCAGCCGGATAGTGTTCGAGGCGACGCCGTAAACTAAGCGCCGACCTATTCGCTCGCGGTTGCGACCGCCGACCACTCGGGGGGACCGACACCAGATGGCATCCCCCGAAACGCGCACCGCTGAGGCCGCCGCCACCGGCGGCGCCAGCCCCTCGTCGCCCGCCTCGGCACGTCGCGAATCGGCCACCCCCGGTGGTTTTCTGTGGTGGATGCGCGCGTCCGCCGGCTTCGCCAGGAGTCCAGAGGGCCACGCCGCCCTGCTCGGTTTCTTCGGCGCGATCATGATCACCTTCGGCGGGTTCGGCGCGGGCAGCGTCCGCAAGCGGGACCCGCTGCTGGAGGCCATGCACCTGTCGTGGCTGCGCTTCGGGCACGGCTACGCGCTCTCGACCATCTGCATCTGGATCGGTGTGCTGCTCATGGTCACCGCCTGGGTGCGGCTCGGGCGCGCCACGATCGGCACGGGCGACCGCACCGGCGCCGAGGTGACGCTCAACGAGCTGCGCGCCATCGTCGGCATCTGGATCGCGCCGCTGCTGTTCGCCGTGCCGATGTTCAGCCGCGACGCCTATTCCTACCTCGCCCAGGGCGCGCTGCTGCGCGACGGTTTCGATCCCTACCAGGTGGGACCGGTCGCCAATCCGGGTGTGCTGCTGGACAACGTCAGCCCCGTGTGGACCACCACCACCGCGCCCTACGGCCCGGTCTTCCTGCTGCTCGGTCGCGCGATCACCGCCGTGACCGGGGACAACGTGGTGGCGGGCACCATCGCGATGCGCCTGGTCATGCTGCCCGGCCTGGCGCTGATGATGTGGGCGGTGCCGTATCTGACCAAGCATCTCGGCGGCAAGCCCACCGTGGCGCTGTGGCTGGCGGTGCTCAACCCGCTGGTGCTGATCCACCTGATCGGCGGCGTGCACAACGAGATGCTGATGGTCGGCCTCATGTGCGCTGGCATCGCGCTGGTGCTGGAGCGTCATCACGTGGCGGGCATCGTGGTCGTCGCCATCGGCGTGGCCATCAAGGCGACCGCGGGCGTAGCGCTGCCCTTCCTGGTCTGGATCTGGATGCTGCACGAACGCGAACGCCGCGCAGCGCAGCGGGTTCGGGCGCGATCCGGCGCACCTGCCCGCGAGCGAGCAACCCGGCGACGCCGCGGAGCCGACCGAGGACATGCCGCATCCCGCGCTGATGTTCGCCAAGATCGCCGGGCTCGGGTTGAGTGTGTTCGCGGTCGTATTCGTCGCCGCCTCGGCCATCGCTGGCGTCGGCATCGGCTGGCTGACCGCGCTGTCCGGCTCGAAGAAGATCATCAACTGGCTCTCGCTGCCCACCGTGATGGCGCACGCGGTCACCTGGATCACGCCGCTGCGGCTCGAATCGGTGCTCGAGGTGACCCGCGCGATGTGCGCGCTCGCCTTGGTCGCCGTGCTGGCCTGGACCTGGTGGCGATTCCGGCACAGCGAGCGCGAGGCCGTGCTCGGCATCTTGATCGCGTTCGTCGCGATCGTCATCCTCTCGCCCGCCGCACTGCCCTGGTACTACTCGTGGCCGCTGGCGCTGGCTGCCGGGTTCGCGCTGTCCACCACGACGTTGATGGCGCTGGTCGGCGTGTGTACCTGGCTCATGCTGGTCTTCCAGCCGGACGGTTCGATCGGCCTGTACAACTTCTGGCACGTCGTCGCGGCCACCTTCGCCGCGAGCGTGGCGGCGCTGTCGCTGCGCACGGTGGACCCGCTGCGGCTGCGCGCGACGCCGCCCGGCACTGTCGCGGCCGCGCCCGGCGAGGCCACCGCCACACCCGCCACCCCATGACCGAAGGCCGGCTATCGAGCGCCGCCCTGCTCCCGCTCGCCTACCGCGAGTGCAGGCAGATCGCCGCCACCCACGGCCGAACCTACTTCCTGGCCACGCGGCTTCTCTCGGCGGAGCGGCGGCCCGCCGTGCACGCGTTATACGCGTTCGCGCGCATGGTGGACGACGTCGTCGACCGCGCCGACCGGCCCGATCGCGAGCCCGCCGCCGAGATCGACCTGATCGAGCGGGACCTGCGCGCCGCGCTCGAATCGGACACCGGCACGCCGAGCAGTGCGCCGCTCACCGCCACGCACGCGGAGCACGAGCGCAACCGGGAAGCCGATCAACGGCCGCGCACGCTCGTCCTGGCCGCCGTCACCCACACCATCCGCCGCTACGGCATCGCCGCGCAGCACTTCTGGACGTTCCTGGATTCCATGCGGATGGACGCTCCCGGCTCACCGACCTTCCGCAACCGTTACGCAACCATGGGTGAGCTGCGCGAATACATGAGCGGCTCCGCCGCCGCGATCGGATTGCAGCTGCTACCGGTACTCGGCACAGTGGTCCCGGTGTCCGAGGCCGAGCCCGCCGCCGCCGCGCTGGGCGAGGCATTCCAGCTGACGAACTTCCTGCGAGACGTCGCCGAGGACCTCGACCGCGACCGGGTCTATCTGCCCGCCGACGCCCTCGCCGCGTTCGGCGTCCACGACGACCTGCTGCGCGAGTGCCGCCGCACCGGGCGGACCGATCCGCGCGTGCGCCGCGCTCTCGCCCACCTCATCGCGGTCAACCGCGATCTCTACCGCCGCGCCGAACCGGGCATCGACCTGCTCGACCCCCGCGTGCGCCCCGCCATCCGCACCGCGGCCACCCTCTACGCCGACATCCTGCACCACATCGAACGCAGCGAGTACGCCGTCTTCGACCACCGCGCCGTAGTCCCCCGCCACCACCGCCTCCGCATCGCCGCCACCGAATTCACCACGGCGACGCTGCGCGGCCGGCTCACGCGCTGACCGAACACCGCCCCCCGCCACGTCGGCGAAAAAGCACCCGCCCGCAACCGACAATGGCGCAACCCAGGTCGCGCGGTCACCACCCACGCCCCCAGCCCGCCACCACTCCCGGTTTCGAGCGAAGCGAGACCGAGCATCCGCAGTTCGCGGCCCGCGAGCCACCAGAGGGCCGCGAACACCCAGCGCCGCAGGCGCCGGAAATCAGAACGGTTCCGCGGCTGCCCGGCGCAGGACTTCACGGGCCAAGGGGCCGTGCAGGGCGTCGATCGGCTTGCCGGGGAGGCTGTCGTCGTCGGTGAAGATCCACTCCAGGATCTCTTCGTCGGTGTACTTGGCGTCGCGCATCACGGTGATCAATCCGGGGAGTGGCTTGACCACCGCGCCGGTGTCGTCGAAGAATCGTTCGGGAATCCCCGCCACGCCGTTTCTGCGGACGGCCAGCAGTTGGTGGTCGCGCAGCATCTGATGCACCCGGGTCACCACCAGTCCGAGTCGGTCGGCCACCTCCGGCAGCGGCACCAAGGTCACCGACTGCGGAAGGACGTCGTCACTGCAGGGGAATGCACTCACGCGGACAACGGTAGACGGTCTCGCGCCGCACGTCGTGAGACACCCGGGGTGGGGGGAGTCGATACCATCGTGGGGGCCGCACCGAGCGGCTGATCGCCTGTGTGAAAGCCGGAGGACTTCTCTTGATCGGCCAGATGCTGGAAGGGCGCTATCGGATCGATGCGCCGATCGCCCGCGGCGGAATGTCGATGGTCTTCCGCGGGGTCGACACCCGCCTGGACCGGCCGGTCGCGATCAAGGTGATGGATCCGAAGTTCGCCGGCGACCCCCAGTTCCTCTCCCGGTTCGAGTTCGAGGCGCGCGCGGTCGCCAAGCTCAAGCATCCGTCGCTGGTGGCGGTGTACGACCAAGGCGTCGACGGCGACCATCCCTTTCTGATCATGGAGCTCGTCGAGGGCGGCACGCTGCGCGAACTGCTGCGCGAACGCGGCCCGATGCCGCCCCACGCGGTGCGCGCCGTCGCCGAACCGGTGCTCGCGGCGATCGGGGTCGCGCATGCGGCGGGGCTGGTGCACCGCGATATCAAGCCGGAGAACGTGCTGATCTCCGACGCGGGTGAGGTGAAGATCGCCGACTTCGGCTTGGTGCGCGCGGTGGCCGCGGCCAACACCACGTCGGCCAGCGTCATCCTCGGCACCGCGGCGTATCTGTCGCCCGAGCAGGTCACCAGTGGCTCCGCCGATTCCCGCAGCGACGTCTACTCCTTCGGCGTGCTGATCTTCGAAATGCTCACCGGCCGGGTTCCCTTCACCGGCGACACGTCGATCTCGGTGGCCTATCAACGCATCGAGAACGACGTGCCGAGCCCGAGCGGGTTCATCTCCGGGGTTCCGCCGGAGTTCGACGAGCTGGTCGCCAAGGCCACCGCGCGGGAGCCCGGCCACCGGTTCGCGGACGCCGACGAGATGGCTGCCGCGCTGCGGGAGATCGGCACCGCGCTGCAACTGCCCGCCTACCGGGTGCCCGCCCCGCAGGAGTCCGCCGAGCACCTCAGCGCCAGTTACCGAGCCGTGGCGCCGGACCGTGACGACCAGCCCGGTTTCGCCGGTGCGTCGGCCCGCGAGCCGCAGCCGCCGCAGCCGGTGCAGCACACCAGAGTGGTCACCGCCCAGCGTCCCCGCCTCGACTACGGCCCGCCGGACGACTACAACCCGCCTCAGCCCGTGCGGCAAGCCCATCCCGCGCCGCCGTACTCCCCCTACGCCGACGAGCTCAGCCGGTCCCGGCGCACGGTCTGGCTGTGGGTGGCCATCGTCGCGATTCTCACCCTGGTGGTCGGTGTCGGCGGCTGGTGGCTCGGAGTCGGCCGCTACTCGCCGGTCCCGCCGATCGCCGGGCTGGACACCGACAAGGCGGTCGCCACGCTGCAGAACGCGGGGTTCGAGACCGAGATCCGGCAGAAGGCGTCGGACACGATTCCGGTCGGCGGTGTGGTCGGTAGCGACCCGTCGGCCGGCTCCAAGATCACCAAAGGGTCCACGGTCGCGGTCCTGGTCTCCAACGGCAAGCCGAAGGTGCCGGACGTCAAGCCGGGCGATCAGGCATCGAAGGTCAACCAGCTGATCCGGGACAACGGGCTGCAACCGGTCGACGCCGGTGAGGAGTCCAGCACCGCGCCCAAAGGGACGGTCGCCAGGGTGGAGCCGAGACCGGGTACCGTGCTGCCGCTCGGCGCGCAGGTGAAGGTGTACCGCAGCAAGGGATCCCAGCCGGTGAAGGTCCCGGATGTGCGCGGCAAACCGACCGCCGAGGCCACCGAGATCCTCACCGACGCCGGCATCACCGTCCGGGAAACCCGGATCGAGTTCGACCGCGCCATCGACGCCGACGAGGCCATCGGCACCCAGCCGGCCGCGGGCACCACCATCCAGTCGGGTGATGGTGTCGTCCTGCTGGTGTCCAACGCGCTGAAGATGCCGGATGTCCGCGGGTGGACCGTGGCCAACGCCCGCGCCAAGCTGGAGAGCCTCGGGCTACAGGTGGAGGTGAAACAGCTGGCGCGCGCTGACAGCTCCCTGGTGGTTTCGCAGACCCCGGCCATCGGCGTCAACCTCGAGGCGGGCGACACCGTCACGATCGTGGCGCTTCCATGACCGGAAGCGCGGGGCCCGCGAATCGGCCGGGAGGTGGGTGCGCACCGCGTCCACCTCTCGCGCCGCGCGCGAGACTCAGCGCAGCATCTCGGCCACGAGGAATGCCAGCTCCAGCGACTGCTGCGTGTTCAGCCGGGGGTCGCAGGCGGTCTCGTAGCGGCCGGACAGATCCAGGTCGGAGATGTCCTGGGCGCCGCCGAGGCATTCGGTGACGTCCTCGCCGGTGAGCTCGATGTGCATGCCACCGGGATGCGTCCCGAGGGCGTGGTGCACCTCGAAGAAGCCCTGCACCTCGTCGACGATGCGGTCGAAGTGGCGGGTCTTGAAGCCGGTGGACGACTCGTGCGTATTGCCGTGCATCGGGTCGCACTGCCAGATCACCTGGTGGCCGGTGGCCTGCACCTTCTCGATGATGGGCGGCAGCATGTTCGCGAACCTTGCTGTGCCCCATGCGCGAGACGATGGTCAGCCGGCCCGGCTCGTTGTTCGGATCCAGCCGCTCCACGTATTCCACGGCCTGATCGGGCGTGGTGGACGGGCCGATCTTCAGGCCGATCGGGTTGGCGATCAGTTCCGCGAACGCGATGTGCGCGCCGTCGAGCTGGCGGGTGCGCTCGCCGATCCACAGGAAGTGCGCGGAGAGGTCGTAGAGCACCGGTTCGCCGATCGCGTTCTCGCTCAGGCGCAGCATGGCGCGCTCGTAGTCCAGCACGAGCGCCTCGTGGCTGGCGTAGATGCGGG
This sequence comes from Nocardia asteroides, assembly GCA_051451085.1. Classification (GTDB taxonomy): domain Bacteria; phylum Actinomycetota; class Actinomycetes; order Mycobacteriales; family Mycobacteriaceae; genus Nocardia; species Nocardia asteroides_B. The sequence goes on along the minus strand of JBPAJV010000004.1, from coordinate 125,707 downwards.
CCGACTTCAGGCTCGGGTCGTTGACCCGGCACGCGGTCATGAACGCCAGGCCGCGATCGATCTCCTCGGCCAGCGCCTCGTAGCGGGCGCCCGCGGGCGACTTCGCCACGAAATCGCGGTTCCAGTCGTGCACCTTGTGCAGATCGGCCATACCCGCGCCGGTGAGCGCGCGCACCAGGTTCATCGCGGCGCTCGCGTTGGCGTAGGCGCGGACCAGCCGCGACGGGTCGTGCCTGCGCAGTGCCTCGTCGGCGACCAGCGAATTCACCATGTCGCCGCGGTAGGACTTCAGCCCGAGGGAGTCGGTGTCCGAGGAACGCGGCTTGGCGTACTGGCCCGCGATCCGCGCCACCTTCACCACCGGCAGGCTCGCGCCGTAGGTGAGCACGACCGCCATCTGCAGCAGAGTGCGGATGTTGCCACGGATGTGCGGCTCGGTGTTGTCCGCGAACGTCTCCGCGCAGTCGCCGCCCTGCATGAGGAACGCCTCGCCGCGCGCGACCTCGGCAAGCTGCCCGCGCAGCTCCTCCACTTCGGCGGGCACGCAGATCGGCGGCACGCTCTCCAGGACGGTGCGCATGTCGGCCGCCTGCTCCGGATCCCAGGACGGCTGCTGCAGCGCAGGCCGCGCCAGCGCGTTGTCCAGCCGTCTGCGCAGCTCGGCGGGCAGCGGCGGCAGCTCGGGCAGGCGATCGATGGGTACGTCGACGGTCCAGTTCACAGCTTCCAGAATACGGACCGCCCACCCTGTGCGGACACCCGGTGGTGGTGGTGAAGTGCCACGCCGGGGTGGCGAAAATCTCCACCGTACGGGGCCTTGCGGATTCGGCGTCACCCGTCACCATAGGGTTGCCGGGAACCCGTCACCTGCCGCAACGGCACCGGAAGCCGAGGAGAGACCGATCTCGCTGCGATATTTCTACGACTGCGAATTCATCGAGGACGGAGTGACCATCGATCTGGTCTCCATCGGCGTCGTCTGCGAGGACGGCAGGGAGTACTACGCGGTGTCCACCGAATTCGATGCCCGACGTGCGGGTCCCTGGGTGCGCAAATTCGTGCTGCCCCAATTGCCCGCGCCGTCCTCTCCGCTGTGGCGCAGCCGTGCCCGGATCCGCGACGACCTGTACGCGTTCCTGGTGCCTCGGCCGACCGTGCAACCGGAGCTGTGGGCCTGGGTGTCCGCCTACGACCATGTCGCCCTGTGCCAGCTGTGGGGGTCCATGGTCGATCTGCCCAACGCGCTGCCGCGCTACACCAACGAGCTGCGCCAGCACTGGGAGGCGCACGGCCGCCCCGAGCTGCCGCCGATCCCGCCGGACGCGCACGACGCGCTGGCCGACGCCCGGCACAACCTCGCGAAGTTCGAAGCCATCGAGGCCGCACGCCGCGCTTCGCCGCGCCTGTGAGGCCCACGGCATGACACACGACGGCCCCGAGTCGCGGAGGACTCGGGGCCGTCGTGTCGGGGCGGGCGTCAGTGGCCGTGCTTGCCGTTCGCCGCCTCTTGAGCGCGCTGCAGCACCTTCAGCTGCTTGTGCTCTTCTTCGTGGTCGATCGCGAAGTGCCGGTCGCTCTCCTCCTGCGGATCGGGCCGCAGGAAGCTGCCGGTGCCCGGCTTGCCCGCCGAACCCAGCTGGTTCATCTTCTTCGGGACCGGGGCACCCTGGTACTCCAGCGGGATCGGGTGCCCGTGGGCGTCCACCGGGCCGAGCGGCTGGTGCACCTCGATGTACTCGCCGTGCGGCAAGCGCTTGATCACGCCGGTCTCGATGCCGTGCTCGAGCACCGCGCGGTCACTGCGCTGCAGGCCGATGCAGAACCGGTAGGTGAGGAAGTACGCCACCGGCGGGGCGACGAGCAGGCCGATACGACCGATCCACGTCGTCGCGTTCAGCGAGATGTCGAACTTCAACGCGATGATGTCGTTGACGCACGACAACGTCAGCACCACGTAGAACGCGATGGCCATCGCGCCGATCGCGGTGCGAACGGGCACGTCGCGCGGACGTTGCAGCAGGTTGTGGTGCGCGCTGGTGTCACCGGTGAGCCGCTTCTCGATCCACGGGTAGGCGATCAGCACCGTGAACACCAGCCCCATGATCAACGCGACCCAGAACACCGCGGGGACCGTGTAGTTGCCGATGTACAGCTCCCACGGCGGCATCAATCGCGCCATGCCGTCGGTCCACATCATGTAGAAGTCCGGCTGCGAACCCGCCGACACCTGCGAGGGGTTGTACGGACCCAGGTTCCAGATCGGGTTGATCTGGAACACACCGCCCATGATGCCCACGATGCCGAGGGTGAAGGCGAAGAACGCGCCCTGGTCGGCGGCGAACACCGGCACGATCCGCGCGCCCACCACGTTGTTCTCCGTGCGGCCCGGCCCGGGGAACTGGGTGTGCTTCTGATACCACACCAGCGCCACGTGCGCGGCGATCAACGCCAGGATGATGCCGGGGAACAACAGCACATGCGCGATGTACAGGCGCGGGATGATGATGTCACCGGGGAAATCGCCACCGAACATCAGCCAGTGCAGCCACGTGCCGATGATCGGGATGGAGATCGTGATACCCGAGAACGCCGCCCGCAGGCCCGTGCCCGACAACAGGTCGTCCGGCAGCGAGTAGCCGAAGAAGCCCTCGAACATCGCCAGGATCAGCAGCAGCGACCCGATCACCCAGTTCGCCTCCCGCGGCTTGCGGAACGCGCCGGTGAAGAAGATCCGGAACAAGTGCACGATGATCGACGCCGCGAACAGCAACGCCGCCCAGTGATGCACCTGCCGCACGAACAGGCCACCCCGCACCTCGAACGAGATGTTCAACGCCGTCTCGTACGCCCGCGACATCGTCACACCACGCAGCGGCTGATACGCGCCGTCGTAGACGACGTGGCTCATCGAGGGGTCGAAGAACAACGTCAGATACACGCCCGACAACAGCAGGATGATGAAGCTGTAGAGCGCGATCTCGCCGAGCAGGAACGACCAATGCGTAGGAAAGACCTTGTTGATCGACCGCTTCACGAACGCGGCGGCCCGGTACCGCTCGTCCGCCTCGCTGGCTTGGGCTGCGACTGAAGGACTCATGAACGGCGCTCCCAGTAGGCCGGGCCGAGCGGCTCGATGAAGTCGCCGTTGGCGACCAGGAAGCCCTCAGCGTTGACGGTGATCGGCAGCTGCGGCAGCGCGCGAGCGGCGGGACCGAAGACCGGCTTGCCCCACTCGGTCGCGGAGAACTGCGACTGGTGGCAGGGGCACAGGATCCGGTTGGTCTGCTGCTCGAACAGCGAGGTCGGGCAGCCGAGGTGGGTGCAGATCTTCGAGTAGGCGAAGTAGTCGCCGTAGTTGAAGCTCTCCTGCCCCTTCCGCTTGATCGCCTTCTGCGCGTCCTCGGTGCGCAGGCGGATCAGCATGACGGCGTTGCGGATACCGCGCAGCGAGTCCAGCGTGGCGTGCTCGTCGCCGCGCCACTTCTCCTTCCACGGGAACACCGTCTCCATGGCGCCCGCGTCCAGATCCTCCGGCCGCACCAGCACCACGTCGTCCGGGCGACCGGTGTCACGGCGGATGTAGATGGTCTCGCCCGGGTAGTCCGGGGTCCAGCCGGAAACCCACAGCGGCGACTTGTCGCCCTTCGCCCAGGGGTTCTTGATCATGCCGCCGACGAAGACCAGCAGCGCGCCGATGCCGAGCACGCCGACACCGGCTCCCGCGGTGCGAGTGATCATCTTGCGACGGCCGAGGGTGGAGGTGTCCAGCGCGTCCTGCAGCTCGGCTACCAGGGTGCGGCGCTCGACCTCCGGCGACGGACCGTCGTGCCGCTGCTGGATCGACAGCTCCGCGGGAATGAACAGCTTGCGGATCAGCACCACCGCGATGCCGATGACCAGCACCGAGATGCCGAAGGTCAGGCCGACCAGCGGGGTGAACAGCGAGTAGAGCCCGTGGCCCTCCTCGTCCTTGCCCTTGAACTCCCACGGCCAGAACAGGAACACGCCGACCAGCGCGGCCGCCGCGATGCCGGACACGGCGAACCAGAAGGTCACCGCGCGCTCGGCGCGCTTCTCCGCCCGGGTGCCCGGGATCGGGAAGCGCTCGCGGCGATAGGCGACGTCGACGCCGTCGCGCTCGGTGCCGAGCTTGACCAGCTCGTCGCGCGACATCTTGTCGAGTTCCGCCTCGGTGGGCTCGGCCGGGGTGCTGTGCACCGGCCGCTCGTTCGACTGCTGCGCGTGGCCCTCTTCCGGGCGACCCATGTCGTCTCGCTCCTTACTGCTCATGACCTGTGTCCTTTCGGCATGGCCTGGTGCCATCCGTGGCCGTGCGAGCTATCGCCTCGTGGCGCTGACCGGTCATGACCGGGATCCGATCCACATCGCGGCTCCGACGACGAGCGTGATGCCGACCACCCAGATGGCCAGGCCCTCGGTCGCGGGACCGAAACCACCGAGATCCCAGCCGCCCGGGCTGTGCTCCTCGGAGGAGTTCTTGACGTAGGCGACGATGTCGCGCTTCTCCTCCGGGCTCAGCTGGCGGTCGGAGAACTTCGGCATGTTCTGCGGGCCGGTGAGCATCGCGGCGTAGATCTGCTGTTCGCTCGCGGGTTCCAGCGGCGGTGCGAACTTGCCGGAGGACAGCGCGCCGCCGCGTCCGGTGAAGTTGTGGCAGGACGCGCAGTTCATCCGGAACAGCTCCGAACCGCGGGCGATGTCCGCGCCGCGCAGCGACTCCTGCGCGATCTGGCCGTCGGCGTCGCGGATCACGGTCGGACCGCCACCGTTGGCCGCCACGTACGCGCTCAGCGCGTTGGTCTGGTGGGCGTCGAACTTCGGCGGCTTGCGCTGCGCCTGCGCCTCGTTGCGGGCCATCGGCATGCGGCCGGAGGACACCTGGAAATAGACGGCGGCCTCACCGACGCCGATCAGGCTCGGACCGCGATCGACCACACCTTGCAGGTTCGCGCCGTGGCAGGTGATGCAGGACGTGTCGTAGAGCTGCTGGCCCTCACGGATGAGCGCGGACTGGTCCTCGTTCGCGGTGGCGCGCTGCGGGTCCGGCGTGAGGGCCGATGCCAGGAAGCCTGCTCCGACGAGGCCCACCAGCAGCGCAAGCCCGCCCGCGATGCGACGGCGAACGCGCCGCTGCCTGCGCGTCTTGCTGGCCTGGCCGTTCCCGTGGCTGGCGGGCTCTGGCGCTGACGGGGGAGATGAACTCATCTGTGTCCCTTTGGAGTAGACGGAACCGACTTGTGCGAAAGATCTTGGGTCCAGCCGCGCCCGCTCTGCGGCGCGGCGTCCACGATCAGCGGACGAAGTAGATCGTGGCGAACAACCCGATCCACACGATGTCGACGAAGTGCCAGTAGTAGGAGACGACGATCGCCGCGGTGGCCTGCGCCGGTGTGAACTTGCTGACCTTGGTGCGGGCCAGCAGGAACACGAACGCGATCAGACCGCCGATGACGTGCAGACCGTGGAAGCCGGTGGTGATGTAGAACACCGAGCCGTAGGAGCTGCTGGAGATCGACGTTCCCTCGTGCACCAGGTTCAGGTACTCGTAGCCCTGGCCGAGGACGAAGAACGTTCCCATCGCCAGCGTGACGACATACCACCGGCGCAGGCCGAACACGTCGCCCTTCTCCGCGGCGAACACGCCCATCTGGCAGGTGAACGACGACGCGACCAGTACGGCTGTGACCGGCACGGCGAGCTTCAGGTTCAGCTCGGTCGGCTCCGGCGGCCAGTTACCGTTCGCTTGGGCGCGCGCGACGAAGTACATCGCGAACAGGCCTGCGAAGAACATCAGCTCGCTCGACAGCCAGATGATGGTACCGACGCTGACCATGTTGGGCCGGTTCAGCGAATGCACACGCTGGGTAATGGCCGATCCTGGGGTCCCTACTGCGGTCGTCACGGGGGTAAGTATGACTCGTCGTAGTACGACGGCCGTACCCGGGTACGAAACTCGTTCCTCCGTGTCGAGAAACGCAGGAAAGGACGGGTGCGCGACCAGGGCGCGACACCGGCGGGTCCGCGCGGCCGACCCTGGAACCGGTCGCATCCGGATCGAGCGCCCGGCCAGCATGACAGGCGCGGGTAAGGAGAACCTGAGATGGAGGCGGAAGTGGCATCGCGACTGTGGCGGCGGCTGTGGCGACGGGACCGGCAGGCGACCCTCGACCCGGACCGGCCCGATCTCATCGTGGTCGCCTCGAGCTTCGACGACGCGGAGGCCTGCTCGACCGCGCTCGAGCGTGCGACCGAATTGACGCCGGACGCGCCTGCGGTGCTGCGGCACCACCTGCGTATCCCGCCGCAGCACGTTCGAGACGGTGTGCGCGATCGCCGCGCAAGACGGCTACACCCCCGCCCCGCAGGTCGGCGGACCGGGCGCCGACCTGCTCGAAACGGTCATCCTCCAGCGGGTCCAACTCCTCGACGCCTTGCACTGCGCGCAGGAGCGCTCACGAATGGCCGGCCTCGCCCAACGCCACGACGGCACCGCCGACGGCTGGGACGCCCTGCAACCGAACCCACGCCAACCGTGAACCCGCACGACTGGTGAACTGCGGTCCACCGCGACCGACAACACCTCGAACACGCCGAGTAGCCACTGCTCACGCGCCCATACCCGCTCCACTCCTGGTACCGAGCGAAGCCGGACCGAGGATGCGCCCCTTCGCGCGGTGCAGGCGCAAAGAGCATCCGCCGTTCGCGCCACGGCTCCCGCCCACGCGGCCACCACCTTCGCGACGCAGAAACCCGCACACCACCGAACGGCGCACCACAGGTCGCGCGATCACCGCCCCACGCCCCCAGCACACCTCAACTCCCGATTTCGAGCGAAGCAAGACCGAGCCTCCGCCGTTCGCGGCCCCCTGGTGGCTCGCGTTCGCGCGGCCACCACCTACGCGACGCAGAAACCCGCACACCACCGAACGGCGCACCCCAGGTCGCGCGATCACCGCCCCACGCCCCCAGCGCACCTCAACTCCCGGTTTCGAGCGAAGCGAGACCGAGCATCCGCCGTTCGCGGCCCGGCTCGCGTTTGCGCGGCCGTCGCGTAGGCGACGAAGGAGCAAGCGGCGGTCGCGCAAACGCGAGCCACCAGGGGGCCGCGAACACCCAGCGCCGCAGGCGCTGGAAAAACCAACACAGCCCGGCTCGCGTTTGCGCGGCCGTCGCGTAGGCGACGAAGGAGCAAGCGGCGGTCGCGCAAACGCGAGCCACCAGGGGGCCGCGAACACCCAGCGCCGCAGGCGCTGGAAAAACAAACACAGCTAGGCTGCGTGCGGACGAACTGGTGCGCAGACCAGTGTGACGGGAGATGTGTGGAATGAGCGTGCGCAGCTGGCCCCAGGTGCTCGGAACCCTCGCCGACGGTGGCGACCTGGCCGCGGACGACACGGCGTGGGCGATGAACGAGATCATGTCCGACAACGCCACTCCCGCGCAGATCGCCGCGTTCGGTGTCGCCATGAAGATCAAGGGCCCGACGCCCGCCGAGCTGACCGGTCTGGCGGCGGGCATGCTCGACCATGCCCGGCTGGTCCGGATCGATGGCGACGCGGTCGACATCGTCGGCACCGGTGGTGACCGGTCCGGCTCGGTGAACATCTCCACCATGTCGTCGATCGTCGTGGCCGCGGCGGGCGTTCCCGTGGTCAAGCACGGTAATCGGGCCGCTTCGTCCAAGAGCGGCGGTGCCGACGTGCTGGAGGCGCTGGGCGTGAAGCTCGCGCTCGGTCCGGAGGCGGTGGCGCGTTGCGTGCGGGAGGTCGGGATCGGCTTCTGCTTCGCGGCCGTGTTCCACCCCGCCCTGCGGTACGCGGGGGCGGCGCGCAGCCAGATCGGTATTCCGACGGTTTTCAACGTGCTCGGGCCGTTGACCAATCCCGCGCAGCCGCGCGCCGGGCTGGTCGGCTGCGCGTTCACCGACCTGCTGCCGGTGATCGCGGGCGTGTTCGCCGACCGCGGCGCGAGTGCGCTGGTGGTGCGCGGCGACGACGGGCTCGACGAGATCACCACCTCCGACACCACCGAGGCGTGGATCGTCTCGGGGGGACGGACACGTCGCACCACCATGATCCCACCCGCATCGGCATTCCCCGCGTGGATCTGGACGCGCTGCGCGGCGGCGACGCCGAGGTGAACGCCGCTGTGGCCCGCGACGTGCTCGCCGGGCGCGCTGGAGCGGTCCGTGACGCGGTGCTGCTGAATTCGGCCGCCGCGATCGTGACCTACGACTGGTCGCGCGGTGCGGGCGATCCGGACGCGGACCTGCACGCCGCGCTCGCCGCGGGCATCGACCGCGCCGCGGAGGCGATCGACTCGGGCGCCGCCGCAGCGCTGCTGGATCGCTGGGCGAAGCTGACGCAGACGCTCGGCGACGCCTGAGCGGCACCGCCCGGCCAGCTGTCCCCCACTGAACTCGCAGGCGTCGTCGGATGCGGCCGGTGTGGCTCGGCAGTGACCGTCGCCCGTCGGCGGACGACCACGTCGCGTGCGACCGCGATGTCGTCGACGAGCCCTGATCGGCGGCCCGGCGGTCACCCTGGGGCCGGCAACCACCACCAGCGCACAGCGACGGCGTCACCCGTGCGGCTCGCCGGGCGGGCGGCCGACGTGGTCGGCGGCTGGTTCCGGTGCGGATCCGGGTCGAGCGCCGGACCGGGCTACTCCCCCAGCGAGAACCCCGCCTCGACTTCGGCGCGTGAGTACGACTTGAACGCGATGTGCGTCGTGGTGCGCACGACGCCGGGTGTCTTGTCGATCCGGCCGGTGACCACCTCGGCGATCTGCTCGTGGTCGCGCACTCGCACGATCGCGATCAAATCCACGTCGCCCGCGCAGGAGTACACCTCGGCGACGCCCTCGGTGTCCGCGACGGCCTGCGCGGTCTCGGGAATGCGGCCGTTGTCGGCGTGAATCAAGACGATCGCGGTAATCATGGTGCTCAGCCTAAGCGGTCGAGATAAGCCTGCTCGGTCGGTTGGGCGCGGACCGCCGCGTCTGCCAGGTCTGCCCAGCCGAGCCACCGCGCCGCGCCGAACATCGGCTCGTGATACCCCTCGGTGCTCCGCACGATCCGCACGCCTGGTCGCGCCAGCCACCGGACGACCAGCGCCACCTCTTCCGGCGAGGCGCCGCGCAACGGCGGGGCATCGTCCGGGCACCCGGCGGTCCGGTCCGCGGTACCCGGGCGCGGTCCGATGAGCATCGACGGCTCCGGGGACGGTAGCGGTAATACGTGGTCCGGGTGCGCCGGTGTGGTCGGCGGCGGATCATGTCTCGGCTGCGGGGCCATCGGGGCGTCGATGCCCGGCGACGGCACCGTGATGGAACGCGGTATCTCCGCCGTGCTGATCACGTCGGCAGCCGATTCCGCACTCACTCGTCCCGCCGGATCGGCAAGGGCTGGACCTCCTGTGGGCACAACGGTTTCGGCGGAAGCGACGATCTGTTCCACGATCGGCATCGGCGGCACGCCGCGCGGCGCGGTGCCCGCACCGGCGAGCCGACCGTATCGGATGACCGCGAACTCCCACCCGCCGTCGCCGTCGGGGTGCGCGGCGACCAGTTCCGCTATGCGCGCCACCGCGGCCAGCCGCTGCGTACGGCGCAGCGCGCGCACCACTCGCGCCGCGCGGTCGCGCAGCCGCGCGGCCGCCTCGAAATGCTCCGCGCTGGAATGAGTTCCGATGCGCTCGAGCATGGACCGGATCGGCGCGTCGCTGCGTCCGGCGAACAAGGCGCGCACGAGCGCGGGCGCAGACGCGTACTCCGCCGCGTTCGACGCGCTTCCCCCGGCGCCCGCCGGACACCCGCCGACGAGCGCGGGCGGGCACTCGTGCACAGCCCGCCGGGACAGACGCGTCGTACAGGTGCGCAGCCCGGTGAACTCGGCGACGATCAGGCCCAGGTCGGTCGCGTCGTTGCGAGAGTTGAACGGTCCCAGCGCATCCCGGGCGGGTTCACGCACCACCGAGAACCGTGGGAACGGCTCGTCGGTGAGGGTGAGCCACCAGGCCCGCTTCGGGAACTTCGATCGGCGATTGTAGGGCGGGGTGTGTGCCACCAGCAGCCGTAATTCGCGCACCCCCGCCTCGAGCGCATGCGCGCACACCACATGGTCGACCCGAGTGGCCAACGACACCATTTCCTTCATGCGACCCCGCGTCTCCGAACCGGTGAAGTAGTTGCGGACACGTCGGCGCAAGTTCACGGCCGTTCCTATATATAGGACTTCGTCCGAAGGACCGCGGAATAGATACACGCCCGGGCCGGTAGGGAGATCAGCCGCCAGAACACGTTTGGAGCGCTGCCGGGGGGTGACGTCGGGCAGATCGTCGAGCAGTTCGGTGAGACTGTGCACGCCCTGATTGCCGACTCGTCCGATCAGCGCATGCAATACGTCGACGGTCGCACGGGCATCTTGGAGCGCGCGGTGGTTCGGCTGGGTGGTCGCGCCGAGCAACCGCGCCAGTGCACTCAGCCGCACCGAGGGCGCTTCGTCTCGTTGGAGAACCCGCCGCGCGAGTTTCACGGTGCACAGCACCTGCGCGGACGGCCACGGAATGTCGCACTGCGCCGCGGCGGCGCGCAGGAATGCCATGTCGAACCGGGCGTTGTGCGCGACGAGCACCGCGCCCGCCGCGAATTCCAGGAACCCGGGCAGGACCGCCTCGATCCGTGGAGCGGCGTAGACCATGGCCGTGGTGATGCCGGTGACGTGCACGACCGCGGGCGGGATCGCCTGCCCCGGATTGACCAGCGTCGCGAACTCGCCGAGCACCTCCCCGCCGCGCACCTTCACCGCGCCGATCTCGGTGATGCCGTCGGTCCCCGGGCTGGTTCCGGTGGTCTCCAGGTCGACGACCACGAAGGTGGTCTCGTAGAGGGGAGTGTCGAGCTCGTCGAAGGCCAGTTGCCGTGCGTTCGGGCGCGGTGCGGGGGCGGACACGGCGTGCAGCGTAGAGCGGGGGTCCGACAGGCGCCGGGCATGCGATCACACCGCGGAAAACCCGAATGACACCGTGGGAATTATGGCGTGGTACCCGGGAAATGATCTAGAAATGCGGAAATGTGGCCCAGATCACAGTGGATGAAGAACTGTATCAAACATTGCGGCGAGCCCGCCGCGATGGGATCGCCGGACGCCGGGCGTGTCGGCCGCCTGCGGCTCTACGGTGTACGAACCGGCGGCCATAGCGGCATTTATGGTTCGTTTTCGGCCACTACCTGGCCGGATGCACTCGGAAACGTTCAGCAGCGACCAGTCGGTTCGCGCCGCCCGGCAAGGCCGTCACGGGTCGCCCGTCCTCGGCATTTCCGCGTCGTTATCTTTCCGTGATTCGATGGGACATATCTCACACCCATTCGCCGCTGAAATTGTTGAGCAACTCCTTTTCGCATTCCATGACCTTTACAAATCACCGTGATGTGTTCGTAACCTTTTCGAGACCTCACGGAGTCCGCCGCGCCGACCGGTGCGGCGCCGACGAAGTCCGCGGCACCACCGGGTGCGGCGTCGTGAGGCAGATTGGGAGTACCGCATCATGACGACCAACGCCGTCAAGCGTCAGGCACAGCGCGCTGTTGCCGCCGGGGCCGTCGGCGCTGCCACCATCGGCGCGTTCCTGCTGCCCGCAGCCCCCGCGTCGGCCCAGCCGGTGACCATCCCCGGCGTGGGAACCTTCGAGGTCCCGAACGAGATCCCGGTTCCGCCGGCGCTCCCGGGAGTCGAACTGCCCGGTCCCGCTCCCCTTCCGTTCGCCGCCCCCAAGAGCTCGGGCGAGGTCGCGCTGGACGCGGCCCTGAGCAAGGTGGGCGCGCCCTACGTCTACGGCGCCGCCGGACCCAACGCTTTCGACTGCTCCGGCCTGGTCCAGTGGTCCTACCGGCAGGCGGGCGTCGAACTGCCGCGCACCAGCGGCGCGCAGCTCGCCGCGGGCAGTCCGGTGTCGCTGAACGACCTGCAGCCCGGCGACCTCGTCTCGTTCTACGGCGGCGGCCATTCCGGCCTGTACGCCGGCGACGGCAACGTGGTGCACGCGGCCACCTCCGGCACGCCCGTGCAGGTGGCGCCGATCTCCTCCATGCCGATCACGGGCGCTCGCCGCTTCTGAGAAGCAGCTGGTCGGGCCGCGTCGCCGCGGCCCGACCGCACCACGGCCCTGTGATCGTTTCGTTCTCTACTGGACACCGACCCGGGCCGTTCCGTAACCTAACCGAGACCTTCTCCTGATTACCCGGGTGCGCGGCGCGCAAACCCGGGTTCGGCGAAGGCCTCTGCGTCGGTTTCACGAGAGATCGCTTCACGAGAGAACGGGGCACCGCGGGCTGTGGCTGAGCATCACCGGAGACAGCGAACCAAACGTCTCATGGGAGGGCCACTGGCAGCCGGCATCCTGGTCGCCTCCCTCTGCGGCGGCGGTCCGGCCGGAGCCGATCCGGTCGCCCTTCCCGCGACGGCCACCGAGGCCGTGCAGCGGATGATGATCTGTCCCGCCAGTCCGAACAGCTCAATCAGCAGGCACTCGGCGTGGAAGCCGAGCTCGACGCCAAGCTCACCGTGCAGCGCGCCGCCGACGCCCGCCTGGCCGCGAGCACCGACCTGGTCGACCGCGCCCGCGACGAAGTCCGCCGGTATCAGCCGGTCATCGACCGCACCGCGATCGCCGCCTACCAGGGCGCCCGCACCAACCGGCTGTTCGCCGTACTGGTCAGCGACTCACCGCAACAGCTGCTCGATCAGATGTCCACGCTGGACGTGGTGTCGGCGCAGACTTCGGCACAGCTGGACCGGTACAAGAAGGCCACCGACGACGCCACCGCGGCCGAGTCGGAGGCCAGGGCCGCCGCCGACGCCGCCCGCTCCGCCGCGCAGAAGGCCGAGCAGGTGCGCATCGAGCTCGAACACAAACGCAGCGATCTCGGCGGAGCCATCGCAGAGGTGGTGCAGGCCTGGGGCGCGCTCTCGGCGAAGGACAAAGCGGCCCTCGCCGGGTCGCCGTTCCCCCCTGGCTTCGATCGGGACACCCTGCTCCAAGGGCTCGTTCCCGGCAGCGGCACCAGCGCGCTGGCGGCGGGGCTCACCCGCGTCGGCGACCCCTACGTCTGGGGCGCCACCGGCCCGAACCAGTTCGACTGCTCCGGGTTGGTCCAATGGGCGTTCAAGCAAGTCGGCAAGAACGTGCCCCGGACCAGTTCGCAGCAGGCCGGTTACGGCACGCCCGTGGCGCAGAAGGATATGCAGCCCGGCGACGTCGTGTTCTTCTACTCCGACGCCTCGCACGTCGGCATCTACGCGGGCAACGGACTCATGCTGCACGCCTCCACGTTCGGTGTCCCCGTCGCGGTCGCGCCCATGGGCTCCACGCCGTTCCATTCGGCTCGGCGATACTAGACGCCGTGAGCGAGCCAATCAGCGGCATGGCACCGTCGAACGGCGACGGACGACCGTGACCGACCCGCGTGGCCGATGCGGCGCCCATGCTCCCGCGCGGACCTCCGCGGTCGTGGCGTGGACAGGGGCGCGCTGGTGAATGTGCGGAGATTGCGCGCGTGGTGGTCGGCGCGGCGGCGCTTCGAGTTCTGCCTCACCGTCGCGATGGTGGCGGCGCTCACCGGTGTGTGCGCGGCGTTGATCATGCTGCCGAATACGGTGCTGCCGAAGCTGCGGGCGGCCGAACCGGGCGCGGCCGAGGCCGTCGGTCAAGTGGCGGCCGCCGAGCCGCGGCTGGCCGAAGTGCGGCGCGTCCTAGAACCCTTCGGGCCGATCATCGCCCGCGAGGTGCCCACCGGTGACGGACGGCAGTCCCTGGTCGTGGGCCATCCCGGCCAGCGGACCGAAATCGACGTGCTCCAGCGCGCACTCGCCGACGCCGTCGCCGCGGTGACCGAAGTGTGGGGTCCCGGCTGGGCGCAGTCCGCGCTCGTCGTCGTCGCCTCGTCCCCGTCCGAGTTCGCCGCCCTGCTGCGCTCGCCCGGTCTCCTGCCCGCCGAAGTCGCCGCCGCCTCGGTCGCGGACCCGTTCCCGCCGGGCAGCCGGCCGACCGGCCAGCGCGTCGTCTTCGGTCCCGACACCGGGCGCCGCCTCGATGCCGAGGGCATGGCAACCCTGCTGCGGCACGAACTCACCCACATCGCGGCCCGCGCCGATACCGTCGACGGCGCCCCGTTGTGGATGCTCGAGGGTTTCGCCGACTACACCGCGCAGCACCGCGAGAGCCGGTCGTTCCCCGACATCGCCCCCACGCTCACCGCCCATGCCCGCGCAGGCCGGATACCCGGCGATCTGCCCGCCGACGCGGAGTTCTCCGGTCCCGACGCCGCGCTGACCTACGAAATCGCCTGGTCGGTCTGCGCCTTCGTCGCCGAGAAATACGACCGGCCCCACCTCGTGCAGCTCTACCACCGCATCGCCGCGGGCAAGCAGGACCCGGCCAGCGAAGACCGCGCCCTGCGCGAAGTCCTCGGCACCACCCGCACCGATTTCCTCACCGACTGGCGTTCCTGGCTCCGAGCCAGAACCACCTGATCCCACCCCTGTCCCACCTGCACGACGCACAGAACCCAGCCGCCACCGACAACGCGACACCCGGGTCGCGAGATCACCACCTGACGCCCCCAGCGCACCATCATTCCCGGTTTCGAGCGAAGCGAGACCGAGCATCCGCCGTTCGCGGCCCGGCTCGCGTTCGCGCGGCCACCACCTACACCACGCAACAGCCCGCACACCACCGACAACGGCAAACCCGGATGGTGCCATCACCGCCCCACGTGCTCAGCACACCTCGACTCCCGGTTCCGAGCGAAGCGAGACCGAGCACGCGCCATTCGCGGCCCGGCTCACGTTCGCGCGGCCACCACCTACACCACGCAACAGCCCGCACACCACCGACAACGGCAAACCCGGATGGTGCCATCACCGCCCCACGTGCTCAGCACACCTCGACTCCCGGTTCCGAGCGAAGCGAGACCGAGCATGCGCCGTTCGCGGCCCGGCTCGCGTTTGCGCGGCCGTCGCGTAGGCGACGAAGGAGCAAGCGGCGGTCGCGCAAACGCGAGCCACCAGGGGGCCGCGAACACGCCGCGACGAAGTCGCGGCAGATCCAACACAGTAGTTTGTTGCCCATGGCTCGAACTCTGCTGGTTACCAATGATTTCCCGCCTCGGCCGGGCGGTATCCAGTCCTACCTGCAGGCTTTGGCCGGTGAGCTGCCGCCGGACGACCTGGTGGTCTACGCTCCGCGCTGGCGTGGCGACAGCCATCTGAAGTTCGATGCCGAGCAGAAGTTCCAGGTGGTGCGCCATCCGACGACGCTGATGCTGCCGACTCCGCTAGTGCTGCGCCGGGCCACTCGTCTGCTGCGCGGCGAGAAGTGCGACACGGTCTGGTTCGGTGCGGCGGCGCCGCTGGCGCTGATGTCGCCCGCGCTGCGCCGCGCGGGCGCCGAACGCGTCCTGGCGAGCACCCACGGTCACGAGGTCGGCTGGTCGATGCTTCCCGGTGCCAGGCAGGCGCTGCGTGCCATCGGCGAGCACACCGACGTGGTCACCTACGTCAGCCGCTATACCCGGCGCCGGTTCGCGTCCGCGTTCGGCGCGAACGCCGCGCTGGAATATCTGCCGCCCGGTGTGGACACCGAGGTGTTCCGTCCGGATGCGGCGGCGCGCGCCGAGCTGCGCGAGCGTTACGGCCTGGGCGACCGCCCGACCATCCTGTGCCTGTCGCGGCTGGTGCCGAGGAAGGGGCAGGACGCGCTGATCCTCGCGATGCGCGAGATCCGCGAGCGGCTCCGGGGCGCCGTGCTGGTGATCGCGGGTGGTGGTCCCTTCGAGGACAAGCTGCGCGCTCTGGCGATCGCCGCGGGCGTCTCCGAGGACGTGGTGTTCACCGGGCGCGTCCCGTCCGGCGAACTGGCCGCGCATCACACGCTGGCCGATGTCTTCGCGATGCCGTGCCGGACCAGGGGCGCCGGCCTGGACGTGGAGGGTCTCGGCATCGTCTACCTGGAGGCGTCCGCGTCGGGCGTTCCGGTGGTGGCGGGCAATTCCGGTGGCGCGCCGGAGACCGTGATCGAGGGCAAGACCGGGCGCGTGGTGGACGGCCGCTCCGTGCAGCAGATCGCCGGCACGTTGGTGGAGATCCTGTCCGATCGGGATGCCGCCGCGCGGATGGGCGCGGCCGGGCGCGCGTTCGTCGAGCAGCAGTGGCGCTGGGACAGCCTGGGCGCGCGGCTGCGGCAGCTGCTGCGGTGATCCGCGTCGCATCTACTACGCTCAGCGGAGTGAGCAGTATCCAGGTCGCAGATCAGACCTTCGTCGCCGCATCGGGGGCCGCCGTGGCCGAGTTGCTGGCGGGACCGAACGCGTGGCGGCGCTGGTGGCCGGACCTGGACCTGGAGGTCCGGGAGGACCGGGGTGAGAAAGGTATCCGCTGGTCGGTGTCCGGATCGCTGGCCGGAACCATGGAGGTGTGGCTGGAGCCCTCGCTGGACGGGGTGATCCTGCACTATTTCCTGCACGCCGAACCGCAGCCCGCGTTGCCCGTCGGCAAGCTCGCCGCCGCGAACCGAGCGCGCCGGGTGGCGGGCAAGAACATGTCGTTCGAGCTGAAGTCCCGGCTGGAGGCGGGTCGCCCGGCCGGTGTCGCTCCCGCGCCGCTGTCTTGATCTACCAGCACCCACGCTGAAAGGAATCGCTGTCCGCATGGCCGACAGGACCCAGAGATCGATCGTCATCGAGGCCCCGTCGCAGCAGGTGATGTCCGTCATCGCCGATCTGGAGTCCTACCCGGAGTGGGTTTCGGCGGCGAAGTCGGTGCAGGTGCTGGAGGCGGGGCCGGACGGTTTGGCCAAGACCGCGCGATTCGTGCTGGACGCCGGGGTGGTCAAGGACACCTACGTGCTGTCCTACGACTGGCGTCCCGATCGTAAGGCGGTCAGCTGGCGGCTGCTCAGCGGCGAGCTGCAGAAGGCGCAGAACGGCACCTACGAGCTGATCGATCGGCCAGGCGGCGGCACCGAGGTCGTGTACACGCTGACCGTCGACCTGAACATCCCGATGATCGGCATGTTCAAGCGCAAAGCCGAGAAAGTGATCACCGACACCGCGCTGAAGGAACTGAAGAAACGGGTCGAAGGCTGACCGCGCACGAGACCCGGGTCGAGCTGTTCATCGGCAAGGGTGGGGTAGGCAAGACCACGCTCGCGTGCGCCACCGCCATGGCCGAGGCCAGGTCGGGCCGTCGCGTGCTGGTCGCCTCGCTCGACCAGGCGCATTCGCTGGGTGACGCGCTCGGCTTCCGTTTCCCGCACGACCCTGGCACCGTGACCGGGGTCGCCACCGTGCTGCCCGGCCTGGATGTGATCGAGGTGGACTCGCTCGCGCTGCTCGAAGACCGGTTCCGCGACGTGGTGCGGATGGTCTCGACCGGTCGCGGGCACGAGCACGGTTTCGACCTCGCCGCCCTGGACCCGGCTGAGCTGACCGGACTGCCCGGTGTGCAGGAACTGCTGATGCTGGTGGAGATCACCCAGTTCGCCGCCGAGGACGACTGGGATCTGATAATCGTCGACTGCCCGCCCTCGGCGGACATGCTGCGCATCGTCACCGCGCCGGGCACCCTGCTCGGTTACGTGGAGCGCATGTGGCCGCCGCACGCGCGGGCGATGAGCGCCGCGGGCACCGACCTGCGCCGCGCCGTGCTCGCGGCCACGGTGGAGCGGATCGTCAAGGCGGTCACGGAGGTTCGCGATCTGCTCGCCGATCACCGGCGCACCGGGGCGCGCCTGGTCACGGTCGCCGAGCGGGTCGCGGTGGCCGAATCGCAGCGGGTTCGTTCGGCCGCGGCGCTGCTGGGCTTGCGGCTGGACGCCGTGGTGGTCAACAAGGTGCTGCCCGACCTCGCCGCGCCCACCGGAGCCGAACATCCGGCGGTGCAGTGGTATTCGCACCGGCGCGCCGAGCAATCGGAGGTCATCGCCGATTTGCGGAGCACGATGCCGGGTATTCCGGTGCTGATCGCGCAGCACACCGGCCCCGAGCCCATCGGGCCGAATTCGCTGGCCGCGCTGTCGCGGGCGATGGAGTCGGCGGGCGATACCGCCGACGCTGCGCTTATGCTGAGCGACAATCAGACGGAGGTCGACGCGAGTTCCGGCGAACCGCTGGTTCTCCGGGAATCCGGCACCGGGTTGCACGCGGTGTACGCGCTGCGCATGCACCTGCCGGTGGTCGACGCCGCCACGTTGCGCCTTGGCCGAGTGGAGGACGATTTGATCGTGGGAGCGGACGGTGTCCGGCGCCGGGTACGCCTTGCGCCGGTGTTGCGGCGGTGCACGGTCGACGGCGCCGAGCTCGAGGACGGATATCTGGTGGTCCGTTTCCGGCCCGATCCCCGGGTCTGGGCACACGCGTCCGAAAGTGACGCACATGACCGGTGATCCGCATCCGCCCGAGGGCGACGGCCACCGCGGCCACACCGCGCCGGATGGCGTGGCCGAATTCGCCGAGGAACTGAAACTGCTGGCCGAGGCGGTGCTGGAACGGGTCGAGCCGGTACTGCGCCGCGCCGCCGACGGCCAGGTCGAGTGGTCCAGTTGCAGCTGGTGCCCGGTGTGCGCGGCCGCGGCGCTCGTCCGGGGAGAGCACCACGAGGTGCTGGCCGCGCTCGCCGACCACGGCACCGCGATCGTCACCGTGCTGCGCGAGGCGCTGGCGGGGGTCCCGGTCGAACCGGTGCTGCCCACCGACGCCGACCCGGAAACCGGTGCGCCGCATCACCACGGCCGGGCCGGGGACGCCGAGGACGGCGGACGCCCCGGTTACGTCGACATTCCCGTGACGATCAAGGTATGACGCACCAGATGGCCGATACACGACCGCTGACCGTCGGAATCGACGTCGGCGGCACCAACATCCGGGCGTCCGTCATCGACGACAACGGCGAGGTGCTCGACACGGTCCAGGCGCCGACGCCGCATTCTGCTCGGGCGCTGGAGGACGCGCTGGACCGCTCCGTGCGCGACCTGTCCGGCAGGCACCCCGTGGGGGCGGTCGGCCTCGCGGTCGCCGGGTTCATCAGCGGCGATCGCTCCACCGTGCGGTTCGCCCCGCATCTGCCCTGGCAAGACGCTCCGGTCGCGCAGCGCCTCACCGAACGACTGGAACTGCCGGTGATCCTGGAACACGACGCCAACGCGGCGATGTGGGCCGAATACCGGTTCGGCGCCGCCGCGGGCGGGCACAACGTGGTCCTTCTCGCGATCGGCACCGGCATCGGCGCCGCCCTGCTGATCGACGGCCAGCTGTACCGGGGCGCGCACGGCGTCGCGCCGGAACTCGGTCACTTGCAGGTGGTTCCCCAGGGGCGGGCCTGCCCGTGCGGCAAGCACGGGTGCTGGGAGCGTTATTGCAGCGGCACCGCGCTGGCCGAAACCGCGATCGAGATGCTGGCCGGCGACCCGGGGGGCTCCGTGCTGGCCAGGGACGTGGCGCGCGATCCCGGTTCGCTGACCGGACGCAGGGTCGCGGGCGCGGCACAGGACGGTGACCCGCTCGCGACGCGGGTGCTGACCGACTTCGCGCGCTGGCTCGGACTCGGGCTGGCATTCGTCAGCGACATCTTCGATCCGGACCTGGTGGTCATCGCGGGCGGGGTGAGCAGTTCGGCGCCGCTGTTCCTGGACGAGGCGCGCGAGGAGTACGCGCGCGCGATCACCGGCGCCGGCCACCGGCCGCTGGCCCGGATCAGGACCACCCAGCTCGGGGAGGCCGCGGGCATGATCGGCGCCGCCGACCTCGCCAGGGCGGCGCTGTCCACCGGTGCGCACAAGCCCGCGCGGATCGCGCGGACCAGCCGTTGACGCCCGCGCCGCGTATCGCGACACGCCGGTGTTCCCCATCGGTCGGCGTCCGGGCCGAAGTGTGGTGAAATTCGCCGCTGCGGTTGGATGTGATCTTGCACCGGCGGTAAAGTCGGCATTTGAAGCAGGTGCCCGCTACTATCCCGGTCCCGGGGGAAGGACGTCATGTTCTACTGGCTGCTGAAGTTCGTGCTGCTGGGACCGTTCATTCATCTCTACAACCGGCCTACGGTCGAAGGTGTGGAGAACATTCCGGCGGACGGGCCGGCCATCATGGCGGGTAACCATCTCTCCTTCGCCGACTGGCTGTTCGCTCCGCTGCTGAGTCCGCGGCGGATCAACTACCTCGCCAAGGCCGAGTACTTCACCACCCCGGGCATCAAGGGCCGGTTCCAGAAGTTCTTCTTCAGCGCCACGGGCCAGTACCCGATCGACCGCAGCGGCGCGGACGCTGCCGAGGACGCGTTGAACGCCGCCCGCAAGCTGCTCGACCAAGGCCGCCTGGTCGGCCTGTACCCGGAGGGCACCCGCTCCCCCGACGGCCGCCTCTACAAGGGCAAGACCGGCTTGGCCCGCTTGGCGCTGGAAACCGGCGTCCCCGTCATCCCGGTGGCCGTGATCGGCACCGACGAGGTCAGCCCGCCCGGGCCGTTCCGCTGGCGGCGCAGGAAGGTGACCGTCAAGTTCGGTGAGCCCATCAATTTCTCCCGTTACGAGGGCATGGGCGGCAACCGCTTCGTCGAACGCGCCGTCACCGACGAGGTCATGTACGAGCTCATGCGGCTCACCGGCCAGGAGTACGTCGACGTCTACGCGCACAGCCTGAAGAAGGGCGTGCCGAGCGGCAGCCGCCCCGAAGCCGTGTCCGTCCGCATTCCCGACACCGCCGCGGGCTGATCGGCGATCCGATCCCGGCCCCGAGACCGCATGGTCTCGGGGCCGTTTCCCTGTTCGGCACCGTAGCGCGTGTGATGAGGTTGCCCATACCGCAAGCGAACCCCAAGGTTTTGTTCGGCCGGGGCGGGGAGACTGCGGAGCATGTTCAAGAAGTTGCTGGCGGCGGCCGGGGTCGGCGGAGCCGAAGTCGAGACCGAACTGTTCACGCCCGGCGTGCAGCCGGGGGGCACGGTCGCGGGCGTGATCCGGTTGCGCGGCGGAGCGGTCGCGCAGGAAATCGCCGCGGTGGCCGTCGAGTTCGTCACCAGAGCCGAGCAGGAGTACGAGGATCACGAGGGCGTGCGCGATATCGCGTTCGGGCGCAGCGGCGTCCACGGGCCGCTGCGTCTGCCCGAGGGCGCGGTGCTGGATTTCCGGTTCGCGGCCCGCGCGCCGATGGAAACGCCGATCACGTTCTACAACGGCAGGCACCTGCCAGGGACGGTGGTCTCGCTGCGCACGATCGTGGAGATTCAGGGCGCGGTGGACGCCGCCGACACCGACCCGATCGGCGTGGGCGCACTGCCCGCCCAGCACGTATTGCTGGAAGCCGTCGAGCGCCTCGGATTTCACTTGCGCAGCGCGGACGTGGAGTCGGGCCGGGTGCACAACACGCCCCAGACGCTGCCGTTCTACCAGGAGATCGAGTTCGCCGGTTCACCGCGCTACCCGCGCCTGAACCAGCTGGAGGTGACCTTCGTCCCGACCGAGACCGGCATGAGCGTGGTCCTGGAGGCGGACAAGCGCGGCGGCTGGATCTCCGAGGGACGCGATGTCTTCGACGCCCTCTGGGTGGACTACCGGCAGCTGGGCGGCGTGGACTGGGCCGGCGAGCTGCACCACCGGCTGGAGCGCCTGGCGCACTGAGGGCGAGCCTTGTTGGCCGGGCCGACCCGGTCCGTTCACGCGGCGTTGACGTCGCTGCGTCAGGGTTGCGGCATGACCGGCTCGACAGCGGGACCATCACGGCGCACCGTATTGCGCGCGTCCGCGCTCGGGCTCGTGACCGCCCCGGCGCTGGCGGCCTGCTCGCCGGGCAGCGGCCCCGGGCTGGTCCGGCAGCGGCCGGTGCTCACCCACGGCGTCGCGGTGGGCGACCCACGCGCCGACGGCGCGCTGATCTGGGCCCGTGCCGACCGTCCCGCCACGATGATCGTGGAAACCGCCGCCACGGAATCGTTCACCGATGCCAGGCGTTTCACCGGGCCGCTGCTCACGCCCGGCTCCGACGGCACGGGCCGGGTACGGGTCAACGGCCTGCCCGCCGGGCAGCAGGTGCACTATCGGGTAACACTGCGGGGCGAGGACGGCGCCACTTCCGAACCGGTCACCGGTGTCTTCCGCACCGCGCCCGCCGCCGCGGCGGACATCAGGCTCCAATGGTCCGGTGACGTGGCAGGCCAGGGCTACGGCATCAACCCGGACCTTGGCGGCATGCGGATCTTCGCCGCCATGGCCGCCCGCGACCCGCACCTGTTCCTGCACTCCGGCGACTCGATCTACGCCGACGGGCCGCTGCGGGAATCGCTGCGCCTGCCCGATGGACGGATGTGGCGCAATGTGGTCAGCGAAGCGAAAAGCGCTGTCGCGCAGACACTGGACCAGTTCCGCGGCAACTACGCCTACAACCTGACCGACGAGAACTACCGCCGCTTCAACAGTTCGGTCGCCCAAGTGGTGCAGTGGGACGACCACGAGACGGTGAACAACTGGTACCCGGGCGGACTCGTCGCCGAGTCCAAGGGCTACACCGAACGCGCCATGGACACCCTCGCCGCCCGCTCCTGGCAGGCCTTCCACGAGTGGATGCCGCTGGAGCCCAGAGAAGCGGTGGACGGCCGCCTGTCTCGCAAGATCGCCTACGGCCCGCTGCTCGACATCTTCGTGCTCGACATGCGCGCGAACAAGGACGCCAACGACGCCAACAACCGGCCCGACGGTCGCGTTCTCGGTCCGGCCCAGACGACATGGCTGATCGACGGCCTGCGCTCATCCACAGCCACCTGGAAGGTCATCGCCAACGATCTGCCGCTCGGCGTGATCGTCGCGGACGGCGAACAGAAGAACACCATCGCCTACGAAGGCCCGGCCAACGGCGACCCCGGCGCGCCGTCGGGCCGGGAACGCGAGATCGCCCAGGTGCTGTCGTCGATCCGGGCGAACCGGGTGACCGGCGTCGTGTGGCTCACCGCCGACGTGCACTACACGGCGGCGCACCACTATTCGCCCGAACGGGCCGCCTTCACCGACTTCGACGAGTTCTGGGAGTTCGTCTCCGGCCCGCTCAACGCCGGCGCGTTCGGCCCGAATCAGCTGGACGGCACATTCGGTCCGGAGGCGGTCTACGTCCACGCTCCACCGGTGCCGAACAGCTCCCCGCTGGACGGATTCCAGCATTTCGGCGAAGTGCGCATCGACGGGAAGTCGAGGGAACTGACCGTGGACCTGTGCGACGCCGCCGGTTCCGTCCTGTTCACCAAGAGCCTTGCGCCCGCGTCGCGGTAGCACCCGACTTCGGGGGAGCGGCGCGGGCCCGGCTGTGGTTAGCTTTTCTGCCATGAGCACGCCGCAAACTGTCTCCAACGCCGAGGAATACCTCCCCCGCGATACCGCAGATGTCGTTCGTACGGTGCGGGATTCACGCGGCCGATCGGAACGGCTGATGGTGCGCGGCGGCGAGCTGCTCGACGAGGGCCTCACCCTGCCCGCGCAGCCGACCGTGGTGTCGCTGCGCCGGATGAATCAGGTACTGGACATCAACCTGGGCAGGCGCACGGTCCGGGTGCAGGCGGGCGCCAAACTCTCCGACATCGACCGCAGGCTCGGCGCGCACGGCCTCGGCCTGCCCATCGTCGGCGATCACCGCGACATCACCGCGGGCGGCTTCGCCTCGGTCGGCGGCGTCAGCGCGGCTTCGCACAAGCACGGCCTGTTCATCGACCAGATCGTTCGATCTGGAGTACGTGGACACCGACGGGCGCATCGGCACCTGCGGGCGCACCCACCACACCGAACGGTTCCAGCGCATCCTCGGCGCGGGCGGCCGGGCGGGCATCATCACCGCGCTCACGCTGGACGCGATCGAGATCGACAAGGACCGCACCTGGCTGACCACCGACGCCGACCGGTTCCTCGACTTCGACTCCTTCGTCGAACACGCCTACGCGGAGATCGCCCGGCCGGGCAACGCCGAGCTGCAGGTCGGCCGCTGGGTCGACACGGCGCCGTTGAAGGTGGCGCGTCCGGTCGGCACCGGACACGTGCAGCTGGGCACCGTGCGCTTCGGGCAGTGGTCGAGCCTGTACCCCACCGCACCCACCAGGGGCCTGCGTGCCCGGCGCGAGGTCGGCTCGCGGGCGCGCAAATCCCTCGGCGCCATCGCCTCCGCCGCACCCGGCAAGGCGGGTATGCCGGTGCGCAACGCGGCGGCGGGGGCCGTGCTCTTCGCGCCGAAGGTCCAGACCCTGCGCGACGCCGAATATCTGGCCGATACGGCGCTCAGCTCGTCCGAGCGTGGTCCCGCCTACCGGGTGGGCGTTTTCGCGCCCCTGTCGAGCTATACGTCGGTGTTCTACCGCCTCCACGACCTCTTCTCGGGACACCGGGAACGCACCGGCTGCTTCACCGTCATCTCCGCGATGACCTACGGTGTGCGCTCGCGCTACCTGCGCACGGAATCCGCCGCCCGCGGCCTGCCCCCCGAAGACCACGGCCTGATCACCTTCACCTGCCGGCTGCGCCCGGCCGCGCTGCCCTCGGAGCTGCTGCGCGACATCGTCTCCGGCATCGAGGAGATCTGCCGCTCGGAAAACGCGCTGCGGTACGAGGCTGAGTGATTTCGCATGCTCGGTCTCGCTTCGCTCGAAACCGGGAGTTGCGGTGCGCTGAGCGCGGGAGGCGATTACCGCGCGACCCAAGGTGTTGCCGTTGTCGGTGAGCGGGTGAGTTCCCTGCGTCGTGCAGGTGGAGCCGCCTGAAGGGTAGGAGGTGTGATGCTGTCCGACGCGCGCTCCACTCGTCAGCCGCACAACGCAAAGCGCCCCATCGGATTCGATGGGGCGCTTGTGCGTTTCGGCTCAGTGCTTCTCCGGGCCGAGGTAGTACTCGAAGACCAGCCCGGCGGAGGCGACCAGGATGCAGACGACGCCGATGCCGATCAACCAGAACTGGAAGAACGCCAGGCCGAGGGCGGTCACGGAACCGGCGGCGGCCAGGGTGATCGGCCAGAAGCTGCCGGGCGAGAAGAAGCCCAGGTCGCCGGCGCCGTCCACGATCTCGGCGTCCTCGTAGTCCTCCGGGCGCAGGTCGAGACGACGGGCGACGAACCGGAAGTAGGTGCCGATGATCAGCGACAGACCGGCGGTCAGCACGGTGGCCGTGGTGCCTGCCCACTCGACGCCGGTGCGCGACTGACCGGTGAAGAAGCCGTAGACCACCGCCACGATGATGAAGAACACCGTGAGCAGTTCGAAAATCCGCGCTTCGATCTTCATGTCAGATCAAATCCTCACTTGCTCTCGGCCGAGGCCGCGCTCTTGACGTCACGCCTGGTGTTGAACGGCGCGGTGGACGTGGCGACCGGGGACTCACCGATGGACTCGAGCGCCTCGGCGTTGGTCTTGCCCGCCTGGCGCGCGTCCAGGTACTTGGTGAACTTCTCCGGCGTCACCGCGCGGACCTCGAAGTTCATCATCGAGTGGTAGGTGCCGCACATCTCGGCGCAGCGGCCGACGAACGCGCCTTCCTTCTCGATCTCGGTGATCTGGAAGACGTTGTCGGACTGGTTCTCCTTCGGGTTCGGCATGACGTCCCGCTTGAACAGGAACTCCGGCACCCAGAAGGCGTGGATCACGTCGGCGGCGGCGAGCTGGAACTCGATGACCTTGCCGGTGGGCAGCACCAGGACCGGGATCTCGCTGCTGGAGCCGATCGTCTCGACCTTGTCGTAGTGCAGGTAGGACAGGATGTCGTTCTCCGGCTTGCCGTGCACCGGGCCCGGCTGCGGGTGACCGTCCTTGGTCCGCTCCTCGTACTGCTCGAGCTGTTCCTGGCTCAGCGCCTCACGCGTGGTGTCGATGCCGTCGAACTTGTACCCGTCCTTGAAGTCGACGTTGCGGTAGCCGAACTTCCAGTTCCACTGGAAGGCGGTCACGTCGATCGTGACATCGGGGTTGTCCACCTTCTCGTGCACGTAGTTCTGCACGACGACGGTGAAGTAGAACAGCACGGCGATGATGACGAACGGGATCGCCGTGTAGGTCAGTTCCAGCGGAACGTTGTAGCCGGTCTGGCGGGGGAACTCCGGGGAGTCGGCCTTCTTGCGGTGGAACGCGACGGTCCAGAAGGTCAGGCCCCACACCAGCACGCCCATCGCCAGCGCGGCGACGACCGACCAGGTCCACAGCTCCCGCATCCGGGCGGCCTGCGGCGTGACGCCCGACGGCCAGCCGAACCGCAGCCAAACATTGTCGATCGAGCAGCCCGAGACGAGCAGCGCGGTGATCCCCAAGGACACCGCCAGCCCGGCCCGCCGAAGGATGCGGCCCTGCCCCACCCGGGCGGGTCGTGCCCCGATCTCTTCGCTCGCCTTGTGCGCCACGCTCACGCCTTCCTGGTCGCCACACATTCCGACAGTGCATCGTTCGAGGCTGCGATCGGCCCCGACGATACGTCCTAAGCTCGTTCCAGGGCACCCTCCGGGCCTGCGCATCCGCGCGGGTCGCCTGAGAGAGACCTGAGTACTACGCAGCGTAGACCAAACGCGCCTCCGGTTCGTCGTCGGGTCGGTTTCGGCGTCCCGACGAGAGCGCCCGGGTCATCCTCACCAGCGATTCCGCCGGTGACGTGACGCGCACGACGCGCGAACCCGGTGGGTGCGGCATACTCGGACACTAGATTTCGTTCCCTTGCGCGCCATCCGGTGCGCGCGTATCCCGACTGCGAGAAATGAGGTTGCCGACGCCGTGTGTGGACTGCTCGGATTCCTGGCATCTGACGAGGCGGCACCTGGCACGGTGGAGCAGGTCTACGAGGCCTTGCACTGTGTGCGTCACCGCGGCCCGGACGAGCGCGGCACCTGGCACGACGACCGGGTGATCTTCGGCTTCAACCGCCTGTCGATCATCGACATCGAGCACTCGCACCAGCCGCTGCGCTGGGGCCCGCTGGAGCAGCCGCAGCGCTATGCGCTGACGTTCAACGGGGAGATCTACAACTACCTGGAGCTGCGCGCGGAGCTCGCGCAGGCGCACGCCGCCGAGTTCCCCGACGGCAAGATCTTCCAGACCGAAGGCGACAGCGAGGTCATCGTCGCGGCGTTCCACTACTGGGGCCCCGAAGCGGTGCGGCGGCTGCGCGGCATGTTCGCCTTCGCGATCTGGGACACCCACACCCAGGAGTTGTTCCTGGCCCGCGACCCGTTCGGCATCAAGCCGCTGTTCCTGGCCACCGGGCCGGGCGGCACCGCGTTCGGCAGCGAGAAGAAGAGCCTGCTGGAACTGCTGCCCGCCCTCGAGCTGAGCGACGCGCTGGACCCGAGGGCGCTGGAGCACTACACGGTCCTGCAGTACGTGCCGGAACCGGAGACGCTGCACCGGGACGTGCGCAGGCTCGAATCGGGCAGCTACGCCACCGTGCGCCCCGGTGCGGCTCCGGACGTCAGCCGGTATTTCACCCCGAAATTCTCCGTGCGCCCGTTCACCCCCGGCTCGGCGACGACGCGCTACCGGGAGATCGCCGCGGCGCTCGAGGACTCCGTCGCCAAGCACATGCGCGCCGACGTGACAGTCGGCTCGTTCCTCTCCGGCGGCATCGACTCCACCGCCGTCGCCGCGCTGGCCATGCGGCACAATCCCAAGCTGATCACGTTCACCACCGGGTTCGAACGCGAAGGCTACTCGGAGGTGGACGTGGCCGCCGAGAGCGCCGAGGCGATCGGCGCGCGCCATGTCGTCAAGGTGGTCTCCCCCGCCGAATTCGCCGAGGCGATCCCCGAGATCGTGTGGTACCTCGACGACCCGGTGGCCGATCCGGCGCTGGTCCCGCTGTACTTCGTCGCCAAGGAGGCGCGCAAGCACGTCAAGGTGGTCCTCTCCGGTGAGGGCGCCGACGAACTGTTCGGCGGATACACCATCTACCGCGAGCCCCTGTCGCTGAAACCGTTCGAGAAGCTGCCGCGCGGATTGCGCAAGCTGGTGGGCAAGCTGTCGGACCGGATTCCGGAAGGCACCAGGGGCAAGAGCCTGCTGCACCGCGGTTCGCTCACCCTGGAGGAGCGCTACTACGGCAACGCGCGCAGCTTCAACGACGCCCAGCTGCGCGCCGTGTTGCGGGAGTTCCGGCCGGAGTGGACGCACCAGGACGTCACCGCGCCGCTGTACGCGCAGTCGCGTGGCTGGGACCCGGTGGCGCGGATGCAGCACCTGGACCTGTTCACCTGGCTGCGCGGCGACATCCTGGTCAAGGCCGACAAGATGACCATGGCCAACTCGCTGGAACTGCGGGTTCCGTTCCTGGACGCCGAGGTGCTGAAGGTCGCCGAGAGCCTGCCGTTCGACCAGAAGATCACCAAGGAGACCACGAAGTACGCGCTGCGTCAGGCGCTGGAGGGCATCGTGCCGCCGCACGTGCTGCACCGCGCCAAGCTCGGCTTCCCGGTCCCGCTGCGGCACTGGCTGCGCGGCACGGAGCTCTACGACTGGGCGCAGCAGCAGATCGCGGAGTCGCAGACCGACCACCTGCTGAACAAGGCCGCGATCAGCGAGATGCTGGTCGCGCACCGGGCCGGGACCGCCGACCACAGCCGCAGGCTGTGGACCCTGCTGGTGTTCATGGTGTGGCACGGCATCTTCGTCGAGGACCGGATCAAGCCGGATATCCAGGAGCCGGTCTACCCCGTCTCGCTGTAGAAACATCGAAAGGCGCGCACCCGGGACGGGTGCGCGCCTCAGTCGTCACTGCGGTCAGAGCAGTGGTTTGATCTCCGCGGCCGCCTCGGCGCCGTAGGCATCGGTCAGGCGCTGCAGCGCGGACTCCTTGCTCAGCGTCCACTCCTGGGTACCCATGGTCTCCAGCACGAGCACGGCGATCAGCGATCCGAGCTGCGCGGAGCGCTCCAGGCTCAGACCGGCGGTGTGCGCGGTCAGGAAGCCGGCGCGGAAGGCGTCCCCGACGCCGGTCGGCTCGACCTTCTCGATCTCGGGCACCACGCCGACGGTCACCTCGGTGCCGTCGCGGTCGATGATCCGCACTCCCTCGGGTCCCAGCGTGGTGACCCGGATGCCGACCTTCTGCGCGACCTCTTCCTCGCTCAGGCCGGTCTTCTGCAGCAGCAGCGCCCATTCGTACTTGTTGGTGAACAGGTAGGCGGCGCCGTCGATCAGCTGCACCGACTGGTCTCCGTCCAAGCGGGCCAGCTGCTGGGAGGGGTCGGCGGCGAACGGGATGCCGAGTTCGCGGCACTCGGCGGTGTGGCGCAGCATCGCCTCCGGGTCGTTGGCGCCGACCAGGACCAGATCCAGTTCCCGGGTCTCGGCGAGCTCGGCGATGGAGATGTCGCGGGCCTCGCTCATCGCGCCGGGGTAGAACGACGCGATCTGTGCCATGTCGTCGTCGGTGGTGCACACGAAACGGGCGGTGTGCGCGCGATCGGACACCAGCACGGTGGAGCAGTCGACCCCGTGCTTCTCCAGCCAGGCGCGGTACTCGCCGAAGTCGGCGCCCACGGCGCCGACGAGCAGGGGCGCGCGGTTGAGCAGGCCCATGGCGTACGCGATGTTGCCGGCGACGCCGCCACGGCGGATCTGCAGATCATCGACGAGGAAGCTCAGCGACACGTGGTCGAGCTGGTCGGCCAGCAGGACGTTGGCGAACCGGCCGGGGAAACGCATGAGGTGGTCGGTCGCGATGGACGCGGAAACGGCGATGGACACGTGGCTGGGCCCCTTCAACGGTAGGCGGCGGTGCGAGACCGGGACGCGAGTCCCGGTCTCACCGTAGCCGATGCCGCCTCTCCGGGTCTCCAGGCCGTACGAGTAGCTGAGCGGCACCGGATTCGCGTTCGAGTCTTACTCGAGTGCCGCTCGGGTCCTGGGCGTTCCCGGCGAGTTACCTCAGTTGAAGGAGTCGCCGCAGGCGCAGGAGCCGGTGGCGTTCGGGTTGTCGATGGTGAAGCCCTGCTTCTCGATGGTGTCGACGAAGTCGATCGAGGCGCCCTGGACGTACGGCGCGCTCATCCGGTCGACGGCCAGCGTGACGCCACCGAAGTCGACGGTCAGATCGCCGTCGAGCGAGCGGTCGTCGAAGAACAGCTGGTAGCGCAGGCCGGCACAACCACCCGGCTGCACCGCGATCCGCAGTGCCAGGTCGTTCGCGACCCTCCTGGTCCAGCAGCGCCTTCGCCTTCGCGGCGGCGGCGTCGGTCAGAGTCACACCGTGGGTGGCGGTCTCGTTCTGCACAGTCATGAACTCTCCTCGAGGAACCTGTGGTGAACCCGTGAACAGCGCACGGGTCGTGTTCGTCAACACCACTCGGCCGGCTGCTATTCCTCCATCTTGCCACCACCTGATCCGAGGCGACGCGCAACCTCCGTGACCCCGCGCACTCCGGGCGAATCGGACCGCATTTCTCGCCGCGTCACCCATCGAATAGCCTGGTCGATGTGAAATTGTTCCGTCGCGGCGAGTCCAGCACCACCGACGCGACCGCCGGATCGACGGTGGTCACGGACGGTGACTCGGCCGCGGGCACCCCCCGCACGACCACCACGTCCACCGCGGGCAAGGGCCGCCCCACCCCGAAACGCCGTGACGCGCAAGGCAAGAGGCGCGGCCCGGTAGCACCCGCTCCGCTCACCGCGAAGGAAGCCCGCGCCCGGCGCAAGGCCACGCGCGGCACCAAGGAAGAGCGCAAGGCGGCCTCCGCCAAACGGCGCGAAGCCGCCGCCGATCGACGCGAGCGCATGCTCGCCGGCGAGGACAAGTACCTGCCGCACCGCGACAAGGGCCCGGTCCGGGCGTTCGTCCGCGACATCGTCGATGCCAGGCGCAACCTCGTCGGCCTGTTCATGCCGATGGCGCTGGTGCTGATCCTGTCGATGTTCGTCGCGCCCGCGCTGCAGACCATCGTCACACTGGCCATGCTCGTGATGATGCTGTTCATGGCCATCGAGGGCGTCCTGCTCGGCCGGGTCGTGAACAACCGGGTCAGGGAGCGTTTCCCGGAGACCACCGACACCGGCTTCCGGCTCGGCTGGTACGCCTTCGTCCGCGCCTCCCAGATCCGCAAGATGCGCGCCCCGAAGCCGCGCGTCAGCCCGGGCGACGCTGTGTAGTTTTTCCAGCGCCTGCGGCGCTGGGGGTTCGCGGCCCCTTTGTGGCTGTGTTTGTTTTTCCAGCGCCTGCGGCGCTGGGTGTTCGCGGCCCCCTTATGGCTCGCGTTTGCGCGACCGCCGCTTGCTCCTTCGTCGCCTACGCGACGGCCACGCAAACGCGAGCCGGGCCGCGAACGGCGCATGCACGGTCTCGCTTCGCTCGAAACCGGGAGTTGAGGTGCGCTGGGGGCGTCGGGCGGTGATCGCGTGATTCTGGGTTTGCCGTTGTCTGTGGCGTGCGGGCTGTTGCGTCGCGTACGCGGTGGCCGCGCGAACGCGAGCCGGGCTGTGTTGGTTTTCCAGCGCCTGCGGCGCTGGGGGTTCGCGGCCCCTTTGTAGCTCGCGTTTGCGCGGACGGCGGATGCTCGGTCTCGCTTCGCTCGAAAGGTGGTGGCGGTGCGCTGGGCGCTTCCTGAGCGATCGTCACGGCTTGGAGCGCGCCGTATGGAAAGACTTCGGACTCGGCGGCTGTCTCAGCGACGCCGCAGCCGCCCTGACACCGATCGGGCCGCCAACGAGGCGTGATCGATCGTGCTTCGCTCGAGAATCAGAGGTTCAGGCGGAGTCGGCGTCGCGCGGTGGACGCGCAACCCGGGGGCGCCGTTGCCGGTGGGGTACCGGCGGCAGACGGCGACCCGGTCGCGGACCAGTTGGGATGTGATGGCCATGGACGCGAGCCGGGCGGCGAATGCGGTACTGCGGTGCGGCTTCGCTCGAACCCTGGTAGGGACCGGCATGGTCGCGTGAGGTTGTAGCGCTCCGGCCTCGGGCACGACACGTGTGCGCCGCTCACGAGACGCGTTCGGCTGGCCGATCAGCGGTGGTGGGTGTTCCGGCCGAGGATGGCCGTCAACTCCGAGTGCAGCCGCTGGGCGTCGCGGTCGATGACGTCCGATGAGCCGGCGCGGGCCGTGCTGTGGGTGAGGAGAGCGGCGATGGCCACGATGGCCGCCAAGGTGACGAGGAAAGTAACCATGGCAGTAATTTTGCGGTCAGTCATTTCTTGCCGAAAGTGGCTGCACTGACATTGTTCGCAAAAATACGGCCAGTAGACTGTCGGCATGCTGTCGAAGGTCGCCGTGGTGCTGTCCGAGCGGATGGCCATGTTCGAATTCGGGGTGATCTGCGAGGTTTTCGGTCTCGACCGCACCGCCGACGGACTGCCCGCCTTCGATTTCCGGGTGTGCGGCGCCGAACCGGGCGTCCCACTGCACTCGACGAGCCCGGGGATCACCGTCACACCGGAGTACGGACTCGCGGAGTTGGCGGCGGCCGATCTGGTGGCCATCCCGGCCGCCGCGACCGACCGTGGATTCGATCCGCGGGTGGTCGCGGCCGTTCGCGACGCGGCGGCCGCCGGGGCCACCGTGCTCACCGTGTGCTCCGGAGCCTTCCTGGCCGGGGCGGCCGGGCTGCTCGACGGCCGCAAATGCACCACCCACTGGCGCTACGTGGAAAAACTCGCCGTCGAGTACCCCGCGGCGACCGTCGACCCGGATGTGCTGTTCGTCGACGAAGGCGATCTGATCACCAGCGCGGGCACCGCCGCGGGCATCGACGCCTGCCTGCACCTGGTGCGGCGCGAACTCGGCAGCGGCGTGGCCAACGCGATCGCGCGGCGCATGGTGGTCCCGCCGCAACGCGACGGCGGGCAGCGCCAGTTCATCGAACGCCCCGTCGCCGCCTGCACCTCCGACAGCCTCATCCCGACCCTGGCGTGGATGAACGAGCATCTCGACCTGCCCCACACCGTCGAGGACCTGGCCACGCGCGCCAACATGTCGACCCGCACCTTCGCGCGCCGCTTCGCCGCCGAGACCGGGACCACTCCGGTGAAATGGCTCACCAACCAGCGCATACTGCTGGCCAAGCAATTGCTCGAGGAAACCGATCTCGGACTGGAGCACATCGCCGCCCGCTCGGGCTTCGGCTCCGGCGCCCTGCTGCGCCACCATTTCCAGCGTCTGGTCGGTATCGCCCCCACCGAATACCGGCGACGCTTCGGGCGGAGCCCGGACACATCGGCCTGATCGGGAACGCGAGAGTCGTCCGCACACTGCCGAGCTGCCCCGGGCATACCCTCGCGACTTCGCGAAAACGGCTGCTGCCTCTCCGCTGGGTACAACCGTCGACTCGACCCATCGCCGCCGTTGGCCTCCCTCGCGCCGCGGCGGCCGCACGAAAGTTCCCTATCGCACCAGGGTCGCGAAGCATAGCGGCAGCTCCCGGCAGGTACTGCTCCCCGTCATCGGCCCATCGGCCTCGAAGGTCGCCCTATCGCCGCCGCGCGGCGGCCGCTCGAAAGTTCCCTATCGCACCAGGGTCGCAAAGCATAGCGGCAGCTCCCGGCAGGTACTGCTCCCCGTCATCGGCCCATCGGCCTCGAAGGTCGCCCTGTCGTACCCGGGGGTTGTAAGCATCGCGTCAATCCCGGCACGTCCTCGATCCACGGACGCGAGGTGATCGGCTGTCGGTTGATACCGTGCACCCGTGTCAGACAGTTCCTCGTCGTCCGCAGGGCCACGCAG
The DNA here is from genome assembly GCA_051451085.1 of Nocardia asteroides. GTDB lineage: Bacteria > Actinomycetota > Actinomycetes > Mycobacteriales > Mycobacteriaceae > Nocardia > Nocardia asteroides_B. Next base: position 91,990 of record JBPAJV010000004.1, on the reverse strand, counting down.
CACCTTCGTTCTCGGGGGTGCGCGGTCCGGGAAGTCGGCGTTCGCGGAAGACCTCGCGGTCCGGGCGGGCGGCCCGGTGCGCTATCTCGCCACTGCGGTGCCCGACCCCGGCGACCGCGACTTCGCCGAGCGCATCGCCAAGCATCGCGGGCGCAGGCCGCCGGGGTGGTCGACCATCGAAAACGCCGATCCGGCGCGCATCCTCACCGAACCCGCGCCGGCTCCACCGCCCTTCACGCTGATCGACGACATCGGCACCTGGCTGACCGCCCGCATCGACGCGCGCGACGCCTGGGACGCCCCGCGCGGCACGGTCTCCCCCGACACCGACGCCTTGATCGCGGCCGTCGCCGCCTATACCGGCGATCTCGTGATCGTCAGCCCAGAAGTGGGCATGGGCGTCATCCCCGCCACCCGCTCCGGCCGCCTATTCCGTGATGAGATCGGCATCCTCAATCAACGTCTGGCCCAAGTCTGCGACGAGGCGTTCTTTGTCGTGGCCGGTCTCCCGCTCCGTCTCAAGTAGAGCTGTCCGCACCCGGCTCACCAGCAGGAGCTCAACCGGGCGCGCATCAGTTCAGCGAGTGGGCCACAACGCCAAACGCGCCCGTACTCCCGCACCTGCGTGGCAGGAAGCCATGGGCGATGTCCCGCGTCACCGACCTGCCGCCCACCGACGGCGAGCGACACCACAGCCGAGCGACACCCCCGCCGGACAGCACCTCACCCAAGCGACACCCCCGCCGGACAGCACCCCAGCCGGACAGCACCTCAGCCGAGCGGCACCCTGGCCAGGCAACACCCCAGCCGAACGGCACCCCGGCCAGGCAGCACCCCAGCCGGACAGCACCTCAGCCAAGCGGCACCCCAGCCGAGCGGCACCCCGGCCAGGCAACACCCCAGCCGGACAGCACCCCAGCCACGCGGCACCCCAGCCAAGCGGCACCCCAGCCACGCAACACCTCAGCCAAGCGGCACCCCGCCGGACAGCACCCCAGCCGAACGGCACCCCAGCCGAACGGCACCCCAGCGGGGCGGCTCTTGCAGCGGCATCGGGCGGGAACGCCGGTGCCGCGGAACGCAGCCGAGCGGACCGGTGGGCGGCGAGTTCCGTCACGCGGCCGACGAGGCAAAGGGGCAATGGCAAGATTGGGCGGCGTAGTCGGCGAGAACCGCCATGACCGAAAGGCTCCACAGTGACGCACGGATTCGGACCGGTAGCGCCTCCGGACGCACAGTTTCGTGCGGCGGCCGAGCAGCGGCAGGCGCAACTGACCAAACCCGGTGGGGCGCTGGGCCGTGTGGAGGAGCTCGGCAACTGGGTGGCGGCCTGTCAGGGCATGTGCCCGCCGAAACAGTTCGAGCGCGCCCGAGTCGTGGTCTTCGCCGGGGATCACGGCATCGCCCGGCACGGGGTGTCGGCGTATCCGAGTGAGGTCACCGCGCAGATGGTGGCGAACTTCCTCAGCGGCGGAGCGGCGGTGAACGCGCTGGCGGCCGTGGCGGGCGCGACGGTCCGCGTCGTGGACATCTCCGTCGACGCCGATACCGACCCGCAGGTGTCCGAGCACAAGGTGCGCCGCTCCAGCGGGGCGATCGATCGCGAGGACGCGCTCACCGCCGCGGAGGTCGAGGCGGCGATCGCCGCGGGCCGCTCCATCGCCGACGAGGAGATCGACGGGGGCGCCGACCTGCTGATCGCCGGCGACATGGGCATCGGCAACACCACTCCGGCCACGGTGCTCATCGCGGCCATCACCAGCACCGAACCGGTCGCCGCGGTCGGGCGCGGCACCGGCGTGGACGACGCGGGATGGATCCGCAAGGTCGCCGCCATCCGCGACGCGATGCGCCGCGCCCGGCCGGTCCTGAAGGACCCGGTCGAACTGTTGCGTGTCGCCGGAGGCGCCGATTTCGCGGCGATGGCCGCGTTCCTCGCCCAGGCCGCCACCCGGCGCACGCCCGTCGTTCTCGACGGCGTCGTCGTCACGGCCGCAGCGCTGGTCGCCGAAGACCTCGCCGCGGGCGCGAGCTATTGGTGGCTGGCCGGGCATCGCTCCACCGAACCGGCGCACGACCTCGCGCTGAAACAGTTGCGCCTCGAGCCGCTGATCGACTTGTCCATGCGCCTCGGCGAAGGCTCCGGCGCCTTGACCGCCCTCCCGATCCTCCGCGCGGCCGTGGCGACCCTCGCGGAGATGTCCACCTTCGCCGAAGCGGGCGTCAGCACCGCCGACGCCGAACCGGCAAGCTCCGCGCCGAGCCTGCGCAAGTGACGCTCCCGCGAGCCCGCGACGCCGGCCCCCGATCCACGTTGCCGGGCGGGGGCCGACGGCTGCCTCGCGATCGAGGTCCGGCGTGAACGGAGTGCGGCTGGCGTTCTCCTGGCTCACGGTTCTGCCGGTGCGCGGGCCGGACGACGTGGATCGGTCGGCGGCCGGGCGCGCGATCCGGTTGGCGCCGGTGGTCGGCGCGCTGCTGGGTCTGGGAGCCGCAGGGCTGCTCTGGGTGCTGACCTGGGCCGGGGCGAGCGCTGCGCTGGCCGGGCTCCTGACGGTGGGCGCCCTGGCGTTGATCACCAGGGGCATGCACCTCGACGGCCTGGCCGACACCTTGGACGGGCTCGGCAGTTACGGACCGCCCGAACGGGCCAGGCAGATCATGAAGAGCGGCGGGGCAGGGCCGTTCGGCGTGGCGGGGCTCGCGTTCGCCATCGGCGTGCAAACTTTCTCGTTCGCGTCCTTGGCCGGCTCGCACCGCTGGTTCGCGGTCGCTCTCGCGGTGACAACCGGCCGCGTCGCGGTGACCCTCGCCTGCCGAAGCATTCCCGCCGCTCCGGGCACCGGATTCGGCATCCTGGTCGCGGGCACGCAGTCGGCCGTCGCGGCAGCGTCTTGGTCCGTGGCCGCGCTCGCCCTGGCCGTCTTCGCCGTTCCCGGCCGGCCGTGGCTCGGCCCGCTGGCAGTGGCGCTCGGCCTGGCCGCCTCGGCGCTCCTGGTCCGGCACTGCGCTCGCCGCTTCGGCGGACTCTCCGGTGACGTTCTCGGCGCCGCTGTCGAGACCACCGTCGCGCTCACGGCGGCGGTACTGTCCCTCGCCGTCCAGCCGGGCTGACCCGCTCGCGACACCGCTTCGCCGAACTGAACATTGGTCCAGTTCATAGCGGCCGAGAGTCTGGGTCACTGGAATTTTTCCGGCCGCGCCGCGCGGATCGTCTGGGCCGGGCAATAAGGTGTGCGGTATGTCTTCTGAGCGCCTGTACTTTCGCCAGCTGTTGTCGGGACGCGACTACGCCGTGGGCGATCCGATCGCGACGCAGATGCGCAACTTCGCGTATCTGATCGGCGATCGGGAAACGGGCGAGTGCGTGGTGATCGATCCGGCCTACGCGGCGGGTGATCTGGCGGACATCGCCGAGGGAGACGGGCTGCGACTGAGCGGGGTGCTCGCGACCCACCATCACCCGGACCACGTGGGCGGCACGATGCTCGGCTTCACCTTGCGCGGAGTGCGCGAGCTCCTCGAAAAGACAAGTGTCCCAGTGCATGTCAACGCCAAAGAGCTGCCATGGGTCGCGAATGTCACCGGTATCGCCGAAAGTGAACTGACCGGCCACGAGCACGGCGACAAGGTCACGGTCGGAGCGTTCGAGATCGAGTTACTCCATACGCCGGGCCACACCCCGGGCAGCCAGTGCTTCCTGTTCGACAACCGCCTGATCGCAGGCGACACCTTGTTCATCGACGGCTGCGGGCGCACCGATTTCCCCGGCGGCGACTCGGACGAAATGTTCCGCAGCCTGCGGTACCTGGCCGGTCTTTCCGGCGACCCCGTTGTGTACCCGGGCCATTGGTATTCCCAGGAACCCAGCGCCGCGCTGTCCACTGTCCGGGACAAGAACTACGTCATGCGCCCGCAGACGCTGGAGCAGTGGCACATGCTGATGCCGGGCTGAGCGACACCCGGTCACATCCGCCGCATCCACCCGTGCTTGTCGGCGAAGGTGCCGCGCTGGATGCCGGTGAGAGTGTCGCGCAGAGCCATGGTGACCGCGCCGGGCTCTCCGCCGCCGATGGTGAATTCGCCCGTCTCGGAACGCACCCAGCCGACCGGGGTGATCACCGCGGCGGTGCCGCAGGCGAAAACCTCGGTGATCTCACCGGATTCCGCGCCCTTGCGCCATTCCTCGACCGAGATCTTGCGCTCCTCGACCGGGAAGCCGGAATCGGCGGCGAGGGTGAGCAGCGAGTTGCGGGTGATGCCCGGCAGCAACGAACCGGACAGTTCCGGTGTGACCAGCCGCGCCTCGGAACCGGAACCGTAGACGAAGAACAGGTTGTTGGTGCCCATCTCCTCCACGTAGTGGCGCTCACACGCGTCCAGCCACACCACCTGGTCACAGCCCTTGGCCGACGCCTCGGCCTGAGCCAGCAGCGAGGCGGCGTAGTTGCCCGCGACCTTCGCCTCGCCGGTACCGCCCGGCGCGGCACGCACGTACTCGGTCGACAGCCAGACCCGCACCGGCTTCACACCGCGCGGGAAGTACGCCCCCGCCGGGGAGCCCAGCAGCAGGTACTTGTACGCCCCGGCGGGCTTCACGCCGAGCCCGGCCTCGGTGGCGAACATGAACGGCCGCAGGTACAGCGATTCCTCGCCGCCGACCGCGGGCACCCAGTCCCGGTCCACCTCGAGCAGTTGCCGCACCGACTCGACGAACAGCTCGTTGGGCAGCTCCGCCATCGCCATCCGACGAGCGGACCTGCGGAAACGCGCGGCGTTGGCGTCGATCCGGAAGCAGGAGACGCTGCCGTCGCCCTGACGGTAGGCCTTGAGTCCCTCGAAGATGGCCTGGCCGTAGTGGAAGACCATGGTCGCGGGGTCCAGAGCCAACGGGCCGTAGGGCTCCACCCGCGCGTTCGTCCACGCGCCGTCGAGGTAATTGATCGAGACCATGTGATCGGTGAAATACCGCCCGAACCCCGGCTCCGCCAGTACCTCTTGCCGCCGCTGCGCCGGAAGGGGCGCGGGATGCGGGACACGGGTGAACTGTGCGGCAGCGGTCATGCCGACGATCCTATCCGGCCCGTTCCCGGCCATCCCGCCACGGTCGGCACCCCTTTCCGCTCGCCCGGCGCGGGGAGCGGACGGCGGCAGATCCTCGTGCGCGCGGCGGGGTGACGGCCGAGATCATCTGGTGTTGGTCCGGACGAACGGTGGACGGACCGTCTCACAGCGCAAGCGGCGGCCGCGCACATCGACCTCCACCTCGGTACCGGGTTCGATGGCGGCCGAAGTGTCCAGCAGAGCCAGCGCGATGCCGAGCTTGAGCGTGGGCGAGAAGGTGCCGGAAGTGGTCGAGCCGACCGGTTGGCCGTCGCGCAGCACGGTTTGCCCTTGCCGCAGCACACCCCGGTCGAGCGCTCTGAGGCCGAGCAGGATTCGGCGCGGACCCTCCGACTTCTCCTGTTCCAGAGCGGCCTTGCCCCAGAACTGCGGCTTCTTCCACCCGACCGCCCACCCACAGCGCGCCTGCACCGGGGAGATGTCCAGCGCGAGTTCGTGTCCGTGCAAGGGATAACCCATCTCGGTGCGCAGGGTGTTGCGGGCGCCGAGCCCGGCCACCTGGCCCTGCGCGGCGCGAACTCGCTCGGCCAGGGCTCGGAACAGGGGTTCGGCGTCGTCCCAGCGCGGTAGCAGCTCGTAGCCGTGCTCGCCGGTGTAGCCGGTGCGGCAGACCCGCACAGGGCGGCCTTCCCATTCGGCGTCGGCGAAGGCCATGTACTCGAGGTCGGTGGGCAGGCCGAGCGCGGCCAGCACTTCGGTGGAGCGCGGACCCTGCACGGCGAACACGGCGTACGCGCGGTGCTCGTCGGTGACCGTGACGCCCTCGGGCGCGGCCTTGCGCAGTTCCGCGACGACGGCGGCGGTGTTGGCGGCGTTCGGCACGAGGAAGATCTCGTCGGCACCGACGTAGTAGGCGATCAAGTCGTCGATCACTCCCCCGTCCGGGTTACAGCACAGGGTGTATTGCGCCTTGCCCGCCCGGATTCGGCTCAGATCGTTGGTGAGCGCCGAATCGACGAATGCCGCGGCGCCCGGGCCGCGCACTGTCGCCTTGCCGAGATGGCTGACGTCGAACAGCCCCACCGTCGTGCGGACCGCCTGGTGTTCGGTCACGGTGCCCGCGTAGGACACCGGCATCTCCCACCCGCCGAACGGCGCGAAGGTGGCGCCCAGCTCGACATGCACGGCGTGGATCGGTCCTTGCAGGAGGTTCGTCTCGGTCACAAGCCGAGCTTATCCGGGCCGGGGGTCGCGCTCGGGCTGCCCGCGCGCACTACGGGCGGAACCACATCGGGATGAGGGTCGGGCCGTTCTCCGGCAGGGTGTGGGTCGTTCCGGTCGCGGCGAAGCCGCAGCGGCGGTAGAGCCGGGCGGATCGCTCGGTGCTGGCTTCGAGGAACGCCGGGACGGCCGCCTCGGACGCCGCCTTCAACCGGTCGGCGAGGATCACCGCGCCGGCTCCCTTGCCGCGATGTTCCGGCACCGTGACGATCACTTGCAGGTACCGGTGCGGGAACTCGCGGGGATGTTCGCGGGCGAGCAGGTCGGTGAGGATCGCCAGCCGCTGCGCCACGCGCAGATCGGGCGCCTGTTCCAGCATGGTCCGCGCCTCGGCCGCTTCGGCGGCGAACCGCTCGGCCGAGGTGACGTGCTGCCAGATCGACACCGACCAGATCTCCGCACCCGCCCCCGCCACCCAGATCTCGTCGTCGCGCAACGCTCGATCGACCAGCCCGGGCACGAAGGCGGTACGGAACGCCGGATCGGGTTGCCCCTCGAGCACCCACGCGGTCACCACCTCGTCGGCGCTGGCGATGCCGAACGCTTCGATCAGCGCGTCCCGGTCCCGCGCACCGGCCTGGCGAGCGATGATCTCCATCCCCGTCCCCTTTCCTCGTGAACACCGTTTTCCTGCGCGAATCTAGGCAGATGAACGCGTTATCGCTATCATTTCGTCACACCTGTTCGTGTGTCGAAATGGAAATCGGGCATGACGTGCGCGCTCTGCGGGACCGACCTCGCGCAGCCCGCGCGCGGCCGTCGCCGCCGGTACTGCTCCCGCTCCTGCCAGGCCCGCGCCTACCGCGCGCGCCGGGCGGCGATACCGGTGCGCCGTGCGCGCCGCCCGACCCGGCTCACCGCGGTCGGCATCGCCCGGGCCGCGGTGGAGCTGGCCGACCGCGACGGGATCGACGGCCTCACCATGCGCCGCCTGGCCAGCGCACTCGGCGTCGCGACGGCCACCCTCTACCGCCACTTCCCCGACCGGGAAGCACTGTTGGCGAGCATGGCGGAGCTGGCACTCGACGAGATACCGCCACCGGCCGCCGAGTGCACCGGCTGGCGCCCCCGGCTACGGCACGAGGCGCACGAGGAGTGGCGCCTCTACCGCAGGCATCCGTGGATGCTGCCGCTGCTGGCACGCACCCGCCCACCGCTTGGCCCGGCGCTGCTGGACGTGCTGGAGCGCAACTTCGCCGCCCTCGAGCGCCCCGGCCTGACCCGCCGGACCGGATTCGCGATCTACCTGACGCTGTCGGGCCTGGTCCAGGGCCTGGCGCTGTTGTGGAGTTCCGAGCGCGCCGACCGGTTCGGCGATCCGCGCTTCGACGCCGGGACCGAGGCGCTCGACCGCGACCTGGCCGAGTTGCTCGACCCGGTGATCCGCCCCGTCCTCCACCGCTACCTCACCGACCCCGAGCTCGGCCTCGAACTGGACTTCGACGACCTGCTCGCCACCGCCGTGGAACTTCTGCTCGACGGCGTCGCGGTGCGATATCCGGAACGAACCGAATAGCCTGTGCCCATGACCGCTGTTGCAGATCGCTCGCTCGGACCGGAACTGGCACGCACCGAGACCATCGGCGCGGACACCGATGTGCTCGTCATCGGGTTGACCTCCTCGGAAGACGGCCCCGCCATCGTGCCGGAGGACCTGTTCGGCGATGTGCTCACCGCCGACGTGCGCGCGGACCTGCTCGATCAGCTCGGCGTGGTGGGCGCGAAGGGCAAGGCAGAGGAGCTGACCCGCATCCCGGCGCCGATCGGGCTGGACGGGGTGTCCAGCGTCCTGGCCGTCGGCCTCGGTTCCGCGGAGAAACTCGACGCCGAGCAGATCCGCCGCTCGGCCGGTGTCGCCGCCCGAGCGCTCTCCGGCACCGAACTGGTGGTCACCACTCTGTCCGGGCTCGACATCGGCGCCACGGCGGAGGGCTTCTACCTGGGTGCCTACTCGTTCACGCCGTTCCGTTCGGAGAAGTCGGCGCCCAAGCCGGACGAGCGGCCCGTGGCCCGCGTCGAACTGCTCGTGCCCGAACCGGGCTTCGGCGAGGAGGCCTTGTTCCGCGCGCAACTGACCGCCGAGGCAGTCGCCACCGCACGGGATTTCGTGAACACCCCGCCCAGCCATCTGTTCCCCGCCGAGTTCGCCACGCGTGCGCGGGAACTCGCCGAGGCCGCCGGCCTCACGGTGGAGGTGCTCGACGAGAAGGCGCTGGAAGCAGGCGGTTACGGTGGCGTGCTGGGCGTGGGCAAGGGCTCCGCGCGTCCGCCGCGCCTGATCCGGATCACCTACGCGGGCGGCCCGAAGAAGGTCGCGCTGGTGGGCAAGGGCATCACCTTCGACACCGGCGGCATCTCCATCAAGCCCGCCCAGAACATGGAGAACATGACCTCCGACATGGCGGGCGCGGCCGCCGTGATCGCCACGACGCTGCTCGCCGCGCGGCTGAGCCTGCCGCTCACCGTCACCGCCACGGTGCCGATGGCGGAGAACATGCCGTCGGCCACCGCCCAGCGCCCCGGTGACGTGCTCACCCAGTACGGCGGCACGACCGTCGAGGTGCTCAACACCGACGCCGAGGGCCGCCTGATCCTCGCCGACGCGATCGTGCGCGCGAGCGAGGACGAGCCGGAATACCTGATCGATGTGGCCACCTTGACCGGAGCGCAGATGGTTCGCGCTCGGCACCCGCACGCCCGGCGTGATGGGCACCGACGAGTTCCGCGACCGGGTGGCCCGCATCTCTCGCGAGGTCGGGGAGAACGGCTGGGCGATGCCGCTTCCGGCCGAGTTGCGCGCCGACCTGAACTCCAAGATCGCCGATCTGGCCAATGTGGCGCCGCACCGCTGGGGCGGCATGCTCTCGGCCGGGCTGTTCCTCAAGGAGTTCGTCCCGGAGAACGTGCAGTGGGCGCACCTCGACGTCGCCGGTCCGGCCTACAACACCGGCGGCCCGTTCGGCTACATCGGCAAAGGCGGCACCGGCGTCCCGGTCCGCACGCTGATCGCGGTGCTCCAGGACATCGCCGCCGAATGAGCTCCCGGATGGCGTCGTCCGGCGGCTTCCGGGCGACGCCATCCCGGCCACGGCCGGCCCTACCGGAAAGCCTCCGGCACGCGCGTAGGAAACCGGGCGGAACGGACATCTCGACCACTCAGAGGTCGTACAGATCCCGCTCCAGTTCGCGCTGCCGCTCCACTCGTTTGCGGGCGTCGTAGTCCCGCATCCGCTGTGGATATCCGGTCTTGCGGACGTCGTAGACCGGAATGTGCAAATCCTTGGCAAGCCGTTGCGCGCCCCGCTCCCCGACGATCCGGCGCGTCCATTCACCATCAGCGGCAATAAGCACCGCTGTGACATCGGTCACCGTGGTCTTCGGTTCGATGTAGCCTTCGACGCCCACGTGCGTGCGCACCCAGTCGGCCAGATAGCGGGCATCCTGCCCATCCACCGAACCCCCACGTAAAGCGCCGCCACCCCGGGCGGCGCCGCGACGGAAACGATCCAGCAAACCCACCGACGCCGACCTCCTTTCCTGCACCGGAGAATGTTCACCGCCGGTCTTCCCATACTGCCAGCTCTGTGCAGTTGGCCGCCCTGTGCTACACGGCTCGCGCACGAGTGCAAGGATGGACCGCGGTACAAGAACCACACGGATCTCCGGTGCCACGCACAATGATCGGTGGCTTCCGGACTCCCGTCGCGACCCGCGGCGAGAGTTCGCAGCGAGATCAACTGTTGTAGAACCCCGTCGAGCAGTCAGAGGAGTCAACGGACATGGCCTTCTCCGTCCAGATGCCCGCTCTTGGTGAGAGCGTCACCGAGGGAACGGTGACCAGGTGGCTGAAGCAGGAAGGAGACACGGTCGAGGTCGACGAGCCGCTGCTCGAAGTCTCCACCGACAAGGTCGATACCGAAATCCCGTCCCCCGCGGCGGGTGTGCTGTCGAAGATCGTCGCGAACGAGGACGACGTGGTCGAGGTCGGCGGCGAACTCGGTGTGATCAGCGAGCCCGGTGAGGCGGAATCGTCCGCTCCAGCGCCCGCTCCGGAAGCCGCGGCGCCCGCGCAGGAGACCGAGGTCCCCGCGGAGGAGGCGCCCGCGGCCGAACCCCAGGCCGCGCCCGCCGCGCAGGCCGCGCCCGCGTCGTCCGGCGACGGCACGCCGGTGAAGATGCCGGAGCTGGGCGAGTCGGTCACCGAGGGCACCGTCACCCGTTGGCTGAAGTCGGTCGGCGACGAGGTCGCCGTCGACGAGCCGCTGCTCGAGGTCTCCACCGACAAGGTGGACACCGAGATCCCCTCGCCCGTGGCGGGCACCCTGCTGGAGATCACCGCGCAGGAAGACGACGTGGTGGCCGTCGGTGGCCAGCTCGGCGTGATCGGCAGCGGTTCCCCCGCGGCCGCCGCCCCGGCTCCCGCGCCCGCCCCCGCTCCGGCTCCTGAGCCCGAGCCTGCCCCGGCCGCCGCCGCTCCGGCTCCCGCGCCCGCTCCGGCTCCGGCTCCCGCGCCCGCTCCGGCTCCCGCGCCCGCTCCGGCCCCCAAGCCGGCCCCCGCGCCCGCCGCCGCTCCGGCCGCCGAATCCTCCAACGGCGCAACTCCCTACGTCACGCCGCTGGTCCGCAAGCTGGCCGAAGAGAACAACGTCGACCTCGCCTCGATCACCGGTTCCGGTGTCGGCGGGCGCATCCGCAAGCAGGACGTGCTCGCCGCCGCCGAAGCCAAGAAGGCTCCGGCCGCCGCTCCGGCCGCCGCCGCCACGGCCCCGGCGAAGGCGCCGTCCGCCCCCGCCGCGGCGAGCCCGGAACTGGCCCACCTGCGTGGCACCGTGCAGAAGGCCAACCGCATCCGCCAGATCACCGCGACCAAGACCAGGGAGTTGCTGCAGACCACCGCGCAGCTGACCCAGGTGCACGAGGCCGACGTCACCAAGATCGCGGCGCTGCGCAAGCAGGCCAAGGCGGCGTTCAAGGAGCGGGAGGGCGTCAACCTGACGTTCCTGCCCTTCTTCGCCAAGGCCGTGGTCGAGGCGCTTGGCGTGCACCCGAACGTCAACGCCAGCTACGACGAGTCCAGCAAGGAGATCACCTACCACGCCTCGGTGCACCTCGGCATCGCCGTCGACACCGAGCAGGGCCTGCTGTCCCCGGTGATCCACAACGCCAGCGACCTCTCGCTGGCCGGGCTGGCCCGCGCGATCGCCGACATCGCCAACCGCGCCCGCACCGGCGGTCTGAAGCCCGACGAGCTGGCCGGCGGCACCTTCACCATCACCAACATCGGCAGCCAGGGCGCGCTGTTCGACACCCCGATCCTGGTTCCGCCGCAGGCGGCCATGCTCGGCACGGGCGCGATCGTCAAGCGCCCGGTCGTGGTGACCGACGAGACGGGCAACGAGTCCATCGGCGTCCGCTCGATGTGCTACCTGCCGCTCACCTACGATCACCGCCTGATCGACGGCGCCGACGCTGGCCGCTTCCTGACCACGATCCGCCACCGGCTCGAGGAAGCGGCGTTCGAGGCCGATCTCGGTCTGTGAGGAAGGTCCCTCGGCACGTATGAAGGTCGTGATCGCCGGTTCGTCCGGGTTGATCGGGACGGCGCTCGTCGCGGCTCTGCGCCGCGACGGGCACGAGGTCGCCCGGCTGGTGCGCAGGAAAGCGGCGGCCCCGGACGAATTCGCCTGGAACCCGGCCCGCGCCCACCTGGACGAGCGGGCGCTGCGCGGCGCCGACGCCGTGGTCGACCTGTGCGGCGCCGGCGTCGGGCGACGGCGCTGGACCGGCAGTTTCAAGCAGGAATTGCGCGACAGCCGGATCACGCCGACCGACGTGCTGGCGGGCGCGGTCGTCGCCGCGGGCGTGCCCGTGCTGCTCAACGCCAGCGGCGTGCATTACTACGGCGGCGACACCGGCGATCGGGTGGTGGACGAAAGCTCCCCCGCGGGCTCGGGTTTCCTGGCCACCCTGTGCCGGGACTGGGAGAAGGCGACCGAGCCCGCCGCGGCCGCCGGTGTGCGCACGGTGCTGCTGCGCAGCGGCGCGGTGCTGTCCCGGGCCGGAGGCATCCTCGGCATGCTGCAACCGCTCTACGCGCTCGGCCTGGGCGGGCGGCTGGGCAGCGGCCGCCAGTACCTGCCATGGATATCGATGGCCGACGAGATCGGCGCGATACTCTTCGCGCTCACCGATGATTCGATGTCCGGCCCGATCAACGTGGTCGGCCCGGCGCCGGTCACCAACGCCGAGTTCAGCCGGGCGCTGGGCCGTGCGCTGCGTCGCCCCGCCCCGCTCGTCGTGCCGTCCTTCGCGCTGCGCGCGCTGGTCGGCGAGATGGCGCAGGAGGCGATCCTGCGCGGACCGAGGGCGATTCCCGCCGCCCTCGAACAGGCGGGCTACCAGTTTCACCATCCCACCATCGGCGCCGCGCTGGCGTCCGCGGTGGGACGACCGGGAGACGCTCGATGACCGATCGGCTCGACACCAGGCCCGCCACCGTCATCCGCGACGCGACATCCGACGACCTTCCCGCCATCCTCGACATCCACAACGCGAATATCGCCACGTCCACCGCGATCTGGGACACCGAGCGCGTCGGCCTGGAGGAGCGTCTGGGCTGGTTCCGGGCCCGCACCGGCGCGGGGCTGCCCGTGCTGGTCGCCGAGAACGGCGGCGAACTGGCTGGTTACGCGAGCTATGGGCCGTGGCGCACCAAATCGGGATACCGCTACACCGTCGAGAACTCCGTGTACGTCGACGAACGTTTCCACCGTCGCGGCATCGCGAGCGCTTTGCTCACCGAACTGATCGACCGTGCGCGCCGGGGCGGCACGGTGCACGCCATGATCGCCGCCATCGAGTCCGGCAACACAGGGTCGATCGTCCTGCACGAACGTTTCGGCTTCCACACCGTCGGAGTCCTGCCCGAAGTGGGCCACAAATTCGGCCGTTGGATGGATCTGACCCTCATGCAACTGACCATCCCCGTCGACGTTGCTTGAATCGACGCGGTGAGATCGTGGGCTGCCGGGTAGCCCCGGGCATTTCAGCACGTGACGCCGGGCCGATTCGGAAGCCTCGATCGAGGCGAGCGCGCTCCGATACCACCCCGGGATCGGACTGCCGAAAGCTCGAACACCGATGACCGGAAATCGACGCTCCCGACGCCCACTTCGGATCGGGGAGCCGGAGGTTCGCGACGGTCGCGGGTACGACCTCGTATCGGGGTGCGCGAGATGTCTGCCGGGAGCAGGGCTCGAACACCGGGGCAGTGCCGTGCGAGCAATCTCTCAGCGCGTGTTCCGGCAACCCCGCTCCGGCTGTGGTGGTTTCCCCATCGAGGTGCTGGAACCGGCTGCCCCTCGGGCGTACCGTCATCGCTGTGACCCACCCGCGCACCACTCTGTCCGCCCGATTCGACGCCACCCCGATCGTCGTGGAGGATCTCGGACTCATCGACTACCACGCCGCCTGGGACCTGCAACGCGGCATCGCCGACCAGCGCGCCGACGGCCGCGGAGCCGATCATCTGCTGCTGCTGGAACACCCTTCGGTGTACACCGCGGGCCGCCGCACCGAGGACGAGGACCTGCCGATCGACGGCAGCCCGGTGGTGCGGGTCGACCGCGGCGGCAAGATCACCTGGCATGGTCCCGGCCAACTGGTCGGCTATCCGATCGTGCGGCTGGCCGAGCCGATCGACGTCGTCGATTACGTGCGCCGCCTCGAGGAGGCGTTGATCACCGTTTGCACCGGCCTCGGCCTCGTCAGCGGGCGGGTCGAAGGCCGCTCCGGCGTCTGGCTGCCCGCCACCGAGTTCTACGCCGAACGCAAGATCGCCGCGATCGGCGTGCGCGTGCAGCGGGGTGTCGCCCTGCACGGCTTCTCCTTCAATTGCAACGCCGCCATGGACGGTTTCCAAGCCATCGTCCCGTGCGGCATCCGCGACGCGGGCGTCACCACCCTGACGCGCGAGCTCGGTCGCGAGGTCACGGTCGCCGAGATCAAGCCGCTGGTGGCCGATGCCGTCCGCCGCGCGCTGGATGGAACCCTATCGGTCGGCGAGCACACTATTACCCGCGTCACCCCTGGTGACACCACTCCGCGGTCCCCGGCCGCGACGGCGTAAGGTCGATCAAGTGACCTCAGTCGACACCCCGACACCACACAACGCGGCCGCGGCAGCCGAACCTGCCGCGGTACTCCCGGGTCCTTCCGTGGCTACGCGAGCCACCTCCTCCGGGCCCGACGCTCGTGCCGCCAACGGCCGCAAACTCTTGCGCATCGAAGCCCGCAACGCGGAAACTCCGATCGAGCGCAAACCGAAGTGGATCCGCACCCGCGCCACCATGGGCCCCGAGTACTCCGAACTCAAAGGCTTGGTGAAGCGCGAGGGTCTGCACACCGTGTGTGAAGAAGCGGGCTGTCCCAACATCTTCGAATGCTGGGAAGACCGCGAGGCCACCTTCCTCATCGGCGGCGAACAGTGCACCCGCCGCTGCGATTTCTGTCAGATCGACACCGGCAAGCCCGCCGCCCTCGACCGCGACGAGCCCCGTCGCGTCGCCGAAAGCGTTCAGGCGATGGGCCTGCGCTACTCCACCATCACCGGCGTGGCCCGCGACGATCTGGAAGACGGCGGCGCCTGGCTCTACGCCGAAACCGTCCGTGCCATCAAGCGTTCGAACCCGCACACCGGCGTCGAACTGTTGATCCCCGACTTCAACGCCGACCCCGATCAGCTCGCCGAGGTCTTCTCCTCGCGCCCCGAAGTGCTGGCGCACAACCTCGAAACCGTCCCCCGCATCTTCAAGCGCATCCGCCCGGCGTTCCGCTACGAGCGCTCCCTCGCGGTCCTGACCGCCGCTCGCGAGGCCGGTTTGGTCACCAAGTCCAACCTCATCCTCGGCATGGGCGAGACTCCCGACGAGGTCACCCAAGCCATGCGTGACCTGCACGAAGCAGGCTGTGACATCCTCACCATCACCCAATACCTGCGCCCCTCCCCCCGCCACCACCCCGTCGACCGCTGGGTGAAGCCGGAGGAGTTCGTCGAACACTCCAAGACCGCCGAGGAAATCGGCTTCGCCGGGGTGATGGCCGGTCCGCTGGTCCGCTCGTCCTACCGGGCCGGAAGGCTCTACGCCCAGGCGATGGCCCATCACGGCCGCGAAATCGCCCCGGAGATGGCGCATCTCGCAGAGGAAGGCACCGCTTCTCAGGAAGCCAGCTCCGTATTGGCCCGCTTCGGCTCGTAGGGGCGGCGCGGCGATCTCCCGGTCGCGTACCCATGCTCGATCGTTCCACCTCGGCGCGTTCCCACCTACGGGGACATCTGATAATCGACCTGTATCATGTTGTCTGCCTGGGTGGAAGCGAGGCGCTGGTGAGCCCCGACGGCACCAAACGACTGGGCGATTTGCACGAGCTTCCGGCCTGCGCGCCGACGGGTTTGAAGGATCTGTTCATCGCGGCCGAGGGGGTTATCCAAACCCAAGTGGAACTCCTGGGCTCGGGCACACCGTCCAAGGCGCCCGATCTGCGCCAGCTGCTGCGTAGTGAGGGGATCACCAAACCCGAGGATCAGTCGGCGATGATCGACAGGTACAGCGACCACGAAGACGAGGTGAAGAAGGTCACCTCCGGCGTCCACCGGAAGGACGACGGCATCGTCGTGCGAACCGCTGGGATCGGCGAAGTCGTGACGAAGGCCTACGGCGCCGTCGACACCGCGGTAGGGGAACTCAACGGGAAGATCGATGCTTCCCACAGAGAGGTGCGGACCGTCACCGACAGCAAGGGCAACCCCGTGACCGATGAGCACGGCAACGTCAAGAAGGAACTGCCGAAAGAGATAATCAACGGCCTGTTCGAAGGTGTCTGGGATACGGTGCAGACAACCTACACCGAGGTCAGCGGTGTGTCGGACCGGGCGGCGGCCGAGGCGATCAAGATTCGCGGTGACGCGCCGAGCTATTCCCCCGCCTACAGCCACAACACTGGTGGCGCAGCGCCGATGGGCGGTTACACACAGCCGGTGTCGTCCCCCGCCTCGGGATACAGCGGAACCACGCCGTGGAGCGCTTCCTCGGCTTCGATGAACGCCCCGATAGTCCCCATCGAAGCCACGCCCGATGAGAAGAAGATGACGCTGGAAATGATGCGATACCTCATCGAGCAGCACGGATTCACGCCGGCGCAGGCAGCGGGAATCGTCGCCAACGCGAAGTTCGAGTCGAATTTCAACGTCGGGGCCGTGGGCGACAGCGGATCCGCCCGCGGACTGTTCCAGTGGCGCTTCGAGCGACAGGCCGGACTCCGAGAGTTCGCGAGCAGGCCGGGCGAGAATATCGGCGACTGGAGAACTCATATTGATTACATGGTTCACGAGTTGCGCAACGGAAGCGCCTATCAGCGCGCCGAGAACGCCATCGAGTCCTACCGGAACGACCCCGGCATGGTGGCGGCGGAATTCGATAGGCACTACGAGAGAAGTTCCGGGTCCACGATCGCCAAGCGGAGCTCCTACGCGGTCCAAGCCCTCAACTGGTGGAACAACCCCGACCGTGTAGCTGTCTGAATCCCGGCTCACCGACGAAGCATCACCGCCGCAATGCTGGAGCAGTCCTCCGGAACCGGCCGACTACTACGCTTTCGGGCGATCGGTCGTCGCGGCACAGGCGCGGCAAGATTCGCGAGTAAAAGCTTCGGTCGCGCATGCACGCCGGGTCGTTCACGAGCGCTCTATCCGGGCGGGCGGGAGGTCGCCGCAGCTCGTGTGGCTATGCGTGTAATCGAATCGAGACAAAGCCGCACGCACTAGCGGCTGTCATGAATGTGGCGCACATCACGTTTACGATCAAATCAGGCTCGTCGCTGGAACTTTGAAAGCGTGGACGAGATCTCCAAGATCGCGGGACATTCCCATTCACTATTCGTTCAGCTGATGTTCATGTGCCGTGATCATTCTGAGATCGGGTCGGTAAAGACCTGAGAAACCAGCTCCACAGCCCACGGCTTGTTTCTCTTCGGGTACGGCAGCGGCATCGAGGTGCATCGCCTCGAAATAGTTCACCGCGTCGCGCCGCCAGGAATGCGAACCCTGGCCGACAACGAAATCCGAAAACAGCACACGAGCCGAGACGGTGACCACCGCACCTGGTGCCCGCCGTGGATCCGCTCTGCCTTCTCGAGCCGGATCCCCGCACGATCAAGGAACTGATTTCTCGATGCCTGACGCACGCCTTTCTCGTTTCCGCCACCTCTCCCTCCGTAACAGCGCGGTCCTCGCTGCCGCCATCGGCGTCCTTGCTGTCGGTTTCTCCGCCGGTGTGGCGGTGGCCGACGAAAGCGCTCCCGCGCCGATCGCGGCCGCCACGCCGATCGACGGGCTGGCTTTGCCCGCGCTGCCCCCACTGCCCCCCTTGCCCGAACTGCCCGCGTTACCGGGGCTGCCGCCGCAGGGCTTCTTGCCCGCGCCGCCGCAGGTCTACGAGAACAACCTCGACGGCTGGATTCGCCAGTCCCTCGACATCATGCGCGTGCGGGGCATTCCGGGAAGCTATGAGGGCATCCACCGCAACATCATGCGTGAGTCCGGCGGCAATCCCCGTGCGATCAACCTGTCGGACTCCAACGCCGCCAAAGGCACTCCCTCCAAGGGCCTGCTCCAGGTGATCGACCCGACTTTCAACGCCTACCACGTCGAGGGCACCCCCTTCGACATCTGGGACCCGGTTGCCAATATCACCGCTGCTTGCAACTATGCGGCGCACCGCTACGGCTCGATGGACAACGTCAACGGCGCGTACTGAGTGGGCCGGATGCGGACGGTGCCTCCTCGTCTCACCGACGGGGAGGCACTGATGCCCGGCGCATGTTGCAATCCGTAGTGTTCAATGCCTCGATAACTCGCGAGGCGAACTAGACGCGCGCCGCTCGCATCGCCAGGAATTCTCGCACTTCTGGAACTCCGGAGTGCGCGCGGACCGTAGCCACGATTGCGTCGATGCGCTGATGCAGTCTTGTGGAAGCAAGACCGGCGATGGTGTCGTAGTTGTCGGCGAGCAACGAGCATGCTCGGGCCACGTCACCGGCGTTGACGAAGTTACGCGCCAGATTGAGCTGCCACGCCGCCCGTTCTCTCGGCCAGGCCGACGAGTTGTCAATGGCTGCTTGCATGCAAGTGGTCGCTGCCCCGTGCTCCCCTACCCACATGTGGGCCTTGCCGGTGACGAGATTCAGCTCGGCCTCAGGCAGGAAAACCCACCCAGGATCATGTCCCCGAGTCGATTCGTATGCACGGTGCGCTCGGCTTATCGCCGCCGTCATCGCCGACTTGTCACCACGCACCCCATGCGCTTCGGCTTCCCGGATTGCCATCAAAGCTCGCAATTTCGGGCCGCCCGCACGAAGAGACGCCTGTGACGCGGCCTGCGCATACTGCACCGCCCGAGGATTCTTTCTGACCTCGTCAGGACGGCTCAACATAAGACAGCTGGCATTACCGAAAGCATGCGCAGCCGCGATCCCGTCACCAGCCGCATTCGCGGCGTTCGCCGCATCCGCGTAATACCGCCGCGCGTCATGATACGACCCGCGTCGTAGTGCACCCACCCGGCGGCGGTCATCATCTCGGCGGCCGCGCTGGTGAGCGATCTTCCAACCGCTTCGGTATAGCTGCCGTGATGGAGGAGCTGATCGACATAGCGGACTTGGTTGGCCGCCACCCGGCACAACCGATCCCCGCCGACCACCAGATCCAGTTCATGGATCTGGTTCACGCTGTCGACGATGGCTTCCACGTCGCTGACGCCGACTTTCACACTGGAAGCCGACGCGGCTTTCGCCGGGGCGGTCGCCGACAGCATGGCGGCCCCCGCGCTTCCCAATGCCCCTGCTCTGAAGAAGTTGCGACGGTCCACGTCTGCCTCCTGGTCCGACTCCACTACCAGTATGGCAAGCGGAACCTGAAGCGCACGGGCTACGAGCCGCAGCACTCGAATGTCATGCGAGGCGGGGCCGCCGCGCTCGAGACCCGAGATCGCGGGCTGCGAGAAGTTGATGAGCGCGCCCAGCTCCGTCTGGGTCATGCCGATCGATTTCCTGATTCGCCGGATCACTTCACCGGTGGTCATGTACATGGCCCAGCGTCCCCCGATCGTTGGTCGGTTTCCCCACAGCCTCCGCCCCGAAGCGATTGCCCGCGCAGAATATACGGCTCACCGGATAGCCGGAACGGAAACCGGAATTCGCCGTCCCACCTCGCAGTTCGCCGCGCCTAGTTTCGGTCGCAGGCGCCCGGTGCCGGGCCGACGCCGCCTGCCGCAGCGGCGCATCGGCCCGACAGAGTGGCGGGCCGGTGGCGAGAGCCCCCGGCACCGAGCGCCGCTCCCGAGCCGGTTCCGACACAGAGAGGTGTCACATGTCCACGCATTCCCTCGCCATCTATCAGCTCATCGCCCTGTACGACGTAGCCGCCCATCAAGCGCCGATGCTGCCGTTCACCGTCGGTCAAGCCCATGAGGTGATGCAGATTCATGTGGCCTGCCGCGCGGAACACTGCGCCCGCAAAGCGGCGGCTCGGCAGGTGCTGATCGACACGGGGCGGATGGTGCCCGACACCCGCAAGCCTCGGTGAGCTCGCCGGTCTCAGCCGATCCGCCGGACCCGCACCGAACCCGCCACATCCGCATCGAATTCGGCGAGTTGCGCCTGGACTATCTGGCCTGCGCGCAACAGGCCCGCGATGTGGCGGATCACTTGGCCGCACACCGCCCAGAGCTGCTCGTGACCGTGGACGACGAGATAGGAGACGACTTCCCACCGCTGCCTTGCGCGCGACTGTGGCAGAACACGCCTTCCGGAACTCCGAATCTCTCGAAATCCACGAGGAGCACCGATATTTCACCCGCGACTCGGCTCCAGCGACACACCGCGCCCGATCCATCGACCGTGCCAGGCCGCTCATGAGCACGCACCGCCCCCACTCGCATCCGGTCGCCCGCAGTACTGTGCGCTTCGCCTGCGGGACGTGTCGAGCGAACGCGTTGTTGCGCAACTTTATTCGCGCGGCGATCTGGACTTCGGTGCGTCCCGGCAGTGGGCGCAGCGGGTAAGTGAGTTCACGATCACACATTGCCCCTGGTCACACCGGTACTCCCGCCAGTGACAACAGACACGGGCATAGCCACACTTACGCTTGCCCAATGCCTCGCTGGAGCACGCACGATCGGAAATCAGCGAGAGTAGGTCGGCTGGCACGACTCGGCGGCGACCCTGAATTGCTCTCAGCGGCAACCATTTCGCGGGCACGTACGCGATCGATCAGTTCCCCCGCGAGCAGACCGGATACCCAACCGGAGTCCGGCGGGGAGGCATCGCGGCCCTCCTCTCCTACGGTGCACCCAGGCTCGATCACACCGAAGCCGGAATCCCTCTCGCGGACTACGGCAATGGCGATGCCCCCGCTCCCGCCCCCACGCCGCCGCGACGACGAGCCGAATCGGCCGCACAACTTCGGCGCGGCCGCACTCGTCGGTCTCTGCATCGGTCTCGTGCTCGTCGTGGTGTCCGGCTGTCTCCTCGTCGACCGCTCCACGACAACGACGGCCTCGCCCACCCCCATCCACGCCAGCGCACCGACCACCACCACACCTCCCCCCACCGCCCGCCCCACACCTACACCAACCGTGCGGACAACCCCCCGCCCCGCTCCACCCGTCGCCCGCCTCGGCATCGGAATGACCTTCGGGAAAGTCACCGCCAACGACGGCACGACCCTGGTCGTCAGAAACGCGTTCACCTCAGGCATCGCCAAAATCCGCACCGACGCCGACACAAAGTTCCACGTCCTGGCCGCCAAACAAGCATCCGACATACGCATCGGCGCCATAGTCGCCGTCTACGGCCGGCGCTACCTCGACGACGCGATCCTCGCCGACGTAATCACCGGCATCTCGGTCGGCTCCCCACCCAAATGAAACCCGCGCCCCTATCGCACATTCGGCGCAGGTTCGACGGTTACGGTCGCCGAGCCGACGACGCCGCTCTAGGTGTACTGACCACGGACGTTGGTAGCGGCGTGTCGGGCTGACAAAGGCGAAGACCTCCGGGTGAAGTGCGAGCTGTCTAGGAACGCATTCACCGACCGGAGGTCTTCGTGGTCCACCGTAACGCGCCGTTGTCGGAGTTGGGCCGGTTGCGGCTTGCTCGTTGTCGTCGAGGACCGCTGGCCGCTACGGCGGGCCGCCGAGCGGTTCCAGGTTTCGGCCACCACCGCCAAACGGTGGGCCGACCGCTACCGCCATCACGGCCCCGCCGGCATGACCGATCGCTCCAGCCGCCCTCACCACACCCCGAATCGGCTACCGAAACGCACCGAACGCCGCATCATCGAAGTCCGGCTCCAACGCCGGTGGGGGCCTGCGCGGATTGCGTATCTGCTGGGTTTGAACCCGTCAACGGTGCACCGTGTCCTGCGCCGTTACCGCCTGGCCCGGCTCACCCACCTCGACCGAGCCACTAGTGCAGCGGTGCGTCGCTACGAACACACCGCACCCGGTGACCTGGTGCACGTCGATATCAAGAAGCTGGGCGACCTCCCCGAAGGAGGCGGACACCGCGTCCAGGGGCACCGCGCCGGTAACCGCAATCGCACCCGAACACCCGGTAGAACTCTCGACGGCCACGGCCGCAGTCATGTCGGCTCCAGTTTCCTGCACAACGCCCTCGACGACCATTCCCGTCTCGCCTACAGCGAAATCCTGCCCGACGAACGCAAAGAGACAGCAGTCGCGTTCTGGCAACGAGCTCGAAACTACCTCGCCGACAACGGCATAACGGTCAAACGAGTACTCACCGACAACGGCAGCTGCTACAAATCCCGGCTCTGGCGCGACCTGCTCACCAGCCACGGCATCACCCACAAACGAACCCGCCCCTACCGGCCCCAGACCAACGGCAAGGTGGAGCGGTTCAACCGCACCTTGCTCGAGGAATGGGCCTACGCACGCGCTTACCGATCCGAAGCCGAACGCCGTGCCGCGTTCACCAACTGGCTACACACCTACAATCACCACCGCGGCCACACCGCACTCGGCGGACACCCACCAGCGGCCCGCGTCCCCAACCTCTCGGGTGAGTACAACTAGGCAGTGGCATCGCTTGGGCCGATCCCGCCCGTCGTACGCGCGGACAGTCGTCCCGACTGTCCGCAGTACCGGTGCGGTCCGGATAGATCTTTCGTACTGCACCGAGATCGGCCGCTCCGATGTACCAGTGGTCGCGGGCTCACAGCTGAGTGATGACACCATCTGGGCCGCAGAAGAACTAGTGCTCAACCACATTCCCACCCAGCCCACCGACCTTTCGGCGGCGGTCCGCCGCGTACTCGACGAGCATGACGGTCCGATCAGCTGGGCCGGCCTCGGGCCGATGTCCAACCTCGCCGCAGTCGTCGCCGACAACCCGGCCTTCGGCGAGCGGCTCGTCGTCACTCAGCAGGAGGAGGCCGCAGCCAGGTTCTCCCCTGACAGCGGACAACGGAACTTCGCCTCGGACCCGAACGCGGCACGCAGTGTTCGCGCAACGGGAATCGCGCCCTGGATCGTACCGGCCGACGTAACCTTCCAGCTGGTGAACTCCCTGTCTACGGACTCGCTGGAAATGAAAAACTCGGAGCGCGACCACGATCCAGCTCGCGAGGTAGTTCACGATCACCTGACCCAGTGGTTCGACGACTTCGCGCCGTTCATCACGCTACATGCGCTGCCGACCCTCGCCTCGGCCATCGGCATGCCCTACCTCACCTCCATATCGGCGACGATCGGCCTGGACGAAGCCGGTCGCATCATCCCCGGTGACAACCCCGTCCACCTGGTACGAACCGCCGACTACAGTCGGCTACGCGCATGGCTCCTCCACCGCCTGGAGTCGGTCCGATCCAACCTCGACATCCACCCCGCCGCCGACCACAACAACTAACCCGGCCAGCTGACCGCCATCCGAACGCCCTTCACGCGTAGGCGCGCTGCCCCATCAAATCCGTCCGGGCAGCACGGCTTCCACCACCCCCTCATCAACCGGCTCCCGCTGCCCCCACACCCGGCACGCCGAGCGCAGCTTCCCGACCCGCCGCCTTCCTCGAGCGGCGGCAATCGGCCGCCACGTGTCCATACGGGTGCTCCTTCAGTTGCGGCGCGCGCGGGGCCGGTGATGGAATCTGACATTCGATGGAACCGATCGTCGGGCCGGTGCGTCGGATTCAGCAAAGACCAAATTTTCGAGAGTGGGGGTTCGCAAGTGCAGGACAGTGAGCGCGAGGCGACGCAGCCATCCAACGATGCGCTGCGTGATCAGGTCGAACTCGCTGCTGGAACTCTTCGAGCAACAGCGCAGAGATCTGGCCGAGGCTCAGTCCGCGCTCGCGAGCACCACGGTCACGGCGTGGTCTTCGAACAATCTGATCCGCGTGGTCAGCAACGCTGCGGGTGTTCCGGTGGAAGTCCACGTCGAGCCGGAAGCGTTCAAGCGTTCCACCCCGGAGAAACTCGGCCACTCCATCACCGAGGCCGCCCAGGCCGCCGCCCGGATGGCACTGGAAGCGACCAAGCAGGCCGTCGCGCCTCTTCAAGCGTCAGCGGACGAGATCCCCGATCTCTCCGATCTGGTGCCCGGCGCTCCCAGCATCCGTGATCTGGTCCGCACGATGTTCCCGGAACCTCCCACCGCACAGCGGGAACCCGCGTCGCCGGATGAGGAATCCGAGGACGAGTACTACCGCAACCGCGCCTACCTGCGGGACCACCCGTGACCAGCGTCCATGTCGCGATCGAGCCATGAGCGCGGCACCAGGGCGAAGGACCATTCGCCCGGAATCTCGATTGTCTCGGTAATGAACGAGCGGATGGCTTCTCTGGCCTCCCCGCTACACAGTCGTCTTCGAAAGTGGGTTTGGAGTTGAGCGAGTCGAGCTGCCCATGGGCGTCGATCACCATCCGGAAGATCGGCGAGGGGCAATGATGGCGCAGCCGCGTCTCTCCGACTTCTTGGAACCAGGGCTGCGCCGCGAGATTCTGCCCGAGCCAACGGACATCGACTATGCCTGGGCGCGAATGAACCCAGGTAAGTGGAGATACCTCACGGACCCGAACGCCGATAAGTCGGCGATCACGCAGGAGAACATCCTCGGCGGGTGGCTGGCCGACGACAACGGCGGATTCGCCGAGTCCTGGGTCAACCCAGTGTTCATACCCCACCCGCAGTCGATCGACGTGGAACTAGCGAACGATTTCGAGCTGGTGCTCTGGCGAGCGATCCGGGGTTTCAACAACATCGCCTGGTTCATCGAGGCATTCGGCCGCAGCGAGTTCACCGTGGTACTGCCCGCGGACGACCCGCAGGGCGGGCGTGGATGGCCGTTCCGTTCCTCCAGATGGGGAAGAACGTTGGATATCCATACCTCGCCGGTCAGGTTGCCGAAGGACGTGAACCCTTGGCTACGGCGGGCCGTCTCGGGCCGGGAGTTGCTCGAGCAAGTGTGCCCGCAGGAATCGGTCTGGCTGTCGTTCAACCCCGAGCTGTCCATCGATCTCGGCGGCGGCGCCCTATCCCCCACTATCCCCGGCTCCGATCTGGCTGCTTGGTGGCGTGAGTGGTCGGAGGCCGAACATGCCCGTCCTGCGACGGAATCCGACACCACGTAAGCGCATAGAACGGCTTTCCAGGTGCTATCCCGACCGCCCCTAGATTCGAAGGATCGCTCGTGACCAACTTCCGTGTCGACCCGGATGCTCTGCGCGCCACCCGTCCGGGCTTCACCAACGTCGCCGACAAGATCGCCGCTGCCGCTGCCAACCTACGGCGGGTCATCGAGGCCGAGGGCGAGTGCTGGGGTTCGGACAAGATCGGCCAGAGCTTCGCCAAGAACTACACTCCTGATGTCCCCACTGCGCTGACCAGCGTCGACAATCTCGGTAAGACGATGACCAACCTGGGCGACAGCATGGTCGCCATCGCGGACACGCTGCAGAACCGGGACCAGGTCAACGCCACCCGGATCGACCAGATCACCACCTGATGGGCATCGAAATCCCGGAGTGGTTGCATGGGTCGCCAAATGGGTCGTCGGCGCCGGTGATTGGCCCGAAGGTGACGAAACCGCGATGCGGCGAGTAGCCGATGCGTGGTCAGGGATGTCGGCCGCTTTGAACGAGCTCGATGACGACGCCGCTCACACGATGCAGCAGGCGTTGGCGGCGATCGACGGACAGACTCATGACGCGATCGCCGCCCATTGGGACAAGCTGGCGGGCAAGGAAGGCGCCTGGCAGGCGCTGGTCAAGTACATCAACAAACTGGCCGATCAAATCGGCGACGGCGCCGCCGATATCGAGCACACCAAACTGGTCATCATCGGCTCGATGGTGATCTTCGCGATCGAGGTGGCGCCCTTGCTGGCGACCGCCTGGACCGGGTTCAGCGCCGGAGGCGCCGTCGCCCTGCGGATAGCCACCCAGGTCACCATCCGCATGGCGATCAAACAACTGATCGCCCGCATGCTCACCCGCGCCGCCGCGAAAGCCGCTGCCCGCCTGGCCCTCCTCGCCGCGATCAACGAGGCGCTGGAGGAAGGTGGCCTGGAACTCGGCGCCAAGATCTACCAAGTCGCCGCAGGGGGCCGCGACGACATCACGGGCCGGGATGTGAAGGACGCCCTGATCGCCGCCGCCGCGGGCGCCGCGGGTGGCGCGGTCGGCGGCGGACTCGGCCGCAACGGCTTGCTCTCCGGAGTCGACGACGTCGCCGCCAGCCGCCTCGGCCGAGCCACTGCCGCCGCCACCACCGAGACAGCGAGCGGCATCGCCGGCGAAACCGCCGCAGCCGCTACAGTCGCCGCGCTCACCGACCAACCCTTCCAGCTGTCTCTCGAGAGCATCACATCGTCCGCCGCGCAGGGCGTTCCACACGGACTGCACGCCGCGGGCAACGACAGCCCCGGCGCCGATCTCGACACGACGTCGTCCCCACCCGGCATCGACGTTCCCGGCCCCGACCTGCCTGCACCGAGCGACAACCAGTCGCCCGAACGCACCCGCCCCGCACCGAGCGATACCGGGGAACAGACCAATCCCAGCAGCTCTCAGCCGCAACCAGAGCCAACCCAGCCAGCGAGCACGCAGACCACGGCCAGCGGGGCCGACAGCGACTCCGCCCCGTCGAACACCACGCCTGCCTCGACGAGCTCGACGCAGCCGCAGGCGACGGATCCCTCGATCGAGGGCGGCAAAGAGAACTCCGGTCCCACTCCTGCCGGCAGTTCCGATCCGGTGTCGGACAACACGCAACCACAAACTTCGACCGCTATTCCGGTCAGCGCCGAACAAGCTTCGAATCCGGTTCATGCCGACAGCCCATCCGACGGCATCAGCAGCATGGCACCTCCGGATTCAGGGCCGCCCACACTCACCAGCAACCAGGCGCCGTCTCTCGAAGACACCACCCCCAGCGTCTCTGGAGATCCGGGCCCGGCAACTCCCGCCCCTGCGACGACGCCACACGCCGCGAGTGAGATAAGCGGACAGCCGACCACCCCGTCGACCCCTGCGCCCGCTGCCTACGATGCCGTCGCGGAGCAATCGAGCTCGCAGCCCAGCATCCCGAACCAATCGACCGTCGAAAGTCCGCTTGTCCTCGAGCAGCCCGCCTCGGCACCGGGCCAGCGCGCAGACACGGCGATCACACCGGAACCCGCGACACCGAGCACGACCAGTCCCCTCGCCACACCCCTGTCTTCGCCTACGCCACGGTCGGATGCCCAAGCGCATCCCCCCTCGGAGACAGTCACCTCGAGCGCTGTGTCAACCGCAACTCCAGCGGCTGCGGCGCCGAACACGACCGCCGGAACCTTTGCGCCTATCGCCGACCCCGGTCAGCGCTCGACCGTCCCGCTCGACCCTGCTACATCAGCGGGTCCGTCGCAGGCCGCACCTCGGCCCGACTCCACCACGCGCCCAGCAGCTGCGCCGCAGTCGCCCCCGCCGAGCGCGACCAGTGGGCCCGGCAACACCGGCGTCCCGCCGACAGACCTCGGCCACCGCGCGAGTCCACCGGATCGCGCGTCATCGGTCGGTGCCGCGCACCCGGCACCTCTATCCGACCGCACCCCTACCGCCGGTTCGCCGGAACGGGACAACACGTCGGACAAAGCACAGCCGAACCCGGGTACGCCGCGGCAATCGGACACGAACGATCCGGGTCCGGCGAATCCCGTGTCGATGTCGTATTCCGGTGGTGCCGTGCGTCCGCGCGACGATTTCGCCGCGTTCGAGTGGGCGGAGGACGCCTACGACCATTTCCGTCGCGACGACGGTGACATCGCGGACATCGCACGCACACTCGGCGAACATCCCCGCGCCGACGGCTCGCATTTCACCCGCGACGATGTGGAGCAGATCAAAAACCACCTGTTCCGCGAAGAGCACGCCATCGTCGACTACGACGGCAACCTGATCCACCGCAGATTCGACGCCGACCCGGATATCGCCGAGGCATGGATCCGGCTGCGCGCCGGTCATCCACTGCCCGCCGATATCGTCTTACTCGAACACGAGCTGGCCGAATCGAACTATCTGCGTGCTCATCCGGGTTCGACGTATCAGGACGCACACGCACACGCGAATATCGACCACCACTGGTCCAACGACATACCACCGCGAACAGGCGAACGCTACAACACACTGTGGGGACGACACGATGGCACTGCTGATCTACTTCAACCAGATCAGGGACAACCCGAGCGAAGTGGAGTACCAGTTCGGGGAGACGAGGGACAACCTCGATCGCACACTGATCATCGACAAGACGAACAACACCGCCCGCACGGACCCACCGGAGGACGGGATCTTCCGAGCGGCGGCCGGACAGATCATGATCCGGGCCAGACGCGAGAAGCAGTGGCCCCGGAACGGCGTGATCGCCTCGTAACCGAGGACAGCGTCCCGCGCGAAGAGCGCTCGCATCCGGGCACTCGCCCGCAAGAGTCCGACCGTGGACCGCAGGTGTCGGCGAATCGCGAGGGAACGGCTCCGCCTGGCGAGGTCCCGGATCATCCGAGCGCTGCGCCGGGGGCACCTTCGTCACCGGGCGGTCCGGTCGAATTGAGCTACAACGACATCCGGGTGATCGAGGCTTACGCCGCCCGGCGCGGTTTGGCGTTCGACGACGTTGTCCGCGACGTTCAAGACGGCAGGCTGCGGGTCGAACAGTACGGCGTCTACAGGACCCCGGAACAGCAGCCACTACACCGGACTCCCGATCGGCTCGATGCGGAGTACCTCACCGAGGTCGTGGATCACGACCTCCGCGATCCCGTGCGACGCCGATACGCGAGTGTGGAGCCCGACGCGTTCGAAGCAGGATGCCCCGACGACCGGCTGCCCGATCACCTGACCCGATCCATGCCCGACGCCGCGCTCGACAACGCGGCAGCGCCGATCGACCCGACGAGGCTGGTGGTCGGCTATCACGGCGACGGCCTGTCGCCGATATGGCGTGACCGGAGCGAGGGCGACGCATTCCTCGACGCCCGCAACGCTCTGTTCCGCATGGATTCGCGCGGGCCGGAGATCTTCGACCTCGGGTTCGCGCCCCGCGATACCGGCAACCTCAATATCGGCGCGCACGTCGGCCACACCGGACCCGGCCAAGCCGACGGGTTCGTGTCGCTGTCCCGGAGCCCCGAGCACACCATCGCCAGGGACACGGGTATCGCCGGTAACGATTTGAACCGGCTGGCCGACGAGGGCCAGCTGACGCGCCTGCCCGACGGCACTTTCCGGCAGACGATGTACATGCACGAGCTGTACCACCCGCACGGCATTGATGTGGACGCCACCTTCCACGACGCCACTGCCCACAGCCGGTACCACGCGGGCAGCCACAGGGAGGCCGAGGTGCTGGCCCCTGGCGGAATATCCGGCGACACCGTTTACCGCGTCTGGCCGCGAGAGATCATCGTCGACGCCAACGGGAATCTGGTATCCGTCGAAGTCGGTGCACCCATCTACAACCCGCGCTTCGCCCACCTGGACAGTCCACGCTTCGCGGACACGCACGACATTCCTTCGTTCGACCAGGATCAGCCGACCGATCGGCACGATGTTCAGTCCGGCCTTCCCGCGACGGAGCACACGCCAACCACTCTCCCGGAGCCGCCACCGCCCCGGTCCGGATTCGACCCGCACGTCCACCGGTACGTCGCCCATTTCAACGACGGCCGCGTGATCCCGTACGACCCGTTCTACTACGGCCAATACAATCCGCGCATCGGCCGCTACCAGCCCACACCGCAGGAGACCGAGGCCGCCTACGCCTATCCGCTGGGTGAGAGCCCCTACGACATCCAGGTGCGCGCGTGGCTCGACGCCAACAGCCAACAGCACACCCACTATCGGGCGCCCGAATCCGAACCTCCGAGACAGCAGGACCCGTGGCGGTCGATGCGGACACCGGAATCGCTGCCCCCGACTACGCACGAGCCGAGACATCCTGCCCACGAGGACATTCGGTCTGACGCCGAGACGCAGCGCCTGACCCCACAGCGACCGCAGCAGGCGTATCCCGAATACACGCACCCGGACACTCCGCACGTGCGGGAGTCCGATCGTGGCCCGCGCACCGTTCGCCCGGAATCGGTTGCACATCAGCCGGGTCCCACGGATCGGCCCACTGATCAGCGGTTGCCATCCACACCACCGCATGCGGAGTCAACCCCCCCGATGTCGGCTCATCAAGATCCGAACCACATCGCGGATACCCACCGTCGCCCCGATCGGTGGCAGCAGCGGGCCGACCATGCGCTGCCGCAGCACGCACTCGAAACACGCACACCGGTGGCCGATCTGTCATCGATGCGAGCCCCTGAACCACTGCCGCCACCGCCGAGGCACGTAGCCGAACCACACCCACCCGTCGCCCCACACCGACCGGGCCCCACACACTCCGCACCTGGCCCATATGACCAGAGACGGCCTGCTCCTCGGCCGCCCCATGAGCCCGTACGAACCACCGCCGATCACGCGCCGAGACAAAACCCCGACCCGCGCATCGCGCACGACACAGGTTCGCAACCACAGCGTCCGCACCCCCAGGATCCTGTGCCACCGCACGATGCACGCGACTCAGCGCGCCCTGCCACGAGTCCTGCTCATCGCCGCCCGATAGACCCGGAAACACAGCGTGCGCTCGAGGCGCGCAATGCACGCGAGAACTACCGGCACCGAGCGCCCGAAGACGGTCGAGTAATCGGGGTCCGGCCGAATCGAACAACCGGCGTTCCCGCCTACGAGATGCGGCGGTACGCGGCAGGGCCCGAGCATGTAGCCGTGGTCAGTGTGCGGGTCCATCTAGAAGCCGACGCGCACATCTCCCCACAGGAGATGCGGAGCCTGATCGAAAACACTCAATTGGCGACAGACCGCGCCTTCAATTACGGCCACCGATTGCTCAGCGGTGACTGGCTGCTGATAGACGTCGTCTTCACTAACGATCCATCCAACGCACACTTGTCCGTCAACGTCGACCACAACACGGGCAACCCAACAAGCTGGCATCCAGCCGACAGCGCCGAAGCACTCACCAACCACCTACGCGAGCACCTCGGCCTGCCGATAGTTAGCCAGAATCAGCCGACCATACGTCCGGAGGACCTGCGGCAGATCAGCAACGACATCGCCGCGGCACGTACACAGGCCCGATTCACCGGGCTGCCGGACACCCGGATCATTGATCATCATCGGCTCAGTCCGCTGGAAAATCAGGCCTATCAGGCCGTGGTCGAGGACTCGCTACGAGACGGCGACCGATTCACTGTGGGTGCCGACCCACGCACCCACCCCTACGGCCGACTGATCAACGACGGCGGTCAGGGCGTCCGGGGTCGCCGCAACAATTGCCTCGACAACGCGCTGGCAGCGCTGTCGTCATTCTTCGGCGACCCGCGCGTGGCTCTGCCGAGATGGCCCGACCGATTTCCTGACGGGAGCATCGACAACCAAAGCGGTGAGCACGAAGGGCTGGAGCGCGCGGCCGCTTGGCTCGGCAACGGACTTTTCACCTATGCCAACCAAGGCATGTCCATAGCCGAGGAGTTCAACGCGGTCCACGACGTGATGGCCCACTTGGGCCCCGGATCAGCGGCACTCGTGGTCAACGAGTGGCATGCCCGGGATGAGGACGGCGAGTTGCGGTACGACTCGAATGGAGCCCCAGTTCCAGGGGGCAGCCACGCAACCGTCATCGTGTACCCATCTGACGCGACCGGGCCCGTGTGGTGGGATCCGCAGTCGGGCGCCACCTCTGACCACCCGCCGGCATGGATGACGGACGAATCCTCCCGTCTGTGGTTTACACCGATTCCACCGAATCAAGGAGCAGGAAGTGCCGGAGCAGTATCGAACCAGGGACCAAGTGGAGCAGTACCTCGCCCGGATATTCAACCCCGATCGGAAGTACCAGCTATACCAGTTCGAGCACGGATGGGTCTGCCACTCGATCCTCACCCCAGAGGAGACCGCAGCCGGACTCGGCCTGGGCTCGACGAAGCTGGTGATCGATTCCGACACCGGCGTGGTGATCGAGTATCCGAGCTGGTCGACCCGGATGGTGATGCAC
This sequence comes from Nocardia asteroides, assembly GCA_051451085.1. GTDB lineage: Bacteria > Actinomycetota > Actinomycetes > Mycobacteriales > Mycobacteriaceae > Nocardia > Nocardia asteroides_B. Next base: position 59,974 of record JBPAJV010000004.1, on the reverse strand, counting down.
GACTACACAGAAGCGAAGCGGACCGGTCGGCCACCGACGGGCGGCCAGGTATACCCGCCGACCTGGCGCGTGAACATCCAGCGGACACGGGAAGATTCGCAGGAGATCGAGTACCTGCTTCGAGCGACGTCGCTGACCGAGCCCCCGGAACCGAGCATCGAGCACCAACTCGTGATCAACAAGAACACCCTATGGTTCAGTCCGACGGACAGCACCTCGGCGGACGCGGTGTCCTGGGCCGAGATGCGCAACCGGACGGATGGGACCTGGCCGGAGCAGGGGACGTTCGAGTTCTGAACAACCCCGCTGACGGCGACGAACCGGCAGCGCCTGCACCAACCCCTGCGGAGAGCGGACTCGGCCCTGCTGATCCAGGAAGTGCTCGAGACGACTCCACAGAACCAGGCGATCCGCACCGCGAGCCCCGTGAGCTCGACTCCAGACACTCGACGCTCGACTCCACCGACGATCGGACCTCCACTCGTGGCGATGCTGTCGCTGGTAGTGATTCTGACGAGGTACAGGATTCTCCGTTCGAGCAAGCACGGCGATTCGCGGAACCGCCGTCGAATCTCCCTCATCCGTGGCCGGTCGATCCAACTTCTGGGTACTCCATCCGGCACCGGGACCTCGAATTCCTCGGAATCACCACCGAGGAGATCGAGGCATGGATGTCCCGCGAAGCGCCACTGGGCATGACCCGGGAAATGTACAATGAATGGCGCATCTCGCTCCTGGAAGCACTCGCGCGGGACGGGGTTCCTCTTGACCAGGTCGATATCCGCATGCGGGGATCGGGTGCGGATTTCTTTTCCGGTGCACATAAACAACTGCCGACCGAAGAAGAACTCTCCGACAACCCAGAGGCGCTCGATCTACTGCGAGAATGGTTGGGCGATGATCCGGACCGTCCCGTTGGTCGACCTTTCGATTCTATGCACAGGCTCGGCTTGGAGGAGCCGAGCGACTTCGATCTGAACATTTCGTCCGGCGACATGTTCCGTCGGGCGGTCGAGAATTGGGACCCAGAAAGATACAGCGGCCCGCTCACCCGCGATCACGGATATCTGAACAAGCGGCTCGTCCTCGCCGAATTCCCCCACTTGTTCCGATGGGCGATGGAGTGGACCGCTCGAACAGGAAGGGAGATGTCGTACGCCGTCTTCGACGAAAGTGGCCCCGCAGATGTAACCCACCTGGGGTTCTTCGTTCATTTCCAGGACACGGATTGGATCGTCCATCAAGCCTCCGGCGAAGAAACCGCACACGCGAACTCGGGTGCGAATGACCAGCCTGGTCGAGAGTTCGGCTCGGCCGTGGAGTCCACAGCGGTCACCGAACGAGAATGGTCGGAGAACTTCAGTACCGAGATTGTCACGGACAATGGAGCGGTTACGAGCTCAGAGGAAGCCAAAACGCACGTAATCCAATCCGTAACCGATGGAATGACAGCATCGACAGAGAGCCTGGTTGCGGCCGGTTCGGCAGCACACGTGGACCCCTCCGCCGTGGCCCATATCGGAGACGGCAATTACGTGATAGCGTTGCGCAATTCCGAATACCCTTCGATGGGCGGAGAATTCCTACACCGGTCGGAGCTCGATCCGAGCAGGCCATCACACACGCCGGGCAATCTTCTCCCATTGGACACCCCTGAAGCCGAGCGCATTCTGCGTGAGATGGCGGTGAGTGAGTTGATCATGGCCTGGGCGCACGACTCCAACGGAACGAATGTACGCTCTCTCGCCATACAAGAAGCTGCGATCGTCGAATTCGGCTTGGACACCGTAATGGATTGGCCGATGTCCGATGAGATACGCGACAGAGTCGCACGCGAGGTTACCCATCACGGAGCCGTACATCGCGAACTCCTGCGTATCCAATACGAACTCACGCAGAACGAATTGGCTCGGTTGGGCGTGAACAATCTCGTTTTGTATCGCGGATATTCGTGGCCGGAGCAAGACCGTCCACAATGGGCTCGGCAACCAGAAGGCACCGAAATGGAGATGCCGCCCCAACGGCCGCTCTCCTCCTGGACGGGGAGCCGTCGAATAGCCGCCGACTGGCTCAGCGGACACCCGAACCCTGGACTGATACTCGCCGCGCGATTCCCCAGAGAACGGATCATGGCGTTTCCTCGCACCGGAATCGGATGCCTTTGGCAATACGAATTCGTCGTGCTCGGCGGACCAGGGTCGGCTATGCTGGATGGCATGTATGGAGAAGAGAGCTGATGGGCGGGTTCAAGCCTCGGCTTCGGTTGATTTTGAGGGGAAATCTGAATCAGACACGGCTCGACCGACTCCGGCACGCACTGGGCCTCGCCCGCATCGGCCGGCTGAGCGATCGCGAGGATGAGCATTTCGGCAGTCGGGACTTGCCCGGCACTGCCGGTTCAGGAACGATGATGAATCTCTGGCGCGACGACAACGATTTGTGGTCGATCAGCATAGACGCGCAGTCCGAGACTGTGCCCTCAGCCGCCGATCTGGACACTTGGCGATCCGAAGCGGTGGCTGCGGCCACAGAGGCAGGACTGACCGTGGTCGAACAGCGGTTGTTCCCACGAAACGACGAAGTCATCAACCGCACGGAATGGCGAAACGAGAACTGGTTACGCACCGCCGGATGGAGTATTTCCGCACAGACATTGGCTGAGCTTTGGTCCGAGATAGACGTATGATCACCGCTTCGATGGAAGAAAAGCGAGAAAAACTCGTTCAGTTCATGCGAACCCCCGCATGGGAGCCGGCTCCGGCACGTATAAAAAGCGAGGCAGAAGCGTTCTTGGACCGAACACAGTAGTGATCCTGTTCGAGGGTATGGAGGGCGGATAGCGGCCAGCGACTTCAGGACAGGATATTCATGGCTACTACCGCCTACCACGGAACTTTTTATACCGATAGCCCGCAGACTATAGAACAAATATTGAGGTCGTGGCTTTCGGAAGTCGCTTTGCAGATGAAGCCGCATCGTGGGTTCCAACTGCGTTACGGGACTGATGGGTTCGAACTCTACTGCTACGACGCGGAAGGTCCCGGCGGGCCTGCATACTTCCTTCTCGAAGGGCATATCGGTGACGCGCCTGATATCGCCGACACTCGGCTTCGCGACCTCGCGGAACACGCCAGGAGCGCGGGCCTGGAATTCACTATCGACTACGAAGAAGTCGATGAGGAGGGGAATGCGTTGAGTGCCGAGAGATCGCTCAACTGATTCGGATGCTCCGACTGCGGCACACTCGTCCAGCCTGCCGAACCGCCCAGCATGCCCCGAGATGGCGCACACCAACCCGCCGAACGCCTTCCGGACCTACCGTGACCGTCGGCGACGACTCCCACCACCGTCCGGCCCACAGCTCGTGAACCACCGTGTGCCGTACGGCGGCCGAATGTCGGTGCCCCTTGCTAGCTTTCGTGACGTTCTGATCTGACGAAACCAGGCGAGGCGCTATGACTATCGGGGGAACCACCTATCTCGAGCTGTCCGAGGACAGCGGTTCCGCGCACAAGTTCTACGAGGTGATCGTCGCGGGCACGCAGGTGAGTGTCCGTTTCGGTCGCATCGGGGAGCAGGGGCAGACGAAGGTGACTTCGTTCGCCACCGAGGAGAAGGCGCAGGCAGCGGCGGCCGCAAAGGTCGGAGAGAAGGTGCGTAAGGGGTATGCGCCCGCGGTGATGGGGGCGCGGGCCAGGCGTCCGGTGACCCGGCGGGCGATCAGCAGCGGCCGCTCGACCGCGAAGGCCGCGCCCGTGCTGTGGAGTTTCGACTCCGGCGCCGCCGCGTTCGGCATCTTCGTCGACGAGCGTCGCTGCTGGGTCGGCAACGAGAGCGGTGACGTGTTTACCCTGACACCGGACGGCGTGGTCACCGGCCGCTACCGCTTGCCGGACTCCGTCAAATGCATTGTGGCCGACGACTTCTGGATCTACGCCGGATGCGACGACGGCCGCGTCTACGACTTGTCGGGCAAGGTGCCGAGAGCGGCATACGACATCGCGACCGATGTCGACATCTACTGGCTCGACATCCATGACGGCATCCTCGGCGTCTCCGACCGCCAAGGCGGCATCACCGTGATCGACTACGAGGAAGAGTCGCTGTGGAATCGGCGCAGCACCGGTGATTCGGGCTGGATGGTGCGCATCGACGCGGACGGCGTCTACCACGGCCATTCCGCCGGCGTCACCAAGTACGACCTGGACAGCGGGAACGCCCTGTGGCATGTCGGCACCGGCGGCGATGTCCTGTTCGGCTGGCAGGAATCGGATGCGGTGTACGCGGGCACCTCGCGCAATCAGGTGCGCATGGTGGCCAAGAGCGGCCGGGCCGAGCGCACCTACCAGTGCGACGCCGCGGTGTTCTCCTGCGCGACCTCGCCCGACGGCCGCTACGTCTTCGCAGGCGACAACTACTCCTCGGTGTACTGCTTCGACGCCGCCGGTAATCGCGTGTGGAAGCTGGCCACCGGCTGCGGCTCGGCCTACTCTATGCAGTTTCACGACGACAAGCTGTATTTGGTCACCACCACCGGCACGCTGGCCTGTCTCGATGTCAGCGAGACCGCCATCCGCGATGCCGAGCAGGGCGTGCTACCCCGGACCGTTTCGGTGAAGGCTCCCGAGATCTCCGCCGTGGTGCCCAGCATTACGGTCGAAGTCACCTCCGACGCCGGAGCGGGGGTCGTCGTGGAGTGCGTGAGCCACGGCAGTTCGCTGCGCGTGCGGGTCGTGTCGCCCGGATACGAGCGCGGCTGGAATGTGCAGTTTCCCAAAGATATTCGGCGCGCGGGTGCTCGATACGTGGTCGACGGTATCGCCGAGTCGGCGCGCGGCGGTTTCTACCGCGTGCGCGGGGACATCCGGCAGCTGACCTGAGTGCATCGACAGCCGTCTTCCGGAAAAGCGTTCTCGCACATCGCGATGTGCGAGAGCGCTTCACGTGCGTGAACGGCTCGCTGGCGGGGCAATCGGAGGGGCACATGATGCCTCGGCGGTTCACATCGCCGGACACGATCGCCGTATCTTCGGCTACGGCGACCTGCATCGTCCGTGCGCTGCCTCCGGCAGGTTCCCGACGGACCGGCCGGCCCCCGGCCCAACCCGCCGATTCTGTTGGTCGCCGACCTCGACGGACTACGCCCGACCCGGCGGTTCCAGGCGCGGGGTCCCCTGCGGAGCGCGGACGACGCCCAAGGGCCAGGAGTTGGTCACTCGAGTTGCCCGAGCTTGCGCCCGATCACCGTGACGGGCACCGAGGTGAGCGACGTCGGCCAGTCAGCACATCGCCATCGTGCTGCCGACCCGACCCGCCCGGAGCGCCGCGCCCGAGCATCGTGCCATTCGTCTCCCGCGCCGGCTCTCGGCTGATCGACACGCGCTGCGGATAAGAAAGGGTTCCCGGCACCGGCGAGCCAGGTCGCCCACATTCAGCGCACCTCACATCCTGATCTGCCGATTCGTCGGCGGAACGCAGCGCCCGGTGGGAAGGTTGAGGGACGGCAGGTGTCGGCGAAGGAGCGAGACACATGGTGGACAAGACCAACGGAGCTGCCGCGGGCAACGGCAGCGTGGTGACGGCGGACCGGCCCGAGCAGATTCGCAACGTGGTCCTGGTCGGGCACAGCGGGTTCGGGAAAGACCACGCTGGTCGAAGCCATGGCGCTCACCGCGCGGGCGGTCAATCGCGCCGGTCGGGTCGAGGACGGCACCTCGCTGTCGGACTACGACGAGATCGAGCATCGCCAGCACCGGTCGGTGCAGCTGTCGGTGGTGCCGGTGGCGTGGGACGGCATGAAGGTCAACCTGGTCGACACGCCGGGTTACCTCGATTTCGTCGGCGAGTTGCGGGCCGGGCTGCGCGCGGCCGATGCGGCGCTGTTCGTCATCTCCGCGGCCGAGGGCGCGGAGGGCATCGCTGGTGCGACCAGGGCGCTGTGGGAGGAATGCGCCGCGGTCGGGATGCCCCGCGCGATTGTCATCACCCACCTGGACACGGCACGCGACGAGTTCGACGTGATGACCGAGGCCTGCCGGACCGTCCTGGGCGGCGGGTCGTCGGAGACCATCCTGCCGCTGCATCTGCCCGTGTACGGCCCGAAGAATCCGGACGGTCACCGGCCGGTCACCGGCATGGTGGAGCTGCTGCCGCACTGCGTGGGCGACTACTCCTCAGGCGAGGAGGTCCAGGGCGACCCTTCCCCCGATCAGGTTCCCGCCCTGGAGGAAGCTCGCAACCGTCTCATCGAGGGCATCATCGCCGAGAGCGAGGACGAGAGCTTGATGGAGCGCTATTTGGAGGGCGAGGAGATCGGCCTGGCGACGTTGATCGCAGATCTGGAGCACGCGGTCGCCCGTGGGAGCTTCCATCCGGTGTTGTTCGCCGCTCCCGCCCCCGAAGGGGCCAGGCAGGGCTTGGGCACGGTGGAGCTGCTCGACCTCATCACCGGCGGGTTCCCGACCCCGGCCGAGCACACCATCACCGCCACCAACGGCGCCGAACCGCATCCGCTGCGCTGCGACCCGGACGCCGACCTGGCCGCGGAGGTCATCCGCACCGCTTCCGACCCGTATGTCGGGCGGGTCTGCATGGTCCGCGTCTTCTCCGGCACCCTGCACGCCGACGACACGGTGCACGTCAGCGGCCACGGCCTGGAGGACCGGGGCCATGAGAGCCATGAGCTGGACGAGCGCGTCGGCGCGATCTCCGCTCCCTTCGGCAAGCAGCAACGTCCCTTACGGCAGGCGATCGCGGGCGACATCGCCTACGTCACCAAGCTCGGTCACGCCGAGACCGGCGACACGCTGTCTTCGACCGGCAATCCGCTCCGGATCGAGCCGTGGCCGATGCCCGATCCACTGCTGCCCATCGCCATCCGCGCGCACAGCAAAGCCGACGAGGACAAGCTCTCCCAGAGTCTCGCCCGGCTGGCCGCCGAGGATCCGGCGCTGCGCCTGGAACACAACGCCCAGACCCATCAGCTGGTGCTCTGGTGTCTCGGCGAAGCCCATCGCGACGTCGCCTTGGAGCGTCTGCGTGCTCGGTTCGGCGTGCAGGTCGACGTGACCGAGCACCGGGTGGCGCTGCGGGAAACATTCGCGGGCAAGGCCACCGGGCGCGGCAGGCATGTGAAGCAATCCGGCGGGCACGGGCAGTACGCGGTGTGCGAGATCGAGGTGGAACCGCTGCCCGAGGGGTCGGGCATCGAGTTCGTGGACAAAGTGGTCGGTGGAGTCGTTCCGCGCCAGTTCATCCCGTCGGTGGAGAAGGGAGTCCGAGCCCAGGCCTCCCGCGGGCTGACCGCCGGATATCCCCTGGTGGACATCCGGGTCACCCTGTTCGACGGCAAAGCCCACTCCGTGGACTCCTCCGACGCCGCGTTCCAGACCGCCGGCGCCCTCGCCCTGCGCGAAGCCGCGGCAGCCGCGGGAACCCGAGTGCTCGAGCCGCTCGCCGAGATCTGGGTGCTGGTCTCCGACGAATACGTCGGCCCCGTCTTGAGCGATCTGTCCAGTCGCCGCGGGCGTGTCCTCGGCACCGAACCCCACGGCACCGGCCGCACCCGCATCCACGCCGAAGTTCCGGAACTCGAACTCAGTCGCTACGCGATCGACCTGCGCTCGTTCTCCCACGGCACCGGGGATTTCTCCCGCGCCTACGCGCGACACGAACCGATGCCGAACCAACTGGCGGCCGCGATTCGTGGCGAGAAGGCGCGCGCTTAGCCGCCGGCCGATCAGGTCGGCTGTGGCTGCGGCGAAACGGGTGGCGGACCGGCAGGCTGCTGCGGCGCGGCCACCGTCGGCGGAGGTGGCGGCGCGGCGGCGGGGTTGCTCCCGGCCGCGCTGTCCAAGCCGGTCGGGTGGATGAAACCCGCGAAGTTGCCGTACTTTTCCTTCAGCGGCGGGTTGTTCGGGTCCAGAGGAACGAGCTGTCCGTTGTCCAGGACGAACAATCCGTTCTCATTCTTGACAACCAGCGCACTATGCTTCTCCCACTGGAGAATATCGCCGGTCTTCAGCTCGCCGGGGCCATTGACCACCGCAGGCGGATGCTCCGCGGTTATCTCGCCTGCTGTTCCCTTGTACGCGGATATCGCATCCAGAGCGGTGTTCTGCGTTTGCTTCTGCAACGCCTCGATCACCGGCGGCGACCCATTCACGGTCGTATTCCCGATTTGGACAGCCGGCGTCGTGCCGGGCGCCGTTACCGGCGGCGGAGTACCCGCGTAGGCCGGCGCCGTCACGCCGGGAGGAGACGTCTGGACAGCAGGGTTGGCGGTGGCGTTCGCGGGCGCGGCGGCCGTCTGGCGGTTCCGCTCGCGTTGCCGTTCGTCGCGCGAATCCCGATCGTCGTAACCCCTGTCGTCGGCGTACTGAGGACGGTTCCCCATCATGCTCGCCGCCATCAGGAGCGACGGATCGAAGCCAGAGCCGGTGCTGGGGGGTGTGGCAGGGGGGCTGGTAGTGGTAGGTGCCGGTTGAGTTCCGGAGGTGTTTTGCGGCGTCGGGGTCAAAGAGCTGAGATCCGCGCCTGAGGGGGCTCCACTACTACTGGTGTCCACAATGGGCTGGGTGCCAGTTGGGGAACCTGTGGGATCCGTAGTGGATTCCGGGAGGATACCTTCCAACGTGGGATTCGACTCGGGGGTCGGGAACAGGTCTTCTTGGCCGGAAGAAGTAGGTGTCGGAGTGGGAGTCGGGGTCGGAGTCGGCGTAGGAGTGGGGGTGGGCGTCGGGGTCGGGGTCGGAGTGGGCGTCGGAGTCGGGGTCTCGTCCTTGCCCCCCGTGCCGTCCTTCTCGCCGTCGCCCTCTCTTTCTTTCTTGGTGCCGTCGCCCTCCTTCTTGGCGTCTCCGTCACCTTCCTTCTTCTCGTCGGGGTATCCCGGGAAGTCTCCCAGCCTTTTCGCGCGCTCCTCGGCCCGCGTGGCGTAGTCGGCGACTTCATCCACGCAATCCTGGACCGCTTGCCGGACGATGGGATAGACGAACTTCTCCTCGGCGATGTGCTGGATACCGTCCGCTTCGTTACCGAATGTCCGGACCTCCGGCCCATCCTTCGCTTTCACCGCGACACCCTCGGTGAGTTTTGCCCATATATCTTCGTGGGCTTTCTGCACAGTGTCGTACATACGCTTGTACGTATCGTGGTTGTCTACCGTGAGTTTTGCCTCCGCGTCCTTGAACTTGGCGTCCATCTCGCTCCAGTCCTGCGCCAGTCCCCGGATCGAGTCTCCAACCTTCTCGTACGCGTCGACAGCTTCGCCCGTCGCCCCGCCTTCCGACGTGGCCCCGGTTTGAAGCGTCTTCAGGATGTCATCCTTCAGATTGTCGTCCCAGCCGTTCTTGTCCTCGCCTTTGTCCGGAGACTGCAAGGCCTCCGGTTTTCTGTTCTTGGCCTTCCCGCTGCCCATTTGAAAGCCCAGATAGGCGAGCTGTGAATTCGCCAACTTGATGAATGCCTGCAACTCGCTCGAAGCCTTACCCGGGGGAACTCTGATCTCCAGCGGGTAGTCGGCGAGCTTGTCGCCCTCTTTCGGATCGCGCGGCTTCCCATAGATGTACTCGCGCCTGGCGACATCTCCGGACTTTACTTCCCGGTCGTACCAGAGAACATTCTTGTCACCGGTAGCGCCTTTATCGAGAGTGCCGGACCAGTTCTCGCCGGGATTGTTCTTGAGCCCGACGATCTGCCCGTCGTCGGTGAGAGCGAAGCTCTGCACTCGCTCGTCGTCGTCATTGTCTTCATCCCAGTCGTTGTAATCACCGGTATGAAAACCGCCGCCTTGGTGCTTGGAGTTGTCCGGGTTGGCCGACCAGATCTCCCCGTCGTCACCGTGGAGCTCGAGCCTGCGCTCTCCGTTCTCCCAGAACCCGTGTTCGGTTTCGAACTTTATCTTGGTGGCTTTCCCGCCCGCGTCCACCGTAGAGACGGTTTCCCCGGTCGCAACATGCTCGGTGACCATGTTGCCGTCCCGGATGCCTATCCGGTAGTGACCGTTCTTCGAGTACAGCCAGTCGCCCGCCTCGAGTTCTTCGCCCGGCTTGAGGACGCCTCCGCGAATCTCACGACCCATCAGAAGACCCCCTGGTCGCATGGGTCACGCCGAGCCCTTCGCGAGCTGGCAAAGCCATACCGTTTCCTCCTACCCGATCACCTCGGCGAACGCTCCGGCCTACACCTCCGGCGTTGCCCGCCGGACCGCTGCGCCACCGTCGATATCGGTGTCCTCTATGCCATTTGCAGTCGAGTTCGAGACGTCGCCCCGGCCTTGAGTGGCGTCCGCCACGGCAGTCCAACCGAGATTTCGAGCACGCCGGTACGGCCGGGCCCCGAGCTCCAAGAATGCGTGAGCGGCGTAACCCTTCTCCGGGTAAAAATTGGCCTCATAGTCTGGGTCGTTTTTTGCGTGCTCGTGAACGACCGGAGCCGCGCCATGGTTGACATTGCGGAGACGGCGCCATTCCTCCGGGTCCTGATTCAATCTGGTGACCATATCGACGAACTCTCTCCATTCCGACCGACCTCACCATTCTTCCGCATCCCCACGCGTGGGGATATCGAGCGGAGACCGGTGGAGCGAGGTCGCTGCCCGGCGATGCCGGCACCGCGCCGGGCCAGCCGCGACCGTGATCAAACGCCTTCGCCGAACTCCGCCTTCGCCATGAGGTTGTACTCGGCCTCGGTGGGGAGCCCCAACGAGTCGGCGACGCGCGGTGACGCACCGTTGTACATCAGCTCCGCTCGCCGACCGACTTGGGACTTCACCTGGGCCAGCCGAGCGACACGGACGATCTCGGCGGCCAGCCAGCTGTCGGCGTGTTCCCACACATCCCCGATGTGCAAACCGACGATCGTGCCGCTGCGGTCACACGCGACACCCACCGAATAGTCGGGATTGAACACCTCATAGATTCGGTTCTGCCAATCGGGCGACGCTTCGACCCCGGCGCCCGATGTGCCCAGATCCGTCACGGCATCACTCCTGGATATCGCCGACCGTAGCGGCCGGTCACAATTGCGGCCACGGCACCGTCGGCCAAGTCGTCTCCTGGACGGCGAGTTTGTGCTGCCGCGCAGCGTCGATGGTGCTGTCCCTGATCGCCGCCATGATGTCATCCGCCAACGCCTGACCGCTCGTGGCGCTCGCGATCGTTCCGGGGGCGATATACAAATCGGTGAGTCTGCCCATTCCATCCACTTCGGGAATCACCCGGGAACTGGGCGAGGGGCGACGGGCGCGGATCCGGTCGATCCGTTCGAGCATGTCGTCGATGGTGTGCACCAGCGCCCGACCGGATTTCAGCGCCGCTGCCGTGTACGGATGCATCATGCGAAACCAGTCCTTCGCCACGATGGTGACACTGCCGACAGGTGACGTGTCATCGTTCCGGCGGCAGAGCCCAGACCTGCTACCACCCGAGCGGGCATGCCGGGCTGCGCGACCCTCGGGCGAACAGTCGTCTCGTCGCCCAGCTCTCTTCGCATGTCACCTCCCGCCATGGATGATAGGTTCCTATTCTTCACGCTTCCCGCATGTTTCCCAGCGCTGAGAAGCGGGCGCGTACCAGGCGGCGATCAGCACGGCCTGGCTCACGACGGCATCGCCGTCACAATCGACGCGGCGGGTCGCTGAACCTTCGCAAGGCCGTGACCGCTTCAGGTGGCATTCAGGTCGCGCGTGCCAAACTCCGCCGATGCAAACCGAATCAGTGCATGTGACCGAGGTGCGAGTGGGCGATGTCATCCGAGATCCGCGGGGCGGGAACCGCTGGAGAACCGTCGAGGAATTCGGTTACGGCTCATGTCCGAAGAACGACGGGTCCGGGCATCGCTTGGCGGTGTTCGCGTTCATCGGCCCGGTGGTGGACCCTGCTGACGCCCGAGTCATCTCGGACACTCGTCCTGGCTTCGACCGGTTCCTCTTCCGCGAGGACGAACAAGTCTTGCGGAGAGTCATGGCGGAGCCCGACAGCGGGTCGATCGCTGTGCTGAAACGCAGACGAGTCCACCTGCTTCGCAATCGCTGAAGGATCACCGAACAGATGGACTCGTCGACCACCCAGGACGGAGCACCCGCGTAGGTGCTCCGTCACAGGTCGGAGCGAACCTACGACTTACACGTCGAAGTACAGCTCGAACTCGTACGGGTGCGGCCGCAGGTTCACCGGGGCGATCTCGTTCTCGCGCTTGAGGGTGATCCAGGTCTCGATCAGGTCCTCGGTGAAGACGTTGCCTTCGGTGAGGTAGTCGTGGTCCTGCTCGAGGCGGTCGATGACCGAGGCCAGGCTGGTGGGGGCCTGCGGGATGTTCTTGGCCTCCTCCGGCGGGAGCTCGTAGAGGTCCTTGTCGACCGGGGCCAGCGGCTCGATCTTCTTCTTGATGCCGTCCAGGCCGGCCATCATCATGGCGGCGAAGGCCAGGTACGGGTTGCCCGAGGAGTCCGGCGCGCGGAATTCGAGGCGCTTGGCCTTCGGGTTGTTGCCGGTGACCGGGATGCGGACCGCGGCGGAGCGGTTGCGCTGCGAGTACACCAGGTTGATCGGGGCCTCGTAGCCGGGGACCAGGCGGTGGTAGGAGTTCACCGTGGGGTTGGTGAACGCCAGCAGCGACGGCGCGTGGTGCAGGATGCCGCCGATGTAGTGGCGGGCCAGGTCGGACAGGCCGCCGTAGCCGGCCTCGTCGTGGAACAGCGGCTTGCCGTCCTTCCACAGCGACTGGTGCACGTGCATGCCCGAGCCGTTGTCACCGAAGAGCGGCTTCGGCATGAAGGTGACGGTCTTGCCTTCCTGCCACGCGGTGTTCTTGACGATGTACTTGAACAGCTGCAGGTCGTCGGCCGCGGCGAGGAGGGTGTTGAACTTGTAGTTGATCTCGGCCTGGCCCGCGGTGCCGACCTCGTGATGGCCGCGCTCCAGCTCGAAGCCGGAGTTCTGCAGGTTGGTCGAGATCTTGTCGCGCAGGTCGACGTAGTGGTCGTAGGGCGCCACCGGGAAGTAACCGCCCTTGTTGCGGACCTTGTAGCCACGGTTGCGGCCGCCGTCCGGGTCGAACTCCGCGCCGGTGTTCCACGAACCGGAGACCGACTCGATCTCGTAGAAGGCGCCGTTCATCGCCGAGTCGTAGCGGATCGAGTCGAAGATGTAGAACTCCGCCTCGGGGCCGAAGTACGCGGTGTCGGCGATGCCGGTCGAGCGCAGGTACTCCTCCGCCTTGCGCGCGACGTTACGCGGGTCGCGGCTGTAGGCCTCCCGGGTGAACGGGTCGTGCACGAAGAAGTTCAGGTTCAGCGTCTTGGCGGCGCGGAACGGGTCGATGCGCGCGGTGGAGAAGTCGGGCAGCAGCAGCATGTCCGACTCGTCGATGGACTGGAACCCACGGACGGAGGAGCCGTCGAACGCTAGCCCTTCCTCGGCGAGGTCGGTGGTGAAGGCCTTCCCCGGGATCGAGAAGTGCTGCTGCACACCGGGCAGGTCGCTGAACCGGATGTCGACGTACTCGATGTCCTCATCAGCGATGAATTTGATGACCTCGTCGGCCGTGCTGAACGTCACTTGTTCTCCTTACGGATCGGTTCCCAGCCAGTGTCGCTTGCATGGGTTCGTCGCGACCAGACGCTATGGATGCCGTGTTTCCCTGCAGTCAAGGCTGTGTTTCGCCGGTGTTACACGTGCGTCTGGCAGCGTGGTGCTGACCACCCGGACTCGTTTTGCATGGTAGTCCTGCCCTCGCCACCGTGCGCGCCGACGCTGAACTCCGCTTATGCGGTACCGGGCGCCGGTTCGCGCGCGCCTATTCTGGGGTGCATGGCACGCATCACCGGCTCCTGGCTCTCCGGCCCTCCGGCCGACGCCGACGGCCCGGCAACTACCGAGTTCCCCGGCGCGCATCTGGGCCTGCCGAAGACCGGAGCGGGCTCGCTGGCCGGTATGGGCCGGCGCATCGCCGCCCTCTTCGTGGACTGGATGATCGCCCTCGGCATCGCGGCGCTCATCGCCCGCAGCGCCTCGGCGTCGAGCCTGACGCTGCTGATCTGGTTCCTGATCGGCGTCGGCGCGGTCACGCTGTTCGGGTTCACCCCGGGCCAGTACTTCCTGCGGCTGCGGACGGTGCGCATCGACGCGCCCGTGCCGGTCGGCTTCGTCCGGGCACTGGCCAGACAGGTTCTGCTGCTGTTCGTGGTGCCCGCACTGTTCACCGACGCCGACGGCCGCGGTATGCACGACCGTGCGACCGGTACGGCATTGGTGCATTCGCGCTGAGCCGCTGCCCGCAGTGGCGCCGGTCGGCAGCGTGACGTGCTCGCCTACGACCGGGCCGAGTGGCTGCTCACCCGCGATCGGGGCAGCATCCGGACGTGCGCCGCTCAGCGCCGGCGGATGGTCCGCTGCACGCCGCGCATCTTCGCGCCCGCGGGCATCGGCCCCTTCGGCAGGGCGGGCCCGCCGCGCGCGCTGAGCGCCGACAACCGGCCTTCGATGAGGTCCATGCGCTTGGTGTCGATGTTGCGCGGCAGCTTGGTGAGGTAGCGCTGCAAGTCCTTGAGCGGAATCTGGCCCTCGTCGTTGCCGATGACGATGTCGTAGATCGGGGTGTCGCCGATGAGCCGGGCCGTGCGCTTCTTCTCCTGGGCCAGCAGCGACTTGACCCGCTGCGGGGACCCCTCGGCGACCAGCACCACGCCGGGCAGCCCGATCACCCGGTGCACCGCGTCCAGTTGGGTGGTCGCGGCGACGCCGTTGCTCACCCGCCACTTGCCCTGCAGGTTGTCCAGCACCCAGGCCGCGGCGCCCGCCTGCCCCTCGGCCTTGCGGTAGACGCTCTTCTGCACCCGCCTGCCGAAGATGATGAACGCCACCAGCGCGCCGAGCACCACGCCCAGCGGGACGAGGAACCAGGTCAGCCCGAAGATCAAGCCGATCACGACGAAGACGGCGGTGATGCCGACCACGGCGCCGATCATCAGCGGCAGCAGCAGCTTGTCTTCCTTGCGCTGCATCTGGAACGCCTGCCACAGTTGCCTGCGGCGTTCTCTCGACTGCTGCTTGCGGGCCGCTTTCGCCGCGGCCTTCGCTTCTTTGGTGGGCTTGCCTGCTGCCATGACTCTCAGGATAGTGCCCAGGTAGTTGCGGCTTTGCCGTGGGACAGCGCCCTGGCCGCGCTCAACCGCGGCGGGCGATCGAGCCCAGCACGGTGAGATCCAGATCACCGGACGCCTCGGTCCAGCCCATCGCGCGCAACTCGACCGGGGCGGTCACGCCGAGCGCGTCGCGCAGGCCGACGGCCACCGAGCGGGCGAACTCGAGCAGACCGGCGGGAGCGATCGGCCAGAACAGAGTCCTGGTCCAGTTGTCGGCGTCGTTGCGCAGCGCGGGCTCGTGCCAGCCCAGTGCCCGCAACTCCCGCGCGGCGGTCTCCGGTATGGGATTGCTCAGGTAGTGGTTCCCGGCCAATTCGGCGGACAACTTGATGTCGTATTGGACGAATTGGACATACCGATTCCCGGGCGCGGCGATGATCAGGGTGGCCCGGGAGGGCAGCTCGGAGAGACAGTGCGCCAGTGCTTGCACGAACCGTTCCCAGTCCACGGTCGCCGGCTCGCTCATTTCTCCCCCGGGTATTCGCACTGGCCTGATCATACGCCGCCCCGCCTCGGACACCAGACGAAATATCCTGCGACACGGCAGAGTTCACCCTGGTCATAGCGTTTCGGCATATCCCGCGAGTGATCGGCACCGCGGCACCGGGACCTGCGGCGTCTCCGACGTGACGCAGCCGTGGCAGGTACCTGCGGGCCTACGGTGGGTCGCGGGCGCTACCTAGGACGCGACGACGCATTCCGCGAAACCGGCGGGACGGAGTAGGCCAGCGCCCCCCGGTCCGGGATATATGGCGAACTCGAAGTCGAGCTCGAACGATGTCGCCATTCGGAGCATTTCCTACGAAATCGCGAGCGCCGGAATGCTGATCCCGTTCGCAGCCGGTTTCCGCCGCGCAATCCCCGCGCAGTCCGTCTTCGACCGGCTCGACGGGACCGCCGAACACCGGGGTGACGATCGCCGTCGAAGCGACGGACCGGCTGCCGGTTGTCCCGCCTCCCCTCCGCCGACCTCGGACCACGACCCCGGTTCCGGGGGCTGGACGGCCGTCCGGGCACACTCGATAGTCCTATGGTGAGCCAACGAGCCGTTCTGTTGCGCGCCCTGTGCGGGCTGCTGCTCCTGCTGGGAGCCATCACCCCGGCGACCGCCGCCGCCGAGCCGCTGCCCGTGCCCTACCAGTGGAAGCAAGCTTTCATCGACGGCGCGGACGGCACCCGGCTGCATGCCGACATCCTGCGCCCGGCCGGCGTCTCCGACGACACCCGCACGCCCGTCATCCTCACCGTCAGCCCGTATCGCGCGCACTTGGCGTACCTGAGCGAGCCCCGGCTCACCGGTGGCCCGTCCACCGACAACCTCACCGCCGAGCTGTTCCTGAACGCCGGATACACCTACGTCATCGTCGATCTGCGCGGGTTCGGCGGCTCGAACGGCTGCCCGGACTTCGGCGGCCCGGGAGAACGGGCGGACGTCGCCGCGGCCGTGGAATGGGCGGCCGCCCAGCCGTGGTCCACCGGCAAGGTGGGGCTGTTCGGCACGTCCTACGAAGCGTGGACCGGGCTCATGGGCCTGGCCGCCGCCCCGAAGGGCCTGGCCGCGGTTGGCGCGTTCGAACCGGTCGTCGACCCGTACTCCTACCTGTACATGCAGGGCGTCTCGTGGAAGTTCTCCGGCAAGCCGATCACCGAGAGCGGTGTGCGGCCCGCCGACTTCGCGGGGCTCGAGCACTTGCTCATCGCCTCCACCCCACCGCGTCCGGAGGATTCCGGCGAATACCAGGCGAACGCGACGCAGTTGCCGTGGCAGTGTTACCAGCGGTACCTGGCCGAAATCGGCGACCACAACCCGGACACCGCCTTCTGGCGGGACCGCGACCTCGTCGCCCGACTGCGCGGCAACACGATCCCGCTGTTCCTGGGGCAGGGGTTCGTCGACTACAACACGCGCGCCTACCGGGTGTTCGACCTGTGGAACGGCCTCGGCCCCGGCGAGCACCGCGCCTGGTTCGGTCAGTGGGGACACCGCACCTGCCACGACAAATGCGGCACACCGCACTTCGACACCGAGTTGCTCGCCTTCTTCGACAAGCACGTCGCGGCCCGTGACGTGCCGATTCCCGGACCGCGGGTCACCGTCGGCCAGTTCGACGGCCGCTGGCGCGCGGAGACCGCTTGGCCGCCCGCCGACGCGCGGCGGGTCGCGGTGGAACTGCGGCCCGGCGCCTACACCGACCGCGGCCTGGTACCCGGCCCCGATCGCGAGATCTGGTCGGTCTCCGCGCCGCTGACCCGGGACCAGCACCTGTCCGGCATCCCGACCGCCACCCTGCGGCTGGAGGGCCCGGCGAGCGCGACGGTCGCGGTGGAGCTCTACGACATCGCGCCCGACTCGCGCGCCACGGTCATCACCCGTGGCATCGCGCCCGTCCGCGAAACCGCCGAAGTCCGGCTGCTCGCGCAGGACTGGCCGATCGCGGCCGGTCACCGGATCGGCGTGCGGGTCACCGACGTGGTCGACGACGTCTGGTCGCACCAACCGTCGCTGGCCCGCGTCACGGTGACGTCCGCGCACGTGGAACTGCCGCTGCTGACCGGAACACGCGCCGCCGAACTGCCGGGCGGGCTCACCGAAGGCATCGTGAAGTGGCGAAACGAGAAGACGATCGCCCTCGATCCGAGCATGCTGGACAATGCGACGGTGTCCATGAATCTGCCCGACCGCACCGGCGCCCGATGACCGAACCGGTCGACGACCTGACCGCCGAACGCCTCGCCGCCGCGCTGCGCTGTGCGACGGTGTCCACCGACGACCCGCGCGAGACCGACAGCGCCGAGTTCGAGCGGCTCGACGCTCACCTCCGGGCGTCGTTCCCTCTGGTGCACGCCGAGCTCGAACTGCGCCTGTTCGGGCACAGCAGGCTCTACCGCTGGCCGGGGGCCGAGCCCGGCCGGGTGGCCGCGATACTGCTCGCCCACCAGGACGTGGTGCCCGCGGACGACCCGCAGCGCTGGACCCATCCGCCGTTCGCGGGCGTGGTCGACGACGAATACATCTGGGGGCGGGGCGCGATCATGACAAGAGCCGCGTACTGGCCATCCTGGAGGCGGCCGAGTCGGCGCTGGCCGCGGGCCTGCGTCCCCGCCACACCGTGTACCTGGCCTTCGGGCACGACGAGGAGGTCTTCGGCGGCGAGGGCGCCGAGCGGATGGCCGATCATCTCCGGCAGGCGGGCGTGCGCGCGGACCTGCTGCTGGACGAGGGCGGCGTCATCACCGCGGGCGTCGTCGAGGGCGTGCGGCAGCCGGTGGCCACCGTCATGCTCGGCGAGAAGGGCTATGCGACGGTCCGATTGTCGGTCACCGAGGTGGGCGGGCACTCGTCCATGCCGGGCAGGCAGACGGCCGTCGGCCGGATCGCGCGGGCCGTGGCCCGCATCCAGGACCATCCGATGCCGCTGCGCCTGATCCCGGTCGTCGCGGACATGCTGGCCAGGTTGCGCGACGTCATGCCGGAACCGCGGCGGCGTCTGCTCGGTCTCGCGAGCGTCGCCGGACCGGTGATCGCGCGCGTGATGGCGGCCCAGCCGCAGACCGAGGCCTTGGTGCGCACCACCACGGCGCCGACGGTGATCCGCGGCGGCGTGCGGGCCAACGTGCTGCCCCAGCGGGCCGAGGCCATGGTGAACTTCCGCATCCTGCCGGGCGACACGGTCGCCTCGGTGCTGGCGCACTGCCGGAAGGTCGCGCGCGACAGAGGGATTCGATTCGAGCTGGTCGGCATGTCGTCGGAACCGTCGCGGGTAACCGGGCCCGGCCCCGCCTTCGAGCTGATCGCCGATCTGGCGCGCGCCGTCGTGCCCGATATCGCGGTGACCACCGGCCTGGTACCCGGCGCGACCGACTCCAGGCACTACGACGACCTGGCGGGCACCCGGTGCAACTTCGCGCCGATCGTGCTCGGCAGCGACGACCTGGCTTCGATCCACGGAACGGACGAACGTCTGTCCCGGGTCAACTACGCTCGACTCATCGAGTTCAACCGGCGACTGATCGAGCATTTCGCGACGGTCGGGGCGCCATCGAGGTCAGGAGCCGAGGGATGACGACCGAGCCGACGGCGGGCGACGCCACGCCCGCCGAGCCGCCCGCGATCCGCACCGAGTCCGGGGAGTTCGACGGGATCGACAGCGGAGTCGCCTGGCGCGCGTGGCTGCCCGAGGGCTCCCCGCGCGGCGTCGTGGTCCTGGTGCACGGCGTCGCCGAGCATTCCGGCCGCTACACCCACGTGGGACAGCGCCTGGTCGCCGCCGGTTTCGCGGTCTACGCACTCGACCACATCGGGCACGGGAAGTCCGCGGGCGCCAAGGCCAATATCGGCTCCATGGAAGGCGCGGCCGACAACGTCGCCGCGATGCTGGCCATCGCGAGCCGTGAGCAGCCCGGCGTGCCGCGCTTCCTGGTTGCGCACTCGATGGGCAGCCTGATCACCTTGTATCTGGCCACTCGCGCGCCGATCATGTCGAGGGGATCGTGCTGTCCGCCCCGCCGCTGGACATCCCGGTGGGCAATCCGGTGCAGCGCATGCTCGCTCCCGTGCTGAGCAGGTTCACACCGAATCTCGGTGTGCTGAGGCTGGATTCGTCGCAGATCAGCCGCGATCCGGCGGTGGTCGCGGCCTACGACGGCGATCCGCTGGTGTACCGGGGCATGCTGCCGGCCCGCACCGGCGCCGAGATGCTCAACGCGTCGAACACGGTCAAGCAGCGGCTGGCGAAGCTGACCGTGCCGGTGCTGGTGCTGCACGGCACCGCCGACGCGATCGCCGCGCCGTCCAGCTCGGATCTCATCGAGCGGGGCGCGGGGTCGGATGATCTCACGGTGATTCGCTACGAGGGCCTCTACCACGAGGTGTTCAACGAGCCCGAGCAGCAGAAGGTGCTCGATGACGTCGTCGGCTGGCTGGAAGCGCACCTTACCGGCCCGTAGTATCCCTGCATGAGTACCTCCGGATCCATCGCGTTCATCCGTGCCAGCTGGCACAGCTCGATCGTCGGCAAGGCGTACGAGGGCTTCCGCACCGAATACGCCGACCTCGGTTTCGATCCCGCCGGCATCGACGTCTACGAGGTGCCCGGCGCCTTCGAGATCCCGCTGCACGCCAAGCGTCTGGCGCGGTCCGGCCGGTACGCGGCGATCGTCGCCTCCGCGCTGGTGGTGGACGGCGGCATCTACCGGCACGACTTCGTGGCCTCGGCGGTGATCGACGGACTGATGCGGGTCCAGCTGGACACCGACGTGCCGGTGTTCTCGGTGGTGCTCACCCCGCATCACTTCCACGAGCACAGCGAGCACGTCACGTACTTCACCGAGCACTTCGTGACCAAGGGCGCCGAGGCGGCCCGCGCGCTGGCGGGGACGCTCAGCTCGCTGCGGTCGCTGCCGGTGTAAGCGCTACCGGAACTTCGCCAGGCAGGCGCTCTCGCCGTCCAGGACGCCGGTGCGGAACGCTTCCAGCCGCTGGTAGCCGCTCGCCACCACCTTGCCGTTCACGTCGGCCGCGGCCAGTCCGTCGGCGAGCAGGCCGGACACCGCTTCGTCCAGGTCACCCGCGGACAGGTGCGGGTCGCTGCCGGGCTCACTCAGCTTCGTGGTCACCACGCCGCTGAGGCAGGCGGTGCGCAGGCCCGCCGTCTCCGCGCCGGTCAGCGACAGCTTGCGATCCTGTTGCACGGCCAGCACATACCGCGAGACGAAGACGACGAACGCGTTGTAGTCGCCGTCCACGATCGCCGACAGCGGGTCGTCACCCGCCATCGGTCCACCGCGACGGGCCAGGGCGGGCACGTCGGTGCCGATCCGGTTGGCGCTCGGGCAATACGACACCGGCCGGGTGACGGTGACGTCCGAGCAGCCACGGCCGACGCCGGAGTAGTCGAACTGCGGCGGCCGCGTGACCGGGAAGATCTCGGCGAGCGCCGCGCTCAGGCTGGTCAGCGCGGCGGTGTCCACCGGGAGCTGCGCCTGCTCCTCGCCGGGCTCGAAGGTGGTGGGCAGGTTGCCTCGGCGCTGGGCGATCTCCTTCCTGGTGATCTTCTTGCACCCGTCCGCGCCGTCGGTGTAACCGATCTGCACGGCGGTCACCCGCTCGAAGGCCGAGCCGTGCACGTTGTCCGGATCGTTCGGGTCGCGGTCGCGGACCGCCACCGTGGCGCCGAGCACGGCGTTGAGGCCGTCGGTGGTGTTGAGCGTGAAGTGTGCCGAGTCTCCTTCGGCGACGTGGCGCAGGAAGACACCGGCGAGGCAGTCGGCCTGCTGCTCCAGCACCAGCGGCGGGGTCAGGAGCCCGGCGAGCCTGGCCTGTCCCTGAATGGCGTGGCCGTACTCGTGGGCGAGCACCATCACCACCGCCATCTCGCCGTATTCCCGCACCAGTGTCGGCAGCAGCACCCCCCGATCCCAGCCGATGGTGTGGTCGCCACCGCAGTAGGCGGCGTTCACCACCTGATAGGTCTCGGATTTGCAGAACTTCACCGATTCCGCTCTGGACGCCTTGGCATCCCAGGAGATGAACTCGGTCACCGGCTTGAACGCGCCAGGGAAATGCTCGCCGTACCGAGTGGTCCAGAAATCTTGTACGTCGGCGACGGCGTTGAGGGCCAGCTGGTTGATGGCGCCGCCGTCGCCGTTCTCCGCCGTGAGCGACGCGTCCGGCACGCCCGGGCGCGGACCGTTCGGGCCGGACGCCGTCATGGAGCCGGCCAGCTCCCAGGTGTCGGTGGGCGGCGAGACCTGGCGCGCCGCACGGTCGTCTGTTCCCTGTGCGCAACCGGCCAGCAGTGCCGCCACCACCACGAGCACGGCCACCACGCCGAATCGCCGATTTCCTGCCATCGAACCCGCCTCCCCGAGTACCGCGTCTCGGGCCCGCCGAGCGCTCACATCGTAATCGCGACGAAGCCGCTTCGCGCATCATCGCGGTGCGGTCCCGCGAGACCTACTGGGTTCCGTGCAGGCGGACGCGAGCGATCAGCGCTCGGTGGTCGGAGCCGGGAACGGAAAGCGTGTGCAGCCGTTCGGCGGTGGCTTCGGCCACGAGAATGTGGTCGATGCCGATCACCGGTCCCCAGGCGCGATCGTCGGGAAAGGTGGGCAGCAGGCCGGCGCCGGTCTGGTCGGCGGCCGAGGCGAAGCGACCGCGCAGCAGGTCACGGTAGGCCGCGTGATCGCGGGTCGCGTTGAAGTCGGCGCCCACGATGGCGGGACCCGAATGCGCGTCGAGGATTTCGCGGGTTCTGCGCATCTCCGCCTGCCACGCGGGAAAATTGAACGGCGGCGGGACCGGATGGAACGCGAAGACGGTGATCGGCCCCTGTTCGGGGTGTTCCATCGTCGCGGAGACGTTGTTGAGGATGTATCCGTCGTATTTCGCCGTTTCCCGCAATGGATACCGGCTGTAGATGCCGGTGCCGCCACCGCCGTCGCGAGTGGGTTCGGTGTAGTGGTAAGGCAATTCGCCGAGCAAACCCGCGCCCGCCAGCCGCTCGATGGCGGCGTCGGTGAGTTCGTCGACCGTGAGCACGTCGACCCCGTTGTCCCGCACCGCGCGCACCACGACAGCCGGATCAGCCCGTCCGAACAGCAGATTCGATTGCATGACGGTGAGTCGCGGACCGCTCGCCGCTCGGCCTTCCGGCACGAACGCGGGCACCAGCGTCCACAGCACCGCCGCCGCCAGTACTCCGGCGACGGCCGCGCTGCGCCACCCGCGCGCGATCAGCAACAGCACCAAGCCCGCGAGCGCGCCGATCATCAAGTACGACGCCCCGGAAGCGAGCAACACCGGCCCGCGCCGCTGCCATGCCCCGAAGTGCAGCACGATCCCGACGGTGCCGACAGCCACAGCGCACCACCCCGCCCCGAGCAATGCCCGGTCCATCCATTTACGCATGTGGTCGAGCCTAGGCAAGTCGTGTGGAGACTCAGTGTGGGGCGCGTGTGGCGATACTCACCGCCGGGGCGCATTTCACGATGTGCCGCGGCTCAGCATTCCGCTCAGCGTCACCGTGTCGGTCGTCAGCGATCCGCCGGTGAAATTCAATGTCGCATGGGATCTTTCGGCCGCATCCCGATGACCTGCTCCGCAGGCGTCGGTGACGATGATCGGCAGATAACCCAGATCGAGGCTGTGACGGACGGTCGGCTCGATACCCACCTCCATGGCGATGCCCGCCACGGCGTAGGTGTCGATACCGCAATCGCGCAGGGCGAAGTCCAGCGGGGTCGCCGCGAAGGCCGACATGGTGATCTTGTCGAACACCACTTCGTCCGGGCCGGGCGTCAGCTCGGGCACCAAGTGGAACTGCGGAGACCCCTGGAGAAAGCTGGAGCGCAGCTGCGCCGGGTCGTCCACCCGCTGCCAGGACATGGCGGTGCGCAGCTGGGCGACGCCGGACGCGGCGACCGGCAACGACATGTGCCGGGTGTAGAACACCCGGAAGCCGCCCGCCCGCGCGGCGTCACGCAGGCGCACGCACGCGCGCACGATCTCGTCGCCGTCCGGGATCTGCCGCACGATGCCCACCTGCATGTCGTAGATGAGCAGCGCCATTCGCGCGGGATCGCAAGCGTCCGCGACGGTCTGCGGAATGTCCAGGCCGAAGGCATGCCGCATGCTCACGCCGTCCGGTCGTAGGGCTCGGCGACGTCGACGGCCGGATCCATCAGCGCCTCCAGCGGCAACGGCGCCTGTACCGGGACGAAGGTCCACTCCAGGTATCCGGCCCTGGTGAGCGGGAAGTCCGCGACGTACTTCCGCGCTTCCTCCACACTGTCCACCTCGAACACGATCACCACCCCCGGCTCGTCGGCGCGGGCGTAGTTCTCCCTGACGATGCCCGCTTTCCAGAGCCGCCACACATTGGCGACTTCCTCGGGCAGGTACGGATTGATCGTCTCCAGCGTGACGCCGGGCTTGAAACGGTCGAAGACGATGACTTTCATGGATTTCGCTTCCTGTCTGCGGTGGTTCCTGCGAACGGCATCCATGGAATCGCGATGATTACAGTGTTACAAGAACGCACTTTTCGGTGCGTAGCCAGCGCAACGTTGCGCAGGAAGCCAGGAGGTCCGACGCGTGCCAGACAAGCGCTACCACTGCGCCGTTGAGGTGACCGTCGACCTGATCGGCGGCAAGTGGAAGCCGGTGATTCTCGCCCACTTGAAAGAGGGGGTGCACCGCTACGGCGAGCTGCGCAGGCGGATGCCGACGACCAGTGAGAAGATGCTGGTGCAGCAATTGCGCGAACTGGAATCCGACGGTCTGGTGCGGCGCACCGTCTTCGACACGGTGCCTCCGCAGGTCGAATACACCCTCACCGAGGAAGGGCGCACCCTCGTGCCCGTCCTCACCGCCCTGTACGACTGGGGCGAACAGCGGGCGGCCCGCGCCGGCCTCGCCATCGGTGGGATCTCGCGCCGGCCGAGCTGACGATCCGGCGGCACTCCCGACCGGTCCGACGGCCATGTGATCGCTCGGCACCACAGCCGACCGGGCGCCCGATACCGGGCCGACGCATCGCCTACCGGCTCGCAGGTGGATCGCCGCCGCGGCCGCCGATCGGTCGTGAGCCGGATCCCGGCGACGGGACCTGGATGAACCATGGTCGTCACGGCCGCGGCCACGTCACTCGGCGCTCGAATCTGTTGCGAAAGCGCGCAACTCGGCCACGCGGGCGATAAGCCGCTATATGATGGCTCGATTAACAATGAGTCGATGATCACGTAACCTCAGTGCGCCAGTGCTGGGTGAGTGAGGAGTGACGCCAGTTGCCGATGTCGAGACGCGATCCCGCCGACTCCGGCCGTGGCGCACGAGGACCGGACGCCGGGCGCGTCCGGTCCCGATCCGGACGGAGGCGGCCCCGCGTCATCCTCGACATCGCCGCCTCACGACATCTCGTCCCTCATCGCATCGGCCGCCGCATGCACGCAGTTGTAGTTACCGAACCTTTAGACAGCTTTCTCTTGAACTGAGGTGATCATTTCGTGTCGGAAACGCAAAGTCAGGTGATTCGAAGTCTGGTTCCCGCACGAATGGACCGGCTTCCGTGGACGAGATTCCACTGGCTGATCGTCGTCGGGCTGGGCGTCTCCTGGATTCTCGACGGGATCGAGATCCAGATCGTCAGCAGCATGGGGGGACCCCTACAGGACGCCGACGCGCTGCATCTGACCTCCGGGCAAGTCGGCGCCATGGCGTCGTGGTATCTCGCCGGTCAGGTCGTTGGCGCATTGGTCTTCGGCCGGCTCACCGACCGGCTCGGCCGCAAGAAATTGTTCATTCTCACCCTGGCGATCTATCTGATCGGGAGTGGATTGGCCGGATTCTCGTGGAACGCGTGGTCACTGTATTTCTTCCGCTTCATCGCAGGAATGGGAATCGGCGGCGAGTACACGGCGATCAATTCGGCGATTGATGAGATCATGCCCTCCAAGTACCGGGGGCGGGTCGACATCGCCATCAACGGAACGTACTGGGGCGGCGCGGCTCTGGGAGCGGCAGCCAGTTTGATCCTGTTCAACGAGGATCTCATCCCGACGGGCTGGGGATGGCGGATCGGGTTCTTCATCGGGCCGGTGCTCGGCCTGGTCATCATCTTCCTTCGCAGGCACATCCCCGAGAGCCCCCGCTGGCTGCTGACGCATGGCAGGGCCGAGGAAGCCGAACGGACCGTCGATGAGATCGAAGCGCAGGTCCGGCGCCAGGGCATTCGATCTGCCCCCGGTCGACGAGAGCAAAGCGCTCGATATCGTGGACACCGATCGACTCTCCTACGTGCGGATGGCTCGCATATTCTTCGGCCGGTATCCTTCTCGGTCGTTCCTCGGATTCACGATGATGGCGACACAGGCTTTCCTGTACAACGCCATATTCTTCACCGTCGGCCTGGTGCTGATCAACTTCTATGACGTACCCGCCGAGCACACCGGCTATTATTTCTTCCCCTTCGCCGTGGGAAATTTGATCGGCCCGTTGGTACTCGGCCCGCTTTTCGACAGCATCGGCCGCCGGAAGATGATCTGCGCTACTTACGTCGGTTCGGGTTCCCTTCTTTTCGTGTCCGCCTGGGCCTTCAATGCCGGAATGCTCAACGCGACCACGCAAACTCTGCTGTGGTGTGTCATCTTCTTCTTCGCTTCGGCCGGGGCGTCTTCCGCCTATCTCACGGTGAGCGAGATCTTCCCCCTGGAGCTGCGCGGTCAAGCGATCTCATTCTTCTTCGCCATCGCGCAGGGCGCCGGTGGCGTGGTCGCACCGTTCATCTTCGGGCATCTCGTCGGCGGAGCCGACAACCCGAGCCCGGACCGTTTCCCGCTCACGGTCGGCTACCTCGTCGGCAGCGGGTTCATGATCTTCGGTGGCCTGGTCGCCTGGTTCTTCGGCGTGAACGCCGAGCGGAAGTCCCTGGAGGACATCGCGGATCCGCTGTCGATGGCGAAACCCGAATCGAGAACCAACGTGACCGTCGGCGATTGAAGCAGCGGCGACCAGGTGTTGCGCTCCCCGCGCGCAGCCTCGGTAGCGCTCGGTTCGGGCGTGCGCCTTCATGCCGACATATGTCGGCTCGTTAGATATTGAGCCGATCAACGAAGGACAGGTAATGACGCAGCCAACTCCCTGGCAAACCAGCAAGATCCGGCGCCAACAGGCGGCGAGCCGCTCGAGCCGCGATGGCCGAAAACGTCGGGTCGCCCTCGCGAAGGCGCGGGTACGGCTGCGACCGCTCTTGTCGGGTCTGGGGAGGAACGCCGGCTACCTGGGCGCCGCGGCCGGAAGCATCGTCACGTTCATGCTGCTGTTCGAGCCGTGGCTGACCACAGGAGGGCCGGATGGCACCATCTACAGCAATGCCTTCGGCCAGACCCACATCACCACCACTCTCGTGGGCCTGTGGTCGCAGAAGCCACCGGCCCACACCAACCTCGGCGGCAAATGGGCGATTCTCGCGAGTATCGCCATCTTCCTCACGGTCTTCGCCGCGGTGATCAATCTGTGGGCACGCACCGAAGCGCTCGCTCGCTTGGCGACCGGTTCCGCGGTGGCTGTGGCGCTTTTCATCGCCTTCACCTTGGTCTATCTGAACAGTAAGGGGCCGGAGCTGCGCTCCATGATCGGCTCCGGCCCGCCCACCGACATGGGAACTCAGATCGGTTTCGTCATCCGCTGGGCCTCGGGCAACGGGCAGTACCCGCTACCGGGGCTGCGAAAAGTCGAGTTCTCCACCGCGAAGCTCACCGGTTCCGCGATGCTGGCCGGCGTGACGGCGATGTTCTCGGCCGTCGCCGCCATCGCGCAATGGTTCCGGAGCAGGAAAGCGCGGGGGCCGAACTCCGGCCACCCGGGCCCGCCGACCGCCGCGGGCACATCGGAGGATTGACTCCACAGCGCGACGAAACGCTGCGGCGTCAGGCGCCGAAAACTCGTTCCACGACGGCTTTGGCGCGCCGCGTGACGCGCATGTAGTGGTCGAGGAATTCGCTTCCGTCGTCGTTGGGCCAGCCCGCGACGCGCGCGACGGCGGACAGGAGGCGGCCCGGTCCCGGGAGCTGGTCGGTCGGCTTGCCGCGCACCAGAACCAGGGCGTTGCGCGCGTTGGTCGCGGTCAGCCACGCGTCGCGCAGTAGCGACACGTCGTGCGCGTCCAGTAGCCCGGTCTCCCGGATCACGTCCAGCGTTTCCAGTGTGGAAGTGTTGTGCAGGCCGGGCACCTCGTGGGCATGGCGCAACTGCAGCAGCTGGACCGTCCACTCGATGTCGGCCAGACCACCGCGTCCCAGTTTGGTGTGCGTGGCCGGGTCCGCGCCACGGGGCAGCCGCTCCGCGTCCACCCTGGCCTTGATCCGCCGGATCTCGCGCACGGCCTCCGCCGACACCCCGCCCTCCGGGTAGCGCACCTTGTCGATCACGTGCAGGAAGCGGACCCCGAGTTGCTCGTCGCCCGCCACCTGGTTGGCGCGCAGCAAAGCCTGCACTTCCCACGGTTGCGCCCACTGCTCGTAGTACGCGGCGTACGCCGCGAGCGTGCGAACCAGCGAGCCGTTGCGCCCCTCCGGACGCAGCCCGGCGTCCACGTGCAGCGGCGGGTCCGTGCTCGGCGCACCGAGCAACTGCTGTACCCGGTCGGCCACCCCGATGGCCCATTTCACGGCCTTCGTCTCGTCCTCGCCCCGCCGCGGGTCGCAGACGAACAGCACGTCCGCGTCCGAGCCGTAGCCGAGCTCCATGCCACCGAGCCGGCCCATGCCGATCACCGCGATGTCCGCGGGCGCGGGCGCACCCCGCTCCGCCTCACTCGCGCGGATCACCGCGCGCAACGACGCCTCGAGCACCGCGACCCATACCGACGACAGCGCCCGGCACACCTGCGGCACGTCGAGCATGCCGAGCAGATCGGCCGACGCCACCCGCGCGAGCTCGTGCCTGCGCAGCGAGCGCGCCGCGGCGACAGCCCGCTTCGGGTCGTCGTAACGGGCGGCCGCGGTCAGGATGCCGCGGGCCACCTCGTCGGGCTGCGGACCGAGCAGCAGCGGGCCGCCGGGACCGTCGGCGTACATCCGGATCGTCTCCGGCGCGTTGATGAGCAGATCGGGCAGATATGCCGAGGAACCCAGCACGATCATCAGCCGCTGCGCGATCGCGCCCTCGTCGCGTAGTTCGCGCAGGAACCAGATCTGGTCGGCGAGCCCCTCCGAGACCCGCCGGTAGGCCAGCAGGCCCGCGTCGGGATTCGGGGTGTCGCCGAGCCATTCCAGCAGCGTCGGCAACAGCAGGGCCTGGATGCGGCCTTTGCGGGACACCCCGCCGGTCAGCGCCTTGAGGTGGCCGAGGGCGTGCTCGGGCGCCGCGTAACCGAGGGCGGCCAGCTGCCGGATCGCGGCCTCGGGGCTCAGGCGCAGCGCGTTGGATTCCAGGCGCACCACCGAATCCAGCAGCGGCCGGTAGAACAGCTTGGCGTGCAGTCGCCGCACGCGCACCGCGTTGCGACGGATCTCGCCCGCCAGCACACCCACCGCGTCCTGCCTGCCGTCGGGACGAATGTGGGCGGCGCGCGCCAGCCAGCGCATGCCCTCCTCGTCGTCGGCGGCGGGCAACGTGTGGGTGCGGCGCAGCCGCTGTAGTTGCAGCCGGTGTTCCAGCAGCCGCAGGAACTCGTAGGACGCCGTGAGGTTGGCCGCGTCGTCACGACCGACGTAGCCGCCCGCGGCCAGCGCGGTCAGCGCCTCGACGGTGCCCTGCACGTGCAACGTGTCGTCCACCCGCCCGTGCACCAATTGCAGGAGCTGCACGGCGAATTCGACATCGCGCAGGCTGCCGTGCCCCAGCTTCAGCTCGCGTTCGCGCAAGTCGGCGGGCACCAGATCCTCCACCCGGCGGCGCATCGCCTGGACGTCGGCGACGAAATCCGGACGCTCCGAGGCCGACCAGACCATCGGCATCAACGCGGCGCGGTATCGCTCGCCGAGCTCGAGGTCACCGGTGGCCGGACGGTTCTTCAACAGCGCCTGGAACTCCCAGGTCCGGGCCCATCGCTTGTAGTAGGCGATGTGCGAGTCCAGCGTCCGGACCAGCGCACCGGCTTTGCCCTCCGGCCGCAGCGCCGCGTCGACCTCGAAGAACGCCTGACCTGCCACGCTCATCAGCTCGGCGGCCAGACGCGTGGCGGTGGCGTCGGCGGGCTCGGCGACGAACACCACGTCGACATCGCTGACATAGTTCAGCTCGCGCGCGCCGCACTTGCCCATCGCGATCACACTCAAGCGCACCGGGACCGGCTCGTCCTTGCAGACCCGCGCCACCGCGACCGCCAGCGCCGCGGTCAGGGCGGCGTCGGCCAGGTCGGTGAGATGCCTGCCGACCACCTGGTAGGGCAGCACCGGCTCGTTCTCCACCGTCGCCGCCAGATCCAGCGCGGCCAGCAGCATCAACTGATCGCGGTAGCGCTTGCGCAGCGAGGCGACCACCTCGGGCCCGCAGAGCCCGGCGCGGTACAGCATCGGGGCCGCGTTCGGCCCTTGCTCGGGTTCGGCCTCGACCACGGCGAGCAGTTCGGCGATCAGGTCCTCGCGTGCGGGTAATTCCCTGCGGCGCAGCAGCTCCCAGGCCGACGGCGCCGCGACGAGGTGATCACCCAGCGCGCTGGAGGAGCCGAGCAGCGCGAAAAGCCTGCCGCGCAGGGAGGTATCCGTCCGGATCGCCGAATTGATGGCGTCCCAGCCGTCTCCCATGCTCTCCCGCAACCGCATCAGCGTGCTCAACGCCAAGTCGGCGTCCGGCGCGCGGGACAGCGCCCACAGCACGGGGATGCTCTCGACGTTGTCCCAGCCGAGCTCGCGCAGCGACGCGGCGGCGGACGGTTCGAGCAATCCGAGCCGGCCGACACCGGGGACGGCGGAGCGCGCAGACGGTGGCCGGACCATGGTTCTCAAATTACATGGCCGCGACCGGGGGCACGCCGCCCCCGGACATCACCCGGATTACAAGCCCAGGTATTCCTTCAGCTCGAACGGCGTGACCTGGCTGCGGTAGTCCGCCCACTCCCGGCGCTTGTTGCGCAGGAAGAAGTCGAACACGTGCTCGCCGAGGGTCTCGGCGACCAGTTCGGAGCGCTCCATCGCCTGCAACGCCTCGTCCAGCGTGCCGGGCAGCTCGCGGAAGCCCATCGCGCGCCGCTCCGCGACGGTCAGCGCCCACACGTCGTCCTCCGCCTCCGGCGGCAGCGTGTAGCCCTTCTCGACGCCCCGCAAACCGGCCGCGAGCAGCACGGCGAAGGTCAG
The DNA here is from genome assembly GCA_051451085.1 of Nocardia asteroides. Taxonomy (GTDB): domain Bacteria; phylum Actinomycetota; class Actinomycetes; order Mycobacteriales; family Mycobacteriaceae; genus Nocardia; species Nocardia asteroides_B. The sequence goes on along the minus strand of JBPAJV010000004.1, from coordinate 29,037 downwards.
GTAGGGGTTGCACGCCGAATCGGGGCTGCGGATCTCGACGCGGCGCGACGACGCCTTGTTCGGGGTGTACATCGGCACGCGCACCAACGCCGACCGGTTGGACCGGCCCCAGGAGGCCGCGGTGGGCGCCTCGCCGCCGTGGATCAGGCGCTTGTAGGAGTTCACCCACTGGTTGGTGACCGCGCTGATCTCCGGGGCGTGCTCCAGGATGCCCGCGATGAAGGCCCGCGCCGTCTCCGACAGGTTCATCGGGTCGTCCGGGTCGTGGAAGGCGTTGGTCTCGCCCTCGAACAGGCTCATGTGGGTGTGCATCGCCGAGCCCGGGTACTGGGCGAACGGCTTGGGCATGAACGTCGCGCGCACGCCTTCGTCGATGGCCACTTCCTTGATCAGGTAGCGGAAGGTCATCACGTTGTCGGCCATGGACAGCGCGTTGGCGTAGCGCAGGTCGATCTCCTGCTGGCCCGGAGCGCCCTCGTGGTGGCTGAACTCGACGGATATGCCCATGGACTCCAGCGCGTTGATGGCGTGACGGCGGAAGTTCGGCGCCGAGTCGTGCACGGCCTGGTCGAAGAAGCCGCCGGAGTCGGCGGGCACCGGGACTGCGCCCTGCGGACCGTTCTCCAGCAGGAAGAACTCGATCTCGGGATGCACGTAGCAGCTGAACCCGACGTCGCCCGCCTTGTTCAGCTGGCGGCGCAGCACGTGGCGCGGGTCGGCCCAGGACGGCGAGCCGTCCGGCATGGTGATATCGCAGAACATGCGCGCGGAGTGCTGGTGGCCCTTGCTGGTGGCCCACGGTAGAACCTGGAAGGTCGACGGATCCGGCCGGGCGACCATGTCGGCCTCCGAGACCCGCGCGAAGCCCTCGATGGCCGAGCCGTCGAAACCGATACCCTCCTCGAAGGCGCCTTCGAGTTCGGCGGGGGCGATGGCGACGGACTTCAGATAGCCCAAGACGTCGGTGAACCAGAGACGTACGAAGCGGATGTCCCGCTCTTCGAGCGTCCGCAGCACGAATTCCTTCTGGCGATCCATGCCCGCGAGCGTAAGCATCCGGCGTTAAATCTGTGTTACATACACGCTTAAGATTGCTGACCAGGATTTATTCGGAAGACTCCGCACAGTCCAATCGTCCGGTTTGTGAGCTTTTCCGGGATGCGGGGCGGGCGCGCCACCCGTCGGCAACCGATCCGCTGGGCTCAGCAGGTGAGCCCGGGAGCGGGTTCGGTCAGGTTCACCAGATATTCGATGACCGCGTCGTCCACGCAAGGCACGCCACCGGCCAGCGCCACCGTGTGCCGGTTGCCCCGGTAGGTGATCAGGGCCGCGCCGAGTTGCCCGGCCAGATCGACCCCGGCCTGGTACGGCGTCGCCGGGTCCTCGGTCGTCGACACCACCACCGTCTTCGGCAGCCCGGTCACGGAGATGCGGTGCGGTTCGCTCGTGTTCGGCACCGGCCACGCGGTGCACAGCTCCAGCGGCGCCGCGCCGGTGCCGCGGCCGTCGTCCAGGAACGGGGCGGCCTTGCGGTACTCGGCGTCCTGGCGCGCGGTGACCTCGCGGTCGGCGATGCGCGGATCGTCCACGCAGCGAATGGCGTTGAACGCGTCGGTGGTGTTGGCGTAGCTGCCGTCCTCGCGGCGGCCGTCGTACAGGTCGGCCAGCGCGAGCAGCGTGTTGCCGCGCCCGTCGCGCAGCTCGGACAACCCGAGCGTGAGCACCTTCCACAGCGTTGGTGTAGAGCGCCTGGCGCACGCCGGTGAGCGCGTCACCGTAGCTCAGCCCGCGCGGATCGGTGGTCTGCGCCGGCTTGTCCCACAGCGGGTTGACCAGCGCGCGGAACCGCCGCACCGCCTGCGCCGGATCGGCGCCGAGCGGGCAGTCGGGCTGGCCGGCGCAGTCCGCGGCGTAGGCGTCGAACACCTTCTGGAAGCCCGCCGCCTGGCGCAGCGACTCCTGCACCGGATCCTGCGCGGAGTCCACCGCGCCGTCGAGCACCATGGCGCGCACGTGCGCCGGGAACTTCTCCGCGTAGGCCGAGCCGATCTTGGTGCCGTAGGAGTACCCGATGTAGGTGAGCGCGGCGTCGCCCAGCGCGGCGCGCAGTACGTTGAGGTCCTGCACCACCTCGCGGGTGCCGACATGGGCGAGGAAGTCCTTCCCGGTCCGCTCGGCGCAGCGCTCGGCATAGCGGCGGTTGTCCGCCTCCGCGTCCGCGATGCCCTCCGGGGTGTAGTCCTCCTCCGGCTCGGCGCGCTCGGCGTCCTGTTCCTGCGGGGTCTGGCAGACGATCACCGGAATGGAGGAGCCGACGCCGCGCGGGTCGAAGCCGATCCGGTCGAAACGCTCGGCCAGCGCCGTCTTGTTGCCGAGCGAGGACATGCCGAGGCCGGACTCGCCCGGGCCGCCCGGGTTCATCACCAGCGAACCGATGCGCCGCCCGGTCGCCTGGATGCGGGACACCGCGATCTGCGCGGTCGGTCCGCCGGGCGCCGCGTAGTCCACCGGCACGGTGATCCGCGCGCATTCCGTGCTCGGGGGCAGGCGTTCGTCCGGCGCGCCGAACCCGGTGCAATCGCCCCATTGCACCCGCTGACCGTAGAACTTCTCCAGCCCGGCGGGCGGGGTAGGCATCGGCTGCCCCGATTCGGTGCGGGTGATGGCACACCCGGCAACCAGCACGGCGGCCGAGGCCAGCACCGCCATCACGAGCGCACCGCGCCCACTCCGCACCGTCGACATGCTGTCGATATTGCCATCGGGCCGAGGCGGGCGCCGCGCCGGGCGAACACTGTCGGCGCTGTGACCAATTGCACCGGTCACCGGCCTTAATCCGCCCGGGTGGCGGGTGGCACACTGAAACTCGTCAAACAATCCCGGGGACCCGCACGGGCCCCGAGGCGACACAGACGAAAGGGACGATGATGTCCGTATCCGATTCGGAAACCCCTGCCTACGGTGCGGCGCCCGCGGAGCCCAAGAAGGTCGTACGCAAGACCCGGGTACACCACCTGCAGCAGATGAAAGCCGACGGAGAGCGCTGGGCGATGCTGACCGCTTACGACTACTCCTCCGCGCGGCTGTTCGAGGCGGCAGGCATTCCCGTACTACTGGTCGGCGACTCCGCGGCCAACGTCGTGTACGGCTACGACACCACCGTGCCGATCACGGCGGACGAGCTGATCCCACTGGTGCGCGGCGTGGTGCGCGGCGCACCGCACGCGCTGGTGGTGGCCGACCTCCCGTTCGGCACCTACGAATCCTCCCCGCAGCAGGCGCTGGCCACCGCCACCCGGTTCATGAAGGAGGGTGGGGCGCACGCGGTGAAGCTGGAGGGTGGCGAGCGGGTCGCCGAGCAGATCGCGGTGATCACCGCGGCGGGCATCCCGGTCATGGCGCACATCGGCTTCACTCCGCAGAGCGTGAACACGCTGGGCGGATTCCGGGTGCAAGGCCGCGGCGACGGCGCCGAGCAGCTGATCGCCGACGCCATCGCCGTCCAGGAGGCCGGTGCGTTCTCCGTGGTCCTGGAGATGGTGCCCGCCGAGCTCGCCGGGCAGGTCACCCGCAAGCTGACCATTCCGACCGTCGGCATCGGCGCGGGCGCCGACACCGACGCGCAGGTGCTGGTCTGGCAGGACATGGCGGGCTACACCAGCGGCAAGACCGCGAAGTTCGTCAAGCGCTTCGGCAACGTCGGCGACGAATTGCGCGCCGCCGCCGCGGCGTATGCCGAGGAAGTGCGCCGGGGCACCTTCCCCGGACCCGAACACAGCTTCTGAGCCCCCGCCGCGAAGACGACGACCGGCTGGGCGGCGCGCACCCGGAGCGCCGCTCGGCCGACCGTCGGAATGATCCGGGTGCCGAGCGCGCCGACTCGCGCTTCGCCGTGGTTCACGAGTCGGTCGTCCTGGTAGCAGGAATGAGCGGCGAGCAGGGCGGGCGCTTCCGGTGCGGTATTCCCAGCCGGAAGATCCGGTTCGGGCCGGTCGGCGGAATCAATGGCAGACTCGATGCCGACAATGCCGACACAACCAGAGGTACCGATGCCGTACAGCCGTTGGATTTCACGCAGCACCCTGCTGGTGGCGGGCGTTCTCGCCGCCGCGGCGTTGACCGCTTGCGGCAGCGAGTCGAGCCCGGCCCCTACCGGCAGCGCGGATTCGACCACGGCGTCGGCCACCGCCGCGCCGGGCACGACCTCCGCCCGGGTCACGCCCGCGAGCCCGGAGATCTCCGACGCGGCGGCGGCCCAACTGTGCGACTTGATCCGGCCGGAACTGTCCAATTGGCGGATACAGGGTGGGACCCTGGGCAGGATCGGGTTGAACGCGCTGGTGCACGAGTGGGCGCTGCGCAACGGAGGCATCAACGCCGCGGTGCTGGCCGACAAGCCGATCGTCGACCGCGTCACCATCAAGAGCTGCCCGGACGTGCGCCAGCAGGCCGTGGACGCGCTGGGTATCCCGGACCTGGCCGCTGGCCTGGCCTTCTGAGCCGGGCCTGGCGGATGCGCACCCGGTATCCCGCGATAGAGCCGTATGTCTCCGGCATGCTCACGGTCGGCGAAGGGCAGTCGGTGTACTGGGAGGTCAGCGGCAATCCGGACGGCAAGCCGGTGGTGTTCCTGCACGGCGGACCCGGCGGCGGCACCGCGCCGTTCCATCGGCAGTTCTTCGATCCGGCCGCCTACCGGATCGTGCTGTTCGATCAGCGCGGTTGCGGCCGTTCCACCCCGCACCTGGCCGACGGCGCGAGTCTGGAGCACAACACCACCGGGCACCTGATCTCCGATATCGAGGTCTTGCGTGCGCATCTGGGCATCGAACGCTGGCAGGTGTTCGGCGGTTCGTGGGGTTCCACGCTCGCGCTGGCCTACGCCCAGCGGCACCCGGAACGCGTGACCGAATTGGTGCTGCGCGGCATCTTCCTCCTGCGCCGCAAGGAGATCGACTGGTACTACAACGGCGCCGCGGGCTACGTCTATCCGGACGAATGGGAGAAGTTTCTCGCGCCGGTCCCCGAGGACGAACGCGACCAGGATCTGGTCGAGGTCTACCACCGCCTGTTGCACTCGCCCGACGAGCACGTCGCCCGCGCGGCCGCGATCGCCTGGTCCACGTGGGAGGGTGCGACGAGTTCGCTCCTGCCGCAACCGGATCGGGTGGCCGAAACGGCCGAGCCCCGGTTCGCGCTCGCCTTCGCCAGAATCGAGAACCATTACTTCCGCCACGGCGGGTTCCTCGACGAGGGGCAGCTGCTGCGTGACATCGGCGCCATCGCGCACATCCCCGCCGTGATCGTGCAGGGCCGCCACGACATCGTCTGCCCGGCGGTCAGCGCGTGGGAGTTGCATCGCGCCTGGCCCGGTTCGATCCTGCACATCGTCGACGACGCCGGGCACGCGGCGAGCGAGCCGGGCATCACCCATCACCTGGTCGAAGCGACCGATCGCTTCGCGAAGGGGCGGTGAGCCCGGTGCCCACGGCCGGAGCAGCGCTGATCGACGCGCTTCGGGACGACATCGACCGCCTGCTGGCCGCCGAGCCCGACGTCCGCGCCGACGCGCCCGATTCGGTTCATCAGATGCGGGTGGCCACCCGGCGGCTGCGCAGCGTGCTGCGGTCCTATCGCACAGTGCTGGTCAAGAAACCGGCCGCCGCGATGGGAGCGGAACTGAAGTGGCTGGCCGGACTACTCGGCGAGGCCAGGGACGCCGAGGTGCGCGCCGACCGATTCGCCGCGCTGCTGGCCGAGCACGCCGAGCAGGCAGGCCCGGTCGGCGTGGACGCCGTCACCGCGCGATTGGTGGCCGCCGAGCGGGAGCGCTATCGCGCGGCCCACGACGTGGTCCTGGCCGCGTTGGACGACGCGCGGTACCGCGAACTGCGGGCGAGACTGACCGGGTGGCGTACCGATCCACCGCTGCGCCACTCCCGCGCCGAGGCGGCCGCGACGGACGTCTTCGGGGAGGTGCTGCGGCGCGATCTCGAGCGGGTACAGTCCCTCGTCCGCGCCGAGCCCACCGTCGACCCGCGCGAACGGGTCGAGCTGCTGCACGAAATCCGCAAGAGCGCCAAGCGTTTACGGTACTCCTGCGAGGCGGCGGAGCAGGTGATCGGCGACGATGCCGCCGATCGCGGCCGCCGCGCCAAGAAGCTCCAGACCGTGCTCGGCGACCACCGGGACGCCGTGGAATCACACGAGGCGATCGTGCACCGGGCGGCCGAGGCCGCCGCGGCGGGTGAGGACGCCGGGCTCTACGAGATCCTCGCGGCCGCGGAGGACGCGGCGGCCGGTCGTGAGCTGAGCCGCTATCCGGCTGCCGCCGCCGCGCTGTTCGAATGAGTCACCCGGGCCGTCGCGTGACGCGTGGCCGCCCGAACCGCTCGCGATGACTCCCGTCGCGCTCACCGCCTTCTTCGCCGCATGATCTCCCCGACGGTGGGCCGACCCCAGGCGTCCGCGATGTCGTGGCGGACGCCGCCCCAGCCGTCCCAGCCGTCCGTCGTCGGTCCGCCGCGGTCGGAGACGCCGCTACGGCCACCCGCTGATCGGCACGCTCGCGCTCCGACGCCGCGAACGGATCGCCGCGCGGCTCACCCCTCCCCCGGCTCCCGGTCACGCCGGATAGGCGAACGACACCTTTCGTTCCACCGGGTCGGCCGACACGAGCCGCACCCGTACCGTCTCCCCTTCCGGCGGCGCGCCCGCGCACGGACCCAGCACCGGCGGATCGGCGACGAAGACCACGGCGGGACGGCTGCCGTTGGCCTCCCGCACGACGACGGCTTCGAACTCGGCACCGGTCCGCCGCGCCAGCAAGGTCGATTCGGTCAGGTCGATGCACGCTCGTTCGATCTTGCTCGCCACGCCATCGCTGCGGCGCATGGTCTCGGCCGCGCCTGCCAGCCCGTCCCGCACCCAGCGCGGCACCTGCGTACCCGCGCAGCGGGCCAGGCAGATCTCGGTGGCGAACCGGTCCGACAGCCGCCGCAGCGGGGCGGTGACGTGCGCGTACGCGGCGCCGATCGCACTGTGCCGCAACGCGTCCTCGGCGGGCGGCCCTGCCGTGGCGCCGTCGACCACCGTGTAGGAGGCGCCGCGCAGCAGGGTCGTCGCCTCCGACATCAGCACCAGCGCGGCGGGCGTGCCGGTATCCAGCCGGGCCAGCATCCGCCCGACCGCCTCGTCCTCCGGCCAGGCCACGCCCAGCGCCTGCGCGGTCCGGCGCAGGGAATCGATCGCGCCGGCGGACGGGGGCGGCATGGTGCGCAGCAGCGCGACCCGCTCCTCGGCGGGGGCGTCACCGTCCAGCATGATCCGGGCCGCGCACATGCCGGTCAGTAACGAGACCTGCTCGTTCCAGTCGTCGGCCGCCGTACGCGGTTCCACCACCAGCCGGAAGTGCCCGTCGGCGCGCTCGTCCTGGACAACGGTCTGCGCGGGCAACCGCAGCCCGATCGCGCCGCGCGCCAACCCCGCCTCGATGCGCCGCGTGCCGAATTCCGGCAGGGCCGCGATCGAGGGGTGCAGCCGACCGGCCTCCGCGTCGGCCTGCACATGGAGATAGTCCAGCCGGGCGCGTGAGCGCACCAGCGCCCGGACCACCGCGTACCGGACCGGTTCGGCCCGCTCGTCGAGTTCGATGGTCCACAGGGCGGCCGGTCGCGTCCGGTCGGGGAGCAGACTCGCGGAGCCTTCCGACAGGGCAGGCGGGTGCAGCGGCACGGTGCCGTCGGGAAGATAGAAGGTCTGGCCCCGCGCGCCGGATTCTTCGGCCAGCGCGCCGCCGGGGGAGATCATGGCGCCTACGTCGGCGATCGCGTAGTGGACGGTGAATCCGCTGGGGGTGCGTTCGATATGCAGGGCCTGATCCAGATCCATCGCCCCGGGTGGGTCGATCGTCACGAACGGGATGTCCGTGCGATCGACCCGGTCGCCCGCGAACGCGTCCACCGCGTCGCGGGCCTCCGCACTGGCCTCGGCGGGATACGCCGAGGCCAGTCCGAACTCGGACCGTATGACGCCGAAATCGACCGGCGCCGAGACGATCCGCTGGTGGAGTTCCACGCTTCGGCGCCGGTCCTACTGCAGCGCCAGCATGGTGCCGTTCAACTGGTCGAACGGCCCGTAGACGGTGAAGGTGACCCGGCCACCCGGCACCGAGGACGATACCTCGGCCGCGGCGTCCAGCGCCTGCCCGAAGGAGGCGGCGGACGGATGCGGCAGCCCGGCGATAGCCAGGCCGACATTGTTCTGGTGCACGAAGACCGTGTCGGCGGAACTGAGGTCGACCTGGACTCCGCCCGGCAGCGGGGTCACCGCGACAGCGCCGGCGGAACCCCCGCCCAGGACCGCGAAAATCGAAGCGGCGCCGGCGACCAATGCGCCTGCGACCATGGAGCGAACTACTCGCATATGTGTTGAGACCTGCTTTCCCGCGATCGAAGTATGAATGGCCCGACGCTGCCCCGCACCGGGCCTTACCAACGGCGACTACTTTATGACGTCGATCACGATTCAGGCCAGTTCCGCACAAATCGGACACGGACAGAGGGAATTCTCGCCGGGCGGCACGAGTGCGCCCGCGCCGCCGACGTAAGGGACGTCCGATCGCCACTTCCTCCACAAATGTCACGTGCGGCGGCAATCGGGCGCTGCACACCTATGCCGGCGATTTCCCCCGACCGCTGTCGCCGCTGCTGGGCCCGGCACAGGCGGTGTATCGGGCGCGGATTTCCTGATCGCTCCGGTTCGTCCTCGCGATTTCTTTCCCTCTACTCGTCGCCTCCCGTTCACCTCACGGGAGGCGGCGGTGGTTGCGGGCCGCTAGCATCCCGCTCCGTGACCAGAACTACCGCCGCGATCGCGGCAAGCGCGACCCTCTTCGCCCTGCTCCTCACCGGTTGCGGGGACGACAAGACCAGCACTGCCACCTCCTCCCCCACCACCACGGCGGCGCAGGCGGCGGCCCAGGTCGACAACGTGAAGGCGGGCGCTTTCGTCGTCAGCTTCCGCGGCGCGTTCCCCAAGCTGGCCGAGGGCAAGGACGACGCGAAGATCGCCACGATCCTGTCCGAGACATGCGCCGACATCAAAGCGGGTGAAGCCGAGGACGAGGTCGTCGGGAACATCACCAAGCGGGCGGGCGGCGCCACCCAGCCCAGCTCCGAGGAAGCCAAGGCGATCTACCAGATGGCCAAGCTCATGTGCTGATCGCTCCGTCGGCCGAGACCGACCAGGCTTGCTTCGCAGACCCGCTCGGTTCCTCGTCGCGCGCATTGCGGGCGCGGCAGCGCGCTGGTGCGCGAAGCGGGCGGAGCGGGGGCGGACGAGTTGGTCTGTAAGCCGGATCCTGTCCCCGGCCGTGTGGCCGGGGGGCGGCCATCCATCTGGGCACTCCGTCGCCGGGTGCCTCGAGCGGTCCACCCGCAGGCTCGGGCGAGCAGCCCTCGAACACCTGCGCAGCCGCACCGCCGGGCGGTGCGACCTTCGACCTTGCTCCGGGCGGGGTTTACCTAGCCGCCCCGGTCACCCGGGGCGCTGGTGCGCTCTTACCGCACCGTTTCACCCTCACCGCACGGCCGTCGGGCCGTGGGCGGTCTGTTTTCTGTGGCACTGTCCCGCGGGTCGCCCCGGGTTGCCGTTAGCAACCGCCCTGCTCTGTGGAGTCCGGACTTTCCTCGGCGCCGGGCGGCGGCACAACCGTGCCCGTTCCCAGCGCCGCGGCCGCCCGACCAACTCGTCCGCGAGAACAGGATACTGGGTACGGTTGGTGGCCATGGAACGTGTCGAGGTCGGCTTCCCCTCGGGAAGCGAGCAGTGCGCGGCGTGGCTTTACCGCCCGGACGGCGCACCCAAACCCCGCCCGCTCGTGGTGATGGGACACGGCTTGGGGGCCAATCGGGAAATGGGACTCGATCGCTACGCGCGGCGTTTCGCGGCCGCGGGAATGGCGGTGCTGGTATTCGACTATCGGCATTTCGGCGCCAGCCAGGGCACTCCCCGCCAATTACTGAGCATCGCGCGGCAGCGCGCGGACTGGCACGCCGCCATCGCGTACGCGCGCACGCTGCGCGGCATCGACGCGACCCGCATCGCGTTGTGGGGCACGTCGTTCGGCGGCGGCCACGTGCTGTCGGTCGCGCCGGACGACGCGTATATCGCCGCCGTGGTCGCGCAGGTGCCGTTCACCAGCGGCCTGTCCTCGGCGCTGGCGAAGGGACCGATCAGCCTGGTCAAGGTGGCGGCCATCGCGGCCACCAACCTGCTGCTCGGACCGGTCCTGCGCAAGCCGGTCGGCATCCGGCTCGCCGGGCGCAAGCGCGCCGCGGCGCTGATGAGCGCGCCCGACGTGCCGGACGGCTTCCGCAGGCTGACCGACGAGAGCGAGACCTACGAGCCAAAAGTGGCTGCGCGCGTGGCGTTCTCCGCGTTGTTCGACGCGCCGGGGCGACGCGCGAAGGCACTCAAGATGCCCGTGCTGTACGCGCTGTGCGACGACGACTCGGTGGCGCCGGTGAAATCGGCGCTGCGCGCCGCCGAGCGCACCAAGCACGCGGTCGTGAAGCGTTACCCGGCGGGTCATTTCGATATCTACTTCGACGAGGTCTTCGAGAAGACGGTCTACGACCAGACCGAGTTCCTGGTGTCGGTGCTGCGGCCTTGACGCCATACGCGGTCCGGCGCGCTGCCGGGCCGCGTAAACATCTTCTGTAGCCGCGCGAGCGAGCGAACGTGTCGGTGCCCGGCGCTATGGTCCCCGCTATGCAACCCGCCACCGCCGCCATCGCCGAAATCGTGGATGCAATCGTGCCGCTCGACGAGTTGGAGCAGCGGCACATCGACACGACCCGGGCTTGGCTCGCATCGACCGACGACATCTTCCGGCGCGTCAAACCGGCGACGCCACCCCGGCACCTGGTCTCCTACGTCGTGCTGGTCGATCCGGCGGCACGGGCGGTGCTGCTCGGCAAGCATCGCCTCGCCGGGCTGTGGTTGCCGACCGGGGGCCACGTCGAGCCGGGTGAGCACCCACTGCGGACCGCCCGCCGCGAAGCGGCCGAGGAGATCGCTGTCGAGGCACGGTTCGACGTGGTCGGGCCCAACCCGCTGTTCCTCACCGTCACCACCACCGTCGGCTCGGATGCCGCGCACGAGGACGTCAGCCTCTGGTACGTCATCCGCGGCGACCGCATGCACGAGCACACCCTCGACCCGAGAGAGTTCGACGGTGAACGCTGGTGGGACATCGACGGACTCGCGCCATCGGACTCCGACCCCCATTTCGACCGTTTCCGTGCCAAGCTGGGCATCGCGTTGCGGGCCGCCGCCGGCTGACCCGGCTTTCGAGTCGACGCGGCCCGCGGATGCTGCCACCATGGCCTGAATGATTGTCAGGCTTGCGCGAGAGGACGACCTCGCCGGAATCCTCGAACTGGCGGGGCAGGTCGAGCACTGGTTCGGCGCGACGGCCGACGACGCCGGATTCCGCGCCTCGGTGCTGCGGCACATCCGGCGCGGTTCGGCGCTCGTCGCGCGGTCGGCGGGGGCGGAGGTGCTCGGAGGCATCATGTTCGGCTCGCGCCCGCCGGTCTACCGGGTGCACTGGCTGGTCGTCGCGGAGCAGGCCCGTGGGCACGGTATCGGCCGCGCGTTGGCCACGGACGCGATCCGCCGGTACGTGCTCGCCCCCGGCACACTCGAGGCAGTCACTTTCGGGCCCGATCATCCCGGCGCGATCTCCAGTGGTGCGCGGGCGTTCTACGAGAACATGGGTTTCCATCCGGCGGAGCAGGCGGCTCCCGGGCCGGAAGGCGGATCGCGCCAGGTCTACCGGTGCCGCGTGTAGGCCTCCTCAGCCGCGTGTAGGCCTCCTCAGCGGCGGCGGAATGCGCGCCAGAGGATGAAGGCGAGGGTGGAGGCGGGTATCGCGGCGAGGATCGGCTTGTCGCGCAGCGTCTCCAAGAGCGTGCGGCCGGGGCCGCCGATCGGTCCGGGGATGCCCGCCGCGCCGCGTTCGGCCGCGGCGGCGGTGTCCGCCTCGACCTGTTCGGCGCGCTCGGCGGCGCGGCGGACGGACTCCGCTATCGGCGATTCCGCTCGGCTCGCGGCGGAGGTCACCGTCTCCCGCTTCGCCGCCGCACCGGCTGCGCTGCTGGCCTCGGCGGCCACGTCCTCCAGGGTCGGCGGCGCGGTCGCCGTCCCGGGCTCCGGCTCCCCTGCTGTATCGGCTGCTGTATCGGCGACGCCGTCCGTCACCACGCCCGCCTCCTCCAGCACCTGCTCCGCGGGCACCGTCTCCGGCTCGCCCGCCGAACCCGCCGCACCGCCCATGTCTTCCGAGACCTGCGGCGAAGACACCGTTTCCGGCCACGGTTGCCCCGCCGCGCCGCCCGCGCTCTCCGGTCCTCGCGCCGATGTCACCGGCTCTTGCTCCGCCCCGGCGGTCTGCGCCGCAGCGTCCGGCGGGGCCTGCGTACTCCCCGACCCGGTCTTCCGCACTCCGGCAGCGTCACCGTTCGTCTCGGACGGCGTAGCGGTTCCCGGAGCGGTGCGCGGCTCCGCGTTCCGGCTCGCACCGCCGGCTCCGGCCGCTCCACCACCCGGGACGTCGGTGGTGCGCTGCGCGTCGGTCTCCTTGTCCGTGGGTTCGCGGTCGTTCATCACTGTCTCCTGTGCTCGGCGTCGCGGTGCAGGACGGATGTCCCGGATGCCGTCGAGGCCCGGATACCCTACGGCCGGACGGGCAAACCGGGCTTCGGCGGGCGCCACTCCATCTCGAATTCCCGTCGAGGGTCGCCCGGGGCCATGGGTCCGCTCACCCCGGTCCGGACGAAGCCGTTGCGCAGGTACAGCCGCTCGGCGTAGCCGTTGTGCTCGGCGAACTCCAGGCGGACGACGGGATGACCGCCCTCGACCGCCCAGTCGAGCACCGCGCGGACCAGACGGTCCGACACGCCCGTACCCCGCGCCCGGGGCGCCACCCACATGGAGATCAAATGCACGCCACCGCGTTCCGGGTCGAGCATCCCCGCCACGGTGCCCACCCCGGTACCGCCCGACTCGGCGAGGAACTGCGCCCGATCCGACAGCGCGCCTCGCCAGTCGCTTTCCGCGCGGGCCCGCGCCTCGGCCAGGGTGGTGCCGAAGAACTCCGGCGTGTCCGCCAGCGCCGCGAGCCGGATGCGCCGGAACACCGCCCAGTCGTCCGGCACGAGCAACCTGATCTCAGGCGTAAGGGGCTCCATTCGATTTTCTCTACCGGGAAAGCGGCGTCGTTCGCAAAGCATTCCCGGCGCGCCCTCGACGACCCGGCGTTCGGCCCGCTCATCGCGCGACGCGAACGATTCCGGTGCTGGGGATCGAGGTGCGACAACAGCCGGGCGGCCCGGTCGTCGCCGTGCTCGGTCACCGCCGTGCATCGAGAGCGCGCAGCCCGGCGAACTCCAGTCCGGCGAAGGCGGCGACCGCCGCCGCGCCGAGGCATAGGAATACGACGCCCGGACCGGTCAGCGCGAGGACATCCGAACCGGCCAGCCCGAGCATGCCCACCGCCGACAGCGCGTTCACCGCGACGACGGCCTGCGCGTGGCGCGGGGAGATCACGGGACGCCGGGCGATCGACAGCAACGCGAGCGCGCCGCCGAGCATGGCGACGCCGAACGGAATGCTCCAGCCGAGCGGCAACCCGAGAGGGTCGCGCAGCGACCACGCGCCGGCGAGTAGCGCCGCGCCGAAGATCCCGGTACTCCACCCGTCCACGCGCAGCGCCGAGCGCAGCAACGCGCCGCGTTCGGCCGGGGTCGTCGGTCTCATGTCGTGCTCCTGTCGATGATCCACCGGGAGCCGATCGGCTCCCGGCGCCGACCCTGCCGACCGGAGGTGAGCGTCGCAATGACCTCGAAGGTCATGGCCGTGCCGCGTGACAGCTGCTTAGCTGATCGCGTGACATCGGTGGGAACACGGTCGAGAGCGGGCGCGCTGCTGCGCGAATGGCGGCAGCGACGCAGGCTGAGCCAGCTCGATCTGGCACTCGCGGCGGAGACATCGGCGCGTCATCTGTCGTGCGTGGAGACCGGCCGGGCCGCACCGAGCCGCGCGATGGTCCTGCGGCTGTGCGACACGCTCGAGGTGCCGCTGCGCGAACGCAACACACTGCTGGTGGCCGCCGGTTTCGCGCCCGCCTACCGGGAGAGCAGCCTCGACGACGCCCACCTGGCCTCCGTGCGGGCCGCGCTGGACACCATGCTGACCGCGCACGAACCGTATCCGGCGGTGGTCATCGATCGGCTGTGGAACGTGGTGACGGGCAACGCGGCGATGAGCGTGCTGATGGACGGCGTCCCGGAGCACCTGCGCGCGCCGCGGCCCAACGTGTACCGGCTGGTGCTGCACCCGCAGGGGCTCTCGGCGCGGTTGTCCAACTTCGCTCAGGTGCGCGATCTGTTCCTGGAACGGCTGTCCAGGCAGGTCAGCGCGAGCGGCGACGCGGCATTGGCGGCGCTGTACGAGGAGGTGTCCGGCTACCCCGGTCCGCCCGACGCCGCCACCGGGGCGGACGCGGGTCCGCCGCCCGGTCCGTTCGAGGTGCCGATCCGGATTCGCACTCCCGCCGGTGAGCTGTCCATGTTCAGCACCATGGCCACCTTCGGCGCACCGGCCGACGTCACGCTGTCGGAGCTGGCCATCGAATTGTTCTACCCGCTCGACGAATTCACCGCGGCCGCGCTGCGCGGGGCGGCCGCGGCGGATTCGTGAGCGAGCCTCAGGCGTCCAGCATGGATTCGTCCCACTCGCGATCCAGGTCGGGGTCGGCCGCGGACAGGACCTCGTCCAGCCGCAGCCCCACCTCCGCGATGTTCGGCTCGGACATCATGTTCAGGTGATCGCCCGGCACGTCGATCACCGTGAACCGGCGCGCGGCGTACTGTTTCCAGCCGTTGTCGGCGCTGTCGAACATGCTGCCGACGGTCTGGTGCGCCAGGTCGACACCCGGCGGCAGTCCCTCGGTAGCGCGCAACAATGTGATGTCCCGCTCGTAGGGTTCGAGCTTGTAGTCCAGCATCGCCGAGTAGTTGGCGAAGAAAACTTCGTAGAGCCGCCGGATCGCCTGCGGCGAGCTTTCGGCGGGCAGGATGTCCGACCGCACCGACTCGTCGAGCATCGCCGCGAACAATTCCTCGGAATTGTGCACGTCGGGCGCGAAATCGACGAGGGCGGAGCGGCTTCCGCGCGCGTACCACAGCAGCTCGAGGAAGAACCACCGGATGAGTTTCTCCTCCGGGATCGGCGTGCGGGTGCGAGCGCGCAACGCCATCGTGTCCAGCAGCGTCACGCTGGAGACTTCGTGCTCGGGGAGCTGACGGGCCATCTCCAAGGCGACGTAGCCACCGAACGACCAGCCCGCCAGGTGATAGGGACCGGTCGGATGCACCCGTCGCACCGCCTCCAGGTACGACTCCGTCATCGCCGGGATGGACTTCTCCGGCGCGCTACCCGAGTCCGCGCCCGCCGCCTGCAACCCGTACACCGGGCGGTCCGGATCCAGGTGCCGCGCGAGCGCCAGATAGCACAGGACGTTTCCGCCGATCGGGTGCACCAGGAACAGCGGCGGCTTGGCGCCGCCGACGCTGATCGGCACCAGCGGATCGAACGTGCGCTGGACGGCGCCCGCCCGCACCAGCGTGGCGAGCCCGGCGGCGGTGGGGGCGCCGACGAACGCGTCCAGCGGCACGTCGACGCCCCAGCGGCGCGACAGCGCCATCACCACGCGCATAGCGCCGATCGAGGTGCCGCCCGCCGCGAAGAAGTCGTCGTCGACGCCGATCGCCCGCAGCCCGGCGTACTCGGCGAGCAACTCGACCGCCGAGCGCTCGTATTCGTCGGCGGGCTCCCGCCGGGCCGCCACCGAATCCGTGGCGTCCTCCCCGTAGGCGCGCAGCGTCGCGTCGTCGCGCTTGCCGCTGGGCGTGCGGGGCAGCTGGTTCGAGCCAGACGAACCGGGACGGCACCATGTGCGCGGGCAGCACCGCGCGCAGATCGTGCCGCAGCGCGGCGAGGTCGGTCTGCTCGGCCGCACCGACCAGGAACGCGACCAGCGAACCATTGATGCCACCGAACCCGCGGGCCACCACGGCGGCCTCGGTGATGCCGGGGAACTTCTCGACCAGGCTCAGGATGCACAGCTCGACTTCGGCGGGCTCCACCCGGAACCCGCGGATCTTGACCTGGCTGTCGCTGCGGCCGAGGCAGACGATATCGCCGGAGAACAGCCGGACACCGAGATCGCCGGTGCGGTACCGGATGCCACCCGCGTGGGTGGCGACGAAACGCTGCGCGGTGAGCGCTGGCCTGCCCTCGTAACCGCGGGCGATGGTGCGGCCGCCGAGATAGATCTCGCCGATCACGCCGTCGGGCACCGGGCGCAGCGCGCTGTCGAGCAGTTCCACGGTGTCACCGTCGACGGCGCGGCCGATGGGCGGCAACGCGGGGAACTCGTCGGCGGGACCTGCGAGCGTGAACTTGGTCGCGACGTGGGACTCGGTTGGACCGTACTGATTCTCCAGGACCAGGCCGGGGACCACCTTGCACAGCGCGCGGATCTCGTCGGTGATGCGCAGTTGCTCGCCGGAGGAGATCAGCACTTTCAGCTCGGTCGGGAACATGCGCCGCCCCACGGCGGCCTCGGCGAACGCCTGCAATGCCACATACGGCAGGAACAGTCGTTCGATGCCCTCCTCGACCACCGTGTTCAGCAGCAGCTCGACGTTCGACCGCAGATCGGCCGAGCTCACTCGGAGGGTCGATCCGGCAGCGAGGGTGGTGAAGATCTCCTGGAACGACACGTCGAAGCTCAGCGGCGCCAGTTGCAGGGTGCTGAGCAGACCGGTGCCGGTCGCCGCGCGATTCTGCCAGTCCACCAGCGAGGTCAGACCGCGGTGCGGCATCGCGACGCCCTTGGGCTCACCGGTCGAGCCGGAGGTGAACAGCACGTAGGCCACCGCGTCGGGCGAGACGTGGTCGGGCAGCGCCACCTCCGGGTCGGACGCGGAGCCGGCGAAGAGCGCGGCGGTGTCCAGGACCAAGGCGGCGTCGTCGACGATGTCGCGGTAGGCGGCGTCGGCGATCACCCGGTGCGGGCGTGCGCGGTCGATCATCAGGTTGAGCCTGGTGCGCGGGTAGCTGACGTCCAGCGGAACGCACGCGGCCCCGATCCTGGTCAGGGCGAGCACGAGCAGCACCAGCTGCGGACGGCGCCCCATCAGGATGCCGACCCGGTCGCCCGGTGACACGCCGAGGCCGACCAGGCGGCGCGCCAGCCGGTTGGAGCGTTCGATCAGCTCGTTGTAGGTGACCGATTCGTCGTCCCCGGCCAGGGCGACGCGGGCCGGGTTGAGCGCGGCGGCCTCGGCCACCAGCGTGCCCACGTCACGGGCGGTCGCCGGACCGGCGCCACGATCGATCACCGCGTCGGGGTCGGCCACGATGCCGGCCAGCATGCGCAACTGGGTGAGCGCCACGGTCTCGCACTGTTCGGCGGTGAGCGTGTGGTCACCGTTGACCCGCAACCACATCCGGCCGTCGCGCGGATCGGTCGCCGCGGTCACCAGCAGCTGGAAGTTGGTCTCCTCCCTGGCGTCGAAGTCCAGCAGGCGCACGCCGTCCAGCACGAGCATGGGTTGGAAGAGGTGGTAGTTGACGAAGTTGAACGCCGTCTCGAACACCGGACCGCCGTCGGCGAGGATCGACCGCAGCGGGTAGCGGCGGAACGGATAGGCCTCGCGTTCCCGCCGCGCGATCTGTTCCACCGCCGCACGCCATGTGGTCGCGGTGCCGTCCAACCGGATCGGCAGCGTATTGAGGAACAGCCCGGCCACGCGTTCGGCGCCCGCCCGGTCCGGGCGACCGTGGCTGACCACGCCGGTGGTCACGTCCGTGCGACCGGTGAGCGCCCGCAACGCCAGGCAATGCGCGGCCAGGTAGACGGATTTCTCCGGGATCTGGTGGCGCGAGGCGAACCTCGAGACCCGTTCGGCCAGCCTGCGCGGTACCAGCGCCCGTGCCTGCGGCACGCCCGCGACCACCGGCTGGTGCACCCCGAGCGCGGTGAGCGAGGTGGGTTCGGCTCCGTCGAGGGCGGCGAGCCAGTACTCGCGGGCCGCGGTGTCGTGCGCCGCGACCTGCTCGGCTCGCGCGTACTCGGCGAGCACGGTGGCCGGATGCGGCGTGGCATCGATCCGGTGCTGGGTCATGCCGAGGTGATGCAGATAGTCCAGCAGCAGTTCCAGCACCGACGTGGCGACACTCCAGCCGTCCAGGATCGCGTGATGGAAGCTCAGCACGAGGTCCACCGCGCCGACCGGCTCCTGCGGACCGGGGCGGACGAACACCCGGATGGCGAACAGCGGGGCGACCGAGATGTCGTACTGGGCGTGGGTGCGCTCCTGCAGATAGATCTCGATCAGGTCTTCGGCGTCCGCCTCGTCGATATCGCCGAGGTCGACGATCTGCAGGTCGTAGGGCGGCGCGGCGTGCACGACCTGGAGCGGGACCGAGTACCTGCTCAGTTCGAACGACGAGCGCAGCGCGGGTTGACGGCGCACCAACCGGTCCACGGCGTCCCGGAACCGCACGTCGTCCCAGGGGATTTCCAGCCGATAACGAAACGCGTCCTTGTAGGTGACCGAGTCGGCGCGCTCGATGCTGTGATACAGCATGCCCAGTTGCAGGGCCGTGGCGGGGAAGGCGTCCTCGACCCGGTGCAGCGCCGCGCGGTCGATCAGCGGCACCGTCTCGAGGGGGGTCACGATGCGCGCGCGCTCACCGTGCCGCTCGTCGCGCACCACGCGGGCCAGCTCGGCGATGGTCGGCGCCTGGTAGAAGACGTCCACGTCGAAGTAGAGCCCGGCGCGTTCCGCGGCGGTGCGCACGGCCAGCGCGAGGATGGAATCGCCGCCGTGGGTGAAGAAGTTGTCGTGCACGCCGATCGACTCGACGCCAAGCACGGTGCGCCAGACCTGCGCGAGCCGGGTCTCGACCGCGGTGCGCGGTTCGCCGCCCGTGCTCGGCTGGGTGCCGTGGCCGAGGACGAGTTGTTCGGCGAGGGCGCGGCGGTCCAGTTTCCCGTTGCGCGTCAGCGGGATCCGGTCCACCCGGACCAGCCGGGACGGAACCATGTAGCGGGGCAGCCCGGCGGCGAGCCGTGCGGCGATCTCCTCGCCGGAGACGTCGTCGCCGACGAAATAGCCGACCAGTTGCACACCGTGCGCCTCCGACACCTCGTCCACCACGGCCGCCGCGCGCACCCCGGGACAGCCGAGCATGGCGTTCTGCACTTCGCCGAGCGTGATCCGGTTGCCGCGGATCTTCACTTGGTCGTCGAAGCGGCCGAGGTACTCGAGATTGCCGTCCGGCAACCAGCGCGCCAGGTCGCCGGTGCGGTACCGGCGTCGCCCCGGCACCGCGCGATCGTCGACGAACGCCGCCGCGGTCAGCTCCGTCCTGCCGCGATAGCCGCGGGCCACGCCGACACCCGCGATGTTCAGCTCGCCCGGCACGCCGACCGGCACCCGGCGGCCGACGTGGTCGAGCACGAGCAGGTCGATGTTGTCGATGGGGCGGCCGATCGGCACCACGTCGAGCGGGTCGTCGGCGGGGCAGTCGAAATAGGAGACGTCCACGGTGGCCTCGGTCGGGCCGTACAGATTCACCAATTGCGGCGCTGTGGCCCCGGCCGCGGTGAAGACCGCGTAGAACCGGCGCACCAGCGCCGGTGGTAACGCTTCACCGCTGCAGAACACCCGGCGGACGCTGCCGATCCGCGCGACCGCCGCCGGGTCGCCGGCCAGCTCGTTGACGAACGCGGCCAGCATCGACGGCACGAAGTGCAGCACGGTCACGCCGTGCGCGGCGATCGCCTCGGCGATGCGGCGCGGGTCGCGCTCGCCGCCCGGTTCCAGCAACGCCACCCGCGCGCCGGTGATCGCCCACCAGAACAGTTCCCACACCGACACGTCGAAGGTGACCGGTGTCTTCTGCAGGATCACGTCCGCGGCGTGCAACGGGTAACGCCGCTGCATCCAGGTCAGCCGGTTGACGACCGACCGGTGCTCGATCATCACGCCCTTGGGCACTCCCGTGGAACCCGAGGTGTAGATGAGATAACTGAGATCGGCTGGGTGCGAGACGTTCTCGACGCCGCGCGCCGGGGCCGTGCCGGCCACCGCGACCCTGGTGACACCGAGTGCGTCGAACACGGCTCGATGTTCCGGCCCGGCCACCACGAACCGGGCCCCGCAGTCGGCGAGCACCGTCTCGATGCGCGCCGCCGGGAAGTCCGGGTCCAGCGGCACGTACGCGCAGCCGGCCCGCAACACGCCGAAGATCGCGACGAGCATCTCCGTCGAGCGGGCCAGCACCACCGGGACGCATTCGTTGCCGGTCGCGCCGAGCGCGCGTAGCTCGGCGGCGAATCCGTCTGCCAGCGCCGACAGCTCGGCGTAGCGCAGCGGTCGCTCGCCCGACCCCGCCGCCGGTTCGATCGCGACCCGTTCCGGATGGCGCGCGGCCACCTCGACGAACAGCCGGTTGATGGTGGTGTACGGGAACTCCCGGTGCCCACCGGATTCGAACCCGGTGATGGCGGCCAGCTCCCGCGCGGGCATCAGCGGCAATGCCGAGATCGGCGCGCCGGGCCGGTCCAGAGCCGCCACCAGCAGCGCGCCGATACCCCGCACCACCGACTCGAACGGGAAGTTCTCGTCGAAGACGTCTTTGTCGTAGTAGAGCTGAAGGTTCAGCGAGCCGTCGCGCGCGTGCTCGACGCCCAGGATGTTCAGCGCCTCGAGCACGGTGCCGGGGTTGACGATGTCGAGGGTGCCCAGGATCTTGTCGAGGTGATCCGACGGCGGCATCTTGATGTAGGAGTAGGCCACGTCGAACAGTGGCGGCGCGGTCGGATCACTGCTGAGCGCGCGGGCCAGGTCACCGTAGGGAAAGCGCTCGTAGCGCTTCAGTTCCCGGATCTGCGCGGCCACCTCGGTCGCGACCGCCGACAGTGGCTGCGCCGGGTCGACCCGGATGCGCAGCGGTACCACATTCGTCCGGTGCCCTGCGGTGCGGAAGGTCTCCGCGCTGTGCCGGTTGAGCATCGGGACCCCGATCACCACCTCCTCGCAGCGGTGGATGGTGGTCAGGTAGGCGGCCAGCGCGGACACAGTGAACGCGAAGACCGAGAATCCGGTGTCCCGGATGCGGTCGAGGAGAGCGGGTTGCACCACCACCCGCCGCCGCCCCCGGTTCACGTTCGGGGTGCTCGCGCGGCCGGAGAACAGCGCGGGGACGACTCCCTCGAAGCGGCGCACCAGCGCGTCGCGGTCGGCCACCCATTGCGGGGAGGACAGATACTCCTCGTGCTCGGCCGCGATCCTGCGGTAGGTCGCCACCCCGCGATCGGTCTGCCCGGTGACCGGCTCGGGTTCGGCGAGCTGTTCCAGCGACAGGTCCGTGCGACTGTAGTTGTCCACCAGGGCGCTCCACAGCGCGTTCACGCCCCAGCCGTCGATCATCGCGTGGTGCATCGCCACATAGAGATGGAAGTGGTCGGGCCCGTCGACCAGTGCGGCGATCCGGAACGGCTGCCGCGGCGGGGAGGGCGTCACGTTGGCCCGGTTCACCCAGTCCCTGCGGACCGCGGCGGGATCCGACGCCCAGCTCAGATCGACCAGCTCGACCTCGGGTAGCTCGTCGGAGACCCACTGCCAGAAGCGGCCTTCGGAGAACTCGAACCGCAGGCGCAGCGCGTTGTCCGCGAGCAGCGCCCTGCGTACCACCGCCCGCAACCTGTCCATGTCGAACGGCTCGTCCAGGAACGCGCAGTAGGCGTTTCGGGTGACCGGCGCCGGGGCGTACCGGTAGGCGACCGACAACACATCGCGCTGATACGCGCTGACGGGCCAGGCCTCCGGGGGTCTTGAGGGAGTAGCACTCGGTTCGGATGTCACAGTCACTCCTATCGCGACAGTCGCGGCACCGGCTGTGCGCGGATCTAACCAAGCCCACCCTGATCGCTGATACGCAAAGCTGCTACCACACTTATCCAGTTATTGATATCGCGAATCACGGCATCGGCTCTGCCGATGCCGCGACTCTGCTGTTGTATCGCGGTGTGCGCGGGCCGGTCAGCAGGCCGACAACAGCGCGCGCACGCTTTCGTCGGCGAGGCGATCGGCTCGCTCGCGCGATACCGCCGGCTCGACGTAGCCGATGTTGAAGGACAGCTCGTTGTGCGTCGCGTTGGCGGTGGCCATGATGAATCCGCTGACGGACATGCCGGAGACGAATTGCGCGCCCTCCAGCTGCCAGGAGCCGATCTTGTCGGGGAAGGGATACTCGCCCAGGTAGGTCATACAGAGATGTCCGGGGCCGCGGGTGTCCATGAGTTTCACCGTGGACGCGCTCGCCGCCACCGACTTCGGGGCGGCCACCTTCAGCAGGTTCAACGCGGACAGGTGGTCACGCCGATCCATCCTGGCGCCGTACTCGCGTTCGACATCCGCGGCGATCTCCCACAGCGAAGCCCACGGCGCGTACTTCGCCGGGGTGGCGATCATGCCCTGGTAGGTGCCGACCTCGGTGTCGGCGGCCGCGCCGTCGAGATGGTCGCGGAAGTTGACCGAGCTGCCGACGGTATACCAGGTGGCCTTCTCGGTGCCCGCCTCCCTGGCCGCCGCGACGAGCAGCGCGGCGGAGAGGGCGGCCTGCAATCCGACGCCGTGGCGGGCACAGCCCGCGGTGAGCGCGTCGAGCCGGTCGCCGTCGAGGCTGCGGTGCACCACCCGGCTGCGCCGCCGCGCGGGCGGCGCCAGCGACGTGGGTTCCAGCCTGCGCGGCTTACGCAGCTGTGACTTCTGGTCGCGCAGGAACGAGCCCGTGGTGCGCAGCGCACCACCCGCGCCCTGGAAACGCGCCGGGAACAGCGCTTCCGGTCCCGGCCGCACCGGCGCGGGCGCGAAGTCGCCCGCTTCCCCGGCGGCCACTTGGAGCACCTGTTTCGCCACCGACAGCGCGCTCTCGCCATCGGCGATGGCGTAGTGCAGCGTGACGATCAGCTCATTAGTGCCGTCGGTCTCCTTGATCAGCACCGCCCTGGCCAGCGGGCCGGTGCGCCAGTCGAACGGCTCGCGCAGCTCCACCTCGTCGGCCTCGGTCAGCCAATTGGTGCTGTCCTCGGATTCGACAACCCGCAGCGGAATCGGCGCCTGGACGGGCACGAAACGCGGTGCGGTGCCGTCCGGTTCGGCGGCGACGGCGACCCGCAGGAGCGGATGTCGGCGCTGTACCTCGTCCAATCCGGCGCGGATCCGCTCGGTATCGACGTGCCCACGGATGCGCACCCGCGACAGAATGTGCAGCGGCGCCAGCTGATCGGCGATCCAATGCCAGCGTTCGACCGGCGACAGCGGGCGGGGCAGCCGGGCGGTCGGCCCGTCCGGCGCCGGGAAGGACATCGGTTTGCCCAGCTCCCGCAGGAAGAATTCGGTGGGCGCGTGCCGGAAGTAGGTGTCGCGCACCCGGACCAGGCGCGGGTCGGTGGTCTGCTCGATCTTGGCGAGCGAAGCCGACCCGTTGACGAACATGGCGGTGCGGTCGGCGCGCAGCTTCTCGTAACGGCGCAGCCCCGCGACCGGATCGAGCGAGTTGCGCAGCGCGCTCGCCAGCACCACCGCGTCCTCGATGGCGGCGTTGGCGCCCTGGCCGAGACTGGGCAGCATCGGGTGCGCGGCGTCGCCGAGCAGCGTCACCCGGCCTCGGCCCCACTGCGCCAGCGGCGGGCGGTCCTGCGCGGGCACGGCCAGGATCGCGGCCTCGTCGGTCTGCTCGATGCAGGCGCGCACCTCCGGCGCCCAATCGGCGTACAGGCGCAGCAGCTCGTCCTTGCCGCCCCGCCAGTTCGCGGCCTCGTCGGCGGGCAGCGTCTTGGTGCCCCACCAGTACACCCGGCCGTGGCCGATGTCGTGGATGCCGAAGCGCATTCCGGTGCCCCAGAAGTGGGCCGACAGCCCGCGCGCGACATTGGGATGCTCGAACGGGACGCAGGCCAGCCAGCACACGAAATTGCCGGGACGCGGCTCGGCGCGGCCGTGCAGCTGGGCACGCACCACCGAGTGGATGCCGTCGGCGCCGATCAGCAGATCACCCTCGGCGACCCGGCCGTCGGCGAACTCGACGCGCACATGGTCGCCGTCGTCGACGAAGCGGGTGGCTCGCGCGCCGACGAAAGCCGGGGTGTCACCGATCGCGCGCAGCAGCACGTCGTGCAGGTCGGTACGGTGCAGCGCCACGGCGGGGGCGCCGAGCTGGGCATCGAGCCGGTGCACAGGAAGCACCCGGATGGGGGTGCCGTCGGGGTTGCAGAAACGAAACGTCTCGACCCGGCCGCCACGCTCGAGCAGTTGTTCCTCGATACCGAGGCCGAGGGTGCGCAGAGCGTTGATTCCGTTGGCCTGTACCGAAAGACCGAAGCCTTGCGCGCGCAGCTGCGGGCCCGCTTCGTATAGTTCGACGCCGAAACCCGCATGCCGCAACGCGGCCGCGGTGGTGAGTCCTCCGATCCCCGCCCCGAGAACGACAACCTTGATCGGACTGCTCATCGAACCTGCACTCTCATCGAACCACTCGACGGCACAGGTGCTTCCGACCGCGACGCGGCCCGCGGGCGGCGCTGCCCGCGCGAAACCGTCCCACTGAGCAGCACTGACCGAGGACTCTGCGTCTACCCCGACCAGGCAGGCAGCTAGGACACCTGTGCCTGACCGTCCGGAAGCCTACCGCTACTCGGCGCGCAAGGCAGAGTTGAAGTGAGATTCACCGCATCCGGCGATTGTGAAACGCAAATGTGTTGCAATGGGGCATAATTCGCCCTCCGCGCACGGCGTTCGCCCTCGATTTCGCCCTCGGCGACGCCCTCAGAGGTAGGACGTATCGTTCACCAGACGCACCGAAGACCCGCCGTCGAGATAGAACTCCGCTATGATAGCGACGCCAGATCCAGATGCAACCGGTACAGCAGTGCGGGCCCGGCATCGAGGGCCAGCCGCAGCAAGGTCTTGATGGGGGTCACGTGACTGACCACCACCACGTTGGCGCCGGGATAGCGTTCGAGCAGGTCGCGGCGAACCGCGTCCACCCGCGCGCCGACCTCTTCGAAGCTCTCTCCGCCGGGCGCGGCGACAGTGGGATCGCCGATCCAGCGCGTGTGCAGATCGGGGTCGCGCCGTGCGGCCTCGGCGAAGGTCAGCCCCTCCCACTCGCCGAAGTCGGTCTCGATCAACCCGTCGTGGATCTCGACCGGGACGCCGAGCGCCGCGCCCGCCGCCTCGGCGGTCTCCCTGGCGCGCCCGAGCGGAGAACTGACCACTGCGGCGATACCGCCCTTGGCGGCGAGCATTTTCGCGGCGCGAGCGGCCTGCTCCCGGCCGAGCGGGGTGAGCGAGGGGTTGCCACGGCCGGAATAGCGCCGCTCGACCGACAACTCGGTTTGACCGTGGCGCAGCAGCAGCAACCGGGTGGGACGGCCGATGGCGCCGGTCCAGCCAGGCCCCTGCCCCGCGGCCTCGGGCCGCGCGGTCTTCGCGTCCCTGACTTCATTCGATCCAGCTCGGCCGGTCGTGCTCGGCGGCGACGAGGGCCGGATCGGCGGCTTCGGTCGACCTCGTGTGCCCGGTCGCCGCACGGACGTCGTCCGCGCCGGCGTCCATGGCCTCGTTCGCCAATCGGTCGGCGTGGGAGTTCTCCGCGCGCGGGATCCAGGTGTAGGTCACGCGCGTGAACCCGGCGGCGAGCCCGCGGGCCCGCTCGGCGAGCGGGATCAGGGCGGCGTGCTTGATCTTCCAGCGACCGGACATCTGCTCGACGACCAGCTTGGAATCCATCCGGACCACGAGCGACTCCGCGCCCAGTTCCGCCGCTGCCTCCAATCCGGCGATCAGCCCGCGATATTCGGCGACATTGTTGGTGGCGGTGCCGAGGAACTCGCGGCGCTCGGCGAGCACCCGGACGCGGCCGGCGTCGTAGACCACCGCTCCGTATCCGGCCGGACCGGGATTGCCGCGGGAACCGCCGTCGGCTTCCACGATCACCTCGGCAAAGCTCATCGCACTCCCCCCGCCACCGGTCGCGGCGAGCTCACAGCCCCGATTCCTTGGTCCGGACCAGGATCGCGCCGCACTCCGGGCAGCGCACGACCACCTCTGGGGCGGTCTTGGCGATGCGCGCGATCTCCCCGCGATCCAGTTCGATGCGGCACGCGCCGCAGCGGCGAGCCTGCAACAGGGCCGCGCCGACACCGTGCTGGTCGCGCTGGCGGTCGTAGATCGCGAGCAGTTCACCGGGCAGCTTCGCCACCACGGCCGTCCGATCGGTCTCGCAGCGCGTCTGCGCCACGTCCAGATCGGCGAGCGCCTCGTCGCGGTGCCGCCGCGCGGTGGTGAGCTCGTCCTCGGTCTTGCTCAAGCGGGCGCCCGCGTGCTCGTGGTCGGCGGCGGAGGCCTCCCGCCGCTCCATCACCTCGAGCAACTCGTCCTCTAGCACCGAGCGGCGGCGCTCCAGGCTGCCCAGCTCGTGCTGGATCTCCGAAAGCTGTTTGGCGCTCACCGTTCCCGCGGTGAGCATGGCCTTGTCGCGGTCCTCGCGCTTGCGCACCGCGTCGACCTCACCCTCCAGCTTGCGGATATCGCGGTCGAGGTCGTCCAGCACGATCTCCACGGCCACCGCGGCGTCGGCGTGCGCGTTGCGCTGGGCCTCCAGCCGGGCCACCTCCTGCTGCTCGGGCAGCACGGTGCGACGGTGCGCGATCCGGGTCAGCTCGGCGTCGACGGAGGCGAGCCGCAGCAGCTCGGCCTGGATCGGGGGTTCGACATTCAACGCGGACAAACTCCTGGACGGGGTGGACGGGACTGGTGTTCAACCGTACCCCGCCGGATCGGCGGACCGGCGTCAGCCGCCGACGGTGCGGGTTTTGATGGCGTCGCGGGAGATGTAGACGTCGTACTCGCCGGGCACCGCGATCACCGCGTTGCCGTAGGCGGAGCGCACGAACGGCTGGGTCCACCACCGGCCCTCGCGCATGTCGGCGAAGAAGTCCTCGTCGCCGTCGTTGAGGAAGATCTGGTTCTGCTTGGTGGCGACCCCGTCGAGGCGCTGCCCGTACAGGCGGCTGATCCGGTAGCCGGAATGGAAGCCGAGGGCGTTGACCCACGGCTCGAGCTCCACGATGCCGGCTTGCAGCACCCACATGTCGCCTTCGACCCGGTAGTTCAGGCGTTGTTCGGGGTGGTCGTCGTCGCCGTACAGGGTGAGGTCGACGTCGAGCTGGTGTTCCTCCCCCGGGACCGGCCTGGCCACGACGTGCGCCGCCTTGATCTCGCCGGTCAGCCCGAGGTAGGTCTGCAACAGGGTCACGATCCACAACAGCACCGCGGCGACCAGCAGGAGCGCGAGCCCGCCCGCCCCACGCGCGAGCAGCGCGCGCAGCCCGACCCGGCGGGCGGCGATCAGGCCGGAGACGATCAGCGCTACACCGACGACCAGCAGCAGGATCAGCCCGATCTGCACGAGGCCGAAATCAACCGGGAAGTTCATGCGGTAGTTGTACCCCGCACGAACTACTCGATTCACGCAATCCGCCCAACCCGTTCCGGCTGGGCGCGGACACGCCTCGACACGCCGTCGTCAGTTGGTCACGCGGACAACAGCTCCGGGACGCTCAGCCGGGCGCGCACACGGTCCACGGGTCGGTGCGCAAGGTCGACACCCTGGTCCGCAAGCCGGGCAGGGCGGCTCGCACGACCGCTTCGGCCTGTGCGCACCAGGGGAATTCGGTGGCCCAGTGGGCGGCGTCCACCACGGCGGGACCACCCTTGCGCAGATGCTCGTCGACCGGATGATGACGCAGGTCGGAGGTGAGGTACACATCGACGCCCAGCCCGGTCGCCCTGCCCAGATAGGAGTCGCCCGCTCCACCACACACCGCGACGGTGTAGACCGTGCGGTCCGGGTCGCCCGCAGCGCGCACGCCCCACGCCGTCGACGGGAGAGCACGGGCCACGCGATCGGTGAAGGCGCGCAGCGACTCCGGCTGCGGCAGGGTGCCGACCCGGCCGATGCCGAGCGACGACGGCAGCTGCGCGCGTTCACCGATGTGATAGATCGGGTCTTCGCCGGGATGCGCGGCGCGCAGCGCGGCCAGCACCGCCGACCGCGCGGCGGGCGGGGCCGCCACCTCGATCCGGTCCTCCTCGACGCGCCGGAGCTCGGTCAGCGAGCCCTGCTCCGGAGCCGCCGCGGCGATCGGACGGAACTGGGCCGTCGCGGGCACGCGCAGTGCCCGGTCGCAATAGTCGCCGCCGGCGCCCGCGCCGGCGGCGAAAAGCGCGGCGAGCACCGCGTCGGCGCGGTCAGGGGGCACTTGTATCACCCAGTTGTCCACGGGTGCTTGCGGTTTCGCGTCCAGCGGACCGGTCACCGTGAGACCGAGCGCCGCGGCGAGCGCGTCGGAGACGCCGGGGTCGGCGGAGTCGGCGTTGGTGTGCGCGGTGAACAGCGCGCAGCCGGAGCGGATCAGCCGGTGCAGCAGTGCGCCTTTCGGCGTGCTCGCCGCGACGGTGTCGACGCCGCGCAGCAGCAGCGGATGGTGCACCACCAGAGCCTGCGCGCGCCAGTCGATCGCCTCCTCGACGACGGCCGCGGTCGCGTCGACCGCGAACAGCACCCGGGTCAGCTCCTCGGCCGGGTCACCGCAGACCAGGCCGACCGAATCCCACGGCTCGGCCAGCGCGGGCGGGTAGGCCGCGTCGAGCACCCCGATGAGATCCGCGAGCGTGGTCATCGTCCACCTTCCTTCGCTTCGGTTCCGCACTGTTTCGGTCGAGCGCGCTGAGCCCCCCTGCCGCGCGCGGCGCCCGCTTGCCACGCCGCGCGGGACACTTCGCTGCTCGCCCCGGCCGCTCGCGGCGTGCGCTGCGCGCCGTG
>JBPAJV010000003.1:0-776303 GCA_051451085.1 Nocardia asteroides | reverse complement strand
GGAACCCGCGCTGCTCGACGTTCAGCCGATTCGAAGCGCTCTATCGCGACCACCGGCGGCGCACGGACACGAGGGCTCTCCGCAAGTCTGTGCACAACCACGTGCACCAGCGCAGAGGAACGTCATCGTGATCGAGAAACCCGAAGCGCCCGTGGCGGACGACGAAGACCGAGATCGGATCGTATGGCCCGACCCCAGCCCGCTCAGCGGCTGGTGGGCCGAAGTCATGGCCCATCGCCGGATCACCCGGCCGCACCCCTCCGCCGCGGACCCGCGGCACAACTGACCCGGACCGCCGGGTCGGGTCCGACCTTTCACGCTGTGCGGAGGGTCGGCGTGGAATGCCGTCCGTGGGTGCACCTCGACTGTCGACCCACGGCGGTATTCGCGGCTGCGCGCTGTTGTCTGGCGCCGTAGGTCGAATACCGTCCGTGAAAGTGTTCGCGCCGCAAAGCCGGAAACACCGCTGTGACGCATCGGTAACGTAAATCCTTGTCGTGCTGGAAGTGTCGTGCCGGGAGTATGGTCGGTGCGCGCTTCACGTAATTCGCCTTCTATAACATACGCCATCGAGTCGTGCGAAATCGAAGGTTCGTCCGCTCGACCCGAATCTCGAAAGATTCGCACGGTGCGCCGCTTCTTTCCGCCCCCGCGCCGGTGTCCAAGAGCCGCACGAGGTTTCGCGTCTGCTTCAATGGGTGGTCAGATCCGGCCGAGGACACGGGGGCGTTATGTCCGGCACCAGAGCTGTCTCCTTCCGGGGAGTCGACGTGCTCGAAGACCTGCTGCGCATCTTGGTACCGCGACCGCCGCGGGGTGAGCGGATGCTCCCGATGGTGGGGCTCTGCGGTGATCTCGCCAATGTCGAGGCATGTCTGGACATGTTCGGCGCGGCACTCGGCGGCGCCGTGCACGTGGCCGTGGACGTGAACGCTCTCGACCCCTTGCCCGAGGGCAGCTCGCTGGTCGAGGACACCACGCCAGGGCTGACCGTCTTGCGGCAACTGCTCTACAACCTGTGCAAGGGATTGTCCGCCGACCGCTTCGGGCGACTGCGCCCGTTGCCTTTTCGGCGCTACCGGTTGGCCGAATGGTTGATGGCGCGCAAGCTGAACTCCGACAACGAGCTCGACGAGCTGGCGTCGCTGTTGCGCGAGGACTTCGGACGGTGGGGCGAGGAATTGCTCGGCGAGGCGCAGTCCTCGGTGGGCTTGGTGCAGCGAATCCTGCTGGGCCTGTTGCGGTTGGTCCTGCCCACCGCGGTGTTCCGGGCGCGCACCGGCGGCCGGATCCCTGGCGTGGGACGCGAGTTCCGCTGGTTCATGCGCCAGCAGTACCTGGCGCCGGAACAGTCCAGCCAGTTCGTTCGGATTCGCCCATCGCCTCACCGAAGGCGCCCGCCGCCAGGAGCATGCCGAGCACCTGGCCAAGCTGCTGGTGCACGCTTTCCTCGAAGATCTGCGGGTCGCCTACCGCCGTCGGTGGTGGGGCATCGGCGCGGCGCGGCGCACCACCTATCCGGTCGTTGTCCTGCGCGCTCTCGACGGCGAAGCGGGTCAACGGCTGCTGGATCTGATCAACGACGTCCGCAACGAGACGGGCAAGGATGATCCGCTGCTGGTGGTGGCCGGTACGCGGACGCCGCCCCCTGGCGTCACCGCGCGGCCCGCCTACCGGGTGCGGCGGTTGTACGAGATCTGGCTGGACGAGTTGCCCGTCGCGCGCCAGCGGCAGCGCCCCCGGGCCTGGCAGTTGTGGTTCGCGGTGCCGGGCACCAACCCCGACGACGACGAGGCCGACCCGTTCCGCCGCATCCCGGTTCCGGCGCCGCCGTGGTGGGCGCGGCGCGCGTTCTCGGCGAGCGTGGTGTTCCTGGTGGTCGTGCTGGCGGTGGCGGCGGGTGGGTTCGCCGTCTGGCGGCCGTGGCGTGCGGGGACAGCCGCGTGCGCCACCGCGACAGCCGTGCAATGGGTGCGTGTGACCCCCGGTGACGACGGCAACTGCATCGGTTACAGCGCCTACGACCCGGACGATCCCGACGCCGGGGGCCGGGGCTTCCTGTTCGCGCGCGAGGAGCCGGGCAGCCGCCGCCTGGTGGAAGCGCAGCGGCGGGTGTACAGGCAGAATCTGCTGACCGAACAGCTGGCCCGGGCGCAACCGGCCCGGCCGCTGTTCACCCTCGTCTATTTCGGTCAGCTCACCGGCGTTCCCGGCGATTACCCCGCGCAGAGCGAGGACATCGAGGGCTTGGCGCTGGCGCAGTACAACGCCCTGGAATCGGTTCCGTTGTCCGACGCCGTCACGCCCGACACGGTTCCGCTGATCCGGCTGGTGCTCGCGAATACCGGTCCGGCCAACCTACAGGGCGCGCAAGTCGTCGAGCTGCTCACGCCGCTCATCCGGGCGGAGCCGAGCATCGTCGGGGCGATCGGGCTCGATCAGAGCCGGACCGCGACGCTGAGCATGATCGACGAGCTGACCGGCCTCGGCATTCCGATGGTTGCGCCCAGCCTTTCGGCCGACGAGATGGTGCTGTCCTCGCCGCTGTACTTCCAGATCGCCCCGCCCAACTACGCGATCGCCGACATGATCAAGCAATACCTCAACTCCCTCCCCGGGCTGGCCGGGCGCGGCCTGCGGATCTATCATCGGCCCGATCCCACCGATCTCTATACCGAGAACATGGCCGCGGACCTGCGCGTCCAGATCGAGGACGACCGCGTGGTCTGGAACGGCTCCTGGGATTCGCGCGAAGCCTTCACCGGATCGGACAATACGGACGCGTGCGACGAGGTGCTGTTCTTCGCGGGCCGGGATTCGGAGTTCCCCGACTTCCTGCAGAGCCTCAACAGAGCGTGCGGCGACCAGCGGGTGATGTTGATCGCGGACGACTCGGTCAACCGGTTCATGGCCAGTGTGGAGCGGCGCAGGGCGGCCAACAGTGCGCGTCCGCTCATCTACGTGGCCAAGGCGAGCCTGGTGACCTGCCGGAACAAGGGACAGGGCTTCCGCAGCCGGGTCGAGTTCTACCACCTCGCCACCACCGTCGATCCGGATATCCCGAGCTGGAACGCCTGCGCCGAAGCGCACAAGCCGATGGGGGAGCGCGTCGAGCCACATCCGCTGGGGGAGCGGGTCGCGCTGGCCTACGACGCGGTCGGCTTGTTCGTGCGCGCCGTACAGGCGCTGGCCCCTGCGGTCTCCGGTGTGTGGACCCAGCCGATCCCGATCAGCGCGGCCGCGGTGTGGGCCGCGCTGCGTGACCTGCCCCGGCAACCGGTGATCGAATCCAGCAGCGGCGTGCTGGACTTCTCGGTCAGCCAGGGCCCCCACGCGGGGCGAGTGGCGCACGACAAGTGGGTGGGCATGCTCAGTGTGGAGCAGATCTGGGATCCGTCGACCAACGCCGAACCCGTGATGATCTACGGCTGCGGCCGGGCCACCGCCGCCGATACGGCGCGGTGTCGTCCCTACCCCCTCGGCGGCGGCTGACCGGCTTCGGCCGGGCTCGGCTCGGCGCGCGTCGCGCTGAGCGGCTCGGCCAGCTCCTCGAGCGATCGGCCTTCGGCCCGCACGCCGTAGGCCAGTTCCACCAGTCCCGCCGCGAACATGGCGAGCGCGCCGATGGTGAACGCCAGGGCGGTGCTGCCGGGATCGCCGTCGGCGGACAACTCGGCGAACACCAACGGTCCGGCCACGCCGCCCGCGACGGTCCCGATCGCGTAGAAGAAGGCGATCGCCATGGCGCGGGTCTCCATCGGGAAGATCTCGCTGACGGTCAAGTAGGCCGCGCTGGCGCCGCACGAGGCGACGAACAGTACGGCGGTCCAGCACGCGGTCAAGGTGGTCGCCGTGAGGTGGCCGCCCGCGAAAAGCCATGCGGTGCCCAGCAGCAACACGGCCGAACCGAGGTAGCTGCCCGCGATCATCGGCTTGCGCCCGATCGTGTCGAACAGCTTGCCCAGCAGTAGCGGGCCGAGGAAGTTGCCGAAGCAGATGACCGCGAAGTAGTAGCCGACGCGGTCGTCCGGGACGCCGAACGATTCGGACAAGATCAGTGCGTAATTGAAGGTGATGGCGTTGTAGAGGAAGGCCTGCCCGATGAACAGCGACAACCCGAGCGCGCTGCGGCGTGGATAGTGGCGCACCATCACCGCCGCGATCTCGCGGAAGGAGATGGTCCGCCGTTGCCGGATCCGGATTCGCTGATCGGAGACATCCGCCAGGGGAGTGCCGGTGCCCGCCCGGACGCGGTCCTCGATCTCGGTGACGGTGCGTTCGGCGCGATCCTCGCGACCGTGGATGAACATCCAGCGTGGGCTCTCCGGAACATGCCTGCGCACCACCAGAATGACCAGACCGAACACGGCGCCGAGCGCGAAAGTCAACCGCCAGCCCACATCCGGCGGGAAGAGGTCGGTGTCGAGCGCGACGATGGACAGCAACGCGCCGCCGACGGCGCCGAGCCAGTAGGTGCCGTTGATGACGATGTCGATGCGTCCGCGGTATTGCTTCGGGATCAGCTCGTCGACAGCGGAATTGATCGCCGCGTATTCGCCGCCGATGCCGAACCCGGTGAGGAAGCGGAAGAAGACGAACCACCACATCGAGAACGACAGGGCGGTCATCGCGGTCGCGAAGAGGTACACCGCGAGGGTGATGAGAAAGAGCTTCTTGCGGCCGAACCGGTCGGTCAGCCACCCGAAGAACAGCGCGCCGGAGCCCGCGCCCGCGACGTACATGGCCGCGGCGACGCCGGAAACCTGTGCGGCCGTGATGGTCAGGCCGCTGCCCGGTTCCGACAGTCTGCTCGCCACACTGCCGACGACGGTCACCTCGAGCCCGTCGAGGATCCAGACGGAGCCAAGGCCGATCACGACCATCCAATGCCATCGCGACCACGGCAAGCGGTCCAGCCGGGCGGGGATGTCGGTTGATATGGTCCGCACGGATCACCACCTTCGAAGACTGACGATCGTTTACCCCGAGCCACCGCGACCAACCGCGACGGTGGGCTAGGCTCGTCCCGCGACTGAAACATGTTCTAGAAAGTGGCCTGCCGATGAAGACGATCTTCGCGCTGTGGGGTGTGCGCAACCTGCTGACCGCCGATCCGGTGTCCGGCCTGACCGGAGCGGACGCGGTGCAGGCGAACATCGCGGACGCGGCGGTCGAGACGGCGATGCTGCGGATCACGACGTTCGACGCGCCGGTGCAGGCCGTGGTCAGCGTCTGGTGGGCGGGAGCCGCGCAGCCGGAGGCCGCCGAGCGGGCGCTGAGCACCGTGGCCGAGCGCGTGGCAGGCTGGCACGTCGAGGAGGTGACGCCGATTCCGCCTCCGGCCACGGCTTTACGGGAGCGCGCGCCGGGGCTGTCGAACATCGCTTTCCTGCGCAGACCGCCCGACCTGTCCCACGCGCAATGGCTGGACCGCTGGCGCACCCACCACACCGCGATCGCCATCGAGACCCAGGCGACGTTCGGATACGTGCAGAATCTCGTGACCGGGCCCGCCACGGCCGGTGCGCCGGACATCGCCGGGATCGTGGAGGAGTTGTTCCCGATCGAGGCGCTCACCGATCCGCACGCCTTCTACGGCAGCGGCGGCGACGCGGCGGAGCTGGGTCGCCGCATCGAGCGGCTGATGGCCAGCGTCGCGACCTTCGGCGGCGACCGGAACTTGGATGTCGTGCCAACCAGCCGATATCGGTTGCGCTGAGTGGTTCAGCGGCCGGGCGAACGTCCCGCCGATTCGCGCAGCACGGCCCGCGCGGCGCGCACCGCGGGATGGTGGCCCGCGCCGCACCGATAGGCCAGGCGCGTCCGCCGTCGCGTCGGCAGGGCGCCGAGTACGACGCCCGCCGGGCATTCCCGCGTACCGAACTCCGGGACCAGGGCGACGCCCTGACCGGCGGCCACGAGTGCGAGGACGGTGCCGAAGTCGTCGGCGTGGTGCCGGATCCGCGGCGTGAAACCGGCTGCCTCGCAGACGCGCACGGTCATCGTGGGGCACACCGTGCCGGGAGTGCTCGCGATTTACGGACTTTCCCGGTGCGCCGCGAGCGGATCGGCGGAACGCGCCGCGAGATAGACGATCTCCTCGAACAGCGGCTCGCTGCGCAGGGCCGGGTCGACGGGAACCGGCACGTAGTCGTACTCCTGGATCAGCGCGACATGCAATGTCCCGGCGCGCAGCGCGTCGGGCGCACCGCTGGCCCGGTGCCGCTGGTCGTCTACCACATCCCGTACCGGACCGGTCTTTCCCTGGGGGCGGCACACTGCTCGCGCTCGCCGAGTTGCCCAACGTCATCGGGATGAAGCACGCCGTGGGCGCCATCGACGACGCCACCATCGCGCTGATGAGCGCCCGGCCCGCCGGCTTCGCCGTCCTGGCCGGTGACGACCTGTTCGCCGCGCCGATGCTGGCCCTCGGCGCATCCGGGGCGATCGCGGCCTCGGCGGCCGTGCACACCTCCGCATTGGCCGCGCTGGTCGCCGCGTGGCGCGACGGCCGGGCCGAGAGGGCGCGATCGCTCGGTCACCGGCTCGCGCCGCTATCGGCCGCGCTGTTCGCCGAACCCAATCCGGTGGTGATCAAAGCGGTGCTCGCGGCGCAGGGGCGCATACCGAGCCCGGCGGTCCGCTTGCCCCTGCTCCCCGCCAGCGAGGTGGCGGCACGAACCGCGTTGGGCGCGCTCGCGGAATTCTCCGGACAAGGAACGACTGTCGGCTGGTGCTGCGGCCCCGGAGCTGCCACGCTTAAGCGGTGACACAACCTCCGGATACCCAGGCGGCTGGGCCCGACCCGGCGACCGACAAACTCGACGCGGCCGTCTTCAAGGTCGCGGGCGTGGTCGTGCTCGGCGCGATCATGTCGATTCTCGACATCACCGTCGTCAGCGTCGCGATCCCGACCTTCCAGCGCGAATTCGACACCAGCTACGCCATCGCGGCGTGGACGATGACCGGATACACGCTCGCGCTGGCCACCGTGATCCCGCTGACCGGGTGGGCGGCCGACCGCTTCGGCACCAAGCGGCTGTACATCATGGCCCTCACCTTCTTCGTGCTCGGCTCGCTGTTGTGCAGCACGGCGTGGAACATCGAGTCGCTGATCGCGTTCCGGGTGATCCAGGGCCTCGGCGGCGGCATGCTGATGCCGCTTGGCATGACGATCATGACGCACGCCTCGGGGCCGCAGCGGGTTGGCCGCGTGATGGCGGTGCTCGGCGTGCCGATGCTGCTGGGCCCGATCGGCGGCCCGATCCTGGGCGGCTGGCTGATCGAGAACTTCAGCTGGCACTGGATCTTCCTGATCAACCTGCCGATCGGCGTTGTTGCGCTGGCGCTCGCGGTGATCGTGCTTCCCGGTGACAAGCCGGAGCCCTCGGAGTCGTTCGACTTCATCGGGATGCTGCTGGCCTCCCCGGGTCTGGCGCTGTTCCTGTTCGGCGTCTCCTCCATCCCGGAGGAGGAGACGGTGATCGCGGCGAAGGTGCTGATCCCGGCCGTCGTCGGAGCGCTGCTGATGGCGGCGTTCGTGTTCCACGCCCTGCGCACCGAGCATCCGCTGATCGACCTGCATCTGTTCGGCAATCGCGCGTTGACTTTCGCGGTGCTCACGATGGTGCTGTTCGCGA
The DNA here is from genome assembly GCA_051451085.1 of Nocardia asteroides. Taxonomy (GTDB): domain Bacteria; phylum Actinomycetota; class Actinomycetes; order Mycobacteriales; family Mycobacteriaceae; genus Nocardia; species Nocardia asteroides_B. The sequence goes on along the minus strand of JBPAJV010000003.1, from coordinate 768,663 downwards.
TCGCGTTCTTCGGAGCGGGCCTGCTGCTGCCGACCTACTTGCAGCAGGTGCGCGGTGAGTCGGCGCTGCAAGCCGGTCTGCTGATCGCGCCGCAGGGCATCGGCGCGATGCTCAGCATGCCGGTCGCTGGCCGTTTCGTGGACAAGATCGGTCCCGGCAAAATCGTGCTCGTCGGTATCGCGCTGATCGCGATCGGCACGGCCTATTTCGTCCAGCTCGACGCGGACAGCTCCTATCTGCCCATGATCGGCGCCCTGTTCGTGATGGGCCTCGGCATGGGCTGCACCATGATGCCGATCATGACCGCGGCGATCCAGACCCTGACCCACCAGCAGGTGGCGCGCGGGTCGACGCTGATGAACATCGTCAACCAGACAGCGGGCTCCATCGGCACCGCGACGATGTCGGTGGTGCTGACCAACCTGCTGAACAACGAGCCGCTCGCCCGTCCGGCGATCGCCGCGAACTTCGATCCCGCCCTGGCGGGCCAGCTCCCGCCGGGGGCCGTCGACACCGGCTTGCAGCAGGCCGCGCACGCGTTCAGTCAGACCTATGTGGTGGCGCTGGTCTTGATCGTGCTCACCCTGGTTCCGGCGTTCTTCCTGCCGCGCTCGAAGCCGAAGAACCCGGAGGCGGCCGGCGCGGCCACCGTCGTGCACGCGTAGCCGTGTGTGTCCCGGGATCACCTCGGTCCGGGTGATTCCGGGACAGCGGCGTCGAGCGGGCGATGTGGCGGCGCCCATGACGTCTTGCTTACCGGCCCGTCGGGCCGGCTCGCCGTGGGCGGGCGCGGCCGGTCAGCTGTTCCGGAGACCGTCGCACACGATCTCGAGCCCGCGCCGCCACGACGGCGAGCCCGTGGCCTCTCCGAGCAACGACAGCGCCCACACCAAGTTGACAACGTCCTCGTCCGTCGCATCGGCGCGCAGCGCCCCGGCTTCCCGTGCTCGCGCGAGCACCGCCGTCAGATGCGACATTCCACGACGGCAGGCCTCCGCCAGCTGGGCCGCCGCCGGGTGATCCCCGGTGAACGCCTCGAGCAGCCCGCGATCAGCGGTCAGCCTGCCGAGCAGGTCTTCGATGAACCCGGTGAACGCCGTCCACGCGTCCGGCTCGGCCGCCGCGCGTGCGGCGATCTCGTCCACCGCCGCCAGTCGCGGCGGTAGGAGTGCGTCGATCAGCAGGTCGCGGGTCGGGAAATGGTTGTAGAGCGTCCCGATACTGACGCCCGCCCTGCGTGCGATCTCCTCCAGCGAGCCGTCGAGGCCCTGCTCGGTGAACACTTCGGCCGCTTCCCGCAACAACTTCTCGCGGTTGCGGGCGGCGTCCCGGCGCAGCGGTTTGGTCACGCCCCCATCCTACAAAATCTGAGGGCCTCCTCGATTTCGTGCTAGGGTCAAAAGTCGAGGGGGGCCTCGAATTAAGGAGTGGGCATGTCGAACCATGGAACAGCGTTGATCGTCGGGGCCGGGCCCGGCTTGGGGATGTCGATGGCCCGTCGCTTCGGCGGGGAAGGGTTCCGCGTGGCCCTGATCTCGCGCGGCGCGGCGCGGCACGCCAACTACCTGGCGGACCTGGCCTCGCACGGCATCGAGGCCACCGCCCACGTCGCGGACGTCACGCATCGGGCACGGCTGGCCGCGGTACTCGGCGACATCCGCCGCGATGGCCCGATCGAAATGGCCTACTACGGGCCCGGTCCGACGCAACAGCCCCTGCCGATCACCGACATCAATGCGGCCACGGCGCGATCGGCGTTCGAGTGGGTGTGGCCCGCCGTCGACATGGTGGGTGAGGTGTTGCCGGGCATGCTCGATCGCGGCAAGGGCGCGCTGCTGTTCGCGGGTGGCCTGTCCAGCGTGCGGCCCATGCCCATGCTCGGTCAGCTCGCCCTCGCCGCCGCCGCGCTGCGCAACTACGCTCTCACCCTCAACGCGGCGCTGGCCGGACGCGACCTCTACGCGGGCACACTCACCATCGGCGGGCTCGTCGAACGCGGCGACATCCACGCCATGGTCACGGCCGACCCGGCGCGCTTCGGCAGCCCGGAGGGGCACACCCTCGATCCGGACGACTTGGCCGAGACGGCGTGGGACATGTACCGCACCCGCGACCGGGCCGAGGAGGTGTTCGACGCTTTGGGCGGGTGAGGGCCGAGGTCAGCCGTACAGAGCGATGAAGCGGTCGAGAGAGCGTTCGATGTCGCCTTTGACGGCGCGGGCCACCCCGGAGCCGATCGGGCCGAACAGCGGCGCGCCGCCGAGTTCTAGGTCGACGGTGACCTCCGAGCCCGAGCCTTTCGGGGCGACGAGCAGTTGCAACCCCAGCTTGGTGCCACCCTTGCCCGCCCCGGTCAATTGCAGGCGGCGCGGAGGCTCGGCGGCCCGCACCGTCCAGGTGACCCGGTTGCGCAGGCCTTTCACCGAGGCGATGCCAACGAGCTGGGTGCCGACGGTCAGTTCGGTGGGGACCTCACCTCGCCATGCCTCGTGCATGGTCAGCCACTTGCCGAGTTCGGCGAGGTTGGAGGTGTGCGCCCAGGCCCGTTCCGGCGGGAGGGGAACGTCGACCGAGACCTTCAGCTTTGCCATGGGCCGCATGGTATCCGGTACCGATGGTCCGCCTTGACGAGGGCGGGTGAGCGGCCCCGCCGCGGCGCGCGGGCCGACGTGCTGGAATTCGAGCGCCCGTCAATGCATTTGTCGATGTGTCAGTGAGCGTGCATTTCGCCGGGTGGCGGGCGCTTCCCGGGGGGTGCGCCGTCGTCAACGGCGGTGACCCGCCTCCGCCGTTGCCGCGCCCGACCTGCGGTTTCGTATGCAGGCCGAAGGGGTGAGCGGGTTACATAGCAGCCCAACATTGTTGCGCAGCACTGTCGCGATCACCGGCAGGTGGCGTCCCAGCTCCGGGAAACCCGGAAGTGTCGGTGGGATCGGCAGAGACTTCTCCGGAATGCTGCTAATGTGCGAATGGTCGGGTTCTGGTTACCGTTCGGACACAATCCGGGCGGTCGGCGATTGACATGAAATCGCCTGTCCTGCGGGCACTGTGCGGTAGGCGCTCTCGGTGAGTGCCGGTGCCGACGCGGGGTTCCGGTACTCCGACACGGACCCCACCGACCGGTCCGTTCATGGTCGGCAGGCGAGGGAAGGCGAGCGAAGCAGGATGGCAGTGGGCCGATTCCTCGAGACCAGTCAACGACGAAAGAACTGATGAATCAAGATATCGCCGTGGTGCTTTCATGGATCCTCGCCGCCGCTTTGGTGATCGCCGTAGCGGGGGCGTTGTACGCAGTGCAGTATGCCAGGGCTCAGCGGGCCAAGCTCGAGGCTCTGACCAGGGAACAGCGCGCGACAGAGGACACACTCGAGCGGTTCGCCGCCACTACGCTACCCGCGGTGGCCGATTCGATCCGCCGGTTCGAGTCGCAGGTGCCCCCGGTCGAGGTCCAGGCGGGCATGGAGAATTCACGGCTCGCGCAGATCCTGCGGTGGATCTCCGAGCGGTACGCCAACGACCTGAGCCTCATGCGGTCGGAGACCAGGGACCTGACCAACAACGAGGCGCAGCAGGCGATCAAGGCCGCCGAGGAGGCCGCGCGCAACGAGGTCGCAGCCGCGTCGCGCCAGGCGACCAGCGCCGCCGTTCGTTCCTTCGGTACCTCCGTGGTCAGCCTCGGCGCGGACGTCAGCCAGGTGGTGAGCGCCGCGCTGCGTGAGCATCGCGACGACCAGGTGTACGAGACGCTCACCCGGATCGACCACACCGTGCAGCAGATGATCCGTCAGGCGCAGTCCTACGTCATCGTCTGCGGTGGCCTGCCCGGCCGCCGCTGGCCCGCCCAGACGCTGACCGACGTGGTCGGCGGCGCCATCGGCCGCGTCCGGGAATACCTGCGGGTGCGGCCCAACCAGCTCGACCGCGTCGTGATCAGCCGCGCGGTGGAACCGCTCGTGCACACGCTGGCGACCCTGCTGGACAACGCGTTGCGGTACTCCCCGCCGACCTCCTACGTGGACGTCAACTTCCAGGAAGGCCATCACGGCGTCACCGTCATCATCGATGACGCGGGCGTGCGGATGAACGCCGAGCAGATGGAAGAGGCCCGCCAGGTGCTCGCGCACGAGCGCCCCGTCGACATCCACCAGCTCGGCCCGTCGCCGAAGGTCGGCTTCCCGGGTATCGCCGCGCTGGCCCGCCGCTACGGTTTCACCGTCTACATCGACGGCCCGAACGTCTACGGCGGCATGCGCGCGATGGTCTACATCCCGGAGTCGCTGCTGGTCACCCCGCAGAACGTCCAGGAGGTCGCGCCCGTGACCGAGGCAAAACCGGAGCCGGTCGCGGTTCCCGCGCAGGCCGCGCCGAGCGAGCAGGCGAGCGAAGACGACCACGCGCTGACGGTGAGCGAGATAACCAGCGGGGGATTACCGAAGCGGCGACGCAGGACGGTAGCGCTCGCCCCGGTCGGGCCGCGTACCGAACCGGGCCTCGCTCGCCCCGAGGTCGCCGCAGCTTGGCATACCGGCTCCAAGAGCGGCCGTGCCGCCGCATCTGATGACACGGAAGGGATGACATCCTGATGGCCACACCCGTGACCGACAGCAGCAACAAACTGGGCTGGCTACTCGAAGATCTCAATATCACGGGTGTGCGGTTCGCGGTGTTGCTGTCCGACAACGGCCTGCGGATCGCGCACTCCGCGGGGATCGCCCGCGACGAGGCGGAACGCTTCGCCGCCGCGGCCTCCGGCCTACGCTCGCTCGGCAAAGCGCTCGGCGAGTTCTGCGGCGACTCCGCGAATGGCGTGCGGCAGAACATGACCGAGTACGACCAGGGAATGATCCTCATCACCGCGGCGGGCGAGGGTGCGCTGCTCGGCGTCGCGACCACCAACGAGATCGACGTGGGCCTCGTCGCCCACCGGATGAACGAGCTGGCCGGCCGGGTCGGGCGTGAGCTCGGCAGCCAGCCGCGCAGGCGCGTAGACGGCAGCGAAATGCCATGATCGAGCGCAGCGAGCGAGTCAAAGGTACTGCGCCGCTGGGCATCACGGAGCCGAGCAGAGGCGAGGTGCCGTCATGAGCAAGCCGCGGCGCGATCCGGACCTGGTCCGGGCTTATGTGCGCACCGGAGGGCGTACGCGTCCCACTCGCGAGCTGGACCTGGTCACTTTGGTCCTGACCGCCAAAGATCCACTCCCCGGCGCGTCGCCCGATGCGCGCCGGGTCATGGCCCTGTGCAGCCGTCGAGGTGCGCTGTCGATCGCGGAGATCGCGGCATACCTCGACCTGCCGCCGTCCGTCGTCAAGATCGTCGCGTCCGATCTGATGGACGGCGGGCACCTGGTCACCCCCACCCCGGCCGAGTCCCTGCCGGAGATCGCTCTGCTGGAGGAGGTACTCAATGGGCTCCGTGCTCTCGCCGTCTGATCGCGCCGTCGACTACGTGCCGGAGACCGTGACCCGCTCGGTGAAACTGCTGGTGGCCGGCAACTTCGGTGTCGGCAAGACCACGTTCGTGAGCAGCGTCTCGGAGATCAAGCCGCTGCGCACCGAGGAGACCATCACCGAAGCGAGCGTCGGCGTGGACGACATGGCGGGGCTGCCCGGCAAGAAGCAGACCACCGTCGCGATGGACTTCGGCCGCATCACGCTGAGCCCCAAGCTCGCTCTCTACCTGTTCGGCACGCCGGGCCAGCAGCGTTTCGTCCCCTTGTGGGAGGAACTGGCCCGAGGCGCGCTGGGCGCGCTCGTGCTGGTCGACACCCGCCGTATCGAGAAGTCCGACGAGGTGCTGTCGGTGCTCGAGGAACGCGGCGTCCCGTATTCGGTGGCGGTCAACCAGTTCGAAGGCGCTCGGCACTACCCGCTCGACGAGGTGCGTGATGCCCTCGATCTGGAACCCGGCACACCGCTGACGTCACTGGACGCGCGTGACCGAGGCACATGCCTGCGTTCACTGATCACGCTAGTCGAATTCTTGTTCCACCGTTTGGAGTCTCGCATTTGACCACGCCACAGTCCTCGACCTACCCCACGCACCTATCCGCGGGCGCCTGTCCGGTCGCGCACGGATCGCCGCTCGACGCCGAAGGGCCCCGGGTTCCGCTGTACACGGAGCACTTCGCGGCCGACCCGCACGGGATCTATCGCGAAATGCGCAGGCGCCACGGTTCGCTGGTCCCGATCGAACTGTCGCCCGGTGTGCCCGCCACGCTGGTCATCGGCTATCAGGATGCCGTCCGGATCCTCAACGATCCGGAGCATTTCCCGGCCGATCCCCGCGTCTGGCAGAAGAACATTCCCGAGGACTCGCCCATCCGCCCGATGATGGAGTGGTACCCGAACGCTCTGCGCAACAGCGGCGCCGCTCATGCCCGCTACCGCGGCGCCTACACCGCGAGCATCGACGCCATCGACCTGCACGAAGTGCACTCGATGGTCGAGCGCATCGCCGTTCCGCTGATCAACGGCTTCTGCGCGGACGGATCCGCCGATCTGGTGACGCAGTACGCGTTCCCGCTGGTCTTCGAGGTGCTCAATCGGATCGTCGGCTGCTCGACGGAACTGGGGCAGCGGGTCGCGACCGGCATGGCCATGCTCTTCGACACCGTCGAGGCGGCCAAGGGCATGCAGATGCTCTCCGAGGCCTTGATGGAGCTGATCCAGCAGCGCCGCGCGGAGCCGGGTGACGATGTCACCTCCCGGCTGGCCCATCACCCGGCGAATCTCAACGACGAGGAAATGCTGTCGAACCTGATCAGCCTCTACGGGGCCGGGATCGAACCGCAGCAGAACCTGATCACCAACACCCTGTTGCTGATGCTCACCGACGATCGTTTCGGCGGTGACATGCTCGGCGGCAGTCTGTCGACCCGGGACGCGCTGGACGAGGTGCTGTTCAACGACCCGCCGATGGCGAACTTCTGCATCACCTATCCGCGCCAGCCCATCCTCATCGACAACACGTGGTTGCCCGCCCACCAGCCGGTGCTGGTCAGCCTCGCCGCGTGCAACAACGACCCGGCCATCCGTGGCGGCGACCGCACCGGTAACCGCTCGCATCTGGCGTGGGCCCTGGGACCGCACGCCTGCCCCGCGAAGTCGGTGGCGTCCGTTGTCGTCCAAGAAGCCATCGACCAGCTCCTCGATGCTCTCCCCGAAATGCAGCTGGCCATATCCGCGGACAAAGTGGTCTGGCGGCCCGGCCCTTTCCACCGGGCGTTGGCGGCCCTGCCGGTCGTCTTCCCCAAGTCCCCTCCGTTGAACATGGTGTAAGGAGAGCGTCCGATGTCGCAAGAGCCGATCGTCTTGGACTTGACCGGTTCCGATATCCAAGGCGAGGCCGCGCGGCTGCGCGAGCGTGGGCCGGTGGCCCTGGTGGAGCTGCCGGGCGGGGTGCCCGCGTGGTCCATCACCGATGCCGTCGTACTCAAGAGCCTGCTGGCCGACCCGCGCGTGTCGAAGGATCCCCGGCAGCACTGGACGGCGTTCATGAACGGCGAGATCACCCAGGAGTGGCCGCTGCACCCGTGGGTGGCGGTCGACAACATGTTCACCGCCTATGGTTCCGAACACCGGCGGCTGCGCAAGCTGGTCGCGCCTGCGTTCACGCACCGTCGCACCGTGGCGCTTCGACCGCGCATCGAAGCGATCACCGCCGACCTGCTCAACCGGCTGGCGGCGACGCCGCGCGGTACGGCCGTCGACCTGCGCGAGGGCTATGCCTATCCGGTCCCGATCCAGGTCATCACAGAGCTGATGGGCGTGCCCGAGCACCTCGGCCCAGGGGTGCGCAAGTGTGTCGACGGGTTCTTCGACACCTCGTTCGGGCCGGAGGAGGCCCAGGCCAACTATCTCGAGATGTACCGGCTCATCAGCGAACTGGTGGCATACCGGCGGGAGACGCCCGGCGACGACATCACCAGCGTGCTGATCGCCAGCCGCGACGAGGAGGACGGCTCGCAGCTCACCGAGAAGGAACTCGTCGACACCCTGATGCTGGTGATCAACGCCGGGCACGAGACGACGGTGAACTTGCTCGACCAGGCCATCTTCGCGTTGCTCACCCGCGCGGACCAGCGTGCCGACGTGGTGGCGGGCCGGACCACCTGGTCGGACGTGGTGGAGGAATCGTTGCGCTTCGAGGCGCCGGTGGCGCATCTGCCGCTGCGCTACGCCGTCGAAAACATCGACATCGCAGGTGTCCGCATACCCAAGGGGGAGGCGATCCTGGCCTCCTATGTGGCGGCCAACCGCGATCCGAAGGTGCACGGTGCGACCGCGAACGAGTTCGATGTGCGCCGGGCGGTCAAGGATCACCTGGCCTTCGGATATGGCGCGCATCACTGCCTGGGCGCGCCGCTGGCGCGGATGGAAGCCGAGATCGCCCTCCCGGCCCTCTTCCGCCGCTTCCCGGACATGCGCCTCGCGGTCGAGCCGTCGCAGCTGGGCACCGTGCTCAGCTTCATTTCCAACGGTCACTCCGAGCTGCCGGTCCTCCTGGAGGCGGCGGAGTAGTCCGCGACACGCGGGCGTCTCGATCACCCTCTCGGCAGTGGCACTCATCCGGTGTATCGCCGAACCTGGGAAGAGCGCGCGACCACGCTTACAGAATCGGTATGGTGCACGAGATATGTTGTGCCGCAGAGGATTACGACGTACAGTCGGTTCCCGCCGCAGCGCACGACGGCTCGGATTCCCGATCGGCCGCGTGTCGTGCGCTTCACCCTGCTCGTCGAACGTTCCGTTCTTTGGAGTCACGGTTTTGACCAACCCCCAGTTCCCGTCGTCGTTCGCGCCCTCGTCCAGCGGTTGCCCGGTCCCGCACGGTTCACCGGTCGGCGCCGACGGCCCCCGGATCGCGCTGTACTCGGAGGAATTCGCCGCGGACCCCCATCGGGTCTATCGAGAGATGCGCGGCCGGTACGGCTCGCTGGTGCCGGTGGAGCTGTCGCCCGGCGTACCCGCGACGCTGGTGATCGGCTACCACACCGCCTTGCGCATCTTGAACGATCCCGACCATTTTCCCGCCGATTCGCGCGCGTGGCAGAAGAACGTGCCCAGCGACTGCCCGGTCCTGCCGCTGCTGGAGTGGCGTCCGGCCGCGATCCGGAACTCCGGCCAGGCGCACGCCCGTTACCGGCAGGCCACGGTCGCCGGCATCGGCGAGATCGACCAATTCGCATTGCAGGCCACGGTGGAGCGGATCGCCGTTCCGCTGATCAACACCTTCTGCGGCGATGGATCGGCCGATCTGATCGCGCAGTACGCGTTCCCGCTGTCGTTCGCGGTGATCAACGCCATGCTCGGCTGCCCACCGGACATCGGGCAGCGGGCGGCGATGGGACTGGCCGCGATGTTCGAGGGTGTGGACGCCGAGCAGGGCAACGCGATGTTCACCGGCGCGATGGCGGACCTGATCGAGTTGAAACGAAATCAGCCCGGCGACGACGTCGTCTCGCGGATAGTGCGCCACGCCGTCGATTTCGACGACACGGAGCTGGTCCAGCAGGTGCTGATGCTCTACGGCGCCGGCATCGAGCCGGAACAGAACCTGATCATCAACACCCTGCGATTGATGCTCACCGATCAGCGGTTCGCCGGTGGCATCCTCGGTGGCAGCCTCTCGACACGGGACGCGCTGGACGAGGTGCTGTTCACCGACCCCCCGCTGTCGAATTACTGTGTCACTTTCCCTCGTCAGCCGATCCTGATCGACGGCGTCTGGCTACCCGCGCACCAGCCGGTGGTCATCAGCATGGCCGGATGCAACACCGACCCGGCCATCAACACCGGGCAGTACACCGACAACCGGGCACACCTCGCATGGAGCGTCGGACCGCACGCCTGTCCGGCCCGGTCGGTCGCCTACATGATCGCGCAGGACGCCATCGATCAGTTGCTCGACGCCTTGCCCGAGATGCGGCTGGCCGTCCCCGCCGAGGAATTGACCTGGCGCCCGGGGCCGTTCCATCGCTCGCTCACCGCGCTGCCGGTCGTCTTCCCCGAATCCCCTCCGTTGCACTTCTCCCCGGACCAGCAGGACGACCGACCGGCGTAGCCGCGACCGTCTGCCGCGAGCAGGCGCGCCGCATCACTATTCAGAAGGGAGGCAGCCGCTCAGAGGTCTGCGCGCACACGGCTGATGAGGGTGCGCGCCGGCCTGTCACCGATGACCCCGTATCGAGTCGGCATACGTCCAGGCGCGCACGTGCGCGCCGATCCGTTCGCCGACTGTTTGTTCACTGGAGTACTGTCTTTTGACCACGCCACACTTCCCGCCGTCCGCCGCCGCGGATGGGTGCCCCGTTCGGCACAGCTCGCCGATCGACACCGACGGTCCCCGCTATCCGCTGTATTCGGAGGAGTACGCGCAGGACCCGCACCAGGCCTACCGCGAAATGCGCCGCAAGTACGGTCCGCTCGTTCCGGTCGAGTTGGCGCCGAACGTGCCCGCCACCTTGGTGATCGGCTACCACACCGCGCTGCGCATCTTGAACGACCCCGACCACTTCCCGGCGGATCCGCGTACCTGGCAGAAGGATGTCCCCGGTGAGTGCCCGATCCTTCCGATGCTGGAGTGGCGGCCGAACGCGCTGCGCAGCGCGGGTCTCGAGCATTTGCGCTATCGGCAGGCGAACCTCGCGGGCGTCGCCGGGATCGATCTGCACGCGCTGCACGGAACCATCGAGCAGATCGCCATCCCCCTGATCAACGCGTTCTGCGCGGACGGCGCCGCCGACCTGATCAGCCAGTACGCGTTCCCGCTCAGCTTCGCGGTGCTCAACTCCATGATCGGCTGCCCGGCCGATATCGGCCAGCAGGTCGCGACCGGAATGGCCGCCATCTTCGAGGGCGTCAACGCGGACAAGGGCAACGCGATGCTCACCGACGCGCTGTTCGAACTGGTGCAGATGAAGCGAAAGGAACCCGGCGACGACATCACCTCCAGGCTGTTGCAGCACCCCGCGGGCCTGGACGACGTGGAGATGATCCATCAGCTGGTGACGCTCTACGGCGCGGGCATCGAGCCGCAGCAGAACCTCATCGTCAACACGCTGCTGCTGATGCTCACCGACGAGCGCTTCGCGGGAGACTTCCTCGGCGGCAGCCTTTCCACGCGCGACGCCTTGGACGAGGTGTTGTTCAACGACCCTCCGATGGCGAATTACTGCGTGAGCTTTCCGAAGCAGCCGATCCTCATTGATGGCGTCTGGCTGCCCGCGCACCAGCCGGTCGTGATCAGTATGGCGGGCTGCAACAACGATCCCGCGATCGGCGTCGATCATCGCACCGACAGCCGCGCGCACCTGGCGTGGAGCGTGGGGCCGCACGCCTGTCCCGCGCGTTCGGCCGCGTACCTGGTGGTCCAGGACGCCATTGATCAGATCCTGGACGCGCTGCCCGAACTGAGACTGGCGGTCGAGCCCGGCCAACTGAGCTGGCGACCCGGTCCGTTCCACCGCGCCCTGGTCTCGCTGCCGGTCGTGTTCCCGAAATCCCCACCGTTGACTGTCTACTGAGGAGTCCCGATGGACACACAGCCCCTAGTCCTGGACCCGACGGGCGCCGACATCCAGGGCGAGTCCGCACGAATCCGCGAGCGCGGGCCGGTGGCTCTCGTGGAATTGCCGGGTGGCGTGCACGCGTGGTCGGTCACCGACGCGGGCGTGCTCAAACAGTTGCTGGCCGACCCGCGGGTGTCGAAAGACGCTCGGCAGCACTGGCCCGCGTTCGTCAACGGGGAGATACCGCAGGACTGGCCGCTGTTCCTGTGGGTGGCCGTGAACAACATGTTCACCGCCTACGGCGCGGATCACCGCAGGTTGCGCAAACTGGTCGCGCCCGCGTTCACCCACCGCCGCACCCAGGCGATGCGCCCGATGATCGAGCAGATCACCGCGGACCTGTCGGCCGAGCTCGCGGCGACACCGGCGGGCGAAGCGGTCGACCTCAGGGAGCGTTTCGCCTATCCGCTGCCGATCCAGGTGATCAGCGCGCTGATGGGCGTTCCGGATTCGCTGAACGCCGGTCTGCGCACCTGCGTCGACGGCATCTTCGACACCTCGCTGGGACCGGAGGAGTCCCAGGCGAACTACATGGAGATGTACCGCATCCTCGGCGAACTCGTCGCCTACCGGCGCCGGACCCCCGGCGACGACATGACCAGCCTGCTGATCGGGCATCGCGACGAGGAGGACGGCTCGCAGCTGACCGAGCAGGAGTTGATCGACACGCTGCTGCTCGTCATCAGCGCCGGGCACGAGACCACGGTCAACCTGCTCGACCAAGCCGTTTTCGCGCTGCTGACCCATCGCGACCAGCGTGCCGAGGTGATCGAGGGACGCGCCACCTGGAGCGACCTGATCGAAGAGGCCTTGCGCTACGAGGCGCCGGTCGCACACCTGCCATTGCGTTTCGCCGCCGATGACATCGACATCGATGGCGTGCGCATCGCCAAGGGCGAGCCGATCCTCGCCTCCTATGCCGGAGCCAACCGCGACCCGAAACTGCACGGCGCCACCGCGGGCGAGTTCGACGTGCGGCGACCGGCCAAGGAGCACCTGGCTTTCGGCTACGGCGCGCATCACTGCCTGGGCGCACCGCTGGCGCGGCTGGAAGCCGAGATAGCCCTCCCGGCCCTGTTCCGGCTTTTCCCGAACATGCGCCTGGCGGCCGACCCCGCCGAACTCGGCACGGTGTCCAGCTTCATCTCCAACGGGCACGCCAGGCTCCCGGTGTACCTGGAGCCGGTGGACTAGCAGGCTGACACGCGCCCCCGGTAGCGGGCGGGGGCGCGTGGGCGGTCGACTGACGGCCGGTACGACTTGGTCAAAGCGGTCCGCGAGCCAGAGCAGGGACCTATGATTCGAGGTGTCGCAACGCCACTGAGGACATTGGTCATTATGGGTTCGACGTCGCTTGTGTCCGGCCGCGTAAGCACGCCGAGGAATCTTGTCCGTGGTCGCGGAGCTCGCGAGACCATTCCCGCATCCCGTCCACGGCGCGGATTCGATCGCAATGTGGCGATCGCCACTGTGCGTTTTCAGTGTCGTCCCCGAAGCCCTTGTGGTGGACTATCATCCACCGGATGTAGGCCCGGAAAGAGCTGGTCTGCACAGCCGTCGCTCGGGCGCCCCACCTTGCCGGCATCGGCGTCTGGAGACGATCTGCCGCCGCGGCCGGAGGTCCGCGCCGCTCGGCCGGCACGTTTGCACGACGATCGCGCGGGCATCCGGGGAAGACGCCGCATCACGCTGGGAGGACCGATGGCTACCGAAGACCGGACCGCAGTGTTCGACGCGGTGGTCGCGGCAGCGGACTATCCCGTGCTGCTGGTCACCGTCCAGGCCGACGGCAGGCGCGCGGGTTGTCTCGTCGGGTTCGCGACGCAGGTCAGCATCGAGCCGCGCCGGTTCCTGATCGGGCTGTCCAAGAAGAACCACACCTATCGGGTCGCCCAGCGGGCCGATCGGCTCGCCGTGCATTTGCTGAGCAGTGAACAACTCTCGCTCGCACGGCTCTTCGGCGGTGAGACCGGCGACGACATCGACAAGTTCGTGCATTGCGACTGGCACGCGGGCCCTGATGGCATTCCCGTGCTCAGCACGGTGCCCTGCTGGTTCAGCGCCCACATTCGCGAGCGCTACGACTTCGGTGATCACGTCGGATTGCTGCTGGAACCCGAGGACGGGGCCGTACGGCGCCGCGCGGCCGAGACGTTGCACTACCACTCGGTCGCGGATCTGGTCGCGGGCCACACCGTCTGAGGTGGCCCCGGCGCGATCGGACGGTCAGCGCGCCGAGCGTCTGCCTATTCTCGATGGAGCCGTCCGGCGGCCGTGCCCGCCGATTCCTCCCGACCGGAAAGCGATTCGTGACGACTGCCCATTTCTTCCTCCCGATTCGAGACGACGAACGTCAACTGCTCGACCGGGTCCGCGACCTGGCGCCCGGATTCGCCGCTGTGGCGGCGGAGCACGACGAGCGCGCCGAGATCGCCGTCGAGCATCTCGACGCGTTGCACGCTGCGGGAGTGAGTCAGGCGGTCCTACCCGAATCGGTCGGTGGTGGTGGCCTGAGCTACTCGGGACTCGGGCGCTTGGTGCGGACACTCGCCAAGGCCGACCCGTCCACCGCGACGATCTGGACGATGCACGCCGGTGCGGGTGTCGCCCTCGCGGAGCTCACCCGGGAGACGCTTGGCTCGTTCTTCGCCGAGGAGTTCCGCGCGGGCAAGCGTTTCGCGAACGCGCTGTCCGAACCCGCCAGTGGCAATCGCTTCCTTCAGCCGCAGCAGGTCGCCACGCCGATCGAGGGCGGGTGGTCGCTCAGCGGGGCGAAACGCTTCGTGTCCGGCAGCGAGATCGCTGACTACCTGCTGGTCAACGCGCTTGTCGAGGGTGAGCCCGCGTTCTTCGGCGTGGTTCCCGACGAGACGGTGTCGGTCGTCCCGATCTGGGACACCCTCGGCCTGCGCGCCACCCGCAGTCAGCTGCTGGCGTTCGACGACACCGTTCTGCGGGCCGATCACCGGGGCAGGGCGCCGCGGCCGGGCGATTTCGCGGTGATCCCGGCCGGTCTCCCCGCGATCTCCCTCGGCATCGCCGACGCGGCGCTGGACGCCCTGGTCGAGCACGCGCGCAGCAGGGAGATCCTCGGCAAACCCCTGGCATATCAGCAGTGGGTGCAGTACGACGTCGCGGACGCCCAGACCCGGCTCGCGGCGGCGCACACGCTCTACGAGCAGGCGTTGTGGCAGGCCGACAACGGGGTCCCGCTGTTCTTCGACAATCTCTCGCGGGCCAAGTACCTGGCGAACAAGGTCGCGGTGGAGGTGGCGCAGCTCGGCGTCCGGGTCGGCGGCGCCTCCGGATATCTCAAGCGGTCGCCGATCCAACGCCATCTGCGCGATGCCCAGGCGGGCCAGCTCATGGCGTATTCGACCGAGGTGATCGCCGGTGTGATCGGCAGGCAGGTCCTCGGCGTGCCGGACGAAGCGTGAATCACGGGCTCCGAGCGAGGACCCGGAGTCGCCGCGAAATCGGGCATATCACGCGAACCGGTCGTGACTCGTTCACTCGTTGCGGCTACACTCCGCGCCTTGTGAGTACAGCCGCGGCAACCGGACCGCGAAAAGATCGTTACGTCTGGGGCGCGGCGACGATCGTCGGGGTCATCGCCGGATACGTATCGGTGCTACTGGCCGACGCCAGGCACTACTACACCGATGACACCGAGGCGCAATACGCCCCGATGTGGGTGATGCTCGGCGAGTTGTTGCGCGACGGGCGGTTTCCCGCGCTCGTCCCGCACGAATGGATGGCGGGCAACTACACGCTGGAAGAGGCGGCGCTGTTCAATCCGCCGCAACTGCTGGTCTATCTCCTCGCGCCTTCGATGGACGATCTCGCCGCCTACGCGACGGCGGTGAAGCTCGTTTTCTCGATCATCGCCGCGCTCGGCGTGTTCCGCATCTGCCTCGCCTACGGCGCCCGCCCCCGGTGGGCCGCCGTCGCGGGTGTGGCGTTCCCGCTCAGCGGCTGGTTCCTGTTCTTCGACGAGGCCAGCTGGTTCACCCCGCACGTGGCGACCGCCTGGATGGTGCACGCCTGGGCGTCCGCGGTGCAGTACGCCCGCGGGCGGAGTGGGCCGCTGCCGGTCTTCGTCTTCCTGTATCTGACGCTCACGGTCCAATACGCCTTCCCAGCGGTGGAATCGGCGCTGATCATCGTCGCGGTCGCGGCCGGTGAGGTCGCGTACCAGCGCCGGTGGGCGCCCACCGTCCGGCTCTGCCTCGCCGCCGGGTGCGCCGCGCTCACCGCGGCGATCGCGAATCTGTCCGGCATCCTGTCCTCGCAGGTGACCTGGCGCGGCAGCGTGCAGATCCACAACGACCCGTTCCTGACGGTGCCGTGGTCGGAATCGCTGAACGCGAGCCTGCCGAGCACCACGCCCGCGTTCACGGCCTGGTGGGGACACGTCCAACCGCTGCCGATGGTCTACATCGCGTGGTTTCTCATTCCGGCGCTCGCGTTCATCATTGGCGTGCGGCGCGTTCGGCGGTGCGGGAGCTCAGCGGCCCGATCTTCTTCGCGGTGGCCGTGCTGATGTGGACGGCGGGCCCGGGCGCGATCGGCCCGCTGCGCTGGCCGGCCCGAGTGCTGCCGATGCTGGCCATCGTGTTGCTCGTGCTGATCTGCGTATTGCTGAGCCGCTACGGCATGTTCACCGCCTCCCGTCGGCGTGCCACGGCCGCTGTCGTGCTGATCGGTCTGTTGTTCGTGCGGTCGGTTTCGGCGGCTCCGGAACTGGTGCTGCGGCATGTCGCGGGTGCGCTCGCGGTGGGCGCGCTGGGCGCGGCGGCCGTATGGCTCGCGCGTCATCGCGGGGCCGCCGCCGCCTGCGCGCTGACCGTCCTCGCCATGTTCCCCATCGCCTACGCGCAGGTGGCCGGCGCGCCGACGACGCCGATGTCCTATGGTTTCCCGGAGCGGCGCTCGGCGATGCGCGCGGCCTTCCCCGACTTCGACGGGCTCACCCTGCAACTGGCCGACCGCGCCGCCGTGCCGCCGCAGGAACGAAATCTGGCCGGCGCCTACGGTTCCCTGGTCATCGGAAACTACGCGAAGGCGCTCGGACTC
This sequence comes from Nocardia asteroides, assembly GCA_051451085.1. Classification (GTDB taxonomy): domain Bacteria; phylum Actinomycetota; class Actinomycetes; order Mycobacteriales; family Mycobacteriaceae; genus Nocardia; species Nocardia asteroides_B. The sequence continues at coordinate 752,015 of JBPAJV010000003.1, read as the reverse complement.
GACTACGTCAACGCTTATACGCCGATCGGGCACGCCGCCTTCGCGGGCATGCTCTGCATGGCCTGGGACGGCAGCACCTGCCCCGACGCGTTCCGTCGCGCGTTCGCCACCGAAACCGCGACGGGGGCGCCCATAGTCGACCTTCTGAAGGTCGACCGGGTCGTCCTGCATCGCACGCAGTACCCGGATGCTCGCGACCGCCCCGCGCCTGCGGGCTGGCGGTGGGCGGATCATCCGGGCCACGAGCGCCACATCTGGGTGCTGGAACGCGCCGCCGGGCCCGTGTCCACCCGCAACGGGCCGATCGCCCACACCACCGGGGTGACCGCCGTGACGACGAACTCTCTCGACGACATCACGGTGCGGTCGATGGTCAGCGCGCCGAGCGGCGGGCGCATCGTGTTCTCCCGGCTCGCCTGGCCGGGCCATCGCGTCACCCTGAACGGGCGCGAGCTGAAGACGAGCGCGATCGGCGGCGTATTCCTCGCGGTGGACATCCCCGCCGGAACCGACGACGCGGAGCTGGTTGTGGACTGGCGCCCGCCCGGCAGTGAGATCGGCATCGCCACCACCGCGGCCGGGCTCACCGGAATCGGCCTGTTGCAGTGGGCGTACCACCGGGCGCGTCGCCGCACGATCGACGAACCGGTCGAGACTTCGCCGGCGCCGGTGGCCCCGGCGGCATTGGTGACCGTGGATGCCTGAGCGCCGGCGCGCTTACGGTATGTTCCGCTCCGGTGCGGCACGAGTCTCGAGCAGGAACGCCGACATCGCCTCGGCGACCGCGGCGGGCCGGTCGAGCATGGAGAGGACGTAGGCGTCGTCGATCTCGACCAGCCGGGCCTTCGGGATGAGTTCGGCGAGCCTGCGCCCGTGCTCGCGGGGCATCACCTTGCCCGCCGACGACCACAGGATCAGCGCGTCGCCCTGGAAATCGCGCAGCGCTTCGGTATTCGCGATCAGCTCGGGTTTGCGGTAGCCGGACTTGGTGTAGGCGAGCAGGTCCCGCCGGATCCGGGCGTCCCGCAGCCCCGGCTCGGTCCAGCCGCGCACCAGCGCGTTCGGACAGCGGGCGCCGCGCCATCCAGCCGAACAGCAACGGCGAGCGGCGCAGCCACGGAACGCGTAACTGCCGCAGCGCCAGCCAGACCCCGCCGGGAAGATACGTGGCCACGGTGGCCGTCTTGCCCGGCAGGCCGGGCGGGAAGTTGTCGAATGCCTCGCACGGCAGCACGATCAGCCGGTTGACGCGCTGGTCGAGCCCGTAGGCGGTGAGGAACAGCCCGCCGCCCCAATCGCTGTGCACGAGCGTCACCGCGCGCAGATCCAAGGCCGCGAGGAAATCGGCGATCAACTGGTTCAGGCCGCGCAGGCTCAGGTCGACGCCTGGCCGCAGCGGGAAGGGGTGGGCGCCGAGCGGCAGGTCCGGCAGCACATACCGGAAGCCGCTGGGCAGCGCGTTCGAGTACCTCGTCCCAGATCGTGTGGTTCATCAGCAGTCCGTGCAGCAGGACGACCGGGGGTCCCTCGCCCCGTTCGACGTAGTGCACCCGGCCCGCGGGCAGTTCGATCACAGGCATGTCCGCCTCCATTCGAGCAATCGCTCTAGAGTATTTGCTCTAGTCTGGAATGGTGACCGAGAAGATGTCAACCAGCACCCGGGAACGCCTCGTCACCGCGATGGCCGAGCTGATGCGCACCCAGGGCTACGCGGGGACCAGCGTCAAGCAGATCACCGTCGCCGCCCAGGCTCCGATGGGTTCGCTCTACCATCACTTCCCGGGCGGAAAGCCCCAGATCGCGGCCGCCGCGCTGCGCGCGTCCGGAGCCGCCTACATCCAGTTGCTCCCATTGCTGCTCGATCCGCACGACGACTTGCGTTCGGCGATTCCCGCCGCCTTCGCCGCGGCCGCCGAGCAGATCGAGCAGACCGGCTGGATCAACATGTGCCCGGTCGGCACCGTCGCGGGTGAGGTCGCCGACTGCGAACCGGAACTGCGCGAGGTCGCCGCGGAGGTCATCACCTCGTGGATCGAGGAGGGAGCCGGTTATTTCGTCCGCCGTGGCGTGCCCGCCCCGGACGCCCGAGAACTGATCCTGGCCGTTCTCACCGCGCTCGAGGGCGCTTTCGTGCTCAGCCGCACCCTCCGCTCGACCGAGCCTCTGCACGCGGCTGGCCGGACGTTGCGCGCCCGCGCCGAGCAAGTGCTGGCCGGAGTCCGCGGCTAGCGGTTCACTCGCGGAACGAACGTCCGGTCGCTTCGAGCGCCGCCCGCAGGATGCGAACGGCTTTCGGGCCTATTCCGTGCATCGCCAGCAGTCGTGTCTCGGTCGATTCGGCGACCTGCGCGAGTGTGGTGATTTCGGCGGCGGCCAGCGCCCGCAGGGCCGGTTTGCCGATGGCCGTTGGGAGGTCGCCCACTCCGGCGCTGCCGTCCTCGGCGGCGGACATCCGGGCCGCGAGCGACTTCGGCGCTCGCGCGAGCCAGGCGCGCCACACCCAATGGTTGAGCTGCTGGCCGTTGATCTCCGCCAGCGAGATCCGGACACCGGTCGCGGTGGAGTCGCTGGTCAGCCGCTGGCCGGTGGGATGCGCGGCCAGGACCGCCTCGGCGTCGGACGCGGACAGCTCGAGGCGCACCCGGCCCTCCCCGTCCACCGCGGCGAACCGCTTGTCGCGCACGGTGAACGCGATCTCGCCGGATCCGCCGCGCTGCTCGGCGGCTTCGGGCAACGCCAGCGCGGCTTTGCGCAATTGGGCGCGAGTTGTCATGCGTCCACTGTGGCACGTCGCGGTCCCTGGCGCCGTGGCGTCCTGTCTCTTACCGAACTCCCAGCTCTCGTCCGCCCACGCCGGAGGCCCACTCGCGCCAGCGCCAGGGTCCGCCCGCGTCGCGGGCCAGGGGCGGGGTGTCTTCTCCCGCGCCTGCCCGCAAACCGGCGAGCAAGTGACGGAGGGCGTCGACCGCCGTGAAACGCGGCGTCCACCCCAGCTCGGCGCGCGCCCGGCCGGTGTCGAGCAGCGGCAGGCGCATTACCGCGTCGAACAGGTCCGGCGCGGCGGGCACTGCTCTGGCGTGCCATCCCACGGCGAGCGCGGCGCGCACGAGCGCCGGCGGCAAGGACACCACGCGAGCGTCGAACAACTCGGCCAACCTGTCGTGATCGATCACCGGTTCCGCGGCCAGATTGAACGGTCCACGCGCGTCGGTCGTGATCGCCAGCGTGTAGGCGCGGCCGACGTCGTCACTGTGGACCGCTTGGAATCGCAGACCGCGCGGAAGCGGAAGAACCGGCGGAAGTCCCGGCCGGATCAGGCGATTCGGCAGCAGCGGACCGGCGAACAGGCGCCGCTGCTGGCTGGCGGTCTCCCGCCGGAAGATGAACGCGGGGCGCATGCGGACAACTCGGCGGTCCGGATTCTCGGCTTCGAATTGATCGAGAAGTCGCTCGACATAGGCCTTTTCCCGGGTATACGCGGCGGGTGGCCATCCATCGGTGGGCCAGCTCTCCGGCACCGGTTCGTCGTCGTGGCACGGGGAGTAGGCGCCCACCGAAGAGGCGTAGATCAGAGCGGGAACTTGGGCCGCGGCCACGGCGCGCAGCACGCGTTCGGTACCGCCGACATTCGCCTGCCAAGTGACCATGGGCTGATGGGTCGGCTGGAACAACCAGGCCAGATGCACCACGACGTCGGCGCCGTGGAAATGGGATTCCAGGTCGTTCGGTCCGCACGTCCGCGCCCACCCATTCGACGCCGTCACGCAGTTTGCCCGGTACGCGCCGCGCGATCCCGACGATCGAGTCGACCCCCGCCTCACCCGCCAGCGTCTCCAGCACGCTGGTTCCGACGTTCCCCGTGGCACCGACCACAACGACGCGCATGTCTGCTCCTCGGCTCGGCGGCGAAATCCATGAGCGAGATACCCAGCATCCAGTCGGCAACACCTGTGCGCGGGAAGCGGCTGAACGCGGGAGAAACACGCGGGGAGGGTGCGGCCTTGTGGCCGCACCCTCCGCCGTCGATGCTCGCGAATCGTCACATATCGGATTTGGCGAGCCGCTGGGCCAGCAGGTCCTTACCCATCCGCCCGCCTTTGCGGCTGTCGGCTTGCGCCTTGCGGAAGAACTCCACCAGCTCGGCGTCTCCGTCGCGCTCCGCGTCCTGGATGAACGTGTCCAAACGCAACGCGTTCTCCAGCGACGCCTCGACGAACCAGATCAGGTTGTAATCCTTGTCCCTGGTGCCGGTGACGGTGCCCGTTTCTCGCTGCTCGGCCATCTTCACTCCTCTCGCTTGTGGATCCTCGACGGCGCGTGTGGCTCAGTCCCGTCCGAGCGCGTGCGCCAATTCCTTCTTCGTCATCTTCGAGCGGCCTTCGACATTGCGTTTCTTGGCCTCGTTGTACAGCTGATCTCGCGTCGGCCCCTGCGCGCCGCTGTGCGAACGCTGGCCTCCGCGCCGCTGCGGCGACTTGTCGTCGGTCGAGGTCTTGCTCGCGGTCTTGGATTGCCCGGACTGGGCCCGGTTCTTGTTGACCGTGCGAGCGGCGATCTCCTTCGCACGACCAGTGCTCGCACCGCGGTCTTTCACCGAGTCCTTGATGTGCTCGTATTGGCGTTCCTGTTTGTCCGTCCAAGCCTTCGGCATGTCATCACCTCCTGTAATCACGGCTTACCCCGCAGATCTCGACACAATCCGGCGCCGGGTTTCCTCGCGCTCCCGCGCGCGATGCCTCGGAAGCAGTGGCGAACCGAGGGTGGCGGCAGGAGTGGTGCGTCAGCAGTTGGAAGGCGCCGGCTCACCACGAACCCGGCCTTCGAGCCAAGCCGCCACCGCGGGAGCGCCCATGCCGGCCGCGGACAGATGGTTGAAGGCGGGCACGTGCAGCATCTGCAGCGGCACTCCGGCGGCGCACCAGCGGCGGGCCGTGTTGTCGATGGCGCTGAGCGGGATCAGGTGGTCACTGGGGGAATGCCATTCGAAGATCGGAGTCGCGGGAGCGCCGCCGTAGAGCTCCACACTGTTCTCCTCCACCACGTCCCAAGCGCCGGGCATGTCGAAAACCGAGGTGTTGTCGACGAAATCGCGGGCGCTGCCGCCGGCGCCGATGGCCAGGATCTCGTTGGTGCAGCTGTTGGCCATGGCGTCGCGAAGAGCCCGGCCACGCTCGTTGAGATTCGAGCTCATCGGAACCCGGTCCGGGTACTCCCGCTCCAAGCCGATCGCCGCGGCCATGGCCAAGCCGAAGGCCGGGTGCGGATTGAGACCGAGCCCCTCCGCCATCGCCACCAGGTTCATCGGGGCACCGCCGATGGCCGCGCCCGCCAGCCGCACGTCCGGGGCGTAGTCCGGCTGCAGCGCCGCCGCCCAGGCCGTCGCGAGGCCACCACCGGAGTAGCCCGCCAGCGCCACCGGGCTGTGCTGCACGGCGAGTTCGGGCAGGTTCCTCGCGGCACGGATGCCGTCCAGCGTGATCTGGCCGCCCAGACGCCCGGCGCCGAGGGCGAATTGTGGTCCGAGATGGTCCGGCAGCGCCAGGCTCCAGCCCCGTTGCAGCAGCACGTTCAACATCGGCGTCGCCATCGACAGGTTGAAGTCGTTCGTGTAGAGCAGGCGCGATACCGCGCAGCCGGTGCCGAGCGAGTTGATGAAGTGCTGGTAGGACAGCAGCGGCATGCCGGGCCGATGGAATGCGGGGGTGACGATCGTGGTGGTCGCCGCGATCGGCGCGCCCCGCGAATTGGTGGAGCGGAACTCGACCAGCCTGACGGTGGCTCCGGGGAAGGAAGCCAGCGGCGGCAAAGGCCGCACGTCGAGCACGTCACCTGGTCGGTGTGCCGCCACGTTGGCCGGGGCGGCGTAGAACGGGTCCGGGTCCGGCAGCGGATACACCGGTTCCGCGGTTGCCGTGGTCGCCAGCAGCAGCGTGAACGCCATGCCGCCGAGCGCGCCGAGGACACGGGCCGAACGGATGCGCCTACTGCCAGGGACACGGAGAAATGGACGAGTCACGACCTTGACCTCCAGGGGTAGTTCGCCGCATTCGTCGATCAGCCGGCTGAAGTCTTCTGTTGTCAGCAAACTATCAGCGACTGAAAAGTGTGAGACCGGAATGAACCAAAAAGGCTATTTGGCCTAGTAAAGATCCCGGAATGCCGCGAGCTTCCGCCGAGTATGGTGGTGTGCAGCAATCTAATAGCCACTACCGGGCATATCGACGTTCGAATCGAGAGACCACGCTGACCGGCCGCGCAGGCCGGAGCCACGCGTGCGTTGCCGCCGGCGGACCGGGCGATACCCATTCCCACGTCCGCCCACGCTGGGTTCGGTCGCGAAGCGCCTGGCACGCCGAGGGCTTGCGCCTCGGCGTGAGCCCGGCTTGGCTGGATCACACAGACAACAGCGACGAGGTTCAGGACGAGGAAGGAGCGGTCATGTCCAAGACAGCCACCGAGAAGGTTCGCGAAACCGGCTCCGAGTCGACCGAGGCGCGCGGCACCGAGACCCGAGCGCCGACCGGGACGAGCACCGCGACCGCCGAGCGCGCCGCCGTGCGGCTCCCGGTTCCGACGCTCGGCATGCGCATGGCGCGCGTCCCGCTGCCGCCGGGGCCACGCACCGTGGCGAACGGTGTCTCGGCGGCGACCACGGCGGTGCGCAAACGGGTTCCGGATCGGGAGTCGCTGCTCTATTTCGGCGGGCTCGGGGCGGCAGCGGTCGGCGGGCTGGTGTCGTGGCCGGTCGCCGGGGCGATCGGCGTCGGCGTCTGGGTGGCGGAGCACGCTCGTCGTCAGCCGGACACCGTGGCGAGCCGCGACGGTGAGTGACCGAGCCGCCGGGGGATAACCCCCGGCGGGCCCGAACCAGACCCGAACTAGACGAGGAGATAGGTGTAGGGGATGCCGTTGCTGGTGCCGCTGGGGGTTGTGACCGTGACGCCGACCACCCCCGTCCCGGCGGGCACGGTGGCGCGGACCAGCGTGTCGGACAGCACGGTGAGCGAGGGTGAAGGCGTCGTGCCGAAACGTATCGCTGTCGCACCGGTGAATCCCGTCCCGGTCAGGACGACGGTGGTGCCACCGGCGGCGGGTCCTTGGTTCGGATGGATCGAGACGATCGCCGGGGCGGGCAGATACGTGTAGAGGGCTCCGTTGCTGGTGCCGCCCGGAGTGGTGACGGTGACCGCGACCGGTCCGTCGGGTCGAGCGGGGGCCACCGCCGAGATCTGACTGTCGGAGACCACGGTGAAGGAGGGTGCGGGGGTGGTCCCGAAGCGGACGGCGGTGGCTCCGGTGAATCCCGTGCCGGTGAGCACGACGGCGGTGCCGCCGGCAGCCGGACCCGAAGTGGGGACGACCGAGGCGAGCGTCGGTGTGGCGACATAGGTGTAGGTGACGCCGTTGCTCGTGCCACCCGGAGTGATGACGGTGACCGCGACCGGTCCCGTAAGCCCGGCGGGCGCGACGGCGCTGATCTGGGAACTCGAGACCACGGTGAAGGACACGGCGCTTCGCGCGCCGAAGCGCACAGCGGTGGCGCCGGTGAGGTCGGCGCCGGTGAGCGTCACCGTGTTCCCGCCCGTGGTCGGACCCGAAGTGGGAACGACCGAGTTGAGGGCGGGTGTGGCGACGTAGTTGTAGGTGACCCCGTTGCTCGTGCCGCCGGAGGTGGTGACGGTGACCGCGACCGGTCCCGCCGTACCGGCGGGCGCGACAGCGGTGATCTGGGTGTCGGAGACCACGGTGTAGGAGGCCGCCGGTGTCGCGGCGAAACGGACGGCGGTCGCGCCGCTGAACCCGGTGCCGACGAGCGTGACGGTATTGCCGCCCGTGGTCGGCCCGGAGTTGGGGGTCACCGACGCCACGACCGGCGCGGGCACGTAGGTGTAGAAGGTTCCGTTGCTGGTGCCGCCGGTCGCGGTGACGGCGACGGTGACGGTCCCGGTGGCCCCGGCGGGCGCCACGGCGTGGATCTCGGAATCCGAGATGACCGTCAGGGAGACCGCCGTGTTCGCGCCGAAGTCGACCTCGGTCGCGGTCGTGAACCCCGTGCCGGTGAGGACGACCGTGTCGCCGCCCGTGGTCGGGCCCGCGTCCGGGAGAGCCGAGGCGAGGGTGGGCGCCGGGACGTAGGCGTAGGAAACGGGGTTGCTGGTGCCACCCGCCGTGGTGACGGTGACGCCGGCCGTCCCCGTCCCGGGAGGAGCGGTGGCGCTGATTTCGGTGGCGGAGACCACCGTGAACGCCGCGGGGACGCTCCCGAAACGCACCGAGGTCGCGGCCGTGAGGCCCGTGCCGGTGAGGGTGACGGTGTTGCCGCCGGTTTCGGGTCCGGAGTCGGGAGCGAGGGAGGCGAGGGTCGGTGCGGGAACGTAGGTGTAGAGGGCGCCGTTGCTGGTGCCGCCGATCGTGGTGACGGTGACCGCGGTGGAGCCGGTGCCGGCCGGAGCGATCGCGATGATCTCCGTGTCCGACGCCACGGTGAACGAGGCCGCCGGTGTGGCGCCGAAACGCACCGAGGTCGCGCCGGTGAATCCGGTGCCGGTGAGGGTGACGGTGTTGCCGCCGGTTTCGGGTCCGGAGTCGGGAGCGAGGGAGGCGAGGGTCGGTGCGGGAACGTAGGTGTAGAGGGCGCCGTTGCTGGTGCCGCCGATCGTGGTGACGGTGACCGCCGCCGTGCCGGTGCTCGGCGGGGCGACGGCGATGATCCTCGTGTCGGAAACGATTGTGAACGAAATCGCCGGAGCGAGACCAAAGCTCACCGCCGTCGCGTCGGTGAATCCGGTGCCGGTGAGGGTGACGGTGTTGCCGCCGGTCTCGGGTCCGGAGCCCGGAGCGAGGGAGGCGAGGGCAGGCGCGGGAACGTAGGTGTGGAGAACGCCGTTGGTGGCGCCACCGGGGGTGGTGACGACGACGTTGACCGAACCGGCCCCAGCCGGGGCGACCGCTGTGATCGAAGAGTCGGCGACCACGGTGAACGACACCGCCGGTGTGCCGCCGAAGGTGACCGCGGTCGCGCCGGTGAAGCCGGTGCCGGTGAGGGTGACGGTGTCGCCGCCGGTCTCGGGCCCGGAGCCGGGAACCGCCGAGGCGAGCGTGGGAACGGGCGCGAAGACGTAGGCGAGAGCGTTGCTGGTGCCGCCGACGGCCGTGACGGTCACCGCGGCGGTGCCGGTGCCCGCGGGGGCGACGGCGGTGATCTGGGTGTCGGAGACGACGGTGAACGAGGTGGCGGGGGTGGCGCCGAAGCGGACGGCGGTGGCGCCGGTGAATCCGGTGCCGGTAAGTGTGACGGTGTTGCCGCCGGTCTCCGGTCCCGAGCCGGGAACGATCGCGGCGAGTGCGGGCGGTGGCGTGTAGGTGTAGACGACCTCGTTGCTGGTGCCGCCGACGGTGGCGATGGTGACCGCGGTGGTGCCGGTGCCCGCGGGGGCGACGGCGGTGATCTGGGTGTCGGAGACGACGGTGAACGAGGTGGCGGGCGTGGTGCCGAAGCGGACGGCGGTGGCGCCGGTGAATCCGGTGCCGGTAAGTGTGACGGTGTTGCCGCCGGTCTGCGCACCGGCATCCGGGACCGCCGAGGCCAGAGCCGGAGCCGGGACGTAGGAGTAGGGCACCGGATTGCTGGTCCCGCCCGCGGCGGTGACCACGACATTCACCGAACCGATCCCGGCGGGTGCCACCGCGCTGATCTCGGTATTCGAAACCACGGTGAACGACAGCGCAGGGGTGGAGCCGAAACTCACCGCCGTCGCGGTGGCGAATCCGGTGCCGGTGAGGATGACGGTGTTGCCGCCGGTCTCCGGCCCGGAGCCGGGGACCACCGCGGCGAGCGCCGGCGCCGGGACGAACACATAGGACAGACCGTTGCTGGTGCCGCCGACGGCGGAGACGGTGACCGCGGCGGTGCCGGTGCCCGCGGGGGCGACGGCGCTGATCTCGGTACTCGAGACCACCGTGAACGAAGTGGCCGGTGTGGCCCCGAATCGCACCGCGGTGACACCGGTGAAACCCGTGCCGGCGATGGTGACGGTGTTGCCACCGCTCACGGGGCCCGAGGCGGGAACCAGCGCGGCGAGGACCGGCGCCGGGACGTAGGTGTAGGGGTTCTCGTTGCTGACACCGCCCACGGTGGTGACGGTGACCGCGGTGATGCCGGTGCCCGCGGGAGCGACCGCCCTGACCTGGGTGCCGGAAAGGACCGTGAACGAGACAGCGGGAGTCGAGCCGAAGTTCACCGCGGTCGTGGTCGCGAACCCGGTGCCGGTGAGGGTGACGGTGTTGCCGCCGGTCTCCGGGCCGGAATCGGGCACGATCGTGGCGAGGGTCGGCACCGGGATGTAGCCGTAGGACACGCCGTTGCTGACACCGCCCACGGTGGTGACGGTGATCGCGGTGGTGCCGGTGCCCGCGGGAGCGACCGCCCTGACCTCGGTATCCGACACGACGGTGAAGGAGACCGCGGCGTTGGCGCCGAAACGCACCGCGGTCGCGCCGGTGAGGCCCGCGCCCGTGAGGACGACGGTGTTGCCGCCGATTTCCGGGCCGGAGCCGGGCGCCGCCGTGGTGAGGGTCGGCGCCGGGACATACGTGTAGGAGACGCCGTTGCTCAGACCGCCCGGCGTGGTGACGGAAACGTTCACCGTGCCGGTTCCAGCGGGAGCGACGGCGCTGATGCGGGTGCTCGACACGACGGTGAAGGACGTCGCTGGTGTGCCACCGAAGTCGACCGCACTGGCGCCGGTGAATTCGGTGCCGGTGAGAGTGACCGTATTGCCCCCTGTGGCCGGGCCCCGGTTCGGATCGATCGTGGTGACAGTCGGTGTTCCGAGATAGGTGTACGAAACCGCGTTGCTGGCACCGACCAGGTTGGTGACCCTGATCGGGACCACCCCGGTCCCGGTGGGAACGACGGCCGTGATCTGGGTATCCGAATCGACGGTGAAGGACGTCGCCGCGACAGCGCCGAAATCCACCGCGACAGTCCCCGTGAAGTTGTCGCCCTGGAGCACAACCGTGTTGCCGCCGGCTCGCGGCCCCACGTTCGGGACCGCCGCGACGATGGCCGGGGCTTCGCCGTAGGTGTAGAGCACCCCGTTACTGGTGCCGGTGGGCGAGACGACGGTGGCGGACACCGTTCCGGTACCGGCCGGGGCGACGGCGCTGATCTGCGTAGCGGACAGGACGGTGAACGACGTGGCCGCGGTCGTGCCGAACAGTACCGAGGTGACGCCCGTGAGGTTGGTGCCCGTGAAGAGCACGGTGTTGCCCCCCTCGATCGGACCGGTGTTCGGCGCGACCGAGGCGAGCGCGGGGACGAGCACGTAGGTGTAGGAGACGCCGTTGCTGGTGCCGCCGGGCGTGGTGGCGGTGACCGGCGCGGTGCCGCTGCCCGCCGGGGCGACGGCGCTGATCTCGGTGTTCGACACGACGGTGAAGGAGGTCGCCGGTGTGCCGCCGAAGGCGACGGCCGTGGTGCCGCTGAGATTGGCGCCGGTGAGGGTGACGGTGTTGCCGCCGGTCGTCGGCCCGGAGCCGGGGGCGACCGCGGCGAGCGTCGGTGCCGGGACGAAGGTGTAGGAGATGCCGTTGCTGGTGCCGCCCGGGCTGGTGACGGTGACCGCGACGGTGCCGGTACGGGCTGGGGCGACGGCGGTGATCTGGGTGTCGGAGACGACGGTGAAGGAGGTGGCGGGAGTGGTGCCGAAGCGGACCGCGGTGGTGCGGGTGAACCCGGTGCCGGTGAGGGTGACGGTGTTGCCGCCGGTCGTCGGCCCGAAGCGCGGCACGACCGTGGCCAGCGCCGGGGTGGGGGTGAAGCCGTAGGCCACGAAGTTGCTCGTGCCGCCCGGGCTGGTGACGGTGATCGCCGCGTTGCCGGTGCGTGCGGGGGCGACGGCGGTGATCTGGGTGTCGGAGACGACGGTGAAGGAGGTGGCGGGGGTGGTGCCGAAGCGGACGGCGACGACCCGGGTGAGGTTGGTGCCGGTGAGCGTCACCGTGTTGCCGCCGGTCTCCGGCCCGAAGCGCGGAGCCACAGTGCTGAGGGTGGGTGGCGGGGTGTAGCCGTAGGCGATGAAGTTGCTCGTGCCGCCCGGGCTGGTGACGGTGACGGCGACATTGCCGGTGCGCGCGGGGGCGACGGCGGTGATCTGGGTGTCGGAGACGACGGTGAAGGAGGTGGCGGGAGTGGTGCCGAAGCGGACGGCGACGACCCGGGTGAAGTTGGTGCCGGTGAGCGTCACCGTGTTGCCGCCGGTCTCCGGCCCGAAGCGCGGAGACAGATTGGTGAGGGTGGGTGGCGGGGTGTAGCCGTAGGCCACGAAGTTGCTCGTGCCGCCCGGGCTGGTGACGGTGATCGCGACGGTCCCGGTGCCGGCCGGGGCGACGGCGGTGATCTGGGTGTCGGAGACGACGGTGAAGGACGTGGCGGGGGTGGTGCCGAAGCGGACGGCGACGACCCGGGTGAAGTTGGTGCCGGTGAGCGTCACCGTGTTGCCGCCGGTCTCCGGCCCGAAGCGCGGAGCCACGCTGCTGAGCGTGGGCGCCGGGGTGTACCCGTAGGCCACGTAGTTGCTCCTCCCGCCACGAGTGGTGACGGTGATCGCCGCGTTGCCGGTGCGTGCGGGGGCGACGGCGGTGATCTGCGTGTCGGAGACGACGGTGAAGGACGTGGCGGGGGTGGTGCCGAAGCGGACGGCGATGGCCCCGGTGAGGTTGGTGCCGGTGAGCGTCACCGTGTTGCCGCCGGTCTCCGGGCCGAAGCGCGGCGCCACGCTGCTGAGCGTGGGCGCCGGGATGTAGGCGTAGACCACCGGATTGCTGGTACCGCCGGCTGTGGTCACGGTGGCATTCACCGATCCGGACCCGGCGGGCACGACCGCGGTGATCTGGGAGTCGGAGACCACGGTGAACGACACCGCGGCATTCGCACCGAAGTCCACCGCCGTGGCGCCGGTGAATCCGGTGCCGGTGAACTCGACCGTATTGCCGCCCGGTTCGGGTCCTGAGCCGGGGAGAACCGTGGTGACCGACGGTACCGGGACGTAGGCATAGCGAACGCTGTTGCTGTCGCCGCCCGCAGTGGTGATCGTGACGTCGACCACGCCCGTCCCCGCGGGCACGACGGCGCTGATCTCGGTGCTCGACACCACCGTGAAGGAGACGGCCGCCGTCCCACCGAAATCGACCGCGGTGGCACCGGTGAACTCGGTGCCCGTGAGCGTGACGGTGTTGCCACCGTTCTCCGGCCCGGCGCCGGGGTCGACGGAGGTGAGGGTGGGCGCCGGCACGAAGTTGTAGAGGACGCCGTTGCTGTCGCCTCCGACGGAGGAGACGGTGACCACGGCCGCGCCGGACTGGGCGGGAGCAACAGCGGTGATCTCGGTATCCGACACCACCGTGAACGACGTCGCCGGGGTATCACCGAAGTTCACGGCGGTCGCGCCGCTGAATCCCGATCCGGACAGGGGAACGATATTGCCGCCGGTCTCCGGACCCGACTCGGGCACCACCGCTGCCAGCGCAGGTGCGGGGGCGTAGGCGTAGGTCGAGGCGTTGCTGGTGCCGCCGGTGGAAGTGACGACGACATCCACGGAGCCGGACCCGGCGGGGACGACGGCGGTGAGCTGGGTGTCGGAGACGACGGTGAACGACACCGCCGGTGTGCCGTCGAAGGTGACGGCGGTGGTGTCGGTGAATCCGGTGCCGGTGAGTGTGATGGTGTTGCCGCCGGTTTCGGGACCGGAGTTCGGCTGTATCGAGGCGAGTGCGGGTGCGGGGACGTAGGTGTAGGTCAGGGGTGTGCTGGTGCCACCGGCTGTGGTGACGGTGACGTCGGCCGGGCCGGTGCCTGCGGGGACGATGGCGGTGAGCTGGGCGTCGGAGACGACGGTGAACGAGGTTGCCGGTGTGCCGTCGAAGGTGACGGCGGTGGTGTCGGTGAATCCGGTGCCGGTGAGTGTGATGGTGTTGCCGCCGGTTTCGGGACCGGAGTTCGGCTGTATCGAGGCGAGTACGGGTGCGGGGACGTAGCCGTAGCCCAGCGCGTTGCTGGTGCCACCGATGGTGGTGACGGTGACGTCGACGGTGCCGGTGCCGGTGGGGGCGACGGCGGTGATCTGGGTGTCGGAATCCACCACGAAGGAGGCAGCCGGTGTGCCGTCGAAGGTGACGGCGGTGGTGTCGGTGAATCCGGTGCCGGTGAGTGTGATGGTGTTGCCGCCGGTTTCGGGACCGGAGTTCGGCTGTATCGAGGTGAGTGCGGGTGCGGGGACGTAGGTGTAGGTCAGGGGTGTGCTGGTGCCACCGGCCGAGGTGACGGTGACATCGACGGGACCGGTTCCCGCGGGCACTTCGGCGGTGATCTCGGTTTCGGAGACCACCGTGAAAGCGATCGCGGTATTCGCGCCGAAACGCACAGCGGTGACGCCGGTGAGGTCGGTGCCCGTCAGAGCGACGGTGTTGCCGCCGGTCTCCGGGCCGAAGCCGGGAACGATCGCGGCGAGCACGGGTGCGGGGACGTAGCCGTAGCCCAGCGCGTTGCTGGTGCCACCGATGGTGGTGACGGTGACGTCGACGGTGCCGGTGCCGGTGGGGGCGACGGCGGTGATCTGGGTGTCGGAATCCACCACGAAGGAGGCAGCCGGTGTGGCGCCGAAGGTGACAGTGGTCGTGCCGGTGAGATCGGTGCCGGTCAGGACGACGGTGTTGCCGCCGGTCTCCGGCCCGGAGGTCGGGGCGAGCGACACGAGAGCCGGTGCGGCGACGAACGTGTAGAGAACGCCGTTGCTCACGCCACCCGTGGTAGTGACCGTGACGACGACGGGCCCTGCGGTGCCTGCGGGCACCACGGCACTGATCTGGGTGTCGGAGACGACGGTGAACGAACTGGCGGGTGTGTCGTCGAAGAGCACGGCGGTGGCGCCGGTGAGGTCCGTCCCGGTGAGTGTGACGGTGTTGCCGCCGCTTTCCGGACCGGAGGCGGGAACGATCGCGGCGAGCGCCGGTGCCGGGACGTAGGTGTAGATCACGGGATCGCTGGTGCCACCCGCCGAGGTGACGGTGACGTCGACGGTGCCGGTGCCGGTGGGGGCCACAGCGGTGAGCTGGGTGTCGGAGACGACTGTGAAGGCAACCGCCGGTGAGGCGCCGAAGTGGACTCCGGTGGTTTCCGTGAACCCGGTGCCGGTGAGGACCACAGCGGTGCCGCCGGTTTCGGGTCCGGTGGTCGGCGTGATCGTGGTGAGTGCGGGTGTGGGGACGTAGGTGTAGGTGAGTGCGTTGCTGGTGCCGCCAACGGTGGTGACCGTGATGTCGGCGGTGCCGGTGCCGGTGGGGGCGACGGCGGTGATTTGGGTGTCGGAGATGACGGTGAACGACACCGCCGGTGTGCCGTCGAAGGTGACGGCGGTGGTGTCGGTGAATCCGGTGCCGGTGAGTGTGATGGTGTTGCCGCCGGTTTCGGGACCGGAGTTCGGCTGTATCGAGGCGAGTACGGGTGCGGGGACGTAGGTGTAGGTCAGGGGTGTGCTGGTGCCACCGGCTGTGGTGACGGTGACGTCCACGGTGCCCGTGCCGGTGGGGGCGACGGCGGTGATCTGGGTGTCCGAATCCACCACGAAGGAGGCAGCCGGTGTGGCGCCGAAGGTGACAGTGGTCGTGCCGGTGAGATCGGTGCCAGTCAGGACGACGGTGTTGCCGCCGGTCTCCGGCCCGGAGGTCGGGGCGAGCGACACGAGAGCCGGTGCGGCGACGAACGTGTATAGAACGCCGTTGCTCACGCCACCCGTGGTAGTGACGGTGATGTCGACGGTGCCGGTGCCGGTGGGGGCGACGGCGGTGATTTGGGTGTCGGAGACGACGGTGAAGGAGGTGGCCGGTGTGGTGCCGAAGCGTACTGCGGTGGTTCCGGTGAGTCGGGTGCCGGTGAGTGTGATGGTGTTGCCGCCGGTTTCGGGTCCGGAGGTCGGTGCCACGGCGGTGAGTGCCGGTGTGGGGACGTAGGTGTAGGTGAGGGCGTTGCTGGTGCCGCCGATGGTGGTGACGGTGATGTCGACGGTGCCGGTGCCGGTGGGGGCGACGGCGGTGATTTGGGTGTCGGAGATGACGGTGAAGGAGGTGGCCGGTGTGGTGCCGAAGCGTACTGCGGTGGTTCCGGTGAATCCGGTGCCGGTGAGTGTGATGGTGTTGCCGCCGGTTTCGGGTCCGGAGGTCGGTGCCACGGCGGTGAGTGCCGGTGTGGGGACGTAGGTGTAGGTGACGGCGTTGCTAACGCCACCCGTGGTGGTGACGGTGATGTCGACGGTGCCGGTGCCGGTGGGGGCGACGGCGGTGATTTGGGTGTCGGAGATGACGGTGAAGGAGGTGGCCGGTGTGGTGCCGAAGCGTACTGCGGTGGTTCCGGTGAGTCGGGTGCCGGTGAGTGTGATGGTGTTGCCGCCGGTTTCGGGTCCGGAGGTCGGTGCCACGGCGGTGAGTGCCGGTGCGAGGACGTAGGTGTACGTGACACCGTTGCTGGTGCCGTTGGGGTTGGTGACGGTGACCTGCACCGTGCCGGTTCCGGCCGGCGCGACGGCAGTGATCTGGGTGTTGGAGACGACGGTGAACGAACTCGCCGCGGTCGCACCGAACCTCACCGCCGTGACTCCGGCGAATCCCGTGCCGGTGAGTGTGACGGTGTTGCCGCCCGCAGCCGGGCCCGCCGCCGGGCTGATCGAGGCCAGCGAGGGCACCGTGAGGTAGGAGTAGGACACTCCGTTGCTGGTGCCGCCGGCGGTGGAGACGGTGACCTGCACCGTGCCCGTCCCGGGCGGAGCGATCGCCGTGATCCGTGTCGGGGAGTCGATGGTGAACGTCGTCGCGGTCGAGCCGAATCGCACGGTGGTAGGACCGGTGAATCCGGTGCCGGTGATCACCACACTGTTGCCGCCGAGCGCCGGTCCCGAAGTCGGCGAGAGCGAGGTGATGATGGGGGGAGCGGGGGTGTAGGTGTAGGACAGTGGGTTGCTCGTGCCGACCGGTGATGTGACCGTCACCGGAACGATGCCCGTGCCCGGCGGAACCGTCGCGGTGATCTGGGTAGCCGAGACGATCGTGAACGAGCCGGCCGAAGTGTTGCCGAAATTCACCCCGGTGACATTGGACAGGTGTGCTCCGTTGAGGGTGACCGTCGTTCCGGTCGGTCCCTGCGCGGGAATGATCGAGCTCAGCGAAGGAACCGCCACATAGGTGTAGGGCAGTGCGTTGCTCGTGCCGTTCAACATCGCGGTTACCGTGACCTGCACGGTCCCGGTTCCAGCCGGGGCGACCGCCCTGATCCGGGTATCGGAGTCGATGGTGAAAGTCGTTGCGACCGCGCCGAAACGCACTGTCAAGGGGCCAGCGCCACTGAAACCGGTGCCGGTGATCACCACGCTGTTACCGCCGGACCCCGGCCCTTGAGCTGGCGAAAGCGAAGTGATACTAGGCATGGGACTGCCCTCCGGCGGTGACGTGAGTTGAAAAGGATTCCGACGCCGACAATTGCGTGACCCGGCTTATTCAGTAATCCTCGAGTTACCGCCGCTGTGCAATGAATACTCGATCCGTTTTTGTCCGTTTTCGGATCAGCCACCAGCCGAACCAGCTGGGACAGCGCGGATCCCGCTTCTTTGTCGGTGCCTTGTGTCAGGCTTTTCGACGTATCTGCTCGGCCGGAGGAGGAACACATGGCTGAGACCGGGGACGCGCCAACGGTGCGACTCGTCGCGCATTGCCGCCGCTGTCGCGGCTGGCTGCTGTCACCTGAGTCGGTGGCGCTGGGCATCGGTCCGACCTGCGCGATTCGCGAACGCGCCGAACAGCGCGCCGCGGCCGCTCGTCAACCGCGGGAACTGACCTTGTTCGACATCGCGGCATAGACCGGTTTCTCGCCGTCTACCAGTCGACCGCGCCGAGCTCGTGGAGTCTGCGGAAGACCAGCATCGAGCCGGGGGCCACGTGCTCCATCGCGGCGTACTCGCTCACGGTGAAGTAGCGCAGCTCGGCGATCTCACTGGTGGGCCGCGGTTCGCCGTCGAGCTCGCGGTGAAGCAGGTCATGTGCAGCCGGGTGCCGGGGGCGTGCCCGTACGCTTCGGCCTGGAAGATCCCGAGTTCGTCGGAGGAGACGACGCCGACACCGAGTTCTTCGCGCACCTCGCGGCGCAGCGCCGCCTCGGGCGTCTCGCCGGGGTCGATCTTGCCGCCCGCCATGTAGAAGACGTCCTTGCCGACCGAACGCGCCTGCAGCAGGCGGCGATCCCGGACATGGGCCAGCGCGGCGGTGCGAATCACCGGCCCACTGTACTGAGCGGCGCGAAGGGCGCGTCAACCGGCTTTCGAGCCCGCCCGGCGGGTCAGCGCTCGAGCGCGGCGCGGTGCAGGAGTTCGCCGATGCGCCGGTGGATGCGCGCGCTGTCGTCACCGTCGGCGACGAACTCCAGGAACAGTGCCGCCCCGGCCGCCAGCGCGATGACAGCCCGGGCGTCCAGCTCGGACTCCGCACGAAAGGCTGGCTCGGTGGCGGCGAACAGCGCGGCCGCCGGGGTGCTGAACCCGGCCCACAGCCGGTGGCGCAGTTGCCGGTCCTGCTCGAGCGCGGTCAACAGTCCTGGTACGGCGGCGCGAACCTCGGAGCGCGCGAACAATTCCCGGCTGCCGCGCAGCACCCACTCGATCCAGCCCGCACGGTCGGTTCCTTCGAACGGGGTCAGATCGGGGGTCTCGCCGAGAACGGCGTGCAGCACCAGTTCGGCCTTCGACTGCCAGCGGCGGCTGATCGACGCGCGACCGACTCCGGCCCGTGCCGCCACCGCACGGACGCTCAGCTCCTCCCATCCGACTTCGACCAGCATCTCCCGGACGGTCACCAGCACGCGGTGCTCGACCGACTCGTCCCGTGGCCGGCCCGCGCTGCGGGTCGGGGAAGGCGGATCCTGTGCCGTTTCGCCCATGCCGCTCCTGCCCTCTATTACGATGCCACTGGCATCGAATTTGTGCCGATGCTTCCGGCAATTGTCGTGGTGCGCCCAGCGCGCCGCGACGCCGGGCCGGACGGGTGAGCTCGTGGTGACGAAGGAATGACAGTGGACGAACTGAACGACGGCGCGGGGCACGGCGCGGGGGAGCTCTGCACCGGTAGCGACGAGGGATAGCCGGATGCGAATCGCGGTCACCGGCGGCACCGGCTACCTCGGCGCGCACACCGTCGCCGCACTCCTGCGGGCGGGGCACGACATCGTCCTGCTGGTCCATCCCAGCGAATCCTTTGCCTCGGTCCCCCGCATGTTCGACAGCGGGCCCGAAGCGCTGTCGGTGCTGTCGGGCGATATCCGGGACCCGAAGACGGTCGAGGCGTTGCTCGAGGGGTGCGACGCCGTCGTGCACGCGGCGGGGGTGGTCGGCACCGACAACCGGCGCGAGCGATTGATGTGGGAGGTCAACACCGACGCGACGGCCACCGTCCTCGCCCGCGCGACGGCGCTCGAGCTGGACCCGATCGTCCACGTAGCCAGCTACAGCGCGCTTTTCCCGAGTCCAGACCCGGTCATCACGCCGGACAGCCCGACGGCTCCGGGGCGCAGCGCCTACGGCCGCACCAAGTCCGCCGCCGACCGGATCGCACGGGCGTTGCAGGCCACGGGCGCGCCGATCGTCATCACCTATCCCTCCAGCGTCGTCGGCCCCGGTCTGGGCGCCCAGGGCGGTATCACCTCCGACGGCTGGGGCGCGATGCTACGGGCCCGGATCGCGCCCCGGATCGAGGGCGGGATGCAGATGATCGACGTCCGGGACGTGGCCGCGGTGCACGCCGCCGTCATGCGCCCCGGCCTCGGGCCGAGGCGCTATCTGTGCGGCGGTCATATGGTGGCGTTCGACGAAATCGTGGACATGCTGGAATGCGCCGCCGGGCAGCGCATCCGCCGGATACCGGTACCCAAGGCCGCCTTCCTGGGAATCGGGCGGCTCACCGACGCCGCCGCCCGTTTCCTGCCGATCAGCGCGGGCCTGAGCTACGAAGCGGCATGGTTGCTGACCACGGCCACGCCGACCGACGACTCCCGCACCCTGGCCGAACTCGGTCTGCGCTGGCGGCCGATCCGGGAGGCGATCATCGAATCCGTGCGGGCGGGCAGGCGCGGGGCGACTAGATCATCTCCCGGGATATGGCCGCGACCAGCCCGCCGTCGATGATGAGGTCCTGCCCGTTGATGTAGGACGCTTCGCCGGAGGCGAGGAAGGCGACCGCGTCGGCGACGTCCTCGGCGGTGCCGAGCCGGCGCGCGGCGACTTCGGCGAGCACGGCGGTGTGCGCTTCCGGGGAGACGTTGTCGTGGAACATCGGGGTCTCGATGTAACCGGGGCTCACCGAATTGACGCGGATTCCCTTGGGGCCGAGTTCGGCCGCCAGGGTGCGGGCCAGATTGTGTACGGCCGCTTTGGTGGCCGCGTACAAGGAGGCGCCGGGCAGACCGCGGTGCAGCGTCCACGACGCGTTGATGACGATCGCCGCGCCCTCGGACAGCAGCGGGAGGGCTTGCCGGATGGTGAAGAACACGCCTTTGAAGTTCGTGTCCACGACGCGGTCGAACTCGTCCTCGGTGATCTCGGCGCTCGGCTGGAAGGACGCCACGCCCGCGTTGGCGAACACGACGTCGAGGCGACCGTGCCGGTCGCGGATGGCGGCGATGAGCGCATCGAGGTCGGCGAGCCGCCCCGCGTCGGCGCGGATCGCGATCACCCGGTCGCCGCCGTTCAGCGTGTCGAGCGCGGCGTCCAGGCGGGTCTTGTCCCGCCCGGTGATGATCACCTGCGCGCCTTCGGCGAGCAGCCGTCGCGCGGTGGCCAGTCCCATGCCGCTGGAGCCGCCGGTGACCAGCGCCACCTTGCCGTCGAATCGGGAGATGTTGTGCGTCATGGGATTCAGCGTGCCGAAGGGCCCACCGTGCGAACAGTGTCGAGTTCACCTAGGTGTGGCACCACCAGGTTACGGTCACGCCAGGGCGGCGAGCCTGATCCGCATCAGCCGTTCAACCCGCTGCGCGGTCTCGGTACCGGGTTGCGGGTTGTAGAGCACCAGCAACCAGTCCGGATTGTCGGCCACCGCCAGGGTGGTGGTGTCGAACAGCAGGTCACCGGCTTCGGGATGGCGCACCGCCTTCACGGCCTGGCCCGCGGCGGCCACCTCGTGGCGGGCCCACAACGCGGCGAACTCCGGGCTCACGGCGGTGAGCTCGTCGACCACCCGGCCGAACTCCGGGTCGTCGGGGGCGTGCGCGGCGTCGGCGCGGAACGCGGCCACGATCGCGGGGGCGATGGCGGTCCACTCCCGGTGCATGCCGCGATACCTGGGATTGGTGAAGAACGAGATCAGGCAGTTGTGGTCGGCGTCGGTGAATCCGAAGACGGTGCGCGCGGTGTCGTTGACGACGAGCAGATTCCAGTAGCGGTCCCGCAGCAGCGCGGGCCGCGACTCCCACGCGTCGAGCAGCCCACGCAGTTGCGGGGTGATCTCGCTGCCGCGCGCCGGGCCGGACTGCGGCGGGTTCAGGCCCGCGAGCAGATACAAATGCCTCCGCTCCGGCCCGGACAAGCGCAGGGCAGCGCCGATGGCGTCGAGCACTTCCGCCGACACCGTGATGTCGCGCCCCTGCTCCAGCCAGGTGTACCAGGACACGCCCACTCCGGCGAGGATGGCGACCTCCTCCCGCCGCAGACCGGGCGTCCGCCGACGGCCCACCGCAGGCAGACCGACGTCCTCCGGCGTCAGCCGGGCTCTGCGGGTCCGGAGGAAATCACGGAGCTGGGCGCGCCGATGCAGCGCCGCCGAGGAATCGCCGACCATACGTACGGCAACAACCGGCGCTTCGGATCAGTTCCCCAGGTGGACGGGGAACGCCGCGAGATCGTTCTGGGTGAGTACGGGCAGGTTGCGGATCTCATCGACGGGCACGGCGAAGCGCAGATCGGGGAAGCGGGTGAACAAGGCGGGCAGCGCGATACTCGCTTCCAGGCGGGCCAGTGCCGCACCCGGGCAGATATGGGGCCCGTAACCGAAGGCCAAGTGCCGGTTGGCCGTGGGACGGGACACCTCGAAATCGTCGGCGTCCGCGCCGTGCACGGCGAGATCGCGGCCGATCGCGCGGTAGGACATGACCACTCCCTCGCCCTGCTCGATGACGGCGTCGCCGACAGCGATGTCCTCGGTGGCGAAGCGCATCAGCAGATGGGTCACCGGGCTGTCCCAGCGCAAGGTCTCCTCCACCGCGGCGTCCCAGGTGAGATCGCCGCTGCGGACGGCCTTCAACTGGTCCGGGTGCCGCAGCAGGGCGCGCACGGCGTTGAGGATGAGGCCGATGGTCGTCTCGTGCCCGGCGGCCACCAGCGCCTTCAAGTTGCCCACCACTTCTTCCTCGGTGAGCGGCTCGGTCCCGTCGCCGCCGGCCAGGAAGGCGCTGGTCAGGTCGTCGGTGGGGGCGGCGGCCTTCGCGCGCACCAATCCGGTGAAATAGGCGTCCAACTCATCGATCACGCGCAGGCGTTCGTCCTGGGGGGTGAGCAGCGAGAAGAACGCCTTGTACCAGGCCAGCAGCATCGGGTGGTCGGAGTGGTCCACGCCCATCAGCTCACTGATGACCTGCATCGGCAGCGGATAGGCGAACACCGTCTTGAGGTCGGCCACCGCGCCGTCGCGCCCGGCCTCGGCGAGATCGTCCAGCAGTTCGCCGGTCATGCGCTCGATCGTCGGGCGCAGCGCGTTCAGCCTGCGCTTGGTCAGCGCCTGGGTGGTCTTGATCCGCAGCCTGCGGTGCTCGGCGCCGTCCACGGTGAACATGGAACGGCCCGCGTCGACCATGCCGATCAGCGGCCACTGCCTGGTCACCGCGCCGGACTGCCACAGCGACCAAGCGCCGATGTCCTTGACGAGCCTGGTGTCGACCAGCAACTGCCTGGCCAGCGCGTGGTGGGTGACGGTCCAGGCGGGGACGCCGAGCAGCTCGATCCGGGTGAGCGGTCCTTCGGCGCGCAGCCGGCCGGTCTCTGCGGCCAGGTCACCGACCATCGGATCGATGACGAGAGTTGCGGCGTGTGGGCATTCTCTGCTCACGGGGTACCTCCGACGGCGCGAACGGGTGTGAAGCGGACAGGCAGGGATGTCATGCCGCGCAGGAAGGCCGACGGCCGCCGGACCAGGTTCTGGGCGGGTACCGCCAGGTCGAGATCGGGCAGCCGGTCGAGCAGGACCTCGATGCCGGTGCGTGCGATGACCTCGGCGATCTCCTGCGCGGGGAAGGGGCAGCGGTACTCGCCGTAGCTGAACGCGAAGTGCGCGCTGTTGCCGGCGTGCGCGGGCTCGGCGCCGTCGGAGACGTGCTGGCGCACATGCGGATCGGCATTGGCCGCGGCCAGGCCGAGCAGCAGCATGTCCCCGGCCCGGATGACCTTGTCGCCCAGCCTGGTGTCGCGGGCGGCCCAGCGTCCGGCGAGGATCTGCGTCGGCGTGTCCTCCCACAGCACTTCGTTCATCGCTTGCCCCACACTGTGCCGCCCGCCGCCGAGCGCGGCGGCGAACCGGTCGTCGGTGAGCATCAGCCGCACCGAGTTCCCGATCCAGTCGGCCGTGGGCAGATATCCGGCAGCGGTGATCGCCATCAGGTCCAGGACGTATTCCTGGTCGGTGAACGGGCCGGGATGCGCCAGCATCCAGGACACCAGGTCCGCGCCCCGTGCGGCCTGCCTGGCCGTGAGCAGGCGCCGCATCTGCTCGGCGAACTGCTGGTGGGCGGCCTGGGCGTCGGCCCCGCCGTCGGCGAGCGTCTTCATCGTCCACGCCAGCCGTGGTCCGTCCTCGTCGGGGAAACCGAGGATGCGCGCCAGGGCCAGCACCGGCAGCGGCTCGGCGAAATCGGCGACCAGCTCCGCCTCGCCCCGGCCACAGAACGCGTCGATCAGACGGTCGGCCAGCTCCTCGCAGGCGCGCCGCAACGCGAAGGTGTCCACCGTCTCCAGCGCGGGCTCCACCATCGCCACATGCCTGCGGTGCTCCGCGCCCGCGGTGAAGTAGATCGACGGCATCGGCTGCCCCACCATGGGCAGCAGCGGCCAGTCCGGCGGAATGTTCGGCCACTGGTTCCACCGGGCGACATCGCGGGGGAACAACTCGGGATCGCTGGTGACCTGGTGCAACTCGCGGTAGCCGATGACCAGCCAGGCAGGGACGCCGCCGGGCAACTCGACGGCTACGACCGAACCGTGCTCGCGGCGCATCTCGTGATAGAGCTGATGCGGGTCGGTGTGGAAACGGGGACCGCTGAGCGTGACCGGGGTGGCGTGGACCGGGCAGCCGTCGGTGGCACTCGACGCGGGCGTGGTCATGACGCGGCCTCCGGAGTCGGAAACAGGGAACGCCGGGCCGCCGGAGGCGGGGCGATGGAGCAGAGATGCTCGACGAGGGTGATGAGCACGCCTTTGCCGGACTCGCGGGAGCGGGCGTCGCAATCGATCACCGGCACGTCCGGATCCAGGTCGAGCGCGTCGCGGACCTCGCCGGGACGATGGCCGCCGCCGAAGTCGTTGCAGGCGACGACGAACGGCGTCTGCTGATGCTCCAGCCGGTCGACGGCGTACCAGGAATCCGCGATCCGGTGCGGGTCGACCAGGACGATCGCGCCGAGCGCGCCGGTGAACAGCCGATTCCACAGGAAGCGGAACCGTTGCTGCCCCGGTGCGCCGAACAGGTACAGCACGTGCTCGTCGTCGATGGTGATCCGCCCGAAATCGAAGGCGACGGTCGTCGTCGATTTGCCAGGCGCGCCGCTGGGGTCATCAATGCCGAGCCCTTCGTCGGTCATGATCGCCTCGGTGTCCAGCGGCCGGATCTCGCTGACCGCGCGGACCATCGTCGTCTTGCCCACGCCGAAACCGCCGACGATGACGATCTTCAGTCCTCGCCTGGTCGCGCGATGCAACGGCGCCTGCGCGCGGGTAGGGCGCGGATCAGAGTCTGCGAAGTCCAACGAGCACCTTCTCGAGCGTCGTGGTGTCGGGCAGGAAATGCCGGCCGGGCGCACCGGACTGCGGCGGGCGCACGGTGATCTTGCCCGCGTGCAACAGGTCCGACAGCAGGATGGTGGCGATGCCGACCGGGATCCGCAGTTCCGCGGCGATCTCCACGACCGCGGTCGGGGCACGGCACAGGTCGAGGATCGCCACGTGCTCGGACTGCATGCCCGGTGTCGGTGCGCACTCGCTGACCACCAGGGTGACCAGATCGAACGTGTCGGTGTCCGGCTTGCTGCGCCCCCCGGTCAACGTATAGAGCCGATCGGGGTCGTCGTCGCGGCCTGGCCTGGTCACGACACGCCCGCTCCAGGGAAGCGCGGCGCGGACGCCAAGTGCTCGCCGAGCTGCTCCACCAGTTCGCGCATGTTGTGGCCGACCAGCCCGGCATCCGCGTCCTCGGCGGCGAGGACCGCGATGTGCGCGCCGAGCCCGGCTTCGACGATGAACAGGATGCCGCCGTAGAACTCGGTCATCGACTGGCGCACCCCCGCCCGGCCGTCGCCGAATTCCACCGAAGCGCCGTGCGAGAGGCTCTGGATGCCCGCGGCGATGGCGGCGAGCTGGTCGGCTCCGTCCACGGTGAGATCGGGGGTGTGACAGATCTTGAGGCCGTCGCTGGACAGCAGCAGAGCGTGCCTGGTGCGTGGGGTTCGGGTGAGGAGCTGTTCCAACAGCCAGCTCAGCTGCGCGGTCTCGGAGGTTGTCATCGTTCGTTCTCCACGGAGACGGAAGGGGCGGGGGAGGTGGGCGCGGCGCCGTCGGTCGCGCGCCCGGCCACCGCGCGCTGAAACGCGCCGAGCGAGTCGGGTCGCGTCATGGGCGGGGTCGGCGCGGCCGGTTCGGGTGCGGAGAGGCCGTCCGGGTGGACGGCGGCCAGCGTGCTGCCCCGGCGTCGCTTGGGCAGTGCCGGTCCGGCGACGGCGGCGGTGTGCGCGTCGGATGGCGGCGCGGCGGCGGGCCGAACGGGTTCCGGATCGGCGTGCGGGTGTTCGGGCGTCGCGGTGGGGCGGGCCGGCCCCCGGACGACGGGCAGCGTGCCGGTGGTGGTGGACGGCTGCGACCGCTCCGAACGGGTGGTGAGATCACGCGGGATCACCACCACCACGGCGGTGCCGCCGATGGCCGATGGCCGGTAGGAGACGGTGAGCGCGTGCT
The DNA here is from genome assembly GCA_051451085.1 of Nocardia asteroides. Classification (GTDB taxonomy): domain Bacteria; phylum Actinomycetota; class Actinomycetes; order Mycobacteriales; family Mycobacteriaceae; genus Nocardia; species Nocardia asteroides_B. The sequence continues at coordinate 725,775 of JBPAJV010000003.1, read as the reverse complement.
TGCGCGCGAGATTGCCCACCACGGCGAGGCCGAGCCGGGTTCCGGTCAGCGAGGACAGGTCCACGCCGGAGCCGGCGGTGTCCGTTCCGGTGGCCGATACCGCCGCCTCGGCACGGCGCAGCGCCGAGGAGCTCATGACCAATCCGCTGTCCTCGATGGTGATGACGACACCCGCGGGCACCTCGGCGGCGTAGACGTGCACCTCGGTGGTGGGCGGGGAGAAGTTGCAGGCGTTGTCGAGCAGCTCCGCGAGTGCGTGCATGACGCCTTCGGCGGCGTGACCGGAGATCGCGATATCGGCGATCGCGCGCAATCGCACCCGCTGATAGCCCGCGACGCGCCCCATCGCGCCGCGCAGCACCGATTCCATGGCAATGGGTTTGGCCCACCTGCGGCCGGACCGCGCACCGCTGAGCACGGCGATGCTGTCGGCCAGCCTGCCCGCCTGCGCGGTACGGTGATCCAGTTGCAGCAGGTCGGCGAGCACGGTGGGATCGGCGTGCCGGTGCTCCATCTCGCGCAGCTCCGCGAGCATGCTGGTGGTCATCGCCTGCATACGGCCCGCGGCGCCGGCGAAGGCCGCCATGGCCGCGACGCGACGGCTTTCGCTCGTCCTTGCCCGCTCCGCGTAATCGGTTACCGCCTCATTCGCGGCGGTGACCTCGGCTTTCGAGTCGGCGGCGGCCCGCTGCCGGTCAGCGCGCGCGCCCTCGGCATCCCGCCGGGCCAGCCGGGCGGCACGGCGGAAGTGGACCGCCGCCGTCACGGCGGCGCATAGCGCGGCGGCGGCGGCGGTGGCGCCCGCGGCGAGCGGAAAACGAAATTCGGCCGGTGCGTAGAACACCGCCGCCGCCACGACGGCCGCGCTCCCGATAACGCAGGCCGATAATGTCACGTATGGCGGTTTCGGGTGCCGAACAGCGTCTTCGCCGGGCTCACCCGCCGCCCGAGGCAACAACTCTGACAAGTCCTGTACTTCCGTACTCGCGCTCACCGCCGGGAAAAGGCATCCCTGGCCCCCTTCTGCGCGCCAACCACCCCAAATACGCAGAACGACAAGCAGTTTGAAATCTCGCGGCCCGAGCATAGCGGTATGCGCAATGCGGCGCCACCCGGACGGAAATGGCGCGGCCCGCCGCCGGAAGAAATCCCCAGCTGCCACGCAGATGCTCGGATTGCGGCATCGACGGCCGAGAATTGTTTCGCGCCAGCTCGGTCGGCGGAAATCCGTTCGATTATGGGTAGCTTGGAATTCACTATCGATCGGTGCGTGAGCCGGGAAGCGGTATCCGCAATCCGGTATCAGAAATCTGAATTATCGACACGTCATCTCTGCTCTCGATCGTGCCGCCGGATCGGCGGCCGGGTGAGCTCGAGCCTGCGCGGAGAGCTCGGGTGAGGGGAGAGGAACGCGATCTCGGCCGGCGCTCGGCCGAGCATCGGAGTCACACATCGGTCAGGCGCCGACCCGAACGCGGAGGCGCTGTGCCGGACAGGGCCGAGGCCGGCGACCTGGCCGGGAGACACATCGGAGCGTCCGCGAGTGGAACCGGGTGATGGCGTGTTCCGGCCGTCGCGGTGTGATGGAAGCGTTTCGATCGCGGCGGATGCGCCGCGGGGATCAGCGGGATGACCGGGCCGTCGAGCCGGGGTCCGGAGCCGAGCCGCTGTCGTGGTCGATCAGAGTTGTGCGGTTTGCTCGCACGGAGGCAGGCCGTCGGCTTGGCGGAGGACTTCCGCGACGGACTCCAGGTACAGCAACGTGCGCAGCGACACGCCGTTCACGGCTTGTCCGAGGCGGCGCAGCGCCGAATTGTCCAAGTGCGCGATCACGTCGGCGTCACCGGCCCGATCGGGCCCGGGATCGAAGACGAAGTAGTTGGGGTCGAGCCCGAACACATGCGCCAGCCCGGCGCGAGCCTGCTCCGGGAGCGCGGTGAGCTCGCCGCGTCGAACCTTCGCCAGGTGACCCGGCTCCAGGTCGTACCCGGCTGCGGTCACCCATGTCTCGACCGTATCGTCGGCGAGCGGGCGCCCGTGCGCTCGCTCCCACATCTCGAACGCTAGATTCAGCCGGGCAGTGATATCTATGTCCACGACCGCCTCACCTTCTGGCGCATATCGCCTGTTGACGGGTCAAACATTGACTCGACCGTAGCGTGGGAGTTGTCGATCGCCGTGATTTCACGGCAAATGTCCGGTTGCATAGGGGATGGAACGGACTCGATCCCCGATTCGCGGGGTGCGGCGACTTCGAGGAGGCGTGTGTGCGGCTGGATTCCGAGGAGGCGCGCAGGCGATTCGCGAGCAGTCCGGTCGCGCGGTTGGCAACCGTCTCGGCGCGGCATCGCCCGCACCTGGTGCCGATCGTGTTTGTCGTGACCGGCGATGTCGTCTACACCAGCGTCGACGCGAAGCCGAAGACGACAACGGCGCTGCGCCGGCTGGCGAATATCGCGGCGAACCCGGCGGTCACCGTGCTCGTCGATCGCTACGACGACGACTGGGCCCGTTTGTGGTGGGCCCGCGCCGACGGCGCGGCCCGCATCGCGCAGGGGAGTGAGGCGCGAGAGGCGATCGGCCGGTTGGCCGATCGCTACCCCCAATACGTGCGGCAGCCGCCCCCTGGGCCGGTGATCGCCATCAATGTGTCGCGCTGGACCGGGTGGGCAGCGCGCTGAGGGAGAAGCGCCGATTCGGGTACAGTCCGATTCGCCGCGTCCTCCTGCGGGAGCCGCCGCGCCGAACACTCGTCGAGCTGACTGTGAGGATGGCATGCCCTCGGATTTCACACTGAAAACCATGAATACGGTGCATCGCGCCCTGCTGAAGCTCAGCTTCGGGAAGCTGGGCAACGATTTCGCGGGCATGCCGTCGCTCGAACTCACCACCACCGGCCGCAAATCCGGCCGCCCGCACGCGGTGATGCTCACCGCTCCGATCGTCGACGGCGACACCTACGTCATCGTCGCCTCGCGCGGCGGCGATCCGGTCCACCCGGCGTGGTTTCTCAATCTGCGCGACAATCCGGACGTCCTCGTCTCGATGCGGAGCGGTCCGAAGGTACCGATGACGGCCCGGGTGGCCACGGCCGAGGAACGGGCGACGCTGTGGCCCCGGATCACCGCCGCGCAGCCGACCTACGCCGATTATCAGACGAAGACCACCAGGGAGATTCCGCTCGTCCTGCTGACACCGAAGAAGTGAGGCGTTAGGGCAGGCGGGCCGGGCGGGGCTGCGGACGCGCCTGCTCGAGTTGGGCGGCGATCGGAAGAATCCTTGTCTCGCCGTTGGTGGGGCCCACCAGCTGGACCGCCAAGGGCAGCCCGTCGTCACCGACACCGGCGGGCAGGGAAGCCGCGGGATGGCCGGTGACGTTCCAGATGGCGGTGTAGGCGACCATCGGAACCGACGCGAGCTGAGCTCGCACCGTATTCGCTCCGTCGAGCACGCCGACCAGTGGCGGGCGGATCGCGAGGGTGGGAGTGAGCAGCAGATCGCATTCGGTGAAGATCTGCTCCACCTTGCGTGTGAGAACCTCTCCTCGCCGGATCGCCCATTCGACGACCGGTCTGCGCGCCCAAGCGCCGAGCGCCACCGTATGCCTGGTGCGGCGTTCGAGCAGTTCCGGGTGGTCCACCTCGGCCAGCTCGGCGCGCACGCCGCCGAAGAACTGGGGGAAGAAGGCGTGGGTGGAATCGGGGTAGCGCGGATCGATCTCCGCCACCGTATGGCCCAGTTCGGCGAGCAGTTTCGCGGTGTCGCGGACGGCGCGCACGTGCTGCGGATCGGGTTTGACCAGGGGGATGGGGGATTTGGTGCTGTAGCCGATGCGCAGCGGCCTGGCCGGTTCGCGCGCCGCCGCCTCGAACGAGGTCCGCGGGTCCGGCGCGCGGAAGCGGTCGGTGGGAGTGCTGCCGCGGATGACGTCGTAGACCACGGCGGAGTCGAGCACGCCGCGGGTGAGCGGCCCGGCGACGCCGAGCGCCCACCACAGGTGCTCGTTGGGGGCGATCGGCACGCGCCCGCGTTGCGGTTTGAGGCCGAACAAGCCGCAGCACGCCGACGGGATCCGGATCGACCCGCCGCCGTCGCCGCCGAGTGCGGCTGGCACCAGTCCGGCCGCCACCGCGGCGGCCGACCCGCCGCTCGACCCACCGGTGGAACGGCTCGGGTCCCATGGGTTGTGGGCCACGCCGAAGGTGCTGGACTCGGTGAACGGCCACTGACCGAATTCCGGCATCGCGGTCTTGCCGACGATGATCGCCCCGGCCGCCCGCAGCCTGCGCACCGCCTCGGCGTCCGACACCGCCGGAGTGGAATTGGCCCTGGTGCCGAAGGTGGTCACAATGCCCGCGACGTCGAATTCGTCCTTCACCGCGATCGGCACCCCGTGCAGCGGACCGACCGCGCCCCCCGCGGCGCGCTCACGGTCGCGCTCGACGGCCTCGGCTCTCGCCTCCTCGCGCAGCACGTGGGTGAAGGCGCCGAGATCCGCGGCGGCATCATGCTGTCGAGTGTCGCGTCGAGGAGCTGCTCCGCGGAGACCGCGCCCTGCGCGAGCAACTCACGTTGTTCGAGCACACCCGACGAGACGATCTCCTGGAGATCCATCCGCTACCGCTCCTTCCGGGCCGCCGGAGCCGACATTCCCGACCGTATGCGGTCGAGCGGCCATTCTGCAACGGATACCGCTGACTGGCCCGTTTCCGTCCACCCGGCGTGTCAGGTCGCCGGGCCGGCCGTCGCGGAACCGGCGCGCTCGAGCTTGGAGTGGCCGCGCGAGTAGGCGAAGTAGACGATCAATCCCGCGCCCAGCCAGAGGGCGAAACGCGCCCAGGTCTCCCACGGTAGCGACCAGATCAGGTACACCGAGAACGCGATGCCGACCAACGGTACGACCGGCATCAGCGGCAGCCGGAATTCGCGGGGCTCGTCGGGGCGGGTGCGCCGCAGCACGATCACCGCGACGGAAACCACGATGAACGCCATCAAGATGCCGATATTGGTGAGTTCGGCGACGACGGTGATGTCGAGCAACCCGGCCATCAGCGCCGATCCGATGCCGACGATCCACGTGACCCGGGTGGGCACCTTCCGGACCGGATGGGTCTTGGCGAACCACTCCGGCAACAGCCCGTCGCGGCTCATGGCGAACCACACCCGGGTGACGCCGAGCATGAAGGTGAGCACCACGGTGACGATGCCGACGATGGCGCCGACCGCGATGATGTTCGCGACGCCCGGCTGCCCGACCGACTCGAACGCGGTGGAGAACCCGCTCGTCGGACTGATCTCGGTGTATCTCTGCATGCCGGTCAGCACCAGGGTGGCCAGCACGTAGAGCACCATGGCGATGGCGAGCGAATAGATGATCGCCTTCGGCAGGTGTTTCTTGCCTTCGGTGGACTCCTCGGCCGCGGTGCTCATCGCGTCGTAGCCGAACACGGCGAAGAAGACGGTGGCCGCGCCGGTCCACACCGCGCCGGCGCCGAACGGGAAGTAAGGGGTGTAGTTGGAGCTGTCGATATGGAACACGCCCAGCACGATGATCAAGACCACGAGAGCGACCTTGATGCCGACGGCGACGGTCTCGAACCGGCCGACGCTGCGGATGCCGCGCGACAGCAGCCAGGCCGTGCCCAGGCAGAACAGGACGGCGAACACGTCGACGACGTGGCCTTCGCCGGTGCCCGAGGCGCCCATCATCCAGTCCGGCAGCGTGATGTCGACCTGTTCGAGCAGGAATTTGAAATAGCCGGAGACGCCGATGGCCACCACGGCCGCGACCGCGATGTATTCCAGCAGCAGATCCCAGCCGATGAACCACCCCGCGATCTCGCCGAGCGACACGTATCCATAGGTGTAGGCGGACCCGGCTTTGGGCACCATCCCGGCGAACTCGGCGTAGCACAGCGCGGCGGCGCCACTGGCCACACCCGCGATGAGGAACGAGATCAACACCGACGGCCCGGTGACGGAGTGCGCCACCGCTCCGGCCAAGGTGAAGATGCCCGCTCCGATGATGCCGCCGACCCCGATCGCGGTGAGCTGCCACAATCCGAGCGACCGCGACAGTTGCTCGTCGGCGGCAGCCGCTTCCTCCTCGACCTCACCGAGTGGCTTCCGGCGCGTCATCTGGTGGCGTAACTGCGCGAGAGACATAAACATCCTTGGCTGTGTTGAATTCTCCAGCGCCTGCGGCGCTGGGTGTTCGGTCTCGCTTCGCTCGAAACCTCATGTTTCGCCAGTATGGTCGCGTGGCGTTGTGAGGGCGGCGTGAATAGTCGCATCGGCAGCCGCGTAGCTGCCGTGGACAGCGCGATCACTCTGTCCATTGCGGTCGAGTGACGCGCAGCAGCCACGGTGCTCGCGTGTGTTCAGCGGTCACGGCCGAAGGAACGCAGGAAGAACGCGATATTGGCCGGGCGCTCGGCCAGCCGCCGCATGAAGTAGCCGTACCACTGGTCGCCGTAGGGCACGTAGACGCGCAGGGAATGGCCCGCTCCCACCAGGCGCCGCTGTTCGGCGTCGCGGATGCCGTGCAGCATCTGGAACTCGAAATCGCCGGACTTCCGGCCGTTTTCGCGCACGCAGCGCAGCGCCGCATCGATCAGCGCCGGGTCGTGCGTGGCGATCATCGGGTAACCCTTGCCCGCCATCAAGACCCGCAGGCAGCGCAAGTAGGACTCGTCCACGGCGGATCGGCTCTGATAGGCGACCGAAGCGGGTTCCCGGTAGGCGCCTTTGCACAGGCGGATGCGTGATCCGGGACCGGCGAATGCGCGGCAGTCCTCCTCGGTGCGTTTGAGGTACGCCTGCAAGACGGTGCCCAGCCAAGGGAAGTCCAGGCGTAGCTCGCGCACGATCGCCAGCGTGGAATCGGTGGTGGTGTGGTCTTCGGCGTCCACGGTCACCCAGACGCCGGCCGCCTTCGCCGCCGTGCAGATCTCGTAGGCGTGCTCGCGGGCGATGGCGTACCCGTTCTGTGGCAGCGACTGGCCCAGCGCGGACAGCTTGAGCGACACTTCCAGCCGGGGTACGGGCGTCTCGTCCCCGGCTCGCACCGCGGCCAGCGCCGACAACAGCCGCAGGTAGTGGGCGACCGTTCCGCGCGCGCGATCGAGATCGGTGGTGTCCTCGCCGAGGTAGTCGATCGTCACGAACCGGCCCGAGCCCAGCAGTGCCGAGGTCGCGGCCACCGCGTCGCCCTCGGTCCGGCCCGCGATGAAACGGTCGACCACCTTCTTGGTGGCCGGGATGCGGGTGATCGCGCGCTCCACGCGCGCAGAACGGGAGGCCGCCAGGACGGCGGGCCGCAGCAGTCCGGAGAAGGCCATCACAACTCCTGGTGCGGATAGCGGTGGTCGGTCGCGGGAACGAAGGTCTCCTTGATCGTGCGAGCGGAGGTCCAGCGCAGCAGGTTCTGTGCCGAGCCTGCCTTGTCGTTGGTGCCGGACGCGCGCGACCCGCCGAAAGGCTGTTGCCCGACGACCGCGCCGGTGGGTTTGTCGTTGATGTAGAAGTTGCCCGCCGCGAAGCGCAGGCGTTCGGCGGCGGCGCCGATCGCCGCCCGGTCCTCGGCGATGATCGCGCCGGTCAGGCCGTAGGGCGAGCCGCGATCGATCAGATCGAGCGTGGACTCGAACGATCCGGCGGCCGAATCGTCGTAGACGTGCACGGCCAGGATCGGGCCGAAGTACTCGGTGCGGAACGCCTCGTCGCCGGGGTCGTCACCGAGCAGCACGGTGGGCTCGACGAAGTAGCCGACGCTGTCGTCCGCGTGCCCGCCCGTGGCGATGGTCAGGCTGGGGGTCGCCTTTGCGCGAGCGAGCGCGGCCGCGCTCTTGCTATAGGCACGCCGGTCGATGAGCGCTCCACCGAAGTGGCCGAAGTCGGTCACGTCGCCGTAGCTGAGCGCGGTCACCCGATCCACCAGATCGCGGCCCATCCGGTCCCACACCGATCGCGGGATGAACGCGCGCGAGGCGGCCGAGCATTTCTGGCCCTGGTAGTCGAACGCGCCGCGGATCAGGGCGGTGCTCAGCACCTCCGGATCGGCGGAGGTGTGCGCCACGACGAAATCCTTGCCGCCGGTCTCGCCCACCAAGCGCGGGTAACCGGCATAGCGGTCCAGGTGCGCCGCGACGGTGCGCCATAGATGCTGGAAGGTGGCCGTGGAGCCGGTGAAGTGGATGCCGGCGAGCCGGTGGTCGGCCAGCGCCACCTCCGACACCTCGGGGCCACGGCCGTGCACCAGGTTGATCACGCCGGGCGGCAGCCCCGCCGCCTCGAGCAGCCGCATCGTCCAATACGCCGCCACCGCTTGGGTGATGGCGGGCTTCCACACGACGGTGTTGCCCATCAGCGCGGGCGCGGTGGGCAGATTGCCCGCGATGGCGGAGAAGTTGAACGGCGTGATCGCGTAGACGAAACCTTCCAGCGGCCGGTAGTCCATCCGGTTCCACACCCCGGGCGTCGAGATCGGCTGGTCGGCCAGGATGCGATGGGCGAAGTACACGTTGAACCGCCAGAAGTCGACCAGCTCGCACGGAGTGTCGATCTCGGCCTGATATGCCGTCTTCGACTGGCCCAGCATCGTTGCGGCGGCGAGGGTTTCGCGCCACGGACCGGCCAGCAGTTGCGCGGCCCGCAGGAAGATCGCCGCCCGCTCGGCGAAGGACAGCGCGCGCCAGTCCGGGGCCGCGGCGGTCGCCGCCGCGATCGCGTCGCGAACTTCGTCCGGGCCGGCCGTGGTGAGCGTGCCGAGGACGGCGGCGTGCCGGTGCGGCTGCACCACCGCGATCCGCTCGCCGCCACCGTGCCGGTGCACACCACCGATGACGTGCGCGACGTCGGTCGGCGTGGCCGCGAACTCGGCCAGCTTCGCGCGCAGGCGTTCGCGTTCCGCCGTGCCGGGCGCGAAGCTGCCCACCGGTTCGTTCGCCGGCGGGGGCGGGCTCACGACGCCATCCATGAAACCTCCAAATGCGGTTATTTTCCGATAGATGGAAGTCAACACCGGAAAACTGTCCGGATAATGGGTTGATCGGACAAAGATGGGACAAACGCGTTGTCGAGTTGGCCGAAGGGCGGAAACGTGGCAGGGGACGGTGATCGGATCGCCGCGGATGTCGACCTCTTCGGGTTGGCGCAGATGATCGCGCACACCGCGGGCGGGATGGTGTCGATCGAGGACCCGCAGTCGCACGTGCTCGCGTATTCGGCGTCCGACGAGGCCGCCGACCGGTTGCGGGTGCGATGATCCTCAACCGGGAAGGGCCGAGGGAGTATTTGTCCCTGCTGCGGCAATGGGGCGTGTTCGATCGTCTGCGCGACACCGACGACGTCGTCGACGTGCCCGCCCACAACGAGCTGGACATCAAGCGCAGGCTGGTGATCGGCATCCGCCATCCCGCCGACGCGGACGCCCGCGCGCCGCGGCTGCTCGGCGCGATCTGGCTGCAGCAGGGCGATCGGCCGTTCAAGCCGGACGCGGCGGAGATCCTGCGCGGCGCGGCGGTCATCGCGGGTCGCCTCATCTCACGCAGCCTCGACGCACCCACCACCGAAACCCTGCTGATCCGGCGGTTGTTCGGGGCGGGTGGGGCGGCGGTGGACGCCGCGGCGGTGGCGCACGCGCTGAATGTGCCGTCGAGTGGTCCAGCGGCGGTAATAGGATTCGCGCCCGTGGCCGCCGAACCTGCGGCGGCCGGCGAACCGGCCGCGCTGGGCAGCGTTCTCAGATTGCGCGCCAGCTCTTTCCGAAGCGACGCGGTGACCGCCACGATCGGTGACCGCGTCTACGTGCTGCTGCCCGGCTACCGGTCCGAGCGGGCGATCGCGGCTTGGACCCGGCAGCTGGTCGAGCAGTTCGAAACGAAGCGCTCGGTGTCGTTGCGGGCCGCGATCGCCTGCCCCGTGGCCGATCTCGACCGGGTTGCGCTCGCGCGCGCGGAGGTCGATCGCGTTCTGGACAGCACAGTGGCGGCCTCGCCGGGGCACCGGGTGACCACCCTCGCCGAGGCCAGGACGGCGGTGCTGCTCGGCGAAGTGCTCGATCTGGTCGGGTCACGGGCGGAACTGCGCGATCCGCGGCTGCGGGCACTGTTCGACTACGACCGCGAGCATTCCGCGAATCTGCGCGACAGCGTCGAGACCTACTTGCGCGAACACGGCGACGTGCGCGCCGCCGCCGCCGCGCTGTGCGTGCATCCGAACACGCTGCGCTATCGGCTCCGTCGCGTCGAGGACATTCTCGGCATGGACCTCGACGATCCCGCCGACCGCCTGCTGCTGGAGATCCAGCTCGCCCTGCACCGCCGCGCTCGCACCCGCCCGCCCGGGGAGCGCTCCTGACGACGGAACCGGGTCGCGACTGCCGCGGCGGTGCGCGTCGTCCGCCCGCGGGCGACCGGCACAGCCCACCCGGGCGCGCGGAGCGCCCGTCAGCGGCGTCACGTCAGCGCAGGATGGCGGCTCACGGCAGCGGTTCCACCGCCCACCGTAGGCCCTGCCCGGCAAAGGAGTTCAGGATCCCGGCGGGATCGAATGCCTGACTGGGTGCGAGCACACCCGCCTCGGCTCCGTCCGTGGCGAGCCGGACGGCCGCTTCGGCCGCGGCGATCGCCGTGAACCGGTAGGTATCGGTGCCCTCGGCGTAGGCGCGCGCGCCGCCACCGGATCCCATCACGTCGGCCAGCACCAGGAACCGGCCCGGGTTCTCCTGGTCCTCCCTCGGGTACTCGGGAAGTGTCTCGGCGAGCGCCGGGGTGAGATCGGTGAACAGTGCCGCGACCTCGGCCTCGACGACACCTTCGACATGGTCGGCGGGAACATGCCGGGGGACGGTGACCACTTCGGTCAGAGCGAACCGCACCACCTCCGTGGGGTGCGTCGCGCCGGGAAAGGTGACCTTCGTGGTCCGTGCGGGGATCCCGGTCCGCCATGCGCCGTCGGTGAAGATCGCGCCGCCCCCGGCCCATGAGCTGCCATTCGCGACCGCGGTCCGGCCACTTCCACGGGACAACACGCCGTTGCCGGTGAGCCGATGCGCGAGTGTCACCTGCCGGGGGCGCTCGACTTGTGCCGCGGCGAGAGAGCCGACCAGATCGCCGAGGAAACCTCCGTCGTTGACCATCGGCACGGCGGTCACACCAGCCTGCCTGGCGGGCTCGGCATAGGCGTCGAAGACCCGCTGCACGTGCGCCTGCTCGCCGCTGGTGTCGACGTAGTGCGTGCCCGCGGCGATCGCCGCGCGCACCACCGGCTCACCGAAGTCCACGAACGGCGCGACCGTGCTGATCACGACATCCACGTCGGTGAGCGCCTCCGCCGGCGCGCCGTCGCGCAGCCCGGCGACGCGGATGGGGGCGTCCGGCAGACCGATCTCGGCGGCGGCCGCGGCCAGCCGGTCGGCGTCCCGCCCGATCAGCACCGGCTCGACGCCGCGGCGTTGGAGTTCGGCGAGGACGAGTTTCCCGGTGTGCCCGCTGGCGCCGTAGACGGCGATTCTCATGTCGGTTCCTTGTCTCGGATTCGGTTCGACAGCAATGACCGTACGGACGCAACGGAAGACGAACCATGTCGTGGAATCCGCGATTTCTGTCCGATCGTCTACACAGCCCCCACTGCGCTAGCGTGCGCTAATGGATGTGCTCAGCGACGTGATCGCGGCGATGCGAACCGGCACGCCGCATTCCAACCTGATGCGCAGGCGGGCGCCGTGGGCCTCGTGGTTCGAATCCGCGTACGGCGCCGGTTTCCATGTGCTGTTGCAGGGTTCGTGCTGGCTGCTGCGGCCGGACGCGGAGCCGGTTCCGCTCGGTGTCGGGGACGTGGTGTTCCTGCGCCCCAGCGCGACCGAACACGGTCTGGCGGACTCGCCGCAGACCGCGGCTTCGCCGCAGGACCGGGCGACGCTCACGGGGCCGGACGCGAGCGCGGCCGAGAACGAGCCGGAGGTCGTGATGCTGTGCGGCGCTTACCTGATGGACCGGTCGATGCCGCATCCGCTGCTCACCGAACTGCCCGATGTGGTCCACCTCCCGGCGCGCATCGGGCGCTACCCGCACCTGCGCGCGGCGACCGAACTGCTCGGCGCCGAGCTGGAGCGGCCGGGCCACGGCACCGACGTGGTCGTGACGGGGCTGCTGGACACCTTGCTGCTGTACATTCTGCGCGCCTGGTACGACGAGCAGGCCCACCGCACGCCGACCGGCTGGGCGGCGGCACTGGCCGACCCGTCGATCTCCGTCGCGCTGCGCGACATGCACGACGACCCGGCGCACCCGTGGACGGTAGCGGAACTGGCCGGGCGGGCCGGGTTGTCCAGAGCCGCGTTCGCCAAACGATTCGCGCAGCTCATCGGGCGTGCGCCGCTGACGTACCTGACCTGGTGGCGAATGATCACGGCGGCCAGGGCACTGCGCGACACCGACGCTTCGCTCGCGTCGATCGCGACCCGCGCTGGCTACACCTCCGAGTTCGCCTTCGCCAAAGCGTTCAAACGCGAGTTCGGCGCCCCGCCCGGGGCTTACCGGCGCAGCAGCCGGAACCTCGCGCCCCCCATCGTCCCTACGGCCGATCGACTATGACCATTCGCGCACCGTGATGATCGAAGCTTCTATCTCGTTGCGCCGCAGGGGTTCCGCAGTAATTGGGTGGATCCTCACGCGCGACCGACATATGCTCGGCGGCGGCCAAAAGGAGGTTCTCATGCGTATGGCCAAGGTCCTCGCTTCGGCGTAGGTCTGCACTGACACCACGCTCCGAAGCGGCATACGGACCCATTCCGGCCCTTCACGAGGAGCTCTCCTTTGCGTGCCCTCCTGTCCGCGCGCCTCGGCGCGGACTTCCACAAGCTCTGGACCGCGAGCGCGGTCTCCAATCTCGGCGACGGCTTCGGCATGGTCGCAGGCCCATTGCTCACCGCATCGCTGACCACCGATCCCGTGCTGATCGCAGGCGCCGGACTGGCCCAGCAATTGCCCTGGCTGCTGTTCTCGTTGGTCAGCGGCGCGATCTCGGACCGAGTGAACCGTCAGCGGATGATCGTCGTCGTCGATCTCGTGCGTGCGGCGATCGTGGGCGCGCTGGCCGTGGCCATCGCCACGGACACGCTCTCGATCGCGTTGCTGTACTGCGTCCTGTTCCTTCTGGGTGTCGGCGAGACACTCGCCGACACCGCGGCCGCCGGGCGGCTGCCCGCCATCGTCCCGGCCGATTTGCTGCCCGATGCGAACGCCCGTCTCGGACTTACCTTCTCGGTGATCAACATGTGGCTGGCGAAACCCCTGGGAGCCTGGCTGTTCGCGTTGTCCGCCGCTGTCCCGTTCGGGGTCAACGCGGCGACCTTCCTGCTGGCGGCGGCGATCGTGGCCGGCATGCGTCCCTATTCGGCGCCGCCGAGCGCGTCCAGGGGGCTGGGCAGCGATATCCGCGAGGGAATCACCTGGATCCGGCGGCATCGGCCGCTGCGCGCCTTGATCGTGACGATGGGCGTCATGCAGATCCCGTTCTGCGCGGCTTTCGCCACCTTCGTGCTATACGCGCAGGTGCGGCTCGGGGTGGGAGACGTGGGATTCGGGATCCTGCTCACCACTCATGCGGCCGGGGCGCTGGTCGGTGCGGCGCTCGCGGCTCGGCTCCAGCGGAGGTTCGGCTCCACCGCGCTGGTGCGGTTCGGTCTGGTGATGGAGACGGCCACCCACCTCGTTCTGGCGCTCGCCACCAGTCCGTGGGTGGCCGGGGTGACCCTCGCGGTGTTCAGCGTGCACGCCACGATCTGGGGTGTGGTGGTCTCGACCGTCAAGCAGCGGGCTGTCCCGGATCGTCTGCAAGGGCGGGTGGCGAGCGTGCACAGCCTGCTGGATGTCACAGGCGTCGCCGTCGGCACACTGCTCGGCGGCTTCCTGGCCCGCTGGTTCGGGTTGGCCGGACCCTACTGGATCGCCTTCGCGGCGATGACCGCGATCACGATCTTCGCGTGGAAACGGGTGGCTGGCGACTTCTGATCGGTGGCTCCGCAGGCCGCGTGGCTAGACTGGAAAGCTCTCGTTCGGCGAACATACGCCACGAAGGAGGTCAACGGGGGATGTCGGATGACGACGGCCGAGATGCGCTACGTGGTGAAATAGCGGCATTCTATTCCGGTTTCGGGCAGCCCGAAGCGCTGCGGTCGGCATTCCGGCACGCCGCCTTGCTGGTGCCGGTGACCGACGATGATCGTGTCTATGTTTCCCACCTGGGCGGCATCGACTGGTTGTGCGCGTTCACCAGTCTCGAAGAGTACGCCCGGTACACGAAGGCTCGCGCCGACCGGACGAACGGCGACATAGCGGCCGATCGCGAGTATCGGTATCACACGCTCCGGGGATGGCGGCTACTCGACTATGCCGAGTCACGCGACAAGCCCACCGGCGTCGCGGTCGACGTCGTGGGCTCGGCGCCGATGGCGTTCCCGCCGGATGTGGCCGACTAGAGCGAGGAAAGGCACCTCGCCGACCATGTCGCAGCAGGCGCAAGCCTGCGGTACTGATCTCAGCGGTGCACAGGTACCGGCCGATCGACAATACATACGATCGACCGTATAGTTACTGTGTGGACGGTAGCTGGATGGTGGACCTCGCGACCCGGCTCGCGGTGGTCAAGAGCAGGCGGGACGTGACCGCGGCGGCGCGGCGGCGCAGGCTGTTCGGTGCGGACTGAATCGTGGACGCACGGGTGAAAGAGATCGCCGGGATCGCGACCCGGCCGCTGTTCGATGTCGTGGTGGATCTGGCGCCGCCGCTGTCCACCGGGAATGGACGGGTGCTGTTCGGAGCGGCGGGCGGGGTGTTCGAGGGGCAGAAGCTGCGCGGCACGGTGGTGCCGGGCGGGGGCGATTGGGCGCGGTTCCGGGAAGACGGGAGCATGGCGCTCGACGTGCGGCTCACCCTGCGGACCGACGACGACGCCCTGGTGCAGATGACCTACGGCGGGCGGTGGACGATCCCGGAGGAGGTGCGCGACCGGATCGGCGATCCGGCCACGCGCCACCTCGTCGATCCCGCGAACTATTATTTCCGCACGACTCCGCTGTTCGAGACCGGTGCGCGAAAATATTTGTGGCTCAACGATATCGTGTGCGTGGGATCGGGGTACCCGGTCGAGGGCGGCATCGCCTACCGGGTTTTCGAGGTCATCTGACGCACGGTATCCGCTGAGAGGTCCGCGCAAGTGGCGATCCCGGGTGCACGAGGGTCCGCCGTACCGGCGGTCGCGGCGAGAGGCCCTCAGAACCGCAGTTCGCGGACGGCGTCGAGATCGATGCCGGCCGTGCGTAGATCTTGATCGTGTTCTCGCCCGTGAGATGGGCTTCGGTGTAGCCGAGCAGTTCGGCGATCCGGATCATCTCCTGCTTGCTCGCGGCTTCGATCTTCAGGTAGGGCGGGATCCGTGGCCAGGTGCCGATCTCGAGTCGCGCGCCGTCGAGGACGAAGCCGATCCGCTTGGTCTCCTGGTAGGACTTCGCGGTGAAGCCGAGCATCTCGAGCAAGGCGTTGGTGGCGGCGAAAGGATTCTTCCCTGTCGCCTCCTGTCCGCTCGGACGGTGGTCGGGGACGATCGCTTGACATTGTCGCTGCGACAACGTTTTCACTGGTGTCATGCGGATCGGAGAACTAGCCGATATGGTCGGCATCACCACACGGGCCGTGCGGCACTACCATCGCATCGGGCTGCTGCCCGAACCCGCACGCCGGATCAACGGTTACCGTCGGTACTCGCTGCGCGACGCGGTCGAGCTCGCCCGCATCCGGCGTCTCACGGAGCTGGGATTGAGCCTGGACGAGGTCCGCGATGTGCTGGCCGAGGACGCGGGCAAGGATCTGGCCGAGGTGCTCGTCGAGCTCGACGCGGATCTGGCGCGCCAAGAGGAGTCCATCCGGCAGCGGCGCGCCCGTTTGGCGCAGCTGCTGCGGCAGGCGGGGGAATGCGGCAGGCTGCCCGCCGAAGCGCCGGTGTCCCCAGCGCTCGCCGCGCTGTTCGACGACATGGCCAGGGCTTCGGCCCGGCATCCCGGACCGGAGCCGGCGATGGCGGTCAAGGAACGGGAGCTGTTGGCGCTGCTGGAAACCAGCCCTGCGGGTGGCGACCGTGGGTGGCTCGAGGAGATGACGCGTGCGCTGAGGTCCGACCCGGAGGCCATGGAGCGGGCGTACGAAATCTACGCCCAGCTCGACGAGCTGTCGCGCGCGCCCGAGGACGATCCTCGGGTGGAGACGGCGGCCCATGCCATTGCCCGCGCTGTACCGGAGGGTCTGCTCGAGGCGATGCGGCTCGCCGACGGTCAGCAGCCGGAGGCTCAGGGCGACGGTGGATTCGCGCAAGCGTTCTTCGCGGACTTCTCGCCCGCGCAGGCCGCGGCGGTACGCCGGGTCATCGAACTGCTGCGGGAGCGGATCCGATGAGGGGGCGGCGGGCACTGAACCGGGTGGTGCGGTGGTCGTGCGCGGCAGTGGTGCCCGGCGAAGTGGTGCTGATGGTTTGCCTGGTTTCGGGAATACGCCTCGCGCCGTCGGTGCGGGTCGCCGTGGAGCTGGCGGCGTTCGCCGTGTCGGCGGGCGCGGCCACCGTGCTGGCGCTGAGCTGTCACCGTCACCGGCGCGCCGGCCTGTCCTGGCGCGATGCCGTCTCCGCCGCGGTCGCGGAGTTGGTGCCCACGGCCGTACGCAAGCTCATCGTGCACGAGTTGCGCCTCATCGGCGGCTTTTTGCGTTGGGTGACCCGGCGGGGGCCGCACGGCATGCGCGAGGACGACATGGCGGTGCCGTACGCCTCCGAACAGGCGGCCATTCTGTACGGCTTCCTCGTCGTCTGTGTCGTGGAGACAGTGGCTCTCGCGTACCTCATCCCCTGGCCCGTGGTGCACACGATCGTCCTCGTCCTCGACGTCTGGGGAGCGTTCTTCATCATCGCCTTGCATGCCTGCTGTGTCGTACGCCCGCACGTCATCGGCGCCGACGGCTCGCTGCGGCTGCGCTACGGCGCGCTGCTCGACATCCACATCCCCGCCCGGTTCATAGCGTCCGCCCGCGTCCAGCACCGATACCCCGACACGGGATTGGCGGCCGTGGACAGCGACGCCGCAGCCGACCTTGCCGTGGCGGGCCGGACGACGGTCACCGTGGAACTGACCGAACCGCTCGCATTCACGCGTCCGCTGGGCAAGGTGACCGAAGCCCGCACTTTCCGCTACTTCGCCGAGGACCCGGTAACCGCCGTCGCGGAACTGCGTGCCCGTGCGTCCATCGACCGGGTATGAACCGGGTTCCCTGCTGCGGGGACGACGAGGCGTAGCGGGTACGGCCGCGTCGCTGTCCTACGACGCCGCTTCGTGCTATCGAGAACCCATGACGCCGACGCGCTCCTCCTACGATGTCGTGATCGTCGGTGGCGGGCACAACGGTTTGGTGGCCGCCGCGTACCTGGCGCGGGCCGGGCGGTCGGTGCTGGTACTCGAACGGCAGCCGCACACCGGTGGCGCGGCGGTGTCGGAGCGGGTGTTCGCGGGCGTCGACGCGCGGTTGTCGCGGTACTCGTATCTGGTGAGCCTGCTGCCACGGTCGATCGTCCGCGACCTCGGATTGCGGTTCCAGACGCGGCGGCGGGCGGTCTCGTCCTACACGCCGGTCGGGGACGGGGGGCTGCTGGTCTCGTCGGATCTCGCGCGGACGGAGGCGAGTTTCGCCCGGCTGACCGGATCGGATCGGGAATTCCGTGCTTGGCGGCGGTTCTACGAGACCACGGGGCAGCTGGCCCGGCGGGTGTTCCCCACCCTGACCCTGCCGCTGCCGTCCAAGGAGGCGCTACGCCACATCGTGGACGACGCGCAGACCTGGGAGGCGCTGTTCGAGCGACCGCTGGGCGAGACGATCGAGTCGAGCTTCGACGACGACACCGTGCGCGGCGTGGTACTCACCGACGCGCTGATCGGCACGTTCACCCACGCGCACGACCCGTCCCTGCGGCAGAACCGCTGCTTTCTCTATCACGTGATCGGCGGGGGAACCGGCGACTGGGATGTGCCGGTCGGCGGTATGGGAGCGCTCACCGACGCACTGGCCGACGCCGCCCGCGCAGCGGGCGCGGAGATCGTCACCGGCTGCGAAGTGACGAGCATCGAAACCGACGGGAACACGGCGCGGGTCGGCTGTTCGGACGGAACGGTCGGCGCACGCCACGTCCTGGCGAACGTCGCGCCGTATACGCTCGCCGGGTTGCTCGGCGAGCCGCTGCCGCCGAAACCAGAAGGCGCGCAGTTGAAGATGAACATGCTGTTGCGCCGTCTTCCGCGCTTGCGGGACGCCGATGCCGATCCCCGCGAAGCGTTCGCCGGGACTTTCCACATCGGGGAGTCCTACGCCCAGCTCGATCGAGCCTACGGCGAGGCCGCGATCGGGCGCATCCCCTCGGCGCCGCCCGCCGAAATCTATTGTCACACCCTGACCGACCCGACCATCCTGGCGCCGGACCTGGTCGCGCGCGGCACGCACACCCTTACGTTGTTCGGTCTGCACGCGCGAGCCGCGATATTCGCCCGCGAGCCCGAGGCCGCCAAAGCAGAGATCGTGAACGCGACCTTGGCACAACTGGATTCGGTGCTGGCGGAGCCGATCGCGGACTGCCTGGCGACGGACGGCAACGGCGAACCCTGCCTGGAGGCGAAGACGCCGATCGAGCTCGAACGGGAGGTCGGCCTACCCGGCGGGCACATCTTCCACCGGGATCTGGCTTTCCCCTACCTCCCGGAGGACGCCGATCCGGCCGACCCCGCCGCCCGGTGGGGTGTGGCGACCGGCCACCGCAACGTGTTCCTGTGCGGAGCGGGCGCCATCCGGGGCGGCGGTGTCAGCGGCATTCCCGGGCACAATGCCGCGATGGCCGTGCTCGACGTCGCTCAGGCGGGCTGAGCGCGCAACGCGATCTTGGCGGCGCGCCCCGGCGTCTCGGTGGCGATCGCGGCGTCCGCCGCGGACTCCAGCGGATAGGCGGCTTCGACGTCGAGCCGCAGCACGCCGCGGGCCGCGAGGTCGACCAGTTCACTGATGAGCTGTCCGCGGTGCTCCGGGTCGATCTCCTCGATCCGCTTGGCACCCCAGAACCCTTTCACCACCGCGTGTTTGAAGATCAAAACGCCCGGATCGAGCGTCAACGGCCGACCCGAAAGCGCACCGAAGGAGATCAGCTGACCGCCGGGCGCGAGCAACGCCAGCTCGTTCGGCCGCCGCGCCACCCCCCACCTGATCGACCGCGCGGAGGATCGGCCCTCCCGAGGTCGCCGCTTCCACTCGGTCGCGCCAGCCTTCGCTCTCGGTGTCGAGCACCGGCTCGTAGCCGAGGTCACGCAGCGCCGTGACCGAGCCGGAGCCACGGACCAGATTCAGCACGCGCAGACCGCGTTGCCGGGCGAAGACATTGACGAGCCTGCCGACCGCGCCGTTGGCGGCGTTGATCGCCAGCCACTCGCCGGGACGCAGATCGAGGTCCTCGATCAGCATCAACGCGCTCAACGGCATGGCCAGCAGCTGGGCCGCGGTCTCGTCGGAGACGGTGTCCGGCAGCGGGACGGCCTGGCGAGCAGGAACGACGAAGTACTCGGCCCACACGTTGCGCGCACCGGACACCGTCACCCGCCGGCCGATCGACATGTCGGTGACGCCGGGGCCAACCGCGTCGACGCGGGCGACCGCCTCGCTGCCGGGGACGGCGGGCAACTCAGGCCGGTAACCGTAGACGCCGCGCACGATGGCCAGGTCGTGATTGTGGATCGGCGACAGGATGAGCTCGAGCCGCACCTCGCCCGGCCCGGGTTCGGGTACCGGGCGTTCGGCGGTGGTCAGCACGTCCTTCGGTTCGCCGAATCGTTCGATGACTACGGCACGCATTACCGCTCCTTCTCGATCAGTCGTCGGCGACAAGGACCTGGACGTCGATGTTGCCGCGAGTCGCGTTGGAATACGGGCACACCTGGTGTGCCTTGTCGGCGAGGGCCTGCGCGTCCTCCCGGGACAGATGCGGAAGCGAGACCTCCAGCGTAACCGTCAGGCCGAAGCCGCCGGCGTCGTTCGCGCCGATGCCGACCTTCGCGCCGACCGCCGAGTCATCAATGTTCGCCTGTGCCTGCTTGCCGACCAGGCGCAGCGCCGAATGGAAGCACGCCGCGTAGCCCGCCGCGAACAACTGCTCCGGATTGGTGCCCTCGCCGCTGCCGCCCATTTCCTTGGGCGCCGACAGGTCGACGTCGATCTTTCCGTCGGTGCTGCGGGCGTGGCCGTTGCGCCCGTCGCCGGTGGCCAGTGCCTGCGCGGTGTAGAGGATTCGCATGTCTAGTCTCCTTCGTTCAGCTGGGACTTCAGCGCACCGGTCAGTCGGCGCAGGATGTTCGCGCAAGGCGACGACGTCTTCCATGGACAGGCCGCTGGCCTCGGCCATCTGGGCCGGTATGCCGCCCGCTTCGGCGCGCAGCGCGCGGCCGCGCTCGGTGAGCCGGATGTCGACGCGGCGTTCGTCGGCGGCCGACCGCCGCCGCTCGATGAGCCCTGCCGCCTCCAGCCGCTTGAGCAGCGGGGACAGCGTGCCGGAATCGAGGTCGAGTGCGTGGCAGACGTCGCCGACGCTGCGTTCGTCGCGTTCCCACAGCGCCAGCATCACCAGGTACTGCGGGTAGGTGAGCCCGAGCCGTTCCAGCTTCGGGCGGTAGACCGCCGTCATCGCCCGGGACGCCGCGTAGAGCGGGAAGCACAGTTGCGCGTCGAGGGTGAGGTGATCGGTCACGAACAATAATGTAGTGGGCAATTATGTTGTGCACAATGAAAGTGGCGGTTGTGCTCGTCACAAGCGGCGCGCGCTCCGCGCGGCGACACTCCTGGTCCGACGCCGTGAGCGTGCGAACCGGATCGGCGGCGGGCGAGCGCCGGTCTGTGGTCACCGGCTCGGGAGGCGGGCCTGGATCACGACTCAGCGGGCCGGGAAACGCAGGACGCGGTCGTCGCCGCTGCCGGGTTCGCCCCGGCCGTCGGTGTTGGAGGTGGTGAGCCACAGCGCGCCGTCCGGTGCGACCGCCACGGTGCGCAACCGGCCGTACCGCTCGTGCAGCTCGGTGCGGGGCGTACCCGTGCGGCCGTCCGCGAGCGGTACGGTCCACAGCCGCCGGCCGCGCAGCGCGGCGGCGTACAAGGTCTCCCCGGTGATGGCGATGCCCGACGGCGAGGCTTCCTCGGTGGTCCAGGTGAGCAGTGGATCGGTGTAGCCGCGGCCGGCTCCGCCCGCGCCCTCGACGCCGGGCCAGCCGTAGTTGCGTCCCGGCTCGATCAGATTGATCTCGTCGAACCGGTTCTGGCCGAACTCCGCCGCGAACAGCCGGCCGGATCGATCCCACGCCAATCCCTGCACGTTGCGGTGGCCGAGACTGTAGACCGGCGAATCGGGAGCCGGATTACCCGGAGCGGGGCGGCCTTCCGGAGTCATCCGGAGGATCTTCCCGTTGAGGCTCGCCGGGTCCTGCGACCGTTCGGTTCGCCCGGCGTCACCGGTCCCGGCGTACAGCATGCCGTCGGGGCCGAAGGCGAGCCGTCCACCGTTGTGGTTACCGGCCTTGGCGATTCCGGCGACCAGCACCTCCGGTCGGCCGTCGAGCCGGAACCGGACGATCCGGTTGTCCGCCTCGGCGGTGAGATAGGCGTAGACGTAACCGGTTTCGGCGTAGTCCGGCGCGACCGCGAGCCCCAGCAGACCGCCTTCACCCCGTGCGATGACATCGGGCACCTGGTACACCTGCTCCGGCGCACCGCCGGGAACCACTCGCAGGATTCGCCCGGAGTCCCGCTCGGAGACCAGCGCGGCGCCGTCCGGCAGGAACGCCAGCCCCCACGGAACATCGAGGCCCCCGGCTACTTCTTCGGCCGCGTCCAAGGCTGGCTGCCCGGCCGGGTCGCTCGGCGCGACGGTGGCGGCTCCGGTGGACGGCGAGCCGGGCTGTTCGGTCGGATCTTCGCCGCCGCAGCTCGTCAGCACGGTGGCGACGAGGAGCAGGGCGATCGCCGTGCGCGCTCGTGGCGCGCGGGCACGCGCGAGATAGCGCTGCGGCGGCCTCATGCGCCCCACGATAATCCGGATCGTACGGGCGTGCGCGGCGTTCACCTGCTGGTCGCCGCACGAAAGACCGAGCCGACCGCACCTCCCATGCGATTCGCCAGAAGATTGCTACGTTGTCGCTCCATCGGGCAATTGATGGCCGGTCTGCGTACCGGATACCGGTCGAGGGAGCGAGATGGCATCGCGACGTGTCGTGGGACGAACGATGATCACAGCGATCCGGATGGTGGCCGCCACCGCGGTGCTGGCGACCGTGGCGTTCCTGGCGGCGCCCGCGGCGGCGGAGCCGTCGGCCGACGCGCACCGGGTGCGGTGGACCGCGTTGCACGACGGGCCTCAGCCCTATGCCGACGTGCACATCGACTGGGATGTCCCGATCCGGATGAGCGACGGTGTCGTGCTGAAGGCCAACGTCTACCGGCCGGTGAAAGCGGGAGGCGCGGTGGAACAGCAGCCGCTGCCGACCATCGTGAACCTCACCCCGTACACCAAGCTCATGACCAACCTGATGATACGGCGCTCGCCGTCCCTGGCTTGCAACCGCTGACGCTGCGGCTGGTGAACCGGGTGAATCTCTCCCGGACGCCCGTCAGCGGCTTCGGCGACCTGTTGCACGCGGTCGACGGCGGCACCGTGCAGACGGTGCTCGGTCTCGACCGCAACCTGATCCGCGCCGGTTACACCCAGGTCATCGTGGACGTGCGTGGCACAGGCTTCTCCCAGGGCGCGTGGGACACCCTCGGCGAGCGGGAACAACTCGACACCCGCGAGGTGATCGAATGGACGGCCGCGCAGCCGTGGTCGAACGGACGGATCGGGATGAGCGGCGGCTCGTACGCGGGCATCAACCAACTCCGCGCCGCCGAGAACGCCCCCGCGCCGTTGCAAGCGATCTTTCCCGTGGAGCCGGGCAGCGACCTCATGCGTGACGTGGTCGCGCCGGGCGGCGGCGTGGGAACGACGTTTCTTCCGATGTGGCTCAACACGGTCAACCAGTTGAAGCTGATTCCCGACGTGCAGTCGATGCTCAACGGCACCTTCGATTGGCAGTGGCTGCACGAACGGATGGCCGATCCGGCCAGCAACGTCGATCTGCTGGCCCAGGCGCTGCTCACCCCTTCGCTCGATCACGTGCCGCCCGCACTGGCCGACGCGCTGGACGCCGACAGCTACTTCCGTCGCGGAATCCAAGGGCACCCGGAGCGCATCACGGTGCCCACCTTCGTCTACGGCGGCTGGCACGACATCTTCGCCAACAGCGCAACCAAGCTGTACAACGCGATACCGCTGCCCGCGGGCAAGAAGCAATTGATCGTCGGCGACACCTATCACGCGAACCCCGGAGCGGGAACCGGTGTACCGGGCGCACCGCCGCGGCTGGACGTGTTGCAGCGGGTGTGGTTCGACAAGTGGCTGAAGGATGTGGACCACGGCTTGGGCGACTTCGGGCCGATCACCGTGTGGGAACAAGGCGGCGGCTGGATCACCCTCGGGCAGTTCCCGCAAAAGGATTTCAACCACCGGCGCGTGTATTTGTCGGCCGCGCCGAGCGGCACCGCTGGGAAAGCCTTGCACGACGGCTCGTTGACGATGAACGTTCCGGACGAGCGCCACACTCTGACGGTCGCGCCCGGCCTCGCCTCGGCGTGTTCCCGCGATACCGCGCAAGGTTCGGCCGGGATGGCGGCGGTACTGGACGTCTGCGCGAAGGACTCCCGCATCGCCGAGCGCAACGCACTGACCTTCACCAGCGTGCCGATGACCGAGCCCACAGTCATCTCGGGGCCGGTGAACGTGCATCTGGAAACCGTGCACGACGCCGCCGACGGCTACTGGAGCGTCACCGTGAACGACGTCGCGCCCGACGGCACGTCGAAGGTGCTGACCACCGGGCAGCTCACCGCCTCATTGCGCGCGGTCGACGAACGCAAGAGCACCCGCACGCCGACCGGCGATCTGATCGACCCGTTCAACCCGATCACCCTCGACAGCGTGCAGCCGGTGGTCCCCGGTGAGCCGGTCGCGCTGGACATCGCGGTCATTCCGACGCAAGCGGTGCTGCGACCCGGGCACCGGCTGCGGATCGACGTCTTCGCGGGCAACTCGCCGAAGGCGCTGGCCTTCCGGCCCATGCTCAACAACACCGGACTGCGGCCGCAGCACCTCAGGCTGGATCCGTCGGCGCCGAGCTTCGTCGTCGTACCGACCAACCGCCCACTGGGCTGAGCTCGCCGGGCTGCCCCGGACGGCAACCCGGCACGGATCTCACAATTGCGAGCGCACCTGCGCGGAGATCAGCTCGAGGTGCGCGAGATCGCTCAGATCCAGCACCTGCAGGTAGATGCGGCGGGTGCCGATCTCGGCGTACCGGCCGATCTTGTCCACCACCTCGGCGGGTGAACCCGCCAGCCCGTTGGCCTTCAGCTCGTCCACCTCGCGCCCGATCGCCTCGGCCCGGCGCGCCACCTCGGCGTCGTTCGCGCCGACGCAGACCACCAGAGCGTTGGAGTAGACCAGGTCGCCGGCCGCGCGGCCGCGTGCCTCGGCGGCGGCGCGCACCCGGTCGAACTGCCGCGCACTGTCCTCGGGCGAGGAGAACGGCATGTTGAACTCGCTGGCGTACTGCGCGGCCAGCCGCGGGGTGCGGGTGGCGCCTTGACCGCCGATCACCACGGGGAGCGGGTCCTGCACCGGCTTCGGCAGGGCGGGGGAGTCGGTGAGCTGGTAGTACTTGCCCTCGTAGCGGAAAGTGTCACCGGGTTTCGTCGCCCAGAGCCCGGTGATGACGGCCAGCTGCTCCTCCAGCCGGGCGAATCTGTCGGCGGGGAACGGGATGCCGTAGGCGGCGTGCTCCTCGGCGAACCAGCCGCTGCCCAGGCCGAGTTCGACTCGGCCGCCCGACATCTGGTCCACCTGGGCGACCTGGATCGCCAACGGGCCGGGCAGGCGGAAGGTGGCGGCGGTGACGAGCGTCCCCAGGCGGATCCGCTTCGTTTCCCTGGCCAAGCCGGCGAGGGTGATCCAGGCGTCGGTGGGGCCGGGCAGCCCGTTGGCGCCGCCCATGCTCAGGTAGTGGTCGGAGCGGAAGAACGCGTCGAAACCCAGGTCCTCGGCGGCCTTGGCAACGGTGAGCAGCGTGTTGTAGCTCGCACCCTGCTGTGGCTCGGTGAAGATGCGTAGTTCCATGTCTCCCGACCCTAGCCGGTCGGCCGATCGGCGAGTCGCGCCGCCGGTCGAGCCGGGGAAAGCGCGCAGAGCGCTCACCGCTCGCGACCGGTCCGGTGATTCGCGCGCCGGGAGGGTGCGCCGGGCGCGTCGCCGGTATCCGCCCGCGTGTAGGTCCGCGCGATGAGGGCGGCGCGTAGCCGGTAGAGCACGTGCGGCAGGGCGGTGTCCAAGCCGGTGAGGCGGCCGATCCGTTTGAGTCGATGGTCGACGGTGTTCGGATGCAGGTACATCGCCCGGGAGGTGCGCCTGCGGTTGAAGTCGTTGCGGATGTGCTCGCGCAGGGTGTTGAACAGCTCGGGATGGCCCTCCAGCGGGTTGAGCAGGGCGGCGAGCTGGTCGCGGCCCGGACCCGGCCGGGTGAGTTGATATTCGAGGGCGAGGTCGTCGAAGCGGTACAGCCCGGGCGGGTTGCCCAGGCGCCGCACCATGTCGAGCAACTCGTGCGCCTGATCGGCGGCGTCGGGAATCCGGTCGGGCTCGGCGAGCATGGCGGCCGCGGTGAGCGGAGCGGGCACCGCCGCGGCCAGCGCGCTGACCAAGTCGTCCAGCTCGTTCTCGGCGACCAGCGACACCGGTACCAGGATCGTCCCGCCGATCGCGCTGAGCAGCGTCGGGACGTGCCTGCCGCAGCGCACGGCGAGGCAGATCTGCATGCGCTGCCGGATGGTGTGCCCGTCCCCGGGGCGCCGGCCGGGGCGTTCCTCGGTCGGCGGGTCGATGGCGACGGCCAGCACGGCGTAACGGCCGGCCACCGGGAAGCCGTGCTCCCGGTAGACCTTCGCCGGATGGTGGCCCCTGAGCAGCGCGACGGCGACGGCGTGCGAATCCGTCTGCTCGGCGACGGGCGCGACGGACAGGTAGGCCAGCGATACGGTCGCGGTGACCGTGTGGAGCGCGTCGAAGAGCAGGCGTATGTCGTTGTGCCGCAGCGGGTGCGGGTTCGCGAGATGATCGTCGAGATACAGGCGGAAACCCTCGTGGACGAGGTGCTGGACGGTATCCATGGGCACGCCGACGCCGGCCCACCGCGTGGCCGCCTCGAAGATGCCGACCGTGCGGGCCGGTTGTCCGGGGTCGGGGGCCGCGACCAGGTCGAGGCAGTCCGAGACGGTGGCCCGCAGCTCCTCGCGCAGCAGGTTCCCGCGTTCGACGTGCCGCCGGGGGATGATGCCGAGCAGGTGGCGCACGATGTGTTCGGTGGCCGGGAGAAGACCGGCGGACGCTGTGGCGGCGCTGCGCATGGCCCGCATACCGTCCTCCTCGTTTCGCGCCATCGGAATTCGTGAGATCGCGAGATCTCGGTCTTCTGAAATGTAGAGGCGCTCGCGCGGGTGGTCACTGCACCGGCGGACGAAGTGCTCAGCCGCTAGATTGTTGCCGATGACAAGTTCGCGAGCACGGGATCTGCCACGGTAGGGAGGAAGGCCGAGTGCACGATGTACCGGTGATCGTCGTGATGGGGGTGTCGGGTTCGGGGAAAACGACGATCGGCACCCGCCTGGCCGACGCGCTCGGCGTCGAATACGCCGAAGGCGACGGATTCCACCCGCCCGCGAACGTGGCGAAGATGGCCGCGGGGACGCCGCTGGACGACGCCGATCGCGAACCCTGGCTCGACGCCCTGGCCGCCTGGATGGCCGAGCGGCGGGGCCGGGGAGCCGTTGTCACCTGTTCCGCTCTGAAACGGGCTTACCGTGACCGGCTGCGCGTGTCCGCCCCGGACGTCTTCTTCCTCCACCTGGAGGTTCCCCGCGGCGAGCTACAGCGCCGCGTCGCCGAGCGACGCGGGCATTTCATGCCGCCGAGCCTGCTCGATTCGCAGCTGGCGACCCTGGAGCCGCTGGGTCCGGACGAGGTCGGCGGCGCCGTCGACGCGACCCGGGACCCCGCGCACGTGGTCCGGGACGCCGTGGCGGCGGTGCGCAGCTGAATCCCCGGCCGCGCGTATGGCGGCTAGAGACCGCCGAGTCCGGACAAGGTTTCGAAGGCGAGATCGAGACCGCGCCACAGTGCGTTGATCTCGGCGGTGACGGCCGGCGCCGAGGCGGGATCGCGCAGGGCCAATCCGTTGCCGAAGATGAGGACGTTCGCGCCCGCGTCGGCCAGACGCAGCAGGGGGCCGGTCGCGACGCCGTGGCCGAGCACCCGGTCGAGGGCCTCGCCCACGAAGTAGAAGCGCCACAGTGGTCCGAGGTCACCGTTGTAGACGGCTTCGGTCTCGGTCACGATCAGCGCGCCGTGCTGGGCGATCGCGTCGACGATGCGGAAATAGTCGCGGGCGTTGGCGGTGGTACTGCCGACCGCGGCGACGGAATAGGACAGATCGACGGTCAGATGCGCGTTGTAGCCGGCCATCGCCACGCGCGCGGGCGACAGCTCACAGCGGCGGGCCAGGCCGAAATAGTGCGCCCAGTGCGCATCGGTGGCGGCGCCGGTGAATTCGGCGTGCACGTTGCGCAGGAATCGCGCCAGCAGGTTGAGACTGATCCGATGTGCCCATTCCGGGTCGTCGAAGGACGCGGGGTCGCGCTGGAGCGGCAGAACGGCGGCTCGTTCCACCGCGTCGAGCCCGAGGGCGAACACACCGCGCAGGTCGCGGTGGCGGACCAGGATCTCGGTGATCCGCCGATGGCGGTCGATAGCCTGCTCCAGCTGCCACAGCGCCGGACCGGTGAGCGCCCGGGTGTCCGACAGCTCCGCGATCGCGGACGTCTCGGCCGCTGTCAACGGCGTGCCGCAGGCCGCGCGGACCGGTGTGGCGGAGGCGGTCGCCCCAGCTGAGGAGATGATGGCGAGTAACACCGCGACGACCGACGTCACCGCCGTGCGAAGTGAGCGCGCGGAAGGGCCAGGGATACGGGGAAGAACAGTTGCCATGCTGGCTCCGGAGGTCGTGAAGCGCGTGCCGCGCCGGGACTGCCGGCGCGGGTGCGCTGGGCGATGTGCCAGGCCGGTGTAAAGCGTTGGCACAGGGCAATTTTCGAGACTAACCGAGGCTGGTCCGCCGCGGCGCACCGCCCTTGGTGGTCAGCGTGCGGCGAAGCAAGAACTCGCGGGCGCGCCCGGCAGGCAGATCTCGGCGATCGCGGAGACCAACAGCCACGCGCCGAGCAGCAGCGAACCCACGGCGATCGTGCCGAACACGAAGACCCACAACAGTCCGGGCAGCCGGGTGAGCCGGGCGAGCTGATCGGCGTCGGAGTCGACGTCCTGATAATGCGAGCGCTGTTGCCGGGAACGGCTCCGTTGCAGCTCTATCACCGGACGCGCTCCGGCGAAAAGCAGGAACCAGGCGCCCAGATACGCGAAACCCGCTTGCAGAGTGTTGGTTCCGAACCAGGAGACGACGAAGACGATCGCGCCGAGCCCGAGCACCGTGATGCCGCCGTAAATGTTCCTGATCTTGATCAAGAGTGCGGCGAGCAAGGCGATGGCGGTCCAGAGCATGAGGGTGATCCGGCTCGCGCCGAGCAGAGCGGCGAACCCGAGTCCGAGCAGCGGCGGCGCCGGGTAACCCGCCATCGTGGTGAGGATCATCCCGAGGCCGTAAGGTTTCCCGCTCGACACCGTGAGCCCCGAGGTGTCCGAGTGCAGGCGAATACTGTTGAGCTTGCGGCCGGTGAGCAGCGCGACCAGCGCGTGCCCGCCTTCGTGCGCGATGGTGACGATATTGCGGGTGAACCGCCAGACGGGTCTGTAACCCACCAGCGCGAGCGCTGCCACGGCGGCCGCGACCACCAGCCACCACGGCGGTTGCGCCTGGGTCGTCGTCAGACGTTCGGCGATGGAAGCACCGCGCTCGACAAATTCCGCTCTGTCCACCGCCGCACCTTAACCGCCCGCCGACGGCCCCGCTGGGGTCATGCGTCCGCCAGGGACAGGCGCGGGTTCACTTCTTGTGCAGGACACCGTCGACGTTGCCGAAAATGCCCGCGAAGCTATAGGCGAGTGAACCGTCCGGTCGCAACGTGACCGTCGAGCGAGAACCGTTGTCCCGGCAGCCGGACGAACCGCCGGAGAGCCGGGCGACGAATGCCAACTGTGTCTCGTCCGCGCTGGTCAGTGTCTCGCCACGCTCGCATCGTTCGCCGCTCAGTTTGCCGGTGTTCGACGATTGCGCGACTTCTTCGCCGACTTCGCCGTCCCGAATGGTCAGCTCGATGTCGAACGACGCGAGGAAGTCACGAGCGACGCCGGTCCATTCGCCGACGAAAGCCTGCGGAACACTCGGGCCGGAAGGACTGCTGCTGGTCGGCTCCGGCTCACCGGCCTGCGTCGCGGTGGCCGGGACCGTGACTGTGACCGTGTCGGCGGTGGGCCGAGTCGTCTGCGCGGCCGAATTCGGCGAGTCCTGCTTGCGCAGCTGGGCGCCTACGACGAACGCGGCGACGGCGACCGCCACGCAGACGACGAGTGCGCCCGCGATCAATAGAGCGCGCCCGGGTCGGCGCGGCGGGAACGTAGTGGTGGTGCCCGGCCCACTCCGGTGTGGATGCGGTGGTTGTCCCAGCAACGGGCGAGGTGTCCCAGGCGGCGGACCGGGATGCCAGGGCGGCGTGTGCGCCGAAGAACCGGAGTCGCCTCGCGGGTGCTGGTAGTCGCCGGGCCGGTGGGGGATCATGGTGTCGGCGGTGCGCGCTGGATCCGAGGCGGCGAGCGCCGGGAACCGTTGCCGGTCGAACGGGCCGGAGTCCAGGTCCAGCAACTCGACCGCGCGGCGGCCGACCTCCTCGAGTACCGGGGCGGGCAACCAGCCGCCGCGGTCGGGGATGCCGAGCGCGGTGAGCCGGGCGAGCAGCTCGGCCGGAGCCGGGCGCGCCGCGGCGTCTTTGGTCAGGCAGGCCGCCACCAGCGGGCGCAGCCGGTCCGGCACGTCGTCGAGCCGCGGCTCCTCGTACACCACTCGCCACAGCATCTGCATCGTCTCGCCGACGCCGAACGGTCCGTGACCGGTCGCGGCGAACACGAGGACGCCGCCCAAGGCGAAGACATCGGCGGCCGGGCCGACCGGATCGCCGGTGACCTGCTCGGGGCACATGAATCCCGGTGAGCCGATGACTTTTCCGGTGGTGGTGAGCTTGCTGTCGTCCGCGGCGCGGGCGATGCCGAAATCGATCACCTTGGGACCGTCCAGGGCCAGCAGGACATTGGACGGCTTGAGGTCGCGATGCACCACACCGGCTCCGTGGACCGCCGTCAGCGCCTCGATCAGCCCGTGCGCCAGCACCAGCAGCGAGTTCTCGGTGAACGGCCCGTACCGGTCGACGGCGTCGGCCAGCGCGAATCCGGCAACGTAGCCGGTGGCCAGCCACGGCGGGTCGGCGTCGACGTCGGCGTCGAGCACCGGCGCGGTGAACCGTCCGCCGACCAGGCGCGCCGCGGCGACCTCGCGCCGGAAGCGCGCGCGGAACTCGGCGTCGATCATGTCCGGGCGGATGACCTTGACCGCGACGGTGCGGCCGCCAGCGCTCCGTCCGAGATAGACCCGTCCCATGCCACCCGCGCCGAGCACGCCGAGCAGACGATAGTCCCCGATCCACGTCGGATCGTTCGTGCCGAGCGGTTGCATCGCGCAGCTGGCTCCCTTCGAATAGTGTCGAACCTCCGAGAGGCCAAGTTACTCATCGGGCATCGCCGCGCCCGGGCAGCCCGCTGCCGCCATCACCCCGCCATGCTCGGCGCGGGCGCGGGCTGGTCCCGCCGCGCCCGTCTGGCCAGCAGATACGCCGCGAGTGCCGCGGGAAGGTTCATCAAGACCCCGTACACCGCGCCCGGCACGGCCATGGCGTCGTTGTGCAACACCGAAGCCGCTACCGCGATCGCGAGCGCCGCGTTGTGCACCCCGATCTCCATCGCCGAGGCGATCGCCTGGTCGGTCTGCACCCGCAACAGCCGGGGCACGAAGTAGCCGATGGCCAGGCTGATCACGGCGAAGGACAGGCAGATGGCCGACAGTTTCCCGATGTGGCGCGACAGCGTGCCGAGATTCGTGCCCACCCCGGCCGCGATCACCAGGGTGAGTACCACCACGGACAGGATCTTGACCGCACCGCGCATCCGCCGCGCCCA
Source organism: Nocardia asteroides (assembly GCA_051451085.1). GTDB lineage: Bacteria > Actinomycetota > Actinomycetes > Mycobacteriales > Mycobacteriaceae > Nocardia > Nocardia asteroides_B. The sequence continues at coordinate 694,341 of JBPAJV010000003.1, read as the reverse complement.
CTCCGTGAACCGATGGTGCACCGCCATGCCGATCGCCACCGGCACGAGCACGATGGCGAAAACCTGGGCGAACTTGTCCGGCCGCAGTCCGACCGATCCTTCGCCGTCCAGGAACAACGCGAACGACAACGCCACCATCAGCGGCATGGTGAACACCGCGAGCACCGAATTGATCGCGGTGAGCGTGATGTTCAGCGCCACGTTGCCCCCCGCGATGTGACTGAACAAGTTGGCCGACGCGCCACCCGGCGACGCGGCCAGCAGCATCATGCCCGCGGCCAGCGCGCCTTCCAGGCCGAACAGGTAGATCATGCCGAGGCATACGGCGGGCAGCAGCACCATCTGACAGGCCAGCGCGATCACCGCCGCGGCGGGGTACCGCAGCACGCGTGCGAAATCGTCGAGCGTCAAAGTCAATCCGAGCCCGAACATCACCAGGGCCAGGGCCGGCGGCAGGAACACCGCGAAAACCGTTGAACCCATTCGGATCTCCTCTCCGCCGGAGGCCGGTTCCGCCCGGCCGGTCCCGGGGATCGACGTTATCGAGTCCCGGCGGAGGTGACCAGCCCCGATCAGGCGGGGACGGTCACACCCCTGGCCGCCGACTCTCGTGCTTTCGCCAGCAGGCGCAGGGTGGTGACGGCGTCGCGCGGATCGACGGGAACCGGTGCGCCGTCGAGGAGCGCGGCGGCCATCGCGGAATAGAACGCGGGGTAATCGCCTGGCGCGGTCGGCGTGGGTGCGAAATCCGGTCCGGCGCCCAGCGTGCCCCAACGCGCGGGCTCTACCGTCCCCCAGTCGGAGCCGTCGCCGGGACGGCGACCGGACCGCAGCGCGTCCTCCTGCGGGTCCAAGCCGTAAGTGACATATGCGGCCCTCGAGCCCAGTACCCGGAAACGCGGACCGAGGTGCGCTGCGACGGCGCTCATCCACAGGTGGGAGCGGACGCCGCCGGTGTGGGTGAGCGCGAGGAACGCGTCGTCGTCGGTGGTGATCTCGTCGCGTCGCCGATCCAGCTCGCAGTAGACCGAGCGCACCGGCCCGAACAGCGTCACGGCTTGGTCAACCAGGTGGCTGCCGAGGTCGAGCAGGATGCCCGCACCCTGCTCGTCGGTGCCGACTTCCCGCCAGCCGCCTTTCGGCACCGGGCGCCAGCGTTCGAACCGGGATTCGAAACGACGCACCCGTCCCAGCTTCCCGGTCTCGATCAGTCTCCGGACGGTCCGGAAGTCGCCGTCCCAGCGCCGGTTCTGGAAGACCGACAGCGCGAGGCCGGACCGTTCCGCGCGGGCGAGGAGGTCCTCGGCGTCGTCCACCGAGACCGTGAACGGCTTGTCGACCACTACCGGCAAGCCCGCTTCGAGCGCCTGCCTGGCCAAAGGCGCGTGCGTGTGGTTCGGTGTCGCGATCACGGCCAGGTCGATGGCTCCGGGCGCGGCGAACAAATCCGCTGCCCGCGGCACCACGCGCACACCCGGGTGTGCGGCACGCGCCCGCTCGGCGCGTTCTTCCGACGAGGTGACCACGGCCGCCACCCGCATCCGTGGCTGCGCGGCGATCAGCGGAGCGTGGAAGACCGCCCCGGCCGAGCCGTAACCCAGAATGGCGACCTCGAGGATGCTCATGTCCCGACGCTACCGCCGTGGACGGCCGCACCCGCCGCCGACGCCGCGAAGTCCGGGACGCGTCGCGCGCACGGGCGGAACCGGTGATCTTCCCGAGCTTCTCAACTGTGGGGGCACCGCACCATAAACCGACATGAGAGGTGCTCGCGAAAGCTGCTACCCGGCCCGGCGTCCGAGGTGTGTGTGCATTATGTGATCGGGTTCGCCGGGTTGGTGTGCTTTCTGCTGCTGGCCTGGCTGCCCAGTACCGACCGCCGCGCCGCCGCCGGTCGCCTGCCGCGGATAGCGGTTCTGCTGCTCGTGCAGATCGCGCTCGGTTTCCTGCTGCTGAGAACCGGTATCGGGCGCACCGTGATTCGCGCGGTCAGCGACGGTTTCGCGCACATACTCGGCTACGCGGCCCAGGGCACCGCGTTCGTGTTCGGCGACCTGCCCACCGTCGGCAGCGGCGGTCCCGCGTTCCTCTTCGCGGTCCTGATGCCGATCGTGCTCGTCTCGGCCTTGATCGGAATCCTCCAATACCTCCGGGTGCTGCCGTTGGTCATCGAGTACCTGGGGCTGCTGCTGTCCTGGGTGAGCGGCTACGGCAGGATCGAATCGTTCAACGCGGTGGCCTCCGCCATTCTCGGCCAATCCGAGGTGTTCATCTCGCTGCGCGCCATGCTGGACGACATCCCGCCGCAGCGGATGTACACGCTGGCCGCCTCGGCGATGTCGACGGTCTCGGCGGGCATCCTCGGCGCCTACATGCAGCTCATCGCTCCCGAGTACGTCATCGCGGCGATCGTGCTGAACATGCTCGGCGCGTTCGTGGTGTGCTCGCTGATCAACCCCTACCCGGTCTCGGCAGCTGCCGACGCCGAATTGCTCGGCCGGGAGATCGCCGACAGCCGCAAGCGGCAATCGTTCTTCGAGATGCTCACCGAGTACATCCTGGTCGGTTTCAAGGTCGCCTTCACCGTCGCGGCCATGCTGATCGGATTCATCGCGCTGCTGGCCATGGTCAACGGGATTTTCGCCGCGCTGTTGCACGGCACCACGTTCCAGGACGTGATGGGGCACGTCTTCGCGCCGCTGGCCTGGCTGACCGGCATCCCGTGGGACGAGGCGGCGGCCGCGGGCCGGTTCATGGGCACCAAATTGGTGTCCAACGAGGTGGTCGCCATGCACGAGCTGAATGAACAGCGTGCCGGATTGTCCGACCGCACGGTCGCGATCGTGTCCACGTATCTGGTGTCGTTCGCGAACTTCTCCACCATCGCGATCGTCACCGGTGCGGTCCGCAGCCTCAGCGCGCGGCAGGGCAGCGTCATCGCTCGCAACGGTCTCCGCCTGCTCTACGGCGCCACGTTGGTCAGTTTCCTGTCGGCCACTCTTGTCGGCCTGCTGAGTTAGGGCGGGAGCGGAGCGTTGTCCGGATCTGTGGGTCACGTGTCCTTGCGGACCCGGCCCGCCGGCTCGAGACTGGGCTCATGAAGGCAAGCGGTGGCGTCGTGGTCGCGGTATCGGACGGGGTGCTGATGCTCGATGTCGCCGGACCGGTGCAGGTGCTGCACTGGGCGGGCCACCGCATCCGCTTCGCCTCGCCCGATGGGGCCGCGGTGCGCACCGACGTCGGCGTGCCGCTCGGTGTCGACGGTGCGCTGGGCGAGCTGGGTGCCTCGGCCGACACGTTGCTGGTGCCGGGATATCCGCCGCAAGAGCGTGTTCCGGCCGCGCTCGTGGACGCGGTGCGCGCGGTCGCGGGTTGCGCGCGGCGGGTGGCCTCGGTGTGCACCGGCGCGTTCGTGCTGGCCGAGGCCGGATTGCTGGACGGGCGGCGCGCCACCACGCATTGGCTGGCGTGCGCCGCGTTGGCCCAGCGGTTCCCCCTGGTCCGGGTGGACGGCGACGCCATCTATCTGCGCGACGGTCCGATCGTCACGTCGGCGGGGGTGACGGCGGGCATCGACATGGCGCTGGCGCTGGTGGAGGAGGAGCACGGCGCCGAACTCGCGCGCTCGCTGGCCAAACATCTCGTGGTGTTCCTGCACCGGCCCGGCGGCCAGTCGCAATTCAGCGTGCGCACCAGCATCCCGGCACCGCGCACCAACGGTCTGCGCCGAGCGGTCGACGCGGTGATCACCGACCTGTGCGCCGACCACAGCCTGGCCGCCATGGCCGCCCGTGCCGCGCTGAGCGAGCGTCACCTCAGCCGCCTGTTCCGGCGGGAGATCGGCATGACGCCGGGGCATTACGTCAAGCAAGCTCGGCTCGAGGCCGCCCGAGTGCTGCTGGAATCCGGCGACGAGCCGATGACGGCGATCGCCCGCCGCAGCGGATTCGGCTCCGAGGAAACGATGCGCCGCACCTTCCTCGACCTGCTCGGCACCTCGCCGAGCGACTACCGCAGGCGCTTCCGCGCGCCCGCGTGCTGATCACCTCCCTCACTCACCAGGAGTTCGACCATGCCGATGTCCCGTCGTGCCGCGCTGGGCGCGGGCATTGCCGCGAGCGCGTACGTCGTTGCCGCGAAACCCGCTGTAGCACAAACATTTTCGATCAGCTTGCCGTCGACCGCATTGGCGGGCCGAGCGAGTGAGCTGATCGCCACCCACCTTCCGCCCTTCCTGCGCAATCACAGCGTGCGTGGCTTCCTCTTCGGCCGCGCCGTCGCCGAGCGCCAAGGCCTGCGGCCCGGCGCCGACTACGACGAGGAGACCATGTACCTCATCTGCGCGCTGCACGACATCGGTCTGTCGGACCTCGCGAACGGCGACCAGAAATTCGAGATCGACGGCGCCGACTACGCCGCCCGCTTCCTCGAGGACAACGGCGTCACCGACGCCAGGACGGACACGATCTGGGACACGATCGCCGCGCATCTGTCCGGTTTCACCGACTCGCCAGTGTGGCGCAGGCGCAGGCCGCCGGAGACGTGGATCGCCGTGGACGGCATCGGTGTCGACGTCGGTGGCTCACCGGCCGATCTGCCGCCCGGCTTCGCCGACCTGGTGCACGCCGCGTATCCGCGGCTCGGCGGCAGCCGCGCGCTGGGCGAAGCGGTCGAAACGCAAGCTCTCGCCGATCCGCGCAAGGCTCCGCCCGGCAGCCTTGCCGATGTGATCCTGCGCGGGCGTCATCCGGAGCTGCCGTCCGTGACCTGGGACGACATCTTGGCGACGAGCGGCTGGCGGGACTGAGCGCGCCGTGCCCGGATACCGCGGTGGCACCCACATGCCGCAGGTGTCAGCTCGCCGCTCCCTCGGCCGCCCGCAATTCGGCCTTCCATTCCCGGAAGCCTTCCTCGGTGCGGCCGCGCCGCCAGTATCCGGAGATCGACGCCGCCCATTCGGCGGGGACGCCGCGCTCTCCGCGCACGTAACGACGCAGGTCCTGCATGACCGCCTTGGCTTCGCCGTGGATGAAGACCTGGACCTGTCCCGGCGCCCACGGGGCGGCGCGGACGGCTTCGGCGAGTGTCTCGCCCGGCGGGCGCACGCCGCGGTGCAGCCAGGTCAGTTCGATGCCGTCCGGCTTCTTCAGCGGTAGCTCGTCGTCCGGGGCCGCGACTTCCACGAACGCCAGCCCGCTCGCTTCGCCGGGCATCGCCTCGAGCGCAGCGGCGATGGCGGGCAGCGCCGCCTCGTCACCGGCCAGTAGATGCCAGTCGGCATCCAGTCGCGGCGCATAGGCGCCGCCGGGGCCGTACAAGTCGATGGTCGCGCCCGGCCGAACCTCGGCGGCCCACGGTCCCGCGATGCCCTCGGCGCCGTGGTAGACGAAATCCACCGCGATCTCCCCGGCCACGGGGTCCACCGAGCGGACGGTGTAGGTGCGTAACACCTCGTTGCCGTCCTGAGGGAAGATGATTTTGACGTACGAGTCGGTGAACTCGCTGGGCCGGAACGCGGTGAAACCGGGGCCGCCGAGATGCACCCGGATCAGGTGCGGGGTCAGCCATTCGGTGCGTTGCACCGTGAGGGTGGTGCGGGGGCGTGCCAAGAGAACCTCCGATAGGAATTAATTAGGATTGCCTTACTTACCCTACCCGGTGTTCGGCTCGAGCTGCGGGCAACCGCTGACGGCGCGCCGCCCGGACGAAAAGATGGTCACCATGACGCAGTTCGTGCCGACACCGACCCATGCCGTGCAACAGCGCTATCGCGACCCCAGCCCGGTCGAACCCGCGCAGTGGAATCAGGTCTTGCAGGTGTTGCACGAGCATCGTTCGGTGCGCCGCTACCTGCCCGACCCGGTGCCCGACGCCACGCTGCGCCTGCTGATCTCCGCGGCGCAGTCCGCGCCGACCTCGTCCAACCTGCAGGTCTGGAGCGTCATCGCGGTGCGTGACCCGCGGCGCAAGGCGCGTTTGGCCGCGCTCGCGGGCGATCAGGCGCACATCGCGCAGGCGCCGCTGCTGCTGGTCTGGACGGCCGATTTCGCGCGCCTGCGCCAGCTCGCCGACGACCGGAACGCTCCGCTGGAGGGCGCGGACTACCTCGAATCGAGCTACGTCGGCTTCATCGACGCCGCGCTGGCGGCGCAGAACGCGGTCGTGGCGGCGGAATCGCTCGGCCTCGGTACCGTCTACATCGGCGCGCTGCGCAACAAGCCGGAAGAGGTCGCCGCCGAGCTCGGCCTGCCGCCGCGGGTGTTCGCCGTCTTCGGCGTGGTGGTCGGCCACCCCGACCCCGCCGAGGACGCGCGGGTGAAGCCGCGCCTGCCGCAGGATGCCGTCCTGCACCCCGAAACCTACGATCTGGCGGCGCAGCGGTCGCACGTGGCGGAATACGAGACCCGGATCGGTGAGTTCTACGCCGAGCGACAGCTCTCGCATTCCTGGACCGAGCGGGTGCTGGCCAGGCTGGCCTCGGCGGCGGCGCTCAACGGCAGGCACCGGCTGCGCGAGTCGCTGACCGACCACGGCTTCCGGTTGCGCTGATCCGCCGCCTCACGCGGCGACCTTCTCCCGGAGCAACTCGAACGATCGGGCGCGGTCGTCGATGTCGTAGACCAGGGTGTTGATCATCAGCTCGTCGGCCTGGGTGCGCCGGAGCAGGTCGGCGAGCTGTTCGCGCACCGTCTCCGGCGAGCCGAGCAATTGCCCGGCGCGGCGCTGCCGGATGAACGCGCGCTCCTGGTCCGACGGGCGGAACGCGGCCGCTTCCTCCGGCGTGGCCAGCGCTCGCGGGGTGCCCCGCACGAGGTTCAGGAAGGCGAGATCGCGCGGACCGGCGAGTACTTCGGCGCGCTCGTCGGTGTCGGCGCAGATCGCCGCGACCGCCACCATCGCGTGCGGGCGCTCCAAGCGCTGCGAAGGCCGGAAGTGCTCGCGGTAGAGCGCCAGCGCTGGCTCGGTGTTGTCGGGGCTGATGTGGTGGGCGAAAGCGAACGGTAACCCGAGTACGGCGGCCACCTGGGCGCTGTAACCACTGGAACCAAGCAACCAGACCTCCGGCTCCTCGCCACGACCGGGCGTCGCCGCGATGCCGCCGGGATCGGTACCGCGGAAGTAGCCCAGCAAGGCGGCCAGTTCCTGCGGGAACGACTCCGCCGACAGGCCGTCGGCGGTGCGCCGCAGCGCGCGGGCCGTCGCCTGGTCGGTGCCGGGCGCGCGTCCGATGCCCAGGTCGATCCGTCCGGGGTGGAGCGCGTGCAACGTGCCGAACTGCTCGGCGACCACCAGCGGAGCGTGGTTGGGCAGCATCACCCCGCCGGAACCGACCCGGATCGCCGATGTGGCGGCCGCCAGGTGGGCCAGCAGCACGCTCGGCGCCGAGCTGGCGATGCCGGGCATATTGTGATGTTCGGCCACCCAGAAGCGGTGATAGCCAAGAGCCTCGGTGCGCCTGGCCAATTCGGTGGTGGCGTCGAGCCCCTCGCCTGCGGTGCGGCCGGACTGTACCGGCGCCAGATCCAGTACGGACAGCGGGACGTCGATCATTTCTCTCCTCCATGGTGCCGATCTCCAGTCCCAACACCCGCCGTCACCGGCGTATTTCGCCCGGCCGCTCAGCCGCGCGCGATGGCGCGGAACACCTCGATCGTCTCCTGCTCGTCCTGGGTGGTGCCGTGGTCGCTGAGCTTGACGATGACGGTGCCGCTGGGCGGGTCCACGTAGACGTACTGGCCGTAGACGCCCACGGCGGTCAGGTCGGCGCCGTCACCGCCGGTCGGGTGCCACCATTGCGCGGCGTAGGGCCACTCGCCGACCCGGTGCGGGGCGGGGGTGCGGATGCGGTCGATCCAGGCGGGCGGCACGATCTGCGCGTCATTAGCCCGCCCGCCGTCGAGGACCAGCAGGCCGATCTTGGCGAAGTCGCGGGCCGTCGCGTTCAAGCAACAGAACCCCTTCTCCTGGCCGCCCGCGCGATCGAGGTTCCACAGCGCGTCGTCCTCGGCGCCGATCGGAGCCCAGATGTCGCGTTCGAGCAGCTCACCCAGTGGCAAGCCCTCGACCCTCGCCAGGGCCATGCCGAGCAGCTGGGTGTCCACGCTGCGGTACTCACCCGCGCTGCCGGGCGGGAATCGCAGGCCGTGGTGTTCGCGGACGAACCCGGCGAGGTCCTCCGTGAGATACATCCGAGCGGTGCCGGTCAGCGGCATGTATTTGTTGTAGTTCTCCGAGACGTCGATACCGGAGGCCATGTCGAGCAGGTCACCGATGGTGACGGTGTCGTACGCGCCGCCCGTGGTGAGTTCCGGCAGGATGTGCACGAGCCGGTCGTGCTCGCTCAGCTTCCCGGCCGCGATCGCTCGCCCGGCCAGCAGCGACACGACGGATTTCACCACCGACCAGGAGGACTGCCGGGTGGTCGGCGTGACGCCGTCGCGGTACCACTCGTACGTGCGCGCGCCGCCGCGCAGGACGAGGAAAGAATTGGTATGCGTGGCGCCGAGGAATTCCGCGATCGATAGGTGTGAGCCTTTCCATGGCACCCGGTCGGGCAGCGGCCGTGGCGCGACCGGCAGCGGACGGGGGTCGGGGGAAGCGGCCACCGTGCGGCTCTCGAACAGCGCGCCCTGCGTGGAGGGCGGGTCGGTCATCAGCCGCAGCAGCGTCGGCGGCGACGGTATGCGCAGCGCCGCCGTCGTGGCGAATGCCGCGCCGAACAGGACGGCGACGATGGCGACCAGGACAACGGTCGTGCGGAGCGCGGCGCGGACTCCGCGCGAGCGCCCGGCTGGCGATTCGGTCATGAACAACGCTTTCGGTGGGGACCCGATGATGGCACGCCGCAACGCCCGGCGGATAGGTCCGGCGAGCGGCCCGGAGACGACGCGGCGCAACGGGCCGGTAGCGTGACGAGCTGATCGAGGCCGAACGTGCGATGATCCGACGTCGTGTGTTCGGCGCACCGGCCTGCGACCGGCGTCGTCGCGTCGCTGCCCAGCGAGGGGAAGGACCGCAGTATGACCGCCTCCGACCGTCACCTCCGAGACGCCGGACCGTTGGATCCGGTGGACAGCGGGGACTCGGAAGGCTATGCCAGGGGCCTGAGCCCGCGCACCATCCAGATGATCGCCATCGGCGGCGCGATCGGCACCGGCCTGTTCTACGGCGCGGGCGGCGCGATCGAACAGGCAGGCCCGGCCCTCATCCTCGCCTACCTGGCGGCGGGCCTGGCCATCTTCGTGATCATGCGGGCGCTCGGCGAACTGCTGACCTACCGGCCGATCTCGGGCAGTTTCGCGGAGTACGCGCACGAATTCCTGGGGCGCTTCGCCGGTTTCGTGACCGGCTGGTCGTACTGGGCGGTGTGGGTGGCCACCTGCATGGCCGAGATCACGGTGGCGGGCAAGTACGTGGAGTACTGGTTCGACATCGCGCCGTGGATCACCGCGCTGGTCGTGCTGGCGATCATGTTCGGCGCCAATCTGATCTCGGTGCGGCTGTTCGGCGAGGGCGAGTTCTGGTTCTCCACGATCAAGGTGACCGCGATCGTCGGCATGATCCTGCTCGGCATCGGCGTGCTGCTGATCGGCTTCGGTGACGCCGCCGATCCCACCGTCACCAACCTGTGGGCCGACGGCGGCGTGTTCCCCAACGGAATCTGGCAGTCGCTGCTGGTGTTGCAGATCGTGCTGTTCGCCTACGTCGGCGTGGAATTGGTCGGCGTCACCGCCGGGGAGGCGCGCGAGCCGAGGAAGACGCTGCGCAAGGCGATCAACACGCTGCCGTTCCGGATCGGCCTGTTCTACGTCGGCGCGCTCGTGGTGATCATGTCGGTCTCCAGTTGGCGCAGCTTCCACGCGGGCAAGAGCCCGTTCGTGGAGGTCTTCGAGCAGATCGGCATTCCCGGCGCGGCGGGCATCGTGAACTTCGTGCTGCTCACCGCGGCGCTGTCGTCGTGCAACTCGGGCATCTATTCGACCGGCCGGATGCTGCGCAGCCTGTTCGCTGCGCGGTGAGGCCCCCGCCGGGCTGCGCAAGTTGAGCGCGAACGCGGTGCCCTATGTCGGGATCACCGCGTCGGCGGCGGCGATGGTGATCGGCGTGATCGTCAATGTCGTCTCCCCGGACAAGGCGTTCGCCTACATCACCTCGGTGTCGACCATCGGCATCATCTTCGTCTGGGGCGTCATCCTGGTCTGTCATCTGCTCTACCGCGCCAAGGTGGCCCGCGGCGAGCTGCCCGCCGCCGACTACCGGCTGCCCGGCGCGCCGTACACCACCGTCCTCGCGCTGGCCTTCCTCGCGCTGGTGGTCGCGCTGCTGCTGTTCACCGAGAGCGGGCGCACGGCGATCGTCGTCGGTGTGGTGTGGGCGGCGCTGGTGTCGGGCGGCTATCTGGCGTTGCGCAAACTGAGTGAATCCGGCGCGGCGGCCGGGGCCGTGCGCAGCGAGTAGACCTCCCGAGGCGCGAGCTCACCGGGCGGTGAGGAACAGCACAGCGGCGCCGATCGTCTCGACACCGCAGTAGAACCAGTTCGGGTAGAAGGCCGTGCGCTCGTCGAGCGCGGCCGCCGCCACCCGGCCGAAAGCCATGCCCGCCAGCGCGGCGGCGACGGCGACCATGATCCCGGAACGCAGCGCTCCCACATCCGCGGCGGCCACCGCCAGCACGGCCGCCATCGCCAGGCCGAAGCCGCCGTAGACGGCACGCACCTCATAGCGCGCGCTCGGTTCGGCGAGGTGAATGCCGAACGGCCGGGTCAGCGCGGTGGGCGCGGCGAGCGCGTACACACCCATGCCCAGGAAGAACACGCCGACGATTCCGCATACGGCCTGTGCCACTGCGACCTCCAGATTCCCGTTTCGGTTGGAAAGCCCAGCATGCACCGAGGCCGGCGCCGTCGCTTCCGAAAACCCGCTGCCGTTCGACCTGCTTGCTGTCCGGCGCGCTCACGCCACTCGACCGCGCGGGTCACCCGGGAGCGCCGGGGCATCAGGGCACTGCGGCCCCTCTCGTTCGCCTGCCCGAACACCTCCAGCGACGCTATCCGCTGCGCGCTCGTTCCCGCCGGGGAGTAGCGGGCACCGCTCCGCGCGGGACCGGGCTGCTCACCGCGATCGACGTTCCGGTGAGCAGCCCGGGTGGTGCACCGGCGCTGCCGCATCCGCGGTGGCCGGTACACCGGATCACTGCGGCGGATCCGCGCCCGTGGGTGGCGGCTGCGCCGCGAGGACGGCGAGTTCCTCGTCGGTCAGCAGGCGGGAGCGGATCAGGAAGCGCACTCCTTCCGGCGCTTCCAGGGAGAATCCGCTGCCCCGGCCGGGTACCACGTCGACGGTGAGATGAGTGTGGCGCCAGTAGTCGTACTGATCGGCGCTCATCCAGAACGGCGTGTCCGCCGCCGGATACCCCAGCAGTACGTCGGACGCGCCGACCCGGAATTCGCCGCGGGGGTAGCACATCGGTGAGCTGCCGTCGCAGCAGCCGCCGGACTGATGGAACATGACCGGGCCGTGCTGCTCGATCAGCTGCCGCAGCAGCGCTTCGGCCGCGTCGGTGAGGTCGACGCGGCGCACCGCATCGGGCATCAGAAGAATCCGAGCTTGTCCGGCGAGTAGCTGACCAGCAGGTTCTTCGTCTGCTGGTAGTGGTCGAGCATCATGCGATGATTCTCGCGTCCGATGCCGGATTTCTTGTAGCCGCCGAAGGCCGCGTGGGCGGGGTAGGCGTGGTAGCAGTTGGTCCATACCCGGCCCGCCTTGATCTGCCTGCCCAGGCGGTAGGCGGCGTTGATATCGCGGGTCCACACGCCGGCGCCGAGTCCGTAGAGGGTGTCGTTGGCGAGTTTCAGCGCCTCGTCGACGGAGTCGAACGTGGTCACCGAGACGACCGGTCCGAAGATCTCCTCCTGGAAGATCCGCATGTCGTTGCGGCCGGAGAAGATCGTCGGCTCGACATAGAAGCCGTCGGGGAACTCCTCGACCTTGCGCGGGCCGCCGCCGGTGAGCACCTCGGCGCCTTCCTGGCGGCCGATGTCGATGTAGGACAGGATCTTTTCGTACTGGTCGTTGCTGGCCTGCGCGCCGATCATGGTGGCCTCGTCGAGCGGGTTGCCGCTGCGGATGGCTTTGGTTCGTTCGACGCACCGCGCCATGAACTCGTCGTAGATCGAGGAGTGGATCAGCGCCCGGGACGGACAGGTACATACCTCGCCCTGGTTGAGGGCGAACATGACGAAACCTTCCACCGCCTTGTCGAGGAAGGCGTCGTCGGCGGCCATGATGTCGGGCAGGAAGATATTGGGGCTCTTGCCGCCGAGTTCGAGCGTCACCGGGATGATGTTCTCGCTGGCGTACTGCATGATCAGCCTGCCGGTGGTGGTCTCGCCGGTGAAGGCGACCTTGGCCACGCGGGGGCTGGCCGCCAGCGGCTTGCCCGCCTCGACGCCGAAGCCGTTGACCACGTTGAGCACTCCGGGCGGGAGCAGGTCAGCGATCAGTTCGACGACCTTCATGATCGAGGCCGGAGTCTGCTCGGCGGGCTTGAGCACCACCGCGTTGCCTGCGGCAAGGGCGGGCGCCAGCTTCCAGGTGGCCATCAGGATCGGGAAGTTCCAGGGAATGATCTGCCCGACGACTCCGAGCGGCTCGTGGAAGTGGTAGGCGATGGTGTCGGCGTCGATCTCGCTGATGCCGCCTTCCTGAGCGCGGACCGCGCCGGCGAAGTAGCGGAAGTGGTCGACCGCCAGCGGCAGGTCGGCGGCGAGCGTTTCGCGGACCGGCTTGCCGTTCTCCCAGGTCTCGGCCACCGCCAGCGCCTCGAGGTTGTCCTCGATCCGGTCGGCGATCTTGTTGAGGATGTTGGCCCGCTCGGCCGCCGAGGTGGCGCCCCACGCGTCGGCCGCGTGGTGCGCGGCGTCCAGGGCCAGTTCGATGTCGGCGGCCGAGGAGCGGGCCACCTCGCAGAAGGTCTGCCCGTCGACCGGGGAGGGGTTGTCGAAATAGCGGCCCTCGACCGGCGCGGTCCACGCACCGCCGATGAAGTTGTCGTAGCGCGCGGCGAATTCGACGACGCTGCCCTCGGTTCCCGGCTTCGCGTAGCTCATGGCGGGTAACTCCTCGCTGGTTGGGGACGTGATGCACACGGCGCATCGGCCGTGATGCGGGTCACTATGCCGCGCGCCGGTTGAGGAAACGTTGAGGCGCGCGAACTCAGCCGCGCAGGGCGCTGTGCAGCCGGGCGGCCGCGAGCGCGCGACGAGCGTCACCCGCGGGGAGCAGCCGCAGCGCGTGTTCGTGGATCTCGATGTCGTGGGGTGCGCGCTCGCCGTAGCGCAGCGCGTGCTCGGCGGTGCCGCTGGAGAGCACTGCGGTGCGCACACCGACTTCCAGGTATTCGCGCCACTGCACGATTCCCGGCGTGTCCGAGTCCGGCAGCAGCGGTCCGCGATACAGCTCGACCGCCGTGTCGGTGTCACCCGCCTCCAGCGCCGCCAGCACGTTGACGGCGTCGCAGGACAGGGGACTCACCAGCTGATAGACCCGGCTGGTGATGTCGCCGCCCGTGGCCCGGCGCAGGTAGGACATCTCCGATTTCAGCGTGCTGGTGCCGACCGGCCGGTCGCCGTACACCGCGAAATGCAGGCGTTCGTGGGTGAAGCCGCCGGGCTCCAAGGCGAGCAAGGTCAGGATCTCCAGGTGCCGGGGCCGCAGCCGCACGGGTGCGCCGTCGCGGATCAGGCGAGCGCCGCCGAGGCAGGTCAGCCGGACCCCCGGCGCGGCCATGCGGTGGTGCAGCTTGGTCTCGATCGCGGTGACCAGGGTGCGGGCGGTGGACAGCGCGAGCGGATGCGCGCGGTCCCAGGTGGTCGACAGGTCGAGCACGCCGAGCTGGCGGCCGTCCGCGGCGCGGATCGGCGCGCAGTAGCAGACCCATCCGTGCAGGGCGGCGACCAAGTGCTCGGCGGAGAAGACGGTGTGCGGCCGTTGCGTGCGCAGCGCCAGCGACAACGCGTTGGTGCCCATGTGCGCCTCGTCCCAGCGGCCGCCCGGTGCGAAGTTCACCTGTTCGGCGCGGCGGCGCATCACCGGCCCGCCGTGCGACCACAGGATGGTGCCGGTCTCGTCGGTGATCGCCGCGACGTAGCCGGCGCCCTCGGTGATGTCGCGTAACTGGTCGGTCAGCTCGGATACCGGTGTGCGCAGGGGGGACTCGGCCCAGCGTGCCGTCACGTCGGCCTCGGCGAGGGGAGCGTGCTCGCGCGCCGGATCGACCGTGCGCAACGACCGCAGCCACGACTGCGCGACCTCGCTGCGCAGCGCGGAACCACCCTGTGGTGTCCCCGCGGGTATCCATCGGGACCACTCTTGCTCCAATGCGGCGCGCTGGCGCGAGAGGGAACTGCGCTGTGCCATCCGGCGGATCCTGTGTCTTCGCTCCGATCGTCTCCGTGCTCCCCCATCATGCCCCAGCGCACGCTCGAGGCGGCCCGTTTCGGCTTCCCGTCCACGGGCCTGAACGGTGGACGACGGCTGTCGACGGTCGGACCGCCGCGTCCCCCTCGGCCCGGTGCCGCGCGAAGCGGGCAGGCGCCCAGGGAATCCCGGCGGTGCGACCGGCGCTCGGTGTGCGGTCGCCGTCGGCGGCCGCACACCGAACCGGCCGGTTACGGCGTGGAGAAGCCGATCAGCGCACCGATACCCGCGCCGATCGGGATGGTGACCAGCGCGCCGACCCCACCGAGGAAGAAGCCGATCACAGCGCCGATTCCCGCCCCGATGAGGGCGCCGACACCGGCGTTGTGCTGCTTGCGGGCGAGCGTGTCGTCCTCACCGACGAACTGGTTGAGACGCTCGGTCACGGCGGGCGCGCCCACCGGCGTCACCGTGAGGGTGCGCCCGGCGTCGGTGATCGCCGGGGCCAGCCCGTGGGTCGCGCCGGAGGCCTGAAACGCCAAGGGCAGGGTCGCGACGACCTGCCCGGCGACGTTGCGCAGCTCCACAGCCTCGGCGTCGGCGGTCAACGCCCAGCTGCCCGCGTCGAGGGTGGTGACCACCCCGGTGCCGTCGGCGGCGGGCGCGGAGGTGAAGCCGATTCCTTGCTCGACGCCGCGCACACTGACCTGCGCGGGCGCGGCCGGCTGGGCGTGCGCCACGCCCGTCGCGATTCCGGTGGCTCCGACCGCGAGTAGGGCGGTAGCGGCGAATCTCTTGACTCTCATCGTATTTCCCCACATAGTCGTGTCGGCCACGAGTGCCGACGGATCCCCAAGATGCCGGTTCTCGGCCCCACCCATTCTTGCCGTAGGGCTTTCCCGAAGCAATCGGTCTGCGAATTTCACGGAAAAATCGATGAGGTGCACACGCCGGAACCGGTCGTGAATTATGCAGGCCCTCCAGCTATTTCGTGGGCCGTTCCCGGAGGATTGCGGAATGTGTGCTGTTTCTACCGGCGTGGAGCGGAATTCGAGCTGTGTCGCACCGGTTCTCCCGAAAATCGCAGGCGCTAATCGAATTGCGGCGAACTCGGTGCGGCGTGCTGTCACGATGCCGGGTTTGCGTCGATTCGGTTCGCCGCGGGTCGGAGATGTCCCGTGTACGCGCGATCGCGTTGCGTGAAGCGGCAATTCGGGGATGCCGGGGTGTTGCGCCACTCACACCGTTTGCGGCGCGTACTGCTGTCGCCGGTTCCGGTGATCGACCGTGATCGGCCGACTCCGGCTCCGCCCCCTGGAGCCGGAGATCGCCGTGCTGACTGTCCCCGCGCTCAGAACGCGCTTCCGGTGCCGGGCAACAGCCAGGCGACGCCGGGCCAGATGCCGAACGGGCTGCCCCAGAAGCCGTACGGATTACCCCAGTAGCCGTAACCGCCATAGCCACCCCAGCCACCCCAGCCGCCGTAGCCACCCCGGCCGTGGCCGTGCCACCCGCCGTGGCGGTGCCACCCACCGTGGATCTCCTCCGCCTGGCTCGTCTGCGTGACGGCCGGCTGCTGTGCCAGGGCGGGCGCGGCGGCGGCGACGGGTGTCAGCGCGAGCGCGGCCACCATCGCCACGCGGACGACCGCTCGCCGGGCGCGTCCGGTCTCGACTTCGTGGTTCATCGGCATTTCCTCACTTCGGTACGTTTCGTCCGGTCGACGACCGGTTCGGTGGCCATCGACCCACTTTCACCAATAACTATTGTACCGTTGAATAACGGTACAATCAATGTGGTGCGATCGTGCGAGAAATTCCCGGCACGTCGGCGCTCGTCCCGGCCCGCCGCGCTGGGTACCGTCGGGACACCGGACCTCGAGGAGGAGTCGACTGTGGCTACCAGTGCCGATGTGCTGACCGACGCCTACGACCGGATCAAGGAGGAAGTGCATCGAGCGGTGGACGGTCTGGCGGTGGACGAGCTCGTCCACCGCATGATCCGGGCGCCAACTCGATCGCCTGGCTGATCTGGCATCTGACCCGCGTGCAGGACGACCACATCGCGGAGGTGGCCGGGACCGAACAGGTCTGGACGGCGCAGGGCTGGTACGAGCGGTTCGGCCTGCCCGTCGCGGAGTCGTCGATCGGCTTCGGTGACCGCCCCGACGACGTCGCCGTGATCCGCGCGCCCGCGGACCTGCTCACCGGGTACTTCGACGCGGTGCACGAGCGGACGTCGCGTTTTCTGCGCGGCCTCGGCGACGACGACTTGGACCGCGTTGTCGACACCCGCTGGGATCCGCCGGTGACGCTGGGGACGCGCCTGGTCAGCGTGATCTCCGACGATCTCCAGCACGCGGGCCAAGCCGCCTTCGTTCGCGGGGTGGTCGAGCGGACGAGGTGAGCGCAGGCGCGCCGTGCCGTAGGTTGGTGCGGCGCATCCGGAAAGTTCACAGAGAGTGCCCGCCGTGGTCGTTGGGATTGTTGTCGTCGGAATCGTCGCGCTGGTAGTGCTGATCGCGGTGCTGGTGGTCGCCCTGCACTGGTATGTGTGGCGACGTTTGATATGGGACACCACCGTCGCGGGATCACCCGCACGGCGGGCCGGTACGGCGATCGTGGTGGCGGGCCCGGTGCTGCTGGTGGGCGCCACGGTCGCCGAAATAGCGTCGGCGCCGTTCGCCTTGGTACGACTCATCGCCTGGCCCGGTTACCTCTGGGGCGCGCTGTTGGTCTATATGCTGCTGGCGCTGGCGATCGGTGAGCCGATCCGCCGGCTGTTACTGCGCCGCTATGATCGCGACGAATCGGCGCGCGAATCGGACACTTCGGCGGATCGCGCGCGGTCCGCTCCCGCCTCGGATCCGGTGTCGGTCGACGTTCCCGCGAGCGATTCGGACACCTCGGCGGATCGCGTGCGACCCGGACCCGTGCCGGTGGCGATGCCGGATGGCGCCGCCGCACAGGGGTCGGGCGGCGGAGCGAGTGACAAGCGAACCCCGCCAGGTCCGGCGCGAGACAGCGTTTCGGCGACTCATTCGGGCGTGCGAGTGGATCGCGCGCGCTCCGAATCCGAGCCGGGTCCGGTGGGGGATGGGGTTCCCGCGGTGGAGCCGGGCACCGCGGCGAGTGACGCGAATTCTGTATCCGCGCCGGGTCCGGTGAGGAACGGAGCTTCCTCGGTCGAGTCGGGTGCCGCAGCGGGGCACGGGCAATCGGTGGCGGCGTCGGATCCGGTGCCGGGTGATGCCGCTGCGAACGGCCCGGACGCACCGGCCGCCGCGCGTCTACCGCGCCGTATCTTCATCTCGCGGGTGGTGAGCGGAGCCGCCGTCGCCGCTGCGGCGACCACCGTCGGCGTCGGCGCGTACGGCGTGCTGAACGGACCAAGCGTCAAGCACGTCACGGTGCCGCTGGCGAAGTTGCCGCGCCGGGCCGACGGATTCCGCATCGCGGTGGTCAGTGACGTGCATCTGGGTCCGATCCTCGGGCGCGGATTCGCCGAACGGGTGGTGCGGATCGTCAACGACACCCAGCCCGATCTCATCGCGGTCGTCGGTGACCTGGTGGACGGCAGCGTCGAGCACCTCCGCTCGGCCGTCGAGCCGCTGGCCCGGCTGCGGGCCCGGCACGGCGCGTTCTTCGTCACCGGGAACCACGAGTACTTCTCCGGCGCCGAGCAGTGGGTCGAGCATGTCCAGGAGCTCGGCATGCACCTGCTCGCGAACGCCCGCACGGAGCTGCCGGGATTCGACCTGGCGGGGGTGAACGACGTGCAGGGCGAACGGACCGGCCAAGGCCCGGATTTCGGCAAGGCGCTCGGCGACCGCGACCGCGCGCGCACCGCCGTGCTGCTGGCGCACCAACCCGTGCTGATCGAGGACGCGGTGGCGCACGGCGTCGATCTCCAGCTGTCCGGCCACACCCACGGCGGCCAGATCTGGCCCGGCAATTACTTCGCCGCCCTGGCCAATCCGACCGTCGCGGGGCTGGAGCGGTACGGCGACACCCAGTTGTACGTTTCCCGGGGAGCCGGGGCGTGGGGTCCGCCGGTGCGAGTAGGCGCACCGTCGGACATCACCGTCGTGGAGCTCGCCTCGCTCCAGGCTTGATCGCGGCTGGCGCCGTCAGCCGAACAGGCCGCCGAGCACACCGCCGCTCTGCCCGGCTTCCTGTCCGCCGCCGGTGCCGCCGAGGAAGCCGCCCGGCGGCAGCTCCGACGGTTGCACGATGACGAAACCGCGTCCGGAGAACGACAGCGTCATCCCCTCGCCGGTGCTGCGGCCCATCAACCGGCCGAGCCCGAACGAATCGTTGCGTTTGATGCCGGTCTGCAGGCTCGACGACCAGGCCACCGCCGCCTGCGGGTCGGCGTAGGTCGGCTGGTCGACGTCGAGCACCACCGGCGTGCCGTGCGTGGTGATGGCGATGCGGCCGCGGCCGGTGAAGACGCAGTTGAACAAGCCGGCGTTGCTGGCGAATCCGGCGGCGCCCTGGACCATCCGGATGTCGTAGCGCAGGGAGGAATCGAAGGCGAGCACGTTGGCGCCGTTGATGGTGAGACCGTCGGTGCCGTCGAGATCGATGGTGTGCACGTCGGCGGCGCCGTTGGCGACGAACAGATCGCCGCGCCCGGACACCTTCATCAAAGGAACGCCTTCGCCGGTCAGCCGCTGCTGGATCGCGCGGCCGATGCCACCGGCGCCGAGCGCTTGGAACTGCAGATCACCCTGGTAGGCGACCATCGATCCGGCGCGAGCCATGACTTCGCCGTTGACGGCCACCTTGATCATCTTGCCGCCCTGTTTCTGGATGCCCGCGCCGGTGACTTCGGCGTGGCTGGGGGCGAACAGTTCGCTCTGCATCGGCAGCGCTCCTTGCTGAGGTGATGGCATCGGTGGTGGCGGCGCGGAGTAGGCCGGTTGCGGCGGGTAGTGCGGTGGTGACGCGGGCTGGTACCCCTGGGGCGGGGCGGGTTGATATGCCGGGGGCGCGGGCTGATGCGCCGGTGGCGGGGCAGGTGGATACGCCTGTGGCGCGGGTTGGTGCGCCGGGGCAGGTTGATACTGCGGGGGTGGGGCGGATCGGTATGCCGGCGGGGGAGCCGAAGCAGGGGACGAGGGCGACGGGGCCGGATCGTCGTCGATATTCACCCCGAAAGCCGTTGCGATTCCGGCTAGACCATTGTCGTACCCCTGACCGACGGCGCGCACCTTCCAATCGCCGCCGCGGCGGTAGATCTCCACGCACACCACGGCGGTCTCGGTGCTGAGCCCCGTCATCGGGAAGGCCAGCGTGCCCGAGGAAGACGTGATGGTCGCGCGCAGCGAGCCCGCGGACGCGAAGGTGGGCGGGCCGTTGCCGTCGAGGCTCGCGGTGACGACGACGCGGTCCACGTCACCGGGCAGCGCGCTGGTCTGGATGTCCACCACGTCGCCCGCGCCCCGGCCGTGCCGGTAGGTCACGCCAGGGGCAACCGGCTGGTTGAAGAACACGAAGTCGGCGTCGGAGCGCACCCGCCCCGCCGCGTTCAGCAACAGCGCGGATACATCGACGGGAGCCGAGCAGGTGACGGTCACCGTCAACCGATCGCCGGGCGCGGGGCGGTTCTCACCGCGGGCGAGGTCGGTCACGGCAGGCCGTCCGATCCGCGGGGGTGTCGTCGGGTTGACATGCGATTCACGGCCTCCAGTGTGTCGTGCGTGCGGAACGCGCGCCACCGCCGTCCCCGGTTCCCGCGCCGACGCAGGCGTTCCGATCGCGAACCGGTGCGCCCGTCCGCCACCGCCCCGCCGTCCGCTCGGCCACGTGTGCGGCCGGCGCGCCGCACGCCGTCGCCGGCGCGGCGGTATCGGACCGGTTCGGCTGTGCCTGCGATTCCCGGAACGCGACGAGAGCCCGGCCGCATCGACCGGGCTCTCGCGGGAATCGGGGTCAGAGGACTTCGGCGTACATGGTGCCGTCGAGGATGCCGAATTCGACTTGTCCGGGGAACAAGGGAAGCGCGCCGGTGGCGTGCTGGGTGTGATTGAGCGCGATGGTTTCGGTGGCCCAGCGGTGCAACGGCTCGGGTAGACGCATGACCCGGTGGTCGGTGCAGCGAACGTACGGATAGGTGGTCTCGCCGGGGCCAGCGAGCGGGTTGTGGATGGCGAGGGTGGCGATGTCCAGGACCAGTCCGGTGTGCTTGGCGGAGGCGACGGTCGGTGGCTGCAGTTCGATGTCGTCCATGACCACAGACGGTAGCTCCAAGGATGCCGGATGCGTGTGATTCCACGCGAATGTCCGTGGGAATTCATGCGAGATGGGGGGACGGCGAGGTTCATCTGATCGGGTGAACCCCACCGCTACCACCAGCGATCGCGGCAGGCTTGGGCGTACCGATGCCGCGCCGGCTGTCCCGGAGCCACCGGGACAGCGATGAGCCTAGGCGACGCTGGACGTTCGCGGAGGCTTTTCCGTGATATCGCCCGAGGCCCTCGCCCGGCGCGGATCCGATGCCGACTCGCCGGTAACCGACATGGGAATGCCACCGGTCCGGTAAAGCGGCCTACTATGCGTCCGGCGTCAAAGAAGCTGTGCGCGTTGAGTATCCGGCACGGCGGTGTGTGCTTTTCGGTTTTTCTTCAGAAGGGTGGAAGACGTGCTCTATGTAATCATCGCGGTCATCGTCGTGGCGTTGTTGGCCGGGTCGGCCGCGGCGATGGTGTGGGATCCACGCCGGCGTGCCGAGTTGGGTGAGTACGAGTACGACATCGACGACCACGACGGTACGTCGGGCGAGTACGCCCGCCAGCGCAGTGTCGAATGGCCGCGCAAGGAGAGCGTCTGACCCGCGCGACCGGCCGCCGCCGGGTGGCGGACGAACCCTGGGTGCCCAGCCGAGTGCGGCTGGGCACCTTTTTGTTTCCGTGCCGGGCGCGGGTGCGGGTGCGTGCGGGTGGATCGGTGACGGCGGTCGATCGGAGAATCCTCTGCTCGTCGTCCGGGGAGGCCATGGCGATCTCGCACCGGGTCGTAGACCGGGCATCGGTCAGAACGACGAAAAACATATCACAGTGCGGTTACTGGACCTAGATCGACGCTAACAGCAGGTATGGGTGGACCTCGGCGGGCAGGTTGCGCAGAGCTATTCCATTATATGAAGAATCGTGGGTAACATAGCGCCCGTATCGACGCTCCGGCTCGGGGAGCGCGTCAGGCTCGCGAGGCGTGACGGGTGATCCGGCGGCGCGGTGGCGATCGAACGGAAAGGACTGCAGCAACGCATGCTCAAGACGCTGGACCGAATACTCGGCTACGAGATGAAGGTCTCCGAGTTCCTCGGCACTCTCATCATCCTCGGCATCCCCTACGGGTTGGCCGGGGTGGTCTGGACGCTCACGCACACCAGCCACCTGCGCTCCATGCACGGCATCGATCTGGTGATGTCGTTTCTCGGGTCGATCGTGTGCTGGCCGGTGCTCACCTTCTCGAATGTGTGCATGACCTGATGATGGCGCTGGTATGGCTCATCGACGTCGTGGTGATCGTGCTGAAGATCCTCGGTGGGCGGATGAAGGTCAACCCGGTGCTGCGTTTCGGGTTGTGGGTGGCGGTGCTGAGCGCGATGATCGCCGGCTTCGCGGTGCTCGGGGCTGCGCTGGTTCTGCTCCAGCGGTGGCTGACGAGCCTGTGAAGGCGGGCGCGCCTACCGCTTTCGGGGAAAGATTTACTGATCACATGTAGGGAAAGCGCCACGCGCGCTGGCTGCGGTGTCTACCATGTCGAGCGTCAAATCGACTGGTACCGAACTGGTAAACACGTCGTTCTGGTGTACTCCGTTCTGCTGGACTCCGCTCATGTATGAGAATCATGATTAACATAGTGCTTGTTTGCCGCCGGTGTGGTGTGCAACACTGCACACCGCACGCCACCGTCGGCGGCCCTTGCCGCGCGGGGCGGAATCCAGAAAGGATCGGCGAAGAGTGACTGTCCCCACCCTCCGTCGCGGGCCCGCCGACCCCGTCGGCGAAGCCAGCGAGCTGGAGAAGATCGTCGACAGCGTCTCGGGGCTGTGGCGCAGGCACCCGCAGCGATCGCTCGAGACGTTGGGCCGTCAGGTCATGCTCGGCCGGGACGCGCTCGCGCAACTGGTCGTCTCCCTCGTGCGCCGTCGCTTCCCGTACCGAGAATTCATCAAGCAGTGCGCCTTCATGGCGAACGTCTCCGCCGCGCCCACGGTGTTCGTCGCGATCCCCATCGCGGTGGTCGTCTCCATCCAGGTCGGCGCGCTGGTGAACCAGGTCGGCGCGACGACATTCATCGGCGCGGTCGCGGGCCTCGGCGTCATCCGCCAGGGTGCGCCTCTGGTGTCGGCGCTCATGGTCGCAGGCGCGGTCGGCTCCGCGATCTGCGCCGACCTCGGTTCCCGGACCATCCGGGAGGAGATCGACGCGATGATGGTGATGGGCGTGGACCCGGTGCGCCGTCTGGTCGCGCCGCGGCTGGCGGCGGCGACGCTGGTGAGCGTCCTGCTCTGCGGATTCGTGGTCTTCGTCGGCTTCGCGACGGCCTACATGTTCAACGTGTACGCCCAATCCGGCACGCCGGGCTCGTTCATCAGCTCGTTCGCCTCCTTCGCGGTCGCGAACGACCTCGTGGTCGCGCTGCTGAAGGCCGCGATCTTCGGGATGCTCACCTCGATCATCGCTTGCGACATCGGCTTGCACGCCCACGGCGGTCCCGGCGGCGTCGCGAACGCGGTGAACTCCGCGGTGGTCAGCTCGGCGCTGATGTTGTTCGCCACCAACATCATTCTCACGCAGCTGTACAACACGCTGCTGCCGACCAAGGTGGTGTGATCATGGCCAGCACCTACACCCCACCCGCGCTGCAACCGGTCCGGGCCGCCGGGCGAGCGGCCCTGGTCCCCGTGCATCTCAACCAGCGCATCGGGCACCAGGCGTTCACCTTCGTTCGAGCGGTCGCGGCGATCCCCTTCGTGGTGAAGCACTATCGCAAGGAAGTCGCGCGGCTGATCGCCGACGTCGGCTGGGGCAACGGCTCGCTGATCGTCGGCGGCGGCACGATCGGCGTCGTGATGATCCTGTGCGCGTTCGGCGGGATCATCGTCGGAATGGAGTCGTTCACGGCGCTGAACCTCCTCACCATGTCACCGCTGACCGGGGCGATCTCGGGCTTCGCCACCACCAGGGAGCTGGGGCCGATCCTCGCGACGCTGGCCTTCGCGATCCAGGCCGGTTGCCGCTTCACCGCGCAGCTCGGCTCGATGCGTATCTCCGAGGAGATCGACGCCCTGGAATCCATCGCCATCCGGCCGCTGCCGTACCTGGTCAGCACCAGGATGATCGCGGCGACGCTGACCATCATCCCGCTCTACAGCATCGGTCTCGCCGTCGCGTACCTGACCACGAAGATCACCGTGCTGTTCCTCGGCGGTACCGCGGCGGGCACCTACGACCACTACTTCTTCCAGTTCCTGATCGGACCGGACGTGTTCTTCTCCATGCTCAAGGTCGTGGTGTTCGTCCTGCTCGCGACGTTCATCCAGTGCTATTACGGCTATGTGGCCACCGGCGGCCCCGAGGGGGTCGGGGTGGCCGCGGGCCAGGCCATCAAGATGGTGATCGTCGTGATGGTCTTCGCGAATCTGTTCCTGACCCTGGCGATCTGGGGCATCGATCCCGGATTCCGGATCGCGGGGTGAACGCGGTGATCCTGGATCCCAGTGGACGCGGGCCCACCGCCCGGCAATTGACTCTCTACGGGCTCGCGGTACTGACCACGGTCGCCGTGCTGCTGTATCTGCTCGCGCTGCGCTACACCGGCTATTTCGAGGACAAGGTCCCGGTCACCGTGGTCCTGACCAGCACCGGCGACGGCTTGCCCAGCCGGGCCGACGTGAAATTCCGCGGCATGGTCGTCGGCCGCGTCGCGGGGGTGGAGGTCGTGGCGCGCGGGGCCGAGCAGCGCGCGAGCGTCGATCTGCAAGGCGATGTGGTGCCGACCATTCCGGCGAACGTCACCGCGCGGGTCATCCCGAACAACCTGTTCGGCGTCACCGCGATCGAACTCGTCGACAACGAACCGGCGACGGGCAGCCTGCGCGCGGGCTCGACCATCCCGGAGGACACCGGTTCGGAGACGGTCGCCTTGCAGACCACGCTCAACGTGCTGCGCGAGGTGCTGGACAATATCCAGCCCGAGAAACTCGGCCGTGTGCTGGCGACACTGTCGGCCGCGCTCGACCCCGCCGCGCGGGCGCCGGGCTCGACGATCCAACGGCTGGACAATTGGCTCACCGAAGTGCACGGGATCCCCGAAATCGGCAACCTGCTCGGTGATCTCGGGCGCGCGTCGATCGCGCTGAGCGTGTCCGCGCCCGATCTGGTCGGGTTGCTGTCGGAGTCGGTCACCAGCGCGCGAACCCTCGCCGAACGACGTGCCGAGCTGATCAGCCTGCTGACGACGGGCAACGCGACGGTGGATTCGGTGAACGAGCTGTTCGCCCGCAATCCCGACGCGGGCAAGTTCCTGGTGGCGGGCCTGGACGACCTGTTCGGCAATCTCGCCGACGATCCCCAGGCCATCCCGTACACCGCGCGGAACCTGAACGTCGCGTTGCAGCGGCTGGCCACCACGTTCCGATTCGGTCCGGCGAAACAGATGGTGTGGAAGATGGACGTCTCCTTCACGCCGTTCCAGCAGTACACCGCCGCGGATTGCCCGCGCTACGGTGACCAGTACGGCCCGCGCTGCTTCGGCGCGTCCGTCCCGGACACCGCACCGCCACAGCAGTTCCCGCCGCAGTTGGTGCCGGGATGGCTCGACGCGGCGGGGCCACGACCGGTCCCCGCGGCGCAGCCGGAGCAGGCCCTCCCCCAGATACCGGGCTTGCCCGTGATTCCAGGGCTGCCCGCGATCCCGGGTCTGTCGCTGCCCGGCCTACCGGGACTCGGCGCCCCCGCTCCCGCGCAACCCGGTTCGGCGCCGGAGGGCGCGGCCCAGCCGATCGCCCTGCGCGGTGGCGACGCCGTCGCGGCGATCGTCGGCGGCAAGCCGACCGTCGCGCAACTGCTGCTGCTGACCCCCGTCCTCGCGGGCGGGTCACTGACCGTGTCCGAGCAGGCGTCCGGCAGCGGAGGGAGATGAGATGAAATCCACCAGAGCGCTCATCGGTTTCAGCTTGTTCGCCGTCGTGGCGGTCGCCCTCACCTACACCATCTGGTCCACCTTGCAGCGTTCGGTCGAAGGGCGCACCCAGTCGTACTCGGCGGTGTTCACCGATGTGCTCGGCCTGCGCGTCGGAGACGACGTCCGCGCGGCGGGCGTGCGGATCGGACGGGTGGACAAGATCGACTTCACCGACGGGTACCTGGCCCAGGTCGATTTCCGGATCGAGCGCGACCAGCGGCTGACCACCACGACCAAGGCGATGGTCCGCTACCAGAACCTGATCGGGCAGCGCTACGTGGCCTTGGCCCCGGGTGCCGAGGCGGGGACGGTGCTGGCGGAGGGCGGGCGGATCCCGGTGGAGCGGACCGAGCCGTCGTTCGACGTGCCGGCGCTGCTGTCCGGTTTCGAGCCGCTGTTCGGCGTCCTGCAACCCGATCAGGTGAACTCGCTGTCGGAGACGCTGATCCAGGCGTTGCAGGGCAATCAGGTGTCGCTCAGCGCCTTGATCACGCAGGCGGCGCAGCTGGCGGGCACATTCGGTCAGCGAGACGAGATCCTGGGCGAGGTGCTGGGCAACCTCAGCAGTGTGGTGACCGGTCTCGCCCATCGCAGTGAGGAGCTGGAGACGTTGCTCACCCAGGCGCGAGCCCTGATGGAGGGCTTGTACGCACAGGGCGAGAGCCTCAAGCACTCCGTCGATCAGGTCGCGGGCACCACCGACTCGCTCACCCGCCTGGTCATGCAGGTCAAGCCCGGACTGGCGAACGCCCAGCGGGAAGCCACCACGGGTGTGGCGCTGTTGCTGCTCAACGGCGCCTCGCTGGATCAGGCCGCGGTGGAGTTGCCGACGGTGCTCAACGGCATCGCCCGCTTCACCGGCTACGGGACCTACGGCAACGCCTACCTGTGCAGCCTCGACGTCTCGCTGTGGGGCGTGCTGCTGCCGCCGGGGTTGTTCTCTCAGGTGGGCGGCAATTCGCAGTCGGAGGTCTGCCGGTGATGAAGAAGTTGCGGCTACCGGGTTTCCTGCGCAACCGGCATCTACGACTCGGTCTCCTCGCGGCCGGACTCGTCGCGGCGCTGCTCGTCGGTTCCAGCGTGCTGAAGCAGGCGCGGCTGGGGGACAGGACCATCGAGGCCGAGTTCGCTCAAGCCGCCGGCCTGCGCGCGGGTGCGACGGTGGACGTTTCCGGCATCGAGGTCGGCGCGGTGCGGTCGGTGCGCCTGGAGGGGCAGAAGGTCGTGGTCGAACTGCGGGTCCGTCGCGATCTTCGGCTGGGCCCGGACGCGCGGGCTGCCATCGAGATGTCCACCATCCTCGGCCGGTTGCACGTGGATCTGCACCCCGGTGACGGCAAGGGACTGCCGGGCAACCGGATTCGGCTGGCCGACACGACCGTGCCGTACAACCTGAGCAAAGTGATCCAGGATTCCAAATACAAGAACTCTTTCGAGCGCATCGAGCGCATCGATCCGCACAAACTGCGGCAGGCGCTGGACGCGGTGAACCAGCAGCTGGGCGACTCCCCGCAGCTGGCCGTGCAAGCGCTCGACAGCATCGGCGCTCTGGCCAAGGTGGTCAACGACCGCCGCGACGAGGTCGACGCGCTGCTCAAAGGCCTGGATCAGGTCTCCCAGCTGGTCGCGGACAACCAGAACAGCGTGCTGCTGTTGCTGACCCGCGGCGAGGCCATCGGCGCCGCGGTGCAGAAACGCCAGGCGCTGCTGCGGCAGTTGCTCGACAACGTCGCCAGCCTGTCGAGCCTGCTGCGCGACATGGGCTTGGAGAACAACAACCAGCTCGAGCCGCTCATCCGCGACCTCAACACGATGTCGGAGGGGTTGACGAAGAACCGTGAGAACCTCGACCGGCTCTACGAGATCATGCCGGTGACGTTGCGGCAGTTCACCAATGTGACCGGCAACGGTCCCTACGGCGAGGTGTGGGCGCCGTGGTTCTTCCCGGACAACTGGCTGTGCTTCGCGCAAGCCGTACAGGGGTGCAAGTGAGGAGAATGCGAATGCTGGGCAAGGCCCTGACGGTGTGCGTGGCCGCCCTGGTGGCGGCCGGGTGCTCGCTGGTGCCCGACAGCCTGACCACGCTGCCCGACCGCTATCTCGGCGAACATCTGCGCATCAGCGCGGATTTCGAGAATGTCGCCGGGTTGTACGCGGGCAACGAGGTGGCCGTCCTCGGCGTGCCGGTCGGGCGCGTCGACACCGTGGAGGCCAAGGGCAGCTACGTCCAGGTGACCATGAGCCTCGACAAGGACGTGGCGATCCCGGCCGACGCGATCGCCGCGCTGGTGTCGCCGCAACTGATCACCAATCGGCACGTCGAACTCGCCCCGGCCTACAGCGGCAGCGGCCCGGTGCTCACCGACGGCATGCATATTCCGCTGGCGCGCACCCGCACACCGGTCGAGCTCGACCGCATCCTGCAGAACTTCGATCAGCTCGGCGCCGCGCTGAAGGGTGATCCGGACAACGGCCCGATGGCGAGCCGGGTGCTGTTCCCGCTGCTGGACGGCAACGGCGACAAGCTGCGCGCGACGCTGGACGCGCTGTCCGCGGCGTTCGAGGTGTCCTTCGCCAACAAGGACCAGATCTCCAACACCATCATCAAGCTCGGCGAGATCACCCAGATCATCGCCCAGAACGATCAGACGGTCCGCGACTTCAGCGGCCGGATCACCGAGCTGATCGCGCTGCTGGGGGAGCAGGCGCCCGGTCTGCAAGCGGTGCTCGAGCAGCTGGATCAGTTCGTCACGAACACCTCGACGCTGGTGGGCCGCAACGGCGACCAGCTGGCAGGCGCGCTCGATCGCTTCACCGCGATCACCGCCCAGATGCGGGCCAACGCCCGCGGGCTCACCGAGATCGTCGACGTGGGGCCGCTGCTGTTCGAGAACCTGTCCAATTCGGTCAGCCGGGAACACCAGGCGCTGCGCCTGCACGCGCTGACCGACAAAGTGGTGCTGGACAACGAGGTGGTCGCCCAGTTCTGCGAGCGCATCCAGCTGCGCCTCGACGGCTGCCGCACCGGCAAGCCGCAGGACTTCGGCCCCGACTTCGGACTGACCGCCGCACTGCTGGGAATCGCGAAATGAGCCGGGCGAACGCCCTGCGGCGCGTCACCGCCGCCGTGGTGGCCGTGACGGCCGTCGGCGGCGCGACCGGCTGCGGCGTCGGCGTCTCGAATCTGCCGATGCCCAAGCCGGGCATCGGCGCGCCGGGTTATTCCATCCACGCCACTTTCCGCGACGCGCTCAACCTGCCCGACCACGCGCACGTGAAGATCGGCGGCACCGACATCGGGGTGGTCACCGGTGTGAGCACCACCAACTTCCTCGCCGACGTGGAAATGCTCATCCGCGAGGACATCCGGCTGCCGCGCGGCACCACCGCGGAGTTGCGTCAGGCGACGCCGCTCGGCGATATCTTCGTCGCCATGACGCTGCCGCCCGCCACCGAGGGCGCGGAGTTGCTGCGCGCGGGCGACACCATCGGCACCGAGCACACGGCGGCGGCCGCGTCGGTGGAGCAGCTGATGATGTCGGTGTCGATGCTGATCAACGGTGGTGGCATCAACCAGGCCGCGAAGATCACCTCGGAGCTGAACTCGATGTTCGCGGGCCGGGCTCCCGAACTCGCCCACCTGATCACCGAGATGACCGCCGTGATCGCCGCGCTGAACGCGCGGACCGGCGACATCGACAACGTTCTGACCGGGATGAACGTCCTGACCGGCGAACTGGCCCGGCGCAAGGCCGAACTAGGGTCCGCCGCGGACACCTTCCCGCAGCTGCTGGCGTTGTTCGCCGAGAACAACCAGGCCATCGTGGATCTGCTGGACAAGGTATCGGTCACCATGACCGCGCTCGGCGATTTCACCGAAACCACCGGACCGCAGGCGGTGAGCCTGTTCGACAGCATCCAGCAGTTGATGGCGGGGTTCACCCAGATGGGCGACGACCTCGGCGGCACGCTCGACGGGCTGCACACGATCTACCCGTCGCTGATGAACAGCCTCGACGGGCCGGTGCTCGCGGTAGCGGCGACGGTGTCCTACCTCAGCGTCGGCGCGCTGACGGACCCGTCCGGCAGCCGGTTGCCCGAACTCGGTGACGTGCCCGCCTTCATCGGCAGCTTGGCGCAGGTGATCGAGAAGGTGATCGGGCGGGTCACCA
Organism: Nocardia asteroides; assembly: GCA_051451085.1. Lineage (GTDB taxonomy): Bacteria > Actinomycetota > Actinomycetes > Mycobacteriales > Mycobacteriaceae > Nocardia > Nocardia asteroides_B. The sequence goes on along the minus strand of JBPAJV010000003.1, from coordinate 664,553 downwards.
GTCCGCCGCGGCAACCGGAGCAGGAAGAGGGCGGGCGATGAATCCACCGCTGTGGCAATGGCTGGTCCGGCGGCGAATCGCCGTCGCCAACTTCGGTCTGGTGCTCGTGCTGCTGGTGGGCGCGGCCTACCTGGGCGTGGTGGTGCTGCGGATCGACCCGATGCGCGGCACGTATGACGTCACCGTGGAATTGGCGTCCTCCGGCGGACTGCTACCGGGCAACGACGTCACCTTCCGCGGCGCCAGGGTCGGGACGGTGCGCGAGGTGGCGGCGGCCGGTTCCGGCGTCGCCGCGATCGCCGAGATAGACGCCGGGACGAAGATCCCGGTGGGCGGCACGGTGGTGGTGGGTCGGCTGTCGGCGGCGGGGGAGCAGTATCTGGACTTCCGGCCCGACGCCGACACCGGGCCCTATCTCACCGACGGCGCGCGAGTCGATCGCGCACGCACGTCGGTCCCGGTCGCGGTGCAATCGGTGCTGACCAATCTCAGCGGGTTCATCGGCGGCCTGAATCCCGATCGGCTCACCGTGATCATCGACGAACTCGACAAAGCGCTCGCCGGCGGTCCCGATCAGCTGCGGAACATGATCTCCGGGATCAGCCGCGCCATGGCGGGGCTGACCGATCTGCTGCCGCAGACCAGGCAGTTGATCGAGAACCTCGAGATCATCGCGGAGACGACCTCGCACGCCCAACCGGACCTCGGCACGCTGACGCGGGCCGGCGGGGTGCTGTTCGAGCAATTGACCGCCGCAGATCGGGAGGTGCGTCACCTGCTCGACGAGGGTCCCGGCCAGCTGACCACCCTCGGCGGGTTCGTGTCACGTACGCAGGACCCGATCACCGATCTGGTCACCAATTTCGTCGCGATCACCAAGGCCGCGAAACTGCGTGAGCCCGCCATCGCCGCGCTCTTCCCCGCGCTGCGGGCCGGTTCCGAGGCGCTGGGCATACCGGCGCACGACAACGCATTCCACACGATGGTCGACATCTGGCCGCGGCCGACCTGCGAGTACGAAACCATCCCGGTGGTGCCCACCCAGAAGATGACCGACACGCGCGTGCGTCTCTACAACTACTGCGTCACCAGCGACCCGGCGCTGCAGATCCGCGGTGCGGCGAACGCGCCTCGCCCGAACGTGCCGGACAACGGTTCCGGGCCGCCGCCGGGCGTGACCGGCGACGAACTGTCCCGACCCGTGCCGGGCAACTAGGAGAAACTCATGAGCGACACCGACGTCGAGAAGACCGACGAAACGAAGGACACGACCGCGGCCGAGGCGCCGGAGCAACTGGACGCGGCGGACGACGCGGCCTCCGGCACACGCTGGACACGGCTGCGGGAGCGGTTGCGAGGCCGTCCCGCGATACTGGCGATGCGCGGGGCGACCGCGGCCGCGCTGGTCGCGGCGGTCGCGGCGGCGGCTTTCTGGTTCGTGCAGAACAAGCACAACGAAGACCTGCTGGAAGCCCAGGAGCAGGCGCGCACCGCCGCCTGTCGTTACGCACCGGTCCTGGCGAACTACGACGCGAAGAATCTCGACACGTATTTCGCGGCGGTCCTCGACGGCGCCACCGGGGACTGGAAGAAGCAGTTCGATTCCACCAGCCGGGAACTGCGCGAAGTGCTGAGCCAGGGTGAGGTGGTGTCGAAGGCGAACGACGTGCAGTGCGCCATCCGCACCGCCGACGAGAGCGCCGCCGAGGCCATCGTGGTCATCGGCCAGAGCATCACCAGTCTCGGCACCCACGGCAAGCCTGCGCCGGGACAGCTGTCGATGGTGCTGCGCCTGGAGAAGTCGGGTGATCGCTGGCTGGTGAACAAGGTCAACTCGCCGCTGGCGCCGCCGCGGCTGCCCTGACCCGCCGACCGGTGCGCTGTCCGCGGTGACGCGACAGAGGACGCGCTCGATCCGGCTCCGCCACGGCGGAGCCGGGTGGCACGAGGTGTATGGAAGACAAGGGAGGACCGTAATGACCGCTGTGGCACAACCGTCGGACGGCGCCGTGCCGTTGACCAAGGATCGGACCAGGATCCACGTCGGCACGGCCCACCGTCCGTTCACCAAGCGTCCGATAAAGCTGACCGACGCGTTGGACTTCTGGTCCTTCGCGGGCGCCGCGGCCAACGTCGTCATGCAGATGGCCCGACCCGGCGTCGGTTACGGTGTCGCCGAGAGCAAGGTCGAGTCCGGATCGCTGATGAAGCACCCGTGGAAGCGGGCGCGCACCACCACGCAGTATCTGGCCGTCGCCATCCTGGGCACCGACGAAGAGCGCAAGGCGTACCGGGAGGCGGTGAACGTCGCCCACCGTCAGGTGCATTCGGCGCCGGGTGCGCCCGTGCGCTACAACGCGTTCGACCGCAACCTGCAACTGTGGGTCGCGGCGTGTCTGTACATCGGCTTCGAGGACACCTATCAGCTGCTACAGGGCCGGATGAACGACGAGCAGGCCGAGGCGTTCTACCGCTCGTCCTCGACGCTGGGCACCACGCTGCAGGTCACCGAGGACATGTGGCCTGCCACCCGCGCGGATTTCGACCGGTACTGGAACGAGGCGTGCGCCCAGGTGGTGCTCGACGACTACGTGCGCGGTTATCTGAACGACCTGCTCGACCTGCGGATGATCCACTGGTCGCTGCGGCTGCCGTTCCGCAACCTGTTGCGCTTCCTCACGATCGGATTCCTCGCCCCGCTCTTCCGTGAGCAGATGCAGGTCGAATGGACCGACGCCGACCAGCGCCGCTTCGAGCACCTCTTCGTGTTCGTCGCTTTCGTCAACCGGTTCATTCCGCGGTTCCTGCGCCACGGCGGCAGCTACGGACTCATGGCCGATCTCCGCCGCCGTATCCGCAAACAGAAGAACCTGATCTGAGCAGCGCCGCGCGCTATCGGGCCAGCGACGAAGCGGCCGGGGCGCCGAAGCGGGCCCCGGCCGGGGATGTCGTCAGTCCACGGTGAATCCGCGCCAGGACGCGTGCAAGCCCTGCCCGCGCAGTGAGGTGCTGCGCCCGTCCGCGATCGGATGCAGGGTGATGATGCCGAAACCGATCTGGACCGTCTCCGGCAACTCCGGTGCGCGGGTGGAGTACACGGGGGAGTCGTCGACGTACCAGCCGACGAGGCCAGCTGCCCGGTCGATGGTGACGGCGTAGCGGTGGAATTCGCCGGGTTTGATCTCGACTCCGGCCAGCGGCGCGTGCACCACGTGGGTGAACGCTTCCTCTCGCGGGACGACGCCGGGCACGAACAGCCGTTCGTGGATCGCGTACGCGTGCTTGCCGGTCGCGATCAGGTCGAAGACCTGGGCGCTGCCCATGTCGAGGACGTTGAACGCGGCGAACCCGTCCCGGTAGTCCTCGCCGGTGACGCCGATGTTCTCCGCGGCCATCTCCACGGCGAAGGTCCGTGGTCCGGCGGTGAGATCGAATGCTCCGGTCGACACCAGGAGATGCTTGGGATTGTCCAGGATCTGGACCTCGGCGTTGGACCGGGTGAACGCCTCGATCCGGATCGAAACGGTGCCGTCGCCGATCTCGGTGCGGGCGGCCGGATCGGCGTAGCGCCAGGCCTGGTCCGCTGCGAGCGGCACTTCCAAGAAGCGCCACCGGTCTTCGCGGAGCTGCGGGCCGTTCAGGTCGTCGTATGTCATCGCGGCGGTCACCTCTCAGCCGAGTCGTCCTCGGCGGAACTCGATAGGTCGTAGTCGATTGCCCTGCGGCGCAGTGTGGTCACGACACCGTTCGACGAACCGGCTTTGTAGCCGACGCCGCCGAGCAGGAGACGTTCCTCGGTCAGCCGTGGACGTATCGCGGGCCCCATCGGCCACCAGTCGTCGAGTTCGACCAGGCCCGGCTCGATCAGTTCTAGATCACCGAAGTACGAGGCGATCTGCTCGCGGGTGCGGTACCAGCCGGAGCCCAGACCCATCTCGGTGAAACGCCGTTGCAACTCGATGGCCATGTCGTGGGCCTCGCCGCCGTCGGCGGGATCGTAGAAGTGGGTGATCGCGACATAGGAGCCCGCGGGCAGCGCCTGGATGTACTGGCGCATGATCCCGGCGGGATCGAGGGCGTCGTCGACGTGGTGCAGGATGCCGCACAGGATCAGCGCCAGCGGACGAGTGAGGTCCAGATGCGGCGTGACCTCGGAGTGTGACAGCAGAGTCTCCGGCTCGGTCAGATCGGCGGGGACGAAATGGGTGTACTCGTTGCGCTCGAGCAGCACGCGGCCGTGGATGTTGCAGACCGGGTCGTTGTCGACGTACACCACGCGAGCCCGGGGATTCTCCTGCTGCGCGATCTCGTGGGTGTTGCCGACGGTCGGCAGACCCGCGCCGATGTCGAGGAACTGGTCGATACCTACTGTCCCGGACAGATACCGGACCACCCGGTGCAGCCAACGGCGATTCATCCGGGCCACGTCGCTCTGGCGCGGAGCGACCTCGGCGACTTTGTCGCGGACGTAACGGTCGACTTCGTAGTTGTCCTTGCCACCCAAGGTGGCGTCGTAGACGCGGGCGATGCTCGCGCGCGTGGTGTCCACGCCGACCGGGGCACGGACACCGGTCTGGGGAGCGTGATCGGGCATGGGAACCTTCCTGATAGTTTCCGTCGCCTGGCTCACCAGCCTAGAGTCCGCGGAATTACCGGGCAATTCGTGCGGATGCCCTCGGCCAGTGTGGTTTTCGTGTAGTCGATCGGCTGTCATGCCGACCGTGGCCGGGTCTCGAAACCGGTCGGCACTCATCCCTCGGCCGCGTGCTGCGCACCGGGCCGGTGCAGCACGCGTCCGGGCAGCCATCCGCCCTGCACGTGCGTCACGCGCCACCAGTCGACCTGTACCGTCACCGCCTCGATCGGTGTGGACAGGAACGGTTCGATGCGCGGCTCCTTCTCCAATAACGTGCGGAAGGTCTCCTCCCGCTCGCGCGCGCCGGTTCGCACCGCGGCTGTGCCCAGACCCTGCGCGAACGGGGCGAGGAATCCGTCCGGGACGACCTTGACCCCGATGCTCGGATTGGCGCGCAGGTCGTCCAACGTACGGCCGCCGGATTCGAGCACGAACGTCAAGCGGAACGGATCGCCGCCGAGTTCGGCGAAGAACGCGTTCGAGCACCAGTTCACGCCGTCCTTCGAGGTCGCGAGGTCGATGCTGGTGAAATCGAGGACCGCGGTCAGCTTGTCGTGGATGTCCTGATCGGTGATCTGCACGTCGTTCGATGTCATGTCGGGCTCCGTGGTGGGGGACGGGTGCTGAATCCGGCCACCGCCGCCACCGAGGACGAGACGGTCGCCGGGGCCACGGCGTCCGCGGCGGGGGCCGTGGCGCCACCGAGCCGTTCAGCTCCGTACGGGGCCGCACCCGCCGGTCGGGCCGATCCCGGTGCTGACGTCATGGCGCTTCTCCTCCGCGTGGCCGCCGTCGGGGGCGACTCTACGCACACCCGTCCCGGCTCGCGGAGAAATCTGGTCATGATATTGCGTTGTCGCTCTTGTGAATCCATGAATGCGAACGCAAACATCGGAGTGTGCTCGCGTCGGCGCGGGCGCCCGGGTACGGCCGAGTAGGATCGGCAACCGACGTTTCGGACAGCTCTGATGGTGGAGGCACCACGCCCCGCGGTCCCACCCCGATCGGCCGGAGGCATGCATGACCAACGACGAGGACAGCGGCGCGAGCGCGGAATTCCCTGCCGCAGAACGCGGTCCGACCGTTCTGCGGATCGCGCTCGGCAGCCGGTTGCGTCAGCTGCGCGAGGGCTGCGGGATCAGCAGGGAGGCCGCGGGCGACGCCATCCGCGGATCGCACGCCAAGATCAGCAGGCTGGAGCTGGGCCGGACCGGATTCAAGGAACGCGATCTGCACGATCTGCTGACCCTCTACGGCGTTGTCGACCCGGCTGAACGCGAAACGTACTTCGAGCTGGCTCGCCGGGCCAACGACCCGGGCTGGTGGCAGCACTACAGCGATCTACTACCGGCGTGGTTCGAGACCTACCTCGGCCTCGAGCAGGCCGCGACCACGATCCGCACCTACGAAGCCCAATTCGTGCCCGGGCTGCTGCAGACCGCCGACTACGCGCGTGCGGTGATCGAGCTGGGCAATACCGACGAGACCGAGCGCCGCGTCGCCATTCGCATGCGCCGTCAGCAGATTCTCCACCGGGCGGCCGCCCCCACGTTGTGGGCCGTCATCGATGAGGGCGCGCTACGCAGGCCGGTCGGCGGGGTGGAGGTCTTGATCGAGCAGATCGAGCACCTGGTCGTGATGGCCGAGCGTCCCAACATCAGGATTCAAGTGCTGCCTTATTCGGCCGGTGGGCATTCGGCCGCTGGTGGTCCGTTCAGCATCCTGCGTTTCCCGGAACCCGAGCTGGCCGACATCGTCTATACCGAGCAGCTCACCAGCTCGCTGTACTTCGACAAGCAGCGCGACGTCGAACTGTACATGTCGGTGATGAACCGCGTCAGCGTGGAAGCGCTGTCCCCGGCCGAGAGTGTCCGATTCCTGTGCGATCTGCTGACCGAGATGCGAAGGGGCGAATAGCACACCGGCGGCGGCGTCGAGCGCGGCCTGCGTGCCTCAGGACGAACTCTGTGCGCGGGATGGTTGCCGATCGGGTCATCCACGCGCGCCCGTGCGGTGACGTGCGCCGTCGGATGTGGTTTCCGAGAGGTCGGCCGAATACCGATGGGTCGGCTCGCGTTCGGCCTACTGCCATGAGAACCGAAGTCCCCGAACGTATTCCCCGTTCTGTGACCTGAACTGTGTTGCCCTCGGCGCGAACTCGGCGAAATGCAGGCTCGATCGGGTAACAGTTCGGTATCGCGCGTGGTCGATCGATGCGTATCTGTTATCGATAGAGCCTCGGTCACCTCGATTTTCCCGGTTTTCGACGACACCGGTGTTTATGCACATGCACGCGCGCATGTACGTACCGATGGACGATCACCGATGCGACGGAGCCGCTGTGATGTGGCAGTATCCCTGTCGAGGTCGGGGTCTGAGGATCGGCTCGGGCACTGGCTGGTTCGGCCGCGGCGGCCCCGACGCGAGTCGGGGCCGCCGGCGGAGTCGTCACGAACCGCTCCGAGGTCCGGATTGCCGGAAGTTCACGGTGTCAGCACGATCGGGAGCGAATCGCCCTAAGGGCTCCAGGTGATCCGGCCGCCTTCGAAGTCCTGAGCCTTGCCGCCCTGGAAATCGTATTCGTCGCTGGTGGGGTAACCGTAGCGCCCGGCTTCGCCGGCCGCCGCTTCCCAGGACGCACGGATGGACCCCCAGACCACGTGGGCGCCGGTGCGCGGGGACCAGTAGATGGCGCCGCCGCCGAAGAGGTTGTAGCGCCCATCGCGGGCGCGGGCGCGGGATTCGTCGGTGATGGGGAATCCCAGCGGGCTGCTCTCCCAGCCGTAGGACCCCCACTTGTCGCGGATCGCGCCACCGATCTGATGCGCGGCGGTGCCGAGGGACCAGTAGACGGACCCGTTCTGGAAGACGTTGTAGCTGCCCGGCTTCGACGGCGTCGCCGCCTCCCTGGTCACGGGGTAGCCGAGCGATCCGCCCTCGTAACCGAGATCGCCCCATTTGGCGCGGATCGCGCCGCCGACCTGGTGTGCTCCGGTGTCGGGGTGCCAGTAGACCGAGGAGCCGCGCTCGAACGCCTGGTAGCGGCCACCACGGGCGGCGGGCGACTCGGGCGTGACCGGGTCGCCGAAGAACGCGGGCCCACCGGCCTGGTCGTATTCGACCTCGATGGCGCCGCCGACGTCGTAGGGGCCGATCGGGCGTGCCGCCGCATCGGTGCCGATGCCGGTGAGCAAGGTGGCGAGCGCGGCGGCGCTGGCGAAGGTCCCACGGGCGCGCGCGGGAAGCGGGCGACGGTGCCGTGCCAAGGGAACTCCTGTGCATCTGGTGTCGGGTGCGAGAGAGAGCTGGAGCTACGGTCGGCGTGCGGAGATCAAAGTACCCCGCGACCGTGGCGACGCCCCGGCATTTCGGCGCCGATCGGCGCGGCCCGCTCGCGCGGTGGCAGCGGGGCATTCCGGCGCTCGCCGCCGTCAGCGCAGCACGTTCGCGGCCTCGGCGGCGATGGTGGCGGCGACGGCGGATTCGGTGTGGTCGTGAAGTCCGTTTCGGAGGTGCTCGTCGTGGCGCGCTACGGGGGTGCGGCATTAGTACCTATGCGAGCCCGGAGCGCTGGTTCTTCGGCGCGGGGCGATGCTGGCCAGCGTGCTCTGGTTCACCGCGCTCGGCTTCGGCGCGGGGCGATGCTGGCCAGCGTGCTCTGGTTCACCGCGCTCGGCTTCGGCGCGCGGTTGCTCGGCCCGCTGTTCGTCCGCCCGCTCGCCTGGCGGGTGCTGGACACGGGATCGCGGCGGTGCTGCTCGGGCTCGGGTCGGTGCTGCTGTGCACCCGGTGAGCGCCGCCGTCACAGTCGCTCCTTGATCTTCGCCGCGAACTCGTAGTCGGCGCGCCACTCCCCTCCGGACGGGGCGAGGATGACGCGTTCCGCGCCCGCCTCCGCGTAGGCGGCCAGTTGCTCGGCCGCGTGGCCGGGGTCGGTTGCCAACGGGGGCGCGACAATCGTCACGGCGAGCGGCCCACGGCCGAATTCCGCGGCGAGCGCGGTCAGTTCCGCTACGTTCGCACGGACCCGACCCGGCTCGAGGCCGATGGCGACCCAGCCTTCGGCATGAGCGGCGGCACGTCGCCGTGCGCGTTCGCCGTCCCCCGCCACCAGCACCGGCGGCATGGTGGCGCCGGGCGCCATGGTCACCTCGGTACCGTCCGGAAGCGTGGTCGGCCGCCCGGCGACCAGGTCGGGCAGTAGCCGCAGCGCCTCGTCGGTGCGCGGGCCGCGCTCGGCGAACGGCACGCCGGCCGCACGCCATCCGACGTCCCCGTGCGCCGGGTTGCCGGTGCCGACGCCGAGGATCAGCCGGTCGCCGGAGACGTACTGCAACGTGGCGATCTGCTTGGCCGCCCAGGCGGCGGGCCGCAACGCCAGCAGCAGCACCCCGTAGCCGATGCGGATGCGGTCGGTCACCGCGGCGGCGGTGGCCAGCACCACGGTGCTGTCCAGAATCGGCGCGCTCGCCACGAGATGGTCGGTGGACCAGACCGAGTCGAGACCGATCTGCTCGGCCGAGCGGGCGGCGGCGCGTACGTCACCCAGGATGGGACGCGCGGGATCGGGTGTCGAGGTGGGCAGGATGACGCCGATGTCCAAGGTCATGGCCAAGACGCTACGAAGCCGCGGCGCGTGGGCCAATGTTCCGGTCGCTCGAGTCGATGTTTCGGACGCTCATCCCGATCTCGATGCGCGACAGTTGTTCTCGTTGTCCCGCATGGTTCGTCGGAAGCACTGCGGAGGTTCAGGCCAACTCGCGGGGCAGCAGTGCCGTCACCAGCGCGCGGGATCGGGCGGCCGGACCGGTCGCGCCGAACGCCTGCGTCGTGGCATAGACGCCTTCCATCACCAGCATCAGCTGATCGGCCAAGGCGTGCGGATCGGCGATCGGCGCGGTCCGCGCGAGCTCGCCGACCAGGGCCCCGAACTGCGCCCGTACCCAGCTCTTCATCGCCACCGCGTGTCTGTGGCCGAGTGCGTCATGGTCCGGGAGCTCCCCGAGCGCGATGAGGAAAGGGCAACCGCGGCAGGTTCCGGGGCTCACCTGCTCGGCCAGCGCGTCGAACAGGGCGAGAATGCGCTCGCGCGGGCCGTCTCCGGTCGCCGCCGCGGTGAACCACTCCCGATAGTGACGATCCTCCCGCTCCAGGTAGGCGGCCACCAGATCGTCCTTGGAGCCGAACAGCCGATACAACGTGGGCGGCGCGACGTCCGCCTTCGCCGCGACACGATCGATGCCGGTCGCGCGAATTCCATTCTGATAGAAGAGCTCTCGCGCGACGGCCAGGATGTGCTCCTTGGTGTCCGCTGCGGCTCGACGTTTCGGTTGCACGGGAATACAGTAACGCCCGAAAGCGATGTTAGGGAACGTTCCATAACAACAAAGCGGGAGTGCAGAATGACCGACTTGAACGGCAAGACCGCCCTGGTGACCGGCGCCTCGCGGGGGATAGGCCGTGCCATCGCCGAGCGTCTGGCCGCCGACGGCGCCGAGGTGGCCGTGCATTACGGCAGCAACGAGGAGGCGGCCGAAGCGACGGTGGCGGCGATCCGGCGCGCGGGCGGCCTGGCGTTCCCGGTGCGCGCCGAACTCGGCGTCGACGGCGACATCAACCAGCTGTTCGGCGAACTGACCACGGGTCTGGGCGACCGGCCGCTGGACATCCTGGTGAACAATGCCGCGATCATCGCCTACGAGGCCACCGTGGAACAGGCCACGCCCGAGCACTTCAACCGGCTGTTCGCGGTCAACGTGCGCGCGCCGCTGTTCATCGTCCAGCGGGCGTTGCCGTTGCTGCGCGATGGCGGCCGCATCGTCAACATCTCCTCCGGCGTGACCTGGTTCGCCACGCCGGAAGTCGTCTACGGCATGACCAAAGGCGCGCTCAACGTGCTGAGCCGCTCGCTGGCGAACACGCTGGGACCGCGCGGGATCACGGTCAACACGGTTTCGCCTGGCATCACCGACACCGACATGAATTCGTGGCTGCACACCAACGACGGCGCGATCGCCGGGGTCGCGGGCATGACCGCGCTGGAGCGGGTCGGCAGCGGCGCGGACATCGCCGACGCGGTGGCCTTCTTCGCCTCCGACGACGGGCGCTGGGTCACCGGCCAGACGCTGGAGGTGAACGGCGGCTTGTTCCTTGGGCCGAAATCACCGTCCTGGTGATCGCGGCACGGCCGGGCGCGGGCATCCAGAGCCCGCGCTCCCGGCTAGGGTGGGGCGCATGGTCGAGTCGACGCGAATCGTGCTTGCCTCCCGGCCGGTGGGTGCGCCCACACCGGAGAACTTCCGGACCGAGACCGCGCGGCTCTCCGCTCCTGGCGAGGGTGAAGTCCTGCTGCGCACCCTGTATCTGTCGCTCGACCCGTACATGCGCGGCCGGATGAGCTCGGCCGAGTCCTACGCCGAGCCGGTGGAGATCGGCGGGGTGATGGTCGGCGCCACCGTGGCCGAGGTACTCGAATCCCGCGACCCGTCGGTCGCGAAAGGGGATGTGGTACTGGCCTATTCGGGGTGGCAGACCCATGACGTCGCCCCGGCGCGCGCGGTCCGGAAGCTGGACCCGGGCAAAGCGCCGGTCTCCACCGCCCTAGGGGTGCTCGGCATGCCGGGTTTCACCGCCTATGCCGGACTGCGCAAGATCGGCAGACCGCGGCCGGGTGAGACGCTCGTGGTCGCCGCGGCCACGGGGCCGGTGGGTTCGGCGGTCGGTCAGATCGCCAAGATCGGCGGCACCCGCACGGTCGGTATCGCGGGCGGTCCGCGCAAGGTCGCCTACCTCACCGAACTCGGTTTCGACGTCGCGCTCGACCACCGCGCCCCCGGCTTCGCCGAGCGTTTGGCGGAGGCGGTGCCCGACGGTATCGACGTCTACTTCGAGAATGTCGGCGGCGCGGTGGCGGAGGCGGTGTATCCGCTGTTGAACACTTACGCGCGCGTACCCGTCTGCGGGCTGATCGCCAACTACAACGCGACCGGCGCACCGGAGGGACCGGACCGGCTGCCCGCCTTCTACGGGCGCATCCTGACCAAGAGCCTGACGGTGCGCGGATTCATCCAAACCGAGTTCGTCCGCGAGTTGTACCCCGATTTCCTGCGGGAGATGGGGGAGTGGGTCGCCGACGGCCGGGTGCGCTATCTCGAGGACGTCGTGCCCGGCTTGGCCGCCGCCCCCGAGGCCTTCATCGGGATGCTGGAGGGGCGCAACTTCGGCAAGGTGGTCGTGCGGGTCGCCGGCTGATCAACTCGCGACCGCGCCGCCGCCGATACCGAGGTACACCACCATCATGATGAGCAGGAACCAGCCCGCTCCCTGCCAGATCGGCCAGGTGCGCCCGCGCCGCCACTGCGCGTAGGTTTCGACGAAGGCGCCGATGCCGCCGATCAGCAGGACCGCTGCCGGTCCCAGCACCACGGCGACCTGCGCGGCGCTGTCGCACAGCAGCCGGTCGGAGTCCGCGCACTCGCGCTGGGCGGCCCACAGCAGGGCCAGCAGGAAGACCAGCGCGGCGGTGGCGAGCACCGAGGCGACGTAGGTCGCGGCGCGGCGGAATCCGCGCGGATCGCGCCAGCGCTTCTCGACGTCTTCGACCATGTCCACACCTCGCCGTCCGTGACCGCCCGGTCCATCCGACGTGATTGCCCGGCCGCGACGGCTCAAACGTCGCCCGCGCGGGATCAGGGTTTGCGACCGACCCCCGCCCAGTACCAGGCCGACTCCGGCTCGGCGGGGATAGCCTCCGGGTCCGGACGCCAGGCGGCGATCGGCACGACACCCGGCTCGACGAGTTCGGTCGCGGCGAAGAAGGCTTCGATCTCCGCGCGGCCGCGCGGCCGGAACGCGATGCCGGCCCGCTCGGCGGCGGCCGCCGCGCGCGCCATCGCGCGCGGGTCGAAATCGGCGGTGGAATGGGTGAGTACCAGATAGCTGCCCGACGGCGCCGCGTCCAGCAGCCTGCCGACGACGCCGTGCGGATCGTCGTGGTCGCGGAAGAACATCATGATCGCCACCAGCAGGATGGCGATGGGGCGGTCCGGGTCGAAGGTCTCGGCCAGGACGGGCGCGTCCAGGACGGAGCGCGGATCACGCAGATCGGCGTCGAGGAAGGCGATCCGGCCCTGTGGTCTGCTCGCCATCAGGGCTCTGGCGTGAGCGAGCACGAGCGGGTCGTTGTCGACGTAGACCACGCGCGCGGACGGATCGATCCGCTGGGCCACTTCGTGTGTGTTGCCCGCCGCCGGGAGGCCGGCGCCGATATCGAGGAACTGGTCGATACCGGCCGCACCGGCCAGATGGCGCACCGCCCGGCCGAGGAACGCCCTATTGGCGCGGGCCATGTGGCGGATGGCGGGAATGTGCATGGCGATCGTGTCGCCGAGCGCACGGTCGGCGGGGTAGTTGTCCTTGCCGCCGAGCCAGTAGTCGTAGACCCGCGCCTCGTGCGCGAGATTCGTGTCGAGCCTGATCGGCGATCCGGCGCGCACCCGCGCGTGACCGTCCGGCATGGCGACTCCCTTCCGAGGCGGCGCCGGGCGCGGCACCGCTGTCGCCTCCCGATCGACGACCTCGAGCTGTGAATTCCGCGTCAAGGATAGGGTGGCGAACCGCTGGCATGCGGCGATTCGACCGGATGCTCCCGTTTCCGTCGCGACCTAGTCGGCGGTGGCGAACTTGACCGCGATTTCTTGCGCGGTGACCTTCGCCAGTTCGACGAAGAACGGCACGCGTTCGGGAATCATCAGCGTCGTGGGGCCGCGCAGACCGAGCGCGAACCGGCATCGGCCCGCCGGATCGAGGATGGGCAGGCCGATGGTGCGGAAGCCGGGATCGAGCTCCTCGTCGTTGTAGGCGTATCCGCGTTCGCGCGTGGTGCGCAGTTCCGCGCGCAGCTCGCCGGGACCGGACACCGAGCGCTCGGTTCCTTCGTCGTAAGGGAGTTCGCGCAGCTGCTCATCGGTGGCCTCGGACCAGGCGAGCAGGGCTTTGCCGAGCGCGCTGGCGTGCAGGGGCAGCCGCACACCCTGCAACTCGTGCCCGTCGGTCTCCCGCCAGCGGCTGGTGCCGAGCAGTACGGCGTGGATGCCGTGGCGGGTGGCGACCGAACAGCTGGCGCCGGTGGTGCCCGCGAGGTGTTCCAGATAGGGCTCGGCGAGGTAGATCCGGTGCTGGCGGTAGGCGATCTGCCCCCACTCGGCCAGCGCGCCACCCATGCGATACCTGCTGGATTCGGCATCCTTCTCCAGGAATCCCGCCTGTACCAGCGTTGCCAGCAACCGGTGTGTGGTGCTCACCGCGAGGCCCTGCTGCCGCGCCACTTCCGAGACGCCGCGCTCTCGGCCGTCGCGGAAGCAGTCCAGGACCGAGAGGGCGCGGGTGACGGTCTGCACGCCGGAGGGTTCCACGCTGCGACGGTAACACAGAAACACGGGTCGAAAGGATTGTGCTTTCCATTATTCGGAAAGATTTCAGAGGTTGTTGCGAAGGCTGCCGCTGCTCCTGCGGTATTGAAGTCGATGTCCAGCTTGTTCCGACACCCAAGGGCATGAAACGCGATCTGTCAATCTTTCCGATCTGCGGAAAGCATTACCTCGTGGCCATGCGTCGGCTTCCCTACTCTGCGAGGACATTGATCGACGATTCGGACAAGGAGTCCTCACGATGTGGCGGCAAGCCATCATGCGCATCGCCCTGGCGATCGTTCCCTCAGTCGCACTCGTCACCGCGTGTGGTTCCGACACCGGCACCGTCGCCGGCGCCGCACCCTCTTTCGTGCTCAAGGTCGCCGACCCCGGCAACGCCGGGCCGTTGGCGGTCGGCAAGCGCGACGGAACCTTCGACGCGGCGCTCGCGCCGCTCGGCGCGAAGATCGAGTGGGTCAGCACCACCCCCGGTTTCAGCTCGAACCTGAAGTTGTTCAACACCAGGGAACTCGACGTCTCCGGCGCGGCGTTCAGCCCCGTCGTCGGCGCGCTGTCCAAGGACGTCGGCGTGCGGATCGTCGCGGTGCAGGATCCGGCGGGCAAGGACCAGAGCGGCATCATCGTGACTCCGGAATCGGGCGTGCGCTCGGTCGCCGATCTGGTCGGGAAGCGCGTCGCGGTCAACCCCGCCGCCAAGGGCGAGTACATCCTGCTCAAGGCGCTCGCGCAGGCGGGCGTCCCGGCCGACCGGGTGACCCGCGTTCCGCTGCAACAGAAGGACGCCGCCTCGGCGTTCGCGACCGGGAAGGTGGACGGCTGGGCGTCGTTCCTCGTGCCCTACCAGGAGGCCAAGGCCAACGGCGGCGTCGAGATCGCCACGGAGAAGAGCATCGGCTCCAACGACAACTCGGTGGTCGTGTTCCGCACCGAGGTGCTCGACCAGCGTCCGGACGTGGCGGCGAAGTATCTCGAGGTGCTCCAAGGTCTCTCGGCTCGGCAGCGGGCCAACCCGGCGGAATTCGAGAACGTCTTCGAGAAGACCGGTCCGCGCGCGCTCTCGGGCCAGCGGCTGGCGGACGCCTACCGGGTCGGCGGTGAAGTCACCGTGCCGCATCTGCCGAACGAGGCGGACGCCACCGCCCTGGCCGATGTGGTGAAGACCTTCGTGGACAACGGCGTCATCACCCGCGAGATCACGGCCGCGGACATTTTCTACGACCTGAGGTCGAAGTTGACGCCCGAGCAACTGGCTTCGGTCCGGGCGGGCAGCTGAGATGGCGGTCGTCGCCGTGGTGGGGCGGGAACCCACCGAGCTCGCCCCGCCCCGTACCCGCGTCGGAAAGCGCAGGCCCGCGTGGTTCTCGGTGCCCTTGCGGTTCCTGCTTCCGGCTTCGATCGTGGCCGGGTGGTGGGTGGGCTCCGCGACCGGGGCCCTCTCCGAGCGGGTGCTGGCGGGCCCGCAGGCAGTGTGGACGGCGTTCACCGAGCTGCTCGGCACCGGCCAGCTGGTCGACTTCGCGGTCGCGTCGTTCTCCCGCGCCGCCTTCGGCGTCGGCATCGGCGTTGCCATCGGGCTGACGCTCGGGTTGGTGTCCGGGTTGTCGGTTCTCGGTGAGGAACTGGTCGACGCCACCATGCAGATTCTGCGCGCGGTGCCGTTCCTCGCGCTGGTGCCGCTGTTCATCGCCTGGTTCGGCATCGATGAGCTGTACAAGGTGCTGCTCATCGCCGTCGCGACGGTGGCACCGATGTACGCCTACACCTACCTGGGCGTCCGCAACGTCGACCGCAAGATGGTCGAGGCCGCCCGGAGTTTCGGCTTGACCGGCCCCCGGCTGGTGCTGGAGGTCATCCTGCCCTCGGCGCTGCCCGGGGTGCTGATGGCGCTGCGGGTGTGCCTGTCGATCAGCATCACCGGTCTGATCGCGGCCGAGCAGGTCGGCACCACCGAGGGGGTCGGCTACCTGGTCACCTTGGCGCAGGAGTACAACCGCACGGACTACATGGTGCTGTGCGTCGTGTTGTACGCGTTGCTCGGCTTGGTCTTCGACGGGCTGGTGCGATTGGCCGAGCGCTTCGCCCTGCCATGGCGTGGACAGGTGGCGATCCGATGACCGCCGTCACCGAACCGGGAACGGAGGTGACCGCCGCGCCCGCGGCGGCCGAACCGGTCGCGGTCTCCATCACCGGCCTGCGCAAGTCCTTCGGCGCCAAAACGGTTCTCGACGGTGTCGACCTGACCATCCGGCGCGGCGAGTTCGTCGTCCTGCTCGGACCCAGCGGCACCGGCAAGACCACGCTGCTGCGGCTGCTCACCGGGCTCGAGATGCCGGACGCGGGGGAAGTGCTCGTCCCCGGTCGGCGCACCACGGTGTATCAGGAGCCACGGCTGATCCCTTCGAAACGCGTGCTGGCCAACGTCGTCGTCGGGCAGCGCCGTTCCCGCCACAACCGGGAGGCGGGCCTGCGCGCGCTCGCCGAGGTCAATCTCGACGGCAAAGCCCGGCAATGGCCCGCCACGCTCTCCGGCGGCGAAGCGCAGCGCGCCGCACTGGCGCGCGCTCTCGTGCGCGATCCCGAACTGCTGCTGCTCGACGAGCCCTTCGCGGCGCTGGACGCGCTGACCCGCCTGCAGATGCAGGACCTGGTCGGCGATCTGGTGGCCCGGCACCGACCCGCGGTGCTCATGGTGACCCACGATGTCGACGAAGCGATCCGCCTGGCCGACCGGGTGCTGATCCTGGACAACGGACGCTTCGCCGTGGACACCGACATCGACGTGGCCCACCCGCGCGACCGCGCCGACTCCGAGATCTTGCGCTACCGAACCCGTTTTCTCGCTCAGCTCGGCGTGGGTCACCCCGCGCCCGCTCCAAGGAGTGCCTCATGACCGAAACCCTCTGGTACACCCGCTGCCCGGTCCCGACCGCCAGCGGCCTCGCGCACCGTCTCGGCTGGCTCGGCGAGACCGCCACGCGGGCGGGGCTGGCCTTCGGCGTCCTCCAGGACGCGGGGCCGGAGCTGGCCGGACACCACTTCCTGCACGACCTGTCCGGGCTGATCCGGGAGGGCGGCAACGTTCCGGCCCTGGCGGCGCGCGCGCAGGGATCGCCGACCCGTTTGATCGGATTGACCTGGATCGATGAGGCGCAGGCCATTCTGGTCGGCCCGGACTCCACGGTCGGCGGCCCGGCCGAGCTGGCCGGGCTGCGCATCGGAGTCCCGGCTTGGGCGCAGGATCAGGCGCGCAGCTTTCCCCGGGCGATGGCCTTGCACGGCTTCGCGAACGCGCTGCGGCTCGGTGGTCACACCCTCGCCGACGTGCGGGTCGTCGAGCTCGGTGCCGAGCGCGACCCGCAGGTGCGCACGGAGGTACAGGCGAACCGCCGGGCGGTCACCTGGGGTGTCGAGGAACTGCTGCGCGGCGAGGTGGACGCCATCTACGTCAAAGGCGCCCGCGCCCAGGAAGTCGCGCGGGAGCACGGCCTTCGTGTCGCGGTGGATCTGGACGCCACCGACGCCAAACGCTCGCGGGTCAACAACGGCACGCCACGGCCGATCACCGTGCACGCCAACCTGCTGGAGGCGCGTCCGGAAGTCGTCGTGGAGTTCCTCGCGCAGAGCTTGCGTGCGGCGGACTGGGCAGCGGGCGATCTATCGGGGGTCAGGGAGGTGCTCCAGCGGGAGACGTTGTCCGGCCCGGAAGGTGTCGTCGCGGCGTACGGCGACAACTTCCACCGCGACCTGCATCCCTCGCTGTCGGACGAGCGGATCGAGCTGATCGGCGTGCAGAAGCACTTCCTCTATACCCACGGTTTCCTCGGCGCCGACTTCGACCTGGACTCATGGGTCGCGCACGAGCCGCTGGCCCACGCCAGGGAACTCGTCGCATCCGGGCAGGTTCCCGCATGACGGAGTTCCTCTGGCGCCTGCCCTCCCGTGGCGACGGGCGCCACGTTCGCCCCGAACAGCGCAACCGCGGCGGATTCGGCGGCCCCGCCCCGGTGACGCCCGCGACGGACCCGCGGCCGGGGCGCTTCGGCCCGTTCGACGACCTCGCCCAGATCATCAATGCCGCCGAACTGGCCGGACTGGACGGTGTGCTCGCACCCTACGACCCGGCGGGCGAGGAGTCGTGGATCGTGGCCGGTGGCGCGCTACGCGCCACCCGCCACTCCCGCGTCGTCGTCGAATTCCAGCCCGCCTTCGGCACTCCGGTGTACGCCGCGAAGATCTCCGCGACCCTGCAACGCATCTCGGGTGGACGCCTGGCCTGGCAGCTGGCGGTGGACACCGACCCCGCCGACGCGCGGGCACGCGGTGATCGCGTCACCGGAGACGACCGCTACGCCAGAGCCGCGGAATTCCTCACGGTCGCCCGTGGCGTGTGGAACGACGCCGCGGTGCCCTCGGCGGGCTTCGCCGGTACCGGATTCCACTACGACGGCGCGTTCTACCACGTGATCGATGGAGGCTTCCGCGGCATCCTGTCCGGGTTGCCGTTTCCCACGGTCTATCTGTCCGGTGCTTCCGCGGCGGCCATCGAACTCTCGGCCCAGCACGGTGACGTGCACGTCTTCACCGAGACCGCGGCGGGTATCGGTGGCGCGATCACCGCCCTGCGCGAGCGCGCGGCGGCGGCGGGACGGACCGTGCGCGTCGGCCTGGAGCTGCCGGTCATCGCACGTGAGACCGAAGCGGAGGCCTGGGCCCGCGTCGAACGTCAGTGGCGCGAGGTGTGTGCGGACGGTCCCGGCGCGCGGGCGCGCGATCTGGGTGACGGCCGCTGGGCCGGGTTCGCCTACCTCGGATACGCCGCCGACATCGGCCTCGTCGGCAGCTACGACCAGGTAGCCCGAAAGCTCGTGTCCTACGCGGTAGCCGGTGTCGACAGCGTGGTGCTGTCGGGTCACCCGCACATCGAGGAATTGCACCGCGCGGGCGAGCACCTCCTGTTCCTCGCCGACCCGGTCGGCCGCATCCTCACCGCTCAGGAGACACCCGCATGACCATCGACATCTACTGGCGCATCGGCATGGAGGGCGACCACGCGTCGCTGCGGACGCCGCGCCGGTACAACCGCGGCCATGCCAACGGTTACGGGCCGGGCAATATCGCGCCCGCCATCCGGGGCGGCGTACTCGACGGTTACGGGTACATCGACCACATGGCCGCGGTGGCGAGAGCCTCCGAATCGGCCGGCTTCCTCGGTGGCCTGCTGCCGTCGTTCCCGGTGACCGACGACCCGTGGGCGGTCGCGGCCGCGCTGGCCAGGGAGACCACCACCTACCGTTTCATGGTCGCCTTCCAGCCCGGCTTCCTGCATCCGGTGCAGGCGGCGCGCATGTCGGCGAGCTTGCAGCGGGCGACCGGCGGCAGGCTGGTCTACAACATCATCAGCGGTGGCGGCGGTCCGGCCCAGCTGTGGTGGGGCGACAAAGTCGCGCACGACGATCGCTACGCCCGCACCAGCGAATTCCTCGAACGTGCTGCGCGGCGTATGGGATGGCGACCCCTACGACCACGACGGCCGGTTCTTCCGGACCGAGGGCGCCGCGCTCGCGCCGGGCCTGGCCGGGCAGCCGTTCCCCGAGGTGTACTGCTCGGGGTCATCGGCCGCGGCGGTGCAGGCCGCGGGCAGGCACGCCGACTACTACCTGTCCTGGCTGGAGCCGTTCGCCGATCTGCGGGCCAAGTTCGACGGCGTACGCGCGCACGCGCAGCGAATCGGCCGCACACCGAAATTCGCCGTCCGCATCAACGTCCTGGCCAGGCACACCGAAGCGGCGGCTTGGGCGGAGATCGAGAAGGGCTGGGCTTTCGTCGACCGCGGCGCGGCCGAGCGGGCCGCCAAGGGCGACTCGGTCGGCGCCGCCCGCATCCAGGGCTGGGTGCCCGAGACCATCACCGGGTACCGCGACCTGGAGGTGCAGCCCAACGTCTGGTGCGGATTCAGCCTGATCCGTGGCGGCCCGGCGTTCGGCCTGGTCGGCAGCTACGAGCAGGTGGCGCAGCGGCTCGACGAGCTGATCGACCTCGGTGTCGACGCGTTCATCCTCGCGGGCAACCCGCACCTGGAGGAGGCCTACCGCGTCGGCGAAGAGGTGCTCCCGCTCCTGGGCCGATCCCGGCTCACCGCGTCCGCCGCCGCGGCATCCTCGTCCACCGCTCGATAGATCAGGAGAGACCATGACCACCACCGAGACCCGGTTGACGGAGTCCGTCACCGCTTTCGTCACCGCCGCGACCCGCGATGCCGAGAAGGCATTCCGAGTGTTCCGGGAGACCGGCACCGTCTCCGGCAACGGCACCGTCAATTTCGTGGAGCGCGTGCCCGGCGAAGAGATCGCCGTCGCCCTGAACGAGCCGGGGCCGTGGGCCGACGACCGCACCGTCGTGCCGGTGGTCGCCACCTTCGACGGCGAGGTGCTGTCCGGCACCGGCTCGGCCGGCTTCGTCACCGGCTACGCGAAGGTGTTCCGCGCGCACCCGGAGATCACCTCCGTGGTGCACATCCACACGCCGTGGCTGGGTGGATGGGCGCAGACCCACCGCACGCTGCCGATCCGCTACGCGGCCTCGCAGCGTCTCACCCTGTCCAGGGCCATTCCCCCGCATATCGACCGTAGCGTCGGCGCGGGCGATTTCATCCTGTCCAAGCTGGTCGACGACCCGGACCTGGTCGCGATCTTCGAGGCCAACGGCGGCGCGAACGTGATCGGCCGTGCGGGACTGCTCGAGCTGGCGAAGTTCGTCGTGCTGCTGGAGGAGGGCGCGCAATACCAGGCGATCGCCGAAAGCCTCGGCGGCTCGGTGGACTTCGATGCGTCCAATCTCGCGGTGCAGTGGAGCCGCACCGGACTCGCCGACGAGGCACGCCGCCGCGGCCTGATCTGACCGGCGCACATCGGAATCGAGGAGCGATCATGACCATTCGGGTCGGCTATTTCCCGCACAACAACTCCCTGTTCGTCCTGCGCCACCGCGGCATACTGGAGAACTCTCTGCCTGACGTGGAGTGGGTCGATCTGCGCGACCTGCCGCGCCCGGCGCCGGTGGACCCGAAGCGTGGGCTACCGTCGTTGCATTCGGAACATCTGTTCACCGGCGGCTACGACTTCATCGGCACCGGCTTCACACCGCCGCTGACCGCGCTGGCCAACGGCCGCGACATCGTCTACGTCGGCATCTCCGGACCTCGGGTGGAGAACGGCCGCCTGGTCGCCAGAGCCGATTCCGGCATCGAGACCGTGCTGGATCTGAAGGGCAAGCGGGTCGGCATCGCGCACGGTTCCTGGCAGACCACCCTCGCGTTGCTCGCGCTGGATCGCGCGGGCCTGGCGTGGAAGGACATCGAGCCGGTGGACACCGACGTGCACGACGGCGGCGCCGCGCTGCTGCGCGGCGACCTCGACGCCTGGGTCGGCGCCTACCCTGGGCTGGCCGCGACCGAGGCGGCCACCGAGCTCCGGACGCTCGTGGACACGGAATCCCTGTTCAGCCATCCCTCGCTCTGGTTCACCCGCCGGGACTTCGCCGAAGGCAACCGTGCGGCACTGCGGGCGATCATCGCCGCTCTGCAGGAGTCCGACGCCTGGATCAAGGCTCACCCGCGCGCGGCCGCCCAGTACTTCGCAGACGACGTGGTCGCCCGCGGCGGAACCGCGAGCACGGACGCGTGGGAAGCCGCGTTGCGCGGCAGGCCGTTCGGTGTCCGGCCCGTGTCCGAGGACTTCCTGGACGAACAGCAGCACGCGGCGGACCTGCTGGCCGCCAACGGTCTGTTGCCGCGGACGGTCCGCGTCCGGGACGCGGTCCTGCCGTGGATCGGCGAGACAGTTGCCGCGGAAGCCGGTGTAACCGTCTGAGCGGATGAGAACGGCCCGCGCCGGGATGTCGGATCGACGCCCCGGCGCGTTCGGCGTGTATTCCGTATATTCCGCTGGGTCAGCGCGACGAAATGTCCGGGCGGCCACCGTGTCTTTCGGTCGAGCGCAGCTCGAACCAATACGCCGCGACAGCGGTGGCGTAACCGGCGACGACTGCCGTCGCGGTCACGATCAATAGTGTGATGAGCAGTGGAATCAAGAAAGCGGTGTGCATTGTGCCCTCCCCGCGGTCACGGTGATCTCAGCGGAAGGTTCGGCGCCGCACTGCACCGACATCATGTCAGCCCCTGCACTGATTGAAATCTTAGAGCTCGCAGCCTTCTCCGGCACGGGCGGCGGCTGTGAGTTGAATCATGCGCGCGACGGTGTGTCGCGGGGAATACATCTTCACCATGCGGTCTAATTGATCTTGTCACGCGTTTCCCGGTGATGACTCGGGAAGCGGCACACGACTACGGCACCCAGCGCTGGTTGAGCGGCTGCGGGTGTGGTGTCCCTGGCGCGCCGAACATCTCGGTAGCCGCAGCTCGTTCTCTCGACTCTGTCTCCAGCAGGACCTCTGCATGCGAAAAGGAGCACGAACGTGAGCATGATCCTCGCCGCGCTGCACGACGCCGTGATCGCGCAGCAATTCGAAAATCCGACGGCGGAAGAGCCGCCGCTCGCCGATAAATTCATGCAGCTGGGCCGCTACTTCACCTGGCTGGTCCAGCTCTCCGGAATCACGGCGATCACCTACGGCGGTGGCAGGTTCGCGTGGGAGAAATGGAACGGCGGCACCCTCCAGTCACCGAAAATGGTGGCCAGTGCGATGGCGGGCGGTGCGGTGGCGACGAGCGCGGGCACCATCATGAACGCGATCATCGGCTGACATACGGCCCCGATCGATGACCATCGGTCCGACGGTTACCCGTCGGACCGGAATATCGTCGTTCAACCGCGAATTCCCGTCGCCGAACCCGCATCGGTCTTCGCGCGACTCCCGAAGTCAGGTGGCGAGGATTCCCAGTACTGCGGAGGCGGCTCGATCGCGGGCCTCGCACGGGGTCGACTGTGCTCCCGCGGCGTGGTGTTCTTCGAATGCGCGATCGCCCAGCGCCGTTCTGGCCGATTTCGCGGGGCGGTCGATATCGGGCAGTTCGGCGGGCAGCAGCGGAATGCCGTTGGCCCCGCGCACGGCGGCGGCGGCGCCGAGCAGGCGGGCCGCGATCTCCGGCTCGCCCAGCTCGGCCAGTGCCGAGGCGAACGCCGCCAGGGCGAAGGCGGTGTCGCGGGGCGCGCCGATGCGTTGCGCGCCGTCGAACGCGCTCGAGTAGAGGTCGAAGGCGGTTCGCGGATCGCCGCGCCGCTCCAGGATGTAGCCCAGCTCGATTTGCAGCATCGGCAGGAACAGCGGAGTCTCCTCGCCTGCGGCCGAAGGGAGCGCGAGCAACTCGCGCAGGATTTCCTCGGCGGCCGCGCCGCGTCCGTCACGTCGCGCGGTGAACGCCAGCACGACAGAGGCGAACAACCGGCCGGGACCGTATCCGTGCTCGGCCGCGATCCGCTGTGCCTGCTCGCCGAGCGCGCGGGCCCGGGCGAAATCGGTGTGCTGCATAGCGACCCAGGCCAGCCAGCACAGATGGGTGCACGCCTGCCCCCACAACTCCAGCTCCTGCGCCAGGCCCAGCGCCTCGGTGTGGATGTCGGTGGCCGAGGTGAGTTCGCCGGTCAGTTCGGCCAGCCCACCGAGCCATTCCGCGGCCTGCAACCGGCCCCAGCGGTCGTCGAGTTCGGCGAACATCCGTGCGGCCGTGCGCGCGTGCCGCTCCAGCGCCCCCAGATCCACCCGATTGTGGGCCGCCTTGGCCAGCGTCACATGCGCGGAGGCCACGCCCCAGCGGTCGCCCAGCTCCTCGAAGGCCGCGAGCGCCTTGCCGACCAGGGCTTCCAGCTCGGGCACATCGCCGGATTCCAATGCCGACGCACCGAGGAAGAGTTCCGCGCGCGCCCGGCCTGCCGGATCGTCGACCGTGTCGTAGAGGGCGAAGACCGCGGCGCGCTGGGCGGCTCCGTCCCCGAACTCGCCCTGCTGGAAGGCGAATCCGACACTCCACGCCAAGGCGCGCGCCCGATGGCGCGCCGAGCCACCGAGCGCGAGCGCCGCGTCCAGCCAGCGACGGGCCTCGGTCAACCTGCCGCGCAGCTGCCAGTACCAGGCGAGTGCGTTCACCAGCCGCAGCGCCCGGTCCGCCGCGCCCGTGCGCACGAAACCGTCCAGGGCCGCTCGCAGA
This sequence comes from Nocardia asteroides, assembly GCA_051451085.1. Lineage (GTDB taxonomy): Bacteria > Actinomycetota > Actinomycetes > Mycobacteriales > Mycobacteriaceae > Nocardia > Nocardia asteroides_B. The sequence goes on along the minus strand of JBPAJV010000003.1, from coordinate 640,324 downwards.
TTCGCGTTATCCGCATCGAGCTGCCGCAACTCGCCCAGCGACAGCCGCGCTTCCGCCAATTCCTCCACCGCCACCAACCGCTGCTCCTCCAGCTGGGCGATGACAGGCTGCGCGAAGGGCGCGTCGCGGAAATCGGCGAACGCGGGGCCCCGCCACAGACCGAGCGCTTCCGTGAGAGCGTGAACCCGCTCGGCCGTGCCGGTCGCCTCGCGCGCGGTCGCCACCAGCGCGCGGAACCGCTGCGCGTCGTCGTCGGACGTGGCCAGCCGATACCCCGGCGGCGGAGAGACCACCAGATCGCGGCCGCCGGGTTCGGCGTCCTCGAGCGCCCGGCGTAGCTGGGACGCCTTCGCCGCCAGCGTGCCCGCCGGATTGCCGGGTGGGTCGTCGGCCCAGATGTCGTCGATGAGCCGGTCGGCCGGCACGGGTTGGCCGGGGGTGACCAGCAGGTTGGCCAGCAGCGCTCGCACTTTGGCACCCGGGATCGGCACCACGGCGCCCGCATCCGTCCAGACCGTCAACGGACCCAGCACCCCGAAACGCATGCAGGCAGCCTATGCGAGCGCCGTGGGAAGACGACCGCAAACAAACCGGAAGGTGGCGCGCCCACAGTAAGGACATCGAGTACGCAATCCCGGAAGAAGTCCGACATGAAACCCACCACGCCGAAGACCCCACCAGCTCGACAGATTTTTTCGCGCCCGGCCGACCGGATACCCCCGGCGTTCCCGAGCACACCGATTCAGGCCGCACGATGACCGGCATCGGTCCGGTGCGAGTGGCGCTGATCGTGGGCAGCACCCGCCACGGCCGCTTCGGCCCCACGGTCGCGGACTGGTTCGCCGGGCGGCTCGGCCGCCGCCGCCACGACGTGGAGGTGGACCGGATCGATCTCGCGACGAGCGAATTGCCCGATCGTCTGACCGACCACGACGAGCCGGCGCCGACGGCCGTGCGCGCCCTCGGCGCCCGGCTGGACGCCGCGGACGCCTTCGTGGTGGTGACCCCGGAGTACAACCGGAGTTTCCCGGCCGCGGTGAAGAACGCCGTGGACTGGTTCGACGTGGAGTGGGCCGCCAAACCCGTCACCGTCGTCGGGTACGGCGGCGACGCCGACGGCGGTCACGCCGCCACCCAGCTGCGTCCGGTCTTCGGCGAGCTGAACGCGGTGCCGATCCGGCGTACCGTCACCATCACCAGGGCCTGGCAGCGCTTCGCCAGCGACGGCGCCTGGCCGCGCCGCGACGCGGAGCTGGACGAGGCCGTCGACGGCGCCCTCGACCAGCTCTTGTGGTGGGCGCGGGCCCTGCGTGAAGCACGTGCCGCGCGGCCGTTCGTGCGGTAGAAAGCATCCTCGGCCGACGTCCGTGCCGAGGTGACGGACCCACCGTAAACAAACCGTAAGGCGTTGCCGCCAAGATCGTTGTCGACAGCGACGCGGGCCGCACCGGCAACCGCCGCTTCCGACGAAAGGAAACACTGATGGGAACCATCGCAGTTCACGAGTTCATCGCACTCGACGGGGTATACGAGGATCCGTCCTGGACCTTCGACTACGGCTTCGACCCGAAGATGGGGGAGACCCTCGGGGCGATCACCTCGGCCGCGAAGGCCATCCTGCTCGGCCGCACCACCTTCGAGATGTTCGCCCCGGCCTGGTCGACCCGCACCGTGGAGGACGACCCGGGCGCGCCGTTCTTCAACGACACGGTGAAGTACGTCGTCGGCGCGCAGGAGCCCCAGGTGCAATGGGCCAACAGCGTCCGGCTCGGCGCCTACGACCCGGATGTCATCCGGAAGCTCAAAGACGAGGTCGACGGCACCATCTACATCAGCGGCAGCGGCACGCTGGTGCGGGCGCTGCTCGCGGCCGGCTTGGTCGACGACCTGCATCTGTTCGTTTACCCGATCGCGCTCGGCAAGGGCAAGCGCCTGTGGAGCGACGGCGTCGACGCGACCAAGCTGGCGCTCAAAGAGCACGAGGTCTACGCCAACGGAGTGGTCCACCTCGACTACGGCCCGGCCGAAGCCTGAGACATGCGGAAGGGCGGCCCTTCCGGGCCGCCCGGGCGATCCGCTCGCGCCGCCGTCAGAGGGCGGAGGCGTCAGCGCCTTCCGGTGCAGTAGCCCTCGGGCGTGTACTGGCAGGGGCGTTCGTTGCGGCCACGGTATCCGCCGTGGTTGCTGCTCCTGGCCCGCTCTCCCACGCCGGAGCCGCGCTTGTCGGCAGGGTCGTGAGAGTACCGGTCCGCGGTGGTGGTCACGATCTGCTCCGGTGCCGCGATGGCCGCCGCTGTCACGACCGCACCGCCGATCAGTGCCGAAGCCACCACTCAACCTACTGTTACGCGCATCCTCGTGTTCTGCATGAGATTTCCCGTCGATTAACGTGCCGTCATATAACGATACATTCATCGGTGAGTCACTGGCTGTGCCTATTCCCGCCCGTGGGAGGGGTGTTGCGCAGAGGTAAGAGCTGGTCGGCACGTAGGGCGGGTCGTACGCATCGGAAGCTCGGAGCGACCGTGCCCTGTTGAACGTGCCGTTGTGCGGGTGCAAGGCCTCTCGAGGCATCGCTCCGGTCGGGTCAGTGGACGCTACCGCTACGGCTGTGGCGGACCCACGTCATGGGCTCCGGCGTTTGTGGTCCCAGCGGCCCGGATCGGCCTCCAGGGCGGAGCGGTCCCAGTGGCCGAGTTCGGCCGCGGCCGTGTAGGTCGTATCGAGGAACTCGAGTAGCGCCGCCTCTGGGTCGGCGGCGGAGCGCACCGCCTCGTACGGCAGCAGGTATTGACGGTATCGCGGACTGTAGAAGGCTTCTGCCGGGCGGACGCGATAATCGGCGAATCCCTCGGGTTCCGGATACGCGTAGGCGTAGAAGGCGCCCTCGGACCCGCCTCCCGGCCAGAAGCCGCAACTGCTCAGTTCGTGGGAGTAGCCCTCGACCATGACCCAGTCGCCACAGTTGGGCGCGCCTCCCGGGTGCCGCGGAGCGGACCGCCCGGAGAACCTGGTGCAAGCCAAGTCCATCGCTCCCCAGAAGAAGTGCACCGGGCTCACTTTGCCGACGAAGCGCGCTCGGAACTCGTGCAGAACGCGATCGGCGGCGATCAACTGCCGCCAGAACAGGGTCGCGGCAGCCGCGTCGTAGGCGCGGTGCTCGTAGTCGTCGGCGAACGGGATGGCGGGCTCCACCTCGTTGGGCCTGGCCTGGATATCCGCCGGAATCCCGAGTTGGCTCATGGCCTCGACGGTTTCGCCGTAGAAGTCGGCCACCGGCTTGGGTCGCAACGTGATCTGCCGGGACCGGCCATCGCTGGATCGGATGCGCAGCAGGTGGTTGAGAAAGTCGAATTCGAGATCGAAGCAACCCGTCGCGTGCGGAATGGTGGACGTGGTCAGTCCCCGCGGGCTGACGTAGAAGGTCACCTGCCACCAGTGGTTGACCAGCGGGGCGTGCGAGAGCCTGATCTTGCCGACGATCTGCATCCACATGTGCAGCGTCTCGCGGGTGGGGGTCCAGGAATCGACACGCAGTGCGGGCCACGGTGGTGGCGCAACTTCTGTGCCTGTCACTGTCGCACCTCCCTGTTCGCTCGGAATTCCCGGTGCCCGACTCGCGTACAGGCGCGGCGGAAGTCGTTGTTCGATGTTCGAAGCTCGAGCAGGTCACTTTTTCGGGCTCGTACCCGGTCCCATTCCTCCGCCGTTGGCTCGCGGCGCTCTGTGGCGACCAACGTACCAGCTGCTCGGAAGCTCGACAGGCACCGCGAGACGCGACCGGCGAGTTCGTGCGAAAAGTCGGCCCAGCGAAGCGGTGCGGGAATTCGCCGGTCGCCGCTGGGAGATCCGATCGGTGGCAGGCGGCGCGGGAAATGGCCGCCGATCAGGGCGTCAAAGACGGCGAGGCCAGGTCTCGTGCGGCGCTGGCATGCTCGGCAGCGCGGCGCCGTCGTCGGTTGCCCGCGTTCGGCGACGGGAGTTCGGATCCCACCCCATGGCGGCGGCCGCGCCGCCGAGCAAAACGACGACGATGGCAATGATTACCACCCACAGCAGTACCACCGCTACTTATCTCCAGTCATTACGTCCGCTCGATATGGTGCGTTATTCGAAGGCGGACAATTGATTTCGCTTGCGTGCATTCTTTACACCCTGGGCGGTGAGCGCGAATCGACGCGCGGATTCTGTGGTGTGCCAGCACGACGGGCCGCGGCTGTTTGGGATACGTCAGGTAACGCATATTTTCGGCATCGAGCGAGTGCCGGCGGGTCGAATGTCGCCGCGCCGGAGACATCGCCGCGATGGGTCCGGCCGGAGGTGGTCGCCTCGGGGGCGCGATCCTCGTCGCGCCGGTCTCTCGTCGCCTCACCGGCCGAACCCGCCGGGTTGACATACTGAGAGACTGAGGCATGATTCATATCATGCCCTCAGGATGGTTCGAGAGGCGCGGTCGTGCGCCTCGGCACCGAGTTCGTCACGGACGCCGACGACTATCTGTGCCCACCACGCTGGCGGTATCGGTTGTCGATTCGCGACTACCGCTATGGATCGCGGGATGAAATCGGCTCCCCTGACCCGCGATTCGCTCCTCGGCCGCTATCTCGGCGATCGCCGCTTCGCCCTGACCTTGCCGCGCGCGGTCGGGTTGCAGATCCTGCACCCCTCCGTCGCGGCGGCCATCGTCGAACACGCGCCGAGCAGTCTGTGGGCACACAAGAAGCGGACGGTGTCGCGGATGATCTACCTCGCGTACACCCGGTGCGATCCACACCCCGCGGTCCTGTACGGGCACGGGGTGGTGCACGGCGTCGACAGCCGTGGCAAGCGCTACAGCGGGCTGACTCCCGAGCTGTTCTTCTTCCAGCACGCCACCTACGTCGACACCCTGTACACGGCCATCGAAACCTTCGACCGCCCGTTGAGCGTCGAGGAGAAGAAGACGCTGTATGCCGAATGCCGCGAGTGGTACCGGCGGTACGGGATCTCGGCGCGGCACATGCCGGCCACATGGGCGGACTTCCAGGACTACTTGCGTTCGGTATGCGCCACCGAACTGGCCGTCACCCCGCACAGCGACAAGCTCGCACCCGAACTGTTGCGGCCCGACAGCTGGTTGCCCCGCGCGCTTCCCGACTTCGCGGTGCGGACGTTGCTGCACGACCGGACACGGGAGTTGCTGCGCGTTCCTGTGCAGCCCGGTGACCGGACGGCGACCGCCGCTTACGCGAATGTCGTCAAGACGGGCATGCGGGCGTTGACGTCGCGAGCGCGAATGGTGCCCGCGGCCCGCGCCTGACGACCGTGCGCGCGGCCCGGGTACGCCGCCGCCGCTCTGCCGCCGATCGACCGGACGCGATCGGCGGCCGCACCGGTCACGGAGCGCACCGCGCGACGGACAGGCCCGGCAGAGTGCGGGGCGTACGGTGCCGCCGATCCGGTCAGTGCGCCTCGAAGGCGCTGGCGACGATCCGGCGCACGTGCTCCATGGTGATGGGGGCGCCCGATTCGCGCGCCACGGAAGTCATGTCGACGTCGGGCAGCCCGCAGGCGATCGCCCACCGCCATGGTTCGAGGTCACCGTCGACATTGAGTGCGAAACCGTGGCTGGTGATTCCTCTGCTCTGACGCATGCCGATGGAAACGATCTTGCGCGCGGTCTGCTCGGTCCACACCCCGGTGAGCAGTTCGGAGCCGGGTGGGGTGTCGCGGCGTTCGGCAGGGATGCCGAGCCGGCCGAGCGCCTCGATCAGACGGAACTCGACCTCGCGGATGTAGTCGACCACTCCTTCGTCCGCGCCGAGCCGGACGATGAGATATCCGACCAGCTGCCCCGGGCCGTGATAGGTGAGCTGGCCACCGCGTGTGGTCTGCACGACCGGGATCCGGTGGGCCGGGTCCGGCAGGTGTTCGCGCGGGGTGCGGCGGCCGATGGTGTAGACCGCCGGATGGCTCAGCAGCCACAGTGTGTCCGGCTGTGCGCCGCGGTGGCGCTGTTCGACCAGGTCGGTCATGCGTGCCATGGCCTTGTCGTAGTCGACGAGGTCGTCCTGGATCAGAGTCAGCGGCCGGGATCGCACGCTGACGACGATATCGCGCTCCCGCACCGGGAGGTGTGCGCGGGGAAGTGGTGGGCAAGCAGCCGCAGGCGTGCCGATCGGCCGTGAGCGCGGGCTCCCCCGGATACCGGTGCCCATCATCATCGGTCTCGCCGCGCCTTCCCGGGCGATGATACTGGCCTGACCGACATGGTGACGGTGCGATGGGACGGTGGGATGCGTGGGTATGTCCGCTCGATCACAGAGCTGATCGGAGCCAGCGTGCCGTCCGGTCCCGCCCAGCCGCACGCGGTACCCGGATCGTCGCTCGCTCGGATCGCCGCCGACGCGACGCTGGCGCCGCACCGTCCCGCGACCACGCCCTCCGCGCTCGCCGTGCCCGGCCCGAGGATGGTCCTACTGACCGGCGCGACCGGATTCCTGGGCCTGCACCTGCTGGAAGAACTGACAACGCGCACCGACGCGGAGATCCATTGCCTGGTCCGTGCCGCCGACAGGACCGAGGCGCTCGCACGGATCGAGTCCGGGCTGCGGCACTACCGGCTGTGGCGGCCGGGCATGACCTCCCGGATCGTTCCCGTTCTCGGCGATCTCGCCGAAGAACGGTTCGGATTGGGAGAAACGCAGTTCCGTGCCCTTTCCCGATCGGACGCGATCGTGCACAACGGTGCGCGCGTCAATCACGTCGAACCGTATACGCGACTGCGTGGTGCGAACGTCGCGGGCACGCACACGGTGTTGCGTCTGGCGCTGCGAGCGCGGGAAGTCCCGGTTCATTTCGTCTCCACCACATCCGTGGCTCTCGCGGACGGGAGGCTCCCGCGTGCACCCGTCTCGGAGTCCACCCGTCCGACGCTGAGCGATCTACGGGCCGGAGGCTACACCCTGAGCAAGTGGGTCGGTGAGGAACTGATGGCGCAGGCCGCCGCGCGCGGCCTTCCGGTCGCCGTTCACCGGCCCGACCGCGTATGCGGACGCGCCCGCACCGGCGCGGTCGGCACCGACGACGCGTTCTGGACGCTCGTGCGCGCGGCCGTCGTCTTGGGCGCCGTCCCGGTGGAAGATACCGAAATACGTTTGGTGCCAGCGGATTACGTAGCGAAAGCCATCGTGCATCTGCTTCTTCACGGAGCGGCCACGCAGGTGCACCACCTGGTCAACCACACATCCATTCCGCTCACCGCGCTGTGGGAGCGATTGCGGCGCCGGGGATTCGAACTTCGCGCGGCGCCCCTACCCGAACTCGTCGCCCGCCTGACGGCCGGGTCCGGTGCCGACCCCGGCCTCGCGCGCGCACTGGTGTTGAGCCAGCACAGCGGCACGGCGAACGTGGCGTTCGACGACCGCAACACTGCTCGAGCGCTGGCCGGATCCACGACCAGCTGCCCCCCGATGACCGTCGAACTCCTCGACCGCCACCTCGACCATCTCACCGACGTCGGATTCCTCCCGCCACCGCCTGGGCGGTAGTGCGGTCTCGGCCTCTGGACCGGCCGTTCGTCGTGGCGGGCGGCAGGACAAGGCCTACGGCACCGAGCGGACGAATCCCGCGGTCTCCTCGTCCGACCTGTGCGCCGAGCGCCCCGTCCGTGAGACCGACATCGGACGGTCGCAGCCGCCCGCGCCGCGTGCGCAGGAAGGCGGCCAGCTCGGTTCGATTCGCCATGGCACGAGTGTCGCGCAGGGCGCCAGGCGGCGGGTGGTACAAACTGGTCCTCCCCGGCTGCCCCGGAAGCTGCCAGCCTCGGCGGTGTGACGACAACTGCACTGATCACCGGCGCCAACAAAGGCATCGGATACGAAACCGCTCGACAGCTCGCCGCGCGCGGCATGACCGTCCTGGTCGGCGCCAGGGACGCCGCCCGTGGCGCCGCCGCCGCGGGCAAGCTCGAAGCCGAAGGGCTGGACGCCCGCTTCCTGCGCCTGGATGTCACCGACGCCGATTCGGTCGGCCGCGCGGCGGCGTGGATCGAGGAGAAGTTCGGCCGCCTCGACGTCCTTGTCAACAACGCGGGTATCGCCGGACGTCTCGACGGTGACGGGAAACCGTCGTCCACCGCGCTGTCCACCTTGCGAGAAGTGTACGAAATCAACGTCTTCGGCGTGGTCGGCGTCACCAACGCGATGCTGCCGTTGCTGCGCCGCGCCGAAGCCGGTCGTATCGTCAACGTGTCCAGCGAGGTGGGCTCACTGGCGCTGACGATGGACCCCGATGGGCCCATGTGGCCCATGGCCGCGATCGCCTACCCCTCCTCGAAGACCGCGCTCACCATGGTAACGGCCATGTACGCCAAGGAACTGTGGGACACCCCGATCAAGGTGAACGCCGCGAACCCGGGTTACTGCGCCACAGACCTGAACGGCAACACCGGTTTCCGTACCGCGGCACAGGGCGCCGAGGTGGCCGTGCGTCTGGCGACCTTGCCCGCCGACGGTCCCAGCGGACAGTTGTGGGGATATCGGTGGGGCGCCGCCGCGGGCGACGAGTACGGCGTGCTGCCCTGGTGAGCGCGCCGCGGGCGCTACGAACCGGCGGCGTCCGGATGGCGCGCGCCGTCCAGGAAGACGGTGAGGACGGCGGCGCCCGCCTGTTCGACACCGGCTTCCCCGCGCAGCACGGTGTGCAGCGCCTTCTCCAGTAGCCCGGTGAACAGCTCGAGGAGCATGTCGGTCGTCAGGTCCGCGCGCAGGGTGCCTTCGGCTGCGCCGCGAGCCAGTAGCGCACGGACCGGTCGGCGCAGTCGCTGCTCCAGTTCCCGGTCCTTGTCCGGCTTCTCGCCGCCTGGTTGCAGCAATGCGGCGTACTTGCTTCCTGCGGCGAGGAACCCGCGGGTGAGGCGCGCGATGGCGGTCGGAACCGGGGCGGTCTCGAGCTCGGCGTCGCTGATGCGGCTCAGCAGATCGGTCGCGGCCATGGCGGTGAGCCCATCGCGCAGTGCTTCGCGATTGGGGAAATAGCGATACAGCGTCGCCCGGCCGACTCCCGCGGCTTCCGCGATCTCGGCCATGCTCGCCGTGGCGCCGCGGGTCGCGAGCACGTCGGCGGCCGCCGTGAGGATCGCCGCCTCGATGTGGTCGCGAAGGGCGGGACGCTTGGTCATGGAAGAAGCCTACACAGTGGTCCCACATATTGACGCCTCCATCTCTTGTTGAGACACTAATGTCTCAACAAGAGATGGAGGTTACTCATGACTGTCACACGTCGGCTGGGTTCCACGGACCTCGAGGTCACGCCGATAGGTCTCGGCTGCATGCAATTCGCCGGTGCGGGAATCGTGTCGCAGTTCTATCGAGCGGTGGACCAGAGCACGATCGACACAATCGTCGAGACCGCCCGCGACGGCGGCATCAACTGGTTCGACACCGCCGAGATGTATGGGCGTGGAGGCTCCGAACGCGCGTTGACCACCGCGCTGCGCGCTGCCGGCCTTGCGCCCGGAGATGTCGGCATCGCCACGAAGTGGGCGCCCTTGGCGCGAACCGCGCGAAACATAGGCCGCACGATCGACGCGAGGCTCGCAGCACTTCAAGGGTTCCCGATCGATCTGTATCAGATCCACGAACCGCACGGTAGTTTCTCGTCGCTCACTCGTCAGGTGCGGGCCATGGCCGAGTTGCGGCAAGCGGGAAAGGTCGGCGCGGTCGGAGTGAGCAATTTCTCCGCCCGGCAGATGGAGCGCGCCGACCAGGTGTTGCGCGCCCACGGGCTGCGCCTGGTTTCCAACCAGGTGCAGATCAATCTCGTGCACCGCGATATCGAACGAAACGGGGTACTGGAGACCGCCCGTCGTCTCGGCGTCACTTTGATCGCCTACTCGCCGTTGCGGTCCGGGCTGCTGACCGGCAAATTCCACGAGACCCCGGAACGACTCGCTTCGCTACGGCCCATCCGTAGAGCGCTGGGCCGATTGAACACTCGTACCTTGCAGCGCACGGCGCCACTGATCGACGAGTTGCGCGTCATCGGGCGAGCGCACGGCGTCACTCCCGGGCAGGTGGCGTTGGCCTGGCTGATCACCTATTACGGCGACACCGTCGTGGCGATTCCCGGAGCCTCCCAGCCTCGGCATGCCCAGGAGAGCAGCGACGCCATGGACGTGCGGCTCACCGAGGCCGAGATCGCTCGGCTCGACGCTCTTTCACGGAGCCGATGACGCGGAAAGGCGTCGCTCAGGCGCAACCCTCCAGCGTCGCTCGGGCCATTTCCGCCACCACGTCGCCCACTTCGTGCCGGGCGCGCAGCGCCTGTATCTGGCGTCGCGCGCCGTTCCCGCGCTGATCGAGGGCGGCGATCGCTTCGGTGACGAAAGTGTGGTCACCGCAGTCGCGCAGCGCGGGCTCGATGTGGCCGACGAGTTCGCCCAGCAGATCGCGGTGGGGGACGACACGCCCCGCGAAAGGGTCGAGTCCGGCGCCGTCCAGACCCGATCGCGCGGCGTTCCAGTAGGCGGCGCGCAGCACTTCGGCGGGGATGGGCGCAGCGGGTTCACCCCGCCGGATCGAACGAAGGCCCATGACGACAGTGGCTCTGATCAGCGCGGCGAGCAGCGCGGCTTCCTCCGCGGTGGCGGGGACGTCGCTGACCCGGATCTCCACCGTCGGGAACGATTCCGAGGGCCGGATGTCCCAGTACACCATCTTGTTGTCCAGGATGCTGCCGCTGGCGCGCATCATCGCCACGATCGAGTCGTAGTCGTCGACGGAGGCCAGGTACGGTGGGGGTCCCGCGCTGGGCCAGCGCCGCCACAAGATGCTGCGCCAACTCGCGTACCCGGTCTCGCTGCCACGGTAGATCGCGGAATTGGCGGTCAACGCGAGGAACACCGGCAGCCACGGACGTACGTAATTGCCCACCAAAATCGCGGTGTCGCGGTCGGGAACACCCACATGCACGTGACAGCCGCACAATCCCTGTTCGTGGGCGATCATGCCGAAGGTCTCGGCGATCCGCCGGTACCGGGGCGTGTCGGTGACGGGGAACTGTTCGGGCACGGTCGGGGGGACCGCGACGGCGAGCAGGCGAGCGTCGTTGTCGGCCGCGCACGCGGCGACGGTCCTGCGCAGCGTGCGCAACTCCGTGAGCAGGTCGCCGATATCGGAGTGCACCGTGCTGCTGGTTTCCACCTGACAGCTGGTCAACTCCAGTTGCAGATCGATGTTCGCTTCCTTCGCCGCTGCGGCGACCCGGGTGTTCTGCGCTGTCGGCGCGCCTGTCTCGGGGTCGGTCAGCAGGAATTCCTCTTCGACACCGACAGTGGGTACGTGGGTATCCATGGTCGTGATCACTCCGTTCTGCCAACTGCCCGACTCGCGCGCCGACGGTGCGAGCGAATGTGATCGGACCGTACCCCCGGCTCGGCTGACCAAACAGCCGCCTCCCGGCGGTCCGGTGGTGTGGCCGGACTTCTCCCAGCGCTGGGGCTGGCGCGGCTCCAGTTGTGACCGTCGGCGCAGACCTGCTCAGACCAGGATCCGAGTCCGCGCGTACGCGATGGCATCCTCCGGGTGGGCCGACGCGTCGATGGTGGCGGCGCAGTTCCGGAGGCGGTGTATCGCGTCGTCGAGTTCTGCTCCCGGTCCGCGTTCGGCGAGCAGGACGACGACGGCTTCCAAGGTGTGGATTCGAGGGTCCGGCTCGTTCGACAGTTCCTCGAGATAGCGGCCGGGCTCGACGAGCCGAAGAGCTCTGCGGGCGTAGGCGTGGACCCGCGACGGTAGTTCGGCGCGGACGGCATCGATGTCGGCTTGTCGCACGTGTTGGTCCGGGCCGGGGCGCAGAGACCACGGCGTGGTCAGCCGGTTGGAGAGAGGATGGGTGTCGATCAGGCCGGGGCCGGTGGCTTCCTCCAGCGGCACGGGTGGCAAGCCCAGCTGCGCTTTGCGCCAATTGCAGTATTCCCACCAGGCGGTAGGCGTGGCGTTCAGGTCCAGACCGAAGCTGAGCACCTGCTGCCCGCTGATCCAGGTGCGCGAGACCCGGGTACGGCCGACGGATGCCACGCCGCCGGGCTCGACCCGTACCCAGGTGGGATCGGAACCGTGAAATCCGTACTGCTCGAGCAACTTTCCTGTCTCACGCAGCAAGCGGCGCACTGCCGGATCGGGTCTGACCATGTCGGCAGAGTAGCGACGCGCCCCGACATGGCCACGCCGCGGGCGGTCGCGCTCTACGACGGTGATGTCATCGCGGCTATCTCGCGCACGATCAGGTCCGGCTCCGTCAGGGGCACGTAGTGAGCCGAATGTCCGGCGACGACATGGCGGCCGTGCTACGAGGCCCGCGATCCGGTCGGGGCGGCGGCGAGGCGCACGATGGGACCGCCCGCACTGTGGCCGACGAGGAAGAACGGTTTCGGCTGGAAGTGGTCGAGCGCCTCGTTCAGATCGTGGTCATGCGACACAAGGCGCGATCGGCTGTGCCGAGTGCGCTGCGTCCGAGACCGGGACGGTCGTGCTGACCCGGTCCGATATGCCTCGAGTGTGCTGGGCGGTCAGTCGCCGTAACGGTCGTGAGCCTCGAACTCGCCGAAGTCGTCGCGTAGCCAGCCCAGATCGCGCCAAGTCCCCGAGCCGTCGAGGGGGCCCTCATAGACGATCTCCAAGTAACTGCCGGGCTGGTCGTCGAGCCGCAAGCGGCGGCCTCGGCTGTACAGGAAAAGCGACACGCTGATCTTCGGCTTTCCGTCGCTGTAATGCATACCGAGCACGCCCTCCCACGCCAGCTGGAGCGTAGGACCGGACGGCTCACGACCTCGGAGGAAGCAGGAGAACCCGTCCTCCATCTCGCCTGCGTCGACCACGGTCACCTGCTCGCCGAGGTGAGCGGCGAGGCTGTCGGCGAGGGCGTCGATCGCGGACCTCCATCGGCCGGGGGTCTCTTCGGGACCATTGTCGACCGTCACGGCCAGTCGTTCCTTTCCCAGCGCTCCCGGTTGGGATACACCACTTCGTGGGCACCGTCATTTTTGCGGATCTCGACGTAGTTCGGATTTTCCGACCACTTTTCGACTTTGACCGGTTTCGGCGCCCGGACACTCCTGTCGATCAAACCATAGGCCGTGATGACGGAGTTCTTGTTGCCCGCTTCGGTGATTACCACGGAACCCCTGGTGGGATCGCGGTCGCCTGCAAGGAAGTAGATGTCGACCTCGCGAGTGTAGGGCTGACCGGTGATGAAATTCTCGCCGTGGTACAGCCCGCTGAAGATCCGATCCGGGTTGTTGAGAACGGACGCCTGAACCTGGGGGGTGACGCGGTGTTTGTCGTACGCGTGCCCCTCCGGGCCGCCCTCGAAGGGGGCAGGCGCCTTGCGGAGCTCTCCGGGCGTGACCTGTCTGTCGAAGTTCTCGAACCGCTCGCACGCGGTCGGTGTCAGGCCGAGCGGGTCGATGAACCTGAGCGGATTGGTGGTGTAGGCGTAGGGGTTGGGTGACGGGGCCAGGCCGAGGGGGTCGGGTGTGAGGTACTGACCGGTGTCCGGGTTGTAGTACCGGAACCCGTTGTAGTGCAGCCCGGTCTCGGGGTCATGGATTTGTCCCGGGAACCGTAGCGGCGAGCTCGCCTTCCCGCGCCACGTAGTCCGGCCCCAGAGGTCGGCGCCCGCGGTGGCCGCGGGGAGGGCGGTACCGGGATCGATCAGTTCGGTAGGGGTGCCGACGAGGTCGGTGATGATCGCGTAGAACTCGCGGTCGATCGTGGTCTGGTCGGTCGTTTGAGTGAGGGGAGTGTGGGAGCCGGGCTGGTACTGCCAGCGAATGGTGCCGGTACCGGTGGCCTGCTCGATGAGCTGTGAGCCGTCCCAGACGTAGTCGATGCGCTCGAGGACGGTGCCGTCGGTGGCGAGGCGCTGTTTGGTGGTGCGGCGGCCGAGGGCGTCGTAGGTGTAGTGCCACCACTGGTGGTCGGGAGTCCAGACGTCGGTGAGCTCGTCGAAGGCGTTGTAGCGGTAGTGCCACACGTCGGGTTTACGGGAGAGGCGAACGGTGGTTTTGCGGATCAGACGACCGGCGTTGTCGTAGTGGTAGCGCGTCCGGCCGTCGCGGATGAGGCGGTTGTCGCGGTATTCGCGGCGACGGTCGTCGGTCGGCAAGGGAGCTGCGGCAGGTGCCGGAGCCGACGGGTTGTCGGACGCGGAAACGGTGGAGCTGGTGATGTTGCTGAGGGCGTCGTAGGTGTAGCGCTCGGTGGGAGAGCCGTTGGTGGAGACGGTGGTGATACGACCGGCGGTGTCGAGGCTGTAGTCGCGATGTAGGGGGTCGGTGTCCGAGCGGGCGATGGTGTGAGTGGTGAGATATCCATCCGGGCGGTAGACGTATTCGTCGCGACGGAGCCGTCGAGGGGCCGGACGGGAAAGCGAGCCGAGGTCCAGGGACAGGGATCGGGCGGGGAAAGCGGTCACTTCTTGGTGGGTCACCCGGCCGAGCGCGGTGAGGCCACGGGTCACCGCCAGTTCGCCGACCCGCCAGCCGGTCAGCCGGCCGAGTGGGTCGTAATCGAAGGTGATGTCGTGGTCGTCGGCGCTGAGGTGGTCCAGGCGGCCGGTGAGATCGTGGTGCCAGGTGGCGACGGCCCCGGAAGGAGTGGTTCGGCGGATGCGGTGGCCACGCTGATCGTGCTCGAACAGCATCGGCGGCTGTACATCCAGCTGCTGCGAGGCGATGCCTCCGGCCGCGGTGTAGGCGAATCTCAGCGAGTGTGTGGTGTCCGCGCCGACGCCGTTGACGGCGGAAAGCAGACGTCCCGCCGGATCGTGGGTGTAGCGAATCCATTCGTCGCCTGCGGTGACCTCGGTGAGGCGGCCGAGGATGTCGTGGCGGTGATGGCGTGTTGTGCCGGTGGGCGGTGTGATCGCGCCGATTCGTCCCGCTCGGTCGTAGGCGTATCGGGTTGTGGCACCGGAGTAGTCGGTTTCGGCGATCAACCTGCCCGCACTGTCGTATTCGTAGGTCCAGCTCTGACCGTTCGGGTTGACGACGGCGGTGAGGCGGCGTTCGGTGTCCCACGTGTACCGGGTGATCGAGCCGTCGGGGTCGATGCGCGAGTGCAGGAGATCGAACACGCCGTAGGAGAATCGGGTGACACCACCCGCGCGGTCGGTGTGGGTGAGGATGTTGCCCTCCCCGTCGTAGGTCCACGATTCGGAGTGGCCGTCGGGATCTGTCCTGCGCAGCAATTTCCCGGCAGGGGACCAGTCGTAGCGGGTCACTGCGCCGAGGGGATCGGTGATGTGGGTCGGGCGGCCCGCGGCGTCGCGTCGGATGTGGGTCACCGCGCCGTGGGGTCCGGTGAGCTGGACCGGGAGGCCTGCCTCGTTCACCTGGATGGTGGTACGCGCGCCGTTGGATCCGACAGTGGTGGCCAGTGCGCCGTTGGGGTGGTGGGTGAATTCGGTGCGTGTTCCCTCGGGATCATGACGGCGGCGAGATCGCCGTTGTCGGACCATTCCCGGCGCGAGACGGAACCGTCGGGAAAGGTAATGGTGAGCGGCCGGTTGCGCCAAAGGTATTCGATTTCGGTCGAGCGACCGTCGGGGCGAGTGATCTTTGTTCGATCGCCCGCGCCGTTGTACTGGTAGCGGGTGGTCGCACCATCCGGCCCGGTGACCGTCAGCGGCCTGCGGTCGGCGTTGTAGTCGATGTGCGTGTGGCCGCCGGTCGGGTCGATGAGGTCGCGCAGTTGCAGTTCGCGATCGAAACCATGGGAGGTGGCCCCACCGAGCGAATCCGTGACTGTGGTGAGGCGTCCGGAGCCGTCGGGAAGTTGGAGATAGTCGTAGTCGCAGTTCAGCATTCCGGCGCTACCACGCTGGAAGACGACGCGACCGGACTCGTCGTAAGTGTTGACCATCTGATTGCCGTTGGAATCGGTCCACGACGTCATCCGATGCTCGGCATCGTAGGTGTAGCGGGTGGTCGCTCCGTCGGCATCGGTCACCGCGACCAGGTTTCCCCCGTCGTAGGTGAATTCCAGCAGCGGCGTGGCGAACTCGCCGAGATCCGGATCGTCGGAGATCAGCGAGAGGCCGGTGATCCGCGCACGGTCCGAATCGATCCGGACCCGATAGCCGCCCGAGTGCGTGACCTCTACCGGCACGCCGTCGGCGTCGTAGTGGAAGCGGATGCGATTGTGGTGCCGGTCGGTGATCGCCGAGATCGCGTAGTTGCCGAAGCGGGCTTCGATGCCGTCGAGCCCGGATTCGGGTGCGAAGTGCCAGATCACCTCGCGCCGTTGATCCCATACGCGATAGCCGCCGGTCTCGGTGCGGGTCAACGACCAGCGCTGGCCCTTGGTGAGCGGGTGCACCGGAACGCCGACCTCGGCGTGCGGATAGGCCAGCATGATCGCGTTCTCACCGATGAACGTGACTCCTGCGTCCTCGACGACGATCCGGGCGTCCAACGTGCTGGACCAGGACGGGCCGAACCAGCGACCGAACCGGTAGTTCGAATGATGTGCCCGCCGCAGGGTCAGTGACAGGACACCGGGTAGGTCGATATCTGTCTCGGGGAGGAGGAACTCGCCGGTGCTGATGTCGACGGGGTCGGCTGAACAGGTCTTCTGCTCCGGCGTCCGATCGGCTTCCGGTCCGGATTCCCGCGCGTGCTCGTGAGCGCCACGGTCGGCGTCCGCTCGATCCTGTGGTGTCGGATCGTCGGCATCGCGGCCGGGCCGGGAATCGTTGTCCCGCGGGGGGGCGCGATCCACCCCTCGGTCGTCCGGGTCGCGCGAACGGTCGTCGGCTCGATCCGGCGCCCGGTCGGTATCGCGGTGCGGAGGCCGGGAGTCCACGTCGGGATCCGGGGTGGGCCTGCGTGTTGGTGCGTCGGGGTCCGGTCGTGTTGGTGCGTCGGGGTCCGGTCGCGCGGGTGCGTCCGGGTCTCGCCGCGCGGGTGCGTCCGGGTTCGGTCGTGATGGTGGGTCTGCGTGCGTGTTTCGCGGCGAGGGGTCCGGCGTCGCACGGGCAGGGGACGGGGATTCCGGGTGGGTGCGTGCGAGCGGTGCGGAGTGAGGTTCGGCGCGCAGCGGCGTGGTGGGGTTGTGCGGGCGGGCTGCCGGGTCCGGATAGGCGCGTGCGGCGGGTGTGGTCTCCGGTTGCGTGCGCAGTGGTGCGGGGGCGTCTGGGGTGCGGATGGTGGGTGCGGGACGCGTGGGTGAGTCGGGGGCGGCTCGGTTCGCGGGCACGGAGTCGGGTTGGGGACGTGCCGGTGGCGTGATGTCCGGATTCGTCCGGGGCTGCGGCGTCGGGCCAGCGGTGTGAGGTCCGGGACCGGCGTGCGTTCCTGGCGCGGGGTTGGGGTCCGCGCGGGGTGCGGGTGTGGGGTCGGAATCGGCGCGCGGGGTCGGGGAGTTGCCGTTCGTGCGGACTTCCGGGGACTCCTCCGATTCGGCCCGGGGCACCGGGTCGGCGTCGGCGCGGGGCGCGGCGGGACCGGCATCCGAGCGCTGTGTCGGTGCCGCATCGGGGTCGGCGTGTGAGGCCGATGGAGCGTCGGTGTCGGCGTGTGAGGTCGATGGAGCGTCGGTGTCGGCGTGTGAGGTCGATGGAGCGTCGGTGTCGGCGTGTGAGGTCGATGGAGCGTCGGTGTCGGCGTGTGAGGTCGATGGAGCGTCGGTGTCGGCGTGTGGTGTTTGGGTGTCGGTGCGCTGTGCCGGTGTCGCTTCCGGGTCGGCGTGTGAGGTCGGCGGAGCGTCGGCGTCCGCGCGAGTCGCCGGAGCGGATGCCTCGGGACGGGGCTCGGTGCGCGGGTTGAGGTCGGGGTCGGGGTCCGCGCGGGTCGTGGGGGCCGGATCGGGTTCCGCGGTCCGCGTGGGCGGGGGCTCCGGATCGGCGCGGGTGACCGGCGCGGGATCAGCGGACGGATCGGTCCGGGGAGCCGGCTGCGGCTCCGGGTCGGCGCGTTGGGCGGGTTGCGGTTCGGGGTCGGCGCGTTGGGCGGGTTGCGGTTCGGGGTCGGCGCGTTGGGCGGGTTGCGGTTCGGGGTCGGCACGTGGAGCCGGCTGCGGTTCGGGGTCGGCATGCCGGGTCGGTGCGTCCGCATCCGCGCGCGGGCTCGGCTGCTCCGGAGCCGACGAGGTGCTGCTGCCGTTGTCGGCACGCGGCGCCGGAGACTCCGGCCTGCTGCCCGCGTCGATCGGGTTGGTGCCGGTGGGGTTGTTTCCTGTGGTCGGTGCTGAACCCGCCGTCCGATCCAACGTCGGCGAGTGGTTCGGGCCGGGGCTGGTCGGTGTGGGGCTGGTGGGCAGGCGGCGGCCGAGGTCACCGGCGTCATCGGCCATCCGGGTGACTCTGGCGGCATCGCGCGCGCGCCGCGCGGCGCTGATCGCCACTTTGGCGCTACCGCCGCCGCCGGTAGCGGCGGTGAGCAGCGCGTCGCCGGTCAGCGCACCGAGGAATTCGAACGGGTTGCGCCGTGCGTCCGACAGTATCGCCGACACCGTCGCGCCGGGGTCGGCCACGGCCACCACCAAGCCGGTGCCGAGATCCGACAGCCCGGCGAGGTATTCGGCGGGATGGGTGAGGTTGTAGATGTCGGTCGGGTTGACCTGGCGGGCGAACTGCACGATGCCGGTGAGGCCGGTGAGCAACCCGGAGGTGAAATTCAACGCCCCGTGCTCCAGGACTCCGCCGAGATCGGAGAGGTTGGCGATCCAGCGATCGGTGAAGGGCGGTTCCTCGGGCGCCTTCGAGGTGGCGGCGGCGATGGCGTTCACCGCGATGGAGGCGCCGTTGTCGCGCTGGGTCCGGGCGCCGCGCAGGATCTCGCGTGCCTCGTTGCGCATCGAGGTCCAGGTGTCGACCAGCGGGGTTTGCTGCTGCTGTTCGCCGGAGAGCGAGTTCCACCAGGTCTTCTGCCTGCGCTCCTCGGCGACCGCGGCCCGCCACTTGTCGATGGCGTCGGCCGCCTTCGACTGCGCGGTCTCCACTTCGTTGCGCCAGTTCTCCATCGCATCGGCCGCGGCGGTCATCGCGTCGGCGCCGTCGAACCACAGCTTCGGCTGCTTGTCGTAGACCTCGTTGAACGCGTCCGCGCCCTGTCCGACCCATTCCGCGGCGTCGATGCGCTTGAGGGCTTCTCCGGTGGAGTCGATCGCGGCGGCCATCTTCCGCAACGTCTCCGCCGTGGACCCGATCTCGGCGGGCTCGCCACGGATCAGTTCCTTGGGGTCTTCGGTCTCGCCCAGCTCCCGCTCGTCGACCTCGCCGCCGGTGGCCGAGGCGATCTCGTCGCCCAGGTCGTCGAGGCCCTCGCCCAAACTGTCGAGGCCGATCGCGTCCGCACCGTCCCCGAGGACGTCCAGAGCCGAGTCGGCGAACTGTCCGAGCCCCTCGACGGCGTTCTCCACACCGTCCTCGATCGCTTCGCCGATGTCATCAAGGAAATCACCGAGACCCAAACTTACTGCCCCCCTTGCTCCCCCATGATATCGGCGGCCGTCTGCCCGGCGCCGGTGTTCCAGCCCGGCGTCTCACCGGTGACGAGCCCGGTCACGGGAGACACGTTCGCCAGCGCTTGCGGCCCGACCGCTTCGATCACTCTGGCGTTGGTCTGCATCCTCCGGTTGGCGTCCTGGAACGACTGCAAGCTGTAGTCGGCGTTGCGCACATGATTGAAAGCGTTGTCGGAGAACGTCTCTCCCCAGGAACGGTTCGTGATCTGCTCGTCGGTCAGGTGCGGATTGCCCGCCAGATGCGTCCACATCGTCTTGAACATGTTCTGGCCCGTGGTATCCATCTCGTGGTACCGCCCCGCAGCCAAACCCAGCGTCCGGGCGATCGAATTGCCCGCTTGCACCAGCGCGCGCACCCCCCACGACCAACGCTCGGTGAAGGTCTCGAAGCCCTGCTGCACCGTGTGCTTACCCGCCTCCAACGTCGACAACGTCAACAGCGAGAACCCACGACCGACGTTGCCCGTCTCACCGATGCCCATATTCGAGAGCTCACCGATGGTCGCCTCGATTCCCTGCGCCGCCTGGATCAGCACCGCCGGGTCCACTTTCACCTGCTGCGTCATGATGCATCCTCGATTCGCTCGGCATCGGGTCGCTGCGCGCCGAATGCCTTCGGGGGCGGACCGGCGATGTCGTCCACGACGCCGGTGGGCGGCTCCGAGGACTCGGCACAGTCGACTCGCGGCCACCCCCGGATCGTGTGATATCGAAACGCTCGATCGGCATCAATGCCGCTCTCGGTCGGGCAGCCGCGCGCCGTCACGGAGCGGGAGTGCCGACCGAGACGGGCATGGAACAGGGCGATGCCACTGCGCGGAGTGTCCCGGCCGCCGACATCAAATTTCATCCCCCGTACCCTCCCTCGTGATGTGAGCGTCGTCCGCTGGACAAGCACATCAAGTCTACGCACGTGGGCCAGCGCGCTGGTTATGCCAGATATTCGCTGCTGTGTCCAAAACTGTTGTATTGCGACCGGTTTCGCCTGGATCGGAAGACCTGCACGCAGGCTTCGGCAAATCTCCAGTTTCACCCCTGCCAATGGAACTGGGGGCGCTGCGGCTCCCGGGGGCGCGGTGCTGCGCTCACCCACTCGCCGCACTCGCGCGAATCAAGGCCGTCGGCGAACGGCGACCGTCATCGCGAGTTCCCCCCGTCGGGCCGCCCGCCACCGCCGCCGCCCGGAGTCGAGGGCACGCTGGATCCTGCGCGCTGCGGGTACCTGCGTGAGCAGGTACAGCTGATACCGCCACGGCAGCTGGAGCCCGTGCCGGGTCGCCATCGCGTAGGCGAACTGCACGGCGCTGCGGTCGAGATACCGGTCGGCGTGTTCGAACCAGTTCATGCTGGCACGGGCGGCGGCCTGGATCGGGCGCAGCGCGGCGCGCCGCTGCGCATCGTAATTCTTCAAGGCGTCGGCGATCTCGGCGTGCTCGTACAGATTCTGTGCGAGCACGACGGCGTCGATGATCGCCAACCGGGTACCCGAGCCGATGGTGAAGTGCGTCGTGTGCGCCGCGTCGCCGAGCAGCACCACGTTGTCGTGATACCAGATCTGGTTGGTCACCTCGGAGAAGCGGCTCCATCTCGCGAAATCGCCCTGTGTCTTGCTGATCAACGCGTGACCGTCCAGCGGTCGCGTGAAGATGTTCTCCAGAACGCGCATGTTGTCCGGGTTGTCCGGCGAGTCGAATCCCAGTCCATGCCATGTCCGCGGTTGGCACTCGACGATGCACGTGCTGATTCTTCCGGCCACCGACGGGTAGGCATGGAACCAGATCCAACCGGCCGGGGTGTGTTCGAAGGCGAAGGTGAATTCACTGAAGACCTTGTCCGTGCCGAGCCAGACATATTGATTCTCGCCGAGTGTGACGGAGGTGCCGAAACGGCGATCCCCCAACTGCCGCACCCGGCTGTTCGCGCCGTCGGCGGCCACGATGAGATCGCTGCCGTCGAAGCCGGACAGATCGTGGATGTCTCGCCCGTGCTGGACGTCGACGCCCAGGTCACCCGCCCGCCGGGAAAGTACGTCGAGCAATGCCGCGCGCCCCATGCTGAATCCGTAGCCCCCGAAATGTGCGGTCCCGTTGTCGCATACATGGATCGCCTGTTCACGCCACAGGACCGACCCGGTACGCACCGCTCGAGCGCTGTCGGGGTCATTTCGGTACAGGATGTCGAGCAGGTCGTCCCAATACACCACGCCCCAGCCGTAGGTGGACCCGGGAGGATCGCGGTCGATCACCGTGATGTCATGGGCCGGGTCGCGCCGCTTCATCGAAATGGCGAAGTACAAACCGGCCGGCCCGCCGCCGACGCACACGATCTTCATCTCGTCACCAGCTTCCGCGCGGTCGGTCGTACCCGGTTCCGCAGGAGCGGTACTCGATGCGACCGAGCCCGGCACGCTGTGCGTGTCCGGGCTCGGTCACCGGCGCTAGAAGCTGCCCCAGCCGCCCCAGCCACCCCAGCCGGGCGGGGTCCACCAATTCCCCCAGCCGGGATTCCATCCCCAACCGGGGCCGTTACCCCAACCGCGGCCGTCACCCCAACCGGGGCCGCGACCCCAGCCATGCCCGCGACCCCAGCCGGGGCCGTTGCCCCACCCGGGGTTGTCGATGAGCTGGGTTGCGGACGTGGGCGTCGTCGCATGCGCGGAAGGCGCGTGCGCTGCGGCTGCGACGACAGGAATCGCGGCAACTGCGGCCATACCGGCGGCAGCCGCCAACCGGGCCAACTTCGTGTGTGAAATCTTTCTCTCGAACATCATAGGGCTCCAGATACAGTCCCGACCTGCTCGAATCCTACGCGGTTTCGCCGAACTCCAGAAGTCGCCGCGGTGCCTTTTCTGAAATTCCTCCAGGATTTCCTTCGCTGCCCGAATCCCCGGACCGAACGGACCGAAGTGCGTCGGCAATCCATGCCGCGGCGGCGAGAGCGTGCTTCCGGTGTACTGCACCGTATCGTCATAATCGCCTCATCGCATTCCAAGGTGGTCGATCGCACGTGACGAGTTGATCGACCGGTCGAGCGAGGCGGTGATCCTCCGGCTCGGGCTTGCCTACCGATAAGTCGCCGCATGAACTGTTCGCGCGGGAGTGGTGCCTACCGGAGAAAAATCCCGACCAGGATTACGAAAAAACCTCATCCGGGATAGCGATCGGCATTTCGCGAGTTGAAGGATCACGCACGACGGTAGATGTCGTCCGTATGGAGAAATCTATATCCACCGTCCGGTGACCTAACTCCTGATGTTGATCAAGAATTCGGTGGTTACCACTCTGTTCACCATTGCGGGAACGGGCAACGGCGCACGTAGAGGGGCGGTCGGCCGATGATCCGGCGCCGGACGCCCACCGCCGACCACCGGACGGCGGCGCGGCGCGTGGCGGCGCCGACCGGGGCAGGGTCACTTCTGGCCCCGTCGGCTCCTGCCTCCAGGTGTGGTCGCGGAGCCGTGTTCGGCGGTGTATCGCTCGCGCCAACGCTCGACGAGCGGGACCAATTCGTTGCTCATGTAGGTGTAGAAATCCTGCATCTCGTGCAGGCGCGCCGCGGTGGCGGTGTCCGGAGCGGCGGCGTCGATGCCTTCTCGGGCGGCGTCGCGCATGGTGGACAGCATGGTGTTCTGCTGCGACATCAATGCCGCCCAGGCTCCGGCGCGGAAGCGGTAGTGGTCGCGGCGGCTGCCGGGAGCGGGCACGCGTTCGATCAGCCCGACGGGGATGAGTTGTTTGATCGCGGTGGAGACAGCGCCGGAGCTGATCATAGCTCGGCGCACAGGTCCGCGGCGGTCATCGTGTCCTGTTCGGTGTAGAGCAGGGCGGTCATCACCCGCGCGGTGGTGCGCTGCATCCCTCCGCCATCGGACAACATCAAGGCCAGCTTCTCTGCGGCAGTCCGCAATCGCTCGTTCGTTCCCACACCCGTAGCTTAGCAAACTCAGATCATTCTGAGTATTTACAAATCTCTGAAAGTTCGTTAGTGTCCGAGACATGGTGAATGTCATCGAGCTGCAAGGGCTCAGCAAGACCTACGGCTCGCGGCGCGGGCTGAGGGAGTTGTCCCTGGAAGTCCGCCGCGGTGAGGTCTTCGGTTATCTCGGCCCCAATGGAGCCGGCAAGTCGACGACCATCCGGCTGATGTTGGATCTGATCCGGCCGACGGCGGGCAGCGCTCGGGTGCTCGGCCTCGACCCGCGTCGCGATGCGGTGCGGCTGCATACGAGGATCGGTTATCTGGCAGGCGATTTCGTTGTGCCGGGACGGCGGCCGGTCGGTGCGACGTTGCGGTTCCTGGCCGCGCTGCGTGGCGGGGTCGCGCCGCAGCGGATCGACGCGCTGTGTGAGCGCCTGGAGTTGGATCAGGACGCGCAGGTGAGCAGTCTGTCCAAGGGGAACCGGCAGAAGCTCGGCTTGGTCCAGGCGTTCATGCACACCCCGGAGCTGCTGATCCTGGACGAGCCCACCTCTGGTTTGGATCCGATCGGGCAGCAGATCTTTCTGGAGATGGTCGCCGAGGCCTCCGGCAACGGGCAGACGGTGTTCATGTCCAGCCACATCATGAGCGAGGTGGAGGCGGTCGCCGACCGGGTCGGCATCATTCGCGAGGGCCGGTTGGTCGCGCTGAACACCGTGTCCGGGCTGCGGGCCGACGCCGTGCGCGATGTGGAGGTCACCTTCGCCGAGCCGGTGACCGTCGACGAGTTCGCCGCTCTGCCCGCTGTTCACGACGTCCGGGTCGACGGAGCCGTCCTGCGCTGCCAGGTCACCGGTAGCCCGGACGCGCTGCTGCGGGCCATCGTCACCCATCGCGTGACGGGGCTGCTGGTCACCGAACCCGCTCTCGAGGACCTGTTCCACGGCTACTACACCGGAGAATCCGATGCTGCCTGACATCTACACCCAAACCCTGGTCGACAACCGTCGCTCGCTGATCGCCTGGTCGGTCGGCACCGCGGCGGTGGGCGTGATGTACGCCGGGTTCTATCCGCAAGTGTCCGCGGGCGGTATGGCCGACGCGGTGAGCAACTACCCGGAGGCGATGCGTGAGGCCTTGCGGTTGAACGATATGACCTCCGCCGCGGGCTATCTCGGCTCCAGCGTCTTCGGGCTGTTGCTGCCGTTGCTGGCGATGTTCTTCGGAGTCACCTTCGGTGCCCGTGCCATCGCCGGCGATGAGGAATCCGGATACCTGGATCTGCTGCTGGCGTATCCGGTCAGCCGTACCGGGCTGGCACTGCAACGATTTGCCGCCCTGGCAACCGGCGCCGTCGCGATCGGGACAGTGGTACTGCTGGGTATGGTGGCGATCCGCTCGTCCGCCGATCTCGATTCGATCGGTATCGGCGAGTTCGCGGCGCAGAGTGTCCACCTGACGCTGCTGGCCATCGTCTTCGGCGCTCTGGCCATCGGCGTCGGCGCTGTCACCGGAAGGCGCGGTCCGGTTCTGGCCGGGACCGCGGGAATCGGAGTGCTGGCCTACGCCGCCAACAGTCTGGCCGGCGTGATCGGCGCCGACTGGCTGAAGTATCTCTCGCCGTTCCACTACTACATCGGTGGAGAACCACTGCGCAACGGGATCCAGTGGACCCACGCCGCAGTCCTGGTCGTGATCTCGGTCGCCCTGATCGGATCCGGACTCATCCGCTTCAACCAGCGCGACCTGACCAACTGACCCGCACGAAAGGGGCGCCGCCGCACGGCGGCGCCCCTTGTCGCGATGGACGACCGTCGGCGGTTCACCCGAATCAGCCGGTGAAGGACTCGGGGCCGAAGCGGCCCCAGGCCACGAAGGCGGCCAGAACGAGGTAGACGAGGTTCAGCGCTACGTATTTGTACTGGCCGTAGCGGGCATGAGTGATCATCGCGCCGATCATCAGCAGGATCCAGCAGACGGCTGTCACCGGCACCATCACCGGGGCGATGTCGAGCGCGGCGGGCAGGATCAACCCGGCCGCGGCAAGGAGCTCGAGTACCCCGAGAGTCCTGACGAAACCGGCGCTCGCGTGCTCGGTCCATCCCCCGCCGGACTTTCTGCCCAATTCGTCCAGCTTGTCCTTGGGCATGAACGCTTTGGTGGCGCCACCGAACAGGGCGAGGGTGGCGAGCAGCCCGGCGACGATCCAGAGGGCGAGGTTCATGAGCTTCTCCTTCGAGTGCGGGCGAGTCGGGTTCGTCCTCGGTCCGGCCGAGCCGTTCGTCGCCGTCGGAGTGCCGGACGATGCCTTCGCGCCATCTTGTCGGCTTCCCGAATGGTGTGACTGGTCGGGCAGAAGACACCGTCGGCCCCGCGCATGTGACATCAGGCCGACGTGACGTGCCTCACCTCGGTCACTGTCTCCAGGGTGAGAAGGCCAGGAACACCGCCCGGGGCACGGCGCTGGCCCATGTAGCGATCATCGATGGACGGCCGATGCGCCGGTGTGCTTGCGGCCCACCGCCTCACGCAGCGCGACGATGCCAGTGAGCCTGATCATTCCGCGCCCGATGCGCGACCCGTTCGCCCATATCGTGTTCCGGCGGGACAACAGGGTGACGCTGACGCGTACGAGGATCTGGCCGTGCTGCCTGCTGACGGCTTCGGCGTCGATGGCCAGCACCTCCGATCCGTGGTCGACCAGTTCGCGGGCCAGCGCGCTGCCGAAGCGGCCCAGTCCGATCAGTACCACTCGCGTTGGCTGGGAGAACAGGCTTGCGCGGGCATCCGTCGATCGCCTGTCCGTGGCTTGATGGTCACGCCAGGAAACGGGCCATCTGAGGAATCGCCTCGACCGGATGTTGCGCGCGGATGGCTTCCCCGATCGGATCGAACCGCCAACCGGACCCGGTCCGGGACACTTTTCCCATCACCAGGCCGGTGCGGGCGGCGTCCCTGAGGTCATGGCGAGCGATCTCTTCGCCGGAGACGGTGTCGACCACGCGGCAGAACGCGTTCTCGATCTGGTCGAAGGTTTGCCCCGTGTAGGAGGTGACGAGGAAAACTATGGTGGTGATCTGCGGCGGTATGCGGCTCAAGTCGACGGTGATCACCTCGTTGTCGCCCTTGCCTTCCCCGGTGGTGCTGTCTCCGAGGTGTCGCACGGAGCCGTCGCGCGAGCTGAGCTGCTGGTGGTAGACGACATTGATGACGCGGTCCCCGGCGAACAGCAATGCCGCCGCGTTGAGATCAATGTCCTCGGCGTTCGAGCCGAACCAGCTACGTCGGACCGGATCCCATCCCAGCGCCATGCGCAGGTGCTCGAGCCGCGTTCTGCGGTCATCACTCGTTGTCATGTACCTGACTTCCTTCGTGTGCGGTGAGACGCGTGTGCGGATTCGGTCTCCGGCGCCACCCGTGGCGTGGCGGACGGCAGTGGGCCCGGAGCATTGCATCGTCGGGGAATCAGCGGAGGCGATCGCGACCGCGGTATGGACGCGACGATGCCCGGCACGGGACCGACGGCGCGCGTCAGGGAGGGACCGGGTTCCTCGGGACAAGAAGCCGAGCTCGGCGAACGCCACCGTGCTCAGCCCATACGCGCCCGGCGGTGGTGTGCTCGAGATGACCGAGCTGCCGGACTCTCGCCGCCACGCTCACGCGGGGCCCGCCACAAGACAGTTCGGAGTGCACCATCAGCCTCCGATCGCCGGATCACTCGACCCGCGATCAGGGCCGAGTTTGCCGACCAGACTTCCCGGCGCACCACTGGTAAAGATGCCGTAAACCCGCGCCCGAAGCAAACGGCATACCGTCAGGGCTGAGCGGGCGCTGCGGATGTCACCACCGATGCGGCGTGATCGCCCAGGCCACGGGTCACCACCTCGGTGGTGTAATCGGGCGAATATGCGGATCGGTCGGTTTGCGCTCGTGCGTGTTCCTACGGCATCGTTACAGACGGAGTGCCGGGAAGTCTGGTCGGCGAACCCGGCCCGGGTGTGGGTTCGGGCCGACCAGTGATGGGCGCACATGATGCCGTACCGAGTAGCCGAACGACACAGGACTTCGGGTCCGAGAACGGTGTGCGGCGTCCTCCATCCCGGTCCGGGCGGAGCTGCCCACGATCCCGCATGCGCTGACCCAGGCAGGCCGAGCCCATCCCGGCGCGGTAGCGGACTGCTGTCGGTCGCCGGGCGTAGCCGTCGAGCCGCCCTGAGAATCCACGAAAGGCGAGCCCGCTGGTGACGTTTCCCGAGTACCGCTTACGTTTGTTCTCGCGTGGTTCCTGGTCCGAGGCGCGGCGGGTCGGGGCGATCTTGCGGACCGAGACCGCCGGTGGTGTCCTGCTGATCGTGGCCGCGGCCGCCGGTCTGATCTGGGCGAATACCCCGTGGTCGGGCGCTTACGAGGCGCTGCGCGACTTCCGGCTCGGTCCCGAGAGCCTGCACCTTCGCCTGCCGTTGGAGGCATGGGCGGCCGATGGGCTGCTGGCGGTGTTCTTCCTCGTTGTCGGCCTCGAGCTCAAACGCGAATTCGTGGCCGGTGATCTGCGGGATCCGCGCCGGGCCGCGCTGCCGGTGGTGGCGGCGGTCGGGGGAATGGCCGGTCCCGCGCTGATCTTCATCGCGTTCACCCTGGGCGATGGGGATGCGGTCAAGGGGTGGGCGATCCCGACCGCTACCGACATCGCGTTCGCGCTGGCGGTGCTCGCGGTCGTCAGTTCGCACCTGCCGACGGCGTTGCGCACCTTCCTGCTCACCCTCGCGGTCGTCGACGATCTGCTCGCGGTGACCGTGATCGCCATCTTCTACACCGACGAACTGCACCTGCCCTACCTCGGGCTCGCCGCCATCCCGCTGGTGGCCTTCGCGGTGGCGGTGCAACGCAGGATTCGCTCGGTGTGGATCCTCGCGCCGCTGGCGCTGCTGACGTGGTGGCTGGTCCACCAGTCCGGCGTCCACGCCACTGTCGCCGGGGTCCTGCTCGGCTTCACCGTGCCCGTCCTGGGCGAACCCGGCGATGACGATACCCGCGACCCAGGCCACCGAGGTCTTGCCGAGCGTTTCGAGCATCGCCTGCGACCGATCTCCGCTGGTGTCGCGGTGCCGGTGTTCGCCTTCCTGGCGGCGGGAGTCACCATCGGAGGCCTCAGCGGGCTGGCCGAATCTCTCACCGACCGGGTCACCCTCGGCATCGCCGTCGGCCTGGTGTGCGGAAAGGCGTTCGGCATTCTGGCGACCACCTATCTGACCGCGAGACTCACCCGCGCCGAACTCGACACCGACCTGCGCTGGATCGACGTGGGTGGAGTCGCGCTGCTGGGAGGGATCGGATTCACCGTGTCGCTGCTCATCGGCGAGCTCGCCTTCGCGGGCGACCCCTTGCGGGAAGACCACGTCCGTATCGGGGTTCTCATCGGCACTCTCACCGCCGCGCTGCTGGCCGCCGTCGTCTTGCGGCTGCGCAACCGGGCTTACCGGCGTATCGCCGAGGCGGACACCCGCGACGAGGACAATGACGGCATACCCGACGTTTACCAGCAGCAGGCATAGGGCCGTCCTCGCAGCGCGTCCACAGCCCTGACCGTCTTCGGCTGCGCGGGATGGTCATCGAGGCCGCACGGAGTGGTGCGGCACCGACCATCCCTATGCGTTCGCGGCGGCGCCGATCCGTTCTTCGAAAGCCCGCGGTGACGTCCGCAGTGGCGTATCAGTCTTCTCAGGTGCGCCGGGAAGTCTGGTCGGCATGCGCCGACCTTGGAAGGGCGTCCATTCTCCCCGTTCGCCCACCTCGCCGCCGTACCCGACGCCGCACCGAACTGGGCCACGAGTGCCGCGCTCACCGCCATCGCCGCAGTCGTGACACCGATCGGGCTGTACGGCTACGCGCGCCGCGACCTGAGAGGCTGACCATCGCCCACTGGACCGAAGCTGCCGCCGCATCCGCAACGCGGCCGGTGATGTCTGTCCGGCCCCCGAGTCGACGGCGAGGTCAGTGCGAATGAATCCGCGAGTGAGCCTCTTCCAGAGAACATCCCGCCAGAAGCGCCGTGACCCCGCTCGCGAAGTTGGGACACTCGACGATGTCCTCATGCGGGCAGGCCAGACCATGGGCGATGAGGGTGCGTGCCGCCTGTGCCTGAGCGATCCGTTGATCCAGCTCGGTGAGCTTGCGTTGGTACAGCTCTCGCCACCCGGCCTCAGCCGACGAGCGAGATGTTGTGAACGCCTTGATCTCGCGCAACGTGAACCCGACGTTCTGCAGCGCCGAGACCACACCGACCAGCCTGACCGCCGACGGCGGATAACGCCGTTGGCCCGCGACCCGGTCCGGTACCGGTAGCAGGCCCAGGTCCTCCCAGTAGCGCAGCGCCGAGGGGGCGACACCGGTGCGGCTCGCCAGCTGGCCGATCGTCAACTGATCGCTCATTTGACTTCGAGCGTACTTGAAGTCGTTGACTGGCGATCGTGCAGACAGTAACTACCGCTCTCGAGCAACGTTCCATCAGATACTTGGTGCGCCAGGCCCGGCATCCTCGCGGCGTCGTCGGGTGGATCAACGGCTGGATGTTCGCTTTTCGGCCCTCCAACCGGCAGCGCAACATCTGGGCAGTGTCGTTGCTGGACGTGCAGCCCACCGACCGGGTACTCGAGATCGGCTTCGGTCCCGGCGTCGCGATCGCCGAGTTCGCCGCCCGCGCCACCCAGGGCCACGTCTTCGGCATCGACCACTCCCGAGCCATGGTCCGGCATGCCGCCCGTCGAAACTCCGTCGCCGTCCGCGCGGGCCGCGTGCATCTCATACACGCGTCGGTGGAACAGATGCCGAGTTTCAGCGATCCGCTCGATGCCATGCTCGCCGTCAACTCCGTGGGGTTCTGGCCCGACCCGGTGGAGCGGCTTCGCGAACTGCGCCGCCTGCTGCGCCCCGCTGGACGCATCGCCCTCGTCAGCCAGCCCCGCTGCCCCGGCGCTACCCGGGACACCACGGTTCAAGCAGCCCACGAGCTTCGAGACATGCTCACCCGAGCCGGTTTCAGCCATCTCCGAGTCGAAACTCTCGACCTCGACCCGCCTGTTGCCTGCGTACTCGCCACGAACCCGGCCGCGCCGGGCACCGCGCACGCGGATGTGCGTGCACTGATGAGGTAACAACACTGTCATCGGAGCGGATTCGCTCCAGTAAGGCGTCCTGATGCCCGTTAGGACACCCCGCTGGCAGCGAATCCGCGTCAACGGAGTGTTCATAGCGTGTCAGTTACCGGTGGCCCCTCCTGATTGCGCCAATCGTTCATCGCGAGCGGGTGGCGATTGCTGCCGGGCAACAGCGGATGTGGTTCGCCCGTCAGCGCGACGAGGGCGGCGACCACGTCCAGTAGACCGGCACGCATATAGGTCAGCGTGGCCGGTCTGCCTCCTCCTCCGTCCTCTTGTCCGGCGAACGCACGTGCGACCCCGCAATGCCGAACAGCCTTTTCCGAACGGTCCACCACAAGCGCAGCGGGCACTCCCGGGCCTGCGCCACTGCCAGCGGTAGGTGTCGCTCGCAGCGAGCATCCCATCGACTTCGATCACCTCTACGGTAGTACCGCGCGGTTCGGAACGGGTGGGAACCCGGCGGTCAGACCTTGATGCTCCGTTGTGGCTGGTTGATGTTGCCGCGCGATTGCCGTTCGGGTTGTCGACTGACGTTGTCGCCCTGGGCCTTCCCACTGTTGGAGGAGGGTTCTCAGATTCTTCTGAGGTAGCCCCGATACGTTTTGTCCTGTTCGCCCTATGTCAGACAAGCAACTCGGGGAGCTGTATGCCTGCCATGAGCCTCACCGCGCCGCATCGCGCGCTCGTTCTCGCCTACGGATCATTGCTCGCGACTGTTGCGGGCTTCGTCAATGCCGTGGCCATCTTGACTTTAGCCGTACCCGTTGCCAATGTGACCGCGACGACAACGCAGCTGGGGATGGACGCTGCCAGCCCGTGGATGTTCGAAACAAGCCTGCTCGCCGCGATCGTCATCGGATTTCTGGTGGGAGCCGCGTCGGCCGGTGCGGTGCTGGCACCGGCGAAAACACATGCAGGAGCCCGGCACAGCGCCCTCATGACCGGTGAGGCGTTGTTGCTGTTTCTGGCCTTTACCTGGTCGGGAGACCTGCTGTCGATCTTCCTCGCCGCGCTCGCCTGCGGGCTGCAGAATGGAACGAGTTCCAGTTTGCGGACGATGCAGATCCGCACCACCCACTTCACCGGCACCGTTACCGACCTCGGCCTGCTGATCGGACGTTCACGACGGCACCGTTTCGACAGTTGGCGGGCCGCCGTGTTGTCGGCCACGGTCATCACATTCATCACTGGCAGCATCGCGGGTACGGTCCTCGGCAGCCGGATCGGCGAGGCGGCACTGCTGTTGCCCGCCGCGGTCTGCGTCCTCATCGCCGTGGCCGGGCTCGCCTACGACCGTCAACGTGACCTGCTCGCGCCGTCGATCGAAACCGGGCCACGAAGCACCGCCGATCGCGACGAGAAGGAACTTCGACGAGCCGGAGTTTCATAACAGCGAACCGGACGATGGCCGGCGTGAAGGAGACGCGGGCCCGCGTCCGGCGAAGCATGGCTAGTGCGGAATGCCGCGATTGAAGCACGATCGCGGCATTCCGGACGCGCGGTTCCTGGGGTTCGATGGTCCGGAACGCTGTTGTCCCAGGGGGTTTCAGGGGGCTACGGGGTTGCAGCCGACTGGAGTCGGCGCGGCACCGGCTGAGTCGGGCAGTGGTCCGGCCCTCGTGGTGAAACTCTGCGATGGTTCCAACCAGGCGCCACCCGGGCTTCATTTTGCGCTATGACTGGCCGGAATCCTGGATACGACCCAGCGAGTTGGCCACCAACAGCAGGGTGCGATGCCGCACACCGGGGTAGGCGGCGCGGACACGGGCGCTTTGATTGACCAACGCCGCCTGCACGTAGGCGTCGGGATGACCGACCACCGGAGCGTTGCGGGGAACTGGGAGCGGTGGTGGCGGGCTCAGCAGACCGGTCAGCCACTGCGGGATCGGTGCCCGGTCGTCGAGGCGGCGGTACGGGCCTTCGGGCAGCTGGGATCCTGCGGCGCCGACATAGCCGCCGTGGCCGCAGCTGTCGATGCGCCACCCGAGACGGGCGATCGTGGTGCGCAGTGGTGGTGTGCGTGGCGCGCGGTAGTACAGGGAGCTAGGTGAACGCAGAGGCTGAAAACTGCTTTGCCCCAGGTGGTCTGTGGAACAATCGCTTCATTCTCCACGTCCCGAGGGGGGACTCATGCGTGCGGTGTCACTGCTTGTCGCGGCTTGTTTCTGCCTGTTCGCTTGCGCCAGACCTGAGCCCACGCCCAGCGTGACGCTCACGGCTCCCGCAACGGCGTCAGCGACACCGGCAACCTCAACCACCGGACCCTTACAATCACAGCGTGATCAGCCGAAGGTTACGCAGCCTCAGGCGACCCAGAATCCAGTGGCTTCAACAATCGTTACCCAAACGTCGGCAGCCCCGACCACCGTAAGCCTGACCGAAAGCTTGCCGACGACAGTGGAGATTGCCCCCCTCGAGCCCAACTCTGGGGCCCGGCTTACTACTCCGCCTAAATCTCCGGTTCCGGCCTCAACTCCGCCGCCTCCCCTGCCGCCGCTTCCTGGCGTCTCTGTCTCGACGACCCCCGATGATCAGCATGCGGAACGGTGAAACGGCGTCGTCGTCGCGGCGCGCGGTAGCGGTGGCGGTGGGGACATCGGAGGCCACTCTCACCGTGGCGATCCTCTACTACGTCGGTTTGGTGTACACCCGCGCCTGGTATGGACACTTCGGTGTCGACGCCCGGCTACTGGACTTCGGTGTGTCCGACTACCTGATCAGAAGCCTCGACGGCGCCTTCTTTCCGGTGGTGCTGGTCTTGTTGATCGCCGCGGCCGCGTTCGCCCTGCGCCCGCTGCCGATCATGGTGGTGTTGCGTACCAGACGGCCGCGGTGGGCGCTGCGGGTATGGGTGGAGACAGTCACCGTAGTCGGGGTGATGCTATGCGTGGCGGCCGCGGTAGGCGTCACCCTGCGTGAGCAGTTGCCCACGTGGACAAGTCTGGGCCTGCCTCTTACGCTGCTCGTCGGCGTCGCATTGATCTGGTACGCCCTGCATCTGCGCACCACATACAACGGTTGGCTACGCCGCCGACGTAGCCACCGTGGCCCGGCCGACGGGTCTGTGCCGTTACTGATCACGCTGATAGCTCTGATATTGCTCGCCGTGTTCTGGGCCGTCGGGTACTACGCCAGCGTGCAAGGCGTCCGCGCCGCACAACGCGAGGAAAGTCATGGGTTGGGGTCACGACCCGCAGTGGTCGTGTTCAGTGTCGATCGCCTCGCCATCGCGGGCGGGAAATCGAGAATTGATGCGATCACCATGCCCGACACGAAGTATCGCTACCAGTACAGCGGACTACTGATGCTCGCCCGCGCCAACGACCGCTACTTCCTCGTTCCTGCGGATTGGGAAAAGAAGCGTGGCGACCGCGTGTTTGTCATCACCACCACCGACAACGTCCGCATCGACCTCGCTCCACGGCGCACTGCGGAAGAAACTCGACCCATTCCAAGCAGCCCTGCCAGCGGAGGTCCGCGTTGATTCGGATCGATCGAATGCTGGGTGGCCAGCCGCTGCGCCATCGCCAAGAGCGCCTCGACCTCGTACTGGTTGTCGGTGCCCCCGGCTTTGCGTAGCAGCGCGCCGATGCGGGCGAGCATCTTCTGCGAGGTCGTCACAGCCGCAACCCCCCCCATAGCCGAACATGGTCGCGAACGCGAGATGAGCGCGCAGCAGGTCGATCGGACGGGAGGTCGGGTCGGCGGCGGGTGCGGCGTCGCGGACCTTCCGAATCTTCAGCAGCTCGACCTCGCGCAGGTTGACGCCGACGAGGGGTGGTGTCGTGTCGGTGCCGGGGTCATCGGTGACGGCGTAGTCCGACAGTCGGATCCACACCTCGTACCAGGCGTCGGCGGGCGGGCCTTCGCGCGGCGCCTCCCGGGCATCACGCTCGTTCGCCTGCCACCGCAGGCAGGCGCAGGCCGGGTCCTCGCAACGGGCGAACGTCTCGGGCGGGTGCGGGTTGTAGCGGGTCTGCCGCCCCGCCAGCATCGGGCACGCCTGGCGGGAGTAGTGGCCGCATTCGAGGTGCACGCCAGGTTCGGGGGGCGACGCCATCCAGGCCACGATGTCGGCCCTGAGCCACCGGCAGCAAGGTTGCCGCGCGCGATCACCCACCGGCCGTTGTGGAGCTTGGCGGGCAGCAGTCGCCACCCGTGGCCGGTCGGCAACCGATCGAACAGCTGCCGCCACCAGCCGTGTCGGCTGCCACCGTCCTTGTCGAGGGTGGCGACTCGCGTGGCGTACTCGATGCGCACCAACGCCATCACCGCCGCGACCCTCGCCATGGGGGAAAAGGGTCGACGCCGGGGAACACAGCGATCGAGGTGCCGGACTGGGGCGGAGTCGCGAACGCGGCGTGATACCCCGCGACAAGATGCCACACATTTCGGGGGCGGATTCGCTCCAGTAAGGTGTCCTGATGCCCGATGTAGCGCATCCTTCTCCAGCGGTGCGTGTCGACCCGGCAGGGGCGCCCGCCATCGCGCGAGCCGCGCAGCATGATCTGCTCGCGCTCGCCAATCAGCTGTGTTTCGCTCTCTACTCGACCTCGCGGGCGATGACCGCCGCGTATCGGCCTTTCCTGGACGCGATGGAGGTCACCTATCCGCAATACATCGCCCTGCTCGCGTTGTGGGAGCGGCCCGGCATGACCATGAAGGAACTCGGTGAGCAGTTACGCCTGGACTACGGCACCGTCTCGCCGCTGATCCAGCGCCTCCAGTCGCGTGGACTGGTCGAAAGCGTTCGGTGCGCGCACGATCGCCGCGCGGTGGAGTTGCGCTCCACCGAGGCGGGTGATGTGCTGCGGCGGGAAGCCAGGCGAATGATCGCGTCGGTGCTCGGCGAGGTCGGTTATCCCGTCGACGCGGTCGTCGAATTGCGCGACCAGGTCAACGCGCTCGGTGCACGACTGGACGCGGTGGTGTCCGAGCGGAGCGGCCGCTGAGACGCTCGGACCGATCGGCACCATGGCCGCGACGATTGGTTCAGTGGCCGTCGTCTGCGGTGACGCGGCTGTCGTCTTCGGCGAACGGCATTGGGCAGTCGAGGTTTTCGCTGCACGCGATCAGGTCGTCACACCCGGCGTCCAGAGCCGCGCGCAAGGTGTCGCGCACCGCTGTCAGGTCGGCTAGCTTCGCGTCGACCTCCGCCAGTTTCGCCGCCGCGCGGGCGTGCAACCCGGCGCGGTGCCGCCCGTAGCGGGCGCCGTGGAGCAGCTCGGCGATCTCGTCGAGGGTGAATCCGAGCCGCTGGGTGGCTTTGATCACCCGCAGCACCGTCAGCGCCCGCCGTGGATACAACCGATGCCCGCCCAGCGACCGCTCCGGTTCGGGGAGCAGCCCGCGACGTTCGTAGTAGCGCAGCGTCTGGGTGTTCACCCCGGCGGCCGCGGCCAGCCTGCCGGTGCGCAGAACGGTCAACGCCGGTCGCCGATCGCGGCGTCGACCCGCGCCGCGAGCGCGTCGAGGACCTCGGTCCGGCTGCTGGGCACTTCGACGCGCATCACCGGCCCGGCGGTGGTGTTCGCGAAAGTGAAGGCGAACAACGAGCAACAGACGGATTCGCGGGCGGCGAGATCCCGGCCGTCGGATACGGCGTCGGTGTTCAGTAGCAGCTCCAGTCGCGTGCGCGCCGGTCGATGCGCGCGCCGCACGGACTCGGCGAAGAACCGGTCGAACTCCGCGGCACGAACCGGTTGCTCGGCGGTGGGCAAGGCGCACGAGTCCGGCGGCCAATCCTCGGGAGAAGGCGTATTCATCCTCATGAAGCCACGGTAAGCCGGTACCCGGGTACGGGATGCAACCCCGGGCCAGGCGCTTCGCGCACCGTGTTCACCCGGCGTTTGCTTGCGCGGCGCATAGACACCCATCAATATAGGTGGATGTCGAAGCAGCTTCCGATCGTCCCGGTGCGGTCGTGCACCGCCGCGCCGATCGTGCGGGAACCACTGACGGCGCAGACCGCCGTGGAGCTGGCGGGAGTGTTCAAGGCGCTGTCGGACCCGATGCGGCTGCGGCTGCTGAGTGCGATCGCTTCGCGCGCAGGGCAGGAGGCGTGTGTGTGCGACCTGTCCGAAGGCATCGATCTGACTCAGCCGACGATCTCGCATCATCTGAAGGTGTTGCGTGAGGCCGGGCTGCTCGCCAGCGAGCGCCGCGCCTCCTGGGTGTACTACCGGGTGCTTCCGGAGGCTTTGCAGCGGTTGTCGGATGTGCTGCTGGTCGAAAGCGGCGCCGCCGCGGGGGCGGACGCGTGAGCGCCGGCACCGTGCCACGGGACGATGTCGTGATGGCGAAACTGTCCACGCTGGATCGGTTCCTGCCGGTGTGGATCGGTGTCGCCATGGCCGCTGGGCTGCTGCTCGGGCGCGTGATCCCCGGCTTGGGGGACGCGCTGGGGGCGGTCGAGGTCGACGGTATCTCGCTGCCGATCGCGGCCGGGTTGCTGATCATGATGTACCCGGTGCTGGCCAAAGTGCGCTACGACCGGCTCGACACCGTCCTGGGCGACCGGAAACTGCTGCTCGGGTCGCTGGTGCTGAACTGGCTGCTGGGCCCCGCGCTGATGTTCACGCTGGCGTGGCTGCTGCTGGCGGACCTGCCGCACTACCGGACCGGGTTGATCATCGTCGGGTTGGCCCGCTGCATCGCGATGGTCGTCATCTGGAACGACCTGGCTCGCGGAGATCGCGAAGCCGCCGCCGTGCTGGTCGCGTTGAACTCGGTGTTCCAGGTGGTCATGTTCGCGGTGCTGGGCTGGTTCTATCTGTCGGTGCTGCCCGCCTGGCTCGGCTTCGAGCAGACATCCATCGACACCTCTGCGGGGCAGATCGCGAAATCGGTGCTGATCTTTCTCGGAATACCGCTGCTGGCGGGCTATCTGACCCGCCGCTTCGGCGAACGCGCCAAGGGCCGCGACTGGTATGAATCCACGCTGCTGCCCCGGATCGCGCCGTGGGCGCTGTACGGGTTGCTGTTCACGATCGTGATCCTGTTCGCCCTGCAAGGCGAACAGATCACCGCCCGGCCCCTCGATGTCGTCCGGATCGCGATTCCGCTGCTGGCCTACTTCGCCATCATGTGGGGCGGCGGCTACCTCCTCGGCGCCGTCCTCGGGCTCGGCTACGAGCGCACCACCACGCTGGCGTTCACGGCGGCGGGCAACAATTTCGAACTCGCCATCGCCGTCGCCATCGCCACCTATGGCGCCGCCTCCGGCCAAGCGCTCGCCGGAGTCGTCGGCCCGCTGATCGAAGTGCCCGTCCTCGTCGGGCTGGTGTACGTCGCGCTGGCGCTGCGCACCCGATTCCGTACCACCGCCCCTGCCGTCACCTCCGGCTCGGTGGAAGAAAGGATCCTGTAGTGGTGACCGCGACCCCGGCTGTGCTGTTCGTGTGCGTCAGGAACAGCGGGAAGTCCCAGATGGCCGCCGGACTGATGCGTCACTTCGCCGCCGGGCGGGTCGAGGCATACTCCGCTGGCACCGCACCCGGCGCGGGTCTCAACGCCCTGTCGGTGCAATCGCTGCTGGAAGTAGGCATCGACATCCGCGACGAAACCCCGAAACCGATCGACCCGCGACTACTGCGCGCCGTCGACCTCGTCGTGACACTGGGCCGGGAAGCGCGCGTCGATTCCGTCGGCGGGGTGCGGGTCGTGAACTGGGACACCGACGAACCCTCCGAGAGGGGCATAGACGGTATCGAGCGCATGCGTCTGGTGCGCGACGACATCGCCGCCCGCGTGCGGCAACTGCTCACCCAGCTCCAGCCCGCCACCTGACCCTCGGTGACAACCGTCGCCGCGACGAGGGCCACCGGTCTCGCTCGGCGATGCCGGTGGCGTCGTGCCGATATTCGTCGAACACGACCGCGCACATCCGCGAACGGCGGCGGCGGTGCCTACATCGCCGGGCGGACGTGTTCGAACTCGACGGTCTCGCGTGACTTCCGAACGGAGGGCGCCGAGCCATGCTCGGATGCCGGTATGGCCGGAAATCTCGATATCGCGTCCGTATCTCTCGTCCCGCCCGCGCGTTCGCCGCCATACGCTCGAGCCCATGGACAGCCACTACGACGTGCTCGTCATCGGGTCCGGCTTCGGCGGCAGTGTCGCCGCGCTGCGTTTGACCGAGAAGGGCTACCGGGTCGGCGTGCTGGAGGCGGGCAGGCGGTTCGCCGACCACGAGTACGCGAAGAACTCCTGGCACCTGCGCGAGTACCTGTGGGCGCCGAAACTGGGTTGCTACGGCATCCAGCGGATGACCCTGCTCAACGACACCTTCATCATGAGCGGGACCGGCGTCGGGGGCGGGTCGCTGGTGTACGCCAACACGCTCTACGAGCCGCCGGAGAAGTTCTACCGTGACAAGCAGTGGGCGCACATCACCGATTGGCGCTCCGAGTTGGCCCCGTTCTACGACCAGGCCAAGCGAATGCTCGGCGTCAACGAGAACCCGGCGACCACGCCGACCGACCGAATCCTGCGCGAGGTCGCGCAGGACATGGGCATCGGCGACACCTACTGCCGCACGCCGGTAGGAGTTTTGTTCGCGGACAAGGATTCCCGGCCGGGCCAGCAGGTGCCCGACCCGTACTTCGGCGGCGTCGGACCGGCTCGCTCGACGTGCACGCACTGCGGCGAGTGCATGACCGGTTGCCGCCACGGCGCGAAGAACACGCTGGTGAAGAACTACCTCTACCTGGCGGAGAAAGCCGGAGCCACAGTACATCCGCTGACGACGGTGACCGACGTGCGGCCACGCCCGGAGGGCGGTTATGTGGTGCGGACGGTGCGCACCGGGCGATGGGTGCGCAAGGCGAAGCAGACGTTCACCGCGGACCAGGTGATCTTCGCGGCGGCCGCGCTCGGTACCCAGAAGCTGCTGCACCGGCTGCGCGAGAACGGCAGTCTGCCGCATATCTCGCCCCGGCTCGGGCATCTGGCCCGCACCAACTCCGAAGCGGTGCTCGCCGCGCGCTCCCTGCGCAAGGACACCGACTTCACCAGAGGCGTCGCGATCACCTCATCGATCCACCCCAACGACAACACGCACATCGAGCCGGTGCGCTACGGCAAGGGCAGCAACGCGATGAGTCTGCTGACCACCGTGCTGGTGGACGGTCAGGAAGGCCGGGCGCGCTGGCTGCTGGGGGTGAAGGCGCTCATCGCGCAACGCCGTCACCTCATTCGGCTGCACAGCCCGCGGAGCTGGTCGGAGCGCATCATCGGCGTGCTCGTGATGCAGAACGTTCGACAACTCGATCGTGACCTACACCAAGCGCGGCTTGTTCGGCAGGCGAATGACCACCAAGCCCGGCGACGGCGTGGCCCCGCCGACCTGGATCCCGGAGGGCCACGAGGTGACCAGGCGGATCGCCGAGAAGATCGGTGGCCTTCCGCAGGGCGCGTGGACCGAGCTGGTGAACATTCCGATCACCGGCCACTTCATCGGCGGCTGCGCGATCGGCGACTCGGCCGAAACCGGCGTCGTCGACCCTTACCACCGGGTCTACGGACATCCCGGGTTGCACATCACCGACGGCTCGACCATCTCGGCGAACCTGGGCGTTAATCCATCGCTGACCATCACCGCCCAAGCCGAACGCGCTGTGTCGTTGTGGCCGAACAAAGGCGAGGACGACCCGCGCCCGCCGCTCGGCAGCGCCTATCGCCGGCTCGCGCCGATCGAACCGAAGAACCCGGTGGTGCCGGTCGCCGCGCCCGGTGCGCTGCGCCTGCCGATCACGCCGGTCTGAGCGGGTGAAAACCGGTCGCGTGTGGCCGGGAGCGGTGACAGGATCGGCGTCGTGCCCGATGCTGTCACCCTCGAACCGCTCGATGAAGAACTGCTCACCAACCTGCTGAACACCGCCGTGGCGGACGCGGAGCCAGGCGAGGTGATGCCGGTCGATGGGCCCGGCGCGAGCTGGGATTCGCACCGGAAAGCGCGCTTCCGTCAGTTCCACCGAAGCCGGGCGCTGGCGAGTCCGCCGATCGAATCGACCTACTGCGTCCGTGTCGGCGGCGAAGTGGCCGGAGCGGCGCGACTGTATCCGCTCCCCACCCCGGTCGGCGCCGCCGAGGCGGGAGTATGGATCGGCCGCTCCCGCCGGGCGACGGGCATCGGAACCACGGTGTTCACCCGGCTGATCGAGCGGGCGACCACCGAGGGCTACACGAAACTGCTCGTGAGCACGACAGCGGACAACACCCCCGTACTGCGCATGCTCGCCGCGCGCGGAATCACCTACACGATGGACGGTGCCCAGGTCACCGCATGGGTGAGCTGCGAGTGAACTGCGACGCCAATCCCGTCGCGATCGGACACACTGGAACGGGTCGTGTCCCCTATGCACCGGTAGCCCACGACCGGCCGGCATCCGAGTGAGCGCCGTCTACACGGCATCCGAGCCCGCCGCGCCACTGACAACGGCGAACTCTGGGTCGCGCGAACGCGAGCCACAAGGGGGCCGCGAACACCCAGCGCCATAGGCGCTGGAAAATTACACCATGCGCATCTTCTTGGCCGGCGCCACCGGCGTCATCGGAGTTCGCTTGCTTCCGCTGCTGATCGCTGCGGGCCACGAGGTGGCGGGGATGACGAGGTCGGCGGCGAAGGCCGACTCGGTGCGGGCGGCGGGCGCGGAGCCGGTGGTGTGTGACGTCTACGACGCGGACGCCCTGACCGCCGCCGTGGTCGGGTTCGGACCGGACATGATTCTGCATCAGCTGACGGATCTGCCGGACGACGCCGCTCTGCTGCCCGAGCGGGCGGCGGCGAACGCGCGCATCCGCACCGAGGGAACGCGGAACTTGATCGCCGCGGCGCGTGCGGCCGGTGCGAAACGTCTTCTGGCGCAGAGCATCGCGTGGGAGCCGCCCGCAGGCCGGGGCGCGGTGATCGAGGAGCACGAAGCGGCGGTGCTCGACTTCGACGGCGTGGTGGTGAAGTACGGCCAGT
The DNA here is from genome assembly GCA_051451085.1 of Nocardia asteroides. Classification (GTDB taxonomy): domain Bacteria; phylum Actinomycetota; class Actinomycetes; order Mycobacteriales; family Mycobacteriaceae; genus Nocardia; species Nocardia asteroides_B. Next base: position 598,772 of record JBPAJV010000003.1, on the reverse strand, counting down.
TCTACGGTCCGGGCACCTATTACGAGACCGAACTGCCCACGCACCCGCGCGTGCACGTCGACGATGCCGCGGAGCGGACGATTCCGCTGCTCGACGCGTCCAGCGGTGTGGTGATCGTCGCCGACGCCTCCTGACGCGGGTCAGGAGGCGCAGGGCCCGGTGTCGACGGGCCGGTCGGATCGCCACGCGTGGTCGAGTCGATCGAGCACCTCAGGCAGGCTCGTGGCGAACCCGACGTTGCTGTCGTTCTCGTCGACACCGAACACGATGCCGAGCACGCGGCCGTCGCGGTCGACCAGCGGGCCGCCGGAATTGCCGTGCTGGATGGAGCCGTCCAGGGTGTAGATCTCGCGTTGGCCGAGACCCGTGCGGTAGATGTCGCGCACCTGGCGCGCCGCCCGGCTCCGCACCCGGGTGGCGGACGCGGTGTAGGACCCGCCCCTCGGGTAGCCGAGCGCGATCGCGTCGGCGCCGGGCCCGGCGGGTTCGGGCGCGACCGTCAGGGCGGGCGCGGCGAGTCCGGGGACGGCGAGCACCGCGATGTCCATGGTCGGATCGAACTGCACGACGGTCGCGCTGAGCGGTCCCGCCGCAGCGTCGACCGATACTTTGCCCGCTCCGGCGACGACGTGCGCGTTGGTCAGCACTCGTTCCGGGGCGATGACGAAACCGGACCCGGATTGGCGCACCCCGCAGGTCGGCGCGAGGTCCTGGATACGAAGCACGCTGGGCCGCAGCTCGGCGGGCATCGGCCCTTCGGTGATGTGCGGATCGGGCGGCGCGAGCGGACGGGCGAGTCCGGCGTCCATGATCGGCCCGGTGAGGACCTCGGACAGGCCGGACAGCCAGAACGGCGCCACGCCGTCGACGGTGCGCACGGTCGCCGAATCGCGCACCAGCGTGGCCGACTCCAGCGGCGCGGTGAACAACCACACCACGAGGGGGACCGCGAGCGCGTGGGCCAGGCATCCGAACAGCGCGTCGGCGCGTTGCGCGGCGGGATCGGAGACCGCCGCGCGCGCGGCGCATCCGGCCCGGTGCCCGGCGACGGCACCGAACGTGATCAACCCGATGATCACCGTGAGCACGAGCAGCAGCCGCACCGCGCCAGGGGCGAGCTGACCGAGGGTCGTCGCCGCGAGCGCGGCGCCGAGGATCGCACCGGCCAGGGCGCCGGCGAAACCGGGCAGTCCCACGATCGCGCCGCGGCGCCAGCCGAGCACCGCCGCGACCACGAGGGTGGCGAGCACGGCGAGATCCAGCCAGTTCGGCACGGTCAACGCCACACTCCCGTCGCTGATGATGGAGACGGCGACGGATTCGTCGTCGGTCGCCCCGTCGCCGCAAGGCCGATATTCCGGCTAGCGAGTCGGCAACGGTCGAGCCGCTAATCTAATCAGCGATTCGAGCTGCGGCAACCATGTCGTCTCAGGCCGTCGGCTGGGTCGCCAGCGCTCGCCGGGCATACGCGCGCACATCGGCGTCGGTGTCGTCGATCGCGGCACGCAGCGCGTCGTGCGCGGCGGGCAGGTCCGGCCACGCCGACAGCGACAGCACCGCGGCCTTGCGGACGTCGAGATGCGGATCGCGCAGCGCCGCAGCGAGAACCGGCACCGCGAGATCCGGGTCGGCGCCCGCGAGTCCGCGCGCCGCGCCCTGGCGAACCTGCCAGGCCGAGTGCCGCAGCGCTGTCTCCAGCGCGGTGACGTCCGTCGGTTCGGCGCCCAGCTGCGCGAAGGCGGTCAGCGCGGCGGCGCGGACCAGCGGGTCCTGATCGTCGCCGAGGCGGCGGATCACCTTCGCGCCGCCGTCGCCGATCGCCGCCAACCCTTGGGCGACCGCGATCCGCACCTCCCGGTTGTCGTCGGCGGCCAGGGTCGCTACGCCGTCACGGTCGTTCAGCGAGACCAGCGCCCGGACCGCCTCGATGCGGACGCGGTGATCGACGTCGGTCAGCGCCGCGCGGTACTGCCCGGCGTCGCCCGCCCGCAGGGCGCGCAGCAGATCGAGCACGGTGGACCGTACGACGGGGTCGCCGGAACCGAGCCGCTCCGCGAGCCCGGCCGCCGAGGGCATGACCTCCACGAGTTCGCGGAGACCGGCCGCGGCGGCGCGCCGGACCGAGGCCGCCTCGTCGTCCAGAGCGTCGCCCAGGGCGATCGCCCAGCCCTCCGGGGTCTGCTCGGTCAGCACCGAGATCGCCGCGGTTCGCACGCCCGCGTCCGGATCCGTCAGGAAGGCCGACAGTTGCGCCACCGTGGGCTCGTCGAGCGCCAGCAGCGCCACGATCCTCGGTGACGGGGGAGTGGCAGGCCGCGCCGCGGCGGCTGATTCCGTGCTGGCGTGGTCAGCGGCGGCGTGCGGCGCACGGCCCGCGATGTGGTGGGGCTGGTGCACCGGTATCGCGTCGGCATCGGCCGAGGGCAGGTCGTCGAGCCCGGGCACAGGCACCAGGTACGGCGCCACCGGCCGTTTCAGGAACGCCATGGTTCCATCGGGGTTCTTGCGCAGGTTGAGGTGGTATCGCCATTCGACATCGTCGCGCTCGGGGAGGTCGGCGCGCTCATGGTAGAGGCCCCAGCGCGATTCGGTCCTGGTCAGGGAGCTGCGGGCGGCCATTTCGGCGCAGTCGCGGATGAACGACACCTCCACCGCGCGCATCAGCTCGTGCGGGGTGCGCGCGCCGATGCCGTCGACTTCCGCGCGCATGCGCTCGAAGGTTTCCACCGCGATGGCCAGCTTGGTGGCGGTCTTGGGCGGCGCCACGTAGTCGTTGACGAAGCGGCGCAGCTTGTATTCGACTTGCGGCTGCGGCGGCCCGTCCGGGTGGCGCAGCGGCCGGTAGATCAGCTCGTGCGCCGCGGCCAGCTGGTCTTCGGGCAGTTCGGCGGGGGCCGCGACCTCGTCCAGGGTGGAGGCGGCATGCGCGCCGGCGAGATCACCGAAGACGAACGCGCCGATCATGTAATTGTGCGGCACGCACGCCAGATCGCCCGCCGCGTACAAGCCGGGCACCGTGGTGCGCGCGTGCTCGTCGACCCACACGCCGGAGGCGGAATGTCCACCGCACAAGCCGATTTCGGAGATGTGCATCTCGATGTCGTGGGTGCGGTAGTCGTGGCCGCGGTTGGCGTGGAAGGTGCCCCGGGTGGGGCGTTCGGTGGTGTGCAGAATGCCTTCGAGGGTGCTCAGCGTCTCGTCGGGCAGGTGCGACACCTTGAGATAGATAGGTCCGCGCGCGGATTCGATCTCGCGCTTGACCTCGGCCATCATCTGCCCGGACCAGTAGTCGGAGTCGACGAAGCGTTCGCCGTCGGCGTTGACCTGGTAGCCGCCGAACGGATTGGCGACGTACGCGCATGCGGGGCCGTTGTAGTCCTTGATCAACGGGTTGATCTGGAAGCATTCGATGCCGCTGAGTTCGGCGCCCGCGTGGTAGGCCATCGAGTAGCCGTCGCCCGCGTTGGTCGGGTTCTCGTAGGTGCCGTACAGGTATCCGCTGGCGGGCAGCCCGAGCCTGCCGCAGGGTCCGGTGGCCAGGATCACCGCCTTCGCGCCGACGGCGACGAACTCGCCGGTGCGGGTGTGCAGGGCGGCGGCGCCGACGGCGCGTCCGCCTGCGGTGAGCACGCGTACCGGCATGAGCCGGTTCTCGATGCGGATCCGCTCGCGCATCTTGCGCTGGCGCAGAACGCGATACAGCGCCTTCTTGACGTCCTTACCCTCCGGCATCGGCAGCACGTACGACCCGGAGCGGTGTACGCGGCGCACCGCGTACTCGCCGTACTCGTCTTTCTCGAACTTCACGCCGTAGCGCTCCAGCCGCTGCACCATGGCGAAGCCGCGCGTCGCGGTCTGGTAGATCGTGCGCTGGTCGACGATGCCGTCGTTGGCGCGGGTGATCTCGGCGACGTAGTCCTCCGGTTCGGCCTTGCCGGGGATCACGGCGTTGTTCACCCCGTCCATGCCCATGGCCAGCGCACCGGAGTGCCGCACGTGGGCTTTCTCCAGCAACAGCACGTTCGCGCCCTGCTCGGCGGCGGTGAGCGCGGCCATCGTGCCCGCCGTGCCGCCGCCGACGACGAGCACGTCGCAGTCCAGCCGAATCCGATCCGATAGCGGCGGAATGTTCACAGTCTCTCCAGGATCTCGGCCTTCGTCGCGGCCCGGTCGATTGCCTCGCGCGGGCTGGGCACCGGCACCAGCGCCCGCAGCGAGCCGCCGCCGAGCACGGCGATGCGGTCGCCGAGCAGCAGGGCCTCGTCGAGGTCGTGGGTGACGAAGACGATGGTGGTGGGGTGGGCGCGCCAGGTCTGGATGAGCAGGCGCTGCATGGTTTCCCTGGTCTGCGTGTCCAGCGCGCCGAACGGCTCGTCCATCAGCACGGCGCGCGGTGCGGCGGCCAGGCTGCGCGCCAGCTGCACACGCTGGCGCATACCGCCGGACAGATCGCGCGGTAGGTAGTCGGCGTACCCGGTAAGGCCTACCTCGTCCACCCAGTGCAGGGCGGTGGCGCGTCGCTGGGCGCGGGGTGTGCCGCGCAGGCGCAGGGCGAGTTCGATGTTCTGCCGAACGGTGCGCCACGGCAGCAGCGCGTCGTCCTGGAACACCAGCGCGCGGTCGGCCGTGGGTCCGGTGACGGGGTCGCCGTCGGCGAGGATGGCTCCGCCCTCCGGTGCGCGCAGCCCGGCGACCGCGCGCAGCAACGTCGACTTGCCGCATCCGGATTTGCCGACCACGACGAGGATCTCACCGGGTGCGATGGACAAGTCGAGCGCGTCGAGCACCGGTTGGCCGCCGTAGGCGATCCGGACGCCGGTGAGGCTCAGGCGCATCCCGGCCGATGGCGGTGCGTCGATCACTGTGGTCATGCTCCGACCTCCCTGGGCAGCCAGCGGGTGATGCGGCGGCCGGCCAGTTCGACCAGCCCCGATGTCGCGAAACCGAGGACGCCGATGGTGATCATGCCGACGAACACCGCCGGATAGTCCACAATGGTGTACGCCTGCCAGGTGCGGTAGCCGACGCCGAGCCGTCCGGAGATCATCTCCGCGGAGATCAGGCAGATCCACGCCACCCCGACCCCGACCGACAATCCGCCGAAGACGCCGGGCAGGATGCCGGGAAACACCACCCGGGCCAGTACGTCCAGCCGGGACGCGCCCAGGGTGCGCACCGCGTCCTCCCAGATCGTTCGGCAGCGCGCGCACCGCGTGCCGGGTGCTGACCAGCACCGGGAACAGCGAGGCGGTGAAGGTGATGAACACGATGCCGGACTCGTCGCTGGGGAACAGCAGGATCGCGACCGGCACCAGGGCGATGGCCGGGATCGGCCGGACCAGTTCGGCGAGCGGGCCGAAGGTGTCGGCGAGCAGGCGCGACCGGCCGAGGCCGATGCCGGCCAGGACGCCGACCACCGCGGCCAGCCCGAAGCCGGTGACGATCCGCAGCAGCGACTGGGCGATGTCCAGGTAGTACTGGTCGGCGCGCAATTGCGTACCGAACTCGGCGACGATCTCGGTGACGGTGGGCAGGGTGTTGAACCGCAGGCCTGCCCGCACGTTGTTGACCGTGAGCAGTTGCCACAGACCGACCGCGACGGCGACCGAGGTGACCCGCAGCAGGCGCGAGCGCCAGGCCGAGCGTGGCGCGGGGGCGGTGTCCGGCCGGGTCGCGGCGGTTTCCGCCGTCCCGGTCCGCACCGCCACAGTGACGAGTTCGCTGGTCATCCGCGTACTTCCGTGACGGCTTGGTCGTAGGTGACCGGGGTCGCGGACGGATGCGCCTGCCGGTAGCGCTGCGCGGCGGCGGTGGTGGTGAAGGGCAGGTAGGCGGCGCCGTCGCGTAACCAGATCGACTTGTCGGCGAACCAGCGCGTGCCGAGTTCGTTGTCGGGCACGTAGGCGGCGCGAACGGTCTTGCCCTCGGCTCTCGCGGCTTGGATCGCGCGCAGCAAGCAGGCCGGATTCGCGGCGGGTCGCGGCTTCGGGTCACCGTCCAGCCACAGCTCACCGGCGAGTGCGGGATTGTCGGCCGTGGTTGCGCAGATGGGGTCGGCGCCGGTGACGCGAGCCGGGTTGGCGGTGGACGCCAGGTCGCGGTCGTAGTCACCGCTTCCGGTCTCGGCGAACGCCTTGCGCAGCGGCCCGTCGTCGACGAACCGGTCGATATCCAGGTCGGCGAAGTCACCGATCGACTTCAGATACGCAACATCGCCTTTGAGCGCGGCGATCAGGCTCGGCTTCAGCGTGGTGTCGAAACTCGTTCCGCCGGGACCGTTGTACAGGTACACCACCTCCTGGGGCAGGCCGGAGCCGTCCGCGACGATCTTCGCGGCTTCGAACGGCTGCTCCCGCAGGAACCGGGTGGCGTCCAGTTGGGCGGCCAGGAAGGCTTGGAGCACCTCCGGGTGGTCGGCGGCATAGGAACGCCGGGCCACCACGCCGTGGAAGGTCGGCACGCCGAGTTCGGCGCCGTCGTAGAGCAGTTTCGCTTTGTTCTGGAAGACGACCAGACCGGGCCACGCGACGAACTGGGACAGCGCGCCCACCTGGCGCGATTCCAGCGCGCTCGCGCCGACCTGCGGTTGCTGGTTGAGCACCTCCACGCCCCTGGCCGGATCGATCCCGGCCCGCGACAGCGCCTGCACCAGGGTGCCGTGTCCGGCCGAACCCACACTGGCCGAGATCTTCTGCCCGGCCAGATCGGTGATGCTGGTGGCCGCCGAATCGTTCGGCACCACCACCATGTTCAACGCGCCTTTGGGGTTGTACCCGGTGACCGACACCAGTGCGGTGCGCGCCCGTTCGTTGACCTGGGTGCGCGAGCCGTTGATCAGCAACGGGTAGTCACCCATCGAGCCGATGTCGATCTTCTCGGCCACCATCTGCGCGGTGATCGGCGCGCCTGTGTCGTAGTCCTGCCACTCGACCTGGTACTTCGCCCCGCCGTTGTCGGTGATCTTCTGTAGCCGCTGCTCGAGGTATCCCTGCGCGCGCAGCAGGGTGCCCGCGGTGACGGTGTTGATGGTCTTGGACTGGTAGCCGACCACCACCTTGACGGTGCCCGCGAGGGCGGCGTCGGTGTTCTCCAGCGAGCACCCGGTCAGCGCGAGCGCGGCGGCGAGCAGGACGGAGGCGAGTTTCACTTTCATCGGTCTTCCAGAGTCAGCGGAGCAGATAGGGCATGTTGACGGTGACGGCGCCGGTGGGGCAGCGGGCCGCGCAGGGACCGCAGTACCAGCACTCGTCGACGTGCATGAAGGCTTTGCCGTTGCCGGGGTTGATGGCCAGCGAGTTGAGCGGGCAGATCTCGACACAGAGCGTGCATCCCTGGATGCACAGCGACTCATCGATGGTGACGGGGATATCGGCGCGCTGATTCACGAGTGCCATCTAGAGGACCTTCCATTCGGGGGTGCTGCGGGTCAGGCTGCCGCGCATGGTGATGCGGTCGCCGCGCATGCGGATGTACTCCAGGTCGACCGGGCGGCCGTCGTCCAGGCGCGTCAGCCGCTCCAGCATCAGCAGCGGCGCGCCGCCGGGGACATCGAGGGTGGAGGCGGTGTGCGGGTCGGCGGGAACGGCCTCCACGGCGAGGTCGGCCGAGCCGAGCGAGTGACCGCTGATGCGTTCGAGCAGCACGAAGACATCGGTGTGCTCGAGGTCGTGGCCCAGTACCTCGGTGCCGATGCCGGGTGCCAGGTAGGTCAGGTCGAGGCTCAGCGGCAGATCCGCGAGATAGCGCAGCCGCTCGAGGTAGACCACGCGCTCACCCGGTGCGAGACCGAGCCTGCGCGCCACGGCGGGCGGCGCGGGGACGTGCATCGCCGCGCGCACCTCGTTGCGCACGGTGCCGTGGCCTTTGAAGGTCTCCTGCAACCCGAGCAGCGCGTTGAGTCCGTGGTCGTATTTGCGGGTGGCCACCCGGGTGCCGACCTTGGGCGCCCGATCGATCAGGCCCTCGTCCTTCAGCAGCGTCAAGGCGTCGCGGACGGTATTGCGGGAAGCGCCGTATTCGGCGGCGAGTTCCTGCTCGCTCGGCAGTGCGCGGTCGAACGCGCCCGCGTGCAGTTGGTGGCGCAAGATATCGGCCACCCGCCGCGCTTGATCGGCGCGCAACTGCCGCACCGGCGTGGGTTCCGCTGCCACTTCCTCCGCCTTTCCGTCGCTGACCTGCACGAATAGCGACGATAACGGGGTCGCGGACGCGTCCGTGCCCGTGTGGCGGCTCCCACGATTCAGGGGATGTTATTGCGCCGGGCCCGCCCCGGCACGACCTGGCGATATGCGCCGCTTCCGGGCCAATACGCCACGTGGTGCGCCGGGGGCCGGATTCCGATCACGGCGATCCGAAAGTGCGGGCGCGCGGCCTGGGTGGCACCGATCTACGGTCGATGACCGTAGGTAGCGGGGCATACGACGGGCTCGCCGCCGAACTCGTCCGCGCTGCCGGAAGCGAGCGCTTCGGCGCTGTCTCCAGCAGTGCGGCCTGCTCGGCGCGCCCGTGGGCCACGGCTTCGGGTGTGGTGTGGCCGTCGGCCCGCGCCGAGCCGATCGGCGGTGCCCGCTTACGTCGTGACGGCCTCGGGGATCCCCAGCAACGCGGCCTGGACTTCGTGCAGCCGGTTGACGTCGCCACGGATGCCCGCGACGTTGTCGTTGTACAAGAACGCTTCACCGAGCCGGACCAAGGCGTAGGCCAGCAGCGCCGGTTCCAGCGGCGGGTGGTATCCGTCCTCTTCCGTGGCCCGGATGATCAGCTCCCGCACGATGCCGACGATCAGCGGCTGGACCGGTCCGTCGCTCGCGGTGAGGATGCGCAGCCCGGACAGCGGTTCGTTCTCGAAGTAGCGCCGGAACGGTTCGTTGTCGGTCATCCACCGGTTGACCCGGTACAGCACGTCCAGGATGCGCCGCGCGCCGCTGGAGCGGCGGCGGGCGTCCGCGTGCTTCAGCAGCGCCTCGAACTCTCCGGCCAGGACCGCGCCGAGCACCCCGTCCCGGGAGCCGAACCAGCGGTACACCGAAGCGCGGCTGAGCCCGAGTTGCCCGGCGATCGCCTGGATGTCCACTCGTTCACCGGCCAGGAACGCGCGCCGAGCGTGTTCGATGACCTGTTCCCTGGTCGCGGAGGCCGGGCGGCCGGGAGGGCGGGTGGTCCGCCTGCTGGAATCGATCACCGCGGAATGGTACATCTTGGAAGGATTGTATCGAAATGGGCCGCGCTCAGAACCAGGCGTCCCGCATCCGCAGGGTAGTCGTGTCCAGCTCGGCGAGCAGATCCAAGGCCGGTGCGGTCTTCGGCAATTCGAAACGATAGAAGAATCTGGCCGCGTGCCGCTTGCCTTCGTAGAAGTCGCCCGGCCGGTCCGCGGCGGCGAGGAACTGTTCCAGCCAGATCCACGCCGCGACGGTGTGCCCGAACGCCTCCAGGTACACCGAGCTGTTGGCCAGCGCGGCCTCGATGTCGCCGGAGGCGAACAGTCCCGCCGTCACCTCGACCACCCGCCGCCACGCCGTATCCAGATCGGCGGCGAGCTCGGCCGCCTCCCCGCCTGTCGCGCGCGCGGCCGTGACGGTGGCGTCGATGCGAGCGCCGAGCGCGAGCAGGCTCGCTCCGCCGTGCTGGGTCACTTTGCGTCCCAGCAGATCGAGCCCTTGGATGCCGTGGGTGCCTTCGTGGATCGGGTTGAGCCGGTTGTCCCGGTAGTGCTGTTCGACGTTGTATTCGCGGGTGTAGCCGTAGCCGCCGAGCACCTGGATGGCGAGGCTGTTGGCCTCCAGGCACCACTGCGAGGGCCAGCTCTTGGCGATCGGGGTCAGGATGTCCAGCAGCAGGGTGACCGCGCGGCGGTCCTCGTCGGATTCGGCGGTGCGCTGCTCGTCGACCAGGCGCGCGCAGTACAGCACCAGCGCGAGCGCGCCTTCGGCGTAGACCTTCTGCGCCAGCAGCATTCGCTTCACGTCGGCGTGCTCGATGATCGGCCGCTGCGGCGCGGACGGGTCGGCGGGCAGCTTGGCCCGGCCCTGTGTGCGGGTGCGGGCGTACTCCAGAGACTCGAGGTAACCGGTGTAGCCGAGCGCCGTGGCGACCAGTCCGACGCCGATGCGGGCCTCGTTCATCATGTGGAACATGTAGGTCAATCCGCGATGCGGTTCGCCGACCAGGTAGCCGACCGCACCGGGCGCGCCGCCGGGCGTCCAGCGCCCCTCGCCGAAATTCAGCACGGTGTTGACCGTTCCGCGGAAGCCCATCTTGTGGTTGAGCCCGGCGAGGACGACGTCGTTGCGTTCGCCGATCGCGCCGTCGTCGTCGACCAGGAAGCGGGGCACGACGAACAGCGAGATGCCTTTGGTGCCCGCGGGTCCGCCGGGGATCTTGGCCAGCACCAGGTGCACGATGTTCTCACCGAGTTCGTGATCGCCGCCGGAGATCCACATCTTGGTGCCGAACAGGCGGTACGTGCCGTCGTCCTGCGGTTCGGCGCGGGTGACGATATCGGCCAGCGACGAACCGGCCTGTGGCTCCGACAGGCACATGGTGCCGAAGAATCGGCCTGCGAGCATGGGCCGCACGAACTTCTCGACGTGCTCGGGGCTCGCGTGGGCGACGAGCAGATTCGCGTTGGCCACGGTGAGGAACGGGTAGCCCGCGGTGCCCGGATTGGCCGCCTGGAACCAGGCGTAGCTCGCTTGCGCGACGGTCGCGGGCAGCTGGGCGCCGCCGAGCTCGTAATCCATCGCGGCCGAGGGGAGCCCGGCTTTGGCGAAGGCGGCCAGCGCCTGCCCGACCTCCGGGATGATGGTCACCCGTTCGCCGTCGAAGGTGGGTTCGTTGGCGTCGTTGAGCTTGTTGTGCGGCGCGAAGTACTTGGTGGCCAGTTGCTCGCTGAGCTCGAGCACGGCGTCGAAGGTCTCCCGCGAGTGCTCGGCGTAGCGCTCGCGTTTGGTGAGATTCTCCACGTCCAGCCACTCGTAGAGCAGGAAATCGAGATCGCGCCGGGACAGCAAGGTCGACCGCATCAGCCCGTCCTTTCGAGACATGTCCGACAAACTGTATCTTACGGCCCGGCTCGCCGGGAGCGGGTCAGCCAACGGCATCACCCGACCCATGAGCCGCTTTGTTGTCACACCCGAAGGCGGACCACCACCGCGCCCGCGCCGTGTGTCCACCACCCGGGCGGCCGTGCCGGTCCCGGCCTGCTGCTCGAGCACCGCCGAACCCGGCGCGGTGACCCGCTGCGACGCATGCCTCTGCGCAGCGCCCCGGTCGCGGGTCAAGCGCCGGAGCCGAGCAGCCCGCGTTCGCGCGCGGTCGCGGCCGCCTCGGTGCGGGTGGACGCACCGAGCTTGGCGAGGATACGGGAGACGTGCACGCCCGCGGTATTGCCACTGATGAACAGTTCTGTCGCGATCTGCCGATTGCTCAGTCCTTCGGCGACCAGCCGCAGCACCTCCAGTTCCCGTGGTGTGAGGCCGGAGCTACTCGGCCGCTGCGCGATCACCGGTATGGCCCCGGGTTCGCCGAGCGCGATTCCGGCGCGGCCGGCCAGCTGCCCGGCCTGCTCGGCGAGCGGTGGCGCCGCCAATTCGCCCGCCAGCTCCACGACCGACCGCAGCGCGCCGCGTGCTGCCGCTCGATCGGCGGCCGCCAGCTCGGCGGCCGCGCCTTCGAGCAGGCTGCGCGCCAGCTCGTAGGGCCGCCGCAGGGCGCGCCAGGAGGACACCGCCACGGTCCAGTCCGCGGGGCGGCCGCTGCGCACGGCGCGGCAGGTGTCCCGGTGCGCCGCGTCGACCGCGGTGGTCACCGGCAGTCCCGGCGTGACGGAGTCCAGCACCATCGGCGCGCGGCGCGTCCGGGCCACCGCGTCGGCCAGCGCCCACGCCTCGTGATGGTGGGCGGCCAGATCGTCCGCGGTCAGCGTCGCCGCGCCGATCTCGGCGGCGCGCTGCGGGTTGCCCGCCGCGTGCGCGATCTCGGTTTGCACGGTGTACAGCTCGATGCGATATCGCCTGGCCCACCGGTGGTCGCCGAGCAACGGCTGCGCGGTCTTCGCGCTCGTCGCCGCGGCGTCGGCGTCGCCGCGCGCCAGCATGATCCTGGCGTGGCACAGCAGCAGCGCCGCGGTGCTCAACGGCGGCAACCGTTCGGTGAGCGATTCGTCGATCAGCTCCAGCGCCTCGTTCCAGCGCCCAAGGTCTGTGAGCGCTTGAGCCCATTTGACCAGCAGGATCGGCGCGGCCTCGGCGAATCTGTAGGTCTCGTGCGCGGCTCGCAGACCCTGCTGGATGACGGCGATGGCCGCCTCGGCGGCGCCGGCCGACACCAGCAGGGCCGACTCCCACAGCACCACCGTCAGCACGGTTCCCGGATCCCCGGCGGTCTTCGCCGCGGCGTGCGCGCGTTCGAAGTACGCCGAGGCGACCTCCGGACGGTCCGCGGTGGCCAGCCCGAGATAGGCGTAGGCGCGCGCGGCCGATCGGTGGGCGCCTACTTGTTCGGCGACTTCCACGGCGGCGCGCGCAGCACTCTCGGCCGCGGCCGAATCGCCGCCGAACGCGCGCGCCGCAGCGAGCTCGGCGAGCACTTCCCCGCGCAGCCGGGTCGGCCGGTCCGATGGAAGCAGTGCCAGCGCGGCGAGCAGGTCGTCCTCGCCGCCGTTACTGCTCTGATTTCGCAGGCCCGCGCGGTAGTAGTGCAGCGCGGCGGCGCGCTCCGGAGCGCTCGGCGCATCGACGGCGCCCAGCGCCTCGTCGGCGGCCGCGATCCCGCGCTCGACGACCCCACCGCGATAACACGCCCGCACGAGCGCTTCCAGGACATCGCGCCGATCGGCATGCACCCGGCTCGCCGGGTCCGATACGCGCTCCCACAGTTCGAGTACCCGGTCCAGATGGCGCACCTGATCCCGATGTGCCCCCACTCTTTCCGCCGTCGTCGCCGCGTCCCACGCGGTCTCGAGCGCCAGCGGCAGCTCACCGGCGGCATACGCGTGGTAGGCCAGCTCGGCGGAGGAGAACTGGTCCAGCTCACGCGTGCGATGCTCGGCGAGTACCCGGGCGAGACTGCCGTGCAATCGCTTTCGTTCGACGAATAAGAGCTCGCCGTAGACGGCTTCGCGGATGAGGACGTGCCGGAACTCGTACCCGGTGTCGGTGGCGACCAGCAGTTGCCGATCGATCAGCTGATGTACGGCCGCGGTGAGCGCGGCAGGGGTAAGGTCGGTGGCGGCCTCCAGCAGTGTGTGCGGGATCGAAGCGCCGACCGTCGCCGCGAGCCGCACCACCGACCGGGCCTCGTCCGGCAGGTCGCGGAGGTAACCGAGCAACAGCTCCGCCAGATCGGTGGGTGTGTCCTCGGGTGTGGGACCGAGCGCCTCGACGAACAACGGAATTCCCCTGCTGCGGGCGAAGACTCGCGCGACGGTACCCGGCTCCGGTTCCTTGCCGCGCAGCGCGGCCAGTTGCCTGCCGACCTCGTGCTTGGTCAGCGGCGCCGGGGTCAGCACGCGGACACTCGGGTCGCGGCGCAGTCCGGTGACCAGTGTGCGCAGGACTCCGGAGTCGGCGGGCCGGTAGGTGCCGACCAGCAACAGGTCCCCTGGGGCGAAATTCGCCACCAAGAAGGCGAGCAATTCCAGGCCGGCTTCATCAGCCCAGTGCAGGTCTTCCAGAACCACCACCACGGGCCGGGCCGGCGCGAACCGTTCCAGCACGGTCAAGATCTCGCCGAACAACCGGATGCGGTCGGTGCCGGTCTCGGCCGCGCCGGACCGCGCGGCCAATTCGGGAAGCCAGCGCCCCAGCGCGGGCCGGGGCGGAAGCAGTGCCGCGAGCCCGTCCACGCCCTGATCTCGCAGCAGCGCCCGCATGACCGCTAGGAAAGGGGCGAACGGCACGCCCTTCGCGCCGAACTCCGGGCACCGTCCGGACAACACCGCCGTGCGGGGGCCGAGCCGGGTGATGAACTCCGCGACCAGCCGCGACTTGCCGATGCCCGCCTCCCCGCCGACCAGCACGGTATGCACCGCCGGATCCCGGAAGGCGTCCTGCAAGGCCGCCAATTCGGCGGCCCGCCCCACGAAGGTACCGCTCACGGGAAGGCTGACCACGGCGCGATCATGCCCGGATCACGCGGCCGGCGCCAACCGGCGAGCCGAGCCGGCATGCGGGCGAGGCGGCGAAATAACGAATTCTCGTGATTCGCCCGCCCCCTCTTTACCCGGAGGATCAAAGCCATGACGAACACCGGATTCCGCCCCTTCCGCATCGACATCCCGCAGGCGGACCTCGACGACCTGCGCCTGCGCGTGGCCCGCACCCGCTGGATCGGTGCCCTGCCGGATACCGGCTGGGAGCGCGGCGTGCCGACGGCATACCTGAAGGACCTGGCCGGGTACTGGGCCGAGAAGTTCGACTGGCGTGCCGCCGAGGCCGAGCTGAACGCCTACCCGCAGTTCACCACCATCATCGCCGGTCAGAACGTGCACTTCCTGCATGTGCGCTCACCCAGGGAAGACGCCACCGCGTTGCTGCTGCTGCACGGATGGCCCAGTTCGGTGGCCGACTTCCTCGACGTGATCGGCCCGCTCACCGACCCCGCCGCACCCGACGCTCCCGCGTTCCACTTGGTCATCCCATCGCTGCCGGGGCACGGGTTCTCCGGCCCGATCACCGAGACCGGCTGGAACGACGGGCGGATCGCGGCGGCGCTCGCCGAGCTCATGGCCCGCCTGGGCTACCACCGCTACGGCGTGCACGGCGGCGACCACGGCGCGTTCATCGCCCCGGCGCTCGGCCGGATCAATACCGGCCGTGTCGTCGGCGTGCACGTGAACGCGCTGGTCACCTTCCCGACCGGCGACCCCGCCGACATGGCGGCGCTCACCGACACCGAGAAGGCCCGCCTCGCCGCGATGAAGGAGTTCCAGGACGACGGCTCGGCCTACATGAAACTGCAGGGCTCGCGCCCGAACACGATCGCGCAAGTGCTCGCGGATTCGCCGACCGGCCAGCTCGGCTGGATCGTGGAGAAGTACCGGGAGTGGACCGACCGCTCCCACGACCTGCCCGAACACGCCGTCGACCTGGATCGCCTGCTGACGACGGTGAGCGTCTACTGGTTCACCGACACCGCTCGCAGCGTCGCCGGCCTCTATTACGAACGCTTCCACGACGCGACCATGTTCGCGCCGAAACCGAAGGGCACCGTCCCGACCGGCGTGGCGGTCTTCAAGGACGGCGACTACGCCATCCGCCGCTTCGCCGAGCGAGCGCACAACATCACCCACTGGTCGGAGTTCTACTCCGGAGGGCATTTCCCGGCACTGGAGGTGCCGGAGCTGCTGGTCGGCGATATCCGCGAGTTCTTCGGCACGCTGGGTTGATCGGCAGGACCCGACGGGCAGGCGGTCATTCCCACCTGCCCGTTCGCCTGTCGCTGAGATCACACGCGAGTACCCATCACATCCCGGCGGCTCGCCTCGTCTCCAGTGCAGTACCGCGTGCGCGGCCTGTGAAGGAGGCAATCATGAAACGCTCGGTCACCGTCGTCACCCTCGTGGCAGCGGCTTCGATGCTGGGTATCGGAGCCTGGTGCCGCTTCGACCCGGCCGGATTCGCCGAATGGGCGAATTGGCCCGAGCACGAACACTTCCTGCACGACGCGGGCGTGTTCCAGATCGGGATCGGGCTGATGATGATCGCAGCCCTGGCGTGGCGCGATGTCGTCTCCGTGGTGCTGGGCGGATTCGTCGTGAGCAACACCCTGCACGCGCTCAACCACGCCGTCGACGAGGGCGGCGGGCACGCGTCCGATACCTGGTTCCTGCTGATGTTCTCCGCGATCGCCACCGTCGGCCTGGTCATCCGCCTGCGTGAACTGCGCACGCGGACCACAGCCGCCGCCATCTCGAGGTGAAACCGTGAAGTCCTGCTCGCGGCGCGCCGCTCTGGGCACTGCACCCGCCCCGACCGACCGCTGATTCCCCCCACAAGCTGGAGCGAGCGTAGTGAAATGGCGGCGGCCAGTGCGATCGACAACCATTCGCCTACCGTTGATGGCTTCGAAGGAGCGAGTTCTCTCGCATGGAGCGCGCGGGCGTGAGCGGAGCCGATACCTTCGAGGCAGACCGGACAATGCCGTGGTCGCGGTGACGAGTCAGGGGAGGACGGTTTCAGATGGGTCGACGAATGACCTCGGCGTGTGGCGAAGGTGTGGGCTGATGTTTCGATCAGAGGTCATCGGTTGCGGTATCGGAGGCGCGTGCGCGGCACTGGCGATGACGAAAGTCGGCGTACGCGTCAGCGTTTACGAGGCAGCGGCGCGCGCGGCCGAGGTGGGTGGCTGGGTCACGCTCGGGCCCGCGGCATCGACCGCCCTCGATCAGCTCGGTCTCGGCGCGGAGGTGAGGGCGGCCGGATTCCCGGTGGTGGGTGTCAGTTCCGTCGACACGCTCACCGGCCGGACGAACAACTTCGCCCGCACCGAGCCCGGTCATCGCTGGCCGAGCACTCATGTGTGGCGCGAGGACCTGCTGGCTTCGCTCCGCCGGGGTCTGGAGCAGGCGGGCATCCGCTGCCGGTACGGAACCCGGGCCGATCCCAGCGAGCGCTCGGGCGATCTGCTGGTCGGCGCCGATGGCGCTCGCTCGGCTACCCGGCGGATGCTCGGCGATTCCCGCGAGCCCACGTACACAGGACAACTGATCCGATACGGACACTGCCCGGCCCCGGTGCGGGAGCTACCGACGAACGTGCTGCACTTCTGGTCACACGCGAACGGGGTGGCGGGATACGTGGGGGACACCCGCGACGGATCGTTCTGGTTCAGCAGGCGGAACGTCACGTCTGCGGACGCGGCGATCGACCCGGAAGCGTTTCTCGAGGCGCTGCTGGACACCCCGGTGGCGCAGGTGCTGGAGCGCTCCGAGGTGAGCGCGCCGATCGCGCTGTACGACCTCGAGCCCGATGGACGCTGGCACAACACCGATACCGTCCTGATAGGCGATGCCGCTCATGCCGTTTCACCGGCGGCGGGACGCGGAGCGACCGCCGCGATCGAGGATGCGATCGTCTTGGCGAAGACCCTGCGTGGTGCGGACTCCATCGCCACGGCGCTGGAGGCCTACACCCGGACTCGCCGGCCGATAGCCCAAGCGACCTATCGGCCGGGATCGACGCGGCGGGCTGCGCGAGTATCAGCGGCCGATCTGCAACTTTGATCCGGGGCTTTCGATCCCGGAGGCGAGAACCTCGCTCGACCGCAACGCGATCAGGCAGAGGCATCTCGCCGTTGGAAGTCACCCGGGTCGCCGTTACGAGACCGGCCGTATGGTACTCGCACCTGCCTCAGTCCATGCGCGTCAACCTGGCGATGATCGTCGCGGCCATCAATGCCGGGTCCCCATGGTCGGGACGCAGCACGATCTCGGCTTCGGTCGGTGCTTCGTACGGGTCGTCGATGCCGGTGAAGCCACGGATCTCGCCCGCGCGGGCCTTGGCGTACATGCCCTTGGGGTCGCGCGCTTCGCAGACCGCCAGCGGGGTGTCGACGAAGACTTCGAGGAACGGGATGCCCGCCGCCTCATGCGTGGCCCGGACGCGATCACGGTCGGCCCGATAGGGGCTGATCAGCGAGACCACCGCCACGACACCGGCTTCGGCGAACAGTTTCGCCACTTCGCCCACGCGCCGGACGTTCTCTTCCCGGTCCGCCGCGCTGAACCCGAGATCGGAGTTGAGCCCGTGGCGCAGGTTGTCGCCGTCGAGCAGGAACGCCGGACGCCCCGCGGCGACCAATCGGCGCTCCAGCTCCACCGCGACGGTCGATTTCCCGGAACCGGACAGGCCGGTCAGCCAGACCGTCAGGCCACGGGTGGCGCGCTCGTCGCGCTCGACGGCCGTGGAGTGCCAGACCACCCGGGAGGAGGGCAGGCTCGGGCCGGTGATCATGCCCGCGGCGACGGTGTTGTTGGTGGTGTCGTCGACGAGGATGAAACTGCCGGTGGCGCGGTTGCGGCGGTACGGGTCGAACAGCAAGGGTTGCCGGGTGCGCAATTGGACCCGGCCGATCTCGTTGAGCGACAGCGATTCCGCATGCTCGTCGCGATGCAGGGTATTGACGTCCAGCCGGTAGTCCAGGGAGCGCACCTCGGCGGTGGCCGCACGGGTGGTGTGCCGGATGGTGTAGGTCGCGCCCGGGGTCAGCTGGGCTTCCTCGGCGAACCAGCACACCATCGCGTCGAGATCGCGCCCCGCGGCCGGGCGGTTGTTCGGGCGGCAGATCAGGTCACCGCGCGAGATGTCCAGTTCGTTCGGCGAGCTGGATGGTGACCGCCTGCGGCGGGAAGGCTTCCGCGACCGGTGCGCCACCCGGCCCCCAGATCGCCTGCACGGTCGTGGTGAACCCGGAGGGCAGCACCGCGACTTCGTCACCCGGCTTGAAGACCCCGCCCGCCACGGTGCCCGCGTACCCGCGAAAGTCCTGCGCGTGGCTGCGGGTGACGTACTGCACCGGGAAACGCGCATCGATCAGGTTGCGGTCGGAGGCGATGTGCACCTCTTCGAGATGGTGCAGCAGGGGAGTGCCCTCGTACCACGGCATGCTGGCGCCGCGATGCACGATGTTGTCGCCGTGCAACGCCGACACCGGCACGAAGGTCAGGTCGGAGACGTCGAGTTTGGAGGCCCACCGCGCGAACTCACCGCGTATCTCCTCGAACCGGTCCTGCGACCAGCCGACCAGATCCATCTTGTTCACGCACAGCACCAGGTGCGGGATGCCGAGCAGGCCGGCCAGGAAGGCGTGCCGCCGGGTCTGCTCGACCACGCCCTTGCGGGCGTCCACGAGGATCAGCGCCAAGTCGGCGGTGGAAGCGCCGGTCACCATGTTCCGGGTGTACTGCACATGTCCCGGAGTGTCGGCGATGATGAATTTCCTTCGCGGCGTGGCGAAGTAACGGTGGGCCACGTCGATGGTGATGCCCTGCTCGCGCTCGGCGCGCAGGCCGTCGGTGAGCAGCGCCAGGTTGGGATAGTCGTCGCCGCGGTCGCGGCTGGTGCGCTCCACCGCGGCGAGCTGGTCGGTGAAGAGGGTCTTGGAATCGAACAGCAGCCGGCCGATCAAGGTCGATTTGCCGTCGTCGACGCTGCCCGCGGTGGCGAGGCGCAACAGTGTGGTCGTCATCAGAAGTAGCCTTCGCGTTTGCGGTCTTCCATACCTGCCTCGGAGATGCGGTCGTCGGCGCGGGTGGCGCCGCGCTCGGTGACCCGCGCCGCGGCGACCTCGGCGACTACCTCGGCGGGTGTGGCCGCGGTGGATTCGACGCAGCCGGTGCACGTCGCGTCGCCGACGGTGCGGAATCGCACCGTGGCCTGGTAGGGCTCCTCACCGTCCAGCAGTTCGAGAAATCGAGTGTGTGCCAGCAGCATTCCGTCGCGCTGCACCACGGGCCTACGGTGCGCGTAGTACAGCGGGGGCAGCTCGATGTCCTGCGCGGCGATGTAGCTCCAGATGTCCAGCTCGGTCCAGTTGGACAGGGGGAACACCCGGATGTGCTCGCCTGCGCGGTGCCTGCCGTTGTAGAGGTTCCACAGCTCGGGGCGTTGCCTGCGCGGATCCCACTGGCCGTACTCGTCGCGGAAGCTGAACACCCGCTCCTTGGCGCGGGCCTTCTCCTCGTCGCGGCGCGCACCGCCGAAGACCGCGTCGAACGATCCTTCCTGGATCGAGCGCAGCAGCGTCGCCGTCTGCAACCGGTTGCGGGAGGCGCGCGGCCCGGTCTCCTCCACCACCCGTCCCGCGTCGATGTCGTCCTGCACTCGCCCCACGACCAATCGCAGCCCCAGGCGGGCGACCGTCGCGTCGCGGTAGGCGATCACCTCGTCGAAATTGTGCCCGGTGTCGATGTGCAGCACCGGGAACGGCAGCGGCGCGGGCCAGAAGGCCTTCGCCGCCAGGTGCAACATCACCACCGAATCCTTGCCGCCGGAGAACAGCAACACCGGGCGCTCGAATGTCGCTGCCACTTCACGGAATATGTGCGCCGACTCGGCCTCGAGCGCGTCCAGATGGGGCAGCTCGTAGGTGCTCGCCGTCGACTTCGCGTACTGGCTCACACCGCAAAACTAGAACACGTTTCGGTTATTGGTCAATGGGGCGATGTCCGCCCGAGTTCGCCGTCACCGCGTCGGCGGCGGCCACCAGCGCGGCGCCGCGCCTGGTGATCTCGGCCCCGGTGATGGAGCGGCCGACGTACATCGTGAGCACCATGTTCTGCCTGCCGTCGCCGTCGTAGGTCGGGGCGGCGAGCAGGCTCACCGCGTGCTCCTTGCGCGGGCGCAGGTCCGAGCCGAGGTAGACCCGCTCGCCGAGGCTCGTCACCAGCTCGCCGACCAGTTCGCGCAGCTCGGGAGGCAGATCGCGGTCGGCGACCCCGGCCAGCAGCGAGTACAGCCGCCGCCCGGCCGTGGTCATGCTCTCCACGAGAAACCCGCGTTCGCGGCATTCGGCGACGACTTGGCGCAGGCGCGCCTCGTCCTGTCGCAGCGGTACCGCGGGCGGCTTGGCCAGCCAGGCGTCGAAGGCGGCGTCGGTGTCCCACAGCACGTACATCAGGCCGACCGGCGGCGCGAAATGATAGGCCGCGCCCACCTTGACCAGGCCGGGGCCGGTGCTCTCCAGGACCATGATCTGTTCGCCGACCACGGCCGAGGCGGTGCACGTGGTGTGGTAGTGCGCGGAGAGTTTCTCCAGCTCGACGCGGGCGAGCGCGGAGATGGCGAAGCTGTCCTGCGCCACCCGCCCGGCCGCGATCAGCGCCGGTCCGAGCCCGTAGGTGCGGGTATCGGCGTCGCGCATCAGGTAGCCGCCCGCGGTCAGCTCGGTGAGGATGCCCAGGCACGTCGGTTTGGCCAGGTCGAGCTCGCGGGCGAGCTCGGAGAGCCCGAAGCGTTTCCCGCGTTGCTCGACGAAGAAATCGAGGACTTGAACCACCCGTGCGGTGGGGGCGGACCGACGGCCGACCATTGACCACTCCTAGAACACGTTCTAATCTTTGTCCCATCGAAATGTACCAGACTGGTACATATTTGGAACACCGGAGAGAGCCTCTTGCTGACACAGCCGTTCGCGGACGCCATCGCCGCCGCCGAGCAGATCATCACCGCAGCCGCGCACATCCGCACCGAACAGGACCTCGTCGAGGGCTACGACTACCTCGCGGGCAGCATTCGCGCGTCGTTGCAGATGGCCTGGGCCTACGAGCGGGACTTTCCGTTCTTCGTGATGTCCACCGGGCCGTACACCAAGATGGGTTTGGACAACCCCGACACCCTCTATTTCCACTCCTACCTGCGCCCGGACGCGGAATACGTGGTGACCGGCACCCGTGGCACCACCCGCGACCTGAGCTTCCAGGTGCTCAACGGCAACTACTCGCCGGTGGACGTGCCCGACAGTCTCACCGCGTTCGACGACCGCGCCCTCGACATCCGGCCCGACGGCACCTACGAGCTCCGCTTCGGCCCCGGTGCGGCGCGCCCCGGCTATGTGCACCTCGGCGCCGACGCGGCGATGCTCGTGGTGCGCGAGGTGCACAGCGATTGGGCGACCGAGAAGGCGGGCACGATTCGCATCCAGCGGGTTGACCGCATCGGTGACGCGCCGCCGCCGCTCACCAAGGACGTGCTGACCAAGCGGTACGGCGTCGCGGGCAAGATGCTGGTGTCGCGGCTGAAGACCTTCCTCGCCTTCCCGGAGTGGTTCTATCTGAACCTGCCGGTGAACACCATGACCGAGCCGCGTCCGACCCCGGGCGGGCTCAGCACGCAGTTCTCCTCGGTGGGCCACTACGACCTGGACGACGACCGGGCCATGATCATCACGGTGCCCAAGTCGGACGCGCCCTACCAGGGCTTTCAACTCGGCAGTATGTGGTACCTGTCGCTGGACTACATCAACCACCAGACCAGTCTCACCGCCGACCAGGCGCACGTGGACCCGGACGGGATGATCCGGCTGGTGGTCAGTGAGCAGGACCCGGGTCTGGTCAACTGGATCGAGCGCACCGGGCATGCCAGGGGCTATCTGCAACTCCGCTGGCAGCGGCTGTCGCGGGAGATGAAGCCGGACGACGGGCCGACCGTGGAGCTCGTCTCGATGGCGGACCTGCCGAATCGCTTGCCGTACTACGAGCAGGCGCGGGTCACGCCGGAGCAGTGGCGTGCCAGGATCGCGGCGCGCCAGGTCGCCGTCGCGGAGAGGATGCTCGGCTGATGCTGTTGCGGGACAAAGTGGTGGTCGTCTCCGGGGTCGGACCCGGCCTCGGGCGCGCGATCGCCGTGCAGTGCGCGAAAGCCGGAGCGGACCTGGTGCTCGCTTCCCGGACCGAGTCCCGGTTGACCGAAGTGGCGAAGGAGATCACCGAGCTCGGCAGGCGCGCGGTCGCCGTGCCGACCGACATCAACGACTCGGCCGCGGCGGTCAACCTGCTGGAGACCGCGCGCAGCGCGTTCGGCAAGGTCGACACGCTGGTGAACAACGCGTTCGCCATCCCGCCCATCGTCGACCTCGCCGATGTCGACCTCGACCAAGTGCGCGCGGGCTTCGAGACGAACGTTCTCGCCGCATTGCGCCTGACCAGGCTGTTCGTGCCCGCCCTCACCGAGACCAAGGGATCGGTGGTGATGATCAACTCGGCGGTGCTGCGGCACTCGCGGCGGACCTTCGGACCGTACAAGATGGCGAAGGCCAGCCTGCTCGCCTTGGCGCAGAGCCTGGCCACCGAACTCGGGCCGAAGGGCATCCGGGTCAATTCCGTCGCCCCCGGGTATATCTGGGCCGACAACCTGAAGTGGTACTTCAATTACCTGGCACAGCAGCGGGGCACCACCCCCGAGGAGGTCTACGCCGAGACCGCGAAGACCACCGACCTGCGCAAACTGCCCGAGCCAGACGAGATCGCCGACGCGGTCGTGTTCTTCGCGTCCGCCATGGCCCGCGCGATCACCGGCGCGTGCCTGGACGTCAACGCCGGCGAATTCCACCACTAGGAGATGACCGTGATCGGTAGGGACGACGTCGGCACCGTCGACGACCTGCATGCCTCGGCGACCAAGGTGGTCGGGCTGGACGACTTCGGGACCGATGACTACCGCGAGGGCCTAGAGGTGCTGCTCGAGTCCTACGCCCGGGACGCCCGACTCACCCCCTTCGGCAACAAGGTGAACCGCGCCTTCCTGCGCGGCGCACTGATCGCCCGGCTGCTCAGCGAAGCCGCGTGGCGGCAGTTCCCGCAGCACGCGGACGTGACGATCGAACGACCGATCTTCGTGACCGGTCTGCCGCGCTCGGGCACGACGGCGGTGCACCGCCTGCTCAACGCCGATCCCGCGCACCAGGGACTGGAGATGTGGCTGACCGAGATGCCGCAGCCGCGCCCGCCGCGCGAGACCTGGGCGGACAACCCGGTGTACCAGCGTCTGGCCGCCGCCTACGACAAGCACCACGTGGAGCATCCGGAATTCATGGGAGTACACCATATCTCGGCCGATCAGGTCGAGGAGTGCTGGCAGCTGCTGCGGCAATCGGCCATGTCGGTGTCCTACGAGTGCCTGGCCTACCTGCCCACCTACTCCGAGTGGCTGCGCGAGCGGGATTGGACTCCCGCTTATCGCAGGCACCGGCGCAACCTCCAGCTGATCGGACTGCCGGACGCGGACAAACGATGGGTTCTGAAGAACCCCAGCCATCTGTTCGCGCTGGACGCCATCTTCGAGGTCTATCCGGACGCGCTGGTCATCCAGATGCACCGCGATCCGCGCACCATCATCGCCTCGGTGTGCAGTCTGAACGAACAGGCGTCGGCCGGTTGGTCGGAGAAGTTCCGCGGTCCGGTGGTGGGGGAGGCGCAACTGGACCTGTGGGCGCGGGGCGCGCAGCGGTTCCTGGCCGACCGCAAGCGGCACGACGCGGCGCAGTTCTGCGACGTCGACTACGGCGAATTCGTGGCCGACCCGATCGGCACGGTCGAATTGATCTACCGCCATTTCGATCTGCCCCTGACGCAGGAAGCGACCGCCGCGATGACGGCGCTGCACGCGGACAGTGTTTCCGGCGCCGCACGTCCGGTCCATCGGTACACCTTGGAGGATTTCGGCCTGACCGCCGAGCAGGTGGACGCCCGGTTCGGCGCCTACCGGGAAGCGCATTTCCCCGGGCGGTGATCACTCGGCGCTCGCCGGTCGGAAAGCGCGACCGGCGGGCGCCGTGATCGTTCGGGTCGCGAGAACAGCACGCGCACACATGCATTCAGTGCACTCGCAGCGGCCATCGGCGGTGGCGAAGCGCTGCTACCTGCGCTCTTACGATCGAGGGTCGTGCGCGCGCCCGGGAAAGCATTCCCTGTGGCACTGCACGGCATGCCAATCGGGAGCCCGCTCCGTGATCCGGGTCGCTAGGCGCGGGGTTCGGCGGAACGGCCCCCGCAGCCGCAACGCCCATCCGCGGAAACGAGCCGACGTGCTGCCGGGAGTCGGACGGCGCGACTCGCTCCGGAACCGGCTGGACTGCGCGCAGGGGCGTCGTCGTTCAGGGCTGTCCGGGTTTGAGCACGATGAACAAGCCGTTCGCTTCCGCGCATAGCCGGTCGCCGTCGTGCAGCGTAGCCCGGACGTAGACCTTGCGCCCCTCCCGCCGCTCGGCCCACGCGCGCACCTTCAGCTCGGTGTTCAACGGGGTGATCGAGCGATAGTCGACGGTGAGCGACGCGGTCCTGGTCACCGAGCCCGAGTGCACCGCCGCCGCCATGCCGAGCAGGTCGTCGAAGGCGATGGCGATCTGGCCGCCGTGGGCGGCGCTGTTGCCGCCCAGGTGGAAGGTCCGGAAGGTGAGACGCGCGTCGACCCCGTGCTCCGGGTCGACATGGTCGATGAAGAACGGTGGCAGCGTGATGTTGCCACGGGCGGGCAGGTCGAAGCGGGTCCAGTTGGGTGTCGACCACTCGTCCACCCGGGCGGCGTCGAGCTTGTCGTTGAGTTCCTTCAGGATGCCGATCGCTTCCACCGCCAGCTCGTCGGAGGGCGAGGCCAGACGGACCCGGTCCATCAGGCCGCGTACCTGCTCGATGAACTGCCCGTAGTGCGGCCCGCCGCGGGAGATGTCGTCCTTGGCGGCCTCGTGCGCGGCGATCAGCTCGGTCATCGGCCGGAACCCGCCCTCGTGGTGCTCCTTGCTCGGCAGCGAGTCACCGGCCTGCGATTCGTTCATAAGAACAAGTTATCGGTTGCCCGGTGAATGCTCGCCGGGCGGGTGCCACCTGCGCCGCGGCGCGCTCGCACCGCCTAGGCTGGTGCCCGACCGGGTATCGCGTTCTCGCGGGTGATACCGGCACGATTCCGGCGGGTGATGGTGCGATCCCGCCGCGATCGACCTCGGACCGCTTCGGCTGGCGAAAGGCTCTGTGCGCATGGGTATCACCGCGGTCGTCTTCGACATGGACGGCGTATTGATCGACTCCGAGCCGGTCTGGGAACTGGTGCGGCGCGGCTACGTCGCGGAGCGGGGCGGCCGGTGGCTGCCCGACACCCAGCGGCGGCTCATGGGGATGAGCACCGGCGAGTGGTCGGCCTACCTGAGCGGTGAACTCGGCGTCGACGCGCCGCCGGAGACGGTGGGGCGTGAGGTGATAGAGCGGATGGCCGAGCGCTACGACGACGGCGTTCCGCTGCTGCCCGGGGCCGTGGAAGCCGTCCAGCGGATCAGCGAGCACTGGCCGCTCGGGCTGGCCAGTTCGTCGCCACGCGCCCTGATCGACACCGTGCTCGGCCGGACCGGGTTGATCGAGTACTTCACCGTCACCTTCTCCACCGAGGAAGTCGACCGGGG
This sequence comes from Nocardia asteroides, assembly GCA_051451085.1. Taxonomy (GTDB): domain Bacteria; phylum Actinomycetota; class Actinomycetes; order Mycobacteriales; family Mycobacteriaceae; genus Nocardia; species Nocardia asteroides_B. The sequence continues at coordinate 572,885 of JBPAJV010000003.1, read as the reverse complement.
CAAGCCGGCGCCGGATGTCTACACGACGGTCGCGACCTTCCTGCGCAAGCGGCCTGCCGACTGTGCCGCAGTGGAGGATTCGAGCAACGGACTGCGCTCGGCCCATGCGGCGGGGATGCGGGTCATCGCGGCGCCGCGCCCGGAGTACCCGCCTGCTTCCGACGCGCTCGGCCTGGCCTTCCGCGTCATCTCCGATCTGGACGAACTCACTCCCGAGCTGATCACCGGCTGAGCCGAGAATCGTGAACCCGGCGGGTCACGGGCGGTAGGAACGCAGCAGAACGCGGGCGGCGGCGGTCAGGTCCTCCTCCAGCCAGCCGGGCAGCGACGGAGCGTGGGCGTGGCGGCGCAGCGCCGCGTACGGCAGATCGACGATCGCCCGCGAGACCGCGTCGATCTCGCGTTCGCCGTCGCGGCCGAACAAGGCGTGCGCGATGCGGCGCAGGTGCTCGATCAACGGGGCGTTCATCGTGGCGAGGGTGGCGCGGAACTCGTCGTCGGGTCCGCCGTCGAGGAGATCGCTGGAACGCAGCTGGAGCAGCAATTTGGCGTCCTCGGGCAGTTCCCGCCCGAACCGCAGCGCGGCCCGCGCCATGGCGACACCGGCCTCGACCGGATCGGAGTGGTCCGCCGCGGCGAGGGTCCCCTCCTGAAAGCGGCGCAGCGCGCGCAACCACGCCGCGGTGAGCACGCCGTTGCGGTTGCCGAAGCGGTGATACAGGGTGCCGACCGGGGCGCCGCTGGCCTCGGCGATGGCGGACACGCTGGTCGCGCGGGGACCCTCGGCCAGCACCAGGGCGCGTGCTGCGTCGAGGATCACGTCGGTGTCGTGCTTGCGGGGCGGCGCCATGTACTAGTACGTTCCTTCTATATGGAGCGTTTGTCCTATATAGATGAGCATGCCAGATCCGTCGACGCGAACCGCGATCGGGCGTGGAAGGCGGTGCTGAAAGTGGTCTGCCACGACCCGGACGAACCGTCGCCGCCGACCGGGTTCGTCATCGATGCCATGACCCGACCGCACCGTTTGGCTCTGCGCGGACAGCACTGGTTCTCCAAGTACGCCCTGATCTTCGAACTGGACGAGGAAGGGCCGAGCCGGACCCGCGTCCGCGCGCGCAGCTACGGCGACTTTCCCGGCCCGCACGGCCGGATCTATCGCGCGCTCGTCGTGGGAACCGGCGGCCACCGGTTGGCGGTGCGGCAGATGCTGCGCCGGATCGCGGCGGCGGCATGATCCCGGGAACGGTGTGGGGCGCCACCGAGGCCGAGCGCGAAGCGCCGCTGCCCTGTGACGAGCGGCAACCCGGCGGCGTCCAGGCCGATCGCGCGATCGGCATCGACGCGCCGCCCGCTCTGGTCTACGCCTGGCTGTGCCAGTTGCGCGTCGCGCCCTACAGCTACGACATGCTCGACAACTTCGGCAAACGCAGCCCGCGTCAGCGGGATCCGATGCTCACGGAGCTGGCGGTGGGGCAAAAGTTCATGTCCCAGTTCGAGCTGGTCTCCTTCGTCCTCGGCAGGCACATCACCCTGGTCGCGGGCAAGGTCTGCGTCACCTACGCGGTACGTCCGCAAGGAGCGGGAACCCGGCTCGTGGTGCGGATACGCTTCGGCGGCGCGAAACTGCTCGCGGCGGCGCTGGCGCTCGGCGACCTGCTCATGATGCGCAAGCAACTGCTGACGCTGAAGGAACTCGCGGAGGCCGAACACCGCACTGGTTCGGCGGGCGACGCGATCCAGCGCTAGGTTCTGCCTCCCCGGCTGTGGAACCTGTGTCGGCTACTTACCGCATCGTTTCGTCGGCGATAGCTAGGAGCTGTTCACCACCGTGCCGTGAACCGCGCCGTCGAAGACGGAGATATCCGCCGGGCGGCAGCGAACCGGAATCGGGACACTGCCTAGTCAGCGGGCGGATCCGCGCGGCTGGGGCGAGCCGTCAGATCGAACTTCCGTTGCTCGAATCCGCTCGGCACGGTGTCGCGCACCGAGATCAAGGCGTGGGCCCAGGATCCGAGGAGCGTCGAATCGCCGGTGATGCGACCGGGGTGAGGTGCGGGCTCGGCGGTGAGCAAGGGCAGGGGATGGATCCGGTGGCGGTGCTCGTTCTCCAGCACGGTCGCTTTGTCCACGAAGATCCGCTGGTCGTGATTGACCAGGTACCGACCGACGGCGCCGTGCTCCGGCGGCACCAGCGCGGCGACGGAACCCGCTGTGCGATAGAGGACTTCATCGCCTGCCGATCGTGGTCCATTCCGTCCCGCCCAGGTGAGCCGGGTCGGCTCGGCGAGCAGCCGCTCGACGCCTTGGATGAGAGGGTGGCCGATCCTGGCGTGTTGCATGAGCTTCGCGCCCACGTCGACGTAGCCGAGCACACGGTGGTCATCGGTGCGGAATACTGCTCGATAGATCTGCCACACGTAACCGTAATCCCTCCGGTGGTAGACGATTTCGTTGCATGCTCACACGCGTTTGCGGTGTGGCGATTACAACGGCGTTACCACCGTGGTGCGGTTATCCGGCCGGCTCGCGCGGCGGCCACGCGGTGGGTCCGCGCGCCGCGCGGGCGGTCCAGCGGCCGTCGTCGTAGCGCACGTCGACCGGGTGCGCGAACGCGGCGCTGACGTGTCCGGTCGTGATCGTCTCCGGCGCGGGACCCGCCGCGACGGTGTGGCCGTCGGCGATGAGCAACGCATGGGTCGTCGTACTGGGCAGTTCCTCCAGATGGTGGGTGACCAGGATGGAGGCGACGTCGGGATGGGTGCGGTCCAAGGTGTCGAGGGTGTCGAGCAACTGCTCACGCGCGGCGACATCGAGGCCGGTGGACGGTTCGTCGAACAGCAGCAGCCTGGGTTCGGCGATCAGCGCGCGAGCGATGAGCGTACGGCCGCGCTCACCTTGACTCAGCGTGGGCCAGACCTCCCGCGCCTTCCCGGTCAAACCCACGGTATCGATCATCGCGTCGGCTCGGTCGAGTTGCTCGGCCGTCGGTGTCCAGCGCATCGGTGTGTCGATCGTCGCGGTCAAGCCGGTCAGCACCACCTCGCGAATGGTCAGCGCGGAGCGCAGCGGATGGCGCGGGTTCACCTGGCCGATGCTGCGGCGCAGCCGCTGCAATTCGACGCGGCCGAGTTCCGCGCCGAGTACGCGGACCTTTCCCGAGGTCGGGAAGGTGACCGCGCCGCAGAAACCGAGCACTGTGCTCTTGCCCGCACCGTTGGGACCCAGCAGCGCCCAGCGTTCGCCCGCGCGCACCGTCAGCGAGATCCCGTTGATGATCTTCTTGCCGTCGCGCCGGAAGGTCACGTCGGTCAGTTCGAGCACCGGAGCGGTCACGTGAACGCCTCTTTCAGAGTGGTGAGATGGGCGCGGCTGTACTGCGCCGCGGCGGTGGGGTTCCGCTCGGCGATCGCCTCGGCCAACTGTTCGTGCGCGGCGTGATCCGCCGACTCCGACGGCACCGGGCGGATCTTCAGCATGTCGATCATCGCCAGGCGCAGCCGGGGAAGGAAGCTGTCGAACAGCTGGGTCAGCACGTCGTTGTGGGCGGCGACGATGACCGCCCGGTGGAAGGCCATATCGGCGTCGACGTGCTCGGCCACCGGCTCGCCGTGCGCTTCCCGCGCGGCCAGCGTGCGGCGGATCGCTCGCAGATCGGCGGGAGTCCGCCGCTGCGCGGCCAGGGCGGCGGCCTCGGCCTCGATGGCGATGCGCGCTTCGATCACCGCCGCGATCGTCGCGCGGCGCAGGACGGCGTCCCACTCCTCGGTGACATCCAGCGCGGTCACGAAAACCCCCGCGCCTTGGCGGCTGTCCAGTACGCCTTTGCCCGCCAGTTCGCGGATCGCCTCCCGTAGCGTCGAGCGTCCGACCCCGAGTTGGGCGGCCAGCGTCGTCTCGCCCGGCAGGCGGTGACCCAGCGGCCACTCACCCGCCCTGATGCGGGTGAGCAGCACGTCGGCCGTCTGCGCGGCCAGTGGATGACGCCGTACCTGCGGAATCATCGGCACCTCTCTACTTGTATGAGGAGTTGTGTGCAGTCTAGCCATCCTGCGCACCATGCTTCTGTCCAGCTTCCACGGCGGGCCGACGACCGGCCCGGCCGTGGGGTCGGGCCGTGGCCGGTCGTTCCCATCTGCCGGCCGCGAAGGCCAATGCTCCGGCTCAGAACATGCCGGGCGGGATCCGAGCGGGTTCGGGCACCGGTTGGACGACGTCCCAGTGCTCGACGATCTTTCCGTCCATTATCCGCCAGATGTCGACCACCGCCTGGTCGGGCTCCTGACCACCCGGCGCAGTCATGCGGTAGTGCACGACCACGTACTCGTCGTCGGCGATCACCCGCGCCAGCTCCAGTTTCGATCCGGCGACCGGCGCCTGGGCGATGTAGTCGATGAAAGCGTCTTTGCCCGATGGATTCCCGGGGCTGTGTTCCAGGAAGTCGTCGTGCAGCAGGGTGTGGAGCACCCCGATATTGCCCGCAGCGAATTCCGTGAAACCCCACAGAACCAGTTCCTTGTTGCGCAGTGCGACATCGTCGTTCCTCATGCCGCCGAGACTGGCAGCGGGCGGACAGCGGTGTCGATTACCCGCCATGTAATGGCGAGCGGCATCCGGGCGTCGCGATACTGGGCCGATGAACGGTGACCGACCGGTAGGCGAGCTGCTGCGGGAATGGCGGCAGCGGCGGGAGTTGAGCCAGCTCGATCTGGCCATCCAGGCGGACGTCTCCGCCCGCCACATCAGTTTCGTCGAGACCGGCCGGACGATTCCCAGCCGGTCCATGGTGCTGCACCTGGCCGAACAACTCGGCATTCCCCTGCGCGAACGCAACCGGGTGCTGATCGCCGCCGGACACGCTCCCGAGTTCCAGCGCCGCGACTGGAACCATCCCGCGCTGCGGCGTGCCCGCGACGCCGTGCAGCGAGTCCTGCGTCTGCACGAACCGTATCCGGCGCTGGCGGTGGACCGGCGCTGGAACCTGGTGCAGGCCAACGACTGTGTGGGTGTATTCCTCGACGACGTCGATCCGGAGCTGCTGCGACCGCCGATCAACATGATGCGGCTCGGCCTGCATCCACGAGGGTTCGCGTCCCGGCTCCGCAACCTCGAACAGGTCAGGGCATTCCTGCTGCCCGCCTGGCCCGCCAGGTCATGGCGACCGGAGACGGTGAACTCGCCGCTCTGCACGAGGAATTGCGGGCCTACGGTAACCAGGGGGATACCGACAGCGATCTCCCGGACATCGTGTTGCCGATCCGGTTGTGCCACCGCGACATCGAACTCGCGTTCTTCAGCACGATCACCACCTTCGGCGCGGCGTTCGACATCACGCTCGACGACATCGCGGTCGAAGCGTACTTTCCCGCCGACGACGAAACCGCCGCCCATCTCCGCGAGCTCGCGGACGCCGCTTGCTGACGAGGGCGACCCGGGTCACTCGCGCGCGGTGAATCGCCGCGCGGGCTCGCCGCGCAGGTGTCCGGCGGGGAGCTTGCGGCCGCAGAGAACCAGCAGCAGGTCCTGGGCCGAACCCGCCAGCACTGTGCCGGAACCGTAGCTGAAGTCCAAATCGTCGGCGCGCAGTTCGATGCCGCCCAAGTCGGCGCCGAACAATCTGACGGTCTTGGGATCGATCGTTTCGAGCACCATGTGGATCCGGTCCTCCGGCACCCGGCGGTCCAGGCCGAGTGCCACGGTGATGTCCAGACCGTGGATCACGTCGTGACTCAGCGCGTTCGTCAGTCCGCCGCCCGGTGGCCGCCAGGGATGGTCGACGTTGTCCCAGAGCGATTTCAGCAGTTCCGCCGCGCTGAGCGTGGCGGCGTCCACCCGTGCGGTGCGGTCGGCCATGCGGTTGAAGTTGCCGAACGCCGCGAACATTCCCAGCGCGAAACGTGCGCTCGACAGTCGATACGGCATGGTGATGTGCGCGACCACTTCGCGCACCCGCCAGCCCGAGCACAGGGTGGGTGCGTCCCAGCTCGCGGCATCCAGCCCGGCCAAGAGTTCGGCGAGTTCCGTCCGTTCCGCCGTCACCGCCCTTCGCACCTGGGTCTTGATCATTTGTCCACCTCTCTTCGACGAGGGTGATCCAACCCTTCGGGCAGGCGAGGCGCCACCCGGCGACGAAAAACGCCGATCGAGAGGGCGGTGCACGAGCTGTCTCGAATCCCGGCGCTCGCGCCGAATCTCCCGTAACCGCCGGTCAGCCGTAGAGCGCCCGGCGTGCCCGCTCGTATCCGGCCCGGATTCGTCGCCCGGCCGCCGGGTCGGCCGGAGCCGCGATCTCCGCGACGGCGTGCGCGGGCCAGGTCGGCGGCCGGGATGCTCCGCTCAATGCCCAGGCGGCCTGGCGGGCAGCGCCGAGCGCGACGTACTCGTCCGGTGCCGGCACCGTCACTGTGACGCCGAAGATCTGCGCGGCCACCTCGGCGACCAGCCGCGAGCGCGCGGCGCCGCCGATGAGCAGCACGCGCCGTGGCCGCACCCCGCATCCGGTGAGGTGATCGAGCGCGTCGGCGAGATGACACAGCAGGCCCTCGAACGCGGCACGGGCCACGGTGCCGGGCCGCATCGCGCCTGGGCGCAGCCCGTGCAAACTGCCCGCGGCGTGTGGGAGATCGGGCGTGCGCTCACCGGCGAGATAGGGCAGCAGGACCACCCCGTCCGCGCCCGGCGGTGTCCGCGCGGCGAGCGATTCCAGCGTGGTCAGATCCACGCCGAGCAGATCGGCGGTCGAAGTCAGGACGCGTGCGGCGTTGAGCGTGCAGACCAGCGGCAGGAACGCGCCCGTGGCGTCCGCGAATCCGGCCACCGCGCCGCTCGCGTCGGCGCCGGCCCGATCGGAACGAGCGAAGACCGTCCCGCTGGTGCCCAAGGAGACCACCACGTCGCCTTCCCCGATCGCCAAACCCAGCGCGGCCCCGGCGTTGTCCCCCGTCCCGGCGGCGACAAGGGTGCCCGACGGTGTCCGGCCTGCGGGCTCGTCCGGACGAAGAACTCGGGGCAGCGCGGGCCTGCGCCCGCGAAAGGCAAGCGCGACCAGATCCTCCCGATAACCGCCCTCGGTGGGCGACCAGTACCCGGTGCCGGAAGCGTCGCCTCGGTCGGTGGTCGGCTCGGGCACGCGTCCCGGACCGCCGCCCCGGAGCCGCCAGGTCACGTAGTCATGGGGCAGCAGGACGTGCGCGGTGCGGTCGGCCAGCTCCGGCTCGTGATCGGCCAGCCAGCGCAGCTTGGCCACGGTGAAAGCCGCCACCGGGACGCTGCCGACGGCATCGGCCCACGCGCGCGGTCCACCGAGTTCGGCGATCAACTCCTCGGCCGCCTCGGCGGAGCGCAGGTCGTTCCACAGCAACGCCTCCCGCACCGGACAGCCCGCCGCGTCCACCGCGACCAGGCCGTGCTGCTGTCCGGCGACGGCGATCGCGTCGACCTGGTCGAGCAATCCCGCGCCCGCCGCACACAATGCGTCCCACCACGCGTCCGGGTGCACCTCGGTTCCCTCCGGGTGAGCCGCCTGACCGCGACCGAGAATCGCACCGGTGTCGGCGTCGCAGACGACGACTTTGCACGACTGAGTGGAGCTGTCGATCCCCGCGACCGTCGTCATCCGGCCCGCTCCGATCGAAATCCGTTCGTGCCGCCCGCGTGGCCCCGGCCGTTCGGGGTGAACGCGAACCGGCCCGGTCGCGTTCCGGCGACTGATGCGAGGCGGACGGCGCCGCCCGGACCCGGGACCGCTGCCCGCCGTGGGCTGGAACGCACACCGGCCCCTTTCGCGTGATCCTTCACAGGATCGGGCAGACTGGCGCGATGAGCATCGACCCCACCGGCGTGCGCATCCGCACCGGAGACGGGACGCCGCTGCCGGAGCTGACCGAGGACGCGCTCGGCGGCCTGCTCGACGGACCGGCCGGTCCGCAGCACGCCGTTCTGGAGCTCAGCCGAGCGGGCCTGCACGACATCCGCGCCGGATTGCTGCCCGACGGCGTCTACGAACTCGAGTACCGGGCCGGGTCGGCGACGGAATCCTTCCAGATGTACACCCCCGACCCGGTTCTGGTGCGTGACGTGCTGTGGTCCTGGCTCTCCGGCGACTCGTGGTGGCACGACGCGGTCGCGTGGTTCCCGGTCGACCCGGCGATCGCGGAACTGCGCGCCGTGCACGGCGAACTCGCCGGGCTGCTGGACGGTCTGACCGGCCTGGACGGTATCACCGCTGACCTGGACGCGGCGCTGGCGCGCGCCGATGCGCTGCTGGCGCCGGACATCCCGGCATCGGACGCGGACCACGATCAACCCTGATACCACCATGCGGTGGTCGCGACGTCGGCGTCCGCCAGCGGGAGGTAGGTCCGCGCGTCCTGCCATCCGAGGGCTTGCACGGTGACGCGCAGGTCGCGGTCGAAACAGATCGGATCACGCACATGCCAGCGGTACATTCCGAAACGCTGGTCCGGTCGGTAGATCTCTTCCGGCGGCAGCACTTGGTGCAGCCCGAGATAGGGCGTGCAATACATCCGGTAGGTTTCGCCGAGATCGAAATTCCACGCGCCGCCGAAATAGTCCTCGGTGCCCGTCCCGCAAATGGTGGGATGCTCGGTGTCCCCGTCGATGAAGAACTTGACCTCGCCTTCGCCCCACCACCCCGGCGCGCCCGGCCGGATGGCGAGGTAGGTGCCGACGTAGCGGCCGGGTCCCGGCACCGTATCGAGGATCGTGTGGACGGCCGGAGTGCCCAAGCCGGTCTCGCGCGCCCACCGCGTGTGCAGATACCCGGCGTCGTCCGGCACGTCCTCTTCGGTGTAGGTGGCCTGGTAGTACACCGGAACCGCGCGGCCGCAGCCGTTCTCGAGCGTGATGCGCGCTCGATGCCGGAACGGCATGGGCCAGTAGCTGTTCAATCCACCGGCGGGCGCGACGACCACCATCTCCGAACTGAGTAGGGCCAGCTCGCCCCACCCGTTGCAGAAGAAGTCGCCCAGCGGCAGCTCGATCGCGGGCCGTGCGGCATCGTCCCAGTGCATCCGCAGCGTCAGCCCGCGCAAGACGGAACGCTCGGTGGTCAACCAGAGATGCCGGAACACTCCGGGCCCGTGGACATCGGCCAGAGTGGCGGTTTCGCCGTCGGCGAGCGCGATCGAGGGGGAGACCTTCCACCCCGCGCCCAGCAGCCGGGCCGCGTGCGCCCCGGTGCCGTCGGTCGCCCGCGCGCCCGCACCCGGCGCTCCGGTCGGGTTCTCGGCGCTGACCGACCGCGTTCGCGCGCCGTCCAGCCGCCACAGGTCACCGCCGGGCGCCGTCACAGGCCGGGCCAGCCGTATCGGGGCGCCGTGGGTGCGAGTCCGGCCCGGCGCGCGGCGCCGGGGCCGCCGGTCGTGGCGAGCTGCTGAGCGTCGGCCTGCTCGGCCAGTTGCCGCCGGATCTGGTCCATGTCGAGCCAGAGGATCTGCTGCACCAGATCCTCCAACGCGTCCGCCGCGAGCGCGCCCGCCTCGCAGTACACCAGCAGCCCTTCCCGGAACGCCATCAGCGTCGGATACTGCGTCACCTGCGCGCTCGCGCTCAACGCCGCCTCGGCCTCGGCGTCGACCTTGCCGTGCACGACTTCCGGGTGCCGCTGCGCCGACGCCTCGTACACGGGGGCGAAACGCTGGCACGGCCCGCACCAGCCCGCCCACCAATCCACCAGCACGATCGGGTGGGACGCGACGACGGAGTCGAAATTGTGCTGGGTCAGGGTGATCGTGGGCATGGATTCCTCGTATCGTTCTGCGAAGCAACTCTGCATCGTCGCACGGATATCCGCGATCAGGAAGGCGCCCAGGCACGATGCTGTTCGGCCGCCAAGAAATGCGCGATATTCGTGGTGTGGTCGTACAGATCGCGGTAATGACGGTAATAATCGTCGTATTTCGCGGTGTGCGCGGGATCGGGCCGCACCGTGCCGACGACGGGGTTCCACGCGGAGGTGTCGACTCCCGCGGCTTCGGCCGCGAGCAGAGCGTCACCGAGGCTCGCGCCGACGGTGTCGGCGGGCAACTGCTGCGGCAGGCCGGTGACATCGGAAACGATCCGGGTCCACAGGCCGCCTTTGGTGCCACCACCCACCGCGACCAGTCGCCCGGCTCGCCCACCCGCTTCGGTCATGGCCTCGAGATTGTGCCGCACTCCGTACGCGATGCCCTCCAGCACCGCGCGGTAGATCTCGGCCCGTCCGTGCCCGAGCGTCAGCCCGGCGAGGATGCCGCGGGCGTCCGGATCGAACAGGGGAGTGCGCTCCCCGGCGAAATAGGGCAGCGCGAGCAATCCTCTGCTGCCCGGGGGTACGTCCGCGGCCGCGGCGACCAGGTCGGCGAACTCGCCGCCGACGAGCTTGCGCAGCCACTCGGTGACCGCGCCGGAGGTGGCCATACCCGCGGCCAGCGTGTACGTGTCCGGCCAGGTACCGCAGGTGCCCCAGAGGCCGGGATGCGGGCGCGGGTCGGTGAGCACCTGCACCAGGAACATCGTGGTGCCGTACATGATCATCGCGTCGCCCGGGGCGCGGACCCCGGCACTGGCCGCCTCGGCCCAGGCATCAATGGTGCCGGTGGTGACCGGCAACCCCGCCGGTAGCCCCGTGGCGGCCGCCGCCTCCGCGCTCACCCGGCCCACGATCTCCGTGGGCCAGGCCAGGTCCGGCAGCGACCATCCCGGCACGATCCGCTCCGCCCAGTCCGTGGCCCACGCACGCGCGCGCAAGTCGTAGAGGGGGACACACTGACTGGCCGATTGGTGGTCGAGCACATACCGGCCGGTGAGCCGGTACACCAGGAAGGAACTCGCCATCAGCAGCATCGCGGTGTGCGCGGCCACGTCCGGTTCGTGCCGGGCCAGCCACCGGGCTTTCGGGCCGACGGCTTGGCTGGTCAGCGGTGATCCGGCGCGGTCGAGTACGGCCCGCGCACCGAATTCGTCGTTCATCTGCGCGATCTCCGCGCCGGCTCTGGTGTCGACGCCGTAGAGGATGGCGGGCCGCAGCGGCCTGCCCTGCGCATCGGCGGGCAGCAGGCACGGGCCGATACCGGATACCGCGAGACCGTCGAGCGGGGCGCCGCCCGCCGCGTCCACCAGGTCGCGGGCGATCGCGACGAAATCTGCCCACCACACCGCCTCCGCGTCGTGCTCGACCCAACCGGGGTGCGGCATGGAGACGTCGTGCGCCCGTTCGGCTCTGGCGATGATCATGCCGCGGGCATCGGTGAGTACGCCTTTCGAGCTCGCGGTGCCGATGTCGATGCCGAGGAACATCGTCACCGCGTGAACTCGTCCAGCGTGACGTCGAGCAGTTCGCACGCCGCGCGCACCGTCGCGCGATGATCACCGGGCACCGCGTGGATATGGTTGGCGCCGAACCGGTTCAGGAAGTCGTCCGCGCGTGCGTCCAGCCGGGCGAACGCGTGCGGCCACTCCCGGGTCGACTGTTTCATCAGCGCCTCGTTGGTCTGCCGGTCGTAGTTCTCGAACTCGCCGAGCATCAGCTGCATGCGGTAGCGGCCGTCGAGGCGGGTGAGCCGCGCGAGCGTCATCTGTCCCGGCGCGGCCAGATGGTGTACCGAGGCGCCGCCCGCGGGGAAGAAGAACACTTCCGGGTACAAGTGCACCTTCGCCAGATTCTCCTCGGGATCGGCGCTGCGCGCGGCGAACCAGGTGGCGTGCTGGCCGGAATTGCACAGATCCCAGATGTCCCGGTCGGCGTGATAGTGCCGGACGTCGGCGAACAGCACCGGAGTGCCCGCGATCCGCTTGAGCAGCTGCATGGTCAGCGCACCGTCCATATCCGCCTCGGTGGCGCAGACGTGCGGTTCCTTCGGTCCGTTCCAGTCATAGGGATCGTTGAGCAATGCCTCGGTGACGTCCATGGTGGCGAAATACTGGGTGAGTTCGGGCTGACCTTTGATTCCCGAGAAATCGAGGCGCCATTCGCCGATCAGCTCACGTACCGCCAGATATGAACGGATCTGGCGTTCCAGCAGCTCCGGGGTGAGCTTCGCGCCGTCGTAGTGCACACCGGCGGTATGCCGCTCCAACCATTCGCGCGCGGCCCTCGCCTCGCCCGCGTCGGCCGATTCGGCGCGCCGCACGATCTCCCACTGGTCGATCTCCTCGACGTCAACGCCGAATTGCCGTTGCCACTGATCGGTGTTGGCGACCGCGGTGTTCATGCCCATCGGCCGTCCGCCGAAGCGCCCGAAAGTCGTACCGCGCAAGCCGGAGACGGCCGCAGCGGCGCGTGCGCGCACGCCGATGGCGTCGATGAGCCCGGGATCGGAGGGATCACCCCACAGCCTGGCGTGCTCGCGTCCGATCTGGTCCAGCGCGCCGCCGGCGGCGAGCATGCCCACCATCCCGGGCTGCACCGGGTCGACGTTCGACAGCAACAGCAGCGGCCCGGCAAGCGCGCTCGCCGCGAGCATCGTGAAATGCGGGAATGCCCAGACGGCATAGTGCAGGACGGTCAGATCCACGTCCGCGGCCGCCACCGCGCGCGCCACCGAGTTCGCCAGCGCGTTGTCGCTGACGGGGGCCGCACCGCGGATCACATCGTGTCCCGCCGCCGTGAGCGCGGCCACCAGCCGGTCCTCGGTGGCGGTGATGAAGTCGGCGATGCCCGCATGCACGTAGTCGCGGCCATCGGAAATGCTGATAACGCCGATGCGGGCCATGCCGGTCCCTCCCGTAGGTGGGTGATCGGAGAGTTTCGACTCGATCAACAGATACCAGCCGCGACCGTGCCCGTTGGCGTTTCGCCGAAACCGAGTCCCGGCTCGGCGTCCCGGAGCGCTCAGCGCGGAACCGTTTTGACGACGCGCGACGGCGGGAAGACGAGCGGCGCCAAGTGGACGCCGCCTTGGCCCCACCCCGCGCTGGTGATCCACCAGCGGCCGTCCTCGCTCACCACTTCGGCGGCGTGTGCCGCGATGTGCCCCACTTTGTCCCCGATATGGAAATGGAACGGACTTTCACTGCGGAAGACATCGGTGCCGACGTAAACCGGGCGCGGGCCGATGAACAGATACCACCATCCGCCATGCCGCAGGACGAAGGGAGATTCGGTATTGCCCGCTTCCGTGCCTTTGGCCGGGTCGGTGTAAGCGATATGCCGCTCGCCCCAGTGCACGAGATCGGTGCTGGTCCGATAGGCGACGACGTGATGACCGCCAACCGGGGCGCTGGTCGCGCAGTAGTACATCACCCATTGGTCACCCACGCGCACCACCATCGGGTCGCGAGCGTCGTAGCCGTCGCGGAACAGCGGACCTCCGGACGACCGGGTCCAGTGGAACAGGTCCGGCGAGGTCGCCGAGTTCATCGCCGCGCGGGTACGGTCGGTGCCGCCCGCCGCGTAGAACATGTGGTACCGCCCGTGGGCGCCGACCACGTAAGGCGCCCACAGATGGGTTTCGCCGTAGTCCGGATCCACCCGCAGCGCGGAGCCGTGCTTGGTCCACGGCCCGAGGAGCCGGTCGGCGCTGGCGTGGGCGAACTCGACCTCGTCGAACGGCTTCGCGGGCTCCGGGTGGGTGATGCCGAAAAGGTGCCACCGCCCGGCGTCGTCGCGAACGATCGTGTGGTCGTTGATGTACCAGGACTCGGTTTCCCCGACGCTCGGGTCGTAGATCCGCGCGAATGCCCCCGCCCGAACCACCTGCCGCGTCGTCATAGGTTCATGATGCCGTCGCGGTGGTCGTCCCGTGCCGTCCCGCGCATTTCGGTCCCCCGAGACGTGGAGCTCTGCGCCCCGGCCTCGGCGCGGCGTCGCGGGCTTCGGCGAGCAGCGGCGGAACCGACGTTCGGTCCGGTCGCGAAGTCCGGCGGCGAGCGTCGGAGCGCGGCCATGTCCCGCGCGGATGCTCAGCCGACGACGCTGCGTCGCAGGTATTCCGCGGTGAGAGACCGGTCATCCGCCAGCAGGCCTGCGGGCGTTCCGGCGAACACGATCTCGCCGCCGTGCTTTCCGCCATCCGGCCCGAGATCGATCACCCAGTCGGCCCGCGCGACCACGTCCAGGTCGTGTTCGATGACGATCACCGTGTTGCCCGCCTCGACCAGCCGGTCCAGCAGCGCGACCAGGGTGTCCACGTCGGCCATGTGCAGTCCGGTGGTTGGCTCGTCCAGCACGTAGACGCCGGGTCCGCCGCGCCGCTGGAGGTGGTCGGCCAGTTTGACGCGTTGACGTTCCCCGCCGGACAGCGAAGTGAGGGAGCGGCCGAGGGAGAGGTAGCCGAGTCCCACGTCGAGCAGTGCTCGCACCGGCGTCAGGATTCTCCGGTCGCCCTCGCCGGCCCAGAATTCCAGCGCCTGTTCGGCGGGCATCTCGAGCACGTCGGCGATGGACGCGCCGCGAATCTCGTAGGCCAGCGCCTCCGGCCGGTACCTGCGTCCGTGGCAAGCCCGGCACACCGTAGTGACCGGATCCATGTACGCCAGGTCGGTGAAGATCACCCCCGCGCCATCGCATTCGCCGCAGGCGCCGTCGGAGTTGAAGCTGAACAGTCCTGGTCGCACGTTGTGCCGCTTGGCGAAAAGCTGACGCAGCGGATCCATGATGCCGAGATATGTCGCGGGACTGGAGCGCCTCGAGGCGGCGATCGCGGATTGGTCGACCGCGATGACCTCTGGATGCGCCGCGACGAGTGTGCCAGAGACCAACGTGCTCTTGCCGGAGCCCGCCACGCCGGTCACCGCCGTGAGCACACCCGTCGGGAAGCGTACGGTCAGGTTCTTCAGGTTGTAGCTGTCGGCGCCGGTGACGGTGAGCCACCCGGCGGGCTCGCGGACGTCCTGCTTGACCCTTCGCGCCCGGCGCAGTCGCTCACCGGTCGGCGTCGGCGCGTCTCGCAGCCGCTCCACCGTCCCCTGGAAGACGACCCGCCCGCCGCGCGCGCCGGCGCCCGGCCCCATGTCGATGACATGGTCGGCGACGGCGATGACGTCGGGGGAGTGCTCGACGACCAGGACGGTGTTCCCTTTGTCCCGCAACTGGATCAGCAGATTGTTCAGTCGTCCCACGTCGCGGGGATGCATGCCGACGCTGGGCTCGTCGAAGATGTAGGTCATGCCGGTGAGGCTCGAGCCCAGGTGCCGCACGACTTTGAGGCGCTGCGCCTCGCCGCCGGACAGGGTGGCGGTCTCCCGGTCGAGCGACAGATAGCCGAGCCCGACTTCTTCGATCCGGCGCAACCGGGCGACGGCGGCCTGCGCGATCGGCGCCGCCACCGGGTCGTCCAGGCCGTCGAGCACGTCGATGAGATCGGTGATCTCCAACCTGCCGTAGTCGGCGATGCCGAGTCCACCGATGCGGCTCGCCAGCGCGGCGGCGTTGAGCCTGGCGCCGCCGCAGTCCGGGCAGACCTGCTCGGTGACCACCGCTCGGGCGGCCGCGCGATTCTTGTCGGACAACGCCGTGAGATCACGTTTGACGTAGAGCCGGTCGAACCGCTCGAGCAGGCCTTCGTAGGCGTTGTTCCCCGCCGATCCGTTCCGGTTCTTGCGCGGCACCCGGAAACCCTTGCCATAGAGGAACAGCTGCCATTCCTCCGGGCTGAACTCCCGAAGTGGCTTGTCCGGGTCGAAAAGTCCCGACTCGGCATAGAGCTGCCACTGGAACGTTCCGACCGCGAAGGGCCCGAAGGTGATGGCACCTTCGTTGAGCGACTTGCCGGTATCGATCAGCTTGTCCAGATCCGGACGAACGACATGGCCGAGACCGTCGCACGCGGGGCACATACCCAGCGGGTCGTTGAACGAATAGCGGGTGGCCTCGCCCGCGCTCGGCACGCTGTGCCGGGAGAACAGCACGCGGATGATCGAGTGGATGTCGGTCATGGTGCCCACGGTGGAGCGGGAATTGCCGCCGATCGGTTTCTGATCGACGACGACGGCGGGCGCGAGGTTGTCGATCGAGTCCGCCTCCGGTCGCTCGTACTTCGGGAGCCGGTTGCGGATGAACCAGGTGAAGGTCTCGTTGAGTTGCCGTTGCGATTCGACCGCGACGGTGCCGAAGACGATCAATGACTTACCCGAACCGGAGACGCCGGTGAAGACCACGATCTTGTCTTTGGGGATCGTCAGCGAGATGTCGCGGAGGTTGTTCACGCGGGCCCCGGCGATCTCGATGGTGTCTCGATGAGCATGCACGGACCTGACGGTAGGAGCCGATGAGGTCGGTTTCTGTCCTCGTTCGCCGCCATACTGAGCCCGTGACCCAGACCGCCGCGCGACTGCTCCAGTTGCTCTCGTTGCTGCAGACCCGCCGGGAATGGAGCGGCCCGGAACTGGCGGCGCGGCTGGGTGTCACCGTGCGGACGGTGCGCCGCGACGTGGAGCGCCTGCGAGAGCTGGAGTATCCGGTGGTCGCGAGCCTCGGCGCGATCGGCGGATACCGCCTGGAAGCGGGCGCGGCGCTACCGCCTCTGCTGCTCGACGACGAGGAAGCGGTCGCGATCACCCTCGGGCTGCGCGGTGCGGCGCAGGGCGCGGTCGCGGGTATCGAGGAATCGGCCGCGCGCGCCTTGGTGAAGCTGCAGCAGGTGCTGCCATCGAGGTTGCGGCGCCGGGTCGACGCGATCGACGCCACCACCGTGTCACTCGGCGGCCCCGCCGCCGGTCCGGTGATCGACCCGGAGGTGCTCGTCCTCCTTGCGGCCGCCGCGCGTGACAGCGAGCGCGTCCGCTTCCGGTACCGGGACAAGACTGCCGCGGAAACCAGCCGCCTGGCCGAACCCCACAGCCTTGTTTCCGCGGGACGCCGCTGGTATCTGGTGGCCTGGGACGTCGATCGCGCGGATTGGCGCACCTTCCGCGTGGATCGCTTGACCGCGCCGCAGCCCATCGGGATACGGTGCGCCGCCCGAGCGCTGCCCGCGCCCGACGCGGCGAGCTTCGTGACCAGCCAATTGGCTCGGACCAGGCCGGCCCGGGCGGTCGTGCTTCGCGTCCGTGCCCGCGCCGACGAGCTCGCCGAAGCGTTCCGGGTGCGCGCGGAGGAGGTCGAACCGGTGGACGCGCACACCTGTCTCCTGCGCACCTCGGCCGATTCCCTGGAATGGACCGCCCTCCGTATCGCCCACCTGCATCTGGACTTCGAGGTTGTCGAACCCACCGAAATGAGAGATCTCCTCGGCGATCTCGGCGCCAAATTGCTGCGCGCGGCCGGGCGCCCGGCCGGCCCGGCCGCAGCCGGAAACACCTGAACTCGGGTCTTCGGGTGGCTTGAATCACATTTGTGTCATTCGATGCCATTGCCTGCCAGTGGCGCGCTTCTGACCTGCGAAATCATGCGCTGCGCAGGCGATTTGACGAAGCGTTCCGCGCCGCGTAACTTATTCCAGGTCAGAGCGACACGGACACCGACCCGGAGCCGAGAAGCGAGGCGGAGACGCCGAGCGGAAGGACCGGGAAACGAGGTAGGACGAGGAGCGCCTGGCGATCACACTGGCTCGATCGGGAGCCCGATTTTGATCGGGTGCGGATGGGCTAAGCTGGAAAAGTTGCCTCACAGAAGGTCCGATGAACGGGGAATGTGTGTGCGTGTGTTCTTTGAGAACTCAATAGTGTGTCGATGAATGTCAGTGCCAATTATTTTTGGTTCCGGCTCTTCCGCTCCCCGTGTGGAGGGTCGGGCATTTAGTCAGCTTTTTTTCGGCTGGCGATTGTTTTTGCTGGGTTTTCGGACTCTGGTTCAGATATTTTTGATTCGCCTTCGGGTGTTTCGAGAGTCTTCAACGGAGAGTTTGATCCTGGCTCAGGACGAACGCTGGCGGCGTGCTTAACACATGCAAGTCGAGCGGTAAGGCCCTTCGGGGTACACGAGCGGCGAACGGGTGAGTAACACGTGGGTGATCTGCCTCGCACTTCGGGATAAGCCTGGGAAACTGGGTCTAATACCGGATATGACCTCTTGTCGCATGGCTTGGGGTGGAAAGATTTATCGGTGCGAGAT
The DNA here is from genome assembly GCA_051451085.1 of Nocardia asteroides. Classification (GTDB taxonomy): domain Bacteria; phylum Actinomycetota; class Actinomycetes; order Mycobacteriales; family Mycobacteriaceae; genus Nocardia; species Nocardia asteroides_B. Next base: position 554,893 of record JBPAJV010000003.1, on the reverse strand, counting down.
GGGCCCGCGGCCTATCAGCTTGTTGGTGGGGTAATGGCCTACCAAGGCGACGACGGGTAGCCGGCCTGAGAGGGCGACCGGCCACACTGGGACTGAGACACGGCCCAGACTCCTACGGGAGGCAGCAGTGGGGAATATTGCACAATGGGCGAAAGCCTGATGCAGCGACGCCGCGTGAGGGATGACGGCCTTCGGGTTGTAAACCTCTTTCGACAGGGACGAAGCGTGAGTGACGGTACCTGTAGAAGAAGCACCGGCCAACTACGTGCCAGCAGCCGCGGTAATACGTAGGGTGCGAGCGTTGTCCGGAATTACTGGGCGTAAAGAGCTTGTAGGCGGTTTGTCGCGTCGTCCGTGAAAACTTGGGGCTCAACCCCAAGCTTGCGGGCGATACGGGCAGACTTGAGTACTGCAGGGGAGACTGGAATTCCTGGTGTAGCGGTGAAATGCGCAGATATCAGGAGGAACACCGGTGGCGAAGGCGGGTCTCTGGGCAGTAACTGACGCTGAGAAGCGAAAGCGTGGGTAGCGAACAGGATTAGATACCCTGGTAGTCCACGCCGTAAACGGTGGGCGCTAGGTGTGGGTTTCCTTCCACGGGATCCGTGCCGTAGCTAACGCATTAAGCGCCCCGCCTGGGGAGTACGGCCGCAAGGCTAAAACTCAAAGGAATTGACGGGGGCCCGCACAAGCGGCGGAGCATGTGGATTAATTCGATGCAACGCGAAGAACCTTACCTGGGTTTGACATACACCGGAAACCTGCAGAGATGTAGGCCCCCTTGTGGTCGGTGTACAGGTGGTGCATGGCTGTCGTCAGCTCGTGTCGTGAGATGTTGGGTTAAGTCCCGCAACGAGCGCAACCCTTGTCCTGTGTTGCCAGCGGATTATGCCGGGGACTCGCAGGAGACTGCCGGGGTCAACTCGGAGGAAGGTGGGGACGACGTCAAGTCATCATGCCCCTTATGTCCAGGGCTTCACACATGCTACAATGGCCGGTACAGAGGGCTGCGATACCGTGAGGTGGAGCGAATCCCTTAAAGCCGGTCTCAGTTCGGATCGGGGTCTGCAACTCGACCCCGTGAAGTTGGAGTCGCTAGTAATCGCAGATCAGCAACGCTGCGGTGAATACGTTCCCGGGCCTTGTACACACCGCCCGTCACGTCATGAAAGTCGGTAACACCCGAAGCCGGTGGCCTAACCCCTTGTGGGAGGGAGCCGTCGAAGGTGGGATCGGCGATTGGGACGAAGTCGTAACAAGGTAGCCGTACCGGAAGGTGCGGCTGGATCACCTCCTTTCTAAGGAGCATCTCCAGTGAGAGTCCCGTGGAGTCGGGATTGCTTCTGGCAGAGCCGTTTAGTCCTCGGATGTGGGACTGCGGAGCTCATGGGTGGAACGCTGGCAGTTTCTTCCATATGGGTCGGAGCCGAGTCTCCGGCTGTGGTTGATATATCAACACACTGTTGGGTCCTGAAAGAACAGACGTTCTTTCCAGGCAAAAAATACGATCTGCTCGGATCTCTTGTGATACCGGCTCCTTCGGGGGTGCTGGTCCTGGGTTCTGGTTCGGGTGGGTGTGTTGTTTGAGAACTGCACAGTGGACGCGAGCATCTTTGTTTGTAAGTGTTGAAGAGCGTTCGGTGGATGCCTTGGCACCAGGAGCCGATGAAGGACGTAGGAGGCTGCGATAAGCCTCGGGGAGCTGTCAACCGAGCTGAGATCCGAGGATTTCCGAATGGGGAAACCCAGCACGAGTGATGTCGTGTTACCCGCATCTGAATATATAGGGTGTGTGGAGGGAACGTGGGGAAGTGAAACATCTCAGTACCCACAGGAAGAGAAAACAATTGTGATTCCGTGAGTAGTGGCGAGCGAAAGCGGATGAGGCTAAACCATGCGTGTGTGATAGCCGGCAGGTGTTGCACGTGTGGGGTAGTGGGGCTCACTTTCCTATCACTGCCGTGGTAGGCAACAGTCAGAAAAGTGCGTGTTAGTCGAAGTGGTCTGGAACGGCCTGTCGTAGAGGGTGAGAGTCCCGTAGGCGAAAATGCGTGCTCTGTTGTAGTGGGTGCCCGAGTAGCAGCGGGCCCGTGGAATCTGCTGTGAATCTGCCGGGACCACCCGGTAAGCCTGAATACTCCCTGGTGACCGATAGCGGACTAGTACCGTGAGGGAAAGGTGAAAAGTACCCCGGGAGGGGAGTGAAATAGTACCTGAAACCGGACGCTTACAATCCGTCAGAGCCTTCCCTTTGGGGTGGGGTGATGGCGTGCCTTTTGAAGAATGAGCCTGCGAGTCATCGGTGTGTGGCGAGGTTAACCCGTGTGGGGTAGCCGTAGCGAAAGCGAGTCCGAATAGGGCGTTGAGTCGTACATCATGGACCCGAAGCGGAGTGATCTACCCATGGCCAGGGTGAAGCGACGGTAAGACGTCGTGGAGGCCCGAACCCACTTAGGTTGAAAACTGAGGGGATGAGCTGTGGGTAGGGGTGAAAGGCCAATCAAACTCCGTGATAGCTGGTTCTCCCCGAAATGCATTTAGGTGCAGCGTCACGTGTTTCACGCCGGAGGTAGAGCTACTGGATGGCCTAGGGGGCCCACAAGCTTACCGAAGTCAGCCAAACTCCGAATGCCGGTGTGTGAGAGCGTGGCAGTGAGACTGCGGGGGATAAGCTTCGTAGTCGAGAGGGAAACAGCCCAGATCGCCGGCTAAGGCCCCTAAGCGTGTACTAAGTGGAAAAGGATGTGGGGTCGCGAAGACAACCAGGAGGTTGGCTTAGAAGCAGCCACCCTTGAAAGAGTGCGTAATAGCTCACTGGTCAAGTGATCCTGCGCCGACAATGTAGCGGGGCTCAAGTACACCGCCGAAGCCGCGGCACTCCGACATTAGCCTGCTTTCGAGCCAGGTGTTGGGGTGGGTAGGGGAGCGTCGTGCAGCCGTGGAAGTCACAGGGTGACCTAGTGGTGGAGGCTGTGCGAGTGAGAATGCAGGCATGAGTAGCGAAAGACGAGTGAGAAACTCGTCCGCCGAATGACCAAGGGTTCCTGGGCCAGGTTAATCCGCCCAGGGTGAGTCGGGACCTAAGGCGAGGCCGACAGGCGTAGTCGATGGACAACGGGTTGATATTCCCGTACCCGTGTATCCGCGCCCAATGGCGAATCATCTGTGCTAATCGTCCTGAACCGGATCTATCACCTTCGGGTGAGGTGATGGGGATGCACGAGACCCTGGGTGTAGTAGTCAAGCGATGGGGTGACGCAGGAAGGTAGCTGGGCCAGGTGATGGAGTACCTGGTGTAAGCCGGTAGGGCGTGGCATAGGTAAATCCGTGTCGCATGAGCCTGAGAGGTGATGCGTAGCCGATTGAGGCGAATTCAGTGATCCTATGCTGCCGAGAAAAGCCTCTAGTGAGTTGGTACACGGCCCGTACCCCAAACCGACACAGGTGGTCAGGTAGAGAATACCGAGGCGATCGAGAGAACTGTGGTTAAGGAACTCGGCAAAATGCCCCCGTAACTTCGGGAGAAGGGGGACCACGTCTGGTGACGGGACTTGCTCCTCGAGCTGGGTGTGGTCGCAGAGACCAGAGAGAAGCGACTGTTTACTAAAAACACAGGTCCGTGCGAAGTCGTAAGACGATGTATACGGACTGACGCCTGCCCGGTGCCGGAAGGTTAAGAGGACCGGTTAGCGTTTTCGGACGCGAAGCTGAGAATTTAAGCCCCGGTAAACGGCGGTGGTAACTATAACCATCCTAAGGTAGCGAAATTCCTTGTCGGGTAAGTTCCGACCTGCACGAATGGCGTAACGACTTCTCTGCTGTCTCAACCACAGACTCGGCGAAATTGCATTACGAGTAAAGATGCTCGTTACGCGCGGCAGGACGAAAAGACCCCGGGACCTTCACTATAGCTTGGTATTGGTGTTCGGTACGGTTTGTGTAGGATAGGTGGGAGACTGTGAAGCGGGCACGCCAGTGTTCGTGGAGTCGTCGTTGAAATACCACTCTGGTCGTATTGGACTTCTAACCTCGGACCCTGATCGGGTTCAGGGACAGTGCCTGGTGGGTAGTTTAACTGGGGCGGTTGCCTCCTAAAATGTAACGGAGGCGCCCAAAGGTTCCCTCAGCCTGGTTGGCAATCAGGTGTCGAGTGCAAGTGCACAAGGGAGCTTGACTGTGAGACTGACGGGTCGAGCAGGGACGAAAGTCGGGACTAGTGATCCGGCACCGGCATGTGGAAGCGGTGTCGCTCAACGGATAAAAGGTACCCCGGGGATAACAGGCTGATCTTCCCCAAGAGTCCATATCGACGGGATGGTTTGGCACCTCGATGTCGGCTCGTCGCATCCTGGGGCTGGAGTAGGTCCCAAGGGTTGGGCTGTTCGCCCATTAAAGCGGCACGCGAGCTGGGTTTAGAACGTCGTGAGACAGTTCGGTCTCTATCCGCCGCGCGCGTCAGAAACTTGAGGAAGGCTGTCCCTAGTACGAGAGGACCGGGACGGACGAACCTCTGGTGTGCCAGTTGTCCTGCCAAGGGCACTGCTGGTTGGCTACGTTCGGAAGGGATAACCGCTGAAAGCATCTAAGCGGGAAGCCTGTTCCAAGATGAGGTTTCTCACCACCTTCGAGTGGTTAAGGCCCCCTATAGACCATGGGGTTGATAGGCCGGAACTGGAAGCACGGTAACGTGTGGAGGTGACCGGTACTAATCGGCCGAGGACTTACCAACAAAGGTTGCTACGCGTCCACTGTGCGGTGTCTGAAACAACACACAGACACCCCCGCGGCACGATCATCGTGTCACCCCATCAAACCCTCGGGTTCGGTCGGGTGTACTGGTGACCCGTTCGTGTGGGGGTGGGTGGATAGTTTCATAGAGTTACGGCGGCCATAGCGGTAGGGAAACGCCCGGTCCCATTCCGAACCCGGAAGCTAAGCCTGCCAGCGCCGATGGTACTGCACTCGACAGGGTGTGGGAGAGTAGGACACCGCCGGAACATCCTTTCCCGAGAGGCCCTCGACAGCAGTCGAGGGCCTCTCGGCGTTTACCCGACCCTTCCCGGCAACACCCCCAGCACGCCGGCCACATCCCGCGAACCGGGCCGTCGTCGATTACTTATCGTGCTTGCACCGCAGTCGTCAGGGCGCGTGCCGCGCTCCGGGTCGCATCCACGAATTCATGGCGTTCCGCTCGCGTCGTCGCGGCGCGCAACGGCCCGAGCTGGACTTCGTACGCCGCGGTGCCGCTGGCGTCGAAAACCGGCGCCGCGAGGTAACTGAGTGGCAGGACCGCATCCGAATCCAGCTCCGCCCGGGTGAACGGTCGTGACGTGAGTGCGGCGAGCTGCCGCAGGGCGCGAGCGCGCAGGCGAGGTTGCAGAAGTTCCGATCCGGCCGCGCCGAGCAGATCGGCGAGCAGATCGACCATGCCCGCGTCGTCGGCGCGCGGCCGGAAGACCGCGACTCCACGTTCGCGCACGAATGCCAGCAGCGCGCCGGCCAGCCGTTGATCCGCGTCGGTGGCCGAGCCGAGCCAGGTGTTCTGCTCACTCGCCGGACGCCACGGCATGACACTGGCCCCGGCTGGGAACTGTAGCGGAATGCGATGGCCGACCGGTATGCCGGGGACGACGCGGTCTGCGCCGTGCCGGACGTCGAGCACGGTGAGGCGATCCGGTTCTATGCGGCTGAACGTGGCGCCGTACCCGGTCCGCGAGGCCAAACCGGCGAGGATCTCGCCCACACCCTGTGGAAGCGCGGCGCCGTACAGTCCGGCCAGCGCGGGGCCGATGCCATAGCCACGGGCCGGATCGCGGACGACCCAACCCGCTGAATCCAATTCGGCGAGGATAGCGGTCGCGGTCGCGCGGGCGATACCGAGCCGCTCGGCGATGCCGGCGACACTGATCGGCTCCACCGACGTCGCCAACAGCGACACGATATGATGACGCGACGCGTCGGCGGCGACGCGGAGCGGTCCGGCATGGCGCAACCCCTTGTCCCGGATCGGTAACCGACTTACGATGACGAATATTGAACCATAGCTGACGAATATTCGACAGGTAGGAGCGGGCATGATCTTGGATCGGTTCCGGATCGATGATCAAGTCGCCGTAGTCACCGGCGCGGGACGCGGTCTCGGCGCGGCGATCGCGGTGGCATTCGCGGAAGCGGGTGCGGACGTCGTCATCGCCGCGCGGACCGAGAGCCAGCTCCAGGAGGCGGCCGAGCGCGTGGCCGCCGCCGGGCGACAGGCGCACGTGGTCCCCGCGGACCTGAGTGACGTCGACGCCACGGCGGCGCTGGCCGCCGCCGCGGTCGACCGTTTCGGACGGCTGGACATCGTGGTCAACAACGTGGGCGGCGCACTGCCGTGCCCGCTGCTGGACACCACACCGCAGGCGTTGGCGGACGCGTTCGGCTTCAACGTCGTCAACGCGCACGCTCTCGTCCGCGCCGCGGTGCCCCGCATCCTCGAAACCGCCGGTGGCGGCTCGATTTTGAACATCACCTCGACCATGGGGCGGCTGCCGGGGCGAGCGTTCGCGGCCTACGGAACCGCCAAGGCCGCTCTGGCCCATTACACCAAACTCGCCGCACTCGACCTCAATCCCCGTATCCGAGTGAACGCGATCGCGCCCGGATCCATCCTGACCTCCGCGCTGGAGATCGTCGCCGGAAATGACGCCATGCGCACCGAATTGGAGGCCAAGACCCCGCTGCATCGCATCGGCGAACCGGAAGACATCGCCGCGGCCGCGCTCTACCTGGTGTCGCCCGCGGGGAAGTACCTCACCGGCAAGATCCTCGAGCCCGACGGCGGCTTGATCATCCCGAACCTCGACCTCCCGATCCCGGATCTGTGACATGACATATCGCGTAGTGCAATGGGGTACCGGCAATGTGGGCAGGCATGCCCTGGCCGGTGTGATCGCCCATCCCGAGCTGGAATTGACCGGCGTATGGGTCTCCGGGCCCGCCAAAGACGGAACCGACGCGGGATTGCTCGCGGGACTCGACCGTCCGGTGGGAGTCACCGCGACGACCGACGCCGAGGCATTGCTGGCGTCGCATCCGGACTGCGTCGTCTACTGCTGCATGACCGACAACCGGCTGTTCGAGGCCGTGCAGGACCTGCGGCGCATCCTGGCCGCCGGAATCAACGTCGTCGCGTGCGCACCGGTGTTCTTCCAGTACCCCTACGGCGTGCTGCCCGAGGAGTTGCTCCAGCCGGTGCGGGAGGCGGCCGAGCAGGGGAACTCGTCGCTGTGGGTCAACGGCATCGACCCAGGCTTCGCCAACGATCTGCTGCCGCTGGCGCTGGCCGGGACCTGTCTGCGCATCGACCAGGTGCGCTGCCTGGAGATCGTGGATTACGCCAGTTACGACAACCGCGCGGTCATGTTCGACATCATGGGTTTCGGCAAGCCCGTCGACGAAATTCCCATGCTGTTGCAGCCCGGGGTGCTGTCGCTGGCCTGGGGCGGCACCGTTCGTCAGCTCGCGGCCGGAATCGGGGTCACCCTCGATGCCGTCACCGAGACCTTCGAACGGATTCCTGCGCCGGAGTCGTTCGACATCGCGACAGGCCACATCGCCGAGGGAACCGCGGCCGCCTTGCGTTTCGAGGTCAGGGGCATGGTCGGTGACGTGCCCGTCACGGTGCTCGAGCACGTGACCCGGCTGCGGCCGGACCTGTGCCCGGATTGGCCGCAGCCCGCGCACGCCGAGGGCTCCTACCGGGTCGAGATCACGGGCGAGCCCAGTTACGCGATGGATCTGGTGACTTCCAGCCGCAACGGGGATCACAATTACGCGACCCTTCTGGCCACCGGTATGCGGATCGTCAATGCCGTGCCCGCGGTGGTCGCCGCCCCCGCAGGAATCCGCACCGCGCTCGATCTTCCGTTGATCAGCGCTCCCGCGCAGCGCCCAGGGCACTGATCGAACACGGTGGGCCGCGCTGACGCTCGGCCCGCCCGTGCCGTCTATCCGGCTCGCAAGGCGGTCAGCGCGCGTTCGACGTCGTCGATGCTGTTGTAGAGATGGAAAGCGAACCGCAGACCGCCCCCACGCGCCGAGGCGATCACATCGGCCTGCTCGAGCCGGGGCGCCAGGTCCCCCGCGCCGGGCACGGAGACGATCGGCGAGCGTTCCGCGATGGGCTCGAACCCCAGTTCGCGCAGCCCGTCGCGGAACCGGTCGGCGAGTTCGAGGTCGTGCGCGCCGATCTTCGCCACGGTGAGTTCCTCGATCAGCGACAGTCCGGCAAGCGCCGCTACGACGCCGAGCAAGTCCGGCGTGGTGTCGAATCGTCGTGCGGTCGCAGGCAGTGCGGCCGGGCTATAGAGCTCGGCCCAGCGATCCTGGGCCGCGTACCAGCTCGATCCGACCGGGCGCAGCTGCGCGACGAGTTCGGGCGGCGTGGCGAGGAACGCGACACTGCGCGCGCCGATCAGCCATTTGAAGCTGGCGCAGACCCAATAGTCGGCGTCGTCGAACTGCAAGGGCAACCAGCCCGCGGCCTGAGTGGCGTCCACGAGCAGGCGCGCGCCGGTGGCCTCGGTGACCGCGCGCAACTCGGTCAGATCGGTGACGCGGCCGTCCGCGGACTGGACAACGCTCACGGCCACCAGCTCGGTTTCCGGCCGCACCTGGGTGGCCAGCTCTGTCAGGGGGACGAAGCGCACGACGAGGTCGCCCCGGTAGAGGAACGGCATCGACACCGACGCGAATTCGCCTTCCGGCAGCAAAACCTCGGCGCCTGGGGGCAGCGCCGCGGCGACGGGGGCGATGAGGCCCGCGACGCCACTGCCGAGCGCTATGTCGTCAGCGGTCGCGCCGTCGAGCAGCCGGGCGAAACCCGCGCGCAGGTCGGGTACCAGTTGGTCCACCATGGCCGTCGGCCCAGCGCGGCCGGTCGCCCAGGCCGCGCTCGCGTCGCGCACAGCGGCCAGCGCTCGGGCGGACGGCAGACCGAAGGAGGCGGTGTTCAGGTAGGCGGTTTCGGGAGCGAACTCGTCAGGCGCTAGGGAGGGCATGTGCGCAGCATTCGCCGGGTGGGGCCGGATCGTCCAGCGCCACCGGGCGAATAGTGGACCGATTTCGCGCCCGGACTCAGGTATCCCGCGCCCACATGTTGGACAGCAACTGGAAGCTGGGCGTGTCCGCCAGCGACTGCATGGATTCGTAGACGCGCCGGTAGCTGGTGGAGACGATGCGCCACTTGCCGTCGGCGTCGCGGCGGTAGCTGTCGCTGTAGTAACCGGCACCTCGGATCAGCACACCGTATTCGGTGGCGATCACGGTGTCCTCGAATGCCCAAGAGCCGCTGGCCGTTTCGCCGTCGACGCTGATCTCCGGATGGTTGGCGATGTGTACGGTGACCACCGAGGGACCGAGGTTCTGCCGCATGAACGCGGTGATGGCGTCGCGGCCGTCGAGATGGAGCGGTTCGCCCATGGCGTGGGTGCCGTAGCGTCCTTTCGCGTCTGCGGCGAGGGTGTCGGCGAACTCGTCCCACTCTTTGAGGTCGAGGGTCCGGAAATAGCGGTATTTGAGCTGGCGGACGGCTTCGATGGCGTCGAGATCCATCCGTAGAGCCTGGCACGCGCGGGCCCGGCGGACAAGAACGTGTTCTATTTTGGTGAGGCCGGCGTGAACAACGGCACGCCGTCCGGTGGACCGCGTCGTCCGCTGCAACAGCGAACGCTCGCTTCCGGGTCGGGCCGCCGGGACGTTATGGACCGGCTCGGCCGGGTACCCGCACGATGGGCGTTGTCGTACGGCCACGACGGCGTCCCAGGTATGATTCGTCACGACCAGGGGAATTCGCGATGACCGACCGTACAGCCAGCCACCCGAACCACGAAACCACCCTCGACCAGGAACTCGCCCTGAAAGCGGCCGCGCAGCGCTTGGAAGACGAATTCGACGGCGTCAGCCACGCCGCGATCGAGGATCATCTGTACTCGTCGTACGACCATTTCGCCGACCACGCCACCATCACGAACTACTTGCCGCTGCTTGCCGAGCGGTACACGCGCGAGTGGTTGTTCGAACTCGCGGATTCCGGGCCCGGGTCCGCGTAGCGGCCTGCGAACGGGCGACGCCGACGGGCCGGCCGCTCCTCGGCGCCGCGCCGAAAGGATCCGGGAATCCCCCATGCGCGCGGGGATTGCTCCTAAGCTCTACGCGAGCATGCGTGGAGGTTGGCAATGACGGTCGAGGTGATGACCGAATCCGAACCCGGGGAGTTATGGGCCGGGTGTGGACAGGCAGCCCGACCGGGCAGTCCGCCCGTATTGATGATCGAGCGGATGACGCTGATACTGGAAGCCTTCGACGGCGCGACGCCGACGCTCACCCTCGTCGAACTGGCCGAGCGCACCGGGCTGCCGCGGTCCACCGTGCACCGCATCCTCGATCAGCTGATCCGGCTGCGCTGGCTCGCGCACGCGCCCGGCGGCTACCGGCTCGGCCTGCGCACACTGGAGCTGGGCGGACTCGCCGCCGACCACAACGAGATCCGGGACGCGGTGAGTCCGCTGCTGCACGATCTGTGCCAGCAGACCGGCCTCGTCGGTCACGTCGGCGTGCTCGACGGGCGCGACGTGCTGTACCTGGACAAGATCGGCGGCAGGTTCGCCGCGGCCGTGCCCACGCGACTCGGCGGCCGGATGCCCGCGCACAGCACGGCGCTCGGCAAGGCGCTGCTGGCGACGCTGGAGCCGAGCATCGTGGAGGCTTCCCTGCGCGATCGCCTGCCGCAGCTGACCTCGCGCACCCTCGCCGACCGCACCGAACTGCATCGCGAGCTCGGCCGCATCCGCAACCGGCAGGGCGTCGCCGTCGACAACGAGGAGTGCGTGCCCGGCATCGCCTGCGTGGCGGTGCCGATCCGCGGTCGTGGCGCCGCGGTGGCCGCGGTGTCGCTGTCGGTCCGGCTCGGCGCCGATCGAGCGGCGTTGGATACCGCGCGACTGGCCCGCGCGCTGGCCGACGTCGCCCACGAGGCGGGGCGGGAACTTCTCCCTCGGCACGCGCGCCGATCCTGATCGACACGCCCGGATCGCGGCTTCGCTTCGCCGCGCCGCCGAATCATTTCCGATCGGCCGGTGCCGCCGCGTGCGCACCGGCGGGAATTTGCGGGGTGCTTGCCGAACTGTGCCCCTTTCAGAGTGAAGAATTTTCGTTCGCCAGGTGCACGAGCGGCCGGGCTGCTTTCCTGGTGCAGTCAAATGGAGAATCCGCGAGCAGGTGAGCCGGAGTCGGGGAGCGATGCACCGGGTACCGATCCAAGAGAGGCCGTTCCGTTCCGAATGGCTGTGGTTTGCGGCAGGCGTGCTGGCCACCGTAGCGGTGGTGGTATGGCTGGTGCGGCCGTCGACGCCGACCTGCGTTGCCGCGAACTCGCCCTACGAGGCGCCCGTGCCGCCGCGCTTTCCGGTGACCGCCGTGACATTCGCCCCGATCGGGCCGGACGCGGCCGCCGAGGCACGCTATTACGTGTTCGGCGGGCAGGTGTCGTGTTCTTTCCGCGAGCTGCCGCCGGACGGCTACTATGCCGGGCTGTCCGGCGCCGACTACGGGCGCGCCGACCTGTGCGGGGCGTACCTGGACATCCAGGGACCCCGAGGATCGGTCCGGGCATTGGTGGTCGACCGCTGCCCGGCCTGCGCGGGAGGACAGCTGGGTCTGAGCGCGGCGGCGTTCGAACAGGTCGCCGATCCCACCTGGGATGTGGCGCGGGTTCGCTACCGGCTCGTTCGCGACCCGCAGCCGGCGCAGGAGCTGACCTACGAGGTGCGGCCGGACTCGTCGAGAACCTGGTTCGGCGTTCTGTTCGCGGGCACCGGGAACCCGTTGCGCGAGGTGGTTGTCCGCCCTGCCGACGGTGGGCCGTGGCGAGAGCTCACCCGTCGGGCCGACAACTACTGGACCCTCTCCGGCGCCGGACTCGGCCCGTTCACGGCTCGGGTGACCGATGTCTTCGGTAACCACGCCGAGGTCGCCGACCTCACGGTGGAGCCGGGACGGCATCCGGCGCGTGCCCGGCTCTACTCCGGCACGCCGTCGTTCGCGTCGTCGGCGTCGGCGGGGCCCGCCACCGTCGCGTACCGGTGCAGGCCGTAACGCTCAGGCGAGTTGCGCGGCCAGCGCGCGACCCGCGGCCCGGCCGGAGAAGATGCACCCGCCGAGGAAGGTTCCCTCCAGCGCGTTGTATCCGTGCACGCCGCCGCCGCCGAATCCGGCGACCTCGCCCGCGGCGTACAGTCCGGGGAACGCCGTGCCATCCGGCTTGATCACCTGCGAGTTCAGGTCGGTCTGCAAGCCGCCCAGCGTTTTGCGGGTGAGGATGTTGAGCCGCACGGCGATCAGCGGACCCGCGGCCGGGTCCAGGATGCGATGGGGTTTGGCGACCCGGCCCGCCTTGTCGCCGAAGTACCGGCGCGCGTTGGCCATCGCCATCAGCTGACTGTCCTTGCTGTACTTGTTCGCCAGTTCCCGGTCCCTGGCCACGATCTGGCGTTCCAGGTCGTCGTAGTCGAGCCGGGGGCCGCGGGCGATCTTGTTCATGCCCTCGACCAGTTCACGCAGCGTCTCCGCCACGACGAAATCGACACCGTGTTGTTTGAACGCCTCGACCGGGCCCGGCGCGCCCTTGGCGACCCGGCTCCTCAAGGTGAGTTTGAGATCTTTGCCGGTGATGTCCGGGTTCTGCTCGGAACCCGACAGCGCGAACTCTTTCTCGATGATCGACTGGGTGAGCACGAACCAGGAATAGTCGTAGCCGGTCTTCAAGATCTCCTTCATCGTCGTTGTGGTGTCGAATCCGGGGAAACACGGTGGCGGCAGCCGCTTTCCGTTCGCGTCGAACCACAGCGAGGACGGGCCGGGGATGATCCGGATGGCGTGATCGGGCCAGACCGGATCCCAGTTGACGATGCCCTCGGTGTAGTGCCACATACGGTCCCGGTTGACGATGGCGCCGCCCGCGGCCTCGGTGATGCCAAGCATCCGGCCGTCGACGTGCGCGGGCACGCCGGAGATCATCGTCTCCGGGCACGGCCCCAGCCGCTCGGTGGGCCAGTTGCGCCGGATCAGCTCGTGATTGTGGCCGATCCCGCCGGAAGCCACGATCACGGCCTTGGCCCGTAGCTCGAATTCGCCCACAGCGGTCCGGGACGAGGCGCGGCCGCGCTCCAGATCGGTGTTCTCGAGCACGGTGCCCCGGACGCCGACGACGGCGCCGTCCTCGACGATCAATTCGTCCACCCGATGGCGGAAGCCGAAGCGGACCAGTCCGCGCCGCTCGCCCTCGAGCACCGGCTCGGCGAAGACCCGGACCACCTCCGGGCCGGTGCCCCAGGTGAGGTGGAAGCGCGGCACCGAGTTGCCGTGGCCGTCGGCGCGGCCGCTGCCGCGTTCTGCCCAGCCGACCAGCGGCGTCACCCGCAAGCCGAGTTCGCGCAGATATTCGCGTTTCTCGGTGGCGGCGAACCGCACGTACGCCTGCGCCCACCGGCGGGCCCACTTGTCCTCGTCGTCGCGGTCGAAACCGGCCGAGCCGAGCCAGTCCTGCAGGGCGAGATCGTAGGAGTCCTTGATGCCGAGGCGCCGCTGCTCCGGGCTGTCGACGAAGAACAGCCCGCCCAGCGACCAGAACGCCTGGCCGCCGAGGTTGTTGCGGTTCTCCTGGTCGAGCACGTGCACCGTGCGGCCCGCCTTGACCAGTTCGTGCGTGGCGACCAGGCCGGCCAGCCCGGCGCCGACGACGAGGACGTCCGCCTCCGGCGTCACCTCGGAACTGCTGTGGGACATGTTCATCCTTCGGTTGCGGTGCTGTAGGCCAGCACGACGTGGTGGAAGAGTTCGGTGCGGCGCTCGCGCACGACGTGGCTGTCCGGCTCCATCAGCACCTGCACGCTGGTGCCGTCGTGGACGGCGATGAGCGCTTGGCCGAACGCCTCCGGATCCGGCACGGTACGGCCGCCGCGCGCGAGCGCCGCGACGATCGTCGGCATGAGCGCGGCGACGATGGCCTCTTCGCGGGCGGCCATCACCCGGCGCAGCGCGGGGGTGCGCAGGGCGTGCGCGGTGAATTCGGCGGTGATCCGGTACCAGCCTTCGTCGACCGGGACCGCTCGTTCCAGCCGCTCGACCGCGGTGCGCACATCGTCGGTGCCCTCGGCCGCGATCTCGTCGAGGATGGCGCTCGCCTCGGCGAGCATCGATGTGGAGCGCTGCTCCCACATGGCCAGGAACAGTTCGTCCAGCGAGCTGAAGTTGGAGTAGAACGCCCCGCGGGTGAATCCGGCGCGTTCGCACACCCGCTCCACGGTGGCGCGCCCGAAGCCCTCCTCGGCGAACGCCTCGTACGCGGCGGCCAGCAATCGGTTCCTGGTTTCGGCGCGGCGGCGGGTGACCCGGATGGGCGCGGCCTGTGCGGCATCGGACGCCATCGGGCACCTCCTCGGTTCGGCGGGACCGGTCATCGGATACAGGAATGTACTCGATACAAAAACGTATCAGATGTCGTCGATCGGCGTTGGTGTTTCGCCGAGTAGGGTGATTCCCGAGCATCCGCCGAGGTGGGGTGCCTGATCCGGGTCGATCCGAGCGATGCGAGGTGATGCGAGGATGAACGAGGTTCGCGGCGGTACCACCTCGATGCGCTGCTGGCGGGTACGCAGACCCGGCCCGATCGACGGCAAGCCGCTGGACGCGGAGCGCGCACCCGTGCCGGAGCCCGGTCCCGGCGACTTGCTGGTGCGGGTGCTGGCCTGTGGCGTGTGCCGGACCGATCTGCATGTGGCCGAGGGCGATCTTCCGGTGCACCGCACCGGGGTAGTGCCCGGCCACGAGGTGGTCGGTGAGGTGGTCGCGGTCGGGCGGGACGCGCACGGCGAAGGGTTCGCGGTGGGGGATCGGGCGGGCATCGCCTGGCTGCGGCACACCTGCGGAGAATGCAAGTTCTGCCTGCGCGGGGCGGAGAACCTGTGTCCGCATTCGGCGTACACGGGCTGGGACGCCGACGGCGGCTACGCCGAGTACGCCTGTGTGCCCGCGGCGTACGCGTTGCGGCTCCCGGCCGGCTACTCCGACGCCCACCTCGCCCCTCTGCTGTGCGCGGGCATCATCGGATACCGTGCGCTGCTGCGGGCCGCCGTGCCGCCGGGCGGGCGGCTGGGCATCTACGGCTTCGGTGGCAGCGCCCACATCGCCGCGCAGGTGGCCCTTGCCCGGGGCGCGGAAGTGCATGTGATGACCCGGGACCTCGCCGCTCGCGAGCTCGCGACTTCGCTCGGAGCCGCGTCGGTGGAGGGCGCCGCGGATCTTCCTCCGGTGCTGTTGGACTCGGCGATCCTGTTCGCGCCGATCGGTGAGCTGGTACCGCCCGCGCTGGCGGCGTTGGATCGCGGCGGCATCCTGGCCGTCGCGGGCATCCATCTCAGCGACATCCCCGCACTGAACTATCAGCGGCACCTGTTCCAGGAGCGGGAGATTCGCTCGGTCACCGCCAACACCCGCGCGGACGCCCGGGAATTCCTGACCTTCGCGAGCGAACATCGGATACATCTGACCACGCACGGGTATTCCCTGGACAGGGCCGATCGGGCGTTGGCCGATCTCGCGCACGGACGATTCACGGGCGCAGCCGTTCTCGTGCCCTGATCGCCCGTAGAACACGATTCGGCGCTGACTCCGTATCGGTCGGGCGGAGTTCCTTGACGGCCCTTCCCATCGTTCTTACCTTCGCGGATATAGCCGAGCAATTGTCACTGGCAAGTGTCGATCGGCTGTCTCACAACGGCGTGAGTAGGTGAGTACGATGGCCAAACGGAAGGTAATGCGCTTCGGAAAGTGGCGTGTGGGAAAAGCATTCGCTGTGCTGCTGCTCGTCGCGGGATTCGGAGCGGCGACGGGATTGCACGCGTGGGCGACGTCTTGTGCGGCGGTCGACGTCGTCGTCGCGAGAGGAACCCATGAACCCGGGTATCTGGGCGCGGTGGTGGGCGACCCACTCTATGACGCGCTGTGGCAGGCGCTTCCGGTCGATGCCCAGGCCTATCGGGTGGACTACCCCGCCGACCTGCTCGATCCGTCCTCGATCAGCCGCGGCACCCAGGACATGACCGCCCACATCCTGTGGCAGGCGGCGAGGTGCCCGAACCAGCGCTTCGTCCTCGTCGGCTTCTCGCAAGGCGCCGTTGTCACGCACGGGGTGCTCGGCACCGGCGTCGTGACCGGTTTCGGCGGCATCCACTCGCTGCCGGTCGGTCTGGAGTCCCGGGTGGCCGCGGTGCTGCTGTTCGGTGATCCCATCCGGTTGATCGGCTGGGGCGTGCCCGGGCATTACGCCTGGCGGACCGAGAACTATTGCGCCAGCGGTGATCCGGTGTGCGAAGGCGGCATCCGTCCGGCCGCGCACACCGACTACCGGTGGGCCATGTGGCCCGCCGTGGAGTTCGCGGTGTACCGGGTGTGACGCAGCGGACGGGGGTTTCGCGCGGTGGGACCGTCCTCGGACGGCCCCACCGCGGATCACACGGAGCGGAGCGTGATCACCACTGCAAGCCCGGGACGACGCGGGCGATCCGCGCCGCGGGGGCGGGCAGCGCCATGAGCGGCATGATGACCGGGGCCAGCGCGGACAGCGTGCCGCGACTCGGCGCCGGGCCGTCGGCGGGCGACTCGCCTGCCGTGCGGTGATCCGAATCGCCCTTCGCGGCGCGGGATTCACCGAACAGGCGGAAGCCCTGATGCATGATCTGACGCTTCACCGACGGCATCAGCAACTCCACCGCCTGGGCGAAAGTGCCGACGGGCGTGTCGATGCGATGCGGCCGGTCCTCCAGCGCGCGGATCACGATCTCGGCGGCCCGGTCCGGATCGGGCACCGGAAGCGAGCGGTACAGGTCGGTCGGCGCGATCATCGGGGTCCGCACCAGCGGCATGCGCACCGAGGTGAAGGTGATGCCGGCATCCCGGTTCTCGACCGCCGCGATCTCGCTGAAATTGTCCAGCGCCGACTTGCTCGCCACATACGCGGCGAACCGGGGCACCTTGGTCTGCACCGCGATCGAGGAAATGTTGACCACGTGCCCGAACCGGCGGGCGCGCATCGACGGCAGCAGTCCGAGGATGAGCCGCACGGCGCCGAAGTAGTTCACCGCCATGGTGCGCTCGAAGTCGTGCATCCGGTCGGTGGAGTTGAGCACGGAGCGGCGGATCGAACGGCCCGCGTTGTTCACCAGGTAGTTGACGTGGCCGTGGTCGTCGAGGACGCACTGCACGAGCTTCTCGACCGCTTCGGAGTCGGTGATGTCGCACGGATAGGTATGGGCGACACCGCCTTCCGCGCGCACGGCTTCGGCGGCGGCCGCGAGGTCGTCGTGACCGCGGGCGACCATCAGGACCGTGGCGCCGCGCCGGGCGACGGCGTGCGCGGTGGCCAGCCCGATACCGGAGGAGGCGCCCGTGATCAGCACGACGCGGCCCGCGAGCGGGTCACCGGTGATGGACGCGCGTCCACGCTGCGGGTCGAGGTGGTCGCGCCAGTACTGCCACAGCCGCTCGGCGTAGCTGGCGAACGGCGGCACGGTCAGACCGGAACTGCGCAGTTGGGCGCGGGTGGAGTCGCTGATGAACTCCGCGGAGAACGAGGTGTGCGCAGCGACTTCGGCCGGGATGCCCAGCTGTTCGAGCAGGAAGTTGCGCACGGGAGCGATCCCGGGGATCTGCGCGAGACCGCTGAGCGCCCAACCGCTGCCCGGCACCGTGCCCACGCCGGTCGGGGCGCCCGCCGCCGCGGCGAGTGCGGCGTACACCTCGCCGAACGGCTGTGGCTCCGGGTTCACCAGGTGGAAGGTGCGTCCGTCCAGGCCGGGGCGCTGGATCAGTTCCACCATGGCGGCCGAGACATAGTCGACGGGAACGATGTTGGTCGCGCCCAGGTCGGGCAGCGGCAACGGCAGATCGGGCGGCAGCGCGCCCAGCTTCGCGATCGCGCTGAAGAAGTAGTAGGGCCCGTCGATCTTGTCCATCTCACCGGTGCGGGAATCACCGACGATGATCGCGGGCCGGTACACCCGCCAGCGCACGTCGCGCGCCTGGCGCACCAGCTTCTCGGCGGCGAACTTGGTGCGGTGATACGGCGAGG
Source organism: Nocardia asteroides (assembly GCA_051451085.1). Taxonomy (GTDB): domain Bacteria; phylum Actinomycetota; class Actinomycetes; order Mycobacteriales; family Mycobacteriaceae; genus Nocardia; species Nocardia asteroides_B. The sequence goes on along the minus strand of JBPAJV010000003.1, from coordinate 536,727 downwards.
TCAACCGCTGCCCGAGGTCGAAATCCTCCTCGAAGAACCTGCCTTTGTGATCGCCCGCCACCGCGACGGAGGAGACGTGGTGCAGCACCGCGCCGAGCTCGCGGGCCAAGGCCAGCACCGAACGCGTGCCGGTGACGTTGGCCGCGTGCGCGGTGTCCTCGTCGGCGGTCATGTCGTAGACGGCGCCCAGATGGACGACGTGGTCGGCCTGCGGCGCCTCGCACGCCAGTCCCAGTCCTTCGGCGGTGAGATCGCCGATCAGCGCGAACACGCGTTCGGCGCCGCGCCAGCCCGCCGCGATGCCGGTGAACTTCGCCAGCGAGGTCTCCCGCACCAGCACGTGGACGATCGCATCGGCGTCGCGATCCAAGAGGTCTTGCACGACCCGCCGCCCCAGAAATCCGGTTCCGCCCGTCACGATGTAAGTAGCCATCGCACTCTCCTGCTGTTCACTCGAACCATGTTGTCGCACAAGTCATCCGGCATGCGGCGATGGATGCGGACAGCGTCGATTCGGCCCCCAGCGACAGACGTCGGGCCGAAAGTAGGAACACCTTCGTCCTGACTTATTACTGAACAGTAATCGACCGTGCGCGGCACCGGCAAGCGATCATGACCCGTTCGGTCTGTGGGACTGATCACCCGTCTACGCAGGTCAAACGGTATGTGTTACAAAGATTTCCAGTTACTCGCGTTCTGGTCGAGTGTCCAGCAACCTGGCAGCGTCCGGTGTGGCTACTTCCACCCGGCTACTTCCACCCGGCTACTTCTTCGTCACGCGGGCGGGCGGCGTCCGCAGGGGCGGCCGGTCGCGGAGGAACGTCTCGAACGCGTCCAGATCGGCCGGGCCCGCCGCGCTGTCGGTGCCCTCGGTGAAGACGGTGAACCCGTCGCCTCCGGAGGCGAGGAAGTTGTTGGTGCTGACGCGATACGTGGCGACCGGATTCAGCGGCAGGCCGGAAACGCGGATGCTGTCGGCGACTACTTTCGCGCCTTCGGGTGCTGTCTCGGAGTAGGTATAGGTGATGCCTGCGGGAGACAGAATCGTCGGATTGCCAGGATCGTCCCACTGCTGTTCCAGCAAGCGCAGGATCTGGCTTCCGGTCAGCGTGAGGGTTATGACCTGGTTGCCGAACGGCTGGACGGTGAAGAGGTCGCCATAGGTGATCGGCCCCTGCTTCAAATCGGCGCGCACACCACCAGGGTTCATGAAGGCGGCGACGGCCGCGGCGGGCCCCGCGGTGGCCGAGAGCATGGAATCCGCGATCACGTCGCCCAGCGGCGAGGTGCCCGCCGGGATCGGGTTGCGCGGGAGGGGATCAGCGGTCGCGCCCACGACGCGGCCCGCGCGTGGACGCGATTGCTCGGCGTAGAAATTGATCAGCGCGGTCGTGGGACCATCGGGCGTCACCTCGCGGGTGACGACTCGGTTCACCGCCGACGCCTGTACACCGTCGCCGCCGAAACGCAGCGTGACATCGGTGATCAGCCGGCCGTAGGAGGCCGCCTGGGTGATCACCTTGCCCGCGACGGTGCAGACGTAGGGCTGATGGCTGTGGGCGGTGAACACCGCACGGACCGCCGGGTCGACTCGCTCGGCCAGCCCTGTGACGTTCGGGGTGATGTTCGCGCATCCGTTGTAGTCCAGTGGCGCGTCCGGCGCGGGGCGCTGTTCGCCGCCGTCGTGCACCAGCGCCACGATGGCCTCGGCGCCCGCGGCGGTCATCTCCGGCACATAGCGGTTGATCGCGGCCGCTTGGTCGCCGAAGTGGTAACCCCGGATGCCCTCGGGCAGGACGATCTGAGCCGTCTCCGGGGTGACCGTCCCGATCACGCCGATTTTGCGCCCGCCCACTTCGAGCAATGTCCACGGCCGCAGCGCGGGCGGCGGGTTGCCCTGCGCGTCCGCGACGTTCGCGGCCAGATAAGGGAACCGCGCTCCTGTGAAAGGCGCGCCGGGAGAACAGCCGTCCACCGCGCAACCGCCCTGCTGCATCCGCGCCAATTCGATGACACCGTCGTCGAATTCGTGATTGCCGACCGCGGATGCCGCCACCGCCACGTTGTTCAGGAAAGTGATCGTCGGCTCGTCGTGGAACAGTGCCGAGACCAAAGGGCTCGCCCCGATATTGTCCCCCGCCGCCAGCACGGCGCTGGACGGATACGCTGCCTTCAGCCGGGTCAGGTGCGTGGCGAGATAGGCGGCGCCGCCGGCGTCGTGGCCCGCGATCTTCCCGGTGGACCCACCCGGCGGCTGCAGGTTCCCGTGCAGATCGTTGAAACCGAACAGGTGCACCTCGTCCGCTTGCGCGGGGCGCAGGTCGTCCGTGGAGATCAACGGCACGATCCGGGCCGCGGTAGACGAACCGGGACCGGCGCCGGGATCCGGTGTGGTGCCGCAACCCTCCACCAGACCGGCGCAGGCGAGACCGGCAAGAACCACGGCGATGCGACGGCGCGCTCTCATGTCATGACTGTCGCACGTCCGCGTCGTTCGCGCACCACGGCCGGAAAGCCCCCTCCGCCAGCGGGATGCCCCCGCCCGGTTATTGCGCGGCGGGGAATTCCTCGGCGAGTTCCTCGAAGACCGCGGTGTTCATCGCGAACGCGCGCTTGCCCTCGTCGAGCACGCGGCGGCGTTCCAGGTCGTTGAGCGGCAAGCGATCGAGCAGGCGACGGTACTCCCGTTTGAAGGCGGCGGGATTGCCGACGCCGTCGAAGACGTAGAAGCGGACGCCGTCGCCGCGATGCGGCAGGTTCCACAGCTTTTCCGCCGTGCCACGGATGACTTGTCCACCGGACAGGTCGCCCAGGTACCGGGTGTAGTGGTGGGCGATGTATCCGGCGGGCCAGTTGCGCGCGCACTCATCGATGCGTTCGGCGTAGGCCGCCGTCGCGGGCAGCGGTTCCAGGCCGGTGCGCCAGCCGGGGCCGAGGAGATGCGTGAGGTCGCGCTCGAGTTCCGCGGTGCGCGCGAGTTCGGGCCGGATGAACGGCCCGGCCACCGGGTCGTCGGCCAGTGCGGCCCAGCGGTCCTCGAGTGCGCGATAGATGAACCAGAGCTGGCCGGTGTACCGGTGATACGAGTCGACGCCGAGCGATCCGCCGAGCATGTCGCTCATGAAACGGGAGTTCTCCGCCTCCGCATGCTGTTGCGCGGTGGCGGTGCGGATCTGCGTCGAGAACGGCACTGCTTCCGACATATCCGAAACACCTCACCTCACACCGGGGCCGCCGCCGGATCGGGCCACCCTGACCAGTTCGATTAGAGGTTACCGGGCGGGCGTTCGGCGCGCATGCGCCTCCGGCTCACTGCGCGGGCGCCGACCGGCGGCGACGCCGCACGATCGGGCGCCGCAGCGAGCCGAACCGGCGCAGTATTCGTGGCCTGCGCACGGTGCGGTCGCACCACTCGCCGAGGGTGACGCCCGCGGCCAGCGCGCACCCGATGCCGAAGGCCGACAGCAGTTGGTTGCCTCCGATCAGCAGTTCGTCGTTGAGCAGGGCGTAGAGCCCGCGGTAGACCTTGAGACCCGGGAGCAGCGGGGTGATGCCCGCGACGGCGACGACCAGCGGAGGAGTAAGCGCCCGGCGAGCCATCAAGCCACCGGCCAGGCCGACCAGCGTCGCCGCGACGCCGGAGGAGAGCACCGGGCCGAAACCGGCCTGCTGGATGAGCAGGTAACAGATGGTGCCCGCGGCCCCGCTGCCCGCGGCCGCGGCGAGGGCCCGGCGTTCGGCGTAGCAGGCGAGCGCGAACGCCAGAGCGGCCACGGCGCCGGCCACGATCTTCACCGGCAGATCGGTGATGTCGCGGGCGGAGGTCAGATAGACCGGTGGCACGGTGGCGTCGAGGAGGTCGGCGATACGCAGCGTGAGCGCGATGCCCGCGATGATGCCGCCGGTCATCATCATCACCTCGAGCATGCGGGCGGTCGCGGTGATGGGGGCGCCGGTTATCGCGTCCTGCACCGAGCCGACCAGCTGCAATCCGCTGAGCAGTACGGTGATTCCGGCCGCGATGATCAGGGTGGGGTCGACATCGATCCGCAAGCGCGCGGCCAGGGCCGCCAGCACGATGGCCGGGATGGCCGCGATGGCGCCGCCCACCATGTGCTGGAAGAAGAACGGCAGGCCGTAGCGATTGAGGACGCGATTGGTGCGGTCGATCGCCGCGGTGGTCACGAAACTGACCGCGGCCACGACGGCGCCGCCGCCGAGCAGCGCGGCGATCGCCGCCGCCATCAGCGACCACGCGGCGGTGGCGGTCCACCGGTGGTACGGATGCGGCGCCGAGGTGATCGCGTCGAGCGCGGCGCGGGCCTGCCCAGGGGGAACCACTTCGTTGCGGATGCGACGGGTCAGGCGGTCCACGGCGGCGAGCCGGGTGAAATCCAGGGCGCGGTAATGCACGATCCGCATGGTGCTGGCCGGTGGTAGCTCGGGTCCGCGATCGGCCCAGATACGAATGGCGTCGTAGGTGACGTCGATGCTGCACCGCGACAGACCGTAGGTGGCGGCGATGAAGCGCACCGCGTTGGTGGTGTCCACCACGCCGGTGCCGGAGGCAAGCACCACCTCGCCCACCCGGACAGCGAGATCGAGGACCTCGGTCACCCTGGCGTCGTCGGTGAGATCGATCGGTTGCAACGGCGTCGGGGCTGTGACGATGGTGTCCGCGGTAGCCTGCCGGTCCGCGACCAGCAAGCCGACGGCCTGGGTGACGACGGGAATCGGCCGGGCGCGCCGCAGCCTCAGCCCGCGACGCCAGCCGAGGTGATCCACCCGCGCGGTGGTGACATCGCCTACGGAAGATGCGTCAGGACTCATGCAGGCGAACCTAGTCATCGGGCGTGTGCTTGGCATCCGTGCGGGTCGCGGGCGGCATGCCGGTCCCGCGCCCCCTTGGTCGGACCGGCGAATCGTGGTAGAACTTGTTCTAATTTCGGCGATGGGAGCGCGTACGGTGCGGTACGGAATCGTGTTGTTCACCAGCGATCGGGGCATCACCCCCTCGGAAGCGGCGGTGGCCGCCGAGCGTGCCGGATTCGACACGTTCTATGTACCCGAGCACACCCACATCCCCGTGGTGCGGGCCGCGGCGCACCCGCGCACCGGCGACGCGAGCCTGCCCGACGACCGCTACCTGCGCACCCTCGACCCGTGGGTCGCGCTCGCCACCGCCGCGTCGGTGACCGAACGCATCGGGCTGTCCACCGCCGTCGCGCTGCCCGCGGAGCACCATCCGATCACGCTGGCCAAGACCATCGCCTCGCTGGACCATCTGTCCGGCGGCCGGGTCAGCCTCGGTGTCGGATTCGGCTGGAACACCGACGAACTGGCCCATCACGGCGTCCCCGCGGGCAAGCGCAGGACCGTGCTGCGCGAACATCTGGAGGCCATGCGCGTGCTCTGGACGGAGGAGGAGGCGGGCTTCGACGGCGAATTCGTCACCTTCGGCGCGAGCTGGTCGTGGCCGAAGCCGGTGCGCAAGCGCATTCCGATCCTGCTCGGCGCGGCGGGCACCGAGAAGAACTTCACCTGGCTGGCGAAGCACGCCGACGGCTGGATCACCACGCCGACCGAGGACGGCCTGGACGAGAAGATCGCTTCGCTGCGCCGCGTGTGGCGCGAGCACGACCGCGCCGACAGCCCCGAAGTCGTCGCGCTCGCCGGTCGATACGACGCCGAACAGCTCGCGCGCTGGGCCGAATACGGTGTCACCGAAACGGTTTTCGGGCTGCCCGATCGTCCGGCGGAGGACGTGCGAGCCTATCTCACCCGGTTGGCCGGAAAACTCGGGATCGAGCACCCCCGGTGACGCGCTGAGCGCGCCACCGGGCATCCCATCGGGGACACACTCGGGCCCGAGTGCTCGCCGTCGACCGATGGCCGGACGCCTCTAGCCGCGGCGGCGCGCAGCCAGGACGCCCGCGACGAGGCCTGCCACGACGACGGCGGCCGCGCCGAGACCCGCGAACAACGGCCATCGGTTCCCCGGCCCTGAGCCCGCGTCCGCGGCGGCAGTGCTGTCCGTACGCCGTACGACCGGCGGGGTGTCCGCCTTCTCCCCGAAGACGCCGTCGGCGACGCCCGAGGAGTACGCCGGTCCCGTCTCCGGCTCGCCGGTGACGGTCAGGTCCAGCCGGATCGGCACCGGCGCGGCGTCGCCCTCCTCGAAGGTCGAACCGAGCTTCACCGCGATGTAGTACCAACCCGGCACCGACTGCCTGCGCGTCTTGCTGTCGTTGACGGTCCGGTTGGCATAGCGGATCGGGACGGTGGCCATAGCCTCCTGAGTCTGCTGGTTCGGCAGCACTTGGCCGGTGCCGGTGTAGGCGGCGAAATCGGAAGCGATCTCCTGGCGGATGGGGCTGTAGAGGGTGGTGCGAATATTGGACAGGTTGTCCAGTCCGCGCCCGCCGTTGCCGTCGAAGTGGACGCGGTAGGCCAGGCCCTGCCCCCAGTCCAGCCGGACGCGGTAGAACACGAACTCGCCCTGCCTCAGGGTGTCGCCGTAGCGGCCGCTCCCGGGCAGCGGCGCGGCCACGTTGAACGATCCGCCGCCGGACACGGGAATGTCCGAACCGGTCGGCGTGATGAACGGGGTCGGGGTCGTCGAGGGGGTTTCGCCGGGATCCGCCGCGGCGGGTTCGATGCCGACCAGCAGTTCGATCGGCAGGCGCTCCGGTACGCCGGCGGAGGTTTTGTCCCAGGTCAGCGCGAAGGAATAGCGGCCGCCGCCGCGGCAGCCGTCGCTGCCGGAGCGGCGTTGCTCGGTCGCGCCGTCGAAGGCTTTGGCGACGGTGAGCGCCACTCCGTCACTGGATTTGGTGGTCAGTTCGGATTCGAAGACATGGCAGTCCTGACCGTCGGCACCGTAGACGCGCAGTTGCAGTGTGTTCATGTCCTCGGTCGGGGAGACGCCCCGCAGGCGGGGGAACGAGACCGTGCCACTGAAATAGGCGGTCGCGCCCGCGGGCACGTCCACGGCCCAGTACCGCTTCTCCTGTCGGCCGATGGTGTCGAGATACTGACCGGGCGCGGCGACCGGCGCGGTGTCGTGGCTGCCGGTGCCGGTGATGGGCGTTCCCGCGGCGCGGTAGTTGCGCAGCGCCGCGGCGCTCACGCGCGGCAGGACCCGTTCCAGTGCGCGACCGTCGGCGGCGTCGGTGTAGGTGCCGCCGGTGGCCTGCGCCATGCAGGTCAGCTGGGCGCGCGCCGCTGCGTCCACCGCGAACCCGATGGTGTGGACGACCAGGTCGATTCCGCGCTGTTCCACTTCTCGCGCGATTGCGCACGCGTCGGGTGGGGCGCAGGTGTCCTCGCCGTCGGAGACCAGCACGATGGAGCGTGGACCCGAGCCGGGCAGGGCGTCGGCGGCCGCGCGCAGCGCCGGCCCCATGGGAGTCCAGCCACGCGCCTGGATGCCGTCGACGGCGGCGGTCAGCGCCGCCCGGTCGAGCGGATCGGCTCGCCGCAGCAGGTGCACGTCCCGGCACCCGGCGATCTTGTCCGCCTCGGCGTTCCCGGTGCCGGTGCCGTAGGTCACGAGCCCGACTCTCGACTCGGCGGGCGCGGCGCCGACGAACGCGCGCACGGCGTTCTTCGCGGCATCCATCATGGTGCCCGCCGGATCCGGGCGCTGCATCGAGCCGGAAGCGTCCAGGATCAGCATGGTCGGCGCGTATCGCGGTGGCTGTTCGGCGTCGTCCGGCGGAGCCGCCGCGGCGGGCGCGGTGAGCGCCGCGCCGATCAGGCAGGCGGTGAACGCGGCAATGAACGGGGTGAATCTCGGCATGGTCCTTGTCGATGGTTCGCCCTGCGAGGTCGCACGGCACGGCAAATGGTCCAGGTGACCGTATTGGCCGATGGCGCCGCGCGGCGAGCCGAACTGCCCCCTGCCGGGAAGCGGCCCCGCGAAACACGCTTCGCGGGGCCGCTCGGGGCACTATCAGTGCAGGTCGCGCCGTCGGAAGGCGGCGACGCCGACGGTGAGCAGCAGCGCCGCGACGGCGAGCAGCCACAGCACCGGCCGCGCCTGGAACTCGGCGCCGGGCAGCTTCGGCGGGTGGACGAACGGCACCAGATCGAGCGCCCATTGTGGCAGCCCGTCCAGCGAACCGACGAAGAAGATCACCACCATGGCGCTGAGCACACCCCACGCGACCGGGGCGAACCGCGGCGCCACACCGTAGAGCGCCACCGCGATGCCCGTGACGACCCACACGGCGGGCACTTGCACGGCCGCGGCGCCGATCGAGTGCGTGAGCCTCGTGCCGAGGTCGCCGTCCGAGACCCCGTACACGATGCCGATCGCCACACCGGAGACCAGCAGCGCCGTCGCGGGACCGAACAACGCGAAGCCGATGTGGCTCAGCGCGTAGCGGGCGCGGCCGACCGCGCCGGACAACGTGGCCTCGACTCGCGCGCTGGATTCCTCGTCGTGTAACCGCAGGGCGGCGGAGATCGAGTAGGCGGCCGCGGCCGCGGCCAGCATCGTGATCGCGTAGGTGATGAACGACTCCTGCAACTGCTGCGAGCCGCCCATCCGGGTGACCATGTCACGAATGGACGCGCTGCCGTCGAGCATGTCGCCGACGCTGGTCACCGCGCCGCCGATGAGCAGGCCGTAGAGGGCGAAACCCACGGTCCAGGCCAGCAGCGTGCCGCGCTGCAACCGCCAGGCCAGACCGAACGGGCCGGACAGGCCGGGCGCCGCGGTGGGCGGCCCCGGCCGCTCCGCGATGAGCCCGGAACCGAGATCCCGGTTGCCGAGCAACGCGTAGGCGAGCGCGGTTCCCAGCACCGCGACGGCGGCGAAAGGCAGCAGCACCCACCAGCGTTCGTCGGCGTACGGGCGGATCTGCAGCGACCATCCGATCGGCGAGAACCAGGACAGCACACCGTTTCCGGCGTCGCCGACGGCCCGCAGGGCGAAGGCCGCGCCGAGTGCGCCGAAGGCTACGCCGCGCGCCACCCGCGCACCGGCGCTCACCTGGGCGGCGACCGCGGCGGTGGCCGCCCAGACGATGCCGGAAGCCGCCAGGGCGGCGCCGAAGGCCACCGACCCCACGCCGGGCAGGTCGGTGGCGTAGAGCGACAGCGCGCACACGATCCCGGCGAGCAGCGCACCGGAGTAGGTCATGATCAGCGTGGCGGTCAGGCCCGCGTAGCGTCCGATGCTGGTGGCGCCCACCAGTTCCGCGCGCCCGGTCTCCTCTTCCACCCTGGTGTGCCGGATCACCGTGAGCACCGTGGCGATGGCGATCATGGTGTACATGGCGCCCGCTTTCCAGGTGCCGATCGATCCGAGCGCGGAGCTGAAGACCGGCCCGTACATGGCGATCAGGGCGGGACTGCCCGCGGTGGTGCGCGCGAAGCTGTCCAGGGCCGCCTGGTCGTCGTACAGATCCTTGATGCTGACGACCTGCAACGCGGGCATGAAACCGATCAGCAGCGTCCACAGCGGCAGCACGATCCGGTCGCGCCGCAGATACAGCCGCAGCATACGCCCGGTGCCCGCGAAGTCGCCGGACAGGCCGAAGACCGGCGCCGCCGTTGCGTGGCCTGCGGTGGCGGTGGTCATGCCCGCACCTTCTCCCCGGTGGCCGTAGCGGTCTCCGCGCTGTGGCCGTCGACGTGGTAGTGCCGCAGGAACAACTCCTCCAAGGTCGGCGGCGTGCTGGTCAGGCTGCGCACGCCGACGTCGCCGAGCACGCGGATCAGTTCACCGAGATGCTCGTTATCGACCTGGCAGCGCAGCGTGCGGTCGTCGAACTCGATGTCCTCCACGCCGGCGATGCGGCTGAGATCGCCCGCGTCGCCGATCAATTCGGCGGTGATCGAGGTACGCGACAGGTGACGAAGCTGCGACAGTGAGCCGCTCTCCACCGTGCGGCCCGCCCGGATGATCGTCACCCGCTCGCACAGGACTTCGACCTCGGACAGGATGTGGCTGGACAGCAGGACGGTCGCGCCGCGCTCCTGCGCCTCGTGCACGCACTCCCGGAAGACCTGCTCCATCAGCGGGTTGAGGCCCGAGGTCGGCTCGTCGAGCAGCAGCAGCCGCGCGTCGGAGGCCAGCGCGGCCACCAGCGCGACCTTCTGGCGGTTGCCCTTGGAGTAGGTGCGCGCCTTCTTACGGGGGTCGAGATCGAAGCGCTCGATCAGTTCGTCCCGCCGTTTCTCGTCGATGCCGCCCCGCATCCGGGCGAGCAGATCGATGGTCTCGCCGCCGGACAGCGACGGCCAGAGCGTGACATCGCCTGGTACATAAGCCAATTCGCGGTGCAGGGCGACCGCGTCCGCCCACGGGTCACGGCCGAACAGCCTGGCTCGGCCTCCGGTGGCGCGCAGGATGCCGAGCAGCACCCGGATGGTGGTGGACTTGCCCGCGCCGTTGGGGCCGAGGAAGCCGTGGATCTCGCCCTCGGCGACGGTGAGATCGAGGCCGTCGAGCGCGGTGACGTGACCGAAAGTCTTGCGCAGGTCGCGGACTTCGATGATGTCGGACATCACTTCTCCTTGGTGAATGAGTCCAAGATCGTGGGATCGGTGAGCAGGCCCTGGGTGTAGAGCTCCAGTGCCGGCGGGGTGAGTTCTTCGGTGAGCTCGCGAATCGCCTTGCGATAGTCGAGCTTCTCGTCGCGGTGCCTGCGCATCTGCATGTACAGCATGGTGGCGCCGACGTTCAGCATCATCAGGTAGCGGGCGCGCGCCGCCGGGTCGCGGCTCGGCTTGATCCGGCCCGCCTCGACCGCCTTCTCCAGATAGACCTCGGCATCCGCGGCCAGGTGCTCGAACAGTGATTCCGCCATCGGTCCGCCCGCCTGGAGGCTGCGCACCATGTAGGCGACCAGCGGCGCGTACGCCTCGACTTCGGCGAGGGCATCGAGCATGCCCGCCTTCATCGACGACGCGGTGATCGCCTTGACCTTCTCGTCGCGGATCAGTTGCAGGACCCGGTCGTCGCAGGCGGCGCGCAGGCCGTCCTTGGAACCGAAGTGATGGTTGACCAACCCGGGGGAGACGCCGGCGGCGGCGGCGATCTTGCGGACTCCTACTTCGAATCCGTGTTCGCCGAACACCTCGATCGCGGTATCGCGGATACGCGCCGCGGTGGTCAGATCCTCGGCGGATCCTTGCGGAAGGGGCTGTTGCTCAAACACATGTTCAGTATATTAAACAGGTGTTCAACGATGTGGCAAGACCCTTCGGTGGCATGTCGCGCGTCACGGTTTGCCGCCGGTAGACGGGGCTATCGTCGAGTTATGACTAGCGGCACGGCAACGACGGCGGACCACCTACGCGCGGCACTCGACGGACCCTGGGCGGCCGTCCGGGAGGAAGCCCGGATACTGCTGGCCGGGGAGGAGTTCACCGGCAATCCCTACCTGGACTACAAGGCCGCTCGGGCCAGGGTGCTCGACCAGATGAAGGCGATCTCCACGATGGGCTTCGCCGAGCGCGGTTTCCGCCGGGAGAACGGCGGTACCAGCGAGCCGGGGGCGGCGGTGGTGGGCTTGGAGATGCTGGCGTATGCCGACTTGTCGCTGTGGGTGAAGGCGGGCGTGCAGTGGGGGCTGTTCGGCGGCGCGGTGGAGAACCTCGGCACCGAGCGGCACCGGGAGTACATCGAGCGCTTGATTTCGCTGGATCTGCTCGGCTGCTTCGCGATGACCGAGTCCGGGCACGGCAGCGACGTCGCGAACCTGGAGACGACGGCGACCTACGATCCGCAGACCCAGGAGTTCGTGGTGCACTCGCCGACGCCGTCGGCGCGCAAGGACTACATCGGCGGCGCAGCCGAACACGCGAGGATGGCCGCCGTATTCGCGCAGCTGATCACCCTGGGCGAGAACAAGGGCGTGCATTGCCTGCTGGTGCCGATCCGCGACGAGCACGGAGCCGACCTGCCCGGGGTGACCACTTCCGACGACGGCCTCAAAGGCGGCCTGCCCGGCGTGGACAACGGGCGCATCGTGTTCGACCACGTGCGTGTGCCCCGGGAGAACCTGCTCAACCGCTACGCCGACGTCGCGCCGGACGGCACCTACAGCTCCGAGATCGACAATCCGAGCCGCCGGTTCTTCACCACCCTCGGCACCTTGGTGCGCGGCCGGGTCAGCGTGGGTGGCGCCGCCGCGGCGGGCGCCCGCGTGGCGCTGAGCATCGCGGTGCGCTACGCGCTCCAGCGTCGTCAGTTCTCGGACCCGGACACCGGTGTGGAGACCGTGCTGCTGGACTATCGCAGCCACCAACGCCGCCTGCTGCCGCTGGTCGCGAGATCCTACGCGCTGGCGTTCGCGCAGAACGACCTGGTGCGCCGGATGCACCTGGTGCAGACCGGCCAGAATCTCGAGCCGGGCGCGCAGCGCGCGCTGGAGAAGCGGGCCGCGGGCCTGAAGGTCGCGCAGACCAGGCACGCCACCCGCGCTATCCAGGAATGCCGCGAAGCCTGCGGCGGCGCGGGCTATCTCACCGAGAACCGGCTGGTCACGTTGAAGGCCGACACCGACGTGTTCACCACCTTCGAGGGCGACAACGTCGTGCTCACCCAATTGGTGGCCAAGGAATTGCTCACCGCCTACGCCGACGAGGTCCGCGATCTGGACGCGCTGGGCTGGGTGCGTTTCGCCGCCACCATGGCGGGCGACGTGGTGCGCAAGCGATCCGGTGTGCGGCAGCTGATCCAGACGCTGCGCGACCGCAGCGGCGAGTCCATCGACGAAGGCGATCTGTCGCGCCGGTCGGTGCAACTGCAGTTGTTCGCCGACCGCGAGGACTACCTGGTCCGCACGGCGGCGCACCGGCTGCGCGCCAGGGCGCAGGAGACCGGCCCGTTCGAGGCGTTCAACAACGCGCAGGATCACATCCTGGCCGCGGGCACGGCGCATATCGAGCGCCTCGTGCTCGAGGCGTTCATCGAGGGCATCGCCGACATCGAGGATCCGGACGCGCGTGAACTCGCCGAGTGGATGTGCGACCTGTTCGTCTACTCCACCATCGAGGAGAACCAGGCCTGGTTCATCATGCACCGGTTCATGTCGGTGGAGCGGGCGAAGGCCGTCCGCCGTGGCGTGAACGAGCTGGTCGACCGGCTGCGACCGCACGCTTCGACCCTGGTCGAGGCCATGGGGGTGCCGGAGTCGATGTTGCGCGCCGCCATGCTCGGCGACGCCAGCGTGCACGACCGGACCCGGCCGATCGCCGCCGCGCCCGCGTAGGGGAAGCGCCGTCTCCGCCGGAATGCGCGGTCGCCCGCACCGGTACGGCCGGGTCAGCCCGGCCCGTACGCGCTGATCGCGGTGACGGCGAACCATACGACCCAGACGAACGCGATCACCATGCCGATCGCCAGGACGGTGCGCATCACCGCACGGCCGAAGTCGAGGTCACCGGCTTCCCTGGGGTAGAGCTTCCATGGGCTGTACCACGGCGCGCGGATGGCGAAGACCGAGGCCTGCGCCTCCCGCTCGGCCTGCGCGAGCTCCTCCGCGTACGCCTCCGCCTGCGCCTGATTGGGGCCGCCGTGCCAGAGCGTGATGTCGATCGGACCGAGGAAGCCCTCGTTGAGCAGGTCCTGCGGAGCCGGGAGATAGGGCAGGATGCCGAGACCACGGAACGCGACGGCGACGTCGTTGGCCGTCCAGAGGTGTTTCTCCTGCGCGGCGAGGGCGTCGAAGTAGTGCCGCAAGCGGCCGGGGTCGTCGCCGATGATCACGTCGAAACTCGGGTCGGCCCACCGCTGTTCGAGCTGGAGCTGCGCGCCCGGCAGCGTGACGAGCAGCGCGACGCCGTGCACGACGCGTTGTCCGAGGCCGCGGGCGGCCAGCCATTCCTGCAACGCGAAGGTGTGCTCGCGCGACTTGTCCACCGGGGTGCGGCGGTCGCGGCTCTCCGTCGCGACCGGCTCGCCGTTGATGGTCCACTGCCCGTTCAGCGGGACCTCGAGCACACCGTCCTGGCGGGCGACCAGCGCGTCGGCCTCGATCACCACGCAGCTGGTCGGCGTCCAGATCACGGCGTCGAACTGGTGCAGCCGATCCTTGTGGAACAGGCTGCAGGTGATCGTCGCGACCCCGTGCGGACCGGCGGAATCCTTCCAGGTGCGCAACCAATGATCAGCGCGCGCTCGGCATTGGTGCCTGCGGCGTTCTGGACTCGCACGAGCATTGGCGACCGCCCTTCACGTCGACCCTCGACAGGGGACAGGATACGAGGTGCCGCAACGGTTTCGCCGCGTACACACCGCCGCGGGGCGTGTCGGGCCCGCGGCGCCGCAGCCGTCACCTCCCGCTCTACTCCGGGTCCTCTGCGGGGAGCCGGCCGGCCCGCACGGCTTCGACCAGTTCGGCGTGATCGGCTTCGGTGCGATCGGCGTAGCGCACGGCGAAGGCGGCCACCGCCTCGTCGAAGCGCTCGTCGCCGTCCAGATACCCGGACAGCAGACGCGGATCCAGGGAGCGGGAATGCGCCCTGGCCAGTAACGCGCCCGCCAGGCGTCCGTAGTCGTCGAGATCGCCGGCGGGCAGCTCGGCAGGATCGATGCTGCCCTTCAGATTGCGGAATTGCCGCACGATGAACGGCAGCTCGGTGCCGTCACCGCTCGGGTCGAGCGACGTCCAGCCGAGCAGGATGTCCGACTCGGACTGAACCAGCCTGGCGCCCTGCACGATTCGCTCACCTTCGTGCCGCACCGGCCGGGCGGGCAGGAACGGGGCGAGCGCTGCGGGAACGGCCTGCTTCACCTGCAGCACCAGCGCTTCGCCGTCGTTGCCGTGCAACAGGGCCAGGTAGGTGCGCAGGCCGACGCTCCCGGTGCCGACGATCCGGAAGGCGACGTCGGACACCGCGAACCGCGCCAGCAGGTTGCGCCGTGACTCGGGCAGGGTGTTGGCGTAGCGCTCCAGCCCACCGGTCACCGCCTCCGCGACACGCTCGTCCACGGCGGTGAGGATGGGGGGATCGCTGACGAAGCGGTGCTTGCGGATGCCGGTCCGGTGATCCTCCAGGTGCTCGGTCCACTTGGCCGCCACCTTGGCACTGGTGTTCTTGCGCGCCTTCTTGGCGGCCTTCTGGAAATCGTCGAGCAGGGCGTTGGCCTCGGCCCTGGCGATCACCGACTCGTCGGGCAGCGCGCACCAGGACGTCATGAACGGCATGGCGGCCAGCTCGTCCACGGCCAGGCGATAGGAGCGGGCGGCGTCGCGTGCCGCGGTGCGGCACTCGTCCTCGTCGGCGCCCGCCTCTCGCCCGGCCAGCACCAGGCTGGCCGCGAGGCGCTCCAGGTCCCACTCCCACGGCCCGGTGACGGTCTCGTCGAAGTCGTTGATATCCATGATGATCTCGCCGCGCGCCGTGCCGTAGAGGCCGAAGTTCGCCGCGTGCGCGTCACCGCACAGCTGGGCGGGCAGCCCACTGTCCGGGCCACCCGCCAGATCGGCCGCCATCAGACCCGCCGCACCCCGATAGAAGGTGAACGGCGAGGTGATCATCCGCCCGATGCGCAGCGGTATCAGATGCGGCAGCCGGCCCGCGTTGCTCGTCTCGATGAAGTCGAGCACGTCCGGACGCCGGACGCTGGTCGCTTCCCGGTCCCGGCTGATGACCGGAACCCGCTGGCGGTGCGCGCGGCCCCGGGCTCGGACCTCCTCGGCGGGCACGTAGGAGCGCAGGTCGATACCACTGTCTGACACAACGGATGACGCTAGCCGGTGCGCAGCGTCACCGCTGCGCGGCGCCGCTCACCGCACCGGCGTACGGGGTGGCGCCGGCTCGATCGGCAGCCGCAGCGCGCCCGGCGCCGCCGCGGGCACCGCCGGACGCGCCGGGGGCACCGGCGCGATGCGCCGGTACGGCGAGCCCAGCTCCGGCCTGGTGTCGGGATCGTCGCGGTTGGGCCAGAACGCCATGGCGCGCTCGGCCTGCGCGGTGATCGTCAGCGACGGGTTGACGCCGAGGTTGGCGCTCACCGCCGAGCCGTCCGCCACGTGCAGGCCGGGGTGCCCGTATACCCGTTGGTACGGGTCCACCACCCCGGTCTGACTGCTGTCACCGATCACGCATCCGCCGATGTAGTGCGCGGTGGCGGGGATGTCGAACACGTCCATGATCAGTCCGTGGGTGTCGCCGTCGACCTTCGCCCCGAACCGGCGTCCGATGTCGTGGGCCAGCGGGATCCAGGTCGGATTCGGCTCGCCGGTGCCCTGCCTGGTGCGCAGCCGCCCGCGTTTGCGAAACGAGGTCAGCGAGTTGTCCAGCGATTGCATGACCAGCAGGATCACCGACTTCTCCGACGCGTGCCGCGCGTCGAGGCTGCGCAGGAACACCAGCGGGTGCAGCACGATCGCCAGCAGGAAGCGCAGGAAACGGAACGCGCCGCCGTCCACGATCGGCACCGACATCGGGAACAGCGCGTTCTGGCCCTTGCCGTAGTGACACACCTCGACGTGGGTGTCGGCCTCGGGGTGGATGATGAGGTGATCGCGATGCCCTCGGCGAAATCGCGGCGGGTGCGGCTGACCACGTTGAGGATGGCTTCGGAATTGCTGCGGGTCAGTTCGCCCAGCCGGGGCGACAGATGCGGCAGCAGGCCCTCGTCGCGCATCCGGTGCAGCAGTTTCTGGGTGCCGAGCGCGGCGCCCGCGAACACCACCTGCTCCGCGGTGAAGATTCTGCGCTGCTTGCGGATCCAGCGGTCGGACCGCTGCGTGTCGACGGCGTACCCGCCACCGGGCAGCGGCCGGACGGCGGTGGCCGTGGTCAGCGGGTGAACCCGCGCACCCGCCTGTTCGGCCAGGTAGAGGTAATTGGTGGTGGTGGTGTTCTTGGCGTTGTGCGGGCAGCCGGTGAAACAGCGCGCGCAGTGCACGCAGCCGGTCCGGCGCGGGCCCGCGCCGCCGAAGTAGGGGTCGTCGACCTCGGCGCCGGGTTCGCTCTCGTTGAAGAACACGCCGACGTCGGTCGGGTGATACGTGTCGGCGACGCCGAGGTCCTCGGCGATCTCCCGGATCACCTCGTCGGCCGGGGACGTGCGGGGGTTGGGCGCGACGCCGAGCATGCGCTTGGCCTGGTCGTAATACGGCGCCAGCTCCGCGCGCCAGTCGGTGATGTGCGCCCATTGCCGGTCGGTGTAGAAATTCGGCAGGGGTTCGTAGAGCGTGTTCCCGTAGATGAGCGAGCCGCCACCGACGCCGGCGCCGGAGAAGACGGCGCACTTGCCGAGCAGGCTGATCCGCTGCGGTCCGGTCAGGCCCAGGCGCGGCGCCCAGATCGATTTGCGTACATTCCAGTTCGTGCGCGGGATGTCCTCGGGATTCCACCGGCGCCCCGCCTCCAGGACGCCGACCCGGTACCCCTTCTCGGTGAGCCGCAGGGCGCTGACGCTACCGCCGAAGCCGGAGCCGATCACCACCACGTCGTAGTCGAATGCCGACATGACTTCCTCTCGCTCACCGTCCACACGATGAGAAACCTTTTGGATCATTCTGTCATCGCCGCGTTGTGGCGGACACCATCCTCGCACGGGCGTGCCGCACCGATATCCGGGAATTCGGCGCGCGAAAATAGCGGGGACCGGGGTCGGTGGGGTATGCACGGGTCGTGACAACCGAATCGGGCACAGCGCAACCGGAGGAACGCGCCGCCGACGGCGGAGTGCGGGGCGTCTTCGCCGACCGCGTCCTGACCGTGCCGAACGTGCTGAGCGTGCTGCGCCTGCTGGGCGTTCCGCTCTTCCTGTGGTTGCTGCTGGTCGAGCGGGCCGATGGCTGGGCGTTCGCTCTGCTGGTCGCCAGCGGCGTCACCGACTTCCTGGACGGCAAGCTCGCCCGGCTGCTCGACCAGTCCTCGCGGCTGGGGGCGCTGCTGGACCCGTTCGTCGACCGGCTCTTTCTGGTCACCACGCTGGCGGCCTTCGTGATCCGCGGCCTGATGCCGTGGTGGGTGGCGGCGATCCTGGTCGGGCGCGACCTGGTGCTCACCGCCACGCTGCCGGTGTACAAACGCCGCGACCTGCCCCCGCCGGAGGTGATCTATCTGGGCAAGGCGGCCACCTTCGCGCTGATGTCCGCGCTGCCCTGGCTGCTGGCCGGGCAGATGGACTGGGCGGCCGCCGGTTTCGGGCGGGCATTCGGCGGGGCACTGCTGATCTGGGGGACGGCGGTCTACGTGTGGACCGGCGTGCTCTATACCGGCAGAGCCATCGCGGTCGCAAGAGCTATACCGGCTGTGGGGCATCGGACGGCCTAGCCGATAGAGTTTGCGTGCAACGTTCAAACGAAAGGACGGCCTGTGACCCAGACCCCCGAGGATCTGCGCTACACCGAGGAGCACGAGTGGGTACGCCGGATCGCACCGACCCGGGTGCGGGTGGGCATCACCGACTACGCCCAGTCTCAACTCGGTGACGTTGTGTTCGTGCAGCTGCCCGAGGCGGACGCGGAGGTGGCCGCCGCGGACAGCATCGCGGAGGTGGAGTCGACCAAGAGCGTGTCCGATATCTACGCGCCGCTGAGCGCGAAAGTCGTTGCGGTGAACGACTTGCTGAACTCGGAGCCGGAGATGTTGAACACCGATCCCTACGGTGACGGGTGGCTGTTCGAGTTGGAGGTAGGTGACGCGGCGAGTCTCGACGTGACACTCGGTGAACTGCTGGATGCCGCAGGTTATCAAGGAGTTATCGGGGGCTGAAGCAGCCTTCCCAGTTCTACCTGCACGGGTGCGGCCCGGCAGGGTACGGTCAATGCCAACAGATGCCCCGGCGGTCGTGCCGGGAATCTACAGACTCGACGGCAGGTCGTGGTGCCAGAGGCATCACCTGCTTGCATGGATAATCAGGTTCGAGGAGGAGAGAAACGGTGAGCGAGAACAAAGACCCGGGTTACGGGGAGACCGCGGCCGAGACGACGTCGGTCTTCCGCGCGGATTTCCTGAACGAGGTCGACGCGTCGCGCTCCGGAGAGCCGACCGGCGAGCAGCCGGTCCAAGGGGTCGAGGGTCTGCCCGTTGGCGCGGCCCTCCTGGTCGTCAAGCGTGGCCCGAACGCGGGCTCGCGGTTCCTGCTGGACCAGCCGACCACGTCGGCCGGCCGTCACCCCGACAGTGACATCTTTCTCGACGACGTCACCGTCAGCCGTCGGCACGCCGAGTTCCGTCAGGACGACGACTCGTTTCAGGTCGTCGATGTGGGCAGCCTGAACGGCACGTATGTGAATCGGGAGCCGGTGGACTCCTCGGAACTGCAGAACGGTGACGAGGTGCAGATCGGCAAGTTCCGGCTGGTGTTCCTCACCGGACCGCGCGCCCAGGTGACCGACTCGTCGGCGGGCGCGGGGAGTCTATGACAACGTCGGCGCTGGGTTGTACCCCTCATGAAAGGCTCGGAATCATGAAGGACCTGGCGCTGTGACCGGTGCGGCGCAGTGGGCCCGCGGAGGAATGTCGATCGGCTCCGTGCTCGACCTGCTGCGCCCCGACTTTCCCGACGTCACCATCTCCAAGATCCGCTTCCTGGAAGCGGAGGGCTTGATCCGGCCGGAGCGGACGCCTTCGGGCTACCGCAGATTCTCCGTGGCGGATGTCGAACGGCTCCGGTTCGTGCTGACCGCGCAACGCGACCAGTACCTGCCGCTGAAGGTGATCAAGGAACAGCTCGAGGCCATTGATAGCGGTGCGGCGACGCTCGGCGTGCGGGAAGCCCGCGCCCGAGCGCACTCCGTGCGGTCCGGGGCGCCGGAGTCAGGCTCCGGCGCACCCGCCGCGGAACCGGTCGTGCCCGCTTCCGAACGCGGCGGGCGTCAAGTGCCCCCGCCCCGGCGGCTCGGCGTCGTGCCGAGCGAGGTCTCCCCGGACGATCTGCGGTTCGATCACGAAATCCGGGTCACCCGGGCCGATCTGCTCGACCAGGCCGGGATCGATGAGAAGTTCCTCAGCGATCTCGTCCGGGCGAACCTGATCACACCCGGTCCGGCGGGATACTTCGACGCCGACGCGGTCACGCTGGCCAAGACCGCGCGGGCGATGGCCGAATTCGGTTTGGAGGCACGGCATCTGCGTGCCTTCAAGCTCGCCGCCGATCGCGAGGCCGCGCTCGTGGCGCAGATCGTCGCCCCGATCGCGAAGAGCCGGGACGCGGGCGCGCGGGCTCGCGCGGAAGAGACGGTGCGCGAACTGGCCGCGCTCTCGCTGACCCTGCACACCTGTCTGGTGAAGTCCTCGGTCCGGGGCTCGCTCGGGGGCTGACTCCCGGCGGGCGCCCGTCGCGGGATTCCGCCGCGCCGACATCGTGATCTCGGTCGTGCAGACGGATCGCTGGACCGGTGCGGGTTCGCCTAGACTCGTGGTACGGCGAGCTCTGCAGCGGTCATGCCGGGCCGGCGGCGAGTATGGGAGGCAGTGCGATGAGCGAAATGCGCGTGATCGGCATCCGTGTCGAGCAGCCACAGAACCAGCCCGTGCTGTTGCTCCGCGAAGTGGCGGGCGACCGGTATCTGCCGATCTGGATCGGGCAAGCCGAGGCGACCGCGATCGTCCTCGAGCAGGAGGGGGTGACGCCGATCCGCCCGCTGACGCACGACCTGATCAAGATCCTGATCACCGAGCTGGGCCACACCCTCAAGGAGGTCAGGATCGTGGATCTGCAGGAGGGCACCTTCTACGCGGACCTGGTCTTCGAGAACGATCTGCGGATCTCGGCGCGGCCGTCCGATTCGGTTGCGATCGCCTTGCGGGTGGGTTGCCCGATCCATGCCGAGGAGTCGGTGCTGGAGGAAGCCGGGCTGGTGATGCCGGACGAGCGCGAGGACGAGGTCGAGAAGTTCAAGGAGTTCCTGGAATCGGTGTCCCCGGACGACTTCAAGGCGACCGATAGCTGAAGTAGAGGTCGAGACTTTTACCGCGCGTCGCGTTTGGCTCGATGACGCCGCTGGCTGGACAATCGTGGGGAGTAATCTCGACAGTTGGGCCACGACCGTTTCGGCCGAATCCGCACCGATTCGGTCGGTGACGGAGCCGGGTCATTGATGAGGCTGGGAATGCGTCGGCGAAGCAAGGGAGTGGTCAGTGGCAGAGCAATCGCAGGATGTGGTACAGCCAGGCCTGTTCCCCGACGACTCGGTACCTGACGATATGGTCGGCTATCGCGTTCCCAGTGCGTGCCAGGTCGCCGGAATCACCTATCGGCAGCTCGACTACTGGGCGCGCACCGGTCTGGTGGTGCCCTCGATCCGGAGCGCCGCGGGATCGGGAAGTCAGCGGCTGTACTCGTTCAAGGACATTCTGGTCCTGAAGATCGTGAAGCGGTTGCTCGACGCGGGCATCTCGCTGCAGAACATCCGGATCGCCGTCGATCATCTGCGCAGCCGTGGCGTGCAGGATCTGGCGGGAATCACCCTTTTCTCCGACGGCACCTCGGTCTACGAGTGCACCTCGGCCGAAGAGGTCGTCGATTTACTGCAAGGCGGACAGGGCGTCTTCGGGATAGCCGTCAGCGGCGCCATGCGCGAACTGACCGGCGCCATCGCGAATTTCCCCGCCGAGCGCGCGTCGGCGATCACCGAACGGCCGGAGGACGAGCTGTCGTTCCGCCGCAAGGCGCGGATGAACCGCAAGACCGGTTAGACCCGGCGCCGTTCGGCGCGGAACCGAATAGCCGAAACGCACGCACGGCCGGGTCGGGCAGGGCAGCCTCCCGGCCGTGCGCGCGTGATAGCGCCGTCGCGGCGGGCGACCGGGCCGTGGTGGCAGCGAGAGGGGGGCGCTGTGCGATCGAGCGACATCACCGGGCTGGTAGGGCCGATCGGCCGGATCGACGCGTTCCCGACCGTCGACGAACTCAACCACTTCGCCGACGCGCTGGTCGCCGGTCATCCCGACCGGGTCACGAGCACCGAGCTCGGACGTTCCCGTGGCGGCGATCCGATTCGCGAGGTGACGGTCGGATCGGGTGACCGGCACATCCTGGTGTTCGGCAACCCGCATCCGAACGAGCCCATCGGCATGGCCACGATTCGTCACCTGCTCGGCCGGATGGCCGAGGACGAGACCGCTACCGTGGGCGCCACCTGGCATTTCGTCCTGTGCGTCGACCCGGATGGAACACGGTTGAACGAAGGCTGGTTCGCCGGTCCGCACACCAGGACCGGCGTCGCGCGCGGTTTCTACCGCCCGCCCGCGGCCGAGCAACCGGAATGGTGCTTTCCCACGGTGTGGCGGGGTCGCAGCGTCGGCGTCCCGCTGCCGGAGACGAAGGCGATGATGTCGCTGATCGACCGCACCCGGCCCGCGCTGATCGCCTCGCTGCACAACGCCGAATTCGGCGGCGGGTTCTTCTACACCTCCGGGGGCGCCCCCGACTACTGGTCGGCGCTGACCGCTCGCCTCGCCGCCGCGGACGTGCCGATTTATCTCGGCGAACCCGATGCGCCCGGTGCCCGCACCCTGGCGCCGGGAGTTTTCGAATTGCCGCTGTTCGGGTCGATGGCCGATCTGCTCGCGGCGCAGGGCCTCGACTCGGTCGCCGCGCTGGGCGGGGGTGGCTGCCGGGACTACGCGGCGCGTTACGGCACGGCGATCCTGGTGTGCGAATTGCCGCTCTGGGTCGACTCGCGCATCGGCGACGGCTCGGCGGGCGATCGGGTACTGGGCGATCTGCTCGACGCCACCGCCGCCGATTACCGGGCCATGGCCGAGGCCGCCTCCGAGGTGCTCGTCCGCCTCGACGGCCACTTGAGCGGCCGCAGCCCCTTCGAGCGGTCGGTCCGTGCGCTGGTCGCCGGGCTGCCCGGTCTCGCGGTGAGCAGGCAGGCTGTGCCACGCCGCGACCGGATCGCGACCCGGGGGGAGATCTTCGTCGAGCAATACGACTGGACCGCGATGCTGCGCCTGCGGCTGGGTGGCATGCTGCTGCGCCTGTTGGAGGACGAATACGCGCGCGAAGGATCACCGGTGCTGGCGACCGAGCGGGCCCGATTCGCCGCGATTTTCGACCGATGGTGCGCCGACGTGGAGCAGAACGCGCCGGGTGTCGCGGTACCGCTGGCTCATCTGGTCGGCATTCAAGCGGAGTCGATTGTGCTCGCCGCGACGAGGTTGCGCGCGGGTCTGCCGATTTGACGATCATTCCGCCGCGACCCGCGAGTGACCAGTACGACACGGCTCAGGCGGGGTCCGAGGGCGCGCTCCGGCGTGTCGTCGGCATAAACTGTCGGTGCGTCGCCGCCGTGCGGGAGAGTCTCGGTCTCGAAACGAGTCCGGGCGCCGAAGGAGCAGCACCTCCCCGTCAATCTCTCAGGCAACAGGGACCGTACGGGCTTCGGCGCCTCTGGAAAGCGGCGGCTTCGGGCCGCCCGCCCATGGGGAAAGGGTCTCGGCCACCGGTCGCGGCACCCGAATCTCTCAGGCGCCACGACAGAGGGGGAGGGCCGGTATCCGTCGACCGCCCGGTCGACCCCGCCCGACCTTGGGAGCTGTTGTGACTCGCTCATTCGCCGACCGCCATATCGGACCCGACCAGGACGAACTGTCCCGGATCCTGGACGTCGTCGGCGTGCCGTCGCTCGACGAGCTGGCCGCCGTGGCGCTGCCCGCGAGCATCCTGGACGGCGACGGCTCGGCCGGGCTGCCCCCCGCGGGCTCCGAGCACGAGGTGCTCGCCGAACTCGCGCAGCTCGCGGCGTCGAACACCGTCGCGACGTCGATGATCGGCCTGGGCTACTACGACACGCTCACCCCGCCGGTGCTGGTGCGCAACCTCCTGGAGAACCCCGCCTGGTACACCGCCTACACCCCCTACCAGCCCGAAATCAGCCAGGGCAGGCTCGAGGCGCTGCTCAACTTCCAGACCATGGTGTCGGAGCTGACCGGCATGGACGTCGCCAACGCGTCCATGCTGGACGAGGCCACCGCCGCCGCCGAGGCGATGACGCTGCTGCGTCGCGCGGGCCGATCCTCCTCCGCCCGATTGCTGATCGACACCGACCTGTTCCCGCAGACCAGAACGGTGCTGTACACTAGGGCCGAACCGCTGGGCCTGGAGATCGTCGAGGCGGATCTGTCCACGGGCGAACTGCCCGAGGGGGAGTTCTTCGGTGTGCTCGCGCAGACGCCGGGCGCCTCCGGCCGTGTCCTGGACCGGACCGGTCTCATCGCGGCGGCACACGAACGCGGCGCGCTCGTGGCGATCGGGGCCGACCTGCTGGCGATGACGCTGATCACCCCGCCCGGCGAGCAGGGCGCCGACGTGTGCTTCGGCACGACCCAGCGCTTCGGCGTACCGCTCGGTTTCGGCGGCCCGCACGCCGGATACCTCGCGGTCCGCCAGGCCCAGGCCCGGCAGCTGCCGGGTCGCTTGGTCGGCGTCTCGGTGGACGCGGACGGCGCCGTCGCCTACCGGCTCGCCCTGCAGACCCGCGAGCAGCACATCCGCCGCGAGAAGGCGACCTCCAACATCTGTACCGCACAGGTGCTGCTGGCCGTCGTGGCCGCGATGTACGCCTCCTACCATGGGGCGGACGGATTGCGGGCGATCGCGCGCAGGGTGCACGGGCACGCGGCGGCGATCGCGGCGGGGCTGGACGGCGCGGTCGTGCACGACAGTTTCTTCGACACCGTCCTCGCCCACGTGCCCGGTGGCGCGGAAGCGGTCGTGGCGAAGGCGAAATCACGCGGCATCAATCTGCGGCTGGTGGACGCCGACCACGTCGGCATCGCCTGTGACGAGGCGACCACCGGCGCGCATGTGGCGGCCGTGCTCGAATCCTTCGGCACCGCGACGTCGCCGGAGCCGGAGGCGCCCGCGCCCGTCGCCGCGATCGAGAACCGCACCTCGGCGTTCCTGAACCACGCCGCGTTCACCAAGTACCACACCGAGACGGCGATGTTGCGCTATCTGCGCGCGCTGTCCGACAAGGACATCGCGCTGGACCGCAGCATGATCCCGCTCGGCTCCTGCACCATGAAGCTCAACGCCACCGCGGAGATGGAGGCCATCACCTGGCCCGGCTTCGCGCGCGTACATCCCTACGCGCCGGCCGAGGACGCGCCCGGCCTGCTGCAGGTCATCGCGGACCTGGAACGCTGGCTGTCGGACATCACCGGTTACGACTCGGTGAGCCTGCAACCCAACGCGGGCAGCCAGGGGGAGTACGCCGGGCTGCTGGCCATCCGCCGCTACCACCTCGACCGCGGCGACACCCATCGCGACACCTGCCTCATCCCGTCCAGCGCGCACGGCACCAACGCGGCCTCGGCCGCCATGGCGGGGCTGCGCGTGGAGGTGGTGCGATGCCGGGCCAACGGCGACGTCGATCTCGACGACCTGCGCGCCAAGATCGCCGATCATGCCGACCGCCTGGCCTGCATCATGATCACCTACCCGTCCACCCACGGCGTCTACGAGCACGAGATCGCGGAGCTGTGCGCGCTGGTCCACGACGCGGGCGGCCAGGTCTACGTGGACGGCGCCAACCTGAACGCCTTGGTCGGTCTCGCCCGGCCGGGCCGGTTCGGCGGTGACGTGAGCCACTTGAACCTGCACAAGACGTTCTGCATCCCGCACGGCGGCGGCGGTCCCGGCGTCGGTCCGGTGGCGGTGCGCGCGCACCTGGCGCGGTACCTGCCGGGCGATCCGCTCGAAACGGGGTCGCGGGCGGTGTCGGCGGCGAAGTACGGTTCGGCGTCGATCCTGCCGATCACCTGGGCCTATATCCGCATGATGGGCGCCGACGGGCTGCGCCGCGCCACGCTGTCGGCGATCGCCTCGGCCAACTACATCGCACGGCGACTGGACGAGTACTTCCCGGTGCTCTACACCGGCGAGCACGGCATGGTGGCGCACGAGTGCATCCTGGACCTGCGCGAGATCACCAAACAGACCGGCGTCACCGTCGACGACGTGGCAAAGCGCTTGACGGATTACGGCTTTCACGCGCCCACCATGAGCTTCCCGGTGGCGGGCACGTTGATGGTGGAGCCTACCGAGAGCGAGAACCTCGCCGAACTGGACGATTTCATCGAGGCGATGATCGCGATCCGCGCGGAGATCGACCAGGTCGCGGCGGGGGTCTGGCCGGTGACCGACAACCCGCTGCGCGGCGCGCCGCATACCGCGGCGTCGCTGGTGGGGGACTGGGACCACCCCTACAGCCGGGAAGTGGCCGTCTATCCTCGCGGTCTCGGACATGCGAGGGCGAAGGTGTGGCCGCCGGTGCGCAGGATCGACGGCGCCTATGGTGACCGGAACCTGGTGTGCGCTTGCCCGCCGTTGGAGGCGTACGCGGACTGAACGCCGCCGCTATGGCGACCTTCGCTCGCGGGGTCGCCATGGCAGTCCGGCCGGGCAGTCGAGGGCGTCGCACATGGACGCACACTCGGAGTGCGCAGAACCGTGAGTGGCGACCTACCGATGTGGCCCGTCCACGCGCTGGGCGCGGTGATCCGCCCGCCGCGGCTAAGGCGTGGTCAGCGTCTTGACGACGGCGGAGCCGAAACCGATGTCGTCGGAGGTGGTCAGCCGGGTGTAGCTCCCACCGGTCTGCTGCGCCAGAGCCTGCAGTGTCTGGGTGCCGTTACCGCCGAGCACGATCACGTCGACGCGCACCGGACGGGCGCGGTCGGTCGCCGCGGTGATGTCGGCGGCGAGCTGCGCGCCGGTGATGGTGGAATCGTCGTCGGGGCCGTCGGTGATCAGCAGCACCGAGTTGGTGCGTCCGGGCGTGTATCCGGCGACGGCGCTCTTGTACGCCGCGATCAGCGACGGATAGGCCTGATCCGACCTGCTCTCATCCGGCCGCACCGCACTCAGCGCGGTGCTGATCTTCGTCCGCTGCTCGGGAGTGAGCGACGCGGTGGCGGCCGCGACCCGGTACGGGGTGTCGCCGTCGAGATCCTTGCCGAAGGTCCAGACGCCAAGGCCGAAGTCGGGCGGCATGACCGTCATGGTGGAATTCAGGGCGGCGACGACGTTCGCCAGTCGCGTCGTCGTGCCTTCGGCGGTCCCCATCGACGCCGACACGTCGACCAGAACCGTCGACCGGACGCCGAGAACGGGATTCGCCAGTGTGGCGCGCACCTTGTCGAGCGCGCCCCGCGACGGGACGGCGGCCGTGGTCTGCGGCGCGTCGCCGAATCCCGCCGCGACAAAGGTCTGTGCCTGTTCGGGCTTGCGCAGGTAGTCGGTGAACCGCCCGGCGATGAGGTTCTGCGTCTTGTCCACCCACGCGCCGGACATCAACGCGGCCGGGTAGTCGGCCACCGGCGCCGCCCCGGCGGGGCGGAAGGCGAGGACGCCGGGCAGACCGTTCAGTTGCCGTTCGGTAGCCGCAACGGCGTGCACCGGCGCGTCCTGCGCCGTGATCTCCGCCAGCGCGGCCTCGGTGCCGGAAGTTTCCGGTGCCTCGGCGGCCAGTCCGGAGATCGCGGCGACGACCTGTCCGGACTGCGCCGCCTGCTCGCTGAGCGGCTCGGCGCCCGACACGGCGGAACCCACCGCCGTGGCCACGGCCAGCGTGGCGTCCCCCGAGGGCAGCGCCATCCGCAGCCCGCCCCATCCGCTCAGCCCGATATCGCCGAGCGAACCTTGCTGCAGCTGCGGCAGATCCGCCCAGGAGACGTCCGCCTCCCGCAGCGCACGGTGCAGCTCCTCCGGCACCGCCAGCACGATCGGGCTCGCGGCGATGGGGACCGGCGCGCCCTCGATCAGGCCGGGAACGCGCATGGACTCGATAGAACGGGTGGAATCGGCGATCCACAGCGCCGGTTGCGGGCCGAGCGCGGGGTCCCAGGGCTTACCGCTGGTGAACGCGGCGACGATCGCCTCGGAAGGCTGCGCTGTCACCGCGACCCTGGCGCAGTGGTCGCGCACTTTCGGCTCGGTGGCGTTGTAGCTGTCCGCGACGGCCCGCACCTGCGCCGCGATACCCGGATCGGCCGTCACGTGCAGCGTCGCGGGGCCCTCCACGCATTCGGCCGCCGCCGCGCTGTCCTGGCTCGCCGCGCGATCGCGCAGCTGGAACCAGCCGACGACGATCGCGGCCAGCAAAGCAACGGCGACCACTGCGATAACCGGACCTTTGCTGACGCCTCGGGATCTGGCTCCGCTGCGATGAGTGCCCACGCGCCCCAGTGTATGGTCACCGGATTCGCACGGACTCGGCAAGGCTGCCCTGACCGGCGCGAGTGCGGCGGCATCGGCAGGCGCGCCGTCGTGCCGGAAAGCCACGACGGCGGAACCTCACCGGCGGATCACTCGTCCGCGGTCGAACTCGTGCCCGCCCCACACGCCCGACTGCCCGGTGCGCGCGGCGAACTCGCCGCACGCGTCCCGGATGGGGCAGCGGGCGCAGACTTCGCGGGCGTAGTCGAAGTCCTGCGACGGGTACGGGAACCAGGCTTCGTGGTTGGGGTCGCCGCGGCAGGCCGCCCGGTGCCACCCTCGGGAATCCGAGAGCGGGAGCAGGTCGGCCAGGGTCAGCTCCGCGACGGCGGTGGTCTCGGTGCGCGTCATCGCGATCTTCTCCTTTCTCGGGTCGTGGTCAGGTCGCGGCGAGTTGCCGCCAGATCCGGCGTTGCCGCCTGACCTGATGGGTCGGGGCCTTCGGCTCCCAGAGCAGGCGCATTCCGGCCTCCTCCGGGGTGCGGTCCGCCTTGGCCGCGTTGCACGGCGCGCAGCAGGCCACGAGGTTGCTCCAGGTGTTCGGGCCGCCCCGCGACCGTGGCCGGATGTGGTCGACGGTGCGCGCCCACCCCGCGCAGTAGCCGCACCGGTTCCGGTCGCGGCGCAGGACGCCCGCCAAGGTGGCCCGGCTTTCGTCGTGGATCAGCACACTGTGCTCCAGATAGACATAGCGCAGCAGCCGAATCGTCTGCGGCAGAGCGAGTTCCATGTGCCGCGACCGGATCGGGAAGTGCGGCTCGCGGTCGGCGACCGACTCCGCGGCTCCGGCGACCAGCAGCACCACGGCCCGGTCGGCCTTGATCTCGTCGAGCGCCTCGTAGGAGGCGTTCAGGACGAGCACCCCGGTGTGTATCCAGTTGTCGGCGGTTATCGCCGCCGGATCGGCGGCACGGCGGAACGTCATGGGAATCACCATGTTTCGTGCGAATCGAGCGAGCAGGAGAGGATTACGGCGATCAGCCGACGGCCTGGAGGCGGCTGCGATCCGGTTCGACCCGCGGTGCCCGCGCCGGTTCGCCGGACGCGTAGCCCACGGCCGACGAGCGCGCCTGCTCGGCATCCATTCGCTTCATGGTCTCCGGAAGCACTGCCGCCCCTCCTCTCCATCGCTCGGCGACCACCTCGAGGCGGTGGTCGTTGTCGAAACACATGGTGGCACAGCGGACCCGCCGTTGTCGGGTCATTTTCCGGCGGTGCGGCGGCCTGCGCCCAGCGGCGCCCGCGCCGGAGTCAGACCGGTCGCAGTTCGGCCGCGCCGAAGGAGACGTTGAACCGGTCGCACCAGATCGCGACGCTGGTCAACCGGGACAGATCGGCGTCGGCGGGGACGGCGTAGTTCTGGTCGCCCTGGTTGCCCTTGAGCTTGCCCAGGTCGGTGTGCGCGCCGTCGTCGAAGACGAACCATCCGTCGCGGCCCTCGCGCACCGGCGCGTCGGTGAGCCAGACGTGCAGATCGGGGCCATCGGAGGTGTCGAGGTTCTCCAACCGCAGCACGGTGCCGCCGTCGGGCAGTCGCAGGACCACGACGGAGCCCGAGGTGGCGTGCTCGTGGGAGACGAAGGTGCCCCTGGCGATGGCGCGCGGCTGCTGCGCAGCGCCGCCCGGACTCGGCGCGGCAGCCGACGGCGCTGCCTCTTCGACGGTGGTGTCGGTGAACAGCCGCCACGGCTGGAAGGCGGCCAGCCCGGCGCCGATGCCGGCTACCAGCAGCACCGCGACGGCCCAGGTGATCGGAGATCGAGCGATCCTGCGTGCGGACACCATGGCTTCTCCTCGAAGCGTCGTCGCGTGACCGGAACGGTTGGTGCACTGCGGAGGCGAACTCGCCCCCCTCCGATTATGGGGGCGAGTGGCGGCGGTGGTGACGAATCAGGGTGGACCTCACCCGATCGGGTGCTGTCCGAGCGCGACGCGACCGGTGAAGTGGGTCTGCTCGGCTCGCGGCAGCGGATGGAACAGGCACCCGTGCACGTCGCGATAGCGCATCTCCAGCTCGCACGCGCGAGAACAACCGGGCCCGCCGACGGTTTCGACGGCCAGCCGCGCGGTCCGCACGAGCGCGTCCGACGCGGCGGTCTTGCGGCTGAGCGTCCGGTTGGCGTACTGGTCGGTGCTGGCGAACCGGGAGATCTGCCGGTTCGGTCCCGGTCGGTGACCTCCGGAAGCAAGGGTTTCGCCGACGCGGCGTGCGCGGGCGAGCCAGTCGGTCGTGCTGTCGGTGACGGCAGGAGCTGTGGTCTCGGCGAATGGGGTGCGCACTGGACCTTCGGCGCGCCACGCGCGAGCGAGCGCGACCCCGCCCTGCTGGTGTGGTGGACGCACACGCGAGTGGACACCTCGTCGTTCCCGGGCGTCGGCCACGTGCTGCTGGTGCGCTTCACCGACGACGTACGCCGCTTCTGGATCGTGCTGGAGGCGGGCCTGGCGTCGGTGTGCGAGTCCGACCCGCTTATCCCGTGGACGTCGCCATCAGCTCCGACGTCGGCTTCCTGTACCAGATCTGGCTCGGATGGCCGCCGCTGGCGCACGCGCTGCGGACGGGCCGGGTGACGTTCACCGGCCCGCCCGCGCTCACCCGCCGCATGCCGTCGGTGCTGCGGCTCAGCGCCGTGGCGGGGTACGTCGGCACCGCCCACGGGGATGCGGTGTCCGAACGCGCGTCCTGATTCCGGACGACCTCTCCGCGCGGACCGCTCAGAGGTTGCCGACGACGTGCTCGAGTCGCCGCGCGACCAGTTCGCGCGCCTTCTCCCGCAGCGCGGGCCGGTAGCCGCTCGGGTACACCGGGTCGCCAGGGGCGTAATCCTTCAGGACCTCTTTGGCGAGGGTGATCTTGTGCACCTCGGTGGGTCCGTCGGCGATGGCCATCACCTCGGCGTAGCCGAGCATGTCGACGAAGGGCAGATCCTGGCTGACGCCGAGCGCGCCGTGCAGGTGCAGCGCCCGCTGCGCGACGTCGTGCATGACCTTGGGCATGGCGACCTTGATGGCGGCGATGTCCTTGCGCACCTTCTTGTAGTCCTGCTCCTTGTCGATGCGCCACGCCGTGCGCAGGACCAGCAACCGGAACTGCTCCATCTCGATCCAGCTGTCGGCGATGCGCTCCTGGGTCATCTGCAGCCCGGCCAGCGGGCCGCCGCGCATCGGGCGCGACACCGCCCGCTCGGCCATCATGTCGAACGCCTTGCGGACCATGGCGACCGTGCGCATCGCGTGGTGGACGCGGCCGCCTCCCAGTCGTGTCTGCGCGACGACGAAGCCTTGGCCCTCTGCGCCGAGCAGGTGATCGGCGGGGACGCGGACGTCGGTGAAACGCAGATGGCCCTCGTGTTCGCTGAACCCGGCGACGTGATAGTTCTTCACGATCTCCAGACCGGGTGCGTCGGCGGGCACGATGAACATCGACATGCCCTGATACGGACTCACGTCCGGGTCGGTCACCACCATGACGATGTGGAAGGCGGCGAATTGCGCGTTGGAGTTGAACCACTTCTCGCCGTTGATCACCCAGTCGTCGCCGTCGCGCACCGCGCGGGTGCGGAACAGCGTCGGGTCCGAGCCGCCGGTCGGCTCCGTCATGACATAACAGGAGCCGATCTCCCCGGCCAGCAGCGGCTCGAGATAGGTCCGCTTCTGCTCCGGCGTGCCGTAGTGGGCGAGGATCTCGGCGTTGCCCGAATCCGGCGCCTGGCAACCGAATACCGAGGGCGCCCACACCGACGTGCCGAGCACCTCGTTGAGCAACGCCAGTTTCATCTGCCCATAGCCGGGGCCGCCCAGTTCCGGTCCCAGATGGCAGGCCCACAGGCCCTGCTCCTTGACCTGTTGCTGCAGCGGCCGCATGAGCGCCATGGCCTCGGTGTCGGTGCGGTCGTACGGGTTGGGATAGAGCAGATCCAACGGCTCCACCTCGGTGCGGACGAATTCCGCCGCCCAGTCCAGCTTCCGCTGGTACTCCGGGTCGGTTTCGAAATCCCAAGCCATGGTCAGCCTTTCGTGTCCCGCGCGGTGCCGGTCACCACGCCGTCGAGCAAAGTGGTCGCGAGGATGCCGGCGATCTCGCCGGGGGAGCGGTCACCGTGCGGGCGGTACCAGAACGACACCATGTTGAGCATGCCGAGCACGCTGTTGGTGACCACGTGGTCGTCGGTGCGCAGCAGCCCTCGGGCGTGGCCCGCGTCGACGACCCGCTGCCAGCAGTGCTGCACCCGGTCGCGCAGGTCCTGCAGTTGCGCGGCGCGTTCCCCGGTGAGCGCGCCGACGTCGCGCACCTGGATGGCGACCTCGCGCTGGTGACGGATGATCAGCCGGACGTGGCTGTGGATCAGCTCGCGCAGCTTGGTCACCGGATCGTCGGGTCCGTCGGCGATGCGCTCGGCGTCGGCCAGCATGAGCTGGATGTAGTCGCGCAGGATCTGCCAGAGCAGTTCCTCTTTGGAACCGATGTGGTAGTACAGCGCGCCGCGTTGCACGTCGGCGCGCTCGCCGATCTCGGCCACGCCGGTGCCGTGGAAACCCCGTTCGGCGAACAGCTCGATCGCCGCGCGCACGATCCGCTCCCTGGTATCGCTCGCGGTCGATTCGGTGGCGGGCGGGCGGCCGCGCCTGCGGGACGGGGCGTTCATCTCGACGGGTCCAGAACGACCTTGCCCACCCCGTCGGCGCGCTCGGCGAACATCCGGTAGGCAGCCGGTCCTTCGGACATCGGCAGGGAGTGGGTCACCACGGCTTCGGGCCGCAATCTGCCGCCCGCGGTGAGTTTCAGCAGGGCGGGCAACTCGTACTGGATGGAACACAGTCCGATATGGAATTCGAGGTCTTTCACCTGCGCCGCCATCATGTGAAACGGGTATGCGCGGTTGTGGCTCACGCCGATCACGCTGACGCGGCCGCCGTGCCCGACCGCGCTGATCGCCAGCTTGATGGTTTCGTCGGCGCCGACCGCTTCGATCGCGACGTCGGCGCCGCCGCGGAGGGTCTCGCGGATCGCCGACTTCGGGTCGTCCGACTCGACCGGCTCGGCGCCCAGTTCCGCGGCACGCTCGCGGCGTTCGGCGAGCAGGTCGACGGCGAGCACCCGGGCCGCGCCCATCGCGAGGGCGGACTGGACCGCCATGAGACCGACCGGGCCGAGCCCGATCACCACCACGGTGTCACCCGGCGCGATCCGGGCTCGGCGGGCTCCGTACCACGCCGTGGGGGCGTTGTCGGTGAGGACGACGGCGGCGGTGTCGCTGACCTCGGCGGGCAGCTTCGCCAGGTTGCCCGTGGCGTGCGGGACGGCGAGCAGCTGGGCCTGGCAGCCCGCCAGCGCGCCGCCGAGCCCGTAGCAGGCGTCGACCGGCAGTGGGTGCCGGGCGCACGCGGTGACGATCCCGGCGCGGCACTGCGGGCAGCTGTCGCAGCCGGCGGAGGCGGCGACCAGCACGCGGTCACCGACCGCGAAGCCACGGGTGTGCGGCCCCAGTTCGACGATCTCGCCGACCGCTTCGTGGCCGACGCCGTAACCGGCGCCCGCGACGAAACCGTGTCCGGCGTAGATGTGCAGATCGCTGCCGCAGATGCCCGCCGCGGTGACCCGCACGATCGCGCCGTCGGGCCCGGGCAGTGCGGGATCCTGCCGATCACCGTACGAAATCGACTGCGGGCCCTCGTAGCTCAGCGCTTTCATCGCCAACCTCCGTCGAGCGCGAGGGTGGCCCCGGTGCAGAACGCCGACGCGTCGGTGGCGAAGAACAGCGCCGCCCCCACGACTTCCCCCGGTTCGCCCACGCGTCGCAGCGCGTTGTGCTCGGTGAGTTCGGTGCGCAGCTCCTCGGGCCATGCCGTGGCGATGTCGGTGGCGAACGGGCCGCACTGAATGGTGTTCACCCGCACGGTGGGCGCGAACGTCTGGGCCAGTCCGCCGGTGAGGGCGTTGAGACCCGCCTTGGCCGCCGAGTACGGGACCGCGAACGGCTCCGGCCTGGCCGCCTCGATCGAGGAGATGTTGATGATGGAGCCGCCGCCCTCGGCGGCCATGCGGCTGCCGATCAGGGCCGACAGCCGGAACGGGCCTTTCAGATTCACCCCGATGACCTTGTCGAACAGTGCCTCGGTGACCTGGTCCAGGCTCGGGTAGAGCGGCGAGAGGCCCGCGTTGTTGACCAGCACGTCCACCCGGCCGAACACGCCGTAGACGGTATCCACCAAGGCGTCGCACTGCGACCAGTCGCTGACATTGCAGGCCACCGGCAGGGCGCGTCGTCCGAACCGCCGCGTCACCTCCTCGGCGAGGGCGGCGCACCCGTCCAGTTTGCGGCTCGCGATCACCACATCCGCGCCGGCCTCGGCGAACGCGAGCACCATCTGCTTGCCGAGCCCCCGGCTGCCCCCGGTGACGACGGCCACCTTGTCGGTGAGTGACACCTGAACTCCTGCCCTGTCGCTAAATGTTCCGATCAGTACATTAAGTGGGGCGGGCGTTACGATCAAGGGGCCGGTCCGGCCGACCGCCGACGGCTCGACGACCCGCCGGGTGCCCGACCAGCTCGCCCCGGTGCGGCGGATGGAAAGGGGCAGCTGACCGGACGACCCGGCGCGCGGTAGCACGACTACCCGCGGGTAACATGGCACTGTTTTCCCACTCGGCTTTCTCGGAAGTGAGGCAGTAGATGACAGAGCGGATTCAGGTCGGCGGGCTCCAGGTGGCGCGTGTTCTCCACGAGTTCGTCGAGAACGAGGCGCTCCCCGGTTCCGGCGTGGATTCCGCCGCGTTCTGGGCCGGCGCCGAGCAGGTCATCACCGATCTCGCTCCGCGCAACCGCGCCCTGCTGGCCGAACGCGACGAGATCCAGGGCAAGGTCGACGCCTGGCACGCCGAGCATCCCGGCGTGAACTACGACAAGGCCGCCTACAAGAACTTCCTGACCGAGATCGGCTACCTGCGCCCCGAGCCCGCCGATTTCCGGATCGGCACCCAGAACGTGGACGAGGAGATCGCCGCTACGGCCGGCCCGCAGCTCGTGGTGCCGGTCATGAACGCCCGTTTCGCGATCAACGCCGCCAACGCGCGCTGGGGCTCGCTGTACGACGCGCTCTACGGCACCGACGCCATCCCCGAGGACAACGGCGCGGAGAAGGGCACCGGTTACAACAAGGTGCGCGGCGACAAGGTCATCGAGTGGGCGCGCAACTTCCTCGACGACTCGGTCACCCTGATCACCGGTTCGCACATCGGCTCGACCTCCTACAAGATCGTCGACGGCGAGCTGGAGGTCGGTCTGGAGGACGGCACCAGCATCGGCCTGGCCGATGCCTCGCAGCTGGTCGGCTACCTCGGTGACCCGGAATCGCCGAGCTCGGTGCTGCTGAAGCACAACGGGCTGCACATCGAGATCCAGATCGACCCGCAGTCGCCGATCGGCAGCACCGACACCGCCGGCATCAAGGACGTCGTGCTGGAGTCCGCGGTCACCACCATCATGGACTTCGAGGACTCGGTCGCCGCGGTGGACGCCGAGGACAAGGTGCTGTGCTACCACAACTGGCTCGGCCTGATGAAGGGCGACCTCGCGGAGAAGGTCAGCAAGGGCGAGAAGACCTTCACCCGCACGATGAACCCCGACCGCGTGTACACCGCGCTCGACGGCGGCGAGCTGGTGCTGCACGGCCGCTCGCTGCTGTTCGTGCGCAACGTCGGCCACCTCATGACCTCCGACGCCATCCTCGACGCCGACGGCAACGAGGTGCCCGAGGGCATCATGGACGGGCTGATCACCTCGCTGATCGCCAAGCACAGCCTGGCCGACGACGCGAAGCTGAAGAACAGCCGCACCGGTTCGGTCTACATCGTGAAGCCGAAGATGCACGGACCGGACGAGGTCGCGTTCACCAACGAGCTGTTCGGCCGCATCGAGGACGTGCTCGGGCTGGAGCGCAACACCCTCAAGGTCGGGATCATGGACGAGGAGCGCCGGACCACGGTGAACCTCAAGGCCTGCATCCAGGCCGCCGCCGAGCGCGTGGTGTTCATCAACACCGGCTTCCTCGACCGCACCGGCGACGAGATTCACACCTCCATGGAGGCCGGGCCGATGGTCCGCAAGGCCGACATGAAGTCCCAGCGGTGGATCCTCTCCTACGAGGACTGGAACGTCGACACCGGTCTGGCGGCGGGCCTGCCCGGCAAGGCGCAGATCGGCAAGGGCATGTGGGCGATGCCGGACCTGATGGCCGACATGCTCACCCAGAAGATCGGTCACCCGCGCGCGGGCGCCAACACCGCGTGGGTGCCCTCGCCGACCGCGGCCACCCTGCACGCGACGCACTACCACCTGGTCGACGTGTTCAAGCGGCAGCAGGAGATCGCCAAGGGCGGTCGCCGCGCCACCGTCGACGAGATCCTGGAGATCCCGCTGGCGACCGCGCCGAACTGGACCGACGAGGAGAAGCGTCAGGAGCTGGACAACAACTCGCAGTCCATCCTCGGTTACGTGGTGCGGTGGATCGACCAGGGTGTCGGCTGCTCGAAGGTGCCCGACATCAAAGACGTCGCGCTCATGGAAGACCGTGCCACGCTGCGCATTTCCAGCCAGCTGATGGCCAACTGGCTGCGCCACGGCATCGTCACCGCCGAGGAGGTGGTGGCCAGCCTGGAGCGGATGGCTCCCGTCGTCGACCGGCAGAACGCCGGAGACCCGAACTACCGGGCCATGGCGCCGGACTTCGCGGGCAGCATCGCTTTCCAGGCGGCCAAGGAGCTGATCCTGGAGGGCACCAAGCAGCCCAACGGGTACACCGAGCCGATCCTGCACCGCCGTCGCCGTGAGGCCAAGGCACTGGCCTGCGTGTAGTCTCCGCTCGCGCGAATCCCCCGGCCGGCCCGGCCGGGGGATTCGCTTTTTCCATGGGTGACCAGACGTTTCGACTCTCGTTTATCGGTCCGTTACCCTGGGTGCCGCACGAGATCGTTCGATTTGTGAGGAAGATTCATGGGAAGCGTTGTGCTCGACATCGTGGCATTGCTCGCCAATCGCGCGGCGATGTTCTGGAATTGGATGGCCACCGGCTCGTCGGGCTTCCCGCCGCTGTGAGCGTGCGGCGCGCGATCGACATCGGGTAGTGACGAATCCCCTGGTCAGAAGTACTGGCCGGGGGATTTTCCGTTTCGGTCGCACGCGGAACGTTCCGAAATGTTCGTTTTCACACCGGAGGCCGACGCTGTGGCGACCTCGAGTGATCAAGAGATTCTCGCGAATTCGACGGGTGACGCCGCGCTCGGCTCGAGCGTGCTACTTCGGAAATCGGATACGCACCGGTTCAGCGGCTTTCCGCGCTCCGGCACCGTCCGCCGCGTTGCCGTGATCGGCACGGACCCGGGCGATCCCGCGCGCGAAGGCGCGCTCCCTCGTATCTTGAACACGTGAACTCAGCAGGGGCCTCGCGCACACGGTCACGTATTCCTCGGTGGTTCGTCCTGTGGATGGGACTGCTGACCGCGCTGGTCGCGATCTGCTGCGCGGCGCTGTTCTGGCAACTCGCCGCCGAAGGCACGTTCCCGACCCTCGTCGTCCTGTGGGCGGTGCTCGGGGTACTCGGCGCGGTCGCCGTCCTGTTCGGACTGCTCGGCTTGCTGCGCTACCGCGCCTTGTTCCACAGCCTCGCCTCGCCGGTGCTCATCGCCGTACTGGTGGCGCTGACGCTCTACGACGTCCCGGAGGACGCCGGCTGGCGGCTGTCCCGCGGCATCCTCGAAGACCAGGCCGTCGACTGTGCCCACCCCGGGCACCGCAGCCGCCTGGGCGTCTACACCATCACCTTCATCACGCCCCGCGACGGCGGCTGCCTGTTCTATACCCAAGCGGGAGACTCGAACTCGGAAGGCTTCGCCTTCTTCCGCGACCCGGCCACCCCGCCGCACCTGGGCCCACCGGCCGTCAACGGCATCGAATACGCCGCCTTCGACGGCCAGTGGTACCGCTTCGTCGACACTCACTGACCCCGGTCGCCGAAGACCTCCTCGAGCGTGTGGGCGGTGGCGGCGCGGGTGATCCAGGTGGTGAGGCGGGCGTCGTCGGCGCAGGCGTTGATGTCGGCGGCCAGTGCGGCGGGGACGTCGAATCCGCGGGCGGCGAGGACGGTCAGCAAGGCCTTGGCTTCTCCTTCGGCCTTGCCTTCGGCCTTGCCTTCGGCCTTGCCCTGGGCTATTCCTTCGGTTATGCCGTCGGCGTACAGCTGCTTGAAGAACTGGCTGTAGTACGGGGACGTGTCGGTCGTCATCAGCATCTCCAGGAAGTGCCGGGTCGTCTCGAACAGCACGAGTCCGACATAAGTCCTCGCCGTCTGCTCACTAGGCTGTCGTTGCCCGGATCATGTCGCCGGATCACCGAAGATTTCGTCGAGCGTGTCGGCGGTGGCGGCGCGGGTGATCCAGGTGGTGAGGCGGGCGTCGTCGGCGCAGGCGTTGATGTCGGCGGCCAGTGCGGCGGGGACGTCGAATCCGCGGGCGGCGAGGACGGTCAGCAAGGCCTTGGCTTCTCCCTCGGCCTTGCCTTCGGCCTTGCCCTCGGCCTTGCCCTGGGCTATTCCTTCGGTTATGCCGTCGGCGTACAGCTGCTTGAAGAACTGGCTGTAGTACGGGGACGTGTCGGTCGTCATCAGCATCTCCAGGAAGTGCCGGGCCGCTGCTTTCGGCAGTGCGGCCAGTACCAGGTCAATGTACCGTTTGCCGTCCGCGGAGTCGTGCGCTGTCGCGGCGAGGGCGGTGAGGATCGCATCGCGTTCGGGGTCGTTGCGGTGGGCGATGGCGGACAGTGCGGCCAGATCGGGGCGCGCGAGCGCGGTGGGTGTGTCGCTGACGACCGGCACGTTGGCGGGGCTGAGGACCATCGGTGACAGGGTGAATCCGGGCGCGACGGTGATCGGACGACGGCAGTGCCCGGCGGCGCGCTCGTTCGGGCACACGACGACGAGCAGGACGAGGCAGCGCAGGCGAGCACGCAGCGTCGTCAGGTAGACCGGCCAGCTCCACGCTTTGTCGTCGTCGCGCTGCAGTTGTACCTCGACCACGATGCCGAGGACCGGGACGGTGGCGTCGGTGAGTGTGACCACGAGATCCGCGCGGTATTCGGTCGGCTCGATGTCCGGTAGGTCGCCCGAGTCGACCCGCGCCTGATCGAACTCCGGAAGGGATAGTCCGAGTGTGGAAGTCAACAGATCGGCGACCAAAGTCGGTCTGCGCCGGACCAATTCGATGAGGACTTCGTGTACCGACGAGGGCATGGCGTGGACGGTACCGATAGCCACCGACAGGTTCGGATGCGGTGCGTCACCATTCGAACGGCAGCGGTCGGCGTGGTTCGATCCAGAGGGCTTCGGCCAGCGCGCAGAGGGTGCCGTCGGGGCGGGCCAGTGCCACCCCGACCGTGTGCTTCCGGCCGTCGGCGGCGATCGGCCAGCCGTAGGAGACGTAGGCGTCGCCCGCGCGGACGGGCTCGAGCTGGGTGGCGGTGAGTGCGGCGGTGACGGCACCGGGGCGCAGGTCGCGCAGCGCCATCGCGGCCCAGCCTCCGGGACAATCCAGCGCGGCCCAGACGTTCTCGGTGGCGAGGAAGCCATCGGGACCACCGAGAGATGGATCGGGAATCCACGCGGCGACGACCATGTCGTGCGTGGGCACGGCCCAGGGTGACAGGCGCAGGCCACGGCCCGGCGCGCAGGCGGCGCCGCAGCCGTAGCAGTGGCTCATCTTGCGCAGCACGTTCGGCGGTCGCGCTGGCGGCGCGGGCCCGCGCCCAGGAAGGCGCGGGCCGGGGCGTGATCCGGACGGCCGACACCGACGCTTCGGCGAGCACTTCACCGTCCGGATCGGTGAGGCGCGCGCCGCCGGAGTCGTCAGCGGCCAGCACCACGGGG
This sequence comes from Nocardia asteroides, assembly GCA_051451085.1. Classification (GTDB taxonomy): domain Bacteria; phylum Actinomycetota; class Actinomycetes; order Mycobacteriales; family Mycobacteriaceae; genus Nocardia; species Nocardia asteroides_B. Next base: position 496,655 of record JBPAJV010000003.1, on the reverse strand, counting down.
GTGTCCACGGCGACGCCGCGCCGGAAATCGACCCGCACCTGCGCGGCGCCGCTGGCCGCGGCCAGCAGTCCCGCCACGTACCCGCCGAAAGCCACCCCGGGGTAGCCACGCACGTGCGCGGGAACGGTGAACACATCGGTCCGAATCATCTGTTGCCCCATCTGTCGGCCGGTCAGCCGACGATACCGGCGCGGCGCGGATGGCCGGTGGCAGGGCGACCGGCTACGCCGCCGACCTACCGCCGTCGACCACGATGATCTCCCCCGTCACCCAGGAACTGGCCGGTTCGGCGAGGCGGGTGATCCAGGGCACCACGTCGTCCACCTCGCCGACGCGCCCCACCGCGACCTGTTCGGCGTAGGTCGTGCGCAGCCGCTCGACGTCCTGCGGGGCGATGCCGCCCGCCGTGAGGATGGGCGTGCGGACCATGCCGGGCGCGACGCCGTTCACCCGGATGCCTCTCGGGCCGAGTTCGATCGCCCAACTGCGGATGAGGCTGTCCACGGCGGCCTTGGTCGCGCCGTACACCGACGAGCCCGGTGAAGCCTGCCGACCCGAGATGCTGCTCACCACGACGATGTTCCCGCCGGGCGAACGCAACAGTGGCAGCAGGCGCGCGGTCAGCAGCACCGGGCCCACCACGTTCACTTCGATCTGGTTGCGGACCGTCGCGGGCTGGACGAGATCCAGCGGTTCGGCGCCGTAGACCCCCGCGTTGTGCACGAGGACGTCCAGGCGTCCGCCGCGGTCGGTGATCGCCTCGGCGACGGACTCCGCACCCGCCTCGGTGGTCACGTCGGCGACCACCGGGACCACGGCGGGGTGCCGATCGGCGACCTCGGCGAGCGGCTCGGCCCGGCGGCCGGTGATCACCACGCTCGCCGCACCCTGCGCGGCGAACGCGAGCGCGGCCTCGCGGCCTATCCCACTGCCGCCGCCCGTGACCACTACATGTTGACCGTCGAATGGCTGTTCGGACACCGCGCGTTCCTCTCTGAGCAGGTTCAGCCGCCGTATCGGCGGCCTCGGAGGCAACGCGGCGCCCCGCCCTGGCATTCCGGCAGACGTTCAGCGCGTGTCCGCGCAGGTCGGTGACCGGCCGGAATCTCCCGCGCTCCCGGCGCTGTTACGCCGAGACGTGCCGGAAACGGCGGAGGGGATGATGACCGGAACTCACGTCTCACGCCGGGGCGCGAGGGGCGAGCGGTTACGAGTCGCACGTGGCGTCGTGACCGCGTGGTCACGGCAGTGGAGCTGCCCCGCGCTGGGTGAGCAGCATGCCCATCGTCCCCGCTTCCCGGCCCTGCCCGTGGATCATGGAACGGGCGATCTCCTTGACCGGCCCGGAGCGCAGGAGATGGTCGGCGGCCTCGGCCATCGCGACTCCACCGCGATGGTGGCGGAACATCAATTGCAGGAACAGGATCCCCGCAGCACCGCCACGGGCGTTCGCCAAGGCTTCCAGCTCCGCGGTGCTCGCCATGCCGGGCATAACCGATGGCGCGGTCGGCGCAGCCGCCGGGTGATGCTGCGCGGACCCGTCCGCGGTGTGCATCCAAGCCATCGGGCGCGCGGAATTCGTTGCCGCGTTCGCCAGGCGCAGCCAGCCGAGCATGGTGCCGATCTCCAGGCGTTGCGTGCGGTCGAGTTGCTCGGCCAAACGGACGATCGCGGGGTCGGCCGAGCGGTCGAGCCGCTGCACCATGAGCAGCGCTTGCTGGTGATGGACGGTCATGTCCTGGACGAAGCCGATCTCGATCTCGTCGAGCACCGGTGTCGCGGTATGGATTTCGGGGAACACGAGTGGCCGCAGCGCGGCGCCTAGCACGAGCAGTGCGAAGGCCGCCGAAGCAAGGGCCGCCGCGTGTACCTGGTGCCGCATCGCTACGACCCGACGATCGACTGCTGGTCGGCCGGAGGCGAGTACACGTCCTCGTCCAGTCGCAGCACCATGAACCCGTTGTCCGAACACGCGACATAGAGCTGCGACCCCCGCCATTCCGGCGGCGAGAGACACCAATCGGTGGATACGTCGCCGAAGGCCAGCCGCCCGGTGCGCGGGGTGGTGGCATCCAGCGGGTTGAACTGTCCCTCCAGCACCGCGCGTACCGCGGTAGGCGTGCTCATCAGCGGGACGCCGATGAGGGAGGCCAGCGCGTGCGGCGAGTTCCACAGGCTCAGGTTCTGCCCGGTCCGTGCGGGCGGGTTGTAGTAGGCGATCTCGCGGATGGCATACGGGTCGCTGATGTCGAAGACCCGGATGCCCGAGGAGATCCAACCGCAGGCCAGAGCGGTCGGATTCACCTGCCGGTCCGCGGCGCAGTAGTGCGCTTCGTAGGCGAAGGCGGAACCGCCCATGGACGAGCCGATATTGCTGTCGATGTGCTGGGGCAGGTTGATCTCGAGCTTGATCTTGGTGACCACCTCGGGTGCGGTCTCGTCGGAGATGTCGATGAGTTTCACACCGCCGGAGCCGCCTTCGTCGACGGTGTAGAGGAAGGGCTTGCCGTCGTAGCTGACGGGCACGCTGTGCTGGGTCGCCCAGCCGTCCGTCCAGAACACCCGGCCGATGTGGTGCACCTGCGGGTTGGGATCGCGGCGCTGCACCGCGCTGATGTCGAGGACGGTGAACCCGCCCAGGGCGGAGAGGTACATCCGGTTGCCGTCGGGGCTGATGCCGAACCCGTGCGCCTCGATGCCGGTCAGTCCCTGCCACACCACGCGCGGGTGAGCCGGGTCGGACAGGTCGACCGCGCTGACGAACCCGGGCGCGATCCCCGAAGCCCAATAGGTGTTGCCGTCGGGGGAGAAGCCGCCTTCGTGCGTGGTGATCGGCAGCGGCATCGCCGGATTCGTGCCGGGACCGGGATTGAGCAACCGTGGGTGGGCGCAGTCGGAGACGTCGTAGACCGACAGGTAGCCCACGCCCTCCAGAACCGGTACACCGGTGCCGACCAACAGCTTTCGCTCGGCGTTGACCTTGAGGCTCTCCCAGGTGCCCGCGAGCATGGCGGGCTCGGTCAGCGTCGTCGTCGGGCGCGGGTTGGCCGGATCGGACACATCGAGCACTTGGACGCCGCGTTCCTCGCCGAGCAGGTTGCCGGGGAAGAACGAGCCCAGGTAGGCACAGTGCTCGAAGCTCGTGGAGGTGATGCCCGCGCCGCGGCCCGCGTAGCCGCCGACGAAGGAGATGTTGCACCGGTAGCCCTGCGTGCTGCGCCCGCTGTCGCGGTCCGCGGCGGTGACGTCGCCTTGCAAACCGTTCTCGGGCGCGTCGCCGGGCCCGCAGTCGGCGCGGGGAACCGAGGTGCGCCCGACGTCGAGAAACTCCTGAACGGCGTGCCGGACATCCGAGTGCGGATCGGCCGAGGCGCTCGCGGGCAGCAGCACGGCCGTGACCATGCCGATGGTGAGCAGAGCCACGGGTTTGGCACGGCACAGACTGGCCAATGGGCGCATCGTCGCGACCCCCAACTTCGTCTTCGAACTTGCTGCCCCCAGTGACTGGGACAGTCACCGCCGAGCTGACTGAATGATAGTGATTTCCGGTAACTCGAGCGCTGGTTTCGCCGAATCCCGCACGGATACGCGAAGTTTTCCGCCCGGCCGTGGAGAAGTCAGTGCGACTGGGCTGATGCCGTGGGCTCGGCCGTGGCGGTGTTCGACGCCAGAAGCTCGTCGCAGACGCCGAGGAAGGTTTGCCGCAACGCGGCCGCGCGCTGCGCCAGGGCGGACTGGGCCCGGACGTACTCCGCCCGTCCCGCGGGCGTCTCGATGCGGACCGGCTCGTAGCCGAACTCGGAGAGATCGTAAGGGCTGGCCCGCATGTCGAGTTCGCGGGCGGCGCAGGCCAGCTCGAAACAATCCAGCACCAGTTGCGAGGAGATCAGCGGCACCAACTTGAAGCCCCACTTGTACAGGTCCATGTTCGCGTGCAGGCAGCCCGGTTGTTCGCGGCGCAGTTGGTTGGCGCGGGTGAGCGGCTCGGCATTGCGGCCGACGGCCTCGGGCGTGAAGAAGCGATAGGCGTCGAAATGGGTGCACCGCAGCGACATCGAGTCGACCACGGCGTCGGTGCCCGTTCTCCCGAGCCGCAACGGCACCTTCTGATGGCGGATGTCGTCGGTGCGATACACCATCGCCCACTCGTGCAGGCCGAAGCAGGACAGCTGGGCGGGCCGGGACGCCGTGGCGCGCAGGAGGTTCGCGACGAAGGCGACGGTGTCGCGGCGTTTGTCCAGGTAGGCGGAGTCTGCCGTGAACACGTCCGCGGAGGGGGCCGGGACGGTGGTGACGCGATGGTATCCACGGGCGCCGTCATACTCGGCGGCATCCGCGAGGGCGATGCCGTACCCGGGATGCCAGCGCCGCAACTGGGCGGGTTTGTGCCCGTAGTAGGTGAACAAGAAGTCGATCACCGGATGCGACGAGCCCTGCGCCCGTCGCGCGAGATATGGCCCGACCAGGTCGTCCAGCCGGGCCCGATGCGCGGCGGCGGCTGCCCGCCACCGCGCACCGGACAACACCCGCATGGTCACCGCGCCCCTCGCCGACCGGCCCGCAGCGCTGTTCGGCTCGTCATTCGCCCACCCGGTGCGTTCCGTCTCGGACGGTGCCGACGAACTCCTCGACCAAGTCCTCCAGGGCGACGATGCCGGTGGTGTTACCCCGATCGTCGACGACGCGGCCGAGGTGGCTGTTGGTGCGCCGCAACCGCGCCAGCGCTTCGTAGAGCGCGGTGCCCATGCCGACCGTCGGCAGTGGGCGGATATCGGTGCGCGGGATCGGCGTCGCCGGACCGGCGCTCTCGTCGGCCACCTTGTCCAACACGTCCTTGACGTGCAGATAGCCGACCAGCGAGCCGTCGCCCGCCCGCACGGGGAACCGCGAGAAACCTGTTTCGGCGACGGCGAACTCGATGTCGCCGAGCGTGGTCCCGTTGCCGCGCAGCGGGATCGACCGGGTCGCGTCCAGCGGCACCAGCACGTTGGCCACCACCCGCTCGCTGGTGCCGAGGGCCTGGGTGAGGCGGCGATGCTCCTCCTCGTCGAGCAGGCCTTCGGAGCGCGACTCGCCGATCATCTCGGCCAGCTCGACCGTCGAGACGGTGGCCTCCAGCTCGTCCTTCGGCTCGATCCGCAGCAGGCGCAGCGACAGGTTGGCGGCGAGGTTGTAGAGCGCGATGAGCGGGCGCGCCAGCCGCAGCCACACCAGGTGCAGCGGCACCAGCAGCAGCGCGCTGCGTTCGGGCCCCGCCAGCGCGATGTTCTTCGGGATCATCTCGCCGAACAAGATGTGCAGGATGACCACGATGGTCAGCGCGACGGCGAACGCCACCGGGTGCAGCAGCTGCTCCGGCAGGCCGAACAGCTCGAACGGGCCTTCCAGCAGGTGCGCGACGGCGGGTTCGCCGACGCGGCCGAGCAGGATCGAGCAGATGGTGATGCCCAGCTGCGCGGCGGCGAGCATGATCGACAGGTTCTCACCCGCCCGGATGACGGTGTTCGCGTTGCGCTTGCCCTGTGCGGCGAGCGCCTCGAGACGGTCGCGGCGGGCGGAGATGAGCGCGAACTCGGCGGCGACGAAGAACGCGTTGCCCGCCAGCAGCACGATGGTGAGCAGGACACCGAGCAGGTCACCCATGGCTGTGCTCCGTGGCCGCGAGGGCGTCGGCGTCGACCGGGATCAACCGCACCCGGTCGATGCGCCGCCCGTCCATGCGCTCCACCCGGGCGATCCAGCCGCCCGTGTCGTGGCCGTCGGTCGCCATCCACTGCTGCGAGCGGGGATTGGGCAGCACGACTTCGTCGCCCGGCACCGGGATGCGGCCGAGCTTGGTCAGGACGAGGCCGCCGAGCGTCTCGTACTCGCCCTCGGGGGCGTCGTATCCGGTGGCCCGGGAGACCTCGTCGATGCGCAGCAGGCCCGAGCAGTCCCAGCCGTCGGAGACGCGCCGCACGTCGCGCTCCTCCTCGTCGTGCTCGTCGCGGACATCGCCGAGGATCTCCTCGATGATGTCCTCCATGGTGACCAGGCCCGCGGTGCCGCCGTACTCGTCCACGACGAGGGCGACCTGCATGCCGTCGGCGCGGACGCGTTCGAGCACTTCGTCGCCGTCCAAGCTGGCCGGCACGATCGGGACCGGCTGGGCGAGCCGGTGCAGCGGGATGGTGCCGCGCGCGTGCACCGGCCGGGTGAACGCTTGTTTGACGTGCACGAAGCCGAGGGTGTTGTCGAGGTCGCCGTCGATCACGGGGAACCGCGAGTAGCCGGTGCGGCCCGCGGCGTCGATCAGATCGGCGATGGTGTCGTCCTTGTCGAGCGACTCGATCTTCACCCGCGGCGTCATCAATTCCTCGGCGCTGCGCTCACCGAACTGCAGGGAGCGATCCATCACCTGGGCGGTGGGCTGGTCGAGCGCGCCGCGCAGGGCGGAGGTGCGCACCAGGGAGCCGAGTTCCTGCGGTGAGCGGGCCGAGCGCAACTCTTCGGCCGGTTCGATGCCGAGCCTGCGGACCACCCAGTTCGCGGTGCCGTTGAGGAAGTGGATCATCCACTTGAACACCACCGAGAAGGCGATCATCGGTCCGGCCGTGACGCGGGCGGTCGCCAGCGGCTTGGCGATGGCGATGTTCTTGGGCACCAGCTCGCCGTAGATCATCGACAGCGACGTGGCCAGGATCAGCGCCACCGTGAGGGAGATGCCGCCGGCGGCGGTCTCGCTCAACCCGACGGTGGTGAACGCCGGATTCAGCAGCCTGGCCAGCACCGGTTCGGCGATGTAACCGGTGATCAGTGTGGTGATGGTGATGCCGAGCTGGGCGCCGGACAGCTGGAACGACAGGGTGCGGTGTGCCTTGCGGACCATCCGGGCGCGGACGTCACCGGTGCGGGCGTGCGCCTCGACGGTGCTGCGCTCCAGTGCCGTGAGGGAGAATTCGGCGGCGACGAACAGGGCCGTGCCGACGGTGAGTGCGATGAACCCGAGCAGGCTGAGCGCGGTGAGCGCGATCGTCATCGTCAGCACCACCTGAGCGGTGCCGGAATATGGCCTGTGCGGGGTGGGGCTACTGCGGGGAGGACGGCGCCGGGTTTGTCACCCGGCTCGGTAGAGGAGCCCTCCTGTGCGGCGCCCTCGGACGCGGGTGACAACTGGATCCTTTCGGCAAACGAGTCGTGGTGCCGGGTGTCCGGCAACCACTATGCTACCGGCCCACGTGCCGAGCAGCGTGGGCCGGTGCCGGTGTATCCGCGCGTGTCGGCGCTCACCAACCGCTGGGCAGGGGCCGCCCTTCGGCGAACCCGGCCGCGGACTGCACGCCGAGCACGGCCCTGTCGTGGAACTCGGCGAGCGTCCGCGCTCCCGCGTAGGTGCAGGCGCTGCGCACCCCGGAGCAGATGTGGTCGAGCAGGTCCTCGACGCCGGGACGCTCCGGATCCAGCCGCATCCGCGAGCTGGAGATACCCTCTTCGAACAGCGCCTTGCGCGCGCGGTCGAATTCGCTGTCGGAGGCGGTGCGGGCGGCGACGGCCCGCTTGGACGCCATGCCGAAACTCTCCTTGTAGGCGTTGCCGTCGCGATCGACGCGCAGGTCGCCGGGGGACTCGTAGGTACCGGCGAACCAGGAGCCGATCATCACGTTGGACGCGCCCGCGGCCAGTGCGAGCGCCACGTCGCGGGGGTGGCGCACCCCGCCGTCGGCCCAGATGTGCACGCCCAGTTCCCTGGCCGCGGCAGCGCATTCGGCCACCGCGGAGAACTGCGGGCGACCGACACCGGTCATCATCCGGGTGGTGCACATGGCGCCCGGACCGACACCGACCTTGACGATGTCCGCGCCCGCCTCCGCGAGATCCCTGGTGCCCTCGGCGGAGACGACGTTGCCCGCTGCCAGCGGGACGCCGAGCCCGAGATCGCGCACCGCGGCGAGGGTTTCGAGCATTTTGGTCTGGTGGCCGTGCGCGGTGTCGATGACCAGCAGGTCGGCGCCCGAATCAACCAGCGACTTGGCCTTGGCGGCCACATCGCCGTTGATGCCGACCGCTGCCGCGACCCGCAGCTTGCCCGTGGCGTCGACGGCGGGCTGATAGATGCCCGCGCGCAGTGCGCCGGTGCGGGTCAGAACCCCGGCGAGGGTGCCGTCCTCGGCGGTGAGCACGGCGAAGTCCGCGTGCTCGGCGTGCAAGAGGTCGAACAGATCGCGCGGAGTGGTGGTGGCGGGGGCCCGCACGAAATCGGTCACCGCGACTTCTCGCAGCCGGGCGAAGCGGTCGACGTCGGCGCAGGCGGCCTCGGTCACCACACCGACCGGCCGTCCGCCGTCGACGACCACGACCGCGCCGTGCGCGCGCTTGTGCATGAGGGCCACCGCCTCGGAGACCGAGCGGTCGGGGTCGAGGGTGACGGGAGTGTCGGCGGTGAGGGAGCGGCTCTTGACGAAGGCGATGGTGTCGGCGGCGGCGGTGATCGGCAGGTCCTGGGGGAGGACGACGATGCCGCCGCGGCGGGCCACGGTCTCGGCCATGCGGCGCCCGGCGACAGCGGTCATGTTGGCCACGACGATCGGGATGGTGGTGCCGGACCCGTCGCTCGTCGACAGATCGACGTCGAAGCGCGACGCGACGTCCGTCCGGTTCGGGACGAGGAAGATGTCGTCGTAGGTCAGGTCGTACGGCGGCTGATGACCGGGGAGAAAGCGCACTCGACCGATCATAACCGGGAGCCGATCGGCGCGGGCTCTTCCGTGCGACCTGCCTCAGGCGGCCGCTTGGGAGCGCGACAGCGCGACGGTGGTGACGCACATGACGATCACCGCCCCCGCGGCGACGACGAGCCCGCCCGCGTCGGCGCGCAGTCGCTCGTCCAGCACGGCGAACCCGACGAACGCCGCCGCCATCGGCTCGGCGATGGTGACGGCGGGCAGCGACGCGGTCAGCGGCCCGGCTTGATAGGCGCGCTGCTGCAGGTAGACACCGGTGCCGCCGGAGGCGATCAGCGCCCAGGTCTGCCAGCCGCCGAGCACCTGCGCGAGACCGTGCTCGACCAGGCCGGTGACGTAGGAGGTGAAGGCGGCGGCCAGCCCGTACAGTGCGCCCGCTGCCGCGCCGAGCAGCAGCGCGCGCCACGCCGCGTCGCGCGCGGCGATCCCCGCGGCCGTGGCGGCCGCGATCAGGCCGAGCAGGACACCCAGCGGTAGGAGCCAATTCCGCAGCGGCGCATCTGCGTCGCCTGCGGTGGGATTGCCGGCGAGCAGGAAACAGGCCAGCGCGGCGGTGAGCACGAGGGCGGTCGCCCAGGTGCCCGGGGTCACGCGGCGGCGATTGAGCCGGGCCGACAGCGGTAGCGCGAAGACCAGTGCGCTCACCAGGATCGGCTGCACCAGCAGCACAGCGCCGAGGGCGAGCGCGGCGACCTGCAGCACGTATCCGCCCGTGTCGCCGCCGACGCCCGCCCACCAGCGGGGATCGCGCAGCAGCGCGCGGACCAGCGACTCGCCCTCGGGCACCGCCACCGCCGCCCGCTGCTGCGCGACCGCGGCGATCGCGAACAACAGCGCGGCGAGCAGTGCGCAGACGACGGCGGCTGCCGGGTGGCTCGACACCCGATCAGTTTGCTGTTCGATTGCCTCGGGTCGGAGCCTGCTGGGTTCGTACGGCGCGTCGCCGGGTACGCCCGGGCGTGTCGCCGGACGTGGGACTCGCGGCGCGGCCGGTGAATCCGCCCGCCGCGCCGGACGTGCGCGCGGGGGCGCTCTTGCCCGCCCCGGCGCTGCGGCCGACGGGGTTGCCGGTGGCGGCTTTCGCAGCGCCACGGCGGCGCGCGGGGGCGGTGCCCGATTCGCCGCGGGCCGTCTCGGCCGACCTGGCCCGGGACTGTTTCGCGCCGCGCCCGCCGGACGGAGCGTGCTCCCCGCGCCCGCCCGGCTTACGTCGTGCGGGTTTCGCCGTGGTCGCGGCGGGGGCGGCCACGGGCGCGGGCGTCGCCGCGATCGGGACGCCGGAGGGGCGGCGGGCGCCGGTGATCTCGGTCAGTGTGCGGTCGCCGGGACGGACCGCGACCCCGTCGATCTCGATGCCGGCCTTGCGTGCCATCGCCTCGACGTCACGGCGCTCCTCGTCCATGACCAGCGTGACGACCACGCCGTCCTCACCCGCGCGAGCGGTGCGCCCGGCCCGGTGCAGGTAGGCCTTCGGCTCCGGAGGCGGATCGACGTGCACGACGAGCGAGATACCGTCCACGTGGATGCCGCGCGCCGCGACGTCGGTGGTGACCAGCACCGGAACCGAGCCGTCGGCGAACGCGGCGAGGGTGCGGGTGCGGTTGTTCTGCGCCTTGCCGCCGTGCAACGCGCCTGCGGCGATGCCCGCGCCACGCAACTGCTTGGCGAGCCGGTCGGCGCCGTGCTTGGTGCGGACGAACATGATGGTCAGGCCGTCGCGGGCGGCGATCTCCGTGGCGACGGCGCGCTTGGCCACCTTGTCACCGACGTACAGCAGGTGATGCGACATCGTGGTGACCGACGCCGAGGGCGGCGCGGTGGAGTGCGTGACGGGAGCGCGCAGGTAGCGCTTGACCAGCTTGTCGACCTCTCCGTCCAGGGTGGCCGAGAACAGCAGGCGCTGACCGTCTCGGGGGGTGCGGTCGAGCAGCTTGGTCACCTGGGGCAGGAAGCCCATGTCGGCCATGTGGTCGGCCTCGTCCAGGGCGGTGATCATCACGTCGGACAGGTCGGCTGAACCCTGCGCGAGGAGGTCGGCGAGTCGTCCGGGCGTGGCGATGAGCAGGTCGACCCCGCGGGCGAGCCGGTCGGCCTGGCGCTTGATCGGGGCGCCGCCGACTACCGAGGCGACGCGAAGTCCGAGCGCCAGCGCCGGTTCGTCGAGGGCTCGCTCGATCTGCGCGGCCAGTTCGCGGGTCGGCACCAGCACGAGTCCGCGCGGGCGGCCCGGCTTGGCGGCGGCCCCGGCCAGGCGGGTGAGCATCGGGAGGCCGAAGGCCAGGGTCTTCCCGGAACCGGTCGGCCCGCGGCCGAGTACGTCTCTGGCGGCCAGGACATCCGGCGCCGTGGCGGCCTGGATCGGGAACGGCTGCTCGATGCCGTCGCGTCGCAGTGCCTGTACGAGCACGGCGGGCAGGCCCAGATCCGCGAAGGTCGCGGTGGGCTCCGCGGCGACGGTGGTCGAGGGGGTCACGAGGTGGGTGTGCCTTTCGTCGCACAGCGCGTGCTAGATGGAACGCGCCGTTCGGTGGGATGGAGAGCGGTGCACGATGCGGTTCACCGCGCTTGGGCGCGGGCGATGGCGCGCGCCGGGTCGAGCGAGAGGGTGCGGCCGACCGGAGGCGGGCCGAACGTCCAGGATACGTGCACCGGAAGTCAGCTGCGGAACAGCCGACTCAGTTCCACGAGCCAGGGTACGGCCACCGCCAGTGTCGGCACCACCAGGATGGCGGCCGAGCCGAGGTAGGCGGCCGCGGCGATGCGGATGTCGCCGATCCGCCCGCTGAGCCGCTGGATGCGGATGAGCGTGGTGGGACCGCCCGCGGCGAGCGCGCCTTGGGGTGCGGTCGATTTGGCGCAGGCGACGAGGGCGCGGGCCAGCGGCTTCGGCCCGGTGACCTTGACGGCCGAGTCGTCGGCGAGCAACTCGATGAGCAGTTTGACCGAGCCGAGCGCGGCCTTGCTGCGCACCACCCGGGGGAAGGCCTCGTGCACCGCGGTGAACGCTTCCAGCACGAGATCGTGCCTGGCCCGCAGATGCGAACGCTCGTGGCTGACGATGGCGGTGATCTCGGCGTCGGCGAGGTTGGTCAGGGTGCCTTCGCTGAGCACAACGCGCTGGCGCAGGCCGGGCAGGCAGTAGGCGATGGGCTCGGTGGCGGCCAGCACCCGGATGTCGGCCGCGCGGCGGTGCGGACCGCTCTGGTCGAGCAGGTCGACGAGCATGCGGTGCCGCGCCCGCCGCCTGCGGGTGTGCACGCCGACCCGGACGATGGCGTAGATCAGCCTGGCGCCGATCAGCAGCGTGAGCGCGAAGACGAGCACGTAGGCCAGCCACAGCGGCAGGCCGAGCGCGTCGATCTCCCGGGTCGGCGCGGTGGTGGGGCGGCCGTCGGGACCGGGCACGAGCAGTTCGGCGGCGATGGCCAGCCCGGAGCCGAAGGCGCTGAGCACCGCCGCGAGCGCGATGGCCTGCCAGAGCACCAGCGCAGCGCGGGGCGTCCGATAGGTCCAGGTCGCTCGGCTGAGCAAGGCCGGGGCAGGCCCCGCGAGAAGCAATGCGAGTCCGGCGAAGACCGGCGCGGTTGCGTTCATCGACTCAGCTCACTGCGTTGTGGGGCCAGGGCGCCCGAGGAGTCTACTGCGGCGGCGTCGCCGGGTCCTCGTCCTCGGTTGCTTCGAGCTTAGCGAGTGCTTCGCGGAGTGCGGCAGCCTCGTCCTTGCCGACCTGCTCCACGAAGTGCACCAGCGCGGCGGCGCGACTGCCCGCCGCGTCGGCCTGTTGCAGGGCGTCGACCATCAGACTGGCGACGAGTTCGTCGCGGGTGTGCACCGGCGCGTACCGGTGCGCCCGGTCGTCGCGCCGCTGGACCACGAGGTTCTTCTTCGCGAGGCGTTGCAGCACGGTCATCACCGTGGTGTACGCGAGCTCACGGCGTGCGGCGAGCGCCTCGTGCACCTGCCGGACCGTCTGTGGTTCGTCGGCCGACCACAACTGGTCCATGACCGCTTTCTCGAGTTCACCAAGACCTGCCATTCCACGATTTTAGGTACTCAACGACGCCGATGCGTACTACAGGGTGTCGTAACCATGAAATAGCTGGTGTGTCATTTCTCATAGAGCGCGGATTCCGGCGCGGTGGCAGCCGGTCCGCCGATCTTCCCGCGCACATGTCTTGCGCCGATCGGCACGATCATCGGCCGCCCCGACACCGGGTCCTCGAGCACCGTGGCGTCCAGATCGAACACCTCGCGCAGCAGCTCGATCGACACCACCTCGGCCGGGGCGCCCGCGGCGACGACCCGCCCCTCGTGCATGACGACCAGCTGGTCGCTGTAGCGGATCGCGAGATTCAGATCGTGCAGCACCATGACGACGGTGCGCCCGAGATCCGCGTGCAACCGGTCGACCAGGTCGAGCACCTCGATGGAATGCGCCAGGTCCAGGTAGGTGGTCGGCTCGTCGAGCGGCAGGATGTCGGTGCCCTGGGCCAGCGCCATCGAGATCCAGGCGCGTTGGCGCTGTCCGCCGGACAGCTCGTCCAGGGCGCGATCGGCGAGATCGGCGATGCCGGTCTGCGCGAGCGCCGCCGAGACCTCGGATTCGTCCGTGTCCGACCACTGCCGGAACCAGGACTGGTGCGGGTGGCGCCCGCGCGCGACCAGATCGGCGACGGTCAGTCCTTCCGGAGCCACCGGTGACTGCGGCAGCATGCCGACGATGCGGGCGACGTCCTTGGTCCTCATCGTCGAAATGGCCTTGCCGTCCAGCAGGACCCGGCCGTGCCGCGGCCGCAGCAGGCGGCCCAGCGAGCGCAGCAGGGTGGACTTCCCGCAACCGTTGGGTCCGATGACGGTCGTGACCACGCCAGGGGAGATGGCCAAGCTCAGCCCGTCGACGATCACCCGGTCGCCGTACCCGAGGGTGACTTCCTCGGCGCCGAGCCGGTGCCCCGACGCGCTCTGCGGCGCCGTGGCGCCGGGGGTGGTGATGTCTGCGATCGTCATGACAGCGTCGCCTTCCGGTTCATACGCACGAGCAGGTACAGCAGGAACGGGCCGCCGAACGCCGCGGTCACGACGCCGATCGGCAGGTCGACGGGGAACACCGTGCGGGATGTGACGTCCGCGCCGACCACCAGGATGGCGCCGATGACGGCGGAGCCGACGAGCGGTTCGCCCGGGGTGCTCAGCACGCGCCGGGCGATCTGCGGCGCGGCGAGGGCGACGAACCCGACCGGCCCGACGGACGCGGTGGCGACCGAGGCGGCCACGACCGCCGCGCCGATCAGGATGGCCTGCTGGGTCTGGATCCGCACGCCGAGCGCGCGCGTGGTGTCCGAGGCGAAGCGCAGCGCGGCCAGGGTGCGGGCGGAGCCGATGGCGACGAGCGCGGCCGCGCCCGCGGCGATCGCCGCAGGCGCGAGGTGCGCGGAGTCGGCCGCGTTGAGCGATCCGTTCAGCCACAGTTGCGCGCGCTGGGCGTCGATCAGGCTCGCGCGGGTGAGCAGCCAGCTGATTCCCGCCAGAAGCAGGGCGTTCACGCCGATGCCGATCAGCACCAGCCGCAGCCCGGTGGCGCCGTACGCGCCCGTGGCCGTGCGTCCCCAGGCGAGCAGATAGATGGCCGCGGCGGTGAGCAGGCCGCCCGCCATCGCCGCGAGCGGAGCGCCGACCGATGCGGCCAGTCCTGTGGTCACCCCGCCGCTGGTGACCAGCACCGCGACCGCGCCCAGGCTCGCGCCCGTGGTGATGCCGAGCATGTCCGGCGCGGCCAGCGGGTTGTGCAGGATGGATTGGGTGATCGCGCCCGCGAGCCCGAGCGCCACGCCCACCACCAGCGCGGTGAGCGCGCGCGGCAGGCGGGATTCCAGCACGATGAACCGCTGCGCCCTGGTCCCGCCTCCGGTGAGTACGTCGAGCACGCGCCCCAGCGGAAGCGGGGCATCGCCCAACGCGATGTCCAGGCAGAACAGCGAGAGCGCCAGCACGATGAGTGCCGCGACGATCAGCACTGTCCGGGGGCGCAGCACCGCCGACACCGGCCCGACGCGCAGCGCGGGCCGTCCGCTCGTGGTCCGTGGCGAGATGGTCACAGGTTCACCAACTTTCGCCGGCGCACGAACGCGAGGAAGAACGGCACCCCGAGCAGGGCCAGCATCACCCCCACCTCCAGCTCCCCCGGCCGGGCCACCAACCGGCCCGCCACGTCGGCGACCAGCAGCAGCAGCGCGCCGAAAACCCCCGAATAGGGGATCAGCCAGCGATAGTCCGGACCGGTGACGACCCGCGCGAGGTGCGGAACGACCAGGCCGAGGAACGCGAGCGGGCCCACCGCCGCTGTCGCCGCACCCGCCAGCAGCACGACGGCCGCCAGACCGAGCGCGCGGCTGCGGCCGACGTGCACGCCGAGCCCGCGGGCGACCTCGTCGCCCAAGCCGATCAGATTCAGGCCGGGAGCGGCCAGCACCGCCAGCAGCATGCCCGCGGCCAGGAACGGCAGCACTTGCCAGAACATCCCGGCGTCGCGGCCCGCGACCGTGCCGATCACCCAGAATCGGTAGGTGTCCAGCGCCGACGCGTCGAACAGCACAACGGCGTTCGTCATCGCTTGGAGGAACGCGGTGATTGCGGCGCCTGCCAGCACCAGGCTCAGCGGGCTCGCCTTGCCGCCGCCCACCGCCGAGGCCCCGAACACCACCAGCCCGGCGATCAGCGCTCCCGCGAACGCGAACCAGATGTACTGCTCCGGCGCGGTGAACGCGAACAGGTACACGCTCAGCGCCGCGAGAAACGCCGCGCCCGCGTTGAGCCCGAGCAATCCGGCGTCGGCGAGCGGATTGCGGGTGTAGCCCTGCATGAGCGCGCCCGCCATGCCCAGAGCCGCCCCGCAGACCAGTGCGAGCGCGGTGCGAGGCAGGCGCAGTCCGCGCACGATTTGTTCCTCGGTGGAACCGGCCGCGCAGGTGAAGGGGCCGCCGGGGCAGGTGAGCGCGTGGTGCACCGCGTCGTACACGGTCCCGGGAGCGAGGGAGCGGGTGCCGACCGCGATGCCCGCGAGGACGGCGAGCAGGAGCAGGAGGGTGGAGACGAGGAGTCCGGTCAGACGGCGCCGCCTCACGGTGGCAAGAGGAGTCACGGCGTGGAACTGCTCCTGAGATCAGCGGTACGGTTGCTAGGTCTGGTAAGCCTAACCTATCTTTCGCTACACACGGGCATGGCCGAGTGTCCGCCGCGCCGCGCGACGGAGCCGATCCCGGAGGAGGTTCGATGACCGAGCTCATCACCACGCCACATCGATCGATGACGGCGTTCGGACGCGCCTGCGCCCGGCTTCGCGCGCTGCAACCGGAGCATCCTCGGGTATATGCCGTGGCCGCGATGGCCGAGCAAGGTAAACGGCGCTGGTGGCAGCTGTCGGACGGCGTGCGCGAAGGGCGCGTCGAACTGATGTATCGGCGGCATGCCGCGGAGATGATCAGCGCCGACATCGCGGCGGAAGTCGTTGCCACGGCCCTCATCCACGCCATCGTCGGACGGGTGGTCGCGCTGCTCGTCGCGGAGGAGCGGGCGTGGGACCCGGGGTTGGAGAACCTATGGATTCACACCGACAACGATGGGGGAATCGACTGGGCGGGCCTGTCGGACACCACGATTCGCGTGGTCGACGGTGACCGGCTGGCGGGCGGGCCGGGCGTGGTCGCGCTGCCGTGTCCGGAGGCGATGTACGTCTGGCTGGCGCATCGTTGCGAGTCCGCGCTGACCGTCGTCCAGCAGAACATGGCGCGGTGCTCCGGTTTGAGCGCCCGGCGCTTCTGGTCCCTGGTCGGCGAATCCATCGCGGGCGCTTCGACATACGTGCCCGATCTCGCGCGGACCGATTCCGC
This sequence comes from Nocardia asteroides, assembly GCA_051451085.1. Classification (GTDB taxonomy): domain Bacteria; phylum Actinomycetota; class Actinomycetes; order Mycobacteriales; family Mycobacteriaceae; genus Nocardia; species Nocardia asteroides_B. The sequence continues at coordinate 480,049 of JBPAJV010000003.1, read as the reverse complement.
CGCCGGTGCGCGGCGCGGCCAGGGGCTGATGGCGGCCATGGCCGAGCGCGGACTGCCGGTGCGCCGGTCGGGATCTTGCCTAGTTAGGTAAGCCTGACCTATACTCGTATTCGGCGTACGGATCGCGAGCGAGTCCCGAGGGCTGCGGTGACCCCCGATCCCTTGCCGCGGCGGGCTCCACTCCCGGTGGGGCCCGCCGCTCTGTTCCGGCGTGTGAACTATGTCGCGCCGGTCGGCTCTGGCGCGCCGGCGGCTCCCGGATCTACGCTGACGCCGACACGAACGCCGAACACGCTGCGGATCAGGGGTATTCGGCGTCCGGGCCGCCGTCGGCGGGTCACCCCCGCGCCGTCGATGCGCTCGATGCCGTGTCATCACCATCGGCGCGCACCGTCGCGTGCCCTACTCGAGTCCTCGATGACGCCGTTCGCCTTGCCGCACCGGCGTTCCCGGCGGCTCAACGGTAGTACGAGGGGTTGTGCCAGCTTGCCCACCATCAGACCGTCCCGTCCCCGTTCGATCGCGGCCGTGCTCGCCGCTGTCGCGGTACTCGTCCTTCCCGCTTGCGGATCCGGCGAGCGGGATGGGCCCGGTAGCGCGCAGCCGACGCCGCACGCCGCGCCGCACTGGGACTACGACGCCGAGGGACCCGACCACTGGGCCGAGCTGGACCGGGACTATCTGACCTGCAAGAGCGGTCATCAGCAGTCACCCATCGACCTGCCGAGCCACGAGCGGCTCGAATCCTCCGAGCACATCACCATCGATTATCAATCGGTGCCCGCGGTGACGTTGCGCAACAACGGGCACACCGTGCAGGCGAATCTGCGGCCCGGCAACGGAAACCGCGTCGTGGTCGACGGCGTGCCGTTCGAGCTCGCGCAGTTCCATTTCCATCTGCCCAGCGAGCACACCGTGGACGGCGTGGGAACCACGATGGAGGCGCACTTCGTGCACAAGAGCGCGACGGGCAAGCTGGCCGTGCTCGGCGTGCTGCTGCAAGCCGCACCGGGGCCGTCGGCCTACACGCCGATCCTGTCGGTCGCGCCGAGGGCGGTGGACGCCGGGCCCATCGTGCCGGGTCCGATAGATCTGCGCGCACTGTTGCCGGTCGTCGTCGACCAGTACCGCTACGAGGGTTCGCTCACCACCCCGCCGTGCAGCGAGGGCGTCTCGTGGACGGTGCTCGGCAGTCCGGTCGCGGTGGACCCCGCCGACGCGGAGCGATACCGGACGCTGTTCGCGCACAGCAACCGGCCGACCCAGCCGTTGAACGGCCGTCCGGTCACGCTGGCGGGCGGGTGAGGCCGAGACGGCGAGCCGTACCGGCTGTGCGACAGTGACTACATGACACAGCAGGAGAATCAGCGGTTCGGCTCGCTGGCGGGCGTCACGCCCGAGCAGATGAACGCCTACAGCGAAGGTACCTTCGCCGACCTGATCGGCCTGCGCTACACCGAACTGACCCCCGACCGCGTGCGCGGCGAGTGGGTCGTCAAACCGCATCTCCACCAACCCGCGGGCATCCAGAACGGTGGCGTGTACTGCACCGTCATCGAGACGCTCGCCAGCATCGCGGGCGGCATCTGGTTCGGGGACAAGGGCACGGTGGTGGGCGTCAACAACAACACCGACTTCTTGCGCGCGGTGCGCGAGGGCACGCTGTCGGGCGAAGCCACACCCCTGCACCGCGGCAGGCTGCAGCAGCTGTGGCAGGTGGTGATCACCGACGAGGAGGGACGCACCGTCGCTCGCGGTCAGGTGCGGTTGCAGAATCTGCCGAGCCGGTCCTGAGTGCTCGTCCGGCGACGGCCGGACGGGCGTGCCAGAATGTCCGTCACCGCCACAGCGAACCGGTGAGGAGCCCGGATGCGACTGTCACCGCACGAACAGGAGCGCCTGCTGCTCAGCTACGCCGCGGAGCTGGCCCGGCGCAGGCAGGCGCGCGGGCTCAAGCTGAACCATCCGGAGGCGGTCGCGTTGATCACCGACCACGTGCTGGAAGGCGCGCGGGACGGCCGCACCGTCGCCGAGCTGATGTCCTCGGGACGGACGGTCCTCACCCGCGCCGACGTGATGGAGGGTGTGCCGGAGATGATCCCCGACGTCCAGGTCGAGGCGACGTTCCCGGACGGCACCAAGCTCGTCACCGTGCACCACCCGATCGGGTAGGCGAGCGATATGCGGCATCGGAACGAGGCCGTCCCCGGATCGGGACGAGGCCGGGCATGATCCCCGGTGAGTACTTCTGCGCGGAAGGCGTCGTCGAATTGAATTCCGGCGCGGACCGCATCGAGCTCGAGGTGATCAATACCGGCGATCGCCCGGTCCAGGTCGGCAGCCATGTGCACTTCCCGCAGGCGAACGCGGCGCTGGACTTCGACCGGGACGCCGCGCACGGCCGCAGGCTCGACATCCCGGCCGGGACGGCGGTGCGTTTCGAACCGGGTCTCGCGCAACGCGTCCGGCTCGTGCCCCTCGGTGGCGGCCGTGAGGTTCACGGCATCACCCTGACCCCGCCGGGCCGTCTCGATGACCAGCGCGTGCGCGGCCGAGGTGACGCAGGGGAACCAGCAGGACGCGAGCTCAGGAGGTAGGCGCGATGAGTGAGCTGAGCCGGGCGCGGTACGCCGAACTGTTCGGGCCGACGACGGGCGACCGGATCCGGTTGGCCGATACCAACCTGCTGATCGAGATCACCGAGGATCGCAGCGGGGGACCGGGACGTGCGGGCGACGAGGCCGTGTTCGGCGGGGGCAAGGTACTGCGCGAATCCATGGGCCAGTCCCGCGCTACCCGCGCCGACGGCGCCCCCGACACCGTGATCACGGGTGTGGTGATCATCGATCACTGGGGGATCGTCAAGGCCGACGTAGGCGTCCGCGACGGACGGATCAGTGCCATCGGGAAGGCGGGCAACCCCGACACCATGTCCGGGGTGCATCCCGATCTGGTCGTCGGCCCGTCCACGGAGATCATCGCGGGCAACGGCCGCATCCTCACCGCGGGCGCCATCGACTGTCACGTGCACTTCATCTGCCCGCAGCTGATGGAGGAGGCGCTCGGCGGCGGCATCACCACTCTCATCGGCGGGGGCACCGGTCCGGCCGAGGGCAGCAAGGCGACCACCGTGACGCCCGGCGCGTGGCATCTGGCGCGGATGCTCGAGGCCACCGACGGCTGGCCGGTGAACATCGCGCTGCTCGGCAAGGGGAACACCGTCAGCGCCGAGGCGATGTGGGAGCAGTTGCGCGCCGGCGCGTCCGGTTTCAAGCTGCACGAGGACTGGGGCTCCACACCCGCCGCGATCGACGCCTGCCTCACCGTCGCAGACGCGGCCGGGGTGCAGGTGGCGCTGCACTCGGACACGTTGAACGAGGCCGGTTTCGTCGAGGACACCCTCGCCGCGATCGCGGGCCGCGGTATCCACGCCTACCACACCGAGGGTGCGGGCGGCGGGCACGCACCCGACATCATCACCGTCGCCGCCCATCTCAACGTGCTGCCCAGCTCCACCAACCCGACCCGCCCGCACACGATCAACACCCTCGACGAGCATTTGGACATGCTCATGGTGTGCCACCACCTGAGCGCGTCGATCCCGGAGGACCTGGCGTTCGCGGAGAGCCGCATCCGCCCGTCCACCATCGCGGCCGAGGATCTGCTGCACGATCTCGGCGCCATCTCGATGATCGGCAGCGACTCGCAGGCCATGGGACGCATCGGAGAGGTGGTGCTGCGCACCTGGCAGACCGCGCACGTGATGAAGCGCCGTCGCGGCGCGCTGCCGGGCGACGGGGCCGCCGACAACGCCCGTGTTCGGCGCTACGTCGCGAAATACACCATCTGCCCGGCCATCGCGCACGGCCTCGACCACGAGATCGGCTCGGTCGAGGTCGGCAAGCTCGCCGACCTCGTGCTGTGGGAGCCCGCGTTCTTCGGCGTACGCCCGCACGCCGTGCTCAAGGGCGGGGTGATCGCCTGGGCCGCGATGGGTGACGCCAACGCCTCCATCCCGACGCCGCAGCCGGTGCTGCCACGTCCCATGTTCGGCGCCGCCCCCGCTACCGCCGCCGCCACCTCACTGCATTTCGTCTCCGAGCAGGCGATCGAGGACGGCCTGGCCGATCGGCTCCGGGTCCAGCGCGCACTGGTGCCGGTCCGCGACGTCCGGCGCGTGACGAAGGCGGACCTGCCGCACAACGACGCCATGCCGCGCATCGAGGTGGAGCCCGACACGTTCACCGTCCGCATCGATGGCGAGGTCTGGCGGGAACAACCCGCCACCGAACTCCCCATGGCGCAGCGCTACTTCCTCTTCTGAGCTCCAACCTGCACAAGCCCATGAGTGGCACATGACGGTGGCGAATCGCGGGTGGAGCATTGAGGGCCATCACCCGAGCCGGTGTTCGTGGATTCATGTGCTCGATCCCATGCCGTTGATGTCCAGATACAGCAGGCGCTCGGTGATGGAGAGGGTGACCGTGTTGCGACGGTCGATCGCGGCTACGGCGGAGTCGATGAAGTCGCGCTCGAAGCTGTAGACCGGGATGGTGCCTGCGCGATGGATGCGCTTGCCGGTGAGCTGCGCCAGCACCTTGGCGGGATCGCGGTGGGTGTAGACCGCGACCCGTTGCGCGAGCTTGCTCCCTCGATGCACCCGGTCGGCGTCGGGTGCGCCGACTTCGATCCAGGCGGTGAGCCGCCCGGTGAGATCGCGCACCAGCACCGCGGGCTCGTCGGTGGAGGAGACCCCGCCGTCGCTGAAGGCTATGCCCTCCTCGTACTCGAGACAGTAGGCCAGCACCCGCGTCAGCATGAATTCCGCGGTTTCCGACGGGTGACGCGCCACCCGCAACTCCAAGTCCTGGTAGACGCCCCGATCGACGTCCGCCAGGTGAACGGAGAAGTTGTGCAGTGTCGCGCTGAGTGCCATAGGTGCAGCAGCTTAACGGCGGCGGGAGCGGGGTCTTGGAGTAGGCGCCGTGTCACCGCACCGGATCGCCGTCGGAGCAGGATCAGTCTTCGCCCGCTCGGCGCTGGAACGGCAGGCGGGCGCGGAACGCGTCCCGCAGCCAGGGGGACCGGCGGTGATGCGGGCGGCTCCGGTCGGCCCACAGCGGATTGGATTCGTCGCGGCGGTAGACCGGGAGCTGGCCCGCGATGGCGAAGTGCAGGCGAGTGGCCTTGCCGACCACCTCCCCGTCGGTTGCCAGCGCCTCCGGCTTGGGTAGCTGGACGAACAGTTCCGGTAGCTGGCGCTCGCCGTAGACCTTGCTGTGGCCGATGGCCGCCAGCAGCAGCGCCAGCACCGCGCGGGTGCGCGACCAGCGCAGATCGGCGCGCAGCCAGCGAACGTCGAGCAGTCCGGCGTCGAGCCGGTCCCGGAAAGCGGGCACGGCGCCGTGCGGGTGGTAGGGGCCGTTGCCGACGAACAGGAACCACACCCGCTGCCAGCGCCCGTCCAGGCAGATCTCGATCGGTTCGGCCCGGCGCAGCGTGACCACGAGCGCGGCGGCGAAGGCGGGCCATTTGCCCCAGCGCGACTGCCACTTCTCACGCAGCTGCACGAGATCCGGATAGGTGCCGAGGCTGGCGGTGTTGATCAGATACCTGGTGCGCGATCCGGTCTCGTCCGCGCATTCGACGCTGGCGATGTCGACCGCGACCGCCTCGCCCGCACCGGTGGCGTCGATCACCTCGCGCAGGTCGTAGACGCCGAGATCGCGGGCGAAGTGGTTCAGCGTGCCGGTGGGGATGACGACCAGCGGCAGCTCGTGGCGCACCGCGACTGCGGCCACGGCGGCCACCGTGCCGTCACCGCCCGCCACCCCGACCGCGAGCACCGGTTCGCCGTGATCGGCGATGGCCTGCTCGAGCTGCTCGGCGCAATCGAGGTCGGGGCGGGTGCGCTGCACGGTGGCGGCGGGCAGCGCGGCCGCGACGTCATCGGTGGGATCGTAATTCGGGTCGCCCGACATCGGATTCACCATGACCACCAGGCCTTTGCCCTCGACCAGGGCGGGCACCTCGCGGACCGGGCGGGCTTGCGCCTCGTCCGACTCACGCACCGGCCACCAGCGCCGGGTCGCCAGGGCGACACCGGAACCCAGGGCCGCCCCGATGAGCACATCGGAGCTCCAATGCACGCCGGTGTGCACCCGGGAGTACGCGACGGTGGCGGCCAGCGGGGCGACAACCAGTGCGGTCCGCGGACTTTCCAGCGCCACGGCCGTGGCGAACGCCGCCGCGCAGGCGCTGTGTCCCGAGGGGAACGAGGAGGACGTCGGGGCCGGGATCAGCCGCCGGTGCGCGGGCAGGAGTTCGGCGGCGGGCCTGCGCCGCGCGACAAGCGATTTGAGGCCCGCGTTGACGAGAAGACTCGCGCCTGCGACGGAAACGACGCCGCGCAGCGCGGCTCGCCGCGGCGCGCCGTGGCGCGTGGCGAGCAGCGCCGCGAGAACCAGCCACAGTCCACTGAAATTCGCACTGCTGGTGATCCGCAACAAACCATGGTCCACCGCCGAGGCGGGCAGCTCGGCGACCGCGCCGCCGATCGCCCGATTGATTCGTCCGATGCCGTGGAACTTCCGGCGCACCCAGCTACTCACCCGTCCGACACTACCGATCACCACGCGAACCTCGCGAAACGCCGTGACACAGGCCATTTCGCGCCCGAGCTTCCGCGCCGTGGCGCCGTGGGAGCGCAAGAGCCGGAAACCTGGGCCGTTGAAGCTGCTTTCCGCGGCCGACTTCCAGGTGCCGGCGTTGCCCCTCCGGCGGCCCGGCCGTCATCACTTTCACGCTCGGCGACGGCCGCGCTGTGGCGCCGAATCCGGCGTTCCGGTAGAGGTCGCGAACCCTGGCGGACAGCCGAGCGGCCGTCTGTCACGAAGGACACGCTACTGGGGGCCGCGCGGGGCGGTGCGTACGAACCGCGCCCGACGCAGCCCATCGAACTGGAAGACGGGGTCGGCGGCGCGAACGGTTGGGCGCTGGCTCGCAACGGGACTCACGGTGACATTCGTGGTCGCGGTCAGATCCTCCTCCGCTGAAACGGCACCGGGATCATCGGTGTCGGCAACGCGATCAGGTGCACGGAGAAGGGGGTGCCCGGTCCGTCGCCGATCGGATCTGCCGCTGAGAGCGTCGATCGGGATACACGTGCGGGACCGGTCGAGGGGCAGCCGCCGCGAGACCGGTCACGGACGGGTGCGGTCGCGCTGTAGGCCGCGATCTCCGATTCGTCCGCGCGTCGCGAGATCTGCGGCTACCGTAAGCCGGGAATTGCTGTAGGTTTGCTGCATTGGCTTTCTCGGGCCGCGTCCGGCGCCGACCGGCCTAGAAGACGTGGACGAGCAGTCGAAGACGAGGCCAGGCACCTCCGGGTGCTGTAGCCGACGTGTGTTGCCTTCCGGAGTCTCGGGCCGATCATCCGGCCTCGAGCACTAGCACGTAGCGCCCATCGTGGATGACACAGGAGGTACCCGATGTCTCGAGCAGCGATGCGGGATTCCGCCGATCGCAAGGCCCGCGAAGCCCGCGCCTCCTCGGCCGGGCAGCTCGGGCAGACCATCGCCGTCAGCGCCCTCACCCGCGCTTTCCGCGACCTGGCGCATGCCGCCGCCGACGAGGTTCTGGTCCGCTCGCGCGGCGAGTCCCGTGCTCTCGCCGAGGCCGCTCGCGGTCTGGCCGACTCTGCGCTGGTACACGCGGAGGCCGGTGAACGCGGACTCGCGCGCACCGACGCGGCCTTCGCCGCCGCGCTCGCCGCCGCCGCGCAGGACACCGCCACCCGCGCCAGGAATCTCGCCGAGGCCGCCAACTCCTACGAAAGCGAGCTGGCCGACCACGCTGTCGCCACGGCGCGTTACCAGGAACCGGGCAGCCTCGCCTCGGGCATGCATGCGCGCTACCGCACCGAGCCCGCTTTCCCCACGGCGGTCAACGATTCGGTGCGGATCGCGGCGGTCCTGGCCGCCGACCCCGGCGACGACACGGGTCGCGGCCCCGCCGCGAAATTCCGCGCCGTCGCGGACGCGCTGACCGCCGGTGCCGAGGCTCGCGCCCGTGACCGTGCGGGCAAGGTCATGCGACTGGCGCAGGAAGCGGAGTCGGCCGCCGCCGAAGCCACGCAAGCCGCCGAGGACGCTGCCGAAGCCGCCGACGCCTGCACGGGCGCCGACGGCGTCAACTGACGCCGGCCGCTGCCCGGGTTGGATCGCGCACCCCGGCAGAGATATTCGCTGGCGCGGCGCTTCGCGGCGCGGCGGGGCTCGAGTGCCCGGTGGAGGCCCCGTATCGGGTGTTGCGCCTATCGGATGGCGCTGGGGATGAGGTGGTGGCGGGCGAAGCGGCGGGCGTCGTCGTCGGTGTCGAGGGCGAAGTAGCTGTCGGGGATGAGCAGGAGCGTGAGGGAGAGGCGGGCGGCGATCTCGGCCGAGGCGTCGGGGTCGATATCGCCGATGTCCTCGGCGCGGCGCAGCTGTTCGGCGAAGAACGCGCGCGCGGCGGCGAGAAGGGTTGCGCCATAGGTGATGACGAAGGGTTGGCCGCCTTCGTCGGCGAGCAGGATGCGGTTGGTGAGCGGGTCGTTGCGCAGGGTGCGCAGGGCGATCGCGAAGCCCTCGGCGGCCCGGTCGCGCACGTCGGTGTAGTCGGCGACGGCGGTGGTTATTCCGGACAGGACGCGCTGCAACCATACGGTCAGCGCGGTGGTGACGAGCATGTCCTTGCTGGGGAACGCCCGGTAGACGGTGGCGCGGTGCAGGCCGGCGCGGCGGGCGATGTGCTCCATGCGGACACGGTCGATGCCGTGGTCACGGAACTCGGCCAGGGCCGCGTCGAGGATCCGAGTGGCCTGCGGGTCGCCTTCGATGCCTGCGGTGAGCCGGTCGACATCGAAAGCGGCGGTCGTTTGCCGGGCGCTGCGCATGACCCTAATCCTGCCCCAGTGGGCGCGCCTGCCGCATGCCCGCGCGGGCTCGCGGGTGATACCGCAGTGGTTCGGGAATCAACGGCCAGGCGTTGCGGATGAACGTCGCGACGGCGCGGAAGTGGGCTCGGTCGGTCCTGCTGTAGCGGAGGCCGAGTGCCTCCCGGGCCGGTTCCGGGAGCAGGGCGGCGGTGATCACACGGTATTCGGACATGATCACCGGACGCAGGATTCGTTCCACCGGCTGCGGCAGATAGGGCAGCCGCATGTCGCTGGTGAACCGCAACCGCTCGGTCAGCCACCGCGCCGATTCCGTGGCTTCCAGTACGTCACGGCAGGTGCCGTGGAAGTACCGCTGGAAGGCCGCGTAATCGGCGGGCATCGGTCGCTCGCTCACGCCGTAGCGCCGGAACCAGGTCTTGCTCTGCTGGTACAACTGTTCGCGTTCGGCCGAGGTCAGGCCGTCGCCGAAGACATCGGGGATGTCGATGACCGCCTGGACCATCGTCGCGTGCGTCCAGTAGTAGATCTCGGGATTGAGGGCGTGGTACCGGTCGCCGTGCGCGTCGGTGCCCCTGATGTCGCGGTGGTAGTCGCGGACCCTGGCGCCGGTGCCGCGCTCGGCAGGGTCATAGACGGTGCCGATGATCTCGGGAATCGAGCGCAGCACCCGATCCCACGGATCACCGAAGAAATCGGAATGCTGGGTGACTCCGGCCCCGACGGCGGGGTGCATCAGCTCCAGCATGCCGTAGGGCGCGGCGACCAGGAACAGTCGCAGGTCCCCGAGATAACGCCACAGCAAGGTGCCCGGCCCGAGTCGCGGGTTCTCCGGCGCGGCCTGGTCGGGCACGGTTTCCAGGTGTGTGGTCATCCTCGACCCCTCTCGACGTAGTGCGACGAAATTACTGTAAATGTCGCATGCGTCGCGTACAAGCGAGTGTGGAGAAACTTGTGCCGCCGCTGCGGCTCGCGGAAAGATCCGGCCGGGCGAAGGGTGATCGCCCTCCGCTTGGGGGTGCGGCCTGCGAAAGCGGCGAGATAAGCAACCAATGGTTGCGCAAAAGGCCGACGTTCCGCTAACGTCATGCGCAACCAAATGTTGCGCATAGCGGAAAGGGTGACGAGTATGGAGTACGGCAGCATCGAACGCGAGATATACGTCGACGCTTCGCCCGAGGTGGTCTTCGAGGTGGTGAGCAGCCCGGAGCACATGTCGGAGTGGTGGACCGACGACGCGGAGTTCGACGCCACTCCCGGAGCGGTCGGTGAGTTCGTCTGGGGCGACCGGGCGGAGGTCGTGCCGATGACCGTGGTGAACGCCGAGCCGCCTCGCTTGTTCTCGTTCCGCTGGTGCTATCCGGACGGCAAGGTCGACGACTCCGTCGACGCGCTGCTGGTCACCTTCGAGCTCACCCCGGCGGGCACGGGCACCAGGATCCGACTGACCGAGACCGGGTTCCGGGAGATGGGCTGGGCGGCCGCGAAGGCGGTGGAGCAGTACCGCGACCACAGCGCGGGGTGGGACACCTACGTGCCCCGGCTCGGGGAGTACCTGGCGCGGCTGGTGTCGACCCCGTGACCACCGCCGTCGACGACGACCTGTGGTCCGCGGTCGGGGATCCGACCCGTCGCCGGATGCTCGACCTGCTCTTGGCGCAGGGCGAGGGCACGGCCACCGGTCTCAGCGAGCAACTGCCCGTGACCCGGCAGGCGGTCGCGAAACATCTCGCGGTGCTCGACCGCGTCGGCCTGGTGCACGCCACCTCTGCCGGACGGGAGCGGAGGTACCGGGTGGACGAGCGGCAACTCGCTCGCGCCGTCGCGCAGTTGTCCTCGGTCGGCGCGGCGTGGGACGCCAGGCTCCGGCGTATCAAGCGGATCGCCGAGGCGATTCAGCGCAGCCAGGACCAGCGGTAAGGCGCGAAGGCCGAAGGACGGTCTACCGGGCTTCGACCACCACCGAGGGGCTGGTGGGCTGGTGGACGACCGACACCACGGGCCCAAGCGATGACGTCGGTGGCGTGATCGAATTCCGCTTCGGTGCCGGTGGCTTCGATAACTGACGGTGTGCGCTCACTCGGGGTAGGGATCAGGACGGCGTCTTACCGAGCGGCCTCGCTCTCGGTAAGACGCTGTCGGCATCGCCCTAGGCCCGGCCGGCACGCCCGTGCCCGGACTTGGCGGTTCCCGTCGCGCGACGCAGCGGCAGGCGCGCCGTGGGCGAAGGCGCCGATCAGGCGCCGACGTACGCCGCGAGGTGCTCCCCGGTGAGTGTGGAGCGAGCGGCGACGAGGTCGGCGGGCGTGCCTTCGAAGACGATCCGGCCGCCGTCGTGACCCGCGCCGGGGCCGAGATTGATGATCCAGTCGGCGTGCGCCATGACCGCTTGGTGGTGCTCGATGACGATCACCGACTTGCCGGAGTCGACGAGCCGGTCGAGCAGGCCGAGCAACTGCTCGACATCGGCGAGATGCAGGCCGGTGGTCGGCTCGTCGAGGACGTAGACGCCGCCCTTGTCGGCCATGTGGGTGGCCAGCTTGAGCCGCTGCCGCTCGCCGCCCGACAGCGTGGTGAGCGGCTGGCCGAGGCTGAGGTAGCCGAGCCCGACGTCGGCGAGCCTGCCGAGCACGGCGTGCGCTGCGGGCGTATGCGCGGCACCGCCGCCGAAGAACTCCTCGGCCTCGAGCACCGACATCGCGAGCACCTCGCTGATGTCGCGGCCGCCGAGGTGGTATTCCAGCACCGACGCCTGGTACCGCTTGCCCTCACACTCCTCGCAGGTGCTGGCTACACCGGCCATCATCGCCAAATCGGTGAAGATCACGCCCGCGCCGTTGCAGGTGGGGCAAGCGCCTTCCGAATTCGCGCTGAACAGCGCGGGTTTCACGCCGTTGGCCTTCGCGAACGCCTTGCGAATCGGATCGAGCAGCCCGGTGTAGGTCGCCGGGTTGCTGCGCCGCGAGCCGCGAATGGGCGTCTGGTCCACGGCGACCACGCCCTCGTCGGCGGGAATCGACCCGTGCACGAGCGAGCTCTTGCCGGACCCGGCGACACCGGTGACGGCGACGAGCACCCCGAGCGGGATGTCGACGTCCACGTCGCGCAGGTTGTTCGCCTTGGCGCCGCGAATGCGCAACGCGCCCTTCGGTTTGCGCACCGTCTCCTTGAGGGCGGCCCGGTCGTCGAAATGGCGGCCGGTGACGGTGCCGCTGGCCCGCAGGCCGTTGACGGTTCCCTCGAAGCAGATGGTGCCGCCCGCCGTACCCGCACCGGGGCCGAGATCCACCACGTGGTCGGCGATCACGATCGTCTCCGGTTTGTGCTCCACGACGAGCACGGTGTTGCCCTTGTCCCGCAGTCGCAGCAGCAGATCGTTCATCCGCTGGATGTCGTGGGGATGCAGGCCGATGGTGGGCTCGTCGAAGACGTAGGTGACGTCGGTGAGCGAGGAGCCGAGGTGGCGGATCATCTTGGTGCGCTGCGCCTCACCGCCGGACAGCGTGCCCGCGGGCCGGTCGAGCGAGAGGTAGCCCAGCCCGATCTCCACGAACGAGTCGAGGGTGTGGCGCAGCGCGGCCAGCAGCGGAGCGACCGACGGCTCGTCGAGGCCGCCGACCCATTCGGCGAGGTCGCTGATCTGCATCGCGCAGGCGTCGGCGATGCTGATCCCTTTGATCTTCGACGATCGGGCCGCCGCGCTGAGCCGGGTGCCGTCGCACGCCGGACAGGTGGTGAAGGTGACCGCGCGGTCCACGAACGCCCGGATGTGCGGTTGCATCGCCTCCCGGTCCTTGGACAGGAACGACTTCTGGATCTTGGGAATCAGCCCCTCGTAGGTGAGGTTGACACCCTCGACTTTGACTTTGGTCGGCTCCTTGTAGAGGAAGTTCTGCATCTCCTTCTTGGTGAACTCGCGAATCGGCTTGTTCGGGTCGAGGAAGCCCGACTCGGCGTAGACCCGCACCGTCCAGAAACTGTCGGACTTCCAGCCGGGAATGGTGAAGGCGCCCTCGGCGATCGACTTGGAGTCGTCGTAGAGCTGGGTGAGGTCGATATCGGACACCGACCCCCGGCCCTCGCAGCGCGGGCACATGCCGCCGGTGATGCTGAAGCTGCGCCGCTCCTTCATCTGCTTACCGGCGCGCTCCACCGTCACCGCGCCCGCCCCGCTGATCGAGGCGACGTTGAAGGAGAACGCCTGCGGTGAGCCGATGTGGGGCTGCCCGAGCCGGCTGAAGAGGATGCGGAGCATGGCGTTGGCGTCGGTGGCGGTGCCGACCGTGGAGCGCGGATCGGCACCCATCCGTTGCTGGTCCACGATGATCGCGGTCGTCAGCCCGTTCGAGCACGTCGACCTCGGGGCGTGCCAGCGTCGGCATGAAGCCCTGCACGAACGCGCTGTAGGTCTCGTTGATCAGCCGCTGCGACTCCGCGGCGATCGTGCTGAACACCAGCGAGCTCTTGCCCGAGCCCGAGACGCCGGTGAACACCGTCAGCCTGCGCTTCGGGATCTCGATGCTGACATCCTTCAGGTTGTTCTCGCGCGCCCCGTGCACGCGAATCGAATCGTGGCTGTCGGCGGCGTGCAGCGCGGGCGACTGCGCGTCCGTCCTCGTGGCCGTGCTCATCGTGTCTCCCTCTGTTGAGCGGGGGCGGTCTGTGCGGTCTGCGTCGACGTCGCGTGGCTCGATCCAACCAGCCCCGACGTTCGATTGCTTCGCGGGCGCGTCCGGCCGTCCACCGAGGCACCGGCAGGCCCCCGGACGGTTCGGTCCCGGGGCAGGCCGGTGCGCGGTATGACGACGACCTCAGGCGGCCGCGCGGATGGTGGCTACGGCTGCGTACGTCGTATCGCTCAGCGCAGTTCCTGGATACGGATCAGGTTGCCCGCGGGATCGCGGACGGCGCAGTCGCGGATACCGTACGGCTGCTCGGTCGGCTCCTGGACGATTTCGGCGTCACCGGCCGCCAACCGCTCGAAGGCGCCGTCGAGATCTTTGGTTGCCAACAGGATGCCGCCGTACGTGCCCTTGGCCATCATCTCGGTGATGGTGCGGCGCTCGTCATCGGTGATGCCGGGGTCGGCGCCCGGCGGGTGCAGGACGATGGACGTCTCCGGCTGGCCGACGGGACCGACCGTGAGCCAGCGCATCCCTTCGTAACCGACGTCTTTGCGCACCTCGAAGCCGAGGGTGTCGCGGTAGAAGGCGAGTGCCGCGTCCGGGTCGTTGTGCGGCAGGAAGCTCGCGTGAATGGTGATGTCCATGACGATCAGGCTAATTGCGGCTGGGTAACCGGCGCTTCTCGATTCCTGACCGGTCTGGTGACCTGTTTGGCCACGCACGAGGGAATTCCCGCCGTCGCCTCCGCCTCCTGTCTCCGGTAGACGCTGGGCGGCACGCCGACCAACTCGGTGAAGCGGGTGCTGAACGTGCCGAGCGACGAGCAGCCGACCGCGAAACAGACCTCGGTGACGCTGAGGTCGCCACGCCGCAGCAGCGCCATCGCGCGTTCGATGCGCCGTGTCATCAGATACGAGTACGGCGATTCGCCATACGCGAGCCGGAACTGGCGGCTGAGATGCCCGGCCGACATGTGGGCGTCCCGCGCGAGCGCCTCCACGTCCAGCGGCTGCGCGTACTCGCGGTCGATGCGGTCGCGAACTCGGCGCAGCCGCGCGAGATCGTGCAGGTGCTGCGCTGCGGCGGGTCTGCTGCTCACCTACCAGATGGTGCCATATCGGGCGACGAGCCGGCCGCACGTCCGCGCAGGCGGGAAACCGGGTGCGGACCGGCGCCGCGCCGAGCCCGCCCCTACCAGAAGACCGGCGACAGTTCGTACTGGGCGAGCGCGTGCCGCACCAGCTCGGTGAGCTGCTCGGCGTCGAGTAGCTTCGGCGGATGGAATCCGTTGACCCGCAGCGTGACCGCGTCGGCGGTTTCGACGAGTGCGACGTAGAGGTTGCCGCCGCGATCGGTCAGCACGGTCCGGTTGTCCAGGCTCTGATTGACCAAGCCGATCGTCATCGCCGAGGCCGGGGCGCCATTGATGCCGAGTGTGGCGGGGTCGAGCTTGCCGAGGCTGGAGCACACCGTCGAGATGGCGTCGGTGGCGGCTTGCCGGGCCAGTTTCGCGTAGAGCCCGCGCGGTAGCGCCACCGCGACCGGGACCAGCGGGGCCACGGTCTGCCCGGCGGCAGCGGCCGCGGTGAGCTTCTCTTTCATCACCGCGCGCACCGGGGCGAGGGCGGCCGGTTCGCCGTCGCGCAGGTCCATCTCGAAGTCGATCGAGGTCAGCGCGTTCGCGCGCTGATCTCCCGCGGCACGGGTGCTGACCGGCATCATGATGCGGACCCGGCCCGCTTCGTCGGTGCGACCGATCTCGGTGGCGATGGCCGCCATCATCGCCACCGCCAACGTGGTGCCGGTGCCGCCCCTGGCCCGGGCCGCCGCGTGCCAGCGCTGTGCGGGGACCGTCGCGGTGACCGTCGGCAGACGGAACTTCCCGGCTTGCTCATCAGAGCTACCGGCTCGGCCGCCGCGCCGCGATACGGCCAACCGCAGCGCCAGCACGGCGGCCGACGGCAGCGACCGGGCACGCCGCGCGGCGTCACGAAGGTCGCCGGCCAACAACCGCATCCTGCCGGCTTCGTCGGTCGGGTAACGCGGATCGAGCCGCTGGCCCGCGACCGCCTCCGCGATCGCCGCGCAGAACGCGTGGCCGTCCGCGATGGTGTGCGAGACCAGTAGCGACACCGCGCTGTCTCCATTGTCGAAACGGGTTACCGCCAACCGCCATGCGGGCCCGCCGAAGGTACGCAACTGCGCGTGCCCCTGCTCGGCGATCCAAGCTTCCAGGTCGCCGCGTGGCGCCGGTGCGTCCGCGACCTCGATCGGGCTGAACTCGGCGCGGGTGGTCCACCGGTCACCGGCGGCGGGGATCAGGGCGGGCGCGACCACCCGGCCCAGCCTGCCGTGCCGCAACGCCTCGTGGAATTTTTCCAGCGCGGCCAGGTCCACCGGACGGTCGTATCGCCACACCGCCTGTATCGCCAGGGTTCCCCCTAGCGCGGAGTGCCCACGGGCACTCACGGTGTCGATGTCGTCCAGGCGGTAGGTCACGCAAATCTCCCTCGAGTTCCGGACGCGGGAGCAGGTCTGCTCCGGCGTCGCCGCCGCGGACTCGGCGATACGACGAGGAAGGTCGTTCGGGTTCCCGGTTCGAGCCGCGCGGCCAAGAGAGAGCATTCAGGTCCCGCAACGCCGTGGTCAACCCTACTGGCGAGTTCGGTGACCACGTGGTGTCCGCCCGGCGACGGGGCGCCGAAAATGTCCCGTCGCCACGATGCGCGACGCTCGGGCCGGATGGGTGACCACTCCCGCGACGGATGGGTAGCGCAGGTCAGGTCGATGCCGGTGCACGGCGGCGGACGAGTGGCAGGTAGACCACGTCCACGATCTCGACCAGGACGTTGTCGGGCGCGGTCGGCGCTCCGCGCACCACGAATTCGTTGCGGAGCAGGACGAGGGCGACGGTGGCGACGCGCGGATGCAGCGCTTCGGGCGCGACTTCACCGCGGGCCACCGCGCGGCCGAGGACGGTGAGCCACGGCGCGGCCGCGGCGTCGCCGGATTGGTCCGGCAGCTGTGCCAGCAGTTCGGCGGCGCCACCGGCGGCCGCGATGAGTTCGCGCAGGATCGCGCCGAGGGGCGAACTCCAGTGGCGGTTGACCCGCCGCAGCAGTTCGAGCGCGTCCGCGCGCAGGTCCCCGGTATCGGGCGGTGGCGCCGTCGTGGCCAGCAGACGATAGGCGGCGATACCGAGCGCGAGGCGGTTGGGCCAGCGCCGGTAGATCGCGTTTTTGTTGGTACCGGCCCGCGCGGCGACCTTGTCCATGGTCAACGCGGCGTATCCGGATGCGACGAGTTCGTCCGCCGCCGCCCGCAGGATCGCCTCCTCGAGGGCCGGTCCGCGCCTGCGCGCTCGCCCCGCGCCGGTTTGCCGCACCGCGTCCACCGCGACCCCTTCCTGTAGTAGGCGCCGATCCTAACTTTCCGGCCGCGGCTTGCCCGAGCCGCCCTAGAGCCTTTAAGGTACTTCACGTACCTTACTATCTGGAAAGGGCAATGCCGATGCGAGTCAAGGGCATCAGCTACGAAACCGGTTTCGTTCGTGATGGACGGTTCTCTCGTCTCCGCTTCGATCCGGAGGCCGTGGCTAATGAGCTGCGGATCATTCGGGATGATCTGCACTGCGACGCGGTCAGGGTGATCGGGGGTGACCCTACGCGACTGGAGTTGGCGGCGACGTGCGCTGCCGGCCTCGGCCTCGAGGTATGGTTCTCGCCGTACCCTATAGAATCGACCGCCGACGAGATGTTGGCCCTCTTCGCGGACTGCGCGGAGCGCGCGGAGCGGCTCCGGCTCCGTGGCGCCGAGGTGGTGTTCGTGACCGGCGCCGAACTGAGCCTGATGCACCAGGGGTTCCTGCCCGGCGACACCATCGACGAGCGCGTCCGCTCGCTGACCGATCGTCCGGACGAGCTGAGCGAGCGGGTCACCGAGGCGAGTGCGCGCGTCAACGACTTCCTCGGCACAGCCGTGTCGATCGTTCGTGCGCGTTTCGGCGGGCGGATCACCTATGCCTCCATCCCACTCGAGCGCGTCGACTGGACACCGTTCGACATCGTGTCGTTGGACCTGTACCGGACAGCCGAGACCGCCGATGGATTCGCCGCGGGCGTGCGCGCTCTCGCCGCGCAAGGCAAGCCGCTGGCGATCACCGAGTTCGGTGCCGCCACTTTCGGTGGCGCTGGCGACCTGGGCGGCAGGGGTCTGGAGATCGTCGAGTACGACGCTGCCCACGGACCGGTCCGGGTGAACGGCGAGTACGCCCGCGATGAGGCCGGCCAGGCGCGGTACGTGCGCGAACTGCTGGAGATCTTCGACGCCGAGGGCGTCGACAGCGCCTTCGTCTTCGTCTTCGCGCTCTACGACCACGTCCACCGTCCGGACGGCGATCCGCGCGACGACCTGGATCTGGCCAGCTACGGCGTGGTCAAGGTCCTCGAAGACCGTCGCGGCGAGACCTACCCCGATCTCCCCTGGGAGCCCAAGGCCGCGTTCACCGCTGTCGCCGACTACTACGGCGGTCAGTGAAGTCACGGCGATCCGGGCACGACCTGAGTCCACGGCGTACGGCGCGGGTGCCCGGACTCGTCGAGAATCTGGTGCAACATTCGTGGCCGGTCCGCCGATGAGTTGGCCGTGCAGGGGAATTCGATTGTGCGCCAGGACGCTTCCGGAGCGGGATTCGGCGCTTACACGATTGTCGACGTGGAGACCTCGGGCCTGCGGGCCGCCGAGCATCGGGTGCTCTCGGTGGCGGCGCTGGCCTTGGATGCCGACGGTCGGGTGGCCCACGAGTTCCATACTCTGGTCGACCCGGGATGCGACCCGGGCCCGGTGCACATCCACGGGCTCACCGTCGAGATCCTGCGCGGCGCACCACGATTCGAGCAGGTGCGCGAGTCGCTTTCGGCGCTACTGGCCGGCCGGGTGATGGTGGCGCACAACGCGCACTTCGACTACGGGTTCCTCGCCAGCGAGTTCGGCCGGACCGGCGTCGAGCTGCCGGTGGGCCGCCGGTTGTGCACGTTGGCCCTCGCGCGCCGGGTAGCGCCACCGACGCCGGACTGCAAACTCGGCACCCTCGCCGCCTACTACGGTGTACCGCGCTCGAAAGCGCACGACGCGTTGGACGACACGCGGGTCCTGGCCGGTGTGCTCCGGGCGCTGGTAGCCGACGCCGCCCGGCTCGGCATCACCCCGCCGTTGTTGCACTGCCCGCCGGAGAACGGCCACCGAAGCGCACGGAACCGGCCGATCGAACGTACCGAACCGAAAATCCCCTGCCCCTACACCTATCCGGGCCGGCTCGCGCCCGATGGTGTTCTGGTTCAGGGGATGAAGGTGGCCTTCACCGGTGACACCGAAACGGACCGGGAGATTCTCGTGGCCCGGGCCGAAGCAGCCGGACTCGATGTCACCGGCTCGGTGAGCGGCCGCACCAGCGTGCTCGTCACGAACGCCCCTGACTCGGCTACCGGCAAGGCGCGCAGAGCGATCGAGGTCGGCACACCGATCGTCGATGAAAGGCGCTTCCTGCTCATGCTCGAGCAGGTCGAGCCGGGAAAGCGCAAGGAGGACAGCGCGCAGCCGGCCCCACCGTCCCGCACTCGCGCGACTCGCGTATCCGCGGAACCCGGTGGCCCCTTGACAGGGTGTCGAGTGCTGGTGGTCGGCGGTGCGCACGACGCGGCGGCCGGTGCGCGGGCACGGATCACCGCACTCGGCGGTTCCGTGGCGGTGAACATGTCCGCACGGGTGACGGAGGTGCTCGCGCTGCCAGGCGGCCATGCCGACCGGCGCTGCGCGAAGGCGGTCGAACTCGGTCTGCCCGTGCACGACGCCGCGTGGCTCGCGGCCGACCCGCCGTCCCACGTGAGTCCCGTGGCGACCGAGCCGGTGTCGCTGTCGCGTGGCCAGGTGATCGATCTGCCCGTGCGCGACTTCGGCGCGGACTGGACGATCCGGGCATCGTGGGCGCACCACGGCAGCTGGGCGGTGGACCTGGTCGCTTTCCTGGTCGACGGTGACGAGCAGGTGACGGGCGACGACGACTTCGTCTTCTACAACCAGCCCGAAACCCAGGGATTGCGGCTGACCGCCGACGGTCCCGACGAACAGTCTGTCGCGATACGCCTGGACCGGGTGCCCGGCTACTGCAGGAGGATCGTGCTGGGCGCCGCACTGGACGGCGCGGACGCCGGTTTCGGTGAGGTCGGCGCCATCGAACTCGAGGTGGCGCCCGGCGCGGAGGGCGGCGTCGTCGCGCGCGCTACGCTGGATGCGGCCACCGAGGAGCGGACGTTGGTACTCGCCGAAGTCTATCTGCGTGGCGACGTGTGGCGCCTGCGTGCGGTAGGGCAGGGTTACCCGGCGGATCTGGCCGCGCTGGCCCGCCGTTACGGGGTGGACGTGGCGGAGTGACGGCGGCTCGCCGTGCCGGGTCACCTCCGCGTTCGAAGCTGTCGGTGGGTCGTTCGACCGGACATGTGGTGTCGCGCCGAAAGCCCTCTGCCGGAGCGAATCATCGGTGTGGTTGGGCCGCTAGATTTCCACCGAATGGCGTGCTGTCGAATACTTGCGCAATTGATTGACGTACCCCGATCGGCAGGTTTCTAATGATGGGCGGCGCAATTCGTGCGCCGGTCGACCAACGAAGCGAGGTGAGCGGCAGATGCCGGATGACACTATCGACGTCTACAGCCGGGCCGCCCTCGCGAAACGGGTTGCGCCGGCGCGTCGTTGATCTGCGTGATCGTCGGCCGGGCAACGGCGCCCCGATCGTCCGACGCCGCGCGGAATCCACCTTCGTCATTCTTCGACGCGTGAGGGCGGCGCATCCGAGTTCGGCCGGTGCGTCAGTCCTCGGCCGGCGGCGTGAACCAGGCCTGGTCTCGTCGCGGCCCGTCCCCGTGCGCCCGTCCCCCGTTCGGGAGGGGTGCGCCAGCCCCGCACGACAGTGAGTATTGGAGCCCCCGCTATGGCCACATCGCTCGAGAGAGCCGGAACGCCGCGTCGCCCCGCGAGTCCGGAGCAACAGGTGAGCCGGCTCACCACCGATCGCTCCCTGCCGACCGGCGCGAGCTCGCCGATCGTGCACTGTGGCTGTGCGCGTCACGCGGTCGGCTTCTCCGCCGCCTCGGTGGCGCACTCGTTCGCGGGACAGCGGTAAGCGATGACGACCTTCCTCGATGCCGTGAGCACAGACCACTTCGATACCGAAGTGCTCCAGCAGCATTGGATTCCGCTGGCCGCGGACGACGCCGACACCGCTGCCGTGCTCCGGGAACGTCTGGGTATCGACTTCACCGCCGCGCGGGATCAGGTCTGCGAATCCGACAGTTTCCGCTACTTTCCGGTCGCCGCCACCTATCTGCGCGGTGAGACCGTCGAACGCGAGACGATCGTTTTCGCGCTGGGTGGCGAGTTCCTGGTGACGCTACAGCCATCGGAGCATTTCCTCCCGTTCGACAAAGCGGTCGCGAAGATGCGTCGCGAACCCGCGCTCGCGGGCTCCGCGCGCGGCGTGATGTACGCCCTGCTGTGGGCGCTGAACGAGGAGTCGGAACGGGTGATCCTGCACGCCGTCGGTGCGCTGGAGACGATGGACGACGAGATCGAGACCGCGGCGGGCGGCGAGGACCGGCGCCGGCGTGCGATCGGCGCGGCTGACCTGCGCGACCCGGCTTCGCGGCTGAACGCGGCCGAACAGAGCGTCTCCCGTACCCAGCAGGCCCAGTTACAGCTGGCCCGCGCCGCGCGTCATCTGATGGCCGACACCATGCCCGGGCAGGAGTTGAACGGTTCGATGCGCATCCTCGCCGCCGACATCGAGGGGGTGCGCCAGCACGCGAGCCTGGCGTACGAGAAGATTCGCTACCTGCAGCAAGCCGTGACGATCCGGCTGGATGCGCGACGGAACCGGATCCTCGAGATGCTCACCTCAGTCACCGCGGTGCTGCTGCCGCCCACGCTGATCGGTACCTGTTCCGCGATGTACTTCACCCGTGTCCCCGAATTGTCCTGGCAATACGAGCTCCTGGCGACCGCTACGACGACGGCGGTGGCCGCGGCGATCCCGTTGACCTACCTGGAGAGGAAGGGCAGGCAGCGCTGACTCCCGGCCGCGTCGCCGGTCACTTCCGGCGATCATTACCTCACGCGTAATCGACGCGCGGCCCGTGACACGGCAAGGTTGGAGACAGCCGGACGGACTACCCGTCCGGAAAACGAAAACCATTGAGCCACAGGAGGACTCGTTATGTCGCGTTACGAGGAAGCGGTCGATCGGTACTTCGCCGCGTGGAACGCCACCGACGCGGAGGCCAGGGCCGCGGCGGTCGCGGCCGCCTGGACCGAGGACGGCGGCTACACCGATCCGCTCGCGCAGGTGAGCGGGCACGCCGAAGTGGCGGCCGCCATCGGTGGCGTGCACGCGCAGTTCCCCGGGTTCGAGTTCCGTCGCCTCGGCGCGGTCGACGGTCACCACGACATCGCCCGCTTCTCCTGGGAGCTGGTCTCGACGGCCGACGGCAGCGCCCCGGTCGCGGGCTCGGACGTGATCACCCTCGGTCCCGACGGCCGGATCACGGATGTGCACGGCTTCCTCGACCGAGTTCCCTCGGCATAGCGGCCGCGCGAACGTCCCGGCGCGATCGCGCCGGACCGTCCCTCTTGCCGAGGGCGCTCGGATCGGCTCGGCACCGACGCGGGTGGCCGGCGCGTCACGACAGCGGCCGTGCACGCGGACCTCAGCCGGCGGACACATATCGTGGTCCGAGCCGAGCCGAGCCGAGCCGAGCCGAGCCGAGCCGAGCCGAGCCGAGCCGAGCCGAGCCGAGCCGAGCCGAGCCGAGCCGAGCCGAGCCGAGCCGAGCCGAGCCGAGCCGAGCCGAGCCGAGCCGAGCCGAGCCGAGCCGAGCCGAGCAGGCGTCGCTCCGGCGGTATGCCGGTGCATCGGAGCGACGCCGCTGCCGGTTGCGGACGAGGAAGGCGACACGCCCGGCGCACCGCGGTCCCCTTGCGCCTACGGCGAACACGGTGCGTCGTCCGCGCCCCGAGGGCATCCTGGACGCCAGGGTGTAATTCCGGCTAGCAGGGTGGTGGTCGGCGTGGACAACGCCGCGATGGATGCCTACTCCCGCACGGTGATCGCGGTGGCGGCGTCGGTGACGCCGCACGTGGCCAGCGTGCGGACCAGGCGGGGGAGCGGATCGGCGGTGATCTTCACCGACGACGGATTCTTGTTGACCAACGCGCACGTCATCGGTGTGGCGAGCGGAGGCGAGCTGGTCTTCGCCGACGGAGTGGAATCCCGTTTCGATGTTCGCGGAGTCGATCCGCTGTCGGATCTGGCGGTGCTGCGCGCCCGCGACGGCGCGCCGGACGCGGTCACCCTCGGGGATGCCGACCACTTGGTGGTCGGCCAGCTCGTGGTGGCGGTCGGCAGCCCGCTCGGCCTCGCGGGTTCGGTCACCGCGGGTGTGGTGAGCGCGCTCGGGCGCGCGGTTCCGGTCGCCTCCCGCCGCGCCGGGCGGGTGATCGAGGACGTGATCCAGACCGATGCCGCGCTCAACCCCGGGAATTCCGGTGGAGCGCTGGCGGATTCGGCGGGCCGGGTGGTCGGCATCAACACCGCGGTGGCGGGCATCGGGCTCGGCCTCGCCATTCCGATCAACGCGACGACGCGCCGGATCATCGGCACGCTGCATACCGAGGGACGCGTCCGGCGCGCGTACCTGGGCTTGGTCGGCGTGCCCGCGCCGCTACCGGAGCCGGTCGCCGCGCGCACCGGGCAGGCCGCGGGGGTGCGCATCGTCGAGGTGGTCCGGGGCGGCCCCGCCGAGCGGGCCGGGCTGCGCCGCGGTGATCTCGTGCTGAGCGTGGCCCGTGCGGAGGTGCGTGACGCGCAAGGCATCCAGCGTCAGCTGTTCGCCGAGGCGATCGGGGTGCCCCTGCCGGTGACCGTGCTGCGCAACGGCGCCATGGTGGACGTGATCGCGGTTCCAGTGGAATTGACCGCGGACTGAGCGCGGGCTCTAGTCCACGGCGACCGGTTCGGCAGTGGTCACCGGCGCGGGAACAGGCGTCTTCCACCGCGCGTCGACGACCAACCCGGCCAGTCCGATCGCCAGGCAGGCGCCGGACAGCGCCAGCATCGCCGGATGGGTCGTCCCGGTGAGCGCGTCGCCGAGGATGACGGTGCCGATCGTGCCGGGCAGCACGCCGAGCACCGTCGCGACCAGGTAGGGCCGGAACCGGATCGCGGACAACCCGCAGCAGTAGTTGATCACCGAGAACGGCACCGCCGCGATGAGCCGCAGTGAGCCGACCGCCAGCCAGCCCCGGCGCGCGAGACGTTCATTGATCGCGCGCACGGCGGGATGAGTGAGCCGCGCGGCGACCTGATCGCGATCGAGCGCGCGGACCAGCAGGATCGCCAGCGCCGCACTGACGGTGGTCGCGCCGACCGCGAGCGTGATGCCCAGCAGCGGGCCGAACAGCAGTCCGGCGCTCACGGTGAACACGGTGCGTGGGATCGGCGCGACCGTCGCCACGGCGTGGACCAGGAAGAACAGCAGCGGAAACACCGGACCGACGGACGTCGCCCAGTCCTGCACCTGGCGGGGCGACGGCAGCGGAATCAGCAGTGCCGCGCCGAACAGCGCGACCGCCCCGACGATCAGCGCGACGATACGCGGGTCACGGATCAGCCTGGTCACCCGCGACAGGTTACCGGTTGGTAGTGGCGGGCAGGATCAACCGGCCGGGAATCCGCCCGCTAGCATCAGTGGGAGCGGGACGAATGCTCGTTAACCGAAGTAGTCGCTGAGCTGGGCGAATGTGAGGGAATCGGGCGCACACTGGCGGTGCGCCCGTGTTGAGGAAGAGGAACAGCAAGCTATGCCGATTGCTTCAGATCCCGGTCCGGATCCGGTGCCCGAATACGGCGCATGGCGCAAGGGCGTCGCGGGAGTGCTGGCGAAGGCCCGCCGCGTCGACGTCGCCGAACTTCCCGAGGAGCCCGAGCGGCTGCTCGACCAGACCACCTACGACGGGCTGACCGTCGCCCCGCTCTATACCCGGCGCGACGAGCTGCCGGAGCAGCCGCTGCCCGGGACCTTCCCCTTCGTTCGCGGCCGGGACGCCACCAGGGACGTGCACCGGGGCTGGTTCGTCAGCGCGCGGGTCGATCGAGACGACGCCGCGGCGGCCAACCGCGAGATCCTGGCCGGACTGGAGAACGGGCTCAGCGCCATCTGGCTCGGCGCGGGCGAGCGCGGTGTGCCGGTGGCGGATCTGCCGAACGCCCTGGCCGGTCTGCTTTTCGAACTGGCTCCGCTCACGCTGGACGCGGGCGCTGCCGTCGCGGACGCGGCGGCGCAGGTGTTCGCCGTGCTCGACGGCTACGCGGCGCCCGCTCGCGAGGACATCCGGATCGCCCTCGGCGCCGCGCCGCTGACCAGCCGATTCGCCGGAAGCGCCGATATCGGCCTCGCCGAGGCGGTCGCGCTGGCCGGGCAGGCGGCGGGGCGGCCGGAGACGGTCCGCGCGATCACGGTGGACGGCACCGTCTTCCACGACGCGGGCGCTTCCGACGCCCAGGAACTGGGCGCCGCCGTCGCCGCCGGGCTGGCCTACCTGCGGTCCCTGACCGAGAGCCTGGACATCGCGGACGCGCTGGCGCAGCTGGAGTTCCGGCTCGCGGCCACCGATGACCAGTTCGCCACCATCGCGAAGTTCCGCGCCGCCAGGCAGCTCTGGGCGCGGGTCGCGCAGGTGTGCGGCGCACCCGATTTCGGTGGCGCGCCGCAGCACGCGGTCACCTCCGCCGCCATGATGAGCCAGCGCGACCCCTGGGTGAACATGCTGCGCACCACCCTCGCCGCGTTCGGCGCGGGTATCGGCGGCGCCGACACCGTGACCGTGCTGCCCTTCGACTCCGCCCTGCCGCCCGGTGAGCTCGGCGTGTCCAAGTCGTTCGCCGACCGCATGGCCCGCAACACCCAGTTGCTGCTGCTCGAGGAATCGCATCTCGGTCATGTGCTCGACCCGGGGGCGGGCTCCTGGTACGTCGAGGATCTCACCGCCGCGCTGGCCGCGAAGGCGTGGGAGTTCCTCCAGGAGATCGAGGCTGCCGGTGGCTACCTCACCGCGCTGGAGTCCGGATTGCTCGCCGAGCGCGTCGCCGCCACCAAGGCCGCCCGCGACGCCGATGTCGCGCACCGCAAGACCGCCGTCACCGGTGTGAACGAATTCCCGAACCTGGCCGAGAAGCCGCTGTCGGAGGCGGCGCGGCAGACCGGACGGGTCGCCCGCTACGGCGCCGCGTTCGAGCAGTTGCGCGACCGGTCCGACGCCTACCTCGCCGCCAACGGCGCACGACCGAAGGCGCTGCTGGTGCCGCTCGGTCCGGTGGCGGAGCACAACGTGCGGGTCACGTTCATCGCCAACCTGCTGGCATCGGGCGGCATCGAGTCGATCAACCCCGGTCCGCTCGACGTGAGCGCGATCGCCGCCGCGGCCACCGAGGCCGGGGCGCCGATCGCGGTGCTGTGCGGGTCGGACAAGCGCTATGAATCCGAAGCCGGTGCGGCGGTGGAGCAACTGCGCGCCGCGGGCGTGCCCACCGTGCTGCTGGCCGGCTCGGCGAAGACGGTCGCCGACTTGGACGACGCGCGGCGCCCGGACGGATTCCTCGCCGCGCGCATCGACGCGGTCGCCGCGCTGTCCGGCCTGCTGGAGAAGGTGGGAGCCTGATGACTACTCGTGAGATCAAGCACGTGATCGGCAGTTTCGCCGATGTGCCGCTGGCCGAGGGCGCGCCGGAGCCCGCCTCGGTCGACGCGGCGAAGGTGAGGGAGTACGTGCGCGCCGCCGCGGCGGCCAACCGGTACGCCCCCGAGCAGCTGGTGTGGTCGACACCCGAAGGCATCGACGTGCCCCCGGTGTTCACCAAAGCCGACCGGGACGCCATCGCGGCCGAGGGATATCCGCTCGACAGCGTGCCCGGCGTCGCGCCGTTCCTGCGCGGGCCGTACCCCACGATGTACGTCAACCAGCCGTGGACCATCCGCCAGTACGCGGGTTTCTCCACCGCCGCGGATTCGAACGCTTTCTACCGGCGCAACTTGCAGGCGGGCCAGAAGGGTTTGTCGGTCGCGTTCGACCTGGCGACCCACCGCGGCTACGACTCCGATCACCCGCGAGTGCAGGGTGATGTCGGCATGGCGGGCGTGGCCATCGACTCGATCCTGGACATGCGCCAGCTGTTCGACCACATCCCGCTGGACCAGGTCAGCGTCTCGATGACGATGAACGGCGCGGTGCTGCCGATCCTGGCGCTGTACGTCGTCGCCGCCGAGGAGCAGGGCGTCGCGCCCGAGCAGTTGGCCGGAACCATTCAGAACGCATCTGAAGGAGTTCATGGTCCGCAACACCTACATCTACCCGCCGAAGCCTTCGATGCGGATCATCTCCGACATCTTCGCCTACACCAGCGCGAAGATGCCGAAGTTCAACTCGATCTCCATCTCCGGCTACCACATCCAGGAGGCGGGGGCGACCGCAGACCTGGAGCTGGCCTACACCCTCGCCGACGGCGTCGAGTACATCCGCGCCGGTATCGACGCGGGCATGGAGGTCGACAAGTTCGCGCCGCGGCTGTCGTTCTTCTGGGCAATCGGCATGAATTTCTTCATGGAGGTCGCCAAGCTGCGCGCCGGGCGCCTGCTGTGGAGCGAACTGGTCGCGAAGTTCAACCCGAAGAGCGCGAAATCGCTGTCGCTGCGTACCCATTCGCAGACCTCCGGCTGGTCGCTCACCGCGCAGGACGCCTACAACAACGTCGCGCGCACCTGCATCGAGGCGATGGCCGCCACCCAGGGCCACACCCAGTCGCTGCACACCAACGCGCTCGACGAGGCGCTGGCGCTGCCCACGGACTTCTCCGCCCGCATCGCCCGCAACACCCAGCTGCTGATCCAGCAGGAGTCCAACACCACCCGCCCGATCGACCCGTGGGGCGGCTCGTACTACGTCGAGTGGCTCACCCATCAGCTGGCCAACCGCGCCCGCGCGCACATCGCCGAGGTGGAGGCGCACGGCGGCATGGCGCAGGCGATCGGCGAAGGCATCCCGAAGCTGCGCATCGAGGAAGCCGCCGCGCGCACCCAGGCGCGCATCGACACCGGTCAGCAGCCGGTGATCGGCGTCAACAAGTACCAGGTGGAAGAGGACCAGCAGGTTGAGGTCCTCAAGGTGGAGAACTCGCGCGTGCGCGCGGAACAGATCGAGAAGCTGCGACGGCTGCGCGCCGAGCGTGACCCCGACGCGGTACGGCGGGCGCTGGCCGAACTGACCCGCGCCGCGGCCTCTTCCGGAGGCGGCATGGCGAACAACCTGCTCGCGCTGGCGATCGACGCGGCGCGGGCCAAGGCCACCGTCGGCGAGATCTCCGATGCGCTCGAGCAGGTGTACGGCCGCCACCAGGCGGAGATCCGTACCCTCTCCGGTGTGTACCGCGACGAGGCAGGAAAGGTCACCAACATCACCAAGGCGAGCGAGCTGGTCGAGGAATTCGCCGAGGCCGAGGGCCGCAGGCCGCGCATCCTGGTCGCGAAGATGGGACAGGACGGCCACGACCGGGGACAGAAGGTGATCGCCACGGCCTTCGCCGACCTCGGTTTCGACGTCGACGTGGGCCCGCTGTTCCAGACTCCGGAAGAGGTGGCGCAGCAGGCGGCCGACAACGACGTCCACGTCGTTGGGGTGTCGTCGCTCGCGGCAGGCCACCTCACGCTGGTGCCCGCCTTGCGGCAGGCGCTGGCCGATGTCGGACGTCCCGACATCATGGTCATCGTCGGCGGCGTCATCCCGCCCGGTGACTTCGACGAGCTCTACCAGGCGGGCGCCGCGGCGATCTTCCCGCCCGGCACGGTGATCGCCGACGCGGCGATCGACCTGCTCAAGAAGCTCGGCGCCGAACTCGGTCACGAACTCGGCAGCGGCGCCGCCGATTCCGCCGCGACGGAATGAGCGAAGCCGGTTCCGCCGCCGGGGACACCCCGAAGGTGGCCGCGCGCCGCGCGATCGACGTCGACGCCCTCGCCGCGGCGGTCCGCGCCAACGAGCGGGCCGCCCTGGCGCGGGCGATCACGTTGGTCGAATCCACGCGGGCAGATCACCGGGCGCTGGCGCAGCAGTTGCTGCTGAAGGTCTCGCCGGAGGCCGGTTCCGGGGCGGCGCCGTCGAACCGGGTGGGCATCACGGGCGTTCCCGGCGTGGGCAAGTCGACCTTCATGATGCGCTCGGCATGTACCTGATCGGGCAGGGACACCGGGTCGCCGTGCTCGCGGTCGACCCGTCCTCGACCAGGACCGGCGGCTCGATTCTCGGTGACAAGACGAGGATGGCGCGCTTGTCGGTGGAGCGGGACGCCTATATCCGGCCTTCGCCCACCGCGGGCACCCTCGGCGGCGTCGCCAAGGCCACGCGCGAGACCATCGTGCTGCTCGAGGCGGCGGGATACGACGTGATCCTGGTGGAGACCGTCGGGGTGGGCCAGTCGGAGGTCACCGTCGCGAACATGGTGGACGTGTTCTGCTTCCTCACCCTGGCTCGGACGGGCGATCAGCTGCAAGGCATCAAGAAGGGCGTGCTGGAACTCGCCGACCTGGTCGCGGTGAACAAGGCCGACGGCAAACACGAGGTCGAGGCCAAAGCCGCCGCACGGGAACTGGCGGGTGCGCTGCGGCTGATCCACCCGCACGACGCGCTGTGGCGCCCACCGGTGCTGACCATGAGCGGGTTGGAAGGCATCGGCTTGGACCGGTTCTGGGACACGGTGCTCGAACACCGTCGCGTGCTCACCGACGCGGGGGAGTTCGATGAGAAACGCCGTCGCCAGCAAGTTGACTGGACCTGGACCATGGTGCACGACCAGCTGCTGCGCAGGCTCGCAGGCAACCCGGAAGTGAAGGCCATCAGGGCGCAGGTGGAAAAGCAGGTCCGCGACGGCACGCTCACCGCCGCGCTCGCCGCCGAAGAACTGCTGCGCGCCTTCGACGGCCGCTGATCCGGCCGTCTCGGCGCGCCCGCCCGCAGTGCCGGTTATCGCCGCTCGTCGTTCAAGTAGATCCGCGCCACCACGGCGCGGTGGTCGGCGCCGGGAAGACCGACCGTCTCGACGGCGCTCGCGCGACCACCGGCGACGAGGATGTGGTCGATACCGACCAGCGGTGGCCAGCGCTTGTCGGTCGGGTAGGTCACCAGATGTCCGGCTCCCGCCTGTTCGGCCGCGTCGGCGAAGCGGCCGGTCGACATCGCGCGGAACTGCCGATGGTCGTAGGTCGCGTTGAAATCGCCACCCACGATCGCCGGTCGATCCAGGGGTGATCGTTCGAGGATTGCCCGCAGCCGGGACAGCTCATCGGCCCAGACCCGCGTGTCGTACACCGGTGGCACCGGATGGAAGGCGTATACCGTGACCGGCCCGAGGCCGGGTATCTCCGCCGTCGCCGAGAGCTGGTTGAGCACGTAGCCGTCGTATTCGACGGTGTCCGACAAGGGATAGCTGCTCCAGATGCCCGTCCCGGCGGCGGTCCGGCCCGGTGAGAGATGCCGGTAGGGCAGCAACTGGTCGAGGCCAGCACGGCCGAGTTGCTCGATCGCGGCGGGCGTGAGCTCGTTGACGGTGAGCACGGCCACGTCGCGCGCGCGTACCTCGTCGACCAGCGCCGTGGGATCGGCTCCGTCGAAGAGGAGATTGGCCTGCATCACCGTGACCGGGTGCCCGTCCTCGTGGCCCGAGCTACCGGCGTAGAGCGGAGCTTGCGTCCACAGCGCGGTGGCGCCGACGAGAACCGCGGCTCCTGCCCCGACCCAGTGCCGCCTGGCCAGGAAAGCCGCCGCACCCATGAGCGCTGTGCCCATCAGATACGGTGCTCCCGAAGCCGCCAGGACCAGGACACGAGATGACGACCCGGTGAAGTGCAGGGCGACCCCGGCCGCCCCGGCCAGTGTGGCACTCCACGCGAGCAGGTCGACACCGGCCCGAACGGCTTTCGATCTCACCCCGACACTCAAACATACCGATGGCACGGGACATATCGACGGTCGGTGCCAGGGGCGGTGTGGCAATCGGACCGCGCCGCAGAAGTGCGGGTTCGTCGCTGACCGAACCGATCGGTCGGGTCAGGCGATGCCGAACAATGCCGCCGCGTTCAGGTAGCAGACCCGGCGCAACCAGTCGTCACCGAGATCGAGACGTTCCAGCGCCTCGATCGAATGATCGTAGGAGTAAGGGATATTGGGGAAATCGCTGCCGAACAGGATACGGTCGGCGAAGTCGCGCAGCCTGCCGTGTTCGTGACTCGGGAAGGGTGCGTCGGCCTCGGAGAAATCGGTCCACACCATCGTGGTGTCCAACCGTACCTCCGCGTACTCCACTGCCAAGTCGAGGAACTCGGAATATTCGGGTGTGCCCATGTGCGCGACGATCAGCCGCAGGCGCGGGAACCGCCGCAACACACCCGCGATGGGCTCCGGTCCGGTGTGCGTTCCAGGGGCCGGGCCGGAACCGCAATGGATGACGACCGGAACGCGCGCGTCCTCCAGCAGGCCCCACACGGGCTCCAGCAGCGGGTCGCCCGGATCGTAGCCGCCGACCTGGACGTGCGCTTTGAAGACGCGGGCGCCGTCCTCGACCGCCGCCCTGACATAGCTCGCCGCGAGGGGCTCGGGAAAGAACGTGGCGGTGTGCAGGCAATCCGGGGTGCGTGCCGCGAACTCGGCGGTCCATTCGTTGAGCCACGCGGCCATGTCCGGCTTGTGCGGGTACACCAGCGCGGTGAACGCGCGAACACCGAAGTCGCGCAGCGTCTTCAACCGGACATCGGCGTCGGCGCGGTAGGCGATCGGCCATGGGCGGCCGATCAGTGGACCGGACGCGTCGAAGTACGCCCACACCTTGCGCATCACCTGGTCGGGCATGAAATGGGTGTGAACGTCGATGATGCCGGGCAGGTCCAGCCGCGCCCGGAAGGCGGACAGGTAGCCGGTGGCGTCGCGGTCGGTCACCGTACCTCCTGAGCGGCGGGCGGGTGCACCGTTCGCGCGAAGTCGCCGACGCGGGCGATCAGCCGGTCGAAGAACAGCTCCGGATCGGTGCCGATCACGATGTCGGCGTTGGGTTGCCGGCCCCACATGCCCGTCCAGTCGGCGACCGTGGTGGCGCGGGTGATGGTGCCGGTCAGTTCCACGTCCACCGTCGCGGGCCGGGTACGCGCCAGCGCCGGATCGAGCGCAACGGCGGCCGCGAACGGATCGTGCATATGAGCCAGATAGCCCAACTGGTAGCCGTGATGGAAATCGAAGTAGAATCGCACGGCGTCGGTGACGTGCCGGACGATCGGATTGCTCGCGACCGAGCGGGCCCAAGGCGGGTCGGAGGGTGCGACCAGCTCTGCCGGGTAGCTCTTCGCGCGCTCGGCGAGGCGGAGCAGGTGCTCGGGACGCATCTCGATGGTCTCGGTGATGTCGAGCGCGCAGACGACCGGCCTGCGCTGAGCAGGCGCCGCGGCGAACGCGTCGAAGACCTCTTTGGCGGCCTCCGGGTCGACGTGCACGTTCCACTCGTTGGTGGGCGTCGTGTTACCTGGATGATTGAACGCACCGCCCATGATCACCAAACGCTTCAGCAGCAGCGGCAGGGCCGGTTCCATCCGCAGGGCGAGGGCGAGGTTGGTCAACGGTCCGGTGCAGAGTCCGACGATCTCGCCGGGATGCGCGCGCGCCGACTCCGCCCACATCCGCGCGGCCGACCGCGGCGAGAGACGACGCGCCGAAGCGGGTAGTTCGGCGTAGCCGATGCCCTGGGGTCCGTGCGTGTCCTCGGTGGTGCGCAGCGGGATCGCCAAAGGATTCGCGGCGCCGAGCGCTACTTCGATCTCGGGTGCGTGGCAGACGTCCAGCCAGGCCAGGTTGTTCGCCGCCACCTGCGCCGCCGCGACGTTGCCCGCGGTGGCCGCGATTCCCGTGATCTCGGCCTCGGGGGAGCCGAGCAGGTACAGCAGCGCGAGGGAGTCGTCGATGCCGGTATCGACGTCCAGGATGATCTTCTGCCGCACGGCACGAGACTAGCGAGCCGGGTCGCCGGGGCGGCGCCGAGGTGCCGGTAGCCGGTTGGTCGCGCAGGTAGAACAAGCGTCTGGTACGCTTGTCTTAGACACGGTACCCTGGCGCCATGGGAAATCGCGAGGATCTGCTGGCGGGAGCGCGGAAAGTCATCGTCGAGCGGGGCGTCGCCAAGGCGACGGCCCGGGACATCGCCTCGGCGGCCGGGGTGAGCCTGGCGGCGATCGGATACCACTTCGGCTCCAAGGAGCAACTGATCACCGAGGCGCTCTCCGACGCCCTGGGCACCGCGATCGGTGACAGCATGGAGGCGAAGATCCGCGAGGGCGCGGGTATCGCGCCGCTGGCGGCGTTCGCCGCGCTGTGGAACGGCATGCCCTCGGTGTTCGCCGAGAACCGGGACAGCATGCTGGCGAGCATGGAGAACCTGGTGCGCGTTGCCCGGTCGCCGGAGTCGCAGAAGTTCTTCGCCCAGAGCCTGCCCGGGGCCTACCGGGACATGGCCGACGCGCTGCGGGAGGCGCATCCCTGGCTGAGCGCGGACCAGGCCGGGGCGATCGCGGAGCTGTATTTCGTGCTCGCGCAGGGACTCGGCGTACTGCAAACCCTCGTTCCGGAATCGGAGCTGCCGGATGGCGACCGTCTGGCGCAGGCGGTCGCCGCGCTCGCCGCGCCAGGGGATTAGCGCTCGCTGGACAACTCGCCCGCCGGGACGTGGCGCAACCGCAGCACGGCGACCACTGACAACGTCATGGCTGCCGCGGCCGCGACGTAGGCCGTCACGTGCACGCCGTGCAGGAATGCCTCCCGTGCGGCCCGCAGGATCACCTCACCCAGCTCCGCGGGCAAACCGGCGGCCGTGTGCACCGCGCCGCCGAGGGTGTCGCGCACCGAGCGCCCGGCGTCGCCGGGCAGGTCGGCAGGCAGCGAGCCGGCGAGATCCCCGCGATAGAGCGCGACGCTGATGCTGCCGAGGATCGAAATGCCCAAAGCGCCGCCGAGTTCGGCTCCCGTTTCCGAGACGCCCGCCGCGGCCCCCGCCTGCTCTTGGGGCGCCGAGCCGACGATCAGCTCGGTGGTGATGCCGAACACCGGGGCCAGACCCAGCGCGATGACCACCGACGCGATCAGCGCGAGCAGCACGCCGCCGGTCACGCCGATGCGCGTCATCAGCAGCAGCCCGATGGCCGTGGCCGCCAGGCCCGCACCGATCAGGTACGCCGGGCGCACGACCCGCACGATGCGGGGAGCCAGCTGTGAACCGGCGATGAAGCCCAGGCCGGACGGCGCCATCACCAGGCCGGCCGCCAGCGGGGACAGGCCGAGCACCAGTTGGAAGTACTGGGCGACGAACAGGAAGTAGCCGAACGCGACGAAGACGCCGACGACGTTGATCAGCAACGCGATCCGCAACGTGCTCAGCCGGAACAGGCGCAGATCGAGCATCGGATCCCGGCTGCCGAGCTGCCTGCGCACGAAGACGACGCCGACGGCAAGGCCACCGGCCAGCGCGAGCGCCGCGCCGGCGCCGAACCCGTCCTGGGCGATCTTCTTCATCCCGAACACCAGCGCGATCATCGCCGCGACGCACAGCGCGGCACTGAGCGGGTCCAGCCGCGCGGCATCGGGATCGCGATACTCCGGTAGCACTTTGGGCCCCAGGACCAGCAGCAACGCCATCACCGGCACGGCGAGCAGGAACACCGAACCCCACCAGAACCGTTCCAGCAGCACACCGCCGAACAGCGGTCCCA
Source organism: Nocardia asteroides (assembly GCA_051451085.1). Classification (GTDB taxonomy): domain Bacteria; phylum Actinomycetota; class Actinomycetes; order Mycobacteriales; family Mycobacteriaceae; genus Nocardia; species Nocardia asteroides_B. The sequence continues at coordinate 445,595 of JBPAJV010000003.1, read as the reverse complement.
CCGCGCCGCCCGCGGAGAACGCGCCGACCCACACGCCGACCGCCACCGACCGCTGCCGGGTGTCGCGGAACATGCTGAACAGCAACGACAGCGTGGACGGCGCGAGCGTGGCGCCCGCGATCCCTTGCAGCGCGCGGCAGGCGATGAGCAGTTCCGCGCTGGGGGCGAACGCCGCCACCACCGAGACCGCCGCGAACGCCGCCGCGCCGACCATGAGCAGCTTGCGGCGGCCGGCACGGTCTCCGAGGGTTCCCATGGTGACCAGCAACCCGGCCACCATGAACCCGTAGACGTCGATGATCCACAGCAGTTGTGAGCTGCTCGGACGCAGTTCGGCGCTGATCATCGGCACGGCCAGGTGCAGCACCGTCATGTCCATCGCGTAGACCAGGCAAGCCAGCGCCAGCACACCGAGCCCGATCCACTCGCGCTTGCCTGCCGACGGTGCGGCGACGCGCTCGAACGTGGTGTCCACGGCGCGGGTCCTTTCCGAAACGGTGTCGATGGGCGTCGTTCCGGTGCGGACGACGCGTGAAGCACCATTTCATCGCCCGTGGACGGGGCGCCGCAAAGCATTTTCGCGGCGCCCCGGCGGAACCGTCAGCGCGCGGGCAGCGGCCAGGCGGGGCGATCCGCGCCGTAGGCGGGCGCGGGCCAGGAATAGTCCGGATATTCGGCGAGCGCGGGCGGCGCGGTGACGACTTGACCGTGCCGCACCACCTCCGCCGCGCTCGGCGCCGCCGCCGCGGCATGCCGCGGCGTACGCTCCGGCGCGTCGAGCAACCACGACGCGGTACGCGCCAAGGCCACCCGGACATCCCGCCCCATGCCGTCGTCGCGGCGCGCGACCAAGGCATTGATCACGCCCGCCGCCAGGAGGTATCCCGACGCGTGGTCGAGCGCCTGTGCGGGCAGCGCGCCGGGCACGGCGGGCGCGCCTTCGAGGATCGAGATGCCGGAGGCGGCCTGCACGATGCTGTCGAAGCCGCGCCGTGCGCCCCACGGACCTGCCTCGCCCCACGCGGAGACCCGCGCGTGGATCAGGCCGGGGCGGGCGGCGGCGCGCACGCCCGCGCGTTCCAGCGCGCCCGGCCGGTACCCGGTGACCAGCACGTTGGCGGCGGCGACCAGGTCGTTGACGCCGTGGGTACGCAGGTCGACCAACGTGGAGCGTTTGCCCTGGCAGGTGTCGGCGAACTGCCACGGCAGCTCGGGCAGTTGCGGCGGATCGACGCGCAGTACCTCGGCGCCGAGCAGAGCCAGCGCCCGCGTGGCGACCGGGCCTGCGATGACCCTGGTCAGATCCAGCACGCGCAGTCCCCGCAGGGGCTGCAAAGGCGCGGCGCCCGCGGGTAGCCCGCGCTCGCCGCGATCGGCGCGCAATGCGATCGCGACCAGCGGTCCCGCCGCGGCGGCTCGTCCTTCCGGGCTCGCGGTCCATTCCTCCTCGGTGCGGACGCGGACCGCGATCGCTCCGTGCGCGGCGGCGTGCTCCTCCAGGTCCGAGGCGCGGAGCATGGCCATCTGGGCGACGGCGAGGTCGACCGGCGCGGACTCGGGCAGCCCGAGCGCGGCCAGCAGCCGGGTTCGGTGATGCGGATAGTTGGCGTGGGTGCGCACCCACCCGTCGAAGGTGGGGAAGAACCCGGACAGGTCGGCGAACGGCGTCGGCTGCCTGCCCCCGATGCGGAGCAGGCGCTCGCTGGAGAACGCCGCGGTGATGCGCGCCGGATCGATGCGATGCGCCACCGGGTCCAGACCGCGCGCGGTCCGTAGGCGGTTCGCGGCCGCGGTCAGCGCCGCGATCGAACCGGCGGCCAGTGCCCAGACCGGTAGTGTCGCGGCGAGATTGCTACCCGGATCGGGCGCAGGGGAGACGGGCGAGGCGGTGACACCGATACCGGCCTCGTAGTCGCGGACGAGCCGTGCGTGCGTGTTCACTCGCTTCAGCCTAGATGCTCACCCGCCGCAGTCGCCCGTCGTTGTCGTCACGGCGGCGGCGGGCGCGGGCCGCGACTACGGGGTCGCGCCGCCGTTTCGCGCCGCCACCTGCGCCGATCCGGCGCGCAGCGGTACCGGGCCCCCGAGCCGGTGAGTTGTGTCTCGCTCCGGTGGGGCGAGCGGTCGGCGAACAGCACACTCCCGCACGGTGTTCCGCAAGCGGCGCCGGGGTGGTGACCGCCTCGTCGCGGAGCCGCCCCGCCGAGTTAGCGGAGGAGATGCCGACGGCTTCACCCGAGGTGATTCCGCCGGTCCGGGCCCGGCCGGGGATCCGGCGGCGAAAGCAGCTGTCGGAGCGAGCTTCTCGTCAGTGAGGATAGTGACCGGCGCCGAGCACGGGAGTTCGGCCAGGATGTTCCCATGCTGCACCGCAGCAATCGGCGCGGGACGCCGCGCGGATCCGATGACCTGTCCGCCACGCGCGGACACAGAGGCAGAGTATGGCAGGCCGCCCGGGAATATCCCGCGGCACCGATATGTGAGGTCTAACGACGATGACGAACGTCTGTGCCGCGGACGCGGAATACACGGTGCCGACGACGAGGACGAAGAACGGCTCCTCGGTGCGCGAGCGCATTCCGGCGTTCGGCAACGACATGCAGCCGCGCACCGCTCTGATCCCGGACCGGGTGCGCTGCGCTCCGATCAAGCACGACTACGAACTGCTGGCCGTGCAGGACGCCCAGAACGCCGGGTACCTGCGGGAGATCCAGGACCTCGCGGCCGAGCGCGCCGCGCTCGGTGCGGCCGGTCACGACCAGGCGACGCGCTTGCGCGTGGAGCAGCTGGAGCTCGCGCTCGCGGCGGCGACGGCGGACGCGCTCGCGGCGGGAGTCGTCCCCGGCGATGTCGATCGCGCGGTGGAATACGGCCGCGCCGGCGCCCATTGGGCCGATCGGCCCGCCCACCGCTATCTCGGCCGCATCGCCCAGCTGACCGACGAGATGCATACCCGCGCCAGCGAATTGGCCGACTACCGGCGACGGGTCGCCGAGCTCGAACAGCGGCTCGCGCACACCGGTCTCGGCGTTTCCTGAGCATTCCGTCGCGCGAACCCCACCCCGGTGCCGCGGCCGCCACCGGAAAGGGGAATGCTGCATCGGTGCAGGAGATCTTCCGGGCCGCGGGCGTCGACGGTTGGGTGTATGCCCAGTGCGTTGATTGCGGCGCCGAGGCGGGCGCGCGGGCGGACGAACCGGTGGTGCTGGCGTCGGTGGTGAAGGTGCCGCTGGTTCTGGAGTTCGCCAGGCAAGTGGTGGCGGGGCAGCTGGATCCCACCGATCGGGTGCGGGTGCGGGCGGAGGACCGGCTCGGCGGCGTCGGCACCGCCGGTTGCGCCGACGACGTGGAGCTCAGTCTGCGCGACGCGGCGTACTTCGCGCTCACCGTCAGCGACAACACCGCGGCCGACCTGCTGTTCGAGCGGGTCGGACCGGACAACGTGCGCTCGCTGCTGCGTGAGCTGGGTCTCACCGCCACCCGGATCGTGGGTCCGCCGCGCGCCGTCGTGCAGTCCATGGCCGAGGACATCGGCGCGAGGGACGCCGCCGAGTTCGCCCGGAGGTTCCCGGCGCTGAGCGCCGAGCAGGTGTTGCGCACCAGGGCACTGGACCCGCGGCGGACGACGGCGAGCACGCCGCGCGAGATGGTGCGGTTGCTCACCCTGATCGCGCAGGATCGTGCGGGTGCGCCGGAAGCGTGCCGATGGGTCCGTGACCTGATGCGCCAGCAGGTGAATTGGTACCGGCTCGCCGCCGCCTTCCCGCCCGAGGTGCAGGTCTGGTCGAAGACGGGGACGCTACCGGGTGTGCGCAACGAGATCGGCGTGGTCGAGTACCCGGATGGAAAGCGTTACGCCGTCGCCGTTTTCACCCGGGCGACGACATTGGCGCAGCGGTTGCCCGAGGTGGAACGCGCCATCGGCGCCGCAGCCGTCGAGACGATCGGGCGCATCGTTCACGGCCTGCCGTAGACGACGTTCCACGGCCGCTGCGGCGGGTCGGTGAGCGCGCTGGTCCGCGACGCGCCATCGCCCTGCAGCACTGTCACCACCAGCCGGGCCAGTTCGCCCACCAGTGGATGCGCGACGCCCACCGGCCAGGCCAGCGACAGCCGATGACTCAGCGTTCCCTCCGGCAACGGCCGCCAGACCACCCGTGGCTCCTTCTGCGCCACCATGCCCTGGTCGAAGGCCACGCCCCGGCCGGAGAGCACCATCCCGAGGACGAATTCCGGATTGCGCGCGTGCTGTACCGACGTGGGACGGAAGCCCTGTTCCCAGCACCGGCGCAGCGTGGCGTCGTAGAGTCCCGGCGCGGCGGCCCTCGGGAAGATCACCAAGCCGTACCCGGCGAGGTCGGCCAGTTCCAGCGTGGACCGCGCGGCCAGTGGCGAATCGCGGGGCAGCACCACGCCGAGGGGCGTGTCCACGGCCGGGCCGAGTTCCAGGCCGACCACGTCTACGGGGTGTTGCAGCACTCCGGCGTCGAGTTGCCGGTCGGCGAGCAAGCGGACCTGCTCGGCCGTGGTCAGTTCCTGCAGGTCCACCCGGACGTCCCTGGCCTCGAACGCGGCGAGCAGCGCCGCGAGCACACGCCCGGCCAGTTCGGGCGGCACACCGATCCGCACCGCGTCCATTTCGCCCCGATGCGCCTTGCCGACCAGCGTTTTCGTCCGTTCCCAGCGGGCCAGCAGATCCCGGGACTCCGCGAGCAGGATGTGGCCTGCCTCGGTGAGCTCCACCCGGCGGCTGTCCCGGTCGAACAGCCGGGCGCCGAGGTCGGCCTCGAGGCGGCGGATGCGCTGGCTCAGCGGTGGCTGGGCGATACCGAGGCGTTCGGCGGCCCGTCCGAAATGCAATTCCTCGGCGACGGCGACGAAGTACCGGAGCTGGCGCAGCTGGTCCACGCTGCGACGATATCCGCTGCGATATCGCCGGATGCGCGCGACGGTCTTGGACACGGATGCCGTCGGTGTGGTGTGGTGCCCACATGACAGGTTTCGGACGGCGCGAATTCTTCGGCGCGACCGCTGGCGCGGCCGCAATTGCGGGTCTAGTCGCTTGCGGCACAACAGATTCCACGAACAACGACGCGGCGGCGCCGGTATCGGCCGACGGGCCGACCGGCGGAGCGACGTTGCGCTGGTGGGGCAACAACAGCTGGGAGATCCGCCTGCCCGGAGGCAAGAACGTGCTCATCGACCCCTGGTTGACCAGGTTCCATACCGGAACCTACACCGCAGAGGGGGCGGACCCGCTCACACCGATCACCGTGGACACCGCGCTGATCGATCGCTACGTCGACAGCGGCGAACTGCGCGCCGACCACATCCTGGTCACCCACGGCCACTACGACCACATCGCCGACGTGCCGTACCTGGCGAAGAAGACCGGGGCCACGGTGCTCGGCACCGAGACGCACCTGAACCTGCTGGCCGCGCTGGGCGCCCCGGAGCAACAGCTCGCCCTGGCCACGGGCGGTGAGTTCCTCCGCTTCGACGGGTACACCATCCGGGTGCTGCGGTCGCTGCACTCCGCGTCGGGGCCGCGCGCCACGGTGGCCTTCGCCGGAACCCGCCCCGGCTTCGGTACCGGAACACTGCCGCAGCCCACGGTGATTCGCGATCTGGTCGAGGGTGGCACGCTCGCCTACGAGGTGAGCGGTGGCGGAGTGAGTGTCCTGAACTTCGGCGGCTCGAACTACATCGAGTCCGAAGTGGCCGGGTCGCGCCCGGATGTGCTGTTGCTGCCAGCCGGTGGCGGCAAGATCCAGGATTACGTCGGCCGGTTGCTGCGCGCCACCGGCAACCCGCGCTACGTGCTGCCCACCCACTGGGACGATTTCGACCATCCGCTCACCGAACCGGCCCGCGACTGGGGCGGTCTGGAGCCGCTGCGGGCCGCGGTGGTCGCGGCGAGCCCGCAGAGCACTTTCGTCACCGTGGATCATCTGCGGACCTTCACGCCCTGATCGATCTCGTCCGCGGCGCCGAGGCGACTACCGTGGTCTGGTCCGGCGCGCGCCGGGAGCGGCGACAAAGGGAGCGGCGACAAAGGGAGAGGCGAACATGACCGATGCCATCACCGACTCGGACTGGCTGCGGACCCTGCGCTCCGAGGCGGTCGTGCGGCACAACCTGCTGTGCTTCCCGCCGGGTGGCGGATCGGCTACGGCATACCGGGATCTCGCGCAGCGGTCGGGGGCGGGAGTCGCGGTGTCCGCCGTGCAGTACCCCGGGCGGCAGGACCGATTGGGCGAGGACTTGATCACCGACCTGGTCGTCCTCGCGGACCGGATCGCCAAGGAGGTGCTCGCACAGGGCCGGGTCGCGCGGTTGTCGTTGTTCGGGCACAGCATGGGCGCGACCGTGGCGTTCGAGACCGCGCGCAGGCTCGAGCGTGCCGGGCAGCCGGTGGCCACGCTGTTCGTGTCCGGCCGTCCCGCCCCGGCATTCGACGAGACCCAGCGGTTGCACCTGGCCTGCGACGACGAGCTCATCGACGACTTGATCCGGCTGGCCGCGGACCCGGCGCCGCTCGAGATGCTGCGCGCCGAGCCGAGCCTCGCCGAACTCGTGCTGCCCGCGGTCCGCGCCGATTACCGCGCGGTCGAGACCTATCGCTATCAGCCGGGGGAGCCGCTGCGCGCCGATATCGCGGCGCTGGTCAGCACCGAGGACCCCACGATGCGACCGGAACAGGCCGACGAGTGGCGGGCGTACACCAGCGGAGCGTTCGACCGGGCGACCTTCCCCGGCGGGCATTTCTATCTGGACGAGCACGGTGCGGAGGTCGCGCATTTCGTCGCAAGCCACCTCGAGCTCGGCTGAAAGCCCGCCGAGTGTTTCGATCGGTGCGGTGGAGTGCTACCGCGCGGCCGGGGCGGGTCGTCGGCGCAGCACCCATACGTAGCCGAGCCAGGACGCCACCACCACGGTGGCCGCCAGTGCGCGCACCAAGCCGAGGGCGTCCTCGGGATAGATCACGCCGGTGATGTAGTGGTCGATGAACCCGCTCGACGGCAGCTGGGCCATCTGCGCGTGCTCGCGCGCCCAGTTCTCCAGACGTGTCAGCGGACAGTCGAATCCGGCCACGATCGTGCCGAACCCCCAGCAGACCGCGATCAGATGCGGCCAGATCGTGCGTGGGAAGCGCCACGCGAGGAATCCGCCGACCACCACGTAGACCACGAAGGCGAAATGCGTGGCGGCGGTGGCGTCGGCCAGCAGCCGGTACAGCACGCCTCCAGGGTAGCTCTCCGCGCTCGCGGAGCAGCCGGATCGACCGCTACCAGGGGGAGGGCCGGTAGTCCTTGAGGAAGCAGCCGAACAAGTCGGTGCCGTTCTCGCCCTGCACGATCGGGTCGTAGACCCGCGCCGCGCCGTCGACGAGGTCCAGCGGCGCGTGGAAGCCCTCTTCGGCCAGGCGGATCTTGGTGTAGTGCGGGCGTTCGTCGGTGATCCACCCGGTGTCGACGGCGGTCATCAGGATGCCGTCCTGCTCGAACATCTCCCGGGCACTGGTGCGGGTCAACATGTTCAGCGCGGCCTTGGCCATATTGGTGTGCGGGTGGCCCGGCCCCTTGTAGGCGCGGGAGAACTGCCCCTCCATGGCCGAGACGTTCACCACGTACTTTCGGCGTGCCCTGGCCGCGGCCATCGCCGGGCGCAGGCGCGAGACCAGGATGAACGGCGCGACCGAATTGCACAGCTGCACTTCGAGCAATTCGGTGGGATCGACCTCCGCGACCGTCTGCACCCAGCTGTTGGTGTGGGCGAGATCGGGCACCAAACCGCCCGCGTCGATCGCGACACCGCGCGCGATCCGTTCCGGCGTCGCCGATCCCGCGACCAAGGCCAGCTCCGCGACGTCGGCGGCGGTCAAAGCGGGAGCGAGCGAGGCGGTCAGCGCGGTGGGGTGCGCCTGCATGGTCTTGCCGAAACTCACCACCTCCGGCAACGCGCCCGCGGGCAGCGGTCCGGACTCGGCCTCCACCAGTGCGCTGTAGGCGCCGGGGGAGCGGCGCACGGTCTGCGCGGCGTTGTTGATCAGGATGTCCAGCGGACCCTGGGCGGCGACGTCGTCGGCAAGGGCGACCACCTGGGCGGGGTCGCGCAGATCGATGCCGACGATCCGCAACCGGTGCAGCCAGTTGGCGCTGTCGTCCATCGCGGCGAAACGCCGGATCGCGTCGTTGGGGAAGCGGGTGGTGATGGTGGTGTGCGCGCCGTCGCGCAGCAGGCGCAGCGCGATGTACATGCCGATCTTGGCGCGTCCGCCGGTGAGCAGCGCCCGCCTGCCGGTCAGGTCGGTACGGGCGTCTCGTTTCGCGTGGCTGTCGGCCGCGCACTCCGGGCACAGCTGGTGGTAGAAGGCGTCGACCCGGGTGTAGCGCTGTTTGCAGATGTAGCAGGGCCGCGGGCGGATGAGCGTACCGGCGCTGGCCCCGTCGGCGGTCGAGCTGATCGGGATGCCCGCGGTCTCGTCATTGATCCGGTTCGGCGAGCCGGTCGCGGTGGCGGCCACCACCGCGCGGTCGGCGGCCGACACCGTCTCGCGCGCCTGCGCGCGGCGTCGCTGCTTGAGTTTCTTGAACATGTGCCCGACCGCCCGCTGCACGGTCACCGAGTCGGGATGATCCTTGTCCAGCGTTGCGGCGTGCTCCAGAACCCGGAGACAGGTCGCGAGGTCTTCCGGATCGATCATGCTTTCGGCCATCGCGGCTATGGACATCCTTCGGCGAGCTGGGCAATCGACCGGCCCATTGTCGCAAACCCTCACGCCGGGTAGCCGCCCGGTCGCCGGTGATCCGGCCGGGGCACCTTCGCTCAGCTGCTGCGCGGGGTGATGGCGGCGCGGTCGGCGCGCAAGTCGTCGACGAAGTTGGCGATCGCCTCGGCGACCAGCAGCGGTTCGGTGATCGGCAGCCAGTGATCCGCCGGGACGGCGCAGCGCCACAGCTTGTTCGACCCAGCGTGCCGAGACGTCGTAGACGGCGGCCGGGACGAACGGGTCGGTGGTGTCCACCAGGAGCTGGACCGGAACGGCCGTCCGTCGTACCCGCGGCTTGCCCAGGTGGTGCCACAGGTTGGCGTGCGCGATGCGCGCACCGGCGACGAGGTCGGTGCGCCAGGTGCGCGCGACGCGCGCGGGCAACGGCGAGATCCCGCCGAGCTGCCGCACGAGCAGGCCGCGCACCCGCGGTGGATAGAGTCTGCGGGCGATCGGGCCGGGATTCAGCGCCCACTGAGCTCCGCGCAGCCACCATCCCGGGTCGCCGAGTTCGCGTCCCGCGTGGGGCGCGAGGGCGCGCAGCCACAGGCCCAGGTGGTTGAGGTTGGGTCCGGCGATCGCGGTGAACGAGGCGATACGGGTTCTGGCCCGCTCGTCGCAGACCGCCTCCCACAGCTGCACCGCGCCCCACCCGTGGCCGCAGGTGTGCACCGGCCGGTTCGGGCTGGCGGCGTCGATCACCGCGAAAAAGTCCTCCGCCAGCCGGTTGAGGCGATATTCCGCCAGTGCTTCGGGAGCCGCCGAACGCCCGTGTCCGCGCACGTCGTAGGTGATCACCCGGAATCCGTCGGCCAGCAGGGCCGCGACCGTGGCCCATACGCGGTGGGTGTCGGTGAGGCCGTGCACCAGCACCAGGGGATCCGCGGCGGCGTCGCCCCATTCGAAGACGGCGAGAGCGGCGCCGTCGCGCTCGACCGTCCGAGCGCGGTCGGGGCGGGGCGTTTCGGTGGTGTCGAGCAGTTCGGTCATGTCCTTACCTCGTTCGCTGCCGGCTACCGATCCGATGGCACGTCGCCGTCGTGCCCACGTCAGTAATTTCCGATACGGACAGTACGAAGGATTGACCGCTCGGAGGAAAGGTGAAACGCCCGAATATGGCGCAGCTCACCGGCGCAGCCGGGCCACGCTCCGCGCGTGCGCGCGGCCGGTCGAAGTCTGCGGCGCGGCACCGGCTGTCCGGGCCGCTTCCCGGTGGCTTCGAACCCGGCGCTCGACACTTGTTGACAACTCGCCAATAGTTCGGGAATCTGAGGCGGAACCGGCGACGACGCCGGACCGGAGCGAGCAAAGGATCGAGCGATGGCACGCGCGGCGTGGAGTGACGACGAGGTCGAGGCGGTACGGGACCTGGCGAAAACCTTCTTCGAGAAGGAGGTCGTGCCCCACGAGGAGAAATTCGTCGCGCAGGGGCACCCCGATCGCGCGCTGTACAACCGGGCAGGCGAACTGGGCCTGTTGTGCCCGGCGATCCCCGCCGAGTACGGCGGCGGCGGCGGAACCTTCGCGCACGAGGCCGCCATCATCGAGGAGCAGGCGCGGGCGGGTGACGGCTCGATGGGCATTGCCGTGCACAGCTCGATCATCGCGCCCTACCTGTACGAGTTCGGCTCCGAGGATCTCAAGCGGCGGGTGCTGCCCAAGGCCGCGAGCGGCGAGATCGTGCTGTCCATCGGCATGACCGAGCCGGGCACCGGGTCGGACCTGCAGAACATCAAGACCCGCGCGGTGCGGGAGGGCGACGAGTACGTCATCACCGGATCGAAGATCTTCATCACCAACGGCTGGCTCTGCGACGGCATCATCATCGCCGTCAAGACCGACCCGACCAAGGGCGCGGCAGGCGTCTCGCTGATCTTCGCCGAAGTCGGCGACGATACTCCCGGCTTCAAGCGCGGGCGCATCCTGAACAAGATCGGCGGCAAGGCGCAGGACACCGCCGAGCTGTTCTTCGACGGCCTGCGCGTGCCCGCCTCCAACCTGCTCGGCGCGGCCGAGGGCCAGGGCTTCTACCAGATGATGCAGATGCTCGCGCAGGAGCGCCTGGTCACCGCCGTCATCGCGGTCGCCATGATGGAGCAGGCCGTCCAGCTGACGGTGGACTACACCAAGGGCCGCGAAGCGTTCGGCAAACCGCTGTTCGCCATGCAGAACACGAAGTTCGAACTCGCCGAGTGCGCCACCATCACCAAGGTCTCCCGCATCTTCCTCGACGACTGCATCACCAAGCACCTGCGCGGCGAACTCGATATTCCCAGCGCTGCCATGTCGAAGTACTGGCTGACCGATCAGCTCGGTATCGTGGTGGACCGCTGCCTGCAACTGTTCGGCGGCTACGGCTACATGACGGAGTACCCCATTTCCCAGCTCTACACCGGCGCCCGCGTCCTGCGCATCCTCGCGGGCAGCAACGAGGTGATGAAGGATCTCATTGCCCGGTCTCTCTGACACCACGAGCGCGACCACGGGCGGTGGCGCCGACCCGGCGCTACCGCGCCGCCGCAGGCTCGAACCCGACGAGCGGCGCGCGCAGATCCTCGCGTGCGCGATCGACATGTTCGGCGAACGTCCGTACGCGGCTGTCTCCACCGCCGAGCTGGCGCAGCGCGCCGGCGTGGCCCGGGGGCTGATCAACCACTATTTCGGCAATAAGCGCGATCTCTACCTCGCGGTGGTGCGGCGGATGGTGACGCTGCCCAAACTCGACGACATGATCGTGCCCACCGGCACGTGGCGCGAGCGCGTCGAGGCGAGCGTGCGCTGGCTGCTGGACACCATCGCCGAGCACGGCAGCACCTGGGTCAAGGTCACCAGTCACGAGGGGGTCGGCGACGACCCCGAAGTGCAGCAGATCCTCGACGCCGCCGATGACGCGGCGGCCGAACGGCTGCTGCTGATGGTCGGTCTCGCCCGTTCGGCGCACGACGCCGAACTGCGCGCGATGGTGCGCGCCTATGGCGGGCTGGTCAAGGTGGCGGGCCGGGAATGGATCACCCGCGGCACGCTCACGCGTGAGCAGGTGCACGAACTGCTGTGCGACATGTTGCTGACGCTGGTCACCGAATCGCTGCCCAAGGTCGATCGCAGGCAGTGACCCACCGGTGGGCCGAGAGGGTGAGCCGGCCGCGCCGGTACCGGCCCGGCCGGTGTGGCCTGTCGCGCGCGGCGCACAGGGTCACCGCGAATCGCGCGGCACGATGCCGTGCCGAGGGGGTCGCCGAGCGAATTCGTCGCTCTCCGGGTATGCGGGCTTCGAGACGCTTTCAGCAGGCGAATCCGCGCGAGAAACGGGGCAGGAGCGCAGAGCCGCTGTCGATCGGCATGCGCTTCGGCTAACCGGCTTCCGAAGCCGGGAAAGAGATTCTTATCACGGCCCGATTACGAATATCCGATACTTCGGATCAACTTTTCGCCTCGCGCGTCCTATTCTGTGTCGGTATATCGGGGCGGGTCCGGTGAATCCGAGGTTCGTGCGCGGTGTGTTGGTGTGGAGAGGACCTGGATGACACGGGCAGAGCGGCGTGAAACGGATCGCTGGCCGCAGGTGCGGCCGGATGACCGCTGGTCGGAGCCGGAGTCCGAGGACGGTCCCTGGTCCGACGACGAGGACGAACGCTGGCCCGAGCAGCCGCCGAGCCGCCGCCGGACCGGTCGCCTGCGCGTGGAGATCCCGCCGATCGTCAATCCCTACGCGATCATCGCGCTGGTCGCCGCGCTGCTCGGGTTGTTCCCGGTGGCCATCGTGTTCGGGTTCATCGCCTTCAGCCACCCGCGTGGCCGCGTCATGGCGATGTTCGCGCTGCTGCTCGGCGTGGCCGAGGTCACCGCGGTGGCCGGGTTCGTGCTGTTGACGAGCAATTGGCTGCCGGACCTGACGAACCGCACGGCCACGATCGGGCCCCCACCGCTCGCGGCGGCGCCGACGACCGTCCAGTCTCCGGCGGTGACCACCACGACCGCCGCACCGAGTCCCGCTGTGACGACCCCGCCCGCCGAAAGCCAGGAACCGGTCACGAAGGGCGCTTCCTGCACCGAGGCGCAGCTCGGCAAGATCGGCAGCGCCGCGAGCGGGGGCACCCTGATCTGCCTCACCACGGCGGGCGGCTACCAGTGGTCGGGCCCGCACACCGTGGCGACCGCCGTGCAGCAAGCCGGGTCGAAGTGCGACGCCTCGGGCGCCAAGACCGGGCGCACCGCCGACGGCCGCGCCTTGGTGTGCGAAGTCAACGGCCGCAGCGGCACGTGGGTGCTGTGGACCGAATAGCGATGGGCGCTACTCGATCTTCTTCGCGCGGCTCGGCTGCACCCGGGGCGGCTCGTTGGGCATCTTCGGGTACTGCGGCGGCCACGGCGCGTCCATGAGCCCGTCCGCCATATCCCGTTCGGACATCTCGAGGAGCGGGGCGATGGACTGGGGCGCGCGCTCGGCCCACGGGTCTCCTGATTCGGCGTAGCGCGCGGGTACCGTCGCGATGGTCAGTTCGTCGGGCACCACGGTATCCAGATCAGACCAGCTGATCGGCGTCGAAACCTGCGCGCCGACCTTCGGCCGCACACACCAGGCTCCGAAAACCGTTTTGTGCGGGGCGTTCTGATTGAAATCGATGAATACCCGGTCGCCGCGCTCCTCTTTCCACCACTGCGCGGTGATGTCCTCCGGATACCGTCGTTCCAATTCGCGGGCCAGTGCCACCGCCGCAGCCCGCACCTGGTAACCGTCCCACTTGGGCTCCAGCGCGCAGTAGAGATGCAAACCGCGTGACCCGGAGGTCTTGATCCGTGATTCGATGCCGAGTTCGGCCAGCAGGTCCCTGGTGCGGGTCGCCGCTTGCCGCAGATCGGCGAAGGTGCTGCCGGGGGAAGGATCGAGATCGATGCGCAATTCGTCGGCGATCTCCAGGTTGTCGGCGCGGTTGGGCCAGACGTGGAACCCGAGGCAGCCCTGGTTCACCGCCCACAGGATATGGGCGAGGTCGTGTGCGACAAGGGCGTCGCTGGTGGTGCCGTTCGGCGTCGACACCTCCACGGTGCGCAACCACGCCGGCGCGGATTTCGGCACCCGCTTCTGGAACCAGGATTTGCCCGACGCGCCATCGGGATACCGCTCCAGCAGCAGCGGCCGCCCACCGACCACTCCGAGGAAAGGTTCGGCGATCGCCTGGTAGTAACGGACGAGATCGAGTTTCGTCTCGCCGCGCTTGCTGAAATAGATTTTGCCCGGATTGGTGATCGTGACGGTTCGGCCGTCGGTCTCGATATCGACGGACTCGCTCATCGCGCCACGCCTTCGCCGAACAGCGCGCTCAATTCCGCGGGCGCCACTTCGTCGAGCTGCGCGTAGGTGCACGACTCCGGGGTCCGGTCGGTCCGGAAGCGCACCAGCCTGCCGCCGTGGCGCAGCCTGCCGGACTGCACGTGCTCGTAACGGACCTCGGCGACCAATTCCGGCCGCAGCGCCTCCCAGGACAGATCCTTGCCTCCGGTCCAGCGGCTCACCCCGCCGGGCATCTTGCCCTCCGCCGCCGCCTGGGCCGCGGCGTCGGCCCACTCCCGCCAGGGATGGTGGTCGAGCGCGCGCTCCCGCAACGGCGCCAGCTCCTCGACCAGTTCTTTGCGGCGGGCCGCGGTGAAACTGCTGGCCACGCCCACATGGTGCAGGCGGCCCTCGTCGTCGAAGAGGCCGAGCAGCAGCGAACCGACACCGGCGCCGTCCTTGTGCCACCGGAAGCCCGCCACCACGCAATCGGCCGTGCGCTCGTGCTTGACCTTCAGCATCACCCGCTTGTCCTGGAGGTAGGCCAGATCGTTGGATTTGACCATCACGCCGTCGAATCCGGCGCCCTCGAAACGGGTGAACCAGTCCTCGGCGACGTCGGGGTCGTGGGTGATCGGCGTGAGGTGGACGCGGGCGAGCGCGGTGTCCAGGATCGTCTCCAGCAGCCGCCTGCGTTCGGCGAACGGCTCGCCGGTCAGGTCCTTGTCGCCGAGCGCGAGGAGATCGAAGGCCACGAAACTGGCCGGCGTCTCCGCGGCCAGTTTCGCGACCCGGGAGGCGGCCGGATGCAGGCGGTTCTGCAAGGTGTCGAAATCCAGCCCGTGCTCGGTGACGATCACGATCTCGCCGTCCACCACGCAGCGGTCGGGCAGCGCCTGTTTCAGCAGCTCGGCCACCTCGGGAAAATACCTGGTCAACGGGCGGTCGTTGCGGGAGCCGAGTTCCACCTCGGGGCCGTCGCGGAACACGACGCAGCGGAAGCCGTCCCATTTGGGTTCGTAACTCAAACCCGGTTGGCGCGGCACCGCGGGCGCGGATTTGGCGAGCATCGGCCGCACTGGTGGCAGCACCGGTAGGTCCACGCGATCCTCCTCGGGTTCGGTCCTCACCCATACCGACGGCGCGTGCCGAGCAAACTCATCGGTATGTGGCCGTGACCTCGATCGTAGGCGGGGGCACCGACACCGCGTGGACTCCGCCGGTCAGTTCTCCAGCCAGCCGTGCTGGTCGGCGAACGCGGTGAGCCGGTCGCGGATGGTGAGGATCTCACCGGCGGTGAGCGCGGGGCTCGCGTCCAGGAGCAACTCGGTGATCAGGCGCTTGTGCTCGGCGACGGTGAGCTGCCCCGCGCCCGGCCTGTCCTTTCCTTTGTGCCGGGCGGGTGGCGCGGCGGACCCGCCGACCACACTGAGGTTGACCGCCTTGGGCCCGCGGTCGCCTTCGGTCACCTCGAATTCGAACACCCGGCCCTGCCGCAACTCGTCCTCGTCCAGACCGATGTCGTTGACGTGGACGAACACGTCGGGCCCACCGTCCTCCGGCCGAATGAATCCGAATCCCCGAGAGCTGTCGAACGACACCAATTTCCCGATGGACACCAACACCCGCTCCTCGTCGCCGTCGCTACTCGGCAACTTTAACTCGCGCTTTCGCCGTCGTTGGAGGAAAGGGCCTTTTGCAACGAATTGAAAACGGTGAGACCCTGACCGACCATTCCGTTCACCAGTTCGCTCACTCCGTCGGGGCCGTTGAGCACGGTGAGATTGGCGTTCGCCAACCCGTGCGAAGCCTGCTTCACGATTTCCGGGAGTTGTTCGATCAACAACTGGTCCAGCGCGATCCGGTTGTTCGAGGCAGCCGCCTCGGCCTGGATACGGGTGCGGTCGGCCTCGGCCTCGGCCAGGATACGCACCCGATCGGCCTCGGCCTGAGCGGGTTTGACGACCTCGGCCTGCAATTGCTGCTCGCGCAGTTCGGCCTCCTTGCGCGCCTGCTCGGCCTGGGCGGTGAGCACCTCCTGCAACGCCATCGCCTCGGCCAGCGGGCCCGCCTGCGCCGCCTCCGCGTTGGCCTTGTCGATGTCGCGCTGGTATTGCGCGCGCAGGATCGCCGTCTCGCGCTGATATTCCGCCTGCCTGCGCTGGGATTCCTGCTCGGCCTGTGCGGCGGCCTGGGCGGCCTGCGATTGCGCGATCTGCGCGTCGCGCTGCACGGCGGCATTGTGCGGGGCGGCGAGCGCGGCGATATAGCCGAGGTTGCCGTCGTCGATGGACTGGATCTGGAAGGAATCGACCCACAGGCCGATATTGCTCATCTCGACTTTCGACGCGACGAGCACCTCGTCGGCCAGTTTCTGACGCTCCCGGATGATCTCCTCGACCGTCATCGAGCCGACGATCGACCGCAGGTGCCCGGAGAAGATCCGCCCGGTCAGCACCGACATCTCCCGCTCCTGCTCGGAGAGGAACCGCTGGGCGGCGTTCACGATGGACTGGGTGTCGTTGGCCACCTTGAACGCGATCACCGCGCGCACGTCGAGCTGGATCGCCTGCTTGGTGACGCAGCGCTCCTTGATCTCGGACTCGAACATCGCCAGCGACAGGTAGCGCACCTTGCGGAACAGCGGGATCACCCAGGCGCCGCGTCCGATGATCACTCGGAACGGCGCGTTGTCCCTGCTCTTGCCGCCGCTGACCAGCATCGCCTCGTCCGGGTCCGGCACATGGTAGCCCAGCACGTCTGTCTCCCTTGCTATTCGAAGTTCGCTGCGGCCGGATCCGGGTCGAGCGGAATCCACGGGACGACGTCGACGACGCGACCCGCATGGACCGCGATGACCAGCACGGCCGCGCCGGCCGGGATCGGCTCGGTAGCCTGTGCGATGTACAGCTCGGTGCCCCCACGAATCGCGACCAGGACCTCGCCCAGCATCCCGGCACCCCGGATCGGCGATGTGAGCGTACCCGTCAAACCCACCACCGGGTCGGTCATCCCACGATCTCCTTCTCTGATCCTCGAATCGTCACCCTACGTCTGGCACAGCGGCTTTCGATATCCGCGGGCCGATGGTGGGGACGGGAAGGCCGTGACGGCGCAGGTATGTTTCTTGCATGGGAGGACGGCTGGCGCTGGTGGTGGGGTCGGAATGCGCGGCGCTGGGAGAATTGGGTTTCACCGAAGAACTCGCCAACGGGCTGTACGGAAGTCTGACCGGGACGGGCGGTTGGCGCTCGGCGATCGAGCTCGACGGCCCGGTACTGAATCCCACGGCGGCGCAATTGTTCGCCGCGGTCGACGCGGCTTTCGCCGCGGCGTCGGAGCGTCAGGCCACGCTGCTGCTCGGATTCATCGGGCACGGAGTGGCGACGACCGACGAGGACTTCTACCTGCTCGGTCACGATTCGCCCGGTGATCCCACCTCGCGCACCGCCTTTCACCTGACCCAGGAGATCAGGGAGCGGCTCGATCGCGCCGCGATCAACGGGCTGGTGATGCTCGTCGACGCCTGCGAGGCAGGCCAGGGCGTGCAGGGCGCCGCGCGCCGGTGGACCGATCTGCTGGCGCAGTCGGGTGGCCGGATGGAGCTGCTCGTCGCGTCGGGCGACGGTCCCGCCTACTCCGGGTGCTTCACGCGCACCATGCTCGCGACCTTCGACCTCGGCCTGCCGCTGCGCGGGGAGAACCTGCTGCCGTCGGACCTGGTCGATCCGATCGCCGTGCAGTGCACCCATCAACAGCCGCAACATCTGTCCTTCAGTTCCGGCGCGGTGTCCACGACCCAGGACGTGGACCCCGGGTTGTGGCTGGTGCCGAACACCGCGCGCCATCGCGACGCGGTGAGCGGACGTTCCGCGGCCGGATTCGTCGATCAGCTGACCCGGCGTCTCCTGCTCACTCCCGATGTGCGCGAGCGTCTCGACGCGATCGTCGACGCGGGCAGTCACCGGTTGCGGGCGGTGCTCGGGCCCGCGGGCGTCGGCAAATCAACTCTGCTCGCGATGCTCATCCGCCCGAGCCTGGTGGACGGGCTCGCGGTGACCCCCGACTACATCACCGCCGCGGTGTTCCTGACGGTGAACAGTTCGGTCGAATCGGTCGCCGCGGAACTGGCCGCTCAGCTCGACGCCCGCCTGCCCGGCTTTCGCGAGGCGGCGCGGGCGGCGCGGGCGCACCGGCCCCGGGACGAATCCGACATCTTCAACATTCTGGTCCGTCGCCCGCTGGCCCGCCTGTCCACTGCGGGCCGCCGCGCCACCGTGGTGTTCGACGGACTGAACCAGCCGCAGGAGGGGACCAGGCAGCTGCTGGTGGCCGCGATCGCCGATCTGACCACGCGCGAGGAACTGCGGCACGTGCGGGTGATCGTCGGCATCCGGCCCGGTACCGGTGTCGAGAACGATCCGGAGCTGGCGCACATGCACCGCATCGAGATCGCCGGACCTGCGGCCGACGACATCGCCGCCGTGGTGGACTCCGCGCGCGGAACGGCGCCACTGGGCCCCGTCGACTGGATCGGCTGGATCAAGCGGCTGCTGGCCGAGACCCCGACGGACGCCACCGGCTCGCGCGTCGTGTCCGGCGGCTGGTTGGTGGCGCGCGTGCTGCTGGAGGTCGCGTCGAGGCTGACCGACGGGGCGGTCGCCTCCGGCATCGGTCTCGACCGGGTCATCGCGCTGCGGGTCGAGACGGCGTTGCGCGGGACCGATCCCGAAACCGCCGAAGCCACAGCGGCTCTCCTCGGTGTGCTGGTGGCGGCGGGCGTCGGTCCCGTGCTGCCGCTGGAGCTGCTGGACGCCGCGCTGTCGTCGCTCGGCGTGGATCTCAGCGCCGCCCGGATCCGCGATATCGCGGTGAATCTCGGCGCGCTGATCACCCGCAGCCACCCCGGCACGGTGCGCGAGTCGCTCGGGGTGAGCCATGGCGCGTTCCTGCCCGCCCTGGGCGCGGAATGCCACCGGCTCGGCCTGCGCCTCGTGGACGCGCACCGCGCCCTCGTCGCGGCGATCCAAGCCGACGACACCGATCGCACCGCCGACTACGCGCGCGGCGCGGCCGTGCGCCACTGCCTGGCCTACGGCGCCTCCGCTCTGGCCGTCGACTTCCTGGTGAAGCTGGAGACCGGCAGGTCGGCCGACGACCGCGATCTGTGGGCGGCCTGGATACCCGACTTCATCGAGGCGCTGGGACCCGACCACCCCGATACCTTCATCACCCGGGAAAGGCGGGCCTATCACCGCGCCGAGAGCGGCGACCTGGTCGGCGCCGTAGCTGATTTCGAGCAACTGCTCGGAGACCGGCTACGAGTGTTCGGCCCCGACGACCCCGACACCTTGGACACCCGCGACAGCCTGGCCAGCTATCGCGCCCGCTGCGGTGACCACTCCGGCGCGGGTGAGGAATTCGAGCGACTACTCACCGACCAACTGCGCCTGCTCGGCCCCGACCATCCCGAAACGTTGCGTACCAGGAACAATCTGGCGTCCAATCGAGGCGACCTCGGCGATTCGGCCGGGGCGATCGAGCGATTCGAACGGCTGCGCGCCGACCGCGCCCGTGTGCAGGGGCCCGATCATCCTGCCACCCTGCGCACCCGCAACAGCCTGGCCTACTGGCGCGCCGACAGCGGCGATCTTCCCGGCGCCCGCGCCGAGTTCGAACAACTCGTGGCCGACTGCCTCCGCGTCTTCGGCGCCGATCATCCCGACACGCTCGGCGCGCGCAACAACCTCGCCACGTTCCGCGCTCGCAGCGGCGACTTGGCCGGGGCGGGCGCGGAGTTCACCCGCTTGCTCGACGACCGCATGCGGGTGCTCGGCCCGGACCACCCCGACACCCTGCTCACCCGGGGCAGGCTGGCGACCTACCGCGCGGACAGCGGCGACCTCGCGGGCGCGATCACCGACTTGGAGAAACTGCTCGGCAACCGGCTGCGAGTGCTGGGACCGGATCATCCGGACACCTTCGACACCCGCAACGATCTCGCCGCCTGCCGCGCCCGCCACGGCGACCTCGCCCGCGCCGTCGCGGAACTGGAGGTTCTACTGGTCGCGGAATTACGTGCCCTCGGCCCCAACCACGCGGCGACCATCCGGACCAAGAACACCTTGGCGTATTGGCGAGGTCAGTCCGGCGACTGACGATTCGCCCGCCGTGCGGTGGCCGCGCCGCCTCAGGAGCGGTAGAGCGAACGGTACACGGTGAGCATCGCGAGGCAGTGCTCGATGATCTGCTCACGGGTGGCGCGCAGCGAACCGTTCAACCACGCCGAGAACATCCCCGCGTTGCCGCTCGCCATGGTCACGGCCGCCAGCCTGCGTTTCACCGGGTCATCAATGTGCCCGAACAAATGGTCCTGCATGATCCGCGTGAACACCGGCATCACCGCGAAGGTGGTCTGCCCGAGCCCGGTGCTGGAGTACGGCTCGACCAAAAACAGCCGTGACTTGCGCGGGTCGGCGAGCACTTTGTCGACCAGGATCTCCGACAGCGCGCGATCGCGGGACGGGTCGTCGGTAGCGGCGAAGGCCGTCATCGGCTCCAGGAACTCGTCGGCGACCTGGCGGTAGAGCACATCGAGCAACTCGTCGCGGCTGGCGAAGCTCTCGTAGAAGTAGCGGTCGGTCAGGTTGGCCTTGCGGCACACCGCCCGCATCGTGACGCCGCCCGCCCCCGCTTCCCCGATCAGATCGAGCGCCGCCTCCAGCAGCGCCGCCCGCCGTGTCTCCCTGCGCTCGGTGAGCGTCGTCCCACCCCAGATCCGCGGGCCTCCGTCGTCGTCTGATTCCTGACCTGTCTGCACGGCCCAACGATAATGCCTGGCGGCGCACCTCGACGCCGCGCTCACCCGCCCCGGCCTCCCGGCCCGTGCCGAAACGGATCCCGGGCGGTCACGGTGCGGTAACTGTCGGTTTACTCGCTCTCGATACCGTCCGCGGGTCTTTCGGTGGTTCGGTAGTGGAGGTGACGGCGCGTGAACAGTTGCGCTGCGGTGATCCGGTCCGACCCGACCGGCGGCGGCTTCGGGCGAACCGAGACGCGGGCGGCCCGAGGCGCCGTTCGGCACCTTCCGCCGCCCCGGCGCCCGTTGCCGCTGGCTCGCGGACCGCGTCCGGCACACATTCCGCTCGCGCCGGCGCAGGAACGAATGTGGCATGCCGCGCGGGCCGGACGCTCGGGTGACTGGAATGTGGCTCGCGCGGTCCGCCTGTCCGGTCCGTCGCTGCGGCCGGAGGCGCTGCTCGCCGCACTCGACGACGTCGTCGCCAGGCACGAACCACTGCGCACCCGCTATCCGGGAACCGCCTCGGGCCCCGCCCAGGTGATCGTTCCGGTGCGCGAGGCCAGGACACGCGCCGACGTGGTCGCGGTCACCGAAGCCGAATTGCGCCACCACATCGCGGAATTCGCCGCGGCCGAATTCGATCTGGTCACCGACCTGCCGTTACGTGCCCGGCTGTACGCACTCGGCCCGCACGACGTGGTGCTGGTGCTGGTGGTCCATCACATCTCGATCGACGGGCGCTCGGTGGGGCCGCTGCTGCGCGATCTCGCCACGGCTTATCACGCCAGGCAGGCAGGGACCGCGCCGGACTGGAAGCCGCTGCCGATCGACTACGCCGACTACACCCTGTGGAAGCACGCCCAGCTCGGCGACTACTCCGACGAATGGAGCCGTGCCACCCAGCAGTTGCGTTACTGGGCGAACACCTTGGCCGGTCGGCCCCCTGTGCTCGAATTCCCCTGTGCTCGCCCCCGTCCGGCCCGCCGTACGGGCGCCGCGAGCGCAGGGGCCGTCGTGCCGGTGACGTTCGGGGCCGGGGTGCACCGCGCGCTGCTCGAGCGGGCCTGTGCGGCCCGGGCCAGCCTGTTCATGGTGTTGCAGGCCGCTTTCGCGGTGGCGGTCGGCGCGTTCTCCGGCAGCGCCGACGTGACGGTGGCCACCGCGGTGGCGGGGCGCGACCATCGGCTGCTGGAGGACCTGGTCGGCAACTTCGCCGACGACGTGCTGATGCGCGTCCGCCTCGACCGGGCCACCGACGCGGACGAACTGCTCGATCAGGTGCGCAGGGTGGCGCTGGCGGCCTTCGCCCACCCCGATACACCCGGCCAACGGCTGAAACGCTGCCTGCTGCAGGACGCGGCCTGCCCGCTGTTCCAGGCGACGCTCATCCTCCAGCGCGGCGCGGCAGCCGCGCCCGCCGCCGCCGACCAGGGGCTGACCATCACCGAAGTCGGGACCGGTGTCGTGCGCGCCAAGCACGATCTCGAATTCGGCCTCGTCGACCGCTACGACCGGCTGGGCGCGCCCACGGGCATCGACGGGATGTTTCTCTACCCGGCCGCGTTGTTCGCCCCGGACACGGCGATCGCCTTCGTCGACTTGTTCACCGCCACCGTCGAACTGTTCGCCACCGGCTATCGCGGACCGGTCGCCCCGTTGCTGTCCGGCTTCCCCACCGGGCAGCGGTGACGTATCGGCCGCGAACCGAGGAAGGTCAGCCTCGTTCCAACGACAGTCCCGCGTCGCGCCAGGCGACCACGCCACCGGCCAGACTCGCCGCGTCGTATCCGGCTCGCCGGGCCCGCGCGGCGAACCGCACCGACAGCTCACCGACCGGGCAGACGAAGACGACGGGGCGCGACCGCGAGAACGGGATGCCGTGCGCGAACATGTCCTCGAGCTGGTCGTCGCGGATGTTCACCGCGCCGGGCACGTGCCCGATGCGGTAGGCCATGGCGCCCCGGCTGTCCACGATGGTCGGGCGGGCGGTCCGGTCCAGATCGGCGAGTTGCCCGGGCGACAGGCGCGGAACCGCGGCGAGTTCGTCGGCGGTCGGCTCGGCTGAGCGTCCGGCGCGGCCGAACAATTCCGGGCGGCGCTTCTTGATGTACGACAGGTAGGGCTCGAGCCGGTCGCACACGATGAACACCGCCACGATCGGGTCACGCCGATCGGTCGCCGAGGCATCCAGCGCGCCCAGCGTTTCCAGCGCGGCGGCGTAGCCCGCGCCGCTGGTCGGCCCGGCCAGGACGCCGTAGCCGGTCGCCAGGCGCAGCGTCGCGTCCACGGCGTCGCCCGCGGACACGGTGACGATCCGGTCGTAGAACTCGGGCTGGAACAATCCGACATCCCACATCTCGGTCTCCGACCGGATGCCGGGAATGAAGTCGGATCGCTCGGAAACCACGGCGACGGTGCGCAATTCGGGGTGGTACTTGCGCAGGTAGGTGGCGGTCCCACGGGTGGACCCGGTGGTGCCGAGTCCGCCGATCAAATAATTGATCCTGGTGATGCCGTCGGCCGCCAGGTCTTCTTGGATCTCCCGTCCGGTGCCGTGGTGGTGCGCCTCGATGTTCTTCTCGTTGGTGTACTGCGACAGATGCCGGTAGGCGCCGGGCTGCTGGGCCATGGTCGCCTCGATCACCGAGTAGACGTCGTTCGGCGTGGTCGGGTCCGGGCACTCGGACAGCCCGGGCAGTTCCACGATCTCGGTGCCGAACAATTGCAGCAGATCACGGACCTCGGGCACCTTGATCCGGTTGGTCACCGCGCGCAGGTCGATGCCGTACACCGACCCGAGGACCCGCAGCGCCTTCGCGGTGTTCCCGCTGGACGCCTCGATGAGCGTCTGGCCGAGCGCGCGGATCTCCGTCAGGTCGTTCGCGGAGCATGCCCCAGGCCACCCGGTCCTTGACCGAACCGAACGGGTTGTGCGACTCCAGTTTCGCGTAGAGATCGACGTTCGCCAGCCCGTGCACCGCGGGGTCGAGCCGCAGCAGCGGCGTGTTGCCGATGAGTTCGGTGATGTGGTCGTATCGCATCAGAGGGCCTCGACGGCTGGGACCGGACCGGCGGCGGGGTGGACGGCAGGTTTCGTGAGGTGGTGCGGCTGCGGCGACGCGGCGGGGGAGCCCGGTTCGTAGTCGGTGTCGCGAACGATCCGGAATCCGTCGGACCCTCGGGTGACGGCGAGTTTCGCGGGTAGCGGATGCATTGATGCTCTCGCCGCCGAGAGATCCATGTGGTAGGCAGCGGTATTCGGGAACGCCATGGCATCGCCGGGCCGGGGCCGGCTGGGCAGCCACACCTTGTGATTGGTGATGAGATCTCGCTCCAGGCACAGCCGCCCGGCGAGGTAGACGCCGACCGGACCCGCCGCGCGATCGAAGTCCGCGGTGGCGCCCGCGCGCGGCAGGAGAATCGGGTCGACCATCACCTCCTGGTCCGCCGGTGTCACCGCGTCGCGGCTGAGGTCGACGTGCACCAGCACGCTGCCGTCGGCGACCTCCTTGACGAACTCCACCGTGGCGATCGTGATGCCCGCGTGGTCGACAAGCGCCTTGCCCGGCTCCAGCCACAGCTCCAGCAGGTTGTCGCCCGCCACCTGCGCCACCGTGCGCCCGCCGTGCCGCTCCAGCGGCGCGGCGAGAAGATCCGTGAGCATCGTGTCGGCCGCGACGGTGTTGGCGTACTTGTGGAACACCGGTGTGCCGTGCACGGCGCCGTCGGCCACGTGATAGCCGAAGGTGTTGCTGCCCCACGTCATCGGCTCTCCCCGGCCGAGCAGCGATTCGCGCAGAGCGAGCACATAGGCGTCGAATCGTCCGGCGTCGGCGGTGAACACCTGACGGAACCCGCCCCCGATATCGAGTACCGAAGGGGCGAGGCCGCGATCGTAGGCCCGCTCGATCAGTCGCAGGCAGGCGTCGATCGCCCGGACGCGCTCGCCCAGGTCGCCGGAGTCCAAGTGGAAGGCCAGCCCGAGCAAGCGGACGCACCCACGCCGCGCCGACAGCAGATCGAGCGCCTGCTCGACGTGCGTGAGCGGCATCCCGAAGCGGCTCACCTGGCGGGGGTCGAAACCGGAAACCCGTAACAGCACCGGGACTTCGGCGCCTTCGGCGGCCAGCTCCGCGATGCGGCCGAGTTCCCACAGGTTGTCGACATTGATCGTCACCCCGCGGTCGGCGAGGTCGCGGAGGAAGGCGTCTCCTTTCGGGCCGGTGACCTCGATACGCGCCGGTGCGAATCCCGCCTCGACGGCACTGGACAGTTCCTGCGGTGAGGCCACATTGATGCCGATGCCCGAGAGTGCGGCGGTGCGGACGAACGCGCGCGACTGATTCACCTTGTGCGCGTAGAAGATCCGGCTTCCTGGAAGCGCACGTTCCAGCACGGTGCGCAGACGCAGAAGATTGTCGGAGTAGACCTGCGGGAACAGCAGATGCGCCGGGGATCCGAATCGCGTCAGCGTCGCCGCCGCGAGATCCGGAATGTCCAGGAAGGCGCGGACCGTCGGATGCAGTTTCGCGGGCAGAGCCGGCGGCCACGGCGTCATACGGCGGCTTCCGACGGCTCGGTGGCCGCTGCCCGCGCGATGTTGTCGGGTCGCTGCGCGACCGGGTTGTAGCCGCCGTCCCGGATCGCCTCGAACGCCCTGGCCCGGTTGCGTGGGCTGCGGAACTCGGCCACCACCCGTTTGCTGTCCAGGTCGATCTCGGCCACGCGGATGTCCATCGACTCCAGCACACCGCCGATCGTGCGGACGCAGTGCTTACAGGTCATGTCCGGAACGTAGAACACCTGGTCCTCGGCGGTGGCGGCGCGGTCGGCGGTCGCCTCGTCCAGTTCGGCGCTCACTTCGGCCACCTCACAGCGCCCGGCGATCTCGGTGAACGTCGCGACGAACCGGTCGGCCAGTCGCGGGAGGATACTGACGTGCCCACCGTCGAGCTGGTGTGGCGTCGCGGCCAGGCAGGCGGGGTGGCTGTCGGCGGGTAGCAGTGCGTATTGCCGCGAGATCAGGTCGAGGTCGTCGTGATACTTGGCGATCGCCTCCGCGACCGTCAGGCCTTCGGCGGTGGTGGCGCGCTCCATCACCGCGTGCGCGTCGGTGATCGTGGCGTCCTTCATGGCGCGCAGCGTCGCCACCGTCTCCGCCGTGTAGCGGACGGTTCCGTCGGATTGTGCGACGAGGGCCACCGGGATCATGCCCCGCCGATAAGTCGAAGCCTGCAACTCCCAGAACCAGCGAGTGGCCACCGCGGTGAAGATTCCGGAATCGCGCATGCCCGCGGCGAATTCGGCGGCATCGCGGTATGGGGTCTGCGCGGCCAGCAGCGCGTGCTGGGCCAGCGCGCGACCGGCCGCCTCGATGCCGACCCGGAAGATGTCGCGCGGATCGTGGTCGGTGGTCGTGCCCGCCAGTACGGCCAGCTCGCCCGGTCCGAGGGCGGCGACCCGGGCGGCGAAACCGGGGTCGGTGTCCAGCTGGTGCCACAACGCCAGGACGGTCTCCCGCATGGCGATCGGTACCTCGGGGCCGAGGCCGTCGGCGCGGAAGTGGCCGGTGTTGGGAATACCGTCGCTGTCGGTCCACGCGATCCGGTGCGTCGCGCTGGTCACCTGATCCGCGCGACACGGTCGCATGAATCGCTCCAGATACAACCGCTGCGAATAGGTGAGATGGCTGCCCGGCTCGGAACCCAATGCGGTACAGGTGAATTCGAAACGCCGTGGCGCGGGCACGGGAACGGGTGCGGTGAACAAACCCGGCTGCGCCAAGTCGGCCAGCACCCTGGACGCGGCCCGCCGGTCGTAGCGGGGAATCTCGATACTCACGTGACCTCCTCGGCGATGGTTCGCACGCACGCGACGAATCGGTCGATCTCGTCGGGCGTGTTGTAGATGTGCGTGCTGACGCGCACCGAGCCCGCGCCGCCGGTCGCGGCGGGGACGCAGTGCGCGCCGGTGCGCACCAGGAAACCCAGCTCGCTCAACACGAAGCCCGCGTCGGTGGCCGAGATCCCGTCCAGGGTGAAGGAGACGATTCCGTAGCCGACCGCACACGCCGCATGCGCCGGGCCGGGCAGGAACTCCAATCCGGGAACCGGTCGCAGGCCGTCGATCAGGCGCAGGGTCAAGGCCCGGTTGTGCGCGGCGATCGCGTCGACGCCGAACGATTCCAGTACTTCGAGCGCACTGCCGAGGGCGAGAATGCCGGGAATGTCCGGTGTGCCGCCTTCCAGCAGCGTGGGCATCGTTCCCGGTCCGAGTCCGGCCGGGCCGGACTCGACTCCGGAATTGCCGCCGGGCAGGAACGGCACCAGTTCTCCGTGCACGCGCCGATGGCAGTACAGGACGCCCGTGCCCGGCGCGCCGAACATCTTGTGCGCGGCGAAGACCGCGAAGTCCGCGCCGAGCGCGGTGACGTCGACCGGGAGATGCCCCCCGCTCTGCGAGCAGTCGAAGCACAGCAGGATGGCCGGGTCGATACGTCCGCGCAATTCCTCCAGGGTGCTGAGACCGCCGAAGACGTGGTGCAGATGACCGACCGTGACCAACCGGGTACGCGGGGTGATCTTGGCGAGGATGTCGTCGGTGTCCGCCTCACCGGCGCCGGTCACCCGGTAGGGGACCAGGTCGATGTGGCGTCCGAACCGGGCGAGCAAGCCGCGCAGGTGCTGCCACGGGTACACGTTCGAGGCGTGATCGCTGGCGTTGTAGAGGATTGCGTCGCCGTCGGCGAGGGCGGTCAGGCCCCAGGACAGCGCGACGGCGTTGAGCGCGGCGGTGGCGCCGCCGGTGAAGACCACCTCGTCCGGGTGCTCGGCGCCGATGAACGCGGCGGTCCGCTCCCGGACCCGGGCGATCCGGGCGGTCAGTCCGGTGGCCCAGGGGTAGGTGCCGCGTCCCGCGTTGGCCGTGCCGTTGCTGTGATAGCGGTGGATCGTCTCGATCACCGGCAGCGGCTTCTGCGTGGTGGCGGCGTTGTCCAGGTAGACCTCGGAGGCCGCGGCGAGCGCCGGGAACAACGACCGCACCGCGGCGGGCGCGAACGGCGACTCCGCGCGGGAGGCCGCTTCGGTCCGTGGTGACGGCGATCTCTGGGCGGGGGACCGCAACGTGACGCTCCCTTCACCGGTAACCAGGACGTCACCCACGATACGCAGTTTTGGTACGGACTTCGAAGTTTTCTCGCGGACAACGTGTTTCACGACTAGCCTGGATGACATGCCTCTGACCCCGGAACAGCGTCAAGAGTTCCTAGCGCAGCCGCATGTCGCGGCGTTCTCGGTGGCTGCGGGCCCCGGTCGTGCCCCGCTCACCGTTCCGATCTGGTACCAATACAACCCCGGCGGCGAGGCGTGGATACTCACCGGCCCGCAATCGCAGAAGATGCGCTACCTCCGGGAAACCGGCCGCTTCGGTCTCATGGTGCAGCAGGTTCGAACCCACGGTGCGGTATGTGAGCGTGGAGGGCCCGGTCACCCGGATCACCCCCATGACCGACGAACATCACCGTGAGATGGCCGCGCGGTACCTGCCCGCCGAATCGGTCGACGCCTACCTGAAGATGGCCGAGGAGTCCTACGGCGAGCAGGTCGCCGTCTTCCTGCGGCCGGAGCGCTGGCTCTCGGCCGACCTGGGGGATCCGAGCACGCTTTAATACCTGCCCTGCAGGTACTCGACGAGGTGTTCGCGTTCGGTCGCCAACTCGGAGATCGCGCTCTTCACCACGTCGCCGATGCTCACGATGCCGACCAGCCTGCCCTCGTGCACCACGGGCAGATGCCGGATGCGGTGGTCGGTCATGGTGCGGCGCAGGCCGTTGACCCGATCGTCGGGTGTGCAGGTGCGCACCGCGGAGGTCATGATCGCCGAGACCGGCGTGTCCAGCAGGTCCGCGCCACGGGCGTGCAGGTTGCGTACCACGTCGCGCTCGGAGACGATGCCCGCGATCGTGTCGCCGTCCGGGGACACGACGACCGCACCGATGTTCCGTTCGGCCAAGGTGGCCAGCAGTCTGCGTACCGTCGTGTCGGGTGCGACCGTGGCTACGTCGCTGCCCTTCCTGCGCAGGATCTCCGAAATTCGCATATTCCACCATCCAGACGTCGCGGCACTCTCAGGATCGCAAGTTCCCGATCCGGTGACCAGCACGAATCCATTACAGGCCACGATTCGGTCACGGCGCTCGCCTCACAGGCGCCGTGCGACGCTGCGGTCGAGGTCCCGGGCGAGCAGGGCGATCGCCGCCTGGGAGATACCCGCCGAGGTCGCCAGATGATCGAGGTCAGCTGGGCGATGCGGCGCAGGCGGTAATCGACGGTGTTGGGGTGCACGTACAGCTGGCGCGCGGTGAGCTGCCGGTTCATATCGTTGCCGAGGTAGGCGCGCATGGTGTCGAACAGTTCGGGATGGGCGTCGAGCGGATCGAGAATGGTCGCGATCCGCCGCGTGGCCGGACCGCTGCGGGTGAGCTGGTATTCCACGGCGAGGTCGGACATCTGGTAGAGGCCCGGCGGCCTGGCTCCGACCCGCACGAGATTGAGCAGCTCGTGCGCTTGATCGGCCGATTCGGGAATCTGATCGGTGTCGGTGGGGACTACGGTCGCGGTGAGCGGGACCTCCGCGGCGTCGGCCAGCAGGGCGAGTGTCGTATCCGAGAGGACGGTATCGGCCTCGTCACCGAGCGGGATGAGCAGCGTGCCGCCCTTGGCGCTGAGCAGCGCCAGCGCCCGGGAGGCGAACACGGTGGCGAGCTCGGACTGCAACCGCCGCAGCTTGCGGCGCGCGACGACGTTGCCGTCGACACGCGGATCGCTTTCATCCGGATGCTGCGGAATCGACAGCGCGACAACCTGATACGACTCGGAGATCGGAATGCCCGTCTGCCGGGCCAGAGCCGAGCTGCCGCGGCCGCTGAGCAGCGCCGAGGCGAGCGTCTGCGTTGCGGTCTGATGTTCCTTGGCGACCAGGTGCTGTTCGTCGACGTAAGCGTCGGACACCGCCGCGGTGATCGCCTCGAGCAGTTCGAGCAGCAGATCGGCGGCGACCAGCACCTCCTCGACGTCGTCCGCTTCGGCCCGCGCGGTGACCAGACCGAAGGCGATGCGCAGTCCCTCGTGGTAGGCGCGCAGGATGGTGCTCAGCGGGACACCCTCGCGGGCCCAGCGGGCGGCTGCCGCGCGCACCGGGCCGAGCTGTTGTTCGTCCGGTACGGTGCGCCGGTCGAACATTTCGGCGGCGAGGTTCAGGCAGCTGCGCGTGAGTTTCGTGACGTCCCCGCGCACATGTTCGCCGGGCAGGGTTCGACAGGGCGCCATGAAGTTCTCGAGGTATCCGACCATGTGCGAGGCGACGCTGTCGGTGTTCTGCAAGGGCACCGAAGCCGGCTGCCCGCCGATTTCCAGTACCGGGTCGGACGAGTCGGCGGACAGATCCAACGCGGAGTAGGTCATGACGAGTTCGCTCCAAAGCCACGCCAGGCGTGCGAGAAATCGCGCCCGAGTCGATCGATCACTATACGAAAGGCTCGTGCGCGCGGGGAGCGATCCGTGAAGATCGAATAGCGGCCTGCCGCAGTGCGCGATCGTGCCCGGACATACCGCCGCGGTGGCGGTGCCGGTCATGGGGACGGAGCGAGGATCGCGCCGGGTGAATATGCCTGCCGGTCAGGCGAAGACGCGACTTACTCGTCGTCCAGCCCGGCTGACAGATAGGCCGCCGCTGCCAGCCATTGCCTGCACTGCGGGCCGTGGACTTCGTGGACATGGAGAATGTCGCGTGCCTGCCGGTAGGTGAGGCCGCGTGGCTCCACTCCGCAATCGGACATGGAGAACTCGGGAGCGGGGTACTGGCGCAAAGGCTCGGCACCGGCGCCATGATGACGGCAACCCGGTGGGGAGTTCGAAATGGCTCGATCATTCGACTACCCCTCGCGTCCGGCGTGCGGCAGGGAGGTTGGCGTGATGGCGACGCTGGCTCGAACTCCCTGCGTACCTCCCCGATTTCGTCTTCGAGTCTATGCCTCCGTCGCTTACAGATGCAAGTACATCTGCACGATCGGTCGCGGAAAAAACGGCGGCGGTCGCCGGTCCGGGACCGGCGACCGCCACTGTGCCGCTTGTGGATTGGTGTCCAGGGGTCTTACGGCTTGCGCGCGACCCCGCCGTAGGCGGAGATCGGCCGGGTCTCACCCACTTCGGTGTCACCCGAGCGCCACTGTGTGATCGACACGAAGCCCGGCTCCACGAGCTCGAGGCCGTCGAAGACGGTTTTGAGCTGAGCCTGCGGACGGGGGACGTAAGGCGTGCCGCCGGTGCCGGTGTAGTTCTCGCACAGGGTGACATACGCCTTGCTGTCGTCGGTGCCGTCCCACATCACCAGGTAGCTGCCCGATGGTACGGCGTCGAGCACGGTGTGCACGATCCGCAGCAGATCGTTGTAGGTCTTGGCGTGGCCGAGCACGCCCATGAACATGACGGCGATGGGCTCGTTGAAGTTCAGGACGTGTTTGGCGTCGGAGATGATCAGTTCGGGATTGTGGTAGTCAGCGTCGATGTAGGTGGTCACGCCTTCGGGGGTGGTGCTGGTGAGTAGCGCGCGCGCGTGTGTGAGCACCAGTGGGTCGTTGTCCACGTAGACGATCCGGGACTCGGGCGCGACGCTCTGGGCCACCTCGTGGGTGTTCTGCATGGTGGGCAGGCCGGTTCCGATATCGAGGAACTGGCGGATGCCCTGCTCGCCCGCTAGGTAGCGCACCGCGCGGATGAGGAACTGGCGCGACTGGACCGCCATGGTGGTGATGTCCGGATCGACTTCGATGCCGGCGTCGCCTGCGATGCGGTCGATCTCGTAATAGTCCTTGCCGCCCATCCAGTAATTCCAGATCCGCGCGGAGTGGGGGATGTCGGTCCGGATGAGGGGGCTGTGGTCTTCGGGCATGGGGTTGGACTCCTCGGCAAAAGCGTGTCCGCGGCACGGCCGTGCGGGTGGGCGCGTGGGGGTGTCGCGAATGACTGGTACATCCGATGTGCACTGTGACAGTACAAGATTCAGGCTCGCCTAGCGGGTCGGATCGGGGACCTGATCTCGGCGTTTCGGGGTCGGCGCGTCAGCGTTTCACAATCTCGTCCGGAAGGTCCCGATCTGCGGGCGGACGGATGGCGAACTTCGTGCTATCGTCCGGTGTTGGTGCAAATGCAAGAACGTTTGAACGTGCATCTGCACGAACCGAATCGCCTAACTGCGGTAACCGAGGAGTGGGGAAGATGTCGGATACATCCACCAACGAGATCATCGGAACTTGGCGTAAGAGTTCCTTCAGCAATCCGAGCGGCAACTGCGTCGAAGTGGCGGAAACGGCCAACGGCCAGGTCGCGGTGCGTAACTCGCGGCATCCGGAGGGCGGTGTCCTCTTCTATACGCGTCCGGAGATCGACGCGTTCGTTCGCGGCGCGAAGGCCGGAGAGTTCGACTATTTGACTAGCTGAGCGGTAACATAGCGGGCGGTGCGGTGTGTCTCGCGACGGATGGTTGTGACACACTGTGGGCAACCCCCGGAGTATCGGAGACGAACTCGATGATCGCTGAACCCGATGACGATGGTCATGTGCAATCCGTTGTCGCGGAACGTGGTCCGACCGTGCTACGCATCGCATTGGGCGGTCAGCTGCGCAAGCTGCGGGAGAAGAAGAACATCACCCGCGAGGCGGCGGGCGATGCGATCCGCGGCTCGCACGCGAAGATCAGTCGTCTCGAGCTCGGCCGCACCGGTTTCAAGGAACGCGATATCCGCGACCTGCTGACTCTGTACGGCGTCCACGATCCCGAGGAGCGCGAGTCGTTCCTCGAATTGGCCAGGCAGGCCAACGAGCCCGGCTGGTGGCATCGCTACAGCGATCTGCTGCCGCAGTGGTTCGGTACCTACCTCGGTCTGGAACAGGCCGCGAGCAAGATACGCACCTACGAGTCGCATCTTGTTCCCGGCCTGCTGCAAACGCCCGAATACGCCAGGGCCGTCGTGGCGCTCGGACACGAGGACGCGGACACGGATCGGCGGGTCGCGGTGCGTCAGCGCAGGCAGGAGATCCTGTTCCGCGCCGATCCGCCGGTGGTCTGGGCGGTGATCAATGAAGCGGTGCTGCATCGGCCCGTGGGCGGCCCGCAGGTTCATCGCGAGCAGATGCTGCACCTGATCAGGCTCGCGAAACTGCCCAACGTGACGATCCAGGTACTGCCGTTCACGGCCGGTGAGCACGCCGCGGCGGGTAGTTCCTTCAGTATCCTGCGTTTCGCCGAATCGGAACTGCCGGACATCGTGTATCTCGAACAATTGACCAGCGCGCTGTATCTCGAGCGGCGGCAGGACCTGGCGCTGTATCTGTCGGTGATGGACCGGCTCAGCGTGCAGGCCGAGCGTCCGGACAAGTCGATCGAGATCATGGAGAAGTACGCCGACGCGCACTGAGCTCGCGGCAGCGTCTGGTCGGCGGCAACACCCTTTACGTCAGGCGACCACCTCCGAATCGGAGGTGGTCGCCTGACGTTTGCTATTGGTATAGAAGCGCGGTGGCGCGCCGGAGGATTGCCGGAATGGACTCGGCGCCCGGCGTCGGTGACATCGTGGTGGCCGTGCCAACGGCGTCGGGCGGCGCGACAAAAGTGCTCGTGGCAAAAGATCTCTTCGCACCCGCCGGTCTCGGACGGCGGGGCGGCGCTACTGCTTGATGAAGGCTACTGCTTGATGAAGCTGGAGGCGATTCGCCAGAATGTTCGCGGGTTGCAAGGCTTTGAGATCCCAGTCGTCGGCCATCGCATGCGCGGTGGTGACGATTCGTTCGATATCGAAATCGTGCCGAGTCGCCGCGCCGGTGGATTCGACGGCATGATGACGTATGCCACGGCGGTTTCCCGGGAGAATACGGTATTGGTGTGGCCGCTACGGGCCGGCGATGTGCTCATTTGTCTACCGTTCGCTGGCTGGTCGGCCAGTGCGGTGTCGGCTGATTCGAACCGACCGCCGGTAAGTGGTTGTTGCATCCGAACGCCCCTGTTTTGTGTGGCGGCGGCAAACCCACGGCGGTTTCGGCCTTCGGCTCGCCCACGCGGCCTCCCCTGGTGGTCCCCTGTAAAGAGTTGCGGCACCGAGTTTATGCCGCTGTACCTTTCAGATGCAAGCACATCTGCACGATCGATTGCACGGTCACAGCGGGGATTTCGTGTCCGGAAGTTTGCGGAGACGGTGCCGGGCGAGGGGAATTCACTCGCGGCCGAATAGGACGTCCGTGCTGTAGTCGATCTGTGTACCCGGCTCGACGAATTGGTCCGCCGCGGCCCGCCAGGCGATGAAATGTTCGGTGAACCGGTGTGCCTCGGCCGCTTCGTCATCGGTGTAGAGCTGGTAGAGGAAAAAGCGGTGCGGATCCACTCGATCTGCGCAGATGTCGAAGCGCAGGCAGCCCGGCTCGGTCCGCACGGAGGCCTCCGCGCTGCGGGATATGGCCGCGAGGAACTCGGCACGGGACCCGGGGCGGATCCTCATCGAGACGATACGACTGAACACGGTTGTTCTCCCATCGTGACCGTTGGCGTCGATCGGCGAAAGATGTCGAGGTTCACGAGAGCTCAGCCGGCCAGTTGCGCAATCGCCTGGCTACTCGCAGTTTCGCCCGAAACGAGCTCGAGCGTCATCGCGAAGGTGTGCGCGGCGGGCAGCAGTCCGGCCAGGACGGCCGCCACATCGGCGCGGGGTACCTCGCCGCGCTCGAGCGGAGGCGGGGCGAGTGTCACCAGCCCGGTGCCGGGCGAGTCGACCAACCGGCCGGGCCGCAGGATGGTCCAGTCGAGCGCTCTGCTCCGCAGATCGTCTTCGGCTCGGGTCTTGGCGTCGATATACGCCGCCCACACCTCGTCGGTGCCCGGCGCGGGAGGACGGCCCGCGCCCATCGTGGAGATCTGCAGGAAACGGCGCACTCCGGCGCGCTCGGCGGTCTCGGCCAGCCGGACCGAGCCGCCCAGGTCGACGGTGTACTTGCGTTCGACGCCGCTGCCCGGCCCGGCGCCCGCGGCGAAAACCACCGCGTCGCTGCCTTTCACGACGTCCACCAGCTCCTCGGCGCCGACCTGCTCCAGATCGCACCCCACCGGCTCGGCGCCGGTGGCGCGGACCTCGGCGGCGTGCCCTGGATCGCGGATCAGTGCGGCGACCTGGTGGCCGTCGGCGGTGAGCAAGGGCGCGAGCAGCAACGCGATCTTGCCATGTCCGCCGGCGATGACCACGCGCATGGATCGCTCCTTCCGGTCGAGGCGGCGCCCGCGCTCAGCGCTCGGGGCCGCCGGGATTACAGCGTGCTTCGACGGTGGCCGGGTAGCCGACCGCCGGTCGCCACGGTTCGAGGTTCCAGCTGGGTTTGTCCGGCTGGACCAGGCGCGCCCACGCCCAGTGGCAGAGGAACTGGTCGCGCATGCCGGGTGTGTCGGCGTCGGCCGACCGGTCCACGACTTCCCGCCACGCCCGTTCGTCCGAGCCGGGGTAGGTGGTCTGCCGACCGGCCGGGGTGGGGACTACGAGTATCCGCGGACCGTCGATCGTCTCGGTCCAGAGGACGTGATCGATCAGCGGCTGCCCCGCATAGGGATCGACGGACGGTACCGCGGCCAGCGGTGTGGAGGCCGGGGCGCCGGTGGTCGTCGTGGCGGCGGTCGTGGCCGCGCTGGGTGGCGGCGCGGACTCCTCGGCGCCGCAGGCCACCGACCAAGGCAGCAGCCCTGCGCTCAGCAGCGCGGCGGCGCGACGCCGGGTGGCGAGGCGATGCGGGTACCGCTGCGCCACGGTCGAACCTCCTGTGTGCTCCTCGGCACCGCTTTCCGGCGTGTTCATCCGAGCCTAGCGAGCCAGGGCGGCCGGGGCGAGGTTCCCCGGTGGGGCCACCGATTGTGGTGGCTTGCCGGTACGGCTCCGGCTGGGGATAGTCGGTGCGGTGCGGTGTGGACGGATCATGGTGGGGGCGGCTGGAGTCGTGGTCTCGGTGACG
Source organism: Nocardia asteroides (assembly GCA_051451085.1). Lineage (GTDB taxonomy): Bacteria > Actinomycetota > Actinomycetes > Mycobacteriales > Mycobacteriaceae > Nocardia > Nocardia asteroides_B. The sequence goes on along the minus strand of JBPAJV010000003.1, from coordinate 409,707 downwards.
GTCGCGTTGTCCGGTCCGGCGCCCGCGCGGGTGGGCGAGGCGCCCGGCACCGTGACGGATTTGGTGGAGCTGGCCGGGCGACTGCATGTGCAGGGGGCGACGACCGCCGAGCGGCTGACGTATTGGTCGCGGGGCCCACGCGGGCCGATGCAGAGCACCGGGGTGCTGTACCTGCCCGAAGGCGCGCCGCCGCAGGGAGGCTGGCCGATCATCGCCTACGCGCACGGCACGTCCGGCATCGCGGACGAGTGCGCGTTCACGCTGCAACACCGGGACTACTACCTGACCTCGGTGTATCCGGCCCTGCTCCGCGCCGGATACGCGGTCGTGATCTCCGACTACGTCGGGCTCGGCACTCCTGGCGTGCATCCCTATCTGGATGGTCCCGCCCAGGCTCGCAGCATCATCGACGGCGTGCGCGCCGCCCGGGCCGTGGCCCCCTCGCTCGGCACGCGCTGGGCGGTGTTCGGCCAGTCGCAGGGCGGGCACGCGGCGCTGTTCACCGCCCACCTCGCACCGGGCGACGCTCCGGAGCTCGATCTGCGCGGCGCGGCCGCGACGGGGGCGCCGTCGAATCTGGATCAGGTCTTCCCTCTCGCCGGGCCCTGGCTGCCACGGCTGCCGTTGCAGAAGACGACGACGTATTTCGCCATGCTGCTGGCCGGGCTGCGGGCCAGCGCGCCGGAGCTCGACATCGACGGCTACCTGACGCCGGTGGGCCGGGATGTGCTGCGCGTCGTGGAAACGGAATGCGCCACGGAGGCGGACGCGCGGGTGTCCGGGGTCGGCATCGGCGCCATGCTGTCGCGGCCGTTGGACGATCCCGCGCTGCTGGCCGCCGTTCGCGCGATGCTGCGGGTGCCGACCAGCGGCTACTCGGTGCCGCTCTACCTCGGCCAAGGCCTGGCCGATCTGGAGGTGCCCGCGCCGCTGACGCTGGAGCTGGTCGCCGAGCTGCGCTCCGCGGGCACCGATCTGCGGGTGGGCTGGTATCCCGGCGATCATCTGGGCGCGGCCAAGGAGGCGTTCCCCGACGCGCTCGCGTTCCTGAGCGGTGTGCTCCACCGGCCCTGAATCCGCGTACTCAGCGCCAGAGCGACCGGCAGGGTAGCCTGCGCAGGCCGGGACGAACCTGGCCGTCGACGGTGACGGTGAGCCCGGCGTGCGCGGCGGCCGAGGTGAATTCCCCCGCCTCGGTCCGGGTGGCGGCGTACTCGAGGATCAGCGCGTCTCCGGGGGACGGCCCGTCGAAGTAGACGGTGATCCGCCGGGTCGGCGGCTCCTGGATGTCGTCGCGGTCAGCGAATCTGCGCGCAGTGCCGTCCATGCCACCGTCTCCTTCCGGCCGGCGCGGCAGCCGCGCCGGTACGACCGACGGTAAGTGCCTGCCACTGCTGAGAACATGTTCCAAGTTATCGGCTGGAAATGTCACAGAACGGACGTCGTGCGGTCGGGTACAGTCACCAGCCGGGGCGCGCCGCGAGAAAGGCCGCGCATCCGAAACTTGTGATCTGTCAACGTGTTCGCGTCGGGTGGTCCCCCAACGCGTCAGGTTGCCGAGGATGATCACAGCGTTGAACGATTCAGGAGGCACACGTCGATGAGTCAGGGCCCACGTTCGTTGGGTAGGGGAGTGGGGCGACGACGTCTCGCACGTGCGATCGGAGCGATGGCCGCGGGCCTGGTGCTCGTCGCGAGCATGGCCGGCGCGGCGACCAGCGCGCCGTTGTATCCCCAGCCCGATCCCGATCCCTTCTACGCCACACCCGCGGACATCGCCGACCGCAAGCCCGGCGACGTGATCGCCACCCGGGTGATGCCTCCGCTGGCGATCTTCCCGGAGACCACGGTGACCGTGGTCCGGTTCCGGTCGACGAATTCGGAGGGGAAGCCGATCGCGGCGACCACCACGGTGCTCACGCCGAAAACGCACCGTCCCGACGGACCGCTGCTGTCGTTCCAGCACATCATCAACGGTCTCGGCTCGGAGTGCTCGGTCTCCCGGGTGCTCTACACCGGTGACCCGAATCTGATCGTGCGGGAGGCGCCGGGCTGGAACGTCCTGCTTGCGCGCGGCTGGAGCGTCGCCCTGCCCGACCATCTCGGCCCGAATTTCGCCTACGGCGCGGCCAAACTGGGCGGGCAGATCACCCTCGACGGCATTCGCGCGGTCAAGCAGGTCACCGAACTCGGTGTGCAGCGCAGTCGGGTGGCCATGGTCGGTTACTCCGGCGGTGGCATGGCGACCGCGTGGGCGGCGGCGCTGCAGCCGAAGTACGCGCCGGAACTCGACCTGGCGGGCGCGGCCATGGGCGGTGTGCCGATGAACCTGGTGAAGATGCTCGAGGGACTCGGGTTGAATCCGCACCCGGTGTTCGGGCTGGCATTCGCCGCCGGATTCGGGCTGGAGCGGGAGTACCCGACCCGCTTCCCGCTCAGTGATCAGCTGAACGAGCGAGGGCTCGCCGCCCGCGCGCAGATCGCCAACAGTTGCACCAACGACATCCTCTCCACGGGAGCGGGCCGCGGTGCGCTGGACTTCGCCAAGACGACCTCGATGATCAACGACGACACCGCGCGCGCCGTGGTCGAGGAGAACAGCCTCGAACTCTACGACGGTGTGCCCGCGACGCCGGTGTTCGAATGGCATTCGCCGATCGACGGTCTCATCCCGATCGACGCGGTGGTCAACACCGACAAGCGGTGGTGTGCGGCAGGCGCCAAGGTGCAGTCCGAGGAGATCCCGGTGCCGGACCACCTGACCGCGGCGGTGCTCGGTATTCCCGCCGCACTGAACTGGCTGGACGCCCGATTCAAGGGGGAGCCGGCGCCGAGCAATTGCTGAGCGAGGTCTCCCGGACGGCCGAGCCGGGACCTGTTCTCCGGAGCCGGGTCTCGGCCGGTTGTTGCGATATGGATACGCGACAACACAACTCGGATGCTTTACTGCGTCGAGTCACCGGCGCTGACGTAGCCTGACGTCCTGGCTTCCGGTCTGACAGGGACTATTTCGGGGGTCGAAGGCCATCGCGCCCGGGTGCCAGACGACGTTGCCGTTCGCACCCGAAGGCGTGTGCCATGAGAATCTCGCGTGCCATTGCTGTCGCATTGCTCGCCGTCGGCTCGCTCTCGGCCATACCGGCCGCCGCGCAGCCGCCTCCCGCCCCGCTGTTACCGGAAGTATCGAGTGTGTTCCCGCCACCGGGCGCGCTGCTTCCGGGACTCCAGCAACTCATCGATCAGGTGATCCCGCCACCCCCGATCGCGCCGCTGCCCGAGCCGGGTTCGCCTACGCACGAGGCGACCACGTTGTCACCATCGCTGGCGGCGTTACGCCTGGCCACGCTGCCCTCCGCCATCGGTGATCCGATGTTCGACCTCCGGCCGCCGGATCTCGGGGAACTGGCCGAGGGGCAGGTCATCGAGGTCCGCGACGTGCGCGCGACGGCCGCGCCGTTGCTGGTGCTGCCGATCCAGCGCGCATTGCTGGTGAAGTACCGCACGACGGACGCGCACGGCGCGCCGTCGTACGCCACGGCGACGCTGATCGTTCCCGCCGCACCGTGGCCGGGCACGGGCCCGCGCCCGGTGGTGGTGAACAACCTGCCGATCGACGCGCTCGGCCGGACTTGCACGCCGGGATACACCCTCGCGCACGGGTTGAACCCGGACACCAGCTTCACCAACTTCCTGCCGCCCACGACACACGTGGCGGCGCTGCGCGGTTACGCCGTGCTGATCCCCGACCACGAGGGCCCGTCGATGGCCTATGCCGAACCGATCGTGGCCGGGCACGCCGTGCTCGACTCGATCAGGGCGGTGCGTGCCCTGTTGCCGGAGGAATTCGGCGCTGCCGCGTTCGGTATCGCGGGGTACTCCGGCGGCGCGATCGCCACCCACGGGGCGGTGAAGCTGATCAATGGTTACGCACCGGAATTGGCGGATGTGATCGTCGGCGCCGCGCTGGGTGGGGTGCCCGCGGACTACGAGATCCTGGCTCGCAGCATGAACGGCAACCTCGCGTCGGCGGTGTTCATGGGCGCGGTGCTCGGTATCGGCCGGGAGCGACCGGAGATCCTGGGCGCGATGAACAATCTTGCACAGTGGGTGGCGACCTCGCCGGTGAAAGACATGTGCGGCAGCAGCTACGGCGCGATCGGCGTGCTGATGCTGCCGATCGATATCGCCGCGAACTTCCCGGATCCACTGAATTCGGCTCTGGCCGCGGACATCTACCGGGTGACCAGGATGGCCGGTATGAAGTCAGCGACACCGCTGTACATCTACAACGGGGAGCAGGAATTCTGGATTCCGGCCGAGGGCGCGCGCAATCTCTATCTGGAGCAATGCCGCCTCGGGGTGCCCTCGGTGTACCGTAGTGTGCTCGGTGAGCACATCATCGCGGGTGCGCTGGGTTATCCGGAAGCCATGGTCTGGCTGGACGAACGGCTGCGCGGGGTACGGGCGCCCGACGAGTGCTGACCGTGTGACGGCGCCGGGAGCAAGCCGGTAACGCGGTGCGCCGGTGGTCGCGATCGACATCGTGACCCGTATTCCGTCGGTCCATTTGTTCCATATGCCCAGATCTGGTGATGACGCCGCTGTACGGCGTCGTCACGGCTTCGGTACGGTGAGCCGATCTGGGCGGGGTCACGCCCGTATTCCCGAGAGAGGCACATGAACGACATCACGACCACCGCGTCCGAACAGGCCAAAGCACTGGTGGGACGGCATTACCGCCTGACCGATCCGTACGAGGTGGGGCGCGAGAAGATCCGGGAATTCGCGCGAGCGTTGCAGGACGGCCATCCGGCGCACCGGTACGAGGACGCCGCCGCGGGCCTGGGATTCGACGGACTCGTCGCGCCGCTGACCTTCTCCTCGATCGTCCTCATGCTGATGCAACGCAAGATGTTCGAGACCGTGCTCACCGGTTACGATCTCGGCCAAGTGCTGCAGACTGAGCAGTCGATCCAGGTGCACCGGCCGATCGTCGCGGGCGACGAGGTGCGCTGCGACTCCTATATCGAGTCGTTCCGGCAGTTCGGTGACAAGGATTTCATGGTCACCAGGAACGTGCTGAGCAACCAGCACAAAGAGGTCCTGCAGACCGCGCACACCACCGCGGTGGCGCAGACCGGGGTGGATCTCGCGACCGATCTGCGCTCCGCGGTCGAGGGCGTGATCATGACCGGTCAGTCGGCCACCGATCGGTCGGACGCGGCGGCCGCGCGGGATGCAGGCGAGGACAGCGGCCTGGTCGAGAGCTTCGACGAGGTGATGCAGCCGGACTCGCCCGACGAGCCGAGGACCCCGAGAACGATCACCGCCTTCGAGGACCTGTCCGTCGGCATGGCGATCGCCCCGCGCACTGTGCTGCTCACCCGCGGTGATCTGGTGAACTACGCGGGTGTGTCCGGTGACTCGAACCCGATCCACTTCAGTGACGTGGTCGCGCGCAGCGCCGGCCTGCCCGATGTGGTGTCACACGGACTGCTGACGATGGGCCTCGGAGCGGGTTACCTCACCTCCTGGCTCGGTGATCCGGCGGCCGTGACCCGGTATGGCGTGCGGTTCGCCGGATTCGCCCCGGTTCCCGCGGTCGAGGCGAGCGCGATCGAATTCAGCGGCCGCGTCAAGAGCCTGGATCCGGAACGCCGCTGCGCCACCGTCGCGTTGACCGCCACCTGCGGGGAGCGCAAGCTGTTCGGTCGCGCGACTGCGGACGTGCTGCTGCGCTGAACCGCTCCCGGCACGGGGAGCGGCCGGGTCACCTCGTTCAGGCGGATGCCTCGAGGCTTGCGGCGGATGCCACATACGGCCCCTCGATGTTCTTGCGGATGTGCTTACACCTGCGCGTTCGCCGGGATTCGAGGGGCTCGGTGCTGGAGTGTGGGCCGTGCGCGTGCGAGACTCGGTACATGCGTGCTTCGGTAGTGCGGCCTCGAAACGAATCCATCAGTCGCTCAACGGCTCCCGTGGCCGAGGGCGGACCGACCGCTCTGCGGATGATTCTCGGGGCCCGGATGCGGCGGCTGCGGGAAGCGCGCGGTATCTCCCTGGAGGAAGCGGGCGAGGCGATCCGCGGCTCGCACTCCAAAATCAGTCGATTGGAATTGGGACGTACCGGTTTCCGGGAACGGGATCTGGTCGACCTGCTCGCGCTGTACGGCGTCTCCGACGAGGAGGAGTGCGCCGAGTTCAAGAGCCTGGCCAAGCAGGCGAACGCCTCGGGCTGGTGGCATCGCGACGCCGATTGGTTGCCGAAGTGGTTCGACACCTATCTCGGCCTGGAACAGGCCGCTCAGCTGATCCGCTGCTACGAGCCGCGGGTCGTCCCGGAGCTGCTGCAGACGCCGGACTATGCCCGCGCGCTGTTCGTGCTCGCTCACCCGCACGAGGACGAGGCGTCGATCGAGCGGCGCGTTGCCTTGCGGATGCGCCGCCAGGACATCCTGACCAGGTCGGACCCGCCGCAGCTGTGGCTGATCGTCGAGGAGGCCGCGCTGCGCCGCAGGATCGGCGGTTCCCAGGTGTGGCTGGCGCAGCTGGAGCACCTGCTGCGCGCGGCGGACGCGCCGAACATCACGGTGCAGGTGCTCGCCGACCATGTCGGCGGCCCCGCACTGGCCGACGGCGCGTTCACCATGCTGCGTTTCGCCGAGTCCGATCTGCCCGACATCGTCTATCTCCAGCAGCTCACCAGCGCACTGTATCTGGACAAGGACGCCGACCTCGCGGCCTACCGCTCGGTGGCCAATGTGCTCTCGGTGCACGCCGCGCCGCCCGAGTACACCAGCGAGCTCGTCACCGCGTTGCGCGAGCGTGAGCCGGACATCGTGGACCTGCCGACGGCCCGCCGCTGACCGCGACGGTCCGTCCCGGGAACGTGGTGAACCACGAATCTCCGCTCGGACAGGGACTTTGGGCCATAGATAACGGTCGGGTGACCATGGCAGACTCTGGGTATGCGCGCTTCGAAGGCAAGACAGGCGAACGATTCGCCCGGTTTCGGCGCCGATCCGGTGTCCGGCGGCGGGCCGACGGTGCTACGCATGGTCCTCGGTGGCCGTCTGCGGCGCCTACGCGAGGCCCGCGGCATCACCCGCGAAGCCGCGGGCGAGGCCATTCGCGGGTCGCATTCGAAGATCAGCAGGCTGGAGCTCGGCCGCACCGGCTGCCGGGAACGCGATCTGGTCGATCTGCTCGACTTCTACGAGGTGACCGATCCCGCGGAGCGGCAGCGCTATCTGGATCTGGCCGGGCAGGCGAACACGTCGGGCTGGTGGGCGCGGGACAACGATTGGCTGCCGAAGTGGTTCGACACCTATCTCGGTCTGGAACAGGCCGCGCGCCTGATTCGTAGCTACGAACCGAGGGCGGTCCCCGAGCTGCTGCAGACGCCGGAGTACGCCCGCTCGCTGCTCACGCTGTCCCATCCGGGGGAGCCGGAGGAGTCCATCGAACGCCGGGTGGCGCTGCGCATGCGCAGGCAGGACATCCTCGGCGGACCGCACCCGCCGCGACTGTGGATGATCATCGAGGAAGCCGCGCTGCGCCGCAGGGTAGGCGGCTCGACCGTCTGGCGTGCCCAGCTCGACCATCTGCTGCGGATGGAGGCGCGACCGAACATCACCATTCAGATCCTGGCCGACCACGTGGGCGGCCCGGCGCTCACCGACGGCGCGTTCACCGTGCTGCGCTTCGCCGAGACCGATCTGCCCGACATCGTCTACCTCCAGCAGTTGACCAGCGCGCTGTATCTGGACAAGATCGCCGATCTGGACGTGTACTACGCGGTGCTGAACCAGCTTTCGCTGCTGGCACCGCAGCCGGAGCATTCCGGGCGGTTGCTCCAGGTCCTGCGCGACGGCGTCCCGCCGACGGTCGACGAACCGGACGATCACTCGAGGGGGTGAGCGGCTCCTGCGGCAAGGGGACGCCACCGCCCGGCATGGTGTGTCGAACTCCCCGGCATGCGGCGCCGGCTGGGCGCACGAACCACGCCGGCGGCGCGATTCGCCGCGACTGAATCGGGCATCTCCTGTGCGAGGTGATGCGCATGCCGGGGAAGGGCGAGATATTGTCCCATTGGGACAATAAGCGGTACCATGTGCTCATGAGCGACGACGGTGTCGGTCTGGACGGTCGTCGGCTGCGCACTCGGCGCAGCCGCGAGGCGCTGTCGCGCGCGGCGTTCGACCTGCTCACCGAGCGGGGGCTCGACGCGGTGGCCGTCGAGGACATCGCACTGCGGGCCGGTGTCACCCGGCGCACGTTCAGCAGGCATTTCGCCTCCATCGAGGAAGCGATTCTCGGCGATGTCGATCAGGACGTCCACCTGTTCAACGAGGCGCTGTGCCGCCGTCCCCCGGACGAGCCGCCGCTGATCGCCTACCGCAACGCCGTGCACGACTGGCTCGTCACCGAGTACGGCGGAGCCCGTAGCGCCCTGCTGGCCCGCCGCTGGTCCCTGTTCCAGCGCTTCGAGGACGAACCCGAGCTGTTCGCCGGTTACCAGCGCATCCGGATCGAGGGGCAGCGTGAATCGGTCCGGATCATCGCGGCTCGGTTGGGCGTGGATCCGCTGGCGGATCCACGCCCGTCCGTCGCTGTCGCCGCGGGTGCGGGCATGCTGCTGGCGGCGCTGCAGAGCTGGGCGGCCGGCCCCGATCCCATGGCCCTGCCCGGCCTCGTCGAAAAGTTCTTCGACACCCTCGTCACCCTCACCGCCGAAACCCGTAACGAGGAGTCACCGTCATGTCTACCGGCTCGGTGAACGTGTACCGACGGACGTGCCGACGCGTCGGTCTGGATCGGAACCCGCTGCGCCGCAGGGAAGATCGTGTGCAGACCGGGTTCGCGGTGCTGCTCGCCCTGGTCTTCCTGCTCGTGGTGCCCGTGCTCGCCGTGACCGTAGGCGGCCGGGTGTACCAGATGGAAACGGCCGCGGTGCAGGCCGAGACGGCGAAGTTGCACCAGGTCTCGGCGACCGTGGTCGAGACCGGGAAAGCGCCGTTGTACGCGCCGGTGGTGCCCGCCCGGGTGTCCTGGCAGGACGCCGAAGGGGTGACCCGCACCGGCGACTATCAATCGACGACGGTGGTCGAGCCGGGTTCCACCGTCTCGATCTGGCTGAACGAAGGTGGCGCGATCGTCGAACCGCCGTCGCAGTCACAGCCCGCGAGCAAGGCGGTGATGCTCACCGCGGGTGCGGTGCTCGGGGTCTCGGTCGTGCTCGCGGGCAGCTATCTGCTGGTGCGCCGGGGGTTGGATCGGCGGCGGCTGCGGCAGTGGGAAACCGAATGGGTGGCGGCCGACCTCACCTGGGGCCACGGCTGAGCCTTAGTGCGGCGTGCCCGCCGGCGAGGGTAGGGAACAGGCGCAGCGGGCACGTCGCGTGCCGAGCCACGACGCGGCGAACGAAGGGGCCCGGCACTGCACCTGAGCGTAAGGCATCGGCGTGCCGGGCGGCTCGATTCGGCGTGGATCGGCGGAGAATCCACCACATAGACCCGGTTAGGTTGTGCGCCAACATAACCGGGCGCCGTGGGTCGCTCAGACCGGGTACAGGCTGTGCTTGCGTGGGTTGGGGCCCGCGGCGGCCTCTTTCTCGCGCAGCAGGCGCAGCGCCTGGCGGATCTCCAGCCTGGTCCGCGCGGGCTCGATCACGGCGTCGATGTAACCGCGTTCGGCGGCGATCCACGGCGTGGCGACGCTCGCGTTGTACTGCTCGATCATGGCATCGCGCACGGTCGCGCGTTGCTCGGGAGCCACCTGGGCCAGCTGGCGCTTGCCGACGATGCTCACCGCGCTCTCCGCTCCCATCACGGCGATTCGCGCCGTTGGCCAAGCCAGGCTGATGTCGGCGCCGAGCTGCTTGCAGCCCATCACCGCGTAGCCGCCGCCGTAGGCCTTGCGGACCACGACGGTCACGATCGGGACGGTCGCCTCGATCACCGCGCGGAAGAACCGCCCGCCGCGCTTGATCACCCCGCTGCGCTCCTCCTCCACGCCGGGCAGCACGCCGGGGGTGTCCACGACGAAGATCAGCGGCAACCCGAAGACATTGCACAGCCGGATGAAATGGGTCGCCTTGTCCGAGCACTTGGCGTCGATGGCGCCGCCGAGCACCAAGGGCTGGTTGGCGACCACACCGACGCTGCGCCCGTCCACCCTGGCGAAACCGGTGATCAGGTTCTGGGCGGTGGCCGCGCTGATCTCGTGGAAGTCGCCGTCGTCGAACAGGCGCAGCAGGATCTCGCGCATGTCGTAGCCCTCCCGATCGGAATCGGGAATGATCGCGTTCAGCTCCAGGTCGTGCGGGGTGATCCGCGGCTCGAGTCCCGGATTGACGATCGGCCCGCGCTCCAGGCAACTGGACGGCAGGTAGCTCAGATAGGTCCTGGCCCAGTCGAACGCCTCCTGCTCGGTGGCGGCGACGTGGTGAATGGTGCCGTTGGCCGCTTGGACCTGCGCGCCACCCAGTTCCTCCATGGTCACCTCTTCGCCGGTGACCTCCTTGATCACCTCGGGACCGGTGACGAACATGTACGACGTCTCGGTCGCGATCAGGACGTTGGTGTTCACCGGCGCGTAGACCGCCCCGGCCGCGCATTTGCCGAGCATGATCGAGACTTGCGGCACGAAACCCGACAGCTGTTCCTGGCGGCGGCTCATCAACGCGTACCAGGCCAGCGAGGTGACCGCGTCCTGGATGCGGGCGCCGCCGGAGTCGTTGATCGCGACCACGGGGCAGGCGTTGGCGGTGGCGAAATCCAGTGCGGTGGCGACCTTACGGCCGAACATCTCACCGACCGAGCCGCCGAAGACGGTCTGGTCGTGCGCGATCACGACGACGGGCCTGCCGTCGATCCGGCCACGTCCGGTGACCACGCCGTCACCGTACATGGCTCCGGGGGTGCCTGGCTGGCGCACCAGGGCGCCGATCTCCACGAAACTCCCGGGGTCGAGTAGGGCGCGCACCCGTTGCCTGGCGCTCGGGATGCCCTTGCTCTTGCGCTTCGCGATGCCGGTCTCGCCCGCGGGTTCCTCGGCCAGCTCCAGGATCCCCCGCAGCTCGTCCAGCTTCTCTCGCGTACCGCTCATATGTGGTGTAGCCCTTCGAACTCGTCGCGACGCCGTACGGCAGCGCGGCGCTCGATGCTATCGGCGCCGCGATCCACCGCACAGGCGTTCGGAGGATCTGATGGGACAGCTCACAGGTTTGCTCGTTCGCCTCACGGTTCATAGCACGCTGCGGGTTCGGCCGGACGCGGCGACACGGTTGTGCGGCGTCCCAATTCCGGGCGTGGCCGCCGATGAACCATTCCGAAGGCGCCGACGGGGGCTTCTCAGGGCGGTGCGCGCGGATCTAGGGTGATCTCGACGCAGCGCCGGAAAATGCGCGGACGGCGCTGCGTCACATACTCCGGAATTCGGTGTTCCACCCGCGGTCGGGTACCGGATCCGAAAGTCACGGTGCGGCAGCAGTTGTGTCCCGGCAGCACTCCGGCTGCCTCGAAATAGGCTTGCGAGCTTGTGATCCCGCCCAACCGGCCGAACTCCGGCTGATGACTTACCCGATTCGGCCGAACATATCTCGATTCCATCACGATCCGTCGCTAACCTTCGGGAGGCATGATGGGCAGGCAACCGAGACCGAGTACCGAGACATTGACGTCGAAACTCGTCGAATACCTCGCCGAACTCGCCGGACACGACGCGGCCGGTGATGTCGCGACCACCGCGCGGAACGGTTTGGCGGCCGCCGTCGGACTGCTGGCCCCCCGTTCGGCTCCGGCGGCGTCGCGACGGCCGCCGGAGATCGCCGGTTCCGCCTCGCGCTGGGCGCGGGAAGGTATCGCGCTGGAAACAGTGCTCGGCGCGTACCACGACGAAATTCGCAATGGGCTGGAATTCCTCGCCGACGAGGTCGCCGACGAACAGGCCGATCATTTCCTGGCCGGCGCGCGACTGGCGGTCCATTTGCTGGAGATGGTGACCGTGGCGGCGTCGACCGCCTATGTGGACGAGCACCGCGCGGTCGCGCGGGAACATCAGACCGCGGCGCAGACGCTGGTCTCCGCGTTGCTCGGCGGGCACGCCGTCGGTGAGCTCGCCAGGCAGACCGGCATTCCGATCGCGCGGTCGTACCAGGTGGTGGCGCTGGGCATACCGGCGCACCCGGACGAGCGAAGACCCGGCACCGGGGCGGACGCCGCCCGGCGCAAGCTCCGGCGTGTCCAGGCGGCGCTGGCCGATCCGCTCGGCTCACGAGCGCTGTCGGTGCTGTCCGCCGCGGGCGGAACCGTGCTGGTGCCGATCGATGACGTGCCCGCCCGCACCGGAACCGTCAGCATGACCGAGGACGTGCTGGCCATCGTCGGCGAGGCCGCCGAAGTGCCGCTGACCGCGGCGGTGACCACCGGGCGCACCGCGCGCATCCCCGAACTCGCCGGTCGGGCCCACGACCTGCTGGATCGGCTGCGGGCGGCGGGCAGGCCCGCGGGGCTGTACCGGGTGGGTGACGTGGGCGAGCCGGGTTGTGAGCTGCCCCAGCCGGGACAGATGACCATCGTCACCTCGTCCAGCGATCACGCGATCGGGCGAACGGCGTGAGTTCCGCCGCTATCGTCGAAGGTGCCCTGATGTCGGGGGTGAGTGAAGGAGTGCGAGTGACCGTCGCGTTGTCCGATCGCGAAAATCCGCGCGAGCCCGAGCCCGCCCTGGCCGGATGAGACTGCGCGTGCCGATCACCGCGGCGGCGATGGCCGTCATCGCCGCCCTCGCGCCTGCGCCCGTGCTCGCCGATCCGCCGCCGCCCGCTGTGCCGCCCGCGGTCGATCCGGCCATGACCCGCACCGGGTTGCTGTCGATCGAGAAGGTCGCCGCGAGCCACGAACGGCTGTCGATCGCCTCCGCGGCGATGGGCAGGGTCATCACGGTCGATGTGCTGCGCGGCAGCGGCCGGGCGCCGCGTCCGGTGCTGTATCTGCTCGACGGCGTGGACGGTGACGCCACGTCGGCCTGGCTGACCAAGGGCGCGGCCGCGGAGTTCTTCGCGGGCAAGCCGGTCGACGTGGTGCTCACCGGCGGCGGCACCGGAAGCATGTACAGCGACTGGGTCCGGCACGACGCCGCGCTCGGACTCAACCGCTGGGAGACGTTCCTCACCACCGAGCTCCCACCCATCGTGGAATCGTTGCTGCGCACCGACGGGCGCCGAGCCATCGCCGGAGTGTCGATGGGGGCGCAGGCGGCGATGATGCTGGCCCAGCGCCATCCGGGCTGGTACCGGGCTGTGGCCGGGATGAGCGGGTGCTATTCCACCGCCGACCCGCTCGGGCACGCGGTCACCACCATCACGGTCGCATCGCGCGGCGGCAACGTCGACAATCTCTGGGGTCCGCCGACCTCGCCGGAGTGGGCGGCCCACGACAGCCTGCTGCACGCGGAATCGCTGCGTGGCACGGCCATCTACCTCACGGCGGCCACCGGCGTGCCGACCGGCGCCGACCTGGTGGCGGTCGCGAACTCCCCGACGATCGCGGACGCTCTGCGGACGGCGGGTGGTGGTGCGGCGCTGGAGGCGGGCGCCCGGTCGTGCACGGAACGATTCGCCGCCCGGCTGTCGGAGCTGAGGATTCCCGCCACCGTCGAGTACACCGCCGAGGGCATGCACACCTGGCCGGATTTCCAGGCGCAGCTACCCAAGGCGTGGCAGGCCTTGGCGCAGGCGCTGGGAGTGGCGAGCTCGTCGTGAGCGGCGGCGGAATCAGGGCGGCGCGCCCGCGTTGACATCAATATGACCTCGGCGCTGTCCTCCGTCCGGTTCTCCGTCCTCGACCGCTCGCGCGTCCGGCGCGGCCAGAGCCATCCGGCCGCCCTGCGCGAGACCGTGGAATTCGCCCGGCTCGCCGAGGAATGGGGCTATCACCGCTTCTGGGTCTCCGAGCACCACAGTGTGCCCGGCGTGGCCGGTTCGGCGCCGACAGTGCTCGCGGCCGCCGCCGCGGCGGCGACCTCCCGGATCCGGATCGGCACGGGCGGTGTGATGTTGCCCAACCACCAGCCGCTGGTGGTCGCCGAACAGTTCGGCGTGCTCGAATCGCTGTATCCGGGGCGCATCGACATGGGTGTGGGCCGCTCGGTCGGATTCACCGACGGCGTGCGGCGTGCGCTCGGGCACGACAAGCGGGACGCCGAGGATTTCGACGCCCGGCTGACCGAACTGCTGGCGTATTTCCACGCGGGCGAGCGAGGTGTACACGCCTGGCCCGCCGAGGGACTGCGGGTCCCGGCCTTTCTGCTGGCGACCGGTTCCGGCGCAGGGCGCGCGGCCCGGTTCGGGCTGCCGCTGGTGATCGCGGCGGTCGGCGGCGAGGATCGCATGGTGGCGGCCATCGAGCGCTACCGCGCCGAGTTCCGGCCCTCCCTGCCCGGCGGGCGACCGTATGTGGTGGTTTCCGCATGATCGTCATCGCCGACACCACCGCGCAGGCGCATCGGTTGCTGCTGCCGGAAGCGTGGTCGGGCGCGTACGCGCGTACCCGTGGCGAGTTCCCGCCCCTGATGCCGCCCTCGGAGATCGAGGCACGCTCCATGACCGCCAAGGAGCGCCGTATCTTCGAGGAAGGACTGCGTGGCCACCTGTACGGCACGGAAGACGAGGTCGCCAACCAGCTGGAGGAGTTGGCGGACCGGACCGGCGCCGACGAGATCCTCGTGCATACCAGCACGTACGATCGCGCCGCGCGCCTGGCATCACATCATCGCCTGGCCCTGCTCACCGGACTGGCGCAGGGCGCAGTGACCGCCCGCGATCGAGCGGGCGCGCGATCCGGTACCGCGGCCTGATCACGGGAAGAGCACTTCGGCGGCGGCGTAACCGAACAGCTTGCGTCCCTCGGCGCGCGCGTCGACCGCGACGGTGGCCCGCCGCCTGCGCGGATCGATCGAGGTGACCCGGCCCCGGAACTGGATCATCCCCGCACCCAACGGCGGTATGCGCAGGTAGTGCGTGTTGTGCGCGAACTGCGCGCGGAAACGGGTGACCGCGCAGGGGTCGCCGAGCCAGGAACTCAGGAACGAGGTGGCCAGGCCGAGTTTCAGCATGCCCGGCGCTACCACGGTCGGCGGGCCGCTGGCGACCGCGACCCGCTCGTCGAACAGCACCGGATTCACCTCGCCGGTCACTCCGGCGTAGTTGACCAGGTCACCACGGGACAGCCGCACGGTGCGGACGGGCAGTTCGGTGCCCACCGCGAGGTCGGCGAAAGCTATCCGTGGCCGCGGTTTCCGGTGCGTGGGCGCCGGTGCGAGGTAATCGGCGGCGGCCGGGACCACGGCGCTGCCGCGAGCTGCTCGCGGTGTGCCCGCGGTTGCCTGGCCCATGGCGACGGTGCGCACCGCGTCGGCCGAGCCCGGATCGCGCCCGCCGACGCGGGCGAGCAGCGCGCTCGAGCCGGTCTGCACGACGGCGCCGTGCTGGTCGACGAGCACGCTCTTGATCGCGAGGACGTCGTAGTCGCCGAAGTGCCGGAACGATTCGAAATAGATGTCACAGGTCAGGCGGTCGCCCGCCACCAGCGGCCTGCCGAAATCGAAAACCTGGTCCGCGTGCAGGATTCGGGTCGGGTCGTAGCCGGTGATCAGTGTGTCCAGGATTTCGCGCTGCACCCTGGTCAGGATTATGGAACTGAATGTCGGTGGCGCCACGAGTCCGGAAAAGCCGAGTTCGGCCGCGGCGGCCTCGCTTCGATGCGCGGGATGAGGGTCCTGGACCGCGCGGGCGAATTCGCGGATCTTTTCTCTTTCCACCTCGTAGCGAAGGGTGGAACGGTAACGGTGGTCGACCAGCGACCTCGCTTGATCAGCCGGATGAACCTCGGTCTCGTTCATGGTCGCTCCTGTATTGCGAAACGGGGATCGTGGTGTGGGCCCTCGTCAGGCTGGTCGGCGGAGGTGATCATCACGGCGCGGTGCGGTGGGAAGCTCGATGACGGACACGGGATCTCCAAGCGGTTAGCCATCGGATGGCCACCGATGGCTGGTGTGAAGCTCGATCCATGATGGGCCCATCGGCCGTCGCGGCACCGTGATCTGCTGGTGATCTGGATAATTCACCGTTTCCGCGCTTCCTGCTTGTGCTTGCGGACCTACTCGTCGAATCCCGCGAATCGCGCCCGAGACGCCCATTTGTGCCGAATCCCTAGTCGCTTCAGCACCATTCGTGAGGTCTCCAGATCCAGCCGTTCCGCGTAGGCGGCCGCGTTTCCCGGTTCTAGCGTTGGCGCAGCTTCGGTGCCGTCGACCAGCAAGAACGGCGCCGGCCGTCGAACACCGTGGTTCTGCAGGAAGGCAACTGATGAAACGAAGTACCTACGGGCGCTCGTCCCTGGCGGCGGTGCTGCTGAGCGTGTCGATGCTCGCCACCGGTGCGACCGGCGCGAACGCGGCGCCGGAGGCCCAACCGACCGAGCAGCAACTCGCCGACTACATCGCGGCCGGTCGGAAAACGGCGCCCATAGCCGATTCCGGCAGTGCGGGTACCGGCTCGGCGTGCACATCGGGCAGCGGCGCGGGCTCGGGCAACGGATCCGGTGACTGCTACGGCGGTTCGGGCAGCAGTTCGGGCTCCTCCGGCGGCTACGCCAGCGACACCGTGGGCTATGGCCCGCCGATGACCTCGTGGCTGGCCGCTTTCGGCTACGGGCTGACCCATCCCGACGTCGCGCCGCCCGGGTCGAACGACTGGAACTGCAAGCCGACCGCCGAGCGTCCGCGCCCGGTCGTCATGGTGCACGGCACCTGGATGAACGCCTACAACGGTTTCGCCTTCATGGGCCAGCCCATGAAGGACGCGGGATTCTGCACCTTCACCTTCAATTACGGGCGGTCCAACCTGCTCGAGGGCGGCGGTCTGGGATCGGTGCTGCCCGGCGTGATGGGCACCGGATACATCCAGGACTCGGCCAAGCAGCTGGCCACGTTCGTCGACCGGGTCCTGGCCGCGACCGGGGCGTCGGAGGTGGACATCATCGCCCACTCACAGGGCGGATGATGTCGAACTGGTACACCAAGTTCGAGGGCGGCGCGGCCAAGGTCAAGAATCTGGTCACCTACGGCGCCACCCACCACGGCACCAGCCTGATCGGTATCGGCGCCCTCGGCCGCGCGATCAACAACTTCGGCATCAACATCCTGGGCTTCATCGAAATCTTCGTCGGCCACGCCGGCATCCAGCAGACGATCGGCTCGGACTTCGTCAACAAGCTCAACGAGAACGGCGACACCATCCCCGGCGTCGACTACACCATCGTCGGCACCCGCTACGACGAGATCACCAATCCCTACGATCTGACCTTCCTGAAGGCGGCGCCCGGCGTGACGGTGCACAACATCACGCTGCAAGACGGCTGCGAGCAGGACGTGTCCGACCACCTCACCATCATGTATTCGCCCCGTGCACTGTCCATCGCGTTGCGGGCGCTGGACCCGGCCGGTCATCCGAATCTGGAGTGCACCTTCAACCCGTGGTTGCTCGGCGGCGGCGGCTCGCTGTGACCACCGGATGACCTGTTTCCGTCGAGCCGGCGTGACCTGTGCCCTGACTCCGCACGCCTGCTCGGCGGGAGCACCGGCCGCCACGCGTTTTCGCCCACCGGACAGAATCCCTCAACCCCGCCTCTGTCCCGGCGCGCACGTCCCGACCCGTGGCGGTATGCCCACCGAGCGGACCTCGCACCCTCCGCTCGGTGGGCATCGGGGTGTCTCGACGTTCCCTCGACCGTCAGGCCCGCACCGATCGCGGGCTCCGGAACCGGTCGGCGTGTTCGGCCACCCATTGCGCGAAGGTGCGTGCCGGGCGGCCGGTCACCTGTTCGACAGTGTCGACGACCGTGACCGAATCCGCGTCGGCCGCGGCGTACCAGCCGATGACGTACTCGGCGTCGGCCCTGGACACGCCGGTGGCGATCAGTCTGTTGAACGGCCTGTTCGTGCGTGATCGGGACGAAAGCGATGTCCCGGCCGATGGCCTCGGCCAGGATCGCGATGCGTTGCCGTGGCGTCAGCGCCTCCGGGCCGGTGAGGTTGTACGCCCGCCCCGCGTGGCCGTCGTCCAGCAGCGCGACAGCGGCCACGGCTGCGATGTCCGCCTCGTGCACCAGCGCGCTGGGGAAGTCGTAGGGTTCGCGCACCACGCCCTCGGTCCGCACCGAGTCGATCCAGGTCGAGGTGTTGGACATGAACTCCTGCGGTTCCAGGCGTGTCCACTCCACACCGGATTGCGCCACCGCTTGTTCGACCGGCCCGAAGCCGCCGCCCCACACCACGGTGATGCGGCGCACGCCCGCGTCCACCGCTCGCCGCACCAGTTCGGGACCGGACTCGGCGAGGCCTGCGGTCACGGTGATGTGCAGGCGGTCGATCCCGTCGAGTGCCGCGCCCAGCGTCCCCGGGTCGGTGTGCGTGCCCCCGACGACCTCGACCTCCGGCGCGAAAAGCGCGGCGGCGGAGGCGGGATCGCGGCTCAGCGCCCGTACGGGCTCGCCCCGCCGAACCAGTTCCGTCACGACGTGGCGGCCGGTGTTCCCGGTGGCGCCGGTGACCAGTGTTGTCATCAGAGCTCCTCTCGTCACCGGCGACGTTAAAAGCTCAACTATGGTCGAGGTCAAGTGATCCGGCCGCGAGATGAGCAGGCGGCCCGGCCGCCATGGCGGGGGCTCATGGGCGCAGCGCCGACAGTGGGGCCACGGTCGACTATTCGCGGATCGGCCAGCTCACAGTAATGACTCCAGCGGATGCGCGCCGAGTGCCGGTGCGGTTCCGGTGGCGGTCCCGCGGGCGGGCTCGGGAACGGGGAAGGCGCCCGCGTCGCAGTCCATCCACCACTGCTCACCCCGGCGGTGAACAGAATGCGGCGCGGGCGGTCCGGCGGCGGCAGCGGGCGGTGATCGACAGCCACGACACCCCGGCGTCGACCAGTGCCTCGGCGCCGAGGCCGAGGCGGCGCAGCGCACGGGGGCGGGAGGCCTCCACCACGAGGTCCGCGCTCACCACCAGCCGGGAGAGGAGTGCTCGGTCTGTCGCGCTGCCGAAATCGAGCGCGACACTGCGCTGACCGCTGTGCGGCAGGGCGTAGAACTCGGCAGGGCCGCGCCGGGCTCCGTCGGGGCGGGCGATGCTCTCGACTTTGATCACCTCGGCGCCGTTGCGGGTGAGGAGGTGCCCGCACAGCGGGCCCGCCCAGAGGGCGCTGAAATGATGACGCGGGGGTCAACTCCGACCCGTGTCCGGCGGCCGCCGATCGTGCGAAGGACCGGTTCGCGCTGGGGAGCCGGACCCGCGTGCGCCAATCCGCCCCCGGGCAATCCGAGCAGGGCGATGCGCTCGTCGGCTTCCCGCACAGTGATCGCGCGGGCCAGTTCTCGACCATGGCCCACGGATCGCCGGAAACGGTCGCTCCGACCAGGGCGGGGACGAGGGCGATGTCGTCCGGCCGCGCCAACGACAGTCCTACGAAACCGTCCTGAGCGTAGACGGCGCGATAGCCGCCACCGCACGACCAAGGGGCGTTGCGGGTGAATCCGGTGACGGCGGCCCGCTCTGCCAGCAGACGCGCATCCGGCAGGCCCGGCGGTTCGCCGGTGCGCTGGACCGCCGCCGCGACGACCCGGGCTATCGCCTCCTCGGCGACCAGGGTGGCCCGCCCGGAGACGCCAGTGGCGGACCATCCGGGCGGCCGGTCAGCGCCATCGCGCCCGACCGTGCCCAGGCGAGCAGAGCCTGTGCTGTCATCGCCGCCCCTTTCCCCGGACGGGGGGCGCGACGAGCACGCTGCCGCCCTGCTCATCAGCTCAACCACCGGATCCTCACACTACGGCCGGCGACGGATGCAAGATCTTGGCTCTGCTTGTGCCGCGCCCCCAGGGCCATCCGGGTCGATTCGTGAGGTGTACAGACCCATCGTGCCGGAGAAGTGCGCCGCCGTTTCCGGCTTTAGCGTTGGCGGAGCTTGTGCGTCGTCATCGAGCGGAATCGGTGCCGGGCAGAAGAATGCGATGGTTGGAGGAAAGCCGGCGATGAAACGAAGTCCGGATGTCGGAGCGGCGGGAATCGGAACGGTCTGCCGCTCGATGGCGCACGCGCTCGTCGTTCTGGCCGTGGTGCTCGTCGTGACCGCAGGCGCGATCGCGGCGCCACCGGCCGCGAGGGCCGACGCGCCGTCGATCACCGGCTCGTGGGCGGAGGACGACCGCACCGTGCAGTTGCGGGTGTTCTCACCAGCGATGCGGCAGGACATCATGGTGAAGGTGCTGCGGCCCGCTGATCGTTCGGTGCCGCGCCCGACGCTGTATCTGTTGAACGGTGGCGGCGGTGGCCAGGACAGCGCGACTTGGCAGAAGAACACCGACGTGTTGCGTTTCCTCGCCGACAAGGACGTGAACGTCGTGCAGCCGGTCGGCGGGCGCTGGAGTTATTACACCGATTGGCGCTCGCCCGACCCGAAACTCGGTGTGTACAAGTGGAAGACCTTCCTCACCGAAGAACTGCCGCCGCTGATCGATGCCGAGTTCGCGACCACCGGGGTGAACGCCATCGCGGGCCTGTCCACCTCCGGCACCTCGGTGCTGCAACTGCCGATCGCCGAACCCGGCCTGTACCGGGCGGTCGCGGCTTACAGCGGGTGCGCGCAGATCAGCGACCCGATCGGCCGCGAGTTCGTGAAACTCGCCGTCGAGAGCTGGGGCGGTGGTGACACCGAGAACATGTACGGCCCGCCCGAGGACCCGATGTGGGCCGCCAACGACCCCTACCTGCGCGCCGACCGGCTCCGCGGCATCCGCCTGTTCCTGTCCACCGGAACCGGCGTCCCGGGCATGTACGACACCTATAACGGCTCGCACATGCAACCCGGTCCGCGCGGATACCTCAATCAGTTGGTGCTGGGTGGCGTGATCGAGGCGGCGGTGAACTGGTGCACGCACAACATGCGTGATCGTCTGAACGCTCTCGGTATCCCGGCCACCTATGATTTCCAGCCCACGGGAACCCACTCGTGGGGGTATTGGCAGGAGGCGCTGAAGAAGTCGTGGCCGGTGCTGGCCGAGGGGATGGGTTTGCCGAACTGACTCCCCGGCGAACGTCGCCGTCATCCGGGGCCGGGCGACCGGTGCGCCGAGGCGGTGCGGAGGTGGGGCAGCCGTACCGCCGGTGACAAGTGTGCCGTAGCGGATACTGGCCGCATGACCCAGGCTTCGGCGCATTCGCGATCCGTGCCCGTCGAGTTGCGTCCCTACCTGGAGGAACTGGTGCGACGCGCCCGCGCCATCTGCGGCCGTCACCTGGTGGGCATCGTCGCGGTGGGTTCGGTCGCTCTCGGCGATTATCGGCACGGCCGCAGCGACGTCGATGTGGTGATCGTCGCCGACCCCGCACTGCCCGCGCACGCTGCGCGGGAGCTGGCCGAGTCGCTCGCTCACCCCGCGTTGTCCTGCCCGGCGGCCGGGCTGGAATTGGTGGTCTACGACGCGGATTTCCTGGCCGCTCCGTCCCAAGAGGCCGGTTATCTCCTGGACCTCAATACCGGTCCGATGCTGCCCAACCGCGTCAGTTTCGATCCCGCGGAGTCATCCGCCTTCTGGTACGTCATCAATCGTTCGATCGCGCACCAAGCCGGCCGTGCGCTGTACGGGAACCCGGCGCGGCGGATCATCGCGTCACCGGCGCGACCCGATCTGCTCGCCGCGCTTCAGGCTTCGGTTCGTGACCATGCGGAGGGCGCCGGGCACCTCGCCGACAACCGAGTGCTGAACGGATGCCGGTCGGTGGTGTTCTGCCGCACGGGTCGCTGGCTGCCCAAACGCCGGGCGGCGCAGGCCATCGCGACGTCGGACCAGCGTTTCCGGCCCCTCGTCGAAGCGGCGCTGTCCAGCTTCGAGCGCCCCCGCTCGGCGGCGCTTCCGTTGCGCCACGACGAAGTCCGCACCTTTCTGAGCTGGGTAGGGGAACGTGTCGAGGAAGCCGCGACACGTGCCGCGCTCGGTGATTGACGGCCGGGTACGCGCCGCGACGACAAGGCTTCCTCCGAAGCGGTCATCATCGGCGCGCCCCGCGTTGCAACATGCTCTTACGACGATATGCGCATCCAGATATGTCATCGCCATCGGTGATCTCCAGCGGTGATCACCGGCGCGGACGGACAGAAGGCGCTATGCGCGCTCGCTCGTGTAGACCCGCACCGGCACGTCGTCGGCCCAAGGCTGACGGGTCACCATGTCGGCGACTCTCACCTCTCCTCGTTCGAATTCGCCGGTGGCGGCGTCGACCAGGCGGTAGCGCTGGGTCTGCCGGTGGATGGGCTGGGCGTCGAGGAGAACCACGCGTACCTCGCCGGGTTCGAAACGGCAGCGCCGCTGCATCGCGGCGATGAGTTGCTCGTTGTGCAGGTGGCCGTCGCCGAAATTCCAGCCCACGGCGGTGCTGCAGATACGCTCGCCGTCGGTGACGGTGTACTCGTCTTCGCGACCGGGCGGCACCGCTCGGTCGACAAGGGTGAACAGGGCGCGGCCGTGGGTGTTCATGGCGCGGAAGGCGTAGCCGAGAAACATCGGGATCTGCGCGCGCTCCTTACCGTAGAACCGCTCGAGCTGCGCCTGCGGCATGGCGGCTATCGCGACGATGTTCTTGCCGATCTTCTCCGCGGCCGAGGGCTTGACGCACCACATCGTGGTGTCCCAGTTCCCCGCGTAGTACCGCATACCGGGCAGGAAGGAGATCTTGCGCGGGAAGAGGTTCCCGGCGATCACGACGCTCACGATCGCCACCAACAGCGCCGCCACCGGCACCGGATTCTCCACGCTGTGCAGACCGAGGTCGGCGTGCGCGACGAACAGACTGAAGACGCCGAAGATCATGAAAACGTTCCACTCCAACGGCACGCCCATGGGGATGGCGGTCAGGATCGTCGAGTGGAAGCACACCATCACGAACGCCGCGACCACTGTCGGCCACCCGCCGTGGGAGAAGAACAACACCAACGGAACACCCATTTCGACGACTGTGCCGCCGTGGGCGAAGAGCCGGGACAACCGCCCCGGCCGCAGATCGTCGGGGAATCGTTCGAAGAACGCGCGCTTGAGTGACTTGTGCCGGATCACCGGACTGTTGGACATCATGGTCGACACCACGAAGGGGAAATGCTTGTTGAGTTTCGATGTGGCCGCGCCCATCCAGATCACGACGAAGATCAACTTCGCGGCGACCATCGAATCGGCCCCCGCGAACAGGAAGGTGACGGTGAGGCTGCCGTAGACCTCGCCCCGGGCGGCCAGGAAGATCACCTTGTCGCGGAGGCCGGCTATCGCGAGCAGGCCGAGAATCACCGTGATCTGCCACTGCGGCAACAGCCCGACGGTGGTGTCCAGTTCCGGTACCGGGCCGGTGCCGTCGGACAGCAAGGCGACCACTGTCGTCACCAGCAGCGCCGCGTACAGAGCGACATCGACCGGGGTGCGATTGTCGCCCTTGGTCAACGGCACCCGCCGGGGCCATGGTGGAAGCCGGATGGTGCCGGGGCGCAACCAATACAGGATCGAGCCGAACGGCGGGAAGTATCGGTTGTTGAGCGGGCCGAACCCGCAGCCGAGCCCCACCACCTCGAACAGCAGCGTGTACAGCACGATCTTCTGGAAGACGATCGGTTCCGACCACCAGGCGCCGACGTCGGTGAATCCGTCGATGCCGTCGGTGGTCAGCGCGACCAGCCAGCCACCGAGCACATAGAGAAGAATCTTGCCGACGTAGAACAGGTGCAGCGCCACGGGTGTCCCGAAGCCCACCTCGGCCCAGTGCCTGGCCATCGGGCGGATCCGCTGCGCACGCGTGCCCTTGCTCCACTCCGCCATGTCGACCACCGGAAGGTCGGGTTCCAGAAAACCCATCGAGCACGCTCCGATCGAGAACGCCCTGGGACGCGGGCGCCGAGGTTCCCGATACGGTGACAGGTGCGGCATGTGCTGTCAACGCTCGTCGGGCAAGATCGAAGCCATGGAGCCGATCCCCGCAGCGCCGCTTCCCCGGAGCATGGACGAATTCCGGGTGCTCGCGCGCTCCCGGCTGGCCGGGTTCCCACGGTGGGAGGTACCCGACGCGCCCGGCGTCCGGCGCGCGGCGGTCGTTCTGTGCGTGGTCGAGGAACCCGATGGGCCGTTGTCGGTGATCGTCATCAAGCGGGCCTACCGGGGCCGCAACGCCGGTCAGTGGGGACTGCCCGGCGGTCGCCTGGATGAAGGCGAGACCGCCCGGCAAGCCGCCCTGCGTGAACTGCACGAAGAACTGGGCCTGCGCGCGGGTCCGGCCGAGGTGCTCGGCGAACTCGACGACTTCCCCGCCGCGTCGGGATTCACCATCACGCCGATCGTTCTGGCGCTGACCGATGTCGCGGCGCTGCGGCCGAATCCGGACGAGGTCTACTCGGCGCACCTGGTGGATCTCGCCCGCCTCGCCGCCGAGGACACCCCGCGCTGGGTGCGTGCCGCAGACGCGGTACGGCAACCGGAGTTGCGCGATGACGCCGCCCCGGCCGGTACGGGAGGTCTGCTGCAGATGCGGCTCGGCCCGAAGATGACCATCCACGCGCCCACCGGCGCACTGCTCTGGCAGTTCCGGGAAGTGGTCCTGCTCGGCACCGCAGCCGACGAGGCCAGAGTCGCCCACTTCACCCAACCCGACTGGACTCACCGCTAGGGGCGCCCGCTCGCCTTGCTATCTTGAACGTCGTTCAAGTTCTGAGCGGAGGTCGTCGTGGCGGGTGTAGAGAACACACGAGAGCCCCGGGTGGGCCTTTCCGCGCGGGACATGGCGCAGATCGCGGTCTTCGCTGCCCTGATCGCGGCACTCGGCCTGCCGGGCGCCATCACGGTGGGGTTCAGTGGCGTGCCGATCACGGTGCAGACTCTCGGTGTGATCCTGGCCGGTGCGGTACTCGGGGCGCGCAAGGGAACGGCGGCCGTGCTGGTGTTCCTGGCCCTGACGATGATCGGCCTGCCACTGCTGTCCGGTGGCCGCACCGGTCTGACGGCGCTGGCGGGTCCGAGCGCCGGGTACCTGGTGGGCTGGATTCCGGCGGCGCTGTTCATCGGACTGTGCACCGCCCGGATCCTGCCCAGATACCCGATCGCGCTCGGCCTGCTGATCAACGCCGTCGGCGGCCTGCTGATCATCTACGTCTTCGGCACCGTGGGCCTGCTGCTGCGCACCGATCTCGGCCTCGGAGCCGCTATCACCACCAACTGGGCGTTCATCCCGGGCGACTTGCTCAAGGTCGTCGTGGCCACCGTGGTGGCGAAGGGAGTGCATCGCGCGTATCCCGGTGTGATCGGTGCCTAGTCCCGAACTCGGCGGCGCGGCCGAGGCGCCTGCGATCGACTTCGGCGGCCGCTCCCGCACCTACCATGAACTCGACCGCGCGATCGAGCAGTGGATCGACCGGAACCCGGACGCGAGCGTCTACGACGCGTCGGCACTCCCGGTTCCGGACGCGCTGATCCGCGTCTGCGCGGCGGCCCGGCGCGGCATCCCGGTCGTCGTCGAGAATCCCGAGGCCAGGCCGCACCGTACGAGTTTTCCGCCCGCGGCGTTCCTGCTGGTGGCGACGTCGGGGTCGACCGGCAGGCCCCGGCCGCTCGCGCGGACCGCCGCGTCCTGGTACGACAGCTTTCCCGCGTTCACCGCGCTCACCGGCGTCGAGCCCGCCGATCGGGTACTGATCACCGGGCCGTTGCACGCGACCATGCACCTGTTCGGCGCGTTGCACGCGCTGTGGCGCGGCGCGTGCGTCACCGACGACCCGGCGCGCGCCACCGTGGTGCACGCGGTGCCCGCGGTGCTGCGCGCGGTGGTGGGCGCCGGTCCGCGCCTGCGTACCGCGATCGTCGCGGGCATCGCGCTGGACGAGGGTGCCCTCGCGGCGGCCCGTCACATCAATGTCGTCGAGTACTACGGGTCCTCCGAGGTCTCGCTCGTGGCGGCGCGGCGGGTGCCCGAGCCCATGCGGCTGTTGGACGGCGTCGAGGCCGAAGTGCGTGACGGACTGCTCTACGTCCGGTCGCCCTATCGCGTGCTCGGAGCGCCCGAATGGGTCGGGGTCGGCGACCTCGCCGAACTCGGCGCCGACGGCGAGCTGACGGTACTGGGTAGAGGGGATTGCGCGATCAATGTCGGCGGCACCGTGGTGATCGCCGAGGACGTGGAGCGTGTCCTCGCGTCGTTCGACGGCATCGCCGCCGTGGCCGTCATCGGCTCACCGCATGCCGTGTTCGGTGAAACCGTCACGGCGGCGGTGCAATTGACCGGTGCCGCCGGACTCGACGAGATCCGGTCGCGGGCGCGTCGCGTGCTGGCGAAGGAGGCGCTGCCGCGCCGCTGGGTGCCTCTGCCCGCGCTGCCGAGGACCGCTGCGGGGAAGATCGCCAGGGGTGAGCTGAAAGACTTGCTGACATGACCCACGTTCCTGTCCTGATCGCGGCGCGCCGTACGCCGATCGGCAACGCGGGGCACGGATTGGCACACGTGACCACCACCGACCTGGCCGCTCCCGTGCTGCGTGCGGTGCTCGGGTCAGTACGTGGCGCTGGCATCGACGCCGAGGTGGACGACGTGGTCCTCGGCAATTGCCTCGGCCCCGGTGGTGATCCCGCCCGGGTCGCCGCGCTGCGGGCCGGGCTCGGCGTGCGCGTCCCCGGCGTCACCGTCGACCGGCAGTGCGGGTCGGGCTTGGACGCGGTGATGCAGGCGGCATCGCGGGTGCGCAGCGGCGCGGACGAACTCGTCCTCGCAGGCGGGGTGGAGTCGGCGAGCACCGCCCCGTGGCGCTTCTGGCCGCCGGTCGCGGACGCCGAGCCCGTGCGATACACCCGCGCTCCCTTCGCGCCGGCCGGCTTCCCCGATCCGGAGATGGGCGTGGCGGCCGACGATCTGGCGCGAGCACGCGGCATCAGCCGGGAGCGGCAGGACGCCTACGCCGCTCGTTCGCACACCCTCGCCGCGGCGGCCGACTTCGCCGCGGAGATCGTGCCGATCGGTGAGGTGCGGCGCGACGAGCGTATCCGGGCGGGCATGACCGCGGCCCGGCTCGCGCGGCTGCGCCCCAGCTTCGGTGTGGACGGCACGGCCACCGCGGGCAATTCGTGCGGGATCTCCGACGGCGCCGCAGCCATCGCAGTCACCACCGAGTCGATGGCCGCCGGGCTGCCCGCGTTGCGGGTCCTCGGTTGCGCGGTCGCCGGATCCGATCCCGCCCTGCCCGGCCTCGGTCCGGTGCCCGCGATCCGGAAACTGCTGCGCCGGACCGGTGTCGGCGTGGCCGACCTCGGTGTCGTGGAGATCACCGAGGCGTTCGCGTCGGTGGTGCTGGCGGTGGCGGACGAGCTGGGCCTGGACGAATCCACGATCTGCCCGCAGGGCGGCGCCATCGCGATGGGGCATCCCTGGGGCGCGTCCGGAGCCATCCTGCTGGTGCGGCTGGCGAGTCAGATGCTGCGCGCGGACGGTCCCGCGCTCGGTCTCGCGGCCTGCGCGGTCGGCGGTGGGCAGGGGATCGCCGTGCTCGTGGAGCGCGTGTCGTGAGCGAAATCGTCTTCGACTCGGTCGGCCATCGTTTCGGCGACCGGACAGTGCTGCGCGACATCGACTTGCGGATCGAGGAACGGCGGGTCGGCATCATCGGGTCCAACGGTTCGGGCAAGTCCACCCTGGCGCGCATGATCAACGGACTGCTCACGCCGACCTCCGGCACCGTCACGGTGGACGGCGTGGACGCTTCCCGCAAGGGTGCGCAGGTGCGGCGGAAGGTGGGGTTCGTCTTCACCGACCCCGACACCCAGATCGTGATGCCCACGGTCGCCGAGGATCTCGCCTTCTCGCTGCGGCGCACGGGGCTGAGCAAGCAGGAGGTCGCGGCGCGCGTCCAGGAGACGCTGGAACGATTCGGGCTCGCGGGCCACGCCGAGCACCCCTCGCACCTGTTGTCCGGTGGGCAGAAACAGCTGCTCGCCCTCGGCGCCGTCCTGATCCGGAGGCCGGAGGTGATCGTGGCCGACGAGCCGACCACGTTGCTGGACCTGCGCAACGCCAGGGTGGTCGCCGACGCGCTGGATGCCGTGGACCAACAGGTGATCGTCGTGACGCATCAGCTGGCCTTGCTGGAGAGCTTCGAGCGGGTCATCGTCGTCGACGACGGCGCGATCGTGTTCGACGGAACGCCGGGCGACGCCGTCGCCGCCTACCGGGCATTCGATCGAATGATCGGCGTGTATCGCCCCGGCGATTCGCCACTGCACCGGATACCCGCCGGGGCGAAGCTGGTGCTGCTGCTCGGGACAATCGTGGCTACCGCGGTCTTCGTGCGCACACCACCGCATGTGCTGCTCGCCGCCGGGGTGGTGGCCGCGCTGTTCGCCGTGGCGAGGATTCCGTGGCGCATCGCTGTGGCGCAGTTGCGTCCATTGCTGTGGATGCTGCTGGTCATCGCGGTGTTCCAGGTGCTGATCACCTCGCCGGCGCGGGCCACGGTGGTGTGCGGCGTGCTGGTGATCTCGGTGGCGCTGGCGGCGCTGTTCACTCTCACCACCCGGGTGACCGACATGCTCGACGCGGTGACCCGGTGGCTCGGGCCGCTGCGCAGGGCCGGTGTCGATCCGGAGCGGATCGGCCTGCTGCTGGCGCTGGCCATCCGATGCGTCCCGCTGCTGACGGGGATCGTGCACGACGTCGCGCAGGCGCGGCGCGCCCGTGGTCTCGAGTGGTCGATGACGGCGCTGGTCACGCCGGTGCTGGTGCGCGCGCTGCGGACAGCGGACGCGATGGGCGACGCCCTCGCGGCGAGGGGAGTGGACGATGACTGAACTGCTCGCCGCGCGCATCGCTCGACAGGCCGTGGCTCATCCGGAGGCGATCGCCGTCATCGCGGGACGCGATCGGATCACTTACGAGCAGTTCTGGTCGAAGGTCGTCCGGACCGCCGCCGGGCTCAACGGCATGCGCAGGGTGGCCGTGCTACCCACGTCCGATATCGCATCGCTGGTGGCGGTGACGGCGGCGATGCACGCGGGGGTGAGCGTCGTTCTGCTGCACCGTCATCTGCTGCCCGCCCAGCTGGCACGGGTGCTCGCGCTCGCCGCGCCGGGCGCCGTCGTGGCCGCGCCGCGCCAGCACCGGCGGTTGCGGCGGATGGGATTCGAGGGAACCGCGCTGACCGCCGCCGCGCTGGAATCCGAAGGTCGGCCCGGCCGCGCGGACCCCGCCACCGAACTGTTGGTCGGCATCACCTCCGGCACTACCGGTGAGCCGAAACTGTTCGTGCGCGACCAACTGTCGTGGGCCACCACGCTGGATCGTTCCGACCGCACGTTCGGCATCGGCGTCGGTGATCAGGTGTCGGTGCCCGGCGTACTGGACCACACGCATTTCCTGTACGGCGCGCTGCACGCCCTGACACGGGGTGCGACGGTCGATCTGCGGCCGGTGCTCGACGCGCTGAACGACGCGGTGACGCATCTGTACTCGGTGCCGACGATCGCCTGGGATGTGGTGCGAGCGGGGATCGGACCGGTAGGCAGCGTGCGGGAAGTGCTGTCCTCGGCGGCGCGGTGGCCGCGCCCGGGACGGTCCGCGTTGCGGGAGATCCTGCCGAACGCCTCGCTCGTGCACTTCTACGGCGCTTCCGAACTGAGCTTCGTATCCTTCGATCGCGGGCTCGGCGACGCCGACGAGACCTCGGCGGGCGAGCTGTTCTACGGGGTACAGGCCCGGGTTCGCGACGGCTTGGTGTTCGTGCGCAGCGACATGCTGTTCGACGGCTACCTCACCGAGGACGGCGTGACCGGCGGTCCCGTCGACGGATGGATGACGGTCGGCGATCGGGGCGAGGTGGCGGGCAACCGCCTGCGACTGTTCGGCCGTGCGAGCGACACGCTGATCCGGGGAGGGTTGAACGTGGAACCGGCCGCGATCGAAGCGGCGCTCACGGCGATACCCGGTGTCGCCGAGGCGGCCTGCGTCGGTGTACCCGACGCACGCATGGGGCAGGCGCCCGCGGCCGCGATCGTGGTGGGTGCGCCCGCACCGGCCACCGAGGAGATCTGGCGGCGCCTGCGGGCCAGCTTGCCGAGTCCGAGTATGCCCGTGCGGATACTGGTCGTGGACGATCTACCGCGCACGCCACGCGGCAAGCTCGACCGGGCCGCGCTGGCCGCGACGCTGGCTGCCCATGCCCATGCCCATGCCCATGCCCATCGCGGCCGCGCGGTCGACGACCGGCGTGCCCAGGACTCGTGACCCCGGCTCGAGCGGCTGGGGTCTGCGCGGTCAGTGTCGCGCCGCCTCAACGGCAGAGCGGGCCGGTGACGCGCCGAACCAGGTGGCGCAGAACATGATCGCCAGCACGCCGAGCGCACCGAGGATCGCGATGCCGAACGGTATCGGATGCGCTGCCATCTGCACGGCGAAAAAGCGGATGCACAACAGCACGCCTGTGAACACGGCGATTCCCACGGCCACGATCCGGACTCGATGACGATCCCAGCCCCGGTCCGGGTCGCGCAGGGCGGACTCGACGGTCAGGCACAACGCCGCGCCGACGACCAGGTCGACGCCGTAGTGGGCGCCGAGACCGAGCGTCGCGACGAGCGTGCACACCAGCCAGAACGTACCGCCCCAGCGCAACCACAGCGGGCCGCGCCGGGAGTGGATGAACAGCGATAGCGCCCAAGCGGTGTGCAGGGAGGGCATGCAATTGCGCGGGGTGATGCCGTCGAAGTGCAGCGCCTCGATCGAGGACGGCACCGCCGGAACGACATTCGGCCAGACGTCGGCGATCTCGAAGCCCAGCCCCTGCGGCCCGTACGCCAGTACCGGCCCCACGACAGGGAAGACCACATACCAGATCGGGCCGATGAGGCCGAGCGTCAAGAACGTCCGCACCAGGTAGTGCCGTGGCCACGCACCGGCGGTCACTCCGCGCAGCTGCCAGGCCGCGACGAGGACGGCCGCCAGCGGCAGCTCGAAATACACCCAGCGCACCACGCCCGTCACCATCGGTCCCGCCGCGTCGAGCGCGTGCCCGGCCAGCCACGCGGGACTGCCGAGCGCGCGGTCGGCGACCTGCACGTACGGATCTAGGACCATCGGGCAGGCCCACGCGGTGATGTCCAACCAGATTTCGCTGATCTTCGTCGCCGAGATCAGCAGTGCGCCGAAGGCGATAGTGCGCAACGCGGTGCGGCGTCGCTGTCCGTGCCACCGCGCGAACGCGAGCACCGCCAAAGCGGTGAGCACGATGGTGGGGCCGTTGCCGACGGTGAACGGCCGGCCCTCGGCCGCCCTGATGACCACGAACAACAGGTCGATCACCACCGCCGCGGCGACCGCGCCCGCGCGTGCGCGCGCCGTGATGCCCACCAGAGCCAGCAGGAATCCGGCCCACGGCGTGGTCGCCGACTTCGGTGTGCCGGCGAAATCGCGGAAGAGGCTGGTCAGCGGCCCCAGTGCCCCGATGTGCGCGGCCATGAGCTGCCCGCCGACCAGCGCGAGCACGATGGCCGCGGCGCCGCACCACACGACCAACGGCCGGAACCGACGCTCTCGGAGCTCCTCGATACCCACTCGCTCGCCCGGTGGGGCCGAGCTGCCTCGCACGTCGTTCAAAAGCACCGGAACATCGTAAACGGGACATTAACGGAGCGTGTCGAGGGAGAGCAGGGGCGTGATCGGTCGTATTCGACCAGGGCTGTTACGTTTTCGTTCGTTGGGCGGGCGATCAGGTGGTGCGATATGTGCGGGCCACCAGCGCCGAGCGCAGATACCACAGACCCGACGGCTGGGACGGGTCGAATCCGGTGAGCTGCCCGATCCGTTTGAGCCGGTAGTCCACCGTGTTGGTGTGCACGTGCAGCACGCGTGCCGTGCGCTGCCGGTTGAGATTGTTGGCGATGTGCCGCTGCAGCGTTTCCAGCAGCTCGGGGTGCGCGTCCAGCGGGTCGAGCAGCGACCCGAGGTATTCGCGGCCCGGTCCCGGCCTGGTCAGCTGATATTCCAGGGCCAGCTCGTCGAAGCGGTAGAGCCCGGCCACCGCCTGCAATCGCTGCACCATGTCGAGCAATTCGTGAGCCTGGTCGGCGGCGGTGGGGATCTTCTCGGGAGTGGCCTCGACCATGGTCGCGGTGACGCCCACCTGCGCGGCGTGCGACAGCTGGGTGACCAGCGCGTCCAGCTGCTCGTTGTCCAGATGGCCGGAGGGGATGAGCACCGTGCCGCCGTCCACGCTCAGCAGCGACAGCGCGGCCTCGCCGCATCGGGTGGCCAGCTCGGCCTGGACCCGGCGCAGTTTGCGGCGCGCGACGACCTTGCTGTCCACCATCGGATTGCGTTCCTCCCGGTGCGGCGGAATCGCCACGGCCAGAACGGCGTACGAGGACGCGATGGCGATGCCGCATTCGCGCGCCATGGTCGAGGTGCTGTGGCCGCCGAGCAGGGCGGAGGTCAGGGTGTGCACGGCGGTGTGGTGCTCGCTGACCACCGCGCGCAGCTCCCGGACGTAGGCCATCGAGACCGCCGAGTTGATCATGTCGAGCATCTCGACGACCATCTTGGCGCCGTCGACGAGGTCGTCGTAGTCCTTCATCGTCGCGCCGGACACCACCAGGTCCAGGCCCATCTTGAAGCCCTCGTGGATCGAGTGGTGGATGGTGTCGATCGGCACGCCCTCCCGCGCCCACCCCGCGGCGGCGTCTCCGAGCCGCTGGAGTTTCTCCGGTAGGTCCTTTCCGTCGAGCATGCTCACCGCCAGTTCCAGGCAGAGCCGGGTGATGGTGGTGACGTCGCCGGCGATCGCGTCACCGGGTAGGGTGCCGCAGGGGATGACATTCTCGACGAAGTGCCCGACCATCTGACGCGATAGCCCGCGAACGTCTTTCAGTGGGGACGACATCGGCTTCCCCGACAGGGTGAGGCTCGGCCGGGCCGAACTGTCGACGGACATTGGCGACTCCCTTCCGCCCACGATTGCTGTGCAGCGCATTCACACTAATCGGTCGATCTGTTTCGCGGACCCGATCGACAGGTTCTGTGAGAGCACGTGAGCGCGGTCGAGGTGGTTCTGTGAATCGTCACAGCGTATGCGTATGACCCCGGCTTCGGATGAGCGGCGTCACAGTTCGGCGTCCGGGCTACCGGTCGATGCGGCGGTCGCGTCGACGTCGCGAGCCGCAGTGGACGGCCCGGTAGGATCACCCGCGCCGGTCGTGGCCGTGCGACCAGGGTCTCGCCCGGCACGTGTCGTGTCCCGGATGGTGCGCAGTGCCCGTCTGCCGTGCACGCCACGGCGGAAAGGCAGTGATGACGCAACGATAGGGGCAGGGGCGATGAGACCGGCTCTGAGATGTCTGGTCTGGGAACTGGACAACACCCTGTGGGACGGCGCCGTGTGCGACGCGACCGTCGGCGCGTTACGGCCCGCCGCGCTGCGCACCTTGCGCGTCCTCAGCGAGCGCGGCGTCTGGCATGCCGTGGCCTGCCGAGGTGAGCGGGAGTGGACGATGGAGACGTTGTACCGGCACGGCGTGTACGAGATGTTCTCGGCGATCGAGATCGGCTGGGGGCCCAAGTCGGCGGCGGTCGCGCGGATCGGGCGCACGCTCGGTCTCGGCTGCGAGGTCATGGGTTTCATCGACCACGAGCCGGTGGAGCGCGCCGAGGTGGCCCGCGCGCTGCCCGCCGTGCGTTGTTACGCGGCCCGCAACGCCGACGTATTACCGGTGCTGCCCGAGTTCCGTCCCGTGGCCCGCACCGGGCCTGCTCCTACGCCGCCGCTCGGATTCGCCCGGGTGCCCGCCCGATAGTGCCGCGATGGTCGTATGCTTCTGCGGCTCAGCGGCATTGCGCGATCCGCGCGGTCCCGGCGCGGCTTCCGCACCGCGTATGCCCGCATCGCCCGGCGCGAGACGCTCGGATCGCCGAGCTTCGGATGCGGCCGTCGCGGTGCGTTTGCTTCGGGTGTCTGCGCGATTGTTCTGGTGGACAATGATGTACCGGCGAACCAGCGGCGATAGGTTGTCACCATGCAGTGCTACGGCGTGACCGCGAGTGATGCGAACTCGTGGACGATGATCGCCAACAGCTTCGTCCCGATGGACTACCGATACGGTGATCCCGACCGGTGGTATTCGGGATTGACGGTCCAGGAGTCCGCCGCGTACCGGTTGCTGCGCTGGGAACAGCGCGGCATCAGTACGTCCTATCGCACCCGCACGAACATCCGGCACGGCCCGTGCGACGACTTCTATTGGGTCGTCGTCCCCGAACAGGGCGTGTATTCGGTGCGGTACCGCGAAGAGGAAGCGCGAGCGCGGCCGGGGCAGGCCGCGGTGACCATCCTGGACGATCTGTGCCAGATCCACATTCCGCTGTTGTCGGCGTACGCGTTCCAGGTGCCACGGTCCGAACTCGACCACCGTGCCGGTCCGTTCGCCGAGCGCGGCACGACGATCGACCTGAACTCCGGTCTCGGCCGGATCACCCGGGAAATGATGCGCAGCACCCACGCCGAACAGGAGAATCTCTCCGATCGCGAGTTCAACGCGGTCTGTGACCGGATCGCGGAGCTGTTGAGCATGCTCTCGCTGGGGGACGACCGTCCGCAGCGCGAGCATCACGCCCGGATCGCCGCGCAGATCCGGCAGTACGTGCGCGCCAACGTCGGCCGGGGCGACGTGCGGCTGCCCGCGGTGGCGCACGCGCTGGGCTGGTCGCCCCGGCAGCTGCGCTCGGTGCTGCAACAGCTGGGCACCACATACCGCGACCTGCGGCGGGACGAGGCACTGCGCGCAGCCCGCGAGTTGCTCGAGGACCCGGCGCGCGAAGAGGTCTCCATCGGGGAACTCGCCACCCGCGCGGGGTTCACTCCCGCGTGGTTCTCGGCGGCGTTCAAGGCGCGCTTCGGTGAGACACCGAGGGACTTCCGGCGGCGGCGGTTGGCGGAGAGCCGCGCGCCGGGCTCGGGCGGGAGCCGGACACGGCGCTGCGCGTCCGGCGTGGGTCGGTGACCTGACCGAAGCGCACCGCGAGCGCCGCTGCGCTCACCCGGTCCGCTCGTACTCGGCGGCCGGGCATCGAACGCTGGGAGGCTCGTGGCCGGTCCGGTCGTGGCCGTGCGATCGGGATCAGGCGGCCGGCACCGTGATCGTCAGCTGCCGCAGCCGTGCTGGGTCGGCGATCACCCGATAGGCGGCCACTCGGCCGGCGCGGACGGTGACGGTGAGCGCCAGCAGCAGCTTGCCGCGCGGCGCGACCACGATTCCGTGGTGACCGTCCACCACGGCGAGTGCCGCGAGCTGGGAACGCCGGCGCAACAGCACGGTTTCCCGCGCCACCGACGCCGCGCCGCACACGGTGGTGGCCGCTCCGGCGGGGAGTGCGGCGGCGTCGGCCGTCCTGAGCACGTCGGGCGCCAGCACGGCCAGCAGGCCGTCGAGGTCGCCGCCGCGGGCCGCGTTGAGAAAGGCCTCGACGACAGACCGGTGCGCCGCGAGTCCGGCACCCGCGGGTATCTCCTCACCCCGCACGCGTTGCCTGGCGCGACTGGCCAGCTTCTTGGCCGTCGGTGTCGTGCGGCCGACGATCGGCCCGATCTCCTCGAACGGCACGGCGAACAGGTCGTGCAGAACGAAGGCGACCCGCTCGTCGGGGCCGAGCCGGTCCAGCACCACCAGCAGTGCCCGGCCGACCGATTCGATCAGGACCGCCTCGCGCTCCGGTTCGTTGTCGCCGGTGTCGGCGTCGGTGTCGAGCCGGGACGGGTGATCGAGCGGTTCTTCTCGCCGTGCGGCACGGCCGCGCAGCATGTCCAGGCAGATCCGGGACACGACGGTGGTGAGCCAGCCCGGCAGGTTCCGTACCTCGGCGACGTCGTGGCGGGCCAGCCGCAGCCAGGTCTCCTGCACCGCGTCGTCGGCCTCGCTCGGTGAGCCGAGCATGCGGTAGGCCACCGCGTGCAAGTGGTCGCGCTGGGACTGGAATTCCCGCGCCAACCCGTCCTCGGTGTGCATCGGTCACCTTTCCCGTTCGTGCTCCGTCATCGGGATGACGGATTCGGCAGCGCCCGGGTGACCGGGAGCGGGCCGGGCGCGACTTTCGACAGAAGGGTATTGGTATGGACATCGCCTACGTGGTCGCCACGGTGCTCGCGGCCGCCGCCGCGCTACTCGCGGCGGGGATCGATGTGGTGCGGGCCGAGTGGGTGCGCACGAACATGCGCGCCTACGGGGTCCCGGAGTCGTGGCTGACGCCTCTGGCTCTCGTCAAGGCGCTCGGTGGGGCCGGGTTGCTGGCCGGTCTGGCGGTTGCGCCGATCGGCCTGGCGGCGGCGGCCGGGCTGGTCGTCTACTTCGTCGGCGCCGTGGTGACCGTGGTCCGGGCGCGGTACTACGGGCACATCGGATACCCGCTGCCCTATCTCGTGCTCGCGGCGGCTTCGCTGGGACTGTTCGTCGCGTCGTAGGCACGCGTGTCCATGCGGCAGGACCTCGCCATCGCGGGCGAGCGTGTTCCTGTTTCGTCGTCTCGAGCCGACCGCTCAGCGGTGCGAGTGGGTCCGCCCCGCCGCGCGGGAGGCGGGGTTCGGGTCACGACGGCCGCTGGGTGGGTCGCATACCTTCGCGGCGTCGTGGCCCGCCCGGTACCGGAAACCGGAAGGGAAGGAAACCACTACCCGGCAAGGATGAACTTGGCCGCCTGCTCGCCGATGAACACCGCGGGCGCGTGCGTATGGCCGCGGATGATCAGCGGCATCACCGACGCGTCGGCCACTCGCAGTCCCTGCACGCCACGCACTTCCAACCGGGGTGTGACGACACTGGTCGTGTCGGCGCCCATGCGGCAGGTGCCGACCGGGTGATAGAGCGTGTGCGCGTAGGAGTTCAGCGTCAGTTCGAGGACGGCTTCCGGTTCGTCGGGCGCTTGGGGCGGATAGATCAGCGGGCCGAGCACCGACTTCATCGAGGGCTGCGCGGCGATGGTGGCGCACACCCGCAACCCGGCCATGATGGCGGCGCGGTCGGCGCCCGCGCTGTCGGACAGGTAGCGCGGATCGATCAC
Source organism: Nocardia asteroides (assembly GCA_051451085.1). Classification (GTDB taxonomy): domain Bacteria; phylum Actinomycetota; class Actinomycetes; order Mycobacteriales; family Mycobacteriaceae; genus Nocardia; species Nocardia asteroides_B. Next base: position 372,552 of record JBPAJV010000003.1, on the reverse strand, counting down.
GGGCTTGGCGGCCGGGTCCGCGCCGGACAGGGCGATCCTTCCCCGGCTCTGCGGGCGCAGCAGCACCGTCGCCAGGATCACGCCGTGTTCGGTCGGGTCCTGGAGTCCCTCGTAGTAGAACGGCGCCGGTGCGAAGATCAGCTCCAGATCGGGAAATTCCAGATCCGGCTTGCTGCGCACGAAGCCGTACGCCTCGCCCACGTTCGAGGTCAGCATGCCGCGATGGCGCAGCAGGTAGGCCAGCAGCTGACGCGGCCGCTCCGCGCCGAACAGGGAGTCACCCGCGACGCCGTAGCCGATACCTGCGACGAGGTGGTCCTGCAGGTTCGCTCCCACTTCCGGCGCGTGGTGGCGCACCTCGATGCCGTGACGGGCCAGTTCGTCGCGATCGCCGATACCCGACAGCATCAGCAGCTGCGGGCTGTTGATCGCGCCGCCGCACAGGACGACCTCGCGGCGCGCGGTCACCGTGTGCGTGACACCGCCCCGGCGGTACTCCACGCCGACGGCGCGGGTGCCGTCGAACAGCACCCGGGTGGCCAGCGCCTCGCTGCGCACCGTCAGGTTCGGACGGCGCAAGGCGGGCCGCAGGTAGGCGTCGGCGGTGCTCCATCGGCGGCCACCGCGCTGGGTGACCATGGTTTCGCTGAACCCGTCCGGCTGCGGACGGTTGGGCGGCTCCACCTGGTAGCCGGCCTCTTCGACGGCGGCCAGATAGGCGGCGGTGAGGCGGCGCGGACTGCGCTGGCGGGAGACGTGCAGCAAACCCTCGGTGCCTTCGTCCGGGTATTGGGCGTTCTCCACGCGTTCGATGCGGCGGAACTGCTCGACAGCCGCGGCGAAGCCCCACTCCTCATCCGCGAGCAGCGCCCACTCGTCGTAGTCCGCCCGGAAGCCGCGCACCCACATCATGGCGTTCATCGAGGACGAGCCGCCGAACATCTTGCCGCGCGGCCAGTAGATCTCGCGGTTCTTCAGTTCCGGTTGCGGTTGGGTGAGGTAGTCCCAATCCACTTCGGAGCGGAACAGTTTGGCGAAACCGGCGGGGATGTGCGCGAATTTGTTCTTGTCCGGCGGACCGGCCTCTAGCAGCGCCACCGTGGTGCCCGGATCGGCGCTGAGCCGATTGGCCACCACCGCGCCCGCCGATCCCGAGCCGACGACGACGTAGTCCGCGGAAAGCTCACCAGATTGCACTTTTCCCACTCCGATCTGCACCGACTACGGCAAAGATACGAGCAAGCGCGCGCCGCGTGGCGCGATTTCGGGCAACCGGCCCGAAGTCGTCCGTCGACGGAAGGAGTTCGTCAGTGCGATCGGGAACGGTCCTGGTCACCGGGGGCAGCCGCGGCATCGGCGCCGCCACGGCGCGTCGGCTCGCCCGCGAGGGGCATCGGGTCTGCCTCACCTACCGGACGGACGCCGCGGCGGCGGACGCCGTCGTCTCCGGTATCGCCGCGGCGGGTGGCGTGGCCCGCGCGGTGCGCGCCGACCTGACCGACCCCGCCGCGATCGAGGCGTTGTTCGCCACCGTGGACGCCGAGTTCGGCACGCTCACCGGTCTGGTGAACAATGCGGGAGCCCTCGAACGACAATGCCGGGTGGACGAATTGGACGCCGCGCGGCTGCATCGGACCATGGCGGTGAACGTGATCGCGCCGATGCTGTGCGCGAAACAGGCCGTGGTGCGGATGTCCACGGCGCGCGGTGGTGCGGGCGGCGCGATCGTGAACGTCTCCTCGGTGGCCGCGCGGCTCGGCGCGCCCGGCGAGTACGTCGATTACGCGGCTGCCAAAGGCGCGCTCGACACTTTCACGCGGGGGCTCGCGCTCGAGGTGGCGGCCGAAGGCATCCGGGTCAATGCCGTCCGTCCCGGTTACATCCACACCGGCATCCATGCCGACGGCGGCGAACCGGGCCGGGTGGATCGGCTCGCGCCGACGCTGCCGATGCGCAGAGGCGGCGACCCCGAGGAGGTCGCCGCCGCGATCGCCTGGTTGCTGTCCGGCGAAGCGTCCTATGTGACCGGGTCGTTCACGGATCTGGCCGGCGGCCGGTAGCCCGCGTCAGCGCAGGATCAGCAGCGCGGAGGTCTCGATGCGATCGGCGATCTCGGAGTAGGAGCCGTATCCCATGCCCGCGCGCACCAGCGCGCCCGCGTACAGCAGTTCCAGCGACTCGACGACATCCGGGTCCGGCTCCGGACCGAGGGCGCGGATGATGCGCTTGCGGATCTCGGCGCCGATGCGCCCGCGCAGATGCTCGACGTCGGGGTCGCGGCCGAGTAGGGCGCTGGTGACCGCGCCGGACAGCTCCTGCTCGTCGCCAACCAGCATCGCGATGTTGCGCAGCTCGGCGACCACCCGCACGGTCGGATCCTGGTCCTCGCTGACCGGTGACGGCGACGCCACCAGCCGCCGCCAGAAGATCTCGGCGACCAGATGCTCCTTGGACGAGAAGTAGGTGTACGCCGTGGCCGTCCCGACCCCGGCCGCCGCGGCGACCATCCGGATGGTCATGCCCGCGAAGCCTTCGCGCGCGAGCACTTCCACCGCCGCGCGAGTCAGCTTGTCGACGGTGTCGGCCTGCTTGCCGGAGAGCCTGCGGCGGGTCGCCTCGAGTATGACGGAATCGGGTTCGGACATGTGTCTGGATCCTACTAGGCGGGTCGGCACGGTTCAGTTCTTGGCCGCTGTGATGCCGGCTCGGCGCCCGTAGAAGCTGCCGTCGCCCAGGGACGCGCCACTGACGTAACCGCCCGCGCACAGGCCGGAGGTGCACCGCCCGGCCGCGAACAACCCGGGGATCGGCTCACCGGAGACGTGCAGCACCCGGGAATCGAGGTCGGTGCGCAGACCGCCGAGGGTGAAACCGGCCGTGAAGCCGCGCATGTCGAACGCCGCCACGGGCCCGCGCAGCGGACGCACCCATTCCGGTTTCTTCCCCAGCAACGGGTCCCGGCCGTCGGCGGCGTGCAGGTTGTAGCACTCCACCGTCGACTGCAACGCCTGGCCGGGCAGGCCCATCTCGGCTTCCAGCTCGGCGATCGTCTCCGCCGCCCAGGTGGGGGGCTGGCGGAAGAACGGCGTGGAGGTCTCGGTGGTCAGCGCCTCCTCGTACGAGGCCTCGTCGATCACCAGGTACGCCTGATTGTCCTGCTGGATCAGCGTCGCCTGCCCGATCCGTCCGGGGTAGGTGTCTTCCGGGATGTAACGCTGGCCGCGCCCGTTGACCAGGATGCCGCGCGCCAGCAGCTGCGGGTCCCCGAAGAACGCCACCTCGGTCGCGTCCATGTGTGCCAGCTCCGCGCCCAGCGCCTGCGCCAGCCGGATGCCGATGCCGTCGTGTTCCTCGATCGCGGCGGCGGGCCTGCCGATCAGCCGCGGCGCGTACCCCTCGATCATGTCCTTGTGATAGGCGAAGCTGCCGGTGGCCAGTACGACGCCGCGCTCGGCGCGAATGGCGACCGGTTCGCCGTAGCGGCGAGCCAGCACCCCGACCACGCGATCGTCGTCGTCGACGATCAGCCGCGCGATCCGCATGTCGTACTCGGCGCGGACGCCGAGGGCTTGCGCGGTGTCGGCCAGCGGCTTCATCAGCATGTAGCCGCCGCCCTTCTCCCCGGTGCGCTTGCCGGCCATCTGCGGCACATGGCCGCGCGGCGCGGGGATCGCGATCGTGTTGAACGGCGCCGCGTTCTCGCCTCCGGAGTACATCAGCCCTTCGTCGTGCGGCGGCTCCCAGCCCGGCTCGCCCCAGAACGCCTCCCGGAACGGCACACCGCAGGCCACCAGCCAGTTGAAGTGTTCGACGCTGCCGCGGCAATAGTCGGCGATCTTCGCCTTGTCCACGCCGGGACCGAGCGCCGCGAGCAGAAAGGTCTCCATGTTCTGCGCGGTGTCCTCGAAACCGAGGGCCTGTTGCAGCGGTGTGCCGCCGCCCAGATAGATGAATCCGCCCGCCAGGGCGGCGGCGCCACCCCAGCCGCCGGTGCGTTCCAGGACCAGCACGTCCGCACCAGCGCGGGCGGCCTCGATCGCCGCGCAGACCCCGGCGATGCCGTATCCGGCGACGACGACGTCGGCCCGGTGGTCCCAGGTGGTGACCCGGCTCGCGGGCAGAGGGCGGAGGGAGGTGGCATCGGACATGGTCGAGGAATCCTTCACTGTTCGGTGGGTGCGGACTGCGCGCGGGCGGCCTTCTTCTGCTGCGCCACAATCGTGCCCACCAGCAGGTTGAGTTTGGTGCCGTTCGGCCAACCCACGTAGTGGCACAGGAACACCGCGATCTCGTGCAGTTGGTCTTCGGTGAGCTCGCCGTTGCGCAGCGCCGCACCGATCTGGATACCCGCGGTATCCATCGCGCCATGCGCGGCCAGCGCGCCGAGCAGCAGCAGCCTGCGGTCGCGGATGGTGAGTCCGGGCCGCGACCAGATGTCGGCGAAGAGATGATCGGCGGTGACCGCGAAGTGCGCGCTGGGATATTCCTGGAACTCCGTGCCGTACACCTCGGCCATCTTCGCCAGGCCGCGCTGCCGCACGGTGTCGGCAGAGCCGTTGTCGCTCATGCGGATTGCCTTTCCGAAACAGTGGTGCCCGTCCCGACGCCGAGTCCGGGGCCGAGCCGGTGGAGGGCGAGTTCGGCCAGCGGCAGCGCGGTGCCGAGCCGCTCGCCCAATTCCAGGGCGAGACCGAGGTCTTTCTCACCGAGGTCGCGCACGTGGCGCAGGATCGGCAGCCAGAAGTCGCCGTCCTGGATGGGGGCGGTGGTGTCACGCAGCATGATGGCCCCTGGGCCGCCGGTGACCGCGTCGGAGTGCCGCACTACCTTGCCGAGCGCGGTGAGATCGAGTCCGGCCGCCTCGGCCAGGCGCTGCGCCTCGGTGGCCGCGGTGAAGGAGACGAAGTGCAGCAGGTTGCGCGCCAGCTTCATCCGTGTGCCCGCGCCGACCGGCCCGGCGTGCACGATCAGATCGGCGAAGCGGCCGAACGGTTCGCGCACCCGCTCGAACGCCGCCGCGCTGCCGCCGACCATGACCGCGAGCGCGCCGCGGGTCGCGCCGGGAGCGCCGCCGCTGATCGGCGCGTCCACCAGTTCGACGCCGCGTTCGCCGCAGACGGCACCGAGTTCTTCGGCGGTGCGGTCGCTGATCGTGGAGTGCACGGCGACCACGGCGCCCGGCGCCGCGGTCCGCAACACGCCTTCCGGACCGGTGATCACCTCGCGGACCTGCTCGTCGTTCACCACCGTGATCGAGATGATCGCGGCCTGCCTGGCCAGCTCGGCGGCGGAGGTGACCGCGTCGGCCCCGGCCGCGAGGAACGGCTCGACCGCTTCGGGCCGCATGTCGCACACCGCCAGCCCACCCGGCCAGTCCAGCAGGCGCTTGGCCATCGGCGCGCCCATGTTGCCGAGACCGAGGAATCCGATGCGCGCGCTCATGACCGCACGATCTGTCCGCCGTCGACGTTGAAGATCTGCCCGGTGACCCAGCTCGCCTCGTCCGACAGCAGGTACAGGCAGGCGCCGACCAGGTCCTGCGGCGTGCCGATCCGTTTGAGCGGCAGGCGCTTGACGATGTCGTCGACGATCACGTCGGGGGTCACCGACTTGGTCGCGTCGGTGTCGATCGGGCCCGGTGCGATGGCGTTGACGCGGATGTTCGACCCGCCGAGCTCGAACGCCAGCTGCTGGGTCAGACCGTTGACCCCGGCCTTCGCCAAGCCGTAGAAGCTGGAGTACAGCCACGCCGCCGTGGACGACTGGTTGACGATCGATCCGCTGCCGCGCTTGGACATGTGCGGCCAGACGGCGCGGGTCATGACGAGCGCGCCGTCCATGTTCACGCTCATGAATGTCCGGTAGTAGTCCCACGGGACGGTCAGCAGCAGGTTCAGCTTCATCTCGCCGTAGATGGCGGCGTTGTTGACCAGGTGGTCGATGCCGCCGAACTCGGCGGCGGTGAAATCGGCGAGCGCCGTGGCGGAGTCGGGATCGGACACGTCGACCTGCCCGAAGACCGCGGTGCCGCCGTCGGCGACGATCTTCTCGACGACCGCCGCACCGGCCTCGGCGTTCTTGTCGGCGACGACGACGTTCGCGCCTTCGGCGGCCAGCGCTCGCGCGTAGGCGGCGCCGATGCCCTGGGCGGCGCCGGTGACGATGGCGGATCTTCCCGTGAAACGGGCCATGGAGTTCAGCTCCTCGGTGTTGTCGGTGTTCCGCGCGATCAGACGGCGGTGGCGATGACTTTGGTCTCGAGGTATTCCTCGAATCCGGCGACGCCCATCTCGCGCCCCAGGCCGGATTGCTTGTACCCGCCGAACGGGACGTCGGCGGAGTACCAGATGCCGCCGTTGACGCTCAGCGTCCCGGTGCGCACGCCTTCGGTGACGCGCCGGATGCGCTCGGGGTCGCTTCCCCACACCGAACCGGAGAGGCCGTAGGGGGAGTCGTTGGCGATGCGGACGGCGTCCTCGTCGCCGTCGTGCGGGATGATCACCAGCACCGGACCGAAGATCTCCTCGCGGGCGACCGTCGCGCTGTTGGGCACGTCCGCGATCAGGGTCGGTTCGACGAAGAACCCGCGTTCGCGCCCGGCCGGCCTGCCGCCGCCGACCACGATCCGCCCGCCCTCGGCCCGCGCGATGTCGAGGTAACGCTCGACCCTGGCGCGCTGGCGCTCGGAGATCAGCGGCCCGCAGACCGTGCGCGGATCGGAGGGATCGCCCGGCCGGATGCCGCCGAGCGTGGCCGCGGCCGCCTGGACCGCTCGGTCGTAAGCGGCGCGCGGGACCAGCAGCCGGGTGGACAGCGCGCAGCCCTGCCCGGCGTGCACGCACACCGAGAACGCCGCCACCGAGCACGCCGCCGCGATGTCGGCGTCGTCGAGCACGATGAACGCTGATTTGCCGCCCAATTCGAGGAACGCCTTCTTCACCGTGGTGGCCGCGCCCGTCATGACCGCGCGGCCGGTGGCGGTGGATCCGGTGAAGCTGATCATGTCCACGCGCGGGTCCGCGGTGAGCCGGGCGCCGAGCGCGTGGTCGGCGGAGGTCACTATGTTCACGACGCCGGCGGGGATGTCGGTCTCCTCGGCGATCAGTGCCCCGACCGTGGCCGCGCACCACGGGGTGTCGGGCGCGGGTTTGAGCACGACGGTGTTCCCCGCGGCGAGCGCGGGACCCAATTTGGCGAGATTGATCTGATGCGGGAAGTTCCAGGGCGTGATCGCCCCGACCACGCCGACCGGCTCCCGGCGCGACAATCGGCGTGTCTTGATGCCCATCGGCTCGGCCACGCCCAGATCGGTTTCCCACTCGTAGGTTTCGGCCAGTTCCGCGGCATAACCCAGGTCGGCGACCGGGCCTTCCAACTGGGGACCGGCGGTGAGCATCCGCGGAGCGCCGACCTCGGCGATGGTGAGCTCCCGCAGCTCTTCGACGTGGGCCCGCAACGCCGTCCGCAACTGCTCGAGGCAGCGTGCGCGGAACGCGTGGTCGCGCGACCACGCGGTCTCGTCGAACGCCGTGCGCGCGGCATTGATCGCCGCGTCGAGATCGGCCGCGTTCGCGTCGGCGGCGAGGCCGAGGACCTCCTCGGTGGCGGGGTTCACCGTCGCGAAGACACCGTCGGCGCCCTCGACCAGCTTGCCGCCGATCAGCAGGCGGGACCCGTCGGCGGGCAGAAGGCTGCTCATGGATAACTCCGATACTGTCTGGACACCTGTACGGAATATAGTCTTGAACAATGATCGGTGGCAATAACAGGTTCTAATGCTGCCATTCTCGCCGAGTGGGTGGCGGCCGTGTGTGCGAGGTAGCCGTCACCGGACTGCTGCCGGCGAGTGTGGCCGTAATCGACGCTGTGCGTGGGAAGTATTGTCGGAGGCGGAGGGTGGTGGTAGTGTCCAGACACATGTCCAGCTATCTGTCTCCCTCAGAGACACGCGACCAGGCAACACGGCGGAACCTGTTATCGGTTTTGGAGTGTGGGTGATGGTGGCTGTGGTGGGGCCGGTGGTGTTGGATCCGTATGACTATGGGTTTCATGAGGATCCGTATCCGGTGTATCGGCGGCTGCGGGTGGAGGCGCCGTTGTATCACAATGCGGAGTTGGGGTTTTGGGCGTTGTCGCGGCATGCGGATGTGGTGGGGGGGTTTCGGGATTGTGTGGGGTTGTCGAGTGCGAATGGGGTGTCGTTGGATCCGGCGGCGTGGGGGCGGCATGCGTATCGGGTGATGTCGTTTTTGGCGATGGATGATCCGCGGCATGTGCGGATGCGGCGGTTGGTGTTCCGGGGGTTCACGCCGAAGCGGGTGGCGGGGTTGGAGGGGCGGATTCGGGAGTTGGCGGTGTCGTATTTGGAGCCGGTGTTGGGGGGTGGTGGTTTCGATTGGATCGATGAGGTGGCGGGGAAGTTGCCGATGGATGTGATTTCGGAGTTGGTTGGGGTTCCGGTGGCTGATCGGGCGGAGATTCGGCGGTTGGCTGATCTGGTGGTGCATCGGGAGGAGGGGGTGGTGGATGTGCCGGTGGCGGCGGCGGAGGCGTCGGTGCGGTTGCTGGGTTATTACGGGGAGATGGTGGCGGAGCGTCGGCGGGTGCGGCGTGATGATCTGACCTCGGCGTTGCTGGATGCGGAGGTGGAGGGGGATCGGTTGAGTGATGAGGAGGTGGTGGGGTTTTTGTTTTTGATGGTGGTGGCGGGGAATGAGACGACGACGAAGTTGCTGGGTAATGCGTTGTATTGGGCGGGGTGTGATCCGGGGGAGTATGCGAAGGTGGTGGCGGATCCGGGTTTGGTGGGGGAGTGGGTGGAGGAGACGTTGCGGTTCGATACGTCGAGTCAGGTGATCGCGCGGACGGCGACGCGGGAGTTGGTTTATCACGGTGGGGTGATTCCGGCGGGGGCGAAGGTGTTGTTGTTGATCGGTTCGGCGAATCGGGATGGGGATGTGTTCGTGGATGGGGACAGTTTCCGGGTCGATCGGGTGGATAAGTCGGGGTTGGTGAGTTTCGGGGCGGGTGTGCATTTTTGTTTGGGGGCGCATTTGGCGCGGTTGGAGGCGACGGTGGCGTTGCGGGAGTTCGTGGCGCGGGTCGCTGCGTATGAGGTGGTGCCCGAGGGCATCGAGCGTGTTCATTCGTCCAATGTGCGTGGTTTCGCGCACTTACCCATCACCGTGGAGACCCGATAATGCCCAGATTCGCACCCCATCCCGAGCGCAGGCCCGCACTCGTCTCCGGCGCTTCCTCCGGGATCGGCGCGGCCACCGCCGTGGCTCTGGCCGGACTCGGCCACCCGGTCGCGCTCGGCGCGCGCCGCGTCGACCAGTGCGCCGAACTGGCGGACAAGATCCGCGCCGACGGCGGCGAGGCCTTCGCCCACCGTCTCGACGTCACCGAGCCGGACTCGGTCGAGGAGTTCGTGCGCGCCGCGGAGGAAGCGCTCGGCCCCACCGAGATCCTGGTCTCCAGCGCGGGCGACATCGAGTTCGGCCAGGCGCACGCGATGGATCCGGAACGATTCCTGCGCCAGGTGCAGGTCCATCTCGTCGGCGCGCAGCGTCTCGTGCACCGGGTGCTGCCCGGCATGTTGCGCAGGCAGCGCGGTGACGTCGTGCTGATCAGCTCGGATTGCGCGCCGGAGCCACGCCCGCGCACCGGCGCTTACAGCGCCGCCAAGGCGGGGCTGGAAGCGCTGGCCGCGCAGATGCGGATGGAGCTGGAAGGCAGCGGCATTCGCCTGTCACAGGTCCGGCCCGGCCCCACCCTGACCGGCATGGGCATGGACTCCACGCCGGAGGTCGTCGGCCCGGTGCTGGAGGACTGGAAAGCGTGGGGTTTCGCCAGGCATCCGTACATGCTGCGGGCGAGTGACCTGGCCGCCGCGGTGGTCGCCGTGGTGTCCACGCCCCGTGGCTCACACCTGGTTCTGGTCGAGGTGCAACCCGAGGCGCCGATCCGGCCCCTGGCCGACGACGCGAAGCCTGAGGAATAGAGGAGAGCCGACCATGCGAGTGCTGGCCGATCTGGACTTGTGCCAGGGTCATGCCGTCTGTCAGGACGAGGCGCCGGGCGCCTTCCATGTGCCCAAGCGCGGCAAAGTGGTGGTCCTCGATGCCGTCGCGGATACGGAAGCTCAGGCCGATGTGCGGCGCGCGGTTCGCTACTGCCCGACCCAGGCGCTGTCCATCGTCGAGGCCGAGTGAGCGCGATTGTTTCCCCGATACCGGTAGGCGAGGCGTACCGGGGCGAATACGATGAGATCCAAAACGGGAACGTGTTCTAATTCGGTCGCACGGTCCGGCCCGGAACTCGCGGCGATGCCCGACGTCATGGAGAAGACACGATGAGCACAGCACACACCGACAAGGTGACGGCCACCCTGCCCGCGAGGGTCACCGGGGAACTGGTGGCGCGGCTGACCGGCTTGGTCGCCGCCGACGGTAGCGCGCCGCCGTTCGAGATGACCGAGGTCTACACCGGCGCGCCCGTCGGTGCGCTACCCCAGTCGACACCGAGGGACGTGCAGGCCGCGTGTGCCGCCGCGCGGACGGCGCAGGCCGAGTGGGCCGCGCTGCCGCTGCGGCAACGGCTGCGCGTCTTCGAGCGGATGCACGAGCTGATCCTCGGCGAAGTGGAGACCATCGCCGACCTCATCCAGATCGGTTGCGGCAAGACCCGCCGGATGGCCGTCGAGGAATCCTGCGACGTGCCCATGGTGATCAGCCACTACCTCAAGACCGCGCGCCGGGTGCTGCGGCCGAAGCGCCGAGGCGGGCCGATGCCGCTGCTGACCAGCTCGACCGAACAGCACCGCCCCAAAGGGGTGGTGGCGGTGATCGCTCCGTGGAACTTCCCCTTCGCCATCGCCCTGTCCGATGCCATGCCCGCGCTGATGGCCGGCAACGCGGTCGTGCTCAAGCCCGACAACAAGACCGCGCTGTGCGTGCTCTTCGGCGTCGAGTTGCTGCACCGGGCCGGGCTGCCCCGTGGGCTGGTGCAGGTGGTGTGCGGCGAGGGACCCGATATCGGCCCGGCCCTGATCGATAATGTCGATTTCGTCATGTTCACCGGCTCGACCGCCACCGGCCGGATCGTCGGCGAGCGGGCCGGGCGCAACCTCATCGGATGCAGCCTCGAACTGGGCGGCAAGAATCCGATGCTCGTGCTGGCCGACGCGAACCTCGACGAGGTGATCCCCGGCGCGGTGTTCGCGGCGTTCGCCAACTCCGGCCAGGCGTGCATGCACATCGAGCGGATCTACGTGCACCGCCGCATCCACGACGAGTTCCTGCGCCGGTTGGTCGCCGCGGCGGCGGAGTTGAACGAAAAGATCGGCGGCACCTACGATTACACACCCGAATTCGGGTCCCTCGTCTCCCCGCAGCAGCTGGAACGAGTCGCCGCCCATGTCGAGGACGCGCGGTCCAAGGGAGCCATCGTGCACGTGGGCGGGCGGGCGCGCCCCGATGCCGGTCCGGCGTTCTACGAGGCCACCGTGCTCACCGGCGTGACCCCCGAGATGACCCACGCGACGCGGGAGACCTTCGGCCCGGTTGTCACCGTGTACCCGTTCGACGACGAGCAGGAGGCCGTGCGCCTGGCGAACGCGACCGACTACGGCTTGAACGCCAGCGTGTGGACTCGTGACCTGGCGCACGGGGAGCGGATCGCCGCGCAGTTGCAGGCGGGCAATATCAACATCAACGACGGTTTCGTCGCGACCTACGCCGCCAAAGGAACGCCCTCCGGTGGTGTGAAGCAGTCCGGTGTCGGCACGCGGCACGGCGACCAAGGCCTGCTCAAGTACACCGACACGGTGAATGTCGGCGTGCTCAAGAAGCAGGTGCTCGCCGCACGCGCGGGTCAGCCCTACGACAAGCAACTGAAGATGACCCTGATGTCGCTGCGGCTGATGCGCCGGGCACGGTTGCGCTGAGCGCGGTTCCCCGCGCCCGGCCACCCGTCCGGCCGCTCCGGTAGCGTGGCCGCCGGGGATGGATTCACGGAATCGAGAACGGATACGGATGAGCCTTCGAGAAGTTCCGCTGCGCACACTGTCCGGTGAGCCGACGACGCTGGCCGAGCTGGTCGGCGATCGTGCTGTCCTGCTGGTCAACGTGGCCTCGAAATGCGGTCTGACGCCGCAGTACTCCGGCTTGGTCGCACTGCACGAGACCTACGGCCCGCGCGGCTTCAGCGTGGTCGGCGTGCCGTGCAACCAGTTCATGGGTCAGGAACCGGGCACCGCCGACGAGATCCAGCAGTTCTGTTCCACCACCTACGGCGTCGATTTCCCGTTGCTGGAGAAGACCGACGTCAACGGCGAGCAGCGGCACGCCCTCTATCGGAGCCTGGTGGAGACGCCGGACGCCGAAGGCAACGCCGGTGACATCCAATGGAACTTCGAGAAATTCCTCATCGACCGCGAGGGCAAGGTCGCGGGCCGCTTCCGCCCGAGGACGGCGCCCGAGGCGCCGGAACTGGTCGCCGCCATCGAAGCCGTGCTCTGAGGTAAGCGCCGGAGGCTGGAGCCGTCGTCCGCCCGCGACGGCGGCTCCGATCGCGGTCGGGTCCGGCCGGCGATGTATCCGGCACGCACCGAGCCGCGGCCGAGTAGTGCGTACCGTCGCCTCCGGTCGTGAGCTGCGGGTGAGGGGCTCGCGCCATCCTAGATGCGCGCGCCCGTGTACTCGGCCCGGTAGGCGCCATGCCGGGACGGATGGAGCGGCAACGGCGGGTGTGGACCCGGCCGAGCGTGCGCCGCGACGACCTCCGCCAGTTTGGGACATCCCGGATGGTGTGTCCGTTGTCACAGACAGTGTCGGCGGCTATTGCCCCGACAAAGTACTTAGGCGAGCTAACGTATCGGGCGAAAGGTGTTTCCGGACCGAAGGAGGTCCCCGGTGCAAACCGAGACGCGCGCCGAGCGGCTGATGCGCCGCATCGCCCGGCTCTACGCCGAACACGACGACCTCCGCGCCGCCACGCCGCGCGCGGAGGTCACCCGGCGGATGCGTGAACCCGGCGCAGGGCTCGCGCGGATCGTGGAGACCGCCATGCTGGGTTACGCCGACCGGCCCGCCCTCGGGCAGCGTGCGAGGGAGCTGCGTACCGACGGAACCGGCCGCACGGCGCTGACCCTGTTGCCGTGGTTCGACACCATCACCTACGGCGAACTGTGGGATCGCGTGCGGGCCGTGGCCGCCGCATGGCACGGAGATGCGCGGAATCCCGTCCGGGCCGGTGATTTCGTGGCCATCCTCGGGTTCACCAGCAGCGACTACACCACGCTCGACTTGGCCTGCGTCCACCTGGGATCGGTCGCTGTCCCACTCCAATCCAGCGCACCGGTGGCGCAGCTGACCGCGATCGTCGCCGAGACCGCGCCCCGGGTGCTCGCCGCGACACCACACCTGCTCGACGCGGCCGTGACCTGCGCCCTGGCGAGTCCCGCCGCGCCGCGCCTGGTGGTCTTCGACTACCACCCTGGAGACGACCGCCAGCGCGCGGCGGTCGAAGCGGCGCGGTCGCGCCTGGCGGATGCGGGCAGCCCCGCGGTCGTCGAATCGCTCGACGAGGTGCTCGCGCGCGGCAGGACGCTGCCGCTCGCGCCGCTGTTCGTCCCCGAGCCCGACCAAGACCCGCTGGCACTGCTGATCTACACCTCGGGAAGCACCGGCACGCCCAAAGGAGCGATGTACACCCAGCGGCTGGTCGCCAGGGGGTGGCTGAACCGGCCGGAGGTCGCCGCGATCAACTTCAACTACATGCCGATGAGCCACGTCGCCGGTCGCGGGTCACTCACCGGCGTGCTGGCGCGAGGCGGCACCGCGCACTTCGCGGCCGAGAGCGACATGTCGACGCTCTTCGAGGACATCGCACTGGCCCGGCCCACCGAGCTGTTCCTCGTTCCGCGCGTATGCGACATGATCTTCCAGCGATTCCAGAGCGAGATGGATCGGCGGGTCGGACCGGGCGTCGACCGGGGTGCGCTGGAAGCGGAGGTGAAAGCCCAACTGCGCGAACACTTCCTGGGCGGGCGCCTGATCGTGGCCATCTGCGGCAGCGCTCCGGTGTCGGCGGAGATGAAAACCTTCGTCGAGTCGGTGCTCGATCTGGAATTGCACGACGGATACGGGTCCACGGAGGCAGGCGGCGTCGTCGTCATCGACGGGAAGGTGCAGCGACCGCCGGTGCTCGATTACAAGCTCGTGGACGTGCCCGAGCTGGGGTACTTCCGGACCGACAAACCGCATCCGCGTGGTGAGCTGTTGCTGAAGAGCACCACCCTGATTTCCGGCTACTACAAGCGGCCGGAGATCACGGCGGAGGTCTTCGACTCCGAGGGCTTCTACAAGACCGGCGACATCGTCGCCGAACTGGGCCCGGATCGCCTGGCCTACGTCGATCGGCGCAACAACGTGCTGAAGCTGTCCCAAGGCGAGTTCGTCGCGGTCTCCCGCCTGGAGGCCGTCTACGCGACGAGTCCGCTGATCCGCCAGATCTTCGTGTACGGCAGCAGCGAACGCGCCTATCCGCTCGCCGTGATCGTGCCCACCGAGGACGTGCTGGGCTGGGACGATGCGGACAAGGCGAAGGCGGCGCTGCGCGAGTCGCTGCAACAGCTCGCCACCGAGGCCGAGTTGCGGTCCTACGAGATCCCACGCGACTTCCTGATCGAGCCCGAGCCGTTCACCACCGAGAACGGACTGCTGGCCGGCATCGGGAAATTGCTGCGGCCGGCGTTGAAGGAGCGCTACGAGCCGCGTTTGCGGCAGCTGTATGCCGAACTGGCGGACCGGCAGGCGAACGAATTACTGGAGCTGCGTCGCACCGCGGCCGATCTGCCGGTGCTGGCGACGGTGAGCCGGGCCACGAAGGCACTGCTGGGCTGCGCCGGCTCCGACGTGCGTGCGGACGCGCACTTCACCGATCTCGGTGGCGACTCACTCTCGGCGCTGTCGTTGTCGAATCTGCTGCACGAGATCTTCGGCGTCGAGGTGCCGGTATCGGTGGTGATCAGTCCGGCCAACAGCCTGCGCCAGGTGGCGGACTACATCGCGGCCGCCCGTGCTTCCGGCGCACGAGGCGCCACGTACACCACGGTGCACGGCGACGGGCCGCGCGTCCGTGCCGCCGATCTCACGCTCGACAAGTTCCTCGACGCCCGCACGCTCGCCGAGGCGCCGAACCTGCCGCGGCCCTCCGCCTCCGCGCGCACGGTGCTGCTCACCGGCGCCAACGGCTACCTCGGGCGTTTCCTGTGCCTGGAGTGGCTGCGGCGGATGCGCGACAGCGGCGGAACCCTCGTCTGCCTGGTGCGGGGCGCCGACGCGGCCACGGCACGCGCACGCCTCGACCGCGCCTTCGACAGCGGAGATCCCGCATTGCTCCGGGAGTTCTTGGACCTGGCCGAGGGGCGCTTGGAAGTAATCCCCGCCGATATCGGGGAGCCGAACCTGGGCCTGGACGAACAGATCTGGCATCGGCTGGCCGAGAGCGTCGACGTGATCGTGCATTCGGCCGCCCTGGTCAACCATGTGCTGCCCTACCGGCAACTGTTCGGCCCGAACGTCGTGGGCACCGCCGAATTGATCCGGCTGGCCCTCACGACCCGGCTCAAGCCGTTCACCTATCTGTCCACCGTCGCCGTGGCCGCGCCGATCGACCCGGCCGTGTTCACCGAGGACGGCGACATCCGCGCGATCGATCCGGTACGCGTCGTGGACGACAGCTATGCCAACGGCTACGGCAACAGCAAATGGGCGGGGGAGGTGCTGTTGCGCGAGGCCAACGACCTGTGCGGGCTGCCCGTCGCGGTGTTCCGGTCGGACATGATCCTCGCCGATCGCCGCTACGCGGGTCAGCTCAACGTGCCCGACATGTTCACCCGGCTGTTGCTCAGCTTGATCGCCACGGGCATCGCCCCGTTCTCCTTCTACCGCACCGACGCCGACGGCAATCGCTCGCGGGCCCACTACGACGGTCTGCCCGTCGATTTCACCGCCGCCGCGATCACCGTCCTCGGCGCGGCGGCGGGGACGGGTTTCCGCAGTTTCGATGTGCTCAACCCGCACGACGACGGCCGCTCGCTCGACGAGTTCGTCGATTGGCTGATCGCCGCGGGCCATCGGATCGATCGGATCGACGACTACGACGAGTGGTTCACCCGGTTCGAGACCGCGTTGCGGGCGCTACCGGAATGGCAGCGCCAAGCCTCCGTGCTGCCGTTGCTGCATGCCTATCGGCGACCGGCCCCGGCTGTTCGCGGCTCGGCGCTGCCCGCGGAGAGGTTCCGCGCCGCCGTGCGAGCCGCGAAGATCGGCGCCGACCACGACATCCCGCAGATCTCCCGGGACCTCATCGAGAAGTACGTCAGGGACCTGGAATTGCGCGGCCTGCTCTGAGGCGTCCCTAGGACGGCTTCGGTACCAGATCCAGCAGGGCGCTGCCGATCCGTTCGGCTTGAACGAGAATGTTCGTCTGCGCCGAGATGTAGTCGCCGATGCCTTCCTCTTGGGCGGCCCGCAGGTACGGCGGTAGCGGCTGCTGGATCTCGGTGCGGATGACGTTGTCCAGCAGCGCCTGCATGTCGCCGCGCAACGGGTTGCCGGTGGCCGCCTGGTTGTCGAGTTCGAGCCGTCCGCCGTCGGTGCTGTAGTCGTAGAGTTCGAACTCTTGCTCGCGCGCCGGATCGATCCGGATCTGCCCGTGCACCCAATGGGAATACGACGCGAACTTCGCGTCGGCCGTGCGCACCATCGCCACGTGGCCAGGGGCGTTCTGGTTGAACAGGATCGCGGCCTCTTCGATCGAAGCCTCATCCGTGGTGTGCGCGACCCAAGGTCGGCCGGGGGCGCCCGCGTCGCGGCAGATGGCGGCGATGTCCAGCCGTCCGCTGAGGTGCTCGTAACGCCCGTCACCGCGCCATTCGTCGCCGCCGGTGCCGATGGTGAGCAGCAGGGGAGTGAAGTCGACGCTGGAAGTGAGCTGATTCCTGGTGCTTGTCCCCTCCGCCGGGCTCAGATAGCCGCGCGGGTCGTGGACGTAGAGCGGAACACGCAGCGCTTCGTCGTAGGCGGCTCCGCCTTTGCCGTGCAACCCGTGCGATCCGGCGTAATCGCCGTGGTCGGAGGTGAAGACGACGACGGTGTTGGCGGCGACGTCGGGACGCGACTGCAAGGTGTCGAGCACGCGGCCGATCTGGATGTCCACCTGCTGCTGAGCCCACAGATACAGGTTGCGCATCTCGATCCAGGCCTGCACGGCTTCCTGGGTTCCGTAGGGAGCTGCCCCGAACGCCACCGCGGAGACTTCGACCAGCGCCATCTGCAAGCGGGGCTTGCGCGACAGTTGCTCGAGTGACTCGAAATTGGGTGGCAGCTCGTTCATCCAGCGCGGGATCTCGGCATTGAACTGGTCTCGCCGGGTCCAGCGCGGCCACCACTGGATGTCGTGCGGGTTGACCAGCGACACCGTCGTACACCAGGGAGCGTGGCCGGAATCGTTGTGAAACCAGTCGACGAACTGGTCGACGATCTTCGGATCCGCTTGCAGCCCCTGGCCGGGCGCGCCGTTCGGCGAGGGATAGGTGCCGCCGTGGAAGCCGTAGGCCTCGAGCGCGCCCGGCGTGCGATCCGGGTAGCTGCCGAGATGCCACTTGCCCCAGTAGGTGGTGTCGTAGCCGTGGTCGCGCAGCATCGAACCCCACGTGGGAAACAGCGGCGACAACGTCGACTCCGACACGACCATGACACCGGTTTGCTGGGCGTAGAGGCCGGTCAGCAGGCAGCCGCGCGCGGGCGTGCAGTCGTTGGCCGCCGTGTAGTGATTCTCGAACGACACACTGCCTTTGCGGATCCGGGCGATATTCGGTAACACGGCGTCCAGCGTCTGCTGATCGGGGAACCATACCGGCGTTCGCATCTCGTCCACGATGATCACCAGGATGTTCGGCTTGTCCGGGTCGGTGTCCGCCCGCGCCTTGCCCGGGGCGGACCCGGCCGACACGGCGGCCGCGGCGGTCGCCGAGGTGGCCGCACTGGTGAGAAAACCCCTGCGAGTGAACGAGCTCGGCAATGTTCCTCCACGAATGAGTGATGTTCGTCGGTCGCATGGAACGCGGAGACTCTCGGTGCTGTCACCGTAGCGCCGCCAGGTGCGCGGCAGCCGCACTCCCGGTGCGGACACGCCGCCACCCGCTGAGCGGAGCGGATGAGGTGCGCCTCGCGCCGACGGCGCAGGAGCCGGAACAGGGCTAGGGCAGTCCCACCAGGTCGGCCATCAGACTCATCTGGTGGCCGAAGTATTCGACGCGGGCTTCGACGATCCCGTTCAGGCGGCCGAAGATCTCGAAGTTGATCGCGCCGAACAGCTGGGTCCAGCCCAGGAGGACCCGGTCGAGCACGTCGGCGGACAGGTCGGAGGACTCCTGCTCGATGAGCCGCCGCAGGTCGGCGTGCACGGGCGCGGACAGCCGGGTCGGAAGCGGCGGCGGGGTCAGTTCTCGCGCACCCTCCTGTGCGATGGCGACCAGCCGGAAGACCACGGCCGCGGCGGGGGCCACGGTGTCCTCCGGCGCGGTGTATCCGGGCACCGGGCTGCCGTAGAGCAAGCTGTACTCGGCGGGATGGGCCAGGGCCCACTCCCGCACGGACGAGCACACCCCCATCCACCGGCCGCGCAGGTCGGTCGCGGGCGGTGCGGCGTCGGCGGCTTCGGCCGCGGCGGCCATGCCCTGGTACGCCTCGAGGATCAAGGCGGTCAGCAGGTCGTCGCGGCTCGGGAAGTACCGGTAGAGCGCGGAGGCGACGATGCCCATATCGCGCGCGACTCCGCGCAGGGACAGATTCGCCCCGTCCACGGCCAGTCGTGCGCGCGCGGCCGCCTTGATCTCCTCGGTCATCTCGGAGCGGACGCGGGCGCGCAGGGATCGAGCGGACATGCGTTCAGTGTAGAGAACGAACGGCCAATCCAAGAACAGGGGTAACTGTTGTGAACAGTGTTCTTGACTGGCATCGGTGTTCTGACTACCGTGAAGGAGTCATCGAGAACACTGTTCTCTAGAGTGAACGCCCGACAGGATGGATTGCCATGGTTCTGCACGTCGTCATCGGAGCCGGACCGGTGGGAACGGCCACCGCCCAGTTGCTCGCCGCGCGTGACGCTCAGGTGCGCGTGATCACCCGGCGCGGTGTCGGCCCGGATCATCCGCTCATCGAGCGTGTGGCCGCTGACGCCACCGACGTCGGGGCATTGATCCGGCACTGCCGCGGCGCGGGCGTCCTCTACCAGTGCGCCCAGCCGCCGTACCACCGCTGGGCGACCGACTTCCCCCCGCTGGCCGCCGCCGCGCTGCGAGCAGCCGAGACGACCGGCGCCGCGCTGCTGAGCGTCGGGAATCTCTATGGCTACGGTCCGGTCGACGGCCCGATCGGCGAGCAGCACCCGCTGCGCCCCAGCAGCGTGAAAGGGCGGGTCCGCGCGGACCTGTGGACCGAGGCGCTGTCCGCGCACGAGGCGGGGCGCGTCCGCACCGCCGAAGTCCGGGGATCGGACTACCTCGGCGCGGGAGCGAAATCGGCGTTCACCGCGGTGGCGTTGCCCGCGGTGCTAGCAGGCCGCCGCGTGCTGTTCCCCGGCGACCCGGACGCCGCGCACAGCTGGACCGACGTCGGCGACACCGCTCGCACCTTGGTCGCCGTCGCCCACGACGAAGACGCTTGGGGCCGCGCGTGGCACACGCCTACCGCGCCGCCGGTATCCGTTCGCGAGTTGTCCGCACTCGCGGCGACGATCGCCGACGTGCGACCCGCGCGCGTGAGCCGGATGCCCGCCCCGGTGCTCTGGGCAGCGGGCCTGTTCGATACCGACGCACGCGAGCTGCGCGAGTTGCGCTATCAATTCGAGCGCCCGTTCGTGCTCGATTCGTCGGTTGCCACCAGGGCGTTCGGCATCGAGCCGACGCCCACCGCGGAGTCACTGCGCGCCACGATCACCGCCCTTCGGGCGGCAGCGGCCACATCGGTCCGCTGAGCCAGTTCGGGCGGGCGGGTCGCACCGGTGCGCTAGTCCGCCACGCGGTCGTGGATGGTCAGCAGGAGATGATCGAAGCGGGTGCGTTGCTGCACCAGCGCACCGCCCATCGCGACGACGTCGGCGACGAGTTGCTCGGCCAGCGTGCGGAGTTTGATATTGGTTTCCTGGGAGCGCCAGCGCAGCACCCGGAACGCCTGGTCGGCGTTGACGCCGTAGACGAACATCACGATTCCTTTGGCCTGTTCGATCACGGCGCGGGCGTCGAGCACGTCGGGCAGCAGGTTGTCGAGGGCCTCTTGGAGGTTGCCCTCGAGTGTCTCGGTGACATTCATGAAGTAGCCGGAGGAGCCTGCCACGGCGCCCTGCTCGTCGAACAGCTGATCCCCGATGACGATCAGATCGTGCGTCGCCCCGTCGGTATCATGATCCGGTGCCTGCTGCAGAACGGCGTACCGGTTTCGGTGGCGTCGGCCAGCGCCGCCGCGACCCGCTTGCGGTCGTCGGGGTGCTGGTGGCTCTGCAACAGCTCGGTGGACGGCTCGACCTCTCCCGGTGCGTACCCGTAGATCGCGGCGGCGTCGTCGGACCATTCCCACCGCTGGTCGGCGAACCAGAATCGGAAGCTGCCGATATCGGGGCAACCGCCGAGCATCTTGCGCGCAGTCTCCTGCTCGCACTGTCCCATCTCTGTCACCGGTCCAGTATGGCCCGGATACAGGCCCAGGTCAGGCGGGGAGGGATGCGTTACATGGCTCGCGATACCAGCGCCCGGCCGCGCGTCGAGGTCCCTCGGTCGTCGGCCACCGGCAAAGGTGAAACGGAAGTGGTGCCGGATTCGCGTTCAACCACTGCCAACGCGACGCCGTACGCGATGCCGACGCCACGGCGACGATCGGTGATCCATTGACAATCCGATGTCTGGAATCGGCGATCTTATTGGTATCCGATGGATCCGGAAGGCTAGCGTCGACAGTGGCGCCGCTGCGGAGATCCGGGCTGCGGGTTCGCTCCGGCAGCGCTCCGAGCGGCGCGAAGGACTCGATGACCGAACCCGGCTCACCGGGTTCCGGACGATGGAGAAACAGACGATGGCGAAGATCCTTTTCGTGATGACCGGCGCCGATCACTGGACGCTGGCCGACGGCAGCAAGCACCCGACCGGCTTCTGGGCAGAGGAATTCGTGGTGCCGTTCGAGAAACTGAAGGGCGCGGGCCACGAGATCGTGGTCGCCACCCCGGGTGGTGTCGTACCGAGTGTCGACAACAGCAGCCTCGCCCCCGAGGCCAATGGCGGCCGGGAGACCGCCGACCACAGAGCGCAAGTGATCAGCACGAGCGCCGAGCTGAACAACCCCATCGCCTTGACCGAGGTCGACCTCGCCGACTACGCGGCGGTGTTCTATCCCGGCGGCCACGGGCCGATGGAAGACCTGTCGGTCGATCCCGACTCCGGTCGGCTGCTCACCACCGCCCTCGCCTCCGGCACTCCGCTGGCGGTGGTGTGCCACGCACCGGCGGCGCTGCTCGCCGCCACCGAGGGCGACGGGGGCAACGCTTTCGCGGGCTACGCCCTCACCGGCTTCACCAACGCCGAGGAAACCCAGGCGGGCTTCGCGGACAAAGCCGAATGGCTGTTGCAGGACCGGCTCGTCGCCATCGGTGCCGATTTCCGCGAGGCCGAACCATGGAGCCCGAACGTGGTGGTGGACCGTAACCTCATCACCGGCCAGAATCCCGCATCGTCGGCGGGTGTGGCGGATGAACTGCTGAAAACGCTCGCCTGACCACGGCTTTCCCGGCGAGGGCTGGTCCCTGCCCTCGCGGCGGGTTCGGCGTATGACGCTCGCTCCGCACGGTTCGCCGAGCGGCGCGAGACCGCAGGTACCGGCCGGTAGGCGCCTTTCAGGGACGGTGATACCTCGGCGGCAGCCGGTACCCGCGGTCGGACAACAGGGTGCGCAGCACGTTCGGGGCGGTTGGTGATGATGCCGTCCACGCCGATGTCGAGCAGGGCGGTCATGGTCGGCCGGTCGTCGACCGTCCATGGCACCACGCGCATGCCGTTGCGGTGTGCGGCGCGGACGAGTTCGGTGGTGGTGAAAGGCCGATAGGCGGGATCGGTGACGGTGCCGTTCTGGGGCGTGCCGTGCACCGGCGACACCGCTGCGGCGCCGATCGAAGCCGCCGCCGCCACGTACTGCTCCTGCGGCGATCCCGGGAAGTCGTCGATGTCCATGCCGCCCAGCCACGGCGAGGCTCCGGGTTCTCCGGTGCGCAACTTCGGCTGACCGTCGGTCAAGGCGACGATCGGCAGCTCGGAGGCGGCCTGCCGGACCAGCATGAGCGTGCCGAAGTCGAAGCTCTGGACGGTGACCCGGCGCTCGAATCCGGCCCGGCGGATCTCCGCCACCACGATGTCGGCGAATCGCTCGCGCGGCGCGGTCTGTTCCGGTGCGGCGGCCTCGACCTTGGTCTCGATATTCAGCGTCACGTCGTCGGCGCGATAGGCGCGCACGAGGTCGAAGACTTCCGCCAGCAACGGCATTCGCGCGCCCGGCACCCTCCGCTGCCCGGGGTGATCGGCCGACGGAACCGAACCGCAATTGATCGTCCGTACCTGGGCCAGCGTCAGGTTCCGGATGTAAGTGCTCCCCGGAACGTACGGGAACTGCGGGTCTCCCGCAACGGCGGGTTCGGTGTCCACGCATTTCGCCGGGCTCGGGTCCCGATCGTGGGTGACCACCGCATGCCCATCCGAGGTGATCTGCACGTCCAACTCCAGGGTGCGCACCCCGAGTTCCAACGCGTTCGCGAACGCGGGCAACGTATTCTCCGCCACCAGCCCCAGCCCGCCCCGATGAGCCTGGAGATCGAACACGCCCGGGCCCCCGGCCGACGCCGGACCCGTCCCGGCCGGCAGGGCGCCGACCGCCAGGAGCGCCGCCACCGCAGATATCGCGGACATCGCGCACATTCGCCGCACCGTGCCATCCTCCCGCCGAGCGGCCACACGCGGGTGAAAAGACGGTGAACGGAGTGGTCCGCTTCGACCTGCACGCCGACCGAGCGGCGAGATCGGGATCGAAGCGTCCAGTCGTCGTCGCGGTGCGAGCATCGCGAATCGAACGTGCCGGGTCGTTCGCCGCCGTGCCACGGGCAACTGCATACTCGCTGGGATTCCCGCCGACCGGCCCCGCGCTGTCTACAGCATCCGACGCGGCGTGCTCATCGCTTTGGCGCGCCGCAGCGACACCCGCGACCACACTGCTTGCTGCACCGCCACAGTCGCCCAGCCCGCCAGTGCCATTCCGGACAGGTTCACCAGTAGCTGCATGGCGCTGCCCCAGACCGCCGACCCGACACCGAAAGCAGCGCCCAGGGCGATATTGCCCGCCGCAGGCACGGTGGTGACAGAGATGAAAACCCCGGCCAGCCCTCCCGCCTTGGCGGAAGTCAGCGCCAGCACTCCGGCGGCGGCGGCGACGACGGCGACGATGAACGACCACTTGTCGGGGGTGTAGATGAAGGCTGTCCCGGGGCGGGGGCCGGTGACGTCCTCCACGGTGATCCAGCCCAGCCCCCGGCCGAGCAACGCGAGGGTGAAAGTGACTGCGATCGCGGTGGCGAAGCCGAGCAGCAGTGTGCGGACAGCGAGCCCGAACAAGGCGAATCGGCGACGTACCAGCGCGACACCGAGTGCGGCGATGGCTCCGAACTCCGGACCGAGGACCATCGCCCCGATTACCAGGATCTGACTATCCAACACGATGGCGATCGCGGCGATCACGGTGGCGAAGGTCATGAAACTGAGATAGGTCCAGTTCAGCTCGGTTTCCTCATACGAGCGCTGGGCCACGTCGGCCCATACCACCGCGTCCGCGCTGCTTCCGGGGGTGCGTATCTCGCAATCGAACCCCCTGCGCGACAGCCAGGTACGCACCGGTTCGATCTCGATAGTGCCCACCCGGTGCAGGCCGATGGCACGCAAACGCTGGATCACGTCGTTGGCCGCCTCGCGCGCCACCTCGGCGACCAGCATGTCACCCTTGGGCCGCAGCGCCGCGCCGCGCATCACCGCCAGGCCACTGACGGCATCGTCCTGTTCGAGGATTCGGATCACATCATCGGTCAGCTCGCTCGGAGCCAACATCCGCAGTCGCAACACCCAGATAGTGTGCCGCGATTTTCCTCTGGACTTGGCCAGCGTCACCCCTACCGCGGTTGAAACGTCGGGGCGTCGCCCGCCTCCGAGCCGGTGCCGGGCGGGGCTGCCGGGCACCGGCTGCGGCGGTCACTCCGTTCTCTCGCCGAGGTCCGTGCCGAGGGCGTCCTGATGGATGTCGGCGTGGGTTCGTGAGTCCTTCACCAAGTCATCACAAAAAGCAGCGACATCCTCACCGATGAGTTCCAGCACCCCTTTGCCGGCCGCGACCCCCTCCTCGAAGAAATCGAGCATGTTCGACAGCAGGTTCCCTTCGACCAGTTCGGCCGGCCCGACCTTGAAGAAGTATTTCTGGCTCTCCTCGTAGACGATCTTGTAGTCGGGCGGAAGCGCCTTGACCCGCGCCACGTGCGCCCGCCATTCCCGCTTACCTTCGATGATGTCGCGAATGCCCACGTCATGCTCCCAACCGGCCGAGTTTTCGGGCCACGTTCTTGTTCAACTGTTCGCGCCACTTGTCGCGAAAGTTCTTCGCTCCTTCTTCGCCGGCGATCGCCGCGCAGAAGCCTTTGATGTCCTCGCCCAGTGCCTCGTGGACACTCCGTCCCTCCGCCGCGGTTTCCTCGAGCAGGCCGAGGACGCCATCGAGGATCGGCATCAAGTTGCGACCTGTCATGTCGGAATAGGGCCAGAGGCGGGACTCGATCTCTGCCCACGCCGCTCGATACTCCGGCGGCAGGGTCTCGGCTCGAGCCTCGAAGGCTTTGTATTCCTTGGTCAGATCACTTCCCGTGATCGTCTCCCAGAACTTCATCGGTCGGATCCTTTGAGTTGATTGATGCGCGATGAGATGTACTCCCATTTCGACCAGAACGTCGCGAGTTCTTCGCGTCCGGCGTCGTTGAGTACGTAGAACTTGCGTGGCGGGCCGACTTCGGACGGTCGCTTCGAGACGTCGACCAGTCCGTTCTTCTCCAATCGCACCAGGATCGTGTAAACCGTTCCTTCGACCACGTCGGCGAACCCGAGTTCGTTCAGCCGGCGGGTGATGGCGTACCCGTATGTCTCCTCGGTGCCGATGATCTCGAGGACGCAGCCTTCGAGCGTGCCCTTCAGCATCTCCGTCAAGTTTTCCGTGGCGACCTCCTTCGAACGTGACCACTACTCAGTGGTGCTTACTACCACTAGACTGTAACACAGAGTAGTGGTCGGCATGGCATCGCGGATGGCCGCAGTGCGGACGGCCGGCAGCGACATCGACGGGCGGGCGACGGGCCTGACTGCGAGCAGCCCTGAACGTCGAGTCCGAGCCGCACTGCAGCCGGAAGGATGTGCTCCGGGGCGCGGTGACGACTGGGACCGGCGACCGGATCGGCGTCAGGGATGAAGCGCGGTTCGGCTCGAGCGGGGCGGACGCACCGCGATGCCGCCTATCGCGCGTTGGCGGCGGTTGTCCGAGCGCGAAGTTCGGCGTTGCCGGTCGGCGCGGGTGGGTTCACCCCGCTTGCGACATGGTGATGTGGTAGTCGAGGGCGCCGCCCAGAGGGGCCAGTCGCTGAAGTTCTTCCAGATGCGCGGCGCCGAGCGAAGCGAGGGCTTCCCTGCCCGCTTCGGTCAGCTCGAGGCGCACGATCCGTCGGTCGGTGCCCTCCCTACGCCTGCGGGCGACGAGGCCGAGTTGCTCGGCGCGATCGATGAGCTGCACCACGCTGTGATGGCGGGCGCACAAGTACCCGGCGAGCTCGCCGATGCTGGGCCCATCCGGGTCGGCATGCCCTCGAATCGCCAGCAGCAACTGGTGCTGGGTGTCGGTGAGCCCGGCTTCGGCCGCCCGGCGCTCACTCCAGCGCAGCAGCTGGCGCAGCCTGCTGCGGAACGCCAGCAGCCTGGCGTAGTCCTGGTCGGTGAGAGGGGCGGGCGACGAGGGCTTCGACCCTTCCATCATGCGGTGATAGTATCACCGCATGATATTTGAGTGAGTGGCGACTACCCGGGCCGCGTTCCGCGCCCGAGCGCAGGCTGCCCGGCTCGAGAGCCTCGATTCGCCACTACGTCCGAAGGTGGTGGAGAGCATGAGTAGTGAAACCATGATGAGTCGGCACCCCGACATCGTGGAATTGCGGGAAAAGTACGAACGCGCTTCCGAAGCGCCCGACGCGCAGGCGGTCACCGGCCTGCTGTTCTTGACCGGCCTGTATCTCGCGATCTCTCCGTGGGTCGTCGGGTTCAACGGATTCTCGACCTTGACCGTCAACAATCTCGTCTGCGGTATCGCCCTGGCGATGCTGGCCCTCGGATTCGCCTCGGTGTACGGCCGCACCCACGGCATCGTCTGGGCTGCCCCGCTGATCGGCCTCTGGACGATCCTCGCTCCCTGGATCGTCAGCGGGAACGTCGACACCACATCGACGATCTGGAACAACGTCGTCACCGGCGCGCTCGCGCTGCTCCTCGGGCTCGGTTCGATGTTCCTCGGGATGAGCCGCACCGGACGACTCGCCGGCGAGGCGCGTCAGGCGAACGCGACTCGGACCCACCGGCCCTCCGGGGTCTCACCGGAAACGCCCACCCGGTAGAGCGGCTCGTGACCGTCCCCCACCCGGTCCGATGACGGGTGGGGGTTTCGGCCGGCCTCCGGTGATTGACCGGCGCCCGGCGGTGGGGGAGGGTGGAGCGATGGCGGGAGGCGAACTGCGTCACGGGGTCGAACTGTCCAATCTCGATCAGTCGTTGTTCGACGGGGCCGAGGCGAGCAAACGGGATCTGGTGAACTATCTGGAATTCGCCGGGGAACGGTTGCTGGGGGTGTTGCGCGCCCGGCCGCTCTCGGTGGTTCGGGTACGGCCGGGGCAGGAGCCGTTCACACAGAAGAACCTTCCGAAGTACACGCCGGAGTGGGTGCCGAGGACGACGGTGTGGGCGGAGAGTTCACGGCGGGAGATCACCTACGCGCTCTGTGACGACCTGCGGACGTTGATCTGGTTCGCCAATCAGCGCGCGGTCGAATACCACCCGACCCTGTTCCTCGCGCGATCCGCACCGGATCCCACGCATCTGGTACTCGATCTCGATCCCTCACCGGGGCAGACTTTCGCCGACGCCGTGGCAGGTGCCCGGCTGATCCGGGAAGCGCTGACCGCGGACGGGTTGTCCGCCGCGGTGAAGACGAGCGGTTCCAAGGGGTTACACGTGTTCGTGCCGGTGGTCCCGGGGATCAATGTCGAGGACGCGGCAGCGGCGACGCGGGCCGTGGCGGCGCGAGCCGAGCGGATCAATCCGTCGGTCGGCACAACGGCGTTCATCCGGGAAGACCGTCACGGCAAGGTCTTTCTCGACGCCACCCGTGCGGGTGGTGCCACCGTTGCCGCCGCCTACAGTCCGCGCATCCGTCCGGGTGTCACCGTGTCGTTCCCGCTGCGCTGGTCGGACCTCGACGAGGTCACGCCGGCCGATTTCACTGTGCGGACCGTGCCGGAGCTGCTCGGCGACAACGATCCGTGGCAGTCGGAGATGCCTGCCCCGCAGCATCTTCCTCCGGATCTGGTCGAGGAGGGACATACCATCCCAGTGGCCCGGGTCCAGGCGATGCACGAGGGAAAACGGCGAGCCCGCGCCCGCCGCGCGAACGCGCCCACCCCCGGTAGCGACTGAGCGCTTCGGTTGGTCCGTGTCGCGCTCCTCAGGCGAGGCAGATCAAGAACGCCGACACGTTCACGGCGGGCGGGAGAATCAAGGGTAAGCAAGGCGGGGCCGAGAATCCGGCCATCGCTTCGTGTCGCTGCTCCGTCGCGGGATCGAACGCCGGTTCCGCGGCGGCGCTGCCCGAACCGATGGCGATGCCGGAGGCGATCGCCAGGGCCGATGCCGTCGCGCGTGACTTTCTGTTCATGACGAGCCTCGCTGTCGTGGGTGCCGGGAGCCTTCCTCCCCGGCGGATTCGACTGTGCACGGATACCGCGCCGCCGGATGGCTCCACCCGGCGACAGTCACGGGGATGCGCACCCGCTGTCATCAATTACCTCGCTTCCGGAGGTTCTTCGCAAGAGCCGTGCCCAGTTCGGGCAATACGTGGAGCGCGCGCCGACCGACTTCCGGTCACTCAAGTCGGATTCTCGTGACGGAGAATAATATTCTCATCCGCGCGCGAAGCCGTGCGCGCAGAAGTTCCATACTTCCGACGCGGTGATCGGATGCTGCGTCTCGTCGTCGGACGCTCCCGCGGACTGCGCGGTGAACATGACGGTTTGCATGACCATGGCCGCCGTCCGGCGCGAGTCGACCTCCGGGCGCAGCTGCTCGGCCTGCTTCGCCAGGTCCATCAGTTCGGTGAACAGCGCCAGCATCGGCGCGTGCGCGACCTTCACGTGGTCGGGATGCGAGATCAGCAGCTGGGGCGCGAAATCGGTGAACAGCGGGCGCTGCGCCGATGGGTCCGGCCTGCACAGCTCGAACAACAGCTCGACGGCCACCTGGAGCTTGTCCAACGGGTCGGTCCGGCCGTCGGCCGCGGCGCGCAACTGGTCGGAGGTGCGGGCCAGGGCGTCTTCGAACAACGCGAGCAGCAGCTCGTGTTTGCCGTCGAATTGCAAGTAGAAGCTGCGCAAGGACTGCCGTGAGCGGTCGACGACCTCTTGCACGGTGAAGTCCGTGCTGCCTTTCTCGGCGATGATCGCCTGGGCGGCGTCGAGGAACCGCTGCACGCGCTCTTCGGCGCGCAACTTCGCGGTGCGCAGGGAGCGCTCGACGGCGCGCTGCTTCCAGGCCGGTTTCTCGCTCGGGCTGGTCACGGGCGTCTCGGTCCTCGGTCATCCGAAGAGAACATGAATGCACTTTACCGGAGAACGGTGTGTCACCGGGTTCTTGGGTCACCGTGTGTGAGCTCCGGATGAGACTATTCTTTCCAAATGCGAGAATAGTATTCACGCACGGTTGAGGTCGTTGCGGTCCAGCCAGGCGCGCAGGTCGGACCGGAACGTGGCGACATCCCGGTTCGGGTCGGCGCCTGCGGTCTTGCGATGTCCTCTCTCGCCCCGGGCGGCAGCTCCCGCGCGGCGTCGGAGGCCGCCCTCGCGGGTCGCGGCTCACTCACGCTTTGGAGCGCTCGAAGGCGTGCGCGATGCCGGAGTCGTGATCGCCGTTGCGCCGGATGAAGGTCATCCTGCGCGTCTTCAACCGCCAGCCGTCGGCGGTGCGCACCAGGGGGTCGATCAGGCGAAACGCCGGATCGAGTCGGTTGGAGACGAGATCCGCCGCCGACGGGAGGCCGTGAAATTCGCGGTGTCCCTGGTGTGGACGGCAACGCACCTACATCGGCATTCTCGGCTTCATCACCGGGCATGCCGGATTCACGACCGACCATCCGAGCGAACGGGGGCAGCGGGTCCAGCAGCATGCCTACCGGTGCGACCAGTGCGGCTCCATGATGTTCTTCGCCGACGGTTTCCTGCCGCACCTGTTGCCCGGTCGCCATCCTCGCTGTTCGTGCCCCGGGGTCGCGGTCGTGCGGCATTTCACCCGGAAGGGGTGAATCGGGCACCGGCCGGGTCGCGGCAGACTGTGCGGTGAGAATAGGCGAGCCTCGTCGCGTCGGTTCTGGTCACTATTCTCCGCGACTCGGTCATCCGTTCCCTCGTGCGGGCGCGGACCGCCCGTGCGCGTCGTCGATTCCTGGTATGCCCCACGCGGACAAGGAGAGTCGCATGACCGAGACCACCGGAATGGTGACCAGACAGAAGACCATCACCGCGTCCTCGCCCGCTCCGGAACCCGCCGAGCGGAGCTCGCCCGGCTGGTACAAGCTGCACAACGATTCCGGCGGGCACGTGTCGGTCTACCGGCAGGAGTGGGACGAGCCCAAGGAGCTTTTCGTGCTGGCTCCCGGCGCCACCAGTACGGAGTACGAGGCCGGGCACGAGATCTACATCCTGTTCTCCGAGTCCGGTGAATGGTCGCCGGTCAGGTGGACGAGTTCGGACGGCTCCTTCACCATCACCTACCACGTCAGCGGCTACACCACCTCCAATCAGGTGAACAACGTGAGTTCTTTCGGATAGGTACCTCCGGTGCCCCACGCGCGCAGCCGCACGGCTGCGGCTCCTGCTCCGGATGGCGGGAGGTCGCGGATTTCCCGGTACGTCCGCACCGGAGATCACGGTCGGTATCCGAGCGGCGCGGTCGTGTTGACTACGCTGACGCGGTGTCCCAATCCGTGCCACTGACGAGACTTCTCGACGACGCGGGCTTGCTGTCACTCGAGCATCGGCTCCACTTGGAGGAGGTGCTCGGCGCACACGTGCTGGAAGCCGACCTGGAGGGACGTCGGCTCGAATTCCTCGGTGACGAGCGCACCTTCGTGTGTACCGACGTCCATTTGATCGGCACGGCCGACGCCGATTCGTGGCTGTGGGGCTGGGCCAACCCGTGGGGGTACCCGCGCCCGCTGCTGCGCGCCGCGCAGACGGTGCGCGAGTTCGGCTTTCGGTACGGTGTCGCCGAATTGTGCTCGGCGGAGCTGCCCGTGGTGCTCGGGGGTGCCGCGCCGGAGCCCTACCAGGTGGCCGCGCTGATGGCGGACGCCGCGAAGATCGTCTGCGGGCGCTGGACCTCCTACTGCGGTGTCCTCGACGGCGCTTGCGTCGCGTTCCTCATCGGCCATCCGGCCTTCGAACTACCCGCGCCGACGGCCTCCGGACTCGCCCGGGTGCTCGCCTACGGTTTCGGCGCACTGCCGCTGACGGACCACCGGCGTGCCGTGCACAGTTACCTGACCCGGCGCGGTCTGGTCACCGAATTCCTCGACGACTACCGCTGGCTGGAATTCAGCGGCCACGGGATCGCGGGCGACGTCGAGTTCGACGCCTCCGGCGAAGTCGCGAACCTCGATATCCGGATCGTGCTGGACCGGATCGAGTCCCCGCACTGACCATCGCGTCGCGCCGGCGACGGTCGCGGCCCGCCCTCCGCGATGGCGCTCAGTGCGGTGGGAACTGCTGCTGGAACCAGTCGAGGATTTCCGGAACGGCGATCCGCGCCGCCCCGGCATGGTCCACGTCGCCCACATCGCGCAGCGTGGCGTTGCCGCTGTCGAGGTCTCGCAGGCAGCGCTCGGCGTTGGCGTAGGGGACGGCGCGGTCGCCGCGGGCTGCGTAGAGGCGGACGGGCACGAGGGGAGTCCAGTCGCAGGTGCCGTCGCTGTCGGCGATCGCCCGCGCGGCGGCGCCGGTCGGCTCGGCGGCCAACTGGAGGAACCGCAGGGTCAGCAGTTGCCGCGGGGTGGTCGCCAGCGAGGTGACGATGGTGATCTCGCTGTGGAAGCCGTCGAAGAGGTCGTCGACTTTGTCGGCATACGGTGCCTGGAAGGCCTCCATCGGATCGTCGTAGAGATGGTGGATCCGATTCATCGACGTGATCCAGTAGGAGAGGAAGAGGACCGCGGCGCCCGGTACGACCTGGCCGTCGAGTGCGGCCGGCGCTTGGACGTGCCGGAGGTCGTAAGGACCGCTCACCGGGGCCAGCGCGGCGACCCCGAAGCCCGGGATCGCTCCGGCTTGCAGTGCCTTGCCCAGGGCCATCGCGGCGTGCCCCCCTTGGGAGAAGCCGGTCACCAGAACGTTCGGGTCCAGCTCTCGGCGTTGTTGTGCGGCCAGAATTCCCGCCGCCCGCAACAGGTCACCGGAAGCGCTGGCCTCCGACGGTGCGTGGGTGTAGGGATGCCTCCCGGGGCCGTTACCGAGACCCAGATAGTCCGGGGCCGCCGCCGCATAACCCGCGGCGGCGAACGCGACGGTGCGCAGCCGGTCGGGGAGGTTGCGGGTATCGACCGACGGCGCGTCGCTCTTGAGCGTCATGGTGCCGTGCGCGTAGCTGACCACCCGCACCCGCCGGGCGTCGGTACGCGGCAGCACCACCAGCCCACTGGCGGTGGTCGGCTCACCGCGCGGGGTGATCGTCCGGTAGTCGACGCGGAAAGCGTCCACGCCGTTGCGGACGGGAGTCCGGATTCCGCCGTCGGTCAACAGCGCCGCGGTCTGCTCGGGCGGCAGGCTCAGCACGGGCGTGGCCGACACGATCTCACCCCGGGAAGGCCGTCGCTCGTGCTCGGCGCCGCCGCATCCGAGGGCGGCGCTCAGCACGACGACGACCGTCACCAGACAGCGCCTCGAACGGTACATCGGTCGATCCTCTCGACGGTCATCGGCTCCGCTCCATCATCGCGCTCAGCCGGGGCGCTCAGGGGAGGGACAGGCGATGCCGCCGGCCCGCTGGTACCGGGCGCTGCCGGGCGTCGGAAAACCGATGCCGAGGCCGAGCGCGCCCGGAGTGTCCATGTGCGGCCGGGTCGAAGGGGAGGTAGCTGAGACGTCCACCTACAGCTGATGCAAACTGTAAGTAAATGTCAGTTCTAAGACGATATTCGTGTTTACCAGCATGTAGATGCTATATGTTATGGGGTATTAACGTCCTGTGTGATACTTTGGATTCGGTTTGCTACCTGGCGTGACGCGAACTGCCGATGCCGCCCGGCCGAAGATGTCCGGTCGGCGTCCGCGCGCGAGGGCGGCTGATCGGACGGTCTCTCCCGAGGAGTGGGCATGAGCACGCTATCGGCCGGCGCGGCCACGGAAATCTACTTCCGTGCCGCGGCCGCGACGCTGGTGGAGGCGGCGACGATCCTGGCGGATTTCGGGTGCTCCCCGGTGGACGTCCACGGCATCCTCGATCGGCTGCGCCGAGTCGAGGACGCGCTCGACGTGGTGATCGGCAATCTGGCTACCGCGCTCGAGTCCGGAACCGTGGCTGCCGACGGCGCGCGCTTGTCCGAGCTGGGTGCGGCGCTCGGCCGGGTGGTGGAGCGGACGCGGGCGGCGGCCGCTCTCGCCGACACCTACGTGATCACGGTGGTGCCGGACGAGGCGCTCGAGGTGGTGCTGACGATAGGTCGCTGCGCCCACCTCACCGCCGCGGCGCTCGGCGCCTGCGAGCAGCCGCTGCTCGGGTCGTTCCGTGCCGAACTGCTGCGTCTCGCCGTCCATGCCGAGCGCACGTTCACCCGGTGGTCGCTGTCGCGGCCACGGTCGCGCGCGGATCGGACGGTCGAACTCGGCGGCGCGCTCGTCGGGGTCGTCCACGCCTTCCTGGCGGTCGGATGTGCGGCGGAGATCGTCATCCCGGCGTGAGCGCGCGGAGGGCCGCCTCGCGCCCGGTGCGGATATGTGTCCTGACATTCTTCGGCTATGGCGAGATATCACCTGGAGAAACGCCAGTTTAGTTAGTGGTTGTTCACGTCATGTGATAGAACTCACTGGCGAAACGAAGGGGTCTGCTCGACATGGAACCAACAGCCAAGCAGCGCGCGGCGATGACCGCCATCTGCGACACGTTCAACCCGGGCGACGGGTTGACGCTGCCGTCGGCGAGCGCGATCGGCGCCGTCGACACGGTCTTCCAGCTACTGGGACGCAATCCGCGCGAAGCGGAGAAGAAGCAACTGGCCACGCTGCTGAACCTGTGGGATTCCCGGCTGGCCGGTGTGCTCACCGGCAGCGGTCCGCGCCGCTTCTCCCGCCTGTCGCAAGAGGACCGGGAACGGGCGCTGCTGCGACTCGCCGATTCCCGCTTCGAGTCGGTGCGGGTGATCTTCCAGGCGCTCAAACAAGCGTCGCTGCTGTCGTACAACATCACGCCCGGTCCGACGGGCACCAATCCGCTGTGGAAGGAGATCGGGTATCCAGCCCCGGCCGGTCCGCTGCGCACGGCGCCCGCGCCCTCGCTGGCTCCGCTGCGGTGCGCCGAGACCACCGAGCTCAGCTGTGATGTCGTCATCGTCGGGTCCGGCGCGGGAGGCGGCGTCGCGGCCGCGGTGCTGGCCGAAGCGGGTCTGGACGTCGTGGTGCTGGAACGCGGCAACTACTACGACGACCGCGATTTCGGTACCGGCGAGCTCGGCGGGCTCCAGCACCTCTACTCGCCGGGGCCGCCCGGCTCCACCGAAGGCCAGATCACCCTCGTGGCGGGCACTTGCCTGGGCGGCGGCACGGTCGTGAACTGGAGCACGTCCTTGCCGACACCGGACGACGTGCGGGCGGAGTGGGCCGCGCTGGGCGCCGCCCAGTTCGCCGAGAAGGAATTCGACGACGCGCTCGAGGTGGTGCGGCGGCGGCTCGGTGTCACCGACCGGCGATCGGTGCTGTCGGCGCGCGACGGCGTGCTGGAGCGCGGCGCCCGTGCCCTGGGCTGGGAAGTGGACACGCTGCCGCGCAACGTCACCGATGCCTGCGACGCCGGTGTGGAATGCGGCCGATGCGGATACGGCTGCCGGCTGGGCGCCAAGCAGTCGGTGACCAAGACATGGCTCGCCGACGCGGCCGGCCGGGGCGCCCGCATGGTCGTCGACGCCGACGTGCGGCGGATCACCGTGCGTGGTGGTCGAGCGGAGGGCGTTTCGGCGATCACCTCCGACGGCGTGGAGATCGAGGTGCGCGCTCGTGCGGTGGTGGTGGCGGCCGGAGCGATCCAGACGCCCGCGTTGCTGCGGCGCTCCGGGCTGCGCAACGACAACATCGGCCGTCACTTGCGCCTGCACCCGGCGGCCGCGGTGTTCGGCGTGTTCGCCGAAGAGATCCGGCCGTGGGAAGGCGGCTTGCAGACCCGGATCTGCCGTGAGCACAGCGACCTGGACGGCAACGGATATGGCGTGATCTACGAGACCGGCCCGATCCATCCCGGTCTCGCCACCGGCTTCATGAGCTGGCGCGGCGCCGCGAACCATCGAACCACCATGCTCGACTTCGCGCATTCCAACGCGATCGGCATCATCACCCGGGATCGCGATTCGGGCACCGTGGCCGTCGATCGCAGCGGTGAGCCGATCGTCCATTACCGGTTGTCGGACTACGACGCCGCTCATCTGCATACCGGCTTCGAGGGTGCGGCGAGCATCTTGGAGGCAGCCGGCGCCCGCCGCGTCTTCTCCGGACACCAGACCGGGATCTCCTACGAGCCGGGTCGGCGCGGCTCGCACGCCGAGTTCGCCGCCGCGTGCCGGGCCGCCGGGTACGGCCCGGGGCAATGTTCCCTGGGCGCGCTGCACATCATGGGTTCGGCCCGGATGGGTGGCTCGCGGGAGAACTCTGCGACGAATCCGGACGGCGCCACGTGGGAGGTGGCGAACATCGTCGTCGCCGACGCCTCCTGCTTCCCCACCGCCTCCGGCGTCAACCCGATGGTGTCGATCGAGGCGATCGCGTACATGAACGCCAAGCGGCTTGCCGCGCAGTTGAGATGAGGATCCGCCGGAGCGGGGGCGGTCAGATCGCGCGGATGCCTTCGAGCACCGCGCGCAGGAGACCGAGATCCGACTCCGGCCCCATCGCGGACGGCGTCGACCGGCAGACCAAGCGGCCGTCGTCGATCAGGTCGCCGATCAGGACCTTCGTCATCGTCAGCGGCAGGTGCAGTCGCGCGGACACTTCGGCCACCGACTGCGGAGTGCGGCACAACCGCACGATCGCGGCGTATTCGGGATCGGTGCGCCGCAGCGCGGCATCGGGCGCGACATCGACCACCAGTGTGACCAAGTTGAGTTCCGGTCGCGCCGCACGACCCCGGCCGCGGGTGATGGCGAAGAGCCGGACCAACGGTCCGGCGTCTTCCTCGTACCAGGAATCGTGCTGATCGGTCATGGCCGTGTCTGAGCGGGTGGGTGCGGGCGGGTGTCGACCGACAGGTGTGTTCCGAACTCGCTGCACCGTCTGGTTCATTTCGTAGGCCACCATACCCATATCGGCGGTCTCGGAGGCCAGCAAAGCCAGGCACGCGTTGGCGCCCGCCGCGGTGACGAACAGTACCGCGCGGTCGAGTTCCACCACGGTCTGGCATACACCGCCTGCGTCGAAATGGTGGCCGACACTGCGGGACAGACTGTGCAGTGCCGATGCCATCGCGGAGAACCGCTCGGCATCGGCTTTGTCCAGCTGGTAGGAATGGCCGAGCAGTAGCCCGTCGGAGGACAGCAGGACCGCGGACTGGGCTCCGACCAGTCCGTTGACCAGCTCGTCGAGCAGCCAGCCGAAGCTGGTTCCCTGGGAAGTAGTCATCGTCGCCTTCTGCGGGTGAGTTGGGGTTGCGGATCAGTCGAAGTCGGAACGTTTCCGGCGTCCCTGGCGGGTTCCGCTTTCGATGGCACTCATGAGATTGCGTGCTTCCTCGGCGGTCCGCTGCCGTACCGGTGCGGTGGCGGGCGCTGCCTGATCCTCGCGGGCTTGGCGGCGGCGCCGTGGCAACGGCGGCCTGGCATCCGCGGCGGGCGCCGGTGCCGGTGTGGCGTTCGAGTCGAAGCGGCGGTGGTCGCCGGGCGCGGCCGGTGCCCGCACCTGTTCGGAGGGCGAGGTGAACCACGCCGATTGTCCCGTCACCGGCGCCGGTGGAGGCGTCGCGTGGTCCGGCGGCGAGGTCTGCGCGGGCTCCACCTGATCGCCCTCCTCATGTTCACCCGGTCGCGTCTGCGTCTGCAGGAGTGCGCTGGGAATCAGCACCACCGCCCGGACGCCCCCGTAGACCGATTCGCCCAGGCGCACCGAAACGCCATGGCGGTGAGCCAGTTTCGCGACAACGAACAACCCGAGCCGGGTCTCGCTGGACAAGGTCACCACGCTGAAATCCGGTGGATTGGACAGCAGTTCATTGCGCGCGGCGAAGTCGGCCTCCGTCATGCCGAGCCCTTGATCGGTGATCTCGACCGCCACGCCGCGCCCGACCACGGTGCCGGACACCTCGACCCGCGCCTGCGGGGGCGAGAAGGCCGTCGCGTTGTCCATCAGCTCGGCCATCAAGTGGATCAGGTCGGCTACGGCCTTGCTCGACACCTGGACCTCCGGCAGGCGGCCGGGCTGAATCCGGGTGTAGTCGAGACTTTCGGCGATCGCGGAGCGGACCAGGTCCAGCAGCGGCACCGGCTTGCGCCAGCGCCGGCCTGGTTTCTCGCCACCGAGGATAATGAGATTCTCGGCGTTGCGCCGCGCGCGCGTCGCCAGGTGATCGAGCTGGAACAGTAGCTCGAGCTGGTCGGCGTTCTCCTCCTTGCGCTCGGCCTGGTCGAGCAGGGCGAGTTGGCGGTGCACCACGACCTGGCTGCGGTGGGCGATGTTGAGGAACACCGCGTTGACGCCCGCGCGTGTCTTCGCCTCGGCGACCGCGGCCGAGACGGCGGCGACATGGGCGCGGTTGAAGGCGTCGGCCACCTGGCCCAGTTCGTCGGTGCCGAAATCGAGTCGCGCCAGCTCCGTCTCGGAGTCCAGGTTCTCGCCGCGTTCGAGTCTGCGCATGACTTCGGGCAGCTGCTGGTCCGCCAATTCCAATGTGTCGCTGCGCAACCGGCGCATCCGTGCGATGAAGCGATTGGCCAGGACCAGTGCCGCGAGGAAGGCGATGGTCGCGATCAAAAACACGGCCGCGCCACCCAGCAGGGACTGCCGCGCGGTCCGGTCGCCCCGCTCGCGGGCGATCTCGTGCGCATCGCGGCTCTGGTGTTCCCACAGCTTCAGCAGGGCCGCCACGACCTGGCCGGAAGCCTCCTGCCATGCCGCGACGTCCACGGTCGACGAGGCGGTGGTGGAGCGGGCGCCTCTGGTCC
Source organism: Nocardia asteroides (assembly GCA_051451085.1). Classification (GTDB taxonomy): domain Bacteria; phylum Actinomycetota; class Actinomycetes; order Mycobacteriales; family Mycobacteriaceae; genus Nocardia; species Nocardia asteroides_B. Next base: position 334,711 of record JBPAJV010000003.1, on the reverse strand, counting down.
GGCCGGTGTCGTCGGTGGATCTCGTGGACTCGTCGGAGTCGGCGCCCGCTTCCACCGGACCGCGCAGCAGCACCGCGTCCTGCATCGCGATCACCTTCTGGTAGGCCGCACCAGCGGTGATCTGCTCGAGCTGCGCGAGCCGGGTGCCACGCAGCACGCGGGCGGAATAGCCGACCTGCCCACGGAATTCGCCGACGAGCCGGCTGAATTCGGTCAGCTGCGCGGGAGTGTGCTCGCCGAGCGTCACCGCCACCGCGCCCAAGGTGTCCGCCATCGACATGGCTTCGGCCGCGCGCAGTGGCTCGACACCGTAGCCGAGCTCCATGGCGATGTCCGCCTCCGGCGCCACCCGGGCGGCCAGCATCGACGCGGCGATGATCGTGCCGATGACCTGGCTGAAGATTCCGAACACCTCGTTCGGCGGCGCCTGCCTGCTGTCGATCCCGCCGCGCAGCGCGGGGATCATCGCGAACGCCTTGTTGTAGCCCTCGATGTCGGAGGCGGAGCCGTCGGGATTGAGTTTGCGGGCGGCGTCGCCTTTGGCGATGACCGCGGCCAGCGCCGCGTCCGACCGTTGGCGCGCCGCGACGAGCCCCGGCACGACGTCGGTATCACCGGCCAGTGCCAGCAGTGACAACCGGCGTTCCTCCTGGAACGCCTCGACCATGAGAATGGCGGGCCCCGTCGTGCTGCTGGCCAGCTCCGCCCATTCCTTCGCCTTGCGAGCGGATTGCACCAGGTAACCCGCCGCTCCCACCCCGATCGTGAGGAGCGTGACGCTGGATATCAGCACGATCGCCAGCACCCGCACTCGAACACTCACTCGACCACGGACGTCACGCCGGCTCGACCGAACCACTCCCACAGCGGATTCGCGTAGCTCAGACCACTTGCTCACGCTGGAAATGCCCACCTCTGCTACGGCTTCGCCCGACCCGGGCGGAACCTCACCTGTACCCGTCCGAAGAATAACGAAAGTGTAGCGGTACGATCGCGAATTGGATGTATTTGTGACACTGAACAAGTGAACCACAATTATTCCAGCATTGGAGATCGCTTCCAGTAGGGTGTCGGGTCGGCCGCAGGATCGGCGGCGCCACTCCGCCCGGAGGAAGTCGCCCCTGGCGTTCGGGGCACGCCCGAAACGGCATGGGTGCGATCGCGTCACGGATATGCCTGAAAGAGGCAGACAATCGCGTACCAGCCGGGCGCGTTTCCCGTGCCCGTGGCGTACTTCGCCGGTGGGTCGGCGGGCTTCGCTCAGCAGCCGCGCGACTCTTTCTATCAGAGCGAATACCTATGGCTAACTTACCGATGGTTCTGGTCGTATATCGCGGCATCTCCGCGGTATTCCGAAACGGCGGGAGTGCGCTGTTCCAGCCCTGCGCGGCGCCGCCGGGAACAGTCCGCGAGGGAAGTCCGGCCGACGTGCGGATACCTAATGCGCGGCAGCCCCGACGGCCGGTTCGCCATAAGCGTGCAACGGGGAAGACGGCGGAAAGGTGACCGGAAGAGCGGTGAGCGCGCGGTGGAAGGGACCGGGCCGCCAGCTCGGCGCTCCGCTCTGGCGATCCAGCCGCATCTCGGGCAGTGCGTTCGAGAAGCTGATCGATCGCGTCCTGGGCGATCAGATAGGCCATGGACTGGGCCGGGCAGGCATGCGGGCCCAGACCCCACGCCAGGTGCGCGCGGTTGCCCGCCTGGTCCTCGGCGCGGATCGCGGGATCGTTGTTGCAGGCGGCCATGCTGATGACGACGGGTTGATGGGCGGGCAGCCAGACGCCGTCCACGAGGATCGGATGTCGCGGGTAGGTGATCAGCAGGTTCGCCAGGGGCGGGTCGTTGAACAGCACTTCGTCCAGAGCTTCGCGGGAGGACAGATTCCCGCCCATCACACTGTCGCCGAACCGATCGTCGGTAAGGATCAGCAACAGAGTGTTGACGATCAGGTTCAGCAGGAACTCGATACCCGAGCCGTACACCTGCGCCACATGATTGACCAGCTCCATCTCGTCCAGGGCCGCCGGATGCTGCAGCAACCGCGTGGTGATGTCGTCGCGGGGTGCCGCCCGCTTCAGCGCCACCAGTTCGAGCAGCGCCTCGTACAGGACTTTGTTGCCCTCCTCGGCGTCGACGCCTTCGACGATCGCGGCCGTGGCGGCGGCGAGTCGCTGGCCGATCTCCGGCGGGCAGCCGAGCATGGCGTTGACCGCCGCGAAGACGAGCGGGAACACGTACTGGCTGATCAGCTCGGCGGCGCCGTCCTGGCAGAAGGTATTGATCAGCGGGGCGGCGATGTCTTCGACGGTGCCTTGCAGCGCGTAGAGGTCGACAGCGGCCAGGCTGGTGGTGATGGCCTGCCGGTAGCGGACGAAGTCGGTCCCGGCGCTTCTGCTCGCGGTGGGCCGCCACTCGAGCAGCGGGAGGATGGGGCAATCCGACGGGACGTTCTTCTGCCAGGCGCGCGGATCGGCGGGGAAGTGATCGGGGTCGTTGAGAATCCGCACCGCGGTGCCGTAGCCGATCACCAACGTGGCGGGTACGCCCGGCGCGAGCGTCACAGGGGCCAAAGAGCCGTATCTGGTGCGCATTTCGCGGTAGAAGTGATGCGGATCAGCGGCGAATTCCGGTGTGTGCAGTGGTACGCGCGGGCCGTCGGAGTCGATCGGTGAACCATGGACGATCGGGCAGGATCCGGCGCTGGTGCCGGACGGCGGCGTACTCACGTTGGGAACTCCAGACATTCGTGTGCGGGCGTGCCAGAGCGGACTCCGCGCCGAGTCGCGGCTCCGGAAAGGGCGTTACTGCGTATCAGCCGGAACCGGGCGATGATATAGCGCCGCATGCCATTCCCCGCTGCTGGCGACAAGTGGTTTCCTCGCCGGTGCGGGGTCCGACGGGGCCGGCGTCCGCGCGTGCTTCCTCAGATGCCGAGGGCGTCCAGCGAATCGTGGTCCTCCACAGCGGTGGTGATCCGATGCAACAGCGTCAGGCAGGTCTGTTCGGTCTGCATCTTGGGCTGGTAGACCGCGCGGCCGATGGTGAAAGCCCACGCGGCGTAGGCGAACATGGATTGTTGCCGGTAGGTCAGCCAGGCGTCGTCGAAGGACGGCGCTTCGCCGCCGCAGCGTCCGAGTTCGTCGAGATAGAGTTCCAGCAGCGCACGATCCCACGCGCGGCGATCTTCCGGTTCGCAGCCGGAATTGACGGTATACGCGAAATCGTGCGCCCAGCCGCCCTGCATCACGACCTGCCAGTCCACGAATCCCATTCGTCCGTCGCCGGTCACGTAGGTCTGTCCGATGTGCGGGTCGCCGTGCAGCAACGTCGGCGGCAACGCGTTGGTGGCCAGGTCGAGCGCCTTCTCGACGCCGGCCCACAACCGCTCGCTCTGCCCGTGGAGCGAGGCGGGGATGACCGCTTCGGCCCGCTCGAGCCCGACCGCGCATCGTTTCTTCATGTCGATCGCCGCGAGCACGGCGTCGAGCATGTCGTTCGGGGTTCCCAGGTTCGCGAGCGCGGGGTGTTTCCAGAAGGTGCCGTGGAGCCGGGCCAGATTGCGCACCAAGTCTTCCATCTGGTCGCGGGCGATCGGCGCGTTCGGCTCGACGAACACCGCGCCGCGGGTCGCGGCGATGTCCTCCATGAGCGCGATGGACCGCCATGATGCCGGATCGACGGCGCCCCAATACCCCAGCGGCGCCTCCATTTCGACGCCCGGCCGGAAATCGGTGAAGAAGCGGGTTTCGCCGTCGATCATCTTCGCGCCACCGAGCAGGATGCGCTGGCTGAGCGACGTGGTGGTCTTCGCGAACAAACGGGTCGGCAATCCGGCTTGCCCGCCCGCCTCGTTGTACTCGACGCGAATCGCCACCCGGGTGGAGGTGCCGCTGCTGCCGTTGGACGTCTCGAACGAGACCACCTCGGCGGCGGGAACATCGCGGCACAGTACGGCCGTCAGCCACTCGGTGGTGATCGCGTCACCGGAGACCGGGACGTCGTCGATACCGCGTGCTTTCGGCCGCAGGAGCTTCTCACCCAATACGTGACCACCGACTGTGACGAGCCTGCCGAGCAACCAGAGCTTGTGATTCACGCGTGGGCCTCGATTCCGGAGTAGGACGAAGGTCTCCGCGCAGCCGATCCGCCGGGTGCACGGCGGTAGGACAGTACCCGATCCGCCGCCATGCTCGAATGCACTTCCCGCACAGGGGAAAACGATGTCCGTCCGGGACGATGCCGACGCGGCGATCGTCCGGGTGATCGCCGGATCGGGGCGTGACCGTACGCGATGGTGGTCCGGCCACGCCGACCGATCGACACGGCGTGGAAGGGAACGCCTGGTGGGCGCAGCCTTCGGGAGCGGGTCAACCGCAGCAGGTGGCGCCGGACGCGATCGCTTCCTTCTTCGCGGCCGAGCCGCAGCACGCGCCTTCGGCGGCGGCATCTTCGGCCGTGCCGCAACAAGCCTGAACCGCTTGCGCGTCGCCGAGTTCGGGCGCGTCGCCGAAAGATTCGCTGTCGGCCAGCACGGTGTAGACCTCCCAGCGCTCCTTGTCGGGCGCGGTGACCCACACCTTGTCCTGGGTCGCGAAGCAACACGTGGTGGCGATCTGCTCCTCGGTGAACAATCCTGCTTCGGACAGTCGGGCGATCTCCGCGTGTACTTGCTCGGAGGTCTCGACTTCCACGCCGAGATGGTTGACGCTGCCGCCGTGGCCGGGATTCTCGAGCAGAACCAGCTTCAGGGGCGGGTGAGTGATCGCGAAGTTCGCGTAGCCGGGCTTCCGCTTGGCCGGTTCGGCGCCGAACAGCGCCGAATAGAAGGTGACGGCCTGATCGAGGTCGTCGACGTTGAGGGCGAGCTGGACACGAGACATGACTTCCTCCACTTGTGTGACATATATCGAAGAACTGGACGCTGCCGAGTCTGCCACCTTTTCGACATATGTCAATGATTCCGATAATCTGGATCGCATGCCGAAGACGCTGCCCGTGATCGACATGTCCGCCCCGGTCTGCTGCGCGCCGGTCGCGGCCGGGCCGGTGGACGAGACCGCCGCGCTGGAGGTGGCGCTGCGATTGAAGGCCCTCGCCGATCCGGTGCGCGTTCGCCTCTTGTCGCTGTTGCTGACCAGCCCGTCCGGCGCGGAGAACGGCGGCGACCTCGCCGCGGTGGTCGGCTTGAGCGAGTCGACGGTCAGTCATCACCTCGGGCAACTGCGCAAGGCCGGGCTGGTCGAATCCGAACGCTCTGGGATGAATACTTTCCATCGAGCCCGCCGTGACGCGTTGTCGGCGCTGTGTGTGGTGCTCGACCCCAATTGCTGCCGCTGACGGGGGGCGATTGCCCGCTGAGTGGTGGTTCCGGGGGTCGGGAGCCTGGGCATGCACCGTCGCGAACACGGGTCGGGAGCGATAGCGGAGCGGAGGGATCTCGTTTCCGTCTCGAGCCGGTGAACTCGTCCGCTTCACCCGCCGGCATGGGCGCGGCGTGATAGGACGGTTGTCCAGGTGCGTTTTGATGACCGCAGGGCGATCCGGCTCAGGAGTGCCCCGCGGAGCGCTCGAATCGAATCGGGAGTGTCATGAATTCTCCGGCCGACCCCTGCCCGTCCCGTTCCGAGCGGTCGCCCGCGGTGGACGAGGTTCCCGATCCACGCGCCCGGCTGTCCAGCAGCCTGCGAAGGCAGGGCCCGGCGGTGGTCATGTCCACCCGGGGGACAGCCGACGCGTTCACCCTGGAGGTGTGGCGACGGAACATACGCCGGGCTGTCGAATGCGCGGAGGCTTCGGCCTGCGGTTTGGTCGTGGACACGACCAAACTCGAATTCCTCTCCTGCCGTGCGGTATCGACGCTCGCGCGGGAAGCCGCCCGCTGTCGTGGCCGCGGCACCCCGGTGAGCCTGGTCAGCCCCATCCCCGCGATCGCCAGGATCGCCGCCGCCGACCCGGTGATCGCACGGCTGCCCATCCACTCGACCGTGGTGAGCGCCCTCACCGCGCTCCGGTTGCGCGCACCCCGCCCGCGCAACGCGACGCCACGCACCGCACGGCTCGCCCCGCGAACCAAGGCGGCCGCGCCGACGGCCCGGTTGCCCGGATCGGGCGGGAGAGCGCGGCGCCCGGAAGCGGCACCGGCGCGGTTTTCACCGGACGACGCCCCACCCGAATCGAAAGGCCCGGCGTCGTGAGCGCCTGCCACCCTCGGCCGTCGATGTGTGCCGACCGCAACCCCGGCGGATAGCTCGTGCTCCTCGGCCCGAACTTCGCACGCTGCGTCCTCGGCATTCCGTTTCCGGCTTCGATGCCGAGAAATCGGTCCGCTTTCGCAGCAGGACATCGGCTTCCGGCTTCGCCTGCCGCGGAGGGCGGCAAGCCGAACACGATCGGTGGCTCAGACCGGGCCGCCCCCGGCGGCGACCCGTCCCGCGACCGGTCGCACGTCGCGGTGGGAGATCAGCCACTCGCCGTCGTGCTTCTCGAACTTGTCCCGCACCAGGCCGATGGTCGTCCACTCCGCCGGTGGGTTGCCGACGAACTCCCTCGTCGTGAACCAATGCCAGACGGTGGCGTAGGCGGTGAGCAGCGGTCCGTCATCGGTCCACTCGATGGTGGCCTGCCCGGCGACATGGGCCACCAGCCCGCGCTGGGACTTCGGCACGCGGCTCATGTACGCCGTGAACTCGTCGCGCCCGTGGAAGCGCACGACCGGGCCGGGCATGATCCGGTACTCGATCAGCGCGTCCGGCGTGAAACATTCGGTGAATCGTTCGCTTTCCTGGGTGTCGGCAATACGGAGAAAGGGTAAAAGGTGCGGTAGATCGCCCGCTCGGCTTCGATGGTCGCGAGCAGATCTCCGGGTGAGCCGGCCACGGCTTTCCTTTCTCCGCCGGGCGACAATGCGTCGCGCGGTGCGTTGTACTCACTGGTTTTCCGGCGCTTCGTAGGCTCGCAGGAAGGTATCGACCGCCGCCGTGGCGACGGCGTGCATCTCGGCGGTGGCGACTTTGCGGGTGCCGAGTCGCGAGCGGCCCTCCATCGGGCCGGTGATCAATACGAGGAACTGTTCGGCCTCGGCGCCGGATCGGCGCGCGCGCCCACGACCGGATCGGTGTGCCCCGCACCGGCATCGGAACTCGTGCCGCAGGGCGGTACCGTCCGCGCAGGCAGCTCGGGTCGCGCCCAAGGCAATCGAATGTCGATGCGGATCCGCTGCTGCCGAGAACTCGGCATCGGTCTCGTGATACGGCCGAATGTGCAGGTAATAATCGAATGCGTTGCTCATCCGAGCTTGCATATTGAAACCGCGCCCTCTTCCGGGAATTCGTTGAGTCGGCATCGACGTGCCGGATTCTTTGCTCTATCGCGCTCGACGGGTTGCGTCTATCCGCAATGAGCCATCGCGTCATCGCTCGGTGGAGGTGGCCTGGCCTGCTGCTTCTCGTGCAGTGCGGCGCATGGCGCAATTCTGGAACATCCGAGATGCCGACGTACGGTGGCGAATCCGAAAACGGACCAAAACGGATCGCCGAATGCATTGCCTCTCAGGGGTCGCCGGGGTGTTACTGGATAGAGCCGTGCCACGGCAGGAGTCGGCACCCCGGTGCGGAGAAACCTTCACATACCGCGACCCCCTCTTCACCACATCGACGAGGAGGCAGCATCATGCCTACTATCACTTCGATTTCCCCGACCACGGGACCGGTCACCGGCGGTAACAGCGTGAATATCACCGGAAGCGGATTCACCGGCGCTACCGCGGTTTTCTTCGGTATCCTTCCGGCGACTTCGTTCACGGTCGGTTCGGATTCGCAGATCACCGCGGTGGCTCCCGTGGGAATCGGTACGGTCCCGGTCATCGTCATCGGGCCGAGCGGCATAAGCAACGGGGTTCCTTACACCTACGTGCTGCCGCCGATCCTGTTCGCCCTCACTCCGGGCTCGGGGTCGCCCGCCGGTGGAACGACGGTCGTCATCTTCGGGGTGGGCCTGTCGGGCGCGACAGCGGTGAAGTTCGGTGCCACACCGGCGACTTCGTTCACCGTGGTGTCGGACACGCAGATCGTGGCCGTCGCTCCTCCCGGCACAGGCACGGTGCAGGTCACCGTCACCACTCCCGCGGGCACGAGTAACGGACTGCCGTTCAAGTATCTGTCGGTTCCCACGGTGGTTTCGATCAGTCCGAGCACCGGCCCGGCGACCGGGGGAACCGTGGTCACGTTGACCGGCACCGGGTTCACCGGAGCCACCTCGGTGAAGTTCGGAGCCACTCCCGCGACGTTCTTCTTCGTGTTGTCGGATTCGCTGATCGTCGCGGTCGCTCCTGCGGGAACGGGTACGGTGCAGGTCACCGTGACCACTCCGGCGGGTACGAGTGCCGGTGTGCCCTTCACGTACGTGTCGGTTCCCACGCTGATCTCGATCACTCCGAGTACCGGCCCGGTGACCGGCGGGACGACCGTCACGCTGACCGGCAGTGGGTTCACCGGCGCTACCGCGGTGTCGTTCGGTCTGCTCCCGGCGACTTCGTTCACGGTCGTGTCGGATACGCAGATCACCGCGGTAGCGCCAGCGGGGATAGGCATAGTCCCGGTGACCGTCACCGCCGGTGGCGGTACCAGTAACGCGGTTGTCTACATCTATGCCTGACGGGTACATTCACGCCTGACGGGACAACCGTCCCGCCGTGAGCGGGGGCGGGCGTGATCACCGAAGGGGCCGACCCGGAGCCCGGGCCGGTCCCTTCGGCTGCGTAATCCTGCCCGACCGGCGGCAAACGAGGCGACTATCAATTCCGCCTGCTCGCCCTCTAGGATCGATCGGGTGGACCCGCCATCGGCGCAGCGGGAATTTTTCGCGTACGGGCCATCACACTGGGTGGTGCTGGCCGTGTTCGCCGCCGGGGCGGCGCTGGTGGTCCGCGTCGGTCGCGGACACCGCAGCCCCGAAAGCGCACGCCGATTCGGCCGCGTCGCGGGCGCCGCGACGCTGGGTTTGTACCTGGTGATCTATCTGGTAGCGATGCTCCCGCCCACGGTGGGCCGCTCGGTGCCCCTGCGACTGACCGACCTCGCGAGCATGGTCGCCGCGTACGCCCTGTGGTCGCACCGGCGCTGGGCGTACGCGTTGACCTATTACTGGTGCCTCACCTTGAGCACACAGGCGCTGGCGTCACCGGCGCTGGAGAGTCCCGACTTCCCGCATCCGGAGTTCCTGGCGTTCTGGGCGATCCACTTGGTCGTTGTCTGGGCGGCCATCTACCTGACCTGGGGCATCGGCATGCGTCCGGACTGGGGAAGTTACCGGTTCGCCGTGACCGTCACCGTGGTGTGGGTCGCGGTGACTTTCGTCTTCAATTCGATCGCGGGAACCAACTACGGATTCGTCAACGGTAAGCCCACGACCGCTTCGCTGCTCGATGTGCTCGGCCCCTGGCCGTGGTACCTGGTGACGGTGGCCGTGCTCCTGCTCGCGGTATGGGCGCTGCTGACCTGGCCGTGGACCGCCACGACGGCGTCACCCACGGGCGCCCGCGGCGGGGGGAGGAATCGCCGTTCGCCTCGCACACGCGGCGCGGACCGAGACGGCCGGTGAGAACGGCATCGGCGCGATGCGGCCGACAGAGGTGCTCGACGCCCCGGTGTTCGCGACCGTGGCCACCATCCAGCCCGACGGCAGCCCCCACCAGTCGGTGGTGTGGGTGCTCCGACGGGGACGAGATCCTGTTCGCGGTGGGAGCGGGCAGTCGCAAGGAGCGCAATCTGCGTCGGGACGCGCGCGTCAGCGTGCTGCTCAGCCCCACCTGAGCGGCCCTACACCTACGCCGCGATCCACGGCACCGCCGTCTTGTCCGACGAAGGCGGTGCCGAACTGCGCGATCGTCTGGCGCTGAAGTACACGGGCGTCACCTATGCCGAGCACAACCCCGACGCCGCCGCTACCTATGGCGACATTCCCATGGTTACTGTCCGGGTGACCCCCGACCGGATCGTCGGCAGGCTCTAAAGCCGTAGGCACAGCTCCGTCGAGCCGCCCCGGGCATCCGCACCGCCTGACGCCCGCGACACCACGCGGCCGGAACGTTCCGACCCCGCACGGTGCCGCCGTTCGGCACGCTGTGGCGGCCATGCGCGCGTACCTGTCCGGATTCGGCCGTTCGGAGGCCTATCCTGCGATCGTGACATCGGAACCGGCGCGCCCAGAAAGGCCATGCGGTCGACGTGCCGCACTGCTCGCCGTCGGTGTCGTGGTCGCTGCGGCCGGAACCGCGACCCGGCCGTTCAGCTGGCCTGCTGTCGCACTCGTTGTCGTGGTGGCGGCCGTGGTCGCGACGGCCGCCTGGCGCGTGGCGCCCGAGCCGGTCGCGCGCACCGCGCGGCTGCGGCGCGGCATCGGCGTCTGGTCGGCCCTACTGGTCTCGGTAGCGGCGTGGGAGGTGTACGCGTTTCTGCGGCAGCCGGATCGGACCCGGCCGAGCGACGAACATCCCACGTTGTCGACGCTGCTGGATCCGGCACTCGAGCAAGGGCCGCTGCGCTTCGCCGGATGGCTGGTCTGGCTGGGTGCGGGCTGGTGGTTGGTGTCGAGATGAGCGATCGGCAGATCGTCGTCCTCGGTTTCGTGCTCCTGCTGGTCGTCGCGCTCGGCGCCATGGCGGTGGCGCGCGTGCGCCGGGATCTGATCGCGTCTCTCGGTGAGACGGTCGCGTGCTCGACCCGCACCCGGGCGGCGAGGATCGCCGTCGTGCTGGTATGGGCTTGGCTGGGCTGGCACTTCCTCGCACGGTAGCGCGTACCGGTGGACGGAGGGGTCCATGTCGTCATGAGCTGCGCGGAGTCACGAGACCGGATTCGTAGGCCAGAACCACGAGCTGGGCGCGATCACGGGCGTGGAGCTTGGTCATGGCACGGTTGATGTGCGTCTTGGCAGTCAGCGGGCTGATGACCATGCGGTCGGCGATCTCGTCGTTGGACAGGCCGTGGGCGACCAGAACGACGGCCTCCCGTTCGCGGTTCGTCAGTTCCCGCAACCCGGTACCGGTACCGGTGCCGAGTGGCCGGGTGACGTACCGGTCGATCAGCCTGCGGGTGATCGATGGGGCGAGCAGCGCGTTGCCGCGCGCGGCGACGCGGACGGAGTGCAGAAAGTCCTCCGGCTGGATGTCCTTGACGAGGAAACCGGCCGCTCCTGCGCGCAGCGCGTCGAAGACGTACTCGTCCAAGCCGTAGTTGGTCAGGATGACGACGTGCACGGCGGACAGGGCGGGGTCCGCGGCGATGCGGCGGGTCGTTTCCAGGCCGTCGAGGACCGGCATCTGAATGTCGACGAGCGCGATGTCGGGCCGGTGTTGCCTGGCCAGTGCCAGGCCCTCGCTTCCGTCGGCGGCCTCGGCCACCACCTCGATGTCGTCCTCGAGGTCGAGCAGCGCGCGGAAACCGCTGCGAATCAGTGGCTGGTCGTCCACCAGCAGGACCCGGATCACGAAGTCCGGTCCACGGGTAGTTCGGCGTGCACGCCGAAGCCGCCCTCCTCGCGCGGTGCCGCCCGCAGCAGGCCGCCGAGGGCGGTGACGCGCTCGCGCATGCCGAGCAGCCCGACGCCGGGCGCCGGGGCGCTGTCCGGCGTGGCCTTGCCGTTGTCGTCGACGCGTACGACCAGGTTGTCGGGGCCGTAGTCGATCCGGATCGACGCCATGGTGGCCGCGGCATGGCGTGCGATGTTGGTCAGCGATTCCTGGACGATGCGGTAGACGGTCCGGTCCACCGCCGCGGGCACGTCCCGAGGATGCCCTTCGATCCTCAGCGTGGCGTCCAAACCGGCCGTGCGGGCTCGTTCCACCAGTTCCGGGACGTGGTCGAGCCCGTGCGGCGGGCTCTTGCCGTCGTCGCGCAGCGCCTCCAGGGTCGCCCGCAGCTCCCTGGCCGCCTCGCGCCCGGCCGCGCGGATCGCCAGCAGCGCCTCCGGCACCTCTTCACCCCGCTTGCGGGCGACGTGCACGGCCGCCTCGGACTGCACCTTGATGACCGAGATCTGATGGGTCAGCGAATCGTGCAGCTCCCGCGCGATGTGCAGCCGCTCCTCGTCGGCGCGCCGCCGCGCGGTCTCCTCTCGGGTGCGCTCGGCCTCCTCCGCCCGCCGCTCGGCCTGCCGCAGCGCTTCGCCCGCCGCGCCCGCCGCGATCAGCCAGGCCAGCTCCAGGGCGTCTCGTGCCTGTGCGAACGCCTCGCTGGTGTCGCGGAGCGAAATCAGCGCCGCCAGTGGGAGAGCGGCCAGCAGGATCACCGCCGCGGCCACCGTCAGCAGGTGATGTCCCGCCCGCACGGCGGCGTACACCGCGAACAGGAACGCGACGGCAGGCACGTCGAAGCCGAGGGCCTGGTAACCCAGCGCGCACAATCCGGTCACGGCGAGCACGGTGACCGGAGCCCGGCGGCGTGCGGCCAGCGCGAGACCGCCGGTTGCCAGCAACGCGTAGCCCAGCGGATCGACAGCCGTGGGGGAGTGCTCCGCGGACAGTCCGGCGATCAGCAGGGTCGCCGCCACGCCGACGGCGATCGCCCGATCTCCGATCCGTCGCCTGCTCATGGGTGCACCCTAGCCGGATGTGCGTGCGGGCGACTCCCGCGCACGGATGATCAATCCGCTACCGCGCACGCGGTACCGGTACCGCGTGCGCGGTAGACCCGGCGGCGGGCTACGACAGCGGCGGCAGCGGGAATTGCCTCCGTTCGCACGACGATCGGACCGGGGTTCGGCGGACATGATCGAGCACGTCCCGGTCCTACGACGAAGGAGCGCCCATGTCCGTCCGTCACCTGCTCGCCGCCGCAGCCGCCCTGCTCGGGAGTTCCGCGTTCGCCACCCCGGCGGCCGCGTACGCCTCCGCGCAGTCGGCCGCCGCCGATCCTTCCGCCATGACCACCGGGCGGCTCGTGGGCGCGGTGGCCGCGCTGCTCGCGCTCGCCGGCGTGGTCGTCGGAGGGCTGGCGCTGGCACGCCCGGCCGGCCGTATCCGCAGCGGCAACCGAAAACGATGGGCGCTCGTGGCTTCGGGTGCGGGGCTGACCGCCATGCTCCTCGGCGGGCTGGTGGTGGCGGCTGCCGAGGGTGGTCCCGGCACCGGCTACGGGATAGTCGGTGGCTTCGTGGCCCTCGGAATCGGGTTGGTCGCCACGGTTCTCGGCTGGGTGGCTCTGATCCGCCTCCGCCGCACGGTCTGACCGCACCGCGATAGGTACCACCGCGCCCGGTCGCGGGCGCGGTGATCACAGACCGAGCGGCACCGGCCGGTCCGGGATCTCCCCGGCGATGAGCCTCGCCAACGGCGCCGCGAGATCGCGCGGCGAGAACAGGTCGGCGCCACGGTAGCCGGTGATCTCTCGCAGCCGCCACCAGCGGAAACCATCGATGCTCTCGGTGGCGAGTTCGTGGTCCGACAGCGCACCCCGAGGATGGAACGATGTGGTGCGGAGAAGGAAATAGTCGTTGATCACGCCGTCGTAGCCGGGTGCGTGCGCGGGTGTGACGACCTGTTGGTGCCAAACGTGCGGCGGGTCGGCATCGAGCGCCAGCCCTATCTCCTCGTGCAGCTCTCGACGCAGCGCGGCAAGCGGCTGCTCGCCGGGCTCGATGCCCCCGCCGGGAGCCGCCCACACGATCGTGCCGGCCGGTTCGGCAATGGTGTAGCGGCACAGCAGGATACGGTCCTGCTCGTCGAGAACGATCGCGCGCACGGAGTGACGCAGATTCGCTGAGGGCACCGACGCAGGTTAGCGAGGCGCGAGATGCGCAGGTGTCCGGGCGGACGACGACCGTTGCCGCCGGACGGGTTCCGGACCCTGGGCGAGGGGCCATGCGGACCGAAGTACAGGCGCGCGATCGGGTTCGTCCGACACGAGGGAATGCGCTGGCAGATAACCGCTAATGAACTTGACGAATGGCATATTGAGATGTCACTATTATTACGGGAAGGCGCCGGAAATCGGTTGCTTATTTCCTTGTTTCCTCGACATCGGTCGATTCAGGGTGTAATTTGAGACCTCGCGCCGGGGCGCGTGCTGTCCAACTCTCGAGATATGAAATGACCGTGGAAAGCGGCGTGGATCTGTGCCGCTTTCCACCCGTTGTTGTCGAGTCCTGTTCGGACAATGACCGGCACGGTGCGGAAATGGGAAAAGCCCACAGGACGAGCAGAAACCGTGACGACCGCGTGTACACGTGGGCGGCGCGAGGTGCTGGAAGGACGCATCTTGACAGTCTCGAGTCGGACCGAAGTAGCCAAGGCCGCAACACCCGTCGACACCGCGATACCCGGGGCGCCGAAGCGTGTCTCGTTCGCCAGACTCCGCGAACCCCTCGATGTTCCGGGGTTGCTGGATGTACAGACCGCATCGTTCGAATGGTTGATCGGTGCGCCCGACCGGCGCGAACGAGCAGCGGTGAGCGGCGCTTCACCGGTGGGTGGGCTGGAGGAGGTGCTCGCGGAAGTCAGCCCGATCGAGGACTTCGCCGCGACGATGTCGCTGACTCTCTCCGAGCCGCGATTCGAAGAGGTCAAAGCCTCGATAGCGGAATGCAAAGACAAGGACATGACCTATGCGGCGCCGCTGTTCGTCACCGCCGAGTTCATGAATCACAGCACCGGTGAGATCAAGAGCCAGACGGTCTTCATGGGTGATTTCCCGATGATGACCGACAAGGGCACTTTCATCATCAACGGCACCGAGCGCGTCATCGTTTCCCAACTGGTGCGTTCGCCCGGCGTCTACTTCGATCACACTGTCGACAAGGCCACGGATAAGGACTTGCACAGTGCGCGCGTCATCCCGAGCCGCGGCGCGTGGCTGGAATTCGACATCGACAAGCGCGACACCGTCGGCGTCCGGATCGATCGCAAGCGCCGCCAACCGGTAACTGTGCTGCTCAAAGCGCTCGGTTGGACGAGTGCCCAGATCGTCGAGCGGTTCGGTTTCTCCGAAACCATGATGACGTCCCTGGAGAAGGACAACACCGCGGGCGCCGACGAGGCGCTGCTCGATATCCACCGCAAGCTGCGTCCGGGCGAGCCGCCGACCAAGGAGTCCGCGCAGACCCTGCTGGAGAACCTGTTCTTCAAGGAGAAGCGCTACGACCTGGCGCGCGTCGGCCGCTACAAGATGAACAAGAAACTCGGCATCCACACCGGCGAAGTCATCGGCTCCCGCGTGCTCACCGAAGAGGACATCGTCGCGATCATCGAATACCTGCTGCGCCTGCACGCCGGTGATCGGTTGATGACCGCACCCGGCGGCATCGAGGTCCGGGTCGAGGTGGATGACATCGACCATTTCGGCAACCGTCGCCTGCGCACCGTCGGCGAGCTGATCCAGAACCAGTTCCGGCTGGGGCTGTCGCGGATGGAACGCGTGGTGCGTGAGCGGATGACGACTCAGGACGTCGAGGCGATCACGCCGCAGACGCTGATGAACATCCGCCCGGTCGTCGCGGCGATCAAGGAATTCTTCGGAACGTCGCAGATGTCGCAGTTCTCGGATCAGCGCAACCCGCTGGCGAGTCTGACCCAGAAACGCCGACTGTCCGCCCTCGGGCCGGGCGGCCTCACCAGGGAACGTGCCGGTCTGGAAGTCCGCGATGTGCATTACAGCCATTACGGACGGATGTGTCCGATCGAGACGCCCGAAGGCCCGAATATCGGGCTGATCGGTTATCTGTCGGTGTATGCCCGCGTGAATCCATTCGGCTTCATCGAGACGCCGTACCGGCGAGTTGTCGACGGCAAAGTGACCGACGAGGTCACTATCTGTCCGCCGACCGTGAGGAGTTGCACGTGGTGGCGCAGGCGAACGAGCCGCTGGATGCCGAAGGCCGATTCGTCGCCGCGCGGATTCCGGTACGGCGCAGGAACTCCGAGGTGGAGTTGGTCGATCGCGCCGAGGTCGATTACATGGACGTGTCGCCGCGTCAGATGGTGTCGGTCGCGACGGCGATGATCCCGTTCCTCGAGCACGACGACGCCAACCGCGCCCTGATGGGCGCGAACATGCAGCGTCAGGCCGTTCCGCTGATCCGTTCCGAGGCGCCGATCGTCGGCACCGGCATGGAGCTGCGCGCGGCCGTGGACGCGGGTGATGTGGTGGTGAACGAGAAGGCGGGTGTGGTCGAGGAGGTTTCCGCTGACTATGTGACCGTGATGGCCGATGACGGTACGCGTAAGTCGTATCGGATGCGGAAGTTCAATCGTTCGAATCAGGGCACGTGCTCGAATCAGCGTCCGATCGTGGACGAGGGTCAGCGGGTGGAGCGTGGTCAGGTGCTGGCCGATGGGCCGTGCACCGAGAACGGTGAGATGGCGCTGGGTAAGAACCTGCTGGTGGCGATCATGCCGTGGGAGGGTCACAACTACGAGGACGCGATCATCCTGTCGCAGCGTTTGGTGGAGGAGGATGTGCTGACCTCGATTCATATCGAGGAGCACGAGATCGACGCCCGCGACACCAAGCTGGGTGCGGAGGAGATCACGCGGGATATCCCGAATGTCTCCGATGAGGTGCTGGCCGATCTGGACGAGCGTGGCATCGTGCGTATCGGTGCGGAGGTGCGTGACGGTGACATCCTGGTGGGCAAGGTGACCCCGAAGGGTGAGACCGAGCTGACGCCGGAGGAGCGGTTGTTGCGGGCGATCTTCGGTGAGAAGGCGCGTGAGGTGCGTGATACCTCGTTGAAGGTGCCTCACGGTGAGTCGGGCAAGGTGATCGGTATCCGGGTGTTCTCCCGGGAGGACGATGATGATCTGCCGCCGGGTGTCAATGAGCTGGTCCGGGTGTATGTGGCGCAGAAGCGCAAGATCCAGGACGGTGACAAGCTCGCGGGCCGGCACGGGAACAAGGGTGTGATCGGTAAGATCCTGCCGACCGAGGACATGCCGTTCCTGCCTGATGGCACCCCGGTGGACATCATCTTGAACACTCATGGTGTGCCGCGTCGTATGAACATCGGCCAGATCTTGGAGACCCATCTGGGCTGGATCGGCAAGGCCGGCTGGAAGGTCGACGTCGCCGCTGACGGTACCCGCCCCGATTGGGCGCAGGCGCTGCCGGAGGAGATGCTGGGCGCGCCGGCGGACTCCAACATCGCCACGCCGGTGTTCGACGGCGCGCGGGAGGAGGAGCTGACCGGTTTGCTGGCTTCGACGTTGCCCAACCGTGATGGTGAGCGGATGGTGAACGACGACGGTAAGGCGACGTTGTTCGACGGGCGTTCCGGTGAGCCGTTCCCGTATCCGGTGGCGGTCGGTTACATGTACATCCTGAAGCTGCACCACTTGGTCGATGACAAGATCCACGCGCGTTCGACCGGTCCGTACTCGATGATCACCCAGCAGCCGTTGGGTGGTAAGGCGCAGTTCGGTGGTCAGCGTTTCGGTGAGATGGAGTGCTGGGCCATGCAGGCCTACGGTGCGGCGTACACGCTGCAGGAGCTGCTGACCATCAAGTCCGACGACGTGGTCGGTCGTGTGAAGGTCTACGAGGCGATCGTCAAGGGCGAGAACATTCCGGAGCCGGGCATTCCGGAGTCGTTCAAGGTCTTGCTCAAAGAGCTGCAGTCGCTGTGCCTCAACGTCGAGGTGCTCTCCTCCGACGGCGCGGCCATCCAATGGAACCACGGCGAGGACGACGAGCTCGATCGCACCGCCGCGAACCTCGGGATCACGCTGTCGCGCAACGAATCACCCTCGGTCGACGACCTCACGAGCTGACCCGCGCGCCGCAGCGGCCGCGCACCGGATCTCCGGTGCGCGGCGCGCTCCTGGGCGTGCGGCTATCGTCCGGCTGATAGCCCGCTCGCGGATCGCTATGCCGACTGTCGAGTTCCGGCAGTCGAACCATATTCGGTGAGCCCGCTCAGAGCCTGCGGCAAGGGACCCAGGTGCAGGACGCCGAGGCGCTGGGTGGCGCGTGTGAGGGCGACGTAGAGCTCGGCCGCGCCGCGTGGACCCTCGGCGAGGATCCGCTCCGGTTCCACTACCAGAACGGCGTCGAACTCGAGGCCCTTCGTCTCCGACGCGGCTACCGCACCCGGCACATCCGGTGGCCCGATCACGATACTGGTTCCTTCGCGACCGGCTTCGCTCCGGACGAACTCCGCTATCGCCTGCGGTAATTCGCCCTCGGTGACCCGCCGCGACCACGGTCGAACACCGCACGCGCGGACCGACTCCGGTGGCTGGACCCCGGGTGCGAATTCGGCGAGCAGCGCGGCGGCGACGGTCATGATCTCCGCCGGGGTGCGGTAGTTCACCGTCAGCGACCGGTGAACCCAGCGGCCCGGCACATACGGCTCCAGCATCGCGCCCCACGATGTCGCTCCGGCGACCGACCGGCGCTGGGCGAGATCGCCGACCACCGTGAAGGATCGGTTGGGGCAGCGCCGCATGAGCACCCGCCAATCCATCTCCGACAGCTCCTGGGCCTCGTCGACCACGACGTGCCGGTAGGTCCAGTCCCGGTCGGCGGCGGCGCGTTCGGCGACCGCGCGGGTGTCGCGTTCGAGGAAGCGATCGGCCAGGTCCTCGGCGTACAACAGGTCCTGGGCGAGCAGGTGGTCCTCGTCGTCCATCAGGTCCTCGCGGCTGATCAAGATGTCCAGCACGCCCGCGGCGTACGCGGCCCCGCGCTCGCGTTCCCGCTCGGCGGCCTGGTCGGCCTGCTTGTCGCGGCCCAGCAGATCGACCAACTCGTCGAGCAACGGCACATCCGACACCGTCCAGGCCTCGCCCTCGGCGCGGAGCAGCGCCTGGCTCGCGCCCGCCGCACGCAACCGTTCGGGCGACGTGTACAGCTCTGTCAAGAGAGTTTTGGGCGTCAAGATCGGCCAGAGCTGATCGAGCGCGGCGGTGAACGCGTCATTCTCGGCGAGCTCTCCGACCACATCCGCCCGCAGTTGCTCCCATGCTTCACGGTTGGCCCGGGTCAGCCAGCCGCGGCCGATCCTGGCCGCCGCCCGCTCGGTGAGGACATAGGTGACTATCTCGGCGAAGACCGCGCGGGCCTCGTTGTGCGGCAGTCCGCTCGCCCGCGCCTCCTGCCTGGCCCACTCAGCGGTCTCGGCGTCGATCCGCACCGTGACGTCCGCCAGCTCGATCGGCAGCGGCTGTTCCGGCAGCCGTTGCCGATCGGCGATCGCCGCGGCGAGCACGTCGAGGATCTTCAGCGAACCCTTCAGCCGCGCGGCTTCCGGGGTGTCCTCGGCAGTGACGCGCAGGCCGGGCACGAGGTCGCCGGTGGTCGCGAAGACCACGTCGGACTCGCCCAGCGACGGCAGCACGTGATCGATGTGGTCGAGGAACGCCGGGTTGGGCCCGACCACGAGCACACCGTGGCGTTCCATCTGTTCGCGCCGGGTGTAGAGCAGATACGCGACGCGGTGCAGCGCCACCACGGTCTTCCCGGTGCCCGGGCCGCCTTCGATCACCAATACCCCCGGGTGGTCGAGCCGGATGATCCGGTCCTGTTCGGCCTGGATCGTCGCCACGATGTCGCGCATGCCCGTACCGCGTGGCGCGTCGACCGCCGCCAGCAGGGCCGCGTCGCCGCGTTCGGCCCCTTCGGGGCGGCCGAGCACGTCGTCGGTGAAGTCGACCACGTGACGCCCGCGGGTGTGGAATCGGCGGCGCCGACGCATGTTCTCGGGGGACGCGGCGGTGGCGATGTAGAACGCCCGCGCCGCGGGCGCTCGCCAATCGAGCAACAGCGGTTCGTACTCGTTCTGCTCGTCGAAGAGCCCGATCCGGCCGATGTAGAAATGTTCACCCGACAGGGCGTCCAGGCGACCGAAACACAACCCGTTGTCCGCCACGTCCAATCGCTTCATCTCTCTGGCGAGCGCTCGGACCTCGACATCCCGGTCCACCAGTGTTCCGCCGTGTCCCCGCAACGCCGCGTCGTACCTTCCCTTCACCCGCGCGCGCTCGGCGTCGAGCCGCGCGTAGAGCCCGGCTACGTAGTCGCGTTCGGACCGCAATTCCTCTCGATATTCCTGAGCCGGCAACGCCCCTCACTTTCCTGGATTGATGATTGCGCGTGGTTCAGGCAGAGACATGCGGTCGTTCTCGGGTGATCGCGTCGACCAGCAGCTTCGCGGCCACCGTGGCGCCGTCGGACCGGATCGTGCGGGCCACGGCGGCCGCTCGGGCGCGGGTCTCCGGAGCCAGAGCAGTTCGGAGTGCGGCCGACAGGGACCCGGTGGTCGGAACCGGACCGTCGTGTGCCGCGCCGATACCCAATTCGGCGACCCTGCCCGCCCAGTACGGCTGGTCCGTCGCCTGCGGTACCACCACCTGCGGCGCGCCGGCCCGGGTGGCCGTCGTGGTGGTGCCCGCACCGCCGTGGTGCACCACGGCGGCCACCCGGCCGAACAGTGCCTGGTGGTTGACCTCGCCGACGGCGAAGCAGTCGTCCCGGTCATTGATCAAGGCCAGCTCCGCCCAGCCTCCGGAGACGATCACGCGGCGGCCATGTGCCCGGATCGCCTCGACAGCCACGCGGGCGACGTCCTTCGCCGCGTGCATCGGCATGCTGCCGAAGCCCGCGTACACCGGCGGTGTGCCCGCGTCCAGGAACGCCGCCAGTTCCGCCGGAAGCGGGCGTTCGTCCGGCACGATCCACGCGCCGGTCTGCACGACCTCGAGGTCCGGCGTCTCCTGCCACGGATCCAGGGCAGGGTCGGTCGCCAGCCACGGCCGCCCGCCGATCGTGTAGTCGCGGACGTTGTCCACCGGCCGCAGGCCGATCGAAGCCCGATTGGTGTTGAGGGCCGCGCCGAACAGCGCGTTGATGCTTTCGGCGTCGAAGTCCCACAGCGTCCGGTTGTCGGTCATCTCCGGCGGGAACGGCCGCCCCGGATACGCCAACGGCGGGTGGTGCGGTGACGGCAGGGTGAGCTGCTGGAAAGTCGCGTAAACATAGACCAGGCCCAGCTTCTCGGCCACCGATCGCGCGGCCGCCGCTGCCGGCATCATGCCGGTCGCCACCAGCGCGTCACATCCCTCGGCCGCCGCGGTGACCGCGTCCAGCTGGCTCGCGATCAGCTCGGCCGCCCGCCGGGGCAGATCCGACGGCGACGGCGCCGCGGTCGTCAGCGCGCGCGCCGACCGCCCGACCGGCACGAACGGCACGCCCACACCGGCCAACCGCTGCGCGAAGTCTTCGTCCGAAGGCGCGCACACCCGCACCTCGGCGCCGAGGTCCCGCAGACGCACCGCGAGACCCACCAGCGGTTCGACATCCCCGCGTGACCCATACGTCGACAACAACACACGCACTACGCGACTCCTATTTCCGCAGGTTCCGGCCCCGGCGGGCAATTCTGCGGCACGACCCGGGTCTTGCCGCAAGCCCCCGGGTGCGCTATATGTTGAGAGTGGAAAGGGGTAGGTGGTCTCCTTTTCGGCATCGCGGGCAACCTTTTTCCGGCCTGCGGTCATCCCAAGTACCCTCGTCGCATGAGCGTCCGATACCCCTGCGCTCAGTCGGAGTTCGCCCTGGCAACGATCGTCGTGTCCCGTCATCTCAGGCGCTTCGGTAGCTCGGATGATCCGGCGTGATCCGTGTGGTTCTGCGCTGTCGAACCCTCGAATAGGTCGAAGTGCCACTGCCCGGGAGCATTCCGGGATGCCCACCGCACTTGCCCGGAGCCGGAGTCGGCGGGCCCACCTGGCGGCTGGTTAAGCTGCTCACATGGAGCTACTACGCAACATCGTAATACTTCTGCACATCGTTGGATTCGCGGTCACATTCGGCGGATGGGTGACCGAAGCCGTCGCGCGGCGGTTCCGCACTACGCGCGTGATGGACTATGGATTGTTGCTATCGCTTCTCACCGGCTTGGTGCTGGCTGCGCCTTGGCCGGAAGGCATCGAGCTGAACTACCCGAAGCTCGGGATCAAACTGGTGATCCTGGTGGTGCTCGGCGGCGTTCTCGGCATGGGGAGTGCTCGTCAGCGGCGCACGGGCGAACCGGTGCCACGACCGCTGTTCCTCGCCGTCGGTGTGCTCTCGTTGCTGGCCGCGAGCATCGCCGTTCTCTGGTGAGGATCGCGGGTCGGTCCGGTGCCTCGAACCGCCCCGCGAGCGTACCGTCGGCGGTCTTGTGGACCCGACGGTCCGCGCCGCCGGGTTCTGCCCGGCGGCGCGGGGCATGTCTCAGGACTCGAACAACGATTGCCCGAGATAGCCGCCCGGTGACGGGACCCCGGGCGGGATCACGAACACGGCGGAACCGATCGGCGTCGTCCAGACATTGAGCGCGTCGAATTCCGCGAGCCGACGCTGAACCGGGAGGAACTGCGAGTCCACGTCGCGCTGATAGGCGGCGAACAATAGACCGGAGTTGGAGATTCGGCCTGGCGCGGGGGCGTCGTCGTAGTTGTAGCCACGACGAAAGAAGCGCTCGCCGTCATGCGTGTGATGAGCGCGGGCGATGTGCGACGACGGCGGGATGACCGGAATCCCGTTGGCGTCGACGGCCGTGAAGTCCGGCTCGTCGAACTCGTCGGTCCCGGTCAGTGGCGCGCCGTTGGCGACGGTGCGCCCGACGGTGAGTTCCCGTTCCTCTCGGTCGATTTCGTCCCAGGTCTCCAGTGTCATCGCGATCCGCCGCAGCACGCACGAAGTGCCGCCGTGCAGCCAGGGCGCGGACGCGCCGTCGTCCCACACCAGGCGCGTGAATTCCGGCGTACCGGGCGTGAGGTTCACCGTGCCGTCGACCTGGCCCATCAGGTTGCGCGGTGTCCTGCCCGGCGCGGCGTCGCGGAATCCGCGCTGCACCCAGCGCACGGTGACCAACGAGGACACGCTCCGGCACAGCACACGTACCGCGTGCGACACCGTGGTCGCTTCGTCCGCGCACACCTGCAGGAGCAGATCGCCGCCGCTCCAGCCCGGTTCGAGCCGGTCGATGGCGAACGGCGGCAGCGGCCGCAGCCAGGACGGCCGGTGTCGCTCGAGCCCGGACGCGGCGAACACCGCTGGTCCGAAGCCCACCGTGACGGTCAGCCGCGCCGGGCGCGAGGCGAGTTCGGCTTCGGTGTCCGCAAGGGCGGGCCTGCCCTGGGTGAGGCGGGCGGCGTCGCCGGTCCAGATCTTCAGCAGCCCGACGAGGTCGGCGCGCCGGACCGACGGCGTCAGATCGAATGCGACGAACGCCGCGTGTGCCTGCGGACTGGTGTCGATGCCTGCTTGGTGCGATCCGTAGAACGGCACGGTCGCGTCCGCTGCCCGCGGAGCTGTTTCCGGCCGTCCACCGCGGGCGGCCGCGCCGAGCCCGATGCCTGCGGCGCCGGCCGCGACGGCACCGCCGCCGAGCAGCCGCCGCCGGTTGATCCGTGCGGGTCGCGGTCCGTTCCGCTCAGCCACCGTGCGAGGGGCTGTGTGGGCCGGCATGGGACGCGCCGTCCGCGTGGTCGGGCACGTAGTTCTCCTGGTTGCCCGCGAAGTCGCGCACCTGTGCGGTGAACGTCGTGGTGGAGCCGTCGTCGAAGGTCAGCGTGAGTGAGGTCTCCGACCCCGTGCGAAGGGGTCCGTGCAGGCCCATGAACATGATGTGGTCACCGCCCGGCCGCAATTGGGTGCGGCCGTGCGCGGGAATGACGAACCCGCCGCGCTTGGGCCGCATCGCCTTCGTCCCGTTCGTGTCGGTGACCACTTCGTGGAGCTCGATGCGCTCGGAGGCGGGACTGGTGGCCGAGATGATGGTGCGCGGGGTGTCACCGGTGTTGGTCAGGTCGCCGAACGCGGCCGACATCCCGCTGTCGGCAGCCTTGACCCACTGATCGGAGATGGTCACGGCATCCGCCGCTGCGGGGGTGCTCGTCCGATCGGCCGACGAGCACGCGGTCAGGAGGAGAGGCACCGCCGCAGCGGCTGTCATACCGCGCAGCAGCCGCGCGGTGCGTGGGGAGAAGGTACTGATAGGCATGGAAACTCCGAAACTCGAGAGATGTGGTGTGGTGCGCCGATGACGTTGCGCCGCTTTCGCCGGTGCGTGGACCGAACCAGGGTGGGTCGGCGCAGGGCTACGCGGCCCGTCGCGGCCGGGCCGGATCAGTCGCACCGCCTGCGCGCCGCAATTCGCCGACCGCTGGACGCGCGGTCGAACCTCGACGTCTGCGGTTCACTCGCCGAATCAACCGCGGCACACCGGTTGACGCGGTCGACGACGTGGCGCCGCGCCAGGACCGCGTGGCATTCGTCACGGAGGACAGCGCCTTCGATCCGCGAATTGAGAAGGGGTGCGGGAACGGCCGGGCGACGGGGTGCGAGTGCTGGCGGACGATGATCCGGGAAGTGCTCGCCCACGCGGTGGTTCGATCAGCGGCGCAGCGGCGGCCCGCGCAGGCCGGAGCCCGAGCTGAGCAGGAGTCGTCGTGGCCGGGGAAGAACGCGGCCGAACGCGAGCGGGCCGATCCGGACCGGTGCGCAGGGGCCGTCGGCGAGGACGCGCACCGTGCGGTGCACGGCGGAGGCCGCGCGCAGCACAGCTCGTTCGGCGGCGTGGATGAGCAGCGCGCCGAGCGGAACGGCCGCGAGATGCGTGCCGAGCATGACCCAGGTGGTGCCCGCGCCGTGGTGGTGCGTGGCCGACAGGGAAGACGCGAGGTGCGCGACGGCCTGGCCGATGGCCAGCGTGGTCATGATCTCGCCGAGCCCGCGCCGATGAGGTCGCGCCGCGACCAGCACGCCGACCGCCGCGCACGCCGCGAGCAGCAGGGCGATCGGTGCGGCCCCGGGCGACATCGCGCCGCCGCCGAGCGCGTGCGCGGCGATGCTCACCGCCCCGGCCGCGGATCCGACGAACCCGCCGCGCAGCCGCGCCGCCACTACCGTCGGATTTCGCACCGGCTCATACTACTGATTGTCGTAGCACTCGTCAGCATCGGATCGTGTCTGCGCCGACGGCATTTCGGCTCTGCTCTGGATTCGAGCTGTTCCGGGTTGCCTCCCGGGTCTCGAGGTGCGCAGCTGGTCCGGATTTCCCTACCGAGCCCCGGCAACCCGGAAGCGGTCGACGCGCGGGCCGCTCAGACCGTGACGGTCGCGTGCACGAGATTGTGGTCGGACACTCCGCCGACGTCGTCGACCGACGCCGGCGTGACGGCCGCGCCGTGCACGACGACATGATCGATGTACTGGGACTTCGCCCCGGAGGTGCGTGGGCGGGTCGGGACCGCGCCGGTGGCGCACTCCGCGACCACGAAGTCATCGCCCAGCCCGGCGGCCACGGCGGCGCGGTCGGTGTTGAAGTCGCCCAGCAGGACCGTGGCGTTGTCCGGTGCTTCGGTGGCGAGTGCGGCCAGGCGGGTGAGTTGCTCGGTGCGCCTCCGGTCGCCGGTGACGTGGGTGGCGATCACCGTCAGCCCTCCCGCGTCGACGACGAGGGCGCCCTTGCCGTGATCCTGTGCGAAGGATTCGGCCGCGAGTTCCCGGCTCGGCTCGGCGGTGAGCACGACGAGGTACTCGCCACCGTCGAGCAGGGAACTGGGCATGCGCCGTGGCGTCGGTAGCCGTTGATACCGCATCGCGTGGATCGTCCGGTATGGCATGGCCATGCGCAGACTCGCCAGTTGATCGCCGCTGACCTCCTGTAACGCGATGATCCGCTCGGTGCGTTCGGCCACGGTCGCGGTGACCGCGGCGATCCGCGCGCCCTCGTCCGGCCATCGGGTCGCGACGTCCTCGTACCAGTTCTCGGCGTGGACGCGATGCAGAACGTTCCAAGTGGCCACCGTGATCACGTTCGCGATGGTATGCGACGCTCCTGAAACAGGTTGCGACGCGGGCCGTGCCCGCCCTTGGTTCAGTCCGCGCCGCGAATGTCGACGCCTTGCTGGAGCGACGCGAGCGCGCCATCGAGAATGTGATGCAAGGCCGCGACCGAATGGTCCTCGCCGAGCGTCCAATGATCCAGGCCGACGCCGAACGCGGCGAAGCAAGCCGCGGCGGTGAGCTGCGGCCGCATATCGCTTGTGCGGAGCCCGGCGCGGGCGGCGAAGTTCTCCGCCATCGCGCGCTGGCGGCCCAGCGCGCCGATGAAGTTCTCCCTCCGCAATTCCGGATTGCCGACCAGCAATTGCCTGGCCCGGCGCGCGGTGTCGGCCTGACGGTCCCGCGACGGGGCGTCCTGGTCGTCGAGCAAGAAGTCGCGCAGTGCCGCTCGCAGTGCGGTGAGCACCGATTCCCGCGCCGGTCGCCGGTCGACCGCGGCGAGCAGTTGCGCCATCAGGTCCTCCTCGTGGCTGAACACCACCGCGAGCTTCGACGGGAAATGCCGGTGGAAAGTGCGCCGGGAGACCCGCACCGCGTCGGCGATCTGCTGCACGGTGGTCTGCTCGAATCCTTGCGACTCGAACAGCCGCAGCGCCGCATCGATCAATTCCCGCCGCACCCGCGCCTTTTCGCGGTCGCGCGGTTCGTTCACACCCGTCATGCCCGCAGTCTCCGCGCAGTCGGCCCCGTATTGCTGTCTCAAAGTGACACCTTAACGGACACCCGGCTACAGTGTCTCGTCGAGACACCGAGCCGAGAATCGAGAGGCGGCGCCCATGTCGGTGCGACGTGCAGGAATCATCGTGGCCGTGGCGGCAGTCCTTTTCGCGGGTCCAGC
Organism: Nocardia asteroides; assembly: GCA_051451085.1. Lineage (GTDB taxonomy): Bacteria > Actinomycetota > Actinomycetes > Mycobacteriales > Mycobacteriaceae > Nocardia > Nocardia asteroides_B. The sequence continues at coordinate 308,050 of JBPAJV010000003.1, read as the reverse complement.
GGTGGGTCCGGGAACGGCCGAGCCGGCGGCGCCGGGTGCGGCCCCGGGCACGGTCGCCACCGATGAGCCACTGCCGCGGCACCTTTGGATGATGGCACCGGCACGGCCCGCCGTGTGACGTACTGGACCCGGACCTCCGACGACCAGCCCGCGTTGGCCGGTGGGGCCGTCTTCGTTCCCGCGGGCACCCCGCCCAGCGGCGGGTGGCCGGTGCTGTCCTGGGAACACGGGACGGTCGGCCTCGCCGACGAGTGCGCGCCTTCGACCGCGGGACGCAGCAAACGGGACCTGGATTACCTGGCGACTTGGATACGGCAGGGATACGCCGTCGTGGCCACCGACTACATCGGTCTCGGCACGCCGGGCCCGCACGCGTACCTGGACGGACGTGCGGAGGCGCACGCGGCGATCGACATGGTGCGCGCCGCCCGCGCCCTCGATGATTCGCTGTCGCCGACCTGGGTCGCGATCGGCCAGTCGCAAGGCGGCGGCGCAGCGCTGTTCACCGCCTCCCTCGCCACCACGTACGCTCCCGAACTCGACTATCGCGGCGCGGTCGCGACCGGCCCGGCCTCCAATATCGTGGAGGCCGCCTCGTTGCTCGGACCCGGGACGCCCGCGATCGAGAACGCCCATATCACAGCCTATTTCGCGTACGTGCTGAACGGACTCGAGGCGGCGAGGCCGGGCTTCGATCTGGACAGCTATCTCAGCCCGGTCGGCAGGGATCTGGCGACCGCGGCGGAGTCGCTGTGCTTCCAGCCGCTGGCCGACCGGGCGCGCGGAGTCCCGGTCGGCCGGTTGTTCTCCCGCCCGCTCGCCGACGGCGATTTCGTCGCCACCGCCCGTCCGGTCATGGATGTCCCGCTCACCGGGTACGACCGCCCCCTGTTCATCGGTCAGGGCACGAACGACACCGACGTCCCCGCTCCGCTGACCGCGAAACTGCTCGCGGATCTGCGATCCCACGGAATCCGGCCCGAGGTGCACGTGTATCCGGGGAAGGACCACAGCGCGACCATGGCCGCCTCCTTGGCCGACAGCATTCCGTTCGTCGCGCGCCTTTTCGACTGACGCCGCAGCCCTGGCGCGCACCGCCGTGGGCGCGCGGTAGCCGGCGCCCCCAGCGGACAGGGACAACGCCCATGCCGATCCCGGGTAAGCCGTGACCCGCGATCCCCCGCACGACCGAGCTCGTCAGCGCGCGGATGCACACCGAATCTCCACAATCGGCGCCGGATCTCTCCACAGCCGATGGCTAGGGTTCGAGCATGGAACACAGCGCACCGGCCCAGGGCGCACGGCGAATCCTGGTGGTGGACGACGAGATGACCATCGCCGAATCCGTCGCCGCGCGCCTGCGGGCGGAGGGGTTCACAGTCGATCTGGCGCACGACGGTCCGTCGGCGGTCGCCGCCGCCGAGTCGGCCGATCCCGACCTGGTGGTGCTCGATGTCATGCTGCCGGGGTACGACGGCTTGGAGGTGTGCCGCCGCATCCAGGCCCGCCGCTCGGTTCCCGTGCTCATGCTGACCGCGCGCGCCGACGAGACCGACCAGCTCGTGGGCCTGGGCGTCGGCGCGGACGACTATCTGACCAAACCGTTCTCGTTGCGCGTGCTCGCCGCCCGGGTACACGCGCTGCTGCGCAGGATCGATCGCGCTGCCGACCGTGACGGCACGACGATCCTGGTCGGCGACCTCCGCATCGACGTCGACCAACGCCGGGTGTGGCGCGCGGATGTCGAAGCACGGCTCACGCCGCTGGAATTCGATCTGCTCGCCAGGCTCGCGCGTCGCCCGCGCACGGTGCTGGCGCGTGAGCGGCTGCTCGAAGACGTCTGGGACTGGTCCGACGCGGCGGGGACCCGCGCTGTCGACAGCCACATCAAGGCGTTGCGCCGCAAACTCGGCGCCGACTTGATCCGTACCGTGCGCGGCGTCGGATACGCGCTGGAGGCCCGATGAGTGCCGAGCGCGCTCGTCCGCCGGAGCTCGGACAGCCCGGCTCGACGAGGCCCGGCGCGGCCGGAACCACTCGCTGGCGGTGGGTTCGCCGGATGAGCGACCGGGTGGCCGAGCGGCTGCCGCGGCCGCTGGACCCGGTGAAGTCCATCAAGCTGAAACTCGCGATTCTCATGCTGTGCTCCGGCGGTGTCGCGTTCGGCTTCTTCCGGTTCAAGATCGGGTGGCTGCCGCCGCGCACGACACTCACCGCGGTGGTGATCGCGTTGGTGACCTCGCAATTCCTCGCACACGGCATCACCAGGCCGCTGCGGGAGATGACCGCGGCGGCGAAACGAATGGCCCAAGGCGACTACACCCTGCGCGTGCGGGCGAGTTCCCGCGACGAAGTCGGGCAACTGGCGGAGGCGTTCAACCATATGGCCGCCGATCTGGCCGCGGCCGACCAGCAGCGCCGCGACCTCATCGCGAACGTCTCGCACGAACTGCGCACGCCGATCACCGCCCTGCACGCGGTGCTGGAGAATCTGGTCGACGGTGTGTCCGAACCCGACCTCGCCACCCTGAACACCGCGCTGGCCCAGACCGAACGACTGACCCTGCTCGTCTCCGAACTGCTCGACCTCTCCAGTATCGAAGCGGGCGCTTTCCCGCTCGACCGCGAACACCTGCCGGTCGCGCCGCTGCTGGCCGACGTCGTCGCCGAAGCGGAGGTCATGACCGCCGCGCTCGGGCGGGGTGTGCGTTTCCGCACCGACGTGCAACCCGGCGCCGCCCGCGTGTACGCCGACCGTGCGCGTCTGCACCAAGTGCTGCTCAACCTGCTCGACAATGCCGCACGGCACGGGCCGGCGGGCGGGGAAGTCCGCCTCGCCGTGCGCGCGTCGCCGGATGAGGTCGTGATCGACGTCGAGGACGACGGGCCCGGCATCCCGCCCGCCGAACGCGCCCGCGTGTTCGACCGGTTCACCAGAGGCGGCCGCACCGCGGGCGGCGGCACCGGGCTCGGCCTCGCCATCTCCCGCTGGGTGGTCGACCTGCACGGCGGCGCCATCGCCGTCGCCGATCCCGGCTCCCGCATTCGCGTGGTTCTGCCCGCCCGCTGATTCGACTCCGACCCGGCCCGGACCGCAGAGACGGACCCGGGGCGATGCCGCACGCCTATGGAAGGACCGAACCATGTCCACAGAACCAGAATTCACCTCGACGCCCGAATCGGTGACCTCCGCGCGGGACGGCATCCCGCCGGTTCCGACCGCCACGTCCACCGAGGGGGTGGCGGCTTCCGGCGCCGCGCCCTCGGCTCGGGCAGCGGGCACTCCGACATCGGCGGGGTGCCGGACGGAGGCGCCGGAGCCCACCCCTGCACCGCCGCGGTCCGCCGATGCCTCGTCTGCCGTGTCATCGGGCGTCGTGCCGGTCGTCGGGTCACGTCCGCCCAGGTGGCGCGGGGTCGCCTGCCCTCCCGGTGTCGCGCTCGCCGCCTGCGTCTCCGGACTGGCCGCCGCCATCCTCGTCCAGTGGGACCGGCCCGGGATCGGGTGGGTCCTCGCCGCCGCCGTAGCCGTGGCGGCGATCCGGCTGGTCGACCGCAACGCGCGCAGCGGGGCGCGGAGCACATCCGCGGCGGAAACCGAACGCCGAAGGTACTTCGGCGGGCGGCTGTGGTGGGTGATGCTCGCGCTGGCCCTGCTCGGGGTGGGCGCCATTCGCGCCGCGGGATGGCTGTTCGCGTTGTGCGTCGTGGCGGCCTGCGTCGCCGGTTCGCTGGCGGCGGTCGGACGCCGCTCGGCGAACGGCGTCCTCTACGACACCCTGGCGGTCGGGCTCGAGGCGGTCGCCGCGGTGCCGTGGGTATACGCGGGGACGGCGCGGGTGCGCGGTGGCAACGCCTCACGCGCGCGGCGCCTCGGGCTGTCGGTGGCGGTGACCGTCGCGCTGCTCGCGGTGTTCGTTCCGCTGCTCGGTAGTGCCGACGCGATGTTCGCCACGTTGCTCGCGACCGTGACGCCGGAACTGGACCCGCCGTCGGTGCTGCGGTGGCTCGTCCTGTTCGCGGTCGCCGGGCTCGGCGCGCTGGGCGCGATGTTCGTGCTGGCCGGTCCGCCGCTGCCCGCCACAGCGGCCTCGGGCGGGCGGACCTTGCACCGCTCGGAATGGGCGCTGCCGGTCGGCGCGCTCGCGATCCTGTTCGCGGCGTTCGTCGCGACCCAGTTCGTCGCGCTCTTCGGCGGTGACGACTACGTTCAGCAGACCTCGGGCCTGACCTACGCCGAGTACGCGCGCACCGGGTTCTGGCAGCTGTCGGCCGTCACCGTCCTGACCCTGGCGGTGCTCATGGTCGTGCTGCGCTGGGCGGCCCAGCACACGGTCGCCGACCGCTGGTGGCTGCGCGGGCTGCTGGGAACGGTGAGCCTGCTGGCGCTGGTCATCGTCGCCTCGGCGCTCGGCCGGATGTGGACCTATCAGCGGGCCTACGGTTTCACGGTGCTGCGCTTGCTGGTGGAAGCCTGCGAGCTGTGGCTCGGCCTGGTCTACGTGCTGGTGCTGGTCGCGGTCGTGCGGCTGCGACGCGCCTGGCTGCCGCGCGCCCTGCTCGGCACCGCGATGGCCGCGCTGCTCGCACTCGCCGTCCTCGACCCCGAGCGGGTGATCGCCGAGGAGAACATTGATCGCTGGCACCGGGGCGAAGCGCTGGACACCGAATATCTGGTCACGCTCTCGCCGGACATCCTGCCCGCGACCGACCGGCTTCCCGAGTCGTTGCGCGCGCCGCTGCGTACCCGGCTGCGCGCCGAGCTGGACGCGGACACCTGGCGGAGCTGGAATCTCTCCCGGTCGAGAGCGCGATGAGCCCGGGTGCAATACACTTGTATTATCGCTGATCGTGGGTTATAACTGGCCTGAGTGGGCGCTGTTGTCGCTGGTGGGGATCGACCCTCGCGAAGTGCTGCAAGTGCTCATGAGTGCCCGCCGATGGCCTCGGCAGGCGCGTGGCCGGAACGATCTCGCGGTCCTGACGGTGTGGGGCCGGACGGAGACGGGCCGGCCGCTCATCGTCGCTGTCCGCCGCACCGGAGGCTGGCAGTGGGACATCCTGGGCGCGGTCGAGATGACCGAGGCACAGGTGGCCGAACTAGAGCGTTGGGAGCACACCGATGACTGACTATCCGACGAATCCGGAAGACGTACAGGACTTCCTGTCCGGTCTCGAATACACCGACGCGCCCGTGCACCCGGCCGAGTTGCCCCCGCCGCTGCGCGCCGAGGACACGGTGACCGTCACCACGTCGCTGCGAATCCCGCTCGACCTGCACCAGCGGGTCAAGAAGGCCGCCGAGCAGCGCAACGTGACCATGTCCGCGCTCATCCGCGACTGGATCGAACTGGAACTGGCCGCCTTGGAGAACGACCAGCCCATCTCCCGCGCCAACGCCCTGCGTGCGCTGGCTGCCCTGCACCCGCTGCGGCAGTCGGCTTAGCCTGCCGCCGCCGGGGCGTCACCGGTCGGCGCGAGTCAGGACGCGGTCGAGTTGGGCGGCGAACTCGTCGGGTGCGCTGTGGTAGCCGACGTGGCCGCCCACGAACTCGGTGAGGTCGAGGCCGAGCTCTTTCGCGAGCGCCGCATTCGGCAGTCCCGGGAAGGTGTCTCGGGATTCGTTGCCGATACCGAGCACGAGGCGGTCCGCCGACGCGCGCAAGGCCGCGAGATCCGGGGTGTACCGGGGATATTGCCGCAGCTCGTGCTCCATCCAGAAGACCAGGTTGCGCTGGATCCTCCCGACCATCTCGACGGCTTCCTGCGGCATCTGCTCGACCGGTGCCGGAGGCGGAAGCCGCAGGCCGACGCCCGCCGAGAACGCCGCCATGGCCGCGTAGGTGCCCTCCGTCCTGCTCTGTTCGTGGATGCCGTCCAGGAAGGCCAGCCATTTCTCGGCATCGGTCAACAGTGTGGCCAGCGGCGGTTCGTGCGCGACAAGCGTGCGAACCAGGTCCGGCCGGGCGCGGAGCAACTCGAGCGCCACGATCGCCCCCGAACTGCTGCCGAGCACGTGGGCGGGCTGGTCGGTGAGGTGCGTGAGCAGCGCCGCGGCGTCGAGGCCGTCGGTGACCACGCGGTTGTCGGGCGGCCCGTCCAGGGGGCTACGGGTGAACCCGCGCCGGTCGTAGGAGACCACGGTGTAGCGGTCGGCGAGACGTTCGGCGATGGCGTCGAATGTCCCGGCGTCGCCGTTGCCACCGGGAATGAGCAACAACAACGGTCCGGCGCCGCGGATTTCGTAGTACAGCGTGGCGCCGGGGACGGCGAGGGTGTGCTGCGTGGGGACGTCCATCGGGAAGCTTCCTGGAAGAAGGGACAATTGCCGTAACGCCTCCCGGATGACCGGTAGCGCGGAGACAGGGGGGTCGGAGTCGACCCAGCGATCGATGGCCACCGCCAGCGCCGCCGTGACGGCGCCGGCCATGACGCGCGGGAACATGTCGCTGTCGAGGTCGTGGCCGGTGCGTTCGGCGATGGCCTCGGCGAGCGCTGCTCGGATCACCGCTTGGGATTTCAGGTACTCGCCCTGCAGCGAGGGCGCGCGAGTGATCAGCCGGATGCCCGCGGTCCACGCGGGCGCGGGCGGTTCGGCGTCACGGAACTCCGCCAGCACGGCATGGATCACCGCGGGCCACAGCGGTTCGGCGGCGGGCCGGGCGCGCAGGTGGTCCGCGATCCGGCGGGCTCGGTCCACCGCCACCGAACAGACGGCCTCGTATTTGCTCGCGAAGTAGTTGTTGAACGTCCGTGGCGACACCCCGGCCGCCGCGGCGATGTCCTCGACCAGGACGTTGTCCAGCCCGCGCTGCACGGCCAGCCGCAGAGCCGCGAAGCCGAGCGCCTCGCGGGTAGCCAGCTTCTTGCGCTCGCGCAGGCCGAGGACGAATGCCACGTCTCCACGGTAGCGAAACTTGCGGGGCGCGCAAGATCGCGTGATCGGAACTATGTTGAGCGCCTGCGGATCAGCGCCCTCGGCGATCGGAAACCTCGGAGTCACAGGGCCGTTCGTCGTCTGTCCGAGCCGGGGCGACCGGTGTTGTCAGCTCGTCTCGGCGTGCGTGATTCCCTCCAGGGCCCGGCGCACCGCGTCGGCCGGGTCGGTCGCGCGCACCGTCGCCGCCACCGGTTGCCCGCGCGCGTCACGAATCTCCCAGCCGCCCAGCGCGATCACCGGAATCCCGCCGCGCCGTCGTGCGAGGGCGATCTCCGACAGCGTGCCCCACGAGCCGCCGATGACGATCACCGCGTCGGCCGACTCGACGAGGATCGCGTTGCGCGCCTCACCCATGTTCGTGAACAGCACCGCCGACAATTCCGGGCACGCCGCTCTGCGATCGGTATCCGGACGCACGCCGATCACGAGCCCACCGGCCTCGGCGGTACCGGCGGCCACCGCGGCCATCACACCGGCGCCGCCGCCGCACAGCACGGTCACCCCCGCTCGCGCCAACAGCCCGCCCACCGTTCGCGCCCACGCCGCTTCCTGTTCCGTGCACTCCCTCGGCCCGCACACCGCGACCTGCCGCACCGCGTCACCTTCCTGTCCTCACCGCGTGGATCGTGGTGACACGATCGGTTCCAGGCGCTCCCGCAAAGCCATGGCATCGCGCGGCGCCCGCACCTTCGCGTCGTTGTCGAAGTAGGTGTACACATCGCCCGATCGGGCCCACGAGCCGATCTTCTCCGCCCACATGTCCAGGCCATCGTCGGTGTACCCGCTGACGTAGAGCTCGTCGTGTCCGTGCAACCGGATGTAGACGAAGTCGGCGGTGACCTCTTCCAGCAGCGGATACTTGCCCGCGGCGTCGGCGACGACGAGGGCGACGTTGTGCCGGGTGAGCAGGTCGGTGAACGCGGGGGTCAGGAAGCTGTCGTGCCGGATTTCCAGCGCGTGCCGCATCGGCCGATCCGCGTCGGTGCTGGTGTGCGCGGGATCGACGCGGTGATCGTGCCGCCCCGCGATCTCGGCGGCCTGCTGCGTGCTGCGGGGCAGCCGGGACAAGAAGTCGTCCAGCAGGTCGGCGTCGAAGCGGAAGGTCGGTGGCAGTTGCCAGAGCAGGGGCCCGAGTTTGGGCCCGAGCGCCAGCGGGCCGGACGCGAGGAAGTTGGCCAGCAGGTCGTCCCCGTCGCGCAGACGCTTCATGTGGGTGATGAACCGGCTGCCCTTCACCGCGAACAGGAAGTCGTCCGGGGTCTGCTCCGCCCACCGTTCGTAGCTGGACGGGCGCTGCAACGAATAGAACGAGCCGTTGATCTCGACGCTGTCGAGTCGCTCCGACAGGTAGGTCAGTTCACGCTTGTGCGCCAGCCCGGCGGGATAGAACGTCCCGCGCCAAGGCGGGTAGACCCAGCCCGACGTACCGATCCTGATCCGTCCCATCTCTCCATGGTGGCAAACTCGCTCCGGGTCAGCCTGGCTCCGGGTCAGCCTGGCTCCGGATCAGCCTCGCTCTGGATCAGCCCATGAGGAACGAGGCGGCGAACCAGGCGAGCACGACCAGCACCGCGCCGACCAGCGCGCCGGGGAACAACGCCCGCCCCTGCCTGGCCGCCATGCCCGACAGCAGCGCGCCAACGGCGAATCCGACGATGCCGCCACCGACCATGATCCAGAGTCCCGCGCTGGTATCGACCCGGCACTCCGGCTTGGACTCGCAGACGCCGCCCGCCATGAGGAACCACGGCGCGAGGACCGCCGACATCGCGGCCAGCGTCGCGGGCAGCAGCCACAGCAGCGCGCTGACGACGAGATCCGCGTTGCGGGGCGGCTCGACCGCGCGGGTCTCGGGCGCGCGTGTCGGATAGCCGGAGGGGGTCGTGCCGTGGGAAGCCTGGTTCAGGTAACCGTGCATCGGGTCTCGCTATCGCTTGTCGGTGGAGTCGACCGGGCCGATGGAAGTTATACACCAGCCTCGTGCACGTCGAAGTGCTTGTGTACCCGCGCATGCGAGCGCCCCGGCGGCCGATGGCATTGCCGCCGCATCCGCGTCCCGCGCACGCGGTCGCCAGCGAATGCGCGGCCACCACAGGGAGATCGGTGGGCCACCCGTCCGCCGGGACTGCCGTCAGCCGATGACCGCGCGTGCGCGACGACGCCGGACCGGCGGGCGCGGAGTCGCGAATCCGGTTGCCACGCGCGGGGCCGCCGGTATTCGAGCAGGTCACATGTCACTACCGATGCCGATGATCTACCTAAGCGACCATCCTGTGTGTCGATCCGCCCGCGGTCGGGACGACGCGTCGCATGGGTGCACCGCACGGACCGGACGACAGTGACGTCGCGACGGTCCGCGTCGAGCTCGCCCGATCGCACTCGCCGAAGACCCTTCTACCGTGGGAGTCACACGTTGACCACACCCCGAGATCACCGGACCGAGCCCAGCCCCGGCCCGCACCGCGGGTCGCCCATCGGCGACGACATCGAACGGGTGGCACTGCACTCCCCGGCGTTCGCGGCCGATCCGCACAGCGCCTACCGGGACATGCGCGCTCGCTACGGTTCGATCGCGCCGGTCGAGCTGGCGCCGGGCGTTCCGGCGATGCTGGTGCTGAGCTATCACACCGCCGTGCGAATCCTCCACGATCCGCAGCACTTTCCCGCCGACCCGCGTACCTGGCAGGCGAATGTTTCCGCCGACTGCCCGGTGCTGCCGGTGCTGGAGTGGCGTCCGAATGCTCTGCGCAGCACCGGCGAGGCACACGAGCGCTACCGCCAAGCCAACACCACGAGCATCAACGCCGTCGACATGCACGACTTGCACGAGACGGTCGAGCGCATCGCTGTCCCGCTGATCAATGCCTTTTGCACGGTCGGAAGCGCGGATTTGGTGTCACAGTACGCCTTTCCGCTCGCCTTCGAGGTGATCAACGCCATGCTCGGCTGCCCACCGGAGATCGGCCAGGAGGTCGCCGCCGCGACCGCCGCCGTGTTCGACGGGGTGGACGCGGAGGAAGGCAACCGCATGCTCGGCACCGCGCTGTCGCGGTTGCTGGAACTCAAGCGGGCCGAGCCGGGCGACGACATCACCACCCGGCTGTTGCGGCATCCGGCGGGCTTGGACGAGACGGAGGTGATCCACCAGCTTCGTCGTGCTCTACGGTGCGGGCATCGAGCCGCTGCAGAACCTCATCATCAACGCACTGGTGCTGATCCTCACCGACGACCGGTTCGGCGGGAACGTGCTGGGCGGAAGCCTGTCCACCCGCGACGCCCTGGACGAAGTCCTGTTCACCGACCCGCCGATGGCGAACTTCTCGGTCACCTACCCGCGCCAGCCGATCCTGATCGATGACGTCTGGCTGCCCGCCCATCAACCGGTCGTCATCAGCTTCGCCGCCTGTAACAACGACCCGGCGATCAGCGGGCACGATCACAGCGGCAACCGCTCGCATCTGGCGTGGGGCGCCGGGCCGCACGCCTGTCCCGCCCGCAGCCCGGCGTACTTGATCGGCCAGAACGCGGTCGACCAGTTGCTGGACGCACTGCCGGAACTGCGCATCGCCGTGCCGGTGCGCGAATTGACCTGGCGGCCGGGGCCTTTCCACCGAGCGCTGACCGCCCTCCCCGTCGTGTTCCCCGCCACGCCGCCCTGGCATCCCTGACCCGCCGTCTATTGATCAGGACGGCACGCTCGCTGTCAACTGAGCCAAGTTCGCCGGTCGCGCGAAGGTGCCCGCGAAGGCGTCGGCCAGCGTCGAGTCGTCGCGAGCGGCGAGCATCATCTCCCGCATCGCGGGAGGTGGGTCCAGCACCGTCGCCGTCCACCGCGCCGCGGGATGTGCGACAGCGGTGAGCCACGGCGCGGCGGCCCACTCCATCCACGCCCGGTCGTAGGGGCCGTTCGGGTCGTGCAGGATCGCTTCGCCGTAGCGGATCGCGCAGTGCACGGCGTTGTTGGCGCCCTGCGCGCCGCCGGGGTCCATCCGGCACACGACGTCGCCTCCGCCCAGCACCGGCCTGCCCGACGGCAGCGTGCCCACCGGGCGGCGCATGGCCGGCGTCACCGCGCCCACCAGCGTGGCGCCGGCATCGGTCGGCTCGGCGTCGCGGTATCGCTCGGCGATCGGAGCGGGCAGGTTCGCGTCCAGCAGCCGCCTGGCCTGCGACCAGCGTTGCGTGGACGTGCCGTGCTGGTCGAACACGTCCAGCGCGCCGCCCGGCCGCGCCTCGATGAGCAGGATCTCGCAAGCGCGTTCCTGCCCCGGCGGTCCGGTCAATCCGGGATACGAGATCACTTCACCGTGCTCGGGCAGCGCGGTGTACGAGCCGAGACGATCGGGATCCGGCTCGACACCGTCCAGGTACAGCACCGCCAGCCGCCGCAACGGCGCGGCGTGCACCGGCCACGCCGGATCGGCGTCGAAGCAACCGGCGAGTTCGCCTCCGGCGCGGGTCACCACGGTCAGGTCGTAGCCGGCGGCGTCGCGGTCGAGCTCCGCCACCGACGGCGCGGCGATGCGCAGGTCACCGCCCTCGGCCAGGAATTCGCCGAGCCAGCGCGCGAACACCGTCCGCTGGTCCACACTCTGCGCGGGGCGCGCGAATCGACCGATCCAGCCGACCACCGCGGCGCGGTCGACGGCCATGGTGAACCGGATGCCCTCGATTTCGGGGGCGCTCGACCGCCAGAAACCGAGGCCCGTCTCGGATTCCAGGTCGAGCGTCGACGGGAACTTGACCTGGGTACTGGTCACGGTGCCCGCGAGGACGGCGTCGGCGTCCCGGTCGGTCACCAGCGTGACCGACCGGCCGCCGCGCATCAGCCGATGGGCGAGGGGTAACCCGCATTCGCCCGCCCCGAGTACCAGTATCTCTCCCACCGTGGTGTCCTTCCGGTCGTGCGATCGACTGTCGAGATAGCGAAATAGTCCACGTATAGGTGGGTTCGGCACATCGGTAGAGACCGGCGAATGCAGGGCTGGGATCCGACTACGCTGCCCTGTTGTGTCGGTAGGACGTGTTTCGGGCCCACGGCCGCCTGTCGCGGCCGCGGGCGATTTCGTCGGCCGCGAACGTGAGCTGGAGAAGATCGGGATGGCCCTGCTCGGCGGGACCCGCCTGGTCACCCTGATCGGTGCGGGCGGCATCGGCAAGACCCGGCTGGCGACCGAAGCCGCCCACCGGTTCCACAAGGCCCGGCGCGTGCCGGTGCACTGGGTGCGTTTGGCGTCGCTGTGCAGGAACGCCGACGCGGCGGCGGTGGAGGAACAGGTCGCGCGCTCGGTGATCGATGCCGATTTCTCCGGAAGGTCGGCGTGGGAAGCGGTGCTGGACACGCTGCGCCGCCGCGACGCGGTCGGGCGCACCCTGCAGACGATCCTGGTGATGGACAACTGCGAACACGTGCTGGACGGCGCGGGCCGGGTGATCGCCGACCTGCTCGACGCGGTTCCCGGGCTCACCGTGCTCGCCACCAGCCGCGAGGCGATCGGATGGGTCGACGAGCAGCTGGTCGCGGTGCCCGCGCTGGCCAGGGAGCAGGCGCTGACCCTGTTCCGGGCCCGTGCGAGCCTGAGCGGGCACCCGATCGCCGATGGTGACATCGAGCTGGCCGTGGCGATCTGCAGGCATGTGCACAACCATCCGCTCTACATCCGGCTGGCGGCGGCGCGGCTGTCGCGCCGGCCGCTGCCGATGATCCTGCGCGACCTCAGCGGCACCGTGGGCGACCGCCGACTGCGCTGGTCACACGGACCCCGCGTCGGCGCCGACGCGCGCCATCAGGGCATCCGCGACGTGATCGCCTGGTCCTACGACCTCTGCCGGGACGAAGAGCGGCTGCTGTTCGAACCGCCTGTCGGTGTTCGCGGCCGGTTACGACGTGGACCACGAGGACGCCGACGCATCCGGGCTGGACGTCGGCGCCGAGCTGGAGGCGATCGAAGCGGTCTGCGCCGACGACGAACCCCTCGGCCGTGGTGGGCTGGCCCGCGCCGAGATCGAGGGCCTGCTCGAACGGCTGGCGGACCAATCCCTGGTGTCGGTGCACCTGACCGCGACCACGGTGCGATACTCGCTGCTGGAGAGCTTCCGGGTGTTCGCCCAGCAGCGTTTGAGCGAACACGGCGCGGAAGCCAACCGGCTGGCGCGCAGGCACCGCCGTTACTACCGCGACAAGGTCGTCGCGGCCCGCGCCGAGTGGTTCGGCCCGGCCGAGCAAGAGCTGTTGGATTGGGCGCGCGCGGCCTGGGACAACCTGCTGTGCGCCATGGAGGGCAGCCTCGCCACGCCGGGAGAGGCCGCGGTCGGGTTGGAGATCGCCGTCGGGCTGATCGCCCTGCGCAGCCCGTTCTTCACCGGCTCGCTGCGCGAACCGCGCCGGTGGGCCGAGCGGACTCTCGCGGCCAGCAGGAGTCTGGACCCGCAGCCGGTGCCGTTGCAGGTCGCGGCGATGGCACTGATCGCGTGGATCGGCATGTGCCAAGGTATGCATCAGGACGCCGAGCGCACACTCGACGAGTGCGTCGCCTTGTGCGTACCGGACGTCTCGGCCCGGTCGGGCTGGCGGGAGCAGCCCGACCGCGATCTCGGTCTGCCCGCTCCGGTCGAATTCGCCCGGGGCGCGGAACTGCTGCTGGTCCACCGCGATGTGCGGGCGATCGACGTCCTGGCCAGGGCAAGAACACGATTCGCCGCCGAGGGCGAGCACGGCGGAGCCGCGATGAGCGAGCTGTTCGAGGCACTGGCCGCCGCGTTCTTCGGCACGCCCGCACAGGCCATGGAGATCTCCCGCGGGCATCTGGAGAACGCGGAGCGTTCCGGGGCGCGGTGGGCTGCGTCCTGGGCAGGGCTGGCGTGGGCGATAGCGTCGACCAAGCACGGCGATCCGGAGGAGGCGCTCGCCGTGGGAAGGACGATGCTGGCGAAGCAGCTCTCGATGCGCGATCGGTGGGGCGCGGTGTGGGGCATCCACATTCGCGCCTGGACGCTGGCGCGCCTGATCGCCGCCGCGGCCGGGCAGCGGTCGGGCACCGTGACGGCATGGGCGCGCGAGATCGCGCGGCTCACCGGCGGAGCGGCCACGTTGCGCGAGGAACTCGGCGTGAACATCGCCAACCTCGGACCGTTCGCCGCGGAGACCGACAGCGCCGCCGCGACCGCCCGGAAAGTGCTGGGCGAGACGGCGTTCGCGGAGGCGGAGCGGGAGGGCGCGCTGCTGCGGCCGGAATTCGGGGAGGTGGCGCAGCTGGCGCTCGGCACCTTGTCGATGGACCGGCTGCCGGTCGAGCATCCGGTGCGGCGTCGCAGGCCGTGCACTGGCCGGAATTGTCCAGAGCCGAACAGGAGGTCGCGGTCCTGGCGGCGGCGGGCTGGACAAATACCGCCATCGCCGCACGACGCGGCAGCTCCTTCAAGACCGTCGATTCCCAGATGGCCGCGATTCTCCAGAAACTGATGATCGGCTCGCGGGAGGACATCCGCGCCCTCGTGCCCGCCGACCGCGAGGCGCAGGTGCGGGAGGAGGCGGCGCGCACACCCCGGCGCGCCCGGCGCCCGTGACCGCGCGGAGGGACATCGCCGAGCTCGTGTCCTTCGCAGGGGGACAGCTTTTCTCGTGCCACCTCGGCTGTTCCCGGTTGTGCGCCGGAGAAAGTCGCGTTCGTAGCTGATGGCAGCGCGTGCCGAAAAGGGCGCGGGCGTGTGGCCGTGTGGGCCGGTACTCTGGATCGAAGGTGGCCGTGCGGGCATTAAGTTACCGCAAATTTCACGATCTCACCCGCGATGTACTCGGTGTTGTGTACCGTATGTTATCGCAGGTTCGCTCCACTGCGGGGCGGATCGGGGTCGGGATACGGCCCGGCAAGAGGACTCCGTGGTCCCGTGCGGATGCATCCGTCCGAGACGCGGACGACGTCGAGGATTGGGTGTGGCCGAATGCGTGTATCTGCTCCGGTAACGGTCTCGGCTTTGGTGGTTGCTGGTGTGGTGGTGAGTGGTTCGGGGGTGCAGTCGCCGGTGGGGGTGTCGGGGCCGCGGGCGCCGGAGGTGCTGGCGGCGGCGGCTGGTGGGGAGGTTGGTGGGTCGTCGGGGGTGGTGGGGTGGTTGCCGGTGGCGGTGGAGGGGCCGCGGCGGTTGCGGGCGGTGACGCCGGGGGTGGCGCCGTTCGCGGGTGTGGTGCCGTTGCAGGAGGTTACGTTGCCGGGGGCGGGGGGTGCGTTGGGTATTCCGGAGGTGGTGCTGGCGGCGTATCGGAATGCGGAGTTGGCGTTGGGGTCTTCGGCGCCGGGGTGTGGGTTGTCGTGGAATTTGTTGGCGGGGATCGGGCGGATCGAGTCGGGGCATGCGCGGGGTGGGCGCACGGATGCGGCGGGTACGACGGTGTCGCCGATCTTCGGTCCGGCGTTGGATGGGAGTTTGCCGGGTAATGAGGTGATCAGGGCTGCGGATGGGGGGTATGTGCGGGCGGTGGGTCCGATGCAGTTCTTGCCGGGGACGTGGGGTTTGTATGGGGCCGACGGTAATGGGGACGGGGTGGCCGATCCGCATAATGTGTTCGATGCGGCGTTGGCGGCGGGGAAGTATTTGTGTTCGGGGGGTATGGATTTGCGGGATCGGTCGCAGGAGTTGCGGGCGGTGTTGCGGTACAACAACTCGATGGCGTATGCGGCGAATGTGCTGAGTTGGTCGGCGGCGTATCGGTCGGGGGGTTCGCCGCAGCCGGTGCGGATTTCGCCGGATCTGGTGGCGCCGGGGTCGTTGCCGCCGGTGGGGCCGGGTTCGGAGATGGCGGCGGTGACGACGACGGCGCCGGGTGTGGGTGCGGTGCCGGGGGTGGGTGCGGCGCCGCGGCCGGTGGTGCCTCGGCAGCAGGTGCCGACGCAGGTGATGATCACGATTCCGGGTTTGCCGCCGATTCCGTGCGGGATCTTCTGCCCGCCACCGCCGCCGGTGAATCCGTGTGCCGCGCAACCGATTCCCGCGCCCATGCCGCAACCAGGCGGACCCGGCGTGGCGCGTACCCCGCTGGCCCCCGGGCAGCCCTATGGCGCGGCTCCCGGGCAACCGTTGGAGCCGGACGCGAACAACCCGGGCGGGGACAGCGCCGACGCGGCCGGGCGCCCCGGACTCGGCGACACGCAGACAGCCGATTGCGCGCAACCCGGACCGGATGCCGCCACCGTTCCGGCTCCTGACGTCCCGGAGCGGGACACTCCGCCTCGCGACCAGGAAGTTGCCACCACTCCACCTGCGCCGGAGCCCGAACCGGTGCCCGAGGTCGAAACGGCCCCGCCGCCCCCGCCCCCGCCCGCGATCACTTTGCCGTTCGGCATCGTCATCCCCCTTCCCGCGCCGCCGCCCCCACCGGCAGGCTGACCGCCCGGGCCGCCATTCGAGGCGCTGGTGACTGCGAGCCCGGCTCCGCACCGACGAGTCCGGCTCGCGCGCGGCGAACCGAGAGTGCGCACAGCCGAGGAAGGAATCGTCGCGCCCGAGGTTGTGTCCGGAGCGAGCGAAGAGACGTATCCTGGTCGGTAGCTATCGCGTGGCATCTACTATCGGCGCCTGCGGAGGCCCACCTCCGACGCGGTCTTCGAAGGCGTCCATCTCGCCAGGCGGGCGTTCTGCGAGCGGGTGGGCCGGACACGACCCGGGCCAATCGCGGGCGACCGCGGTGACGAACCACTTCCGAGACCGGTCGAGCAGAGGTGATCATGAGGGCCACAGTCGGAATATCAGCGGAACAGGCCGTGGTGCGTGGCGTGATGCTCGAGTCGACGGCGCGCCGAGGCAGTCGTCCGGCGGTGCTGCGTGAGGTCGAGCGTCCGGTCGGGCACTCGACCGCGGCCTCGGTCGCCGCCACGCTCGACGCGTTGACGGCCGAGACCGAATCCGGTACCGAAATGATGACGTCGCCGTGGCGTACCGCACCGTGGCCGAGCGGCGAGCAATCGTTTCGCAACTATCGTCGGTGACGTGGCGGTCGTCGTCGCTGGTGTCTACCAAAACCGTGCTGCTGGCGCTGCTCGGGGACCTCCCCGGCCTGGCCGGGTACGGCACCCTGCTGGTGCTGGAGGTCGTCGGTTATCACACGTCGTACCTGGTCGTCGGGCCGGATCGCGACGAGATCCTCGCCTTCGACTCGTGGTCGGCCGGTGTGGTCGACGCCGATACCGCGGGCCTGGCCGCCGACCGGATCCGGCCCGCGCTGGAGGAAGCGGGGCTGCTGCCCGACGCCGTCGTGCTGTGCGGCTCCTCGACGGGGAATCCGGACGTCCTCTCCGCGCTCCGCCGGGAGTTCGACGCACCTGTCATCGCGGTACCCGATTACGCCAACGCCGCCGCATATGGCGCCGCCTTGGTCGCCGCCGCTCCGTTCCGGAGCGCGCCGGACGCGCCGGCCGCGCCCGATCGCCGACGTGCGGGCCGCGTCGTCTTGGCCGGGGCGGCCGCGGCCGCGCTGCTGGGTGGCGCCGCGATCGCGGTCGTGCAGGCCCGCGAGGACCGTCCGCCGAACGCCGAGATCGGCGGCCCAGCGCAGGCGGCCGTCCCCGCCGCCGGGCCGGCCGAGCCGACTCCGGCGGCCGCGATCCCGGCACCCGCGGCCGAGCAGTACCCGATGGCGCTGCCGCCGGACGCGGCATCCATCCCGCAGCCATATCCCGAGCCGCCGGTGCCACCGGCGCCCGCTCCGAACCCGGCGAACGCGCAGGCCGATATGCCGATCCAGCCCGTGCCGCCCGCTCCCGGGCCGCCGCCGGCCAACGAGCAACCACCGACGCCCCGGCACAGGCCGACGACGACAACGATCTCCCCGGAGCCACCGGGCCCGCCGCCTGCCACCGCCGCCGCGCCCGAGGAGCCCTTCCTGTTCCCCGGTGAGTCCCCGCCTCCGCCCTGGGACGCCGACCCCGCGGTCGTCCAGGCATGGTGGGACAACCACTGGAAGCTGAAGGAGAGCTGGCTGCACGGTCGCTGACGGGGGCGGAGCGGCGGTGCCCGCTCCCGGACCCGTGCTGTCCCCGCTGAGGGCCGTCGCGCGCCGCGGAGTGCTCGTGGGCTCGATCGGCGGGCGGCACGGCGGCCGGTATCCTCCTCGATCAGGGAGGAGGACGCGTCGTGGCTGTACGTCCTGGCGATGTTTTCGCTGGTTACCGCATCGTGCGCCGGATCGGCGCGGGTGGCATGGGGGCGGTGTATCTCGCCGAGCATCCGCGGTTGCCGCGTCGTGACGCGGTGAAGATCCTCGATCCGGATCTGGGAGCGGACGCGGAGTTCCGGGCCAGATTCGAGCGGGAGGCCGAATTGGCGGCCCGGCTGGAACATCCGAATGTCGTGTCGATCTACGACCGGGGCGCCGAAGGCGAGGTGCTGTGGATCGCCATGCGCTACGTCGATGGCGTGGACGCCGCCGAGCTGGTGCGCCGCGGACCGGTGGCGCTGCCCGCCGCGCGTGCGGTGCGGATCGTCGCCGCGGCGGCTCGCGGCCTGGACGCCGCACATCGCAGCGGACTACTGCACCGCGACGTGAAACCGGCGAACATCCTGGTGTCGACCGCCGACGACGGATCGGACGCGGTGCGCATCACCGATTTCGGGATCGCCCGCTCGCTGGACGCGACCGCGTCGCTCACCACCACCGGATCGGTGCTGGCCAGCTGGGCCTACGCCGCGCCCGAACAGCTGACCGGCGCTCCGCTCGACCATCGCGCCGACATCTACTCCCTCGGCTGCACCCTGTACGAACTGCTCACCGGTACGGTGCCCTTCGGCAGACGAACCCCGGCGGCCAGTTTGCAGGCCCATCTGTACGAGCCGCCACCGCGCCCGTCGCTGGCGAATCCCGCCTTGCCACCGGCCGTCGACGAGGTGGTCGGCAGGGCCATGGCGAAGAACCCGGCGGCCAGGTACGGCAGCTGCGGGGAGCTGGCCGCCGCGGCCATCCGGGCGCTCGAGCCACCGCCGATCCCGCCGGCACCCGCCTGCTCACCGCCGCCGCCCGCGCGCACCGCACGTCCGGTGCTGATCGGCGGGGCGGTCGCGCTGGTGGTTCTGGCGATCCTGGCGGTGGTCCTGCTGCGCACCGTGGAACGATCCTCCGGTAATCCGGTCGCCGCCCCGTCCTCGACCGTTTCGCAGGCTCCGACCACCATTCCGGTCACCACCACCACCGTCGCATCCGCCTGGGGGCCCGCCGCTTACATCGTGGAAGCGTTCCCGAACCTGCTGCCCGCCGACCCGGAAGGCGTGGGCTACCAGGGCATGCGCTGCGCCCTCAACGACGACCGCGGCGCCTGGCTGCACTGCCCCGCAGCCACCGACGACGGGATCAACGTCAACATCCGCTGCGACCCGTCCCGCCGTCCGGTGACCTACACCTCCGATACCCTCGGCCGCGCCGAACTGCACGAACAGTCCTGGACGCGGCCGTCGGGCACCGGCACGGTCCGCTGGGCCACCGACAGCGTCGCCGGCTTCGGCTTGCTGGACGTGGCGTTCACCGACCACCGGCACTTCTGCACCGTCAGTGCTTCCGGCGGCGCGGGCGGCCGCGACGTGTACGACAGATGGTGGGCCGGTGCGCCGATCTGAACCGAGGACGGGAATGTCATGACGCTGCGCTCCGGGTCCGTATTCGCCGGGTATCGCATCGAGCGCACCCTGGGCTCGGGCGGCATGGGGACGGTGTACCTGGCGCGTCATCCCCGGCTGCCGCGTTCGGTCGCGCTGAAGGTGCTCGACCCGGCGGCGGGCGCGGATGCCGAGTTCCGCGCCCGTTTCCGGCGCGAAGCCGAACTGGCCGCGCGGCTGGATCACCCGAACATCGTGGAGATCTACGACCGGGGCAGCGACGACGAGCGACTGTGGATGTCGATGCGGTACGTGGCGGGCTCGGATGTGGCGCAGCTGATCCAGCGGCGGGCACACGAACTGCCGCCGAGCCGGGCGCTCGCGATCCTCGCCCAAGCCGCCGAGGGGCTGGATGCCGCGCATCGGCGCGGCCTGCTGCATCGGGACGTGAAACCGGCCAACCTGCTGGTCGCGGCCGGCGACGACGGGCATGACCACGTCTTCGTCACCGATTTCGGCATCGCGCGCAGCCGCGACGACACCAGCGGCCTGACCGCCGCCGGAGCGCTGATCGCGACGCTCGGTTACGTCGCGCCCGAACAGATCCGGGGTGAGCCGCTCGACCATCGGTGCGATGTGTACGCCCTCGGCGCGACGTTCTACCAGATGCTCACCGGCGCCATGCCGTTCGCGCGCACCTCCCCGGCGGCGGTGTTGCGAGCGCATCTGGCCGAACCGCCGCCGCGCCCCTCGGTCGCCGATCCGCCCCTGCCCGCCGCACTGGACGACGTCATCGCCACCGCGATGGCGAAACGTCCGGTGGACCGCTACGACAGTTGCCGCGCACTGGCCGTGGCCGCCGCGCAGGCTTTCGCCCCGCCACCCGCCCCGCGCCGAGCCCAACCTGCCGTGGCGCCACGGCCCGAACCGCCTGTGCAGAACGCGCCCCGGATGCTGATGATCGCAGCGGTCGTGTCGGTTGTGTCGCTCGCGCTCGCGGGCGTGCTGCTCCTGCGCCCCGGCATGGTTCCCGGTATGGGACTTCCCGGTACCGCGACGCCATCCCTCGCGGCCACACCGAGCCTGCCGCCGTCGAGCGCCGTCACCACCACTGCGGCGGCATCCGCTGCCTGGGGCCGCAATGCCGAATTGGTCGCGATGTTCCCCGGGCTGCTCCCGGTCACGCCCGAGGGAACCGGTTACCAAGGCGCGCGCTGTACCGACGTCGATGTGGTCAACAACGGCGGCGCGCCCGCGGTCGAATGCCGTCAAGACAACGGCATCCACTGGTACGTGTGGTCTTTCCGGCGTGGTGACCCACGGCGTGACTCGACGTTCGACACCAACATCGACAACGACACCACCCGCCGGGACGCCTGGCGCAGGCCGTCCGGGTCCGGGCGGGTGCGCTCGAGCCACTACCCGGGCGCGAACACCGGACTGCTCACCATCGGCTTCGACGATCCGGCGCGGGCGTGGGTCGTCATCGACGTGTCCTGGGATCACCACACCGGTCAGGACTTGTTCGACGCGTGGTGGCAGACGGCGCCGCTGTGACCCCTCGCGCACGGGCAGTGCCCGCCGACGGCCGATAAGCTGGCCGGGTGAGCGCACCAACGGCCGGATCGGTCACCATCGCCGACGACTTGGACGCCGTGACGACCCGAGGCCCGGAGGACGATCCGGCGGCCGTCGGTCTCACCCGCACCGAGGTGGAGTCCCTCTGGGAGTCGGTGCAGGCGTGGTACCGACTCGGCACCACCCCGGCCATTCAGGTGTGCCTGCGCCGCGACGGCGCGATCGTACTGAACCGGGCCATCGGGCATGGTTGGGGCAACGCGCCGCAGGACGGGCCGGACGCGGTCAAGGTCCCGGTCACGCCGGAGACGCCGTTCTGCGGTTTCTCCACCGCGAAGGGCGTGGCCGGTGCGCTGATGTTCATGCTCGTCGAACAGGGCGCGTTCGCGCTGGAGGAGCCGGTGTCCGGCTACATCCCGGAGTTCGCGGCGAATGGCAAAGCCGCCATCACCATCGGTGACGTGCTCTCCCACTCCGCCGGGATTCCCTTCGTCACCCCGCCGTACCAGGGCGTCGATCTGGTCCTCGACGAAGAACTGGCCGTGCGTGCGCTGGCCGATCTCGTGCCGAGCTGGAAGCCGGGACGGTTCCGGGTCTACCACGCGCTGACGATCGGATTGATCTTGCGCCTGCTGGTGCAGCGCGCGACCGGCAAGCGACTGCGCGAGCACTTGTCCGAGCAGGTGCTCGAGCCGTTCGGGTTCCGCTGGACCAACTTCGGCGTGCGGCCCGAGGACCTCGACAAGGTCGTGCCCAGCGTGAAGACCGGTCCGGCTCCGTCACGCACCGCGAGCTATCTGGCGCGCAAAGCGATCGGCGGGCGTATGGACCGCGCGTCGCGCTCGGCGACCGACGCCTTCCTCACCGCCGAGCTGCCCTCCGGCAATCTGATCACCACCGCGTCCGAATTGTCGCGTTTCTACGAGATTCTCACGCGCGGCGCACCGGACGGCAGGCGGATCATCCGGCCGGAGACGCTGGCCGAGGCCGTGCGACCGGCACCCTGGATACCGGGCGTGGCCGGGCGCGTCAGCCGAGCGGGCTTCGAACTGGGCGGGCGCCGATCGAAATTCGGCCGCGACACCGGATCGCATTTCGGGCGTAGCGGATTGACCACCCAATACGGCTGGGCCGATCCGGCTCGCGGACTGTCGGGAGCCATTCTCACCAGCGGCAAGGCCACCACCGATACCAAGCGGCCCTGGCAGTTGGTCGCGCGGATCTCCGCGACTGTGTCCGCCGACCGATAGCCAGGCCATCCGCGCACGGCCGCATCGATCGCCTCCACCAGTGAGAACACCTTAGTCATCCGAACGATTTAGTCTGTTAACTCGCTTGTTGCCCACCCGTGGGGCTTCGCTAGCGCCAGTGGAACAGACTGACCCGTCGGCTCTTTGGCGGTGAAAGCGTTGGGTTTGATGAGGATTGACCATGACGTGGCGGTGAGCGGATACCGGCACGAGACGTTCCCCGACGAACGCGGACGGTTCGGCGTGTTCGGCGGCAGATTCGTTCCCGAGGGCCTGATGGCCGCGCTGCTGGCGCTGGAGGACGCCTACCGGGTCGCGCGAGCCGACTCCGCGTTCGTCGCCGAGTATCGGCAGCTGTTGCGGGACCGTGTCGGCCGTCCCACGCTGCTGCACCCGGTACGGCGGTTCGGGGATCTGCTGGGCGTGCCGGGCGCCCGGGTCTATCTCAAGCGCGAAGACATGGCCCACACCGGCGCTCACAAGATCAACAATGCGCTCGGGCAGGCGTTGCTGGCCAGGCGCATGGGCAAGAAACGGATCATCGCCGAGACCGGCGCTGGCCAGCACGGCGTGGCGGTGGCGACGGTGTCGGCGATGCTCGGATTGTCGTGTGTGGTCTACATGGGGACCGAGGACATGCGGCGGCAGGCGTCGAACGTGGTGCGGATGAAGCTGCTCGGCGCCGAGGTCCGGCCGGTGGACACCGGTTCGCGGCGGCTGAAGGAGGCGATCAGCGAGTTGGTCCGCGACTGGGTGGCCAACCTGGACACCACACACCTTCTGTTCGGCACCGCGGCAGGGCCCGCTCCGTACCCGCGGATCGTGCGGGATTTCCAGACGGTGATCGGCGCGGAGACCAGGGATCAGATCGTCCGCGCCGAGGGCAGGCTGCCCGATTACGTCCTGGCCTGTGTGGGCGGCGGCAGCAACGCCATCGGCGTCTTCCATCCGTTCGCCGACGATCCGCAGGTGCGGCTGATCGGCGTAGAGGCGGCCGGGCTGGGGTTCGACACCGGCGCGCACGCGGCAACCCTCTGCATGGGCAGCCCCGGGGAGATCGACGGCTCCTACAGCTATCTGCTCCAGGACGAGGACGGTCAGATCGCGCGCACTCACAGCATCGCGGCGGGACTGGACTACCCGGGCGTCGGCCCCGAACTCAGCCACCTGAAGGACAGCGGCCGGGTGAGCTATCGCGCCGCCACCGACGCCGTCGCCCTGCGCGGCATGCAGGCGCTCAGTCACACCGAAGGCATACTCGCGGCACTCGAGTCCGCCCACGCCGTGGGACACCTGATGGAGATGGCCGAGCGCGGCGACCTGCCCGCGGATTCGGTGGTAGTGCTGTGCCTGTCCGGTCGCGGTGACAAGGATCTCGCCGTCGCCGCCGACCGGCTCGGTGTGGTGTGAGCGCTGCTATCGTCGGAAGCGCCCATGGCGCCGGAGAGGGACCGCGCGCTACACCCGCGCACGAGGACGAGCCCTCTTGAAGTATGTGCCCCGCCTGATCCTGTTCCTGGCCATTCCCGCTGTGCTCTTCCTGCTGCCCTGGTGGACGCTGGTGGCGGCACCGACCGAGGAATCCGGGGCGCTGTTCTGGCTCGGTTCCGCGGTGTTCCTGGCCGGATTCGCCGCCCTGCCCGCGTCGATGTTCCTCGGTCACGGCCCCGCGCAGTCGGACGCCGCCTCGATCGTCGGCAACACCCTGCTCGGCGTGATGTGGGTGGTCTTCAGCTGGTCGGTGCTGGGAAACCTCGCGGGCGCCGGGTTGGCAGTCGCGGGAATCGGCGACCCGGTCCGCTCCCGGATCGTGGCGGCGGGCGTGCTCGCGGCCGCGGCCGTGCTGGTGGTGTGGGGTGTCGTCGAGGCGCGCCGGGTGCCGCGGGTGCGAACGGTGGAGGTAGCCATTCCCGGTCTCGGCCCTGCGCTGGACGGGCTGCGTGTGGTCGTCGTGACCGACACCCATTTCGCCGCGCTCGACCGGCTGCGCTGGTCGGAACGCGTGGTCGAGGTGGTCAACGCGCAGCGCCCCGACATCGCTTGCCACGCGGGCGACCTCGCGGACGGGTCGGTGGCGAAACGGCGCGCGCAGGTCGATCCGCTCGGCAAGGTCGAGGCGGAGCTGGGCCGGTTCTACATCACCGGCAACCACGAGTACTTCGGTGACGCCCAGGGCTGGATCGATCACATGACCGCACTGGGCTGGCAGCCGCTGCACAACCAGCACCAGACGGTGCGCCGCGGCGACGACCGGCTGGTGATCGCGGGTATCGATGACCCGACCGGCATCGCGTTGACCGGTCACGGCCCCGATCTGCCCGCCGCGCTCGCGGGAGCGGAGCCGCACGCGCCGGTCGTCCTGCTCGCCCACCAGCCGAAGCAGATCACCGAAGCCGCGGCGGCGGGTGTGGCGCTGCAGATCTCCGGCCACACCCACGGCGGCCAGATCTGGCCCTTCCACTATCTCGTTCGCCTCGATCAGCCTGTCGTCGCCGGGCTCAGCCGTCACGGCGACCGCACCCAGCTCTACACCAGCCGGGGCACCGGGTTCTGGGGGCCGCAGCTGCGCGTGTTCGCCCCGAGCGAGATCACCGTGCTGATCCTGCGTTCGGAGTCGGCGGCCGGGTGACCCCGGCGGCGGATGCGCGGCCGCGCCACCTCCTTCAGCGGTGACCGCGGTCGGCGTCGGCCTGGTTGGCGGCCTCTGGGGAGGGCGGCGGCGCCGAATCGCCGGAACGCCACGCCTCCGTCACGCCCGGTATCCCATGCTGGACGACGTAACTGGCACGCGTGTGGATGGGTGCGCCCGGACGGCGGACGTAGGGGACGACGCGGAAGTCGTTGCGCCAGGTCCGGTGATCGAGTTCGACTCGGACGTACCCGCGTTGCGCGTTGAAGAATTTGATGTCCGGGTTCGCCGCGAGCAGCGAACGGCCTTTGCCGGTCAGGTCGGCTCCGTCACCGTTGCTCGTGATCGAGGTGCCGGTGAATTCCGCCGCGACAACCGGTGATCCGGGGTCGGTGTAGTCGCGCCGCAGGTCCGCGGCCTGGTTCTCGTGCCGGTCACCGGTGATCACGACCAGGTTGGCCGCGCCACGCGCCGCGGCGGCGCCCAGCACGGCGTTGCGATCGGCGACGTAGCCGTCCCAGGAGTCGGTGGAGACGCTGACCTGCGGGCCCGGGTCGGAGTCGTTCTGGCTCATGCCGACCTGGTTGCCGAGCACCTGCCAGCGAGCAGGGGAGTGGATCAAGCCGTCGATCAGCCAATCCCGCTGCGCCGCGCCGAGAATCGTGCGGTCCGCAGCGAACCGCTCGGCGCAGCCGCTGACCACGGCGCCGTCGCAAGCCTGCGGTGTGCGGTATTGGCGGGTGTCGAGCATCGTGATGTCCGCGAGATCGCCGAACCGGAAGCGGCGATGCAGCCGGATGCCCGCCGCGCTCGGCAGCTGCGCGAGGCGCAGCGGCTGGTGCTCGTACATGGCTTGGAAGGCGGCGGCGCGGCGGCGGCGGAACAGGGCAGGCACGCGCCAGATGTCGAGACCGAGTCCGGGCGCGTTCGCGGCCCAGTTGTTGTCCACCTCGTGGTCGTCCATGGTGACCAGCCACGGGAACGCGGCATGGGCCTCGCGCAACGGCTGCTCCGCTTTGTACAGCGCGTAGCGCAGCCGATAGCCGGGCAGGTCGACGGCTTCGTCGCGGAAGTCCCCACCCGTCGTGACGCCGACCCGCCCGCGTGTCCACGCGCGCTCGTAGATGTAGTCGCCCAGATGGACGACCAGGTCCAGGTCTTCCCGGCTCATGTGCTCGTAGGCGGTGTAATAGCCGGAGCTCCACGACTGGCAGGAGGCGAACGCGAACCGCATCCGGGCCAGCGGCTGTCCGGGCGCGGGTGCGGTGCGGGTCCGCCCGACCGGCGAAATGGCCGAGCCCGCGCGGAACCGGTAGAAATACCAGCGATCCGGCGCCAGACCGTGCACCTCGGGATGCACGCTGTGGCCGAGTGCGCGAGTGGCCACCGCCGACCCGCGCACCACCACCTGGCGGAAGTGCTCGTCGTGCGCGACTTCGTAGTCGACCGTGACCGGATCCACCGGCATGCCGCCGAGCCCGTCGGGCGCCAGCGGATCCGGGGCCAGCCGCGTCCACAGCACCACACCGTCGGCAGCCGGATCGCCGGAGGCGACGCCCAGCGCGAACGGATCGCCGAGCCACCGGGGAGCGGGGAAGCGGGCGCTGGCGGCCGCTGCCGTGCCCACCAGCACCGCGGCCGAACCCGCGGCTCCGGCACGCAGCAGTTCCCGACGTGAGAGGGCCATACCTCAGCGTAAGGCCGCGCCCGGCAACGGGGAGGCGTCACCGGCTCGCCTACGGCGTCACAGCAGCCCGCCGCGCCGCGCGTGGTCGAGGGCGTCGACCCGGGAATTCGTTCCCAGCTTGCCGTAGATGCCGCGCAGGTGCGTCTTCACGGTGTTGACCGAGACACCCAGGTCGTCGGCTATTTGCTGGGCGGTGCGGCCCGAGGGCAACTGCTTGAGCACGGTCATCTCGGTGTGGGTCAAGGCGGGGTAGGCGGGGCGGCGGCGCGCGGCGGGGTGGCGCCGGATCAATTCCGCGAAACGCTCCGACCGGCCCAACCGGCCCGCGTAGCTGTCCAGCAACGGCATCGCGGCGGGCACGTCGAGGAACGGGCGCGCGAGCCGGTGCGGTGTGGCGGAACTCAGCGCGTTCTCCAGTGCGGCGAGTGCTCTGGCCGGGGCGCGGAATTCGTGTTGCGCCGCGGAGTACAGCAGCCAGCCGGTGATCGCACTGACCGGGCGCAGGTCACCGGCGCGGTCGAGCAGTGGTTCGAGGATGGCGCAGGTCGCCTTGAGGCGATCGGCCGCGGCGTGCAGAGCCGCGTCCGCCAGCCGTACCTCGGGAAGGTCTCCGACGATGCCGCGGGCGCGTTCGACCAGCAGTTGCGCTGTCCTGGCGTCGTGCACGCGCAGCAGCGCCCACACCACCGGCAGGATCAAGCTTCCCGTCGTGGCGGGCACGGCCTTGTGCTCCAACAGGATGAGCAGGCTCCGGCGCAGCGCGTCGACCGCGGCGGACTGCTCCTCGGCCCGTTCCAGATCGAGCAGGCGGCCCACGACGTGGCCGTGCCACCCCGCGACGGGCCCGCAGGATCCGTCGTGATCGACACGCTCGACGAGAACGGCGGCGACCTGAGCCGCGTCGGGCGTCTCACCTTGCAGGTACGCGCCGTAGGCGGCCACAGCGGCCGCCTGCACGGCGTCGGTCGCCTCCAGCAGGCCGTGCTCGGCCGCCGTCGTCAGCGCGCGCGCCGCGCGCTCGCGCATCGCGTTGGCGGCGTCGACGGCGTCGGCGGCGAGGGCCAGCCGGGTCAGCGCGCGCAGCACCAGGCGGGGACGGGCCGCGTGCTCGGCCAGCGCGAGACCCGCGTGCAGCAGCTGCTCGCCGCGTGTGACGGCGCCGTGGGCGACGAAGGCGGTGGCGACCTGGATGGTGGTGTACGCGTCGAGATCGGGGTCGCCGGTCGAAGCGACGTCGTCCTGATGCCGGGGCAGCGCCGCCCCGGTGGTGGCCGCGACGTCGATCGCCGCGGCGCGTGTGAGCGCGTCCAGCCGTTCGGCCGAGGCGAAGGAATCCTTGACGGCGCGCCGGGCTGTCGCGGTGTCCAGGCATGCGACCGCCGCGGCGCTGCGGCCGGCGACGAGCGCGTCCACGACGCGCACCAGCCACAGGAAAGGGTCGTCCAGCACGTCGGGCGACGAGCGGGCCAACTGGTCGAACAACGCCTCGCCCTGCCCGTCGAGCACGATGCGCAGCGCGCACGTCGACAAGAATTCGCGGAGGTCTTCCCGGCCCGCGCCCGCGAGCTGATGGGGCAGCGCGGTGGCGGGCAGACCCGCGGAACGCAACCAGCGGGCCGACTGCAGGTGCAGCTCGGCGCACAGTCGCGGTCCGAGACGGCGGGCCTCGGCGAGGAAATACGCGCGCACCAGCGGATGACAGGAGAACCACACGTCGCCGTCGCGCACGACCGAACGGATCGGGAAGTCGATGCGGTCGAGTTCGTGTAGATAGTGGCCCGCACCGCCCCCGACGAGTTGGTCGGCGAGCTGCTCGGTGAACGACACCGGGATGCTGGTGTAGGTGAGGAACTGGCGCAGCGCGGGCGGAAGCGTTTCGACGAGTTCGCCGGTCAGGAAGTCGGCGACGGCGCGGGCCGGGCGCCCGAGCACGGTGAGCGCCGCCGCCCGGTCGTCGGACCTGGCGGCCAGATGGGTGGCGGCGATCCGCACGAGCGCGGCCCAGCCCTGGGTCAGCGCGCAGAGCGTATCGAGCTCGGCGCCGGTGAGCTCACAGCCGTGGTCACGGCAGAGCGCGTCGCTCTGATCGGGGGTGAAGGCCAGGTCGCTCGCGCCCCAGCGGGTCAGCCGCGCGTGGAGCTCGAGGACGTGCCAGCGGATCGGCGGAGCGAAGCGGCCACACAGCACCGTCGTGACGGTGGGCGGGGCATGGTGCAAGAAGTATTCGACACCGGCCAGCGCCAGCGGATCGGTGAGCAGATGAGCGTCGTCCAGCACCAGCACCGTCGGGGTGTCGCGCGCCGCCAGCGTTTCGACGAGCTCGGCGGCAGGCGTGGTCGGCGGGCACGGGCCGCCCGTGGCGGGGATGCCGAAGCGTGCGTGCAGCACGGCCCACAGCGCCGTCGCGTCGTCCAGCTGCTCGGTGACCGTCAGCCACGCGACGTCGGACCCACTCGCGGCGTGCCGGGCGATCCAGTCGGCGACCAGCACGGACTTGCCGGTTCCGGCCGGGGCGCAGATCAGCAGCACGTGGCCGTCGCGGGCGCCGGACAGGCGGTCGGCCGCGGCGTACAGATCCGGCCGGGGGAGCGGAGCGAACGGCAGCGCCGGTATGTCGGCGGCGGATCGCGCCGCGGCGGGGACGCGGCGTAGAGCGGGGACGTGCGATGTGGTCACCGTGCCTCCCGGTGTGCTGACAGATCACTACCGCGCCTCGGTAGCGGAACTTACCCGGCGGGAAGTCCGCTCGATCCCGTCGTGGGTGGTCGTTATTGAAATTTCATCCCGGGACGGCGGAGTGGCGCGGGAGTCACCCGGAACGGGTGAAGTGGGAGACGGGCCGACTGGTGGAGATTCGAGGGACGTCGCACTATCTCCCGTGAAAGGGGACGACCGATGACGCACAAGACCGAACCCGAGGCACATCCCGTCCGCCGCGGCATCGCGGCGGGCACATCCATAGCGGCCGCGATCTTGCTGCTGACGGTCGGTGTCCTGTCGATCTTCGAGGGTATCTCCGCCGTCGCCGAGGACGAGCTCTACATCGTGGGCACCGAATACGTCTACAGGTTCGATACCACGACGTGGGGGTGGATCCACATCGTGATCGGCATCCTGCTGGTCGTCGCGGCCCTGGGCCTGATGACCGGCGCCACGTGGGCGCGGGTGGTGGCGATCTGCCTGGCTGCGCTGTCGATCATCGCGAACTTCATGTGGCTGCCGTATTACCCGGCATGGTCGATCCTGGTGATCGCGTTGAACATCGTCGTGATCTGGGCGGTCGCCACGTGGCGGCCGGAAGTGGTCTGACCGGGCGAACGTTCGCGGCCGCCCTCCTCCGGGCGGCGCACTGTAGGGTGTGCCGAACCTGAGCAAAGGGGCGACCGCGCCCGTCACCGCGCCGGCCGGCCAGGAATCTGCTCGACGGTCAGGTCGACATGCGCGCGCAAGGTGGGAATCCTCAACCCTGGACCCGCGCCGCCACACAGGCGGGCATCCTGAGCTGACGTGGGGCCTGGATCGCGTCGTCGCAGGACCGTGTTCGGCGGCCCGGTGCTGGACGCGACGGGGCCACGATGCACCGAACCCGTTGAGCCGACGGCACATTCGGGAAGCGTCGCACGCGACCGCCCGGCGCGTCCTGATGCCGATGCGGAAGCACCTGTTCCGGCGGCCGGAGACAACCGCGCCGTCGCGCCGAGCAAACTCCGGAGATCGATCGGCGCGATCGGCCGGTGCGGTCGAGCCTTCCGCTGTCACCGTAGGCGAGGTTGTGGTATCCACCTTCGAGATCGCACTACGCATTCGAAGGGAAGCCAATGCCCAGCAAGCCCCCGCTCGTTCTCCTGCACGGTGTCACGATGTCCGAACGGGTGTGGGAGGACGTCACACCCTTGCTCGCCGCGCGGCACGAGGTGATCACCCCGACCGCCATCGGCCACCGTGGCGGCCCGCCCGCACTGCGGCGGCCCGCCCGGGTCGAGCACTTGGTGGACGACATCGAGCGGCGCATGGACGCGCTGGGGCTGCGCCGGGCGCACATCGCGGGCAATTCGCTGGGCGGCTGGATGGCCATCGAACTGGCCCGCCGCGGCCGCGCCGAGACCGTCTGCGCGCTTTCGCCCGCGGGCTTCTGGGAAGCCGGCGCCAGAAGTCAGTCGGTCGCGACCCGCCGTATCGCCCGTGAGGCCCGCACCGGCCGGGTGCTGGGTTTCCTGGCGCCGTTGGGGCTGCGCAGCGCGGTGGCCCGGCGAGTGGCTTTACGCAACATCGCCGTGCACGGCGACCGCGCGAGCTCAGCGCAGGCCATGACCTTCTTACGCGACCTGGTGGGCTGCGCGGTCACCGCCGATCTGCTCGGCACCGACGAACAACTCGCCCCGCTCGACCCGTTGCCGTGCCCGGTCACGATCGCCTGGTCCGAACACGATCGAGTGCTGCCGGAGCGGACGCATGGAGCGATCGCCCGGGCCCGGCTGCCCGAAGCCGCGTTCACCATCCTGCCGGACACCGGTCACGTTCCGATGATGATGACCCCACCCTGGTCGCCCGGACGATCCTGGCCACGACGAGCAGCGCCGCGGCCGAAGCGTCCTAGACCTCGGGCACCGGGCGGCCGTCCGATCACACGTCGAGCAGGTGCGGCAAACCCGCTCGATACCGGTCGGCGTCGACGCGCTTCAACGGCTCGAAGACCGGCAGCGACACCAGCGGGAAGATCGGCACCCGTGGCGCGGGATCGTCGGCGGCGTCGAGGATCGCGTTGGTCGCCGCGCGCCCGGATTCGTTGGCGCCCTCCATCGTGGCGAGGTCGATATTGTTGCGCACATGGTCGCCGCCGAAGAACAGGTTCGGGATGGCGCAGCGGGCTTCCGGGCGGTGATCGTAGGAGCCGACGGTGTTGACCAGCAACGGGGTCTCGTTGTGGATTCCGTTCGCGGTCCAGGTGACCCCAGGGTCCAAGTGCCACGAACGGATGTCCTCCGGGCGCAGCCAATCGGTCGAGGTGTTGAGCCATTCCGTGAGCTGGGCCCACACCTCTTCGGCGATCTCCGCGGCGGTGCACTGCTTGGCCGTGCGGCCGAAGCGGATGCCGGGGGAGTCCCAGTCGGAGATGTCCACCGAAAGGCATTCCCGCACCGTGCCGTCGCCGTAGCGGCCTGCGAACTCACCCACCCACATCGGGGCCTGGCGCAATGCGGTGAGCGCCCACGGGGAGCCGAGGGCGGCGATATGGCCTTCCGGCAGGTCGGTCGGGCGGGCGAGGTAGTACTGGATGCCGACCATCCAGTCGGTGCGCAGCTGCCGCATGCCCGCCAGATGTGGGTCGGCGTCGAGGATGTCGTCACTCAGCAGCGTGATCGCCTTCTCCACCGGCATGGCGCACAGATACCAGTCCGCGGTGACAGTGCTGGAGCGACCGCCGGTGTCCGTCACCGTCGCCGAAGCGATCCGGCCCGCGCGCAGCTCCAGCCGCGTCGCCCGTTGCCCCGCGACGAATCGCACGCCCCGCGAGCGTAGATACGTCACCCAGGGGTCGATCCATGCTTCGTTGGTGGGGCGGTTGAGGATCCGGTCGATACCGGCGGAGTATTGCGGGATGGCCCCGGTTCCCGCCAGCACGAGCGCCTCACCGATGGTGCCGATCGTCCGGGCCGAACTCACCTGCGGTTTGGCCGCCACGGTGATCCGGGTGAGGGCGCTGACCAGATATTCCCGGTAGGCGGGTGACTTGCCTTCGGCGCGCAGGATCTGCTCCCAGGTCACGTATTCCCATTGCCCGAAACGCCGCTCGGTGCAGGAGGTGAACCACAGGGCCATCTGTTTGGCGAAGAACGCGAGCTCGGTGGGTGGCAGTTCGGGGATGAAGCCGAAGGCGCCGATCAAGGTGTTCTGCAACCGCTGCGGGGTGAGCTGCTCGATACCGGCGAGTTCGACCGGTGCGAAGATCGGCGGCCTGCCACGGAAACCCGCGACGGTGCCCTCGACGCGGACGAGATTGTCCTCGACCCCGTCGGGGTTGCCCGGGAACGGGATTCGCCGCATCGTATCCGGGAGGTTCTGGTAACAGCCGGGAAAGAACCGGAAACCGTGCTCGCCGGGCAGATCCAAGCGGCCGTCGGTGCCGGTACCGGGCACGCCCATGCTGCGCGCCTTCCCGCCGAGGAATGCCGGTTCGTACACGGTGACCGTGTATCCGCGCTCGATCAGCTCGTGTGCCGCCGAGAGTCCGGCGACGCCGCCGCCGAACACCGCGACGGATTTCCCCCCGGTGCGCAGCCCGGGTGTTCGGCGTGCGTCGGGTGGCGCGGCGTGTGCCGGGACGGCGGCGACGGCCACTCCCGCCGCGAGCGCGCCGCGCAACAGGTCACGGCGGGTGAGGTCGATGGTCGGCCGGGGACGCGGGTCATGCATGTCGATCTCCTGAAGATGCCGCGAGAGGGCGCCGCGGCGGCCGGGACGGGATGGTGGAGGGAGCGGTGCGGGTGAAGGCGAAGGCTTCCCTCCGTTCGGAGATCGTGTCGCGGCATTCGGTCGCCAGATCCGCGAGGACCGGCCAGGGAGCGCGCCAGGAATCGCGCAGCGCTCCCGCCGCGAACGCCGCGGCCTGTGCGGGAGTGAAGATGTCCTCGGGACGCACGGTGCGCGAGAAGATCTCGGTGACCGCGTCGGCCAGCGCGGGGTCGGCCGCGGCTCTGCGGTAGAGCTCGATCTCCAGTGGACGCATCGCCGTGCCCCTGGCCAGCCGGTTGGTCCACTGGTAGATGCTCAGGCACTCGCGATCGCGCAACTGCTCCCATGCGGCCAGGGCGGTGTCGAGGTGCTCGGTGTCGTCGAGTGCCGCGGACGCGAGTTCGCCGAGCAATCTGCCGTAGCGCAGCGCGTCTCGGATGCCCTGCGCCGTCACCGGGTCCTTGAAATGCCCCGCGTCACCCGGCAGCGCCCAGCCCGGCCCGGCCGAGCGCCGGAAGTAGGAGACCAGGCCGGTGGCCGAACGCACCCGACCGGCTCGGCGGCAGTCGCGCAACCGCTCCCGAAGTCCCGGCAGCCGATCGATCGCCTCCTGATACCGGTGCTCGGCGCGCCCGGCGCCCGCTGCCGCGGGCTGTGCGGGCGGCTGGACGAGGCTGAGCAGCAACCCGTCGTCGCAGGGGAACGCGGTGCCGAGATCGGGACCGGTGCGCCACTGCGCGGCGACGTGCCGCTGCTCGGCCGCACCGTCGTGCCAGTACGCGAAGTAGCAGTCGCGTCCACTCGGCGCGGACAACCGGGGCCGCGTGGCGCCGACGAGCCGGGCGACGGTGCTGCGGCGGCCGTCCGCCCCGACGACCAGGCGGGCGCGCAGTTCGCGCACGGTGCCCGCGTCGGTGTAGCGGACGCCGGCGCAGCGATCGCCCGACCAGAGCAGGTCGGTGACCCGGACGCCTTCCCGGATCCGTGCCCCGGCGGCCGCGGCGGTCGTCCCCAGCGCGGCGTCCAAACCGGTCCGCCGGACGCACATCGCGTAATCAATGCCGTCCACCGGGGTGAAGGACGAGCGGACCTCATGACCGCCGCCTGCGGCGAAGGCTGTGGTCAGCGGGGGCGCGCCGAGTTGCAGGACGCGCTCGAGGGCGCCCGAGCGGCGTAGTTCGGCCACTCCGGCGGGCCACAGCAGATGCGTCGAGAGGGTGTCGGCGGGGAAACGAGCGGCCTCCAGCACGACGACGTCACGACCGGCTCGGGCGAAAGCGATGGCGGCCGCCGAGCCCGCGCATCGCGCGCCGACCACCGCCACTTCGGTGTGCTCGATTGCCGGGGAAGCAGATCCGCGCATGTCCGAACACCTCGGTCATATAGTCTCGGACAGTGTGTCCGATCGATGGTGAGCGGTGGGTGCCGGAATGTCAATATCGCTGCTGTGTCGGCAGAATGGAGCCCATGGCGCGACGCATACGACCGGCACAGCCGAGCAACGCCGCTTCGCCGCGGAGAGGAGCCGGATGCCCTCGCTGACCCGGGTCCCAAGGAACGCGCGCAAACCCCTCGACGATCGGCGGGCGGAGTTCGAGCGACGAGTCCTCGCCGCGGTCGAGGAGCTGCTCGCCGACGGCACGCCCTACACCGAGATCGCCGTCCACCGGATCGCCGCCGCCTCCCAGTCGGCGCGCTCGACGTTCTACCGGTATTTCCCGGACAAGAGCAGGCTGCTGATCCGCATGGCCGAATTGGCCACGGCGGATCTGTTCGAGGCCGCCGAGCGCTGGTGGATCGCCGAGCACACCGGCGGGCAGGCCGGTGTGGTGACCGCCGTGCGCACCATGATCGCGGGTTTCCGCGCGCACCGGTCGCTGCTGCTGGCGCTGAGCGAGGTGGCGGCCTACGACCGCGATGTCGGCGCGTATTGGCGCGGCCGGGTGGCCGCTTTCGTGGAAGTGGTGCGGTCTCGGTTGGAGACCGACCGGGCCGCGGGCCGGGTCAACCCAGCGATCGATCCGCAAGCCACCGCCATCGTGCTCACCTCGATGGTCGAGCGCGCGATCGCCGTCGGCTTCTCCTCGGGCTCCGGCATCACCGACAACGCGCTGGCCGAGGCGCTGGGCCGGGCGATCTGGCTGACGGTGTACGGCGACGCGCCCTCGCCCTGACGGATCACCCCGTCGCGCAATCGGATCCGTTGCTACAGTCGCGCGCATGACGCACTCCGGACCGCCCCTGCGGATCGGCATCCTGGGCGCGGCCCGCATCGCACCGGCCGCTCTCGTCCGTCCCGCCGCGCAACGCCAGGACATGGTGGTCGCGGCCGTGGCGGCACGCGACCCCGCACGTGGGCGTGCCTTCGCGCGCCGGAACGGCATCGCGCGGGTGCTCGACAGCTACGCCGCGCTGATCGCCGATCCCGGCATCGACGCCGTCTACAACCCACTGCCGAACGGTCTGCACGGGCGGTGGACGAAGGCGGCGCTCGCGGCGGGCAAGCACGTGCTGTGCGAGAAACCGTTCACCGCCAACGCCGCCGAGGCCCGCGAGATCGCCGCGCTGGCCGCGACATCCGACCGCGTCGTGATGGAGGCGTTCCACTACCGCTATCACCCCATGACCAGGCGGGCCGAGGAGATCATCGCCTCGGGTGAACTCGGCGAGCTGCTGCGGGTGGACACCGCGATGTGCTTTCCGCTGCCGCGTTTCTCCGACATCCGCTACGACTACGCGCTGGCCGGTGGCGCGCTGATGGACGCCGGTTGCTACGCGGTCCACATGGCCAGGGTTTTCGGCGGCGAGGAACCCGAGGTGGTGGCGGCGACCGCGAAATTGCGCGGACCGCGGATCGACCGCGCGATGAGCGCCGAACTGCGGTTCCCCTCCGGCCATACCGGACGGGTGCGTTGCTCGATGTGGTCGTCGGACCTGCTGCGCATCGGCGCCAGAGTGGTGGGCGACCGTGGTGAGCTGCGCGTGCTGAATCCGGTGGCCCCACAGCTGCCGCGCAGGCTGTCGGTGCGTTCACCGCGCGGCAGGCGCACGGAGAAGACCTCGCGCCGCAGCACGTACGCCTATCAGCTCGACGCCTTCGTCGCGGCGGTGCGCCACGGTGAGCCGGTTCCCACCTCGCCGGACGACGCGGTGGCGACGATGAGCGTCATCAATGCGATCTACGCGGCTGCGGGTTTGCCGCTACGGCAACCGAGTTGACGGTGCGGAGGCGATGGCCTCGGTGTAGACCGACACCAATCGCGGATGCGAACGAACGGCAGCGTCCGGCCCGAGGCCAGGGCTCGCTTGGCCGCCGTGGTCTCGAGCAATTCCGCGGCGTCGAAGGGAATCACATGGGGTTCGAAGTCCGCGTTGCGCACGATGTGCGCCTGATTGCGGGTGGCGGTGATTTCCACGTCGTGCCCTCGGGCGCGGAACTCGTGCGCCAACGCGAGATACGGTTGATGATCGCCCCTGGTACCTGCGGGCAACAAGGCCACACGCATACTATCGACTTCCGCTCGTGCACTGGGCTCGTCTGGCCGAATTCCGCGAATCGGACGATATCTGATTCGTTGCCGGGATCCGCCGCACACGGATGTCCCACTCGCTCGACAGAGTTCGGAACGGTACTCGGCCCCCCGCCGTTCTCCACGGGCCAACTGCCTGTTTGCAGAATCGGTAGTTGGTCCTTTCGCTGGAACGAATGCGCCGTACCCGGCTCCGGTGAAACCGGCGCACGCCAGTATTCCGGCTCGACCGGGCGTCGTCCAGAGTATGCGGCGGCCGAGTCTTTCCGTTCTCACCAGTGGGAGGTAACCGGCCTTCGGCATCTATGCCGGATTTGCGTCGGAGCCCCGGAAAGTAGGGGCGCCAGGGTGTTCGGTCGCGCTTCGGTGCTCCGAACGTGACGAGTCGGGCAGGGCGGATCGCGTGCTCCCGGGACGCGGTGGCGCATCCTGATCCGGACTGCCTGTGGTGCTCTTCCGGACCGGTGCCTTCGGGTGGGCATAGGACCTCGACCTCGCCACGCAGATGGTGACCGAGAGCCCCCGCCATGTCCGGCGTCCGGCAGCGTACCCGCTCGGAGAATTCGGGCCGTCGGGGTCGGGGCGCGCACGGCGGAACCGGCACCTTCCGAGGAACTGGAGCGCACCGGTCGCGATCAGGCGGTGGCCGCCGGTAAATGAAAGACCGGGGAAAGAGATACTCCGGTTTTTCGCCGACCGGCAGGGTGAAAGCGACTTCGGCCGACGGTCGGCAATGCCGCCGCGCGGTGGAACGAGAACGCAGGGTGCGGAAATGGCACCGGTTTCCCGCAGGCCGGACTGCCTACGAACTGCCACGGCGCGCCGCCCCGCCCACGCCATCGGCGGACGACCCCGATCCCGGAGCTGAGGCCGTTTGCGACCGGGCCGGGTGCGCGTGCAATATGTGAAGGCTCGAGGCCAGGCGGTGCACCGTTCGCCGCGACGCAGCCGGTCCGCGGCGGGGACCCCCGCTGTTCCGGGGCGGAACTGATCTGTTATCTACTGGCTACGATTGTTTTTTCGACTGCACGCGCTCGGTAACCGTGAAGGGATTATCTACATGGCACGCAAGGTCGTCGTGACACTGGTCGATGACTACGACGGCAAGTCTCAGGCCGAGGAAACCGTGTCTTTCGCCGTGGACGGCGTGGCCTACGAGATGGACTTGTCGGCGGACAACGCCGGTCAGTTGCGCGGATTCTTCGAGCAATGGGTTCCGTATGCCCGCAAGGTCGGTCGCGCGCGGCGCGGCCGGGGCGGAGTCCTGCGGTCGGCGTCCGATCGGGAACAGGCCACCGTCATCCGGGAATGGGCGCGCAAGAACGGCATCGACGTCTCGGCGCGCGGGCGGATCTCCGCCGAAGTCGTCGAGGCGTACAAGAAGGCGAACGGCTAGTCTCGCGGGATTTCCGTCGAGGGTCGCCTGAAGTCCCGCGTCGTCGTACCGGCGGCGCGGGACGGCCGCGAATTCTTTCCGTGACGATGCCGCGATAACGCCGCGCTACCGGGGTAAGCGACCGATATGACGGTCATGACAGACGCCCAGACGCTGGAACTGCCCCGACCCCGTGGCGCGTTGTCCGAGGCGGTAGTGGAGTTGCTGCGCGGCGAACCGGGCGGTGTGGTGCCGGAGCTGGGCTCGGTGGATCCCTACGGCGAGGACCTGCACCTGGCCCTGCACACCTGCTATGAGCTGCACTATCACGGGTTCGCGACGGTGGACGCGGATTGGGAGTGGGACCCGGGGCTGCTCGGTCTGCGCGCCGCGATGGAACAGCGGTTCCTGCGCGCGCTGCGCGACGACGTGCCCGGTGGCGCGGATCTCGACGCCGAACTGGACCAGTTGCTGGTCACACCGGCCGATCCGCCCGGACCCAGCCGATTCCTGCGTGACGAGGGCGAGTGGTGGCAGATGCGCGAGTACTTCGTGCACCGCTCGATCTATCACCACAAGGAAGCCGACCCCTATGCCTGGGTGATCCCTCGATTGCGCGGCCAAGCCAAGGCCTCGCTGGTGGCGGTCGAATTCGACGAGTTCGGCGGTGGACGCGGTGAACGCGTGCACGCGCAGTTGTATGCCGATCTGCTGGCCGGCGCCGATCTGGATCCGGGATACCTGCGTTATCTGGACGCGGTGCCCGCCCCGATGCTGGCGCTGGTGAACATGATGTCGCTGTTCGGTTTGCACAGGTCGTGGCGGGGAGCGCTGGTGGGTCATTTCGCCACGGTGGAGATCACCTCCCCGCCCGGCGCCCAGCGCATGGTGGAGGCGCTGGAGCGGCTGGACGCCGACCCGGCCTGTGTGCTGTTCTACCGCGAACACGTGGAAGCCGACGCCGTGCACGAGCAGGTCATGCGCACCGGCGTGATCGGCGACCTGCTGCGGCGGGAACCCGAGCTGACCGAGTCGGTGGTGTTCGGCATTCAGGTGACGAACATGCTCGAGGACCG
Organism: Nocardia asteroides; assembly: GCA_051451085.1. Lineage (GTDB taxonomy): Bacteria > Actinomycetota > Actinomycetes > Mycobacteriales > Mycobacteriaceae > Nocardia > Nocardia asteroides_B. Next base: position 268,956 of record JBPAJV010000003.1, on the reverse strand, counting down.
GTTCGCCGATCATGTGCTGGAAGCCTGGCGCTCCGGTCACAGCTCCTTGCGGGAAACGCATGCCCGACCGGGTGGCGCGGACGATTAGGCCGCGCTCGGCGGGCTATTCGGGAGAACGTGATGTTGATTCGACCCCCCGGCGTCTATCCGCCGCAGCTGGACACCTGGTTGCTCGCCCGTGCCCTGTCCGAGGCGGGCGTGCCGCGCGGCGGACATGCGCTGGACGTGTGTACCGGTACCGGCGCCTTGGCCGTCGCCGCCGCGTACACGGGAGCGGCGCGGGTCACGGCCGTGGACGTATCCCGCGCCGCCGTCGTGTCCGCGTGGCTGAATTGCCGGCTGCGCGGTATAGATGCCGAGGTGCTGCGCGGTGATTTCGCGGCCGTTCTCGGCGGGCGCAGTTTCGATCTCGTGCTCGCCAATCCGCCCTACGTGCCCGCACCCGCCGGCACCGACAGCCGCGGCATCGCCCGTGCCTGGGATGCCGGGATCCGGGGCAGGGCGGTGCTCGACCAGTTGTGCGCGGCGCTGCCCACCCTGCTGAAACCGCGTGGGGTCGCCTTGATCGTGCACTCGACGCTGTGCGATCCCGATTCCACGCTGGCCCAGTTGCGCGAGCGCGACCTGAAAGCCGCCATCGTGGCGCGGGCCACCGTGCCGTTCGGGCCGGTGCTGCGCCGCCGGGCGGACTGGCTGGAAGCGGCCGGGCTGATCGAGCCCGGCCAGCGTATGGAAGATCTGGTGGTGATCCGTGCCGACCGTATCCGGCAATGAGCAGCGTCGGCGGGTGACCCTCACCGCCGACGGTCCCGCCTTGATCGAGGGCCCGGTGGAACTGGTGACCGCGGACGGCCGCACTATCCGCTGCGACCGGTTCGCCGTGGCGTTGTGCCTGTGCAGGCGCTCGAAGAGTTATCCGCTCTGCGACACCAGCCACCGCAAGCATCGCCGTTCGTGACCGTGGGTCACGGCAACCCGTGCGAGCGCAACGCGCGGACGGTGTCGAGCAGCGACTCGGTCGCGCAGGCGACGGTCTGCTCGAGCACGTCCTGCGGCTCGCCCTCGAACTGACGGTGCCAGGAGCGGACGTCGTGCTCGGTGGCGATGGCGAACCACACCGAGCCGGGCGGTTGACCGTCCTGCGGATCCGGGCCGCCCGCGCCGGTCACCGCCACGGCGGCAGTCGCTTTCAGCAAGGTCAGCACGCCGGTGGCCATCGCCTCGGCCGCGGGCTGCGAGACCACGGGCACCTCCGGCACGCCGAGCACCGTGCGCTTGACCTCCGTGCTGTAGGCGACCAGGCCGCCACGGAACCAGTCGGACGCGCTCGGCGCCGCGCCGAGCGTGGCAGAAAGCCGACCCGAGGTCAGCGATTCGGCGACCGCCACGGTGATCTCCGACTGCCGTGCCAATTCGGCCAGCTGGTGTGCGTACTCGTCCGCGTGCGGCATGTCCGTCCTTCCTGCCTGTCCCAGGCCCACCATACGGGTAGGCCCGGATGCCGCCGGACGGCGCGTGCCGGGGTTTCGACGGCGTGGCGCCGGGAATGTCGGCAGAGAACCGGCACCGGACGCAAGGAGAGAAGCGATGACGACCGACGCGATCGTTCTGCTGCGCGACGATCACAAGGCGATTCGACGGCTGTTCCGCCAGTTCGAGAAGGCGGGCGACGATGCCGTCGAGACCAAGGGAAACGTGGTGAACAAGATCATCGAAGCGCTCACCGTGCACACCTATCTCGAGAACGAGTGCATGTATCCCGAAGTGCGCAAACTGGTTCCCGAACTCGAGGAGGACATCCTCGAGTCCTACGAGGAGCATCACGTAGCCAACGTACTGGTCACCGAGCTGGCGATGATGAAGCCCGACGACGAGCACTTCACCGCAAAGGCCACCGTGCTGATCGAGAGCGTCGACCATCACATTGATGAGGAAGAGGGCGAGTGGTTCCCGAAGGTACGGGAGCGTCTCGGCCGCAAGCAGCTTCAGGAAATAGGCGCGCGGCTGCAAGAACTCAGGAAGAAGGCCCCGACCTCACCGGCGACGCCCTCGGCATTGAAGAAGACGGTCGACGCTGTGCTGGCCTGACCACCGCGATCGCGCCGGCGCCTCCCCGGCGCCGGCGCGATCGCGCAGCATCACTCGGGCGCTGGGTACTGTCGGTCGCCGAGCACCCGGGCCAGATGAGCGGCGTTCCTGGCCAGCGCCGCGGTGGCCGAGGCCACCGCCTTGGGCACCGAGTCGAGATCCTGATAGTCGGTCCCGCCCATGGCTTGATCGTTCCAGTATGTGCACCCTTGGGCGGGGATGGTGAAACCGATGTCGTTGAGCCCTTGATACAGGTCGGCGACGATCTTGTGCGCACCGTCCTCGTTGCCGACCACCGCGACCGTGGCCACCTTGCCGACCATCGCCGGACGGCCCTGCTCGTCGGTTTCGGACAGCTCGGCGTCCAGCCGCTCCAGCACCCGCTGCGCTACCGAGGACATGTGCCCGACCCAGGTGGGAGTGGAGACCAGCAGGATGTTGGCCGCCGCGATCCGTTCCCGGATAGAGGGCCACTGGTCGCCGGGCCCCTCGTCGGCGGTGACCCCGGGCAGCACGTTGTAGTCCACCACGCGCAGCGCCGTGCCCTGCACCCCGTGCTGGGCGAGCTCGTCGAGCACCTGCCGGGCGATGAGATCGCTGCTGGATTCGGCGGGTGACTTCTTCAAAGTGCACACCAGCGCGAGGGCACTCGGTCCGGCCATCTGGACAACCTCCTCGTTCACACCATGTTCCGGTTCAACCGCGGGCCACGACCCGGATCGTGCGCAGCTTGGCATCCGCGGCGTCCGGCACGTTCATTCCAGCGTCCAGCCCGGTGCGCAGGTAGTCGACCACCGCGCCATCGATCCGCTCGCCCGGCACGACCACCGGGATACCGGGTGGGTACGGCGTGAGCTGTTCGGCGGCGATCCGGCCCACCGCGTCCTGCGTTTCCACGGTCTCGACCGGACCGAAGAACGCGTCGCGGGGCAGCATGACGGTCTCCAATTGCAAGTCCTGCGGCGAGGGCAGGTGAATGCTCGGCGGCTGCGGATCGGTCAGCTGCTCGCGCCAAGCGGCGACACCGTCGACCAAGGCCTCGATGGTGCCTTTGTCGTCGGCGAGCGACAGAGTGGCGAGCAAACGGCGGTGATCGCTCAGCCCCACGTCGATGCGCCGATGCTCGCGCAGCCAGTCCGCGGCCTGGTAGCCGCTGGCCCCCGTGCCCGACACGTCCATGAGGACCTGGAGCCGGTCGAGGTCGTGCGAGGCCTCCACACCGAGCAATTCGTCTTCCAGCACCTCGACGCCGGGGATCTCGGCGAGCTGCCGTCTGGCCTGTTCGGCGATGCGCAGCGCCGCGCCGAGCAGCTCGTGGCCCTGCTCGACCATCTGCCTGCGCCAGCCGTCGAGCGCGGCGTAGACCAGGACGTTGGGGCTCGTGGTCATCAGCAGGTCGGCGCATTCGCTGAGCCGGATCGGATCGATGAGATCGCCTTGCAGGTGGAAAACCGAGCCCTGTTCGAAACCGGCGCCCATCTTGTGCACGCTGACCACGCACAGGTCGGCGCCCGCGTCCATCGCCCAGGTCGGCAGATCGTCGTGGAACGGCAGATGCGCGCCCCACGCCTCGTCGACGATCAACGGCTTACCGCGCTCGTGGCAGACCTCGGCGATGGCGGCGATGTCCGCGCAGGTGCCGTAGGGACTCGGGCTGACGATCAGCGCGCCAGAGGCGTCGGGGTGCGCCTCCCACGCCTCGCGTACCTGCTCGGGGGAGGGCGGGTGCGAGAAATGCAGCTCGGTGTCCCAGCGCGGGGTGATCCAGTGCGGCTGGACCCCGGAGAAGATCAGCCCGGCGACCACCGATTTGTGGCTGTCGCGCGCTACGAGCAGGCCGCCGTCGTGTCCGCCCGCGACGGTCATCATGGCCGCCTTGACCGACAGGGAACTGCCGCAGGTGGAGAAGAACGCCGATTCCGCGCGCACCGCGTCGGCCATGAGCGCCTCGGCGCGGGCGAGATAACCGCCGCGCGCCAGCCGGTTGTCCAGTCCGGCGACGGCCAGGACATCGGCGCCGAAGGCGTCCCGGCCGATCACGTCCAAGACCCGTTCGTCGGTGCCGCGTCCTTGCCGGTGCCCGGGCGGGGTGAATCCGTACCGGCCCAGCCGGTGATATTCGGCAAGCGCTTCCAGCAGGGGAGCTCGTGAATGGTCCACGGATGGCGCGTTACCCGGAATCGGCGACGGCACACGTCCACGTCGGCGCGGGCCGACCCGGCCCGGTTTCGGGCCAGGGCACCCGGGTAGGACGGGGACAGGACCGACCGCACAGGAGGAATGCGCGGATGAAGGCAGTGACCTGGCAGGGACGACGCAAAGTCGCCGTGGAGACGGTGCCCGATCCGCGGATCGAGGCCCCGACGGACGCGATCATCGAAGTCACCTCCACCGGCATATGCGGATCCGACCTGCATCTGTACGAACTGCTCGGCGCCTACATGAGCAGCGGCGACGTGCTCGGCCACGAAGCAATGGGCCGGGTCGTCGAGACCGGTTCGGCCGTCACCGGACTGCGGCGCGGCGACCGCGTCGTCATCCCGTTCCAGATCAGCTGCGGCGCCTGCTACATGTGCCGGACCGGCCTGCCCACGCAGTGCGAGACCACCCAGGTGCGCAAATACGGTTGCGGCGCGGCGCTGTTCGGCTACTCCAAGCTCTACGGCCAGGTGCCCGGCGGGCAAGCGGAGTACCTGCGGGTGCCGCACGCGGACTCCACCCACATCACCGTCCCCGACGGCCCGCCCGATGCGCGGTTCCTGTACCTGTCCGACGTGCTGCCCACCGCCTGGCAGGCAGTTGAGTACGCCGCGGTGCCGGAGGGCGGATCGGTGACGGTGCTCGGCCTCGGCCCGATCGGCGACATGGCGTGCCGGATCGCCGCGCATCGCGGGTATCGCGTGATCGGTGTCGACCGGGTGCCCGAGCGGCTGGCGCGGGTGGCCGAGCGGGGCGTGGAGGTGATCGACCTCGACGCCGTCGACGAGCCGGTCGGCGAGATCGTGCGCGGGTGGACCGACGGCCGGGGCACCGACGCGGTGATCGACGCGGTCGGTATGGAGGCACACGGCTCGCCCCTGGCGTCGGTGGCGCAGCGCTCGGCGTCGTTCCTGCCGGACGTCGTGGCCCAGAAGGTGATGGACACCGCGGGCATCGATCGGCTCGCGGCCCTGCATGCCGCGATCGACATCGTCCGTCGTGGCGGCACCATATCGGTGATCGGCGTCTACGGCGGCATGCTCGACCCGCTGCCGATGCGGGTGCTGTTCGACAAGCAGGTCCAGGTGCGGATGGGCCAGGCGAACGTGAACCGGTGGGTCGGGGACATCATGCCGCTGCTGAGTGACGGCGACCCGCTCGGTGTGGACACCTTCGCCACCCATCGCCTTCCACTGACCGACGCCGCGGCGGCCTACGCCATTTTCCAGCAGAAGACCGATGGTGCGGTGAAGATCGTGCTCGACCCGACCGCCACGAACTGACCGGCGCGGCGAGCCCCGCCGCGGTCGTCCGCGACCGCGGCCAGGGACTGTTTGCGTCTTCCGCGCCGGGGTAGCTGCCGGGTATGAGCTTTTTACTCCGTGGAGTGGTCTCGCCGTGGTGGCTCGAGGCCCCGACTTCCGCCGCCGCCGAGATGGCCCGCGCCGGCGTGGAGAAAGCCGTCGGTCTGGGAGCCAGAGCGGCGCAGGCGCCGGTGCAGGCGGTGGCGGCCGGTGCGAGGGCGGGTGCGTCACTGTTGAATCTGGGACGCGACGAGCAAGTGCGCGACGAGCTGGCAGCGCTGGTCGACCCGCACGCATTGCGTTCGCGCCGACGGGTGGCGCTCTACGAGGACCGGGCGACCGTCGAGGTCCGTGGTCTGGACTCGGGCAAGAGCGACGCCGTCACGCAGGCGCTGCACCGGACCCTGGACCGGCGCCGCGACGTGCGCTGGTGGCGGGTGAACGCCGTGACCGGCCGCGTCGTCGCCGCCTTGGAGCACGGCGCGGCCGATCTGCCCGCCCTGGTGTCGGCCATCGAGTCCGTCGAGGCCGACACCGCCGTCGGTGACCTGGACTGGAGCCGGGGCTGCGAGCATCCCGGAGACCGGGAACCGTTGCTCGCGGCGGGCATTCAGGTCGCCGGCGACGTCTGCGCGATCGGGCTGTCCGCGGTGGGGGCGGTGCTTCCGCTGCGCGCGCCCGCCCGGGTATTGCGCGCGGCCGCCGCGTTCGTCGACACCCAGCCTCGGATCCGCAAACGGTTGGAGGAACAGCTCGGCCGCCCCCGCACGGACATGGTGCTCACCACGGCCAACGCCATCGGCAACGCGCTGGGCAACAGCGCCGCCGCGGGCACGGCGAACCTGGTGATCGACGCGGTGCACCGCGGTTTCACGCTGACCGAGTCGCTGACCAGGTACGCGCAATGGCGCGAGTGGGAGGCCGAGATCGACCGCCGCCCCGCCGAAGTGTGCGAACCGCTGTCGCCGCCGGAGCGCGTCGTCGAGATGCCACAGGGGCCGATCGAACGAGTCGCCGACGAGACGGCAGCCGGTGCGGTCGCGGGGGCGGTGAGCTCCGTCCTCGGCGGGCGTGGCGTGTTCGGCGCGGCGGACGCGTTGGAACTCGGCGCGCCCAAAGCGGCGCGGGCGAGCCGGGAAGCGTACGGCGCCCTGCTGTCCACGATGCTGGGCCGGGCGGGAGTGCTGACGCTGCATCCCCGGGTCTGGCGGCGGCTGGACCGGTTGTCGGCGCTGGTCATCGACGGCGAGTCGCTGCTGACCGCGCGCAGGCTGGTGCTCGACGCCGAAACGACCCACGAGAAATGGTCGGTCGCCGACGTATGGAGCGCGAGCCAGCGCCTGCTGTGGGATCAGGACTCCGGCGAAGTTCCCGAGGGCTACTCGCGGCCGGAGGACTTCGATCGTCTCCAGTCCTCCGATGGCGACCTGCGGCTGGTGCACGCCGCCACCGGAAATCGCGATCGAGGCGGGACACACCGCCCGGTCTGGCGAGAACTGCACGACAAGGGAACGCCGGTCGGACGGGTGCTGATCGGCCGCGAACTCGACCGGCGGGCGCACGCACTGCTGGCCCGGGCACGCAGCGCAGGCCTGCGCGTGACCCTGGCCGCGGACGCCGACGCGGCGGAACTGAGGTCGATGGCCGACGAATTCGTTCCGCCGTCGCGCTCGCTGAGCAAGCTCGTGCGTGATTTGCAGCAGGACGGCCACGTGGTCGCCGTGCTGAGTCCTCGCGCGCACAAGGCGCTGGCCTTCGCCGACGTGGCGATCGGGCTGGCCGTGCGCGAAGACAACGCACTGCAGATGCCCTGGACCGCCGACGCGGTCTGCCGCGACCTCGGGCAGGCCCACCGCGTCCTCGCCGCCGTCGGCCCGGCTCGCCGGGTGAGCGAACGCGGGCGCTCGCTGGCCCTGTCGGCGGCGGCGCTGGGCGGGCTGCTGCTCGCCGTCGCCCCGGACAGCCCCGGCAGGTCCTCGCCCATGACCGCCGCCCACTACACCGGTCTGCTCTCCGGCGCCTACACCGGATGGCGTTCGGCCCGAACCGAGCCATCGGCCACCCTCGCCCCGCTGCTGCCCTGGCACGCCCTCGAACCCGACGAGGTGCTCAGCCGGTTGGCGCAGCCGGTTCCGCTCGAGCAGCGAGCCCAGCCGAGCCCCGCCGCCCGTATCCCGGGAGCGAACGTCCTGGCCTCGGCGGCGTCGTTCGCGGGTCAATTGCGCAGGGAACTCGCCGATCCGCTCACTCCGATCCTCGGCGTGGGCGCGGTCGCCACCGCCGTGCTAGGCGCACCGTCGGACGCGGTGCTGCTGTCGTCGGTGCTCGCGGTCAACGCGCTGGTCTCCGCGTGGCAGCGCCAGCGCGCGGAGGGCGCGCTGCACCGGTTGTTCGAGCGCGAACAGCTCACCGCCCGCGTGATCGACCGCGACGAACTCGACGCGGCCGTGCCGCGCGAGCGCCGGGCGCCGGCGAACCTGCTCGAGCTCGGCGACGTGATCCTGCTGCGCGCCGGCGACGTGGTCCCCGCCGACGCGCGGCTGCTGCGCGTCGACGACCTCGAGATGGACGAATCCGGCCTCACCGGCGAGTCGATCACCGTCGACAAGCAGATCGCCGCCACCCCGGGCACGGCGGTGGCCGATCGGGCCTGCATGGTCTTCGAAGGCAGCACCGTGGTCAACGGCACCGCTCGAGCGGTCGTCGTGGCCGTCGGTCCCGACACTCAAGCCGGCCGCGCCGCGGCGGGGGCCATCCCGCCGGAGAAGGGCGGCGTGCAAGCGCAGTTGCGCCGCTTGACCGACCGCGCCCTGCCGCTGACCTTGACCGGCGGCGGCGTTGTGACCGGGCTGGGCATGCTGCGGGGCAGGCCGCTGCGGACCGCGATCGCCGATGGCGTCGCGGTCGCGGTCGCCGCGGTGCCGGAGGGGCTGCCCCTGGTGGCCACGGTCGCCCAGCTCGCGGCCGCCCGCAGGCTCTCCCGGCACGGCGTGCTGGTGCGCGCCAGCCGCACCGTCGAGGCGCTGGGCCGGGTGGACACCCTGTGCTTCGACAAGACCGGCACCCTCACCGAGGGGCGGCTGCGCTTGACCACCCTGGCCGACCTGGACGAGCAGTGGTCCCCGGACGCCTCGTCCGAGGACGCTCGCCGGCTGCTGCGGGCCGCCGCGCGCGCCTGCCCCGACCCGGCCGAGGGCCCGATCGTGCACGCCACCGACCGCGCGGTGGTGGAAGCCGCGGAAGAGGCGCTCGGCGCGGACGCCCGCCACTGGGACCCGATCGAGGAGATCCCGTTCGAATCCAACCGCGGCTACGCCGCCACCCTCGGCCACACCGCTCGCAAACTGCGGCTGATCGTGAAGGGCGCGCCCGAAGTGGTGCTGTCGCGCTGCACCAACGCGCGGGTGGACGACACCGAGCATCCCTTCGACGACCGCATCCGCGAGCGCGCCGAACAGGTGGTCCGCGACCTCGCCGGACAGGGCCTGCGGGTGCTGGTGGTGGCCCGGCGCGACCTGCGCACCGAACCCGACGACGTCGAGGCCGCGGTCGTGGAACTCACCCTGCTCGGGTTCGTCGGACTCGCCGACGCCCCGCGCCCGCAGACCCTGCCTCTGGTGACGGCGTTGCAGCGCAACGGCATCAGCGTGCGCATGATCACCGGCGATCACCCGGTGACCGCGGCGGCGGTGGCTCGCCAGCTCGGCATCGAGGCGGGCGAGGTGGTGACCGGCGCGGACCTCGACCGTCTCGACGAGACCGCGCGGGCGGAGCTGATCGAACAAGCCACGGTGTTCGCCCGCGTCAGTCCGGAACAGAAGGTGCGCATCGTGGCCGCGCTGCGCCGCGCCGGTCACGTGGTCGGCATGACCGGCGACGGCAGCAACGACGCCGCCGCGATCCGCACGGCCGATGTCGGAATCGGCTTGGCCGCGCAGGGTTCGGTGGCCGCGCGCAACGCCGCCGACATGGTGCTGACCCGCACCGACCCGCTGGTGCTGCTGCACGCTCTGGTCGAAGGGCGCGGCATGTGGCAGCGCGTCACCGACGCCGTCGGCGTGCTGGTCGGCGGCAACGCGGGCGAGGTGGCCTTCACGCTGTACGGCACCGCCGTCAGCGGCCAGGCGCCGTTGGGCACCCGGCAATTCCTGCTGGTGAACATGCTCACCGACATGTTCCCGGCCATGGCGCTGGCGCTGTCGCGCGATGGCGACGCGGTGGATCCGGACGACGGCGACGATCCGCAGGCGCAGGCGCAGCGGGCGTCCGATCGACTCGCCGAACTCCCGCCCGCGCACCTGGGCGCCGACCTGTTGCACACCCTCGGCGTCCGTGGCGTCGCCACGGCCACCAGCGCGTTGGTCGCCTGGACCCTCGGCCGCTTCACCGGCTCGCAGCGGCGCGCCGCCACCATCGGCCTGGTCGCGCTCATCGGCACCCAACTCGGCCAGACACTGGTCTCCGGGTACCGCAGCCCGCTGGTGTGGGTCACCACCGCGGCGAGCGGTGCGGTGCTCGGCGCGGTGGTGATGACGCCGGGGCTGTGCCACTACTTCGGTTGCCGCCCGCTGGATCCGGTCGGGTGGGGAATCGCGACCACGTGCGCCACGACCGCCACCGCCGCCGCGGCGCTGCTTCCCCGGTTGCTGCCCCAGGTGGAGGACGCGGAGGAGGGGTGAACCGCTGATTCGCCCCCGACCACCCGGGTACCCGCCTGGCGGCGCATCCCTGCCGCAGGCACACGGACAGGAGGAACCTCATGGCTCAACAGGTCGGTGACTACGTCGTGGGACGTCTGCGGGAATGGGGCGTCGAGCAGGTTTTCGGCTATCCCGGTGACGGGATCAACGGCCTGATCGCCGCTTTCGGCCGCGCGGACGACGATCCGGCGTTCATCCAGGCCCGCCACGAGGAGATGTCGGCGTTCCAGGCCACCGGTTACGCCAAATTCAGCGGCAAGGTGGGCGTGTGCACCGCGACGTCGGGGCCGGGTGCGATCCATCTGCTCAACGGCTTGTACGACGCGAAACTCGATCACGTGCCGGTGGTGGCGATCGTCGGGCAGACCGCCCGCAGCGCGCTGGGTGGCAGCTACCAGCAGGAAGTCGACCTGCAGAACCTGTTCAAGGACGTCGCGTCCGACTACCTGGTCGAAGTCAACGTGGCCAGCCAGTTGCCCAACGCGCTGGATCGCGCCTTCCGGGTCGCGCTCGCGCGCCGGGCGCCGACCGCGGTGATCCTGCCGTCGGATCTGCAGGAGGAGGACTACCATCCGCCGCAGCACGCGTTCAAGCAGGTGCCGTCGAGTCCGCCCGGACTGCCCGCGCCGTGCGTCGTTCCCGCGCCCGAGGACATCCGGCGCGCCGCGGAAGTGCTCGACGCCGGATCGAAGGTCGCCATCCTCATCGGGCAGGGCGCTCGCGCGGCCGCCGAGCAGGTCGTCGAGCTCGCCGAGCGCACCGGTGCGGGCGTGGCGAAGGCGCTGCTGGGCAAGGACGTCCTGCCCAACGACCTGCCGTTCGTCACCGGACCCATCGGGTTGCTCGGCAGCAGGCCCAGTTACGAGCTCATGCGCGACTGCAACACGCTGTTGATCATCGGATCGAACTTCCCCTACAGCCAGTACCTGCCCGAATTCGGTCAGGCGCGCGCGGTGCAGATCGACATCGACGGCAGCATGATCGGCATGCGGTACCCGACCGAGGTGAACCTGGTCGGCGACGCGAAATCGACCCTGGCCGAGCTGCTTGCGCTGGTACGGCGCAAAGAGGACCGCGCATGGCGGGACACGATCGAGAAGAACGTCGCCCGCTGGTGGCAGACCATCGAACGCCAATCCCTGCTGGACGCGACGCCGGTCAACCCGATGCGGGTGGTCTGGGAGCTGTCCGAGCGCATCCCGGACGACGCCATCGTCACCGCGGATTCCGGGTCATCCACCAATTGGTACGCCCGCTGCCTGCGCTTGCGCGGCCGGATGCGTGGTTCGCTGTCGGGCACACTGGCGACCATGGGCCCCGGCGTGCCCTACGCCATCGGCGCCAAGTTCGCCCATCCCGACCGGCCCGCGATCGCGCTGGTCGGTGACGGAGCCATGCAGATGAACGGCATGGCCGAGCTGCTCACCATCGCCCGCTACCGTGCGCGCTGGGACGACCAGCGTCTGGTCGTCTGCGTCTTCCACAACAACGACCTCAACCAGGTCACCTGGGAGCTGCGCGCCATGGGCGGCGCGCCGAAGTTCGAACCGTCGCAGACCCTTCCCGACGTCTCCTACGCCGAGGTCGCCCGCAGTGCCGGCCTGACCGGTGTCACGGTGCGGACACCCGAGGAGATCGGCCCGGCCTGGGACAGCGCCCTGCACGCCGACGGCCCGGTGGTGCTCGACGTGCACTGCGATCCCGACGTGCCGCCCATCCCGCCGCACGCGACCTGGGATCAGATGAAGGACACCGCCGAAGCCGTGCTGCGCGGCGACCCGGACGCCTGGCACCTCGTCGCGCAGGGTGCGAAAACCAAACTGCAGGAATTCATTCCCTAGCGACAACACGATTGTCGCGACGACCGACCAGATGCCGCCTCGAGCGGAGAAGGAGGACAGCGACCATGGGATTCCCCGAGCAGCAACAACAGGTCCCCGGTATCCAGTCCAAGATGGAGCCGGTGCCGGACTGCGGCGAGGACAGCTACCGCGGCTCCGGCAGGCTGACCGGCAAGGCCGCCGTCATCACCGGCGCCGACAGCGGCATCGGACGCGCGGTGGCGATCGCCTACGCGCGCGAAGGCGCCAACGTGCTGATCTCCTACCTGAACGAGGACGAGGACGCCAAGGAGGTCGCCGACCTGGTCACCGAGGCGGGGCGCAAGGCGGTGCTGGTGCCGGGCGACCTGTCCGATCCCGGCCATTGCCGCGCCGTCATCGATCGCGCGGTGCGCGAGTTCGGGAAGATCAACGTGCTGGTGAGCAACGCGGCGTTCCAGATGACCCACGAGACGCTCGAGGAGATCAGCGACGAGGAATTCGAGCACACCGTCAAACTGAACATCAACGCCTACTTCTACCTGGTCAAGGCGGCCTTGCCGCACATGCCGCCCGGCTCGTCGATCATCGGCAGTTCCTCGGTCAACTCCGACATGCCCTCCCCGACCCTGGCGCCCTACGCGGCGACCAAAGCCGCCATCGCCAACTTCTCCGCCAGCCTCGCCCAACTGCTGGGCGACCGCGGTATCCGGGTCAACAGCGTCGCGCCGGGACCGATCTGGACTCCGCTTATCCCCGCCACCATGCCGGTCGAGAAGGTCGCGAAGTTCGGTGACGACACCCCGCTGGGCCGTGCGGGTCAACCGGCCGAACTGGCCTCCACCTATGTCTTGCTGGCCTCCGACGAGGGCAGCTACATCTCCGGCGCCCGCATCGCGGTCACCGGAGGCCGCCCCATCTTGTGATCGAGCGGGCACGACAAGCCGCGCGGGCGGCCGTCACGATCGGCGGCCGCCCGCGCGGCGGCGCCGGTTCACAGCATCGACACCACGATCGCGACCGCCGCGGCGACGAAGACCAGCACCACCACCGCTGTGATCAGCATCGCCAGCACCCCGGTGATGGGGAAGTGGTGCCTGGTGCTCGGCTCCGGCGCGGACAGCCCGGAGGTCTGGGGCGTGTCCGGCGGCGTGGAGCCCGGGGGCACGCCCCCGCCGGGCTCCAGATCGGGCGTCCTGCTCGGATCCGGATCCATCGCGCTCATGGCCGCTCCCTACTCGCCGTCGTTCCCGGGTACCTCGGGGGGTGCGTCAGGTCGCTTGCCGGGCTTCTTTCGGTACAGGATCACCGCGCCGACCAGCACGGCGAGCCCGAGAATCACCAACAGTTCCATGGCAGGGACCTACCCGGTATCCGCGCGCCCAATCGGCGTGCCTGCCGCCGGAACGCCCGTCAGCCGCGGACGATGACGTACCGACCGGCGGTTTCCTGGAACTCGACCGCGGCGGCGATGGCAGCGTCGTCGAGGACGGCGCTGCCGTTCGGGACGACGATCAGCTTGTCGTCATCGTCGTACAGCCGGTGCACGATCGCGACGCAGAGCCCGCGCGCGGAGACCATCGGTTCGGCCGGGCCGAGGTAGTAAGCGTCGAGTTCCTCGCCGTCGGGCGCGAGAGTGCCGGGAACGTAGCCGTAGTTGGCGAGGTACCGGAAGCCGCAGGACGGATGGTGGCTGCCGTACGGACGGTCGAAGACGAGATCCACTGCCCGGCCGAGAAATCGACGTGCCAGTCGCAGCGATCCGGAGTCCTCCAGCGCGGGCGTGTCGGTCATCGTTCGAGGTTACGCGGCCTCACCTCCCGTTACCGCCCGTGGCCGCGACGCAGCTCGACCGGGATCACCGGGGCGCGCGCCGCGATCCGGGCGCGCAGGCTCTGTGGCGACCGGTCGCTTCCGGGCGGTGTGGGGGCGCGGCGGTGCACCGTCGTGCGGGCGACGAGCTCGAGGGTGACCGCGACAGCGCAGGACTGCGCCAGCAGCAACCCGGCGAGCACCATGATCTGCACCGCGGCGGCCTGCGCGGCCGAGCCGGTCGCGAGCAGGACGCCGACGAACGCACCGGGCAGCGTCACCAGCCCGACGGTTCGGGTCTGGTCGACACCGGGCAGCAGCGCGTCGGCGGCGGTGGGACGGATGATTTCCAAGCGGGCGTCACGCTCGGTGAATCCGAGGCCGAGCGCGGCTTCCACCTCGCCCCACCGCTCCTCGATCGTGTCCAAGGCGCGGCGCGCCGCCAGCGATGTCGCCGTCATGGCGCCACCGAGCACGATCCCGCCGATCGGCACCAGGGCCACACCCGTGAGCGGGACGACACCGCTGAGCAGCAACATCGGCAGCACCGCGCCGAGGCCGGCGCCGAGCGCGAGGGCCAGCCAGCCCGCCGAGCGGCCCGCACGGGCGCGCCGCGCCGAGGTCGCCACCGCCGCACCGAACATCACCGCGAGCACCAGCAACGACGACCACAGCTGCGCGAGCGCCGCCGTCAAGACCAGCGCGACACCGGCGAGCTGGGCGGCGCCACGGACCGCCGCCCACGGGGCCACCGGTATCCGGCCCAGCCCGGCGACGCCGTACACCACCGCAGCGCCCACGACCATGACGGCGCACAGCACCGCCAGTCCCACCCCGGGCGTGATCGCCGTAGTCATCTGTGCACTGTCTCACGCCGGCCCCGGCGCCGCGTTCGACTGCGAGATCGGCGTGGGGCCGGACCCATCGGCCGGTCGTGCGGCCATGGGCGCGGGCATTGCGTGCGCGCCTGGCCTGGAGGAAGGTGAGTATGTCCGGTGGCGCCACCGGGGCGCCACCCTGACCAGGGCAGGAGGTGGCCCGTGTACGCACGTTCCAGCACCATTGCGGCCCAGCCGTCGTCGATCGACGACGGGATCGCATACCTCCGTGATGAAGTGATGCCCGATCTGCCGGAGATTCAGGGCTGGGTCGGCATGTCCTTGATGACCGACCGCTCGACCGGACGCTGCATCGCCACGACGTCGTGGGAGACCGAGGGGGCGCTGCACGCCAGCAGAGGACGAGTCCAGCAACTGCGCGACGGCATGGCCCGCCGACTCGGCGGCAGGGTGGAGCGGGTCGAGGAATGGGAGATCGCGGCGCTGCACCGCGACCATCCGGCCGGCGCCGAAGCCTGTGCCCGGTGTACCTGGGTGCAGGTCGATCCAGGACAACTCGATCGGCTGGCCGACACGTTCAAGATGGAAGTGCTGCCGCAGACGGAGATGCTCGACGGGTTCTGCAGCGCCAGCTTGTTCATCGATCGCGACAGCGGCCGAGCGGTGGGAGCGACCGTGTGGGAAACCCGGGAGGCGATGGACGGCAGCCGCGAGGAGACCAATCGGATCAGGGCCCAGGCGACCCAGCGGGTGAGCGCCAACGTGCTCGAGGTCGGTGAGTTCGACTTGGCGTTCGCGCACCTGCGGGTACCCGAGATGGCCTG
Source organism: Nocardia asteroides (assembly GCA_051451085.1). Classification (GTDB taxonomy): domain Bacteria; phylum Actinomycetota; class Actinomycetes; order Mycobacteriales; family Mycobacteriaceae; genus Nocardia; species Nocardia asteroides_B. Next base: position 253,370 of record JBPAJV010000003.1, on the reverse strand, counting down.
AGGTCAGGTGATATCCGGCCGGACACGAGCCTTCCGGCCGGATATCTTCGCGCGGGTGACCCTAGCGCTTCGGTCGGCCACGAGCGGGACGGTGGCGCCGCACAACCATCGCGCCGGTATGGGTGTCGATTACCCGCGAGGTAATGGCCGTGCCCGGCGGCCGTTCGTAGGATCGGGGAGTGAGTACCTCAACGGCAGGTGACCTGCTGCGACACTGGCGCTTGGAACGCAGGCTGAGCCAACTGGAACTGGCCGGGCGGGCCGACACCTCGGCGCGGCACCTGAGTTTCATCGAGACCGGACGCGCCACCCCGAGCCGGACCATGATCGTGCACCTGTCCGAGCATCTGGAGATCCCGTTGCGGGAACGCAATCGCGTGCTGCTCGCCGCCGGCTACGCCCCCGTCTACGCGCAACCCGGCCTGGACACCCCCGCGATGGACGCCGTTCGCGGCGCGATGCGCCAGATCCTCACCGGCCACGAGCCCTACCCGGCGCTGGCCATCGACCAGAACTGGACGATGATCGACGCCAACGGCGGTGTGGCCGTCCTCGTCGCGGGCATCGATCCGGCATTGCTGGAACCGCCGGTGAACGCGCTTCGGCTGAGTCTGCACCCGGACGGGATGGCAGGCCGCATCCGCAACCTCGCCGAATGGCGCGGCCACATCTTCGCCCGCTTGGCGCGCCAAGCCGAGGTCACCGGCTCCCGGGAACTGGCCGATCTGCTCGAGGAGTTGCGCGCCTATCCCGGCGGCGAAGTGGAACCGGCCGTCCCCGAACCCGACCAGGCGGTGGTGCCGCTGCGCATCGACCACGGCGGTGACGAGCTCTCGTTTCTCAGCGTCACGACGGTGTTCGGCACCCCGATGAACGTCACCGTCGCCGAACTGGCCATCGAATCGTTCTTCCCCGCCGACGAGGACACCATGAAGCGGCTCACCGCGGGCTCCCGGTGAGCCGCGCCGCCGAGCTGTCGGCTCTGCTGGACATGCCCGTTCGCGCCGTCGCCGACCTCGGCGCGCATCACGCCTGGACGCTGCACCGCGCCGAACTGGTCGACGGCAGCGCAATTTTCGTGAAGGCGTCGGCCGAGCCGACCCGGGTGTTCGCGGCCGAAGCGGCAGGCCTTGCCTGGCTGCGGGACGCGGGCACGGCCCGCGACGGCGCCTTCCTGCCGCGCGTACTGGCCGCAGACGAGCGGGTGCTGGTGCTGCCCTGGCTGAACGAAACCGGCCCCACACCGGCCGCCGCCGAGCGGCTCGGGCGCGACCTGGCGGCGTTGCACGCCGGAGGAGCCGAACGGTTCGGTGCGCCGTGGGAAGGCTGGATCGCGAGCCTGCCGCTGCCCAACGCCCCGACCGACGGACCGTGGCCGCGGTGGTACGCCGAGCATCGCCTCGCGCCGTACCTCGCTCCGGCGGCCGCCCAGCTCGGCGCCGAGGGAACCCGGCTGGTGGAGCGGGTCATCGAGCGCATCAATGATCTGGCCGGGCCCGCCGAACGACCGGCCCGCCTGCACGGCGATCTGTGGTCGGGCAACATCGTGTGGACCCGGGAGCGGGCGATGCTCATCGACCCCGCCGCGCACGGCGGCCACCGCGAGACCGACTTGGCCATGCTCGCCCTCTTCGGCGCTCCCCACCTGGACCGCATCCGCGCCGCCTACCACGAGGCCCATCCGCTCGCCGACGGATGGCAGGCTCGTACGCCGCTGCACCAGTTGCATCCGCTGCTGGTGCACGTCGTGCTGTTCGGGGGGAGCTACGGCGCGCGGACGGTCGCCGCGGCCCGCGCGGCGCTCATGTGCTGAGCCGGCCCGGCGACCGCCCCGGGCGTCACCCGTTGACCCGGGCGATGACCTTCTCGGCGAACCGGGACAGGTTGGCGATCTTCGTGTCCAGCGGCTCGGTGTCCTGCTCGGTGGTGTAGGGCAGCCGGAATCCGACGATCACGTCGGTGACCCCTTTGTCCTCGAGACGTTTGACGCCGTCCACGGTGAAGCCGTCCAGCGAGATGACGTGCACCTCGAAGTCCTTGCGTGTGCCGTACTCCGCGCGCAGGGCGTGCAACTCGGCCAGCAGCCGGTCGAGTTCGGCGCCGTCGCCACCGGCGTGCATCCAGCCGTCGCCGCGCTGCGCCGCCCGGCGCAAGGCGGGCCTGCTGTGCCCGCCGACCAGGATCGGCACCGGTTCGGTCGGCGCCGGGCTGATCTTGATCGGCGGGATGTCGTAGAACTGCCCGTGGTATTCGAAATATCCGCCCGCCGAGAGCCCGCGCACGATGTCGATGCATTCGTCCATTCGCGCTCCGCGCTTGTCGAACGGGACTCCCATGATCTCGAAATCGTCGGGCCACGGGCTGATGCCGACGCCCAGCCCGAACCGGTTGCCGCTCAGGGCGGCCACCGAGGCGGCCTGCTTGGCGACCAGCACCGGTGGCCGGATCGGCAGCTTCAGCACGAACGGCGTGAAACGCAGCGTCGTGGTCACCGCCGCCATCGCCGCGCTGAGCACGAACGCCTCGATGAACGGTTTGTCCTCCAGGAACTCCCGGCCGCCGTCGGGAGTGTAGGGGTACTTCGCGTCGGATTCCTTCGGATACGCCACGCTGTCGGCCACCGCCATCGAGGTGTAGCCCGCTTCCTCGGCGGCCTTGGCCAGAGCGAGGTAATACGACGGATCGGTCATCGTCTCGGCGTAGGTGAAGCGCATGGTGCTCGCCTTCCTGGCGCGTCCAGCGCGCCGCATGGGCCCCGCCGCCGGTGCCCGCGGACCGGGCCGTCGCCGAGACGTGAGAGGAACCGGCGCAAGCGGAGCCGAGCCGCCTCGATGGTGTCGAGACCGTCCGGGGGAGCACCGCCTACTGCCATGGGTTGGTGAAGCCTTCCGGGATCATGTGGTCGAACATCGCCCGCATCCGCTGCGACAGCCGCAGGAGTTCGATGGGCGCACCGAGCGGACCGCCGTCGAGGTAGGCGAATTCCATCCCGACGCCATCGAACCGTCCGCGGGCGACGATCTCGATTCCCTCCGCGCACGCTGCTGCCAGCGCGGCGTCGTAGTCGCCGGGCACCCAGGCGGTGTGATGCAGTCCGGGGCCCAGTCGGTCGAGATGCTCGGAGTACAGACTCACCCCGCCGCGCGGCTCGATCAGTTCCAGTTGCTGGCCGCCCGCGTACCCGAGCGCCACGCTGATGGCGTAATCCGCGGGCGCGCCGCGCACTTCGGCGGCATCGGGACCGAAATGGACGTCCGGAATGGTGAACCACTCGCCGACCCCGTACCTGGTGGTGAATGCCCGGACCGCCGCGGTCAGGTCATCGACCACCCAGCACAGTTGAAAGATCGGGCCGTCGGTGATCATCGGCGTCCTCCCAGGCGGTTCATCAGTCGCGGGAACCAGCGGTACGCGGCCACCACCGCCTTGTTGTAGTGCGGCAACACGATGTACGGCTTGTTCTTCCGCACGCCGCGCAGGATCTGGCGCGCGGCCCGCTCGGACCCGATCATCCCGATCGGCGTCCGCCGCGCGGGTCCCCGGTACGAATACCCGGGCAGGTCGATCCCCGCGTCCACGATGTCGGTGGCAACCCCTCCCGGTACGGCCACGCTGACCCTGACCCCGGCCGCCGCCGCTTCGACACGGAGCGCGGTGCTCAATCCCACCACCGCGTGCGAGGTCATCGCATACGCGGCGGACGGCGTGACCGGCGTCAGCCCGGCGATGGAGGCCATGTTGACGATGTGGCCGGAGCCCTGGGCGCGCATCAGCGGATAGGCGTGCCGCGTCCCGTGCACCACACCCCACAGGTTCACATCCACGATCCGCTGCCACTGGGCCAAGGGCATGTGCTCGGCCGCGCCGCCGAGGCGGATACCCGCGGTGTTGAACAGGAAATGATGCGCCCCAGCTCGGCAACGGCTCCGTGGATGAGGCGGCGGACCTGATAGTCGTCGGAGACGTCCACGACCTGCGTGTGGATCGCGGTATCGGCGGCGAGCGCCACCAGCCCGGCGGCATCGGCGTCGGCGGCCACGACCTCGACGCCGCGCGCGGCCAGCAGGCGGCACAGTGCGGCGCCGATGCCGGACGCGGCGCCGGTGACCACCGCCACATCATTCACGCCGTATAATTAAGCATTGATGTTTAACATCGTCAATACTCGTGTTTAGTACAGTGCGGGTATGCCGAGCGACGATTCGCGCACCGCTTTGCTCGACGCCGGGGAACGCCTCATCGCCGAACGCGGCGTGGACGTGCCGCTGCGCGACATCGCCGCCGCTGCGGGGCAGCGCAACAACTCCGCCGTGCACTACTACTTCGATTCGCGCACCGGGCTGATCGAGGCCATCGTCGAGCGGCGGATGAACTGGCTCGAACAGCGGCGCTTGCAGTTGCTGGCCGCCCATGAAGCCGATGGCGGCGCGGACGACCTGCCCACCCTCGTCGCCCTGCTCGCGACACCCATCCTCGAATTGCTCGGCCACGACCGCGTGACCCATCTGGGCCGGTTCCTCGAGGTCGTGCGCACCCACCCGGTGGTGGCGGACGCGCGCCGGCTCGCGGGCACCGACCGCGCGGCGGTCCGGATCATCGCCACCCGGCTCGACGCCGCGCTGTCCGATCTGCCCCGGCGTCTGCGCAGGCAGCGCCTGGAATCCATGACCACGGTCATGCTCGCCCTGATCGCCGACTACGAGCGCACGCTGGAAGCGGGCGTCCGTATCGCCGATCCCGCAGATGCCGCGGAGATAGTGGACATGATCGTCGCCATGCTCACCGTGCCCGTCCCCGGGCGCACCGCCACCGCGCCGGGGCGCTGAAACCGGCGTGGCGCGGCGCCGGGTGCCGTCCTCCTTCCGCGCGGTCGGCGGCGCGCCGCCGACCGGCGAAGACCAACCGTGTGCTCTCAACCGAGTGTCCGCCATGTTCCGGGGGCGGCGGCCATCGGCCGATCGTCCTCTGCCAGTCCGATTTCCGGGAATCTGTGGTGGAGCCGGTCGATGTAGCGGTGCACAGCACGCAGTTCACTGTGCAGTTCGTGCCGCGCGGCGGGATTGCCGCGATAGGTGAATCCGATCTCCCTGGCCAGCGTCTGAGCGCGCGCGGTCAGCAGTTCTACGAAGACCCGGGCCTGGGCGAGGTCGGCGTCATGTTCCATTCGGTAGGCCGATCTGTCGTTCGATTCATGGTGTCGGTCGCCCAGCGCTCCCGTGCCGCGGTCCTCGGCCGAGGGAACAGGACATGATGGTAACCGACCTGTTGCCCCGTAGGTGCCGAAATGGGACCATCTGCGTCGGGTTTCGGCGGGCGGCGCGTCGCCCGCGCGTATCGTGAGCGTATGGGCGTCATCGGGGAGCTGTTTCCGGGTAAGAAATTGACCCACGAGGGCAGCGAGGACAGCGACGGGCAGGCCCACACGCCACGGTTCGACATGATCTCGATTCCGGAGTGGTGCGGGTACCTCGCACGCACGCTACGACCGAAGGCCGAGCGGAAGAGCCGCACGAGGAGTCATAGGAACCCGCGCGGCGGCCCGGCCGCCGGAATCCGGGGCGGCCGACCACAACTCATCGGCTGCGCGTACCAGGCGTAGCGCTCGGTCGCCGACGATTTCGCGGTCCGGAGCGGTCGAGTCCCCGGTCGAATGAAAGCAGTTCGCCGTCTCCGCACGCGCGAACCGGTCACTCCGCCGCTAGCCGGTGAGGACCGGCGTCGAGTGTTCCCTACGGTCACCGGAGGTCTCGTTCCGGGGTGGATTCGTATTCCGCACCCAGGTGATATTGGCGACCAGATCGTTGTCGAAGACGAGCTCGTCCCACAACACCCGCTCGGCCTCCGTCGCGGACCGGTCCGTCGTGCGCGGCGCCTCGACGGCGGCGGGTTGCGTCGGCTCGGCGGGCTGCGTCGGCTCGGCGGGCAGCGGCGTCACCAGCCACGTCAGCGCCCGCATCGGACTCAGGCCGTAGCGGCGCGTGCCCTGGGCGACAGCGGCCACCGCGCCGGCGGAGGTCAGCACGCCGGCGATCAACGCCACGGGTGTCAGTCCGGCGCCTGCCATGCGCCGCGCACCGGCGCCCGAGGTGGACGTAGCGCCTTCGCCGAAAAACCGGTGCAGGATGCCCGCGCCGAAACCCTCGCCCTGGTCGATGAGAATTCGCAGGTCCGGCCCCCTGGCATCCAGGTACAGCAATGTCACGAGCACCAGGATCGCCCCTGCCACACTGGAGCCCATCACCAGATGAGCGAGCGTCCGGCTGCGCGAACGCAGCTGCGCCACCACCGCGAACACGGTGACGACCATCGCGGCCGCGGCGAGCAGGCCCCAGGCGCCGCTGATGTTCACCTCACGGAACTTCGACACCGACCATTCGTCGAAACCGTCGGTGTATCCCGAAACCCGGCCGAACGCGTCGGAACGCGCCGCGCCACCCGAGCCCGACGCCGAAAGCCATGGCTGGAACAGCAGCACGAAGGTGGCGAGACTGGTGGCCGCCGCGAGGAGAAAGCCCCAGTCCAGCCCCCGTCGCGGTGTCGTGCCGCCCGCCGTGCGGCCGGGGCCGCGGCGGTGTCGCGCTCGGGTTGCTTGCCATGGGGTCGGTTGTACCATTGCTCCAGTTTCGCCGGTGCCGCATCAATCCTGCTGCCGCTCGGCGCAATAACAGTGCGATTGCCGGGCGGCTCGAAATCGCGGCATATGAATGAGATGCAATTCGATCGGGCGTCATCGGCCATCGACGGAAATCACCGTAAGCATTTCGGCGACAAGGGGCAAGCGTGATCGATGTCCTACGCATCGCCGCAGCTCCGACAGCATACAAGTGGAGAGTGACCCAACCGATGAGTAACTTCTCGGCCATGCCGGTGAACACGACATTCGCTGTTCTGCCAGCCCGCATCCCCGCCTGATCCGCTCGAATTGCTGTGACTGGCTTAACATGTGCGCGATGGGACTTCGGTCACAGAGTCACGCCACACGGAGCCGATGCGGCGGCTGATTCGAAATCATCGCCGTTAGCTTCTTTCTCGGCGAACGTAGTGAGCATCGGGTCCCGCATGACATATCGGTCGCGCGATCACCGCCGGACACCTGGGTGCCGCAGTGCGGGTGAACTTCCCGCACTGCGGCAGCAGCACTTTCACGCTGGGCGAGGATCGTGTCAGCTGCGGGTACCGGCGGCGCGCTCCCATGCCGCCCGGCGAAGCAGGCGCAGCCCGTTGAGCCCGACGATGACGGTGGATCCCTCGTGTCCGGCGACGCCGAGCGGAAGGGGCAGGGTTCCGGCGAGGTCCCAGACGACCAGCACGCCGATGAATGTGGCGGCGATGGTCAAGTTGGCGATCACCACCCGCCGTGCCTGCCGGGACAGCGCGATCACCGCCGGGATCGTGGTCAGATCGTCGCGCACGACGACGGCGTCGGCGGTCTGCAACGCCAGGTCGGACCCGGCCCCGCCCATCGCGATGCCGACCTCGGCCGCGGCGAGGGCGGGGGCGTCGTTGATGCCGTCACCGACCACGGTCACCTTCCGCCCGCCGGCCTGTAGCTGCCGCACCGCCGAAACCTTGTCGTCGGGCAGTAGCTCGGCACGCACGTCGGCGATGCCGACCGTGGCCGCGATCCGGTCGGCCGTCGCGCGATTGTCGCCGGTCAGCAGCACCGGCGCGGCGCCGGTCACCTCGGTGGTCGCGCGGACGGCGGCGACCGCCTCCGGCCGCAGCTCGTCGGTGAGGGCGAGCACCCCGATCGGCCGGTTCTCGCACGTCACCACGACGGCGGTGTAGCCGCTCGTCCGCACGGCGTCGACAGTGGTTCGCGCGACGCCGGCCGAATCCGGCCCCGCCGTCGCGGGGGAGCCCACTTCGATGAGGTGGTCACCGACGCGGGCGGTCACGCCGCGACCCGGATGCGCGGTGAACTCGGTGGCCTCGGGCAGGCGCAGTTCCCGGACGCGGGCCGCGCGCACGATCGCCGCGGCGAGGGGATGCTCGCTCGGGTGCTCCGCCGCCGCCGCGAGTCGCAGCAACTCGCTCTCGCCGAATCGCTGGTCCAGACAATGGATCTCGGCGAGTTCCGGGGCGCCGCGGGTCAGGGTGCCGGTCTTGTCGAAGGCGACATGGGTCGTGGCGCCGAGCTTTTCCATGACCACGGCGGATTTGACCAGGACACCGTGGCGGCCCGCGTTGGCGATGGCCGCGAGCAGCGGCGGCATGGTGGCCAGCACCACCGCGCACGGGGAGGCGACGATCATGAACGTCATCGCCCGCGACAGCGCCCGCTGGACGGTCTCTCCGAGCAGCAGGGGGATGGCGAACACCGCGATCGTGACCACGACCATGCCGATCGAGTAGCGCTGTTCCACCTTCTCGATGAAAAGCTGGGTGCGCGCCTTGGTTTGGGCGGCCTGCTCGACGAGGGCCGCGATCCGGGCGACCACGGAATCCTCCGCCCGGCGCTCGACGCGTATCCGCAGCGCGCCGGTGCCGTTGAGGGTGCCGGCGAACACTTCGTCGCCCGTGGTCTTGTCGACCGGCAGCGGCTCGCCGGTGATGGTGGCCTGGTCCACCTCGCTGCCGCCGGAGAGCACCGTCGCGTCGGCGGCTATCCGCTCACCGGGCCGCACCACGACGACGTCCCCGACCTGTAGTTCGGCGGCGTTCACCGTCTCCTCGTCGCCGTCACCCTTCACCCGGGTCGCGGTCTCCGGCGTGAGGTCGAGCAGTCCGCGCACCGAGTCCTCGGTCCTGGCGGTCGCCAGCGCTTCCAGCGCTCCCGAGGTGGCGAAGATGACGATCAGCAACGCGCCGTCGGTGATCTGGCCGAGCGCCGCCGCGCCGATCGCCGCGACGACCATGAGCAGGTCGACATCGAGTGTCTTGTCCCGCAGCGCCCGCAGACCCGCCCAGCCCGGTTCCCATCCGCCCGCGGCGTAACAGGCCAGGTACAAGCCCCACCACGCCCACTGTGGGCCGTCGCCGAGTTGCACCGCCAGTCCGGCGAGGAACAGCGTCAGGGCCACCGCGGCCCACCGCACCTCCGGCAAGGCGAACAGCCGGGTGCGGCGCGCGGGTACGAGGGCGGACGCCGGAGTCGGACGGGTCGGCGCGAGAGCGGGCGCGGCCACGGGTCACCTCCAAGACAGCAAGGAACAGTCGGCGGAGACCATACCAGAAAACATGAACATGTCTTCATTTGTTCTTGGAGTATGCTGTTCACCTATGGGACACGGCGTCGAGGGCAGGGACCGGCCGGTCGCGCGCCTGGACCCGGATGCGGCCGCCCATGTGGCGACCACGCTGCAAGCGCTGGCCACCCCGAGCCGGTTGATGATCCTCACGGAACTGCGCCAGGGATCCTTGTCGGTGAGCGCGCTGGCCGACGCCATCGGCATGGAACAGTCCGCTGTCTCCCATCAGCTCCGGTTGTTGCGCAACCTGGGGTTGGTCACCGGAACTCGCGCCGGGCGCAGCATCGTCTACAGCCTCTACGACAACCACGTCGCCCAGCTGCTGGACGAGGCGATCTACCACAGCGAACATTTGCGCCTCGGGCTGTCCGACCGCCCCGAGACGGCGGGCTGACCGACGCGCCCGTCCCCGGCGCGGACCACTGAATCGCCCCCGACCTGGAGTACGCTCCAGCGCTTACGGTGCGGTCACGAACTGACGACGGCTATCGCCGGTGAGCCGGCCCGGGTGGGCGCGGCAGTGGAGGAATCCGGCGCGACCTGACGGGCGTGACCTATCGCCACCCCCGAACTGCTCGCGAAGATTGTCACCACACTCGCTGTCCTTTCTGGCGGCCGGGCCGTTCTCGGCGTCGGCGCGGCGTGGTTCGAGCGCGAACATCGTGGGCTCGGGGTGCCGTTCCCGCCGGTGGCCGAGCGTTCGAGCGACTGGAGGAGACGCCGCTGAGCTGCCGCCGGATGCGGGACCCGCAGAACAACGGGCCGCTCCACCGCACCTATCGCGGCGAGGGTTACCGTGCCGCGGCCTTCACAATTTGTAGCCGATCCGGCGCAGCAGTTGCTTCCGGTCGGCCTTGTCGTCGGCGTTCTCCACGCCGAGCGGCGTGGAGCCGTCGACGACGCCGACGATCCCTCGTCCGAGAGCGGACTCGGCGATCAGCACCTCCACCGGATTGGCGGTGGCACAGAAGATTCCGCAGACTTCCGGGACCTGTTTGACGGCGTTGAGCACGTTGACCGGAAAGCCCTCGCGAAGGAAGACGATGAACGAGTGTCCCGCCGCGAGGGCTACCGCGTTCCTCGTGGCGAGCTCGACGAGGGAGTCGTCGTTGCCGGAGTGGCGGACCAGACATGGTCCGGAAGCCTCGCAGAACGCAAGGCCGAATCGCAGCTGGGTACCGATCCCGACGAGCGCCTCGTGCAGATCCTCCACGGTTTTGATGAAGTGGGACTGTCCGATGATGACGTTGAGATCGTCCGGTTTGTCGATGCGCACGGCTGTCAACTCCACAGCAACATCCTGCGCCTCACCGCCCCCGATTCATAGCATTTCGACATTTATTTCGCTCGCGTCGCGAAGGGCCCGGCCGGTCGAGGCCCGATGCCGGAAGGCGACCTCGGACGGAAGCCGGGAACTACCTGCCGGCGGAGCGGGATGGCAAGTCCACGGCCAACGCGGTGGCGTTGTCCTTCCCTCCGGCCAGGACAGCGGCGTCCACCAGGCTGTTCGCGATCATGTAGGCGGACTCGCCCCCCGCGAGAACTTCCTTGATCGTCGCGATGCCGAGCGGCTTGTGCACCCCGTCGGTGCTCAGCAGCAACCTGCCCGTGCTCGATCCGGTCGCGGCGTAGCCGATCTCCTCCGGACGCACCGTGCGGGCCGAGGTGGTGACGAGATGGCCCATGCGCGGGGTGGGGACGCGTCCGCGAGCCCGGCACATCTCGGCGACGGTGTGATCGGTGGTGATCTGGTGCAGCACCCGTCCGTTCCAGCGGTAGGCCCGGCAGTCGCCGACCCAGGCCACCTCGCAGGGCCCATCGGGCTGCCCGGCGGCAGGCAGCACCGCGACCACGAGCACGCTGTCGGCCGACGGCTCCGGGACCTCGCGCAACAGTTCCCGCTGGGCCGCCGCGACGCCTGCCAGTGCCCCGTCCCGCGCCCCGGCCCGTGCCGCCGCGGCGGCGACCGTGCGTGCCGCTCGGGCGGCCAGCAGGTGGTCACCCACCCCATCGGCCACGACGAACGCCGTGGCGCCGGTGTCCGCGTTCGTCTCGGTCGCCACCGCGTCGGCGTTGATCGACCGCGACGCACGCCTGCTCGCCGACGCGCCCATGGCGCCGAGCAGCCACGATGTCTTCATCCGTGGCATGCTCGCGGTGGTGCCGGTGTGCATCAGCTGGTCTCCTCTGGCTGGGCTGTCAGTGCTGCCGACCAGCACACTTCCAGGGCACCGCGGCAATCTTTGGGATGAGCCAAATTCAGCCGTGTGAACGCTGAGAAATAGCTTTCGATTGGGTCACGGCGATCGGGTAATCGCCTGTTCAACGACCGGCACTGGTCGCCGACTCGGGTCTGGATGCGGTGCGTCCCTTCTCGGGATGAACCCAATGTACCGTGCGGATCGTCCGGCTACGACGGTGCGCCGCTTTCTGCGCCCTCGATTCCCGCACGCGCACGCTCGACCGCGTGGGACGCCGCCGACGGGGTCTCATTCAGCGGCTCGGATGAGAACCACCGCCGGCGAACGTTTCTCGCGGCGTGCGCGTGTTATTCGATGAGGGACTGGACACAGCGCCCTGATGCGATGGACATGAGGGCAGTTTCGAGGAGGTTGTCGTGGCCGAGAAGAGCTATCGTTCCGCCGAGACCGGCGAATACGTGAGCGAGGAGACCGCAGCGGAGAACCCGAGGACGACTCTGGGTGAGGACGAGCCGCACCATGGTGACAACCGGCGCGACCGTTCGGCGATCACCGGCCACTTCGTCAAGCCCGACACCAGCCGCCGCCACCCCGACACCACCGTCACCGAAAACGGTTGACGCGCAACGCGGGGACTTCCTTCACTTCGTAGCCGTCACGGTATGCGGGGCGGAACGAGTCAGAAGGGGTACTCCGCGCACAACTGTCCCGCGAACCTGCGCACGGCGTGCTCCCGCATGCGCCGTCCGTACACCGGGTGCCGGGCCAGGTCGGTGTAGGTCTCGAACTCGCAGTGGACCAACCCTGCCGTCTCTGCGGCGTAGACGTCGAAACCCGGGTACATGACTCCCGCGTACGGCAGGTCGTCCACATCGAGAGCCAGCACCGGGTACTCGCCCTCCGAATCCGGGTCGCCCACCGCGAGCACGCGCCGGGAGTCGGAGCCGCCCGGTAGGAGGAAGCACTCCGGAAAGCGCTCGGCCAGCGGCTGGTAGGTCTCGCCCCAGGGATGTCCCAGTTCGTCGGCGACGAGCCGGTCCAGCGGGCGGGGCGCGAAGCCGCCGCCCGCCGTGAACCACCCGTAGCGCTCGAACAGGCCCACGTCGAAGGCCAGCCACTCCCGCAGGCTCGGCGACAGCGGACGCCCCGACGGGAACGCCGCTTCCGCCGCAGCGTCTCCCGGCATCGGCCGAGGCTCTCCCTCGACCCACGGGATGTGACCGACCCACGCGAGGGGTTCGGACATCGACCGGTCCGGATCCCGCCGCACCGACTCGATGACCCGCCGCGTCAACGCGGCCCCGTGCTGCGCCTGTTCTGTCATAGCGCGCAAGCTAACAGGCCCCGCCGACCACCACGATCGACGCGGTCGGCCGCAGCGGGACGAAAGACGCCTCCAGCGCTTCCGAGAAGAGTTGTGGTGCGCGCGGCGCGATAATCCGCGAGAATCAATGACACCTGATCTCGTGCCGGTCCGCATTCCGCAATGTGTTTCGCAACGCTATTTTCGGATTCTGGCAATCAACCGGCTCACCGATCATTCCCGGGCGCAGTTACGTTTTGCGGCTGTGCAGCACGGGCGAGGGCAGCGCCGGACTCACTCATGCGGTTCACCTCGGAGCCGCTCGGCCGGTGCGCGCCGAACCATGCGCCAGTCGGGATAACCGCCGCAAACTCCGAGCCGCCCGCTCGCAACCGAGCGGCATCGACGCGGGGCCCCGGCCGTTTCCGGCACAGGCCATCGAGACCGCTTTCCGCGCAGACGGATCGCGGAACCGGCGAGCCCGACATTCGGAGCGCAGGGTGTGTGTCCGCAGTCGTCGCCCCGACGGCCGGACGCACCGCGCCGAATCGGTGGTGTCCAGCACCATGGACAGCGTTCCATAGGTGTTCGAACTGCCGACATCCCTCACGGGTTTCCGTCGCTACTGCCGACAGTGGTCATGACTAGGCGAAATGCATTTCGCCGGGCCGCTTCTCGATAGTTCGTGAAGATTTCGGTGACATAGACAACAAGCGAAACTCGGCTGAATTCCCGGTCCTACCGGCGGGTACGTGATCGAATGCTCTGCAACTGATGTCTTCAACCCGCTGTGCCGCGTCGCGGGTCTACGAATCCAGGAGGTCGTACGGGTGGTCGACGCAAGCGTGCCCACGCTGCGTCCGTCCGAGCTGGAAAGATTGGCCCGGCTCGACGAACACAACGAACTTTCCGCCGAACACGTGCGATCGGCTTCGCGCAGGACGGGCGTGCCGGAGGAGAATCTCTGGCGGTGGCTGGATGCCCGCCGCGACGCCTCCGCGCCCACCCGGCGCATCGATGTCCCCGAGGCGCCCACGCGGCATGTCGGATATCGGCAGGGCAGCCACCGGGCGTCGCGCATCATCACGCTGCCCGCGGCGGTCGGCGGCGCGGAATTACCCCAGATCTCCGACGGAGACGTCACCACCTTCCTGGCGGACGCCTACCGGAGCCTGTCGCCCGCGGAGTTCGAGCGCATCGACGCCGTCTACACCGAGGGGATCCGAACGACCTGCCGCTGGCTGGCCGGTCACACCGGGCAGCCCTGCCGCCACGACCTGGACCAGAACGGCGAGAACTGGCTCGGCCCGCGCGGCGCGGGTCTCGCCGAATACATGCTGGCCGCTCTGCAACCCCGGCTCAGCGCGCCGGACCGCTTCCATCAGGGTCACGGGAGCGGGGTGGTCGACGAGTGGAACGACATCCTCTCCCTGTACCGGTTCCTCGGCGGCCTGATCGCAGACAGCCCCGGTCGCGGGCATACCATCACCCGGCTGCGCGCAGCGCAAGCGGCGTTCCTGCTGCACGGTCTGCGGTTGGATCTACCGCCGGATCTGGCGTACTCGGTCGGGCCGGGGCTGACCACGATCCCGATCAATGACTCGGTCATCGCCCGGATCCGCGCCCGCACCGCCGATCCGGTGGACGCGGCGGCCATCACCACCGCGCTGTTCACCGGCGCCACGGCGATGGAACTGAACGCGATCCCGTGTGTCGCGCTCACCGCGGACGCGCTGATCTTCAACGGCCCGATCGGATACACCCGCGCTCCCGATCTGTACGTGTGGGTCATTCCGCCCCCGGCGCGCCCGTTGCTGTACGCCGCCCGTGCCTACCAGGAGTCCCGGCCGACCCCCAACAGCAAGTTGTTCACCGGCGCCATCGGCGGAGCGGGCTTTCGCCTGCGCAGGCTCGCCGCGGCCTGCGAGGTGAGCCTCCCGGACCTGTATCACTGGCACCACAGCTGGATCCGGCAAGCCGGACTCCTCCGTATGTCCGAGCAGCCGAACCCGGTGCGCAACACGGATCTGCTGTTCGGACTCAAACTCGTCCAGCGACCGCGCCGTCGTCGCGCGCGCTGAAGCAGGCGACGGTCAGCCGACGCGACGCAAGGCGCGGACGTCGAGTGCGCCCAGGCTCCAGTGATCTGTCACGGTGAACCCGAAGTGCCGATAGAGGGGCACATTGTCCGGATCGGCGGTTGTGAGCCACAGGTCGCCGAATTCGGCGAGGATCATTTCGAGAAGGCGGCCCCCGGCGCGATGGCCTGGGCGCTCGGCGCCGATGAATTCGAGCGTCCAGGCTCGAGAAGGTTTGCGGCGCTGCGCCGCGCGCGTGTAGACGAGTGTGCGGTAAACGGACGCGGGGCCGCAGCGGAGCAGGACACGTGTGGTCCACGCCAACTGCGCGACCGCGCCGGGCGCGGTGCCGGGCGGGCTGAGCAGCGCGGCGGCGCCCGGTGCCGTGCGGGTGACCAGATGAGGCAATCGCGCGGTGGCGGCGAACCAGTGTCGTTTGCGGTCGCCAGCGACCCAGGACATGCCGGGTTCGCGGTCAAACGCCCGGCTGAGGACGAGTTCGGGTTCCAAGGGGAACCTCCGGGATCAAATGGCAGATGAGCAGTTTGAGAAAGAACAGCGGGATGAACCAGGCCAGCAGTGCTGGTACGGGGAACACGATCAGGTTGAGCAGGAACACCGTCATATAGGCCGCCATCGCGATGGGACGCCGCAATCCGGCAGGTGAGAGTTCGATCGACAGCGCCGACCCGAGCAGCAGCGCAGCGTTGCCGGCGAACCAGGCCGGATCGTCGAGAAGCAGGAGTCCCACCACGGCGAGGTGCAGGGTGTGGATCGCGACGAACGTCAAGCGGCCGCGTGACGAGCGGGTGCGGTGGTACCAGCGTTTCGCCGAGTTCGTCGCGTTGGTCAGGACGCCGCCGACGAGGTCGCAGGCGATGACGGCCAGCGCAACGACTTCCACGATGCCACGGCCGGAAAGCAGAGGCAGGGAGTAGATCGCGAGTAGCAGTACGCACAGCGCGCCGCCGATGGCTTCGACGGCCGACTCCGCTCGTGTCTTGCCCGGCCCCATGAATCGTTCCACGCGACCGGCCCACCCGGGTGCTGTCGCGGGAATCGACCAATCCGCTTGCAGGTCACCGCGCATGATGAGGCCTCCATAGTCCGGCCAGTAGCCCGAAGATCTGCTCGGGTGGACCGCCGCCGGTGAGCGCCCAGTGGTCGCCCGCGCGCAGGACGGCGCCGGAGGCCGCCGTGAGCAGCTCGCGGTCGATGTCCTTCCGGATGACCCCGAGATCGATGCCGTTGGCGATGACGGCGGCGAGCCACGACTGTTCGTCTCCCACGGGGATCCGGGCGAGGGCGGCGTCGGCCAGCGCCAGATCCATGGGGTTGTCCCGCAGGAAGCCCACGAGGCGGGCCGAGCCCTCGCGTAGGCGTGCCCAGAACTCGTCGGGGGTATCGGCGGCGATCCAGGCGCCCAGCTGGGCTCGCAGCCGGGCGGACACATCCGACAACACCAGCGCGAGTACGTCGTCCTTTCCGTCGAAGTACTGATACGCCGAACTTTTGGAGATCCCCGCCTCGGCGATGATCGTGTTGTACGAGGCGGCATCCGGGCCGTGACGGGCGAATTCGGCCTTCGCCGCGTCGATGATCGCGCGTTGCCGGTCGGGCGGGAGGCGATGGAAGCGGGGCAGCGGCATGTACCGATGGTACACACCTGCGTTGTGTACCACTAGTACATGTAGTGTCGGGGCAGGTCAGCCCGCGTCGTCGAGGAGATGCCGCGGCGCGGCCTGCCGCCAGGAGTCGAGCACGATGGCTTCCAGTTCGTCGCGGTCGTCCAGCGCCGTCAGACGCGCCCGGACCCAGGCGTTGCCGGCTTCGTGGGTGGCGATCCAGAACTTGTCCGGTTCGGCGACGACGAGCTCGTCGCGGTCGGCGATGGGGCAGCGGACCGCCATCGAGGTCTCCGCCTCCGGGAGCGTGAGGAACAGTTTGCCGGCCACCCGGAACGTCGGCATGCCCCAAGTGAACTGCTCGGACGTTTCCGGCAGCGACAGCGCGAAGGTCCGGACATCGTCCCCGGTGAAACTCATGCGCCGAATCCTTCCAGGGGCCGGTGACATCTCGGCCTGCGGTCGACAGCCACGGGGGGTCGCTTCGCAAGCCTGGTTGTAGGGACGGCGATCACGGCGGTATCGTCTGGGCCGCGACCTCGGGTTTTCCGGCTGCCGGGCGGGGTATGCGGCGAGGTGGATAGCAACGTCCGCGGTCGGAGGAGTTGCGGGCATGGACTGGTTCACCTCGTCCGAATACTGGCTGGGCAGGCAGGTGCTGACCCGCGGTGTGGCGGCCGTCTATCTGATCGCGTTCGTCGTGGCCGCCCGGCAGTTCCGGGCGCTCATCGGCGCGGACGGCATGCTGCCGGTGCCGCGGTGGCTGGAAAGGCGGACCTTCCGGCAGACACCGAGCATCTTCCACGTCCACTACTCCGATCGGTTCTTCGCCACCGTTTCCTGGTTCGGTGCGGCGCTGTCGGCGGCGATGGTCGCCGGCGCCGCGGACCTGGCGCCGCTGTGGGCGGCGATGATGCTGTGGGCGACGTTGTGGGTTCTCTATCTATTGATCGTCAACGTGGGACAGGAATGGTATGCGTTCGGCTGGGAGTCGTTGCTGCTGGAATGCGGATTCCTGATCATCTTCCTCGGCAACGACCGCACCGCCCCTCCGGTCCTGGTGTTGTGGCTCGCCCGCTGGCTGCTGTTCCGCGTGGAGTTCGGCGCCGGGCTGATCAAACTGCGTGGCGACCCGTGCTGGCGCGATCTGACCTGCTTGTACTACCACCACGAGACGCAGCCGATGCCGGGGCCGCTGAGCTGGTTTTTCCACCACCTCCCGAAGCCGCTGCACCGGGTGGAGGTGGCGGGAAACCACTTCGCGCAACTCGTCGTGCCGTTCGGGTTGTTCGCACCGCAGCCGGTGGCGAGCATTGCCGCGGCCGTCGTTGTCGTGACCCAGCTGTGGCTGGTGCTGTCGGGCAATTTCTCCTGGCTGAACTGGATCACGATCGTGCTCGCGTGTGGCGTCGTGAGCCAGTCCGCGGCCGCGGCGGTGTTACCGGTGCCGGCCCCGCCCTCGCTGCCGGGACCGCCACCGTGGTTCGTGGGACTGGTCCTCGCGTTCACCGTGCTGGTGGTGGTCCTGAGCTACCGGCCCGTGCGCAATCTGATCTCGAGTCACCAGGCGATGAACCGATCGTTCGATCCCTACCACCTGGTCAACACCTATGGCGCGTTCGGCACCATCGGCCGCACCCGCCTGGAGGTGGTGATCGAGGGCACCGACGAGGCGACCGTCACCGACCGGACGCACTGGAGGGAATACGAATTCAAAGGCAAACCGGGCGATCCACGGCGGCTTCCGCGCCAATTCGCCCCGTACCATCTACGGCTGGACTGGCTGATGTGGTTCGCCGCCGCCTCTCCGCGATACGCGCGATCGTGGCTCGGTCCCTTCATCGCACGATTATTGGAAAACGATCGGCCCACTCTGCGCCTGCTGCGCCACAACCCGTTCCCCGGGACGCCTCCGCGCTTCATCCGCGCGCAACTGTATCTGTACCGGTTCACCACGTTCCGGGAATTCGCGCGCACCCGGGCGTGGTGGCACCGCACATTGGTGAGCCGCTACCTTCCGCCCGTTTCCCTCGACGACCTCCAGTACCACGGTCGTTTCCGCCGACACTGAGTCGCTCGCGGCACTGCCACCGAACGGAGAGTTCGGCTTCCAGCCGCACCGTTTCCTGGGCGTCCGCCCTGTCGATCGGCTCGTGTGCCACCGTCCGATCGTCGCGGCGAGAGCAAGCCTTCGCCGAAAACCGCTGGTGGATAACGGCTCGCGCCGCCTGGGCGGCGGCGGGGTGGGATTCGCCACAGTGGCGTGGCGACGATCGCCGGTGAAAGCGGGTATGCGCCCCAGTGAACGCAACCGACCGAAGGAGGATGTCATGTCCATTTCGGCCTCGCGCTCGCAGTATCGGGCCGCCCGACGCAGCGTCAGGGATTATCCGGGGGCGGAGGGTCCCGTCGAATGGACCGTCGCGGCATGGGTCTTGGTAGTGACGGTGCTGAGCATCGCATTGGCCTTGCTGTAAGACACCGCGCGGTGGAACCGGAGCCGTTCCGCTGACCCGCCCGATGGCTGAGCACCACGCGGTGCTCGAGATCCACCACACTGTGCCGCCCGCGTGGCGAAATGCGCGGCGGCACAGGCGGACCGGGCGGATGAGGAGAAGGAGTTCGATCCCTTGGAGGAAGTACTACGGCCGCTCATCGTCGTGCTGGGCACCGTCGCGATCACCGTCACGGCGGGTCTGCTGATGGATCAATTACTGCGTTACAGCGCACGCAGACGTCCGGGCAACCAGCTCCCCACGCTGTTGCGCCGGGTGCAATTGCCGGTGCAAGTGTTGCTCGGTTCGGTGGCCTTGCACGCTACCTACCCATTGGCGCATCTGGATCTGCGCCAGGACGCCATGATCCGCACCATTCTGGCCACCGCGGCGATGATGGCGGCGGCATGGGTCGTCATCCGCGCGGCCGACGCCGTCGCGGAGAACATGCTGCGCTCCTACGCGCGGCGGACCCAGGAGATCACGCGGGTTCGGCAGTTGCGCACGCAACTCGGATTGGTGCGCCGCATCATCACGTCGATCCTGGTGGTCACGACCGCCGCCGTGGCGATGCTGCTGCTGTTCCCGACGCTGCGCACCCTGGGCACTTCGCTGCTGGCCTCGGCGGGGGTGATCGGCATCATCGCCGGCGTCGCCGCGCAGTCGACCCTGAGCAATCTGATCGCCGGATTGCAGATCGCCTTCGGTGATTCGGTCAAGATCGGAGACACCGTGGTCGTGGAGGGGGAGTGGGGCATCGTCGAGGAGATCACGCTGGCCTTCCTGACCGTGCGGATCTGGGACGATCGGAGGCTGACCATGCCGGTCTCCTACTTCAACAACAAGCCGTACGAGAACTGGTCGCGGGGCGGCCCGCAGATCACCGGCACGGTCTTCTTGTATCTCGACCACAGCACGCCGGTGCCGCTGTTGCGTGAACGTCTGGGGGAGTACCTGCGCGAGCGCCCGGACTGGGACGGTCGCGACTGGAGCCTGCAGGTCACCGACAGCACGCCGACGAATATCGTGGTGCGCGCGACCATGTCGGCCGCCAACGCCGACGACGCGTGGAACTTGCGCTGCGCGGTCCGTGAGGAACTGCTCGACTGGCTCGGCCGCGAACACCCGCACGCGCTGCCGAAGATCTCCACCGCGATCACCGACTCGGTCGCCGGCGACCGAACCCCGGCTATGGCTGGCTCCCGCTACGGCGACGACGTCCACGATTTCGGCGACTGACCTCGTCACCGGTTCCCGGTGTTCGCCCCCGGGCGTGTGCTACCGCAGCCGCCGCACGTCCGGCGGGCACCGGTGTCCGGAATGAGGGCCCTGACCTCGGTCGCGGCGCTGGACTGCCGGTGCGCTGCGCCTGCGGCGTTCAAGTCCTGGGGAGCGTGTGCAAAGTGACCTCACTCAGCCGACCCGCCTGTATCCGCGCGGTCAGATAGGTGTGTTCCGGCTGGCGGCGCCGATCCGTCGGTGAGCCGGGGTTGAGCAGGCGCAGTCCGGTGCCGGTGACACTGTCCCACGGGATGTGGCTGTGCCCGAAGACGAGTACGTCGGCATCCGCGAATTCGCGGGCGCAGCGTTTCTCCCTTCCCTGGGCGGGGCCGGTCTCGTGGACCACCGCCAGCCGGACTCCTTCGAGGTCGGCACGAGCTACCTCGGGCAGCCGGGCGCGGAGTTCCGGGCCGTCGTTGTTGCCGTACACGCCGATGAGACGCTTGCTGCGCGCCTGCAGCTGGTCCAGCAGCGCGACGTCCACCCAGTCGCCCGCGTGCACCGTGACGTCGGCCGCGTCCACCTCCCGCCAGAGCGGCTCCGGCAGATCCCGCGCACGCTTGGGCACGTGCGTATCGGAGATGATGAGCAACCGCATGGTGACCGGTCTACCACGCGGCGCGACCGCTCCGGCCGACCTTCGCATCCGGCCGCGCCGCATTGTCCCGTCCGCCCCGGCCGACAGCAGGGCATTGCCGGAGTGAGATTCATCACACCTACTCGGCGGTACGGTCCGGGATTGGAAATTCCGTCGTGGGTATGTCCGGGCGTGACGGTGCCGCAGCGCGGCGCACCGGTGCGACAGTTTCCATCGCGGGGTCCGGGAGGGCTTGTGTCTTCGATGCTTTCATTTCTCATGCTCATGCTCATGCTGCCGGGGATGGCGACCGTGGCGGCATACGCGACGGTGGCGGTCAGCGTGTGGCTGGAGGAGCGCCGGGAGGCGGCCGACGCCGCGGTGCCCGTCGAAGCGCGCCACTCGTGAGGCAAGGCCGGGGCCGGTGTCGGGCGGGCCGGGCGATCAACGCAGGCGGAACCAGCGCCGCTTCCGTGGACGGCGCCGCTTCCGTGGACGGCGTAGCACCGTGCTCGCATCGATGCCCGCGGCCTCGGCGAAGGCGGCCGCGTCGGCGAGGGTCGTCGTTTTCGGGTGCTCCCGCGCCCAGGTTGTGAAGCGTGCGGTGAAGTCTCCCTCGCACGCGTGCGCCAGCAGCGGGAAACGACGCGCGACCTCGCCTGCCCGCTTGTGCAGCAGGGCGTTCGCCGCCGCGCTCACGGCGTCGGCATCGAATCCGGCGGGCGCCTCGGCTCCCGCGACCAGCGCCCGCACCAGCGCCGCTTGCCGCTCGGCCAGCGTCGCGTGGCCCGGTGGCCGGGCCGGGCCGGACCCGGCACTCACGCGGGCACTGCCCTGGCGCGGCCGGTGATCGGGGCGCGGCCTGCGGCGGCCGCGATGGCGTCGAGTTCGTCGAGCAACTCGCTCGCGGGCGGATAATTGCCGTCGCGCTCCAGCATCAGCGGGGCCGATCGCGTCGCGGCGCTCGCTGCGATCAGTGTGAGAATTTCGGCGGGAAGCGGGTCGGTGTGGGTGTCGTGGTAGCGGCCGCCGGATTCGTGCCCGCCGGCGACATGGCAGTAGGCCACGTGTTCGGCCGGCAGGCGCAGCAGCTCCGCGAGCGGGTCGCGACCCCGGTTGCGGGCGTTCGCGTAGACGTTGGCGAGATCGAGCAGGAGCAGCACACCGGTGCGTTCGATGAGTTCACACAGGAATTCGGCTTCGGTGTATTCGTCGTCGGGCCA
This sequence comes from Nocardia asteroides, assembly GCA_051451085.1. Classification (GTDB taxonomy): domain Bacteria; phylum Actinomycetota; class Actinomycetes; order Mycobacteriales; family Mycobacteriaceae; genus Nocardia; species Nocardia asteroides_B. The sequence continues at coordinate 231,396 of JBPAJV010000003.1, read as the reverse complement.
GTCGAACAGCGTGGCGATGTTCTCCACCGCGAGCGGAACGTCGAGAGCGGCACGGGTGCGGGCGATATTGCGGGTGAGCGCGTCGAGCGCTTCCCGCGTCCGTGGCACGGGGAGCAAGTGGCCGGCTTCCAGACCGCCCGCTCGGACGAAAGCGACGTGCTCGCTGACCAGCGGAGCGGCGACGGCCTCCGCGCAGGCCGCCAAGTGCTCGACGCGATGGCCCGCGACCGGCTCCGCGCCGCCCAGCGACAGCGAGATGCCGTGTGGCACGACGGCGACGCCTCGCTCGCGCAACGCCGTGAGTTCCTCGGGGACGGTGACCCGCCCGGCGCGGCGGCTGTCCCGGGGCAACGACTCGGCGATGACCTCGCAGAACCCGAGCCCCGCCAATGCGGCTATCACCCCGCAGATCTCGGGCCGCCAGCCGATGCCGAGCGCATCCGGCGGCAGTGGCCCGGATCGCTCACCCACCGCAACCACCGCAACCGCTGCCACATCCGCCGTCGCCGCCACCGTCACCACCACCGGACCCGCTGGACGGCTCGACGGCCTGCGCGAGGCCGGGATCGAGGGCGATCAGAGCGCCGATGCCGAAGATCGCGGCCGCGAGCGCGGCGCTCTCGGCGCCATAGGTGGCGTAGGACGGCGCGTTCGCCGGTCGCAGATGCCCACTGCGCTGGGTCGCGGCGTCGCGAGCGCGAACACCGAGCGGGGTCAGCCGGGGCTTGCGCACCACCAGCCAGAAGCAGACCGCCTGCGCGATTACCAGCGCGAGCAGCAGGCCGACCGGATTGCCGTGCGAGGCGCCCGCGATGACCCGCACCACGCCGAGCCCGCCCGTGACCAGGATCGGCATGCCGGCGTCACGCAGGCTGTGGCGCATGGCGGGGCCAGGGAAGTACCCGAGGTCGATCATCCTGGTGCGCACCGCGTCGAGGGCGCCCGGCGATCCGTCGGCGACCGCGCGGGCGGTCTTGCGCTGTCCCGTCGCCAACCGGTCGTACACCGACATCGTGAACGGATCCAGCCGCCCCCGCTCTTGGGCGGTGAGCGTGCGAACCGGCGCGGCGGCCGAGTCGATGGCGTCGAGCGCGCGCAGCCTGGCCATCGCCGCCAGCGTGGCGTTCTGGTCGCCGAACAGCATTCCCAGTTCGGGTGGGGTCAGTTCCGCGCCCGGCGCGGCGATCGCGGCGGTCTCCGGATCCGGACGCGTGACCCGTGATCGCAGCCAGAATCCGGCGACGACCGCTACGAGCACCACGGGCACGTAGACGGCGAGAAACTGCTGCCCGGAAATTCCCCAGGTCTCGCCCGCCGCGACGAGTCCGTCCGAGCCCACCCCGTCGATCACAATCATTCTCCACCTCGGCCTCGGTCCAACCTGCTCAGTATCGGGCCGTATCGCTCGGCGCGCCATGCGGAATCGCCGGGGGACTATCTCACTTCGCCGAGGCCGAGTCCCTCGGAGACCATGAGGGCGACTCCGGTTTCCAATCTGCCGACCGTCAAGGACCGACCGAGCACTTTCTCGGCTCTGTGTAAAAGGTCCGCACGGTCTCGATGGGGCCAACGGCATGTGCGGTGCCAACGCCGCGCGGCGGGCTCTCCGGCGATCGGGCACGCGGCGGCCGTCGTAGGCCTGCTCGCCGGTTTCCCCTGGGACAGCCAGGGCAATCGGTCACCATGGACGCTGAGAACACGAACCGATCGGCGGAGACAACGCACGGTGAGGCATCGCGGTCCGGCCGGGTCACGCCGGATGTTCTGCGCCGGTTGCTGGCCACCGGCGAGCCGAGCGCTCGGTTGGTCCTGGAGGAGGGACGAGTGGGGATCGAACACGGTTCCGCCTCCGAACCACGGGGAATGCTCATCCTGTCGCGAGCCGAACTCGCCGACCGGCTCGGCGACGATCCGGACGCCACCGCACTGGCCGAAGCCGCCGCCGAACTGGACGCCGAAGTCCGCCTGCGCGGCGCGTGAACAACACCGCGGACCTACCGGCCTCCGGTGGGCCGGTGTGCGCTGTGCCGCGCAAGGTGCGAGCGCCCACGCGATATCCGATTGCGCGGCCGTGCGCGGATCACCACCATATCGACATGGAGCTACAACCATGCTCGGCACTCGCACCGGGGGTCGGGCCACCGCAACGGATCGAAGTGGGCGAGCTGCTGTTGCGGCGGTGGCGGCCGGAGGATGTGCTACCGCGACTGGCGGCGATCAACGCGTCGTTCGCCGCGATCCACCCCTGGATGGATTGGCTCGCCGAGCCGGCGACACTGGAAAGTCAACGCGCCTTCGGCCGCGAAACGGACGAGAGCTGGCCCAGCGCGGCCGGCAGTTTCGGCTACGGGATCTTCGACGCGGACGGCAACGTGCTCGGCGCGATCGGGCTGCACGACCGCCTCGGCTCGCGCGCCCTGGAGCTCGGCTACTGGTGCCACACCGCGTACACCGGTCGCGGGGTGATCACCCGCAGCGCGGCCGCCTTGACCGAGATCGCGCTGGCCCTGCCCGGCATCGACCGTGTCGAGATCCACTGCGACGAGGCGAATGTCCGCAGCGCCGCGGTGGCCCGGCGGCTCGGCTACCGGCTGGACCGGATCGAGCCCCGCGAACGGCGCGCTCCCGCGGAGTCCGGTCGCGGCATGTACTGGGTCCAGCAGCGCTGATCACCTACGCGTCCGGTCAGCCGGTTGTCACCGCCTGGTCCGCGCCGGTGGCGACGAGTCCGCCGGGTTCGTGGACCCCTGGCCCGCGGTCGGCGGCGTAGAGTCCGGCGATTTCGCCGGCGTACTTCTCGGCGATCACTCGGCGCTTGAGCTTCATGGTGAGGGTCACTTCGTCACCGCCCGCCTCCCAGAAGGTGGGCAGCACGCGGAACCGTTTGACCTGCTCCACCCGTGAGAGCCGCGCGTTGCCCGCGGCGATGCCCGCCGCGATCTGCTCGATGACACCGGCGTCGGCCGACAGAGCGGCCGCCGAGGCGTCGGGCAGCTGGTGGCGCGCGGCGTACGGTCCGGCGGTTTCGGCGTCGAGGACCACCAGGGCCGTGTTGTAAGGGCGGCCGTCGCCGATGACGGCGATCGCCCCGATCAGGGGAGTCGCCGCTTTGATCGCGTTCTCGATGTTGGTGGGCGACATGTTCTTCCCGGCGGAGTTGATGATCAGCTCCTTCTTGCGGTCCACCACACGCAGGAAGCCGTCGTCATTGATGGTGATCACATCGCCGGTGCTCAGCCAGCCCTCGGAGTCGACCGCCTCGGCGGTCTTGCCCGGCTCCCCGCGATAGCCTTTCATCACCAGCGGGCCGCGGACCTGGAGTTCGCCGTCGTCGGTCGTCCTGGCCTGCATGCCAGGCAGGAGTTTGCCCACGGTGCCCAGCTTGGCGTCGCGGGGGTGGCTGACGCTGCAGATGCAGGTCAGTTCGGACATGCCCCAGATCTCGGCGATCGGTATGCCGAGTCCGGCGAAGAATCCCAGGGTTTCGGCCGGGATGGGCGCGGCGCCCGACATCGCCCAGCGGACGCGATCCAGCCCCAGTTTCGCGCGCAACCCGGACAGGACCAGCTGGTTGGCGCGCGCCCACTCGGCGGCCACCGACTCCGGCACCGGCTCCCCCTTCAACTGATGCGCGCTGCGCTGCGCGGCCACCGCAAGAGCCCACCGCAGGGCGGCCTTCTTGTCCTCGGCGGGTTCGTTGGCCACCGCGAATTCGATGGCCGCTTTGAGCTTTTCCCATACGCGAGGCACGGCGCCCCAGATCGTGGGGTGCAGATCGGCGAGGGCGACGCTGATCCGGGTCGGGTCGTCGACACAGGTGATCTGGGTGCCGAACACTTCCTGGAAGTACAGCGCGGTGAGCCGGTCGGCGATGTGGGCGGTCGGCATGTAGGAGGTGATGGTGTCCCCGAACCGGATGCCGAGCACTTCGTCGACGGCGTAGCACTCGAACATCAGGTTCGCGTGGGTGGTCTCCACACCTTTGGGATCCCCGGTGGTGCCCGACGTGTAGATCAGCGTAGCGACGTCGTCGGGCCGCACGGCTTGCCATGCGGCGTCGAAATCGAAGTCCGGATCGCCCGCGGCGACCAGCTCGGCGACCGAGAGGGTTCCCGGCGGCGCGTCGTCGACGCAGACGATGTGGTCGAGCGCTACTCCGCTGGCGCGGACGCGGTCGACATATCCGGGCTCGCACATCACCAAGCGCACGCCCGCGTTGCGCAGGACGTACGCGATCTGCTCCGGCGATGCCGTGTTGTACACCGAGAAACTCGTGGCGCCGAGGTGCTGCGCCCCGATTTCGAGCGGATAGAACTCGAGGCGATTGGACATCATCAACGCCACCGTGTCGCCGCGGCGTACCCCCAGCCCCGCCAGTCCGGCGGCGATTCGCCGGACCTGCGCCGCGTACTCACGCCAGGTGAGGGTGGCCGCGTCCCCAGGAGTGCGGAGTGCGACCGCGTCGGGGTCGACGCTCGAATTGTGCTGGAAGGCGGCGGGGAGTGTGTCGAAGCGTCGAGTGCTCACGGAGGTTCTTTCGGATCGGAGGAAACTTGTCGGCCGGGGAGGGGCGAATCTCGGCGTCAGGACCGGACTGTACGGGCTTCGACCCTGCGCAGAAGATCGTGCACACGCGCGTCGCGGGCGAGTGCGTTGTCGAGCACGACGTTGATCGCGCCGCGCAGCAAGGCGTAGGGCTCCCACCCGGCCGGTGCGATGGTGCGCGCCGCGCGGCGCTCGATCCCGTCGGCGACGGTCCGGGCCGCGTGGGCGGCCGAGATCCGCACGTTCAACGGCCACGGCAACAGATCGTCCAGCTCCCGGCCGAGCTCGTCGTGGTCGAGCGTGTCGTGCGTCATCCGGGTGTCGACGATGCCGAAGTAGGCGATGCCCGCGCTGGCGCCGAAGGGAGCGAGCTCCACACGCAGCGCCCGCCCCAGTTGTTCGACAGCGGCTTTGCTGATCATGTACGGGGCCCCGGCCATGCCGGGCGCGAACGCCGCGCACGAAGACACCACGACCACATGGCCCTCGGTCGCGACGACGTGGTCGAGCGCCGGGCGCACGGTGTTGAACACACCGGTGAGGTTGACATCCATGACCCGATCGAAGTCGCGCCCGTCGAGGGTGCGCACCGTCGCCGGGCGGGGCACCACCCCCGCGTTGGCCACCACCACGTCCAGACGGCCGAAATGGCCGGCCGCCCGGTCCACGACCGCCCGCATCGCCGAGCGGTCGGTGACGTCGGCGGCGAGGGCCAGCGCTCGGTCGCCGAGGGCGGCCGCCGCCTCCTCGACGGTGTCGGGGTCGACGTCGACGAGCACGACCGAACCCCCTCGCTCGTGCAGCACGGTCGCCAGTTCATACCCGATCCCGCGACCCGCTCCGGTGATGAGCGCGGCCCGTCCCTCGACCGCGTACGCGCGGCGTCCTCTGCCGATCGACAGAATCTCGCGCATCATCGGCTCACCTCGTAGGCCTCGGTGTCGAATCGGCTGGTGCGATGCCGATATTCGAAGCTCCAGTTCGGGTAGAGGCCGGCATTGAGACCGTCCGGCGTCTGGTAGTAGCTCTGGCAGCCGCCGGTGAGCCATACCGTCGAGGAACTACGACGCGCCATCTCCGCGACGAAAGCCGCCTGCGCTTCCGGTCGCACCTCCACGCGGCGTGCTCCGGTGGCCCGCGCGTTGCGCAAGGCGTCGACGATGTAGGCGATCTGGGACTCGATCATGTAGATCGCGGACTGGTTGCCCGCGGCGCCGAAGGGGCCCAGCGTGCAGAAGAAGTTGGGGAACCCGGCCACCGCGACACCGAGGTAGCTCTGCGGCCGGCTGCGGTAGAGCTGCGCCAGCGTTCGCCCGTCGCGTCCGGCATAGCGCTCGTAGGCGCTGGGGATCGGAGTGAAACCGGTGCCGTAGATGATGGTGTCCACCGCGTGCTCGGTGCCGTCGCGCAGCAGGATCGAGTGCGGACGGATCTCGGCGATGCCCTGGGTGACGACTTCGACGTTCGGCTGGTCGAGCGCAGGGAGGTAGGTGTCGGAGAAGATGGCGCGTTTGCAGCCGATCACGTAGTCGGGCGTGAGCTTCTTGCGGAGCTCGGGATCGCGCACCTGACGCAGTAGCTGCCATCGGCCCAGTGCTTCGTAGGGATGCCGGAAGCGCTGGTCGACCAGTGAGATCAATCCGAAGGTCTCGATCGCCGCGTAGAACCCGCCCCGGATCGCGCGCTGCGCCAGCGGCACACGCCGGAGTAGCCGCCGCTCCAGTTCGGACGTTCGGCGATCCATGCGCGGCACGATCCACGGCGCCGACCGCTGGAAAAGCAGCAGCTGGGACACCTTCGGCTGGATCTCCGGGACGAACTGCACCGCCGAGGCCCCGGTGCCGATCACCGCGACCCGCTCACCCGTCAGATCGTGGTCGTGGTTCCAGTGCAGCGAATGGAAGGACGTGCCAGCGAACGAGTCGATGCCAGGCAGCGCCGGGTACTTCGCCTCCGCGAAGAGCCCGGTCGCCGAGACCAGGAAGTCCGCGGTGAGCATGCCGCGCCCGGTCTCGATCCGCCAGAGCGAACGCTGCTCGTCCCATCGGGCGTCGAGCAGTTCCGTGCCGAACCGGATGTGCCGGACGACATCGTGCTCGATCGCCACCGCGCGGATGTAGTCGAGGATCTCCCGCTGCCGCCCATAGGTGCGCGACCAGTCCGGATTGGGTGCGAAGGAGTAACTGTAGAGGTGGGATGGCACGTCGCAGGCGCAACCGGGGTAGGTGTTGGCGCGCCAGGTCCCGCCGAGATCGTCGGCGCGTTCGAGCACGATCAGGTCGTTGAATCCGGCCTCGCGCAGTTTGATCGCCAGCCCGATCCCGCCCAGTCCCGCACCGACGATCACTACGCGGGTGTGCTCGATCCGTTCGGAGTTCATGGGCGCTTCCTTCCGTGCAGAACCGTGACGAGCAGGTCGACGATCCCGTCGACGCGCTGGTCACGGCGGAACGAGGTCAGCGGCAGCGGTGACGGGAAGCGCTGACGCGTGGTCGCTTTGGCGTAGGTGAATTCCCGGAGTCCGTCCGGCCCGTGGACGCGGCCGAATCCGGAGCCGCCCACGCCGCCGAGCGGCAGAGCGGGAATGGTGGCGTGCGCGACGAACGCGTTGATCGACACGCCACCCGCACGAATGCGGTCGGCGATGTCGCGTCCGTTGCGGCGGGCGAAGACCGTTCCGCCGAGCCCGTAGGCGCCGCGGTTGACCAGCTCGACGGCCTCGTCCATGTCGCGGACCTTCGTGACGGTCAGCGTGGGACCGAAGGTCTCCTCCGTCACCGCGGGTGCGTCTTCGGGGACGTCGATGAGAATGGTCGGCTGGACGAACTGACGATTGATCGTGTCGGGGCCGCCGAGCACGGCGCGGGCGCCGCGGGCGATGGCGTCCTCGACGTGGCGGCGAATGACCGACAGCTGTTTCGGCATGGTGATGGGTCCGATCTTCGAATCCACCGTCCCGGCTTCGATCTCGCCGGCCGCCGCCAGTAGCTTGGCCAGGAACTCGTCGTAGACCTCGGCGTGCACGTAGACGCGCTCCACGGCCAGGCAGGTCTGTCCCGCGTTGGACAGCCCGCCCCACACCGCCGCGTCGGCGGCGGCGTCGAGGTCGGCGTCGGCGTCCACGATCAGCGCGTCCTTGCCGCCGCACTCCATCAGCACCGGGGTGAGATTCTCTGCGCACGCGGCCATGACGAGCTTGCCGGTGGCGGTGGAACCGGTGAAGCCGATCTTGCCGACGGCGCTGCGGCACAGGGCGTTTCCGGTGTCGCCGAGACCGGTGATCACCTGCAGGACCGGTGCGGCGGGCGCGGTGCGCGCGAAGGCCTCCGCGAGCCACACCCCGACGCCGGGGGTGTACTCGCTGGGTTTGAACACCACGGCGTTGCCCGCGGCCAGTGCGAAGGAGATCGAGCCGAGCGGAGTGAAAACCGGGTAGTTCCAGGGTCCGATGACGCCGACGACCCCGAGCGGTAGGTACTCGATCGCGGCCGCGTGGTTGATCGTCAGCAAGCTGGACGGCACGCTGCGACGCCCCAGCACCTTCTCGGCATTGCGGGCCGCCCACTGCAAGTGTTCGAGGGCCATGGCGATCTCGAGTTTGGCGTCGGAGATCGGCTTGCCCATCTCCCGGTGGATCACCTGCGCCAACGTCTCACGCCCCGCGACGATCTCGGCGCGCCAGGCGTCCAGATACCGAGCGCGTCCGGCGAAGCCGAGGTCGCGCCACCAGGCCGCGGCCGTGTGGGCGGTGGCGACGACGGCATCGACGTCGTCGCGATCGTGAACCGGGTACGTGCCGACCACCTCGCCGGTGGCCGGATCGTGCACGTCGAAGGTCGACACGACGGGCGGTACGGGATTGCCGGTCGAGACGCTCATCGGGTCGTCTCGCTCGATCGGCGACGGATAGACAACGCTGTCCCTTTCGTTCGGCGGTCTCAGAGGTCGACCACGAGGTGATCGCCCGCGGCACGAGAGACGCAGACCAGCATCTGGTCCGCGCGTTCCGGCGCGGTGAGCAGGCGGTCGCGGTGGTCCACGGCGCCGTCGACCACCCCGACCTTGCACGTGCCGCAGAAACCCTGGCGGCAGGAGTACGGGGTATCGGGCAGCTCGCGGTGAATCGCGGTGAGCGCTGTCTCGTCGGCCGCGACCCGGATGGTGACGCCGGTACGGGCCAGGGTGAGGTCGAACTCGGCGCCGTCGACGACCGGGAGGGCGGAGAATCGTTCGGTGTGCAGCGACCCGGTCGGGTTGAGTTCGAACATGCACCGCTGCGCCGCTTCGAGCATCGGTGGCGGCCCGCAGACGTACACCGCGGCGCCGGGTGCCGCGGCGGCCAGCAGCGCGGCGACATCGGGTGGGCCGTATTCGTCGTCCGGCCGGACCTCGGCGTCCGGCAGGTCGGCGAGGAAGGGCATGGTCTCGCGCGAGCGGCCCACGTACACCAGGCGCCCCCGCGCACCGGCGGCCTTGACCATCGGGAGGATCGGGGTGATGCCGATGCCACCGGCCAGGAACAGATACGACGGCGCGTCGACGAACGTGAACGCGTTGCGCGGCCCTCGGATGCGGAGCCGGTCGCCGACCCGCAGCGACCGGTGTATCTCCCGCGATCCGCCGCCGCCTTCGGGAATCAGCCGGACGGCGATGCGATATCGGAACCGGTCGGTCGGATCGCCGCACAGCGAGTACTGGCGCTGCCGGCCCGAGGGCAGGAACACATCCACATGTGCCCCCGGCCGCCACGCGGGCAGCGGCCCGCCTTGGGCCGCGCGCAACGTCAGGCTCACCACGTCGGCGGCTTCGCGCTCGATCGCGGCGATCGTGGTGTCCAAGTCGAACCCGGTGCGCCGCACCGCGTTCGGGCGCGACAGGAGGGGAGCGGCGCGCCCGGTGACGAACACCTTCCGATAGACGTCCATGACATCGCCGAGCAGACGCAATCCGGTGGGCGCCGCGTGGCCGGCCACGGCGGGCGATCCGCTCATCGGTGTGCCGCCCGTGCCGCCGGGGAATGCGCCAGATAACGCAGCGCTTTGTCCATCGGCCCGAGCTGGGACGGATGGAATCCGGGTCGTAGATACCGCGGCATCTCGGTGAAGAAGACCGTCCATTTCGGGATGACGCCGCGCCGGGTGGCGCTCCAGAATTGCAGACCCCAGAAGCGGCCCTTCTCCGGCGACGGATCCTTCCGGTAGAGGTAGGCGGTGGAGACGATGAACAGCGGCAGCAAGGTCGCGCTCGCCAGGATGGCCGTGCGCGCTTTGCGCGCATAGCTGCCGTCCAGGTGCATGAACGCGTCGTAGACGACACTGCGGTGCTCCACCTCTTCGGCGCCGTGCCACCGCACCAGGTCGAGCATCGCCGGATGCATGCCCTTCTCTTCCAGGATGTTGGCGTTGAGCAGCCACTCCCCGAGCACGGCGGTGTAGTGCTCCATGCCCGCGAACAGCCCCAGGCGCTCCTTGAGCCACTCCTCGCGCGCGCGTCCGGTCAAGCCGTGGTCACCGAGGATGCGATCGACCAGCCAGGCCACTTTGGTGACGTAGGAGTCGACGTCCAAGCCGATCGCCTGCAAATGTCTGCGCGCGGCTTCGTGACTGTTGGCGTGCATGGTCTCCTGTCCGATGAACCCCGTCACCTCCTCCCGCAACCGCTCGTCGTCGATGTAGGGGAGAGCCTCGGTCAGAGCCTGTGCCATGGCTCGTTCCCCTTCGGGGAGGACCAGGTGCATCACATTGACGATGTGGGTGGCCAGGGCCTCGCCCGGCACGTAGTGCATGGGCACGGAATCGAAATCGAAGTGGACGTCGCGCGCGTTGATCGCATGCGCTTCGTCGCGATACCGGCGCTCCGTCGCGCCCGCCTGCTCAGCCATGACCCGACCGTACACGGCAACAAATCGTATTGCAATGTTGCAGCAACAAGTCGGGCGTGAATGTTGCACAGGGCGCCGATTTTGCTAGCGTTTCCCTATGCCAACCGCGTCGAAGAGCGCTGCGAGCAGCGACAATGCCGCCGGTACCCTCGTCACCCGGATCTTGGACGCGGCCCTGGTGCTGTTCGAACAGGTCGGTGTCAAGAAGACGACGATCGAGGAAGTGGCCCGGAAGGCGGGCGTGGACCGGGTGACCGTCTATCGCCACGTCGGCGGCCGCGACGATCTGGTGCAAGCCGTGATCAGCCGCGAGGTGGCCGCGGTGCTCGCCGAGATCGCCGGGATCCCCGACCGCCACGACGACCTCGGCGATCTCGTGGCCGACATCTTCGTCACCGTCATCACCCGCTGGCGCACGAATCCGCTCGTGGACCGGATGCTGGCGCTGGAACCGGCGCGTGTGGTGCTGAAGCTCACCGTCGACGGCGCGGGCCCCTTCGCGATGTCCGTCCACACCACCGACACCGCGCTCCGGCGCGCCGTCGAGCGGGGACTGCTCCCGCCCGCCACGGATCTGACCACACGCGCGGAGATCGTGTGCCGGATCGTCCACTCGATGATCCTCGCCCCGCACGGACTCACCGATCTCCGGACCGACGAGCAGCTCAGCGATTTCGCGCGCACGTACCTGGTGCCCGTCGTGGCCGGGCCGAACGCCCTGCCCGGGTGACAGTGGAGCGTGGGAGCGGATGCGGTCCCGGTTCACGGAGCAGGCGAACGCTCGGTCTCGGCGCGACAACCGCATTCGGCGACTTGTAGGGTGCACGCGGTGCCGGATGAATGTTCGGCGAAGGCGCGGAGGAAGGAACGGCGAGGATGTCGGACGCTTCGGTCGAGGTGCTCCTGGACGACTTCGAGAACAAGGACAAGTGGGAGGTCACCGGAGCCGGGGCGGATCGGACGCATCTCACGACGTTCGCCGAGGGCGCGCCGACCAAGAGGCCCGGCGTGTACGCCGATGGCGTCGCCGGCGCCGACTACCGTGCGCTCGTTCTGCTGATCCGCTCGGCCGCCGACGATCTCGAGGTGGAACTCGCGGCGAAGGCCGGGCAGTTCTCGATCTCCGGACGGGTGGCGGGCGTGCACCTGTGGGTGCGCTCACCGCACGCGTCGATTCGAGTGTCGGCGCGGCTGCGCGGCGCCGACCGGGACGAGCGCGACCTGGCGCTCGGCGATATCGCCGCGACCGGAGAATGGCAGCGTCTCGAACACGAACTGCCCGATCCGGTGCACGACGCGGATCTCGTCGCTTTGACGATCCGGCTCACCCAGGTGGTGAAGCGGGAGGGAGAAGTGATGATCTTGCTCGACGATCTGACCGCCCGCACCACGGTATAGCCGGCAGCCGCGCCCTCGCCACGGACGAGTCTCCCCACTCGTAGCAGTCCCGGGCGCAGCCGTGTCTTCCTCGGAGTGCCGTTCCGGCGGCACATTTCGATCGCCTCCACCGTCGCGCATCCGAAAGTCCGCGTGGCCCAGTTGCTGGCGAGGTGCTCCGTCTCGAACTGCCTCGGCGCCTGCGGGATCGGACAGCTTGTTGTCGGATGGTGATCCCGATGTGCCGTTGAGCAGCGCCCCGACGAAGTCGCACTCGCGCGCTACGCGCCGGCGCCGAGCGAGCGCGCTGCCCCGGGGCGCGTCGAAGATTTCCGGCCGTTGGCTGCTGTCGTGCCCGGCTCTGTCGCTGGTGAGCGGCGTGCTACCAGATCTTCCGGGTTGCGGAGAGTGTGCTGGATCACAGGTGCGCGGGTGGCCCTCTCTGCGGGGCCGACGGCTCGGCCGACCGTAAACGGGTCACCGCACATCGTCCCGCTGACCACGTCATATGAGTTCCTACGGTGTGGCTGCGTACTTCTGGCGTGCCCGGGCGCCGAAACGGACGACTTCACGATCTTGCCATCCAGACGGCTCCAGCCAACGAACAGTTGAGGTAGCTGCATGTTGACTGGGTGCTGATGGTGAAGGAGGAGGATTGGCGAACGCGATGACCTGCAAAGTGGCCGTCGTCGGCGCGGGCTTCGGTGGCATCGGGATGGGGGTCGGGTTACAACGCGCCGGGATCACCGATTTCGTGATTTTCGAACGGGGCGGTGACGTCGGCGGGGTCTGGCGGGACAACACCTATCCGGGATGTTCCTGTGATGTGCCGTCCCACTTGTACTCGTTCTCCTTCGCCCCCTACCGCAGTCGGCGCATCCGCTTCCCGCGGCAGGTGGAGATCTTGGAGTACCTGCGTCAGGTCGCCACCGACCACGGATTGTGCCCGCATCTGAAGCTGGGGGTCGCGATCGAGGAGGCGACCTATCTGGAAGCCGAGGGCCGCTGGGAACTGATCACCTCCTGCGGGCAGCGCGTGCTCGCCGAGGTGGTGGTCTTCGCGGTGGGTCAGCTGCACCGGCCCAATGTTCCCGATCTTCCCGGCCGGGCGGATTTCACGGGACCGTCCTTCCATTCCGCGCGATGGGACCACGACCAGAACCTGCGCGGGGTGGACGTCGCCGTCATCGGCACCGGCTCGAGCGCGGCGCAGATGCTGCCCGCTCTGGCCTCGACCGCCCGGCACGTCCGTGTCTTCCAGCGCACGCCGCACTGGGTCCTGCCCAAACCGAGTTCGGCGTTCGGGCCCCTCGCCCGAGCGGCGCTGCGTCTGCCCGGCGCCCATGGTCTCTACCGCCGGGCCCTGTACTACGGCGCCGACGCCGTGCTCGCACCGATCATGCGCCGGGGCTGGTCGGCGCGGCCCGCCGAGTGGGCGGCCCGGCGGTACCTGCGCCGCCGGATCCGGGACCCCCGGCTGCGGGAGCAACTTACCCCCGGCTATCCCCTCGGCGGCAAGCGCATCATCTTCGACAGCCACTACTACTCGGCGCTGACCAGCGACAACGTCGACCTGGTCACCGCTCCCATCACCCGCCTCACCCGGGACGGACTGCTCACCGCCGACGGCGCACACCATCACGCCGACGTGATCATCTACGCCACCGGCTTCCGCGCGCCGGAATTCCTGATTCCCATCACCGTGCGCGGGCGGGGCGGAGCGCTCCTGCACGAGCAATGGCGCTCGGGGGCGACGGCGCTGCTGGGTGTGGCGGTCCCCGGCTATCCGAACGCCTTCCTGATCGCCGGACCGAACAGCTTCAACCCCGCTGGCAGTAATCCGGCGATGAAGGAACTCCAGATCGACTACATCCTTCGTTGCCTGCGGTGGCGGGAACGGATCGGCGCGGCCGCTGTCGAAGTGCGGGCGGCCGCGATGCAAGCACACCAGCAGTGGATCGAGCGCGCCGTCGCGAAGACGGTGTGGCCCGCCGTCGAGCGGAGCTGGTACAAGCACAGTAGCGGGCGCGTCACCAATCCCTGGCCCGCCTCGGCCCGCGCCTTCGACCGCGCATTGCGGCGACCGCCGTCCGAATCGTTCCGCGTGGTTCCGCTCGAACCGGCGGCTCCGGATCGCAAATCGGCGAAACGCGCCAAGCGCAGGAGGACTCCGGCCTTGCCGGGCCATCCGGAACCGGACAGAACCGCGGTGATCCGCATCGACTAGGTGGCTCGGCCGAGGAACACGGTGTCGCCGTCGACAACGGGGGTCCGACGCCGAAGACGGCGGTCGGCGATGCCACGGTGACGGGCGAGTCGGCGGCGATGCCCGCCCGCGTCTCGGTGTCCGTGGCGTCGGCCGGCTCCTCGGCTAACGCGGCGTGTCCGGCGGCATGAACTTGCCCGCGGCCAGGCCGCCATTGATCGTCACCTCGGCGCCGGTGATGTATGCCGAGGCATCCGAGGCGAGGAACGCGACCAATTCGGCGACCTCTTCGGGCACACCGGTGCGTTGCAGCGGCAGAGCCGGGAAACTGCCCGGCCCGGTGGTCAGGTAGGGGACCATCGGCGTCGCGATCGGGCCGGGATGCACCGAGTTGACCCGGATTCCGGCCGGTCCCAGCTCGAGCGCGGCGGTCTTGGTCAGTCCGCGTAGTCCCCACTTCGACGAACCATAGGCGGAGTGACCCATCAGCCCCTCCAACCCCGCCTGGGACGAGATGTTGACGATCGAGCCGCCACCTGCCCGCGTCATCGGACCGAACACCGCCTGGATGCCACGGAACGGCCCGACCAGGTTGACGCGCAGGATCCGTTCGAGGTCTTCGGGCGAAGTCTCGGTGAGCGGTCGCGCCGTGTAGATCGCGGCATTGTTCACCAGGACGTCCAGCTTGCCGAACGTCGCGATCGTGGCGGCAACAGCGGCATCCCAGTCCGCACCACGGCTCACGTCGTGCCGGACGAAACGTGCCGCGCCGCCCAAGGATCCGGCCAGCTCCGCGCCCTCGGCTTCCAGCACGTCGGCGATCACCACCCGGGCGCCGCGTGCCACGAACAACCGCGCTTCGGCAGCGCCTTGCCCCCGGGCGGCCCCGGTGATCAGGGCGACCTTCCCACTCAGGTCAACCATGTCGTACTCCTCGATGTCTTCGGTGATCCCCGGATCGGTGGTCGTCGCCGGTCCGGGCGAAACCCATCCCGTCGGGTGGCTCGGCCGGTGCGGGGACAGCCGGGAGCGAGATGCCCCACCGAAATGTGACCGCTGGAACCTCTCGGGTCAGGAGCGGGTCCCGGTGGCCGGGACGGTTCGATGCCGGGGGCCGGGCCGGGTCCTAGCGTCGGTGGGCAAGCGACGGTCAGAGAGGACATGAATCGGTGGGACAACTCGACGGCAAGGTGGCGCTGGTCACCGGCGGGGCGCGCGGGATGGGCGCCGAGCACGTGCGGCGGTTCGTGGCCGAGGGCGCGCGAGTGGTGTTCGGTGACGTGCTCGATCACGAGGGAACGGCGCTGGCCGCCGAGCTGGGCTCCGCCGCGCGATACCTCCACCACGACGTGACCAGCGAAGCGGACTGGTCCACCGCGGTGTCCGAGGCGGTCACCCGCTACGGGCGGCTGGACGCGGTGGTCAACAACGCGGGCATCCTGCGGTTCGTGCCGATCGCCGAGATGACCCTGGCGGACTTCACGACGGTCATGAACGTCAACGTGACCGGCACCTGGCTCGGGATCAAGACCGCCGCACCGGCACTCGCCGAGACCGGCGGGGGAGCGGTCGTGAACATCTCGTCCGTGGAAGGATTCGTCGGCGCGGCCGGTCTTTCCGCCTACAGCGCCAGCAAATTCGCCATCCGCGGCATCACCAAGTCGGCCGCCCGCGAGCTGGGCCCGCTCGGCATCCGGGTCAACTCGCTGCACCCGGGTGGCATCGCCACCCCCATGACCGCGGCGGTATCCGGCGCGTCGGGCGTCGACGGCGACGGCTTCTTCGCGAGCCTGCCGATTCCGCGCTGGGGGCAGCCTGGCGAGGTCTCCCATGTGGCGGTGTTCCTGGCCTCGGATGCCGCGAGCTACTGCACCGGCGGCGAATTCGTCGTGGACGGCGGCATGCTCACCGGCTGCGGATACTGAGGGAAGCGACGCGATGACACAGGAATTCGAATTCGACGTCGTGGTCGTCGGCTCCGGCGCGGCGGGCATGACCGCCGCCCTGACGGCGGCCTACCGCGGCTTGTCGGTGACGCTGATCGAGAAGAGCCGGTTCTTCGGTGGTTCCACCGCCCGGTCGGGCGGCGGCATCTGGATCCCGAACAACCCGGTACTGCGGCGCGAAGGCGTGCCCGACAGTCCCGAGCTGGCCCGCACCTATCTCAAAGCGGTGGTCGGCGACCGTGTCCCGGAGACGAAGCAGCGGGCGTTCCTCGACCGCGGACCCGAAATGATGCGCTATCTCGGCGCTCGGAGCGAGCATTGGGAATTCGTCTACGACCGCGGCTATTGCGACTATCACCCGGAGTTCCCCGGCGGCCTGGCCCAGGGACGCAGCATCGAGCCCGCGCCACTGGACGGACGGTTGCTCGGCGGCGATCTGCACAAGATCAACCAGCCGACCATGTCGGGGCCCAAAGGAATCGCATTCACCGTCAGCGACTTCCACGATTTGAACATGATCGCCCGCACCTGGGCAGGTAAGCGCACCGCGATCAAGGTCGGCGCGCAGGCGGTGCGGAACAAGCTGCGCGGACGGCTGCCGCTGAGCCTGGGCAAGGCGCTCGCGGCCCGGCTGTGGCTGTCGCTGCGGGACGCCGGGGTGCCGGTGTGGCTGAACACTCCACTGATCGAACTGGTCACAGAGGGCAACGCGGTGGTCGGCGTACGCGCCGAGCACGACGGGAGGCCGGTGGTGATCAAGGCGCGCCGTGGCGTCGTGCTGGCGGCCGGCGGCTTCGAACACAACGCGGCGATGCGCGAGCAGTACCTCAGCGGTCCGCAGTCTACCGAGTGGACCGTGGGCGCGACCGAGAATGTCGGTGAGGGCATCGTCGCCGGTCAAAAGGCCGGTGGGGCAGTCGATCTGATGGACGACGCCTGGTGGGGACCGTCCGTGCGCAACCCCGACGGACCGCCGTTCTTCTGTCTGGCCGAGCGTTCCCAGCCCGGCGGCATCATGGTGAACCGCGCCGGTGAGCGGTTCGTCAACGAATCGGCCCCGTACGTCAACGTGGTGCACAAGATGTACGAGCAGGAAGCGACCGGCGTGCGGCACATTCCGGCGTACTTCATCATGGATCAGCGGTTCCGGGACCGGTATCTGTTCCTCGGCAACTTCCCCAAACGGCCACTGCCGCAGAAATACCTGGACGCCGGAATCATCGAAAGAGCCGAGACCCTCGCCGAGCTCGCGGCGCGGATCGGTGTGCCCGCCGCGGCGCTGACCGCGACCGTGGAGCGGTTCAACCGTTTCGCCCGTGCGGGCCGTGACGAGGATTTCCGGCGTGGCGAATCCGCCTACGACCGCTACTACGGCGACCCGACCGTGCGGCCGAATCCGTGTCTCGCCCCGATCGAGCACGGCCCCTTCTACGCGGTCGAGATGGTACCGGGCGACCTCGGCACCAAGGGTGGCTTGGTCACCGACGAGCACGCTCGCGTTCTCGATATCGACGACCGCCCGATCGCGGGCCTGTACGCGGCGGGGAACAACTCCGCCTCGGTGATGGGCAACGACTACGCGGGTGCGGGCGCGACCATCGGTCCCGCCATGGTGTTCGGCTACATCGCGGCCGACCATATCGCGAACACGGCTGCGCGGCAGGAAGTCACAGCGAAAGAAGGAGGCCGCTGATGGGACGGGCCGAGGGCAAGAACGTCATCGTCACCGGCGGCGCCAGGGGGATGGGCGCGGCCTTCGCGCGGCGGCTGGCCGCCGAGGGCGCCAGGGTGGTGGTCACCGACGTCCTGGTGGACGAAGGCGTCGCGCTGGCTTCCGAACTGGGCGATGCCGCGACTTTTCTCCCGCTCGACGTCACCGACGAATCGGCGTGGCAGGACGTGGTCGCGTACACCGAGAAGGTTTTCGGACCGGTGTCGGGTCTGGTCAACAACGCGGGGATCGTGCACGTCGATCCGATCGAGAAGCTCTCGGAAACCGATTTCCGCAAAGTGATCGATGTCAACCAGGTCGGGGTGTTCCTCGGCATGAAAGCGGTGCTGGGGTCCATGCGCCGGGGCGCAGGCGGCTCCATCGTCAACATCTCCTCGATCGGCGGCATCATCGCCTTCTCCAACATCCTCGGCTACACCGCGTCCAAGTGGGCCGTACGCGGTATGACCAAGACCGCCGCGCAGGAATTCGCCGCCGACGACATCCGCGTCAATTCGGTGCACCCCGGCGTCGTGGTCACGGAGATGACCGCCGATTCGGCGCGTTCGCAGGGCATGTCGGGCAACCAGCCGATCCGCAGGCCCGGACGCCCGGAGGAAGTGGCGAACCTGGTGCTGTTCCTGATCAGCGACGAGTCGAGCTTCTGCACCGGCTCGGAGTTCGTGGCCGACGGCGGCTACACGTCCCTGTGACCACGCCCGGCTGGGTAATCCGGCGGGCCGACCGCCGATCGAGACAAGGAATCAACCCGTGAGGAATTTCGAGGGCAGAACCGCGGTGATCACCGGCGCCGGCGCCGGTATCGGCCGGGCGCTGGCAGTCGAGCTCGCCCGCCGCGGCGCCCGGCTGGCGCTGTCGGGCCGCAACGTGGACAACGTCGCCGAGACCGCCGCGCTGTGTGCCGAGGTCGGCGCGCAGGCCCGCGCCTACCGACTGGACGTGACCGACCGCGACGCGGTCTATCGCCACGCCGACGAGGTGGCCGAGGACTTCGGCAGGATCAACCTGGTCGTCAACAACGCGGGCGTCTCGCTGACCGCGAACGTGGAAGAACTCAGCTGGGCGGACTTCGAATGGATCGTCGGCATCAACTTCTGGGGCGTCGCGTACGGCACCAAGGCGTTCCTGCCGCATGTCATCGCCTCCGGTGACGGGCACATCGCCAACGTGTCGAGCATGTTCGGCCTGGCCGCATGCCCCAGCCAGGGTGCGTACAGCGCGACGAAGTTCGCCATCCGTGCCTTCACCGACGCGCTCCGGCAGGAGATGGCCATCGGCGGGCACGCGGTCGGCGTCAGCAGCGTGCACCCGGGAATGATCAAGACCGAGATCGCCTGGAAGGCGCGGGCGGGCGGGGACCGCGACCGCGACGCGCTGGCCGCCAACTTCGACCGCCTGGCCAAGACCACCCCGGAACACGCCGCACGGGTCATGGTGAACGGCATCCGCAAGAACAAGGCGAAGATCTTGATCGGCACCGACGCCCACGTGATCGATTGGCTGCCACGACTTTTCGGCGCCGGATACCAGAAGATCCTCACGGCGCAGATGAAGAACGAAGTCGCCTAGTTCGGTTGCCCACCAGTCGATCACCTTCGCCGACCGGGTGGGACGCTGATCGTCCCGGTGCGTGGCGCAGCGTGGGCAGATTGTTCGCCGGGGAACGCGCGAGCTCTTCGGCGGCTTCGCGCCATCATCCACGCGATGACGGTGCCGCACCAGCACGACGACGCGGCGTGCTCACGCTCGGTCCCGCTGACGGGGGATCGGCCCGGGCCGGGCGACGCCGCGTGCGGCAGGAACCGGCCTCGGTCCCGGTCTTGCTCAGCGGGACCACGGCTACGGCAGGCGCCCACGGCGCGGCAGGCTCGAATCGGGTGACCGGTGTGCGCGCCGAGGTTCGCGCTCGGCGGGACACGTCCCGGTGTACGAGGTCCGAATCGCGCTGAAGCGCGGAATGTTCAGTGAACGCTAAGGAGTGACATGACCGCCGGAGCAGAGCTAGCGGAGCGAAACGACGAGGCAGCGGGCGCCGCGCCGGTCGTCGAACTCGACGGCGCCTGTTCGCTGTCCCGGGAGCACATCGGCGGAAAGGCCTGGAGCGTCAATCGCATGCGCGCACTCGGTCTGTCCGTGCCGCCCGCCTTCGTGATCACCGTCCAGGGGTGGGCCGACTTCGCGGCGCGCGGGGTGATCGGCGAGGACATCTGGGAGGCGGTCCGCGCGGGCATCGCCACGCTGGAACGCGGCACCGGCCGGACCTTCGGCTCCGGGACACGCCCGCTGCTGGTGTCGGTGCGCTCGGGCGCGGCGGTGAGCATGCCGGGAATGATGGACACGGTGCTGAACCTCGGCATGAACGAGGATGTCGCGCGAGCGCTGGCCGCCGAGACCGGGAACGCGGAATACGCGAAGGACACTCGGGAGCGCTTTCGTACCCAATATCGCGAAACCGTGCTGGGCGATCCCGCCGGCGCGGTCCCCGAAGACCCGTGGGAGCAGTTGCGGGCGGCCATCAGCGCCGTGTTCCGCTCCTGGGATTCGCCTCGGGCGCAGACCTATCGGCGCAATCGCGGGGTGCCCGCGACCCTCGGCACCGCGGTGACCGTGCAGGCGATGGTCTTCGGCAATCTGGACGAGAAGTCCGGCACCGGTGTGCTGTTCAGCCGCAACCCGAACACGGGAGAACGCGCGATATTCGGTGAATGGCTGGTCGGCGGGCAGGGCGAGGACGTGGTGTCGGGCCGGACGACGCCGCGACCGCTCGATGAATTGGCCACGTTGCTGCCGCAGGCGCACAGTCGCCTCGTCGCGGCGGCCGAGCTCCTGGAACGCGACGGCCGCGATATCCAGGACATCGAGTTCACCGTCGAATCCGGCGCATTGTGGCTGTTGCAGTCCCGTCCCGCCAAGCGCTCGGCGCGAGCGGCCGTTCGTGCCGCGGTGGCGATGGCCGAGGAAGGACTCATCGGCGCCGACGAGGCGTTGCGGCGGATCACCGCCGAGCAGGTGCGAGCCGTGCTGCGGCCGGCGACCGGCGAGTACACCGGGACGCCGCTGGCCCGCGGCGAATCCGCGTGTCCCGGCCTGGCGGCGGGCGTGGTCGTCAGCGATCCGGACGAGGCCGAGCGCCGCGCGGAGGCCGGTGCGGACGTCGTCTTGGTGCGCCCGACCACCAGCCCCGACGACCTGCACGGCATGATCGCCGCCCGCGCGATTGTCACCGGGTCGGGCGGAGCCACCTCGCATGCCGCGCTGGTCAGCCGCGAGATCGGCCGCCCGTGTGTGGTCGGCTGTGGCCCCGATGTCGTCGCGGCGCTGGTCGGGCGAGTGGTCACCGTCGACGGCGGCGCGGGAACGGTGTGGCCGGGCCGCGTAGCAGGCAAACCCGTCGACGCGGGCACGCTCGCGGATGTCGGCCGGTTGGCCGAATGGGCGGGTACCGGCGTGGACGAGTTGGCGGCCTGGCTGGACGCGCGTGCGACCGCGTCTTCGGCGCAGGTTGACGTGGACTCCTCGGCGGCGGTGGCGGAGGTTGCCGACCTCGATCTGCTGCGGCTGATCGGGATCAAAGGCCGTGCGGCCCACGCCGCGCTCGCCGCGGGCGTCGGTGCGCCCCCCGAAACGATCGCCGCCCGTTGCGCGGAACTCGTGGCCGGGGGCTTGTGCGTCGCGACCCCGATCGGGGTCCGCCTCACCCCCGAAGGCAGACAGCACCTGGACGGCTTGCTGGCCACGGAACGACGGTCGGTGGACCGAGCCGCGATCGCCGCCGTCTACGCCGAATTCTGCGAGTTCAACGGCGTTCTCAAAGAAATCGTGACGGCGTGGCAGATGAAGGATCCGGCGACCGCCAACGATCACGCCGACGCGGACTACGACGGTGCGGTACTGACCCGCTTGACCGAACTGCACCGCGAGGCCGGGCCGTTGCTCCGGCGGATCGGTGACGTCGCGCCGCGGCTGGCCCGTTACTCCGCCCGCTTCGCGCACGCGGTCGAGCGGATCGCGGCCGGTGACCACTCCTGGGTCGCCAAACCCGTGCTGGACAGCTATCACACGGTGTGGTTCGAGTTGCACGAGGATCTGATCGGACTGTGCGGCCTGAGCCGCGCCGAGGAAGCGGCGGCCGGCCGTGCCCACTGACGCCGCCGGTGAAGCCACCGTGCCGGACCACCGGTGGGTCGAGTTCGCCCAGATCGACAATGTGCGCGATCTGGGCGGACTACCCGTGCGGGGCGGCGGCACGACGCGTTCCGGCGTGGTCTACCGTTCCAGCACTCCGCAGCACCTCACCGAATCGGATCTGGCGAAACTGCTCGGGCCGATCGGCCTGCGCACGCTGATCGATCTGCGGCTGCCCGACGAAGTGCGCAGGGAAGGCTACGGACTGCTCGCCAACGCCGACGTCCGGCGGGTCTGCCTGCCGGTGCGGAAGTCGCCGCACTCGTCGCTGGCCGCACGCGATCTGGTCCCTGACTCCAGCCGGATCGATCTGACGCGCCTCTACGGCCAGCTGCTGGCGGGCAGCGCCGACTCCATCGTGGCTGCCGTCCGGCTCGTCATAGACGCGGGCCGCCATGCGGTGCTGTTCCATTGCGCCGCGGGCAAGGACCGCACCGGCGTACTCGCCGCGGTGCTGCTGGACGCCGTCGGCGTCCCGGCGGAGGTCATCGCGGCCGACTACGCGTTGACCGGTGAACGCATGCAGCGAGTCCGCGACCGGCTCGACGCGCTGCCGTCCTACGCGGGGCTGCCCCCGGTGAGCACCGGCATCCTCGGTGTGGAAGCCGAGGTGATGCGCCGCTTCCTCGCGAACCTGGCCGCCGAACAGGGCGGCGCGGCCGAATGGTTGCTCACCAGTGGGCTCACCACGGCGGAACTCGCGCGGCTGCGCAACGTGCTGATCGACCGGGATAGTAGAGCGCGGCCGGACGGCCGGTGATCCGCGCGCGGAACCCGAACCGCGGGTCGTGTGTCAACGCGAGTCCGCGGCCGGGTGACGGCTGACGAACCGGGCCACCCCCTCGCCCACGGCGACGTGAAGATGCAGGTGGCGATTGTGCTGTTCGTCGCCGAGGGTCGTCAGCACCTGGCATCCGCCGTGCTCGTCGACGAGGCGCCCGGCGACATCCTGGGTGACCGCCAACAGAAGCGCGCCCAGCGCCGGGTCCAGCTCCAGCAGGGAACGGACATGCCGTTTCGGCACCACGATCACGTGATCGGTGCCGAAACCGCGTACCGGCGGACGGAATGCCAGCACCTGGTCGGTCTCCACCACGACGTCCACGTCGATCGCGCGGGGGATGACCTCGTCGCAGTACCAATCCGGCTCGATCACACCCACGACTCTAGAGCTGCCGCGCGATCGCGCCGGGCGCGGACAAACGAGCGGGCCGGTGGATCGCGATCCACCGGCCCGCCCTGGTTCGCGGCTACCGAGGCAGCAGTTTGAACTTCAGCGCCTCCAGAGTCGCGCCGTCGACGCCCAGACCCTCGGAGACGAACCGGTCGAACGACCCGAACGACGCACCCGCCTGGTCGAACGCGGCGTCGAGGAACTCGGCGCGCACGCCGAGAATCGGTTCGAACAGCGCGGGATCGGTGACCAGGCCTTTGGCCACCAGCCCGTCCATCAGCGCCTTGTTGCCCGCGGCCAGATTGTCGTTGGATTCCAGATAGTCCTTGTACACCTGGCCCTTGGGAACACCGAGCGCGGTCATCAGGATGGCGGTCATCCAGCCGGTGCGATCCTTGCCCGCCGTGCAGTGGAAGAGCACCGAGCCGTTCGCGTCGGCGATATCCCGGATGGCGGTCCCGAACTGCGTGCGGGCCGTGGCGTCGGTGACCATCCAGCGGTAGTAGTCGCGCATGATGCCTGCGGCCTTGCCGTCACCGAGCATCTCCTGCTGCACCGCCGGACCGCCCTGCACGGCCTTGCCCACCATCACGTAGAAGTCGTTGCCCGGGTCGTACACCGGCCGCGCGAGCGCGGGAATCGAGGCGGGCAGCTTGTCAGGGTTGGCCCCCGCCTCGGTCGGACTGCGGAAATCGATCACAGCGGTGATGCCCGACGTCACCAGTTTCTGCTGGTCGGCGGCGGTCAGCTTGTCCAGGGCCTCGGTGCGGAAGACGACGCCCGTCCGCAGTTTGCCATTGCCCTGGGTGGGATAGTCGCCGATGTCCCTGGCGTTCGGCGCCGACGGTAGCTGCATGGAGCGGTCGTGCACGGTGTGCACGAGTCCCGGGCCCGCCCATGCGGTGGTGGTGGACGGGAACACGGCGATCAATGCCGCGGCGACGCCGGTCACCGCACCGCGAACGGCACGTGAAATCGTCACTGGATCATTCCTTCCATAGGGTCGCGGCCCGGCGGCGCCGGGCCGGCAGGTGAGCCGGGGCGCGTTGCCCCGGCCACGCCTCAGGCGTCGAGGAGCAGGGTGACCGTTCCGGCCGACCCGTCGACGCGCACCCGCTGCCCATCGGCGAGGCTGGTGCTGGCGGTCTTGGTGTCGACGACGCAGGGGATGCCGAATTCGCGGGCCACGATGGCGGCGTGCGAAGCGGAGCCGCCGATGTCGGTGACCACCGCGGCGGCGTAGGCGAACATCGCGGTGTGCCCGGTGTCGGTGACCGACGCGACGAGGATGTCGCCTGGCTCGATGTCGTCGTCCAGGGACAGCACGCGTTTCACGGTGCCCTCCACGACGCCGGCGCACACCCCGATACCGGTCAGGCTTTCCCCGGGCGTCAAAGCGTTCGGGTCCGGCAACGGCTGCCAATCACCGGCGATCACATCGGGCATTCGCACCCCCTGCAATCGGGTCAGTTCCGCCCGCCGTCGTGCTACGCGCTGCGCTGAGTCCGCGGGCGCCCAGAGGATCTCGTCGAGGGTCAGGAAGCAGGCGTCCTCGGCCCGCTGCAACCGCCCGGCCCGGATCAGCCGTTCCGCGCGCTCGCGCACGGCGAGGCGCAGGCAGTGCGTGTAGCGGACGACGGCGTCGCGGACTCGTTCGCGCGCCGTCGTCGCTCCCGCCGCCATGCGTGCGGTGCGGCTGGGCGCCGGGCCGACCGGTTCCCGCTTGGGCGCGGGCATCTCGGCGGCGCGGGCGGCCGCGATCACCAGCAGCTCGGGCCGGTCGCCGAAGGTCGGATTGATCAGTTCGCACTCGCCGGGTCCGCGATGCCCGATCCGCGCCAGCTCCTCCTCCAGCGCGGCGGCGAAGGCGGGAGAGGCCGCGCGTGCCGCCGCGACATCGCCCGAATGCGCCGCGTCGTGCAACCCGCTGTCGGTGCGGCACAATTCGGCCAGCCGCTCCACCGCGAGCATGGTCCTGGCGGACTCCAGCCGTTCCAGATCATGGGCACGTCCGCGGATTGCTTGCCCCGGGCGTGGATGGCGGTGGCCGCGCCGGTCATCATCACGCCGATGGACGCCGCCGCCCACGACTGGTTGAGCCGGTCCCGCCACAGCAGTGCCCGCGCGTGCAGCTGCTCGTCGGTGAGCTCACGGATGGCCGCAGCGCCCAGACATTCCCGATGCGCGGCGGCGTTGATGCCGTCGGTGGTCTCGCGATAACGCAGTGCGGTGCGCAGCACCCGTCCCGCCGCGCGCCAGGTGGCGCGGGTGCTGGCGAAGCCGGTCGGGGTGGGCGGCTTGCCGTGCGGGGTCAGCGAGATCTCGGCCGGGATGTTGCCGTAGACGTCGCGGCGGATGCTCTGCTCGTCCCAGCCCGGCATGTTCTCCGCGGCCAGCACGCCGATCGAGGCGTTGATGTAGATGTGGTGGCCGAGCACGGTGGTGACCCGGCTGGTCCAGTGCTCCAACGCCACCCCGTCCAAGGCGATCATCCGGCCCATCGCCGCGTTGGCCAACCGGATCGCGCCCGCCTGGAGATCGACGGTCAAGGGTGTGAGTGGCCCGGGCAGCGCCTCGGAGGTATTCGTCGCGGTGTGCACGGGGTAGGCCGGATCGACGCGATCGTCGAACTCGCCTTCGAGGCCTTCCGGCGCCACCGACACCAGGGCATGGCCGTCCGATGTGGCCGCGCGGGCGGGTATCAGAGAGCCGGGCAGGGGAATCGCACCCGGCCGGGCGACGAACTCGCGGCCGTCGAACCTGCGGCCGGCCAGTCCGCGAACGATGTCGGCGGCCACTTCGGACGCGGTCCAACCGCAGCGGAATCCCCACTCCTCGCGCGCGGCCGTGGCATCCAGCTCCGGTGGGGACGGCCGGGTTCGGGACATCCACGAGAACATTCGTGTTCCGGCCGCCTCGCGGATGCGGCGCGCGTCGTCGCTCGACACCACGCCGGACGCCGCCAGGTCGACGAGGCCGGTGCGTTCCGTTCCCGCGGCCACTACCAGGAAACGTTCGAAGTCGTCGGTGTGCAGCACCTGGAAACCGCCCGTTCGGCGCGAACCCAGTAGTGCCGCGAGCATCTGGAGCCCCCCGTGCTCGACGCGCCTGCCCACCACCGGCGCGGTGCGCACGATCAAGGCGCGCGCTGCGCTGGACCGCACCGCGTCCACGGCGGCCCGATCGGAACCTGTGACCACCGGGACCACGATCCGCGCTCCGGCCTCCCGGGCCGCCGCCGCGATCGCGGCGAGCGCATCACCCAGATGCACCACCGTCGCGCAGCCGGCGACGGCCTGTGCGCAGAGCGCGGGCACCGCCGGGTCGCCGGTGATCACCTCGACCCGAGGATCGACGTACCGGTGCCGCGCACGGTCCAGCCCGACCACGTCGTGGCCTGCGGCCAGCAGCATGCGCGCCACCGCGCGACCGGTCGGAGCGGACACTCCGGTGACCAGGACCCGCATGAATTCTTCCTCCTCGCTGGCGTCCACAGACGTGACGCCGTTCACACACCATCGCCACCCCACACGGCCGCGACCGGCCGCAGTCCCGATGACCGGGACCGAAGGGTCGCTGACCAAGATGGGTCAGCGGCGACGGCGAGCCGAGCGGGAAGGTCGACCCCATGAGTGGTCCGAACACGGTCGCGCCCCGCGACGTCGCCGAAGTGCGCGCCTACGACATCGAGACCGACGTGCTGGTGGTGGGGTACGGCTGTGCCGGGGCCGCGGCGGCGTTCGAGGCGGCGAAGGCGGGCGCCCGGGTGCTGGTGCTGGACCGGATGAGCGGGCCGGGCGGCGCGTCGGCCCTGTCGGGCGGCGAGATCTATCTCGGCGGCGGCACACCGATCCAGCGGGCATGCGGATTCGACGACGACCCCGCGGCCATGGCCGCGTTCCTGTCCGCCGCGCTCGGCCCTGGGGCCGACCCGGACAAGATCGCTCGCTACAGCGCCGACAGCGTCGCGCATTTCCACTGGCTCGCCGATCGCGGCGTGCCGTTCGAACCCAGGCTGTGGGATGCGCCGACCTGGGTCCCGCCCACGGATGACGGGCTCATGTGGCTGGGGGAGAACAGCGTGCCGTTCTCCGAGCTCGCCGCACCCGCGCCGCGCGGTCACCGTCCGGCCACCGCCGACTTCGGCGGCAAACTGCTGATGGATCGTCTCACCGGGGCCGCTCGATCCGCCGGTGCCACGGCGCTTTTCGACACCAGGGCGATCTGCCTGATCGTCGCGCGCGACGGCACGGTCGCGGGCGTGGTGGCGCGGCGATACGGCGCGGAGCTGACCATCCGGGCCCGCCGCGGCGTCGTGCTGACCACCGGCGGATTCGTCGACAACGACGCCATGCTCGCCGCGCACGCGCCGAAACTGCTGGGACACACCAAGGTCAGCGCGGGCACCGACGACGGGAGCGGCATCCGGATGGCGCAAGCGCTCGGCGCGGCCGTGCGGCACATGGCAACCGGTCAGGTCGGGATAGCGCTCATCCCCGGCCTCGCCGCGCGCGGCATGGTGGTGAACGGGCACGGGCAGCGGTTCGTCAACGAGGACACCTATCCCGGCCGGATCGGCCAGGCGGCACTGTTCGGGCAGGGCATGCGCGCCTGGGTCGTGCTCGACCAGCGAGCGTTCGACGAGGTGCCCGAACCGCAGCGGTGGGGAGTGCGGCCGACCCACGTGGCGGAGACCGCCGAGGAACTCGCCGGCCTGATGGGCGTACCGGCGGCCGCGCTGGCCGACACCGTGCGCCGCTACAACACTTTCGCCTCGGACGGTGTGGATCCCGAATTCGGGAAAGCGCCGCGCTGGGTGCGGCCCCTTGCGCCACCGTTGGCCGCGATCAATGTGCGGGCGGGCGTGCGGCCACCGTCGGAGGCGGGTGATCGCCGTGGTACCGGCGCATCCGTGTTCACCCTCGGCGGTCTGCGCACCTCGCTCGACGGCGCCGTGCTCGACATCGACGGCAACCCGATCCCCGGTCTCTTCGCCGCGGGCCGTGCCGCGAGCAACCTGCACGGCGAGGGATACATCAGCGGCACGTCACTTGGTGACGGCACCTTCTTCGGCCGCCGTGCCGGTGCGGCCGCGGCTCGCGCCGACTGATCCGGAAGGCGGGTTCCGGTCATCGGGATGGATCGCGTCGGACAGCACCGCACCGGCCTAGCGTCGAAACACGGCACTATGAGGAGGACTACCGGATATGACCAACAAGGTGCTCGATCGGGTGCGGGATCTGCTGCCCGCGATCGGAGAACGAGCCGCCGACACCGACCTGCGGCGCAGCGTGCCCGAGCAGAGCATTCGGGAGCTGACCGAGGCCGGGGTGTTCCGCATGCTGCAACCTTCGCGCTTCGGGGGCGGGGAGTCGTCACCGGTCGCGTTCTACGAAGTGATTCGTGCCATCGCCACCGCATGCCCCTCCACCGCGTGGGTCTCCTCGGTGCTCGGCGCCCACCCGTGGCAGCTGGCGTTGTTCCCGCTGCGGGCGCAGGAGGACGTGTGGAGCGCTGATCCGGACACGCTGGTCTCGTCGTCGTACGCACCGACCGGCAAGCTCACGCCCGTCGAGGGCGGCTTCCGGATCAGCGGTCGCTGGAGCTTCTCCTCCGGCTGCGATCACGCCCGCTGGGCCTTCCTCGGCGCGCTCGTGCCCGACGACGAAGGGGGAACGGAGTACCTGACCGTTCTGGTACCGCGCACCGACTACCGCATCGAGGACGTCTGGCACGTGGCGGGCCTGTCCGGCACCGGGAGCAACGACATCGTCATCGACAGCGCGTTCGTGCCCGTCCACCGGACCTACCGCGCCAGCGAGCAGTCGGCGCTGCGCGGGCCCGGCCAGGAGGTCAACACCGCACCGCTGTACCGGATCTCGTTCGGCGCGGTGTTCTCCAACACCATCACCGCACCCATCATCGGCGCCGCGCAGGGAGCCTACGAAGCGCACATCGAGCGTATGCGCGAGCGTGTGCGGATCTCTTACGGTGGGCAGAAAGCGGCCGAGGACCCCTTCGCGCACGTGCGAGTGGCGCGCGCCGCCTCCGAGATCGACGCCGCGGTCCTGCAAATGGAGCGCAACATCAACGAACAACTGCGCTACGCCGAGGCCGGAGAGGAGATCCCCTTCGAACTGCGGGTCCGCAGTCGCCGCGATCAGGTGCGCGGCACCGAACGCGCCATCGAGGCGATCGACCTGCTGTTCGACAACTCCGGCGGCCACTCGATCCGCAAACCCAATCCGATCGAACGGCATTGGCGTGACGCGCACGCCGGGAGCGTGCACGTCATCAACGACGTCGAGCGCGCGCTGGTGCTCTACGGCAGGCAGGCGTTCGGGCTGCCGGTCACGGATCGGATG
This sequence comes from Nocardia asteroides, assembly GCA_051451085.1. Classification (GTDB taxonomy): domain Bacteria; phylum Actinomycetota; class Actinomycetes; order Mycobacteriales; family Mycobacteriaceae; genus Nocardia; species Nocardia asteroides_B. The sequence continues at coordinate 201,985 of JBPAJV010000003.1, read as the reverse complement.
ATCTGATGGCGCACCCCGCCGGGCTCTGATCGCGGCCGCCCACGTCGATCACACCCCATGATCGCGGACCCAGCCCGCGATCTGAGTCCGTGAGGTGAAACCGAGCTTGGTGAGGATGTGCTCGACGTGGGTCTCGGCCGTTCGCACCGAGATCACCAGATCGGCGGCGATGCGTTTGTTGCTGTGGCCGGCCGCCACCAGCCGGGCGACGTCCTTCTCCCGGCGGGTGAGGACATCGGCCGCCGCCTTGGACACGGCCGCGACGGGCCGAGGCGCTCGCGCCCCGGCGGGCGTGCGGCCCAGCGCGTAATCGATCGCTTCCTCCAGCGACATCGCCGCCCCACTGGCGAATATCTCCCGAAAAACTCTGTCGCCCAGTGCCTCACGCATCCGATTGCGCATCTTGTCACCGAGTACGCTGGTAATGGCATGTGCCAGCCGTACCGTGCTGCGCGCTAGGATCTCCGCGGCGCCCAGGAGGCGCGCGGCTCGTTCGAAGTCGGCGCGCGCGACCGCCGTCCACGCCAGCCCCTCGAATCCGGAAGCCAGCCAGACACACCGATCGAACATGCTGAACATCTCGATGGATCGGGCGAGGTACTCGGTGGCGGCGTCCTGATCGCCGCGACGCCAGTGGTCCAGCCCCATCGACCACTGCGCCAGCCCGCCGAGCAGATGCGGTCCCCGTTCCGCGGCGACATCTCGCAGCCGTTCGGCGAACCCGGTGGCGCGCGGGTCGCCGAGCACGAGCGCGCACACGAAAGCGAAGGCCGAGCTGTCCATCTCGATCGCGTGATGACCGCACTCCCTCGCCAGATACGCCGCGGTCTCCGCGGATTCGAGCGCACGGGCGGTGTCGCCGTCGTTGAACGTCAGCAGTGCCGAATCGAGCATGGCCTCGGCGAGAATGTCGGGGGCGTTCAGTTTCCGTGCCAGGGCGACGCATTCGTCGACCAACTGACGAGCGGACCCGCGATCGGACAGCAGCGCCGCGAGCGAGGCCGCCGCGGAGAGCGCGCGAGCCCTGATCTCGGTCGGTGCGCCTGCCTTGGCCAGCGCGTGGTCAGCCAGTGGTAGCCCTCGGTGAGGAAGCGGTTGTGCTCCCAGAACGGGCGCAGTACCGCAGCCATCTCGAGCGCCGACTCGGGGATGTCGGCGAGGCCGGATTGCAGTGCCGCGCGCAGATTGGCGTGCTCGCGGCTCAATTCCCGGAACCACGCCACGTCGTCGGAACTCCAGTACGCGGTCCGGCCACGCAGCGCTAGCCGCCGGTAGTGGTCGCGGTGGCGCGCCCGCACAGCGGGCTCCTCACCCCGCTCGGCCAGCCGATCGTGAGCGAACTGCCGGATCGGCTCCAGCATCGAATACCGGCCGACGTCGCCGTCGTAGCGCAGACCGAGCACCGATTTGTCGACCAGGCCGGTCAGCGCGTCGAAGAGCGTCCGCGTCCCGGGCGCCACCACGCACACGGCTTCGGCGGCGTCGATGTCGAAACCGCCGGAGAACACCGACAGCTGTTCCCACAATCGCTGTTCGGCCGGGGTGCACAGTTCGTAGCTCCAGCGGATCGCGCCCTCGATGGTCTGCTGTCGTTGCGGCGCGAGACGCGGTCCCGCGCTGAGCAGCCCCATGGTGTCGTCGAGCCGGGAGAGGATCTGTTCGGGTGTGAACATGCGAAACCGCAGGGCGGCCAGTTCCAGCGCGAGCGGGATGCCGTCGAGCCTGCGGCAGATCGCGGCCAGCGCACCCCGGTTCGCCGGGGTGGCCGCGAAGCCAGGGTTGGCGGCGCCGGCTCGCTCGGCCAGCAGCCGCATCGCATCGCTGTCGACGGTGTCGCCGTCCGGCAGTGGCAGGGGCGCGACGGGCATGACCTGTTCCCCCGGTACGCCCAGCACCTCCCGGCTGGTCGCCAGCACCCGCACGTCCACGGTGGTGGACACGATCCTGCCGACGAGCTCGGCGCAGGCGTCGATCAAGTGCTCGCAGTTGTCCAGGATCAGCAGCAGCCGTTTGCCGGCGAGGAACTCCGTCAGCCGTGGCAGTGGCGCCGCCGTGTCGTCGCGCAGCGCCAGCACCTCCGCGACGGTCACCGTCACCAGATCGGGGTCCTGCACGTCGGCCAGTTCCACCAGCCAGACACCGTCCGGGAACGCCCGCGCGACCGCGAGGCCGACCTGGCGGGACAGCCGTGTCTTGCCGACGCCTCCGGGCCCGAGCATGGTCAGCAGCCGTGTCGTGGGCAGCAGCCGTTTCGCGGCGGCGAGTTCTTCCCTGCGCCCGATGAAACTGGTGACCTCGGCGGGTAGATTGCCGATTGGACGCCGCGCCATGGGTGTCAACCCTAGGTACCGCGTGGGGCGCGGACGAGCGTTCTGGACAAATTCGACTCCGGCGCGCGCGCATCCCCGGCTCGCCTGCGCGTAGCGGAGGGAGGACGCGTGGGCGCCGGATGGACCGGAACGCCGTTGTTCACCGGGCGGCGACAGCGGCGTCGACCTCGGTCAGCTGATGGCGCAGACGGTCGCGCTTGGCGCGCAGATAGCGCACGTTGTGCTCGGTCGGTCCGGCCTGTAGCGGGATGCGCCGTTCGACGACGATGCCGTGCGCGGTCAAGTCGGCCTGCTTGGCGGGATTGTTGCTGAGCAATCGGACCGACCGCACCCCCAGATCGGCCAGCATCCGGGCCGCGGCGCCGTAGTGGCGGGCATCGACGGGCAGCCCGAGCCGGAGGTTCGCGTCGACGGTGTCGGCGCCACCGTCCTGGAGTTGGTAAGCGCGCAGCTTGTTCAACAAGCCGATGCCGCGTCCCTCCTGTCCGCGCAGGTACAGCACGATACCGCGACCCTCGTCGGCGACGGCTCGCATGGCGGCGTCCAACTGTTCGCCACAGTCGCAGCGCAAGGAGCCGAACGCGTCACCGGTGAGGCATTCCGAATGCACCCGCGTGAGGACGTCGCGTTCCCCTGGCGTGCCGAACACGAGCGCGAGATGTTCGGCGTCGTCGGCGATGTCCCGGTAACCGATCACCCGGAAGTCGCCGAAACGGGTGGGCAGGCGGGTTTCGACGATCCGGGCAACGCCCGGCTCGAGCCGGCGACGATGGGTGATCAGATCCGCGATGGAGATGATCGGGATCCCGTGCACCCGGGCCATGGTCAGCAAGTCCGGGAGCCGCGCCAGCGAGCCGTCCTCGCGTACCACCTCGGCGATGACGCCCGCGGGACGCAGGCCCGCCATCCGTATCAGGTCGACGGCGGCCTCGGTATGCCCCTGGCGGCCCAGAACACCGAGTGGGTGCGCCCGCAACGGGAACACGTGCCCGGGGCGGGTGAGATCCCGGGGCGCGGTGGCGGGATCGGCGAGCAGGCGCATGGTGTGCGCGCGATCAGCGGCCGATATGCCGGTGGAGATACCCGACGCCGCGTCCACCGAGACCGTGTACGCGGTGCCCTTCGGATCCTGGTTGACCGCCGTCATCGGCGGGAGGTCGAGCCGGTCCAGGTCGGCGCCTGCCATCGGCACGCACAGGACGCCGCTGGTGTGCCTGACCAGGAATCCGATGTTCGCCGCGGTCGCCTGCTGCGCGGCGAGCACCAGATCGCCTTCGTTCTCGCGGCCCTCGTCGTCGACGACCAGCGCCATGCCGCCGCCCGCGATCGCCGCCACCGCGGCAGGAACCGTGTCCAGTTCACCGGTCATCGTCCGCCACCTCCATATGCCTGATCGAAATATGACGGGAAGGGGAACAACCAGTCGCCGTCTCACTCAGTGAGGCGATGGAAGTCCGCCTATCGCCAGCGCGCCCGGCGCGGGAACAGCGTCCGTCCGGCCTCGTGGGAGATCTCGAGCAGCACCCGCGCCAGCTTGTCGAGGCTCATCGCGTCGGCCCGCCCGGACAACGACAGCGCCGCGGGAGCGGTGCCTCGGCCTCGCAACGGGGCTGCGACACAGGCGATTCCGTCCATGGATTCCTCCCGGTCCAGCGCCACGCCCTGGCGCTGCCGGATCTGGGCCAGGGTGCGGTGCAGCGCGTCCGGCTCGGTGATCGTGTGCGAGGTCAGCCGCGGCAGACGGGAGCGGAACGCGGCCTCGGCGATGCTCGGCTCCAGGGCGGCCAGCATCGCCTTCCCCAGGGCGGTGCAGTGCGCCGGCATGCGGCCACCGAGCCGAGTGGGCAGCATCGCGGCCAGGCGGCCACCGGCTTTGTCGAGGTAGACGACCTCGCGTCCGTCGAGCACCGCCAGATGCCCGACCATGCCGGTGCGCTGGCACAACTCGTGCAGCAGGGGGCTGACGGCATCGCGGATCTCGTTGTGGTCGGCGGTGAGCCCGCCCAGTTCCAGAGTGCGCATACCGAGCCGGTATCCGCCGGAAGTGTGGGACAGCCAGCGCAGCCGGATCATCTGGTCGAGGATCCGATGCACAGTGGAGCGCGGCAGGCCGGTGCGCTCCACCAGGCCGAGCAATGTCAGCGTCGGGGTGGCGGCGTCGAACGCGTCGAGGATCAGGGTCATCCGCTCGATCATCGACACCGGCACCTCGGCGGCGCCGGATCCGGTGTCTTCGGGGCGGGCGCGGTGGGCGCGCGGCTGCGCGTCGGGCAGCAGCGTGACGGTCATCTGGACCTCCGTCGATCACAGTCGGTCTGGGTCGTCCGGGCGGCACCGGCCCGGTCGCTTGTGTCTCCCATCACACTGACGGGTTCGCGACCGGGTCGAATCGGGAGAACTACGTAGCTTCCACGGATCTCCATCTCGGTGACCGGATCCCGATCTTGACGCTGCCGCGGGCGCTGCTGCTGTCATAGCTGTCAGGTATATGCCTGATCGAAATGGGAGGCCTGATGGAACCGGTGCTCGAGATGGACGGGTCGGCGCTTGACGTTCGCGACTTCAAGGCCGTGCTCGGTCGCTTCTGCACGGGTGTCACCGTGATCACCGCGCGGGCGCAGGACGGGCCGGCCGGCTTCACCTGCCAGTCCTTCTCGGCGCTGTCGCTGGAGCCGCCCGCGGTCTGCTTCTGCCCGGCGCGCACGTCCACGTCATGGCCGCGCATCCGCGCGGTGGGCCGGTTCTGCGTCAACATCCTCGCCGACGATCAGCGCGACATCTGCGGGCAGCTGGCCCGCAGCGGCGCGGACAAGTTCGCGGGCATCGACTGGGAGCCTTCGCCGAACGGGTCGCCGCGGCTGGCCGGGATCATCGCGTCGCTGGATTGCGAACTCGCCGGAGAGGTCGACGGCGGAGACCACACCATCGCGATCGCGCGCGTCACCGGGCTGTCGGAGCATCGCGAGGCCCCGCCGCTGCTGTTCTACCGCTCCGCGTTCCGGCGGCTCGACCTGACCTGACCGCCTCCCGGCCAGTGGGACTCGACATGTCCGCACCGGCATCACGAACCGAAATATCGAGGTGACAACCGTGGGTGATTTGTGGAGGAACCGATGACTACCGACACCGAGGTCCGAGTGATCGACGCGGGCGCGCCGCCCGCCCGGTACGCGCGCGGCTGGCACTGCCTGGGGCTCGCCGAGGACTTCCGGGACGGGAAACCGCACACCGTGGCGATCTTCGGTACCGAACTGGTGGTTTTCGCGGGGGCCGATGGCGAGCTCAACGTGCTGGACGCCTACTGCAGGCACATGGGCGGGAACTTGGGTGACGGTCGGATCAAGGGAGACTCGATCGCCTGCCCGTTCCACGACTGGCGGTGGGGTGGCGACGGCCGCTGCACCGGCATCCCCTACGGTCGCCGGGTTCCGCCCCGGGCGCGGACGCGCGCGTGGCCGACGTTGGAGCAGAACAAGCAGCTGTTCGTGTGGAACGATCCGGAGGGCAATCCACCGCCGGAACAGGTCACCATTCCACGGATCGAGGGCGCGTTCAGCGACGAGTGGACCGACTGGACCTGGAACACCATGACGATCGACGGCGCCAACTGCCGCGAGGTCGTCGACAACGTCGTGGACATGGCCCATTTCTTCTACGTGCACTTCGGATTCCCCACCTACTTCAAGAACGTCTTCGAAGGCCATGTCGCCAGTCAGTACATGACCTCGGTGTCGCGCGAGGACACGATGGGCGAGACCGCGAAGGCGCTGGGCGGCAAGAATGTCCTGCATTCCGACGCCTCCTACTACGGACCGTCCTACATGATCGATCACCTGCGCAGCGAGAGTGCGGGCCTGACCGTCGAGGGCATTCTGATCAATTGCCACTATCCGGTGTCTCCCACGAAGTTCGTGCTGCAGTACGGCGCGATCGTGAAGAAGCCGCACGGCGTGCCGCCGGAGCAGGCCGAGGAGATCGCGGCGAAGTTCGCCGGCGGACTCGGCCGGGGCTTCGAGCAGGATGCCGCGATCTGGAAGCGCAAGACCCGCATCGACAATCCGCTACTGTGCGAGGAGGACGGACCCGTCTACCAGCTGCGCCGCTGGTACTCGCAGTTCTATACCGACGTGGCCGATATCGACCCGAAGATGACCGACCGCTTCGAATTCGAGGTCGACACCACCAGGGCAGTCACGGCGTGGGAGGCCGAGGTGGCGGGCAACCTCGCCGAGCAGCGCGCCGCCGCCGGAGCGTGAGCGCGACCGCTATGGAAGATGTCACCTGCCGCACCTGCGAATGTCGTGTGCGGGTCGAGAAATTCAGCCCGCAGCACACCAGCGTGCAGTGGACCGCCGCCGCGGTGGCGGCATGCGCCGAGTTCGCCGGGGCGGACAGCGCGCGGGTGCGGATATGCGCCGCTCTGCGCGACAGCATCGAGGCGGCCGTCGCGGGCGGTCGCGTGCCCATCAGCACACGCGACCGGGACGTGCCGTGAGCGGGGGAGCGTAGCCGATCCGGCAGCCCGGCCGCGCCGTGGCGTCCTAGACTGTCGCATCGGAGAGGAAGGACGCTCATGAAGCGAAATCTCAGATGCCCCTGCGGAGAAGCCATCGTCGGAACCGACGAGGACGATCTCGTGGCGAAGACACAAGCCCACCTGGCCGAAAAGCATCCCGGGCACGAGTACTCCCGCGACGAAATCCTGTTCATCGCGTACTGACCGAAGGCTTCGCCCGGGTCGGCGGCCGTGCTCGGGCACGGTGGCAGCACGGCCTGGGCCGCAAGCCCTCGATCAAGTGCGTGGTGGTCTCGTCCAACACGCCGGTCGTGGGTGCCGCCGTCGCCCGGTGAGCGAGCCGGTGATCAGTCCTCGACGGCGGCCAGCAACGCCTCGAGCTTTTCCGGATCGACCCCGAAGCCGGTGAGGCGGTCGAGCGGAATGGAGGCGATCATCCGCGTCATGTCCACGCCGAGCGCCGTCGCGTCACCCATGCTGTCGGCCATGCCGCCGAACACCTCGGCCAGCGCCGCTGCGGCCGCCGGATCGGCCAGCGCCTCGCCGAGGGTCGAGTTCCGCGTGATCGGGATACGCAGTTCGTCTCCGGCGAGCTCGATCCGCCCGGTGGCGCGCAGGTCCCGGCTGGAAGCGCCCACCCATACCTGGTACGTGCCGTCCTCCACGATCCACCGGTCGACGCGAGTCTCCCAGTAGGCCAGTTCCGCCCGGGGCAGCAGGATCGAGACCGCCGCGCTCGCACCAGGTGCCAATTCGGCGGTGACGGCGAACCCTTTCAGTTCCCGGGCCGGACGCGTGACGGACGACCCGGGCACGGCCGTATACACCTGCACCACCTCGCGTCCCGCGCGAGACCCGGTATTGGTGACGTGGACGCGCACCGTGATCCCCGCTGCATCCGCCGCGAGTGTGAGATCGGAGTATGCGAAAGCGGTGTAGGACAGGCCGTGCCCGAAGGGGTAGGACACCGCCATGTCACGGCTGTCGTACCAGCGATAACCCACATACAGTCCCTCTCCGTAGCGCACATGCGAGTTCTCGCCAGGGAAGTTCAGGTAGGCGGGTGTGTCCTGCAACCGGATCGGCACCGTCTCCGCGAGTCGCCCCGACGGATTCACCACACCGAACAGCACGTTGGCCAGGGCGCCACCCCCGGCCTGGCCGAGCAATCCGCCGTCCAGGATCGCGGGCGCGAGCTCCGTCACCGGGCTCAGCCGCACCACTCCACCGTGGGCGAGCACCACCACCGTGTCCGGCTGTGCCCGCGCCACCGCGTCCAATAGCGCCAGCTGATCGGACGGCAGCTCGAGGTGCTCCCGGTCGAACCTCTCCGACTCCTGCGTGGCGGCCAAGCCGAGGAACAGCACAGCCACGTCCGCGTTGGCGGCGGCTGCGACGGCCTCCGCGCGCAGCGCGTTGTTGTCCGCGTCCGTGTCGTGGGTGGTGAAACCGCGGCTATAGGACACCGTCCCGCTCGCGAGCGCGCGGATCTCCTCGAGCGGCGCCTCGAGCCGGGTCGGGTTGACGTGTGAGCTGCCGCCGCCCTGGTAGCGCGGTTCCACCGCGAACTCTCCGATCACCGCGAGCGAGCCTCGCGGGGCGAGCGGCAGGAGGTCGCGCTCGTTCCGCAGCAGGACCACGCAGCGCGCGGCGACCTCGCGGGCCAGCCGATGGTGCTCGTCGGTGGCTTCGGCGGCTTCGGTGGCTTCGGTGGAATCGGCGAGCTCACGTCCGGCCACCACCCGCGCCGCCAGCGTCGCCACGTTGTGCGCGGCCCTGTCGACGGCCGCCGCGTCCAGCGTGCCGGCCGCCACCGCCGCCGTCACCCGCTCGTCGGAGACGCCGCTACCGCCGGGCATCTCCAGATCCAGCCCCGCCGCCACCGAGGCGGGCCGGTCGGCCACCGCGCCCCAGTCGGAGACCACCGCACCGTCGAATCCCCATTCGCCCCGCAGCACCTCGGTGAGCAGCCAGCGGTTCTGCGCGGCGTGCACACCGTTGATCCGGTTGTAGGAGCACATCACCGTCCACGGCCGCGCGGTGCGCACGATATGGGCGAACGCGCGCAGGTAGATCTCCCGCAGCGGGCGCGGGTCGATGTCGGAACTCGCGCGCATCCGGTCGTGCTCGGCGTTGTTGGCGGCGAAATGCTTGAGCGAAGCCCCCACTCCGGTGCTCTGCAAACCCGTCACCCACGCCGCGCCGAGCAGTCCGGTGAGCACCGGATCCTCCGAGTAGTACTCGAAATTGCGCCCACCACGCGGATCGCGCTTGATATTGACTCCCGGCCCGAGCAGCACATCCACCGCGAACCGGCGAGCCTCCCGGCCCAGCGCCGCGCCCACCCGGCGCACCAGGTCGGTGTCCCAGCTCTGCGCGAGCCCCACCGCGGGCGGGAAGCAGGTGGCGGGCAGGCTCTCGGCCAACCCGAGGTGATCGGTCGCCCCCGCCTGCCTGCGCACACCGTGCGGGCCGTCGGTCATGGTCACCGACGCGACGGGACCGAGTGCCTTCGTCGTCCAGAAGTCCGCGCCGCTGCCGAGCGCGGCGCGAGCCTCCATGGACAGATCGGTGAGGTCGGGCTTGCTCGTCATCGAGGCTCCTTGGGTCGAGATCACTATTCTCGCGCGTCGCGACGACTCGGATCGCGATAACTTCGCTGATCGAACGCTGCGGGCAAACCCAGCGCTCAGGCCCGCGCGGCGGTGCGGGGCCTCGCTCCGCGCCGGTAATATCGGACTTGATGGTTCGCGCCGGCGGCATATCCCGCCGGACGCGGCCACAGGAGTGGGAGATGAGCGCACGCGACGGTCCCGGCCCGCGGCGGCTGCATCGCAGCACTCGATTGCTGGTGATCGCCGCCACGGTCTTCGTCGTGTCGTTGTTGATCGTTCCCCGGCTGATCAGAGGGTATGTCAGCTGGCTGTGGTTCGGTGAGGTCGGATTCCGTGGCGTCTGGCTCACTGCGCTGCTCACCCGCCTCTCGCTGTTCCTCGCGGTCGGCCTGCTCATCGGTGGCGTCCTTTTCGCGGCGATGTGGCTGGCCTACCGGTACCGTCCGCTCTTCGTTCCCGATCCGGGGCAGGACGACAGTCTGCGGCCGTATCGGGAGATGGTGCTGCGGCGGCCGCTGCGGTACGGGCTGGGCATCGCCGCCACGTTCGGTCTCGTCTGCGGCCTCATAGGGCAATCGAGCTGGATGAAGATCCAGCTGTTCCTCCACGGCGGGTCCTTCGGTGTGTCGGACCCCCAATTCGGCCACGATGTCGGGTTCTACGTTTTCGATCTGCCGTTCTACCGGCTCGTCGTCAACTGGTTGTTCGTCGCCGTCGTGCTCGCCTTCTTCGCCGGGCTCGCGACGCACTATCTGCTCGGCGGGCTGCGGCTGTCCGGGAAAGTTCGCGGGCCGACGCACGCGGCCCGAGTCCAGCTGGCGGTGCTGGCGGGCACGTTCATCGCTTTGAAGGCCGCCGCCTACTGGCTCGACCGGTATTCGCTGCTTTCCAGCGGCAGCAAGGAACCCACCTTCGCGGGGCCGGGCTACACCGACATCAACGCGGTGCTGCCTGCCCGGCTGATTCTCTTCGCGATCGCCATCATCTGCGCCGCGGCGGTCTTCGGGGCCGTCGTCGTGCGAGACCTGCGGATTCCGGCGATGGCCGCCGCGCTGCTGCTGCTGTCGTCGATTCTCGTCGGGGCCGTCTGGCCGCTGGCCGTCGAGCAGTTCTCCGTCCGCCCGAATGCCGCCGACATGGAGCGCGTCTATATCGAACGCAACATCGCGGCCACCCGCCAGGCCTACGGGATCGGCAGTGATCGAGTCGAGTACCAGGCGTATTCCGGCGTCGGCACCAAGTCACCGTCCGCGATTCCCGCGGACGTGACCACGATCGCCGATGTTCGCCTGCTGGATCCGAACGTGCTCTCACGCACGTTCACCCAGCAACAACAGTTGAAGAACTTCTACAGTTTCCCGCCGCACCTCGACCTGGATCGCTACCGCATCGGTGGGCGACTGCGTGACTACGTGGTCGCGGCGCGCGAGCTGACGCCGAGTGCGCTGAGCGGCAATCAGCGCCATTGGGTCAATCGCCATACCGTCTACACCCACGGCAACGGATTCGTCGCCGCCCCCGCCAACCGGGTCAACGCGGCGGTCCGCGAGGCCGCGGGCGATGCCGCCAGCAGCAACAGTGGATATCCGATCTACGCGGTCGGCGACATCGCTTCCCAGGCATCCGGGCAGCAGGTGATCCGGGTGGACCAGCCTCGCGTCTATTACGGCGAAGTGATCGCCCATGCCAGCCCGGACTATGCCATCGTCGGCGGCGGCACCGAGCCCCGGGAGTACGACACCGACACCACCAAGTACACCTACACCGGCGAAGGCGGAGTACCGATCGGGAACTGGTTCAACCGCTTGGCCTTCGCCGCCACCTACGCCGAACGCAACATCATCTTCTCCAAGGCGATCGGCCCCGAGTCGAAGATCATCTTCAACCGCGATCCGCGTCATCGCGTCGAACTGGTCGCGCCGTGGTTGACCACCGACAACAATCCCTATCCAGCCGTCGTGGACGGCCGCATCGTCTGGATCGTCGACGCGTACACCGCGATCGACGGGTACCCCTACGCCAAGCGCAGCTCGCTCGAAGCACTGGAGCCGGGCGACGACATCCGCCGCGGATCCGATCGCGAGGTGTCCTACGTGCGCAACTCCATCAAGGCCACCGTCGACGCCTACGACGGCACGGTCACCCTCTACCGCGTCGACGCGCAGGATCCGGTGCTGGCGGCGTGGATGAAGGTCTTCCCAGGCACGGTCGAACCCGAGGAATTGATCAGCCCGGAGTTGCGCGCCCACTTCCGGTACCCCGAGGACTTGTTCACGATCCAACGCGAGATGCTCGCCAAATACCACGTCGACGAACCTCGCGAGTTCTTCACCACCAACGCTTTCTGGTCGGTGCCCAGCGATCCGACCGTGGAGAGCAACCCGCACCAGCCGCCGTTCTACGTGCTGCTCGGCGACCAGGACACCGCCGAGCCGTCGTTCCGGCTGGCCAGCGCGATGGTCGGGTACAACAGGGAATTCCTCTCCGCTTACGTCTCCGCCCACTCCGACCCCGAGAACTACGGCAAGATCAGCGTGTTGCAGTTGCCGACCGACACGCTCACCCAGGGGCCGCAGCAGATCCAGAACTCGATGATCTCCGACACCAGAGTGGCCTCCGAGCGAACTCTGCTCGAGCGCTCCAACCGTATCCAGTACGGCAATCTGCTCACCCTGCCGATCGCCGACGGCGGTGTGCTCTACGTCGAACCACTTTTCACCGAGCGGATTTCCACGGCACCGAACGCGTCGACATTCCCGCAGCTGGCGCGCGTGCTGGTGAGTTACCGGGAACCCGGCACCGGTGGCGTTCTCGTCGGGTACGCACCGACGCTCGCCGAGGCGCTGGACCAGGTGTTCGGCCCGGGCACCGGCCGGCTCGCCACGCCGCCCGGCGGTGGCCCCGGGGCCCCGCTGCCGCCGGGCCAGCAGCCCGCGCCGCAGCAGGCGCCGCCACCGCAGGCGCAAGCGCCGTCACCACAGGACCAAGCGAAGATCGCTGAGCTCAACGCCCAGATCGATGAAATCCGCGCGGCACTAGAGCGCCTCCAGAAGCAGTTGAACGAGCTCGATCGCAACGGTCGTTGACGCGCGTGCCCGCGATCCGGCCGCCGCGAGCCGCTTGGTCGGGCGGGGTCAGCTACTGCGGACTTCTCGGGCCGATGGATCCGCCGCCGTGACGTCTTCGACAACTGCGGGCCGGAGAGCCTGCGACTCCGGCATATGCACGAGAATCAGGCCGACGGCGGCGATGAGAAAATTTTGCAGCGCGGCCGAGGACGCGTTCACGTCGTCGTTGGCCCACATGCGGAACCATTCGCCCGCGATGGTCAGGAACCCGCCCGCGAACAGCAGCATAGCCATGGTCCAGCCCAGACTCGACAGCTTCACCGCCACATCGAGTCCGGCTCGGAGCCTGCGTGGGCGTCCCGTCAGCACCCGGCCCCACACGGCCGCCGCGGCCAGCAGTACGAAGGCGATCAAGAACTCCCAGATCACGATCGAAATGTAGGCGACGAGCGCGACATTGCCGTTGGTGATCGCGCGCCAGTCCGTTCCCGGCGTGTGGATCGTCGCCTTCATCGACAGTACGGCGGCCACCCCGTTGCGGTTGGTTTCGGTGTCCACGCAGTTGGTGAAAGCGACCAATAGGTAGTAGAAGCCGGTGATAGCGGCCAGTGTGGCCACCGCCATCCGACGGCTACCCAACACATCGAGAAGCTTTGTGCCACTATGCTTCATTAGCCCTACCTCAGGTCGACTGGCACCGATGTCCGGCGATGTAGGCGCCGACGATCATATAAGCCCCCCGGTGCGCTTCGTCCCCACAGCGGGAAGGAATGCGTGAGCTTCCCTGGAGCGCAGGAGGTTCGTGCCTTCCTGTCCTTCGCGCGGGAGGCGGATCGGGGCCGAAACGCGGCGACTGCGCCACCCGGCATGGTGGCGCAGTCGTTACGCAGATAACTCGAACGGGCCCGGCGGGCCGCTCTGGCAGGGCGTGCCCGCCGAACTCCCGGTTCTACTGTGCGGTGGTCTGCCGTTTCGGCAGCTTCCAGCCCGGCCGGGGGAAGTGGCAGGTGTAGCCGTCCGGGTAGCGCAGCAGGTAATCCTGGTGCTCGGGCTCGGCCTCCCAGAAAGCGCTCGCCGGGGTCACCTCGGTGACCACCTTGCCGGGCCACAGGCCCGAGTCGTCCACGTCGACGATGGTCTCCAGGGCGACGCGCCGCTGGTCGTCATCGAGATAGAAGATCGCCGAACGGTAACTGGTGCCGATGTCGTTGCCCTGGCGGTTCTCGGTCGTCGGATCGTGGATCTGGAAGAAGAACTCCAGCAGTTCCCGGTAGTCCGTCCGCGCCGGGTCGTAGACGATCTCCACCGCCTCCGCATGGCCAGGGTGATTGCGATACGTGGGGTGATCGTTGCGTCCGCCGGTGTACCCGACGCGCGTCGACACCACCCCCGGCTGCTTGCGGATCAGGTCCTGCATGCCCCAGAAGCATCCACCGGCCAGGATGGCCGTCCGCGTGTCGGTCACGCCTCCTCCTTCGTGAAGAGAGTCTTGTACTGCCCATAGCCTTCCGCCTCGAGGTCATCGAGGTGGATGAAACGCAGAGCTTTCGAATTGATGCAGTATCGCAAACCGCCCGCGGCGCGGGGGCCGTCGGTGAACACATGTCCGAGATGGCTGTCACCGTGCGCCGAGCGCACCTCGGTGCGAACCATCAGATGGCTGAAATCCCGTTTCTCGACGACGTTGCCTGCTTCGATCGGCTTGGTGAAACTCGGCCATCCCGTTCCGCTGTCGAACTTGTCGACCGAGGCGAACAACGGCTCACCCGACACCACATCCACGTAGATGCCCGGCTCGTGGTTGTCCCAGTACTCGCCCGTGAACGCCCGCTCGGTCCCGTTCTCCTGAGTGACGTGGTACTGCTCAGGGGACAGAGCGGCGACCGCCGCGGGGTTCCGGTTGTACTCCCGTGCCACATGACCTCCTCATATCGGCACCCGGTACAACCCGCGCGGGGGCTCGGAAAATCCCGGCCGAGCCGGGCGTCACAGTCCGGTCGGGCGATCGCCCGCCGACGGCAGCGGCGCCCGAGGCCCGGCCGCCCGCCTCGGCCGTCCAGCCGCTACGCCGTGCGCGGCACCGCGTCTTCGGCTACGGGCGCGCCGCTGCTGGCTTCCGCCTTCCCGCGCGGCACGGTGAAGACCGCGATCACGCAGAGCATCGCGACGAAGAAGCACGCCAGTGTGTACCAGAGATTCCCGATGGGGTCGCCGTCGCTGGTCACGCCGTCGACGGCGCCGAAGAAGTCGGGCAGCGCGGTGACCCAGAGGATCGGCATCACACACAGGTACACCACGCTGTAGACGCGGACGAAGTCGTTGCGGTACGACCCGGGTTCGGAAGCGTCCCGCCGCAGCCGGAGCCACTGACGGGTGAGAACCACGGCGGCGACGATGGCGACGACGACCAATTCGGCCGCGTAGAGGGTGCCCCGCACCGTGGTACTCCCCATGCCGAACACCGTCGCCGGGATCGGCAGCACCGCCGTGCCCAGGGACGCGAGGATGCCGATCACGAGCGTGCGCCGGACCAATTGCGGCCCGGAGAAGGATTGCCCCCGATCAATGTGGCGGCCGACGAACAACTGGACACAGAAGGCGAGAGACATCGGCCAGAGCGCGGCGAACACGACCACGCTCGGCAGTGGCACCGAATCGAACATCGGCTGATTGATCGGATTGTCGATCGACCATTCCCACCACCGCAGCTGCGGGCCGAGATGGTCGAAGATCTCGTAGAACGCGTGGTGGACGAAGCCGGCGCACGCGGAGCCGACGAGCACCCCTGAGCGTCGGAAGACGCCGAGCATTCTCACGATTTCGAAGGCCACTGTGGCCATGAACGGGTAGATCGCGATGATGTAGAGCGGTAATCGGCCCCACAGGAATTCCACCGTGAACAAGTTGTGCGCGAACATCGTGTCGACGTGGGCGTCGATGCCGAAGGCCGCGGGGAAGTAGAGCGGTGGTTCGATGATGAACAGGTATGCGGTCGCGCCGAACCAGAGGACCAGGTTGGTCGGATCGCCGTGCCTGCGCATCCGCGCGATCGCGTAGCCGAGCGCGAGTGCCGCACCCAGGACGATCGTGAACTCGAGTACGGGCAGCGTCCAGTTCTCCAACGCGAAGGGGTTCCGCACCTCGACGAGTCCACCCGCCTCCGCGCAGGAGAAGCCGAGCGCCGTCGCGAGCTGGTCGAAGGTGGGTGCGCAATGATCAGCCATCGGCCGGGCTCCTAGCGTGCGACCGTGTCGGCGGTGTACCAGTGCGAGACGTCGTAGCC
This sequence comes from Nocardia asteroides, assembly GCA_051451085.1. GTDB lineage: Bacteria > Actinomycetota > Actinomycetes > Mycobacteriales > Mycobacteriaceae > Nocardia > Nocardia asteroides_B. The sequence continues at coordinate 186,173 of JBPAJV010000003.1, read as the reverse complement.
GGCCTCGTAGCGCTGGAACCACACGTCGGCGAGAGCGGGCAGCTTCTCGTGGTCCGGGTTGTGCTTGGGCAACTGGCTGCGAATGATCCCGGCCAACGCGACGAGTTGCTCGCCGAGCGGGAGATGGTCGAACGCGCGGGGCATCGGGCCGTTGTCCTCCGCCCGGAGGAACGGCAACCACCTGCGCAGCTTCTGCATACGCCGATACGAGGCGAACATCGACAAAGCGTCGATCTTCCGATCCTCCAGGGGAACATGCTCGTTGAAGCCCGCGCACGCCAATCTGATCACCCTCAGCACGTGACGGAAGATCGAGGGTGCCATGCGCATCCGGTAGACGTCGCTTCCGACGATGGAATCGAAGATGATCAGCGCGGAGCTGCGATGTTCGACTTCTTCGACGAAATGCCAGATGAACAGCGAAGCGACCCGGTCGTCTCCCGGCCGGAACAGCGTCGAATCGTTGTCGAGCATCAATTTGAACACCGGGGTGAAAGTCGCCTCCAGGTCGGCGGTGTAGGCGAGCCGGTATTCGACCGGAGTGTGCACGGTGAGGCGATCGAATTCCGCGATCACGTCGTTGAGCGTCTCCTGGAGGCCCGGATAGCGCCTGATCAGACCGTTCACGTGTTGACGATGGGCGGTGGAATGCTGCCCTTCCTGGCGTACGAACGCGTCGGCTTCCTCCGCGACCGCGGGATCGGTGATCAAGGGCATGGCCTCGCGAATCATGTTCACGATCATCTTCTCGAAGCCGATCGCCAGGAAGGACACCGCGTTGGCCATGGAGGAGAAGGCCGGATTCTCCTCGTTCCACAAGAAGGGCACGTCGTAGTCGGCGAATGCGAAGCGCATCTTCCGGACTTGAAGATCGGTCACTTGGCTGTACCTCGTCTTTCCGAAATGGACCGGCCCGGCGTCACCGCCCCGGGTGAGCCGAGCCACGTTGCAGGTGATCATACACACGATGGACAATGTGTATGATCAGAATCGGGTGTTCGACGCGGGGCACGGAGTGTGGCGGCCGCCCTGTGATACGGTCGAGCCCTGATCCGGAGGGTCGGCAGGCTTTCCATCAGGGGGTTCGCGGGCGACGGGCTACGAGTCGAGGAAGCGGGCGGTGGCAGGAAGGCGCGGGTGGGGCGGAAGTCCGCCGAAAGACGACGAGGAAGCCGCTCGCCGGATCGTCGCCGCCGCAGTCGAACTGATCGGGCGAACGGGTGCGGAGATCAGCATCGCCGACGTCGCGGAGTCGCTCGGCGTCATCCGTCAGACGGTCTACCGATACTTTCCCAGCGCCAACGCGCTGATGACGGCCGCCGCGATCGCGTCGGTAGACGGTTTTCTCGACCGGTTGGCCCGGCACGTCAGCGGTATCGGCGACGCCGTGGAAGCGATGACCGAGGCGGTGGTGTACACCCTGTCCGAGGTGCGCCGAATCCCGCACCTCGGAATCCTGCTGTCGAGCACGTACTCGAATGTCCACCCCGAAAGGCTCACTTCCGAAGAGGCGCAAGCATTCGGGATGACGATGATCAAACGCTTCGACGTCGATTGGGAGCACTACGGGTACGACGACGACTCGCTGCACGAACTCGTCGAATACGTGCTGCGAACCATGCAGTCGTTCTTCGTCGCCCCGGGCAATCCCCCGCGCGGCGAGGAGGACCTGCGGCGGTATCTACGCCGGTGGATGGGGTCCGCGATCATCGCCCAGATGACACCGTCCGCGCGCCTCTAGCGGACGTCGCGGTATCGGCCACCGCGAGCGCGACGACGCGCTCGGGTCAGGACCCGATCTTCGTCGACATCGAAGCGCAGGCGGTGGCGTCGCAGCCCGATCCGCTCGGCGGAGCGATTCCGCGGCGAGCGGGAAGTGGTGGGATCAGCCGTCGAGTCGCACCGTGACGAACACGCGGCCGCGTTCGTCACGGCGCGCTACCGCATGACCGCGCCGGTCCGTGCCGTCCAGACGCAGCGTGATCCGGCCGCCTTCGTCCAGGAAGTTCCGCCACCAGGTCTTCTTGTCCGGCAGGGCGACTCCGATGACCAATTCTTCGCCCTTGCGCCAGTAGTTGACCGGCGTGCTGAACGTCCGTCCCGACCGCCGCCCCACGTAGGTGATGACCACGAATCCCTTGCCGAGCAGTCGCCCCAGCACCGGTGCGTCGAGGAGCGCGACCACTCCGGCGTTGACCGCCCGCACGGCGCGCCCCAGTACTGCTTTCGATTCCACGATTTCCTCCCGGCCCGCCCGCGGACACCTTCGGACAATGCCACCCTAACCGCTGGGACGGGCAGCGCGCAGGCACCGTAATTCCGTTTTGTGACGTTCGGCTTTCGGTTGTAGGCAGGATTCCCCGGTTGGCCGGTTCCCCGAGCGAACTCGGCTCGATACTCGTGCACGACCGTCGTCACGACGGCCGAAGGGCTCACGCGCAGAAGGGAAACCGATGACAACCAGCCTGCCCGCATTCCCCGCGGCGAACGAGAATCTGCTGGACACCTGCATCCGGCTCCGGGAGATCGCGCCGGTGGTGGAGGTGGAATTCCCCGGTGGCGTGCCCGCGTACCTGGCACTGACGCACGACGCGGTGCGCGAGATCCTCGCCGGGGACAACAAGACCTTCGCCCGGGATCCCAAGCACTGGCCCGCCCTGTACGACGGCTCGATCCCGGAGGACTGGCCCTTGCGTGCCATCGTGCAGGGCGATCACCTGTCCACCAAGGACGGCGACGACCACCGGCGGCTTCGCGGGCTGATCAGCAAGGCGTTCACCCCCGGCCGGGTGCAGGCTCTGGAGCCACGCGTGCAACAGATCGTCGACCGCTTGCTGGACGAGGTCGTCGCGGCCGGGGACGGTGTCGACCTGGTGCCCACCTTCACCGAAGCCTTGCCGATGGCGGTGATCTGCGAATTGTTCGGGGTGCCCGAACCCGAGCGGGACCGGCTGCGGCGGTGGACCGCGACCCTGCTGGCGCACACGACTCCGCCCGAGGAGGCGTTCGCGACGCAGAACGCCCTCATGCTGTACCTGTACGAACTGGCGGACCGCAAGCAGCAGGAGCCCGGCGACGACCTGACCACCGGCTTGGTGCAAGCCCGCGACGAGGGCGACAAGCTCACGGCGGAGGAACTGGTCGCGGTCCTGTGGATCATGCTGGTGGCCGGGCACGAGACCACGGTGCACATGCTCGGCTACGCCATTCTGGCGCTGTCGCGGCATCCCGACCAGCTCGCGCTGGCGAAGGCCGAGGACCGCTGGGCCGACGTGGTGGAAGAGACGGTGCGCTACCGCCATTCGGTGATGATGACCAGTTGGCGGTTCACGTTGACGGAGGTCACCGTGGCCGGTGTGACCATCCCCAAGGGGAAGGCGGTCGGCGTGGCTTACCAGGCGTGCGGGATCGACCCGGCCCAGTACGGGGAGACGGCCAACGAGTTCGACATCACCCGCGAGCAGCGGGGCGGGCATCTCGGCTTCGGTCACGGACCGCGGTACTGCATCGGCGCGGGGCTGGCCCGCTTGGAGGGGCGGCTCGCGCTGGCGTCGCTCTATCGGCGGCTGCCGGACCTGCAACTGGCCATCGATCCGGAGGACATCCCGTATTCGCCGTCTTTCTTCACGATCGGCCCGCTGTCGCTGCCGGTGAAACTCGGTGACGAGAAGCGATGAGCGCTTCGGCTCAGCCCGTCACCCCGCGAATGTTCTCGTGCGGGGAGTCCCCGGGGTCGGTCGGCGCATAGCGTATCGACCGTGGCTCGCCGCCGCAGTCGGCTCCGGCGTGCGGGCCGCCGGAGCCGGGAGCGGCAATGACCAGCGCCGGCACTATGGTGCGGCGCCGGTCGCTGCCGCGCACCACACGGTCGCGAAGGGCGGCATGCGCGGGAGGTACGTCCGGCAGCGGTAGCGCGGCGTTCAGTCGAATCTTGCAGTATTCTCGCTGGTCATCGCCCTGTTGCGAACGGAGAACAGCTCGTCGAATCCCAGGACAGTCGATCGCGTGTCATGTCAGGCTGCTGCCGTCCGCAGTTCCGCAGCAACTGGCACGGAAGGATCGATGGCGCTGATGTCGCAAGGAGATTCGATCGTCGGGACCACGTCCGCACAGCTGTCTCGGATCGCCGTCGAGGGAGCCTGGGACGCGCAGGGGCAAATTCGCCCGGAGGCGGTGCAGTTCGCGTCGAACTTGGTGGCCGCGCTCGAGCAGCGCAGCGGCGACGGGCTGGTGCCCGACGATGTGGCGGATCTGGTGAGCCGGGCGCTGAATGTCGCCGTCCCGACCTTCCCCCGGATCGAGGTGCCGGGTGGAATCCAGCTGTCCGCGCACATGCTGCGGCAGACCACCACGCGGCCGTGCCCGCTGGTGGTGTTCCCGGCCGGGTGGACGCCCGTGGGGTGGCCGCTGTTCGAATACGCGTATCTCACGCTCGCGGTGAAGGGCTACCACGTGCTCGCCTACACGCCGCGCGGCATCGGCTGGACCGCGCTGCCGGGCAGCAACGTGCCGTGGTTCGGCACCTCCGAGGGCACCGTCGATGTCGCCGGTCCCAAGGACTGGGCGGATGGCTCGGCGGTGCTCAGCTACGCGATCGACCAGCTGTCGCCCAGTGGCGTCGCGTTCATGGGTGAGTCCTACGGCTCGGGCATCAGCCAGCTCGTGGCCGCGCACGACGGCCGGGTCGACGTCGTCGTCGCCCTCAGTACCTGGGGCAACCTGGCCACCAGTCTGTATCACAACGGCACCCGCCACGTCCGCGCCGTGGAGGCGCTGATCGGCCTGACCGGCGGCGACCGCGAAGACAAGTTCGACCCGGAAGCGCTGGAGATACTGGCGAAGTTCGACGAGGGCGAGGATATGGACCCGGTCGTCGACTGGGGCACCGAGCGCGCGCCGGAGGAGTATGTCGGTTTCCGCGAAATTCCGACCTTCTTCTCCAATACCTGGCACGAGGGGCTGTTCGCCGTCAATCAGGTGCTGGAAACCTTCGAGAAGCTCCCGCGGCCCAAGCGGCTGAACATGTGGATCGGCGATCACGCGGCGCCGGAAGGTCCAGGACTGATCGCTCCGCCCAGGCCCGGCGCGGGACCGAACGTGCCGCTGCAGGAGGCGTACGCCTGGCTCGATCACTACCTCAAAGGCGAGGACAACGGCGTCGACGCATGGCCGGAGATCAGCAATCAGGTCATGTTCACCTACGTGACCACTCCGGCGGCCGGGAACGGCCAGAACATGATCATCGAACCGGCGCGGCGGGAGGAGAAGGCTTCCTGGGCAGACGTCACCACCGGCACCGAAACGTTGCTCCTGACCGATGAGCGGGAGGGCGGCGACGGTGCGCTGAGCCCCGACCCGACGTCCGGGTGGCAGCGCAGCTTCACCGTGGGCAAGGAGGACGAGGTCGTCGCGATGGACAAGCTCATCGCCACCGGGCAGGAGGAATGGTCGGGCAATCCCAAGATCTACTGGACCGAGGAGATCGATCGCAGCCATGCTCTGGTCTGGTCGACGGGGCCGCTGCTCGCGACGAGCGGTGGCGTAGCCAGGCAGATCCGCGGCATACCCCGGCTACAGGTGACCGTCGACAGCAGCGAGGAGTCCGCGACGGTGGTGGCCTACCTGTTCGATGTCGCCGAGGACGGGTCGGCGCGGATCATCACGCATGAACCGAAAACGGTCGAGTCGGGCATGCCCCAGACCGTCGCGTGGGAGTTGCAGGCGGCTGCCTACGACGTGCCGGACGGCCACCGTCTGATGCTCGTCCTCGACGGCTCGGATTTCCTGTATTCCAGTGCCAACTCGATCGACTCCCGGATCACCATCAGTTCACCGGAGAGCGCTCCCTCCTACTTGGAAGTTCCGCTCGGCTGACCGTCGCGCGTGGCCCGGTTCCGGCAGTCGGGCCGGGCCACGCCGCGAAACCGAACCGAGCCACCGGATCGATCCGGCGTCTCAGCCCGGCGCGAACGTCACGACCAGCACGTCGCGATAGGCGGGACGGCTGCGATCCACCGGACGCACCGGCGAGACGCTGTGCAGGGTGCGTCGATCGTCGCCCAGCAGCAGGGTTCCCGGCCGGCTGAGGGTGGTTCGCAGTAGCTGTCGTCCGTGCGCGTCGAACACCGCGCTCGCCCCGCCGACGGCGTTGCGCCTGCCGATCAAGAGCGAGGACACCAGGGTGACCCCGTCGCGGTGCCTGCCTTCCGGCGTGGGCAGGCCCTGAGCGTCCGCCGACGCGACGACACGGAAGGGGTGCACCTTCACGCTCCACCTCGCGGGCGTGTCGAGCCCCGCCGCCATCCGCGCGAGCAGGCGAAGCACCGCGGGGAACACGGGGTCGGCCACGAAGGAATCGGTCAGCGGCTCGAACGTCCGGTCCACGCCGATGTAGAGGGGATTGCTGTTCTCCGGCTGCACGAACGAATGTTGTGGCACGAGCCCGATCGGCCCGGTCGGCCCGCTCAGCGAGAACTGCCCGTAACGGCGCAGCCTGCAGGTGCCACGGGCGCCGGCGTACACGTCCGTGTTCAACTCGTCCCAGTGCCGGCGGAAGCGGTCCCAGTCCGCTGTTTCCAGGCCCAGCGCCGACGTCGTGACGGCAGCGGGCATGAGGTGAAGGCCATCGGTGACCAAGGCATGGCGGGCGGCCTCCAGCGCCGGTGATCCCCGCGTATCGGTCTCTGCCGGAGTGGACATTCGCTTCACGGGTCTGCCTTTCTTCGGCCGCTGCGCGAGTTCGCCCATGCCTCGCGACCAGGGCTAGTGAGAACCGGCCGCGGTGGGGGCGGAGAGGATGCGGTTTGCCTTGGCCTTCACCGCGTCTGGCAACACGTGGTTGACCAGACCGAAAGCCTTGGACAGCAGCGAGGCGGCGAAGACCTGCTGCCGTCCGCGCAGGAGAGCCTCCACGCCTTGGCGGGCGACCTCGGCGGGATCGTCCTTCGGCGCTCGGCCGACGCGGGTACCCAGCATCCCGGCGCGGCGGAAGAAGTCGGTGTCGGTGGGTCCGGGCAGCAAGGCGGTCACGGTGACCTCGGTGTCACGCAGCTCTTCGCGCAACGCTTCGGCGAACGACTGGACGAAGGATTTCGACGCGTTGTACACCGCCTGCCTGGCGCCCGGCATCGTGGCGGCGACGGATGAGGTGAACAGCAGTTTGCCGTCGTTGCGGTCGAGCATGCCGGGCAGGACCAGTTTGGCCAGATGCACGGTCGAGCGGATGTTGAGATCGATGATGGCCAGTTCGTCGTCGAAATCGGTGTCCGCGAACGTGCCGCCGCGCCCTACTCCCGCGTTGAACGCGACGGCGCTGGGATGACGTCCGTTCTCGGTGGCCGCCCGGTAGAGCTGTTCGACGCCGTCGGCCGTGCGCAGGTCGACCTGTACCGGCCGCACCTCGAACCGTGGGTCGAGCAGCGACGCGGCGGCGGTCTTGATGGCGTCGTCCTCGGCGGCCATCACGACGTCGTAGCCGTGCTCGATGAACTGCCGGGCCAGCTCGAAGCCGATCCCGCTGGAAGCGCCGGTGACGAGTGCGAGGGGTCTGTCTGTCATGTGGTGCGGCTACCCACTGACGCCGCACCCATACCCGGAACAGGGTTGCCGGAATCGCGCCTCGGTAGTCTGCATGGGTGTCCGCCGCGCCCGCCGACGCACCGATCACTCCGGTGCGGAACGGAGTGTTCTTCACACTTCCCCAGGCGTTGCCGCGTGGCCGGCACAAGCTCGCGCGGGCGCAGGTGATGGCCGCGCAGCGGGAACGGCTGCTGGTCGCCGTGACCGAACTGCTGGCCGCTCGCGGCTACGCCGGCTTCGGCCCCACCGACATCGCGAAAAGAGCCGGAGTCTCGCTGGCGGCCTTCTACGAGGCCTTCGCCAACAAGGACGAGTGTGTCTTCGCTGGGTACGACCGCTTCATCCGGGTGCTGTTGACCCAGCTCACCGCGGCGGAGATGCGAGGAAGGGACCGCAGGTCCATCGTCGGCGAAGCGCTCGGCCGGTATCTGGGCACCCTGCAGAACGACCCGGTCGTCGCCCGCGCCTATCAGGTGGAGATCGACGCGCTCGGGCCCGCCGTCCGCCGCCGCAGACGCCAGTCGCTGCGACTGTTCGCCGAACACATCCGCGCGCTGGTGCAACGCGCGGGTGCCGATCGGCAACCGGCGCTGTCGGTCACGGCTTACATGGGCGTCGTCTACGCGGTGCGTCAGCTCACCGCCGACGCGCTCGACGAGTCACCGGAACCGGACCTCACCGCCCTCGGCGCCGATCTGGAACCCTGGCTCATCGACCTGTTCCGCGAGCGCTGAGCCAGGTGCGCGGCGCCACCGCCCGACTTGACACGACAGCCACGGTCCATCAGCATTGGCGTAAAGCTCCTTACTTCGATACCGCCCGCATCGGCGTGGTCACCGCAGCCGAATGCCCGATCCCGCCGTCGTCGATCCGCTGGACGGATGCCAGTCGTCGAAAATGACCATCCCATGGCCGTAACAATCGCACTTTTCACCCGGGACCTGCGTGTCCACGACAATCCCGTCCTCTCGGCCGCCGTGCGGGAGGGGGCCGCGGTGGTCCCGCTCTTCGTCGTCGACGACCGGATCGCGGGCAGTGTCCGCCCCGCGGGAAACCAGCTCCGGTTCCTGTCCGCCGCGCTGGCCGAGCTGGACGCCGAACTGCGCTGCGCCGGAGGGCAATTGGTGATCCGCCACGGCGACTACGTGGATACCGTGGACCAGGTGGCGGCTCGGGTGCATGCCGACAGCGTCCACGTCGCCGAGGACGACACCTGGTACGGCCGGTGCCGGGCCCGCGCACTGCGCGAACGGCTGGCGCGACGCAGCTGCCTGGTGCACACCCATCCCGCCACCGTCACCGCCGTCGACCCTTCCCTCTGCGCCGCGCGCGGACCGGACGACCAGGTGCCCGATTTCCCGGCCTATTTCCGCCGATGGTTGGCGGCTCCCAAACGGCGTCCGCTGGCCGAGCCCTCCGAGCTGATCGTCCCCCGCATCGAAAGTGCTCCCGTTCCACGATTCGACGAACTCGGCGATGCCGCGGTTTCGCCGGAGTTGTCGGTCGGCGGCGAGATCACCGGTCGTGCGCTGTGGCGAGGCTGCACCGACGACCAGAAACGATCGCGCGGACGTTCGAGCCGCGATCTGACGCGGGAGGGATATTCCCGGCTGTCGCCTTATCTGCATTTCGGCTGTCTGTCCGCGGCAGAGATGGTCCACCGCACCGACATGACGACGGCGGACGGGCGCGCCTTCGTTCGCCTGCTCGCCCGGCGCGATTTCCATTTGCAGTTCCTCGCCGCCCGCGCCGACATCGCGCGATACGGTGACCGCCTCCGCCGGCGCCAGGCCCCCGATCCGGCGCTGGTCGGTGCCTGGCGCGACGGCCGCACCGGATATCCGATCGTCGACGCGGGCATGCGGCAACTCGCCGCGCAGGGATGGATGCCCGAACGCGCCCGCGTGATCGCCGCCGATTTCCTCACCACGACGTTGCGGGTGGACTGGCGGGTCGGCGCCGAGCACTTCCGGCGGTGGCTGCTCGACGCCGACGCGGTGAGCAATCGCTTCACCTGGCAACAAGTGGCGGGAAGCTGGAAAATTCCCGTTTCGGCCCGGCGTCTGGATCTCGGCGTCGCGGGCACAGCCGAACGCTACGACCCCGAGGGCAACTATGTACGGCGCTGGATACCCGAACTGGCTTCGCTGCCGGGTTCGGAGATCCATCGCCCGTGGCGTCACCGGGTGCCGACCTCGGTGTATCCCGCCCCCATCGCCGGTAACGCGACGAATTAGCTCTGCCGCTGGTCACTGTCCGTCGCGATGATGCTCGCCGCGGGGGCGCTGACTCTGGTGCGAGGGATAACCCACCCGGATCTGCCGCGCGGGGGCCAGCGGCGGGCTGTGACCGGTCTGCCCCGCACGCATCGCGGAGACCAATTCCGCGCAGACCTCGTCCGCGCCGAAACGAGGAGCCCACCCGAGCTCACGTCGCGCTCGGGACGAGTCGATCAGGCACGCGCGGTCGGCGAGAGTCAGCCACGCCGGGTGCAGCGGTTGCAGTCCGGTGCACCAGCCAGGCCAGGCCACGGCATCGAGGGCTCGTCGTGGCGTCGGCAGGCGAAAACCCCCGAATATCGGCACGAGGGCGTCCGCGTGCAGAGCCGGTTCGGCGGCGAGATTGAACGCTCCCGCCGCGCGACGGCGCACTATCCGCCTGATCGCCGCGGCCACGTCCGAGCTGTGCACCAATTGCAGCCGGAAGTCACCCCACAGCGGTACGGGCAACAGCCGCCCGCCGAGCAGCCGCCTCGGCAACCATGGCGGCAGTATCCAATCCGCCAGTTCGGCGGCCGCCTCGGCCTGCGCGATCCCGCATGGACGAATCCGCGCCGTGCGGACCTCGGGATGACTCGCCTCGAAGCAGTCCAGTCGCGTCTCCAGCCGCGCCTTGGAGGCGCTGTAGGCACTGCCGGGCACCCCGGTGCGCTGCCACGCCTCGGACACCCGTTGCCACCGCTGCGCCGGGGTGTAGGCGGCGCACGAGGACGCGACGACGAAGTGGGGTATCGCCGCGAGCGCCACGGCGCGCAGCACGTTCTCGGTGCCGGTCACGTTGGTCCGGCGCATCGGCGGGTCGTCGCGGCGCGGATGGATCGCCCAGGCCAGGTGAACGAGGACATCGGCGCCCGCGCATGCGGCGTGCAGAGTCTCTGCCGCGTCGTCGGCCCCGATATCGCAGGGCACCCACCGCGCGGCCGAATACGGTTCATTCGCGGGATCGGGTCTGCGGCGAGCGATCGCCACGATCTCGCAGTCGTCGTCACGCAGCGCCCGCAACAACGCGGTGCCCACGTTGCCGCTCGCGCCGGTGACCACGACCTTCATGCGCCGTACCGTTCGGAGCCCGCCGGGCCGGAGTACGCCGAGGGCGGGAGAAGGCCGGATTCCCACGCGCGCTCGATCAGGTCGGCGACGTCGATCCGCCGCATCTCGAGCACCTCCGGACTCTCGAGCAGCACGCGCAGGTAGGCGAGGATATGGTCGGTGACCACGCCGCGCAGGTCGCCGAGCCGGTCGATCACCTTGGCGGCCGGATCCAGGGGAAGGATCTCGGTGTCGACATGCTCTCTGCCCACCTCCTCGACGCGCACCAGCAGGGTGCAGGGATTCTCCGGTACCAAGGCGAACCGCATCCGGACCGCGACCGCGCCGGCGAAGCGGGCGACGACACCCACCACGCTGAGCCGCAGCCGCAGCATGACCGGCACCTCGACGCCGACGTCCCAGTCGTCGTCGGCGCAGGCTGCGGCGCGCACCACGCCGGGACGTCCTTCGGCGACGGCCACCAGCAGCCGTGCGGGGCCCACCCTGATCGGCCCGGTCTCGATGCGGTCACCCACGATCTGCTCGACGACCTTCGCGATGCGGTCGGGTTTCGCCGCGGCGCGCAGCACCGACCGCGCGAACTCCTCGGGTGACGGCGTCGCGGCCGCGTCGTCGTCGCTGACTTCGGGCATGCCGCCACCTCCTTCCCATCGCACGATTACCCCGTCGGCGGCAAACAATGACCGACTCGCGACCGACGGATCGTGACCGGGACGGCAACGAAGTGGCGGCCGGGCGCGCGGGGTGTGGGCCGCGAGTGGCCGGGTAGTCGCGGGACATGGCTACTACAGCTCCACTACCAGAAGATCGGGCGGGCGCTCCCCGGCGAGCCGTGGTGACCGGGGGCGACTCCGGGATCGGCGCGGCGATCGCGGTGGCACTCGCCGCGGGCGGGACCGATGTCGCAGTGACCTTCCGCAGCGACCGGCAGGGCGCGCAGGACACCGCGGCGCAGGTGCGAGACCAGGGCCGGACCGCCGCGGTGCGCAGGCTCGACTTGTCGGATCCGCGCACCGCCGCGCCGGTGATTGATGAACTCGCCGACGAACTGGGCGGCCTGGACGTGCTGGTGAACTGCGCGGGCACCGGGTCGGCGCAAAAGGTCATGGAAATGGACTTCGACACCTGGCGGCAGGTGCTGTCGGTCGACCTAGACGGCGCGTTCCTCTGCGCACAGCGCGCCGCCGAGCGCATGATCGCCGCGGGCAACGGGGGCCGGATCATCAACATCACCAGCGTGCACGAACACGCGCCCCGGGTCGGCGCCGCGCCGTACTGTGCGGCCAAAGCCGGCCTCGGAGCACTGACGAAAGTGCTGGCACTGGAACTCGCCGAACACGACATCACCGTCAACTCGGTGGCGCCGGGCGAGATCTCGACACCGATGACCGGTCAGGAAGACGCCGATCCGCGTGCGCAACACCGCCCGGGCGTGCCGCTGGGCCGCACGGGTCATGCCAAAGAAGTCGCCGCCGTAGTCGCGTTTCTCGCCACGCCGGACGCGAGCTATATCACCGGTGCCTCGTACGTCGTGGACGGCGGCATGCTCTTGATGGGTCCACAGGCCAGCACACTGCTCACCGACGAGAAATGGCGCACGCCTTAGCGCTACCGCTCGGCCACCGGGGTGAGGCAGCTGGCCGGTGGATCGACGAAGAAGCAGACGGCGGGGCCCCGGGTGGGACGGTAACCGTCGGGGACCCCGCCCGCTGCGACGAGTTGTGAGTAGGCGCCGACGGCGTCGGTGGGTCGGCGGGTGAGGGCCGGGTCGGTGCGGACGTCCACGGTGTAGAGGCCGAACCGCGGGGTGTAGCTGCCCCATTCGTAGTTGTCGGTGAGGCTCCAGTAGTTGTAGCCCATGACGTTCATGCCGTCGGCCTTGGCGCGCTGAATCCAATAGACGGTGTCGCGCAGGTGATCGCTGCGGGAGTAACCGTCGGCGCGAGGGCGCCCGTCCTCGGTGGGCATGCCGTTCTCGACCACGTAGAGCGGCTTGCCCGGGAACCGGCGCGAATAGAACTGCAGCGCATAATAGATGCCCTCGGTGCGCAGCGGCAGTTCCCAGATGCGCGGTCCGGGCAGGTTCGGCATCGCCGAGCCGCTTGCGCGGGCGATGGACTCGAACAGCGACTGCGCCGGATCGTAGGCGAAGTAATAGTCGACACCGACGTAGTCGAGGCGGTCGGCGATCCGGTCGACCAGCGTGCCGTTGACCTGGGCCTCCGAGCCTGCGACGTAGCCGACATTGCTGGTCACCTGAGCGCCGGGCCGGCGCTGGTGGATGTAGTCGTAGATGGCGTTGTGCGCCTGGGCGACCCGTTCCAGCATCTCTCCGGCGTCCGCGGCGCCCCGGCGGACCTCGTGCATGATGTAGGCGACGGGCTCGTTCACGGTGACCCACAACGGATCGCGAGATGCGTAGCGATCGACCACTTCACGCATGTTGGCCAGCCAGTCGTCGACCATGCGCGGACTGCGCCAGCCCCCGCGGTCGACGGCCCAGCCGGGATACACCCAGTGGTCCAGGGTGAGCATCGGACGCATTCCGGCCCGCTCGACGCTCGCGATGACCGCGTCGTAGAAACGGAACGCCGACTCGTCCCATATGCCCGGCGCTGGTTGCAGCCGGGCCCATTCGATCCCGATCCGGAACACCCGCACGCCGAGGTCGGCCGCGAGCTGGATGTCCGAGGCGTACCGGCCGTAGAAGTCGACCGAATCGCCGAGTTCGTCGTAATCCGGATTCGCGGCGATGTACCGGGTCCAATTGCTGTCCGGCGCATGTCCTTCGGACTGGAACCCGGAGGTCGAGACGCCCCAGAGGAAATCGCCGCCCAGGGCGGGCAGGCCGGCCACCGGCCGTATCTGCGGGGTGGCGGGGGAGGGCGCGGAAAGGAGCAGCGTGGATGCCGCGGCGGCGAGCGCGGCCGAGACGCACCTACGGAACCGGGATCGCATCCGCCCAGGGTAACCGGGTGCTGTCCCGTGGTGTTGAAATCCGCGTATCAGGGCGATTCGAAGACGTGCGCGGTCCGGCGGATATCGCCACCGTGCGGTGCGGCGCGGAGAGGAGCCGACCGTCGCACCGCCGGGCGCGGGCAGGGGCGCCACAGCCCGAACTCACCGCTGCTCAACGGGTCCTCGGCGGGCCAGCCATGCCTTGACCAGCCCCGTGGCGCCGACCTGAACCCGGCGCCGGTCGGGGACGGTGGCGCGGTGGTCGAACACGGCGAAATCGCTGTCCTCGATGCGGTCGAGAATCTCCGAGTACAGCGTCGCCGCCGTCGCCACGCACGGGCGCGACCTGCGGTGCAGCAGGGCGATTCCACCGCGAGCGAAGCGGTAGACGTCGCGGGTGAGCGCGTGCTGGGCCGCCAAGGCCCTGCGAACGCGAGGCTCGGTACGCCCATGCGCCAGGCACCAGCGCAGCAGATCCCGGTCGACTCCGACCGCGGCCAGTTCGTCGGCGGGCAGGTAGACCCGGTCGCGGAGCAGGTCTTCGCCGACATCCCGGAGGAAATTGGTCAGCTGGAACGCTTTTCCGAGCGCGGCGGCATACGGTGCGGCATCGCTCGCGCAGCGGGCCCCCAGTATCGGAAGCAACTGCAATCCGATCACTTCTGCCGAACCGTAGATGTAGACGTCGAGCGCGGCACGGTTTGGATAGTCGGTCACGGTCAGATCCATGCGCATCGATGCCAGGAATGCGTCGAACAGCTCTGCCGGTATGCCATAGCGGTCGGCAGTGTGCAGTACCGCGGGTAGAACGGCGTCGGCGGTGGCGTCGCGATCCCGGAATCGCCCGGCGAGAGCGGCCAGGCGGCCGGCTCTTTCGGCGGATGTGCGGTGCGGGTCGAATTCGTCGAGGATGTCGTCGGCTCGGCGGGCGAATCCGTACAGGGCGTGCACCGCCGGGCGCTGATCGGGTGCGAGCAACCTGGTCGCCAGAAAGAACGTTTTCCCGTGCCGCGCGTTGAGTCGCCTACAGTGGCGGTAGGACCGCCGCAGCAGCGCGTCACCGACGCGAGTGCTTTCGGTTTCGGTGCCAGTCATCTCGGTTCCCATCACAGTCATCGATCAGTTCGGCCGGTGGTGAGCGGTGTCTGCACCGATAGGACACGGCGACGGCGGGCCGGACCGAGGCCGGTGATGCGGTCCGCGGCGAGCCTTCCGGAGATCAGCACCGGGGGTATTCCCACTCCCGGCACCGTCGAGCCACCGGCCAGCACCACGTTGTCGATGCCGCGGATCATATTGGCGGGCCGGAAAGGACCGGTCTGGGTGAAAGTGTGGGCGAGCGCGAAGGGGCTTCCGGCGAGCATGCCACGGCGTGCCCAGTCCGCGGGCGTATCCACGCGCAGGATCTCCACATCGCCGAGCCGCGTGCCGAGGCGCTGTCCAGCGATCGCCACGACCTGCTCGGTGTAGTCCTGCCCCACTCGCTCCCAATCAATGCGACGCCCTTGAAGATTCGGCACCGGCGCGAGCACGTAGAGCAGATCCCGCCCGGGCGGGGCAAGCGACGGATCAGCAGCCGTGGGCCGCGTGACCAGCAGCGAAGGATCACGCATCACCTGTCCCCGGACGATGATGTCGCGGAACGCCTCCTCCCAGGCGGCCCCGAACAGCAGGCTGTGGTGCGCTGTCGCGGGGGCGGGCGCGCACGCGAGATGGGCGATCACCGCCGAGGGCGCGGAGCTCAGCGCGACCGGACGCCGCGGTCTGCGCGCGATCAGCCGGTATGCCTCGTGCAGTTCCGTCGTCAACACGACGGCGTCGCACGGGATGCGCTCACCGTCCCGGGTGAGCACGCCGGTGATCCGCGATCCCGAGCGGTCCAGAGCGGTCACCGCGGTGTCGTATCGGAATTCGACACCGGCGCCGGACGCCGCGTCGGCGAGCGCGGTGGGCAGCGCGCGCATGCCGCCGCGCGGGAAGAACACCCCGCCGATGGTGTCCATGTAGGCGATGACCGCGTAGGCGGCCAAAGCCCGGCTGGGTGCGACCCCCGCGTAGAGCGACTGAAAAGTGAAGATCCGCCGCAGGTCCGGGTCGCTGATGTACCGCGCGACGGCGCGATCCCATCGCCCGAAACCGCCCAGCGCGACCAACTGGGCCAGGGCGGGTGTCGCCATCGACAGCGGTGAGTCGAAATTCGCCGCGATGAACCGGTCCATCTCCGCGCGATAAAGGCGCGTCAGCCACCTCCGTAGCCGGCGATAGCCGTCCGCCTGACCGGTGCCGGCGAACCGCCGGATCTCCTCGTGCATCCGCTCGGCGTCGGTGTGCACCTCCAGCGTGCGGCCATCGGCGAAACGGGCCCGGTACGCCGGGTTCACCGGCATCAGCCGCAAATGGTCCTCGGCCCTGGCTCCGGCTGCCGCGAAAACGCTCTCGACCAGATCCGGCATGGTCAGGACCGTGGGGCCGAGGTCGAGGCGGTACCCGCCGAGGTCCGCGTATCCGGCTCGTCCACCCGGTATCGCATCGCGTTCCACGACGATCACTTCGCGGGACCGGCCCGCCAGGTGCAGAGCCGCGGACAAGCCGGCCAGCCCGGCCCCGACGATCACGACGCGGTCGGTGGCGCCGTCGACGGTGCGCATCGAAAAGACCTCCTTCAGGCGACGCGTTCGGTACAAGCGCCGGCCATGTGCCCGAGAGCGGCGCGCATCGGTGCGGTGAACGCCGTGGTGTCCAGCGCGCTCTGTGCCCGGGTGACCAGCTCGGCGATCATCGTCTCGGCTCGGGCCCGCGCACCGGATTCGGCGATCAGCTCGCGGGCGCGGTCGATGTCCGCCGCGGCGAGCCGGGGACGGCGCAGCAGCTGCGTCAGTTCGGCTCGTGCCGCTGGAGTCGCCATCTCGCGCGCGAGGACCAGCACGGTGGTCGCCGTGCGTTCCGCGAGATCGCTGTCCGCGGGTTTTCCGGTTACGGCATGCTCGCCGAAGATGCCGAGCAGGTCGTCGCGCAACTGGAATGCCTCGCCGAGCGCGGCGCCGTATCGGCCCAGCGCGTCCAGGACGGACGCGCCGCAACCGGCCATCGCGGCCCCCATCTCCACCGGGCGTCGCACGGTGTAGTTGCCGGATTTGGCTCTGGCGATCGTCAGCACGGCGCTCAGTGCCGGTTCGGTGCGCGCGTCGTTGAGCAGGTCCGCGAACTGTCCGGTCGCGAGCTCCAGGCGCATCGTGTCGTAGCGCGGCCACACCGGTGCGAGCGCGGACTCGGTGAGACCGCTTTCCCGGAGCATCTGCTCGGCCCACACCAGGCACATGTCACCGAGCAAGGTCGCGGCGGACTCGCCGTACCTGGTGGAAGAACCGGGCGCGCCCGCGTCACGATGCAGCGCGGCGAACCGGACGTGCGCGGAAGGGGCGCCCCGTCGCGTCGCGGATTGGTCCATGACATCGTCCTGGAGAAGGGCGAACGCGTGCAGCAGTTCCAGGCTGGCCGCCGCCCGCAAGGCCGCCCGGTTGTCCGGAGCGCCGCACCGCCAGCCGAGATACATGAACGTCGACCGCAGGCACTTGCCGCCCATGGCGTACTGGCGCAGAACGTCCTGTGCGCCGAGGCGGCGAAGCGCCGCAGGGCAGGCGCGTGGGAGAAAATCTCCTATCTCCTCGAGCACCGCGCGCCGCACCGCCTCCCGCCACAGTGGCAAGGAGTCCGCGACCTCGAGGACCGGGAGCTCGCCGGACCGGTCGACGGCGGGCGATTCGGACGAGACGATGGTCATCACCGCTCCCTTTCGTGCGTTTCCGGCGAACCGTTCACCTGCTGTCTCAAATGATGCATTATCGATTCGATACGCAGCCTTGCCACGTTTGGAAGTCACCCGCGAAGCCGAAGCCGCCGGTGCACGTCGGCGTCGACACGCCGGTGACCGCGACCGTGGCTCCCGGCCCGGCGATGCCGATCGACAGACCGGGGCGCACGCCGGATGTCGTGACGGTCGCGCCGGGGCCGATGGCGATCGCGGCGGGGCCGGACAGCGCGGTGGAGTTCGAGGTCGCCGTGCCGCCGTTCTGTGCGATCGCGAGAGCCAGGCTGGTCGGCGCGGCCTGGGCGGTAGCGGTCGCGTCGATGCCGTAGGCGGCGGCCGCGCCGCCGGTGGCGCTGGTCGCCGAACACGAAGCTCGGTCACCGGAAGACCGCGCCGCCGCGGCGCCGGGCGCCGGGCATTCCGCGGTCTGGGCGGAAGCCGTGGCCGGAGTGGCGAGCAGTATGCCGAGCGATGCCGCGCCGACACCGGCGGCCAGTCCGAGGGCGCGCGGGCAAGTGAGTCGATCCATGACGACCTCCTTGGGGTTCTTCGGCTGATAGCGCTTCACACTACTCCGATAATGATGCAAAATCGACGCATAGTTCTGAATTGATCGGGCGCTCTGCCGCGCAGGCGTATCCGCTGCGGGCGGTTCGCCGACGCCGCCCCTCCCGGATGTCGATCGGCGACGGAGCTCTCGGCTCTACCGGAGGAGCGGACGCTATGCCGAGACGGAAGCCGCAGGAATTGATCCGCGTTCTCGCCGAGCCGCGCGGCCGGGTCGGTGCCCATCCCCAGCGGGCACGGTCCGGCGATGGGTGAGCCACGGGGCCCGGAGTTCACCGTGGGCGCGGTGGCGACGAGGCTCGGCGTTCCGGTCGCCACCTTGCGCAGCTGGAACCAGCGCTACGGGATCGGTCCACCGGCGCAGCGGCCGGGTGCGCACCGCCGCTACTCCGAAGCGGACATCGCGACGGTGCGGCGCATGATCGAACTCGTCCGGACGGGCGCCACCGCGGCCGGTGCCGCACGACGGGCACTGGCCGAAGCCGATCCGGCAGCGGCGGATCGCGGGGCACTGCTCGCCGCCGCGCGACGGCTCGAACCCGATGTAGCGCTCACCGTGCTCATCACCCGTCTCGCGCGGGACGGCGTCGTCGGGACGTGGAACCGGCTGTGCCGCCCGGCGTTCGAGGCGATCGTCACCGGGCAGACCGGCGGGCAAGGTCTGATCGAAGTGGAACATCTGCTGTCCTGGGCGACGATCGCGGCACTGCACCGCATGTTCCCACCGGTCCGGCGCCCCCCTTCCCAGCCGCCGGTCCTCTTGGCGTGCACAGCGGGTGAGAACCACGTGCTGCCCCTCGAAGTGCTGCGCGCAGCGCTGGCGGAGCAGGGCATCGTCGCATTGCTGCTCGGCGCGGCGGTGCCCGACTCGGCTGTGGCGGACGCCTTGTCGCACCACGACCGGCCGTGCGTGCTGATGCTGTGGTCCCAGATGGTGGCGACCGCCACGCGGGGGACGATCGGCGCCGGGCAGCGGGCAGCGGCAGGGGTGCTGGTTGCCGGGCCCGGATGGTCCACCGTCCCGCTGCCGCCCGAGGTGCCCTATGTCGGCACTCTCGAGGATGCCCTCGAAACGGTGCGGAACCTCATCGATCGGCGCGGCGCCGCATGACCATGACCGGTCTTCGCCACCGGCCTGAGAGACCGTCAACGCGGCGGTCGCAGAAGATGCTCACCGGCGAGCTGAACGGCTTCGCGGGTGGTGTATCCAGGGTGGTCGGCGACGATGAAATGGCGGCCGATCGCGAGAGCGAAGGTGAGCGTGCTGCGCGCCTCGACCTCGTCCGGGTCGGTGATGAAGGATGCGAACATTCTGCGCAAGAATGCCATCCGCTCGTTGTCGACGCGTCGCAGCCGCCTCGCGATGGACTCGTCGTGGCGGGCCCACGCTCGCACCGCGAGATCGATACGGTGCAGGTCCTCGGTGAAGGTCAGCTGTCCGGCCCGGCGGATCCGGTCGGCGGCATCGCTGCCCTCCGCGTCCGCTCGCGCGATGACCTCGGTCGTACAGCGGCGTTCCCACTCGTCGAGCATTTCCGCGAGCAACGCGGGACGACCGTCGAAGTGCCCGTAGAACCCGCCCTTCGTCACGCCGAGCTCGGCCGCGAGCGTCTCGACGCGGACGGCCTCGGGCCCGCCCCTGGCGAGAGCCTCCAGGCCTGCCTCGATCCAGCGGGCGCGTGGGATGCGGGGCATCGCGGGAATCTGGCACCTCCATTGATCACGCTGGTTCTATACGCTACCGTACACATGTTCTGTACGGCACCGTATAAATGGGCGGGCGCAGAGCGGACGCGAAAGGTCACGATGAACGTCGAGAAGCGATTGCTGCACTGGGCGAGTGGGATCATGCTCGTGCTGGGGGCGGGGCACCTGATTCTGCTGGCGCTCGCCTCCTGGGAGGAGATCACCGGCTGGGTCGATCGGGGGCTGTGGGCCGCCGTCCCGCTCACACTCGCCGACGGCGACGCTCCGCAGACGGCGGAGTCCTTGGCGAACAAGCTGACCTTCTGGGCCGGTCCCGGCAGCTTCGCGGTGCCTCTGCTGCTCCTGGGCCTGCTGACTCGGCGTCTCGCCGACCGCGAAATAGCGGTGCCCGCCGGGATCGGCTGGGGTCTCGCGGCATGGTGTGCGCTGGGTGGCGTGCTTCTGGTGCCCTCCCCGTTCTTCGTCGGAGTCGTTCCGGGAGCGCTCATCGTGCTGGCGGCACGGAAGAGTGATCGGGGACCGAGTGCCGATGCCTCGCGCGCCGAGATCGCGCGCGGCTGAACTCGATTCGCGCGGATGGCCACCGGTCGCGTTCTGGCCGGGCTGGATCCGACGGTGCCGGGCGAGGCCGCTGGAAGACCCGCCGCAGATGTAACCGAACGGCGGCCACCGGGTCCGGCTCGCACCGGCGGCGTCGGCCTGGTGCGCGCCGACGGCATCCGATCCGACGGCGACCGGCCCCGGCGCAATCGCCAGGGCCGGTCGCGGAGACCTTGCCGGCCGCTGTGCCCTCGGCTACCGGGCGGGCACGATCGGTCTGCCGCCGCCCGGACCCGGCGCGGGGGGAACCAGTGCGCCTGCGGGTGCGTTGGCGCTGGGTGCGGGCCGTGCGGGCGGGGGCGCCAGCATCTGCAACGGCAGGGCGGGCGGCGGCGCGGCAGGGCCGCCTCGCCCCGGCGCGGGCTTGCCGGGGCCGCACCCCGTGGCGGTCGCCGTGCTCGGCGATTCGCCGCAGGTCGTCGATGGGCCGACCGGAGCGATGGGTTCAGCGGAAGCGGTGGCGGTGGCGGGGGCGATGAGCAGCGACACCGCCACCCCGGTCGGTGCGATCCACCGGCGCCAGCCCCGCATCGGGATCACAGCCATACCGGGTCACCGTACACAGCGACCGAATTGTCGGCGTTGACGGTCGATATCGACACGATCGCGAACGAGCGCAGGCTCACCGCGCCCGCGCACGCGTCGATCTTGATCTGTATCTGATCGACGGAGATCGAGCCATGCGCTCCGGCGAGCGCTTTGGTGCCTAGGGTGATGCTGTTGATCGTGCCGGGCTTGATGGTCGTCGACATGCTCGGCAGGGCCAGCGCGCTGCCGCCCACGGAGAGGCCCGGCGTGGGAGCGACGGTCACGGTGGCGTTCGGGCCGATCGCCGCGGAGATGCCCATCGTGAGGCCGTTGGAGACGTCGACCTGGCAGCCGATCTGATATCCCAGCTGCAAGGTTCCCGAGTTCACCGCCTCCCGGCCCGCGCCGCCGATATCCGCCGCCGCCGACAGCGTGACGAACCCTTCCCGGGTGAAAGCAGTGGCGGCCAGATTGGGTACGCGTTGCACGTCTTCCGCGGTCTTGCTGATCCGTAACTCCCAGCCGTCCTCCGTTTCGACGACACGGGATTTGTCTGCCATCTGGTCAGCGGTCGCGGGGGCCGTGCTCATGCCGAATGCCGCGGTCGCAGCGATGCCGAGCATCGCTATCGTCGAGCCCTTCAATGAAATCCTTAGTGCAGGTAACAGTCGGGCGTCATAGTACTGACTCGGTTGCCGTCGTGGCACCGAAAGCACGTTCATTTCTGGACAGCGGCCGCGCGAACCGTTACGGCCTGCGCGGGCACGAGTATCGTTGCGACCGCTGAAATCAGCGGTGGATGTAGCCCCGGGTGAGTGGCGCGTCATCCAACCGCGGGGCGATCAATTCACCGCCGAGCGCCTGACGCAGTAGCGCTTGTTCGTCCTGGATGACGTGCATGACGGCGTTGATCAGGGCCAGGTGGGTGAAAGCCTGCGGATAGTTGCCCCAGTGGCGGCCGGTTCGCGGGTCGATCTCCTCGGCGTAGAGGCCCAGCGGACTGGCGTAGTTGAGCAGTTTCTCGCACAACTGTTTGGCTCGCGTCTTCTCGCCGATCTCCGACAGCGCAGAAACCAGCCAGAACGAGCAAATCGTGAACGCGCCCTCTTCCCCGGCGCACCCGTCGTCGGTCTCGCCGACGCGGTAGCGCAGGACGAGTCCGTCTTCGGTCAGTTCGTCGGCGATCGCCAGCACGGTGTTGCGTACCCGGTCGTCGTCGGGCGGCAGGAAACGAACCAGCGGAATGAGCAGGGTCGAGGCGTCCAGCGCCGTGCTGCCGTAGTACTGGGTGAACACCCGGCGAGAGTCGACCGCATGCGCGCAGATGTCGGCGTGGATCTCGTCGGCGGCCTGCTGCCAGCGGTGCGCGCGGTCAACATCCTGGTGGATGCGGGCCAGCCGGGCGCCGCGATCGGCGGCGACCCAGCACATGACCTTGCTGGAGGTGAAATGTTGCGGTTGCCCACGGACCTCCCAGATGCCATGGTCGGGCTCACGCCAGTAGGTGAGCGCGCTCTTGACCGCCCTGCCCAGCAGCGGCCAGGCCCGTGCGTCGATCTGATCCTGGTGGCGGGCGTAGAGATAGACCGCGTCCAGCGCGGCGCCCCACACATCGTGCTGCCGTTGCCGGTACGCGTCGTTGCCGATGCGCACCGGGCCCGCGTTGTCGTAGCCGCGCAGGTGCGTGAGCGTCTGTTCGGTGAGATCGGTCTCGCCGCCGATGCCGTAGACGATCTGCATGTCGCTGGCTTCTTCGGTCAGGTCGAGGATGTAGGAGAAGAAGTCGTTCGCTTCCCAGCTGAAGCCCAGCGTGTACAGCCCCCACAACGCGAAGGCGGAGTCGCGGATCCATGAGTAGCGGTAGTCCCAATTGCGTTGTCCACCCGGAGTTTCCGGCAGGGAGGTGGTGGCGGCGGCGGCTACGGCGCCGGTGGGGGCGAAGGTCAGTGCTTTGAGGGTCAGCGCGCTGCGAGTGAGCTCCGCCGACCACGGATGGTCCGGGAATCGGCCACCCGCCAGCCAGTGCCGCCAGTGATGGATCGTCCGCAGCAGCCGCTCCTCGGCCTCCGCGACATCGCCGGGGGCGTCGCGACTGCCCCAGGCCAGCGCGCAGAAGCGGGTGTCGCCCGTCTTCAGCAGGGTGCGAGCGACCGCGTGCGTGCCTTCCAGGCCCAGGCGCATGTCGGTGCTCAGCGTCAGCCGCAGATCGGTTCCTTCGGCGCCGGCCTGGGCGAGGTAGTAGCTGCCGAGGTACTCCCATCGAGCGCGATACCGGCCGTAGTCGAAGGCCGGTTGGCAATCGAGCCCGAACTGGATCTGTCCCGTCTCGCAGTGCACCGTGCGCAGCAGGATGTGCTCGGCATCGTAGTCGGTGGGCGTCCGCCGGTGGGCGCTGCGGCCCGGTGTCTGGTGCCGCCATGGCCCGACCAGCAGGACATCGCGCACCGTCGCCCAGCCGTCACCGCTGCGCCAGTTCGTCTCCATGACCATCGTGCCCGGGATGTAGCGGCGATCGGTGGGCACCATGAAATCGGCGGGACCGAACCGGAACGAGCCGGCGGAACGATCGAGGATGGCCGCGAAGACGCTGGGGGAGTCCATGCGGGGCAGGCACATCCACTCGATGGCTCCGCTGGGGGCGATCAGGGCGGTGACTTCGCAGTCGGAGATGAACCCGTAGTCGTCGATGCGCGGGAACGCGGTGAGCCGCGGCGTGCGTTCGACTTCGTCCATGCGCTGCTCCCTCGTCATCTCGGCGCTACCGTCCGTCCGTCCGGCCGTCCGGCGATGACCCGCCGGACCGCCTTCCTTCTCGACCACACTGCGAGCAGTGTCGGGGCGTGCGTGATGTGACGCTTCCACCAGCCCACCACCTGATGGGCCGGATCGGCAAGCACCGAGAGCTAACGACCGTCCGCGCCGTGCGGAGAATCCGGGCTGACCAGGCGACGTGCGGCGAGAACGGTGGCGGCCCTGCGTTCGGCGAGATGGTGGTGCTCGGCGCGGGCGGCGTGCATGGCCGCGGTGCGGGCCAGATCGGTCAGCATGACGATCAGAGTGATCGGTTGGAACGCCGTGGTGATCAAGCCCTGATCCTGGCCGCGGCGGAGCTCGGCGATCTTCCCGGCGATGATGCGGCGGGTGGCCTCTTCGGCGGCGGGAATGTGGGTCTGTTCGATTTCGGCCCAGGCTTGCAGGCGGGCGTTGTCGGGGTGGGCGACGTAGTGATCGAACAGCCGGCCCACGTATCCGGGCAGGTCGGCGGCGTCGAGCGCGGTTTCGTCGGTGGTCTGGGTGACCCAGGCCTCGGTCACGGCGGCGTAGAGCTCGTCCTTGCCCGCGAAATAGGCGTAGAGGCGGTCCTTGCTCGCCCTGGCCGCGGCGGCGATCCGATTGATTCGCGCGCCCGCGATGCCGTATCGGGCGAACTCCGCTTTGGCGGCGACGAGGATCCGTTCGCGGGTGGCCTGACCTGCTGCGCGCATGGCCGCATCCTATCTTGCCGAACCTTTTGGTTCGGATATACAGTTGCCGAACCAAAAGGTTCTGGAAACCGCACCGGGAACGAGGATGAAATGAGCTCTGTGGGAACTGGTTGGCGAGATCTCGCCACGCGGGAGTCCGGGGTATCAGCGGCGGAGCTCGATGCGCTGTGGGCCGATCTGCCCGTGGCACGTGCCGAGGACATCCTCGGGGAGTGGAAAGGGGCTGCGTTTCCGACCGGCCACCCGCTGCGTAAGGCGCTGACCGCGAGTCGCTGGTACGGCAAAACGTTCCACAGCCTGCTCGAGGCGAAGCCGTTGATCTGCCGCGCCGAGGACGGCTCGCTGTTCTCCAACGTCGAACTCGGCGGCGGGGAAGCGACGTTGTGGAACATCGAATTCCGCGGCGAGGTGACCGCCACCATGGTGTACGACGGCCGCCCGGTTTTCGACCACTTCAAGTGGCTCGACGAGAACACGCTCATGGGCATCATGAACGGCAGGCCCGAGCTGGTGCTGGCCAATGGCGAGTACTTCTACTTCCTGCTCGAGCGGGCCTGAGCGATGGTGACCTCCACTGCGGTGCTTTCCCGCGATCCCGCCGCGCCGTTCACCGTGGAAGCCGTCGAGATCGATGACCCTCGCGACGACGAGATCCTGATCCGGGTCCAGGCCACCGGCATCTGCCACACCGACCTCGTCACCCGTGCCGCGGGTCGTGCCGACCGTCCCGTCCTGCTCGGGCACGAGGGCGCCGGAGTGGTGGAGGCCGTCGGCGCGGCGGTGACCGGCGTGCGACCAGGCGACCGTGTCGTGCTGACCTTCCGGCACTGCGGAACATGCCGCAACTGCTCGGCGGGGCGCCCGGCGTACTGCGTGCGAGCGGTGGAACTCAACCAGTTCGGGGCCCGGGCCGACCGGTCTCGCCGCGTCACCGTCGCGGGAACGCCGGTACGCGACGGGTTCTTCGGCCAGTCCAGCTTCGCCGCGTACGCATTGACCACCGCCGACAATACGGTGGTCATCGATGCCGCGATCGATCCCGCCGTAGCGGCTCCGCTGGGCTGCGGGTTCCTGACCGGCGCCGGGGCGGTGCTCAATGTGCTGCGGCCGGATCGCGATTCCCGCGTCGCCGTCTACGGCGTCGGCGCGGTCGGCATGGCGGGTGTGCTGGCGGCGCTGGCGTGCGAGGTCGCCGAATTGGTCGTGGTGGAGCCGTCGCCGTTCCGGCGGGCGCTGGCGCTGGACCTCGGCGCCACCGCCGCGCTGGATCCGGCGGCCGGCGACATCGTGCCCACGATCCGGAAGCTGACCGACGGAGGGTCGACCCACGCACTCGACACCACGGGATCGGCGAGCGTGCTCACCACGGCGGCTGCCGCGACGGCGATCGGCGGCACCGTGGTCGCGGTCGGCCTCGGCGCCGGCGTCCCCGAGATCGACCTGCGCGATCTCGTTCTGGGCGGCAAGGTGATCCGTGGCTGCCTCGAAGGAGACGCCGTGCCCGCGACCTTCATCCCGCATCTGCTCGACCTGCATGCCGCCGGACGCTTCCCCATCGATCGGCTCGTCACCACGTACCCGCATGCCGACATCAACGACGCGCTCGCGCAGCAGCGTGAGGGAAACGTCGTGAAACCCGTTCTGACCTGGTGAACGCGTAGCCGTCGGCCCGGGGCGGCTCGGCGACACGCCCTGCTTCGCCGCCCGCCGTACGCGGCCGGTATCGCGGCGGCCGCCGGATTTCCGATCCCGGAGAACTCACCTGGTTGGCGGAGGGCAAAAAGGGGGATACCCGGCGAAAGAGCCGGGTACGCGCAGGTGGACGGCTCTCCCGACCGCGTGGAAAGGGGCTGGCATGGTGTCGAGCACGCTCGCCGCGCTCTACCAGGCGTCGGCTCAGGGGCCGCCCGGTCTGCTGCCCGCGCGTCAGCAGATGGCGTTCTCGCTGGGCTGGCATATCGTGCTGGCCTGCTTCGGCGTGGCGTTCCCCGCCATGATCTACGTCGTGCATCGCCGCGGCATCGTTCGCGACGACCCGGTGGCACTGGGCTTGGCGAAGCGGTGGGCGACGGTGTCGGCGATTCTGTTCGCCATCGGGGCGGTCTCCGGTACGGTGCTGAGCTTCGAAATGGGTCTGCTGTGGCCGGGCCTGATGGGCCGCTACGGCGACGTGCTCGGCTTGCCGTTCGCCTTCGAAGGTCTCTCGTTCTTCATCGAGGCGATCTTCCTGGGTCTCTACCTCTACGGCTGGGGTCGCATGGCGCCGCGCAGGCACCTCGCCATGCTCATACCGATGGGTATCGCCGGAGTGGTCGGCACGTTCTGCGTGGTCAGTGTCAACGCGTGGATGAACAACCCGTCCGGTTTCCGGCTCGTCGACGGCGCGGTGACCGAGGTCGATCCGTGGCGAGCCATGTTCAACGACGGCGTCTACCTCCAGTTCGCGCACATGTGGGTCGCCGCCTTCATGGTCGTCGGATTCGTGGTCTCCGGCGTCTACGCCACCGGGTTGCTGCGGGGCCGCCGCGACGCACACCACCGGCTCGGGTTCACGGTCCCGTTCGTCTTCGCCACCGTCGCCGCGCTCGCCCAACCGCTCATCGGGCACGTCCTCGGGATGCGGGTCCACGACACGCAACCGTCGAAGCTGGCCGCGTTCGAACTCGCCCCCACCACCGAAGGGCCCGCTCCGTTGCGACTGGGTGGGGTCCTCGTCGACGGGGAGGTCCGAGGTGCGCTCGAGATCCCGCGACTGGGTTCGATCATCGCCCGCAACTCGCTGACCGCGCCTGTCCCCGGGTTGGACACGGTGCCCATCGATGAGCGGCCGCCGGTGAACATCACCCATCTCGCGTTCCAAACCATGGTCGCCATCGGCACTCTGCTCGCGCTCATGGTGATCGTGTTCTGGCTGTCGCGCTGGCTGCGCCGCGACTTGCTGGACGATCGCCGTTTCCTCGCCGCTGCGGTAGCCGCCGGACCTTTGGCGGTTCTCGCGCTCGAATGCGGCTGGATCGCCACCGAAGTGGGCCGTCAGCCGTGGACGGTGTGGCGGGTGCTGCGCACCACCGACGCCGCGAGCCTGAGCACCGGCCTGTGGTGGAGCTATATCAGCGTGCTGCTGGTGTATCTCGGGATGACGGTGGGTGCGATCGTCGTGCTGCGCTCCATGGCTCGTCGCTGGCGCGCAGGCGCTACGGCCATCACGGCCCCCTACGGACCGGGGGCATCGCCGATCGATCAGGCCGAGCGTGCCCGCAGCGTCGGAAAGCCGTGATCGATGGATCTCTCGGACGTGGTCGCGACGGCGATGTTCACCGGGGTGGTGTTGTACGCGCTGTTCGGTGGCGCGGACTTCGGCTCCGGATTCTGGGACCTGACCGCGGGCGGGCCCCAGCGCGGTAGCCGCCTGCGGGTGCTCATCGACCACAGCATCGGACCGGTGTGGGAAGCCAACCACGTCTGGCTGATCTACGTTCTGGTGTTCCTCTGGACGGCCTATCCGACGGTGTTCGCCGCCGTCATGACCACCCTGTTCCTACCGATGAGCCTGGCGCTGCTCGGAATAGTCCTGCGCGGAGCCAACTTCGCGTTCCGCAAGTATTCCGCGACGCTGGGTCAAGCGCGTCTGTTCGGCACCTTGTTCGCCGGCGCGTCGCTCATCACCCCGTTCTTCTTCGGCACCGCCGTCGGCGCGATCGCCTCCGGCCGGGTGCCCGCCGAGGGCTACGGCGACGCGGTGACGTCGTGGCTGAATCCCACTTCCATCCTGGGCGGCATCCTGGCGGTCGGGACGTCCGCTTTCCTGGCCGGAGTCTTCCTCACCGCCGACGCCGCCCGGTCCGGTGACCAGGCACTCGCCGAGTATCTGCGTTCCCGCACGCTGCTGGTCGGTGTCGTGACCGGCGCGATAGCGATCGCGGCGATCGCACCGATCCGCCACGACGCCGCGACCCTCGGCGCCGGACTCCTCGGACGCGCCCTGCCGCTGATCGCGCTGTCCGCCGCCGCAGGCGTGCTCACCCTCGTGCTGCTCCACCGTCGGTGGTTCGGCTGGGCGCGAGTTCCCGCGACGGTCGCGGTGGCGGCGATCGTGATGGGATGGGCCGTCGCGCAGACGCCGTGGATACTGGTCGACGAGATGCTCATCGCCGACGCCGCGGGGGCGCGAGCGACCCTGCTCGGACTGCTCGCCGTCGTCGCCATCGCCGCTGTGACGGTCCTTCCCGCCCTGGCCTACCTGTTCTGGCTCACCCAGACCGATGCCTGGGTGCGCGACGAGCCTGTCCCTGTCGGCTCCGCCGAACTCGGAGACGACACCGCTTCCTGACCGCTCGCCGCCTCCGCCGGCCCTGGAACGGCATCGCGGCCTCGAGCAAAGAATGGCGCGGTAGGACCGCCATCGGAATGGGCGGATAGGAGAAATTCCTGCCGTGGAGCGCAACAAAAAGATCGGTTTGTTTTCGGGCTCCAGTGGTACCCGCTGCACGTATCGGTGCGACAGCGCAGTCGTGCCGGTACGCGATCGGGGCACCCCCCCGCTGCTCGACGCCCGGCGATATTGATGATTGTCACGACATAGCTTGCGCCGCAGGACCAGGAGGGGCCCCTTCCCGAAGGCTGGACGGCGCAAAGGAATTGCATCGTGATCGAGGATTCGAATCTGCCCATCACCGACGACGAAGACCGGGACCGGATCGTCTGGCCCGAGTCCAGCTCACGGAACGCGTGGTGGGCAGATGTCATGAACCACCGGTTCCCCCGAACGCAGACCACGACATCGAGTTGACCCTGCTCGATCCGGCCGTCGGCCTCCGCGCCGTGTCGCGACTGCTCCGATATCGGGCAGGCGCGTCACACCTCCCACATCGAGGCTCGTCGCCCGACGGGGGGCGATCACTCCCGCTGGATGATCGAAGTGTTCGGGTCGCCGGGGTCGACGGTTCAGTTCCGGGGCTCAGAATGCGGAGGACCGGCGCAGCGCGAGAAGTTCGTCGATGATCTCGAGCGGCGTGAGCGAAAAGGGCGCTGCGCCGGTGGCGGCGGCGTTGCGGATCTGGGCGGCCAGACTCGCGGGGCATCCGGCGCCGGGGCGGGCGGTGGTGGCGCACGCCGTGCAGTCCTCGACCGCGCCGGTGCGATGAGCTTCGACATTGCGCATGTCGAGCGCGGCGATCAGGTCGAACGCGCTGAAGCGGTCGAGCGGCATGTCGATGGTTCCTCTGGTTCGATGTCCAATCGGGTCAGCGGGCCGCCCACGACGGCTGCGCAGCGCGGGCGGTCCCTGGCGACTGATCCGTTGTGCGGCCGACGGCGTTGTCGACCACCCGACGTCATTGTCGGGACGGATGTCCGGGGTGACGGCGTTGTCGTGCGGACGAGGAGCAAGCACGTGTTTATATAGGCTCCGCATCGGTAATGTAACAGATCAATATAGGCCCTGGGAACCCGTCGGCAAACTCGTCCGCGAGCGGTATAAGAGGGCCTTTTCTTGGGCGCCACGTCAGCCGAGGGTGCAAGTCGCCCTCGGGATGGGCGCTGGGCGGGTGCACACCCTCTCCACGTCCCGCGCCGTGCGCTGCCGCATAGTGGCCCGATGGATGCGGGAGCTCGCGGCCGTCCGCCCGGAGGGCACCCGCCCGATGCGATTCTCAGGCGCTGGGAGTGTTCAGTATTCGGGCTCGCCGGGTGAGGGTCAGCCCGATGCCGTCGGCTGCCGCTCGGACCGACGCGGCGTGGGCGTCGGGATGGAACCGATGTGACGGGCCCGTCCCGCTGATCGCGCCCATCACGTGGGCTCCCTCGCGGATCGGGGCGGCCACGCACACCAGGCCTGGAGCCGACTCCTCGTACCCCACCCCGTCGGCCGCGATGCGGTCGAGCTGGTCACGCAGCATGCCGGGCAGGACGGTGGTCCGCGGAGTGTAGCGGCGCAGCGGTCCGGACAGGACCTGCTCGCGTAGCGCCGCGTCGGCGTTGGCCAGTAGCACCTTGCCGATGGCCGTGCAGTGCACCGGCATACGGCCTCCGATCCGCGAGGGGGCGCTCGCCTGGCGACGCCCGCCCGATCTTCGTCAGGTACACCACGTCCGTGCCGTCGAGGACTCCCAGATGAACGGTTTCGTGAATGGGGGAGCGGCGTGCCCCCGGCACTCGTGCTCGCCGACATCGCCGTCGGCGGCAACCGAACACACACGGTCGAACCGCCGCGACGGCCGGTGGGGAAGGCCTACGCTGTCTTGGCCGAGGATCAGTCGTGTTTGTCAGTTGGGGGAACCGATGTCCGACACCGCGCTGTTGCTGATCGACTTGCAGAACAGTTACCTCGTACAAGACGTGCGCGACGCGCTGGGCTGGCCGCCGATCTGGCGGCTCGAACGGGTCGTGGCCGAATGCCGCGATCTGGCCGATGCCGCCCGCGCGTCGGGCATTCCGATCGTCTACTCACGTCAAATACCCAGTCCGGCAGGACCGTTGGCGCTCAATCCCCGCTCAGCTCGGCACCGCCGCCTCCGTGCGCCGCTGTTGCCGAAACTGACTCCCGAGGATCGGCATTGGCGGTCGCAGATCATCGACGCCGTGGCGCCGCAGCCGGATGATCTGGTGCTGGAGAAGACCCGTCACAGTTTCTTCGCCTATACCGAACTCGACCCGATCCTGCGCAGCATGAACATCCGCAGGCTCGTGGTCGCGGGTTTGCAGACGAATGTGTGCGTCGAGGCCACCGTTCGTGCCGGGTTGGAGCGGAACTTCGAAGTCGCCGTCGCCGAAGACGCGGTCGGTACCGACGGTCCCGCCCTGCACTTCGCGGCGCTGGACGCCATGCGGGTGCTCTACGTCGAAGTCGCGCCATGGCGCGAGCTCATAGCCCCCGGTGCGCCGTGGGATCTGGCCTACCGGACACCCGACTACGGCCGCGACCCCGCGTACTGGTCGGACCCGAACATGCCTTTGCCCAATCAGTAACGCCGCGTGATCTTGCCCGGTGCGGCGGGGGTCAGGGATCGCGGCGGTCGTCCCGGCTCCGGCAAGCCGGGACGAAGGCCGGTTACGCCACTTCCTCCTCGGCGTCCAAGATCACCGCCGCACCGACGGTCGCGCCGGCCACCAGGTCGATCAGGGTGGCGGCCGATCCCGGGTCCTGATAGAAGACCTCGGATTCGTAGGTGAGCTCGGCCTCGGTGCGCAGCCGCGCGGCGGCGTCCGCGAGCTCGTCGTAGCTGAGTATCTGCTCTCCGGCGAACGCCGGGTCGTTGCCGCGCAGTGCGCGGGTGCGGTGGGCGTAGGTGACCGGACGCGGTGATTCGGCGGCGATCTCGGCGACGACGGTGGGGTCGTCGAGCTCGAGCCAGTCGACCGCGGCGATCGAGCGGGTGCGGCCGACGGTCAGGCCGATTTTGATGTCGAGTTCGCCGGGTAGCGGTGCGTCGAGCGCGTCGAGGGGGACCAGCGCGGCGCCGGTCTTGAGCACGGCCCAGGCGGCGATGACGGCTTCGATGCCGCGATCGAGGTGGACCGCGACGCCCGCGCCGGGGCCGGCGCCCCGCGCGATCAGCACCCGCGCCAACCGCGAGGAGCGGGTTTCGAGGTCATGATAGGACAACTCGTCGTCATCGAAGACGACGGCGGGGGCATCGGGGTCGTCCTCGACCGCGGCGACGAGTGCCTGGGTGAGCGCGGTGCCCGCGGATGTCGTGGCCGGAGGCGGGAAGGCGGGTTTGGTAACGGTGGTGACGAGTCGATGCTCGGTTTCGTCGAGGATGTCGATGTCGCCGATGAGGGTGTGGGGGTTGGTGGCGATGGTGGTGAGGATGCGTTCGAGTCTGCGGCCGAGGGTTTGGATGGTGGTTTCGTCGAACAGGTCGGTGGCGTAGGTGAAGATGGTGTCGAGTTCGGCGGGGGTGCCGTCGTGGTGGTGGTGGGGGTTGACGTTGACTTGCAGGTCGAATTTGGCGGCGACGCTGTCGGTGTCGAGTGCGGTGACGGTGAGGCCGGGTAGCTGGAGGGTGGGTTGTTCGTTGTTCTGGAACGACAGCACGACGCCGAAGAGGGGGTTGTGGGTGGTGGCGCGGCCGGGGGCGACGACTTCGACGACGCGTTCGAAGGGGATGTCGGCGTTGGCGAAGGCGGCCAGGTCGGTGTCGCGGGCTTGGTCGAGGAGTTCGGTGAAGCTCATGCCGGTCTGGACGTGGGTGCGCAGGGTGAGGGTGTTGACGAACATGCCGACCAGGTCGTCGAGTACGCGTTCGCCACGCCCTGCGATGGGGGTGCCGATGGCGATGTCGTGGTGGCCCGACAGCCGCGCCAGCAGCACGGCCAGGGCGGCGTGCACGACCATGAACAGAGTGCAGTTGTGTTCGCGGGCCAGCGCGACCAACGCCGCGTGCACCTGCGGGGACGCCGCGAAACCGGTGTTGGCGCCGCGCATGCTGGGGATCGCGGGGCGGGGCCGGTCCAGCGGCAGTTCCAACTCGCCGGTCAGCCCGGCGAGTTGGTGACGCCAGTACGCGAGTTGTCGTGCCGCTACCGAATTGTCGTCGTCATCGGTGCCGATCACGCCGCGTTGCCAGATGGCGTAGTCGGCGTATTGCACCTCCAGCGGCGACCAGCGGGGGGAGTTGCCGCCGATGCGGGCGAGGTAGGCGCTCATCAGGTCGCGGGCCAGCGGGGCCATGGAGGCGCCGTCGGCGGCGATGTGATGGGCCACGAACGCCAGCAGATGTTCGTCTGGTCCGGATTCCAGCAGCAGCGCCCGCACCGGCACTTCGGTGGTGACGTCGAACCCGG
Organism: Nocardia asteroides; assembly: GCA_051451085.1. GTDB lineage: Bacteria > Actinomycetota > Actinomycetes > Mycobacteriales > Mycobacteriaceae > Nocardia > Nocardia asteroides_B. The sequence goes on along the minus strand of JBPAJV010000003.1, from coordinate 152,826 downwards.
TCAGCATCAGCTCGGTGATCTGCTCGATCGGGTCGTCGGAGACGACGACCTCCAGCCCGTTGGGCAGGGCTTGTTCGACGGTGAGGATCTGCTGGAACGGCAGTCCGCCGGGTCCGCCCGCGGGGTAGCGGGTGCGCAGGGATTCGTGGCGTTCGAGCACGTCGGCCAGTGCGTAGCGCAGCGCGGAGACATCCAGTGCGCCGCTGAGCCGGATCGCCAGCGGGATGTTGTAGGCGGGGGAGGCGGGGTCGAACTGGTTGAGTACCCACATCCGCTGCTGGGCCAGCGACAGCGGGATCGGTTCCACCCGCTGCGCGCGTTGCAGTACCGGCCGCCCGCCGCCGCCGGCGCCGGGCACCACCCGGGCGGCGAGCGCGGCCACGGTGGGGGATTCGAACAGTTCGCGCACCGCGACGTTGGCGTCCAGGGCTTCGTTGATCCGCGCCACCACGCGGGTGGCCAGCAGTGAGTTGCCGCCCAGGGCGAAGAAGTCGTCGTCCAGGCCGACCTCGGCGGCGCCGAGCAGTCCGGCGAACACATCGGCCACGGCCTGTTCCACCGGTGAGCCCGGCGCGCGGAACACCGTGGTGGAGACGAACTCCGGGGCGGGCAGCGCTGTGCGGTCCAGTTTCCCGTTCGGGGTCAACGGCAGCGCGTCCAGCACCATGACCACATCGGGCACCATGTAGCCGGTCAGGAATTCCGACACCTGCGCCCGCAGCACCGACGGGTCCACAGTCGCGCCGGTATCGGCCACCACGTAACCGATCAAACGGTCACCGGCGTGCTCGTCGGCACGCACCAGCACCACCGCCTGACTGACGCCCGGACACCGCAGCAGCGCCGCTTCGATCTCGCCGAGCTCGATACGGAACCCGCGCAACTGGACCTGCTGGTCCCCGCGTCCGGCGTACTCGAGGGTGGCCTGACCACCGAACCCGACCCACCGGCCGATGTCGCCGCTGCGATACATCCGCGAACCCGGCGCGCCGAAGGGGTCGGCCACGAAACGCGTCGCGGCCAACCCGGGACGCCCCAGATAGCCGCGCGACACCTGCGCACCCGACGACATGATCTCCCGGCAACTCCGACCGGCGCGGGGTGCAACCGGTCATCGAGCACATACGCCCGCAAACCGGCAACGCGCGCCCGATCACGCTGGCCGGGTCCTGCGCGTCGTGGTTCCAGCGCCAGGAACGACACGTGCACGGTGGTCTCGGTGATGCCGTACATGTTCACCAGCCAGGGCGCGTCCACCGGATGGCGCTCGTACCAGCGTTGCAGTTGACGCAGATCCAGTGCCTCGCCACCGAAAACGATGTAGCGCAACGCGAACGCCCGGCATCGTGGCGGCGCGGTCGGCCTCCACCAACTGGTAGAACGCCGAGGGGTCTGATTGAGCACGGTGACCTGCTCACGGATCAGCAGTTCCCGGAACTGCTCCGGGGAGCGGGAGGTCAGGTAGTTGACCACCACCACGCTGCCGCCGTGGCCAGCGCGCACCACAGCTCCCACACCGAGAAGTCGAAGGCGTAGGAATGGAACAACGTCCACACGTCCTCGGCGCCGAACGAACAACGGCTGGGTGTTGGCGAACAACTCCACCACGTTGCGGTGAGCGACCCCGACACCCTTGGGCACGCCGGTGGAGCCGGAGGTGTAGATGACATACGCCAGGTTGTCCGGGCGCAACCGCGCCACCCGCTCGGCGTCACCCACCGGCGCGTCGGAACAGGCGGCGGCATCGGCCAGCAACACCACCGGCAGATCCCCCACCGGCACCGCCTCCCGCAGCTCCGCCGTGGTCAGCACACACACCGCAGCCGCGTCCTGGAGCATGAATTCCAGTCGTTGGACCGGGTAGCCGGTGTCGATGGGCAGGTAGGCGGCTCCGGCGATGAGCACGCCCAGCAGCGCGACGGGTAGTTCCTCGGTGCGTGGCACCGCGACCGCGACGACTGTTTCCGGGCCCGCGCCCTGGGCGATCAACGCCCGGGCGACCTGGTTGGCGCGGCGGTGCAGCTCGGCGAAGGTGAGATCGGTGTCGTGGTAGCGGATCGCGACCGCGTCGGGGCGGTTGCGGGCTTGGGTGGTGATGACATCGACCAATGTCACCTCCGGTACGACCGCGGCGGGGGTGGACCATTCGTGCAGCACCAGCTCGCGTTCCCCGGGGGCGAGGACGTCGATATCGCCGACGATCACCGTCTCGTCGGCGGCGACCGCGGCCAGGATGCGGGTGAACCGGTCGGCGAAATCACGCACCGTGGCCACGTCGAACAGGTCGGTGGCGTAGGTGAACGCCGCCGACATGCCCCCCGCCCCACCGTCGGGGTCGAGGTTCTCCGCGATCGCCAGCTGCAGATCGAACTTCGCCACCCCCACCGCCAGATCCACCCCCGACACCGACAACCCCGGCAACTCCAACCGCGGCGCCGCCAGATTCTGGAAGGTCAGCATCACCTGGAACAACGGATGCCGCGCCGGGGACCGCGGCGGGTCCAGCACCTCCACCAACCGCTCGAACGGCACATCCGCATGCCCGAACGCCGCGACGTCGCTGCGGCGGACCTGGGCCAGCAACCCCTCGAACCGCGCCCCGGGATCGACCGGAGTCCGCAACACCAGCGTATTGACGAACATCCCGATCAGATCATCCAGCACCGCCTCACCCCGCCCGGCCACCGGCGTACCGACCACGATGTCCCGGCTACCGGACAACCGCGCCAGCAACACCGCCAACGCCGCGTGCACCACCATGAACACCGTCGCCTGATGCCGCGCGGCCACCCGGCTCAACCCCGCGTGCACCACCGCGTCGATCTCGAAACCGACCGTCGCCCCCCGATACGACGCCACCGCCGGACGCACCCGATCCGCCGGCAACTCCACCTGCTCGGGCAACCCCGCCAACGCCTCCCGCCAGAACCCCACCTGCGCGGCCAGCACCGACTCCGGATCATCCTCACTACCCAGCACCTCCCGCTGCCACACCGCGTAATCGGCGTACTGCACCGGCAACGGCGCCCACTCCGGCGCCCCACCCCGCACCCGCTGCACATACGCACTCATCAGATCCCGCGTCAACGGACCCATCGAGAACCCATCACCCGCGATGTGATGCACCACACACACCAGCACATGCTCCGAAGCGCTCAACTCGATCAACCGCACCCGCACCGGCGGCGCCACCGTCACATCGAAACCCTCCCCCACCGCCGCGGCCACCAACGCCGCCACCTCCGACTCCCCCGCCCGCCGCACCCACACCTCCGGCACCGCCCGCGCATCCGACACCGGCAACACCACCTGCCAACCCTGCCCATCCACATCCGGATACACCGTCCGCAACACCTCGTGCCGCGCCACCAGATCCCCCACCGCCGCCCGCAACGCCGCCACATCCAGCACACCACTCAACCGCACCGCCACCGGAATATTGTTCACCCCACTACCAGGATCGAACCGGTTCAAAAACCACATCCGCTGCTGGGCATACGACAACGGCACCCGATCCGGCCGCGGCCCCGCCACCAACGCCCGCCCCGCCACCGACCCCGCACGCGCCTCCACCCGCGCCGCCAACCCCGCCACCGTCGTCGCCTCGAACAACAACTGCACCGGCACCCGCACACCCAACGCCGCACCGATCCGCGCCGCCGCCTGCGCCGCCAGCAACGAATTCCCACCCAACTCGAAGAAATCATCATCCGCCCCCACCCGACCGCCCCCCTCGGCCACCAACAACGCCCCGAACACCTCCGCCACAACCTCCTCCACCGGCGTCGACGGCGCCCGAAACTCCCGCACCGCCAACACCGGCTCCGGCAACGCCCCCCGATCCAACTTCCCCACCGGCGTCAACGGAATCTCATCCAACACCACCACCGACGCCGGAACCATATACACCGGCAACAACCCCGACACGAACTCCACCAACACACCCGTATCCACCACCACACCCGGCCGCGGCAACACATACGACACCAGCATGGTCGTGCCGTTCGGTTGCCGCTTGCCCAACGTCGCCGCGAATTCGACATCGGGGTGGCGGCTCAGCGCGTCATCGATCTCACCCAGTTCGACGCGGAAACCGCGGACCTTCACCTGGAAGTCCGACCGGCCGAGGACCTCGATGCCGCCGGACGCCAGTCGGCGGGCCAAGTCGCCGGTGCGGTACATCCGGGAGCCGGGGTTGCCGCCCTCGGCGCCGAACGGGTTGGTGACAAACCGTTCCGCGGTCAGGCCAGGCCGGTTGAGATAACCCTGCGCCAGCGCGGGACCGGACAGATACAACTCACCGACCACCCCGGCAGGGGCCGGACGCAAACGGGAATCCAGCACGAACAAGCCGAATCCGGGAATGGCGCTACCGATGGTTATGGTCTCGCCCGGCACCAGCGGCGCGCTGCTGGTGGCGATGACCGTGGCCTCGGTGGGGCCGTAGCCGTTGATCATCGCGCGGCCGTCGGTGGTCCACCGGTCCACCAGGTGGGGGCCGAACCGGTCACCGATGACCATGACGACCCGCAGGTCCGTGAGACCCGCCGGGTCCACCGATTCCAGCGCCCCGGGTGTGATGAGCATGTGGGTGACGCGTTCGCGCCGCAGCAGATCGGCCAGCTCGAAACCACCGAACACCGACGGGGGCGCGATCACCAGCGTCGATCCTGTGGCGAAGGCGAGCAGCAGTTCCAGCACCGACACGTCGAAGTTCGGCGAGCAGATGTGCATCACCCGGGAGCCTTCCGCGACGCCGTAGCGCTCCCGTTCGGATGCGACCATGGCGCCCAAGCCGGAATGGGTGACCACGACCCCTTTGGGGCGGCCGGTCGAGCCGGAAGTGAAGATGACGTAAGCGGGATGCTGCTCGGTGAGCGGCCGCACTCGATCGGTGTAGGAAACCGGGTGCCCGGGCCACGCGGCTATCTGCTCCCGGTGTCGTGGGTCGTCGAGTTCGATCCACGGGATGGACGTTCCGAGCGATTCGCGGAACGCCGCAGTCGTCAGTCCGAGCGCGGCACCGGAATTCGACACCATGTACTCGATCCGCTCGGACGGGTAGGTGGGATCGATCGGCACGTAAGCAGCGCCGGTCTTCGCGATGGCCCACACCGACAGCACCGACTCGACGGAACGCCGGATACCTATGGCCACGACGTCGCCGGGCCCCACTCCCCGGTGGATCAACTCGCGCGCCAACCGGGACGACGATTCGTCGAGCTCCCGATAGGTCAGCTCCACGGCATCGGCGGGATCACCTGTCGGGTCGAATCGGATCGCCACCGTATCCGCGGCGGACTCGACCGCGGCGGTGAGCAGTTGCCCGAAGAGCAGACCGCCGGAACGGCGACGGCGATTTCCACGCGCAGAACGGCGATCCATCTTCATTTAGTGTGCTTTCTCCCTCAGGTGGTGCTGATCTCGCGGTCGAACATCCTCCATCCGACCCACAGCGTCGCTTCATGCTCGCAAGGGTGTCGCGGACAGACCGGTGCCTCTCGTACGAAGCCACGGACTGCCCGCCCCGTCGGGACAGTACACAGTGGGGGCACTGCCTACGGCGCGGCATACGGCCGCGTCGGCCGATTATGCTGTGTCTCACATTCTTCGCAGTCCGGGCACTTCGGAGCCGTACCATCCCATACGATGCCGTGCCGCGGACATATCCATTCTGCGCGCCCGCGCTCCTCCAGCCGGCAGGAACGCGCATCCTCGCTCAGGGATGTCAAGCTCCCCAGACGGTTACGTCGCTTGTGACGGCGCGGGCACTGACCTGCGATCGTGCTTCGCCCAGAGCGATCCGCCGGGCTGCGTCCGTTCCGGTCGTCTCAGGGGAACGTGCAGGCCGGGCCGCCGCCCGAACTGTCGACGTACCCCGCGCGCAACATGCGCAGCAGCAGGCACAGCGATTGGGTGGCCGACCCGGTCGAAGCCGATCGGGTCTCGGCGACGGCCGTCGGCTGCTCGAGCGGCGTGGCGGACGCGGTCGACAGTGGCGCGAGAAGTGTGGCCGTCACGAGGAGGCCAGCGGTGATCGCCTTCATGGCCACGAGTATTCGGCGAACTGCGCTGGGCCGCACGACCCCATTCATCGGGGCGCACCGCGCTGTCCTGCGCGATCAGTGGGGATGCGCTGGGCCGAGCGGCTGCAAAGACCATGGCAGGGTCTCGATCGGCACCGGCGGCGCGGGTCGAGCCAGCCGGGTCGTCTTGGCTCCGGTCGTGAATTCGGGATCGGTCCCCATGATGACGCGGCCCTCGTCGTTGACCAGCACCACTCGCTGACCGGATGCCCGGAATCGGGGAAGCAGCACCTCTTCGATCGAGGCGACGGGGACATCCGCGCCTGCGATGCCGAGAAATGTTCCCGGTGAGGTCGAGACCGGAACCGCGAAGGTACACACGTACTGATCCGTGCACGCGTAATCCAAACTCGGCCCGTGTACCCAGCGCCGATCTTGGTCACGGGGGATCGCGAACCACTCCATGCCGGTGTAGTCGTAGAAGTATTCGCTGTGCGGATTCAATTCCAGCCTCAGGCGTTGCGGGCGGCGCTGTGCGTCCAGCAACCACCATTCGAGATGGCGCGGGTGATCGGCGAGCACGCCGTCCGCCAGCACGACACCCGCGCTCTCGAACACTTTCCCGCGCCGCTCCAGCTCGCCGACGATCGTCTCGCGAAGTGGTGCCAGGTCGGTGGAGCGGGGCGCGGACCGCGACTGCTGGACGAGACCTTCCCACAATGTTGTCAGCGCCGTCCCGATGACTCGCAGCGATCCGTAGATCTCGTCGGCGAGCTCGGTGACGGTAGCCGCGAGCGACTCGACGGTCACCGATCTGGGATTCTCATCGGCGTCGCTCATCAATCACTGAGCTCCAAGCGTAGGGAGACGAGGCGGCGGATGCGTGATTCGGTCTGTGATTCTGCCAGTTCTCGCGCCCGGGCGTCGTCTTCTCTTTCGATGGCGTCCACCAGGTCGCGATGAGCGGTCGCCTCGGCCTCCGGGTTCAGTTTCAGCCGCGGCAACCAGAGCAGAGCGGAGAGTTCGGCCTGCAAGGCGACCTCCGCGCGGGTCAGCCGGGTGGACTGCGCGCACACCGCCATCTCGATGTGAAAGCGGCTGTCGGCGCGTCGTGCCGAAATGAGTTCGCTGCTGTCTTTCAACCGGTCGGCCAAGGCGCGTAACCGGGCGATATCGGTCCGCAGGCCGCGGCGGGCGGCGAACACGGCAGCCGCTCCGGCGACGGCGAAGTGTTCGTCGCCCAGATCGCGCAGCTCCTGGATGCTCATCTGCTGCAATCGTGCCAGCGAAGCGCTCTCGAGCACCTCCGCCGAACCGCGGATGAAGCTGCCGCCGCCGCGCCCGCGCTTGGTGTGCACGATGCCGCGCTGCCGGAGGACGGCCAGCGCCTCGCGCAGGGTCATCGTCGACACGCCCAACTGGTTCGCCAGATCGGTCTCGCTCGGCAACTGCTGGCCGTCGACCATCAACCCGAGGCTGATCGCGGCGCACAACCGCTCCACCACCGCCTCGGTCTTCGGGCCGCCACCCTCGAGCGGGGACAATACGGCGCCCAGCGCGGTCAACCCGGCGCTCTCCTGATGGGGCAACGCGACTCCTCGGTGGGGTATGTCACTCGATTCTACCTATGAACCCTTGAACTATGAACTCTAATGTCTTATGTTTATGGGCGTGAATCGCCTTCGCGGGCACCTCGACGCGTCGACGTCACGATCGAAGCGGGATTTCCTGATGTCCGAGAATCGAATGTCCGAGAATCGAATCAGTCACAGCGAGCGTCTACGGCGGTCCGATCCCGGCCGGGCCGGATCGCAGGCCGGGGCGGCGCTGGGCGCATTGCGGTCTGTCGGCGGTGCGTGCCTGCGCATTCGCCGGGAGAGCAGGTGGCGCCGGAGTGTCCAAGATGGATGACGTACGCCGAACCGAAGTCGACGGATTGCGTGTGACCTGGCGCTTTGTTCAGCATCACCTCATCGCCATCGTGGCGGTGGACAACGCCTCCGACGCTTCGCCGGTGGTGTCCTTCGGTCCCGGCAGCTATCCCGATCTCGCGCAGGCGCGCGAGCAGCTTCCGGAGCTGGCGAGGCTGTGGGACGCGGTTCGGCACGAATTCTGGGCGAAACTGTTTCCGCCGCTGCCTCTGGTGACCGGCGAACGGGCATGGGCCTGATCGCACGCGAGATCGGCTCGGAACTTCCTTCCGGGCGTCGCGCCCGCTCGCCGCTCTGCACAGCGCCCGCAACGCGCACTCCGGCATCGCCGTGACCTGAGCGTCCTCGATCGCACCTGCACGCCTATTGACTAGAGCGTCACTATAGTGACATTCTCACTGTATCGAGACTCTAGTAGAAGGTGGCTGGAACATGGCGGGTCGGCAGGCGAAGCGCGGTGCGAAATGGATGCGATCGGAAATCGAGCGGCTCGATCCCTCGGTGGACAGCGAGCGCATCGTGCGGTTGGCGAGCTGCCAGCTGGTGCCGCGAAGCCTGCTCGTGGTGCACCTGTTCTACACCGTGGGTTTCGTGCGCTTCGCCGGGCCGCCGGCGTCGGCGGTCGCCGTGGACCGCAACGGCGCCGGAATGCTGTACGAGCATGGCATCCGGCGCGCCGACGAGACCATGTTCCATCTCTTCTCCTGGATCGACGACGGATTCTCCAGCCCCGCGACGGGCAAGAGCCTGGACTATGTCCGGAATTGGCACTCCACTGTCGCCCGGAACTGGCCCATGCCGTTGCACACGTTCCAGCACAGCGCCGCGGTGTTCACCCTCATCTACGACCGTCTGTTGCGACAGGTCGCGGGCGCGCCAGGGCTGAGCGAGAAAGAGCGGCAAGCGCAACTACTGCACTGGCGCGAGGTATCGCAACGGCTCGGAGTGGCCGACATCCCGCAGACCTGGCAGGACATGGAGGAGTTCCTCGAGTCCTATGAGCAAGGCCCGGATTTCGCCTACTCCGAGGCCGGGCAGCGGTTGGCGAACGCGCTCATCGATCAGTTCGCCACGCGATGGTTCCCGTGGCCGCTGCGCTGGTTCGGACGCTGGCTGGCGCTGGCGCTGTGCGAGGAACATGTGATCGAGACGCTCCGGATACCCCTACCGCCCGCCGCGTTCAGCTTCGCGGTGCGTCGTCTCACCCGGGTCGGGGTGTTCGCTGTTCGACATGTGTTGCCGGACCCGCCCGAGGTGTTCCGGCTGAGCGAGATCGTCGCGGGCCACGCCGAATCCGCGCTGCGCGGGCGATTTCCTGCCGAGGTAGGTGGCTGAGAGGAAGCCTGCGGCGGAGGGTGGTTATTGTGCGGAACGTCTTGGTTCTAGGTGGATACGGGGCCGTCGGTGGTCCTCTGATGACCGAGTTGCGTGCGGCGGGCGCCAACCCGATCGCGGCCGGACGCGACCCCGCTCGCGCGGACCGGACGGTGGACTCGACCGAGCCCGGTCTCGAGTCCTACCGCGCGGCTCTGACGGGCGTGGACGTGGTGGTCAACGCGTCGGGCGTGGAGAACCCTCGCCTCGCCGAACTGGCCGGTGCTCACGGCGTCGCGTTCGTCGACGTCACGGCCACGACGGAATACGTCGCCGCGCTGCGGCGCATCGCGCCGGCGGCCCCCGTGATCGTGGATGTCGGGCTCGCGCCGGGGCTGACGAACCTGCTCGCCACCGCCGTGCATCGTGCCTCGCCCGGACCGATCGATCTGGTGGTGCTGCTCGGAGCGGGTGAAAGGCATGGGGCCGCCGCGACGGAATGGACATATCAATTGCTGGGCAGACGTTTTCACGATGGCGAACGGATGGTCCGCAACTACACGGAGCCGAAGACGTTCGACCTGCCCGGCGGACGTCGCCGACGACTGTACCGCGTCGACTTCTCCGATCAGCACTCGTTGCGCCGCGATCTGGGAGCGCGGGTCACCACGTATTTCGGGCTCGACTCGGCGATCGCGACCGCGGCCTTGGCGATGCTGACCCGGCTGCCTGGAGCCTCCCGCGCGCCACGCGGGCTGCCTCTTCCCGGCGCCGAGGACTGGCTCGTCCTCGCCGGCGGCCGAGACGGCGTGACGCGGTGGGCGCGGGGACGGAATCAATCCCGCGCCACCGCCGTCATCGCGGCCACGGCCGTCGCGGCGACGACCCGGCTATCTCCGGGAGTCCATCACCTGCACCGGGTCCTCGACCTCGGCGACGTGCCGATCTCGCGCGGAATCACCCTGGGCGCCACCGGCGCGCTCGGACCGGTCGAGCGCGTGCAAGGCCAGCGCGGCGAGCGCGCCGACCGCGCCGAGGCCGACCCAGACCGCCCACCGGACTCCCGCGTGGTGCGCGGCGCCGACCACGGCGCCGGTCGCGAGATTGCCGACCAGGATCCCGACGCCGACCACAGTGTTGTAGAACCCGTAATGCGTGGCGACCAGCCTGCCGCCGGACAGCGACACGACGGTGTCCATCTCGAACGGGAACACCGCCGCCGTACCCACCGCCAATAGCGCCGCCGTCACCAGCAGCGCGGCGACGGCCGCGACCATGCCGAACCGCTCGGGGCCCGGCACGAGCGCCAGTGGCAGGAACGACATCGCGAGCACGCTCATCCCGACGATCAGACTGCGGCCGGTGCCCCAGCGGGCGCGCAACCACGCGGTGATCCGCAACTGCCCGGCGACCGCCACCACACCCGAGATGACGAACACCGCCGAGGTCAGGATCTGCGATCGCGCGCCTGCCACGTGATCCGCTTGCAGTGGCAGCGCGAGATACACCTGGAACGACAGCACATACGAGCCGATCATGGCCGCCGCGAAGGCCACGAACCGGCGATTGGAGACCACGGTCCGCCAATCCTCGACCACCGTCGTCTGCTCCGCCGGGGCCTCGGCGCGCCGGGTGGGCAGTGCGAACCATTGCGCGACCGTCAATATCGCGAACACCGCGGCCGCCGCACCCGCTGTCACCCGGAAATCGAATGCCATCAGTGCGAGTCCGACCAGCGGCCCGGCCAGGATGCCCGCCTGATAGAAGACGTTGAACACCGCGAACGCTTCCACCCGCCGTTCTCCGGTGTCGGCCGCCAGATACGCGCGGACGGCGGGGTTGAACAGTGCTCCGGCGAAACCCGTCGCCGCCGAGGCGATCAGCAACCCGGGCAGAGACGTGGCGAACGCCAGCAGCGCGAAACCACCGGTGCGCAACAGGCATCCGGCCACGATCAGCGGCTTGTAGCCGAGCCGGTCGGCGAGCGTGCCACCGACGAGGAACATGCCCTGCTGGGAGAAGTTCCGCACGCCGAGCACCAGGCCGACGGCCCACGCCGCCAAGCCCAGCGGCCCGGCCAGGTATCCGGCCAGATACGGCATCAGCATGTAGAAGCCGAGATTGATGCCGAACTGGTTGACCATCAACAGCCGGGCGGCCGGATCGAAGCTGCGGAACTGGGCGTAGACCGTCATCACGACCGCTCCCCGCCGCGCGCGGCGGCTCGCGGATCGAGGACGAGGCCACACCGCGTCCAAGACCGCACGACCCGCTCGGCCGGGTGGCCGATGGTGTCCGGTTCGATCGGTGGAGCGGCCTCCAGCAAACCGTGCTCCTCGCAATAGGCGTCGTTGTAAACGGTGTCGAAATAGCGGTGCGGCCCGTCGGGGAAGACGGCCGCGATCCTGGCCTCGGGGTCGTGCGTCCGGGCGGCCCATCCCGCCACCAGAGCGACTGCGCCCACGCTCCATCCACCGCTGGCATGATGGGTCGCTGCCAGGGTGCGGCTCGCCCACACCGCTTCCGAAGGCGCCACCCAATGGATTTCGTCGAAGGCCGCGTAGTCGACGTTGCGCGGGTAGATGCTCGAGCCGAGACCTCGCATCAGCCTCGGCCCGGCCGGTTGGCCGAAGATGGTCGAGGCGATCGTATCGACGCCGATGAGTTCGAGATCGGGATTGAATCGGCGCAGGACCCGCGCCACTCCGGCCGAATGGCCACCGGTGCCCACGGCGCACACCAGCACGTTGACGCCGCCGAGTTGTTCGATCAACTCGATGGCCAGCGATTCGTATCCCTCGACATTGTCGGGATTATGGTACTGATCAGGGCACCATGCGCCGGGCTCGCGCTCGAGCAACTCCGCGACTCGATCGCGGCGCGCCTGCTGCCAGCCGCCGGTGGGGTGCGGCCGCGTCACCATGTCGACGCGCGTTCCATAGGCCGCGAGCATTCGCGCGACGATCGGCTCCAGCCCCGGGTCGGTGACCACGGTGACCGGATGGTGGTAGGCCATGCCCGCCAGCGCCAGACCCAGGCCCAGCGTGCCGCTGGTGGACTCGATGATCCTCGCTCCGGGTGCCAGATCGCCGCGTTCCTTCGCTCGCCGCACCATGTGCATGGCGGGGCGATCCTTCATCCCGCCCGGATTGAACCCCTCGAGCTTGGCCCAGAACCCTCGGCCCTCGGGTGCCAGTGGCGCGCCGATCCACAACACGGGAGTGTTGCCGACGAGCGCGATCGGATGCCGCACCGCGTCCGGCGCGGCTCCCAGCGTCGTGGGACTCCCGGCGAGCCTGCCGAGCACAACGTTGTCCATGACTGTCGCTTTCTGTATCGAGACCGCCGCACAGGGCGGAGACGTGCACGGGCAGCACACCGGCCGACGGGAACGACACGTCGGCCTGGCGCTGACCGATCAGCGTCGGGCGATACAGATGCGCGTCAGCAGCACTCTGCCGCTGACGATGGGCACAGCCGCGACAGGCGGGCCACGCACTGTGCCGGAACTCAGGTGATACGCGGCCGCGACGACCACGATCGCGGTCAACACGAGCAGGAGCAACAGCGGCGGCACCGAACTGCCGCCCCCGACCGGGAGCGCGGGTGTGACGGCGCAATGGACGGCGTGGGGCACACCGTGATGTCCCGCGAGGCCGGCAATGACGTGGGAGTGGTCGTCCAGAGCCGACACGAGCGCTGTCGTGAACGGAGTCGCGGCAGCGTGGGAATGCGCAGCGGCCGGATGGGCATGGTCACCGCTACCGAGCAGCGCGCAGTGCGCCAGCGGCGCCATGAGCAGCGCCGCGGCGAGCAGGCCCAGCGCGATGCCGCCATGCCGCAACCAACCGATGAGTCTCACAGTGCCTTCACTCTAGCAACGAGAGCGTGCTACTCCAGCTCATGCCTGGGAAGCCGCCGCGCGCCCGGCCGGAGACCGGGCGCGCGGCGGCGTACCCCGCGCGAGGACCGGATCTCAGTCCCGCGTGACGGCCCCGTCCACGCGCCGCCAGATGCCGAGCGGGTTGTCCGCGCGGATCTCGTCGGCGAGCAGGTCGTCGGGCACGTTCTGATAGGCGACCGGGCGCAGGAATCGCTCGATGGCGCGGCTACCCACGGAAGTGGTCGAGGGCGCGCTGGTCGCGGGGAACGGGCCGCCGTGGACCACCGCGTGGCCGACTTCCACTCCGGTGGGCCAGCCGTCGAACAGCACCCGGCCCGCGATCAGCTCCAGCTTGCCGAGCAGGGTTCGGGCGAGGTCGTGATCCGCCGCCGTGGCGTGCACGGTCGCGGTGAGCTGACCTTCGAGTCCGTCGATGACGGCGGCGAACTGCTCCTCGCCGGTTACCCGCACGACGATCGAGGCGGGCCCGAACACTTCCTCCTGCAGTTCCCGCTCGGCCAGGAACCGCTCACCGGTGGTGACGAACAGTTGCGGCACGCCGGTGCACGCGGCCCCGGCGCCGGTGCCCGTCGCGACCGTCCGCACGGCGTCGGTGGCGGCCAGGCGCCGCACGCCCGCGGCGAACGCGGAGGCGATACCCGGGTTCAGCATGGGCGCACCGGATGCCGCCGCGACCTGCGCGCTCGCCGCGGCGACGAACTCGTCGGCGCCGGGGCCGTCGGCCAGGAAGACCAGGCCGGGGCTGGTGCACAGCTGCCCGACGCCGGTGGTGAGGGAGGCGACGAACTCCGCGCCGAGCCGAGCGCCCCGCTCGGCCAGGGCGCCCGGCAGCAGGAAAACCGGATTCACGCTGGACATCTCCGCGAAGACCGGAATGGGCACCGGCCGCGCCGCGGCCGCGGCGACGAGCGCGAGCCCGGCCCGGCGGGAGCCGGTGAAGCCGACCGCCCGGATCCGGGGGTCGCTCACCAGCGCCAGGCCGGTGTCCACGCCGCCGTGGATCAGGGAGAAGGTGCCCTCGGGCAGGTCGTGCGCGCGTACGGCGGTGCCCACTGCCCGGCCCACCAACTCGGAGGTGCCCGGATGCGCGGGGTGCGCTTTGACCACGACCGGCGCGCCCGCCGCCAGCGCGGACGCGGTATCGCCTCCGGCCACGGAGAATGCCAGCGGGAAGTTGCTCGCCGCGAACACCGCGACCGGTCCGAGGGGCACCCGGCGTTGCCGCAGATCGGGTTTCGGCAGCGGGCTGCGCGCCGGGTCGGGACGGTCCCAGCGCGCGCCGGTCCAGCTTCCCTCGCGCACCACCTCGGCGAAGAGGCGAAGCTGGCCGGTGGTGCGCGTGATCTCGCCGCGCACCCGTGCCTCGGGCAGTCCGGTTTCGGCGATCACCCGCTCGACCAGGGCGTCGCCCAGCGCTTCGATTTCCCGTGCGATGCCTTCCAGGAACGCGGCGCGTTGTGCGAAGCCGGTGTGCCGATAGCGGTCGAAGGCCGCCGCGGCCAGCTCGGCGGCCCGGCTGACCATCGTGACGTCGGCTTCGCGGTACACCGGGTCGAGGTCGGCGCCGGTCGCGGGGTTGGTCGCGCGGAAGGCCGCAGCCGTGCCGGAGACGTCCGCGGCGCCGACCAGGTTGGCGCCGGTGAGGTGCGCGGCGTCGGTGCGAGAGGCGGTCATCAGCTCACTTTCTTCACGAGATCGGCCAGCTCGGCCAGTTCGGCTCCGTCGAGATCGGTCAGCGGGCTGCGCACCGGTCCGGCCGGGCGTCCGATCACTTTCATGCCCGCCTTGATGATGCTCACCGCGTAACCCGGCTTCCGATTGCGCAGGTCGCAGTAGGGGATCACGAAGTCGTTCAACGCGGTGCGCACGAATCCGGTGTCGCCGCGGCGCAGCGCCCGGTAGAAATCGAGCGCGAACTCCGGGACGAAGTTGAAGATCGCCGAGGAGTAGGTGGTGACGCCGAGGGCCAGGTACGGCAGCGCGAACATCTCCGCGGTCGGCAGCCCGCCCACGTAGGTGAGCCGGTCGCCGAGGCAGGCGTAGATGCGGGTCATCTGCTCGATGTTGCCGATGCCGTCCTTGAAACCGATGAGGTTGGGGCAGCGGTCGGCGAGTTCGGCGACAGCGGTCTCGGTGTATGCGGCATTGGCCCGGGAATAGATGATCACGCCGAGATCGGTCGCCGCGCACACCTGCCGGACGTGCGCCACCAGCCCCTCCTGGCTCGCCTCGGTGAGATACGGCGGCAGTAGCAGGATGCCGTGCGCGCCGGCCCGTTCCGCCGCCCGCGCCATCTCCACCGCGGTGGCCGTGCCGTAACCGGCCGGCGCGATCACCGGCAGTCCCTCCGGCGCTTCGGCCACCGCGGCGGCGACCACCTGCTGCACTTCGGCCGGGGTGAGCGAGAAGAACTCGCCGGTGCCGCCCGCGGCGAAGAGACCGGACGCGTCGTAGCCACCGAGCCAGGCGATGTTCTCCCGGTAGGCCGCCTCATCGAACGAGCCGTCGGCACGCAGATGGGTGACCGGGAAGGACAACAGTCCGGAGCCGAGCTTGCGGGCGATGTCCTGCGGTGCGGCAGTGGTCATGGTGGGCTCTCCTGTTCGATGGGCCGGCTCAGCCCACCCTAGGAAGCGCTTATGATTCACGTCCAACACTGTTTGCATATCTTTCAATACAAGGTCGGTATCGGATGTTCACCTTCGTGCAGCTCACCCATTTCGTGGCCGTCGCCGAGGAACTCCACTTCGGCCGCGCCGCCGAACGCCTCCGGATGACGCAACCGCCGCTGAGCAGGCAGATCCAGCTGCTGGAGAAGGAAGTGGGCGCGGAACTCTTCGATCGCTCCAACCGCACCGTTCGCCTCACCCGGGCGGGCCAGGCGTTCCTGGTCGACGCTCGCCGCCTGCTCCAGCAGGCGGAGCGTGCGACGCTGGCGGTGCGCCGGGTGTCGGCGGGCACCGGCGGCGTGCTGCGGGTGGGTTTCACCGGTGCCAGCGTGCACTCCGGGCTGCCCCTGGTGCTGGCGACCGCTCGCTCGCTGCTGCCTGATGTCGATGTGGAACTGCGTGAGCTGGTGACGATGGACCAAGTGGAGGCGCTTTCGGAGGGTTCGCTCGACCTCGGGATGGTGCGCCCGCCGATCACGCGGCCGGATCTGACCGCCCGCACTGTGGTGCGGGAAGGCCTCGTCGCCGCGCTGCCCGGCGGCCATCCGCTCGCCGCGTCCGACGAGCCGTTGCCGGTCGCGGCGCTGCACGGCGCGGAAATGGTCATGCACGCTCCCGTCGAGGCACGTTACTTCCACGAACTGGTCACCAGCGTGCTGCACGCGGCGGCGGTGGTGCCGGTGGTGACTCAGTACATGACCCAGGTGCACAGCATTCTGGCCCTGGTCGATCTGGGCTGGGGTGCCGCGCTGGTGCCCGAATCCGCGGCGGGCATGCGGTTCGACAACGTCCGGTACCGGCAACTTGCCGAGGTCGCGAAGGTGGTGGAGCTCGATCTGGTGTGGCGGCAGGACAACGAGAATCCCGCGCTGTCCCGTCTCCTGCGGGGGCTGGACGCGCGACGGCAATCGTCGTCCGATACCTTTCCTGTATCGATTCATCCGTAATTGGTGTTGGACGGGCATCGTGCCCGGTCTCTAAGTTCGGTGCTGTGAGGCGAGTCACTCGCCCCGACGATCTTTTCCCACAGCACCGTCTCAGCGCGGTGGTGGTTCGACCGAAAGGAGTGGACGATGTCGTTCACTCGGCAGCCGACGGCAGAACTGAATTCCGCCGTGTCGAAATTCTTCCGACGCGTCGTACCGCTGTTCATCGTCATGCTGATCTGCAACCAGATCAACCGATCGAATATCGGTTACGCCCGGGAATACCTCGAAGCGGATGTCGGCATCGGCGCCGCAGCGTACGGGTTCGGCGCGGGCGTGTTCTTCATCGCCTACGCGCTGTTCGAATTGCCGAGCAACGTCATGATGGAGAAGTTCGGCGCCCGCGTCTGGCTCACCAGGATCATGATCAGCTGGGGTCTGATCTCCGCGGCGATGATGTTCGTGCAGAACGCGACGATGTTCTACGTACTGCGTTTCCTGCTCGGCGCCGCCGAGGCGGGATTCTTCCCCGCTGTGATCTTCTACCTGGCGAAATGGCTGCCGAACAGCCACCGTGGCCGCGCCACCGCGCTGTTCGTCGCCGGGTCGTCGATCGCGGCGGCGATCTCCGGCCCCCTGTCGGGCCCGCTGCTCTCGCTCGACGGTGGCGGCGGCCTGCACGGCTGGCAGTGGATGTTCGGCATCGAGGGCATGCTGTCGGTGCTCGTCGGGTGTATCGCCTTCTTCTTCTTGGATTCGACGATCGACGACGCGAAATGGCTGACGGCGGGGGAGCGGAAAGCGTTGAGCGAAACCATCGCCGAAGAAGAAGTGGCGAAAGCCGCGAATTCGGGCGTCGCGCACAAGGCCTCCCGCTGGCGTATGCTCGCCGATCCGAAACTCCTGCTGTTCTGCTGGATATATTTCGCGATTCAGCTCTCGATCTACGCCAATACCTTCTGGCTGCCGTCGATCATTCGCCGCATCGACGGGGTGAACGACATCACCGTCGGCCTGCTCGCCTCGCTGCCGTGGATCTGCGCGGTAGTCGCCATGTACGTCTCGGCGCGCATCGGTGACCGCACCGGCAACCGGCGACCGCTGCTGATCATCGCGCTGCTCACTGCGGCGGCAGGCACCTACCTGGCCGCGATCACCTCGCCGTGGCTGGCCCTGGTGTTCCTGTGCGTCGCCGCCATGGGGTTCAAGAGCGCCAGCCCGCTGTTCTGGTCAATTCCGCAGGCCGGGCTGCACCCACTCGTCCTGGCGCCCGCCATCGCCATCATCAACTCCATCGGCAACCTCGGCGGCTTCGTCGCGCCGTACGGCTTCGGCCTGGTGAAATCCGCCACCGGTGAGGTGACCTGGGGCCTGTACGCGCTGGCCGCGGCCTCGGTTCTGGCGGCGGTGTCGGTTCTGCTGGTACGTCGCGGAGCGCGCTCCCACACCGCCGACCCGGGTTCGCGCCCCGATCCGGCCGACCCTGCCGCCGACCGCCCTTCGGCCCGCACCCCGAATGCCCTTGCCGTCACCACCTCGGAGAACCGGTCATGACATCCTCGCCTCGCACCCCTCGCGTCACCGGCATGCGTGTCGTGCCGATCGCGGGCCACGACAGCATGCTGCTCAACCTGAGCGGTGCGCACGCTCCCTACTTCACCCGCAACCTGGTGATCCTCACCGATTCCGATGGACGAACCGGCGTGGGGGAGGTGCCCGGCGGTGAACGTATCCGCGCCACCCTCACCGACGCCAGGGAATGGGTGATCGGCCGGTCCGTCGGCGAGTATCACGCCGTGCTCGGCGACATCCGCCGCGCCTTCGCCGCCCGCGACGCCGGTGGGCGCGGCAACCAGACCTTCGACCTCCGCGTCACCGTGCACGCCGTCACGGCCGTGGAATCCGCGCTGCTCGACCTGCTCGGACAGCACCTCGAAGTACCGGTGGCCGCGCTGCTCGGCGACGGCGTGCAGCGCACCGCGGTGCCGGTGCTCGGCTACCTGTTCTTCGTCGGCGACCGCACCCGCACCGATCTGCCGTACCGATCCGGCGCCGACGAGCCCGCCGACGCCGACACGTGGATGCGGCTGCGCCACGAGGCGGCGCTCACTCCCGACGCCGTGGTGGCACTGGCTCGCGCCGCCCGTGAGCGCTACGGCTTCCGGGACTTCAAGCTCAAGGGCGGCGTGCTGGCCGGACGACAGGAGGCCGCCGCGGTCCGCGCGCTCGCGGAGGAGTTCCCGGACGCCCGCATCACCCTGGACCCCAACGGCGGATGGCTGCTGAGCGAGGCCGTGGAATTGTGCCGCGAACTCACCGATGTACTGGCCTACGCCGAAGATCCGGTGGGCCCGGAGGGGTCCTACTCCGGTCGCGAGGTGATGGCGGAGTTCAAGCGGGCCACCGGCCTGCCCACCGCGACGAACATGATCGCCACCGACTGGCGCGAACTCGGCCACACCGTCCGCGCGGGCGCCGTCGACATCCCGCTCGCCGACCCGCACTTCTGGACCATGGCGGGCTCGGTCCGCGTCGCCCAGCTCTGCGACGCGTGGGGGCTGACCTGGGGCTCGCACTCGAACAATCATTTCGACGTCTCCCTGGCCATGTTCACCCACGTCGCCGCGGCCGCCCCTGGCGCCATCACCGCCATCGACACCCACTGGATCTGGCAGGACGGCCAGCGCATCACCCGTGCGCCCTACCGCATCGCCGACGGCTTGCTCACCTTGCCCGCTCGCCCGGGACTCGGCGTAGAACTCGACGAGGAGCGCGTCGCCGCCGCCAACGAGCTCTACCGGCGGGAGGGCCTCGGTGATCGGGACGACGCCGCGACCATGCAGTACCTCGTGCCGGGCTGGCGCTTCGACAGCAAGCGTCCGGCGCTGGTGCGCTGAAACGTCCGGCGCTGGTGCGCTGGAACGTCCGGCGCTGGTGCGCTGGAACGTCCGGCGCTGGTGCGCTGAAAGACGAGCACCGTTCGCGCGGTCACGCACATCGGAGCAGCCCGGTCCACTGCGGACCGGGCTGCTTCGTGGACAGACGATTCGGCGTCGGAGAGGTCGCCTGATTCGAGCACGAGCCGTAGACCCGGGGTCTGCGGCTCGACGCCTTCACGGGCACGCCGAGGCAAGAACGCGATCCGCGAGCCCGACCGGGAAATCGTGCTGATCACCGAGCTGGCGCACGAGCACCGCCGAAGGACGGGCAGCGCTGCGCGGCAACGGCTCTGCCGCGCGTCCTCTGGTCGCGCTGCGGACTGTACCGGCGGAGCCGAACCTCCGGTGCGCGAGCGTTTGGAACCACCGCCAGGAGGCATTACCTCTGCGAACAAGCTACCTCTGCGAACAAGCTCGACAAGGAGGTTCAGATGTCGGCTGGGATATGGGCGATCATCGTCGTCATCGCCATTGTCGTCGTCGCGGCCCTTGTCGCGTTCCTGGTGTGGCCGACGCTGCGCAGCCGGCGACTACGCCGCAGGTTCGGCCCCGAGTACGACCGGACGGTCCGGGAACGCGAAGACCGCAAGGCCGCCGAGCGCGAACTCACCGAACGCGAGCGCAGGCACGCACAGCTGCGGTTACGCGAACTGTCCGACGACGAGAAGCGGGTCTACACCACCCGCTGGGTGGAGGTGCAGGAACGATTCATCGACGACCCCGCGGGGGCGCTGACCGAAGCCGACCGCCTCGTCACCACGATCATGGCCGAACGCGGCTACCCCACGGAGAACTACGAGCAGCGGATCGCCGATCTGTCCGTAGAGCACGCCGCGCCGCTGGGCCACTATCGCGCCGCGCACGAGATCGCGACGCGGCCCGCGGGCACCGCGGTGTCCACCGAGGACCGGCGCACGGCCATCGTGCACTACCGAGAACTGTTTCAGGACCTGCTCGGCGCGGCCGGTCAGGAGAACAAGGACGTGAGATCATGAGCACCGAGTCCGAACGGCGACTGCCCGGCGATACGGCGGCGAACGAGCCGGCGAGTACGGCGCAGTCCGGCTCCCGGTACGACAGGCACGGCGCGCAAGCGCCGGACACAGGCCGCGCACCTGCCGACGCCGAGCGGATTGCCGACGCGGCCGGGTCCGGCACCGAGCGGACCGCGAACCCCGAGGCGCCGGTTGCCGACGCACGGCCCACCGGCGATACGGACCGTCCCACGCGCGCGGGCGTGGCACCCGAGTCGTCCGAGAACATCGGGGCAGAGCGATCCGTGCCAGGCGCCGAACGCGTCGAGGACGCGCGTCCCTCCGGCGGCGCGCCGTACGAGTCGGCGACGCAGCACGACTCCGTCGCCGCATCCGGCGGTGAGCCGACCGCCGCATCCGGCGGTGAGCCGACCGCCGCATCCGGCGGTGAGCCGACCGCCGCTGCCGCCGGGGCCGGCCCGGCGCCGCTGTTCGCCGAGGCCGACTTCGATCGCCTGCGCACGCAGTGGCGGGAGGTCCAGGTCACCTTCGTCGATGATCCGAGGACCGCGGTGGCCCGCGCCGACGACCTGGTCGGCGACACCATCAACCAGATGATCGCCACCTACCAGCAGCGCAAGCGTGAACTGGACCAGCGGCGCGGTGACACGTCGGATACCGAAGACCTCCGGCAGGCGCTGCGCGGCTATCGGGCGTTCTTCGACCAGCTGCTCTCGACCGGCGCGTAGCCGGAGGCGCCCGTGAGTGTCTTGCGATCGGTCGCCGGGACGGTCGACCAAGCGACGAACTGGGTCGCGCGGCAGGTGAAGGCCCGTGTCCCCGCCGCCGATCCCGCCGACCGCGACCCGGACTTCATCGCCGACACCATGGGCCTCGGCTGGCTGCTGGTGCGCCTCTACTTCCGGGCGGAAGTGCGCGGGCTGGAACGCGTCCCCGAGGAGGGGCCGGTGTTGCTGGTTGGCAACCACTCCGGCGGTAACGTCTCGCCGGAGACCCTGGTGACCACACTGGCGTTCGTGCGCCGATTCGGCCCGCATCGGCCCTTCTTCCAGCTCGCCCACGACCTGGTGATGGCCTACCCGGTGATCGGCTCGTTGTTGCGCCGCTTCGGCACGATCAATGCCGATCCCGGCCACGCCGAGCGTGCACTGCGCGACGGGGCGGCGGTGCTGGTCTATCCCGGCGGCGACTGGGAGGTGCATCGTCCCACCTGGGAGGAGGATCGCATTGATTTCGCCGGTCGCACCGGTTTCCTCCGTTTGGCCTGGAACGAGCGGGTGCCGATCGTGCCGGTGGTGAATATCGGTGCGCAGCAGAGCGAGCTGGTGCTCACCCGGGGGGACCGGATCGCGCGCCTGCTGCGGCTGGACCGGATGCTGCGGTTGAAAGTGTTCCCGATCTCGCTGGCCCTGCCGTGGGGGCTCGACATCGGTGATCTCGCCGGGCACCTTCCGTTGCCCAGCAAGATCACCGTCGAGTTCCTCGATCCGATCGACCTGCGGGCGGCGCTGGGGCCGGAACTCGACCTGGGGGCCGCCTACGAGCACGTCACCGGCACCATGCAGCGGGCGTTGACCAGGCTGGACGAGGAGCGAACCCTGCCGATCGTCGGCTGACCCCCTACTCGGCCCGCGATCGTTACCTGCCGGGACGGGCCACTTTTATGGTACCTTTCGTAACATATATTAGTTCGTGTGATGGAGGTCTCCCGTGCGCGACATCGCGCATGACAGCTTCGAGCTGTCGGCCGCGCCCGGCGCCGAGGGCGGCGGAGCGGCGCTGGATCAGGTAGCGGTGATGACCGGCGCCGCCGGGCTGGTCGCTCTCGTACTGCTGTGGGTCGGGTTCCTGCACCGCACCCGCCGCATCACGTGGCTCCAACGGATCGCCGACCGTCTCGGGCGATTGTTCAACCGGCCGGGTTGGGTCGCGCTTCCGCTCGCGATGTTCCTGGCCACGATCCTGACGGCGCTGCTGGGTTTCATCTGGGACGTCAGTTTGCACGTCGGCAACGGCAGGGACGACGGGCCGCTGGCGAATCCGGCGCACTACTTCATCCTGGCGGGACTGTTCTTCCTGTTCACCGCGGGGATGTCGGCGATCGTGCTGCCGCTGGACGAGAAGCCCGGGGCCGCGGCCGTGCGGATCACCCGCACCTGGCACGCCCCCGTCGGCGGCATCCTCATCGCGGGCGCTGGCCTCTACGCCTTGATCGGATTCCCGCTCGACGACATCTGGCATCGGCTGTTCGGGCAGGACGTCACGCTCTGGGGTCCGACGCACTTGATGCTGATCGGCGGCGCGGGCCTGTCGCTGGTCGGCGTGCTGCTGCTGGAGTTCGAGGGCAGGCACAGCAAGCCCGAGCCCGACCGCGCGGACGGCCGACTGATGTGGCTGCTGCGCTCCTTCGCTTTCGGCGGCCTGCTCATCGGACTCTCGGTGTTCCAAGTGGAATTCGACTTCGGTGTGCAGCAGTTCCGCCTGGTCCTGCAGCCGATGCTCATCGTGGCCGCGGCCGCCGTCTCCCTGGTCGCCGCCCGCGCGAGCCTCGGGCCGTTCAGCACCTTCGTCGTGGTCGGCTTCGCCGCCCTGGTCCGCGCCGTGGTCGCCGTGCTGGTCGGCGGGCCGGTCATGATGCGCCCCGCAACGTGTTCCCGCTCTATCTCGGCTGCGCGGTCGTGGTGGAACTGCTGGCGTTGCTGCCGCTGATCCGGCGGCCGATCTGGTGGGGCGCGCTGTGCGGACTGGTCATGGCGACGGTGGGGCTGTGGCTGGAATCCCTCTGGATTCGCGCGATGTTCGTCAATCCGTGGCCTGCCGCCATGTGGCCGGAGCTCCTGGCGATGTCCGTGCCCACGGGCATCGCGGGCGGTGTCGTCGGCGCGCTGCTTGCGATGGCGCTGCGGGGTGAGCCGTTGCCGCGTCCGCCGGTACGGCGCGGATTGATGGTCGCCGCGGTGGTGATCGTGGCCGCCGCCACCGCCAACGGTCTGCTGATCGAGGTGCCGGAGCGGGCCGAGGCCACCGTCACACTGCGCGACGCCGATTCCGGAACGGACGGGAGGATGGTGCTCGCCGATGTCCGCGTCACACCCGCCGACCTCGTCGGCTCCGATCCCGAGTGGTTGCAGATCCTCGCCTGGCAAGGCGGAATCGGCTCGGACAGTCCCGGTCGCGGGCTGGTCGTCGACCAGTTGCAGCGAGTTGGCGCAGGCCATTACGTGTCGACCAGACCTGTCCCGGCCCACGGGTCGTGGAAGACCGTCTTGCGGATGCAGGACGGGCGCGTGCTGACCGCGGCGCCGATCTTCATGGCCGCTGACCCTGGCATCGGCGTCGAAGAGGTTCCCGCACTCGCCTCGTTCACCCGGCCGTTCATCGCCGAGATCACCGTGCTGCAACGGGAGCGGTCGTTCGATCATCCCTCCTGGTTGTTCGCCGCCGCGTCGCTCGTCGTTCTGGTCTGCAGTCTGCTCTTGATCGGCGCGTTGTCCTGGGGCGCGGCACGGATCAACGACCGGTACCCGCACGCCGCGCGGACGATGACGGCGGAGCCGGTCGGCTCGCGATGAACCGGGACTACGACGGCGTGGACGTACTCGCCGATCATTCGGTTCTGCTGGCGATACCGGCCTTCCTGCCCGCCCTGCTCGTGGTCGCCGTCATCGTGTTCGTCGCCATGCGCGATCGCCGAGCGGAGCATCGCGAGCGGGCAGCGGGGTCGCAGGCCGAGCACGGCGCGGAGAAGGAGGAGTGATGGAATCCATGCGGCGCTGGGGTGTGCTGGTAGTTCTCGGTGGCCTCCTCGTAACCGGTTGCGCATCCTCCGATCCCGCGACCACCGCGCCGACGACCGTGGCGGCCGGGGACACCGACACGCTCGTCATCCCCGTACGCATCGCCGCGGGTTCGGTGAGCCCCGTCGACGTCCGCCTGGAGGCGCGGGTCGGACGGCCGATCGAGCTCGTGGTCGACAGCGACACCGACGACGAGCTGCACGTGCACGCCACTCCGGAGCACACCTTCCCGGTCACCCCTGGCGCGGGGCTGCGGTTCCGCTTCACCGTGGACGTGCCGGGGCGGGTGGAGATCGAACTGCACCATGCGCGGCGCACGGTGGCGACGCTGCTCGTGCGCGGATGACGGTTCTGGCCCACGGTCTGGGCGGCGCCACCGACCTGCCCATTCCGCTGTCGTACGCGCTCGTCGGCGCCGCGTGGGCGTTGACCTTCTCGTTCGCGGTGCTCGCCGTCGCCTGGCGCGAACCCCGGCTGAATCCGCGATCACCGGGGCTCGCCCTCCCCGCGATGGTGGGAGCGATCGTGGACGCCAAGGCCACCCGGGTGGCTGTCTCGGTGGTGAGTGTGGCCGTCACCCTCGGTGTCGTGGCGATCGGCCTCTTCGGATCCTCCGATCCGGCGCGCAATCCCGTTCCCGGTGTCGTCTACATCTTCCTGTGGGTCGGCATCATGGTCGCGTCGCTGGTCGCCGGGCCCGTGTGGAAAGTCCTGTCCCCGGCGCGCGCGGTGCATCGCGCTGTGCTCCTGGTGTGGCGTCGCCCGCCCGATCGCGGCCTCGTCGCTTATCCCGGCTGGTGGGGCCAGTGGCCCGCGGTGCTGGGTCTGTTCTCCTTCGTGTGGCTCGAACTGGCCTACCCGGACCCGGGCTCGGTCACCGCCGTGACCACCTGGCTCCTGACCTACCTCGTGGCGACCACGATCGGGTTGCTCGTGTTCGGCACGGCATGGGCCGAGAACGCCGATCCGATCGAGGTGTACAGCACCCTGGTGGGCAGATGCAGCCCGCTCGGACGGCGCGAGAACGGTGCGCTCGCACTGCGCTCACCGTTGGACAATCTGGCGGGCACTCCGGCGCGGATCGGCGGGGTGGCCGTCGCCGCCACCCTGCTCGGCTCGACGGCGTTCGACAGTTTCACCGCATTCCCGTCCTGGCGCGGTTTGCTGGCCGACGTCGACGGCGGATCGGTGGTGGGGCCGACCATACTGAACACGCTGGGGTTGCTCGGCTTCATAGTTGTCGTGGGCGTCGTCTTCCGGACCGCGGCCCGCGCCACCGGAGGCTTACCCGAAGCCGAGCGCAAACAGCTTCCCGCTCGCCTCGCATACAGCCTCACCCCGATCATCGCCGGGTATCTCGTGGCCCATTACCTCACGTTCCTGGTGGAGAAAGGGCAGGCGACGGTGCTGTTGTTCGCGGATCCGTTCGAGCGAGGATGGAATCTTGCCGGGCTGGCCGACCGCGATGTCGCCTACCTCTTGTCCACGCACCCCGCGGCGCTCGGGACGATCAAGGTCGTGGCCGTGGTGACGGGCCACATCGTCGGTGTCGCCGCCGCCCACGACCGCTGCCTGCGGCTGCTTCCGCCCGCGCATCGGCTGACCGGGCAACTGGCTCTGATGCTGACCATGGTCGGCTACACCTTCACCGGCCTCTACCTTCTGCTGGAGAACCCCTTCGGTAGCTGATCCGCGCCACGAAAGCCGGTTGAGAGCCGTGAACTGCCCCGCTCGCGTACCGGGCTATTCGGCGGCGACCCGTTCTGCGACTCTTCGGGGCCTGTGCTGTCGCGAAATCGGTCGTCTGCGCTGCTCCCGGACCGCCGCCAGCGCGGCAGCCGGCCATGGTCCGAGACCGCTGCCCGGGTGCGCGGCTCCAGGCCCCGGCTCGGTGAGCAGGCGGGACACGTAGTGCTTCACCGTCTCCTTCGCGGGGAACATGCGCTGAGCGATCCGCCGGTTGGTCGATCCTTCGCCGAGTAGGTCGGGAAGTCCGCGTTCCTGATCGGTGAGTACGGCCAAGAGCCCGTCGTAGTGGGTGTCGGCGCCCAGCCGCTGCGTCAGGGCGGACAGGCATCACAACGTGGCCGCTGCGTGCGCGGCCGCGCGGTTCGAAGACGGGCGCACGGACCCGACCGGGTCAGCGTGTTGGTGTGTCGGAACTGGTGAGTCCTTCGGCGATCAGAATCCGGTGCGCTTGCTGGGCGGCGGAACTCTGCGCGGCGTCCTGGGGCTCGGCGCCGGAGATCTCCTCCAGGCTGCGCGCGAGCACGGCGACCGCGTCGGTGAGCGCCCGGAGCCGGCTGTCCAATTCGTCGAGACGAGACTGCGGTCGCGGGGCCGTGGTCGCCTCCTGCACGGTGCCCGCGAACTCGGCGCCGCGCAGTATCGCCCGCATGTCCTCCGGCAGCAGAGCGAACACGTGATCCAGCTGACCGGGAGAGAACAAGTCGGCCAGCACGTTGGTCACCGCGCCCGCCAGGGCGTAGGCCTCCTCCCGGGATACCCCTGCCTCTTGCGCGAACTGGCGGAGGAACGACGGCACGTCGTGCGGGACGGGGACCCGGGCGGGCACCCAGCCTTCGTAGAAGATCCCGCGCAACAGTTCGGGCAGTTGGGCGCTCAGGTGCGCGGCCGCGTTCACACCGATGCGGTCGCGCACGGTGTGCAGCCAAGCGCGTAGTGCGCGATGGGCGAATGCCCGATCATCGGTGGCGAGGCCTTCGGTGAGAGTGCGCAGCCACTCGTGTGCGGTGTGTACCGCTGGTGCGAGGGGATCGCGGTGGTAGCTCATGAGATGTGCCTTTCACGCGTGAGTCGTGGCCGACCGTGGCCGCGGCCATCCGCGGGCGCCCGGCCGATACTGTGAGACTGCTCGCTCGGGCCGGGCTGGGTGAGAGGCCTCGTGCCCGCACCGGCGGGACCATGGTCACCCTCGACGTGCCCGGACCGGTTCCCCGGTCCGGAGGTCGAGCGTCAAGGGGCTCGGCGGGAGTCGGTGACAGTGAAGATGTCGGTGACGGGTCGTCGGGGGGTGGGCGGGACGGTCGCCGAGTCGTCGGGGGCGGTCCCGATACGCATCAGCACCTGAGGACTCGCCGGACGTGGGATCAGGCTGGTCAGCAGCGTGCGTCCGGTCGGCAGCTCGGTGATGTGGGTCAGCGCGCAGGTCGCCAGCCCCGCGGCCGTGCATTCCAGCAGCACGGCCGACAACGCCTCACCCGTGCGCAGCCACTGCGTCACCGAGTCGCCTTCGGTGCTGAGCACCGCCAGCAGAGCGTGATCCTCGAGGTCGGCGCGTCGCATCGAGTGCGGCGCCGAAGGGAAAGCGCGGCCGACTCCGACCCGGGCGAATTCGGCGTCCGATACCAGCGCCGAGGCCGGCACGCCTTCCTGGACCCGGCCGTGCCCTGCCCACCACTGCAATTCGGACTGGTAGAGCAGGTCGTCGCGACGCAGGGCGCCGGCCTGCTGGGAAGCGGCGGCCAGCCGGGGCCGGGCGCTGTCGTCCAGAACGGCGAATTCCACGTCATGCGGGGAGGTGAGCTTCCGCAGCCTGGACATGAGGTCGGCGACATTCTCCGGCGCGCGCATCGGCAGCCGGTCCGTACGCCGCCGGTCGATGGCGAGAGCCCGGGTATGGATTCCCTCGGGCGGGTCGGTCCACGGACGGAATTCGATGGACGCCAGATGGCCGGGCCGCTGCCGGTCCGGCACGCGCACGATGTCGGTGTGCCAGCCGCGGTCGGCGAAGACGGTCCGCAGGTGATGCAGCGCCGTCCCGCAGCTGATCACCAGCTGGCGGCCGTGCGGGTCGGTCGAGGGCAGCAGCCGGTCCGCGTCGGCGTACAGGTGCAGACGCCTGCCGTCGAACACCCATTGCCACGGCTGGGTGTTGTGCACCGACGGCGCCCGGGTGGCCAGCCGCAGCGCGGCCAGGATCGCCGGACGATCCGGTACCGGAGTGGCGGATGTTTCGTCGTTCGCGCTCATACCTCGAGTCTTCGCGTGGCTCGGCTCCTGGGGTACGGGCGTTGCGCCCGGTTCGCAGGGCCATTGGTCACCCTGGTAGCGGACGATCGCACGGTGAGCGCCGGATCAGTGCGCCGACCGCGCGATGATCACCGGTACGTCCGCCCCGTGCAGCACCGCTTGACCGACCGAACCGAGGGTCATCCCCACGAACCCGCCGCGCCCGTGGCTGCCGACCACGATCAGTTGGGCGTTCGCGCCCTCGTGCAGCAGTCGCTTGGCACCGCGGTCTTCCACCACGACCCGCCGCACCGGCACCTCGGGATACGTTTCGCTGTACCCGGCAAGACTCGCGGAGAGCAGTTCCTCGGCTTCCTCCTGCATCTGCGCACGGGAGGTGTAGCGGAAGAACTCCGACCAGGCGTGTACCGCGACCAGTTCGGCGCCGCGGTGCGCGGCTTCGTCGAACGCGACCTCGACGGCGCGGGCGCTGGAGGCCGAACCGTCGACGCCGACCACGACCGGTCCGTCCCCGGGCTCGAAGGCGGCGGGGATCACCGCGACCGGGCACGCGGCATGCCGGGCCAGCGACGTGCTCACCGACCCGAGCACGGTGCGGCTGAAGGCGCCGAGCCCATGCGTGCCGACGACGAGCATCCGCGCGGACGCGGATCGCTCGCGCAGGACCGGGATCGGCGGGGCCTCGACGAGATCGGCGGTGATGTCCGGTTCACCGATCGGGGAGGCCGCTGCCACGGCGGTCTTGCGCGCGATCTCGAGCGCCGTCCGTCCCTCTTGCCGGTAGCTGTCGTAGTCGAATCGGGGAGACGCGATGGCGGGACCGAAATTGATCGGCGCGGCGATCGCGTACACGATGTGCAGTGGTGCGCGTCGGCGGACCGCGTCCACGGCCGCCCAGCGGACGGCGGCGAGTGCGGCCGGGGAGCCGTCGGTGCCGACGAGAATCGGCGGATTGATAGAGGGAGCCATATGATTTCGCTTCCTTCTCGGCCTGGTGAGCGACCTTGATCGGCGGAGGGCATGCGGGAGGAGAAGTCGCTGATCGACTCCAGCTGGCATGCCCGGTCGCCGGAGCGCTGCTTCGATACTCGAACAGTAGGGATTCACGCGTCCGCACACGCCTGGCATTGGTCCCGGATGAAAGGTCTTTCGGCCACATCTTGGTGGCAGACCTTACGCACTGTGCCGGTGACGACTTGCCGTGCGACTCAGCGTGCCCGTGCCCGCCGAGTGTCAGGCAGGAATTCCCGCCCTCGCTGTCCGGCGGCCTCGTCGGGACCCGCGCGGCGACGGCACTCGACTTCCCCGATCGGGGTTCAGTCCACCGAAGTAGTAGGCGAGGACGAAGGCCATCGACACACCACCGGTCACCGTCGCGGCCTTCTCGCCCCTCGTTCGAGGGCACTTTCGCAGGAGCGCGCCGCCCACCAGGAGATTGATCGCGCCCCACGCGATGTTGTGGACGGGCGAGGACAGGCCGGCTCCCGGTGGACTCGCGAACGGAGTGGGAAATCGTTCTCCGGTGAGGCCCTTCACCGAATGCGGGACGGCGTTGACGAGCAGCGCGCCTGCGGCGAACCGCGCGAGTATGCGGGTCGTGGAGCGGATTCCCGAGGGCATATTTCTCCTAACCGGCGGCGGCGGTTAGGAGAATATCGGAGGCCCGGTTGGCCGAGCGGGAATCACACGCCGTGACCGCTGGGCCGAAATCTCCTGGGTCGAAAACCTCTGGGTCGAAATCCTCTCGGTCGTCTACTCGCCGCCGATCAGAGTTCGAAGGCGATGCCCAGCAGCGAGACGACGATATCGACCGCGGTGTCGACGAGCCGGTTCCGGTCGATGGGCAGCCGGCCGTCCACCCAATCCAGGTAGACGGCCGTCAGCGCGCCGGCGAGCGCGGAGCCGATGGCGGCGAGCGACTCGTCGCTACTGGCGAACAATCCGGCGGCTGCCGGGCCGAGTATGGGTGCCAGCGCGCGAATCACAGCCGGTGTGCGGAGGGTGATGTGCCTGCGCAGGTTGTTGTCGGCGAGCGGCTCGCGCAGCAGCACCCGGGCCCGGCGGGGGTCTTCTTCGAAGAAATCCGCACAGATCTGCAAGGCAGATCGGACGGCGACGTGCGGGTCGGCGGTGGGGGAGACGATGGCGATCCGCTCGCGCAAGGCCGCTTCGACACGATCGTAGACGGCGGTGATCAGTGTTTCCCGGCTGTCGAAGCTTTCGTAGAAGTAGCGCGGGCTCAAGTTCGCCTGCCTCGTGACGGCCCGCATGGTGACCGCGCTCGTTCCCGCGGTGCCGAGTAGCTCGAGTCCGACGGCCAGGAGTTGTTCGCGTCGATCGCCGGATCGGTCCTGCAGCGTCTGGCCACGCCAGAGCTTGGGAGCATTCACTCGTCCATCCTCGCATCGCGCCCTCCGGCCGAGCCCGTTGACATGAGGCGACGCAACAGGAATCATATGATTCATCTTGGGTGGAAGCGTGCGTCCCAACCGAACCGTGTCCGTCCGAACGCACTGGACCGCAAGGTGATCCGGTCGGCGGACGCGTCGATGCGGCGTGCGCTCACCCGTCGATCGGTCGGGAGGCCGAGCCCGGTCGGGCGCACTCGTGTCGAAAGGTTGCCCATGTTCAGCGACGAACAATTCCAGCTGGCTCTGCGTCGTCCCCGATTGTCGAAACCGGTCCCGGAGTTCCTCCGCAGCAATCGCGCGGTGCCGATCCGGGCGATCCCGGAGCCGGAGCTGCAAGCCACGACCGAGGAGTGGTTCATCGAATTCGAGCGCAAGCTCACCTACTACGGGAAGCTCGGCATCGACCTGAGCTGGCTACTGGACTGGGCGAAGAAGTATTGGTGGAGCTTCCTGGTCCGCGACATGAGCCTCAACCATGAGCTCTACCGGCCGGACCTGCGCTACACCGATGTGACGGCCTTCGGGCGCACGATCGTCGGCATCGATGAGTTCGTGAAATACAACTTCGCCTTCTTCGACGCCATCCCGGATTGGCGCTATGACCCGCTTCCCGGGCAGGTGTACATCGACGTCTCGCCGGAAGGCCGGGTGCGCACGGTCATCCGGTATATCGGCAGCGGCCACTGGAGCGGCCCGTTGCGCCTGTATCCGTACGACGACAGCGCGCCAGTTCTCTACGGCGACGGCCGATTCATTCAATGCCCGGCCGTGGATCGCTACCACTTCGACGAGCACGGCCTGATGGAGGAAGGCGAAACCCTCTACGACGCTTTCGATGTCACCCAGCGCGGTGGAATCCTGCCGCCCGACGACAGCTGGCGATTCCGCGCCCTGCTGGCCGCCTCCAGGATTCCCGCTGTGCTCACCCGTGTCAGGACACGGAGCTAGCGGCCGGTAGTCGCGAGCCGGGCCGCCGGACCGGCGCGTCCTGGTCGCGGGCGCGACCGTGGCGGGTCACGCGCGCGCCGCCCACCTGGTAAGTGGTCCGGTCCGTGGGTGACCCGAAATTGCGCTACCAGGACGAATGTGCGCGATGATGGAAAGGTGCGTACCCGCTACCACGATCACCTCGAGCAGCTGGCCGAGCAACTGCGGGTGATGTGCGCGCGCAACCGCGACGCCATCGCGATGGCCACCGACGCCCTTCTCGGCGCCGACCTGGATCTGGCCGAACGCACCATGATTACTGTGCCGAGACCGTCGCCATGCGGGAGGACACCGAACACGCGGCGGTCACGCTGCTGGCGCTGGAAGCCCCCGTCGCGGGAGAACTGCGGCAGGTGGTGACGGCGCTGCACCTGATCGATGATCTGACCCGGATGAGCACGCTCACCGAACACATCGCCCGCACCGCCCGACGCCGCCACCCCGGCGGCGCGGTCCCCGATCCGGTGCGGGATCTGGTGGCGCACATGGGCGAGGCGGCGGTCGACCTCGCCGACGCCGCGGTCGGTGTGCTGACCACTGCCGATCCCGGCGACGCCGCCGACCTGGATGCCCGCGACGACACCATGGACGATCTGCACCGCGACCTGCTGGCGGCGATCCTCGCCGAAGGATGGGACAACGGCACCGCCGCCGCGGTCGATGTCACCCTGCTCGGCCGCTACTACGAGCGCTTCGCGGACCATGCCGTCGAGGTCGGCCGACGCACGCTCTACATGACCACGGGGCACCGCCCCGGCGACACGGCCACGCAATCCATGGCCTGAGACCGGCGGCGATCCACCGGAAGAGCCAGGCCGGCCCCGAAGGGCCGGCCTGGCATGTGCCGATACGGATCAGGCGAGGTCGAACCGGTCGTTCTCGACCACCTTGACCCATGCGGCGACGAAGTCGTCGACGAACTTCGCCCCGGCGTCGTCCTGCGCGTACACCTCGGCCACGGCACGCAGCACCGAGTGCGAACCGAACACGAGATCGTTGGCGGTGGCCGTCCACTTCGCCTCGCCGGAGGCCCGGTCGAAGCCTTCGTAGACGTTCTCCGCCGACTCGGACGCCTTCCACTCCGTGTTCTGGTCGAGGAGGTTGACGAAGAAGTCGTTCGTCAACACGCCCGGCCGGTCGGTGAACACGCCGTGGGCGGCGCCGCCGTAGTTGGCGCCCAAGGCGCGCAGGCCGCCGATGAGCACCGTCAACTCCGGAGCGGTCACGTCCAGCATGTACGCCCGGTCGAGCAGCAGACGCTCCAGCGGAGCCTTCTCGCCGGTCCGCACGTAGTTACGGAACCCGTCGGCTCGCGGTTCGAGCACCGCGAAGGACTCCACGTCGGTGTTCTCCTGGGTGGCGTCCGTCCGTCCGGGCGAGAACGGCACCGTGACGGCGTGACCGCCGTCCTTGGCCGCCTTCTCGACCGCCGCCGATCCGGCCAAGATGATGAGGTCGGCGAGCGAGACCTTCTTGCCGCCGGAGGCCGAGCCGTTGAAGTCCTGCTGGATCTGCTCGAGCACCGGCAGCACCTTCGCCAGCTCGTCCGGCTCGTTGACCTCCCAGTTGCGCTGCGGCTCCAGCCGGATCCGAGCGCCGTTGGCGCCACCGCGCTTGTCGGTGCTGCGGAAGCTGGCCGCCGAGGCCCACGCCGTCTTGACCAGCTGCGCGACCGAGAGGCCGGACTCCAGCACCTTGGCCTTCAGCGCCGCGATGTCCTGCTCGTCGATCAGTTCGTGATCGACGGCGGGAACGGGGTCCTGCCACAGCTGCGGCTCGGGGACCCACGGCCCCAGGTAGCGGCTGATCGGTCCCATATCGCGGTGCAGGAGCTTGTACCAGGCCTTGGCGAACGCCTCGGCCAGCTCCTCGGGATGATCCAGCCAGCGGCGGGTGATCTCGCCATAGACCGGGTCTTCCCGCAGCGCCAGGTCGGTGGTGAGCATGGTCGGGGTACGCGCGGGACCGCCGAACGGGTCGGGGATGGTGCCCTCGCCCGCGCCGTCCTTCGGCTTCCACTGCCAGGCGCCCGCGGGGCTCTTGGTCAGCTCCCACTCGTATCCGTACAGGTTCTGCAGGAAGCCGTTGCCCCACTTGGTCGGGGTGGACGTCCAGACGACTTCCAGGCCGCTGGTGATGGCGTCCTTGCCCTTGCCCGTGCCGTAGGCGCTCTTCCAGCCCAGGCCCTGCTGTTCGATCGGGGCTGCTTCCGGTTCGGCGCCGACCAGGCCGGCGTCGCCCGCGCCGTGGGTCTTGCCGAAGCTGTGACCGCCGACGATCAGCGCGGCGGTCTCCTCGTCGTTCATCGCCATGCGGCCGAACGTCTCGCGGATGTCCCGCGCGGCGGCCACCGGATCCGGCTGACCGTTGGGCCCTTCCGGGTTCACGTAGATCAGGCCCATCTGGACGGCGCCGAGCGGACCCGCCAGCTCCCGGTCACCGCTGTAGCGCTCGTCGCCGAGCCAGGTGTCCTCCGGACCCCAGAAGACCTCCTCCGGCTCCCAGATGTCGGGGCGGCCGAAACCGAAGCCGAAGGTCTTGAAGCCCATCGACTCCAGGGCCACGTTGCCGGCGAACACCAGCAGGTTGGCCCAGGAGATCTTGTTGCCGTACTTCTGCTTGACCGGCCACAGCAGCCGGCGAGCCTTGTCCAGGTTGGCGTTGTCCGGCCAGCTGTTGAGCGGCGCGAAGCGCTGGGCGCCCTGGCCGCCGCCGCCGCGACCGTCGGCGATCCGGTAAGTGCCCGCGGCGTGCCAGCTCAGGCGGATGAACAGACCGCCGTAGTGGCCGTAGTCCGCTGGCCACCAGTCCTGCGAATTGGTCAGAACCGCCGTCACGTCGGCCTTGAGGGCGTCGACGTCCAGCTTCGCGAACTCTTTCGGGTAGTCGAAGTCCTCACCCAGCGGGTTGGATTTGGACGAATGGGCGTGCAGCACCGAGACGTCGATCTGCTCGGGCCACCAGTCCTTGTTGCTGCGTGGGCGGTGGTCCGTCTTCGCGGTGGGGGACGGGATCGCCGGGTTCTCGCTCTCGCTCGCGCTGTGCGTCTTGGTGTCAGGATTCGGCGGGCGGCTTTCGGATGACACAGCATTCCTTCCTGAATGAGTGATGTGGGCTGTGATCACGAATGTGATCGGGAAACCTGCGACCCCACACAATCTGGACACAGGCCCCAGTAGATGACCTCGGCCTCATTGATCGAGAACCCGCTGTCATCGGACGCGGTCAAACACGGGGCCTCACCGATGGCGCAGTCGACATCGGCGATCACCCCGCACGCCCGGCAGACGACGTGGTGGTGATTGTCGCCGACCCGCGACTCGTAGCGGGCGACCGACCCGGACGGCTGGATACGCCGGACCAGGCCGGTCGCGGTGAGCGCGTTCAACGAGTCGTACACCGTCTGATGGGACACCTCGGGCAGATCGGAACGGACCGCGCGGATGATCGACTCCGTGTCGGCGTGCGGGTTGTCGTGCACCGCGCTCAGCACCGCGACCCGGGGACGGGTCACACGCAGCGAGACTCCTCGCAGCATCTGCTGGAACTCCGAGGCCGTTGGCATGCACGGAAGTCTTGTCCCTTTTCTGGAACGAGTCAAGAGTCTGTTTCGAGTTGTCCGGGAGCGCTGCACGTGACCAGCTCGCTCGGCACGGCCGGAAGGAATCGCCGACCGCCGCCTAGGAGTGCCGGGTGTGCAGGTAGAGATCGCGCAGCAAGCAGACTTCGGACAGGTGGTGGATCAGCTCCCGATGGATGTGCAACACCAGATCCGCCATGGGCAGCTCGGGAAAGGGTTCCTTCGGTCCGATCGGGCGCAGGAGCCCGTCGGGACCGAGGCCGCGCACCCCGGTCAGCCAGGCGTCGAGCTGGGTCTCGAGTTGGTTCAGCGCGGTGGCCGCGTCGCCCGCGTATTCCCACGTCTCGTACGAGGCGGGCGGCCCGCCGAAGTGAGACGCGTTGCGCGTGGCGAGCACGCCGACGATGACGTGACCGAGCCGCCAGGCGATCGTGGTGAACGGCGGCGGGACCGGCTCCGGGAAGGCGTAGTCGATGGTGAAGTGCCCGGCGCCGGCCTGCATGGGCGCCGTCGAGCTGCCGCGCGGCCGCACGCTCCAAGCGTCCGGCGCGGGCGACCAGAAGTACTCGTCGTCGGTGAGGCCGTCGAGGCGGTGTCGCACCTGATGATCCCAGTGGAACTCCCATTGCTCCCGCAGCCTGCGGTTCCAATCGAATTCGTCTGCGTCCATGCGGCCACTGTGGCACCGCTAGCGGACAGTATCGGTCCGCTATCTCTGGCAGGCTGATCGATATGGACGTGGCGAGCGGTGACGGGCGTGGCACGACCGAGCGGGTGCTCACCCTGCTCGGGCTGCTGCAGCAACGCCAGGTCTGGACCGGTCCCGAGCTCGCCGACCGTCTGAGGGTCGACCCGCGCACGATCCGCCGCGATGTCGAGCGGCTGCGCACGCTCGGCTATCCCGTCCATGCCAGCCAGGGCGTTGGCGGTGGCTATCGGCTCGGTGCGGGACAAGAGCTGCCTCCGCTGCTGTTCGACGACGAGGAGGCGATCGTCACGGCGGTCTCGCTCCTGGTCGGCGCGGGAGGCGCGGTCGTCGGCTCCGGCGACGCCGCGCTTCGAGCGCTGGCCAAGCTCGACCGCGTGCTGCCCGCCCGGTTGCGGCACGAAGTGCGCGCGCTCTCCGGCTCGGTGGAGTCCTTCGGCGGGGGACGCGCGCCGGTCGACTCCGCGGCACTGATGACGCTCGCGCGAGCCTGCCGCGACCAGGTCGAAGTCGGCTTCGGCTATCCGTCCGGCAGTGCGCTGGGGCGACGGCGGGTCGAGCCGTATCGCCTGGTCGCCTCCGACCGGCGCTGGTATCTGCTGGCCTACGACCTCGATCGCGACGACTGGCGCAGTTTCCGCGTCGACCGGATGCTCGAGGTGACCACGCGGACGTGGCGCTTCCACCCGCGCCCGGCGCCCGACGCGGCGACCTACGTCCACGAGGGCGTGGCGAGTCGTGTCTACCCGCACCGAGCGCGCTTCCTGGTGCACGCCTCCGCCGAGGAGGTGCGCGCGCAGATCCCGGCATCGGCCGCTTTCGTCCGACCGTGCGGCAGCGAGCGCTGCGAGGTGCTCAGCGGCGCCGACGACAGCCTCGACATGGTGCTCGTGCACGTGCTCATGCTCGGGCACGAATTCCGGATTCTCGACCCTCCCGAGCTCGCGCGACGCAGTCGCGAGCTGGCGGGCAGACTGTGGTCGGCCGGTGCGGCGAACACGCCGACGGCGGATGCGGAGAACGCGCGCGCCGCGAGGACGTCCACCGGCAGCGACGGGTGAGTGTGACTGCCACGGGCGGGCGTTCGTTTCCTTCGAGCTATCGGGCGCGGCCCGAGGTCTGGCGCCGTGCGAGCATCGCGACGAATGGACACACGACGAATCGCACTCAACCGCAGGCACAGCCGCGAGCTGGAGCTTGTTGGTCGGATCCACGGATGAGGGCCTCGCCGCCACCCACTGTGACCCGCCGTCTCCTGTCCCAACCGGGTGCGGCCACAGGAGAATCGGGCAATTCGTCGTCGAATCGGCGTGCGGTCGAATCGAATCCGGACATAGTTCCCTTTCCGGCTTGCCTCAACCGAAATCCCGGGCGGGCCTCCAGTCCTCGCGCGAGCGTCGGCAGCCCGCCTGGCGCGAAGCCCTGCGGGTCACGGGCCAACTTCGAGCAAACCCTCGTCTGCGGCGGTATCAAGACTTAGAGTTATCGGCTATGGGAGGTAGGCATCGAAAAGACCGAGAGCGCAGCCGCATGGACACCGTGGCCCTCGCCGGTGCCTCGGCCGGGGCGCTGGACGATCCGGAAAACGTGACGGCCCGTGGTGGATTCGCCGCGCGGGCGCTGGCTGCGCAGCCGGAGGTCCCTGGGTGGATCATCTGGCTGTACGAGTACGCCGGCGAGCAGCTGGCGCGGCTGGAATACCAGATGCATTACCCGCTCGACTACGGCGGTCCGGACGCTCGCACGAGTGAGGAATGGCTGATCACTCAGCGGGCCTACCTCGCCGAGCACTCCGCTCGCGCCGTCGAGCGCGCCCGGCGCTTCCACCGTGACCGTCCCGGCGTCGTCTACGCCCACGGCCCGGAATTGCCCGACGACGAGGATTTCTATGACGCCCTCGAGTGCGGCCGGGAATGGACGGGTCATTGGTACTCCCGTGACCCGGTCGAAGCGTGGGGACTATCCGGGGTGCCTGCTTGACCGCACGCGAGGGCATCCGCCTCGCGTGACCCACAAGCCCCCTCAGGGGCCCCGGGGGGTGGAGGGTGCCCACCCCCCGGGTGGGTGGGGGGCGCCCTCAGGGGGTGGGCGCCCTCCACCCAGCTCGGACGGTAGCGGGTTCCGGGTTCGGCGATGAGGTGATCGGCGCCTGAATCGTGCCGTGACCGCCGAATCCCGGGCAGACGTCGTCAGCGCTCGGATGGCCGTCTACCCCCGTGGACACGCCATCAAGGCCGGAAGACGGACCGGATGCAACCTTCCGCCTTGTTCTTGAAGATGTCGTATCCGTACACCGCGTCCTCGAGCGGCATGTCATGGGTGATGAGATAGGACGGGTCGAGGTCGCCTTGCTGGATGTAATCGAACATCCGGGGCACGTAGCGCTGGCCGTATTGCTGTGCGGTCCGAATGGTGAGACCTTTGTTCGTCACGATGCCCATCGGGAACTTGTCGGTCACACCGTAGATGCCGAGCACCGAGACGACGCCACCCTTGCGGCAGGCGAGAATCGCTTCGCGCAGCGGTGTCGCGCGGTCGGTCTCGAGCCGGAGCAGCTGTTTGGCCCGATCGTAGAATTGCTGCAATCCGGTGCCGTGGCCCTCCATTCCGACGGCGTCGATGCAGGCGTCGGGGCCACGGCCGCCGGTGCTCTCGCGCAACGTTTCCTGGACGCTGTCGACGGCGGTGTAGTCGATGGTCTCGGCGCCGAACTGCTCCTTCGCCATGCGCAGTCGCTCGGGGAAGCGGTCGATGACGACAACCCGGTCGGCTCCGAGCAGACGGGCGCTGTGCCCTGCCATCAGTCCGACGGCGCCGCTGCCCCACACCGCGACGGTGTCACCGGGCTGGATGTCGCAGAATTCGGCGCCCATCAAACCGGTCGGCACGGCATCGGACAGGAAGAGCGCCTGTTCATCGGTGATGCCATCCGGTATCCGGAAGCAGTTGACGTCGCCGAAGGGGACGCGGATGTATTGCGCGTGGGACCCCTGATAGCCGCCGAAGGGGTGGGTGTAGCCGTAGATCCCGCCGCTCGGGTAGCCCAGCACCGGCTGTTGCAGTGCGGCGTTCGGATTGGTGGTGTCGCACATCGAATGCAGGTCGTGTTCGCAGTACCAGCACGATGCGCACCCGATGAAGGACGGGACGACGACGCGCTCGCCCACCTTCGTCGAGGTGACCTCGGTTCCGATCTCGACCACCTCACCCATGAACTCGTGCCCGAAGACATCGCCTTCCCGCATACCCGGCAGATATCCGTCGATGAAGTGCAGGTCGGAACCGCAGGTGGTGGTCAGTCGCACCTGCACGATCACATCGTGCGGGTTGACCAGGACCGGGTCGGGGACGGTTTCCACGGCCAGGTCGTTGACGCCGTTCCAGCAGAGCGCGTGCATGTCTCCTCCTGTTCACCGAGCGGAAGAACGGGCGCTCGGATTGTGGGCCAGGCTGGGCATTTCGCCGGTCTGCAGCAGGGCTCGGGCCCGGTAGAGGGCGGTGAACATGCCCGCGCCGGTCAGCAGGCCGGGCAAGGGGGTTTTCGCTCGCATGGTCACTTCGGTACCGAGGTCTCGCGGCGCGTCCCGGAAGCCGAGTTCCAGTTCGAGGCCCTGCGCGGAGGGCGCGTCCGCGTCCGTCGGGCCGACGAACCGGAGATGCCCTTCTTCCTCGCGCAGCGTGGTCTTCCAGGTCGTGCGTCCGTCGGTGCCCGAGTGCAATGTCCACTCGTAGATCGAGGGTTCGGTCGACCGCACCTCGGCGACATCCCCCAGCACCTGCGAGAGGTTTTCCGGGTCGCGCCAGAATCGTTCGACTTCGGCTCGTGGACGGGCGATGGTCACGGTTTGGCTGCCCGAGTAGCTGCTCGCCGACTCGATCACTCGGCCGACGAGGTCGCTCAGCAGATGTTTGGTCTCATCATGTAGTGCACGGGGCCCTCCTCGGTCTCGGGGTCCTGGACGCGCGGGAGCTGCCGTTCCCTGCGGTCCGAGGGGCCTGAGGTGTCGGTCGCAGAGGAAGCGAAGCCGGACCGCTGCGCACGTCCTGTGCGGTCTCGGAGCGGCTACCCGCCGTCGAGGCGGCCAAACCGGAATGGCGGGTTCGGTCTCGAACTCGATGCCGCCCCGCTGCGGAGCGTGCGTCAACGCTGTGCCGGACCGGCGGACACCAGGTTTGCCGATTCGTTACCGGAGAACGTGATCACGAGATGTCCACGGTGGTAAGGCGCGATTTCCACAACTTCGCGCGGCGGGCGTCCGGGTACGGACAGTTCGAAGGATCAGCAGCGACGCGACGGACAGATAGATCGCGGCAATGACCGAATCGATGGCGCCTTGGATCGGTTGTCCCTCGTGGAAACGGTCGAAAGCGGCGATGGTGATGACGCCCGAGCCGAAGAAATAGCCGGCCGTGAGGGATGG
Organism: Nocardia asteroides; assembly: GCA_051451085.1. Lineage (GTDB taxonomy): Bacteria > Actinomycetota > Actinomycetes > Mycobacteriales > Mycobacteriaceae > Nocardia > Nocardia asteroides_B. The sequence goes on along the minus strand of JBPAJV010000003.1, from coordinate 112,227 downwards.
CAGCGCGATGCGCCAGGGAAGGAACGCGGCGATCAGCAACAGCAGGGAGAAGGTGAAGTCGGGAACGGCGAAGATATTGTCCGCGCGATAGCCGGGATCGAAGGCGAGCGCTGCCATGAGCCACAGGCTGACGGGGACGGCGCAGGCTCTGGCGATGGTGCTCAGCGACATGGCGGACTTCCTTACCGGCCGGATTCCAGCGGGGAGCTCGAGTGCTTCGACTCGGTGTGGGTGAGTATCGACGCGACGAGGCCGGGAAACCGGGTGTCGAGCTCGTCGAGCCGTAGCGTATTCACGCGCTGGCGGCCCTGATCGAACTGGCGGATTATCCCGGCGTTGCGCAGCGCCTTGAAGTGGTGGCTGAGCGTGGACGGCGGAATGCCGAGCCCGAACGTGCCGCACGGCCGATCGCCCTCGTCGAGCAGTATGCGCACGATCCGCCGTCGGGTCGGATCGGCGAGCGCGTGCAGGACGTCGTCGATCGACACCTGATCATGTCCGGATGGGTCGCGGACTTCCACCGCCCGAGTGGCATCGCACCTCCGCCGAAGTATCATCTCTTCGAGAATCTACGAAGAGATGCTAGCGTGCCGCGCTGTGTATTCGATAGTCCCGGAGGAGAATTCGGTGGATTAGACGCGGAAACCATTGCGCGGGAGGCAGGATCGACGCACACGGTCCAGGGGGAGTCGCCCGGCCGGCTGGAGAATGACCTGGTCGGGCTAGCTGCCGGTCAGCCGAGCATCGCGGCGGTCGTCGCTCGATCTGCCGGAGTGTCGAACCGGTGCGGCGCGATCGGGACAGGGTAAGCGACTCGATGGTGGGCCGTGCCGGACATCGTCTCGCGGGCGCGGTGTCGATCGCGCGGGCGCGGTGTCCGGCGGCCGACTCCGCTGCGAGGCTTACGGTTTCGCCGACCGGACCTGGAAGCCGTCGCCGGGGTCGGTCGCGGGAAGGTATCGACCCGTCCGTGGCCGGCCCGATCAGCCGGGGCGCGATGACCGGGCAGCGCTCACGGAGTCGTCGCAGCGGGTATCCGCACGGCTATCTCGCCACTCAGTTCGTAGTCGCCGGACAGCCGCAGCGCGTCTCCGCTCCAGAAACGGCCCGGGTCGTACCAGTCCGGGCTACGGCGCTGGGGCAGCAAGCCCATCGCTTGGTATGTCACGGCGACGATTTCGGCGCAATACGCGTTCTCCAGCTCGCGAGCCGCCGACCGGCTCGGCTTCCGGCGCGGGATGCGTGCGCGGCCGCGCAGCCAGCGTCCCGCCAACCCCGCGGTGGAGGGGAACGGGGTGCCGTCGAGCCGGGCCACGGTGCGCAGCACACTGTCCTCCATCTCCCGGGTGGCCGAGGGCTCCAACTGGCGCAACCAAGCCTGCTGACCGTAGCGATGTGCCCACACCAGCACCGCGTCGCGCAGGTTGTGCAACTGGACCCCGCGGTGCGTGCTTCCCGTCCACATGTCCGGGAGGGATCGCCCGAGTTCCGCGTGCCAGATCAGCGCCGGTAGATCGTCGATCACGACCGACATCCCGACATGATTCACCGGACTGTTCGTCGTCATGCGGATCACCCGGTCGGCTGTCGAATGACCACGGAAAAGCCAGATGTCACCGGTTCTGGTGATCTCGACCGCCCGGTCGAGATCGAATACCCGTACCCCTCATGGTCGTAGCCTATGCGTATGAGGTGGTGGAAGGCAGTGGGATTGGCGGGTGCGGCCGGTGTGGTCGCCACCGGTGTCGTGGTGGTGCGTGCCGAGCGCCGCCGCCGCGCCTACACTCCGGACCAGGTCCGCGAACAACTACACGTTCGATTCGCCCAGGCGACGTCGGCCCGGGAAACCGTCGAAGCCGCCGAGGCGGAACCTCGAGCCACCTCCCGCGTGGCCGGCTTCCTTCGCCGGATGTTCCGTCGCTGACCAAGCCTCGACGCGCATCGGCGACGGTCCGGATCGGGCTCCGTGGTTCGGCGGAGCCCGACCCGTCGCGCGCTGCTTCGGAGGGTGCGGGTTGTACTGGTTGGTGCGGAACTGCGACGGTCCGAACGGACCGTTGATGGCGCTGGTACCCCAGCGAATCCTCCCACCGCAGGAAGTCCGCAATATGTATCCGCCTCGGCTGTATCCGCCTCGGCCACCGCGCCTGCGAACGCGCCGCCGAAGTCGACCTGGCCTGTCGCCGCCGATTACATATCCTGCGGGCCGCTGATGGTGTTGCCTTGCTCCGGAATCACGACTCGAGAGGCCCAGCCTTGATACCGATGATCTCTACATTCGTGCATCGCTCGTATTCGCACCGGAATTTGTCGATCGGCGCACCGCTTCGAAGGTGGACTGCCCACGTCGCCGCGGTGTGCATCGAGTCGAGACCGCACGTTGTCTTTTCTGATATGTCCGCCCCTGCGGTGCGCCGCGGCGGCCGGTGCCGGTGGGCTTGCGGCCAGAGAATCACCCGTCGAAGGTGAATCGAGCCGTGACCGGTGTTCCCTACACTGCACTGTGCGAACAGCGGAATTCTCCACCACCGCTTCCGAGACCTGTTCGAACCGGTTACACCGAAACGGCGTGAACTCCATGAACCACCCGGAGTCCTCTCATAAACCCCACCGCGGAGCCGGGCAGGTGCGCCGCGGCATCCGGAAAGGGAGAACAATGTCGACACCGACCGCGCCCGGCCTGCTGTCCCGGGCGGAGTTCCGGACTCTCGTCGACGCCATCCGAGCCCATGGCAGAGCGCAAGCGGAAGCGATCACGGCCGGTCACGCCGCGCTACCCGCGTACCCGCTACCCGATCAGCTCAGGGGGACGGCCAAGCCGGATCAACTGCCCGACCCGGTCCGCGACGTGCTCGACAATTACGGACGCCGCCCGACGAGAGATCAGCTCGTCGCCGACGAAGCCGATATCGCTCCGGCCGCCGAGCAGTGCGCGATCGGGCAGATCGGCCAGGCGCAATTCGGCGACCTGATCGCGCAGCGAATCGCGGACGACAAAACGAACCTCTACGAGACCATGGACGACCTGGCGCAGCGACTGCGGGATCTCGGCAACGAATATCCGGAAGACCGTGTCGCCATTGTCGACGCGATGCAGAGCTACGCCGATTTCGCACCCGACCTCTGGCGCCAGGTGTACGACTACCTCACCGAGCTCACCCGGGATTGCCGGGAACTGTGGCCCGGCGTCCCATCCTATTTCGACGGATTCCGGAACGAAGTGGAGGAATTCTTCGCAGACCTCACGGGCTGATCCGGACGCGTCGTCGGCTCAGGCCGTATCGGGGCGCCGCCTCGGCGGCCCGTACCAGTGGCAGATCAGCAGAGCGAGTTCGATGTCGAGCCGGTCGCCGGCGATCGGTTTGCCGCGCCGTGATATCGCCCGCCCCACCCGGTATTTCACCGAGTTGGAGTGCAGGTCGAGCTCTGCCGCGGCTGCCTTGTAGCTCGAACCGGTACGCAGGAACACACGCAACGTGTCCCGGAGCCGGGCGTCGTTCTCGTTGTCCGACGCCAAGTCGCCCAGCACGTCGCCGACCCATTCCCAGACCTCCGCGATCCTGCCACCGAGCAAGGCGGCCACCGACAATCCGAGATCGTCGGCCGCGATGACGCGCTGGCCGGCGTCTGCCCGGGCGACCGCCACCGAGCGTGCGTCCCCGGCGAGGCGATGAGACCGGCGGAACCCCGCCAGCCCGGCTGCCATCGTGCCGATCGCCACCCACGGCGCGCCGGGTCGCGCGGCCGCGAAACCACGAACCCTGGCGACCGCGTCGGGGCGCGCCACCCGGTACGGCAGCCATGCCCACCCGCTCAGCTGGTCATCGGCGACGAACAGCGGGCTCGCGGCGGTCCCCGCTGCCTCGGCCGACGCACGGACGAAGCGTTGCAGCTCGGCCAGTTCGTCACCCTGGGTCGCGGGTTCGGGATACCAGACGATCAGCGCCAGATGATGCCAGTGCAGCGGATAGCGGATCTGGTCGATCGTGCGGTCGATGTCGACGCTGCGCGTACCCGCGAGCAATTCGCGCACGCGTAGCGCGCGGACACTGTTACGGGTCTCCAGCCACTGCTCGCGCTCGCCTTCGTACGCGGCGACGATCTGCTGGATGATCCGGTCGAGATACCGGAACAGCCTGGTCGTGATGGCTCGCCCGATGACGAACCGGTCCGCCGGCGCGATGTCGGCGGCCTGTAGTTCGGCGAAGACCAGTTCGGTCGCCCGCCGCTGGCCGAGGTGATACGCGCGAACCAGGGCGTTGAGCGGGACGCCGTGCCGGGCCAACCGCCTGGTGTACTCGACCGCCGCCGCGGGCGGGTGGATCCGCTCGGCCGGAATGTCGTGGCGCAGCGCGTGCAGAAGTGTGTCGACATTGCCTTGCACGCTGGCCCCGAGGAGTTCGATGCTGTGCACGTCCGCGCGCAGCTCGGGTACTTCGTCCTCGAGTCCGTGATAGATGCTCGCGCTGATGTCCGTCACCCGCTCGTTCATGCGGGCGGCGACGTTCGCGACGAAGCGGACGACGTCGCTTTCGCTGTTGCGACGAGAATTCGTCACCATTCGATCGTAGTTACCTCGCGCGGTATCGCGCGGCCGATATTGTCTCGCGGCGACAAAGCAGGCGACGTATTTGATCGCGCGACGACGGTGTCGATCCACGCTCCCGTTTCTACTGTTGTCAACGTTCCCCCCACACCGTCGCTGGAGGACAACGCATGACGCTTTCGACACTCCCGGACCGTCGCGCCGTCGCCGCTCCCTGCGCGCCGGCCCTGGCCGACGACAGGAACGAACTGGACAACACCGCATTCCTGGTCACCGTCCAGCGTGCCGCGGCGGGCCTGCGCGCGGCGGGCGTCGTGACCGGTGACGTGGTCGCCATCATGCTCCCCGACGGCGTCGACCTGGTGGTGGCCCTGTTCGCGACCTGGCGTCTGGGTGCCACAGCCACCCTGATCGACCCCGTACTCACCGACGCGGAGGCCGGTCACCGGATCGCGGCGGCGGGCGCGCAGGTGCTCGTCGTCGCTACGCACCCGGCGGAGACCTTCCCGGCGGTCCGGGCCGTCACATCCGTCGCGGCGCTCTGCGCAGCGGCTCCGGACACCACCGAGGCGGCGCGCGCGGGCGCGGAGTCGGCGGCGCTGATCACATGCTGTGAGGGCGGCAACCGAGCCGTGCTCGACCACCGGCACCTCGAGGCGATGTGCCAATTGGTGATCAAGGTCTTCGCGTTCACCGATGCCGAGCACAGCCTGTCGATCCTGCCGATGTGGCAGATATGCGGCGTCTTGGTGGGCGCGCTGTCGCCGCTGGTCGCGGGCGGACGCGCCACGATGGCGGGCGAACTCGGCCCGAAAACGGTCCTGGACCGGATCGAGCGCACCCGGCCCACCTACTTCTCCGCGGTTCCGAGCCTGTACGAAGCTTTATCCGAGCTGCCGGGACGGATGCCGGGAAAGACCTCCTCGGTGCGGTTCGCCATTTGCTGCGCTGCACCGGCGGATATCGAATTGCGCACTACGTTCGAACATCGGTATGGCATCCCGATCGTCAATGGATACGGGTTGAGCGAGGTTGTCGCTCGAGCACACTCGATGACCTCACTGGCAGCCAGGGAACGGGCGCCGCGCCGTGCCTTCGCGGCGCCTCGGTGACCTTCCGGCAGGCCGGGCGTATGCGTGGCGGCATTTCCACAGCTGGGCAGACTTCGGCGGGCATCAGACGGCCGCCGACTATGGTGAGGCGGTGGCACTCGAGCCGGGCGACCAGTTCGCGGGATTCGTCGTACGGGCCCGGTTGGGTCATGGTGGCAGCAGCGAGGTGTACCTGGCCGAGGACCCGGCACGGTCGCGGCCGGTGTCCCTGAAGATCCTCGGGCCGGACGACAGCCGGTCACCGGTCGCACGTGCGCGATTCGTGCACGAGTTCGACATCCTCGCCGCTGTGCGGCACCCGGATATCGTGCGGATGTACGCCCACGGCGAAGCCGGCGGAAGGCTGTGGTCGGCGCGCGAGTACGTGCCCGGCGCGACGGGGGCGACTCTGGTGCGGACGCCGCCCGGGCACCCGGATCTGTCCCGCGTACTTCCCATGCTGAGTCATATGGCGGCCGGGCTGGATTTCGCGCATGCCAATCACGTAGTGCATCTGGACGTGAAACCGGCGAATGTGCTGATCTGCGCGGACGACCCCGCCACGGTGAAGATCTCGGACTTCGATCAGGCTCGATGGCTCGACCGCCCGGAACCACCCCTGGCCCCGGACGGCTTCGTCGTAGCGTCGGTGCCATACGCCGCACCGGAACTGCTGCGGGCGGGCACCGTGTCCCCGGCGACCGACCAATACTCCTTGGCGTGCTCGGCCGTCGAACTGCTGACCGGCCGTACGCCGTTTCTCCGCCCGACTCTCATGGCCACCGCGCAGGCCCACCTGCACGACGCACCACCCGAGATCTCCGCGCGCCGGCACTGGATTCCGGCCGAGGTGGACGCGATCCTGCACCGGTCGCTCGCCAAAGACCCCGCCGCCCGCTACGACTCATGTGCCGAACCCATCCGCCTGCTCTCCGAGGCGCTGGACGGGGTCGATCCACGACCCCCCGCCACGCTGCTGCACCGTGTGAAGATGGCGTTCGGCAGACCGCGCCGTAGTCCGGAGGGCGCGCACAGCCGAGGCTGACATTCGAGCGCGGGACTGCCGGACGTTTTCGATCTCTCCCGCCGGGTATCGCGCGTGAGTCATCGAGAGAAAGGGAGTGATGCTAGATGCGTGAATTCATCGCGATCCCATTGACGGCCCTCACCCTCACCCTCGGCGGAGTCGGTGTGGCCGAAGCAACTGTTGTTCCTGTGTCCGCACCGCTGGCCCAGGACGTCCACGTTGATGACGACGGCAATGACAAGACCGGCCTGTGGGGCTTGCTCGGGCTGCTCGGCTTGGCAGGCCTGGCCGGATTGGCTCGCCGGCGGGAAAACCGCGGCATCCCCCCGACCACTGGAACCCATCCCCGCCAGCCCTGACCCGCTTCCCGACCCGGGGCGCTGCCGGACGGCAGGGCCCCGGGTCGTCGGTTGTCAGCTTCCCCCTACTCCGAGCGCGGTCAATAGGACCAGAACCAAGGTTGTGACGGCGAAGACGCCATGACCGGCGACGACGGCTACCGGGAAGTGGCTTTCGGCGTTTCGTTGTTGGCCCGCCATGGCCTGTTGCGGACCGGCCGTCGCCCGGGCGCGGTAGACCGGCAGCCACCGGGCCAGCATGAAGAAGCCGAGCAAGGCCACGGGGAGCAGGAGAACGAATGCTGTCCACGCCCACGCGTCCTCGTCGGCGACCAGGTAGATGATCCAGACGAGCAAACCGGCGACGGCCAGCAGGAAATGACCGAAGACCGCCGGTGGCGGCAGCTGAGTCGTACCGGGTTCCCGCGTGCCGCCTTTGGAGAGCCACGTGGCGAGCAGGACGAATCCGCCGCCCGCGGTCAGCAGCCAGGTGATCAGTGCCGCGATGGCCATGACGATCTCCTTTCGATAGGAACGGATGAAGATCAGCGCCGGAAGCCGGCGGCCTGGGTTGCCTCGTCGGCCACGCGGACGCCGTAGTGGTAGGCCAGCTTCCCGCCCAGATAGCCCGACACGCCCAAGGCCGCGAGGCCGGCCACCGACAGCAGTAGCGGGCCGAGCGCGACGGGACCGTCGGGACCGTCGCCTGCCCGTCGCCACAGGAAGCCGATCGCGAAGACGACCGTCACGGCGATGTTCAAGCTCATGTGCAGCAAACCCGTTCGGAAGGCCGGGGTGCCGCCCGGTATCGCCAGCAGATCCAGAAAACCGATCGCGGCCGCGGCCACCGCACCGAGTACCCCGATCGCGATCAACCACAGCGCTCCCTGCGCGAGGAAGTCCGGCTGGTTCACGATTCGGGAACCGATATCGAAGACCAGGCTCGCCACCCAGGCGCCGATCGGCACGGTGACCAGGATCGGGTGGAAAGGATGCCCGTAGGGTCCCGCCAGCAACCCGCTCACCGGGCGCTTGGCCTGCTGTGGATCACTGGACACGACCACCTCCGAACTGATCGTCGCCGTGCTTCCCCGGGTGGAAGCAGCGGAGTGGCGAACTTTCGGCTGGAGATACCCACCGCGTTCCCGATCACCCCGGATCGGTATCGGCCATCGACAATGGCCGGCTCACCGAGGCACCGGAACGCCGTCGGTCAGTATGCGAGGGGATAGTCCTCGTCGGGCAGCGGCGTGAGGAGGGATTGGTCGATACGGTCGGCGATTCCGGCGGAGTCGAACGCGGCACGGACCCGTTCGGCCAGCGGTGTGAGCGCCGTGGTGTCCAGTCCGAAGTCGTGGTCGGCGTGGTACGCGAGGACGTCTTGCTCGGTGTGACCGGCGTCGTCACGCACGGGGAAGGGGGACATGACATATCTCCTTTCGCTGTCTGCTGACCGGTACAGGACGAGCCGGGGGAGGGTCTGACGATCCTCCCCCGGCCTGGAGAAGAGTGACGTGACTACGAGCTGTCAGCCCCGGCGGCGGCGCCGTTCTCCCTGCGAGGCCACATGGTGTGGCGGTGCGCGTAGAGCGGGGTCGCGCGCTGTGCTCGAATGCGCCTGGTGCAGGGCGGCGACGGCTTCGCCGCGGAACTTCTTTCGATCAGTGGGATTCGGGCATCACCTCCCTTTCCGGCTTCGTCGTATGCGGGCCCGGCGGAGGACCGCGTTCGCTGGCGCTCCCCGTTTCGGGGCGTCGGCCGCGCAATCCCGCCGCGTCCTGGTCCGTTCGCGGGCTCGTCGCGCGCCGGGGGGCCGGCCCCGGGACCGGTGGGCGTGCTCGCCCGCGCATGCGGTCCCGCGCTTCGCACAGGATCGCGTCCACTTCGGCGAACAACTGCTCCAGGTCGGGGTCGAGCAGCCAGGCATCGAGCTCGTCGAGCGGCTGCGTGCACGGAGCGGAACCGATCATGACGGTGCCTCCCGTAGCAGCGCTCAGGCGTCGATCGCCTTGCGGCCGTCGCCGCGGCCGATCGCGATCTTGCGCGGCTTCGCTCGTTCCGCGAGCGGGATGGTCAGACGAAGCACGCCATCGGCGTAGTCGGCGCGGACCTGGTCGGTGTCGACGTTGTCGCCCAGGAACAGTTGGCGGCTGAACTCTCCTCGTGGGCGTTCCGTGGCGAGCATCTCGCGGTTCGCGCCGAGGTCCGGTCGCCGGGCCCGGACGGTCACGACGTCGCGCTCGACGTCCAACCCCAGGGAATCACGGTCGATGCCGGGCGCGTCGATCTCGACGACGAACTGGTCGCCCTCGCGCCAGGCATCCATCGGTAGGACCGTGGGACCCGTCGCTGTGCCGAACACCTGCCGCGTCAGACGTTCCAGATCGTGGAACGGATCGGTGCGCATCAGCATGGTCGTCACCTCCAACTCACCCTATCTGAATAGAACGAATCAGATTAACTGCGTTGTCCGACATAGATTCTTATAGCACTGGTGCGGCTATCGCGCAATAGCGCCGCCGGAAAAATTCCCCGCCGATTCGCTCGCGGCCGCCGGGCCACCATGGCGGCCGCCGCGCGGACGAGGCAGCCGCCAGGCCTGATCCGGCCGGAGCCGGGTATGCGGGCTATAAGCATTCGAGACGAGGAGGTACACGCCATGACGACTCGGGTTACTCGGCTCGCCGCTTCCACGGCTGTCGCGACGGCGGCTCTGGTGGCGGGGACGGGACAGGCGGGCGCCGATCCGGCCAGGGTGTCGATCAACGGTGACATGCAGGTACTCGGCATGAGTGTGCTGCATGTCGAGGCCCAAGGCGCCGGTGACGGGCCCGCGACCGGTACCTATGTCGCGACCGGGCGGTTCGGCGACATGCCGCTACCGCTGCGCGTTACCGGCCCGGTCACCTGCTTGACCGTCAACGGCGACACCGTGTCACTGGTCTACCCGATCACAACCTCCGAACCGGTCATGCTGTTCGCGCCGGACTCCATGGCGATCCAGGTCACCCTCACCAAGGGGCGCAACGGTGAACCGAACCGGATCGGCTACGGAGTCCCGATGCCCACCGATACGTTCCGTGGCTGCGAACCGGGCCCGACACCGATGATCTTCGACGGGACGATCGACATCAACTGAGCACGAGCCGGAGCGGACCCGCACGGCCAGGTTCGGCGCGGCGGCGACAAGTGCCGCCGCGCCGCCGAGCCCTACTGGGTCGCCTCCGTCCGCTCACTGCACCCCGGGTTCGTCGGCGAGATAGGGCGGCGCGGGGTCGTAATGGATCTCGCGCCGCACGGCCCGCGCGTGCGCGCGCCCGTGCAGGCGTCCGACGAGCCACAGCGCGCTGTCGATGCCGGCCGAGACGCCCTGGCTGGTGAGAATATTGCCGTCCACGACGTAGCGTGCGTCCCGGATGACGGTGACGTCACCGCGCGCTTGCAGTTCGTCCTCGTACCGCCAATGCGTGGCGACGCGGCGTCCGCGCGCCGGGCCCGCGGCGTGTAACAGAAACGCTCCGGTGCAGACGCTCACGACCCAGGCGGAGGACGCCGCCGTCGCGGCGATCCATTCGGTGATCACCGTGTTGTGCGGCTGCATCGTGCGTGCGCCGCGGCCGCCCGGGATCAGCAGGACATCCAGCGGTGGGTGATCACCCAGCGTGTGGTCGGGCAGGACACGAAGCCCTTTGCCGAACCGGACCGGCTCCGGCCGCTCGGCGATCAGGACGGCGCGGTCGGCGTCACCCCGTAGGATCGCCGAGGTGGTGAACACCTCCCAGGGACCCGCGACGTCGAGCTCCTCGGCATCGTCGGAAACCAGGATTCCGTACGTGGTCATGGTTGCCTCTCGGTCGGTTCGGGAAGGGCGTGGCACTCATCGGAGCAACGCTGCCGCGATCGGCTCGCCCGGGGCAGCGCCGGGCGGCACGGCGAAGAACGCGCTGCCGGTGTGCTCGATCAGCGGGTTCATCCGGTCGGCGGTGAGTGCGTGTTGCGCCCGGAGGAACTGCTCGGGCGGGTTGTTCAGGTAAGCGGCGAACAACAATCCGGCATCGAGCTGGTTGTGGCCGCCGTGGGTATGTTCGGGCGTACCGGGCAGATGCGTGTGCGGAGTCTCCGGCGCCGAGCCCGGGCCCCCGGCGTTCGCGATCAGGGTGCCGTAGTCGTAGTTGTAGCCGCGGCGCAGCATCGGGATGCCGTGGACGAGGCGAACGTGCGCGTCGGCGGGAATGGTGAGCTCGCCGTCCTGACCTCGGTGGTCGAGGTCAGGTGCGTCGAACTCGGACGCGCCGCCCAGTGGCGCTCCATCGCTGCGCCTGCGACCGACGATGCGGTCCTGCTCGGCCCTCGGCAGCTGATCCCAGTCGGCGGTCTTCATCCGGATCTTGCGGAACACCAGGTAACTGCCGTTCTGGAACCATCCGGGTTCGTCGGCGGAGCGGACCCGGACCGTGCGATCCAACTCCGGCGTCGCCGGGCGCGGATTGGCGGTGCCGTCCTTGTGACCGAACATGTTGCGCGAGGTGCCGCCGTCCACCGGCCTGCTCAGGAAGCCGTGCTGGGTCCAGCGCATGCGCGCCAATCCCGGCATGCGCGCCCGCAACGCGCGGAACGTGTGACTGACGATCTGGGCATCGTCGGCGCATATCTGCACCAGTACATCGCCGTCGCACCACGCCGGATTCAGGATGTCCCCGGCGAATCCGGGGAGCGGTCGCAGATGTCGCGGACGCTGCGCGGCGAGTCCGAATCGTTCGTCGAACACCGACGGTCCCAGGCCGAAGGTGACGGTCAGGCGAGCCGGAGCCAGCCCATTCGCGAAGTCGGTGTCCGCGCTGAACCCGGGTGGCGTGCCGGGTTGCTCCGGGAGCGGTGCGCCGACCGCCAACGCGGCGGCGGTCGCGGTCCATCCGGCCAGAAGGTCGCGCAGTGTCCCACGGTCCGGTCGCACGACATCGACCGACAAGAACAGCGCGTGCGATTGCGCGGGCGTCGCGATCCCCGCCTGGTGCAATCCGTGGAACGGTTCCAGGCCCGATCCACCGATGGCGTCGGGGGCGCTCGAGCGGCCCGCGACGACACCGATGGCCGCGGCTCCCGCTGTCGCCAAACCCGCGCCGAACAGGCCACGGCGGGTCACGCGCGACGCACCGGCGTCGTCCCGGTCCGCACTGGATACGCTCATGTCCGCTCCCGCCTCCACACTGTCCCGCGCCGCTCGTACTCCAAGATTCCTTCGATCGCGACGGCGGTATCCGAGCCCAATTCCCGCTGCACCAACCACAGGGCGAGATCGAGCCCGGAGGTGACTCCGCCGGAGGTGACCAGATCGCCGTCGTCCACGACTCGCGCTCGGGTGATCACGCCGCCTTCCCTTTCCAGCTGCTCGAGCAGCCGGTGTTGCGTCGTGCACGGTCTGCCCCGCGTGATCTCGGCCACCGACAGCAGCATCGCGCCGACGCAGACCGCCGCCATGGTGAGACCCTCGCGCCGGGCGGCGGCCAGCAATCGGGGGATATGGCCGCGGGCGATCTCACTCGGGACGCCGGGAGAGCCCGGCGGCAGGCCGTAACCGCCGCCGGGCACCACGAGCACGTCGGCACGCTGCGGATCCCACCCGGCCGCGACGTCGATCCTGGTGCCGGACATGAGCACGACCGCACCGGGATTCGCCGCGGTCACCAGCTCGACGTGGGCGCGCGGGTCGAAGTGCGCGGCGTAGCCGAGGGTCTCCCGCGGCGCGAAGACATCCATGTCGTCGACGCCGTCGAATACGAGGATCTGCACCCGCCACGGTTCGGTCGCGTGTCGGCTCCCAGAGCGCGGAACCAGCGCGAGCGGACTCGCCACCCCCGCGCCGAGTCCCGCCCGCAACACTGCGCGCCGGTTCATGTGCGCTCGCGATCACCGCGCACCGGCGCGGCGTTCGTACCTTGGGGACGGCTGCGGCCGCGGTGCGTGTCCGATCGGCTCACAGCGAGAAGTAGGGGTCGTCGAGCACATACCGCCACGACCCGTCGCTGCCGCGCCGCGCGATCTCGGTCGAGGTGGAGATCACCGGCGCGCCGTCCGGCGCCGCGCCCGACACGGTGGCGTCGTTGGAGATCAACGCCAGCTCCCCGACCACGTGCACACGGCGGGCCCGCAACTGGATCTTCGCTCCGGAGTCGATCATCGCGGCGAGGGAACTCCGGATGGCTTCGGCGCCGGATCGCCGGTCACCGGGGCTCGGGAACAGCAATGCCGCCGGTTCGTACAGCGACATCAACGCGTCGAGGTCACCGGCGTTGAAGTAGCGCGCGAACAGCGGGGCCAGCTCGGTGGGCTGCGGGGCTCCGAGGCCGCGGTCACCGATTCGCACCGGCCGGTCGTTCCAGCCCGCCTCCTCGACGGCGTCGAACCACGTGGTCGGCGCGTGCGTCGGGTAGTAGAGCTGGCAGAGCTGGCCGGGGAAGGTGAACCAGCTGCCCTTGGCCGGGTTGTCGCGCACCTGCCGGGCCAGGATCTCACCGAAGGCGTATCCGAGGTCGTAGCGCGGCCACACCGCGTGCACCCGATCACCGAACCCCTCCGGCAGCTGTTCGCGGCGCAGCCCGGCGATATCGGCTCCGGTGCCCATCTGCATCAAGGCCTCTACCGTCCCGAAACGCCGCGCGATACCGTCGCTGGTGTGCAGGGCGATGGCGTTCCATACGGTTTGCACGCGCTGCTCGTCGACGCCCTTGCTCCGGAGGAACGCCGCCGCGGCGTCGGCTCCGTCGAGCTCGAATCGCTGGTCGCCGTTGGCGTACTCCGTCGCCCCGAGGTCGTGCAGCAGGCAGCTGAGGTAGAGCAGTTCGTCGTCGTAGTCCGCACCGGCCCGCAACCCATCGATCGTGGCCAACTCCCGCGCGAACAGGTAGGCGCGCACGCAGTGGTTGTAGACCAGCGGCGCCGACACCTCGGCGACCAGTGCGTCAGCGGCGACGGCTAGTTCCGAGCTGGGCAGGTCGAACCGGGTCCGATCGGCTTCTTGAACGGTCATCGTTTTCCCTTCCGAAAAAGTGCGCATTCAGTGTGTGCTCGGAAGTAACGACCGCCCAGTGGCCAGATAGCCAACTATTGCCCAGATCTGGCCAGAGTGTGGCGCCGCTCAGCGCGTGGAGTCGGCCATCCGGTCGGCTCCCATGGCGGCTTTCTCGCGGTCGTCGACGAACCGCATGGCGCGGCCGGAATGGTGGAAAGTGTTGCGATAGGCCTGCGGAGAGGTTCGGGTCAGGCGGGCGAAGTGGTAGCGCAGGGTCGTTGCGGCGCCGAAGCCGGCCTCCTCGGCGATGCGGTCGATGGACAGGTCGGTGGTCTCGAGCAGTTGCTGCGCGCGGTGCACCCGGACGCGCAGCAGCCACTGCAACGGCGTCGTCCCGATCTCCGCGCGGAACCGGCGGTTCAGGCTGCGCACGCTGATGGCCCCGTGCGCGGCGATGTCGTCGAGGGTGAGCGGGCGATGCAGGTTGGCCTGCATCCAGTCGAGCACCGGTTGCAGCGACGTGCCGGGGCTGTCTGGATCGGTGTAGGTGATGAATTGCGCCTGCCCGCCGTCCCGTTGCGGCGGCATCACGATCCGGCGGGCGGTGTCGGCGGCGACCTTGGCCCCCAGCTCCCGGCGCACCATGTGCAGGCACAGGTCCAGCCCGGCTGTCGCGCCGGCCGAGGTGAGCACCGCGCCGTTGTCGATGAAGAGCGCCGAGGCGTCGACGTCGATGAGCGGATACCGGCGCGCCAGCTCGGCGGCGTGTTCCCAATGGGTGGTCGCCCGCTGCCCGTCGAGCAGCCCGGTCGCGGCCAGGGTGAACGCACCGACACAGACGGAAGCCAATCGCGCGCCGCGCGCGGCCGCGGCCAGCAGCGCGTCGCGGACGCGATCGTCGGGTTCACCCAGGAAACCCGCTTGCCCCGGCACGATGACGATGTCGGCATCGGCCACGCTGTCGAGGCCCCACTCCGTCTGCAATCGCACCGCCCCGTGCACCGGCGCGATGTCGGCGGTGCCGCCCATCGTCACTACGCGGATGTCGTAGTGCTGCTGCCCGCTCATCGAATTCGCCGCGCCGAACACCCAGCCCGGTAGCAGAACTTCGAAACCGAGCGCGTTGTCAGGAGCCAGGACCGCCACGATAGCCATGGCCAGAATTTAATGGATAGGCTCATATCAGCCACCAGTAGGTCCGTCTTCGCCGCCCGGACGGGTGAACGGTGAGGAGCGGTGACGCCCCGAACCCCCGGGTACGCTGCGAAGCGTTATGGTGTCCGCCTTTCTGCTCCTGACCGCCTGTGTCCAGCTGGCCTGCGTCGTCCTGTTGTGGGCCCGCGCCACCCGCACCGCCCGGATCTGGTTGCTCGGCGCGGTGGGCCTCGGTGTGGCCTACGACTCGGCGATCATCGGGCTCGGAGCGATGCTGGGGGAGGGATCGTTGCTGCACGGCCTGAGCATCGGGCGGTTCGTCGGCCATGCGCTGCTGACCCCGCTGCTGATCCTCTGGGCGGCCGATCGAACCCGGGCGAGCACGCGATGGCGCCGGTCGGCGCTGGTGCTCACCGTGGCACTGATCGCGTGGGGTGTGCTGGCGGAACTGCCGCACCTGCGCCTCGTGCCCCGCCGGTTCGCCGACACCCTTCGCTATGCTGCCGAATCCCCCGCAGTGCCGGTGCCCGCCCTCGTCGTGACCGTCGTGCTGCTCGTCGCCGGAATCGTGCTGCGGCGCAGGGAAAGACGTCTCGTTCCGTTGCTCGGAACCGTGCTGCTGCTGGTTTTGTCCGCGGCGGCCGTGGCCTTCCCGCCTCTGGGCAATCTGGGGGAAGCCGTGATGCTCGCCGCGCTCACGAGCGCCGAAGTACCCGTCCGGTCGAAGAGACCTGATGTTCCGGCGAGCAACGGTGACGAGTCCGAAACGAGCGCTCCGGCTTGATCCGGACGCGTGAATTCCGATTGCCCGCGGAACTCTCGCGGCCCCGTCGCCTTCTCGATACGGTCGGCGTGCGGGAGAACGCCGGGTACACAACTGGCTGATCCGCTGGCC
The DNA here is from genome assembly GCA_051451085.1 of Nocardia asteroides. Lineage (GTDB taxonomy): Bacteria > Actinomycetota > Actinomycetes > Mycobacteriales > Mycobacteriaceae > Nocardia > Nocardia asteroides_B. The sequence continues at coordinate 96,166 of JBPAJV010000003.1, read as the reverse complement.
GGGGCGGATAGCCTTACCGGTATGGCACGGGATGAGCGCGGGGTTACCGCCCAGAGCGAGGACTTCTCCACCTGGTACAACGAGCTGGTCTTCAAGGCCGGTCTCGTCGATCGGGGTCCGGCCAAGGGAGCCATGGTGATCCGACCGTACGGCTACCGGATCTGGGAGCTGTTACAGGCCGAGCTCGACCGCCGGATCAAGGAGACCGGACACGAGAACGCCTACTTCCCGCTGCTGATCCCGCAGAGCTATCTCGAACGCGAAGCCGACCATGTCGAAGGATTCTCTCCGGAACTGGCGGTGGTAACCCACGCGGGCGGCAAAGAGCTGGAGGAACCGCTGGTGGTGCGCCCCACGTCGGAGACGATCATCGGTGAGATGATGGCGAAGTGGATCTCCTCGCACCGTGATCTGCCGATGCTGCTCAACCAGTGGGCCAACGTCGTGCGCTGGGAGATGCGCCCGCGCATGTTCCTGCGCACCACCGAGTTCCTGTGGCAGGAGGGCCACACCGCGCACGCCGACGAGGCGCAGGCGCGGGCGGAGATGGAGTCGGCGCTGGACATCTACGCCACCGTGGCACGGGAACTGGCGGCGATGCCGGTCGTGCCGGGCAGGAAGACCCCGGGTGAACGGTTCGCCGGTGCGGTGGAGACGATCACCATCGAAGCGATGATGCGCGACGGCAAAGCCCTGCAAGCGGGGGACCTCGCACTACATGGGCACCAATTTCGCGCGGGCATTCGGCATCCGCTACGCCGCCGCCGACGGTCGGGACACGTTGTGCCACACCACGTCGTGGGGGATGAGCACCCGCATGCTGGGCGGGGTGGTGATGACCCACGGCGACGACCGCGGCCTGGTGCTGCCCCCTCGGCTGGCGCCGCACCAAGTGGTGGTCGTGCCGATCATGCGCGGTGACAGCGCCGCCGCGGTGCTGGCCGCCGCCGGCGAACTGGCGGGCAGACTGCGCGCGGCGGGAGTGCGCGCGCACGTCGACGACCGCGACCAGACCCCGGGCTGGAAGTTCAACGAATGGGAGTTGCGCGGTGTCCCGGTGCGCGTCGAGCTGGGCCCGCGCGATCTCGCCGCGGGCACCGCAGTGCTGGTTCGCCGACTCGGTGACGAGGGCAAGCAGACCGTGGAGCTGTCGAGCCTGCCCGCCGCGATGCCGGGCATCCTCGAGGACTTCCAGGCCTACCTGCTGCGGCGAGCCACCGGCTTCCGTGACGAACACACCCGCACGGTCGACGACTGGGCGGCATTCGAGACCGCCGTCGCGACGGGATGGGCGCTGGCATTGCATTGCGGGCAACCGAGCTGTGAGGACGACATCAAGGCGCTGACCGCGGCGACCCCGCGCTGTGTGCCGTCGGCGAGCGCGACCGAGGACGGCCGGTGCGTGCGCTGCACCGCACCGGCCGCGTATGGCAAACGAGTGATCTTCTCTCGCGCTTACTGATCCATAGGCTGAGGCTGCCTCGATCCGAGTCCAGACGTTCCCGCACACCGTGAGTTGGCCTCGCGGAATCGACGAGGGGGCGTCGGGGCTCGGCGACGGGATGCCCGGCGCGGGCATGCCCGACTTCCGCCGCAACGGTGTGCTGATGGCCGAGCACGGCGTCTACGACCTGCGCCAGCATCTGGAGGAAGTGCTGCTACCGGTGATCAGGCGGTGGAACATCTCGGAGCGTACCGATTTCGGCGCGCGCGGCGAGCAGGCGCGTGAACGGCTCGCCGCTTTCCTCGACGACCTGGAACGGATACCAATCCCGCGCTTCGGACAACAGCGAGCTCGTGCGTTGGAGCGCGACCGGGTCCGCGCCGCGCAGTAGCGTCCGAAACCGCCCCCGGAAGGCGACCGCGACTCGCGAGGGCGGCCTCGTGACTCCCTGTGGCCGTTCACGACTCCGGCGGGAGGATCGGCGAGGTGAACACTTCCTCCAGCGGAGTGGGACCGGTGTAGCGGCGGCAGTGGCAGCCGACCCACTCCCGCAGGCCGTGGGTACCCTTGCGTGAGATCTCGGCATGACAAGTGCCCGCGGCGCGGTCGTGCAGTGCCAGGTCGTGACCGCAGCCGCAGCGGGCGGGGAGTCTCGCCCCCGGCCGGGCTCCCCGCCGATGCCCGAACCGACCGCAAACCCAGCCGATACCGATCAAGCCGGCGCCGACTGCGAGACTGAGGGGATCCAACACGCTGACAGTATACGTATACGCATAGCTGTGGTCAGGGGAAATCGCAGACCGGGTCGGATCGAAAGGCTAAGGCGCGCGCCGCTCGACGACTTTCGTTACGGAGTGACATGCGCCGACGATCGGGGCATGTTCAAGATTCGTGAGGACAGGGGGAGCGGTTGTCGTTCTCTGAGTGCGAGATGTCAAGGAACTGCAGACGATTCGGCCGGGCTCGGTGCACGGAATGGTGATCAGCATCGTCTTCGATCTGTGTGCCATCGTGCTCGCCGCGACTCAGATCGCAGCGACAGTCGCCGATCGGCTCGGATTCCGCTCATGGCCGAAACAGCCGGGAATCAGCCGCCATCGCGGACGTGCATAGCCCGGAATCGCGACGGGGATGTCCCATACTGCTGCAGGAAGGCGAGGCGAAGGGTCTCCGGTGAGCCGAATCCGCACCGCCGTGCGATTCCCGTCATCGGCAGCGATGTCGTGATCAGCAGATTCGCGGCGGCTTCGGTGCGCGCCTTGCGAACGTATCGTCCGGGTGGGTATCCGATCCGGTCGACGAAGAGCCGGGCGAGGTGCCGCGCGCCGATGCCGACGTGGGCCGCCAACGCGGCCGTGGACAGGTCGCCGTCGAGGTGGGCGGTCACATGAGCGATGACTTGCCGGACGAGATCGTGCTCCGGCGGCGGGCTCGCGGTGAAGACGCTCATCTGCGCTTGGTTGCCGGGACGCTGCAGATAGGTCACGAGGTGGCGGGATACCGTTCGCGCTACCTCGGCGTCGTGGTCTTCTTCGATGAAGGCGAGTGCCAGGTCCAGCGCGCTGGTCACCCCGGCCGCTGTCGTGACCCGGCCATCGCGGAGGAAGATCGGACGAGGATCGACCGTGACCGCGGGGTAGCGGCGAGCGAATTGCTCGGCGTACTGCCAATGCGTCGTCGCGCGCTTGCCGTCGAGCAGCCCGGCCGCGGCCAGGATGGTGACGCCGGTGCAGACGGAGGCCACTCGCCTGCTCTCCTTGGCCAGACGCCGGACGTGACCGACGAGTCGCGGATCGGCGGCAGCGGAATCGTGGCCCAGGCCGCCCGAGACGATCACCGTGTCCAGCGGCCCGGTGAGACGTTCGAGGGAATTCGGACCCGCCAGCGTCAGACCCGAGTGCAGTCCGATCGGCCGGCCCCCTGGGGTGGCGACGACGATCCGGTACGGCAGGCGGGCGCCCATGTTGTTCGCCATCCCGAGGGCGGTTGTCACACAGGCGATGTCGAGTAACTCCGCGCCGTCATAGCCGACCACCACCATGATCCGCTCCCGCACAGCCCGACCCTACTCCGGGAGGACGAGGATCCCAAGATTACGGACATCCACCGGCCGCCGACTCGCCCCCTGGCGCGCCGGTCAGAACTGTGAGCTGTGTGAACGTCTTCTCCTCCGCGCGGGCTTCGGTCGAGCGCCGCTGGCCGACCCTGACCGCCGTGGTGTCTGTCGTCGTCTTCTTCGGGGACGGGGCGTCAAAGCTGACAGCGTTCACCGCGCTCTTACCCGTCATGGCCGTCCTCTCGCCCGGAAGACACTAGGGGCGCGGAAGTTCGCCGCCGCCGTAGCACGCGGGGAGAGTCTGCGTCCGGAGTCGCACGAAGTCCACCGGCTTGCTCTGGGCACGCTGCCGCCCGCCCACCCGGCCGCCGCACCGGGGGACCCGCACCCCGCGCCTTGGCGGCTGCTGACCCGCGCGGAGCAGGATGTGGCGATCCTCGCCGCGGCGGGCTGGCAGAACGCGGCGATCGCGGCACGCAGGGGAAGCTCACCCAAGACCGTGGACGCCCAGGTCGCCGCGATCTTGCGCAAACTGTCCATCTCCTCCCGGCAACACATCAGCGCCTCGATCCCGGCTCGGCTGGCTGCCCGCGTCGAGACCGAAGTAGCGCGCCGTCCGCCCCGCCGCGGCTAGCCGGTGCTTTCGCCGCGGTTGGGCGCCACTCTCCGGCGGTCGGGTGCGATCCGGCGGGCGGCCGCCGCGCGCACGCGGCGGGTTCTACCCCGGTCGGCCAGCAGCGTGAGGACGGTGGGGGAGGTCGCGATCCGCACGGCTTCGCGCTGGAACCAGTCGGAGGCGCCGAGGACTTGGTCGGCAGTCCAGACCTCGTCCGTGGTGATCGACCTCAGTAAGGCCCATTCGCGCAGGCGGCGGATGAGGAACCGACGCTCACCGATCACCTGGGTGACGGTGTCGGCCCAGGCGGGGAAATCGGGGTCGGTGAGCAGCTGCGCGGCCCGGCGGTCCACGTGTCCGGCAACGGCGGACTCCGCCATGGCCGTGTCCGGATCGGCGAGGACGGCGCTCATCATGCCGCTTTCGTGCTCCGGAAGGACCCGGGCCAGGTCCTCCCGGTAGCGGGCGTAGCGGTGATGCTCGTCGTCGTGATCGAACGTGGGGTGGGTCTCACCCATTCGCCTGCTCCTGGAAGATCCGGCCGACGGGATGATCGGCTTTCTCGCACACGGCGGTCCGGGCGACTGCGCAGACCATCAAGAACCTGCCGGTCCCGAACCATCTGCGGCAAGGCGGGTCTGGGAGAGCGCTGCCCGTTGCCCCGCATTGATGTGCAGGATGACCATGGTGAGCAGTGGCGCGGCGAGCGCGAACAACAGGGCGGAGACCCACAGCATCGGCGCGGCGGCGAATGCGAGCCCGATCCATCCGACGGCCCAAGCGCTGACCCAAGCGATCCACCACGCCACGACCGGCCAGCGTGCGGGCGCCATACCGTGGCGGCTCGCGCGGTACACGTCGTCCACGACGATGGCGGGAATGATCACATTTCCCACTGGCACGAACCAGCTCCCCACCGCCCACCCCCTGCTGAGACGTTGCCCAGCCGGATCCAGGGTCTCGGCGTTGAGCCGGGCGCGCAACAACCAGAAGAGAAACACCGAGCCCGCCAGGAACAGCGTCAGGGTCCACGTCAGGAGACCGAACAGCATCAAAGGCGCCCAATCGTCCATCGCCGCGTCGTACTCAGGCGTTCCCTCGCGCGCGTTCTCGACATCCCGGTATCGGGGCAGGGCTATCGCGACGATGGTAGGTCCGGCGACAACAGCCACCGACAATGCCGCGGCCGCGTTACCGAGCGCCCCGACCGGTGCGAGTGGTCTCACCGACGGCGGTGGGCTGTGGTGCCCGAGGTTCCGCTGCACCGGAACGGGCGGCTCCACCTCGGCACAGGCTCGCGGTGCGACCGGTGCTTTCGCCTCCTGCCATGCGGTCACCCGAAACAGGATCACGGTCGACGTGACGGCCGCGGAAACCAGCAGCAGCACACCGCCGAAACCGATCAGCATGCCGAGGGCCGCGCGATCGGTTCCGGCGGCGCCCGATCGGGGCGCGATACCGAAGAGGTATGCGACGAAGAGCAGGGTCGAGCCCGTGACGAAACCTGTCCACCAGATGAGAACCAGCGGTGTAGTCGAATTCGCCACCAGTCGCGAAGCGTCCGGCGGCGTCGCCGGGTCGCTGGCCCTTTGGATGTCATTGATGACGACCGGGGGCAGGAACCAGTTCACGATCGGCAGAAAGCCGGCCACGGCCCAACCGCGCGACAGACGATGCGGTGCGGCACAGAAAGATTCGGTGTTGCGCCTCGACCGATAAGTCCAGACGACGAACAGCGCGCCACACACCATCTGCGCGAACCACCCCACCGAGGACGCCCAGGACGACGCCGTCTGATCCTCGATCTCACGCACGGACTGCCCGGCGCTGAGCAAGCTCTTCTCGTGGTCGCGAAGGAGCTGGTAGGCGTGCCAGTAGTCGACCAACTCCATCACACGGGCGAGTACGACCCCGACCATGGCGACGAGTACGGCCACGGCCCACCCGCGGACACCGCGGAACGACGGCGCCGTAGCCCTGGGCGGAAGCGTCATCGCGTCGAAGCCGCCATTGTCTCGTCCGGTATATCCGGCCTGCATCGCATCCCTCCCGTGGTATCGCCTCCGGTGCCGGTGGAACCGGCGGCCGGGCTCGCCGCGACCGAGGATCCACCGCGCCCGGCGGCGGCGCCGAGCCGACCGTCAGGTAGGCGCACGAAACAAGTTTCGGCTGTCCTCGATACGCACGCATCGGTAGTCCGTAGGTAGTCGCCCTCCGATACGGAGGCACACAGCGCGGGGCGGGGAGCGGGCGCAGCGAGACGGCGGCGGCTCGGTGCGTAACCTCCGGTACGGATTGATCACCTCGTGATCCATGACATCCACCCACCGGATCCGGCAGCGATCGACTGTTCACGCCTATCGCTCACGAGCGTGATCCGCACTGCCCGCGCGTCGGCCGGGACACGTCCGCACCGGGACGATACCGAATTGATGCGGTAACGGCCCGGTCATCGGTTTTTCCGCGCCGTCGCGCGGGTAACACGCCCACGTCCGCGAGGAAACGGGTAAGGAAACCATCATGAGTAAACGAGAGTTCAGCAAAGGCGACAAAGTCGAATGGAAAAGCCACGGCAGTACCGCCGAGGGTGAAGTGGAAGAAGTTATCACGTCCGACACCGAGGCGGCCGGCCGTACCGTCCGGGCATCCGAAGAAGACCCACAATACCGGGTGCGCAGCGCGAAAAGCGGTCGTGATGCCGTGCACAAACCCGGCGCACTACGCCGGAACGACGATTGATCTCGAGATCGGAGTCCTTATGGCAACGGACGACAAGAACATACGCGCAGAATTCGGCGATGTCGTCAACATGACGGCGAAGGAACTACGCCGATGGCTCGACACCGACGAGTCGAAGTCGGTGGGGCAGAAGCCGGAAGGCGGCGGGGAGTCGACCGGGCATGCCAGCGGTCGTCAGATCGTGGACATTCTCGAGAAGAAAGAACTCACCGAAGACGATTACGCGCATATGCGCAAAGTCGTGGGCTATGCACACCGCCACCTCGAACAACGACCTTCCGGCGACATCGAGAACAGTAAATGGCGATACTCGCTCATGAACTGGGGTCATGATCCGATGAAAGACGGCGGTAAGTAGCTGCCCGCTTCCCGCTGAGCGACCACGTCGCGGGGGCCCGCACTGCGATATGACCGGCGTCGTCATCGGCGCCTCGGGGCAGGCCGCGGCAGCGGAGTCCGAGATCGCTCGCGTCTGATCCGACGCCGATGGCGGGTGCGTACGGCGCCCCGGGAGAATGCAGTGGTGCTGCTGTCCGGACTCGACCGATTCAACCAGCGACATCCGTGGAGCCACAACGACCATTACGGTCCGTGGGTCGTCGGCCAAGTGACCGCGTCGCGGGCCCGTCATGCCCTCGACGTCGGTTGTGGCACGGGCAATCTCGTCGCCGCACTCCGCCGCGGTGGCGTTGCCGTCACCGCTGTCGAACCCGATCCCGCAATGTTCCGCATCGCGACGGAGCGCTTCGCCGACGATCCAGCGGTGACGATTGTGCACGCCGATTTCGGCGGGCGCGATCGGCAACGGCGCTGGGACGCCATCACCCTTGTCGCGGTCCTGCATCATCTCCCGCTGGTGCCGACGCTGCGTGAGCTGCGTGGCTGTCTCGCCCCGGGCGGCCGGCTGGTGATCGTCGGGTGCTACCGCGCGGCCGGAGCGATCGACCTGCTCGCCGGCCTCCCCGCCATTGCCGCCAACCCTGTGATGGGCGTGATCAAGCACCCGGCCCGCGCCGCCGCGCCGCCCGCGCACATGGCGGCACCCACCGCCGATCCGAAGGAAACCTTGGCCGACATCCGTGCCGCTGTCGCGACCGAACTGCCCGGCGCGCGGATCCGGCGTCGCCTGTTCTGGCGGTACACCTTGGTCTATGACGCCCCGGTCCAAGACGCCCCGGTCCAAGACGCCCCGGTCCAAGACGCCCCGGTCCCAGACGCCCCGGTCCAGGACGCCCCGCTGTGCCGTGACGCCGATCCCGCGGACCAGAGCCGGACAACTCCGCCGTGCCGGTGATGACTGCCGTGCCGGTGATGACTGCCCGACTAGGCCGCGGCTTCCCAGACGAACCCGTCCGGATCGGCGAAGGAACCGATGCTGCCGCGAAAGGCGATCCGGTGTGCCCCCGTGCCCTCCGGTGCGATACCGGCGTCCTTGGCGGCGGCGCGGCGCCCGTAGAGCGCCAGCTTGACCGAGGCAGCCGGGGTGGCGAACTCGACGTACTTGCTTCCGAAGCTTTTCGCCACGACCAAGCCCCGGTCCAGGTAGAACTGCTTGGTCGCTTTCACATTGTCGACTCCCAGGAGCACGACGAAATCGTCGACGTCGCGGGTAGCCGGGCCGGTGTCCTTCTTCGCCGACGTCGCGACCTTCCAGATGGCCCCATCCGGAGCCTGGACTACGCCGCCGTAGCCCCAGAAACTCTTCTTGGCGGGCTTCAGCGTGGTAGCGCCCGCGTCGACAGCGGTGCCGATGAGGCTGTCGACGGTACTGGGCTGAGACACCACGAGCGACAGTATGTAGCCACGGAAGCCGGTCGTCTCGGCTTCGGCGGCGCGGACGCGTACCTTGTCGCCGAGGCCGAACGCGGCGGCGTAGAAGGCTTCGGCGGCGGCTGGGTCGGGCGCCTCGAGAACGACGGACTCGATAGCGGTCTGATCAGTGGTGATGGTCATGGCAGTAACGCTAATGATGGCGCGGTGGCCGGCGCTTCTCGATTCCTGATCGGTTCGCTGCCCTGTTGCGCCGCACCCGGCGGCGGCGTGCGGAGCTCGCCCTACGCCGGTCACCGGCGTGCTGTTGTGTCGATGGGACGCAACCGCAGTTCCTGATCGGCGGCAAGGGCGAGCAGGTCGGCGTCGTGGCTGATGAGCACGACCACGGCGCCGTCGGCGGCCAGATCGCGCATGGCGCGCGTGATCGACCGCAGGTGGCGGCGGTCCACACCGGAGCTGGGCTCGTCGAAGACGACGATCCGGCGGCCGCTGAGCCGGGCCGTGGCGACGACCAGGCGTTGTTGCTGGCCGCCGGACAGCGACAGCGGGTGCCGGTCGCCCACACCGTCCAATCCGAGATCGGCGAGCGTGGCTCCGGCATCTCCGGCGCGGTCCGGGCGCGCGCCGAGCAGGAGTTCGGCGGTGACGCTGTCGGTGAACAGTTGCCGTTGGACGTCCTGCATGACGATGGCGGACTCGCGCTGCCGCTGTGCGCGCGACAGCGGCCGGCCGTCGAGCAGCACCCGGCCGCTGTGCCGCTGCAGCCCGCAGAGGATCCGGGCCAGAGTGCTCTTCCCCACCCCGTTGGGGCCGGTGACGGCGGTGATGGCCCCGACGGGCAGATGTGCCTCCGCGATGTCGAGCACGCGGCGTCCCCGGAACGCGCAGCGAATTCCATGCAGCCGGACACCGTCACCATCCGTGCGCCGTACCGAAGGCGTTGCGGCGTAGCGTTCGTCACCGGCTCGGCGGGCCGGTGACGAACCCCACGGCGACCGTGCGCAGGTCCCGATGCTGGGTCCGTGAGCCGACGCCGGCGCCAAAATCGATCTTTCTGGTGTGTCGAGGCCGCGCAGGCCCTGCGCGCGCAGCATCTCGTCGGTCAGTCCGGCGAATCGCGCCCGGGGCCATTCTCTCGCGATCCGGCCATCGCGCAGTACCACGATGCGGTCGGCGAGCTCGCGCAGATAGTGCAGCCGGTGTTCGGCGATGAGGAGGGTGACGCCCAGCTCCCGCAGCCGGCGCAGCGTCGCGGTGAGATCCGCGATGCCCTGCGGTGAGAGATTGGAAGTGGGTTCGTCGAGCAGCAGCAGGAGTGGTTCGTGGGTGACGGCCGCCGCGCACGCCACCCGCTGCTGCTGGCCGCCCGACAGATCCCGCAACCGGGTGCCAGCGAGCTCGGTGAGCTCGAAGTCGGCGATGACCGCGCCGACCCGGTCGCGGATGCGCCGCGGAGGTGTACCGAAATTCTCCAGTGCGAACGCCAGCTCCTCATCGACGGCGTCGGTGAAGAATTGGCGGCGCGGATGCTGGAGCACCGTGCCCGTCACGCGCCCGACTCGCGCCAGATCGGTGATCGGCTCACCACCGACGCGGACCTCCCCGCGCAGGACCCCCGCGTGGGCGTGTGGGATGAGTCCATTCATCAGCCGCAGCACCGAACTCTTGCCCGATCCGCTCGGCCCGCACACCACCACCGTCTCACCGCATCGCACGTGCAGGTCTACTCCGTCGAGCACCGGCGTGGCGCCGCCCTGATACGTCCACCGGACATTCTCCAACGTGATCATCGCCAGGACCGCCACAGCAGCGTCCCCGCCGCGAGCGTCACCGCCACGACCCCGGCGACGACGTCGGCCCGGCCGAACCGCGGCGGATGCATGGACGTCGGACGCGTATTCGAACCCAGTCCGCGCAGCAGAGCCGATGCCGAGAGATCCTCGGCCGCGCGCAGACTCGACGCCATGAGCGGCACCGTGAAGTATTCGATGCTGCGCATCGGATGCCGCAGCATCGCCCACCGGCCGCCCAGCCCCCGCAACCGCATGGCGTCACGCACCGCTCGCGCTTCGGCGACGATGGTGGGCAGGAACCGCAGCATCACCGCACCGGAAACCGTGATCGCGGACGGCACCCGCACCGCGCGCAGCGCGGCGGTGCACCTGGTGGGTGAGACGGTGCTGATCAGGTACGCGGCTATGCCTCCCACCGCCACCAGCCGCAACGCGTATCCGCTGACGATCCCGGCGAAGCCCAGCACCGGCCACGCGGCGACCGACGGCAGCAGATGAGCCACCGCGGCCAGGACGCCCGCGGCCACCGGCAACCCGATAGCGCGCCGCCGGGCGCGCTCCGAGATCGCCAGCAGCACACCGGCGACCAGCGCCGCGGGAACGAACCACCCTCCTGCGGGCGACATGACGGTGACGCTCGCGGCCAGCAGCAGCGCCACGCCAGTGCGCGGGTCCAGCGTCCATTCCGCGGGGGCGCGGGTCGACGCGGCTCGGCTCGGCTGCGCGACGGTGCCGCTCACGCCAGCCCGGCTCTGCGGAAATGCTTGTCCAGCAACCGAAGCCCCAGCGCACCACCGATCAGGCCGAAGACCAGCGTGGACACGGTGAAGGCGAGCAGCACGGCCGGGGAGAGCAGAGCGTCCAACTGCTCGATATAGTCCGCGCCCTTGTCCCGCATCGACGGGCTGGACAGGAACTCCTCCCTGGCATAGAACAGCGGCAGGAAAAATCCGGTGGAATAGGTGCTGAAGACGGCGTAGGCGAGCACACCCGCTCGCCGCGAACGGTATCGGCCCACCCACAGCAGCACCTCCGCGAACAGCGCCGCCACCACCCCGACGACGAAACCGACCGGCGGTCCTCCGATGAGCAGCATGAACCCGCTGACGATGACGGCGAAGACGGTGACCATGCCCGCATGCCGCACCCGGGTGAGGAACAGCATGAAAGGCACCCCGGCCCCCACGATGCCGGCCGCGATCGATATCAGTGTCGCCACCGGATTGAGGTATTCGAGCAGGCTGAATACGCCCACGGTCACGATGTAGAGCGCGCCGAAGACTCCGATATCAATGAGATCCCTCGGACTCATCCGGAAGTCGATCAGGCGTCGCATGGTTTCCACGTTCACGGTGCTCACTGCTTCCATGTCGGCTGTGCTCTGTTCGAGGCTCTGTTCGAGTCGCGGGAACCGTGCCCGCTCATTCGACTGCTGTCGGTGTCAGGGAAAGATTCCAGAAGCCGGCGTAGCGGCCGCCACGGCGCAGCAACTCGTCGTGACTGCCCTCTTCGGCGATCCGGCCGTCTTCGAGGAACACGATGTGATCGGCGCGCCGGACGGTCCGCAGCCGATGCGCGACCAGCACCACCGTCCGCCCCGCCAGCAACCGCTCGATTCCCTTGTGGACGGCCGCCTCGTTCACCGGGTCCAGCGCGGAGGTCACCTCGTCCAGCAGTACGATGGGGGCGTTCTTCAGCAAAGCGCGTGCGATCGAGACACGCTGGCGCTCACCACCCGACAGCAGTGCGCCACCCTCGCCGACATTCGTCGACCAGCCGTCGGGCAGTCGTTCGATCACCTCGTCCAATCGCGCCGCGGCGGCCGCGGCTCGCACGTCGGCGTCGGTGGCGTCGGGACGGCCGAGGCGCACGTTTTCCTCGATGGTGCCGTCGAACAGATAGACGTCCTGGAAGACGATGGCGATCCGCGACATCAATTCCTCGGTGCCGATCGCGCGCACGTCCACGCCGCCCACGCGCACCGCGCCCGCGTCCACGTCGTAGAACCGCGCGAGCAGTTGCAGCAAGGTGCTCTTGCCCGCGCCCGACGGGCCGACGATCGCGAGCCGCCGGCCCTCCGGCACGGACAGGGATACGTTGTCGATCACCGTGCGGCCGCCGTGCCGGAAGGTGACGGAGCCGAACTCCACGTCGTGGCGTCGCGGCTGGATCAATTCGCGCGGTTGCGGCAGCGGCTCGGTGCGCAACAGCGCATCGAGCCGCACCAGCACCGAACGCGCGCCGCGCAGCTTACCGCCGATGTCCGCCAGCGACAGCAACGGATCCGCGCAACGAGCGGCCAGCACCAGGATCGCCAGCACCTCCGCTACACCGATGTTCCCGCCGAGCGCGAGATAGCCGCCCAAGGCCAGCAGTGCGGTGAACATCGCCTGCACCGTGAGCGTCAGGGCCACCACGCCGGGCAGCGCGGACAGAGTGGAGCGCCGGGACGCGCGCTCGAGCTCACGCAACGAGTCGTCGAGCGACCGGAAACGTTCGATGGTCCGCCCGCCCGCGCGGAGCACCGGCTGGGCCTGCAGATACTCGATGACCCGCCCGGTGGCTTCCTGCGCGCGTTCGGCGCTGTCGGCGTCGGCGGCGGCCGTCGACCGTCCGGTCCAGAGCTGGACCGCGGCCACGAGCGGGGCGGCGAGCGCCGCGGCCAGGCCCATCTGCCAGTTGAACGCGAACATGACGACGACGATCGTCAAGGGAGTCACCGCAGCGGAGATGAACGGCGCCAGCAGATGCGCGATCACGCTCATCGCGTCCAGAACACCGCGACTGGCCAGGACGGACACCTCTCCGATACGGCTCGCGCTGTACCAGCCGAGGGGCAAGCGGGCCAGATGATCACCGAGCCGGTGGTACATCCCCCGCAGCAGCGTGGTCCCGACACGGAAACCGGACAGATCGCTGAGATAGCGCAGTGCCGCGAAGACCGCGACGCCGACCCCGAACGCGGTCAGCCAGGGCCACGCATCCGTCGGTGTGCTGCCGAGCAGTGCTCGCAGCACGGGAACCAGCAGTGCGTAGGACAGTCCCTCCGCGACAGCCGTCGCCGCCATCAGCGCGACGGTGCGCCGCACCGGACGGGCGTACTCGTGTCCCAGCACGCGCAGCAACATTCGAATCATCGGTTCACGTCTCCTTGCGGCACACCGCCACGGGAATCGACCTCATCGGCCAGCGCCGACCGGTGGGATCGCCAGAATTCGGCGAATTTGCCGCCTCTGGCGAGTAGTTGGGTGGGGTTGCCGTGTTCGGCGATGGTTCCGTTTTCCAGTAGGACGACGGTGTCGGCGTCGGCGATGGTTTCGAGTCGGTGGGCGATGATGAGGAGGGTTTTCTCGCCTGTGAGTGTTTTCAGTGCGTGGCGTACCGCGTGTTCGGTGTGGGGGTCGGCGAAGGCGGTGGCTTCGTCGAGGACGAGGATGGGGGTGTCGGCGAGGAGTGCGCGGGCGAGTGCGATGCGTTGTGCTTCTCCGCCGGAGAGGTGCACGCCCTCGCCCAGCACCGTGTCGTAGCCGTGGGGTAGTTCCAGAATGCGGTGGTGAATGTTGGCCAGCTGCGCGGCGCGTACGACGTCGTCGTGGCGGGCGTGGGGTACCGCGAGTGCGATGTTGTCGGTGACGGTCGCGCGTAGCAGGCGGACGTCTTGGAAGACGAAGGAGACGGTGCGGTAGAGGTCGTGGCTGCTGAGGTCGCGCAGGTCGATCCCGCCGAGGGTGATCCTTCCGTGGGTGGGGTCGAAGAATCGTGGGAGTAGTTGAACGAGTGTGGACTTGCCGCTGCCGGATGGTCCGGCGATCGCGGTGAGGGTGCCCGGTTCGAGGGTGAGGTCGATTCCGCGCAGGACTTCGCGTTCGGTGTCGTAGCCGAATCGGATGTCGTGCAGTTCCACTCGGTGGCCTTGGGGTGTGCGCGGGTGCGCGGGTTGCGGCAATGACGGCACGGTGAGGACGTCACGGATGCGCTCGACCGCGCGTCGGGCGGTTTGAAAGTCGTCGAAGCCGTGACCCAGTGCCGCTACCGGAGCGGTCAGGCCCAGTCCGAGCAGCAGGAACGGCAGCAGGTCTGCCGGGGCCAGCGAACCGTTCGTGATCAGCACCGCTCCACCGGTCAGCACGACCAGCAGCACGAACGGCGGCGACAACACCAGCTGCATCCCCGCGGCGATGGGAGCCAGACCACGCACCCACCGGAAAAAGGTGCCGACGAAGTCGTCCACGGCCACCCGGAACGCGCGGTGGGCGCGCCCGGCTGCACCGAACGCCTTGACCACCGCGATGCCCTGCACGAACTCGACCACCGAACTGGCGACCCGCCCCATCGCCGCGTCGAACTCCTCCTGCTCGCGCAGCCGGGGCGACGTCATCATCAGCGGGACCAGCGCCACCGCCAGCGCCACCGGGATCAGCGTGATCAGGGTGAGCCGCCAGTCGACGGTGAACAGGTAGACCAGCGACACCAGCGGCACCACGAAAGCGGAGACCAGCTCGCCCGGAGCGTGGGCGATGAACGGGTGCACCGCGCTCACGTCGTCGCCCACCAGCTGTGCCAGCTCACCGGTCCGGCGCCGGGCGAACCAGCCGATCGGCACCCGCCCCAGCGCAGCGGCCAGCTGCCGACGAAACGCCAGTTGCACCCGACCGTCGAGAAGATGCCCCATGCCCGACGACGCGGCCGTGAACAGCAACCGGACGAACAAGCCCCCCGCGCCCGCGAGCACGACCATCCGGATGTGATCGTGCTCGATCGGGCCGGGTGACAGCAGAGCGCGTCCCAGTTCGACGACCGCCAGCAGCGGCGCCAACCCGGCGACAGCGCCGATGACCTGCAAAATCACCACGGCGGCGAAACCACCCAGATGAGGCCGAAGCAGCCAGGAGACGCTCCTACCCCCGGCGGGATCAGCAGCCGTGGACGGCGGGGGCAGCTGCTCGGCCTCGGCGAGATCGGCCGCGGTCATCGCCGCCCCGTCTCCGTCGCTCCCGCCGCGGCACTGCGCGAGCTCTCCAGCAGGCGGCCGCGCAGATGAGCGAGAATCTCCGCGCGCGCGGGACGGGCCGCGGGGACCAAGCCGGGCATGCTCATGAAGGCGTGCACCGCCTTCCTATAGTGGGTCGACGTCACCTCGACTCCCGCCTGTCGCAACCGATCGGCATAGGCCGGTGCCTGGTCCTCCAGCGGGTCCGTGCCCACGGCTTGGATGAGGGCAGGGGCGACTCCCGCGAGCTTGTCGCTGTGCATCGGGGAAACCGTGCGCGGGTCGAGCGACGCGGGCAACGCCAGCCGCTGCACCGCGCGGCAGTTGGCCGGTGTCGCGGTGGGGCTGTCCGCGTTCTCGGTGAAGGAGGGGTACTCGAAAGCGCGTTCCGTCCAGTCGAGTTGCGGATTGATCAGCACCTGGGCGCGAACGGGCAGTCCCGATTCGGCTGCCCTGATCGCGGACAGTGCCGCGAGCGTCGCTCCCGCGCTGGCCCCCAGCAGGGCGACGCGAGCGGGATCGGCTTTCCACCGCGCGGCCTCCCCGATGAGGCGAACCAGGGAGTCGTAGGCGTCCTCGACGGGCGTGGGCAGGCGATGCTCGGGCGCCAGCCGGTAGTCGACCGAGACGACCACGGCCGGAAGCTCGGCCGCCAGGTGACTGAGCAGCCAGTCGTCCTGGTCCGGTGCGCCGAGAATGAGTCCGCCGCCGTGGAACGCCACCAGCAGCGGCAGCGCGGAGCCTCCTGGCTCCGGCTGATACACGCGGGCACCGAGCTGGCGACCCGGCAGATCGAGAGCGTGTGTGGTGATTCGCGCGCGCCGGTCCGGCTTGCCGGTGGCCAGCCGGCCGACGGCCGACCTGCGCCTGCGGTTCTGCGCATCCCGCAGCTCGATAACCTGGTCAGGGGTGATCGAATCCCAATCGGGTTCGGTCGACAGAGCGGTGAGTAGCCGCACTCCCAGGGGAACTTCGCCTCGCATGTATAGCTCTCCAGACTTCTCGTCGGCCGCCGTGGTCCGGCGGCGTACCGTTACCCTGGCAAACGTGACCATCGAGGCGCTTTCGGAAATCTGCGGTCCGGCGAGGACGCCGGTTGCCTGGGTGCGGCCCGGGCACGTCGGCTACATCGGGCCGGATCTCGGCGTCGACCCGCATTCCCCCTCGGTCGCGATGCTCAGCGTCGGCCTGGACGCGCCGCTCGTCGTGCATACCGCCCAAGGGCCGGTGCGCGCCGGCAGCTCCTTCGCCCCCGCTCGCACCACGCAGCGCATCCTCGCCACCGAGGGCTGGATTCTGGCGCTGTTCGTCGACCCCACGGGCGCGCCCGCCACCGCCATCGCCGACGAGATGACCACGGCGATCGGCGCTTTCGGCTTGACGCACCGGCGCGAACGCGAACTGGTCGAACTGTGCCGCGGCCCGGTCGTGGATCCGGATCACCTCTATGCCCGAGCCATCGCCGGTCCCGTGGCTGTCACCGATCCCCGTATCGAGCAGGTCGCCGCCGTCATCCGCAGCGACCCGGCACGTTCCTTCCGCGCCGACCACATCGCCGCCAACCTGGGTCTGTCCACCACGCATTTCCTGCGTCTGTTCACTCAGCAGAGCGGCACCACATTCCGCGGCTACCAGCGGTGGAACCGCATGATCCACACCGTCCGAGGCGCCGTGGGCGGCCATGACCTCACCCGATCCGCCCTCGACGCGGGATTCGCCACCCCGTCGCACTTCAGCGAGACCTTCCGCGGCATGATCGGGCTCTCCGCCACCAGGATGCTGCGCGCCGGCATCCGCTTCGATCTCGGAACCTCGCCCGCGTCCTGATGCGGGTGATACCCGTCCGCCTATCGAAGGCGTCGATCCACAGCGGGCCGAGATCGACGTCCCGTCAGCGCCGGTCGATGCGAACACCGCTCCAGGGCGGCTGCGCATCGAGAAGCGCCGAGCGATTCCCGGCCAGGAATCAATCGAAGAAGCCGACGGAGTACCCGGCGACGATCTCGTGGCCGAGCATTCCCCCGATCGGCCCTGACATCCCCAGCATCTTCGCCAGTGGGGTCCAGCTCGGAGCATCGGTGAAGTTCACGTGGAACATGCCGGGGATCTCGACGTAGTAACCGGCTCCCGGTGGGCTCTTGCGGAATGCTTCTCTCTGGGTGGTGAGGGTCTCCTCGATGTCCCGATCCGGCCAGCCACCGCTGCGGCTGCGTTCCAGCAGCATGGAGCCGGCGTCGCGGGTCAGCCACATGCTCGGCTGCTTCAGGCCGTCACGGACGACATCCACGGTCATCGCGGCGTCCATCATCAGGCATGCCCGCAGACGCTGGTCGGCGTGACAAGCCTCGCCCACCGTCATGGCGCCGAGTGAGACCCCGAAGGCGCCGACTCGATCCAAGTCCAGCCGATGGGTGAACAACCCACTCGGATCCGCGGCGTTCAGAAGGGTCAGTTGATCCAGCGTGAAGCTGAGATCCTGGGCCAGATAGGGAATCACACCCTCCCGCAACGTGACACCGCCCAGCGGGGGAGGCGGGGTGATCGGTGTGACGCTCTGCTGGACTGCGGGGTAGATCCGATCCTTGGTCCATCCGGCGACGGTTCGTCCATCGGGGAATGTGGTCGCCGCGGCCGCGTACGGCTGGTCGAGACCGACTACCACGAAGCCGCGCGACACCAGTTGCTCGACCTGGAACATGTTGGACTGGCCGAAACCACCGAGTCCCGACGCGAAGACCAGCACAGGGTAGGCGGGCCGATTCGACGCCAGTGGCGGTCGCCGGGTGGCGTGCGTGGGAACCATGTCCCAGTAGTCGAAGACGAAGCCCGGGAGGTGCAGCAACCGTCCCGCCGCCGCCGAGAGCGCCGTCGCATCCGAAACATAAGGCGCCGCAGCGGTTTCGGTCCCGGACTCGGCGGGATACCAGATCTGTGCCATCAATTCCCGGCGCGCCTCGGCGTCGGTGTCGAAGATCTCCCGCCGGTCGGCGTCGCGCCAATGGTAGGTCACCGTGCCGATCGCATAGGGCCCCTGCGGTTGCGGGAGCCGAAAGACCGGAACGGCAATCGGCATCGCCACCGAGACAGCGCCGACGAGGACCACCGAGCCCATCGCGGCCAACCGGCCCGGTGACCACCGTGGTGTCGAACGGCACGGCCGGGCGACTCCGAGCGTCCACCACACCCCGACCGCCGCGCACAACGCGTACGCCGGAATCAACGGCCAGCGATACCCTTCGACGCCCACTTGGACAGCCGCGGCGACGGGCGCCGCGACGGCAAGATGCCGCAGCCGGCGCGCCCAGCCGCGCAACGGGGCCACCAGCACGGCCGAACCCACCGCGTTCGCGAGACACAACAACAATTCGGCCAACCTCACCCGGCCGACCCTAAGCCTCGACGCCACCCACGTGCCACACGCGGCCGCTCTCGGCGTCCGGTGGCCCGCACTGGCCGCACCCGACACCTACTCCCGAAGACTCGAGCCTTCATCGACGGCCCGCTCGCCCAAGCCATACCGGCAACAGCCCATGACACCAGCCGAACGCCGATGCGCCCCGGCGCACCCACCGCTACCGGGCAGACCCGGATGAGCGGCTTCCCGGAGGGTCACCGCGCGCGGCGGGAACCTGCTACGTCCATCATGATGTCGGGCCGGGACACCGCACTCGCTACAAGGCGACCGCACCCAGCCACCCTGACCGACCAACAGAAACATAGGTGACTGCCAATGCCGAAGATCGTCTTGTTCGGCGCCACCGGGTACACCGGCCGCCTGACCGCCGAAACCCTGATTGCCCAGGGCGCCGCCCCAGTGCTGGCCGCCCGCAACGCCGCCACGCTCGAACAAACTGGCCGCCGACCTCGGCGGCGCCGAAACCGCCGTCGCCGACGTGACCGATCCCGGCTCGGTACGGGCACTGCTGGACCGAGGTGACGTGCTGGTGACCACGGTCGGACCGTTCCTGCGATACGGCGAACCCGCGCTGGCAGCGGCCGTCGCGGCGGGCGCGCACTACTTCGACTCCACCGGCGAGGGACCGTTCATCCGCGACGTCTTCGACCGCAACGACGAGGCACGCCGGGCGGGAGTAGGCCTGCTGACCGCGTTCGGCTTCGACTTCGTGCCCGGCAACCTCGCCGCCTGCCTCGCCCTCCGCGAAGCGCCGGACGCCGTCCGCGCCGACATCGGCTACTTCATCGCCAGCCCGGGCACCAGCGGCGGCACCCGCGCGTCCATGGCCGGAATGCTGTTCAAAAGCGGCTTCGCCCTCCGCGGCGGCCGAGTCGTGCCCGAGCGGACCGGCTCACGCATCCGCACCTTCGACATCGCCGGACGCCCACGGACGGGAGTATCAATCCCCGGATCGGAACACCTCGCGCTCAGCCGCGACCACCCACGGCTGCGCGACGCCGACGTCTTCCTCGGCCTGCCGCCCGCCGCCGCACGCGCCTTCCAGGCGACCTCGTTGCTCACCGGCGCCATCGCACGAGTACAGCCGGTGAAACAGCTGGCCGAGGGCGTGCTGGAACGCGTCGTGAAAGGCTCGACCGGCGGCCCGAGCCCGGAATCCCGCGCCCGCACCCACTCCTGGGCAGTCGCCGAAACCTTCGACGACACCGGCCGCGTCCTGGCGTCCGTCACACTGACCGGCAACGATCCCTACGAATTCACCAGCGCGATCCTCGCCTGGGGCGCGCGGACCGCACTGAACGGCGGCCTGCTCGGCACCGGCGCGCTCGGCCCGGTCGACGCATTCGGCCTGGACACGCTCACCACCGCCGCAGCCGACGCGGGATTCACCCGGAACGCGTAAATCGCTCGTGCAGTCCCACGCTCACCCCACCGGGCTCGCCGGATCGGTCGTCGCCGCTCGCGCGTCGACGACCGCACGAGCGACCCGCGCCAGCCGATCCTCCGCGACCTCCACCGCGCCGTCGGCATCGACCAGCACCGCCGTCGGGTAGATGGCGCGCACCAGATCCGGACCGCCCGTCGCCGTATCGTCGTCGGCCGCGTCGAACAACGCCTCCACCGCCAGCCGCAGCGCCCCGTGCTCATCAATGTCACGACGATAGGTCTTCTTCAACGACGACTTCGCGAACAACGACCCGGAACCGACCGCCGTGTAACCGAAACGCTCCTCGTGCCTGCCGCCCACCGCGTCGTACGACACGATCCGCCCGGCCCGCTCCGGCTCCGCGGCATCCAGGTCGAAGCCGACCAGCACCGGAATCACCGCCATATCCTGTAGCGCCGCAGGCAGATTGGCACGCACCATCGCCGACAACTTCGTCGCCTTGCCATCGAAAGTCAGCGAAGCGCCCTCGATCTTCTCGTAATGCTCCAGCTCCACCGCGAACAGCCGGATCATCTCCACCGCCATCCCCACCGTGCCCGCGAAACCCGCCGCCGAATAGGAGTCGGTGACGAAGACCTTCTGCATATCGCGAGTCGCCACCATATGCGCCATCGTGCCCCGCCGGTCACCGGCGACCAGCACACCACCGCGATAACTGATCGCGACGATCGTCGTCCCGTGCGGCGCCACGTCCGCGCCACCACCGATGCCGAAACCGGTATCCGGCAACAAATGCGGCGCATAACGGCGCAAATACTCCGAGAAGGACGCCGCCGGATACTGCAAGCCGAGCGGCAGGTGGCTGTCGGTCGTCATGAATCACCTTTCCGGGCGCAGCGCGCACCACCCGCGAACGCGACACGTGCTCCCGCCGACGTTACCGGAACGAAACCGCGTCCCGCCGCAGACGACCACAGCCCCCGGATCCGTGCCCTACGCCGGGCCGTCCCCGGCGCACACCTCAGACCCGCCTTGCGCCGACTCCCCGGTCTCCGGCAGGGAGCGAAGTAATAATCGACACCGATGTGCGCCCGCGCAGTCACGCCCCGCAGCGTCACAACCCGCAGACGCGAGCCGAACCGACCCGTACGCTCGCATCCGTCCTCGCACACATCACCCCCGAACTCGCCCGCCGCCCACGGCCAGCCGCAGCCCATCGACACCGGCTGCCACCGGCAACCCGAAGGTCACCGACAACGGCCCGCCGCGGACCGTCCTCCCGAGACGGCCCATGATCCACAGTCATCCTTCCAGCGCGTTCCCGCGAAACGCCGCACCTCATCACAGAAGCGGATCAATTGGCCGCGCGCGGCCGCCGCCGATCGACCAGACTGGCCCAGGTGACCAGATACGCATTCGATGCCGACCGCGCCGTCCTCGTCGCCACCTGGGCGACCGGACGAGGCGACCTCGCCCAGACGGTGGCCACACTGCCCCCGCAGGTGACCACGGACCAGGCAACCGATCTGGCGTCGAACCTCACCACCCTCTCCCGGTTCCAATGGCGCACCTACACCCACCCGGCCAGCGCCGCGGGCGACCCCGACGTCCCCAACAGCGAAGCATGGCGGCGCGCCGAAGAACGACGGAACTTCAAAGAAGTCGAAGCCGGCCTGCGCAGCCCCAACCTGCCCACCGACGAAGGACTGCTCGTCTCCTACAGCGGAGTGGTCGAATCCGCCCACCGCATCGGACGCACCCTCCACGAGATCGGCGACAACACCCTGCGCGACACCGTCGCCGCCGAGGTACGCACCGAACAGGAAGCCATCGAGTCCGCCGAACGCGGCGACCTCTCCGGCCGCGCGCGCCAAGCCGTCGAACTGTCCCGCCCCGACGTATCCCCGGCCCAAGTCCACGCCGCGGACGCACTTCTGCGCGCCGACCCGCTCGGCACCATCGAACTGTTCACCGAACTCGACCCCGCCTCCGCCTCCGTCGCCGCGGCACACTGGCTCTACGCCGCCGCCGAAGTCGCCGGAGAGGCCGCGGGCGTCCCCACCACCGATGTCGTCGCCGAAGCCGACGACATCGAAGCGCTCCAAGTCGAGACGCCCACCCTCGTACTGGAACGACTCGCCACGGGCGACACCCCCACCGAAGTCGTCCTCGACCTGATCGCCGAAGCGATGGCCGTCCACGAAGGACGCGTCCCCGCGCCCTGGAGCCTGGTCGCCCGCGTCGCCGAGATCGAAGCCCAAGCCCACCGATTCGGCGTCGACGCCGACACCCGCGAAGCCATGCTCACCGGCTTCCGCATCAGCCGCCTCGACCCGGCCCGCCCCGCCCTCGACCTCTTGGAAGACCTCCTCGACGGCATCCGCGGCTGCCTGCTCCTCTACGCCGCCCACAACGACCACGACGACCCCGAAACCCGCTTCGCCGAAGAAGTACGCCTCGAAGCCGACGCGGACCCCGAAGACCTCCTCTGAGCAGCAGGCGGGGCAGGAACGGCCTGTCCCGCCCGCGGAAGCTCAGCCGCGGGCACCCGCGCCCGGCCCGCCCGGCTCCCCGGTCAACCACGCGCGCAACGCGCGATATACCCTCTCATGATCGAGCAACGTGAAGTGATGCGCCGGAGCGAGATGCAGGCCGTTCTCGACATCGAAACCGATACGGCGAGCGCGATCACACCCCGAGCCGCTCGGCGTGAGCACCAACCCGTCACCGATCACACGCCCCAGCGGATGCCGCGGACTGCGCGTGACGGTGGCGGTGACGAAATAGTGCTCCGCACCCACCAACAGCGGAACCTCCCGGATCACCCGGCGCCGCAACGCGTCGGCGTCCAGGTCACGCCAATCCTCGTCCACCAGAGAGCCATCCCGCAGATCACGGATGCCCCCGCTACGACGCCGCAGCAGACGTCCGAACGGACGAGTTTCGGGGAACCGCACCAGCACCGCGGACGCGTAGTGCGCCAACTGCTCCAGCGGCGCACCCAGATGCGGAGAGCCGAGACACACCACCTGCCGCACCAACCGAACCCACGGCAAGCCGGCTTCGGCAGCCTCGAAACAGGCGCCCCTGGCGACCAATCCGCCCATCGAGTGACCCACCAGCGAAACCCGCTCGATCGGCACCGGCCAGTGCTCGACCAGGCACCGCATGAGTTCGCTGAACTGTCCGGCATTCTCCGAGATGTGCAGCCCCGAGTTGTACCGGACGTGCAACGCCGTGCATCCCGTCTCGGTCTCCAGGCGCTCGGCATAGGTCGGTCCGCCGCCCCAACGCCAGGCGTGCTCGGTCTCCACCAACCCGTGGAGGAAGACCACGACATGCGAAGCCGGCCGGGGGACCCGCGCACCCACCGCCTCGGCACGCACCGCGGCGCCGTCTACTCGGAACGCCATCGGCGCGGCCAGAATCGGCCGGGTCCGCTCGAGATCGTCACCGATCAAACCCTGCAATGCGGCCAGGAATCCCGCCCCGTACACCGTCCGTGACGGCGCGGCGCCGGGCAGATCCGCCGTTCGTTCCGCGATCATGCCCGCCGCCACCGACGATCCGCTGACCACACGATAGACGCTCTCGGCGATCACATCGTGCACCAGCTCCACCGGGGCCGCCGCCGGACCCACCCCCCAGCGCACCGCGGCGAATACGCGATGCGCGATCGCCCGGTGCACAGCCGCGATCCCATCGACCGCGCCGCCGAGTTCGTCACCGGCCAGCCTGGCCAGCGCCCTGACCTCCACTTGCCGTTGGCGTACCCCGTCCTCTGTCACCACTTCAGTGTACAAGTGTGCACTGAATGCGAGTAGTGGAACCCTACGGCACCCGCGAGACGGCCACCGCCGACTCGGCGAGGCTGCCCAGATACAACACGCCGTCTTGCTCCACAACGCCGGTCACCATCGAATACTCGGCGCCCTCGACCTGGAGATCGTGTACCACTCGCCCGTCGAAATCGACCGCCATCACCCACACCGTCCGCACGGGCTTCGGTTGCACCCACTCCGGCAGCGTCCACACGACCCGCCGCAAAATACCCGGGAGCGGTAGAAGCCGATCCAGCAGAGGATTGCGCGGCGAGGGGAGGGTGATCCAGATCAGGCCGTCGCTACCAAGGCCGAGATTGTCCGGGAAACCCGGCAGGTTCTCGATCAGCCGTTCCCGCGTGCCCGCCCGCGGGCCGGTCAACCGATAGCGGGTCAGCCGGTAGCCGCCGGTCTCCGCGACCACCACACTGGAGCGGTCGGGTGCCAGCACGACGCCGTTGGCGAACTGGAGATCGTCGATCAGCGTCTCCACCTGGCCTCCGGGATACCGTCGGAACAGCCGGCCGGTGCCGGAATGCTCGAGCAGGTCACCCATGTACTCCTCGAGCGAGTACCGGCGCGACGACGCCGAGAAGTAGATCGTGCCGTCGATGTCGCGAACGACGTTGCTGGCGAAACGCAGGCGCTCCCCATCGATCTCGTCGACCAGCACGGTCAGTCGGCCTTCGGTGTCCAGTTCGATCAGGCCGCGCTCGAAATCGCAGATCAGCACGCGCCCGTCGACGTCGGCGTGTAAGCCGAGCGGGCGGCCACCGGTGTTGACCAGCTCGTGGACATCACCGGTCGCCGGATCGATGCTGAGAACGGCGCCACTGTCGATGCCCGCGATGATCCTGCCGTCGGGGGACAGCACGACATCTTCCGGTCCCTTACCCGGCAACTCCAGGCGCCGCAACTCGGGAAGTGCTGGTGTGCTGTGGGTTTCACGTGCCCGAGCGGGGGAGGGCGGCGGTGTCCAGCGCCGCGGCCGCATTGGCGAGGCGAGCATGGAATCAGGGTAGCGGGGGGAGTGCGGAGTTACTCGTGCAAAGCGGCGCCGAGTGGGGCGCGCTTCGGCTGACAGCGGTGGACTGAGCAAGCGAAGCTGCATAAAACATTTAGTTACGTAGATATGCGCATCTAACTATGTTAGCCGACACCCCAACCACATCAAAAGAAACAAGGACAGGGGAGGGGTCTCGTACGGGGACTGTGCTGCCTGGCCCGGTGACGGTGGTGTTACCGGGGCCAGTAGCGGCGCGCGTTGGTCTCAGGGCTGGTGGGTGATGGTGTACCAGAGGATGGCCAGTGTTCCGAGCGTGAACAGGGGTGCGACGACAAAGGTCTCGATTTTGTTGCCGGTGCGATCAATGATCGGGAAGCTCACGCGCAGGCCGAAGGGCCAGAACAGGCGACAACCGCGATCGGTGAGACAGTCACCGATCAGATGGGTCAGTGCGCCCAGCCCGACCGCGAATGGAAGCCAGACCGGTTTGTCGGCGATCCAATGTTCCATGACGAAGGTACCGGCGGTGGCGAGCACGATGATCGGCCCCCATGCCTTGAAGTTGTTGCCGGACGGGCATAGATGCAGCGCGCGAACGGCCAGGGCCAGGAGGAAGAAGACCAGGCTCAGGGTGAACCACCGTCCGAGCCAGTGCTCGCCGGCCCACGTGCCGTAGGCGACGGCCGCCACGAACGCCAGGGAGTGGGTGGCGCCTCGATGTCCGCCCGACACCCACGAGATCAATCTGCATGCGGTGTGCGTGATCGGACCCAGGGTGTGCGAGATCGTCCCCTGGGGGTGGTCGGCATCGGGAAGCAGCGCGGCACCCGCGGTGAGGAAGACCCCGAGCAGCAGGTCGACGGTGCCGAGATGTCCTGTCGCGTCCTGGAGAGCGGGATAGGTCAAGATCGTGACCGGCAGCGTCGCCGCTGCCGCCGACCAGGCCAGCGCGCCACTGGTCGCATGTGAATGTCCTAGCACTATTCGAACATTAGTTCAGTGTGCTGCGGCGGCACGAATGCCGCTGCGGCTACGAGAAACCGAGCATGCTCGGCGTTCACGTTCTACAAGACGTCGTTGATCGCGGCTGTCGCCGCGGCCATCACTTGACGCGCCAGCGCGGGGCAGTCGACCGGCGCGGTGGTGTCTACAGTCACGACGGGGGTGAGGGCGAGCGGTTCGGCCAGTCGCGCCCAGCGGTCCCAGTCGTGCGCGAGGTGCGCGTCGTCGTGGTACAGAGCGGCGCGGGTACGGCCGCGGTAGCGTGCGCGAGCGAGTTCCTGCGGTATCGAGCACCAGACTTCGACAGCTCGTGTCGCGCCGGAAGTCGCGATGCCGTCGGCGGCGTACCGCGTGTCACGGGGTTTGAACCACCACGAGTCGACGATGACGACACCGGAGAGGGCGGCCGCGAGCGCCCAGGCGGCCTCCATCGCTATCGCGCCGATGTCCGGTGGTACCGCATCGCCGTCGAGCCCGGAGCCGAGCGCCTCTTTGATGATGTCCTTGGTTATGAGGTGTGCGCCGAGTTCTCGCGCCAGCGCCGGAGCCAGAGTGGACTTGCCCGCGCCGGGCAGCCCGTTGACGAGGATGAGTAGTTCGCAGATGTGAGGAAACCTCCGAAGCGGCCCGCGAATAGCGGATCGATGGCGTGGAGCGGACGATCGCGAGGCCGCGCCGGGTCCGGTCGGGCGCGTCCGCGACGGCGTCCGGTATCGCACGAGGTGCCACGATGATGGTCTCCGTGGGGTTGTCCTCGACCGTCATGGCTCGATTCTTGTAGTCGACCGACGTGACCGGCAAGTGGGATCCATAGTGCGGACGACGTGGCGCGGGCGCCCGCAGTCGACTTCGCTCTACGGATGTCACTGGTGTACGAGTTCCGTCGGCGATGTCGGAGCTCCGTCCGGCGGGCCCGTCAGTGAACTGGTCGCTGGATATTTCCCAGAGGTGGGGATTTCGCTCTGCGGTCCGCGCCTACGCTGCATCGCGTAGCGCGAACTGATCATAGCCATCGCTGCAGCGGAAACTCGGTGAGACGACTCGCAACTGCTTGGTTTCGCCCTGGGTCGGCTGGGACAGCGGTCGGGATGTGTAGGAGGTTGCGGTGGGTGTGGGGCGCGGAGTTCATCTGTGCGGCAGTGTTCCTCTGGCGGATGCGCGGACGGTCTTCACGGAGGCGGCCACGCGAATGGGTGCTCATTTGAAACGCATCCCCGACGGTGAGACGGGGATTCGTGACAACTGGGTGGTGTGGCAACTACCGAGGATGCAGGCACATCCGGATCTGGAGACCGTTCCGCCGCCGAGTCCGGAATACGGACCGAGCGAGCGAGTGCGACCGAAGTCCGGCGTGCCCGCTGCGTCGATCGACTTCGGTGCGCTGGGTTACGCGGAGGCCGCCCTCGAGTCCTGGCAGGTGTTCCGGCAGCTGCGCGCGGACGGCGTCATTCCGGCGCGGGTTCGGTTCCAGGTGAGTCTGCCGACGCCGGTGGCGGTGATCGGTGCGTTCGTCGCGGGGCCGCAGGGGGAGTTGGAGCGCCGATACGAGGCGCGTCTGCTCGACGAACTCGCCCTCATCTGTGCCGAGATACCGGCGGAAGACCTCGCGGTGCAGTGGGATACCGCGGTGGAGTTCGCCATCTTCGAGGGCGTGTTCCCGTCCTGGTTCGGGACGGATTATCCGACGCAGCTCGAGGAAGTGGGGCGGCGCCTCGTGCGGCTCGGTGCCGCGGTGCCCGAATCGGTCGAGCTGGGTTACCACCTCTGCTACGGCGATTTCGGTCACCGTCACTTCGTCGAACCCGCCGATACCGGACGGCTCGCCGCCGTAGCCGGTCGCGTTCTGGCCGGGCTGGATCGGAGGGTCGACTGGATCCACCTGCCGGTTCCGCGATCGCGCACCGACGCCGACTATTTCAAGCCTCTCGCCGACCTCACGCTGCCGCCTGAGACGGACCTGTACCTCGGTCTGGTCCACGCCACGGACGGCCGGGCGGGTGCACTTCAGCGCATCGAAGCCGCGCGCAGCACGGTGGCCGAGTTCGGCATCGCGACCGAGTGCGGCATGGGCCGCCGTCCCGCCGACCAAATTCCCGCTCTGTTCGACCTGCACGCGGAGCTGGCGGACAGCCTGGATTGAACCGGGAAGGCCTCGGCGCCGGGCCGCGTTCCGGGGTTGGGCTCGGCGCCGGGCATGGGACGGGGTTGTTCGGTCACGGGACGATAAGGTGAAGTGCCGGGGATCTCCGGACGGAGTCCGGGTAGCCCGGATCAGGGGGAGGGGAATGCAGGATCTGTACGTTGTGAGTCACCCGCGCGCGGAGCACACCGAGCGTGATCTGGTGGGCGGGTGGTACGACTCGAAGCTGACGGCGCGTGGTCGGCATGACGCTGGTCTCGTCGCCGGAGAGTTGGCACGCCGGCGTGCGGGAGTGTCACGGCCGGTGCGGATCACGACATCCGATCTGGCTCGCTGTATCGAGACGGCGCGAATCATCGCGACGGCGCTCGATGTGCCGGTCGCGGAGGATCGGCGGTTGCGGGAGATCAGTTTCGGGGAGGCAGGTGGCCGCCCGAATGCGTGGCTCACGCAGCGGCAGGTGCCCGCGCCAGATCATGATCGGCTGGATCATCGCGGATCATCGCTGGGGCGGAGACCCGGCGAGAAGTCGCGACGCGCGTGGGTGCGTGTGTGAGCGAGCTGATGGCCGACACCGCGCACGACCACATCGTCGTGACGCACGGCTACGCGCTGACATTCGTCGTCACCACATGGATGCTGATTCCCGTCGACGCGGTCGGCTTCGCGTCTTTCGCGACCGAGCCCGGCGCGATCACGCATTTGCGGCATGACGACTATTGGCGCAACCGTGCGGTCGTAAGCCTCGCCGATACGTCTCACCTGAAGTGAGGGAGACGCTACCTGACATAATGTTGATTATCGGCGCGATTTGGGCGGCGGTTGGGAGGGGCTTGATCTGGTATCTCGTTGGTTGGTCGTATGTCTCGCTCGCGTGCTCCGTCCGCCGGGCCGGGATGCGCGGGCTCGGAGGGTTTGCGTTCCCGTCGTACGGGGTGATCACTTTCGTGTTGTTTGTCCGCTTATGGAAATTTTCCGGTGATCATGGCTGCTGGTAGGCGAATCTTGAGTTTTTCTTAGACAGGCCTCCCCTGGTCGAGATTTCGCCGCATGAAAACGTCACGGTGACGAATTGCTGGCCTTTCTGGACCGCCCTTCGTGGTCGATGGGTGCCGTTGTGCGGTCCAGTGATTGATGATTGGCTCTGGTTCTCGGGTCCAGTTCTGGGCACGCTGAGGCGGTGCTGGTTCGTCGGTTGGTCGCGTTGTATGTCGGATTGTGGTTGTACGGGTTCTCCATGGCGGTGATGGTGCGAGCCGGGCTCGGGCTGGATCCGTGGGATGTGTTCCATCAGGGCGTGGCGCGGCATGTGCCGCTCAGTTTCGGTGCTGTCACGGCGATTACCGGCGTCGCGGTGCTGGTGGCCTGGATTCCTCTGCGTCAGATGCCGGGGCTGGGCACGGTGAGCAACGTGGTGGTCATCGCGTTGTCGGTCGACGCCGGGTTGGCGTGGTTACCGTCGTGGGATCTGCTCGCGGTGCGGGTGGGTGCCATGGGTGCCGCTGTGGTGCTGAACGCGGTGGCGAGTGTGTTGTACATCGGAGCGGGAATGGGGCCGGGGCCGCGAGATGGACTGATGACTGGACTGGTTCGGCGCACCGGCCGATCGGTGTGGGAGGTGCGCACGGCGATCGAGGTGACGGTGTTGGCGACGGGGTTGGTTCTCGGTGGCAGTATCGGCATCGGAACGCTGGTGTACGCCTTCGGAATCGGCCCGCTGATTCACTCGATGATTCCCGCGGTGAACCGATTCCTGCCGGGGTTCACGATGGCGAAGCCGGCGCCTGGTGCCGGTGTGACCGCGGAGGTTCCGGCCGCGTAGTCGAGTGGCCAGGGCTCCCCTGCCCCCTTTCCTCCAGGCGACCTGATCGTCACAGTGACGCTTCGTGGTGTGGATCGGTAGAAGTACGCCGAGCTATGGCCGCAGCACTCGCGGGTCTCATTGGCGACCGGCCCGCTTCGTCGATCGGGTATGGACGGCAGGCTTCGTGGCGATGAGTTCCTCGGTGGCACGTCGGTTCGAGATGTGGGCTTGGATGCCGTCGAGAAGGAAATCGAGGCCGATCCGGAAGGTCTGGTCGGCGTCGAGATGGGCGGCGTCGCGTATGACCGTGGACAGCGCCGGGAAGCGGCCGGTTGCGAAGGTGCGTTGTAGATAAGGGCCGAAGGCGGCCTGCCACTGCCTCTGGTCCATACCGGTGGATCGTTCGGCGCGCCGTTCGGTGATCTCGCGGCGTACCGCGCCGATGACGTACGCGTTGACCGCGTCGACCACCGGCATGACGGTATCCACATCGACACCGCCCATCGCGGCCACCACGGCCTCTCCCCTGGCCAGCGCGTTCGGCCCGAGCTGGGGCCGTCCACCGATCAGGTCGGCGAGCCATTCGTGCTGATGGGCTGCCTGCCGGGTGGTTTCGGCGAGGGATCGCAGCACCTCTCGCCAATTGTCTCCGGCCGGCCGGATCTCGGCGTAGATCGCATCGACCATCAGGTCGAGCAATTCCTGTTTGGTGGCGATGTAGCCGTACAGTCGCATCGGCCCGACGTCCAGCGCGGCGGCGACCTTGCGCAGCGACACCGCCGCCAGGCCGTCCGCGTCGGCGAGCCGTATCGCCGCTTCTACGATCCGTTTCCGGCTCAGCGGGGCAGGCGCCGGTCGATCCGGCGGTTCCGGTCTCTCCCACACCAACATGCCGCTGACACTACATCGCACGGTCCGATACAGTGTATCGATATGTACGGTGTATCGAAGAAGTCCAGGAAGATCGCGATCGTCGGAGCTGGACTGGGCGGCCTGACCCTGGCCCGTGTGCTGCACGTGAACGGCATCGATGCCGTTGTGTACGAACGCGAATCCTCGCGCGACGCGCGTGGTCAGGGCGGCATGCTCGACATTCATTCCGGGCAGCGAGCGTTGCGTGCGGCCGGCCTGATCGAGGAGTTCTTCGCGATCGCTCGTGGTGAAGGGCAGGACATGCGCCTGCTGGAGCCGGACGGTACCTTGCTGCTGCAGGAGGACACTCCCGAAGACGCCCCGCTCGCGCGGCCCGAGGTCGACCGCGCCGATTTGCGCGGCCTGCTGCTGGATTCCCTCCCCGAAGGGTCCGTGCGCTGGGGGCACGGGTTCGAATCCGCCGCCGATGGCCTGCTGCGCTTCGCCGACGGCAGCACTGCGCCGTATGACCTGCTGGTCGGCGCGGACGGCGCGTACTCCCGGGTCCGTGCTCTGCTCACCGACGCCCGTCCGGAGCATATCGGCCAGAACGTCGTCGAGCTCGGTATTCCCGATATCGACCACACACACCCCGATCTCGCGGCGATGGTCGGGCGCGGTAACTACTGGGTACTCGGTGACGGGCTGTCGCTGGCGGCGCAGCGCAACGGCGACGGCCGCGTTCGCATCGGTGTCAGCTTCTATCGCACCGCCGAGGACTGGTTCGCTACCAGCGGTATCCCGTTCGACGACCCGGCCGCCGCCCGGGCGCGGCTGATCAACCTGCTGCCCGGCTGGGACGCACGGTTCACCGCGCTGATCGCGGCCTGCGACGACACGGTCGTGCCGCGGTCGATCGCCGCTCTGCCGGTCGGATTGACCTGGCCGTCGACGCCGGGTGTCACGTTGCTCGGCGATGCCGCGCACCTGATGCCTCCGGTGGGTGAGGGCGCGAACATGGCGCTGCTCGACGGTGCCGTGCTCGGTCTCGCGCTGGCCGCGCGCCCGGACGATTTCTCCGCTGCCGTCGAGGAATACGAACGCGAGATGTTCGAACGCACCAGCGCCGCGGCCCGGATGTCCGCGCGCGTGCAGGAGCTCCTCATGGCGCCGGACGCCAGCCGGAGAATGCTCGCGTTCTTTCAACCGGGCTGAATGGTGCGAGAGGTTCTGGAGGAGTTCGCCGATCAATCGGGTGGTGGTGGGCAGTTGACCCGGGCGAGAATCCGGGTGTGTCCGCTCTGTTGCCCGATGTGGTCGCCGCCGAAGTGTTCGCAGCCGAGTCGCAACGTTCCCGAACACGACATGCATGTGCATGCTCGTTTTCAGCCAACGTAGAGCACTGTACGGGGCGAGCTGTCCCAGATAGTCTGTGGGGAGCGATGCGGCAGAAGGTGAAAATTCATGAGTGCTACCACCATTGCCCGTCAGTGCACCTTGTGTGAAGCGCACTGCGGGATTCTCGTGACGGTTTCCGGCGACCGGGTGACGCGGATCGAGGGTAATCCGCAGGACGTGCTCTCGAAGGGGTATATCTGCCCGAAGGCGACGGCGATGGGCGGGTTGCACCATGACCCGGATCGGTTGCGTACGCCGGTGCGGCGGGTGGGTTCGTCGTTCGAGCCGATCGGGTGGGATGAGGCGTTCCGGGAGATCGGGCAGCGGTTGCGGAAGGTGCGCCGGGAGCACGGGCCCAGCGCGATCGGCATGTATCTCGGTAATCCGGCCGCGCACAGTTCGTTGGTGTTGTACGCGGGGATGCTGCGGGCGGCGTTGTTGACGCGGAACTTCTTCTCGGCGTCCTCGATCGATCAGTTCCCGCAGGAGTTCGTCGCGTGGCGGATGTTCGGCTCGAACGTGCTGATGCCGGTGGCCGATATTGATCGGACGGATCGCCTGGTGATTCTGGGGGCGAATCCGGCGGTGTCCAACGGGTCGGTGACCACGATGCCCAATGCGAAGCAACGGATCCGGGACGTGCGGCGGCGCGGTGGGAAGGTGGTGGTGATCGACCCGCGGCGGACGGAGACGGCGCGGCTGGCCGATCAGCATGTCGCGGTGGCTCCGGGTGGTGACGTGTATCTGCTGCTGGCGATGCTGCACGTGCTGATCGCCGAGGGTTCGTGTGACGAGAGGGCGATTCGTGCGTCGAGCACCGGATGGGAGCGGTTGCGCGCGCTGGTGAGCGGGGCGTCTCCGGAGCAGATGGCGGTGTACGCGGGGGTGGAGGCGCAGACGATCCGGAAGCTGGCCCGGGAGCACGCGGCGGCGTCCTCGGCGGTGCTGTACGCGCGGATCGGGGTGTGTCAGCAGGTGACCGGTACGTTGACGCATTGGCTGGTGAACACGATCAACGCGGTGACGGGCAATCTGGATCGGGCGGGTGGTCAGATGTTCACCACGCCGCCGATCATGTGCCACGGTACGGGAAGTATCTGCGGATGTCCTACGGGGCGTGGACGGATAGTTCCGGGACCTACAAGTCGTTCCGTTCGGAGTTGCCGGTGGCGGCGTTGGCCGAGGAGATGCTCACCGAAGGTCCGGGCCGTATCCGCGCGATGATCACCTACGCGGGCAATCCGGTGTTGTCGACGCCGCAGCGCGGCCGGCTGGGTGCGGCGCTGGATTCGCTGGATTTCTATGTGGCCGTGGACATGTACGTCACGGAGACGACGCGGCACGCGGACATCATCCTGCCTCCGATCTCGCCGTTGGAGCGGGAGGACGTCAACATCCTGTTCCCGGTGTTCAGTGTGCGCAACAACTTGCGTTTCGACGCCCGGGTGTTCGAGCCTCCCGC
Source organism: Nocardia asteroides (assembly GCA_051451085.1). GTDB lineage: Bacteria > Actinomycetota > Actinomycetes > Mycobacteriales > Mycobacteriaceae > Nocardia > Nocardia asteroides_B. The sequence goes on along the minus strand of JBPAJV010000003.1, from coordinate 62,468 downwards.
CGATGGGTTGGAGGATTGGCAGATCATGGCGCGGTTGATCACCGAGGTGGTGCCGCTGCCCGCGCGCCGCTTCACCGCGCGGGTGCTGAACGGGTTGTTCGATCGGGTCAGCCCGCTGCGGGTCACCTCGCTCGGGGTGGCGGCGGGTCCGTATGGGGTGTTGCGGCGCGGCCGTGCGGGTTTGACGGTGGGTAAGGCGCGCGCGGCGGTGGGCGGCATCGATCTGGGACCGTTGCGGCCGCGGCTGCGGTCGCTGCTGGGCACCAAGGATCGGAAGGTGTGCCTGGCGCCGGAGGATTTCGTGGCGGCCGCGCGTGATGTGCTCGCGCAGGCGCAGCAGGGCAAGGCGTTGACGACGCCGGCCGATGGTTACGACTTGAAGTTGATCGGTCGTCGTCATCTGCGCAGCAACAATTCGTGGCTGCACAATGTGCCGTCGATGGTGAAGGGTCGGGACCGTTGCACGGCGCTGATGCATCCGGACGACGCTGCGGCGCGGGGGTTGCGGGACGGTGAGCCGGTGACGGTGCGTTCACGGACCGGGTCGATCGTGGTGCCGTTGGAGGTCAGCGACGAGATCCGGGTGGGGACGGTGGCGATTCCGCACGGGTGGGGGCATCAGGAGCCCGGGGTCGGCTGGACGGTCGCGGCGTCGTTGCCGGGTGCGAATGTGAATCTGCTGCACGATCCGGCGTTGACGGACGTGTTCTCGGGGACGGCGGCGGTGAACAACACCTGGGTGACGGTGACCAGCGCGGCTGTCGAGGCCGAGGAGCGTGGCGAGGTCGGTGAGCGTGAGCCCGCGCCGACCGCTTGACCGGGGCGCCCCGTGATGTGGTGAGCGCGGAGCGGATTGCCGCTGGTGCGGGCACACGCCGCTGAGGTGTGGTCAGGGGCGTGTGTGGAGGCAGTGGCGGTGCCGGTGGTCCGTGCCCGGGGTCTGTGCAGGCGGTGTTGTGCCATGCCGGGGTGGCCGTGCGGCCTGCGGGGTGGTCATTTGCTCACCTGATCGACGCGGGTGCCGTCCAGCCAGGGTTGGGGGTCGGCGAGGAAGGGGGTGTCGGCGAGGCGGTCGAGGTCTTCGAAGAAGGCTTTGGTGGTGCGGGCGGCCGCGGCGGTGGTGCCGACGGAGACGAATGCGGCTTGTTCGGCGTCGAGGCCGCGGGAGAGGGATTTGTCGGAGCCGAAGTAGATGGCGCGTTTGAGTTCGGCGACGACGACGGGGTTGCGTGCGGCCAGCCGTGCGGCGGTGGCCTGGGTTTCGGTGAGCAGGTCTTCGGCGGGCAGGAGGCGGTGCAGCAGGCCCAGGCGCAGTGCTTCGGGTGCGGTGAAGGGTTTGCCTTCGAGGGTGATCTCGATGGCTTTGGCGGCGCCGAGCAGGCGGGTCAGGCGTTGGGTGGCGCCGCCGCCGGGGATGAGGTTGGCGAGGGTTTCGATCTGGCCGAGGCGTACGTGGCCGGCGTCGGCGGCGTAGCGAAGGTCGCAGGCCAAGGCGATCTCGTGGCCGCCGCCGAGGGCGGGTCCGTTGATGGCGGCGAGGTAGGCGGCGCGGGAGCGGTTCATGCGCAGGGTGGTGCGTTTCCAGCGGTAGCCCCAGACCAGGCCGGCGCCGAGGCCGCCGCCGTGGCGTTCGACCATGCGGGTGGCGCCGGGCACGCGCAGTGCGGTGGCGGCGGCGCGCAGGAACGGTGCGGCGGCACGGGCGGGGACGAAGGGGTGGGGCAGGTCGATCATGCCGCTGAGTGCGGCGGGGTCGGCGTGGGTGAGGAAGCGGCCGGGCAGGCCTCCGGTGAGGACGACGGCGCCGATGGTGTCGTCGGTGTCGACGGCGGCGGTGAGGCTGTCGAGGTCGCGGACGACGGCGGGGGTGACGAAGTTCCACGGTGGTGCGACGACTCGTGCGGTGAGGACGCGGCCGGTTTGTTCGAGGTGGAGGGTGTCCAGGGGCAGATCGGCGGCGGGCATCGGTGGCTCCTTCGGTGCGCTTGTCAGCGGTCGGAACGTGAGATCGTGTCCGCGGCCGCTTGTTTCGGGGTGGCGCGGCCCGTTCCCGACTATGGCATTCACCATAATCAGTGTGTCAAGCGGTGCCCGTGGACGCGTGGCGTGCGGGTCGGCCGGCCGTGGGCAGCATCGCGCGCAGCTCGCCGATGGCGTCGTCGAGCGGGGCGATGTCGCGCTGGGCGCGGCACAGCGCGATGGCGCCTTCGAACGCGGCGACGGTCAGTGTGGCCAGGCGGGCGGCGCGGTCGGCGGGCATGTCGTGGCGGACGAGCATCGCGGTGAGGGCTCGCCGCCAGCGGCGGAAGATCTCGGCGGCGAGGAGGGCGAGTTCCGGGGCTTCGTCGTTGGTCTCCACGGCGACGGCGAAGACGGGGCAGCCGGCGCGGAAGTCGCTGTCGAGCAGGGTGCGCCGCCATGTCGCGGCGAAGCGGTCGAGGGCGGTGGCTGGGTCGTTGTCGCTGGTCAGGCGTTCGATGCAGGCCGACATCAGCTCCCCCGCGGCGGTGACCGCGTCGGTGATGAGTTCGGTGCGCCCGCCGGGAAAGTGGTGGTAGACCGAGCCGCGGGGTGCGCCGGTCGAGGCCAGGACCCGGTCCACGCTGGTGGCGCTGGCGCCGTGGACGCGCAGGGAGTTGATGGCGCCGTCGATCATCCGCCGTCGCGCCTGGCCCCGGGGTGGGCGTGGGGTCTGGGCGTCGCGGGATCGGCGTGTGGTGGCCATACCGCCATACTATGGTGCTGGCCATAGACGGTGTTCGTGTTCCGGACCGGCGCTGCGCCGGTCCGGACGACGGGTCAGGCCGTGGGCTTGTGCACCCGGTCGCTGTGGAATTCCTCCAGCGCCGCCAGGGTCTGCTCGGGTGCTTCCCATTGGGGGTAGTGGCCGATGGCAGGCAGTTCCACCACGTCCGGGTCGGTGATCAGTTGCCGGTAGCGGCGCACCATGTGGCCGCCGGAGACGGGGTCGGCCGTTCCGTCGACGAACCGGATCGGGACCTGTGCCTGTTGCAGCGCGCCCACCCAGCGCTGCCGGTGCTTGCGGCGCTCGCTCATGTAGCGGATCAGCTTGTGGCCGTTGCGTTTACCGTGCTTGCTGCACCACAGCAGCCAGAAGTGGTGGAGTTCGACGTCGGTGGGGCGGGTGTGGGGGCCGAAGACCGCGGCCAGGCTGCGGTGGAAGGTGCGCTCGCTGCCGAGCACGCCGACCAGCGGGCCGAGCGGCCCGGCCAGCAGCCGCTGCACCGGGCGTGGGCGGTGCGCCTCGGGGAACAGGCCGCCGTTGAGCAGCAGCACCGATTCCACCCGCAGGGATTCGTCACCGGCGGCGCGGCGTTCGGCGTCGCGCGCCAGCAGTTCCTGGGCGACGGTGTCGCCGTAGTCGTGGGCGAGGATGTGGAACCGGCCGATGCCCTGTTCGCGCAGCAAGTTCTCGTGGATGTCGGCTTGGTCGGCGATGCGGTAGTCGTAGTGGCGTGGTTTGGCCGACCAGCCGAAACCGATCATGTCCGGGGCGATGACCCGGGCGAAGCGCTCGCACAGGCCGGGCCAGATCCGGTGCCAGTCCCAGGACGCGGTGGGAAAGCCGTGGATGCACACCAGCGTCCCGTCGGCGCCTCCGCCTCCGTCGCGCCAGAAGATCTGGTGGCCGCGATGAGTGTGGCGTCGTCCGTTCGCCCGCCAGGACGCGAACTCCTCCATGTCTACCTCCTGTTCGTCGACAAGCATGGCGCGTGGATGCGCCCGGGCACAGCAGTTCGGCCGGTCGCGCACGTGTCATGTACCGCGCGGGCCGTCGGCCGATCGCGTTTTGACAGAATTCCCGCGTGGATGTCGCGATCGGCCTGGTTGTTCTCGTCGCGTCGGCGACCGCGTTGGCGGCGCTGGCGCGGCGGTTCGGAGTCTCCGAACCGTTGGTGCTGACGGTGGGCGGTGTGGCGGCGTCGTATCTGCCGTTCGTTCCGGAGATCCACCTGGAGCCGGAGATCATTCTGCTCGGTTTCCTGCCTCCTTTGCTGTATACCGCCGCGATCCGCACGTCGCTGGTGGATTTCCGGGCGAACGCGCGCACGATCGCGTTGTTGTCGGTCGGGTTGGTGCTGTTCACGACGTTCGTCGTGGCGGTGGTGGTGTGGTGGCTGCTGCCGGTGCCGTTCGCGGTGGCGGTCGCGGTGGGCGCGGTGGTGGCTCCGCCGGACGCGGTGGCCGCGACGGCGGTGGCCCGGCGGATCGGGATGCCGCGGCGGATCGTGACGATCCTGGAGGACGAGTCGCTGTTCAACGACGCGACCGCGCTGGTGGCGTTACGGACCGCGCTGGCCGCGACGGCGGGCACCGTGTCGGTGTGGGAGGCCGGCGGCGATTTCCTGCTGGCGGCCGGGGGTGGCGCGGCCGTCGGTGTCGTCGTGGCCTCGGTGCTGGCGATGTTGCGGCGGCGTATCACCGATCCGGTGATGGACACCTCGCTGTCGTTCCTGGCGCCGTTCGCGGCGTATCTGCCCGCCGAGCAGATCCACGCCTCCGGGGTGATCGCGGTGGTCGTGTGCGGCATGATCCTCGGGCACAACGCGCCGGTCTGGCAGAGCGCGGCCTCGCGGATCGCCGAACGCACCAATTGGCGGACCATCCAGTTCCTCCTGGAGAGCGCGGTGTTCGTCCTGATCGGGTTGCAGGTGCGCGGGATCGTGGAGGGCGCCTGGCACAGCGGGCTCGACCATCGCACCCTGGTGTCGGCGGTGCTGGGGGCTCTGGCGGCGGCGGTGCTGGCGCGTCCGGTGTGGGTGTTCGGCTCGTCGCTGGTCTCCCGCAGTCTCGGGCTCGGTGCTGCGGCGCCCGCGCGTCATCTGGTCGTGGTGTCCTGGGCGGGGATGCGCGGGGTGGTGACTCTGGCGGCGGTGTTGCTGCTGCCGCAGGACACTCCGCAGTTGCCGGTGCTGAAACTGCTGGCGCTGGTGGTGGTGGCGGGAACGCTGCTGGTGCAGGGCACGTCGCTGCCGTGGCTGGTGCGGTGGTTGCGGTTGCGCGGGCCCAGTCATGCGGAGGACGCGTTGCAGAAGGCCAACTTGTTGCAGCAGGCCACCGCGGCGGGTTTGGCGGTGCTCGAGCAGCGGGCCGGGCCCGACACGCCGCCCGGGGTGGTGGAGACGCTGCGCGATCGGGTGGTGTGGAAGACCAACGCGGCGTGGGAGCGGCTGGGGCGGGCGGAGTCGGAGCTGGTGACGCCCACCGGGGAATACCGGCGGCTGCGGTTGGAGATGTTGCGCGCCGAGCGCGAAACCGTGCTACGCGTGCGGGATTCGGGCACGGTGGACTACGAGGTCCTGCAATACGTGCTGGCGCAGTTGGATCTCGAGGAATTGATCATCGACCGCTACGACGACACCGAGGACGAACGTGTCGAACCGCTGGCGAGCCCGGTGGCCGAGCACACGTGCGCGCATCTGCGGGACGCGCCGCTGGTGCGGGCGCATGATGGGCCCGACGAATGCGCGGATTGCGTCGCGGAAGGGCTGGCGTGGGTGCATCTGCGGATGTGCCTGTCGTGCGGGCACATCGCCTGCTGCGACTCCTCGCCGGGCAATCACGCGACCAAGCACTACTCCGGGAGCGGTCATCCGGTGATGTGCAGTGTGGAGCCGGGCGAGGCGTGGCGGTGGTGTTACGCGGACGAGCTGCTCGGTTGACGGCGGGAGGTCAGCGCTGGGCGTGGGAGTAGATCAGTCGCGCGTATTCGGCCAGCAGCTGGTCCAGTGACAGGTCCTCACCGCCCGCGGCGATCTGCTGGTAGCCGACGAGCATCGCCATGCCGAGGGCGGTGACCACGGCGGCGGTGTCGTCGTCACTGACGACGCCTTTGATCGCCTTGTGCACGGTGCGCCTGCGGGATTCGTCGACGCGCTTGAGGGCGAGGTTGACCGATTCGTCGTTGGCCGCCCAGGCGCGGATGGCGGCTTCGGCGGCGTGATGCAGCCCGGCGGCGAGGTCGGACATGGCGCGGATGTCGTCGTCGGGGTTGCCCTGGTTGAACGGCATGGTGCCCAGGATGCGGACCTGGCGGTTCTCCCAGTGTTCGAGCAGGGCGTTGACGAATCCCTGCCAGCTGCCGAAGTGGTGGTAGAACGACCCGCTGGTGACGCCGAGCTGCCTGCACAGCACGCCGATGTTGAGACCTTTGAAGCCGAGTTCGGCGAGCACTTCCAACCCGGTGTCGAAGTACTGCTCCTTGGTGACCACTCGTGACATACGCGCGCCGTTCTCTTCGTTCGGTCAGGGGAGGGACCGAACAGTACCCCATCGTAGCGTCGCCCGGACCCAGCCCGGGAAGTACCGCCGCGTATCCCGAGCACACACTTCGATGCCTGTTACCTGCGGGAATATGTAGCCTCCGCCGTGATGCGGGGTGCCGCGCGGACCGCCGCAAATAACAGAGCAAGTGCTCTGTTATGGTGTTGGCATGCCTCGGCCTCGCACGCACGATCCCGCCGCCGTCCTCGACGCCGCGGAGTCGCTCGCCGTTCGCCACGGGCCTGCGGCGGTCACCACACGGGCGGTCGCGGCCGCCACGGGCATCTCCAACGGCGCGATCTACCACACCTTCGGATCCCGCGCCCAACTGCTCGGCCGCACCTGGCTGCGTGCCGCGCGCCGCTTCCTCGATCTGCAAACCGCGCTGGTGGACGACGCGCTGGACAGCCGGGACGCCGTCGAGGCGGTGGTCGTGGCCGCCGCGGCGCCCGCGGTGTTCGCCGAGCGCTATCCGGACTCCTCGCGCCTGCTGCTCGCCGTGCGGCGCGAGGAGTTGCTGCGCGAGGTCCCCGAGGACATCGCCGCCGAATTCGCGGCCACCGACGCGCTGCTGGTCGAGTTGCTGGTGCGCCTGTCTCGTCAGCTGTGGCAGCGCGGCGATCGCCATGCCGTCGACGTCATGACCCTGTGCCTGGTCGATCTGCCCACCGCCGTGCTGCTGCGCCGCGACCGGCTGGGCGATCCCCGCGCGCGGGAGTACCTCCGCAGCGCCGTGCGCGCCGTGGTCGCGGTCGGACCGCCGCCCCTTTGACCCTCGATTCGTGACCCTCGATTCGCAGAACTCCGCACGGAAGGACCCACCATGCCCACCCTCGATTACCAGGACAAGATCGCCGTACTCGATCTCGGCGGCGACGAGAACCGCTTCTCCCCCGATTTCCTCGACCAGGTCGGCGCCCACCTCGACACCGCCCTCGCCGACGGCGCGCAGGGCCTGGTCACCACGGCGAGCGGCAAGTTCTACTCCAACGGCCTCGACCTGGATTGGCTCGGCGCCCACGGCGACCGCGCCGGTTGGTACGTCGAGCAGGTGCAGGCGTTGCTCGCCCGAGTGCTCACCCTGCCGGTGCCCACCGTCGCCGCCCTGCCCGGGCACGCGTTCGGCGCCGGGGCCATGCTCGCCATCGCGCACGACTACCGCGTCATGCGCGCCGACCGCGGCTACTTCTGCTTCCCCGAAGTCGACATCCGCATCCCCTTCACCCCCGGCATGGCCGCGCTCATCCAGGCCAAGCTCACCCCGGGCGCGGCTGTCGCCTCGATGACCACCGGGCGCCGCTTCGGTGGCCTCGACGCCGCGCGACTCGGCATCGTCGACGAGACCGCCGCCGAAGGCGCCGTCACCGGCACGGCCGTGGCCCTGCTGTCCCCGCTGGGCGGCAAGGACCCCGGCACCCTCGGTGCGATCAAGAGCACCATGTACGCCGCCGCCGTCGCGGCACTGACCGGCTAGCGTGTCGCGATGCCGGTGGCGGGGTGGCGTCGGCGTGCGGCGCCACCCCGCCACCGGGTTCGGTGGGTGGTGCCGGCGTCGCTTTCCGGGTGAGAGCGACGCCGGAGGCGAGGCTGATCACGTCGTTTCGCCACCGCGGTGGAGTTGACGCACTTTCTGTTCGTGGCTGCTGGTGAAGTCGGGATCGACGTAGATGTGGACCGCGCTGATGAGCGTGCCGCGGAAGGTGAAGACGTTACAGAAACGGCCGGTCGAGACGCGTTGGTCCGGCCAGGGGTGTCCTTCGGCGGTGGTGCCCCATTCCCGGCCTTCGACGATGATCCGGTCTCCGGACACCATGATGTCCAGACCGTCGATATCATGCTGAAGGGTCGACAGGTCTGCCCAGAGTCGCCGTGCGAACTCGGCCATGTCCTGCTTGCCGTGTCCCAGGCCGAATTTCGGGAAATACAGTTCCACGTCGTCGGTGTAGAGATCGAGCAACGCGGGATCACCCGCGTCGATGAGTTCGAAAGCGCGACGCACGATCGCGATTCGCTGATCATGAGGTCGGTGGGGGTGGTCGTCGAGGTCATCGAAGAACTCCTTTCGCGTGTGAACCGAACGTGGCAGTCGTTCCGGTGGCCGAGCTGTCGCCGAACGCGCGGTACCGGCTGTCTGCCGCATCGAGGACTGCCGACTCGTAGAAAGCCTGTGGTCTGTCCACGGCCGTGACGATACCAGTATTTTGGATCATGCATTACAAAACATGGTCGCCCGCGCTCGCGCGGGGAGGGGCGGGCAGGCACCGACTCGGTCCAGGCAGGTCGGCCCTGTTCTTCACTCGTCGTTCACAAACGCGACAAACGCGTGGTGGATGCTGCGGACTTCGAGTTCCCGAGCGTTATGGAGTGACCATGGAAATACTCACCGTCCTCGCCGACCTCGTATCGGCCGTCCTTCTGGCCGGCAGCGGCAGCGCGGGCTGAGCCGCGGGAAAATGCCTGTCGAGGCGCCGACTCGGTGCGGACGCGCGCACAGCCGGAACGTCAGGCGCTGCGGGCGGACGTAGTCGGCGGGATCGTGCAGTGCGCGCAGTTCCGGTCGCCGACAGGCCCGAGCCGGGAAGCGTGCACACGCCGGTACCCCATCACGAGGACGGGGATACGGGCAAGGGAACGGCTACAGGCGGATGCCGAGCAGCGCGTTGAGGGCGGTGGTGATCGCGGCGGGGGCGTCGGTGTCGCGGCCGCCGTAGTCGAGGGCCTGGCGGGCCCAGTTGTCGACCGCGTCGAGGGCTTTGGGGGTGTCCAGGTCGTCGGCGAGGTGCTGGCGCAGGCGGGCGACGGTGTCGACGGCCGACGGGCCCGTAGGCCGGGCGGTGGCCGCACGCCAGGTGTTCAGGCGCTGCTGGGCCTGCTCGAGCACCGCGTCGGTCCACATCCGGTCCTGGCGGTAGTGGCCGGCCAGCAGGCCGAGACGGATCGCGGACGGGTCGGCGCCCGCGCGGCGCAGCGCCGACACCAGCACGAGATTGCCGCGCGACTTCGACATCTTCTCCCCGTCCAGCCCGATCAGGCCGGCGTGCACGTAGTGGCGGGCGAAGCGGCGGCCCGCGATGAGCGATTCGGCGTGGGCGGCGGAGTATTCGTGATGCGGGTAGATCAGGTCACTGCCGCCGCCCTGGATGTCGAACTCCGCGCCGATGCGGTTCAACGCGATCGCCGAACACTCGATGTGCCAGCCGGGGCGGCCCGGGCCGAACGGGGCCGGCCAGGACGGCTCCCCCGGGCGGGCGGAGCGCCACAGCAGCGCGTCGATGATGTCGCGTTTGCCGGGCCGGTCGGGGTCGCCGCCGCGTTCGGCGAACAACCGCTCCATGGTGTCGCGGTCGTAGCCGGACTCGTAGCCGAACTGCTCGGTGGCGTCGGCGCGGAAGTAGATGTCGGGATACTCGTCGTCGACGACGTAGGCCGCGCCGGAGGCCAGCAGTTTCTCCACGAACTCGACGACCTCGTCGACGGATTCGACGGCGCCGACGTAGTCGCGCGGTGGGATGATCCGCAGCGCCGACATGTCCGCGCGGAACAGGTCGGTCTCCGCGGCGCCCAGGTCGCGCCAGTCCACGCCGTCGCGGGCGGCGCGTTCGAACAGCGGGTCGTCGACATCGGTGACGTTCTGCACGTAGTGCACGTCGTGGCCGGCGTCGCGCCACAGCCGGTTGATCAGATCGAAGGTCAGATACGTCGCGGCGTGCCCCAGGTGGGTGGCGTCGTAGGGGGTGATGCCGCAGACGTACATGGTGGCGGTGGCGCCGGGGGCGACCGGGCGCACCTGACGGTCGGCGGTGTCGTACAACCGCAACGGCGGTCCTGCTCCGGGGACGGTGGGGAGGGCGGTGTCGGACCAGGACTGCATGCTTACGAGGGTAAAGGTGTGGTGGAGGTCATCGGCCCCCGGCCCGGTGTCCGCGCCCCGCGACCGGCCCGGTGCGTCCGGCGCGACCTGCGACTTCTCGCAGATCGTGAGATGTCAATGATTCCGGTTCCGCTGAATCACCTGTCGGCGCGGCCGGTGGGATCGGCGATCGTGTTGCGGGTGATCGCGAACGTTCCGTCCAGCTCGGGGATGTCGGGGTCGGTGTCGGCCAGCGCGATCTGGGTGAACGCGCCGCGGGCGACATCGAACTCCAGTTCGTGATAAGCGACCGTATCGCCCCAGTCCGGGGACGGCAACGAGATGAACCGCATGGTGAACCGCCCGGAGTCCACCGACCCCTCGGTGAGGACGTAGACGCCGAAGTGGTCCTCGCCCGGCGAGCTCAGCCAGTACACGCCGTTGTCGTAGAGGTGCAGGTCGGTGTCGGGAAACGGCTTCTTGTCGTAGCGGCGCAGGTAGTGCAACGCGATGCGGTAGGTCGGCGCGCCGAGGACGACACGCACCTCGGGCGCGGGCCGGTCTGGGCTCGAGTGGGTCATCGCGTCCTGTCCTCGTCGCACCGGGCATCCGAACTGGGGAGCTTCAACTGTGCCAGGGATTCCCCGGCGCGGCATCGGCGGCGGCATCGGCGGCGGTCACGGCTAGAAAGCGGGCCACGGGATGGGGCGGGCGGTGCGCGGCAGCGGCATCACCGGCTCGTCGAGGATCTGCTGGGTGCGCTCGATCAACGCGTCGATCTCGGCGTCGGTGATGTGCTCACCGAGGGTGTCGGCGAACGCGCCGGGCAGTTGTTTGGCGAACGCGGTGATGTCGGCGATCAGGCCCTCGTCGATGGGTTGACCGGCCCAGCCCCACAACACGGTGCGCAGTTTGTGGTCGGTGTGCAGGCAGATGCCGTGGTCGACGCCGTAGACCTGTCCGTCCACCCCTTCCAGGGCGTGCCCGCCTTTGCGGTCGGCGTTGTTGAGCAGCACGTCCAGCACGGCCACGCGCAGCAACCGTGGGTCGTCGGCGTGGATCAGCGACACTTCGTTGCCCGCGTCGTCCAGTGCGCGCAGCACCTCGCGGAACCCGTCGGGTACCGCGCCGGCCGGGCACAGGTCGATCAGGTCGAGCCGGTCGCCGCGGTCGGTGTGGTTGTCCACGCCCTCGACCCAGCGTTGCACCATGCCGGGACCGAAAGGGCCGTCGCGCAGGATGGTTTCCGGGATGACGCCCCAGCCGATCGCCTCGGAGATCAGGTAGGAGGCCACCTCACGCCCGGCCAGGGTGCCGTCGGGGAAATCCCACAGCGGCCGTTCGCCGCGGATCGGTTTGTAGACCACCCGCAGCGGCGATCCGCCGGCGTCGGCCACCTCGCAGACCAGGGTCACGTTGCTGGCGGTGTTCACCCGCCCGATCACGGTCAGCTCGCCGCTGTGGAATCCGTCCCCGGTCCGCGCCACCGGCTCACTCCTCCAGTTCGGCCGCGCCGAAGATGTCACCGCGTTTGTAGCCGTTGGTGCGCACGCACATGTGCCCGCGCGCCGACAGCGGTTCGCCGCACAGCGGGCACGGCGGGCGGCCCGCGGCGATCACCCGGGTGGAGCGCAGCGCGAATTCGCGGGCCTGGATCGGGGTGAGGAACACCCGCACCGCGTCGGGACCCTCTTCGGTGTCGTCGAGCACCACGGACTCGTCGACCTCGGTCTCGGTGATGGCAAGCAGTTCCACCACCACCGCGCCCGCGTCGGCGTCCCAGCCCAGGCCCATGGTGCCGACGCGGAACTCGGCGTCGATCGGGGTGACCAGCGGTGCGTTGTCGGTGACGTCCTCGGCTTGCGGGGGCACCTCGGCTCCGAAGCGGCGCGCGACCTCGTCCAGGAGCAGGCCCATCCGGTCGGCGAGCACCTTGACCTGCTGTTTTTCCAGCAGCACGCTGACCACGCGCGGTTCCTGCACCGCTTGCAGATAGAACGCGCGATCGCCCGGCTCACCGACGGTCCCGGCGACGAAACGATCGGGGGTGCGGAATACATGGATTGCGCGTGACACATGCACCTCCTGATACGTGACCCTGATCGACTACCCGCGGCGCGGGTATTCCATACAACGACCGCTCGGTCGTTTATAAGGAATCCCGGCGCTCCGCATTCCCATTATCCGCACTGCCCGCAGCGCCGAGCTCGCCACCGGGAACAGGCCCGGAGACCTCCGGCGCCTGGGCCGCCGCCTGGTGTCGGCCGCCGGAAGCCGCGAGGGCGGACAGGTCGGCGCCGGTGTCGTTGAGCCGCCACACGTACGGCGCGGTCGGGGTGTAGCGCACGACGCTGAGGGAGGCGGGCTCGACCACGATCCGCTGGAAACCGTCGAGGTGGATGCCCAGCGCGTCGGCCAGCACCGACTTGATCACGTCGCCGTGCGTGCAGGCCACCCACAGGGCGTCGCGGCCGTGCCGCTGCGCCAGCTCGCGGTCGTGGTCGCGGATCGCGGCCACCGCGCGGGCCTGCACCTGCGCCAGGCCCTCGCCGCCGGGGAACACCGCGCCGGAGGCGTGCCGCTGCACGACTTTCCACAGCGGCTCCTCCAGCAGTTCGACGAGGGAGCGGCCGGTCCACTCGCCGTAGTCCACTTCCAGCAGCCGGTCGTCGAATACCGGTTCCAGTCCGAACTTCTCCGCCAGCGGTGCCACCGTGCGCTGACAGCGCAGCAGCGGGGAATGCACGATCCGTTCGATCGGCAGCCCGGCCAGCCGTTCGGCCACGGTCCTCGCCTGCTCCTCGCCGCGCTCGGTGAGCTCGACGCCGGTGCTGCGACCGGCCAGGGTGCGGGCGGTGTTCGAGGTCGACACACCGTGCCGCAACAGGATCACCGTCATGCGGTCAGCCTAGCGATCATGTCGCCGGGACCACGCCGCCCGCCAGCAGACCCATGATGATCGCGCCGAGCACGATGCGGTAGCCGACGAACCAGTACAGCGAATGCCGTGCCACGAAACGCAGCAGCCACGCCACCGACGCGTAACCCACCGCGAAGGCAAGCACGGTGGCCACCAGCAGTTGCGGCCCGCTGGCGTTGAGTCCCTCACCGGCGGGTTCGAACGCGTCCGGCAGGCTGAACAGGCCGGAGGCGGTGACCGCGGGAATGGCCAGCAGGAACGAGAACCGTACGGCCGCTTCGCGCTCCAAGCCCAGGAACAGGCCTGCGGTGGACGTCGCTCCCGAGCGCGAGACACCGGGGATCAACGCCAGGCACTGCGCGAAACCCATGGCCAGACCGTCGCGGGTGCTCAGCTGCTCGATCGGGCGGTCCTTGCGGCCGAAGTGCTCACCGGCGGCGATGACCAAGGCGAAGAAGATCAGCATGAACGACACCAGCCACAGATTCCGGGCTCCGGTGCGGATCTCGTCCTTGAACAGGAAACCGAGCACACCGATGGGGATGGTGGCGATGATCACATACCAGCCGATTCGATAGTCGAGTTCCCGCTGGGCCTGCTGGTCGAGCACGCGGGTGTGGTCGGCGGTGAGGACGGGCAGTCTCGTGGTGGGCTGGTCGTGCAGGGGCAGCTCCTGGCGACCGCGCGCGGTCAGCCGCTCGCGCAGGCCGGCGAACCAGGCCAGCACGATCCGCCAGATGTCCTTGGCGAAGAACACCAGCACCGCGGCCTCGGTGCCCAGCTGGGTGACCGCGGTGAACGAGGCGCCCGCGTCTTCGCCGAAGAAGACCGACGACACGATCCGCAGATGCGCCGAGGAGGAGATCGGCAGAAACTCCGTGAGCCCCTGCACCAGGCCAAGCACCAAGGCCTGGACCCAGGTCATCGACTCGCCAACCACGAACCATCCTCCACTTCCGCCCGAAATACGCGTCCCTGCCCGGGCATTGGCGCGGCGGTCGGTCGCGTCCCGGCGACGACCGCCCAATCACGCAGCGACAGTACAGTGTCGAGGTCGTGGCGGTGTGTCCGGCTGTTGCGCTGCCGCCGCCGCGTGGGTGCGGCGGTTCTCCCGCTCACCGAAGCGCGACCCACTGTGCTGGTGGGCGCCCAGTCGCGTATCCACACTCTAGGCTTGGCGCCGTGACGAATGCGCGGACACGGTGATGGAACAGCGGACGGTGGGCCGTAGCGGCCTGCGGGTGTCGCGGATGGGCCTGGCGACCCATACCTGGGGTTCGCACACCGACGCCGAGGACGCCGCGGGGCAGCTGGTGGCGTTCGTCGAGGCCGGCGGCACCCTGGTGGACACCTCTCCCGCCTATGGCGGCGGCGCCGCCCAGCGGATCCTGGCCGAGCTGCTCGGCGATCTGGTCTCGCGGGACGATGTGGTGCTCAGCGGGTGCGCGGGCACCGCGCCGTGGGGGTTCTCCCCCGCCGGGGTGCCCGCGGCGCCGCAGGTGACGGTGGACACGTCGCGGCGGACGCTGCTGCGGCAGCTGGATCGCACGCTGCTGGAGTTGGGCACCGACCACCTCGATATCTGGAACGTCGCGGTGTGGGATCCGCGGACGCCGCTGGAGGAGGTCGCGTCGACGGTGGAGCAGGCGGTGCGGTCGGGGCGGGTGCGTTACGCGGGAGTGCGCGGGTTCGGGGCCTGGCAGCTGGCGAGCCTGGCCGCGGTCGCGCCGGTGACGGCGGCGCAAACGCCGTATTCGCTGCTGGCGCGGGGTGCGGAGGCCGATGTGGTGCCTGCGGCGCGGTATCACGGGGTGGGGGTGATCGCCTCGGCGCCGTTGGCCGGGGGGATCTTGACCGGGAAGTATCGCGACGGGGTCCCGGCCGATTCGCGCGGCGCGGACGAGGCGACCGCGGCGGAGATCCGCAGCGGTCTCGACGAGCGCGCCACCCGGGTGGTGGACGCGCTGGTGACCGCGGCCGACGGGCTGGGTACCTCGCCGCTGGCGGTGGCGCTGGCCTGGATCCGGGACCGGCCCGGCATCGCGAGCATGATCGTGGGCGCCCGCGACATCGGGCAGCTGACCGGTGTGCTGGCCGCCGAGACGCTGGAGCTGCCACGGGCGATCGCCGCGGCCCTGGACGACGTCAGTGCGCGCGCCGAGTGACACAGATTAGCCTTGCCCGCATGAGCACTGCAGCGACCAGGGGTGGGCGTGGGAACCGAGTCCGAGCCCGGTGGTGGCGTGCCGTGCCGGTTCTGCTCGCGGCGTGTGTGCTGGCGGGGTCGGTGGCCTGTGGCACGGACGCCGGTTCCTCCCACGGCGGGCACGGGCCGGCCACGGCCACGCTGAACGATCTGGATCCGGTGCCGATCGGGCCGGAGCCCACGCCCGCGCTGCCGGTGACGGTGCGCTCGTTCGACGGCGCGGAGGTCACCGTCACCGACGCGTCGCGCATCATCGCCGTGGACCGTTACGGCACCCTCGCGCAGATCGTGTACGCGCTCGGGCTGGGGCCCAAGCTGGTGGGGCGCAGCACCTCGGCGGCGTTTCCCGCGGTGCGTGAGGTGCCCAACGTGGCGGGCGGCAACGGGTCGCTGAACGTGGAGTCGGTGCTGGCGTTGCGGCCGTCGGTGTTCTTGACCGACACCACCAGCGCGGCGCCCGCGGTGCGTGAGCAGTTGCGCGCGGCCGGTGTCACGGTCGTCTATTTCGACCCGGAGCGCACGATGGACGGGGTGAGCCCGCAGATCGAGGCGGTCGCGGGCGCGTTGGGGGTGCCCGAGCGCGGGCAGGCGCTCGCGCAGCGCACCCGCGACGAGATCGCCGCGGCCAGTGCCGCGGTGCCCGCGCAGGATCCGCAGCTGACCATCGCGTTCCTGTATCTGCGTTCGACCGCGATCACGATGCTGGCGGGGCCGGGGTCGGGGGCGGACGCGTTGATCGCGGCGCTGGGCGCGCGGGACGCGGGCACGGTCGCCGGCTTGACCGAGCCGTTCACCGCGATCACCAGTGAGGCGATGATCGGGGCGGCGCCGGATGTGCTGCTGGTGATGTCGGATGGGTTGAAGTCGGTCGGCGGTGTGGACGGGCTGCAGAAGGTGCCCGGGATCGCGCAGACCCCGGCCGGGCGGGACCGGCGTGTGGTGGACATGTCCGATGCGGTGTTGCTGAGTTTCGGGCCCAATACCGGGCGGGTGATCGCGGCGCTGAGCGCGGCGGTGTACGGCACCGGGCACGCATGAGTTCTGCGGGGACGGAAGCGGCGCGGCCGCCGGTGTCGCCTGTGCCGAAGGCGCGGGGCCGCTCGCGGGTGGTGGTGGCGTTCGCGGTCGCGGTGGCGGGGCTGGTGGCGCTGGCGGTGGTGTCGGCGGCGATCGGGCAGGTGCCGACGACGCCCGCCGAGGTGGCGGGCAGTGTGCTGCACCGGATCGGGCTGGAGGCCGGGCCGATGCCGGCGCATCCCTCGGGGGAGGTGACGTTGTGGGAGGTGCGGTTTCCCCGGGTGGTGCTGGCGATGCTGGTGGGTGCGGCGCTGGCTACAGCGGGTGCGTTGTTGCAGGGTGTGTTCGCCAATCCGCTCGCCGAGCCGGGTGTGATCGGGGTGTCGGCGGGTGCGGCGGTCGGTGCGGGCACGGTGATCGTGGTGGGCGGGGCGTTCGTGGCGGCGTGGTCGGTGGCCGCGGCGGCGTTCGTCGCGGGACTGGCGACCACGCTGCTGGTGTATCTGCTGGCGCGTTCTGGCGGCCGCACCGAGGTCGTCACGCTGGTGCTGACCGGGGTGGCGATCAACGCTTTCGCGGGTGGGTTGATCGCGCTGCTGCTGTTCGTGGCCTCCCCCGCGGCGCGCGATCAGATCGTGTTCTGGCAGTTGGGGTCGCTCAACGGCGCCACGTGGGAGTCGGTCGGTGTGGTGGCTCCGCTGACGGCGGTCGGTGTCGCGGCGGCGGTGCTGCTGGCGGGGAAGCTGGATCTGCTGGCGTTGGGTGAGTCCGCCGCGCGTCACCTCGGGGTCGACGTGGAGGGGCTGCGCCGCAACGTCATCGTGGTGGTGGCGGTGCTGGCCACCGCCGGTGTCGCGTTCACCGGCATCATCCTGTTCGTCGGGTTGATCGTCCCGCATCTGGTGCGGATGCTGGTGGGTCCCGCGCACCGGGTGCTGATCCCGTTGAGCGCTGTCGTCGGCGCGGTGGTGCTGCTGGCCGCCGATGTCACCGCCCGTTCGCTGGTCGACAACGCCGACCTGCCCTTGGGCATGCTCACCTCCCTCATCGGTGGCCCGGTCTTCTTCTGGCTGCTGCGCCGCACCCGCGCCCGATCGGGGGGCTGGGCATGATCTGTCGCTCAGTGCTGCCGCGGTGTCCGGGAGCCCGATATGTCGCGATGGTGCGCCGGTCGATCGGAGGCCGGGGGTGAGCGTGCTGCGGAAGACACACGAGCTGCCGCGGTGGCCGCAGCGGGGGGAGGCGACGGTGCGGGCGTCGGGGGTGAGTGTGCAGCGGCGCAGCGGCGCGCACGCGCGGCGGGTGCTCGACGCGGTCGATTTCCAGGCCGTCGCGGGGCAGATCGTGGCGCTGGTCGGTCCCAACGGGGCGGGTAAATCCACGCTGCTGGCCGCGCTGGCCGGGGAGCTGACGCTCGGTGCGGGGACGGTCGAACTCGACGGGCGGCCGTTGTCGCAGTGGACCACCTTGGATATGGCGCGGCGGCGGGCCGTGCTGCCCCAGACCCACACCGTCGGGTTTCCGTTCACGGCGCGAGAGGTGGTGGCGATGGGCCGAGCGCCGTGGGTGCGCACCGCACGCCGTGAACTCGACGACGAGCAGATCGCCGCCGCCATGGCCGCCACCGACGTCGAACACCTGGCCGCGCGCGCGTTCCCGACGCTGTCGGGTGGTGAACGCGCCCGTGTCGCGCTGGCGCGGGTGCTGGCCCAGGACACCGCGACGCTGCTGCTGGACGAACCCACCGCGGCGTTGGACCTGGGCCATCAGGAAGCCGTGCTGCGGTTGGCCGCCGCCCGCGCCGCCGCGGGCGCGGCCGTGGTCGTCGTCCTGCACGACCTCGGCATCGCGGCCGCCTACGCCGACCGTGTCGCGGTCCTCGATTCCGGTCGCATCGCCGCGGACGGGCCACCCCGCGACGTGCTCACCACCGCCCTGCTCACGCGTGTCTACCAGCACCCGGTGGAAGTGCTCGACCACCCCGTCACCGGCGCGCAACTGGTCCTGCCGGTACGCCGCTGAGGGAAGACCGTCCTGCGGCGGCATGCGGTCGCGGTTGCGTCGGTGATCTGCCGTCCAGGCGGGCAACACGCGAGTCGGTGACAGCTGGTCGCGGGATCGGCCGGTGGGTCCGGCGCGGTGTCACCGCCAGATCAGTTTGAGCACTGCGGGGGTCAGCAGCATGCGGATCACGGTGGCGTCGAGGATCAGGGCCGCGATCATGCCGTAGGCGATGTATTTCATCAGCACCAGATCGGAGAATCCGAACGCGCCGGTGACCACGATGAGGATCGCGGCGGCGGAGGTGATCACGCCGCCGGTGTGGGCGATGCCGTAGCGGATCGCCTCGGGGGCGTCCGCGCCTGCCGCGCGGGCCTCCGACACCCGCGACAGCAGGAACACTTCGTAGTCGGTGGACAGCCCGAACACCACTGTCACGATCAGCGCCAGCACCGCGAACATCAGCGGTCCCGGGGTGAAGTGGAACAGGCCCGCGCCGTGTCCCTCGACGAAGATCCAGGTCAGCACTCCGAGGGTGGAGACGAGGCTGAGCGCGCTCATCGCCACGGCCTTCAGTGCCAGCACCAGGGAGCGGAACGCCGCGTACATCAGCGCCAGCGCCGCGGCGACCAGGATGGCCAGCAGCGTCGGCAGCCCGTCGAGCAGTCCGTTGATGCTGTCGCGTTCCAGCGCGGGCACACCGGCGACCATCACCCGCACCCCGGGTGGGTCGGGGATCGCGCGCAGCGCGGCGATCACCCGGTCGGCGTCGCGTTTGTCGGCCAGTCCGGCGGCGAGTACGTTGATGCCGTCCTTGGTCGCCGCGGCCGGCTCGAAGCGTCCGGTGAGGCCGGGGATCTGGTTGGCGGTGTGGCGGATGTCGCTCAGTTGCCGCGGGTCGGCGCCGACCACCACCAGTTTCAGTGGTTCGGTGCGGAAGCTGGGGAACAGTTCGTCGAACCGTTCCTGCGCCACCCGGGCCGGGTTGTCGTCGGCGAGGTAGCGTTCGCTGAGTCCGCCGAATTCGATGTGGCGCATCGGGATGCTCAGCGCGAGCAGTGCGAGCACGATCGGCACGGCCACCGCGAGGGGGCGGCGCATCGCCCACAGCGCCAGGCGGGAGAAGAATCCGGCGTCGATCTGCGCTTCGGTCTTGGTGCGGGAGAAGCGTTTCCAGCCCAGGAAGTCGATGCGCCGCCCGAGGATGCTCAACGCGGCGGGTAGCGCGGTCACCGACAGCAGCGCAGCGAGCAGGACCGAGCTGATGCCGCCGAGGGGCACCGAGCGCAGCACACCGTTGGGGAAGATGAACAGCGCGCCGAGGCTGAGGGCGATGATCGCGGCCGAGAACAGCACTGTGCGCCCGGCGGTGGCCACGGTGCGGGCGGTGGCTTCTTCGACGGTGCGGCCCGCGGCCAGTTCCTCCCGGAAGCGGGTGACGGTGAACAGGCCGTAGTCGATCGCCAGTCCCAGGCTGACCAAGGTCATCACCGCGCTGGCGAAGACGTTGACGTCGATGTGGTCGGTCAGCAGCCGCAGCCCGCCCTGCGTGCCCAGGATCGTCATGCCGCCGATGAGCACCGGCAGCAGCGCACCGATCACGCCGCCGAAGACGAAATACAGCAGGATCGCCACCAGCGGCAGGGCGATCATCTCGGCGCGTTTGATGTCGCGCTGCATGCCGGTGTTGATGCCTTCGACGATCGGCTGCAACCCGGCCAGCTGCACCGTCGTTCCGCCAGGGCCGCCGCCGGCTCGTCCGGCGCCGAGGTGGTCTTTGATGGCCGAATAGTTCTCGACCGTCGCGGTGCCCGAGCCGCGCAGTCCGACGCTGGCGAAGGCGTGGGTGTGGGTGGCGTCGGTGGCCTGGGCGGAGAAGGGGCTGTCCCAGTAGCTGTCGATCTTCTGGATGCGATCGGGGTAGGTGGCCAGCAGGTCGGCGAGGTGTCGGGTGACCGGGCCGCGGACGGCCGGATCGTCGACGGTGGCGCCTTCGGGTGCGGTGTAGAGCAGGATCAGGTCGCTGTCGGTGTCGCGGCCGAAGGTGCGGTCGGCGAGTTCGGCGGCGGCGACCGATTCGCTGCTCTCGTCGAACCAGCCCTCCTGGGTCAGCCGTCCGGCGAGGTCGCGGCCGTACCAGCCGGAGACCAGCACGAACAGGACGAAGAAGGCCAGCACGAGGAAGCGGTGGCGGTGCACGAACCGGCCCCACCGCAGTGATCCGGAACGGCGCATCGCGTCGCTGGCCCGCTCAGCCGCAGGCCGGGGTGCGGTAGTCGGCGGAGCGCAGGATGCCGCACAGGTCGGTGCGCGAGATCTTCCACTTGCCGTCGATGAGCACGAAATGCACGACTGTGGTGCGGACCGCGGTGCCGGTGCCGTCTTTGTCCAGCCGCATGGTGGCGGTCAGTGTGCCGTCGTGGTTGTCGAACACCGGGTCGGTGACGCCGTAGACGGCGCGCGGGTTGTCCTGCAGCGCCTTGTACATGTCGGGGATGGCTTGGCGGAAGGATTCGCCGTCCTCGATCAGGGCGGTGCGTTCGCTGTCGGGCAGCGCCGGGTCCAGCGCCCGTTTGATCTGGGCGTCGAGGTCGGCGGCGGTCGGCAGCGGCGGGTGCGCGGCGCTGGAGGATGCGGCGATCGACGACGACAGCGACGCGTTCGCCGACGAGCGGGCGGCGTCGACGGCGGCGTCGTCGACGGTGTCGCTGCCGCAGGCGGCGACCAGCGCCGCCAGCAGCAGGCCCGCCGCGGTGAGTGCGGCGCGGGTGAGTCGGGTGTTGGTCATCACTTCCTACATACCTTCGATGGCGGAGCTGATCCGTCCCAGCAGGGCACGCACGGTCGTGACCTCCCGTGCCGTGGCGGTGTCCACCGGCGCGGCGTCGGGGATCATATCCCGCACCAGGGCGAGGACACTGCGTTCGTCGTCGAGGTCGATGTCGGTGACCGTGGCTTCGGCGACGGCGAGCACGTCCTCCGGGCCGGGGACGATCGCGGGCAGGTCGCGGCGGTAGATCTCCAGCGTCAGGGTGGCGCGGACCGTGCGGAACGCGAATGGGTGGCCATCGGCGGTGGTGCCGAATCCGTGCGCGTAGGCGCCGACGGTGATGTCATCATGGCGAACTCCGACGGATGGTCGGTTTTCAACCCGGTTCTCCCTATATCGGACGGTGTGTGGCCTCCACCGTAACCCTGAACCCCGACATTCCGCTCGAGCCGGCACCCGGTCGGTCGGTACGTTACGTCATCATGGTCAGATGGTGAGGTTGCGCAAGAGTCGTCGGTAGAAGGAGTTCGGTGGATGCGCCCTCGCGGCTCACTCGTCTCGGCCATCGCGGGTGTGGCGGTGCTGGTGGCGGCGGGATGCTCCTCCGGTACCGGCGGCCCCGATCTGCCGACCCGGGAGCCCGCCACCGCCGCGGTCGCGCCCGCGGTGACGGCGCCGCCGGTCGGGCGGGTGCTGCCCACCGGTCCGATCGCCGCGCTGGAAGCCGATTCGGGGAGCGGGTTGCTGGCGGGGCTGGACGGGGCCGTGCTCACCGTCGTCGACCCGGCCGCCGCCCAGGTGGTGCGCACGGTGACATTGCCCGCCGCGGCGAACGCGCTGGCGCCGGGCCGGCCGGGTGAGATGCTGGCGGGCGCGCCGGGCCGGGTGCTGCGAGTAGATCTGGCCTCCGGTGCGGTCGAGGAGGTGGCCGTCGACGGTGACGTGCGGTCGGTACTGGCCCGCCGGGACGGCGGGTTGCTGGTCGGCACCGCCGAGGGCCGGGTGCTGGAGCTGTCGCCCAGCGGTGCGGTGAGCGGCACCGTGTCCGGGCTGGTCTCCGCCGACGAACTCGCCGAGGCAGGCGGTGAGCTCACCGTGCTGGACCGGCGTCAGACCGCGATCGCGGAACTCGACCCGGGCAAGCAGCGGCCCGGATTGGCGTTGCGGGCCGGGGACGGTGCCACGCGGCTGATCGGTGACACCCGCGGGCGGTTCGTCGTCACCGATACCGCAGGCGGTGAGCTGCTGGTCTACACCGCCGGACCGCTCGTGTTGCGCCAGCGTTTCCCGGTAGGATCTTCGCCTTACGCACTCGCCTACGATCAGCGGTCGGACACCGTGTGGGTGACGTGCACGCAGCGCAACGAGATCGTCGGATTCGACCTGTCGACTGGTATACCGAAGGAAGTGGGCCGCTACGCCACCGTCAGGCAACCGAACTCGGTGGCCATCGAGCAACGCACCGGCGATCTGTTCGTGGGGTCCGCGACCGGCACGGTCTGCAACGGATCGGTGCGGAGGATCGGAAGAGAGGGCACTGATGGCTCGGACATCGCGCGCGGGCGAGGAATCCGCGGCACCTGCTGATCCGGCAGCTCATCGGGGGCGCGGGCGCGCGCTGCCCGCGGGCTGGGAAACAACGAGCGACGACTACGAATACGTGCCGCTGCGACTGCCGCCGGATGTCACGCGGGTGACCGCGTCCATGCGGCTGGCGATCCAAGCCGAGTTCGGTGGCTGGGAACTCTCCCGCGTGCGGGCCTACACCGACGGCAGCAGGCGGGTGCTGCTGCGGCGGCGAAAATCCGCACTACTACCCCAGCCCGAACCCGGAATGTGAGCCGATGTACGCCCTGCTACTCCGACTGATGTTCCTGGTCGCGCCGGAACGCATCCACCACCTGGTCTTCGCGGCCATGCGGTTCGCCGCCTGGTTCCCGCCGCTGCGCTGGGCGATGAACAAGATCCTCGTCACCCGCGATCCGATCCTGCGCACCGAGGCCTTCGGGATCGAGTTCCCCGCGCCGCTGGGCCTGGCCGCGGGGTTCGACAAGAACGCCGACGGTGTCGATGCCTGGGCGCCGCTGGGGTTCGGTTTCGCCGAGATCGGCACCGTCACCGCCCAGGCGCAGCCGGGCAATCCGGCGCCGCGGCTGTTCCGGCTGCCCGCCGACCGGGCCTTGATCAACCGGATGGGGTTCAACAATCACGGCGCAGCCGCGGCCGCCGAACGGCTGCGCACGCGCCGTGGCGGGGTGCCGATCGGGGCGAACATCGGCAAGACGAAGATCGTCGATCCCGGCGCCGCGGCCGCGGACTACGCCACCAGCGCGGCGCTGCTGGGGCCGCTGGCCGATTTCGTCGTGGTCAACGTCAGCTCCCCCAACACGCCCGGCCTGCGGGATCTGCAGGCGGTGCAGTCGCTGCGCCCGCTGCTGCGCGCGGTGCTCGACAGTGTGCGGGTGCCGGTGCTGGTCAAGATCGCGCCGGACCTGTCGGACGAGGACATCGACGCGGTCGCCGACCTGGCCGTCGAACTCGGCTTGGCCGGCATCGTGGCCACCAATACCACCATCCGCCGTGACGGTCTGCGCACCGATCCGGCCGAGGTGGCCGCCATGGGGCCCGGTGGTCTGTCCGGTCCGCCGGTCGCCGACCGGTCGCTCGAGGTGCTGCGGCGGCTGTATCGGCGCGTCGGCGATCGTCTGGTGCTGATCTCGGTCGGGGGGATCGAAACCGTCGATCAGGCGTGGGAACGTGTGCTCGCCGGTGCGACGCTGTTGCAGGGCTACACCGGGTTCATCTACGGCGGCCCGTTCTGGATGCGCGGGATCCATCGCGGTCTGGCGCGGCGGTTGCGTGCCGGGGGTTACCACAGCCTCGGCGAGGCGGTCGGCGCGGAGCACAAAGCGCACGCCTGACCGCGCCCGAGGTCCGTCAGCCGTGCACCAACGGCGTCTGCGGGGTGCGGGCGGTGTGCCCCGGCGGTGCCGGGTCTCCCTCCGGTCGCAGTTGCTGTCCCAGTCGCGCCGCCATTCTCTTGGCGAGCAGGATCACCGCGTGGTCGCGCAAGATGCCCAGTTGGTTGGCGTAGATTTCGACGCGGGCCTGGGCCATGCGGTCGTGCACGGCGTGCGGGTCGCTGAGCAGTTCGTCCAGGTGCATGCCGGCCAGCGCCTGACTGTGCGTCAGCCGCCGGTCCGGTAGCCAGCTCAGCCGCCAGCCGTCGGTGTCGCGGCAGGCTGATTCCGGGGTGATGTCACTGGTCATCGTCCACTCGGTGGTGTGGATGGTCATCGGGGTCTCCGGTGCGACAGGTGGAGTGAGGCCGGCTCCAGGGTGCTGAGCGCGATGATCACGAATGCCTCCGGTCGTGCATCCGCTGGTGCGGCACGGTGGACGTGCCGCACCGTGAACTCCGCCGGACCGGCGGGCGTGGTGGGCGCCCTGGCCGGGAAAGGCCACTGCCGGGCCGGGTGGTCCAAGGGGTGGTTCGGACGTGTGTGGCGGCCGGGGGAACCGGAGCGCCGGGCCAGTGGCCCGCGTGGGATCGCGTGGTGCGGGGTTCCGGGCGGTCGCCACGGCTGTGGCGGGTCCGAGGAGAAGGCCGCCGAGTGGCCGCGGCGCCGCGGAGGCGGGCTCGAAGCGGCGCGTGGCCTGCGGGGTTGCCCGCCGGTGCGGGGCGGGCGATGACCGGTGGGTCGCCGCGCGGGGTGTCCGGCGGCTCGTTCAGTCCCTCACCGGCTTCGGCACCAGCTCGGTATCGGATCCGGCGGGGCGGTGTCGCCGTCGCCGTCGCGACTGCCGTATCTGAAGGATCACTCTCCTCACCAGCCCTCCCGATGTGCCTGGTGGTGCGATGGGTATCGCCATATCCAGTGTGGCATTTGCCGTTCCCCGAGCGCAATTGCCGTTGTAATTTGGTAATTGACAATTTGCACGCTGGCTAAACCCGATTTGCGTGGCCAACATGCGCACGACGCCCCGGTGTCGCGCCGATAGAGAGGGTGGCGAAGCCGTGGTCCCGCAGGATTCGGGAATGGTTGCCGTTCGCAATATCCTCACCCGGTTGTGCAAGCGCTCGGGGCTGAGCTCGGATCGGTTGCGCAGCACCGAAATCGACGTTTCACCCCTGCTGGATCTGCTGGCCGTGCGGCAGTACGCGCGCCGGGCGGGCATCGACCGGCAGGAGGCGGTGCTGCCGCTGGTGCGGGATCTGGCCCTGCGCCTGGACCCCACCGACCGCCTCGTCGTCGACGCGGAACTGTCGCTGGGACTGATGCGCGAAAACCCGCCCGCCGGAGTGGATCCGGGCCGCCTGTATGCCGCCGACCTCGGTGAGCGGCGGGAATATCTCGCCGAGCGATGGGCGCTGCTGCACGAAGCGGTTGGCGCGCAACCGGTTCCGGTCGGGCTGACGGTGCGCTCGTTGCGCGGGGCTCCCGAGCGGCGGGCGTTCACCGAACTGGCCGCGCGGCTGGCCACGGCGTCGGTGTTCGACGGCGCGCACGCGGTCGACTTCGGCGCGGCCGCGCGAACGCCTGCCGCCGAACCCGATTCGGTGGACTCGCCGGGCGTGGTCACCGTCATCGGTGACGCGGTCATCGACCACATGTATGTGGTCGATGAGATACCCGGTCCCGGCGGCACCGCTCGCGGTAGTTATCAAGCGCATCCCGGCGGCAAGGGGCTCACCCGCGCGGTCGCGGCGGCCCGCCTCGGGCTGCGGGTGCGGCTGATCTCGGCGGTCGGCGACGACGACGCCGGCGGCCGGATTCTGGAATACCTGCGCAGCGAACGCGTCGACACCGAACTGGTCAAAGTGGTGCCCTACGCCCCGACGCCGGTGACCGCGGTGATCGTGGCTGGCACCGGCGCGGCGAGCACGATCGGCTGCAAGGACGAGCGGATCCGGTTGAGCGCCCAGGATCTGCGCAGCGACGCGATCAGCTCCGCGATCGCCACCTCGGAGGCGGTGCTGCTGACCTTCGAACAACCCACCGGGGTGATCGAGCAGGTGCTGTCGCAGCTGCGCGGACTGCCGCGGCGGCCGCTGGTGCTCGTGCACCCGGCGCCACGGCTGGATCGCCCGCAGTACCTGTATCAGCATCTCGGGGTGGTGGACTACCTTCTCGGCGGCGACCAGGACCTGCGGGCGCTGGCGATGTCGCCCGACGGCGCGGCCTCGTGCGGGGAACAGACCGCCACGCGGCTGCGCGCGCTCGGGGTCGCAGCGGTGTGCGCGATCCGGGATTTCCGCTGCGCCGTCTGGTCCGACCAGGTCAGCGACCGCTTCCAGCCGTTCCCGACCGCGCTGGAGGACTCCGTGGGCGCTCACGCTGCCTTCTCCGCCGCGCTGGTATATCGTCTGGTCTCGACGCGCCGCCCCGCCGAACGCAACGACTACGTCTGGGCGACCGCCGCGATGGTGGCGACGCAATCGGTCGGGGCCGTCCCCGGGGCAATGCCACTGGTGAGTGAGGTCGAGCGCATTTTCAGACTCGCTACGGAGGAGCATTGACCGACGTTGTGGATCCTGCCGACACCGAACATCGGTTCCGTCGCAACGGGCATGATCTGCGCGTCCGGGTGATGGAGCTGGACGGGGAGCACGAGCGGGGCCATCTGCTGCTGTTCGGCGCGGTCGCCGACGGTTGCCTGGTGCGGGTGCACTCGCGCTGCCTGTACGGGGAGGCGCTGCGATCGCAGGACTGCGACTGCGGGCCGGAGCTGGACAAGGCGCTGGATCTGATCCAAGCGGCGGGCTCGGGGGTGCTGGTGTATCTGGAGCAGGAGGGCCGGGGTGCGGGGCTGATCGCGAAGGCGCTGGGCTACCGGGAAAGCGAGCGGTCCGGCACCGACACCTTCACCAGCTACGAGGCCCTCGGATATCCCGCCGATGCCCGTACCTACGTGGCTTCGGCCCGGGCGCTGGCCGGTCTCGGATTGCGTTCGGTGCAGTTGCTGACCAACAACCCCGCCAAGGTCGAGGCCCTGCGGCAGCAAGGATTGCGGGTGACCGCGGTGCCGCTGCGCACCAGGGCGCTCAGCGAGCGGGCGCGGGAGTACCTGGAGGCCAAGCGCACCCGGCGCAAACATTGGATCCCCACCGATTCCGTGCCGTGGGCGTTCGAGCCGGGCGGCGATGCCCGCGCGGCCGACGAGCCGCCGGCCGTCGACCCGGTCGTGATCACCCCTGGTGAGAACGTCCGTCCGCGGTCCGGCCCCGGCCCGGCCCCGGATCTCATCGGCGCCTGAAGGATTGTTGAAGTTCCACCCACCCGAGTCCGGCGTATGACTACGATGAGTGAGCTGCGCCACAGGTGGCGGGCCGACTCGTGAGAGACTGATGGTCTCATCGCCGCATCAGGTCAGGCGCGAGTCTCGGATCGGGACACCGGTGCATTCCGGCGACCGGTTCACGCCAGCGATATCGGGAACAGGGATATGACGACAACAGAAATCGGATACGCGCACCAATCGGGCAAGACGGTGTACACCGTGCCCGCCGCATTCCAGGAGACCGCGCGGCTGCGCCCGGACCAGATCGCGTTGCGCAAGGTGGGCGGCACGCAGGAGTACACCTGGCGCGAGTACGCCGAACGGGTGCGCTCGATCGCCGCGGGCCTGGCCGGCCTCGGCGTCGGCCACGGCGACACGGTCGGCATCATGCTCACCAACCGTCCCGAGTTCAATCTCGTCGACACCGCCGCCCTGCACCTGGGCGCCACCCCGTTCTCGATCTACAACACCAGCTCCCCCGAGCAGATCACCCACCTGTTCACCAACGCGGGCAACAAAGTCGTGATCACCGAACAGGTGTTCCTCGATCGCATCACCGCCTCCGGTGTGCCGGTCGAGCACATCATCATGGTCGACGGTCCCGCCGAGGGCGCCATCACCCTCGAGCAGGTCGAGGCCGCCCCCGCCGCCGATTTCGACTTCGACGCCGCCTGGCAGGCCGTCGGCGCCGACGATCTGGCGACCCTGATCTACACCTCCGGCACCACCGGCCCCTCCAAGGGCGTGGAGATCACCCACCGTAACGTGCTCGCCCAGATCATCGCCCTGGTCAACGGCCCGCTGCAAGTCGGTCTCGATGACCGCGCGGTGTCCTACCTGCCCGCCGCGCACGTCGCCGACCGGATCTCCGGTCACGCGATCAACCTGCTCACCGGCATCCAGATCACCACCGTGCCCGACCCGCGTGAAGTCGCCGCGGCGCTGCCCGACGCGCGCCCGACCATCTTCTTCGGTGTCCCCCGCGTGTGGCAGAAGATCAAGGCCGGTGTCGAGGGCAAGCTCGCCGAAGAGCCGAGCCCGGTGAAGAAGGCGCTGGCCAACTGGGCGATCGGCACCGGAATCGCCGCCGCGCGCGCCGATCTGGCGGGCAAGGGCCGCGGTCCTCTGCTCGGTGCGCAGCACAGGATCGCCGAGACGCTGGTGTTGTCCAAGCTGCGCCACGCACTCGGCCTGGATAAACTGCGGGTCGCTTCCTCCGGCGCCGCCCCGATCCCGCCGGAGACCTTGGAGTACTTCCTCGGCCTCGGCTTCACCGTCAGCGAGGTGTGGGGCATGTCGGAGACCACCGGCGTGGGCACCTTCACCGAACTGGACAAGCCCCGCCCCGGCTCGGTCGGGCGTCCGGTGGACGGTATGGAACTGCGGCTCGACGCCGACGGCGAGGTGCTGGTGCGCGGACCGATCGTCACCCGCGGCTACCGCAACATGCCCGACAAGACCGCCGAGGCCATCGACGCCGACGGCTGGCTGCACACCGGCGACATCGGCACCCTCGACGCCGACGGCTACCTGCGGATCGTGGACCGCAAGAAGGAACTGATCATCAACGAGGCGGGCAAGAACATCGCGCCGAGCAACATCGAGAACTCGGTGAAGGCCGCCTCCTCGCTGATCGGTCAAGCGGTCGCGATCGGCGACGCGAAGCCCTACATCGCCGCGCTGATCGTGCTCGACCCCGACGTCGCCGCGATCCGCGCCAAGGAACTCGACGCCACCGGCGAGGACATCGCCACCTTGGCCACCCGCCCCCAGATCGTTCGAAGAGGTGCTGGCCGCGGTCCAGGCGGGCAACGCCAAACTCTCGCGGGTCGAGCAGATCAAACGCTTCACCATCCTCGGCGCGGTCTGGGAGCCCGGCGGTGAGGAGCTGACCCCGAAGATGTCGCTCAAGCGCGCCCCCATCGCGGCCAAGTACCAGGCCGAGATCGAGGCGCTGTACGCCAAGGAGCCCACCGAGCGGGTGATCAACGTCAAGTAAGGCGTCACCGGAAGCGCTGTGGACCCGAGTTACCGGCTCGGGCCACAGCGGTTCCGGTCCCAGCGGTCACGGCTCCAGATACAGCCGTTCGCACGGCAACCGCGGATAGCCGTCGGTGTCGTCCATCGACACCACGACCGCATCGTGCCAATGCCGGGCACGCCACTCCTGGACGAACAGACACGCGGCGGTCACGCATGCGACGAAGTCCATCCGGGCGCCGTGCCAGAACACCGACAGATGGACATCGGGCTCGGATGGCATCGGAGATCCTTGATGCTCATCATGGTTCACCGTTGCCGCCCCCATGCTGTGTGATGTGACGCGCAAACTCTCCGGCAATCGAACTATCGATATGATAGTGCGACAGCGTGTTCCACGACCCCGCGTCGCGCTCACGCATACGCCGATCCCGCCTCCTGCGCTCAGCGGCACCGGCGCGGATCGCGGTCAGCACCACACGGCCTCGGCTACGGCAAGCCGGCGAGGACCGCGAAGTGGCTCGGTGTCAGCCGTTTTCGTCCGCCTCGACCGTGCGTGCGGCAGAGTTCCCCGCGACTCGTCAGGGCGCGAGATCGACCACGCCTCTGCCACTCGGGATGTCGAGCGGCACCGAGACCTGGTCGTGGGCGATCAACCAGGTTCCGTCGACTTTGCGCATGCCGTAGCTGACCCGGACCCACATACCGCTTGCCGCCGCCCCGGTCCGCAGCGTGCCGCTCAGCCGAGCGAAGGCGTGCCCGAATGCCACATCGTCGCCCACGGTGAACGTCAGGTCGCGCACTTCGTAGTTCACGCGCTCGAACAACAGGAACACTCTGGCCCAGTTCGCGAGTTTCGCCGCTATCCCCACATGCTGTAGTGGCGGCTCGACATCGAAGGACACCACGTCGGTCGTGTAGAACCGCTTCAGGGCGTTGAGATCCTCGGCTTGCAGCGCTCGGGCCACCATGTCGATCTGCCGGCGGATCGCGGCCTCGTCCGCCTCGACGCGAGCGGCGCGCGACGGTGTGTCGTCGGCTACGGTCATGATCGGCTCCGCGAGGATTCGACGACAGCGGCGTCGGCTCCGGCCCGCAGCGGCGCGAGCGCGGCGCTCCAGGCGAGGAGCTGATCCAGCGTCTTGTGCAGGGCGGCGACATGGTGGTCGCGCGGTGTGAAGGTCGTGTGGTTCTCGAAGTCGGTGAGCAGCGAGATCGCGACCTGATAGCTGACATCGGCCATGCCGAGGCTGCCGCAGACCGTCCGCAACTGCACGACGGCCCG
This sequence comes from Nocardia asteroides, assembly GCA_051451085.1. Taxonomy (GTDB): domain Bacteria; phylum Actinomycetota; class Actinomycetes; order Mycobacteriales; family Mycobacteriaceae; genus Nocardia; species Nocardia asteroides_B. Next base: position 31,872 of record JBPAJV010000003.1, on the reverse strand, counting down.
GGTGCCGCCGTGCGCGCCGTAGGAGACGAACCCGACCGCCTTGTCGGTCCACTCCGCGCACACGTGGTCGATGGCGTTCTTCAGCACCCCGGGAACGCCGCCGTTGTATTCCGGGGTCACCAGCACGAAGCCGTCGAACGGGGCGATCCGCTCGGCCCAGGCGCGGGTGTGCTCGTGCACCGATGTGCCGAACATCGGCGGCGCGGGCTCCTCCAGATGCGGTAGCGGGTGGTCGCGCAGATCGATCAGGTCGAACTCGGCGTCGCCGCGCTGCGACGCCGTGTCCAGAACCCACTGCGCGATCTGCGGGCCGTTGCGGTTGGGCCGGGTACTGCCGATGATGATGCCGATTCTGATCATTTCCCGAATTCCTGGTTTGCTGACGGTGACACCCCTTTCGACGACACAGCCGTCCGGGATGTCAGGCCGCCTGACGAATCGGGTCGCTGATTCGTCGATATCGGTGAGTGCCACCGGACCGGAGGAACCGAGGATGACCGACCCGCACCTGCCCGCGGTGATCAGTGAACGCCGTCAGCTGATCAATCTCGCCTACCGGCTGCTCGGCTCCCTGGCCGAGGCCGAGGATGTGGTGCAGGAGACCTACGCGCGCTGGTACGCGCTGCCGCAGCGGCAGCGGCAGGAGGTGGCCGCGCCCGGCGCGTGGCTGACCACCGTCGCCAGTCGGATCTGCCTCGATCTGCTCGGCTCGGCGCGCGCCAGGCGCGAGAAGTATGTCGGTCAGTGGATACCGGAGCCGCTACCCGGCCGGTCCGAATGGCTCGAAGGTCCCGCCCCCGCCGATCCCGCCGACCGGGTCACCCTCGACGAGTCGATCAGCATGGCTTTCCTCGTGGTGCTGGATTCCATGACACCGGCCGAGCGGGTGGCGTTCGTCCTGCACGATGTCTTCCGCTACTCCTTCGCCGAGGTCGCCGAGGTCGTCGGACGCACCCCCGCGGCCTGTCGCCAGCTCGCCTCCAGCGCTCGCCGCCGCATTGATACCTCGCGGCGCCCGTCGAGCGCCGAGCGCGCCGAGGTGGTCCGCGACTTCAAAAGAGCCTGGGAGTCCCGCGATATCGAAGCCCTGATCGGCCTGCTCGATCCGCAGGCGACCGCGACGGCCGACAGCGGTGGCCTGGCACCGGCTTTCTTCGATCCGATCATCGGCGGCGAGCAGATCGCCCGCGCCTGGATGGCCATCGCCGTCCGCAACCGCGCGGTGACCCTGCTCGAGCGCACGGTGAACGGCCAGCCCGGCTTGGTAGCCCAGCTCGACGGCGCGATCGTCTCGGTCTTCGCCTTCGACATCGCCGAGGGCCGGATCACGCGCATCTGGGCGATCCGGAATCCGGAGAAACTGCGGTCCTGGACGGCCGGCTGAACCAGCCGGCGCCCGTGATCACTGCCGTACGGCGAGGCCGCCGGTCCCGGTGCGGATCACAGCGGCTTCCGCCCGCCGCGCGGTGCCGGGTCCGCCCAGCGGGCCAGTGCCCGATACAGCCAATATTGGGCCGCGCCGGTGGTTGTGGCGCCGGTGATCCGAGCGGTGAGTGTCCAGTAGCGGTGGATGCGGGGGTCGGTGTCGGTGGCGTCGTCGAGCAGGCGGCGCCGTAGGTGTGGCGTGTCGCGTTCGCCTCGCGCCGCGGCGTGGGCATCGACGAATCGGTCGAGTTCCGGGCCGGGGCGCGGTGGGCAGCGCGCGGCGATGAGCGGGTCCACGGATTCGCAGACTCCGGCCACCACGGTGAGCAGTGCGCGTTTGTCGCCGATCGCGGAGGGTGCCGCGCGCCAGAGCTGGCGCGACAGGGCGGTCCGCAGGGCCGGATCGGTGATGTGGTCGGCCAGTTCGGCGTAGGCGAGAAGGTGACGGGGATCCGGATCGGACGGCAGGTCGGGAATGTTCATCGCGACGAACCCGTCGAATATCACCGGCGGCAGGGGCGCGAGCAGGCCGCGCCAGAACCGCACCAGACCGTTGGAGGTTCGGCGGCGATCCTGCACGGCGGCGAGTAGTTCCAGACGTGCGGCGCGATCGGCCGGTGCGGCGTCCTCCAGGGCGCGCAGCGATGCCCGGCGCCAGGCCAGGACAGCGAGTTCGGTGTCGAGCGCGGCGCGTTCGGCGGCGACCGCTTCGGCGATCGAGGCCCGGCCGGTGAGAACGCCGGTGATCGTGTGCAGGCTCAGGCCGAGCGCCCGGAGCCGACGCACCAGCAGCACCCGATCTCGCGCGGTCACCGGATCGAACAGCCGGTGGCCGCCCGTGCTGCGCTGTGACTCCAGGATTCCTTCGTCGCAGTAGAAGCGCAGCGTGCGGACCGGGACGCCGGTCGATCGCGACAGCTGCCCGATACTCACCAGGCCGTCGCGGTGTGTGTTCTCGGTCACGTTCGCTGGAACCTCCACCCCGGTGGAGTTCCTACCGTACTGGAACAGCCCCCGAACAAGGAGTTACAGCGATGACCGAGGACACGATGAGCACCGAGCAGATCTGGCGCGCCGTCGCCGCCGAACGAGCCGGGCTGGCCGAGTTGCTGGCGCCCCTGCCGGAAAGCGGTTGGGACCACCCTTCGCTGTGCCAGGGCTGGCGTGTGCGCGACGTCGTCGCGCACATCGTGTTGTCCGGCCGCGCCGATATCGGCTGGATCCTGGTCAACTTGATCCGCGCCCGAGGCGACTTGCACCGAGCGATCCGCGATACCGCCGTCCGCCACGCCGACAAGCTCACCACCCGGCAGTTGCTCGGTGAACTGCGGGACAGTATCGACGCGCGGATCGCGGCGCTGGGCACCACACCGGCGGACCGGCTGATGGACCTGTTGGTGCACGGCCAAGACATCGCGCTGCCGCTCGGCCTCACACGAGACATGCCCGCACCCGCGGCCCTGGTCGCGATCAATCGGATCTGGACGACCAGGGGCCCTTTCCACGCTCGCAAGACGTTCGCGGGTTACCGTCTCGTCGCCACCGACACCGAGTGGGCGGCAGGCGAGGGAGCGGTGATCTCGGGCCCGATCGCTGCGCTCCTGCTGCTCGTGACCGGCCGCAGGCAAGCGTGGGACCAGCTCACCGGGGACGGGATGGCACGACTCGCCGCACACGACCGGCCATAGCCGCGCCGAGGCGGAACGCGCTGTGGCCCCCCAGCGTCACGCTCGGGGCCACAGGCGGCGATACGGCTCACTTCTGCTCGTAGGTGCCGATCAGGGTCGCGCGAGCGAGTGTGTGGGAGAACAGGTTGAAGCCGAGGTAGGCGGGGGTGGCGCTCTCGTCGATGCCCAGGCTTTCGACATCGACGGCGTGGACGACGATGAAGTAGCGGTGCGGGCCGTGGCCGGGCGGCGGCGCGGCGCCGACGAAGCCGTGGAAGCCGCCGTCGTTGCGCAGGGTGATCGAGCCGGTCGGCATGGCGCCGCCTTCCTCGCCGCTGCCCGCGCCCGCGGGCAGGGAGGTCGCGCTCACCGGGATGTCGGCCACGGCCCAGTGCCAGAAACCGGAGGCGGTGGGCGCGTCGGGGTCGTACACCGTGACCGCGAAGCTCTTGGTCTCCGCCGGGAAACCCGACCAGGACAGCTGCGGGGAGATGTCCTTGCCTCCCGCGCCGAAGACGCCGCTGACCTGATCGTTGCCCAGCGGCTGCCCGTCGGTGACATCGGTGGAGGTGAGGGTGAACGACGGCACCTGAGGGAGCGCGTCGTAGGGGTTGTAGGTCATGGAACCTCTTTCCGGTCGGGTTCAGCTGTGCAGTAGGAAGTGTTCCAGCACGCGAGTGCCGAATTCGAGAGCCTCCACCGGCACCCGCTCGTCGACGCCGTGGAACAGGGCGGTGAAGTCCAGCTCCGGCGGCAGCCGCAACGGCGCGAAGCCGAAGCAGCGAATGCCCAAGCGGGCGAACGCTTTCGCGTCCGTGCCGCCGGAGAGCATGTAGGGCACAGTGCGCCCCCGCGGATCGTGGGCCAGCACGGCGTTGTTCATCGCGTCGACCAGATCACCGTCGAAGGTCGTCTCGTAGGAGTCGAGTTTGGTGATCCACTCCCGTTCGACGTCGGGCCCGATCAGCTCGTCCACCTCGCGTTCGAACGCCGCCTGCCGTCCGGGCACCACGCGGCAGTCGACCACCGCCTCGGCGGTCTGCGGGATCACGTTGGCCTTGTAGCCCGCGTGCAGCATGGTCGGGTTGGCCGTGTCACGCAGTGTGGCGCCGATGATGCGGGAGATGGTGCCCAGCTTCGCCAGCTGGCCCTCGATGTCGGGGCTGTCCGGATCGAACCGCAGGCCGGTCTCCTCGGCGACGGCGGCCAGGAACGCGGCCACCGAATCCGACAGCACCAAGGGGAAGGTGTGTTTGCCCAGCCGGGCCACCGCGTCGGCGAGGATGGTGACCGCGTTGTCCTCGTGCAGGAACGAGCCGTGGCCGGCCCGGGCCTTGGCGCGCAACCGCATCCAGCCCAAGCCCTTCTCCGCCGTCTCCACCAGGTACAGCCTGCGTTCGGTGCCGTCCGGGCGCGGCACGGTCAGCGAGAACCCGCCGACCTCCCCCACCGCCTCGGTGACGCCGTCGAACAGATCGGGACGGTTGTCCACCAGCCACTGCGAGCCCCATTTGCCGCCGTTCTCCTCGTCGGCGAGGAAGGCGAAGACCAGATCGCGCGGCGGCACCGTGCCCTCGAGCTTGAACTGGCGGGCCACCGCCAGGGTCATCCCGACCATGTCCTTCATGTCGATCGCGCCGCGCCCCCAGACATAGCCGTCGCGCACCGCGCCGGAGAAGGGGTGCACACTCCAGTCCGCGGCCTCGGCGGGCACCACGTCCAGATGCCCGTGGATCATCAGCGCCCCGCGACTCCGGTCGGCCCCCTCGAGCCGCGCGAAGACATTGCCCCGGCCGTCCGCTCCGGACTCGACGTACTCGGTGACATACCCGGCCTGGTGCAGCTGGTCGGCCACCCATTGCGCGCACTCGCGCTCTCCCTTGGTGGTGGCCAGCTCGCCGGTGTTGGAGGTGTCGAAGCGGATCAGCGTGCTGACCAGCTCCACCACTTCCGACACCGCCCGGGAGCTTCTGTTCGGATCGATTCCTTCGCCAGTTGCGGACACGCCCCCTTTCCTACCACCCGTGCGGCGGGGCAAACGTCCGGATGGGGTGTCGCGGCGGGGCGATGCGGCCCGCACGGTGCGCGATCGCCCGCCACAGGGTTGCCATCAGGATGATCGCAACCGCGTGCTCACGTCGTGCCGGGTCGCTCGACCTCGTCGGGAAAGACCACCCGCACGAACGCCCAGAACCGGAACACCATGCCCAGCGCCGTGCCGATCAGCTGCGCGGCGACGAAGTCGGCCACGTTCTGGGTGAAGCGGGACACCTCGGGCACCTCCAGATGCAGCACATACCGCGACACCCACAGCGGTGCGGTGTTGATCGCGACGGCCAGGAAACTGACCAGGTAGAACAGCGCGGCCTCGTGGTGCCCGCGCCGCCCGCCGCGCGCGTCGAAGGACCACTGCTTGTTCAGCACGTACGACAACGTGATCGCCGCCAGCACCGCGATCACTTTCGCCGTCACCGGATGCGGTTCGAGCACCGTGCTCTTCAAGGTCAGGAACACCGCGGTGTCCAGCGTGAACGCGGCGGCACCGACAGAAGCGAAACGGAATAGTTCTCGACGCCGTGCCTCGCCCCCCAGCGCGGAGGTCACCCGAGCGAAAACGGGACGTTCGGAAAACAGCACAGGTAAAGTCTCCGGCACATGTCCCGACCCCACAACAAGATCGGCAGATTCACCGCACCGCGTATTCCGCGGGTGCCCGGTCGGTGGATCGCGGGCAGGTGAGTAGCGTGAAGAAAGCCAAGCGGCGCAACCGTCTTCGGCAGGCAGAGCCGGCTGGACCCGCACACGCTGTGGAGCCGATCGCCGTGATCGGCATGAGTTGTCGCTTCGCGGGCGGCGCGGATTCTCCGGAAGCGTTGTGGCAGTTGCTGATCGAGGAGACCGACGCGGTCGCCGACGAGCTGCCGCCCGGTCGCTGGGCCGGCGGCCACCGAGACCGCGACCGCGCCGCTGCGGGCAAGACGGTGTCGGTCGCCGGTGGATATCTGCCGGATGTCGCCGGATTCGACGCCGAATTCTTCGCGATCACCCCCCGCGAGGCGGCCGATATGGATCCGCAGCAACGCTTGGCACTGGAATTGGCCTGGGAGGCTTTCGAGGACGCGGCCATCCGGCCCGAACGGGTTGCGCGGACCGGGGTGTATTTCGCCAGCAAATTCAACGACTACCGCGCCGTCAAACTCGCCAGGGGCGCCACCGCGATCACGCCGTTCACCAGTACCGGCGACGTCGAGGGCGTGATCGCCAACCGCGTGTCGTACTTTTTCGGTTTCGACGGTCCCAGCATGACCGTGAACGCCTCCTGCGCCGGGTCCCTGGTCGCGGTGCACCTGGCCTGTCAGGCGCTGCGGGCGGGTGAGAGCGCGCTGGCCGTCGCCGGTGGTGTGCAATTGAATCTGATTCCCGAGACCGCGATCGGGCTGTCGGCTCTGGGTGTGCTGTCCGAGCGCGGCCGGTCGCACACCTTCGACGCCTCCGCCGACGGCTATGTTCGTGGCGAAGGCGGCGCGGTGGTGATCCTCAAGCCGCTGCGGCAGGCGCTGCGCGACGGTGACCGGGTCTACTGCACGCTGCTCGGCAGCGCCACCAACAACAACGGCAGACATCGTTCCATGCCCGCCAGCAGCGCCGACGGGCAGCGGCAACTGTTGCGGCGCGCCTGTGCGCACGCCGGTGTCGAGCCCGCGGCCATCGACTACGTGGAGGCCCACGGCACCGGCACCGCTGTCGGCGACCGCGCCGAGTTGTCCGCTCTGGCCGAGGTCTACGGCGCAGGCCGCGCGCAGGGCGCACCGCTGATCGTCGGCTCGATCAAGACCAATATCGGGCACACCGAAGCGGCGGCAGGCATGGCGGGGCTGGTGAAGGTCGCGCTCGCCCTGGCGCGGGGCCGTATTCCGCGCAGCCTCCACTTCGATCGTGCGCCTGCCGATTTCGCCCCGGACGCCACGGGGGTGCGCGTGGCCGATACCGCGATGCCGTGGCCGCGACACGACCGTCCGGCGCGCGCGGCGGTGAGCGCGTTCGGTTTCGGCGGCTCCAATGCCCACGTCATCGTCGAAGCCGCACCCGCGCCCGCTCCGGCCGCTTCCGACGGTGTCCCGGAGCGGCTGGTGGTGCTGTCCGCTCGCACCGAGACCGCGCTGCGGGCGCACGCGGCCCGGCTGCGCGCGCATCTGGTGCGCAACCCGGACATCGGTCTGGACGATCTCGCGTACACCCTCGCCATGAGGACTCCATTACGGCATCGCCTCGCGGTGGTCGCCGGTGAAGTGGGCGAGGTGGTCGAGTTTCTGGGCGCCTATCTCGGCGGGTCCGTGAAGGACGAGAAGTCAGCCGAGCGGGGGGCGCTGAGCCTCGTGCTGTCCGCGGCCCTGCGTCCGGGCACGGTGGCCCCTCGCGACCTGCTCCACGCGGCGGGCATCCTGTTCGAGCGTGGCGTCGAGCACGACTGGGCGGCGGTGAATCCGCCGGGCCGCCCGGTCTCGTTGCCTACCTACCCTTTCCAGCGCGAACGGCACTGGGCGGATGCGCGGGCACGCGACGAGGCGTTCGGCGCTGCCGCACCCGAGTCTGCTCTTGCGGACTCCGTGCCCGTCGGAGTCGTCGCTCCCACTGTGGATGACAGGTACGAAACCGCGCCGATACGGTCGTCGGGACGTTCACTCGAGCCTGTCGCGGAGCTCGATGCTCCGGCGGCGCATCCGGCGGACGCGGTCTCCGGCAAGCCCCGTTCAACCGACATCGCGGCGCTCGCCGCCCTGGTCACCACCGAACTCGCGGAAGTCGTGGGCATCGCGCCCGAGCGTGTGGCCGCACGAGCGAACTTCGATCAACTCGGCATCGGGTCGGTGCATGCCGTGGAGTTGTCGGCCCGGCTCACCGCGCGCCTGGGCATGATGTTCCCGCCGCGATCATCTGGGGCTGTCCGACCGTCGAACTGCTGGCCGCCGAACTCGGCGTCCGCTCGGCCCCCGCCCATCCGGCGGCGGATCCGCTCGCCGCTGATCCGCGGCTGTCGGCGGACGAGGAAGTGCTCTCGACCGACGCGCTGCTGGCGTTGGGCCGGGAATTGCTCGGCTGAACCGCGAGGGGGGTGGAATAACTCACCGGTCTGCGGTCCGGAAACAAGGGTTATGCTGCCTGCGGTCCGGGTGGGCTGGGGTCTGGAAGGGGGCCAGAGGTGTTGAGGCAGCACGAGTCGTTCGCCGGCTACCTGATCGAGGGCGTACTCGGGCAAGGCGGCATGGGAACCGTCTACCTGGCCCGGCACCCGCGACTGCCGCGGCTGGTCGCGCTCAAACTGCTCAATCGCGCGGTGTCCGAGGACCAGGAGCTGCGCAGGCGGTTCGAACAGGAAGCCAATGTGGTCGCGCGCCTGGAGCATCCGAGCATCGTCGGCGTCTACGACCGGGGCGCGGACAACGGGCATTTGTGGATCTCCATGCAGTACATCCGAGGCACCGACGCCACCCGTCTCGATCCGCGTGCCGCGAGCCCCGGCCATATCGTCGGCATCGTCCGCGATACGGCCACCGCGCTCGACTACGCCCACGGCCGTGGTGTGCTGCACCGCGACATCAAACCGGCCAACATCCTGATCGCCGAGCCGGAAGCCGGTCGCGAAAGCCGCGCTCTGCTCACCGATTTCGGGATCGCGCGCTTGCTGGACGCCGACACGAAACTGACCGCCACCGGCACCTTCACCGCCACCCTCGCCTACGCCTCACCGGAACAACTCTCCGGCGAGCCGGTCGATCACCGCGCCGATCAATACTCCCTCGGCTGCACCCTCTACACCCTGCTGGCGGGGCACCCACCCTTCCCCTCGACCAATCCGGGCCAGATCGTCGCCGGGCACATCGCCAAACCGGTGCCCCGGCTGAGCGACACCCGCCCCGAGCTGCCCCGGCGACTCGACGACGTGATCGCCCGCGCGATGGCCAAACGGCGGGACGAGCGATTCGCCAGCTGCGGCGACTTCGCCATGGCCGCCGCGGCGGCGCTGCGCGGGGAAGATCCCGGTGCGTGGGCCGCACCGGCGCGAACCGTGGTCAACCAGCGATCCGCCCACCCCGTCGCGGCGGAAGATCCGTGGCCTCGTTCCGGCCCGCCCGCGTTCCACGAGCCTTCGACCTCGGTCCCGCGCGCGGAGTTCGGCTCCGCCGCGCGGCCTCTCGCTCCAGTCGGCGATCCGCAGCCGTCCGCGTTTGCCGCCAGAATCGGCGCCGTTATCGGGCTCGGTGTCGGTGTGCTCGTTGGCCTGCTCGTCGCGGGCGCGGTGGTCCGGTGGGCAGCTCGGCGCAGCGGCGGCCATGGCCGAGCGCCGCAGGCACCCGCCATTGATTTCCTCGTACCCATGATGATCTGTTCGGTATGGTCGCTGCTGCTGATCGGCGGTTCCCTCGCACTTTTCGCGGGCAGACGCGCTGGGCGCATCGCCGTGGCGCTGGGCACCGGGATCCTCACGCTGCTCGGGGTGATCGCGGTTGCAGCCAGCCTGGGCAACAGCCTCGCGGAGGTGGTGTTCTCCGGCACGATACTGCTGGTCGCGTTCACCGGATCGGCGTGCACGCTGTCTCCCTCCACCGGCCGCTGGATCGCCCACAAGCGGTCCAGGACCCGGTAAGGGCAGGACCGAGGCGGCTGCCTGGTGACCCGCTATGGAGATTCCCGCCGCCGCGACGGAAACCGCGCAAGCAGGCAGCTCGACGGCCGAAGGCGCACCCGGGGTGTCGGCAGCGGCTGGGTTCACCAGCTCAGCAGTTCACGGGCCAGCGCTTCGCTCCACCAGCGTTCCACCGTCGCGGGCGACCAGCCGCGTTCGACGGTGAATGTGGCGTAGACGTCGATGTTGCACAGCCCGGCGTAGATGTCGGCGGCGGTGGAGATGTCCAGGCCGGGCCGCAGCGTTCCGTCCGGCCAGGAGGAGAACACCTCCACGCGGGTTCGGTCGGCCACTCGGCGCGCCTGCTCGTAGAGGTTCGCCAGTTCCGGTTCGGTGCGCCCGGATTCCCGGATCAGCACGATGAGGTCGCCGGCGCGTTCGAACAGGCGCCGATCGTAGCCCGCCATCGCGGCCAGCTGCTGTTGCGGGGTGGAGCAGGTCTCCAGCTCCGCGACCATGCGCGGCAGGTCCCCGGCCATGTCCGCCGCGTCCACGAGCGCCCACACCAGCCCGATCTTGTTGCCGTAGGCGGCGTAGACCGTCGGGACGGACACACCCGCCTCGCGGGCCACGTCGGCGATGGTCGTCGCGGCCCATCCCCGCGTAAGGAACAGGCGACCGGCGGCTTCGGCGATGTCGGTGCGTGTGCGCTCGGCCTGAGCCTGCCTGCGCAGTGAGTTCGTAGCGTCGCCGCTGTGGCTGTAGGTCCACCGTTGTCCTCCGACCTTCATGCTCCTATATTCAATATAGGGCAATTAAACTCAATTGGTCGTCCGGCGCGCAGCTCCGGTGTCAGAGAGGGACTTCGATGGATTTCACGACTGTGGCCGGCGTGGGCGGCATCGGATTCGTGGCGGCGGCGATCACGGTCAACCTGCTCTATATGCGAGCGCGGCTCCCGCTGCCGGTCTCGGCGGCGAGGATCGAGGCGGTCGAGGAAGCCTTCGCCGCGCTCGGCGACGCGGTCAAGCGGCCCTCGACGCTCGCTCCGGCCACCTGGCTGTGCCTCACCGTCTTCGCCGCCGGACTCTTGTCGGTGACCTGGCGCGACGGCCACGGAGCGCAGGCATGGGCGCTGGTGGGATTCGCCGGAATACTCATGCAGAACGCCACTTTCACCGTCATCGAGGCGCTGCGGTTCGGTATGGCCGCGGCCGCCGCCCACCGCCGCGGCACGACGGCGGGCCTGTGGGGCACCAGCAACGTCCTGTTCGGCTTCAACCAGGTCTTCCTCGCCATGGCGCTGCTGGGCTTCAGCGTCGCCGGGGCCGAAATCGGATTGCTGTCCGGCTGGCCTGCCTGGCTGGGATACCTCAGTGCCGCATTGCTTTTCGTTTCTTCCTCGGCGGGGCCCTACAACGTCGACGGCACCAATCGCATCGCGGTCACCGGCCTGATCGGCTGGCTGGGATGGACCGCCTGGATCATCGCCTGCAGCGTCGCGCTGCTGCGGTGGTAGCGCCGTGGGGGCCGGCCCATGGCGTACCACCGCAGGCGCCGGGGTCGAGTGGCCTCGTCAGGTCGCCGCCGGTTAAGTGACGCGGCGGACCGGCCGGACGCGGATGCCGAACTCCGGTCGCAGGTTCACCGACGCCAACGGCACCACCGGATGGGCGTCGTCGAGTTCGAGCCGGAAACGCTGCACCGTCATGGCCAGGATGAGCACCATCTCCGTCATCGACATGTCCTTGCCCAGGCAGATGCGCGGGCCGCCGGAGAACGGGAAGAACGCGAACTTGTGCCGGTCGGCCACCGCGGCGTCGGCGAAACGCTCCGGACGGAATTGCTCCGGGTCCTCCCACAGGCGCTTGTCGCGGTGGATGTAGTACATGCACAACGTGACGCGCGCGCCCGCAGGCACGTGGTAGCCGCCGATTTCGTCATCGGCGATGGGGGTGCGCTCGACGATCCAGGCGGGCGGATACAGCCGCATCGTCTCCTCGATCACCATGCGGCAATAGCTCAACTGTCCCAGATCCGCGAAGGACGGAGTGCGGTCACCGAGCACGGCACGCACCTCCCCGGCCAGCTGCTCCTGGATCTCCGGATGGGTGGCCAGCAGATAGCACGCCCACGACAGCGCGTTCGCCGGGGACTCGTGACCGGCTACGAGCAAGGTCTTGATCTCGTTGAGCAGATCCTCCTCGCGCATGCCCTGACCGCCTTCGTCGCGAGCCCGCACCAGCGCGGTCAGCACGTCGGTGGTGTCGCCGCCGCGCCTGCGTTCGTCGATGAGATGACGTACCACGTCGTCGAGTTCGCCGACCTTGCGCGCGACCCGGCGCGCTTCGGGCGTCGGGAACGACTGCGGCAGCTTCACCGGCGCGTTCACCCGTTTCATGATCAGCGCGAACGCCGCCCGCATGGCGTCGGTCACCTGGGCGGTGCCGGTGGACAGGTCGATGCCGAACAGGATCCGGCCGGTCACCGCGAGCAACAGCTTCACGTAGTCGTCGTAGATGTCGCGGAACTCCCCGGCCGCGGCGTCCCAGCCGTCGAGCATCGCCGCCGCGCTGTCGGTGATGTCGTCGGCGAAGCCCTTGACGTGCGAATGGGAGAACGCCGGAGAGATGAGCTTGCGCTGTGTGCGCCAGTACTCGAGGTTGTTGGTGGTCAGCTGCCCGTCGCCGAGCAGGATGCTGAATTCGTCGTAGATGGGGCTCTTGCGGTAGTTGGTGTAGTTGTCCTTGAGCACGTACTCGGTCATCGCCGGGTCCGCGACGAGGTAGACCAGCATGGGGCCCGCTTTGACCCGCACCACGTCGCCGTAGCCCTCCAGCAGCGCCCCTACGGTCGTCAGCGGGTTCTTCGCCAGTTTGGGCAGCATGCGTCCGGTCTCCACCAGACCTGGCCCGGGTGCTTTCATGGTGCGACCTTTCACTTCAGAAGCTTCGCGTGCTTGCGCAGTTGCTGCACGTAGTCCTGTTTCTCCACCACCAGCGGGTACTGGTCGGCGTGATAGAGCCGCAACCCGGCGTACAGGTCGGGTTGCGGGCCCTGGATGGCGCGATCGAAACGCTCGACCCGTCCGGGATCGCTCGCCTTGACCCGCAGGTACTCGGCGACCAGATCGGCCTGCTTCTCGTACACATCCCAATGGGAGCCGATCGGCCGCACCATCCCGACCACGAACAGGTCGCGGGTATCGGGCGGGAAGATGTTGAGATACAGGCCCGGTCGCAAACTGCCGGAGGACCAGTTCAGGTGGGCGCGGTCGACCACGGGGTAGTTCGGCACGAACCCGGTGGCCAGCACCACCAGATCGACCTTCTCTTCGGTGCCGTCGGTGAAGGTCACCCGATCGTCCTCGATCGCGACGACGTCCGGCTTGGGCGTGATGTCGCCGTGGGTGTAGTAGTGGTGCAACTGGTCGCCGAGCATCGGGATGACGATGCCCTCGCCGAAATCGGGCACCGGCAGCCCGAACGAGCGGGAGCGGCTGCGCAGATACGAGAACAGCCGCTCGAAGGCTCGCTTGCGCAGCGGCCGCCACATCCGGCCCTGCAACATGCTGTCGGTCGGGCGGCCCAGCAGGTATTTGGGCATGCAATAGAACCCGCGCCTGCTGCTGTGCAGGGTCAGCGCGGCGTTGACCGCGCAGTCGGACAAGATGTCGGCCGCCGACTGCCCGGCGCCGATCACCAGCACCCGCTTGCCGAGCACCTGTTCGGGGTGGCGGTACTCGCTCGAATGCAGGACGGGCACCGTGCCCGAACCCGGGATGTCGATACGTCGCGGTGTGCGGTCGTGACCGGTGGCGATGACGACCCCCGCGTACGATCGCCCGGAGCCGTCGCCCAGCGTCACCGTCCACCCGCCCGGCCCCGGTTCGACGCGCCGCACCGAGGTGTTCAGACGGATGGAGGGCCACAGGTCGAAGGCGTCGGCGTAGGAGTGCAGATAGCGCAGCACGAGTTCGTGGCCGGGGTAGTCGGGATAGTCGTCGGGCATCGGGAAGCCGGAGAAGGCTTGCACGCCTTTGGACGCGATCACGTGCGTGTTGCGGCTGACCGGCGAGTCCGGCCGCCGCGCGTCCCAGATCCCGCCGATCCCGTCGGCCGCCTCGAGCACCTCGAAATCCAGGCCGCGCGCGGCGAATCCGCGGGCGGTGGCCAAACCGGCCGCGCCCGCCCCGATCACGCAATAGGTGCTCATCTGTTCCCTCTCCCCGGCCGCGTCCAGGCCTGGCCGCTCACGCTCCGTCGTTCAGCGGCATGCGCGTCGCCTGGTGTCGCCACCCTCCGCCGCCTCGGGGCTCGCCCGCTCATGCCGCACCGACCCGCTCGGTCCGCGCTGCTGGCGCGGGCGGTGCCGGTTCCGGGTCGGTGCCCGCGCTCGCCCGCCAGGCCACGAAGAAGCAGGCGAGGTAGATGACCGTCTGCGCCACCAGCGTGAAGTAGACGTTCTCGTTGTAGACCGCGACGATCAGCCAGGCGACGGTGAGCAGGGCGACGGCGCGTATGCCGCCGCGCATCAGCCCCGCGTACACCGCCAGCGTCCACACCGCGCCCACGGCGATGTACACCCACGGCCCGAACGGGGCGCGGAACGAGGCCAGCGTCAGCACCGCCAGCCAGATGGCCAGCTGCTCGGCGCGCACCCGCGGCCCCTCGGCGCCCGCCGACAGCCGCCGGTGGATGCGAACCGCGGTGACCGCGACCAGGATCAGCAACAGCAGCGTGTAGATATTGGTGATCACCCGGGCGGGCCCGGTGGGATCGCCGATGTCCCAGCCCATGATCTCCGCCTTGTACGGCAGCCCGAACGGCGAATAGTTGACCAGCTGGTTGGCGCGTTCCACGAGCACGAACTGGTGGAACTCCCCGCTGGCCAGCCGCTGCCAGGTGCCGTCGGACAGGAACTGCCGCCACGGCTCCCGGCCGAAGATCGCCAGCGTCGCCAGCGAATACAGCCCGCAGAACGCCGCCGTCCACGCCGCGGGGCGCCAGCGTCGCTGGACCAGCAGATAGACCAGCAGGATCGCCGGTGACACCTTGGCGATGATCGCGAACGCCAGCGCCGCGCCACCGAGAACGTTGCGCCGCAGATGGAACAGGACCATCGCGCCCGCGCCGCCGACATACAGCACCAGCACGTGGATGTTGCCGATCTGCAGCGTCGCCAGGGTGGGCAGGCTGATCCACACCACGGGGGTCAGCGCGGCCAGCACCGCGCCCTGCCTGCCGCCGATCCAGCGGGCGATGGCGAACATGGCCACCAGCACGATCGCGACATACAGCGAGTACCACAGGGCGCGCAGCGTGGCGAAGTCGTGGCTGAACAACAGCAGCAACCTCGGCAGCAGCAGGAACGGCGGCGGGTAGAGGTAGGCGTCGCGGTCCTGCGGCGTCACGGCGGGCAGTACCGAATCCGCCTGCGGCGATTCGTAGCGGTGCCGGTCGTAGAGGCTGCCCGGTTCGTGCTCGGCCATCACGGCACCGCTGATGTAGCCCGACAGATGCGATTTCTTCACCAGGAAGTCGTCATCGGCCGACAGCGATGCCTCCACGTTGCCGGCGTCGAGGACGAACTGCGTCAACCGGGCCAGCACCGCGACGACGAGAACGACGACCGCGCTCCACAGCACCCGCGCCACGAGCGGTTTGCCGCGCAGGAGCTCTCGCCATTCGATGGGCACCGCCGGGACGAACAGCACGAACAGCGCCGCGGCGCACACGATGCCGAGTACGGCGGTCACCGGGCCGGGCAGGCCGGTGAGCGCGAGCACGATCATCACGACGGGGACGAGAATGCCGACGACGAACACCGCGTACATCGCGGCGTAGTAGTCGAGCGAACCACGGAACCTGGTCCATGTCCTGGATATCATTCGCAACCTCGGGCTTTCGGTTCCCGCGCCGCCCGCAGCGGGCGGCGCGGACGGTCTATCTGGTCGCTGCCCCGGCGCGTTCGGCCAGCAGCGGAACGACCTGGGCCACCACCTCGCCCGGTGCGGGCGCGGCACGCAGGTCGGCGCCGATCTGTTCGGCGGCGGCGCGGAAGCGGGTTTCGCGCAGCACTGCGCGGATCGATGTGGCGAGCGCGTCGATGTCGCTTTGACCGGCGGGTGTCTCGGCGGCCAGGCCCGCGCCCGCGCGCACCAGTCCGCGGGCGTAGTCGAACTGGTCGAACATCTGCGGCAGCACCAGTTGCGGCAGGCCGAACCAGCCCGCGGTCAGTCCGGTGGTCGAGCCGCCGTGGTGGATCAACAGGTCGCAGCCGGGCAGGAACAGATTCAGCGGCACCTCTTGCACGACCCGGACGTGGCCGGGCAGCTCGCCGACCGCGGCCCGGTCGGACGCCGACAACGCGACGACGATCTCGGCGTCGCCGGTGTCGCGCAGCGCGGCCAGCACCGCCTCCAGCGGCCGCGGTCCGGTCAGGCCCAGCGTGCTGCCGCCCATGCAGACCGCGATGCGCTTGCGGCCGTCGTCGTTGCGGTGCCACGGCGGCAGCGTGCCGGTGCCGTTGAACGGGACATAGCCGACCCGGGTGCCCGGCGGGGCGTCGGGGGCTTGCAGGCGGGGCGGGCAGATGTCGAGGACGGCGACCGGGTCGGCCAGCCGGGTGCCCGCCTCCGCGGCGAGCGCGGCGGTGCGTGCGGTGAACGGGCCGCCGGTGGGGTCGATACCCCAGCGGTGCACCAGTACCGGCAGCTCCAGTTCGGCGCCGAGCGCGCGGCCGATGGTGGCCAGCGGGTCGGTGAGGATCACCTGCGCTCCCCAGTCGGTGGCCACCGCGGCGAACGTGTCGAGGTATTGGCGGGCGTGGTTGTGCCAATTCTGGGCGGCGATCTGCCACAGGCCCTGCCCACTGGATTGATCGCGGTCGGCGAACAGCGGCAGGGGGAACATGTCCGGGTTCACCTGGGTGCGCAACTGGTCCATCGGCACGTTCAGCGCGGTCATCTCGACGGCGTTGAGGCCCGAACGCAGCGCGGTGGCCGTCACGTCGTCGCGGGAGGCGACCAGCACTTCGTGGCCGGCCAGCCGCAGCGCCCAGCAGAACGGCACCATCGCAAGCAGGTGTCCCGACGAGGGCACCGGCACGACAAGAAACTTCATCCGATCACTCCTTCGGCTTCATCCACTCCATCGGGTTGGTGTGCCGAGGCACCCATGATGGAGCCGATTGCTCTGCGTTGCGGCGTTTTTCGATGACGACGATGTTGTGATAGAAGTGCAGCGCCCCGATCCAGTCGTCGAAAGCGCCAGCCGCGCGGCCGGATTCCTTCTCGAACTCCTGGTGGTGCAGGGCGTCCACCAGGGTCTTCAAGTAGCCGATCGTGGTCGCCGGATCGTCGGTCGCGGTGCTGCTTCCGCCCCAGCCCGACCAATAGGAGGTCTGGGTGTCCTCCACCACGTAGAGCCCGCCGGGCCGCAGGTGGGCGAACAGCGCCCGGAACGAGGCGATCACGTCACCGCTGATGTGGCTGCCGTCGTCGACGATGATGTCGAACGGGCCCAGCGAGCTGCCGAGCTCGTCGAGGAACGCCGGGTCGCCCTGGTCGCCGCGCAGTGGTTGCAGGCGTGGCTCGGCGATACCGGACTTGTCGAAGTAGTCCAGTCCGAACACCAGGCCACGGCGGAAGTACTGCTTCCACATCCGCAGCGACGCACCGCCCACATCGGGCGCGGTGTATCCGCCGATGCCCAGTTCGAGTATGCGCACCCGGCTGTCGCGCAGCGGCGCGAAGTGCCGCTCGTAATGCTGGGTGTACCAGTGCCCACCCCACTTGTCCGAGCCGAAATGCAAGGACAGTGTGTTGAGGTCGTGGTGGTGCGGGCGGCAGGCGGCGACGATCCGGTCGGCGGCGACGGCGGCGGCGTCGCGGGCCAGCCGCCACGGGTCGTCCGGGGCGAAACTGCCCGGCCCCGGCTCGTCCTTGATCGCGATGGCGCGGGTGCCCAGGGCGGCGTCGGGCGGGCCGTAGACCGCCCGCAGCAGCTCCACCAGATCCTGACGCACCACCAGCCACGGATCCTCCAGGGCGCCGGGACCGACTGCGGGGTCCTCGGCGCCGAAGGTGACCAGGTAGTCCAGCTGTTTGCCGTCGTGGGTCAGTTCGAACACCGCGGTGACCGGTTGTCCAGGGCGGGGACCGTGGCTCGCGCGCCAGGCGATCTCCTTCAGCACCGCGTCGGCGACGGTTTCGGTGCCGATCTCGCCGAGGCGAGCGGCGGTCTCCTCGTAGATTCCGTCGGCGACGGAGATCAAGTGGGCGGCCAGGACATTCTCGTCGTTCAAGGTCACGTCATCCATCCCGTTCCGCCGGTGCGCTGCGCACCGGCATCATTGCTGCACCAGGCGCACACCCTCGGCGACGAGCATGGCGCGCACCATGCCGTGGAAGTCCACCGACGGCCGCCACCCGGTCCGTTCCCGCAGCCTCGTCGCGTCACCCACCAGCGGTCGCCGGTGGCGGGTGAGCACCGAGGACCGTTCGCGGACATGGTGTGTCCAGTCCAGTCCGGCCATGCCGAACGCCGCCGCGCAGAACTGCGCGACCGTGTGGTGTTCGCCGGTGGCGACGACGAAATCGTCCGGCTCGTCGAGGGCCAGGATCCGGGTCATCGCCTCGACGTAGTCCGGCGCGTATCCCCAGTCGGCGCCGGCGTCCAACCTGCCCACCTCCAGCGTGCTGGTCTGGCCCCGCTGGATCCGGGCGACGGCGCGCACGATCTTGCGGGTGACGAACTTCTCGGCACGCAACGCGGATTCGTGGTTGAACATGATCCCCGCCGCCGCGAAGACGCCGCGGGCGCGGTAGGCGCGGCAGGCCAGCAGGCCCGCCGCTTTGGTCACCCCGTAGATCGTGTCCGGTCGCAGCCCGCTGTCCTCGTGGCACACTGTGGCGCCGTCGGAACCGAAGACATGCGAGGAGGCCGCGTAGAACAGGCGCGTGCCCGTGCGGTGGCGATCGATCGCCTCCGCGAAATGCTGCACCGGCAGCGTGTTCACCCGATGCGAAGCGCGAGCCAGTTCGTGCGGGTCGCCGTGGTCGTCCTGCGAAGAATGCTGCACCGCCGCCAGCAGATACACCTGCCGTGGGCGTTCGGTGGCGATCAGCCGCTGCACCGCGGCCGCGTCGGTGATGTCGACGGGGCCGTCGCGGCCGATGCGCAGCACTCGCTCACCGCGCGCGGCGAGCAGGTCCGACAGCAAGGTGCCGTCCTGCCCCGCCGCGCCCGTGACGACGACGGTCATCTCACACCACGTCCAGTTCCGGCAGCGGGAACACCAGCCGTCCACCCGCCGCGCGGAAGGTGCTCTCCCGCTCCAGCATCATGTCGCGGAAATGCCAGGGCAGCACGAAGAACTGGTCGGGCGCCAGTGCACGCGCCTCGGCCTCCGACACGATCGGGATCGCGCTGCCGGGGGTGAACTTGCCGAACTTGTCGTCGTTGACCTCCGCGATGCACGCCAGGTCCTGCGGACCGATCCCGCAATGCTGGAGCACCACATTGCCTTTGGTGGAGGCTCCGTAACCGAGCGTGCGCAACCCGGCCTTGCGGGAGTGGTCGAAGAAATCGCGGACCTGGTCGCGGTGCTGGTCGACCCGTTTGGCGAAGTCGGCGTAGGGCTGGGGGGTGTGCAGCCCGAGCGCGGACTCCTCCTGGCGCATCCGATCCAGCTCGGCGGCATCGGCAGCCGACGGTGCGCCTCGCTTGCCGAGGGTGAGCGCGAAGCTGCCGCCGTTGACGGTGTTGCGTTCCACCTCGAGCACTACGAATCCGCATCGCCGCGCCATCCACTCGATCTGGTCGAGGGTGTAGTACTCGAGGTGCTCGTGACAGATCGTGTCGTAGGAGGTGGTGGCCAGCATCGCGGGCAGGTAGCTCTGTTCCAGCACCCAGACGCCGTCGTCGGTGAGGCTGTCGTACACCGCGCCCATGAACTCCAACGGGCTCGGCACGTCGTAGAACATCGCGATCGAGGTGATCACCTTGGCCCGGCGGCCCGCCAGCGCCGACTCGACCAGCTCGCGGGTGAAGTAGCCGGTCACCAGCCGCACGTGCGGCGGATAGAACCGGCGGAACTTCTCCCCCAGCGGGTCGATGCCCAGAATCGTCGCCGAGCCCTCGGGGTAGGCGCGCAGCAGCGTCGCGTCGTTGCTGCCGATGTCGATCACCACATCCCGCGGCGTCAACGGCACCCGCGCCCGGATCCGATCCACCCGGTGGGCGAGGTGATCGATCATCGACCGGTTGAGTCCGGACCGGTACCCGTAACCGGGGGAATACATTTCGTCGAAATCGGCAGTGTGGCGCAACTGCACCAACCCGCACTCCTCGGGGCCGGTGGGCACACAACGCACCAGCTCCAAGGGGTAGCGCGGCACCCCGGTCGGATCGGTGGCCGGGAACACTCCGGTCAAGGCCATGGTGCCGAGATCGACGACCGTCTCGAGCCGGGTGTTGCCGCACACCCGGCAACATTCCACCGCCACTGCTTGCGTCACGCGTTCTCCATATCGTGGGCGACCATCAGCTCGACCAGTTCGGTGAAACTCGTGCGGGGTTGCCAGCCGAGTTTCTGGCGCGCCTTGGTGGGATCACCGGTCAGATGATGCACCTCGGCGGGCCGGAAATAGGTCGGATCGACCTCGACCAGTACCCGCGAGGTACGCCGGTCGATGCCCTTCTCATCCAGACCGGTTCCCTCCCACATCAATTCGACGCCGGTGGCGGAGAACGCGGTCTCGCACAGCTCGCGCACGCTGTGCGTTTCACCGGTCGCGATCACGTAGTCGTCGGGTTCGGGCTGTTGCAGCATCAGCCACATCGCCTCGACGTACTCCTTGGCGTAGCCCCAGTCCCGGCGGGCGTCCAGGTTGCCGATGTAGAGCTTGTCCTGTTTTCCCTGCGCGATCCGCACCGCGCCCCTAGTCACCTTCCGGGTCACGAAAACCTCGCCGCGCCTGGGCGATTCGTGATTGAACAGCGTGCCGTTGACCGTGTACATCCCGTAGGCCTCCCGGTGGTTGACCGTGATCCAGTACGCGTACAACTTCGCCACCGCGTACGGCGAGCGCGGATGGAACGGTGTCTCCTCGCTGAGCGCCACGTCCTGCAAGCCGCCGTACAGTTCCGAGGACGACGCTTGGTAGAACCGGGTCGCGATGCCGGTCTTGCGGATGGCGTCCAGGATGCGCAGCGTGCCGATCGCGTTGGTCTCGGCGGTGAACTCCGGGATCTGGAACGAGATGTGCACGTGCGATTGCGCGCCGAGATTGTAGATCTCCGACGGACGCACATCCTCCAGGATCCGGTTGAGGCTGCTGGAGTCCATCAGGTCCCCGTAGTGCAGGAACAGCCTGCGCTGGGAATGTGTATCGGGATACAGGTGATCGATGCGGTCGGTATTGAAATTCGACGCACGCCGAATAATGCCGTGGACTTCATATCCTTGCTGTAACAGGAATTCTGTCAGATAAGACCCGTCCTGCCCGGTGATGCCGGTTATCAGCGCCTTTCTCATCAAACCTCCAGCCCTGAGACTAACGGGTCGCAAAACAGCGGGCAATACCTATCTTTCGGTCGCCGCCGGTATTAGAATTCGATTGCATGAGCGCGGCCTCCGAAAAAACTCTGGTGATGATTCCGACGTACAACGAGCGTCGCAACGTGGGCCCGTTGCTCGCTCAGATCCTGGAACAGGGCGCCGATCTCAACGTCCTGTTCGTCGACGACAACTCCCCCGACGGCACCGGTGACCTGCTCGATGAGCTGGCCCGGCAGCACGCGCCCCGTATCCATGTGCTGCACAGGGCCGGTCGCCAAGGCGTCGGTTCGGCGCATCGGGCCGGTATTCGCTGGGCGTACGCGCGGGGATACCGGCACATCATCACGATGGATTCCGATTTCGCGCATCCGCCGTCGTATCTTCCGGCATTGCGCGCCGCTGCGGACGGTTTCGACATCGTCGTCGGATCGCGGTATCTGAAAGAAGACAGCCTCGCCGACTGGACTCCCTTCCGCAAGATCCTCACCCGGGTCGGGCATTTTCTCACCGTGACCTTGCTGCGGATGCCCTACGACGCCACGGGTGCGTTCCGATACTACCGGTTGGACACGGTTCCGATGGCCGCTTTCGATCGGGTTCGCTCGACCGGTTACTCCTTCTTCTTCGAAAGTCTCTACATTCTCGCCGCCAACGGTTACCGGATCGAGCAGGTGCCGATCCACGTCCTCAACCGCACGGCCGGCGCGTCCAAGATGCGCACCCGCGACGTGGCCACCAGCGTGCGTTTCCTGCTGGTGCTGTGCGCGGAGAAATACCTGCGGCCCAGCAGGCACCGCGTCAGTTCGCCCGTGCACCGCTGACCCTCCGCCCGGCCAGCCAGTTCGATCACCGCCGCCGCATCCGGCCAGTCGGGGCCGGTGGCGGTGATCGGGAACTGGTCGTCGACATGGTCTTTGGCGAACTGCGAGCGGGAGCCCACCGCGTCACGCACCTCGGCGAGGGTGACGGTGGTGCGTGCGCCGACCTCCCGCACTCCGGTGTCCCCGAGATGCCCGGCGATCCACTCCGCGCACCAGCTGACAGGAGCGAAGCTCTGCCGGGAGCGGCCGCTGGCGAACACCGGCCGGTCGGCGGCCATGTCCGCCAGCACACCCTTGCGATAATCCCCGCCGTACATCGGACCGAGCCGGACGACGAGAGTATCCGGCCCCGAACACAATTCCTCGGCCAGCGCGCGATGGCGCCCGTAGACGGTGTCCAGCTGGGTGCGCGCGGAGATGCTGCTGATCTGCACGAATCGGTCCCACCGCCAGCGCTCCCGCAGCAGGCGTGTCTTGTCCACGGTCTCCGCGCGGTCGGCGTCCGGATTGTGCTCGGCCCAGAACCGCTTGGAGGGGCAGGCGGCATTGATCAGCACGTTGTAGCGTCCCGCTGTGCGGTGGGACTCGTGATCGGCGCGTCCCACCGGCACGACCTCGAAACGCCGGTTCCTGCTCAGGGCGTCCACCAGCGCGGCGCCCACATAACCGGTGGCTCCGATGACCGCCACCCGCGATTCGCTCATGCCGTGCCACCTTGGGCGCGCACGCCTTGCCCCGGCCTCGCACGCAGCGCCCCGCACGGTGGGTGCCTGCGCGCCCGTCGTCGGGTGCGCCGGCTCACGACTTGCCTTCCAGCGTGTGCGGGAGCGGCGCCACCTGCACGATCGGCGGATCGCACTCGTCCCACGGCTTGGTCAGCATCGCGATGAACGTCAGCGGAGTGATCGAGTACACCGTGTGCATCACCCCGATCGGCGTGCGCGTGCAGATGCCCTTGGACACGTGGATGAACTCCTCCGGGCAGTCCGGATCCTCGTGGTCGTCCTTGGTCACCAGCACGCCGTTGCCTTCGACGAACAGCAGGTACTCGACGAAATGGGGGTGGTAGTGCAGCCCGCGCACCTTGCCCGGGTGCATGTAGATCAGGTTGAACTCCAGCAGGGGCTCAGGCGGTACCCAGGTGAAAATGCCGCCGCGCCCGTCACGGACGGTGTCGAGGTTGCACGACGGGGTGAGGACTTCGACCTTCATTACTGCATCCCTTCATCAGGCGGGTACCGCGTCGGGGCGGACAGCGGTGAGCTTGTCCGCGAGCGAGCCGAGCAGCGCTGCCCGCTGCTCGACGAGAAAGAAATGGCCGCCGGGCAGCAGCTCGGTGGAGCGCAGTCCCGGCAGGAGATCGCGCCAGGCCTCCAACTGCGTGTCCGCCACCTGGCGGTCGTCGCGACCGCCGAACAAGTGGGCCGGGCACGACGGCGCGGCGGCGGGTGTGAACCGGTAGTCGTCGAAGATCTCGAAGTCGCTGCGCAACGCGGGCAGGAACAACGCCATCACCTCGGGCGTCTCGCGCACCTCGGGCGGGATACCGCCGTAATCACCCACGGCGGCGGCGAATTCCTCATCGGGTAGCTCGGACAAGCGCCCTGGCCTCGGCAGGTGCGGGGCCACCGCCGCACCGAGGAACAGCGCCCGTGGCGCGATCCCCGGCGGCAGGCGGCGCGCGACTTCGTAGGCGGCGAGCGCGCCGAGACTGTGGCCGAAGAAGGCGAACGGCAAATCGGTCCACGGCTGGATCAACGGCAGCGCGGCGTCGACCAGGTCGGTGAATCGGCGGATCGGCGTCTGCCCCAGATGCCGTTGCCGGGCGGGCAGTTCGATCACGCACAGCTCGACCCAGTCGGGCAGGTCGCGCCGCCAGGAGGTGTAGGCGGCGGCTTTGCCACCGGCGAACGGCCAGCAGAACAATCGCAGGCTCGGGGTTCCGGCGGCTCTGCGGTGGATGGTCAGCTCACCCGTTCCACTGGGTAGCGCCGGTTCGGAGGCGGCGGTGAACGCAAGCGAGGCCGCAGCGGCGCTCGCGGATGCTTCCGATCTGTCGGCGGCCGGAAGCACCGTCGAGGTCAGGGCGTTGCTCGCAGCGGCTTCCGGCTCGCGAGCTGCTGAAAGCACGGTCGAGGCCGCAGCGGCGCTGGCGAAGGTTCCCGATCCGTGGGCGGCCGGAAGCGCCGTCGAGGTCGGAAGCGCCGTCGAGGTCGGAAGCGCCGTCGAGGTCGGAACGGCATGGATTGCAGAGCTTTCCGATTCGGGGGCAGACCAAGGGGCAACCGAGGGCGCAACGGATTCGGCAGCAGTGCTTTCTGATCTCGCTTCATCGGCGAGGGCGCGCAGATCGCCGACCGTCGCGATCCGGGTCACCGGCGCGCCCAGCGTCGCGAAGAACTTCGACAGCGGCGCCGACGGACCGATCTCGTAGCGTGGTGTGCCGGAGCGCAGCAACGCGCGCATGTTCGCGGTCCAGCGCACCGGGGCGGAGATCTGACGGATCAGATGCTCGGTGAGGGTGTCGGGCCGGTGGAACTCTCCGGTGTAGTTCGAGGTCACCACGACCGCACGCCCGGCGCGGATACGCGGGGCGCACTCGGCCAGATGATCGGCGAATTCGGTTTCGATGCCGCGCATCCACCGGGAATGGAACGGTGCGCTCACCCGCAGCGGGACGAACCGCAGGCCCGGCAGGCGCTCGGCGAGGACGACGCGAGCGGCCGCGATCGCGTCGCTGCCCCCGCTGATGACGAGCTGGTCGGTCGAATTGTCGTTGGCCACCTCCGCGCCCGCCTCGGCCACCAATTCGGCCGCCTCCGAGCCGGCGATGTCCGGCAGAATCAGCGCGGCCATCGCGCCCGCGCCCTCCGGCGCGGCGCGCTGCATGAGCGCCCCACGGGTACGCACCAGCCGCACGCCGTCGGCGAGATCGAGAACGCCCGCCGCGACCAGCGCGGTGTACTCGCCGAGACTGTGCCCGCCGAAAGCGACCGGCCGGACGTCGAATTCGGTCGTCAGCACCCGATAGGCGGCGATCTCCATGGTCAGCACGCAGGGCTGGGTGTACTCCGTGCGATGCAGCCTCGGATCCCGCTCGGCGCAGATCCGCAGCAGATCCTCGCCGACGGCGGTGCTCGCCTCGGCGAAAGTGTCGCGCGCGAGGGGGAACTCGGCGCAGAAGTCCGCCCCCATCCCCGTGCGCTGGGCGCCCTGCCCTGGGAAGACGATCGTGCGCGCTCCGCTCACCGCAGCACCTCCGCCCTAGACTCGGCCGAGCGCGGCGCGGGGATATAACCCACTTCGGCGCAGTGCGTCAGGTACACCCGCACCAGCTCCTCGGTCGGCGGGCAATTGATCCCGGCCGCGCCGAGCACCCGCCGGGTGTAGGCGCAGTCGGCGTAGGAGCTCTCCTCGTAGTGGATCGTGCCGAACAGTTCGATGCCGTACTTGAACATCTCCAGGGTCTGGCTGTCGTAGACCTCGTCGGTGCCCAGCCGGTGGATCTGCCGGTCGGCGGCCCTGCGATGGAACTCCTCCAGCGGCACCAGATCCACCTCGTACCCGGCGCGCTGGACGTAGCGGACCACGTCGTAATAGCGCCGGATGTCGGGGTTGGTCAGGTGGTAGGTCTCCCGGTAGGTGGGACGGTGTATGGCGATGTGCACGATCGCGGCGCTGACATAGTCGACCGGGGTGATGTCCCAGTGCACCGGCGTCAGCATCGTCTCGCCGGTCTCGATCATCGTCTTGAGGATGTCGTAGTACGCGCCTTTGACGCTGACCTCGGAGAACGGGTACCGGCCGGTGCGGCTGTCGCCCATGATGTTGCCCGGGCGCACGATGTCCCAGAGCAGTCCGCGCTCGCTCGCCGCCCGGATCAGCTTCTCCGACTCGTACTTCGTCTGCTGGTAGGGCAAATGGTCATAGCCTTGGCCCAACTCGAGATCCCGTTCGGTGAACGGCGGGTTGTTGAAGTTCAGCCGATCACCCAGCGCGCTGAAACTCGACACGTACACCAGGTACTTGCCGCGTGAGCGCAGCGCGAACTCGATCGCGCGGCGGGTGCCTTCGACGTTGATCGGGGCCAGCGCGTTGTAGAAGGTGACCAGGGTGGTGCGCCCGGCGGCGTGGATGGTCAGGTCCACCTCGTCGGCCAGCCGCCGCCAGGTCACTTCGTCCAGGCCGAGCCGTTCGCTGGAGACGTCGCCGAGCACCGTGGTCACCCGCTCGGCGAACGCCTGGTCGAGCGCGGCGTCGGGGTCGTAGGTGCCGAGGAAATGCTTGATGCGCTGCTCGGCCGCGGCCACGGTCTTGCCGCGCACCAGGCAGGTCACCCGGACCTCGGTGCGGGTGAGCAGATCGTGCAGCAGCTTGCCGCCCAGCACACCGGTCACGCCGGTGATGAAGACCGACCGCACCGGGATGGGGGCGTCCATGGTCACGGCGGGAATATCGTGCTGGGTGGCCGAGGCCGTCGCGACCGCGGTGGCGCGCGGGGCGTCGTCCCGGGCCGACCCGGTGATGATGCCTTCGGCCACCAGATAGTGCGACAGGGAGGCGATCGTCGGATGCAGCTCGGTCGATTCCGCCGGGATCTTGACGTCGTAGTGCTTCATCAACCGGTTGAGCATCCGGACGGTGGCCACCGAGTCGAATCCGAAGTCGGTGAAATCCGCGTCCAGATCCAGGTCGGCGGGATCGGTCTTGGTCAGATCGGCGAAGATGTCGCGGATATGCTCGGCGAGCCGATCGCGCCACGCGCTATTGATCGCGTCGCCCGGCGGCCCGGTGTGAACCGGCTCGATGTCGGCGGCCGGGCCGTCGGCGGCGGGTGCGGTCTTCGGCGGCGCGGGAATCTCCTGCCGCGCCGCGCCGTTGGTGGAATGACCGTTGCGCCGCTCGGCATCCGGTGCGGCGCGTTCTTGCGGGACGACCGTTTTCGCGACCACCGGTGAAGCCGGGTGACTGCGTCTGCGGTAGTCCTCGGGCACGATCCAGTACCTGCGCCGTGCGAACGGATACCCGGGCAGGCTGACGATCCGGCCGAACGGCCGCTCGTAACCCTGTTCCCAGTCCACGGTCCACCCGCCGGCCCACAGCTCGGCGACCCGGGGCAGATTGCCGGAGCCCAGCAGCGCCTTGATCTGCGCGCGATCGTCGTCCGACTCGCCGGGCAACTCGTCGAGGTCGCGGTGGGTGCGCGCCACGCCGCGGAACACCAGCAGGCCTTCGGCCGGTGCGGGAGTGCCCGGATCGGCCGCGCCGTCGAGCAGTTCCACCAGTTCGGCCGTGGAGGTGGCCACCAGGGCGAGGCGATGTTCGAACGCGCTGCGCCCGACGGCCAGCGTCCACGCCACATCCGGCAGCGACAACGGGTGCGCGCGCAGCCGGTTGGCGGTCCGGGCGGCCAGCTCCGCGAGCCGGTCGGCGTCGCGCGCCGACAACACCACGATTCTTGGTTTCCCGTCCTCAGGTGTCGCCGTGACGGGTTCGGCGTCGGTGAGGATCACGTGGGCGTTCGAGCCTCCCGCGCCGAACGAGCTGACGGCGGTGACGCGGGGCTTGCCGTCGCCGGGACGCGGCCACGCCGTGGGCCGGTCGATCACCCGGAACGGTGTCGCCGCGAAATCGATGCCCGGGTTCGGCGGATCGCTGTGCAGGTTCGGCGCGATGGTGTCGTGGCGTAGCTGTAGGAGGGCCTTCACCACACCCGCGGCGCCCGCCGCGGCTTCCAGGTGTCCCACACTGGATTTCGCGGAACCGATGCCGCAATAGCCGCGACCGGACGTCGTAGGACCGTAGGCCTTGGTCAGTGCCGCGATCTCGATGGGATCGCCCAGCGCGGTGCCGGTTCCGTGGGCTTCCACGTATCCGATTTCGCTCGCGTCCACGCGGGCCGCGGTCAGCGCTCGGCCGATGAGGTCGGCCTGTGCGGCCGGGTTCGGGACGGTGAACCCGTTGGTGCGCCCGCCGTGATTGATCGTGCTGCCCCGGATCACGCCGTAGACGCGGTCGCCGTCGGCGCGCGCGTGCCGCAGTGGTTTGAGCACCAGGGTGACCACTCCCTCACCCGGCACGTACCCGTCGCCGCCCGCGCCGAACGACCGGCACCGGCCGTCGGTGGATGCCCAGCGGCCGTAGCCCAGCAGCAGGTACTTGCCGGGGTGGATCGACACGTTCACCCCGCCTGCCAGCGCGTAGGCCGACTCGCCCCGGCGCAGGCTCGCGCAGGCCAGATGCAACGCGGTCAGCGACGCCGAGCACGCCGTGTCGACCGCGAGACTGGGTCCGTCGAAGCCGAGATGGTAGGAAACCCGATTCGCGACCGCGAAGTATCCCGAGATCGGCACGCCGACGAACGCTTGATACTCGGCGTAGCCCACCCCGGCGAACACTCCGGCATCGGGCAGGCCACGGGCCGCGGCGCTGCGCCGCACCCGATCCGGCGAGTAACCCGCGTCTTCCAGGGCCGCCCAAGAGGTTTCGAGGAACAGCCGCTGCTGCGGGTCCATCTCCTCGGCGTCCTTGGGAGTGATGCCGAAGAAGCGGGCGTCAAACTTGTCCACGTCGTCGAGGAACCCGCCCCACCGTGCGTAAGTGGTGCCCGGCTCGTCGGGGTCGTCGGAGAGGTACTGGCTGTGGTCCCAGCGTTGCGGCGGGACCTCGACGATGCAGTCGCGGCCCGCGACCAGATTGGCCCAGAAGGCGTCGATGTCGCCCGCCATCGGGAACTTACCGGCCATGCCGATGACGGCGATGTCGTCGGAGTCGCGGGGGTCGCGGGATTCGCGGGATTCGCGGGATTCGCGGGGGTCGCCCGCAGGTCCCGGGGCCGGTACGTGAGTCGGGCGATCCGTCGCCACGCCGGAATGCACCGAGGTGGGCGCCGGGTCGGCGGTGTGTGCCGTCAGGCGTGGCGCGTGCTGGTCGGCGAGATATCCCGCGAGGTCACGAACGGTCTGGTATTCGAAGAACAGGGTGCTGGGCAGCGGCCCGAAATCGGTTTCCAGTCGATCGTTCATCTTGCTGATCAGCACGGAGTCGATCCCGTAGTCCTGCAGCGGGATCCGGGTGCGGATCCGGTGCGGGTCCAGTCGGCAGTACTCGGCGAGCAGCCCTTTCAGGTAGGTCTCCGCGACCTGGCGCAGCGTCGCCGAGGAGGGCTCGGGTCGAGGCGTGGCCAGTGGGCGCTCTCCGTGACCGGCAGTGCCGCGCGGCGTGCTGTCCCCGGTGGGCGCACCGGCGGTTCGGGCCGGGAGAATCGCGGAGCCCTCCATCTGTGGAAGTGACGCGACACCGGCAGCAGCTGTGAGCTCCACGGGTGCCGGTGTGTCCGCGCCGCCGGGCGTACCGGCCCGCTGTGCGTCGGCGAGATCTTCCGGTGCCGCGCTCGGCACTGCCGGAGTCCGCGTTGCCGTGGCTGCGTGCGGGGCGGAGGCATCGTGCGATCCGAAGATTCCGTTCGGCAGGCGCACAGAGCCGCTCACGGGCGTGGAGGAGGTCGCGGCGCTCACTTCGGGTGCCCAGCACCGCTGCCGATCGAACTCGTAACCGGGCAGGTGGATACGGCACGCGCCAGGGTCGTGCCAGCCGGAATGTTCGACGTGCCCGCCGTCCACCCATTGCCGGGCCACGGCTACCGGGTCGTCCAGCACAGCGGCTCCGGCCCGTCGCGGGCTCGGAGCGTCGACCGTTCCGGTGAACACCCCCGCCGGGCGATCACCCTCGGCGAAGGCCGCCAGCCGGGCCGCGATCGCGTCCACCGTATCTCCGACCACCGCGAGCCGATGCTCGAATCCACTGCGGCCGAACGCCAGCGTGCGCGCGATATCCGCGACCGCTGCCTCCGGATGCGCGGCCAGATGCCCGCGCAGCGTCCGCGCCATCCGGGTCAGGCTCGTGGTGTTGCGCGCCGAGAGCACGACCAGCTGCGGGCCGCCCGGCACGTCACGGCGGGCAGCTCGCGCCGCCGGTGCGCCGTCGACCACCAGGTGCGCGTTGGTGCCGCTGAAGCCGAACGAACTGATCGCGGCGCGCCGTGGTGTTTCGTTCCACGCGCGCAGGCCGGTGTTGACGAAGAACGGCGACTCGTCCAGCCCGAGCAGCGGGTTCACCGCGTCGACGTGCAGCGAGGCGGGCAGCTGCCCGGCGCGCATGGCCAGCAGCACCTTCAACAGGCTCGCCATCCCGGCGGCGTGCGAGGCGTGCCCGATGTTCGATTTCACCGACCCCACCGGGATGGCGCCGACCGCGCCGGTGAAGGGGCGGAAAGCGTTGGTGAGCGCCTCGATCTCGATCGGGTCGCCCAAACGGGTTCCGGTGCCGTGGGTCTCGACGTATCCGATGGTGGCGGGATCGATCCCGCTGTCGCGATACACCGCCAGTTCCAGTTCGGTTTGCGCGCGCACGCTCGGCGCGGTGATGCCGTTGGTGCGGCCGTCGTGGTTGATGCCGATCCCCCGGATCACGCCGTGGATCGGGTCGCCGTCGCGTTCGGCGGCGGCCAGTGGTTTGAGCACGACCACACCGACGCCCTCGGCGATCACGAAACCGTCGGCGCTCGCGTCGAAGCTCGCGCAGCGGCCTCGCGGCGACAGCATGCCCATCGAGGAGGCCAGCAGGTGGTATTCGGGCGTCACGAACACCGCGACCCCGCCGGCCAGCGCGAGTTCCGACTCCCCCGAGGCGAGGCTGCGGCAGGCTTGGTGCAGTGCGACGAGCGCGGAGGAGCACGCGGTGTCCAGCCCGAGACACGGGCCGGTGAGATCGAGGTGGTAGGCCACCCGGGCGGGCAGGATGGCCGGGCTGTTGCCGGTGAACAGGTGGTGGGAGCCCCTGGCCCCGGCGTTGCGCAGGAGGGTGGCGTAGTCCGATCCCGGCGCTCCGGCGAATACGCCGCATCGGTTGCGCCGCAGCGACTTCGGGTCGATAGCGGCGTCTTCCAGCGCCAGCCAGCTGTGTTCGAGGAACAGTCGCTGTTGCGGGTCCATGTAGTCGGCTTCGGCGGGCACGATGTCGAAGAACGCCGGATCGAATCGCTCCACGCCGTCGAGGAACCCGCCCCATTTGGAGTAGGTCTTGCCCGCTGTCGCCGGTCCGGGCTGGAAATGCTCGGCGATCGGCCAGCGCGACGCGGGAACCTCGGTCACGGTGTCCCGCGCGGCGGCGAGATTGTGCCAGAACCGGCCGAGGTCGGCAGCGCCCGGGAACTGCCCGGACATGCCGATGATGGCGATGTCCATCGGTGCTGATCTTTCGGTGGGCCGCGCGGCCTGCGCAGTGACGAATCGGTGTGCCGACGCGTCGGAGACCGCAGCAGGTGTGCTGCTCGCCGTGGCGCCTTCCGCGGCCATGCGTTCGCTGAGCAGCCGCACGGTCGGGTGGTCGAACACCACCGTGGGCCGCAGCGCCAGCCCGTAGCGGGCATTGACCCGGTCGATGATCTTGACCGCGAGAATGGAATCGACGCCGTATTCCGACAGCGGCAGGTCGGCGCGCACTTCAGCGCGTGCGACGCCGAGCCCATCGGCGACGATGGCGATGAGTTCGTTCTCCAAGGCGGCCGACGCTCCCGCGCCGGCCGGTTCGGCGACGTCTGCGGGAATCGGCCGCGCGTCGGCGGGCTGGAGCGGCGCGGCCGCCGGTTCCGGCCGCGCCTGTCCGGTCGGGTCGGCGACCTGGGGCTGTGTAGTGGCGCTGAGGGCCGCCAGCAGCCGGAAACTGGGCTCCGGGTCCGAGGACAGGCCAGGACCCCACGAACGGACCG
>JBPAJV010000002.1:0-1581030 GCA_051451085.1 Nocardia asteroides | reverse complement strand
ACTCGCCGACCGGTTTCATCGGGTGTGGTCACTGGACGCCGCGCTCGCACCCGGGCACGAGGAACCGTCTGACGGGCGGCTAAGAGGAACCGTCTGACGGGCGGCGGAACGAGGTGTCCGCCGCCCGTCAGACGATCAGGCACGTCGCTCGACTGCCTTACGGGCGGCGTGTGCTGTCTTCGCTCCGCGCTTGCGGGCCAGATACGCCGTCGCCGCGCCCCGCTCTTTCGCGACCTCGGCGATCTCGGGTCCGCGGTGCTTGGCGCGCTCGGCCAGCTCGGCGCTGCGTTCTTTGGCGATCTCCGCCCATTCCGCCCCGCGATGCTTGGCCACATCGGCGAGGTGAGCGCCGCGTTCCTTGGCGACCTCCGCCAAGTCCGTGCCGCGCTCTTTGGCGATCTCGGCCCAGTCCGCGCCGCGTTCCTTGGCGACCTCTGCCCAGTCCGCGCCCCGTTCTTTGGCGATCTCGGCCCAGTCCGCGCCGCGTTCCTTGGCGACCTCCGCCAGATCCGCGCCGCGCTCTTTGGCGATTCCGGCCCATTCCGATCCGTGCACCTTCGCGGTCTCGGCCAGGTCGCTGCCGTGTTCCTTGGCCGCTTCCGCCCACTCCGGCCCGTGACGTTGGGCCGATTCGGCCAGTTCGGCGCCCTTGCTCGCGGCGACCGCTCCGAGCGCACGCGCCCGTTCCGCGGCCTCGTGCGCGTAGTTGCGCAGCGCCGCACCGGTCGCGCCGTCGGAGGTGGCGCCGAACGGCAGTGCGGCGGACACCGCCGCGGCGGCATCGCGCGCGGCCCGGCGGCCGCGCCAGCCCAGGGACGGTTTGCCCTCGGTGTCGGCCGCGGCGATCATCAGCCCGCCGAGCAGGCCGAGGTCCTTGAGGAACGCGTTCCGCTTCGCCGACTTCCGCGCCGGATCTTGCTCGTTCCAGAAATCCTGCTCGGTGACGGCCGAGGGCACCACGGTGGCCGCGAGCACCAGGGCGGCCAGTCGCGGCGCCTTGCCCAGTGCCAGCAGCACGCCGCCGCTCACCTGGGCGAGGGCGTTGATCTGGACGACGGTGTGGGGGTTCGACGGCAGCTTGGCGGCAACCTCGTCGGGAAGCTGCCGCTGCCCCCGCTGCAGCAGTTCGCTCGCGGCCTTGGCCCGCTCGTCGGGGCGCCGCAGCGTATCGACCCCATCTACGACGAACGCGGTGGCCAGTAGCGGCCGGGCGAGTCGGCGCAACAACATGACAAAACCCCTTCCTAGATGTCGTCACGAATCGGATTCCCGCGCGTTCGGTGACCAAACAAGCCGGTCCGCCGCGCTGTGAAGGTCGCCTCATCGGGTAACGGCCGTTCGGGAGGGCTCGATCCAACAAGTAGCGGCGCCGCGGCCGACGCGCCCTGCGGCCCCCGCCTCCCCGCTCCAACTCCGCCGGAAGGAATCCGCTGTGAACACCTATACGGCGACAACGTCTTTCGAGACCGTCGTCGCCGCGCTACCCGCCGCGCCGCGGTGCACATTCCGCTTCGATTCCGTGCCCTGCAGGCACCGGGCGGAATGGTTCATCCGTAAACGGTCCTGCTGCCATGCGGCGGGTGTGGATTTTCTCTGCGAGACATGCCATACCCGCATTCACTGGATGCTCGATATGGGTATGGCGTTCGAATGCACCGGCTGCGGAGCGCGCTCCGCCAGTTTCCCCGAACTCTGCCCCACCGCGGCCCCGTTGTGACGCCGTTGAGCGGCCGTCGGCCCGCTTCCGCGCGGGCGCACCGGTCGCGGCGAGGAATCCGGTGATGATCGAAGTCACCTGGTCCGTGGCCTCCACCATCGGGAGATGACCACAGTCCGGTAGCTCCACCGCCGTGTGCGGGCGCAGCCTGCGGTTGAGCCGCCGGCCCGCCTCCGCCGACAGCACGCGATTGCGCCGCCCCCAGATCGTGCAGATCGGCGGGAAGCCGATCGGCGGATCGAACGTGTCCAGCGCGCGATAGGACGGGAAATCCCGCACCGAGCCGTGCAGGGCTTGCGGCCTGCCCTGATCGGTCCAGTGCGCCCGCACCCTCGGCTCGTACTGCTTGCGCCCGGCTCGGCCACGCGGGCCGAGCTGATTGCCGACGATCAGCGAGACGACCGGGTCCGGCAAGCTGATCCAGCGCGCCAGTGGCGCCAGCGGCAGCCGTGCGTCGAGCCAGGCCAAGCCCGCCGACTGCCCCGAGTAAACCGTGTCCCAGGTCAGCGGGTTCAGCAGCACCAGCGCTCGCACGCGGTCCGGATGGTCCATGGCGTGGCGACGGCTCTGCCTCGATGTTCGAACACGTCCACGTCGGCTCCCTACGGACTGCGGGCGAACGAGCCGCCGTATCTTCGCGAGTCTACGTGGCCGAACGCCCCGACAGGGGCGATCGGATCACCGCACGGCGGTCGAGGCGCGCAGGAACCGGCCGGTCCGGCGG
Organism: Nocardia asteroides; assembly: GCA_051451085.1. Classification (GTDB taxonomy): domain Bacteria; phylum Actinomycetota; class Actinomycetes; order Mycobacteriales; family Mycobacteriaceae; genus Nocardia; species Nocardia asteroides_B. Next base: position 1,578,589 of record JBPAJV010000002.1, on the reverse strand, counting down.
GTGCCGAGTTCCGGAGCGGCAGCGCCGTCGCCGAACACCCGCACGCCGCCGACGAACACCGCGGTGACCGTGTCGTCGTTGCGGTTGACCATGCGCGACAGGTTGTTGAACGGCGCGATCTGGGATTCGTGATAGGTGTCGAGGGAATCGTCCAAGCGCGCCGGATCGAGGACCACGACATCGGCTCGGTCGCCCACCCGCAGGTGCCCGGCGTCCAGGCCGTACCAGTCCGCGAGTTCACCGGTGAGGCGGTGCACCGCCTGTTCCACCGACAGGAACGGACGACCCGCTTGCGCGGCGTCGCGCACCCGGCGCAGGAAACGGAGCCCGAAGTTGTAGAACGCCATGTTGCGCAGATGCGCCCCCGCGTCGGAGAAGCCCAGTTGCACGCCCGGATCGGCGGCGAGGCGATCGAGCACCTCCGGCCGATAGTTGGAGATCGTGGTGCGCCAGCGAACTTTGTTGCCGTGCTCCACCACGAGGTCGAGGAACGCGTCCACCGGATGCGTGCCGCCGCGCTCCGCGCCGACCTCGCCGAAGGTCTTGCCGATCACGGCCTGGTCCGGGCATTCCACGATCCGCGCGTCGAAGAAGTCGCGGTGCCACACCCGGGGGCCGAATCGCTTGTCGTAATCCGCGCGGAAGCGGCGCCGGTACTGTTCGTCGCGCAACAGCTCCCGCCGCTTGTCGACCTGATCGGCCAGGTGCAACGCTTCGGCCCCCGAGCCGAACTCCTCGAACACCACCAGGTCGATGCCGTCGGCGTACACCTCGAACGGCACCGGAAGGTGCTGCCAGCGGAAGTCGCCCCCCAGGCCGTTCAGCACCCGCGCGATGAGCGGGAACAGCCGCACGATACCGGGAATGGCCTTGAGGTCGGCGGCGGAGAGCAGGCTGACCTTCAGCGGCTTCCGGAACAGGCCCAGGCTCGCGGCCGCCATCGTGACCAGGCTGTGCGGCCGCGACACGTCGGGTCCGCCCTGCAACGCCCGGCCGCGCCGTCGCAGAACTGCGTTGAGCCTGCGCCGTTCCCGTCTGGTCGCGTACGTGGACGGCAGGGTGCGGGACCGGCACACGGCGCCGTCGAGTTTGTCGAACAACAGTTGCTGGGAGGACATGCCGACGAAGCCCGCGTCCAGCGCCTCGGTCAGCTTCGCCTCCATCCCGGCGAGTTCGGCGGCATCGGGCCGGACGTCCTTGCGGGTCGAGCGCTCCAGGCCCAGCTCGGCGGCGCGGATGTCGGAATGCCCGATGAACGCGGCGACGTTCGGGCCCAGGGGCAGTTCTTCCAGCGCGGCCGCGTACTCGTGTGCCGAGCGCCAGGTCTTGTGCTCGCCGACCGCCGCGACGACGTGCTTGCGCGGGATCGCCTCCACGCGCGCGAACAGGTCGCCGGCGTCGGAGGCGTCGACGTGGACGGTGGACAACGAGCAGGAGCCGAGCAGCACCGTGGTGATGCCGTGCCGCACCGATTCGGTCAGCGCCGGATGCTGTAGCACCTCCACGTCGTAGTGGGTGTGGATGTCGAGCATGCCGGGGATCACCCACTTCCCGGTGGCGTCGACGATGTCCGGGCAGTCCGGGTCGTCGATCGGGTCGGCGGAGACGGTCGCGATTCGCCCGTCCCGGATGCCGAGATGCCGGACCGCCGAGGCCGCGCCGGTGCCGTCGAACCAACGGCCGTTCGTGATGATGGTGTCGTACATGGATTCACACTTCGAGATCGGCGCGCACGACCTTGCCGGTCGCGTTGCGCGGGAGTGGGGTCGTGGTGAGCCGCCAGCGGGCGGGCACTTTGTAGTAGGCGAGCCGCTCGGCCGTGAACGCGCGCAATTCCTCCTCGGTGGTCGAGGTGGCGTTCTCCACCACGACCAACGCGGCGACCTGCTGGCCGAGGTCGGCGTCGGGCACGCCGAGGACCGCGCATTCGCGCACCGCGGGATGCTCCTCGAGGCACTGCTCGATCTCCGTGGGGTAGACGTTCTCGCCGCCGCGCAGGATGAGATCCGAACGGCGCCCGGACAATCGCAGCCTGCCGTCCTCCAGCACTCCGATGTCGCCGGTGCGCAGCCAGCGGTCCGGGGTGATCGCCGCGGCGGTCGCGGCCTCGTCCTGCCAGTACCCCGACATCACGTAGGGGCTGCGCACGCAGATCTCGCCCTCGGTGCCGTCTGGGACCGCGTTGCCCGCGCTGTCGCGGATCTCCAGCGCGACGCCGACGACGGGTCGTCCCACGGTGTCCGGGTGCGCCGCCAGCTCGGCCGGGCTCGCCAGCGTCGCGGCGGTGCTGCATTCGGTCAGCCCGTAGCTGGTCACCAACGCGTTGCGGGCGATGGGCAGCCGATCGCGCAGCTTCTGTTGCAGCGCGGCCGAGGACGGCGCCGAATTCAGCGAGAACGCGGCCAGCGAGGACAGATCGTAGGCGGACAAGTCGAGTTCCAGCATCCTGGTGGCCATGGTCGGCATGGCGCCCCAGTTGGTGATCCGTTCGCGCTCGATCAGGCGCAGTACCCGGTCGGCGTCGAACGACCCTTGGTGGATGACCGCCGCGTCGCCGGTGACCAGCCGGGGGACCACCAGATTGTGCAGGCTGGCGATGTGGAACAGCGGCGAGGTGACCAGGAAACGTCGTCCGCTGGGCAGTTCGGCGGCCCCGGTGAGCGCGGCGGCCAGCGCGTTGTTGAACAGGTGGTAGTCGGTGACCGCCACCAGGTTGCGGTGCGAGTGCACCGCGCCCTTGGGCCGACCGCTGGTGCCGCTGGTGTACAGGATCACCGCGGGGTCGTCCTCGTCGATCTCGGTGTGCGGCAGGTCCTCGGCCGGGTGTCCGGCGATGAGCGCGGGCACGTCGTGCTCCATGGTGAGCACCGGGAGCCGGATGTCGAGCTCCGCCACCAGCGCGGCGCGTTTCGCGTCGACCACCAGCACGGTGGGGCCGGTGTGCTCGACGCCGTAGGCGATCTCTCGCGGCGCCCACCACGCGTTGTAGCCCACCGCGATCGCGCCGAGCGCTTGGGTCGCCCAGAACGTGAGGACCCACTCGGGCGTGTTCGCCGCGAGGATGCCCACGCGGTCGCCCTTCCCGACGCCGAATCGGTCACGCAAGGCCGTGGCCAGCGCCGCGACCGCGGCGGCGTGCTCGGTGAACGACATCCTGCGGTCCGCGGTGACCAGGTAGTCCCGATCGCCGTGCGCGGCCGCGGCGGCGAGCACTTCGCGCAGCGAGGACTTGCGGTGGCGCAGCACCGGCATCGGCGCGCCGAGCACGTCCTCGACCACCATCTCGAATCGACCGCCGGGTCCGGTGAGCCGTCCCGCGGCTTCCGCCACGAGTGCCTGCGGGTCGAAGGGCTTGTTCATCTCCGGTACTTCCTCGTCACTGCACAGGGTTGGATCGTCACGGCTCGGGAACCAGCACCGCTCGGCCGGTGACCAGGCCGCGTTCCAGCCGTTCGAGGGCAGCGCGGCCCTCGGCCAGCGGGTAGCGCTCCACCTCGACACGTAGCTTGCCCGACGCGGCCAGTGCCACGGAGTCGATCAGGTCGGATCTGGTGCCGCCGTATGACTTTCGGACCGAGGCTCCCCACGGCCAGCCCGTGCCGTCGGCCGGGGCCGCCGTGATGCCCGGCGTGCCGCCGCCGAGGCCGATCATCCGGTACGCCCCGTTGGGCGCCACCGACTCGACGGCCAGCCGCGCGGTCGCGTCGACGCCGACGAAGTCGAACACCGCGTCGGCGCCACGGCCCTGGGTACGGTCGAGGATCTCGCGCGCGGTGTCGGCGCTGGCGATCAGTCCCTCCGCCGCACCGCACCGCTCGGCGAGTTCCAGCTTCTCGGCGCGCACATCCACGGCCAGCACCAGGGCCGCCGTGGTCGCGGCGAGAATCTGTACCGCCACGTGACCGAGCCCGCCGATGCCGATGACCACCGCCACCGACTCCGGGCCGAGCTGCTCGCGTGCGCCGCGAATGGCGTGGAAGCTCGACAGCGCGGCGTCGGCCAGCGGCGCGGCCTGGGTGAACTCGAGGTCGCCGATCGGCACGAACGATCTCGCGGGCACCCGGATGTAGTCGGCCATCCCGCCGTCCGGCCCCAGTCCGGGGCAGGGTGGCATCGCGGTGCGGCCCGCCGCGCGGCAGACGTTCTCGTTGCCGTCGGCGCACTCCCGGCAGACCCCGCACGACCAGCACAGATACACGACTCCGCGTTCGCCGGCCGTACGGTCGCCGACCTCGTCGCCGACCGCATCGACGGTGCCCGCGATCTCGTGACCGATGGTCAACGGCTCCGCGCGCATCCGGAACGGGATGTGCAGCACGTGCAGATCCGAATGGCAGATGCCCGCCGCGCCGACGCGCAGCAGCAGATCGGTGGGCCCGATCCGTGGGATCGGCACCTCACGCAGTTCCAGCACACCGGGCTCGGTGAGCTGCAGCGCCCGCATCATCCGCGTACCGCCGCGAAGGTCGCGCGCAGGTAGGCGTCGGCCCGGTCCGATCCGATCAGCCCGGGGGCCATCCGGTTCATGGCGTAGGCGAAGGTGGTGCGGTGCTCGAGGTCGTTGACCACCATCGCGCCGCCGTATCCGGCCCACCAGCACACCCGGCCATCGGGCACTTCCGGGGCCGTCTGCCGTTGCGGCAGGCCGTAGCCGATGCCGAAGCGCAGTGGCATGAGCAGTGCGAGATCCACGCCGTCGGACTGTTGCCGGAAGATCAGATCGATGGTCCGCTCCGACAGCAGCCGCCGTCCGTCGAGCTCGCCGCCGCACGACACCAGCGATTGCACCCGCGCCACCGAGCGGGCGTTGCCGTGGCCGTTCACCGCGCCGATCTCGGCTAGGCGCCATCCGGCGCTCGCGGTCTCGGCGATGTCGAGCAGCGGGCTGGTGAGCGTCTTGACCAGCACGCTGTCCTGGTCGAGCGCCGCCATGTCGAATTCCGGCACGGCGGGCGGGATCAAGGTGGCGATCCGCCCGTGATGCTCGGTCGCGGTGCCGATGTGGAAATCCGCGCCCAGCGGCCCCGCGAGTTCCCCGGCGAAGAACTCGCCCAGCGAGCGTCCGGTGACGCGGCGGATGACCGCACCGATCAGGTGGCCGTAGGCGAGCGCGTGGTAGCCCGACGCGGTGCCCGGCTCCCACCACGGCGGCTGGCTCGCGAGGCGGGCGGCGGACGCTTCGGCGTCGTAGATGTCGGACAGCTCGATCGGCGGCTGCCACCCCGAGACGCCGGAGGTGTGCGCGAGCAGATGACGGATCTCGATGTCGCCCTTGCCGTTGGCCGCGAACTCCGGCCAGTACCTGGCGACTTTCGCGTGCACGTCCAGTTCGCCGCGTTCGACCAGCAGCAGCGCGCACAGCGCGGTCATGGTCTTGGTGATGGAGAAGACGTTGACCAGGGTGTCCTCGGTCCACGGTGCGGTGCGCCCCGGATCGCGGTATCCGCCCCAGAGGTCGACGACCGGTTCGCCGTCGACCGTGACGCAGATCGACGCGCCCAGCTCGTTGCCGGAGGCGAGCCGGGTCTCCAGTTCCGCTCGCACCGGCGCGAATCGCTCGGCGCAGAAACCCGACGTGGCGGTTCCCGTGCTGGTTGTCATCGCCGCCTCACACGTGTGCCATGGTGCGGGCCGCAACCGGCAACGCGTTCCCGGCGGCGGCCGCGCGTTTCGCCCCCCGCGCCAGCTCACGCCGCAGGTCCCGCACATACGGTTCGAACTCGATCTGAATGGTGTGCCTCGGCGAGTCGTAGTACCTGCCGGTCCGCGCCGATTCCGCGGACCGGATGGCCGCCCGCATCTCCTCGGCCGAGGGCAGGTGGTAGCGGCCGGTGAGATAGGCGGCTACCAGCTTGCTCTGCTGCTCGGCGAAGTTCACCAGCGTGGGCAGTGGCTGGGCCAGACCGAGGAAGAACAGGTTGTTGATGCCGGGCTTGATCATCTGCTTGAACAGCGGGAAGCGATTGTCGCCGTCGGGCAACAGCTCGGGATCGGAGAAGAACGGGAACGAGATGCGGTATCCGGTCGCGCACACGATCACGTCGATCTCTTCGGTGCTGCCGTCGGCGAAGCGCACCCGCGATCCCTCCAGCGCGGTGATCGCCGGCTTGAAGGTGACGTCACCGCAGCCCGCGCGGTGCAGGAACTCCTCGCTGGCCGAAGGGTGCGCTTCGAACGGCAGGTGGTTGGGTTTGGGCAGGCCGTAGTCCTCCATGTTGCCGCGGAACTTGCGGACGAAACGCTGTTTGAGTTTCAGGCCCAGCTTCGGCGGCATCCACCTGGGCATCGAGCGTTTGTCCCCGACCTTGCCGTTGACGTACTTCGGCAGCACCCAGACCCCGCGCCGTGCGGAAACGTAGAGCTCGGCGGCGAGGAACCGCTGCGACAGCTCGGAGGCGATGTCCAATCCGGAATTGCCCATGCCGACCACGACGACGCGTTTGCCACGCATGTCGACCGGATCGAACGGGTCGTTGTACGCGTGGCTGTGCAGCAGCGTGCCGTCGAATTCGCCGGGGTAGTCCGGGATCCGGGGATCCCAATGATGCCCGTTGCAGACGACGAGCGCGTCGTAGTCCGTGGTGTGCCCGGCGCTGGTGGTGATCAGCCAGCGGCCGTCCGCGCCGCGTTCGGCCGCGGTCACCTTCGTGTTGAACACGATCCGGTCGCGAATGCCGAAATGGTCCACGTAGTCGCGGAAGTACTGGAACAGCTGCGAATGGTGCGGGAAGTCGGGCCATTCGTCGGGAGCCGGGAAGTCCTCGAACGCCAGACGGAACTTCGACGTGTCGATGTGCAGGCTCTGATAGCAAGCCGACATGCCATTGGGGTTCTTGAAGTACCAGTTGCCCCCTACCTCGTCGGACGCCTCGTAACAGTCGAAGGGGATGCCGTGGTCGTGCAGGCGTTTGGCGGCGGTGATCCCGGAAGGTCCCGCGCCGATCACGCAGACCCGGGGGAGTGCGGTTGACGTCATTCACTGTCCTCGCGCTGGAGAGCCGTCCTCGATGGCGGCCGAACCGTCCGGCGCGGGTGGGGCGCCGGAGTGACGTAGGCAACAAAATAGCACTGGGTAGACATAGTGTCCAGTGAGTGACGGACTGTCCAGTCAAACGCGGCTCGCGTAGACTCGCTCCGCGGAAGCCGCACGTCAGCCCGTTCTCCCACGAATCAGAGGTAGCTGTTCACCATGCGCACGAACGCGAACACGAACCTGCGGGAGGAGCAGAAGCAGCAGACCAGGGCCCGCTTGACGGAGGCGGCCAAGCAGCTGTTCGCCACCCGTGGCTACGCCGCTGTGCGGGTGGACGACATCGCCGCCGCGGTCGGATGCAGCCGCGCCACCTTCTACCTGCACTTCGCGGGCAAGCTGGAGATCCTGCGGGCGATCGCCGAACAGGGCACCGCGCCCACCGCGCTGCACTTCTACCAGGACCTCGATCGCGTGCTCGAGACCGGCTCGCGCGCCGAGTTCGCCAGCTGGATGACCCGGGCGATCGAGTGGTTCCACGAGTACAAGGACCTGCTGCCCGCCTGGGACGAGGCGACGGCGCTGGAGCCGCAGTTCCGCGAGATCGCCCGCGACGGCATCCTCGCCCTGCCGAACGCGATGACCGCCTACCTCGCCGGGTGGCCTGCCGACCGGCGGGACGAGGCGCGATTGCGGGTGGAACTGCTCGTCGCGCAACTGGAACGATTCTTCACCCGATGGGCGATGCAGGGCACCATCGACGTCTCGGCGGAGCAGGCCGTTGAAGTGCTCACCGACATCTGGTTTCCCGCGCTGCGCGCGCCCACCGCGGCGAGCTGACGGCGCCTACGCGCCGGGCCGGTCGGACCCGCGCAGGCACAGGACGACGCCTTGCCGCGCCCACTCGACGGCATCGGCGCCTTCCGCGTCGCGCGGGCACGCGGCGGCATCGGGCGCGTAGGGCAGGACGGCGTTCACCCGGACGACCTTTCACCGGCCTCGGCGCAACCCACCTTCAGCGGCAGGCGCGGATCGCTGACGTCGTAACAGGCACGATCACACCGGCGGCCAGGACGGTGACGGCGACCGTGCCGAAGAGCAGGCCGGTGTGTAGTGGTGCGGCGGCGAGCACCGCCGAATACCGCGCATGCGTCATGTGGCCCCCTGGTCGCCCCGTTCCAGCTACCGGTTCGGGGCGGACCGCTGCGGGTCGCCACCGGATCACCGGGGCTGGCAAACCGATTCGCCGGAATGAGACCATGCCGGCCGCGTGGGTGTCAAAGCGAGCAGCCGGGCCGCGACTCCTCGGTCGGCGGCATAAGTTGCCGGGTATTCGCTAACGGCTCGGCTCTGGGCGCCCACCGACCGGATCGGACGGTGGGCGCAGAATCTGTCGGCGGTGTGGGGCATCATCTGTGCACGCAGCCAACCACGAAATCGCTCGGAGTCACCATGCCCTCCCCACGAACCAAGCCGCAGCCCCTGTCGGACAGCGAGATTCAACAGATCGCCGCGGAGATCGCCGGTGGCAGCCCGCCCATGGTGTGGTTCACCGCTGCCGCGGTCGGCGTTCCGGAGGCGCTCGGGCAAGGTGATCGCGCTCGGCGACCCCGCCGACGGTGATTTCCTCCAGGTCCGGCCGACCGGGTCGAAGGACGTACTGTCCTTCTCGCCCACCGAGGTCACCTTGACCAAGCCGCCGCGAGGGGCGGCGGGCTCCACCGCCCAGCCGAAGCCGACAACAAGGAAGGAAACCCCTGTGACGCAGTCGTCGACCACGACGAGCACCGCCACCCAGCCCGCCGAGTCGAGCGCACCCACCCCACCCGCTTCCGCGAAGCCGGCGGCGGAAGCGCGCAGCGGCGAGAGCGCGGGGAAGCAGGCACCCGCGGCCAAGCCCGCCAAGGCGGCCGCCGCGCGCAAGGCCAAGGCGCCCGAGGTCACGGTGACGTTGACCGGCACCGCCGACGGCGAGTGGTCCATCGACGTGGTCAGCGGCAAGAAGCGCACGCTGCGCGGCCTTCCGGTGGCCGGTTCCGTGGTCGCCCAGGCGGCGAAGATCCTGCACCCGGAGGTCGCGGAGGTGGTCGCGGGGGTCCTGGAGGCGTTGCGCGGGGTGCAGGAGGCCAAAGTGCAGCAGTTACAGGCCGAGCTGGAGGAGGCCAAGCGCCTGCTGGACGAGCTGAGCGACTGAGTCACACCGCGGGACTGGCGGAACGAGTGGCCGTGCGCCAGATTCGACGGTCGGTGTCGGCGGGCGCGCGGCGCGCGTCGTCGTGGCAGGCGTCGTCATCGAATGCGTCGTCGTGGCAGGCGTCGTCATGGAAGGCGTAGCCCAGCGAGTACTGCTTCGCGTGATACATGGCCGCGTCCGCGTCCCGCAGCAGGCTGTGCACGTCGGCGTTCGAGCTGCGCGGACCGGCGCACGCCACGCCGACGCTCGCGGTGATCGGGATCTCGCCCGCACTCAGCCCGAACGGCCGCACGAACGCGCCGAGCAGTCGTTCGGCCAGCACGGCCGCCTCCGCCCGGGCGAGCGGGGCGAGCACGACGAATTCGTCACCGCCGTAGCGGGTCACCACGTCCTCGCGACGAACAACGCGCCGGATCCGCGCCGCCGCCGTGGCGATCAGTTCGTCGCCGACGGCGTGCCCGTAGCTGTCGTTGACCCGCTTGAAGCCGTCGAGGTCGATGAACAGCAAGCAGATCAATTGCTCGGCCCACCGTTCCCCGCGCTGCCGCAGGGCGCGCAGCAGCGCGGCGCGATTCAGCAATCCGGTGAGCATGTCGTGGTCGGCCTGGTACTGCGCGCGCCGTTCGCTGCGGGCGCTGCGCACGATCGCGCGCTCACTGCGCACCAGCATGCCGATCAGCAGCAGCGCGAACAGCGACGACACCACCACGCGATCGAGCGGGTGCAGGCTGGACCCGACGACCGGCACCAGCGAGGCGACGATCAGCGCGATCGCGATGAGGCTGGCGCGTTGCCTGGAGTGGTGCGGGTGGATGCGCCGCGGTGTACCGAGCGTGGCCATGGTCGGGTGCAGTGCCGCGACGCCCACGGTGGCGTAGGCGGTGAGCAGGGGCGCCAGCAGCACCTCGCGGCCGAGCGTGGTCGCGCCCGCCGTCTCCAGGCTGTAGCCCAGATCGCCGAGCAGCACGGCGAGCAGTCCGGCGTGCAGCAGCCAGAGCGAGGTCTCCGCGCGCGTGGAGGTGGCCATCGAATGCGCGACCAGCGTGAGCAGCACCGCGTCCAGCACCGGGTATGTCGCAGCTACCAGCACGTTCAACCCGGTCTCGGTGGACTGCAGAATGGGTGAGATGAGGAAGGTCCACGAGGCGAGCAGCGCGCCGAGACCGATGAGGGCCGAATCCAGCAGCAAGTCGTAGTTGCCGTGCACTTGGCGCGGCCACAACCAGATCAGCGCGGCGACCCCGACGCCGAGATAACCGAGCAGCGTGAACGCGTCGTCGAGCGGATGTATCGCGTGGTCGCCGACGTCGCGCAGCGTGGTGCCGGTGGCGAACAGCAGCGCCGAACCCGACAGCAGGTACCACGGCAGCGGGTGGGCCGGCCGGTGGGTGTGCACGCCGACGGCGATCATGGCGAGCGTCTCGCCGACGATGATCACCATCGTCACGAACGCCACCATCTGTGAGTCGATCGCCAGATGGACCGCGATCGCGGCCCCGCTTCCCCCAGAAGCACCGCGTACCAGCCGAATCCGAGATTGCGCCGACAGCCCGTCCCTGGCTGTTCACCGAATGTCATCAGCCCCCCTTGGTCGCTCCGTCCCCGGTGAACCGGGCCGCGTAGTAGATCTGTGAATCTTCCACCGCGACTTCGACGTTCGCCTGTTCGTCGAGCACCGCCCGAATGCTGTCGGCGAACGAGAACCGAGTGTTGTTGTACGAGCAGATGTCCCAACCGACCGCCGCACGCTCGTCAACCAAAACCTGGACAACTGATTTGATCATGGCATGGAAGGCCGCCCCTTGGCGGGCACTTGGCGCAACAAGGGTGAAACCCGCGTAGTAGATCGCGTCGCGTGCGGCGTGTTCGGGGTAGCGGGCCGCGAAATAGTCCGGACTGATCCACGGCACGGTCTCCAGGTGCCTGGTCAGCGTGGTGACGCCGATCGGCTCGCCGCTCGCGTGCGCCACGTACTTCTGCACGCGGGGGTCGACCATCTCCTCCCGGAACTCCTCGGGACGCAGTACCTGCCGCGCGATGGCCTTCGCGCGCAGCGGTCCGAACGCCTCCTCGTAGAGGCGGTGGAATATCGCGATCCGCTCCTGCGGAATCGTCGTCTCGACGGTCACGGCGATCTCGCTCATCGCGGACCCCACGGAATGGTGTGGTAGGCGGCCAGGACCAGCGCGCAGGCCGGGTCACCCTCGGAGGTGGCGTCCACGGTGCACAGCTGCACCGGGCCGAAGCGCTCGCCGCGCCCCCGGGTCATGTCCGCGAGGCTGGCCCGGATCAGCGCGGTCACCTCTTCGCCGGTCTCGGCCTCGTGCTCGACGAAAAGCCCGGCGCCGGAGTCGTCGTCGCGCAGCGCCCAGCCGATGCCTGCCGCGGCGGTCGAGCCGCGCCCGCAGGCGTGCGCCGCGGCGTACACGCAGTAGAGCCGATCACCCCAGGGAATCGGTTTGCCCACCCGGCCGACGCGCTCGACGGTGGCGCGCGGCGGAATGACCGACGACAACCGGACGAGGTTGGCCTCACCCACGCCGAGGTGGCGCAGCGCCGCGTCGAACGCCGACATGGCGGTCGGTCCGGTCCCGGTCGCCGCGCCGATCTCGATCGTCAGCGGCGCCGGGAGCGCCCGGTCCAGCGGTGGCCGCAGCCGATCCGGGCGAGGCCGCGCGCGTAAGTCGCCGCGTGAGGTGTCGTGAACCATGCTGCCCTCCCGATCCGACGCGGCCACAGGATTTGCAGGCCGATTTTGCGTCGAATTCGACTGTGCGTCACGACGGGCGATCGCGCATCCGAGCGCGCGGAAAACAGAGCTCGTACGGCGTGTCTCGTAATCTGACACGACCGAGGAGAACAGCGAGGGAACAACGTTGCGGACATGGGTGGCGCCGGGGCGGGTCAACATCATCGGTGAGCACACCGACTACAACGAGGGCTACGTTCTGCCGATCGCGTTGCCGCTGGTGGTGCGGTGCGCGGCGGCGGCGCGCAGCGACGGGATGGTGCGGGTCGGCTCCCGGCAGCGGCCGGGCGAGCCGGTGCTCGTCGCGGTGTCCGACCTCGCGGCACGGCGCGAGCGGGTGCCAGGGTGGGCGCGCTATCCACTCGGCGTGGTCGCCGCGTTCACCCGGCACGGGCACCGGATTACCGGCGTGGACCTCGACCTCGACGGCGCGGTGCCGATCGGCGCGGGACTGTCGTCCTCGGCCGCGCTGTCCTGCGCGGTGGGCGTCGCACTGCGTGACCTGTTCGCACCCCGGCTGACCGACCGCGTGGTGATCGACCTGGCCCGCGCGGCCGAGAACGACTACGTGGGCGCCCCGACCGGCTTGCTCGACCAGTCGGCCGCGATGTTGTGCACGGCGGGGCACGCGCTGCTGCTGGACGTCCGGGCCTTCGCCGCCGACGCCACCGCGCCGCGCGGGCACGAGCAGATACCGTTCGACCTGGGGGCGCGCGGGCTCGAATTGCTGGTGATCGATACCGGGCAGCCGCACGAACTGGCCGACGGCCGCTACGCCGAGCGCCGCGAGCAATGCGCGGCGGCGGCCGTGGCGCTCGGCGTCACCGCGTTGCGCGACGTGCCGTCCGTGGCGGACGTCGATCGGATCGCCGACAACGTGCTGCGTCGCCGGGCCAGGCACGTGGTGACCGAGAACGCCAGGGTGCTCGCGGTTGCCGAGAAATTGCGAGCGGGCGCCGACCCGCGCGGCATCGGCCCGATGCTGAGCGCGGGGCACGCCTCGCTGCGCGACGACTTCGAGGTGTCCACCCCGGCCCTGGACACGGCGGTCGACGCCGCGCTGAGCGCGGGGGCGCACGGCGCGCGGATGGTCGGCGGCGGTTTCGGCGGCAGCGTCATCGCGCTCGTCGACCGCGACCGCACCGCGGCGGTCGCGGAGTCGGTGCGGCGGCGTTTCGCCGCAGCGGAGTTCCCCGATCCGCGCACGTTCGTGGTGGAGCCCGCCGCCGGAGCCCATCGCATAGGCTGAGCGACCGCCGCGATTGTGCGCGAATGTGCCGCGCCGGTCGGCATGATCGCGCAGAGTAGGTGTCAGCCGACACCATTCGGCGGGCGACGAGGAGGTCGCGCGCGCCGGGCAGGACCAGCACGACGCACCATCTCGCTCGACGCCCCGGTTTCACCGCCAGGAGGAACGCTGTGCCGCTCGCCGATCCCTTCGTTCGCGCCGCCGTGCCGATCGGGCCAGACCCGCACCCGACCGCCTCGTCCCCGTACCTCGAAGCGGCCGAGACACTCCGCCTGGACGCGCAGCCGGTCGACTACGCGCTGGTGGCGCTGTATTTCGTCTTCGTGCTCGGCATCGGCCTGCTGGCCAGGCAGCGCGTGTCCTCCAGCATCGACTTCTTCCTGTCCGGGCGTTCGCTGCCCGCCTGGGTGACCGGTCTGGCGTTCATCTCGGCGAACCTCGGCGCCGTGGAGATCATGGGCATGTCCGCCAACGCCGCGGAGTACGGATTCCCGACCTTCCACTACTTCTGGATCGGCGCGATACCCGCCATGCTGTTCCTCGGCGTCGTGATGATGCCGTTCTACTACGGCTCCAAGGTGCGCAGCGTGCCGGAATTCATGCGCAGGCGATTCGGCACGGGCGCGCACCTGGTGAACGCGCTGAGCTTCGCCGTCGCGCAGATCCTGATCGCCGGGGTGAACCTGTATCTGCTCGGCTCCATCCTCAACGTGCTGCTGGGCTGGCCGCTGTGGGTGTCGGTGATCGTGGCCGCGGTGATCGTGCTGTCCTACATCACCCTGGGCGGTCTGTCGGCCGCCATCTACAACGAGGTGCTCCAGTTCTTCGTCATCGTGGCCGCGCTGCTGCCGCTCACCCTGGTCGGCCTGCACAAGGCCGGCGGCTGGGCGGGACTGCGGGACAAGGTGGGCGCGTCGCCGGGCGGTTCGCAGCAGTGGGAGTCCTGGCCGGGCAATGCGCTCAGCGGCTTCGGCAACGACTTCCTCTCCATCCTCGGCATCGTGTTCGGGCTGGGATTCGTGCTCTCGTTCGGGTACTGGACCACGAACTTCGTCGAAGTCCAGCGCGCCATGGCGACGCACTCGATCTCGGCGGCGCGGCGCACGCCGATCATCGGCGCCTACCCGAAGATGTTCATCCCGCTGATCGTGGTGATCCCGGGCATGATCAGCGCGGTCCTGGTGCCGCAGATGGCGGAGTACAAGGCGGCGGTCACGGCGAACCCGGACTTCGAGAGCGACACCACCTACAACCAGGCGCTGTTGTACCTGATGAAAGACGTGCTGCCCAACGGCCTGCTCGGGGTGGGTCTCGCGGGGCTGCTCGCGGCGTTCATGGCGGGCATGGCGGCGAATGTCTCCGCGTTCAACACGGTGTTCAGCTACGACCTGTGGCAGCAGTACGTGCGCCGCGACCGCCCGGATGACTACTACCTCCGCGTCGGCAGGCTGGCCACCGTGGGGGCCACCGTGGCCGCGATCTTCACCGCGTTCATCGCCTCCGGGTTCAGCAACATGATGGACTATCTGCAAACTCTGTTCAGCTTCTTCAACGCCCCGCTGTTCGCCACCTTCATCCTCGGCATGTTCTGGAAACGGATGACTCCCGCCGCGGGCTGGATGGGCCTGGTGTGCGGAACCGGTTCGGCGATCGTCGTTTTCATCCTGCACGAGATGAAGGTGTTCGAACTGTCCGGCCAGGGGGCGAGTTTCGTCGCCGCGGGCGTCGCGTTCGTGGTCGACATCGTGGTCAGCGTCGCCGTCACCCAGGTGACACAGCCGAAACCGGCGTCGGAACTGATCGGGTTGGTGTACTCGGAGACCCCGAAGGCGGTCCGCACCGACCCCGAGGCCAACACGCTGCCCTGGTATCAGCGCCCGGTCCTGCTCGCGGGCATCGCGCTCGTGCTCGTGATCGCGCTCAACATCCTCGTCGGATAGGAACTGTGCCCATGCTTTTCGATATCCGCACCATCGTCGGCGCGTTGCTCGGCTGCTACGCGGTCGTGCTGGTCGTCACCGGAACGGTGCACGACACAGCCGCAGAGCAGGCCAAGACCGGCGGCGTCAACGTGAACCTGTGGGCCGGGCTCGGCATGGGGCTGGTGGCTGCGGCCTTCGTGGCCTGGGCGCTGCTGCGGCCGGTCCAGGTGCCCCCCGCACCGCGGCCCCCCGTGGACGAGAGTCCGGAAGGGCAGGACGCGGCCTGAACGACGACGGCGCCCCCGGACATGCCGGGGGCGCCGTCGCTTCGAGAGGATCAGATTCCCGGACGGTTGGTCTCGCCGGGCCACGTGCCGGTGCCACCGGCGCCGGGGCGAGGCGTTTCGCCGGGCAAGGTGCCTGCTCCGCCCGTGCCTGGGCGGGGCGTCTCGCCGGGCAGGGTGCCGGTTCCGCCGGCGCCCGCGGTTCCGCCTGGTACCGTGCCGGTTCCTCCGGCGTCCGGGCGTGGGATGTCACCGCGCCAGGCGCCGGTTTCGTGGCCCTGGCCTTCGATGAAGTGCTTGAAGCGCTGCAAGTCACCGTTCACCCGGTGCTTCAGCACGCCGAGCTTGTCGGCGACGTTCTCCACGAACCCTTCGGGGTCGACGTCCATCTGCGCGGTCACCCTGGTGTGGGTGTCGTCGAGCCGATGGAAGGTGACGACGCCCGCGTGCTTGGGCCCGCTGTCGGACTTCCAGGCGACGCGTTCGTCCGGATGCTGCTCGGTGATGGTGGCGTCGAACTCCCGCGTCGACGGGCCGACATGGACACGCCAGTGCATATGCCGGTCATCGAGCTGTTCCACCGCTTCCACACCTTCCATGAACTGCGGAAACGACTCGAACTGCGTCCACTGGTTGTAGGCGGTGCGAACCGGGACCTCGACGTCCACCGTGGCGGCCATTGTGCTCACTTGCTACCCCTTTCCTCGCCCACCCGCACAAAACGCGGACGGGCGTCTTTCGGTTGACAAGCGCTCCCTTGGGGGCGACTCGGGACATTGGTCGCATACCCGGGCGCCGGAAGGGCAAACAGGCCCGGCGCCGGGACGGCTACACCAAGACGGTCGCCGCGTAGGTGTCCAGCTCCCGTACCGGTCGCGCCGAAGCCCACGGTTCGAATGCCGCGCGGGTCTCCGCGTAAGCCTGCCGCAGCCGGGGGAGGTGTTCTGCGCGGCCAAGCGCAGTGCGTTCACGGCGGCGGCGCACGCACGGTCGACGTCACTGGAAACCGTCAGCTGGGCGAGGCTCAGATTCCACAGAGCCCGGTCGCGGGTGGCATGGGCCGGAATGAGTCCGAGCACTCCTTCGATCGTGTCGGCCGCCACCCCGAGCTCGCCGCCTGTTTCCAGGCAGCGGGCGGTCATGGCGCCGGTCGTCCACGCGCTCTGGTAGTAGCAGTACGACTCGTCCGGTGTCGTCTGCTCGGTGAATTCGTCGCTCACGCCGATCAGCAGTCGCCACGCGTCGGATCGCCGTCCGTCGGACGCGAACGCCTGCGCGGCGCACAGCTTGCGGAAGTCTTCGACGCGTCCGTCGTCGACCCGTGGTCGAAGCATGCCGTCCGCTATGGCGGCGGCGGTCCGGTACCGGCGCATCTGGACCGCCAATTGCGTCCGATGGCAGAGGATGCCGGTCGCGATGTCGACGTCACCGGATTCGTCCGCGTGCTGGTAGGCGATGCGGAACAATCTGTCCGCCTTCCACAGATCACCCTGGTCCCATGCCGACCAAGCACTGCTGGCCGTGGCCTCACCGGTCAACGCTTGCAATGCCGGACGCAGGCTCGCCGGGCAGTCGCGCAGCAGCGACGCGCACGTCTGCGCTTGCGCTTCGATGATCGGCCGCGCCGCGTCGGACCCCAGCTGATCGTCCAATAGCTGCGCGGAATGCACGCTGTTGCGCAGATGGCCGATCGCGTCCGGGGTGACAGTCGGGGTAACCCCGCTTTCGCTCATTGCCGCCGCGCCGATGACCGCACCGGTGGCGGCGATGAAGTCTCGCCGGTTCACGTCTAGGTCTCCAATCAACGCCCGGAAACGCTTTTGTGCCCCATGGTCCGCATCTTCGAGCACCCTGTCCAGCCGCGCTTGATGGTTGATACCGACGTGACGGTTCGGCCGGCTCTCCCAGAAGCTCACCGTTCGCTGACCACAGCGCAGCAACTCCGCGAGGTCGCTCTGGGTCAATCTGCACGCGTCCCGGAGCGTCTTCACATCCGCGCCGGTCCACATCGTCACTTCTGCCACGGTGCCCCCTTACGTGCTGGACGGTCGTTGCTGTCGATTGCTCGAGCTTGCGTGTCCGTTGCCTTCCACCAGGCATAGTGCACCGGCACCCTGTTATCTGTATCCGAAACCGAGAAACACTGCCGCGCAATCGAACCGCTGTGTGACGGGACGTCCGAAACGTGCACGAAGCGTCGTGCGGCTGATACCCCCGTTCCGGTTCCGGGTCGAACGACGACCGCGAGAGGCTCATCAGTGCAGAACATTCCGTACGGGACCACTCCGTTGTCCCGCTGCGCCTATTACCGGCAGGTGTGTGATCTGCCCGCGGAGGTGTGTCCGTCGCATCCGGGGCGGATCGTGATGCGGACCGGAAGCGTGTGGGCGGTGACGATGCCCGCGTCATCGGGCCGGGACGTCGACGCGTGGCTGCACAGCCACGGTCACCGGGCGGGCCCCGTCCTGACGCATCCGCGGTCGCGCCGGTGGACCTTCCTCGTCCGCCCGGATCTGTCCGAGGAGATGGAACTTTTCGCCGAGATGTTCCGGGCGGACGTGTCCATCGTCGGGGCGGGTGGACTCGTGGCGCTGCCGGGCCCGGAGCAGCGGCCCGGCCGGTTCCGGGCATGGTTGTCGCGGCCCCGCGATGCGTTCCGGCCTTCCGGGCGGATCGTCGTCGCGGCCATCCGGGACCGTGGGCAGGGGAGCCGTCGGCTGGTGCGGACCCATGCCTGACATGCCGGGGACATCCCACGGTCGTTACGACGAACGCGCGGAAGCCGAGATAGCCATCCTCACCGACACCATCGCCGCCGTAGACGCGGCACTCACCGACGCCGCCCGCCACGGCCGGCGCCCCCACTGCCGACGGGCGCATGTGATAGCGGTCGTTCTCTACGAGCTGATCACCAGCGCTCGGAACGTGGCCGGGCCGGAGACGGGCCGCCTCTACGCCGCCCCCATCCTCGATTCCCTCGTCGAACACGCGCCCACCAGCAGCGAGATCTCCCCCCTCGATCTGCTGATCCCCCTTCTCGTCACCCGTCACACCACCACGGTGCGCTGACGCCGTCGCGCACCGGACAATCCGCCGCACACCGCGAACCCTCCGTGAGGACCACCCGAAATGTGCGAGGACAGGCAGAACGCGCACCGCCATTCTTGCTGCTGCGGTCAAGACACGTTTCCTGATGGCCAGTGCACGAAACCACCGAGCGAAGGAGGGTCCGGATGAAGAAAGTCGAGATCTTCGAGATGCCCACCCGAAGCGAAAGACAGAATCCCGAGGTAGTGAAGAGCCGCCTTCCGGCAGTCAACGGAGGACGCAACGACGCGTACGGCGCTTACCAGCTCGCCTGCCTGATGGCGGCCACCGACGCGGAGGAGAACGGCAGCAACGACGAGGACTGCCTCAATCATTCGAAGGCGCGCTCCCGAGCTGGTTGAGCCGCCTCGGATTGCATCTCGACGTCCACGCTTACGGCGTCTGTCACATGACGGACGTCGACAGCACCGATCGCGGCGACGCGTCCTCGATCTATTGGACGCTGTCGGGCTTCAGGGACCGGGCACGCGTGTACGAGGCCATCGCGTTTCCCTCCGGCACTCCCGCGCCTTCCGGTTCGCTGATGGAGCAATACGACGATTGGTCGCAGAACGCCGCCGCGGTAGCGGAGCAGGAATCCAGCGACGCGGCACGCTTCTCCGCGTACGTGGACACGATGTCGGGCTACCTGAACTCATCCGGCAAACAGTTCAGCGGAACCTCGTTCGGCTACTTCAACAGTATCGGCAGCGAAATCTACACACCTGGCATCGAAGAAACCGGAATGCTGTGGAGCATAGCGCCCATGGCATCCTTCGACGGCCACATGTACGAATGCATCACGGCCCTGCCGAAGTAGGTACATGATCAACGGCACATGATTGCGGCATTTCGCGAAGAAGCTTCTCGACCATGTGCCGTTGATCATGATGGGGGTATGTGATGGTTACCGGCATCCCCGCTTGCGTGCCGCCGTCGCTATCGGCTGTGGGGCCGTAGGCCGGGTGGGCAGACCGTTTCACACGGCGATCAGCTCGTTCGCCTCCTCCCGCTCCTGGCCTGGTGTGTTTCGGTGTCGGATTCTTTTCGGTCCCTGGCTATTACTTCTGTTGTGGCCGAACATAGTTCGCCATATTGACGATGGTTTGGAGTGCCAGGCTGCCACGGTAGTTCCGTGTCGGCAGCACTACGGGCAAAGAGCCGCTGACATCGAGCACCAAGCTAGCGAGCGAGCTGTCCGGCCCGTCTGCGAGGTGTATGCCCGAACATCGTCGACGGCCGCTTGGCCGATCACAGCTTTGAACGCACTCGAGGTCGGCAATGCCGTCGGTCGGTCTCGCGGGCACTACCCCCGGCTCGGTGCCGGTCCCGCCACGAACCGGGAGTAGTGCGACTCAGCTCGATTGATCCGCCAAGGCCCTGGTGACTTGCTGTGGGCGAATCGCCCGGATCAGATCATTGCCCTCGGAAAGGCGAATTGATCGTGCTGAAGTACATGATCGCCGCGCCGATGGCGACGGGGGCCGTCACCAGGATCTGGCCCGCGACCGTGCCGAGGGCGCCGACCGCGACGATGCCGCCGAGGCAGCCGACGGCCGCGGCGGGGATGAACGGGCCGAACATACCGACGATGGTGGCGGCCGCGACGGTCGCTCCGGCGATGCCGCCGAGGACGCATCCGACCGACGCGCCGCCGATGCCGCCGACCAGGGTGCCGATGGTCGCGCCCATGCCGATCGTGCTGGTCATCCGGGTCCAGGCCGCCTGTTCCCGGTCATACTCGGTCTTCCACGGCGCCTTGTCCTCGAATGGCAGGGCGACGGGCTTGTAGGTCGCGTGCGCCATGTCGAACCGCGGGGTCAGCGTCGCGGTGCGTTCGGAGACCTCGGCGGCGATGGGGAATTCGAATTCGTCGACGCGGAAGGTCAACGGTGCGCCAGCGACGACGGTGCCGTCGGCGGCCCTCACCTTCAGCACGCCGTCCTCGACCACCAGCGAGCCGGAATCGGTGGTGATGACGCTGGAGGTCTCGGTGGCGTAGGCGGTGAAGCCGACCGGCTCCGTGTCGGTGGGAGCGGTTTCGGCGGGCGTGGAGCCGGTCGAGGCGGTTTCGGCGGATGCGGAGCCGTTCGAAGTGGTTCCGGCGGGCGTGGAGCCGTTCGAGGCGGTTTCGGCGGGCGTGGAGCCGTTCGAGGCGGTTTCGGCGGGCGTGGAGCCGTTCGAGGCGGTTTCGGCGGGTGCGGAGCCGTTCGAAGTGGTTTCGGCGGGTGCGGTGCTGTTGGGAGTGGTTTCGGCGGGCGTGGAACCAGCGGAGGCGGTTTCGGCAGGCGCGGTGCCGTTGGGAGTGGTTTCGGCAGGTGCGGTGCCGCTGGAGGTGGTTTCGGCGGGTGCGGTCCCGGTGGGCCTTTCGGAGGGAACAACCTCGACGGACGTGGCGTCGGCGGGTGCGGTGGGGGCGGCGGAACTCGTGCCCGTGGCGACGCTCAGCGCTGCGGTGGTGATGGCGGCCAGGGCGAGTTTCGTGATCTGCATGAAAATCCTTGGTTCTCGGGGCATGGCGATTCGACGGCCATACCTGTGACGTTCGGTAGGTCGTTGGGGTAACGGGCTCACACCCGTGGACGCGGGTTACGAGGTCGCGCGCACCCGTCCGGCGAGGCCGATCAATACGTCGATCGCGAGGAACGCGAGCAGGCTCAACCCGACCAGCGGGACGAACCAGCCGACCACCAACGCGACGGCGACCAGCGGGAGCACCAGCCACAAAGGGGTCGTGCGCAACGAGCCCCTGCGCGGGGCCCGGCCCATGGCGAACCGGGTGGCGTCGCGAGTCGGACGCCTGCGCCACCACATCAGGTAGCCGCGCACGATCACCGTGATCAAGCCGATCATCGCCGCGAGCAACAGCAACTGATTGAGCAGCCCGAACATCAGGCCCATGTGGAACTGGATGCCCCAGTTGGTGAGCTTGGCCATCAGCGGCCAGTCGGCATAGGCCAGGCGGTCGGTGACCGCGCCGGTCGCGCCGTCGACGGCTACCGAGTCGACGGTGTAGGTGCCGGGCACTCGGCGTTCCTTCACCGTGAACGCCTGGTCCGCCGTGGCCGGGACGGCGATCTCGGCGGCCTGGGTGATGCCTTCGGCGCGGGCGGTCGCGTACACCCGATCCAGCTGGGTGATCCGTTCGGCCGAGACGGCGGGGGCGTGCTCCGCGTGGCCGCCGCCGTGGTGATCGGAACTCGAATCGTGGCCGCCGGCAACGGCTCCGGGAAGCGCGGTGCTGACCGCGGGCGTGGCCCAGCTGAGTCGCTCACGCAGTTCGGTGATGTTCTCGCCCGCATAGGTCGACCAGGTCATACCGGTCGCCGACAGCAGCAGGGCCAAAGGCAGCACCCACATGCCGACCGCACCGTGCCAGTTGAGCGTGCGCCCTCGCGCACGCTGCGTCCGGTCGGCCGCCAGCAGCCAGCCCCACCCATTGCGGGCACGACGGGTGCGCACCCGGCGCACCCAGACGACCAGACCGGCCAGGCCGACGATCCACAGCCAGGACGCGGCGAGCTCGCTGTAGAGCCGCCCGGGTTCGCCGAGGTGCAGGTCGCGGTGCGCTTTGTCGATCCAGGTGCGCAGCGGCAGCGCTCCGGAGCTGCCATACACGACCGAATCCCCCACCGGCGCGGCGGTGTACGGATTCACGAACACCGCCCGCCGCTCGGATTCGCCCAGCGCGGGATCGCCGAACAGCACGCGGGTGGTGTCCTCGGCGCCCGCCGCCGGAGCCACGGCGACGAGGGGCAGGTCCGGTCGTGTGGCGACGGCCGCGCCGACCTGCTCCGCCAACGGCTTCGGCGTTCCGGTCTGCGTGACCGTCAGCAGATCGCGCGACACGATCGATTCGAGCGTCGGCGATATCGCGTAGAGCGCGCCGGTGATGGCCGCGATGAGAATGAACGGTCCGACGAGCACACCCGCGTAGAAATGCAGGCGCATGGCCAGCGCGGACAAACTGTTGCGCGCGGTGGTCCGGCGTGGGCCGGGGGAGTCCGACGGCTCCGGTAAATCGGGGTCGGCAGTGATTGTTTCTGTTGTACTCACGGTCGTTCCGTTTCTGACGGCGGAAACCCGGATGGGCGCAGACCGATCTCCCCGTGCCGTCGGCTCGACGCCGCTTCGGCAAGCGCGCCTCGTGGACGATTCGGCGCGAAAGGATCTGCGGCGAGTACGGTCCGGGCCGATGGCGAACATGCGCACGCCGAAGGGCGACCTCGCGGTGCGCGGAAGGATGATGTGCGACCGGGCGACGGCGCGGCGTCTCGGCACGCTCGGGCGTGGGCACGAGAGTGCGAGGCTACGCCGTGCTGCACGGCGCGGACAGTGAGCGGCGCTCACGCCACAGCCGTGCTCCGGGTGTGGGAGAAGTTCAGCGAACGACCGCGAGCGGCGGCGCGCGCGTGCGCAACGCCTCGGCGGCGAACACGCGCAGAACGACTCGGTCGCGATGGGTGGTCCGCAGCGGAGCGCGAACCGCGACCACAGGCGGGATGTGGCGCAGCGGAAGGACGCGGTACAACACCGCGGTGCCGACTCGGTACGCGGCCTCCGCGCCGCGGATGACGACGGCGGCCGCGCATGCCGCGACCACGTGGGCGGTGACCATGGTGGGGGTCAGCTGCGCGTCACCGTGATGCAGGTGTCCCGAGCCGATGCCCATGGTGAAGTGCCCGAGTAGCTGACCGGCTACCAGTGCCGCGACGAGCCCGATCGAGGTGTCACGCAGCGGGGCCGCGCCCGCCACCAACGCGCCGATCACGGCGGACGCGGCGGCGAGCAGCGCCAGTGCGGTGGTGCCCGGCAGCACGCCGCCGGAAACCCAGCCGTGCGCCGCGACGGAGACGGCTCCCGAGATCGCACCGGCCGAACCACCGCGCACCCGCGCGACGGCGCCGCGACGTCCCGCGGCAGACCGGTCGTAACTCACCCGCTGATGATAGCCGACCAATTGCACACGATCGACCGAGTCGGTTCGGCTCGAAACACGCGATGGACAGGTGAATCCGTCGGTCTTCCGGGCGCACGACGTTCCTGCCGCCCGGAAGACCCGGACGCGCTCAGCCCGCGTCGACCTCCATCTCGATCAGCGGCTTGCGCAGCAGCTTGCCGGTCGCGTTGCGCGGCAGCTCGTTGAGGAAGATCACCTCGCGCGGGACCTTGTAGCGGGCGAGGTTCGCCTTGACGTAGTCCTTGATCTCCTGCGGGTCCCGCTTGCTGCCGGGGCCGGGAACGACGAAGGCGCGCAGCCGCTTGCCGAATTCGCGGTCGTCCACGCCGACCACGGCGGCCTCGAAGATGTCCTCGCGACCGGCGATCAGGTTCTCCACCTCCAGCGGGAAGACGTTCTCGCCGCCGGAGACGATCATGTCGTCGTCGCGGCCGTCGATGTAGAGCAGGCCGTTCGGCGTCGAAGTGCCCGACGTCGCCGCTGTTCATCATGCCGTCGACGACCTCCTTGGTGCGGCCGTCGGTGTAGCCGGTGAAGGCGAAGCCGTTGTCCACGAAGATCGTTCCCGTGACGTTCGGCTCGGTGATCGGCTTACGGTTCTCGTCCAGCAGCACGATCCGGATGCCGACCGGGGGCTTGCCCGCGGTGGTCGGCGCCTTGCGCAGGTCCTCGGGCGTCGCGACCGTCATGACGGCGCACTCGGTGGAGCCGTACAGGTTGTAGAGGCTGTCGTTGAAGTGGTCGAGTGCGCGGGTGACCACGTCCGGCGCGATGGCCGAGCCCGCCGCGAAGATCACCTTGATGCTGCTGACGTCGTACTTCGCGAGCACGTCCTCGCCCAGGTCCAGGATGCGTTGCAGCATGGTGGGGACCACGACCAGCGAATCCGCCCGGTACTTCGCGATATTGGCCAGCGTCTGCTCGGGGTTGAAGCGGCGCTGCTGAAACACCACCCGGTTACCCAGCGCCAGACCCAGGGTGAACTGGGACAAACCGGTGCCGTGGAAGATCGGCGCCGCCATGATCATGGTGCCGTTGTTGGGCAGCGGCACGCGGTCGACGAACTGAGCCGAGGCGAACGGGCTCACCCGGTCGCGCGGCGCGCCCTTCGGAGTGCCGGTGGTGCCGCTGGTCAGGATGACGATGCCGCCCGGCTTGGCGGGCGCGGGCAGCGGAGCGCCGGACTGTCCGCTGATCATCGAGTCGATCGTCGGAATCGCCGGATCGGCGTCGTCCTTCTCGTCGACCCAGGTGAGAATGCGCGGGATCGAGGCGGGGATGGCGCTCATCAAGTCGAAGAACTCGCTGTCGTGCAGCACCGCCTTGACGTGCTCACGCTCGGCCACGTCGGCGAACTGCGGCTTGGCGAACCCGGTGTTCATCAGGACTCCGCGCACGCCGAGCTTGCCGGTGGCCAGCAGGCTCAACACCATGCCGCGGTGGTCGCGCGCCAGGATCGCCACCACGTCGCCGGGTTGGATGCCCGTGCTCTGCAACCCGCGAGCGAGAGCGTTGGACTGTTCGTTGAGCTGGCCGAAGGTCAACTCGCCGCGTTCGTCCACGATGGCCGGGGCGTGCGGCCTGGTCTGCGCGGCGTGCATGACGACGCCCGCGAACGGGCCGAACTTCAGGACGTTGAACGCCGACCGCGCGGCGTGATCGGGGCGCAGCGGATTGAACAGCCGCCGCTTGACCATCACGTTCACGCCAAGGGCCAGATCGCCCGCCTTGCGGGCGGTGTCACCCAGCGCGGGGAGGGAAAGAGACATTGATGACAACCTTCCGGCGGTGCCACCCGGTGGTCCTCCGAGTGGTGCGGACCGCAATTCCGATACCCAGTGCTGGCGCTAACAGTAGCAAGCTCCTGTAACCGGATGTGTCATGTATCTCAGTGGCTGCTACCGCCTGGTAGCGGGCCGGGTGCGAGCACCCGGCCCGCGCTGGATCAGGCCTGGACCTCGTAGTCCACCAGCACGCGGCGCAGCAGCTTGCCGGTCGCGTTGCGCGGCAGGTCGTTCGAGGAAGATCACCTCGCGCGGCACCTTGTAGCGCGCCAGGTTGTTCTTGACGTACGCCTTGATCTCCTCGCCGTCCGGCGTCCGGCCCGGCTCGGGGACGACGAAGGCGCGCAGCCGCTTCCCGAACTCCGCGTCGTCCACGCCGACCACGGCCACGTCGAAGACATCGGGCCGTTCCAGCAGCAGGTTCTCCACTTCCTGCGGGAAGACGTTCTCGCCGCCGGAGACGATCATGTCGTCGTCGCGGCCGTCCACCATGAGCAGGCCGTTCTCGTCGAAGTGGCCGACGTCGCCGCTGGACATGAAGCCGTCGATGACCTGCTTGGTGCGGCCGTCGGTGTAGCCCTCGAACGGCGCCCCGCTGCGGATGAAGATCCGGCCCGTGGTGTTGATCGCGGTGACCGGCTGGTCGTTGTCGTCGAAGAGCCGCACCTCGCAGGTGATCGGCGGGCGTCCGACGGTGCCGGGCGCCAGCGCGAGATCCTCGGGATTCGCCACGGTGGCGACGGCGCACTCGGTAGAGCCGTAGAGGTTGTAGAGCACCGGCCCGAACGCCTCGGTGGCCTTGATGGTGAGTTCGGGAGACAGCGCCGAGCCGGCCAGCATGATCACCTTCAGCGAGGACAGGTCGTACTTCGCCCGGATCGCCGGATCGAGTTCGACCATCCGGTGCAGCATCGTCGGCACCGCCACCAGCATCTCGGCCTGGTGGTCGGAGATCATCTGCAACGTGGCCTCGGCGTCGAAGCGGCGGCGCACCACTATCTTGTTGGACAAGGCGGTGCCGACCAGCCAGGTCGCGAGACCGGTGCTGTGGAAGATCGGCGACACGATCACCTGGGTGCCGCCCTTGGGGAAGGGGATGCGGTCCACGAACTGGGCGGTGGACAGCGGGGTGACCTTGGTGCGCGGCGCGCCCTTCGGCAAGCCGGTGGTGCCGCTGGTCAAGATGATGAAGCCGCCCGGTTTGCTGGGGGCGGGCAGCGGCTCGGTCGAGTTGGCCGCCACCAGATCGTTGAGCGTCTGCGCGCCCTCGGGCAGTGCGGTGCCCTCGTCGACCCAGGTCAGGTAGCGGGGCAGTTCCGGGGGAAGGGCGTCGAGCAAGCCGAGGAACTCGCTGTCGTGCAGCACCGCCTTGACCTTCTCGCGGGCGCACACCTCGGCGAACTGCGGCTTGGCGAAACCGGTGTTCATCAGCGCCACGCGCACGCCGAGCTTGCCCGCGGCGGCCATGGACAGGATCAGGCCGCGGTGGTCACGCGCCAGCACGGCGATCACCGTGCCCTCGGTGATGCCTGCCGCCTGCAACCCACGGGCGATCGCGGTCGACTGTTCGTCCAGCTCGCGATAGGTCAGGGTGCCGGCCTCGTCGGCGAGGGCGGGCGCGTCCGGCGCCACCCGCGCGGAGTGCCGGATCAGCGTGGCCTGCGGGCCGAGGATCTTGGACTCCTTCATCGTCCGCAGCGTCTCCAGCGGCTTCTTGGGGTCGCTGACGCCCGCGCTCCGCAGCACCCCTAGCGCCTTCACAAATTCCAGCGTGTGGGCCAGCTTCATGTCGAAAAAACCTCCACAAAAACCCTCGCGTCGGTACTCGACCTAGCGAACCAATACGGCGTGTTGACCGCCACCGTAGCAGTGGGGAGTGTGACAGGTCACAACTAAAGCGGACAAATCAGTCTCGGTTGGGTTGCATCACCCCAGGTGAGACCGGTCCGCGAGCCGATTCCCACTTTTTCGCGCGCGGCTACCGGCCGGTAGCGCTACCCTCGCAACGTCTCGAGACCGCTCGAAGGGAGACGCGGCCATATGTCCGATCCGCAGGACCGTGCACCGTTCATCGACGTTCCCGGCGATCTGCCCGGCATCCGGGGCCTGTTCGCCTTCAAGCCCGCAACCGGCACGGCACTGAGCGAGTTCGCCCAGGTGCTCTTGCGCGGGTCCTCGCCGCTGACGCCGGGGGAGCGCGAGACCATCGCCGCGTACGTCTCGTCGCGCAACGAGACGTATTTCTGCACGCAATCGCATGCCGCGACCGCCGCGGCGCTGGTGGAGGGCGGGCGCGACCTGGTCTACGCGGTCATCGCCGACGTGGACTCGGCCACCATCGATCCGAAACTGCGCGCGCTGCTGCGAATCGCGGACAAAGTGCGCCGGTCCGGGCTCGAGGTGACACCGCAAGACGTCGAGAATGCCCGTGCCGCGGGCGCCGGCGACGAAGACGTCCACGACGCGGTCCTCATAGCGGCGGCGTTCTGCATGTTCAACCGCTACGTGGACGGCCTGGCGACGGTCGCGCCCCGCGAGCCGGCGACCTACGAGCAGATCGGCGGAATGCTCGCCACCGCCGGGTACGTGGCCGCCTCGGTGCCGCCCGATTCAGCGCCGGGCGCTGGCCAGGGCGACCAGTAGGGGAACCACCCTGGCGGCGGGAACCTCGAATCGCCCACGGCCCGCGGTGTGCAGCCAGCCGACCGCGGCCAACTGCCGCAAGTGGTGATAGATCTGACCGGAGTCGCCCACGCCATCCACTCCGGCCAGTTCGGCTGCGGTCCGACGTCCGCCCATGATCTCGCGCAGCAGGCGCAGCCGGACGGGGCTGCCCAGCGCGGCAAGGCATTCCGCCGTTTCCGCCCAGTCGTCCTCGATCAGGTCGCCGGTGGTGAACCTGGCCTGCCATTCGCGCTGCTGATCGTTGGGCAGGCGCACCGACCCGGCGAAGACGACGCCGCCGTTGGGCTCGTCGGCCGCCGCGAACTCCTCCTGCAAGCGGGTCACCGCCCACTCGGTGTCGGGCGGGAGGTTCTCCGGCCGGACCATCTCTTCCAGCGCGCTGAGCCGCCATTCCAATTCGGCGACCCGGTCTTCCAAACTCACGAATCCAGAAACTACGGAAGTACGCAACCTCCGACAAACCGGATGCTCCGGCCTCCGTGGCGGCGGAAGCCGGAGCGCGAACGGGTCAGTTGTAGACGGCGCCGAACGACGGAACCGAGATCGTGCCCAGCCGGTAGGCGTACCCGTCCGGGTTCGCCTCGCTCACGGGCACCGACCAGCGGTGCCACAGCGACCCGTACACCGCGGCGACCACCGGCCCCGCGCCGGTGTCCAGGGCGCGGGTGCGAATGGTGGTGTCCACCGGAACGTCGTTGTGCTCGTAGAGCAGTTCGGTGCCGCTGCGCCCGTTGGCCAGGTTGATCCACAGCACCTCGAGCTTCGCGCCGGTCTGATTCGGCGAGATCGTGCCCGGTCCGCCGAAGAATCCGAGCCGGAAACCGTCCACGCCGAGGGCGATTCCCGATCCGTACACGCCGGGCCCTTCACCGCGTCCGATATCCGACTGCGCCGGAATCTGGAACGGCTGGGCGGGTAACGCCGCCTGCCCGGCCCGACCCAGCTGCCCCGAGGCGATCAGGCGGTCGATCGCTTGCTCGGCGGCGGAATTTCCGACGGCGGCGGCTCGCAGCCGTTGCCCAGCGGCACTCCAGTCGACCGCGGCGGGCTCCGCGGCGGCGTGCCCAGCGAATGGAGTCACGAATACCGCGGCGGCGGCCGAGGCGGTGGCGAGGCGACGTGTGAAACTCAGTCGTGGCATAACCAGTTCTCCTTGCAGTTCTCTGGTGTAGCTCGAGTGAATACGTCCGCTGATTCGTCGATCCAGCGACAGGGCGTTAGGCTGCCCGCTCGGTGCGGGGCCTGTCCAGGGGTGAACGCCGAATGGCGTGATCATGTCGTTGACTCATCGACGCAGCGGCGTGCTCGTCGAAGCGGCGTATCTCCGATAAGACCGTTCCGTATGGTCTCTTTGCGAGTAGTGTGGGTTTTCGAGGCGGCCGTCGAAATCTACGGCGGCGGCGAGACCGTGTCGATACGGTCGGCCATCCAATCGGGCGTCCTCGATCGCGAGTGAGCGGAGAATCCGGGAATGCATCGAAGTAACCAGCCCGCACCTGAGTTGTTCAGCCATCCCAGTACGCCCATCAATGTCGGCGCGCCGCACCCCGAGGCGGTTGGTGTGCCCGTATTCAGCGACGCCGTCCCCGCGACGCCTGCGGCCGCTCCCGACGAAACGACGCAGCTCCGAGCCGGGTAGGTAGGCGGTGAAGCCGGCCGCAAGGGCATGGGACCTCGGTTACGCCGCCGGCTGGCGACTGGTGCGCGCGCTGCCGGAACCGCTGGCCGTCCGCCTGTTCGACGCGGGAGCTGAACGCGCGGCCCGCAACGGTGGCCCGGATCAATTGCGCCGCAACCTGTCCCGGGTAGTCGGCGTCGTGCCGGAGGAGGTGCCGCACACGTTGGTCCGTGCGAGCCTGCGCTCCTACGCCCGCTATTGGCGGGAAGCCTTTCGGCTGCCGTCGATGGACCCGGTGCGACTCGCCGACGTCATCGAATCCTCGGCCACCGGACTCGAACACATTCACCGGGCGGTCGAACGCGGCACCGGTGCGGTACTCGCCCTGCCGCACAGCGGCAATTGGGACCTGGCGGGAGTGTGGCTGGTGCAGCGCGTGGGTTCACCGACCGTCGTCGCCGAGCGACTCGCCCCGGAATCGTTGTTCCAGCGCTTCGTTCGTTTTCGCGAACGCTTGGGCTTCGAGATCATCCCGCTCACCGGTGGCGCGGTGCCACCGTTCCCGCAATTGCTCGCCCGGATCCGGCAGGGAAGGATAGTCGGGCTGCTGGGTGAACGCGACTTGTCCGGCACCGGCGTACCGGTCACCTTCTTCGGTGAACCCGCTCGAATGCCGGCCGGTCCAGCGCGGCTGGCCATGATACCGGCGCGCCACTGCTACCCGTCCACTGCTGGTACACCGCTCACGGCTGGGGATTTCACGTGGATGCCCCCATCGACACCAGCCGTGGCGTGTGCGATACCACTCAGGCGCTGGCCGACCGTTTCGCTGCCGGTATCGCCGCGCACCCCGCCGACTGGCACATGCTCCAGCCCTTGTGGACGGCCGATCTCACCGCACGTCAGCTCGCTCGCCGAGCCATGCTCCCGCCGGATTGACCACGCCGGATTGACCACGCCGGATTGACCACGCCGGATTGACCACGCCGGATTGACCACTCGGAGGCCTCGCGACGGCTTACTCAGTCCTTGGGCAGCCCCCACGCGAATCCGGCGGCGATCAGGAAACAGCTGACAATCGAGATAGGCACAATGCTCCACATGGGTGCGAAGGCTATAGGTCACACGGTCTCAGGTCCACACCTGTGCTGTCGCCGAAATGGCCCAGATGTCGATCCGCTCGATCAACCTATTTCAGCTCGGCACCGGCCCGGCCGAGTATGGACCGGCCCGAACCGGAGGCTTTTTCGGCGATGATCGCCTATAGGGGCCTGAGCCAGCGGCGGACCGAGGAGCCGAACGTCGGGCACGAAAAAACCGGTGCGAGTTGATGAGTGGACTCGCACCGGTTTTCCGTTGTCTACCAGTTTATTTCAGCTCGGCGCTGGTCTTGCCGAGGATACGGCGGGCGACGATGAGCTGCTGGATCTGCTGAGTGCCTTCGAAGATGTCCAGGATCTTGGAGTCGCGGCCCCACTTCTCCAGCAGCGTGCGCTGCGAGTAGCCGATGGCGCCGGCCAGTTCGACGGCCTTCAAGGTGACGTCGGTGCCGGTGCGGCCCGCCTTCGCCTTCGACATGGAAGCCTCGAGCGAGTTGGGCTTCTTGTTGTCGGCCATCCATGCCGCGCGCAAGGCGAGCAGGTAGGCGGCCTCGTAATCGGCTTCCATCCGCAGGAATTCGGCGGCGGCGGCGTGCTGGTTGTTGGCCGGGACGTCGTAGGAGATCTCCACGCCCGCGGCCGTCAGGATCGAGCGCAGCTCTTCCAGCGCGGCGCGCGCGACGCCGACCGCCATCGCGGCGACCAGTGGACGGGTGTTGTCGAAGGTCTGCATGACCCCGGCGAAGCCCTTCTCCACGTTGACTTCCGGGCTGCCGAGGATGTTGTCCTTCGGAATCCGGCAGTCCTGCAGCAGCAGCACCGCGGTGTCGGAGGCCTTGATTCCGAGCTTGTGCTCGAGCCGCGCCACCGAGAGACCAGGAGCGTCGCGCGGCACGACGAACGACTTGATCGCCGCGCGGCCCAGGCTCTTGTCGACCGTCGCCCACACCACGATGTGGGTCGAGCGCTGGCCCGCGGTGACGAAGATCTTCTCGCCGTTGAGCACCCACTCGTCGCCGTCGAGCACGGCGGTGGTGGACACGGCGGCGGAGTCGGACCCGAAGGACGGCTCGGTGATCGCCATCGAGGCCCACACCTTGCCGAAGCGCTTCAGCTGCTCGTCGGTGGCGACGGCGGCGATGGCCGCGTTGCCCAGGCCCTGGTAGGGGATCGACAGCATGAGGCCGACGTCGCCCCAGGAGGTCTCCAGCGCGTTCAGCAGGGCGGACATGTTGCCGCCGTTGGTGTTTCCGAGCAGCTCGGTGGCGTGGCGGTCGATCTCGCTGTCATCGGCGCGGCCACCGGCGGCGCCGCCGATCTTCTGGGTGCCGGAGTCGGCCAGGCCTTCGACCATGGCGGCCATGGTGTCCAGCTCGACCGGGTAGTCGTGCTCGGCGAGGTCGTACTTGCGCGAGATCGGGCGGAAGATCTCCTGCGCGACCTGGTGCGCTTGGTTCGCGCTCGCGCGCAGCTTCTTGGGGAGTTCGAGGTTGATCATGGGGAGGTCTCCTGGAGAACGGAACGAGCCGGTTAGATGAGCACGACACCTTCGGCGACGCCGATGGCCCGCAGGTCGCGGTACCAGCGCTCGACCGGGTGTTCCTTGGTGAAGCCGTGACCGCCGAGCAGCTGCACGCCGTCCAGGCCGATCTGCATGCCCTTGTCGGTGGCGAGCTTGCGGGCCAGCGCGGCCTCCCGGCCGAAGGACAGGCCCTGCTCCGCGCGGGAAGCGCCGCGCAGGGTCACCAGCCGCAGGCCGTCGAGTTCGATCGCGATGTTGGCGACCATGAAGGCCACCGCCTGGCGGTGCGAGATCGGCTCGCCGAACGCTTCGCGCTCGTTCACATACGGGATCACGTAGTCCAGCACGGCTCGGCCGGTGCCCGCGGCGAGCGAGGCCCACCCGAGACGAGCCAGGCGCACAGCGTCGGCGTACTCCTCGGCGCGGGTGGCGGCGTCACCGTCGCCGAGGACGGCGTCGGCGCCGACAGCCACGTTGTCCAGGATCAGCCGGCCCAGGCCCGCGGCGCGCAGACCCATGCTCGGGTCCGCCTCCACCACCAGGCCCGGTGCGTCGGATTCGACGATGAACAGCGCGGGACGCCCGTCGAGCTCGGCGGCGACCAGGAACAGCTCGGCGTCGGCCGCGGCGGGCAC
The DNA here is from genome assembly GCA_051451085.1 of Nocardia asteroides. Taxonomy (GTDB): domain Bacteria; phylum Actinomycetota; class Actinomycetes; order Mycobacteriales; family Mycobacteriaceae; genus Nocardia; species Nocardia asteroides_B. The sequence continues at coordinate 1,545,830 of JBPAJV010000002.1, read as the reverse complement.
CAGGCTCTTCACACCCGAGATGCGGTAGCCGCTCGGCGAGCGCACCGCCTTGGTGTCCAGCGCGAACGGGTCGAACAAGGCGCGCGGCTCGCTGATCACGACCGAGGCCTGCGGAACGTTCTCGCCGGTGAACGACGGCAGATAGGTCTTCTGCTGCGCGTCGCTGCCCCACTGCGCGAGCGCGACGGCGACGCCGCTGGGCGCCAGGATGGGCAGGGCCAGACCCATGTCACCGTGCGCGAGCGCCTCGGCGACCAGCGAGTTGGTCACCGCGCCGCGCTCCGAGGCCGCACCCTCGAGCTCCTCGGGGACGTTGATCAGGGTGATGCCGAGTTCGGCGGCGCGCTCGAGCAGGTCGCGCGGCGCCTTGGCCGCGTTGTCGGCCTCGTAGGCGGCCGGGCGCAGGATCTCGGCGGCGAATTCCTTGACCGTCTCGACGATCATCTGCTGTTCGTCGGTGGGGGTCAGGTCGAAGAAATCCTTGTTCTTCGCTTCGTTGGCGGCCAGGCGCTTGGGCGCGCCGGTGCCCGCTACCTTGGCGAACGCGCGGGTCGCCGCGCCGAGCGTGCGGAAACCGGTCTTGGTGCCCTCGTAGGTGACGCGCTCGATCGGCTTGCGCAGGTTGTACTTCTCGGCGAGTTCCGACCCGGTGAGAGTCGTCATGACCCGCATCGCCGCGCCCATCCAATCCCGCTTGGGTTGGTTCAGGCCGACCGCGGACGTGTCTGGACGTCGCTTCGTCGCGCTGTCTCGAGTGCTCATCATCACCTGTTTTCTCGCATGGGTTGGTGCGGTCTTCCCCGGCTATCTTACTCCAGAGTAAGGCTATCTTACTCCTGAGTAAGAAGGCCGTCGAGGGGCAGCGTACGCGGGAAATCGGATCGACAGACCGCCGTGCGGGAACCGTGTCCGTGAAGTCGTATGTCCGGTGACGACGCCGCGTGGGACGGTTCGGATCGAACTGCCGACCGCGTGGTCGTGACTAGACTCCGACGCATGTCAGCGATCTTCGACTGGGCTCGGCCGGACAACGTTCAGCCCGAGCCGATCACGGTCGACATCTGGCGCGAACTCCCCGACGAGTTCTGCCGCTTGGTGGAGGTGGTGAACGGCGATGCGGTCCGCTGCGAATCGCCCACTCGCGCACACCAGAAAGCCGTCCACCGGCTTCTGGCGATGCTCGAGGCAGCGGCCCGGGAATACATGGCCGAGGATCCGTCGGCTTGCCTGGACGCCAATCATGATTTCGATGTAGTGCTCTGGGAAGTACCCCGAGCGACGATTCGCCGTCCCGACGTCGCCCTGTACGAATGTGTGGCGGCGGAGGTCCGGCCCGTACCTGCGCGGCATCTGAAGATCGCCGTCGAGGTCATCTCGCCGAGCCATGTCAAAACGGACCGGCTCGAGAAGATGGGTGAGTACGCCGCTGCCGGAATTCCGTGGTACTGGCTGGTGAGTGTGTCGGATACCGAGGTGACCTCGATCGAGACCTATGGCCTCGACCACGGCGTCGGCCACTACCGGCTCGCCCGCGTCCTGAAGCCGCAGACCGGGTTCGCCGTGGACCTGCCGATCCGGATCTTCCTCGACTGGGACCAGTTGACCGACCTTGTCCTGTAGCGCGCGGGCCGATGGAGGCGGGCGCGACGGCGGGACGGATCGAGCCGGTGGCCGGACCGCGGCCACCGGCTCCCGCGCTCACTCGCGCACGTAGTAGCGCAGCGTCGCGTAGGCCGTGATGGCCGCGAATACGATGCCGACCGGGGCGATGACCAGTGCGGTCATCGCGATATCCTCGCCGGTGATGCGGGGGAAGACCTTGCTGGCGAACAGGTCGCCGAGAGCGCGATCGATCACCAGCGGGCGGGCGATGAGCAGACCCAGCATCGCCAGCACCGAGCCTGCCAGCGCGGCGACCATGGCCTCCAGCAGGAACGGCAACTGGGTGTACCAGCGGGTCGCGCCGACCAGCCGCATGATGCCGACCTCGGTGCGCCGGGTGAACGCGGCGATCTGCACCATGTTCGCGATCAGCATCACCGCCGCCAGCGCTTGCAGCACCGCCAGACCGAAGGCCGCGTTGCGCAACCCGTCGAACAGGCTGACCAGCCGGTCCACGATGTCCTTGTCGTTGCGCACCATGCCGACGCCGGGACGGTCGTAGAACTTCTCGTAGATGGTGGGATAGCGCTCCGCGTCCTCCATCTTCACCCGCAGCGACGCGGGCAGCGGCGTCTCGCTCACGTATTTGGCCAGCTCGGGCTGGTCCTTGAAGGTCTTCTCCTTGGCCTCGCGGATCGCTTCCTCGCGGTTGAGGAACTGCACCGACTCCACCCCGCTGGTCGCCTTCAGATCCGCCATCAGCGCGCGGCACGGGTCCTGCGAGCAGTCCGGATCGTTGGCCGAGACATCCTCGGTGAGATACAGCCGCACTTCCAGCCGGTCCAGGAAGTACTGCTCGGTCTTGTCCGCGATGCGCACCGCCAGCAGGCCGCCGCCGAGCATGGTGAGCGAGACCGCGGTCGTCAGGATCATCGCGATGGTCATCGTGACGTTGCGGCGCAGACCCGCGAGGACCTCGCCGAACAGGAAACTCGCGCGCATTACCGGCCCACCCCGTACACGCCCGTCGCCTCGTCGCGCACCAATCGCCCGTGATCGAGCTCCACCACCCGCCTGCGCATCGCGTCGACGATGTGGTTGTCGTGGGTAGCCATCACCACCGTGGTGCCGATCCGGTTGATCCGCTCGAGCAGCATCATGATGTCGCCGCTGGTGTCGGGATCGAGGTTGCCGGTCGGTTCGTCCGCCAGCAGCACCAGCGGCCGGTTCACGAAGGCGCGCGCGATCGCCACGCGCTGCTGCTCACCGCCGGAGAGCTCGGTCGGCAGCCGGTCGGCCTTGCCGCCGAGGCCGACCATGTCGAGCACCTCGGGGACGGTGCGGTCGATGAACTGCCGCCGCTTGCCGATCACCTCCAGCGCGAACGCGACGTTCTGGTAGACCGTCTTCTGCTGTAGCAGCCGGAAGTCCTGGAAGACGCACCCGATGCGCTGGCGCAACTTGGGCACCTTGCGGCCGGGTAACCGGTCGACCCGGAAATCGGCGACTCTGATCTCGCCCGTCGTCGGCGTCTCCTCCTTCAGCAGCAAGCGCATGAAGGTCGACTTGCCCGAGCCGGACGGTCCGATGATGAAGACGAACTCGCCCTTGCCCACATCGACGGTGATGTCGTCCAGCGCGGGTCGCGTCGAGGTCTTGTACGACTTGGTGACGTTCCGCATGGTGATCACGGGGAGCCAGTGTAACCAGCAACCGGGCGCGGCCCGCGTCGTCAACCGTGGGTGACAGCGCGGCGGCCGATGCCACGCGCGCGCCTCAGCGACCCGGCGGTTCCGTGATCACCGCCGCCGGAACGGCATTGACCAAGGTGGCCGGAGCGGTGGTCGTTTCGTCGGGTTTGACGAATACGTACAGCACGAACGTGGCGACCCAGGTGGCCATCAGGATCGCCGTGGATCTACGTGGTCTCACTGATTCCCTCCCGGCGCAGCGCCGCGGCGACTCGTACCCGCAGCTCGCGTCCGACTTCGAACTGTTTGCCTGGCAACGTTCGGGCAACCATTCGGATGTTCATCTGGTCGACGGTCAGGTCTTCCACACCCATGACGGTGGGCTCGTCGAGCAGCAACGGCTTCAACCGAGCGTCCTCGTACGCCTTTGTACCGACCTCGTGCAGGATCTCGTTGACCCTGGTGATATCAGCGCTGGCGGCCACCGGCACGTCGATCGCGGCGCGTGCCCAGTCCTTCGAGAGGTTCGTCACCTTCACGATCTGGCCGTTGGGCACGGTGATCACCTCACCGTCCGCGTTGCGCAGCGTGGTGATCCGCAGCGTGACGTCCTCGACCGTACCTTCCGCCTGCTCCGCGGCTCCAGTCACCGCGATGCGGACCACATCGCCGAAGCCGTACTGCCGCTCGGTGATCAGGAAGAACCCGGCGAGAATGTCCTGCACGATGCGCTGCGCGCCGAAACCGAGCGCGGCGCCGAGCACCGCCGCGGGCGCGACCAATCCGGTGACGGCGAAGCCGAGCCGCCGCAGCACCTCCATGGTGATCAGCACGTAGACGATGGTCAGCACCACCCAGGTGATCACCTGCGCCAGCGCGTGCCGATGCTTGGCCGCCTCGGTGCGCACGAGTGCGTCGCTGCTGTGGAATCCGGCGTCGATCCTGCGGGTGACCCGGTCCCTGAGATAGGTGGCGAACCGGCTGAACAAGATGGCGCCGAGGATGAGCAGCACGATCTCCAGGCCCGAACCGCGTAGCCACGTGGTGAAACCGGTGGAAGCGATCGCCTGGATGCCCGCGATATTCATCTAGCTCGCCTGCTCTCGCATTCGCCAGCGGATTCCCGACTCGATGAACCCGTCGATATCGCCGTCGAGCACCGCCGACGGGTTGTTGACCTCGTAGTTCGTCCGCAGATCCTTGACCATCTGGTACGGGTGCAGCACGTAGGACCGCATCTGGTTACCCCAGGAGGCGCCCTCGTTGGTCTTCAGCGCGTCCATCTCGGCGCGCTCCTCCTGCCGCTTGCGTTCCAAGAGCTTGGCCTGCAACACCCGCATGGCCGAGATCTTGTTCTGCAACTGCGATTTCTCGTTCTGGCAGGTGACCACGATGCCGGTGGGCAGGTGGGTGATGCGGACCGCCGAGTCGGTGGTGTTGACGCTCTGGCCGCCCGGGCCCGACGAGCGGTACACGTCCACCCGGATCTCCGTCTCCGGCACCTCGATGTGGTCGGTGGTCTCGACCACGGGGAGCACCTCGACCTCGGCGAAGGAGGTTTGGCGACGGCCCTGGTTGTCGAACGGGCTGATCCGTACCAGCCGGTGCGTGCCCATCTCGACCGACAGCGTGCCGTAGGCGTACGGCGTCTTCACCGCGAAGGTGGCGCTCTTGATGCCCGCTTCCTCGGCATAGGAGGTGTCGTAGACCTCGACCGCGTACTTGTGCCGGTCGGCCCAGCGGATGTACATGCGCATCAGCATCTCGGCCCAGTCGGCGGCGTCCACGCCACCGGCGCCGGAGCGGATGTTCACCAGCGCGTCGCGCTTGTCGTACTCGCCCGACAGCAGCGTGCGGACCTCCATCGCCTCCACGTCGGCGTGCAGCGCGGCGCGCTCGGCGTCGGCCTCGGCGAGCGCGGTGGTCTTGGCCTCGCCCTCTTCCTCCTCGGCCAGTTCGTAGAGCACCGGCAGATCGTCGAGCCGCTGGCGCAGCTCCTCGACCCGGCGCAGTTCGCCTTGGGCGTGGGAGAGCTCACTGGTGACCTGCTGCGCATGGTCCTGGTCGTTCCACAGGTCCGGGTCGGCGGCCTGATGCTCGAGCTCGTCGATACGACGACGCAGCTCGTCGATGTCGAGGACCGATTCGACCGTCTTGAGTGTGGCGTCGAGTTCGGCGAGATCAGCGGAAACGTCAGGATGCACGATGGTCAAGCCTAGCTGCCCCTCTGTGACCGCAGCACACGAGTGCGCGCGGGATGACCGGGGACGGCCTCGGCGCGGGCCGGCGCCGGCGTACGCGGGGCGGATGGGCGGATCGCGGGGAGGCCACGCGCTCGCTGCACACCCCTCGCCGGGTGGATGCGCTGTGACCGACGCCTCATGAGCTTCTACCCTAAACGGCGACGGTGCTTGACGCAGTTCGTGATTGGAAATAGCGAGGGCGGTGATCGTCGCGCCCGTCCGGTGGGATGCCGGGCGCGCGTGATGTGCCGGCTCGCCGGGCCGCCGACCGATGGTCATGGACCTCGGAGTTCGCGCGACGACGCACGGGCTCGGTGGCCCAGTGTGGTTCGTATTCCCCCGGCGCCGGGACGTGAACCGCTGGGCCAGGTGTGTCGCCCGGTCAGCCCGAGACCGCGTGCAGTCCGCCCGGGCGGCGTCCGTCGAGCGCGTCGAGGGCGGCGGCGGTGGCGTCGTCGGCCGGGAGGTAGACGATCATCCGCTGGTCGTCGTCGGCGGAGAGCTCGAGGAACTCGTAGGCCAGGCGCATCGCACCCGCGCCGGGGTGGGTCAGGCGGGTGATTCCGCTGGTGGCGGCCAGGCTCGGCACGGAGTCGACCCGTTCGGCGAAGGCCGGGCCCACGGTGACGGTCAGCTCGTCGGCGAGGGCGGCGATGTGCGGATCGGCGCGGAACGGGCCCTGCTTCAAAGTGGCGACCGTCTCGTCGGCGACGTGCTCCCAGTCCGCGTAACAGGTCTCGGCGGCGGGCGAGCAGAAGACGAAACGCGCCAGGTTCGGCGGGGCGCCGGATGCGTCGAACAGGCCCGTCGGCGCCATCAGCCGGTGGTAGCCGTCGGTGTAGGCGAGAACCTCGGTGAGGCGGTTCACCACCACCGCGGGCGCGGGTTCGAGCCGATCCAGGATCGCGCGCACCGTCGGCCGCACTTCGCGCAGCGGCTGCGCGTCGCCCATACAGGTGAACCCGCTGTCCACCGACTTGGTCAACCGGTGCAAGTGGATGCGCTCGGCCGGGCTGAGCTGCAACGCGTCCGCCAGCGCGGAAAGCACCGGCGGTGAAGGCCGCCGATCGCGACCTTGCTCGAGACGAGTGACGTACTCCACGCTCACACCGGCCAGGGTGGCCAGCTCCGCGCGGCGCAGTCCTGGAGTGCGCCGCCGCGGACCGGTGGGCAGGCCGACCTGGGCGGGTGTCACCGCTTCGCGGCGGGTGCGCAGGAACAGCCCGAGTTCGTTGTCGCTCACCTTCCGAACGTAACAAGGCGCACCGGCCGGAGGGTGTCCCTGTCACTACCACTCTCACGGCGGTCTCCCTGCCCCGCGCCGCACGCAGCAGATTCGGGGTCGGCGGCCCATTCCGGGTCGTCCCGGAAATCGAGGAGATACAGCATGTCCGACAACCCACTGAAGCTCGCGGTGATCATCGGCAGCGTCCGGGAGGGACGCTTCGGACCGGTCGTGGCGTCGTGGTTCGCCGAGCAGGCGCGGCGGCACCCTTCGTTCGAGGTCGACGTGATCGATCTGGCCGAGGCGCGCATTCCCCTGGAGTTGCCCGCGACGCCTCCGGCGCTGAACCCGGACCCGCAGCGTCCCGACGGCATGACCGACCTCACAACCAGGCTCACGGCAGCCGACGCCTTCGTCATCGTCACGCCCGACTACAACCGCAGCGTGCCCGCTTCCCTGAAGGCCGTCATCGACTGGCATTTCACCCAGTGGGACGCGAAGGCGATCGGTTTCGTCGGCTACAGCGGGGCATCGGGGGGCCTGCTCGCCATCGAGCACCTGCGGCAGATCTTCAACGAGCTCAACGCCCACACGGTCCGTGACTACGTGTCGTTCCCGCGCTACTACCTGCTGTTCGACGGCGACGGGAAGTTGCTGGAGCCCGAGGAGCCCGCGGCCGCCGCGACGGCGATGCTCGATCAGCTGCACTGGTGGGCGAGCGCGCTGGCCACGGCGCGGTCGCTGGAATCCGTGGGGTGAGCGCCGGTCGGGCGCGGCTGACCGGCGGCGCAATCCGGCCTTGTTGTGCCCATGGGCGTCCGTTGCCGGATATCCCGCATCGCTGCCCGGAAGCTCGGTGCGGGTATGGCCGCGGCGGACAGCGCCGCCCAGGTCGGCGAAGTCGGGCCGGTCTAAGTTCCCGGCGCCCGCGGTCGGGTGGGTCGTATGCCGAAGAGACGGGGCGGTCCCGCGCGGCAGTGGTCCGTGGCCGCCGGGATGGAAATGGAGCCGACCGGCCGGGTCGATAGGGTGCGTGGCGTGGCTGTGTACTCCTCCGATCTGGAACTCGCCCTGCGGCTGGCCGACGCCGCCGACGCGATCACCCGCGCTCGCTTCGGCGCGCTGGACTTGAAAGTCGACGCGAAGCCGGACCTGACGCCGGTGTCGGACGCCGATCTCGCCGTGGAGCAGGAGATCCGGCGGCTGCTGTCGGATGCCAGGCCGGACGACGCGGTGCTGGGGGAGGAATTCGGCGGCGCCGCCGAATTCGATGGCAGGCAGTGGGTGGTCGACCCCATCGACGGCACCAAGAACTTCGTGCGGGGCGTGCCGATCTGGGCGACGCTGATCGCACTGCTGGAGGACGGTGCGCCGATCGTCGGCGTGGTGAGCGCTCCGGCTCTGGTCCGGCGGTGGTGGGCGGCCGCGGGATCGGGAGCGTGGTCGAGCTTCGAAGGGAAAGCGGGCAAGCCCATCTCGGTCTCCGCCGTCGGCGAGCTGGGTTCGGCCAGCCTGGCGTTCTCCAGTTTGTCCGGCTGGCGCGAGCGCGGACTGCGCGAGCGGTTCCTGGCCCTGACCGACGAAGTGTGGCGCGTGCGCGGCTACGGCGATTTCCTCAGTTATTGCCTGCTCGCCGAAGGAGCCGTCGACATCGCCACCGAACCGGAGGTCTCCCTGTGGGACCTGGCCGCTCTGGATATCCTCGTGCGCGAAGCGGGCGGGCGATTCACGGCGCTGAACGGCGCGCCCGGTCCGCACGGCGGCGACGCCATCGCCAGCAACGGCCTGCTCCACGACGAGGTCCTCGCCCATTTGCGAGGATGACGGGTGCGGCTTGATCGCAGCCCCGTGGGTGCCGTGAACACCGAGGTCGGCGAGCGGGGCTCGCGACAGCGGGTCCCGGTTGTCCACAGGTGTGGAACTCCGCCGCTCAGCAGGGCGAACGCCGACTGTACCGGTAGCGTCCCGGCCCAGCGCTCGTAGGATGGGCCGGGTGACTTCCCCCGATGATTTCGCGGCTGTGGCGATCGAAGACGCGTCCGGATCGGACGCCGGATCCGTTGCGGCGCAGCAGGTTCTACGCCGAGTCTTCGGTTACGACAGCTTCCGCGGCGATCAGCGCGCGATCGTGCAGCACGTGATCGACGGCGGCAACGCGCTGGTGCTCATGCCGACCGGCGGCGGCAAGTCGCTCTGCTACCAGGTACCCGCTCTGGTACGGCCCGGCGTCGGTGTGGTGATCTCCCCGCTGATCGCCCTCATGCAGGACCAGGTGGACGCGCTCAGCGCTCTCGGCGTGCGCGCGGGCTTCCTCAACTCCACCCAGTATCCCGACGAGCGCCGGACCGTCGAGGCGCAATTCGTCGCGGGCGAATTGGATCTGCTGTACCTGGCGCCGGAGCGGTTGCGCCTGGACTCGACCGCGCAGCTACTGGATCGGGGCAAAGTCGCGCTGTTCGCCATCAATGAAGCGCATTGCGTGTCCCAGTGGGGCCATGACTTCCGGCCCGACTACCTGGGCCTTTCCGTGCTGCACGAGCGATGGCCGCAGGTGCCGCGCATCGCGCTGACCGCGACCGCCACCGAGAAGACGCGCGACGAGATCATCCAGCGTCTCGATCTCGGCGGGGCGCGCCGCTTCGTGTCCAGTTTCGACCGGCCCAATATCCAGTACCGGATCGAGCCGAAGAACCGCCCCGAACGTCAGCTGCTGGAGTTCATCCGCACCGAGCACGCGGGGGACGCGGGCATCGTCTACTGCCTTTCGCGCAATTCGGTGGAAAAGACCGCGGCTTTCCTCAACGAGAACGGCGTCACCGCGGTGCCGTACCACGCGGGACTGGACAATCGCACCCGCGCGGCGAACCAGTCGCGCTTCCTGCGCGAAGACGGGCTGGTCGTGGTGGCGACCATCGCCTTCGGCATGGGCATCGACAAGCCCGACGTGCGCTTCGTCGCCCATCTCGACTTGCCGAAATCGGTCGAGGGCTACTACCAGGAGACGGGGCGCGCCGGTCGGGACGGGTTGCCTTCGACCGCGTGGATGGTCTACGGCCTCAGCGACGTGGTGCAGCAGCGCAAGCTGATCAATGCCTCCGAGGGCGACGCCGCCCACCGGCGCCAGCTCCAGCTGCACTTGGACGCGATGCTCGCGCTGTGCGAGACAGTCGGTTGCCGGCGCACCCAGCTGCTCGCCTACTTCGGTGAGCCCGGATTGCCCTGCGGCAACTGCGACACCTGCCTGTCGCCGCCGCAATCCTGGGACGGCACGGTGGCCGCGCAAAAACTGCTGTCCGCGGTGCTCCGGTTGAAGCGAGAGCGCGGACAGAGCTTCGGCGCGGGCCATATCGTGGACATCCTGCTCGGCAAGAAGAGTCCCAAGGTCCTGCAATACGACCACCACGAGCTGAAAGTGTTCGGCGTCGGCACCGACCTGCGTGACACGGAATGGCGCGGCGTGGTGCGGCAACTGCTCGCCCACGGGCTGCTGGCCGTCCACGGCGACTATGGGGTACTGACTCTTACCGAGGCCAGCAGCGAGGTGCTGTTCGACGGTCGCAGGGTGCACCTGCGCCGTGAGCCCGAGCGCGCGATCAAACCCGCGCGAGCGGCCAAGGCCGCCAAGGCGGCCGCTGCCGACCTGACACCCACCGATCTGCCACTGTTCGAGAAGCTGCGCGAATGGCGCGCGGCCACCGCGAAGGAACAGGGCGTACCGGCCTACGTCGTCTTCCATGACGCCACCTTGCGGGAGATAGCGGCCCGCAAGCCCGCCAGCCTCGCCGAGCTCGGCGGTGTCGGCGGGGTAGGCGAGAACAAACTCGCGAAGTACGGGGAACAGGTGCTCGAGGTGCTCGCCGCCGCATGAGCTGTTACCGGGGCGGGACACCGATGAGTGAGGATGGTCGCCGGGCAGGCCCGTCGAAGACTGTGGAGGACAGCGTGAGTGCGAGTGAGACGATCGGGCGGCGGGGGTTCCTGGCCGGTGCGGCGACCCTGGCCGCAGGGGCGACGCTGGTCGCAGGGGCGACGCTGGTCGGCCGCACGCCCGCGCACGCGGTGCCCGTCGCCGCGGGCGTCACCAAGTTCCCCTTTCCCACCGAGCGCCGGGTGCGGGTGCTGCTGACCGGCGACGCGGGCACCGGCACCCGCACCCAGTGGGCGGTGGCCGACGCCATGCGCGCCTACCACCGCCGTGCACCGGTGTCGCTGGCGCTCGGCCTCGGCGACAACATCTACGAGCACGGTCCCCACGACGCGACCGACATCCAGTTCGCGGACAAGTTCGAGAACCCGAACGCCGGATTGGATTTCCCGTGGCTGATGGTGCTGGGCAACCACGACAACAGCGCTGTGCTCGGCGGTGACGGCGGGTGGCTGCTGCGCGGCAACGCGGAGGTGGAGTACCACGCCCATTCACGGCGCTGGTGGATGCCGAGTCGCTACTACTCGGTGCGGATACCGGATCCCGACCCCGTGGTGGAGTTCTTCGTTCTCGACGTCAATCCGCTGGCCGCCTACGTGCCGCCGGTGTTCGCGCCGTATTGGGCGGTCGACGGCCAGTTCATGAACGAGCAGCGCGACTGGCTCGACCGTGCCGTCGCCAAGTCGCCCGCCAGGTGGAAGATCGCCTGCACCCACCAGCCGTATCTGAGCAACGGTCCGCATGGAGACGCGGGCCGCTACGAGGGCCTGTCGGTCGAGCCGATCAACGGCGTGCATGTGAAGCGCTTCCTCGAAGACCATGTGCTCGGCCGATGCCAGTTCCTGCTCTCCGGGCACGATCACGCGCTGGAGGTGCTCGAGCCAACGGCGGAGTCGAAGGGAACCAGGCAGATAGTGTCCGGTGCCGCCGCGAAGACGGCCGGCGCCGGGCCACGGCTCGCCGCGAGCGCGGGCCACAGCGCGTTGTACGAGAACTATCACGAGCTGGGCTTCATGGTCCTCGAGCTCACCGAAGCCGGTGTCGAGGTGGGCGTGCACACGGTCGACCTGGTGACCGGCGCGTCCACCGAAGCGTTCCGGCGCCGCCTGACCTGAAGGCCAACTGTGTTGCGGGAGGGACTAATTGCGGCGCGTCGCCGTGGTTGCGGCTACCGTGCTGACTATGGCACCGGGTGAGGATTCCGGCGAAGCGGGCGACAACGCTTCTTCCGGCTCTGCGGGGGGTGAGACCCCGGACGCGCCACCGCACGCTCGCGGCAGAGCCGATCCGTCGGTCGAGACGGTATGGCTGCGCCGCAGCCCGGCGCCGGACCGTCCCGGCTGGCCTCGGATCTCGACGGTGGCGCTGCTGGTCGCGTTCATCGCCATCTTCGCGCTCTACCTGGTTCTGAACCGGGGGGCTAGCTGACCTGCGGGAATAATCCGGTTGCCGGGTCACTTAGAGTTGACCGTTATGAAGGAAACGGGGCGTAAGGTCATCGCGACCAACCGCCGGGCGCGGCACAACTACACGATCCTGGACACCTACGAGGCCGGGATCGCACTGGTGGGCACCGAGGTGAAGAGCCTGCGTGAGGGCAAAGCCTCGCTGGTGGACGCCTTCGCGACGGTGGACAACGGCGAGGTGTGGCTGCGTGGGCTGCACATCCCCGAGTTCAGCCACGGCACCTGGACCAACCACGCGCCGCGCCGGGTGCGCAAGCTCCTGCTGCACAAGCGTGAGATCGAGCGGCTGGTCGGCAAGTCCAGGGAGGGCAACCAGACGCTGGTGCCGCTATGATGTATTTCTCCGACGGCAAGGTGAAGGTCGAGTTGGCGCTGGCCAAGGGCAAGCAGGACTACGACAAGCGCCAAGATCTGGCCCGGCGCACCGCCGAGCGAGAGGTCACCCGCGAACTCGGGCGGCGGATCAAAGGCATGCGATAACGCCCTTCCGCTCGCGGTGGGCTACGGCGCCGGCGATTCCTGCGGCGGTGCGGGTCCCGGAGGGGGATCGCGTGTCCTATTCGTTCGCGCTGCTGCCCGAGGTCCGCGTAGGGCGCCGCGGTAGCGCCGCACGTGCTGGCTCGTCCGTCCCCGGCTTCCGGTTCCGACATGCGCGACCCGGGCGGCGGTGCCTCCGCTGGAGGAACACCGCCGCCCGGGTCCGCTTCGGTCGCGTTCGGTACCGCGACTACCGCGAGTCGGTCACGCGCGTCATCGTGTGCACGGCTCGCGGATCGTGATGCGCTTCAGGGTGGGGCTGCGGTAATCGGCGACCACCGTACGTGAACCCAGCGATGTGGACGGATCGGGCGCGTTGACCACCGCGCGCTGCGCCGCCACGTCCGGCTCGTCTCGTCCGTAGGTCTGCGGCGCCGCCATGCCTTCGGAATCCACGGTGAGTCCGGCGAGAGCCTTGCGCAACGTCGGCCGGTCCAGTCCGCCGATCTCGGCCGCCTTGGTCAGCAGCGACTTCATCGGATACGAGATCGCCCAGCCCAGGTTGTAGCCGAAATTCGTCGGTTCGCTCGTCGCGGCGTTCCTGGCGCGCTGGGCTCCGGTGCTCGTGCCGTCCCAACCGTCGAACGGCGAGGTGTAGTTGTAGAGCGCCGTGAGCGCGGGTGCGGCAGGCGTCTCGAGCAGAGCGCTGTTCCAGGTCGGAGTGGATCCGAGGAAGCGGCCCTCGTAACCGGCCTTGGCCAGTTTGCCGACGATCTCGGCGGCTTCGCCCGGTCCGGTGGCCAGCAGCACCACGTCGGGCGGGTCGGCCATGATCGCGGCGACCGGGTAGTCCTGGTTGCCGACTTCGGTGTTGGGTCCGGTATTGATCCGCGAAGTGATCGTCGCGCCGTTGTCCAACGCCCACTTGAGCGCCCCGCTGGCGTAGTCACCGCCATAGTTGCCGCGATAGGCGACGACGCCGAGCGTGCGGGGCTGATAGTGGTGCTGCGCGAACCAGTCCAGACCCAGCACGGCTTCGGTGCAGTAAGAGAAACCGTCGTCCAGCACCAGATCACGGTCGGTGGAGCGGTACTGCCAGCCGGACCAGAGGGTGCCCGCGCCGGTCACCAGGTCCGCCTCGTCCATCTCGTGCAGGACGGCGAGCGTCTGCGCGGTCCCGAAGCTCATCGCGAGAGCCAGCACATGGGGCGCCACGTTCTCGAATTCGGTGACGTGCCTGCGCGGGTCGTAGGCGGTGTCGCGGCTGTAGGTGGCGATGTCGATCTCGTAGCCGCCGATGCCGCCCTGCTTGTTCACTTCGTTCCAGAACGCGAGCTGTCCCTCCTGCAGGGACTTCCCCAGCGGGGCGAAGGGGCCGTTGTTCAGATCCGACAGGACGCCCAGGTAGATGCAGCCCTTGTCGCGGTGGATGGCGTGCGGACAGGCTTCGCGGGTGACGCCCGGTGTGGCGGCGGGCGTCGAGGTCGAACACCCGCCGGTCAGGACCAATCCGAGTGCGAGGGGCGCGGCCACGAGACGAAGCAGCCGACGGAGATTTCGATGGAAAGGCATGTATCGCTCGCTTAGGGCTGCACGCAGGGCTCGGTGAGGGTGATGCGGTCTTGAGTCGGGCCGTGATAATCGGCCGCCAAGGTCTTGGCGCCCAGCGGCGCGGTCTGGTCCGGCGCTTCGATGACCGCCCGTTGCCGGGTGAGGTCGGGTTTCACCGCGCCGTAGATGTATTCGGGTATCGCGCCCTCGTAGTCGACGCGCAGGCCGCGCACCGCCGCGCGGACGCCCGCGCGGGTGAGCTTGTCCTCGTTGACCGCTCGGGTCAGCAGCGCCTTCATCGGATAGGAGAACATCCAGCCCGCGCTGTAACCCCAGGTGGAGGGCTCGCGGGTGGCCGAGGCCCGCGCCTTCTTCGCGCCTGCGCTGGTGCCGTCCCAGCCGTCCAGCGGCGAGGTCATGTTGTATCGCGCCGTGATCGCGGTAGCCGCGGGGCTTTTCAGGAGGCCGCCGTTCCAGGTGGGGCCCGAGCCCAGGAACCTGCCCGTGAAGCCGGCCAGTGCGGCCTTGCCCATGATCTCGCCCGCCTCCGCGGGACCGGTGGCCAGCAGCACGAGATCCGCTCTGGCGTTCAGGATCTTGGCGACCGCGGCGTCTTGATTGCCGATCTGGGTGTTCGGCTCGGTGTCGATCTGCGCCACCATGTCCACCCGGTTGGCCGAGGCCCATTTCTTCGCACCCGTGGAGTAATCGCCGCCGTAGTCGCCCTGATAGCTGACCGTCGCGAGGGAATCCGGCTTGCCTATGTGCTCGCTGATCCAGTCCAGGGCGATGATGGCCTCCGAGCAGTAGGAGTAGCCGGACTCCAGCAGCAGTCCCTTGTCGCTGTTCTCGAATTGCCAACCCGACCAGAGGGTTCCGGCGATGGCGACCATGTTCGCCGCGTCCATCCGCAGAAGCACTTGCTGCGTCTGCACGGTGCCGAAACTCATCGAGAGCGCCAGGACGTGCGGTTCGATCCGCCGGTAGGCATCGGCGTGCTTGCGCAGATCGTAGTTCGTGTCCTCGGTGTAGGTGGCGATGTCCACTTCGTACTTGCCGCCGATCCCGCCCGCTTCGTTCACCGCCTTCCAGAACGCCAGCTGTCCGTGCTGAATGTCCTTGCCCAGCGCGGCGAACGGCCCGCTCGTCAGATCGGACAGCACACCGAGGTAGATACAGCCCTTGCGGGAGTCGACGGCGTCGGGACACGGGTCGGTGGTGACACCCGGTTGGACGGCCCCGGGGGATTCGCCTCGCACGGTGGAACAACCCGTTAGGACGATCCCGGCGATGACAGCGAGGGCGGACAGGCGCAGCAACCTGTCCCGAATGGTGCGAACTGCCAAAGTCTTTCCTTAGTCTGAAATCGAGATCCGCTGCTGGAGAGCCGATCGTACGGCTCGTGCAGTGTAAGTCGGGTTGGTCGCCGCGCCCGGAGAATCGGCTACCAGCATCCGGGAAGGTTCGGGGCTCGGACGCGCCTCGTTGATCGACGGTGTTCACGCGGCTCGGCCTCGCGAAGTGAGAGTAGTCGGTGGAAGCGCTCCCCGAGCCGGATGCGTGTGGCCTCCGCCACCGCCGGATATCGGGATGATCCGCGCTCTCGGCGGTGTTAACATGGACAGCCCGGCAAGGTGCCGGGGCGTACGGGGCTGAACGGTTTCGACTGCGTACGTAGATTCAGGGGAAGCGTGTCGGTGCAGGCAAGAGACCACCGTAAGCGTCGTTGCAACCAATTAAGCGCCGATTCTCATCAGCGCGAGTACGCTCTCGCTGCCTGATCAGCAGAGCGTCTCTGTCGGCCCGGGGCATGCCCTCGGCTCCGGTGCCGGCATCAGCTAGAGGGCTCACCGTCCTACTCGGTCGCGGAGTAGGACGGGACATCGAACAGCGACTGGGATCGTCATCCGGGCTTGTTCGCGGGACCCGGAGATCCGAGTAGAGGCACAGCGGACTGCACACGGAGAAGCCCTGAAGACGCGGCGGAGGACCCGGGTTCGATTCCCGGCAGCTCCACGACAAGGCCTCCGACCTGATATCAGCGGGTCGGAGGCTTTTTTGTATCCGCGGTCCGCCACCGCGACGTCCGATGAGCCCGTCAGCGCCGGTTCTGCCGGCCGAGCGCCGATGAGTTCCCAGCGCGGAGGAGGTCTACCCGGTCATGAGGAAACTGATCTACGGGTTCAGCGTGTCCCTGGACGGCTACATCAACGACCGTGACGGCAACATCGACTGGACCAGCCCGGACGAGGAGCTGCACCAGTTCCACAACGACCGGTATCGCGAGCTCGAGATCTCGCTGCACGGCCGTCGCCTGTACCAACTGATGGCCGAGTACTGGCCGCACGTGCCCGAGGACGCGCCACCCATCGAGCGTGAGTTCGCCCGGCTCTGGACGGAGAAGCCGAAGGTTGTCTTCTCCCGAACACTCACCGATGTCCACTGGAACAGCACGCTGATCAGCGAGAACGCGGTGGAGGAGGTCCGCAGGCTCAAAGCGGGCGGCTCCGGCGTCATGGAGGTCGGCGGCGCGAGCCTCGCGGCTTCGCTGCTGCCACACGGGCTCATCGACGAGTATCAGCTGTTCGTCATGCCAGTGGTGCTCGGCGGCGGCACACCGCTGTTCCCTTCGCTGAACGAGCGCATCCGGCTCCGATTGACCGAGACGAGGCACTTCGACACCGCGGTGATGCTGCGCTATGTCACCGACTGAGAACCCTCCTATCGCGGCGGCCCCGTCGCCGGAAACGCCCGACGCCACGTGATCAGCCCGTAAGACCGGTTATCGCGGCGCGGCGTTATTCGTCCTCTGGTTGCGGGTCGAGCCGATCGTGGGCGCGGTCGATCGCCTCGTCCTCGAGGATCTCGGCGTGCTCCTCGGGTGTGCGCGGGAACCCATCGGGACCGATGTAGCGCGGCGTTCCGTCGTCGGAGAATCCGCAGAACCGGAGTCCGTCGTCGCGCTCGGCCGCGTTCATTTCAACGCCTTCGCCGGCTTCACCAGCCCGGCTTCGACGAGCGCCCTGCATGCGGCGGCCTTGCAGTCGCAGCGGTCGGCGTCGCAGCGGATCAGTTTCTGCATGACGATGCGGGCTCGGGCACGGTGAAGGGCACGACCGGTGCGGGGTGGCAGTCGTACTCGGCGCGGACGGGTGTTCCGCTGTGCGTGGCAGGGGTGTAATCCTCCTCGTCGCGCGCGAGGAGGCGGGGCAGGCCGTTGAAGAGCAGCCAGAGCCCCGCTAAAGCGGTTGTGCTGACAACGAGTGTGGTGACGAGTACATCGCTCACGGTGACCCCCTCGGCGCGCGTGTGGTTGGCGGGCGCCCGACGCCGGGGAGGTCGGACTCGAACCCGGCGCCGGGGCCGCATTCAGAGTCGGCTGGCAGGTCATGTCCGTGCGATGACGAAATCGGCGTCGATCCGCCTCTATATAAGGCGACATTCAGGCGTCAAACCATTACCGTGGCGACATGGCTTCCGTACCTAACACCGCTCTCCGCGCGGCCCGGAACGCGCGTCTGATGAGCCAGGACGACCTTGCGCGGGCGTTGCGGGAAGCGGGATGCGTCAGCGCCACCAAACGCCTTGTGCAGCGGTGGGAATCCGGGCTCACCGCCAACCCGCGGCCATCGCACGCGCGGGCGCTGGAGAAGGTCATGCGGCTGCCGATCGAATCGCTCGGATTCGGTGCCGTGATGGCTGGCCGCAACTTGTCCGGTGGCGAGGACGGGACCGTGGTCGACTCAGCTATCGGCGAAGTCCCGCCCGAGCAGTTCGCCGCCGCGCGACGCCCTCGGACCCCCGGCAGCTATTCGGGGATTTGGCTGAGCCGCTACGAGTACTACTCGTCCGGCCGGGACGCGACCTTCACGGCTGTGCATCACGTCGTGGTGCTGCAGCACGACAATCGCCTCACGGTTCGCGGCCTGCCGAACTCCGCGCGGTCATCGATGGAAATGGACCTCACCGTCGATGGGCACGTGGCTACGGGCACATGGCGCGAGCACACCGCCCAGGACGGCTACTACCGTGGCGCCTATTACCACGGGGCTATCCAGATGTTGATCGAGCTGACCGGCGCGCGGATGGCCGGCAAGTGGGTGGGGTTCGGCAAGAACTTCGAAATCAACTCCGGCCCGTGGGAGCTGGTGTTGCAGGATTCCTCGACGTCCAAGGCGGCTATCGACGCGTACGACCGACCGCCGGACGCGGCTTAGCGCGAGCGCGAACTGCGGGTTTGCGCCTGGCCCCTGTCCCGCGATGTGTGCCTTCGTGCCACGTGGTGGTGAGCCCGTTCGTGAGGCCCGTAGTCGTCTGAAACAACAGGTTCCCTGGCTGTTTGCTGTGCGTAGGTGCGGCCGTGGCTTTCCGTGGTGGGGCTGGTTCGGTCTGCCTCAGCCTGTTCCAGCAGGCCCGCACCGGGTCGGAAAGCGGGTAATTCGGGCCAATCGGGCGTTTTCTGTTTGATTGCTGAATGCGGTGGAATGCCCGGGGTAATGTCCACTGAGCAGGGAAAATGGGGTGTTAGCCCCCCGGTATCTGGATGGCTGCCATGAAGCTCGAAGCCGAGATGCGTTGCTGCTTCCGACGTGGGAGCGAGGGGCTTGGGAGGCTGACATGACCGCGGGGATTGCGGGTAATGGGATGCGGTCGCTGCTGCGTGCCGCGTGCGTGAGCGTCGGGATCGACGCCTGCGATGCCGAGCCGGTGGGCACGCAGGGCGTCTACCGGCTGCGCGACGGGATCGTCGTGCGGATCGGCGGGCGCGGACAGAAGCTCGCGACCGGACGGGAAGTCGCCGTGGCTCGGTGGCTGGAGACCTGCGGGGTGTCCGCCGTGCGGGTCGTCTCCGATATCCCCCAGCCGGTGGTGGTCGACGGCCGCCCGGTGACGTTCTGGCACGACCTGCCGCCGCATCGTCCCGGCACGCCCGTCGAAGTCGCCAAGGCGCTGGGGCAGCTGCACCGGCTGCCGCTGCCCGGATTCGAGCTGCGCCGGATGTCGCCGTTGGCGCGGGTCGAGGAACAGATCGCCGCCGCGCGAACCGTGTCGGAGGACGATCGCCGGTGGCTGGGCAAACACTTGGAGGAATTGCGCGGCCGGTGGAAAGCGCTGCCAAAGGGGCTGCCGTGGTCGGTCGTCCAAGGCGCGGACTGGGGCGAGAGCGTGGTGGTCGGCGACGACGGAGACGTGATCCTGGTGGGACTGGGCGGGGCGATGATCGGCCCGCCGGAATGGGACTTGGTGCAGGCGGCGATCGAGTGCTGGACTGCCCGCGCGATCACCGCTTCGCAGTACGCGGAATTCTGCGCCGCGTACGGCCGCGACGTGATGCGCTGGGATGGGTTCTACCTGCTGCGGGACATCCAGGAGTTCCGGATGGCCCTGCGATTGATGCTCGCCGCCACGACCGACCCGTCCTACGAGCGGCAGGCGCTGCGCCGCCTTGCTTTCATCCGTGGTGACGAGGGGATGCGGCCGTGGCCCGGATGGGGCGACCTCGATTAGCGAGCCCGCTCACGGTGTCGCCGCCGCGCTCGGGTGGCGAAACGTGGGCTGGGACGTTGCCCGGGACGGGTGGCATCGGCCTGGGCCGGAAACCACCCGCATCCGGGACAACGTCCTTGTCCGCCGCACGAGAGCGCCGGGGTGATCAACCCTGCTGGGTCGGGACGACGACGAGCTCGGCGATGTTGACGTGCCGGGGCGCGGCGACGGTGTAGGCGATCGCGTCGGCGATGTCCTCGGGTTCCAGGATCTCGATCGCCGTGCGCCA
Organism: Nocardia asteroides; assembly: GCA_051451085.1. GTDB lineage: Bacteria > Actinomycetota > Actinomycetes > Mycobacteriales > Mycobacteriaceae > Nocardia > Nocardia asteroides_B. The sequence continues at coordinate 1,525,874 of JBPAJV010000002.1, read as the reverse complement.
CTCCTCCAGCCCGGCGCGCTGCTGCTCGTCGTGCATTCCCGCGCCCAGCTCGGTGCCGACGAAGCCCGGTTCGATGTTCTTGACCCGCACGCCGCGCGGCCCGAACTCGGCCCGCAGGTTGCGGGTCAGATGCGCGACCGCCGCCTTGGTGGCGGTGTACACCGCGTAGTTGGGGAAGACCGTGTGCCCGCCGATCGAGCCGACCAGCACCAGATCCGCCTGCTTGTCCTCGGTCGCGGCGGCCAGCAGTTCATTGATGAACGCTCGGGCGGTGTAGAGCAGGCCGGTGATGTTGGTGCCGACCATCTGGTCCCACTCGTCGGTGAGCGCGGATTCGAACGGCGCGGCGAGCATGACCCCCGCGTTCGCGACGACGAGGTCAACGGGCCCGAATGCCGCCCGCACCGTGGCGGCGGCGTCTCGCACGGACTGCTGGTCACCCACGTCGGCGACCACAGCCAGCGCGTTGGCGCCGATTTCGGCGGCGAGTTCTTCGATGCGATCCTTGCGCCTGCCCAGCAGGGCGACCTTGGCGCCGTGCCGCGCGAGCTGCCGCGCGGTCGCGGCGCCGATTCCACTGGATGCTCCGGTGACGACCGCGACGCGGCCGGTGAGGTTGTTCGTCATGTCCACTACCTTCCGGCCCGCGCCGCTCGCCTGACAGGCTGCGGACTTCCTGGTAGTCGCGGGGCCACCCAGGGACGGTGTGGCTGACCTACGCTCGGGTCATGGAATCCGACAATCGACTGGGCGCTTTTCTGCGCGCTCGCCGTGAGCTGGTACGACCGGAGGATTTCGGGATGTCGGGCGGCGGGCAGCGGCGGGTCGCGGGGTTGCGCCGGGAAGAGATCGCGCTGCTCGCGGGGGTGAGCGCCGACTACTACGTGCGGCTGGAGCAGGGACGCGATCGGCACCCGTCCGAACAGGTCATCGCGGCGCTGGCGCGGGTGTTCGCGCTCGACGAGGAGGGCACGGCGCATCTGCGGGAACTGGCCCGCCCCAAGGTGCGGCGGCCGCGGCCCGCCCGGCAGCCCGAACGTGTCGCACCGGGTTTGCTGCGCCTGATGAACGCGTGGCCGAGCACCCCCGCATTGGTGCTCGGCAAATACATGGACGTGCTGGCGGCCAATCGGCTGGCAGCGGCTGTCAATTCGTGCTCTGTTCCCGGCGTCAACCAGGTGCGCATGGTCTTCCTCGATCCCGAGGCGCGTGATGTCTACCGGGATTGGCCGACCATCGCGGCCGACACCGTCGCGAGCCTGCGGGCGACCGCGGGCGCCGACCTGGACGACCCGCGACTGACCGAGCTGGTCGGAGAGTTGTCGCTGAAGAGCGAGGAGTTCCGGCAGCTGTGGGCGCGCCACGACGTCCGAGCGAAGACGGCGGGCGTCAAGCAGTTCCGTAATCCCATGGTCGGAGACCTGACCTTGTCCTACGAGACATTCAGCGTCAACGGCGCGCCGGGCCAGTTGCTCATCGCCTACCACGCGGAGCCCGGATCGGCCTCCGAACGCTCACTGGCCCTGCTCGGCAGCTTGATCGCCGACGACCCCGATACCGGGCAGGAGGAGCGTCGCGACGCCGGGCGACCCGGTTCCGCCCGGCAGCAGCGCTGAGCGTCGCACCGGGCCGCCGGTTCACTCCTCGGTTCCGCTGCGTGCCGCGCCCGCCGACGCCGCGACCACACAGGCGACCCCGGCCCACTGCCCGAGATGCATGACCTGGCCGAGGACCACCAGACCCGCGATCGCCGCCACCGCGGGTTCCAGGCTCATCAGCACACCGAAGACCCGGGGCGGGATCCGCCGCAGCGCTTCCAGTTCGACCGAGTACGGCAGCACCGACGACAGCAGCGCCACCGCGAATCCCGCGAGGAGCACGGCGGGCTGCACCAGCGCGGCGCCCGCGTCGATGATGCCGACCGGCAGCATGATCAGCCCGCCGAATGCCATGGCCAGCGCCAGGCCACCGCCGCCGCTGGTCCGCTCGCCGAGCGCGGCGCTGAGCAGGATGTAACCCGCCCAGCAGGCCGCCGCGGCCAGCGCGAACATCACCCCGACCCAGTCCACGTCCGCGTCCGTCCTGGTCAGCAGCAGCACTCCCGCCCCGGCCAGCACCGCCCACAGCGGATCGATCCAGCGCCGCGACCCCGCCAGCGCAACGGTCAGCGGTCCCAGGAACTCGATGGTCACCGCCATGCCGAGGGGAATACGGTCGATCGCCGCGTAGAACGAGAGATTCATCAGCGCCAGCACCGATCCGTATCCGAGCACCACCGCGAGCGCGGCACGCGGCACCCGCAGCGACGAGCGCCAGATCACCAGTAGGACGATCCCTGCGAGCACCAGCCGCAAGGTGACCGCGCCGGCCGCGCCGGTCGCCGAGAACAATTGCTTGGCCACCGCCGCGCCCACCTGCACGCTGACGATGCCCGCCAGCACCAGCGCCGTCGGCGGCAAGTCACCGAGCCCGCGCGTGGCGATCGCCCGCCGGACCGAGACCGGCCTGGCTGCGCGCACCCTTCGCTCGAAATTGATCGCCACCACTGTGCACCTCCGTCGCTTGTCCGGTGAAAGCTCCTGACACACAATCACGCGAGACGAGATTCGGCGGTTCGCACCCCGCCGGGGCCGTCCGGGAGTGAGGATTTAAGTCATCGCGCCGGGGCCAGTGGCCGGCGCCTGTTCGGAAGAAAGTGCCCAACGACCGATAGGACCATCCGGATGCGGAGACGAGTTGGTGCGATAGCGGCGATCGGAGCCGGCGCGGCGGTCATGCTGGGTGGGCAGCCCGGTGCCGCGGCCACGGTGACCCACGTCGGGATGTATCCCGGCATCAACTTCGGGTTGGTGACGAACTACGGGACCGGCTGCACCTACACCGCGAGAGCCGCCGTCACCGACACCCTCGCGCCGGTCGTCTTCTCCGACAACGGTATTCCCTTCGGCGTGGTCCGCCCCTCCGGCGGTGTCGCCCTGATCGACTGGGTGCCCGCCACACCGGGGCCGCACACCATCAGTGCCGTGCAAGAGCCGGAGACGCCGTATGTGGCGAGTATCGACGTCCGGGTCGGCGAAGGCGTCCATCTGGGCTACGCGTGCGTCGTGCTCGGCGGTTGACGGCTACGCTCGCCGGTCCGCCGCGCCGGTCGTGTCCGACGCGGCGGTGCCGCGCTCGATCTTTCGTCGTGGAAGGAAGTCAGCATGCGAAGCAACGGGCCGATCGTGGTCGGTGTGGACGGGTCCGCCGGATCCGCGGCGGCGGTCGCGTGGGGAGCGCAGGCGGCCGCGCAGCACCGGGCGCCGCTGTATCTGGTACACGTCCTGGAACCGGTCGCCGACTACGGCCCCGGCATCACCGAACCGCTCACCAGCACCGACTACGCCCGGTTGGAGGCGCACGGGCGCTGGGTGCTCGACACCGCGGCCGAGGAGGCGCGGATCGCGGTCAGGGCCGTGCACGACATCGAGATCGGCACCGAACTCGTGCACGAGCCGGTCGGTCCGGCACTGCTGGATCGCACCGGCCCGGCGCGAATGATGGTGGTCGGCACCAGGGAGCGCGGCACCGTGCGACGCGCTCTGCTGGGATCGGTCAGTGCGGCGCTGGCGCGGCGGGCGCACTGTCCGGTGGTCGTGGTGCGGGAGGGCGCGCCGCTGACGCGAGAAGCCAGGAATCATCCGATCGTCGTCGGGGTGGACGGCACCGAGATCAGCGAGCCCGCCATCGAAGCGGCGCTGCACGAGGCCTCGGCGCGGGGTGTTCCGCTGCTGGCGCTGCATGTGTGGACCGGCGTGGAACTGCCCTCGGTGAGCGCCGAACTCGCGGTCGACACCGAGAAGCAGATCGTTCTCGCCGAGAGCCTCGCCGGATGGCAGGAACGTTTCCCCGATGTGGAGATCCGGCGTGAGATCGTGACCGACCGTCCCGAGCGCTGTCTGCTCGAACGCTCCGAGCAGGCGCAGCTGCTCGTGGTCGGCAGCCGGGGCCGCGGTGGGTTCGCGGGCATGCTGTTCGGCTCGACCAGCCAGGCCCTGCTGCTGTCGGTGGCATGCCCGATCATGATCGTCCGCGACGTCACGATGGCGGTGCGCCACCTGCCCGACTGAGCGTCATGCCCCGGTCGTCGAGCCGGGCCGAACGATCATCAGGACGGTGACCACCGCCCACAGCAGGTTGAACACGCCGGTGTCCATGGCGAGGCGGCGGATGAGCGCCGGAGTGGTGCCGGTGAGATCGGCCAGGATCTTCTGCTGTCCGGGCAGCACCAGCAGCGCGAGCACGCCTGCCGCGGCCGCGGTCAATCCGATCGACACCACCAGCCAGGCGTCGCCCAGCACGCCGAGGCTGAGCGCGGTGAGCAGACCGAAGGCCGGGACGACCACGCCGAACACGGCATACACCCGGCAGATGCGATGCAGCGTGCCGAGGACGGCCGGGTCGTGGCCGGTTCCGGGCGCCGCGATGGCGCGGCGGGTGGTGGCCGGGAACATGCTGGCCGCGACCGTCACCGGGCCGACGGCGATGATCGCGGCGAGCACATGGACCGAGAGCAGGAACTTCGTCACGGCGCTCGACACTAACCAGGGTGGTGGCCGAGGAAAATTGGCAAAAGTGCCACATATCGGTCGAATCTCGCCAGCCGGTGTCGCCTGCTCGTTCGATACGGATATCCCGATAGATCGCATTGGCCGAAATCGCCCGGTTGCCTACGCTATTGCCATGCACACCGTGGCCGTCCTCGCCCTCGACAAGGTGATCGCGTTCGATCTGGCCACGCCCGTGGAGGTGTTCGGACGAGCGCGGCTCCCCGACGGCCGTCCCGGTTATCGCGTCCTGGTGTGCGCGGCCACGCCGACGGTCGACGCTGGATTCTTCACGTTGCACGCCGCGCGCGGCCTCGACGCGCTGGCCGAGGCCGACACGATCGTCGTACCCGGGTGCGCCGAGCTGGACCTGCCGGTCCCGGACGAGGTGATCGACGTGCTGCGCCGGGCGGCGGCCGCGGGTACCCGCATCGCGTCGATCTGTTCCGGCGCTTTCATCCTCGCCGCGGCCGGACTGTTGCACGGCCACCGCGCGACCACCCACTGGCTCGCCGCCGGGGAGCTCGCCGCCCGCTACCCGGACATCGAGGTGGACCCCGATGTGCTGTACGTGGACAACGGCTCGCTGGTCACCTCGGCGGGCGCGGCCGCGGGCCTCGACATGTGCCTGCATCTGATCCGCCGGGACCACGGCTCGGCGACGGCGGCCGACGCGGCCAGGGCGGCGGTCGTCCCGCTGGAACGGGAAGGGGGACAGGCGCAATTCATTGTGCACGACCAGCCGCCGACGCCGCGCGGCTCGGCGTTGGAGCCCGTGCTGCGCTGGATGCAGGACAACTCGGCGCGCGATCTCTCCCTCGACGACATCGCCGCACACGCCGGGATGAGCACCCGCACACTCAACCGGCGCTTCCGCGAGCACACCGGCACCACGCCGTTGCAGTGGTTGCTGCGCGCACGCGTCCGGCAAGCCCAGTATCTGCTCGAAGCCACCAGTCACTCGGTCGACCGGATCGCCGGTCAGGTCGGTTTCGGATCGCCCACCGCGTTTCGCGACCGCTTCAAGCGGGTGGTCGGGACCAGTCCACACAGCTACCGGGCGGCCTTCCGCATCGAATGCCCTTAGTGTCCGAGTGCTTTCGCCACGATGCCCCCGGTGACTGCCTTGATCAGATAGCTGGTCGAGTCGTGCGGTGACGCGCCGTTGTCGTAGTGCTGCTCGGTGACCGGAACGACCACGCCGCCGGGGCACGGCGGAAAGAACGGAGCGAGGTCGAGATGCGCCGCGACCAGGTCGTCCTCGTCGACCAAGTTGTGCCAGTGCGTCACCGATTCCGGCACGGTGCTCGGCCGGGGGCGCAGCCGGTCGTACACGACCGTGCGCAGGCCGAGCGGCGAGCCCATGGTCAGCAGGGTGACCGGGTGGTCGGTGCGGTGCAGCGCCTCGTAGGCCACCACGCTGCCGAGCGAATGCGCGACCACGAGGCGGGTGTCCGGACCGATGAGGTCGAGCACCTGACGCTGGGCATACTCCCGCACGTCGTCATCGGTGAAGTACCGGGCGACCTGGGACAGTGCGCCGATGACGAACTTCTGCGCCAACCCGAAACCGAAGGGCGCGAACCAGCGCAACCGCATCAGAGCGTTGAGCGCCGGCCGCAGTTTCGCCTGCGCTCCCTGCGCCACCGCACCCGGCGGCGGGGGAGTGCCGAGGCGGCGGGCGGTCGCCCGGTCACGTGCGTCACCGGCGTGCGCGGCGGCCGTCGCGAGCCATTCGGCGGCGAGCTGCTCCATCAAGTCCAGTTGCGCGTCGTCGAGTTCGGCGCCTGTGCCCTGGGCGCCTTCGACCAGAAACCGGTTGCCGTAGAAGGCCATGCGGGTCGACAAGTCACCGGGTGAGTTGTCGCGCCACAACCGGTCCGCGAGTTCGGGAGCTCCGTGATTTCGTACGCCGCCCGCGAGTCCGGGCAGCCAGCGCGCCTCCAGCGTGTTGGCCGATTGCTGTTCCTGCGCGATGCCGTGTACCAGGACGATCGTCGCCAACGTCCCCACCCCTTTCGATCCCCGGTGTCGGCAACAGTGTCCCTCATCGCGGCCACCTCCGCAGCGGCGGTCTGGTTACCCGAACGATCCTGGTGCGTGTCGCTTGCCCAGCGGCGCAATCGAATTGGCGAGAGTGGACCGCATTCGTTCGGCGCCGACCGGTCAGCGGCTCCGATCAGCGCACTACCGCGCGCTCGTTCTGCGCGGTGACCGAGAGGCCGGGAACGACGGCGCGACCATGGCGAACCGACACGCGTTTGGCACTATGAAACTATAGGCATCTCTTTCTCTCGGAGATGTCCGGTGGACGGGGGCGAAGATGACGGAATCCGGGCAGCGCGGACCGGGCAAGACGGTGCGGATCGCGATCGTGACCTATCCCGGGATGACCGCGCTCGACGCGATCGGCCCGTACGAGGTGCTGCGCTTCGCGCCGGGTGCGGAGGTCCGCTTCGTCTGGCACGAGCCGGGGCCGATCACGACCGACAGCGGGGTGCTGCTGCTGGGCGCGACGCATTCCTTCGACGAGACGCCCGCGCCCGACATCCTCCTGGTTCCCGGCGGTCCCGGCTCGGCGGCGGCCGCGGTCGACGATGCGCTGCTGGCGTGGATTCGGCGGGCGCACGAAAGCACCCTGTGGACGACCTCGGTGTGCACGGGCGCCCTCGTATTGGCCGCGGCCGGTCTGTTGCACGGACGGCCGGCCACGACACACTGGCTCGCGCAGTCCACCTTGCGCGCGCTCGGAGCGGACGCTCGTCCGGACGAGCGGATCGTGCGCGACGGGAAGACGATCACCGCGGCGGGCGTCTCCGCGGGCATCGATCTGGCGCTGTGGCTGGTCGGGGAGACCTTCGGCGCGGAGCAGGCGCAGATCGCCCAGTTGATCATCGAGTACGACCCCCAACCCCCGTATGACGCCGGTCACGTCGGCAAGGCGTCGCGCGCCGTGCGGCGGGCCGCCACCGCTCAGCAGGCCCGAACCGTGCTCGAACCGGGCAATATCGGAGAATTGGTCAGAATGTTCGGCCGCGGCGCCTCGGCTGGCGTGGCGCACCGCGGTGCGCAGGGTGCGCGCACGCGAGAAGAGGTTCAGGCGTCCCGCCACTTGATCGAGCAACCCATGCTCGGCCGGTGGGGCTCGGGAGCGGGCGCGCCTGCCAGCACGGCTTCGACGGCCGTGCGCAAGTCGTCTCCGGTCAGCGGTTTGCCGTTACCGGGTGTGGATTCGTCGAAGGCGCCGCGATAGGCCAGTTCGAGATTCGCGTCGTAGAGGAAGAAGTCGGGCGTGCAGGCGGCGCGGAACGCCCGTCCGACGTGCTGGGCCTCGTCGATGAGATACGGGAAGGTCCAGCCAGCGCGGATGGCTTGGTCGCGCAGCCGCAACGGCGCGTCGTCGGGGTAGGCGGTCGCGTCGTTGGTGCAGATGGCCACGGTCGGCATGGACGGCAGGGAATCGACCAGTTCGCCGAGCGCAGCCTCGATGTGCTTGACGTAGGGGCAGTGGTTACACGCGAAGACGACCAGCAGGCCGGGTCCGTCCGCGAAGTCGTCCCGGGAGTAGATCCGCTGGTCGAGATCGGGCAGGGAGAAGTCGGGTAGCGGCGTGCCGATGGGAACCATATGTGAGGTATGCGCCACGGTGTGCCTTCCGTCGGGATCGCAGAGGACAGCGGGAGCCTAACGCCGTGTCGTCCGATTCGTCGGATATACGCCGATGAACCGTCGATCGGCGTGGCGGCCGTCCGATCAGGCCAGATCCGACGGATCGGTGTTCGCCCCGCACAGCACCACGCACACCCGCTCACCCGGCGCGGGCCGGAACGCGGGCGCGTCGCCGCGGACCGCCGCGAGGGCGGTCGCCGCGCCGTGCTCGACGGCGAGGCGGCGCTCCGCCCACAGCGCCCGGCGGGCCGCGACGATCGCGGCGTCCTCGACCAGCACCGAGTCCACCGCGTAGCGGCGCGCGGCCGTCAGCGCCAGCTCCGAGGCACGCCTGGCGCCGAGCGAGTCGGCGGCCACCGAGTCGACCTCCACGTCGACGACCTCCCCGGCCGCGATGGCGGCGTGCAGCGTCCGGCAGCGCACAGGCTCCACGGCGACGGTCCGGACGCCGAAGTGATCGGCGGCGGTGGCCACGCCCGCGAACAATCCTCCGCCGCCCACGGCGACCACGACGACGCCGAGATCCGGGATCCGCTGGTGGATCTCGGTCATGAGCGTGCCTGCGCCCGCGGCGACGAGCGGGTTGTCGTAGGCGTGGGACAACAGGGCCCCGGTGGCTTCGGCGAATTCCAGGCTGGCCGCGAGCGCGTCGGCGTACTGCGTGCCCACCGAACGGACCTCGGCGCCATAGGAGGTGAGCCGGTCCACTTTGACGCGCGGCGCGGTGGTGGGCAGGAACACCGTGGCGGGAATCCCCAGACTCCGGGCCGCCCACGCGCAGGCGAGTCCAGCGTTACCGCCGGAGGCGATGGTCACGCCCACGCGGGGGAGCGTGCCGTTGTCGCGGTGTGTGAGCAGGAAATTCAGCGCGCCTCGGGCTTTGAAGCTTCCGGTGTGCTGGAGGAACTCCAGCGCGAACCACAGCTCGCCCGCATGGTCGGCCTGCGCGACGGCAACCGGCCTGACCAGTCCGGTCACCCGTTCGGCCGCCGCCTTCACCTCGCTGTGGGTCAATTCCATGAAGCCCTCTCGCGGCTGTTCGTCAGCCACGGTCCGGCCCCGGACTGCGGTCGGGTCGCGCTGCCCACGACAGTCTCACCATGGTGGCCCTCCAAATGATCGCCCTACCGACACACTAGGCACACCGTCTCCGCCCGACCATGCCGGCAGCCAGCGAAGCGTCCATGAGGAAGCGCATGCCCGGTGACACGCTCGGTCGTCGAACGGCCTCGCGATCCTTGCGCGACCAGCGCGGTTCGCGCGCGGGGATTCGAGAACCGTTCTGTGAAACTGCGATTGCCCGCACGGCGGACATGATCCGACCGAGAGGTCGAATTATCCAACTTGATTGCGTTCTGATTTGCGCGTTTTCGGCAGATTGCGATCCAGTTGCCGCATCATCGGCGTGTATCCGGGATTTTCCTGTTTCGCGTTGTCATGCTCTGTGCCTGGCTGGTCCGAACCCATCGCCTGGTGAGCGGGCGCGCACGAGAGGTCTTGACTGTGAAACTGAGGTATATGGCGATTACCGTGCTGGTCGCCGCCACTGCGGCCGCGTGTTCCGATGACACGTCCACGAGCGGGGAACCGGCCTCGTCGAGCGCCGCGGCCGCCCCGGAGGCTAGGTCGACGACGGTCGAGGCGCGCGACGACGAACCCGCTGACGGCGGTATCCGCATTTTGCTGGGTGAATCCCAGAAGGTTCCGGTACCCCCCGACGTGGTGCTCGATATCCGCGCTCCTGTCGCATGGGGGCAGTCCGCGAACGGCATTCGCTGTACGGTGACTGATAGTTCCGGAAGGAATGAAGATCTGCGTTCGTCCGACGCCAAGAAGCCCGAAGCGTACGGCGGGGCGGAATGGGTGACGGTGTGGACGTTCTCCTCCACACCGAACAGCGACGTCATCGTCGGGTGCAAAGATCCGGAATCGAAGATCGCCGCGGCTCACCCTGATCCGTACCTTCGCGTGGTGCCACGGCAGATCGTCCCGATCGCCGCGCCGCCGCGCTGATCCCCGCCGGACCGGGGCCAACGCGATGGCTCGGGCGCCCGCACCGCGTCGGTGGTCCGGAGTAGCGTCGCCGATATGGAGGATGCCGCCGCCTACCGTGAGCGGCCGTCGCGGTACGAGGGCGCCGTGCTGTGGAGCAAGACCGTCGATGGGGCCGGTCCGGCGCTGCCGGTGTTGCCCGACGGGTGCATGGATCTGATCTGGATGACCGGCCGGTTGATCGTCGCGGGGCCGGACACTCGCGCTCACCACCCGGAGACGTCGGTGGGCGATCGGTACGTCGGTATCCGCTTCTTCCCCGGCAGCGCGCCCGCGCTGCTCGGCGTCCCGGCGCGGGAGCTACGCGACCAGCGGCTCGATCTCGCCCAGGTGTGGCCTTCTGCGGTGGTCCGGTCGCTGGTCGCCCGCCTGGCGGACGCCGAGGACCCGGCGGCGGCGCTCGAGGACATCGTGTCGCGCCGAGCGGCCGGCACCGAGCCGGCCGATCCGCTCCTGCGGCGGGTGGTCGGCGCGCTGGCCGCCGGTCGGCCGGTCGCGGCGATCGCCGACGCGGTGGGGCTCGCCGAGCGCACCCTGCACCGCCGCTCGCTGGACGCGTTCGGCTACGGCCCCAAGACCCTGGCCAGGGTATTGCGTCTGCAACGCGCCCTGGCCTCGGCGCGCGGCGGCGTGCCGCTCGCCGAAACCGCCGCGCTGGCCGGGTTCGCCGACCAAGCGCACCTGTCGCGCGAGGTGCGCGCGTTGGCGGGTATCCCACTGGCGGAGTTGCTCGGCCGGTCGCGGCGCGAACCTCCCGCCTATCCGGCGTCGGCCGGGAGTGCGGCGTACAGGTCGACGCCGTTGCCGTCGGGATCGAGCACCACCGCGTAGCGCTGTCCCCAGAAGGCGTCCCATGGCTTCAGTTCACCGTGGTAGCCAGCGTCAACGAGTTCGGCGTACACGGCGTCGACCTCCGCCGGATCGGCGCAGCGGAACGCGATCCCGACCCGGCCCGCGGACGACGGCGGCGGCGTCCACTCGGTGTGGAACGACTTGATGACGGCTTCGGTGTCCAGTGCGAGGCGCAGGCCGTTGCCCACGGCCGCCTCGGCATGCCCTTCCTGTTCGGAGCCCTCCGGAAAGTCGAGCCCCAGGCGGCGATAGAAGGCCACCGAGGCGGACATATCACTGACGACGATGCCGATGACGTCGAGTTGTGGTGTCATACCGGCAGCGTAGGCAGCGGTGCCCGCGAGGTCTTGAACGAATCGGACAGGACCTAGCGCGCCGGCGCGGGGACCAGTTCGGCGATCAGGTTCTCCACCAGGATGCGGATGTGGTCGCGAATAGTGCGCACCACGTCGATGGTCTGGTCGGCGGGGTCGGGCAACATCCAGTCGCGGTAGCTGATGCCGGGGAAGAACGGGCAGGCGTCGCCGACGCCCATGGTGACCACCACGTCGGAGATGCCGATCGCGTCCATGGTGAGCGGCTTGGGGCTGTGACCGGAGATGTCGATGCCGATCTCGGCCATGGCGTCCACCACCGTGGCGTTGAGGGTGTCCGCGGGCGCGCTGCCCGCCGATCGCACGTCGAACCGCTCTCCCGCGAGGGCGGTGAGGAACCCGGCGGCCATTTGCGAGCGGCCCGCGTTGTGCACGCAGACGAACAGCACACTGGGCTTGTGGGACATGTGAACGCCTTTCGATGTGCAAGGTGGAGCATGAGTGTGCTGGTCGCCGGGCCGGCCGCCCGGCGCGGGTGAGCCGAAACGCTGTCGCAGCGTATGAGATACGTATACCAGCGCGGCGCGAATCGTTACGGCGCGCCGTACTCTCGCGCGCGCGTGCGTGGGAAGCCCGCAGGTCAGCGGCTCGAAACTGTTGCGGCACACCGGTTGCGACGTCTCGGTCTTGCGCAGCGGGGGCGCAACCGGCGAACCCCGGTCGACGGGGTCGACCGGGGTTCGGCGCGAGTCAGCGGAGCGTCGTGCCTGTGGGTCGTCCCGGCCCGCTGCTCGTGTTCTGCCGGGGACCCGCTGCGCGGGAGGTATCAGATCGGACGCAGGTCGATCATCTTGCGCAGCCGCTGCCGATCGCGTTCCAGGCGGCGTGCTTCGTAGGCGATCGGGAAGTAACGCAACCGCTCCGGCAGCAGCGGAACGATCCGGGCGATCAGCCAGCCGAGCACGCGCAACTTGCGTTCGTCGGCCTCGGTCCAGGTCAGTCCGAGCTTCTGCCGCGCGACCTCGGGCGTCGTGCCCACCGTCACGAAGTGCTGGAGCCAGCCGATCGGAGCCACCGCCGCTTTCCACGCGGGATGCAACACCCGCGGCAACTGCTTCGGCGGCGCGACCGAGCGGATCACCCGCAGGTAGTCGCGGGCGGTGTCGGTGGCGACCAGGTGATTCGCCACGACGTCGTCGAAGAACTTCTCGAACTCGGCGTAGTTGGCGGGAATCTCCTTCGGAGCTACCGAGAAGTTGCGCATCAGCTGCAGCGTCTCCTGGAAGTACGCCTCCTTCTCCGCCGCGGTGAGCGGCCGCTTGGCGAAGTACTTGGCGCTCTCGGTGAACGCGAACGTTCCGGTATGCAGCACCCAGGCCCACGGACCGCTGGACAGCGCGGTGTGCCGGACGCCGTTGGCGTCGGTGGTGTTCAGCGAGGCGTGCAGCTCCCGCAGTCGGTTGGCCTCGGCGAGCGCTTCCTCGCCGCCGTAGACCCACATCATCACCGACGCCAGGCTGCGCATGGCGCGGCCCATCGGATCGGTGCGGAACGTGGAGTACTCGTCCACCACCGCCGAGATCGTCGGCTCCATGGTCTGTAGCAGGAAGGCCGAGCCCGCGGTGAGGGAGAACGTGACCAGTCCGGTCTGGTCCCACATCTGGGTGCCCGGTTCGATCGGGCGGCGGGGCGGCAGCGTTCGCGCGCCGGTGGATTCGCGTGCGACGGACGCGGTCATCGTGATCTCCCTTGATCGGCCGAACTCAATACGATGAGATGATAACGCTAAAAGTCTCTCATCGTCTATCCGGGATCGGTAGTCCGCGCTGCCCCTAGGCTGTGTGGATATGACCGAGTGGCGCAGTCGTACCGGCCGGATCGGGGTGCTCACGGGCGCCGGGATCTCCACCGACTCCGGCATCCCCGATTTCCGCGGTCCACGCGGGGTGTGGACGAAAGATCCGATCGCCGAATTACTGTCCACCTATCAGAACTATGTCGCCGACGCCGACTTACGGGAACGCGCCTGGCTCGCCCGGCGGGACAATCCGGCTTGGCGGGCCGTGCCCAACGCCGCGCACAACGCGCTCGCCGACCTGGAGCGGTCCGGGCGGGCGGTGACCATCATCACGCAGAACATGATCGCCTGCATCAGCGAGCCGGCTCCGCGCCGGAGCGGGTGATCGAGATCCACGGCAACATGTTCGAGGTGGTCTGCATCGAGTGCGACTACCAGACATTGATGGCCGCGACTCTGGAGCGGGTGGCCGCGGGTGAACCCGATCCGCCCTGTCCCGATTGCGGTGGCATCCTCAAGGCCGCCACCGTGATGTTCGGTCAGCAGATGGACCGCCGCACCATGACCAAGGCCGCGCTCACCGCCGAGACGAGCGACATCTTCCTGGCCATCGGAACGTCGTTGCAGGTCGAGCCGGCCGCCTCGATGTGCTCCATCGCGGTGCAGAGCGGCGCGGACCTGGTCATCGTGAATGCCGAGCCGACGCCGTACGACGCCATGGCCACCGAGATCATTCGCGAACCCATCGGCACGGCCGTGCCCCGCTTGGTCGCGGAGATCATCGCCGCGTGACCGGTGGTGTGACGGCGGCGTCGGGCGCGCTCAGCCGATCGGGCCCAGCACCCGGTCGAGGTACGGGTTGGCGAAGCGTCCCTTCGGGTCGAAGCGACGCCGCACCTCGGCGAACCGATCCCATTCGGGGTAGCGGTCGCGCAGGGTCGCGGCGGTCTGGAAATGCCGTTTGCCCCAGTGCGGGCGTCCCTGGTAGCGGTCGAAGACCGCCTCGCACGCCCGGAAGTACGGCTCGAACTCCATGCCCCGGTATTGGTGCACCGCGATGTAGCAGGTGTCGCGACCGCCTGCCGGAGAGAGGAACGCGTCGTCGGGCGCGACCCATCGCACCTCGATGGGCATCGGAGTATCGAATCTCGTCGCCAAGTCTTTGATCGCACGGATCGCCTCGACGGAATGCTCGCGCGGGACCGCGTACTCCATTTCGGTGAACCGGATGAGCCGCGGCGACGCGAACACTCGGTAGGAACGGTCCACCTGACGCCGGTAGCTTCCCGCGTAGGCGGCGCTGCGCTGGATGAGGGGAACCAGGCGCGGCCGGCTGCGGCTCAGCTTGCACAGCGCGTTGAACAAGTAGTTGGACATCAGGATGTTGGCGAACCAGTCCACCGCCTTGGCGCGCGGCTGCTCGCGGAGGGACACGCGGTTGTTGCGCTTGGTCATGGCCAGCGGGCTGTGGGCGAACATGTAGAACTCGAAGTGCTCGTTGCCGTCGAGGTAGGAATCCAGGTCGGCGAGCACCTCCTCCACGGGGATCGGCCGTTCGATGCCCTCCAGCACGAACGACGGCACCATCCGCAGCGTCACGGCGGTGACGACGCCCAGCGCGCCGATGCTCACCCGCGCCGCCCGCCAGCCCTCGGGATCGGTCTGCTCGTTCAGCTCGACCCGATTGCCCTCGGCGGTCATCAGCTCCAGCGAGTGCACCGCGGCGGAGAGATTTCGCAAGGTCGCGCCGGTGCCGTGGGTGGCGGTGGCGATGGCGCCCGCGACGGTCTGCACGTCGATGTCACCCAGATTCGGGAAAGCGAGGCCGTGCTCGTGCAGGGCGGTGCTCGCGGCGTTCAGGCTGATGCCCGCCTCCACCCGGACCAGGCCGCTCGCCCGGTCGACGTCGAGCACCCGGTTCAGTTTCGCCAGGCTCAGGAGCGTGCCGTCGGTCAGGACGGCGTCGGTGAACGAATGCCCGGAACCCGCCACGCGGACGGTCCGGCCGTCGGTTTCGGCCGCGGCGAGCAGGCCTGCCACTTCGTCGACGGAGCTGGGCGTGGCGATGAGCGCGGGCGCGCACTGTTGATCGCCTGCCCAGTTCACCCACGAGTTGGTCATGTGACCAACTTTACGGGAGCGAACGTGACGCGCGCTACTTACGGTTCGATTCCGCTACCGCTTGCGCCAGCCACAGGTCAGATGCTGCTTGGCCTGCTCGACCTCGTCGTCGGTCAGCGGGGGGACGGCCAGATGCCTGCGCGGTGTGCCATCGGCGCGCAGGCCGTTCAGCATGATGGCCATATATCGCTGCCACACATCGGGATTGACCGGCCTGGCGAACTCGGCGAGGCCGTCGACCATGTGCACGAGCGCGAAGAAGTCCGAGGGTTCGATGCCATCGGCGAGCATTCCCGCGTCGCGTGCGCGCGCGCAGATCGCGGTGACGGTGGGCTTGATGCGATCGCGCACGACCATGAAGCGGTCGGTCTCGTCGTCCTCGAGTTCGAGCATCACCTCGCTGAACCCGCGATTGCTGGCCATGTGCCGGCACGCGTACTCGAAGAATTCCACGAGTCCGAACCAGGGATCGGGATGCCGGTAGGCGGCGTCGGCCGCGTCGGCGAAATCGTTGAGGTTCTGATCGAACACCTCGACGATCAGTTCCTTCTTGTTCGCGAAGCGGCGGTAGACGGTGCCGACGCCGACCCCGGCGCGCTCGGCCACGTCGTCGAGGGTGATCTCGAGTCCGTGATCGGCGAACAGTTCGCGCGCCGCGGCGATGATCCGCTGCTGGTTGCGTGCGGCATCGGCCCGCAGGCGCCGAGGAGTGGAGGCGACCGTGGCGTGATTCACATCGTCATTCTATCAACATCCGGGATTAACCGGAGGCGTTGTCTCCGTTATCGTGATAGCGTCTCGGGGTAAGTGGAGGAGATTCCTCCGGATCAATCCTCGAGACAAAGGGGACACATGACAACCGCGATCGACCGTGGGGCCCCCGCCCCCGAGCGCACCGGAAGTGGTCGGCGCGGCTCGCACGCGCTGCGCTGGTGGGTGCTCGCCGTCCTCGGCGTCGCCCAGCTCATGGTCGTGCTCGACGCGACCGTGGTGAACATCGCGCTGCCCGCCGCGCAACAAGATCTCGGCTTCGGCGACGGCGACCGCTCCTGGGTGGTCACCGGGTACGCCCTGGCGTTCGGCAGCCTGCTGCTGCTCGGCGGGCGCCTCAGTGACCTGTTCGGCAGGCGCAACACCTTCATCGTCGGTTTGGTCGGCTTCGCGGTGGCCTCGGCCGTCGGCGGCGCCGCCACCAGCTTCGAGATGCTCGTCGCGGCTCGCGTCGGACAAGGCGTCTTCGGCGCGCTGCTCGCTCCGGCCGCGCTCGCCCTGCTCACGGTGACCTTCACCGAACCGTCCGAGCGGGCGAAGGCGTTCGGCATCTTCGGCGCGGTCGCGGGCACCGGTGGCGCGATCGGCCTGCTGCTCGGCGGCGCGCTCACCGAATGGGCGTCGTGGCGCTGGGTGATGTTCGTGAATCTGGCCTTCGCGGCCGTCGCCCTGGTGGGTGCGGTGCTGCTGCTGGCCAAGCACGCGAGCACCGAGCGGCCCAAGCTGGACATCCCCGGCACCGTCGTGGTCACCGCGGGTCTGTTCGGCATCGTCTACGGGTTCTCGCACGCGGAATCGGACGGATGGACCAACGGCGTCACCGTCGCCTTCCTGCTCGGCGGCGCGGCGCTGATCGCGGTGTTCGCCTGGCTGGAGACCCGGGTGGCGCACCCGTTGCTTCCGGTGCGGATCGTGCTCGACCGGATGCGCGGCACCTCCTACCTGACAGTCTTCGTCATGGGCATCGGGATGTTCGCGATCTTCCTGTTCCTCACCTACTACATGCAGCTCACCCTGGGCTACTCGCCGATCATGACCGGGGTGGCGTTCCTGCCGATGGTCGCGGCGATGGTGGCGTCGTCGACCACCGCACCGTCGCTGCTGCTGCCGAAGCTCGGCCCGAAGATCGTGGTCAGCGGCGGCTTCCTGGTCGCGGCGGCGGGCATGGCCTGGCTGACCCGGATCGGCCTCGACACCGGCTACGCCACCCACATCCTGCCCGCCCTGATCCTGCTCGGTCTCGGCCTCGGCGGTGCGATGGCCACCGCGTTCCAAGGCGCGACCTCCGGCGTGCAGCACGAGGACGCGGGCGTGGCCTCGGCGATGATCAACACCAGCCAGCAGGTTGGCGGATTCGATCGGCACCGCGCTGCTGAGCACCATCGCGGCCTCCGCGGCCACCGACTACCTGTCCACCCGCAAGCCGGACCCGCTCGCCATCGCCCAGTCGGCGATCGAGAGTTACACCACCAGCTTCTGGTGGGCCACCGCGATCTTCGTCGCGGGTGGCATCCTCACCGCGGTGCTCATGCCGAGCACGGCGCCGGTTCCCGCCGAAGGAGAGCCGGTACTGGCCCACTGACGGGGTCGGCACGGTCCGACCCGGTTCCCGGCGCACGGCCGCCGCGCCCGCGACTCGTCGCGGGCGCGGCGGCCGTCGTCGCTCCGGGCATTACGCGCATCGGTTCGCCGGTGCGCGCGACGACGCGTCCTGCGGTGCCCTCGTGGCGCCGGTCCCATCCGTGGCTACATGATTGCCCGTCGGTCGATCAGGCGCGCGGAAGGCCCGGCTTCGGACGACTCTGTTCCTCGTGCGCCGGGTTGGACGCTGTGCCGCTCGGCATCGTGTACGACACGCGGTGTTTGTCCGTCACACGCGGTAAAGCGTCCCCGAAACCCCGCTTTGGGTGCAAAATACGAGATAAGTGGAGGCGCCGAACTTCGAGAAACGCCATCGGCATTGCGCTCGACCTGGTCTCGTGCAGAAGTGAACGGTCCGTATCCGACCGGCACGGTAAATGTCATGGGATGCTGTGCAATCGGAATCTCGATGATTCCGACCGCTGCGGCGTGGGTAGCCAAGAGACTGCTGAACGCCCTTCTCGGCACCGGCGTACCCGGCGGTCGCACCACCCTCACCACCCCACCCGCGAGGTTCGTAGACTCCTCGGACCGGGCGCGGTGCTTCCCGCGCTCGTCCGCCCCGGGGGTGGCGGTGAGGGTGCCGGGACGTTCGGACCCGGCGCGGGCATGGCACGGTGGGTACCTGGTTCGGCTCGGCGATCGACGGGAACGGCACGACGGAAGGGGGTCAGGCGATGGGTGGTTCGCAAGCGGGCGCTGCCACGGTGGGACGGTGGCGGCCCGCCGCGCAGCTCACCGTGCTGCTCGACGAGGACGAGAAATGGCGGCACACGCCGGTCTATCACGAGATCGTGCGCCGGGCCAGGGACACCGGCCTGGCGGGCGCCAGCGTGTGGCGCGGCATCGAGGGATACGGCGCGTCCACGCATGTCCACACCACCCGGCTCCTCGATATCGCCGGCCACCTTCCGCTGATGCTGGTGCTGGTCGACGAGCCGGAACGCCTGCGCGCCTTCGTCGAACGGAATGCCGAACTGTTCACCTCGGTCAACGTCACGTTGGCGCCGGTGGACCAGTGGCAGGAAGGTGAGCGATGAGAAGACCGCGTGGCAAGCCCGACGCTCGCGCCGGGTCCCCCGGAGACCATGCGGTACCAGCCCATTTCGGCGCGCCGATGCCGCCGCGCACGGCGGCCGTTACCATTGTCGGTTCGGCGCGGCTCGGTGATCTGAGCGGCGCGTCGGCGGGCGCTCGGACGCTCGCCGCCGCGGAAGCAGGCTTCCGCACCGTGCCGACCACGTTCAGCACGTACGGCTGCGAGACGTTCCGGCTGGTGGCCGACGTGGCCGTGGAGTCGGCGGTGACCGGGCGGTCGTGGACATGATCCTGATGACGAGCCGGGCACAGCCGATACGGAAGGGAGACCCGAGCATGGCCCACGATCGAGCCGGGCGTCCCGCGCGTCCCACCGATCTGGAAGACATCGCGCATCTGGTGACGGCGTACTACAGCCGTGTTCCGGATGCGCGGGATCCGGCCCAGCGGGTGGCGTTCGGAACGTCGGGGCATCGCGGCTCCAGCCTGGACGGCGCCTTCAACGAGGCGCACATCCTCGCGATCACCCAGTCGATCGTGGAGTACCGCGCCACCCGGGGCATCACCGGGCCGGTCTACCTGGCCAGGGACACCCACGCCCTGTCCGAGCCCGCGTGGACCACCGCGCTCGAGGTGCTCGCCGCCAACGACGTGACCGCGATGATCGACGCGCGCGATCGCTACACCCCCACGCCCGCGCTGAGTCACGCTGTGCTGCGCCACAACCGGGGCGGCGCCAAGCATCAGGCCGACGGCATCGTGGTCACCCCCTCGCACAATCCGCCCCGCGACGGCGGCTTCAAATACAACCCGCCGCACGGCGGCCCCGCCGACAACACGGCCACCGACGCCATCGCCGCCCGCGCGAACGAACTGCTGCGCGACGGACTCACCGAGGTCAAACGCACCACGCTGGAGCGCGCCCTGGCCACCGGCGTGGAACGTTACGACTACCTCGACCACTACATCGACGACCTGCCCAACGTGCTGAACCTCGACGCGATCCGCGGCGCGGGCATCCGCCTCGGCGCCGACCCGATGGGCGGCGCCAGCGTCGACTACTGGGAGGAGATCGGCCAGCGCTACGACCTCGAGCTCGAGGTGGTCAACCCGTTCGTGGATCCCACGTGGCGGTTCATGACGCTCGACAGCGACGGCAAGATCCGGATGGACCCGTCCTCGCGCTACGCGATGGCCTCGCTGATCGCGATCAAGGACGACTACGACATCTCCACCGGCAACGACGCCGACGCCGACCGGCACGGCATCGTCACCCCCGACGGTGGATTGATGAATCCGAACCACTTCCTGGCGGTGGCCATCGAGTACCTGGTCGCCAACCGGATGGGGTGGGACGCGCTGACCAAGATCGGCAAGACCGCGGTGACGTCATCGATGATCGACCGGGTGGTCTCGGTGCTCGGCCGCGACGTGCACGAGGTGCCCGTGGGATTCAAGTTCTTCGTTCCCGGATTGTTCAGCGGCAGCCTGGCATTCGGCGGCGAGGAGAGCGCGGGCGCGTCGTTTCTCCGGATGGACGGCACCGTCTGGACCACGGACAAGGACGGCATCCTGCTCGCGCTGCTCGCCGGTGAGATCGCCGCGGTCACCGGGCAGAGCCCGTCGGCGCGCTACGTCGAACTCGAACGTCGCTACGGCAGCCCCGCCTACGCGCGGATCGACGCACCCGCCACCGTGGAACAGAAAGAGCTGCTCGCGAAGTTGACTCCGGACATGATCAGTACCGAAGAGATCGCCGGAGAGCCGGTCACCGCCGTCCTCACCAGGGCTCGGGGCAACGGCGCGCCGCTGGGCGGCTTGAAGGTGACCACCGAGAACGCCTGGTTCGCCGCGCGCCCCTCCGGCACCGAGGACAAGTACAAGATCTACGCGGAGTCGTTCCACGGCGCCGAGCACCTCGCCGAGGTACAGACGGCCGCGGAGGAGTTGGTGGGACAGGCGCTATCCGGTGACCGGTAGAGCCAAGCCCCTGCCCACCGAGATCTGGGTGCTGGTCGGGGGCGCGTTCGTCATCGCCATCGGGTTCGGTCTGGTCGCCCCGGTGCTGCCGCAGTTCGCGCGCGGCTTCGGCGTCGGCGTGGCGGCCGCCTCGGCGATCGTCTCCGCGTTCGCCCTGATGCGGTTGCTGTTCGCTCCGGTGAGCGGGCGGCTGGTGCAGCGACTGGGGGAGCGATCGGTCTACCTCGGCGGTCTGCTGATCGTGGCGCTGTCCACCGGCGCCAGCGCGCTGGCGCAGAGCTATTGGCAGCTCATGGTGTTGCGGTCGCTCGGTGGCATCGGATCGACCATGTTCACCGTGTCGTCGCTGGCCCTGGTCATCCGGATGTCGCCGCCCGAACAGCGCGGCCGGGTCTCCGGGCTGTGGTCGACCAGCTTCCTGGTCGGTTCGGTGAGCGGGCCGCTGGTGGGTGGCGGTCTGTCCGGGCTCGGGCTGCGCTGGCCGTTCGTGATCTACGCGGTCGCGCTGTCGGTCGTCAGCCTCGTGGTGTACCTGAGTCTGCGCAATTCGGAACTGGCCGCGCCGGAGCCCGTCGGCGGCGTCCGCATGATGTCCTTCCGGGAGGGCTGGGCCCGGCCGGAGTACCGGGCGGTGCTGCTGTCGAACTTCGCCAACGGTGCGGCCGTGTTCGGCGTGCGGATGGCCTTGGTGCCGCTGCTCGTCGTGGAGGTACTGCACCAGGCGCCGGGGATGGCCGGTGTGGCGTTGACGGTGTTCGCCGCGGGCAATGTCGCGGTGCTGTTCGCCTCGGGACGACTGTCCGACCGGTGGGGACGCAAACCTTTCGTGATAGTCGGCTCGCTGGTGTGCGCGGCCGGGACGGCGGGGCTGGGGGTGGCGACCGACCTGCCCTGGCTGCTCGCCACCTCGTTCGTGGCGGGTCTGGGTTCCGGCATGTTCACCCCCACACAGCAGGCCGCCGTCGCCGACATCATCGGGCCCAGAGCGCGCGGCGGGCCGGTGCTGGCCGGTTTCCAGATGGCCGCCGACCTCGGCACCGTGATCGGGCCGATCGCCGTCGGCGCCCTCGCCCAGCAGGTGTCCTACGGGCTCGCACTCGGCGTGACCGGCGCCCTGCTCGCGGTCGCCGCGCTGGTCTGGGCCCTCGTTCCCGAGCCGCTGCGGCGGGGGAATCCCGCTCCTTCGGAGGTTCCGTCCGCCCCGGCGGACGACGCCGAGCGGCAACGAGCTGGGATCGACCGCGCGCTGAGCGACCTATCCGGCGCGCCGGTAGCCGAGAGTCCGATGCCGGGAGCGGCCGAGTCCGTCGCGCTCGCCGCCCGGGAGGACGCGGGCGATGCGCGGACGGTGGCCGATCGTCCCGAATCGGTGACCGATGGCGTCCGCACGGTGGCACAGTCCGGTGAACCGGCGGGCTGTCCCTCGGCCGTGATCGGCGATCGCCGGGAGACGGCCGCCGACCCCGGGCAGAGGCGGACCGCGCCGGGCGTCGTAGCCGTCGATTCGAACGTAGCCGTCGATTCGAACGCAGCCGTCGATTCGAACGGAGCCGAGCACACCGAAGACCCCGGGCGACCGATGTCCCGCCGCGGACGTCGGCGTCCGGGGCGGCGGACCCGGCGCTGACGTCTGCACCGGCCTCTACCCGCAGCAGTGCGCCTTTCGTGCCGAGCCGCACAACCGCGTCGCCAGGCGGAGGGCGGCTGCGATCGTGCGGTCGGCGGCATCCGCCTGCCGCAGCCGTACCTCCGCATCGTCGTTCGGCGAACTGTCACGGTCGGGTCGCCGACCAGGCTCTACTCGGCGATGATCGTCGCGGGCGGGCAGCTGAGCCGGTGCGAGGTCGGCGGCAAGTGGTCACGGGGCTCTCGACTCGTTCGCCGTCGCGCGGCCGGCGGCGGACCTGCGCGATCGGCGCGGGAACGGAACCGCAGCGTGGCCGCTGAGCAGGTCTGTGGGCGCCGATGGTTATCTGACGAGCGGCCCGCCGGAGGGGGTGGCGGCTCGTTGCGGCAAAGTGTCACTGTGAGCGAATCGCGTTCGAATTACACGCCGCGGCCGATGTCCAGTGCGACCACCTACGCGCTCGGTGCGGTCGCTCTCGTGCTGATCGTGCTGATCGTCATCGCGGCGATCCGGTGGGGGCGCGACGACGCCGCTGTCCGCAACGACGGCTACGGTTCCGTGCGCGACCCGGCGGTGCACTCGGTGCTCGAGCAGAACGGTTCCATCCTGCTCGGCCGCCCGGACGCGAAGAAGACCATCGACATCTTCGAGGACCCGCTGTGCCCCGGCTGCGGCAGCCTGGAGCGCATCTACGGCCAGGAGCTCGCACAGCGGATCGATGCGGGCGCGCTCGCGGTGCGCTATCGCTTGGTGAATTTCCTCGACGCACGCTCCCGGAGCAAGGACTACTCGACCCGTGCCGTCGCCGCGAACCAATGTGTCGCCGAAGCGGGTTCGGGGCCGGTCTACGCCAAGTTCCACACCGAACTCTTCACGACGAAACGTCCCAGCGAAGGCGGCGCCGACCTGAGCAACGACGAGCTCGCCGCGCTCGCGGGCGACGCCGGAGCCGCCGAGCCGGTGCGGCAATGCATCGCCACCGGCGCCAAGATCGACTCCGCCCGCACCACCGCCATGGCGCAGACGGCGGCGCTCGGCGAAGCGCTTGGCGGCTCCGCGGCCACGCCCTCGGTTTTCGACGGCACGAGCAAGGTCGATACCGGCGACGAGAACTGGGTGGTTTCGCTCACCAACTGATCGCGCTCGCCCGCTTCGCGATCGACAACCACCGGTGATCTCCTCACTCAGGCCTAGACCGTGCGGACCGGGTGAAAGGGAGCGCCTTCCGTCGACCCCCGGCGAACGGAAAGGCCGGAACGCCGACTCCACCAAATCGACGCCCCGGCCCACTCGATAGCGCGACCCGACATCCCCAGCCCCCGCGATCGCCCACCGAGTTCTTCCGTTGGCCTAGGGCCGGGCAGCGGCTCCACCTGCCGCCGCCCGGCCCCCGCACTCGACAGCGCGATCCGGCCCCCTGTCCCTAGACCGCACCTCGAGAGGTCTCACATCCCCCTGCGGCGAGGCCGGTTGCCCGCCGGCTCCCCGAACGCTCGGAAGGGTGAACCAGCAACCCCAACCGCTCCACCCTTCCGAGCGTCCAACCGCTCACCGCCCCACCCGACATGATCGAGATACCTTCGAACACATGTTCGATCATAAGGCCACGCATGCCCTTCTGTCACCCCCGAATCGAGCCGATTTGGTCGCCGACACACCGTTGGTGTAACTTCATTCAAGCGCGACGGGGAAGCCTGAAGCGCGGACAACCAGGGGCTATGGCGCAGCTGGTAGCGCACCACACTGGCAGTGTGGGGGTCAGGGGTTCGAGTCCCCTTAGCTCCACTCGAACAAAAGGCCAGGTCCGGAATTCGGACCTGGCCTTTGTGGTTCCCTCCCTTCGGGCGCGTGATTAACTACAGTTCAGATCACGGTGTCACCGGGGAAGCCTTCGGCGAGCGTGCTGGCGCGCAGCTCCCGGGATTCGGCGGTGTCTGAGCATCACGGAGCGAGCCGAAATCTCCGCTCGGCCTCCTGAAACCTGCAAGGCGGCTTCGACGCCCAGCCCGAGAGCGGGGTGATGGTGCTGGTATCGAGTTCACGCCGTCGGCTGTTCCGCTTTCGAGACCTCAGCTCGAGGCCGCGCGGAGCGGCCGCGAGCAACGCCGATGCTCCACCTCGCCTGGAGGATGAAGCGCTGCCTCGGCTCGGTTCGATTCAGCGGAAAAGACGTGCTCGATCTGGCGCGGGTCCGGCCGCGAGCGAGTGCCGCCTTCGCCAGGGGCGAGCGGTAGCCGTACGGTCCGCGCGACGGCGCTCGGGCACCGACTCGGCGCGGACCCGGCCCGTCCACTCGAACGTGCCCCGCCGCCCGCCGGGGACGTAGCCGCACCGCGACGGAGGCCGCGATCCACCGCGCTACGGCATCGAGACGCGGGGGGTGCTTTCGCGGCGGACCTGGGTATCCGGTCGGTGTTCTGCGAGCGGCTCGCGCCGCGGTACCTGGACGGAGAAGAAGTATGGCTGGGATAAACCTTTCCGACACGGCAGGGCGCATTGCCCAGAACGGCGCCTTCGAGCGGCTGGCCCGGACGGGCTTCGTGATGTCCGGCCTGGTCCACCTGCTGATCGGCTACATCGCCATCCGGCTCGCGCTCGGCGGGGAGGGCGGCACCGCCGACCAATCCGGCGCCATGGCGGAACTGGCCGACAAACCGGGCGGTGAGGTCACCCTCTGGGTGGGCGTGGTGGCGTTCGGGCTGATGGCGCTCTGGCGGCTGGTGGAGGCCGTGTTCGGCAGCGCCTCCAAACCCTATGCCGACAGCAGGAAATCCGAAGCGTTCGATCGAGTCAAAGCATTCGCGCTGTTCGCGGTCTACGTCGCGTTGGCTGTCACGGCGTTCCGTTTCGCCCGAGGCAGCGGTAAGTCGAGCAGCAGCGAGAGCGTCGGGCTCACCGCACGCCTGATGCAGAATACGGCGGGAACGATCGCCCTGGTCGTGGGCGGGCTGATCATCATCGCGGTCGGCGGCTACCACATGTACAAAGGAGCCCGGCAGAGCTTCCTCGACGATCTGCACGGGACACCGAGCGCCCTCGTCCGGCGGCTCGGCACCGTGGGTTACCTCGCGAAGGGACTGGCGGTCGCCGCGGTCGGGTTGCTGGTGATTCTCGCGGCACTCGGTTCCGATCCGAACAAGTCCGCCGGACTCGACGGCGCCTTGAAGACGCTCGGCGCCCAACCCTTCGGCGTGGCTCTGCTGCTGGTGGCCGGGCTCGGCATCATCACCTACGGGCTCTACAGCTTCGTCATGGCGCGGCGCGCCAAGATGTAAGGAGGCGCCGCGCCGACGGTCGCGGGCTGCTCCGGACTGCGGTGACCGTTCACCCCACCACGGCGGTCTCGTGCTCCATCACCTCACTGGCCGCGCGTTCGCCCGAACGGATGGCTCCGTCGATCCAGCCGCACATCACCGCCGAGCTCTCGGTGCCCGCCCAATGGACGCGACCGCACGGCCGGCGCAGGGCATGGCCGAACTGGGTGAGCACACCGGTCGGAGCGTGGCTGAGCATGCCGCCGCCGGAGTAGCGCTCGGCGCTCCAGTCCTGCTCGACGAAGTCGACGGGGGAGCCGGCCTTGCGGCCGAACCGCTCGACGAGCGCGCCGAGGATCACGCCGCGCCGTTCCCCGGCTTCGCGCAGGCTCAGCTCCCGTGCCATCGGCCCTTCCACGATGACGCACAGGACGCCGGGCCGCCCGGTGTCGGTGCAGGCGTCGATGGTGATCGTCGCGGGCGAACCCGGGGCGGCGGACTGCCCGGACAGGCCGTCGCCGCGCCAGAACGGTTCGTCGTACACGACGGAGATCTTGATGATCGAACCGCTGGGCATCCGCTGCTGGAGGAACGAGCGATCGACGGGCAACTGCGGGTTGTAGGAGATCCGGTCGGCGATCGCCAGGGGAACGGCCACGATCGCGCGCCGGGCGCGCACGGTCGTCCCGGCTGCGCGGACCGTTACCCCCTCGGCGTCCTGATGGATGCATCGGACCGGTTGCGCGAGGTGGATCGCATCGCCGAGTTCGGCCGCCATCGACCGGTAGATCGCGCCCATACCTCCGACCGGCCGCGCGTCCTGCGCTCCGTCCTTGACGCCGAGCACGAAGCTCGGCCCGCCGCCCGAGGCCATCTGGTACAGCATGAACAGCAACGACACCTCCGCGGCCGCCGAGGTGTAGCAGCCCGCCAGGGCGGTCTCGAGCAGATCGTGGGCGGGTTTGGACAGGACATTGTTCTCCAGCCAATGCGCCAGGCTCACCTGATCCCACTTGTCGGCTTTCCTGGCCGACCACGGCGCTTCCAGCGGAATCGACTTGCACATATGGCCCAGCTCCAGGAACACCGCGCCGAGGTTCATCGCCGCCCACGGGCTCATGGTCCACGGGATGGTTCCGGTGTAACGGTGCTGCTTGCCGTCGACCACCATCATCGCCTCGCCGCCGGTGTACTGCTTGTAGCTCGACACCCCGAACTCGTTCATCAAGGCCTGGATCCGGTCCTGACCCGGGCCGAACCACGCGCCGCCGCGATCGATCCACGAACCGTCGTCGCGCACTTCGGTGAACGTGCGCCCGCCGAGCCGGTCCCGCGCTTCCAGCAGCGCCACCGATCGGCCCGTCTGTCTCAGCCGCAGCGCGGCCGTCAATCCCGCGAACCCTCCGCCGATCACGCAGAAGTCGACATCAGTCATGGCGTGCCGTCCTCGTGTCGCAGTTTCGCGCCCGGCCACCGTGTGACCTGCGCTCGTTCGGCGCACTCGACACCGCGGGTGCGACGGGCCTTCGATCAGGTCTACGCGTCGAATAATGGGCAATTCTATAGCAAATTGCGTTGCCCGGTCATCTCGAGCCATTTCCGCTACGGACGGCGCGCGGGCTGCCTAGGCTCACGAATCCTGCTGTCCGACCCGCCTGGAGCTCCACCGATGACGATGTCCCCGTCCTGCGCGCACAGCCGCGCGACGCATGGTTCGCCGATCGACACCGAAGGACCGCGGATCCCGCTGTTCACAACGGAATTCGCGGCTGACCCGCACAGCGCCTATCGCGAGATGCGGGCCAGATACGGATCGCTGGCGCCGGTGGAACTGGCGCCGGGCGTCCCGGCCACACTTGTGCTCGGCTATCACGCCGCCGTGCGGATCTTGAACGACCCGGACCACTTTCCGGCCGATCCGCGCGCGTGGCAGCAGAACATCGCGGCCGACTGCCCGGTGTTGCCGATGATGCAATGGCGGCCGAACGCGCTGCGCAACGCCGGAGCCGAGCATGCCCGCTACCGGCAGGCCAACGTCGCGGGTCTGGAGAAGGTCGACCTGTACGGCCTGCGCGACACCGTGGCGCAGTTGGCGATACCGCTGATCAACTCGTTCTGCGCGGATGGTTGCGCGGATGTGGTGCGCCAGTACGCCTTTCCGCTCGCGTTCGCGGTGCTGAACGCGCTGCTCGGGTGTCCGGCCGAGATCGCGCAACGCGCCGCGAGCGGCATGGCCGCGATCTTCGAAGGTGTCGAGGCGGAGCGGGGGAACAAGATGCTCATCGATTCGCTCGGTGAGTTGACGTTGCTCAAGCGGGCCGAGCCCGGCGACGACATCACCACGCGCATGCTGCGGCACCCGGCCGGGCTGAGCGATACCGAGATGGTGCATCAACTGGGCACCCTGTACGGCGCGGGCATCGAGCCGCAGCAGAACTTGATCGTCAACACCCTGTTGCTGATCCTCACCGACGAACGTTTCGGCGGCAGTGTGCTCGGCGGCAGCCTGTCGACCCGCGACGCGCTGGACGAGGTGCTGTTCAACGATCCGCCGATGGCGAACTTCTGCTTCAGCTTCCCCAAACAGCCGGTCCTGATCGATGACGTCTGGCTACCAGCCCACCAGCCGGTGGTGATCAGCATGGCCGCCTGCAACACCGACCCGGCGATCAGCACCGACCAGTACGCGGGTAATCGGGCGCATCTGGCGTTCGGTGGCGGGCCGCACGTGTGTCCCGCGAGTTCGCTGGCCTACCTGGTGGCCCAGGACGCCATGATCAACTGCTCGACGCCCTGCCGGAGATGCGGCTCGCGGTACCGGCGAGCGAGCTGACCTGGCGTCCGGGGCCGTTCCACCGCGCGCTGACCGCCCTGCCCGTCGTTTTCCCGGAGTCGCCGCCACTGCCGCCACTGTAGTACTTGGACAGGGAATTCGGTGAGAAAGAGCGAGCGCGCCCCGTTTCAATGACTCGAACTTGAAAGTTAGGGTTGGCGAACATTATCATCTCCTTGTATGAAGGTTCGGCTCCACCCTCTGCTCGCCCTGTCTCCACGCCGATGGATCGCGGCAATCGCCGTGGGCGCTCTGGCCTGTACGCTCGCCGCCTGCGCCGACAGCGGGGCCGGACCCGGCGATCGGCCGGTGGTGCTCACGACGTTCACAGTGCTCGCCGATATCGCCCGGAATGTGGCGGGCGAGCACCTGACCGTGGAGTCGATCACCAAGGCGGGGGCGGAGATCCACGGTTACGAACCGACGCCGGGTGACATCAAGAAGGCGGCGAAGGCGGATCTGATCCTGGACAACGGTCTCAACCTCGAGGCGTGGTTCGCCCAGTTCGTCTCCGACGTGCGGGTGCCGCACGTGGTGGTCAGCGACGGCGTCGCGCCCCTGCCGATCCGCGAGGACGCCTACCAGGGCAAACCGAACCCGCACGCGTGGATGTCCCCGCAGAACGCGCAGATCTACGTCGACAACATGGTGCGGGCCTTCAGCGACCTCGCCCCGGAGCACGCGGCCGACTTCCGCGCCAACGGAGAGCGGTACAAGTCCGAACTGCGCAAGGTGCACGACGAACTGACCGGCACCTTGAACGCGCTGCCTCCGAACGAGCGCGCCCTGGTGACCTGCGAGGGCGCGTTCTCCTACCTCGCCCGCGACGCCGGTCTCACCGAGAAGTACATCTGGGCGGTCAACGCCGAACAACAGGCCACGCCGCAGCAGATCGCGTCGGCCATGATTTCGTCCGGCAGCAGCGGGTGCCCGCGGTGTTCTGTGAATCCACGGTCTCGGACGCGCCGATGCGCCGCGTGGTCGAGGCCACCGGTGCGGCGTTCGGCGGCGTGCTGTACGTCGACTCGCTCTCGGAGGCCGACGGACCGGTGCCGACCTACCTGGCGTTGATCCGCCACGACGCGCAGACGATCGGTGCCGCACTCACGGGTCGCCGTCCATGAGCGGGCCGGTGATCGAAGTACGTGGCGTCAGCGTCCGCTACGGTGACGTGCCCGCGCTCGAGGACGTCGATCTGACCGTGGCGGCCGGGCGGGTGTGCGGTCTCATCGGGATGAACGGTTCCGGCAAGTCGACGTTGTTCAAGACGATCATGGGCCTCGCCCGGCCCGACCGGGGCACGGTGCGGATCAACGGCGCGCCGCCGGTGGAGGCGCGGCGCGCGGGCATCCTCGGTTATGTCCCGCAGAGCGAGGACGTCGACTGGAGCTTTCCCCTTTCGGTACGCGACGTGGTGATGACCGGCCGATACGGCCGGCTCGGTTTCACCCGGCGTCCACGCAAGGCCGATCGGGAAGCCGTCGCGCACGCGCTCGAACGCGTGGAACTCACCGACCTCGCCGACCGGCAGATCGGCCAGTTGTCCGGCGGGCAGAAGAAGCGCGCTTTCGTCGCACGCGGGCTGGCGCAGGGCGCGACCGTCCTGCTGCTCGACGAGCCGTTCGCCGGCGTCGACAAACGATCGGAGGCGACGATCACCGCGCTGCTGCGTGACCTCGCCGCAGACGGCGCCACGATCCTGGTGTCGACGCACGATCTGCACGCCTTGCCCGGCCTCGCCGACGAGGCGGTGCTGCTGATGCGCACGGTGCTCGCGCACGGCGATCCCGATGCGGTGCTGCGGCCGGAGAACCTCGCCATGGCGTTCGGCCTGGACGTGATGAACCGGGTGTGAGCCCCGGCCGGAGGGTGAGACGAACTGATGAGCTTGACCGAAATCTTCACCGACCCGCTGCGGTACGAGTTCATGGTGCGCGCACTGGCCGTCACCGTGACCGCGGCGCTGGTCTGCGCGGTGCTGTCCTGCTGGCTGGTGCTGATCGGATGGTCGTTGATGGGGGACGCCGTCTCCCACGCGGTGCTGCCCGGGGTGGTGCTCGCCTACATCGTCGGGCTGCCCTTCGCGGTGGGCGCGGTCGTGTTCGGGTTCCTCGCGGTGGCGCTGATCGGGGTGGTGCGGGACACCAGCCGGATCAAGGAGGACGCCGCCATCGGCATCGTGTTCACCACACTGTTCGCGTTCGGCTTGGTGCTGGTCTCGGTGACACCCAGCCAGACCGACCTCAACCACATCGTGTTCGGGAACCTGCTCGGCGTCAGCCGGGCCGAACTGGTCCAGGTGGTGCTCCTGGCCGCGATCACGCTGGCCGCGCTCGTGCTCAAACGCCGCGACTTCACCCTCTACGCCTTCGACCCCACGCACGCGCACGCCATCGGTCTCAGTCCCCGGCTGCTCGGCACGGCACTGCTCGGCTTGCTGGCCCTCACCGCCGTGGTCGCCCTGCAAGCGGTCGGCGTCGTCCTCGTGGTCGCCATGCTCATCATTCCGGGGGCGACGGCCTACCTGCTCACCGACCGTTTCGGCCGCATGCTGCTCATCGCGCCCGCCATCTCGGTGACCTGCGCGGTGGCGGGCCTGTATCTGAGCTACCACCTCGACACCGCCCCCGGTGGCATGGTCGTCGTCGTCCAAGGAGTCGCCTTCACCGCCGTGTACCTGTTCGCGCCGCGGCAAGGCGTGATCGGGCGGCGGATCGCCACGGCACGCAGGCTCAGAAGGGTGAGTGCGGACACCTAGGCGCCACCGGCGAGTAGCCGGTACCTGCTCTCCAGTCCGTCCAGCAGTGCCTCCAGACCGATTTCGAAGGCGTCCCGATCGATCCGTTGCTGCCGCTCGGCCAGCAGATGCGCCTCGTTCAGATGCGGATACGCGTCGGCGTACACCGCAACGTCGGAGGGGAACCCCGCGGCGAACGACCCCAGCGACGCTCCGGTGAGGAAATAGCGCATCAGCGTGCCGACCGAGGTGGCTTCGCGGCGCGGCCAGCCCGCCGCGACCAGGCCGCCGAACACCGCGTCGGCCATCCGCAACGCGTTGGGCCGATGGCCGGGACCGCCGGCCAGGGCGGGGACGATGTGGGGGTGCGCGGCCATCGCGGTGCGGTAGGAGCGCGACCATCGCAGCAGCGACGAGCGCCAGTCCGGGTTCTCGGTGGACAGGCCGTTGAACATGGAGATGTCGACCTCGCCGAGCACCGCGTCGACCACGGCATTGATGAGGTCGTCCTTGGTGCGGACGTGGTTGTACAGGGACGGCCCTTGCACGCCCAGTTCGGTGGCGAGTCGCCGCGTGGAGACCGCGGCGAGACCCTCGGCGTCGACGAGTGCGAGCGCGGTCTCGATGATGCGGTCGCGGGTCAGCAGCGGCCGCCGTGGTCGGGCCATGGGCATCTCCTTTCGGCCCTCGCATTCTCGCAGGCGCGCGCCCGGAAACTCGCGGCGCTAGTTCACACGATCATGTACTCCCCGCGAGCGGCCTCGATCGCCCTGCGTGCCCTCGATCCCGAGGCGAATCCGAGCTTGGAGTGCGTGTTCATCCGTGGATGATCGGCGGAGCCGCGCACTGACGTTCGTCGCGGCCGGCGCCGCCACCGTCGTGGTGGACGGCGCGCCGGATACGCGATGATGTTGCCTCGTGGTGGATTACACGACGGTCTTCGATCGGGTCCGGGGTTCTCTGCTGGGTGGGGCGGTGGGTGACGCGCTCGGGTGGCCCATCGAATTCCTGCGGCTCGAGCAGATCCGGAAACGGTATGGCGATCCAGGCGTGACCGGCTTTCTGCCGCAGCAGTTCCCGGACGCGCCGCAGCAGATCACCGATGACACCCAGATGACGTTGTTCACCGCGGAGGGGCTGTTGCGATCCGCGCCCGGCGCGGACCCGGTGCCCGCGTTGCGGCGAGCGTATCTGCGCTGGTGGCTGACGCAGCGGCAGGAGGAACCCACACCCGGGGGCGACGGATGGCTGGCGAGTCTTCCCTTCCTGTACGCGGTGCGCGCGCCCGGTAACGCGTGTATGT
Organism: Nocardia asteroides; assembly: GCA_051451085.1. GTDB lineage: Bacteria > Actinomycetota > Actinomycetes > Mycobacteriales > Mycobacteriaceae > Nocardia > Nocardia asteroides_B. The sequence goes on along the minus strand of JBPAJV010000002.1, from coordinate 1,493,298 downwards.
CCGGACTCGGACAACAGTCACGGGAATTTCTCGCGCCGAATCCGTTCGGCGAAAACGGGCCGGTGAACCCCCATTCGAAGGGATGCGGAACCGTGATGCGGTCCGCGCCGTTCGGTCTGGCCGGTATGGGGGCCGACGGCGCGTTCGCCACCGCCGCGCGGGCCGCTCAATTGACCCACGGGCATCCGACGGGATATCTCGCGGCGGGGGCGTTCGCCGCGCTGATCGATCGAGTGGTGAGCGGCGTCGAACTGCCGACCGCCGTGACGGAGACGATCGCTCAGCTCACGGCCTTCCCCGCGAGCGAGGAGACGGTGGCGGCGCTGACACGAGCCGTGGAGCTGGCCGAACTGCCGGTCTCGGCCGAACAGGTCGAGCGGGTCGGCGAAGGATGGGTCGCGGAGGAATGCCTGGCCGTCGCGGTGTACTGCGCCCTGCATGCCGCCCGGACCGGCGACGTGCGAGCGGCGCTGCTGCTGTCGGTGAATCACTCCGGCGACTCCGACTCCACGGGTGCGGTGGCGGGCAATCTGATCGGCGCCGTCCATGGCGTCTCCGGGTTGCCGATGGAGTGGGCGTCCGCGGTCGAGGGACGGGACGTGCTGGTCCAGGTCGCCGACGATCTCGTCATGAATTTCGGGCTCGGCGACCGCTCCGGGCTCGCGGCCCGCTATCCCGCCGACGAGGGTTTGTGAGAGGTCACGCTGAGCACACGGCCGCGCAGCCACCGGTGCGCGGGGTCAGCGTCGAGCCGGACGTGCCACAGCAGCGACACCGTCACCTCGGGGGCGGGGAAAGGCAGAGGGAACGAGTGCATGCCCTGCCGCAGGATCGCGGTGTGCCGCTCGGGAACCGTCGCGACCAGATCCGAGGTCCGCGCCAGCGCCACCGCGGCCCCGAAGCCGTCTACCACCGTCACGACTTCCCGCCGGTATCCGGTGGGACGCACAGCGTCGTCGACCAAACCTTCGTCCAGACCCCGCCGTGAGACGTTCACATGCCGGGCGGAGGCGTAGCGGGCCATCGTGACCGTCCCGGCGCACAGCGGATGCGCGCTGCGCACCGCCCCGATGAACCGGTCGGTGAACAGGGGAGTGCAGGCGATATCGGGCGGCAGCGCGTGTTCGATCACGCCTGTCTCCAGGTCGACAGTGCCATCGCGCAGCGGGCCGGTGTCCTTCTTCGTCTTACGCAGGAACCGCAATCGCACGCCAGGCGCGGCACGGCCGACCTCGGCCACCAAATCGGGACCGAACCTCTCCACGAAACCGTCGCTGCTGCGCACGGTGAAAGTCCTGGTCAGTTTCGCCAGGTCCAGCGGGTTGGCCGGCCGCAGGACTTCGTCGGCTTCGCGCACCAGGTTTCGCACACGATCGCGCAGTTCCACGGCGCGCGGTGTGGGCGCCAGCCCGCGCCCGGCCCGCACGAGCAGTGGGTCACCGGTGGCCCGGCGCAACCGTGCGAGCTGACGGCTCATCGCCGAAGGGCTGAGCGCCAACCGCTCACCCGCCCGGGTCACGCTGCCCTCTTCGAGCAGAACATTCAAGGTGACCAGCAAGTTCAGATCGGGCCGCGCCATGCGCACACTGTCGCACAGAACGCGATGACATGGCGTTCGGTGCACAGATGGCTTTCCATTTGTGCGCCTTCCGCCAGGTGGCGGCGAGACCTACCGTCCACTACGACACCCCGACGGAAGAGGTTCTCGTCTTGAAATCAGCCCAACCACCACTGCGGACGTCGTCCGCCCGCCGCCCGTCTTCGGTTCCGGCGCTGCTGGCGCTGTCGTTGTCCATGCTGCTTCCCTCGCTGAGCATCAGCGTCGCCAACGTCGCGCTGCCGACCATCGCGCCCGCGTTCGGCGCTTCCTTCCACGCGGTGCAGTGGGTCGTGATTGCCTATCTGCTGGCCACGACGACGTTGATCGTCGGCGCGGGCCGGCTCGGTGACCTCACCGGCAGACGACGGCTGATGCTCGCGGGCACGGGCGTGTTCACCCTCGCGACGCTGCTGTGCGGTCTCGCGCCCGATCTGGCGCTGCTGATCGCGGCGCGGGCGCTGCAAGGAGTGGGAGCAGCGTGCATGATGGCGCTGACCATGGCCTTCGTCGGCGAAGCTGTCCCGAAGGACCGCACCGGCGCCGCGATGGGACTGCTCGCGACGATGTCGGCGGTGGGCACCGCGCTCGGCCCCTCCCTCGGCGGCGTCCTCATCACGGTGTTCGGCTGGCGTGCGATCTTTCTCGTCGTCGTGCCGATCGCAGTGCTCACGCTGGCTCTCTCGGCCCGAGCCCTGCCCGATCCGGCACCGGAGGACGGTTCAACCGGTGCGCGATTCGACGTCGCGGGCACGTTGCTCCTTGCGCTCAGCCTCGGCGGTTACGCACTGGCCATGACGATCGAGGCGGATACCTTCGGCCTGCTCGGCCTCGGACTGCTCGGTGCTTCCGCGGTGTGCCTCGCACTGTTCGTCGTCGCCGAGCGCCGGGTCTCGTCCCCTCTGCTGACCATCGGGATGTTCCGCGATCCCGTCCTTGCCGTCGGCTTGACGACGACTGCGGCGGTCTCGACCGTCGTGATGACCACCCTCGTGGTGGGGCCGTTCCACCTCGCCCGTGCCTTGCACCTGGATCTGGCGCTGGTCGGGCTTGTGATGTCGGCGGGTCCGGCGGTGTCCGCCCTCACCGGAGTGCCCGCGGGGCGTGCCACCGACCGTTTCGGCGCCGGAACCGTTGTCGTGGCCGGGCTCTGCGCCGTCATCGGCGGCACCGCTTCGCTCGCGGTGCTGCCCACGAGCGCGGGCGTCCTGGGATACGTTGTCCCGCTGATGGTCACGACCTGCGGCTACGCTCTGTTCCAGGCGGCCAACAACACGGCGGTCATGAAGGACGTCGCGGCGCGGCAACGGGGCCTGGTGTCGGGCATGCTCAACCTGTCCCGCAATCTGGGCCTCATCACCGGCGCCTCGGTCATGGGGGCGGTCTTCGCCCTCGCGGCGGGCACGGGCGACGTCACCGCCGCCACGCCGGAACAGGTGGCCCGGGCTACGCACTGGAGCTTCGCCGTGGCCGCGCTGCTCGTCACCTTCGGCCTGGTGGTCGTGCTGCTGGTCCGGGCGCGGCGGCCGCATGTGCCCAGCAGTTCCGATGGCGCGACCCTCGACAGCGGTGAACCGGCGTAGCGCCCGCCGCACTTGCGGGTCAGGGCAGTAGCTGTCGCATAAGGGCGTCGGCGGCCCAGTCCTGCCAATCCTGACTGGTCCAGCCCCGTTCGTGGACGAGCAGATGGTAGGTCTCCGGCGCGAGGACGACCAGGGCGATATCGGCGGCGCGGTCGGGATCATGCCGCCCCGCAGTGGGGTTTTGGCGGCCAGCGCGGCGGCGAGGCGATGCTGCACGAGGTGACGCTGGGCGATGTTGGTCTGCCACAGTTCGGCCAGTTCCGGATCGGTCGCCGCGGCCGAGCGCACGGCTTCGAGCAGGGGAGTGACCCGGGCCAGGATCGCGCCAGCGGCCGCCACCTGAAGGCGGATCTGCTCGAGCGGTGGGGCGGCGACGGCCTCGGCGAACCAGGGCCGGTCGAGGGTGGCGACCGGTTCGGTGTCGCCCGCGATCTCGACGTCGAGCAACTCCGCCAGGATCGCGCGCTTGGTGGCGAAGGTGAAGTACAAGGTCTGCACGGCCATTCCGGCTTCTTCGGCGATGGCCTTCATGGTGGTCGCGGTGTAGCCCCGGGTGGTGAACAACTTCCGCGCCGCTGCGAGCATCCGCGCCCGATTGGCCGACGTACGGGCCGCGCGCACTCCGGTGTTCTTCGGCATGGACCACATCCTACTTGACTGGAGTTTAGCTCTAGTGGAACCTTTCGCTAGATCTATACTCTAGCGAAAGGGTGAGTGATGAGCGGGATAGGGCGGCTGCGGCTGCTGGTGATCACGATTGTGGAGTTGGTGATCTTCCTGGACACCACTGTGCTGAACGTGGCGCTGCCGGAGATCGGCAGGCATTTCGACCTCGGTTCAGCCGGTCTGGGCTGGGTGACGAACGCCTATCTGCTGGCGTTCGGCGGGTTCATGCTGCTCGGTGGACGCGCGGCGGACCTGTACGGGCCGCGCCGCGTGTTCGGGATCGGGCTGGCGGTCTTCACGATCGCCTCCGCGCTGGCCGGATTCGCGGGCACGGCGTGGTTGCTGATCGCGGCGCGGGCCTTGCAAGGCATCGGCGCGGCCGTCGTGATCCCGGCGCAGCTGGCGCTGCTGGCCACGGCGTTCACCGATCCAGGGGCGCGGCGCCGGGCGTTCGGAGTGTGGAGTGCGATGGGCGCCGCGGGCGCGGCGATCGGCACCGCGGTAGGCGGTCCGCTGACCGACGCCTTCGGGTGGCCGTCGATCTTCCTGATCAACCTGCCCGTGGGGCTGCTCGCGCTGGCGTCGCTGCGCGCGCTGCCCACGGATTCCGCGAGCACGGCGCGGGCGGGAAGACTCGATGTGCCGGGTGCGCTCACTGGAACCGGTGCGCTGCTCATCATCGGATACTCGATCGGCGCGTGGGGTGATCCGGAGACCCGGACGCTCGCCTCCGCGCTGCTGGCACTCGGTGCCGTCCTCTTCGCGGGTTTCCTGGTCATCGAGTCGCGCAGCCCGCACCCTCTGCTGCCGTTGCGGCTGTTCGCCGTTCGTCAGGTGAGTGGCTCGGCGGCGGTGAACGCCCTGGTCGGCGCGGCGCACGTGCCCGCGTTCGCCCTGCTCGCCCTGTATTTGCAGAACGCGCAGGGCTACAGTCCGACGGCGTCGGGGCTGGCGGTGTTGCCGGTCGCGGCGGTCAACATCGTCGTCTCCCGCACGCTCATCCCGTTCGCGCTGGCGAAGCTCGGTCCCCGCGGTGTGCTCGCCGCCGGGATGGCGGCGCAGACGGTGGCACTGGCTTGGTTCGCCCGGTTGCCCGAGCACGCCTCGTACCTCGTCGATGTGCTGCCGGGGGCCGTCGTGTTCGGCGTCGGGCTACCGGCCGCGTTCGTCGGCGTCACCGTCCCGGCGGTCACGGCGGTGGACGAGGCCGATCGGGGTATCGCGGCGGGTGTGGTCAACACCGCGCAGCGGGTTGGCTCCGGGATCGGTGTCACGGCCGTGCTGCTGCTCGCGCAAGCGGTGGCCGAGCGGGCGGGCGGCGATTCGGTCGACGGCATCCGGGCGGGCTTCGCCGCCGCGGCCGCGCTGGCGCTGCTGGGTTGCCTTCTCACGGTCCTGGTGCTGCGCGTTCCGCCCGGTGGGGCAGGCGGACGGGATTCCGCCTCGGCCACGGAAGCCTCGGCCGCGAAGGCGAAATGAGGGCGTCGGCAGACCGGACTTCGATCAGACGCCGAGGGCACGGGCCAGGTGCGGCCAGGAGTCGTGCAGGTCCGTCTCGAACTGCCCCCAGGTGTGCGAGCCCTCCGGTCGGTTGACGTGAGTCGCCGGGAGCCCGAGTTCCCCGAGGCGATCGGCGAAAGCCGCCGTGCACGAGCTCGCGATCGCCTCGATCGGCGGGAAGGGCAGGCCCCCGCGATCTATCGCGCCCGGAGTGCCGGAGGCGGCGGACAGATAGATCGTCTTCCCGGTCAAGGCGGCCGCGTTGGCGAACGCGTCGTGGGCGCGCCAGACAGCGTCGCCCGGTGATCCCCACATGTTCGCCGGATTGCCCCCGCCGCGGATCACCTGCGCGCTGACCATCGCCGCGCCGACGGCGTCCGCGGCCCAGGGGCACCCGCTGTAGGCCGCCACCGCCTCGTACACCTGTGGCGCCTGGATCGCGAGGTCGATGGCCGACGCGGCGCTCATCGACACCCCGGCGATCGCATTGCGTCCGTTGGCGCCGAGTTCGGCGTCGAGGGCTCCAGGGAGTTCCCGGGTGAGGAAGGTCTGCCACCGATTGCGCCCGACCGCCGGATCGTCGGCGAGCCAATCGGTGTACAGGCTGTAGGCCCCGCCGACCGGCATCACCACGTTGACGCGCTTGTCGGCGAAGAACTCGCGCACATCCGTGTCGTCCCACCACGAGATTCCGTCGACCCCGCCGCCGATACCGGTGAGCAGGTACAACGTGGGTGCGGGGCCGCCACCCGCGGCGCGGATCACCCGATTGGTGACCACCCGATCCATGGACGGTGAATAGACATCGATCTGCGAAATCGAGCCGCCCAGCGGGATTTCCCCGACCACGTGGGCTCGAGTGGGATCGGCTTCGGCTGGATGAACGGAGAAGAGGGACACCGCGACCGCGGTCGCCAGCACGCTGACGAGCGCGCTCAAATATCTGGAACCACTCACGATTTCGTTGTACCCACCCCGGTGCGCCGTACTCCAGAAGCCGGTACGGGTCTGTCCGGAGCATACGCGAAATGTCGCCTCGGCCAGCGGGTTTCATCGAGCAGGCGACCGAGCCTACTTAGCTGCGCCGGGCAGGTGGCGACGGGTCACCGGACGTCGCCGGGTGACGTGTCCCCGGCTGGTCCGACCGGTAGGCGGCGGCAAGGGCCACCGCGGCGACGGCGAGTACCAGCCAGCCGCCGGTCACGGGAAAGCAGATAACGGTCACGGCCAGATCGTCAGCCGGCCGCGTGAACGCCGGTTCCGTTCGCCTGGCGGCTGCCACGGTCCGGCCGGGCGCCGATGTCGTGATGAGCCGGACGAGCAGGCCGCACGCTGGTGCCACTGGATGACGCCCGGATCGCGACCGGGGCGAGGTTTAGCACCGCCCTGGTGCGGCATGCCGGGGACAGGAGCATCAATCGAAAGGAGAGTCGCTCATGGCCGATCAGCTGGAGGGAACGCGAGTCCTGATCATCACCTCGAACACGGGGGTGGAGCGAGACGAGCTCCTGGTACCCCGCGACGAACTGCGCGGGCGTGGCGCGCAGGTCGTCCACGCTGCCCCGAAGCACGAGGAAGTGCAGACCTTCCGGCACGACACGGAGAAAGACGCCGTGGTGCAACCGGATTCGTCACTGCACGAAGTCTCCGCCGACGACTTCGACGTGCTCGTGGTGCCCGGCGGCACGGTGAACGCGGACAAGCTGCGGGTCACCGACCGGGCGATCGAGCTGGCGCGGGAGTTCGCGCACGCGGGCAAGCCGATCGCCGCCATCTGTCACGGTCCGTGGCTGCTCGTGAACGCCGAACTGATCTCCGGTAAGACGCTGACCTCGTACTTCTCACTCCGGACCGACATCGTCAACGCGGGCGGCGCCTGGGTCGACGAACCGGCGGTCCGCTCCACCGAGGGCGGGTGGACGTTGCTCACCTCGCGCAATCCCGGTGACTTGCCCGACTTCGTGCACGCCGTCACGCGGGAAGTGGTGCCTGCCTCCCGGTGATGCGGAGCAGGGTGGCTGTTCACTTGCCCGACAGGGGTTTGCGCGGGTCGATGACGATGCCCAGATCGCGGAGCCGGTTGTCGATGAGCAGCCAGCACTCGGTGGTCAGGCGGTCGACGAGGGCGGATTCGGTGGTGTCGTGGTGCGCAAGCCACCAGCGCACCGAGGCGTCGACCAGGCCGAGCAGCGCGACCACGACCCGATCCGCGGCCAGCGGATCGGCACCGAACTCCGGTAGGTAGCGGGCGGCCGCCGCGGAGATCTCGGCGGCGAAGGCGCTGCCGCCGACCCTCGGCTCGTTGCGGCCCCGCCGGTAATCGCGTCCGACCAGGAAGCGGTACAGATTCGGGTGCTCGGCCGCCCACCGCACGTGCTGGGCCAACGGCGCGCGGATGATGTCCAGTGGCGTGCCGTGCACCGCCAATCGGGCTCGGATCCGCTCGGTCAGATCGCGGTGCGCGTGCCGGGCGACTTCCAGATCCAGCTCTTCTTTGCTGGCGAAATGCCGATAGACGTGCGTCCGGGCCAGTCCGGCGCGGTCGGCGATCCGGCCGGTCAGCGCGTGCGGGCCGTCCTCCTCGATCGCGGCGATCGCCGCGCGGACGATGGCGCGGCGGCGCTCGTCCCTTCCGGGCCGAGTGCTGGTGGAACGCCGTGCGTCGGCGGTGTCCACCCAGGGTTGTCGTGCCACGACAGTCAGCGTATCCGCCGGCCGATCGACTGGTACACCTTGTACCCGGTAAGCTGTTGGTACACACTGTACCCGTAACTATCGGTACCAGACTTTCGCAAGGAAACCCGATGACGACCTACCGGTCCGCCTGGCTCGACGACGACCTGGACGCCCTGCGCGAGCTCGCCCGCTCGTTCTTCGCGAAGGAGTTGACGCCGAACATCGACAAGTTCATCGCGCAGCACCACGTCGACCGCGACTTCTGGACCAAGGCGGGCGCGCTCGGCCTGCTGTGCGCGTCGATCCCGGAGGAGTACGGCGGTGGCGGCGGCACCTTCGCGCACGAGGCCGTGCTCATCGAAGAGCAAGCCAGGGCGTTCGACACCTCCTGGGGCGCCACCCTGCACAGCGGCATCGTCGCGCACTACCTGCTGCACTACGGCACCGAGGAGCAGAAGCGACAGTGGCTGCCCAAGATGGCCACCGGCGAGGCGGTCGGCGCGATCGCCATGACCGAGCCGGGTACGGGGTCGGACCTGCAGAACGTCAAGACCAAGGCGATCCGCGAAGGTGACGAGTACGTGGTGAACGGCTCGAAGACCTTCATCACCAACGGCAGCCAGGCCGATCTGATCATCGTGGTCGCCAAGACCGACACCAGCGCGGGCGCCAGCGGCATCTCGCTGATCCTGGTGGAAGCCGACCGGCCCGGCTTCCGTCGCGGACGGGTGCTGGACAAGGTCGGACAGAAGGGCCAGGACACCTCCGAGCTGTTCTTCGAGGACGTCCGCGTCCCGGTGTCGAACCTGCTCGGCACCCAGGAAGGGCAGGGTTTCGTCCAGCTGATGCAGCAGCTTCCGCAAGAGCGGCTGATCATCGCCGTCGGCTCGGTGGCCGGAATGGAGGCCGCGCTGGAGGCGACGCTGCGCTACACCAAGGACCGGCACGCCTTCGGCAAGCCGGTGTTCGCGTTCCAGAACACCAAGTTCAAGCTGGCCGAGGTGGCCACGGAGACCAGGGTGGCCCGGGTCTTCCTCGACGATTGCATAGCGCGGCATCTGCGCGGGGAACTGGATATCCCGACCGTCGCCATGGCCAAGTGGTGGACCACCGACCGTGCCATGTCGGTGGCCGATGAATGCCTCCAGCTGCACGGCGGATACGGCTACATGACCGAATACCCGATTTCGCGGATGTGGACCGACAGCCGGGTGCAGAAGATCTACGGCGGCACCAACGAGATCATGAAGGAGATCATCGCCCGCAGCTTGTGACAGCTCGCGCGCGTGTTCGAGGGCCTACTCTTCGGTGAGGTCCACCGAGGTGGCCGTGGCAGAGACAACGAGGTGCTGGCCACCTCCGGCGTGAAGGGACGGTTGCGATGAGCGACGTCGAGACTCCACCGTTCGAGACTCCACCGTTCAAGGACATCGTCAACGGGGCACTGGAATTCACCATCCCGATCGCGCACAAGATGGGTGTCCAGGCGGTGGAGGTGCGGCGCGGTTTCGCGGCGACCTCGGTGCCCGCCGAGGGCAACGGCAATCACTTCGGCGTGATGTACGCCGGGGTGCTGTTCACCGTCGCGGAGATCCTCGGCGGCGCGATCGCGGTGGCGACGTTCGACAACTCGGCGTTCTATCCGCTGGTCAAGGACCTGCACATCTTCTTCCGCAAACCGGCTAAGACCGACGTGCGGGCGGAGGCCACGCTGTCGGAGGAGGAGATCGCGCGCGTCACCGCCGAGGCGGCGGCGAACGGCAAGTCCGACTTCACTTTGCGCTCGGTGGTCACCGACGCCGACGGTGTGATCGTCGCGGAGACCGAGGGGCTCTACCAGTTGCGAGCGCACGGGAAGTAATCCGAGTCGTTACCCGCGGCGGTTTTCCCGGCCGCGCCGCGCTCGGCGAGGAGCTTTCCGGTGTGGTCCCGTGGGGGCGACGGTGGTCGTCCCCACGGCTGTCCGAGTGCGGTTTTGCCTGGTGAGTGCCGTTTCGGCCGCGCGCTTGGACGGCTTTCCCGGTGCGGGCGCACGGACGTCGGCGGGGTGCGTGCCGAGGTTACGGATGAGCCGCACGCTCGGCGTCGTCCGCACCCGGGTACAGCGCCCGGATTCGCGTGTACGGCAGATAACGAGACGGTCGCTGGGCAATCGCCAGACGCCGAGTCTCGACGCCGGTCTTCCTACTACCGCAAGTCGTGGACCTGCGGTTATGCGACCTGTTTCACGATTTCTCAGTGATCTCGAACACATAACGGCAACATAACAACCGTTCGATATGGCGCTGTTTCCCGGGAGCGACCTGGGGTGATGGCCCGGAGTCTCGACCGGGGGTTCAACCTATCCGCACGTTATTCGAACGTGATCTGTCGCGACATCTCCGCTAACGTCGGTCACGGCTCGGGACAACACCGAGATCGAGCTCGAATCGCAGAACGCCGGAAACCCTGTCCCGCGATTCGAGTGTCCACGACCTTCCTGGGGACAGGGGCGCGGCGCAATTCGCCGAGCCGGTGGGCGCAGGCGGGAAATCTCATGTCGCAAAACCGTACTTTCACCACTCGTGTTCTCGGCTTCACCGCGGCTCTCGGCGCTCTGGTCGCCGTGCCGTTCGGCCTGTCCACCGCCACCGCGTCGGCCCACAACTGGGACGCCGTCGCGCAGTGCGAGAGCAGTGGTAACTGGTCCACCGACACCGGTAACGGCTTCTCGGGCGGCCTGCAGTTCACCCAGAGCACCTGGGAGGCCAACGGCGGCTCGGGCAGCCCGGCCAACGCCAGCCGCGAAGAGCAGATCCGCGTCGCGGAGAACGTGCTCGCGACCCAGGGGCCGGGCGCCTGGCCCGTGTGCGGCGCCTACCTCTGATGCGTCACCGGCGCCTACCGCGAATTCGCGGTAGGCGCCGAGCTATTTCGCGGAGCAAATTTTTTTGCCGTTGGAAATCGGCTATTTCGGAATATCGCTTCCGCAATTAGACACCGATTATCCGGACCCGATACCGATCGGTCGCGCCCGGATATGGCATCGCCTTCCGCCCTCCGATTACGGTCCCGATCGCTGGACGGTAACGAAGCCTAGGCCCGCCACAGCTGGTCACCGGCGCGGGACAGCACGATGTTCGGCACCACGGCGTTGCGGGACAACCGGGTGATCGCCAGAACCATCTCGGCCACGTCACCGGGGGTGAGCATGGCGGACCGGTCCAGAACGTTGCGCTTCCACGCGGTCATGTCGGTGTCGACGTAGCCGGGGGACACCGCCGTGGCGCTCACGCCGCTGCCGGACTCCTCCAGCGAGACCGTCTCGCACAGCGAGATCAGCGCCGCTTTGGTGGCGCCGTAGGCGGCCAGGCCCGCCTCCCCGGCGACACCGGTGATCGACGCGAGCGCGATGATCTTCGCGCCGCGCTCCCGATCGGTGTCCGCGCTCTTGCGCAGTAGCGGGAGCGCCGCCTGGATCAGCGTGAGCGGCGCACGGAAGTTCACGTCCAGCATCCGCTCGTAGCTCTTGGCCGGTAGGTCGGCCACGGCGCCCGCCGTGCCGGTGCCCGCGCTCAGGACCAGCGCGTTCAGCCCGCCGAAGCGTTCCTCATGTGCCTGTACCAGGGCGCGCACCTGCTCGAGGTCGTTCATCTGCGCGACCACGGTCTGCACGTCTGCCCCCGTCTCGTCACGCAGGCGGGCCGCGGTCTGCTCCAGCGTGTTGAGGGTGCGGGCGGCGAGGGTGAGGTGGTACCCCTCACCGGCCAGGCGGCGCGCCACTTCGGCGCCGATGCCGCGAGACCCGCCGGTGACCAGCGCGGTCCGGGCGCTCATCCGAGCCGCTCGATGATCGTGGCGTTGGCCAGGCCGCCCGCTTCGCACATCGTCTGCAGGCCGTAACGGCCGCCGGTCTGCTCCAAGTGATTGACCAGCGTCGCCAGGATGCGGGTGCCCGACGCGCCCAGCGGGTGGCCGAGGGCGATCGCGCCGCCACGGGGGTTGAGCTTGTCCGGGTCGGCGTGCACCTCGTGCTGCCAGACCAGCGGCACCGGCGCGAACGCCTCGTTCACCTCGTAGGCGTCGATGTCATCATGCTCAGTCCGACGCGCTCCAGTGCCTTGCGCGTAGCGGGGATGACGGCCGTGAGCATCAGCAGCGGGTTGTCGCCGACGACGGCGAACGAGTGGAACCGGGCGCGCGGGCGCAAGCCGAGCTTCGCCGCCGCCTCCTCGCTCATGATCAGCGCGGCGGAGGCGCCGTCGGTCAAGGGGGAGGCGTTGCCCGGGGTGATCAACCATTCGATCTCGGGAAAGCGGGCCGTGTACTGATCGTCGACGAAGGCGGGTCGCAGTTTCGCGAGGCTTTCGGCGGTGGTGGCGGGCCGGATGGTTTCGTCGGCCGTCAGCGTGCCCGCGGGTACCAATTCGTTGCCGAAACCGCCCGCCGCGGCGGTGTCGGCGGCGAGCCGGTGCGAGCGGGCCGCGAACTCGTCGAGTGCGGCGCGATCGAACTTCCACCGGGCGGCGATCACCTCGGCCGCGATCCCCTGCTGGATGAGGCCGTCGGGGTAGCGGTGCGCGAGCGGCCCTCGGTTGGCGTCCTTGCCCTGGCCGTTGGAGAACATCGGCGCGCGGCTCATCGATTCGACGCCGCACGCGATCGCGACGTCGTAGGCCCCCGCGATGACGCCCTGCGCCGCGAAGTGCGCGGCCTGCTGGCTGGACCCGCACTGGCGATCCACCGTGGTGGCGGGCACCGACTCCGGGAACCCGGCGGCCAGGGCGGCGGTCCTGCTGATGTTGAACGCCTGCTCGCCGCTCTGCGTGACGCATCCGCCGACCACGTCGTCGACCACGGCGGGATCGAGGTCGTTGCGGGCGACGAGTTCGGCGAGCACGCCCGCGAGCAGGGTGGCCGGATGCACGTCCGACAGACCGCCGCCTGCCTTGCCCTTACCGGACGGTGTGCGGACGACATCGACGACGACGGCGGACCTCATGGGCCATCTCCGATCAGATAAGTTAACTACCATTCTCAGCTAAGTTAACACGAATTCGCGTGGCTGAGCCATGCGGGGTGTGCCCGCTCACGCGGGGTAGGTGTGGGTCTCGGTGGCTTTGACGGCGGCCCACAGCCGGGTGCCGGGGCGAAGGCGCAGCTCGGCGACGGTGGCGGGGGTGACATCGGCGAGCACGGCCGGAGTGCCGTCCAGTCGTACCCGGATGGTGTGGGCGTGCTGTTCGATCGCGGCGACGGTGACCGGCCAGGTGTTGCGCGGGCTGCCCGCGGGCGGCGTCGGGTGCAGGCCTACGGCGGCCGGCGCGAAGGCGACGTGCACCGGCCCTTCACCCGGCTCGGCCACGGTGAACGAACCGCCGTCGGCGAGGGCGACGGTGGTGCCGTCGGCTTTCCCGCGATAGAGGTTGAGACCCACCAGGTTGGCGACGTAGTCGGAGCGCGGCCGTCGCGCCACCTCGGCGGGCGGGCCGTGCTGTACCACCGCGCCGTGCTCGATGATCACCAGGCGATCGGCCAGCACCATCGCGTCGAGCGCATCGTGGGTGACGAGCACGGTGTGCCCGGGATAGTCGGCCAGATGATGGGCGAGGTCCGACCGGACGCGCAGCCGGGTGCTCGCGTCCAGCGCGGCCAGTGGTTCGTCGAGCAGCAGCAGCTCCGGGTCGGTGGCCAGCGCCCTGGCCAGCGCGACCCGCTGCGCCTGGCCACCGGAGAGGGCGCGCGGCTTGGCGGCGGCCTGCGGCGCGAGTCCGACGCGCTCCAGCCAGTGCGCGGCGCGTTCGCGTGCCGCCGCCCGGCCGTGCCCGCGAGCGCGCAGCCCGAACGCGACGTTCTCCAGCGCGCTGAGGTGCGCGAACAGCAGATAGTCCTGGAAGACTACCCCGACGCGGCGCCGCGCGGCGGGGACGAACACTTGCGGTGGCGCGTCCCAGGTCGTGCCGTCGAGGCGGATCGCGCCGCCGGTGAGCGGCGTCAACCCGGCCAGCGCGCGCAACGCCGTGGTCTTGCCCGCGCCGTTGGGGCCGAGCAGGGCGACCACCTCGCCCGGCGCGACGGTCACCGAGATGTCGAGCCGGAACGAGTCCCGGGCGACCCGCAGGTGTGCGTCGAGGGTCACGCCATACCCCGCATCCACCGCTCGCGCAACGCGACCAGCACCGCCACCGAGACCGCGAGCAGAACCAGGCTCAGCACGATCGCGTCGTCCGGATCGCTCTCCAGCGCGAGATAGACCGCCAAGGGCATGGTGGTGGTCCGGCCGGAAAAGTTCCCGGCGAACGTGATGGTGGCGCCGAATTCACCGAGCGCCCGCGCCCAGCACAGCACCGCGCCCGCCACGATGCCGGGCAGCACCGACGGCACCGTGACCCGCCGGAAGGTCAGCCAGCGCGAGGCGCCGAGCGTCGCGGCCGCTTCCTCGAATCGCGGATCGGCCGCCCGCAGCGCGCCTTCCACCGAGATGACCAGGAACGGCATCGCCACGAACGCCTCCGCGACCACCACGCCAGCGGTCGTGAACGGCAACGACACCCCGAACCATTCGTGCAGGTACCGCCCGACCAGCCCGCGCCTGCCGAGCACCAGCAGCAAGGCGACGCCGCCGACCACCGGCGGCAGAACCAGGGGTACGGTGACCAGCGCCCGGATCAGCCCGCTTCCCGGCACCTCGCCGCGCGCGAGCAGCCAGGCCAGCGGAATGCCGAGCACCAGGCAGATCGCCGTCGCCAGGCTCGCGCACAGCAGCGAAAGGCGCAGCGCCTGGCCGAGTTCCGCGGTGAGCAGCCGGTCGGGCAGCGTTCGCCACGGTGCGCGTAACAGCAATCCGACCAGTGGCACGATCAGAAACGCCAGCGCGCAGACGGCGGGTACCACCAGGACGAGTGGTCGTCGTCCCGTGGGTGTCCGTCGCCGTGCCGGGCGGATCACGGGGCGTCGAATCCCGCCTCCGCGAACACCGCGCGTGCTTGATCGGAGCGCACGAATTCGACGAACGCGGCCGCCGCCACGGGATTGGGCGCGTGGGCCAACGGCGCCACCGGATAATCGTTGATCGCCTTGCCGGCCTCCGGGAAGGCGATGCCCTGCACCTGCGCGCCCGCCGCTCGCACGTCGGTGCGATAGACCAGCGCCGCGTCGACCTCGCCGAGCTTCACCTTCGTCAGCGCCGCTTTCACGTCGGCCTCGCGAGTATCCGGCCTTGGGTCGACGCCCGCCACCCGAAAGACCGTCGCGGCCGCCGCTCCGCACGGCACCTGCTCGGCGCACAGCGCGATCTTCAGTTCAGCTCTGCCGAAATCGGCCAGCCCGGCGATGCCGCCGGGGTTGCCCCTCGGCACCGCGATCTCCAGCCGGTTGCGCACGAAGGTGGCCGGTACCGCGGTGACCTCGCCTTTGTCCACGACCTGCTGCATGTTCTTCGGCGCGGCCGAGGCGAAGACGTCCGCGGGGGCGCCCTGGGCGATCTGTTCGGCGAGCGCGGAGCTGGCGCCGAAGCTGTAGACCACGTTCACGCCGGGGTGCGCGGTTTCGAATCGGTGGCCCAGCTCGGTGAACGTCTCGGTCAGCGAAGCCGCGGCGAACACCGTCACGGTGCCGCCGATCCGGCCCGGCTCGGCGGGGGCGGGCTCCCCGGAGCCGCAGCCGGTCAACGCCATCGCGGTGACTCCGGCAGCGGCCACCACGCTCAGCGATCGAATCATCCCTGGTCAACTTTCCGGTACTTCGATGACGACGTGCGTCGATTTGACCGAGGCCACCGCGACGCTGCCCACCTCGAGCCCGAGCTCGTCGACCGACTCCCGGCTCAGCAGCGACACCAGACGGAACGGCCCGGCCTGCATCTCCACCTGGGCCATCACGGTGTCCTTCACCACGCGGGTGACGATCCCGCGCATGCGGTTGCGCGCCGAGGCGGCCACGGTGACGCCGGGCTCCGGCGCCTCCGCGGTGGCGCGGAGGAACTCGGCGAGTTCCCGGCCGCTGACGCCCTTGCGCCCGTTGCCGAGCTGGAGGGCGGTCAGTTTGCCCTGATCGATCCAGCGCCGCACGGTGTCGTCACTCACCCCGAGCAACGCGGCCGCCTCACTGATCCGCAAATTCGACACAGAAGGCAGTTTATTGCCGTGTTCGCGGAAATAGAAGCCGGTGTGTTGGATCGCGATGTAACCGTCCGCCGCTGAGGGCGGGCGGTGCGAAGGGCCCGGCGTCAGGCCGCGGTCAGCCGTAGCATCGAACGTGCCCCGCGCTGGAACTCGAAGTCGACGTCCACGATGGCGGAGTCGACACCGCTGAGGCGCAGGGCCTCCACCGCGACCACCCGCGCGCCAGCGCGGCCGCCTCGGCCGCGAAGGCGGCGGCGCCACCGGGGCAATCGAGAACGTCGCCGCGTAGATCGTCGCCGGTGAGCGCGAACATGGCGCGGTACTCGCTCAGCGATCGTCCGGTCAGCAGATAGCGGCCCGCACCGACCGGATCGCGCTCGTCTCCCATCTCTCGGACGGTAGCCACGACCGGCGCACGGTGGAGCGAGTTTCCGCCTAGGGCTGGTCGGAGTCGGCCGGTCGGCTGGGATAGAGGCGCTGGATCGTCAGCGCGGCCGCCAGCAGCCGGGAATCGTGCGGATCGGTGGGATCGATGCCGGTGAGTTCGGCGACGCGGCGCAGGCGATAGCTGAAGGTGTTGGGATGTACGTGGATCTCGGCGGCCGCGGCTTTGCGGTCGGAGCCGTGGCGCAGGTGCGCGTCGAGCGCCTCGAGCAGATGCGGGCTGTCCAGGATCGGGGCGATGCGCTCGGCCAGCCGGGTGCGGGCGGTGCCGGGTCTGGTGAGCTGATACTCCAGCAGCAGGTCGTCGAGCCGGTAGACACCCGAGGGCCTGCCGAGCAGCCGGGCGAGTTCGGCGAGGTCGGTGGCTTCCTTCGCGGTCTGCGCGACGGCGTCCCTCGGCACGGACGGATACTCGGCGAGGAACACCGGCATCCCGAAGTGCTCGGTCAGTTCCACGGCCAGCCGGCTATAGCGCGTGTCGTCGAGCTCGGCCTCCGAACCGGTCGGCAGCAACGCGATCCCGGTCCAGCCGTCGAAGGTGGCCAGCGTCGTGGTGCCGGCGAGGGTGTCCAACGCGCGGTGCAGGACGCGAATGCGCCGCCGCCCGACGAGCGTCGCGACGGGACTGGGCTGGTCGTCGTGGCGGAGGTGGATGGCGAGCACCGTGTAGCGCTCGGCCACGGCGATGTCGGCCCGCGCCGCCAGCTCCGTGGCGGGCAATCCGTGCAGCAGCGCCGAGCACAGCGCGCGGCGCGCTTCCCGTTCCGCGTTGTAGATGGACTGCTCGACCTCGGCGTAGGTCTCCACGACCGTGATGTTGATCCGCATGAGCAGATCGAGCAGGCGGCTGCCGACCAGGACGAGATCGTCGAGCTCCTCGCGGGAGGCCAGCGCGGCCGCCTCCTGCAGCACCGACTGCGCGGAACCGTGCATGGCCTCGATCAGCACCGGTAGCGGAAAGCGGTCCTCGGCGTGCCGTTCGGCCACCGGGGCGACGAAGGCCGCCACCTCGGCCTGGGTGAAGTCGCGCTGCTCGCCGATCGCTTGCAGCACCGCGCGGCCGCAGGCGTAGATCGCCGGAAGCACCTCGGCGGTGAAATGCCCCTCCGGCAGGTCGGCGGCCGGAGGAGTGGTGCCGAGCCCCGCGGCGAGCATGCGCTCGGCGATCTGCGGCCAGCGGGTGAGCAACCGGGTGACGAGCGGGGCGTCTCCGGCCACCGGGGACAACGCGACGGACATGGGCCGATTGTTTCCGACCACACAATCAGCGGCAAGGTCGCGGACACGGTCCCGCGCGAGTTTGGCTTCCACGCCGAACTCGCGCGGGGAATGTTCTCTCCGGGGTGCAGTGACATCGCTCGGGCGCGCCCATACATTCGGAAAGCGGCTCACGAATATGGCCCTGATCACATACTTCCTCGAATGTGGTGTGGGAGACATTCTGTCGCGGTGCTCGATTCACCGCCGGGGCCGCGCTTATTCGGCGCGAATGGAAGTGAACTGAATGTTGGCAATGACGCACAACGCTCGGCGGGCGATTCTCGGGGCCGCGGTGATCGCCGCGATGGCAATGGCCACCGCATTCGGCGGCGGGGTGGCCCACGCGCGGGAAGAGATCGAACCGACACAGCAGGCGCTCGCGGATTACATCAGCGCGGGCCTGACGCCCGCCCCGGACGGCAGGCAGCCGCGCGCGATCGTGGACACCGGCAGCTCCTCGGGCTGGGCGACCAGCGTCGCCTCCGACGCGTCCGGCGAAGGTCCGGAGATGTCGGCGTATCTGGCCGCCTTCGCCTACGGGCTGACCCATCCCGACGCCGCCCCGCCCGGCGCCAACCGCTGGAATTGCGCGCCGACCACCGAACACCCCCGGCCGGTGGTGTTGTTGCACGGCACCTGGCTGAACGCCTACGACACCTTCTCCTATCTGTCACCGCGCCTGGCGCGCGCCGGACACTGCGTGTTCGCCTTCAATTTCGGGCGATCCGGCCTGTTGCAGGGCGGCGGCCTCGGACCGGTCCTGCCCGGTCGCTACGGTGTCGGACGGATGGAGGATTCGGCCGCCCAATTGCGTGATTTCGTCGACCGGGTGCTGGCCGCGACCGGTGCGCGGTCCGTCGACATCGTCGGGCACTCCCAAGGCGGCACCGTCGCCAACCACTACCTCAAATTCGAGGGCGGTCAGGGCAAAGTCGGCAATCTGGTGAGCCTGGGCGCCACCCACCACGGCACCTCCTTGATGGGCATCGCGACACTGGGCCGGATCATCAACAATCTCGGCGTCGACATCCTCGGTTTCTACGAGCCGCTGGTCGGTCTCGCCAATATCCAGCAGGCGGCGGGCTCGCCGTTCTACGCCAGGCTGAACGCCCAGGGCGACACGGTGCCCGGCGTCGCCTACACGGCGGTCGGCTCCCGGCACGACGAAGTCACCAATCCCTACCAGTGGACATTCCTGCAGGCCGGTCCCGACGCGACAGTGGACAACATCACGCTGCAAGAAGGGTGCGACCAGGATCTGTCGGACCACCTGACGATAATGTATTCCCCTCGCATGGCGTCCATCGTGTTGCGCGCGCTCGATCCGGTCGCGCATCCGTCGCTGGAATGCACGTTCAATCCGTGGCTGATCGGCGGTAACGGCAGCCTGTGAGCGGGGCTGTCACTGCATCCTCACGAGAAAACGCGATCGGCGGATTGGTCCCCGGGACAATTCTTTTCCGGTCGCGACATTGATTGGGTGGAACACGGGCATCCGGCGGCGTCGCCGGCGGCTGCCCGTGTTCACGGCCGTGCCGCGGAAAGGAAGAACCGGATGAGTGTGGAGCCCGAATGGGACGGCGGTCCGGCGCCGCACGATCCGGCCGCGTTCTCGCGGCGGCCGCCGCTGCCCGAAGACGATCCGTTCTATGTTCCGCCGCAGACGCCCGCGCGACTGCGCCCCGGCGCGATCGTCCGGTCGCGCCGGGTGGAGATCGGGTTCTTCGGGCTTGTGCCACAGCGCATTTCGGCATGGCAATTGCTCTATCGCACCTGTGATCTGCACGGTGAGCCGGAGGTGGCGGTGACCACCGTGCTGTTGCCGTGGGGTGCGAATCCGGCCGAGCCGCGACCACTGGTCTCGTTCCAGTGCGCGATCGATGCGGTGGCCTCGAAATGTCTTCCCTCCTACGCGCTCCGGCGCGGTGCGCGGGCGGCGGGGGCGATTCCACAGCTCGAGCTACCGCTGATCGCCAGTGCCCTGGCGCGGGGGTGGGCGGTTTCGGTGCCGGATCACGGCGGTACGGCGGGCCGGTTCGGCGTGGCCAGAGAGCCGGGGTATCGCGCGCTTGACGCGGTCCGCGCCGCTCTCGCCTTCGTCCCGCTGGGCCTGGAACCGTCCACGCCCGTCGCGCTCTGGGGCTATTCGGGCGGAGGACTCGCCACCGCCTGGGCCGCGGAGGTGGCCGCCGGGTACGCGCCGGAGTTGAACGTCGTCGGCGCGGTCGCAGGGTCGCCGGTGGGTGACCCTGCGGCCGCGTTTCTCCGGCTCAACGGCACGCTGTTCGCCGGGTTCGCGGCCGTCTTCACCGCAGGGCTGCGCCGCGGGTACCCGGAATTGGATCGCGTGCTGCGCGCCCATCTGGACGCGCGGTTTCTCGGATGGCTGGCCGAAACCGAGACCACCGCGACGTTCCCGCTGCTGTACCGCTTCGCCCGGCGCGACATCGACAAGCACAGCGGGGCCGGGCTCGCCGCCATGCTCGCGCACGAACGGTCTGCGCCGGATCCTCGACGACATCCATCCCGGCCGTCAGGCCCCCGCCATGCCCATGCTGGTGCTCCAAGGCGTGTACGACGAGGTGATCGCGGTCGCCGACGTGGACGGCCACGTCGCGCGCTACGTCGACGCGGGTGTGCACGTGCGTTACCTGCGCGATCGGCTCAGTACCCACCTGCTGCTGCAATTTCTCGCGCTCCCGGTCATGGTCGACTGGCTCGCGGGCCGCTTCACCGATCGCGAACTGCCCGCAGCCGGTACCGAGACCCGTTGGTCGCTCGCCGTCGCCGGTCCGGCGCTGAGCGGCCACCTGCGTTTCGCGGCCTTGCTCGTCCGGATGTGGCTCGGACGGCCGATCCGCGCACCGCGCTCGCCGGTGATGTCGCGCCCGCGCCGCCTTTCCCTCCTGCCGGCCGCACTGCGCAATCCCTTGTCCTGAGCCACGCGTCTGTTCCCACGAAGCGCCGCTGAACTGCGCCGATCGCAGACCACGGCGCGGGGGGAACGAGATCGACGCGTCACCTCACGAACGGGTCGGTTTTGCTCTAGCGTGAGCACGGTTGGTGCCGAGAGGGGTCGTGGATGCGTAGCGGGATGCTGAGTGTGGCGCAATTGCGGGACCGGGTCGACACGGGTGCGATCGACACGGTGCTGGTCGCCATGACCGACATGCAAGGGCGACTGCAAGGGAAGCGCTGCGCGGCCCGGTATTTCCTGGACGAGGTGGTCGAGCACGCCACCGAGGCGTGCGGTTACCTGCTCGCGGTGGACGTGGACATGACGACCGTAGACGGTTACGCGCTGTCCTCCTGGCAGACCGGATACGGAGACGTCGTGCTGCGGCCGGATCTGCGCACGCTGCGAACGGCGCCGTGGTGGCCGGGCACCGCGCTCGTGCTGTGCGACGTGGAGCACGTGGTGCCGCAGGGGCGGGCCGTCGCGGCGTCGCCGCGCCAGGTGCTGCGCAAGCAATTGGACCGGCTGGCCGAGCGCGGTCTGCGGGCGTTCGTGGGGACCGAGCTCGAGTTCCTGGTGTTCGACGACAGCTACGAGGCGGCGTGGAACGCCGGATATCGCGGGTTGACGCCGGCCAACCAGTACAACGTCGACTATTCGATGCTCGGCACGGGCCGGATCGAGCCGTTGTTGCGCCGCATCCGCAAGGAGATGGACGGCGCCGGGATGTATGTCGAGTCGGCCAAAGGCGAGTGCAATCCCGGCCAGCACGAGATCGCCTTCCGGTACGACGAAGCCCTGATCACCTGCGACAACCACAGCATCTACAAGACCGGCGCGAAGGAGATCGCGGCCCAAGCGGGGCGCAGTCTCACGTTCATGGCGAAATACAATGAGCGCGAGGGCAATTCGTGTCACATCCACCTGAGCCTGCGCGGCGACGCCGGGGAGCCCGTCTTCGCGGGTGACGGCGCGGACGGCATGTCGCCGCTGATGCGCCACTTCATCGCGGGCCAGCTGGACTGCTTGCGCGAATTCACTTACCTGCTGGCGCCGAACATCAACTCCTACAAGCGATTCGTCGCGGGCAGCTTCGCGCCGACCGCGATCGCCTGGGGCCGGGACAACCGGACCTGCGCCATCCGGGTGGTCGGCGAGGAGCATTCGCTGCGCCTGGAGAACCGGGTGCCCGGCGGTGACGTGAACCCGTATCTGGCCGTGGCCGCCCTGATCGCGGCGGGACTGCACGGCATCGAGCGGAGGCTGCCGCTCGAGCCGGAATTCCACGGCAACGCCTACCGCTCCGAGCGTCCCCGGGTGCCGCGTACGCTGCGCGAAGCCGCCCAGCTGTTCGGGGACAGCACGGTGGCCCGCGCCGCCTTCGGTGATGATGTAGTGGAGCACTACCGCAACGCGGCGCGGGTCGAACTGGAGGCCTACGACGCCGCGGTCACCGACTGGGAGCGTATCCGTGGTTTCGAACGACTCTGAGGTCGCGGGAGCCCGTCCCGTGATCGGGCTGCCCACCTATGTGGAGCGGACCCGCTTCAACGCGTGGGACCTGCCCAGCGCGGTCCTGCCGCACGCCTACGTCGACATGGTGGTGGCCGCGGGCGGTATCCCGGTGCTGTTGCCACCCGCGGGCCGCGCGCGGCCCGAACTGGTGCGGCGGCTCGACGGGGTGCTGCTGACCGGCGGCGCGGACATCGACCCGGCGCGTTACGGCGGTCCTTCGGCCGGGATACCCGGCTACACCAGACCGGACCGGGACGAATCGGAGTTCGGGCTGTTCGAGCTGGCGAGGGCCGCCGGCATGCCGATCCTCGCGGTCTGCCGTGGACTCCAGCTGGCGAACGTGGCGCTCGGCGGCACGTTGATCCCGCATCTGCCCGACGTCGTGGGTCACGAGGAGCACTCCGGCGTCGAGGGCGGATTCACCGCCACACGGGTGCTGACGATCGCGGGCAGTCGAGTGGCGCGGTCGGCCGGGCCGGAGGTGAAGGTGCACTGCCACCATCATCAGGCCATCGATCGGCTCGCCGAGGGCTTGGCCGCCACCGCCTACGCTGCCGACGGGACGATCGAGGCGGCGGAGGCCGTCGACGGTTCGTTCCTGGTGGGTGTGCAGTGGCACCCGGAGGCCGACGCCACCGATCGCCGCCTGACCCTGGCGCTGGTCGAGGCGGCGGACACCTATCGAAGGGAGCGGGATTCGTGACGACAGCGCAGGTGGTCAACCCGGCGACCGAGGAAGTGGTCACCACTGTCGAGCTCGCCGGGGAAGCCGAAACCGACGCGGCCATCGCCGCGGCGCAGCGCGCGTCGGCCGCCTGGCGGGCGGTGGCGCCCGGTGACCGGGCCCGGTTGCTGCGCCGGTTCGCCGAGGCGGTCGACGCGGATCTCGAGCATCTCGCGCGGCTCGAGGTGGCCAACGCCGGGCACACCATCGGCAACGCCCGCTGGGAGGCGGGCAACGTCCGCAACGTCCTGCATTACGCCGCCGGAATACCGGAACGGCTGCTCGGCAGGCAGATTCCGGTCGCGGGCGGTGTGGACATCACCTTCCAGGAACCGCTGGGCGTGGTCGGGATCATCGTGCCGTGGAACTTCCCGATGCCCATCGCGGCGTGGGGCTTCGCGCCCGCGCTGGCCGCGGGCAACACGGTGGTGCTGAAACCCGCCGAGGTCACGCCGCTGACCGCCCTGCGGCTCGGTGAACTCGCGCTCGAGGCGGGCCTGCCCGAGGGCGTGTTCCAGGTGCTGCCGGGAAAGGGATCGGTGGTGGGGCAGCGGTTCGTCACCCACCCCGCCGTCCGCAAGGTGGTGTTCACCGGTTCCACCGAGGTCGGCACGCAGATCATGGCGGGTTGCGCGCGGCAGGTGAAGCGGGTGACGCTGGAGTTGGGCGGCAAGAGCGCGAACATCGTTTTCGCCGACGCCGATCTGGAACAGGCGGCGGCCACCGCTCCCTACGGCGTCTTCGACAACGCCGGGCAGGACTGCTGCGCCCGTTCTCGAGTCCTGGTGCAGCGCGGCGTGTTCGACCGTTTTCTCGAACTGCTGGAACCCGCCGTGCGTGGCGTGCGCGTCGGTGACCCGTCCGACGAATCCACCGAGATGGGCCCGCTGATCTCGGCCGCGCACCGGGAACGGGTCGCCGAGTTCGTGCAGCCGTCGACGAAGGTGGCGTTCACCGGAAGCGCGCCCGACGGGCCCGGGTTCTGGTACCCACCGACGGTGGTGCTGCCCGGCGCGCCCACCGAACGGGTGCTCACCGAGGAGGTGTTCGGCCCGGTGGTCGCGGTGCTGCCCTTCGAGGACGAGGCCAACGCGCTGCGGATCGCCAACGACACGAATTACGGCCTGTCCGGGTCGATCTGGACCCGCGACGTCGGCCGGGCGCTGCGCGTGGCCCGCGGCGTGGAGGCGGGCAACCTGTCGGTGAATTCGCATTCGTCGGTCCGATACTGGACGCCGTTCGGCGGTTTCAAGCAGTCCGGGCTGGGCCGTGAGCTGGGACCGGACGCCGCGCTGGCCTTCACCGAGACCAAGAACGTTTTCCTCGCCACGCAGTGAGACCAGCACATCCCACAGGAGATACGTTGCAGCGCTTACAGGATCGAGTCGCCGTCGTCACCGGCGGCGGGAGCGGTATCGGTCTGGCCACGGTCCGCCGGTTCGCGGCCGAGGGGGCGAAGGTGGTGGTCGCGGACATCGACGCCGGGACCGGCGCGGCGGCCGCCGCCGAGGTCGGCGGGCGGTACGTGCAGGTGGATGTCACCGAGGAGGCCCAGGTCGAAGCCCTGTTCCAGACCGCGGTCGACACCTACGGCGGCCTGGACATCGCGTTCAACAACGCGGGTATCTCCCCGCCGGACGACGATTCGATCCTGACCACCGGCCTGGACGCCTGGCGGCGGGTGCAGGAGGTCAATCTGACCTCGGTGTATCTGTGCAGCAAGTACGCCATCGGGCACATGCTCGAGCGCGGTAAGGGCTCGGTGATCAACACCGCCTCGTTCGTCGCGGTGATGGGCGCGGCGACCTCACAGATCTCCTACACCGCTTCCAAAGGCGGCGTGCTGGCGATGAGCCGGGAACTCGGCGTGCAGTTCGCGCGCGACGGCATCCGGGTCAACGCGCTGTGTCCCGGCCCGGTGAACACGCCACTGCTGCGCGAGCTGTTCGCCAAGGATCCCGAGCGGGCCGCCCGGCGACTGGTGCACGTTCCGCTCGGCCGGTTCGCCGAACCGGAGGAGATCGCCGCCGCCGTGGCCTTCCTCGCCAGCGATGATTCCTCGTTCATCACCGCGTCGCAGTTCCTGGTCGACGGTGGTATCGCCGGTGCGTACGTGACGCCGTTGTAGGAGGAGATCGCAGCGGCGCGATGCGACGCCGAACCTGTCGTGACCGGAGTCACATTCGGTGGCGACGGTGCTGGTAGACGCGCTCGCGCCGAGCCGTTCCGTGTCCCGCCCTTGTTTGCCGATCGCGCATACCGGGTAGAGGTCTGTTTCGTGCCACACCTTCGGTTGCCGGGACCGAGGGCGCCGTAACACCGAGGTCCGTGGACGGGCTGGAGAGGACGTGCACGTGACCGACCGGACACCGGACAGTTTCCCGCTGCGGCGCTCCGTGGCGGCCTCCGCCATGGGAAACGCGACCGAATGGTTCGACTACGGCGTCTACGCCGCCACCGCGACCTACCTCACCGGCGCATTCTTCCCGGGTGAGCTCGGCACGCTCGGTACCATGCTCGGCTTCGCCATATCGTTCGTCCTGCGGCCGCTCGGCGGCATGGTGTGGGGACCGCTCGGCGACCGCGTCGGTCGTAAAGCCGTGCTGGCCACCACGATCTTGCTCATGGCCGCCGCCACCGGAGCCATCGGGTTGCTGCCCACCCACGCCTCGGTCGGCGTCCTGGCCCCGATCCTGCTCATCACGTTGCGGGTCGTCCAGGGTTTCTCGACCGGCGGTGAATACGGTGGCGCCGCCACGTATCTGGCCGAATGCGCGACGGATCGCAAACGCGGTTTCCTGGGCAGTTTCCTGGAGTTCGGCACGCTCGCCGGTTTCGTCGGCGGATCGGCGACCGTGCTGGCCTGTCAGCTCGCGCTCGGTTCGGACGTGATGCACGAGTGGGGCTGGCGCATCCCGTTCCTGATCGCCATCCCGCTCGGTCTCACCGGCTGGTATCTGCGGGCCAAGCTGGAGGAGAGCCCGGTGTTCACCGAAGTCGCCGAGCACAGACATCCTCCCGGCGGTCTGCTCGCGGTGCTGACCACCTACCGGCGCGAAGCGCTCACGCTGGGCGGACTCGTGGTCGCGCTCAACGTGGTCAACTACACGCTGCTGACCTATCAGCCCACCTACCTGCAAAACACCATCGGCATGGGCGAGTCGGCCACCACCGCGATGATGCTGCTCGGGCAGGTGGTGATGATGCTGGTGCTGCCGTTCTTCGGCCGCCTGTCCGACCAGGTGGGCCGTCGCCCGCTGTGGTTGTTCTCGCTGACGGGTCTCGCCGTGCTCGCGGTGCCGATGTACTGGCTCATGGGGCAAGGCACCGCCTGGGCCATCATCGGTTTCGTCGTGCTCGGGCTGCTGTACGTGCCGCAGTTGTCCACCATCAGCTCCACCTTCCCCGCCATCTTCCCGACCCACGTCCGCTACGCGGGCTTCGCCTTGGCCTACAACGTCTCCACCGCGGCCTTCGGCGGCACCGCACCGCTGATCAACGAGGCCGTCATCGACGCGACCGGCTGGTCGCTGTTCCCCGCCGTCTACATGGTCGGCGCCTCCCTGATCGGCCTGGTCGCCTGGAACCACCTCCGCGAAACTGCCGGAACCTCGCTGCGCGGCACCGAAGTCCCCGACGCGGGCGAACCCGCCACCGACCCCGACTTCCCCGCCCAACCGGCGTACTGACCCGCCGCGTATTCCAAGTCACCCGCACTCATCGCGAACCGTGCGGCGCAAGAGACAGCTCAGTCGTTGTCCGCCTGTCCCGCTCCGGCGCGCACGCGATCGAGTACCGTTGGGGCGAGCGCGATCAGTGCCGCCACGAGGTCGGCGTACATCTGTTGCAAGTCCACCTCGCCGGGTTCGAGCTGACTCGCGAAGAAGCAGCCGTCGGAGAATGCGACTGCGAATCGGGCGAGTTCGGTCACCGCGGCCTGGACGACGTCGGGTTCATCCGCGTCACCCAGCAGCACGCGAATGCCGTGGG
Source organism: Nocardia asteroides (assembly GCA_051451085.1). Classification (GTDB taxonomy): domain Bacteria; phylum Actinomycetota; class Actinomycetes; order Mycobacteriales; family Mycobacteriaceae; genus Nocardia; species Nocardia asteroides_B. The sequence goes on along the minus strand of JBPAJV010000002.1, from coordinate 1,466,285 downwards.
CGAAATAGTCACGGGCGCGATCACGGACCTGCCTGACCAGGTCGGAGGCGACTGGGTCGCCGCTCGCCTCCAAGGCCAGAATGTAGAACAGGCGCAGGAACACCGGATGATCGCCGACGGCTGCCGCGCCATGGCGCAGGGCTTTCGCGGCTCGCTCGTCCCCGGCTCCGGTCAGGTCTTCCCAGCGCGGGAGTGTGGCGAACCAGCGCTGTGCCCCACGTTCCATCACCGAGGCGAGCAGGCCTTCCTTGCTGCCGAAGTGCCAATACAACGACGTGGGGGCTACCCCCACCTCCTTGCAGATGGCGGAGACCGGGGTGGCGGCGTAGCCTTTCGCGCTCATCAAGCGTTCCGCGACGTCCAGTAGGTGTTCCCGGGCCTGCGGATTGTCTGTGCGAGCAGATCTCGAAGCGCGTTGGGGTGACATATCTACAGTGTAGGTATCACTACATACTGACACAAGCGTAGTAGGCCTGCTCCCGTAGTCGGCTCGCGGGCGCCGGTGAACACACGACCTTGCACGGCGGCGCCTCTTGACGAAGTATGTAGCGATCCCTACATTAGCACGGCAAGGCCGCGATCAGCGCGGCTTGCCGAGTGTGCGGGTCGAAACAGGAGATGCGATGGATGCAATCATCGGGCTACCGGCCGAATACAGCACGGGCGCCTTCGCGCCAGTCAGCAACGAGTGCACCGCCTGGAACCTTCCGGTCACGGGCACCATTCCCCCTGAACTCGACGGCCTCTACCTGCGCAACGGTCCGAATCCGCCGCCGGTGCCCTATACGGGTCCTTATCACTGGTTCATGCCGGACGGCATGCTCCATGGCGTACGCATCCAGGCGGGCAAGGCTTCGTGGTACCGCAATCGCTGGGTCCGGACCGACGCGCTCGCGAGCAAGCTGGATACCCCCGTCGCGCTGGGTCCCGCCGATGTGGCATTGCTACCCAACACCTCGAACACCAACGTCATCCAGCATGCGGGCAAGATCTTGACGCTGGCGGAGTGGGGTTTGCCGTATGAGGTGGATTGCGAGTTGGCGACCGTGGGGCGATACGACTTCAACGGCAAACTGTCCGCGCCGATGACAGCTCACCCGAAGATTGATCCGCGCAGTGGCGAGATGTACGCGATCAGCTTCGGTCCCGTGGAGCCGTACCTGCGCTACTTCGTCATCGATGCCGCGGGAGTTCTTGTCCGCACCGAGATCATCGAGGTCCGGGGACCATCGCTCATGCACGACTGGGCGATGACGGACAGGTACGTTTTGTTTCTCGACTTACCGATCGTGTTCGATGCCGCGTACGGCGCGGTCGCCGGATTTCCCTACCGCTGGAACGACGACTACGGCGCTCGTATCGGCGTGATGCCCAAAACCGGTGGCAGCAGCGATGTCCGGTGGTTCGATGTCGATCCCTGCATGATCATCCATACCCTCAACGCCTACGAGACCGGCAACGAGATCGTGCTCGAGGCCGCCCGATATCCGGACGCGGTCCGGGACCGGTGGAGCCCCGATGTCCTGGCTATCGACGTCGGTGCGACCTTGCATCGGTGGCGGTTCGATCTGGCCGCAGGGACGGTGCGCGAGCAGCAGCTCGATGATCGCACTTTCGAATTCCCGAAAGTGGACCCGGCGTTGCTGGGGGTGCCCGCGACTGTCGGCTACGGTGTCGCGACGCGGCAGGGCGAACGTGCGCAATTCGGCGGCCTGCTGAAATGGAACCTTGCCTCCGGCGCCTGCGAGAGTCATCCCCTGGAGGCTGGGCGGGTGGCATCGGAGGCAACCTTCATCGCACATCCAGCCGCCGAAGCGGAGGATGAGGGATGGCTGGTGAGCTATGTGTACGACCCTGCACGCGACGCCAGCGATCTCATCATCGTCGACGCTTCGAATTTCGGCGCCCCGCCTCTAGCCGTGGTGGCACTGCCCCAGCGAGTGCCGCTCGGATTCCATGGTTGTTGGATCTCGATGCGGCAGGGCACACTCTGACAACCGGCTGTCAGCGGCGCCGGGCGATCAACGACTGGAGCAAATGGATGACTTGATCGTTCAACTCCTGTGCGGTGGTATCGCGATCGGCGGCCTTCCCGGCCAGCAAACCTTCCAGTTCGAGCGAGGCCAATCCGTGACACACACCCCACCACGCGACCGCCAGCGTGCTGGCTTCGGTGCCGGTGAGCGCACCTTTGCCGACGCATCCGGCGGCCACTTCGGCGAGCACGTCGAATGCCGCCGCGCCGGCCGCCTGGACGTCGGGATGTTTCTCCGGCTGTGACATCTCGGGGCGGAACATCAAGCGGAAATGTGAGGACCGAGAGCGAGCGAAGGTCAAGTAGGCCTCTGCCATTTCGGTCAATGCGGCGAACGGGTCATCTACGGGCGCCGAAGATTTGGCGGCGGCCAGATCGGCGCGGAGGAACTCGTATCCTTGTGCCGCCACCGCGGCGAGCAGGTCGGAGCGATCGGCGAAATGATGGTACGGCGCACTGGAGCTGACTCCAGCGGCGCGAGCGACCTTCCGCACGCTGACAGCGCCGATCCCTTCCTCCTCGATCAGCTCTAGGCAAGCCGCCAGTAGGGCATCACGCAACGCCCCGTGGTGGTACGTACTCCGCACGGTCGACACCGGCTGATTCTAAGCGCTGGGAATACCGGCTCAATCTGTCCAGTGTTTAGATGATCTGATCACTGATTGGATTGTTCCCTGTGCTGGGCGACCGCTTCCGGCTCGGGTGAAGGTAGAAAAGGAAACCCTTTGGGAGACAGAGACATCGAAGACGCAGCCCGTTCGGCGGAACCGAAATCCTCCCTCATGGAGGAACCGGACGCGATCCGCGAAGGCGTCGAAGCGCCCAACGGTGAGCCGACTGTTCGTCTCCTGGCCGGTGCGGCAGGCCGCAGCCTCGCTCTCATGGCCGGGATGGTGAGTGGTGCTGTGGACGCGTTGACTGCGAAGCGTGTGGAGATTTCGAAGCGTATCGGTGAACGGGAGTCGCGACCGATGCAGCCGATCGTATTGGGTGTCAGCGGAGGCGCCATCGCCGCCGCCGCCGCTTCTCTGCGGATGAGCCGGGAACAGATGCGGCAGGTGGCGGTCGACTATCCCGAAGGGGCTGTCATCGGAAAGCGGAACTACTGTGCGATGCTCACTCGGCGTACGCTCTACCCGGACGCCCGTGTGCGCGAACTCGCTCATGCGATTGTCGGCGACAGAACCTTCGCCGACTTCGCCCTCGACACGAAACAGGCCGGACGACAACCGGCAGGCGTCGAATCATCGCTGATAGTGGCGGTCTACTCGGGCGTCCACGGCACGCTCTTCCTGCCGCGAGATCTACCCGAGCTCGGGTTGACGGACATGGCCGTTGCCAACGCGCTGGTCGCAGCGACTCGGATACCGGGAGCTTTCCCGGCCGCCGCCGACCTCGGGCACCTTTTCGACGGAGGAACGCATCATCGCGTTCCCCATGAGGTATTCGGCTCCCACCCGTCGCTGATCCTGGATCTCTACGGACCGCGGCCATACTACAGCCGAGGCGGAATGATCCTTCCCTTGGTCGATTCGTCACTGCCGATGATCCCGCGCCGTCCCAGGCCCTTTCATGACGAAAGGTTGTGCGCGCGGACCATCTTCGCCGGACTGCCTTATGGATCGGCGTTCAAGGCTTCGGCGCAACCACCCGGCGAACTTTTCGACCGGGGTTACGAAGTCGCGGCCGACTGGATCGCCGCACGCTCCGATGAGCAGCTTTTCGCCGCCGTGGATCCTCACGTACTCGGCCGCCGGGAGCTTGCCTGGCGGTGATCAAGGGGCCGGGGGTGTGACGCCCGGCCGGTCGAGCCCTTTCGGACGAGGTCGGAGTTGCCCGTACCTGCCGCAGTGCGCCGAACCTTTCTCCACATCGAAATCCATCGTTTGAACCCCCGATGTGCCGTCGTTCGGCCTACACATGTCGAATGCGAAATCATGCGTCCCGTGACCCTTGTCGTCGCGGGATATCACCAGGCTGCCACCGCAGCCGAACGAGAGGTATTCCGCGTGGCCATCACAGACATCAAAGCCTTTGCCCACTTGACCGAAGCGGAGGTGGCCGCGTTCGCAGAGGAACTGGACGCGATCCGCCGAGACGTCGAAGCCGCCCGTGGCGAGCGAGACGCCGCGTATATCCGGCGTATGATCAAGTTGCACAGAATTCTGGAAGTGGCCGGTCGTGCAACGCTTTTCGCCAGCAAGAACCGGGCCGCGTGGATCGGTGGCGCGGCCGTCCTCGCCGTCGCGAAGACCATCGAGATGATGGAACTCGGACATAACATCAGCCACGGCCAATGGGATTGGATGAACGACCCGGAGATCCACTCCCTCTCATGGGAGTGGGACTTCCTCGGACCCTCCGGCCAGTGGAGGCGCGCGCACAACCATGTCCACCACACCTACACGAACGTTTTCGGACTCGACGAAGACCTCAGCTTCGCCGTCCTGCGGATGACCCGAGACGAGGCGTGGCGGCCTGTCCACCTGATTCAGCCGGTCTCGACTCTCGTTGTCGCCGCGCTGTTCGAATGGGCGATCTCGGTACACGATTGGTCCATTGAGCGGCATCGCGCCGATCTGGCGGGCAGTCGGCCGGGGTCCCGGCCTACCAGGGACTTCGCGCGCAAGGTCGCCCGGCAACTCGGCAAGGACTTTCTGTTCTTCCCCCTGCTCACCGGCCGTGCTTTCACACACACGCTCACCGCCAACGCCGCGGCCTTGCTGGTGCGCAACCTGTGGTCCTATGCGGTGATCATGTGCGGGCACTTTCCCGACGGAGCCGAGAAGTTCACTGTGGAAGAGTTCGAAAACGAGACCCGCGGTGAATGGTACCTGCGACAATTGCTAGGCTCGGCAAACTTTCACGCCGGTCCGGTACTGGCGTTGATGACCGGCCATCTGAGCTATCAGATCGAGCATCACCTGTTCCCCGATCTGCCCAGTAACCATTACGCCGAGATCGCGACGCGCGTGCGGGCTCTGTGTGACAAATACGGCTTGCCCTACACGACCGGTCCGCTCGCCAAGCAGTTCTGGCTCGCCTATCGCACTGCCTGCAAGCTCGCTCTGCCGGATCGCTTGCTGCGCCGCACCTCCGACGACGCTCCGGAAACCAGCTCCGAACGCAAATTCACCGCGACTCTCATCCCGCCGTCACCTCGCGCCGAGCGCTCACGCGACAGCACGAGCCCCCGAGACGGTTCGCGTGCGGTGCCGCGTGTCCGGAAGATACGTCTGTTCGCACGCGGAAGAGTGACCGAGCGATAGTCGGCCCGAGCATTGTCCGATCAATCAGCGCGGCATCGACCCGAAGGAGATCGGCCGGTCTTGCCATGCCGTCGAATGCGTGAATCGATTCCGCGTAGGAATATCGAGATGCAATGGATGTATGCCGGGATGCGAGTGCATTTCGTGGCAAACGCGCGCAAGGCGCGTAGTCGTTGCCAGCCCTCGCAGCCGAGACACTCGACAATCCGGCCCGGGCCAGACCGAGTGAGCTGATGCGAAGGAGTCCTGCCTCGCTCGCGCTTCCCGGTGCCGGAGCCGGATCGCGATGCTCGCACTGACCATGGGCATCCTCCTTGTTCTCCCGGCGGTGGTCGGAGCGATGGCGATGGCGCAGGCCGCTTCGAGCGGGATCACTCAGCCGGAAGCGGTCGACATGATCCGCTGGATCGACCTCCGGCACGCCCGAAGAACGATGAACGCGGTCGAGTCGCTCGTCAGCGACCCCGCAAGGCCCGCGCGCATGCAGATGCCGAGGCGCGAACTCAGCGCCCCATCGACACCGATCAATGGGCGGCGGGTAAGAACAGGACCCTCGAGAACACGATGACACCGTTACCGGCCGCCGGTACATCGGTAGCGTTGGCTCGACATGTCGTGGCGGGCGCACTCCCTCGGGTCCGCGTGCTCCGATCGCGCGACATGTGGTGGGATCCTGTAATCAACGTGCCGGCAGCCGGCCCTCGCCGTCTCCGTTGGTTCCACAGCCTACGCCGCGACAAAGACCCGGCACCGTGATCAATGGCCTCCGTCGCCAACGATCATGTCGGCCGACCGGTCTGCGATGTGCACACCGATATCTACCAGTTCGAGAACGATGCCGCCCGGGTGTAGGTGCAGCGGACTTCTGCTGGACCTACACCCGGGCGGCTTTCATTCGCGGCGCCTCGGCGTCGCCTATGGCGCGGATCGCATTCCCGCGGCGAACGCGGAATCGTTTCTCATATAGCCACTGGCGGCGCGGCGGGCGCAGCGGCAGAGGGGTCGGTGACGGAAGGTGATGGCGAGGCCGTAGTGGTGGAAGCCGAGGCCGTGGCGGTGAGCTCGATACCCGGTGGGTGATAGAACCCCATGAACGGCCCGAAGTCTCCCTGACTGTCACTCATCGTGTCCATGGCGATCAACGACTGCATCTTGCCCTCCACGATGGTTTCCAACGGCTCGCCGCTGTCGGGACCGAAGGCGATGACCAGCGCGGTGCGACGCTCCCACTTGACGACATCTCCTGTCATCAAGTGATTCGGATCGACGGGATCTCCGATCTGCTTGTCGTTCACCCATTTCGCGGGCGTCTTCTCGTAGGCGGTTTTCGCATCGGTGCCGCTCGCGTTCCCGAACGCCGCGTTCAACGCTTGGGCGACGATGGGAGAGACTTTTTGAGTCCGTCCGTCCGGGAACGTGTACCAATCATTCTCTTCGGTGCGAGTTCTCGTGGACGACACGGGGTCGTTGGGCGCCGGCCCCGCCGGCGCTGTGATCGGCGACGCGGGCGCCTGGGTCTGATTCGTCGGCGCGGTGGTTGCGGGCTGATTCCACGAAGGCTGCGCAGGGGCTGCGACGGCCGCGACCGGTGGTGGCCCGCCCGGGTCGAGATGAGGTGCGAGTCTGTCCGGAGAGGGCTCGTCACGTAGACCGGACTGAAGGCTGTTGGCGAGCATCGCCTGCGCCAGGGGACCCATCATCGCCTGTGTGAGATCGGAACCGGCATTCGCCGCCGGCGCCTGTTGCGCGGGAGTCGATGGTGGCGTGAGGGCTGCCGCGTCGGGCACTTCCGGGCGGAAAGCGCCCGGATCGTCCGGGCCGACCGCATACTCGGGGGAACTCTCCTGTTGTGGCAGGCCGGGATCGAGCGGTGCGTTCGGGTCGAGCGGCGCGTTCGGGTCGAGCGGCGCATCGGCCTCCGGTGTCGGTCCGAGGTCCAGAGGAAGACCGGGGTCGAACGGCCCCCCTGGATCGAATGGCGCGCCAGGATCCGGGGTCAGGCCTGGCAGGCCGGGATCCGGCGAGCCGGGGGGGACGAGCGAGTCGATGAGTCCTTGCATTTCTTGTTGGGCGGCTCTCTGCTCCTCCAACATCCGCCAGAGTTCCTCCAGCTCGTCCGCATGGACATCATGCCTGCGCCCACTTCCGCCTGCGCAGCGTGGGCGTGCTCCATTGCTTCCGCGGCATTGGCGATCGCGATGTCCATACTCACCAGGATGTGCTCGTCCAGTGTCGTGGCGGGTATTGTCTCCGCGTTCTGCGTCAATGCGTTGATTACGTCGGCTAGCACCAGTTTGGCGGCCGCCGCCAGCTCCGGCGATTCCGCGACCCGCTCCAGTGCCGCACTGGTGTTCTGCTGGAGCCGAGTGAACGACAACCGTAGTCGTTCGGAAACGCTCGCATAGTTGGGTATTCCGCTTCTGTTCTCCTCCTCGACCTCCATGACGGGACCTGTCTCGGGCAACTCGACCTCAGTCGCAGACCCGAATGCCATCCAGTTTTCCAGGAAGTAACTCGGTAGGTCCCGATAAGCTGCTTCGAGTCTTTTGGAGAACGTGAATTCGGCTGGAATCCTCGCGGGGTCGGGCATCCACACGTGCGGCATGTCCGGCGGCCATGGCTCAGACATGACCGCCACCCGGCGTGGGGACGCTTATGTCGATCGTGGGCATGGTGCGAGCCGAAGCGGTGGAATTCGATGGCCATAGTGCCGCCAGCTGGCTTCCTGCCCACCCTCCGAGTGAACTCCCGGCCCCATAGGGGACAGAGGGAAGTGTGAAACCGAACAGCTCTCCCGGGTTCTGAGGGGTCGGCAAAGTATGATTCCTACTCGCGATTTTGGCGGCCATCCTCTCGCCCAGCTCGGTAACCAGCTTGGCACCTCCGATAGAGGTAGCCCCCCCTATCAGGCCCGTCACGAAGACGTCGGATGGGTTATCCAGATTTCCATCGGCCCAGTTATCGATAATGCTGCCGGCCGCACCCCCCAAAAAAGTGCCGAACGCTGGACCGAATATCGCAGTCCCCACGATCGGCAAAACAACAGGCGCAGCCTCGGCGGCTACATCCAGGATGTCTCCGGCGATGTCTTCCAGGCCCATTAGAACGCCCCTTCGCTGAAAGATTCGCCACCAGGAGGCGTGTACACAGCACTCCCGTCTCCGGCGGATCGCGGATCCGGTGCGTCCTTTCTCGATATGCCATTGCTCGGAACCGATGTCGCGTCGGAGTGCTGCCCGTCTATGTCCTGCGTTGCACCCGGTGCGGTCCTCGGCTGCGGATGAGGTCGGGACTCACGCCGAAGTAACTGTTCGCTCGCGCGATTCAGGTCACCCACGGCCAGCATTCGCCGTTGGACCTGCGCATTGACCAAAGGCAGCATTTTGCCGAGCCCGGCAGTCGAGAGGAGGGCGGCTGCTGCTGCTGTGGTACCCGACGGCGCGGCGCCGTTGCGATTGGCCAACTGTCGTCGCAGACGGTCGTTTTCCCGGATCAGGACCTCGACTCTCTCCTCCAGTTTCGCCAGCTGGCTGGTCTGCTCGCTCAATCCGCAACCTCCGTCCCTGGTCGCCGCAGCGGCGCTGGTACCCCGCGAGCGCGATGCCGGTGTCCGGGCCACCTGGTGGCCCACCGGCGTCGTCATGTCGCGGGATGCCGCATCGGCAAGTGCACTCGGCACTCATCTGAACACTGCTCTGATTATCTAAGCAGTGTGCAGATGGGTTGTCTACTGCGGCGATCGGGGCTGGAGGGTCAGGGGCTCATCGAGGCACTGAGCGCCCGCCGCTATTCGCGCCGAAGGGGTGCTACGTCGGATCGGATGTGGACAACGAAACTGCACAGTGCTTAGATGATCAGAGCGCTGCTCAGATACCCTGGCCGACCCTGATGGGCACTATCCAGGCCCCGTCATGCGAAGTCGTGTTGCCGGATGGGCAGGTGTGTGCCCCGCATGAGGGCCATCGGCAGCGACGGCGACCTGGCGCGTGCATCGGAAGTCGATCGATGGGATGACCGGAGAATCTATGAAGACAGGCGGCGGCTTGGATCGGGCAGGAGCGCCGGCGCCCTGCGATTTCGACCACACTCTACGAACTGTCGCGCCCGGATGCCCGGCATGAGTGGTGAGACGCTACAAGGCAGTGACCGGCTCCCGGTCGGACAGGCATTGCGAAACGGCGACTATGCGCTGACGTTGTATCCCAATGGTCACCTCGTGCTCTCGAGTGAGAACCGTGGCGTCGAGCGGACCTGGGCTCCCCAATTGCCCGGCGCTCGTCTCGACGGCGCCGAGGTCGGTCTCGCGCCCGATGGCTCGCTGATATTCATAGATGGTAACGGAAGCGTGCTGGCTTCCTTTACCGGGCCCGTCTCCGATGTGGCCATGGTCGACCCCTCCATCGAGTTACGCGGCAATGGCGAAATCGTCGCGAAAAGCGGTGGTCAGGTCGTGGGTGATCCGATTTTCGACGCCACCGCCGCAAGGTCGGTCGAATTTCCGCTCTACCACCCCTGGGGTGAAACGGCCGGGCTACGTGCTGCCATCGATATGGCGGAACAGGCGATAGACGCTTTCGCGGACTCGCTGCGGTCGAACAGCCCCCAGAATGCGCCGAACGTCACGGATATGCTGACTGCGTCTGGATTGCGGGATAGTCGCAACCGTTCGGTCCTGACGGATACGTATAACCGGCACCTGGATGAGATCGGTGCGTTGAAGTCTATCCTGCAGAACGGAGACCGGGGCGTCGCCTCGGATGCGAGTACCGTGCCCGACCACACGAGCGCTGCGCTGGAATACACTCGAAATGAGGTCGATTCTCTTCGTGAGCAGCTCCGGGCCGCATCTGTGACGGTCCATGCCCCCGGTGTCCACGGGCCGTATACGGATACGTTCACCGCCGATAACGAGATACCGCCCACCGTGGTAGCGCGCCTTCTCGAATCCATTCATATGACAATAGAGAACGTGGAAGCAAGGGTCGATGAAGTCGCCGATATCATGAACCGTCTTGCAAGCAGTATTATCGACTATTCACCTGGCGACCCATCGGGCAGTGACGGTGGATACCAGCCGACACCCTACGCCGGCCCGTCGGCTGCGGACGGTGATCAATCCGTCCTTCAGGGCAGCGAAGATCGCGGCGAGAACGAAGACCATGGCGAAGATGAGAGTTATGTCGATGAGGAATACGGCAGACTCTACAGCGATGTCCTCGGCAGCGAAGCGGAGGTCGACAGCGGAGTCGTGGACCAGGATCCTGCCGCGGATCTCGAGTCGTTGATCCATCCCGGGTCGGCAGGGATGGGATGGGCGTCGCCTCCGGCCGCCGGCGAGGCGGAAAACGTGGGCCGAGTCGCACCGGCATCCGGCCGGAGTGCTACGGCAGAGCCGGGGCAATCTACGGCGCTGATCTCGATGCTCGCGCCCGTCCTTTTGACAATGCTCGGCCCCATACTTTCGGCGATGCTGGGGCTGCTGGCCGCGACTACGATGAATTCATCGAAAGAACGTGATCGCGGCGAATCCGAGAAGGGCACGGACGCCCCTGTCCGGGAACCCGCGCCCGAGTCGACCACGGCGCTGGGCAACTCGCATGCGCAAGCGAACATGACGCCGATCGCTGCCCCTTCTGCGCCTCCGCCAGCTCCAGCTCCGAGCATGATGGTGGATATGCATTTGGATGGCGAGGCTCAGCGGGTGCCGCGTGTGGTGTCGCAAGCAGTGCAGAAAGAGCTGTCCAACCCGAACGGCAGCGACGCCTCCCAAGCCTACGTCGGCAGCATCGCGGCGTCGACGCCGGAGCATCCCTGGGTGCGCGCCGATACCGCGAATCTGCGAACGGGTGACGTTGTGCAATGGGAGAAACGGAGCGCGCTGATCATTCTGGCCGATAAAGGGCTGCGCTATATCGCGAGCGGAAAGCTGGTTCCCCTCGATCCGCACGTGCCATACGACGACGGCCATGGCGATTATGGCAATTTCCAGGGTTTCTTCCACCCGGCCGGATTGGACGTGGCCGGTACATCCGTGAGCGCTGCGGACGATCAGGCGGCAGATGCCGTCCCGCGAGCGGCTCGGCCATGACGCGGCCGCGGAGGAAAGCAACGGCGCTGTCTTCAGTGGCTGCCCGCTCGGGCGAGCAGATACGACCGCAGCACCAGTCGCAGCTCTTCGGTCAGCGCCGAGCGTAGCGGTTCATCTGCCTCGACGATCATCGGCATCATGCCGCGGAGCAGCTGAATCGCCACGGTGGTCACCTGCCGCCGCTGCGCGGTTGCGATCTCGGGCAACGCGATTCCGATCAGCGTTTCCACCTGCCCGTGGATGGCTTCCTGTGCCGGAGCGATCGCTTCACGCAGCGTGGCCGGCATGTCCGTGCGGGCGAACAGCGCCTTGAATCCCGGATGGGCGAGATTGAAGTCGACCAGCGGTCCCACCATCCGGTCCAGCAGCGCGTGAGATCGAGACCTTCCTCTCGGTCGGGAACGCGGGCGCGAAGCTGGACGAGCTGCCGCCGGTAGAACTCGGCGAGAGCGGCGGCCAGTTCGTCCTTGTTCCCGAAATACTGGTACAGCGATCCCGGCGAGATCCCCGCCGCCGCGGCGACCGCGTTGGTGGTCGCGCCCTCGTAGCCGCGCTCGGCGAAAACGGTCGCGGCGGCACGCAAGATCTCCTCGATCCGGCGTAGGCCCCGCTCTTGTCGACGTACCCCGGGCATGCCCCTCCTGTTGAAAAAGCGAGCGAATACTCGTACTCTCGGCAAATAGCGAGCTCCTGCTCGTATATTGCGTAGCTTACCAAGGGGAAACTGTGCTGGGATCCTTCATCACCCGCCGTCCTCGCTCGCTACTCGCTGTAGCGCTGGCGATGTTCGTCTTGCTCACCGTCGTCGCGGCGGGAGCGCTGGACAGGCTCTCGCTGAATCGCTACGAGAACCCGAACGCTGAATCCGCCCTGGTCAGAGCCGAACTCGAGCGGATCTTCGATACCGGAAGCCCGAACGTGGCGATCCTGGTGACGGCCGCGGCTGCAGATGTCCGCGCCGAGCCCGTAGTGCGCGTCGGCACTCGGCTCACCGAAGAACTGGCCGCCTTCCCTGGTGTCGGCGACGTTCGCTCATTCTGGCAGCCTGGTGCTCCCAACACGCTGGCCAGCAAGAACTTTCGTCATGCGTTGATTCTGGCGTGGGTCCCCGGCGACGCCGACCACGTTCGCCAGACCGTCTTGCCCGGCATCGAAGCCGATGTGCTCGCGGATGTCGGCCCCTCGGTCACCGTGACGTTGGGCGGAGGCGACGAAGTGTTCCGCGAAGTCGCCGGCCAGGCGTCGGCGGACTTCATCCGCGCCGAACTGCTCGTTCTGCCTCTCGTGCTGCTTCTGTTGTGGGTCGTTCTCCGGCGATTCGTGCTGGCCCTGGTGACGGTGGGTATCGGCCTGTTCTGTGTGGCGGGCACGTTGGCGCTGCTGCGAGTGACAGCGGCCTTCACCGACGTGTCGACGTTCACGGCCAACATCGCGTTGGTGATGGGCATCGGTCTGGGCGTGGACTACGGATTGTTCATGATCTACCGGTTCCGCGAAGAGCGCGCTGTCGTCGGTGACGCGGCCGTGGCAGCGCGGCGAGCGGTCGCCGGTGCCGGACGCACCATCGCCTTCAGTGCCGCGACAGTCGCAGCCAGTCTTGCCGTATTGCTCGCTTTCCCGTTTCCGTTCCTGTCCTCGTTCGCTTACGCCGGCGTCGCGGTCGCCGGCGTCGCGGTCTTCGCATCGGTGATGATCCTGCCTGCGGCGCTGCTGCTGCTCGACCATCGCGCGCTGACGAACCGGGCTGCGGGCAGCATCGAACAAGGATTCTGGTTCCGGACGGCGGAACGGGTCACGCGCAGGCCGGTACTGGCGGGAGGGGTCGCGTTGCTGGTGCTGCTGGGGCTCGGGGCGCCCGCGCTGGGCGTCGACTTCGGGCCGCCCGATGACCGGGTCCTCGGGACCGGGCATGCCGTGCGTTCGATGTACGACACCATCCGCACCGAATTCGAGACCGAAGAGGCCGATGCCATCCAGGTGATCGCCAGGGGAGCCGACCCGGCCGCATTGCCGGACTATGCCGCGAGGGTTTCGTCCCTCCCCGGCGTTCATCGAGTGGATTCCGCTGCCGGGTCCTTCGTCGAAGGCGTGGCCGTGGACGGGCCTTCGCATGAGGGACTGTTCGCGACGGAGGCGACCTGGCTTCGTGTGGTGCCGACCGGAGAACTGCTCGCTACCGATTCCGGCGATCTGGTTCGGGAACTTCGCTCGCTGTCCGCGCCGTTCGATGTCCAGGTCGGCGGCTATCCCGCCGAGCTCGCCGACTATCGCGACGGCGTCAGCGCGCGGCTGCCGCTTGTCGCCTTCCTCATCATGCTCGTGACCTATGCCGTGCTGTTCCTGATGACCGGCAGTGTGCTGGCTCCGCTGAAAGCGGCAGTGCTCAACATGCTGTCCATGTCGATCATGTTCGGTGTCCTGGTCTGGGGCTTCCAGGACGGCGCGCTCGCTGACGTGCTCGGGTTCACTCCCACCGGCCACATCGAGCCCAGTATTCCGATATTGATGTTCTGCATCGCCTATGGGCTGTCGATGGACTACGAAGTCTTCTTGCTCGCGCGGATCAAAGAGGATTTCGACCGCACCGGCGACGTGGTCGGCTCCATTCCCCGCGGAATCGCACGGTCGGCGCCACTGGTAACGGCTGCCGCGCTGATCCTGGCTGTCTCCTTCGCCGTATACAGCACCGGCGAAGTGGTTTTCCTGCAGCAACTGGGTCTCGGAATGGCGCTCACCGTGGTCATCAATGCCACCCTCGTCCGAGGCGTGCTCGTGCCTGCCCTCATGCGTTTGGCGGGAAGAGCCAACTGGTGGGCGCCCGCGCCGTTGCGGCGTTTGCACGATCGGATCGGTCTCCGAGAATCCGCGCGGCACGATCACCACTGCGACGAGCAGGAACTGTATGCCTGATCAGCGAACACGAACGGTTGTCCGGTCCCCGGTTGTGCGGCCGGCCGGGCAGGTCGGTTGGGCGGCAGTCACCGGCTGCACCAGCTCGGCGCCACGGCGGCCCGTGGGGGTGGCGAACAGCGCCAGCAAGCTGGCGCTCCGTGGGCTGGTGACAACCTTGGCACTCGACTACGCGGAGCAATGTTCCTTACCGATCTCCATCTCCATTGGCCGGTGATGACACAGTCATTCTCGCTCGCGCACCCTTGTTATGTATGTAGCGATCCGTACACTGGACGCATGTTCTCTGGCGTGCCCCCTTGACGGCCGGTGTCGGACGGATATGCGCGGTACCGCGTGAACCGCCGGTTACCTGCTCCACCGCGACGGCATCCCATGACGATCCCTGAACGAATGCGTCGACCCTCTAGCAACCAGCTCTCGAAGGACATCACGTGAATGGTCCAGATCTCTCCCGACGTGCGGCGTTGAAGGCGTCGCTCACCGGCGCGGCGGGGATAGCCGCGACCGCGACGTTCGCGACCGCGTGCGCGGAGGAGTCCGCCGAGGATTCCGTTGTGCCGCCGGGCGCTTACGCCCATAACGTCACCGCCGTGGGCTACTGCGACTTGAACGGCAGGCCTGCGTTCAAGATGGCGATCCGGCAGAAGGCCGGGCGGTGGTATCTGTACCTGGGTCACTTCTGGGAGCCGGGCTGGAGCGTTGTCGACGTCACCGACCCCGCCGCAGCTGAGGTACTGACCTTCCTCCCTGTCCCCGGGCCGAAGGGGAACACGATCGGCAACCAGGTGACCCTCGCCGAGGATTTGATGCTGACGGGCATGGAAAAGGTGTTTCCCGAAGGCGCTCCGGGCAGCGACCCTGGAGTCCCGTTCAACGAGGGGGTCTTGCTCTGGGACATCTCCGATCCGGGCCGCCCCGTGCAGTTGGGGCAGTGGCGAAGCGGCGGTACCGGCACACATCGCAACCTTTACTCCGGTGGCCGTTACGCGCACCTTTCCGCAGCCATGCCGGGCTTCAGCGGCAACATCTACGTCGTTCTCGACGTGTCGAACCCGGTCCGGCCCGAAATCGCCGGACGGTGGTGGGTGCCCGGTCAGGAATCCGGGGGAACTGCCTCGGCTCGGCACGACTCCGCGCACCTGCACGGATTCTGCTGCGGCTCGGGCGCGCACGTGTCCCTCCACGGTCCGCCGTACCCGGTGGGCGATCTGGTGTATCTGCCCTACGGCGCGGCCGGGATGATCGTGCTGGACATTTCCGACGTCTCCAGGCCGCGGCAGATCGGGCATCTGCCGTTCAGCCCGCCGTTTCACGAGCAGTTCGGTGTACACGGCGTGGTTCCGGTGCCCGACCGCAAGATCGCGTTGGTCAACTCCGAGAACATCACTTACCACCAAGGGCCCGCCCATCACGCTTCGATTGTCGACATCAGTGATCCGGCCAAGCCCTACCTGTTGTCACTGCTGCCAGAGCCGATCCCACCCGAGAACGCGCCTTACGAGGACTTCACCACCCGCGGCGGATGGCGCGGTCCGCACAATTACAACCACCACCAGTACCACCCCGACGTGCGTAAGATCGGAAACCTCGTGCACCTCGCGCACTTCAACGCCGGTCTACGGATATACGACATATCCAACGTACGTCTCCCACGCGAGGTCGGATACTTCCTCCCGCCGGAGCCCGTCACCCGCCACGGGTATCTTCCCGTGGGAGAGTTGGTGCTTCAGACCGAGGATGTCGTCGTCGACACTCGCGGCTTCATCTACATCACCGACAAGAACCAGGGTTTGTGGATACTTCGATACACCGGGCCGGATCCCGGCCATGCGGATCAGTGAGCGGACAATCGCAAGCGCGCCTGGGAATCGACGAACCTCGCTTCGATGGTGTCCGCAGCCGTTGATGTGACGCGGGTTGCTGCGACCGTGGTCGCGGGCCGCGGTTCGCTCGGTGAGTGGCAGTCGGGGCAAGCCGGGGCAGAAACATCACCTCGTAGCCACGGCGGAGGTTCCTTCCGTCGAGGCTGTATCTCTTCGGCGATCAGGCGGTACGACAGCGGTGATTGCCGTTGAGCGTCGGCCCGTTCACCAGAGCACCGATCCGGATCACCACCAAGGAGGCACCCGTGCCGCTCGGCTCGTCGGAGGCACTGCGACTCGCGGTAGCCGTGCGAGATCTTCTCACTGTCCACCCCCGCCTGCACGACCCCAACATCTGGGTCGGTGAAACTCACGGCAGAATCGTCGGCTGCATCGCGGGGTGGACGGCGATCCTGCACGGCGCGAGACTGCATCATGGCCCACCCACATGGCGCAATGACCACTCCGAGTTCGCTTTCGTGGTGGGACCTACCGGTGATCCGCTCCTGATTCGCGACTACGCCACCGATGTACTCGGGTTGACCGAGGACGAGCGGGATCAGCTGTTCACTGAACCAGAAACAGCCGCGGACGCGCTGAACTATCTCGATGAACTCATCGCCGCCGCGCCCGCTGTACTGGAATCGAGCACGACCGGCTCCGGCAACCGGTGTCCGTCGGTCCGGTCGGGACCGGTGGTCCGCACTGGCGCGAGTAAGCCTGTGCTCGACAACAGTTTCGGGTAGGTGCCGCGCAGGTAGGTCGGTTGAGTTGCCGCATTCGCGAACCATTGGATCGGACTCAAGAGGACGGCTGGTCGATGGTGTCGCCGTCGTCCTCCGGCCAGCTGTCCTCGATGATCAGGCGGCCCTCTTCCAGCGCGGTCGCGTATTGGTCGGCGATCAGGTCGGCCGGATAGGTGGGCCAGTAGGAGACCGCGCCGGTGGACTTGTCGATGACGCAGACGGAGCCGCCGACGAGCACCAGGGGGCTGTTGGGGTCTGCGTGGGTCGGGCGGGCGAAGGCCGCGACGGCGACGAAGCAGGTGTCGAATTCGGTGAGGTGATAGGTGATTCCGCGCTCGGTGTAGTCGCCGTTGGTCAAATGGCGGTCGGCGATCCGGTGCGCCTCGGTCAGGTCCACCGGTGTGGTGGCCTCGGTCGGGTAGGCGTGGATGTCCATGGTCGATGGCAGCTCGGGAGAGGCCGCCTGCTCCTTCCGGGTCTCTGGATAGCACGGTGGCGGCTCGCCGCGAGCCGGTTTCCGGTCAGTCGAACCGGATGGTGGACAGCATCTTGCGGGCCATGGCCTCCGGATCGGGATCGTCGGCCAATGACGAATTATGCAGTGCCCCTTCGCGCCACAGCGAAGCGAAGCCGTGGACCAGCGACCACGCCGCGAGTTGCGTCGCCTGCCGGTGGTCGTGGCTGTGGCTCGGCTGGATGGTCGAGACACCGGAGCGCAGGGCCAGCGCGGAGCGTTCTCGCGCCGCCCGCAATCGCGGGTCCTCCGGGTGCAACAAGCTGTGGCGGAACATCACGTCGAAGTGTCCCGGATGCTCGCGCGCGAAGCGGATGTAGGCGACCGCGACCTCGCGGAAGTCGGCGGCGGCCCGGGCGAGCTCTTCGGCCAGCAGTTCGAACCCCTCGGTGGCCAACGCGGTGAGCAGACCCGCCCGATCGCCGAAGTGGTGGGCGGGCGCTGCGTGCGAGACACCCGCGTGCCGCGCCAGGTTGCGCAGTGAGAGGGCGTCGACGCCCTCGGCGGCGATCCGCTCGGCGGCCGCCGTCAGAAGCGCCGCGCGCAGATCGCCGTGGTGGTAGCTGTCCTTCGCCATACCTCGATGGTGGCCGATCATCTAGACATTGACAAGTTCACGGGGGCGGCCCTAATCTTTCCACTGTCAAGATTTGCTTCACCGCACAGGAGATCCCGATGGCACCGCTGGTCGTTCTCGCCACCGTCACCACAATCGCCCGGCTCATCGGCTGGCTGAGTGGCAACGCTCGGCTCGATTCGTGGGCGAATGCCACCGCGCTGGGGCTGGCCGCGATGCTCGTGCTCACCGCGAGCGCGCACTTCCTCCAGCCGCGCCGCGACGCGCTGATCGCCATGGTGCCGCCGCGCCTGCCGAACGCGCCCGCGCTGGTGACGCTGACCGGCGTCCTGGAGTTGGCGGGTGCTGCGGGTGTGCTCATTCCCGCCACCGCCGACCTGGCCGCGGCCTGCCTGATCGCGCTGCTGGTGGCGCTGTTCCCGGCGAACGTCCGCGCCGCCCGCGGCGGACTCGGCATCAAGACCATGCCGCTGCCCCTGCGAGCGCTGGTTCAGGTCCTGTTCGTCGCGGCCTGCGCTGTCGTCATCGTCGGCTGAGTACGGCGAAGGCCCGCTCATCCACCGGAATTCGGTTGGATGAGCGGGCCTTCCGCGCTTCGGGTACTCAGCTGGAGCGCAGCGCCCTCGCGATGGTGCGGCGCAGGAACGGCCGCGCCAGATCCTCGGGCAGATTCGCCCAGGCCAGGAAGAACCGCGTCAGCGGGTCGAGCGCGATGTGGTGGCGGCCGTGTTCCAGACCCCGCACGGCGGCCTCGGCAACCCGCTGCGCCGACATCGGTTCGATCGACCCGGTGATCGCCTTGGTCTCCACCGGCTTCCGCTGGTTCTCCATGGCCAGCCCCGGCGTATCGGTGTCGGCGGGATAGATCACCGTGACGTCCACGCCCTTCGGCTCCACTTCGTAGCGCAGGCACAACGCCAACTGCCGGATACTCGCCTTGGTGGGGCCGTAGGCGGTGTAGCCGGTGATGCCGAGAAACGCCGCGGTGGAGCTGATCAGCAGAATCTTCCCGCTGGACCGCGCCACCATGCCGGGAAGAACGCGGCGCACCGCGTGCACCGCGCCGAGATAGTTCGCCGACATCTGCACGTCGAACTCGGCGGTGTCCACTTCGAGGAACCGGCCGGGCAGCGCGAGCCCGGCGCAGCAGGCGATGACATCGCACGGGCCGTTGCGTTGCTCCAATTCCGTGATAGCCGAGCCGAGTTCCTCCGGACGCGTCACATCGGCGGCGGCCCAGTCCGCGCCCAGTCGTTTCGCGGTGTCGCGCAGCGCAAGCTCGCGGCGCGCGATGACGGAGACCCGCGCGCCACGTCGCGCGAAGGTCTCCGCCACCGCGGCTCCGATCCCTTCCGATCCGCCGGTGACGATGACGTGCTTGCCGGCCCAGTCCTCGACCCGTGCCATCGCGGCGGCCTCAGGCCCGGCTTGCGGTGACGATGTCGGCGATCCGGTCCCGCCACAGCAGATAGGTGGCGGAGGTGCCGTCGTCGGGCAGGCCGTCGAGCGAACTCTCGATCAGCGCGTTGGTCTTCGCCACCGAGGTCCCGCAGAACACCTGCGCCGCCGCCTCGCTGTGCTCGTTGACGCTGTTGGTCTGCTGGCGGATGTGCGCGACCATGGCCGAACCCAGCGACAACTGCGGCCGGAACGCACCGGCCACGTCCCAGAGCTCTTCCATGGCGGCCTGCTCCACGCCACCGGCGAAGGTGACCGCGATGCCGACGCCGCTCCACAGGTCGCGGTGGCGCTTCGGGTCGAACTCGCCGATCAGCCGTACGACACCGGCCGGGCTGCCGCCACCGATGAACCACAGCGCGCGGCCCATGCCCTGATCCGCGATGCGTTTCAGGTTGTCGCGGTCACCGAGCCAGCCGGGGTAGCGGGACTCGACGTGCTTGTCCCGCACATAGCGCTGCATCTGGAAGAACGCCTTGTAGAAGCCGTAGCCGTCGATGGCGAGCCAGCGGAAGAGCGGGTGTTGCGGGAAGATCTTCTTCCACCGGAACTTCGGGATCTTCGCCATGGCGAGGCCGACGCCGACGTACATGGTCAAGGCGTAGTCGCCGGCCGGACCGTCGATCAGGTCGGCGGCCCGGCGGCCGGGTGACAGCGAGTCCATCGCGGTGAGACCGACCGCGGCGCCCTCGTAGGCGAACCCGCGGTACTTCGGCGGCACCTGGAGCAGCGCGGCGATCAGCTCGTCGTTGTCCGAACTGCGGACCGCGGAGTCGATGCCGCCGACCAGGTGCATGGTCACCTGCTCGAGTTCGAGCGCGGTGTGCTGGTCGGGCTGTTCGAATCCGCTGAGCACCATGCGGACACTGGCCGGACTGGGGACGAACAGGGCCGCGCGCAGCGGTCCCAACGGCGAGGGCATGGGTTCTCCAATCGTCGGAGGGGGTTGGGATGGCCGTGGCCACCCGGTGGTGACCACGGTGACACCGATGGTGAGAGCGCCGAGCACGCGACACGGCTCGGCGCTGTCGGGCTATGAGCGGGCCGCCTCCGTCACCAATTCGGCGGGCTCGTCCTCGTCGGGAGCGACGGGACCGGACTGCTGCTCCGGTGCGCTCGGCGCCGCGCCGCGTCCCTGCCACCACTCCACGATGCCGCGCGCCCACCAGTAGACGCCGCGAGCGCCGCAGACGATGACCAGCGCGATGAACAACCCGTAGGAGATGTGCAGCGCGGTGACCACGCCGTACATGATGCCGACCGAGGCGCCGAACATGATTTGCTGCTTCTTGCCCGACGGCGTGGTGCCCGGATCGGTCACCATGTAGTTGGTGAACAACACGAACGCCAGGCCGGTCATCATGCTCAGGCCGGCCAGGATCGAGATGTTCGGCTCGATGAGGCCGCGCACGATGGCCTGGAGCGCGAACGCCCCCACCCACGCCATGATCAACGGCATCTTCAGCGTCAGCTTGGCGTTCAACATGGTGCCGGTCATCAGCAGGCCGAGCACGATCAGCGCGTCCGCCGGGCCCGAGATGTACTCGGTGAAGTGGTACGGCGGCGCCACCGAGATCATCGGGAACACCAGGAAGCACACCACCACACCGAAGTTCGACGGGTTCATGAAGTGGCGCGTCTTGCCGTTGATCTTGGCGCGCAGCACCCACTTCGTGCCCACCGCGACCACGATGCCGAAGATCACCGGCCACAACTTGTCGTGCGCGAAGGTCAGGAAGTTGAACGCCAGACCCGTGATGTGCGCGGGCAGCAGGAACTCGAACAGCCCGCGCGGTCCCCGGCCAACGAAGGCGGGCGGCCGCTTGTACGCCCAGGCCGCCAGGACTTCCAGCCCGATCTCGGTGGAGTAGGCGGTGGCCAGCGCGATGAACGGCCACAGGAACGGCTGCTCGAAGCCGAGCAGCGGGAATCCGATCAGATTGAAGATCGTGATCGAGATGGCGAAGTTGCGCAGCGCCAGGTAGCGCGTGTCCTTGGTCGGCGCGGGCGTCTCCACCCATTCCTTGGCGAATTCGGTGCCCGACCGCTGCACGGCCGAGATGCGTTCGGCGGTGGTGATCTTCCCGTCGGGAGCCGCGCCGTTGCGCGCCGCGCTGCCGTTGCCTTCGATCGCCGAGGTCTCGTGGTGGCCGTTGGACGCGGCTGCCGCGTCGCCCGGATCCTTCTTGTTGTTGTCGCTCATCGCTGCTTGACCTCCTGGGCGTCCGAGGCGAGATTCACGGTGTGCCAGCCCGGCGCGAGCTGGAGAGTCTGTTCGTGCGGCGTGCCGTTGGTCTCCCGCCAGCGCACCACGACGGTCAACGGCGCCGCCGGATCGACGTCACCGAGGCCGATGTGCACCTCGGTGGCCCGCTTGCCGGTGTGCCCGCTGCCGCCGTCGAGGTGGCTGCTGAGCAGGCGGCCGTCCGCCGTGCGCACCTCGACCCTGGCGTCCACCGCCGGAACACCCTGGACCGGGAGGCCTGCCGCGGTCGTGGTGGTCGTCGTGCCTTCCCAAACCGGCTTGAACAGTTTCAGTCCGAGGAACTGGCCGTTGTTCGCCTTGTTGTTGTGGTAGAAGGTCGGATCGCCCCACTGGCGGGCGACGGCGAAGCTGAGCGCGCCGTTGCCGGAGGTGTCGCCGACGGCGATGCCGCGCGAGGGCACCGGGGTGTCCATCCCGAGCGCATGGGTGAGGTTGGCGAACTTGCCGTCGTCACCGCGGCTGAAGAAGCCCACCGGATCGCTGCCGGCCAGATCCGCGTCCTCGCCGATGATCGGCCAGGTCCACGGGTACTTGGTCAGGTCGTCGTTCATGGTGCCGAGTTCCTGGATCTGCGGCCACCGGTTGACCTCGCCCTTGATCATGCCGGTGGACTGGACCACCTCGTTGCGGCCGTCGTTGTCGAAGTCGTTTATCTTCGCGTCCCAGCCCCAGGTCTCCCAGGCCAATCCGACGTCCGTCGCGCGGTTCTCGAACGGCGCGACGCCCTCGGCCAATTGCCGCGCCGCGTCGGCGGTGTCCTTGGCCGTGTTGTAGAACGCGAAGTGCCCTTCCATCAAAGCGAAGCGCACCGCGATGTTGCTGACGAACAGGTCCGGCATGCCGTCGCCGTTCATATCGCCGAAGTCGGCTGCCATGCCCTTGTCCGAATCATGGCCCAGCACATACGACTTCGGGTCGGTGAGACCGCGCTCGCCCTCGGCGGAACCGAAACGGATCCGGCCCGGGGTGGACTGGTTGACGAACAAGCGGTCGCGGCCGAAGTCGTTGGCCACGTACAGCTCCGGCAGTTGGTCGCCGTTGAGGTCGGCCGCGGCGGCCGCCAGCGCCCATCCGGTGTCCATGCCGATCGGAAACGGGTTGGCCACCTCGCGGTAGTCGGCGGTCGGTTCGTCGCCCGACTTGGCGGAGGCGAGGGTGAAGATCCGATCCTTGCCGCCGTTGCGCGCGTTGGACAGCGAGTCGGTCATCCACAGCGCGAGCTGGCCCTCCTCGGAGAGCACGTCCATGTCGTTGAAGTACTGGCCGAGGTAGATGTCCGGCTTGCCGTCGCCGTCGAAGTCGGAGACCGAGACCGCCGCGGTGATCCAGCGCTCGCCCTCGTAGCGCCCGTCCGGGGTGTTCGGCGCAGGGACGATGTCGATCGGGCGGAAGGCCCTGGCGTCCAGGCGGGTCGCGTTGGCGCGCTGCAGATACAGGATCGGCGTGCGGCCGTAGTACGACACCAGCGCGTCCATCCGGCCGTCACCGTTGAAATCGCCGGGGACGCAGCCCGATGGCACCGTGGAGGAATCGGCGGGCAGCGGCTTCGGGTCCAGCACGAACGGCTCGTACCGGCTGGTGTTGCTGTCCGGCGTCGGGGTGATGAAGGCGGTGTCGGAGCGCGGGTCGACCACGCACAGATCGTCCGCCAGCCGGTTGCCGTCCAGGTCGTTCATCGCGATGGCCGCGCCGACCGAGGAGATCCACGCCGACAGGTGCTTGTACGGTTCGCGCAGCTCACGGATCTTGCGGTCGGTCGGAAGCCCCTTGGGCAACGCGATCGGCATCGCGGTGAAGTCGAACTTGCTCGCGATCGGCCCGCCCGCCTCGCCGTGAATCGGCAGCAGCGCCGACCGCGCGGGAATGAACAGCGAGCCCATCAGCAGCAGCGCCACCCCGGGCACCACCGCTTTTCGGAGGAGGGATCGGTTGAGGGGAATTTTCACGAGTGCTGCTCCTCATGGGCGAGAGTGAATTGCTGTCCCGCGGTGTCCGCGAGTCCGTCGAGCACCTCGCGCAGCGTGGCCAGTGCCTGGTCCATGTGCTGCTCGGTGTGCCTGCAGTTGATGAAGAACCGCAGCCTGGCCTCCCCGGCCGGGACGACCGGGTGGGTGATGGCGTTGACGCTGAAATCGCGCTGCAGCATGGCCAGCGCCGCCAGTACGGCGGGTTCGTCGGCGCCGGTCATCACCGGGATGATCGGTGAACCCTCCGACGTGCCGATGTCGAAGCCGTACTCCCTGGCGCGGCGGTGGAAGTACTCGCTGTTGTGCCGCAGCCGGGTCACTCGATCCGGCTCGTCGCGCAGCACCTCGAGCCCGGCCAGCGCCGCGCCGATGGCCGAGGGGGCGGGCGCGGCGGTGTACATGCTCAATCCGCCCGCGACGTATTTGAATCCATCGACCAGTTCCCGGTTGCCCGCGAGATAACCGCCGACGCTGCCGAGCGCCTTGGACAGGGTGCCCATCCAGACGTCGACAGCGTCGCCGGGCAGGTCGAACAGCTCCCGGACGCCGTGCCCGGTCGCGCCGAGCGTGCCGAACGAGTGCGCCTCGTCGATCATGATCGAGCAGTCGTAGCGCCGGGCCACCTCGATGATCTCCGGCAGCCGGACCACGTCGCCGTCCATGCTGTAGAGGCCCTCGATGATCACCATGGCCCGGTCGAAGCTGCGCCGCGACATCTTGAGGATGGTCTCGAGCGACTCGGGATCGTTGTGCCGGAAGGAGACTCGCTTGCAGCGCGACCACTCGGTGCCGGAGACCACGCTGTGGTGGATCAAGGCGTCGCAGACCGCGAGATCGCGCTTGCCGAGCAGGAATCCGACCGCGGCGGCGTTGGTGAGGTAGCCGCTCGCGGTCACCACGGCCGCCTCGGTGTCGTAGACGCGGGCGATCTCGGTCTCCAGTTCGTGATAGATCGGCAGCTCGCCCGCCACGATGCGGACCGCGGCGGCGGAGGTGCCGTACCGATCGAATGGCGTCCTTGGCGGCCTGCCGCACCCGCGGGTCGGCGGCCAGGTCCAGATAGCCGAAACTGCTGAAATTGACCACGTCCCGGTCGGCCATCCGGGTCACCGCGCCGCTGATGCCCTCGTGCGGCAGGTAGTACGGGTTGACCAGGCCGACCTGCCGCACCCACGCGTCGAAACGCCCGAACCGCTGACCGGCCTCGAGCACGCCGGGGTGGTCACGGAAGGACGTGTGCGTAATACCGCGCGCCGGCGTGCCGCCGTCGGCGGGAGTCGTGGTGGCGGAGCCGTTCGCCGCCCGCGCGCCGTTGGCCGTCGCCGGGGCGGTGCTCGTCTCGCCGCCCGCGTGCCTGGCCAGCAGTGCGCGAGCCAGCTCCCGGGAGTTGTTGTCGGTCATTCGTCCTCGCTCCTCGCCGCGCGCTCTTCTTCCTGGGCAATCTGCTCGGCAATTCGCGCGCCGAGCCCGCGCAACGTCAGTCCGATCACGGCGAGCACCGATAGCTGGGTGCCGAGTACCTGCACCACGCGTGCGCCGAACTCCATGCCCATCAGCGAGTCCATGCCGAGTTCGGGCAGCGGGGTGTTCAGGTCCACGGTCTCGGCGTCGACGCCGAGCACCGCGGCGAGCTGTTCGGCGAGCAGGTAGGCCACCACTTCGCCGCGCTGTTCGACACCCAACCGGAGGATCTCCGCCCGCAGCGCACCCGCACCCGCCGCGCCGCCGCCCGCGGCCGCCACCTGTTCGGCGAAACGCGGTGTGCGCGTGGACGGGCGGTGCGCCAGCGCCCATTGGCTCCAGTCCACGTCGAACAGCACGATCTGCGGCAGGTCCAGCCGCAGGCACTCGCCGAGCAGGTCGGTGGCCACGTCCATGTCCACCGAGCGGTATCCGGTCATCTCCGCGTACCGGCTGACCGCCTCGTAGTCGGCCATGCCGCCGCCACCGCTCATGAAGCCCCAGTTCACCGCCAGCGCGGCGGCCCCGCGGGCACGCCGGGCGGCGGCGATCATGTCCAGCACGGAATTGGCGGCCGCGTAACCGAACTGGGGGGAAATGCCGACGATGCTGCTCGCCGAGGAGAACAGCACGAACATGTCCAGTTCGATGCCCGCGGCGGTGACCGCGGTGTCCAGGTTGACCGCGCCCGCCACCTTGGGGCCGAAGATCTCCGCCAGCGACTCGGCGGTGATCTGGGGAACTTCGAGGTTGTTCACGACACCGGCCGCGTGGAAGACGCCGCGCAGCGGACGACCGCTCGCCTGAACGCGCTCGACCAGCGCGGCGACGGCGTCGTAGTCGGCCATGTCGAGGCGTTCCTCGACGACCTCCACACCGGCGGCGGCGAATTCCGCCACCGCGGCGCGGGCCGCGTCCCCGGTGGCGCCGCTGCGCCCGGCCAGCACCAGGCGGCGCGCGCCGATCCGGACCAGCCAGCGCGCGGTGGCCAGGCCGAACGCGCCGAAGCCGCCGGTGACCAGGTAGCTGGCGGCTGGGTCGATCGGCAGGCTCGGCCGTTTCGCCAGCACCATCGGTTCCGGTTCCCGCAGGTCGAGCACGACCCGGCCGATCTGCTTGGACCGCACCACGGTCTCGAACGCCTCGGTGGTCGCGCCGAGGGGGAACGCGGTGTAGGGCAGGTAGTCGTAGGTGCCTTCGTCCAGGGCGTCCATCGCCCGGCGCGCTGCGCGCCGGACCAGCTCGGGCCGCACGGCCAAGGCGCGGTCCATGTCCACGGCGAAGAACGACAGATTCCGGTCGAACGGGCGCAGGTCGATGGCCCCGCCGCCGTAGATGTCGGCCTTGCCGATCTCGATGATCCGGCCGAACTCGGCCGCCGCCCGCAGGTTCTGCTGGAGGATTTCCCCTGGGGAGGAGTTGTAGATCACGTCGACGCCGCGTCCGCCGGTCAGCGTGAGCACGTCGTCGACGAAGCTGATCGACCGCGAGTTGACCACGTCGTGCGCGCCCGCCGCCGCGGCCACCGCCCGGCGTTCGTCCGAGCCCGCCGTCGCGATCACCCGCGCGCCGAGGCGCACCGCCACCTGGACCGCGGCCATGCCCATGCCGCCCGCCGCGCCGTGCACCAGCACCGTCTCACCCGGTTGCAGGCGCGCCAGTTCCCCGATGGCGAATTCGGCGGTGAGGAAGGGCAGCACCGAGCTGGAGTGGCACGGGTCGAGCACCGAGTCGGGATAGTCGAGGGGCATCGTGGCGCCCTCGTCGGGCCGGAGCGTGACGTGGCGGCGCAGCAAATCCCTGGCGCACACCGACATCCGGTCGCCCACCGCGACCTCGGTCACCCCGGCGCCGACCCGCTCGACCACGCCGAACCCGTCCATGCCGAGCGCGGTGCCGAAATACGTTCCACTGAGCTCTTTTTCGGTGAGTACACCGAGGACCTTGAGCGCGTCCTTGTAGTTGAGGCCCACCGCGTCCATCCGGATCTCGACCTCGCCGGGACCGGGGGCCACCCGGTCCACCGCGCGCCACGCCAGGTCCGACAACAGCCGCGAGCGCGGGATCTCCAAGCGGAAGGAGGTTTCCGGGTCGGTCAGCGGCGCGGCCTCGTCCCGGATCGCCAGATGTTCCCGTAGCGATCTGCGCAGGTGCAGCGCCCAGCAGGCGCCTGCCCGCAGCGCGACCTCGTCGGCTCGTCCGTCACCGAGCACCTGCTCGACGATGTCGGCGGCGCGCGTGGCCGGTTCGGTGTCGACCAGTCGCCACTGCACCGCGGGCTGCTCGTTGCGCAGCGTGCGCCGGGCGCCGGTGAGCGCGGCCTGCGCCGGGTGGGCAGAGGCATCGATCGGCAGGCAGAACGCCCGCTCGGTGACCACCACCGCGCGCACCTCGGCCACCGTGTCGTCGTCCTCGCCGACCACCAGTTCGCCGATCGCCTTGGCGACCAGCGCGAGACCGTAGGCGTTGGGTACCGCGTCCAGCTCGGCGCCGGATACCACGACCACGCGACTGCGCGTCACGCCCGGCCGCTCGGTGGCGGCGCGCAGGGTCGCCAGGACGCGTTCGGCGGCGGCCGCCTCCGGCGCCAGGGTGAGGATCTCCGACGACGCACGGGCGCTGGCGAGCTCCTTCGCGCGCTGGGAGACCGTGTCGCCCAGGCTGACCACGAGCAGGAACTCCTCGGAGCCCACCGGTTCGTCGGCGGTCGTGGCGTCGTCGACGATCGACCACACCGGCTCGTAGAACAGGCCGTTGAGCTGGTCGTGCAGATCCGGCTCGGCCGCCAGTCCGGCGAACCGCACACCCGAGAGGGTCAGCGCCACAGCGCCTTCCGGTGAGGCGACGGTGATGTCGGCGCCCACGGGTCGCCGTCCACCCTGCGCACCACCACGACCGCCCGCCGCGGCAGCGGACCGGTCCAGCGGACACCCGCGACCGAGGACGGCACCACGACGCTCGCGCCGCGCGCGGTCTGGGCGTACAGGGCGGCGAAGCACTGGAGCGCGGCGTCGACCGCGGCCGGGTGGGCCAGGTGCGGCAGGCTCGGCGCGCTGCCGTCCAGCGGCGAGAGATCGAGTTCGGCCACCACGGAGTCGGTCCCGACCCGGGCGCTGGTGATCAGCCGGAAACTCGGCCCGTAGGCCAGACCGTGCGCGGCGAGGCCGTCGTAGAGGGTCGCCGCCGCCACGTCCACCGCGTCCGCCGCCGGGGTGAGGTCGATCGTGCGCGCGTCGACGTCCGCCTCGATCAGCCTGCCGTGCGCGTTGACCGTCCAGGTGCTGCCGGTGGCAGCGCGTGAGCGCACGGTGAACCGGTGCGTGGTCTCCTCGACCGTGAGCCGCAGGACCGGCACGTCGTGCTGCCCGATCACCAGCGGCGCGACGAACTGCACCGACTCCAGCCCGAACGTCGCGCGACCGGTGCGCACTGCGGCGGCGCTGAGCGCCGCGTCCAGGTAGGCGGCGCCCGGCAGCACGACGGACCCGTCCACGACGTGGTCGGGCAACCACGGCAAGGCGGCCACCGACAGGTCGACCTCCCACTCCGGCGCGGACGCCGGCGTGCGCTGACCGAGCATGACGTAGCCGTCGACGGCGCCGACGCGGTCCGCCTCTAGCGCGGGATCCTCGGTCCACAGCGTGCGGCGCTGCCACGGGTAGCGGGGCAGATCCAGGTGCGCGACAGGCGTTGGCGCCGCACCGGGCGCGCGTGTGGTGTCCAGCCCGCCCACCTGGTACAGCTCGCCGACCGCGCGCAGCAGGTTGTCGTGATCGTCGGCGTTGCGGGACAGGGTGCTGATCGCCGCGCCGTCGAGACCACGGCGCACGAACGCCTCTTTGATGTTGCCGCTGAGCACCGGATGTGGTCCCACCTCCAGGAACACCCGGTGGCCCGCGTCCAGGAGGCTGTCAACGGCCGCGCCGAAGCGCACCGGCTCGCGCACGTTGCGGCACCAGTACCCGGCGTCCCAGTCCGGGCCGGACAGTTCGCCCCCGGTGACGGTGGACCAGATCGGCACCCGCGCGGGCTGCGGCGTGAGTCCGGCCAGCGCCGTGGTGAGGTCACCGAGGATGGGATCCATCAGATGACTGTGGTAGGGCACCTCGACGCGCAGCGCCTTGGCGAAGACGCCTTCTGCGGTGAGTTCGGCCCCGATGCGCGCCAATTCGGCCGCGTCGCCGGACAGCGTCGCCGCGGCATGGCTGTTCACCGCCGCGACGCAGACGCCATCGGCACCGGCCAGACGTTCGCGCAGTTGCTCTTCCGACAGCCCGACGGCGAGCATTCCGCCGGTGCCCGCGGTGGTGGCCTGCAACCGGGCGCGGTGATAGCTCACCAGCAGCGCGTCGCGCAGCGACAGCGAGCCCGCGGCGTAGGCCGAGGCGACTTCGCCGACGCTGTGGCCGACCACGGCGGCGGGGTGGATGCCGAGTTCGGCGAGTTCGGCCAGGAGCGCGGCTTGCACCAGGAAGTTCGCCGGCTGCGCGTACGCGGTGCCGGTGATCCTGGACTCGTCTTCCTGGCGCAGGAGTTCCTCGACGATCGACCATCCCGCGATCTCGCGGAAGATCGCGTCGATCGACCGCGCGGCGGCGGCGAAGTGGCCGTCGGCCTCGAGCAGGCCGCGGGCCATGCCCCACCACTGCGGGCCCATGCCGCTGAACACGAACACCGGCTGGGTGGACCCGTCGGTGAGCGCGCGGGCGGGCGACTTGCCCGCGCCCGCGGCGAAATCGGCCAGCTGCGAACGTAGATCCTCGGGATCACGGTAGGCGAACGAGGCCCGGATCGGATGGTGCGCGCGCCTGCTCCATGCCGCCTCCGTGATCGAGTCGATCGGCGCCGTCTCGGTGAGGTCGTGCACCTGGGTGGCCATGATGCGCAACGCGGTCTCGTTGCGCGCCGACAGCGGCAGCACGGTGATCGGCGTGCGCGCGGCCGGCGCGGCCGGCGCGGGGACCTCGGGCGCGCGGGTGAGGATGGCATGGGCGTTGGTGCCGCCGTAGCCGAAGCTGTTGACCGCCACCGCCGCCCGGCCGTCACCGTTCGGCAGTGGTTCGGTCTCCAGCGGAACGCGTACCCGCAGTTCGTTGAAGCGGATCTCCGGGTTCGGGGTGTCCAGTCGCAGTTGCGGCGCGATGACGCCGTGGTGCAGGGTCAGCGCGGCCTTGATGACGCCCGCGACGCCTGC
This sequence comes from Nocardia asteroides, assembly GCA_051451085.1. Lineage (GTDB taxonomy): Bacteria > Actinomycetota > Actinomycetes > Mycobacteriales > Mycobacteriaceae > Nocardia > Nocardia asteroides_B. Next base: position 1,435,935 of record JBPAJV010000002.1, on the reverse strand, counting down.
GGCGGCCTCGGTGTGCCCGATGTTGTTCTTCACCGAACCGACCGGCAGCGGCTCGTCGCGCCCGTCGACCGCGCCGTAGACCGCGCCGAGGGCGGCCAGCTCGAGCGGGTCGCCGACCGGCGTGCCGGTGCCGTGCGCCTCCACGTAGCGGATGTCGTGCGCGTCGATGCCCGCCAGCCGGTGCACCCGCCTGGCCAGGGCCTCTTGCGCGACCGGGTTGGGCACCGGGATGGCCAGCGTGCGGCCGTCCTGGTTGACGCCGCTGCCGCGCACCACCGCGTAGATCCGGTCGCGGTCGCGGACCGCCGCGTCCAGCGTCTTCAGCACCACGGCGCCCGCGCCCTCACCGCGCCCGTAGCCGTCGGCGGCCGCGTCGAAGGACTTGCACCGGCCGTCGACCGCCAGGAATCGGCCTTTGCACATGGAGATGAACGCCTCGGGCCGCAGCATCGCGTTGGCGCCGCCGACGATGGCGGTCTCGCACTCGCCCGCTTGCAGCGCGAGTACCGCTTGGTGCAGGGCGACCAACGAGGACGAGCAGGCCGTGTCGATGGTCATGGTGGGCCCGAGCAGGTCGAGCAGGAAGGCGATGCGCGCCGACAGCAGTGTGTGCGAGGAGCTCGTCGGGCTGTGGCTGTTGATCGAGGCCCTTGACATCGCACCGCTGCGCACCAGCGCGTTGTCGTTCATGAAGCCACCGACGAACACGCCGACCTCGCGACCGCTGACCCGGCCCGCCATCCCGGCATCGTCCAGCGCCTCCCAGGCGACCTCGAGCAGCAGCCGCTGCTGGGGATCCATGATTGATGCCTCGCGCTGGGAGATACCGAAGAACTCGGCGTCGAACTCCCACAGCGGCTGGGTCAGGAACCCGCCGTGCCTGGTGTACATCCGGCCCGGCGCGTCGGGGTCGGGGTCGTAGAACTTCGCCAGATTCCAGCGATCCGAGGGTACTTCCACGATCCCGTCGCCCTTGTGCACGACGAGGTCCCAGAAAGAGTCCGGCCCGTCGATGCCGCCCGGAAAACGGCAGCCGATACCGACAATTGCTACATTGGGCATGCAAAATCCCCTGATGCTCGGGTATTCGAAACGCCTGCGAGCGTGCGTCGGCGTAAACGAATCAGCGTGGAGACGACCGGAATCGCGACGCCGTTGAACCTGTTCGGCCGTGGGCGTCGTCCGGAGGTGAAGTGGTTCCGCGGTAGGAGGTCAGTGTCCACCCATGGTAGGAGGACCGATTCGCGAAGGTCAATACGGAATCGTACTGCCCGGAGTTCGGAAGCATTGTCCCGGAGGTAATGTCGACCGTGTCATAAATGCAGCTCATGGCCGGTATGACGATATTATTCCGCTGTTATTACACGGTTATCGACCAGCTCGGATCGGGTCGATTACACCGTTATTCCGGTGTTATTCTGCGGCGTTCGGTTCCGGGCTGCCCGAAGTTGTTGATGGCGACGTCGATTCGTGCCTACCATTGCCGCTCGAATACGCTGCGTATCGAGGGTGAAAGGCGAGGGCGTGGATCCGTACAACACCGGGCAGTTCCGTATCGAGGCGGAGGCCGAACCCATCGAGAGCCTCGCTTGGCTGCACGAGTTCACCGAGCGATACATCGCGGGCTGGAACAGCGGAGACGGCGCGGCGGTCGCGAAATGCGTCACCGAGGACACGATCTGGCACGACCCCTCGCTGGACGCGCCCGCGCACGGTCGCGCGGGTGTGGAGAAATTCGTGACGGACACGGTGCGCTCGTTCCCGGACGTGGCCTATACGAACCCGTTTCCGCCGACGCTCGCGGCCGGCGACCGGATCGCCCTGGTGCCGTGGCGGATGACCGGCACCCATCTGGGGCCGATCGACCCACCCGGCTTCGGCCCGACCGGTAAGCGAATCGACCTGCTGGTCATCGACGTGTGGCAGTTCCGCTCCGGGCTGATCTGGCGCAGTCAGGCCACCTGGGACCTGACGGAGATGCTGCTGCAATTGGGCCTGATGCCGCCGCGCGGCAGCGCCGCCGAGCGCGCGATGGCACGCGCCCAGCGGCTGAGGTCGCGGCTGCCGTTCTGACGGCCGCGCGGCGCGGACGGTCAGTCGCCCGTCTGGGCGGCGAACCGCTCCACCGCGAGCAGGACCGACGCGCCGACGGTCTCGAGTTCGGCGCCCATGCCAACGAGAAGGTTCACGATCGCGGGCACCAGCACTTCGAGCAGGCCGTTGTCGCCCAGGTGCCCGGCCATCTCCAATTGGACGAAGCCGAACAGGCCCATCCACAGCTGCGCCGCGGCGGAGCGGACGTCCGCGGTGTTGATCAGCCCGGCGTCCTGAGCGCGCCGCACCGCCCCGACCACGTGGTCGAAGGTCTCCGCGTAGTGCTCGAACTCCGAATCGTGCCCGGCCACGAGCACATTGCCGCGGTTGATCTTCATGTCGATGCGCGTTCCGGTGCCGAACATCAGCTGGAACAGCTCCGGCCTGCGTTGGGCCTCGTCCCGGAAGACGAGACCGAGCACGAGCAGGTCGGTGATCGGCTCCTCGCTCACTCCGGCCGCGGTCATGCGCGCGGCCAGTTGCGCGAAGCCGGCGGAACCGGCCGCGCGGATGAGGCCCGGCATCCCGCCGAAGTTGGAGTACACCGCCATCGTGGAGACCCCGCACATGCGGGAGACGCGGCGGACGGTGAGCGCGTGCAAGCCCTCGGTCGACACCACTTCGACGGTCGCGTCGATCAGGCGATCGCGCAGCGCGGTGTTCATCGTGTCCGTTCCCGCGGCGGGACGCACGGCTAGTTCAGTTGTTCCGGCAGTCTGCTTGCTCATCGTTTCCGTTTCCCCGAACACGGCTCAAGCCGTGTGGCATAGGTCCGCTAGCGCGCTGTCTTCGGGGATGCGGTATCGCTGTCCGGCCCCGGACGCCCCGGGCCCGGCCACCGCGGAGGTCGCCGGTATCGGCGCGGCCGCCCGTGTCCGGAGCACTCGGCCGCCGCCGCGCGGTGGCGGGGGAACGACTTCGGTTCCGATTGATGCACCGTCGATTCGCTCGGTCCGGAAAGCTGATCGTGGTTCATCGCGCACAGATATCTCCGTTCTTGCCGCACGAACGGGCGGACAGAGCATGAGGTGGGACCGCGTTCGCGGGCTACGAAGAGTAGGTGCACCCGCCGAGAGGTGCGTGTCGGAGGTGAGTGTCGTCACTGAAACTCTATGTGATACAGCGTAACACCCACATCCGTTCGGCCAAATGTTTTGCGGCGTTTCCCAATTCGCCGCGACGCGCCCTCTTGTGCCGAATGACGACCGGGGCGGCGTTGTTCTGTATATGCCGACAATCGGTCTCCGAATCGGTCCGGCGACCGGCACATGATGTCGCGAATCGGACAAACGGGACGTGTGCTCCATGAACGGAAGAGCGTATCGCGTATTTGTCAAGATCGACCTCGAATGTGCTGATGTGGAGCAAGCGACTCACGGGTCCGGAGAAGAGCCGGGAAGGGTGCAATCGCCGCCGAGGGGAGGCCGCGCCTCGATAATCGGCTGCCGCCGAGTCTCCATAGCGCGGTCACGAACATCCGGCAACGGTATCGTCAAGCCCGGACAGTTTCGTGGGTGGGAGGTCGGCCGATGTCGTCATCGATTTCGGGGGTATTCGCCTGGCCCGCTATCTGCTTTGTCGCGGCGGTCGTCGCGGGCAGGCTGCTGCTGTTGCGCGACACGGTCGTCGATCAACTGGTGAATCGTCTGTTCATCTGGGGCCTGTTCGCCTTGCTGTTGTATCGGTGCACCATGACGCCCGCCATCGCGAGTCTGGCGCACCAACTCGCCCTCGGCTGCACCGTCATGTCGTCGATGTGCCTGCAAGGGGTGGTCCGCATCTGGGCAGCGGACGTGGACCCGGCCGAAGTCCGGCGCAGGCATCGCGGGTGTCGCGCGATCGCCGCCGGATGCACCGCCGCGATCCTGCTGGCGGGCACGTCGGCTCGACACGAGGGAAGGCTGGTCGATCTGACCCCGGACGTGGAAGGCCTGGTGGTATGGACCGCCTTCGGCCTGCCGCTGCTGGTCAACGTCTCACTGCTGGCCCGTATGTGCCTGCGGGAGCTGCGCTCCGGCGGTATCGGACCCGGGGGAAGCTGGTATGCGGAGCGATGATCTGGGCCGCGACGATTTTCGGGGTGAACGCGGCACTGTCGACGGTGTGGTTTGGTGGACGCGACGCTGGTCGCCATTCCGCTGCTGCGAATGCTGCTGGCCACGGCGGGACTCGATCGATCCGGGCGATTCTGCCGCAAGCTGCGGCCACTATGGCGAGACCTCACCGCCGCGGTCCCCGAGATCGTGCTGCGGCCCGCCGCGGGCGAGCGCGCCGACGCGAGAACTCGGTTGATGCGGATGACCGTGGAGATCCAGGACGCGCTGCTGCATCTCGGTCGCTACGCCCCGGCGACAGCCGGGCCGACCGGCTCGGGATGTCCGCTGACCGACTACGCACACCGAGTGGCGTGCGCGGCGGCCGCGCGGAAGGCGGGATCGGCGCCCCTCGCGCCGACCTCGGCCCGGTCGCCGGTTCAGGCGGCGGATTTCGAGGCCGGATTGCGGAACTGCTCGATCTCGCCCGGGTGTGGCCGACCGCCCGCGACGCGGCCGGTATCGCACCGGCTGCCGTGGCAGGTTAGAACCGCTCGCGTCCGGGTCACTTCCGCGACCAGCTTGTCCGCGTCGTCCCGGATCACCGTCTGTTCAGCTCAGCCGCGCCACCACGGCGTCGGGAAGGCGCGGAAGCGCCAGGTCGATCAGCCGCCACGGCCACCGGGGCACGCAGGCGCGGCGTTGCTCCCGCTCGATGGCGGCGACCATCGCCGCGACGCCTTTGTCCAAGGGCGCCACCATTCGCGCGTCGCCCGCCTTGGCCGCCATGTCGGTAGCGATGAAACCCGGTAGCAGCGTGGTGACCGTGATCGGCGAACTGGCGAACTCGCAGGCCAGCGCCGCGCCGAGTGCGGCGAGTCCCGCCTTGCTCGCCGAGTAGGCCGCCTTCTTGCCGGGCAGCCCGCGCACCGCGCTCATCGAGGAGACGAGAACCAGGTGTCCGGCCCGCTGGGCGCGGAAGACTTCCAGCGCCGCCTCCGCCTGCGCCAGCGCGCTGACGAAGTTCGTCGTCGCCGTCGCGAGATTCGCGCCGGCGCGTCCGCTGCCGACCGGCGCTCCCTTGCCGATTCCGGCGTTGACGATCACGCGGTCCAGGCCACCGAGCTCGTCGCGCAATTCGCCGAAGACGCGCGGCACCGCCGCGTGGTCGTCCACGTCGAGCGCGCGAACCGCGACGGTGACTCCCGGGTGAGCGGCCACCAGCTCGTCGCGCAGCGTCGTGAGCGCGTCCAATCTGCGGGCGCACAGCGCGAGGTCACGGCCCTTGGCCGCGAAGTCCCGCGCCATGGCGGCTCCGAGGCCCGCGCTCGCGCCGGTGATCAGGATTCTCTTCCTCGTCATGCGGCCGACCCTAAGTGTCCGCCGCGCGGGAGTCGATACGCCGCCGACAGGTCCTACCGCGGCTCAGCCGCCGAACGATCCGGTACGCGGCGGGGCCGGCGTCAACCGCCACGGTCCGCAGTTCTCGGTCTTGAAGCCGACGTCGGTCGGTTCGATCTCCACCCGGACCGGGCCGAGCCGGGTGTAGTTGTTCGCGATGATGTTCCGCATGTTCGTGTTGTCGCCCTCGACCTTCCACAATCGGCGCCAATCGCAGGCGTAGGCCGGATCGGAAGTGCCGGGCGCTTCCCAGACTCCGGGGACGATGTCGACGCCGACCAGGTAGACGCCGTCGTGCGGCATGGTGTTCGCGGGTTCGGCCGCCGCCGTCCCTGCGGCGAGCAGGGTCGCCGCGGAGGTCATGGCTCCCGCGACGAGGAGCGCGCTTGCACGCATACCGGTTCTCCTTGACTTGTGCTACCGCCGCGGCCCGGTCGTGGTGCTCCACCGTCGCGGCCGATTTCGGAGATCCCCGCATCTCCGCGGCCAGAGATACCAGAACCGACCGGGTGGTGTGGCCGGAATCCGTGAATCCGGTGCGGGGACGCACCGGTCGCCTGGTTACTCGGTCGCCGCCTGTTTCGGCCGCGAGCCCTTCCCGCCCGGTACGCCTGAGCGATGGGGAATTCGGGCGTGCCGATCGGCGCGGCGGCGGCGCGAATGCATTACGCTCTGCTACCTCTGCGCAAACCGCCTCGGCGAGTCCGTCGGCCGGGCACTGCTCATGCGGTAACACTTCGATTACGCAGCTTGCTTCCGTGATACATACGTTGCCAGAGTAACCAGTGGGTTTGGTGTTACAAGTGGGAAGGGAGGGGCGCCCCGCCCCGGGGCGCCGACCGCACTATGAAGCCAAGCATCATCAAGGCCGGTATCTGTACCGCCGTCACGGCCGCCGTGACGGTGACGCTGTCCGGATTGCTCCCGGTCACCGCCCAGGCGGCGCCGTCGGCGCTGGACATGTCGAAGAAGCTCGCGGGCAAAACCGTGTTCCTCGACCCAGGGCACCAAGGGCCGAACCACTCCCAGGACTTGGCCAGACAGGTGAGCGATGGTCGCGGCGGCACCAAAGACTGCCAGACCACCGGCATGACCACGATGAACGGCGTGCCCGAGCACACCATCAACTGGAACGTCGCGCAGGTCGTCAAGACGTCGCTGGAGACGCTGGGCGCCCGCGTCGTGCTCAGCCGCCAGGACGACACGAGCTGGGGCGGCTGCGTGGACGATCGGGCGCGCGCGGCGAGCCAGTCCGGCGCCGATGTCGCCGTGAGTATCCATGCCGACAGCGCGCCCGCCCAGTATCGCGGGTTCCACCTGATCGTCCCGGAGTTGCCCATCCCGAACCTGATCGTGGATCACGCCCAGTCCGGCGCGGGACTCGCCGCGTCGAAGTCGGTGCGCGATGCCTACCGTCAGGCGGGATTCCCACCCGCGAACTACGGCGGAGTGGTGGATGGGCTGCAGACCCGTAAGGACGTGGCCGGGCCCGCCCTGACCACCGTTCCGGTCGTGTTCCTCGAGATGGGCAACGGCGCCAACCCCGAGGACGCGGCGCTGCTGGAGTCTCCGGACGGGCAGCTCAAGCACGCGATCGCGCTGACCACCGGTCTGGTCGGCTACCTGCTCGGCGGACCGCAATCGGGCGCTTCGCCGGATCAGCAGGCGGCGCAACCCGGTGCGCCGGGCGCGTCGTTCGATCGCCCCGCGTCGGACCCGGGCACGCCGCAGGCTCAGTCGAGCCCGGGCACGCCGCAGGCTCAGTCGAACCCGGGCCCGCCGCAGGCTCAGTCGAACCCGGGCACGCCGCAAGCCCAGTCGAACCCGGTGCTACCGCAGGCTCAAACGATCCCGGCGCTGCCGCAGAGTCCTGCGGCCCCCGCGGTGCCGCAGTCGCAGCACGTTCCCGGCACCTCGACACCGCAGACGACGCCGGGTACGGCGACACCGCAGTCGCCGGGAACTTCGGCGACACCGGATGCGCCGGGCGGGTACGGAACCCAAGCACCGAGCAGGCCGGACGCGCAGCAGTCACCCGGGACAGCGGACGGCAATGCCTCGATCATGGAGTTGCTGATGCCGTTGGCGAAGCTGCTCGGCCTGGATGACAACGCCATCACCACGGAGCTGATCAACCTCGGCTACAGCCTGGCGGGCATGCTGCTGGGCCCCGCGAAATAGTCCGCACACCGAACCCACCGGACGCCATCCTCACCGCGGTGAGGATGGCGTCCGGCTTTTCGCACCGGCCGGGCGGCGCACTAGGGTGAGCGGAATGGCTGACCGGATTCCTGTTGTGCTCGTCGCGGGATTTCTCGGTTCCGGGAAGACCACGCTGCTCAATCATTTGCTCCGGGACAACCGGGGGACCCGGATCGGGGTGGTCGTCAACGACTTCGGCGCGATCAACATCGACGCCATGCTGGTCGCGGGGCAGGTCGACGCCATGGTCTCGCTCGGCAACGGCTGTGTGTGCTGCGCGGTCGACGTCACCGAACTGGACGAGCTGTTCACCCGGCTCACGCAGCCGCGCGCCGGGATCGACGTGATCGTGGTGGAAGCCAGCGGCCTGGCCGAGCCGCGCAACCTGATCCGGATGGTGATCGGCAGCGAGAACCCGCGCCTGCGCTACGGAGGGCTGGTCGAAGTGGTCGACGCCGAACAGTTCCCGCGCAGCAGCGCCCGCCACCCGGAGCTGCGCACGCATCTGCGGCTGGCCGATCTGGTGGTGGTGAACAAGGCCGATCGGGTCGCGCCCGGGCACCTCGCACGGCTGCGCGAGGACATCGCGGCGCTCGTCGGAGCGGTGCCCGTGTACACGACCGCCCACGGCCGGATCGATCCCGGCCTGCTGTTCGACGAACCGCTGCGCGAACGCCCACGGGTGGCCGAGCAACTGAGCTTCAACGAACTGCTCGCCGAGCACGACCACGACGACGACCACGCCGGGCACCGCCACCTGCACGACCACTACACCAGCGTCTCGTTCGCCAGCGGACAGGCGCTGGACCCGCGCAAGCTGATAGGTTTCCTGGAGGACCCGCCACCGGGGTTGTTCCGGGCCAAAGGCTTCGCCGCCTTCGGGGTGGCGGACGAGCGCAGGAAGTTCGTCCTGCACATGGTCGGCCGCCACATCGTCTTCGAGCCGGGCGGCTGGTCGCGGGGGGAATCACGGGGTGCGCGACTGGTGCTCATCGGTGCCGGCCTGCACACCGACACGGCCCTGTCCCGGTTGCGTGACACCGTGCACGACGCCGCCGAGCCACTCGATCCGCAGAGCATGCTCGGCGTGTGGCGCTATACGCCGCACTGATCGCGCCGGTTTGGCGCGTTCGGCCGCGACATGTCGCGTTCGGTGCTGGTGACCGGGTGGTCTTTTCGTGAGACTGGATGCGTGTCCGCCGGTCCGCGGGCATGGAGAGCGTACTGCCGCACGCGGTGCCGCTCGGTAGCCGATCCGTGACCGACCGAATCGTCCTGCGACCGATGGGAGTTTCCCGTGTCAGATTCCATGGAGAGCGCCACCGCGTACGTCATCGAGGTGCTGGAGGCCAAGGGCACCGCCACCCGCGACGACTTCGACGTACCGGCGATCGTCGCCGAAACCCACGCCATCGCCAACAGCTGGGACTTCCGTGCGATATCGGATGCGACGTTCTGGTCGATCGCGGCGCGTTTCATCAGGCCGTGAAGGTTCGCGCGGCCCGCTGTGCGGGGGCGGCCGGCGACCATCGCCGAGCCGCTCGCCGCATCGAGGCCGGGTCGGAGTAGCCGAGGATCTCGGCCTGGCGCGAGGGGCTCAGCGGCCCCGCGGCGGTCGCGGCGACCAGACGCGCGCCGCGCGCCCGATCCAGTTCCGCGCGCCACGTGGTGCCCGCCTCCCGCAATCGCCGCTGCAGGGTGCGCGGGCTGGTGGCGAGTCTGCGCGCCACGCGCTCCAGGGAAGCGTCGCCCTCGTCGAGGCAGTCCGCCAGGGCGTTCGCGACGCGCTCCGGCCATGCGGTGGCCAGCGGCGGTGGTGGCGGAAGGGCCGCGGCCAGGGGCTGAAGGATGCCGGCCAGCACCGGATCGCTGGTGGTCAACGGCAGTCGCATGTCCGAGGCGCGGAAGGTCATGGCGTCCGATCGAGCGTCGAACTCGATCGCGGTGGTTCCGAACACGGCGATAAAGGTGTCTCTTCTGGCGGGCGCGCGCTGGCGCAGCGAGACCCGCACCGGGGCCAGCGGTTCGCGCACCACGCGCCGCGCCCGGCTCAGCACCGCGCTCAGGCCCCACAACTGGGTCAGGTCGCGGCCACGGCCGTCGCCGTCGATCATCTCGAGGGAGAGCGTGACCTCCTCCTCGCTCCCCGCGACCAGGTCGAAGCGGTGGTTGGTGGTCACCGCGGTCACGTACGGCCCGCAGGTAGCCAGTCCCGCGCCCAAGGTCGGCGCCGAGGAGAACAGATAGTTGTAGAGGCCGAGGCAGGTCAGCCGGTAGCGACTGGCCACGTGCAGCGCGACGTCGGGATCACCCAGCTCGTGTTCGGCGATCTCCCAGAGCCGGGAGAACGTCTGGCTGGGCAGGTGCAGGTCGTGCCCGCCATGGTCCATTCCGGGAGACCGGATTGCCGCAGCAGCCGGTCGCGGTCGACGCCGGCGGCGGTGAGTTGCGAGATGACGAATCGGTGGAGCAATACCTGGTCGGTTCCCATCGCGTGCTCCCTTCTCACAACGCAACCGATCGGCACACCCCGGCTTCCGAGCGAAGCGAGCCAGAACGCGTTCCGTTCGCGGCCCGGCGCACACGCTATACCGGTCGTGTTGATTCGTCATGAGATTCATGTCACGCGCGGATTACCCGCAGGCGTTCACCCATTCCGACAGGCCGTCGGCGAACAACTGGCGCTTCCAGATCGGCACTTCGTGTTTGATCCGGTCCACCAGTTCCGAGCACGCAGCGAAGGCCGAGCCGCGATGCGCCGCCGCCACCGCGACGACGATCGCGCGGTCACCGATGCCGAGCGACCCGACCCGGTGCACGGCGGCGACCGGCAAGCCGTGCGTGGCGGCGAGTTCCGCGCAGACGGTATGCAGGAACCGCTCCGCCTGCGGGTGCGCGGAATACTCCAGGGCCGAGACGGCCTGCCCGCCATCGTGATCGCGGACCTTACCGGTGAACACCACGACCGCGCCGTAGTGCGGTCCGGTGACCGCCGCTTCGACCTCCGCTGGGTCGAGCGGTTGATCGCTGATCCGGGCGAGCCGGACCGTGGCCTCAGCCGTTGTCATGACTTCCACCTCCGGCGACTTGTGCGAGCAGATGATCCAACAGCGGTTCCAGCACCGCGATGCCGTCTTGCACACCGCCGGGCGATCCCGGCAGGTTCACGACCACCGAGCGCCCAGCGAGCCCGGCCACGCCACGACTGAGCGCGGCGAGCGGGAACTTCGCGGTGCCGCGCTGCCGGATCGCCTCCGCCACGCCGGGAAGTTCGCGGTCGAGCACGGCGAGCGTGGCTTCCGGGGTGCCGTCGGTGGGGGAGGCGCCGGTTCCGCCGGTGCTGACGACGAGCGCGGGTTCGAAACGCAACGCGTCCGCCAGCCCGATCTCGATCTCGGCGTCGGCGTAGACCAACGGACCCCGCACGGAGAAGCCCAGACCGGTCAGCCAGTCCACCAGCACCGGACCGGTGGTGTCGACGCGGGTGCCCGCGGCGACACCGGTCGAGGCGACCAGCACCACCGCCGAGCGTTCTCCCTGCTCGATTTCCGGCTCGGCGTACTCCTCTTCCGGCTCGGCGAGCTCCTCGACGTCCCGCGTGGCGTCGGTAGCATCGGAGTACCGGTCGTCATCGGCGGCGGGCCGGATCTCGCTCTCCCCGGTGGCCGCGTCCGCCGGACGTTCCCAATGCCCGCGCTTACCGCCCTCTTTGGTGAGCAGCCGCACGTCGGTGAGCGTGGCCGCTGGGTCGACCGCTTTCACCATGTCGTGCAGGGTGAGCCCGGCGACCGCGACCGCGGTGAGCGCCTCCATCTCGACGCCGGTGGGGCCTTTGGTCTTCGCGGTGGCCTCGATCGTGATGGCGGTGCCGGTGAAACCGAACTCGACCCGCACCGACGACAGCGCCAGCTGATGGCACAGCGGGATCAGCTCCGCGGTCTTCTTCGCTCCCGCGATACCCGCGATCCTGGCGGTGGACAGCACGTCCGCCTTCGGCATGTCGTCGGCTCGTACCAGCGCGACCACCTCGGCCGTGGTGCGCAACTCGCCTGCCGCGACGGCGATCCGGGTGGTCTCGCTCTTCGCGCTCACATCCACCATGCGGGCGCGACCTTCGTGGTCGACATGGGACAGCTCACTCATAGGGACCACACTCGCACAAGCGCGCCGACGGGCAGCGCGGTGACCTCGGCGGGCACGTCGACCAGCACGTCGGCCCAGGCCATCGCGGCCACGAGATGCGAACCGGCGCCGGACACCACCTCGACCGCCCGTCCGGGCGCCTCGCCAGGCCGCGCCCGAACCAGCTTGCCGCGCAGGAACTGACGTTTCCCTTCCGGCGAGCGCGGTACGGCGGTGCGGAGGGGAAGCTCGGTGGAGTCCACCTCGGGCAGACCGGCGAGGCGGCGCAATATCGGGCGGGCGAACACCTCGAACGACACCATCGTGCTGACCGGGTTGCCAGGAAAGCTGAGCACCGGCACCCCGGCGACGACGGTCAGCCCCTGCGGCCCGCCCGGTTGCATCGCGACCGAGCCGAACTGCCCGCCCATCGGCTCGAGCACGTCCTTGACCACCTCGAAGTCGCCCTTGGACACACCGCCGGAGGTGAACACCACGTCGGCGTGCTCGGTCGCGGCGGACAACAGCGAGCGGAAACGCGCCGGATCGTCGGTGCTGTGCGCGACCGAGACGACGTCGGCGCCGTTCGCCGCGAGCGCCGCGGCCAGGGCGATGCCGTTGGAGTTGTAGATCTGCCCGGGACGCAGCGGCTTTCCGGCCGCCACCACTCGTCGCCCGTGGTGATCACCGCCGCGCGCACCGCGCGGAACACCGGCACCGTGGGCAGCCCGACCGCGGCGAGAGCGGCGACATGCCGGGGCGCGAGCCTGGTTCCCGCATGCACGAGCAACTCGCCGCTGCGTACGTCGGTGCCGGGTTCACGCACGAATTCCCCTGCGTTACGGCCGCGTTCGATGGTCACCGTGCCGTCGCCCGCCGTGGCGTCCTCCACCGGAACCACGCAGTCCGCGCCCGGCGGGATCGGCGCGCCGGTCATCACCTTCATCGCCGCGCCCTGCGGCAGCGGTGCGCGGCCCGCGGCGCCCGCCGCGATGACGCCGGTCAAGGGCAGGGTGACCGGCGCGACCAGCACCGACTCCGCGCGCACCGCGTAGCCGTCCATGGCGGAGTTGCGGAACACCGGCAGGTCGATCGGCGAACGAACGTCCTCGGCCAGCTGCCTGCCCAGCGCGCGCGGCACCTCGACCGGCTCGACCGCGCGCGCGGCCAGTGGCCGCAGCAGCTGCTCGATACTGTCGCGGTGGTCGTCGACGGGCCTGGCCGAGACGCCGGCGGGCCGAGGGTTCATGCGAGTCAGCCTAACGCCCGATCCGGGCGATTCTCCGCCTCTGTCGCCGTGCGCCGTCCGCGCCCGGCGCCCAGCGCCTGCCTCACCGCTGCCGCGTCGGCGCGGTGAGCCGCCGCCGCGCCGTTCCGCCCGTCGGCGAATCGGGACAGGCGGTCATAATGGACGTGTGACTCTGGTCGAGATCGGGATTCCCGCCGTGCGTTCCGGGCGTCCCTCGCTCGCCGGCCGGCCCGACACCCCCTTTTTGCTGGATCGTTTCGGACGCGTCGCGCGCGACCTCCGCGTATCCATCACCGAGAAGTGCTCGCTGCGCTGTACCTACTGCATGCCCGAGGAAGGGCTGCCGGAGATCCCGCGCGACGAACTGCTCACGGTGGACGAAATCGTGCGTCTGGTGCGCCTCGCCGTGCGGGATCTGGGTGTGCGCGAGGTCCGCTTCACCGGCGGCGAGCCGCTGATGCGCCGCGACCTGGAACAGATCATCTCCGGCTGCCACGCCGAGGTGCCCGATGTTCCGCTGGCGATGACGACCAACGGCATCGGGCTCGAGCACCGCGCCCGCGGCCTCGCGGCGGCGGGCCTGCACCGGGTGAACGTGTCGCTGGACACGGTGGACCGGGCCGGATTCGCGCGGTTGACGCGCCGCGACCGCCTCGAATCGGTGTTCGCGGGCATCCGCGCCGCCCAGGCGGCGGGGCTGGCCCCCATCAAGGTCAACGCCGTCTTGATGCGCGGCACTCTCGCCGGGGCAGCCGATCTGCTGCGCTGGTGCCTGGACGAGGGCTGCGAGCTGCGTTTCATCGAGGAGATGCCGCTCGACGCCGACCACGAATGGGCCCGCGCCAACATGGTCACCGCCGCCGAACTCCTCGACGTGCTCGGCGCCCGTTTCCAGCTCGCCGAGGTGGGCCGACCCGACCCGTCGGCTCCGGCCGAGAAGTGGCTGGTCGACGGCGGTCCCGGCACCGTCGGCATCATCGCCACCGTCACCCGCAAGTTCTGCGACACCTGCGACCGCACGCGGCTCACCGCGGACGGCATGCTGCGTTCCTGCCTGTTCAGCGACCAGGAATTCGACCTACGCCAGGCGCTGCGCTCCGGCGCCGCAGACGACGAGCTCGCCGCCATCTGGCGCGGCGCGATGTGGAACAAGTGGGCAGGTCACGGTATCGACGCCGAGGGCTTCGTCCCTCCGGAGCGGACGATGGGAGCCATCGGTGGTTGAGATCCGCTATTTCGCCGCGATCGCCGACGCCGTCGGCAAGGACAGCGAAACCCTCGCGCTCCCGGCCGGCGCCACGGTCGCCGACCTGCGCGCCACCTTGGCAGCCACCTACGGACCGGACCTGGAGAAGATGCTGTCGGTGTGCGCCTACCTGATCGGCGACGAACTCACCCGCGACCCCACGGCCGCGCTCAGCCCGCGCGTCAACGTCCTGCCGCCGTTCGCGGGCGGATAGACCGCGCCACGGACTACGGCCGCGCGTGGTCGCCGCCCAGGCACGCCGCGCCGGAGGACACTGCGGCACCGCGTCTGGTCGGTCACTTCCGTCGCGTCCACGCTACGAGCAGGGCCGAGCGGCAGTAGCGTCGGTGCATGTCGACGAGCAGACCTGCTGGCGTACTGCGGTTCTGGCGGTGGGGGAACCCGGGCACCAGGGCGCTGTCGCGGGTGAATCCCTACTGGGTGGTGCTGGAGACCACCGGGCGCCGCAGCGGTTTGCCGCGACGGATTCCGCTGGCGCGTGGACCGGTCGACGGTCAGGTGATGTCGCTGATCTCGGTGCACGGTGAGCGTGCGGACTGGGTGCGCAATATCCGGGCCGATCCGCGGGTGCGGCTGCGGGTGTGGTGGCGGTGGCGCTCGGCCACGGCGACGGTGACCGAGCTCACCGCCGCCGAACTGTCCCGGTTCGATGGCTACGGCAAGCTCGGCCCCCGAGTCTTCGGGCTCGACGACGCTGCCCCAGTGCTGGTGCGCGTCGACATGTCCGCCGATCGGGCAGCGCGCGACCGGGCCTCGCGGCGGCGCTGAACGGCCGAAACGCTACGAACCGGTCAGCGACTCAGCGTCTGCGGGGCGGGTGCCGGGATGCGCGGCGCGAGACCTCTCCGGCGCGCGACGCCTCGCGGAGCGGGCGAGGCGCTCAGCGCCACCAGGTGTCCAGCGGCGTCACCGGGACGGTGCGCTTGTGGCGGGTGTTGTGGAAGATGCTTTCCAGCCGCTCGGCCACCTCGGGGGTGACCTCTTTGCCCTCCAGGTAGTCGTCGATCTCGCTGTAGCGCAGGCCGAGCGCTTCCTCGTCGGGGAGGGCGGGGCGGTCGTCCTCGAGGTCGGCGGTGGGCACCTTGGACCAGATGCTGGCGGGCGCCCCGAGCTCCTGGAGCAGCGCGGCGCCCTGCCGCTTGGTCAGGCCGGTGAGCGGCGTCAGGTCGACGCCGCCGTCGCCGTACTTGGTGAAGAACCCGGTGACCGCCTCGGCCGCGTGGTCGGTGCCGACCACGAGCAGGTTCTCCTGCCCGGCCAGCGCGTACTGGGCCACCATGCGTTCGCGCGCTTTGATGTTGCCGCGCACGAAGTCTCGCAGTTCGCTCACCTGCAACGCCGCCGCCGCCTCCGCGGCCGCGGCGCTCGCGCTGGGCCGGATGTTCACCACGACCTGCCGGTCGGGCTGGATGAACTGCAGCGCGGTCCGCGCGTCGGCCTCGTCGGCCTGCACGCCGTAGGGCAGCCGGACGGCGAGGAAGGTGGCGTCCACACCGTCGGCGCGCGATTCCTCGACCGCGAGCTGGCACAGCCGACCGGCGAGAGCGCTGTCCTGCCCACCGCTGATGCCGAGGACGAATCCGCGTGCTGGAGTGGCGTTCAGATAGTCCTTCAGGAAATGAATGCGGCGCCGTACCTCGTCCTTCGGTTCGATGGTGGGCCGGACGCCCAATTCACTGATGATCTGTTCGCGCAGGTTCCCCATGGCGCCCGAGTCTATCGGCGTTTCACCGGGCGACAACGCGGCGAACGACGCTCTCCCAGTTGTCGCCGATCTGCTCGCGGGTGTAACCGAGGACGTGCATCTGGTGCATGACCAGCGCGGCGCCCAGCATCGCCAGCAGTCCGTCGGCCAGCAGCGGGACCTCTCCCGGCACGCCTGCCTGCCGCAGCAGCATCGCCACGTGCGCCCGCAGTAATCCGTAGGGCCCGCCGGAGTAGCGGTCACCGGCCTCGCCGATCTCGGCGGCGCGGTGCAATTCGCCCTCCACTTCGATGTCCAGCAGCCGGGCCCGTCCGAAGGCGACCAGTCGTTCGACGGGCGGGGCGCCCGGGCCGAGCGGCGGCGGTCCGAAGATGAACGACTCCTGGTACTTGCGCTCCGAGTGGTCCAGCAAGGCGAGCATCAGGCCGGACCGGCTGCCGAACCGGCGGAACACGGTGCCCTTGCCCACGCCGGCGCGTTTGGCCAGCGCGTCCATGGTGAGGCTGTCAACGCCCTGCTCACGCACCAGCTGTTGCGCCGCGTCCAGCAGGAGGCGGCGGTTGCGCGCCGCGTCGGCGCGCTCGGCGGGCTCCGACGCGCCGGGCAGGGGCGCGCCGACATCCAGCACCCGGCCCGGGCCGGGGGAGGACGTGTCGAATGTGGGGTAGTTCACAGCGCTCACGCAGACTCCGCGGGAAGTAATCGGACCATGGTCCGGTTGGTGTGTGGTGAACGTACGGACACCACCTCATTCAGTACACCAGGAGTCGTCATGAGCAAGACCCGCATTCTCGCACTCGTCGGTAGCCTGCGTGCCGCCTCGGTGAACCGGCGGCTGGCCGAGGCCGCCGCCCAGACCGCGCCGGATGGTGTGGAGGTCGCCCTGTACGAAGGGCTCGCCGACATCCCGTTCTACAACGAGGACATCGACGTCCCCGGTTCCGTTCCCGAAGCCGCCCAGGCGCTGCGCGACGCGGTGGCCGAGGCCAACGGTCTGCTGGTGGTGACCCCGGAGTACAACGGCACACTGTCGGCGGTGCTCAAGAACGCGATCGACTGGGCGTCGCGCCCGTACGGCGCCGGTGCGATCACGGACAAGCCCGCCGCCGTGGTGAGCGCATCGGTCAGCCCGAACGCGGCGCAGTGGGCGCACGGCGACGCCGTCAAGGCGCTCGGCGTGGCGGGCGCGCGGGTGGTCGAGTCCGCGCACTTGCACTTCGGCGTCATCGGCGAGCGGTTCGGCGCCGGGCATCCGCGCGACGACGCCGAGGCCCTGACCCAGCTGGCCGCCACCGTGCGCGAACTGGTCGAGGCCACGCGCGGCCAACTGGCGTCGGTGTAAGCTCCATCCCCGATTCGAAACGAGGGTCACCACTGCCCGGCGCAGTGGTGGCCCTCTTCGTGCGCCAGGAGGTTAGCTGAAAGTAAGCTGGCGCGGCGTCGAGTGATCTGCGCCACTGTTTGATCCGGGGGTGAATCGAGCGTCCTGGTACTTCTCTGGATGGAATTTCATCAATGTGACTCGCTACATGTCGTGTTGTAGGAATCTGTCGGCCACTAGGTGTAGTGTCTTCGCTACTGGAAGAGGGTGCGAGCCTCCGCCCGGCGGGCGTCGGTCACAGGTGGCTGATCAGGGGATTCGAATCCGGCTCCAGGAGTTTGCGCAGCATACGTCGATCGTGCAATGCATACGGATCTCAGGCTGTGGATCAGGCACAAGGAGAGAGGGACATCAATGACCGTCACCGTGTACACCAAGCCCGCTTGCGTCCAGTGCAACGCCACCTACAAGGCCCTCGACAAGGCCGGGGTGGACTACGAGGTCATCGACATCTCGGAGAACGACGAGGCGCGTGACTACGTCATGGCCCTCGGATACCTGCAGGCGCCGGTCGTGGTGGCGGGTGACGATCACTGGTCGGGCTTCCGGCCCGACCGCATCAAGTCGCTCGCGACCGTGGCGGCCTGACGGCTCCACGCTTCCGGTTCGTCCGAGGGGCGAGCGCGTGCGGTCCGCCGCGGCGCTCCCGAGAGAAGGAAGGCGACCATGTCGGAGACGACGGCGCTGGTCTACTTCTCCAGCGCTTCGGAGAACACGCATCGCTTCGTCGAGAAGCTGGGCATCCCGGCGACTCGCATACCACTGCACACCGCCAACTCGCTGCGCGTAGACGAACCGTACGTGCTGATCGTCCCCACCTACGGGGGCGGTCGGCACGTGCTGGGGGCCGGCCGTTCCGACAAGGACTTCGTACCGCGGCAGGTCGCCAAGTTCCTCAACGATCCGCACAACCGCGCCCTGCTGCGCGGTGTCATCGCGGCGGGCAACACGAACTTCGGCGACACCTTCTGCTACGCGGGCGAGCTGATCGCGCGCAAGTGCGGGGTGCCGTACCTGTATCGCTTCGAACTCATGGGAACCGCTGAGGACGTCGAACGCGTCCGCGAAGGATTGGGATTGTTTTGGCAACAGCAACGACAGCACCGGCCGGAAAAACAGCTCGCTTAGAGCAGCCCCCGGTCCGCGGCGCCGAGGCGGGCGAGGTGCTCGATTACCACGCCTTGAACGCGATGCTGAACCTGTACGGTCCGAACGGGGAGATCCAGTTCGACAAGGATCGCGAGGCCGCCCACCAGTACTTCTTGCAGCACGTCAATCAGAACACCGTCTTCTTCCACAACCTGGACGAGAAGCTGGATTACCTGATCGACGAGAACTACTACGAGGCCGAGGTCCTGGAGCAGTACAGCCGCGAGTTCATCAAGAAGCTGTTCCAGCAGGCCTACGCCAAGAAGTTCCGGTTCCCCACCTTCCTCGGCGCGTTCAAGTACTACACCTCGTACACGCTGAAGACCTTCGACGGCAAACGCTACCTGGAGCGGTTCGAGGACCGGGTGTGCATGGTCGCGCTCACGCTCGCCGCCGGTGACGAAGCCCTGGCGAGCAAGCTGGTCGACGAGATCATCGACGGCCGTTTCCAGCCGGCCACCCCGACCTTCCTCAACTCGGGCAAGAAACAGCGCGGCGAGCCGGTGTCGTGCTTCCCCGCCGGTACCCCGGTGGATACCAGTGAGGGCCCCCGCCCGATCGAGAGCCTGCGTCCAGGCGACCGTGTGCTGTCCCACGATGGTTCGTACGCGGTAGTCGAGAAGCTCATCGAGAACCCGAACGATCAGGCGCTGATCTCGATCTCGCACTTCGGGCACAAGGAGCCGATTCGGTGCACCCCGGAGCATCCGATCCTGGTCTGGACCACCCGTGACGTCGAAACCCTGATCGACGGCGACGGTGCCGACCCGTTCAACGGCTTCGTGTGGTTGGCGGCTCGAGATGTGCACCCGTCCGACTTCATCGTGACGACCGCTCCGCTCGACAGGCGTGAGCGTCGCGTCTTCGATCTGATGGACGTCGTCGGCGCGGGCCGCTACGAAGAGGTCGACGGGCTGATTCGCAAAGTGAACGTTGATGCCGAGCATCGCAACAAGCAGCGGCACAACCAGAACTTCGTAGCGGTCAATCGGTATGTCGAGGAGTCCTACGAGCTCGGCTTGATCCTCGGTTGGTACCTCGCCGAAGGACATGTGTCCAAGCGCTCGGGTGTCGACGGCGTCACGCCGAACGGCGTGCACTTCACTCTCGGCGCGCACGAAGCCGAGTACCACGTCGAGCTGGGCATGGCCTTCAAGCAAGTGTTCGGGGCCGACTTGAGCCTGCGCACCAACCATTCCGACCACTCCACCCGAATGGTGTGCAACAGCAAAGTGGTTGCATCGTTGCTGCTGTCGCTGGCCGGCACGGGGTACGCGACCAAGCGGCTGTCACACGAAGTCATGACCGCCGACGATGATTTCCTGCGTGGTCTGGTAGGTGGTCTCTTCCGCGGTGACGGATGCAGCACCACGGGTGGGATGGTGCTCGACCTGGTCAATCCTGAGCTGATCGATCAGGTGCAGCTGATTCTGCGGCGCCTGGGCATCGTGTCGGTGGTCCGCACCTACCTCGATCAGGCAGGGAAGCCGACCGGACAAATATTCGTGCCCGGCCTGCCCGGCACCAATGAAGAGTTCATCTTCGACATCGGTAAGAACTTGCACAATTACACCGGGCGCAAGGGGGTCAAGCGCACGACGTACCAGGTTGTGCACGGCCGTCACGTATATGGTGTACGCGCGATCGAGCGAACCTCGGACACTCCGGAGAAGGTGTACAACCTGCACGTGGCAGGCACCCACACCTACACGATTCGCGGCACCGTCGTCCACAATTGTTTCCTCCTTCGCATCGAGGACAACATGGAGTCCATCGGGCGCTCCATCAACTCCGCGTTGCAGCTGTCCAAGCGCGGTGGCGGGGTGGCGTTGCTGCTGAGCAACATTCGGGAGCACGGTGCGCCGATCAAGAAGATCGAGAACCAGAGCTCGGGCGTCATCCCGATCATGAAACTGCTCGAGGACTCGTTCTCCTACGCAAACCAGCTCGGCGCGCGGCAGGGCGCGGGCGCGGTCTACCTGCACGCGCACCACCCGGACATCTACCGGTTCCTGGACACCAAACGGGAGAACGCGGACGAGAAGATTCGCATCAAAACCCTCTCGCTGGGCGTGGTCATCCCCGACATCACTTTCGAGCTGGCCAAGAAGAACGAGGACATGTACCTGTTCTCGCCCTACGACGTGGAGCGCATCTACGGCAAGCCGTTCGCCGATATCGACGTCACCGAGAAGTACTACGAGATGGTCGACGACAAGCGCATCCGCAAGTCGAAGATCAAGGCGCGCGAGTTCTTCCAGACCATCGCCGAATTGCAGTTCGAGTCCGGTTACCCGTACATCATGTTCGAGGACACGGTGAACCGGGCCAACCCGATCGCGGGCAAGATCACCCACTCCAACCTGTGCTCGGAGATCTTGCAGGTCTCCACGCCGTCGGAGTTCAACGACGATCTGTCCTACGCCAAGGTGGGCAAGGACATCTCCTGCAACCTCGGTTCGCTGAACATCGCCAAGACGATGGACTCGCCCGACTTCGCGCAGACCATCGAGGTGGCCATCCGGGCGCTGACCGCGGTGTCCGACCAGACCCACATCTACTCGGTGCCGTCCATCGAGCAGGGCAACAACTCCTCGCACGCCATCGGCCTCGGGCAGATGAACTTGCACGGCTACCTGGCGCGCGAACGGATCCACTACGGGTCGGAAGAGGGCATCGACTTCACGAACATCTACTTCTACACCGTGGTTTATCACGCGATCCGGGCGTCGAACCGGATCGCCATCGAGCGCGGTACGTATTTCGGTGGGTTCCCGGAATCGAAATACGCCAGCGGTGAATACTTCGACAAGTACACCGATCAGGCGTGGGAGCCGAAGACCGATCGCGTCCGGCAGCTGTTCGCCGACGCGGGCGTGCACATCCCGACCCAGGAGGACTGGCGGGAGCTGAAGGCCTCGGTCATGGAGCACGGCATCTACAACCAGAACCTGCAAGCCGTGCCGCCGACCGGCTCGATCTCCTACATCAACCACTCCACCAGCTCCATTCACCCGGTGGCGTCGAAGATCGAGATCCGCAAAGAAGGCAAGATCGGGCGGGTCTACTACCCGGCGCCCTACATGACCAACGACAACCTCGAGTACTACGAGGACGCCTACGAGATCGGCTACGAGAAGATCATCGACACCTACGCCGCGGCCACCCAGCACGTGGACCAGGGCCTGTCGCTGACGCTGTTCTTCAAGGACTCCGCCACCACTCGCGACCTCAACCGCGCCCAGATCTACGCCTGGCGCAAAGGCATCAAGACCCTGTACTACATCCGGCTGCGCCAGATGGCGCTGGAGGGAACCGAAGTCGAGGGCTGCGTCTCCTGCATGCTGTGATCGCGTGGTGAACAGGGTGGCTTCCTGCTGGGCGGCCACCCTGTTCCGCAAGATCCGGCCGCCGAGATCGCGCGTGACCGATTCCTACCGGGCTTTCGCTCCGGGGGCGGTCGGGTTCGCGTGTGGAATAAGCTGGCGCGGAAGCGATCCGGTAGTGATGGGAACGACGATGACCGATCTCGGCGGCGACGGTAAGCCGCTCCAGGCAGTCCACAACTCGAGCGTGCCGAGCAGTGCTCGCATATACGACTACGTCCTGGGCGGTAAGGACCACTATCAAGTGGATCGGGACGCGGCGGAGAAAGTTATCGCGGCCTTCCCCACTGCCCGCGTCGCGGCTCGGCAGAACCGGCTTTTCATGCATCGCGCGGTGAACGCGCTCACCGCGATGGGGGTGGTGCAGTTCCTCGATATCGGCACCGGCATTCCCACCGAGCCGAACCTGCACCAGGTGGCCCAGGCGCCGAGCCCCGAGGCGCGGGTGGTCTACGTCGACAACGACCCGATCGTGCTGAGCCACGCCCGCGCGCTGCTCACCGGTACGCCCGAGGGACGCACGGCCTACATCGACGCCGACCTGAAGAACCCGGAGGCGATCCTCTCCGCGCCCGAACTCACCGAGACCCTGGACCTGAAAAGCCCGGTGGCGCTGAGCCTGGTCGCGGTGCTGCACTTCTTGTCCGACGAGCAGAATCCGTACGGCATCGTAGAGACATTGCTGGACGCTCTGGCGCCGGGTTCGTTCCTCGTTGTCTCGCACATCACCGCCGACCTCGAACCGGAGATCATCTCCAACGCCCTCGACGTGTATCGGCAGAGCGGGGTCTATGCCCAGACCCGCACCCGCGACGAATTCGCCCGGTTCTTCACCGGTATGGAATTACTGGACCCGGGCATCGTCGTGTCCAACCAGTGGCGTCCGGTGACCGCGTCACCCTCCTGGCTCGATTCGCAAGTGAACTGCTGGAGCGCGGTCGGCCGTAAACGGTGAGCTCTGTTGGTCGGCAGCGCCTGCGGCGCTGCGTGTTCGCGGCCCCGAATGTCTCGCGCCCGAGCGATCGAGACTCGCGCCTACGGCGCATGCGCTTCGATCGCTCGGGCGCGAGACGGCCGCGAACGGTCGCTCGTAAGACTCGCTCCGTCGGTGGCAGGTAGGTGGTGATTCGGTCTGATCGGGACCGAGCCGGCCTATCCGGCTGAGTAGAGAAACCGAACCCCTGAGACTGGGCCGCTCGCGGCCTGCCCCACAAGATCAACTCAGCGCAGGGAGCACCTCGCGCTCGAAGAGTTCGATGCCGGAGGTGTCGTAGGCGGATTCGGGGAAGTTGAAGATGGCGTAGCCGAGGCCGAGGTCGCGGACCCGGAGCAGGCTTTCGGTGATCTGCTCGGGGGTGCCTGCGGCGGCCCCGCTGTTGTACAGCTGTTCGAAGTAGGAGTTCGTCGTATCGGCGCCGATGACGGGTGTCAGGCGGGCTCGCAGCGCCGCGAGACGATCCTCGACTTCGGCCTGGGTCGAGCCGATGACGATGTTGAAGTTCGAACTGCGGACGATCGCGTCGAAGTCGGTGCCGACATCGGCGCAGTGCGCGCGCAGCACCTCGGATTTGTGGGTGAACTCCTCGGGGTTGCCGCTGAAGTTGGTGTACTGGGCGTATTTCGCCGCGATGCGCAGCGTCTTCTTCTCGCCGCCGCCCGCGATCCACAGCGGAATACCGCCATCCTGCAACGGAAGCGGACGGACGATCGCGCCGTCGACCTGGTAGTACCTGCCGTCGAGCGTGGCCGAACCCGTGGTCCAGGCCTGCCGGAAGATCTGCACGCCTTCCTCCAGGCGGCCGAGCCGTTCGCCTGCGGACGGGAAACCGTAGCCGTAGGCGCGCCACTCGTGTTCGTACCAGCCACCGCCGATGCCCATCTCGACCCGGCCACCCGAGATCAGGTCCACCGTGGCGGCCACCTTGGCCAGGTAGGCGGGATTGCGGTAGCTGATGGCGGTACACATCTGGCCCAAGCGGACGCGCGAGGTGGTCGCGGCGAACGCCGACATCAAAGTCCATGCCTCGTGTGTCGCCTCCTCGGTGGGGACCGGGACGGTGTGGAAGTGGTCGTACACCCACAGCGACTCCCACGCGGGGCTCGCATCGGCGCGCTGGGCGAGGCCGCGCATCACCCCCCACTGGTCCGCCGGGTCGATGCCCACCAGGTCGAGCCGCCAACCCTGCGGAATGAAGATGCCGAAGCGCACGAAAATCTCCTTCGTGTTACCCGAACCGCCCGCGGCGCGCGGCGCGGCTTTACCACCTCACTGTTCCCACTCCTCGATGCGCTGGCAACCGTTCGGCGCTCGACGCACCTAATTCAGGTCACGCGCGACGCCGCGCACCGGCCCGGCCACCTTGCGCCACCCGAGCCAACGCGCTCACCTGGCCAGGTGGGCGAGGCGCACAATCCCGCGATCGACCCCCGATGGCGCCGAACGAGGTGCGGCGGAGCGGAGCGCCGCGCGCGACGACGAATCTCACTGGCGGTGAGCGTGGCGAATGCCGCACGCTGAGACCGTATGCAGAAAGAACGAAGACATCACAGCGATGGGAAGCAGTTCCGGCTCGGCGTCGATTTCGGCCGAGTCATCCAAGGGGCGGCCTTGTCGCCCGGCGACGAGGACACGGTGTTCCTCTCCGGTGGCCTAGACGAAGCCCTGCGCACACCGCCCAGCCCGGGAGCTTTCGACGTCTTGCCGCGCTTGGTCCGGCGCTTCGAAGGCCGCGCGTGGATCATCTCCAAATGCGGACCGCGGATCGAGCAGCGGACCCGCCAGTGGCTCGACCACCACGACTTCTACGACCGTACCGGGATCGCCCGCGAGAACGTGCGTTTCTGCCGTGCGCGGGCGGACAAGGCGGTGCACTGCGCCGAACTCGGCATCACGCACATGATCAATGACCGCCTCGACGTGCACCGCGTGCTGTGTGACCTGGTGCCCCACCGATTCCTGTTCGGCGCCCAGCCGCAGCCGGTCCCCGGCTGGGTATGCCACGTTCCGACCTGGGACGATGTGGAGCGCGCGGTGCTGGAGACGACAGATCCGCCGGTGTGATCACCGCCGTGTCATCTCGCGTCGTGCGCATCCGGACGGCTCGCTCGCAGCCCCGCGGAACAGCGCGGCCGGGCCGTTGCGCGGGGCGACCGGCCGACCTCACTCATCTCGCTTCACGCGCCGGTGAACGTCTCTCCCAGCGAGGAATTTCGACGGGGCGCCGTCGACACGGACCGGGATGTCGCCCTCCGAGCGTGGTGCGATACAGCACCGGAGTGACATCGAGATGGTCGGGATCGCGACGATCCAGGGACCGGGCGGTCATGGTTCAGGCGTTCGCCGGGGCACGCCACCGCGACAGGCGGCGTTCCAAGGTGACCAGCAGGCCGTTGACTCCCAGGCCGAGCAGCGAGATGGCGAGGATGCCCGCGTACATGTTCGGGATCGCGAAATTCTGCTGGGCGGCGGTGATCAGATAGCCGAGCCCCGCCCTGGCTCCGAACATCTCGGCGGCCAGCAGGACGAGGATGGAACTGGCGGCGGCCATCCGCAGACCGGTGAAGATGGACGGCAGTGCCGCGGGCAGGATCACCTTCTGGAACAGGCGCAGCGGCGAGAAGCCCAGCGACACGGCGGATTTGACGAGCAACGGGTCGACGGTGCGCACGCCCGTGATGGTGTTGAGCAGGATCGGGAAAAAGCTCGCGTAGACGACGATGGCGACCTTCGAGGTCTCGCCGATGCCCAGGATCAGCAGGAAGACCGGGAGCAATGCCAGCGCGGCGGTGTTGCGGAACAGTTCCAGGATCGGGTTCAGGAAGTCCGCCACCGGCTTGTACCAGGCGATCGCGATGCCCACCGGAATGCCCGCGGCCAGCGCGAGCGTGTAGCCGACCAGCGAACGATTCAGGCTCGCCGAAAGGTGGGTCCACATCTCCCCGCTCGCCACCAAGTCAGTGAACGCCTGGGCGACCACCGAGAACGGTGGCAGGAATACCTCGTCCACCAGCCCGAGGGTCGGGGCCAGCTGCCACAGCAGTAGGAAGAGCGCGATCACGACCGTCGGTTTGAACACTCGCCATGCGAACCGGCTCACCGCCCGCGCGGCCCGCGTCACGGCGGGAGGAACCGTTGCCGCGCGGCGCGCCGGAGCCGGGCGGGTGGGCGCGGTCGCGTGCTCCCGCACCGGCCGCTCGCTGAGCTGAATGGCACTAGACATGGGCCGTCCTCTCGGTGGCGGATTCGGTTTCGGCCGCTTGGTCGGACAAGGACTTCAATTCCAGGCCCGCGGCCCGCTCGACCTCGCTGTGCAGCAGCGTCCAGATCTCGTGGCGGTAGTCCCGGAAGCGTTCGGAGGAGCGGATGTCGTCGTCGGTGTCCCGATCGATCTCGACGTCGACGATGGCCTTGATGCGGCCGGGGCGCGAGGTCAGCACGGCCACCCGCTGGCCGAGGTAGACCGCCTCGTCGATGCCGTGGGTGATGAACAGGACGGTCTTGCCGGTGGCCCGCCAGATGCGCAGCAGCTCGTCCTGCAAGGATTCCCTGGTCTGCGCGTCGAGCGCGGCGAATGGTTCGTCCATCAGCAGCACCTCGGGATCGAAGGCGAGGCTGCGCGCGATCGCGACGCGCTGCTTCATGCCGCCGGACAGCTCGTGCGGGTAGCGGTCACCGAAACCGGACAGCCCGACGAGTTCGAGGTAGTGCTCGGCGAATTCCCGGCGCGCCCTGCGGCGCAAACCTTTCGCCTCTAGGCCGAATTCGATATTGGCCCGCGCCGTCCGCCAGGGCAGCAGCGCGTATTGCTGGAAGACGATGCCGCGATCCAGGCCCGGCCCCGTGATCGGCTCGCCGTCCAACAGGATCTCACCGGAGCTCGGCTTGCTCAGCCCGCCCAGCAGGTCCAGCAGCGTCGACTTGCCCGAACCGCTCGGGCCGACCAAGACCAGGAACTCGCCCTCGCGCAGGTCGAGCGAGATGTCCTCGATCGCGGTGAACCGCTCCTGGGTGCCGCGCACCGCGAACTGCTTGCGCACTCCGGTGAGCGAAAGTTTCGTCGCCGTGCTCATTTCGCGGCCACCACCTCTCCGGTCGGTCCGGCCGTCGGCTGGAATCTGCCGTTGGCGTACGGGTTGAACTTGTTGGTGTACAGATCGGCCGCCTTCACTTTGCCGTCCGGCAGCTCGCCGTTGCGCACCAGCCAGTTGATCCAGATCTGCAATTCCTTCTCCGCGATCACCGCGCCCGGCACCGGAATGCCGGAGCTCAGCCAGTAGGGCACCAAGCTGGTGTTCTCGTTGCGGCCGCGCTTGCCGATGATCTGGGTGAACCGCTCTCGCACCTGCTCACGGGGCGTCACCTGAAGCCAGCGGATGGCACGCGCGGTGCCCTGCACGAAGTCCTCCACAACTTCGGGATTCGCGGCGATGTAGTCGTTACGCAAGACGTAGGTGCCGTAGTCGAACGTGCCGAAGATGGCCTTGTCGGTGTACAGCGGATGGATGCCGCCGCGTCGCAGGGCGGTGTCGCGGAAGACGCTGCCCAAGGCGCCGACGTCGACCTGTCCCTTGCGCAGTGCGTCCTCGGTGTTGCCGGGCGGCACGACGATCAGTTGCACCTGCTTGATCTCGTCGTCGGTGAGGCCCTGCTGGTGCAACCACTCCCTGGTGATGAATTCGTGGTGCGCGCCGAGGGTGTTGACGGCGACCTTCTTGCCGATCAGATCGCGTGCCGAGGTGATGCCGGAGTCGTCGCGGACGTAGTACCCGGTGAACGACTCCTCGTCCGCGCCATAGGAACTGAGCACCGAGGTGACCTTCGCCCCACCCGCGATCAACTTGATCACCGCGCCGTTGAAGGCGCTGCCGAAATCGACCTGATTCGTCGCCGCGGCCTGGATATTGGCGGGGCCGCTGGTGGTGTCGCCTTCCCAGCGCAAGCTGATCTTCGTGAAGTAGCCGAGGTCGTCGGCCAGTTCGACGGCATTCACCTGCCCGGTGGCTCCTTGGTAGCGCAGCACGGTCCTGCCGTCGGCGGTCTTGGCCGGAGCGGATTCACCGCATCCGGTGAGCACGGACAGGCCGGTGAGCATCACCGCGGCGGCGGAGAGAGCGCGGGCGACGCGCCGGGAGGGTAGAGGAGTAGTCATTGTTCGTTCTTTCGAAGACGAGAAGACACCGTGCATCGGAATGCCCGGCGTCAGGCGATACCGCACCGGGGTCGGCGGCGGTGAACGAGCGCGCGAGTCCCGGTCGGGCACCGCGACCGCGCTCAGTCGAGGCAACAGATTCCGTGCGGAACGCGCACGAAGTCGACCGCTCGACGGCGGATCAGTGCGGTTGCTGTCGACACTTCGAGACTTCCGTGAGCTGTGCTGGGGCGTCGGCCCGACTCCGGTGACTTGCGACTCCGGCGCCTGCTTGGCAAACACTGTCTCTCTCCCCAGTTCTGGGAGCAACAGTTCTGCGCCGAGTGCGCATAACCCTGTATCTCGGCGGCTGGCGACTCCCGGGCATGCGGCTGCGGGCCGGGGATCGCCGGGGAAGCGACACCCGGTGTCGATCGGCGGAGAGCGGCTTCGGTCACAGCGCGCTGTCGTAAGATGATCGCTGTCGTAAGATGATCATTGTCTCCACGGCGATGTAAGCTGCACGAGGACGTTTTCGTGTTCGTGAGACGTTGATCCGAATGGTGCGGATATCCGAGATCCGCGGCGACGACGAAAGGGAGGTGGGGTAGCGATGCGCAGCGAACCTCCCAGTCGAAGGCCGCGCGGCGCCGCCCCTTCGCATTCCTAGTCAGGTCGCGACGGCAGGGGCCGGCGCCCGCGGTGTGAATTTCGCGCTCTCTGTTCACTCACGCATGTGCTGAGGTCCCCCCATGTCGCAGACCGACATCATCGAAGTACGTCCGACGCTGTCCGAGTCCCTGCAGGACATTGTCGAAACCCGCCGTGTGGACGCCGCGCTGGACTGGCTCGGCAACCACCCGCCGCACGTCATCGCCGACCAGCTCGCCCGCATGGACGCGGTGCGGGCCGGGATGGCGTTCCGCCTGCTCGACAAAGACTTGGCGCTGGCCGTCTTCGAGGAGCTCGAGCCGGTGGATCAGCAGCAGATCCTGCAGGGGCTGCGCGATCAGAGCTTCCGCGACCTGGTCGAGGGCATGGCCCCCGACGACCGCGCCCGCATGTTGCGCGAGGCGCCCGCCAAGGTCGCCAAGAAGGCGCTGGCCGGGCTGAGCCCGCGCGAGCGCCGGATGACCGCGAGCCTGCTCGGCTACCCGGAGGGTTCCGCTGGTCAGTACATGACGCCGGAGGTGGTGGCGCTGCCGCGCGATCTCACGGTGGCCGAAGCGCTCGGCATGGTGCGGGCCGAGGGCGGCAACGCGGAGACGGTGTACACGCTGCCCGTCGTGGACGTGGGCAGGCGGCTGACCGGCATCGTCGAACTGCGCGAGCTGGTGCTGAGCAAGCCGGAGACGATGGTGTCGGAACTGGTCGTCACCGAGCCCGCCTTCGCCCGCGCCACCGATTCCGCGGAGAAGGCCGCCCGGTTGATGCGCGAGACCAACGACATCAACCTGCCGGTGGTGGACAGCGAGGACCGGTTGGTCGGACTGCTCACCATCAATGACGCGGTCGAGGTGATCGAGGCCGCCGACAGCGAGGACGTCGCGCTGCAAGCGGGTTCCGCGCCGTGGGAGGGCCACTACATGGCCGCCGGGGTGTTCCAGCTGGCCCGCTATCGCGCGCTGTGGCTGCTGTTGCTGCTGTTCGCGGCGACTCTCACGGTGAGCGTGACCGATTTCTTCGAGGGCACGCTGCAGCAGGCCGC
This sequence comes from Nocardia asteroides, assembly GCA_051451085.1. Lineage (GTDB taxonomy): Bacteria > Actinomycetota > Actinomycetes > Mycobacteriales > Mycobacteriaceae > Nocardia > Nocardia asteroides_B. The sequence continues at coordinate 1,406,110 of JBPAJV010000002.1, read as the reverse complement.
GCACCTGGCGCTGTTCATCCCGTTGCTCATCGGCGCGGGCGGCAACGCGGGCGCGCAGGCGGCCACCGCCTGTGTGCGCGCGGTCGCGGTCGGCGAAGTCCGGGCCTCGGACCTGTTGAAGGTGATCTGGCGGGAATGCCGGGTCGGGCTGGTGCTGGGCTCGCTGCTGGCCTCGGTGGGACTGGCGATCGGCGCTCTGTTCGTCGGCCCGCGCATCGCCCTGGTCGTGGGCATCACCTTGGTGCTGATCTGCGGCTGGGCCGCCACGATCGGCGGCACCATGCCCCTGCTGGCCAAGAAACTGCGCATCGACCCCGCGGTCGTGTCCGCCCCGATGGTCACCACCTTGGTCGACGCCACCGGCCTGATCATCTACTTCACGACGGCGAAACTCGTCCTCGGAATCTGAGAGCGAGCCCTCGGCGCGGTGGTCCGACGTCGTGGCGAGGGCTGCTCACCGATCCCGGCGCCGCGCTCCAGTCGTCGGCGCCGGGTTTCGCCGGCTCAGAACTCCCAGTCTTCGTCCTCGGTGTTCACGGCCTTGCCGATGACATAGCTCGAACCCGAGCCGGAGAAGAAGTCGTGATTCTCGTCGGCGTTGGGGGAGAGGGCCGAGAGTATCGCGGGGTTGACCTCGGTCTCGTCCTTGGGGAACAGGCCTTCGTAGCCGAGGTTCATCAGCGCCTTGTTCGCGTTGTAGCGCAGGAACTTCTTGACGTCCTCGGTGAGACCGACCTCGTCGTAGAGATCCTGGGTGTATTCGACCTCGTTGTCGTAGAGCTCGAACAGCAGCTCGAAGGTGTAGTTCTTGAGCTCCTCGCGCTCGGCCTCGGAGACCAGTTCGAGGCCCTTCTGGTACTTGTAGCCGATGTAGTAGCCGTGCACGGCTTCGTCCCGGATGATCAGCCGGATCATGTCGGCGGTATTGGTCAGCTTCGCCCGCGACGACCAGTGCATCGGGAGATAGAAGCCGGAGTAGAACAGGAAGCTCTCCAGCAGTGTGGAGGCGACCTTGCGCTTGAGCGGATCGTCGCCCTTGTAGTACTCCAGCACGATCTCGGCCTTGCGCTGGAGGTTGCCGTTCTCCTCCGACCAGCGGAACGCCTCATCATCTCGCGGGTGGAGCACAAGGTGGAGAAGATCGAGCTGTAGCTCTTGGCGTGCACCGACTCCATGAACGCGATGTTGGTCAGCACCGCCTCTTCGTGGGGGGTGAGCGCGTCCGGGATCAGGCTCACCGCGCCGACCGTGCCCTGGATGGTGTCCAGCAGGGTCAGACCGGTGAAGACCCGCATGGTCAGCTGCTTCTCGTCGGCGGTCAGGGTGTTCCAGGACGGGATGTCGTTGGAGACCGGTACCTTCTCCGGCAGCCAGAAGTTGCCGGTCAGCCGGTCCCACACCTCGGCGTCCTTTTCGTCGGGCACCCGATTCCAGTTGATGGCCGACACCCGATCGATAAGTCTCATCCTGCCTCCACGCCTTTCCCGAGCACGCTGCCGTCACGGAATGTCTACCCCGGGGACACTACTCCTAGTGGCTGACATGTCCGGTTAGCACAACACCTTGTGTCGCCGCGACGCGCGCCCGCCAGGTGAAAGAACGCCGGGACGCGCCGCGCGCGGCCCCTTATTGTGCGGCACACGCTCGTGCGGGACTACATCGGCACTGGCGGGCGGTGTCGCTCGCCGAACGTTTGCCAGCGGTGTCCGCTCGGCCGCGTCCGACGTGCCGACACTGCGGCACACAGGTGCGGACGATTCCGGCCGCGCGGCGGCGAAAGCGTTGCCGGGCTCGCCGATCCGCCGTTTCCCCGGCGTGCCGGATCGCCGGTAGTGCCGCAAGTCACCGGCGGCCCGAGGATGATCCGCCGGAGGTGCCGCGTCGGCGGGTGCGCGCCCACCCGCGCCGATTCGGCCGGCGCAGTGGGACCGAGTGGCGTCGACGAGGCAACTCGCGGTCGATGACGCCGCTGTGCGCTCCTCGGTCGTGCCGGGACGGACCGGTCACCGCGGCGGTCGGCTCCCGGGCGCGCCTCCGGGCGGCCGGGAGCCGGGCTGCGGTCCGGAACCGTTGCCGGACTGCGTATTCTGTGACTTTTCGGCGACGCCCACGGTGAGCGAGACGCGCAGGCCAGAAGACGGCGCGCCCGTCACGGTGGCCAGTTCCGCGTCCCAGCCGTCACCGAAGACGTTGTCGGAGGCCAGGGTGACCTGCGCCAGATTGCCGACGCTGCGCGCGTAGCCGGAGTCATGGGAGAACACCGACTCGCAGGTGTCATGCGGCAGCGCGATCTGCGAGGTGAGCCGGGCATTCCGACCCGCGACCGCGGTCTCCAGCGAGTTGTAGACCTCGAAATGGATGTGCGGCCACCGGCCCGAGTAGCAGGCCGGGAAGATGGACGTGAAGGTCACCTTGCCGTCGGTGCCGGCCACCTGCACGCCGCGCAGGTAGTTCTGCTCGGTGACGCCGTCACTGTAGAGCGAGTAGTTGCCGTCCCGGTCGCAGTGCCACACGTACACCGCCATGCCCTTTCCCGCCGCCCCGCTCGCGGCCAGGTCGCGCAAGGTCAGCTCGAGCATCATCGGGACGCCTCGCGCGACACCGGAGTAGGAGCCGAACGAACGGGTGATGTCGCTGCGCACCACGCCGGACTCGACGAGGATGTTGGGTCCGTTGGACCCGTCGCCCGGGTACGGTCCCGCGGTTTCCTGCGGGGCGGCGGTGACGCCGCCGGATTGCGCGGTCGTCGCGGAAGCGGTCGTCGCCGTGGCCGTCGGGTCGTTCGATCCCGACGCGCAGCCCGCCGCGACCGCGGCCGCGCCCGCGGTCGCGAGGGAGAACAGCGCGCGGCGCCGGGACATCAGCACCTTCATGTCGTGTGCGAGGCCGAGATCGTGCTCGTGCGCCCCTTCATGTCGTGCGCCCACTGTCTGTGCCTTTCGTTCGTCGAGATCGTCCTCCGCGACGGTAGGCACGCGCGCTCGTGACCGGCTGGGTGGGCGCTGGGAGTTCGCTGTGACCGGGGCTCAGCGTCTGCTGGCCCGGCGATAGCCGATGGTCGCGGGCACCGCGAAGAGCACGATCGCGCCGAGCGACCACACGACGGTGAGCGTGAGCGGCCGCGCGAGCGGTCCGCCGAAGGCGAGCGCGCGCATCGCGTCGACTCCCACCGACATGGGCTGGTTGTGGACCACCGGCTGGATCCACTTCGGGAAGGCCACCAGCGGGACGAAACCGGTGCTGAAGAACATCATCAGCGATGTGAGGATGGTGATGCCCTCGACCAGCGTCGATTTCGCGGTGAACACGGCGACGGAGGTGACGATGGTGGCGAAGGCGAGGCCGAACAGGACCGGCAGGAACAAGAAGGCGATCGCCGCCGCGACGCCTTGGTGGAACCGGAAACCGAGTACCGAGCCCACCAGGACGACCGCGAGGGTGCAGACGAAGATGCGGCAGCCCTCGGCGAGCACCCGCGAAGCCAGCCCGGAAGCGCGGTGCACGGGCAGCACCCAGAAGCGGGCGAGCAGACCCGCGTCGCGTTCGCGGCCGAGCAGCACGCCGCCCGCCACCGCCCCGGACAACGCGCCCACCAAGGCGACCATGGGCACCGAGCCGTACAGCGCGCTCTCGCCGGTGAACTTCTGGATCTGCCCGCCGATCACGGTGTTCAGCATGATCAGCAGCAGGCAGGGGATGATCAGCGTCTCCAGCAGGGTGACCGGATTGCGCGCCCAGCGCAGCAGCAGTCGCTGGGTCTGGATCAGCGTATGCGCCACCAGCGCCGACACCGACACTTCCGAGCCGGTCCACGATTCGTGTTCGCGCTCCGCCAGCGGTGCCATCATGCCCTCCTCGCGCTCAGCCGGATCGACAGCGGCACGCAGACGACCAGGATGCCGAGCGCCCACGCCACCGGCGGCCCCAGTAGCGACAGGCTCAACTGACCCGCGTTCGGTCCGCTGTCCCCGGCGAAGGCGCGCAGGGCGATGGCCCACTGGGACACCGGCTGATTGCGAACGAACCCCTGCACCCAGGCCGGGAACTGGCCGGCGGGCGCGATCCCGGTGGACAGCATGCCGAAGATCAACGGCGGCAGCACCAGCGCCTGCGCGGTGGCCTCGGGATTGCGCGACACGGTGCCGATGACGTCCCCGCCCCAGATCAGCGCGAGCCCGATGAGCAGCGAGAACAACACGAATCCGATCGTCTCGGCGGTGCCGAGGTAGAAGCGGAATCCGATGACGTGGCCGCAGATCAACGCGGTGATCAGCCCGATGGCGAGGCGGAAGACGCTGCCGGACAGGCGCGCCGTCACCGGCACCAGCGGGCCGATCGGCATCGCGCCGAAGCGCCGGTTGAGCCCGGCGACGGAGTCGGTGGCGGCGCGGAAGGCCGCCGAGACGGCGGTGAACGCGGCGGCCTGCAGCACGACCAGCGGCATCATGTACTGCGCGTAACTGCTGAATCCGGTGCCGATGACGGTCATGATCGTTTTCAGCGGGATGTAGAAACTGGCGGTGAATGCCGCGGGCGCCAGCACCGAGGTGAGCACCTCGCCGCTGTGCACCGACGGCACGATCAACCGGGTGGTCAGCACCCACCACTGCTGCGGTCGCAGCGGCGCCGCCCTGGTCTGGCTCAGCCAGGTCGCCGCCGTCACGAGACGACCTCCGGCCGCGAGAAGTCCTCCGTGGTCGCCAGATGCCCGGTGAGCTGGAGGAATACGTCGTCGAGTGAGGGGCGGCGCAGCGCGACGTCCACCAGGTCGACGCCCGCGCTGTCCAGCCGGCGCAGCGCCTCCAGCAGTGTCTTCGAACCGTCGGGGGCGGGTATGGCGATCCGGTCGGAATCCGGGCCGAGCGCGTCCCGATTCTCCCGGGGCAGTAGCGAACCCAGGGCGGCGGCGATGGCGGGCAGGTCCTTCAGGTTCAGCGGCACCACCTCGCAGTAGCTGCCGCCGGTGCGCGCCTTCAATTCGTCGGCGGTGCCCTCGGCGATCACCTTGCCGTGATCGATGACGATGATCCGGTCGCTGAGCGCGTCGGCCTCCTCCAGATACTGGGTGGTCAGCAGGGTGGTGATGCCGGCCTTCTTGAAGCCGGAGACCAGGTCCCACACCCCTTGCCTGCTGCGCGGATCCAGCCCGGTGGTCGGCTCGTCCAGGAACACCACGTCGGGCCGGACGACCAGGCCGCAGGCGATGTCGATCCGCCTGCGCATGCCGCCGGAGTAGGTGCCGACTTTGCGGGCCGCCGCGCGCTCGAGATCGAACTCGGCCAGCAGCTCGTCCGCGCGGGCGCGGGCGGCGCGCTTGCGCAACCCCATCAGCCTGCCGAACATCACAAGGTTCTCGTAGCCGCTGAGCATGTCGTCCAGCGCGGCGTACTGCCCGGTCAGCATGATGCTGCGGCGCACCGCCGCGGGTTCGGCCACCACGTCGTGCCCCGCGACGGTGGCGCGGCCGCGGTCCGGCCGGATCAGCGTCGACAGGACGTTCACCGTCGTGGTCTTGCCCGCGCCGTTCGGTCCGAGGATGCCGAGCACCTCGCCCGGTTCCGCCGCGAAATCGACGCCGCGCAACGCTTTCACCACGCCGAAAGATTTCTCGATCCCTTCGACGACGACTCCTCGGTCGGAATTCATCCTCGGCCTCCCAGATGTGCATCGAGCACACGCGCGATGACCGGCAGCACGTGCGGCGCTGTCAGTTCGTCGTGGGTTGCCTCGATGTCGTGATTGATGATCTCGCCGGTCACATACGGCCCCCAGCCATCGGGACCGAAGATGTCGGAACTGTCGATGACCGCGCTGAAGTACACGATGTCGCCGTCGAACACGGGACGGCGGTAACCGGTCCTGGTTCGCGCGGCCGCGTTGTAGGACCCGGCCATCCGCTCCAGCGTGGCCGCGTCGATCAGCGTGACCCCGCCGAGCCGTTCGCGGATCAGATCCGCCGCCTGCTCCGCGGTCGCGTCCGCGGGAACGTCGTGGATGCCGAACACCGCGCCGAAGGCGCTCACGAACGAGCCCGCGGTGAGCCGTTCGATGCTGTCGCCGTCGATGTCGGCGGTGTCGGCGTCCAGCAGCGCGACCACGCCCACCTCCGCGCCCTCGGCCTTCAGCAGCGCGGCCGCCGCGTGCGCGATCAGGCCGCCGAACGACCAGCCGAGCAGGTGGTAGGGCCCCTCGGGTTGCAGGGTGCGGATCTCGCGCACGTAGCGTTCGGCGAACTCCTCGATCGAGCGGGCGGGCGGTTCGTGGCCGCCGAGGTCGGGCGCTTGCAGCCCGTAGATCGGGCGGCCGGGCGCGAGCGCGTCGGCGAGTCCCAGGTAGGTCCACGCCATTCCGGACGACGGGTGGATGCAGAACAGCGCGGGTTCGTCACCGCCGAGCCGGATCGGCAGCACCACGTCCAATCCGAGTCCGCCGGCCGCCGGAACGGGTGGCGCCGCCGTGGCCGCCGCTTCCTCCTCGGCGGCGGCGCGCGCGGCCGGGGTCTCGGCGAAGCGGGCCGCCGCGTGCAGCGTCTGGATCCACAGCTCGGCCAGCTCGGTGACCGCGTCCTCATCGAGCAGGGTGGACGGGAAGCCGAAGCTCGCCCGCAGCCGGTTGCCGATCACGACGGCGTTCACGTCGATCGCCGATTGCAGCGGTACGCCCGGGTCCTCGGCGACGTGCACGTCGCCCAGTTCGTTGGTCGGCAGCCAGCCCAGGCCTTCGAGCCCGGCCGGGATGTCGCCGGTGGAGTAGCGGCCCAGGTAATTGAAGCCGACACGGCCCGGCAGGCGTTCGGGCAGCTGCCGCGCGGTCTCGGCGTTGAGATAGCGCAGCAAGCCGAAACCGATGCCCTTGTCCGGCACCGCGAGCAGCTGGTGCTTGACGGCGCGGATCGCCTTACCCAGCGCGGGCCCACCGGCCAGCGCGTTGTCGACGTCGATTCCGGCCAGGTCCAAGCGCACCGGATAGAGGCTGGTGAACCAGCCGATGGTGCGCGAGAGATCGGCGCCGGGCACCACTTCCTCCTGGCGGCCGTGACCTTCCAGCCGCACCAGCGCCGACGGGTCGCTGCCGCGCCACCGCACCAGCGCCAGCGCCAAGGTGGCCAGGAGCGCGTCGTTGACGCTGCCGTGGAACAAACCGGGCAGGGTGGTCAGCAGCGCGGTGGTGACCTCCGCGGGAACGTCCCGCTCGACCATGCGCAGCGTGCCGGTCCGGTCGACGGCGGGGTCGAGTTCCCGGCCGCCGATGACCGGATCGGGGGCGGCGAGCACGTCGTGCCAGTACGCCAGTTCGGCGACGCGTCGTTGCGAGCGCGCCTCGTCGGCCAGCGCGTGTGCCCACCGCCGCATCGACGTTCCGGTCTCCGCGAGCACGGGTGTGTTGCCCGCCGACACCTGCGCCCACGCGGCCACCAGGTCCGGCACCAGGATGCGCCAGGACACCCCGTCGATCACCAGATGGTGCGCCAGCACGATCAGCCGGCCCGGTCGAGTACGCGCGCCCGCGTCGCCCACCGGCTCCAGCCAGATGAACTGCAGCACCGTGCCCTCGGCAGCATCGAGCCGGTCGGCCGCGGCGTCCAGTTCGGTCATGGCGAACTCGTGCAGATCGATCGGGTCGACGGTGGTGCATTCGACGCGGTGCACCAGCGCGTCCACGTCCACGGAGCCGGGCGGGCCGACCAGCAGATGCGGGCTGTCCCCGTCGGTCACCAGCCGAGCGCGCAGCATGTCGTGCCGGTCCATCGCGGCCGACAGCACCGCGACGATCTGCGCGCGGTCGATGCCGACGGGCAGTTCCAGCACCGCGGTCTGGGCGAAGCGATCGTAGTTCCCGCCGCGCTGCAGCATGTAGTGCACGATCGGCGTGAGCGGCAGCTCACCGACACCGCCGCCGGGCAACTCGTCCAATGTCGCCGCGGTTCCCGCGGCGTCGGCGGCCGCGGCCAGCGCCGCCACTGTGCGGTGCTCGAACACTTGCAGCGGGGTGCAGGTGATGCCCTGTTGCTTGGCGCGCGAGACCAGCTGGATCGCCAGGATGCTGTCGCCGCCGAGCGCGAAGAAGGAATCGTCGGCGCCCACCCGCGGCACTCCGAGCAACTCGCCGAAGATGGTGGCGAGCTGCTGTTCGGTCGGCGTGACCGGCGCGCGGTATTCGGTGCGGTCGGCGACGAACTCCGGTGCGGGCAGCGCCTTGCGGTCCAGCTTGCCCACCGCGTTGAGCGGGATCTCGTCCAGCACGACGAACGCCGCGGGCACCATGTAGCCGGGCAGGATGTCGGCGGCGAAGGCGCGCACCTTCGCCACGTCGAGCTCGGACCCGGGCGTGCGCACCAGGTAGGCGGCCAGCGCGGTCGCCCCCGTGGGGCCGGGCACGCCGAGCGTCACCGCGAAGTCCACGCCGTCGGCGCGGCCGAGCACCGCGTCGATCTCGCCCAGCTCGATCCGCTGTCCGCGCACTTTGACCTGAAAGTCGGTGCGGCCGAGATACTCCAGTTCCGGCCCCGCCTCGCCGCGGATCCAGCGCACCAGATCCCCGGTGCGGTACATCCGCTCACCCGGCGCGCCGAACGGGCCTGCGACGAACCGGGCGGCGGTGAGGCTCGTCCGGGCGTGATATCCGCGCGCCAGCGCCGGTCCGGCGAGGTACAGCTCGCCCGCCACGCCGAACGGGACCGGGCGTAGCCGGTCGTCGAGGACCAGCACTCGCGCGCCCTGCACCGGTGTGCCGATGAACACCGGGGCGCCCACCTCCAGCGGCGCCGAACCCGTCGCCCAGATGGTGATTCGGTCGGACCGTACAGGTTGACCATGGTGCGCCCGGTGGCCCAGCGCTCGACCAGTTCGGCGCCGACCGCCTCGCCGGCCACCGCGAGCACCCGGACGCTGGTCACTGCCGCGGGATCGAGGGTGGCCAGCGCGGACGGCGTGATCACCATGTGGGTGACCTGCTCGGTGTCGATCAGCTCGGCCAGCGCGCTGCCGCCGAACACTTCCGGCGGCGCCACCACCGACGCGCCACCGGAACCGAAGGCCATGATCGCCTCGAACACCGATGCGTCGAAACTCGGCGACGCCACCTGCAGCACCCGGGAGTGCTCGTCCAAGCCGAGCGAATCCTGTTGCGCCGCAACAATATCGGCGAGGCCGCGATGGGAGACCGAGACACCCTTCGGTGTGCCGGTGGAGCCGGAGGTGTAGATCATCCAGGCCGCGTTGTCCGGCCGGACGGGTCCGGGCAGTTCGCGCTCGTCCACCGGGCGGCTGCTAGCGGCGCTCCACCGCTCGACCAGGGCGAGGTCGTCGAGCACCAGCCAGTTCGTGCTGTCGGGAAGCATGGGCCGCAACGCCGCGAGGGTCAAGCCGAGGGTCGCTCCGGAGTCGGTGAGCATGTGGTCGATGCGCTCGACCGGGTGCTTCGGATCCACCGGCAGGAACGCCGCGCCCGCCTTCGCCGCGGCCCACATCCCGGTGAGCAGTTCCGCCGAGCGCGGCAAGCCCAGGGCGACAACGGTTTCCGGTCCGCCGCCCGACTCGAGCAAAACCCGGGCGAGGCGATTGGCGTGCGCATTGATCTCGGCGTAGGTGGTGATGTGCCCGCCGACCACGAGGGCGACGCGATTCGGATACCGCCGCGCGGTCTCGGTCAGCAGTTGCGGCAGCGTGGTGGTCGCGGCGGGCGCGGGACCGCGCACCGGCACCAGCGTCGCGCGTTCGGCGTCGTCGAGGATGTCGATGTCGGCGATGCGGATCTCGGGCCGGGCCAGGGCGGTCGTCAGCACGCGCCGCCAGCGGGTGGCGAACGCGGCCATCGTCGCCTCGTCGAACAGGTCCGTGGCGTAGGTCAGCACCGCGTCGATGCCCGCCGGACCGCTGTCGGCGAAGCGTTCGCGCAGATCCAGGGTCAGGTCGAACTGGGACGCGTCGCGCTCGAAGTCCTCCACCTCGAACCGCAGGCCGGGCAGTTCCAGCACGGGTTCGACAAAATTTTGCAGCGACAGCGAGACCTGGAACAGCGGGTGGTGCGCGGTCGAGCGAGCCGGATCCAGCACCTGGACCAGCCGCTCGAACGGCACGTCCGCGTGGGCGAACGCGTCCAGATCCGCGGACCGCACGGTCTCCAGGAATGCCGCGAAGCCCGCGCCCGGATCGACCGGCGTGCGCAGCGCCAGGGTGTTGACGAACATGCCGACGAGCTGGTCGAGCGCTTCCTCGCCGCGTCCGGCGACCGGCGTGCCGATCAGCACGTCGTCGGTGGTGGCCAGGCGTGCGAGCAGCACCGCGAGCGCGGCGTGCACGACCATGAACGGGCTGACGCCGTGCGCGGCGGCGAACTCCACCAGCGCTCGATGCGTCTCGGCGTCTACCGTGAAGCCGAAGTCGGCGCTGTGCATGGTCTGCACCGCCGGGCGCGGCCGGTCGGAGGGCAGTTCCAGCACATCGGGCGCGCCCGCCAGGGTCTCGCGCCAGAAGCCGATCTGGCGCGCCGCCAGCGATTGCGGGTCCGCCTCGTCGCCGAGCACCTCGCGATGCCAGAGCGCGAAGTCGGCGTACTGCACCGGGAGCGGAACGCGGGTGGCATGTCCGCCGAGGGCCCGCTCGGAGTAGGCCGCGACCAGGTCGGCGGCCAGCGGCGCCATCAATGCGCCGTCCGCGCTGATGTGGTGCACCACCAGCACGACGACGTGCACCGGCGGCGTGGCGGCCGCGATCGCCTCGGGGCCCGCGGTGTAGCTCGACGTCACCGGCGCCGACCCGGCGACGGGCCCGGACGAGACCGGCGCGGCGCCGGCGGACGGAGCCGACGACACCGGCGCCGCGGTCGGCGCGGGCTCGGCGCCGCCGTGCAGGCGGAACAGGCCCACCCGCAGCGGCGGCTGGGCGGCGAGGTCGAATCCGGTTCCCGCCAGCTCGGTGATCCGCGCGCGCAGCGGGGCGCCGTCCTCGGTGTCGATCACCGGCATCGCGGGCACGGCCACGTCCGCGTCCACCACCACCTGACGCGGACCCTCCGCGTCCGCGGGGTAGAGCGTGCGCAGGCTCTCGTGCCGGTCGATCACGTCGACGAGCGCCGCGCGCAGCGCCTCGACGTCCAGATCGCCGGTGAGCCGCAGCGCCACCGCGATGTTGTAGGCGGGCGAAGCCGGGTCCATCCGGTTGAGCACCCACATGCGCTGCTGCGCGGGCGACAGCGGCACGCGATCCGGCCGGATCCGCGGTGCGAGGGCGAATCGGCCGGGCTCCGCGCCGGTGGCGGGCACCACGCGGGCGGACAACTGGGCCACGGTCGGCGCGTCGAACAGATCGCGCAGCGCGATCCGCGATCCCAGCGCCACGTTCACCCGCGCCACCACCTTCGTCGCGCTCAGCGAATTGCCGCCGAGTTCGAAGAACGACTGATCGACGCCGACGCGCTGGCGGTCGAGCACCTCGCCGAACACCGCGGCCACCGCCTCCTCGACCGGCGTGCTCGGCGCGAGGTAAGGCCGATGGTCCTCCGAGAAGTCCGGCACCGGAAGGGCTGTGCGATCCAGCTTGCCGACCGGCGTGAGCGGAATGGTGTCCAGCACGACGAGGTAGCCGGGCACCATGTACCCGGGCAGCTCGGCGGCCACCTGCGCGCGCAGCCGCTCGACGTCCAGCCGCGCGCCCCCGGCGGGCAGCACGTAGGAGACCAGCACGGTGGTGCCCGCCGGGCCGGTGCGCCCGATGGTCACCGCGTACTCGACCTCGTCGTCGCGGGAGAGCACCGCGTCGATCTCGCCCAGCTCGATGCGCAGGCCGCGGATCTTGACCTGGAAGTCGCTGCGGCCCAGGTACTCCAATTCGTAGCCGTCGCCGTTGTCCACCCAGCGCACCATGTCGCCGGTGCGGTACATCCGCCCGCCCGGTTCGCCGAAGGGGTCGGCGACGAACCGGCTCGCGGTCATCTCGTACCGGTTGAAGTAGCCACGCGCGAGCGCGGGACCCGCCAGGTACAGCTCGCCGGGCACGCCCACCGGCACCGGACGCAGCCAGGCGTCCAGCACCACGGTGGCCGCGCCGCGGATCGGTCCGCCGATCGTGATCGGCTCTTCGGGGACGAGCTCGCCCGGCCCGGTGGCCCAGATGCTGAACTCGGTGGGGCCGTACAGATTCACCATGCGCCGGCCCGGCGCCCACCGCTCGATCAGCTCCGGCGTCGCCGCCTCGCCCGCGACCGCGAGCACGCGCAGGTGTTCCAGTCCGGCGGGTTCCATGGTGGCCAGCGCCGACGGCGTGATCACCGCGTGGGTGACGCGCTGGGCGCGCAGCAGCGTTTCCAGTTCCGTCCCGCCGTAGACGTCCGGCGGCGACACCACCAGCCTGCCGCCCGCGCCGTGCGCGGTGAGCAGCTCGAACACCGAGGCGTCGAAGCTCGGTGAGGCCACCTGGAGCGCGCTGGCGGTGTGGTCCAGCCCGAGCGTCTCCCGTTGCGCCGTCACCAGATTGGCGATGCCCCGGTGGCTCAGCAGCACCGCCTTCGGCTTCCCGGTGGAGCCGGAGGTGTAGATCAGGTACGCCGTCTGGTCCAGGTCGATCGGTCCGCCGCGCTCCTCGTCGGTGATCGGCGCCTCGGACACGGTCATCACCCGCCGGATGGTGTTGAGGTCATCGAGCAGCAGCCAGTCGATCGTGCCGGGCAGCGTCTCGCCGGTCGCGGTGACCGTCACGCCGATCGGCGCTTTGGAATCGCTCAGCATGTGCTCGATGCGTTCCACCGGGTAGTTCGGGTCCAGCGGGGCGAACGCCGCACCGGTCTTGGCCAGCGCCCACACCGCGACCACCGACTCCAGGGAGCGGGTGAGCGCCAGCACGACGAACACCTCGCGCCCCACGCCGCGGCGCAGCAGCACCCGGGCGTAGCGGTTGGACCAGGCGTCGAGTTCGCGGTAGGTCATGGTGAGCGCGCCCGCGGTGATCGCGATCGCGTCCGGATCGATGCGCGCGCCCGCAGTAAGCAGTTCGGGCAGCGTGGCCTGCGGCACCGACTCCGGGCCCCGCACCGGCACCAGCGCGGCGCGCTCGGCGTCGTCGCAGTACTGCAGCTGGGACACCAGCGCGCGCGGGTTGTCCGCGAGCTGGGTCAGCAGCCGGACGAAGCGGTCCAGCAGCGGCCGCGCCGCCTGCTCCGGAAGCTGGTCGGCCAGGTATTTCAGCGTGATACGCAACGTGTCCCGGCCGTCGTCGCCGCGCAGCGGGATCACCATGAGGTTCAGCGGGTACGGCGTCGCGTCGGTGCCTTCCACGTCCAGCACCCGCATGCCCGCGATGTCCAGCGCCTGCGAGAGCGCTTCGCGATCGATCGGGTAGGACTCGAACACCGTGAGGGTGTCGAACAATTCGGCCAGCCCGACCGCCTGATGGATGGCGGCCAGTCCAACGTGCTGGTAATCCATCAGCCGCGCCTGCTCGGATTGCACGCGCGCGAGCAAGTCGGCCACCTTCTCCGCTGGGTCCAAGCGCACCCGCACCGGCAGCGTATTGATGAACAGGCCCACCATCTCCTCGACCCCGCCCAGCTCCGGCGGCCGTCCCGAGACGGTGCCGCCGAACACCACGTCGGTGCGGCCGGTCAGCATGGCCAGCAGCATCGCCCACGCGGCCTGCACCAGGGTGTTCACCGTCGCGCCCGCTTCCCGGCCCGCGCTCTCCAGCCGGGACACGGTGTCGCGGGGAAGGGTGGCGGAGATCATGCCGGTCTCGGTCGATTCGATGCCGGCGAGGGTGGGGACCGCGCGGGTCGGCGTGTCGATGCCGGCCAGCGATTCCGTCCACGCCGCGAGGGATTCGGCGTCGTCCCTGGTCGCCAGCCAGGTCAGGAATTCACGGTAGGAGTGCGCGGGCGGCAGCGCCGCGGCGTCGCCGTCGGTGACGTAGAGAGTGAGCAGCTCGCGCACCAGCAGCGGCGTCGACCAGCCGTCCAGCACCAAGTGGTGATTGGTCAGCACGAAACGGTAGGTGTCCGAGGCCATCCGGATGAGGGTGCAGCGCAGCAGCGGGGGACGGGTGAGCTCGAACCGGGTGCGAGCATCCAGCGCGATCAACCGGTCGGCCTCCCGGTCGCGTTCCCGCGGGTCGGCGATCCCGGTGAGATCCGCTTCGCGCCATTCGATCTCGGCGTCGGCCAAGACGAGCTGGCGCGGACCGTCCTCGGTCTCGACGAAGGCGACCCGCAAGTTCTCGTGCCGGGTGACCAGAGCCTGCGCGGCGCGGCGCAAGCGGGCCGCGTCGACGGTGCCTGCCAAGGTGAGCAGCGACTGCACCGTGTAGCCGTCGGCGGTGTCGGAGTCGTACAGCGCGTGGAAGAGCAGGCCGTACTGCAGCGGCGAGAGCGGCCACACGTCGGCGATGGTCGGGTAGTCGCGCTCCCAGGCGTCGATCTGCGCCTGGGTGACGGCGACCAGATCGAAGTCCGACGGGGAGCGTCCGCCCGCGCGCGCGGAAGCGGCGTGCCCGGCCAGCGCGCCGAGCGCCTGCTCCCACAGCGCGGCGAGTTCGCCGACATCGGCCTCGTCGAACAGGCGTCCAGCGTAGGCCCAGGTCACCTCGAGACCGGCGTCGGTGAGCACGGCGTTGATGTCCACCGCGGCGGCCAGCGGCGCGCGGTCGTCCTGGGTGGCGGCGAACCGGCGCGGCAGCCACGGCTCGGCCTCCCCGCCGGTGGACGCGCGGCCGAGGTAGTTGAAGCTGATCTGCGGGGTCGGCGCGTCCGCGAGTGCCGCCGCGGTGTCCGGCACCAGGTAGCGCAGCATGCCGAACCCGATGCCCTTGTCCGGCAGGGCGCGCAGCTGTTCCTTGGTGGCTTTGATCGCGGCGCCCGCCGCGTCCCCGCCCGCGAACGCGTCCGCCACATCAATGCCGGTCAGGTCGACCGCGACGGGGTAGACGCTGGTGAACCACCCCACCGTGCGCGCGACATCCGCGCCCGGCAGGACGGTCTCCGCGCGGCCGTGGCCCTCCAGCGTGAACAGCGCCGGGGCGCGGCCGCGCCACCGGGCCACCGCCAGCGCGAGCCCGGCCAGCAGCACGTCGTCGGCGCCGCAGTGGAAACGATCCGGCGCGGTGGTGAGCACGGTGTGCGCGATGTCGACGGGCACGACGGTCGTCAGATGCGCCATGGAACCCACCACGTCGAGAGCCGGGTCCATCGGCGCGGAGCCGAGCGCGGGATCAGGCGTGGCAAGAACGCGTTGCCACAGCGGCAGCTCGCCGATGCGGGTGGCCGCGTGCTCGCGCTGTCCGTGCGCCCAGCGCCGGAAGGACGTGCCGACCGGCGCGAGCTCGGCGCCCAGCGCGGCGGTGGCCAGATCCGGCAACAGGATGCGCCAGGAAACGCCGTCGGTGACCAGGTGGTGCAGCACCAGCCACAGCAGCGGCGCCGCACCGGGGCGCTCGATCCATACGAAACGCGCCATCACGCCCGTCTCCGGGGCGAGCTGGTCGGCGGCGCGCTGCAGCGTACGCTCGCAGGTCGTCTCGAGCTCCGCGTCCGCGGTGACGGCTTCCAGCAGGGCGCCCGCGTTGACCGCGCCTGGCTCGGCGACCACCCAGCTCCAGCCCTCGCCGGTGTGGCGCAGCGTCGATCGCAGCAGGTCGTGCCGGTCGAACAGGGCCTGCAGCGCGGCGACCAGACTCGCGCGTTCGCTCTCGGCGGGCAGCTCGATCAGCACCGCTTGGGCGAATCGCCGCCAGGCGTCACCGGTCTCGAGCATCGCGTGCACGATCGGGGTGAGCTCCACCTCGCCGACTCCGCCGCCGGGCAGCTCGTGCACCACGCCGGTCGGCACGTCGGTGGCCACCGCGGCCAGCGCCGCGACGGTCTTGCGCTCGAAGACATCCCGCGCGCCGAACCCGAGTCCGACCGCCTTCGCCCGCGACACCAGCTGGATCGAGACGATGCTGTCGCCACCGAGCGCGAAGAAGCTCTCGTCCACGCCCACCGATTCCAGGCCGAGCACCTCGGCGAACAGCGCGGCGAGCGTCTCCTCGCGTGGGGAGGACGGCGGCCGGCTCGTGCTGGTGCGTCCGCCGAACTCCGGTGCGGGCAGCGCCTTACGGTCCACCTTGCCAAGCGGCGTGAGCGGGAGACGGTCCAGCACCATGATCACCGTGGGCACCATGTAGGACGGAAGCGACTCGCCCGCAGCGGCTTTCAGCGCTTCCGGATGCGGCTGCGTGCCCGGCTTCGGCAGCACGTACGACACGAGAGCGGTGGCGCCCGACCCCGTTTCGACGCCGAGGGTGAGCGCGAAGTCGACGTCGTGATGGCGTTGCAGGGCGGCGTCGATCTCGCCCAGTTCGATGCGGAAGCCGCGCACCTTCACCTGGAAGTCGCTGCGGCCCTGATATTCCAGTTCCACGCGCCCGGCGTGGCCGACCCAGCGCACGAGGTCGCCGGTGCGGTACATGCGCTCACCGATCGCGTACGGATTCGCCACGAAACGGTCCGCGGTCAGCCCGTTGCGCCGGTGGTAGCCGCGCGCCACACCGGGCCCGGCGAGGTAGAGCTCACCCGTGGTGCCCGGCGGCAGCGGCCGCAGCCACGGGTCGAGGACCACGGCCGACACGTCGCGGGCCAGGCCGCCGATGGTGACCGGACCGCCCGGCGTCAGCGGGGCGCTGAGAGTCACGGTGACGGTGGTCTCGGTGGGGCCGTAGCCGTTCAACAGCCTCCGCCCCGACCACTTCGCGACCAATTCGGGCGGGCAGGCGTCGCCGCCGACGATCACGGTGCGCAGCTCGGGCAGGGTCGCCGGGTCCAGCGATCCCACGACCGCCGGGGTCACGTTGAGGTGTGTGACGCGGTGCGCGCGCAGCACGTGGGCCAGCTCCTCACCCGCGTACGCCGAGGGCGGCACCACGGCCAGCGTCGCGCTCGACGCGAGGGTCACCAGGATTTCCTCGACCGAGATGTCGAAACTGGGCGAGACCGCGTGCGCGACGACGGCATCCGCGTCGACGCCGAATCCGGCGCCGGAACTCGCCACCAGATTCGCCAGCCCGCGGTGGGTGACGAGCACGCCTTTGGGGAGGCCGGTCGAGCCGGAGGTGTAGATGATGTACGCGACCTGGTCCGGTCGCAGCGCGGCGGTCCGCTCGGCGTCGGTCAACGGTGCGGCGTCCCGCTCGGCGATCGCCCGCTCGGTGCCCTCGTCGTCGAGGATCAGCCAAGACACTCGGTCCGGCAACGACTTTCGCGCGGAGGCGATCGTGATGCCCGCGACCACCCCGCTGTCGCCGACCATGTGCTCGATCCGGTCGGCCGGATAGGTGGGGTCGATCGGCACGAACGCCGCGCCGGTCTTGGCGACCGCGAGCGTCGCCAGCACGGAGCGGACCGAACGGGGGATGGAGATCGCCACGGTGCGCTCGGGTCCGGCGCCCGCGGCGATGAGCACCCGGGCCAGCCGGTTGGTGTAGGCGTCCACCTCGCGGTAGGTCAGGGCGGTCTCGCCCTCCACGAGCGCCGTCGCCAGCGGATCACGGGCCGCGCCCGCGGCGAGGATGGCGGGCAGTGTGCGCGCCGCGACGCCCGCGGGCCCGCGGGCGGGTGCGAAGTCGGCGCGCTCCTCCTCGGACAGCACCGGCACACTCGCCAGCGGCGCGTCCGGTCCGGCGGCCAGGAAGCGGTGCAGGAACGACAGGAAGCGCCGGTGCTGGCCGGTCAGCTCGGCGTCGCTGTAGAGGTTGCCGTTGGCCTGGAAGTCGATATGCGTGCTCTCGCCGCCGACGCCGGGATACAGATTGACGAACAGGTCGTCGATCAGGCCGGAGGTCAGCACGTGCAACCGTCCGGTCACCGGGCCGAGCTGGATCCTGGTGTCCACCATCATCAGGTTCACCGAGGGGCCGAACGACCCGGCCTCGTCCATCGGCCAGCCCAGATCGCGGAAGATGTCCTCCTGCCGGTAGCGCTGGCGCCGCAGCGCCCCCGTCAGCTCGCCCTGGGCCGTCCGGATGACGTCGCCGACCGTCGTGGCCGGCGTCATCCGCAGCCGCAGTGGGACCACGTTGGCGATCATGCCGCCGGAACGGCGCAGCGTCGCGGTGGTGCGCGCGGACACCGGGAGGCTCAGCACGACCTCCGGTGCGCCGGTCATCGCGGACAGGTACGCACCGAACGCGGCGACGACGGTCGGCGCGACGCCGGAGGACACCTGCTCGGCCACCGCGTCCAGCAGGCGCGCGGTCTCGGCGGGCAGCGCGCCCGTGACCCGGCTCGGATGTCCGTCCACGCGCGCGGTGCGCCCGGCCAGGCTCACCGGGTCGGCCATGCCGTCCAGGTGCGCGAGCCAGTAGTCCCGGTCCGCGGCGAACCGCTCCGAACTGCGGTAGGCCAGGTCGGCCTCGACGATCTTGCGCAGGTCCTCCGCCTTCGCCGGCGGCGCTTCGCGGCCCTCCACGGCGGCGTTGTACAGCTCACCGGTGCGCTGCACCACGGTCAGCGCGCCCATGCCGTCGAGCACGATGTGATGGATGCGCGAGTACCAGAACCAGCGGTCCGCGCCGACGCGCAGCATGGCGATGCGGACCAGCCGGTCCCGGGTCAACTCCAGCGGCGCCTCGTACTCCGCGCGCATCCACGCGTGCGCGGCCGCCTCCGGGTCGGGTTCGGCGCGGAAGTCGAGCGTTTCCAGGCTGTCGTCGAGGGTGGGGTCGACGAACTGGAACGGATGACCCTCCACCTCGATCAGGCGGAGGTAGCCGGTGCCGAACTCGCGTCCGGCCTGCCGCGCGGACCGCGCGAGCAGGTCGAGGTCGATCGGCCCGGTCAGTTCGACGTATTGGGCGATGGAGATCGGCGTGGCGCCCGCGACGTGCTGGGCGAACCAGATGCCGCGCTGCGCCGCCGACAGGGCGAAGGCTCCGTCGGGGAGAACTGTGTCCGGATATTCCGCCGAAAGGGAAGGCTGTTGCATGACGTGTCCTACGTTCTGACCGCGGTCGGGCTATCCGGCAATCACCGCCCGTAGCCACCGCGGTAGCGGTAGTACCTGCCGCCGCACAGCACGCGGCAACTCAATTCTGAACCGGTGCGGCCGGCGCTGCGGGGGTATTGCGCACACTGCGCGACCCGAACATCGCTGTTCGGGTCGCGGGAGGGACAGTGCCCGGTCAGGCGGTCTTCGGGAGCAGATCCAGATCGGCCGCGCGCAGCGGCGCGGCGGAACTGGCCAGGTAGCGCTGCAAGGTGGAGCGCTCGTCCAGCACCAGCCAGGTGATCTCGTCCGTGGTCTCGGGCCGCTGATCCTTGGTGGTGACGCCCACCGGGGTGCCGAGCGCGTAGGAGCGGTCGTCGGTGACCGGGACGGTGATGGCGCCGATCTTGGCGGCGGCCCGCTCGGCCACCACGGACTCGATCGGCTGGTCGATCGCGACCGCGACGCGGGTTCCCGGTCCCGCGCCGATGGCCAGCAGCAGCCGGGCGAGGCGGTTGGACCAGCGATCGAGTTCGGCGTAGGTGAGGTCGCAATCGGCGACGGACGCCACGACCGCTTGCGGATCGACCTCGGCGACGGACTGCGCTTGCGGCAGGACGTACAGGTTGTTGGCGAGCGAATCGGTCAGCGTGTGCATGTCGTGTCCTCGGGGTCGATGGAGAGGTTCTCGGCGTACCTCTGAATCTCGTCCTCGAGACTGCTTTTCGACAGCAACCCCAGCGCTGGTCCGCGCACTCCCAGGGTGGGGGAAATCCCACCCAAGGGGGTGCGGCGCTCAGTCGGTCACGTAGCCGTTGAGCGTGTTGCGCAGATCGGTGAGCAGCGCGCGAGCGGCGGTGAGGCCTTCGCCGTGCCAGACGCTGTCCTCCACGGCGAACACCCGGCGATCGGTGGCGGCGCCGAGTTCTTTCCACTCGCCGGTGCGCAGCACCGCCTCCCCGCGCTCCTTGCCCTGCGGGCCCGCGAGGATCACGTAGATCACATCGCCTTCCACCTTCGTGGCGAAATCACCCGCGCGCACGTCGAAGGAGGCGCCGCGCTGGGCGGCGGGACGCTGCACGCCCGCGTCGCCCAGCACCTGGCCGGAGAAACTGTCGCCGCCCTGCACCCGGTCGGTGTCGGCGGTGAACCGGATGACCGACGCCTGCGTCTGACCCGCGGCCAGCGCGGCGCCGGTGTCGCGCGCCTCGGTGCGGTAGTTCTGCAGCGCGGTCTCCGCCGCGCCCTGACGTCCCAGACCCGCTGCGAACGCGGCGAATTCGGCCTGCCAGCTGGTGTTCGCGCCGACCAGCACGGTCGGGGCGATGGCTTGCAGCGCGGCGAAAGTAGCTGTGCCGGCGGGAGTCTCGCCCAGGATGAGATCGGGGCGCAGGTCGGCGATCCGGGCCGGGTCCGGCTGCGCCGCCGTGCCGACACCGGGAATCTTCAGCACACCGGTGCCGAGATACGCCGGTTGCGTGCTCGGCCCGTCGAAGGTGACCGCGCCGACGACCCGCTCCCACAGGCCCAGCGCGCAAACCGCGTCCAGCGCGGAGGTGGTGAGCACGACGATGCGCTGCGGATCCGCGGGCACCTCGGAGACCCCCGCCGCGTGCGTGACGCTGCGGGTGTCCGCACCCGCCGGGTCCGGCGCGCTCGGCAGCGCACACGCCCGGGTGGTGTCACGCTCCAGGCCGACCACACCCGCGCCCGCGATATTGGTGGTGGTGCGCACGATCGAGACATCGTCGTCGCTCTTACCACCGCAACCCGCCGCGAGAACGGTCGCGCACAACGCGGCGACGGCGACCACCCGGCGGCCCACGGCCCGGGGCGTGGGCGAAGCTGTGCGGTTTCGGAAGCGAACGAAGGCGCTCAGCGGCATGCCGGTGAGGGTACTCGGTTGTTTTTCCAGCGCCTGCGGCGCTGGGTGTTCGCGGCCCTCTGGTGGCTCGAACGGCGCATGCACGGTCTCGCTTCGCTCGAAACCGGGAGTGGGGGTGCGCTGAGCGCGTCAGGCGGTGAACGCGCGACCCGGGGTATTGCCGCTGGCCGATGGCGAGGTCAGGCTTTGTTGCCGCCGATGCTGAAGCGGGCGCCGGTGGCGTCGGTGACCGTGGCCATGCGGCCGTAGGGGGTGTCGTCGGGGGGTGCCAGGACCGAGCCGCCGAGTTCGGTGAGCCGGTCGACGGTCTTGTCGACGTCGTCGGCGCCGAAGTAGACGGTCCAGCTCGCGGGCGCGCCTTCGGGCAGGAACGCGGAGGCGTCCATGACGCCGCCGAGCATCGGGCTCTCGGCGTGAATGGTGGAGTAGCGGAACTCCGGGGCGTCGGAGATGGTGAAGACGTCCGACCAGCCGAACACGCTCCGGTAGAACGCCAGTGAGGCCTCGTAGGCGCGCGTGTGCAGCTCGAACCAGGACGGCGCGCCCGCGTGCTCGCGCCACTGCCCGCCGGAGACCAGGCCCATGGCCTCGAACCCCGGAAACGATCCGGCCTGCCAGATGCCGACGCCCGCGCCGCCGACGTCGCCGAGCACGGCCATCGTGCCCAGCTCACCGACCGCCATCGGCGGCACGACCAGCGACGCACCCGCCGCAGTCGCCGCGTCGGCGGTGGCCCGGGCGTCGGGACTGGACAGATACACCGTCCACTGTTCCGGGCTGTCGGTGTCGCCGGGCATCCTGGCCATCGCGCCCGCCACCGCGCGCCCGTCCTTGCGGAAGGTGACGTACCCGCCGAACTCCTCGCCCGCGCTCTCGGCGGTCCAGCCGAACAGGTCGCGGTAGAACGCGATGCTGCGATCGAGGTCGGAGCTGTACAGATCGACCCAACAGGGATCACCGGGTTTCGTACCGTTAGGTTTCGTCATCACTGGTCTCCTGGCGTGAGGGTGAACTGGTGTCACCGATACAGACGCCCCCCGCTCCCCGAACTCATCGGTCCGCGATCCGCCACGACGAATCAGCGAGCCCCGGCCTCGGACGCACAGCGGCCGACAGCGGATCTGTCGGCTCGTCACGCGGCGAGACCGCTTCGACCAGGAGTTTCCGCGCGCAGCGACGGTGCGGCGGCGCTCGTGGAAGCGCTCGTCCGCGCCAGGCCCCGCCGCGTTTTCCCGTCCCGCGAGCACACCGCGCCGAAGGCGCCGCGGAGCAACACAGCTACGACAGAGAGTAGGACCCGTTCGGTCGGCTCGGCGGGCGCCGGTTTACCATTCCAGGAGCGCAAGCGAACTGTCGTCTGTCCCGGCATGGGGACGGATGCGATCAGCGGAGCCTGCGGAGCGACCTAAAGGCACCTTTCAGGAGGATCAGTGACTGCCGTAGAGCCCCAGCCAGTCCCTCAGTTGGAAGCGACTCGGCCTTATCCGGCTCGGACCGGGCCGAAGGGCTCGTTCATCTACAAGATGGTCACCACCACGGACCCCAAGGTCCTCGGTGTCATGTACCTGACCACGTCGATGGGCTTCTTCCTCATCGGTGGCCTGATGGCCCTGCTGATGCGTGGTGAGCTGGCGCGTCCCGGCCTGCAGTTCCTGTCGACCGAGCAGTTCAACCAGCTGTTCACCATGCACGGCACGATCATGCTGCTGTTCTACGCCACCGCGATCGTGTTCGGCTTCGCCAACATCATCCTGCCGCTGCAGATCGGCGCCCCCGACGTCGCCTTCCCGCGCCTGAACGCCTTCAGCTACTGGCTGTACGCGTTCGGCGCCAGCATGGCGACCGCGGGCTTCATCACCCCCGGTGGCGCCGCGGACTTCGGCTGGACGGCGTACGTGCCGCTGACCGACATCCTGCACTCGCCCGGCGTCGGCACCGACCTGTGGATCCTGGGCCTGGCGGTGTCCGGTCTCGGCACCATCCTCGGTGGCGTGAACATGCTGACCACTGTCGTCTGCCTGCGCGCTCCCGGCATGACCATGTTCCGGATGCCGATCTTCACCTGGAACATCGCCGTCACCAGCGTCCTGGTGCTGCTGGCCTTCCCGCTGCTGACCGCCGCGCTGTTCGGTCTGGCCTACGACCGCCACCTCGGTGGTCACATCTACGACCCCGCGACCGGCGGCATCCTGCTCTACCAGCACCTGTTCTGGTTCTTCGGCCACCCCGAGGTCTACATCATCGCGCTGCCGTTCTTCGGCATCGTCTCGGAGATCTTCCCGGTCTTCTCGCGTAAGCCGATCTTCGGTTACACCACGCTGGTCTACGCCACCCTGGGCATCGCCGCGCTGTCCATCGCGGTGTGGGCGCACCACATGTACGCCACCGGCGCGGTGCTGCTGCCGTACTTCTCGTTCATGACCTTCCTCATCGCTGTCCCGACCGGTGTGAAGTTCTTCAACTGGATCGGCACCATGTGGCGCGGTCAGCTGACCTTCGAGTCGCCGATGCTGTTCTCCATCGGCTTCATCGTCACCTTCCTCTTCGGTGGCCTGTCCGGCGTCATCCTGGCCAGCCCGCCGCTGGACTTCCACGTCACCGACTCGTACTTCGTCGTGGCGCACTTCCACTACGTGCTCTTCGGCACCATCGTGTTCGCCACCTACGCGGGCATCTACTTCTGGTTCCCGAAGATGACCGGGCGCATGCTGGACGAGCGCCTGGCCAAGTGGCACTTCTGGACCACCTTCATCGGTTTCCACACCACCTTCCTGGTCCAGCACTGGCTGGGCGCGGAGGGCATGCCGCGCCGCTACGCCAACTACCTGCCCAGCGACGGGTTCACCAACCTGAACACGATCTCCACGATCGGCGCCTTCGTGCTCGGCGCGTCGATGCTGCCGTTCCTGTGGAACGTCTTCAAGAGCTACCGCTACGGCGAGGTGGTCACCGTGGACGACCCGTGGGGCTACGGCAACTCGCTGGAGTGGGCCACCACCTGCCCGCCGCCGCGGCACAACTTCTACGAGCTGCCGCGCATCCGCTCCGAGCGTCCCGCGTTCGAGCTGCACTACCCGCACATGATCGAGCGCATGCGCGCGGAGGCCCACGTGGGCTGGGGCTCGGGCAAGCACGCCACCGAGTTGCACGAGCCGAACGCCCTGGCGAAGTAGGGACGCTACCGGCGCCGGGGTGACGGACGATCGCCGCCCGCCCGCGCCGTAGGATTCATCGCGACGAGTGTGCACCCGCTGGTCACCAGCGGGTGCACACTCGTTTGTGGAGATCGTTTGTGGAGATCAGTACGCACCGTGCAGCGTGACAACGACGTCCGGCACAGCGACGGCGAACATCGAACATGGAGCGCATCAGTTGGCCGACACCACCGTCCTCGTCACCGTCACCGGGCCCGACCGTCCCGGTGTGACGTCCGTGCTGCTCGCGGCGATGTCCCGGCACCAGGTGAGCCTGCTGGACGTGGAGCAGGTCGTGATCCGGGGCCGGCTGACCCTCGGCGTCCTGGTCACCTGCCCGAACGACGCCGAGGCGTTGCAGGACGAACTCGAAGAGGCCATGAACACCGTCGGCATGCACGTCGACGTGGAAGTGGACGCGGCGATCGGCAGGCAGCCGATGTCCACCCACGCGGTGGTCATCCTCGGTAGCCCGGTGACCGCGCGTGCCTTCAGCGCGGTGTCGCGGCAACTGGCCGCCCTCGGCGCCAACATCGACACCATCCGTGGCATCGCCGACTACCCCGTCACCGGCATGGAGTTGATGGTCACCGCGATCGACTCCGGTCCGGACACCGATTCCCGACTGCGTACGGCGCTGGCCGAGGTCGCGGTGGCCGAGCAGGTGGATGTCGCGGTGGAGCGGGCCGGGCTGGCCCGCCGCGGCAAGCGGCTGATCGTGTTCGACGTGGACTCCACCCTGATCCAGGGCGAGGTCATCGAGATGCTCGCCGCGCACGCGGGTGTGGAGGACGAGGTCCGCAAGGTGACCGAGGCCGCGATGCGCGGGGAGATCGACTTCGCCGAGTCGCTGCGGCAGCGGGTCGCGACGCTGGCCGGGCTGGACGAGTCGGTGATCGAGGAGGTGGCCGACCGGATCACGCTGACCCCCGGCGCGCGCACCACCATTCGCACGCTGCGCCGGATCGGTTTCCGCTGCGGCGTGGTGTCGGGCGGGTTCCGGCAGGTGATCGAACCGCTGGCACACGAACTGGAATTGGACTTCGTGCAGGCGAACACGCTGGAGGTCGTGGAAGGGAAGCTGACAGGGCGGGTCGTCGGCGAGATCGTCGACCGTGCGGCCAAGGCGAGCGCGCTGCGCGAGTTCGCGGCCGAAGCCGGGGTGCCGATGGAACAGACCGTCGCGGTGGGCGACGGCGCCAACGACATCGACATGCTCAACGCCGCGGGGCTCGGCGTCGCCTTCAACGCCAAGCCCGCGCTGCGCGAGGTCGCCGACGCCGCGCTCTCGCATCCCTACCTGGACGCCGTCCTGTTCATCCTCGGGGTCACGCGGCACGAGGTGGAGGCCGCCGACGCCAGGGACGGCTTGCTGCGCCGCGTTCCGCTGGGCTGAGCGATCCCCGGCCGGTGCTCTCGCCCCGCACGCGGCTCGCCGGTGCGGACGGCCGCCGGTCGGTAGGCTCGCTGAGAGTTGATCTTTCGGCGATCGGAGGACGGGTGCGGAAGTCCCTGCTGGTGCTGCTGCTCGGATTGGCGGTGGCGGGGTGCGGTGACAACGCGCCGGAGACGGCGACCGCCGAGGCCGCGAATACCGTCGTGCGTGTCGGTGACGCCGACAACGGGCAGCAACGGCGCCTATCGGTGGGGCAGCGGCTCGAGGTCGCCCTGCCCGCCAACCCGTCGACCGGATACGCCTGGAGCGTCGCGGGAGTCGACGCGTCCGTGGTTCGACCGGACGGCGAGGCCGACTTCGAACCCGATCCGGCCGTACCGGTCGCGCCGGGCGCGGGTGGCACGGCCGTGTGGACCTTCGTGGGCGTCGCGGCGGGCGCGACGCCACTGCGGATGGAGTACACGCGCCCGTGGGACCAAGGTCTGGAACCGGCCCGGACGTTCTCGTTGACGATCGAGGTGCAGTGATGACGAGCATGCCGGACTGCGGCGCCGAGGCCGCGACCATTTCGGATATCACCGCGTTCCGCGCCCGGCACGCGGAGCTGGCCGGCGGTTACCACGGAGCGGGCGATCCCGACGACCCCGCCATGGTGCAGGCGATGCAGATGGTCCTGCACTTGCCCAAGAGCGATCCGCCCGCGCGCAGCGCACTGCTGGCCGCGGCGGCCGCCGCCGCGGTGGCGCTGTGCCTGGACGAGCGGGTCGGGCCAGGCGGTGAGTGGGAGGAGCCGTACCTCACCTGGAAACGGTCCCGCATCCGCAAAGTGGCTCGCCGCGCCCGGGGCGCCCAGTGGACGGCGACCTGTGCGGTGGCGGGCGTCACTGTCGCCATCATGGCGCGCAGGCGCGGGCTCTGGTTCCGGGTCCGGTCGGCCGAGTCGACCCGCGGATCAAGCGACTACAGATCGGCGGCACCGATCTCGAGCACGATGATCCGGGACCACCCGATCCGGAACTGCCCGTGCTCTGGGTGAACACCGGGCTCGGGATGACGCTGGGCAAAGCGGCCGCCCAGGTGGGCCACGCGAGCATGCTGCTGGCCGGCGCGCTGCCGGTCGAGCACGCGCTGCGCTGGGCGGAACTCGGATTCCGCTGCGCGGTCCGCGAGATCGACGCGCGGGGCTGGGCGGCGCTGGTGGAGCAGGTGACCGCGGGCAGCGCGGTCGCCGTGCGCGACGCGGGCTACACCGAGGTGGCCCCGGGCTCGATGACGGTGATCGCGGTGCCCGCGCGGTCCTGGTGAGCGCTGCGCGGCCACGGCCCGGTACCCGCGACGGCGTGTCGAACCGGGGGCCGACGCCCCCGTGACGGCGGCGATCCGGGGAAGATCCGACCGACCGGCTCGGTTTTCCCTCCCCGCGTTGGCAAGTGCCCCCTCAGGTGGGCCAAGATGGAGCGCGTGCCGCAACCGGATCCCGATCTGCTCATCGACTTCACCGACGTAACCGTCCGTCGCTCGGGGCATACCCTCGTCGGCCCGGTCACCTGGCAGGTCGAGCTCGACGAACGCTGGGTGGTCCTCGGCCCCAACGGCGCGGGCAAGACCTCGCTATTGCGCATGGCCGCCGCCGAGATCCACCCGACCGCGGGCGTCGCCCACCTCCTCGGGGAGCGGATCGGAAAGGTGGACGTCAGCGAGTTGCGTCCGCGCATCGGCCTGTCCTCGGCCGCGGTGGCCAGCCGGGTGCCGATCAATGAGAAGGTCAGCGATCTGGTGGTGTCGGCCGGGTACGCGGTGCTCGGTCGCTGGCGTGAGCGCTACGACGACGTGGACACCGACCGCGCCATCAACATGCTGGAAAGCCTCGGCGCCGAGCACCTCTCCGACCGCACCTACGGAACGCTGTCGGAGGGTGAGCGCAAACGGGTGCTGATCGCCCGCGCGCTGATGACCGATCCGGAGCTGCTGCTGCTCGACGAGCCCGCCGCGGGTTTGGACCTGGGCGGCCGCGAAGAACTGGTGGAGCGGCTCGGCGATCTGGCCGCGGACCCGGAGGCTCCCGCGATCGTGCTGGTCACCCATCACGTCGAGGAGATCCCGCCCGGGTTCACCCACGGTCTGCTGCTCAACGAAGGCGAAGTGGTCGCACAGGGACTGCTCTCGGACGTGCTCACCGCGGAGAACCTCAGCGACGCCTTCCGCCAATCGATCGCGCTGGATCGCGTCGACGGCCGCTACTTCGCGCGGCGTGCGCGGCGCGCGGGCAGGCACCGCACCCGCTGACCCGGACGACATGTCTGCTCCTACCGAGCGCGCGTTAGGGTGCAACGGTGAGTGAGACAGAAGCGCAGGCAGACTCTCAGCGATCGGCACCGCCGCTCAAGGACGCGTCCACGGTGATGCTCGTGCGCGACGGCGCCGACGGGCCGGAGATCTTCTTGCAGCGCCGGGTCGGGGCGATGGCGTTCGCCGCGGGCATGACCGTGTTCCCGGGTGGCGGCGTGGATCCGTCCGACGCGACCGCGGACATCGCCTGGGCCGGGCCCGGTCCGGCTTGGTGGGCCGAGCGATTCGCCACCACCGAGCCAAGGGCCAAGGCGCTGGTCTGCGCCGCGGTGCGGGAGACCTTCGAGGAATGCGGCGTGCTGCTGGCCGGCCCGACCGCCGACAGCGTCGTCTGCGACACCACCGGGTACCGGGACGCGCGCGGCAGGCTCGAGCGCAGGGAACTGTCACTGGCGTCCTTCCTCGCCGAGGAGAAGCTCGTGCTGCGCGCGGACCTGCTGCGGCCATGGGCGAACTGGATCACCCCGGTGATCGAGCCGCGCCGTTACGACACCAGGTTCTTCGTCGCGGTGCTCCCGGAGGGGCAGCTCGCCGACGGCGCCACGTCCGAGGCGGCGGAGGTGCGGTGGAGCACCCCGGCGGCGGCGCTGGACCGGTGGCGCTCGGGCGTGGACGTGCTGCTGCCGCCGACCTGGTCGCAGCTGGTCGCGCTCGGTGAATACCGCTCCACCGCCAACATTCTGGCCGCGACGCCGACCATCATCCGATCATGCCGGTGCTCGCCGATCGGGACGGCGGACAGCTGCTGTCCTTCCCGGACAATCAGCGCTACTTCGCCGATCTCCCCGACGCGGCGCGACTCAAAGGTTCCGTGCGCCCGTAAGCGCTGCCGCCTGCGGGCCTGACCGCTCATCCTGTGTGTCGCTACCGCCTCCGGACCTGACCGCTCATGCCGGTGCACACCCGGTAGCGTGGCCTCTCATGGCCGAATTCGTGACCCTGGATCTGCCCGAGGGTTCTGCCGCGCGCCGCGTGGCCGTCCTCCGGATCGCCCGCCCGCCGCTGAATCTGCTGAACGTGCAGCTGGTGCGCGAGCTGGCCGAGGCGGCGGACGCCGTCGCCGCCGACCCGGGTGTCGCGGCGGTGGTCGTGTACGGCGACGAACGCGTCTTCTCGGCGGGGGACGACGTGGCCGAACTGCGCGGCCTGGACAGCGACCAGGCCGCCGCCATGGCGGGCGATCTCCAGCGGGCCCTCGGTTGCCTGGCCCGGATACCGCAGCCCACCGTCGCCGCGATCAGCGGTTACTGCCTCGGCGCCGGGCTGGAGCTGGCGTTGGGCGCGGACCGTCGCGTCATCGGCGACAACGTGAAACTGGGCCTGCCGCAGATCAAGACGGGCTTGATCCCGCTCGCGGGCATCCGGCGACTGGCACTGCTGATCGGGACCGGCCCCGCCAAGGACCTCGTCTACACCGGTCGCTTCGTCGAGCCGGAAGAGGCGAAGACGCTCGGCCTGGTCGACGAGGTCGTCGCGCCGGACGACGTGTACACCGCCGCGATGCGGTGGGCGCGTCAGTTCGCCGACGGCCCCGCCCGCGCGCTGGCCGCCGCGAAAGCCGTCTTCGAAGCAGGTCCGCACGGCCTCGATCGCGCCCGTGCCGAGTGGTCGGCCCTGTTCACGACGGAAGATCGCCTGATAGGAACAGGTTCCTATTTGGCCGACGGTCCCGGGTCAGCGGAATTCGTGGGCCGATAGCAGGCGTCAACTGGGGATTTGGGTAGGCTTGCCGACCATGACGGTACGTCCCGACGACCCCGCGCCGAACCCGCACGCCACCGAGGCCGAGGTCGAAGCAGCGCTCAAGGATACGAAGCTGGCCCAGGTTCTCTACCACGACTGGGAAGCCGAGACCTATGACGACAAATGGTCCATCTCCTATGACGAGCGCTGTATCGAGTACGCGCGCGGCCGGTTCGACGCGGCCGTCGGTCCCGCGCCGCTGCCCTACGACAAGGCGCTCGAATTGGGCTGCGGTACCGGTTTCTTCCTGCTGAACCTGATGCAGGCGGGCGTGGCGAAGTCCGGTTCGGTCACCGACCTCTCGCCGGGCATGGTGAAGGTCGCCCTGCGCAACGCGCAGAACTTGGGGCTGGACGTGGACGGCCGGGTCGCCGACGCCGAGACCATCCCCTACGAGGACGACACCTTCGATCTGGTGGTCGGTCACGCGGTGCTGCACCACATCCCGGACGTCGAGCTGGCGCTCAAGGAGTGCCTGCGCGTGCTGAAGCCGGGCGGCCGCTTCGTGTTCGCCGGTGAGCCGACCACGGTCGGCAACTTCTACGCGCGCTGGCTGGGCCGGATCACCTGGAAGGCCACCACCACGGTCACCAAGCTGCCGATGCTCAGCGACTGGCGGCGGCCGCAGGAGGAGCTGGACGAGTCCTCGCGCGCGGCGGCGCTGGAGGCGGTCGTCGACCTGCACACCTTCGACCCGCGCGCACTCGAGGCGATGGCCCGCTCGGCGGGCGCGGTCGAGGTAGCCGCCAAAACCGAGGAGTTCGCGGCCGCGCTGTGGGGCTGGCCGGTGCGCACCTTCGAGGCGGCCGTGCCCGCCGAGAAGCTCACCTGGCGCTACCGGATGGCGATGTATCGCGCGTGGCTGAGCCTGAGCTGGGTGGACGAGAACGTCATGCGCCGCGTGGTGCCGCGCCAATTCTTCTACAACGCCATGATCACCGGCGTGAAGCCCGCTTCCGCCGGGAAGTAGTGGACCCGCGCCGGTCCCGGCCACATCACCCGCCCCCGGCAGCCCAACCGGTGCTGCCGAGGGCGGTGGGTACGAGCCCATGCCGCCGGTGCCGTTACGGACCAACGGGACCGGAATGCCGCCGGAACGATGAGCGGGCGAAGGTGCGCCGGATCGTCGCGACTGCCGGGATCGCACGGGGCGACTCGGTGCGAGGGCCTGCGGGAGACCGGTAGTGGGCTATCGCTTCACCCGCGATGACGTCGGGTACCTGGGCAGCGCCGCCGGTCGGGCCGCGCTGGCCGAGGTGCAGCGACTGGCGCTGTCCTCCGCATCCCTGCTGAAGGACCTCGAGCAGGTGCGCCGTGCCCACGGTGACCGGGCCGCCGCTCTGGTCGAGACGGTACGGTTGCGCCGCCGCGCCACCGCCAAACTCACCGACGCGAGCGAGTGGCTGTACACCGACAACGCTCTGCAGCAGGCGACTCCGACCGCCGTCGCCAGGCACCGGGCCGCGCGCCTGGCCGGACGCGTGGTGCACGACGTGACCTGTTCGATCGGCGCCGAAGTGGCCGCCTTGGCTTCGGATTGTCCCGCCGTGCTCGGCAGCGATCTGGACGACCTGCGGCTGGCGATGGCGGCCCACAACCTGTCCGGCCTCCGCAATGTGCTGCTGGCCAGGGCGGATGCGCTGGCGCCGTGCAGCGTCGACACCGTCGTGATCGCCGATCCGGCCCGGCGCGCCGATGGCCGCCGCACCCACGATCCGGCCAAACTGCAACCGCCGCTGCCGGACCTGCTCGACGCCTACCGTGGTCGCGACCTCGCCGTGAAGTGTGCTCCCGGCCTGGACTTCGACCGGCTCGGCTGGTCCGGCGAGGTGGAGGTGGTCTCGCTCGACGGCTCGGTGCGTGAGGCGTGCCTGTGGTCGCCGGGACTCACCGAGCCCGGTGTCACGCGTCGCGCGACGGTGCTCTCGTCCAAGGGCACGGCGTGGACTCTCACCGATGCCCGATCCGACGTCATCGAGGAGCGTGCGCCGGGGCAATGGATCATCGACCCGGACGGCGCTGTCGTGCGCGCCGGGCTCGTGCGTCACTACGCCGCCGAACACGGCCTGTGGCAACTGGATCCGCGCATCGCCTATCTCACCGGCGACACCGTTCCCGAAGGTGTGCGCGGCTTCCGCATCCTCGACCGCATGGACTTCCGCGAGAAACCCCTCCGTGCGCAGCTCCATCGCCGTGACTGCGGCCCCCTGGAGATCCTGGCCCGGGGCGTCGACATCGACCCCGACGCTCTCCGTTCGCGCTTGAAACCTCGCGGCTCTCAGCCGCATACGCTGGTGATCACCCGTATCGGCAGCACCGCGACGGTTTTCCTCTGCGCCACGCCCTGACCATCCGCGCGCGTTGCCGCCCCGCTGCAACGGCCCAACGACTCAACCGACTCCACGCACGGGCCTGGGCCGCTGTGCCAGGCCCGGCCGAAGATCCCGCACGCCGCACGGGTCGCGGTGACGGCGAGTGCTTACTCCGGTTCGAACGCGAAGATCTCGCCGATGCGGGTGGCCACCACCACCTCGCCCTCCGCGCCCACCGACGTGCCGGTGGTGGTGCCCTTCGCGCCCGGCAGGACGTCGGAGTCGATGGTGGCTCCGGTCTCGGTGTCGAAGGTGACGAGGTTGAGGCCGTCGCCGATCGCCGCGGTGGCGTAGCCGGTGCCGCCCGCCGCCTGCGCCGCCGGACCGCGCAGCGCCAGATCCTTGCGTTCCCAAGCGATCTCGACCGCGTCGCCCTTGTCCCGCAGCGCGAGCAGGTAGCCGTCGTCGCCGGACGGGACGATCAAGCCCTCATCCGACACCGAGATGCCGCCGCGCGGCGTCCACTCCAGCCGGTGCACCCACTTGGTCCGCCCGTCGGCGGTGTCGAGGGCGATCAGCCGGTTGCTGTTGTCGCCGACGTAGAGGGTGCCGCCGTCGGCCGAGAGGGCCGGGCTGGTACCGCTGCCCCGCTCCAGCAGTTCGGCGCTCCACTCCCGTTCGACCTTGCCGCCGGCATAACGCAGCGCGACCACCGACCCGGCGGGCCGACCCGGCTGCCACAACGTCACGTAGAAACGGCCACTCGAAGTGTCGATCGGGGAGACGTTCGCGACCGGGCATTGCGGTCCACCGGCGGCGCAGTCGTCCAGCCCCTGGCCCGCGGCGGGCCAGCCGAGGCCGGCGTTGACGAGGAAATCGGGCTCACCGAGCAACTGCACGGTCGGAACCGTCCGCTCGCCGGTCTGCCGGGACAACACGTCGACCTGGCCGGATTGCGTGACCGTGAGCAGCTTTCCGTCACCGGTGAACTGCGTCGAGACCGGGGTTCCGGCGACGGGCGTCGCCCACCGCGGTTGCCCCAGGTAATTGAACGAGATCACCCTGCTGTCGTCGCCGACGTAGACGTTGGTCATCCCGTCCACCGCCGACGGCGCCGAGATCGCGCTCGGGCCCATGGCGTTGCAGAACCGCTTGCGGCCCGTCGCCATCTGGAAGGAGAAGATCGAGCAGTTCGGCAGGCGCGTGGTGACGAACAGCTGACTGTCCGGCCCCAGCGTGACCGGCTGGGCAATCGGCCCGCCGACCGGGCGCGACCAGCTCAGCGCGAGCTTGCGCGCTCCGGTGACCGGACTGGTGCCGCTGTTGCGGCCGTCGTGGTAGGCGGCGGTCCAGCCCTTGCCGGAACCGACGGTGATGTCGTCGTAATCGGTGCCGCACCCGGTCAGTGCCACTACACCGACCGCGGCCAGCGCGACCGCGGCACGTTTCCGGGACGGTCGCCACAGGGAAGTAGCCACTACGCCGCCGCTTCGCACCTGCCGCACTCCTGTCGTCGTTGGCGTTCGCCGTCGCCGTCTCCGGCGCACGAGTCACTGTACGGGAGGCCGGTGCGCGGGTGAACGAGTCCCGGCGTTGTCGTCGCGGGTGCTCGCCGGGATGCTCGCCGCGAGCGATAGGCTCTATCCGTCGCCGCCGAGGCGGGCGACGGCCGGTAGGACCACGACAGGAGAACCGTTCGTGACGAGCATGTGGGGCGCACCGTTGCGCTCGCGCTGGCGGGGATCGCGCCGCCGGGATCCGCAGCAGGCGCGTTTTCTGACGCTGGCGTCGCTGCGCTGGGTGCTCGCGAACCGGGCGTACACGCCCTGGTATCTGGTGCGCTACTACCGGCTGTTCAAATTCCGCCTGGCCAACCCGCACATCGTGCTGCGCGGCATGGTGTTCCTGGGCAAGCGCGTGGAGATCCACGCGACGCCGGAGCTGAGCCGCATGGAGATCGGCCGCTGGGTGCACATCGGTGACGGCAACGCGATCCGCTGCCACGAGGGCTCGCTGCGCATCGGCGACAAGGTGGTGTTCGGCAAGGACAACGTGGTCAACACCTACCTCGACATCGAGATCGGGGAGTCGACCCTGGTCGCCGACTGGTGCTACATCTGCGACTTCGACCACAAGATGGACGACATCACCGTGCCGATCAAGGATCAGGGCATCGTGAAGAGCCCCGTCCGCATCGGCCCGGACACCTGGATCGCCGCCAAGGTGACCGTGCTGCGCGAGACCCGCGTCGGCCGTGGCTGCGTGCTCGGCGCGCACGCTGTGGTCAAAGGCGAGATCCCGGACTACAGCATCGCCGTCGGCGCACCCGCCAAGGTGGTCAAGAACCGTAAGGCGGCCTGGGAGGCAGGCGCCGAGGAGCGGGCGAAATATCTCGCGGCGCTGGAGGACATCGCGCGGAAGAAGAACGGGGCCACGCAGACCGCTTGACGGCTGCGCCCCCGGTGCTCTCGAACCGTCTCGAGCGGGCGGTTGGTGCCCATCGCGCTTGCCGAGCCCACGGGGCGGAGACCGACGGGATGCGTCGGTGCGGGCGAGTAGGTTCGTCGGCATGCCTGCCTATGCCGCCCTGCTGCGGGGAATCACGCCGAGCAATCCGAACATGAGCAACGTGAAGTTGCGGGCTGTCTTCGAGTCTCTGGGGTTCGAGGGCGTCGGTTCGGTGCTGGCCAGCGGCAACATCGTGTTCCGCAGCGCGGAGAGCGACGTGCCCGCGCTGGAGGAGCGCATCCAGCAGGCATTGATCCGGGACCTGGGGATCGGTGGCGGCACGATCATCCGCAGCCACGAGGAACTGCGCGCGCTGCTGGACAGCGACCCGTTCCACGGCCTGACCCACGGGCGCGGAACCTATCTGATCGCGACGTTCCTCAAGCACACGGCCGAGGCGCCGGTGGCCCTGCCCGAGCGACCCGACCCGCTCACCCGCGTCGTCGGCTACGACGAGGCCGCGCGCGCCTTCCTCGCGGTCATCGACAACAGCGAGCCGGGCAAGACGCCGGACTTCATGGCATGGCTGGACAAGACCTACGGCAAGGACATCACGACCCGCACCTGGCTCACCGTCGAGCGCATCGTCAAGAAGCTCGCGGCCTGACCGGAACCGGGCGCGCGTCGGCTACTTCGGATCGCGTTCCGGCAGTGGACGTTCCACGATGGTCGGGCGGCCCAGTGGATTGCGCACCCGCCGCTTGGCCGAGTGGTACACCTGGGCGGTTTCCGCGGCCACCACGTCCCACGCGAAATCGGCGGTGAGCCGTTCCCTGGCGGCGTAGGCCCGCTGCTGCGCGGCGGCGGGGTCGTCCAAGGTGGCGCGAACCGCCTCGACCAGACCATCGACGTCCGCGGGCGCGAACGAGGCGCCGGTGACGCCGTCGATCACGGCTTCGCCGAGGCCGCCCGCCGTCGAGGTGATCAGCGGGGTGCCCGCCGCGGCCGCCTCGAGCGCGACGATGCCGAAGGGCTCGTACCGGCTGGGCAGCACGATGGCGTCGGCGCCGTGCAGCCAGCCGAGCAGTTCGGCGTGGTCCAGCTGACCGGTGAAAGTCACCGCACGGGCGACGCGGTGCACCCGGGCGCGCTCACGCAACCATTCGAACTGGGTGCCGACGCCCGCGACGGTGAGCGTGGTGCCCGGGTGGGCGCGGCGGATGCGCGGCAGCGCCGCGATGGCGTCCTGCACGCCCTTCTCGTACTCCAGCCTGCCCACGTACAACAGCCGCGGCGGCCCGCTGCGCGGTGAGCGCGGACGGAACGTCCACGCCCCCACGTCGATTCCGTTGCGAATCACCGTCATCGGGATCCGCTCCGGGCCGTAGAGCCGCTCGACCTCGTCCTGCATGGACGCGGAGCAGGTGATCAGCGCGTCGGACTCGTTGGCAAGCCACCATTCCACCGAGTGCACCTGCTTGTTGACCTTGCCCGCGACCCAGCCGCTGTGCCGCCCGGCCTCGGTGGCGTGAATGGTCGACACCAGCGGCACGTCGTAGTACTCGGCCAGCGCGATGCCGGGGTGGGCGACCAGCCAGTCGTGGGCGTGCACGACGTCCGGCGTCCAGCCGTCGCCGATGCCCGGTTTGCCGAGGGCGACGCCCGCGCGCACCATGGCGTGTCCCATGGCCAGCGTCCAGGCGAGCATGTCCTCGCCGAAGTCGAACACCGGCGGGTCCTCCGCGACCGCCACCACCAGCACGCCGTCGGCGATGTAGGAGTGCGTGGGATGGGTCGCGGCGTCGGTGCCGGAGGGACGCCGGGACAGGACGACCA
Source organism: Nocardia asteroides (assembly GCA_051451085.1). GTDB lineage: Bacteria > Actinomycetota > Actinomycetes > Mycobacteriales > Mycobacteriaceae > Nocardia > Nocardia asteroides_B. Next base: position 1,370,004 of record JBPAJV010000002.1, on the reverse strand, counting down.
CCTCGTGGCCCGCCGCGGCCAGTTCGACGGCCAGGTGATGCACATGCCTGCCGAGCCCGCCCACCACGACCGGTGGGTACTCCCACGACACCATCAAAATCTTCATGCAAGTCCTTCTGCGGCCGAGCCCGGGTCCGCCGGGCCTGGTCCGTGGTCCGCGGGGGCGGGGACCGGTCCTGGCGCGGCGGCGGACGCTGCCCCGGTGGCGCTGGGTACGGACCCCGCGGAGATGAGTCGTCGCGCGTCCACGCCGGGGAAGAGTCCGTCAGCTTCCCCCCATCCTGCCGCCAACTGCCGTGCTTTGGCGACTTGGCCCGCCCCGACGGCCGCGGCGATTTCCCTGACCGCGTGGGCGTGGCGGTGCGCGCGGTCGCGCGCGTAACCCGCTGCGGAGTCTTTGCTGACCATGAACGCCCAGTCGCTGGAGACGGTCAGGATCGCCTCGCGCAGCAGCTGATCGGCGACGTGGTCGCGCAGGCCGGACGCGCCGCCCTGGGCGGCGCGCATCTTGTCGACGGTGTCCAGCGTCAGCCGCACGATGTCGTCGTTGAGCTCGACCAGGTCGCGCACCTGCTCGCCCGCCCACACCCGCCAGTCCTTGCCTGAGCCCCAGGACGAGTCGGCCAGCGGCACCGGTTCGCCCAGGTAGCCGCGTGCTCGCGCGTCGGCGAGGGTGCCGACGGTGACGCCTGCCTCCGGCAGCGCGCGCAGCACCCGCGCCAGCCACTGCGGGCCTTCGTGCCACCAGTGGCCGAACAGTTCGGTGTCGAACGCGGCGACGACGAGGGCGGGCTGCCCGATCCGCTCGGACTCGGAGACCAACCGCTCCCGCACCGTCCGCACGAAGTCGTCCACATCGCGGACTACGGCCGCGGCGGCGAGCTCCGGATCGTAGGGAGCCTTGTCCGGGCCCGCGACGGTCTTGCCGGTGACCCGGGCGGGTTTGAGACCGGTCGCGTGGTCGTAGTGATGAAAGTCACGGTAGGCGGCGTGGCCCGGATAGCCGGATTTCGGCGACCAGACCCGGTAGCTCACCTGCAGATCGCGCCCGAACGCGACCACGTCGGAGTCTCGAACCGGACGCCCCAGGGTGGTGTCGCCGCGCAGGGCGGGTCCGTCGACCATGAAATGCGTCACACCCGCGGCGGCGTAGCCGGTCTCCATGCCGGGGGTGTATCCGCATTCCGGCGCCCAGATGCCGGTGGGTGTGCGGCCCCACCGGTGCCGCGCGTCGGCCAAGCCCTCGGTGAGCTGGAATTGGCGCAGGCGTGCGTCCAGCAGTGGCTGGAACGGGTGGGCCAGCGGCCCGCCGAGCAACTCGATGACCTCCGCATGATGAGCTCTCGCCAGACCGGCGCCGCGCCGTGCCGCCAGTGCTGTTCGAACTCGGCCATAGCCGCGGCGGCCAAGCGGTGTTCGTGCCTGCCCAGCGCGAGATTGCCCGCCATGGCGGCCTCGTCGGCGCGCAGCTGCCAGTTGCCCAGCCAGTGATGCATGCCCGCCAGGCAGTGCGGGTCGTCGAGCTGCGCCGCGAGCACCGGCGTGATGCCGAGGCTGAGCAGGTGCGAGCGTCCCTCCGCCGCGAGGGTGCGCAAGACCTCGACGACGGGCAGGTAGGACGCGGCCCAGGACTGGTAGAGCCATTCCTCGCCGACCGGCCAGCGCCCGTGATGGGCCAGCCAGGGCAGATGGGAGTGCAGGACCAGGGTGAACTGGCCCGGCGCCGGGCTCGCGGTGTGCCCGCCGGGCACGGTACTGCGATCGGTCAAGGCTTCACCGCGATGGCGACCAGGTCCAAGCTCGCGTCGATGTCCGCGTCGGCCAGCACGAAGTCGTCGATGGTGACGGCGGCGACGTCCGCGGTCAGTTCGGCGGGCCAGGGTTCACCGGCGAGCGCCCGTTCGATCTGCGCGTCGATGAACGATCCGCCGTGCTTGGCGTCCAGCGCTTTCAAGCCGGGGCCGTGGTGCACGCCGGTCATCCGCGTCACGTGGAAACCCGCGTCGACTAGCAGCTCGGTCAGTTCGGCCGCGTTCAGCTCCCTGGTGTGGAACGGGTTGAGCGGGGTGTCGCGCCCGGGGGAGAAGGTGATTCGGTTGGGCGTGCTGATCAGCAGTTCGCCGCCCGGCCGCAGTACGCGCAGGCACTCCCGGAGGAACTGGGACTGGTCCCAGAGGTGCTCGATCACCTGGAAATTCACCACGACGTCGACCGAGGCGTCATCCAGCGGCAGCTCGGCGAGATTGCCCTGGATCATCTCCACGCGCGGGTAACGCGAGCGCACGTGCTCCACGGCGCTGGTGTCGTAGTCGACGCCAATGACCTTGGCGGCCACCTCGGCGATCATGTCCGCGCCGTAGCCCTCTCCGGAACCGGCCTCCAGCACGGTCTTCCCGGCGCAGCGGTCCAGCAGGCGGGCATAGGCGATCTCGTGCCTGCGGAACCAGTAGTTCTCCTCGGCGATGCCGGGAACGGTGCGCTCGCCGGTCAGCGGCAGCGGTTCGACGGCGCCCGCGGTCGTCTCGTGGTCCGCGGTAATGCCGGTCGGGCCGCCCACTGCGGCAGGGATCACAGCCTCGCTCATCACTCCGACGTTACTGGCACCGTATCCGGGCCGGACACCCCACCCGGTCGGCCCGGATGTGCGGCTCAGCGGGGCGAAGAGGGGTACCGCCGAATCGGGGCACTGTAACGCGTGGTACCCAGTTGTGAGAGAGAAGCCACTAAGTTACCCACGAGTAACTTAACGTAGGGTAATCTCACGGCCTGAGCCACAAAACACCCGGACGTACGGCACCGCTCGTGCGACCACCACAGACGTGTAACCAGAACAGGAGGTTGACGAAGACCGATGCCGAACATCGTCGTACTCATCAAGCAGGTTCCCGACACCTGGTCCGAGCGCAAGCTCACCGATGGTGACTACACCCTCGATCGCGAGGCCGCCGACGCCGTTCTCGACGAGATCAACGAGCGCGCCGTCGAAGAGGCGCTGCTGATCAAGGAGGCCCAGGGCGGCGAGGTGACCGTGCTGGCCGCCGGTCCCGACCGCGCCACCGAGGCCATCCGCAAGGCGCTGTCCATGGGCGCCGACAAGGCCATCCACATCAACGACCCGGCCATCCACGGCTCCGACGCCGTGCAGACGGCGTGGGTGCTGGCCAGCGCGCTCGGCCAGGTCGAGGGTGTCGAGCTGGTCATCGCGGGCAACGAGGCCACCGACGGTCGCGCGGGCGCCGTGCCCGCGATCATCGCGGAGTACCTGGGCCTGCCGCAGCTGACGCACCTGCGGAAGCTGACCGTCGACGGTGACAAGATCACCGGCGAGCGCGAGACCGACGAAGGCGTGTTCAAGCTGGAGGCCAGCCTGCCCGCCATCGTCAGCGTCACCGAGAAGATCAACGAGCCGCGCTTCCCTTCGTTCAAGGGCATCATGGCCGCGAAGAAGAAGGAAGTGCAGACCTTCACGCTCGCCGACCTGGGCGTCGACCCGTCGACCGTGGGTGTCGCGAACGCGGGCACCGTTGTCACCGCGGCCACGCCGAAGCCCCCGCGCACCGCGGGCGAGAAGATCGCGGACGAGGGCGACGGCGGCACCAAGATCGCCCAGTACCTGATCGGCCAGAAGATCATCTGATCTCGGCAGCGCCGCAGACTTCCTAGGAGAGAACACAAATGGCAGAAGTACTTGTGCTCGTCGAGCACGCCGACGGTGCGATCAAGAAGGTCAGCACCGAACTGCTCACCGCCGCTCGTGCCCTCGGCGAGCCCGCCGCCGTCGTGCTCGGCACCGCGGGCACCGGTGAGAAGCTGGCCGACGCCCTGGCCGCCGCGGGCGCCGAGAAGATCTACATCGCCGAGTCCGACGATGTGGAGAACTACCTGGTGACCCCGAAGGTCGACGTGCTGGCCGCGCTGACCGAGTCGGTGTCGCCCGCCGCGGTCATCGTCGCCGCCTCCGCCGAGGGCAAGGAGGTGTCGGGTCGCCTCGCCGCCCGCATCGGCTCCGGCCTGCTGGTCGACGTCATCGAGGTGAAGTCCGACGGCAGCGCCGTGCACTCCATCTTCGGTGGCGCGTTCACCGTCGACGCGAAGGCCACCGGCGACGTCCCGGTGATCTCGGTCCGCCCGGGCGCCGTCGAGGCCTCCGCGCAGGCCGGCGCGGGCGAGAAGGTGACCGTCGAGGTGCCCGCCCAGGAAGAGGGCGTGGTGAAGGTGACCTCGCGCGAGCCGGTCGTGGCCGGTGACCGTCCCGAGCTCACCGAGGCGAGCATCGTGGTCTCCGGTGGCCGCGGCGTCGGTTCGGCCGACAACTTCGCGGTCGTCGAGGCGCTGGCCGACTCGCTCGGCGCGGCCGTCGGCGCCTCGCGCGCCGCCGTCGACTCGGGCTACTACCCGGGCCAGTTCCAGGTCGGCCAGACCGGCAAGACGGTCTCCCCGCAGCTGTACATCGCCCTCGGCATCTCCGGCGCGATCCAGCACCGCGCGGGCATGCAGACCTCGAAGACCATCGTCGCGGTCAACAAGGACGAAGAAGCGCCGATCTTCGAGATCGCCGACTACGGCATCGTGGGCGACCTGTTCAACGTCGCACCCCAGCTGACCGAAGCGGTCAAGGCGCACAAGGGCTGAGTTCACCTTCGCCAGATAGCTGGCCCCGACCGGAAACGGTCGGGGCCAGCTATCGTTTGCAGCGTCGGTTTCTGTGAATGGTGCAGCTACTCAGCCATCACCTGTGAGAACAGCCGTTCGCGTTCCGCCGCGATGACCTGACGCGCGAGCTCGGCCTCGGGGACGTCGAGGGCTTCAGGTGCGCTGGCCGCGGTTTCACTGACCCGCGCGAACTCTTCGAACAGAGCTTGTTTTCTGGTGAGGATCGCGTTGATCCGCTGGTCGACGCCTTCTTCCGACAGCAGGCGATGCACCTGAACTGACTCGAGCTGTCCCATGCGTCGTGCGCGGGCGATGGCCTGCCATTCGGTGGTCGGCTTGAGCTGGGGTTCGCAGATCACGACGACAGAGGCCGCCTGGATATTGAGGCCGACACCTCCGGCGACGATCTGGGCAACCAGTACTGCTCCCTTGCGTGCCGCCGAGAACCTGTCCACCATCTCTTGTCGCTTGCCTGCGGGAACGGAACCGGTGAGCGGCCCGAATACATTGCGCGGGGGCAGTGCTTGGACGATCGCCTCGAGAACACTGCGGAAGTGCGAGAACACGATGACCCGTCGGCCGTTGTCCTCGGCCTCTATGACGATCTCGAGGAGGCGTTGCATCTTCCGAGATGTCGTCGGGACGGACGGGCACCGCGACCACAGAGCCGGGACCGGACATCCCAGTGCCGCACCCCAAGACTCGCTTCTACGGCGTCAAAACCCTCAACACCGATAAGATCGCGCTCGACTTCAAGAACATCGCTGAGGAGGTCATCGGCCACCTCCGGTCCGACAGCACCCAACTCACCATCCGTATCGAGATCGAAGCCATCGACACCGTCGGCTTCGAGGAAGGTAAAATCCGTACCGTTTCCGAGAATGCACGCACCCTTAAGTTCGATGAGTCGAGCTTCGAAGAAGCGTGAGGCGATCGGTGTGTTGTCACAGGTCTCCGCACCAGAGTCACTGCGCTGGATATGAACTCGCTTGGGGTATCGCAGCGGCTGGATCCCGACCGTGATGTTTGGCGCAGGCAAAGGATTCGATCGTGCGTGGGGTCCTTCAGGTCAACAATGATGAGCGTCGATCTGCGAGTGGCGCCGACTGCGGCATCGTCGGCGGCCTGTTGAACGTTGCCCTGCAGCTGAACCGAAGCGGTCAAGGCGCACAAGGGCCGACACGCTGGGAGCGATCGAAAAGTGGCCCGATCGAGACGGTCGGGGCCGCTTTTCGTTGTTCGCCGCAGAACACGAGATGCCACAACGGATGAGCTACTGTTGGCGAGCGTTGCTGCAATGTCAGATGGGGGGCGGTGAGCGACGTCGTGGACAGCGGCGATCTTCAGACGGCGACCGGCGTGGACGGCGGTCTGCCGATCACCGCGCGGCGGGACACTCTCCGAGGGGCCGCGTCGGTGTTGTCGCCACCGGTGGTGTCCCAGTACCTTGCCTCACACGGCTGGCAACTAGTGTCTCGCGATCAGGACATCAAAGAGATCTGGCGACTTCCAGGCGAGGACGGCCTGCTAGGCCGAATCATGCTGCCTCTGGCCACCGACTATGTCGATTTCCCTCGCCGCTTCCGTGAGACGCTGCAATCCCTGGCCACCATTTACGACTGTGACCTCGCCCAACTGGTCGAACGAATAGCGGCCGGGGGGGAGGGCCGACGCGGTGCTCGTGTGTCTCGACCGGGAAGGTGCGAACTGACGCGGGTGCGAGCGACTCCGCCGAGGTGCTGGTCGGTTCGAACCGTTTGGGTCTATTGGGACGTAGAGGCGCTGATCTTCGAGCGCTTGGCTTGTTGTGACTGATCGGAGACTTTCGGCGCGAAATTCGTGCAAACTCTCGAGGCGACTCGCGCGGGATTCGTGACCGATGCGAAAGAAACTACGGCACAGGTGATTTCGCGTCGAAGTCGCAGGTCGCGGACGTACACTCGGCCAGTGAGCATCCCAACGGAACCGATCGGTAGCATCCCTCGACCTCACGACCTGTTGGCCGCCATGGCCGACGAATCCGGCGACGCCGCCGCGCTCGCCGAACTCCAGCGGCGCGCGGTCGCCGAGACCATCCGGAAGCTGGAGGAACTCGGCTCTCCTGTTGTCACCGACGGCGAGCAGTCCAAGCCGAGCTTCGCCACCTATCCGATTGCCGGGCTGGACAATCTGGCCCCGGACGGCGCGATCATCCCGTTCGCCGACGGGCATCAGAGACAGCTGCCGCGGCTGGCCTCCGGCCCGTTCCGCTACGCCGCGCACGCGGCGGATTATCTGCGCGACGCGCAGCAGCACGCCACCGTTCCGGTGAAGCAGGCCGTCATCGCGCCGTCGGCGTTGAGCCTGTTGTATCCGGCCGACGGGATCGAGGGTTATCCCCGCGAGCAGTTCCTCGCCGACCTCGCCGACGCGGCCGAGGCCGACATCCGTGGCTGCCTGGACGCGGGTGCGCACCTGGTGCAGCTCGACTTCACCGAAGGGCGGCTGTCGCTCAAGCTCGATCCCAGCGGTGGGGTGCTCGACCAGTTCATCGAGCTGAACAACACAGTGCTCGACCGGTTCTTGGACGAGGAGCGGGCCAGGATCGGCGTGCACACCTGCCCGGGCGGCGACCAGGACTCCACGCACAGCCTGGACGTGGACTACGTCGAATTGCTGCCGAAGCTGCTGCGACTGCGGGTGGGCGCGTTCTACCTCCAGTTCGCCAGCGAGCCGGACCCGGAGAAGGTACTGGCCGTGGTCGCCGAACACCTGCCCGCCACGGCACGCGTGTTCATCGGCGTCACCGACCCGATCGATCCGCGCGTCGAGACACCCGAACAGGTCCGTGACCGCGTGCTGCTCGCCGCCCGCTTCCTGCCCGTCGATCGACTGGGCACCTGCGACGACTGCGGCTTCTCGCCGTTCGCCGACGACACCTCCACCTCGCGGGAGACCGCGTTCGCCAAGATTCGCGCGCGCATCGAGGGCACGGCGCTGGCGGCGACGAAATTGCGCGTCTGAAAGGGCGACAGATGCGCGAGGGCTTCGGCATCGGCCGAGGTCGTGCGCGCGCACTTGATCGGTATCGTCCGCAGCTGATAACGGACCGGTAGTAATGCCTTATCGCGAAGGAGAAATGTCGATGTAGCCCTCACCTGAAGCCGTGCACTGCGGTTCGGACAGGCAGCGATATCGTATCCGGCATCGTCGAAGCAACGAGATCACCCCTGCCCAACTTCATCGAGGCACTGGGTAGGGTCGGTTTCCCGTACGAAGATGTCCATGCGTTCGGCGGACGCAGGCGTGTAGGGACGGTACTCTGCTACAGCGTAAACGTATGTCCAACTGCGCAACCGGGCTTGGTCGAGCAGCGGATGGTCGTGGAGTTGGTCAATTCGTTCTCTTATCGACACCGGGCCGTTCTGGATCGCCACCCACAGGGCAGCTTCGGCGTTGACGTCGCCAATGGCGCCGAGTGGGTCGATCGCGTACCAGCGGTCGGGGCCGCGCAGGATATTCTTGGCTTGCAGGTCCGCATGTAGTACATGATGAGTCACGGTGGTGCGCAGTAAGACGTCCAGTAATTTCTCGGCTTCGGCGAGCCGGGGCATGGCATCGAAACGGTCCATCGCTTCGGAGTACTGCGGGTCGGCGAATCGTTCCCTGGCCCAGTCCAGACGCATTCGCGCGATCTCGGCGAGGTCTCTGAGGTCGGGCGGCTTCGGCAGGTCGGGTTGATGCAGCCGAGTAAGCAGTTCCCCGAACTCGGTCGAGTCGCTGGCGTAATTGTCCGGCCACGCGGTGACGCCGGGGATGACCCGCGTCATCAGGAACACGCCGGAATCAGCTGAATATTGCAGGACCGCAGGCGCTGCGTGTGCTGCAGACCATCGCCGCAGCATGGCGATTTCTATGCAACCGGATTCTCGGTCCACGGGAATCTTCAGCACGGCCGGTGTGCCGTCGGGCGTCGAACAGTATACGCAGCACGACATGGCACCGCTGTCGGCGATGCTCTCGAGACCGAGGTTCCACCGGTCGGCGTAGTTGGCGATCCGTTCTGGGATTGCATCGAGCCATGCTCGCCCATCGGATTCGCCGCGCATGAAAACTATGGCCTTTTCCAACCGGGCTGGAATTGGAGGCACGATCATCGGGACAGTACCTCCTGTATCTGGTTGGTCAACGCGTCGATGTCGTGCTGGTCGTTGTAGACGTGCGTCGCGATCCGCAGCAAGCATTCACCGCTGGCACCTGGCCCGACCCATGCACGCAAGCGAGCGGACTGCAACGCCGTCACCACCTCGGTCACGGTCACAGCGTCCAGGATGAACGACCGCATCCGTGGTGGCGAGTATTTCGCGGTGGCTGTCGGTCGCGCGCCGATCCGGGCCAGAGCATCCGAGGCGGTGTCTGCCAAGCGCCGACACTCGTCGAAATCGCCCCCGGCGTACCATCTGCTCCATTGCGTCAGCGCGGTGTCCAAGCAGAGCCGCGGCACCGGGTCGAACGTGCCCGGCCAGGAGAATCGTTCAACGAGATTGCCGGCATCCCAAGTCAGCGATACTTCGGCTGGCCGGACCCGGTCAAGCATGTGCGGTGCGAGCGAGAGGAATCCGACCGGTCGTAGCGTGGGCAGCCACTTGTGCAGGGTGCCGAACACCGCCGCAGCATTCCATTCCGTAGGGGTCAGCGGAATGTGGCCCGGTCCGTGCGCGGCATCGAGGATCAGCTCGCCGCCACGGCCGCGCACCCAATCCGCGAGGACCGTGACCGGGAATTGGATGGCTGCGGATGATGAGATGAGGCTGGCCTGTAGGTAGGTCACCTCGTTAGGCACACTGGCATCGAGATCGGCTAGTAGCTGGTCTGGACTGTGGAACGGTAGCGCCACCGGGATTGTGATCAAGCGCGCGGCGGCCCGCGCGCATGCGATCTGCCAAGCGCGCTGGATAGAGGAGTACTCGGTATCCAGCGTGACGACGGTGTCTGCCGAAGACAACGGAAGCGACGCGATGATTGCCGCTGCCCCGGAGGTGGCATTGGCGCACAAAGCGGTCCGGTCCGCGTCGAGGCCCAGCGCTCTGGCCGCGAGGGCAGACTGCGTCTCCAACCGCCCGGTGAGCTCGGCCCCGAGGTGGCGGGTCGGGTCGGACTCGAGCTGAGCACGAAGGCGTTCACCTGCGGCCAACACCTCCCGCGACGCGAGTCCGTAGGACGCGTGATTGAGCTGGATCAGCCCGGAGGCCAGTGTGAATTTCTCGTACGCTACCGGTTTCACGCACCGGCCTCATTGTGGTGAAGGGAGGCACGTAGCCGTGGCAGACTCGCCACGTCGAACCGGAAGATCGCGTCCGCCGCCTCCGCGTCTTCGGCTGTGACGCCGAACTCGGCGATGGCGAAGCCGACCGCGGTCCAGCCCTGCGGGCGATGCTCGAGCGTGTGCAGGTGGGCGGTGAGTCTTTCACAGCGATCGGCCGCTAGCACGTCGTTTCGGCAGACCCCGCGGAGCTCGGTGAGCAGGCGGTTCGCGACTGTGCGCCCATACAGGTCTTCGAGCTCGCGGAGCTGGCAGGCGAGTGTGGTGGCGACACGGCCGAGCGCAGTCGGCAGGCTGATATCGAGATAACGGCTGAAGGCTTCGGCGGACTCGGTGAAGCGCTGCTGCAAGCCGAGCACCCGGCTGGAATCGCGAAGGTGCGGGGGATTCTCGCTCGCCACGCCCGAGGTGCGAGACATGCGAGCAAGCTGTTCGAGCAGCTGCCAGGAACGATCCAGCTCGAGGCAGGCCATCGTCTTCTTGCTCAGCCAATGCAACGCTTCGTATTCGGCATACGGGTGCCCGGTGCTCTGTGCCATCTCGATCGCGCGCTGGAGCCAGTGCTCCGCGGCCGCTGACTCGTAGGCGGCCAGATGTGCTAGTCCACGATGCCCATACGCGCGCGACCGTATCTGTGACTCGACGCTCATCGCGGCGACCGCATCGCAAAGCTCGATGCACCGGGCGGTGTCCTGCACCGGACCGCACAATTCGACCTCGGCCTGGAGGATCAGCGCCTCTGCCCGTAATTCGCTCGGTTCCGGGTGAGCCGCGACCAGGTCATCGAGCACTCGACTGGCTTGGCTCCAGTCACCGATCATGCGCAAGTTGCGGGCCCACAGTAGACGCACGGGCACCGTCAGCGTCGACGCCACCTCTTCGATCTCGACGCGAGCGAGTGCCGCGGCGCAGGCCTCGGTGCCGCCTACATGATCGCCCTCGGCCGAAAGGCATTCGGCCAGGAGTGCATACACCGAAAAAGACGGTGTCTGGTCGACCGCGATCCGAGCGAGGTCACGCGCTTTGGACACCGAGCCCAAAGCGAACTGGCGGCGTGCCGCTGCCAGAGCGAGTGCACCGGCCTTCGCGCGATCACGGGCAGCGACGGCCACTGCGGCGGCGCGGACCTGCAGCTCGTGTCCCACTCGGGTTCACCTTCCAGAATTTGCAGCAGGCGAGCGTGCTGCCGCCGCCACCGCGGCGCGTTGGCCGCTCCGCGTTCACGGAGGATTTCGGCGAACAACGGATGGTGGATGAGATAGCGGTCGAAGTCCCCGCGCGGTTCGGCGGGACGGACCAGGCCATGTTCGGTGAACAGCACGTGCAGTCGCTCGTAGACGTCATCGACGTCCATGCGGGCCAGCCGCGCCAGATAGTTGACCTCGAAGCTGTAGCCGATCAACGCCGCGATCTCGAGCAACTGCAGATCGGCTCCGGTCAAATAGGACAGCCGCTCTTCCAATACCGCGGTGATCTGGTGCGGGGTCGCCCCGTCGGCGCGGTCGCCCAAGCGAACCAGAGACTCGGCGAACAGCGGATTGCCCGCACTCAGCCGGACGATTCGCGACACCAGCCGGTGCGGCACCGCGACGCCGCTCGCGGCTTGGCGAACCAGCCGTTCGGTATCTGCGTTCGACAATCGTGGCAGATCCATCACCACGGTCTCCGGTCGGTACCGGCACAGCCGAAACACCGCACGCTGCAGAGGGTGAGTTTGCTCGGCGGAACGCAATTGATCCGGCCTGTAAGCCAGCACGAGAATCAGCGGACCGTTCATCCGCAAGGCGATCGTGGTCAGCAGGTTGATGGTCGCGGTGTCGGCCCAGTGCAAATCATCGAGGATCATCAGAACCGGACTGTCGGTGAGCAGGTCTTCGATCAGCCGCAACAATTGGTCTAGACGGCTATCTATTTCGGTCTTTGCCCGGCCGGACGCGACGAACGTCTGCCCCGTGCGCACGGTCGCCGCCAGCACTTGCCCGACGACTGGAACCGACTCGATCCAATCCGGCGCATGCTGCCGGAATGAGGACACCACCCGTTCCAGCCTCGTCCGTGAACCGAAACGCTCAGCGGACGACGTCAACGACCGTAGGCACTCGCGCACCGCTTGAAATGAATCCGATGCGAGGGAATTCAGCATTGCCTGCCCGTAGCCGGACAACAATCCCGACTCGGCGTGCCGACGTACCGCACGATGAGCGAACGTTGAGAGAAGGCTGGTCTTCCCGACACCCGCCTCACCCCGCAGCACGATCACGGCAGGCGCGTTGACATCGATTGCCCGATCCACTCGATCCAGCAGTTCCGCCAGCTCGTTCGATGCGATCGACCAGAGGCGCCGGTGCAACAGGGCCAGTCAACGCTCCCCCTCCCGCTCTCGCGGACGTCTGTGACCGTGAATTGTAGTTCAGGGGACAAGAATTCGTTGTGCTCAAGTCTACGCCGACGATTCTGTGATACTGAGGCGTGGTGTGGTCTGTGGCGGCGCGTGCTATGTCCGCCAGTGACCCGTTCGACGGCTGCGAACTGCTTGCGTCGATCGCCGAACCCGACAAGACGAGAGGACCCGCTCCCGGTTGTGTATCAAGCGGGAGCGGAGCCGTTCGTTTCAGTTGGTTGTGCGATGGGGCGGTCAGGCGGGGCGGTTGAAATCGCCGCCCTGAACGCCTGTGGTGAAGGCGTCCCACTCACCTGGTGCGAACACCAACGCTGGGCCGGTCGGGTTCTTGCTGTCCCGCACGCCGATCATGCCGCCGTCGAGCCATGCCACTTCGACGCACTGCGAACCGCTGGCGCTGCGGCTACTCTTGAACCAGTTCGCCTCGGATAGGTCACCGTTCATCGCTCGTAACTCCTTGCCACCCGCCGGAGCAGGTCTCGCGATTCCACTTCACCCAGGCACTTGTCCCGGATGACCGAGGCGAGCTCACTATAGAGCCGAATCTCCTCGGCTTTCTCCAGGTATACATCCTGCGCTGGGCCTCCCTCCAGGTAAACGATCGGCGGCTCGACCGGCACACCTCTGGTGTTCGAGTCGAACTCCATGATGATGAACAGGCCGTGCGGCATCCCCCAAGCCATCCCGGCGCTGAAGGGATGGATCCGCAGTGTGACGTTGGGTAGCTTCGAAATCTCGGCCATGTGCCGGTGCTGGACCGACATGATCTTCGGCCCTCCGACCATGCGGTGCAGTGCCGATTCGTGCAGCAGGACTTCCAACGCAACCGGCTTGGTCTTGCGAGTGACTATGGCTTGCCGCCTGAGTCGGTGCTCCACACGCCGCTCGATGTCTTCCCTGCTGAATTCCGGATATGCCCCGATGACTGCGCGTGCGTAGTCTGCGGTCTGCAACCATCCAGGGACGTGTTCGTGGTACGTGGTCAGTCGCCGCGCTGCCGCTTCGAGTCCGACGTACATGTTGAAAGCGCCGCTATACAGACCGCCATACGCGTGATACCAGCTCTTCGTTCTAGCTTGCACCGCAAGGTCGACCGCCGCTTCGGTGTCCGGGGCCTCCACGGCGTACAGCTCGCATAGCGCCTGGACGTCCTGTTTACGGACTTTCTGGATCTGTCCGGTCTCCATGCGCTGGAGAACCGCCCGGGACAGATCGACGAGTTTGGCGGCCTCGGCGATGGTGAAGCCAGCGGCTTCGCGGCGGTCGCGCAGGAAGCGTCCGAGTTGGCGACGCGGCAGGGTCGATGAGGGGCCTTCTTCATCAGGGTTGGTCACGCAGGTCTCCTAAAAGTGAGTCGTGCGGGATTGGAAACCGATCGCGGTCAGCTCGAGAACCGAGCACCGTCCTGGGTATCTGAGCCGATCAGGAGTGGGTGCTCGTTTTCGAGCGTATTCGCTGGTCACGGGTGGTGTGCTGGTTTCCGGCGTTCGAGGCGGAAACCCGCGCAAGGGTTGCGCCTCAGGGAAGCGAATCCGCACAAGCACGCTGTCAACATGATTCGGGAGCGATGATGCACGCCCAAAAGATCGGGACAACCGGCCGGCTCGCCACGCATAGGAGGCAGCCACCGAATGCCGTAGGACTGATACGAACCGAGATATCCGGACCACACGCCCCACGGCACGCGCTCGAAATACGCCGCCACGCCGAACGATTGGGCTACCACTACCTCTTCGCCGTCCGGCCCCCGGAAGGCGGGTCGATCCGGTCGGATACGCGCTGGCAATCGCGGTCGGCGTGCACGCCGCCGCCCTCGTCGTCCACGACCTGACCACCGTGGACAACACCCCTGCCCGAGTCTGCGAGACCTGCGACCTCGAGACGGTGAGCCCCGCCGTGACGTGGGCACGCGCGCAGCCCGGTGCGATCGGTCCCGGCCACGCCCATCCTGACCATCCGCTCACCATCACCGAGGCGCATCGAATAATGCAGCAGCACCGAGGATGTCGCGCCGCCACTTGTCCACGAAAGGCGTCGGTGCTCAGCTGTCTGGTGCGGGCGGGCGAGCTCGTTCCACCGGTCTCCAGCCCGCGCGAACGCGCCGCCGCCCGTGGCCTGGCGTTCGATCCGCCCGCCGGTCCACTGCCCATATCGCCTGGCCCCGACATGGAAACACTCCTGAATGTGCTCGACGCGCTCAGCGCCTCCCTCGTGGACTCCGGCGGCCCGGCCTCCCGTCAGTCCGACGTCACGCGAAGCGAGCGGGACTGAACTGGAATGCACGAGATCCATCACACCGAAGCCGGAGGCTTTCAGGCGATCTGGCGGATGGAAGGCCACCGGATCGCGATCATGGTCGTGCGCGGCGCGTCCGACGTGACGCCCATCGCCTCCTACGGCCCGGATTCCTACCCCGACCTCGCGCAAGTGCGGGAACTGCTGCCGAAAATGACCGCGCTGTGGGATGCGGTACGCCACGACTTCTGGTCACGGCTGCTCGCGCGCCATCGGCCTTCCCCGACCACCGAATTGATCTGAAAACGGAAGAAAACGGATCGACACATCTCTTGCCCGTGTTCCGGTACAGGCGCATTACTGGATAGAGCCAGGACCGAGCGAGTTCACCACCCTGGCACCGCGGAACCGATTCCGCCGGGGTCGAGGAGGTCGCACTATGTCTGCCATTACTTCCCTGCCGGAAGCGCCGGCTCTCACCTCGGCCAGTCCGAGTTCGGGGCCGCGCAGCGGTGGCACCACGGTTGTCCTGACCGGGACGAACCTGACCGGAGTTACGGCGGTGAAATTCGGCGCTATTCCAGCGACCTCGTTCACGATCGACTCCGCGACGCGGATCACGGCTGTTTCCCCGGCCGCGACGGGAGTCGCGCATATCACCGTCACCGCACCGAGCGGGCCGAGTAATGGCGTCTCGTTCACTTACGCCGGCACACCCCCGCGATCAGGCGTGAATTTCGGTCCGGGCACCTCGATCATGTCCGATGGCGGACCGCCCTGCGGAAGCTGGGGCACCGTAGGAGCTGTCGGATACGACGAACTCGGCAATCTGGTGGCTCTCACGGCCGGGCACATGATGACCCGGAACACCAGAAAACAGGAGGTATTTCTCTCCGGTAATCGCAAACTGGGCCCGATCGGATATTACGCCACGTGGTGTACGAATTGGCCCGGATTTCCGTCGATGCGGTTTCCGGCCGACTCTTCCAAAGATTACGCGGTCATCAAACTGGACGAAACGAAGATCAATCCGATCAACACGACACCCAACGGGACCGTGATCAGCCGGATCGGCGCGCATCCCGTTCCGTTGTCGGACATCATGTGCAAGTACGGCCAGGTGTCCGGAACCACTTGCGGTCTCGTGGTCGAGTACAAGAACAACGTCATCAGGTCATGGGCTGCGATCATTCCGGGCGACAGCGGTGGACCGGTGACCACGCGAAGCGGTCTGGTCGGAATCACCTCCGCGATCAATCCTCTCACCCCGTGGGCGCCGTTCCAGTTCACCGGTATTCATGGAATCCTCGACGACATCGCGGCGCAAGGACCGGGCACGGTCGGGATCGGATTCACTCCGATTCCGTGATTCCGTGATTCCGTGATTCCGTGATTCCGTGATTCCGTGATTTCGTGGCCGCTGGAATTGATGATGCCGGATCCGATCGACTCGACCGCGATCGTTGCCGTGGACCATCTCGCGAGGTCCGTGCGGGTGCCGGGAACTTCCCGCAGCCCGCGTCTCGCGGTGAGGAACGACCCGCTGACGAAAACCCTGCTCAGCAGCGGTGCAGCGCCGTGAGCAGGGTGTCCAGGATCGGTGATCGCCTGGCGTCGGCGCGCAGCACCGCCGACACCGGAATGCGGAGTTTGGATTCGGCCAGGCGCAGGACGACCAGTCCCTCGGTGGTGCTCTCGGCGTAGAGCACCGTCCACGCGTCCGGCCGGTTGATCAGTTCCATCGTCGCCGTGTGATCGGGCGGGATCGGCGGTCCGAAGGTGGGACCGGTGGGCAGTTCGGCGAACGCGTTGCGGATCACGGTGTGCAGCAGCACCTGTTCCTGCTCAGGCGGCAGCAGCAGCGGATACGAACTCAGATCCGCCAGGGTCACTGTGTCTTCGGTCGCCAGGGGGTGTGCGCTGGAAGTGGCGATCACGAGGTCTTCGACCCAGAGTTGCTCCACTATCAGGCCGGGCTGATCGACGCGCCCGCGAATGAGCGCCAGATCACAGTCGCCGTCCGCGACCGCAGTGATGCGCTGGCGGAAAGGTTTGATCACGAACTCGATCTCCGCCTCCGGATGCGCGGCGCGCGCTCCCGCGATCGCCGAGAGGGAGCGGGTGGCGAAGGACATGTTCGCGGCCAGCCGGATGCGCGGTCCCACCGTCCGCACAGCAGCCCGGATCGCCGACTCCAGGCTCAGCATTTGTTTCGCGAGGGGAAGTAGCCGTGCGGTGGCGTCGGTGGGCACGACCGAGCGGGTTGACCGCTCGAACAGTTGCACGCCGAGGTCGCGCTCCAGCCGGGAGATCTGATGGCTGATCGCCGACTGCGAGATGAAGCAGCGCGCTGCGGCGCCGCTGAAGCTGAGCTCCTCGCACACCGCGACGAAGTAGGTGAGCTGCCGAAGTTCCACAGCGGCCTCCTATTAATTACGAATCGAGATAAGAGTCATCTGAATTATGCGCCCACACACCTGAAATATCCGCCCTCCGGATCGCGGTTGGTAATGAGAGAAGGAGGCTGTCATGCAGTACGTGGAAGCGGGAATCGAAACCGCTGGTGTCGTCATTGTCGGATCGGGGTTCGGCGGGCTCGCCGCCGCCAAGCAGCTGGCCAAGTCGGGGGTGGACTATGTGCTGATCTCCAGCACGCCCGAGCATCTGTTCCAACCGCTGTTGTACCAGGTAGCGACGGGTGTGCTCACATCGGATGAGATCGCGCCCCCGATCGCGGGCATCCTGCGCCGCCATCGCGAGGCCGACGTGCGCCTCGGCACCGTGGTGGACATCGATCCGGACCGGGCCATCGTCACCTACGAGCACGAGGGCATGCGCCACCGTATCCGTTACGGTTCGCTGATCGCGGCCACGGGCGCCAGCCAGTCCTACTTCGGCCGGGACGATTTCGCCGAGAAGACCTTCTCGCTCAAGACCATCGACGACGCGCGGCGGCTGCGCGCCCAGATCGAGCGCGTCTTCGCCGATGCCGCGCACGCCGACGAGCAGACCAGGCAGAGGCTGCTGAGCTTCGTCGTGGTCGGCGCGGGCGCGACCGGCGTCGAGGTGGCGGGCCAGCTGAAGGAACTGGCGAAACGGCATTTTCACCAAGAGGTTTCGGTCACCCTCGTGGAAGGCGCGGGTGAGGTGCTCCCGCCGTTCGGCGGCGGGCTGTCGGAGTACGCGAAGAAGTCGCTGACGCGCAGCGGAGTGGACGTGCTGCTCGGCACCTTCGTCACCGACATCGAGCACGGGAAGGTCACCGTCAAAGGCGCCGACGGCGTCGAGCACGGCATCGCCGCGGAGACCGTGGTCTGGTCGGCGGGCGTGCAGGCGGGCGGGTTCGCGAAGATCCTGGCCGAGGCCACGGGCGTGGCGACCGACCGGGCCGGCCGCTTGCTGATCAACCCCGACCTCACCGTCGGCGGCTACGCCGACATCTACGCCATCGGCGACATGACCTCGCTCAACGGCTATCCCGGCCAGTCGCCGGTGGCCATGCAGGAGGGCAGGCACGCCGCCGACATCATCCGCCGCAAGAAGCTGCCGGGCACCCCCTTCACCTACTGGGACAAGGGCAGCATGGCGGTGATCAGCCGGTTCAGCGCGGTGGCGAAGCTGAACGAGCGCATCACCTTCCGCGGTGTCGTCGCCTGGGTCATGTGGCTCGCGGTGCACTTGTTCTACCTGGTCGGCTTCCGCAACCGCTTCGCCGCGGTCGCCTCGTGGTTGGTCGCGTTCATCGGCACCGGACGCCCCGGTTTCGCCGAGGAGGAGACGACCTCGACGAGGGTACGAGTATCGGAAAGCCGCGCCGCCTAGCGGCTTCCCGCGCCTGAGGAATCGCGCCGCTCCGAGCCGGGAGCGGCGCGATTCGTTTTTCCGGCCCGAGTGCGACAGCCGCGGCCGGTGTGGCGGCGAAAAGCCGCCGCGCTGCGGAGGGACGAACGCGATGGAACCGTTCGGTGAACGCTCGGTGTGACAGCCGTCTCGTTCACCCAACCGGCATCGCCGCGACACTTCGAGGTCGCTGAGGCGCATTCTCGAACTGGCTTCATCGTGGATATGACTATTTCGTCCGTGCTGACAGCCTCGGCTCGACCGACGGACTCCGGCGAGGAACGGTCGCGCTACTCGCTGGTGGTCTCCTCCGATCTCGACCACCGTGTCGCCGCCCAGCGCCTGCGCTACAACGTGTTCGCGAGCGAGCCGGGTTTCCGGATCCCGGACAATGGCAGCGGTTTGGATGCCGACCATTTCGACGAGTACTGCAACCACCTGCTGGTGCGTGACGACTCCACCGGCGAGTTCGTCGGCTGCTACCGGATGCTCCCGCCGGACAAGGCCGCCGCGGCGGGCGGGTACTACACGGCGACGGAATTCGACCTCGCGCAACTGGATCCGGAAGGCATGCGGATCGTGGAGATGGGCCGGGCCTGCGTGGTCCCCGACCACCGCAACGGCTCGGTGCTCACCCTCATGTGGGCGGGCATCCTGCACTACATCCAGCTCACCGGATACGAGTGGGTGATGGGCTGCGTGTCGGTGCCGATGCGGGACACCCCGGCCGACCCGCCGGGCGTGAACGTGCGTGGCGTGCGTGACCTGCTGCTCGGCCGGCACGCCTCCGACCCCGAGCGCCGGGTGCACCCGTACAACCCGGTGATCGTGGACGGCAAGACCCTGGACGAACTGACACCGCCGTCACGGCCGAAGCTGCCGCCGCTGGTGCGCGGCTACCTTCGGCTGGGCGCGGAGATCTGCGGTGAGCCCGCGCACGATCCCGCCTTCGCGGTCGCGGACTTCGTCGCGCTGCTCGGACTGGACACCATCAACACCCGGTACCTGAACCGACTACGAGACGCCGCCGCGACCCTCGACGGGGGACGGTGAGGACAGTGGTGTTCGACGCGCCGCCCGCCACGTCCACCGCGCACGCGTGGATGCCCTCGAGCCCTTGCGGCCCCGGCTGTCTGGACTCGTCCGATGAAGTCGGTCTCGCACGGGTGGCCGCCCGGCTGGCCGGGGTGGCGGGGCTGCTGCTCAGCTTCCCGGTAGCGAACGCCGTGACGCCGCGCGGCAAGCGCGTCCCGCTTCAGCGAGGCTACGCGCGCCTTCTGCTCGGATGTCTGGGCATGCGGCTGCGCGTCGTCGACAACCGGGTGGTCCCGGGCGAGCGCGGTGTCGTCGATGAGGGCGACGCCGCGCTCGCGTCCGCCGGGTTCGGCACGGCGGACGGCGGCGCGCTGGTGGTGAGCGGGCACATCGGCTGGACCGACATCGTCGCGCTGGCCTCGGTGCAGCCGCTCGGTTTCGTGGCCCGCGCCGACATGGTGGACTGGCCGCTGATCGGCAGACTAGCCGAGCTGATGCGGGTGATCCCGATCGAACGGGAGAGTCTGCGACAGCTGCCCGGTGTGGTCGCCGCCGTCGGGGCGCGGCTGGCCGCCGGCGAGCGGATCTGCGTCTTCCCCGAAGGCACCACCTGGTGTGGTCGCGCCTACGGCTCCATGCGCCCCGCGATGTTCCAAGCCGCCGTTGACACCGCTACCCCGGTGCAACCGGTGCGTTTGCGGTATCTGGACCGGCACGGCGTCCCCTGCACGGTGCCCGGCTTCGTCGGCGTCGACACCTTTGCCTCGTCCGCGCGGCGGGTGCTGCGATCTCGCGGCATGGTGGCCGAGGTGGTGCTGGAACCGGTGCAGCGACCCGGTACGGACCGGCGCGAGCTGGCCCGCCGCTGCGAGGCCGCCGTACGCGGCACCGGTTCGCCGCGCCACGGTGCGCTGGAGACGACGGAGTGGATCGAGGCGGGACACACCAGGGTTCAGGACCCGTCGGTGGCGGTCGATGCCCCGGAAGTCATGCGTGAGACGCGCCGCCGCCCGACCTTGCTGGGCCGCCGGGGTAGGGCCGCCGCGCGATAGCCGCCTTTCCACACGAATCCGGAGCGAGCCATCGACGGCTCGCTCCGGACAACGTGGCTCGGGCTCAGAAACCGCTGCCGGTGGGCGGCCGGAACCCGTGGTGCCAACCGGGCCTGCCGTGATCCCAATCGTCGTGGCGGTGCCGACCACGGAACCAGTCGTCGTGGCGTCCCCGGTTCCAGTCGTCGTGCCTGCCGTGGTTCCACCCGTCATGGCGGTGCCGGTGGCCGTGACCGTGACCGTGCCCATGGCCGGGACGGCCGTGGGCGGGCTCGATCTGGTCGGCGGGCTCGAGCACGATCGGGTCGGCGAGCGCGGGCACCGCGACGGCGGTGATCGGCATCAGCGCGAGTACGGACGCGGCCGCGGCGCGTGCCAGCACACGTCGCGTACGTCCCTGGGGGCGTGGGTCCATCGGAACTTCCTCACTCATAGCTTCGTCCGGTAGTCGACCGCTCGGCGCTCCGGCCTCGGCCCGCTCGGGGAACGGGCGAACGGCGATCAACACGTCGAACAACGTACCGCTATTCAGCGGCACGTTCAATAGGTGAATACCCTGAGATTCGCCTTCCGACGGGGGAATCGGGCCGGGAAAAGGGCCGGAAACGCACCTTTCGCGCGGCCGCGAGCAGGGGGGAATAACCGGCTGATGCCGACGGCTATCCTTAACTGGTCATGAAGTCGGCTTTTTCGGGTCCGGTCAACGGTGCTGCGCCCCAGACGGTCTACCTCGATCACGCGGCCACCACACCGATGCTGCCCGCGGCCATCGAGGCGATGACGGCTGCCCTGCGCACCACGGGCAACGCGTCCTCACTGCACGGCTCCGGGCGCGCCGCCCGGCGGCTGCTGGAGGAGGCGCGCGAGTCCATCGCCGCTTGCCTGGGCGCCCGGCCCTCGGAGGTTCTCTTCACCTCCGGTGGCACCGAGAGCGACAACCTGGCGGTCAAGGGCATCTTCTGGGCGCGCCGCGACGCCGATCCGCGCCGCAATCGGATCATCGCCAGCTCGGTGGAGCACCACGCCGTGATCGACGCGGTGGAGTGGCTGGAGCGGCACGAGGGCGCAGAGGTCACCTGGCTGCCGGTGGACGCAGAGGGAGTGGTCGTGCCGGGCGCACTGCGCGCCGCCCTCGCCGCGCATCCCGACGAAGTCGCGCTGATCACCGTCATGTGGGCGAACAACGAGGTCGGCGCCATCCAGCCGATCGGCGAGCTCGCCGCGCTGGCGCAGGAGTTCGGCGTGCCCATGCACAGCGACGCGGTCCAGGCGGCTGCCCAGCTGCCCACCGATTTCGGCGCGAGCGGCCTTTCGGCGGCGAGCTTCGCCGGGCACAAGGTCGGCGGGCCGCACGGTATCGGGGTGTTGCTGCTCGGCAGGCAGGTGCCGTGCGTGCCGCTGCTGCACGGCGGCGGGCACGAGCGCGACCTGCGGTCGGGTACCTCGGACACGGCGGCGGCCATCGGCTTGGCGGCGGCGCTGCGCCAGACCGCGGCCGAGCTCCCCGCGCGAACCGCCGAACTGGTCGCGCTGCGGGACGCGCTGGTCGAGGGGATACTCGCGGCAGCGCCCGACGCGGTGCTCAACGGACCGCTCGGCGAGCGGCGGCTGCCCGGCAACGTGCACGTGACCTTCCCCGGCTGCGAAGGGGATTCGCTGCTGATGCTGCTGGACGCGGCGGGAATCGAGTGCTCGACCGGTTCCGCGTGCACCGCGGGCGTCGCCACGCCCAGTCACGTGCTGATCGCCATGGGCGTCGAGCCATGGCAGGCGCGCGGATCGCTGCGCTTCTCGTTGGGGCACACCTCGACGAGCGCCGACGTCGACGCGGTGCTGCGAGTGTTGCCGCAGGTGGTGGAACGGGCCAAGGCCGCGGGCCTGGCCGGTGCGAAAGGAGGTGTCTGATGCGGGTACTCGCCGCGATGAGCGGTGGTGTGGATTCGGCAGTGGCGGCGGCGCGTGCCGTCGACGCCGGTCACGAGGTGGTCGGCGTGCATCTGGCGCTGTCGGCGGCACCGGGCACACTGCGCACCGGGTCGCGCGGCTGCTGCTCGAAGGAGGACGCCGGTGACGCCAGGCGCGCCGCCGATGTGCTCGGCATCCCGTTCTACGTGTGGGATTTCGCCGACCGCTTCAAAGAGGACGTCATCGACGATTTCGTCGCGGCCTACGCCGCGGGCGAGACGCCGAATCCGTGCCTGCGCTGCAACGAGAAGATCAAGTTCTCCGCACTGGCCGACCGCGCGGTGGCGCTCGGCTTCGACGCGGTGGTCACCGGCCACTACGCGCGGCTGGAGAACGGTGTGCTGCGCCGTGCCGTCGACGCCGACAAAGACCAGTCCTACGTGCTGGCGGTGCTGACCGCACGGCAGCTTTCGCGCGCGATGTTCCCGGTGGGCGACACGCCCAAGCCGCAGATCCGCGCCGAGGCCGCCGAGCGCGGTCTCGCCGTCGCGAACAAACCCGACAGCCACGACATCTGCTTCATCCCCTCCGGCGACACCCGCGCCTTCCTCGGCGCGAAGATCGGCATCCGGCCCGGCGCGGTCGTCGACGCCGACGGCGAGGTGCTCGCGCGGCACGAGGGCGTGCACGGGTTCACCATCGGCCAGCGCAAGGGGCTGGGTTTGCCCGGCCCCGCCGCCGACGGCAAGCCGCGCTACGTCACTGGCATCGATCCCGATTCCGGCACCGTCCGCGTCGGATCGGCCGAGGACCTGCGGGTCTGGACCGTCGAGGCGGAGCGCGCGATCTGGACTTCCGGTTGCGCGCCCTCGGGTCCGATCGAGTGCGTGGCGCAGGTGCGCGCGCACGGCGGCACCGCGCCCGCGGTCGCCGAGGCGGTGGACGGTGTGCGGCCAGCTGGCGGCCTGGTGGTGCGGCTGCGCGAGCCGCTGACCGGCGTCGCGCGCGGCCAGGCCGTGGTGCTCTACCGTCCGGACCCCGAGGGCGACGAAGTGATCGGCAGCGGGACCATCTCCGGCACCGCGCGGGAGCCCCTGGCGAGCGAAGCGGGGGCCGAGGCGGCGCGGTGAGCCGGTCGGCGCGGTACGTCCATCGGCGCCGCCCGCCATGCTCGCGGCCCGTCGCGGTGTGGGCACCGGAGAGACCTCGAGTGGCCGTCGAGGACGGTGGGGTCGCGTAGTGGCGGAAGCGAACGGACGGAGAACGGCGACGGTGGACGAGACCGGCACGGAAGACGTGGCAGGAGACGGCGGGACAGAGGTGGCGACCGAGCCGGTGCACCTGCGGGGCGGGATCGCCACCGGGGTGGGTTCCTGGCCGGGCTCCGACCCGCGCGAGGCCGCCGCGACCATCGTCGGTGAACTGGGCGAGCTGCCGCACCTGGTGGAATTGCCGGCCCGCGGTGCGGGCGCGGATCTGATCGGCCGGGCGTCCGCGTTGCTGATCGACCTGCGGTTCGACACCACGCCCCGTGGTTACCGGCTCGCGCCGCGACCGGGCGCGGTCTCGCGGCGCGCCCACAACCTGCTGCGGACCGACCTCGACGCGCTCGAGGAAGCGTGGGAGAACGCCGGCCTGTCCGGTAGCGGCCGTCCGGTGAAGGTGCAGTCGGCGGGCCCGCTGACGTTGGCCGCGCAGGTCGAGTTGCCCGGCGGTCATCGCGTGCTCACCGATCCCGGCGCGGTGCGCGACCTCGCTGCATCGCTGGCCGAGGGGCTGGCGCAGCATGTGGCCGAGGTGCGCAGACGGCTCGGCGCGCAGGTCGTGCTGCAACTGGACGAACCGTCGCTGACGGCGGTGCTCGACGGCTCGCTGCGCGGTGTGAGCGTGCTGAACACCGTGCGCGCGCTGCCGGAGCCGGAAGCGCTGGCCCTGCTGGACACGGTGATCGCCGCCCAGTCCGCGCCGGTGCTGGTGCACAGCTGCGCGGAGCCGCCCGCGCTCGGCCTGTTGCGCCGCAGCGCGGCCGACGCCATCGGCTTCGACCTGAGCACGATCGGCACCGGGCAACTCGACGAGGTGGGGGAAGTCATCGAAGCGGGCAAACAGCTGCTGCTCGGAGTCGTCCCGGCTCACATGCCGGTCGGCGCGGTCAGTTGGCGGACCGTCGCGGAGCCCGGCGTCCGGTTGGTCGATCGGCTCGGCTTCGGTCGCCGGACGCTGGCGCAACGGGTGGCCGTCGGTCCGGCATGCGGTCTGGCGGGCGCCTCGCTGGAGTGGAGCCGACGGGCGCTGCGGCTGGCCACGGACGTCGCGCGCGCCTACGCCGAGGAGCCGGAAGAACTCTCGTTCCCGTGACGCCCTCGGTCGCGGTGCGCGGACCCGAACCGCTGCCCGGACCGATCACCTCCATCGGCACCGCCGACTCGATGGCGGGCAGTCGGGCGCGGGTCCGTGAGTGCGGTGACGTGCGGTGACGAGGCGATGCGCTGTCGGTGGCCTGGACTACTGTGCGATGGGTGAGCGACAGTGCGGCGGCCCCGGCGACGGCAGAGCAACGGGTGGAGTGGCAGCGACTCGCGGACGAGGTCCGTGAGCATCAGTTCCGCTACTACGTCCGGGACGCGCCGATCATCTCCGACGGCGAGTTCGACGCGCTGTTGCTGCGGTTGCAGGCCATGGAAGACGCGCACCCGGACCTGCGCACTCCCGATTCGCCGACCCAGCTCGTCGGCGGCGGTTTCGCGACCGATTTCACCGCGGTCGACCACCTCGAGCGGATGCTCTCGCTGGACAACGTGTTCACCGCCGACGAGCTACGCGCCTGGGCCACTCGCGTGGAGGCGGAAACCGGGCCGGACCTGCACTACCTGTGCGAGGTGAAGATCGACGGCGTCGCCTTGAACCTGGTCTATCGGAACGGTCGGCTGGTGCGCGGCGCCACCCGCGGCGACGGGCGCACGGGTGAGGACGTGACGCTCAACGCGCGCACCATCGACGACATCCCCGGCGAGCTGACCCCTAGCGACGAGTTCCCGATCCCGGCGCTGTTGGAGGTCCGTGGCGAGGTGTACTTCCGGCTGGCGGATTTCGAGACGCTCAATGCCGCCATCGTGGCCGAGGGCAAGCCGCCCTACGCCAACCCGCGCAACACCGCGGCCGGTTCGCTGCGGCAGAAGGACCCGTCGGTCACCGCGCGGCGCAGGCTGCACATGATCTGTCACGGCTTCGGCCGTATCGAGGGCTACACGCCCGCCTCACAGTACGAGGCCTACCGCGCGCTCGCCGCGTGGGGCCTGCCGGTGTCCGAGCACACCAGGCGGGTACGAGGCATCGACGCGGTCATCGAGCGGGTCGCCTACTGGGGCGAACACCGGCACGACATCGAGCACGAGATCGACGGCCAGGTGATCAAGGTGGACGAGACGGCACTACAGCGCCGCCTCGGCTCCACTTCGCGCGCGCCCCGCTGGGCGATCGCCTACAAGTACCCGCCCGAGGAGGCCACAACCAAGCTGCTGAACATCCAGGTGAACGTCGGCCGCACCGGCCGGGTGACGCCGTTCGCGGTGATGGAGCCGGTGTCCGTCGCGGGATCCACGGTCTCGATGGCCACCCTGCACAACGCCGCCGAGGTCAAGCGCAAGGGCGTGCTGATCGGCGACACGGTCACCATCCGTAAGGCGGGCGATGTCATCCCCGAGGTGCTGGGCCCGGTGGTGGACGCGCGCCCCGCGGACGCGCGCGAATTCGTCATGCCGACGCACTGTCCGGAGTGCGGCACCGAACTGCGCTTCGAGAAGGAGGGCGACGCCGACATCCGTTGTCCCAACCAGCAATTCTGTCCTGCGCAGTTGCGCGAGCGCGTTTACCACATCGCCGGTCGCGGCGCCTTCGACATCGAGGCGCTCGGGTACGAGGGCGCGATTGATCTGCTGAAGTCCGGCGTCATCATCGACGAAGGTGACTTGTTCGACTTGAACGAGTCGGCGCTGCTCACCACCTCGCTGTACGCCAACAAGAACGGCAGCCTGTCCGCCAACGGCAAGCGGTTGCTGGAGAATCTGGCCGCCGTGAAGGACCGTCCGTTGTGGCGGGTGCTGGTCGCCCTGTCCATCCGGCACGTCGGTCCCACCGCGGCGCGGGCGCTGGCTGCCGAATTCGGCAGCCTCGAGCGCATCGAGCAGGCGTCGGTCGAGGAGCTGGCCGCCGCCGACGGTGTCGGCCCGACCATCGCGGCCGCCGTGGCGGAGTGGTTCACCGTGGACTGGCATCGCGCCGTGGTGGCGAAGTGGCGCGCCGCCGGTGTGCGGATGGAGGACGAACGCGACGAATCCATCGAGCGGAATCTCGAGGGCCTCTCCATCGTCGTGACCGGCTCGCTGCAGGGCTTCACCCGCGACGGAGCCAAGGAGGCGATCCTGCTACGCGGCGGCAAGGCCGCGAGTTCGGTGTCGAAGAAGACCGCGTTCGTGGTGGTCGGCGACGCGCCGGGATCCAAGGCCGCCAAGGCGGAGGAACTCGGTGTGCCGATCCTCGATGAGGAGGGGTTCCGCCGGCTGTTGCTGGGCGGTCCCGAAGCGGTCGCGCCGGAGACGGCCGCGGAGGACGCCGAAGCCGAGGATTGACCTGGCGCAGCCGGTTTCGGCTCGGCGCTCGCGCGTGCGGTTTCGAACGCGCGTCGCGCGCGAATCTCGGCTCAGCTGACCGTCACCGTGGCGCCCAACTGCCCCGCGACATCGAACCGGCCGCAGCGGCCGTTGCTCAGCTCCAGCTTCTGCGTCATCAGCTTGCCCCGGCGAGTCTTGAACGTCGCTTCGGCGGACACGTTCGCGCTCGGCATCGAGCACACCTTCGACACCACGCCGGGCGGGTCGTAGCTGACCGTCCCTCCGCCCTGGCAGGTGTTCGTGCTGTCGGACAGGAACACGCGGGCGGTGCCCTCCGGACACGGCGCGTCCGCCACCGCCACCGGCGCCACGACCAGCGTGCCGAGCACCAGCGCGGCGATGACCGAGCTGCCAACCACAAGACGACGAACCGTCGGCCCCATGAATACCCTCATCCCATCGAACATTCCGGCAGTACGCCGCGAACGACCGCAGCGTGCAGGCATGCTAACCCGCTATCACCGAGCTTGTCCTGACGACCGAGGTGCGCTAGCGCGGGAACAGCAGATCGTCGACCGGAATCGTCGTGCCTGAGTAGTGAACGGGGATGTCGTCACCCGGTCGGTACTCCTTGCGCGTCCGGTATCCAGAAGTAGTGGGTTCGGTGTGCTCGTAGATCACCGTTCTGGGTGACCACCCAATCACTTCGACGCCATCGGTCGGCAACTTCCGTGCGATGCGGAACACTGCCCGGCCGTGCCACGACCCGATAACCACCGGCCATACCTCCCCCTCGACGAGTTCGACGCGATGGTCGAACGCGCCCGCCTCCCACGCGCGCAGGAACTCGCTGCGCGTCCAGCGGTAGGCGATCGAGGCCTCGGTCATGCGATCAGGGTACTGCGCCGCCGACCTGCGAGCCATCGATCGCAGACCGCTTCCACCAGGTAACAGTGGTGATCAGGCCCCCGGGCGAGCATGAGCGGTACCTCGGCGAAATGGTGTGCGGGCGCAGCGCGCGTGCCGTGGCGCGAGACGAGCGGGCGGCGCGGATCGCGGACGCCACCGGCCTGATGTCGCTCGGTGTCGCCGCAGCCGGAAGTATGGCGGCATGCTGCGCAGTTTTCAGGTGACCAATCACAGATCGCTGGCCGACGAGCAGGAGTTGCGGCTCACGAAGGGAAGCGGGCCGGTGGCCGTGCCGGTGACCGCCGTGCACGGCGGGCCCGCGGCGGGCAAGACCAACCTGATCAATGCGCTCGGGCAGATGCGCGACGCGGTGCTGCACTCGGTGACCGGATGGGACCCGTACGCCGGTCCGGTGCGGGCGCCGCACCTCGGCTTCGTCGACCGGCCTTCGGAATTCGTGGCGGCGTTCGTCGCCGAAGGCGTGCCGTACACCTACGGGTTCCGGCTGGACAACGCCGATGTCACCGCGGAATGGCTGCACACCCAGCCGCGCTCGCGCAAGCGAATCGTGTTCGAGCGCAGCGGGGAACAGATCAAGATCGGACCCATGTTCGAGGCGGCGCGCTACGGGATCAGCGCGCTGGCTCCGCTGGTCCGTCCGAATGCCTTGCTGCTCAGCCTCGCGGGCCAGATGTACTCGGACGCCCTGGTGCCCGCGTACCGATGGTTCGAATCCATGCTCGAGGTGCAGCGCGGACCCGCCGCACCGGAGTCCGTCGCCCACCGGCTGGGCAGCCATATCTCCCGGTCGCCGGACAACGCGGCGCGGTTGCTGACGCTGTTGCGCACGGCCGAGCTGGGCATCACCAACCTGCTGGTGGCCGAGCACGACCCGCTGTACGCCGACTACCTGCGCGAACTGGACGCCGACATCGCCGGTCTCGGCAAGCAGATCGACCTGTGCGCCTCCTCGCCCGGCTATGCCACCAGCTGCTGCGCGACAACGGCCTCACCGGCACGCTGCTCGAACGCGAGCTGACCAACTTGAAGGCGGCCCGCGACGCCCTGTACGCGCGGATGGTGGCCCGGCGCGGCGTCGGTCTGCACCTGGTGCACGACGGCATCGACACGCCGTTCGAGATCGGCGACGAATCCTCCGCCACGCTGGCGTTGCTCCGGGTCCTTCCGGTCATGCTCGACGCGTTGGATGCGGGCCGGGTCCTCGCGGTCGACGACATCAGCGCGTGCCTGCCCGCCGAGGAGACCGACCGATTGATCCAGCTGTTCCAGAACCCCGAGACCAATGCCCGTGGCGCGCAATTGATTTTCACCACCGGCAATCGGACGCTGATCGATCGGGGCAACGGACGTTCGCAGCGCACCCGCACGTCGGTCTGGCAGATACGGCGCACCGCGCGGGGCACCAGCGAGCTCACCCCGGTATGAGCCGCACCTAGCATGGGGGCATGCTGGAGTTCGCTTCGCTGGTGATCCTGACCGCGGTGCTCGTGTCGCTGATCGTCTTCGCGCTGCGCGGCAGGCGCGGCCGTGGGCCCGCGAACCCGGAGGAGGGGACGCTGTACATCACCGGGGTGAGCCCGCGTCCCGACGTTCCCGGCGAGCAGTACGTCACCATCACCGGCAACCTGACCGGTCCTTCGGTCTCCGGCAAGGTCGTGTACGGCCGTTTCGTCTGGGATACGAGTTCCTGGCCGGAGACCGGCGATCTGCTCACCGTCGTCTATCCGGCGAGCAATCCCGACCGCTGGCAGATCTCCCGGCCAGGGTGAAGACGCTGCGGCCGATGGCATCATGCCGGATATGGATGCGTGTGACACCGAGGTGGTCGTCCGGCCGGCGCGGCCGGAGGAGTACGAGGCGGTAGGCGAGCTGACCGTGGAGGTCTACGTCGGCGAGGGTTACGTGCGGCCGGACAGCCCGTACGTGCGCGAACTGGCCGACACCGCCCGGCGCGCGGCCTCCGCCCTGGTCCTCGTCGCCGTCCATGCCGATCGAGTCGTCGGCTCGCTCACCGTCGCGCGTCCCGGCACGCCCTACGCGGAGACCGCGCTGCCGGACGAGTTGGAGTTCCGGATGCTCGCCGTCGCGAAATCGGCGCGCGGCCTCGGCGCCGGAACCGCGTTGGTGCGCAGGGTGATCGGCATGGCCCGCGCGGAGGGATTCGCCGCCGTGGCGTTGACGACCATGCCCGCCATGGCCCACGCCCGCCGGATCTACGACCGCTTCGGCTTCCTTCCCGTTCCGAGCCGGGACTGGCGCACCACTCTCGGTGACCCGTTGCACGTCCTGAGGCTGCCGGTGGACTCGGCGGGAGCGATCGCGACCGGGTGAACGCGTCCGCCGGTTGCTTGGGTCAGCCGAGGACGGTGGCGACGATACCCGCGAGGTAACCGAGCCGGGCCACCTCGGAGGGCCGGAAATCGGGGCCGCCGGGGCGGCCGAGCAGCAGCACCTTGCCGGTGTTGCCGAGCGGGGCTGCGGCCAGTTTGGTGTCCATGTCGCGCCAGATCCCCGGCACCCAGTCGGCCTCGGGATCGAGCACGATCGGCTTCTCCAGCGGCATCCACGGCGCCGAACCCGCTTGTGTCTGCGGCGCACTCGGGCTGCCGACCACCCGGTAGGCACCCTGCGGCCCGACATCATGATCGTGCTCCAGCCGACCCGCAGTACCCGGGGCACGCCGTCCACCAGCACCTGCATCCGGTCGTCCCGCGCGCTGGCCACCTGATCATGAGCTCGAGCTCGCGATGGGTGTCGAGCACGCCGGAATACGGGCGGATCGAGTCCACGTGCACGTCGCCGATCAATTCGGCGGCGGTGATGAGGGTGTCGGGGAGCGCGCCGGTGGGCACCTCGACGACCAGATCGTCGACGGCGTAGCCCGCGCCACGCTCGACCACGTCCAGCGAGAGGATGTCGGCGCCGACGGAACCGAGTGCGAGGGCGAGAGCACCCAGGCTTCCCGGTCGATCCGGAAGTTGCACGCGGAGCAAATACGACACGTGCGTTTCCTTTCTTAGGGCGGCCGAGGCTCTGAACGGATACCCGGGTCACGCAATACTTACACCCCTTACGGCCGGTTATCGAGTCGAAGTTTCTCCAGTGACGTACGCCACTCGGCGAATTCGTGCTCCGGCGGCGTGTCGTGCTGGCCCGCGAAGACGTGTCGCGAATCGGCGTGGGTTGCGGGGAGCCTGCTGGGCGGCGGTCACGCCGCCGCGCCGGTGAAGCACGGGTGGCGGGTGGTGACGTGGTCGCCGGTGGCTAGGCTGTGTGGGTTGAGCACTGTTGATAACGAAGCCGAAAGGGGTCCCGCGGTGCCCGCCATCTCCCGCGACGAGGTCGCACACCTCGCCCGGCTGTCCCGGCTCGCGCTGTCCGACGCGGAACTGGATCAGTTCGCCGGACAGCTCGATTCGATCCTGAGCCACGTGCGGACCATCTCCGAGGTCGCCGCCGCCGACGTCCCGGCCACGGCGTCGCCGAACCCAGCGACCAACGTGACCAGGCCGGACGAGGTGGTGCCCGGTCTGACCCCGCGTGCGGCGCTTGCCGCGGCCCCCGCGGTGGAAGAGCAGCGGTTCATGGTGCCGCAGATCCTGGGAGAGGGCGAATGAGCGCGACGGGCGGGCCGGACCTGACCACGCTGTCGGCGGCCGAGCTGGCCGGCAAGATCCACGGCCGCGAGCTGTCCTCGGTGGAGGTCACCCAGGCGCATCTGGACCGGATCGCCGAGGTCGACGGCGAGTATCACGCCTTCCTGCATGTCGCGGGGGAGCAGGCGCTGCGGGCCGCGGCCGCGGTGGACGCCGCCATCGGTTCCGGCGCCGAGCCGGCCTCGCCACTGGCCGGAGTTCCGTTGGCGCTCAAGGACGTGTTCACCACCACGGACATGCCAACCACCTGCGCGTCGAAGATCCTCGAAGGCTGGGTGTCGCCGTACGACGCGACGGTGACCACGCGGTTGCGCGAAGCGGGCATCCCGATCCTGGGCAAGACCAACATGGACGAGTTCGCCATGGGTTCCTCCACCGAGAACTCGGCCTACGGCCCGACCCGCAACCCGTGGGATACCACCCGCATCCCGGGTGGCTCGGGGGGCGGCTCCGCTGCCGCGCTGGCCTCGAACCAGGCGCCGCTGGCCATCGGCACCGACACCGGCGGCTCGATCCGCCAGCCCGCCTCCGTCACCGCGACCGTCGGCACCAAGCCGACCTACGGCACGGTGTCGCGCTACGGACTGGTCGCTTGCGCGTCGTCGCTGGACCAGGGTGGCCCGTGCGGCCGGACGGTGCTGGACACCGCGCTGCTGCACGAGGTGATCGCCGGATACGACCCGCGCGATTCCACCTCGCGCGACGTGCCGGTGCCGCCGGTGGTGGCGGCCGCGCGCGCGGGGGCGCAAGGCGATCTGCGCGGCGTCAAGGTCGGCGTGGTGAAGGAACTGCACTCCGACAGCTACCAGCCCGGCGTGCTCGCCTCCTTCGACGCGGCCGTTGCGGTGCTGAAGGATCTCGGCGCCGAGGTGATCGAAGTGTCGTGCCCGCACTTCGAATACGCGCTGTCGTCCTACTACTTGGTGATGCCGTCGGAGGTGTCGTCCAATCTCGCGCGGTTCGACGCCATGCGTTACGGCCTGCGCGTCGCCGACGACGGGCAGCACAGCGCCGAGCAGGTCATGGCGGCCACCCGCGCGGCCGGGTTCGGTCCGGAAGTCAAGCGGCGCATCATGATCGGCACCTACGCGCTGTCGGCGGGTTACTACGACGCCTACTACGGCCAGGCGTTGAAGGTGCGCACGCTCATCGCCCGCGATTTCGACAACGCCTATGAGCAGGTCGACGTGCTCGTCTCGCCGACGAGCCCGTTCACGCCGTGGAAGCTGGGCGAGAAGGTCGACAACCCGCTGGCCATGTACCTGTCGGACCTGTGCACCTTGCCGACCAATCTGGCCGGTCATCCCGCCATGTCGGTCCCCTCCGGTCTCAGCAAGGACGACGGCATGCCCGTCGGTCTGCAGATCATGGCCCCGGCGCTCGCCGACGACCGCCTCTACCGGGTGGGCGCGGCCTACGAGGCCGCCCGCGGCCCCATCGCCTGACGTTCCGCGCGGAGTCGTCCGGTCTCCTCGCGCCGGTAGCGCCGGCTGCGGGGGACCGGGCGACTCCGCGCGTTCGTCATGCGGGCCAGGTGAATCGGGGATCGGTGGCGTAGTCCCGGCGGCGTTGGTCCAAGGCGAGCGCCACCATCTGATGTGCGCCCGGCCCGATGATCTTGCGCAGCGGGGGGTCGGGCATGTTCACCAATTCGATCAGGCCAGTGGCGGCGACTTCCGGGGGTGCTTCGGTCCACTCGGACTCGGTGACAGTGCCCGGCGAGGGTTCGTCTATCGAGGCGGGTGAGTCCAGTGCCGTGGTGTCCCCGATCGGTGCCGGGTAGTCCGGCATGCCCAGGATCGTGGTGCGCAGGTCGGCGTAGGCGGGAATGCCGGTGGCGAATCGCATGCTCGACTTGGCCCAGTCGGTGTCGAAGCCGCCCAGTTGCGCGAGGGTGACCCGGATGCCGAAGGGCCGCAGTTCGTCGGCGAGCAACGAGCTGAATCCTTCCAACGCCCATTTGCTCGCGTTGTACAGGCCGAACAGCGGGAGACTGCCCACGGCGCCGACCGTGGAAATCTGCACGATGTGCCCGGAGCCCTGCGCGCGCAGATGCGGCACGGCGGCTCGGGAGACCCAGAGCGCGCCGAAGAAATTGGTGTCCATCTGGTCGCGGATCTGCGCTTCGGTCAGTTCCTCGACGGCGCCGACCAGACCGTAGCCCGCGTTGTTCACGATCACATCAATCGTGCCCGCCGTCGCGAACGCCTTGTCCACGGTGGCGACGACGCTTTCGTGGTCGCGCACGTCCAAGGGCAGTACGGTCAATCGGTCGTCGGTGAGCCCGGACAAGGACTCCGTATCCCGGGCCGTCGCGACGACCCGGTCGCCCTCGGCGAGTGCGGCCGTGGTGAATGCGCGCCCGAGTCCGCGGCCTGCGCCGGTGATGAACCAGGTTCTGGTCACGATGATCCTTTCGTCGCGAGACGCTCCGTCTCGTCGAACACCATGCCAAGCCGGTGACACAGTGTCAAGACGATACGTCTCGTCTTGTTCTCTGCTACGGTGGCGACATGGCCGGCACTCCCACCTCCGCGCGTCGCAGCGAGCGCGCCCGTGCGGCGATCCTCGCCGCCGCGGCCGAGCTGACCCGCGAGTTGTCCTACGCGAAATTGAGCATCGAGGCCATCGCGGCCCGCGCGGGGGTCGGCAAACAGACCATCTACCGCTGGTGGCCGTCGAAAGGTGCGGTCGTGTTCGACGCCATGCTCGAATCCGACTCGGGCCCCTCCGGCCTCGCTCTGCCCGACACCGGCGATATCGCCGCCGACCTGCGCCAGTTGCTGCGCGGGTCGGTCGTCGCGCTGACCGATCCCGGTTTCGAATCCTTTCTGCGCGCGATGTACATCGAGATCCAGCAGGATCCGGAGCTGGCGGCCGCCTACCGCGAGCGCCTGCTGCTGCCGCAGCGCCGCGCCGTCGCCAACCGGCTGGCCGCCGCCGTCGCCGCGAGTGAACTGCGCGCCGATCTGGACCTGGAACTCGCCACCGATCTGCTGCTGGGGCCGATGCAGATGCGATGGTCCCTGGGATTGGGCGGGCTCACCGAGGCGTACGCCGACGCCGCTCTCGACGCCGCGCTCGCCTACTTGCGCGGCTGACTCCGGCGGGGCTTCCGGGTAGGCCTGCGCCGGGTTCGGTATCGCGGGCGAGTGCGCTCAGGAAGCGCGCAGCGACTCGGCCTGCTTCCGGATGCCGTCGGTCATGCCCTCGAAACCGCGCCGCAAGTTCTTGCCCAGCAGCGCGACGACCATAGGGTGCAGCCAGCCGCCGAGCTCGAAGTGCGACTCGTAGCGGGTGCGGTCGTCCGCGAGTGGCGTCACCGTGTGGGAGCGCAGGCTGTGCAGCGCGCCGAGCGGAACCGGCTTCATCGAGTAGCTGAGTTCGCGGCCGGGTGTGTGCGAGCGGATCCATTCGCGTTGCTTGCGCGGACCCGAGCCGGAAATGTGGACGAGCATGTCGATCGGCTCCCCGGGCACCAGCGAACTGCGGCACTC
Organism: Nocardia asteroides; assembly: GCA_051451085.1. GTDB lineage: Bacteria > Actinomycetota > Actinomycetes > Mycobacteriales > Mycobacteriaceae > Nocardia > Nocardia asteroides_B. The sequence goes on along the minus strand of JBPAJV010000002.1, from coordinate 1,334,888 downwards.
CGTGATGAACGGATTCCACTCGCCGTAGCGCGGAAAGTCGGTGATCACCTGCCATACCACGGCCGGGGATGCGTCGATGTCGGCGGCGAGGTCGATGACGAAGGCCATACCGGAATTAGAACATGTTCTATGGCGGGTGCGTGCACGCGGTCAGCAAGAACCCATGGCGGTGCCCTGATCCGTGCCGTAACGGTGGCCGTGACCGGGCGGAGCGTCGAGCGCGGCGAGCAGGTCGGCGGTGGTCTGCGCGAAGCTGACCACGGGAAGCCACCGCGGAACCGGAGCGTCGAGGCGGACGCCGGTCGGATCGGGCGCGCGCCACAGCTGTTCGAGCGACCAGTGGATCACCGGATCGGAGCTGTTGGCCAGTACGGTCGCGCCGCCGCGATGCGCCTGGTTGGCCGGCGGGCCTGCCCAGAGCACCGCGCAGGTCCGGCGGTCCTGCTCGGCGTCGTCCGGGAAGACGGCAGTGCCGCCCAGCGCGCCCAAGCTCTGCCCGTACAGGTACAGCTTCGGCTTGTGCGCCAGCCCTCGGACATGGTTCTCGACGGCGGCGAAGAGCGTACGCGCCGAGGTCACCGCCGCGTCGCGACCGAACACGAATGTCGCCCAGCTCGGAAGGTAGGAGTATTGCAGCCCGACCAGCGCCACGTCACCGTCGAAACGCCGATCGAAACCCGCTACCGCGTTCGAGTCGATCCAACCCGAACCGGTGGGCACCGTGATGACCAGATGCGACCGCGTGAAGCCGCCCGACCGTTCCAGTTCCCGGATCGCCAGCGCGACGCGGCTGTCCAGGTCCGGGGCCGAGGCCACCCCGACATACACGCGCACGGCTCGCACCGACGCGTCGCTGACGAACTTTCGTCCCTCGGCCCCGAGCGAGGCCCAGCTCACCGCGGACTCGGCGCTCCCCGACCCGGTGTGCGAGACCGGCCGCACCACAGTGGGATTCAGCTCGGCGTTGGCTTTCGCGTACACCGACTCCCGCCATCCGGCCACCGCGGGCACGCCGACGAGATACAGCAGGACCGCCACGACGGCGGCAAGCGAGACGCCCCGCGCCGCGCCGAGCTTGCCCGCCGCCCAGGCGATCGCGCGGGTGGCGCAGGCGAACAAGGCGATGATCGCCGCCGCGCCGAGTGCGCAGCGCGCCCAATAGTCCGTTCCGATCGGCGGCGTGCCCATCGCCGCACGCAGCCGGTTCTGCCAGTGCCCCGCATTCGCCGCGGCGCCCACCACCGACACCGACATCGCGATCAGCAGCGGCGCCCGCAGCCACGCCTGCCGTCGGACGAAGTCGGAACATCCGCGCCGCAGGAGAATACGCGATGCTCCGGCCACGCCGAGGGCGAGCGTCGCGAGCAGCCCGGTCAGCACCGCTTGCGCACCGGGCGTGCGTGGCAGCAGTCCCGGAGCCAAGGACGCCAGCGTGCCCGCGCCGATGCCGAGCGTCGTGCCGATCCGCGGTGGCCGCATCCGGCCGAGGGCGACGGCGAGCCGGTGCGGGAACGCCGTCACGATCGACCTCATCGCCGCACCGTGGCCGCGTAGCCGTCAGGCGACCGGCGGTCCGCGAGTGCCGGGTCGCGCCGATTGCGCAGGACGAGGACCGCGCCCAGCCCGGCGATTCCCGCGCCGAGCACGCCCAGCAGCTTCCAGCTCGCCGCCGACTCGGCACGCGCCGCGCCGAGCAGGGGTTCGGTCACCGGAGCGCCGTAGTCCTGCCGACGTGAGTTCAGCTCGACCGCGGTGTTCGCGATCGAGGCCATGGCGTCGCAGCGCGCGCGGGAGAACGGATCGACGCGCGCGGCGCAGGCTTGGTGCATCTGCCGGTCCAGCGTGGCGTCGAGAGCCTGCCGCGCCCAGGGGCCCAACGGTTCGCCGCGCTGGTCGGCGTAACGCAGCAGGTCGTAGCCGAGGTCGTGCGCCTTGCACGCGGTGTCGAACTCGGCGGGCAGCGTCACCGGGGACGAGCAGTCGCCGCGCGGATCGACCACCCGGCCGTCCACCGTGCTGGGCCGGTAGCCGAACGACGCGACGAAGTCCGCCGGAATGGCGGTGAGCGCGCTGGGACCGCCCGCGACCAGCTCTGCGACGGCCGCGCCGGCCTGCGCGCTCTCGATCGGCGCCGCCGCCGCGGCGGCTTCCGGGGCGGGTGCGAGGAAGACCGTCGCCGCCATGGTGGTCAACGCCGCCGCGGTGAGCGCCGCGTAGCGTCTCGGATGATCGCGGAAGAAAAGGCCTGCGGCGGAATGGTTTCGGGCTCCTGCGGCCGATGCGTCCCGGGTCTGCGGCCCGGCGCTGGTCGGTGTGCTCATGGCGATGACGTTAGGGACCCGTATCCCGCGACCGCCTCACGCCCGGGAACGTTTCGCGCGCCGCGCCGCCGGGGGAGCCGCCGAGCGGGTCTCCCACCGGGGTACCGGGCCGGAAATCACCCGTGGGTATGAGGGCGCGGCGCGGTGGGAGTTCCTAGTGTCGTAGGCATGAACGGAGAAAGTCGCGCCTGGACGCGACGGCTGGACGCGCGGACCTGGTTCGACCTGGGCACGGTGCTGGTCGCGCTGATCTGGTACACGGTGGCCTGGCCCACCCTGCATCTGACCCACGCGGTGCCTGCGGCGGCCCAGCCGTTCATCGCGGCGCTGGCCGCGTTCCCGGTGTTGCTCGTGCGGCTCAACCCGGCGCTGGGCTGGGCGATCTCGGCGGGATCCGCGCTGGTGATCGCGCTGGCGATCCCGCATCAACCGAACAACGATCTGCCGTTCCAAGTCGTGCACGTGCTGAGCCTGCTGGTGCTGCTGTTCGCGGTGGCGCTGCGCGCGCCGGGGCAGATCGTGGCGGTGGCCTGGGGTGCGACGGCGCTGCTGTTCGCGACCACCATGCCCGGGGAAGGGGAGGCGCTCGCGAACGCCGCGTGGGGCTGGCCGATCGCGCTGGCGGCCCTGGTGCTGTTCGGCCTGCTCATCCGCTGGCTGGCCCTATCGCGGCGGCAGTTGGTGCAGCAGGAGGAGGAGAACGAACTCGAGCGGGCACGCCGGGCCATTCTGGAGGAGAAGGCCCGCATCGCCCGCGACCTGCACGACGTGGTCGCCCACCACATGTCGCTGGTGGTCGTGCAGGCGCAAACCGCGCCGTACCGGGTCGATGGCGTCACCCCGGACGCTCGCGCCGAGTTCGAGTCCATCGGCGCGACGGCGCGCGAAGCGCTCAACGAGATCCGGGGCATGCTGGGCGTGCTGCGCAGCGACGGCCAGCTGCCCGAGCACGCGCCGCAGCCGAAGGCGGCCGATGTCATCGGCCTGTTCGAGAGCGCGCAACGCGCTGGTGTCCGCATCGAGTGGACCGTCGACGGCGCGCTCGACACGGTTCCGGAGACCACCGGGCTCGCCCTCTACCGCGTGGCCCAGGAATCGCTGTCCAACGCGTCCCGGCACGCGCCGGGGGCCGCGGTCGAGGTGCGGATCACCTGCGGCGTTGAGCTGCTGCTCGGCGTCGTGAACGGGCCGGGGACCACGTCGGCCCGCCCGGTCGGCAACGGCGGCCACGGCATCGCGGGCATGCAGGCGCGAGCGCTGGCGGTCGGCGGGGAGGTCACGGCGGGACCGCGCGACGACGGTGGTTTCCACGTTCACGCGCGCTTTCCGCTCACCGCGCCTGCCGCCGAGGTCGTGGGGGCGATCGTGCCGGCACACGGCGAACCGGGGCTGTCGGCCACGAACCTGTGAGGGTGCTCCGGCGACACGGCCGAGACCTCGTTGAATGAGTGCTGCTGGGCGCGCGTGGGAGCACCATGGCCCCGACGGGGCCAGCGCGCGTGCGCTCGGGGCAATTAGGGTGGGCGAGTGGCAATTACCGTGTTGATCGCCGACGACCAGGCGATGGTCCGGCAAGGTTTCGGGGCGCTGCTGGCGGCTCAGCCGGATATCAGCGTGGTGGGCGACGCGGCGGACGGGAAGGTCGCGGTGGCGGAGGCCAAGCGGCTGCGACCGGACGTCGTGCTGATGGATGTGCGCATGCCGGAGATGAACGGGCTCGACGCGGCCCGCGCCATTCTGGCGGCCGGGTTCGACCCGCCGGTGCGCGTGCTGATGCTCACCACCTTCGACATCGATGACTACGTCTACGAGGCGCTGAGTCTCGGGGCCAGCGGGTTCCTGCTCAAGGACGCGCCCGCCGAGGAGCTGGTGCGCGCGGTGCGGGTGGTCGCCGACGGGCAGGCGCTGCTCGCGCCGACGGTCACCCGCAGGCTCATCGCCGACGTCACCCGCCGTCGCAGCGCCGCCCGCGTCAAGCCGTCGCCGCAGTTGTCGGCACTGACACCCCGGGAGCGGGAAGTGCTCGAACTCATCGCGAAAGGCATGTCGAACGCGGAGATCGCCGAAACCCTCTTCGTGGCCGAGCAGACCGTGAAAACCCATGTCTCCAAGGTCTTCTCGAAGCTCGAGCTGCGCGATCGGGCCCAGGCGGTGGTCCTGGCCTACGAGACCGGCCTGGTCACCCCGGGCTGATCCGGCTCACAACGGCGGGCAGGACCCGCCGCGCAGCTCGTCCAGATGACGACCGAGCATCCGTGCCATCCGGCTCAGGATGGTGGTGGAGTCCTCGAAGGTGCCGGAATCGGCCTGGGCCGCGAGCGCCACGGCGATCATGCCGGACCGGACCGGCACCAGCCCGAACTGGCGGACGGTGTAGACGCCGGTCTCGTCGTCGGGCCCCCAGCCGCCCTTGAAGGCCGTGCCCTCCAGCACGCCGAGACCCCACGCCTGCTCGGGCGTGATCTCGGTCATCAGTTCGGTGACACGGAACGATTCGGGCAGGCACGGCAGCCGGGAGGCGAAGCGCACCTGGTTGGCCAGTGTCCACTCGGTGCCGCCGAAGGAGGTGTAGTCCAGCGTGGTGCGCGGGCCCGCCACACCGGTCGTGGCGTCGCCCGCCTCGTCGATCACGTCCTGGACCGCCTTGGCCGCTTCCAGCCCGTCGCCGAGCGACTGCCACAGCGCCTCGGCGGCCTCGTTGTCCGACCACGTGATCGCGGCCTCCACCTCGTGGCGGATCTCGTCCTGGGAGTCGTGCCGCAGCGCCGCGATCGCGAGGGGCACCTTGATCGTCGACCACGCGATGCCGCTGACCCAGTCGCCGAAGATGGTCATCCGGCCCCCGCCGACGGGCATGATCGCCATGCCCACCTGGCCGGCCAGTTGCGGCTGCAGCTGGGTGAAGTCGGCGGCCAGCGAGTCGGGCATGGACACCGCGAGGTTCGGCCGCCATGCTCCCACGGTGTCGACGACCACGGGCGGTGCGTCGGCGGCGGGCCGATCGCCGGGGAACAGAGCGCACGAGGTCAGCGTGAGCAGCACCACCATCACCACGGCGCGCAGCGCCGAACGACGCGTCGAAACGGATCCCGTCGACCTCACCACCGAGTCCTCACCCACCACCAGTGGCGCGTCGCGCTGTTGTTCGGCGGTGCAAAATAGCTCATCGGGCCCGTCCGGTCGGTGACCGGACGAGAGACAGCGCCGCGGGCACGCGACGGTGTCCGCGGCGCGATATCTCGGACATAGTTTTGCGGATCTTGGCGGAGAATTCGAAACCCCGTGGCCACGGGGTCACCCGGTAGGCTCCGTGATCGGTATGAAAGCGCCCGGACGTTCGCGTCCGGCCGCCGCGGTCACCTGAAGGGGGCGTGTTGCTCAACAGCGGTGCGGTGTTCGCCGGGTTCACCATAGAGAAGCTGCTCGGTCAGGGCGGCATGGGATCGGTGTATCTCGCCCGGCACCCCAGACTGCCGCGGCAGACCGCGCTCAAACTGCTCAACCGGGACCTGTTCACCGACGTGGAGGTCCGGGCGAGGTTCGAGCGGGAAGCGGACCTGGCGGCGCAGCTGGACCACCCGAACATCGTCGCGGTGTACGACCGCGGCGCCGAGGACGAGCAGCTGTGGATCTCCATGCAGTACGTCGACGGCGTCGACGCGGCGACGGTGAACCCGCAGAGCCTGCCGCCCGAGCGCGCCGTGCAGATCATCGAGGGCGTCGCCGCCGCATTGGATTACGCGCACGGGATGGGTGTGCTGCACCGGGACGTCAAGCCCGCGAACATCATGCTGGCCCGTGCGGTGGGCGGTCACGGTGAGCGGGTCTTCCTCACCGATTTCGGCATCGCCCGCCTGCGTGAGGACTCCACCCATCTGACCCAGACCGGCATGTTCACCGCGACGCTGGCCTACGCCTCACCGGAGCAGATGACCGGAGCCCACCTCGACCACCGCTCCGACCAGTACTCGCTGGCCTGCGCGCTGTATTGGCTGTTGACCGGCATCGCCCCCTTCGACGCCCCCGCCCCGGCCGACATCATCCGCGGCCACCTCCAGCTGCCGCCGCCCTCGGTCGCGGCCCGGCGCGCCGGTCTGTCGCCGGCGCTCGACGCGGTCATCGCCACGGCCATGGCGAAGCGACCGGACGACCGTTTCCCCTCCTGCCTCGAGTTCGCCGCGGCGGCCCGGCGGGCGCTCACCGAACCCGCCCCGACCGTGGTGGCCGCGCAGTATCAGCCGCAGCCCGCGCCCACCGTCCTCGCGCAACCGGCTTACCCGGTGCCGGAGGCGAGTTCGCCCGCCTATGTTCCCGCAGCGGCTGCCCCGAGCTTCGCTCCGCAGCAGTACAACCCCAATCCGACGGGCGCACAGCATTTCCCATCGTCCGATGGCTATGCCGCGGCAGTTCCCCAGCCGAGTTATCCGGCCTCGCCGCCACTTCCCGCGCAGGGCCCGCCGCCGATGGGCTATCCGTCCCATCAGCCGCCCGGCTATCCGTCGCAGGGGCGCTCCAACACCGGGCTGATCGTGACGATCGTCCTGGTGGTCGTGGCGCTGCTGGTGGGAGCGGGGATCGTCGCCGCGAAGATCGGATTCTCCGACTCCGCGTCCCCCCTCGACCTCGGCACCAAGACGCCGTCGGGGCCGTCCGACGCGGACAAACTCGCCACGGCCTTCCCTGAGATGTTGCCGCAAGGCGTCGATACGAAATACGGCCTCGGCTCCGGCCCGGGTTACAGCGGGAAGACCTGCTTCCTCAGCACCGCCAAGCCCGGCAGCAAGGTCTCCAGCGCCAACGGTGTCCCCGACTTCCCGAACTGGGCGACGGCGTGGAACTGCTGGGGCACGCCGATCGCCGAGCCCGATTACGTCCTCATCGGCTTCGAGTCGCCGCAGGACGCGCGCGCCGCAGTGCGGGACCTGCCGTCGAACACGGCCGCGACTGAACGCAACGGCGGCACAGCGTATTCGACCTACCGGTGGCAGGAGGGCTCCGGCGGATTGCCGGACGGCTACCTGGTCGTCGAATTCGGCGACGACCCGGCCAGGTCGAGCTACCTGTTGTTCGCCACGGTGACCCTCACCGACAGCATGCCGAACTCCGGATTCGGCATCACCTCGGCGAGATTCCGGACGTGGTTCGCCGACCTGCCGCTGTGAGCCGATCGGCTCAGTCGACCGCGAGCGCCTCCACGATGGGCAGCCGGGCCGCTCGCAACGCGGGCGGAATCATCCGAGCAGCGCCAGCGCCAGCGCGATCGTGCCGTAGACCAGCAGCATCGGGCTCGGCTGGTAGGCGACGTCGATGGTCAGCGCGTGCCCGATCGCGACCGTGGCCAGGTACTGCACCGACGCGCCGAGGGCAAGACCGAGCACCGCGCCGACGATGCCGATGCCCGCGGCTTCGGCCAGCACCGAGCGCATGAGGAATTTGCGTCCGGTGCCCATGGCGCGCAGTACGCCGAGTTCCCTGCGGCGCTCCAATACCGAGAGCATCAGCGTGTTGAGCAGGGCGACCGTGGCGACCAGCACCACGATCCAGAGGATGGCGTTGCTCATCGCCATGCCCTGCCGGATGCTCGACGACGCGGCGGCCACCGTGTCCGCGCCGGTGTCCACGTTCAGTTCCGGCGGCACCACCCGGCGGATCGCCGCGAGCACCGCCGCGCGATCCGCGCCGGGATCGATGTCGACGGCGATGACCGTCTCCCCGGGCCGCTCATACCAGGCGCGCATCAAGTTCAGGTCCATCATCACCACGCCAGCGATGGCCGAGAAGTACGGGATCACCTGCAACACCCGCACGGTGCGCGGGCCGGTCGGCGTCGGCAACGTCAGCTCGGCGCCCGCTCCGACGCCGAGTGAGCGCGCCACGTCGCGGGAGATCGCCACACCTTCCCCGGCCGACAGCCGGGCGACCGCATCGTCGGTGAGCATGCGCATGCGGGTTTCGCGGGCGTCCGGCGGAAACCCTTGCAGCATCACACGACTGCTGCCGAGCGTGGCGAAGGCCATCTGCGCCGGGCTGAGGTGCGTGACGCCGGGCACCGCCGCGAGCTTGCCGGCCAGATCCGCGGGAAGCAGCGGCCCGGTGGGGAACTGCGCCATCGAGGCGGGACTGATATAGACGTCGTTGCGGGCCAGATCGGTGAAAGTGACCGTGGCCGAGTCGATCATGTTGCTCGACGCGCCGCTCATGCCGACGGTGGCCCCCACGCCGATCATCACCGTCATCGCCGTGGCCCACACGCGCCGCGGCGAGCGTTCCAGTGTGGTCGCGCCCAATGCGCCCGGAGCGCGGAACCAGCGCGCGATACCGGCCGCGGCCCACACGATCGGACCGGTCGCGCCGAAACAGAGCAGGATCGCGGCGATGAACGAGATCGAGATGGCGGTCAGCGAGTAGCGGCCCAGGTCGCTGCTCGCGATCAGCACCGCCGCACCGGCCAGCCCGCCGCCGCCCGCGACCGACAGCCACCGCAGCAGCGGGCTCCCCGCATCGGTACGGCCCGCCCCGACCGGTACGAGGGCCTCGACGGGCTGGACCTTGTACACCTGGCGGGCGGCCAGCGCCGCCGCGAGCACACTGGTGAACACACACGCCACGATGGCGAACGGAATCACGTACCAGGGCACCGAGTACTCGGTGCGCGCCTCCACCGACTGCACGATCGCGGTGGGCAGCGTGCCGATCGCGACACTGCCCATGAACACGCCCAGCACCGCGCCGACCGCACCGCCCAGCACACCGAGCAGCGCGGCCTCGGCCAGCAGGTCGCGCACCATCGGCCCGCGTTTGCCGCCGATCGCGCGCAGCAGCGAAAGCATGGGCCTGCGCTGGGCGATCGCCATGCTCATCGCGTTGTAGATGAGGAACGCCGAAACGATCAGCGCCGCGGCCGCGGCCATCGTGGTGGAGTACCGGACGATCTGCACCGCGCCGCCCGCCTGCGCGGTGCGCATACTCGGTTCCGCCACCACCGCGCGGCCGTCCACCACGTCGGTGAGCGCCGAGCGCACCTGCGCCAGGTCGGCGCCCTCGGCGGGAACGATCTGCACCGAATCCAGTCGTCCCACCCGATCGGTGACCTTCTGCGCCAGGCCCAGCGGGGCGGCGATCAGATGCCCGTCGTTCAATTTCCCGGAAGTCTCCTCATCCAGGACACCCGCGACCGTGACCGTCGTACCACCCAGCACGAATTGCTCGCCTTCGGCACGGCCGATCCCGGAGCCGACCAGCACACCGTTGGGCACCGAGAGCAGCTTCCCCGCGAGAGCGCTCATCGGAGCGGTCAATTCGCTGCCGAGCGCCCCGATATTGGCGTCGGCGCCGATCAGCAGCGCCCGGTCGGCGCCGGTGCCGATCTGCGCTCGCAGCATCGGCACCGCCACCGCGACGCCGGGCGCGGCCGCTATCTGCCGCAGCAATTGCTGGTCGAAGCCGGCGTCGGTGATCCCGGTGATTTCCAGTTGCGCCTTGCCGCCCAGGCCGCGGGTCAGCTTGTCCACCGATCCGGTGACCGAGCCGGAGATACTCAGCACCGCCACCAGCAGCGACGCGGAAACACCCATCACGACCAGCGACATCATCGTGCGTCCGCGGTGTGCGAGCAGCTCGCCGATATTGAACAGACGCAGACGGTCCCACGCGGCGGTGAAAAGATCACGGCCGTGAGCGGGGTCCTGCGGGGTTACGCTGCGCTGCCGCCTCCGGCCCTGACCGCTCACGCGGTGACCGTCCGTTCGACACTGTCGTTGGACCCGATCCGCCCGTCGCGCAGGGTGATCACGCGATCGCAGTAGGCCACGGCGCCCATGTCGTGGGTCACCATCACCACCGAGCTGCCGGAACCGGCGATCTCGCCGAGCAACTCGAGGATCGCGGCGCCGGTCTTGGAGTCCAGGTTGCCGGTGGGCTCGTCGGCCAGGATCAGCGGCGGATCCATGATCAGCGCTCGCGCCACGGCCACGCGCTGCATCTGCCCACCGGACAATTCGGCGGGGCGGTGTTCGGCCCGCTGCCCGAGCCCCACCCGGTCGAGCAATTCCAGGGCGCGCGGCTTGGCCTTGCGCAAACCCGTGCCGTCCAGCAGCTTCGGTATCGCCACGTTCTCCCAGGCCGAGAGCGTGGGCAGAAGGTTGAAGAACTGGAACACGAAACCGACCTGGTGGCGCCGGAATGCCGACTGCTGTTCCTCGTCCAGCGCGCCGATCTCCTCGCCGCGGAACCGGATCGAGCCGGTGTCGGGACTGTCCAGCGCGCCGAGCAGGTGCAGCAGCGTGCTCTTGCCCGAACCGGAGGGCCCGATGATCGAGGTGAATTCTCCCGTCTCGATACGCAATCCGACGTCGTCGAGCGCGCGGACGGCTTGGCCGCCGACCCGGTACTCCTTCGTCACGCCCGATAGTTCCAGCATCGCCGGTTCCGGCATCGTTGTTCCCCGCTCGATCACAGTTCTTCGTCCCTCGTCGCGCGTTACCGCGCCATGGCCTCCGACGCGAGTTTGCGGCGACGATACTGTGCGTCGAGCACCGCGCGCAGCACCGGCTGCTGGGCCGCCAGCTCGAGATAGGCCTCCACAGCCGTCAGTCCCTGGTCGAGTTTCGCGGCGAAATGGAGGTTCCACCGGTAACGCAGTGTGAGCAGTAATCCGTCCGGGCCACCGAACAGCCGGTCCAGGTCGGGAAGCCCCTCGAACAGGTCGGGATCGGCCGGATCGAGCGCCGCCCGGGTGAGCACGGCGTGCACGATGTCGGTTCGAGCGTGTTGATCGGTCCAGGACATGGCCATCGCCCTCCTTCGTGAACTATCGCCAACGCTACGGACGCGACCGTCTTGTTGTCGTCGTGCCAGGGACCCGAATGTGTCTCCGACCACGGTAGGAGCCGCGGCCCGCTCGCGGGACGATGTACCAGCCCGTAGCGGGCGGCTAGCCTTGGAGAATGGGGTCGACCGGCGTATCCGCAGCACCGCCAGGTACGCCACGCGCGGGCCGCGTGCGGGCCTCGGCGCAGCGCGTCCGCCAACGGTGCGCCGAGTTCGGGCGCGATCCGATCGCGGCGTTCCGCCGCAGCGTCGAGGAGCTGCCCTACGACTACCCGCCGTCGATCATCGTCAGCGTCGATATCGCGGTCTTCGCCGTGGCGGTCGCGGCGGCGGTGCAGCGGCACAACTACTTCCCGACCGTCCTTCCGATCATCGCGGTCCTGCTGACGTGCGCCTTCGGTCCGCTGCACGCGTTGCTCGGCGTGCTGCCGCGCCCGCTGCTGCTCGGCGTGCTGGCCATGGCCGCCGAAGCGCTGTTCCTCGCCCAGCCGGTCGCGGCCGACTTCGCGCCGTTCGTCCTGGTGGCCGCCGCGGGGGAGATCGCGGCCATCGCGCCGAAACGGGTGAGCATCCCGGTGACGGTCGCGATGATGCTCCAGTTGGTCGCCTTCGACGCGATCGGGCACGTGCCGGAGGGGCTGCCCACCTACCTGGTCGGCATCGCGTTCGGCTGGATGGCCGGACTGATGCTGCAATATCAACGCCGCTTCCTCTACCAGGAGCGCGGATATCAGGACATCCGCGCCGCCCAGGCCGCCGACGAGGAGCGCCACCGGATCGCCCGCGAAGTGCACGACGTGATCGCGCACTCGCTGAGCGTCACGTTGCTGCATCTCACCGCCGCCAGGCACGCGCTGCAAACCGACCGTGACGTGGACGAAGCCGTGGAGGCGCTGACCGATGCCGAGCGCCTGGGCAGGCAGGCGATGGCCGATATCCGCCGTACGGTCGGCCTGCTCGACGCGCGACCGTGGAAACAGGTTCCGGAGCCGGGCGTGGAGGACATCGAGGACTTGATCGGTGATTTCGTGCGGGCCGGTCTGGACGTGCGCTACGACCGCGACGGCGATCTGGGCGCGGTGTCGCCCGCGGTCGGGCTGGCGCTGTACCGGATCGGTCAGGAGTCGCTGGCGAACGTCGTCAAGCACGCGCACGGCGCGTCGGCGCGGGTCCGGCTCGCGGTGGACGCGACGATGGTCACCCTGACCGTGGACAACACCTTGCCCGCCGGGCTGCCCGCGCAGCGCGGCGTCGGCATGGGAGTCTCGGGCATGCGGCAGCGCGCCGAACTGCTCGGTGGCCGGATGACGGCAGGCCCGTCCGACCGCGGCTGGTCGGTGCGCGCCGGTATTCCGCTCGCGCCCGGTCGAGGCGGATTCTCGTGCCAGGTGCCCGGCACTTCGGCGACCGGAAGGGAAGCATGACATCGCCAGCGAGTGGTGAAGACGCCGTGCACGTATTGGTGGTGGACGATCAGGAACTCGTGCGCGGCGGTCTGCGGCGCATCCTGCGCAGGCGGGACGGATTCGTGGTCGCCGAGTGCGCCGACGGCGACGAAGTGCTCGCCGCCGTCGCGGGGTTGCGCCCCGATGTGGTGCTGATGGATCTGCGGATGAAACGGGTCGGCGGCATCGACGCGACCAGGATGCTGCGGGCGCGCGACGGCGCCCCGCCGGTTCTGGTGCTCACCACCTTCGACGACGACCAGTTGCTGTCCGGGGCGCTGCGCGCGGGGGCGGCGGGATTCATCCTCAAGGACTCGCCCGCCGAGGACCTCATCCGCGCCGTGCGGATGGTGGCGGGCGGCGGAGCGTGGCTGGATCCTTCGGTGACCGGTCGGGTGCTTTCGGCCTATCGCACGGTACGTCCGGTGCGCACCGCGACCGATGCCCGTCTGTCCGACCTGACCGCGCGGGAGTACGAGGTGCTCGAACTGATCGGGCGCGGCCGGGTGAACGCGGAAATCGCTCGCGAACTCGGCATCTCCGAAGTAACCGTGAAAAGCCATGTGGGACATATTTTCGGAAAGCTCGAGTTGCGGGATCGAGCCGCCGCCATCGTGTTCGCGTTTGACCACGGGGTGGTGACACCAGGAGAATCCACTCTTTGACGGGCAGGCTCCGGTCGCGTACCGCGTGATCGTGGCGTGCTGCCCGGGATGCGGAGGATGGCGGGTGCAGGAATCCGGGCCGAGAACCGGAACGCGGTTCGGGCCGTACGAACTGCGGTCGTTGCTGGGCAAGGGGGGAATGGGGGAGGTATACGAGGCCTACGACACAGTCAAGGACCGTGAGGTAGCGGTCAAACTGCTGTCGGAGGAACTCGCCAAAGATCCGACATACCAGGTGCGTTTCCGCCGGGAATCGCAGGCCGCCGCCCGGCTGGCCGAACCGCACGTCATCCCGATCCATGACTGGGGCGTGATCGACGGTGTGCTGTTCATCGACATGCGGCTGGTCCGTGGCGTCGATCTGCGCACCTTGTTACGCAGCCGGGGGCCGCTGAGCCCGGCGCGCGCCGTCGGCATCATCGAGCAGGTCGCCTCGGCGCTGGACGCCGCGCACGCGAGCAATCTGGTGCACCGCGACGTCAAACCGGCGAACATCCTGGTGACCGATCAGGACTTCGCGTATCTCGCCGATTTCGGGATCGCGCACACCGAGGGCGACAGCGCCGTGACGCTGGTCGGCATGGCCGTGGGCTCCTACATCTACATGGCTCCGGAACGTTTCGACGTCGGACCGGTGACCGGCCGCGCCGATGTCTACTCGCTGGCCTGCGTGCTGCACGAATGCCTGACCGGAGCGACGCCGTTCCCCTCGGCCAGCATGAACGTCCTGATCAAGTCGCATCTGTCCGATCCGCCGCCGCGGCCGAGCACCCAGGCCAGTGGCATTCCGGCCGCGTTGGACGAGGTGGTTCAGCGCGGCATGGCCAAGGATCCGGCCGACCGCTTCCCGACCGCGACCGCGCTGGCCATGGCCGCCCGCGCCGCGCTCACCTCGGCGGCGGCCGCCGGACCTACGCTGGTCGTGCGCGCGCCCGACCGGGGCCAGCGGGAGCAAGCCGCTTCCGTCGCACCGGAATCGACGGGGGAGTTGTCCCTTCCCTCGGTGATCCGTCCGAGCGCGCCGACGGTGGTCCGGCCGACGGAGACCCAGTTCACGCCGCTTCCGTCGGCCGGACCGTCGCCGCATCCGCGCTCCCCGTATCCGCCGGAGGTGCAGCTGCCTCCGATGCGCCCGTTCCCGGACGCGCACCTGTATCCGGAGACCCAGGCGTACCTGGAGGTCGCGGGACATCAAGGGCGGGATTTCCCGGCCCCGCCGACGCAGGTGTACCCGCAAGGCGTTCAGCAGCCTCACCTGTCGCCGGACTTCGCCGGTTCCGCGCAGCCGTACACGGACCGGACGGAAGACTTCGCGCAGGCAGATCCCGATGCCACCCGGGTCTACCCGGAGCCGTCCACGGGACGGCCGTACCCCGAAATGCCGCAGGCATACTCCGAGGCGCTGGATCATGCCGGCACGCAACAGCACCCGGGAGCCGGGAACTACCCGGAGGCCGGGCGATATCCGGATCACCCACCGCTGTCCGGCTCGGTCGCCGCACGGGATGTGCCCGACTATGTTCCCGCAGCGGAGTCGGCCGCGACCCGGACGGACTATCCGCCACGGGGCGACTACCCCGCGCGCACCGGCTACCCACTGGGCCGCGAGGAGCCGGAGTACGACTACGACGACTATGACGAGCCCGCTTACGCTGCGTCGCGTCCCGGCCGCTCCATAGCGCTGCCCATCATGGTGGCCGTCTTCGCCATCGTCGCGCTCACCGTGGGCGGCGCGATCGCCTGGCAGTCGTTCGGCTCCGACACGGTCGAGACGACTTCCGCCGCGGCTCACTCTGAGACGTCGGCGACGGCGGTGCGCCCCAGCACCAGCACCCGGGCGCCGAGCAGCACGTTCGGCCGCGCGCGCCACGTCCACCTCGGGCAAGCCGACCCCGGCCGACCTGCCCGCCGGCGCGAAGCCGTGCGGAGAGGGACGGGCGGCCTCCGGATCGTTCACCCAGTCGGCGACCGGCACAGCCGTGACGAGTTGCGCGTTCGCCGAAGAGGTGCGCAGGGCCTATGCCGAACTCGGCGGGGCGCAGAACGCGGCTCG
This sequence comes from Nocardia asteroides, assembly GCA_051451085.1. GTDB lineage: Bacteria > Actinomycetota > Actinomycetes > Mycobacteriales > Mycobacteriaceae > Nocardia > Nocardia asteroides_B. The sequence continues at coordinate 1,319,575 of JBPAJV010000002.1, read as the reverse complement.
TGACGCTCCGCGCACTGTCGTGGCGACCAGTCCCGTCACCGGCCGGACCTACACGATGACCTGCCGACCCGAAGGCCGGTTCATCACGTGCAGTGGCGGTGAGAACGCGGTCGTGTACGTCTACTGACGACGGTCCGGCGGCTCGGGGAGCCCCTGGGCCGCGCAGCCCCACCACAAGGCGGTGGGGCACACGGAGTCGGCTAGGGCACGGCCGGGGTGCCGCCAGGGACAACCGGCAGGCCCGCCGCCTTCCATGCCCGGAAACCGCCGACGAGGTCGGTCACCCGGCGCAGACCGAGCCCGAGCCCCTCGGCGGCAGCGAGACTGGACGCGTAGCCCTCGTTGCAGACGATCACCACCGGAGTGTCCGCGGTGAGGTCCGGTAGCCGGTGATCGCCGTTCGGATCAAGGCGCCACTCCAGAACGATCCGTTCGACCACCACCGCACCGGGTATCTCACCCTCGGCGGTGCGGTTGGCCTGGGGCCTGATGTCCACGATCAGCCCGCCCTCGGATTGCCACGTGGCCGCTTGCTCCGGCGTGACGCGCTCCAGCCGGGCTCTGGCTCGTTCCACCATTTCCTCGGCGCCTGTGCTCATCGTTCACCCACTCCGCTCATCATGCCCCCGTGAAGTCCGTGAGCGTACGGTATTCGCGGACCGGCCGCAGCGGCGGTGAGTACGCGTGCACCGACGCGGCGGGTGTCAGCTTGTTCGTTGCGGAGCCGGTGCGCGCGATCGGGGCCGAAGCCGACCGTGTCGCCCGCTCGCCGTCGCGCCTTCCTGACCTGGCCGCCGAGGTGGAGGTATTCCTCGCTCAGTTCGCCAACGGTCATGGTGAACGCGCCCGAGGCGCCGCCGTGGTCGTGCGGTTCGGTGCCTTGCCCCGGCGCCCACGACAACAGCCACATCTCGACGCCCATCGTCAAAGCCAGCCGGGTCCACCAGCGCTGTTCGGTGTCGAAGCGCACGATGTCCAGCAGCGGCGTCGCCAGTTCCGCGGCCACTTCGCTGGTCAGCTCGTGCAGCTGCCGGGGAGACCACAGTGCCCGGTCCGGGTGCAGGGCATCTCGAACCAGCGGCACGTCGATGCCGGGATGAATGTCGCGAGCGTGCTTCAAATTCACCGGAAAGGATGTGGTCACATGTGCTCCTGACGTGTCGGTCGGATGAGCGCTCCGCGGCTGCGCCGCGTGGATTCTGCGTCATCGCGGCGCGTCTGACATCAATCACGATCAGCGAGAGCGAAATTCGCCCCTACTCGTACGCGGGCAACGGCGGGGATTCCGGGAAGACGACCGGCAGCGACACCAGCGCGCGGTGGAAGGGACCCGGGCGCCAGTTCAATTCCTCCGCGGGTACCGCGAGACGTATCTCGGGCAGGGCGTCGAGTAGTTGGTCGATGGCGTCCTGCGCGATCAGGTAGGCCATCGATCGGGCGGGACACGCGTGCGGTCCAGCGCCCCAGGCCAGATGGGCTCGGTTGTCGGTGTACGCGCCGGTGTGGATCGCCGGGTCGTTGTTGCAAGCGGCCATGCTGATCACGATCGGCTGGTGCGCGGGCAACCACACGTCGTCGACCAGGATCGGTTGTCTCGGGTAGCTGAAGCAGTAGTTGGCTCCGGGCGGGTCGGTGAACAGCACCTCGTCGAGGGCGTCGCGGGTGGACAGGCTGCCGCCGAAGATCCCGCTCGCGAACCGGCGGTCGGTGAGCATCAACCGCAGCGTGTTGGCGATCAGGTTCTGCTGTGGTTCGATTCCCGCCCCGTAGAGGGTGACCAGCTGGTGCATCAGCTCCGTGTCGTCGAGGGCGGCGGGGTGCCGCAGCAGCCGGGTGGTGATGTCGTCGCCCGGGTTCCTCCGCTTCAGCTGCACCAGGTCGAACAGCGCGTCGGCGAGCATCGCGTTGCCCTTGTCCGCGTTGACGCCCTCGAAGATGGCGGCCATGCCGATGGCACCTGCTGCCCGATCTCCGCCGGGCAGCCGAGCATCGAGTTGAGCACCGCGAATGTCAGCGGGAACGCGTACTGGCTCACCAAGTCCGCCGCGCCGTCCGCGCAGAAGGCGTTGATCAGCGGGCCCGCGATGGCCTCGGTGATCGAATGCAATGCGTGCAGATCGACCTCGGCCAGGCTCGCGACGTTCACCTGCCGATAGCGCTGATGCTCGAATCCGGTGTTGCGCAGCGCGTTCGGTCGCCACTGCATCATGGGCAGGATGGGGCAGTCGCCGGGGATATCCTGTTGCCACACGCGCGGGTCGGCGGGGAAGTGGTTCGGGTCGTTGAGGATTCGTAGCGCCGTGTAATAGCCGATCACCAATGTGGCGGGGACATTCGGCGCCAGTTCGACCGGCACCAGGGAACCGTATCGGCGGCGCATCGCACGGTAGGCGTGGTGTGGGTCGGCGGCGAACGCCTCCGTGTACAACGCGACCCGGGGGCCGTCGTTCTCGAACGGTGAACCGTGCTGTACGGGGCAGCTTTCGGGGTTCTCGGAATTGGATGGCGGGGATTGCGGTGCGGACAAAGGGCGTGACTCCAAAGGGAAGACTCTTCGACGACACGATCGACGCGTGCGGCACGCGGTCGGCTACGCGCCGGTCAGGTGCGTGTTCACGATGTGCTCCGGGATCGTAAGCAGTCCGAACCCGGTCGCGGGCTCTTTTGGGCCGTTGTTCGGTGAATCCGGAGCTACCCGCTCCACGCGGCCGAGAGTCTTCGGCAGTCGCCGAGGCGCGATGAGACCATCCGCACCGGCGCAGGTCTCGTTCGCCGGGTCGGTGGCTGGGTTCTCACTCGCCGAGGTCCGCCGCGTAGCGTTCGGTCAGTACGGCGACGCGATCGGCGGGCCAGGGGCACCGGATGTCGCCTTGGGTGGCGGCGAAGAACAGTTCCAGGTGCACGTGCCAGGCGGCCAGCAGCTCCGGCCGTAGCCGAGCCTGATTCGCCGGCAGGGTCTGGGTGAGTTCCACCCGCACGCCGAGGTCGGGATCGGCTTCGAAGGACCATCGCACCGTGCCGGCGACGGCGCCGCCATGGCGCCACCGGTACTCCAGCGAGCGGGGCGGATCGACGCAGAGGAGTTCGCCCGCCTCAACGTGCTGGTTCGTCGATCGGGTCGGCGGTGCGGCGCCCACGGCGGGATTCTCCTGTTCGGCGAGGAGTGACCACAGCGTTTCCAGCGGCTGCCATACCAGGTCGCGAGTGAACCGCAACACATAGCCGTCGGCGACCTCGGCGCAAGTACCGGTGTCGAGCCCGAAATCCGCGACATAGCGTTCGATGTCGGCGAGCCAGGTCGTGTCCGGCTCGTGACGGGCGCCGTCGAGCTCGGCGGCGAGTGCGGACAGGCAGCGGTCCCAACCGGCCGCGGACCTGGCGGCGCCCAGCCGGGCGTGCGGCCCACCGCCGAGGACGTGGGTGAAGATGAGCAGTGTCCCGCTCCCGTCGGGCAGGAGTTCGAACCGCAGCACGTCCTGGTTCCAGCGGAACATGTAGACCTTGGGCGGGTCGACTTCGAGCACCTCGCCGCCGGATGCGCTGTCGGTGGTCTCGGGTGCGTCGGCGAAGCTGAAGCGCATCGCGGCGCCGGGTCGTAGGTCGGTCGTGACGGTGGCCGGGAACCAGGCGGCCATCTCGCGCGGGTCGCTGATCGCGCGCCACACCTTCTCCGGTGGATGCGCCAGCCTCCGTTCGAACCGCAAGGTGGCAGCGCCGTCGACGGTGCGCAACTGTGCTCGGGAATCGCTCATGGTTGTCCTTTCTCGTCGGGCATGGCGTCGAGATGGCGTGCCAAGGCGTCGAGGCGGGATTCCCACATCCGCCGGTACGGCGCGAGCCAGGACTCGATCTCCGCCAACGGTTCCGGCCGCAACCGGTACCAGCGGCGCTGCGCGTCCTGGCGTACCTCTACCAAGCCCGCGCCACGCAGGACTTTCAGATGCTTGGAGACCGTGGGCTGGGCCAGCCGCAGTTCCGCCACCAGGTCGCCGACCAGTCGCTCCCGGTCGCGCAACAGGTCGAGGATCTCCCTGCGGCGAGGCTCGGCCAGCGCCTCGAACGTTGATGCCATATCGGCAATATAGCTGATATGGAATATAAGGTCGAGCGCGCGGTCACGCCGCGACGGTGGTCAGGATCGCGGCCAGGACCGCAGCGCGAGGTCCACGGTGCGGCGCAGCTGGGAGGGCTTCGCGCCCGCGGCCGCCTGTACCGCGATCCCGTCGGAGACCGTCATGAGGTAGCGGGCGAGGTCGGCCGGCTTGCTGTCGGGCGGCAGATCGCCGTCGGCGCGTGCCCGCTCCAGGCGGCGCCGCAGCGCGGTCTCACCGGCGCGGCGGAGCGCGACCGCGCTCTCGCGGCTGTGCTCGGCCTCCGGCCCGCAGGCTTGTACGCTGCGCACCGAGACACAGCCCGGACAGTCGTGCCCGGTGGTCAGCTGGATCGCTCCGGCGAGGAAGGCGGCGGCGACCGCGCGGGCGGTCGGGAGTTCGATGGCTTCGGCGACGTAGCCGCCGGGTCCGTCGGCATAGCGTGCGAGCGCCCGATCGAACAGTTCGGCCTTGCTGCCGAACGCGGCGTACAAGCTGGGACGGTTGATGCCCATCGCCGCGGTGAGATCCGACAGCGCGGCGCCCTCGTAGCCGTATCGCCAGAACACCTCCAGTGCGCGATCCAGAGCGCTGTCGATGTCGAAGCTCCGGGGCCGGCCTCCTGGCATGGGCACCTCCCAGTTTCATACCTATCGGTAGCTTAGTCGTCGGCCTGTGCGCCGGCTCCTCCGACCGGGGCGGTCCGCGCGCATGCCGATTGTGATTTCCGATCGGTATGCCACGCGTCCGCCGTCGCGTTCCGTCCGCCGTGGCGAAGACTCACAGCGCCGTGACCGGTTGGCGCACACCGGTTTCCGCCGCTGCGGCGATGGCGTCGAGGAGGCGGCGCTGGCGCAGGCCGATGGTGAAGTCGGGCCGGGCGGACCTGCCTTCGGCGATGGCGGCGGCCGTCTCGCGGTAGATGCCCGCGATATGGGCGGTCGGGCCCGCAGGCAGTGTGGACGGCGCCAGGCGATAGCGGTCCGGCACTGAGAGTTCGTCGACGGATCCGCTGTTGCCGCGCAGTTCGATCCGCCAATCGGCCCAGTGTGGATACATGCCGGGCTGCACCGGGCTGATGGCCAGAATGCCCTCCGTTCCGCGAATGTGCACCGCGAAGCCGTCGGGGGCGTCGGCGTTTCCCCCGTGTACCGTCACCGCGGCGACCGCGCCACTCGCCAGGCGGCCGGCCAGCGCCAGTTGCCCGGGCTGCCGGTTCGGGATGGTGCGGCCGGTGCCCAGCACGGTCAGCTCGTCGTGCAGCGTGGCGAGGACGGCGGACACTTCGGTGAGTTCGCCCGCCAGGTGCTCGAGTACGCCGAGCATGTGCCCGGCCATGATCGTCAGCAGCCCGCTGCCCTTCGCCGGATCCGTGCTCCAGGCCAGCTCGGGTCGAATGGAGCCGCCGCCGAACGGATCGCCCGCGGCGACGACGGTGATCGCGGCGACCTCGCCGATCCGGCCGGTGGCGAGCAGGTCCTTGACGTAGTTCACCGACGGCGAGTGGTAGCCCTGCAGGACCACGGTGTGCACCACCCCCGCCGCTACCGCCGCGGCGGTGAGCTCGGCCGACTCGGTCGCGTTCGCGCCCATCGGCCATTCGCAGACGACGTGTTTCCCGGCTGCCAGCGCCGCGCGCACCACCGCCGCGTGCCCGGGGGACTTGATCGCGGCCACGACCAGATCCACCTCCGGATGCGCCGCCAGTTCCGCCGCGTCGGTGAACGCGTACCGGGCGCGGGCGGCTTCGGCCGCCGCCGTGGCGGACGCGCGGTTCGTCGTGGCCACCGCCGTGACGCGGAATTGCGGCAGTGCGGCCAGCGCGGGCAAGTGGGTCGCGGCGGCCCAGCTTCCCTCGGGATTGGCGCCGACGATGCCGACGCCGATGGGCGTGGTGCTGTGAGCGGTCATGGAAGACTCCTAGTTCTGTACCATCCGGTAATAAACTAGGCGGCGCGCGGCCGGGCGGCAACGGGTAATGTACCGACAGGTAAGAAATGGAGCCGTGCATCCGCGCGTTGCCGGGGTTGCCGGGGTTGCCGGGCAGTTGCGTCGTCGGTCGTGGTGGGGTGTCTGCCGCCTGGTGGCGGCAGTGCGCGGGATCGACCGATCGCGGGGCGGGCGTGCCGCTCGGGCAAGTAGCCGGAGTCGGCAGCGCCGCGGCGGGGTTGTTCGGTGGGTGGGCATCCGATGTCGCGGCGCGCTATCTCGTGACGGACTCTTCCGCCGGACTGATCCGGCCCCCTTGTCCGGTGGCCGCCGAAGTGGTGCCGGGCGCCGGTGATCGTGGCGTCGAAGATCGCGCCGTCGCGCCTCCCGGCGTGAAGCCCGCCCAACGCGCTCGTTGTGCGGCTGCTCCGCGAATTCACCCCGCGCGAACCCGATAAATCCTGCGGTAATACTTCAATGCTATTGAGTGCGGCCGGTATGCGGTGATCTGTCCGGCAGTCGCCGTGGCGGTCAGCTGTTTTCGGCGAACTGGGGCGTAACGAATTCATCTAGTACGTTCTCCGGGATAACGAGAAGCAATTCTCGGGTGAGGCCGGCGGCCAGCAGCGTCGTCGGCGAACCCGGCCGCTCGGCGACATCGGGCGGGTAGGTGGAGGTGTCCATGCTTGTTGACCGCGCCGTCGTCATCTGGCGGGGAGACAAGAAACCGCCGACTCATGGCCGCGCCGCTGCCGTCGCGGCGGTCGATCGGCGAGCCGGGCGAGTACGTCGCCGGGGCGCCGCATCGGCGGCGCGACCCGGCGGAGTTCGCGGAAAGAATGTGCCGAAAATGTTCACTGGGGAATTCCGCAGAGCTCGAAACGCGCTCGTTTGCGCGGCCCTTGTCGTAGCACTGGTAGCCGGATGCGGCGCCGATCGCGCCGAAGATCCGGCGACCAGCGAACCCACCATCACCGAGGCCGCGGCGCGGACCGACCAGAAGGGCTTGTCGCTCATCCTGCCCGGCACCCTGGCCGCGAGTTACGCCGAGCTTGCGGCCAGCGTGCGGGGGAAGCTGGGGATGGCCATCATGCCGGTCGGCGGCGAGCAGGTGGTGACCTTCGGTGAATGGACCAGCGGTCCGGCCTGGTCGACGATGAAGGTGCCGCTGACCATCGCCGCGCTGCGGCGCAGCTCGAGCAGCTCGAGTTACGCCGCGTCGGCGGCGATCACACAATCCGACAACGCCGCCGCGGACGTGCTCTGGCAGTCGCTGGGCACCGCGCAAGAGGCGGCGCAGTCCGTCCAAGCGGTGCTGCGCGAAGGCGGCGACAGCAAGACCGTCGTGCCCGCCACCCGTACCCGTGCCGAGCATTCGGCGTTCGGGCAGGCGGAGTGGTCGCTGACCGATCAGGTGCGGTTCGCCTCGCGGTTGCCGTGCCTGCCGCAGGCCGAGCGCGTGACCTCGCTGATGGCACAGGTCGTCGCCAGTCAGCGGTGGGGTCTGGGCGAGTTCGGCGGCGCCGAATTCAAGGGCGGCTGGGGTCCGGACGCCTCGGGCGCCTATCTGGTGCGCCAGTTCGGGGTCATCGACATTCCCTCGGGGCAGATCGCGATCGCGATCGCGGTGCAGCCCGAATCGGGGACGTTCAGCGACGGCATGAACATTCTCGACCGGCTCGCCACGGTCGTCTCCCAGCACCTCGACGAGCTGGCCGGCGGTCGCTGCCCCGAGGCATGAGGTCATCGGTCCAGGTCAGTGTTACGCATCGTTCACGGGGGCGGGGCTGCCGAGATCGGACAAGAGGGGCAAGATAGCGGCCATGCGCATCGGAGTTCTGACCGGAGGCGGAGACTGCCCAGGACTGAACGCGGTCATCCGCGCCGTCGTTCGCACCGCGAACGGCCGCTACGGAGACGCGATCGTCGGCTTCGAGGACGGCTGGCGCGGCCTATTGGAGGATCGGAAGATCCAGATCCGCAACGACGACCGCACCGACCGGATCCTCACCAAGGGCGGCACCATCCTCGGTACCGCCCGCACCAACCCCGACGTGCTGCGCGCGGGACTGGGGCGGATCAAGCAGACCCTCGACGACAACGGCATCGAAGCGCTCATCCCGATCGGCGGCGAGGGCACGCTCACCGCCGCGAGCTGGCTGTCCGACGAAGGCGTCCCGGTGGTGGGCGTTCCGAAGACCATCGATAACGATATCGACTGCACCGACGTCACTTTCGGTCACGACACCGCGCTGAGCATCGCCACGGAGGCGATCGACCGGCTGCACACCACCGCCGAGTCGCACCAGCGCGTCATGCTGATCGAGGTGATGGGCCGCCACGCGGGCTGGATCGCGATCAGCGCGGGCATGGCGGCGGGCGCGCACCTGACGCTGGTGCCGGAGGTCCCGTTCGAGGTGGACGAGGTGTGCGCCATGATCAAACGGCGTTTCCAGCGCGGCGACAAGCACTTCATCTGTGTCGTCGCCGAGGGGTCGCACCCGGCGCCGGATTCCGGATTCACGCTGCGCGAAGGCGGCATCGACGAGTTCGGCCACGAGCGTTTCACCGGCGTCGCCCAGCAGCTCGGCGTGGAGATCGAGCGGCGCATCGGCAAAGAGGTCCGCACCACCGTGCTCGGTCACGTGCAGCGCGGCGGCAGTCCCACGCCCTACGACCGGGTGCTGGCCACCCGTTTCGGCCTGCACGCGGCCGAAGCGGTGCACGCGGGCAAGTTCGGTCAGATGGTCGCGCTGCACGGGACGTCCATCGACCTGGTCCCGCTGGCGGAAGCCACCAAGCAGCTCAAGCGGGTGCCCTCCGAGCGCTACCGCGAAGCGGAGGCGTTCTTCGGGTAGCGGTATGGCCGAGCCCCCTGTGCACGATCTGCCGGATGCCGCCGTCGATGTCCTGCGCCGCCGGGCGCGCGCGGCCGGGCTACCGCTGCGGCGGTACATCGGGCGTGAGCTGGCCGCGCTGGCGGGGCGGCGCACCCCCGATGACACCGTCGTGGAGTTCCCGCAATCCGAAGGACGCGACCTGGCCTTGCCGATCGACGACGACACGGTGGCTCTGGTCCGGCGATACGACCTACCGATCGAGGCGCTCGACGTCCTGGCTCGGCGGGCTCGCTCCGCTGGGCTTCCGCTGCGCGAGTACGTGCGTCGCGAGCTGGTCCGGCTGGCACGGCGCACCACCGTCGATGACGCGCTGCTGGAGTTCCGCGAGGTGCGGGAACGGGATCCGGGTCTGCGCCTCGACATGGCGGAGATCGCCGCTGCGGTGCGGTACGCGCGCGGCGAATAGCGTGGGGCGGTGCGCGCGGTCGGTACTGTGAGTCGCATGCGCAGTGGGCGACTGATCGCGTTGACTCTGTTGGTGATCGCGGCGCTGGTCGCCGGATGCTCGGAGTCGAATCCGCCCGATCCCACCATCGGTGACTGGCACGGCGACGTCCGTGTTCCCGATGAGCCCGTCCGGATCGGGGTGACCTTCCGCGACGACGGCACGGCCACCATCGACATTCCGATGCAGGGCATATCGGGCGTCCAACTCAAAGACGTCAGCTCCGACCGCGACGGTGTGTCGTTCGCGATCCCCGATATCCCGGGCGACCCGGTGTTCCGCGGCCGGTACGAGTCCGGAACCGACCGCATCACCGGTGATTTCACGCAGGCGGGCCAGAGTTTCCCGTTGGAGCTCAGCCGGGGCGAGGTGCCACCGCTGTCCCGTCCACAGGAACCGAAGCCGCCGTTCCCGTACAAGACCGAGGACGTCACCTACCGCAACGGCGACATCACGATCGCGGGCACGCTGACCGAACCGCAGGGCGCGGGCCCGTTCCCCGCCATTCTCATGATCACCGGAAGCGGGCCGCAGGACCGCAACGAGGAACTCATGGGCCACAAGCCGTTCCTGCTGCTGGCCGACACCTTCACCCGCGCGGGCTACGCCGTCCTGCGTACCGACGACCGCGGCGTCGGCGGCACGGGCGGCAAGCTGGACGAGGCGAATTACGCCGAGCTGACCGAGGACGCCGCCGCGGGCGTCCGCTTCCTGCGCGCCCGCGCGGAGATCGACCCGGCCCGGATCGGGCTCTTCGGCCACAGCGAAGGCGGCTACCTCGCTCCGTTGGTCGCCGCGCGCCCGGACAGCGGCGTCGCGTTCGCCGTCTTGATGGCCGGGCCCGGCGTTCCCGGTGCGGACGTGCTCACCGAACAGACCCGCCTGATCGCCACCGCCAACGGCGCTCCTGCCGATCAGGTGGACGCCCGGGTGCGCGACATCACCGAACTGGCCGCGCTGCTGGAAGCGGGTGACGTGGCGGGCGCGAAGCAGCTGGCCATCCGGCAGAACCAAGCGCTGCCCGCCGACCAGCGCGTGCCCGACGACCAGGCGGCCGCGCAGATCACGCCGTACCTGGCCGCTCTGGTCGGCTACGACCCCGCGCCCGCCCTCGCGGCCCTGCGCGTTCCCGTGCTCGCCTTCTTCGGCGGCAAGGATCTCCAGGTCCCACCCGCGCAGAGCGAGCAGCCGATGCGTGACCACCTCGCCGCCGATCCCGACGCGACCGTCCACGTCTTCCCCGGTCTCAACCATCTGATGCAGCCCACCCAGACCGGCCGTCCCAGCGAGTACAGCGCCATCGAGACGACCATCGCTCCCGAGGTGCTCGACTATGTCACCGGCTGGCTGCGGCAGCGGGTCCCGGTGAAGTAGCGCCTCGGCCACGACCCGAGAGCCGCTGCGCTGCGGCGGGAGCGTTTACCTAAACTGATGGCCATGAGCGCACCCACGGTCGACCTGATGGATTACTCGGATGTCATCGCCCGGTTCGAGCCGGTGCTCGGCATGGAGGTCCACGTCGAGCTGTCCACCGCGACGAAGATGTTCTGCGGTTGCCCGACCGAGTTCGGCGCCGAGCCGAACACCCAGGTGTGCCCGGTCTGCCTCGGCCTGCCCGGTTCGCTGCCGGTGGTCAACCAGAAGGCCGTGGAGTCCGCGATCCGGATCGGGCTGGCGTTGAACTGCTCGATCACGCCGTGGGGCCGCTTCGCGCGCAAGAACTACTTCTACCCCGATCAGCCGAAGAACTACCAGATCAGCCAGTACGACGAGCCGATAGCCACGAACGGGCACCTGGACGTGGTGCTCGACGACGGCAGCACCTTCCGGGTGGACATCGAGCGCGCGCACATGGAGGAGGACACCGGCAAGTCGGTGCACATCGGCGGGGCGACCGGCCGCATCCACGGTGCGAGCCACTCCCTGCTGGACTACAACCGCGCGGGCGTGCCGCTGATCGAGATCGTCACCAAGCCGATCACCGGCGCGGGGGAGCGCGCCCCGGAAGTGGCGCGGGCATACGTCACCGCGCTGCGGGATCTGCTGAAGTCGCTCGGGGTCTCCGACGTGAAGATGGAACAGGGCTCGCTGCGCTGTGACGCGAACGTCTCGCTGATGCCGATCGGCGCCACGGAATTCGGCACCCGCACGGAGACCAAGAACGTCAACTCGCTGCGCAGCGTCGAGGTCGCGGTGCGCTACGAGATGCGCAGGCAGGCCGCGGTGCTGGCGGGCGGCGGCACGATCGTGCAGGAGACCAGGCACTTCCACGAGGCCGACGGCACCACCTCGCCCGGCCGCCGCAAGGAGACCGCCGAGGACTATCGCTACTTCCCCGAGCCGGACCTCGAGCCCGTCGCGCCCGACGCGGAGTGGGTCGAGCAGTTGCGCCGCACCATCCCCGAGTACCCGTGGCTGCGTCGCGCGCGCATCCAGTCCGATTGGGGCCTGTCCGACGAGGTGATGCGCGACCTGGTCAACGCGGGCGCGCTGGATCTGATCATCGCCACCGTCGACGCGGGCGCCCCGCCCAACGAGGCGCGCTCCTGGTGGGTCGCCTACCTCACCGAGAAGGCCAAGGAGCGCGAGGTCGCGCTGGACGAGCTGCCGATCACCCCGGCCCAGGTCGCCGAGGTGATCAAGCTGGTGGACGCGAAGACCATCAACAACAAGGTCGCCAAGCAGGTCGTCGACCACGTGCTGGCGGGCGAGGGCGATCCGGCGCAGATCGTCGAGACCAAGGGACTCGGCATGGTCAGCGATGACAGCGCCTTGCAGTCCGAAGTCGAGAAGGCCCTGGCCGCGAACCCCGACATCGCCGACAAGATCCGGTCCGGGAAGGTGCAGGCCGCGGGCAAGATCGTCGGCGACGTCATGAAGGCGACTCGCGGCCAGGCCGACGCGGCCCGCGTCCGCGAACTCGTGCTCGCCGCCTGCGGCTAACCGTGATGTCCAGGGGGACCGGCCGCCCGTGGGCGGTCCACCGCGACGAAGCCGTAGGGCGTGGCCGGAGTCGGCGGCGTGGTGAACCGGGCGTTCGGCAGGTACAGGCGCTCGCCGAACGCCGCGACGGTCGTCGGTATGTCGAAGCGCGGGTCGGTGATCCGCCGCTCGACCGTGCCCGTCGTGCCCGCCGGATCGAGCGCGACGACGGCTATCGCGTTGACCCGGTTCTGGATCACGAACAGCGTGCTGCCGTGCAGCAGCAGCCCGTCACCGTTGAGCAGCGGCTCGCCGCCGAGGTCGATCCGTCGCGTCGCGCCCGTCGCCGGGTCGACGCGGAACAGGTGACCGGTCACCGACTGCACGATGATCAGTCCCGTACCGTCGGGCGTGCGGACGATCCCGTTGGCGTTGATCGCGCCGGGCTCGTAGACGATGTCGCCGGTCAGCGGGCGTCGCAGCACCGCCGCGCCCGGCGGCAACTCGGCGTCGCTGCCGATCGGCACGTGATACAGCGTCGGCGTGCGGGAGTCGGTGAACCACGCGCCCGCCGGGGTGAGGACGACGTCGTTGACGAACGTGTCCGGCGTCGTAGCGAGCCGGTAGCTCGCCAGTACCGCGCCCGTGCCGGTGTCCACGACGCGGGCGTCGCCTCCGGTGCCGCCCGCGACGAACAGCCGGCCGTGTCGGTCGAGCTGGAGCCCGAGCGCAGGGGTCCCCGGGCCGGGGCTCAGGATGGCGCCTCGCCCGGTCGCCAGGTCGGCGCGATAGATCGAGCCGTCGGCCCGCGAGCCGAAGTAGGCCAGCGGTCGCGACCCGATCGCGATCCCCTCCGGCTGGAATCCGGCGGGCAGGTCGATGGCGGTGGGAAAGGCGGGAGCGGGTGCCGCCGTCCGGTCCGCGGACATCAGCGCCGTGACGCCGAGGCAGGTGAGCGCGGCCGAGATCGCCAGGGCCCGCCTCATCGGATCGTTCCTCTGTCGTGGTGGTCGCCGGGTCCGGCGCGGTGACCGTCCGGCTCCGGTCGACGCACTCGGATGACGTGCCACACGGGTTCGCCGCCCGGCTCAGTATCCGACGGTGAAATGTTCGTCCACACCGGGGTTCTCGAGTTCGTCGATGACGGCCACGGCGAGGTCTTCGGCGGAGATGCGCGACGCGCCGTCGGGGCCGATGAGCAGTGTGGTGGTGCCCCGTCGATAGGTTCCGGTGCGCGGCCCGGGTTCGAGCACGGCGGGTGGGCTGAGGTAGACCCAATCGGCGCGGTGCGCGCGGCAGGTCTCCCATTGCGCGACGCTGGCGGCGGCGATCGTGCGAATCGCCGGTGGGACGTATCGCGGACTGTCCAGAACGAGCCGGTCGGGGTGGTCCGGGACGCGAAGGGGAGCGGCTCCGCCGACGAGCAGAATGCGTGCCCGGGCGGCGGTCGCCGCGTCGAGCAGGGCTGTCGTAGTCGCGGTGACGCTGTGTTCGAGGCCGGGGGCCGGGCGGGTCGCGGCCACGATCGCGTCGGCGCCGTCGAAGATCTCGCTCATGCGGCCGGGGTCGTTCGCGTCGCCCACGACGGCGGTCACCCCGGCCGGCAGGTCGTTCGACCTTTTCCGGACGACGGCGAGGAGTTCATGGCCTCGGCCCGCCGCTTCGGCGACGACGCGGGAGCCGACCATGCCGGTGGCTCCGACGACCGTGATCTTCATTTCGATATCCCTTCGAGGGTCGGGGCGGGGCCGGAGGAGCGGGCGGGCGCGGGCAGCTGTCCCGCGACGATCGCGGCGAGCGCGAGCCCGAACCCGGCGAGTTGGACTGGACCGAGGGTTTGGCCGAGCAGCACGGCGCCGAGCACGGCGGCGACCAGCGGCGAGAGCAGAACGAGCACCGCGACCGAGGTGACGGGCAACGTGCCGATGCCGCGGAACCAGAGCACATAGGCGATCAGACCGCCGACCAGACCCAGCCAGAGGTAGCCGAGGGCGGCCGGCGCGTCGATCGCGGGAGGCGCGCCCTCGAAAAGGAAAGTGACGGGCAGCAGGAACAGTCCGCCCGCCGTGAGTTGCCAGCCCGCGAAAGCGGTGGGTCCGGCTTCGGCGGGACGTCCCCATTTCTTCGTCAGCGTCAGGCCGAGCGCCATCGAAGCCGCGGCGGCAAGGCCAGCCAGCACCCCGGCGAGGTCGAAGGCCGCCTCCGGCCCGATCACCACCAGGCCCACACCGACGACACCGACGGCGCCCCAGCCGAGGCGCCATACGGAAGGCCTCTCGTGGAGCACGGTCACGGCCAGCACGGCCACGACGAGCGGCTGGGCCGCCGCCAAGGTCGCGGCAACCCCGCCCGGCAGGCGTTCGGCGGCGAGGAACAGCAGCGGGAACAGCAGCCCGATGTTGAGCACGCCCAGCACTGCGGCCTTCCCCCACCAAACGCCACGGGGCAGCGTCCGCGTGAACGCCAATGCGAGCAAACCCGCGGGCAGTGCGCGCAGAAGTCCGGCGAACAGCGGGTGTCCCGGTGGGAGAAGCTCGGTGGTGACGACATAGGTGGTTCCCCATGACACGGGAGCGAGCGCCGTCAGGATCGTGCGGGACAGATCGCCACGGGCAGCGCTTCCGCCGGATCCACTGGAAATCATCGGTGCTGCTGGACTTTTCACAACCGAAGTCTCACCCGGCAGCAATCAATGAGTCCAACACATGTTTGTCACTTCATCAATCGTGATTCACGATCGATCCATGGAGCTCCAGCAGATGCGTTACGTCATCGCCGTCGCCGAGACGAACAGTTTCACCCGGGCGGCCGAACGCTGTCTGGTCGTGCAGTCCGCCCTCAGCCACCAAATCGCCCGCCTGGAACGGGAACTCGGCGCGAAACTCTTCGAGCGCACCAGCCGACGGGTGCGCCTGACACCGGCCGGTGCGGCGTTCCTCCCGGCTGCCCGCCAGTGCCTGGACGCCGCCGAGCGCGCGGCCGCCGAGGTCGCGGCGGCGGTCGGCGAGGTGCGCGGACGGCTCGCCGTCGGCCTGATCCCCACGGTCGCCGCGGTCGACATCCCGGACACGCTGCGGGAGTTCCGCAGCAAGCACCCGCACGTGCGCATCAGCCTGCGGGTGGGCGCGAGCGAGGAACTCGTCGAGAAGGTCGAGCAGGGCGGCCTCGACGTCGCCTTCCTGGGATTGCCGGTCACGGCGCGACCCCCGCGAGGCGTCGCCGCCCACGCACTCGCCCGCGACCGGCTCGTCGCCGTGGTCGCGCCGGACCATCCGCTCGCGGGCGAATCCGCGGTGGACCTGCGCAGGCTCTCCCGCGAGGTGTTCGTGGATCTGCCGGCCGGGACGGCCGGACGTCTCCAATCCGACCAAGCCTTCGCGGCCGCCGGTCTCGACCGGGACGTCGCCTTCGAAGTGACCAGCGCGGATTACATCACTCGACTCGTCCGCCCCGGCCTCGCCGTCGCCATGCTCCCCTCCACCTACGCGCCCGACCTCGATGGCGTGGTCACCATCGAGGTCACCGACGCCCCCGCCCGCGTCGAATACGTCATCTGGAGCCGCACCCGCACCCCCGCCGCGAACGCCTTCCTCACCATTCTCGGCATCGCGGAACCGAGTGTGGCCGACTCGCGGTAGGCCTTCTCGCAGTAGGCCTTGGAGCGCCCCCTCAGCGGTCCGGCGCATGTGAGCAGCGTCCGCAGAGGCAACGCCGGGCGGGGTGGGCCGAACACGCCGTGCTACGGAGCGATGGCGGCGGCGGTCGCCGCGTTCCGGCCGATCGACGTCGCTTCTCGCCGAGAAGGGCGAACTCGCCGGGGCCGCCCGCCAACCGGAACCGGCCTAGTCCGGGCCGTTGCCTCCAGCCTGTGGTGGCGGGATGCGGACCACACGGTCGTCGAATGGCCCGGGTTGACCGTCGGTCTTGTTCACCGTGGTCACCCAGACGGCTCCGTCGGCCCCGATCGCCGCGCCGCCGAGCTGGCCGTACCGGTCCTGCGCGACCAGGGTCGGTGCGGCGGTGACCGCGTGGGTGTTCGGATCGGCGGAGGCGATGGCGAGGGCTTTCGCACGGCTCAGGGAGATCGCGACACCGTCGGGCGCCGCCGCGCAGCCACCGACGCCGGGCCGGTCGGGCCAGGTCCACATGGTGGTGACCACGCCGTCGCCGCCGAGCCGTTGCAGCCGGTCCTCCGCGGCGGTGCGATCGGTGAGCCAGATGCTGTCCTTGCTGTCGCGGCACACGTCCCCCACGGTGCCTATGCCGGAGACGGCGATCTCCGGCGCTGGCGTACGGCCGGGCACCGGCGAGTTCACGCGCAGCAATTTGCCCGCCAGCGAGCCCGCCGATGCCGCCGCGCCGGGATTGCCCGCGTCGCCGGTCAGCACGAGCATCTGATCGGAGTCGGCGAAGTCGATCGCCCCACGGTTCCCGCTCGGGCCTTTCGGAATGCCGGTGAGCACGTCCTTCGGGGCGCCCCCTTCACCGATGCGGACCACCCGGTTGTCGCTCGAGGTGGTGATGTACGCGTACATCAGGCCGTCTTCGCGGTAGGTCGGCGACAGCGCGATGTCGCTGAGGCCGCCGTCGCCGGAGCCGTCCACGTCCAGGCGCGCGATCTCCACCGGCGGCTGCTCGGGGACCACTTTCAGGATGCGGCCGGTCCTGCGCTCGGCCACCAGCGCGCCGTCGGGAAGCGTGACCAGGCCGCCGGTGGTGTCCAGGCAGGTGGCGACCACCGCCGGATCGGGATCAATGCACGGGCCGCTCGGGCGGGTGGTCGAGGTGGGGGGCTGGTTCGGTTTCCTCGGGTCGATGTCGGCTCCGCGCAGGGTCGGTTCCGGGGTGAACGGACTGGACGCCGAATCGTCGAACCGGGCGCAGCCGACCAGCAGGACGGAGCCGAGCGCCAAGCTCGCCGCGACGCGGCCAACGACAACCAAACTCATAGGTCAGACGTTACGGAAATACCGTTGCCCGCGCCGCCTCCGGGTGGGGTGTCGCGCGCACACTGACACGCCGTGCCGTTACTCGCCCGCCGTCGCGCGGTGCGGCATAGGGTATTGGCCGTGACCGACAAGCCGAAGAAAACGCCGGAATCCACGGCCGGGGACGCCGCGCCCGCCACGGCCGACCAGTCGGCGGTGTCGTCCACCGGTCGAGGAGTGACCAGCCCGTACGACTCGCCGACCGAGCAGTTCGAGCGGGTGGACCCGGCTCAGCGGCCGGGGTTGCGCAAGGACGTCCCGCGCACCGAGGACGAACTCGGACTCGACCCGGAGGTGCCGAGCACCGCCGGGAGCGACGCGCCGACCTACGAGTACGCCAGCATCCCGCCCGCCCCGGCTCCGCCGAACGACACCGGGCGTCCGCGCCGCCGCACCGGCGAGCACCGCCGGGGCACACTCGATCTCGGTTTGCTGCTGTTGCGCCTGGTCGTCGGTAGCACCTTCCTCTACCACGGTCTGCAGAAGCTCACCGGCTGGTTCCACGGCCCCGGCTTGGACGGCACCCGCGACATGATGGAACGCGGCGGTTGGGATCACCCGACGGTGTCCACCATTCTGGTCACCGCGGGGGAGGTCGGCGGCGGCGCGCTGCTGATCCTGGGGCTCGCGACCCCCTTGGCCGCGGGCGCGGTGCTCGCGGTGATCCTGGACGCTTGGGCTTGGAAGCAGGGCCTGACTCCCGGCTTCCAGTACAAAGCCGGGCCGGGAGCGGTGGAGTTGGAGAGCATCCTCGCCGGTGTCGCGACCGTCATCATCCTGACCGGTCCTGGCCGCTTGTCCTTCGACCGCAATCGCGGATGGGCCGTCCGCCCCGCGGCGGGCTCCTTCGTAATCCTTCTCCTCGCCATCGCCGCCGCGGTGGGCGCCTACTGGTACCTGCACGGCGGTAACCCGCTGACCGGCGTCGGCCCCTTCGACTGAGTCCGGAACAACCGAAGGCCCCTTCGACCCGGATCGGGACGAAGGGGCCTTCGCGCTGGCTACGGCGACAACCGGTTTCGCAGGACCATGGACAACTCCCCGGGAACGCCCGGAACTGGCGACGCACCTGACGCAGGACCTGAGACCAGATTTTGCGTCACCGAACCGGTACTCGGAATCCGCAGGGGCGAGGCAGCCTACGGCAGGCGGCGGACGGCGCCCTTGTCGGCGGAGGTGGCCAGCGCGGCGTAGGCGCGCAGCGCGGTCGTCACCGGACGCTCGCGGTTCGCCGGTTGCCACGGCCGTTCGGAGGCCTCCATCTTCGCGCGACGCTCAGCCAGAACGGCGTCGTCGACGAGGACCTCGAGGGTGCGGGTAGCCACGTCGATGCGGATCTGATCGCCGTTCTCGATCAGGCCGATGACGCCGCCGCTGGCCGCCTCGGGGGAGATGTGCCCGATCGACAGACCGGAGGTGCCGCCGGAGAATCTGCCGTCGGTGATCAGGGCGCACTCCTTGCCGAGCCCGGAACCCTTCAGGAACGCGGTCGGGTGCAGCATCTCCTGCATGCCCGGACCGCCAGCGGGGCCTTCGTAGCGCACCACGATGACGTCGCCCGGCGTGATCTTCTTGCCGAGGATGACCGACACCGCCTCTTCCTGCGACTCCACCACGACCGCCGGGCCTTGGAAGGAGAACAGCGCTTCATCGATGCCCGCGGTCTTGAGCACCGCGCCGTCGGGCGCGATGTTGCCACGCAGCACGACCAGGCCGCCCTCCTTGGTGTAGGCGTGCTCGAGGTCGCGAATGCAGCCGCCTTCGGCGTCGGTGTCCAGCGAGGACCAGCGGTTGTCGGTGGAGAACGGCTCGGTGGTGCGCACCCCGCCCGGCGCGGCGTGGAACAGTTCGATGGCTTCGCTGGAAGCCTTGCCGGAACGGATGTCCCAGGTGTCGAGCCATTCGTCGATGGTCGCGGTGTGCACGGTGGTGACGTCGGTCTCCAGCAGCCCGGCGCGGCGCAGTTCGCCGAGGAGGGCGGGGATGCCGCCGGCGCGATGCACGTCCTCCATGTGGTAGTCGGAGTTGGGCGACACCTTCGACAGGGTGGGCACCCGGCGGCTGGTCTCCTCGATGGTGTGCAGATCGAAGTCGATCTCACCTTCCTGGGCGGCGGCCAGGATGTGCAGCACGGTGTTGGTCGAGCCGCCCATCGCGACGTCCAGCGCCATCGCGTTGCGGAACGCGCTGGCGTTGGCGACGTTTCGCGGCAGGACGGACGCGTCGTCCTCGCGGTACCAGCGGTTGGCGATGTCCACCACCACGGTGCCCGCTCGCTCGAACAGCGCCCGGCGCGCGGCGTGCGTGGCGAGGGTGGAGCCGTTGCCGGGCAACGCGAGCCCGAGCGCCTCGGTGAGGCAGTTCATCGAGTTGGCGGTGAACATGCCGGAGCAGGAGCCGCAGGTCGGGCAGGCGGACCGCTCGACCTCCGACAGTCCCTCATCCGACACGGCTTGATTCGCGCTCGCGGAGATGGCGGTGACCAGATCGGTCGGAGCCTGCGCGACGCCGCCGACGACGACGGCCTTGCCCGCCTCCATCGGCCCACCGGAGACGAACACCGTCGGAATGTTCAGCCGCAGGGCGGCATTCAGCATGCCGGGAGTGATCTTGTCGCAGTTGGAGATACAGACCAGCGCGTCGGCGGTGTGCGCGTTCACCATGTACTCGACCGAGTCGGCGATGATCTCGCGCGAAGGCAGCGAGTACAGCATGCCGCCGTGGCCCATGGCGATGCCGTCGTCGACGGCGATGGTGTGGAATTCGCGCGGCACGCCACCGGCGGCGCGCACCGACTCGGCCACGATCTCGCCGACGTTCTTCAGGTGCACGTGGCCGGGCACGAACTGGGTGTAGGAGTTGGCGATCGCGACGATCGGCTTGCCGAAGTCGGTGTCGGTCATGCCGGTGGCGCGCCAGAGTGCGCGGGCGCCTGCGGCATTGCGGCCGATGGTGGTGGTTCGTGAACGAAGCGGTGGCATTTCGATGGTCCTCGGGTCGCGGGGGCTGACGTGCGACGGCGCAGTGCCTGCTCGGCGGACCACCACGTTACTCCCGATGGGCGTGCCCACCGGTCGGCGGTGCGGCCGTGGCTTCCGGGGCTGTCAGCCTGGTTGGTCGGGCCGTCCCCGCGTGGTGCCGCGCGGGACGACGACGGTGACGCCGGCGGTGCCGGACCGTCGAGGGTGGGGGACGCGAAGAAGGATCACTGCTCCGCCGAAATCATCCCATCACCCGACCGGAACATCGTACCTGCGGCGGTTGTTCCATCCAGTCCATCGACGGGTGCTGTGGCCGACGGGTCGCGGGAGGAGCTCGGCTCGCGTGGCCTGAGCCGACGCGAGTGTGCCCGCGGAGCCGTACTGTCCCAGACCGTGGCCGACGGTTCGCGGATCAGCGCGCGTCGTCGTCCTCGGCGGACGTCGTGCTCCCGTTGGCCGACGGGCGGCTGTCGGCGTCGGAGGTGGGGCCGGGTTCGCTCGGGTCAGCGGGTTCGGCGCCGGACTGTTCCGTCGCGGGCTCCCGTGGCTGCGCGAACGGATCGGGGATGCGTCCGCCGGAGGCCGCCGCCAGGTCGCGCAGCCGGTTGTAGCTCACCGCGGGCAACTTGACTTCGGTGCCGTCGGTGAGGTCGGCGCGCACGTATCCGCGCTTGGGGATCCGAACGCCCTTCACCTGCGACCAGTCGAGGTGACGCGACCCGAACAGCGTCCGCAGGTCCAGTCCCGCGTCGGAGACGGTGGTCTGGGTGCGCAGGATCCACACCAGCACCACGACCGGGACCAGCAGCAGCCACCACAGTGCGGCGGGCCAGCCGACGAACGGGAAGAACACGCACATCAGGAGGATGAACACGCCCAGGAAGGCCAGCCGTGGGATGCGGATCACACGGGCGTCGGAGGCGCCACCCGTATCCGTCTCCGTCGCGGGCGTATGGGACGATTCAGAAGGTGGCACGGACTGATGCGGTGATGACACACCACCATCCTCGCATCCTGGTGAACGGACACAAGCAACCGCACTGTCCCACATAATGGGACACAAGGGGTCTCCTGTTTGACTCTTCGGTTCACACCCGCTTAACGTCGTGCGCGTGAATCGAAACGAGTTGCTCGTACTCGGCCGGCGCGTCCAGCGTTGAGCCTGACACACTGAGTCGAATACGTCAGCTCGCGTTGCGACGCGCCACCCTCGATCAGCCTTGCGCTGTCGGGGGCTTTTTTATGTTCGAACTACTGTCCGACATGGCGAAGCGCAAGACACCGCTGGCACAACATCCGGGGTCGGAACCACAACCAGTAAGGAACGAAGACGGTGAGCGCACCTACCGCACGGCCCGGGCCTTCGGCCCGTAGGCCAGCGCCTTCGGCGAATCAGCAGGTCACGCCTGCTGCCAACGCGACCTCCGCGGCCAACCGCCGCCCGGTCCCGCCCGAGCGGGTCACCGGCGCGCAGTCGGTCATCCGGTCGCTCGAGGAGCTCGGCGTCGACACCGTATTCGGCATTCCGGGCGGCGCGATCCTTCCGGTGTACGACCCGCTGTTCGATTCGACCAAAGTGCGGCACGTCCTCGTCCGGCATGAGCAGGGCGCGGGTCACGCGGCCACCGGGTATGCCCAGGCGACCGGCAAGGTCGGTGTGTGCATGGCCACATCAGGTCCCGGCGCGACCAACCTGGTCACCCCGATCGCCGACGCGCAGATGGACTCGGTCCCGATCGTGGCCATCACCGGCCAGGTCGGCCGGAGCCTGATCGGCACCGACGCCTTCCAGGAAGCCGATATCTCCGGCATCACCATGCCGATCACCAAGCACAACTTCCTGATCACCGACGGCATCGACATTCCGCGCATCATCGCGGAGGCGTTCTACCTCGCCGCGTCCGGCCGTCCCGGCGCCGTGCTGGTCGACATCCCCAAGGACGTGCTGCAGGCGCAGACCACCTTCAGCTGGCCGCCGGAGATGCGGCTGCCCGGCTACCGCCCGGTCACCAAGCCGCACGGCAAGCAGGTGCGCGAGGCGGCGCGGATGATCATGGAGGCCAAGGCTCCCGTGCTCTACGTCGGCGGCGGCGTGATCAAGGCCGACGCCTCGGCCGAGCTGCTCCGGCTGGCCGAACTGACCGGCATCCCCGTGGTCACCACGCTGATGGCGCGCGGCGCGTTCCCCGATAGCCACCGCCTCAACATGGGCATGCCCGGCATGCACGGCACCGTGGGCGCCGTCGCCGCGTTGCAGCGGTCGGACCTGCTGATCACCCTCGGCGCGCGTTTCGACGACCGCGTCACCGGGCAGCTGGACTCCTTCGCGCCCAACGCCAAGGTCATCCACGCCGACATCGACCCGGCCGAGATCGGCAAGAACCGGCACGCCGACGTCCCGATCGTCGGCGACTGCCGCGAGGTGATCATCGAGCTCATCGAGACGCTGAAGGCCGACCCGGCCGCGGGCGGCGCGCTGCCGCTGGCGCTGACCGACTGGTGGACCTACCTCGACGGCGTGCGCGACGCCTACCCGCTCGGCTGGACCCCGCCCGCGGACGGTTCGCTGTCGCCGGAGTTCGTCATCGAGGCGCTCGGCCGCTTGGCCGGACCCGACGCGATCTACTGCGCGGGCGTCGGTCAGCACCAGATGTGGGCCGCGCAGTTCATCAAGTACGAGAAGCCGCGCACCTGGCTGAACTCCGGTGGCCTCGGCACCATGGGCTACGCCGTCCCGGCGGCCATGGGCGCGAAGATGGGCGCGCCGGACAAAGAGGTGTGGGCGGTCGACGGCGACGGCTGCTTCCAGATGACCAACCAGGAGCTGGCCACCTGCGCGGTCGAGGGCGTCCCGATCAAGGTCGCGCTGATCAACAACGGCAACCTCGGCATGGTGCGCCAGTGGCAGACGCTGTTCTACCAGGAGCGTTACTCCAACACCGACCTCGGCACGCACACCCTGCGCATCCCCGACTTCGTGAAGCTCGCCGAAGCACTCGGCTGCCACGGCATCCGGGTGGAGCGCGAGGAGGACGTGGAAGCCGCCATCCGCGAGGCGCAGTCCATCAACGACCGTCCCGTGGTGATCGACTTCATCGTCGGCAAGGACGCCCAGGTGTGGCCCATGGTCGCCGCGGGCACCAGCAACGACGAAATCATGGCCGCTCGCGGCATCCGCCCGCTGTTCGACGAGGACGAGCAGGCCGCCGAGCCCGCGGTCATCCACGCGGCGATGTCGCAAGAACAGAACAGGGTGAACAACGAATGAGTACCACGCATACCCTCAGCGTTCTCGTCGAGGACAAACCGGGCGTGCTGGCACGGGTGGCGGCGCTGTTCTCCCGCCGCGGCTTCAACATCGAATCGCTCGCGGTCGGCGGCACCGAGCTCCCCGAGATCTCGCGGATGACCATCGTCGTCACCGTCGAGGACCTGCCGCTGGAGCAGGTCACCAAGCAGCTCAACAAGCTGGTGAACGTCATCAAGATCGTGGAGCAGGACTCCGACAGCTCGGTGGCCCGCGAACTGATCCTGGTGAAGGTGCGCGCCGACGCCAGTGTGCGAACCCAGGTGATCGAGGCCGTGGGGCTGTTCCGCGCGAAGGTCATCGACGTGTCGCCGGACGCGCTCACCGTCGAGGCGACCGGGACCCGATCCAAGCTCGACGCGCTGCTGCGGATGCTCGAACCGTACGGCATCCGGGAGATCGTGCAGTCCGGCGTCGTCGCGGTCGGGCGTGGACCGAAGTCCATCACCGCCACTCGATGAGGTAACGGGGCGGCGCGCATCGAAGGGGCCGACCGCCCGGCGGCGGCCACACGCTAGTCTTTCTGCGATCGACGGTTGGCGTGCCGCCCTCCCCGCGTACGCGGGAATGATCCCCTCCCGCTGCCTGCGGGGGTGATCCGATCCAGAACAACGAAAATTCGCACCGCGCAAGCACGGTGTGCCCCGCCTCGCGCGGGGATGATCCCGGAAGGAACCACAGTGGCAGTCGAGATGTTCTACGACGACGATGCCGACCTGTCGATCATCCAGGGCCGCAAGGTCGCTGTCATCGGCTACGGCAGCCAGGGTCACGCGCACTCGCTGAGCCTGCGCGACTCGGGCGTCGAGGTCCGCGTCGGCCTGGCCGAGGGTTCGAAGTCGCGGCCGAAGGCCGAGGAGGCGGGCCTGACCGTCGGCACCCCGGCGGAGGTCTCGGCCTGGGCGGACGTCATCATGGTGCTCGCGCCCGACACCGCGCAGGCGTCGATCTTCACCAATGACATCGAGCCGAACCTGAAAGACGGCGACGCGCTGTTCTTCGGCCACGGCCTCAACATCCACTTCGGCCTGATCAAGCCGCCCGCCAACGTCACCATCGGCATGGTCGCGCCGAAGGGCCCCGGCCACCTGGTTCGCCGTCAGTTCGTCGACGGCAAGGGTGTTCCGGCGCTGATCGCGATCGACCAGGACCCGAAGGGCGAGGGCCAGGCGCTGGCGCTGTCCTACGCCAAGGGCATCGGCGGCACCCGCGCCGGCGTCATCAAGACCACCTTCAAGGAAGAGACCGAGACCGACCTGTTCGGTGAGCAGGCCGTGCTGTGCGGTGGCACCGAGGAGCTGGTCAAGACCGGTTTCGAGGTCATGGTCGAGGCCGGTTACGCGCCGGAGATGGCCTACTTCGAGGTGCTGCACGAACTGAAGCTGATCGTCGACCTGATGTACGAGGGCGGCATCGCGCGCATGAACTACTCGGTGTCCGACACCGCCGAATTCGGCGGCTACCTGTCGGGCCCGCGGGTGATCGACGCCGACACCAAGAAGCGCATGCAGGAGATCCTCAAGGACATCCAGGACGGCAGCTTCGTCAAGCGCCTGGTCGCCAACGTCGAGGGCGGCAACAAGGAGCTCGAGGCGCTGCGCAAGCAGAACGCCGAGCACCCGATCGAGGTCACCGGCGCCAAGCTGCGCGGCCTGATGAGCTGGGTGGATCGTCCGATCACCGAGACCGCCTGATCTCGGCCGATGCACGCGGGTGGCCCGCTCCGGATCCCGGAGCGGGCCACCGGCGTTTTCGTGAACTAACTACTGCCGAACATGCCCGGCCCGAAGCCCTGCCCGTAGCCGCCGTAGGGGCCGCCGTACTGGTTGTAGCCCCAACCGAACAACGGGTTGTTGTTGCAGCTCCAGTTCTGGAACGGACCGAAGTCGCACCGGTTGTAATAGGGGTCGTACCAGGCCTGAGTGACCCCGGGTGTGCTCGGTGTGGCGGAGGCGGGCATCGCCGCCGCGGTCAACGGGATCGCGGCGATCGCACCGGCGACGGCCACGCGGGCCAAGGTGCGGCGTGCGCTGATTGTGGAGAACAACGTAAATCCTTTCACTCTGCGGTGAGCGTCGCGCCCACCATCCCCCGTTGCGGGTCTGCCCACGGCCAACCCCCGCAGACAGATCTTGGATTTACGGTCACTGCTTCGCGGTCGCGCTTACCGCGGGGCAGCGACTGCACGACTTCACTCTTGCGCACTTGCCGCGAAAGGTCACGGGTGTCGTCTCCCCTGCGGGCAAAATCGAACCACGGTATTAGGGGCAACCCCCAAGCGTGTTGCCCATCGATCGCGGAAGCTCGCGTCTCCGCTAGAGCGGCGAGCGCATCGCACGGGAACGAGTTGGTTACTCGCTCGTACCGACGCCAACCCCTAAGGTTCTCCCGGACAACGGGGTCAGGTAGCCGAGAATTCTCTGCCCGAACGGATGGTGCGCCTTGCCCGACTCGACAGATACCGACCCGATCCCGACCGTCCCGAACCCCGCCTCGGTCGGCAAGCGTCCCGAGGCCATTCACCGCTTCCTTGTCCAGCCGGCCGACGCGGGCATCTTGGGCTCGGTCGACGGCGGCAAACTCCTCGAGTGGATCGACAAAGTCGCCTACGCGGCGGCGGCCCAGTGGAGCGGCCGCTATTGCGTGACCGCCTACGTGGGCAACATCCATCTCGACCGTCCGATCGCGGTCGGCGAGCTGGTCGAATTGCACGCGAATCTCGTGCACACCGGACGCACCAGCATGCACATCCTGGTGACGGTCTATTCGACCGATCCCACCCGGGTGAGACCGGTGCAGTCGGCGCAGTGCTTGACGATCTTCGTCGCGGTGGACGAGCAACGGCGCAACGTGCCGGTGCCGCAATGGCACCCGGCCACGCTGTTGGAGTCGCGGCGACATCGGCAAGCGCAGGCCAGGATCTCGGTGCGCAAGCGGATCGAAGAGGCGATGGCCGCCCAGCAATACACCTCCGCGGGGACCGCGCCGAGCGCCACGCTACGTTTCCTCGCGGCTCCCTCGGACATCAACTGGGGCGGCAAAGTGCACGGCGGCCGCACCATGCGATGGATCGACGAAGCGGCATACGTCTGCGGCGCCGACTGGGCCGGGCAGCGGGTGCTCACCTCCTATTTCGGCGGAATCCGCTTCTACCGGCCGATCGTGATCGGTCACGTGGTGGAGGTCACCGCGCGGCTCATCCATACCGGCCCGCGCAGCATGCACGTCAGTGTGCACGTGACCTCCACCGACACCCACTCCGACGAACCCGCGCTGGCGGCGCACGGTCTCGCGGTGGTCGTGGCGGTGGACGACCACGGCAAAGCGCGAGTCGTGCGGCAGTGGGCGCCCGTCTCCGCGGAGGACCGGGCACTCGACGCGCACGCCAGGCACCTGATCGAACTGCGCGCGTTGGTGGAACCGTTCACCATGGCGAGCGCCGTGCCGTCCGACGCCGAACCGAGCCATTTCCGGACGCCTGCGCCGAGCTGAGCGTCCGGGCGTCCGATCCGATCGGCTCGTGATGCCGGTGGTCCAGGCGGAGGGGCATGTCTTCCCCGGCATCGCTGCTCGTGCTCTCGGCCTCGAAGTCATGATAAGCATTGGCGCACGGCCGAGTTCGACGCGGTACTTCCCCCTCGTTACGGGCGCGCCAGAGCGGTAGCATCCTCGGCATATCGCGCGGAGGACGATCCGTCCATTCGCGAACGACCCGATCGGATCAGGGGGCGATCATCGAGCAGCTCGGGGTAGCGCGGCCTCGGTCGAAGACAGTCGCGAGGGTACTGGGCGCGCTGGTGACGTCGGCGCTGCTGGTGAGCTGCCGCCCTGACGACGGCTCGATACCGGAGACGGTGTCCACCCCGATTCTGAATTGCGACGGCACGATGCCGGTCGGCCCGCAGATGGTCTCCGATCCCGGCTTCGCGAAATTCATCACGGGGGTGCGTCTGCCCCCGCACGCGCAGGTCGCTTCCGGCGGCGCGAAGGCCTCGGCCGCTCACCCCGACGCGGTGGATCTGTCGCTCGATCTGTGCTTGCGGAGTGCGGATGGTTTGCGCGACCTGATCGCGGTGGCTACCGAGATCGCCCACGCGCTGAAACAACACCCGCTCGGGTCCCGCACCGCCACCTTGTCCATCGCCCGTGTCGGCCCGAATGCGCGACGGCGCCTGGAGGTTCGCGATCCGGACTTCCGGAGCCACCCATGGGACGGCGCGTCGTCGAAAGAGGCCGAGCGGAGGCTGTGGGAAGTGGTCGAGGAATAGTCGGCGACCGAGCGGGCGCACACCATGGATTCCATGCGTGTCGTCGTGACGGGTGCGTTGCGGCCCATCGGTGCGCGCCCACAGCCCGGTGCCCGAGGCATCGCGCCGTGGTGAGTGCTCGGATGGAGGCCGCTGGCCCGCGACGGGCTCCTCGCGCAGGGAACCTGCGGTCGAGAAGTCCGGTGCCGAGCCTGCCCGGCTAAGCTAGTTACCGATGAGTAGGTTCTTCGCGTCGGTGGACGAGGTGACCGGGCGCCTCACGGAGGCCGGGTACCTCCCGTCCCTCGACATCGCCACCGCCGTGTTCCTCGCGGGCCACCTCGGCAAGCCGCTGCTGATCGAAGGCCCGGCGGGTGTCGGCAAGACCGAGCTCGCGAAGGCCGTCGCCACCGCGACCACGTCCGATCTCGTGCGCTTGCAGTGCTACGAGGGCATCGACGAGGCCCGCGCCCTCTACGAGTGGAACCACGCCAAGCAGCTACTTCGGATCACCGGCGACGCAGGCTGGGACAGCACCCGCGACCACGTCTTCACCGAGGAATTCCTGCTCGCGCGCCCGCTGCTGGCGGCCATCCGCAACCCGCGCTCCACGGTGCTGCTCATCGACGAACTCGACAAGGCCGACGTGGAGCTGGAAGGGCTGCTGCTCGAGGTGCTCGGCGACTACCAGGTGAGCATTCCCGAACTCGGCACCGTCACCGCGGTGCGGGAACCGTTCGTCATCGTGACGTCCAACGCCCACCGTGAGCTGTCCGAAGCGTTGAAGCGCCGCTGCCTCTATCTGCACATCGACTACCCGACAGCGGAGTTGGAGCGGGCGATCGTCCGGATGAAGGTGCCCGAATTGGACGAAGCGCTCGGGGAGCCGGTGGTGCGTGTGGTCGGCGCGCTGCGCGAGCTCTCGTTGCGCAAGGCGCCGTCGATCGCCGAGACCGTGGACTGGGCCAGGACACTGGTGGCTCTGGGAGCCCGCACTCTGACCGGGAACGTGGTGCGCTCCACACTCGGCGTGCTACTGAAGTATCAGTCCGATCATCGCCTGGCGATCGACCGGCTCGGGTTGCTGGACTCGGACGCCGAGCAGGGCGAGGCAGGGCGATGAGACGCGTACTCGACCCTGTGATCCGGACCGACCCGGCCGCGTTGGCCATCGCCGCACGTCGTGCCCGATCCGCGTCAGCCGCGACGACACCCGCCCCGCGCGCGGCGATCGGAATCTTCTGTGCGGGTTGGCCGCGTGGCCGGGGTGCGCTCCTTACCGAAGCCGCGTCGAAAGCCGCCCGCCACAGCGCCCTTCCGGCCTCGACTTCCACACTCCGCCGGACGGCGCGCTCGAGTCACTGCCATTCCCTTCGCGCGCCTCAGGTGCGGCCCCGGCCCGCTGAGCGTGCTGAAATGGTCGCGGCCGCAATAGATGCGACCGCCATCTGCCCACCCTCGATCAGCGGCCGAGCATGAGTGCGCCGAAAGGACGCGGTCCGGCGCAGCCCGAAGTCTCCGACTCGATGACCGACCGGCTCGTCGAGTTCGTCGGTCTGTTGCGCGAACACGGCATCAGCGCGGGGCCGAGCGAGACCATCGACGCGGCGGAGGCGATGATCGCCCTCGGGATCTCCGATCGGAATCGCCTGCGCTCCGGCATGGCCGCCTGCCTGCTGCGCCGCAATGGTCAACGAGCCGTGTTCGATCAACTCTTCGACCTCTATTTCCTGACCGCGGATCAACCACAACCCGCCGCCGCATCGACGCCCGAATCCATCGTGGCGCTGCGCGAGCAGCTCGTCTCCGCACTGGCACAGGATGATTCGGAATCTGTGACGGAACTGGCTCGCCGGGCACTCACCGAGCTCGGCGGCTACGGCGGTGCGGGTACCGGGCAGACCGCCGCCCCCGTCACCGCCGCCTCCGGTGCGGGCTGGTCCTCCTACCTGACCATGAAGGCCCTGCGACCGGAAGAACTCGTCGACCGCGTCGTCGCGGGCATGAACGGCGCCACCCAACTCGACACCACGGTCCACACCATCGAAGCCAACCGCCGCCTCGCCGCATTCCGCTCCGCCGTCCAGACCGAAGCCCGGCTGCGCTCGGCGCAATTGCGCGGCACCGAATACATCGCCCGCCGCGGCGTCGATTCCAGCACCGATCACATCATTTCCTCGGCGCACGCGAACAGGATCTCGCCGAAATGCGCCGCCTCGTCCACCCACTGGCCCGCAAACTCGCCACCCGCCTCGCGGTTCGCCGCCGCAAAGCCGTCCGTGGCCGAATCGACCTGCGCCGCACCCTGCGCCGCTCCATGTCCACCGGCGGAGTCCCCATCGACCCGGTTCTGCGCGCCCGCAAACACGGCCGCCCCGACCTCGTCGTCCTCGCCGACATCTCCGGCTCGGTCACCGGCTTCGCCGAATTCACCCTCCACTTGATCCAAGCGCTGCGAGACCAGTTCAGCAAGGTCCGCAGCTTCGGCTTCGTCGACACCTGCGACGAGATCACCCACTTCTTCACCCCCGGCGAACCACCCACCCCCGGCACCGCCGCCCGTATCATCCGCTCCACCAAGGTCGCGCGCTTCGGCAGCTCCAATTACGGCGAAGCGTTCCAAAGGTTCCTCGACAACTACGCCGACGCCCTCGGTCCGCGCACCTCGGTTCTGATTCTCGGCGACGGGCGGACCAACCGCACGGACCCGAACCTCGCTGCGGTGCAGGCCATTGCCGACCGAGCGAAGCACGCCTACTGGCTCAATCCGGAACCTTCTCGCTCATGGTCGACCGGAGATTCCGCAGCGCACGTCTACGCCGATTGCGTGACTATGCACGAGTGCCGGAACGTCAAGCAATTGGCCGAGGTCATCGCCCGTTTGCTGCCGTCGTGACGCAGGCCGCGTCCCATGTCATCATGCCGCCGCGCGACCAGTCGATCAGGCACTGGTTGCCAGACTCGTCCACCGCTGAATGCACCATCGTTGACAACGCCTGTCCGTCAATCCTGTCGAGACTTCGAGAGCCCTCCACTCATGCCCGCGAATCTCTGACGATCACCCGGCTGTCCCGTGCGCTCGAAAGACCCTCAGCACGCGGCAGCACTGCCGCGGGCTGCTCCTACATTCGACCTCGCCGTGTAGCGCGCGTGCCTGCCCGGCGGTGTGGTGCTCGAAGCCGGAGCAACCATCGACAGCGGAGCGCTAAGGCCGCACCGTGATTTCCCTGGTCAGCTAGCTTGCTGGAACTCGGCGAAGCGTTCCTCGAGCCGCTCTACCGATGGCCAGTCCTTCCGACGTTGCGGTAGTGCCAGGTGTTGACCGTTCATTCCTTGTAGCCCATGCCGCAGCATGGGACCTTTGTCCGAGTCCTGCATCAGCTGTGCGCCGACGTGGATTTCATACCGGGGAGAGATACCTATCAAATTGCAGTCGTACGCAGCGTGGTGGATCTTGCAAAGGCTCAGCCCGTTGTCGACATCGGCCGTACCGTGCTCCTTGCCGTCTCCGATGATGTGGGCGGCGTCCAGCAGTTGCGCGTGACGTACCTTGCACATCGCGCAGCGGTGTGCGTAGGCCAGTAGAACACGGCCTCTGAACTCTGGCTGGTGTAGTCGTTGTTTCGTCACACGTTGCACGTAGGCGCGCTCGATCGGCTCGAGGTGCAACGGATCACTGACTTCTCGCAGACTTTCGTCCAGTGCGAGAATGAACCGCTTGCGCGGCTGGTCGTCCGCCACCACGTAGACAGGAAAAACGGGGACGTACCGGATCGCTGAACCCACTTTGATCCAGCGGAGCAAGATGATGGGTAGTTGCAGCTCGTACGCGCGTCTCAGCTTGGTGTTGTCGCCCCGGACGTTGCCGTCTCGATATGCGTAGGCGTAGAGAGAGTCACCGACTTCCTCATCGTCGTAAGGGCTGTCGGGCTTCGAGAGGATCGACAAGGTGGCTGCGAACTGCGAGGGGTTCCAGATTCCCTTATTACGGTCGATCAGCCGATAGGTCTCGGTGCCGACCTCGAAGTCGGTCAGCTCCTCACGAGTAAGCGAACCCCTCTCCTTCACTCGTCGCGCCAGGTGATCGAAGATCATCTGACGCAGCTCGCGTTCCACCTCGCTTTCCATGTATGGAGTGTGCCATGGTCACCCAAGTGCAACCGACTTTCACTTCACCGCGTCGAGGTAGCTCGCGGGCTCCCATGTGGTCGTCATTGCGCTGACGACATGGTTGACGCCGATTGGCAGCCGTCAACGGTTGTCGGACAACGGCGGATCGAACGCCTTCAATCCGAGCTGATACATCTCCGCCAGCGTTGATCGGTCGATCGTCAGCTCGAATTCGTTGCCAGGTGCTCCGAATACGAATGTCGCGGCGTTACTGTCCCCGCCTACAACGATCCTGACCGGGCAGCCTTCACTCGTGCTGACCCAACTGCCGATCGTCAAAAGATCCCATGTCATCGTTGCTCCTCGTCGGTGTCGGTGTGGTCGAGACTTCGAGACTTCGTCGAGCTACTGTGCGTCGCCGCGATCCGCGACGTGGCATCCACCCGGCCGCTTCAATCCGTGGGTGAAGCCATCGCGTTCGGCGAGGTGCACATCACGTTGCCTATCGCACTCGGCGCGGACGATGCCGTACGCATTCGCGCACGGATTCGATGACCGCCAGCCCTGACGGCCGATACCTGTCACGGGGTGGCTGCACCCACACTCGGAATCCGTGTCGGTCGGCGGGCGACGGGAGCGCGATCGGTGCGCCGAGGCGGGTGACGGAGGCGTTGAGGCGGAACAGTTCTCCGAACAGAGCAATGTCGTCGGGCACGTCCGGCACGACGAGGAACGTCCATCGCTTCGACCGGGGATGGGAGACGATCAGGCCGGGCTGCACGCCGCGTCCCTGCATATGGCCTTTGACTGCGGCCCCGAGTTCGGCGGGAACGATGATTCCCCCAACCCTGCCCGACGGAATCAAGAGCTGGTGAAGTTGCGGTCGGATGCGCGCGGGCAGGCCACACACTTCCCGGTAGAACCGGCACCTCGACATCAGAGTGTCTGCTGATGTGCTGTGCTCGAGTGGTTCTCGGTGCGCCGTGCCATTCGCTGTATACCTGTGTTCAGATCGCATTTTTCGGCCTTTCTGCTCCAGTCGCTTCAGAACGGGCTTCGACACCGGCGAGTCGTATGGGGTCGTCGAGTGCTGTGGCCCAGGTTCCATCTCGGCAGCACTTCGCGGGAACGCTTGTTGGAGGGAGGTCGAGGGGAGAGGCGCGGGATACCGGGCGGAACCGGACGTGTACGTCCCTGACAGGTGCAATGATTCGGCTTCGGGTTACCGAACGAGGGGGACGAGGCTTGTCTGAACCGAATCGCCAGCTGAGCGAGGCCAGAGCGCGAACAAGATCCGAATCGACCGGACATCCGTTGTCTCGCGCGGAACTCGCCGACGCCGTGAACGCTTGGGTGTATCGCCGGACCGGCCGCGTCGTTCAGCTATCCGGCAACTACATCGGGAAGTTGGAGCGGGGTGTCTTCCGCTGGCCCAACGCGGATTATCGTGCGGGGTTGCGGGCCGTTCTCGGCGTGGCGACAGACGCCGAGCTCGGGTTCCGCCCCGTCGGGGGCGGTACCGGCGGCGATAGCATGGAGGCGAATGATCCGCCGACGTTCCTGCCGAGCGCAGGGAAAGAGGTCGATGACGTGCGACGCCGAACCTTTCTACTCAGCGCGTCGGCCGCCGGTGCCGATATGGCGTTCGGATCGGAAGCAGCTCGGCACGGTCTGAATCGCGCTGTCGCTGGAAGTGGCGCGGCCGACCTCGATGATTGGTATGAGATCATCCGCGAGTACGGGACTGCCTACGTCACTCATACGGCCACCGAGTTGCATGAGACGTTGCTGGTGGATGTCTTGAGTCTCGAGGTGGCGTTGAGCCTGTCGTATGACCAACGCCAGCGCCGCGAGCTGTACAGGATCGGCGCTCTGCTGAGCCAGTACATGGCTCAGACCGTCGGAGATCTCGGCCGCCGACATGAAAGCATGCGGTGGTGGCGCACGGCCCGCTATGCCGCGGACAGCTCAGGCGACCTCCACACGATCATGTTCGTGCGGGGGCGCAACGTCATCCGCGCGCTTTATGACGGCCAGGAGCCCGAACACATAATCGGAGAGATAGGTAAGTCCGAACAGCTCATCGCCAAGGGTCCACTAGTCGGTAGGCCTAGCCTCCTGGCCGCGCGGGCTCAGTCCTCTGCTTTACTCGGCCGTGCCGAGGACGCCGAGTCGTCGTTGAACGATCTGCGCGATACTTTCGCCGCTCTGCCCTCTTCCATGACGAAGGATCACGGCTGGCACTGCTGGGCTTACCCGGAAGAGCGAGTCAGGTTCGCCGAGAGCTTCGTGTACGCGCACCTCGGCGATACTCACCGAGCGGAACAGGCGCAATCGGCGGCGCTCGGCCTGTATCCGTCCAACAGTCGGCGGGGGCCGGTCCAAATCGAGTTGCAACGAGCCCTTTGCCTGGTAGCCGCCGGTGACCCGAGTGAGGGTGCCCGATACGCGACGACAACTCTGGAGCGGTTGCCGACTGAACACCGCACACGGTTCGTCATGGGCTTGGGCGAGCAAGTCTTCGCGGCCGTGCCGATGGACCAGCGTCGTACGCGCAGTGCCCGAGAGCTCCATGAACTGCTGCGGGACGATCTCCTGCGAAGAGGGAAGGTCCTCGAGTCTTGACCGCACGCTTGCTAGAAGTCTCTCGCCATGACGCGGCTGGTGTAGCGCGCCTAGCAGACGAACTCAGGGCGGTGTATCTCGACTCACACCGTGAGCAGCAAGACGACCCGTGGTACAGCCCGCAGCGTTTTCGGCAACGCCTGGAAGAAATGTACGCGCCCATCGCGGGCTTCGAGATGGTCGCAGCCCGGATCGACGGACGCATGATCGGCTATGCCTTCGGCACTCCCTACAGCCGGTCGCAGACGGTGTGGAAGAAGGCAGTTCGGGTCTACCCGAGCTTCGCTGCTGAGCTGGACGGCGCCCCGGTATACATCTTCCGTGAGTTCGCCGTACACCCCGACTATCAAGGCCAGGGTTACGCACGCACTATTCACGACGCCTTGCTCTCGCAACGTCCCGAACCGTTGGCCTACCTGTTGGTGCGGGTGGGCAACCCGGCTCGCGCGGTGTACGAGGCGTGGGGCTGGCGCGTGATCGGTCGAGACCAACCGTTCGCCGACTCGCCGATGATGGATGAGATGGCCCGTCCGCTGCACTGAGCACAGGCCTCAGAAACAAGGTCGGTGCATGTCGGCTGCTGATCGCGCCGACGGCGGTCAGCGCTTGGGTTCCCGCAGCCGTACCGTCACCGGAAGGTGGTCCACCTCCAGCGTGGCCCGCGCGACCTCGCGCACGCTTTCTCCCGGCGCCAGCTCCAGCCGTGCCCGCGCGACGACCGAGGCGAGGATGGTGACCGCTTCGTACCAGGCGAAGGGTTCGCCGATGCAGTTGCGGTTGCCGATACCAAAAGGCTGGTAGATCCCTGAGCGGGTCACGGCCTTGCGGTATTCCGGCGTCCATCGGTCCGGGTCGAACCGTGCTGGATCATCGAAGTACTTCGGGTTGTTGTGCAGCGTGTACGGCGATTAGAAGAGCGTGGTGCCCGCGGGCAGGGTGACTCCGCCGAGGTCGAGTGGCTCGATCGTCTCGCGCGTGCCGAGCCAGGTGGGGGCGTAGCGGCGCAGCGTCTCCGCGATCACTCGCTCGGTGTACTCGAGACGCTGGATGTTGGCGGAGGTGACCGGACCGCCGCGTAGCACCTCGGCGACTTCCTGTTCGACTCGCTCACGTACGTCCGCGCGTCGCGCCAATTCGTAGAAGGCGAAGGCCATCGTGTTGGCAGTGGTCGCGAATCCGGCGGCGTAGAGGGTCATCACTTCGTCGTGCAGCTCGCGATCGGTGAGCGCGGTGCCGTCGTCGAACCGCGCGGTGAGCAGCATCGACACCAAGTCGCCGTAATTGGTGTCGCTCGCGCGGTATTCGGCGATGATGTGGTCGATCGCGCCGGAGAGTCCGCGTACTGCGGTGTCGAAGTCGCGGTTGCGCAGCGGTATGTGTGCCAGCCAAGGCATCATGGTGCGTTTCGGCAGCTCGTTGACGATGATCGGGAACGAACGCAGCGACTCGGCCACCACTTCTTCACCGAGTTCGCTGGCGAACAACGCCTTCGCGACGATTCGCATGGCGAGCACCCGTAACCGGTCGTCGAGTTCCAAACGGGCACCGTCGCGCCAGCCGTCGACCATGGCATCGGCTTCCCGCTGCATGATCCGCACGTAGCCGGCGATCCGCTCGTGGTGGAAGGCCGGAGCCATCAGGCGGCGATGCCGCAGATGCTTGGGCTCGGCCGACACCGACAGACCGTCGCCCAGCAGCGCCCGCATGGCCTCGAAGAACGCGCCCTTCTCGACGCTGTGCGCCGCCTTGCCGCGCAGCAACGAATGATCAGCTCCGGCGTGGTCACCAGGTATGCGTCTCTACGGCCCAGGCGGATGCGCGCCAACGGTTCCGGCGTCCGGTGCAGCTCGGCGAAGAACGCCAAGGGTCTGCGTCGTAGGACCAGGCCGTGGCCGACGATGGGCCATGCGCGCTGGACCGGGCGGCCGACAGCCGTAGTCGTACTCATGAAGGCCCCTCGCTTGTCGTGCAGGTCCGGGCGATTGCCCACTGTGCCACGGTGAACCCACCCGTAATCCCCGCTGGGAACGACGACTACAGCGATCCGACCTACCGCGCGGCCCGCAATGCCGCCGCGATCCGGGCGGGGTCCAAGTCGACGACGACCGTATCGCCGTCCCACACCCCGCGTGCGGTGATTGCCAGGCCGATCAAAGCCAGCTCGGCGGCGACGTCGCGAAGTTCGTACTCCGCGCGGCTCTCGTTCTCGATCTCGCCCGATTCCTCGCGATTCCAAGCGGCGACGGCGGCATCGGCCATGGATCGAGGCAATCGCACGCTGATCCGAGTGGGCTGGGCAGCGAGATGTGTTCCGATCGTCGCCAGCACGTCCCGGTCCTGCTGATATCGCGCGTATTGCGAGCGATCTGTCACGAACCCAGGGTACTCGGACCCGAGCCGCAGCTGCCGAATCAGCGCGTGCCATGGCATCGGGTGCGGTGCTGGTGCCGCAGGTCAGCGCCGGACTTCGGCGACCTCCACCGATCGCCCCTCTCGCCGCGACAATTCGCACGCCTCGGCGACGTAGAACGCCTCCAGTGCCTCCGCCGCAGTGCAGGGGTTGTCGAGCTGTCCGGTCGCGACCTCGATGAACGCCGCGAGCTCATCGGCATACGCCGGGCGGAACCGCTCCATGAATCCCGCGTATGGAGGATAGGGCGAGCGGCTGTGATCGGGTTCGACGGAAGTCAACGGCGCGCGGTCGTCGAGCCCGACAATGGCGTTCCCCGTCGAACCCAATGCCTCCAGCCGCACGTCGTACCCGGCCCCGTTGTAACGGGTCAGTGACACCGTGGCCAGGGCTCCGTCGTCCAGGCGCAACAGCACGGCGGCGGTGTCCACGTCGCCCGCCTCGGTGAAGAAGGCCGCGCCCCGGTTCGCCCCGAGCGCGTGTACCTCGGTGATCTCCCGCCCCGTCACCCAGCGAATGATGTCGAAGTCGTGCACCCCACAGTCGCGGAAGATGCCGCCGGAGCGCGCGATGTACTCGGCGGGCGGCGGGGAAGGGTCGAGGGTAGTGGCGCGCAAGGTGTGCAGCCAGCCGAGTTCGCCGGAGCGGACGGCCTCGCGCGCCGCTCGGTAGCCGGCGTCGAAGCGGCGTTGGAAGCCGATCTGGACGGGGACGGGGGAGTCGCGAGTGTGGTCGATGACGGCGAGCGTGCCGGAGACGTCGGCCGCGACGGGTTTCTCGCAGAAGACGGGAATGCCCGCGTCGACGGCTCGGATGATGAGTTCGGGGTGGGCGTCGGTGGCCGTGGCGATGACCAGGCCGTCGAGGTCGGCGGTGAAGAGGGCGTCGAGGTCGGGGGCGAATTCGACGCCGAGCACGGCGGCGGTGGTGCGGGCGCGGTCGGCGTCGGCGTCGGCGACCAGGACCGTGGCCACGTTCGGAAGTTTCTTCAAGGTTTCGGCGTGCGAGGTCCCGATGCGGCCGGTTCCGGCGAGGCCCAGCGTGACGGCTCGGTGGGATGACATCGGCTCTCCTTATATATAGGGAATCGCGACATATATAGGGAATCGCGATGTGCGGGGGGCCGCGGGCCCGGTGGTTCAGCGTGGAGCGGTCGTGGTGGAGCGGACGACGAGCGAAGGTTCCACCCGGCGACGGACCGGCTTCGTGCGGCCGTCGCGGAGTCGTTCGGCGAGCGCCTCGATCGCGAGGCGGCCCATTCGGATGCGCGGTTGATTGATGGTGGTCAGCGCGACGTGGCGCAGGGCGGCCAGGGAAGTGTTGTCGTAGCCGACCACCGAGACGTCCTCGGGCACCCGTAGGCCCGCTTCCTCCAGAGCGGACATCGCGCCGACGGCGTTGAAGTCGTTGCCGCACACCAGCGCGGTGGGGAAGTTGTCCGGGGAGAACAGATGCAGCAGTTTGCGCACCGCGGCCATGCCCGCGGAATCGGTGTGCTCGCTCGGCACGACCATCGGTTCGAGGCCGTGGCGTTGCATGGCGACGCGGTAGCCCTTGCGGCGCGGGGCCGAGGTGAAAGCGCCGCCGCCGTCGAGGTGGACGATGCGCCGATGCCCGAGCGAGACCAGATGGTTGACGGCGAGGGCAGCGCCTGCCTCGCCGTCGTCGGTGACCGTGTCCACAGCGGCGACGGTGGAGGTTCGCGACACCAGCACGAGGGAGGCCTGGTGCGCCGCTTCGCGAATGGCGGCGGCGGGCAGGATGGGCGACAGCAGGATGATGCCGCCCGGCCGGAAGGACAGCAGACTCTGCAACGCGGTGCGTTCCCGCGCGGCGCTGCGCCGGCCGGTGTTGAGGATCAGTTCCAAACCGGACTCCTGGGCGGCGGCGTCCATGCCTTCCACGACGTCGGCGAAGAAGGCGTTGCGCAGGTCGGAGACCATGACGCCGACGATGTTGGAGGTCCGGCTGGCCAGCGAGCGGGCCATGATGTGCGGCTGGTATCCGAGGTCTTTCGCCGCGTCGAGCACCGCGCGGCGGCGGTGCTCGCTGACCTTGGGCGAATTGCGCATGACGAGCGAGACGAGAGCGCGGGAGACGCCCGCGCGGGCGGCGACGTCTTCCATGGTCGGCCGTGCCATATCGCGCCTCCCTTCCGTCTCCGCCTGCCCAGGGACGGACGATACAAGGTCGATGCGTGCGATTCAATAGAGCGCTCCAATCCGACTTTTCGGGCGGATGGCGCAGTGCGTCTTCCACCGCATTCGCGGAATATCAGCTGGTAGAAGGGATTTGCCTGGCAATTCTGCACCTCTTGACACGGTATGACCTGCGTTACATAGTTGGAGCGCTCCAAGAGAGCGGTTCACCTCGACAGCGAAGGCCGGAGAAGTGCCGATGACCGAATCCCTTCCTCCGCCGCGCATAGCGGCAGCGCCGATCTCCTGGGTGTCTGCGAGGTGCCCGGCTGGGGTCACGTGCTCGACGCGCGGACGGTTCTGGCGGAGATGGCCTCGGTCGGCCTGTCCGCCACCGAGCTCGGCCCACCCGGCTATCTGCCCGGCGACCCGGGTGAACTGCGCGCGCTGCTGGAAAGCTTCGGCCTTACGGCGGTGGGCGGATTCCTCGCCGTCGCACTGCACCGCGATCGGCCGCACGCCCTCGCGCGAGCCGAGGACACCGCCGCGCTGCTGGCGGCCGCAGGCGCGGAGGTTTTGGTGCTGGCCGCCGCGACCGGCCTCGACGGATACGACCGGTGTCCGAGACTCGACGACGCCGAGTGGCGCGCGTTGGTCGGCACGGCCTCCGCGATCCGCGACACCGCCGCCGCGTACGGCTTGCGCACGGTGTTGCACCCGCACGTCGGCACCCACGTGCAGAGCGAGGCCGAGGTCGAGCGGTTCCTGGCGGATTCCGATCTCGACATCTGCATGGATACCGGGCATCTGCTCATCGGCGGCACCGATCCGGTCGGGCTCGCGGTGCGGCACGCCGGGCGCATCGGGCACATCCATCTCAAGGACGTTCGCCGCGCGCTGGCCGATCGGGTGCGCCGCGGCGAGCTGGACTACAGCGAGGCCGTGCGCCGGGGACTGTATGTGCCCCTGGGGGACGGTGACGTCGATATCGCGGCACTGCTGCGCACCGTCCGGGCAGCGGACTATCAAGGCTGGTACGTCCTCGAGCAGGACACCGCGCTGCGGCCGGGCAGTTCGGCGTGGCAGCCGAGCCGGGACGCCGAACGCAGCTTGCGCCACCTCGCGGACATCACGCTCGCCACGGCCGGGATCTAACGGAAGTTACGACAACGATGTCTGCGAGACCACAGCGCGGCGTGACCGCGAGACGGCGGCGTGGCAGCCGCTTGCTGCCGTGGATGGCCACGGCCGCTGTCCTGGCCGCGTGCAGCGGTCCCGGCGCCGACGCGCCCGCTCCCACACAGACGCCGGTCGCCGCCGGAACGGTGAAATCGGTAGCGGTGGTGACCCACGGCAGCCCCGGCGACGCGTTCTGGAACGTCGTCAAGAACGGTGCGGAGGCCGCGGGCGCGGATCTCGGTATCCGCGTGGAGTACAACGCCTCCGGTGATCCCGGCCAGCAGGCGAAGCTGATCGACAACGCGGTGGCGCAAGGTGTCGACGGGCTCGTCGTCTCGATGGCCGATCCCGAGGCGCTGCGGCCGTCGGTGGAAAAGGCTGTCGCTACCGGCATTCCGGTGGTGACCATCAATTCGGGGGAGTCCGAGAGCGCGAAGTTCGGCGCGTTCGTCCATGTGGGTCAGAGCGAAGCACTGGCCGGACAGGCCGCTGGCAAGCGGCTCGCCGAGGCCGGGCGCACGAAGATGCTGTGTGTCATCCACGAGGCGGGCAATATCGGCGCGAACGAGCGCTGCGCGGGCGCGACGAGGGCGTTCGGCACCGCGACCACGCTCCAGGTGGACATCAACAATCCCACCGACGCGCAATCGAGGATCAAAGGCGCGCTGGAGGCCGACCGGTCCATCGACGCGGTGCTGACGTTGAACTCGCAGGTCGCCGCGCGGGCCGTGGACGCGGTCCGGGAGGCGGGTTCCGGCGCGGCCGTCGCCACCTTCGATCTGAACTCCGATGTGGTGGAAGCGATCCGGGTCGGAAAGCTGCTGTTCGCGGTGGATCAGCAACAGTACGAGCAAGGCTATCTGCCGATCGTGCTGCTGCGGCTGTACAGGACGAACCTCAACACCGTCGGCGGCGGCGCGCCCGTGCAGACCGGGCCCGGCTTCGTCGACAAGAGCAATGTGGACGCCGTCGCCGCGCTGGTCGCGCAGGGCACGCGCTGAGGTGGATGAAATGATCGTTGCCGCGAAAGCATCCGAGACGAAGCAGGCCCGGCCCGGCCGCTCGCCGCTCCAGCGCCTGGCCGTACGCCCGGAGATCGGCGCGGCGCTCGGCGCGCTGTTGGTTTTCGTGTTCTTCTCGCTCGTCACCGACCGGTTCCTGAGCCCGCTCGGAATAGCGACCTGGCTGGACGACGCCTCCACCCTGGGCATCATGGCGGTGGCCGTGGCGCTGCTGATGATCGGCGGCGAGTTCGACCTGTCCGCGGGCGTGATGACCGCCTCGACCGCGCTGGTCACCGCGTTGCTCGCGGTGCACGCCGGGTGGAACGTCTGGTTCGCGCTGCTGGCTTCGCTGGTGTTCGCGCTGGCGGCCGGCGCGTTCAACGGCTGGGTGGTGATGCGCACCGGCCTGCCCAGTTTCATCGTCACGCTGGGCACGTTCCTCGCGCTGCAAGGCTTGAACCTCGGTGTGACGCGGCTGGTCACCGGCACGGTGCAGGTGTCTGGCGTGCGCGCGGCGGACGGTTACCACTCGGCGGGCTGGGTGTTCGCCTCGACTCTCGACCTCGGCGACGCGCACTTGCAGGCTTCGGTCGTCTGGTGGATCGTGCTGACCGCGATCGCCGCGCTCGTGCTGGTACGCACCCGATTCGGCAACTGGATCTTCGCCGTCGGCGGCGCGCTGCCGAGCGCCCGCGCGGTCGGCGTGCCCGCGGACCGCACCAAGATCCTGCTGTTCATGGGCACCGCTTTCGCGGCCTGGGTGGTGGGCTCATGCAACCTCCTGCGATTCGCGAGTGTGCAGGCCAACCAGGGCGTTGGACTCGAACTGCACTACATCATCGCCGCTGTGGTCGGCGGGTGTCTGCTCACCGGTGGGTTCGGCTCGGCGGTCGGCGCCGCGATCGGCGCGCTGATCTTCGGCATGGCGCGCCAGGGCATCGTGTTCGCCCGCTGGGACAGCGACTGGTTCATGCTGTTCCTGGGTGTGCTGCTGCTGGCGGCGGTGCTGGTCAACAACAGATTCCAGAAACGAGCCGAAAGGGTGCGCCGATGACTTCCCTCATCGAAGCCGTCGACCTCGGCAAGAGCTATGGCGGCGTGGTCGCCCTCCGCGACGTGTCCACGGTGGTGCGCGCCGGCGAGGTGACCTGCGTTCTCGGCGACAACGGCGCGGGAAAGTCCACGCTGATCAAGATCCTGGCCGGAGTGCATGAGCACGATCGCGGAGAACTCCGCGTGGAGGGCGAATCGGTGCGCTTCGCCTCCCCTCGCGCGGCATTGGATCGCGGCATCGCCACGGTGTACCAGGATCTCGCGGTGGTGCCGCTGATGAGCGTGTGGCGCAACTTCGTGCTGGGCTCCGAGCCCACCGTCGGGTACGGTCCGTTCCGCCTGCTGGACCGGAGGAAGGGCCGCGAGATCGCGCGAGCCGGTCTGGCGGACATGGGCATCGAGATCCGCGATATGGAGCAGCCGGTTGGGACACTGTCCGGTG
This sequence comes from Nocardia asteroides, assembly GCA_051451085.1. GTDB lineage: Bacteria > Actinomycetota > Actinomycetes > Mycobacteriales > Mycobacteriaceae > Nocardia > Nocardia asteroides_B. The sequence continues at coordinate 1,276,804 of JBPAJV010000002.1, read as the reverse complement.
GTCAGCGGCAGTGCGTCGCGATCGCGCGGGCGGTGCACTACGGCGCGAAGGTGCTGATCCTCGACGAGCCGACCGCCGCGCTGGGCGTGAAACAGGCCGGAGTGGTGCTGAAGTACGTCGTGCAGGCGCGTGAGCGCGGGCTCGGCGTCGTGCTGATCACGCACAACCCGCACCACGCCTATCCGGTCGGTGACCGTTTTCTGCTGCTGAAGCGAGGCGCGGTGCTCGGCTCGTACGAGAAGCCGGAGATCGACCTGCCCGAACTGACCCGGCAAATGGCGGGCGGGGCTGAGCTGGACGCTTTGCAGCACGAATTGCGGCGTGTGGTGACGACGTGAGCGAGGCGGGTCTCGAGGCGTTGACCATCGGCCGGGTGGGGGTGGACCTGTATCCCGAACAGAGCGGGGTCGCCCTGGCGCAGGTGCGCAGTTTCGCCAAGTTCCTCGGCGGCTCCGCGACGAACGTCGCCGTGGCCGCCGCCCGGCTCGGTCGCCGCTCGGCGGTGCTGACCAAGGTGGGCCCCGACGGCTTCGGCGACTTCGTGCGCACGGCGCTGGAGGACTTCGGCGTCTCCTCCCGTTACGTGACGACCGCGCCGGACCTGCGGACACCCGTGGTGTTCTGCGAGCTGACGCCACCGACCGATCCGCCGCTGCTGTTCTACCGCGCGCCGATCGCCCCGGATCTGACCATCATCCCGGCCGAAGTGCCTTGGGAGGTGGTGGACGCGGTGCCCCTGCTGTGGGTCACGGGCACCGGAGTGAGCGCGGAGCCGGGGCGCGGTACCCAACGCGAAATCCTGCTGCGGCGCGCACGACGCGGGCACACCGTGCTGGACTTGGACTACCGGCCGATGTTCTGGCCCGACGTCGAGACCGCGCGGGCCGAGATCGGGTGGATGGTCGATCACGTGAACGTGGTGGTCGGCAACCGTACCGAGGCCGAGGTGGCGGTGGGCACCGCCGACCCGGACGCGGCGGCCGATCGGTTGCTCACCCGTGGCGTGCGTCTGGCGGTGATCAAGAAGGGCGGTGACGGCGTGCTGGTGGCCACCGCTGAAGAACGCTGGACGGTGCCGCCGTGCCGGGTGGACGTGGTCTGCGGGCTCGGCGCTGGTGACGGCTTCGGCGGCGCGCTGATCCACGGTCTGCTCTCGGACTGGGACCCGCGCCGGATCGCCACCTACGCCAACGCGGCGGGCGCGCTGGTCGCCGCGCGCCTCGCTTGCGCCGACGCGATGCCAACCCATGCGGAGATCGAGGAACTGTTGTGCGGCTGAGCCGGGCACGAAGTGGTGAAGGCGCGACGTCGCCTGCTCCGGAACGCGGAACGGTGCGGCCGCCGTGCCTGTGACCGACGAGCGCGAAACGGAGGAGCCGCCATGCACGTGACCGACGAACGCTGGCGCGAGTTGCTTCGGGTGCGTGCGACCGACCCCGCCGGGGTCGAACGGGCCTATGCGAAACGGGCGCGCCGCGCCAACCTGCTGGCGGGCAAGCAGACCTTGTTCCTGGTCGCCGCAGATCACCCGGCCCGTGGCGCGCTGGGCGTCGGCGCGGACCGCACTGCCATGGCCGATCGGCGCGCGCTGCTGGAACGGCTGCTCATCGCGCTGGCGAACCCGGACGTCGACGGCGTGCTCGGCTCTCCGGACGTGGTCGAGGAACTGCTGCTGCTCGGCGCGCTGGACGACAAGGTCGTGATCGGCTCGATGAACCGCGGCGGACTCGCGGGCGCGGAGTGGGAGATCGATGACCGCTTCACCGGATACGACGCGGACTCGCTGGCGCGGTTCCGGCTGGACGGCGGCAAGATGCTGCTGCGCCTGGTCGATTCCGACGCGGGCACCGTGCCGACGCTACAAGCCTGCGCCCGGGCGGTCTCGGAGCTGGCGGCGCACGAGCTGATGGCGATGGTCGAACCGCTGCCGTATCACCGGGACGGTTCCGGCGCGCTGGTGATGAGCAAGGACGCGCGCTCGCTGTCGCGGGCGATCACGGTGGCTTCCGGGCTCGGGGTCACCTCGGCCTACACCTGGCTGAAGATTCCCGCGCCACCCGACATCTCGGTGCTCGACGCCACCACTTTGCCGGTTCTCGTGCTGGGCGGTGCGCCGTCCGGCGACCCGGCGGTGGACCGCGCGCTGTGGGGCGGAGCGCTCGGACACGATGTCGTTCGCGGTCTCGTCGTAGGACGCGCCCTGCTGTATCCGCCGGACGGGGACGTCGCCCGGGCGGTGGAGACCGCCGCTCGCCTGCTGAAGGAGACCCGATGAGGTGCGCGAACGTCGCCGGGGCGGTCCGGAGGTCCGCCTCGTCGCGAGCCACGCGAGGCGGTGACCGCTTGGCGGACCACTCCGGTGCGGGTGTGGGTCGGCTGCTCGGCGAACTGCTCGAGCCGCAGCCGGATTCGCCCGCCGGATACTCGACTGCCGATTGTCGCGTCCGGGCTCCGAGCGCACAACGGCCGACTGTCACCGTCCGACGCGGCGACCGGCTCGCCGGTATCCCCGCACCGCGAACAGGGGAGGCGTGATGACACTGCATCGGCCGCGAGGAACGCTCCGCCGAGACGGTGACCCGATCCATCTGACTCCCGAGGACGCCGGATGGACCTACGCCGGGCTGCGGGTGCTGTGGATCGGCGCGGGCGAATCGCGGATCGTGCGGACGGGCGAGTCCGAGGCGTTCGTCCTGCCGCTGGCCGGAGCGTGCACGGTGCGCGTGGACGACGCGACCTTCGCGTTGTCCGGCCGGGAGTCGGTCTTCACCCGCGTGACGGATTTCGCCTATGTCCCCCGCGACGCCGAAGTGGAACTGGTGGCCGAGGGCGGGGACTTGGAGGTGGCACTCCCGATGGCTCGCTGCACGAGACGGCTGGAGCCGAGATACGGCGCGGCCGAGCGAATCCCGGTCGAAGTCCGCGGCGCGGGCAGCGCGACGCGCCAGGTCACCAATTTCGGGATACCGGGCGTCTGGGAGCACGCGGACAAGCTCATCGCCTGCGAGCTGATCACCCCGGACGGCAACTGGTCGTCCTACCCGCCGCACAAGCACGACGAGTCGAGCGAGTGTGAAGTGGTCAACGAGGAGATCTACTACTTCCGCATCGCCGGGCGGGACGGGATCACGCCGTCGCGCGAGGGTTTCGGCTTGCACCGCACCTACACCTCGGACGGCACGGTGAACGAGAACGTCGCCGTCGGTGACGGTGACGTCTTCCTGATCCCGCGCGGTTATCACGGGCCGTGTGTCGCCGCGCCCGGTTATGCCATGTACTACCTGAACGTGCTGGCGGGTCCCGCGCCCCAGCGCTCGATGGCGTTCTGCGACGACCCCGCGCACGGCTGGGTGCGAGCGCGCTGGGCGCAGGAGCCTCTCGATCCCCGCTGCCCGGTCACCTCACACGAAGGACGGGTGTGATGAAACTGACCACGGCGCAGGCGCTGGTGTCCTGGCTGGTCGCCCAGCGCTCCGAGACGCCGGACGGCCGCGAAGTGCCGTTGTTCCCCGCCGTCTTCGGCATCTTCGGTCACGGCAACGTGCTCGGCCTCGGCACCGCGCTGCACGAGCGGCGCGCCGAACTCCCGGTCTGGCGCGGGCACACCGAAGAGGGAATGGCGCTCGCGGCCGTCGGCTACGCCAAAGCCGCCGACCGGCGTCAGGTCGGTGTCGCGACGTCCTCGATCGGGCCCGGCGCGCTCAACATGGTGACGGCGGCGGGCGTCGCCCACGCCAACCGTCTTCCGCTGCTGCTGCTCCCGGGTGACACCTTCGCCGGACGCGCGCCCGACCCGGTCCTGCAGCAGGTCGAGCACTTCGGCGACCCGACAGTCACGGTGAACGACGCGTTCCGTGCGGTGGCCCGGTACTTCGATCGCATCACCCGTCCGGAACAGTTGATCGCCACTCTGCCCCAGGCGGTCGGGGTGCTGACGGATCCGGCCGACGCGGGTCCGGTGGTCCTGGCGCTGCCGCAGGACGTCCAGGCCGAGACCTACGACTTCCCCGACAGCCTTTTCCGGCCGGTGCTGCACCGGGTCGGACGGCCGCGCCCCGATCAGCGTGCGATCGCCGAAGCCGCGGGCGCACTGCGCGCCGCGCGACGCCCGCTACTGGTACTCGGCGGAGGTGTCCGATATTCCGGGGCAGGACCGACCGTGCTCGGGTTCGCCGAGCGTCACGGTATCCCGGTCGTGGAGACCACCGCGGGCCGCACTCTCGTGCCGCACGATCACCCGCTGTTCGCGGGACCGCTCGGCATCACCGGCTCGGCGTCGGCGAACGCGATGGCGGCGCGAGCCGATCTCGTCCTCGCGGCCGGGACCAGGTTGCAGGACTTCACCACCGCGTCCTGGACGGTCTTCGCGCCGGAGGTCCGGCTGGTCACGATCAACGTGGCCCGGTTCGACGCCGTCAAGCACGGCGCCCTGGCGGTGGTCGGGGACGTCGAGGCCGCCGTGCGCGAGCTGGCCGGGCAGCTGGGGCAGTGGCGCGTCGACCCGGAGTGGACCGCGCGAGCCGCCGCGCTGCGCGGCGACTGGGACGCGTACATCGAACGAGCTGCGCGCGCCGACTTCTGGCACGCCCAGTTATGCCCAGATCGTCGGCGCGGTGAACGACCTGAGCGGGCCGGACGACTACGTGATGACGGCCTCCGGCGGCCTGCCCGGCGAACTCGTCGGCGGCTGGCGCGCGACCGGCGGCGCGCCGACGATGGACGTGGAGTACGGCTTCTCCTGCATGGGCTACGAGCTGGCGGGCGCGTGGGGCGCGGCCATGGCGCACACCGGCGGCGTGGTGACCACCCTGCTCGGCGACGGTTCGTATCTGATGCTGAACTCGGAATTGTTCTCGGCGGCGTTCGCCGGGCATCCGTTCGTAGCGGTGGTCTGCGACAACGACGGCTACGCCGTGATCGCCCGGTTGCAGGAGGGGCAGGGCGGCCACCCCTTCAACAACTTCTACGCCGATTGCCGCACGACCCATGCGCACCCGCCGCGTGTCGATTTCGCCGCCCACGCCGCCGCGCTGGGATGTCGTGTCTTCACCGCCGCGGACCTGGGCGAGTTCCGTGACGCGTACGCGCGGGCGCGGGCGGCCGCGACAGACGAGCGCCGTCCGGCTGTGCTCGTCGTGCGCACGCGTCCCTCCGCATGGACCGAAGCGGGCGCTTGGTGGGAAGTCGGCGTGCCGGAGCATCTGCCGGGCCGCGCGGCCTACGACGAGACGAAACCGCGTCAGGTGCGCTACCTGCGCTCGTGAACAGAACTTAACGAACGGTGCGCCCAATACCGCCCGGACGTAGGCTGAACTGTCGGGGTATGTGTGCGTTACACTGAAAAGTGTTGGGGCACAGGCAAATTGGTAGCAGACCCGTATCGGTGTCGAGCCGCCTCGAAGAAGGAGTTCCATGATTCCGGGCGCGGTTTCCCCCGCGAGCGAGTGCGCTCGCACGGGAACGGCGGCGGGGCGTTATCCGGCGAGAAGTGCGGGTACCCGCGTAGCGGGCCCGGCGACATCGCATGGATCGGGACCCGACCGAGCGTGGGAGGTGACAGACCAGGCCCGCCCCTGAGCGAGCGTCACGAGTGCACCGAGCGTGCATTCGCGCACGATGGGCCGAGCGCCGTCGTGAGCGTTAGCTCACAGTTGGTGGTGCGGAACGTGAGTAATTCGTCGGATCATGGCATCGTTGATCTACGAGACCAGGGCATATCAATAACACCTACCTGGCTCGTCTACAGAAAGTATGAAATGGCTCAAGGCATTGTGAAGTGGTTCAACAGCGAGAAGGGCTTCGGCTTCATCGCGCAAGACGGCGGGGGGCCCGACGTCTTCGTGCATTACTCGGCTGTGAGCGGCTCGGGTTTCCGGTCCCTCGATGAGGGGCAGCGCGTGGAGTTCGAGATCGGCCAGGGACAGAAGGGTCCGCAGGCCCAGGACGTCCGCGTTCTCTGATCGCGACTTAGCTTCCGAAAGGCCCCGCACCGGGATGGTGCGGGGCCTTTCCCCTGTTCGGGGGACGTTGTCACGGCTGCGTGGCCCGAGCGTGGCCCGAGCGCTGTCCGGTGATCGCGATGCACAACCGGCTGTCCGGGGCGCACGGCGCGCTGGTTGTATATTGCAAGCAGCAGCCCCGAGCGAGAGGAGGGCCGGTTGCGCGAGGACGGCCGTTCCGGGTGCCCTATCAACGCGACGATCGAGGTGATCGGCGATCGGTGGACACTGCTGGTGCTGCGGGACGTGATGTTCGGCGACCGGCGGCACTTCCGCGAACTGCTGTCCGGTTCGGAGGAGGGCATCGCATCCAACATCCTGTCCGACCGGCTCAAACGCCTGGTGGCGGCGGGTTTGCTCAGCCGGGCGGACAGCAGGCCCGGCCAGAAAGCGGAATACCGGCTCACCGAATCGGCCATCCAACTGGTGCCGGTCATGGCGCAGCTCGGCGCGTGGGGATTGCGGCACCGCCCGACCACCGAGCATCTCCGGGTGCGAGCCGAATTGCTCGAGGCGGGCGGTCCGCGACTGTGGGCGGAGTTCATGGACGAGCTGCGCGAAGGCCACCTCGGAATACCGCGCCCGGACTCCGGCCGCCCGACCGCGACGCAACGACTCGCCCAGGCCTACGCCGACGCGGTCGCCGAATCGGGCGATGGGGGCCGTCGCGACGCCGCCTCGTAGGCGACTTCCCGCCGGTCAGCCCGCCAGCGCCTCGGAGCGGAAGAATTCCGCGGTGAGCGCCCGTGCGTGAGTGTGGTCGCGGTGGCCTGACCTGGGGAAAATCTCCGGTGCGCAGGCGAATTCGGAGCTGATGAACGCGGTGATCGCCGGGGGCACCGGCCCGCTGCCCAGCTCGCGGGTCCGCGACTTCAGGTCGGTCAGTTCGGTCACCGCGGCCGTCAACTCCGAGGACAGATCGCATTCCCGCAGCAGCGTGGGCAGGTGCATCGGCGCGACCGCCGCCTCGGGGTGCTCGCGCAACCATCGCAGCGCCATCGCGGGACGCAACGCGTAGAACACCTTCTTCAGCGCCCCGGTGCGCTCGAACGACGCCCACTGCTTGGCGCCGAGGTGCAGGTAGTGCCGAGCGACCTTGTCACGGTCGGCCACCGCGTCGGCCAGCTCGCGCAGCCGGTCGCGGAAGCCCGCGTCGCCGCGATAGACGATCGGCGACATCAGCCACTCGATGAGCACGGCGTTGCCCTGCACCAGCAGCCGCAGCGCTTTGGCCAGATCCCAGCCGTTCACGTCGAGCAAGCCCACCAGCGGCGTCTCCACCACGTCGCGGGTGCGCCACGGGGACAGATAGGTGTCCAGCGCGGCGACGTACACGAACCGGCAGTCGTAGTCCGAATCCGGAGAGGGGAAGCCCCAGGCGCGGCTACCGCTTTCGATCGCCAGCCGAATCGACACCCGGTGCTCCCGCTCTACCCGGTCCAGCTCACGATCGATGGATCCGACCACCGCCGGGTCCATCGAAGCCGGTATCGCGCGCAGAGACATGGACGCGATCGTAGGTGCCGAAGGCATTGCGCCGCAGCCGCTTTTCCCGTGTTCAGGTTCGGCGCGCACCCGCCGCGAGCGCGGCTACGAGCACGGCGACGATCGCCAGTGCGCCACCGAACCCCGTGGCGGCGGCGACGCCGATCCCGTCCGCGGCCAGGCCGCCGGCCAGCGAGCCGAGCGCGATGGCGGCGTTGAAGACGCCGGCGAACAGGGCGGAAGCTCCTTCCCTCGCGTGCGGCGACGCGGCGAAGACCCAGCTCTGGGTGCTCACCGAGACGCCACCGTAGGACAGGCCCCACACGACCATCAGCACCGCGGCCTGCGTGAGCGATGCCCCGCACAGGGGCAGGCCGATCGCGGACGCGGCCAGAATCGAGCCGATCGCGATCAGAGTCCTGCGCGGGGCACGGGCCGCCATCGCGCCCGCCGCGAAATTGCCTGCCACCCCGGCGATGCCGTAGACCAGTAGCAAGGCGCCGATCGTCTCCGCGCCGACACCGGTCACCTCTTCCAGCACCGGCCGCACATAGGTGTAGGCGGCGAAATGGCCGGTGACAAGGAACGCGGCCACGAGCAGGGCGACGCGCAAGCCCGGCTGCCGGGCCAGCCGCAGCACGCCACCCAGCGCCAAGGCATCGGTCGCGGGCAGACGCGGGAGCGCGGCGGCCATCGCCGCGAGAACCAGCAGCGCCAGCCCGGCCGCGGCGGCGAACGCGACCCGCCACCCGGCCAGCGCGCCGAGGAAGGTCCCCGCGGGGATGCCGAGCACCGAGGCGACGGCGACGCCGGAGAAGACCAGCGAGGTCGCGGCGGCGACGGACCGCGCGGGCACCAGCCGCGCCGCCAGGCTCGCCGCGATCGCCCACACACCGCCCATGCCGACGCCGACCAGCACCCGCGCTCCCAGCAGCACGCCGAAGCCGGGCGCCACGGCCGCACCGAGATTGCCCAGCGCGAGCACCGCCATCAACCCGCACAGCACCGCCGTGCGCTCGAACCGGCGCAGCGCCGCGGTGACCACGGGCGCCGACAAGGCGGCCACCGAGCCGGTCACCGTCAACGCCAGGCCGGCGCTGCCTTCGCTCACCCGCAGCGCCGAGCCGATCGGGGTGAGCAAGCCGACCGGCAACATCTCGGAGGTGACCACCGTGAACGTGCCCGCTGTCACCGCCACCACGCCGAGCCAGCCGCGCAGCGGCGAAACCGGCTCCGGCGTAACCACTTCCCGAACCTGTGTCATGTCTTCCAGGCAAGAGCTCGCGGTCGCGGGAAACAACGGCGAACGTCTCATAGTTCTATGAGCGGGACTCATCGACCGTGGAAGGGCAGCGGATGAGCGGGTTGGAGATTCGTGAACTGGAGGCGTTCCTGGCGCTCGCCGAGGAACTGCATTTCGGGCGGGCCGGTGAGCGGCTGTATCTGTCGCAGAGCCGAATCAGCCAACTGCTGCGCTCGTTGGAGCGGCGCATCGGCGGGCGGCTGGTGGAGCGGACCAGCCGCACCGTCCGGTTGACTGCGCTCGGCGCGGACTTCCTCACCGAACTGCGGCCCGCCTACGCCGCGTTGCGCGCGACGGTCGACGACGCCCGCGCAGCCGCGGGCGGCAGGGGCGGGATCCTGCGAATCGGCTTCCAGGGGGCGGGCAACGATCACCTGATGGCCGCCGTCGAGCTGTTCCAGCGGCGTCACCCGGAATGTTCGGCCGAACTGGTCGAGATCCCGTTGGCCGATCCGTTCGGACCGGTACGGCGAGACGAGGTCCACGCCGCGGTCGTGCTGCTGCCGATGGGCGAGCGTGATCTGGTGCTCGGATCGGTGTTCGCGGGGCAGCCGCAGACGCTCGCGGTGGCCAGCTCCCACCCGCTCGCGCGGCGAGCCGCGTTGTCGGTGGAGGAAATCGCCGAGTTCGCGCTGATCGGTGTGCGTCCTCCGGCGCCGGAGTACTGGCGCAGAGCGCAGGCGCTCGACGTGACACCCGAGGGACGCACGGTGCGCACCGGTCCGGCGGTGGGCACGTTGGAGGAGGGCCTGGCCGCGGTGGCGGCGGGCCGCGGGGCGATGCTGCTGTGTCATCCGACCGCGGAATCACACCGCAGGCGACCGGTGACTTTCGTGCCGGTCAGCGGGATCGCGGAGTCGCGGCTAGGGCTGGTGTGGCGGCGCGACCGCGAGACGTCGCGGGTGCGCGCGTTCTCCCGGGCCGTGGCCGCCACGAAGGGGACCGGGGATGCGCGGCCGGTCATCGCGCAGGCCTCCTGAACGCCCACCGCGCCGAGCCGACCGGCAGCCGCGATACCCCACGCCGACAAGAGTGGGCTGGTCACCCGAGGAGGTTCTGTGGACCGGTTCCTTCGACGGTCGCTGAGCGACGGGACGCGCGAGAGGATCGACCGGGTCGCACGACGGCTCACCACGTGACCGAGCGGGCCCAGCGCCGAACTGGTGCGAGGCCCGCCATTTCGGGGAGCTGCTGCTCCGGGGCGTGAAAGAGGGTTTCGCGCCGGAACGGCCGGGGTCGCGGTCAGTCACGAGCCCCGATGGCGGCCATCCGGGTGAGTTCCGCCGCGACCTGTGCCGGATGGGTCAACTGCGGATAGTGGCCGGCGCCCTCGATGACGATCGAGTCGGGCGGTGCCGGGACGGTGACCGGATCGGCGGAACCGGCGATGATCCGCACCGGCACTTCGATCCGTTCGAGCAGTGCGCGCGACTCCTCGCGTCGTGCGGGAGCGCTCGCGCGGCGAAGCGCGGCGACGGTGCGGGCCGCGACGCCAGGCCTGCGCAGGTTGGCGGCGGCGCTGGCGATCGCGGCGCCGTCGGGCACGCCGAGCCGTCGGGCCAGGGTGGCGGACGATACCCGGCGCATCGCCAGCGTCGTCAGCGGCGAGCGCGACAGCAAGCCGGAGCGTGGTTGCAGGAACGCGGGCGCCACCAGAACCACGCCCGCGATGCGCTCCGGATGCCGCGCCGCGTAGCGCAGCACCGGGCCGCAGCCGAGCGAGTGGCCGACCAGGACGGGACGGGTGGAGACCGAGGAGAGCAGCCCCGGAAGCACCGCATCGTGGTCGCCGGGCGCCGAGCGGCCGAGGCCGGGCAGATCGACGGCCAGGCTCGGCCCGTCCAACTTCGCGCGCACGGGGCTCCAGGACTCGCCGTCGAGCGGAAGGCCGTGCACGAGAACGTGACCCGGACGCTCTCGTTCTCCGCTCACCCAGAGCCCTCCGGTGAATCCGGCGGTCGGGTCGCCGTCCACCGCGCCGAACCGGCTGGCCACCAGATGGTTGGCCCAGGCGAGCACGGTGGTCTCGGTGGACGGCATGGTGAGTCCGGCGCGCCGGGCCACCTCCCGCGCCGCCGAGGTGTCGTAGCGATCGTCGGCGATGAACGTCAGCGATTCCGGGTCGGCGCCGGTCAGCGCGCGGGGGAGCCTGGCGACGACGCCTACCGGGATGGAGAACCGTGGCGCGCGGACCCCGAAGTGCCCGGCCAGCAGCCGGATCAGCTCCGGAAGCACCGGAGTCCGATCGTCGAGAACGGTGTAGGACCGGCCCTCGGTGTCGGGCAGGGCGGGCAAGCTGATCAGGAAGTTGGTGAAGTAGTCGAGATCGACGATCGGCACGAAGGTGTGCGCCCCGCCCGGCAGGGCCGCGAGCCGCCCGTTCCACAGCTGTTCCACCACACTCGACAAGCCGACGTATTGCCCCGGACCGATCACACTGCTCGGGTTCGCGATGGTCAGAGCCACGCCCAGCTCAGCGGCCCGCCGCCGCAGCAGGGGATCGGATTCGAACTTCGAGGCGCCGTACGCGCCGTTGTCGTAGTGCTGTTCCTCGGATTCCTCGACGGTGATCCGGTATCCCGTGATGTGGACGAGGCGTCGCAGGCCGGGCCGGGCGGCCGCCCACTCCAGTACGCGCAGCGCGCCGGTGACGTTGACCGCGTAGGCGTCCTCCGGCGCGAGACCGAAGGCGAAACGGGCCGCGCAGTTGTACACGTCGCGGATGCCGGACGCGTCGAACCCGGCGGGCAGGCCCAGGTCGGGGACGGTGACATCGCACGCGACGATCTCCAGTTCACGAGCGCTCACGCCGCGCCCGCGCAGCCAGGTGACGAGCCGCTGCTCGGTGCCGGGCCGCAGGGCCGCGGTGACGGAATGCCCCCGTTCGAGTAAGCGGGCGACCGCGTTGCGGCCGAGGAACCCGGCGGCTCCGAACACGATGCTGTCGGACATGAGAATCTCCTTACTAGACCGGTCTACATATTTTGTGGCCGCACGAAAGCGGTCGGCGCGAAAGCCGACTTCACAGGAGGGTGCGCAAAGTGCGTTCCACCCGTTCCAGTGGTTCCCGGCTGCGCTGAGTGCGGGCCAGCAGCAGCGCGCCCTCGACCATGGCGAGGACCGCGGCGGCCAAGTCGTCCGCGTCCGCGCGGCCGTCGGCTCGCAGTCGCAGCCGCAGCGCCTGTTCCCAGGCGGCGTAGGCGGCGGCGCACTCGGCTTGAATCGGGTCGTTCGCCGCCGCCACGTCCAAGGCGACGGCGGCGACCGGGCAGCCCTGTTGCCAGCCGGAGGCTTCCAGGCGGTTGCCGAAGGCGCGCAGTAGCGTGCTCGCGGCGGCCGCGGCGTCACCGGGCTCGATCGTGTCGATCAGCGCCGCGATCTCCTTGCCGGCCTGGGCGATCGCCGCGGCGACCAATTCGTCCTTGCCGCCGGGGAAGTGGAAGTACAGCGATCCGCGCGGCGCGCCGCTCGTCGCCAGGATCTGGTTGAGCCCGGCGCCGTAGTAGCCGTGCCGCTCCACCAGCGTGCGCGCCGCGTCGACGAGTTTGCCGCGGGTCTCGGTGCCTTTGACGCCCATGCGCCGACTGTAGACCGGTCTTCATATTTTTACCACTCCCAGGACTGACGACGGCCGCCTACCAGGTGGTAGCCGCAGCGGAAATCGCGCGCACTAAGCTGGTCGGCGGTAATTGCCGACCCCATCCCCAGGAGTACTCCACGTGAGCCAAGCAGGCCGTCCTGTAGTTCTGATCGCCGACAAGCTCGCCCAGTCGACCGTCGACGCGCTCGGTGACGGTGTCGAGGTCCGGTGGGTCGACGGACCCGATCGCCCGGCCCTGCTGGCCGCGGTGCCCGAGGCCGACGCGCTGCTGGTGCGGTCGGCGACCACGGTCGACGCCGAGGTGCTGGAAGCCGGGAAGAACCTGAAGATCGTCGCCCGCGCGGGTGTCGGCCTGGACAACGTCGACGTGCCCGCCGCCACCGAGCGCGGGATCATGGTCGTGAACGCGCCCACCTCGAACATCCACACCGCCGCCGAGCACGCGGTCACCCTGCTGCTTGCCGCCGCCCGCCAGGTCCCCGCCGCGGACGCCACCCTGCGTGAGCGCACCTGGCAGCGCGGCAAGTTCAACGGCGTGGAGATCTTCGGCAAGACCGTCGGCGTCGTCGGGCTCGGCCGGATCGGCCAGTTGTTCGCCGCGCGCCTGGCCGCCTTCGAGACCAAGGTCGTCGCCTACGACCCCTACGTGTCGCCCGCCCGCGCCGCGCAGCTCGGCATCGAGCTGCTGACCCTCGACGAACTGCTCGAGCGCGCCGACCTGATCTCGATCCACCTGCCGAAGACCCCCGAGACCAAGGGTCTCATCGGCAAGGAGGCCATCGCCAAGACCAAGCCGGGCGTGATCATCGTCAACGCCGCCCGCGGAGGCCTGGTCGACGAGGCCGCGCTGGCCGAGGCGATCAAGTCCGGTCACGTGCGCGCCGCGGGCCTGGACGTGTTCGAGACCGAGCCGTGCACCGACAGCCCGCTGTTCGACTTGCCGCAGGTCGTGGTCACCCCGCATCTGGGCGCCTCCACCGCCGAGGCCCAGGATCGCGCGGGCACCGACGTCGCCAAGTCGGTGCTGCTGGCCCTGGCCGGTGAGTTCGTGCCCGGTGCGGTGAACGTCACCGGTGGCACCGTCGGCGAAGAGGTCGCCCCTTGGCTGGACATCGTGCGCAAGCAGGGCGCTCTGCTCGGCGCGCTGTCCAACGAGCTGCCGGTCAGCGTCGAGATCCAGGTGCGTGGCGAGCTGGCCGCCCAGGAGGTTCGGGGTGCTGGAGCTGTCCGCGCTGCGCGGCATCTTCTCCGCGCTGGTGGAGGACCAGGTGACCTTCGTCAACGCGCCCGCGCTGGCCAAGGACCGGGGTATCACCGCCGAGGTCACCACGGCGTCGGAGAGCCCGAGCCACCGCAGCGTCGTCGACCTGCGCGCCGTGTTCGGCGACGGCAGCACCTTGAACGTCGCGGGCACGTTGACCGAGCCGCAGTTGGTGGAGAAGATCGTCAACATCAACGGCCGCAACTACGACATGCGTGCCGAGGGCCTGAACCTGGCCATCCTGAACTACGAGGACCGGCCGGGCGCGCTGGGCAAGATCGGCACCAAGCTCGGCGAGGCCGAGGTCGACATCCTGGCCGCGCAGCTGACCCAGGACGTCGACAAGGAAGGCGCCACCGTGGTGCTGCGCGTGGCCCGCGAGGTGCCCGCCGACGTGCAGGCCGCGATCGCCGAGGCGGTCGGCGCGGCCAAGGTCGTCCAGGTCGACCTGTCCTGAGCGAACCGGGGTCGCAGCGCCCCGGCGAACCTTGAATCGGCGCCGCGCACGAAACACTCGTGCGCGGCGCCGGTCTCTGGATCGGCGCGCGAATCCGTCGCGAGTACGCGGCGCGCCATCGCGCCCGGTGCTCGGCGATCCGGCCGCGCCGAGTACCGTGACGGTGCTGCGGTCACCCGGCCGGAACATCGCGCGCACCCCGGCGGTCACCTTTGGCCGCACGTGTGGCGGCCGCGACCGGCAACATCGAACGGAGCATTAGTCATGAAGCTTGCTGTCATCCCGGGCGACGGGATCGGGCCCGAGGTCATCGCCGAGGCGCTCAAGGCGCTCGACGTGGTCCTGCCCGGCGTCGAGAAGACCGAGTACGACCTCGGCGCGCGTCGCTACCACGCGACCGGCGAGATCCTGCCGGACTCGGTGCTGCCCGAGCTGAAGCAACACGACGCGATCCTGCTCGGCGCGATCGGCGATCCCTCGGTGCCGAGCGGTGTCCTCGAACGCGGCCTGTTGCTGCGCACCCGGTTCGCGCTGGACCACCACGTGAATCTGCGGCCGTCCAAGCTGTTCCCCGGCGTGACCAGCCCGCTGGCGGGCAATCCCGACATCGACTTCGTCGTCGTGCGCGAGGGCACCGAAGGCCCTTACACCGGCACCGGCGGCGCGATTCGCGTCGGCACCCCGCACGAGGTGGCCACCGAGGTCAGCACCAACACCCGCTTCGGCATCGAGCGCGTGGTGCGCTACGCCTTCGCCAAGGCGCGGACCCGGCGCAAGCACCTGACGCTGGTGCACAAGAACAACGTGCTCACCTTCGCAGGTTCGCTGTGGCAGCGCACGGTGGACGAGGTGGCGGCCGAGTTCCCCGATGTCACCACGGCTTACCAGCACATCGACGCCGCGACGATCCACCTGGTCAACGATCCGGGCCGGTTCGACGTGATCGTCACCGACAATCTCTTCGGCGACATCATCACCGACCTCGCCGCGGCCGTGAGCGGTGGCATCGGGCTCGCCGCCAGCGGCAACATCGACGCGTCCGGGACGAACCCCAGCATGTTCGAGCCGGTGCACGGCAGCGCCCCCGACATCGCGGGCCAGTCCAAGGCCGACCCCACCGCGGCGATTCTCTCGGTCTCCCTGCTGCTCAATCACCTGGGCGAGACCGAGGCGGCCGCGCGCATCGAGTCGGCGGTGGCCAAAGACCTCGAGTCGCGGTCCGGCGCCGCGTCGACCGTGGAAGTCGGCGACCGCATCGCCGCGACCCTCTGATCGCAGCCGCTCCGACTCGGCAACGGGGCCGGTTCGCATGCATCCCTCGCGCGGACGACGGCGGTGGCGGTGACCGCGTTGTCCTCGTGCTGACCGACCACATCGACGTCGACGTCCGCGCCGGGACGGTGAGCACGGCGGCCTCGGCGCCCGATGCGACGGGTGCCGAGGCCGGTGGTCAGGTCCAGGCCGAGGGTTCGAGCATCGCAGTACCGAGTGCGGTGACCGGAAGTTTCGGCGTTGCGGGTGGGAGGCGATGCACGAGAAGCGCCCGGTTCGTCGACGTCGTGGCCGAACGCGGTAGTGGCGACGACCGCCGCCGAGCCACGGAAACGGTGTCTGTGATGACATCGACGCGGCTCGGGCGAGCGCTGTGCCACCGATTCGCGGGTGACACCGTGGCCCGAACGGCCGGGAGTACGGCCGGTGTCTCAGGCCGGGGCCGTTGTGCGAATCTGGGCGGGATCGCGCGGAACCAGCGGGATCGCCGCGACGGCCGTGGCGGCGGCGAGGAGGAACGCGGCCGGGAAGCCGCTCACGGTGATCAGGGCGCCGAAGACGGGCGGGACGGCGGCCATCGCCAGGTTCTGCCCCGTGTTCTGAACGCCGAGGCCGCGCCCGCTCCAATACGGACCCGCGATCTCCGCGACCGCGGTGAAGGCCAATCCGTTGTCGGACACGGTGATCACGGAGGCGGCGACCAGCAGCGGGATGGCGGCCCACCACCAGTGGGTCCACGCGGTCAGCGCCAGCGCGCTCATCGACAGCACGGCGGCCACGGCCACGGTGCGCAGCGGCCCCATCCGGCTGCCGACGCGATCCGACCACGCGCCCGCGCCGATGCGGCCCAGCGCACCGAGGATCTGGGTGACGGTCACCAGCGCGCCGGCGGCGGTCAGCGACCAGCCGAGGTCGCGGTGCAGCCACAGCAGCGCGAAGGTCCACACCGTGCCCTGCGGGACGACCAGCAGCACCGAGACCAGATGGATTCGCCACAGCGTGGCGTCGTCTCGATAGGGATTGGCGCGCAACGCCGGATCGGCGTCGGACCGGGCGGGCCGCGGCGGATCGATGATGCCGATCAGGCAGCCCACCGCCGCCACACCCGCCATGAGCGCGGGAACGAGAATGGCCGCGGGGACGCCGTATGCGGCCGCGACGGCCGGAATCGCCAGCGCGCCGACGCCAACCCCCAGCGGCTGCGCGGTCTGCCGGATGCCCATCGCCAGCCCGCGCCGGTGCGGCGGGAACCACCCGACGATCACGCGCCCGCTCGCGCCGTTGGTGCTGGCCGCCCCCACGCCGCCGAGGAACAGCAGCGCGCCGAGGGCGATATCGTTCGTCGTGGCCGCCGCGGCGCAGCCTGCCGCCAGCATCAGCAGCGGGCCACCGACCAGTACCTTGCGTTCGCCGATCCGATCGACCAGATACCCCCACGCGATGAGGGTGCACACGAGGCCGACGGTGGGCATCGCCACCAGCAGACCGGCCGTCGCCAGCGGCAGGCCGCGGTCGGTCAGCGCCGGCAGCAGGAACGGGACGCCGTGGATGAAGACCGCGCTGGAGGCTTGGGCGAACACGCCGAGACCGAGCATGGACCAGCGCCGAACGTCGTCGATCTGCGTCACGGTCGCCATCGCCCTCACCTCGAAATCCTTGATTATCCCATTATCTGGGATAGTATTCCCACTTTTTGAACGCGCCTGCTCACGGTACACCCGTGCGGCCCTCGGTTCGACGGCTTCGGCTGTCGCACTCCTCACAGCGCGGGCGCGGCATCGGCACACCCGGTTCCGGACCACTCGGTCGGGCGCGTTCGGGCAGGTGACGGCGGGTCGATAGACTCCGGGCATGCGTCTAGGTCGAGTTGCCAGTCCCGATGGCGTCGCCTTCGTCAGTATCGAGGGTGACGGAAGCGACAGCGTCGCCAAGGAGATCGCGGAACACCCGTTCGGCACACCGACGTTCACCGGGCGGAGCTGGCCGCTGGCCGACGTGCGGCTGCTCGCGCCGATCCTGGCCAGCAAAGTGGTCTGCGTCGGCAAGAACTACGCCGCCCACGCCGCCGAGATGGGCGGCCCCGCCCCCGCCGACCCGGTGATCTTCCTCAAGCCGAACACCGCGATCGTGGGGCCGAACGCCCCGATCATTCTGCCGCCCAGTTCATCCCAGGTCGACTACGAAGGGGAGCTGGCGATCGTCATCGGCCGCCCCTGCAAGGACGTGCCCGCCGCCCGCGCGCTGGACGTGGTGCTCGGTTACACCGCCGCCAACGACGTCACCGCCCGCGATCAGCAACGCCACGACGGCCAATGGACCAGGGGCAAGGGCTACGACACGTTCTGTCCGCTGGGTCCGTGGATCGAAACCTCCCTCGACCCTTCGGATCTGGAGATCGTCACCGAGCTCGACGGTGAAGTGCGCCAGCGCAGTCGCACTTCGCTTCTGCTGCATGACATTCCGAAGCTCATCGAGTGGGTCACCACCGTGATGACGCTGCTGCCGGGGGACGTCATCCTCACCGGCACCCCCGAGGGCGTCGGCCCGATGCGGGAGGGCCAGCAGGTCTCGGTGACCGTCGAAGGCATCGGAACGCTCACCAATCCCGTTGCCGCCAAACGCTGATCGAAAGAGAGCCATGACTGAAGTACGGGTCCGATTCTGCCCGTCACCGACCGGGACACCGCACGTCGGCCTGATCCGCACGGCGCTGTTCAACTGGGCCTATGCCCGCCATCACGGTGGCGCATTCGTCTTCCGTATCGAAGACACCGATGCCGCACGCGATTCCGAGGAGTCGTACCGGGCGATTATCGACGCGCTGCGCTGGCTCGGCCTGACCTGGGACGAGGGACCGGAGGTCGGCGGGCCTTACGGACCATATCGCCAGTCGCAGCGAAAAGAACTGCATCGAGACGTGGTCCGGCGTTTGCTGGATGCCGGTGAGGCCTATGAGTCATTCTCCACGCCGGAGGAAGTCGAGGCCCGTCATCGCGCCGCCGGACGTGATCCGAAGCTCGGCTACGACAACTACGATCGCGACTTGACGCCCGAGCTGATCGAGGCCTACCGGGCCGAAGGACGCCCCGTCGTGATCCGGCTGCGCATGCCCGAGGAGGACCTGTCCTGGAACGATCTGGTGCGCGGAGAGACCACCTTCAAGGCGGGTAGCGTGCCGGACTTCGCGCTCACCCGTGGCAACGGCGACCCGCTGTACACCCTGGTCAACCCGGTCGACGACGCGCTGATGCGGATCACCCACGTGCTGCGCGGCGAGGACCTGCTCTCCTCGACCCCCCGCCAGCTCGCGCTCTACGCCGCGCTGCGCCGGATCGGAGTCACCGATTTCACGCCGGAGTTCGGTCACCTGCCGTTCGTGATGGGGCAGGGCAACAAGAAGTTGTCCAAGCGTGATCCGGAGTCGAATCTGTTCGCCCATCGCGACCGGGGGTTCATTCCTGAGGGTTTGCTGAATTATCTCGCGCTACTCGGCTGGGGACTGTCGGAGGACCGCGACGTGTTCTCGATGGCAGAGATGGTCGAAGCCTTCGATATCTCGAAAGTGAATTCGAATCCGGCCCGGTTCGACCAGAAGAAGGCGGACGCGCTCAATGCCGAGCACATCCGATTGCTGTCGCCGGGTGATTTCACTCACCGGCTGCGGGAGTATCTCACCGAACACGGTCACATCGGCGCGGAAATCGATGAGAAGGTGTTCGCCGCGGCGGCGGAACTCGTGCAGACCAGGATTGTCGTGCTGGCCGACGCCTGGGACCTTCTGCGTTTCCTGTTCGCACCCGCGGACGAGTTCGCGATCGACCCCGCCGCAGGCGCCAAGAATCTCGGCGCCGACGCCGCCGAGGTATTGCAGGCCGCTATTACCGCATTGGAGCCGCTGTCCGGGTGGACCGCCGACGCGATCGAAGAGGTGCTGAAAAAGGCGCTGATTGATGATCTCGGGCTGAAACCGCGTAAAGCGTTCGCGCCGGTGCGGGTGGCGGTCACCGGGTCGCATATCAGCCCGCCGCTGTACGAATCGCTGGAACTGCTCGGCCGCGGCGTCACGCTGGAGCGCCTGCGCGCGGCGCTGGACTGGCAACCAGCGGGCCAAGCGTCCTCCCGACCGTAAAAACATGGCTTTGACCAGGCGATTTGTAGTTCACCCTCACCCGTTTGGTACTCTTCTTCTCGGCCCGGAACACGGTCTCGAGTCACCCAGACGCGAAGCTGAACGACCTGGTCATTGGGGTATGGTGTAATTGGCAACACAGCTGATTCTGGTTCAGCCATTCTAGGTTCGAGTCCTGGTACCCCAGCGGAGTGTGTTGTTCGACTTCGGTTCGCGGCCGAAATCAACCAGCACCTGGCGATTTGGTCGCCGGGCCTCGGCCAGTTAAGCTAGCCGAGCCTCCTGATCGAAAGATCAACCACGGCGCTCCTCGCGGCAGCGAGAAGCAGTCCTGGCCCCGTCGTCTAGCGGCCTAGGACGCCGCCCTCTCAAGGCGGTAGCGCGGGTTCGAATCCCGTCGGGGCTACGCGAGTAGAAGGCCCATGCTCTCAGAGCATGGGCCTTCTCCGTTTCCCGGGGCAGCACGGACGCCATCCACCCTCAGCCGGAAGACTCCGCACCCATGCTCCCGCCGGAGGTTTGCCGAAAGGCCCTCCAGCGGTCTTGCTGGAGGGCCTTCGCCGTGTGCGCGGACTATCCGCTTTTGCGCCGGAATTCCCGCTTGTGGTTGGCGGCGGAGTGCGCCGCCGTGGCCTTCGACCGTCCGTCGAGGTGGTCGGCCGCGCGGGCGTTCTGCTGGTTCTTGCGCTCCAGTGCCTCCCGGAACTTGCGCTTCACCTCGTCGGCGCCATTGGACTTACCCGAATCCGCCATCGCTGCTCCTCGTGTCGCGGCCGCGCGGGGCGTGCTCAGGGCTGCGCTGCCCGGCCGATTGCTCTCGAACACCCCGACGCTAGCCTGTGCGAGGTGATTGTGTCAGTTGGATTTCGAGCGCGTCGCGCGGCCCGGCCGCGCTCGGGTCAGTCCAGCGCCTGCGCGGTGGTGCCGCCCAGCGGCATGGCCGGAAGGCCGAGTTTGCGGTGATCCCAGCTGCGCGTGCGCTCGGGGACGACGCGGACGGCGACCCTTTTGTGCAGCATGGCTTCCACCATCGGCCGCATCTCCTCGCTGTAGGGGCCGGTGTAGCGTTCCCAGACGCTCACCCCGACGGCGAAGAGTTTCCCGGCGTCCTCGACGATCTCGCCGCGGCCCTCGATCAATACGCCCCTGAGCTGGTCGTAGGTCTGGCCCGCCTCGACCATGCAGGTGATCCGCGCGTCGCGGCGCAGATTCACCGCTTTCTGCGATTTGGCCTTGGTCTCGAACCAGATCTCGCCGTCGATGAACGCGTACCACATCGCGGTCAGGTGCGGTGTGCCCTTCGGGCCGATGGTCGCGAGCGTCGCGATCCGGCTGCGCTGCAAGAACTCGGTGATCTCGGTGTCGGACATCACGATCTGCGCCCGTTGGTTGACTCCCATGGGCCCACTGTAGAGACTCCGAACTGAAACGCGTTACAGTCTCTTGTGCAGGGCTTCGGCCGCCGCGACCAGATCCGCCGCCCACCGGGCGCCTGGCCTGCGGCCCATCCGGTCGATCGGTCCCGACACCGACACGGCCGCGACCACGGCGCCCCCGGCGTCGCGCACCGGTGCCGAAACGCTGGCCACGCCCGCCGCGCGCTCGGCGGCGCTCTGCGCCCACCCGCGCTTGCGCACTTCGGCCAGCGCGCGCTCGCCGAACACCGCGTCGGCCAGGATGGTGCGTTGCAGCTCCGGGTCGGCCCACGCCAGCAATACTTTGGCCGCCGAGCCCGCGGTGAGCGGCAGCCGTGCCCCGATCGGCACGGTGTCGCGCAGCCCGACGGGAGGTTCCAGCGCCGCGACGCAGACCCGGGCGTTGCCGTCACGGCAGTAGAGCTGGACGCTCTCGCCGGTGATCTCGCGCAGCCGGGGCAGGATGGCCGACGCGGCCTCGAGCAGCGGGTCATCGGCGCTGGTCGCGAGCTCGGCGAGGGCCGGGCCCGGCCGCCATGTGCCGTTGCTGTCGCGAGCGAGCAGGCGATGCACTTCCAGTCCGACGGCCAGGCGGTGCGCGGTGGCGCGGGGCAGGCCGGTGCGGGCGCACAGTTCGTTGAGACCCGAGGGATGCTCGGCCACGGCGTACAGGACCGCCACTGCTTTGTCGAGGACGCCGATGCCGCTATGCTGTCTCATACAACGATACTAGCGTCTCGAATGTTGAGAAATCCACCTGCACGGATCTTCGCTTTCAACGTTCGGACCAGGCGCAGCTACCCCACATCGCGCAATCGTCGCCGCATCGGAGTCCAGATCGCGGAACGGTTGCTTCGTCCGAAAGGTGATCGACAATGGCCGAACCGCGCACGCTGGCCGAGAAGGTATGGGACCAGCATGTCGCTCGCGGGGAGGGCGAGGGTGCCTCGCGTGAACCGGACCTGATCTACATCGACCTGCATCTCGTCCACGAGGTGACCAGTCCGCAGGCCTTCGACGGGCTGCGCGCCGCGGGCAGGCGGGTGCGGCGGCCGGATCTCACGATCGCGACCGAGGACCACAACGTTCCGACGATGATATCGACAAGCCGATCGCCGACCCGATTTCGCGCACCCAGGTGGAGACGCTGCGGCGCAATTGCGCGGAATTCGGTGTGCGGCTGCACCCCATGGGGGACCTGGACCAGGGCATCGTGCACGTGGTCGGGCCGCAGCTGGGCCTGACCCAGCCCGGGATGACCGTGGTGTGCGGCGACAGCCACACCTCGACGCACGGCGCGTTCGGCGCGCTGGCGATGGGCATCGGCACCTCGGAGGTCGAGCATGTGCTTGCCACCCAGACCCTCTCGCTGCGCCCGTTCAAGACGATGGCGATCACCGTGGACGGGGTCATGCCCGAGGGCGTGACCAGCAAGGACCTGATCCTGGCCGTCATCGCGAAGATCGGCACCGGGGGCGGGCAGGGCTACGTCCTCGAGTACCGGGGCGAGGCCGTCCGAGCCATGTCGATGGAGGCTCGAATGACGATCTGCAACATGTCCATCGAGGCGGGCGCGCGGGCCGGCATGATCGCGCCGGACGAGACGACCTACGAATTCCTCAAAGGACGGCCGCACGCGCCGCAGGGAGCCGACTGGGAGGCCGCGGTGGCTGCCTGGGAGGCGCTGAAGACCGACGAGGGCGCCGTTTTCGACGCCGAGGTGCACATCGATGCCTCCGAACTGACCCCGTTCGTCACCTGGGGCACCAACCCGGGCCAGGGCGCCCCGCTGGGCGAGGCCGTGCCCGACCCCACCGCCATCGCCGACGAGGTGGCCCGCGAGTCCGCGGAGAAAGCTCTGCGTTACATGGACTTGGAGCCGGGTACTCCGCTTCGGGAAGTACCGATCGACACCGTATTCGTCGGTTCGTGCACCAACGGACGCATTGAGGATTTGCGTGCGGTGGCCGGGATTTTGAAGGGACGTCATGTCGCCGACGGCGTGCGAATGTTGGTTGTACCGGGGTCGATGCGGGTGCGCGCACAGGCGGAAAAAGAAGGACTCGGTGAGATTTTCACCGCGGCGGGCGCCGAATGGCGGCAAGCGGGCTGCTCAATGTGCCTCGGAATGAATCCGGACCAGCTCGAGCCCGGCCAGCGTTGCGCGTCGACCTCCAACCGAAACTTCGAGGGCAGGCAGGGCAAAGGCGGCCGTACCCACCTCGTTTCTCCCCTCGTAGCGGCAGCGACGGCGGTCCGCGGAACGCTGTCGTCGCCTGCGGATCTGGACTGACCGCCCCCGATTCCCTCTATCAAACCCAGGAGATTCGTAATGGAAGCCTTCACCGTGCACAAGGGCATCGGGGTGCCGCTGCGCCACTCCAATGTCGATACCGATCAGATCATCCCGGCCGTCTACCTCAAGCGGGTCACCCGGACCGGATTCGAGGACGGGCTGTTCGCCGCGTGGCGGACCGATCCGGAGTTCATTCTGAACACGGCGCCATACAACAGGGGTAGTGTTCTGGTGGCGGGACCGGATTTCGGTACCGGGTCCTCGCGTGAACACGCTGTTTGGGCGCTGTCGGACTACGGCTTTCGGGTGGTCATCTCATCCCGGTTCGCCGACATCTTCCGCGGCAATGCGGGCAAGGGTGGTCTGCTCGCCGCTCAGATGTCACAGAACGATGTCGAAATGCTCTGGAAGTTGCTCGAGGAACAGCCGGGCTTGGAATTGGTTGTAGACCTCGAGGCGCGCACAGTGACGGCTGGAACCGTCGTGTTGCCGTTCGATATTGATGACTACACCAGGTGGCGTCTGCTGGAGGGATTGGATGACATCGGGCTGACCTTGCGCCGGGAGGACGCGATCTCCCGGTTCGAAAAGGCAAGGCCAACATGGAAACCCACTACCCTTCCGGCACATATTTCGCAGACGTAATCACCCCCGTCGGTTAGCTGGACAGCCGAAGTTGTGGTAGCTGGACGTGTGCTAAACCACATGAATTTTGGCGTGGCACATAGACTCTTGCCCAAAGTGGGTTTACCGTGGTACCTAGTCGGTCCGACGACGGGCCATTAGTCTGCGGAGGATTCAATGAACAAGGCGGAACTGATCGACGTTCTGACCGAAAAGTTGGGTACGGACAGGCGCACGGCCACCGCGGCAGTCGAGCATGTGGTCGACACCATCGTGCGCGCGGTGCACAAGGGTCAGAGCGTCACTATCACCGGTTTCGGTGTGTTCGAACAGCGTAAGCGTGCGGCTCGCGTCGCCAGGAACCCGCGTACCGGCGAAACGGTGAAGGTCAAGCCCACTTCGGTGCCCGCATTCCGTCCCGGCGCCCAGTTCAAGGCGGTGATCGCGGGTAAGCAGAAACTGGCCGCGACCGGGCCCGCCGTCAAGCGCGGGGTGAATGCGCCGGTGGCCGCCAAGAAGGCGGCGGCGAAGAAGACGGCGGCCAAGAAGACCGCCGCCAAGAAGTCGACGCCGACCAAGGCGCCTGCCAAGACGACGGCCCGCAAGGCCGCCGCCAAGGCCCCGGCCAAGACCACAGCACGCAAGACGACGGCTACGAAGACCGCTGCGAAGAAGGCGCCCGCGAAGAAGACGGCGGTCGCGAAGAAGGCTCCGGCCAAGAAGACGGCCACCAAGGCCACGGCGGCCAAGAAGACCACCGCCGCCAAGAAGACCCCTGCGAAGAAGACCGCGGCCAAGAAGGCCCCGGCTCGTGGAGCCCGCTGATCTCGAGCCACCGCCGGATCGGCGCTGAATGCGCGGCCCCACGACTGGGCCCATTCGCCTCAACGTCGAGACGGCCCCGGGAGACACCCGGGGCCGTTTTCGGCTGTCCGCCTACCGAGACCTCCCCGCGCGGGTCGCCGGGGCGTCGATCGCGCGCCGCGATCGCCGACGCGCGTGGTGACGGCCGCGCTGCCCGCGGATCAGGACGGCGCGACGTAGGCTGACAGCGATCGATCCAGATGGTCGGCGGCCACCAGACGCTGGCCGACGAACGACAGCACCCACACACTGCCCTTGCGATTGCGCGCCGACGGCAGCGCGAGACCGTCGCGTTCGGCCAGCCACTCCAGCAGATCCGGGATCACCTTGCCCTGGCTGCACACGACCCGAATGGCCTTGTCCGAGACCAGGGCTCGAAGACGTTCCCGGGCCTCGTCCGGGTGTTCGGCGTACCCGTTCTCGGAAAACGCGGGCTCGCGGCCGATTTCGACGCCCAGCTTCTCCGCCAGCGGGGCCATGGTCTGCACGCATCGCAGGGGAGGGGCCGAATAGACCTCGGAAGCGCCGAACGCCAATAGATTCGGCGCCAGCGCCCGTGCCTGCGCCTCGCCCTCGCGGTCGAGCGGACGCTCCTCGTCCGGACCGTTGAAGCGGTCCCTTCGCCCGGCTTTGCCATGCCGGACCAGCAGGAGGGTGTCGGTGCGCGCGGGCAGGCGGGTGAAGGCGCGCACCACCTGGCGGTCCATCGGATACGACAGCTGGTCCATCACCCGATCCAGCGGGTGCCAGCTGAGCACGTCCACTTCGGAGTTGGCGGTGAACTCCCCGCCGAGCAGTTCGGCGGCCCAGTAGTCGACCCGCTTCAACTTGCGATGGCCCGGAATCGGGTAGGTCACGTGCCCGAGGTAGCGGCCGAGCCTGCTCTCGAGGCCGGTCTCCTCGCGCACCTCGCGGATGGCGGCCAGCACCGGTGTCTCACCCGGGTCGAGCTTGCCCTTCGGCAGGGACCAATCCTGGTACTTGGGCCGGTGGACGAGCGCGATCTCGATCGCGCCCGCCGCCGATTCCCGCCACAGCAGCGCGCCCGCCGCGTGGATATTGGCAGTGACACGGGGATCCCAGAACGGTTCCCCTTCCTGTTCGAACCCCGTTTTGGCGTTCACTGCTGATCGGGCCTCCGCAGCCGCATCAAGAACTCCTGATGATCTCTGATCTTGTCTCCGTCCCCGGACGCTCCCGGCGACGACTGCCAGGTGCCGTCCGGTTGCAGCACCCAGCAGCGCGTGGTCGGCGACAGCGCCGAGTCGAAGACCGCGCCGAGCTGGCCGGTCAACCGCCGGTCCTTCACCTGCGCCATCACCTCGACCCGGCGGTCCAGGTTGCGATGCATCATGTCGGCGCTGCCGATCCAGTACTCGTCCTGCGCCTGGAAGTGCAGGATCCGGGAGTGCTCCAGGAACCGGCCGAGGATGGAGCGGACCTGGATGTTCTCGCTCATGCCCGGCACACCCGGACGCAGCCCGCAGATGCCGCGCACCACGATCTCCACCGGCACGCCCGCCTGCGAGGCCCGGTACAGCGCGTCGATGATCTCCTCGTCGACGATCGCGTTGGCCTTCAGCCGGATCCGGGCGTCCTGCCCCTGCGTCGCCAGCTCGGTCTCGCGCTGTATGCGCTCGATGATGCCGGAGCGCACGCCGTGCGGGGCGACCAGCAGGTTGCGGTAATTCTCTTTCCGCGAGTAACCGGTCAGCGAATTGAACAGGTCGGTCAGGTCGGCGCCGATATCCGGTGCGGCGGTGAGCAAACCGACGTCCTCGTACAAGCGCGCGGTCTTCGGGTTGTAATTGCCGGTCCCGATATGGCAGTAGCGCCGGATGGTCGCGCCCTCGCGGCGTACCACCAGGCAGGTCTTGCAGTGGGTCTTCAGACCGATGAGGCCGTACACCACGTGCACGCCGGCCTGTTCCAGCGCGCGGGCCCACTTGATGTTGGCCTGTTCGTCGAACCGTGCCTTGATCTCGACCAGCGCGACGACCTGCTTGCCCGCCTCGGCGGCGTCGATGAGCGCGTTGACGATCGGGGAGTCACCGGAGGTGCGGTAGAGCGTCTGCTTGATGGCGAGCACCTGCGGATCGGCGGCGGCCTGTTCGATGAACCGCTGCACGCTGGTGGAGAACGAGTCGTACGGGTGGTGCACGAGCACGTCGCCCTCACGCAGGGCGGCGAAGACGTTGCGCGGCGTCTCGCGCTCGCCGAACGCGGGCGGCGTCGCGGGAACGTACGGGGTGTTCTTCAGGCTCGGCCGGTCCACGCCGTATACCTGCCACAGGCAGGACAGGTCGAGCAGGCCGGGCACCTGGATCACGTCGCCGGGGTCGACGTCCAGCTCACGCAGGAGCAGATCGAGCATGTGCTCGGTCATGTCGTCGGACACTTCCAGTCGCACGGGTGATCCGAACCGGCGCCGGGCCAGCTCGCGCTCCAGCGCCTGCAGCAGATCCTCGTCGCGATCCTCGTCGACCTCGAAGTCCGCGTTGCGGGTGATCCGGAACGAGTGGTGCTCGACCACGTCCATCCCGGGGAACAGCAGATCCAGATGCGCGGCGATGAGCGCTTCCATGGGCAGGAAAGCGGCGATGGTCGAGCCGGATTCGGTGCGGCGCACGCGGACGAACCGATCGACGTTGTCGGGCACTTTGACGCGGGCGAAGTGCTCCCCGCCGGTGGCGGAGTCCTTCACCGTCACCGCCAGGTTGAGACTCAAGCCGCTGATGTAGGGGAAGGGGTGCGCCGGGTCCACCGCGAGCGGGGTGAGAACGGGGAAGACCTGGTCCTGGAAGTAGCCCGACAGGCGCGTGCGTTCGTCGTCGTCCAGGTCGGACCAATCGATGATCGCGACGCCCTCCGCGGTCAGCGCGGGCAGCACGCTATCGAGGAAGACGCGGGCGTGCCGCACCGCGATCTCCTGCGTGCGCGCCGCGATCAGTTCCAGTTGCTCGCCGGGGGAGCGGCCGTCGGCCGAGCGCACCAGCAGACCGGTCTCCGCGCGGCGTTTCAGTCCGGCGACGCGCACCATGTAGAACTCGTCGAGGTTCGAGGCGAAGATCGCCAGGAACTTCGCGCGCTCCAGCAACGGAAGCGACGCGTCCTCGGCGAGGGCGAGCACGCGGGCGTTGAAGTCCAGCCAGCTCAGTTCCCTATTGAGGTAGCGATCACGTGGCAACCGTGGCGCCGACGGGTCGGCGGACAGGGGTGTCGCCGCCGGGGGTGGCGTGGGAAGCAACGGCTGCTGCTTGACGGTTTCCGTATCGCTCACGCCAACGATCATCCCTCACCGGACAGCCCGTGTGCATCCTGTGAGCGGGATCGGAGTGTGTCTCACGCCACCATGGCGACCGGCTAGCACACGTGTGGAACGTGTTCGTGAACGCCGCCCGGCCAGCCGATGTCGTGCAGGACAGCACGAGTCGCGTTTCCTGCTCCGAGCGCCACCGCGCGGTCCAGATCCTCGGCGGTGTCGACATCCAGACGAAGGCCCGGCCAGTCGCCCGTGAGACCGACCGCCCCGGCGCCGATGTGGCTGCGCGCGGACCCGGGGCCGAAGCGCGGGTCGAGCGCGGCCACCGGATCGCGGACCACGAGCGCGGCGGTGCCGCTGCCCTCGTGATCGGCCACGATCGAGCGCAGGCCGAGGGGGGCGGCGGCGAGCATCTCCGACAGCTCTTCCGGCCGCAGTGCGGGCAGATCCGCTTGGAGGGCGAGCAGATCGATCGGTCCGTGCGTGGCGCGCAGCGCGGCGGCGGTGGCGGCCAGCGCCGCGTTCAGCCCGCCGGAGTGCGGCCCGCGCGGTTCCGGATGGACGTCGGCGCCCAGCGTGCGAGCCAGATCGGCGACCGAGGGGTCGGGCGTGACCACGGTGACCGAGACGACCGCGCCGACCGCGGCGGTGGCGGTCACGGTGTCGGCGAGCATGGCGAGGACCAGTCGCGCCCGGTGCTCCGGGCGCAGCCGGTCGGCCAGTCGGCTCTTGGCCCGATCGAGGCTCTTGACCGCGATCACGGCATGCACGGCGTGCGGGCGCATGCGAGCAATCCTTCCATGGCATATTGGGCTGATGACGAGGGCGGCAGTGCTGGGCGCGGGATCGTGGGGCACCGCGTTCGCGAAGGTGTTGGCGGACGCGGGAACCGAGGTCACGATCTGGGCCCGGCGGCCCGAGGTCGCCGCGACGCTGGCCTCCGAACATCGCAATCCGGATTACCTGTCGGATATTCCGCTGCCGCCGATCGCGGCCACCCACGACCCCGCGGTGGCGCTGGAGGGAGCCGGCATCGTCGTGCTGGCGGTGCCGTCGCAGTCGTTGCGCGCGAATCTCGCGGAGTGGAAGGGGTTGATCTCGCCCGATGCCACGCTGCTGAGCTTGGCGAAAGGGATCGAGACCGGGACGCTGCTGCGGATGAGCCAGGTGATCGAGGAGGTCACCGGCGCCGACCCGAGCCGGATCGCGGTGCTGTCGGGGCCGAACCTCGCGCGGGAGATCGCGGTGGGTCAGCCCGCCGCGACCGTGGTCGCCTGCTCGGACAACGAACGCGCGGTCGCGGTGCAGCATGCCAGCGCGACCGGATACTTCCGGCCCTACACCAATACCGACGTGGTCGGCTGCGAGATCGGCGGCGCGTGCAAGAACGTCATCGCGCTCGCCTGCGGCATCGCGTCCGGGATGGGCCTCGGCGACAACTCGATCGCCAGCCTGATCACTCGCGGCCTGGCCGAGATCATCCGGCTCGGGGTGGCTCTCGGCGCGGAGCCGGTCACCCTGGCCGGCCTGGCCGGAGTCGGGGACCTGGTCGCCACCTGCACCTCACCGCTGTCGCGCAACCGGTCCTTCGGCCACGTGCTCGGCGCGGGCGGCTCCATGGAAGCCGCCCAGTCGGCCACTCATGGTCAGGTCGCCGAGGGTGTGAAGTCCTGCACATCGGTGCGCGCCCTCGCCGAACGGCACGGCGTGGAGATGCCGCTGACCACCTCGGTGCACCAGGTCTGCCACGAAGGGCTCTCGGTGCGCGAAGCCGTCGACAACCTGCTCGGACGGCGGATGAAGCCGGAGTGATCCGGCTCCGGCCGCCCGCGTGCGGAGACCGCGGTGTCCGGGACGGTCAGCGATGGGAGCGTGCACCGAAACGGGTACGGTTCGGGACATGACGAACCGGATCAGGGTGGCTGTGGTCTTCGGCGGGCGCAGTAACGAGCACGCCGTGTCCTGCGTATCGGCCGGTAGTGTGCTGCGCCACCTGGATCCGGCGAAGTACGAAGTGGTGCCGATCGGCATCACCGCGGAGGGTCGCTGGGTGCTCGGCGGCGCGGACGTGGCCGCACTCGGCATCCACGATCGGGCGCTGCCGTCGGTCGACGCCACCGGCACGGCCCTGACCCTGGCGGCGGACCCGAGCCGATCGGGCGCGCTGATCGCGCTGGACGATCCGAGTGTGGCTCTCGGCTCGGTCGACGTGGTCTTCCCGATCCTGCACGGACCGTTCGGCGAGGACGGCACGCTCCAAGGAATGCTGGAACTGGCTGGGATCCCGTATGTCGGACCCGGGGTGCTGGCCAGCGCGGCGGGCATGGACAAGGAGTTCACCAAAAAGCTGCTCGCCGCGGAGGGACTGCCGATCGGCACGCAAGTGGTGCTGCGGCCCGGCACGGCGACGGTCGCCGAGGAGGACCGGCTGCGGCTGGGCCTGCCGGTGTTCGTCAAGCCGGCGCGCGGCGGATCATGATCGGCATCACCAGGGTCACCGACTGGAAGGACCTGGACGCGGCCATCGCCGCGGCGCGCGCACACGATCCGAAGGTGATCGTGGAAGCGGGCGTCGTCGGCCGTGAGGTGGAATGCGGAGTCCTGGAATTCCCGGACGGCCGGGTCGCGGCGAGCGTGGTCGCCGAAATCCGGATGCCGGAGACCGGCGCCACCGCCGAACCTCCCGCGTTCTACGACTTCGATACCAAGTACCTCGACGACGTCTGCGATTTCGACGTTCCCGCCAAGCTGGACGACGAGGTGTCCGACCGGATCCGGGAACTAGCCGTGCGCGCCTTCCGCGCGCTGGACTGCCAGGGCCTGGCGCGGGTCGATTTCTTCGTCACCGAACAGGGACCGGTGATCAACGAGATCAACACGATGCCGGGCTTCACCGCCATCTCGATGTACCCGCGCATGTGGGAGGCCACCGGCGTCGACTTCGCGGCACTGATCTCCACGCTCATCGAAACCGCGCTCGCCCGGGGAACCGGCCTGCGCTAGGCGCCGGTTGCCGAGCGACCCGGTCCGGTCGCCGGACAGCTGACGACAACGCCCCACACCGAATCGCGCGTCAGTTGGGCAACGGTCCCGGATCGAGCGGCTGGGCCGGGATGGTGGCGGTGATGGTGTCGGAGACCGCCTGTAGCGGCGTGGGACCGGAGCCGTCGGGAACGGTGAGCGCGACGTAGGTGCCACGGTCGACGGCGAACCAGGTGCTCTGGTCGGCGGCCTGATCGCGCACCTCGAACCACTGCACGCCGTTCACGACCTGCAGCGGTGCGGCGCGATCGAACTCCAGCGGACGATCCAGACCGCAGCGCAGCACGATAGGAACGCCGCCGTCGGCCCGTTGCCACGCGCGGGTGGCGGGTGGCGCCGGTTCGACCAGAGTGGATTTCGTGAACTCGCCCAGGTCCGCGGGCAGGGCGGGCAGCAAGGCCGCGCAGGCTGGGCCCTCCGCCGCAGGGGCCGGAACGGGGCCGAGCACCAGGGGTTCGCGCTCGACGGGGGCGCGGCGCGCGAGCACGGCGGCCACGAGCACAGCGACGACCAATACGACCGGAAGCGCCACGGCGGTGGCGATGACCGCGGGCGAGTACTGGTGTGCGGGAGCCGACGCGACCGGGCCGTCGGCCGAGGGCTCGCGAGCGCCGGAGCCGGATTCCGTGGCATCCGGTTGTTCGTCCTCGCGTTCCGGCGAATCCGCCGCCATGCTCACCGATCCTTTCTCGTTCGCGTGCGTGCAGGCCGACCGCCGCGCAGCGGCGGCGCTGGACCGGCCCGGTGGTACTCGAGGTGCCTTCGAAAGGGTACCGTCGGGCTCATTCCAGCAAGCAGCGCGCCGGAAAGGATCGGTCATCAGCGCCAGCGAGGGCCCGAGGACAGTGCGTGAACTGGGGGAGTTCGCGCTGATCGACCGCATCAACGCGGGCCGGGTGCAAGCGCCGGGTGTGCTGCTCGGCCCCGGCGACGACGCGGCGCTGGTCGCGGCGCCGGACGGCCGGTTCGTGGTGACCACCGACATGCTCGTGCAGGACCGGCATTTCCGCTTGGACTGGTCCGGCCCCGAGGACGTGGGCCGCAAGGCGATCGCGCAGAACGCCGCCGACGTGGTCGCGATGGGCGCGACGCCCACCGCGTTCGTCGTCGCGCTCGGTTGCCCCGCCGACACCCCGCTCGAGGTGGTCGACGGGCTCGCGGACGGCATGTGGGCCGAGGCGGCCAGGGCGGGCGCGTCCATCGCGGGCGGCGACCTGGTCCGCAGTCGCGAGCTGGTCGTCTCCGTCACCGCGTTCGGTGATCCGGGAACCGCCGCGCCGATCACCCGCGCGGGTGCGCGCGCGGGTGACCTCGTCGCGGTGGCGGGCCGCCTCGGCTGGTCGGCCGCGGGACTGGCTGCCTTCACCGCCGGGGTGACCGGACCCGACGTCGCGGAAGCGCTTGCCGCCCATCGCGTCCCGCAGCCGCCATATGCCCTCGTCCTGGACGCGCTGCGCGGCAGGACGCCGGCTGTAGCGCATGGGCTTCCGGCAACCGGCGAGTCGCAAGCCTCCACCGGCGCAACCGATCCCGGCCTGAACGCACTGACCGATGTGTCCGACGGGTTGCTCGCGGACCTGGGACACATCGCCTCGGCATCGGGCGTGGCCATCGATCTGGAGTCGGCGGCGCTGCGCGACCCGGCGCTGGAACGAATCGCCGCCCGGCTGGACGCCGATGCGACGCAATGGATCCTGACCGGCGGCGAGGACCACGCCTTCGCGGGCGCCTGGGCGCCGGACCGCCCGCTGCCCTCGGGATGGGTCGTGATCGGGCAGGTCGTGGCCGGTGGCGGAGTCACCGTCGACGGAGTGGCGCACACCGGCGACGGCGGGTGGGAATCGTTCCGTGGGGTGGACTCGTCATTCGACGGCCGACCACGCTAAGTTGTGCGGTCATGGGCGCGAAACCACTGTCGGAAATCATGGATCCGGGCTGGGCGAAGGCACTCGAGCCGGTCGCCGATCGGATCGCCGCCATGGGCGAATTCCTGCGCGCCGAGAACGCCGCGGGCCGCGGTTACCTGCCCTCCGGTGAGAACGTCCTGCGCGCTTTCCAGCGTCCGTTCGACGCGGTGCGCGTGCTCGTCGTCGGCCAGGACCCCTACCCGACGCCCGGCCATCCCATGGGGCTGAGTTTCTCCGTCGCGCCGGATGTTTCGCCGATCCCGCGCAGCCTGGCCAACATCTTCGCCGAGTACAGCAAAGATCTCGGTCATCCGACGCCCTCCTGCGGTGACCTGAGCCCTTGGTCGGACCAGGGCGTGCTGATGCTGAACCGAGTGCTCACCGTGTCACCCGGCAAGCCCGCCTCGCATCGGGGCAAGGGGTGGGAAGCGGTCACCGAACAGGCGATCCGCGCCTTGGTCGCCAGGGACGAGCCGTTGGTGGCGATCCTCTGGGGCCGGGACGCGGCGACGCTGAAGCCGCTGCTGGCCGAATCCGAGATCCCTTACATCGAGTCCGCGCATCCCTCGCCGCTGTCGGCGTCGCGCGGGTTCTTCGGTTCCCGCCCCTTCTCGCGAGTGAACGAACTACTCGACGAACTGGGGGCCGAACCGGTTGACTGGCGCCTGCCCTGAAACAGGCGTCTGTGTGTGATCGACCGAGAGAAAACGAGTGAGGAGCTCTTCCATGCACAACACCACCCTCCGCGGCGCGACCGCGACCCTGGCATTCTGCGCCGCGCTCACCAGCGGCGCCGCGGTCGCCGGTGCGGCCCCCCTTCGGCTCGAGCCCGCCGCGGAGACCTCGACGGCTCCGGTCGCCGAGGAGTACACCTCCACCGGCTCCTCCACCATCTCCGCGTCGGTGAACGCGAAGATCGCGTGCCTGTTCTTCGTGGGCAATCTCGGCTGCTGAGCCCTCGATCCGCCGGGTTCACCC
Source organism: Nocardia asteroides (assembly GCA_051451085.1). Lineage (GTDB taxonomy): Bacteria > Actinomycetota > Actinomycetes > Mycobacteriales > Mycobacteriaceae > Nocardia > Nocardia asteroides_B. Next base: position 1,242,909 of record JBPAJV010000002.1, on the reverse strand, counting down.
CGAGGTGGACCGGCGTTGTGCGATCCTACAGATCGTGAGTAATGCGAACAATCCTCTCGAACCGTCCCGGCTCCGGCTGCGCGGTTCGGGCGGAATCGAGCTGGCCGCCGATCAGTTCGGCCCGGTCGACGGCCCGCTCGTCGTCTTCCTGCACGGTGGCGGGCAGACCCGGCACTCGTGGAAGCAGACCGGCGCGCGGCTGGGCGCGTCGGGCATGCGGGTCGTCACCGTCGACGCCCGTGGTCACGGCGACAGCGAGTGGGCGCCGGACCGCGACTACCGGCGGCAGACCATGGTCGACGATCTCCTACTGGTGCTGGAGCAGCTCGGCGCGCCCGCGGTGGTCGTCGGGGCCAGCATGGGCGGGATCACCGGCCTGCTCGCCACCGCGCGGCCCGGCGGGGAGGCGATCACCGCGCTGGTGCTCGTCGACATCGTGACCCGGCCCGAGCCGGAAGGGGTCGCCAGGGTGATCGACTTCCTCGGCAAGCACCGCGACGGCTTCGACACCATCGAGCAGGCGGCCGACGCGGTCGCCGAGTACCTGCCGCATCGCCCGCGGCCGAAGAACACCGACGGCCTGCTGCGCAACCTGCGTGAACGCGACGGCCGGTGGTACTGGCATTGGGATCCCGACATGCTCGGCGACCGGGTCGAGGATCCGTCGGCGATGATCGAGCCGATGGAGGCGGCGGCGCGGGCTCTGCGCATCCCGGTGCTGCTGGTGCGCGGCATGCGCTCGGACGTGGTGAGCGCCGAAGGAGCCGAGGAGTTCCAGCGGCTGGTGCCGCACGCCCAGCTCGTGGAGATCGGCGGGGCCGCGCACACCGCCGCCGGTGACGACAACGATTCGTTCACCGACGCGGTGGCGAAATTCGTGCTTACGACCCGGGAATGACGCCGGGGCGGGCCAGCGCCGCGTAATCGGGTTCGCGCTTCGCGACGAACGCGTCGACGCCCTCGCGTCCGGCCGCGCAGCCCGCTGCCTCCGCGATGCCGTCCCGCTCACTGTCGAGCTGATCGCTCAGCGTCGCGGACGAATTCGTGCGGGTCGGTGGCCATACCGTGGATGTGCCCAGCGCGGCCGTGCCCGCGTTGATGCCCGCGAAATCCATGGACGTGCCGTTGGCGGAGGTGGCAATGGTGATCTGGAGGACGCCGTCGACGGTCGCGACATACCCGGCTTGCTCGCCGGAGGTCATGATTCGCACCGTAGAGCGACGGTGGAGGCAGCCCTAAAGGGCGTTGTCCGGTGCGTACTGCGCGTGCGTCGTCGGCGTGCGCACCATGCGTACCTCCATCGCGGCGGTGAACGCCTCGACCTTGCGCGTGCCGTCGAGTACGAAACCATGCCGGCGATAGAACGCCTGCGCGCGCGCATTCCGCTCGAATACCCACAGCGAGCACGGAGCGGCCGGATCGAGCGCGGCGCGGATGAGGTCGTCGGCGACACCGCTGCCGTGCCAGCGGGAACGCACGTAGAGAGCGTGCAGTTCGAGCGGGGTCACCGCAGCCGCGTCGTCGGGCGGGCCCGCGCTGGAGAATCCGATCACCACGTCGTCGACGATCGCGACGTGCGTGCGGCCCGGATGGCGCAGCCGGTCACGCTCCCACTGCTCGGCCCGCCGTCCGATGTCGAAGGCGTCGAGGACGTGGGCGGGTACCAGCCCGCGATACGCTTCGCGCCAGCAGGCGATGTGGCATTCGGCGAGGCTGTGGGTGTACTCGGCGGCCAAGGGTTGGATACGCCACGGTCGCGCGTTCACAGTGGCCGCGCTCGCCGGGCGCCCACACTCATGACGACGCCCCGGACCACCCGTCGCGGGTGCCGGGGCGTGTGCCGAAGGAGCTGGTCAGCCGGAGGGCGGATCAGCCGCGGACGACCTTGCCCGCCTTCAGGCACGAGGTGCACACGTTCATGCGGCGGGTGTTGCCCGGGGCGACCTGCGCGCGCACGGTCTGGATGTTCGGGTTCCAACGACGGTTGGTGCGCCGGTGCGAGTGCGAGACCGACTTCCCGAAGCCGGGGCCCTTGGCGCAGACGTCGCAGACGGCAGCCATAGTCGCGAACTCCTTCATGTCAATGGTGGGACCGCCGCTTTCGCGGTGCGTCCTCGTGCAATGTCGAGTGTGCCTTGTCAGCGGGAAGCCGACCAGCGCAGACCGGTGACGGCCGCGCGAGGCAACCCTGCAAGGGTAGCTGTGCCGACACCGATCCACCAAACCGGTCCCCACGTGACGAGTGCCGGAACGGTCGCTCGGCAGCTCCACTCCAGCAGCGCGGACTTACCGGTCACCTGTCGGGACGGCCCGCTAACCTGGCGGGCGGTGGTGGTGCGCAGGTGGCGGAAGGGAGTGACGGGACGGTGTCCGCAGCGCGGGATGTGATGGACGGCACGGCGTTGCTGCGCTGGGGCCGCGCCTGCCTCGCCGGCCTGGAACACCGGCGTGAGGAGATCAACGCGCTCAATGTCTTTCCTGTCCCGGACGCGGACACCGGCACCAATCTGCTGGCCACCATGCGCGCTGCGGTCGAGGCGGGTGAAGCGGCCGCGCGGGCGGACGCGAGCGCGGCCCACGCCGTCGCCGTCGCGATGGCCCACGGCGCGACCGTCGGCGCCCGCGGCAATTCGGGGATCATCCTGTCCCAAGTGCTGCGCGGCGTCGCGGACGCCGTTGACGGCGGTCCGTTCACGGCCGACAGCCTGCGGGCCGCGCTGAACCGGGCTTCCGGGCTGGTACGCGAAGCGCTGAGCGTGCCGATCGAAGGGACCATCCTCACCGTGCTGGACTGCGCGGCCGCCGCGGCGGCGAGCTGCCCGGATCGGGCGCTGGCGGACGTGGCGCTCGCGGCGGCCGACGGCGCGGCCAAAGCGCTCGGTGACACGCCCTTCCAATTGGGGGTGCTGCGGCAGGCCGGTGTGGTCGACGCGGGAGCCCGGGGACTGGTCGTACTGCTGGACAGTTTGGTCATCGTGACCAGAGGTTCGGCTCCCACGCGCCCGGAGTACCCCCGGCCGGCGCCGTCGGCGCGATTCGCGCCGCCCGAAGAAGCCGAACCACGGTACGAGGTGATGTACCTGCTGGCCGACTCCGATGAAGCGAGAGTGGCCGCGCTGCGTGCCCGGCTCGGCGAGCTCGGCGACTCGGTCGTGGTGGTCGGGGACGGTACCGGGTCCTGGTCGGCGCATGTGCATTGCGCCGACGCGGGTGCGGCGGTGGAGGCGGGCATAGCGGTGGGAAGACTCAGCCGCATCCGAATCGAGAACGTCGTTTTCGGGTCGCATCGGGACGTACAGACCCGAGCGGGAAATCCAGGGGCCGCCGAGCGTGGCGGGCTCCCGGTCGACGAGCACGCGACGCATTCCGGTGTCCGCGTGTTCGGTTCGCGCAACCGGCCCGCGCCGACCGAAGACGCCGCCGGGGCAGTACCCGCTGATTCGACCCAGGTGGTGGCCGGTGCGCTCGGCCGGGCACCGGGCGCGACCGACGGTGCGCCCGCCGATCGCGGAATTCTGGCGGTGGTCGCGGGCGCGGGCGCGGCGACGCTGTTCGAGGACGCGGGCGCCGTGGTGCTCGCGGGTGACGAGCCGGTCACCGCGGCGACGCTGCTGGCCGCGATCCGGCGGATGCCCCACCGCGAGGTGCTGGTGCTGCCCAACGGCGCGCTGCCCGCGCACGAACTGGTCGCCGTCGGCGTCGCCGCGCGCGACGCCCACCGGGACGTGCTGCTGCTGCCGAGCGCGTCGATGGTGCAGGGGCTGGCGGCCCTGGCCGTGCACGACCGCGGCCGGATCGCGGTGGACGACGCCTTCGCCATGTCGGAGGCGGCCGCAACGACCCGCTGGGGATCGCTGCGCGCGGCGACCGAGCGCGCGCTCACCATGGTCGGCACCTGCGTGCCGGGCGACGGGCTCGGGCTGGCCGGGCACGATGTCGTCGTGATCGAGCCCGACGTGTGCACGGCCGGGCGGACCCTGCTGGACCGGCTGCTCGCCTTCGGCGGCGAGTTGGTCACGCTGCTGCTGGGAGCGGCGGCGCCGGACGGTCTCGGCGACGACCTCGCCGCCCATATCGCGCAGAACTTCCCCGGTGTCGAGGTGATCGTGTATTCCGGTGGGCAGCAAGGTGATGCGGTGCAGATCGGAGTGGAGTAGGGATGGCGACACTGAACGATCGGCTCGACCACATCCTCGGGGCCAAGGCGGCGGCCTCCCTGGCGGACGCGTTCGACATGCAGACCGTTCGAGGATCTGCTGCGGCACTACCCCCTGCGGTATGCCACACAGGGCCAGCCGCTCACCGAGGAGGCGCCCGAGGACGGTTCGCATATCACCGTCATCGGACGGATCACCAAGGCCGAGCTGCGGCCGATGCGCAACCGGCGCGGCTCCCTGCTGAAGGTGGTGCTCGACACCGGCTCCGGTCGCGGCGTCGACGTCACCTTCTTCAACGGCGACAAGGTGAAGTACGTCGTCCGGGAGGGATTGCGCGCGATGATGTCGGGCACGGTGAACTACTGGCGCCCCGGCCAGTGGAATCTCAGCCACCCCGGCTACCTGATCCTGCCGGAGACCGAGGACGAGGACGGATCGGTCGGCGCGTTCACGAAGGTGCGCGGCGGCGGAGATCTGCGCGGCCTCGCCGAGAGCGCGAAAGGCGCAGGGGGAGTGGACACGTCGTTCATGGAACGCGAGTTCATCCCGGTCTACCCGGCGACCGCCAAGGTGCAGAGCTGGGACGTGCTCGCGTGCGTGCGTCAGGTGCTCGACCAGCTCGATCCCATCGAAGACCCGCTGCCGGAGGACGTGCGCGCCGAACGCGCGCTGCCGGAACTGTCCGACGCGCTGCGCCTGATCCACCTGCCCGAGCGCAAGTCCGACATCGACCAGGCCAAGGACCGCCTGCGTTTCGACGAGGCGCTGGCCTTGCAGCTGGTGCTGGCCGAGCGCAGGCACGAGGTCTCCGGTCGCCGGGCGCGCGCCTGCGTCCCGCGTGCCGACGGGATCGCCGCCGCGTTCGACCAGCGGCTGCCTTTCGACCTGACCGCAGGGCAGAAGCAGGTCGTGGCGGAGATCTCCGCCGACCTGGCTCGCGAGCAGCCGATGCACCGGTTGCTGCAAGGCGAGGTCGGTTCCGGCAAGACGATCGTCGCCCTGCACGCCATGCTGCAGGTGGTCGACGCCGGGTTGCAGTGCGCGCTGCTCGCCCCGACGGAGGTGCTCGCCGCGCAGCACTACCGCTCGCTGCGCGGCATGCTCGGTGAGCTCGGCGCCGCGGGTGAGCTCGGCGCGGCCGACAACGCCACCCGCGTGGTGCTGGTGACCGGGTCGATGTCGGCCGCGGCGAAGAAGGCGGCGCTGCTGGAGGCGGTGACCGGCGAGGCGGGCATCGTGATCGGCACGCACGCGCTGATCCAGGACAACGTCGAATTCTTCGACCTCGGCATGGTGGTGGTCGACGAACAGCACCGTTTCGGCGTGGAACAGCGCGATGCCCTGCGCGCCAAGGCCAAGGCGGGCACGAGCCCGCATCTGCTGGTGATGACCGCGACCCCGATTCCACGCACCATCGCCATGACCACGCTCGGCGATCTGGAGACATCCACGCTGACCGAATTGCCGAAAGGCCGCTCGCCGATCGTCTCCAAGGTGGTCCCCCGCAGGCAGCACCCGAACTGGGTGGATCGCGCGTGGGAGCGGATCGTGGAGGAGGTCGCCGCGGGACGCCAGGCGTATGTGGTGTGCTCGCGCATCGGCGACGACGAGGAGACGGCGGGCAAGTCCCGCAACGGTCGCTCGAAGTCCGGGGACGCCGACAAGGAGGGCCCGACCACCCAGGCGGTACTCGACGTGTTCGAGATGCTGCGCGCCGGGCCGCTGTCCGGCGTGCGGGTGGGCCTGCTACACGGCAGGCTGCCCGCCGATGAGAAGGACCAGGTGATGCGCGCGTTCAACGACGGTTCGGTGGACGTACTGGTCTGCACCACGGTGGTCGAGGTCGGTGTCGACGTACCGAACGCGACGGTGATGGTGATCGTCGACGCCGACCGCTTCGGCGTCAGCCAATTGCACCAGCTGCGCGGCCGGATCGGCCGGGGGCGGCATCCAGGGTTGTGCCTGCTGGTCACGGACGCCGCGCCGGGCGGGTCGGCGATGGCGCGGCTGGACGCGGTGGCCGCCACCACCGACGGCTTCGAACTCGCGGTGCTCGACCTGCGCACCCGCCGGGAGGGCGACGTGCTCGGGGCGGCGCAGTCCGGCACGGCGCGCTCGCTGCGCCTGCTGTCGCTGCTGGACGATCTCGAGGTGATCACCGCCGCTCAGGCATTCGCCCGGGCCGTGGTGGAGTCCGATCCCGGTCTGGCCGGGCATCCCGGTCTGGCCGGGATGATGCACGCCGCGGTGGATTCCGAGCGGCTGGAGTATCTGGCCAAGTCCTGACCCGCCGGTCCTCGGAACTCGGGCGCTCGTGCCACCGGCAGCGGGCAGTCGGCGCCTGCCGTGAACTCGCCTTGCCGAGCACGGCCTGCGACGGCGATGCGGCCGGGAGCCGTGCGACTCCCGGCCACACTGCTCAGACCGCCGCGGCTGCGGCGGCGGATGCGCCCGACCCGGTCTCTCCCCGCGCGTTGACGGTCCACAGTCCCACGATCGCGGCGACCACCCCGATGACGCCGCCGACGAACAAGGCCCGCGCGAACCCGGCGTTCATCGCCTCGATCGGCGCGTGACCGGACGCCAGGAGCGCGTTGGTGTGCGAGGTCGCGACGGCGGTGAGTACCGCGAGTCCCAGCGCCCCGCCCAGTTGCTGCCCGGTGTTCAACAGCGCGGCGGCCAGACCGGCTTGCTCGGCGGGCACGCCCGCGTTCGCCGCCGTGGTGTTCGCGACGAAGACCGCGCCCGCGCCCACCGACATCACGAGCATCCCCGGCAGCAGATCGGTGAGATAGGAGCCGTCGACCGACATGCGCGAGAGCAGCAGTACGCCCAGCCCGCACAGCAACGACCCGGCCACGGTGAAGACGCGGGTGCCGGTCCGGGCGAAGTATTTCGTCGCCAGCCCGGCGGCGATGCCGATCATGCAGCTGACCGGCAGATAGGCGGCACCTGCCTTCAGCTCGCCGTAACCGAGCACGGTCTGCATATACAGGGTGACGAAGAAGAACATCGCGAGCATGCCAGCGGCGATCACCAAGTGCGTCAGATTGGCCGCAGCCAATCCACGAATGCCGAAGATCGACAGCGGCACCAGCGGGTTGGCGGCGCGGCGCTCGTTGACGACAAACGTGACCAGCAGCGCCACCGCGACACCCAGCACACCCAGCGTGCGCACGTCGCCCCACCCGTATTCGGGGGCCTTCACCAAACCGTAAACGAGCGTCATCAGACCCGCGGTCGCCAGAACCGTGCCCCGCACGTCGAATCCGCGGCGGATGTCGTTGCGCTGATCGTTCGGGATCAGCAACGGAACGGCAACCAGGACCAGGACACAGACCGGCGTGTTCACATAGAAGACCCAGCGCCACCCCGGTCCTTCGGTGATCACCCCGCCCAGGAACACGCCGGCCGCCGACGCCAGACCGGCCGCGCCGCCCCAGATCCCGACGGCGGTATGGCGATCGGAGCCCTCCCGGAAACTGGTGGTGAGGATGGACAGCGCGGCGGGCAGCATCAGCGCCGCGCCGATGCCCTGGGCGAAGCGGGCGCCGATCAGCAGTCCGCTGCTGTGGGCGAGCCCGCCGAGCGCGGAGGACAGGCCGATGATCACGGTGCCCGCGATCAGGACCCGGCGCCGTCCCAGCAGATCGGCCAGTCTGCCGCCGAGCAGCAGCAGCCCGCCGTAGGTGAGCAGGTAACCGCTGGTCACCCATTGCAGCGTCGGCACGGACATGCCGAGTTCGCGTTGGATGGTGGGTAACGCGACATTGACGATCGATCCGTCGACGAAGTCCAGGAAGGCGACCGTGCACAGCAGCGTCAGCGTGAGTTTGCCGCGGCGGGTCGCCAAGAAAGATGATGTTTCGGTGGGTGCGCGCACTCCGATGTCCTCTCTTCTCGCGGACGTTGGCGTCCGTCACGAACCGAGAGTCGCGGCGCGCGCCGGATGTGACCTCGACGAGAGACGGATCACAGTCCGGGCACGGGACGTCACATCGTCCTCGGCTGTCTCGCTCCCATAGCGGAGACCGAAGGAGACCCGATGGCCGAAACCACGGACGAAACCGCCACAGCGGTGTTCGCCGATCACCGGGAGCTGTTGTTCTCGGTGATCTACGCGATGCTCGGGAGCGTCGCCGACACCGACGACGTGCTACAGGAGACCTGGTTGTCCTGGGTCACGCGCCTGCGCGACGGCGGCGCCGACATCGCGCATCCGCGGGCGTATCTGGTGCGCATCGCGGTCAACAAGGCGCTCGCCAGGCAGGCGGCGATCACCCGGAGGCGGGAGACGTATGTCGGCCCGTGGTTGCCCGAGCCGCTGGTCGCCGACCCGGCGAGCGAGAATCTCGCCGAGGATGCCGCGGCGGGCGCGTTGCGCGCGGAGTCGGTGTCCATGGCGGTGCTGGTCGTGCTGGAGACGCTCACTCCGCTAGAGCGCGCGGTGTTCGTGCTGCACGAGGTGTTCGGCTACCCGCACGCCGACATCGCCGCGATCCTCGGCCGCTCGTCCGCCTCGGTTCGTCAGGTGGCGCACCGCGCCAGGGAGCATGTGCACGCGCGGCGACCGCGCTACCGCACCGACCCAGGCACCCAGCGGCGGGTGACCGAGAAGTTCCTGGCCGCACAGCTGGACGGCGATCTGGCCGGACTGCTGGAACTGCTCGCCCCCGAGGTGGTGTTCTGGTCCGACGGCGGCGGGAAACTGCCCGCCGCGCTGCGGCCGATCCACGGCCGGGACAAGGTCGTGCGCTTGATCACCAGCCCGAGGGTGCTGGGGAAAGTGCCCGAACTCGGTATCGGTTACCGGGTCGTGAACGGCGATCCAGCGGTGTTGGTCTTCTCCGCCGGCGCGCCGTTCGCGGTGGTCGTGCTAGACATCGACGCGCGCACCGAGCAGATCCAGGCGATCTACGCCGTGGCGAATCCGGACAAGCTGACCAGGATCGGAACCGGTCAGCGACCGAGCCGCGGGTAGGGCAGATCGGTGCTCGTGTGCTCGGCGACCGCCAACGGGCTGCCGATGTGCGGGAAGGCGCGCTGGGCGCACGCCGGACGCTCGCACACCTTGCAGCCCGCTCCGATCGGGACCGCGGTGGCCGGGTCGTCGCACTGCAACCCGGCCGAGTACACCAAGCGGTCGGCGTACTCGATGTCGCACCCGAGGCCGATCGCGAAGTTCCTCGCCGCGGCGCCGAACCCGTGCGGCGCGACCGCCGCGGTACGGGCGACCCACAGGTAGCGGCGGCCGTCGGGCATCTCCGCCACCTGGGTGAGGATGCGACCGGGGTGCGAGAACGCCTCGTGCACCACCCACAGCGGGCAACTGCCGCCGACCCGGGAGAAATGGAACGCGGTGGCGGACTGCCGTTTGGAGATGTTGCCCGCGCGATCGGTGCGGACGAAGAAGAAGGGAACACCGCGCTGCCCCTGCCGCTGCAAGGTGCTCAGCCGGTGGCAGATGGTTTCGAAGCCGACCTCGAAACGCAGACCGAGCAGGTCGATGTCGTAGCGCAGCTCCTCGGCCGAGCGCAGGAACCGCCCGTACGGCAGCACCAGCGCGCCCGCGAAGTAGTTGGCCAGTCCGATCCGTGCCAGCTTGCGTGATTCGCCGCTCAGCGACGGAGTCTCGGCCAGGACCGCGTCCAGCTCGGCACGGTACAGCAGGAAGCCGAGCGTGGTGGCGATCTGGAAGGCGCGCTGGCCGGGCCGCAACCGGCGGGCCAGCGTGAGCGTCCGGCTCTCCGGGTCGTAGTGCCGTTTGGGGACGCTCGGGTCGGCGCCGTCACCGCGCACCAGAACGGTGACCCCGGCGCGTTCCTCGGCGACGCGGGCGAGCTGGCGATCGAGCGAGCCGATGGTGAGGCCGGAGTTCTCGAACAGCTGCTCGGCGGCGATGTCGAGTTGCGGGATGTGGTTGTGGTGGTCGTAGAAGAAGTCGCGCACGTCCTCGTAGGGCATGGGGACCCCGGGCGCGCCCGCGGGCGCGGACACCCGTGCCGACAGCAGGTTGAGCTGGTCGGTGGCGGCGCGTAGTCGGCGATGCATCGCCACGACGATTCTGGCGACCTCCGGTTGCCTGGTCGCCAGTTCCTCCACTTCGGTCAAGGGCGCGGTGTGCCCGCCTGCGGCGTCCACCAGCACTTCGTGCAGGTCGGACACCAAGCGCGCGTCCGAATCGGCGGCGAAGAACTGGACGTCGAGGTCGAAGGTGGAATTCAGTTTGAGCAGTACGGGAATGGTGAGGGGGCGCTGATCACGCTCGAGCTGGTTGAGGTAGCTCGGCGACAGATCCAGCGATTTCGCCAGAGCCGCCTGAGTCATCCTCCGCTCTTCGCGCAATCGCCGAAGCCGGGCGCCCGCATACATCTTGCGCACGTGCACGATGGTAGCTGCGCTTATTCGCAATCATCGCAAGAACGCGCGTTATTACCCACGAAAATATGCTTTTGCGAGGTGTTCGACGCTCTGCCCGATCTGCGTAGCGTGCGAAGAGAAGATCGAGGTCCCGCCGTGGATGATGCATGAGAACACATATCGTACGAGCCCGTCGCGCCGCCGAGGACTTTCCGCGCACCGAACATCTCGCGACGAAGATCGCCGAAGTGGCCGCGGACCCGGTCGAAGTCGGCGGCGAAGTCGAGGCCATGATCGTCAACCGGATCATCGACAACCGGATCATCGACAACGCCGCGGTAGCCGCCGCGTCGCTGGCGCGCCGGCCTGTGGCCGCGGCCCGCGCCCAGGCCACCGCGCAGCCCTACCGGCCGCGCGCGGGCAGCGAGGGGCGACGGTATTCGGGCTACCGGTCCGGCAGCGAGTATCGCCCGAGTGGGCCGCCTGGGCCAACGGTGTCGCGGTGCGGGAACTGAACTTCCACGACACGTTCCTCGCCGCGGAGTATTCGCATCCGGGTGACAACATCCCGCCGATTCTGGCCGTCGCCCAGCATCTCGGCCGCGGCGGCGCCGACCTGATCCGTGGACTGGCGACCGGCTACGAGATCCAGATCGACCTGGCGCGCGGGATCTGCTCGCACGAACACAAGATCGGCGCTATCACGCCACCGACCCGGCCGGGAAGGCGTTCGGCGCGCGTGCCGTGGTGACGCTGCGCAGCGGGGAGACGATCGTCGACGAGTTGGCGGTCGCCGACGCGCATCCGCTCGGAGCGCGTCCGTTCGGACGGGCGAGCTACCTCGCCGAGTTCCGCACCCTGGCCGAGGCGTGGTGGACGAAGCCGAGCAGGATCACCGGGTGGACCGCCCATCATCGAGCAGACGGCGTCGTTCGCGTTGATCCGGCCGCTGTCGGAGTACACCGGCGTGCCGCCCCGGGAGTTGGTGATCAGCCGCTGACCGGAGGGCGGGCCCACCATCGGGAAGCCTCTCGGTATCGCGGAACAAAGCGCGGGAACCGAACGGGGGATGGGCGCGTCGTAGTAGGTGAGCGGGGAAGACGATGTCGTGCTCGACATGTGAGGAGGGGTAGCCGGTGGAGCGTTGTTCCGGATGTCATACGGCGTGGCGGCGGGGGATGCGGACGCGGGCGCGGGAGTTACCGGTGACGCGGCGGGAAGAGCCGTGTGATCGGTACACCTCGCGGCGACGGCAGCCGCCACGGCCGGAGCCGAGAACCGACTGAGGCGACACGGATTCGGTGCCCCCTTCGCCCCGCGAAGGGGGCACCGGTCTGCCATCAGGCAGGCAGTGTCACCGCACGGCCGCCGCCGCGGTGACCATGTTGCGCAGCGCGGCCTCCACCTCGGCGCGCCTCCTGGTTTTCAGTCCGCAGTCGGGATTCACCCAGAGCCGTTCGGCCGGAATCGCTTTCAGCGCCGCACGCAGCGAGGTGGTGATCTCCTCCACACTCGGCACCCGCGGTGAGTGGATGTCGTACACCCCGGGACCGACACCGAGGTCGAATCCCGCCGCGTTGAGGTCGTCGAGCACCTCCATGTGGGAGCGCGCCGCCTCGATCGACGTGACGTCGGCGTCCAGCCCGGCGATCGCATTGATCACCGCGCCGAACTCCGAATAGCACAGGTGGGTGTGGATCTGGGTCGCATCCGACACCCCGGAGGTCGCCAACCGGAACGACCGCACCGACCACTCCAGGTACGCGGGCTGGTCGGCCGCACGCAGCGGAAGCAGTTCCCGCAGGGCCGGCTCGTCGACCTGGATGATCCGGATGCCCGCCGATTCCAGATCGACGGTCTCGTCGCGGATCGCCAGCGCCACCTGGCGAGCGGACTCGCCCAAGGGTTGGTCGTCACGCACGAACGACCACGCCAGAATGGTCACCGGGCCGGTCAGCATGCCTTTCACCGGCTTGTCGGTGCGCGACTGCGCGTATTCGATCCACTCGACGGTCATGGGCTCCCGCCGCGCGACGTCACCGAACAGGATCGGCGGCCGCACGCAACGCGTCCCATAGGACTGCACCCACCCCTGCTCGGTCGCGGCGAACCCGTCGAGCTGCTCGGCGAAGTACTGCACCATGTCGTTGCGCTCCGGCTCGCCGTGCACGAGCACGTCCAGTCCCAAGTTCTCCTGGAGCGCGATGACGTCGGCGATCTCCGCGCGCATCCGGCGCACGTACTCCGCCCGATCGATCTCGCCCTTGCGCAGCGCCGCTCGCGCGAGCCGGATGGCCGCGGTCTGCGGATAGGAGCCGATGGTGGTGGTCGGCAGCGTGGGCAGCCGCAAACGGTCCCGTTGCAGCTGCCTGCGTCGTTCGGCGGGGGCGCGGCGGGCGGCGTCCGGCCCGAGCGCGACCAGCCTGGCCCGCACTCCCGGATCGTGCAGCCGAGGGTCCGACGCCCGCGACGCCAGCGCCGCGCGCGCGGCGGCCGAATCGGCCGCGATCGCCTCCGCGCCTTCGGTCAGCCCGGTCGCGAGCACGCGGACTTCGGTGACCTTCTCCGCGCCGAACGCCAGCCAAGAGCGCAGGCGTTCGTCCAACCGCTTCTCCGCCGTCAGCGTGTACGGCACGTGCAGTAACGAGCAGGAACTCGAGACCGCGACGTGCCCGGCCGGCCCCCGCAACGCGCCGAGGGTGGACAGGGCGCGGTCTAGATCGGTGCGCCAGACATTGCGGCCGTCCACGACACCCGCGACAACGAGCTTGCTCGCCAGCGCGGGAACGGCGGCGACCGCGGCGACGTCCGTTCCAGCGGTGAAGTCGAGGGCGACTGCCTCGATGCCGGTGCCCGCCAGCGCAGCGAGCGCGGCATCCGGATGCCCGAAGTAGGTCGCGACGAGGATCGCGGGGCGATCGGCGGCGTCGGCGAGCTCGTCGTAGGTGACCTGCGTCAGGCCGATCTCTTCCGCCGTGAGGTCGGTGACCAGCACCGGCTCGTCGATCTGCACCCACTCCGCGCCTGCCGCGGCCAGCCTGCGCAGTAGCTCCCGGTACAGCGGGAGCAGCTCGATCAGCCGGGCGAGCGCCGCCCCGCCGGTCGCCTTCGCCAGCTTCAGGAAGGTGATGGGGCCGATCACCACCGGCCGCGCGGGCACGCCCAGCTCCAGCGCTTCCCGCACTTCCGCCAGCAGTTTCTCCGAGTGCAGTGAGAACGCGGTGCCGGGGCCGATCTCCGGAACCAGGTAGTGATAGTTGGTGTCGAACCACTTGGTCATCTCCAGCGGCTCAACCGTATCGGTGCCGCGCGCGGCGGCGAAGTACCGTTCCAGGGGGTCGGCGATCCCGGCGACCCGGGGCGGCAGCGCGCCCAGCAGGACGGCGGTGTCGAGCATCTGGTCGTAATAGGAGAAGGTGCCGACGGGAATCGAGTCCAAGCCCGCGGCGCGCAATGCGGTGAGCTGGGCCCGACGCAGGTCACGCGCTGCGGCGTGCAACTGCTCCGCGTCGATCTCGCCCGCCCAGTAGGCTTCGGTGGCCCGCTTGAGTTCGCGCCGGGGGCCGACGCGTGGTAGCCCGAGAACCGTTGCGGTGAACGGCTTGTGCTGTGCGACAGTCACGATGTTTCTCCATTGCCGAGGACGAAGAGCCATCGCCATACGGGCACGCGGAGGACCGGCGACATGCCGGTGCGGTTCCCGGCGGTGGAGCCCGACACGTCAGCTGGTGATCCGCTCGCCCAATCCACGAGGCGGTGGCCGCCGGGCACGGCGTGCCCGGCACGGCTGGCAGGTCTTCGGACTCGCGGGCACCGGCCGGGGGAAACCGGCATCCGCCGGATTGCTCCCCGATGGCCAACCTACTGGCCGTCGCTTCCCGAGTCGCGAAGCCTTCCGGCTCCGGTGAACTCAGTGCCTGGTGACGGCGGTCGTTCCTGCATACCGCTGCGGGACAGTCCCGGATTCCCACCGGGTTCCCTCTCGCCCGCCGTGACGTCGCCGTACGGACGGGCTCGACTCCGTCGCGCGACGTCGGGGCTCCATCTCGTCGCGCTGCGGTGAACCAGCTGCCCACTCAGCATAGGACGCGTCGCGGCGGGCGGGGGAGACCAGGGGCCGCGCGAGCTCCGCTCTCCCGAACTCGCGGAGTCCGCGCCACCTCGACCCGAACCGGACCAGGCCGCCGGAGAGCGCAGCGATTGCTGCCGCATCGCTCATGTGTCGGCGCGGTGAACGTAACTTCGCAACGGTGCTAGTCGGCGTTGTGAAGATGTTCGCGAAGTGGGATTGCGTGTCGGTGCGGTTCACGCGGCCGGGTACCTTAGGTCAATGTTCTCGAAAGTCTTGGTTGCCAACCGTGGCGAAATCGCCATCCGCGCCTTCCGCGCGGCTTACGAACTCGGCATCGGGACCGTCGCCGTGTTTCCCTACGAGGACCGCAATTCGGTCCATCGGTTGAAAGCGGCGGAGTCGTACCAGATCGGTGAGCCGGGGCATCCGGTGCGGGCCTACCTGTCGATCGAGGCGATCATCGAAGCGGCCAAGTCGGCGGGTGCGGACGCGATCTACCCGGGGTACGGGTTCCTGTCGGAGAATCCGGACCTGGCGGCGGCGTGTGCCCGCGAGGGCATCACCTTCATCGGGCCGTCGGCCGAAGTGCTGGAACTGGCGGGTAACAAGGCACGCGCCATCGAGGCGGCCAAGGCGGCCGGTCTTCCGGTGCTGCGGTCGAGCGCGCCTTCCTCGGACGTCGACGAACTGCTGGCCGCGTCACGGGAGCTGGAGTACCCGATCTTCGTCAAGGCGGTCGCAGGCGGTGGCGGGCGCGGGATGCGCCGGGTCGCGGCACCCGAGCAGCTGCGCGAGTCGATCGAGGCGGCTTCCCGGGAGGCGGAGTCGGCGTTCGGTGACCCGACGGTGTTCCTGGAGCAGGCGGTGGTGAACCCGCGCCATATCGAGGTACAGATCCTGGCCGATCAGCACGGCCACGTGATGCACCTGTTCGAGCGCGACTGCTCGGTGCAGCGGCGGCACCAGAAGGTGATCGAGCTGGCTCCCGCGCCGAATCTCGATCCCGCGCTGCGTCAGCGGATCTGCGACGACGCGGTCGCCTTCGCCCGGCAGATCGGCTACTCGTGCGCGGGCACCGTGGAGTTCCTGCTGGACGAGCGCGGCAACCACGTCTTCATCGAGATGAACCCGCGCATCCAGGTGGAGCACACGGTGACCGAGGAGATCACCGACGTCGACCTGGTGCAGTCGCAGCTGCGCATCGCCGCAGGCGAGACGCTCGAGCAGTTGGGCCTGAGCCAGGAGGTGGTGACGATCAGGGGCGCGGCGATGCAGTGCCGGATCACCACCGAGGACCCGGCCAACGGCTTCCGTCCGGACACCGGCCGCATCACCGCCTACCGCACGCCGGGCGGCGCGGGCATCCGGCTGGACGGGGGCGCGAACCTGGGTGCGGAGATCGGCGCCTATTTCGACTCCATGCTGGTCAAGCTCACCTGCCGGGGCCGTGATTTCGGCGCGGCGGTGGCGAGGGCGAGCCGGGCGCTGGCGGAGTTCCGGATCCGCGGCGTGGCCACCAACATCCCGTTCCTGCTCGCCGTGCTCGACGATCCCGACTTCAAGGCGGGCCGGGTGACCACGTCGTTCATCGACGAGCGCCCGCAGCTGCTCACCCTGCGGCAGTCCGCCGACCGTGGCACCAAGATCCTCGACTACCTGGCCGACGTCACCGTGAACAAGCCGCACGGCGAGCGGCCGACCACGGTCTATCCGCACAACAAGCTGCCCGCGATCGATCTGAGCGCGCCGCCGCCGGACGGCTCCCGCCAGCGGCTGCTGCGGCTGGGACCGGAAGGTTTCGCGCGGGCGTTGCGTGAGCAGAAGGCGGTCGGCGTCACCGACACCACCTTCCGCGACGCGCACCAGTCGCTGCTGGCCACGCGTGTGCGCACCAACGGCCTGCTCGGGGTGGCCGGACACGTGGCGCGGTTGACCCCGGAGTTGTTGTCGGTGGAGTGCTGGGGTGGAGCGACCTACGACGTCGGATTGCGGTTCCTGTACGAGGATCCGTGGGAGCGTTTGGCGGCGCTGCGGGAAGCGATCCCGAACATCTGTCTGCAAATGCTGCTGCGGGGTCGTAACACCGTCGGCTACACCCCGTATCCGGAGGCGGTGACGCGCGCGTTCGTGTCCGAGGCGACCGCGACGGGCATCGACATCTTCCGTATCTTCGACGCCCTCAACAACGTCGACCAGATGCGCCCGGCGATCGACGCGGTCCGCGAAACCGGCACCGCCGTCGCGGAAGTCGCGATGAGCTACACCGGGGACCTGGCGAACCCGGACGAATCGCTCTACACCCTGGACTACTACCTGAAGCTGGCCGAGCAGATCGTTCGACGCGGGCGCGCACGTGCTGGCCATCAAGGACATGGCCGGATTGTTGCGGGCGCCCGCCGCGACCAAGCTCGTCACCGCGCTGCGCAGCAATTTCGATCTGCCGGTGCACGTGCACACCCACGACACCCCCGGTGGGCAGCTGGCCACCTACCTCGCCGCCTGGCAGGCCGGAGCCGACGCCGTCGACGGCGCGAGCGCCGCCATGGCGGGCACCACCAGCCAGCCCGCGCTCTCGGCGATCGTCGCCGCGGCCGCGCACAGCGAGTACGACACCGGTCTGGACCTGCAGAAGGTCTGTGATCTGGAGCCGTATTGGGAAGCGCTGCGGAAGGTGTACGCGCCGTTCGAGTCCGGGCTGCCCGCGCCCACCGGCCGCGTCTACACCCACGAGATCCCCGGCGGGCAGTTGTCCAACCTGCGCCAGCAGGCCATCGCGCTCGGATTGGGCGACCGGTTCGAGGAGGTGGAGGCGAAATACGCCGCCGCGGACCGGCTGCTCGGACGCCTGGTGAAGGTCACCCCGTCCTCGAAGGTCGTCGGCGACCTGGCGCTGGCGCTGGTCGGCACCGGTGTCGAAGTCGAGGACTTCGCCGCCGACCCCGGCCGCTACGACATCCCGGACTCGGTGATCGGGTTCTTGCGCGGCGAACTCGGCACCCCCGCCGGTGGCTGGCCCGAACCGTTCCGCAGCAAAGCGCTCGCCGGGCGTGGCGCGGCCAAGCCCGAAACCCCGTTGACCCCCGCGGACGAGAAGGGGCTGGCCGGTAGCTCGGAGGAGCGACGTGCGACTTTGAACCGGTTGCTGTTCCCCGGCCCCACCGCCGAATTCCTCGCTCACCGCGAGAAGTACGGCGACACCTCCGGACTGTCGGCCAACCAGTTCTTCTACGGCCTGCGCCGCGGCGAGGAACACCGCGTGCAGCTGGAGAAGGGCGTCACCCTGCTCATCGGCTTGGAAGCCATCTCCGAACCCGACGAGCGCGGCATGCGCACGGTGATGTGCATCCTCAACGGGCAGCTGCGTCCGGTCTCGGTGCGCGACCGGTCGATCGCCAGCGAGATCCCGGCCGCCGAGAAGGCCGACAAGGCCAACCCCGGCCACATCGCCGCGCCGTTCGCGGGTGTGGTGACACTCGCTGTGTCCGAGGGCGACTCGGTCGCGGCGGGCGACACCATCGGCACCATCGAAGCCATGAAGATGGAAGCCGCGATCACCGCGCCCCGCGCGGGCACCGTCGGCCGGGTCGCCATCGGCGCCGTGCAACAGGTCGAGGGCGGCGATCTGCTGATCGAACTGGCGGTGCGGGAGTCCTCCGCCGGATGACGCGGATCGTCGCGGGAACCGCGGGCGGGCGGCGTCTTCGGGTGCCGCCGTCCGGTACCCGCCCGACTTCCGACCGAGTGCGGGAGGCGCTGTTCAGCGCGTTGGACGCTCGGCTGGACTTCGCGGGCGCTCGCGTTCTCGATCTGTACGCGGGTTCCGGCGCGCTCGGGTTGGAAGCGCTCTCGCGTGGCGCCGAGTACGCGCTGCTCGTCGAGTCCGACCGTAAGGCAGCGGCGGTGGTGCGCGGGAATATCGCCGACCTCGGGCTGCCCGGCGCCGAATTGCGGGTCGCGACGGTGGCCGGCGTGCTGCGGCTGGGCGGTGCGGGCGGCTTCGACGTCGTCTTCTCCGACCCGCCCTACGCGGTGGACGACGCCGCCGTGCTGGCCGACCTGCGCGCACTGATCGAGCGGGGCTGGCTGCGTCCCGGGGCGCTGGTCGTGCTGGAGCGGTCGTCTCGTTCGCCCGAAACGGCTTGGCCCGCAGGCTTCGTCCCGGAGAAGTCGCGCCGGTACGGCGAAACGCGTATCGACCTCGCGGAGTTCGATCCGGAGGGGTAGACACGCGTCCGGCCGCCCGTGCCGGGCCGGGCCCGCCCTGCTAGCGTCGTTTCATGGCAGGAGCACTGTGCCCCGGGTCGTTCGACCCCGTGACCTACGGACACCTCGACGTCTTCAACCGGGCGGCGGCCCAGTTCGACGAGGTCGTCATCACCGTCATGATCAACCAGAAGAAGCAGGGCATGTTCACCGTCGAGGAGCGCATCGAGATGCTGCGCGAGTCGACCGCCCACCTGGGCAACGTCCGGGTGGAGTCGTGGCAGGGCCTGCTGGTGGACTTCGCGCGGGAACAGGGCATCACCGCGATCGTCAAGGGCCTGCGCGACGCGGGCGATTTCGGCTACGAACTGCAGATGGCGCAGATGAACAAGAAGCTCTCCGGCGTGGACACGTTCTTCATCGCCACCAACCCGTCCTTCAGCTTCCTGTCCAGCTCCCTGGTCAAGGAGGTCGCGGCGTACGGGGGCGACGTCAGCGACATGCTGCCCCCCTCGGTGCACAAGCGCCTCCTCGACCGCCTGGCCGAACGCGAGAACTGACAGACCGGCACGGCCGTCGCGAGATGTCCGGCGTCGGCGGAACACGCGGGCGCACCGACATGGCAGCGGCACCCACCCAGCTGCCAGGGCACGTAGACCTGTCGCGAGCGGCCGATCGGGTCTGGGAACGCGCAGAACGCCACTCCCGCCTTCCTAACTTCTACGGCCCGAACTCCCGGAGGGGCGGAACAGCACAGCTAGAACACCAGGCCGCGTAGCGCGAGGAAGCGCATTCCGCCGACGGCCGCGGTGATCGCCAGGACGGCGGCGGCCTGCGCGGTGTCTCCGAGACCGGGCGCCCACACGCCGAGCGCGGCCAGCGCCGCGGTCGTGATGCCCAGGCCGACCAGCGCGAGCCCGCCGCCTTCCCACTGCGCGGTGAACCAGCCGACGCGGCCCGCGGCGTGGAAGGTGAGCTGGCGGTGCAGTTCGTTGGCGATCACGGTGCTGACGACGGAGCCGACGACGTTGGCGATCAGCGGCCCCACACCGTGCATGGTGAAGAAGAGCAGGACGTACGCGATGTTGCTGGAGCCGCCGACCAGCGCGAAACGGATCAGCTGGGCGAAGGCGCGGTCGCCGCGCAGGTATCGGGCGAGCTGTCCGAACCCGGCCGCGATGATGTTCTCGGCAGCACCGGATACGGGCTCACCCACGGCACGAAGAAGCTGGTGGCACTCACTCCCGCCGGTCGCGGTAGTTCCAGAACAGTCATCGTCTTTCCGATCGAACAGCGGCCCTCGGCGAGGACGACAGCGATGGGTGATCGCTTGCTTCCAGAAAAATGTAACACGAAGCGGAGAAAGGCTCTCCACTTGATTTTGTGGCGTGCGAGACACTGGCACGACACACCGGAAAGTGACTCGGCACGAGCCGTGACGAGGGGCACACTGGGCGTCGGCGGAGAGTTTCGCCGTGAGTCAGCAGGAGGGTAGTGAGCATGTATCGCGTATTCGAAGCGCTCGACGAACTGGTCGCCATCGTCGAAGAGGCGCGCGGCATCCCGCCGACCCGCAGCTGCATCGTCCCGCGCGGCGACGTGCTCGAACTACTCGACGACGTCCGGGACGCGCTGCCCGGCGAACTCGACGACGCCCAGGACGTGCTCGACCATCGGGACAAGATCGTGTCCGATGCCAGGACCGCCGCCGAGACCACGGTGACCAGTGCGAACGAGCAGGCCGAGCGCACCATCGGCGCGGCGCGCGAGGAAGCCGACCGCATTCTCGCCGATGCCAAGGCGCACGCCGACCGGATGGTCGCCGAGGCGACCGCGCACGCCGATCACTTGGTCGCCTCCGCCCAGGAGGAGGCCGATCGCGTGGTGGCCGACGGCAACGCCGAATACGAGGCGGTGACCGGCCGGGCGCGGGTGGAGTCGGAGCGGATGATCGAGGCGGGCAAGGCTTCATACGAGCGCTCCGTCGCGGAAGGCCGCGCCGAACAGGAACGGCTCGTCGATCAGACCGAGGTGGTCCGCGCCGCGCACGCGGAGTCGGCCAGGGTGATCGACGCCGCTCACGCCGAAGCGGATCGCCTGCGCGAGGAATGCGATCACTATGTCGACTCCCGGCTGGCCGATTTCGAGGAGACGCTGGCCAGCACGCTGCGCACGGTCGGGCGTGGCCGTCATCAACTGCGCACCGAGGGCGGAGTGCCCGACTACGCCAGCGAATTCCGCAGGTGACGGCACCGAGTGCGGTCCCGGCGGGTTTGGGCGCGCACCGCCTGGTCGCGTATTGTTGGGTGGTTGCCCATATCCCTCGATCGTGAGTGAGTTCGTGATGTCCGCCGGTTCCGGTTCCGCGTCGCGTCCCCAGTCGGCCAAGCGCCGGTCGCCGGACGCGGGTTTCGTGCTGGACGTCCGCAGCCTCGGCCGCAGGCCGGGGACCATGCGAGAGCTGCGCCGCACCGTCACCACGGAGAATCGGATCGGTCTGGATCTGATCGGCGTTCCCGTGGGCGCGCAAGTAGAGCTCGATCTGCAGTTGCAGGCGGTGTCCGAGGGTGTGCTGGTCACCGGGACGGTGTCCGCGCCGGTCGAAGGGGAGTGCTCGCGCTGCCTGGAACCGTTCGCCGACGAGGTCACCCTGCGGCTGACCGAGCTGTTCGCCTATCCGGACAGCGCCACCGAGCAGACCACCGAGGACGACGAGGTCTACCGCATGGTCGACGACCTCATCGACCTGGAGCCCGTGGTGATCGACGCCGTCGGCCTCGAACTCCCGCTGCAGCCGCTGTGCACGCCCGATTGCGCTGGTCTGTGCCCGGAATGCGGCGTCAGGATGGCGATTGCGGGATCCGATCACCGGCATGAGATACTTGACCCTCGCTGGGCCGGACTGGCTAAGTTCGCCTCCGGATCGCCCGGCACCGGCAGCCCCGACGAGGGTGCCGCCGACCGAGACCACTGAGCAAGACCCGATCAGCCGAACCCGGCAGAGCAATTAGGACAGAGGAGAAGTAGTCGTGGCCGTTCCCAAGCGCCGGATGTCCCGTTCCAACACCAGGTCGCGGCGCAGCCAGTGGAAGGCCACCGCGCCGACCCTGATCACCTGCCCGAACCGCGCCTGCGGCGAGAAGACCCTGCCGCACATCGCCTGCCCGTCCTGCGGCACCTACAAGGGCCGCCAGGTCACCGCCGCGGTCTGATCGTTCGACCTGTCGTAGCGACGTGACCGACGAACCCGACTCGTCCGGTGAACACGCGAGCCTGCTCGCAGCCCTAGGTGTCGACGTGCAGCCGGATCTGCTGCGCCTCGCACTGACTCATCGGTCGTACGCGTACGAGAACGGCGGCCTGCCGACGAACGAGCGTCTCGAGTTCCTCGGCGACTCCGTGCTCGGGCTGAGCATCACCGAACGGCTGTATCACGAGCATCCCTCCAAGACCGAGGGCGAGCTGGCCAAGCTGCGCGCGAGCGTGGTCAACATGCGCGCGCTCGCCGAGGTCGCCCGTGGGCTCGGCGAAGGCGGCCTCGGTGCGCACCTGTTGCTCGGCAAAGGTGAGGAACTCACCGGCGGCCGGGACAAGGAGAGCATCCTCGCCGACGGCATGGAGTCGCTGCTCGGCGCCGTGCATCTGCAGCACGGCATCGAGGTGGCTCGCGCCGTGGTGTTGCGGCTGTTCGCGGAGTTGCTCGAGCGCGGCCCTCGGATGGGCGCCGGCCTGGACTGGAAGACCAGCCTGCAGGAACTCACCGCCGAACGTGGTCTCGGCGTGCCCAGTTACGAGATCACCTCGACCGGGCCGGACCACGACAAGGAATTCACCGCCACCACGGTGATCGGCGGACGGGCCTACGGGCAAGGCGTCGGCCGGTCCAAGAAGGAAGCCGAGCAGAAGGCCGCGGGGGCCGCCTACGAGGCACTGACCGCCGAAACCTGACGTGCCCGAACTTCCCGAGGTCGAGGTCGTGCGCCGCGGGCTCGCCGAGCACGTGGTCGGCCGGGTCGTCGAATCGGTGGCGATCACCCATCCCCGCTCGGTGCGCCGCCATCTCGAAGGCGCCGCGGATCTCGCCGCCCGGCTGACCGGCCTGAAGGTCGCGTCGGCCGAGCGGCGCGGCAAGTTCCTCTGGCTGACCTTCGACGATCCGGAAGCCGCTCTGGTCGTGCACCTGGGCATGAGCGGCCAGATGCTGGTCCAGCCCGCCGACGCGCCGCTGGAGAAGCACGCGCACATCCGCGCGACCTTCGGCGACGGCACCCAGCTGCGCTTCGTCGACCAGCGGACCTTCGGCGGCTGGGCGCTCGCCCCGCTGGTCGAGGTGGACGGCACCATGGTGCCGGAGCCGGTCGCGCACATCGCTCGCGACCCGCTGGATCCGCGTTTCGACGTCTCCTCCGTGGTCGCCGTCATCCGTGGCAAGCGGAGCGAGATCAAACGTGTCCTGCTCGATCAAGGGGTCGTCTCGGGGATCGGCAATATCTACGCCGACGAGGCGCTGTGGCGTGCCAAGATCCACGGCGGCAGGCCCGCATCGGGCTTGTCCAGGCCCGCGGTGCGCGGGTTGCTCGCCGACGTGGGCGCGGTGATGGGCGAAGCGCTAGCGGCGGGCGGCACGTCCTTCGACGCACTTTATGTGAACGTCAACGGCCAGTCGGGCTACTTCGAACGCTCCCTCGCCGTATACGGTCGGGAGCACGAGCCGTGTCGCCGGTGTGGTGCGCCGATCATCCGGGAGCGGTTCATGAACCGCTCGTCCTACTCCTGCCCGCGCTGCCAGCCGAAGCCCCGGCGTCGCTAGCGCGGGCGAGCTACCGTTTCCTCAGGGCGGTTCGGAAAGTCAACCCGACCGTGAGGAAGGAAGCATGCGCAAGCTCACCTATTACGTCGCGTCGACCATGATGGATTCATCGCCACCGAGGAGGGTTCGGTCGATTTCTTCCCGGTCGGTGGCGATCACGGTCCGTCGATCAACGCGCAGTACCCCGAGACGCTTCCGACCAAGGTGCGGGAGGCGATCGGGGTGGAGGAACGCAATCGCTACTTCGACACGGTGCTGATGGGCCGCAAGACGCACGACTTCGGCGTCCGCACCGGCACCTCCAGCCCGTACGCGCACCTGCGGCAGTTCGTGGTCTCGACCACGCTGCCGGAGAATCCCGACCCGGCCGTCGAGCTGATCTCCCACGACCCGGTCGAGAAGGTCCGTGCACTCAAGCGGGAGAGCGGGCTGGGCATCTGGCTGTGCGGCGGCGGCGAACTGGCGCAGGTGCTGCTGCCGGAGATCGACCAGATCTTCCTGAAGCTCTATCCGATCGTGCTCGGCCGCGGCCGCGCGCTGTTCGGCACCGGGTCGCGGCTGCCGGAGCCGGCCAAGTTCCGGGTGATCACCAGCACGGTGTTCGAGGACGGGGTGGCCTTCGTGAAGTACAGCCGGGTCCGATAGCGCGTGCCGGACCGGGAGCAGAGCGGGATGCCGGACCGCGCCGCCGTGCCCGGTCCGG
Organism: Nocardia asteroides; assembly: GCA_051451085.1. Classification (GTDB taxonomy): domain Bacteria; phylum Actinomycetota; class Actinomycetes; order Mycobacteriales; family Mycobacteriaceae; genus Nocardia; species Nocardia asteroides_B. Next base: position 1,218,604 of record JBPAJV010000002.1, on the reverse strand, counting down.
AGACGGCGCTGCGGGAGATCGGCTTCTGGCTGGAGCGCTCCCGGGCCGAAACCCATCGGGTCAAGGCCTACCGGCGCGCCGCCGACGTCGTCGCGGGACTGTCCGCCGACGAGCGGCGTGCGCGCCGGGCGGCGGGCACCTGGACCGAGCTCCCCGGCATCGGCCCCAAGACCGCGGCGGTCATCGAGGAGGCCTGCGCGGGGGCGGTGCCGCGCTACCTGGCCGAGTTGCGCGCCGCCGCGCAGCCGATCGGCGCGCCGGGCAAGCCCTTGCGGGAGCGCCTGCGCGGCGATCTGCACACCCACTCGGACTGGTCCGACGGCGGCAGCCCGATCGAGGAGATGATGCGGGTCGCGGCCGCGCTGGGGCACGAATACTGTGCCCTGACCGACCATTCGCCGCGCTTGACCGTCGCCAACGGCCTGTCGGCCGACCGGCTGCGCGAGCAACTGGACGTGGTCGCCGAACTCAACGAGCGGATGGCGCCGTTTCGCATCCTCACCGGCATCGAGGTGGACATCCTCGCCGACGGCGCCCTCGACCAGCGGGCGGATCTGCTCGCGCGCTTGGACATCGTGGTGGCCAGCGTCCATTCGCGTCTGCGCGATGACAGCCCGACCATGACCAAGCGCATGGTGCACGCGGTCGCCGACCCGAACGTCGACGTACTCGGCCACTGCACCGGCCGGCTGGTCACGGGGGGCCGCGGGACCAGGCCGGAGTCGACGTTCGACGCCGAGGTGGTGTTCGAGGCATGCCGCGCCTACGGCACCGCCGTGGAGATCAACAGCAGGCCCGAACGACTCGATCCCCCCTCCCGATTGCTGCGCCTGGCCGTCGAGATGGGTTGTCATTTCTCGATCGACACCGACGCGCACGCCCCGGGACAGCTCGACTGGCAGGGGTACGGGTGCGAGCGCGCGATCGCGAACGGCGTCGCGGCCGAGCGGGTGATCAACACCTGGCCACTGGCGGATCTGCTCGCCTGGACTCGCGCGGGTGGATGACCGACGGGTTAACTGTTGCCGAAGAGTGTGAGTCTCGGTGTGCCGGAGAGTGTTCCACGCCGAGAATGAGGTCATACGGATTTCTCGGGGAGTGGGATCAACTGGTGGGCGACTGGCCGCTCGACACCGTTCTGGAATTGATAGGTACCGCGGCGGCGCTGGTTGCCCTCGCCGTAGCGGTCGCCGCCTTCCTGCGCGAATTCGTTTTCGCGGGCCGTAAACGACTCGGCTACCGGGTGCAGATGGACACGCCGGTCACCGGTGAGATCGAATCCCGATTCCCCGGTGTGCTCACGCAACTGCGGCCCGCGGCCGACGGAGCGAGCCCGGACCTGAAGGACATCTCGGTGGTCCTGGTGCGTATCGAGAACGCGGGCATCACCCGGATCGACACCGAGGACTACACGGCGCCCACTCCGCAAATCGGCCTGCACCTGCACTTTCCGCAGCGCCGGGTGATCGGCATGGCGGTGAACGAGCTGAGCGATCCTTCGTCGCTGACCGACCACCTCGGCCGCAGTTCCGGCATCAATGTGCGCGAGGAGAACACCGGCGGGCCCACCGGCGTGATCGACCTGCCGAAGGTGCCGCTGGGCAAGAGCGATCACTACAAGATCCTGGCGATCCTGGAACGCTCCGGTGGCACGGGAACCTACCCGGACCCGGTGCTGCGCGGCGGCATCAAGGGCGGCCGGATCATCGAGACCCGCGCCGGCACTTCCCGGCGGCTGATCGTGTTCACCGTGGCGTTGGTACTGGTGATCGGGTTCCTGCTCGTCGTGGTCTGGCGGGAGCCGTCGCCCACGCCGCTGGAATGCGAATCGGGCAAGCTCACCGTGGTCGGGTCCTCGGCATTCGGCCCGGTGATCCGGGAGGCGGCCGAGCAATATCGAAAGCGTTGCTTCAAAGCAGATTTCACCTTCGAATTCGAAGGGACCGAACGCGGCCTGGACCGGTTGGTCGAGGAAGGCGCGAACAACGCCGGCCTGCTGGCGATCAGCGACGGTGCCAAGGGCACCGGTTACCCGGCCCTGGTGCACCGTCCGCTCGCCTTGTCGCTGTTCACCATGATCGTCCATCCCGACGTCGGCGTCCGTGGTCTCACCGTCGCGCAGATCCAGGACCTCTACCGGGGCAAGATCGGCAACTGGCGCGAGGTCGGCGGTCCGGATCTGCCCGTGGTGCTGGTCAACCGCATACCGGGTTCGGGTTCGCGCAACACGTTCGAGCGCAGGTTGCTCGACGGTCTCCAGCCGGATCGCCCGCATCTCAGCTGCACGGCGCTGAAAGGTATGCAGACCGCCGCACCCACGCACTGCGAGGTGCAGGTGACGGCCGACATGCGCAAGGCGGTGGCCGAGATCGAGGGCGCCATCGGCTACTCCGAACTCTCCGAGGCCGCCGACGGAAATCTGACCACTCTGGCGATCGACGGTGTCGAGGCCGGCCGCGACGCGGCTGTCGGGCGCACCTATCCCTTCTGGGGCGTCGAGTACGCCTACAGCAACGGTGAGTTGCCCGGTGACTCGCTGGCGGCGAGCTTCCTGCACTTCCTGACCGATCGGACCGGCAAGGAAGTGCTGCGCGCGCACGGCAACATGCCGTGCGCCGATCTGCCCGATCCCGGTCGGTGCCTGCCGGATCGGTGAAGGGCGAGCCACCGGACTACCCATCGGTAGCTGAACGAACGCTGAGCGGTGCGATTCTTCCCGAACTGTTTGGTTTGAACAAACCCTCCTGAGGTACCTCCCACTCGGCCCCCCTGTTCATGCCGGAAGGCGTGACCAGGCCAACCAAGCCCCATGGACGGCGGTGCAGCAAGGTCTTCACCCCCGCCGCGGCGGCCACTTAGTTCAGTTCGGCGCCCGGTACTCCGAGTGCTGGGTGAATGCGAGTGCTACTTGGTTGTCCCTGGAAGGAGGGTCATGAGCGCGCTTTCCGTGCCGATTTCCGCGCAGGCATCGTCCGATTCGGTGATGCCGTCGTCCGACTACTTGTCGACAGATCGTTCCAGCGGCCCGTTCCGCATCGCGATGGTCGTGCCGCCGTACTTCGACGTCCCGCCCAAGGCGTACGGCGGTGTCGAGGCCGTGGTCGCGGATCTGGTCGACGCATTGGTGGCCCGTGGCCACGACGTCACCTTGTTGGGCGCGGGGGAGCCGGGGACCAAGGCCAAGTTCGTGCCGGTGTGGGATCGCGCGCTGCCCGAGCGGTTGGGGGAGCCGTTCCCCGAGGTCGTGCACGCGTTGCGCGTGCGCCGCGCCATCGAGAGACTTGCGGCCACATCGGGTATCGACCTGGTGCACGACCACACGTTCGCGGGGCCGCTCAACGCGACCGTCTTCCAGAACATGGGCCTGCCGACCGTGCTGACCGTGCACGGGCCGGTGGAAGACGACATCTACCGCTACTACCAGGATCTCGGCGACGAGGTGGCGCTGGTGGCGATCAGTGACCGGCAGCGCGAACTCGCGCCCGGCCTCAACTGGTCCGGCCGCGTTCACAACGCGCTGCACGTCGACGACTGGCCGTTCCGCGTCGAGAAGGACGACTACGCGCTGTTCCTCGGCCGTTTCAACGAGTGCAAGGCCCCGCACTTGGCGCTGGAGGCCGCCCACGCGGCGGGTATCCCGCTGGTGCTCGCCGGTAAGTGCAGCGAACGGCCCGAACAGGCATACTTCGAGGCCAAGGTCCGGCCGCTGTTGACGGAAAACGATCACGTGTTCGGTCTCGCCGACGCGGCGGCCAAGCGTAAGCTGCTTGCGAATGCGCGTTGCCTGTTGTTCCCGATTCGCTGGGAGGAACCGTTCGGCATGGTGATGATCGAGTCCATGGTCTGTGGCACGCCGGTGGTCGCGCTGCGCGGCGGGGCGGTGTCCGAGGTGATCGTCGACGGCGTGACCGGCCGTATCTGCGCGGATCCCGCGGAATTGCCCGCGGCCATCGAAGAGGTCAGGGCGCTGGATCCGTACGCCTGCCGGGCCCACGTGGTGGCCAAGTTCGGCTCCGACACGCTCGGCTTCGGTTACGAACAGGTATATCGCCGGCTGCTGCGTTCCAAGAAGCGGTTCGGCGCCGCGCCGCTGGACATCGCGCCCCCTGCCGCCGCGCCGCTGGGCGCCACGCCCGACTCCGCTGCGGTCGAGATCGCGGCGAGCGGTATGGCGTGACCGGTTCCGCACCCTTGGGCCCCGCCCCCCTGAATTCCGGTGAGCCGACCGGGTTCGGGGGGTGTGGCTCGGTGACCCTGGTCGAAGGCGGAACGTTCTGCCTGTCCAACCGGCTCGGTGATGTCGAACCGGGTAAGCCGCACGGTTTGTTCTTCCGCGACGCGCGGGTGCTGTCGCGCTGGGAGCTGCTGGTGAACGGCAAACCCGCCGAGCCGCTTTCGGTGCTGAGTCCGGAGGCGTTCGCCGCCAGGTTCGTGTTGCGCAGGCCGCCGCAGGCGGGCCTGGCCGACAGCACGTTGCTGGTGGTGCGCGAACGGATCGTTGCCGACGGCATGCACGAGCTGATCACGCTGGAGAACATGGGCCGCGAGCCCACGGCCGTGCTGCTGGAACTGCACGTGGACGCGGACTTCGTCGACCTGTTCGCCGTGAAGGAAGGCCGCGCGGGCCATGCGCGGGCCGATGTGACGGTCGCCGACGGTGAACTCGTGCTGCACGATCACGCCGATCGCAGCCGGGGAATCTCCATCTCGGCCACCGTGGAGCCCGAGGTCATGCCGGGTTCGCTGGTGTGGCGGGTGATCGTGCCGGTCGGGGAGTCCTGGCAGACCGAGATCATCGCCCAGCCGACGGTGGGCAACCAGCGCTTCCAGGCCATCTCCCCTGGGGAACACTACGGGATCAGCGCGCCGGGCCGGAAGATCGAGGCGTGGCGGGATACCGCCACCGACATCGCCGCGTCCGACGCGGCGCTCACCCGGGTGCTGCGCCGCACCGAGAGCGATCTGGGCGCGTTGCAGATGCACGACGAATCCGGCGACGCCCGTCCGTTCGTCGCCGCGGGCGCTCCGTGGTTCATGACCCTCTTCGGCCGCGACAGCCTGCTCACCGCGTGGATGGCGCTGCCGCTGGAGGTCGATCTCGCGCTGGGCACCCTCCAGCAGCTGGCGGAACTGCAAGGGCAGGACGTCAATCCGCTCACCGAGGAGGAGCCCGGACGCATCATGCACGAGATGCGCCGCGGCCCGGCGGGCGGTCAGGTGTTCGGCGGCAACATCTATTACGGGACGGCCGACGCCACACCGCTGTTCGTGATGCTGCTGGCCGAATGCCATCGCTGGGGCGCCGATCAGGAGGCGATCCGGCAACTGCTGCCCGCCGCCGACGCGGCGCTGCGCTGGATCACCGACTACGGCGACCGGGACGGCGACGGATTCGTCGAGTACCGCCGCGCCACCGACCGCGGTCTGATCAATCAGGGCTGGAAGGACAGCTTCGACGGAATCAACGACGCCAGCGGCCATATCGCCGAGGCGCCCATCGCGCTGTGCGAGGTGCAGGGGTACGTGCACGCCGCGATGCTGGCCCGCGCGGAGCTGGCGGAGGCGTTCGACGACCTGCGGATGGCCGGTCGGCTCCGGGAACGCGCCGCGGAGCTGCGCGTCAAATTCGCCGAGCAGTTCTGGCTGCCCGACCGCGGCTGGTATGCCGTGGCGCTGGACGGCGGCAAGCGTCAGGTCGACGCGCTGACCAGCAATGCCGCGCACTGCCTCTGGTCGGGCATCGCCACCGACGAGCACGCGGCGGAACTGGTGTCGCGAATGGCGGGCCCGGAGATGGATTCCGGGTTCGGGCTGCGGACCTTGGCGTCGAATATGGGCGCCTACAACCCGATGAGCTATCACTGCGGTTCGGTCTGGCCGCACGACACGGCGATCGCGGTGGCGGGTCTGCTGCGCTACCGGCACGTGCCCGGCGCGGTGGAGCTGGCGACTCAGCTGGCCACCGGTCTGCTGGACGCGGCGGCGGTATTCGACGGGCGTCTGCCGGAATTGTTCTGCGGCTTCCCCCGGTCGCGGTTCGCCACACCCGTGCCCTATCCGACGTCCTGCTCGCCGCAGGCGTGGGCGAGCGCGGCGCCGCTACTGCTGGTGCGCGCGTTCCTCGGACTCGATCCGGACGCGCCGAACCGGACGCTCACCGTCCGGCCACAGCTGCCCGCGCGGTGGGGCAAGGTCTCGTTGCGCGCGTTGCGGCTCGGCGCGACCACGATCGATCTGGAAGCCGAGGGCGCGCAGATCACCGCGGCGCGCCTGCCCGACGACTGGCGAATGGTGACCCGGTGACGCACACCGGTTGCCGGAAGGCGTACGCGGGTATGCCTCCGGCGTAAGGACATTGGCAGGCCTTCTCGCACTGATACGCAGCCACGGGAGGTGCACGATGCAGACATCGCTGGATATCCAGGATCTGTGGCGGTCCCAGCACCGGGACTGTTCCGCGGAGCCGTCGACGGATCTCGATCTGGATCGCGCGCTGTTCATCCGCAGCGTGCATGCCGGTCACGGTCCGGAGTGCCGCCAGTACCTCGCCGCGGCGGCGTATTGCCTCGAGAACGCGGACGGGCACTGAGCGCGCGGTTCACAGCGCACGACGCGGCATCGGGCGGGTAGCGATCATCCCGCCCGACGGGTCCGCTGATCTGCGGTGACGCCTACAGGATCGCGAAGGCGACGACCAGCCCGAGTGCGAAGTGCGCGGCCGCGACCACGAGTACCTCGGTGGTGTAGGTGTCGGCGTGCAGCGCGTCGCCGATGTGGATGCCGATCGCCCGTTCGATGACGCGCACCGAGACGACCTGGGCGACGATGCCGACCAGGCCGAACACCAGCGCGGCGATCAGGCCCTCGGAGAGCTTGCCGCCGCTGCCGACGGCGAGGATGGCGAGCACGACGATGAACGCCATGCTGATCATGCCCGCGGCGGTGACGATGATGGCGTTGGGTTTACCCGCCACCACCAGCTTGCGCAGCTTGCCCGGCGTGGTCAGGTCGATGGCGTAGAAGCCGACGAGCATGAGCACCAGGCCGACGAGGGCGTAGAGCACGATCGCTCCCACACCCTCGCCCAGCGAGCTCCAGTACCCCGATTCCAGGGCGACTGCGGTCATCTTTATCCTTCCGAAACGGGTTGGCGTGCGGTCGAGAGGGCTTCGTGCTCAGCGGGACGAGCTCAGTCGGTGACGATGCGGTGCGGGACGAAGGCCGAGCCGTCGTCGGTGATCAGTCCCGCGGTCTCACGGATGCCGAGGCCCGCCGCGGCATCGCCGACGATCCACGCGCCGAGCACCGGGCGCATGTCGTCGAATTCCGGCAACGGGTCCAGCAACTGGTACACGTAGCCTTCCTCGCCGTAGACACCGCCGGTCGCGGTCTCCAGTCCGGCGCCGACGATGGTCATGTTGGCGCCCTCGCGTCCCAGCTTCGGCTTACGGATGTACTCGGTGAGCTCGTTGGGCTGGTCGAGGTAGGCGGGCAACAGGTTCGGGTGGCCCGGGTACATCTCCCACAGCACCGCCAGGATCGCCTTGTTGCTCAGCAGCGTCTTCCACAGCGGTTCGATCCACATCGTCTCCGGCAAGCTGTCCACGACGCGCTTGCCGAAATCGTCGTCGAGCACCCACTCCCACGGGTAGAGCTTGAACACCGCATCGATCGGAGCCTCGGCCAGATCCACGAAACGCTCCAGCGCCGAGTCGAATCCGACCTCCTCGATCGGCAGCGCGATGGTGTCGAACCCGGCCTCGGCCGCCGTCTCCTGCAGGTAGGCGGTGGTGACGTTGTCCTCGCCGGTGGCGTCCGCCCCCGACCACGTGAAGTGCAGTTGCGGGGTGGGCAGCACGTCGCGCAGCTCGCCCCACCGCTCGACCAGCTTCTCGTGCAACGAGTTCCACTGGTCGCCGCCGGGGAATCGGTCGGTCAGCCAGTGCCACTGCACGATCGCGGCCTCCAGCAGGGAGGTCGGCGTGTCCGCGTTGTACTCCAGCAGCTTCGCCGGTCGCCGCGCGTCGTAGCGCAGGTCGAAGCGCCCGTACACGTGCGGGTCGGAACGCCGCCAGGATTCCGCGATCGGGCCCCAGCTCCACTCGGGCAGGCCGAAATCGGCGAACCGCTCGGTGAGCACGATGTGCTCGACCGCGTTCAGGCACATCGAGTGCAGGAGTTCGACGTCGGCCTCGAGCGCGAGGATCTCCGGCATGTCGAACTCGTAGTGCACCGACTCGTCCCAGTACGGCCGCGGCTGACCACTCGCGTCCCGTCCAGGGGAACCGTAGACCAGACCCTGGTTCTCGATGATCTGCTGCCAGCCCGGCCGGGGCGTGTCCCGTACGCGCCGCATCTAGGACCCTCCGCCGGTGCTCTTGCTGCCCAGACCGCCACGCTGGATCGTCGTGCCGCTCTTGGTCTTGATCTCGGCGCTTTTCGGCTTGATCGTGGTGCCCCCGGTCGGAGGTTTGCCGATGGTGCCGGTGCCGCCGTAGTAGTAGCGGTATTGCGGACCGCCGCCGAGGATGATCAAACCCGGGCCGACTCCCGTGCCGGTGTCGCTGACGAAACCGGGGCGGCCCTCGCCGCAGTAGGAGTCCTCGACGACGATCTCCTGACCGTTCTCGGTCTTCACGCAATGAGCCGTGACCCGGTCGGGCGCGGCCAGTGCCCGATAGGCCAGGTAGCCGCCGCCGACAAGGGCGGCGACGCCGACGATGGCGACACCGCCGATCATGACCCGCTTGCGGGTGCGCTTCTTGGCTTCCTCGGCCCAGGCGGCCGCGCGCTGCTGTTCCTCTGCGCGCCTGCGGGCCTTCTCGCGCGCGCGTGCCTCGGCCACCGTGGGCGGGCGCGGGCGGGTGACGCCCGCTTCCTGGCGCTGGATACGGCCGGGACGCGGCGGTTGCTCGGCGGGCGGGCCACCGGCGTCGCCGGACGGCACCGATGTCGGCGTCGACCAATGATCTCGGGCTGCTCGGCGGGGCCGCTCGGTGTGGAGACGGGCGTCGACCAATCCTGCTCGTCGCCCGGCGCCGGCGTGTCCCCGTCCGGGCGTTCTCGCCCGGACGGACGCTCGGGTTCGTCCCGGCGCTCGTCGTCGCCCGGATTCCGCGTACTCACCGCTGGTCCCCCCTTGTCGCCCGAACCGCCACTACCGCTCCTCGAAACCCGTCAGATCACCCCGCGCGGGCTCCCAGCTTTCCACAACCAACCTCACCTGACCAGGTGTATCGCCGGAACGCAGGAGCGTGAGCAACTGCTCGCAGGCCGGTCGCGGTCCCTCGGCGACCACGTGCACCCGGCCGTCCCTGGCGTTGGTCGCGTGCCCGGCCAGTCCCAATTCCAGCGCCCGCGACCGGGTCCACCAGCGGAAACCCACGCCCTGCACCATGCCGTGCACCCAGGCGCTCAACCGAACGGGGTCGTCCATCAGGCCTCGACGTCGAACGACAGCGTCACCTTCGATCCCGCCTTGAGCGTCCGGCCCACGGTGCAGACCTTGTCGATCGCACGCTGCACGGTGACCAGCAACCGTTCGCGAGCCTCGTCGTCGAGTTCGCTGAGGTCGAGCTCGAACACTTCGTCCAGCTGCGGGTAGACCTCGTTCTCCCGGTCGGCGTCGCCGGAGACGCGGATGGTGGCGTCGAAGTTGTCGCCGAGCTTGCGCGACAGCGGGAAGTCCGCGCTCAGGCCCGAGCAGGCGGCCAGCGCGATCTTCATCAGCTCGCCCGGGGTGAACACACCGGGTACGCCCTGCGAACCGATCAAGACCTCGGCGCCGCGAGAGCTGCGGCCGGTGTAGGCCCTGGTGCCGGTGCGCTCGACCCACAGTGTGGTCGGCTCCGGCGCGGTCGTCGCCGTGGTGGCGGTGGCGGGTGTAGCGGTTTGTTCAGCCATGGGTTCGATCCTGCCATTGTCGTCGCACTCGACTCGCGCGCCTGCCAACGCCGCGCCGGACCGCGCCATTCCGCCCGGCCGGCCCGCGTGGCCGGGATTACTACCCCTGGAGCCACCCGCGGCGCGGCCGAAGCTGGGCCTCGACCTCAGTGGCCGCGCGCTATCCATTCGGGAAGCGACGGTTTCTCCGCGCCGATGGTGGTGGAGTCGCCGTGCCCGGTGTGTACCGCGGTGTCCTCGGGAAGCGTCAGCAGACGTTCGCGGATCGACTCGATGATCGTGCCGAAGTCGGAGAACGAGCGACCGGTCGCGCCGGGCCCACCGGCGAACAGGGTGTCGCCGGTGAACACCGCCGTCGCGGCGGGCAGATGCAGCGATACCGACCCGGGGGAGTGGCCGGGCGTGTGCAGTACCTGGAGCCGGGTGCCGGCGACCGGGAGGTGCTCACCGTCCGTCAGCGGTCGATAGCCCGCTTCCGGATGGGTCATGCGCCACAGCGGCTCGTCGCCGGGATGCAGCAGGATCGGCGCGTGCAAGCGGTCGGCGAGTTCGGGAGCCACCGTCACGTGATCGTTGTGCCCGTGCGTGCAGACGATCGCGCGGACGGCGCGACCCGCCACCGCCGCGACGATCGGGTCGGCGTCGTGGGCGGCGTCGACGACGATGACCTCGTCGTCGTCGCCGATGAGCCAGATGTTGTTGTCCACGGCCCAGTTACCGCCGTCGAGGGCGAAGGTGCCGGAGGTGACGACGCGATCGATGCGGACGGTCACCAGATCACCACCGAGCGCAGCACGTCACCGGTGTGCATCTTGGCGAAGGCTTCCTCGACCTGGTCGAGCGCGATGCGTTCGGTGACGAATCGGTCCAGCGGCAGCCTGCCCTGCTGGTAGAGGCCGATGAGGGTGGGGAAGTCTCGTTCGGGCAGGCAGTCTCCGTACCAGGCGGATTTCAGCGCGCCGCCGCGGGAGAACAGGTCGATCAGCGGCATCTCGAGGGTCATCTCGGGTGTGGGGACGCCGACGAGGACCACCGTGCCCGCCAGGTCGCGGCCGTAGAAGGCCTGCTTCCAGGTCTCCGGACGGCCGACCGCGTCGATGACGACATCGGCGCCCCAGCCGCCGGTGTACTCCTGGATCTTCGCGACCACGTCCTCGGTGGTCGCATCGTGTGGGTGGCGCCGAAGTCGGTGGCCCACTTCAGTTTCCGGGCGTCCCGGTCGACGGCGATGATGGTCCCGGCCCCCGCCAGTTTCGCCCCCGCGATCGCCGCGTCTCCGACGCCGCCGCAACCGATCACCGCGACGCTGTCGCCGATCGAGACGTTGCCGGTGTGTATCGCCGCGCCGATGCCGGCCATCACCCCGCAGCCGAGCAGACCCGCCACCGCCGGGTCGGCTCGCGGATCGACCTTCGTGCACTGCCCTTCGTGCACCAGGGTCTTGTCGGCGAATGCTCCGATGCCGAGGGCGGGAGTCAATTCGGTCCCGTCGGCCAGCGTCATCTTCTCGCTCGCGTTCCGGCTGTCGAAGCAATACCAGGGACGGCCGCGCTTGCACGCCCGGCACTCGCCGCAGACCGCGCGCCAGTTGAGGATCACGTAATCGCCTCGCGCCACGTGGGTGACCGCGGCGCCGACGGTCTCCACCACCCCGGCCGCCTCATGGCCGAGCAGGAACGGGAAGTCGTCGGTGATACCGCCTTCGCGATAGTGCAGGTCGGTGTGGCATACCCCGCACGCCTGCACCCGGACGACCACGTCGTGCGGCCCCGGATCGGGGATCACCACATCGACGATCTCGACCGGTGCGCCTTCGGCGCGGGCCACGACCCCGCGAACGATTTCCAACACCCTGTGCCTCCTGAGCGGATTCGCTGGTGACGCGGACCAGGCGTTGCCGGTCCGCGAGCTGAACACCTGTCCATACAGCTGTTCCCGCTGGTGGAACCCTACCGCCGGATGGGGAAAGTCTCCGGGGTTTCGCGGGAGAATCACGAAGTGTTGACATTCCACTTTGGAGTATTATGCTGGAGGCATGTTCCACTATGGAGGGTGGAATCCGTCGATAGGACCAAGCATGGACATCTCCACCGGCATCCGCGCCTCGAACGACGAACGCGACGCCGTGGTGCGCCTGCTCGGCAGGCATATGGCAGACGGGCGCATCGATCTCCCGGAGTACGACCAGCGCGTCGCCCAGGTGTACGCCACTATCGACCGTGACGGCCTGCGCTCGGTGCTGTCCGATCTGCCCGACCTCGGCAAGGACGCCGCCGCGCCGGTGCGGGCCCCCGCGCGGATCCCGATCTGGCAGCGCATCGAGGGCACCACCTGGCTCGCGGTGAGCGTGCTCGTGCTCGTCATCTGGGGCGCGATCTCGCTGGGCGTCGGCGCGTTCACCTACTTCTGGCCGATGTGGGTGATCGGCCCGTGGGGCGCCGTGCTCGCGTTCCGTATGGTGGCGGGCTTCGAGAACGGCCGATGCGGCCATCGGGCCGGCTGAGCTCTCGTTCTCGCGGCGCGGTCATCCGGATCACCGGATCACCGCGCCGCTTCGGTGTTCCTACCGTCCGTGCCGTGAGCCCCGCTCGGGAAAGACGGCGCGGGTATCGGGCCGTGGCCGCTGGTCGCCGCGATGGCGGCGGTCTGGTGGGGGTGGCTCCGACGGTGTAGGCCGGTCGCGGTATGGATCGGGCCGGTCCCGACGTTCGGGCGGAGACTCGGAATCCCGGTGCGCTCCGGTGTGCCCGCGGCCGGATCGCCGATTCGTTCGCGGTTGCCGGACATCGACGTCGTCGGCGTAGCGATCCGGCTGCCCGGCGACGTGCCGGTGGTCGTCGGCGAGTTCGCCGCGCCGACGTCTGGGCACGTCGGGGCGGTCGGATGCGGGGCGTGCGGACGGACCGGGTTCCCGCGTGACGTTTCGTGTGGACCGATCGTCGCGCCGAGGTTCGCTCTCGTCGCGGCGCGCGGGGTGCGATCGCTTGGGCGAGTCGTAGTCGCCGGACCGGTGGTGCCCTCGCCCAGCGGCCCGGGACGCGTCGCCGGGAGATCCCCGGTCGGCATCGGCACCGCGCGACGGCCGCTGCCGTTCCGTGGCTCCGCCGCGCGCCGACGGGGTCTCGGCAGATCGGCTCGCGCCGGGCGGACGGTCCCGGCGGGCCGGGCGCCGGGCCTGGCGGTCGTCGCCGGTGCCGGTGGATCCGCGTGCGGTCCAGGTGCCGAGCGACTCGCGCGGCGGTTGCCTCCGGGGCTGCTGCGGCCCGGGCCGCCGGGGCGGATTCCCCGGCCGGAGCACGGGTAGTTCGCGAGTGGCCTGGGTGCCGCTGACGCCTTTCTCTTGGTAGATCGCGGGGATGTCATGGGCGCGCAGCCACGCGCCCGGGTCCTGGCGTGCGACGGTGTCCAGCCACGGGATGGTGTCCTCGAGCAGATCGAGCAGGTCGCCCGGTCCGTCGCCGAGTGCGACGCGGATGGCGTCGAAGGCGTCCGGCCGGAACGTCCACTTCCATTCCGACTGCGAAGGCCCACCATCGCGCCCGCGTCCGTGCAGGACCAGATCGCCGGACCGCGAGATCTTGGCCCGCACTGTTCGCCTGCTGGATTCGACGACGAGTTCACCCGTCTCGGCGCGGGTGATCTGTTCCAGCTCGTCGTGGTCGTCGGGTTCGTCGTCGCCGGTGTCGTCGTCGCCGGTGTCGTCGTCGGTCTCGACGCGCCGCATCCATTTCGTCACCGCGCTCAGCGCGGGCAACTGCGGGCGTTCGCCCTCGGGCCAGGGGCGGGCGATCCGCAATGTTCGCGCAATCCCGGCCACGACAGCGGCGGGCCCGGTCGAGTCCGTGGCTTCGGGCTGGTCGTCGTCCTCGAAACGCGCTGTTGGCGCCCGTCGAGCGGTGGGGCTGGGGCCCCGGCTTCGTTCGCCGTCGCCGTACGCGGTGTCCGCGAGCCGCCCGGATCCGCGCGCAAAATTCCCACGATTGGGAGTCGAAACCTGCTCGTCCTCGTCCCATGAGAGGTCGTCGTCCTGCTCGTACGCCCCCAGTTTGATCTCGAACCACGCCGCGGCCAACGCGGCCGCGCCGAGCGCGGCGGCGATCCCCACCTCCAGCCGCACATCGCTGAGCAACGCGCTCTTGCTGCGCTCACAGGCGTGCAGGAACACCAGGCTGCCGAGCACCAGCCCCGTGATCCGGGCAAGGCGGAACCGGGTGCTTGTCCCTGGTGAGGGGGCAGACATCGTGGTGCGCTCCCGAACGTTCCGCTGGCGAATCAGAGGGATCGTATGTGTCCGGAGGGCGCGGCGTCAGTGCTAGTTCGAGACCGCCCGGGATCGGCGGAGACCGGCTCGGCACAGGGGCCCGGCGATCGGAGCGGCGTCCCGGGCCTCGGCAGGAGGACCGGACGGCCCGCCTCGCGTGCGCCGTGTTCGTCGACCGGGTGCGGCGAACCACACTGGACGTCTTCCCGCAAACCTCGAGCACACCGAAATGCGCGCGAACCGCACCCGAGTCGATAACCTACGGATATCGCCGAGCCGCGTGCGCCGTCGGGCCCCGGGAGCTCCCGGCGGGCGACGGATACCATGACTGGTCGCCGGACGCGCTGCCCCGACCACGCGGAAGCGACCGGGCAGAACACGGAAAGGTCGTCGAACTTGCACCTGAAAAGCCTGACGCTGAAGGGCTTCAAATCCTTCGCGTCCGCGACGACGCTGCGGTTGGAGCCCGGCATCACGTGTGTGGTGGGTCCGAACGGATCGGGCAAATCGAACGTCGTCGACGCGCTCACCTGGGTCATGGGCGAGCAGGGCGCGAAGGCGCTGCGGGGCGGCAAGATGCAGGACGTGATCTTCGCGGGCACCGCGGGACGCGCGCCGCTCGGCCGCGCCGAGGTCACGCTGACCATCGACAATTCCGACGGGGCGCTGCCGATCGACTACGCCGAGGTGTCCATCACCCGTCGCATGTTCCGCGACGGCGCGGGCGAGTACGAGATCAACGGCAACTCCTGCCGCCTGATGGACGTGCAGGAACTGCTCAGCGACTCCGGCATCGGTCGCGAGATGCACGTCATCGTCGGGCAGGGCCAGTTGTCGGCCATCCTGGAGTCGCGCCCGGAGGATCGCCGCGCGTTCGTTGAGGAGGCCGCCGGTGTGCTCAAGCACCGCAAACGCAAGGAGAAGGCGGTCCGCAAGCTCGAGGCCATGCAGGCCAATCTGGCCCGCCTGACCGACCTCACCACCGAACTGCGCAGGCAGCTCAAACCGCTGGGCAGGCAGGCCGAGGTGGCGCGCAGGGCGCAAACGGTGCAGGCCGACCTGCGCGACGCCCGGTTGCGCCTGGCCGCCGACGACTTGGTCACCCGCCGCGCCGAGCTGGCGAGCCAGCAGAGCAAAGAGGCGTACGCGCGCGAGCAGCAGATCACGGTGCACACCGAGTTGGACGCGGCCAACGCGGCGCTGGCGCAGCAGGAATTCCAGCTGTCGCGGCTGACGCCGAGCGCCGAGGCCGCCGCGCAGATCTGGTTCCAGCTCTCCGCGCTGGCCGAGCGGGTCAACGCGACGATCCGCATCGCGGGCGACCGTGCGCGGCACCTGGACACCGCCGCTCCCGTCAGCCCCGGCCGCGACCCCGAGCAACTGGAAGCCGAGGCCGACCGGGTCGAGGCCGAGGAAGCCGAACTGCGTGAGGCGGTCGAGATCGCGGCCGAGACGTTGGAAGCGGCCCGGGATCAGCTGGCCGAACGCGAGTATGCCGCCAAGGCCGCCGAACAGGCGCACTTGGCGGCGGTACGGGCGATCGCCGACCGGCGTGAGGGTGTGGCCCGGCTCTCCGGCAAGGTGGACACGCTGCGGGCCAAGGCGCAGTCGGTGGACGCGGAGATCGCCAGACTCTCGGTCGCCATCGCCGAAGCCCGCCACCGCGGCGAGACCGCGCAAGCCGAATTCGACGCCGTCCAAGCCGAACTCGCGGAACTCGACGCGGGTGAGGAGGGGCTGGACGCCCAGCACGAGCACGCGGTGCAGGCTCTGGAGCTGGCCGATCAGCGCGTCGCCGAACTGCGCGAACAAGACCGCGACGCGAGCAAGCGAGTCGCGTCGCTGGGCGCGCGAATCGAAGCGCTCGGGATGAACCTGGCCCGCCGGGACGGTGTCGCCTGGCTGGTGGAGCACCGCGAACAGGGGCTGCTCGGCCCGCTCTCTGCGCTGCTGCGCGTGCACGGTGGCTACGAGGCGGCGGTGGCCGCCGCGCTCGGCCCACTGGCCGACGCCGTCGCCGCCGACACGGGCGAGTCCGCACACGCCGCGATCCGGGCGCTCAAAGAGGCCGACGGCGGCCGCGCCGCCGTGGTCTTCGGCACCGCGAGCGCCGATCCGCCCCGGCCGGGCGCGTTGCCCGACGGGGCGCGCTGGCTGGTCGACGTGATGGAATGCCCCGGCACCGTGCGCGGCGCGATCACGGCGCTCACCGCGGGCATCGCCGTGGCCGACGATCTGCCCGCCGCTCGCGCGCTGGTCGCGGCGCGGCCCGACCTGCGCGTGGTGACCCGTGACGGCGACCTCGCCGGAAACGGCTGGCTGCTGGGCGGTTCGGATCGAGCGCCGAGCCAGTTGGAGATCCAGGCCGATATCAATGCCGCCGAGGCCGAGCTGGTCGCGGCGCAGCGGCGCGCGGAGGAACTCGAGGCCGCGCTCTCCGGCGCGCTCGAGGAACAGTCCGATCGCAAGGACGCCGTCGACCAGGCGCTGCTGGCCCTGCACGAATCCGACCAGGCGCTGGTGGCGATCTACGAACGGCTGGGCAGGCTCGGTCAGACCGCCCGCACGGCGCAGACCGAGAGCGAGCGGTTGCTCGGCCAGCGCGACGACGCCGAGGCGAGCCGCGAAGACGCGCTGGCCTCGCTGGCCGAACTGGAAGATCGCCTGCGTCACGCGGAACTCGAACACGCCGACGCCGACGCCGACGGCACGGGTTCGGCGGGCACCGAATCCGCGGGCCGTGCCCGGGAAGAGGCCGCGGCCGCGCTGGCCGAGGCGCGCGCGATGGAGGTCGAGGCCCGCCTCGCCGTGCGCACCGCCGAGGAGCGCGCGGAATCGGTACGCGGCAAGGCGGACTCGCTGCGCCGCGCCGCACGCGCCGAGCGCGAGACCCGCGCTCGCGCCGAACGCGCCCAGGCCGCGCGGAAGAAGGCCGCCGAGGTGGCCGCCGCCGTCGCCGAATCCGGGGCGAAGATCGCCGCCGAGCTCGAGCGGGTGGTCGCCGAGGCGGGCGCCCGCCGCGACGAGCTGGTGCGCAGGCGCTCGGAGTGCGCCGCCCAAGTCGAGCAGGTCAAAGAGCGGGTGCGCGCGCTCACCGCCCAGTTGTCCCAGCTCACCGACGCGGTGCACCGGGACGAAGTCGCCAAGGCGCAAGCGGCGTTGCGTATCGAGCAGTTGGAGGCGACGATCGCCGAGCAGTTCGGCATCGCGCTGGACGATCTGATCGCCGAATACGGTCCCGATGTGCCGTTGCCGCCCTCGGCGCTGGAACTCCAGGAATACGAGCAGGCCAAGGAGCGTGGCGAGCAGGTCACCGCGCCCGCCCCGATGCCCTACGACCGGCAGACCCAGGAGCGTCGCGCCAAGCGTGCGGAGAAGGATCTAGCCACCCTCGGCAAGGTGAACCCGCTCGCGCTGGAGGAGTTCGCGGCGCTGGAGGAGCGCTACAACTTCCTTGCCACTCAGCTCGAGGACGTCAAGAGCGCGCGCAAGGACCTCCTCGACGTGGTCGCCGAGGTGGACGCCCGCATCCTCCAGGTGTTCACCGAGGCCTACGCCGATGTCGAGCGCGAGTTCGTCGAGGTGTTCGCGAAGCTGTTTCCCGGCGGGGAGGGCAGGTTGCTGCTCACCGACCCCTCGGACATGCTCACCACCGGCATCGAGGTGGAGGCCCGTCCGCCGGGCAAGAAGGTCAAGCGGCTGTCGCTGTTGTCCGGCGGGGAGAAGTCGCTGACCGCGGTCGCGCTGCTCGTGGCCATCTTCCGCGCCCGGCCCTCGCCGTTCTATGTGATGGACGAGGTCGAGGCCGCGCTGGACGACACCAATCTGCGCCGCCTGATCGGCTTGTTCGAACAGTTGCGGGAGAAGAGCCAGCTGATCGTCATCACCCACCAGAAGCCGACGATGGAGATCGCCGACGCGCTCTACGGCGTGAGCATGCGCGGCGACGGCATCACCCAGGTGATCTCCCAGCGGCTGCGCGGGGAGAACCTGGCCCCGGTCGGCGCGCCGGGCTGAGTGCTCACCTGCGGCGCGCCGGGAGGGTGACGGTACCGGAGTCCAGGTCCACCAGCGGATCGTCACCGGAGATCCGGTCGTCGATCTTCGCGATCGCCACCCATTCCTCGCCCTCCTGGACGTGTTCGCGGGACGGGCCGAAGATCTCGTCCACCTCCGCGCCCACCGGGTTGCGTCGCGAACGACCGGACCTGCTGCGCAGGCGTACCCCTGTCCCGGCAGTACGCCCGGCAGCTCGAATACCGCTGTGATCACGGCGGATACCTGGCCGGTTTCCGTCACCCCGCAGTGGCCCGCGACGCTCGGCCTCGGCCCGGCGCGGGCGCTCCGGAGCGAATCAACGTTCCGCGTCGGCCTTTTCGCTCTCCAGCGCGACTTTGATCTGCGCCGCACCGGTTTCGGCCAGCCACGTGTCGAATGTGCGCAGGCCGGGATGGATTCGGCGGATCTCCTCGACGTCGGCGCGCCAGCCGCCGGTGTGGCGCAGCAAACGCCAGGTGTTGCCGATTTCCTCGCCGATGGCGTCCGCCTCGGCCTCGCCGACCTCGTGATAGCGGACCGGATGGCCGGTGGCCGCGCTGATCGCCGCGGCTGCCGCGGGCGGGGTGAGCGCGTCACCGGCGAGTTCGAGGACGTGGCCGTGGAAACGCTCCGGGTCGGCGAACGCGAGACCGGCGATGTCGCCGATATCGGCCAAGGCGATGACCTTCATCGGCTGGTCGGCCGGGAAAAGGTGCCGGTGAACACCGCCGACGATGCCGTCGACCGGTGCGGTGCGCATCAGGTAGTTCTCCATGAAGCGCACCGGCCGCAACAGGGTGTGGTGGGCGCCGCTGGCGATGACGGCGTCTTCGATGCGCTTCTTGCCGCTGGCGCCCCACGAGACGTTGTCGCCCATCGAGGCGATGCCGGTGAACACGATCTGCCGCACACCGGCCTCGCGCGCCGCGGCCACCAGTGTCTCACCGCGCGAGGCCTCCAGTTCGACATCCCAGCCCTGCGGGCCGTACGCGGCGGGCGGGACCAGGAACAGTCCCGTGACACCGGCCAGCGCGGCGGGCAACGTCTCGGGCGAGTCGAAGTCGCCGGCGACCAGTTCCGCACCCGCCGCGGCCAGTTCCCGTGCTGCGGGCGCCTGCGGGTCGCGGACCAGCGCGCGCACCGCCCTGCCGTCCGCCAGCAGCCTGCGGGCGGTGACGCCGCCCTGCTTGCCGGTGGCGCCGGTGACCAGGATGAGGTTGTGCTGAGGGGACATGCTCCGCCTTCTCTGCTCGGTAGAATCGGGTTGAACAACCCGGATTCGGACGATACGGGTGGCACGGCCCGATCGACCAGGTCGCTCGTCGGAAGGGCGTAACGAAATGACCGCATCGCCGGCCTCGGGCGGCGCATCCCGAGCCGATGCCAGGCGCAATCGCGCTCTGGTACTGGCCGCCGCGCAGCGCGCTTTCGCGGAACAGGGCGCCTCGGTGTCCCTTGCGGAGGTGGCTCGCCGGGCCGGCGTCGGCGCGGGCACCGTCTACCGGCACTTCCCGACGAAGGCGGATCTGCTCGAAGCCGTTATGCAGCAACGCATCGACGGGCTGGCGAAACTCGCCGCCGAGCACCTCGGCGCGCACGACGCCGGAGCCGCCTTCTTCGACTTCTGCACCACTGTGATCGCCACGACGCCTGGTAACCAGGCATTGTGCGACATGGTGCAGTCCGACGACGGCTGGCCGCGCGCGCTGTTGCATGGCGCGGGCATGCGTTTCCACCGCGCGCTGCGGGCGCTGCTGACGGCGGCGCAGCGCCAAGGCGCGGTACGGGCCGACATCGAGCTCGACAACGTGCTGGCGATCTTCACCGGATGCGTTGCCATCCAACAGCTGCGCAAGCCGCCGGGCGGCGTGGACCGCACCGCGGTGCTCGTGCTGGACGCGTTGCGCACCCGGCCGGGTCGGCCGGTCGTGACGAAACTCGGGGACAGTCCGGAGCATCGTAACGAAACGGTGGATCGTAACGAAACCGAGGGCGCGTGCTGCCCGGTATGCCACGCCGCGGTGCCACGTGCCGGGACGGGGCGGCGAGCCAGATATTGCTCGTCGGCGTGCCGCCAGAAGGCCCACCGCCGACGAGTGGCGGCGGCGCGCTAGCTGGGATGGCGCATTTGCGCCATCCGGTTCTCTGCTGCGCCACGGCAGGGGATCGACGACCGGCGGGCAGTCCGTGCGAGCGGGAACACTCCCGACGCCTCGGCCGGAGACGGGAGTTACGGGTCGCTCAGAGCAGGTC
This sequence comes from Nocardia asteroides, assembly GCA_051451085.1. GTDB lineage: Bacteria > Actinomycetota > Actinomycetes > Mycobacteriales > Mycobacteriaceae > Nocardia > Nocardia asteroides_B. The sequence goes on along the minus strand of JBPAJV010000002.1, from coordinate 1,198,149 downwards.
GCTGACGTCGTCGGGCACGTCGACGGCGTACTTGCGCAGGATGTCCATCGAGATCACTTCCAGGGCGTTCTCGTGCGTGGCCGCCAGCACGACGGGCGCGGCGACGCCGTCCTCGTGCGCGTGCAGCCACCGCACGGCGACCACGCACCATCGGTCGCCCGGCTGCAGGCCGGGGAAGTTGTTCTCCGGTCGCGGCGTGCTCAGATCGTTGCCGATGGACGCTTGATGCTCCAGGAACTCTGCCGTGACGACGGTGCACACAGTGTGGCTGCCCAGATCCTCCGGCCCGGTACTGCAGCAGCCGTCCCGGTAGAAGCCGGTGAGAGGATCGGTGCCGCACTCTTCCAGCGGCCCCCCAAGCACGTTTCGATCGGTCACGTCGCCGATCCTATTGTCACTTCGCGAGAAGTTCCGCAGGACAAGAAATCTGGACAGCTGTGTCGGTGCCGGCGCGGGCCGGTCCACGGCCCGGTGCCAGCGGTGTTCACCGAGGTCGGGCGGTCGGGGCGGTGGCGCGACTCGCGCGCGGGGTGCGGCTCGGGGCCGGGCACGTGACGGTCGGTCTGCAAGGATGGTTCGCGTGAGTCCCGAAGTCTGGATCCTGATCGCCGCGGTCGCCGCGCTGCTGCTCGTCGTGCTCGTCGCCGGTTTCCTCCGGTACCGGCGCGGCCGCGTGTCGCTGACTCCGCCCACGCGGGACAAGGAGGTGACCGACCGTTCCGGCGGTTACACCGCGTCCGGCGGATTCACCTTCAGCCGGGGTGGCGCCGCGACCGAACCGCAGCCGATCGAGCGCACCGATACCGAAGGACAGCCGCACGTCGGCGACGACGCCGCGATCCCGCGCGACGCGCCCAAACGCGGCATAACCAACGTCCCGCTGCCCGAGGCGGACGTCGCGGAGGCGCCCGCCGGGTCCGGCGTCGCGGAACCCGGCACAGCGCCCGCTGAAGCCGAGGCGCAGCCGCCGACGGCCGAGACGGCGCAGGGGGCGGGCGGCGGCGCGGCGGCGCCGGAGCGTCCGGCCGCCGACACCGCCGCGACCGACGAGGCGACCGTCGAGCCGCTCACCGCCGGCACCGCGCCCGAGGTCGTCGCCCCCGACACTCCCGCGGGTGTCGAAGCTCCGGCCGCGCTGGAGGAGATCGAGCCCACCGCCGGTCGCCTGGTCCGCCTGCGCGGGCGGCTGTCCCGCTCGCAGAACGCGGTCGGCAAGAGCCTGCTCGGCCTGCTCGGCGGCGGCGACCTGGACGACGACTCGTGGGAGGAGGTCGAGGACACCCTCGTCCTCGCCGACCTAGGCACCGCAAGCACCACCGCCGTCGTCTCCCGGCTGCGCGCCGAGATGGCGGCGCGCAGCGTGCGCACCCCCGAGCAGGCGCGCGCCGTGCTGCGCAACGTGCTGATCGAGCAATTGCGTCCGGAGCTGGACCGCTCGGTGCGGGCGCTGCCGCATCCGGATCATCCGTCCATCCTGCTGGTGGTCGGCGTGAACGGCACCGGCAAGACCACCACGACCGGCAAGCTGGCGCGCGTGCTGGTCGCCGACGGCCGCCGCGTGCTGCTCGGCGCGGCCGACACCTTCCGCGCCGCGGCCGCCGACCAGTTGCAGACCTGGGGCGAGCGAGTCGGCGCCGACACCGTGCGCGGCCGCGAGGGGGCGGATCCGGCCGCGGTCGCGTTCGACGCGGTGGCCGCGGGCGTCGAGCGCGGCGTCGACGTGGTGCTCATCGACACGGCGGGCCGGCTGCACACCAAGACGGGGTTGATGGACGAGCTGGGCAAGGTCAAGCGCGTCGTGGAGAAGAAGGCGGCCGTCGACGAGGTGCTGCTGGTGCTGGACGCGACCGTCGGCCAGAACGGCCTGACCCAGGCCAGGGTGTTCGCCGAAGTGGTCGACATCACCGGCGTCGTGCTGACCAAGCTGGACGGGACCGCGAAGGGCGGCATCGTCTTCCAGGTGCAGCACGAGCTGGGTGTGCCGGTGAAGCTGGTCGGGCTCGGTGAAGGCGCCGACGACCTGGCCCCGTTCGAGCCGGCCGCGTTCGTGGACGCGCTGCTGGGCTGAGCCGCTCGTCGGCCTGCCGATCGAAAAGCCCGGCGCCCGTGCCGTTCCGGCGCGTCGCGCACCCGGACGGCTGAGCGCGCTCACCGGCGGGGTGCGAGCTCGATCACACCCCGAATGTTTGCCGGCTCGCGCCCGGCTGTGCCGATGTCCGAATCCTCGCTCCGACGTGCTCACAGGGGCGGCAGACCTCCGGTGTACGTGACGAAACGTGGTGGCAACACAGCTGCGTCATCCGTTCACGTAGGTGAAACACGACAGCTCTACGGATGAAACACCGAGTGAGGACCCTTCTGTTCAGGTCCATTTGCCGGAATCGGCTGGGCCCGAGATGAGGAGGACATTAAGGTGGCTTTTCCACTTACCGGTGCACCGGATACCGGTGACACCGCCTGGATGCTGGTGAGTTCGGCGCTGGTGTTGCTGATGACGCCGGGCCTGGCTTTCTTCTACGGTGGCATGGTTCGCTCGAAGAACGTGCTCAACATGATCATGATGAGCGTCAGCGCCATGGGCGTGGTCGGCGTGTTGTGGTCGCTGTACGGATACTCGATGGCTTTCGGCAACAACCTGTTCGGCGTGATCGGTGACCCGACGCAGTTCTTCGGCCTGAAGGGCTTGATCGGAGGCAATTCCGTCGCCGAGGTCAAGGACGCGGCGGGCGTCGTCACCACCGAAGCGGTGAACATCCCGCTCGCGGGCACCATTCCGGCGACCGTCTTCGTCGCCTTCCAGTTGATGTTCGCCATCCTCACGGTCGCCCTCATCTCGGGCGCGGTCGCCGACCGCATGAAGTTCGGCGCGTGGCTGCTGTTCGCGGGCATCTGGGCCACGGTGGTCTACTTCCCGGTCGCGCACTGGGTGTTCGACTTCGACGTGAAGGACGCCGACGGCAACATCGTGCACGAGGGCGGCTGGATCGCGAACAAGCTGCTCGCGGTCGACTTCGCCGGTGGCACCGCGGTGCACATCAACGCCGGTGCCGCCGGTCTGGCGCTGGTACTCGTGCTCGGTAAGCGCAAGGGCTGGCCCGGCACGCCGTTCCGCCCGCACAACCTGCCCTTCGTCATGCTCGGCGCCGGTCTGCTGTGGTTCGGCTGGTTCGGCTTCAACGCCGGTTCCGCGGTGACCTCCGGTGGGCTCGCCGGTTCGACCTTCGTCATCACCGCCTTCGCGACCTGCGCCGCCGTGCTGGCCTGGCTGCTGGTGGAGAAGATCCGCGACGGCAAGCCCACCTCGCTGGGCGCTGCCTCGGGCATCGTGGCCGGTCTGGTCGCCATCACTCCCGCGTGTTCCTCGGTGAACGTGCTCGGCGCGCTGGTCATCGGCGCGGTCGCGGGCGCGCTGTGCGCCCTCGCGGTCGGCCTGAAGTTCAAGTTCGGTTTCGACGACTCGCTCGACGTGGTCGGCGTGCATCTCGTCGGCGGCATCGTCGGCACCCTGCTGGTCGGTTTCGTCGCCGCGCCGGAGGCGGGCGCGGCCAAGACCGGTCTGCTCTACGGCGGCGGATTCAACCAGCTGTGGCGGCAAGCGGTGGGTGCCGGTGTGGTACTTGTCTTCTCCTTCGTCGCGACGCTGATCATTGCCTATATCGTGAAGTTCACCATTGGGCTGCGCGTGAGCGAGGAAGCAGAGTCGGTGGGCTTGGACGAATCCGAGCACGCGGAAACCGCCTACGACTTCGCCGCTCTCGGTAGCACGGCACGTTCGGCCGTCAAGGAGGCATGACGAACATGAAACTGATCACCGCAATCGTCAAACCGTTCACGCTCGAGGACGTGAAGTCCGGACTCGAGCAGGCGGGTGTGTTGGGCATGACCGTCAGCGAAGTCCAAGGGTACGGCCGGCAGAAGGGGCACACCGAGGTGTACCGCGGCGCCGAGTACTCCGTCGATTTCGTGCCGAAGGTCCGCGTCGAGGTCGTCGTGGACGACGCGTCCGTCGACAAGGTCGTGGAGGTGATCGTGGAGGCCTCCCGCACCGGCAAGATCGGCGACGGCAAGGTGTGGGTGACTCCGGTGGAATCATCATCCGGGTGCGGACCGGCGAACGCGGCACCAACGCGCTGTAGCGGAATATCGAGTCGAGCGGCGGCCCCGCTCCCACCGGAGCTCCCGGTCGGGGCGGGGCCGCGCGCATGAGATGGGCGGTGGGTTGTGGGAAGTCAGTACGAGCGCGACGGTGGTCCGAAGGGCGCCGAAGAAGGCAACGGCAAAGTGTCCAACGGGGCGGCCGACCTCGTGCGCGCGCGGAAGCAACTGCTCGACGGCGGCGTGCCCCGCAATCCCCGGCTGGATGCCGAGTCGTTGCGCCATGCCCTGGTCGACCTCTACGAACTCTGGCTCACCAGCAAAGGCGCCGAACTGGGCATCGGGCCCGACAGCGGCTTGGCCGTGGTGGCCGTCGGCGGCCTCGGACGCGGCGAGATGCTGCCGTTCTCCGACCTGGATCTGGTGCTGCTGCACGACGACGTGGATCCCGCCCGCGTGGCCGAGGTCGCCGATCAGCTGTGGTACCCCCTGTGGGACGCCCACATCAAACTCGACCACAGTGTGCGGACCGTGCCACAGGCGCTGCGGGTGGCCGCCGACGATCTCATCGCCGCGCTCGGCATGCTCGAGGCCAGGCACATCGTCGGCGACCAGGAACTGAGCAACCTCCTGATCGGCGGGGTGCGCCGGGAGTGGCGCACCGGAATCCGATTCCGCTTCGACGATCTCATCGCCCAGGCGAAAGTCAGGTGGGAGCGCAACGGCGAGATCGCGCACCGCGCCGAGCCCGATCTGAAGAACGGGCGCGGCGGCCTGCGCGATATCCAGCTGCTCGAACGCGCTGGCCATCGCCCAGCTGACCGACGCCATGCCCGGACTGGGGCCGGACGTGCCGGGCGGCGGATTGAAGCAGGCCCATCGGCGCCTGCTGGACGTGCGCACCGAACTGCATCGCGTGGCGGGCCGTTCCCGGGACCAGTTGCGGGCGCAGGACGCCGACGAGATCGGCGCGGCGCTGCGCATCGGCGACCGGTTCGATCTCGCGCGCACCCTCAGCGACTCGGCCCGGACGGTCAGCTACTCCGTGGATGTCGGGCTGCGCACCGCGGCCAACGCGCTGCCCCGCCGGGGCTTGGCGCGCCTGCGCCGGATGCCGGTACGCAGACCGCTGGACGAGGGCGTGGTCGAGCATGCCGGTGAAGTGGTGCTGGCCAGGGATGCCCGCCCCCAGCGCGACCCCGGGCTGGTCCTGCGGGTGGCGGCCGCGTCGGCGCAGACCGGCCTGCCGATGTCCGCCACCACCCTCAACCGGCTCTCCGAGGACGCGCCGGAGCTTCGCGAGCCGTGGCCCAAGGACGCACTCAACGACTTGCTGGTCCTGCTGGGCGCAGGCCGCGGCACCATCGACGCGATCGAGGCGCTGGACCGGACCGGGCTGTGGGGCCGCTTGCTCCCGGAATGGGGCGCGGTGCGCGACCTGCCGCCGCGCGATGCCCTGCACACCTGGACCGTCGATCGTCATCTCATGGAGGCGGTCGCCTACGCCAGCGCGCTCAGCACGCGGGTGGCTCGCCCGGACCTGCTCGCCCTCGGGGCGCTGCTGCACGACATCGGGAAGGGCCGCGCGGGCGACCACAGTGTCGTGGGCGCGGAACTCGCCACCCACATCGGCCGCCGTCTCGGATTGTGGCCGTCGGACGTGCGGACGCTCAGCGCGATCGTGCGTCATCACCTGCTGCTGCCGGAGACCGCCACCAGGCGCGACCTGTCCGATCCGGAGACCGTGCGCCGGGTCGTCGACGCGCTCGACGGCGATCCGCAACTGCTGGAACTGCTGCACACCCTGGCCGAGGCCGATTCGCTGGCCACCGGCCCCGGCGTGTGGGGTGATTGGAAGGCCTCGCTGATCGGTGAGCTGGTCCGGCGCTGCCGGCTGGTCATGGCGGGCGACCAGCTCCCGACACCGGAGCCGATCGCGCCGGAACTGGTCGAAAAGGCCCGGGCGGGCGGCGTGCACGTCGATCTGAAGCCCGGTGCGAGCAAACACACCTACACGGTGACCGTCATCGCGCCGGACAGCCCGGGCCTGCTCTCCGACGCCGCCGGTGTGCTCGCGTTGCACTCGCTGCGGGTGCTGTCGGCCGCGCTCGGCGTCGAAGGCGCTTCGGCGGTGGACACGTTCGTCGTCGCGCCGAAATTCGGCGACCCGCCCGACTCCGGCCTGTTGCGCCAGGAACTGATCCGGGCGACCGCCGGGGACCTGGACGTGCCCGCGGCGCTGGCCAAACGCGAGCGGGAGGCGAGCACCGTCGGCCGCAGCCGGTACGCGCAGGCCGAGCCACGGGTGATCTGGTCGGACACCTCGGTGCCGGGCCAGGCGATCCTGGAGCTGCGCGCCGAGGACCGGATCGGCATGCTCAGCCGCTTGGCGGCCGAGCTGGCCGCCTGCCGGGCCGACGTCCGCTGGGCCAAGGTGGTCACGATGGGCTCCGCGGTGGTGGACAGCTTCTGCCTCGACCTGGGATCCGAAGACGGTCCCGCGCGCCGGGAAACGATCGAGAAAGCGCTGCTCGCGGTGGTTCCCAGAACTGCGCCGAAACCCCCGGCCGACGGGACGCAGAATGCAGAAAAAGGCAACTAGCTGCAATTCTGCTCGGTGATCAACTTGTTGCAGGATATTTGCTACATCCGAGCTCCGCTCCGGTGGCCTGCCCCTACGATCTAGAGCGTCCGGCTATCGCGAGCACGAGGGGAGCGATCGGTGGCGATCGAAGTCGTTTCGGCGTCGACGATGACGAGTGACTCGACCACGCACATGGCCCGTTGCGTCGGCGGCGACCGATGGGTGGTCTCCTGGCTTCCGGGTCGCACGTTGACCGGGCAACAAGCGGTGACCGCCATGACGATCGCCTCCACGGTCGCCGACTCGCCCATGCCCAGCGGAGCGGAGTGGGCCCTGCTCGAACGAGCTGGCCCTCGAGCTCGGCCTGACCGCCAACGAGGCGGTCTTCATGGTGGCCGAGGAGAATCACGACTACCGCAAGACGGTCAAACCACGCCGTCGCGTGCTGGAATAGCGCGGTCGCCGGACCCGGGAAGACGCACCGCCTGCGCGAACACGCGGGTGATCCCATTACCCTGGGAGAGAATGTGACGTCCCCCGAGATCAGGAGCGCGATCGGTGTTCGAATCCCTGTCCGACCGGCTTACCGGTGCCCTCAAGGATCTGCGCGGTAAGGGGCGTCTGTCACCGGCCGACATCGACGCCACCTGCCGCGAGATCCGCCTGGCCCTGCTCGAGGCCGATGTCGCGCTGCCCGTTGTCCGCGGTTTCATCGGGCGGATCAAAGAGCGCGCCAAGGGCGCGGAGGTCTCTGCGGCGCTGAACCCCGCCCAGCAGGTCGTGAAGATCGTCAACGAGGAGCTCATCGGCATCCTCGGTGGCGAGACCAGGCGGCTGAACCTGGCCAAGAACCCGCCGACGGTGGTCATGCTGGCCGGTCTGCAAGGGTCCGGTAAGACCACGCTCGCGGGCAAGCTGGCGAAACTGCTCAAGGGCCAGGGCCATCAGCCGCTGCTGGTGGCGTGCGACCTGCAGCGTCCCGGCGCCGTCACGCAGCTGCAAGTGGTCGGTGAGCGCGCGGGCGTTCCCGTCTACGCGCCGCACCCTGGCACCTCCGTCGGCGGTGGCGCGAACCCGCTGGGCATCTCGGCCGCCGACCCGGTGAATGTGGCGCGCGGTGGTGTCGAGGAGGCGCGGCAGAAGCAGTACGACGTCGTCATCGTCGACACCGCGGGCCGTCTCGGTATCGACGAGGAGCTCATGCGTCAGGCCGCGGGCATCCGCGACGCCGTGCAGCCGGACGAGACCCTCTTCGTCCTCGACGCGATGATCGGTCAGGACGCGGTCAACACCGCCGAGGCCTTCCGGGATGGCGTCGGCTTCACCGGCGTGGTGCTCACCAAGCTCGACGGTGACGCCCGCGGCGGCGCTGCGCTGAGCGTCCGCGAGGTCACCGGCGTCCCGATCCTGTTCGCCTCGACCGGTGAGAAGCTCGAGGACTTCGACGTCTTCCACCCCGACCGCATGGCCAGCCGCATCCTCGGCATGGGTGACGTGCTCACCCTGATCGAGCAGGCCGAGCAGGTCTACGACGCCAAGCAGGCCGAAGAGGCCGCCCGCAAGATCGGCAGCGGCGAGCTCACGCTAGAGGACTTCCTCGACCAGATGCTGGCCATCCGCAAGATGGGCCCGATCGGCAACCTGCTCGGCATGCTGCCGGGCGCCGGCCAGATGAAGGACGTGCTCGCGCAGGTCGACGACAAGCAGCTCGATCGCGTGCAGGCGATCATCCGCGGCATGACGCCGGCCGAACGGGAGAATCCGAAGATCATCAACGCGTCGCGCCGCCTGCGCATCGCCAACGGTTCCGGCGTCCAGGTCTCCGAGGTCAACCAGCTCGTCGACCGCTTCTTCGAAGCCAAGAAGATGATGGCGATGATGGGCCGTCAGATGGGTTTGCCCGGCTCCCGTCGCGGCAACGCGAAGAAGGGGAAGAAGGGCAAGAAGGGGGGCCGCGGCCCGACGCCGCCGAAGGTGCGCGGCGGTTTCCCGGGAATGGGCGGCATGCCGGGCCTGCCCGCCGGGATGCCCGACCTGTCGAACATGCCCGCCGGTCTCAACCAGCTGCCCCCCGGCTTGGAGGGCTTCGATCTGTCGAAACTGAAGTTCCCCAAGAAGTAGACGCGATGACTGTTCCCGGGTGCGGCCAGTAGGTTGGAGGCAGCCGACGACGTCCGGGAGGTTGCTGTGCATCTGCGAGGTGTGATCCTGCCCGAGGGCTCGGTGCGCGATCTCTGGGTGCGGGACGGCCTGGTGTCCTTCGAGCCCGTGCCAGGGGCCGAAACATTGTGCGGCGCCGGGTGGATCGTGCCGGGACTGGTGGACGCGCACTGTCACGTCGGCATTCGCTACGGCGGTGGTCACGAGGACCACGCGGGCGCCGTCGCGCAGGCCGAGACCGAGCGCGCCGCCGGGGCGCTGCTGTTGCGCGACGCGGGCTCGCCGATCGACACCCGCTTCATCGATGACCACCAGGAGCTGCCGCGCATCATCCGCGCGGGCCGCCACATCGCCAGGCCGAAGCGCTACATCCGCGAACTGGGCATCGAGCTCGACGACGAACGCGACCTGCCGGAGATCGTCGCCGAGCAGGCCCGCGCGGGCGACGGCTGGGTGAAGATCGTCGGCGACTGGATCGACCGCTCCGTGGGCGACCTGCGTCCCCTGTGGAGCGACGCGATCCTGAAGGAGGCCATCGACGCCGCGCATGCCAACGGCGCCCGCGTCACCGCCCACGTGTTCGGCGAGGACGCGCTACCCGGCTTGATCAATGCCGGCATCGACTGTTTGGAGCACGGGACCGGTCTCACCGACGAGACCATCGAGATGATGGTCGAGCACGGCACCGCGTTGGTCCCCACCCTGGTCAACATCGACACCTTCCCCGATATCGCCGACAGCGCGGGCAAATTCCCCGTCTACGCCGCGCACATGCGCGATCTGCACCGGAGGGTGCGCCGCACGGTCGCCGCCGCGCACGAGGCGGGCGTGCCGATCTTCGCGGGCACCGACGCGGGCGGCTCCATCCGCCACGGGCGCATCGCCGACGAGATCGCCGCACTCGGCGCCGCGGGCCTGTCCCCGCACGACGCGCTCGGCGCGGCGTCCTGGAACGCCCGCGAGTGGCTCGGACGGCCCGGCATCGAAGCCGGGGCGCCCGCCGATCTCGTTGTCTACCAGCAGGACCCGCGCACCAACCCGGAAACGCTCACCACACCGTACGCCGTCGTCCTGCGCGGGCGCGTGTACGACCGGGGCGGTCCGGTCACCGGCCATCGTTGACTCGGCGTCGCGCGTGACCCGCGCGTTCCCGAATGCGGCGTAAGGTCGGAACTCGTGACGATTCGCCTCGGATATCAGATGCCCAATTTCAGCTACGGCAAATCGGTGCGCGAGCTGTTCCCCACGGTTGTCGCGCAGGCCAAGGCGGCCGAAGCCGCCGGTTTCGACACCGCCTTCGTCATGGACCACTTCTATCAGCTGCCCGGCATCGGCGCGCCCGACGAGCCGATGCTCGAGGCGTACACCGCGCTCGGCGCCCTGGCCACGGCGACGGAACGAATCCAGTTGTCGGCGTTGGTGACCGGAAACACCTACCGCAATCCCGCGATGCTCGCCAAGACCGTCACGACGCTGGACGTGGTCAGCGGCGGACGCGCGGTGCTGGGTATCGGCGCGGGCTGGTTCGAGCTCGAGCACCGCTCCTACGGATACGAGTTCGGCACGTTCACCGACCGCTTCCAGCGGCTCGAGGAGGCGCTACGGATCATCCAGCCGATGTTGCGCGGCCAGCGCCCCACCTTCCACGGCGAGTGGTATCGGGTCGAGGACGCGTTGAACGAGCCGCGCGTGCGCGACGACCTGCCCATCCTGCTCGGCGGCAGCGGCGAGAAGAAGACCTTCGGCCTGGCCGCCCGCTTCGCCGATCACCTCAACATCATCTGCAACGCCTCCGAACTGCCGCGCAAGATCGAGGCGCTGCACGCGCGCTGCGCCGAGGTCGGCCGCGATCCGGGGACCCTGGAGACCAGCTACCTGTGTTTCGTGATGATGGATTCCGACGGCGATCTGGTGCGCAAGCAGCAGCGGGACTACCTCGGCCGCATGGGAATCGATCTGGCGGCGATGTCGGACTCCGAACGGGCGCAGAGCCCGGCCGACCGCCAGTTCGTCGGCACGCCGGACGAGGTTGCCGAACAACTGCGCACCCGCGTTCTGGACCACGGCGTCGACGGCCTCGTCATCAACATGGTGTTCAACGGGCACGAACCGGGCGTGGTCGAACTGGCCGGGCGCACCTTTGCTCCGCTGGTGCGCTGACGAGCGAGAACCGGGCGCGAATGCCGTTGGCCCTGGATACAATCGGCCGATGATAGCCCCTCCGTGGCGAGCGTCGTACGGGATCGACGCCCCATCGGTGCTGCTGTTGCTCGGAGTTCTCGCGGTCGGGTACCTCGCCGCGGCGCTGGTGGTGGCGTTGTTCCAGCAGTGGCGTCCGAGTCTGCTGCTCTTACTGATCGGTACGGTGCTGGCCGCGCAGTTCGGGTTGTTCCTGCACGCGACCCGCCGGGGCAAGTTCCTGGTCTGGGCCGGGCTGCTCGACGAACTCGAGCTGCGTGGCGACGAACGACTACTCGACATGGGGTGCGGACGCGGCGCGGTGCTGCTGGCCGCCGCGCGGCGGTTGCCCGCGGGGCGCGCGGTGGGGCTGGACCTGTGGTGCTCGGCCGACCACTGCGGCAACACCCCGGCCACCGCCGAGCAGAACGCGCTCGCCGAGAACGTCGCCGACCGGATCGAACTGCGCACCGGCGATATGACCCGCATGCCGTTCCCGGACGGCGCCTTCGACGTCGTCGTCTCCAGCTTGGCGATCCACAACATCAGAACCGCCGACGGCCGCGCCGCGGCGGTGCGGGAGGCCTGCCGCGTGCTGCGCCCTGGCGGCAAACTGGTCATCGTCGATATCGGCAAGGCGCGCGAATACCGCGCCGTCCTGGCGGCGAACGGCGTGACGGCGCTCACCCTTCGCTCCGTGGGGTGGCGGATGTGGTGGGGCGGGCCATGGGTGCCCACCCGCGCGCTCACCGCCACAGCGCCGGGGTGACCCGCCGCGTCGTGGGCACGAGGACGCGATTTCGGACTGATCATCGGGTCTGGCACAATGGACCACCGTCCTTCCGGACGCAGTGTCAGCCCGTCTCCGGTTCCGTACCGCGCGGCGGTCACACACTCGAAAGCGCAAAACCGGGCTCGCAGACCATGCGGGTCGCCGAATTGCGTCGTGACCAACCAACGAAAGGCAGATCAGCAGTGGCTGTTCGCATCAAGCTCACCCGCCTGGGCAAGATCCGCAACCCGCAGTACCGCGTCGTCGTCGCGGACGCGCGCACCCGCCGGGACGGCCGGGCCATCGAGTCCATCGGCAAGTACCACCCGAAGGAAGAGCCGTCGCTCATCGAGATCGACTCCGAGCGGGCGCAGTACTGGCTGAGCGTCGGCGCGCAGCCGACCGAGCCGGTCCTCCAGCTGCTGAAGATCACCGGTGACTGGCAGAAGTTCAAGGGCATCAATGGCGCCGAGGGCACCCTGAAGGTCAAGCCCGCCAAGCCGTCGAAGCTGGACCTGTTCAACGCCGCGCTGGCCGCCGCCGACAACGAGCCGGTCGCAGAGGCGGTCACCCCCAAGAAGAAGGCCAAGAAGGACGCCGAAGAGGGCGCCGAGGCCGCTGAGGCCGCCGAGTAATGAGCCCGCGTCACCCGTCCACCGGGTACCCGTCGCGAGCCGTCCAGCGGTCGGCCCCGGCGACGGGTGAGTTGCGTCTCGAGGTGATGGATCAGTGAGCGCTGTCGTCGCCGATGCCGTCGAGCACTTGGTGCGCGGCATCGTCGCCAATCCCGATGACGTCCGCGTCGAGCTGATCACCGGCCGCCGTGGACGCACCGTCGAGGTGCACGTGCATCCCGATGACCTGGGCAAGGTGATCGGTCGCGGTGGACGTACCGCGACCGCGCTGCGCACCCTCGTCGCCGGTATCGGCGGCCGGGGCATCCGGGTCGACGTGGTCGACACCGACCAGTAGATGGAACTCGTCGTCGGGCGGGTCGCCAAGTCGCACGGTGTGCGCGGCGAACTCGTCGTCGAGGTACGCACCGACGAGCCAGAGGCGCGTTTCGCGCCTGGCGTCACGCTGCGCGGCAGGCTGCCGCGTTCGGCGCAGCTGCGCGACTTCACCGTGGAGTCGGCCCGGGAGCACTCGGGCCGGCTTCTGGTGTTCCTGGCCGGTGTGACCGACCGCTCCGCGGCCGACGCGCTGCGCGGCATGCTCTTCGTGGTCGACAGCGCGGACCTTCCGCCGTCGGAGGACCCGGACGAGTTCTACGACCACGAGCTCGAAGGGCTCGAGGTCCGGCTCGCCGACGGCACCGTAGTCGGATCGGTGCGGGAAGTCCTGCATTCCGCGGCGGGCGAGCTGCTCGAGGTGCGTGCCGCCGACGACGGGCGGGAGATCTTGATCCCGTTCGTCACCGCCATCGTGCCCACGGTGTCGCTCGCCGACGGTGTGATCGTGATCGATCCGCCGGAGGGGCTGCTCGACCCGGAATGACGCGGTGCGGATCGCGGGGCACTCGCCGGGCCGGCGAGGCGCGGCCCGGCGACAGGAGGCAGGCATGAGACTCGACGTGGTGACGATCTTCCCGGAGTACCTGGAGCCGCTGCGCACGGCGCTGCTCGGTAAGGCGATCGACAAGGGACTGATCTCGCTCACCGTGCACGACCTGCGTCGCTGGACGCACGACGTGCACAAGTCCGTCGACGACGCCCCCTACGGCGGTGGGCCCGGCATGGTCATGAAGCCGACCGTGTGGGGCGACGCGCTCGACGAGGTGTGCCCCGATGACGCGCTGCTGGTGGTCCCCACCCCGGCGGGCGTGCCGTTCACCCAGGCCACCGCGCACCGCTGGGCCGAGGAGGAACATCTCGTCTTCGCCTGTGGCCGCTACGAGGGCATCGATCAGCGGGTCTTCGACGATGCCGCCCGCCGCGTGCGGGTGGAGGAGGTCAGCATCGGCGATTACGTGCTGATCGGCGGCGAGGCGGCGGTGCTGGTGATGACCGAGGCGGTGGTCCGGCTGCTGCCCGGCGTGCTCGGCAATCAACAATCCCATCAGGACGACTCGTTCTCCGACGGGCTGCTCGAAGGCCCCAGTTACACCCGCCCGGTGTCCTGGCGCGGCCTCGACGTCCCGCCGATCCTGCTGTCCGGCGACCACGCGAAAGTGGCCGCGTGGCGGCGCGAGCAATCCCTCGCCCGGACCCGCGAACGCCGCCCCGATCTGCTCGCGGAGCAGGACACAGCAGGCGAATCCGGGCGATAGGCCGAGTCCTCCGAGTCCTCCGAGTCCTCCGAGTCCTCCGAGTCTGCCGAGTCCTCCGCGTCTGCCGTGAACCGCAGGTGGTGCGGGGGAGTCGCACGGTGACGACCCGCCCGGGGCCAGGTCCGCGCGCATCGAGGTCTTCTGAAGGACGTGCCCGGCGGTGGGGCTGCCGCGGTGATCAGTCTCCGACGCTCGCCGCCGTCACTCGAGCGCAGCTCGGACGGGTCGCGGCGGAAGCGGAAGCGGAATCTGCGGTGCGTCGGATCGCGCGCATCGCGCACTACGCTGAGGGAATGCCCGCTGACACCCGCTCCGCGCTGCTCGATTCGGCGATCCGGCTCCTGGACGCGGGCGGCGTCGAGGCCGTGACCCTCCGGGAGGTCGGGCTCGGCGCCGGTGTATCGCACAACGCGCCCTACAAACACTTCGCCAACAAGGAAGCGCTGCTGGCCGCGATCGCCGCGCGGGAACTGAACGAGCGCGCCGCGGTTCTCGCCGGGCTCTCGCACAGTCAACCGTCCCCCGTCGCGCTGTTGCGCGAGGTCCTGCACACCTATATCACCTGGGCGCTGACCCATCCCGCCCGCTTCAAGCTGGTCTTCGGCGCGTGGACCGTCGACTCGCCCGAACTGGCCACCGCCGCCGACGCGGCGCAGGACGCGTTGATCGACATCGTGGCCCGCTGCCAAAGCGCGGGCGAGCTTCCACCGGCTGATCCCGTCCGCCTCGCCGCCCTGCTGCGCGCACTGGCGCACGGCGCCGCCGACCTGGCCGCGGCGGGCCATCTCGCGGCGGATGGCAAAGGCCGTGCCGACCCTGCCGATCTGGTGGACGACCTACTCGCCTATCTCCGTCCGGCGACGTGACGGGAGCACCACGGCCACCGGCGCGGCGCCCGCATTCGTGCGCGCGGACGTGACCGCCTCGTCACGGCAGCAATCCGTGGCGGCGGGCCGCCACCACCGCCTCGTGCCGGGAGTGGGCGTCGAGTTTGACCATCGCGTTGCGCAGGTAGCTCTTCACGGTTTCCGGGCCGAGTGAGAGGCGTTGCGCCGCTTCCTGATTGGTGCAACCCAGGGCGATCTGGGAGAGCACGTCCAGTTCGCGGCGGGACAACTTCGGGCTGCCGGGCTGCGGTTCGCCGGTCAGGACCCGGGTGAGTCGTTCGCACACCGCGTGCAGCCGTCCGCGCAACCGGTCGTCGTCGGCGGAACGCGCCATGCCGCGGATCTCGGCGTGGATGTCGCGCAGTTCCTCGATGACGGCCGGGGCCGCGACGGCAGACGGCGCGGCCAGCTCCAGCATGCGCACCCGGCGGTCGACCTCGTCGCGGATGGCGATCTCGGTCGCCAAGCGGCGACCGGCGTGGACGACGAGATCCGCCGTGCGATCGCCCAGCGGGGTGGCGCCGCGGGTCGCGGCGTACAGCACCGCGCGGGCGCGGTGCTCAACCACCACGGGCACCGCGAGCACGGAACGGATGCCCTCGCCGGAGACCGGACCGTCGTAGTCGTGGGTGATCGAGGAGGCGCGGCGATAGTCCGAGACCGCGGCGGGGCGACCGGAGTCCATCACCCGCCCACCCAGCCCCGAAGTGCGCGCCACGGCGAGGCCGCGCAGGCCGTTGGTCAGCGTGCCGACGAATTCGGTCAGCAGCAGCGCGTCACCGTGGACTTCGCCACCGAATGCCACCGGCACACCCGCCGTGCCCGCCACCCACCGGATCTCGGCGCGCAGGGCATCGCCGTCGCGCGGGCGCAGCAGAGCGGTGTGGGTCACGAGACTCACCCCTTTTCGGGGGTAGTGGACAGCGGGATGTGACCCACATCCTATTGCACACCCGGGTAGCGCTGGATCACAGAACGAGGAGAACCGAAGATGGGCACCGATCCGAACCGGCGGGTACGCGAACTGCTGGACTGCTACGACCGCGCCGAGGCATCGGCGGCGGAGCTGCTGTGCGATCGGCACCCGGCCGACCGGGTCGCCTTCACCATCGTCGAGGCCGACCTGTCCTCGACCGACCTGACCTACGGCGAGCTGCGCGAGCGCTCCGCCCGTTTCGCCGCCGCGCTCGCCGGACTCGGCGTCGAACCCGGGCACCGGGTGGCCACGCTGATGGCGAAGTCGGCGGACCTGGTCGTCGCGCTGCTGGGCATCTGGCGTCGCGGCGCGGTGCACGTCCCCCTGTTCACCGCCTTCGCGCCGCCCGCCATCGCCCTGCGGCTGGGAGCGAGCCGGGCATCGGTGGTCATCGCCGACGCCGACCAGGCACCGAAGCTGGCGCCGGGGCCGGACCTGCCGGCAGACGCGTCCTGGCGGTTGATCGTCGCGGGCCCCGACGCGCCCGAGGGGGCGCTGCGGATGGACGAACTGCTCGATACTCATTCGCCCACCCACCCGGACGCTCGCCCGGTCGCGGTGGGCGGCGACGGATTGCTCGTCCAACTGTTCACCAGCGGCACAACGGGCACGCCCAAGGGCGTCCCGATCCCGCTGCGCGCGCTCGCCTCCTTCCACGCCTACCAGGAGTTCGCGCTGGACGTCCGGCCCGACGACGTCTTCTGGAACGCCGCCGATCCGGGTTGGGCCTACGGCCTCTACTACGCCATCCTCGGCCCGCTGGCCACCGGCATCCGCAGCATCCTGCTGCACGCGGGCTTCTCCGCATCGCTGACCTGGCAGGTGCTGGAGACGTTCGGCGTCACCAATTTCGCCGCCGCCCCGACGGTGTATCGAGCGCTGCGCGCCGACGGTGTCACCCCGCCCGTGCATTCGCGCTTGCGCCGCGCCTCCTCGGCAGGGGAGCCGCTGACCCCGGAGGTCGTCGCGTGGTCCGTCGAATACCTGGGGGTCGCGGTGCGGGACCACTACGGCCAGACCGAGCACGGCATGGTCATCTGCAACGCCTGGCACGAGGACCTCGACACCGAGACTCCCGCCGGATCCATGGGCCGCTCGTTGCCGGGCTGGACCTGCGCCGTGCTCGCCGACGCCGCCGACACCGTCGCCGCGCCAGGAGAATTGGGCCGGCTCGCCATCGATACCGAACGCAGCCCGCTGCTGTGGTTCCTCGGCTACCTCGACGCTCCGGAACGCACCGCACAGCGTTACACCCCCGACGGCCGCTGGTACCTCACCGGCGACGCGGGCTCGCAGGACGCGAACGGCTTCTTCCATTTCTCCGCCCGCGACGACGACGTGATCATCATGGCGGGCTATCGCATCGGACCGTTCGAGGTGGAGAGCGTGCTGGTGCTGCACGAGCGGGTCGCGGAGGCGGCCGTGGTCGGCATGCCCGACCAGTTGCGCGGCGAAGTGCTCGAGGCGTTCGTCGTGCTGCGCGACGGCGCCGAGGGCGGTCCGGAATTGGAGTCGCAGTTGCAGAGCCTGGTGAAGAAGAAGTTCGCCGCCCACGCCTACCCGCGCAGGGTCCACTTCGTGCCGAGCCTGCCGAAGACGCCCAGCGGCAAGGTGCAGCGGTTCGTGCTGCGGCAGGGCGGTGCCCGATGACGTCGGCGGCCATGCCCCTGCCCAGCTACGCCTCCGGCGTCTGCGAGGTCCCGTTGCTCGGTGACACCATCGGCGGCAACTTCGAGCGCACGGTGGCGGCGTTCCCGGATCGGGAAGCGCTGGTGGACCGCCCGACCGGTCGGCGCTGGACCTATCGCGAACTCGGCGCCGCGGTCGACGCACTGGCCTGCGGCTTCGCCGAGCACGGCGTCGGCAAGGGCGACCGGGTCGGCATCTGGGCGCCGAACTGCGCGGAATGGTTCCTGGTGCAATACGCCACGGCGAAGATCGGCGCGATACTGGTCAACATCAACCCCGCCTATCGCACCGGGGAACTGGAGTACGTGCTGCGTCAAGCGGGCGTGCGGATGCTCGTCGCCGCCGAGCGATACAAGTCGTCGGACTATGTCGCGATGGTCGAGCAGGTCCGGGCGAACTGTCCCGCTCTGGCCGAGGTCATCGTTCTGGGCACGCCCGAGTGGGACGCGCTGACCGGCACCGACATCGATGCGGGCAGGCTCGCCGAGCTGGGCGGACGGTTGTCGGCCGACGACCCGATCAATATCCAGTACACGTCGGGCACAACGGGTTTCCCGAAGGGCGCCACGCTCAGTCACCACAACATCCTGAACAACGGGTATTTCGTCGGCGAGCTGTGCGGATACACCGAGCAGGACCGGATCTGCGTAGCGCCGCCCTTCTACCACTGCTTCGGGATGGTCATGGGCAACCTCGCGAGCACCAGTCACGGCGCCGCCGTCGTGATCCCGGCGCCGTCGTTCGACCCGAAGGCGACGTTGGCCGCGGTCGAGGCCGAGCGTTGCACCTCGCTCTACGGCGTGCCGACGATGTTCATCGACATGCTCGCCGAACTCGATGCCGCCGGTACGGATCTGTCCACGCTGCGCACCGGGATCATGGCGGGCTCCCCGTGCCCGGTGGAGGTGATGAAGCGGGTGATCGACCGGATGGGCATGCGGGAGGTCTGCATCTGCTACGGCATGACCGAGACATCCCCGGTCAGCACCCAGACCCGCCGCGACGACGGCATCGACCGGCGCACGGCCACCGTCGGGCGGGTCGGCCCGCACCTGGAGGTCAAGATCATCGACCCGGCAACGGGTCTCACGGTGCCGCGTGGGCGACCCGGTGAGCTGTGCACCCGCGGCTACTCGGTGATGCTCGGGTACTGGAACGATCCGGAGAAGACCGCGGAGGCCATCGACGCCGCCCGCTGGATGCACACCGGCGACATCGGCGTGATGGACGACGAGGGCTACCTGGCCATCACCGGCCGGATCAAGGACATGGTCATCCGCGGCGGCGAGAACATCTACCCGCGCGAGATCGAGGAATTCCTCTACACCCATCCCGAACATCCTGGACGCGCAGGTGATCGGCGTGCCCGACGCGAAGTACGGCGAGGAGCTGATGGCCTGGATCCGGATGCGGGAGGGCGCAACGCCGTTGGACGCGGCGGCCGTGCGCGCGTTCGCCACCGGCAAGCTGGCGCACTTCAAGATCCCCCGTTACGTGCACGTGGTGGCCGAATTCCCGATGACGGTCACCGGCAAGATCCGCAAGGCCGAGATGCGGGAAATCGCCCGGACGTTGCTCGATCGAACGCGGGAACACACTCCGGATTCGTCGAGCGACCGGTGATTCCCACAGCGCGTGGGCAACTCGCCGGGTTGCCCGGAAGCCGACCGCGACGCTACCGCCTGCCCCGCCACTACGCCCGCGACCGGCGGAAAACGCGCAGCGGCGGGGGAGCGGTAGTGTCTCCGACGTGACGACAGCGCCCGAGACCGCCAGTGCAGAGTCCAACCCCGCCGTGCCGCGCTCCGACACCGCGGGCACAGCCAGCGTCAACCGTCGCATCGCCGAGGAACTCGCGGTGCGCGAGACCCAGGTGCGCGCCGCCGTCGAACTGCTCGACGCGGGCTCGACGGTGCCGTTCATCGCCAGGTACCGCAAGGAGGTCACCGGCGGGCTGGACGACGCGCAGCTGCGCCTGCTCGACGAACGCCTGCACTACCTGCGCGAACTCGACGAGCGCAGGGCCGCGATCATCGAATCCATCCGTGGACAGGGCAAACTCGACGAAGCTCTGCACCGGCAGCTCCTGCTCGCCGAGACCAAGGCCCGGCTGGAGGACATCTACCTGCCGTACAAGCCGAAGCGGCGCACGAAGGCGCAGATCGCGCGGGAGGCCGGGCACGAGCCGGTGGCCGATGCCCTGCTCGGTGATCCCGACACCGATCCCGCCCAGTACACCGCCGAGCAGCTCGACGGCGCGCGCGCCATCCTGGTCGAACGTTTCGCCGAGGACGCCGATCTGGTCGGCGAGTTGCGTGAGCTGATGTGGAACCGCGGGCAGGTCACCTCGACCGTGCGGGCGGGCAAGGAGGAGGCGGGCGCGAAGTTCGCCGACTACTTCGACTTCAGCGAGCCGTTCGACAAGCTGCCCTCCCACCGCATTCTCGCGCTGCTGCGCGGGGAGAAGGAGGAGGTGCTCACGCTGCACTTGGAGCCGGACACCGAGGAGCCGCAGCCGGGCGAGCGCACCGTCTACGAGGGCCGCATCGCCGCCCGCTTCGGCATCGCCGACCGTGGCCGTCGCGCCGACTCCTGGCTGCTGGACACCGTGCGCTGGGCCTGGCGGACCAAGCTGCAGGTCAGTCTCGGCATCGACACCAGGATGCGGCTGCGGCAGGCAGCGGAGAAGGACGCGGTCGACGTGTTCGCCGCGAATCTGCGCGATCTGCTGCTCGCCGCCCCCGCCGGCACCCGTACCACCATGGGCCTCGATCCCGGTTACCGCACCGGCGTGAAGGTCGCGGTGGTCGACGCCACCGGCAAAGTGGTCGCCACCGAGGTGATCTACCCGCACAAACCGCAGGGCCAGACCGAGAAGGCACTGGCGGTGCTCGGCGCGCTGGTCGCCCGGTTCAATGTGGAACTCATCGCGATCGGCAACGGCACCGCCTCGCGCGAGACGGACGCGCTCGCCGCCGAGCTCATCGCGCGCATCCCGGAGAACAAGCCCACCAAGATCGTGGTGTCGGAAGCGGGTGCTTCGGTGTACTCCGCCTCGGCCTACGCTTCGCAGGAACTTCCCGACCTGGACGTGTCGCTGCGCGGCGCGGTGTCGATCGCGCGGCGGCTGCAGGATCCGCTCGCCGAGCTGGTGAAGATCGATCCGAAGTCCATCGGCGTCGGCCAGTACCAGCACGACGTGTCCGAAACGCTGCTGGCCCGCTCGCTGGGCGCGGTGGTCGAGGACGCGGTGAACGCGGTGGGCGTCGACGTGAACACGGCGTCGGTGCCGTTGCTGTCGCGGGTGTCCGGCATCGCGAGCTCGGTGGCGGAGAGCATCGTGGCGCACCGCGACCAGAACGGGCCGTTCCGCAGCAGGACCGCGCTGCTCGACGTCCCGCGCCTGGGACCGAAGGCGTTCGAGCAGTGCGCTGGCTTCCTCCGCATTCGCGGCGGCGACGATCCGCTGGACACTTCCGCGGTGCACCCCGAGGCGTATCCGGTGGTCCGGCGCATCCTCGAATCGACAGGCCGCGGCATCGCGGAGGTCATCGGCAACACCACGGTGCTGCGCTCGCTGCGCGCGGACGATCTCACCGACGACCGCTTCGGTGTGCCCACCGTCACCGACATCATCGCCGAATTGGAGAAGCCGGGTCGCGACCCGCGTCCGGAGTTCAAGACCGCGGAGTTCGCCGCCGGGGTGGAGAAGGTCGCCGACCTCCAACCGGGCATGGTGCTCGAGGGCGTGGTGACGAACGTGGCGGCGTTCGGTGCGTTCGTCGACGTGGGCGTGCACCAGGACGGCCTGGTGCACGTCTCGGCCATGTCGCACAACTTCGTCAAGGACCCGCGCGAAGTGGTCAAGTCCGGCGACGTGGTCAAGGTGAAAGTGCTCGAGGTGGACGTGGCGCGCCAGCGCATCGGCCTGTCCCTGCGGCTGGACGACGAGCCGGGCACGCCCGCCAAAGGCGGCGACAACCGGCAACGCGGCCAGGGCGGGCGACCCGGGGGAGGCGAGCAGCGGCAGCGGCAGAATGGTCAGAACAGGCAGCAGGGCCAGGGTCGCAACCAAGGCCAGGGGCGCGGAGGCAACCAGCGGCGCAGCGCCCCCGCGCCGAGCGGGGCGATGGCGGACGCGTTGCGCAGGGCGGGCTTCGGCCAGTAGCCCACTGCGCGGGAGGGAGTAGGCGGCATGCGACGGTGGCTCCACGAGGACGTGATCGCCCAAGGGCGGCTGCCGTTGCTGTGCTTCCTGCTCGGATTCATCGTCGGATTCCTGTTCATCCGCATCAGCGTCCGGCTGATCCGCGCGCGGGTGCGCTGGTGGCCGGGCAACCTCCGGGCCGGCGACACGCACATCCATCACATGGTGTTCGGTGTGATCCTGGTGCTCGCCTCCGGCATCGGGATGGTCACGCAGTACCAGAGCGCAGGCACGGCCACGGCCAGCGTCCTCGCGGCCGCTTTCGGTGTGGGCGCCGCGCTGGTCCTCGACGAATTCGCGCTGATTTTCTATCTGCGCGACGTGTATTGGGAGGAGCAGGGGCGCACGTCGGTGGACGCTGTGTTCGTCGCCCTCGCGGTGACGGGACTGCTGCTGCTCGGCTTCCATCCGCTGTGGATGCTGGACATCAACGACTTCCGGCGCGATCCGAGCATCGAGGTCCGCGTCTTCGTCGTCGTGTTCGCCGTGGTCAACCTGGGGCTCGCCGCGATCGTGATCGCCAAGGGGAAGATCTGGACCGGCCTGTTCGGCATGTTCTTCCTGCCGCTGCTGGTCGTCGGCGCGCTGCGGCTGAGCCGTCCGGGCGCGCCGTGGGCGCGCTGGCGTTACGGCGACCGCAGGCGCCTGATGTATCGCGCCATCGTCCGGGAGAGGCGGTATCGCCGCCCGGTCATCCGCGCCAAGATCTTCGTGCAGGATCTGGTCGCGGGAAAACCGGATGTCGAGCACGTCCGCACGGCGGCGGAAGCGGAGCTCACCCGTACGGTCGTGCCCGCCCCGCCCGCTCCGCACCGGCATCATTCGCTCTGGCACACCGATCACGGTCCGCTGCATACGCCGAGCCCGCCGCCCGCTCAGGACGCGATCTCCGGCGAACAGAACCACTGAGAGGGGGCGGCGCGTCGGAGGCGGGCGGCCAGTGGTGCGGCGCGCGCGAGACGCCGTGGCTGTCGGCGAACTCCGTCCTTCCCGTCTTCCGCCCGGCGGCCGCGCAGGGCTTACTGCCTGTGCCTGTGCCTGTGCCTGTGCCTGTCCTGCCGTGGCGCGCGTCGCCGCGGCAGCACGCGGCGTTCGAGTCGGGCGCGCCGAGCCCGCGCGGCGTCGCGGGCATCTCCTGCAACCTGAACGCGGACGGCTTCACCCCGGCCGATGTGCTCGAGCTCCCGAACGACGCGGCCGTCCGGGCAGCCGGTCCGGCATGGATGGGCGGCTCAGGCTTCGACGCGCCGGAGAACCAGCGGCTCGCCGCGGCCGTGCACCGTGCCGCGCTGCGCGTGACGTGAGATAATCGACGGTGCGCCGCCCCGGGCCGATTTCTTGCGCGGCGCTCCGATCTGGCACAATGCACAGGTTGCCCTGGGTGGTTGTCGACCCGGCGCACCCCATTGATCGGAGCATGAACCGGCCGAGCACGCCCGAGTGCCGCCAGGGTCCTCTGTTCGCGCGAAAACCAGAAGGATGGAAATGAACACCCTTGACTTCGTCGACGAGAAGTCGCTGCGCAGCGACGTCCCCGACTTCCGGCCGGGCGACACGCTCAACGTGCACGTGAAGGTCATCGAGGGCTCCAAGGAGCGCATCCAGGTCTTCAAGGGCGTCGTGATTCGCCGCCAGGGTGGTGGCATCCGCGAGACCTTCACGGTCCGCAAGGTGTCGTTCGGTGTCGGCGTGGAGCGCACCTTCCCGGTGCACAGCCCGAACATCGACCACATCATGTCGTGACCCGCGGTGACGTCCGCCGCGCCAAGCTGTACTACCTGCGCGAGCTGCGCGGCAAGGCCGCCAAGATCAAGGAAAAGCGCTGAGTTAGCTTTTCGGCACAGCAGATCTTCCTCAGCCCGGCATCGGACCTCGGTTTCGCTGCCGGGCTAATCTGTTCGGCGTGGCAGACGAAAGTGGGTCGGTGTCGGTGTCCGAATCGGGCGACGAGAATACGCGGGCGGGTCGCGCGAAGCGGCGGCCGAAGAAGAAGCAGCGGCCGTTCTGGCAGGAACTGCCGATCCTCATCGGGATCGCCGCGGTGATCGCCGCGCTGATGGTCACCTTCGTCGGCCGGCCGTACGTGATCCCGTCGGAGTCGATGGAGACCACGTTGCACGGCTGCGCAGGCTGCACCGGTGACCGCATCTACGTACAGAAGCTCAGCTACTACTGGGGCGATCCGCAACCGGGCGACGTGGTCGTCTTCGTCGGCCCGCCCTCGTGGAACACCCATTACAAGTCGATCCGTTCGGATAATGCCGCCGTGCGCGGCGTGCAGAACTTCTTCTCTTTCTTCGGCCTGGTGCCGCCGGATGAGAACGACCTGGTCAAGCGCGTCATCGCGGTCGGCGGCCAGACCGTGCAGTGCTGCGATCCGCAGGGCCGGGTGATCGTGGACGGCAAGCCGCTGGACGAGCCCTACGCTCGCTACCTCGCCCCGTACGTGCCGGGCCAGCCCTACGGCGCCGGTGGCGGACGCGAGTTCGCGCCGGTGAAGGTGCCCGAGGGGCATCTGTGGGTGATGGGTGACAACCGCAACCAGTCCGCCGATTCCCGCGCTCACATCAAGGACGAACTGCAGGGCACCGTTCCCGTGGACAACGTTCGCGGCAAGGCGGTGTTCAAGATCTGGCCGCCCGGCCGGATCGGGCCGGTGCGTTCGGAGAACGCCCAGGAGAACTGATCGTCCGGGGCGCGGGATAATTGGACGGTGGGGCAAGGTCTGGTGCCGGTGGGTAACGGTTGGCCGCCGCGTGTGGTGATGCGCAGGGCAGGAGGATTGCGCACGCTCGAGGCGGCATTGATCCGCAGTGGCCTCGGGCCGGTCGCGGGCGTCGACGAGGCGGGCCGAGGTCCGTGCGCGGGTCCGCTCGTCGTCGCGGCGTGCCTGCTCGCTCCGAAGGCGTACGACAAGCTGGCCGGTCTCGACGACTCCAAGAAGCTCACCGAGGCCACGCGCGAAGAGCTGTACCCGGTGATCATCCGGCTCGCGCTGGCCTACCAGGTCGTCGTCATCCCGGCCTGGGAGATCGACTCGATCGGCATCCACGTCGCGAATATCGAAGGGATGCGCCGTGCCGTGGCCGGGCTCGGGCGCACGCCCGGCTACGTGCTGACCGACGGTTTCCGGGTGCCGGGCATCCCGGTGCCCTCGCTGCCGGTGATCGGGGGCGACGGTGTGGCGGCGTGCATCGCGGCGGCCAGCATCCTGGCCAAGGTCACCAGGGACCGGATCATGGTCGAACTGGACCAGCGATTCCCCGGTTACGGCTTCGCCGCACACAAGGGCTACAACACGCCCGAGCACACCGCCGCGTTGCACCGTCTCGGCCCCAGCAGCGAGCACCGCCGCTCGTGGCGCAACGTGCGCGAAGCGGCCGGATTGCGGCCGGTCGCGGCGGCGGCCGACGACGCGGACGCGGTGCTCGCCCGCGGTATCGACGAGGCGCTGTCCGAGCAGTTTCCGAACGAGCGTACGGCTGGCCGAGTGGCTACCGGCGCGGCGCATGCGCGATGATGTCATCACACGACGCGATGCGGCGAGAAGGAGGACGTCCCACCCGATGAGTGCCGAGGACCTCGAGAAGTACGAAACCGAGATGGAGCTCTCGCTGTATCGCGAGTACAAGGACATCGTCGGTCAGTTTTCGTACGTGGTGGAGACCGAGCGTCGCTTCTACCTGGCCAATTCCGTGGAGCTGCGGCCGCAGAACGCGGACGGCGAGGTGTATTTCGAGGTGCGGATGAGCGATGCGTGGGTGTGGGACATGTACCGCCCGGCCCGCTTCGTCAAGCACGTCCGGGTCATCACCTTCAAGGACGTCAACATCGAGGAGCTGGAGAAGCCCGACTTGCGGCTGCCGGAGTGAGCGGCCGGAGAGTTCCGCACAGCGACTCGGTTATCCACAGACTTTCCGTTCTCCCAGGTCGGCGGTCCTGACCCGATCCGGCTTCGGCGCACGCTGGCCGGGTGACAGACAAACAGGCGCTCGGGGCGCACGGGGAGGAACTGGCGGCGCGATTCCTGTGCGCGGCGGGGATGGAGATCGTCGCCAGAAACTGGCGTTGCCGCTACGGCGAGCTGGACTTGGTCGTCCGCGATGGGGACGTGACCGCGTTCGTCGAGGTCAAGACGCGCTCTGGTCTCGGTTACGGCACGCCGGCCGAGTCGGTCACCTACGTCAAACAGCAGCGGATCCGGCGGCTGGCCCTGCTGTGGCTGGCCGAGCAGGACGGGCCATGGCGCCGCATCCGGTTCGACGTGGTGTCGGTGCTGGTCGCGCGGGGTAGCGCACCGGTCATCACCCATCTCGCGGCGGTGTTCTGATGGCGCTCGGGCGGGCGCATTCGGTCGCGGTGACCGGCGTCAACGGTCTGCTCGTCGAAATCGAGGCCGACATCGGACAGGGCCTGCCGTCGGTCCACCTGGTCGGGCTGCCCGACACCGCGTTGCAGGAATCGCGGGACCGGGTCCGTTCCGCGGTGGCGAACTCCGGGGAGAAGTGGCCCGACGGCCGGGTGGTCCTCGCGCTGTCGCCCGCGACCTTGCCGAAGCTGGGTAGTGTCTACGACTTGGCGCTGGCGGTCGCGGTACTGGACGCCTCGGGCTCGGTCCCCTCGGAGCGGCTCGCGAAGACGGTGCTGCTGGGAGAACTCGCGCTGGACGGACGGGTGCGACGGGTGCGGGGCATCCTGCCCGCCGTGCTGGCGGCGCGCAAAGGCGGATGGTCGACCGTGGTGGTGCCCGCGGTGGCCATGGCCGAGGCCGGTCTGGTCGAGGGCATCGAGGTTTTCGGAGCGCGCAGCTTGCGCGCAGTCGTGGCCTGGCTGCGCGGTGAGGACACGCTCGACGAACCGGACGGCGCGCTGCCGGACACCGGGCGGCAGGGCGGCGATCTCAGCGAGGTGGTAGGGCAGGACGAAGCTCGCTGGGCGTTGGAGGTGGCCGCGGCGGGTGGGCACCATCTGCTGCTCACCGGTCCGCCGGGCATCGGTAAGACGATGCTGGCGCAACGGCTTCCCGGCCTGTTGCCGCCACTCACCGAGACCGAGGCGCTGGAGGTTACGGCGATCCATTCCATGGCGGGCACGCTCTCCGGAGACCACCCGTTGATCACCGCGCCACCGTTCGTCGCCCCACATCACTCGACCTCGGTGACCGCGATGATCGGCGGCGGTTCGGGCACCGCGCGGCCGGGCGCGGTCAGCCGGGCCCACCGGGGCGTGCTGTTCCTCGACGAATGCGCCGAACTCGGCACGAAGGTGCTGGAGGCCATGCGAACGCCCTTGGAAGAAGGGGAAGTGCGCATCGCACGCCGCGACGGTGTCGCCCGCTATCCGGCCCGCTTCCAGCTCGTGCTCGCCGCGAACCCGTGCCCGTGCGCACCGGCCCGCGACGTGGACTGCATCTGCGCGCCACTGGCTCGCCGCCGCTATCTCGGCAAGCTGTCCGGGCCGCTGATGGACCGGATCGACATCTGGGTGCGGATGCACGGGCAGTCCGGCGCGGCGTTCAGCACCGACGCGGCCGAGAGCAGCGACGTGGTGCGCGGCCGGGTCGCCATCGCCCGGCGCGCCGCGGCCGAGCGCTGGCGCGAGTACGGGTGGCTCACCAATGCCGAGGTCCCCGGCCACGTCTTACGCCAACGGTTCCGGCTGCCGCGCCAATCGCTCGCTCCCGTCGAGGCCGCGCTGCGCCTCGGTCGCATGTCCGCGCGTGGTGCCGACCGGGCCATCCGTGTCGCCTGGACCATCTGCGACCTGCGCGGCGGTGAGCTGCCCTCCGCCGAAGACGTGCTGGCCGCGTTGAACTTCCGCCAGCGCGGTGCGCAATGAGCACGCCGGTCCCGATCGAGGGCACGGCGGCGACCATGCCCGGGATCGTCGACGCGCCAGCGGCGGTCCACATGGCCGCCGATGCCGGTGTGGCGGATGCCGGTGTGGCGGATGCCGGTGTGGCTGTCGAAGCGCCCCGAGCGGGAGTGCCGTGCGCCGGATCCGACGCCAGGCGGCTCGCGTGGGTCTACCTGTCGCGGGTGGTGCAGGGGCCGTGCGCGCCGCTGTCGGCGCTCATCGAGTCGGTCGGGGTGGTCGAAGCGGCGCGGGCCGTGCGGGAGTGCGCGCTGCCCGAACCGCTTCGTGGGCCGACGGCGCAGCGGCGCGAAACCGATGTCGCGGCGCGCGATCTCGACACCATCGAGCGGATCGGCGGGCGCGTGGTGACGCCGGACGATCCGGAATGGCCCGCTTGGCGCATGCTCGGACTCGCGCAACTCGACCCGGGGCGGGATCGCGACGGCGCGGTGCCGTTGGTGCTGTGGGTGCGTGGCCCACGCTCGCTGCTGGAGGCATGCGAGCGCGCTGTGGCCGTGGTCGGCGCGCGGTGCAGCACCGGGTACGGCAACCGGGTCACGGCGGAGATGGCGGGCGACCTCGCCACCCAGGGGTGGACCATCGTTTCGGGAGCCGCCTTCGGGATCGACGGCATGGCGCATCGTGCCGCGCTCGGGGTGGCCGGGTCCACGATCGCCGTACTGGCCTGCGGCATCGACCGGCCGTACCCGGTGCAGCACGAGCGGCTGCTGGCAGAGATCGCCGAACACGGTCTGGTGGTCAGCGAATACGCGCCCGGCGTCACCGCGCAGAAGCATCAGTTCCTCGCGCGGAATCGCTTGATCGCCGCCCTCGCCGACGGTGTGCTCGTCGTGGAAGCGGGATTGCGCAGCGGCGCGCGCAACACCGTGAAATGGGCGCGCCGCATGGGCCGTCCCGCTCTGGCCGTGCCTGGCCCGGTGACTTCGGCCGCGTCGGTCGGCTGCCATCGCATGATCCGTGACGGCGAGGCCCTCCTGGTGACCCGTGCCGAGGACGTCGTCGACGAGGCGGGGCCATTGCGGCTGTCGGTTCCCGGGACGGCGACGGCCGCCGATCCGGAAAGCCGGCTGACCGCGGACGAGGCGCTCGTTCTCGCCGCACTGCCCAGGATCGGTTCGCGGCTACCGGTGGAGTTGTCCAGGCAGTGCGAATTGCCCCTTCCCGTGGTTCGTGCGGCCCTGTCCGCCCTCGAACTGGCGGATCTCGTGGCGAATGACGAAAGCGGTTGGCGGCGAACGGCGAAGCGCACATGAACACCTTCGGCGCGCTGGCTTGCCATTCCGGGCTGGGGTCGGGACGGTGGGAGCATGGAGCAACTGCCCGACGATCTCGAAGCGCTGCTGCTGGAGTACGGCAGGCATCTGCGGCTCGGGCGCAACCGCTCGGAGCACACCGTCCGCGCGTACCTGGGGGATGCGCGATCGCTGCTGGAGCATCTGTACGCCCGGTCGGCCGATTCGGCGATCCGCGAGCTGGATCTGCTGTTGCTGCGCTCGTGGCTGGCACAGCAAGCGGCGGCGGGCGCGGCGCGAACGACCGTGGCCCGGCGAGCGTCGTCGGCGCGCACGTTCACCGCTTGGCTCACGAAGACCGGCCGGTTGCCCGCGGATCCGGGGTTGCGGCTGGGTTCGCCGAAGGCCCACCGCGTGCTTCCCGCCGTCCTCGGGCGGCAGCAGGCGCTGGGCGCGATGGACGCGGCGCAGTCCGGCGCAGCCCAGCGCGACCCGATGGCACTGCGGGATCGGGCGATCGTGGAATTGCTCTACGCCACCGGCATCCGGGTCAGCGAGTTGTGCGGACTGGATATCGAGGACGTCGACCGCGAACGTCGCGTGCTGCGCGTGCTCGGCAAGGGCAACAAGGAGCGCTCGGCGCCGTTCGGCGGGCCCGCCGACGAGGCGGTCGGCAACTGGCTGCGCTACGGGCGCCCCGCCTTCGCCACCGCCGAATCCGGGCGGGCACTGCTGCTCGGTCGCCGCGGCAGGCGTCTCGATCAGCGCCAGGCCAGAACCGTGGTCCACGACGTGGTCTCGGCCATCCCCGGCGCACCGGACATGGGTCCGCACGGCCTGCGGCATACCGCCGCGACGCACCTGCTCGAGGGAGGGGCGGACCTGCGTGTAGTCCAGGAACTTCTCGGTCACGCGAGTATGGCGACCACTCAGCTCTACACCCACGTCTCCATCGACCGGCTCAAGAAAGTGCACGACCAAGCCCACCCCCGCGCCTGACACGAAGGAACGCCACGCCGGGTGACTCCGTCGGCCCGACCACACGACGATTCGCGGCACGCACGAGACGTGGCACCGACGGAGCGGTCGGAGGTCACCGTGACGATCCGGGCCGTGCGGGGCTGACGTAGTAGTGCACCCGTGCCTCTTGCCCGTCCGCCGTGTACCAACCGCCGGGTCCGCTGTGCACGCGCCGCCAACCACTCCGCTCGTACATCGCGATCGCCGCCGCACTGCCCGCCTCGACCGTGAGGACGGCTCGCTTCCCGCTGCTGTCGGCCGAGCCAACTGCCGCCGCCAGCAGTCTCGAGCCCACTCCGGTCCGCCGCGCGCCCGGGACGACGAACAATCTGATCACCGAGACGACAGTCGCCCCGCCGGCCGCGTCACGGACGGGGTCCGGTGTTCCGTCGCTCACGCCGAGGCCGATGTGCCCCGTGATCCTTTCGTCGCGTTCAGCGACGGCAGCCGCGATCAACTTGGGCGGCGACAACCAGCGCTCGGGGTTCGAGGGCCAGACTCCCGGATACCGGTCGACGTCGTGCACGTGCCGCAATGCCGCGACGCAGGCGGCGAGGTCGGTGCCGGTGCGTGGTCGAATGATGACGGTCATCGGACAATTTTGTATCGCCCCGTCATCACGGGCGCATACTCGATCGCCCCACGACTCGCTAAGGCATCATGTAGGCGAAACCGCATGTGCTCGTCACTGGCGAAGCGCACTCTTGAGGGAGCGAATCGGTGCCCGCAGTCCACGACGTAATCCGATGGGAAACACAAGCGATGTCTACGTCCAGCGGACCACAGGCTCTGCGTCGCGAACCGTTCCCATTGACGGAGCGGTCCGCGTGGCGGAAGTCGGCCGCCATTTCCACGACGTCCCGGTCCGTCGGATCGGAAACAGTACGCGAAATATCCCTCGACGGAGAAGTGTCGAGTGTGACCATCGGGCGGTCCGCCGCAGCCGATATCGTCCTGACCGACGCGACCGTATCCAGGCTGCACGCTATTATCGAGCGTGTTTGCGGCCGCTGGGTGATCGTCGATGACGGTCTGTCCAAGAATGGGACATTCGTCAATGGCGAACGTGTCGGTGGGCGGCGGAAACTCGGCTCCGGAGACACTATTCGCGTCGGCCGATCGATATTCGTCTTCAAAGCCACGGAGCGTCCCGAAGAGGAAATGACACTTGCCCATTCACCACTGCCCGACCACAATTCGCTGACGCCGGCCCAGCATATGGTGCTCGAGGCCCTGTGCCGCCCGTACGACGCGCGGAACGTGTATTCGTACCCGGCGTCCAACAGTCGGATCGCCGACGAATTGTGCTTGAGCATCTCGACGGTGAAGACGCATATGCGGGCACTGTTCCGGATTTTCCAGGTCGAAGCCTTACCGCCGAACCAGAAGCGGCTGGTCCTGGTGGAACGCGCCATCCAATGCGGCATCGTCACCGACCAGGAGAGGTAAGGCTCCGGCTGGATGGGTAGGAGGACGGGTCGGTTCAGATCGGCCGGAAACCGGCTCCGGCGCCCCCGCGAGCGTTCGCGTCGGCGATTACCGCGGTGATGTCGGTTCCGAGTTGCGGGCCGAGGCAGGGAACGACGAGATAGCCGTTGACCATGCCCACGAGCGTCGTCCCGACCACGACCGGCCCACCCGAATCGCCCTCGACGACACACGTCTGGGTCCAGGTGGCATTGCCGGCCGTGAACACGTCGCCATACGCGGGCCCGCAGGTCCGGCCGGTGGTTCTCCCTTCCTTGCAGACGGTGTCCCCGTACTCGGCGGGCCCGCCCAGATCGGTGATGGTGGTTCCGCCCACTTGGTTCACCGGTTCGACCATCCCCGGATCGAACACGATCACGGAGTAGTCCAGATCGCTGTTGGTGTAGTCGACCGCGCCGACGGTACCGGCGGCGCGATTGGATTCGGCGACGATCGTGGCGTTCGCTTCGCCGCAGTGAGCCGCGGTGAACCCGACCAGCCGGCCGGCGGCGTCACGACCGATGGTGGTGAGGGTGCAGATGTTCTGACCGCCGACGACGATGCCCGAGCCGCCGCCCAGCACGGACGGATTCTCGGCGTGTGCGGCCCCGGGTGCCCCGAATAACGCGGTGCCTGCGGCGAGTGCCGCGGCAGCGCCCACGAGTTTCTCGAACTTGGCCATCCGGTAATTGAACCGCACTGATCCGCATCGTACGAATGATTCGCACAAGTTGCCCCGGCCGGGTGCGCCGGTGGATCGGTAAACATTTCGATCCGGAAAAGACGCGATGCCACGGTCGGGGCAAGAGAACAGAATGGTTACGATGCGACCCGGGATGCGTCACATCCGGGTCGCGTCGGCA
Source organism: Nocardia asteroides (assembly GCA_051451085.1). Taxonomy (GTDB): domain Bacteria; phylum Actinomycetota; class Actinomycetes; order Mycobacteriales; family Mycobacteriaceae; genus Nocardia; species Nocardia asteroides_B. The sequence goes on along the minus strand of JBPAJV010000002.1, from coordinate 1,165,873 downwards.
GTGTCCTCCTCTGCGTGTCGGTCAGGCGGCGCACACGAATACCGCGACCGCGTTGACGACCGGCGGAAGGAGCAGCAGTGGAGCGCAGAAAATACCCAGCGGCCAAACCAGGCCCAACGTGGCGGGCTCGACCTGCGCCGGGATCGGTGTGGAATTATCCGCCACTGGTCCCGGGGTTACGTCCGGGGCGGCGGAAGCAAAACCTGAACCGAGTGCGATGATCGGCGCCAGCGCTACTGCCGCCGCCGTTGCGCGCATTTTGTTCGTGGTCATGATTTCTCCAGAGATCGAATTGCTTCACTAGCCCTCGTTGGTTGAAGGCCGTCGGAGTTGCTGACATCTACAACTCTTCTCGGAGGGCGCGCGCGAAACCATCAACCCGCGGGTTGGAATCATTCATACCGGCGGATCCGGAAGGCTGAGATTGCTGAGGATCGCTGAGGATCGCCTGTGGACGCGGATGCCGATCGGTGGAACCGGGCCGGGCGGAGGAACCGCGCACCCGCCCGGCCCGGCCCGGCCGATCAGTCCGCGACGGTCACGCTTTCCGGCTGCGCGGCCTGCTGCGGTCGCCGGGCGCGCAGCAGAACCGCGCCGAGGAGGGCGGCCGCGATGCTGAATACGGCGCTGATCCACGCGCCGGTGGACATGGCTTCGGTGAAGGCCTCCTTGGCCGGCTCGATGTAGCCGAGCTGGAAGGCGGCGCCGATGGACTCGCGCGCCGCGCCGGGAGCGTCGGCGGGCATGTTCGAGGTGAAGACACCGGCCAGCACGCTACCGAGGACGGCGATGCTGATCGCCATCCCAACCTGCTGAATGGTGTCGTTCATCGCGGAACCGACTCCGGCGTGCTGTAGCGGGATCGCGCTCATGATGGCCGCGTACGCGGCGGGACCGGCCAGACCGCCGCCCACACCCATCACCAGCATGCTGAGGAGAATCCACAGATAGCCGCTCCCGACGGCCAGGATGCCGAAGGCCACGCCCATGACCAGCAGACCGGACACGATGAGCGTCTTGTTGCTCAGCGTCTTGCCGAGGGTGGCGCCGAGGCCGTTGCAGACCGCCGCGGCCACGGCGTACGGCAGCAGCGCCAGACCTGCCTTCATCGGCCCGTAGCCGAGGACGAACTGAAGGTACTGCGTGAGCATCAGCATAACCGCTCCCATGCCGAACACCATCAGCAGCAGTGTGAGGCACGTTCCCGTGAAATCACGGCTGCGGAACACCGCCAACGGCAGCATGGGATGGGCGGATCGGCTCTCCCAGACGACGAACGCGATCGCCGCGACGGCGGCCAGCACGATCACGGGGATGTTCCACTCCCGCTCGATGATCACGTAGACCGTCGCGCCCAGCGCCACGATGGACAGCACGACGCCGACCAGGTCGATCGGCCGTTGCTCGCCGGTGGTCTCGGGCATCAGCACCACGGCCGCCACGATCGCCAGCACCGCCACCGGAATGTTGAGCAAGAAGACCGAACCCCACCAGTAGTGCTGGAGCAGGAAGCCGCCCAACGTCGGTCCGGCGACGATGCCGACCATGGAGACCGTCGACCATGCCGCCATGGCCGTTCGCCGTTCGTCCTCGGCGAAGGTGGTCATCAGGATCGACAGGGTCGAGGGCATCAGCAGCGACCCGCCGACGCCCATCGCGACACGCGCGGCAACGACCTGCCACGGCTCGGTGGCCAGCACGGCGGCCAGCGAAGCCACGCCGAACACGGCCAGCCCGGTGATCAGGGCTCGCCGCCTGCCGAAACGGTCGGACAGGCTCCCCGCTGTCAGCAGGAGGCCGGCGAAGACCAGCACGTAGGCGTCCAGAATCCACTGCACGTCCGACGGTGTGGCGCCCAGCTCCCTGATGAGCGACGGAATCGCGAGATTGAGGACGGTGCTGTCGAGCATCAGCACCAGCAAGGACAGGCAAAGGACCCCCAGGACCCACCAGCGGCGGGGGTCTCGTACAACGTTCGATTCCACTCGCACAGTGTACGAGATAATCGAACGCTGTACGAGCGAATATAAGATCGTGTCGTGACCAAGCAGCAGTTCACGTCGGTATGGACCAAGCAGCCGCGTCGGCCCCGAACGTCGGGCCTGGGCAGAGAGCAGATCGTCGCCGCGGCGGTCGAGATACTCGACGCCAACGGGCTGGACGCGCTCAGCATGCGCAAACTCGGCGCCAAGCTGGGCGCGGGGGCGACGAGTCTCTACTGGCACGTCTCCAACAAGGAGGAGTTGCTGGAGTTGGTGCTCGACGAGTTCTGGGGCATGGTGCGGACCCGGAACCCGAGCAGGCGTCCTGGCGGGAGGTGCTGACCACCTTCGCCTACAGCTTCCGCGCGACCATCCGGGAGCATCCGTGGAGCGCGTCTCTCGTCGGGCGGTTGCCCAGCGTCGGCCCGAATTCGCTGCGGCTCAGCGATCGGCTGCGCCGCGCGTTCGTCCGGGCGGGTTTCCAAGGCGTCGACATCTACCTGGCCAGCGGATCGGTGATCTGTTTCGTGCTCGGCCAGGTGATTCCCGAGCTCGCCTGGGATGCGGCCTCCAAGGGGGCCGAGATGGACACCGACGGCATGCTGCGCGTGATGGGCGAACTGGCCGGCGATTATCCCGAGATGCTCGCCGACTATCAGGAGGCCGTACCGACCGACCAGGAGGTCGCGCGCGCAATGGCCTTCGACTTCGGTCTGCTGTGCGTGCTCAACGGCCTGGACGCTCGCCTGCGCAGCACCCCGAAGTCGCGGGAGTCGCCCGAGGCTCGTGTGCCGGAGGAGTGATCAGGTCGAAACTGTAACGTGTTCTGACGGGGGAAGTGGACCCGACAAGCTCGTTATGGTCGTAATCTGATACGCGTTATATGCACGTGATGGGCGGGTATCGCCCGCGCGACCCGGCGCTCCCGCGCCGCTGGGCAGAAAGGCGGCGACATGAGCACGCACACCGTTCTCGGCCGTGAGGTCCCCATGCCGGTTCGCGTCCGGCTCGCACACGCCTTCATGGCCACCTATCTGGTGCCCGCCGTGGCGGCGCAACGCCTGATCGACTACTCCGGCCTGAGTATCCTGCGCCTGCCCGGCGGTCGGGCGATGTGCACCCTGGTCTTCGTCGACTACGTCGACGGCGATCTGGGGCCGTACAACGAGTTCGGTGTCTCCTTCATGGTGCGCCACCACACCGCGGGAGCGGCGTCGTCATCGGGCGATCTGAAGGCCCTGGTGACCGGGCAGGCGGGTGTGCTGATCCACCGGCTCCCGGTCGACGGCGACTTCACGCTGGCGGCCGGGCGCGGCATCTGGGGATTCCCCAAGGAACTCGCCGAGTTCGCCGTCGACCACGGTGGCCGGACGCGCAGCGGCGCGCTGCACCAGGACGGGCGGCTCATCGCGGATCTCACGGTGCGGCCCGGGTTCGCGACCCCGGACGGGCGCGCAGTCGCGTCCTCGTTCGACGCCTACTCCCACCTCGACGGCGTCACCCGCTGCACGCGCTGGGAGATGCGACCCTCGGGCATGCGCGCACGTGTCGGTGGGGCTCGGCTACGGCTCGGCGACCATGAGATCGCCGCGGAGCTCCGGTCGCTCGGCTTACCTCGGCGTGCGCTGATGTCTTCCTCCGTCGCGCGGCTTGCCATGACGTTCGAGGACGCGATCCCGATCTGACCCCCGCGCCGCGGTGTGCATAACCAGCCGGTCACGGGCCGGTGCGGAGCGTGGACCGCCCCCGGGGCGCCGGTTAACCTGACGTAGCTAACTGTTTGCCATGGCTACAAGCGACGGAGGGTGCTCATGGTCGCCGCCCATCCGACCTGTTCACCGGAAAGTAACTGGGAACTGTGCCGATCCCGTGCGGATGGGCGGCGGACCCGGGCGCGCTGTCCTCGGCGCACCACCCCACGCCGTTCGCCTTCCGACTCCGGCCGGCTTTCGAGGGGCTACCGGGGCAACGCGGTGATGCCGGTACCTGACCCGGGACACCCAGCGTGCGTGCCGACGCTGCGTGACTTCCCCCGGTCGGCAATGGGATCCCGCGAGTTCCGCTGGTCCGCACTAGCGTGGTGTGTCGTGACCCCCGTGCAGTACGGCGTGATCCCGTGCACCGGAACGCCGCCTTCTCCCGGTCGCCGCCCGATACGCCGCGAGCAGGTCGGCCGGACGTGGTCGCGGACCCTGCGTCTTCCCAGCCGAGCCGAGCCGGCGTGACGCTGCCGAATCCCGAGATCGAATCCGAGGAAGGCGAGGCGGAACTCGACTACCGCTTCACCCTCGCGAACGAGCGCACCTTTTTGGCGTGGATGCGGACGTCCTTGGGACTGCTGGCCGGTGGTGTCGCGGTGCACACCTTGGTGCAATCGTTCCGGATCGCGGGACTACGGCGCGCGATCGCGCTGAGCTGCCTGGTCTTGGCGGCGGTCGTGGCGGTCGGCGCGTACGCGCACTGGCGGCGCGTCGGCGTCGCCATGCGGCGCGGCGATCCGCTGCCGGACACGGTGCTGGTGCCGATCCTGTCGGCGGGCATCGCCATCGTCTCGGTGCTGGCGGCGGTGGCGGTGCTGCTGCGGTGAGCGCGCCCCACCTGTCCGCCGAACGCACCGCACTGGCGTGGCGGCGCACCGCCGTGGCGGCGATGGTCGTCGCCACGCTGTTCCTGCACCAGGCTCTCGACAGTGGATGGCGCGCGGCGGCGTTCGTGCCCATCGCCGCCGCGCTCGCGATGACGGCGCTGGCCGTGGCCTGTTATCTGCGTAACCACGCTCTTCGCCGGGGCCGCTACGCCCGAGGCGGCCGCATCGTGGCCGCGACAGCCGCGGCGGTCATCGTGGTCGCGATGGCCGCGGCCGCGGCGGGCTGCCTCACTCCGCTGCCATGAACAGGGCGGCCGATCAGCAGATCTCATCGAGACGACAGGAGGACGACATGAGCACAGCGAGCGAGCCCAGCGGCTTCATCGTCGCGGAACACCAGCGTGCGGCCGCCGCACTGCCCTTCGGCGACACGACCGATCCGGCCGACGTCGAGCGCGGCTTCATCGCGGCTCTGACGCCCGGCGTGGTCGCCTCCGAAGATGGAACCGTCGTATGGGACAACGACTCCTATTCATTCCTGCGAGAACCCTGCCCCGCCTCGGTCCACCCGAGTCTCTGGCGGCAGTCCGGTCTGGTGACGCGGCAGGGGTTGTTCGAGGTCACCGAGGGCATCTACCAGATCCGGGGCCTCGACATCTCGAACATGACGCTGGTCGAAGGGGAAACCGGCGTCATCGTGATCGATCCGCTGATCTCCACCGAGACCGCCGCGGCCGGTCTCGCGCTCTACCGCGCCCATCGCGGTGACCGTCCGGTAACCGGTTTGATCTACACGCATTCGCATGCCGACCACTTCGGCGGGGCGTGCGGAGTCGTCACCGCGGAAGCGGTCGAGCAGGGACGCTGTCCGGTGCTGGCGCCCGCCGGTTTCCTGGAACACGCGGTGGCGGAGAACGTCTACGCGGGCACGGCGATGGCGCGCCGCGCGGGGTACATGTACGGCGCGGTGCTGCCACGCGGTCCGCTCGGCGCGGTGGGCTCCGGGCTCGGCCAGACCACGTCGGTCGGCACTGTCACACTGCTCCCGCCTACCGTCGACATCACGGCGACCGGACAGGAGGAGACCATCGACGGCATTCGCATGGTCTTCCAGCTCACGCCCGGCACCGAAGCACCTGCGGAGATGAACTTCTACTTCCCGGACCGGCGCGCGCTGTGCATGGCGGAGAACGCGACCCACACTCTGCACAATGTGCTCACGTTGCGCGGCGCGCTGGTGCGCGACGCCCACGTCTGGGCGAAATACCTGACCGAGGCGATCAACTTGTTCGCCCGCCGATCCGACGTCGTCTTCGCCTCCCACCATTGGCCGACCTGGGGCACCGCCCGCCTGGTGGAATTCCTCTCGCTGCAACGCGATCTGTACGGATATCTGCACGACCAGACCGTCCGCCTGCTCAACCAGGGGTACGTCGGCGCGGAAATCGCCGAAATGATCACGCTCCCGCCTGCCATCGCCGAGGCCTGGCACGCGCGCGGATACTACGGCTCGGTCAACCACAACGTGAAGGCCATCTACCAGCGCTATATGGGCTGGTTCGACGGAAACCCGGCGCACCTCTGGGAGCACCCGCCGGTCGAATCGGCCCGTCGGCACGTGGAATTCATGGGCGGCGCGGAGGAAGTGCTACGCAAAGCGCAAGCCTCCTACGACGCCGGGGACTATCGCTGGGTGGCGCAGGTACTCAACTACGTCATATTCGCCGACCCGGACAACGATGCCGCGAAGGAATTGCAGGCCAGCACCTTCGAGCAACTCGGTTATGGCGCCGAGAACGCGACCTGGCGCAACTTCTATCTCAGCGGAGCCTACGAACTGCGCTACGGCCCGTTCGGCACGCCGACCAAGACAGAATCACCGACCTTGGTGGCGGCGCTGAGCACCGACCAGATCTTCGAACGCCCTGGCATTGCGCGTCGACGGACCCAAGGCGTGGGACCATCGGCTCGTCACGGACTGGCACCTCACCGACCAAGGCCTGACCCATCGGCTCGAGCTGCGCAACGGCCGCCTCACCCACTTCGATGCCGTGCCCGGCATGGACCTGCCTGCACCCGATGCCGCGTTCACGCTGACCAAGGCCACCTTGATCCGGGTCTTGCTGGCGGGCGAGGACTTCGGCGTCGCGGCGGCCGCGGGCGACATCCTCATCGAGGGAGATGTCACGAAGCTCGCCGAACTGGTCAACATCTTCGACGCCCCGGACCCCGATTTCGCGATCGTCACCCCGTAAGGGTCCGGCGAGCGTGCGATCGAGTGGTCGCACCGTCTCGATGCGCGGCGCCCCTCACACGGACTTCGGCAGGGTGGCGAGGTACCGGCCCGCGACGAGACGCTGGATGAGCCGCACCACGGGTCCGCCGGCGCGGGTGTACCAGGCGGCGGGGCGGGAGAACGCGACGATCAGTCCGTACACCGCGTCGTCCGCGGAGTCGTATTCGACGGCGAACAGTTCTTCGCCGGATGCCGGATGACCGGGCAAGGTGCCGTAGGCGAAACCCCTCCGGTCGGGTTCGTCGAGCACGTACACGACCCGGCACGGTGCGGTGATTCCCAACGGACCGAACCCGAGGCGCACGGTGATGGCGGTGCCGGGCTCGGCCGTCGGGGTGTCGGCGGAGCGAAAGATTCCGGTGCCCTTCTGCACCCGGTAGGCGAGGATCTCGGCACCCGCGTGCTCGAACAGCGCCCGCCCCCGGCCGATGCGCCGCCGCAGCCGAAGCCCGTGATACCCCTCCGGCAGCACACCTCGTGTCGCACCGACCTCGGAATACGTGAACGACCGCCCGAGTCCATCCTCCATGTCCCGATCTTCACCCCACCCCGCACGGTCCCGCCACCTCGCCACGCCGACACGCCGATCGGGATCGCCGACGCTTCGGACCGGACCGAAGCGCGAAGAAGGGGTGCCGTCGGACGCCGGTTCACTCCCGCACCGGTTTGAGCCGCAGCGGAGTGAGGCGCAGGAGCCCGAGCGGATCCAGATACTCACGGGTGCGGCGGCTGCCGCCCTCGGCGCGCGCTCCCCAGTGCAGACACGGCGCCGCGCACCCGGGGTGCCCGGCCTCCAGCGTGCCGATCCGGGTGCCCCGGCCGACGCGCCCGCCCACGGGAACGTCGGCGCGAACCGGTTCGTAGGTCGTGCGCAGGCCACCGGGATGGTCGAGGGAGACAACCGGCTTGCCGGCCACCGTGCCGGCGAACACGACGATGCCTTCCCCCGCGGCGAGCACGGCCTGCCCCTCGGCGCCTGCCAGATCGACTCCACGATGCCCCGGCAACCAGTTCTGCGGGGGTTTGTCGAAGCGTCGCAGCACCGCGGGGCGCGGTTGCAGCGGCCAGCCGAATCGGTCATCGGGCGCGGCCGTGGCCGACGGTTCCGTCGCCACGACCACGGTGACGACCAGCCACAGCGACCACGCGAGACTCCGGCCGAGCCGCCAGCTGTTCGGCGTGATCATTCCGGCCGCATCGAGGGCTCCACCTCCGATCGCCCCGCCGGTTCGACGGAATTCGCCTCCGGCCGGTCGTGCCCATCGGCGTCCCGGCCGGATTGCCGGAACGGGAGTGGCGCGCGCCGCAGGAGATCGGACAGCGACGGCAGGCACACCGAACCCGTACACGGCCCGCGCACAGGTTCCGGCGCGGGCGTCCCGGCCCCGGCCGGTGGCGCGACGACGACGCCGAGCACGAAGAACAGCGGAACGAGGAAGGTCGTCGCGGTGGAAATCGGTTTCATGCCTCCAGCCTCCGGCGACGGCGGCGTCGCCGATGGCTCCACGCGGGAAATGTGGATAACCCGCTCGGTTGTGAAAAACCATCGTTCCGCCTGGTCGACGAGCTCCGATCGGACCGATTTAGGTCTGGGTGCCACAAGGCCGTAAACTGATCGGGCGGTCCGTGCCTGCATGGACCGACTTCGCGCGCCACCCGTGCTCGTTCCCGACGGCGCTGTTCGAACCGAACTCGAGAATTCCCGGGTTCGCGGCAGCGTGTTCGGAACAGTGAATCGCCGGCTGGTCCCCGCCTTCCCGGCCGGGTCCGACGATTCGGTGGCGCCAGGGCGGCGGATCACCGATTCGCCGCGTCAACCGGCAACGAAAGAGAGATACGGGAGCCATGGCTGTCGTAACCATGAAGCAGCTGCTCGACAGCGGCGCACACTTCGGACACCAGACCCGGCGCTGGAACCCGAAGATGAAGCGGTTCATCTTCACCGACCGCAACGGCATCTACATCATCGATCTGCAGCAGACGCTGACTTACATCGACAAGGCCTACGAGTTCGTCAAGGAGACCGTCGCCCACGGTGGCACCGTCCTCTTCGTCGGCACCAAGAAGCAGGCCCAGGAGTCGATCGCGGCCGAGGCGACGCGCGTCGGGATGCCCTACGTCAACCAGCGCTGGCTGGGCGGCATGCTCACCAACTTCTCCACCGTGCACAAGCGCCTGCAGCGCCTCAAGGAGCTCGAGGCCATGGAGCAGACCGGTGGCTTCGAGGGTCGCACCAAGAAAGAAATCCTCATGCTGACGCGTGAGATGAACAAGCTGGAGCGCACCCTCGGCGGTATCCGCGACATGCAGAAGGTGCCCTCGGCCATCTGGGTCGTCGACACCAACAAGGAGCACATCGCCGTCGGCGAGGCGCGCAAGCTGAACATCCCGGTCATCGCGATCCTGGACACCAACTGCGACCCCGACCTGGTCGACTACCCGATCCCGGGCAACGACGACGCGATCCGCTCCGCCGCCCTGCTGACCAAGGTCGTCGCCTCCGCGGTGGCCGAGGGTGTGCAGGCGCGCGCGGGCGTGGCCGCGGGCGACGAGAAGCCGGAGGCGGGCGCGGGCGAGCCGCTGGCCGAGTGGGAGCAGGAGCTGCTCGCGCAGGCCGCCCCCGGCGCCGAGGCCGCCGAGACCTCGGCCGAGGCCTGAGCCTCGTCGTAACCAGCTGTTTCGGCGGCGATCACGAGCGAGTGCCATCGTGATCGCCGCTGCCAACACCCACACTTCTCCAAAGGAGGCTCGCCGAGAATGGCGAACTACACCGCTGCCGATGTGAAGCGGCTCCGGGAGCTCACCGGCTCCGGGATGATGGATTGCAAGAACGCGCTGGCCGAGACCGACGGTGACTTCGACAAGGCCGTCGAGCTGCTGCGTATCAAGGGCGCGAAGGACGTCGGCAAGCGTGCCGAGCGCACCACCGCCGAAGGCCTGGTCGCCGCCAAGGACGGCGTCATGGTCGAGATCAACTCCGAGACCGACTTCGTCGCGAAGAACGCGGAGTTCCAGCAGCTGGCCGAGCAGGTCGTCGCCGCAGCGGCGGCTGCCAAGCCCGGCGACCTGGAGACGCTGAAGGCGCTGGACCTGGGCGGCAAGACCGTCGAGGAGGCCGTGCAGGCGCTCGCCGCTAAGATCGGCGAGAAGCTCGAGCTGCGCCGCGTCATCTCGCTGGACGGCCCGGTCGCCACCTACCTGCACAAGCGTGCCTCCGACCTGCCGCCCGCCGTCGGCGTGCTGGTCGAGTACACCGGTGAGGGCGACGCCGCGGCCGAGGCCGCCCGTGCCGCCGCCATGCAGGTCGCCGCGCTGAAGGCAAAGTACGTGACCCGCGACGAGGTCCCGGCCGACATCGTGGAGAACGAGCGCCGCATCGCCGAGCAGACCGCTCGCGAGGAGGGCAAGCCCGAGGCCGCGCTGCCGAAGATCACCGAGGGCCGGGTCAACGGCTTCTTCAAGGACGTCGTCCTGCTGGAGCAGCCGTCGGTCACCGATTCGAAGAAGACCGTCAAGGCGTTGCTGGACGAGGCCGGTGTCACCGTCACCCGCTTCGCCCGCTTCGAGGTCGGCGCGAACTGAGTCCCGCCGCACCCCCAGCGAGCAGGCCCCCCGCCGACCGAACGAACGCCGGTTGACGGGGGGCCTTCTGCTGCCGCTCGACCCGGGTAGGGCAGGATAGATGCCGCTCTGCCTTGCTCTGCGCCACCGGCGCCCGCCGTGCGCACCGAATCGCCGCGAGATCGACAAGCCATCGCCGAAGGAGACTGGAGACCCATGACGGACCCGGGGACCGATCGCCCAGGATATCGCCGGGTGCTGCTGAAACTCGGCGGCGAGATGTTCGGCGGGGGAAAGGTCGGGCTGGACCCGGACGTGGTGCAGACGGTCGCCGAGCAGATCGCCGAGGTGGTCGCCACCGGCGTCCAGGTGGCCGTGGTCATCGGCGGCGGCAACTTCTTCCGTGGCGCCGAACTCGAGGAGCGCGGCATGGAACGCGCTCGCTCCGACTACATGGGCATGCTCGGCACCGTGATGAACAGCCTCGCGCTGCAGGACTTCCTGCAGCAGCAGGGCGTCGACACCCGGGTGCAGACCGCGATCACCATGGGGCAGGTCGCCGAGCCCTACCTCCCGCTGCGCGCCAAGCGGCACTTGGAGAAGGGCCGCGTGGTCATCTTCGGAGCGGGCATGGGTATGCCCTACTTCTCCACCGACACCACGGCTGCGCAGCGCGCGCTGGAGATCGGCGCCGACGTGGTCCTGATGGCCAAGGCGGTCGACGGAGTGTTCACCGCCGATCCGCGCGTCGATGAGACCGCGACCATGTACTCCGAGATCACCCACAAAGAGGTCATCGAGCGCGACCTCAAGGTCGCCGACGCAACCGCCTTCAGCTTGTGCATGGACAACCAGATGCCGATTTTGGTGTTCAATTTGTTGACCAAGGGCAATATCGCCCGCGCGGTCGCCGGTGAGAAGATCGGCACACTGGTTCGGTCCTGATACCCGCGGACCGCGGGTCATGACATGACGACGCTGTGGAGGAAACGGTCGTGATTGAAGAAGCGCTCTTCGACGCCGAGGAGAAGATGGAGAAGGCCGTCTCGGTGGCGAAGGACGATCTCGGAACCATTCGCACCGGTCGGGCGAATCCGGGCATGTTCTCCCGGGTCGTCGTCGACTACTACGGGTCGCCGACCCCGATCACCCAGATGTCCAGCATCACGGTGCCGGAGCCGCGCATGGTCGTGATCAAGCCCTACGAGGCAGCCCAGCTCGGGCCGATCGAGACCGCGATCCGTAACTCGGACCTGGGCGTCAACCCCACCAACAACGGTGACATCATCCGGATCACGGTGCCGCAGCTGACCGAGGAGCGCCGCCGCGAACTGGCCAAGCAGGCCAAGGGCAAGGGCGAGGACGCCAAGGTCGCGATCCGCAATGTCCGTCGCAAGGCGATGGACGAACTGTCGCGCATCCAGAAGGATGGCGAAGCAGGGGAGGACGAGGTCGGGCGCGCCGAGAAGGAGCTCGACAAGACCACCGCCAAGTATGTCGGCCAGGTCGACGAACTGGTCAAGCACAAAGAAGCCGAACTGCTCGAGGTCTGACGCGGATCGTCGGCAGCGGTGACGGGCCCGGAGGAGGCCGGTGTCGCCGTGACTGCCGCCGGCGCACAGCGGAGGGCCCACCCGGGTGGGGGACGAACGGAACGACGAGTTGAGCGACGGGACAATCGTGGCCGAGAATGCCGCCGCGACCGGTGCGGCAGAGGAGCCGCCGGTGAACGGGACAGCCGATGCGATGCACGAGCAGGCGCACGATGCCGCTGGGTCCGGTCATGAACCGTTAGGCACCGCCGGGGCGCCCGCGCCCGCCGCGGGGGCGTCGAGTGGTTCGCGCGCGGGCCGCAATCTGCCCGCCGCGCTGACCGTCGGCTTCGGTCTGGGTCTCTCGCTGATCGCGATCCTGCTGTTCGTGCCGATACTGTTCATCGGTGTCGCGGCGGCCGGTGTGGGTGTGGCGACCTGGGAGGTCGCCAAGCGGCTGCGCGAAGCCGACGTGCTCGTTCCCCGGGTGCCGCTGATCGCCGGCGGCCAAGCGGTGTTCTGGCTCGGCTGGCCCTACGGCGCAAGCGGCGTCGCGGGCGCGTTCGCCGCGACCACGCTGATCTGCATGGTGTGGCGATTGTTCGACCACGGCTTGCGGACCGCGCCGCGAAACTTCCTGCGCGACACGGCCATCACGGTGTTCACGCTGGCGTGGATTCCGCTGCTCGCCTCGTTCGCCACGCTGCTGCTGCTCGAGCCGGACGGCAACCTGCGGGTCCTCACGTTCATGATTCTGGTGGTCTGCTCGGATGTCGGTGGTTACGTGGCCGGCGTGCTGTTCGGCAAGCATCCGATGGTGCCCTCGATCAGCCCGAAGAAGTCGTGGGAGGGCTTCTGCGGCTCGCTGGTGTTCAGCGTGATCGGCGGCCTGCTGACGGTGACGCTGCTGCTGGAGGCCAATTCGATGATCGGCGTCGTCCTCGGCGTCGGCTTGGTGCTCGTGGCGACCTGCGGAGATCTGATCGAATCGCAGATCAAGCGGGAACTCGGCATCAAGGACATGGGCACGCTGCTGCCGGGCCACGGCGGCATCATGGACCGCCTCGACTCGATGCTTCCTTCGGCGTTCGTGTCCTGGCTGGTGCTGTCCACGCTGCTGTGACCGGTCGGGTCAGGTCTTCTTGGCGGCCCGGCGCAGTTGCAGGATCCGGACGCCGCCGACGGAGGCCATGACGAGCGCGCCGCCGATCATCGACAGCAACACGGTGACGCCGAGCGGCAGCGAGAAGGTCCAGAAGAAGAACTGCACCTGCACCTGCTCCAGGTTCTGCACGATGAAGATCAGCAAAAGGACCAGGATCAGGACGCCGGTGACGAGCCCGGTCCAGGCATAACCGGTGCGCGACGACAGCGACTTCGCCGTTGCCGACGTGGCCGGAGCGCTCGGTCGTGGCGTGCGCCCGCCGTGTGACAGGTCCGGATCCGGTTCCCGCGGGTGTTCGGAATGGGTGGACATGTCTTCGATCATTGCCCACCGCCCTGACGGACGAGGGCATTTCCCGCACCGAACCCGGCATGTCGGGCTGCACGAAGGCGGTCGAGTGCATGATCGATCCGCGCGGATGGGACAATGGAGCAACTATGACCGTCTCCCTGCCCTTGGTTTTCGACGCACCGCGCCGTGGCATGCCGCCGCGCCATCTCGCCGACCTCGATGCCGATGGCAGGCGCGCGGCCGTCGAAGAACTGGGCCTGCCGAAGTTCCGCGCCGATCAGATCGCCCGGCAGTACTACGCGCGCTTGCAGGCCGACCCGGCACGGATGACCGACCTGCCCGCCGCGGTGCGGGAGAAGATCGGCGAGGCGCTGTTCCCGCCGCTGCTGAGCGTCGTCAAACACGTCGCGTGTGACGACGGGGAGACGCGCAAGACATTGTGGCGCGCGGGCGACGGCACGCTGCTGGAAAGCGTCTTGATGCGCTACCCCGACCGCGCGACGTTGTGCATCTCCAGCCAGGCCGGTTGCGGCATGGCGTGCCCGTTCTGCGCCACCGGTCAAGGCGGGCTGAACCGCAACCTGTCCACCGCCGAGATCGTCGACCAGGTGCGTGCCGCCGCCGCCGCGCTGCGGGACGGGGAAGTGGCGGGCGGGCCGGGCAGATTGTCCAACATCGTGTTCATGGGCATGGGGGAGCCGCTGGCGAACTACAAGCGTGTGGTCGCCGCGGTGCGCCGGATCACCTCACCGGCGCCGGACGGCCTCGGCATCTCGCAGCGCAATGTCGTGGTGTCCACCGTCGGGCTGGCTCCCGCCATCCGCAAGCTCGCCGACGAGGGATTGTCGGTCACGCTCGCGGTCTCGCTGCACACCCCCGACGACGAACTGCGCGACACCTTGGTCCCGGTCAACAACCGCTGGCCGGTCGCGGAGGTGCTCGACGCGGCCCGCTACTACGCGGACAAGACCGGCCGCCGCGTCTCGATCGAGTACGCGTTGATCCGCGACATCAACGATCACCCGTGGCGCGCGGACCTGCTCGGCGAGAAGCTGCATCAGGCATTGGGCTCCCGCGTGCACGTCAACGTCATCCCGCTCAACCCCACTCCGGGTTCCAAGTGGGACGCCAGCCCCAAGCCGGTGGAGCAGGAGTTCGTCCGCCGCGTCAACGCCAAAGGCGTGCCCTGCACGGTCCGCGACACCCGTGGCCAGGAGATCGCCGCCGCCTGCGGGCAGCTGGCCGCGGAGAACTGAGACGCTCGAAGCCTCGCCTCGTGACCTGGTGAGCGGTCGCGTCGAAAGCCCTCCGCCGCGCGGTGCTGGACTTCGGGCCGACGACTCGTCAGAAACGGTTCTTGGCCGGGCGGTTGGTGGCGGCGCGGCGTTCGGCTTCCTTCGCCTTGATGCGCTCGTTCTCCGCCCGGACCGCGGCGTAGCTCGCCCGCTCGCGTTCGAGCCATTCCGGCGGATCGGCGAGCAGGGCGTCGATCTCGGCGGCGGTGAGGTGGTCGGAGATCTCGGCGCGAGTCAGCCCGGTGTTGGAGACGCCGAGTTTGCGGGCCACCACGTCGCGCGGGAACGGGCCGTTGCGGCGCAGTTCGGTGAGCCAGGCGGGGGGATCCGCGCGCAGCGCGTCGAGCTGGGCGCGAGAAATCGGTGCGGTGCGGAACTCCTCGGGCGCGGCCGGAAGGTAGATGCCGAGTTTGTTCGCCGCCGTCAGCGGCTTCATCGTCTGCGGGTTCTTGTCCGGGCTCACCGATACAGCCTAACGGGCGCCGCGGGCGATTCCGCCCGCACTCCGCCTCCTGGGATGGGTGGCCTCGCGCCGGGCACGGGCGGCGCGAGCGGTCTGCACGCACCGTTGGCCTACGCTTCCACGAGTGAACCGGTTGGAGTCGATCAATGTCCCGCGCCTGCGGTGGTTCGTCGCGGTCGCGCAGGAGTTGCACTTCGCGCGCGCGGCGAAGTCGCTGCGCATCTCGCGGCAGAAGCTGAGCCATACCGTCATCGACTTGGAAAACGAGCTGGGCACCAAACTCTTCGTGCCAGGTGCGCAACCGACCCAGCTCACCGACGACGGGCGGGAGTTGCTGCGGCGGGCTCGGGATATCATCGCCCGGGCGGAGTCCGCGCAGCGGCAACCGGAAACTGCGGTCGTCCTGCGTGTGGGTTTCGTGCCGGGCGTCACGGTGACCAAATGGACCCGGATCTGGGGTGAGCGGTTTCCGGAGGTGCCGCTCGAGGTGGTCGCGCTGGCGCAGGCGGACCAGGAGACCGCCTTGCGCGGCGGACGCGTCGACATGTGCTTCGTCCGGCTGCCGATCGACCGCGCAGGTATGAGCGCGATTCCGCTGTACCGGGAAGTTCCCGTGGTCGTGGTGCAGAAGGAACACCCGCTGTCGGTATTCGACGAAGTACGCATGGATGACTTGGCCGACGAGCATCTCCAGGACACTTCTGACGTCGACGCGGTCGCCGGGGCGCTGGAGCTCGTCGCCGCGGCCGGTGGCGTCGCGATCGTGCCGCACTCGCTGGCGCGCCTGCACCATCGCCGTGACCTGGTCTACCGAACGATGCTCGACGTCCCCGATACGGAGATCGCGCTGGCCTGGCCCGCCGAGCACACCACCGATCAGGTCGAGGATTTCATCGGTGTCGTGCGCGGCCGCTCCGAGCGCAGCTCACGCGCTGCGGCCCGCGCAGGCGAGGGGGAGCCGCGGAAGAAGTCACCGGCCGGGAAGACGGGCGGTCGTCCGGCGCCGGCGAAGAGGAAGCCCGCCCGCCGCCGTGGGCGCTAGCCGCCTGGCGGCGCGAGCCCCGGCCGGCCCGCGCCCCGCGGCGATCAGCCGTGGCAGACCCGGTTCAGCTCGTCGGTCGCCGGGTTCATGTTGGTGACGTTGTCGTCGGTGAGGGCGTGCGCGTAGGCGGCGATGGCGTTCTTCTCCTCGCCGTCGGCTTCGATGGCCGACAACTCGGCGGCCAAGGACTGCTGCACGGCCCGGTCCAGATTCCCGCCCGAGGCGTCGATGGCGGCGTTGATCGCGTCGATGGCCGCATCGCATGCCGTCGACTGGGCGTGCGCGGGCGCCGCGGGCAGCAACAGCAGCGAGCCGATCGCGCTGGCGGCGAGCAGGGCGGCGGAACAGGTCTTGATCATTTCGTCCTAAGGTTCGGCGAACAGAGACCGAGGTCCGCGACCGGCTGGGACGCGGACCTCGGACGCACACGGTACCGGGACGGAGCCACGCGGTACAGGACGAATGGAATTGTGCGAGAGCCTTTTCGGAAGCGCCCGGCTAGCGCGGCTTGCGCTGCAACACCGAGTCGCGGATCAGGATGCCCGCGATGAGGGCGGCGAAGCCGACGAGGAAGAGGTCCTCGACCCGGCCGCTGTGGTTGCCGATCAGCATGGCCAGCAGGATCAGCGCGACGATCCAGCCCGCGATCCGGAAGGTGCGCCGCGACTCGCCGCTCCAGCCCCAAGCGGCGGAGGGAACTTCGGCGGGGTCCACCCGAGTGACGACGCGCTCGGTGTCGGCGTGTTCGAGTTCCGTGGCGGCCACGATCGCTCCTTAGCTGTTACTTGTACCGCTATTCCGGTACACACTCGATGAGCTACGCCGGATATCGTGACATACGACGGCGCGTCGTTGTAAGTCGGCCCGCGCCGGTCGAACGCCTTCGAGCGAGTAGGACACAATGAACTCGTGTCCGACATCGTGAGAGTCCTGCTGCTGGGCAGCACCGGATCCATTGGCACCCAAGCGCTCGAGGTGATCGCCGCCAACCCCGACCGCTTCGAGGTGGTCGGACTCGCCGCACGCGGCGGCAACACCGAGTTGCTCGCCGCCCAGATGGCCGCCACGGGCACCCGCAACGTCGCCGTCGCCGATCCGGCCGCCGCCCAGCGTCTGGACCTGCCGCTGGGCGGGCCGGGGGCGGTGACCGAGCTGGTACGCCGCACGGAGGCGGACGTCGTGCTCAACGCGCTGGTCGGCTCGCTCGGGCTGGAACCGACCCTGGCCACCCTCCAGTCGGGCACCCGCCTGGCGCTGGCCAACAAGGAGTCGCTGGTCGCCGGTGGTTCCCTGGTCACGCGGGCCGCCGCTCCCGGGCAGATCGTGCCGGTCGACTCGGAACATTCCGCCCTGGCGCAGTGCCTGCGCGGCGGCCGCGCCGAGGAGGTCGAGCGGCTGGTGCTGACCGCCTCCGGCGGCCCGTTCCGCGGGTGGACCGCCGAGATGCTGGAATCGGTCGAGCCCGCCGAGGCCAAAGCGCATCCCACCTGGTCGATGGGCTTGATGAACACCCTGAACTCGGCGTCGCTGGTGAACAAGGGCCTCGAACTGATCGAGACGCACCTGCTGTTCGGGGTGCCCTACGACCGCATCAATGTCACGGTGCACCCGCAATGATCGTGCACTCGATGGTCACTTTCACCGACGGTTCCACCCTCGCCCAGGCCAGCCCACCGGACATGAAGCTGCCCATCGCGCTGGCGCTCGGCTGGCCGGACCGGGTGCCCGGCGCCGCCGCGGCCTGCGATTTCGGCAGCGCGTCCACCTGGACGTTCGAACCGGTCGACAACGACGTCTTCCCCGCGGTCGAGCTGGCCCGCGCGGCCGGGCAGGCCGGTGGCAGCGTGACCGCGGTCTACAACGCCGCGAACGAGGTCGCGGTGCAGGCGTTCCTGGACGGCGCCATCCGCTTCCCGCAGATCGTCGGTACGGTGGCCGCCGCGGTCGAAGCCGCCGATCGGTGGCGTGCCGAGCCGGATTCGCTCGCCGAGGTCCTCGCCGCGGACGCCTGGGCCCGCGAGTTCGCCGCCGCCCGGGTGCGCGGCTGAGGCCGTCGGTGCCGGATCGGGCGCGCGAAACGACGGCGTCCTGGCACACTGAACACACAGGGCAGGCCGTTGTCCGGTTAGGGTGATCAGAGTGCTCGCGGCCAGGAGCGGACGCGTGCGTGCGGGATATTCGAGCTGCGCAAACGCAGGAGGGCTGTAGAGCAAATGGTGTTCGCGTTGGGATTCGTGCTGTTCGCGTTGGGCATCACGGTGTCGATCGCGCTGCACGAATGTGGGCACATGTGGACCGCCCAGGCGACCGGCATGAAGGTGCGGCGGTATTTCATCGGATTCGGGCCGAAGATCTTCTCGTTCCGCCGCGGTGAGACCGAATACGGGCTCAAGGCGCTCCCGCTCGGTGGCTTCTGCGACATCGCGGGCATGACGGCGCTGGACGAACTGCGCCCGGAAGAACTCGATCGCGCGATGTACCGGCAGGCCACCTGGAAGCGGCTGCTGGTGATGTCCGGCGGCATCGCGATGAACTTCGTGCTCGGCTTCATCCTGATCGTGGTGCTCGCGGTCGGCTGGGGGCTGCCGAACCTGAAAGAGCCGCCCGCCACCGCGCTGGGCGCCATGAGTTGCGTAGCGCAGCAGAACCCGGACGGCTCGACCCAACCGTGCACCGGCACGGGCCCGGCGCAGCGCGCCGGATTGCAGCGTGGCGACATCGTCAAATCGGTGAACGGCGTCGAGGTGGACACCTGGCGGGAATTCCAGGCCGAGACCCAGAAGCAGACCGGTCCGTTCACCTATGTCGTCGAGCGGGACGGCGCCACCCTGAGCATTCCCGTCACCCCGGAGCGAGTGGTCCGTTACCCCGAGGGCGGCGGCGCGGGTCGCGAGGTCGGCGCGGTGGGCGTGGCGCCGGACCGCTACGAGCCCGTGCAGTACGGCCTGCTGGCCGCCGTGCCCGCCGCGGGCGCGTTCACCGGCGACATGTTCGTCCGCACCGTCAACTCGCTGACCCAGATGCCCGCCAAGGTGTCCTCGCTGTGGGACGCGGTGACCGGCGGTGAGCGGGATCCGGAGACGCCGGTCAGCGTGTACGGCGCCAGCAAGATCGGCGGCGAGACCGCGGAACGCGGCCTGTGGAACTTGTTCATCCTGGTGCTGGCCAGCCTGAACTTCTTCCTCGGCGTGTTCAACCTGCTGCCGTTGCTGCCGCTGGACGGAGGCCACATCGCGGTGGTGCTCTACGAGAAGGTCCGCAACACGATCCGCGCCTGGAAGGGCCTCGCGCCCGGTGCGCCGGTGAACTACTTGAAGCTGCTGCCCGCGACGTATGTGGTCGTGGTCATAGGCGGCGCCTACATGTTGCTCACTCTGGCCGCCGACATCGTGAACCCCATCAAACTGTTCTGACCCGTAGCGCGGCGATCGGTGACGGTTGTCGCGGTTGTCCGGAGAAGCCTTGTCGTTGCTGTCACAAGGTGGGCTTCATCTGTCGAGGCTAGACTCGGCACCGAACCGCCCGGACACGACGAAAGTAGGCAGTCGAAGGTGACCAGCACGATCGGATTGGGGATGCCGACCGCTCCCGCGGCGGTGCTCGCTCCCCGGCGTAGGACCCGCCAGTTGATGGTGGGCAGTGTCGGGGTGGGTAGTGCTCACCCGATTTCGGTGCAGTCGATGACCACGACGAAGACGCATGATGTGAATGCGACTTTGCAGCAGATCGCGGAGTTGACCGCGTCGGGGTGTGACATTGTGCGGGTGGCTTGTCCGCGTCAGGAGGACGCGGACGCGTTGGCCACGATCGCGCGGAAGTCGCAGATTCCGGTGATCGCGGATATTCATTTCCAGCCGCGGTATATTTTCGCGGCGATCAATGCCGGGTGTGCGGCGGTGCGGGTGAATCCGGGCAATATCAAGGAGTTCGACGGTCGGGTGAAGGAGGTCGCCAGGGCCGCGGGTGCGGCGGGGATCCCGATCCGTATCGGTGTGAACGCCGGTTCGCTGGACAAGCGGATGTTGCAGAAGTACGGCAAGGCGACTCCGGAGGCGTTGGTGGAGTCGGCGTTGTGGGAGGCGAGCCTGTTCGAGGAGCACGGGTTCGGGGATATCAAGATTTCGGTCAAGCACAACGATCCGGTGGTGATGGTGGAGGCTTACCGGCAGTTGGCGGCGCGGTGTGATTATCCGTTGCATCTGGGGGTGACCGAGGCGGGTCCGGCGTTTCAGGGCACGATCAAGTCGGCGGTGGCGTTCGGTGCGTTGCTGGCCGAGGGGATCGGGGACACGATCCGGGTGTCGTTGTCGGCGCCGCCGGCGGAGGAGGTGAAGGTGGGTGGGCAGATTCTGCAGTCGTTGAATCTGCGTCCGCGGAAGTTGGAGATCGTGTCGTGTCCTTCGTGTGGGCGTGCGCAGGTGGATGTGTACACGCTGGCCAATGCGGTGAGTGCTGGTTTGGAGGGGATGGCGGTGCCGCTGCGGGTGGCGGTGATGGGTTGTGTGGTCAATGGGCCGGGTGAGGCGCGGGAGGCGGATCTGGGTGTGGCTTCCGGCAACGGCAAGGGGCAGATCTTCGTCAAGGGTGAGGTGATCAAGACCGTGCCCGAGGCGCAGATCGTGGAGACGCTGATCGAGGAGGCGTTGCGCATCGCCGAGGAGATGGGCGCGGACGCCGGTACCGGCGAACCGGTCGTCACCGTCAGCTGAGCCGCCGCTCACCAGCGCTTTCGGCAGAGCCGTACCGGATCGCGCCGGTTCGTGGCAGGCTGTCACCGTGCGGAGTCTGCTGGAGCCGGCGCGACGGGCCAAATACGCCCCTGCGCGGCAGCTCGCTAATCGGGATCTTGCCCAGGTGTTACGTGTGCTGGATGACGATCCGGTGGCTTCCTGCATGGTCGCCGCCCGGTTGCAGGAGTTCGGCCTCGACACCCGATGCGGCCAGGGCGAACTCTGGAGCCGGGGCGGTCCCGCGGAGTCGTTGTGTTTCTCGGGGGCGAATCTGGTGCCGTTGCTGGGTGATCGCGATGCCCTGCGCGCGTTCGCCGACCGGGCCGTCCGCTGGCCCCGGGTCTGTTCCTCGGTGGTGGGGCGCAGGGAGTTGGCGCTGCCGCTGTGGGAGATGCTGGCCGGGCACTGGGGTCCGGAACGCGAGTTACGCGGAGAACAGCCGCTGCTGGCGCTGTCCCAGCCGCCGCTGGCCACTCCTGACCAAGAGGTCCGCCGGGTGCGCCGCGATGAACTCGACCGCTATCTCTCGGCCGCGATCGCCATGTTCATCGAGGAGGTCGGCGTCGATCCGCGGGCGGGCGACGGCGGACGCGGCTACCGCCGCCGCATCCAGAGCTTGATCGAATCCGGCCGTGCCTGGGCCCGTTTCGAGGACGGGGAAGTGGTTTTCAAAGCCGAGGTGGGCTCGCTGTCCAGGCGCACGGGTCAGATCCAAGGGGTCTGGGTGCATCCGGATCACCGGGGCAGGGGCCGCGGCACCGCGGGTACCGCGGCGGTCGCCAACGCCGTCGTCGCCTCCGGCCGCACCGCCAGCCTGTACGTCAACGACTACAACGCGATCGCCCGCCGCGCCTACAGCCGGGTCGGGTTCCGGCAGATCGCGACCTTCGCCACCGTCCTGGTCGATTGAGCGTGCCCGGCGGCCCGGTGAATTCCGGAGTGCCGCAGGCGTTTGCCCGTCAGTGACTACTACCATCGGTGCCGATGTCGACTCGGATGCTGCTCTCGCTCGCCGTCGCGGCCCTCACGGTGGCCGCCGCCGGTTGCGCGAGCGAGCCCCAGGGACCCGTGCCGGCCGCGGACGCGTTCGTCGAAGCGTTCGCCGAGCATCGGGTCGGCGCCGCCGCGGACCTGACCAATCTGCCGGAGAAGGCCGGCGGCGCCTTGCGTGCGGCGTGGGATCAGCTCCAGGCCGAAGGGCTCGCCGCGCGCACCGGCGCCGCGCGCGTGACCGGGGACACCGCCACCGTCGAGTACACCTACCAATGGCGGCTGCCCAAGAACCGGACCTGGAAGTATTCGGGACAGTTGCAGATGGGCCGCAGCAACGGACGCTGGATGGTCCGCTGGACCTCGTCCAACATCCACCCGAAACTCGGCGACACCCAGACCATGGCGCTGCGCTCAACGCCGCCGCCGCGAGCGCGGGTCAACGAGCAGTCCGGCAGCGACGTCATGGTGCCCGGCAAGGTGTCGCGGGTGGCGTTCGCCGCCGCCGACGCCGCCGACCCAGCGAGCGTGGCGACCGCGCTCGCTGCCGCTTTGCACCGTTTCGACAAGTCACTGACGCCGGAGTCCATCCTCGGCGCGGCGAAAGCCGCGCGCGGCGCGTATACCGTCGCGTTGCTCAACGAGACCGAGTCCCGCCAGGTGACCACCGATCTCATCGGGCTGCCCGGGGTCACGCTGACCCAGCAGTGGGATCTGGTCGCCACCGACCGGGAGTTCGCGCCCGATCTGCTGACCCAGGTGCGCAAGACCGTGATCGCCGAGGTGGACGGCAAGGCGGGGTGGAGCGTGGTCACCATGAACGCCAACGGCGCCGACACCGATGTGCTCATGGAGGTGCCCTCGCAACCCGCGCCGTCGTTCTCGCTCAGCGTCGACCGCCACGTGCAGAATGCCGCGCAGCGTGCCGTGCAGGCGCGGACCGAACCGGCCATGATGGTGGTGCTGCGCGCCTCCACCGGCGCGATTCTGGCGGTCGCGCAGAACAAGGCGGCCGATCGGGACGGTCCTCTCGCGACGATCGGCCAGTATCCGCCCGGCTCGGTGTTCAAGACGGTGACCGCGGCCGCGGCCATGTCGAACGGTCTTGCGACCCCGGACACGGTGCTGCCGTGCCCGAGCCGGATCGTCATCGGGGAGCGGACCATTCCCAACTACAACTTGTTCACGGTCGGCAATGTGCCGATGTCCACCGCCTACGAGCGCTCCTGCAACACTTCCTTCGCCAAGCTGGCCAGCGAGCTGCCCGGTCCCGCGTTGCACGAGGCCGCCGCGAAGCTCGGTGTCGGGCCCGCCTATTCCGTGGTGGGGCTGCCGACCGCGTCCGGCTCGGTGCCGCCCGCCGACGACCTGATCCAGCGCACCGAGGACGGCATCGGCCAGGGCAGGGTGGTGGTCAGCGTGTTCGGCATGGCGCTCATGGCCGCGACCATCGCCAACGGCTCCGCGCCCGTGCCCTATCTGATCGCGGGACGGCCCACCCGCATCGAGGGCGACCGTCCGGCTCTCGCGCCCGACGTGGTGCAAGGGCTGCGCACGATGATGCGCCAAGTGGTCGTCGGCGGCACGGCCGAGCGGATCGCCGATCAAGGCGAGGTGTACGGCAAGACCGGCGAGGCGGAGGTCGGTAGCGGCTCGCATTCCTGGTTCGTGGGCTTCCGCGGCGACATCGCGTTCGCCACGCTGCTGGTCAACGGCGGTAGCTCCGATAATGCCGTCGCGGTGACACGGGACATGCTCGCTGCCTTGCCCGCCGGTTACTGAAGCGCTTGCGCTCCCACACGGGCACGATCCAGAACGAGAACTCACGGCGCTGTGGCACGCAGAACCGCACCGCTGGGATCTTCATCGACCGATGGTTCACGGAATACCCCTTTCGTCACGCCCGTCCCCCGAAAGCACCGGCGGGGCCGGGCCTGCGCGGCGTCCCCGCCGGCCCGGACATTGTCATGTCCGGGCCGGCGGCGGTCCTGCCTGTCTGTCATGTCCGTTCGGACGCCGCGATCAGCAGATGCTCCAGACTGGTCGTCCCGTCGGAATACTCGTCGACACCGATGACGGCGACGAACTCGCCGTCACCGACGCGGTGCTGAAGGGAAAGCCACGAGTTGGCGAGATACCAACCCGCCCCGGCGGTGCCGCGCGGGCCGAGGCCACCGCAATAGATCCAGTACCGATCCGGATGCTGGTCCGGGCTCGGACGCACGCGCGCGATGACGCCGATGTTGCGATCGTCGCCCGAGTCGTATCGGCTACCGTTCCTCAGTTCCAGGCGCACCGCCGCGGAGTCGTCACCGCCGCTGTCGCGGATGGTGAACAACGGGTGCTCGACGGTTCGCGGATACAACGGGGTGCAGTCGTTGCCGCTCAGCCCGAAACTGACGAACGGGCGGTCGTGGTGGGCGGCCATGTAGCGGTCGCTGCGCACCTCGACGCGGATGCTGGTGTAGCGCTGTAGCAGCGAGAAGACGTACAGCAGCCCACGGAACTCGTTCTCCGCCACTACGGAGGGGATGTCGACGGCGCGATCCGGGAAAGCACCCTCCTGCTTCCCGAAAACATGCCGACGGGAGATCCCCGCCGCCCGCAGTGCGTCCACGGACGACCTGGACAACTCGAACGACGGATAGACCAGAGTCGTTCCCCTGGTTGTCGACTCCAGCCCGAGGAAGGCCTCGAGCCGGACATCGGTTCCGGAAGGGCCCGGCCCGGGCGATCGTGTGCCCGCAGGTGTCGAGTTGGCCATCTGGAACAGTCCTTCAACAGTCCAGCCGGGGAACATCCGCTCGAGCACCCGGCAGTGATAGTCCCGCGGGAGTCCTACCATTCGGCCGGACAGCCACTGGTAGTACTGCGCTTTCGCCGGCCCATGCCCTGGGGGAATGGGCGGGTCCAGCTGTGCCGCGCATCGGTCGTACGCGGCGAGGAAATCCGGATGACTTTTCAGATGCCGCTCCGCTAGCAGCATCTTCAATACGGTCGCCAACGAAAACCCCCTTACCCCTGCAGCCTCCGTCGACGGTGACGGAGACTCTCTTGTATTGGCTCAACCGCAACGAAACTGGGCCGCCGGCATCAGCTCGCCGACGGCCCAGCCGCATCAGCCGTCAGATATAGATGAACGGGAGACCATTACTGGTTCCTGCGGAAGTGGTCGCGGTGACTTGCACCGTTCCCGTTCCGGCGGGAGTGACGGCGGTGATCTGTGTTGCGGAGTCGACGGTGAACGAGGTGGCCGGCGTGCCGCCGAAGTCGACGGCGGTGGTGCCTGTCAGGTTCGTCCCGGTGAGGACGACTGTGGTTCCGCCGGCCGACGGTCCTACATTCGGCAACGCCACTGTCAGTGTGGGTGCCGGGATGTAGGTGTAGGTGAGGCCGTTGCTGGTTCCGCCGGAGGTGGTGGCGGTGACTTGCACCGTACCGGTCCCGGCGGGTGCTACGGCGGTGATCTGGGTAGGTGAGTTGATTGTGAACGAGGTCGCCGGCGTGCCGCCGAAGTCGACGGCCGTGGTGCCGGTCAGATCGGTCCCGGTGATCACGACGGGTGTTCCGCCCGTTTCCAAGCCCACGTTCGGGAGCAAGGTGGTCAGGGTGGGCGCCGTGATGTAGGTGTAGGCGACGCCGTTGCTGGTTCCGCCGGAGGTGGTGGCGGTGATCTGCACGGTCCCGGTCCCCGCGGGTGCTACGGCGGTGACCTGGGTGGCCGAGTCGACGGTGAAGGAGGTGGCCGGTGTGCCACCGAAGTCGATCCCCGTGACGCCGGTCAGCCCGGTTCCGGTGAGGACGACCGTCGTGCCGCCGGAGGCCGAGCCCACGTTCGGAACCGCCGTGGTGAGGGTGGGAACCGCGACGTAGGTGTAGAGCACGCCGTTGGTGGTCCCGCCCGGTGTGGTGGCGGTGATCTGCACGATGCCGCTGCCCGCCGGTGCTGTGGCGGTGATCTGGGTGGGGGAGTCGACGGTGAACGAGGTGGCCGGTGTGGCGCCGAAGTTCACCGCGGTGGTGCCGCTCAGGTCCGTTCCGGTGAGAACCACTGTGGTGCCGCCGGATACCGAACCAAGGCTGGGCGCCGCCGTGGTGAGGGTGGGAAGCCCGACGTAGGTGTAGGCCACGCCGTTGCTGGTGCCACCCGCGGTGGTCGTCGTGACTTGCACCGTTCCGGTGCCCGCCGGAGCGACCGCCGTGATCTGCGTGTCGGAATCGACGATGAACGAGGTGGCCGGTGTGGCGCCGAAGTTCACCGCGGAGGCGGTGGACAGCCCCGTGCCGGTGAGGACGACGATCGTCCCGCCCGTCACCGGGCCCACGTTCGGAACCACGGTGGTGAGCGCGGGCACCGGGACGTAGGTGTAGGCGAGGCCGTTGCTGGTTCCGCCGGGCGTGGTCGCCGTGATCTGCACCGTTCCGGTTCCGGCAGGGGCGACGGCGGTGATCTGGGTGGCCGAGTCGACGGTGAACGAGGTCGCCGGTGTGGCGCCGAAGTTCACCGCGGTCGTTCCGGTCAAACCGCTTCCGGTGAGAACCACTGTCGTGCCGCCCGTTTGCGAGCCCACATTCGGCAGCGCCGCGGTCAGTGCGGGCACCGCGATGTAGGTGTAGGCGACGCCGTTGCTGGTTCCGCCCGGGGTGGTGACGGTGACCTGCGCCGTCCCGGTCCCGGGGGGAACGATGGCGGTGATCTGGGTGGCGGAGTCGACGGTGAACGAGGTCGCCGGTGTGGCGCCGAAGTTCACCGCGGTGGCTCCGGTGAATCCCGTTCCGGTGACGATCACCGTGGTGCCGCCGGTCGCGGGGCCCACATTCGGCACCACCGTGGTCACGGCGGGCACCGGAATGTAGGTGTAGGGCACGCCGATACTGGTGCCGCCCGGGGTGGTGACGGTGAGTTGCACCGTTCCGGTTCCGGCGGGAGCGGTGGCGGTGATCTGGGTGTCGGAGTTGACGGTGAACGAGGTGGCCGGTGTGCCGCCGAAGTTGACGGCGGTGGCTCCGGTCAATCCGGTACCGGTGAGAACGACTGTCGTTCCGCCCGCTTCCACGCCGGCGTTCGGCAGCGCCGCCGTGACCGTCGGCACCGCGACGTAGGTGTAGGCGACGCCGTTGCTGGTGCCGCCCGCGGTGGTGACGGTGAGTTGCACCGTTCCGGTTCCGGCGGGAGCGGTGGCGGTGATCTGGGTGTCGGAGTTGACGGTGAACGAGGTGGCCGGTGTGCCACCGAAGTCGACCGCGGTGGCTCCGGTCAATCCCGTTCCGGTGATGACGACCGTCGTGCCTCCGGTCACCGGCCCGACGCTCGGGATCACGGTGGTGAGGGCGGGCACCGCGACGTAGGTGTAGACCAGGCCGTTGCTGGTTCCGCCCGGGGTGGTGACGGTGACTTGCGCGGTCCCGGTCCCGGCGGGGGCGATGGCGGTGATCTGGGTGTCGGAGTTGACGGTGAACGAGGCCGCCGGTGTAGCGCCGAAGTTGACCGCGGTGGCTCCGGTCAATCCCGTTCCGGTGATGACGACCGTCGTGCCTCCGGTCACCGGCCCGGCATTCGGCACCAGCGCGGTCAGGGCGGGCACCGGAATGTAGGTGTAGGCCAGGCCGTTGGTGGTTCCGCCCGGGGTGGTGACGGTGACCTGCACGGTCCCGGTCCCGGCCGGGACGACCGCCGTGATCTGGGTGGCCGAGTTGACGGTGAACGAGCTGGCCGGTGTGGCGCCGAAATTGACGGCCGTAGCACCCGTCAGATTCGTTCCGGTGATGACCACCGTCGTGCCTCCGGTCACCGGCCCGGCATTCGGCACCAGTGTCGTCAGGGTCGGCACCGCCACATAGGTGAAGGGAACGCCGTTGGTGGTCCCGCCGGCGGTGGTGACGGTGACTTGCACGGTCCCGGTTCCGGCGGGGACGACGGCGGTGATCTGGGTGTCGGAGTTGACGGTGAACGAGGTCGCCGGTGTGCCGCCGAAATTCACCGCGGTGGCGGTCGAAAGCCCCGTACCGGTGAGAACGACGGTCGTTCCGCCGGTCGTCGGGGCGGTATTGGGTGCGACGCTGGTCAGCGCGGGAACGCCGGCATAGGTGTAGGCGACGCCGTTGCTGGTCCCGCCGGAGCCGGTGACCGTGACTTGCACGGTGCCCGTTCCCGGGGGCGCGATGGCGGTGATCTGCGTGGGCGAATTGACCGTGAAAATGGTTGCGGTATTGCCGAACCGGACGGTCAGGGGACCGGTGAATCCGCTGCCGGTGATGGTGACGCTGTTGCCGCCCGAGGCGGGACCGGCGGTCGGGGAAATCGCCGTGATGGCCGGAACGACGACGTAGATGAACGGCACCGCGCCGCTGGTGCCACCCGGTCCGGTCACCGTGACCGGCACGATCCCCGTTCCCGGCGGCGTGACCGCCGTGATCTGCGTGTCGGAGTTGACGGTGAACGAGGCCGCCGGTGTACTACCGAAATTGACTGCGGTGGCTCCCGTGAAACCCGATCCGGTGAGGATGACCGTCGTCCCGCCCCCGGTGGAGCCCTGGTTGGGGTTGATGCTGTTCAGCGCGGGAACCGGAACATAGGTGTAGGCGACCCCGTTGCTGGTTCCTTCCGCCGTGGTGACGGTGACCTGCACCGTGCCGACCGAACCGGCGGGGGCTATGGCCGTGATCTGGGTGGGCGAGTCGATGGTGAAAGTGGTCGCGGTACCTCCGAACCGTACGGTCGTCGGACCGCTGAAGCCGGTACCGGTGATCGTGACACTGGTTCCCCCCGTCGTGGGGCCTGAGGTCGGGGAGAGGGATGTGATGGTAGGCATGGCACTGCCTCCTAGTTGCCGTGGTGATGATCCTCTGCACCGGGGGGCGCCCGCCGCTCTTCAACGGCCCGGCTAATTCCATTAACACCTCCGGATCAATGCCTGGCAACGTGTCTCGCGATCCGTTTTGGTCCGTTTTCGGATTGCCGGCGGTGCGGCGTGTTGCAGGGCGAATGTCCTGGCAGGCGTTGTGGCGACGGTGTTTTCGGCAGCACTGCGCCACCCGTCGACAGGAGTGCGGTTCGCCGAGACGGGCGGTCTCGGCGAACGATTGGCGACCAACCGGAACGTCCGTCAGCGTCCCGCCGGTACGTGGGCTTCTTCCGTCAGAGGAACAGCTCGGGCGGGTCGTCGAATTCGATGCCGGCCTGCCGTGCCCGGGTCACCATCTTCCGATCCCATTCCCGGTGCACGCGCAGCGCCATCCGGAAGGCGCCCATCTGCTCGGACATCTGCTGGGTCTGCGAAATGGCCAGGTCACTCAGTACTTTCGCGGCGTCGGCCTTCGTCTTCGT
This sequence comes from Nocardia asteroides, assembly GCA_051451085.1. Lineage (GTDB taxonomy): Bacteria > Actinomycetota > Actinomycetes > Mycobacteriales > Mycobacteriaceae > Nocardia > Nocardia asteroides_B. The sequence goes on along the minus strand of JBPAJV010000002.1, from coordinate 1,136,612 downwards.
CATGGTGGCGTCGACGTCGCCGCGCTTGAACCACGCCGTCACGACCGCGGACAGGACCGACGAGCTGGCGATGAGCACCAGCGCCGCGAACATCGGGGACTGCTGGACGATGTTCATTCCGCCTCCCTCAGCTGGATCGCGTGCAGCGTCCGGACGTCTTGTAGCACCTGTCTGCGCTTCCACAGGAACGCGACACCCAACGCGATGAGTAGCGGACCCCCGAGAACCGTGGCCGGGCTGAGGCTTCGATGCTGGATCTGCAACAGCAGCAGCTGCGCACCGAAGGCCGCCAGGGACCAGCCGAGCGCTCCCAGACCGATCTGTTCGACCAGATATCCCCAGACGCGCCGGGCGAACAGACCAGCCAGCGTCGCAGCGCAGCCGAGCAGCATCAGAACCAGCCACAACGTGCGGAATCCCGATGGCATGGCCGCGGTCGCCGAACCCGGCGGCGGGCCGTAGACGCACTGCAACAGCATCGAGACGCCGAAGACGGCGCACAGCACCACCTCGAAAGGATCGTGCCGGGTCTTCTCCTTCGCGGCTCTCATGCGGGTTCACCGCTGTCGGGTGGCGCCGGGCTCACCCGGTGACGCGCCGACTCGACCGCGGGGAGGCCCAGCGCCGCCGCGACGACGGCCAGGACGAACCCGGAGAGATCGGAGGAGACGACGCCCTTGGTGACGCCGTACCCGATCAGCGCGACCAGCAGCGGGTACAGCAGGGCGCGCACCGGCTCGCTGCGCAGGGTGGTGATCACTGTGTTCATTGTTTTCCCTTTCTCAGTTGTATGGATCGTGCAGGGGTTCATTGATGCCGTCGGCGGTCACCGTGGCCAGGGTCCGGCGCGGCGTCCAATAGACGAGACCGTGCTCGAAGTCCTGGTAGGTACCGCTGTCCCAAGTGATCTCGTCGGAGATCGGCCACCCGAGGCGGCCGTTCTCCGAGCCGCTGCGGTTCCAGCGGTCGCGGATCGCGCCGCGCACCCAATAGGCCTTCTCGCCGTCGCGCCGGTACAGCGCGCCGCCTTGGAAGCCCTGTACCTCGCCCCACGGCAAGCCGTCGGGGCCGTCCAGCACACTGCATTCGGTGACCGGATATCCGAGCGGACCGGCTTCCCAGCCCAACTGGCCGAATTTCGACCACAAGGCGTGTGAGATCGGGTGTGCTCCGGTCGAGGGATGCCAGTAGATATAGCCGTGCTCGAATTGGGCGTACCGGCCCGTGGCGTCCGAAGTGGCGCACTCGCCGCTGGTGATCCGGTCTCCCAGCCAGGGATTCACGGCGTAGATATCGTCGATCCCGTGCGGCGGTGCCGCGGCCGGTACACCGGAGGCGTATTCCTGGACGTAGCTCATGAAGCGGGTCCAGGGGAAGTGGAAGCCCAGGTCGGTGTGTGTGCCGACGCCGAGGCATTCGGTGACGTAATTGTGGTCGCTGATGCCCTCGCGTTGCTGGTACGGCGGTGCGATGACGTCCGTGGCGAAGCCGTATCTCCTCGCGTCCTGGACCGCCAGCCATGCCGCGATCCGGATGTCTCCGTCGATCTGCGCCCAATCGTCCGGTCCCCACCCCGCGCGGCTACCGGCGAAACACAAGTTGATCGTGTAGGGATTGGCGTCCAGGACAGACCAACTCGCCAGGTCGGTGTCGACGACGTCGCACACGATGCCGTCACGCACCGTGTAGTGGTAGCTGACTCCGTGACCGGGATCGTTGAGGTAACCGGCCAGGCTCTCGGCCGTGCCGTCGCCCTCTTGGGTGTGCAGCAGGAAATTGGTGATCCGCGCGCCGTGGCGGGAGGACCCCGAGGCACCCCTGCGATCGAGTTCTGTGTACTCCGGTGGCATCATTCCGTGCCTCCCGATGGATTCGGATTGCGGTGCGGCGACCATCGATCGCCGAGGATGGGTCGAACCGGACGACGGGTACACCGGACCGCGCACCCGCTGGGGAGCCGGGCCCGTGCGCCGGACTGCGACGTGATGTCGGATTCGCCGGAAAACCGCGAACCTTAGTTGAACCCGTATGCGAAAGAGGAGGGTTCGTGGTGGAGCGCTTCCGCGCGTATCGGACCGATGTGGTCCATGGGAATGCCGGTGACACGGGGACCCCACCAGTCATGCCCCGAGGACGGGGAGAGGAAAGTAGGCATGTGGCTGCCTCCCTGTTTGCTGGTTCCTCGATGCCGGGGGGTGCCCTACTCTGTTCGTGGCCCGGTAATATCCATTAATGCCCCAGGAACAGCGCCTCGGCAACGCGTCTCCGCATCCGTTTTTGTCCGTTTTCCAGATCGTTGCCAGGTGTTGACCGGTGTGCGCCGTCGCGGGCGGGAAACGCCTCCGCCCTTGCTCCGCGGCGGCTGTCGCGAGAGCGGTTCGGCCGTGGGCTCTTACGCCGATCGCGGCTTGCCGTGGACTGCTACGGCTGCTCTCGAACCACGCGGCAGCGGAGAGATCGACGTGCACTCGGCGTAGTCCTTCGCGATCTCGCGGAGGAGAGTTCTGCTGCGAGCCAGAATCCAGCGCCGATCGTCGGATGTCGGCGAACGCCTGGCGGTATCGACGTATCTGCTCTGGCTCCGCGAGATTTCCGGTGCTCTGAGCGAACGCCACCGCTGCGCGTCGACGAAGTCTGCGAAACCGCGACCGTGCCAAAGGGTCCAGATCCAGTGACCGGCAATCGCTCACCTAGCTATGTGAAATGAGGCTGGTGAACCAGCCGCTGCGGCCCGTCGGCCGCGCATATCCATTCGGGCGATGGACTCCCTGCGCCGACCCGATCTATCCCGACATGTGGCTGTTCGCGATCCGAGAGCTCACCGACGCCCACTCGACTGCCGCGAGGTGGTGGTCTGTGCGTTCACTCGCGCCGCAAGGTGGCGGCGAGGTGGTGTTGCAGTGGCTCGCCGACTGCCGCCATGCGCAGGGAGTAGTCGATGGTGTCGCCGGACACGTGCAGCGACCGGCCGAGGGCGGTCACGAGTTTGGCGGTGCTGCTGCGGCCGATGTCGGTGGAGTCCAACTCCAGGCGCAGCGTGCCGTCCTCCACCGCGAGCGAACCCTCGCAGATTTCGGTGATGCCGGTGGGATGGGCGAGGATCAATTCGACGCGGTCGGGACGCGGGCAACGCAGATAGCCGGTCTCGGCGTGCAGCGGCCGACCGTCGTCGGCGGCGCGAGTCTTCTGCCGGTAGGTGAGGAACGGGCGGCCGAGATGGCCGAACCGGATTTCCTCGACATAGCCGAACGGCTGAATGGTCGGGTATTCACCCTGCCCGTTGCCGCGCCAAGTGCCGAGCAGTGGAGCGAGCGGAGCGATATCGGGGTGCAGGGCGATAGCAGGCTGGGGTTCGACCACGGCGAACAGCCTAAACCCGTGCCCGGGCAACCGTTCGGGTACTCCCGGAATTGCTCCACGCTAAGGTCAGGTTCGCCTTATCACCAATGTGGTGTGGCCGGAAAGGAAGCAAGAAGTTGAACGGACGCTGGAATGAGTCGCGCCGTGGCGGTATGCCTGGGTCGCGGACCCGGAGTGGTCTGCTGCGCGCGTCGGCGCTCGGTGTCACGCTGATCGTGGCGGCGGGCTGCTCGGACTCGAAGCCGGACGAGGTGCCCGCGCTCGACGGCAACAAATACGTCCAGACCAATCTCGCGGCCAACAACGCGGAGTACAAGGCGCAGTTCGTTTTTCCCGACCTGGTGAACGCCTGGGGGCTCGCCGACCGGCCCAAGGGCGCTGGAGGGCACTTCTGGGTCGGCGCGGGCGGGAAGTCGTTCCAATTCGTCGGCGACGTGACCAAGTCGGCCGACGAGAAGCTGCAAAAGCTGTTCCAGGACGAGTTGAAAGTCGTCACCGTTCCCGGCGCCGACGCCGACACTTCGGACAAGAGCGCGGGCAAAACCACCGGCGTGGTGTTCAATCCGGCACCGATCACCTCCGATCTGTTCGTCGTTCGCGATCAGCCGGTCGAGGCGGAAGGCGGGCCGCTGAACGGCTCGGCGCGATTCATCTTCGCCACCGACTCCGGCAAACTCTCCGCCTGGACCGAGCAGGGTTTCGAGGGCCGGATCGTGCGCCACGACGGCCCGGCCAACCTGGTCTTCGACGGCGGGCCCCAGGGCATGCGATTCTTCGGGATCGCGCTCGCGCCGTCCGGGGACACGCTGCTGGCCGCCGATTTCGGCGCCGACCCGCAGATCCGGACCTTCGACAAGAACTGGCAGCTGATTCCGACCGTCGGCTTCGCCAACCCGTTCGCCACCGGCGAGGCGATCGACCCGGCCGCGCCGGAGAAGGGCAAGAAGGCCGAGCCCGGCGATCCGGCGCCGTTCAACGTCTCCACCGTCGGCGACCGGGTCTTCGTCGCCTACGCGACCACGCAACCGGACGAGCAGGACGCGACGAAGTTCGACGCCGGTGAGGAGGATTCACTGGACGAGGACAAGGAGCGCGAGGCGGGTGGCAAACCGGACAAAGGCAAGCTCGCCGAGTTCGACGCCAAAGGCAAGCTGGTGCGCATCATCAATGACGGCGAGCGCCTCAATGCCCCCTGGGCGGTGACGATCGCGCCGGAGGGCTTCGGTCCGCTCAGCGGAAAACTGCTGGTCGGCAATTTCGGCGGCGCCGGGCACGTGCTCGCCTACGACGACATCACCGGCAAGTTCGCCAACTACCTGCGCGATGCCGACGGCAAGCCGATCGCGATCGAAGGGCTGTGGGCGTTGATGTTCGGCAACGGCGAGAGCCTCGGCGACGCCAACTCGCTGTATTTCACGGCGGGACCCGACGACGAGAAGGACGGCCTGTTCGGCAGGCTTCGCCTGAAGTAGACCACGCTTCGTGCAGCCCGCGCCGAGTCGGCGCGGGCTGCACGTGCGTCAGCGGCCGGTGGGCGCGGAGTCCCGGCGCTCGGTGCGTCGTTCCCGGATAGCCGACTCGACCTCGTCGACCGCCGTGCGGATCGTCGCGCCGTAGCCGTCGTCGGCGAGAGTGTGCAAACGCTCGCGGGCGGCGTCGATTTCCCGTTGTGCGGCGTCGAACGAGCTCAGCCTGCGGTAGTCGTCGGCGAGGTTGAGGTGCAGTGAGGGATAGAACGCGGCCACACGCAGCGATTCGTCATAGCTTCGAGCGCGATCGTCCGAGAGGCTCTCGGCGGCATCCAGCGCCCGGATGTCCCAGGTGAGCGCTTCGGCGGCGTCGTCGTAAAGGTCGGCCAGATAGTGGGCGAGCGTGCATCGGTGCAGCGGGTCGCCTTGCGGCCCGAGCGAGGACCACACGGCGAGCAGCGCCTCCCGCGCGTCGTCCGTGCGGCCCTCGCGTCCGAGCGCGACCGCACTGGTGATCGTGTTCATGGTGTCGTCAGCGACAGAATTCATCGGTTGCTCCTCTGGGGTTGTGCGCATGAGTCGGTCATAGGCCGGACGGCTGTTTTCCGGGGCGAGGGGGACCGCACGGGCATCGCCAGGGTGGTGAGGTCTCCGTCGGTAGCGGAGCGCAGGATCACCGGCTGATCGGGGGCGATGATGTCCAGCATGAGATCGGGGCCGAGCGCGGTGCGGACGGCGGGCAGCAGCGTGGCGGGATCGAACCACAGCGTGACGGCGGAGCCGGTCACCGTCGCGGGCAAGCGATGCGCCGACGTCGCGATCTCGGTCGGCCGGATCTCGAGTCGCGTTGCGGTCTTGCGTGATTCGAGCACAGTCAGCACCTGCTGCCGGGCGACGATCACCCGGGTGCGAACCGGTCCCAGGCTCGCCAGCAACGCACGGTGGTCCGGGAAGGAGCCATCGATGACCGCCGAACGGCGCTCGACGCCATCACCCGCCAGCATCAATCCGTTCGCGGCCGGTGTGGCGACGACTTCATCCCTGCCGCGCAGCCACTCGATGATCGAATCGAGCCCGTCCGGGTCGAGCACCACGGACCACTCCCCGCCGTGCTGCCGGTTCGCCACCAAGGTACGGGTGGACATGCGGTAGCGGTCGGTAGCCGTGAGCGTCACGCCGTTCGCGCCCGCCTCCAGCGAAATGCCCGCCAGCACCGGTATCTCGCGAGTGCGCGCCGTCGCCGCGCGGACCTGCTCGAGCGCCTCGGCCAGGATCACGGCGTCGACCGCCACATGGGCCACGAGCGACTGTTTCACCACCGCGGCGACGTGGGCGGCCTCGCGCGCCCGCTGCGCCAGTTCCGCCACGTGACGGTCGAGCAGATACCCAGCCTGATCGGGGTCGCCGGAAAGAACCTCTCCGATCGTCTCCAGCGGCAGGTCGATCGCACGCAACCGGCGGATGAGAATCGCGCGCTCCCGCTGCGCTGCGGTGTAGTAGCGGTACCCGGTCAGCGCATCGACCCGGGCCGGAACGAGCAGACCACAGTCGTCGTAGAACCGCAGCGCGCTCGCGGTGAGCCCGCTTTCGCGCGCCAGCACACCGATCGTGATCAACCCTGCGGACTCGGAATTCGTCACCCGGCAATGATGGAGTCTCAACCAACTCGAAGGTCAAGGCCGGTTCTCATGGGCAACCAGGCTGCGGAATGGCGCGCAGAGCCGGAAAGCCTGTCGCCTTTGGTGCGATCCGGTCAGTCGGGCTGGGAGTCGCCGGGTGCCACGCGCCAGCGGCGTGACCAGTCCCAAACCGAGCCGAGCGCTGTGCCGAGTTCGATCCCCGCTGTGGTCAGTTCGTAGGACTTGTCGGGATTCTTCGCGATCAGGCCCGCCGACTGTAGGTGTTGCAAGCGCACCGAGAGCATGCTGGAGGAGCAATTGCCCATGCGCCGGCGCAAGGCGAGGAAGCCGAGGCGCTCGGGTTCGAGTTCCCACAGAATGCGCAGGATCCAGCGCTGGCCGAGCAGATCCATCGTGGCCAGCAACGGCGCGTTCGCCGGGTCGTCCCGGCCGCGCGGCGGCGTCGGTTGGTTTGCGCTTCTCATTTAGAACCAGCATAGTGATTCTGAATTAGAAGCGATGGCCCGGGGCCGCCGGGCGGACCGAGAGGGTGACGACATGACCGGACGGCGCATCGTCCTGATCACGGGCGCGTCCCGCGGTATCGGCGCGGAGACCGCCCGGGTGCTCGCGGCGCGCGGCGACCACGTGGTGATCAACTACCGGGAGAAGGCCAAGCGGGCCGATGCGCTGGCGGAATCAATTCGGCGGGCGGGTGGCACGCGTCCACCGCGGGCGCCGACATCGCCGACGCGGATTCGGCTCGCGCTCTGATGACCGGCGTGGTGGAGGAGTTCGGCCGATTGGATGTGCTGGTGCTCAACGCATCCGGCGGGCTGGAGCGCGATGCCCGGCCCGGTTACGCGATGGCCCTCAACCGCGACGCGCAGCAACGGCTCGTGCGGCTGGCGCTGCCGCACATGCCGTCCGGCGCGCGGATCGTTTTCGTGACCAGTCATCAAGCGCACTTCCACGGCCGCAGGCCGGTGCCCGCCGATTACGAACCCATCGCCGCGAGCAAGCGCGCGGGCGAGGACGCACTGCGCGCCATGATCCCGCAGCTGAGCGCCGAGGGTGTCGCCCTGCACGTGGTCTCCGGCGACATGATCGACGGCACGATCATCGTCCAGCTGCTGGAGCGCCGGAACCCCGAAGCCGTCGCCGCCCGCCGCGACCACGGGGCCCTGCCCACCGTCACCGAGTTCGCCACCGCCGTAGCCGAGGCCACCACTGCCCCCGCCGATCCAGGCCACACCACCTACATCGGCGGGCAGGACTACCTCGCCGCGTCGGAGATCTAGCGCCCTGCCCATCCAGCGCGGGTAATTCGGTGGTGATTCGCGTACGGCCAGGTGGACGATGGGGCGATGGTGGAATACCTGAACACCGCGTCACGGATCGGGTGGGCCGAAGTGCCCGAGCCGGTACGGGCGGTAGTGGCGCAGGTGCTCGGCGATGTCGTGTGCTCGGCTGTGGACCAGCGCGGCGGGTTCGGTCACGGCGTGGCGGTGCGGGTGCGGACGGCCGATGGTAACGCTGCCTTCGTGAAGGCGATCGAGTCGGAAGACGCGCTCGCGGCGGTGTATCGGGAGGAAGCGCGGATCGCAGCGCGGTTGCCCGCCACGGTGCCCGCGGCTCGATGCCGGTTCGCCATGGAGATCGCCGGATGGTTCGTCGCGGGCTTCGATGACATCGAAGGGGCGTTCCCTCGACTCGACCAGCAGCAGGACTTGGATGCCACCCTCGATCTGGTGACGCGGTTGACGACCGAGCTGTCACCCAGCCCGTTCGTGGACGTGCCGACAGTGGAGGACGCCTACGGACCGCGATTGGTCGGCTGGCGGAGTTTCGTCACCGAAGGGCCTCCGGCGGACCTGGACAGTTGGTCCGGTCGCCACCTGGCGGAATTGGCCGAGTTGGAAGCGACGTGGACGGCGGCCGCGGCCGGAGATACGTTGCTGCACACCGACCTTCGGCCGGACAATATGTTGCGGCGAGCCGACGGTGCTGTAGTGGCGGTCGATTGGGCGGGGGCCTGCCGGGGCGCCGCGTGGATCGATCTCGTCGTCCTCGCTCCGTCGATCGCGGCCGCAGGTGTCGCTCCGGACGCGATTCTCGCTACCCATCCGGTAACCCGGGATGTCGACCCCCGGGCGATCGACGCTTTCGTCTGTGCGATCGCTGGTTACTGGGCAGCCGCCTGCCGGAGGCCGGGACCGCCGCGTTCGCCGCGTTTGCGTGCTCATCAGTCGGCGTTTGCCCGCCATACTGGGAAGTGGCTGGCGTGTCGGCTCGGGTGGCGATAGTCGCAGGGAAGATGGATCTATTGTCGCAAAATGCAAGGTCACTGGATGTTTGCCGGGGGTTGTGGCCTCGGCGTCGGTGGCGTTGATGCGGCTGATGGGCGTGTCGCGTGGGCGGAAGTAGGCGAAACTCGCGCGGGCGAAGGCGCTCTCGGTCACGCTGAGCACATGTGGATGTTCGGGCAGTGCCGGAATACCGGCAGCGCAAGGCATCGAGGACGTGACCGAGACGCGTTTACCCTGGTCGAAATGGGGGTGCGGAAAGTGGATCGGCTGTCGGAGGCTCGGGTGATCCCCAGCAAGGAGCTTTTGCTGGCCGCGTTCCGTGGCTTGCCGCACATAGACCATCCGATGCTGGAGGCGGCCGGAGAATTGGCTCAGCTGCACCAGACTCGTGAACGTACCCCGGCGAGCCGGAGCGACAAACTCGACCGACGCCGGGCGCAACTGGTACGCGGCATCGACCGCTGGGTCACCTTGGCCGCGCCGATTCCACCGCTCGCCGCGCCCGAGCACACCGAGACGGTCGGCCGCATGGTCAACCGGCTGGCCATGCTGGCCGCCCAACTGTTCGTGGCGCTCGCGCACGCGCCGGAATCGGTGTTCTACGACGCGTGGGTCCGGATCGACGAATTGGCCGACGGATACCAGGATCTCGTCGATGACCTGCGCGCCGGGGCGAAACGACTACCGGAGGGACGTTACGACCGCTGGTAGCTACCTGCCTCGTCCGAACAGCCGGAACGACCGCTGGCGCCGGCGCGGCAGCGTCGCGTACACCATGGTCATGTCGGCGAAGACCTCTGCCTCCCGTTCCCGGTCGGCGCCGAATTCGACTCGGCCGAGGACGTGTTCGATCGAGTGCGGTGAGATCGAGGGCAGCAGAACGGCGAGCGAAGGCGGCAGCGGATCGCTGCGCTCGTGATCTTTGTGGTGGCCCAGCAGCATGTGACCGATCTCGTGCAAGATGACGTGATCGGCGTTGCGGCCGGTCGCCGCGGCGTCGTACACGATGATGTCGTCGTGCTTGCGTGCCACCCACAGCCCGCCTCCACCGCAGCCGGTGTCGGCCAACATCGCCTTGGGCACGGGGTGCAGGCTGATCGAGCGTCCGCGATGCGCGGCCACCGCGGCCAGGTAAGCGGTCAGATTCCACGGATTGGGGAGGGGCACGATCCGGGTGGCATCACCGAAACGGGCTTCCATGCTGGTCATCGGCGCCCACCTTACCTATCGGGCAGCGACTAGTCACCTGCGGAATCCGGACATACCGGCGCTGCGGGAATGCGATAGGTCACTGCGCCGGTGGCTTGCTGTCCAGGGGCTGGGCCCGTATCGAGCGCAGTGCGAGGTAGTTCAGGCCCCACAGCGCGACTCCGATGGCCAGCAGCACGCCGGCGATGGCGTATTGCGCCGGGTTGCGGCCGGTGAACGGCGTGACGAGGAAGCCGCAGGTCAACGCGCCCAGAATGGGCAGCGGCGTCGGCGTCCTGAAGTGCTTGTGCGCCACCGGGTCCCGGCGCAGCACCAGGACGGCGACGTTGACAACGGTGAATACCGCGAGCAGCAGCAGCGCCGTGGTGCCACCGAGTTCGGGCACCTCACCGACGAACAGGATCAGGCCCAGGGCGAGCAGCGTGGTGAAGATGATGGCGTTGTAGGGCGTCCGGCGGCGTTCGTGCACGCGGCCGAACGGCCGGGGCAGGACCTGCTGGCGAGCCATGCCGTAGATCAGGCGGCTGGCCATCAGCATGTTGATCAGCGCCGAATTGGCGACGGCGAACATGGTGATGTAGGCGAAGATGTGGGTCGGGAAGTTCGGCGCGCCCGCCTCGACGACCTTCAACAGCGGCGTATCGCCCTGGCCGAGCTGGTCCGCGGGGACGAGCGCGACCGCGCTGATGGACACGAGCACGTAGATGAGCCCGGTGATGAGCAGCCCGGCCAGCAGCACCTTCGGGAAGATCCGGCTGGGTTCCTTGCACTCCTCGGCCATGTTCACCGAGTCCTCGAATCCGACCATCGCGTAGAACGCGAGCGTGGTGGCCACGATGACGCCGCCGACCGCGTTGCGCTCGCCGGTGTCGAATTCGACGATGCGCGAGAAGTCGCCGTCGCCGACCCCCAGCGCCCAGCAGCCGATCGCGATGACGATGAGCAGGCCGGTCAGCTCCACGCAGGTGAGCACCACGTTGAGCTTCACACCCTCGCTCACGCCGCGCAGGTTGACCGCCGCGACCACCGCCATGAACACCAGCGCGATCACCGTTACCGCCGCACCGGTCCCGAGATCGAGGTCGAACGCTTCGGCGAAGTTGGCCGCGAAGGCGCGCGAGGCCGTGGACGCGGAGGTGATGCCGGAACTCATCACCGCGAAGGCGACCATGAAGGTGAGGAAATGGATGCCGAACGCCTTGTGGGTGTAGAGGGCGGCGCCCGCGGCGTGCGGGTACTTGGTGACCAGCTCGAGATAGCTGAAGCCGGTGATCAGCGCGACCGTGAACGCCACGAGGAAGGGCACCCATACCGCGCCGCCGACCTCGTTGGCCACCTTGCCGGTGAGGGCGTAGATGCCGGTGCCGAGGATGTCGCCCACGACGAACAGCAGCAGCAATCCCGGCCCCATCACCCGTTTCAGTTCGGGCCCGGACTCGGATGGCGGATTCGCGGTGACTTCGGACATGCGTCCTCCCCTCGGCAGTAAGGGCGAGGGTACCCATTCGGCGACAGAATAGTCGTTCCAGCGGCCGTTTTCCGCCGGAAGTGTCCGCGCTAATCCATCTGGTCCATCCGGCGCGCGGCCTCCACGATCATGGCCGCGGAGTCGCGCGGACTCAGCGCCATGGCGCGCAGCTGGTCGAAGATCACGCCGAAGCGCCGGATCTCGCTGTGGCCCTCGATCAGTTCGTCACCCGCGAGGCCCTCCACGTAGACCAGTTCCGGATCGGCGGGATCGGGAAAGTCAAGCAGGGTGAACGAGCCCGCCATGCCGGGGTGCGCGCCCGCGTCGAACGGCAGGATCTGCAGGATGACGTTCTTGCGCTTGATCTCCTGCAGCAGCCGGTCGAGCTGGCCGCGCATCACCGCGGGCCCGCCGACGGTGCGCCGGATCGCGGCTTCGTCCATGACCACCCACAGCTCGAGCGGCTCCTCTTTGGTGAGGTTGACCGCGCGATCCATCCTGGCCTTGGCTCGGCTCTCCATGACCGACGCCTCGAGCTTGGGCATGGACGTATCGATCACCGCCGTGGCGTATTCGTAGGTCTGCAAAAGTCCTGGGACGAACGATGTCTGGTAGTGCCGGGCCGACAGCGCCTCGGACTCGAAGTTGATGTAGGCGGCGTACACCTCGGACACGCTGCCCTCGTAGGCACGTGACATGCCCGGCTTCAAAGCGTCCGACAGCAGCTCCAGAGCGTCTTCGCGCTGCTCGTCGCCGATGCGGTACAGGTCGAGCATCGCCATGAGCGTGCGACGCTGGGGGCGGGCCTGCGCGGTCTCGATCCGGTACAGCGTGGTGACGTTGATCCCGGTCTTCGCGCTGACCTCTTCCTTGCTGAGCTGGGCGTTCTCGCGCATTTCGTGCAGCATCGCCGCCAGCCGCCGCAACCGGACGGTCAGGACGGTGCGCTTGCCTGCCATCAGTACAACCCCTTCGGTCTGCGCAACCTGTGGAACGCGTTACGGCGTTCGCCCTCGAATGCGGCCTGCGTGCGGCGGATCTGTGCCGATGCGGGCACAGCAACAGAGACTACCTCCAGTGATCCACGTTATGGTCACTGTTTTCCGCAAGCGTGCGCAACGAGGGGAAAGCCTGCGGGACGAAGCAGACCCACTACTCGGTTGCCTCCTCGGACGGAAACTCGCCGACTCGCTCGGCGCGATTCCGTGGACGGCGGGAACGCCGAGCCGTCGAAACGCGACCACGGGTGCCGCCGCGGGATCGTGCTCGGCAGCGGAAAGCGCGGGTCTCGCCAGGCGCACCGACCGGGACAGTCCGCCGCCGCGTGTGCCCGGAGGATCCCGGTCTGCGCCGGCGTTGGCTGTGCTCGTCTGTCGACGGCGCGTCCGAGCCCTATTGCGAGCAGATTGCTCTGATCCGACAAAGTCGGTGCAATCCATGTTTTGCCTAGATATAGGCCATGAATAGTGATGCCAGAAGTTTGCCACAATTTGGTTTCAGATCGTGTTCCGCCCCGTCGCGGCCGAGCGCCGATAGATAATGACCGCGTGACGAGGATGGATCACCTCGCGCTGAGAAGCGCCTCCGCGATAGAGAGCGTCATCGCGGGCACGCCGCAGAGCGTGGGTGGCTTCCGCTTCTGGTTCGAGGATCAGCGCTGGGAATGGTCGGACGAAGTGGCCGCGATCTACGGCTACGCCCCGGGGAGCACGCGACCCACCACGGAGTTGCTGCTGGCGCACAAGCATCCCGATGACCGTGCGCGAGTCGCCCGCTCCATCGCCACCGCCGTGCGGACCGGTGAGCCGTTCTGTGGCCGCCATCGCGTCATCGACACCGCAGGGCGCACCCATCACGTCATCGTCGTCGCCGATCGCCTGCTCGACGATCGCGCGGTGGTGGTCGGCACCACCGGCTATTTCATCGACGTCTCCGAGACGCTCGAGGAGAACCGCCAGGAGATCCTCGACAACACCCTGCCCGAACTCGTCGCATCACGGGCGGTGATCGAGCAGGCCAAGGGTGTGCTCATGGTCGTCTACGGCATCAACGCCGAGCAAGCTTTCCGGGTCTTGCGATGGCGTTCCCAGGAGACCAACGTCAAGCTGCGCACCCTGGCGCGGCAACTGGTCGGCGAGGTTCCGGCGATGGGCGGCGGTCCGGCATCGCAGCGATCTCGTTTCGACCACCTCCTGCTGACCATGAACGGCGTTCCCGTGTCGAAGTGAGTGCCCGCCCGGCCCCCGTGCCGGGGCTGGTCACCGACCCGCCGCGCATCGGTCGTCCCGGGCGGTCGCCCCGTGTCTCGCGGCATCGCGTCGGGGCCCGGGCGGGCGCGCGTCCGAGACCGGCCGTTTGCCTCTCTGTGACATCGGCACGCACGCCGGAACCGCGCGATTGGACGAATGCCCAGTTCGCCGCTCTGTTGCCACGGAATGCCCGGCGCGCCAACGTCATCGAGCGCGCCGATGTTGCGTGATCTTCGCCCTTCGGTCGATCACATTCCCGATAAATCGGACACAATTCATTAGAACTAACCATAGTGGGAGGGAGTCGTTGTGGTCAGTGAGTACACATCGGCGCTCGAGCGGGACATTTCGGACATGCGCGGGCAACACGAGATGTTGCTGCGGACCGGACGGCAGTGGTCGTTGCGCGCGATGTTCGGTACGCCCGACTGGGACATCGTCGATTACTGCCGCGACTTCCAGCCGAACCGCTTCGGGCAGCAAGCCTGTGCGGAGGTCGAACGCTTCTGCCGCGAACACGGGATCTGGCTCGAGCTCGCGGGCCCGCACTACAACAGCATGACGCCCTACTTGCACCCCGGTGCGATCTGCGTCGAGCGGATGACGATCATCGGTCTCTACAACGCGATCCTGTTCTGGCTCAACGACACCGTGGGCCGGGAGAAGTTCGGGCATCTCGGTGACGACGAGCAGCGACAGGCGCGCGTGGCGGTCGATCGCCTTCGCGTGCTCTTGCGTACGCGCTCGGCGCCGCGGGACCCGACTCCCTTGGAGACCTCGACATCGGCCTTCCTCGCGAAGTTGTCCGCCCTCGCGGACCCGGACTGGCTCGACCGGTTCGTCGAGTCGACGATCGAGCATCTCGAGCCCGCGATCCAGGACCAGAACGCCCGTGCGCGCGGTGGGTTGCTCAGCGTCGCGGAGTACATCGATCTGCGTAGCCGGGTCTCGGGCATGTACCCGGCGATCGCGCTGTGCGAGTTCGGCCGGGACGACTACCTGCCCTGGGAGCGGATCGAGCGCGCTGGGCTGGCCGCCGATCTGCGCCGGCTCCAGGTGCTCACCGTCGAGATCGGCGCGCTGATGAACGACGTGTTCTCCTTCGAGAAGGAGTGCATCGTCGATCTCGCGGACTTCAATCTGATCCCGGTGGTGCTACTGAACCACCCCGGATGGTCGCTGGAGGACGCCGTGCGCGGTGCCACCGAGATCGTGCGGGCGCGGCTCGCGGAATTCCGGGCGGTGGGCGCGGTGGTCACCGAGCGATGCGACCGATCGGGCGCGCGCGACGCCGCCACGGCGGCGACCGTCTCGGCTCATGTCGCCGATCTCATCGGCTGTGTCCAGGCCACCTGGGTCTGGCAAGTCGAGACGCTGCGGTACAAAGGTCCGTCGATCTTCCGGGAGAACGGGCTGAGGTAGGCACGCGCCCGCACCGTGTCCGGAATGCTTCCGAGCGGCAGTACTCGACGGTTTCGAACATGTGTGGATACGATGCGTCGGGGGCTATCTCCGGCCTGAATGGTGAGGGGGTTGCGGTGGAACAGATCGAACTCGCCACGATGGCGAACATGTGGTGGCGCGCGTTGCAGGCCGTCGCCGGTGGGTCCATGTCGCTACCGGACCCCGAGATCGTGCTGGCCGGAATGCTCGAGGAGCTGGTCCGCGGGCTGGAGGCCGACCCCTTCGACGCGAGCGTCGGTCTGCGCGTCGGCGCGGCGCTGGCCTCCGCCGGGCTGGTCGGCCCTGCCGTGCCGAGCACGTCCGCGCAGGTCCTGTACGGGCTGGCCGAACGCGCCGCGGCGCCGGATACCGGGCGGCGGCTCGCGGCCCTGCTCGCGGCACTCGGTCAGGGATACGAAGCGCAGTCGCGCTCGCACGAGGACGCGGCGCGCGACGCGGCCCGCGCCGCCGACGAGCGGTTCCGCGTGGTTTTCGACAACGCGGCGATCGCGATCGCCATCGGCGACACCGACGGGACGCTGCTGGATGTCAACCGCGGCCTCGCCGAGATGATCGGCGTCCCGGTCGAGGCGCTGCGCGGGGTGTCGGTGTACGACTTCGCGCACCCCAACGACCGCGAAGGCATCCGCACGCTGGTCTACGACAAACTGGTCCCGGCCGGCGAAGGCACGGTGAAGCTGGAACAGCGGATCCGCCGTGCCGACGACAGCTACGGGTGGGCGTCGTTCGCCATCACGTTCGTCAAGGGCGTGGAAGGACAGAGCGACTATCTGCTCGCGGTGGGCGAAGACGTCACCGAGCAGCACCGGATGCGCGAAGAGTTGCACCGGCAGGCCAGGCACGACCCGCTCACCGGACTGCCGAACCGTCGGCATCTCATCGAACGCATCGACGCGATGATCGCGGACGCCAGCAACGGGGACCGCGCCGGGTTGTGTTTCGTCGACATCGACCGCTTCAAACACGTCAACGACCGCTACGGCCACGGGACGGGCGACCAGATATTGACCGCCGTCGCCGGGCGGTTGCAGGAAAGCGTGCGCGGATCGGGCTGCATGGTCGCCCGGATCGGCGGCGACGAGTTCGTCGCGCTGATCCCGCCGCCTGCCAGCGACCACCGGGTGGCCACCGTGGCGAACAGCCTGCTCGAGGCTTTGGTCGATCCGATTACGGCGGGTGATCGGCGGCTGCGCATGTCGATCAGCATCGGCGCGGTGGTCACCGCGGTCGCGGGCGCGGACGCCGAATCGCTGCTCGACGCGGCCGATACCGGTCTCTATCGGGCGAAGGCCGATGGCAAGGGCCGGTGGGTGCTGCACATCCTCGACACCGACACCTCGCGCGGTCCGCAGCCGGTGTTGTGAACCGGCTGCCCGGCGCCGCTCCCGGGCCGAAGATCCGAGCAGGTGATGTCCCCCGGCGGGCGGCGGCTGTCGTCACCGGGCCAGCAACCGGTGCAGGAACGCCGGTGGCACCATGGGCCGGTCTTCGTGCCACCGCCCTTCGCGCAGGTCGTAGCTCAGGCTGTGCAACAGCGACATGATCCACGGCCCCTCGTCGAGCAGTGGCCGGATCAGCCCCGCGTCGGCGTAGCGGATCACCACCGGTACCAGCTCGTCCTTCGCGGCTTCGGACTTCCCCGCCGCGGCGAGGCAGGTGGCGAGCAGCAACGAGGCCTGCGCCGCGGCCCTGGGGCGTCGAGCGGCGTCGATGGCATTGCGCAGATGCTGTGCGCGTGCGACCGCGGCGGTGACCCGTTTGGCAGCTCCGGAACGCAGCAGCATGCGGATCGCGGAATCCTCCCGGAGTTCCGCGGCCATCGTGGCGATGCCGCCTTCTCCGGCCGGCGGTTCGGTGACATAGGTGGCGGTCGAGCCCAGCCGGACCTGCTCGTTGGCGATACGGGTGGCGAGCCGGGGCAATCTGAGAACCCGCGCCACCTCGGCGCCGTCGTCCAGGCGCCGCGCGGCGGACGCCAGATCACCGCGCAAGGCTTTGATCCGGGCGCCGGTGGCATAGTTGGCCATCAGGAAGTCGACCGGGCCGCCCTCGGTGCCGAGCCGGCCCGCTTCGTCCAGAAGACGCTCGGCGGCCGGGAGCTGGTCGCGTTCATAGAGCAACTCGCCGAGCAGGGCGCCTGCCAAGCGCGCGGCATACGACTGTGGACCCGATGAGGTGGTGGCGATGTCCACGGCGGTCCGGAAGCTGCGTTCCGCCGCCGCGATGTCGAGCTGTTCGCGCGCCGCGACGCCGACCAGGCTGTGGCTGTACATCAGGATGAAGGTGCTGCGGTTCTGCCGGTAGAAGGGGGTGGCCCAGTCGTGCCATTCCCGTGCGCGCTCGTAGTCGAACCGGCTGATCGCGGAGAACGCGGCGAGGTTCGCGGCCGCGGACAACGCCCACGGCCCCAGCGTGTTGGCCCGGCCCAGGCATTTGTTGACCAGGGCGTCCACGCCTTCGGGATGGTCGGCGAACGCGCGCTCCACGCCTTCGACGAGGTCGGCTTCGAGCTCGAGATCGGGGTCGGCGGCCGGTGCCTTCTCCAGTGACGCCCGCACCAGCCGTAACGCGGCGTGCAGTTCGGTGGGCTTGCGCAGCAGCGCGTTCGTCCACGCGATCCCGACCTGGAGCCGGGGACGGTCGGCGGCGGCCGCCGGCGGGAGTTTGGCGACGAGTCCGAGGAACGTCGCGAGCTGGGCCTCTTGCACCAGATCCCGGGACTTCGCCTCGAGGATCGCGGCGGCCTTCTCGTCGTCGTCGGCGGCCAGCGCGTGCTCGATGGCCTCGCTGAGCATCCCGTGGTCGCCGAACCAGGCGGCGGCCGCGCGGTGCAGGCCGGGCACTTCCTCGGGGCGATCGCGTTCGAGTCGCCTGCGCAGGAATTCCGCGAACAGGTGGTGGTACCGGAACCATTCCCCGTCGTCGTCGACGCGGCGCAGGAACAGATTGCGGCGTTCGAGATTCTCCAGCAGGGACTGCCCCTGCGGTCGTCCGGTCAGCGCCGTGGCGAGGCTGCCGGAGATCCGGTCGGGAAGCGAGGTCTTCAGCAGGACTTCGCGCAGCTCGGGCTCGACGGTGTCGAGCACGTTCTCGGCCAGGTACTCGGCGATGGCGTGATGGTGCCCGGACAGATGAGCGATCAGCGAGGCCGGGTCGGGATGCTCGCGCAGCGACAGCGAGGCGAGTTGGAGGGCCGCCGCCCAGCCCTCGGTGTAGTCGCGCAGCTCGGCGCTCTCGGCCTCGGCCAGGGTGAGGCCGGTCTGCTCGGCGAGGAAAGCCCGTGCCTCCTCGGCGTCGAAACGCAATGCGGCGGCGTCGATCTCCACGAGTTGATGGCGGACGCGCAACGTGCCGAGCGGAAGGCTTTCGACCGATCGGCTGGTCAGGATGATCTGCAGGTGGTGCGGGCCCTGTTCGAGCAGGTAGTGCAGAGCGTCGACGGCGGCCGGGTCGGTGATCCGATCCCAGTCGTCGATCACCAGGGCGAATCGCTCGTCGCGTTGGTGGATCGCGTCGATCAGCGTCGTGAGAACGTAGCGTGCGGCGGCGTCGTCGCCCTCTTCCAGCACCGCCGCCAGGTCGGGCGCCAGCGCCGGGGTGATCCGGTTGAACGCTTCGATCAGGTGGGTCAGCAACCAGACGACGTTGTTGTCGTCGCGGTCGACGTTCAACCAGGCCACCGCCACGTGCTCGGTCTCGGTCAGACGCGTGGCCCACTGGGCGGCCAGCGTGCTCTTGCCGAATCCCGCCGGAGCGTGGATGACGGCGAGGCGGGGGCGCGGTTCGGCTTCCAGCATGGTGATCAGGCGTTCGCGCTGGACCAGCGGCCGGGTGGGCATCGAGGGGCGGAACTTCGTCTCGGGTGTCGGCGGTGTCTTGGGGTGGGGAGTGGGAAACCGCGCGGTGGCGGTCAACGGCCGCGTGCTGAGGTCCTCGGCGGGCGGCCGGTCGGCGGCAGGCAGAGTCATGTGCTCGACCGGCATGTCGTTGCCCCGCTGGATGTCGCGCAGCATCTCACCGAACGCGGCGGCCGAGGGCGGACGGTCGGCGGGGTTGTGCGCCATGCTGGCTTCGATCGCGGCGGCGATGTCGTCGGGTATGCCGTCGCGCCGCAGATCGGGCAGCGGGTTGGCGGCGATACGGAGGAATTGCGCGACGATCTGCTCGCCGGAACGGCGCTCGTAGGCCGCGTGGCCGGTGATCATGGCGAACAGCGTCGCGCCGAGCCCGTAGACGTCCGAGGCCACCGAAGGGACGCCCGAGCGCAGCACCTCCGGCGCGGTGAACGCGGGTGAGCCGGTCACCACGCCCGTGGTGGTCTCGAAACCGCCTTCCACACGGGCGATTCCGAAGTCGGTCAGCTGTGGCTCACCGTAGTCGGTGAGCAGGACATTCCCCGGTTTGATGTCACGGTGCAGTATTCCGGCGCGGTGCGCGGTCTCCAGGGCGCCGGCCAGTTTGACGGTGATCCCGATCGCCTCGGGCAACGGCAGGAAGCCGTCCCGGCGGATGCGGTCCTCCAGCGAACCGTGCGAGTGATAAGGCATCACCAGGTAGGGCCGCCCACTGCGGGTGGTTCCCACTTGCAGGATCGGCACGATGTGCGGGTGCCCGGACAGCGCGCCCATCGCCTGCTGCTCGCGCAGGAATCGTTCGACGTTCTCCGGTTCGAGGTCCGGCCGCGCGGTGAGGACCTTGACCGCGACGCTGCGATTCAGCGCCCGCTGCCTGCAGCGGTAGACGACCCCGAACCCGCCCTTGCCGATCACTTCGGGATCGTCGAGACCCGCGCCCTCCAGTTCCCGCTCGATACCTGGAGGCCGATCGTGCTGTGTGGCGAACGGGTCCGAACCGGCCATTGCCCTGCTCTGTCTCGGATGGCTGTGTCCTGGGGTAGATACCCAGTTTATGCCCGGCGAACCTGCGGTTGGTTATCACGGTCGATATAGACGGGGAGGTGGGGCGCTGATTGTTGCGGCGGAACGGTGGTCGTCGTAGCGTTCGGCGCTGATCGGCAACCTGCTCGGCGATTTCTCGCCATGACAGGTTCGCCGCGCTGCGACGGGAACCGGACCGGGACGCGCTCGGACGACGGGGCATGGCCTGGGCGCTTGCTTCCGGTCGGGTTCGTGGACCCGCGCCGATGGGCGTGGTGGGAAACCGCGCCGTCGCGTCGAACACGGACGCGAGGGTCCGCGTGTCTCGCCGTGTCCGAGGAGTCACCGCGTGTCGGCGGTGTGTCGCGTGCCTCGCCGACGCCGGGGCCATAGGATGCCTCGGCACGCCGGAGCCGGCCCGGTCGCCGCGCGGGTCCGCACACCGGATCCCTTGTCGGCGTACCCCGTCGGCGCGCTTCGTGAGGAGGTGAAATGCTCTGGGTTGTTCAGATCTTCGCCGTCGCGGCCGCGCTGCTGCATGTCGGCATCTTTGTCATGGAGTCCGTGCGGTTCACCGACCCCAAGGTGTACAAGGGCGTTTTCCGGATTTCCGAGGCCGAACTTCCCTCGGTGCGGCCGTGGGCGTTCAATCAGGGCTTCTACAACTTGTTCCTCGCGGTGGCGACACTGGTGGGCGTGGCGATCCTGCGATCGGCGCCCGAGGCGGGCTGGGCGCTGGTGGTGACGGGTTGCGGCTCGATGCTCGCGGCGGCGGTGGTTCTGGCGGCCCGTGACCTTCGGTTCGCCAGGGGCGCTGTCATGCAAGCACGCTGCCCGCGCTGGCCCTGCTCGCCGCTGTGACCCAGCTTTGACGGTGGGGGAGCGGGGAATGGCTCGAGTCCACTGCGTCACTACGGGATCGGTGTGTCGGCTCGACGGCCGCACCGACGGAGGGGTGGTCGTGGCGCGACAGCGGATCGACGCTCAGCACACCGCTGGCAACTGAAGGTCTGTAATAGTCGGGTAATTCGTACCGACTTCGCGGTATGCAGTCGGGAAAATGACCGGAAGCGCGGGTGAGTAGTAGCGGCTCCGGCATTGCCTCGGGGATAGCCGACCGGCGCCCCACGCACCCGGCCGCCGAGCCGAAAATTGTTGCGGCGGGTGTGCTCTGGGCGTCATTTCACCGTCGAGAGTCCTTGACCGCAGAAATGCAGACGCAATCTTGCGTTCTTGCATCTGTACGTGCATGATCCAGCTAGCCTAGTTGTGACAACCGATCCGATGACCGGGATAACCGAATCGAGAGCCAATTATGTTGGTACAAAGAGCGTTGGTGTCGGGTGAACTCGGGGTGTGGCGGTGAGCGCGCCGACGGTCGGCGCCTTACCGACCGCACCGCAATTGTTGTGCGCTTTCCAAGGACGGCGTTTCCAAGACCGGGAACTGCTGCGGTCCGCGCACGCACTCGCCGAGCTGCACCAGCGTCGTGCGCAGGTGATGGACGCCGCACTGATCGCCGAGATCGACTGCAGGCGGCGTGAACTCGTCGACGAGATCAACGACTGGGTCGCGCAGGAGATCCCGCAGCACCGCAACGGCGCGTCGCTGCACACCGAAAGCCTCGGCGCCGTGGTGGACCGGATGGCGCGCAGCTGGGTGGACGCGAATCAGGTGATTCACACCGAGGGCGCGCGCAGCGACAATACCCATAAACATTGGTATCAACTGGCCGAACTCGTCGACGGGTACACTGATCTGGTAACCGACGTGGCCGGTGGCCGCCGCCGTTTGCCCGAACAATGAGCTCGTCGCGACGGTGGTCTCGTCCGCGGTAGTGACACTGCCCCGCAGCGTCACTCGTCCGAATGGCGACAACCCGGAACCGAGTCATCCGACCAGTGATCCGGTCCGGGCGATAACGTCGCCGGCACAGTGACGGCGGGCGCAATGGGGCGCCCCGCCCGGCGTGCCGCGTGGTCGACTGGCGCGGCACGCCCGTCCCGATCTCGCTGCGCGGCAATCACTCAGCTAATGTCACGGCGCTCAGCTAATGTCACTCAGCGAATGTCACTCAGTTAATGCCACGGCCGGGTTCAGGCGTTCCGCCCGGCGGGCGCGCCGCCGACGACGATAACGGCGAATCCGGCTCGCGAGAAAATACACCAGCGTCACACCGATGACGAGCAGGATCGCCGCGATCACCGCGGCGGCCACCGGGTGGAAGACGGCGAGCGTGACCACGCCAGCGACGGTCACGTCCTCTGCGGTGCTGACCACGATGTTGCTGGCAGGCTCGGGAGAGGTGTTGACCGCCATCCGTGTTCCCGCCTTCACCAGGTGACTCACCAGCGCGGCCGTACCGCCGACCGCGCCCGCGGCGAGCTCGGGAAGTGATCCGTCCTGCCCGGCCAGCAGCGCGGCGACCACGGCGCCCGCGGCCGGCCGCACCACGGTGTGCACCGCGTCCCAGAACGAGTCCAGATACGGGATCTTGTCCGCCACCGCTTCGATCAGGAACAACACCGTCGCCGCGATCAGGACATCGGTGCGCTGCAACGCTTCCGGCACGGAGTCGGCGAGTCCGAACCGGCCGAAGAGGCCGAGGAGCAGGACCACCGCGTAGGCGTTCACGCCGCTGGCCCAGCCCGCGGTGAAGATGAGAGGTAGGGCGGACACGGTTCCATGGTAGGGCGAGCGACCGACACGGTAGCGGTCCGAAGTCCGACCGGCTCAGCGCACCTGCGGGGCGACCTTTCCGCCGAGCAGATCGATGGTGTGCAGCACCTTCTCGTGCGGCAGGGTGCCCACGCTGGTGTGCAGCATGAAACGGTCCAGTCCGAGCGTCCGGCCGATGGTGGCGACCTTTTCGGCGACGTAGTCGGGTGTACCGACGAACAGCGAACCTTCCGGCGAGCGCAGTCCGTCGAATTGCGCGCGGGTCATCGGACCCCAGCCGCGCTCGCGTCCGATGACGCTCATCGCCAGCGCGTACGGCTCGTAGAAGTCGGCGACGGCCTGCTCGTCGGTGTCGGCGATGTAGCCGTGCGCGTGCACCGCGACCGGCTGCTTCGGGTGACCGCCTTGTTCCAGCGCGCGATGGTAGAGCTCGACCAGCGGCCGGAACCGGGCGGGCTGACCACCGATGATCGCGATGGCCAGCGGAAGGCCCAGCAGACCGGCGCGGATCACCGACTCCGGGCTGCCGCCCACCGCGATCCAGACCGGCAGCGGCCGGTGGTCGGTGCGCGGGTAGACGACGGCGTCGCGCAGCGGCGGCCGGAACCTGCCGCTCCAGGTCACCGGCTCGTCCTCGCGCAGGCGCAGCAACAGCGCCAGCTTCTCCTCGAACAGTTCGTCGTAGTCCGCCAGGTCGTAACCGAACAGCGGGAACGACTCGGTGAACGATCCGCGCCCTGCCATCAGCTCCGCGCGGCCTTCGGACAGGCCGTCCAACGTCGCGAAGTCCTGGTACACCCGAACCGGATCGTCGGAGCTCAGCACGCTGACCGCACTGGTGAGCCGGATCCGTTCGGTGCGCGCCGCGATCGCGGCGAGCACGACGGCGGGGGAGGAGGCGGCGAAGTCCTTCCGGTGGTGCTCGCCGACGCCGTAGACGTCCAGACCGGCCCGCTCGGTGGCGACGGCTTCCTCGACGACTTGGCGCAGCCGCTCGGCCGCGGTCGGCGCGGGCCGGTCGCCGACGGGGTACAGCTCGGCGAATGTCGTGAGTCCCAGTTCCACGGCGCGAGCCTCCTTCCTGATTGGTTTCATCGTCAACCAACCGATAAACGGACCGTGGTCCGAGACTATTCCGGCTGGCTCTCGGCATCGGCGCGGCCGTCCCATTACGCTGTTCGCTATGTCTGTCCGCACTCGTAAGCCGCTCGTCCCCGGCACGCTGTCGCCCACCCGTGAAGTCCCGCGCGCTATCGAGCGCCCGGAGTACGCGTGGAAGAAGACCGTCAACGAGGGACACGAACCCTGGGTGCAGACCGCGGAGACGATCGAGAAGATGCGGATCGCGGGCAAGATCGCCGCGCAGGCGCTGGAAGAGGCGGGCAAGGCGGTGGCGCCCGGCGTCACCACCGACGAGCTGGACCGCGTCGCGCACGAGTACATGTGCGATCACGGCGCGTACCCGTCGACTCTGGGCTACAAGGGTTTCCCGAAGTCGTGCTGCACCTCGCTGAACGAGGTGATCTGCCACGGCATCCCGGATTCCACCGTGATCGAGGACGGCGACATCGTCAACATCGACGTCACCGCCTACATCAACGGCGTGCACGGCGACACCAACAAGACCTTCCTCGCCGGTGACGTCGACGAGGAGGTGCGCCTGCTGGTCGAGCGGACCGAAGAGGCCACCATGCGGGCCATCAAGGCGGTGCGGCCGGGCCGGGCGCTGAACGTGATCGGCCGCGTGATCGAGTCCTACGCCAACCGTTTCGGATACGGCGTGGTGCGCGACTTCACCGGCCACGGTGTCGGGCCCACCTTCCACAGCGGCCTGGTGGTGTTGCACTACGACCAGCCCGCGGTGGAGACCGTCATCGAGCCGGGCATGACCTTCACCATCGAGCCGATGATCAACCTCGGCGGCATCGACTACGAGATCTGGGACGACGGCTGGACCGTGGTCACCAAGGACCGCAAGTGGACCGCGCAGTTCGAGCACACCTTGGTCGTCACCGAGTCGGGGGCCGAGATCCTCACTCTCCCGTGAGGGGCGGCCCGGTCGGGCGCCGCGGGGGCGCATCGCGATGAAGGGCGCGCTGCTGGTCGCGGGCACGACCTCGGACGCGGGCAAGAGCGTTGTCGTGGCCGGACTCTGCCGGATGCTGGCTCGCCGTGGCGTGCGCGTCGCGCCGTTCAAGGCGCAGAACATGTCCAACAACTCGGTGGTCACGCTCGACGGCGGAGAGATCGGGCGGGCGCAGGCGTTGCAGGCCCAGGCGTGCGGCCTCGAGCCGAGTGTGCGGTTCAACCCGGTCCTGCTCAAACCGGGCAGTGACCGGCGTTCCCAACTGGTGGTGCGCGGCAAGGCGATCGGCACCGTCGGCGCCGAGGACTATTTCCGGCACCGCCGGGACCTGCGCGGCGTGGTGGCCGCCGAACTCGCGGCGTTGCGCGCCGAGTTCGACGTGGTGATCTGTGAAGGCGCCGGATCGCCCGCCGAGATCAACCTGCGCGCGACGGATCTGGCGAACATGGGTCTGGCGCGCGCGGCGGGCCTGCCGGTGCTGCTCGTCGGGGACATCGACCGCGGCGGCGTGCTCGCCCACCTGTTCGGCACCGTCGCCATTCTGGAACCCGAGGACCAGCGATTGATCTCGGGTTTCGTCGTGAACAAATTCCGGGGCGCGGTGGAACTGCTGCGGCCGGGGCTGGAGCGCCTCACCGAGCTCACCGGCCGACCCACCCTGGGCGTGCTGCCGTACGCGGAGGACCTCTGGATCGACGCGGAGGATTCGCTGGGCACGCTCGCCGACGCACCGGTCGGCCGTCCTCGTCCGCCGGTCGGCGCGGAGTGGCTGACCGTCGCGGCGGTACGGCTGCCGCGAATCTCCAACTCCACCGATGTCGAGGCCCTGGCCTGTGAGCCCGGTGTCGCGGTGCGCTGGGTGAGCGAGCCGTCCCGGCTGGCGGGCGCCGATCTGGTGGTCCTGCCGGGCAGCAAGGCGACGGTGTCGGATCTGCGGTGGTTGCGGCGTACCGGCATGGCCAACGCGCTGCGGGCGCGAGCCGCCGCGGGCGGGCCGATCCTGGGCGTCTGCGGCGGATACCAGATGCTCGGCACCCGTATCGTCGACCACGTCGAGTCCGGTGCGGGCATAACCGACGGACTCGGGCTGCTGGATCTGATCACCGAATTCGCTGAATCGAAAGTGTTGCGCCGCAGTGAAGGGGGCGCCGCCGGGGTCGCCGTGCGCGGTTACGAAATCCACCACGGCCGCGTCACGCACCGCGGCGACCCGGCGTGGCTCACCGTCGGCGGAGAGCCCGAGGGCAGCGTCCGTGGCGCGGTGTGGGGCACCCACCTGCACGGGTTGCTGGAATCCGACGAGTTCCGCCGCGGTTGGCTCCGTACGGTCGCCGCCGCGGCGGGGCGGTCGGGATTCGTTGTGGCAGAGGATGTCTCGGTCGCGAAGGTGCGCGCCGCGCAGCTGGACCTGCTGGCCGATCTCATCGAGCGCCATCTCGACCTCGCCGCGTTCGAGCGCCTGCTGGCGGAGGGCGCGCCCGCAGGTTTGCCCGTCCTGGCCACCGGTCCGATCCCCGCAGGCGACCCTATCGGTTGACGCACGTCGGCGAGCGCCTTACCTTTCAGTAAGGAATTCGGCCCCAGGTAAGGCCAGGGTCGACGGCACGGTCGGGTGTGAGGACGATGGCGGCGGAGAAGAGGCCCAGCAGCCGAGGGGCGAATGTGGTGTCGGCGACGGTGACCAGTAAGGGACAGATCACCATCCCGATCGACGTGCGCGTGGCGATGGGATTGCGCACTGGCGTCCGGGTGGCGTTCGTGCCCACCCCGAACGGCACCTACGAGCTGGTGCCGGAGACGCGCACGATCAAGGCGCTGAAGGGCATCGTGGGCTGGTCCGGTTCGCCGATCGGACTCGCCGAGATGAACGAGGCCATCGCGGGCAACGTCGTGGAAGGCAAGCCGCGATGATCGGCCTGGACGCGAACGTGCTGATCCGCTACCTCACCCAGGACGACCCGGAGCAGTCGGCCCGGGCCAATCAGGTGATCGACGGGCTCAGCGAGAGCAAACCCGGCTACGTCACGATGATCGTGCTCGCCGAGATCCATTGGGTGCTGCGCCGGGGGTACAAGCAAGATCCGGAGGCTGTCACCGATGTGCTGCTCGGCCTGCTCGATTCCAGCGAGATCGTCGTCGAACGCGCCGACACCGTGCGTCAGGCCCTGCGCCGGGCCGCCGACGGGGCCGACTTCGCCGACGCGCTGATCCAGCAGCTCGGCCAGGAAGCCGGGTGCGACCTGACGGTCACCTTCGACCACAACGCGGGCGAGCGCGCCGGGATGCGCCTGCTCGCCTGAATCCGGCCCCCGGCCCCGCGCCGCGGTGCCACGATCCGTGTAGCGTGATTCGGCATGGAATCTCGGCAGATCACGGTGGGTGACCGGGCGTGGACCGTACGGATCGACGGACCGGAATCCCGGCACAGTGTGCTGCTGCTGCCCGACGTGGGCGATCCGGCGGACGTCTTCGATCAGGTGTGCGCCCGCCTGCACACCTCGGATCTGCGCACCTTCGCGGTGGAATCGATCGAGGATCTCGATCCGGCAGGCGTGACCGCGATCCTCGACCAACTCGGCTTGCCATGGGTGAACGTGGCGGGACGCGGCGCGGGAGCCGTGCTGGCCTGGCAGGCCTGCGCGCGCGGATTCGGTCGTTTCCAGAGCCTGGTGGTGGCCGATCGCGGCCATCCGGCCACCCCCGGCGCCGACGGCGCGGTGGCGGACGCCACGACCGGCCCGGTCGAGGTGCCCACAACGCTGCTGGTCACCAAGGCTCTGCCGCGCTCGGTGGCCGACACTTCCGGGCGGTACGTCTACGGCGAGTTCCGCGTGGTCGAGGTGGACGTCACCAACGTGGCCACCGAAGCCGACCACGAGCTGGCCACCGAGATCGTGCTACGCACCAGCCTCTGGTGATTTCACCCGCGCCGCGACCCGGTAGCCCGCGAGCCAGTCGAGCCAGCTGTCGAGCTCGGCGAACGCCTGGGTCAACGGCTCGGGGCCGGACAGGAACACGTCGTGCTTGGCGCCGTCGATCGGCACCATGTTGGTGCGGTCGCCCAGGCAGCCCGACCAGCGCTGGATCTGCTTGACGTCGAGCACGGCGTCGGCCACGTCGACGGCGGGGCCGTACTCCCTGGCGAACTTGGTCATCCGCGAGCGCAGGATCAGCGACGGCACGCCGATGTCGAGGCCCTGGTGCAGCCGGGCGTGGCCGTTGCGGATCGCGCGCAGCCAGCCGAGCCGGACCGGGAAACCCTGCAACGGCTTCCAATCGAGGTTGTAGTCCCATTCGCCGGACACCGAGTGGTGCAGGCTGTCGCCGTAGGTGCTGATCTTGCCGCCCGGCAGCTGAACCATCTTCCGGAATCGGCCGACCGCTTTGATGATGGGCGTCCCGATGGTCCGGTAGTAGGCGGGGCCCTGCAGGTCGAACCACGGGCTGTTGAGCACGACGCCGGTGATGCCCGCGGCGGCCGTGCCCCGGGAGCGGTTGAGCCGGTCCAGCCACAGCGACACCACCAGCCCGCCGGTGGAGTGGGCGGTGATCACCACGGGAGCGCCGGTCTCGGCGCGGATGATCCGCAGCGACTCCTCCAGTTCCCGGTCGTAGAAAGCGAGATCCGTCACATAGTGCGGCGTGTGCCCCTCTCGCAGGGAGCGACCGCATTTGCGCAGGTCCAGGGCATAGAACTGGAAACCGCGCGCGGTGAAGTGCTCGGCGAGATGCTCTTGGAAGAAGTAATCGGTGAAGCCGTGGACGTAGAGCACCGCGCCCGCGGTCTGCTCGACGGCGCCGGTGGGCACGTGGCGCACCAGCGTGGCGATCACCTCCCCTTCGCCGTCGGGATCGGGTCCCAGCGTCAGCGTGCGCTGCTGGTAGTGCTGGCCCAGGACGTCGGGACGCCAGTCCCCGCCATCCGGAGAGGTGCCGACCGGTTCGGCAAGCGACTGTTCTTTCGTCACGCGACCAATCTATTGGACGGTGTCAACGCGAGGACAGACCACGACGGTCTCCCCACCGCCGAAGTGACGACGATCTCTGTCGCATTCCGCACATTCCGCGGGCTCGTTACCGGGCGGCGGCGTGGTGAGGTGCACAATTGGGCTTAGGTGAACGGCGGGTAACCTAACTCCCGCCATGCCGTTCGGGACCGGCGGACGCCGGAACCGAGCCACAAACCAACACCGTGCCCAGGCAGGCCCACCCGCTGGTGGGCCCGCGCAGAAGGACAAGGAAGTCGATCTACCCGTGCCGAACGCTGCCATGACTGAAAAGACCGATGTAGTCCTCATCGGTGCCGGCATCATGAGTGCCACTCTCGGCGCGCTGCTGCGGCAGCTGCAGCCGAACTGGTCGATCTCCCTGTTCGAGCGGCTCGACGCCGCCGCGGCGGAGAGCAGCGATCCGTGGAACAACGCGGGCACCGGACACTCCGCCCTCTGCGAACTGAACTACAGCCCGCAGCAGCCCGACGGCTCGGTGGACATCACCAAGGCCGTCGACATCAACGAGCGGTTCCAGGTCTCCCGCCAGTTCTGGTCCTACGGTGTCGAGAACGGCATCCTCGGCGATCCGTCCACCTTCATCAACCCGATTCCGCACGTCAGCTTCGTGCACGGGGCCGACAATGTGCAATACCTGCGCAAGCGGTACGAAGCGCTGGCGCCGCACCCGCTGTTCGAGGGCATGGAGTTCATCGACAGCCCCGACGAGTTCACCCGGCGCCTGCCGTTGATGGCGCGCGGACGGGATTTCTCCGACCCGATCGCGTTGAACTGGACCGACGGCGGCACCGACATCGACTTCGGCGCGCTCACCCAGGAACTGCTCGCCTACCTCGGCGCCTCCGGCGTCGACCTGGCCTTCGGGCACGAGGTGCGCGACCTGTCCAAGCAGTCCGACGGCTCCTGGCTGGTCACGGTGCGCAACGTCCGCACGCGGGAAACGCGCAGGCTGATCAGTAAGTTCGTGTTCGTCGGCGCGGGCGGCGGCGCGCTGCCGCTGTTGCAGAAGGCGAACATCAGAGAGGCCAAGGGCTTCGGCGGCTTCCCGGTGAGCGGTCAGTTCTTCCGTTGCGTCAATCCGGCCCTGATCCACCAGCACGAGGCCAAGGTGTACGGCAAGGCCGCGGTCGGCGCTCCGCCGATGTCGGTGCCGCACCTGGACACCCGCGTGATCAAGGGCAAGCCCGGCCTGTTGTTCGGCCCGTACGCGGGCTGGACGCCGAAGTTCCTCAAGGATGGCAAGAACACCGACCTGTTCAAGTCGGTGCGGCCGAACAACATCTTCTCCCTGCTCGGCGTCGGCGTCACCGAACTGGGCCTGACCAAGTATTTGATCAGCGAGCTGCTGAAGTCCGAAGCGGGCAAGGTGACCACGCTGTCGGAGTTCATTCCCCGGGCCGCGGGCCGGGACTGGGAGCTGATCACCGCGGGTCAGCGCGTACAGGTGATCCGCCGCAAGGGCGTCGGCGGCGTGCTCGAGTTCGGCACCGCCGTGATCGCCGCGCAGGACGGCACGATCGCCGGTCTGCTCGGGGCCTCCCCGGGCGCATCCACCTGTGTCACCGCCATGCTGGACGTCCTGCAGCGCTGCTTCCCGCAGGAGTACGCCGAGTGGACGCCGAAGCTGAAGGAGATGGTGCCTTCGCTGGGGGTGAAGCTCTCCGACAACCCCGGACTGTTCCGGGAAGTGTGGGATTGGACCTCCAAGGCGCTGAACCTCGTCGACGGCGGTGACAACACGCCGAGGCATGCCGGGGTCGCGGCGAACGCCTAGTTGTGATAGCAAGGCGCGATGATGTCAACGGTTGTTCTGAAACGTTCATGGGCGCAGGATCTCGATACCGCGACGCTCTACCAGCTGTTGAAACTTCGCGTCGAAGTCTTCGTCGTCGAACAGAAGTGCGCGTACCCGGAACTGGACGGCAAGGACCTGCTTCCGGAGACCAGGCACTTCTGGCTCGACGACGAAGGTGAGGTCATCGCCACGCTGCGGCTGTGCGAGGAGCACCGTGACGGTGTGAAGAGTTTCCGCATCGGCAGGCTCTGTACCGCGGCGCCCGCCCGTGGGCACGGATACACCACGCGGCTACTGCAGGCGGCGCTGGCCGAGGCCGGTTCGGCCACGGTCCGGCTGAGCGCGCAGAGCTACCTGATCGACCTGTACACCAAGCACGGGTTCAAAGTCGACGGACCGGAATTCGACGAGGACGGCATCGCCCACGTGCCCATGCGCAGGGGCGGCGACTGAGTCGTAGCGACGCCGAGGCCGCTCCCCTGTGAGCGGCCTCCGGGTGATCCGCCGGTTCGATCTCGCGATGACGCATCGGTTCTGAATCGAAGGGCACTGTCGGCCGGGTGGGGCGGCGCGCTTAGAGTTGGGGCGTGTCCGTGTCCCATGCCGAAAAAGTTCCGACGCCAGACCAGTACAGCCGCACGCGTCCAGGCTCGGACGATGAGGTGGGCTTCCCCTTCTCGGCCGTGGTCGGGCAGGAACGGTTGCAGCTGGCGCTGATCCTGTGCGCGGTGCATCCCGGAATCGGCGGCGTCCTGGTGCGCGGCGAGAAGGGCACCGCGAAATCGACCGTGGTGCGCGCGCTGGCCCAGCTGCTGCCGCCGGTGGTGGACGAGACCGGCGCGCGGCCCGCCCGCCTGGTGGAGCTGCCGGTGGGCGCGACCGAGGATCGGGTGGTCGGCTCGCTGGACCTGGAGCGGGTGCTGCGGGACGGGGAGCAGGCGTTCCGGCCCGGTCTGCTGGCCGCCGCCCATCACGGGGTGCTCTACGTGGACGAGGTCAACCTGCTGCACGATCATCTGGTGGACGTGCTGCTGGACGCCGCGGCGATGGGCCGGGTACACATCGAACGCGACGGCGTCTCGCACTCGCACCCGGCCCGTTTCGTGCTGGTCGGCACCATGAATCCGGAGGAAGGCGAACTGCGTCCGCAACTGCTCGACCGGTTCGGGCTGACCGTGGACGTGGCCGCCTCGCGGGATGTGGACGTGCGCATGGCGGTGGTGCGCCGCAGGCTGGACTACGAGGCCGACCCGGCCGGATTCGTGGCCCGGTACGCCGGAGCCGACCGCGAGATCGCCGAGCAGATCCTCGCCGCGCGCGAGCGGGTGGGCCGGGTGGCGCTCGACGATGTGGAGCTGCGCCGGATCGCCGCGCTGTGCGCCGCGTTCGACGTGGACGGGATGCGCGCCGACCTGGTCGTCGCACGCACCGCCACCGCGCATGCCGCCTGGCGCGGCGGCGACACGGTGACCGAGGACGACGTGCGGGTGGCCGCCGAGCTGGCCTTGCCGCACCGGCGCAGGCGCGACCCGTTCGACGAGCCGGGCATCAGCGAGCAGCAACTCGACGACGCCATGCGCGACGCCGCCGAGGAGGCGCGGCGCGCGGAGGAATCCATCGAGCCGGAACGGATGCCGCAGGACGCCGAGGAGCCGGGCGATGCGGCCGCCGACGACGCGGAACCGGGCGGCGCTCCCGGCGACGACCCCGACGGAGGCCCCGAGGACCCGTCCCCGCCCGAGGGGCCGGGCGGGCGTCCACGCGAAGGCCGCAGCGGCGCGCCGGTTTCCACCGAGGCGCGGACACCGCGCTGGGAAGTGCCCGGTGTCGGCGAAGGCGCTCCGGGGCGCCGCTCCCGCGCGGAATCGCGGCACGGGCGGGTGGTGCGCTCGAGCACCGATACCGCTTCGGGCCTGCACCTGCTCGGCACCGTGTTCGCGGCCGCGCCGCATCAGCGTGCCCGAGGACGTGGGGCCGGACCGTTGCGGCTGTCCGCCGACGATCTTCGCGGCGCGTATCGGGAAGGCCGCGAAGGCAATCTGGTCGTCTTCGTGGTCGACGCGTCCGGTTCCATGGCCGCTCGTGACCGGTTGTCGGCCGTCACCGGGGCGGTGGTCACCTTGCTGCGGGACGCCTATCAGCGCCGCGACAAGGTCGCCGTCGTCACCGTGCGCGGCGCGGAGGCCGAACTCGTGCTGCCGCCCACTTCGTCGGTCGACATCGCGGTGCGCCGGTTGTCCGGGATGCGCACGGGCGGGAAGACGCCGTTGGCCGCTGGCCTGGTCAAGGCGCGCGAGGTCGTGCTGCGCGAGCGTGTGCGCGATCCGCGCCGCAGGCCGATGCTGGTGCTGCTCACCGACGGTCGCGCCACCGGAGGCGTCGATCCGGTCCCGCGCGCCCGCGCCGCCGCGAAAGCGCTCGCCGCGGACGCGGTGACCTCGATCGTGGTCGACTGCGAACGCGGCATGATCCGCCTCGGCCTCGCCGCGGATCTGGCCCGCGACCTGCGGGGCAGCTATCTGCGGCTGGAGGAGCTCACCGGTGATTCGGTCGCGGGAATCGTCCGCGCGAGCGCCGGGAACCCGAGCGGTGCCTCGGTGCGGGTGGCTTGAGCGGCGGGGAGAGGAGAATCTGATGCCCAAGGGTGTTCCGGAAACCGTTCCCGACAACGGGCTGACCACGCGGCAGCGGCGCAACCAGCCGGTGCTCGCGGTGCACACCGGACCGGGTAAAGGGAAGTCGACCGCGGCGTTCGGGATGGCGTTGCGAGCCTGGAACCAAGGTTTCGACGTCGCGGTTTTCCAGTTCGTGAAGAGCGCCAAATGGAAAGTGGGCGAGGAGGCGGCCTTCCGCGCCCTCGGCACGCTGCACGAGCAGACCGGCGCGGGCGGGCCGGTCGAGTGGCACAAGATGGGCGAGGGATGGTCCTGGACCCGCAAGCAGGGCACCGAGCAGGACCATGCCGCGGCCGCGCTGGCCGGCTGGCAGGAGATCGCCCGCCGCCTGGAGGCCGAACAGCACCGCTTCTACGTGCTCGACGAATTCACCTATCCGCTGAAATGGGGCTGGGTGGACGTGGCCGAAGTCGTCGGCACCCTCCGCGCCCGTCCCGGTAACCAGCACGTCGTCATCACCGGCCGCGACGCACCCGAAGCCCTCCTCGAAGCCGCCGACCTCGTCACGGAGATGACCAAACTCAAACACCCCATGGACGCGGGCCGCAAAGGCCAGCGAGGCATCGAATGGTGACTCGCCCGCGACCACCCTCCCCGGGAAACGGCACATCGTCACGGCGCATCGCGCGAGGTGTGCCGCTCGCGCAGAGGAGCCGGGGATGAGGGCGGTGGTGGTGGCGGCGCCCGCCTCTGGAAGCGGGAAGACCACCGTGGCGACGGGCCTGGTAGGGGCGTTGCGGCGAGTGGGGCATCGGGTGGCGCCGTTCAAGGTGGGGCCGGACTACATCGATCCGGGATATCACGGCTTGGCGGCGGGGCGGCCGGGAAGAAACCTGGACCCGGTGCTGGTGGGAGCGGATCGCGTCGTGCCGCTGTACCGGCACGGTGCGCACGGGTGCGACCTGGCCGTCGTCGAGGGCGTGATGGGACTGTTCGACGGCCGGATCGATGACCAGCACGCAGGCCCGGTGGCGGAGGGCTCGACGGCGCAGGTCGCGAGCCTGCTCGGCGCCCCGGTGGTGCTGGTGGTGGACGCGCGCGGCCACAGCCAGAGCCTCGCGGCGCTGCTGCACGGGTTCGCCACCTTCGACAGCGGCGTCCGGCTGGGCGGGGTGATCCTGAACCGGGTCGGCAGCGAACGGCACGACCAGGTGCTGCGCGCGGCCTGTGACCGGGTCGGGCTGCCCGTGCTCGGGTCGCTGCCGCGCCTGGCCGAGTTGGAGGTCCCGTCCCGGCATCTGGGCTTGATCCCGGCCGTGGAGCACGGCTCGGCCGCGACGGCGGCGGTGGCGGCGATGACCGACCTCGTCGCCGCCCACGTGGACCTGCCCGCCATCGCGGCACTCGCCCGCTCGTCGGTCGGCGGACCCGCGTGGGATCCCGCCGACGCCGTGCGCGGTCTCGAGAACACGGGCGAGGTCACCGGTAGACGACACGAGACTTCGGGCGCGTCCACCGGGATGCGTCGCGGCGATGACCGCTCCGGAACGGTCTGCGGTGGCGAGGCAGGCGAGAGCGTTCGTGCGGCGATCGCCGACGGGGAGAGCCCATTGATCGCCATGGCGGGTGGCCCGGCCTTCACCTTCGGCTATGCCGAGCACCGTGAGCTGCTGACGGCGGCGGGAGCGCGGGTGGTCGTCTTCGATCCGCTGCACGACGACTTGCCCACCGGCACCGCCGGACTGGTGCTTCCGGGCGGATTCCCCGAGGAACACGCGGCGGAACTGGCCGCGAACTCCGGGCTCCTGCGGGCGGTGGCCGACGCGGCCGGGCACGGTATGCCGGTGCACGCCGAGTGCGCCGGACTGCTGTATCTGACCCGATCGCTGGACGGTCACCCGATGGCGGGAGTGGTGGACGCCGACGCCGCGTTCGGACCGTGTCTCACGCTCGGTTACCGCGACGCCGTCGCATTGGCCGACTCGCCGCTGTGGCGAGCCGGTGAACGGGTCCGAGGGCACGAATTCCACCGCACTCGCCTGGTGGCGGCCCCACCGGTGAACCCGGCGTGGGGCTGGCACAAGGGAGCGGGGGAGCGGATCAGGGAGGGCGCAGTGATCGGCAATGTGCACGCGTCGTACCTGCACACCCACCCCGCCGGGCATCCGGAGGCGGTAGGGCGATTCGTCACCGCGGCCGCGCGATTCGCGAGTTCGCGTGCCGTCGGCTGAGGTGGTCGTCGGCGTCGGTCTGCGCCCGCGCACCTCGGCCGAGACTATTCACGCCGCACTGCGCGAGATCATGGGCGACCGGAGCATCATGTGCCTGGCCACCCTCGCACAGCGCTGCACCGAGCCGGGCCTTGTCACCGTCGCCGCCGAGCTGGGTGTGCCGCTGCGGTCCTACTCCGCGGCCGAACTGTCGGCCGTCGCCGTCCCCAACCCCGGCAGCCGGGCTCGCGCGGCCGTCGGCACGGCGAGTGTGGCGGAGGCGGCGGCGCTGCTTACCGCCGGGGGCGGAGCGCTGGTGGTGCCCAAGCGGGTCGCGCGAGGCGTCGTCCTCGCGGCGGCGCTGTACGAGCGGCAGCACCCTTGACCGGGCGCGGCTTCGGTTCCGCGTCCGGGCTGGCGGGCCGCCGCGGTGGTTCACGGAGCGACCGAGCCCCAGTCGGCGAAACCGGTGGGGTCGTGGCGGCCGATGCTGGCGTGTTCGAACAGGCCCCAGCCCTCCGCGCCGCCGCAACGGGCGCGGGCGACGTGGTCGATCACGCCGTAGGGAGTGCGGGCTACGATCGCGGGGTCGGTGAGGTCGTACCGGCTGGAGGAGGACCAACCCCGGCCCTTCCACTGGCCGTGCTGCCAGTCGGGATCGCCGCCGTACCCGCAGCCGACGTGCAGCGGGATCCCGGTGCCCGGCGTGATCCCGATCTCCAGGGGCTTGCCGTCGGGCGTGCTGAGCTCAAGTCGCGCACCAATGGGAAGTCTTGTGCCGGAACGGTAATCGATCGAGATCCGGGGCCAGCCGAGTTGCTCGACGCGCCCGTCCGGCCAGATCCTGGTCGCGTCGTTGAGTGTGCGCGTGCCGTCCGGTTCCTCCTGCACGATGACCACGACGGCGAAGTCGTCGAAGCGCAGGGGTGCGTACAGCCACCAGAAGCCGCCGGAGGGTTCGGCGGCCGCGCGTCCGGGCGGCTCGGTCTCACCGACCGGCCGGATACCCCATGAGCGGTCCCGCGTTCCGGTCCAGACCGCGGGGTCGATCGGTATGACCTCGCCGTCCACGCGCAGAGTCCCCGCCCACGAGCCGACCTGCGCGAACCGGGACGCGTCGATGATCGGACGGTTGCCGGAGAGGATCAGGTGCGGTTGTTCCTGCACGGTGGGGAAGGCGCCGGTCCAGGTGAGATCGAAGCCGAGTTCGTCGTGGTCGCAGACCACGCGCAGGCGCCGCAGTGGCTCCAGCACCTCGATGCGGTAGCCGCCCACGCGCTGGTCGAGGGTCCGCTCGCCGAGCGCGTCGGAGAACCGCACCGCGCGCACCGTGTCACCGCGGCGCACGGCGGCGTAGGCGTCGGTCACCCCCAGGTTGGGGTACACGCCGAAACCGGTGATCAGCAGAGTGCCACCGTCGCGGTCGTGGGCGTTGAAGTAGCTGCGGTCGTAGAAATTCCGATCACTGGAGGCGACCCGGGCCAGCGAAAGCGGTGTCTGATGGATCGGGTACTCGTCCAAGGGCACAGGCATGGTCAGTCCCATTCGTAGGTTCCGTCGAGCAGCGCCTCCAGCGCGGCCCGGTGCATGACGTAGTCGTCGCGGTCGGGTGTGTCGCTGTCCTCGCCGAAGTGGATCATCCTGCGCTTCACCCGCGCCATCACGATCGCGTGCCGCAAGGCGGCGTAGACGACGTAGAAATCCAGATCGCGCACGGCATGCCCGGTCAGCGCCTCGTATTTCGACACCACGTCGTCGCGGCGCAGGAAATCGGGCAACCCAAGCTGGCCGAAGCGGGTGGCAAGATCCTGGAAGAACCGGTGGATGAAGATGATCCAGCCCAGGTCGAGTTCGCGCGGCCCCAGCGCGGCCATCTCCCAGTCCAGCACGGCCACCGGCTCGAATTCGCGGTAGATGATGTTGCCCGGCCGGGCATCGCCCCAGCTGAGCACATCCTGGCCGGGATCGGCGGGCCAGTGCTCGTCCAGCCACGCGAAACCGCGTTCGATGAGCGGGATCGTGAAGCCGTCGTCGGCCAGCGCCCATCGGTACCACGACTGCTGCGCGGCGACATGCCTGCGCAGCGCATCGCCCGGCCCGTTGAGCATGGGGAACCGCGCCGCCGGATCGGGGATGCCGTGGATTCCGGCGATCACCTTCACCGTGTTGTGCGTGAGCCGGAGGCGTTCGGCGGGGCTCGCGTCGAACAGCCAGCCCACGAAGACGTACGGCGGGTTGTCCGATGGCACGCGTCCGTCGACGCGGCGCATCACGAAGAACGGTGCGCCGAGCGGCTTCTCGTCGTTCTCCAGCCAGCACAGGCCGGGCACCGGCACGTCGCTCGCCGCGGCGACGCCCGCCATCACCTGGTATTGGGTGACCAGGTCATAGGTCCGGAACACCGGGAACGATCCGGCCTCGGGCGCCATACGCGCGACGAACGACCCGTGCTCCGGCTGCCCTCCCGCGCTCCACGCGGCGTCGAACAGGATCGTCGTGCTCGACATGCCGCCGGACTGCGGTCGCGACAAACCGGAGATACTCGGTAGGCCGTCGGCGGAAAGCCTCGTGTTCAGCCAGCGCGCCAAGTCACCGGCGAGCGTGTCGAGGTCGCGTTCGCTGACGGTCAGCTGCTGTCGCTGTGCCGGGTCCGGATCGTCGGTCATCTTTGTCCTCCTGACACGTGCGGCCCGGGTGCACCGCCCCGATGCGCCGAGATACGAGACTGTAACGCGTTCTAGTTCTCGGCGGGCCGGAACCGGAGACGAATCTCCCGCGCCCCCCACCCCGCCCGCCACGGACACGCTGCTGCTGACCGGGGGAGCTGAACGGATCACCGGTGGGTTATCGCTCGACCGGGTTGACCGGAGTCCTCCCCGCTGCGGGGCCGCGGCTTCCGCTTCGTGCAGGAATACCCGTAGTTCCGCTGACCGCCGCGGACGCGGTGTGGCGATACCTCCGAAACCCCGTGCCGCGACCGCGTTTCCGATACCTTCGGTCTGCACGAACTCGGACTGGAAGGACCGCCGTGACCGAAGCGATCCTCGAGCGAACCGACACCGAGGCGGAGGCTACCGGGACCCGGCCCTGGCGCGGCCCGGTCCGAGTGGCGTTCCGCTTCGTCTTCCTGTACATCGGACTGTTCTGCCTGGTGTATCCGTCGATCGTGCCCGAGTTCCTCGGCCTGGCGCGCGAAGGTTTGCCGGACTGGGTCAACTCCTGCGTCGCCCGTGCCTTGCGCCCGGTGGTCGAATGGACCGGAACCCGGGTATTCGGCGCCTCCGTCGCGGCGAATACGGCGTCGATCAGCGGCGACCAGGCCTACTTCTGGGTACTGGTGTTCGTCGTCCTCGTAGTCGCGGTGCTCGGCGCCGCGATCTGGAGCGTGCTGGATCGCGACCGGCCCGACTACCGCGCCGCGCGACCGTGGTTTCTGCTCTTCGTGCGCTGGTGCCTGGCAGGGCAGATGGTGGCCTACGGCATGGCGAAGGCCATCCCCACCCAGATGCCGCCCACACCACTGAGCCGGTTGCTCCAGCCATACGGAGATTTCAGTCCGATGGCCGTGCTCTGGAACCAGATCGGTGTGTCGCCGCACTACGAGATCTTGCTCGGCTGCGCGGAACTGCTCGGCGGCGTGCTGCTGTTCCTGCCGCGCACCGCACTGGTGGGCGCGATGCTGAGTCTGGTGTGCACGACGCAAGTGTTCGTGCTCGACATGACCTACGACGTGCCCGCGAAGATACTGGCGTTCCACCTGATGCTGCTGTGCCTCGTGCTGCTGGCGCCGGAAGCCGGGCGTCTGGCGAACGTGCTGGTGCTGAACCGGCCGGCCGGGCCGTCGACCACACCGCCGCCGCTGCGCACACCACGCGCCAACCGGATCGCGGTCGCGGCGCAGATCGCACTCGGCATATGGCTGCTTTTCTCGAACGCCTACAGCGGCTGGGAGAGGTGGACCGAACAGGGCGCGGGACGGCCGGAGCCCCCGCTGTACGGCATCTGGGCGGTCACGGAGTTCACCGTGGACGGCAAACCGCTTCCACCGCTGACCACCAACGCCCTGCGCTGGCAGCGCCTGGTGTTCGACCGTGACGGGGCCACGGTGCAGCGCATGGACGGCCAGCTGGTTCCGGTATTCGCCACCGTCGATCCCGAGGCAAGCACGGTGGTCATGGTCGCGCCGCCGCGAGCCATGGGCACGCCGCCGCAACCGCTCGGCAGCTTCGGCTTCGACCGGCCCGGCCCCGAGCGGCTGACCCTGACCGGCACCCTCGCCGGACAGCCGGTCACGGTAGCGCTGGCCTCGGTCCCGCTCGACAGCTTCCCGCTGCGCGGCCGTGGATTCCATTGGGTGCAGGAATACCCGTACTTCCGCTGAGGCGTCCGCGTCACGCCTCGAGATCGTCGGTCGCGCCGATGTCCTCGTGCCACAGCGCGGGGTGCTCGGCGATGAATCGGGTCATCAGGTCGATACAGCGCCGGTCTTCCAGCACGGTGACGGCGACGCCGTGCCCGGCGAGCCACTCGTGCCCGCCCGAGAACGTTCGCGACTCCCCGATCACCACCGAACCGATGCCGAACTGGCGGATCAGGCCGCTGCAATACCAGCACGGCGAGAGCGTGGTGACCATGACGGTGCCGCGGTAGTCGCGCCGCCGTCCCGCCGCGCGGAAGGCGTCGGTCTCGGCGTGCACGCTGGGATCGCCGGTCTGCACCCGGCGATTGTGGCCTCGTCCGAGCAGCGTGCCGTCCGTGTCGAACAGGGCGGCGCCGATCGGGATGCCGCCTTCGGCGAGCCCGCGCAGCGCCTCGTCGTAGGCCACGTCGAGCAGTCGTGCCGGTGTCACCCGCGCCATCGGTCCGCCTTTCCGGGCAAGCCGCTTTCCTCGCAACCTACCGTCGCGGGCCGCCGAAGCGCTTGTTACCGCTGGTCACAGTAGGTCGGCGGGCCGGGCGCGGGTACGACGGGCATGCCCGGTGCGGCGTTGTCCCCGCTGATCGCTCGCTCCGGACGGCCGCCATTGCTCGAGACGGGCTGTGACGCGGTACCGGGCGGCCCCGGGTCGCAGACCGTGCGACAGGCAGCCCGACGCGGCACCGTCGGGGGCTCGACGGTCGGTGGGATGCGCGCATGTTCGTCTCCGTGCCGGGGTGGCAAGAGGCGTCGTGCCGCCGCTGGCCGGTGGTGAAACCGCGCCCGCGCAACCTGGTAGCGGCGGGCATGCCGGTCGATTGCCGGTGCCGTGCGGTCACGCCGTAGGCTCGAAACTTGTGCCGAACACGTCAGACGCAACGCAAGACCAGCCAACCGGCGACCCGAACTACCTGGTCGGGCTCGATCTGCACGGACGGCGCGTCGTCGTGGTCGGCGGCGGGTCGGTGGCGCAGCGCAGACTGGGTCTGCTGATCGCCTCCGGCGCCGACGTGCATGTGGTGAGCCGTGCGGTCACGCCCGCCGTCGAGGGGATGGCGACCTCCGGGCAGATCACCGTCACCCTGCGCGAGTACGCCGACGGCGACCTCGACGGCGCCTGGTACGCGATCGCGTGCACCGACGAGCCCGAGACCAACGCGGCGGTGGTGGCCGAGGCCACCCGGCGGCGGATCTTCTGCGTGCGCGCCGACACCGCGCGCCTCGGCACCGCCGTGACCCCGGCTACCGCGCGCTACAACGGGCTGACCCTCGGTGTGCTGGCCAGCGGGCAGCACCGGCGCTCGGCGGCCGTGCGCAACGCGCTGCTCGAGGCCCTGCAATCAGGCGTGGTGAGTGACGACTCGACGCCGATCGCCCCCGGCGTCGCCCTGGTCGGCGGCGGTCCCGGCGATCCCGATCTGATCACCGTACGCGGGCGGCGGCTGCTGGCCAGGGCGGACCTGGTGGTCGCCGACCGGCTCGCGCCGCCGGAGCTGCTCGCCGAGCTCGGGCCAGAGGTCGAGGTGGTCGACGCCGCGAAGATTCCCTACGGACGGGCGATGGCGCAGGAGGCGATCAACAACGCGCTGGTCGAAGGCGCGAAGGCGGGCAAGTTCGTGGTGCGGCTCAAGGGCGGCGACCCGTACGTCTTCGGGCGCGGTTACGAGGAGCTGGAGGCCTGCGTCGCCGCCGGGGTGCCGGTCACGGTGGTGCCCGGCGTCACCAGTCCCATCTCGGTACCCGCCGCAGCGGGCATCCCGGTGACCCATCGCGGCGTCACCCACGAATTCGTCGTGGTGAGCGGCCACGTCGCGCCGGACCATCCGGATTCGCTGGTGGACTGGCCCGCCCTGGCCCGCCTGCGCGGCACCCTGGTGCTGATGATGGCCGTGGAGCGGATCGAACAGTTCGCCACCGCGCTGCTGGACGGCGGACGCCCCGCGGGCACACCCGCCACTGTCATCCAGGAGGGCACGTTGCGCACCCAGCGTGTACTGCGCGCTGATCTGGGCACGGTGGCTGCCCGGGTGCGGGAAGAAGGCATCCGCCCACCCGCGATCGTGGTGATCGGCCCGACCGCCGGATTCTCCGCCGACACCATCGCCGGGCAGGTCGGGTCCGCGGCGGGATAGCGATCGCGGGGCGTCGTGGTTGGGGCGTCGTGGTTCCGGCCGGATCGGCGGGCGAGGACGGCCGCGTCATGAATTACAGTGACTCACTGTGCTTCGGAACCCCGCTGCGACGATGCAGTATCCAGTGACGCAGCGGGCCTTCGGGCTCGCGATCCTAGTCCTGAGCGGATTGCAGCTCATGGTCGTGCTCGACGGCACGGTCGTGATCTTCGCGCTGCCGCGGCTGCAGGAGGAGATGGGGTTGTCCAGCGCGGGCAGCGCGTGGACGGTGACCTCCTACGGTCTGACCTTCGCGGGGCTGATGCTGCTCGGCGGCCGGCTCGGTGACGCTTTCGGCCGCAAACGCATGCTCGTCGTCGGTGTCGCGGTCTTCACCCTGGCCTCGCTGCTGTGCGGGCTCGCGCAGAACCAGGCGATGCTGCTCGCGGCACGGGCGCTGCAGGGCGCGGGCGCGGCGATCGCGGCGCCGACCGCCTTCGCGC
Organism: Nocardia asteroides; assembly: GCA_051451085.1. GTDB lineage: Bacteria > Actinomycetota > Actinomycetes > Mycobacteriales > Mycobacteriaceae > Nocardia > Nocardia asteroides_B. The sequence goes on along the minus strand of JBPAJV010000002.1, from coordinate 1,094,162 downwards.
TCGTGGCGACGACCTTCGCGCCGGGCAAGGCACGCAACCAGGCGATCGCGATCGTCGGCTCGATGGTCGGCATCGGCTCCGTCGGCGGGCTCGTGGTCGGCGGCGCGCTGACCCAGCTGTCCTGGCGGTGGATCTTCCTGATCAACGTCCCGATCGGTGCGCTGATCATCCTCGGCGCGGCCTACAAACTCGCCGACACCGAACATCACCGCTCGGCCCTCGACATCCCCGGCGCGTTTCTCGGCACCATGGCCTGCGCGTCCATCGTGTTCGGCGCCACCGAGGGACCGGAGATGGGGTGGGGGCACCCGGCGATCATCGGCTCGCTGATCGCGGGTGTGGTGCTGCTGATCGTCTTCGTGGCGCTGGAACGGCGGATGGACAACCCGCTGCTGCCCTGGTCGCTGTTCGACAGCCGCGACCGCGTCGCCACCTTCCTGCTGATCTTCCTCGCCGGTGGCGTACTCGGCGCGATGACCTTCTTCGTCGCCCAGTTCATGCAGAATGTCATCGGATACGGCCCGCTCAAGGCGGGTGTCGCGGCGATACCATTCACCGTCGGCATCGGCGTCGGCGGCGCGGTCGCCTCCAAGGCGGCGCTGTACGTCGCGCCGCGCTGGCTGCTGGCGGGCGCGGCCGTGGTGCTCGGCGTCGGACTGCTGTTCGGCTCGACCCTCGACGGCGAAGTGCTGTACTTCGCGACGCTGCTGCCCTTGCTGGTGGTGATCGGATTCGGCGTCGGCGTCGCCATGGTGCTCGCGCCGCTGTGTGTGCTGGTCGGTGTGCCGCCGGCCAACATCGGTCCACTGGCCGCGGTCGGGCAGATGTTCATGAACCTGGCCACCCCGGTCGCCATCGGCCTGCTCACCCCGATCGCCGCCTCCCGCACACTTTCGCTCGGCGGGCGTACCGAGAAGGTAGCCGGGATGACGCCCGCCGAGATCACCGCGCTGGGCGACGGCTACACCCTGGTGCTGTTCGTCTGCGCCCTCATCGCGTTCGCCGCCGGGCTCGTCGCTCTGACGCTGCGCTTCACCCCGCAGCAGCTGGCCATGGCCCAGCATGCTCAGGAAGAAGCCCAGCAATGCTGAGCGTGGAACGGGAGTTGGGCCTGCCGACGCTCAGAGGCGGCCCACGACTCGTCGCGGCGTCACGCGCACGATGACGCGCGGGCCGTCGTTGACCGAGGCGGGATTGAAGTCGGCGTACTTCTTCCCGGTGTACTTCTGCGACAGTTCGTCCGGCAGCGTCTTGTCCGGGTCAGGGGTGATCGTCGCGCTGCCCCGGATCTCCGCGTAGACGTACGGGTTGTCCGGCGGATTGATCAGCACGGTGATGCGCGGGTCGCGGGCGAGGTTCTTGCCCTGCTGGCGATCGGTGGTGGTGGAGAAGAGCAGATCGTCGCCGTCGCGCTTCAGCCAGATCACGGTCAGGTGCGGTTGGCCGTTCGGGCCGATGGTCGCCGCGGTGGCGAACACCCGCTCATCGTCCAGGTATTTCTTCAGGTCATCGGAGAGCGCTGCGGTACTGGTCACGTCGTGAGCGAACAACGCGGGGGCGCAAAGCATTCCCGCCTACGAGACCGCTGTGTCGTGCTCGCTCGTTTCCGGAGAACCCGGCGTTCCATCGGCCGTGGCCGGGGATCGAGCCGATGGGGGGTGCTGCCCCGGTGGAGGAGCCGCACATCGCCGGTGCTCAGGTGATGATCAGAAGCTCGGTGGGCGAGGCGATTTCGGTGCGCAGCCCGGCCTTGGCGGCCACCCGCGCGACGCCGCGGACGTCGGCCGGTTCGGCCCTCGTGAGCACGAGGGCGCGGGCGAGCAGGCCCTTGTGGTGTTTGTTGAAGTGACTCACCACCGTGCGCGACCCATCCGGGTGCTCGGTGAGGACGTTCGCCGTGATCGCGCCGGGCACTCGTCCCAGCTGCTGATACGTGCCCGAGCGCAGGTCGACGACGAGTTCTCCCTCGGCCTCGGCGAGCAGCGCGGTGGCCAGTTCGTCGCGCCAGACGGCCGAGAGGGTCGGCATTCCCGGCAATTTGGAGCCGCCGGAGAGCCGGTAGGCGGGGATCGGGTCACTCGCGCGGACCGCGCCGAACAGGGCGGAGCCGATGCCGAGGCGGGCATACGCCTTCGCTCGCTGGCTCTTGGTGAACGAGCGCGCGTCGAGCGCGTCGTAGAGGACGCCGGTGTAGCGCTCCAGCGCGGGACGAGTCGGCGAGGTGCGCAGGGCGGCGTTGCGGGCGATCTCGCCGTCGGCGGTTTTGCCGAGCCCGAGCGCGGCCCGCGCGCGTTCAGGGTCGGCCGACAAGCGCACCACTTCGTCGATCAGCCGGGCGCGCACCGCCGTGAGCTGCGGCATCGCCAGCGACTCCAGCGCCAGCGGCGCCCCGGCGCCACCGTCGGACTTGGTTTCGGAAGGAGGCAGCAGCACCAGCACGAACGAATACGGTAATGCGCTGCGAGCAGCGTCCGGCCAGCGACTACCCTGTGCTTCCGTGATCACCCGCCTCTCCCGCCTGTTCCTGCGCACCCTTCGTGACGATCCCGCCGACGCGGAGGTGCCCAGCCACAAGCTCTTGGTCCGTGCCGGCTACGTGCGCCGCATCGCCCCGGGTGTCTACTCGTGGCTGCCGCTGGGCCTGCGTGTGCTGCGCAAGGTCGAGGACGTGGTGCGCGAGGAGATGGACGCGATCGGCGCCCAGGAGATCTCGCTGCCCGCGCTGCTGCCGCGCGAACCGTACGAGACCACCAACCGGTGGACCGAATACGGCGACGGCCTGTTCCGGCTGCACGACCGCAAGGGCGCGGACTACCTGCTCGGCCCGACCCACGAGGAACTGTTCGCGCTCACCGTGAAGGGCGAGTACAGCTCCTACAAGGACCTCCCGGTCACCCTGTACCAGATCCAGACCAAGTACCGCGACGAGGAGCGTCCGCGCGCGGGCATCCTGCGCGGGCGTGAGTTCGTGATGAAGGATTCCTACTCCTTCGACCTGGACGAGGACGGGTTGAAGGCCAGCTACGCCGCGCACCGGCAGGCCTATCAGCGCATCTTCGACCGGCTGCGGGTCGAGTACGTCATCGTGGCGGCCACCTCGGGCGCGATGGGCGGTAGCGCGTCGGAGGAGTTCCTCGCCGACAGCCCCGTCGGCGAGGACACCTACGTGCGCTGCCCGGAATCCGGCTACGCGGCCAACGTGGAGGCGGTGGTCACGCCCGCTCCCGAACCGCTGCCGATCGAAGGGCAGCCCGAGGCCGTCGTGCACGACACCCCGGACACTCCGACCATCGCCACGCTGGTGGACTGGGCCAACGGCGCCGGTATCGCCGAGCGCTACGGTCGTCCCGTCACCGCGGCCGACACGTTGAAGAACGTCATGGTCAAACTGCGCCACCCGGACGGTAAGACCGAGATCGTCGGCATCGGCGTCCCCGGTGACCGCGAAGTCGACGACAAGCGCCTCGGTGCCTCGGTCGAACCGGCCGAGGTGGAGTTGCTCACCGAAGCGGACTTCGCCGAGAACCCGTTCCTCGTCAAGGGCTACATCGGCCCGAGAGCGCTGCAAGCCAACGGTATCCGCTACCTGGTCGATCCCCGCGTCGGCACCGGCACCAGCTGGATCACCGGCGCCGACGAACCGGGCAAGCACGTCGTCGGTCTGGTCGCCGGCCGCGACTTCACCCCCGACGGCACCATCGAGGCCGCCGAGGTCCGCGACGGCGATCCCTCGCCCGACGGGCGTGGCACGCTCGTGTCGGCCCGTGGCATCGAGATCGGCCACATCTTCCAGCTCGGTAACAAGTACACCGACGCGTTCGAGGTGGACGTGCTCGGCGAGAACGGTAAGCCCGTCCGGCTGACCATGGGTTCCTACGGCATCGGCGTCTCGCGGATGGTCGCGGTGATCGCCGAGCAGCAGCACGACGACAAGGGGCTGCGCTGGCCCGCGTCGGTGGCGCCGTACGACGTGCACGTGGTCATCGCGAACAAGGACGACGCGGCCCGCGCCGGGGCCGAAGAGGTGGTGTCCGGTTTGCACGCCGAGGGCCTGGACGTGCTGTTCGACGATCGCACCGCCTCGCCGGGCGTGAAGTTCAAGGACGCCGAGCTGCTGGGCATGCCGCTGGTGCTGGTGATCGGCCGTGGCTGGGCCGAGGGCAAGGTGGAACTGCGCGACCGCTTCACCGGCGCGACCGAGGAGGTCCCCGCCGCGGCGGCGGTCGAGTCCGTCGTGGCCAGGGTTCGCGGCTGACCCTTTTTCCGAACGGCCTCCGGCAGCATGCGCCGGAGGCCGTCGGCCGTTCGCGCCGACGCCGACGGGTGGCTGCCCCGGCGCGGTGACGCGGAGGGGCTACCTACGCAACCGTAACTTGAATTTGCTGGTCACAGGATCGCGGACCATGTCCACGCTGCTGTTACCCGCTGGTAAGTTAACCGGCATGACTAACTCCGACGCGCGGTTGTTCAACCCCGCCACCTATGACCCGCAGCAGTTCGACGCCGAGACGCGGCGACTGTTGCGCGCCACCATCGAGTGGTTCGAGGGCCGGGGTAAGCAGCGTCTGCTCGCCGACGACGCGAACGCGGTGTGGACGGCGGACTTCCTCGACTTCGTGAAGAAGGAGAAGCTGTTCGCGACCTTCCTGACCCCCGCGGCCTACGCGGACGGCGACCCGAACCGCCGCTGGGACGCCGCGCGCAACGCGGCGTTGTCGGAGATCTTCGGCTTCTACGGCCTGGCGTACTGGTACGCCGAGCAGGTGACCATCCTCGGTCTCGGCCCGATCTGGCAGAGCGGTAACGAGGCGGCCAAGAAGCGCGCGGCGGCCGACCTGGCCGAGGGCGAGGTGATGGCATTCGGCCTGTCCGAGCAGACCCACGGCGCCGATATCTACAACACCGATCTGGTGCTCACCCCGACCGAGCCCGGTAGCGCGGACGCCGAGGCCGGAATCCTGTTCCGCGCCAACGGCGAGAAGTACTACATCGGCAACGGCAACGTGGCCAGCATAGTGTCGGTGTTCTCCCGACGCGCCGACCTCGAGGGCGCGGACGCATACGTGTGGTTCGCCGCCGACTCCCGGCACGAGAACTATCAATTGCTGGGCAACGTGGTGCACCAGCAGATGTACGTCAGCACCTTCCGCCTGGAGAACTACCCGGTGCGCGCCGAGGACATCCTGCACACCGGGCCCGAGGCCTTCTCCGCGGCGCTGAACACCGTGAACGTGGGCAAGTTCAATCTCTGCCACGGCGGAATCGGCATGGTCGAGCATTCTTTCTACGAGGCGATCACGCACGCGAACAACCGCATCCTCTACGGCAACCCGGTCACCGACTTCCCGCACGTGCGCGCGAACTTCGTCGACGCCTACGCGCGCATCATCGCGATGAAACTGTTCAGTGACCGCGCGATCGACTATTTCCGCAGCGCCAGCCTCGACGACCGCAGGTACCTGCTGTTCAACCCGATGACGAAGTCCAAGGTGACCTCCGAGGCCGAGACCGTCATGACCTTGCTACTGGATGTCCTGGCCGCCAAGGGGTTCGAGAAGAACACCTACTTCGCCGAGGTGCAGCGGCTGATCAACACGCTGCCCCGGCTGGAGGGCACCGTGCACGTGAACGTCGGGCAGATCTTGAAGTTCATGCCGAACTACCTGTTCGATCCACAGGACTACCCGGAGATCGGGACCCGGCAGGACGCGGCCGACGACGCCTTCTTCTGGCGCCAGGGCCCGGCCCGCGGCGCGGGCAAGGTGCGGTTCGCCGACTGGACGCCGATCTACGACAAGCACGCCGACATCCCGAACGTGGGCCGGTTCTACGAGCAGGCGCAGGCGCTGCGCGCCCTGCTGGTCACGGCGGCGCCGGACGCGTCCCAGCAGAAGGATCTGGACTTCATGCTCACCGTCGGCCACCTGTTCTCCCTGGTGGTCTACGGCCAGCTGATCCTGGAGCAGGCGGCGATCACCGGCCTGGACCGCGACCTGATCGACCAGATCTTCGACTTCCAGATCCGCGATTTCAACGCGTACGCGACCGCGTTGTACGGCAAGCCGTCGGCGACCCCCGACCAGCAGGGGTGGGCCGCGTCCGCGCTGCGGCCGCCGGTGGCCGACCGTCCGCGCTTCGATCGCGTGTGGGCCGAAGCGGCCTCCTACGACGGCGCCTACGAGATGCGACCGTAAGTCACGGGTGCCGAGCCGCCGTCGGCCGCCGGATGCGTCCGGCGGCCGACGGCGAGGTCTCGCCTCCGATCCGAGGTCGCAGCTGGTGCCTGTCCGATCGACGGTCAGGCTTTGCCGGGGAACGCGACGGTGGGCGGGTTGGCGCCGAGGATCGACTGCCAGGTGGCCAGGCGGACGGCGGCCTCGGTGAGCGCGTCCACTCCGGTGCGCCGGACGGCCATGGACGCGCCGCGTTCGACCACCGACCGCCAGGCCACGGCGACGTCGGACTCGACTGTCACGGCCAGCCGCGCGGCCGAGATCGGATCGGTGACCGGGAACGGCACCGTGTAGGCCGCGTCGGGCGTCGGCGCCGCCGCGCCGCCCAACGTGAGCGTGTCCACGGTGCTGTCGCGCCGGACCCGGTGCGCCGCGGTGTACTCGGCGATCAACCTGGTGCGCTCGCCGGAGGCGTACGCGGCGATCACCCCGTAGGCGTACACGGCGCCGTACTCGGCGTTCAGCGCATCGATCAGCGCCGCGCGTTCGGTCTCGGTCATGCCAGCAGCACCCCCGCCTGCACCGCGCAGGCCGCGCTGATCGAGGCGAGCAGACCCGCCCGGTATCCGGACAGGGCGCGGGCCAGCTCGGCGGCCGCTTTCCGGGACTCGGCCAGCTGCGCGCGCAGCGCCTCGACGGTGGGCGGCGCGGTGGGCGGCACGGCGCTGCCCGAAGCCACGGCCGACGGGCCGGAGCCGTTGGCGCGGGTGCGGTGCACCGGTGTGGTGCCGTCGGCGTAGACGCCGATCACGCGGTCGATCTCGGTGCGCAAGGCGTCGGCGTGCGCTGTGCGCTCGGCCGCGATCGCGGTCAGCGCGGCGTGCCGCTCGGGCGCGACGGCGATGGCGGCGGTCGCCGCCGCGGCGTCGGCGCGAGCCGCGATCTCGTGCGCGGCAAGCGGATCCGGCTCGTGAACCACCTCGTCGCCGGTGCATCCGGACAGGGCACCGACGGCGAGGACGCCGGCCGCCCCGCCGCCCGCGAGGCGTAGCGCGCTACGGCGATCCAGGGCGGCGAGGCGGGGTTCGTGCCGGTCGGACGGCATGCCGGAAGTGCGCCCGGCGCGCGGCGGGGCGGGAAGGCGGATGGGCACGGCACCATCGTGCCAGATTCGCGGGGCGCCACCGGACCGGCGTCAGCCGTGGCGCGCGTTGTGCTCGACCACTGGTCCTTTACACTCTCGTGGCGCGTTACGCTAGACCTTCGGTAGAGAATTTTCCCGCCGCGTCACAACTGAACCAGGAGCCGCCCCACATGCCGATGCCGACCGAGGAAAGGGTGAGCCAGCTCGTAGCTGGTCTCGTCGAACGCCGAGGATTCGACCTCGAGGGCGTCGAGATCTCGACGGCGGGCACGCGCGTGGACGCGCAGGCTCGGGTCCAGGTGACCGTGGACGCCGACACCTCCGACCTGGACTCGCTGGCGAGCCTCAGCACGGAGCTGTCGTCGCTGCTGGACGACGCGGGGGATTTCGGCGAGACGCCGTATCTGCTGGAAGTCACGACTCCTGGCATCATCGACCGCTGACCGCCGACCGGCACTGGCGCCGGGCACGCGGGCGCAAGGTGCGCGTCACGCTGCGCGAAGGCGCACAGCCACCGGAGGGATCGATGGACTTCGAGGCCCGGGTCGGCGCGCTCACCGCAGATGCGGTGGCGCTGGTGCTCGGCGGCAAGCGCGATCCGCACCGGGTGACGGTCCCGCTCGCCGATATCGCCAGAGCGGTCGTCCAAGTCGAGTTCTCCCCGCCAGGCGCTCGGGAGCTGGAACTCGCGGGCGGAGTCGTTCCGGGGCGGCCCGCTCCCGGCCAGGAAGACGCGGTGGCGGTCGACGACGCCGCGGAGCTCCGAGGAACACCGAATGCACTGTCCGAACCAGTAACAGCGTCCGATTCGCCGACCGAAGGGATCGTGGAATGAACATCGAAATCGAAGCCCTGCGCGCGATCGTCGCCGACAAGGGGATCTCGATCGAGACCGTGATCTCCGCGATCGAGTCGGCGCTGCTGACCGCGTACCGCCACACCGAGGGCCACCAGCCCAACGCGCGCATCGACATCAACCAGAAGACCGGCGTGGTCCGGGTGATGGCGCGCGAGCTGGACGCCGACGGCAACGTTCTGTCCGAGTGGGACGACACCCCGGAGGGCTTCGGCCGGATCGCGGCGACCACCGCCAGGCAGGTCGTGCTCCAGCGGCTGCGCGACGCGGAGAACGAGAAGTCCTTCGGCGAGTTCTCCACCCACGAGGGCGACATCGTCGGCGGCGTGGTGCAGCGCGACGCGCGCGCCAACGCCCGTGGCACCGTCGTGGTGCGCATCGGCAGCGAGCTGCACGGCGCGGAGGGCCTCATCCCGCCCGCCGAGCAGGTGCCCGGCGAGACCTACGAGCACGGCGACCGGATCAAGTGCTACGTCGTCGGCGTCTCCCGTGGGCCGCGCGGACCGCAGATCACGCTGTCGCGCACCCATCCGAATCTGGTGCGGCGCCTGTTCGCCCTCGAGGTGCCGGAGATCGCCGACGGCTCGGTGGAGATCGTCGCCGTCGCGCGGGAGGCGGGACACCGATCCAAGATCGCCGTGCGCACCACGGTGCCGGGCGTCAACGCCAAGGGCGCCTGTATCGGCCCGATGGGACAACGCGTGCGCAACGTGATGAGCGAACTGGCCGGCGAGAAGATCGACATCATTGATTACGCCGACGATCCGGCGACGTTCGTCGGCAATGCGCTCTCGCCGTCGAAAGTGGTTTCGGTCACTATTGTCGACGCGGAGGCCAGGGCCGCGCGCGTCGTGGTTCCCGATTTCCAGCTCTCGCTGGCGATCGGCAAGGAGGGGCAGAATGCCCGCTTGGCCGCTCGGCTGACCGGCTGGCGCATCATATCCGCAGCGACGCCGCACCGGACATGGGTGGCGGATCGGTTCGGACGGAGGCGCATCGCAGTTGACCGGAACCCGCCCGCGGAGCGCTCGGGATGACATGTTCGTAACTTCCGCGGGGGAGGGGTTCGGCGATCCGAGCGTGGCAGCGGTAGAGTGGTCCAAGGTTCAGTCCGAGTCATCGGCTCCGATGCCCGAACGCACTGCCGAGCAGCACCCGGCGCCCCGGCGCCAAGCCGCTCCTGTGCGGACGTGTGTCGGGTGCCGGAAGCGCGAACTGGCCGTCGATCTGTTGCGGATCGTGGCTCGGAACCGTGAGACCGGAGACGGCTCCCACGTCACCGAGATCGTTCCCGATCCGCGGCGCAGACTGCACGGACGGGGTGCCTGGTTGCACCCCCTTTCGTCTTGTCTGCGCGTGGCAGAGCGGCGCCGAGCGATCGGCAGAGCACTACGAGTGTCCGGACATCTGGATATCTCAGCCCTGGAGCATTACCTCGAGAACAGGCACGAGCACTCATGAGCACACCGTGAAGTACCAACGATGAACGTCCATCGGAGATAACCCGAGGTCGTGCGGGTCGCCGTCCCCAGAACGGTGGCGCTGCTCGACCTCTCAGTGAGGAGAGCAGTGGCAGGCAAGGCCCGCGTGCACGAGTTGGCAAAAGAACTCGGTGTCACGAGCAAGGAACTACTCGCAACGCTCAAGGAGCAGGGCGAGTTTGTGAAGTCGGCGTCCTCGACGGTGGAAGCTCCCGTCGCGCGCCGGCTGCGTGAGTCGTTCGCGGCGAAATCCGCCCCGTCCAACGGCAACAAGCCGGGCGCACGCCCCGGACCGTCCGGCCGTCCGGCCCCGAAGCCCACGGGCGGTGGCCCGCGTCCCGGTCCCCGTCCGTCGGCGCCCACTCCGGCGCCCACCGCGCAGGAGACCGCCGTTCCCGCCGCCCGCACCGGTGAATCCCCCGCCGTGAAGCCGGGCCCCGCCGCGCGTCCGGGACCGTCCCCGGCGCCCAAGCCCGCCGCCCGGGAATCGGCCGGCCCCCAGGCCGCCGCCGCTTCGGGCGCGACCGCGAGTTCCGCGTCCGCCCCGGCCGGTCCTCGGCCGACGCCGGGTGGCCCGCGTCCCGGTCAGCAGCAGCGGCCCGGCGCGCCCACCCCGGGTGGCCAGCGTCCAGGTGGCGCCGCTTCCGGCCCGCGTCCGGGTCCGAAGACCCCGCGTGTCGGTAACAACCCCTATTCGTCCGCTCCCGAGCGTCCCGCGCCGCGTCCGGCCCCGTCCCAGGGTGGTCCGCGTCCGGGTCCGGCTCAGGGTGGTCCGCGTCCCGGTCCGGCTCAGGGCGGTCCGCGCCCCGGTCCTTCCCAGGGTGGCCCCCGTCCCGGTCCGGCTCAGGGCGGTCCGCGCCCGACGCCCGGTCCGGGTGGTCCGCGTCCCGGTGGCCCGCGTCCGAGCCCCGGCTCGATGCCGCCCCGTCCGAACCCCGGCGCTATGCCGTCGCGTGCGGCGCGTCCCGGTGGCGCCGGAGGCCCCGGTGCGGGTCGTCCTGGTCGCCCCGGTGGCGCCGGTGCCGGTCGTCCCGGCGGCGGCGGTGGCGGCGGCTACCGCGGTGGCGGTGGCGCTCCCGGCGCGGGTGCCGGTGCGCCCGGTGCCGGTGGCGCGGCCGGTGGTTTCCGCGGTCGTCCCGGTGGCGGCGGTGGCGGTGGCGGCGGTCGTCCGGGTGGTCCCGGTGGCCGTGGTGGTGCGGCCGGCGCGTTCGGCCGTCCCGGTGGCGCCCCCCGTCGTGGCCGCAAGTCGAAGCGGCAGAAGCGGCAAGAGTACGACTCGATGCAGGCGCCCGCCGTCGGCGGCGTGCGGCTGCCGCGCGGCAACGGCGAGATCATCCGGCTCGCCCGCGGCGCGTCGCTGTCGGACTTCGCGGAGAAGATCGACGCCAACCCGGCCGCGCTGGTGCAGGCCCTGTTCAACCTCGGTGAGATGGTCACCGCGACCCAGTCGGTGAACGACGAGACCCTCGAGCTGCTCGGCAGCGAGATGAACTACGTCGTCCACGTGGTCAGTCCCGAGGACGAGGATCGCGAGCTGCTGGAGTCGTTCGACCTCACCTACGGCGAGGACGAGGGCGGCGAGGAAGACCTCGAACAGCGTCCGCCGGTGGTGACCGTCATGGGTCACGTCGACCACGGTAAGACCCGGTTGCTGGACACCATCCGCAAGGCGAACGTGCGCGAGGGCGAGGCCGGCGGCATCACCCAGCACATCGGCGCCTACCAGGTGCTCACCCACCTCGGCGACGAGGACCGGCTCATCACCTTCATCGACACCCCCGGTCACGAGGCGTTCACCGCCATGCGTGCCCGTGGTGCGAAGGCCACCGACATCGCGATCCTGGTGGTCGCCGCCGACGACGGCGTCATGCCGCAGACGGTGGAGGCGATCAACCACGCGCAGGCGGCCGACGTGCCGATCGTGGTGGCGGTCAACAAGATCGACAAGGAGGGCGCGAACCCGCAGAAGGTTCGTCAGCAGCTCACCGAGTACGGCCTGGTCGCCGAGGAATACGGCGGCGAGACCATGTTCGTCGACATCTCCGCCAGGCAGAACCTCAACATCAACGCGCTGCTCGAGGCGGTCCTGCTGACCGCGGACGCGGCGCTGGACCTGCGGGCCAACCCGGACATGGACGCGCAGGGCGTGGCCATCGAGGCCCACCTCGACCGTGGCCGTGGTCCGGTGGCGACCGTGCTCATCCAGCGCGGCACCCTGCGGGTCGGCGACTCGATCGTGGCGGGCGACGCCTACGGCCGGGTGCGCCGGATGGTCGACGAGCACGGCGAGGACGTCGAGGCGGCGTTGCCGTCGCGGCCGGTCCAGGTCGTCGGCTTCACGTCGGTGCCGGGCGCCGGTGACAACCTGCTCGTGGTCGACGAGGACCGGATCGCCAGGCAGATCGCCGATCGGCGCAACGCGCGCAAGCGCAACGCGCTGGCCGCGCGCAGCCGCAAGCGGATCAGCCTGGAAGATCTGGATGCCGCGCTGAAGGAGACCAGCGAGCTGAACCTGATCCTCAAGGGCGACAACTCGGGTACGGTCGAGGCCCTCGAAGAGGCGCTGCTCGGGATCCAGGTGGGCGACGAGGTGCGTCTGCGGGTGATCGACCGCGGCGTCGGTGGCGTCACCGAGACCAACGTCAACCTGGCCTCGGCGTCGAACGCGATCATCATCGGGTTCAACGTCCGCGCCGAGGGCAAGGCGACCGAGCTGGCCAACCGCGAGGGTGTGGACATCCGGTACTACTCGGTGATCTACCAGGCCATCGACGAGATCGAGAAGGCCCTCAAGGGCATGCTCAAGCCGATCTACGAAGAGGTCGAGCTGGGCCGCGCCGAGATCAGGGCGATCTTCCGTTCCTCGAAGGTCGGCAACATCGCCGGTTGCATGGTCACCTCGGGTTCGGTCAAGCGCAACGCCAAGGCGCGCCTGCTCCGGGACAACGTGGTGATCGCCGAGACGATGACGATCTCGTCGCTGCGCCGGGAGAAGGACGACGCCGTCGAGGTCCGCGAGGGCTTCGAATGCGGTATGACGGTCACCTACGCCGACATCAAGGAAGGCGACATCATCGAGGCCTACGAGTTGCGCGAGAAGCCGCGCGACTGACAGAGCGAACGCGGCCCGGACGCCGCGCGACGTGCGCGGCGTCCGGGCCGCTCGTTCCGACCGTGGAGGGTGTGGGTGTACCTGGGTGCACTGGAGTTCGACCTACTGCTCGGCGATGTGCACTCACTGAAACAGAAGCGCTCGGTGATCCGGCCGATCCTGGCCGAATTGCAGCGCTTCGGTGTGAGTGCCGCCGAAGGTGGGGAACACGATCTATACCGTCGTTCGCTGCTGGGCGTGGCCATGGTGAGTGCGGGCATGGATCATCTGACCGAAGTGCTGGACAGATGTGAACGGCACGTCGCGGCCCGTCCGGAGTTACAGTTGCTGGCGGTGCGCCGCCGGATCTTCGGGCCCGAGGACTGACCGCGGTCCAGTGACGGCGCGGAGGACGGAGCTCGATGGCCACATCGGTCCACGCTCCGTCCGCCATCGACACAAGTGAGTAGTGAGGAGGAAACGGCCATGGTGGACCAAGCCAGGGCACGCCGACTCGCCAAGCGGATCTCCTCGATCGTCGCGACCGCGATCGAGTACGAGATCAAGGATCCGCGGCTGCGTTTCGTGACCGTCACCGACGCCAAGGTCACCGGCGATCTCCGGGAGGCGACGGTGTACTACACCGTGATGGGCGAAACCCTCGACGCCGAACCGGATTACGAAGGCGCGGCTGCCGGTCTGGAGAAGGCCAAGGGTGTCCTGCGCTCCAAGGTGGGCGCGGGAACCGGGGTGAAGTTCACCCCTACGCTGGCGTTCGTGCTGGACAAGGTGCCCGACGCGGCACGGCAGATGGAGGAACTGCTCGCCAGGGCGCGTGCTGCGGACGACGCGGTCGCCAAGGTGGCCGCCACGGCGCGGCACGCGGGCGAGTCGGACCCCTACAAGGTCGAACGCGACGCCGACGAGTGACATGCGGTAGTCGATGACGACGATGCGGGAAACGGCCGGCCTGGACGCGGCCGTGGCGGCGCTGGACGCGGCGCGCTCGGTGACCATCGTCTGCCACGTGCAGCCCGATGCGGACACCGTAGGAAGCGGTCTCGCGCTGGCGCTGGTCCTGCATCGGCGGGGAGTCCCGGTGCAGGTGTCGTTCGCCGAACCGGCGGAACTGCCCGTGTCGATGCGATCCCTGCCGGGCGTGCGGCATCTGGTGGCGCCCGCCGAGGTGCGTGCCGAGGTCGATCTGCTGGTCGCGGTCGACTGCGGCAGCGCGGGTCGGCTGGGCGCGCTCGCCGACCGATTGCCCGGCGCGGCAACGACAATGGTGATCGATCACCATCGGTCCAATACGCGCTTCGGAACGATCAACGTGGTCGATGCGGCCGCCGAGTCCACCACCAGCCTGATCGCGCGGCTGCTCGACGCGTGGAACGTGCCGATCGACGCGGACGTAGCGCATTGCCTCTACGCCGGTCTGGTCACCGACACGGGTTCGTTCCGGTGGGTGCGGCCGGGTACACACGAACTCGCCGAGCGGCTGCTGGCCACCGGGATCGACGGCGCGGAGATCGCACGCACCTTGATGGATACGCACCCGTTCGGGTGGTTGCCCATGCTGTCGCGGGTGCTGGGGACGGCGCAGCTCGTCCCGGAGGTGCGCGGCGGTGTGGGGTTGGTGTACGCGTTCGTGCGGCGTGACGACATCAATGACGTGCGGTCGGAGGAGATCGAGAGCGTGATCAATATCGTGCGCACGACCGCCGAAGCCGGAATCGCCGCGGTGTTCAAGCAATCCCGTGTCGTGCCGGATCGGTGGACGGTGTCGCTGCGCTCGCGCGACAGCGGGTCGTGCGCGGGCGACGGGGTGGACGTGGCCGAGGTGGCTACCGCACTCGGTGGCGGCGGGCATCGCTTCGCCGCCGGGTACACCGCGCACGGCGCGCCCGACGACCTGATCGGCGCGTTGTTGACCGCGCTCGGGTGACCGTGGTTCCCGAGCACACCAGCGCGGCTTCGCGGCCGGGCGGGCCGCCGCCGGCCGATGCCGACCGCGCCGCCGCGGCCGGCCCGAAGCGCATCTTCGGGCTCGCGTTGCCCACGCTCGGCGTGCTGGTGGCCGAACCGATCTATCTGCTGTTCGACCTGGCCGTGGTCGGCAGGCTCGGTGCGCTCGCGCTGGCCGGTCTCGCCGTCGGCGGCTTGATCCTGGCGCAGACGAGTTCACAGTTGACGTTCCTGTCCTACGGCACCACGGCGCGTGCGGCCCGCCGTCACGGCGCGGGCGACCACCGGGGAGCGGTCGCCGAGGGCGTGCAGGCCACCTGGATCGCGGTGGCCGTCGGCGTCGCGATCCTGCTGCTGGTCCAAGCGTTCGCCGTGCCGCTGACGAACGCCATCGCGGGCGGTGGCGACATCGCGCGGGAGGCGCTGGACTGGGTGCGGGTCGCGCTGTTCGGCGTGCCGCTGATCCTGATCTCCATGGCGGGCAACGGGTGGATGCGTGGCGTCCAGGAAACGCGCAGGCCGTTGGTCTACGTGGTCGCCGGGCTGGTGGTGTCGGGCCTCCTGTGCCCGGCGCTGGTACACGGACTGCTCGGTGCTCCGCGCCTGGGTCTGCCCGGTTCCGCCGTGGCGAACGTCGCGGGACAAGTCGTCACCGCCATCCTGTTCGCGAACGCGCTGATCCGCGAACGTGTTTCGCTGGTCCCCCGGTGGCCGGTGATGCGAGCCCAGCTCGTGCTCGGGCGCGATCTCATCCTCCGCAGCTTCGCGTTCCAAGCCTGTTTCGTCTCGGCGGCGGCGGTCGCCGCCCGTTTCGGCGCCGCGTCGGTGGCGGCCCACCAGCTGGTCCTGCAACTGTGGAACTTCCTGGCGCTCGCCCTGGACGCGCTGGCCATCGCCGCGCAGACCCTCACCGGAGCGGCTCTCGGCGCGGGCGACGCCAGGGGCGCTCGCGGGATCGCGCGGCGGGTGACCCGGTGGTCGGAGATCTTCAGCCTCGTTCTCGCCGCCTGTTTCGCGGCCGGAGCGGCGGTGATCCCGGCCTTGTTCACCGACGACCAGGGTGTGCTCGAGCGCACGCACGTGGTGTGGTGGTTCTTCGTGGCGCTCATCCCGGTGGCGGGCGTCGTCTTCGCCCTCGACGGCGTCCTGCTCGGCGCGGGTGACGCCGCCTACCTGCGCACCACCACGCTGGGGGCGGCGCTGCTCGGCTTCCTGCCCGCCATCTGGTTGTCCCTGGCGTTCGATTGGGGCGTCGCAGGAATCTGGTCCGGTCTCGCCGCGTTCATGATGTTGCGGCTGATCGCGGTCGCGTGGCGGGCGCTGTCGGGGCGGTGGGCCATGGTCGGCGCCGAGGTGCCGGGGTGAGCTGACACCCGGCTCGGCCGGTGCGTGCGAATCCGGACGGATGTGCCAAGGTAGGTGTGGTGATACCCAAGTTGATGGCGGTGAGCGACATCCATGTCGGACACCAGGGGAATCGGCCGGTCGTCGAGCAGATCACGGCGGATTCGCCGGAGGACTGGCTCATCGTGGCCGGCGACGTGGGGGAGAAGACCGAGGACATCCGGTGGGCGCTGGAGCTGCTGCGCGGCCGGTTCGCCAAGGTGATCTGGGTGCCGGGCAACCACGAGCTGTGGACGACGGCGAAGGACCCGGTGCAAATGTCCGGGGTGGCGCGGTACAACTACCTGGTCTCGTTGTGCCGTGACCTGGACGTGCTGACTCCCGAGGACCCTTTCCCGGTCTGGCAGGGCGCGGGCGCGGAGGAGTACGGCGGATCGGTCACTCTGGTGCCGATGTTCCTGCTGTACGACTACTCGTTCCTGCCGGAAGGAGCGACCACCAAGGCCGAGGGTCTGGCGATCGCCCGCGAGCGCAACGTGGTGGCGACCGACGAGTTCCTGCTCTCGCCGGAGCCGTACCTCACCAGGGACGCCTGGTGCCACGCCCGGGTCCAGGTGACCGAGCGCAAGCTCGACGCGCTCGCGCCCGGCACGCCGGTCGTGTTGATCAACCATTTCCCGTTGGTCCGGCAGCCGACCAACGTGCTGTTCTACCCGGAGTTCGCGCTGTGGTGCGGTACCGAACTGACCGCGGACTGGCACACCCGCTACAACGTGGTGTGCTCGGTCTACGGTCACCTGCACATCCCGCGCACCTCGCATTACGACGGCGTCCGTTTCGAGGAGGTCTCGCTCGGCTACCCGCGCGAATGGCAGCGCCGTGGCCTGCCCGAGCGGCTGCTGCGCCAGATCCTGCCTGCCCCGCACTATCCGCCGGGGACGCTCAACAAGTGGGGCGGGCATTTCCAGGTGACTCCCGAGATGGAGGCGGCCGCCGCGGAGATGCGCAGCAAAGCCCAGCAGCGGCGGGGACTCGCGTAGTCGGTGCACGGCGCCGCGTTTCACCCGGCGCCGCTCGACTACGCTCATCGGTGATGATCGAGAACATTCTGCCCGCCGGTGTGGCCTCGGCCGAGTTGCTGGCGTACCCGGAGGATCTGCGACCGCATCCGGCGGAGGAGCATCTCATCGCGAAGTCGGTGGAGAAGCGGCGCCGTGACTTCATCGGAGCGCGCCACTGCGCCCGTCTGGCACTCACCCAGCTCGGTGAGCAGCCGGTGGCGATCGGCAAGGGTGAGCGCGGCGCCCCGGTGTGGCCGCGCGGCATCGTCGGCAGCCTGACCCACTGCGACGGCTACCAGGCGGCCGCGCTCGGCCACAAGCTGCGGTTCCGCTCGATCGGCATCGACGCCGAGCCGCACGCCACCCTGCCCGACGGGGTGCTCGACTCGGTCAGTTTGCCGCAGGAACGGGAATGGCTGAAGACCACCGATTCGAAGCTGCACCTGGACCGGTTGCTGTTCTGCGCCAAAGAGGCCACGTACAAAGCGTGGTTCCCCCTGACGGTGCGCTGGCTCGGGTTCGAGGACGCGCATATCACGTTCGAGATCGAAGACGGCACCGACGATTCCGGGCACGGCAGCTTCCACACCGAGATACTGGTGCCGGGCCGGACCACGGACGGGGGAACCCCGCTGGTGTCGTTCGACGGCCGTTGGCTGATCACGGACGGATACATCCTGACCGCGATCGCGCACGTCTGATGGACGGACTGGGCGGGCTGCTCGTCATCGACAAGGACGGTGGCTGGACCAGCCACGACGTCGTCGCCAAATGCCGGAAACTCCTGCGCACGAAAAAGGTGGGGCACGCGGGCACACTCGACCCGATGGCGACCGGAGTGCTGGTGCTCGGCGTGGAACGCGCGACCAAACTGCTCGGACTGCTCACCCTGACGACGAAGGCGTACACCGCGACCATCCGGCTCGGACAAGCGACCAGCACCGACGACGCCGAGGGGGAGACGCTGGCCACTACCGCGGCCGGTCACCTCGCCGACGCCGACATCGCCGCGCGCACCGCTGAACTGACCGGCGATTTCGACCAGGTCCCGGCCACCGTGAGCGCGATAAAGGTCAACGGCGAGCGTGCCTACGCCCGCCACCGCGCGGGCGAGGACGTGCGGTTGGCCGCCCGCCCGGTCACGGTGTCGCGCTTCGATGTGCTCACCCGCCGCGACGTCGGCGATTTCGTCGACCTGAACGTGGTGGTCGAGTGCTCCTCGGGCACCTACGTGCGTGCGCTGGCCAGAGACCTGGGTGCCGCGCTCGGTGTCGGCGGCCACTTGACCGCGTTGCGCCGCACCAGGGTCGGACCCTTCACCCTCGAGCACGCCCGCACCCTGGACGATCTGGCCGCAGCCGCCGAATCGGGCCCGCCACCACTGAGCCTCGGCATCGACCAGGCCGTGCGCACCGCCTTCCCGTGCCGCGACATCGACGACAAACAGGCCAACGACCTGCGCAACGGCCGCTGGCTCGCCCCGCTGGGTCTTCCCGGCGTGTACGCCGCCATCGACCCGGCAGGCCGCGCCATAGCGCTCCTCCGAGAGTCCGGAAACCGTGCGTCGTCGGTGATGGTCGTCCGTCCGGCCAACCTCTGATCCACCGGGCGCAGCCGAGATCAGGCCGATCGCACTCTCGACAGTGCGCGGTCTGCCGGAACGCGTGACCCAGGAGGCCGCAGCCGCGATCGGCTGCCATCGTCCTGGCCGTCGTCTGCCGCTGTCGGCCCGACCATCTTCTCCAAGCCCCACGGCACCGCATCCGGTTCTTCTCAGCAGCTGGGAGATTCGCCGGCACGATGGGGATAGGATCCGATCTCCGGCCCCCCGGCGAGCACACAACTCGGTCAGCCGCCCGGTATCGGTGCGCGGTACGGCGGGTGGGTCCGCCTACCGGAACGAGGCGAGGGGGAGTTCATGTCACGTCGAAGTCAGGAGTCGAGCTCCATGAGGCGAACCGTGGCGGCAGCAGCCGCAGTCCTTTTCGGCAGTGCGGCACTCGTCACCACCGGCGCCGGCGAAGCGCTCGGAGCTACGCCGGCCTCTGTGGTGGAAGGTCGTGGCCGGATAATGGTGGGCCTGCCGGATTCCGACGATCTGCCGAGGATCGAAGTGGAAGTGTGGATCGATGGCCGGAACGTGAGCTGTAGCGGTCACCCGTGCACCGTGGGGCGTGGACACGCCTACTCGTTGGCCTACAACCTGCCCGCAGGGCCGCATCGGATCGAGATCCGCCAGCCCGGCCGGCCGAATGCGCTCGACCAGGTCGTGCACGTGCAGCCCGCCGACCGTCTGCTCGACATGTTGCAATGCTGGCACCTGCCCGTTCCGCGCGATCCCGTCCTGATCTGCTGACTCCGCCGGACCGGCTCCTGGACTCTCCGCCGGAAGTTCCGCCCTCGCCCATCATGCGCGGTCGGACGGCCGGGTGTCGCCCTGGCGAATCGGACCCGCACCGCCGCAAGCGAATCCGTACAGTGTGTGGTGGCTGTCGTCGGTGGAGGTGGTGGCCACGGGTAGGCAGTGGCGGTGAAGGCAGTGGGCGATGAGTGAACGACCGGTCGATACGTTCGAGTTGTGGGATCGGGACGGTGACGGACTCGTCTCGGTGGCCGACATCACGGCGGGTATCCGAGCGCTCGGCCTGGAAGTCGATCACGAAGCGGTGGAACGGATGGTCGCCGCCGCCGACACCAACGGCGATTTCCTGGTCTCCCGAGCGGAATTCGATGCCGCGCTGGTCGGCGGCCGTTTCGAGGTGACGGACGCCGACGCCGCGTTCCAGGTCTTCGACGTCAACGGTGACGGCCGGATCTCGGTCGAGGAACTCGAATCACTCATCCGTCATGTCGGCGCCGGTCGTATCGATGAACCGGCCGACGCTCTGCTGGCCGCCGCGGACCGCGATGGCGACGGTTATCTGTCCCTGCCGGAATTTCGTGCGCTGCTGGATTTCCTCGCTCGTTAGTTCCGGATGTGGCAGGCCGCTGTGCTCGCAACCTCGCGCTCACGAGCCGATCTGGTGGCGGAGGCGATCTACGGCGTCGTCCATGTGCTCGACGAGCAGGGCGCGGGCGCGGGTGGGGTCGGCGGTGGCGATCGCTTCGCGCAGGTCCACGTGTTCGCGGGCTTGCTCCCGCAGGTCGGGGTAGGTGGTCTGCAAGGCGCCGAGGCACATTCGGGTCTCGATCAGGAGGGTGCGTGCGGCGCGCACGAGTCGCGGGCTGGCCGCGCTCTCCACGAGCGCTTCGTGGAAAGCCTGGTCGGCATCCGAGACGCCCACCGCGTCGCCGCGTTCGGCGGCCGCGACCATGTCCTGCACGCTGGGGCCGAGCGCCTCGTAGGCGATCGGGCGGCGACCGTCCAGGATCAACTCCAGCGCGCCGCCCTCCAGCGCCGTCCTCGCGCGGTAGACGTCGACGACGTCGTCGAGACTCAGCTCGATGACGAAGATGCCGCGATGACGGATGCTGTGCAGCAGTCCCTCGGACACCAGGCGCTGCATCGCCTCGCGCACCGGCCCGCGCGAGACCGCGAACCGCGCGGCGAGATCGGCCTCGCCGAGCTGCGACCCGGGGGCGAGATTGCCGCGCATGATCGCCTCGCGGAGCCGATCGGCGATCATCTCCGCGGTCGACTGCCGGTTCACCGGCTCGAAATCAACGACGGACATCGGTCTGCCTTTCCGCGAACAAGGTGCCGAGTCCGGGAACGACCGGCTCGGCGCCGGCCAGCCGAAGTCCCGCCCAGATCGTGACCTGATTGGCCGTCAGCACCGGTTTGCCCAGCGTAGCCTCCAGCTCCGGCAGCACCGCCATGGTGTGCATCGCGGTGTCTGGGACCAGCAGCGCCTCCGCGCCGGGATGGTCGTTGTCCCTGGCCAACCGCAGCACCTGGGCCGGGGTGAGGGTGCCGACCTCGGCGGCGGTGTCGATGCCCGCGCTGGACATCGAGACGACGTCGATGCCCGCGTCGGCGAGGAACTCCACGAACAGCCGGGCGACGTCGTCGGGATAGCTGGCGGCGACGGCGACGGTGCGCAGTCCGAGCGCGTGCACGGCGTCGGCGAACGCGATGCTGGTGCTGGTGGCGGGCACGCCAGCGACCTCGGCCAAGGCGCGCACCTGGTCGCGCGCGCCCTCGGGGCCGTAGACAAAACTCCCGGAGGTGCAGGCCCACACGATCGCGTCGGGGCGGTGCCGGGCCAGCAGGGACGCGCCGAGTCGCAGTTTCTCCGGGCTGCCCAGCTCGAGCAGTTCCGGGACCGCGTGCAGGTCGGTGCCGTAGATGTGGGCCACCGGCAGGTGCGCGCCGAGCGCCGCCGCCGCGAGCGGGTAGTCGTCCTCGGCCGCGTGGTCGGGGTAGATGAAACCGATGGTGGGTGCGCGCATGCGATGTTCTTTCCTTCAGAAGACGTTGAGCAGCCACTTGCCCGGGCCCATCATCGGCAGCTTCATCCTGCCGAGACATGCCCACATGGTGAGCTGGTTGGCGGTGAGCACCGGCTTGCCGAGGGCCTGCTCCAGCGGCTCTATCACGTCGTAGGTCGGCAAGTTGGTACAGCTGACGAAGACGGCTTGGCTGTCCGGGTCGTCGGCGCCGACGATGCGTTCGGCGATCGTGCGGTAGCTGACCTTCCATATGCCGCCGCCGAGCCCCAGGTGGTTGGAGCGCACCACCGAACACCCCGCTTCGCCGAGAAACTCGTGCAGCCGGTGGGTGAGGATCTCGTCATAGGGTGTGAGCACCGAGACGCGGGTGAGGTTCAGGTGGCGGATCGCTTCCAGCAGCGCGCCGGAGGTGGTGACCGCGTCCTGGGCTCCCGCTCGGCAGATGGTGTCGCGCAACGACTTCTCGTAGGCGAGACCTTTGATGAAGCTGCCCGACGTGCACAGGTATGCCACCACTTCGGGCTCCACGTGCAGCACGTTGCGGGTGGCCGCGGTGAGATGGGCGGCGTCGGACACCAGTTCGGCCATCTCCAGCGACACCGGGACCGGCTCGTAGGGGGTGCGGGCGAGGTGCAGGCTCACCTCCAGGGGCGCCCAGCGCCAGAGCTCTCGTTCGAGTGCGAGATCGAACGGTGCGATGATCCCGATATCCCGTTGTGCCACGGGCCCCTCGAGGTCGGGAAAGCTCAGATCCACTACGGCCCCTCTCGCGCTCAGCCGGGACGACCTCCGAACACGATCGGATTGTTGACAATCATACGATGTCCTCTTAGTGTGTCAATGTGGAACAGGGCCCGATTGTCGCCGTCCTGCACAGTGACGATGTGCCCGACGCCGAACGAATGGACCGAATAGCAGACCGCGCCACCATTCGATACACCGAGGCGTCCGGATTGGCGGACGCCTTGCGCGGTGCGGACGTCTTGTTCGTCTACGACTTTCGCACGCGGGCGCTGCCGGGCGCATGGCACGCCGCCGACCGAGTGCGGTGGGTGCACATGGGATCGACGGGCGTCGACCCGGCGATGTTTCCCGCGCTGCGCGCGAGCGACGTGGTCGTGACCAATACCCGGGGCGTCTTCGATGGGCCGATCGCGGAGTACGTGCTCGGACAGATACTGAATTTCGCCAAAGACCTGTCCGGTTCACTGCTGTTGCAGCAGCGGCGCGAATGGCGGCATCGGGAATCCGAGCGCGTGGCGGGGGCGACGGCGCTGATCGTCGGCACCGGCTCGATCGGACGCCACATCGCCCGCTTGCTGCGCGCGGTGGGGATGACCGTGCGCGCGGTGGGCAGACGAGAACGGGCGTCGGATCCGGACTTCGGCGAGGTCACCACCGATCTGCACGCCGAACTCGCCCGCGCCGACTACGTGGTCGCGATCGCTCCGCTCACCGAGCGGACCAGGCACATGTTCGACGCCACCGCGTTCGCCGCGATGAAGCCGCACGCCAGGTTTGTCAACGTCGGGCGCGGGGAACTCGTTGTGACCGACGATCTCGTCGCCGCGCTGCGCACCGGATCGATCGCCGCGGCGGCGCTGGATGTGGTGGACCCCGAGCCGCTCCCCGCCGATCACCCGCTGTGGGAATTGCCGAATGTCCGGATCACTCCGCACAACTCCGGTGACGTCATCGGATGGCGCACCGAGATCGTCAACGCGTTCACCGAGAACTTCGACAACTGGATCGCCGGACGTCCGCTGGACAACGTGGTCGACAAAAGGCTGGGGTACGTGCCCGGCTGAAGGAGCCCATCCATGAGCTACCCCGACAGGAACCAACCCACCGACCCGGCCGCCATGACGGCGGTCGAGCTGGTCTCGGCCTACGCGGCGGGCGCACTGTCGCCCGTCGAGGCGACCGAGGCGATACTGCGCGCGATCGCCGAGCGCGACGATGCGCTCAACGCCTTCTGTCTCGTCGATCCCGATCGCGCTCTGGTGCAGGCGAAGGATTCCGAGGCGCGCTGGCAATCGGGCCACGCGCGCGGCCTGCTGGACGGGGTGCCGATCTCGATCAAGGACGTCTTCCTGACCGAGGGCTGGCCCACCCGGCGCGGGTCCACCTCCATCGACGCCGCCGGACCGTGGCCGGTGGACAGCCCGGTGGCGGCGCGGTTGCGCGAGGACGGCATGGTTTTTCTCGGCAAGACCACCACCCCGGAGATCGCCTGGAAGGCGGTCACCGACAGTGCCCTGACCGGCGTCACCCGCAACCCGGCCGACCCGTCCACCACCGCTGGTGGATCCTCCGGCGGTAGCGCGGCCGCCGTGGCGGCGGGCATGGGACCGGTCTCGGTGGGTACGGACGGCGGTGGCAGCGTGCGCATTCCGGCCGCTTTCTGCGGCATCGTCGGGTTCAAGCCCACCTATGGCCGGATTCCGCTGTTCCCGGCCAGCCCGTTCGGTCCGCTGGCGCATGCGGGTCCGATGACGCGCACCGTGGAGGACGCGGCGCTGCTGATGGACATCCTGTCGCTCCCGGATCCGCGCGACCCGACCGCGCTGGCTCCCACGCTCACCGTGTTCCGCGCCGAGATGCAGCGCGACGTGCGCGGATTGCGCGTCGCCTACTCGCCGACGCTCGGCTATGCCACCGTCGACCCCGAAGTCGCCGCGATCGTGGACGCGGCGGTGGCTCGGCTGGCCGAAGCCGAACTCGAGGTCGCTACCGCCGATCCCGGATTCGGCGATCCGCGTCCGGCGTTCGAACTGCTCTGGGCGGCCGGTGCGGCCACGATGCTGTCCGGCTTCCCGGAAGGCACGCGTGACCGGATCGACCCCGGACTGCGCGCGGTCTGGGAGCGCGGTGAAACAGTGAGCGCGATCGACTATCTCGCCGCGCGCGACGTGGCGGCCCGGATCGGCATCACGATGGGAGCCTTCCACAGCGACTACGACGTCTTGATCACTCCGACGGTGCCGATCCCCGCGTTCGAAGCGGGACACGACGTGCCGCCCGGCAGCGGCCTGCGCGGCTGGCCGGAGTGGACCCCGTTCACCTATCCCTTCAACCTCACGCAGCAGCCCGCGATCAGCATTCCGGCGGGCGTCACTCGCGCGGGCCTGCCGGTCGGGCTAAGATCGTCGGTCCGCGTCACTCGGACGAGTTGGTGCTGGCGGTGGCCCGCTACGCCGAATTCGTCCTGGCTTCCTGAACGCCGGTGGCCCCGTGGAAGACCACGGGGCCACCGTTCACGGCCGTCAGGCGCGCGCGAAGGCGAGCGTCTCGCCCTGCACGCCGTGCAACCACAGCGTGTTGCACGCCGCGGCGATCTCGGCGAGCCCCTCCTCGATCGTGGCGAAGACATTGCCCGGCACCCAGCCGAGGTCGCCGTTGATCAGCAGGTTGTTGCGGCCGTAGAACAGCGCGAGATCGGTGGCCCCGCGCTCGTGCTCCGCCGCGGAGCCGGGCTCGTAGCCGTAGGCCGGATTACCAATCTCCCAAGGCTCGAAATCGAACAGGCAGACGTCACCTGGGATCGGCGTGACCGTGGGATTCTCCCGATGCGGCGCCGCGCCGATCCGAGGCAGCAAGGTGTACACCTCGTTGCGCGCGTACTTGGCGTGGAACGCGTCGCCTTCTTGCGGCAGCGCGTTCCACACCGCGGCGCAGGTGCGCGGCGCTTCCTCGTCCAGCAGACGGGCGCGGCAGCTCACCGCGGCTTTGGTGAGCGTGATGGTGATGTAGCGGGCCATGCGGTCCTGCTTCCTGATCGGTGCCCGCGTGCGGGCACGGGGGCGGAGACGGTCGCGGCGCTAGAGTTCGGCGAGCACCTCGGACCAGATCGCCAGAGCGTCCTCGATCTGCGTCTCGGTCACGATCAACGGCGGGATCATCCGCACCACGTTCGAGTGCGCGCCGCAGGTCAGCAGCAGCAGCCCCTTGTCCACCGCGGCACGCTGGGCGGCCGCGGCGGTGACCGGATCGGGTTCGCCGGTGGCCGTGGTGAATTCGGCGCCCGCCAGCAGTCCGAGGCCGCGGACGTCTCCGATCGCTTTGGTGGCGCTCTCGCGCAGACCGCGCAACAGTTGCGCGCCACGAGCGGCAGCGTTGTCCACCAGCCCTTCGGATTCGATGACATCGAGCGTGGCGATCGCCGCCGCGCACGCCACCGCGTTGCCTCCGTAAGTGCCGCCTTGGGAGCCCGGCCACGCCCGTGACATCAGTTCGCGCGACGCCGCGATACCCGACAACGGGAACCCGCTGGCCAAACCCTTGGCAATGGTGATCACGTCGGGCCGCACGCCGAAGTGCTGATGACCGAAGAACTTCCCGGTGCGCCCGAAGCCGGTCTGGATCTCGTCGAAGACGAGCAGGATGCCGTGCCGGTCCGCGCGTTCGCGCAGGCCGCGGAAGAACTCGGTGTTGCCCGGGATGTAACCGCCCTCGCCGAGCACCGGCTCCACGATGAACGCGGCGGTCTCCGCGGGCGAGGTGAGGGTGGCGAACAGGTAATCGAGTTCGCGCAGCGCGAAAGCCGTGGCTTCCCGCTCGCTCCACCCGTAGCGGTAGGCGGTGGGAAACGGCGCGACGTGCACCCCCGGCATGAGCGGGCTGAACCCGGCCGAGAAACGAGTGCCGGAGGTCGTCATCGTCGCGGCGGCCACGGTACGGCCGTGGAAGCCGCCGTGGAAGACGACGACATTCGGCCGCCCGGTGGCCTGGCGCACCAGCCGCAGCGCGGCCTCGATCGCCTCGCTGCCGGAGTTGGCGAAGAACAGCGCGTCCAACCCGTCCGGGAGCACAGCGCCGAGCCGTTCGGTCAGTTCCAGCAACGGCCGGTGCAGCACGGTCGTGTACTGCCCGTGGATCAAGGAGGCGACCTGTGCCTGCGCGGCCGCGACGACGTGCGGATGGCAGTGGCCGGTACTGGTCACCCCGATGCCGGCGGTGAAGTCGAGGTACCGGCGACCGTCGGTGCCGTAGAGATAGCACCCCGCGCCGTGGTCGACCGTCACCGGAGTGGCCTGTTTCAGGATGGGAGAGAGCTCGGACATGGTGAATCGCCTCCCAGACGCCACTGGTTGTCTATTGTCGGATTGTTGACAATATGCATAACATGGCGGCACGGGTCGCAGCAATGGCCGAATGCTGCGCGGTGACGGAAGGAGCCGTCGACGATGCTCACCGAAAGCGCGCTCGACGCCGTCGAGCGGGCCGTGATCGACACGGTGCCGCGTGGCCTGTTCATCCAGGGACAGTGGCGCTCGACCGTCCGCACGCTGCCGGTCCTCGATCCGGCGACGGGTGCGCAGCTGTGCGCGGTGGCCGACGCGGACCCCGCCGACGGTCGCGCGGCGCTCGACGCGGCGTGCGCGGCGCAACCGGGCTGGGCGGCGACGCCACCGCGCGAGCGCAGTGATCTGTTGATGCGGGTGCACCGCGCTCTGCTGGCCGATACCGACCGGCTCGGGTTGATCGCGACATTGGAAATGGGCAAGCCGCTGGCCGAGGCGCGCGGCGAAATCGCCTACGCCGCGGAGTTCTTCCGCTGGTTCGCCGAGGAAGCCGTGCGCATGGACGGCGGGTATCTGCCCGCGCCGACCGGGGGTTCGCGCTTTCTGGTGACCCGGCAGCCGGTCGGGCCGAGCCTGCTCATCACGCCGTGGAACTTCCCGGTCGCCATGGGAGCGCGCAAGATCGCGCCCGCGCTCGCCGCTGGGTGTACCTGCGTGGTAAAACCCGCCGAGCAGACGCCGCTTTCGATGCTGGCGCTGGCCGAGGTCATGGCGTCGGCCGGGTTGCCGGCCGGGGTGGTCAACGTCGTCACGACGGCCGATCCCGCCGCGGTGATGACGCCGCTGATCCTCGACAGTCGTTCGCGCAAGTTGTCGTTCACCGGCTCGACGGCGGTCGGCAAACAGTTGCTGGCGCAGTGTGCCCAGACGGTGATGCGCACCTCGATGGAGCTCGGCGGCAACGCGCCGCTGCTGGTGTTCGAGGACGCCGACCTGGACGAGGCGGTCGAGGGCGCCTTGGCGGCGAAGATGCGCAACATCGGCCAGGCGTGCACCGCCGCCAACCGCATCCTCGTCCAGCGCGGCGTCGCCGAGGTCTTCGCACGCAGGCTCGCCGATCGGATGGCGGCCCTGCCGATGGGCCGGGGCACCGAGCCGGATGTCGTGGTCGGTCCCCTGATCGATGCCGAGGCCGTCGCCAAGGTGCAGCGCCTGGTGGACGACGCCCGCGCCCGCGGAGCCACGGTGCTCACCGGCGGGACCGCGCTCGACGGACCGGGCACCTTCTATCCCGCGACCGTCCTGGCCGGAGTTCCCGACGACGCCGAGCTGTGCCATACCGAGATCTTCGGACCGGTCGCGGCGATCGGCGTCTTCGACACCGAGGACGAAGCGGTCCGCCGGGCCAACGACACCCCCTACGGACTGGTGAGCTACGTGTTCACCGAGAACCTCCGGCGTGGCCTGCGAGTGTGCGAGGCGCTGGAGACCGGCATGGTCGGCCTCAACCAGGGTGTGGTCTCGAACCCGGCCGCCCCCTTCGGCGGGGTCAAGGAGTCCGGGCTGGGACGTGAGGGCGGAACGACGGGGATCGACGAATTCCTGGAGACCAAATACATCGGAGTGCGACTGTGAAGGAGTGCCGGTGAGCGAGTACCGGATCGCCACCATCCCGGGTGACGGGATCGGCGTGGACGTCACCGAGGCGGCGGTGCGCGTGCTCGACGCCGTGCTGCCCGGTCTCGGCTGGACCGAATTCGATTGGTCCTGCGAGAACTACGCGCGGACGGGGGCGATGATGCCGCCCGACGGGGTACAGCAGCTCGCGGGCTTCGACGCGATCCTGCTCGGCGCCGTCGGTTTTCCCGGTGTGCCCGACCATGTTTCGCTGTGGGGCCTGCTGATCCCGCTGCGCCGCGCCTTCGGCCAGTACGTCAACCTGCGTCCGGTGCGTCTGCTGCCGGGCACGGAGTCGGCGCTGCGCGACCGGACCGCCGCCGACTTGGACATCCTGATCGTGCGGGAGAACTCCGAAGGCGAGTACTCCCGGATCGGCGGTATCCACAACGAGGGCCGCCCCGACGAATTCGTGCTCCAGGAGTCGGTGTTCACCCGCACCGGATGCGAGCGGATCATCCGGTACGGGTTCGAGCGGGCGGCCGAACGGTCCGGGCGGCTGTGCTCGGCGACCAAATCGAACGGTCTCATCCACTCGATGCCCTACTGGGACAGCGTCTTCGAACGCGTCGCGGCCGAGTATCCCCAGGTGACGACGCGACAGATGCACGTCGACGCGCTGGCCGCCGAACTCGTGCTGCACCCGGACCGGCTCGACGTGATCGTGGGCTCGAATCTGTTCGGCGACATCCTCTCCGACCTCGCCGCCGCCGTCACCGGCGGGCTCGGGCTGGCTCCGTCGGGCAACATCAATCCCGAGCGCACCGGCCCATCGATGTTCGAGGCCGTGCACGGCAGCGCCCCCGACATCGCCGGTCAGGGCATCGCCAACCCGATCGCGCAGATTCTCGCGGGAGCGATGTTGCTCGATCATCTCGGCGAGTCCGCCGCGGCCGCCGCGATCGACGGCGCGGTGTGCGACGTGCTCGCCGCCGGGGAGGTACGCACTCCCGACCTCGGCGGCACCGCGACCACCTCCGAACTCGGCGACGCCATCGCCACCCGCGCCGCCGAGCTGGCTCGGCGGCCCGCCGAACTCGGCTGACGGAAGCACCGGGGCCGGCCGGGATACCGCCGGTGCCGAAGTGGCCCGGGCCGGGCGCGATGGTGCCGGACTGCGGCGGGTGGCGTCATCGGCGTCGACCACAACAGGTCCGCCTCAGGTGGGTGTTTCGAGCCGCCATATCCGCCCGACGTGCGCGAATCGCCACAGCAGGGCCAATGGGGGCAACCCGGCGCGGGAGCGTAGCGGTCAGGCGGTGAGCCAGATGGCCTCGGCGGCCGGACGCCCGAGGTCGGTCTGCGCCTCGGTGGCGCCGATGCGGACGGCGATGGTGCCCGCGAAGTCGCGACGTTCGACGACCGTGATGACGGTGTCCAAGGCGATGCCGACGGAGTCGAAGTAGCGCAGCATGTCCGGATCGGCGTCCGAGATGCGCGCCACTCGGCCGGAGTCGCCCGCGTGGAATTCGCTGAGCTGGCGCGCGGGCGGGGTGGGCACCGCGCCGTCCACCGACGGGATCGGATCGCCGTGCGGATCGCGATCGGGGTAGCCGAGTTTGGCGTCGATGCGGGCCATCAGCAACTCCGAGACCGCGTGCTCGAGCACCTCGGCCTCGTCGTGCACCTCGTCCCAGCCGTAGCCGAGCTCGTTCACCAGGAACGTTTCGAGGAGCCGGTGCCTGCGCACCATCGCGACGGCGGCGCGGCGCCCGTCGGAGGTGAGGGCGATCGCACCGTAGCGAGCGTGCTCGACCAATCCCTGGTCGGCGAGTTTGCGGACGGCTTCGGACACCGTCGAGGCCGACACGCCGATCCGCTCGGCGAGCAACTTGGTGGTGACCTTCTCCTGCGACCACTCCTGCGCGGTCCAGATGACCTTCAGGTAGTCCTGGGCGACCGATGAGAGCACAGGCGCGATCGTCGCGGTACCGCCGTGCGGATCGCCCGGCGCCGGGGCGTCGGCCAACTCGCGTCGAGTGGCGATATCTCGTTTACCTGGCACACTCCCGAGCTTAGGCACAAGCGTGCCGATACACACATCCTCGACCTGGAGTACGCCTGTTCCGGACGGGTCGCGATTCGTTGTTCACCTCGCAGTCGGCGGATGGACGCGCGGAGTCACCGCACCGTATCCCGGACGTCTTCATGCCGTGTCCACGAGAGCGGCGTTCACGAGAGCGGCGTTCACGAGAGCGGCGTTCACGAGAGCGGCGCACTGCGCGATACGGCCGAATCGCCGCGCTCACCGGCTCCCGGCCGACTCATACCAGAGCGTTGTGACGAACCCGGAGAACGGGTTGCCGGGCACGTGGCTCGATGGCGGCGATCGCTTCGCCCACCACGGCGGTCGGGGAGCACCGGACACAGGTCGTGCGATGCGCCCGCCCGGATGTACTGCCGAACCTGCTCCGGCGCAACGGATTCGGTGTCAGCGGCGGTGCGAACCCCCGGTGCATGCCCTGCCGTACGCGACCGTTGTCCCGGCCGATGACGGCTTGCGCCCCGGCAACAGGTCGCGCCACGGATTCTCGAGCCGAGACGGGGATACGAGGCCGCGACCGTGCGCTGTGTTCCGGTGCGGACGGACCGGCCGGACCGCGTCGCATCGGGGCAGGTGGCATACGCCGACGGGCTCCGGCGCGGCTCGGGGCGGCTCGTCGGCTGCGCGCGCCGGAAGTGTCATGTGAGATCAGCACGCCCGAATACTGTTCGCTACCTGATTTGCGTAGGCTGCGCACTGTGCAGAGATGGCGAAGTCTCGACGAGGTGCCCGCGGACTGGGGGCGCTGTGTCCTCACGATCGGTGTGTTCGACGGTGTGCACCGCGGTCACGCGCAGCTCATCAGCCGGGCCGTGAAATCCGCGGCCGCGCGCGGCGTCCCCGCGGTGCTGATGACGTTCGACCCGCACCCCATGGAAGTGGTTCGTCCCGGCTCGCACCCCGCGCAGCTGACCACATTGACCCGCCGTGCCGAACTGGCCGAGGAACTCGGCGTGGACGTCTTCTGCGTCATGCCGTTCACCCACGAGTTCATGAAGCTGGCACCCGCCCGGTACGTCCACGATCTACTGGTCGAGCGGCTGCACGTGGTCGAGGTGGTGATCGGCGACAACTTCACCTTCGGCAAGAAGGCCGCAGGCACCGTCGAGACCATGCGCGAGCTCGGCAAGCGCTTCGGCTTCGAGGTCGACGGCGTGAAGTTGCTCGGCGAGCACGCCGTCACGTTCTCCTCCACCTACATCCGCGCGTGCGTCGACGCGGGGGACATGGCGGCCGCGGCCGAGGCGCTGGGACGTCCCCATCGGGTCGAAGGCGTTGTCGTGCACGGCGACGGCCGCGGCAAGCAACTCGGTTTCCCCACCGCGAACGTCGCGCCGCCGATGCACGCCGCCATTCCGGCCGACGGGGTGTACGCCGGGTGGTTCACCGTGCTCGGCCCCGGCCCCACCATCGGTACCGTCACCCCGGGCGAGCGGGCGATGGCGGCCGTCTCGGTGGGCACCAACCCGACGTTCTCCGGGCGCGCCCGCACCGTCGAGGCGTACGTGCTCGACGGAAACGCCGATCTCTACGGTCAGCACGTCGCGGTCGACTTCGTCGAGCACATTCGCGGCCAGCGCAAGTTCGAGTCGGTGGACGAGCTCATCGAGTGCATGGGACGCGACGTGGAGACCGCCCGCAAGATCCTCACCGCCGTCGACGCCCGGTGAGCTCCGGGAAGGACTGATCCGGCACCCCGTGCGCGATCGGGGCGGGGATCGGCGGCATCTGGCGATGGCCGGGTGGGAAGGCCCTGACCGTCACCGGGGGCCGTCGGCCGTCGCGATTTCGGGGGGCACGTCCGGTCCGGTAGGGTGGTCCCTCGGGTTTGCTGCGGTCCGCGGTGGCGCCCGCCCCGGGTAACCGGACATTCGAGCGCGGAACTGAGAAACAGGAGTGGATGCCCCATGGCGCTGACCACCGAGCAGAAGTCGGCGATTCTCGCCGAGTACGGCCTGCACGAGAAGGACACCGGTTCGCCGGAGGCGCAGATCGCGCTGCTGTCCAAGCGTATCGCCGACATCACCGAGCACCTGAAGAAGCACAAGCATGACCACCACACCCGCCACGGCCTGATGGCGCTGATCGGTCGTCGCAAGCGGCTGTCGAAGTACCTGGCGGACAACGACATCAACCGCTACCGCTCGCTGATCGAGCGGCTGGGGCTGCGGCGGTAATTCCGCGTTTTCTCCAGCGCCCGCGGCGCTGGGTGTTCGTGGCTCGCGTTCGAGCGGCCGCCGTGCAGGTGTTGAAGCACGCGGCGGCCACTCGGACGCGAACCGGGCCGCGAGCGGCGCGTGCCGGTCTCGCTTCGCGCGGAACCGGGAGTCGGCCCGGTGTGGTTCACAGCGCCCGATAGCTCGCCGTCGATCCATGATTTTTCACCGGCTCGCGTGTGCTCATGTAGTCCGCCGCCCTGTTGTGGTCGGCGACGCGCTTCTGTCGCGGGCCGCGAGTACGACTGCCGACATGTCGTGGTCGAGGCGGTCTCCGGTTCGCTCGACGGGGAGACGTACAATCGCTCCGTCGGTTATATGTGTACAGGGGTGGATCGAGCCCCGTCGCACGACAACATTGCACAGCCGTATGCACCCGCCCGCGTGGCGTCGGTCTTCGGTAGTGGCCTATCGGCAGCGAGTTGGCGCCGTCGGGCTTCGATCAATGACCGCCTCCGCGTCGCCGTTTCCAAGGGGATTCGGCCGGGTGTGCGCGTCGCAGCCAGGAGGGTTGCCGCGCGTCCGTACCCGGTACGGCTGACGACAGCCGGATCGCGCCCACCGGGCGCTCGAGCCGGCGAAGACGAGAGGTTGAGAGAGAAAAAATGACCGAGACAACTGAACGCAAGAGCTCCGCCGTCGAGGTGGAGCCGGGCGTCTTCGAATCCGTCGCGCTGATCGACAACGGCGCCTACGGCACCCGCACCATCCGGTTCGAGACCGGACGCCTCGCCCGGCAGGCCGCCGGTTCGGTCGTCGCCTACCTGGACGACGAGACCATGCTGCTGTCGGCCACCACCGTGGGCAAGCAGCCCAAGGACCAGTTCGACTTCTTCCCGCTGACGGTCGACGTCGAGGAGCGGATGTACGCCGCGGGCCGCATCCCGGGGTCGTTCTTCCGCCGCGAGGGCCGTCCCTCCACCGACGCCATCCTGACCTGCCGCCTGATCGACCGGCCGCTGCGCCCGTCGTTCGTCGAACGGCCTGCGCAACGAGATCCAGGTCGTGGTCACCGTGCTGAGCCTGGACCCGAAGGACCTCTACGACGTGGTGGCCATCAACGCCGCGTCCGCGTCCACCCAGTTCGCCGGCCTGCCGTTCTCCGGCCCGGTCGGCGGCGTCCGCGTGGCGCTGATCAATGGGCAGTGGGTCGCCTTCCCGACCACCGAGCAGCTCGAGGACGCCGTGTTCGACATGGTCGTCGCGGGCCGTGTGGTCGACTCCGGTGACGTCGCCATCATGATGGTCGAAGCCGAGGCGACCGAGAACGTCATCACGCTGATCGAGGGCGGTGCGCAGGCGCCGACCGAGGCCGTCGTCGCCGAGGGGCTCGAGGCCGCCAAGCCGTTCATCGCCCGCCTGTGCCGCGCGCAGCAGGACCTGGCCGAGCTGGCCGCCAAGCCCACCGAGGAGTTCCCGCTCTTCCCGCCCTACGGCCAGGACGTGTACGAGGCCGTCGAGGGCACCGCCAAGCGGGAGCTGAGCGAGGCGCTGAGCATCTCCGGCAAGCAGGAGCGCGAGGAGAAGATCGACGAGATCAAGCTCGCCGTGCTCGAGCGGCTCGTCGAGGACTTCGCCGGGCGGGAGAAGG
Source organism: Nocardia asteroides (assembly GCA_051451085.1). Classification (GTDB taxonomy): domain Bacteria; phylum Actinomycetota; class Actinomycetes; order Mycobacteriales; family Mycobacteriaceae; genus Nocardia; species Nocardia asteroides_B. Next base: position 1,060,103 of record JBPAJV010000002.1, on the reverse strand, counting down.
AGCTGGGGGCGGCGTTCCGCTCCGTCACCAAGAAGCTGGTGCGCCAGCGCATCCTGTCCGACGGCTTCCGCATCGACGGCCGTGGGCTCGCCGACATCCGCGCGCTGTCCGCCGAGGTCGCGGTGGTGCCACGGGCGCACGGCTCCGCGCTGTTCGAGCGTGGCGAGACCCAGATCCTGGGCGTCACCACCCTGGACATGGTGAAGATGGCCCAGCAGGTCGACTCGCTCGGCCCGGAGACCAGCAAGCGCTACATGCACCACTACAACTTCCCGCCGTTCTCGACCGGTGAGACCGGCCGGGTCGGTTCGCCCAAGCGCCGCGAGATCGGCCACGGCGCGCTGGCCGAGCGGGCCCTGATCCCGGTGCTGCCCAGCCAGGAGGAGTTCCCGTACGCCATCCGCCAGGTCTCGGAGGCGCTGGGCTCCAATGGTTCGACGTCGATGGGTTCGGTGTGCGCCTCCACGCTGTCGCTGCTGAACGCGGGCGTTCCGCTGAAGGCGCCGGTGGCCGGTATCGCGATGGGACTGGTGTCGGACACCGTCACCAACGACCAGGGTGAGGACGAGGTCCGCTACGTCGCGCTGACCGACATCCTCGGCGCCGAGGACGCCTTCGGCGATATGGACTTCAAGGTCGCCGGCACCCGTGAGTTCGTCACCGCGCTGCAGCTGGACACCAAGCTGGACGGCATTCCCTCGCAGGTGCTGGCCGGCGCGCTGAGCCAGGCGCACGACGCGCGCACCACGATCCTGGACGTGATGGCCGAGGCCATCGCCACCCCGGACGAGATGAGCCCCTACGCGCCGCGCGTCACCGCGATCAAGATCCCGGTCGACAAGATCGGCGAGGTGATCGGCCCCAAGGGCAAGGTGATCAACCAGATCACCGAGGACACCGGCGCCAACATCTCCATCGAGGACGACGGCACCGTGTTCGTCGGCGCGACCGACGGCCCGTCCGCGCAGGCCGCGATCGACGCGATCAACGCCATCGCCAACCCGCAGCTGCCGAAGGTCGGCGAGCGCTTCCTCGGCACGGTCGTCAAGACCACCGCCTTCGGCGCGTTCGTCTCGCTGCTGCCGGGCCGCGACGGTCTGGTGCACATCTCCAAGCTGGGCAACGGCAAGCGCGTGGCCAAGGTCGAGGACGTGGTGAACGTCGGCGACAAGCTGCGGGTGGAGATCGCCGACATCGACAACCGCGGCAAGATCTCGCTGGTGCCGGTCGAGGAGAACGCCGAGGAGCCCGGCGACGACACGGCCGATGCGGGCTCGGCCGGGACCGAGTAGTACTTGTCTCTGTGACGAAGAAGAAGACGGCAACCCCTCTGCTCAGCACCGGGCAGGGGGGTTCGTCACTCGAGCTGCGGGTGGACGCGGACAGCGGCGTGCGGCGCACCGTGCTGCCCGGCGGATTGCGCGTGGTCACCGAGCATCTACCCGGCGTCCGCTCGGCGTCCGTCGGCGTCTGGGTCGGGGTCGGTTCGCGCGACGAAGGCCCGTCGGTCGCGGGCGCCGCGCACTTCCTGGAGCACCTGCTGTTCAAGGCGACGCCGACGCGGTCGGCCCTGGACATCGCGGAGGCGATGGACGCGGTCGGCGGCGAGCTGAACGCGTTCACCGCGAAGGAGCAGACCTGCTACTACGCGCACGTCCTCGACGAGGACCTGCCCTTGGCCGTCGACATGGTCTCCGACGTGGTGCTCAACGGTCTGTGCCGATCCACGGACGTGGACGTGGAGCGCCAGGTGGTGCTCGAGGAGATCGCCATGCGCGACGACGACCCCGAGGACCTGGTCGGTGACTCGTTCCTGTCCGCGCTGTTCGGCGATCACCCGATCGGGCGCCCGGTGATCGGCTCCGTCGAATCCATCGAGAGCATGCGGGCCGCGCAGCTGCGGTCGTTCCATCTGCGGCGCTATCGGCCGGACCGGATGGTGGTCGCGGTCGCGGGCAACGTGGAGCACGACCACACCGTGGAATTGGTGCACCGTGCTTTCGAGAACCGGCTCGACCCCGCGGCGGAACCCGCGCCACGGCGTGAGGGGCGCTTCCGCCCGCACGGCGCGCCTGGGTTGCAGTGGAGTCATCGCGACAGCGAGCAGGCGCATCTCGCCTTCGGCGTGCGCGCCTTCGGGCGGCACGAGGGAGATCGGCGCTGGCCGCTGTCGGTGCTCAACACGGTGGTCGGCGGCGGACTCAGCTCGCGGCTGTTCCAGCGCATCCGGGAAGAGCGGGGACTGGCCTACTCGGTGTACTCCAGTGTCGACACCTTCGCCGACACCGGGGCGTTCTCGGTCTACATCGGCTGCCAGCCGGAGAACCTCGGCAAGGTGGCGGCGCTGGCGCGCGGCGTACTGGAGGAAGTCGCCGCCGACGGCATCAGCGACGCCGAGTGCGCGCGGGCCAAGGGCTCGTTGCGCGGCGGGCTGGTGCTCGGTCTCGAGGACTCCGCCTCGCGCATGAACCGACTGGGCCGCAGTGAACTGAGTTACGGCAACCACCGCAGCGTGTCCGAGACCTTGGCCCGTATCGACGCCGTGACCACCGACGAGGTGTCCGCCGTCGCGCGCACGTTGCTCGCGCGGCCCTTCGCCGCGTCGGTCGCCGGACCGTACAAGCGCACCCGGGAGCTGCCCGCCGCCGTCCGGCGGTTGGTGCCGAGCTGATCCCCGCGCGAGCCGAGGGCGGGGGGACCGCGGCTTGGCGGGGGATCCGTCGCCGCGATACTGTTTCGGCCGCCCGGCCGTCGGTTCTCGCCGGAGGGCGCTGAACTCGATTGTCCGGGTGTCGGATCCGGCGATCTCTGGCAAGGAGTCGAGATGAACCGAACGGGTCGTGCCCTTCGCGTCGTCGGCGCGGTTTCGCTGCCGATCCTCGCGCTGTCCGGATGCGGCGGAACGGACGCGGACGCCGGTAAGGCGGGCGAGCCGACCGCGTCCGCGCTGCGCGAGGAAGCCACGAAGATGACCGACGCACTGGCTGGTCACGACTACGCCGCCGCGTACCGATTCCGCTCCGCGCGGTGCCGATTGACGTTGAACGAGGACGATTACGTGGCGGCCATGGCGCAGCGTTACGACGGCCGGGACCTGAAGGCGGAGCCTGCGGAAATCAGCGTCACCACGTCGGGTTCGACGGGAACGGTCACGGTGAAGAACTTCGACGCCCGTGCGGCCGAGGACGACCCGAAGCCGGAGACCTGGACGTTCATCGACGGGCAGTGGCGCTTCGACAACTGCTGAGCGAGCGCTGCGGGCCGGGTCATTCCCGGTGGGCGCGGTTGGCGGCCGCGACGATCGTCGGCACCAGACCGGGCAGGGCGGCCTCCAGATCGTCGATGCGCAGGCGCTGGCAGGTGTGCCCGTCGATGATCAGGCGCTCGATGACGCCCGCGTCGCGCAGGATCTTGAAATGGTGGGTGGCGGTCGACTTGTTGATCACCTCGTAGAGCGCGCCGCAGCGAACCGCCGTTCCCGCGTTGCCGAGCCTGCGCACCATCTCCAGGCGCACCGGGTCCTGTAGCGCGCTGAGCACGGTTGGCAGCGCGGCCACCGGAGGCGACTGCTCCACCTCTCGGGTGTCGGGCATGATGTGGCTCACTCCCAGGTTTGATGATCGTCGTACCGAATGTATCGTCGATTGCGGTTCGATCACTATCAAACTTACCTGATCGGAGTTTCGATGGCAGCGACGATGGCGGTGGCCGCCGACGAGCAGACCGCGCAGCGCTGGGCCTACGCCCTGGTGCTGGCCGCCACCGGTGTGGCGCTGGGGGTCTCGGGCGTGCCCGCGCCGCTCTACGGCATCTACGAGACGCAGTGGCATCTCTCGCCGCTCACCACGACCATCGTGTTCGCCGTCTACGCGGTGGCCGCGCTGGGCGCGGTGCTGGTTTCCGGGCGGATCTCCGACGTGGTCGGCCGGAAACCGGTGCTGCTCGGCGCCTTCGCCACCATGGTCGCCGGGCTGGTGGTGTTCGTGCTCGCCGACAGCGTGTCCATGCTGCTGCTGGCGCGTGCGCTGCACGGCGTGGCGGTGGGCTCGACGGTGGTGGCGGGCGCCGCCGCGCTACTGGATCTGCGTCCGCACCGTGGGGCGCGGTCCGGGCAGCTCAGCGGGGTCGCGTTCAACGTGGGAATGGCCGTGGCCATCCTCGGCTCGGCGCTGTTGGCGCAGTACGCGCCGCATCCGCTGCGCACGCCCTACGCCGTGATCACCGTCGTCTGCCTGGCGATCGGAGCCGGCGTGCTCGCGCTGCGCGAACCGCACTCGGCCCGGGCGGCCGGACGCATCCGGATCGCGCGACCCGCGATACCGCCCGAGATCCGCGCCGACTTCTGGTTCTCGGCCATCGGGGTGATGGCGGCATGGTCGGTGCTGGGCGTGCTGCTGTCGCTGTATCCCTCGCTGGCCGCGCAGCAGACCGGAATCCACAACCTGGTCTTCGGTGGCGCGGTGGTGGCCTCGACAGCACTCTCCGGCGCCACCGCGCAGTTGTTCGCGACCGGTGTGCCCGCCCGGCGGGCGGCGATCCTCGGCGACACCGGCATGGCGCTGTCGCTGCTGCTGACCGTGCCCGCGCTGGCCACGCACCACTGGATCGCGGTGCTGGCGGCGGGTGTCGCGCTGGGCGCGACGTTCGGCCTCGGATTCGGCGGTTCGCTGCGCCACCTGTCGGAGGTCGTGCCGCACCACAAGCGCGGCGAGACGATGTCGGCGTACTACCTGCTCGCCTACTCGGCCATGGCACTGCCGACCATCCTGGCCGGTTGGGCGGCCACCACCTGGGGGTTGAGCACGGTCTTCCCCTGGTTCGTCGGTGTCGTCGCGCTGGCCTGCCTGCTCGCCGCCGGGCTCGGCCTGCGCCGAACGCGGGCGGCGATCCCGCAGGCCTGAGCGGCGATTGGCTTTTTGCCGGGAGTGTTCGCTAATGTTCTGTGTCGCATCACGGACAACGCGATGCTCGTGCGGATGTAGCGCAGCTGGTAGCGCATCACCTTGCCAAGGTGAGGGTCGCGGGTTCGAATCCCGTCATCCGCTCCACGAAATCCGATCACCGCGAGAGTGAGTGATCGAGTCTCTCATCCAACCCACTGCGGAGATGCGCCGGGAGCCATGTCGCCGTTCCCCGCGAGTCCGGGGCTCGAACCACGCGATGGTCGCCACCCGATGTTTCGGGGCGCCAGGCACGGGCATGTCAGCACGGAGCGGGCTGTCGGCGCGAGGCCCGGATCAGCTACCGCGCTAGTCGATCCAGTCGTCCTCGACGAACGGAGCCAGCAGTGAGGATCGCCGTGGTTTCCGGCCTGCCCGCGCAGCTCGGTGGTACGCACGTCGGCGGCCGGAACATCCGGAGGGCCACCGTGGCGCGACCCGGGCGCGGATCGCGTCCACCGGGTGCGACGCGACCCGTGCGCGGGCGCGGATCGGGGACCGCGCCGGAGCGGAAGTGATGGCGGCGAGCGCTCCGCTCGTCGTGATCGGTGACGCGCTGCTCGACATCGACGTCGACGGTCGCGCCGATCGGTGCAGTCAGGAGTCGCCGGCTCCCGTCGTCGACGTAGCCCACACCGCGTTCCGTCCGGGTGGCGCCGGATTGGCGGCCCGGCTCGCCGCGACGGGGGATCGCGAGGTCGTCCTCATCGCGGGGTTCGCCGCCGACGAGGCCGGGGTGCGGCTGCGCGGGCTGCTGGACCGGCACGTGCGGGTCATCGCGCTGCCCCTGCGTGGTTCGAACGGTCTGTAAGCAACGAGTGCGAGCGGTCGGCCCGTGGGCGGGTCCGAACGGGCGCACCCGGCCCAGGCAGTCCCGGCGGCCCATCCTGATCACCAGGCTGGATTCCGGCACCGGACGAGTCGCCACGGACCCGCTGCCGGAGGAGGCTCAGGCCGTGGTCGCGGCAGCGGGCGCGGTTCTCGTTTCGGACTATGGTCGCGGTATCGCGGCTCATCCCCGCATTCGGGCACTGCTGCGTGCCGCCGCGGACCATGTCCCGGTCGTCTGGAACCCTCATCCGCGCGGACCGGTACCGATTCCGGGCGCGGCAGTGGTCACCCCGAACCGTGCGCGAGCGCTCGATCTGCTGTCCGGCCGGCTGGACGAAGGTCCGGATCTGTGGAAACTCGCCAAAGGGTGGGCCGTCCAGTCGATCGCGGTCACCCTGGGATCGGAAGGTGCGCTGCTCTGCCTGCGGGCGTCGGGTAAACGCCTGCGCATCCCGATTCCCGCCGCGATCCGGTCGCCCGAGGGCAGTGACACATGCGGCGCGGCCGACAGCTTCTCCGTCGCCGTGGCAACCCTCGTGCGCGAAGGCCACGGGCCGGAAAAGGCTGTGCGTCGCGCGGTGATCGCGGCGGCCGAATTCGTCGGCTCCGGTGCCGCCACCGCGTTCTCCGAGCTGGGATCGGCCGTGATCCCGGGTGGGTACGCAGCCGCAGGGGATAGCCGATGACTGCCGGAACCGCTCATCGGCGTGCCAGGTATCCGGCGCACTGGGCGATCGCCTTTTCAGCACCTGCGGCGATCGTTGTGGGGCGGGTCCGCGCGGCGCAGGCGACGTGACTACGCCTGCGCGAGGGCCGAATCCGTAGCCGGGGTCCGCACCGGGATGGGGTTTGCCTCATCGGCGGACTCGACGTTCCTGCGCGCCTTCTGTTCACGTGCGCGCCGGGCTGAGCCGGTCCTGCCCTTCGAGCCGAAGCCGGTCCCGCCGTGCTCCAGACGCAAACAAATGACATACTGGATCGGCAGGTCACCGGCTGCTGACGCGCTGCGTCCGTGCGCCGACCGTTGAGTCAACAGCGGATTCTCGGCCGAACGCACCCACGTCCGTGTTCCTCGCGGGATGACGGCTTCGAGGGTTCTGTCGCGGCCGTAACCCTTTGTATGCCGGAGAGGCATCGCATTCATGACTCAACGCATCCAACCCCACGTGTCCGCTGTGACCACCGCGGCACCGTTGGGACAGCCCGCGGTCGGCAGCTTCCGATTCTGGTTCGTCACCCGTCGCTGGGAATGGTCACCCGAGGTCTATCGCATGCACGGGTACCGGCCCGGTGAGATCGAACCCACCACGGAGCTGCTACTGGCGCACAAGCATCCCGACGACCGCACGCATGTCGCCGAGACCATCACTCGCGCCATCGATCACGGCGAGCCCTTCTCCAGTCGGCATCGGTTCATCGACCTGTCCGGCCAGGAGCACACCGTGCTCGTCGTCGCCGACCGGATCTTGGACGACGCGGGCACCCCGGTCGGCACCTCCGGTTTCTACGTCGACCTGTCCGGCACCATCGCCGAGGCGCACCAAGCCATGCTCGCCGCGAGCCTGCCGGAGCTCTACGAGAATCGAGCCGTGATCGAGCAGGCCAAGGGCGTGCTCATGCGGATCTACCAGATCAGCGCCGAGCAAGCGTTCCAAGTACTGCGGTGGCGTTCCCAGGAGACCAACACCAAACTGCGCGCCCTCGCCCAGCAGTTGATCGCCGAACTCCCCTCGGTGCCGCCCCCACCGGCGGATCTGGTCGCCACGTTCGACCATATTCTGCTCACCGTCCACCACCGCATACCGCGCGATTGATGCGCGACACGGTGCGGGCGCCTTCGTTTTCCGGACCGAAGGCCGCGGGAGACTTCGTCTATGGCGCTGACATTCGCCCGCGCGGGCTGAAAGGCTCGGAAGTACGCGGTCTCGTGCCCGAAACCGGCCGCCGGAGGTACGCATGACCTGTCAATACGGCGTCGAGGGCATCCGGACCGGCGATGGTTTGCTTCTCGCTGTGCACGGTGAGCTGGACGCGGCGACCGCCGACGATTGCTTCGCGGCGATGACCGAGATCGTCGAAACTCATCGCGACCCGACGGATTCTCTTTCGGTTGTCGTCGACCTGTGCGAGGTACGTTTCCTTTCCTGCGCGGGCGTGCGGGTGGTGCTGCGGCTGGCGGGATGGTGCGCGCGAGCGGACATCCCCGTCGGCATGACGGTGCCGTTCGATGATTTCGTGCGGCGTATCGTGGAACTGCTGGCGGTATCGCGGAGCGTGCCGGTCGTCGCCTGCCCGGCACACGCTGCGCACACCGACCAGCCGCGCAAGTGCCGGTCGTCCGGCGCCGTACGGGCGGATGACGCGGCGGGGCGGACCGAATGCGGTCCGGGAAGACATCGCCGACTCCCGGCGGACACGGCCCACCGCCCGCACTCCTCCGGTGGCGGAGCCGCGACCTCGGCGACATCGCGCCGGGACGAACGGTGCCTGGAACCAACAGCTACACCGTCGCCGATACGAAATACGGCGAACAAGACCGTCCGGCAACGCTCGACGTAGCCGGAGGACGGTACTCGGCGATCGTCGCCTCGCTTCACCATCTCGTGAGCGCGTCGACCGTTGGACGAGGGAAGTCGAGGTAGTTCATGGCACCGGCGACCGCGCGCAGAACCGCGACGCCGCGCCGGACACGGCGCGGAACCGACAGCTACGACGGCATCGAGCCGTGGCTCGCGAGATTGTCCGCGATGGACGACGACGACCCCGAACGTTCGCGATTGCGAGAAGAGATCATGCGCCGGTGCCTGCCGCTGGCCGAGCACATCGCCCGCCGCTTCGTCGGACGCGGGGAGAACTACGACGACTTGTACCAGATCGCCGCCGTGGGCGTGGTGCTCGCGGTCGACCGCTTCGACCCGGCGCGTGGACCGTCGTTCCTGTCGTTCGCGGTCCCGACGATCATGGGGGAGGTGCGCCGCCACTTCCGGGATCACAGCTGGGCGGTGCGGGTGCCGCGCCGGGTCAAGGAGATCCAGTTGACCATCGGCCCGGCCGTGGAGCGGCTCTCCCAGCGCCTGCGACGGATGCCAACCGCTCTGGAGATCGCCGTGGAGCTGAACATCAACCTGCTGGAGGTCACCCAAGCGCTGCTGGCGGGCAACGCCTACTCCACGAACTCGATCGACGCCGTCGTCGAGGACGACGACAGCGGCGGTACGTCGGTGCCGATCGCCGAGACGTTCGGCGCGGACGACCCCTCCTACGAGCTGACCGAAGAGGCCATCGCGGTCGCGCCCTTGCTCGCCGAACTGCCCGAGCGGGAGCGGCGTGTGCTGCGCATGCGCTTCTTCGAAGGCCGGACGCAGGCGCAGATCGCCGCGGTGCTCGGCGTCTCGCAGATGCACATCTCTCGTGTGTTGTCCCGCACCTTGGCCGACCTGCGCGAGCGCGCGATGAGCGACTGACCGACCGGCGTGAGGGCGATCGGGGGCACGCCGGGTGGGTCAGGATTGCAGAGTCGTGTGCGGGGTGCGACCGTAGGTCTGGCGATAGGCGGTCGCGAATCGTCCGGGATGAGCGAAACCCCAGTTCGAGGCTATCGAGGTGACCGTGTGGCCGTCGTCGGGCGAGCGGTCGCGCAGTTGCTCGTGCGCGCCGCGCAGGCGCAGCCGCCGCAGATACGCCATCGGCGTGGTGTCGAGGTGGCGCCGGAACGCCAGTTGCAGCGCGCGGGGGGTGACATAGGCGGCCGCAGCGATGTCGGCGATGGCGATGTCGTCGCGCACGTGTGATTCGAGGTATGCCAGCGCGCGCCGCACCGTGTCGGGATGCGCGTCGTTGCGGTCGCTTCCGGTCGGTTCGGTATGGGCGGTGCTGGGAAGGGCGTGCAGCACGCTGGCTGCCAGGTACTGCGCGGCGCTGGAGGCGATCAGTGGTTGTTCGCCCGCCGGGTGATCGGCCGCGAGACCGCGCATGTGCTCCAGCACGGAGGACAGGTGCCGCGCGGCGTCGGGAGAAACCGGCCGATGACCCGTCAGCCGGACCGGGTCCGATTCGTCACCGGGCGCGGAGGCTGCCACCCGGGTCAGCAGAGCGGGGTCGAACATCGTGATGCGGTAGCGGGCGTGGTGGATCACGCCCGAATACGGCAGGTCAGGTGGTGTGAGCAGCCCGATTTCCCCGGGAAGGAAGAAATCGGTTCCACTGTCGAGAAAGTTCTCTTCGATCATGCCCGACGTCACCTGGCACAGACAGATCTTGCCCAACGGCTGCGCGTTGTAGCTCATGTCGAAGCTCAACTCGAACTCGTCCAGGCTGACCGGCCCGAGTACCTCCCGGGTGATGCTCGTCCGCACCGGTATCCCGGTACTGTTGCCGATCCGCATCCGGGTGTAGTTGAGGTTGAGGAACTCCTCGGTGTCACTCAAACTGTCGCTCTGGAAGGCGAAGGACTCCATCAATGCGACACTCCTGCTCATTCCGATACGGCATCCCGCCCAGCACGTCGTAGTAGGGGTTGTCGAGCGCCTCTGCTCGGCGTACGGCCTGGTCACAACCGTTGTCGATCGGTAGACAGGTGGTAAGCGCGGTTGGTCCCACAAGGGATGTGGCGGCGATCGGCGTCCGGGCACACCGATACGGTGAGTACCCGGCAACGCGGTGGTTCAACCGCCGGAATTCCACTCTACTGCCGTGTGGCGATCGTGCCGAACCGAGACGAGCGGCCCGCCCGCCGGCTCCGGAGCCGGGTCCCGGTGTTTCGTCCTCGCCCGAGGGGCCACCCTGATCGGGAGGGGCGTGTGATCGCTCCTCCAACGGAAAGCGTCAGGAAGACGAGGGAGGTTCCATGGTCTCGCGGGACATCGTCGCGCAGCTGCGGCAGGACATCACCACCGCCGAGGACGCGGGTGACGAAGCGAACGCCGAGCGTCTGCGCCGTGAGCTCGCCGAAGCGATACGGGAAGCGGGCGAGAGCGCCGAGAACGATCAGCGGTGACGCCGCAGCGGCCGCGAAGTCCGGCGGCACCGCGCCACCGGGCTTCGCGGGCCGGTCATCCGGCGCTCTCCCGGTTCTCCAGTCCGACGGCCTCGGCGAGTTCCTTGCGGTGACGCCGCAGCTCGGGATGCTCGGGGCTCATCTCGTTCATCAGGTCGGCCAGTCCGTCGGCGATGGCGTTGAGCTTCTGCTGGATGGCGGCGTCGGAGCGGCTCTGCGTGTTCTGCAACAGGGCGACGAGCAGGAACGTGATGATCGTCGTCGCGGTGTTGATCACCAACTGCCAGGTGTCGACGCTCGGCAGGAGAAAGATCGTCGGCGCCCACACCAGCACCAAGATCACGCAGAAGACGAAGAATCCCGCTTTGGAGGCCACCGCGCTCACCGTCGTCGCGAAACGGTCGAACACCGACAACTTCCCGGTGACATCCGAGGGCATGGTGGCGGGCTTACCGGCGGTGGGGTGTTCACCATGCTGAGCCATACGAATCCTCTCGACCTGCCGATCCAAACAGGTTTCGGTTACCGCCACCGGTTCGGCTCAAACGCCGGCTGTGTACGGGCGGCGCGCTCGCGTCGCCGCGCCTGCTGCGCGGTCGCGTGTGCGCGCTGATCCATTGCGGTCGTTACTTATTCGTCGGGATCATCGCGTGGCGGCAGATAGGGTTCGGCGTCTTCGGGGTGACCGTGGGCGATGCTGCGTGCTCGCGCGAGTTCGGCGTCCACTTCCGCACCGAGCAAGACCGCGATGTTCGAGATCCACAGCCACACCAGGAAGACGACTACGCCACCCAGGGAGCCGTAAACCCGATTGTAGGAACCGAAGTGGCTCACGTAGAACGCGAATCCCCAGGATGCTCCCACCCACAGCAGGACGGCCAGCACGCTTCCGGGAGTCAACCATCGGAATCCCGGTTGCCGCACGTTCGGCGCCGCCCAGTACAGCAGGGCGAACACCAGGCTGATCAGGGCCATCATGACCGGCCACTTGACGATGCCCCAGATCGTGATCGTGGCCTGCCCGATCCCAAGCCACGCACCGACCTGATCGGCGATCGAATCCACTGATCACGACGCCGACCGTGCAGATGCCGAGCAGGGCGACCACCGTCGCGGTCAGGGCCACCCGCACCGGTACGGTCTTCCAGACCGGCCGCCCTTCCCGGATGTCGTAGATCGCGTTGGTCGCGCGCATGAACGCACCGATGTAGGCGGAGGCGGTCCACAGCGCGGACGCCGACGCGAGCACGGCCAGCGCGCCTGCCGGAGCTTGCGCTTCGTGGATGTGGTCGACCGCGTCGATCAGCAGATCCGTTCCACTACCCGGACCGATCTCGCGAATGGCGGCGACCAACGCCTGGGTGTCGTCACGCCCCAGCATGCCGAGTCCGGCGGTCAGCACGATCAACCCCGGAAACAACGACAGCACACTGTAATACGTCAGGGCCGCGGCCCAGTCGCTGAGATTGTCATCCTGGAATTCGGCGACCGACCGCTCGACCACACCCCACCACGACCTCCCGGGCAGATCCGCCGGTCCGCGCAGCCGCCGTCGCGTGAACGTCTTCTGTAGATCTCGCGCCACACTCCCACCTCCCGCTGGCGGCGCGATACCCGCCGTGCCCGCCTCGAAACCACCGCGACGGCCACGATGTTCGGTGCCTACGGGGTCGGAAAATGCGTTGTTCCGGCTCGGACGCCGACCGTAACGTCGCTTCGGTCCCGCCGATCGACCGAAGGAGAGCCGTCATGGAACCCGTTACCGAACGCGACATCAGGTCGTCGTTCGTCAATTGTTCGAAAGGAGACGCCAAGCGCCTGCCAGTGCCGAGGGATCTGGAGGAGCGACCGTGGGCGGATCTGGACTTTCTCGGATGGAGTGATCCGTCCTTGCCCGGACGGGGCTACCTGGTCGTCCCGCAGGACGATCGCCTCGTCGGCGTCGCGTTGCGGTATGCCACCGGCGGCACCGGCCGGGCGCAGATGTGCACGATCTGCCTGACCACCCACACCGGTGGCGGGGTCGCACTGATGACAGCGCACAAGGCCGGGTAATCCGGGCGCAAAGGCAATTCGGTCGGCACCTACATGTGTACCGATCTCGCCTGCTCGCTGTACGCGCGGAACAAGAAGCGGCCCGCGCTCGGGAGCCGTTACCGGGAAGACCTCACGGCGGACGAGAAGATCGAGCGGGTGCGCGACAACCTGAACACGTTCCTCGCGAAGCTCTACACCTGATCAGCTCGTCCATCCATCGGGCAGCCAACACGCTGCCCGGCCGAACGGAGGTAGATGCCATGTGCCGACACTCGAGGATCGCGGGTCGATCCACCCTGATTGCCCGCGAGCACAACAGAACTCGCAATCGGCGATATTCCTCGCCGGTCGAGTCGGCCCGGCCGATCCGGGCCGTCCCGTCCGGCGAGGAATCAACGCGAGCACCGTCGTGGCCGGCGGCCCGGCGCGGCCTACCGGAGTCGGAATACGCGAGCGTTCAGCGCGGCGGGTCGTGGCGCGCGGGGTCCCACACCTCGCGCACGCTGGGCGCGCCCGGTACCAGATCGGGCAGGTCGGGTAGCGCTTCGGCGTCGGCGATCAGCGGTGCCATGATCGCGGCGTGCTGGTCGCGGGCCATCCGCGCCGCCTCCCTGCCCGCTTCGGTGACCGAACGCCCCAGCTGTTCCGGTGTGCTCTGCAACGCGGTCCGGCCGAACCGCACGTCGACGAGCGCCCCCGCCGCGTCGACGGTCACTTCCACCAGCTTGTCGGCCGACTCGGCCGTGCACCGCAGCCGCGACAACTTGTCGCGCACTTCCGACAGCCGCGTGCGCTGCTCGGCGAGCGCGTCCAGAATATGGTCCACCTGATTGCGGATTCCGCTGTCCGGGGAGTGCAGCCCGTCGCGTTCCCACTGATCCACCCGCACCGACCTCCTCGAATCCGCGTCGTCTCGGAGCCCGAACCGTGGGCCCGGCGCCTGCGGTGATCGCACCGGCGCCGCCTCGCGTCCGGAGACCGAGACGGGAATTGTCCGGCATACCGGCGCGCGGCCGCAGGGCGCGCATCCCCCGCGCTGGGAACGGTCAGGCCGGCGCGGCGCCGGTTTCGTGCACCGTCAACCAGCGAACGCCCTCGGGATCGTCGGTCGTGAGCACGGCCGTCACCAGACGGCGGGTGAGGCCCCCGGCCGCCCGGTGGGTCTCCAGGAAACGCACTACGGCGATGTCACCGGATCGCAGCAGTTCTTCGACGCCGGACACGTCGATAGCCAGACCGGGCACGCTGTTTCCCGCCTCGCGCAGCCCCGCCGTCAACGCGTCGCGTCCCAGTACCTCGCCCCCGAGGGTCACCATGCTGAACCGCTCGTGCAGCGCCGCCGCGAACCGCCCGAAGACCTCGTCCTGCGCTTGCGAACCCAGCCACGTCGCGAGGTCGGCGTGCAAGCGCTCGACCACATCGACCAGATCGACACCCATTCGCGGCATCGTACGCCAGCCCCCGCGCGCGAATCCCTGCCCACCGGACTCGGATCCTCGCGCGCGGGGACGAGTTCAGGTCAACGGCCGCCGTACGGCACGGTGATCAGCTCCAAGAAGTGACCGCTGGGGTCAAGGAAGTACACACCGCGGCCGCCGTCGTTGTGGTTGATCTCGCCGGGCCGCTGTTGCTGCGGATCGGCCCAATGATCCACCCGGTATCGCCGGATCTTCGCGTAGGCCGCGTCGAATTCGGCCTCGGAGAGCAAGAAGGCGTAGTGCTGCGGCTGGATCTCGGTGACCGGCGGGGGCACGTTCGCGAAGTCGAAGGTGACACCGCCGGGCAACGAGATCGGAATGAACGGACCCCAGGGTTCGCCGATCGGCAGTCCCAGGATGTCAGCCCAGAATTCGGCGGATACCCGATGGTCCTGGCAACCGACGATGGTGTGATCGAACTGTACGGACAGTGGAGTTTCTCCTCTGAATCGTGACGGTCCCGACCCCGGGCTCGGTACAAGGCGGCCAACGGGAGCACCGTCACGGACGACCAACCTAACACCGGCTTCGCGCCGCCGCCAGTGCTCCGACCTCGTGTGTCCGGGCACCGTGAGCGGTAGCGTCGGCGGAATGAAGATTCGTGGAGCGGTCCTGGAGCGGATCGCGGCGCCGGCGCCGTTCGCCGAATCGGCGCCGATCACCGTGTGCGATCTGGAACTGCGCGAGCCGGGACCGGGCGAGTTGCTGGTCCGGATCGAGGCGGCGGGGCTGTGCCACTCGGACCTGTCCGTGGTGGACGGCAACCGGGTCCGGCCGGTGCCCATGTTGCTCGGCCACGAGGCCGCTGGGCGGGTGGAGGCGGTCGGCCCGGGCGACGGCGACATCGCGGTCGGGCAGCGCGTGGTCATGACCTTCCTGCCGCGATGCGGCGAATGCGCGGGTTGCGCGACCGACGGCCGCACGCCCTGCGTTCCCGGCAGCAGAGCCAACAACGCGGGCGAATTGCTCAATGGCGGGCGGCGGTTGGTCCGTGGCGGGGTGGAGGTGCACCACCACCTGGGTGTGTCGGCTTTCGCCACCCACGCCGTGGTGGATCGCAGGTCGGTGGTGCCGGTGGACGACGACGTGCCGCCCGAGGTCGCGGCGGTGCTCGGCTGCGCGGTGCTGACCGGCGGTGGGGCGCTGCTGAATTCGGCGCGCCCGGGGACCGGGGACCGGATCATGGTCGTCGGTCTCGGAGGCGTCGGCATGGCGGCGGTGCTGGTCGCGGTGTCGCTGGCCGCGGAGGGGCACGAGGTGATCGCGGTCGACACGGTGCCCGAGAAGCTCACCCTGGCACGCGAATTGGGTGCGCATGCGGCGTACACCCCGGCCGAGGTCGCCGAACTGGGCGTGCAGGCCGAGGTGGTGGTCGAGGCCGCGGGGAACGTCCGCGCCTTCGAGACCGCCGTCGCGGCTACCGCGCCCGGCGGTACAACCGTCACCGTCGGACTGCCCGCTCCCGACGCGCGAGCCAGTATCTCCCCGCTGGGCTTGGTGGCCCAGGGACGTGCCATCGTCGGCAGCTATCTCGGCTCCGCCGTGCCGTCCCGGGACATTCCGGAGTATGTGCGCATGTGGCGGGCGGGACGTCTGCCGGTGGAGCGGCTGGTCTCGGCCCATGTGGGACTCGAGGAGATCAACCGTGCCATGGACGAACTCGCCGCGGGCCACGCCTTGCGCCAGGTCATCGTCTTCGACTGACGCCACGGTCACGCACGGATCGCGCGAGGGCCGACGGGTTACGGGAACGCGCGACCGCAGAACACGTCAATTCGCGGGCCGGTCGATGCCCTCCACGAATCGTGTCAGCAGCCGCGCGAATTCGGCACGCTCGGAAGAGGTCCAGTCCGCCATGGCCGCGGCCATGGCGGCGCGCCGCCCTGCTCGGGCCGCTGCCGCCGCGTCGCGTCCGGTAACGGTCGGTCGCAGCACCGAGCGCCGCCCGTCGCGCTGATCGGCCACCCGTTCCAGCAGACCGGAGGAGACCGCCCGGGCCACCAGGCGACTGGCTCGCGGCTGGTCGACGCCGAGCGCGGAAGCGAGGCCGCCCACCGTGTCGGCCGCTCCGTCGGCGACGGCATCGAGGACGCGGAACACGGCCACGGGAATCGCGCCGTCGCTCAGCGCGCCGCGCGTCTGCCTGCGGCGGATCCGAACCATCGCCGCTTCCACGGCGACGGTGATCGCGTCGTGCTCATCCATTCGCCAGACCCTCCCGTACGCCCATTCTGTATGTAATAGTACATGTAGTTGTGTACTGGCATGCAAGGGAGCGGTGATGGCGGTCCAGCGGGGAATCGGGTACTGGCTCGTCGAACTCGATCGGCTGATCAACCAGCGTTTCGACGAGGACCTCGCCACCGGAGGGCTCAGCCGCCGACGATGGCAGATAGTGCACTCGCTGGCGCGGGGGCCGCAGCGCGCCGACGAAGTCCGCGACGCCCTCGACACCTTCTGGACCGACGATGCGCAATGGCCCACCGAGCTGGCCGGCCTGATCGCGGCCGGGCTGGTCGGTGACGACGGAGGCGTGCTGTCGCTGACCGAAGCGGGCCGCCGCACGCACGACGAGGCATTCGTCCGGATCGGTGCGCGCAGGCGGCAGATGGCGGCGGGCATCACCGACGAGCAGTTCGCCGAAACCGTGCGGTTGCTGCGACGGATGGCGGGGAACCTGGCCGGGCCGCCGCTCGCTCGCCGAGCGCAGCCGGGCGGCGGACGGACCGCGTCCGGCCGCGCCCACTAGGCTGATCCCCGACCGAAGCGGAACGAGGAGGTGCGGTGACCATTCGGGTCGGAGTGCTCGGAGCGCGTGGCAAAGTCGGACAGGCGATCTGCGCGGCGGTGACGGCGGCGGAGGATCTGGAACTCGTCGCGGCCGTGGACAAAGACGATTCGCTCGATCTGTTCACCGCTGCGGATACCCAGGTGGTCGTCGACTTCACCCACCCGGACGTGGTGATGGGGAATCTGAAGTTTTTGGTGGAGCACGGCATTCACGCCGTGGTCGGCACCACGGGATTCGACGATGCCCGCTTGGCGGAGGTGCGCGGCTGGCTGTCGGGCCGTCCCGAGGTCGGTGTGCTGATCGCGCCCAATTTCGCCATCGGCGCGGTGCTGTCCATGCGTTTCGCCGAGCAGGCCGCCCGGTTCTTCGAGTCGGTGGAGGTCATCGAGCTGCACCACCCCAACAAGGCCGACGCGCCCTCCGGCACGGCATACCGCACCGCTGGCTTGATCGCCGCCGCCAGGGACAAGGCGGGCCGCGACCGCAGTCCCGACGCCACGACGACCGAGCTGGACGGTGCGCGCGGCGCCGACGTGGACGGCGTGCGGGTGCACTCGGTGCGCCTGTCCGGGCTGGTCGCCCACCAGGAAGTGCTGTTCGGCACGCAAGGCGAGACGCTCACCATCCGGCACGACTCCATCGACCGCTCCTCGTTCGCGCCGGGGGTGCTGCTCGGCGTGCGCGAGATCGGCAACCGGCCCGGTCTCACCGTCGGGCTCGACCCGTTCCTGGATCTGTGAGCGAGCATCGGCGAGCGCGGGTGGCTCCGGAGCCCGGCGGAGCGCGCCGGTGAGCGGCGCGCAGCCGGACGATCGGACGGGCGGCGGGGAAGTCGTGAAGGTGGTCGCGCTGATCGCGGCGCTCATCCTCGTGCTCGGCTTCTACTTCCTGCTGCTCGGCCGGATCGCGGTCGGTCTGCTCGGTTCCGGCGACGCGGCGGCGATCGTCATCGGCGTCGGCGTGCTGATCCTGCCGCTGCTGGGCGTCTGGATCGTCGTGGCCACCGTGCGCGCCGCGCTCGCCCACCAGCATCTGGCTCGGCGCATCCGGGAGGAGGGTCTCGAACTCGACACCTCCGCGCTGCCGCGGCTGCCCTCCGGCCGCATCGAGCGCGCGGCCGCCGAACGAGCTGTTCGCGACGGTCAAGGCGGAGTGGGAGGCCGACCCGGACAACTGGCGCGTCTCCTACCGTCTCGCGCGCGCCTACGACTACGCCGGTGACCGCACCAGGGCCAGGGAGACCATGCGCCGCGCGGTCGCGCTGGAACGCCACGAGCGCGGCACTGCCTGACGTCGCGGGCCGATACCATCGCTGATGGCGTGAACCCCCCGAATTCTGGTGTCTGACCATCGAGCACCCGCGCCCGGCATACTGTTTGCGAATGTTGTTGCGGTGGGGACGTGGACGAGTGACTCGGATGGGAGTGCCAGGTGACCTTGGCCGAAGGGGGCGATAAGACACCGCGGCGGATCGGATTGGTCGAGGACCACGAGTCGGTCGCGATCGGTCTCGCCGCGATGCTTGCGCCGGAGACCGATCTCGATCTGGTGCTGACCGCGGGCACCGTGCCGGAACTGCTCGCCGCCGCCGACGGCGCGCCGGAACTGGATCTGGTGGTGCTGGATCTGCGGCTGGCCGACGGGTCCTCACCCGAGGACAACGTGCGCGCCCTGCGTGACCGGGGTATGGAGGTGCTGGTCTTCACCGGCGCGGACAACGCCTTCCTGGTGCGCTCGGCCGCGCGCGCCGGGGTGCTGGGTGTGGTGCGCAAGTCGGAGGACGTGCCGACCGTCGTGGCCGCCGTGCGCCGCGCGGCCAGCGGCGAACAGGTGGTCACCACCGACTGGGCGGCCGCCATCGACGGTGATCCGCAACTGTCCGACGTCGGCCTGAGCCCGCGCCAGGAGGAAGTGCTCACGCTGTACGCCTCCGGCGAGAAGGCCTCCCGGGTCGCGCGGTTGACCGGCCTGTCCGAGCAGACGGTCAACGACTATCTCGGCCGGATCCGGCAGAAGTACGCCGATGCGGGCCGTCCGGCGCCGACCAAGACCGACCTGTACAAGCGGGCGGTGGAGGACGGCTGGCTGCCGGTTCCCGAGCGGCATTCGCGCGGATGATCGCGTCCAGCATGCTGGACACCCCGTCGCACGCTCGCTCCCTCCCGCTCGACCGGCGCCCCGCGAGCCGTTGGCGCCACGGAGTCGCCGCGCTGTCCAGGGAGAAGGCCACCGAAGGCGCCGCCGACCGCGTCCTGCGCCGACTCGGGCTGGCCATCGGCATCGCCGGGGTGATCGCCGCCGTCGTCGAACTGCCCGAGATCGCCGATCAAAGCCGTTTCGTGCCCGTCCGGTGGACGGTGGTCGAAGTGGTGCTGGCGTTCGGGCTGTTCCCGGTGCTCGCGGTGGTCTCGGTCGGCATGAGCAGGCGCGTGATCCAGCGGGTCGCCGGTGCGGCGGCGGTGAGTTTCCTCGCGGCCATGGCGGTGGTTCCGTTCGCGTACGCCGTGCCGGAAGCCGAAGAAGCGGTTTCGGTCTGGCTGTACCGGGTGCTGGCGCTCGGCGTCCTCGCGGCCGTGCTCGCGTGGCGTCCGCCGCTGGCGGTCGCGTATCTGGTGGTGGGCGCGGCGTTCAGCGCGCTGGCGAATCTCGT
Organism: Nocardia asteroides; assembly: GCA_051451085.1. Taxonomy (GTDB): domain Bacteria; phylum Actinomycetota; class Actinomycetes; order Mycobacteriales; family Mycobacteriaceae; genus Nocardia; species Nocardia asteroides_B. The sequence continues at coordinate 1,040,380 of JBPAJV010000002.1, read as the reverse complement.
CGTGCTGAAGGACACCACCGCACTCGCACTGCTCGGCGACTTCGCCAGGGCGGCCGGGCTGAGCGCGCTGTTCCTGTGGTGCGTGATCTATGCCAGGGCCGCGGCCGCCCGGGTGGACCGGGAGTCGGCGATCGAGAGCAGCCGGGCCGCCGCGGTGGCGGGCGCGGCGGCCCGGGAACGGGAACGCGCGCGTTTCGCCGCGCTGATCCACGACGCGGTGCTGTCCACGCTGCTGGACGCCTCCCGCGCCGGGACCGAATCGCCGGTGCTGCGCCGCCAGGCCGAACGGACCCTGGAGCAACTCGACGAGTGCCGGGTCGGGGAGACCGAACCCGATCGCCTGGACGCGCAATCCGCGATCGGCTTCCTGCGCTCCGCCGTGCACGAGGTGAACCCGGGCATCCGGTTCGTCACCCGGCGCTGGGCCGGATTCGATGATCTGCACTTACCGGTGGACGCCGCGAGCACGATCGCGGCCGCGCTCGCCGAGGCCGTGCGCAACAGCCTGCGGCACGCCACCGTCCCGGGCCGTGAGGTCCGCCGCACCGTCACGGTGACGATCAGCGCGGGCGGCATTCGCGTGGTGTTCCGCGACGACGGCGCGGGTTTCGACCTGAGTGAAGTGCCCGTCGATCGGCTCGGCATCTCGGTGAGCATCCTGGGCCGGATGCGTCAGCTGTCCGGCGGCGCCGGGTTCGTGGAATCCGAGCCGGGCGAGGGAACGACGGTGACGCTGGTGTGGGGCGGGAATGGCTGAGCGGGAGACCGAATTCGGGCTGCGCGATCTACTCGGTCTGCGTGACCGCGCGGCCTGGCTGTTCCTGGTCATTTTCGAAGCGACCATCGTGCTGTACATGGTCAGGAACTTCTCCGAGTCGCCGGTGGCCGCCGCCGTCGCCGCGCTGGTCGTGCTGGCGCTGGCCGGTGTCGTCGTGCTGCTCGTGCCGACCAACCCGCTGCCCTGGCCCGCCACCGTGTTCGTCGCCGCGTCCGGGCCGCTCGCCACGATCCTGACCTCGTTCGATGTCGAACACGGCTGGTCGAAACAGGTGTGGACGGCGTTCGCCGCCTCGTATGTGCTGGCCGTGCTGGTGCTGCGCGGCCGCTTGGCCGCGGCCTGGCTCGGCGTCGCCGGTATCGGCGTGGTGATCGCGGTGGTCGGTGTGGTGGCCGGTCTGCGGGTGGGCGTCCTCGTGGGCTCGATCGTGCCGGTCGCCACGGTGGCGGGGGTTTCGCTGTTCGCGGCGATCATGCGCCCCACCCAGCGTTCGCTGCGGCTGCTGCGCGAGGAGGCGGCCATGCGCGCCGCCGCCGAGGCCGCGATGGCAGCGGAGAACGGCGAACGCACCCGGCAGCTGGCTCGGCTGGACGCGGTGGCGCGGCCGATCTTGGAGCGCATCGCCGACGGCGACGAACTCACCGCCGCCGAGCGCGAACAATGCCGGCTCCTGGAAGCCGAACTACGCGACGGCCTGCGCGCCCCGCAGCTGGCCACCGACAAGCTCAGCAGCGCGGCCCGTGGAGCCCGCTCCCGTGGTGTCGAGGTGATCCTGCTCGACGACGGCGGTTTCACCGGAGTTCCGCACCGGGTGCGCCAGCGCGTGATCGACGCCGCCACCAAGGAACTCGACGCGGCGAACGAGGGCTCGGTCACCGTCCGCATCCTCCCGACCGGCCGCCGTATCCTGGCCACCGTCCTCGCCACGGCCTCGGACCTGGACCGCCGCACCGAAATCGACGCGACGGGCGCCATCAGCGTCTCGACCTGACGGCACGATCCTTGTCGGTGGCTCGTGGCATCGTTGCCCGCATGCGGAAGATGGGTGCGGCGGCGGCGCGGCGAACAGCTCTGGCGGCGCAGGGTTTCGGGGCGCGCAGGCCCGGCCGGGTCACCCGGCGGACGGTACTCGGTGTGCTCGACCGGACCCAGTTGCTGCAACTGGATTCGGTCTCGGCGGTGGTCCGGGCGCATTACGCGCCGGTGTTCAGCCGGATCGGGCCCTACGATCGGGCCCTGCTCGATCAGGCCGCGTGGAGCAACGGCACACGGCGGCCACGGGCGCTCGTCGAATACTGGGCGCACGAGGCGGCCCTCATACCGGTCGAGGATTGGCCGTTGCTGCGCTGGCGCATGCGGCAGTACGAGAACGGTCGGTGGTCCGGCATGCGCAAGGTGGTCGAGCGCAATCCCACTTTGGGCAAGGACATCCTGGACGTGATCACCGAGGTGGGCCCGGCGACCGCGGGCGAGGTGGAGCGCCACCTGGAACTGGACAAGCCGCGGCCGAAGGGCTCCTGGTGGAACCTCAGCGATACGAAGATGATCTGCGAGCAGCTCTTCGCGGCGGGCGCGCTGTCGGTGGCCACCCGGGTCGGTTTCACCAGGCACTACGATCTGGCCGAACGGGTGCTTCCGCCGGACGTGCTGGCCCGCACCGTTCCCGAGCGCGACGCCGTGCGCGCACTGGTACTCCGCGCGGCCACCGCGCACGGCATCGGCACCGAGGCCGACCTGCGCGACTACTACCGTCTCCAGCGCGCGCAGACCGAGCCCGCCATCGCCGATCTGGTGGACGCGGGCGAGTTGATCCCGGTGGAGGTGGCGGGCTGGGGGAAGCCCGCCTATCTGCGGGCGGGCGCGCCCACACCGCGTCGCATCGAAGGCGCCGCGCTGCTGTGCCCGTTCGACCCGCTCATCTTCTTCCGCGCCCGCACCGAACGGATCTTCGGCTTCCACTATCGCATCGAGATCTACACCCCTGAACACAAGCGGGTGCACGGCTATTACGTCTTTCCGATCCTGCTCGACGGTGAGCTCGTCGGCCGGGTCGACCTGCGCGCCGAGCGCGCGAACGGCCGGTTGTGGGTGCCCGCCGCGTACGCCGAACCCGGATACGACACCCCGGCCACCGCGCACGCCCTCGGTGCCGCGCTGCGCGAGCTGGCCGATTGGCTCGAACTGGACGAGGTCGCCGTCGGCGATCGCGGCAATCTCGCCGCGTTGCTGTAGCGCGACTGAGTCAGATGTCGCGTTTGGGCCCGTACCCGCGCATCTGGTCGCGCAGCGCTCCGTGCACGGCACTCGACAGCCACGAGTTGAGGGACTGACCGCTCTGTGCGGCAGCCTCTTCCGCGCGCGCCTTCATCTGCTCCACCAGCCGCAGCGTGACCCGGCTGATGTCTCCGGTCATCTCCTCGAAAGTGGGTGGCTCGTCGCCCACCGTGCTCTTGCGCACATCGATGGAAGCGTCCGTCCCGTCGACCGACACGTGCACCGTGCGGTCGCCGAGTGCCGCACTGACCTCCGCGGCGAGGTCCGACAGCGCGGCGAGCAGCACAAGGCGGGCGGGCCCTTCCGTCGCCGCGGCCAGCGCGCCCGCCGTGGCCTGGGTCTTCTCGTCGCCGAGCGCCGCGGCGGCGATCAGGTTCTCGCCCAGCTGACGGGTGTATTTGTTCAAATCCATGACATCAGTGTGACGCCACTGATGATGTCAGGCAAGCGGCGGCGTGACATCATAGCGCTGTCGGGGAAGGGTAGGAGCGTCGTTGTTGCGGCTTGATCGCCGACGACGGTGTCGAGGGCGTGTCCCGGACCGGGTAGCCTTTCTGACCATGACGAACGGTGAATCGACGCCAACGGAGCTGCGTGCGTCCGGCACGGTAGGTGTCGCGATGGTGACCCCCTTCAGTGCCGACGGCAAGCTCGACGTCGATGCCGGGGTCGCGCTCGCGGCCCGCTTGGTCGACCGCGGCGTCGACCTGCTCGCGATCTCGGGAACCACCGGTGAATCGCCCACCACCACCGAATCGGAGAAGGCCAACCTGCTGCGCGCCGTCGTCGACGCCGTGGGCAAGCGCGCGACCGTCATCGCCGGGGCGGGCACCTACGACACCGCGCATTCGATCGAGCTCGCCCGCAACGCCCAGCGTGCGGGTGCGCATGGTTTGCTCGTGGTGACGCCGTACTATTCCCGGCCCTCCCAGGAGGGGCTGGTGGCCCACTTCACCGCCGTCGCCGATGCCACCGACCTGCCGGTCACCCTCTACGACATCCCGGGACGGTCGGTGGTGCCGATCGCCAGCGACACCATTCGCAAGCTCGCCGAGCACCCGCGCATCGTCGCGGTCAAGGACGCCAAGGGTGACCTGAACATGGGCGCCGAGCTCATCGCGAGCACCGGGCTGACGTTCTACTCCGGCGACGACGCGCTCAACCTGCCCTGGCTGTCGGTGGGCGCGGCCGGATTCATCAGTGTCATCGGGCATCTCGTGCCGGAACGGCTGCGCGCGCTGCTGGAGGCGTATACGGCGGGTGAGGTCGTGCGCGCTAGGGAGATCAACGCCACGCTGCTGCCGCTGCACGCCGCGATGGCCAGGCTGGGCGGCGTCGCGATGAGCAAGGGCGGACTGCGGCTGCTCGGTGTCGAGGTCGGCGAGCCGCGGCTGCCGCAACTGATGCCGAAGGGTGATCAATTGGAGACGCTTGCCGCGGACCTGCGAGCGGTGGGAGTGCTTTCGTGAGCGAGTCCCTAGCCCGTCGCCGTCGCCGCAGCGCTTCCCGCCCTGCGGGAGCGCCCGCCCCCTCCGCGCCTGCCGAGCAGGCGCCGTCGGCGCCGTCGGCGCCGTCGGAGAGCGTCGCGTTGCCCGAGCCCGCGCTGGACGCGACGGTGGACGAGACCGCGAAGGCCGCCGATGCCGTCACGCGCGCGGCGGCGCCGGAGCCCGCGCGGGGGCGGCGGGAGACCCGTGGACAGGACGCGTCGACCCGTCGCCCGGCCCGTGGACGTGGACAGTCCGGCGCGCGGCGGGGCGAGGAGCCCCCGCCGCAGGCGGATCCGATCGCCGCCCACGACCGTCTCGGCGCCCCGCCGGCCCTGCCCCGCAACGGCCTGCGTGTCTTCGCCCTCGGTGGCATCGGCGAAATCGGCCGCAACATGACCGTTTTCGAGTACGGCGGCAAGCTGCTGATCGTCGACTGCGGCGTCCTGTTCCCGGAGGACCAGCAGCCGGGCGTCGATCTCATCCTGCCGGACTTCCGTCCCATCGAGGACCGGATGGACGACGTGGTCGCCGTCGTGCTGACCCACGGCCACGAGGACCACATCGGCGCGGTGCCGTTCCTGTTGCGGCTGCGGCCCGACATCCCCGTGGTGGGTTCGAAATTCACCCTCGCGCTCGTTGCCGCGAAGTGCCGGGAACACCGACTGCATCCGAAGCTGGTCGAGGTGACCGAGGGGCAGCACACCACGCACGGCCCGTTCGGCTGCGAGTACTTCGCGGTCAACCACTCGATCCCCGACGCGCTCGCCGTCGCCATCCGCACTCCGGCGGGCGTCGCCTTGCACACCGGTGACATCAAGCTCGACCAGCTCCCGCTGGACGGCAGGCTCACCGACCTGGCGGGATTCTCCCGGCTCGGTGACGAGGGCGTCGATCTGTTCCTGGTGGACTCCACCAACGCCGAGGTTCCCGGCTTCGTCACGCCGGAGCGCGAGATCGGCGGCGTGCTGGACTCGGTCATCGGCAAGGCGGCCGGACGGGTCATCGTCGCGTCCTTCGCCAGTCATGTGCATCGCATCCAGCAGGTCGTCGACGTGGCCCAGAAGTACGGGCGGCGGGTGTGTTTCGTCGGCCGCTCGATGGTCCGCAACATGCAGATCGCCCAGGACCTCGGCTACCTCACCGTGCCGGAGGGCGTTGTCGTCGATCTCGATGTCGCCGCGACCTTGCCCAGCCACCGTCTGGTGCTGATTTCCACGGGTTCGCAGGGCGAGCCGCTGTCCGCGCTGTCCCGGATGGCGCGCGGCGATCACCGGCAGATCAACATCCGCCCCGACGACCTGGTGGTACTGGCCTCCTCGCTGATCCCAGGCAACGAGAACTCGGTGTACGCGGTCGTCAACGGCCTGGCCAGGCTCGGAGCCACGGTGATCACCCAGCAGAACGCCAAGGTGCACGTCTCCGGGCACGCCTCGGCGGGGGAGCTGCTGTACCTGTACAACGCGGTGCGGCCGACCAACGCGATGCCCGTGCACGGCGAGTGGCGTCATCTGCGCGCGAACGCCGCGCTGGCGGTGGCGACGGGTGTGCCACAGGAGCGTGTGGTACTCGCCGAGGACGGCGTGGTGGTCGACTTGGTCGACGGCATCGCCTCGATCGTGGGCCGGGTGCCGGTGGGCCACGTGTACGTCGACGGGCTGTCGGTGGGCGACGTCGGGGAGTCCACGCTGTCGGACCGGCTGGTGCTCGGCGAGGGCGGTTTCATCGCGATCACCGTCGCCATCGACGAGACCACCGGCAAGGCGGTGAGCACGCCGGAACTCAGTGGGCGCGGCTTCTCCGACGATCCGACCGCGCTGCTGGACGCGGCGGAACTGGTGGAAGCCGAACTGCTGCGGCTGGCGGGCGAGGGCGTCACCGACACCCACCGGATCGCCCAGGGTGTGCGCCGCGTGGTCGGTCGATGGGTGGCCGAGACCTATCGCCGTCGCCCGATGATCGTGCCGACCGTCATCGGCGTCTGACCCCCGCAACGACGAAAAGCGCCGGACAGCTCGGCTGTCCGGCGCTTTCTCATGCGGCTGCGGTCACTCCTGGCAGGCCGCGGACTCGATCTTCGCGCTCTTGACGATGTTGCAGGCGAAGGTGTGGTCGACCTTCCACTGGCCGCCCTCGGAGACGAACTGGATGAACGCGTCGTCCACCGGGGTGCCGTCGATGGTGACCTTGGCGTCGGCCTTGAGCTTGCCGTCTTTCGGGTCGCCCACGTTGGTGACCTCGACGGCAACCTTCTGCTTCTTCGCGGCGTCGACGAGGTTGGCGACCAGGTAGGGATCCTGCTCGGCCGCCTGGATCCAGCTGATCTTCTCCGCGTTCGGCACGTTGGGATCGAACGCCTTCTGCAGGCGCTCGTTCAGCTGCTGCACGGTGGGCTTGGCCAGTGCGGGCGAGGAGGGGGTGGTCGGCGCGGAGCCGGTCTCCTTGTCGCCCTTGTCCGAGCCGCCCTCCAGCTCACCCTGCTCGTGGCCGGGCGTGGCGGAGGTGCTCGGGGACGAGGAGTCGTCGCCGGAGGCGCAGGCGGTCAGCGAGCAGGCCACTGCGGTGAGGACGACGGCCACGGCGGTCCGGAGAGTGCGGTGCTTCACGTTGTTTCCTTCGACTCGAATTCCGGGCATCAGCCGTGGTTGGACGTGCAGTTCCAGTGCACGATGTAGGCATCGGAATCGTTGTGCGCCAGCGCCTGCTTCTGCGCGCCGCGCCGCGAGGCCGCGTACCCCCAGCTCCAGGAACCGCTGCCACTGGAGTACGCCACGGCCCCGCAGCCGTTGCGGAACCAGACCACCGAGGTGCAGTCCGCGGCGCCGCAGGAGCTCACGGCGCGCTGCTGTGCGGCGGACGAGGTCGGGTAGTCGTAGGAGTACCCGATCAACCCGGTGGAGGTGGACAGCGCGATCGCGCCGTAGTTGTTGGTGTAGGCGTTCGCGGTGGGCGCGCTGATGGCCAGCGCGGTGCCTACCGCCGCGAGCGCGGCAACACCGGTAGCAAACTTCTTCACGGAGGATTTGCCCCTTCTTGTCATGAGGTCCACGACCCGATGGACCGAGTGACAACGTACAGAGCCGATTCTCATTACGCTAGCCGGAGATTTCCCGGCATCGGGAGCCGTGAACCGGCTGCTATGGCCGCGCGCCGTCCGGGGGCAGAGCCCAGTGTGGCGAACTGTCTCGGCGGCCGCAACCCGGGCTCTACTGGCCGCGCGCCGATGCGTCCGGTGAAACTCGATGAATCACAACGGCATTGCCGCTCTGGCGGGGCGAGGTAGCGGTGCGGTGGGAAGGGTGCTCCCGGAACCGTCCGCGCGCCGTCATCGGAGTCCCGGCGGTGACCGCTCGGGTGGCCGTGCGGTTGCGGTGATTTCAGGGCGCCGCGCCGCCCGGCGGTGTGGCCTGGTGGTCGGTATGTTCGGGGTGTGACTATGGCACAGCGGGAGCGCAGGGGACTCGTCGAGGCGATGGAGGCCGCAGGGCCGGACGCGCGGACGCTGTGCGGCGCGTGGACGGTGCGGGATCTGGCCGCGCATCTGGTCGTTCGCGAACGGCGGCCCGACGCCGCGCCGGGCATCCTGGTGAAGCCGCTGGCCGGATATCTCGAGCGGGTGCAGGCGAAGGCGGCGAACAAGCCGTTTCCCGAGTTGCTGGACCAGGTGCGTAGCGGTCCGCCGTGGTGGTCGCCGTTGCGGCCGGTCGACGCGGTGGTCAATCTATCCGAGATGTTCGTCCACCACGAGGACGTGCGCCGGGCCGAACCGGGTTGGCAGCCGCGCGACCTGCCCGCGGCCGACGAGGACCGGCTGTGGTCGGTGCTGCGGAAGATGGCCAAGATGGCCTACCGCAAGGCGCCGGTCACGGTCGAGCTCGTGACGCCCGACGGCAAGCGCGCGGTGGTGGGGTCCGGGGCCGGCGAGGTCGTCACGCTGACCGGTAAGCCATCGGAGTTGCTGCTGCATGCCTTCGGCCGGAACGAAGTCCGGTTGGCGACGGCAGGTTCGCCCGAGGCGGTGCGGGCCGTGCTCGAGGCGGACCGATCGGTCTGATAAAGGTCCCGGTGCCGCGGCGCTCGGTGGATCTGCGAACCTGAGCAGAGGTTCCCCTCCTCGGCGCGCTCCCCAGAAGCGATTCCCCCTCTGGATCGCCACCGAGCGGTGCTGTACTGAGCTGTGCTCGGCGTACCCGGAAAATGTTCCTGCGGTGCCGAAGCGCGCCATGACCGGGCAGAAGGCAACCGCCGACGGGACGCTACCAGTGTTGCGGATGGTCCGGATGGGGCGATTGCGGCTAGCCTTGGGGCCATGGCAGGTAAGTCCCGCAGCACCCCGACGACTCGGGCGCGGGCGGGATCGGCGCGGGGGAGGACCACCACGGCACGATCTCGCGCGGCCACACCCCGCGCGGCGGCCCCTCGCGCGAACGCCGCGCCCCGCAGGCGCACCACCCCGGCCCGGCGCCCGGCGCGCCGCAACTCCGACACGGCGCCGCTCGCCGTGATCGGCCGCGGTGTGAGCAGTGGCTGGACCATGCTGGCCCGCGGGCTCGGTGCGACAACCCGCACGCTGAGCCGGGCCGGCGAGATCGAACACGGACATCGGCGCGACGGTGTCGCGCTGGCGCTGATCGCGCTGAGCGCCGTGATCGCGGCGGCGGTGTGGTTGTCGGCCGGTGGACCGGTCGGCCACTGGGTCGAGGACGTGATCCGCGCGATCTCCGGATCGGCTTCGGCCGGACTGCCGTTCGTCGCCTCGGGGATCGCGGTCGTCCTGATGCGGACCGAACCGCGCCCCGAGATCCGGCCGCGGCTGGTACTCGGCGGTCTGCTCATCGGTCTGCCGATCCTCGGGCTGTGGCACATCGCGGCCGGCGCCCCCACCGACGCGCACGGCCGTTCCCGCGCGGCCGGTTTCGTCGGCTTCGTGACCGGTGGGCCGCTGACCAACGGCCTCACCGCCTGGCTCGCGGTCCCGATCCTCCTGCTGGCCATCGTGTTCGGCGGCCTGCTGGTGACCGGGACGACGGTGCGCGAGGTGCCCGCCAAACTGCGTCGATACCTCGGCACCGAGACCGGTGGCGACGAGTACGGCGAATTCGACGGCGACTACCGGGACTACGATCCCGCCAATTACGACGCCGACGGCTTCCCCGTGCACCGCAACCGCGCCAAGCGACGCGGGCGCACCCCTGCGGAGAACTACCCACCCGACGAGTTCGGCGATCCGGACGCGGTGACCGAAGCGATCGGCGAACCGCCGCTGCGGGATGCCAAGCCGATCGCGGTCGAGGAACCCGCGCCGAAACCGAAACCGAGAAAGCAGCGTCCCGCGGCCGTGGTGGAGGATCAGACGCCACCGCCGCCGAAGCAGCTGGAGTTCGTCACCGACCGCGAAGTCGAAGGCGACTACACCTTGCCGCCGCTGTCGTTGCTGACCGACGGGGATCCGCCCAAGAAACGCAGCGCCGCCAACGAATCGATGATCGAGGCGATCACCGAGGTGCTGGTGCAGTTCAAGATCGACGCCGCGGTCACCGGTTTCGTTCGCGGCCCAACGGTCACGCGCTACGAGGTGGAACTCGGGCCCGGTGTGAAGGTCGAGAAGATCACCGCGCTGGCGCGCAACATCGCCTACGCCGTCGCGACGGAGAACGTGCGGCTGCTCGCGCCGATCCCCGGCAAGTCGGCCGTCGGCATCGAGGTGCCGAACGCCGATCGCGAGCTGGTCCGACTGGCCGACGTGCTCAAGGCGCCCAGCACCCGCACCGACCACCATCCGCTGGTGATCGGTCTTGGCAAGAACATCGAGGGGGAGTTCGTCTCGGCGAATCTGGCGAAGATGCCGCACCTGCTGGTGGCGGGCTCCACCGGTTCGGGTAAGTCGAGTTTCGTGAATTCGATGCTGGTGTCGCTGCTGCAGCGGGCGACGCCGGACGAGGTCAGGATGATCCTGATCGACCCGAAGATGGTGGAACTGACGCCTTACGAGGGCATTCCCCACCTCATCACACCCATCATCACCCAGCCGAAGAAGGCGGCGGCCGCGCTGGCCTGGCTGGTTGAGGAGATGGAGCAGCGGTATCAGGACATGCAGGCCAACAAGGTGCGCCACATCGACGACTTCAACAAGAAGGTGAAGTCGGGAGCGATCACCGCGCCGCTGGGCAGCGAACGGGTGTACCGGCCGTATCCGTACATCCTGGCCATCGTCAACGAGCTGGCCGATCTGATGATGACCGCTCCGCGCGACGTGGAGGACGCCATCGTCCGCATCACTCAGAAGGCCCGTGCGGCCGGGATCCATCTCGTGCTGGCAACCCAGCGGCCGTCGGTGGACGTGGTGACCGGTCTGATCAAGACCAATGTGCCGTCCCGGCTGGCGTTCGCCACCTCCTCGCTGACCGACTCCCGGGTCATTCTCGACCAGCCCGGCGCGGAGAAGCTCATCGGCATGGGCGACGGGCTGTTCCTGCCGATGGGCGCGGGCAAGCCGACTCGGCTGCAGGGCGCGTTCATCAGCGACGAGGAGATCCACGCGGTCGTCGACTTCACCAAGAACCAGGCCGAGCCGGAGTACCAAGAGGGCGTGACGGCCGCCAAGCCCGGAGAGAAGAAGGACGTCGACCCCGACATCGGCGACGATCTCGACGTCTTCCTGCAGGCGGTGGAACTCGTGGTCACCTCGCAGTTCGGGTCCACCTCCATGTTGCAGCGCAAATTGCGCGTCGGCTTCGCGAAGGCGGGCAGGCTGATGGATCTCATGGAGACGCGCGGCGTCGTCGGCCCGAGCGAGGGCTCCAAGGCGCGCGACGTGCTCGTGAAACCCGATGAGCTGGAAGGGTTGCTGTGGTCGATCCGCGGCGGCGGCCCAGACGGCGATTCGGCCGAGCCGCCGGAATGAACCGGCTGGTTCCCTCGGCGAGATTCGAACTCGCATCTCCCGGAATCTAGGTCCGGCGCCTCTACCTATTGGGCTACGAGGGATCGGTCGGGGGGATTTCGAACCCTCGGCCGATGGTGACGAAGACAAGGAAGAAGGGGCCACCCCTGGCGATGCGCCGCGGAGTGACCCCTTCGATACGGGTCTGCGAGAGACACGGTCAGGGGCGGCTCCGCGCGCTCGTCCGCCACGCGACGGAGATCAATAGCACGGCGCGCGAGTACCGGACATCGCTGGGCGAGCACTGCCGCAGCATCGTCTCGGTCATCGTCTCGCCTCCCTGGGGTTCGTGATCTTCGCGGTCAGAAACTAACACCGGATGCCGATGTTGTGAACCGCTTTCGCTTCGCCGAAGACCCTACCTGGTTCCCTTCTTCCGCACGCGATAGTCCGCCGGACGCGATCGACGACCGTGGCGCGGACGGCCGGGTGAACGGATGTGGAATTATGGGCGGCAACCAACCCGCTATCGAAGAGTAACGGACAAATCGGGCATTATGGACATCATGATCTTCGCTTCCGATCGGTACGCCGCATGCATGTAACCGCACTCGAATGGACGATCACCGTCTTGGTGATCCTCGGACTCTTCGTCTTCGACTTCTTCGCTCACGTCCGCACACCGCACGAGCCGACGTTCCGGGAATCCGGCTTCTGGTCCGCGGTCTACATCGGGCTGGCCCTGTTGTTCGGCGGCGTGGTCGCCTGGCAATGGGGCTCGACCTACGCGGGGGAGTACTACGCGGGCTTCGTCACCGAGAAGGCGCTCTCGGTGGACAACCTGTTCGTCTTCCTGATCATCATGTCCACCTTCGCGGTGCCGCGGATCTACCAGCAGAAGGTGCTGCTGATCGGCATCGTGCTCGCGTTGGTGATGCGCGGTGTGTTCATCGCCGTCGGCGCGGCCGCGATCAGCGCGTTCAGCTGGGTGTTCTACCTGTTCGGGCTGTTCCTCATCTACACGGCGGTCAAGTTGACGCGCGAGAGCGGCCACGAAGTCGAGGTCGAGGAGAAACGCGACAGCCGGATCGTCGCCCTCGCCAAGCGTGTGCTGCCGACCACCGACGAGTACGACGGCGACAAGCTGGTGACCAGGATCAATGGCCGCCGTGCGGTCACGCCGCTGTTGCTGGCGTTGCTTGCGATCGGGTTCGCCGACCTGCTCTTCGCGCTGGACTCCATCCCGGCCATCTACGGTCTCACCGAGCAGCCGTACCTCGTCTTCACCGCGAACGCGTTCGCCCTGATGGGCCTGCGCCAGCTGTACTTCCTGATCGGCGGGCTGCTCGACCGGCTGGTCTACCTGTCCTACGGGCTGGCGGCGATCCTCGCGTTCATCGGCGTGAAGCTGGTGCTGCACGCCTTGCACGAGAACACGCTGCCGTTCGTCAACGGCGGCGAACCTGTCGCGGTCCCGGAGATTCCCACACCGATCTCACTGGGGGTCATCCTGGTGATCCTCGTCGTCGCGACGGTCGCCAGCTTGCTGCGGACGCGCGCCCGAGCCGCCCGATAGCCGTCAGCAGGACGCGAAGGCGCCGAAGACCGGAGCCCATTCGACGGCGCGGACGTCGTCGATCAGGCTCTCCCTGGCGAAGGGATCCTGCGCGAGCAGGTCCTTCAAGCGCCCCGCGTCCTCCGAACGGAAGACCAGCAGTGCTCCGGACCCGTCCGGGTACGGGCCACTGCTGAGCAGGGAGCCGGACTCGAGCAGACCGGCCAGCCAGGCCCGGTGCTCGGGACGGTGGACGTCCCGGCCGGCGGCGGTGGCCTCGGAGTAGACGTAGTGGACGGCGAAGATCGGCACGGGTATCGCTTCCTGTGGAGACGGACTCAGAGCGTCAGCAGCATCCGAGTATTGCCGAGGGTGTTCGGCTTCACATAGCTCAGATCGAGGAACTCGGCCACGCCGGTGTCGTAGGAGCGGCACATCTCGGCGTACACCTCGGCGGTGACCGGCGTTCCGTCGATCTCGACGAATCCGTGCCTGCCGAAGAACTCCACCTCGAAGGTCAGGACGAACAGCCGCTGCAACTCGAGTTCGCGGGCCACGGCGATGAGCCGCTGCACGATGAGCTTGCCCACGCCGCTGCCCTTGACGTCGGGGTGCACCGCGACCGTGCGCACCTCGCCGAGATCGGCCCACAGCACGTGCAGCGCGCCGCAGCCGACGACGCGGCCGTCCAGTTCGGCCACCCAGAACTCCTGCACCGCCTCGTAGAGGGTGACCAGGTTCTTCTCCAGCAGAATCCGGCCCGCGTAGACGTCGACCAGGCGCTTGATCTCGGGCACGTCGGAGGTTCGCGCGCGTCGGACGACCGGTACGGAGCTCTGCGCGGCCGAAGCCGCGCCCGGGTACGCGTCGCTTGTCGAACCACCTAGTGGTCCCCGAGAGGTCATGGGGTGCACAGTAGTCGGCCCGGCTACCGATAGTCTGAACGTGTGCCGCAGATCCGCTCGCTCAGTTCACCGCGTCGCGCCGGGCCGCGCGGCGCGATGACGAGGCGGTCGTGACGCATCCGGCCGCCGGTGAGGCGGAGGCATGAGCGTGCAACCCGAAGAGACGGACCGCCCCTGGGGCGCGCCCGCCCCCGCCCCGGCGCGCCCCGGTTTCGCCCAGGCCGAGACCGAAGCGCCGCTGCTGAACATCGCGAACGTGCTGACCATGCTGCGCATCGCGATCGTGCCCCTGTTCGTCGTCGCCTTGTTCGTCGGCAGCGGTCACGAGACCGGGTGGCGGATCACGGCCGCCGCACTGTTCGGTGTGGCGGCGATCACGGATCAATTCGACGGGCAACTGGCTCGCAAATACGGTTTGGTGACCGATTTCGGCAAACTGGCCGACCCCATCGCGGACAAGGCGCTGATCGGGTCGGCGGTGATCGGGCTCTCCGTGCTCGGCGACCTGCCCTGGTGGATCACGGTGGTGATCTGTGGCCGCGAGATCGGCGTGACGCTGCTGCGGCTGGTGGTGGTGCGGCGCGGCGTGATACCCGCGGGACGTGGCGGCAAGCTCAAGACGCTGACCCAATCGGTGGCGATCGCCATGCTGTTGCTTCCGTTGACGGGGTGGGTCGGCGAGATCGGAATGGCCCTGATGTACCTGGCGGTGGTGCTGACCGTGGTGACGGGGCTGGACTACGTCGGTCAGGCCGCTCGGGTGTGGTTCGCGGGCGGGCCGGGGCGGACGCGCGGACTATGAGCGACCCCCTGATCGCGGGAGTGCCCGCCATCGACCTCGTCCGTGCGCTGGTGAGCGCCCGGCAAACCGTCGCGACTGCGGAATCGCTGACGGCGGGCCTGCTCGCCGCGACCATCGCCGGAGTCCCCGGCGCCAGCGCCGTGCTCCGCGGCGGCCTCGTGGTGTACGCCACCGACCTCAAGCACCGCCTCGCCGGCGTCGACGCGGAGCTGCTCGCGACCGAGGGCCCGGTGGCCGCAGGCACCGCCGAGCAGCTGGCTGTCGGAGCCCGCACGCGATGCGGCGCGGACTGGGGTGTGGGGCTGACCGGTGTCGCGGGCCCCGATTCGCAGGACGGGCACCCGGTCGGCACCGTCTTCCTCGGACTGGCAGGGCCCGGGCATACCGAGGTGATGCGGTTGAAACTGCCCGGCGACCGGTGGACGATCAGAATTGGTGCCACGCACGCGGCGGTGTCGGAATTGCTGCGGTGCGTGCGGGAGGCGGGCGCGGGCCCGGCCGACCGCGTCGGGCGCCGCGGCTGACGGTTTTCCCAGCGGGGAAGGTCTCCCCGGCGGGAGGGTATTCCCGGCGGGAACCAACGGCCCCGGCTCCGACGTTGTGCCAGAAAGAACGGCATGCGTGGGGTCGAGAATCACGTCGGCCCGGCGACCGGGAGCGAAGGAGAACGAGATGACGCTGCTGCGAGAGGCGATCGGGGACAGTTTGCGGCGTGCGCGTCTCGCCCAGAACCGGACCTTGCGGGAAGTGTCGACGTCGGCGCGGGTGAGTCTGGGCTATCTCTCCGAAGTCGAGCGTGGTCGCAAGGAGGCCTCCAGCGAATTGCTGGCCGCCATCTGCGAAGCGCTGGACGTGCCGTTGTCCCGGGTGCTGTGGGATGTGAGCACGATCATGGCGGGGGCCGATGGATCGGCCACCGGCGCGCCCGTGGCGGACGCCGCCGCACCCGCCGGTGCCGGGGCCGAGTTCGGGCAGACGACGGCCGAGCAGACGACGGCCGAGCAGACGGCGGCCGAGCAGACGACGGCCGAGCAGACGACGGCCGAGCAGACGACGGCCGAGCCCGCTCTGGCTCCGGCGTCGGCGAGTATGTCGGTCGCCGACGCGGCCCCCAGGCCGTTGCCGCTGGCGGAGGACACCAGGATCGTCATTCCCGCTCCGCGATCGGACATGTTGGTCCTGGTGAAGGGCGTGTGACGCACGACGAGGCGTGGCCACGGCGGCAACGCTGCGGGCCGGCGTGAAAAGCGGATAGATTCTCCGTAAGCGTCGGTTGGGCCGGGTTCGCCCGGCCCAGGTGCCGCATGGTGGAGGATAGGCACATATCGGGTGCGTGACGGTCGCGCACTGGAGTCGCGCCGGAGCGCGGCATGTCAGATGGAGGCGGGATCAATCAATGGCTAGTCCGTTCGTCAAGGCCTGGAAATACCTGATGGCCCTCTTCGATTCGAAGATCGAGGAGCACGCGGATCCGAAGGTCCAGATTCAGCAGGCTATCGAGGAAGCCCAGCGGCAGCACCAGGCCCTTTCGCAGCAGGCCGCGTCGGTCATCGGCAACCAGCGTCAGCTGGAGATGAAGCTGAACCGGCAGCTGGACGAGGTGGAGAAGCTCAACGCCAACGCACGCCAGGCCGTCCTGCTGGCCGATCAGGCCACCGCGGCGGGTGACACCGAGAAGGCGATCCAGTACACCAACGCCGCCGAGGCGTTCGCCGCGCAGCTGGTCACCGCCGAGCAGTCCGTCGAGGACCTGAAGGTCCTGCACGACCAGTCGCTGCAGGCGGCCGCCCAGGCCAAGAAGGCCGTCGAGCAGAACGCCATGCTGCTGCAGCAGAAGGTCGCCGAGCGCACCAAGCTGCTCAGCCAGCTGGAGCAGGCCAAGATGCAGGAGCAGGTCTCCGCCTCCCTGCAGCAGATGGACTCGACGCTGTCGGCGCCGGGCAGCACGCCGAGCCTGGACGCGGTGCGCGAGAAGATCGAGCGCCGCTACGCCAACGCGCTCGGCGCCGCCGAGCTCGCGCAGAACTCGGTGCAGGGCCGCATGCTCGAGGTGCAGCAGGCCAGTATCCAGATGGCCGGCCACAGCAAACTGGAGCAGATTCGCGCGTCCATGCGCGGGGACCAGTTGCCCGCCGGTGGCGCCCAGCCCGCCATCAACCCGGCTCAGGCCGATGCGGCCCAGCCACAGATGAACAAGGGCCAGGCCGCGCAGCAGTAGCTCCGAGCGATTTCCGGCGGCGCGTGTCGGTGGGGACTGGTTCACTGGAAGGAACGGCGTGGGACCCGACCGGCCGGCCGTCGGCCGAGTCGGGCCCCGGCCTGTCCGAGAAGTGCAACCGGTGGGAGAGAAGGTATGAGCGGCAGTGGATTTCGCGAGCGGCAGCTCGATACGCGGCGCCTGCGCGGGTCCGCGTTGATCCGGGCGCAGGCCGCGCTCGCGCCACAGCCGGGCAGCCTGCCGGACAATATTCGCGAAGTCGGTGAGAACGCACTCGTCGCAGTGCGGCGCTGGGCCGATCCGCGGGAGCGGGAACTGCGTCGTCGCCGTAGAGCCCGCCGCCGTAGCTTCCAGCTCGGCACCGTCTCCGGTCTCACTACCGCCGGAACGGTTGGCCTGATGGTTATTTCGGCGCCGGTGTGGGCAGTGGTCGTGGTGGGCGGCGGCGCGGTCGCGCTGGTGACCGGCGCGGCACTGAGCACCCGTCGCTATCTCCGTCTCCGGGGCGCGCCGCTGCCGCGAGCGGCGTTCATTCCGCGCAAACAGCCACCGTTGTGGTCGAACGCTCGGCCGCCGATCGCGCGCCTGGTTCGCGCGGAGAAGGCGTTGCACGCGATGGGCGCGCAGATCGCGCGTTCGCACCGGCTGCCCCCGGACGAGCTGGCCAACATGCTGGAGACGGCCGCATCGGGAGCGTCGGCGCTGCACGCGCTGGCCGCCGACATCGCGGCGATGGAACAGGGCGTCGGTGCGATGGGAAGCCCGGATTCGCCCGCCGCGGTGGCGCTCACCGAGAATCTGCGGCTGACTCTGGCCCAGCTCGACGCGGGGGTGGCGGAGTACGAACAGATCGTGGCCGCGGCGGGCCGAATCCTCGCGGTGCCGGAGAACACCGTGGTGCGGCACAGCTTCGATACCATCGTGGCGGATCTGCGGCACGCCTCCAACCGGCTGGACGGCTGGGCCCAAGCGCTCACCGAGGTGGCCGACAAATCGGTGCCCGCGTCACCGCGGCCACCGATCTGATCGAATTCCGTTCAGCTCGGCCGGTCCCTGCGGCGGAGATCTTCGGCTCTGGCGCGGAATGCCGCGCCCACCAGTTCGCGGCTTTCCGCCATGAGATCGAGCACCTCCCATGACGCTTTGCGGGCGGCGGAGCCGACGATCCCCGCGATCGCCGAGCCGTGCCGTCGTGCCGCGGCCGCGAGTTCCTGTGCCAACTCGTTCGTGTGTTCCATCGAATACCGGCCGTTACGTGAGACTCAGTGCATGACCGTGTGCTGATCGGGCTGTCTGCATAGCTCGATAATTCCTTCCCTGTTGCCGCTCAACGCCACTGCGTGGTGAAGATCAGAGTACATCCGTGCACTGAGATCGCGCGTGAGTCGGTAGCGGCCGCGTCGGTGCGTGAGGTCTGTCGGCCGACTCGTCGGTCGCCCGGACGCCACGACCGTGTGATCGGTAGGCTGCGGCGATGCGGTTCCTCACGGCTCGCGGGCGCAAGGGTGGGACAGTCGGCTGTGCGAACAGCCTGGATCGCTGGCTGGTCGACCGCAGCGCGCGCGTCCGCGCGACCCCGGCGGATCGGGTGCTGAAGGCGTTGAGCACCGCGGCCGACAAGAACCGCCTGTGGCTCGCGCTCGGGGCGGTCCTGTTCGTCGCGGGGGACCGCTCGACCCGGCGCGGCGCGGTGCGCGGGCTGCTCGCGCTGGGCGTTGCCAGCGGTGTGGCCAACGGCGTCGCCAAGCCCTTGTTCCCGCGCCGCCGTCCGCCGGACGAATCCGTTCCGTTCGTGCGCAGGCTCGTCGCTCCGCCCGTATCCTCCTCGTTTCCGTCCGGCCACTCGGCCTCGGCGGCCGCGTTCGCGGCGGGCGTGGCGCTGGAAGCTCCCATCGCGGCCGCCGCGGTGGCCCCGGTCGCCGCCGCCGTCGCGTATTCGCGGGTACACATCGGTGTGCACTGGCCATCCGATGTGGTCGCGGGCGCGCTGTTCGGGGGCGCCGTCGCGCTGGTCACCCGTCGGTGGTGGGCCGTGCGCGCGGACGAACCCGCCGTTCTCGGTCCGGCCCACCGCATCGACCCGCTGCCGGGCGGCGCCGGACTGCTGCTGATCGGCAATCCGCACGCCGGGTCGGGCGACGGTGACGACGCGCTCGCGGTCCTGCGTGCCCGGCTGCCCGCCGCCGAGGTGCTGGAACTCGGCGGGGGCGACGACGTCGGAACGCGGATCGACGAACTCCTGCGGCGCGACGACATCGTCGCCCTCGGTGTCGTCGGCGGCGACGGAACGGTGTCCACCGTCGCGGAGTACGCGGTGCGGCACCGGCTGCCGCTGGCGGTCTTCGCGGGCGGCACACTGAACCACTTCGCCAGGGACGCCGGGGTGGAGGACGCCGAAGTGACGCTCGCCGCGCTGGAAACGGGCGAAGCGGTCCGTGTCGACGTGGCCGAGGTGTCCTTCGACGACGTCGAGCAGCGCATTTTCGTCAATACCGCGAGCCTCGGCGGTTATCCCGATTTCGTGCGCGTGCGTGAACGCTGGGAGCGCCGGATCGGGAAATGGCCCGCCGCGGGAATCGCCATGGTGCGCGTGTTGTTCCGCGCTCAGCCGCTGCATGTCACCCTCGACGACACACGCTGCGCGTTGTGGATGCTGTTCGTCGGCAACGGCACCTATCATCCCGCCGACCAGATCCCCATGTCGCGGCCGGAGTTGCACGGCGGCACCCTCGACGTCCGCTACCTGCGCGCCGACGTCCCGTTCTCCCGGCTGCGGTTGGTCTTCGCGACGTTCACCGGCACGCTGGGGTACTCGCCCACCTATCGGCACCGCCGCGTCTCCCGGGTGGAGGTGCGGGTGGCCGAGCAGCCGGTCTCGTTGGCCACCGACGGTGAGGTCGACCATCGCGGCAGGGACTTCCGGTTCGCGGGCAGGCCGTTGGCGTTGACGCTGATCAAAAGTGGTGGCCGGGCGCGGCGGACCCACTGACAGTAGCTGTCTATTAGCTGAGTAGCGATTCTCTCCTGCGCGGCTCGCGTGAAAGCACCGTTCCACGGTTTGAGAAGCGAGCGCGCGGGTAGTTGCCAACTTGTAGCTGATTACTTCCGTCCTCGTCTGAGGCCGGGAACATGCACTACAGGTCAGGAGCACGTCATGCTTGATGTTTCCTACCGTCGATCGCTGCTCGACCAGGACACGCAGCGGCTGGATGTCAGCCGGTACCTGACGTGTGACACCGCCGAGGACCCGGTGCGACTGGCGCGCAGGACGCAGCGTGTTGCCACAGGCCCCGACGCCACCGATCGACCCACAAGCGATTGAGACCTTTTTCTCAGCACGCGCGGTCGACAGCCGCGTTCTGTCGGGCTGCGCATCGCACGGACGAACTGCGGAGGAACCCATGACTGAAATGCTGGAAACGCTCATCGGCAACTCGGTGTACGGCCCGGAAGGGGAGAAGATCGGCAAGGTCAAACGGGTCTACGTCGACAACAGTTCCGGATCGCCCACCTGGATCGCGGTGTCCACGGGCCTGTTCAGCGCCGACGCCTTGGTGCCGCTGGCCGGAGCCGAGCACCGCCCCGAGGCCGCCATATTGCGGGTGCAGGTCGGAAGGGACGCGGTGAAGGCTTCGCCGCAGCTCGACCACAACGGGCAGATCAGTCCGCAAGCCGAGCAGGAACTGTTCGATCACTATCAGATCGATCCGGATCAGGCCGCGTGGGATGTCTACGGGAGGCAGCCGGTTCCGCGGCCACAGCAGCCCCGTCCTGCGATGACCCGCCCGCCGGAGGAGCGAACCAGGCACCAGGGTGACCTCACCACGGCGCGGAAGCAGTCCTATCTGGGCAGTGAGGAAGAGACGCTGCGGATGCCGCCCGCGGGCGACCGGTCGGGCGTGGGACGGGAGCCGATGATCGACCCCTACGCAGTCGAGACGGCCGATCTCGGTATGCGGGAACCGGACAGCATGGGCCGCGACGATCCCTTGACCGGCGAACTGCCGGACCCCGAGCGCCCGAGAAGCTGATCGGTCGGGCTGGTCATCGACGATGGTGTGCGTGCCCGTGGGCACGCACACCATCGTCTGATCGGAGACTCGTCTCGCGCGAGCCGGAGGTCAGCCGCCGCGAGCGGGTGGCACGTTCGGGGACAGGAATCGCCATGCGCGGGTGGCGGCTTGCAGAGTGAACCGCGTGTTCACATCGCGCAGATCGTAGCCGGTGAGTTCCCGGATGCGGCGGAGCCGATAGCGCAGCGTGCTGCGATGGATGTGCAGCGCGGCGGCCGAATCGTCGTAGTTGCCACCGCATTCGAGGTATTGGCTCAACGTGTACACCAGCTCGGCATGGTGGTCCCGGTCGTAGTCGAGCAGGACGCCGAGCCATTCCCGCGTGAACTGCTCGACCTGACCGTCCGCGCGGGCGGCGTCGACCAGCCGGTAGAAGCCCAGTTCGTCGAACGCGGTCGCGCCGTCCGGCACGCGCGAGCGCAGGCGGATGTTGATCGCGCGGCGCGCGTCGTCGAACGATCGGACGAAATCCGCCGGTCGCACACAGCGGCCGCTGATGCCGATGGTGACCGCAGGCGCGGTGATGTGCTCGCGGATGGCGCGGTGCAGGCCGGTCGGATCGGGCTTGCGGTCGGTGATCAAGACGACCATGCCCGCGTGGCGGCCTTGGAGGAACGGCAGCTCCAGCGCCGTCGCGGCCCGGCCGGCCGCGTCCGCCAAGGTGCTGTCGTCACCGTGCACGAGCACGACGTAGTGCTCGCCGTGCAGGTCGTAACCCAAGGCCTCGGCGCGGGCGAAGGCGCTGTCGCTGTCGGTGCCCGACAGCAGGTCGTCGACCAGTTCCCGGCGTAGCCGCAGCTCGATCTCGGCGAGATTGCGCTGATGGGCCAGCTCGAGGGCGAGCACCGTGCCGGCGTAGGTGAGGGCGAAGATCTCCTCGTCGCGCACCCGATTCCGCGGGTCGATCAGGGCGAGCGTGCCGAGGATCTCGGTGCGTGGTTTCACCAGGACGATCACCCGGTCGCGCACGCGTAGCGGCGCGTTGTGGATGGCGAGACGGTGCAGTAGTTGCTCCCGCTGCCGCGGCGAGGCTTTGGGATAGGGGTCCGGTTTCCCCGGTCCGGACCACGCTCGCAGATTGCCGAACGGATCTTCGATGGCGACCGGCAATCCGGTCAGGTGTCTCAGCGCGTCCGCGATGCCTTGTTCGCCGGTCCCGTACGCGGCGGCGCCGGAGAGCACCTCGTGGATTCGGGTGCGGCGTTCGAGCCACAGCACGGTCGCGGACAGGTGCTGGTTGATCGCGGTCAGGTCGGTGGCAGCCGACGCGGGCGGGATGGCATCTGTCAGCGCGGCGCTCGCGAGTCGCGCGAGCACGGTGAGCAGGACCCGCTCCTGCGGCGGAGGTTCGTGGTCGGCTGCGACGACGATCGCGCCCACCGTCCCCGTCCGGTCGCGCAGGGGTAGCGCCCAGCCCCACCGGCCGTCGCGAAGCTCGACGCGGCCCGCGCCGTTCTGCGCGCGAAGTCGCGCGTTCAGACCGGAGGGGAGCGGCTGCGACGGCGGGCTGAGCACGTACTCGCCATCGACAACTCGATATCGGCCCAGAACATGGCAGCGGCCGAGGAGCGGCACCGTCTCCGCGGTGATCCGCACGATGTCGGGTTCCGCGTGGTCGGCGAAGAGGTGAACCGACATCGCGCCCAACGCGCGCAGCGACGACGCCGGTACGGATGCCGGCGTGGCGTCGACCTCTGAACGCACTATCCGCTGCGTCATGAGCTCCGGTCCGTCACCATCGAGGTCGGTGCGTCGCTATCGCGGACTCCGGGCCGGAGGCCGGTTGCCGCTGCAGCCTCTCGTCAACTGTTCAACCTGGTAGGACGCGTATCGACGCACATAGCCGTGGGTAGAGTCGACGGTACACCGGTCGGTCCTGCCCGCGCAGGACGCGGTGGCGACCCCTGCCGGTGCCGGTGCCGGTGACCGTGCGGAGTGCGCGTCGGCGCCAGGTAAGGGGGAACCCTGATTTCCACCCGGATATCCCTTCTCACCTGCTGATTCGTGCCCGAGCCGATGTCATGCTCGAAGCGGAAACCCCACTGGAGGAAGGCATCGGAATGTTGTGGAAGATCATCGGCATCGTCGCGGTCGTCTGGATCGCGCTGGCCGTCATCGGAGCGTTGCTCGAGGGACTGTTCCCCATCCTGGTGATCAGCGCCATCGTGTTCGGGCTGTACCTGCTGTACAAGGCGGTGTCGAGCTCGGACGACTCCACCGTCAGCAAGCTGTAGCGATCCCTTTCCACCGTGGTGGTGTGCGGTTGATGTTTGAATGATCGCTCGTGGAGCGAGTTCCCGAAGATTGGCAGCGCGGCCTGGTGATAGTCGCGCACCCCGACGACATCGAATACGGCGCCGCCGCGGCGGTGGCCCGGTGGACCGGGCAGGGCAAGGACATCCGCTACGTGCTGGTGACCAGCGGAGAAGCGGGTATCGCCGGAATGCGTCCCGAGCTCGCCGGTCCGCTGCGCGAGGCCGAGGAGATCGCCGCGGCCGAGGTGGTGGGTGTGCGGAAGGTGGAGTTCCTGGGCTATCCGGACGGTCGCGTCGAGGAGAGCCTGGCACTGCGCCGCGACTTGGCGGCCGCGATCCGCAGGCACCAGCCGGAGATAGTCGTGTTGTTCAACTTCGGCGACGTCTGGGCCCCCGGCTACGCCAACAGCGCCGACCACCGCGCGGTCGGCCGGGCTGCCCTGGACGCCGTCTCCGACGCGGGCAACGAGTGGATCTTCCCGGAGATCGCCGAATGGGAGCCGTGGTCGGTGCGGTGGGCGGCGGTCGCGGGACCGGTCGCCACCCACGCCGTGGACGTCACGGACACCGTCGAGCAAGCCGTCGCCTCGCTGGCCGAGCACCGCCGCTATCTGGAGGCGCTGGCCCCCGAGCCGGTCATCGACCAGGCGCGCGCCGTGACCGACCGGGCGACCGCGGCCCAAACCGGGTTCCCCGCCGAGCGCGCGGTCGGGTTCGAACTGTTCTACTTCGCCGGCTGACGCCGGTCGCGTGGCACCGCCGCGACGCGTGGTGCGCTCGGACCGGTCGGGCGTGTGGCAGGCTAGGCGGATGCGAGTAGCCGTCGTCGCAGGGCCCGATCCCGGGCACGCGTTCCCCGCTATCGCGTTGTGTCTCCGGTTCCTGGCGGCCGGGGACGAACCGGTCTTGTTCACCGGTCCGCGCTGGTTCGACGCCGCGCTCGCCGCCGGGATCGGGGTGCGCCGGCTCAAAGGCCTCGCGCCGCGGCCGGTGGACGACGACGCCGACGCGGGGCAGCGTATCCACGAGCGGGCCGCGCACGTCTCCACCGAGATCCTGCCCGAACTCAGCGCCATGCTGCCCGAATTGGTGATCTCCGACGTGCTCACCGCGGGCGGCGGGATGGCCGCGGAGCGGCTCGGCGTGCCGTGGGTCGAGCTTTCCCCACATCCGCTGTATCTGCCGTCGAAGGGGTTGCCGCCCATCGGAAGTGGACTGGCTCCCGGTGTGGGCCTGCGCGGGCGGATGCGCGACGAATTGTTGCGCGGCATGACCGCGCGAGCCCTCCGCAACGGTCGTCGTCAACGTGAGCGGGCTCGCGAGAGTGTCGGTTTGCCGCCCGTCGACCCCGGTCCCGCCGCGCGCCTGATCGCCACCCTGCCCGCGCTGGAGGTGCCGCGTCCGGACTGGCCGGAGTCCGCGCACATCATCGGGCCGCTGCTGTGGGAGCCGACCGACGCGATCCTCGACCTGCCGCCCGGTGACGGCCCGCTGGTCATGGTGGCCCCCTCCACCGCGCACACCGGCGTCGCGGGCATGGCCGAGACCGTCCTGGAGGCTCTGGACGGAACCGGCGTGCGGGTGGCGATTTCGATGCTGGACACTCCGCCCGCCGATCTTCCCCCGTGGGCGACGGCTGGGTTGGGACGTCAAGACCGGCTGCTGACCCATGCCTCCGTGGTCGTGGGCGGCGGCGGCCACGGGCTGCTCGCCAAGACCCTGTCCGCCGGCGTTCCGATCGTGACTGTTCCCGGCGGTGGCGACCAGTGGGAACTGGCCAATCGTGCCGCCAGGCAGGGCAGTTCGATCGTCGTCCGGCCACTGTCGCCCGCCGCTGTCCGCAGCGCGATCGAGGACATTCTCACCGACCCCGGCTACGCCGCGGCCGCCCGCGCGGCCGCCGCGGCGACCGAGTTCGCGGACCCTGTCGCCCTGTGTCACCAGGTTCTTCAGGCGGTCCATCCGTGACCGGCGCGGGTCCTGGTGTGCCCATGACCTGGGAACGCGCTGGAGGGGAGTAAGTTCGGGACGGTGCGGTTGACCGAGTTCCAGGAACTGTTGCACACCGAGTTCGGTGTGGCCCGGGGTGACGCCCTGCTGGCCGACCATGTGATCCCCGCCCTGGGCGGGCGCACCGGCGCCGACGCCATCGAGGCCGGGATCGACCCCCGGGACGTGTGGCGCGCGCTGTGCGCCGAATTCGACGTGCCGAAGGCGCGCTGGTGAGCGCCCCGGGACAGGTGGAGCGGGACGAGCCGCTGTACCGGTTCGACGAGCGGCAGCGAATGATCCCGCGCGATCCGCAGCGTCTGGCCGTCCGGGTGGCGCAGGCCCGGCCCGACGACTTCGCGAGCTTCCGGCAGACCGGCATCGAACTGATGCTGCTCGGTCGCTACGACGAGGCGCTGGATCATCTCGATCGCGCGCTCGAACTGGTGGACACCGAGGCGCGCCGGATCAGCGTGTGGATCAACCTGGGCGACGTCTACCGCTATCGCGGTGACGCCCACACCGCCGAGACGTTGTACCGGCGGGCGGTGGAACACGCGCGGGCAGCCGCTCCCGAGGTGCTTTCGTTCGCCGTGCAGCATCTCGGCAAGGCGCTCGCCGAGCGCGGTCACCTGGCCGAGGCGCACGCGCTGCTGGCCGAGGCGATGCGGTTACGGGTCGCGGAAGGCGATCCCGAGGAGATCGAAGCCACCCGCGCCGCGCTGGACACGCTGGGCGAACTGCGAATCCCGTTGCCGCCGACGGTCGCCGCGCTGCTCGGCGAGTCACCGAGCTGGTCGGACGACCACGAGGGCATGAGTGGCGGCGTGGCGTTCGTTTCCGGCGCTTACTGGGTCAAACGTGGACCGAAGGCAGTCGCCGAGTACGAACGACTTGCCTGGTTGCGCGGCCGGGGTATCTCCCTGCCGGAGGTCGCGGCCTTCGAAGAGGACGTGCTGGTGCTCGCCGACGCGGGCGCGCCCAGTCTCGCCGCGCGCGCCGGCTCCGAAGGCGCGCACGCCAGGTCGGCAGGCGCCGTCATGGGCTCGATACTGCGCAGGCTGCACAGCATTCCGGTGCGCGAGTGCCCGTTCGACGGGCGCCTCGACGTCGTCCTCGCGCAGGCGCGCCGCCACGTGCTGGAGGGTCTGGTCGACGCGGCGGATTTCGACGACGACAATGCCGGATCCACCCCGGCGGAGGTTCTCGCGCGGTTGCAGGCACAGCGCCCCGAGCACGAGGACCTGGTGGTGTCGCACGGTGATTTCACCCCGCCGAACGTGCTGGAGAACGAAGTGCTCCTCGATGTCGGCGCGCTCGGCGTGGCCGATCGCCACCGCGATCTGGCGCTGGCGATCCGCGATCTGCGCGAGGACTTCGACGAAGCCGAGGTCACGGCCTTCCTGACGGCCTACGGCCTGACCGAGCCGGACGAGAATCGCCTGGCGTACTACCGCCTGCTCGACGAACTGTTCTGAGCTCAGGTTCGGCGCGCGTAGTGGCGGGCCGCTTTGGTGCGGTTGCCGCAGGTGGCCATCGAGTGCCAGCGGCGGGTTCCGTTCTTCGAGGTGTCGTAGAAGAACAGCACGCACTCCGGGTGCGCGCACTGACGAATCCGATCGGGCCCGGTGCGCAGTAGCTCCAGCAGATTGTCGGCGGCCAGCCAGGCGGGCAGCCAGGCCCGCTGATGGACGTCCACCAGGTCGGCGGGCCCGGATCCGGTGAGCGCGCGGCGGATCCGGCCGTGCTCCAGCACGTCGTTGAGGCCTTCGTGCGCGGCGTGCACGACCACGTCGTAGATGGCCGAACGCGCGGCCAGCACCGCGTCCAAAGTGGCCTCGTCTGCGCTCGCGCGCTCGGTGAGGCCCGCCGACGCCAGCCAGACGCGCAGGCCGTTCACATCGGTGAGCAGGTCCCGGGGGCCGTGCTCGATCCATCGGGTGTTGAGCAGATCGAGCGCCAAAGGCTCACCGAGGTGGGGGCGTGGATCGGGCATGCCCGAGGGTATCGAGTGCGCGTCGTCGCTCACGGTGGCCACCTCCCGTATAACTAGTAAAAAAATTTTCAGTGGTTGACACGATCGTCTCGTCCTCAGTATGTTCTAACTTGTCAAACCGTAATAGGCGGTTAAGTATTCCGAGGAGGAACATCATGACCGCGGTCGCCGCACCTCAGCTCGTCACCGGGCATATCGGCCTGAACGTCTCCGATCTGGATCGGTCGGTGGACTTCTACCGCCGGGCCCTCGGTTTCGAGCAGCTCGCCGCGAGCGCCGACGACCAGCGGCGCTGGGCCTTCCTCGGCGCCGACGGCAAGCTGGTCGTCACGCTGTGGGAGCAGAGCGATGGCACGTTCGCCACCGACACACCCGGGCTGCACCATCTTTCGTTCCAGGTCGACAGCATTCGATCAGGTGCGCGCGGTGGAGCGCGTGCTGCGTGATCTCGAGGTCGCCTTCGCCCACGACGGTGTGGTGGCCCACGGCGAGGGCGTGGCCTCCGGCGGAATCTTCTTCACCGATCCCGACGGCATTCGGCTCGAGGTCTACGCGCCCAGCGGCGCCGAAGCCGCGCCCGCGCCCAGCGGCGCCGCCCCCACCTGCGGCTTCTTCTGATCCGGTCGGCCGCGCAGCGAAGGGAGAATCGCGATGGAGCCGTTTCACCCCGGAGAGGTCGCCGTCCAGCGCCGGATGGGCCAGGCGGACATCGCCGGACGGGTCGGCCGCATGATCCGTCCCGACATCCCCGCGGTCGCGGCCGGCTTCCTGGCCGAACAGCGGATGGTCGTGCTCGCCGCCGCCGACGCGGGGGGCAGGCTGTGGGCGAGCGAGCTGGTCGGTCAGCCGGGATTCGTCCGTGCGGTGGACGATCGGGTGATCTCGGTCGCGGCGCGTCCAGCCGCCGCCGATCCACTGCACGAAGCGCTGGCACACCGCGCCCGGGTCGGCATGATCGCGCTGCAACCGCAGCGGCGCAGACGCATGCGGGTCAACGGGAGGTCGACGCCGGAGGGGGCGGGCCTGCGCATCGTCACCGATCAGGTGTACTCCAATTGCCCCAAATACATCTCCCGGCGAGACATCGAGAGTCACACGCCCGGCGCGGGAGCGCAGGCGGTTCGGCACAGTACCGAACTCGACCCGGACCAGCAGGCCGCTGTCGCGGCAGCCGATACGTTCTTCGTCGCGACCGCCGACGGCGACGGCGACGCCGACGCCTCGCATCGCGGCGGGAATCCCGGTTTCCTGCGAGTGCTTTCACCCACCCGGTTGCGCTGGCCGGACTACCGGGGCAACTCGATGTTCATGACGCTCGGCAACATCGAGGTCAACCCCCGCTGTGGGGTCCTCATCCCGGACTGGACCGGCGGAGCCACCTTGCAGCTCACCGGCACCGCCCAATTGGTCTGGTCGCCAGAGACCTTCGCCGCGGGCGCGCAGTGCTCCGTCGATTTCACCATGATGAGGTGCTCGAGCGGCGCGGCGGAGCGTTGCGGTGGGGGCCAGCCGAGCTCTCGCCCGTCAATCCCTGAAACCACCTCCGAGAAAGGGCCGTCCCCATGCGACCGCCGTTACCCCCGTTCGACGCGGAATCCGCCGCGGCCAAGGTACGGGCCGCCGAAAACGCCTGGAATACCCGCGATCCGGAACGGGTCGCCGCCGCTTACACCGAGGACTCGGTATGGCGCAATCGTGACGAGTTCTTCACCGGCCGCGCCGCCATCGTCGAGTTCCTCACCAGGAAGTGGTCCATCGAGAACGGTTACGCCCTGCGCAAGGACCTGTGGGCCTTCGATGGCAACCGCATCGCCGTGCGCTTCCAGTACGAATGGCACGACGAGTCCGGCCGGTGGTGGCGCAGCTACGGCAACGAGCAGTGGGAGTTCGCACCCGACGGCTTGATGTCCCGGCGGGAGGCCAGCATCAACGACGTCCGGATCGAGCAATCCGAGCGGCGCATCTTCGGGCCCCGTGATCCGGCGGACGAGTCGGTGCTGCCCCAGCGTTAGATCGCACACGCCAGAACCGGGGTCGCCTCGGCGCTGTTGGTGCGGCTCGGCTGTAGCCCGCTCATGCCGAAACGGGTTCCAGTCCGGCGTCGTCGAAGGGCGGATAGCTCTCGCCGCCCATTCGCTCGGCCGCATTCAATGTAGTCGGCGAGAGCCTCGCGGGATCGGGCGAGCCGGTCCAGCTGATCGTCCAGCCGCCGCAGCCGTGACCGCGTCGGCGCCAGCAGTTCGGGACAGCCGACCAGCTCCGGGGCCTCGCCGACCGCGCAGCCAGCAGGTGCGCGATGTCCTCGGAGGACAGGCCCGCGCCGAGCGGGTGCCGGATCTGCCTCACCCGCAGCACGGCGTTCTTGTCGTACTCGCGGTACCCGTTCGCGCCCCGGTCTGCCTCCAGAAGGCCCTGGGCTTCGTAGTAGCGCAGCCCCGGCCGGACTTCGAGGCGCACGAGTCGGCGCTCGGCGCGCTCGGCACGGTCACCTATCCCGGCGCGGATCATGGGCTGGCGTCCCCGTACGACGTGGCCGGTCTGGCCATGATGTGGAGCGTCCTGAATGCCTGGCCGCAAGGCACCGCCCTGCTCCGGACAGCCGGTGTCGACGCCGCGACGTACGCGCCGTTCGCGCGGCAGATCGCTGCGGGTGTGGCCGAATGGCTGCCCGGATACGCCGAGCAGATCGACAGCGGCTCCTTCCCGGCGGAGGTGTCGGCCCTGGAGACCGACGCGCGGGCGATGGCGCATCTGATCGAGTTCTACCGGATATGGCTTCGAACGCGCTGATCGCACGGCGTTTGCCGAGAGTGGTGACCGGTGCGGGGTTTCGCCGGGCGCGTCGCTTGACTCGAACATTTGTTCGTCTAGGCTGGTCGCCAGAACTTGTCGGTGCCGGGCTCTACTGTAGGCGCCAACCACAGAACGAGACTCACCCGTCGAAAAGGGGATCAAGACATGGCACCACAGGCGTACGACCGGGACAAGGCGCTCGAGCTCGCGCTGGCCCAGGTGGAGAAGAGCTTCGGCAAGGGTGCCGTCATGCGCCTCGGCGAGGAGGCGCGCCAGCCCATCTCGGTGATCCCCACCGGCTCGATCGCGCTCGACGTGGCGTTGGGTATTGGCGGTCTGCCGCGCGGCCGCATCGTCGAGATCTACGGCCCGGAATCCTCGGGTAAGACCACCGTCGCGCTGCACGCGGTGGCCAACGCGCAGGCCGCGGGCGGCGTGGCGGCGTTCATCGACGCCGAGCACGCGCTCGATCCGGACTACGCCCGCAAGCTGGGCGTCGACACCGACGCGCTGCTCGTCTCCCAGCCCGACACCGGTGAGCAGGCGCTGGAGATCGCCGACATGCTGGTGCGCTCCGGCGCCATCGACATCATCGTCATCGACTCGGTGGCCGCACTGGTGCCGCGCGCCGAGATCGAGGGCGAGATGGGTGACAGCCACGTCGGTCTGCAGGCCCGTCTGATGAGTCAGGCGCTGCGCAAGATGACCAGCGCGCTGAACAACTCCGGGACCACAGCGATCTTCATCAACCAGCTGCGCGAGAAGATCGGCGTGATGTTCGGCTCGCCGGAGACCACCACCGGCGGTAAGGCGCTGAAGTTCTACGCGTCGGTGCGCTTGGACGTGCGCCGCATCGAGACACTCAAGGACGGCAGTGACGCGGTGGGCAACCGCACGCGCGTGAAGGTCGTGAAGAACAAGGTCTCCCCGCCCTTCAAGCAGGCCGAGTTCGACATCCTCTACGGGCACGGCATCTCCAAGGAGGGCTCGCTCATCGACATGGGCGTCGAGCAGGGCTTCATCCGCAAATCCGGCTCCTGGTACACCTACGAGGGCGATCAGCTCGGCCAGGGCAAGGAGAACGCCCGCAAGTTCCTGCTGGAGAACGTCGACGTCCGCGACGAGATCGAGAAGAAGATCAAGGAGAAGCTCGGCATCGGCGCGGACGTGACGGCCGATGCCGCCGCGGAGGTGCCCGCCGATTTCTGATCCGGTGAACGGCCGCCGCTCGCCCGGGGTGCATCCGACCGATCCCGGGCGGCCACGGGCCGACGCGGTGCAGGAGATGCGGCGTCGGCTGGAAGAACTACTGTCCGCCTCCAATCGGCCGCCGGGTGGCCGACCTCGCGGGCAGGACCTCGAGCTCGTCCGGGAAGCCGAAGGTGGTTCGGTTGAGCCGGACGTCATGGGAACTCGGCCGGACGTGTCCGATCCGCAGCGGGCGCGTCCGGCTGGGTCCCGCCGTCGCCGTGGGGCGCGGGGGCATACCGTCGCCTCCTCGAACGACTCCGACCGGCCCGAGGGCCGGTCGGCGGATCCGGTGGCGGCCGGATCCGAAGGCGGGACGGTCGAGCAGGCGAAGGAGGCGTGTCTGCGCTTGCTCGCCGTCCGCGCCCGCAGCCGTGCCGAGCTGGCCCAGCGCCTGACCGCCAAGGGGTTCCCGCCCGAAGTGAGTGAACGGGCGCTCGACCGCCTCACCGAAGTGGGCCTCATTGATGATGCCGCTTTCGCCGAGCAATGGGTGCACTCCCGCCACACCTTTTCCGGCAAGGGCAGACAGGCGCTCGCGCAGGAACTGCGGCGTAAGGGAGTCGCGCAGTCGGATGCCGCGTCCGCCCTCGACGCCATCACCGCCGACGACGAAGAAGCTCGCGCCACCGAGCTGGTCCGCCGCAAAATGCGTTCGCTGCCCCGAGATCTCGACCAGGACAAGACGGTTCGCCGCCTCGTCGGTATGCTCGCCCGGCGCGGTTACGGTCAGTCCACGGCATATCGCGTGGTCAAAGCGGAGTTGGCCGATCGGGGGATCGAAGGCGACCTCGACCCCATCGACTAGATTTCCGCGTCTCGTGGCCTCCCGAAGCGCAGGGCACGGCGTAGAAGCCGCATCCCGCTCACAACTGCGTTCCACGCCGGTCGGATATGCGGGATACGGATGGCCGGTACGGCTGCCTGTCCGGGTACAGCCCGGGTGCCCCGTGGCTAGCGGAATCTAGGACGGCTGCGCCGTTTGCCGTCGGCTTGCTGATTGTCGCTGCTCGGACAGCCGATCGGTGCCCGTCCCGCGGCGGTCGAGGTCTGTACCCTTCGAACCGCCGCCGCGGAAGTGCAACGCCGCGCGGGTTTGGGGTGCGGCATCTTCGGTCTACACCTCTCCTGGTTCGGAGGCTGGACCCGAGGTCGTGGAGGTCGGCATTTTCCTGCTCCTGTCTTCGAGTACTCCCTTTTCTGTCGTGCAGCCGATCGGCCGCCGACGGGGCCGGTCCGCTCGTGCTCGTGCGGCTGGCCGGCGAGCCGCACCCACCAGAACTCGCGGCTGCGGCGGCCGCGCGGGCGGGTTGGTGCGCGTCCGGATCGCGGCGGCGAAAAGCTCTATGAAGCAACCGAACTCGCCGCGTGATGCGGTCGAGGTACGGATGATCATCGACTTCCGTAGGCACGAAGCGTTGACGACCGTCCCGCCGGTCGGCTACCGGGGATCGGCATACGCTTACGAGATTGGCGGGGCGCCACCGAGGGCACGAGTGTTGCGCTCAGCTCGAGCGCAACACATGCTGCCGAATCAGGATGGTTCGCCGTAAAGCCTCTCCCCGGCGAGCTTGCGGCGCCCCAATTCCCGGAGGATGTCGCGCAGCGTCGCATTCAGATCGGCCAACCGCTCGAACCGTCGCTCACTCCGGCCAAGATAGTCCTCGAACTCGTGCTCGCTGAGGCTCACGGTTTCGTGCCGATGTCGACGCCGGGAGCCGCGTCGGTGATCACCGAGTCCGCGGCGACGACGGCGCCGCCGCCTTTCCCGCGCTTGCGCGCCCGCAGCCTTTGCTCCAGCTTGGTCGCCACCCACGTCAGCGCGCTGTTGAGGGCGATCATGATGATCGCGATGACGATCAGCGCCGGAATCGTGTTCTGCTCGGCCGCGCCGAGTTGCTGACCCGAGCGCACGATCTCGACGTAGGTGATCTGGTAGCCCAGCGCGGAGTCCTTCAACGCGACCACCATCTGGGAGATCAGCGCGGGCAGCATCGCCGTGATCGCCTGCGGCAGCAGGATCAGCCGCATCAGCTGGTTCTTGCGCAGGCCGAGCGCGACGGCCGCCTCGGTCTGCCCTTTGGGCAGCGAGCGGATGCCCGCCCGCACGATCTCCGCGATGACCGAGCCGTTGTAGACGGTCAGTGCGGTGACCACCGCTGCCAGTGCGAGGTCCTCGGACTTGAACAAGTCGTAGTCGGAGTACACCGCGAACAGGAAGATCATCAGGATCAGCACCGGGATGGCGCGCGCCACTTCCACGACCGCCCCCGCGACCCAGCGCACGACGCGATGGTCCGACATCCGCAGGATGCCGAAGATCATGCCGAGGATCAGCGCGAGAACGATGGACAGCAGCGCGGCCACGATCGTGCCGCGCAGACCGGGCAGCAGATAGGTCGACCAGACCTCCGCCTCCAGGAACGGCTTCCATTTCTCCGCGGTGAACTGGCCCTTGTCGGCGAAGCCGCGATAGAGCACCCAGCCTGCCGCGACCACGGCGGCGATGACCAGCACCGAATAGACGTTGTTGCGCAGTCGCGCCTTCGGGCCCGGCGCGTCGAACAGGACCGAAGCGCCCGCGCTCATACCCGCGCCTCACTGACGCTCATCGAGCCACCTCGTACTTCTTGGCCAGCCAGCCGAAGAACAGGCCGGTCGGCAGGGTCAGGATCACGAAGCCGAGCGCGAAGATCGCGCCGATCGCGAGAACCGCGGCTTCGGTTTCGGTCATCTCCGCCATCAGGGTCGCCGCCTCCGCGACGCCGATGGCCGAGGCGATGGTGGAGTTCTTGGTCAGCGCGATCAGCACGCTGCCCAGTGGGGCGATGACCGAGCGGAAGGCTTGCGGCAGCACCACCAGTCGCAGGTTCTGCAGGAAGCCGAAGCCGAGCGAGCGTCCCGCCTCGGACTGGCCCATCGGCACGGTGTTGATGCCCGCGCGCAGTGACTCGCAGACGAACGCGGCGGTGTAGATGCTCAGCCCGACCACCGCGAAGCGGAAATTGTTCTGCGCCAGCGAGTCGGGCCCCTCACCAGCCAGGCGCCAGCCCATCGTGGTGTAGAGGCCAAGCGACATGAACACGATGATCAGCGTGAGCGGAGTGTTGCGGAAAATGGTGACGTACGCGGTGCCGACCCAGCGGGCGACCGGCACGGGAGACACGCGCAACCCGGCGACGACGGTGCCCAAGATCAGCGCGCCGACCGCGGACAGCACGGTCAGCTGGATGGTCACCCAGAAGGCTTCGAGGATTTGACTGTCATACCTCGAGATCAGGTCGAACACGGCGTCCGCGTCCCTCCGATCGGGTCTCGATGGTCAGGGGAAGTGCGACCGGTGGCCCGGCCCGGTTCGGGGCCGGGCCACCGGTGCTGGGTAGCGTGGCGTCAGTACCGGTTCACGGTGGGCGGCTGCGGGGCCTGGTAGCCGGACGCGCCGACCGTCGAGTCGAACGCCTTCTTCCAGGAGCCGTCGGCGATCATCGCCTCGATCGCGTCGTTGATCTTGTCTCGCAGCTCCTTGTCGCCCTTCTTCGACCCGATGCCGTAGTTCTCCGTGGTGAACGGCTTGCCGACCACTTTGAACGCGCCGCTGCTCTGCGCGGCGTAACCCGCGAGGATGATGTCGTCGGTGGTCACCGCGTCCCAGGACCCGGCGCGCAGGCCCTCGAGGCACAGCGAGTAGGTGTCGTTGGTCTGCAATTGGGTGTCGGGGAAGTTCTTCTCGATGTTCTGGGCGGGGGTGGAGCCCTTCACCGAGCAGACCTTCTTGCCCTTCAGGTTGTCCGGGCCGTTGATGTCGGTGTTGTCCGCACGCACCAGCAGCGACTGTCCCGCGACGTAGTAGGGACCGGCGAAGTCGACCTTCTCCTTGCGCTTGTCGTTGATCGAGTAGGTGGCGACGATGTAGTCGACCTGACCGTTCTCGATCAGCGTCTCGCGCTGGCCGGACGGGGCTTCCTTCCAGGTGATGCTCTCGGGCGCGACGCCGAGCTTGCCCGCGACGTACTTGGCCACCTCGACGTCGAAGCCGCTGTAGGACCCGTCCTTGTTCCGCAGGCCCAGCCCCGGCTGGTCGAACTTGATGCCGATGGTGAGCTTGCCGTCCTTGGCGTGATCCAGGGCGGACTTGTCGTCGCCGCCGCCGCACGCGGTGGCGGTCGCGGCGGCGAGCGTCAGGGCGATCGCCCCGACACCGATGCGCAGAGCACGATTGATCCTCATCGAGTTCCTTCTCCTCATCCGTGGGTGTGTCGGCCGCTGTTCCGGCAGGTCAGTGGCTCAAAATCTTGCCCAGGAAGTCCTTGGCCCGTTCGGACTGCGGGGCGGTGAAGAAGACGTCCGGCGGCGCGTCCTCCACGATCTGGCCGTCGGCCATGAACAGCACCCGGTTCCCGGCGCGGCGCGCGAAGCCCATCTCATGGGTGACGACCAGCATCGTCATCCCGTCCTTGGCCAGCGACACCATCACTTCGAGCACTTCGTTGACCATCTCCGGGTCCAGCGCGGAGGTCGGCTCGTCGAACAGCATCACCTTCGGGCTCATCGCCAGCGCCCTGGCGATGGCGACGCGCTGCTGCTGCCCCCCGGACAACTGCGCCGGGTACTTGCCGGCCTGGTCGGCGATGCCGACCCGGTCCAGTAACTCCATGGCGCGGGCACGGGCCTGCTCTTTCTTGATCTTGCGAACCTTGATCGGCGCGAGCATGACGTTCTCGACGATCGTCTTGTGCGCGAAGAGGTTGAAGGACTGGAAGACCATGCCGACATCGGCGCGCAGCGCGGCCAGCGCGCGGCCCTCGGCGGGCAGCGGGACGCCGTCGATGGCGATGTCGCCGGAGTCGATCGGCTCCAGCCGGTTGACGGTGCGGCACAGCGTCGATTTACCGGAGCCCGAGGGGCCGAGCACGATGACGACCTGCCCTTTGGGAACCTCCAGGGTGATGTCCTTGAGGACATGCAGGTTGCCGAAGTGCTTGTCCACATTGCGCATCGAGATCATCGGCGGCGCGCTGGTGGCGGCGCTGACGTCCCCGGCAGAAGCGTCCCCGGTGGTGCCGGGCGCGGCGGCGTCGTCGGTCATGGTCATGACCTTAGGCAAAAATCGGGGATTTGCCCGGGTTTCCGCGACACACCGTCTCGCCGCGCCGATTCGACACGTGGGCGTAACCTCGCGGTCCTGTGCCTGTCGGCCGGCAACCCCCCGGAGCCTGCGCCGATGCCCGCGAAAGCGGCCGCGAGCCGCCCCGTACGCTGGACGGGTGGATTCGATCGGACAGGTAGTGTCGGCTCCCGCCGAGGGCACAGCACGCAGTTACGAGGTCCGCACCTTCGGTTGCCAGATGAACGTGCACGATTCCGAACGGTTGTCGGGTTTGCTGGAGGACGCGGGATACGTGAAGGCCGCGCCGGGCGCGACGGCCGACCTCGTCGTCTTCAACACCTGCGCGGTGCGCGAGAACGCGGACAACAAGCTCTACGGCACGCTCGGTCACCTGGCGCCGATCAAGGCGGGCCATCCGGGCATGCAGATCGCCGTCGGCGGCTGCCTGGCGCAGAAGGACCGCGACGTCGTGGTGCGCAAGGCGCCCTGGGTGGACGTGGTCTTCGGCACGCACAACATCGGCTCGCTGCCCGTGTTGCTGGAGCGGGCACGGCACAACCGCGAGGCCCAGGTGGAGATCCTGGAGTCGCTGGAGGCATTTCCCTCCACGTTGCCCGCCAAGCGGGAATCCGCCTACGCGGGGTGGGTCTCCATCTCGGTCGGCTGCAACAACACCTGTACTTTCTGCATCGTGCCCGCCCTGCGCGGCAAAGAGGTCGACCGCCGCCCCGGTGACGTGCTCGCCGAGGTGCGGGCGCTGGTGGACCAAGGCGTGCTCGAGGTGACCCTGCTCGGCCAGAACGTGAACTCCTACGGCGCGTCGTTCGCCGACCCGAGCGAGCCGCGCGACCGCGGCGCCTTCGCCAAGCTGCTGCGCGCGTGCGGGCACGTCGACGGCCTG
The DNA here is from genome assembly GCA_051451085.1 of Nocardia asteroides. Taxonomy (GTDB): domain Bacteria; phylum Actinomycetota; class Actinomycetes; order Mycobacteriales; family Mycobacteriaceae; genus Nocardia; species Nocardia asteroides_B. The sequence goes on along the minus strand of JBPAJV010000002.1, from coordinate 1,003,116 downwards.
GAACGCGTCCGCTTCACCTCTCCGCACCCCGCCGAGTTCACCGACGACGTGATCGAGGCGATGGCCGAGACGCCCAACATCTGCCCGCAACTGCACATGCCGCTGCAGTCGGGTTCGGACCGGGTGCTCAAGGCGATGCGCCGCTCCTACCGCAAAGCCCGCTACCTCGGGATCATCGACAAGGTACGGGCGGCGATGCCGCACGCCGCGATCACCACCGACATCATCGTGGGCTTCCCGGGCGAGACCGAGGAGGATTTCCAGGAAACCCTGGACGTGGTCCGCCGGGCGCGTTTCACCAGCGCGTACACCTTCCAGTACTCCAAGCGGCCGGGTACCCCCGCCGCGGACATGCCCGACCAGCTGCCCAAGGCCGTCGTCCAGGAGCGCTACGACCGGCTCATCGCGCTGCAAGAGGAGATCTCCCTGGCCGCCAACCGGGAACTGGTCGGCACCGAGGTGGAGCTGCTGGTGGCCGACGGCGCGGGCAAGAAGAACGCCGCGACCGCCAGGATGAGCGGCCGCGCCCGCGACGGCAGGCTGGTGCACTTCCGCCCCGGCGGCACCGCCGAGCCGATCCGTCCCGGCGACCTGGTCACGGTCGACATCACCGCGGCGGCCCCACACCACCTGGTCGCGGACGCCGCCGTCAAGACCCACCGCCGCACCCGCGCCGGTGACGCGCACGAACGTGGCGTGACGCCCAAGACCGCGCCGATCGGCGTCGGGCTCGGACTGCCCCGCATCGGCGCTCCTGCCCCGGAACCCGCGGCTGCGGGCTGCTCGACCGGCTGCGGCGCATGACCACGAGCCCGGACGACGACGGCGACGCCACCCGTGGCGCCGAAGGGGCCGTTCCCGCGTCCGGCGACGGCGAGCGCGGCGCGTCCGCGGCGACCCCGGGGAACCAGCCCGCGCGCCCCGACGGAGACGAACGAAACGAGGACTCAGTGAGCTCGGTGGAGAGCACCAGCGATTTCGAACAATTCCGCGACGATCTCGACGCCGTCGAGCGCAGGATCGCCGGTGAGATCGATCCCGGCATCCGCGCCATGGTCGTTGCGGGCGCGGTCTTCCTGCTGCTGGCGTCGCTGGTGCTGCCGCACGCGGGCGCGGCGCGCGGATTCGATGTGCTACTGGACACCGACGCCGCGCGCGCCGAGCACATCGGCCTGCCCTCGCGGGTGTTCGTCTGGTTCCTCGTGGTCTTCGGCATCGGGTTCTCGATGCTGGCGCTGATGACCCGCCGCTGGGTGCTGGCCTGGATCGCCGTGGCGGGCAGCGCCGTGGCCGCCGTGTTCGGTGTGCTCTCCATCTGGCACCGCCAGACTCCCGGGCTGGGCAACTACATCGGCGCGGGCCCCGGCATCGGCCTGGTCCTCGGCGCCGTCGTGACCATCGTGCTCACGTTCCACTGGATCCGTGTGGTCTGGAGCCGGACCGCGTTGCACCTGGCCGCCGAAGAACAGCGCCGTAACGCCGCCGCGGCCGCCGAGGAACGCGACCGGCGCCGCCGCACGGGCGAATCCTGACGAGAGGTCTTCCGGACGACAACGGCCCCTCCCGAGCGGGAGGGGCCGGTAGTCCCGGAGCCGATATAGATCGATCGGGCCGCGATCACCGGCTCAGCGGTTGCTGACCGCGCCTTCGGCGGCCTCGGCCCACTCGCGCCACTGCTTGGCCTGCTCCAGCGCCTTCTCCGCGTCACGGACGTTACCCGCGGCCTGCGCTTTCGCGGCCTGCTCCTCGAACTGTGCGACCCGCTCCCGGAACTGGGCGGCGCGGGCCATCGCCTCGGGGTCGGTGCGCCGCCACTGCGCGTCGGCGGCCTCACGCACGCGCTTCTCGATCGCCCGCAGCTTGCCTTCCAACTCCTGCATGCGCTCGCGGGGCACCTTGCCGATGGCGTCCCACTTGTCCTGGAGCTCGCGCAGCGCGCTGCGCGCCCCCTCCAGATCGGTGGACGGATCGATGAAGGCGTAGGCGCTCAGCAGTTCTTCCTTGGCGGCCGCGTTGTGTTCGAACTCGGCGTCGCGTTCGGAGACGGCGGCGTTGCGCGCGGCGAAGAAGACGTCCTGCGCGCTCTTGAAACGCCGCCACAGCGCCTCGTCGGCCTCGCGCGGCGCGCGCCCGGCGGCCTTCCACTCGGCGAGCAGGTCGCGGAAGACGCCCGCGGTGGCCACCCAGTCGGTGGAGCCGGACAGCTCCTCGGCCTGCACGCACAGTTCTTCCTTGCGCGCTTTCGCGGCGGCGCGCTCGCGATCCAGCTCGGCGAAGTGCGCGCCACGGCGGCGGTTGAACGCCTCGCGCGCCTTGGAGTAGCGCTTCCACAGCGCGTTGTCGACCTTGCGGTCCACGCCCCGGATGGATTTCCACTCGTCGAGGATCTCGCGCAACCGATCGCCCGCGGCCTTCCACTGGGTGGACTCCGCGGCGATCTTCTCCGCCTCGGCGGCCAGCGCCTCCTTGCGCTCGGTGTGCTCGTGCCGGGCGCGTTCCTTCTCCTCCTTGGCGTGCGCCGCGGCCTCTTCGGAGTGCTCGGCGATGGCCCGCAGGCGCTGGGCCAAACCCTCGATGTCGCCGATGACGGCGGCGGTCGGCAGCGACTCGGCCAGCGCGACGGCGGCGGCCTTGGTCTTGCGCGCGTCCGCGCCCGCGGCGAGTCGAGCCTCCAGCAGGGCGACCTCGGTCGCCAGGTCGTCGAACCGGCGGCCGAAGTGGGCCAGCCCCTCGGCGGCGTCACCCGCCTGCCACGAGCCGACCTGACGTTCGCCCTCGGCGGTCTTCACCCACGCGGTGCCGTCTTCGTCGACCCGGCCCCACAGGCTCGGATCGGAGACGGTGGGGACGACGACGGGATGGGGATGCTGCTGGGCCGGGCCCGGGGCGGGTTTGACCGCGTGCGGCTTGGGCGGTTGAATCGAGCTGCCCGGTTTCGGGGCACCGGACGAACGCGGCATCTCGCCGGGGCTGGCTTTCGCGGTTCCGTTGCTGTCGGTCATTTTTCCTCGTCCCTGCCGCGCGTCACGGCTGCCTTATTACGCCCTGGCTCATCCCATTCAACCCGGTCCGAGCCCTTGTGACCATCGATCCATGCCTTCCCGCGGAGGAATCCCGGGGATTCCAACCCCTGATGACCTGGGTTGTAGCTCTTCGAACACTATCAATCCCGACGGTGTTTCCGGCAGAGACACTCGAAGCCGGGCGGTACCGGTGGTCCCGGCAACGACTACGGTTACGACGTGTTCTCCGTCGCCGCTCTCGTTCCGTCGCCGCCCGTCCTGATTCCCGAACTGTGCGGTGGCGCGGCGGACGCGGCGGGAAGCGGCGAGGCGGACCCGCGCGCGGTGCTGCGGTCCGCCGTGCTCGGCATCGCGCGCGTCCTCGCGCAGGTGACCGGCCGGTGGACCGTGGTCGGCGCCGGTGCCCGCGACCGCACGTTCGGCCCGGAGACCGTCGGCACCTTCCTCGGCTTCGGCGCGGACGTGCGGGTCGGTCTGTCCGACGCGGCGCTCGCCACGGCGGAGCGAGCCGACGCCGAACTGCCGCTGGCCGTCCTGATCGGCGGATGGCTACGCGGACGAGTCGCGCCGGGCGCGGTCGCCGAGGCGCGCGTGGTGCCCGCGGACGCGACGCCCGAGCACTGTCTGGAGGTCGGGGCGAAGCTGCGTGCCGACCTGGACGGCGACGCCGCGGCGCGCGGTGTGCTGGTCGTCGCCGACGGTGCGGCGACCCTCTCCACCAAGGCTCCCGGCTACCTCGACGAGCGGGCCCGGCCGGTGCAGGACGGGCTGGACCGCGCTCTCAGCACGGGCGATCGCGCCGCACTGCGGGCACTCGATGCCGGGCTGTGCGCGGAACTGGCCCTCGCGGGCCGCCCCGCCTATCAGGTGCTGGCCGGGCTGTTCCGCACCGACCCCGTGGTCGAGACTCGCTATTGCGACGCCCCGTTCGGCGTCGGCTACCACGTCAGCCTCTGGCGGCCGACGGGAGACGACGCGCCGTGACGGATTCCGGCATCACTCCGATCGCCGTGGTCGGCCCCACCGCCACCGGCAAATCCGATCTGGCTCTCGATCTGGCCGAGCGGCTCGGCGGCGAGATCGTGAACATCGACGCCATGCAGCTCTATCGCGGCATGGACATCGGCACCGCCAAGCTGCCCGTCGCGCAGCGCCGGGGCATCCCGCACCACCAGCTCGACGTGCTCGAGGTGACCGACACCGCCTCGGTGGCCGCTTATCAGGCGGCGGCGAGCGCGGACGTGGTCGCGATCATGGGGCGCGGCCGGGTCCCCGTCATCGTGGGCGGCTCGATGATGTACGTCCAAGCGCTGCTGGACGAGTGGGAATTCCCCGCTACCGATCCGGTCGTCCGGGCGCGCTGGGAGGCGGTGCTCGCCGAAGGGGGAGTCGCCGCCGTGCACGCGGCGCTGCGCGCGGCCGACCCGGTGGCCGCCGCGACGATCCTGCCCACCGACGGACGCCGGATGGTGCGCGCGCTCGAGGTCGTCGAGCTCACCGGCCAGCCCTTCGCGGCCTCGGCGCCGACCATCGGCACGCCGCGCTGGGGCACCGTGATCATCGGAGTCGACCGGGACACCGCAGCCTTGGACGCGCGGATCGAGCGGCGCACCGCGGCCATGTTCGAGGGCGGGCTGGTCGAGGAGGTACGCGGCTTGATCGAGCGTGGCCTGCGCGACGGCGTCACCGCGCGCCGCGCCATCGGCTACGCACAAGTCCTGGCCTATCTGGACAACGAATACGACCTGAACCACGCGCAGGAACGCACCCTGATCGGCACCCGGCGCTACGTGCGCAGGCAACGCTCCTGGTTCCGCCGCGATCCCCGGGTGCGGTGGCTGGACGGCGCGGCCGCTGATCCGGCCGCGACGGCGCTGGCCCTGCTCGACGATAGAGAACGGACTCCGCAGTGACCCGACGTGTGAGCACGCGCAACGCCTCCGTCCAGGTGTGGCAGGCCTACCTCAACAACCGCACCAAGCGTCATCGCGACGGTCGTTTCCTGGTGCAGGGCGTCCGCCCGATCACGCAAGCCGTGGCCAACGACTGGCCGCTGGAGACGCTGCTGTACCGTCTCGGCGGCCCCGAGCTGTCCAGCTGGGCGCGGGAAGTGCTGGACACCAGCGACGTGCCGCAGGTCGGCCTGGTGCCCGAGTTGATGGCCGAACTCGGCGAGAAAACCGGTGGCATACCGGAACTGGTGGCCGTGGCGGAATCGCGCCAACTCGAGCTGGAGTCCTTCGAGCCCGGCGAGCCGGGTGAGGACGCGCCGGTGGTCGTGGTGTTCGACCGGCCCAACTCGCCGGGCAATCTGGGCACGCTCATCCGTTCGGCCGACGCGTTCGGCGCCAGCGGCGTCATCGTCACCGGGCACGGCGCCGACCACTACGACCCGCAGGCCGTGCGCGCCTCGACCGGTTCGCTGTTCGCCGTCCCGGTGCTTCGCGCCGCCGGGCCCGCGCAGGTGCTGGAATTCCGCAACCGGCAGGTACGCCGCGGCATTCCGACCCGCATCGTGGGAACCGACGAGCACGGCAGGCACGCTGCCTACGACTACGACTTCACCGACGCGACGATTCTCGTCGTCGGCAACGAGACCGGCGGGATGAGCGCGGGCTGGCAGGCGGCGTGCGACGACATGGTGCACATCCCCATGGGCGGCACGGCCAGCTCCCTGGGGGCGCCCTCGGCGGCGGCGGTGGCGCTCTACGAAATTTCCCGGCAGCGCAGGACGTTTGCCAAGTGACCACGAGATAGGGAGACATCGCACGTGCCGGACATCGAGTTCACCAAGGGCCACGGCACCCAGAACGATTTCGTCGTGCTGCCGGACCCGCAGGCCGACTTGGCTCTGACGGCGCCGAGGGTGGCCGCGCTGTGCGACCGCAGGCGCGGGCTCGGAGCCGACGGCGTGCTGCGCGTCGCGCGGGCGGGCGCGCTGCTGGCCGCCGGAGTGCTCGCGCGGCTCCCGGAGGGTGTGGACGCCGACGACTGGTTCATGGACTATCGCAACGCCGACGGCTCGATCGCCGAGATGTGCGGCAACGGCGTGCGTGTGTTCGCCCACTACTTGACCGTCTCGGGACTGGAGACCCGCGACAGCTTCGTCGTCGGCAGCCGCGCCGGGGCTCGCCCGGTCACCGTGCATACCGGGAACGAAGTCACCGGGGACGTCACCGTCGGGATGGGCCCGGTGCGCGAACTCGGCGCCTCCACCGCGACCATCGCGGGCTGGGCGCTGTCGGGGATCGGCATCATGTCGGCAATCCGCACCTGGCCTGCGTCGATCCGGGGATGTCCGCCGACGCGCTCGGCAAGCTCGACCTGACCGTGCCCCCCGGCTTCGATCCGGACCTGTTCCCGCACGGAGTGAACGTCGAGATCGTCACCGCGCTGGACGCCGCGGGCTCGGTCGACATGCGGGTCTACGAGCGCGGTGTGGGCGAAACCCGTTCGTGCGGAACGGGCACCGTCGCCGCGGCGGCCGCGGCGCTGGCCGCCGACGGCTTCCGGATCGCCGAGGACACCGGCCGGGTGGCGGTGCGGGTGCCCGGCGGCGAACTCACCGTCGGCCTCGAGCGCGGCTCCGCGTGGCTGCGCGGCCCGTCGGTCCTGCTGGCCACCGGTCGCGTCGCCGAATCGTGGTGGCACGGTCTGTGAACGCGGTCGCCCCCGATTAACCGGGTGCGTGCGGCGGTCATGTCGTGGCAGCATGGATGGGGTATGAGGAAGTCGAAGACGTATGAATTCACGCCGGCGGACGCGAAGAACAGCGCCGCCGAGCAGGCCGACGCCCCTGTGACCGGCGATGACACGGTGACCGGCGACGACACGGTGACCGGCGATGACACGGTGACCGGCGACGTTGTCGCCGAGCACGCCGCCCGGATGAGCCGGTCGGGCTGGTCGGCCGATCCGACCGTCGGTGAACTGCAGTTGGAGGACCGCAGTTCGCTCCGGCGCGTGGCGGGTCTGTCCACCGAGCTCACCGACATCACCGAGGTCGAGTACCGGCAGCTGCGCCTGGAGCGCGTCGTGCTGGTTGGCGTGTGGACCGCGGGCACCGCGGCGCAGGCCGAGGCCAGCATGGCCGAGCTGGCGGCGCTCGCCGAGACCGCGGGCTCCGAGGTGCTGGAGGCGCTGATCCAGCGCCGCGACCGGCCGGATCCGGCCACCTACATCGGCTCCGGCAAAGCCAACGAGCTGCGTTCGGTCGTGCTGGAGACCGGCGCCGACACGGTCATCTGCGATGGTGAGCTGACCCCGGCGCAGTTGACCGCCCTGGAGAAGGTCGTCAAGGTCAAGGTGGTCGACCGGACCGCGTTGATCCTGGACATCTTCGCCCAGCACGCCACCTCCAGGGAGGGCAAGGCCCAGGTCTCGCTGGCCCAGATGGAGTACATGCTGCCCCGGCTGCGCGGTTGGGGTGAGTCGATGTCCAGGCAGGCCGGTGGCCGTGCGGGCAGCAACGGCGGCGTGGGTCTGCGCGGCCCCGGTGAGACCAAGATCGAAACCGATCGTCGCCGCATCCGCGAGCGCATGGCCAAGCTGCGCCGGGAGATCCGGGAGATGAAGACCGCGCGCGACACCATGCGGGCGCGCCGCAATTCCAGTGGCATCCCGTCCGTCGCGATCGTCGGCTACACCAACGCGGGCAAGTCGAGCCTGATGAACGCCCTCACCGGCTCCGGTGTGCTGGTGCAGGACGCGCTGTTCGCTACCCTCGATCCGACCACGCGCCGGGCCGAACTGGACGACGGGCGCGAGGTCGTCTTCACCGACACCGTCGGCTTCGTGCGGCACCTGCCGACCCAGCTGGTCGAGGCGTTCCGCTCCACCTTGGAAGAGGTGACCGGCGCCGACCTGCTGCTGCACGTGGTGGACGGCTCCGACGCGCTGCCCGCCGAGCAGATCAAGGCCGTCCGCGAGGTGATCACGGACGTGATCAAAGAATCCGGCACGCCGGCGCCGCCGGAACTGCTGGTGGTGAACAAGACCGACGCGATGGGCCCGACGGAAATCACCAATCTGCGCGGGCTGCTGCCGGACGCGTCGTTCGTCTCCGCGCACGACGGCCAGGGCATCGACGCGCTGCGCGCCCGGCTCGCCGAAGTGCTCGGTGGCTTGGACGTGGAGATCAGCGTGCTGCTGCCGTACACGCGCGGTGACCTGCTCGCCCGTATTCACGCCGACGGCCGCATCCTCGGTTCCGAACACGAGGAGGGTGGCACCCGCGTTCGCGCGCGCGTCCCGCACGCCCTGGCCGCCGCCCTGTCGGAGTACGCGCACGCGGGCACGGCCGGCAGCGAGGAAACCGGCTAGACCTGGGCGTCGGCGCGCGGCAGTGAAGTGGTCCGGGGCGCAGCGCTGACCCCGTGTGCTGTGGCGGTAGTCACCCGGGGCCTCCCGTCGCGTCCGGTGTGGCCGGGTGAGCAGGGCGAACATGCTGGTCCGCGACAGGTTTGCCGAGGTTTCCGGCGAGCCGATCGGGCGACCGAGCCGTGCGTGTCACGGTGTGACGCGCACATCCGGTGCGACCCAGTCGATTTCGTTGCGCTATCGTCATCGAATCGACACCAGGAGGGTTCATGTCGGACGCCGGCTCCGATTCCCGTACCCGGCGCTCCGGCGCCGCGCACAGCGCCGAACCGGTGCTCACCGACGGTGCGCCGCTGTCGGTTTCGCTCAGCGATACCGATCTGCGGCTGATCGACACCCTGCTCGCGCCGCTACGGGCATGGACGAGCCCGCGGTTCTACGGCTTGGAGAACATCCCCGCCGATGGTCCGGTGCTGCTGGTCGGTAACCACAACCTTCTGGGCGGCATCGACGCGCCGATGCTGCTGCCCGAGGTGCTGCGCCGCCGCGGCCGCCTGATTCGCGGTCTCGCCGAGAACGTGCTGATCAATGTGCCCGGCGTGCGTCATCTGCTGCACCACTACGGTGCGGTGCGCGGGACCAGGTCCAATTGCCTCGCCCTGTTGCGGCGCGGCGAGGCGGTGATGGTGTTCCCCGGCGGCGGTCGTGAGGCGGTCCGCCGCAAGAATGAGAAGTACCTGCTGAAGTGGGAGGGCCGCAGCGGGTTCGCGCGCATGGCCATCGAGGCGGGCGCGCCCATCGTCCCGGTCGCGATGATCGGTGTCGACGACGCGTACGACATCGTGGTGGACGGCGACCATCCGCTCCTGCGCCCGTTGCGGTGGACCGTGGAAGCGCTCGGTCTCAGCCGCGACCTCACCCCGCCGCTCATTCGCGGCGTCGGTCCGACCGTCCTCCCGCGTCCGGAGCGCTTCTACTTCTCCGCGGGCGCGCCCATCGACCCGGCGCCCTGGCGCGACGCCGACGACATGCACGCCGCCGCCATCGAATTCCGCGACGTGGTGCGCAAGGCGCTGGAGGAGGAGCTGAACTTCCTGTTCGCCGAACGGGAGCGTGACGCAGGCCGCACCCTGGTGGGCCGTTTGCGCGGTTGGCTGACACGCTGACCACCTTCTCTGGGCCGATTCGGTGCTCCGAGATTCGGTTTTCCACGAAAGGCGCCGATCCAGCGATTCGCAGGTGGGAGCGGGTGTGAGAGCGCCTCGCGGACCGAATACGCCCAGCTGAACGCACGCAATCGCACGACCGGCCCCGCTGCGGAGGGAACGCGGAATGCGGCCGCCGTAGCACTGCGCCGTGGGTCGGCTCAGTGGCCCAGCGTGCGCGATGCCGCGCCAGACCGTCGTCGGCCTGGCCCCGCGGCTGACGGCTGAGCCGACCAGCCCGCCTGCCGTCGATCAGCGGCTCCGGTCGGCGCACCCACTCGGCCGAGCGGGGGTCGGACCTGTCGGCACTGCGATCAACGCGTCGATGGATCGCCTTCCGTCCGGCGGGTCGTGCGCGATGGAGCGGCCATACGGTTGCCGTTGCCCGCACCGCCCTCTGCGTTGTCTCTGCGGAGCAGTGCTGAGGATTCGGCTGGGCGGCGGCCGCCTACCAGTGGCGCGCGGTCGCCCGCGTACGACCGTTGCTCCTCGGTCGGGGAAGTGGCGTACCCGGCCTTGCGGCCGGTCGCGGGAATCACCCGCCCGTTTGCCAGGAATCTCGCTCGCTGATCTCGGTGCGAGACGCCGATCCAGGTGAGACCATGGTTCCAGCCCCAGAAGTGAACAGAGATTCTCCTTCCGGGTACGGTAGGGGGCAACGACTGGTCGGTGTGGACCGGCCGGTGTGGTCACTAGGAGGTTGGCGTGGAACGCACATTGTTCGAACCCGAACACGAACTGTTCCGGGAGTCGTTCCGCAAGTTTCTCGATCAGCACGTTGCGCCGAACCACGCGAAGTGGGAAGAGCAGGGCATCGTCGACCGGGAGGTCTGGCTCGAGGCGGGCAAGCAGGGCTTCCTGGGTATGGCCATGCCGGAGGAGTACGGCGGCGGCGGGGTGAAGGATTTCCGCTACAACGCCATCGTCTCCGAGGAGTCGGTTCGCGGCCAGTACTCCGGTCTCGGCTTCACGCTGCACAACGATGTGATCGCGCCTTACCTGCTGGAGCTGGCCAACGAGGAGCAGAAACAGCGCTGGCTGCCGGGCTTCTGCGCCGGTGAGATCATCACCGCGATCGCCATGACCGAACCGGGCACCGGCTCGGACCTGCAGGGCATCAAGACCCGTGCGGTGCGCGACGGCGACGACTGGATCCTCAACGGCGCCAAGACCTTCATCACCAACGGCATCAACTCCGACATCGTGATCGTGGTGGCCCAGACCGATCCCGAGAAGGGGGCGATGGGCTTCAGCCTGCTCGTGGTCGAGCGTGGCATGCCGGGCTTCGAGCGCGGCCGCAACCTGGACAAGCTCGGCCTCAAAGCTCAGGACACCGCCGAGCTGAGCTTCACCGACGTGCGCGTGCCCGGTAAGAACCTGCTGGGCACCGAGGGCATGGGCTTCATCCACCTCATGCACAACCTGCCGCAGGAACGGCTGTCGATCGCGGTCATGGCCGCGGCGGCGATGGAGTCCTGCCTGGACATGACCATCCAGTACGTCCGCGATCGCAAGGCGTTCGGCAAGCCGATCGGCGCGCTGCAGAACACCCGGTTCGTGCTCGCCGAGCTGGCCACCAAGACCACCGCGGTGCGCCTGATGGTCGACAAGTTCATCGAACTGCTCAACGAGGGCACGCTGACCGCCGAGGACGCGGCCATGGCCAAGTGGTGGAGCACCGAGGAGCAGCTGGACTTGATCAACCGCTGCCTGCAACTGCACGGCGGATACGGCTACATGAAGGAATACCCGATCGCGAAGGCCTACATGGACGCGCGTATCCAGACCATCTACGGCGGCACCACCGAGATCATGAAGGAAATCATCGGGCGCAGCCTGAAGCTTTCCTGACCGCGAGCGGCTTCCGGCTCGGGCCTGCGCTTGTCGTCGGCCCGAGCCCGCGTCGCCGCGCTGCTGCCCGCCGCGATCACCGGGGGGAGATGGATCTCGTCAGGGACGGACCGCGCAGCGGACTGCGGCACAATCGCCTCCCGAGGACTCGACGGCCGTCGATCGTCCGGAGCGGAGGAGATGCGATGCCGAGCTTGGCCAATCGAGCCGTGCGGGGGTACCTCAAGGCGACACGCGCCAACCGGGTGTTCGTCGATGCCGACGCGGCGCGCGAACGGGTGCTCGAGTTGAGCGTCCGGCCCCGAAATTACGGTCCGCCGCGCAGGCTGCGGCCGGATGTGATGATCGCGGTGGAACGTCGCGACGGTTGGCCGGTCTACACTCTCACTCCGCGCGGGCGGCGGGCGCGAGGAAATGTCGTGTACGCGCACGGCGGCGGGTGGGTGCACGAGATCGCGCCGCAGCATTGGGCGTTGTGTGCGGCCGTCGCTGCGGAAGCCGGGGCGGCCGTGACCGTTCCCATCTACCCCCTGATCCCGTTCGGGACGGCCGGACAGGTCGTCCAAGGCTTCGTGGATCTGGTGCTGGCCAATCGCGAGACCTACGCAGATGTCTGCCTCGCGGGCGATTCGGCCGGTGGTCAGATCGCCCTGTCCGCCGCGGTGGTGCTGCGCGACGACCGTCGGGTGCGCTTGCCGCGCACCCTGGTGATCGCACCCGCCCTCGATCTGTCGCTGACCAATCCCGAGATCGAGGTCGTGCAGCCGCGCGACCCGTGGCTGGGCGTCCCGGGAACACGGGTTCTCATCGAGCACTGGCGCGGGGACCTCGCCATCGCCGACCCGCGGGTCAGCCCGCTCGCCGCCGACCTTCGCGGGCTCGGCCCGCTGACCGTGTTCTGCGGCACCGACAACATCCTGTACCCGGACACGCGCCTGCTGGTCGACGCGGCGCGCGGCGCGGGAGTCCCGGTCGACTACCACGAGGGGCCGGGGCTGCCGCACGTCTACCCGCTGACTCCGACTCCCGAAGGTCGCGCCGCACGCAGGGTCGTCATCGAAAGACTGCGTAGCGCGCTCGCCGAATGAGCCAGCGCATTCACTCCCGGGCCGCCGGCAGCGTCACCACGAAGCAGGCGCCGCCGGACGCGCCGTCGGTGACGCGGATGGTGCCCGCGTGGTGTTCGACGACATCGCGGACGATGGCCAAGCCGAGACCCGCGCCGCCCTCGTCGCGGGTGCGGGCGTCGTCCAAACGGACGAACCGCTGGAAGATACGGTCGCGATCGGCGGGCGGCACACCCGGGCCGTCGTCGGTGACCGACAGCACGGCTCGCCCTTCGACGTCGCGCTCGACGGCGACGCGCACGCTGCTCGCGGCATGCCGCTGGGCGTTGTCGACGAGGTTGCCCAGGACGCGGGCCAGCTGTGTACGGCTTCCGGTGACCGCCACGGGTTGCTCGGGTATCGCGATGTCCACGGGGACCCGATCGCGCGCACGGTGCCGCAGTTCTTCACGTGCCAGCGCGGGCAGATCCACGCGATCCGACCGTGGCTGCTCGCCCGCGTCGAGCCGGGCCAGGAGCAGAAGGTTGGCCGCGAGGTGTTCCAGCCGGATGGTGTCGCCGATCAGTCCGTCCAGTTCCAGCAGATCAGGGTGCGCCTGAGCGACTTCGAGCTGGGTGCGCAGGCTCGCGATGGGGCTGCGCAACTCGTGCGCGGCGTCGGCGATGAACCGGCGCTGTCGCTCCGCGGATTCCTCCAACGCGGCGAGGGTGGCGTTCGTGGTGCTCGCCAGCCTGGCGATCTCGTCACGGGAACGCGGTTCCGGCACGCGCCGGGACAGATCGCCGTCCATGATCTCGGCCAGCTGGCTGCGGATCGCCTCCACCGGGCGCAGCGCCCGCCGGGTGACCAGCCACGTCACCACGGCCACCACGGCGAGCAGGGGGGTGAGGCCGATCAGCATCGCCAGGCGTGCGTCCGCCACCGCGCTGTCGGCGGTCTCCAGCGAGGAGCCCGCGTAGACGGTGGCGGGTTGCCGCCCGGGGCGGTCACCGCGAGCGCGGCCACCCGGAACGGGTGCGGTCCGTCGTCCGGGTCCACCGTCAGGCGGACATCGCCGAATTCGGCTTCCGCCGCGGGATCGCCGGGGGCAGAGACGCTTTCGTAGTCGGCGTCGTCTTCGTCTCGATCCTCTTCGTCTTTTTCGTCGTCGTCTTCATCTTCTTCCTCCTCTTCGCCGTCAGCGGCCTTCACGTACGGCCCGAAATCGGCCATCGGCGGCTTGCCCGTGAGGTCATCCGGTGCGGCCAGCACCCGGCGGTCGATCGAGACGATCTGCACCGGTTGACTTTCGGCGTCGGGAAATGTCAACCGGCCGAGATCGGAGCCCGCCGCCAGCTGGGCCGCCACGTCGCGAGCGGTGGTCTCCGCCTGTAATTCGGCGCTCTCGACCAGGTTGTGCCGCAACACCGCCAGGACCGCGAGCCCGGCCGCCGTCAGCGCGACCGCGACCACCGCCGTCGCCGCCACCGTGGTGCGCGCGCGGACCGAACGCCACCAGGCGCGCCCCTTCCGCTCAGTCACGGTCGGCCGCCAGCCGGTAGCCCGCGCCACGGACGGTGGTGATGGATCGGCGCCCGAACGGCGCGTCGATCTTGCGGCGCAATGTGCTGATGTAGACCTCGACGATGTTCGGGTCGCCGTCATAGGCGAAATCCCAGACGTGTTGCAGGATGTTGGCTTTCGAGACCACCTCGCCGGCCCGGACCGCCAGGTGCTCGAGCACGGCGAACTCTTTGGCGGTCAGCGTCACCTCCTGCACGCCACGGCGGCAGGTGCGGGTGCCCGGGTCCACGATCAGGTCACCCACGCGCAAAACCTTTGCGCCGCCGCGGGTTCGACGGCGCAGCAGGGCGCGGATGCGGGCCAGCAGCACCAGGTAGGAGAACGGCTTGCTGAGATAGTCGTCGGCTCCGGTGTCCAGCCCCTCGGCCTCGTCGTATTCGCCGTCCTTCGCGGTCAGCATGAGCACGGGCGTCTCATGGCCCGCCGCACGCAGCGCGGCGCAGACCCGGTAGCCGTTCATGCCGGGCAGCATGATGTCCAAGATGATCAAGTCGTAGTCGGTGGACGTCGCCAGATGCAGGCCCTCGGCGCCGTCGTGCACCACATCCACGGCGAATCCCTCGGCCGACAACCCTTTTGCCAGCGTGAGAGCCAGGCGTTTCTCGTCCTCCACGATCAGCAGACGCATCCACCAAGAGTGTCAGACGGATGCTGAAGCGATCTTCAGGTGGCTTCAGCTCACCTTCAGCTCCGGTTCGCCACAGTAGGAACCATCGAATCACCACTCCCGCAGGAGGTTCCCCATGACAACCGTACTCCGCCACGCCTACGCCGGCCTTCGCTGGCTCGTCCTCGGCACCGCCGTCGCGGCTGCCGTCGTCGGTTTGAGCGCCGTTCTGGCCGCGGTCGCCACCGGGGGTCCCGACGCGCACACCATCTCCTTCCAGTCGTCAGCGGGAGACTGGTCCCTGGTGGCCGACACCGGGATCACCAGGCAACAGGCGATCGACAAGGCGGTGGCGGCCGTGCCCGGCGGGCGGGTCCTGTCCGCCGAGTTCGACATCGACCGTGGCAACCCGGTCTGGGAGGTGGAGCTCACCACGCCCCAGGGCGTTGAGCACGACGTCACGATCGACGCGAACAGCGGCGAAGTGATCGCCGCCGTCGACCACGACTGACCCCTCACCCGATTCCGGCCGCGACTTCGCATAGACGATCCCCTCCTCACGCGGTTAGCTCGGGAGTAGCCTCAAAGTTGTCCACGCGATGAATCGAGGTCGTGGTGCACGAGATGGCCATCACCCGCAGCGTCATCGACGCCGTCTGCGAATACGCGGCGGGGCGGCGGGTGCACTCTGTCACCGTCGAGGTCGGCGCACTGTGCGCCGTCGTTCCCGAAGCCATGCGGTTCTGTTTCGAAGTCGCCGCCGAGGAGACGGTTGCCGAGGGGCCGAACTGGTTCTGGTGGAGATCCCGGGCGTCGCGGCGTGCCGGAGCTGCGGAGCCCGATTCCGGATGCCGGACTGGACCCTGGCGAGTTCACCGCCGAGGTGCTGGCACTGCTGGGCCCCGCCGCGCGGGAGCGTACTGGACGCACCTCACCCTGCGGCTGGCGGAGGAGGCGGCGGCCAATCACTGCTTCCACGTCTTCGGCGTGTACCCGTGGTCGCGCCTGCTGGGGCGCGGCAACGACCATCCGTTGCGCGTGCTCGACAGCTGCCGGATCGCCTGGGGCACCGTGCTGGACCGCACCGGCGCCCAGGTCGTGCTGCGCTGCCGCGAGCTCGACCGGGACGGCGCGCGACTGGCGCTGGCGGCCGAAACGTGCCGAGCCGTGCCGATTTACGTGGACGGATTCTCGCCGGTGCCGGATGTCGCGGTTGGGGAGCACGTCGGGATGCATTGGGGGCGTTTGTGCGGCCGTCTGGACGACGCCCAGGTGCGCGTTCTGGCGGCGGGCACGGAGCGTCAGCTCGAGCTCACCAACCGGCGGCTGGCCGCGGGACGGTGAGAATCGCGGGCGACGCGGCCGCTGCCGGTCGTCCGGTCACCGTGACGAGCGATGGCCGCGCGGATCACCGCGCGGCCACCGAACTCTCGCGTCCGCCACACCGTCAGATCTTGCGGATGACCGTGACGACCTTGCCGAGGATCTGGGCGTCGTTACCGGGGATCGGCTCGAAGACCGGGTTGTGCGGCATCAGCCAGACGTCTTTGCCGGTGCGCTTGAAGGTCTTCACCGTGGCCTCGCCGTCGATCATCGCCGCGACGATGTCGCCGTTGTCGGCGACGTTCTGCTGCCGCACGACCACCCAGTCGCCGTCGCAGATCGCCGCGTCGATCATGATTGGCCGACGACCTTCAGCAGGAACAGCGAGCCGTCGCCGACCAGTTCGCGCGGCAGCGGGAAGACGTCCTCCACGGCCTGTTCGGCCAGGATCGGGCCACCGGCGGCGATGCGGCCGAGCACCGGGACGAACGTGGGAACGGGGCGTTCGACGTCCACGGTGACCTCGCCGTCGTCCACCGCCGCGACCGGCAGGCTGGTCACCGACCGCACCACCTCGTCCAGGCCACGGACGTCCACGGCGCGCGGCCGGTTCGGATCGCGGCGCAGGTAGCCCTTGCGCTCCAGAGCGCGCAGCTGGTGGGCGACCGACGAGGTGGACGTGAGGCCGACGGCGTCGCCGATCTCCCGGATGCTCGGCGGGTAGCCGCGCTCGCTCACCGAGGTGCGGATCACCTCGAGCACTTTGCGCTGACGCACGGTGAGATCCGCCCCGGTACCTGCCGCGTCGGCGCCGCTGTCGGTCTCGTCACCCGTGTCGTCCGTCTGCCTCACCGCAACCGCCCTTTCCTGCTGTGCCCGGCCGGTTCGTGCCCGGCGTAGGTCGTGTTGACCTGTCGTGTCTTCGGTTCTTCGAATCTAGTCCGGTCGGGCCGTGGGATCAAACATCTGTTCGACGTATGTCGGGCGTTGCTGCTGACTTTGTCACCGCTGCGTGGTAGAAATCGAACACCAGTTCTTCGAACACTTGAGCGAATGGGTCGTGAACATGTGTTCGATCACGGAGTCCGGCTCGAACGGCGACGGAGCACCCACTACGGAGGTTTGTCCGATGAGCACTGCGATCAGCGAAACCACGCCATCCATCGAGGCGACGGGCACCGAATTCGACCGCCGGGTGGCCGATCTCGGCCCGGCGCGTGACGACCTCGGCCCGGCGCGTGACGACCTCGGCCCGGCGCGTGAGGACCTCGGATACGCGTCCGTCCAGCGGTTGCTGCGCGGCGGGGCCCGCGCACGGGCGCTGACGCCCGCGCATCGGTCGGCGATGGATCGGCGTCCGCCCGGGGCGCGTCCCGATGGCGGCATGGTCGCCTACGACCGGGCGCCACGGACTTCCGCGCCACGGCGCGGCTGCGGCGAACATCCGATGCGCCGGGTCGAGCAGGCGCAGATCGGCTTCGCGGTGCTCGCTGTCGCCGCGTTGGTCACCGCGCTCGTCGTGGTGGGGTTCATCGCATTGGCACACATGCGGGCGGGTGGATGGAGTGCGGAGACCGGCGCTCCGGCTCCGGCGGTGGTGGAGGAATGATCGCGCCGGAAGGCGCCGATTCTCGCTGACCGAAGGAGCAGTCGGCCACCTCGGGGCGTCAGCGCCGAAGGAGAGGTCGCAGCGTCGCGCCGCACGTCCCGCTGCCAGCCTCGACTGGGCCGTCCGCAGGAGACGCGATCGGCCTGCATCACCTGTGACCGGCGCGCGCTACATCGTTGTGGCGTGGATGTCCGGAAAAGTCGCCCGCCGCCGCCTCGCCTTCCGGTTGCCGGGCTCGGCCACGGAGTGAGGGATCGCCGGATGCGCACGCCGTGAGCCGGGGTGAGTGCGGCAATCCGGGGACCCGGACGGGTATCCTCGAGATGTTATGCAGGTGTTCCGCGTGTCGCGCGAGGAATGCCTGGTGCCGGGGTATAGACCTCTGTACACGGGCTCGCCGGGCCGATCGCCGCGATCGGTGCCGGTCCGGACGCGAGCACGCGCATCGACGAAGGATTTCTCGGATGCATTGCCCGTACTGCCGACACCCCGACTCCCGGGTGGTGGACTCGCGCGAGGCCGACGAAGGCGCGGCCATCCGCCGTCGCCGCGCCTGCCCGCAGTGCGGGCGGCGGTTCACCACGGTGGAGACCGCCATCCTGTCGGTGGTCAAGCGCAGCGGCGTCACCGAGCCGTTCAGTCGCGAGAAGGTCATCCGTGGTGTGCGCCGGGCGTGTCAAGGTCGCGAAGTCGACGACGACGCGCTGAACCTGCTCGCGCAGCAGGTGGAGGACTCGGTGCGCGCCAAGGGCTCTCCCGAGGTGCCCAGCCATGAGGTGGGCCTGGCCATCCTCGGCCCCCTGCGGGACCTGGACGAGGTGGCCTACCTGCGGTTCGCCTCGGTCTACCGATCGTTCACCTCGGCCGAGGATTTCGAACGGGAGATCCGGGAGATGCGCCGAGCGCGCGCCGAAGCGTTGTCGGCCGCAGACTGACTCAGCGCCGCACCGCGGCGATCGCCTTCTCGATGCGCTTGGCGGACACCGGGTACGGGGTGCCGAGCTTCTGCGCGAACAGGCTGACGCGGAACTCCTCGATCATCCACCAGATCTCGGTGACTGCGGGCGCCTGCCTGCGGTGCTCCGGCAGCGACTCGACCAGGCGATCGTAGGCGGCCAGCGCTCGATCGAGTTCGGCCATGCCTTGCCGATCCCGGACGGCCGAGCCGGGCAACGCCTCGAGTCGCGCCGCAGCGGCCTGGAGATAGCGGGGTAGCTCGCGCAGTCTGGCCGCGCCCGTTTCGGCCACGAAACCGGGGAACACCAGGTTGTCGAGCTGATGACGGACGTCGTCGGCGATATCGCGCTCGCTCGTGCGGGCCAGGGCGACCGACACTTGGTGGGCCCCGGCCAGCACCGGCACGACCAGCCGCACGAAACGAGCGACGGCGGAGGCCCACTCGGGCCGGATCCGGGCGACGAGCGCGTCGAATTGCGCCGGGTCCCGCACAGGCCCGCCCGCCGCGGCGAGCAATTCGTCGGCGGCGGCCGCGCGGCAGTCTTCGAGCAGCGCCTCCAGCGAGCCGTACGGATTCTGGCTCAGCGCAAGGCGATCCGCGGGCGACAGGCCCGCGGTGGCCGTGCGGGCCGACGTGGGCAGCGCGTGCAGCAACAGCGCCCTGGTGCCCAGGCGCATCGCGGTGGCCTGTTCCGCGGCGGAGCTGAGCACCCGGACCGCGACGCCCTCGGCCTCGGCGACCAGAGCGGGATATCCGGTGACGGTCTGCCCGGCGACCTCGCGGCGCACCGTCGGCGCGAGAGTGCCGAGCGATTCGGAGGACCAGACCGTGGCCGGTGGGCGTTCCGCGCCCGCGGTGGCACGGGCGACCGATGCGGAAACTTGTTCGGCGAGTTGCTTTTTCAACCCGGCGAGGCTCTTGCCGCGCGCGAGCGTCGCGCCGTCGCCGTCGACGGCGGCGAAGGTCATGCGCAGGTGGCCGGGCAGCGCGGAGATGTCGAAGTCGGTGGGGGCGATCGAAACCGAACCCAGTTTGGACAGCTCACGCGCCAGTCCCGCGCGCAGTGGCTCCGCGCGCGGGGTCAGCGCCGCCAGCGCGGCGGCGGCGAAGTCGGGGGCGGGAACGACGCTGCGGCGCAACGTCTTCGGCAACGTCTTGATCAGCGCGGCGGCCAGCTCGTCCCGCATGCCCGGCACCAGCCAGTTGAAGCCGACGGCGCGGACGTGCGCGAGTTGCTCCACCGGAATCCGCACGGTGACGCCGTCGTCCTCGGTGCCCGGCTCGAACTGGTAGGACAGCGGGAAGCTGAGCTCACCTTGACGCCAGGAGTCGGGGAAGGCCGTCGGGTCCAGTGCCGCAGCGCCCTCGTTGACCACGGTGGAGGTGGAGAAGTCCAGCAGCCCGGGATCTTCCCGCCGCGCGGTGCGCCACCAGCTGTCGAAGTGCCGCACCGAGACGATGTCGGCGGGCAGGCGCTTGTCGTAGAAGTCGAACAGCACCTCGTCGTCCACCAGGATGTCTCTGCGGCGGGCGCGATGCTCCAGATCGGCGACGTCGTCGAGCAGCGCGCGATTACGGTGGAAGAACTCGTGTCGTGTCTGCCACTCGCCCTGCACCAGCGCATGCCGGATGAACAACTCGCGCGACAATTCCGGGTCGATCCGGCCGTAGTCCACCGGCCTGCCGGTGACCAGCGGAATCCCGTACAACGTGACCCGTTCGTAGGCCCGCGCCGCACCTCGCTTGGCCGACCAGTGCGGTTCGGAGTAGGTGCGTTTGACGAGGTCGCCCGCGAGGCGCTCGGCCCATTCCGGCTCCACTTTCGCCGCCATCCGGCCCCACAGCCGTGAGGTCTCGACCAGCTCGGCGGCCATCACCCAGCGCGGTGGCTTCTTCGCCAGCGACGAACCGGGGAAGATCATGAACTTGGCGTTGCGAGCGCCGAGGAATTCCCTGGACTCCGCCTCCCTGACCCCGATGTGCGACAGCATGCCCGCCAGCAGTGCTTGGTGGATGGCGGTGGAGTCCCAGGGGAGTCCATCGTCCACGACCGCCGCCGCGGTGGCCGACCGGTCGCGGCCACCGCCCTGGCCACGCGTGGAACGGCCCCGGCGTGATCGGCTGCCGGACGTGCGATCCGGTGTCGCCGCCGCATCGCGGGTCGGTCGTTCGGCAGCGTCCGGTTCCTCCGCCCGCGCCGACCATCCGAGACCCCTGGTGATGGTGCGCAGTTGGCCGTGCAGGTCCTGCCACTCCCGGATCCGCAGGTAGTGCAGGAACTCCTCCCGGCACATCCGCCGGAACTGGTTGGAGGAGAGAGATTTGCGCTGCTCACCGAGGTAGTCCCAGAGCCGGAGGTAGGCAAGGAAGTCGGAGCCGTCGACGGTGAAGCGCGCGTGTTCGGTGTCGGCTGCCTGCTGCTGCTCGGCGGGCCGCTCCCGGACGTCCTGGATCGACAGCGCCGCGACGATGACCAGCACGTTGGCCAGGCACCCGTTGCGCTGCGCTTCCACCAGCATCCGTGCCATCCGGGGATCGACCGGCAACTGGGCCATCTCCCGCCCGATCGGCGTCAGCGACAGGGCGGTCTCGTCGCCACCGGCCGGCACGGCGGATTTCCCGTCCCGCCGCGCGAGTGCGCCCAGCTCCTCGAGCAGGGCGATGCCGTCGCGGATGGCGCGCCGGTCCGGCGCCTCGACGAACGGGAAGTTCTCGATGTCGCCGAGGCCGAGCGCGGTCATCTGCAGGATGACCGCGGCCAGATTGGTGCGCAGGATTTCCGGCTCGGTGAAGGCGGGCCGGGTCTCGAAGTCCTCCTCCGAGTACAGCCGGATGCAGATGCCGTCGGCGACGCGGCCGCAACGCCCGGATCGCTGCCGCGCCGAGGCCTGGGACACCGGTTCGATCGGCAACCGCTGCACTTTGGTGCGCATGGAATAGCGTGAGATCCGCGCTGTGCCCGGATCGACGACGTACCGGATGCCGGGCACCGTGAGGGAGGTCTCCGCCACGTTCGTCGCCAGCACGACCCGGCGTCCGGTGTGTGGGGCGAACACGCGGTGCTGCTCGGCGGTGGACAGCCGGGCGTACAGCGGGAGGATCTCGGTGCGCGGCAGCTTCAGATCGCGCAGCGCGTCCGCGGTGTCGCGGATCTCGCGTTCGCCGGACAGGAACACCAGCACATCCCCGTCGCCCGCTTCGAACAGTTCGGTCACCGCGTCGCCGATCGCGTCCACCGGATCCCGGTCCACCACGCGGGTGTCCTCGTCCTCGTCCTCGGCGGCGCCGGGAAGCTCCAGCGTGAGCGGCCGGTAGCGGATCTCCACCGGGTACGAGCGGCCGGAGACTTCGACGATCGGGGCGGGGACGCCTTGCGCGTCGGCGAAGTGCCTGGCGAACAATTCGGGATCGATGGTCGCCGAGGTGATGATCACCTTGAGATCGGGCCTGCGCGGCAGCAACTGTTTGAGGTAACCGAGCAGGAAGTCGATATTGAGGCTGCGTTCGTGCGCCTCGTCGATGATGATCGTGTCGTAGCGGCGCAGCAGCCGGTCGCGCTGGATCTCGGCGAGCAGGATGCCGTCGGTCATCAGCTTGACCAAGGTGTGCTCGGAGGCGTGGTCGGTGAACCGCACCGTGTAGCCGACGACGTCGCCGAGTTCGGTGCCCAGTTCCTCGGCGATGCGCTCGGCCACGGTGCGCGCCGCCAGCCTGCGCGGCTGGGTGTGCCCGATGGTGCCGCGGATGCCGCGGCCGAGTTCGAGGCAGATCTTCGGTATCTGGGTGGTCTTGCCCGACCCGGTCTCGCCGGCGACGATCACGACCTGATGCTCGGCGATGGCCGCGGCGATGTCCTCGCGGCGGGCGGTGACCGGCAGTTGCTCCGGGTAACGGACCTCCGGCACCGCCGCGCGCCGCGCCTCGACCCGAAGTTCGGCGGCCGCGATCTCGGCTTCCACCTTGCCCAGGTCGCCGCCGCGCGCCCGGTCGAGCATGCGTCGCAGCCGGTGTTCGTCGCGAACGGAGAGATTCGCCAGACGGGTGCGAAGGTCGCGGGAATCGGTGGCGGCTGTCCTGGTCATTGCATCGACCAGCCTAGCGAAACCCGCCAGCGAATTTTTCCGCCAGGCGGGCGCCTCCTGGTAGCGAGGCGTGAGCGGGTTGCGTCCGGCACAGGCGTGAACTGGTGGCGGTGGTTCACGGATCGGTGCGGCGCGGCGGCGAGCGGTGTGGTCCGGCCCCGGCATCCGGTAAAGGTGGAGGCATGAACGCGCTATGGCATGGCTTCGCCGACATGGGCGCCGTCGAGCGGGACGGCGCGTTCGTGATCGCTCGCGGGGACGGCGTCTACGTCTTCGACCAGGCGGGCAACCGCTATCTGGACGCGACCGCCGGTCTCTGGTTCGCCAACGTGGGCCACGGGCGCGGCGAGATCGCCGACGCGGTGGCCGCCCAGCTGCGCACGATCGCGCACTACTCGAATTTCGGCGACATCACCGAGCCGGTCACGCAGGAACTCGCCGAGCGGCTCGCGCGACTGGCCCCGGTGCCGGGCAGCAAGATCTTCTTCACCTCGGGCGGCTCCGACTCGGTCGACACCGCGACCAAGCTAGCCCGTCGCTACTGGCACGAACTCGGGAAACCCGGCAAGACGATCGTGGTCGGGCGGCGGATGGCGTATCACGGCATGCACGTGGCGGGTACCGCCTTGGCGGGCATCCCGGTGAACCGCGAAGGTTACGGCGAGCTGATGCCCGCGGCGCGGACCGTCGAGTGGGACGACGCGAAAGCTCTGCTCGCACTCATCGAGGAAGTGGGCGCCGAGCGGATCGCCGCCTTCTTCTGCGAACCGGTGATCGGTGCAGGCGGTGTGTATCCACCGCCGGAGGGCTATCTCGCCGAGGTGCGCCGGATCTGCCGCGACAACGAGATCCTGTTCGTGGCCGACGAAGTGGTGACCGGTTTCGGCCGCATCGGCGGAGCGTGGTTCGCCTCCTCCCGATTCGCGCTCGAACCCGACCTGATGACCACCGCGAAGGGATTGACCTCCGGCTATCTCCCGATGGGCGCGGTCTTCGCCGCCCCCCACGTGGCGGAGCCGTTCTTCGCGGGCGGGGTCTGGTGGCGGCACGGCTACACCTACGGCGGCCACGCGGGCGCCGCGGCCGCCGCACTGGCGAACCTCGACATCATCGAGCGGGAAGGACTGCTCGATGCCGCCCTGCGACTGGAGTCGAGCTTGCGCGACCGGTTGTCGGTGCTCGCCGAGCATCCCAGGGTCGCCGAGGTGCGCAGCGGGCTCGGCGCCGTCGCGGCCGTTCAGCTGGCCGATCCCACCGAGGGGCCGCCGCTGGTCCGGACGCTGCGCGCGCACGGCATCTCGGGCCGCGCGGCGGGGCAGGGTGCCATGCAGATCTCCCCGGCGTTCGTCATGACCGACGACCAGGTCGCCGAACTCGTCGAAGGATTCACCCGGGCACTGAACGACGGGTGACTCGCCAGGGCCAAAAGTGTGACGCGCGCTCGACGGCACAGCACGCGCACCACCGGCCACACCGGCCCGTCGCGACGCGGGCGCCGTGGTTACGGCTGCTCCGATGTTGCCGGGCTCGGGTCGCGGAGGGCGATCCGCCGGGAGGCACCGCCGACCGTAGATGCTCACCACGCGACGCGGGCGGCGCGGCGTCCGCACGCGCGGAGTGCGCCAGGCGATCGCTGTAGCCGGTCCGTGTGACCGTGCGTGGCGATCGAAAAAGGCGGCCCCGACCGCTTCGGGATGCGAGCATATGAGTGCGACGACTGTGGTCGCCGTGCTGAGAGGTGGTGGGGTGTGGCGCAGTTCGTGCAGGAGTATGCCGTATCGCGGTGGGTTGTGGTGGCCGCGTTCGTGATTGCCGCGATGATCGTGCTGGCCCGGGTGGCGACGGCGGGGACGCCGTCGTCCGAGTCCCCAACCGTTGTAACGGAAACACCTGGACCACAGAAGGTTTCGGTCGAACACTCCGAGTCCGACGCGGCGCACCTGGTGATGTGCCTGGTCATGCTCGGCATGCTGCTGTTCCCCTCCAGCGCCAGCCCGCACGCGTTGCGTGGCGTGCTGACGGCGATGGCCGTGGTCTTCGCCGGACTGCTGACGATCCGCGCGGCGGAGTACCTCACCCAGGGCCGGCCGTTGCCGATCGATCGGTTGGTCCCGCTCGGGTACCACATCATGGCCGCCGCGGCGATGCTCTACGCGATGTCCGGCCATACCGCCACCGGCCACGCGGGCGGTCCGGCCGCCGGACCCGCGCTCGGCATCGCCGCCCTGTTCCTCCTCGACGCCCTCTTGGTCGGGTTCGCCGCGTGCACCGGCTGGGCGCACGCGCCCGCGCCGGGGCCGTTGGGGTTGCTGGCGCGTTCGGGCGGATGCGTCGCCGCGCTCACCGGTCCCGCGAAACCGTGGGCGGCGGTCCCGCATGTGGTGATGGACGTGGGCACCGCCTACATGCTGGTGGCCATGATCTCCGGTTGACCGGTGACCAATCCGGTTCCCGCCGCATACCGAACCCCTGTTCATGCAGGCACGGGATTCGGCCATGAGCAACGAACACGGTTCTGCTTCACCCCACCGATCCGTCGATCCGGCGCGCCCGAGAGCCGAAGCCGGTGGCCCGCTGCTCTCGTGCCCGACCGGCTACGACCGGTCGCGCTCCGGCCTCCCGGGTCGCGAACTCGCGGCGCTGCTCGCCGCTACTGGGGCGGGGGATCGTGGCGCGTTCACCGAGTTCTATCAGCTGACCAGTCCCCGGGTGTTCGGGTTGACGGTGCGGATCCTGCGCAGCCACGCCGCGGCCGAGGAGGTGACCCAGGAGGTCTACCTCCAGGTGTGGTCGATGGCCGACCGCTATGACGCCACGCTGGCCAGTCCGGTCGGCTGGCTGATGATGCTCGCGCATCGGCGGGCGGTGGACCGGGTCCGCGCGGAGAGCTCGGCCAGCAGCCGGGACCTGGTCTACGCGCACGAGCAGTTGGGGCGCGCCCACGATGTGGTCGCCGAATCGGTCACCCAGCGCATCGAAGAACAACAGGTGGCGGGGTGCCTGGAGAAGTTGACCCCCACCCAGCGCGAGGCGATCGCGCTGGCCTACTACGGCGGGTGGACCTACCGCGAGGTCGCCGATCATCTCGCGGTCCCGCTGCCTACGATCAAGACGCGCATCCGGGACGGGTTGAAACGATTGGAGAAGTGTTTGTCCGGGGAAGGTACCGATGGTTGACACCTCGCCGCGGACGGACGCGGACCTCATCGACCTCGCCTACCCGTGCGGGCTCGACGCGGTCGCCGATATCGAACGCAGGCATATCGACGCCCGGCTCGCGGCCGCGGACCCCGGCGTGCGACAGGCCTTCTCCGACACCGTCTGGCAGGTGCGCGACGTCATGGGGCGGCTGGCGGTGCTCGACGAACTCGCGCCGCCGCCGGAACTGGAACGTCGCATCCTGGCCGCGCTGCCCGAGCAGCCGACGAGGCGGTCGCTGACGCGGATCTCGTCGTGGCGACGGCCGCTGCGCTGGGCGGTGCCGATCGCGGCCGCCGCGTGCTTGGTGATCGGTGGAAGCGTGATGACCGCACAGCTCACCGGTCCTTCGTCGAACCCGGCCGCCGCCGACCAGGCGCCGGGGCGACCGGAGGTGCGGACGGTGAACGCGGCGTTCGCGGGCGGCGGTCTGCTCGTCGTCGACGTGGCGCCGGGACAAGGGCGCGCGGTGGTCGTGTTCGATCAGGTCGCGGCGCCACCGGCCGGGCAGGTGTATCAGGTGTGGCTGGTCGGCCCCGACGGGCGGCCCCGCTCGGCCGGCGTGCTGAGCGACGCCCCCTCGGCCGCCCGGCCGTTCGTGACCGGATTCCGGTCGGGTGAACTGCTCGCGGTGAGCCTCGAGCCGGACGGCGGCTCGGACGCCCCCACCGGCGATCCGGTGGCGGGCGTGACGCTGCCGTGACCCGGCGCTAGATCTCCACCGGCTGGTCGGCGACGACCCTGCCGCCCAGGTGCACCCAGCCGTCGGAGTCCCATCGGGTGAACATCTGCGAGCCTTTGCCCTGCGTGATGACCAGGCCTTTGCGCAGCAACGCCGTCAACGCCACGGCCGCGGCGCCGGTCGCCTCGTCCTCGGGGATGCCCATGGTCGGAGCGAACATCCGAGATCGCAGGACGGCGCGGTGTTCGTCGGTCCACGCCCACAGATAGTGCGGACCGCCGGGGAAATCGTCCGGCCGCAGGGTGGCCAGGTCTTCGGCGTCCTCCAGCTGATGGAAGGTGAACAGGGGCGCCCACTCTCCGCGCGCGGTGATCCAGGTCAATCCCTCGGTGAGCTCCACGGCCACCGGTCCCGCTGGAACGTCGAGGATCCGCACCGGGACGCCCTGCGAGGCGAACCACCACGCGGTCCCCACCGACGGGTGGCCCGCGAACGGCAGTTCCACCGTGGGGGTGTAGATCCGCACCGCGGCGGTGCCGGCCACCGGCTCCTCGACCACCACGGTTTCGCTGTAACCGGCTTTGGCCGCCAGTGCCTGCCGATCGGCCGCTGCCACGTCGGCAGCCCGCGCGATACCCAACTCGTTGCCGAACCGCCCGGCGACGTCGGTGAACACTCGCACCACATCAACCTGTGTGCTCATGCTCGTCGAGCCTACTCGGCTGCCGTGCCCGCGAGCTGTCGTCCAGACCACATCGAGCACGCGAAAAAGGCCCCTGCCGCAGGACGGGGCCTCTTTTCCGGGCGAATCAGATCGTGGCGGTGCTGAGCGCCTCGGTGGACTGCACCGCCTGGCCGACACCGGCCACGATGGCGGCGGCCCGCAGCGATTCGAAGATCACCTCGCGGGACACGCCCGCCTCGCGCAGCGTGTGCTCGTGCGCCTCCAGGCAGTGCGCGCAGCCGTTGATCGAGGAGACCGCGAACGACCAGAGTTCGAAGTCGGCCTTGTCGACGCCCGGCGTGCCGATGATCTGCATGCGCAGCCCGGCCCGCAGGTCGTCGTAGCGGCCGCCGAGGAACGCCTTGCCCCGGTAGAACACGTTGTTCATCCCCATGATCGAGGCGGCGCCGAGCGCGGCGTTGTACGCCTCCGCCGTCAGCACGTCGGCGGCTTCCTCGGCGATCTCGCGCAGCGTGGTCGTCGACCGGGTCGCGGCCGCCGACGCCAGCAGGGTGCCCCACAGCTGCTGCTCGTTCAGCACCGTGGTGCGCGCGATGGATGACAAGTTGAGCTTGAGGTCCTTGGCGTACTCGGGAAGGGAGTTCTTCAGGTTCTCAATGCTCATTCGGCGATTCCTCTACTCGAAGCGGTCCCGTGCGGGACCAGGTCGGTTCTCTCGGTGATGGGGTG
The DNA here is from genome assembly GCA_051451085.1 of Nocardia asteroides. Taxonomy (GTDB): domain Bacteria; phylum Actinomycetota; class Actinomycetes; order Mycobacteriales; family Mycobacteriaceae; genus Nocardia; species Nocardia asteroides_B. Next base: position 975,215 of record JBPAJV010000002.1, on the reverse strand, counting down.
GGAGCTACCCGGAAGCCCGGGTGCGACATGGTGCTCAGACGCTGGCGGCCAGCAGTTCGGCGGCGTTGATGGTGGGGTCGCCCTTCTTCCAGTTGCAGGCGCACAGCTCGTCGGACTGCAGAGCGTCCAGCACGCGCAGCACCTCGTCGACGTTGCGGCCAACGGACCCCGCGGTGACCGAGACGAACTGGATCTCGTTGTTCGGGTCGACGATGAACGTGGCGCGGTCGGCGACGCCGTCGGCGTTGAGCACGCCGGTGGCCGTGGCCAGTTCGCGCTTGAGGTCCGACAGGATCGGGAAGGGCAGGGTCTTGAGGTCCTCGTGCTGCGCGCGCCACTGGAAGTGCACGAACTCGTTGTCCACCGACGCGCCGAGCACCTGCGCGTCGCGGTCCTCGAACTCCTCGTTGAGCTTGCCGAACGCGGCGATCTCGGTCGGGCACACGAAGGTGAAGTCCTTCGGCCAGAAGAAGATGATCCGCCACTTGCCCGCGTGGTCGTCGCTGCTGATCCGGGTGAAGTAGTCGTCGGGCTGCTGAGCGTCGACCTTCGACAGATCACCGCCGATGACCGCGGTGAGGTTGTATGCCGGGAACTGGTCGCCGATGGTCAGCAGGGCCATGCTCGATCTCCTCGTCATGTTGGTTTGCTAGCTGTGTTCTGCGGTCTTGCGGGTTCTTCGCGGTTCCGCGATCCACCGCTTCGGAACCCGGTGCTCACACCGCGGGTGAAAAAGTTCACCGGCGATCTTGCCCAAGGGCTGCTGAAAGGTAAAGGTGATCAGTCGCACTACACTGATAGGCGTGACTGATCAGACTTATCAGCCCACCCTGTCACAGCTGCGTGCGTTCGTGGCGATCGCGGAATACCGCCATTTCGGCACCGCGGCCGCTCGCCTCGGTGTGAGTCAGCCCACGTTATCGCAGGCGCTCGCCGCGTTGGAACACGGGCTCGGGCTGCAGCTGATCGAACGCAGCACCAGGCGTGTGCTGGTGACCGCCGCGGGAATGCGCTTGCTGCCCAAGGCAATGGCGACGCTGGAGGCCGCCGACCGCTTCGTCGCGTCGGCGACCGGCGACGGCCTCGGTGGCACGCTGCGGATGGGCATCATCCCGACGATCGCTCCGTATGTGCTGCCCGGATTGCTGCCCGAGCTGCGCAAGCGGCTGCCCGACCTGCGGCCGCAGATCATCGAGGACCAGACCGCCCGGCTGCTGGACGGTCTGCGCACCGGGGTGCTGGACGTCGCGCTGCTCGCGCTGCCGACCGAGATGCCCGGCTTGGTCGAGATTCCGCTGTACACCGAGGAATTCGTATTGGTCACGCCGCGTGGTCACGAGCTTGCCGGGCGTACCGACCTCGCGGTGTCGGTCCTGGACGCCCAACCGCTGCTGTTGCTGGACGAGGGGCACTGCCTGCGCGACCAGACCTTGGAGGCATGCCGCTCGGCCGACGCGCACCCGGCCACGGTCGGCGACACCAGGGCCGCGTCGCTGCCGACCGTGGTGCAGTGCGTCGCCGGCGGTCTCGGCGTCACCCTGATCCCGCAAATGGCCGTCGCGGCCGAAACCGCTCGCGGCACGCTGGACGTCGCCCACTTTCGCGCGCCCGCGCCGGGCCGCACCGTCGGCCTGGCCTTCCGTACGTCCAGTGCTCGCGCCGATGATTACGAGTATCTGGCCGCGATCGTCCGTGCTCAGCGGCCCATGTAGGTGCGGGGGATGCGCGGCGAGCGAGCTCGGCGGGCAGAGTGGAGAACGGGGACAGGAGCAACGAGATGGAGCCGATCGCGTTGGGAGACGGCAGGCTCGGTCGCCTGTCAGGTGCGAACCACGCACTGTTCGTCTATGGCACTCTCCAGTTCCCGCAGGTATTGCGGGCGCTGCTCGGGCGGGTCCCGGCGCTGGAACCGGCGCGGCTGGCCGGTTGGCGCGCTGCCGTGCTGCCACGGCGCGTCTATCCGGGGCTGGTCGCCGCGGCCGACGGGTTCGCCCTCGGCTCCGTGCTGAGTGGTCTCACCGCCGAGGAGTGGACGATTCTCGATGCGTTCGAGGACGACGAGTACGACCTGCGCCGAGTGTGTGTGGACGAACGGGAAGCCCCGGTGTGGACCTATGTCTGGACCGCTGCGGCGGATCCGGCGGACTGGCAACGGGAACTGTTCGCCGCAGAGCACCTCGCACACTTCGCCGAACGGTCCGCGCGCTGGCGCCGGGACCCCGGCGGCTTCACGGAGCCGACCGGGCCGGGGTGGACGGAGTCCTGAGCCCGATGACCACGATGCCCGGCCTACCATTTTGAGACGACCGGTCGTATAGTTCAGCCGTGGCCCGACCTAGACGCAACGAAGACACCCGGCGGCTTCTGGTCGAGGAGGGCGCTTCGGGATTCCTGGTCAATGGCTACCACGGCACCGGAATCAAACAGATTCTGGACAAGGCCGGTGTGCCGAAAGGCTCGTTCTACAACTACTTCGACAGCAAGGAGAGTTTCGCCCGCGCGATCATCGAACATCATTCGCTCTGTGTACAGCGCAATTTGACCGAAGCGTTCGCCGCCGCGCCGGACCCGGTGAGCGGTCTGCGAACGTTCTTCGAACGACTGATGGACGATTTCGTCGCGGCCGAGTTCACCGGCGGCTGCTTGATCGGCAACCTCGGCGGCGAGCTGGAAGGCAGTGAGCCGCTGCGGGAATCGTTGTCGGCGGCGTGGGGCGCGTGGCGCGACCGCGTCGCCGAGCAACTCGCGCAGGCGCAGCGTCTGGGCATGATCCGCGCCGACATCGCGGCGGTCGAACTGGCCGATCTGTTGCTGGAATCCTGGGAGGGCGCGGTGATCAGGATGAAGATCGACCGCACTCTCGCGCCCTTGCGCACGTGCCTGAACCGCCTGCTCGGCGACTATTTCCTGCCCTGATCGTGGGGCGTGCTCGCCCGGCGTCTCTCGGTAACAGAAAGGATTTCCATGACGAAGACCGTCATCGTCACCGGTTCCTCCAGTGGAATCGGCCGCGACATCGCACGGGCACTGGTGGAACGCGGCGACAACGTCGTGCTCAACGGGCGCGACGCGCAGAAGCTGGCGCGGGTGGCCGCCGGGCTGGGCGCGCCGCAGCGGACAGCCACGGTGGCGGGGGACATCGGCGCGCCCACCACCGCCGCGGCCTTGGTCGACATCGCCGTCGAGCGGTTCGGCGGCGTGGACGTCTTGGTCAACAACGCGGGCATCTTCGGAGCGAAACCGTTCGTCGACGTCACCGAGGAGGACTTGGACGGTTACCTGAACGGGAACCTCAAAGGCACCTATCTCACCACGCAGGCCGTCGTGCGGCGGTTCCTGGCGCAGGGCAGCGGCGGCAGCATCGTGAACATCGGCACGGTGCTCATCGACCATGCCCTCGCCGGGCTGCCCGCCTCGGCGGCCCTGGTCAGCAAAGGCGGCGTCCACGCGCTGACCACCAGCCTGGCCGCGGAACTCGCCGCCGACGGCATCCGGGTCAACGCGGTCGCTCCCGGCATCATCCGCACGCCGTTGTTCGGCGACGGCGACGAGCGGGCCTCCGCCGGGCTGGCGCTGTTGAACCGCATCGGCGAGGTCGCCGAAATCACCGCCGCCGTGCTGTATCTCGCCGACGCGGCGTTCGTCACCGGACATATCCTGCCCGTCGACGGCGGTTACATCTCGGGGAGGGCGGCCTGAAGCCGGCCGCGCACACCGAAGTCGTGACGACGGCATGACCGCTGGCAGAAGGCGCGGCTGAGCAAGGGCGTCAGCGGTGTTCTCGTGACCTATCGCCTGCTCTGGCCGCGGTTCCGGCGGCTGGGCCAGGTCCAGGTGGTGGCGATCATGGGCGCCGGCTTCCTGCTCGGGCCGTCCGTGCTCGGCTGGGCGTGGCCGGGGGCGCGGGAGTGGTTGTTCCCGACCGAGTTCGCGGTGGGTGACGCGCGCATCGTCCACCCGAACCTCACCGCCATCTGCGTGGTCGGCCAGGTCGGCCTGGTCTCATCTACACCGGTCTGAACACCGAACTCGGCTTGATCTTCGAGCCCGAGGTCCTGGTGATGACCGTGGTGGTGCTGGTGGTGTCCTTCGTGGGCGAGTTCGGCGCCGTCGGTCTGGTCGCCCGCTCGCAGGGTATGGGCTGGCGCGAGGCGGGCGCGATGGGCGCGCTGGCCAACGCGCGCGGACTGATGGAGTTGGTGCTGCTCAATGTCGGGCTGTCGGCCGGTCTGAAATCGCCGAGCTGTACACCGTGCTGGCCGTCATGACGACGGTCACCACCTTCGTCGCGACACCGCTGCAGCGGGCGTTCGAGCGCAGCGCGTGGAAGAACGGCATGGTGTTCGGGCCCGGCGGCGAGCAGCCGAAGGGTGCGCGAGCGCCGCGGCAACCGCCGACGGATCAGGCTCGGCTGTGACAGGGTGAGCAACGGCGAATGCGCCGGTTCCGATCGGAACCGGCGCACTCGGGTGGCCTGTTTAGACCCGCAGCGCGTGCGGTTCGATCGCGCCGCGCACCAGCGCGCGCGCATCGATGGTCTCGGGCTTGTAGGGCAGCAGCGCCAAGCGATCGGTCATTCCCCCGACCGGATCGTCGATCGCGTCGACCAGGCCGAACAGGAACGACCACTCGTGTTCGTCGCTGCCGTAGTGCACGACGGTGCCGAACTGCTCGTGGAAACGCTGCCAGGACCGCTTCAGCGTCTCGTTGCGCCACATCGTCGCGCAGCCGGCCTGGGCGCTCAGCACGCCGCCGGGCGCGAGCAGGGCACGACATCGGGACAGGAACTCCGCCTCGTAGAGCCGGTTGTGCTGCGCGTCCTCGACGCGCTCGTCCGGCAGATCGATCACGATGACGTCGTAGCGGGTGCCCGACTGCGCGGCCGTGGCCAGGAAGTCCCAGCCGTCGGCGTAGTGCACCTTGATCGGTCCCTCACCCTTGACGGCGGCGGCCAGCTCGTCGCTGGTGTAGCCGTAGGGCAGGTGCTGGGCGCACAGCTCGACCTCCAGCTGGTCGATGTCGACATGGTCGACGTGCGTGGCGCCCGCGGCGACCGACATCTGGCTGGCTACGCCCTCCCCGGAGCCGATGATGAGCACCCTGTCCAGTTTCTCGGCGAGCACGAAGGCCGGAACCATCATCGCCTCGTGGTAGGTGAGCTGGGAGAACTCGGTCGACTGGCGGTCGTCGTCGGAGAACAGGCTGATCCCCTGCTCCGTCCGCGCGATGACCATGTGCTGGAACGGGGTGTTGGTGTCGACGATCACCTCGTGCAGGTCCCAGATGCGGGTCAGGCCCGCGCCCACCGGTTCCTCGATCCGCTGGCTGCCGTGTCCCCGGCGAATGACCTGCATACGGACGTTCTCGGGAGCCAGGGCGTCGCGCAGCAGCTCGACCGCCTTGGAGGCGCCCGCGCCGATGCTGCCGCAGGTGAAGACGTCGACGAAGATGTCGCCGGACTCCGGATAGGTGTGAATCGAGGCGTGGGACTCCGACAACAGCGCGAGGACGGTCACCCCCTGCGGTTCGAACTTTTTGTGTACGACATCGCAGATGGTGACGCCCGCCGCGATCAGAGACTCACGCAACGCCGATTCGAGTCGTTCGAGATCGTCGCAGAGGGCTGCGTCGACACCACCGAACTCGGCCAGCACATGCCAGCCGGTGAATTCCGCCGTCATGGGCAAACTCACTCTCGCTCAGCGCCCGAGACATGAACGGTCAAGGGCGGAAAACCATTGAATGACACCGACGAATAACTCGCGGTATAGGCGCCGGTGTCGAGGATTCGGACGCGATCACCGGCTCGCAACGTGGTCGGTAGGAGGACTCGCGTGCGTTGATACAGTACATCGTCGCCGTCGCAGGTCGGACCGGCCACCACCGCCTCGTCGACGGGGTCGCCGTCCCGGTCGGTGACGAACCGGTAGGCGATGTACTCGTTCTCGGTCTCGGCCATTCCGTTGTAGCGGCCGATGTCGAGATACACCCAGCGCCGTCCGTCCGGCGCGGTGCGGACGCCGACGACCTCGGCGTGGATCGTGCCCGCCGAACCGACCAGCGCCCGGCCCGGTTCGACGACCAATCCGGTTGTCCCGGAGAGGAATTCGGCCGCCGCGTGGTTGATCACCGCGGCGATCTCGGCGGACGACGGCGCGGGATCGGCGTAGGAGATCGGCAGCCCGCCACCGATGTTCACCCAGCCGACCGGAATGTCCTTGTCCGCCAGGGCTTCCACGATCCGGCCCGCCTGTTCGATGCCGATCCGCCACGCGGTGGGGTCGAGTTGCTGCGAGCCGACGTGGAAGTACGGCCCGGCGACGACGAGGCCGAGGTCCCGAGCGCGGACCAGCAACCGTAACGCCTCACCCGGAGCGCACCCGAACTTCGTGCCGAACGGCGTGCGCGATTCCGGCGCCGAAGCGAGGAACCGGCATTCCACCTCGGAACCCGGCGCGTGCTCCGCGATGCGCAGCAGATCGTCCTCGGTGTCGAACGCGAAACGGCGCACTCCCACGGCATGGGCTCGGGCGATGTGCGCGGCTTTCTTGATCGGGTTGCCGTAGCACAACCGCGCCGGCGCCACACCCAGCCCGAGACACAGGTCGATCTCCCCGATGCTGGCCACGTCGAATTCCGCGCCCTCCTCGTCGAGCAGGCGCACGATCTCCGGCACCGGGCTCGCCTTCACGGCGAAGCGGATCCTCGTCGGGACGTCCGTGCCCGCGGACAGGGCGGCATCGAGCGCGCGGTAATTCTCGCGGACACGCTCGGGATGGATGACAAGGTAGGGCGATTCGGGCATAGTTGATCTTTCGCTCGGGCAGCGGGGGAGAGAGTATCAGCGGCCCCTACCCAGAAACGAATCCTCCGAAACCTGGGTTCTTCACGCGGTCACGAGCCCCCGTCCTCCTGGCGCGACGGGCGTGCTGACCTGCGTGAACGCGGGACCGATGGCAGCTGCGGGCTCAGCCGGCGGACACCGTGACGTCGTCGAAGACGACTTCGCCCGCGGCGTCGGATTCGGCCAGGTCCACCACCGCGTCGATCGACCAGCCGTGGTCGCCCGCCGGGTCGTCCAGCACCTGCCGCACGTGCCAGAATCCGGGTCTTCGTTCCACCTGGAACAGCTGCGGGCCCCGCGCGTCGGGTCCCGTGCCGATTCGCTCGTATTCCGCGTAGTAGCCGGCGAGTGCCTCCGCCCAGTCGGGGCCGGGACCGAGTTCGGCCAGGTCGTCCCAGCGTCGCAGCGCGGCCAGTTCGACGCGGCGGAACATCGCGTTGCGGACCATGACACGGAACGCGCGCTCATTGGCGGAGATCGGACGTACCGTCTCGGCGCCGAACGCGAGCTGGTCGGCGTCGGTCTCCGCGCCCGGGTTGGTCAGCTGCTCCCACTCGTCGAGCAGGCTGGAGTCCACCTGACGGATGAGTTCGCCGAGCCATTCGGTGATGTCGTCGAGTTCCTCGGTGCGCGCCGACTCCGGCACGGTGCGCCGCAGCGCGCGGTAGGCGTCGGCGAGGTAGCGCAGCACCACGCCTTCGGAGCGCGCCAGCTCGTAGAAGGAGATGAGCTCCGCGAAAGTCATGGCGCGTTCGATCATGTCGCGCACCACCGATTTCGGCGCGGGCGCGAACTCCGACACCCACGGGTGCCCGGCGCGGTAGGTCTCGTACGCGGGTTCGATCAGCTCGGCCAGCGGCTTGGGCCAGGTCACCTCTTCGAGCAGTTCCATCCGCTCGTCGTAGTCGATGCCGTCGGCCTTCATCTCCGCGATCGCCTCGCCCCGCGCCTTGTGTTGCTGGGCCATCAGCAGCTGACGCGGATCCTCCAACGTGGATTCGATGAGCGACACCACGTCGAGGGTATAACTCGGGGAGTCTTTGTCCAGCAGATCCAGCGCGGCCAGCGCGAACGGCGACAGCGGTTGGTCGAGGGCGAAATCGCGCTGGAGGTCGACGGTCAGACGGGCGCGGCGGCCCTGGGCATCCGGTTCCGCCAGCTGCTGCACCACCCCCGCGTCGCGAAGGGCGCGATAGAGCCGGATGGCGCGCAAGATGTGCCTGCGCTGGGCGGGACGCGGCTCGTGGTTGTCCTCGAGCAGGTGGCGCATCGCGGTGAAGCAGTTGCCCGGTCTGGCGATCACGTTCAGCAGCATGGCGTTGGTGACCGTGAACCGCGACACCATCGGCTCCGGTTGCGCGGCCACCAGGCGATCGAAAGTCTCCTCGCTCCAGGAGACGAACCCTTCCGGCGGTTTGCGTCGCTGCACTTTGCGCTGTTTCTTGGGATCGTCGCCCGCCTTGGCGAGCAACCGGGTGTTCTCCACCTCGTGTTCGGGCGCCTGCACGACGACGGTGCCCATGGTGTCGTAACCCGCCCGGCCCGCGCGGCCCGCGATCTGGTGGAATTCCCGGGCCTTGAGCCTGCGGGTGCGCACACCGTCGAACTTGGTCAGGCCGGTGAGCAGCACCGTGCGGATGGGCACGTTGATGCCGACCCCGAGGGTGTCGGTGCCGCACACCACCTTCAACAGGCCGTCCTGGGCCAGTCGCTCCACCAGGCGCCGGTACTTCGGCAGCATGCCCGCGTGATGCACGCCGATACCGTGCCGGATCAGCCGGGACAGTGTCCTGCCGAATCCCGCGGCGAACCGGAACGCGCCCAGCGCTTCGGCGATCGCGTCCTTCTCCGCGCGCGTCGCGAAGTTCACGCTCGTCAGCGCCTGCGCGCGCTCGAGTGCGGCGGCCTGGGTGAAGTGCACCACGTACACCGGAGCCTGGTGGGTGGTGACCAGCTCTTCGAGCGTCTCGGTGATGGGGGTGCGGGCGTAGGAGAAGCTCAGCGGCACCGGTCGCTCGGTGCCCGCGACGATCGCGGTGGAGCGGCCGGTGCGGCGCTCCAGGTCGCGGGCGAAGAAGTCGACCTCGCCGAGTGTGGCCGACATGAGCAGGAACTGGGCGCGGGGCAGTTCGAGCAACGGGACCTGCCAGGCCCAGCCTCGGTCGGGGTCGGCGTAGAAGTGGAATTCGTCCATCACGACCTGGCCGACATCGGCGTCCGCGCCCTCCCGCAGCGCCAGATTGGCCAGGATCTCCGCGGTCGCGCAGATGATCGGCGCATCCGGGTTGACCGCGGCGTCACCGGTGACCATGCCGACGCGCTCGGCGCCGAACACTTCGCAGAGGGCGAAGAATTTCTCGCTCACCAGCGCCTTGATCGGAGCGGTGTAGTAGGTGCGCAGCCCCTGGGTGAGGGCGAACAGATGAGCGCCGACCGCGACCAGCGACTTCCCCGAACCCGTCGGGGTGGCGAGGATGACGTTGGATCCGGAAGCCAGCTCGAGCAGCGCCTCGTCCTGCGCCGGGTAGAGCGGGGTGCCCTGCTCGGTGGCCCAGATCCCGAACGACTCGTAGAGCGCGTCGGCGTCGGTCCCCGGGATGTCGAGCAGTTCGGTCAGATCCACTCCGACCACCCTACGGCCTCGCTATCGGGCACGCGTGCAGGGGCGATCGGGACCAGGCCGCCGACTGCTCAGTCCTGCTCGCTCTCGTCGTCGCCCTTCGACCGGCTCTGCTCGGCGAGGAATCGCTCGAACTCGGCGCCGAGCTCGTCGCCGCTGGGCAGCTCGCCGTCGCCAACCAGCAGGCTCGACTGCCGCTCCTGCGCGGTGACGAAGCTGTCGTACTGCCGCTCCAGGGCGTGCACGACGGTCTCCACCTCGACGTTGCCCGCGATGTGCTCGTTGACCTGTTCGCGCACGCGTGCGGCGGCCTCGCCGAGGGCGGCCAGCGGGAACTCCAATCCCGCGTTGTCGGCGACGTTCTCCAGCAACGTCTGCGCGGCTTCGGGGTAGGCGGTCTGCGCCAGGTAGTGCGGGACGTGCACCGAGAAGCCGACCGACTCGTGCCCGTGCTGGGCCATACGGAATTCCAGCAGCGAGGACGCGCTGCCCGGCACCTGGAGCTCGCCCGGCCACCGCTGATGCTCGGAGATCAGGTCGCGATCGGAGGAATGCGCGGTCACGCCGAGCGGGCGCGTGTGCGGGATCGCCATCGGGATGGCGCTCAAGCCGATGCTGCGGCGCACGCCGAGCTGTTCGGCGAGCAGCCGCACCGCGGTGGTGAACTTCTCCCAGCGCAGATCGGGTTCCAGGCCCGCGAGCAGCAGGAACGGGGTTCCCGCTGTGTCACGCAATGCCCAGAGGTTGAGCTCCGGCTCGGCGTAATCGGAGAAATGATCGGTCTTGAACGTCATGAGCGGACGCCGCGACCGGTAGTCCAGCAACTCGTCCACGTCGAACGAGGCGACCAATTCGCTTTCGAGACTCTCGCGCAGGTGCGTTGTCGCCAGCCGTACCGCGTGCCCGGCGTCGGTGAAACCTTCCAGTCCGTGCACCAGGACCGGGCCCGCGCCATCGGGGGACGACAGCTGCGGAGCGGGAAACTCCAATTCGTACATTCGCGACTCGTAGTCCATCGCGTACTCCTTCCTGCGCGGCTCCTGCGGCCCGGACGCGTACCTCACGCGCCAGTGTGGTTGCCTGCTCTGTCGTTCGCCACCCCTGGTGACAGGGCGAGACGAGCAGTCGTCCGAACCGGGGACCACTGTCCATTGTCCCGCATGCCGATGATGGCCACCGCACACGGCCGGACACCGACCCGTACTCCGAGGCAACAGCATCGGCGCCCCGCGCATTCCCGGCCCGGCGGCGTGGCATCGCGGGCTGGACAGGGGGAGTTTGGCACAGTGGGATGGTGACCGTGGCGGATCGGAGGCGCAGACGGCTGGGCTGTGTGGTGCCCCTCGTCTGCGCGGGTTTGCTCGCAGGATGTGGGTCGACGGTATCGGGGCGCCCGGTATCGGCGGCGCCGGCCACGGTAACCCGGCACGTGAGCGCCGAACTGCCGACGCTGCTGCCGGATCCGTCCCGGTTCCCCCCGCCGTACACAGCGGTGGTGCTGCCGCAGGAGGCCGTCGCCCGAGCGGCGGGCGACCTGGACGGCATGGGTCGCGGGGCGAACGTGCAGCCGCACCGGTGCATGCCGCCGCACCAGGACTTCGGACCCGATCGCACGGCGATGGCGGTCGGCACCGACGACGCCACGCGCGCCACACTGACCGTCGAATTGACCCGTACCGGCAAGCCGTTGGCCGCACTGCGCGCCGCGCTGGAACAGTGCGGATCGGTGCGGGTCACGCGCGCAGGCGCGACCACCACCGTCACGACCCAGCTGGATTCGCCACCGCCCGTCGACGCCGATGACGCGCTCTCGCTGCGCAGGACGGTGCGCCCGGAGTCAGCGGGCGCGGGGCTGACCCAGTCCATGCGCACGCACGTCGGGCAGATCGGGGACGTGCGAATCTCCGTGACCTACATGTCGTTCGCCGACAGCGAACCGGACAACGCGGCACTGGATGCGCTGTTCGCCACCGCGGTGCGCGAAGTACGGGACAGATAGCGCATGCGCGCGGCACGGTAGCAGGAGCCACCGACATCGAGGCCGCTGCCGGTCTCGCGCCGGTCGCGTCGTACACAGCGGCAGCGAATTCCCCAGGCTCGCCGAATCGCCGGGTCGGCGTTCGAGCGCCGCGCCCGCCGAGCCGCATGGTCGGAGCATGACGACTTCCGCGACACCGTTCGCCGCCCCTGAACCGATCGAATGTGGGACCTACCGGCGAAAACGACGCATTGCCGCTGAGCGCGCGCCGTGCCCACCCGTCGGCCTGCGGCAGTCCTCCCGCAGCCGTGCGGCGAGCGCGTTCCGCCGAGAGCACCGCGCGCAGGGCGATCCCACCTGCGGCCGGATGTGGGCGGCGCGTGGGGACGTCGAACGACCCGGCTCGGCACGCGAGCTGCCGCGAGGATGCGCCACCCTTCCGCGACACACCGGACAGCGACACACCGGACAGCGTTGTGCGCGTGGACGATCCGGGAGAACTGATCGCCGCTGTGCCCGCGATGCTGGGATTCACCCCGGAACAATCGGTGATCGTGCTGGTCCTGCGCGGCGGAACGACCGGCAGCGCGATCATCGACGCGGTGGTGCGATTCGATCTGGATTCGCCCGGCGGTCGGCGCGTGCGGGGCGCGACGCTGGCGGCCGCGGTCGCGCGGATCTGCGCACACGACGCGGCGGCGGAGGTCTTGGCGATCGTTGTCGATGAACGCGCGGCGGAACCGGATCCCGGCGTCGGCGGGCCCGGCTGCGCGGGCGGGCGATTCGATGTGCTGGTCGGTTCACTCGGCAGGCGGCTGGCGGCGTGTGACATCGCGCTCGGCGGAGTGTGGGCGGTGCCCGCGATCGCCGCCGGGCAGCGCTGGTGGACGTTGGCGGGACCGCCGCGGCGCGGAGTGCTCCGGGATCCGGCCGCGTCGCTGGTGGCGGTGACCCACGTACTGGACGGCAGGCCGATCCGCGCTTCGCGGGCCGAGCTCACCGAGCTGGTCGCGATCGACCCGCACGCGCGTGCCGAGGTGGCCGCGCACTTGGCGGACGCGCTCGCGCGTGCGCGAGAACGCTACGCGGCGGCCGCGCGTCGCGGCGACCCGGCCGGGTACAGCAGGCAAGCGCTCGACTACGTACTGTGGCAGATCGCCAACACCGCGTCGGGCGCCGCATTGGCGGCGCCCGAACTCGCGAGAATCGCCGCGGCCCTGCGTGATAGACCGGTGCGGGACACGATGTTCGCCTTGGCCGTCGGCGATCAGGCCGATGCGGCCGAAGCGGTGTGGACCGCGCTGACCCGCGCACTGTCCGGTACCGATCGCGCCGAAGCCGCCGCTCTACTCGGCTACAGCGCTTACGTCCGCGGTGACGGGCCCGTGGCCGGCATCGCGCTGGAGGCCGCGCTCGCGGCCGATCCCGGGCATCCGATGGCGATGCTGCTGGATGCCTCGCTGCGTTCGGGCATGCGCCCGGAACAGCTGCGCCGACTCGCCCGCAGCGGCTACCGGGTGGCCGCCGGCCTCGGTGTCGATCTGGACAGCCCGGCGCGATGAGACCGACGGCGGCATCCGGCGATGCCGAGCCGACGTCGCGACGCTCGGCGAGGCGGGCGCCGCAGCGCGGCGACGTCGTCGTTCGCGCTGCTCCGTCCGGATGCGCGGCATCGCGGCGGTCTCGAGGTCGGCACGGTCATGGCGGCCCGAGCCGGCGTCGGCCGACTCGGCCGCCGAGGTCATCTCGCGCTGTGCGCGCGGGGACCGAGCGACTGGAGGAAAGCCCAAGCGTCGCTGACGATCTCGTCGAGATCGTTGTGTTCGGGACGCCAGCCGAGTTCGGCGATGGCACGCTCGCTGGAGGCGATCAGGGTCGCCGGGTCGCCGGGGCGGCGGGGGGCGTCCTGCGCGGTGATCGGCAGCCCGGTGACGCGCTCGCAGGCCGCGATCACCTCACGCACGGAGAATCCGGCGCCGCTGCCGAGATTGTAGATCCGGTGGCTACCGGCTTCCGCGGTGGCCAAGGCGAGCAGATGGGCCTGCGCGAGATCGCGGATGTGGATGTAGTCGCGGACCGCGGTGCCGTCCGGGGTGGGCCAATCGGTGCCGTAGACCGAGATCGCCTTGCGATGCCCTGCGGCGACCTGCAGCACCAGGGGGATGAGATGCGTCTCCACCACCCGGTTCTCGCCGAGACCGCCGTAGGCCCCGGCGACGTTGAAGTACCGCAGGCTGGTGGCCGCCAGTCCGTGCGCGATCGCGTAGGAGGTGATGGCATGGTCGATGGCCAGCTTCGAGGCGCCGTACGGATTGGTCGGACGGGTGGGGGCGTCCTCGGTGATCGGCACCTGCTCCGGTTCCCCGTAGACCGCCGCCGTGGAGGAGAACACCAGTCGCGGCGTGCCCGCGCGGCGCATGGCCTCCAGCAATGCGAAGGTCTTCACCACATTGCCGTGCCAGTACTTCTCCGGCTGCTGCACCGATTCGCCGACCAGCGACTGCGCCGCGAAATGCAGGACGCCGTCGAAAGGTTCGGCAGCCAGCAGTTCCGGCGCGGCGACCGCTACGTCGCCCTGGACGAAACGGGCGGCGGCGGGGACGCCATCGGCGTTTCCGGTGGACAGATCGTCGACTACGACCACCTCGTGGCCGGCTTCCAGCAGAACCTGGGCGCAGACGCCGCCGACGTAGCCCGCGCCCCCTGTGACGAGAAGTTTCACGGGTCAGGCCAGCTTCACCTGGACGGCGTGCGCCATCTCGTCGGGCAGTTCGAAGCCGTCGTGGCCGGGCACCGTGATGACGACCGAACCCGGCTTGGTCTCCACCGTGACACGGGCATCGGGCACCACGCCCGCCTCGCGAAGACGGCCGATGACCTCCGGATCGGTCTGGATGTGCTCGGCCAGCCTGCGCACGACGACGGCGTGCACGTGCCCGTGCGGCAGATCCGACAGGCGCAGCAGTTTCTCGTCGGCGGTGGCGGGCGGGATGACGCCCAGCTCGTCCAGGCCGGGAATGGGGTTGCCGTATGGGGAGGTGGTCGGGTGGTTGAGCACCTCGACCAAGCGGCGCTCGACGTCCTCGCTCATCACGTGCTCCCAGCGACAAGCCTCCGCGTGCACGTTCTGCCAGTCGAGCCCGATGATGTCGACGAGCAGGCGCTCGGCCAGCCGGTGCTTGCGCATGACCGCGACGGCCATGCTGCGCCCCTTCTCGGTCAGCTCCAGATGACGGTCTCCGGCGACCAGCAGCAGACCGTCGCGTTCCATCCGCGCGACGGTCTGGCTCACGGTGGGACCACTCTGTTCGAGGCGCTCGGCGATCCGGGCGCGCAGGGGCACCACGCCCTCCTCCTCGAGGTCGTAGATGGTACGGAGATACATCTCCGTGGTGTCGACCAGATCCTTCACCTGTTACCCCTTCGTCGGCACGAATTCTACCCACGCACGACGGCGCCCCCGTGTGCCGTATCGTGTCGCTCCACGCTGCGCACGACATGTCCGGTGGCATTGCGGAAACCCGATCGGCGCACGGCAGGCGGCCGTGAACGTACTTTCTTGTATTTGTACTGCATAGGAACGTTTCGCGGGGTTCCTTGCTTCCCGCTAGCGTTGCGACCATGGCCACTGCACCGCGCGGCGAACCCCAGGCGCCGGTTTCGCCAGGGACGAGCCGGTCCGCGACCGTCGTCTGGACGGAGCGGTTCCTGGACTACACCTGGACTCCGGAGCATCCGATGAAGCCGGCGCGCCTGAAGTTCACCATGGCGCTGGCGGAGCGTCTCGGCTTGCTCGAGGGTGTCGAACTGCTCGAACCAGCTGCCGCCGGGCGTCCGGACCTGCTGCGCATCCATACACCCGACTACCTCGACGCGGTCGAGCACGCCGTCGCCCCGGTGGGTGCGCCGACCGCCCCGCCCTACGGCCTCGGCTCCCCGGACAACCCGGTATTCCCGCGCATGCACCAGGCCGCGTCCACGATCGTCGGCGGCACCCTCGCCGCCGCCAGAGAGATCGCGGAGGGCCGCACCAAGCGAGCGGTGAGCATCGGCGGTGGCATGCATCACGCCATGCCCGGATCGGCGGCAGGCTTCTGCGTCTACAACGACCCGGCGGTCGCGATCTCCTGGCTGCTGGACCACGGCTTCGACCGGATCGCCTACATGATGTCGACGTGCACCACGGCGACGGCGTGCAGCGGGCGTTCTACGCCGATCCCCGGGTGCTGACCATCTCGCTGCACCAGCATCCGGCCACGCTGTGGCCCAACACCGGTTGGCCGGAAGAGATCGGCGCCGCCGCCGCGGAGGGCACCTCCATCAACCTGCCGCTGTTGCCGGGCACCCGCGATGCGCAATGGTTGCGCGGATTCCATGCCGTGGTTCCGGGGGCGGTGGCGGCGTTCGGCCCCCAGATCGTGGTCAGCCAGTGCGGCGTGGATACGCATCGGGAAGACCCCTTGGCGGATCTGGAACTCACCGTGGACGGACAGCGCGCGGCCTTCCGCGCCATGCGCGACCTCGCGGACCGCTATGCCGAAGGGCGCTGGCTCGCCGTCGGTGGCGGCGGGTACGGCCTGGTCAGGGTGGTGCCACGGGCGTGGACGCACCTGCTGGCGACCGCTTTGGACCGCACCGTCGACCCGGCGACGCCGATTCCGCAGGACTGGATCGACATGATCCGCGTGGCCGCGCCACGGGCGGACCCGCCGCGCACCATGGGCGACGGCGGCGATATCGCCTACCGTCCGTGGGACGGCCCCGGCGGTACCGGCGAGACCGGCGACGCGCGGATCGACCGCGCCCAACGCGCCGTCGACCTGGCCGTCCTGGCCACCCGCCGAGCGACTTTCGGGTTGCTAGGTCTCGACCCGGAGGACCCACGTGACTGACTTCCCCGATACCCCGGACGCCCCCGCGACACCGCCTCCGCCGCCGCAGCACTGGTTCGCGGACGTGCTGGCCTCCGATGGTGGCGTCGTGCGCCTGCGCCCGATCACACCCGACGACTCCGACCGGCTGCAGGAGTTCCACAGCGCGCTGTCCGACCGCACCAGATATCTGCGCTATTTCGGGCCCTACCCGCGAATATCGCCCAAGGATTTGTACCGCACCACGCATGTCGACTACCACGACCGAGTCGGATTGGTGCTGGAACTGGGCGAGGCGATCGTCGCGGTGGGCCGTTACGAACTGCTGGAGCGCAACGGGCCGCGCGCGGCGGAGGTGGCGTTCGTGGTGGCCGACGGACATCAGGGGCGTGGGCTGGGCTCGATCCTGCTGGAGCACCTGGCCGGCGCCGCGGCCGAGAACAAGATCGAGACCTTCGTCGCCGAGGTGCTGGCGGAGAACACCGTGATGGTGACGGTCTTCCGCGACGCGGGCTATCAGGTCGAAAGCGGCAGGGACGGTTCGGTCCTGCATCTCGAGTTCGCCATCGACCCCACCGAAGCGTTGCTGTCGGTGCGTGACTCGCGCGAACGCGCTTCGGAGGCGCGCAGCGTGGGCAATCTGCTGGCCCCTCGGTCGGTCGCGGTGATCGGCGCCACCCCCGCGACGGGGCGGGTCGGTGGGGCTGTGCTGGCGAACCTGCTGTCCGGGCAGTTCCAGGGGCCGGTATTCCCGGTGAACCCGAGCCGCAAGTCGGTGCGAGGCGTGCGGGCATACGCGACGGTCAGGGAGATCCCGGACGAGGTCGATCTGGCCGTGGTCGCGGTGCCGCCCGCGGCGATCGGGTCGGTGCTCGACGATTGCATGGCCAAGGGCGTCAAAGGTCTCGTCGTGCTGACCGCCGGTTTCGGCGAGACCGGTGCGGACGGCGTGGCGGCCGAGCGCGAACTCGTGGCCGCTGCCCGTGGCCACGGCATGCGCGTGGTCGGGCCGAGCGCCCTCGGGATCGCGAACACCGACCCGGTGATCGCTCTGAACGCGACCTTGGCCACGGTGTTGCCGGGGCGCGGGCGCATCGGATTCTTCTGTCAGTCCGGGCCCTTGGGCGCGGCCATCCTCGGTGAGGCGGCGGCGCGCAATCTCGGGTTGTCGACGTTCGTGTCCGCGGGTAACCGTGCCGACGTCTCCGGCAACAACCTGCTGCAGTACTGGGACAGCGACCCCGATACCGATGTGGTGCTGCTGTACCTGGAGAGTTTCGGCAATCCCCGCAAGTTCTCCCGGATCGCGCGGCGGGTGGCCCGCACCAAACCGATCGTCGCGGTCAGCAGCGGCCGCTCGGTAGCCCAGCCCGCGGGAGACATGGATCGCTCGATCGTGCGGGATCTGTTCGCGCAGGCGGGCATCGTCCAAGTCGATTCGATCTCCGAGTTGTTCGACTGCGCCGCGCTGCTGGGTTATCAGCCGCTGCCGCGCGGCTCACGCCTCGCGGTGGTCGGCAACAGCACGGCGCTCAATTGGCTGGCCATCGACGCGGCGCACAGCGAGGGACTCCAGGTGGGGGAGCCGGTCAACCTCGGCCCGCAGGCGACGCCGGGCGCGTATCTGGACGCCGTGGTCGCGGCCTTGCGCTCGGACGAGGCAGACGCCGTGATCGTCGTCTTCGCGCCGCCGGTTCCGCTGCCGACCGTCGGCTTCGCCGACGCGATCCGAGCGGCGGCGGCCGCCGTACCCGATGCCGAGAAACCGATCCTGACCACGTTCATCGCCGAGCAGGGCATCCCGAATCTGCTCGCGGTGCGCGGTCCGGGCGCGACGGCGGTGCACGGGTCCATCCCGTCGTATCCCGATCCCGAACGCGCCGCGCGAGCCCTCGCCCGGGTCCGGCGATACGCCGAATGGCGAACCAAGCCCGTGTCGCCGGTGGTGCGTCCGCCCGGCATCAATACCGACCGCGCCCGCCAGCTGGTGGCGGACTGGATGGCCGGGTCGGGCGGCCGGTGGCTCACCGATCTGGAAACGGTGGAATTGCTTGCCTGCTATGGCATTTCGGTTGTCGAATTCCGTGAGGTGCGCACCGCGGAAGAGGCGGTCGCGGCGGCGGAAGAACTCGGCTACCCGGTGGCGGCCAAGGCGACGGGCGAATTGTGGCGGCGCAGGCCGGATCTCACCGGCGTCCGGCTCGATCTGTGGCGGCCCGAGGCGGTGCGGCAGGGCTATGCGGATCTGGCGGAGTTGTGCGGTGATCCGGTGTTGCACATCCAGAAGATGGCCACCAAGGGTGTCGGCTGCATCTTGCGCGTGCAGGACGACCCTTCGTTCGGCTCGGTGATCGAATTCGGCCTGTCCGGCCTGATCATCGAGTTGCTCGGCGACCGCGCCTATCGGGCGCTGCCGTTGACCGAGGACGAGGCGATGGCTCTGATCGACGCTCCGCGTGCCGCGCCGTTGCTGTCGGGTACCCCCGCCAGCCCGCGCGTGGACAAGGCGGCGCTCGCCGAACTGGCGCAGCGCATCTCGGCCCTGTTCAACGACCTGCCGGAGATGCGCGAGCTGTCCTTCGATCCGGTGCTGGCCTCGCCGACCTCGGCGGAGATCCTCTACGCGCGCGGCCGTATCGGGCCGGAGCCGAGCCGTTTCGACACCGGTCCGCGCCGGCTGGGGTGAGCATCACCGGCGGCGATGAGTGGGACGGCCGGGGTGGCGCGGCTGGGACGTCGGCTCGCACACGTCACGCGCCGGTCAGCGGATAACGGACGATCGCGGTCGCCGCGATGTGGAGATGCCGGCTTCGTCCGAGAGAAAGGTCCGCTCCACCATGAAGATTCGCAGCCTTGCCCTGATATCGCTAGTCGCGTCGGCGCTCACCGCGTGTTCGGTCAGCATCGGCACTCCGAAGGTCGAGGAGGCCGATCTGGAGAAGTCGGTCAAGGATTCGCTCACCGAAAAGGTCGGGCAGGAACCCGACACGATCAATTGCCCCGGCGATCTCACCGGCAAGGAGGGCGCCACTATGCGGTGCACGTTGACCGCGGGCGGGGACACGCTGGGCGTGACGCTGACGGTGACCTCGGTCGAAGACGACACCGTCAAGTACGACATCGCGGTAGATCAGAGTTGAGGCGGCCCGACCGGGTCGAAGGGGGAGTACGACACCGCCGACCGGCTCGCGCGACACCCGGAGGGGACGGGTTCGCGCGGTCACCGGTCGGCGCGGGAAGGTGACCCTGGCGGAAGGGGTCACCGAGCCGGACGCCGAAACTGCTCGGCAGCAGCCGGCGCCGGGGTTGATCAGCTGGCGTAGGCGCGGAGCCGGTCGGCCCGCTCGCCCTTGCGCAGCTTCGCCATGACTTCACGCTCTATCTGGCGCACCCGCTCGCGGGAGAGGCCGAAGAGCTTGCCGATCTGGTCCAGCGTGCGCGGCTGACCGTCGTCCAAGCCGAAGCGCAGCCGGATGACCTGCTGTTCGCGTTCGTCGAGGGTCGCCAGCACGCTGCGCACGTCGTGGTGCAGCAGACCGGCGATGACCGCGGACTCGGCCGAAGTGGCCTCGGAATCCTCGATGAAATCGCCCAGCGGAGCTTCCTCGTCGTTGCCGACCGGCATGTCCAGGCTCACCGGGTCGCGGCTGTGGTCGAGCAGATCGGAGATCTTGTCGACCGGGATGCCGGATTCGGTGGCCAGTTCCTCGTCGGTGGCCTCCCGCCCGAGCTGCTGGTGTAGTTCGCGCTTGATCCTGGCCAGCTTGTTCACCTGCTCGACCAAGTGGACGGGCAGGCGGATGGTGCGGCTCTGATCGGCCATGCCGCGAGTGATGGCCTGCCGGATCCACCAGGTGGCGTAGGTGGAGAACTTGAAGCCCTTGGCGTAGTCGAACTTCTCCATGGCCCGGATCAAGCCGAGGTTGCCCTCCTGGATCAGGTCCAGCAGCGGCATGCCGCGGCCGGTGTAACGCTTGGCAAGCGAGACGACAAGCCGGAGATTGGCTTCGAGCAGATGAGACCGGGCGGCCTGACCGTCGCGCACGATGATCGCGAGATCACGCTTGCGGGTGGCCGACAAACGCTTGCCGGTCTCCAGCAGGTACTGCGCGTAGAGGCCCGCCTCGATGCGCTTGGCCAGCTCGACCTCGTCGGCAGCCGTGAGCAGCGCGGTGCGGCCGATCCCGTTCAGGTACACACGTACCAAGTCGGCGGCAGGGCTCTGAGCGTCGAGGTCCGAATCGCTGGTGCGCACACGAGTGGTGGCGGGGCTTGTCATGACTTGCCTCCTGTCGGTGGTGTCTCACTCCGATAAACGGACCCGACAGGAAGAAAGTTCCCCGTTACGGCTGGCATAAACCGCTCTGAGCAGCGGTTTTCGCCCTTCTCGTCTGAGAAGTTCCTGAGAAGCACCGCAGCGCGGGACGATCCCCGGCCAGGACCTGCACCGACCGGCGCGCGGATGCCGTGCGGTCACACGGGCTTGATCAGACCGTGGCGTACCAAACCGGTGACCACGGACAACGCGTCGGCCGCGAACTCTGCGCTCACCTCCTCGGCACCGTGGGCGAGCGCCAGCAGCTCGATCAGCTCGTACAACGGCAGGCCGTCGGCGTGCATTCCCGCCAGCAGCGAGACTGTGGCCTCATCCACTTCGTGCTGCCAGCGGGGACCGTCGCCGCGATGCAGTCGCGCGAGCTCCGGCGCCCACCCGTCGGCGCCGGGCAGGTACACCCGCTCCAGCGCGGTCGCCGGATTTACGACGAAACGTGAAGACCAGGCGAGGTTTTCGTCACCGGCGACGGCACGCAGCCAGGCCGAGCGCTCGAAGTACCGGACGGCCTCGTCGCCGAGCGGATCGTCGAAGCCGTGGGTGAGATCCTCGGCGAGCAGTTCGGTGGGCCCGTCGATCGCGCGCAGATACACGAAACCGAATCCGACGCCATCGACCCCGGCCGCCTCGAAGGCGTCCAGCCAGCGCTCCGCGCGTTCCTGCGCGGCCGGGTCCCGGGGATCCAGCCCCGCGTCCCGCAACCAGGTGCCCACGTACAGGGCTGGATCGGCGACGTCGCGCTGGACGACCCACGCGTCGACGCCGTGCGCGGGCAGCCAGGACGAGACGCGCCCGCGCCAGTCCTCGT
Source organism: Nocardia asteroides (assembly GCA_051451085.1). Classification (GTDB taxonomy): domain Bacteria; phylum Actinomycetota; class Actinomycetes; order Mycobacteriales; family Mycobacteriaceae; genus Nocardia; species Nocardia asteroides_B. The sequence continues at coordinate 953,761 of JBPAJV010000002.1, read as the reverse complement.
CCCCGGCGTGGACCCAGGCGGCCAGCATCGCGGCGGTGCCTCCGGGGGCGAGCAGGCCCGCGGCCTGCGAGATCACCAATTCACTCGCGCCGTCGAGCGCGAGACCGGAATCGCGATAGGTGTGCTCGACGCGCGCGGGACCCACGACGAACGGCGGATTGGCCACCACCTGGTCGAAGCGCCTGCCCCGCACCGGCTCGAACCAGGAGCCCTCCAGCAGTTCGATGTCCAGGTCGTTGAGCGCCGCGGTGGCCTCGGCCAGCCACAGCGCACGGGCGTTGACGTCGGTGGCGGTGACCCGCCGCGCGTAGGAGGCGGCATGCACCGCCTGCACACCGCACCCGGTGCCGAGGTCGAGCACTGTGCCAACGGGGCGGGTCGGCGTCGCCCGCAGCAGCGAGAGGGACGCGTGGCCGACGCCGAGGACGTGATCCTCGGTCAAGGTGCGCCGACGCATCGAATCATCGAGGTCGGACAGGATCCACCGGGTGCCCGCGCCAGCGTCGAGCGGGCGCAGGTCCAGGGCGGCCCGCAGCTGGTCACCGTCGCGGTCCAGCAGGCCGGCGGCGACCGCGCGATCGATCCGCACGGGCGCCAGCGCCGCGGCCACCTCCCGCTCGGGCAGTGCGTTGCCGAGCAGCAGCAGCCGAACGAGCGTGCCCAGTTCGCCCGCCGCGCGCGCCGCGCGGCGCACCGGCACCGGCTCCGACCGGCCCAGTGCGGCGTGTGCGTCGCCGAGCGCGTCGAGCAGGGTGTTGGCGTCGTAGCCCACCCTGGTCAGCGCGGTGCGCAGGTCCGGGCACAGCGCGGCGAGCAGCGATCCGGTGGTCGTCGATCGGTTCGTAGGCACACCGGTACTCTGCCATCGCATCCGACCGGCACGGATCAGGTGCTCGCCGCGCCGGGCGTGGTGATGCCCGATCGACTATCGAACCCGCCGCGAGCAGCGGGCTGGCGATCAGACGCCGTTCGGGTCGCGGCCGGTGACGCAGTACAGCGCGTTCGCCCGGATCGGTCAGGACGATCCAATGCTCGTGGCGTTGGATGATGGTCGCGCCGAGCGACTCGTGCCATGCGGCGGTGGCTCGGATGTCGCTCGCGGCGAGATCGATGTGGGCGCTGGTCGGGCGGTTCTCGCCGAGGCGCTGCAGCAGCAACTGCACGGGCAGTTGCCGTTCCTCGCTGCGCAGCCGGGCGAACTCCGGCCGTCTGCCGGGCTGGTAGGACCAGCCGGTCAACAATGTCCAGAAGCGGGTCTCCACCTCGTGGTCGGCGGGGCCGATGTCGAGGCATACCTGGTCCAGGCGCGACAGCGTGCCGTCGGGAGCCCGGACGGCGGGCGCGGGAGTGCTGGTGGCACGGCCGCTGGGAGTCAAGCAGAACGGCTGGCCGCCAGGGGAGCGCAGCACGGCGTAGTCGGGATGATTGGCGACCAGTTCCGCGCCCAGGTCGAGCGCGGCGCGGACGGCGGAGGGGATGTCGTCGACGTCCAGATCGAGGTGCACACCGCCGAGGCCGGTCACCGCCTGCATCTTGACGCTCGCCGCGGCGAACAACGCGGGGTCGGGCAGCAAGGTGAGGAATTCGTCGTTCGCGCCGCGCCGAGGGGAGAGCTCTGTGCCGGTGACCGTGGACCAGAACTTGGCGCAGTCGTCGAAACGCTGCGCCGGGCGGTCCAGGAAAGCCCAGATCCACCGAATCATGTCGACTCCTGTCTTGTCGCCCGCGACGAACCGAGGCCGTGATCGGGGTGCGCGAGGCTGCATGCGACCCTAGGTACACGTGCCCGGCTCTGTCGAGAAAATACCGGCGCGGCCGCGTATGGCACGAATTTGATGGTAAGTGGCATTCCAGCCACTCGATGCGCGGACATGGTTCGGGCAGGCTCAGCGAGTGACCGAACTGCGAACGCCGATCCCGGCACCCCGCCGTCCCGCGCCGCGCCGGCGCCCGCATCCCGCGTGGCTGGTCGCGGGCGTCGGCTTCGTCGCGCTCCTCGGCGCGGCGGCCTTCCGCTCCGTCCCCGGCGTGCTGCTGGATCCGCTGCACGAGGAGTTCGGCTGGTCGCACGGAACCATCGGGGCGGCCGTATCGCTGAATCTTCTGCTGTACGGGCTCATCTCTCCGTTCGCCGCCGCGCTGATGGACCGCTTCGGCATCCGCAGGGTGGTGACCTGCGCGCTGCTGCTGGTCGCCGCGGGCAGCGGGCTGACGGTGTTCATGTCCCGGCCGTGGCACCTGGTGCTGACTTGGGGTCTGCTGGTCGGAGTCGGCGTGGGGTCGATGTCGATGCCGTTCGTCGCCACGATCACCGGCCGGTGGTTCGTGCGGCAGCGCGGTCTGGTCACCGGCGTGCTCACCGCCGCGGGCGCGACCGGACAGCTGATCTTCCTGCCCCTGGTTTCGGCATTGGCGCACACACACGGCTGGCGGGTGCCGTCGCTGATCGTCGCGGGCGCGGCGCTGGCCGTGGCGCCGCTGGTGCTGCTGTTCATCCGGGACTATCCGAGCGACCTCGGCATGCGGGCCTACGGCGCCGAGCCGGACAGCACGGCCGGTCTGCGGGTACCGGCCGCCGGTGGCGCGTCGCGCGCGCTGACCGTGCTGCTGACGATCGCCCGCCGGCCCGGATTCTGGTTGCTCGCCGGCGGCTTCGCCGTCTGCGGCGCCTCGACCAACGGCCTGGTCGGCACCCATTTCGTGAGCGCGGCGCACGACCACGGCATGCCGCCGACCACAGCGGCGAGCCTGCTGGTCGTCGTCGGAGTCTTCGACGTGGCCGGCACCATCGCCTCCGGCTGGCTGACCGACCGGGTCGACCCGCGCTATCTGCTGATCGGCTACTACACGCTGCGCGGCCTGTCGCTGCTGACCCTGCCCGCCCTGCTCGGCCCGGACACGCAGCCGAGTCTGTGGGTGTTCATCGTCTTCTACGGCCTGGACTGGGTGGCCACGGTCCCGCCGACGGTCGTGCTGTGCCGCGAACTGTTCGGCGCCGACGGCCCGGTCGCGTTCGGCTGGGTGTTCGCCTCCCACCAGATCGGCTCGGCGGTGGCGGCCACCGGCGCAGGCGTCATCCGCGACCTCCATGGCAGCTACGACCTCGCCTGGTATCTCGCGGGCGGTCTGTGCGCCGCCGCCGCTGTGATGTCGGCGGTCATCCGCCGCGCACCGGCCCTCAGCGCGGCGCCCGGCGCGCGCTGAGCTGCGTTCCCGCAGCTGGTCCGGGCTCGCTCGCCGGCCCGGCTGCCCCTTCGGGCCGAGGAAGGACGCCGCGGCCGTCGCTTGCGCCGGGCGACTCGGCGCACAGGTCGGCCGGGCGCGAAGACGGCCGGGCGTATCAGCGCGTGCGGACGCGGCCGCCATCGATGCCAGCGCCCCGGTTCAGCGGTGGTCCGAGGCCTTCCCGCACGACGATCGGCCTTCCCGCGCGACGATCGCGTCCGCACGACGATCGCGTCCGCACGACGATCGCGTCCGCGCGACGATCGCGCCGAGGCACGGCGCTCAGCTGTCGATGGCGTTGTGCGGCCGGGACTCGATGGCCGTGCGCGGACGGTCCCACCGGCTCGGCTCGTCCTTGCTGCGCGGCGGGCGATCGTTGGCGATCAGCACCGCGATCCATGGCAGCGGGATCGACGCGACGATGATCAGGATGGACAGCAGGGCACTCTCGAACGCGGAGTAGGCGATGGCCGCGAGGACCAGGCACGGTATGCGGAAGGCCATGATGATCGTGTACCGGCGCACGCGGGCCCGATGCTGATCCTCGAGCGAGGGCGCCGCCTCGGTGATCAACGCCGGGTGTCTGTCGTCACTGCCTGGGAAATATCCGGAGGAACGGCGGGGCTGCGTCGGCATCGTCACGTCGGGGTGCTCTTCGCGGTCGCGGCCGTCGGCGGATTGGGAATCGCCGTTCTGCTGCATACCCCTGAGTCTTCCACTCGCGGTCCGTCCACGCACACACCGTGGTCAGCCCGGGATCGAGGGATGCGGCATCATGGAATGCGTGAGCACCGACACCATGGTTCGCCCGGATACGACGACCGACGAGACGACGGGCGACGACACCCCGAAGTTCTTCCACTATGTGAAGAAGGACAAGATCGCCGAGAGCGCCGTGATGGGCACCCACGTGGTCGCCCTGTGCGGAGAGGTCTTCCCGGTGACCCGCTCGCCCAAGCCCGGCTCTCCGGTGTGCCCGGAGTGCAAGAAGGTCTTCGACGGCCTACGCAAGGGCGACTGAGACGCCGTTACTCGCCGGACGAGGACCGCGCTCCCCGTAGGCCGAGCACGGCGGCGGAGCTGTCGGGCGCGGCGTCCTCCGGACGTGCGGCGGCCTCGTTGTGCTCGGCCTTGTCCTGCTCGGCCTTGTCCTGCTCGGCCTTGTCCTGCTCGGCCTCGCCCTCCTCGGCGCCGGTCTCCCCGCGCACCTGATTGGCGATCCACTCCTTCACCTGCTCCATGCGCGTCGCGCGGGCGGGCCAGAACTCCTGCACCGCCGCGTTGAACTCGGCGCCCAGGATCACCGCGAACCCCAGGAAGAACGTGAACAGCAGGAACGCGATCGGCGTCGCCAGCGCACCGTAGGTGACGCCGGTGCGGGTCACCCAGGACAGGTAGCGGCGCAGCACGTCGCTGGCCGCCATGAAGAAGACTCCCGCCACCAGCGCACCGCCGAAGAGCCGGTGCCAGGGCAGCGAGGTGTGCAGCGCCAGCTTGTAGAGAGTGGTGAGCCCCACGATGAGCAGCAGGCCGACGCCCGGGTAGTAGAAGGAATCCAGCAGTTGCAGCCCGGTAGTACGCCAGGCCGCGGGCAGCGCCCGCCCGATCAGCGTCGGCCCCAACGCCACCAGCGGCAGGATGAAGACCGCCGCCACCAGGAACAGCACGTACAGCAACAGCGCGAAGATGCGCTGCCACACCGGGTGCCGGGCGTCCTGCTGGTCGTGCGCCTCGACGATCGCGTCGACGAAGGTGGCCATCGCCGACGACCCGGCCCACAGCGACAGCACGAAACCCACCGACACCACCGCGCCGCGCCCGCGCCCGAGAACGTCCCGCACCGTCGGCTCGATGAGGTCGGACACCACACTCGCGCTGAACAGTTCCTGGCTGAACGTGATGATCTTGGACTCACTATCTGCACCGTGTCGGGGCCGAACCATCCACCGACGTAGCCCAGGCTGCCGAGCACCCCGAGCAGCAGCGGCGCCAGCGAGAGCGTCTGCCAGAACGCCGCGGCGGCCGACTTGGCGAAGATGGAGTCGGCCCAGGCCTTCTCCGCCACCCGCACGATCAGCGTGCCGGTCCGCCTGCCCGCCGCCATCGCCCGCGCCCGCGCACGGTCGGTCCAGGCTCGCGAGCGCACGACGGCGGCGCGGGTCGACGGTGCGTCGGTCCGCGGCGGATCGCCCCCGAGGGCGCGGTGATCGGTCATCGTGGTTACAGCATCGCGCACTTCGGCGATCCGCATCGGGCCGCCGATGCGACGTGTCGGTGCGCATCGGGTGAACTCCCAGCGTCCTGGCCGGTGGCCGTGTGATGCCCGTCGCGCACACCGCGTCGGTTTGGCGACACGCCGTGCCGGGCCGCTAGGGTCGTCTGCGTGACTGGGTCGGGTGGCGCCGCTGTGGCGGGAGAAGCGGAGACGCCGGGCGATTCGAGAACAGTGCGCACTGCCGTCGGTGGTTCGCTGCGCGCCTGGCAGCGACGCGCGCTGACGAAGTATCTGGCCACCAAACCGCGGGATTTCCTCGCCGTGGCCACTCCCGGTGCGGGAAAGACGACATTCGCGCTGCGCGTTGCCGCGGAACTGCTGGCCGATCGCACCGTGGACCAGGTCACCGTGGTGGCGCCGACCGAACACCTCAAGCACCAGTGGGCACAGTCCGCCGCGCGCGCCGGGATCGCCCTGGACTCGCGCTTCTCCAACTCCACCGGCGGCACCTCGGGGGACTACCACGGTGTGGTGGTGACCTACGCGCAGGTCGCCGCGCATCCGACGCGGCATCGGGTGCGCACCGAAAACCGCAGGACACTCGTGATTCTCGACGAGATCCACCACGCGGGAGACGCCAAGAGCTGGGGCGAGGCGACCGCGGAGGCGTTCGGCGACGCCACCCGCCGCCTCGCGCTGACCGGTACTCCGTTCCGCAGCGACGACAGCCAGATCCCGTTCGTCGTCTACGAACCCGACGAGTCGGGTTTCCCGAAGTCGCGCGCCGACCACACCTACGGCTACGCCGAGGCGCTCGCCGACGGCGTGGTGCGGCCGGTGGTCTTCCTGGCGTACTCCGGGGAGGCGCACTGGCGCGACAGCGCGGGCGAGGAGTATTCCGCGCGCCTCGGTGAGCCGTTGAACGCCGAGCAGACCGCCCGGGCCTGGCGGACCGCGCTGGACCCGGCGGGCGACTGGATCTCCGCCGTGCTGCGTGCCGCCGACATCCGGCTGCGTCAGAAGCGCGACTCCGGCATGCCCGACGCGGGCGGCCTGGTGATCGCCACCGACCAGGACCGCGCTCGCGACTACGCCGAGTTGCTGGAGCACATCTGCGGTGAGAAGCCCGCGCTGGTGCTGTCCGACGATCCGGCGTCCTCCAGCCGCATCGCCGAGTTCAGCACCAGCACCCAGCGCTGGATGGTGGCGGTGCGCATGGTGTCCGAGGGCGTCGACGTGCCCCGCCTGGCGGTGGGGGTGTACGCGACCAGCGCCGCCACACCGTTGTACTTCGCGCAGGCGATCGGGCGGTTCGTGCGTGCCCGCAGGCCGGGCGAGACCGCGACCGTGTTCCTGCCCTCGGTGCCGGTGCTGCTGGATCTGGCCGCGCAGCTGGAATTGCAGCGCGACCACGTCATCGGTAAGCCGCACCGGGAGAAGAACGGCCTCGACGACAACCTGCTGACCGAGGCGAACAAGCAGCAGGACGAGCCGGGTGAGCCGGAGAAGTCCTTCGTCGCGCTGGCCGCCGACGCCGAGCTCGATCAGGTGATCTACGACGGGTCGTCCTTCGGTACCGCGACCTTCGCGGGCAGCGACGAGGAGGCCAACTATCTGGGCATTCCCGGGCTACTGGACGCCGAACAGATGCGCGCGCTGTTGCGTGAGCGGCAGGCCAAACAGGTCGCCGAGCGGAGTGTCTCGGTGCCCGTTCCCGATCCGGGTCCGCAGGTCGCCAGCGCCGCCGAGCGGGTCGCCACGGCCGATCGGCTCGGCGAGCTGCGGCGTGAACTCAACAGCCTGGTTGCCATGCACCACCATCGCACCGGGAAACCGCACGGCGTGATCCACGGCGAGCTGCGTCGCGAATGCGGCGGGCCGCCGACGGCGCTGGCCTCCGCCGAGCAGCTCGGTGAGCGCATCGCCGCCCTGCGCCGCAAGTAGGCCGCGTCAGCCGTCGGGACCGGGCCAGGCGGCCATGGCGCAGTCGATGGCCGAGGTGAGTTCCGCCGCCGACGCCCCGTCTCGCGCCTGGATGGACAGGCCGTAGAGGACCGTGGTGTAGAAGCTGGCCAGTGCCGCGCTATCGGTGCCTTCCGGTAGATCACCCTCGGTCACGCCGCGCTCGAGCCGTCGCCGGATGTCCTCGGTCGTCTCGCGGCGTTTGCCGATCAGGAAGTCGCGGATGCTCGTGTTGCGGGTGGTGTAGGTGGAGCCCGCGAGCACGACCATGCACCCATGCGGCTTGTTCTCCTCGGTGTAAGCCCTGGCGTTGTCGCGCAGCATCGCCTCGATGGCCGCTCGCGCGCTCGGCTCCTCGCGCAGCGCGCGGGCGGTGTAGCCACCGTCGGTGCGTCCGTAGAGTTCGACGGCCGCGCGGAACAACGCCTCCTTGCCGCCGAACGCGGCGTAGAGGCTGGGGGAGTTGATCCCCATCGCGGCGGTGAGGTCGCTCATCGAGGCGCCCTCGTACCCGTGTTCCCAGAACACCTCCATGGCTCGGTGCAACGCCTCGGCGCGATCGAAGGTGCGCGGTCGTCCCCGTTCAGCCATCCACACCCTTTCTGTGTCGATCGTTAAATATACCCCTTGACATCGCGGCGGCGGATGCGCTTGGCTATTTATGTATTGATCGACACAGAAATCAAAGGAGCACCGATGTCGGAGCTGACGGGCAAGGTCGCGCTGGTCACCGGGGGTAGCCGTGGGATAGGGGCGGCGATCGCACGCCGCCTCGCCGCCGCGGGCGCGGACGTGGCGCTGACCTACCAGCACGCCGAAGGACAGGCGAAGACGGTGGCCGGCGACGTCGAGGCGCTCGGCCGCCGAGCCATCGCGATCCAGGCCGACAGCGCCGACGCCACGGCCGTTCGCGCGGCGGTGAACCGCGCCGCGTCCGAACTGGGCGGGCTCAACATCCTGGTCAACAACGCGGGCATCTTCCCGGCCAAGCCGTTCGAGGAATTCACCGTCGCCGAGATCGACAACGCGCTCGGCGTGCACGCCCGCGCCGCGTTCGTCGGCGCGCAGGCCGCCGTCACGCACATGACCGACGGCGGGCGGATCATCAGCATCGGCACCAACCTCACCGAGCACGCGCCGTTCGACGGCCTGACCCTCTACAACCTCAGCAAGTCCGCCCTCAGCGGTTTCACCAAGGCGCTCGCGCGCGAACTCGGCCCGCGTGCGATCACGGTGAACCTCGTGCTGCCCGGCTCCACCGACACCGACATGAACCCCGGGGACGGCGCGCACGCGCAGCGGCAACGAGAGCTGACCGCGCTGGGCCGTTTCGGCGCCGCCGACGATGTCGCGGACGCGGTGGCCTTCCTGGCCGGGCCGTCCGGGCGCAGCGTGACCGGCGCGCTGCTCACCGTGGACAGCGGCACCAACGCCTGATCAGCCGCTGAGATACCGCCCCGGCGATACCCCGACCACCCGCCGGAACGCCCGATCGCTGTGCCGTTCGTCGATGTGGGAGAAGACCAGCGCGACGCGCATCGTGCCGTGGGCGCTGTCCGGCCTCGATGTCGGCGCCGAGACCTTGGAGATCGGTCCCGGTTATGGCGACGTGTCCGCGTTACTTGCTCGCCCCTCCGCACTCACCGGTGTCGAGATCGATCCGGTGCTGGCCGCGCGGTTGCGCGACCGGCACGGCGCGGCGATGACGGCCATCGACGGCGACGGCGACGGCGACGGAGCCGGAATGCCGTTGCCGCCGAGCCGATTCGACGCCGTGGCAAACGAGCGGCTCTCGGCCGCCGCACCACCCGCCGCGCTGACGGACTTCAGACGACGTTCGGCTGCGGGGTCTTTCGCCGATCATGCCGACTGGGTCCGTCGCTCGTGCGCATGGCTCGTACTCCGAGGGGCGCGTGGCAGTCCGCGCTGCCGCCGCGCCGGGGCGTCGTGAAGAACCGCTGGGGGTCCAGCGCACTGATCGGCGTCCATCGGGTCTGGGGTGCGGATTCGTCCGAATTACGGGGTGCAGCGGCGAAATAGCCCTGAATCGCCAACCCGAGTCGCGGATCCTCGTCGACTCGCCGCGCCATCTCGTAATAGACGGCCAGCACGTGCACGCACCGTGACTTGCGCGCCGTGCACGAGCAGTCCGTGCCCGCCAGCACGGGCGCGATCGAGATCCCGGCCGCCGTGATCGCGCGGTGCATGTCGTCGGTCAGCACGCTGGGGTCCGGCACGATTTCGGCGACGGCGGTGATCGTCCGGCGCGACAGGGGCGCCACCTCCACGTGCGTGATCGAGGCCTGACCGCCGCGGTGGATGGTGGCCCGCACCACCCCGCCCTCGACGGTGGCCTGCACGCCGTTGTTGCGGGCGATGCTGCGAGCGCGGGGCAGCAGTGGGTCCGGCCGGGTCTGGCGCAGCGGCTCGGCCAGCCGCACCCACTCCATGCCCCACGCGGTGTAGCCGAATTCGTTGTCCGCCATCAGTTCTCCCTCTTGCGGCGCAGGATCTCGATCAGCTGGTCGTCGTCCAGCGCGGCCAGTGCCGCGATGCCCGCCGTGTCACCGAGGTCGCGCAGCGCCGCCTTGCGGTCGTGCATGCCCGCGATGTGCTCTTCGACGGTGGTGGCCGAGGTGAGGGTGGTGACGGTGACCGTGCGGGTCTGGCCGATGCGGTGGACCCGGTCGGAGGCCTGCGCCTCCACCGCGGGATTCCACCAGCGGTCGAAGTGGACGACGTCGGCGGCGCGGGTCAGCGTGAGCCCGGTACCCGCCGCGCGCAGGCTCAGCACCAGTACCGGCGGCCCGTCCTCGGACTGGAACCGGGTCACGATCTCGGCGCGCTCGGCCTGGCTCGAGCCGCCGTGGAAGAACGGCGCCGCCACCCCGAACTGTTCGGCGAGATGACGTACCAGCAGTTCGCCGGTCCGGCGGTATTGGGTGAAAATCAAAGTGGGACTGTCGGTTTCGAGGTTCGTGGCGATGATGTCCGTGCACAGGTCGAGTTTCCCCGAGCGACCGGCCAGCTCGTGAGTTCGCCGGTGATCAGCCCCGGATGATTGCACACCTGTTTGAGGGAGGTCAGTGCCGCGAGCACGCGGCCGTGGCGCTCGATGCCCGCACCGAATCCGTCGTCGACGGCTTCGTCGAGCAGGCGGTGCAGAGCCGCTCCTGTTCGGCGGTGAGGTCACAGAGCAGGTCGCTGTGAATCTTCGCGGGCAGCGCGGCGGCGACCTGATTCTTCTTGCGTGCCAGCACGACCGGTTCGATGGTGTCGCGCAATCGCGCCGCCGCGACCGTCGACCCCTCATGGATCGGCCGCGCGAAGCGCCGGCGGAACTGTGCTCGGTGCCCGAACAGCCGGGGCGCCACCAGGTGCAGCAATGCCCACAATTCGTCGAGATGGTTCTCCACGGGCGTGCCGGTCAGCGCGACGGTGGCGGCGGCGTCGATGGCGCGCGCGGCTTTCGCGACCTGGGTGCGGGGATTTTTCAACGCCTGCGCCTCGTCGAAGACGGCCGTGGCCCAGCCTGGTCGAGCCAGCAGCGGCCCGTGCAGCCGTAACGTCGGATAGCCGGCGACGACGACCGTCGCGGCAGCGGCGTCGAGGTCGCCGCCACGCCAGGTGACCACGCGCAGCCCCGGCGCGAAACGGCCGATCTCGTGCGCCCAGTTGCCGACCAGCGAAGTCGGGCACACCACCAATTGCGGGCCCGCCTCGGCGCGGTCGAGCAGGAAGCCGATGGCCTGCACGGTTTTGCCGAGTCCCATCTCGTCGGCGAGCACCGCGCCGCCGTGGGCGGCCACGGTTTCGCGCAACCAGCCGACCCCGCGGGCCTGGTAGGGCCGCAGCCGGGCCGCGAGTGCCGCCCGCAGGTCGGCGGTCACGGCCTCGGTGTCCAGCAGCGTCAGCAGCGCCCGTCGCGCCGAGACGATCGCGGTGCCGGATGCGTCCGGCACCGCGTGCGCGGCGATGGGCAGGTCATCCGCGTCCGTGCCGGAGGGCTCCCCGGCGCGGACGCTGCGCATGACACGTTGCCAGGCCGCGGTCGACTCTCCCGGATTCTCCACCGTCGTGTCCGCGAAGGTCTCCGGGTCCACCAGGGCGACCTCGACGTCGGCGATTTCGATCGCACCGTCCGGGCCGACCGGGACGGCTAGCGCGAGGGTTTCCTGGTCACCGCGCCCGCGCGGGGCCGCACCGGGGCCGGACCCCGCCCAATTCCAAAGCGCGAACATGTGCCGGTCCGGCAGGTAAGTGGCGTGTGTGCTGGGCAGAGCGCATCCCTCGAATAAACGTATGGTGTACGGAGTATGCTGAACAACGTACACCGTACCGGATTTGTTCCGATCTGTTCCGATCTGTTCCGAGGAGCCAGTGAGCGACGAAACCACTCTCGACCAGGCCCGGCGACTGATGAGCCTGTTGTGGCGGCACGACCTCCCGCCGCGTCCGGCGGGACGGGGCCCGAAGCCGGCGGTCAGCGTCGACGCGGTGGTCGCCGCGGCGGTCGCGCTCGCCGATCGGGTGGGCTACGACAAGGTCTCCATCCGCACCGTCGCCGCCGAGCTGGGCCTGCGGCCGATGAGTTTGTACACCTACGTGCCGAGCAAGGACGCGCTGTCGGTACTCATGGTCGACGCGGTAGCCCACGACGACGCACCTATACCCGGCGACCTGCCGCCGCGTGAGCGCCTGGCCGCGGTGGCCCGCCAGGTCCGCGCGGAGCTCGTGGCGCACCCCTGGTTGCTCGAGGTGTCGCCGTGGCGGCTGGTGCTGGGGCCGGGACGGATGCGTCGCTACGAACGGCAGCTGGCCGCGATCGAGGGGCTCGGCCTGCCGGATGTGGCGATGGACCGGGTGATCGCCGTGCTGTCGGAGTTCGCCACCGGTAACGCCCGCATGGCCGTCGCGGCGGCCAGGGAGACCGGGCAGATGAGTGACGCGCGCTGGTGGGAGGTGCACGGGCCCCTGCTGGCCGAGGTCATGCCGGAGAGCCGGTTCCCGCTCTCGGCGCGCGTCGGGGCGGCGGTCGGGGAGTTGTACCAGGCGCCCGCCGATCCGGACGGCGCCTTCGAGTACGGGCTGGCCAGGCTGCTGGACGGCATTCTCGGCACGGTGTCCGGGGACTGACCGCTCCCGGAACGCCGGCAGCGGGCGACCTGTGGGTCACCCGCTGCCGGTGGAAACGGTGTTCTGTTGTCCGATGCTGTTGTGTCAGGACGCGAGGAGCAGATCAGAGCGCGGGAGCGGACTCCGTGTCGATCACGGCGTCCAGCTCACGCAGCCGATCCATGTGTTCGTTCGCGTGGTGCTGGCAGAAGAGCAACTCTCCACCCGCGGGCAGTACGGCGCGCACTCGGGCGGCCGCCCCGCAGCGGTCGCAACGATCGACCGCGGTCAGTGGGGTGCTTGTCAGGGTTCCTGGCATGACTCCTCCGTCCTGGCTCCCGGTCCCGACGACCGTTCACCTGGTGTGGGGCCCGTGGTCACTCACCACGAGCTCGCTACCGCTACTTCCCAGCAGGGGTATGACTACTCTGTCAGACGTTCGGGACGGGGGACTTTGTTCCCGCACATGAAGCAGTGTGTTTTCGATAACACGACCAGGGATTTCGCTACGGGCGAACGCCACAGGTTCCGTCGTCGATGTGCACTGCGTCACACCCTCATCGGCCGATTCAGTTGTCCATTGGGAGATTACCCGTGACGTATGACACTCACACGCTGGTTCACCTATGCAGTTCGGTGGAATGGCTTTCCGCTCGGCAAACGGCGGAGTACCGGGCGCCCTCGCTCGCCACAGAAGGGTTCATCCACCTCTCGGCGCCACAACAGGTCCACCTGCCCGCGAACCGGCTGTTCGCCGGACGGCGCGATCTGGTGCTGCTACGGATCGACGCGCGCCGCGTCGGATCGCCGATCGAGTGGGAGCCGGGTGTACCGACCGATCCGGAGGCGATGCTGTTCCCACATCTGTACGGTCCCCTGCCGGTGAGCGCGGTCACCGGTGTCGAGGCATACCTGCCCGGCGCGGACGGCACATTCGCGCCGCTTCCGGCATGACTATCGGTCGCGGATCTCACGCGCCACGATGGCAGCCTGAACTCGCGATCGCACACCGAGTTTCGTGAGCACCCGGGAGACGTGCGTCTTGACGGTCGTCTCGCCGATGAACAGCCGGGCCGCTATCTGCGCGTTGGACAGTCCGTTGCCGAGACAATCGAGCACTTCGCGTTCGCGATCGGTGAGTTCACGCAGCCCGGCGGGAGCCGTCTGCGCGGCAGCCTGATTCGCCGAGACGAACGCCGAGATCACCGCTCGGGTCACTTGCGGAGCCAGCACGCCGTCACCCGCCGCGACCGCGCGCACCGCATCGACCAGCGCCTGCCCTGTCGTGGATTTCAGCACGAACCCCGAAGCGCCCGCGCGCAGCGTGCCGAACACGTACTCGTCCAGATCGAATGTCGTCAGAACGAGCACCTTCGCCAGACCGCCGGCGGTGATCCGTTCGGTCGCGGTGATCCCGTCCACCCCGGGCATCCGGACGTCCATCAACACCACATCCGGCCGCAGCGCTTTGGCCTGGGCCACAGCGACATCGCCGTCGGCCGCTTCGCCGACCACCTCGACATCGTCCTCCGCGTCCAGGATCATTCGCAGACCGGCTCGGATCGCCGCATGGTCGTCGGCGACCACCACCCGAATCGTCATGCCGCACCGGCCGTGCCGATCGGGAGGCCGGCCTGGACTTCCCAGCAGCCGGCATCGGGTCCGGCGCGCAGGATTCCGCCGAGCGCGGCGGCCCGCTCGCGCATGTTCACCAGCCCGCGACCCCCGGCTTCCGCCGGGAGAGCCGACGTTCGCGTGCGCACGGTCGGGTTGCGGACGGAGATGCTCAGTGTTTCGTCCTCGGTCCGCACGTCGATCGAGACTTCCTGTCCAGGAGCGTGTTTCATGGCGTTGGTCAAAGCCTCCTGAACGATGCGGTAAGCGGCCTGGTCGACCGCACTCGGCAGCGCGGTGCCGTCCAGCGATTCGCGCACCCGTACCGAGATCCCCGCCGCGCGCGCCGCGTCCACCAGGATCGACAGCTGGGCCAGTCCACGCGGAGCGGCGACTTCGGCCGCGGTGTCGTCGCTGCGCAGCAACCCGATCATGGTGCGCATCTCCGTCAAAGCGCTGACGCTGTCGGTGCGGATGGACCGCATGATCCCGGCCACCGCGGGGTCGGTGTCGCGGCGCGCCAGCACCCCGAGCGCCGCTTCCGCGTGCAGCGCGATGGCCGACAGGTGCCCGGCGATCACGTCGTGCAGATCGCGCGCCATCGTGGTGCGCTCGTCGGCGATCGCCGCGCGGCGGTCGAGTTCGGCGACCAGGGTCAGCGCCTGGGCGCGGGTGCGCTCGGCGTTGGCGATCTCCTTGTGCGTGCGCACCGAAGTGGCCCACCAGATCGGCGTCGCGACGAAACTGAATACCGCCACCAGCGCCAACGCGACCGAACGCAGGTCGCCGGTCGAGGCGAAGGTGAGCACCACGACGATCCCGGACAGCGCCGACCAGGACAGGGCCGTGATCCGGGCGGCGCGGCGGCCGGCGTACAACACTGCCGAGTAGATCAGGTCGGCGTAGATGATCCACACCGCCACCGTGGCGCCGAGCCGAATGTCCACCGCCAGCGGGAGGAGCCCGCACAGCATCGCCGTGACCGGCGTCCTGCGCCGGAAGAACGTCGCCAGGCACAGCACGGCCAGCACACCGAATCGAATCCCCGGCGACACCTCCCCGCCCCGCTCGGTCATCGTGGAGAAGCCCGCGAGGTACAACGCGGCGCCACCGGCGAACGCGATCACCGCGCCCAGCGCATCCCGGGTCCGCTCCGGCACCTCCGACCACCGCCGCACGCCTCCATCACAACACAGCGCCCGCGACGCGCCATCGGCCGAAGTGATGACCGATCCGTTGATCAGCGCGGTGATCCGGCTAATCTGGAGGGCGTGAACGTCGACGTCACCGCACTACCCGGGATCGGGGTCCGCAAGGATTTCGAGGTGCGTTCCGGTCGCCGAATCGGCGTGGTCGCCCACCGCGACGGTGATATCGACCTGATCGTCTCCAAACTCGAGGATCCCGACGCCTGTGCCGCGCAGATCCCGCTGACCACCGACGAAGCGGCGGTCCTGGCGAACTTGCTCGGCGCGCCGCAACTGGTCGCCAAACTCAACGACGACCACCGCGACCTGCCCGGGATCACCACACGCCAGCTACCGATCGCCGACGACTCCCCGTACGACGGCCGCACCCTCGGCGAGACCGAGATGCGCACCCGTACGAAAGTCTCCATCGTGGCGGTCATGCGGGCCGGGCAGCTGCATCCCTCGCCCGGTCCCGATTTCACCTTCACCGCGGGCGACCTGCTCGTGGTCGTCGGCACTCCGGAGGGCTTGGATGCCGCGGCGAAGATATTGACGCACGGCTGAGCACGTGACGGACACCGCGCTCGCCCTGCTCGAGCTCGGAGCGGTTCTTTTCGTTCTCGGCATGCTTGGTCGTGTCGCGGGCCGTGTCGGGATGTCACCCATCCCGCTGTACCTGCTCGGCGGTGTCGCTTTCGGCCAAGGTGGGCTCATCGAACTGCGCGCCGCCTACGACTTCGGGCACATCGCGGGCGAGATCGGCGTGGTGCTGCTGTTGTTGCTGCTCGGTTTGGAATACACGGCGGCCGAGCTGGTGACCGGGCTGCGGCGTTCCTGGGCGGCCGGGCTGCTGGACATCGTCGTCAACGCGTCGCCGGGCGCGGTGGTGGCGCTGCTGCTCGGCTGGGGCGTCAACGGCGCGATTACGATGGCGGGCGTCACGTACATCTCTTCCTCCGGCATCGTGGCGAAAGTCCTCGACGACCTCGGGCGGCTGGGCAACCGGGAGACCCCGGTGATCCTGTCGATCCTCGTCTTCGAGGATCTGGCGATGGCGGTCTACCTGCCCATCCTCACCACGGTGCTGGCCGGGCTGAGCTGGGTCAGCGGGCTGCGCGCCCTTGCGCTGGCGCTGATCACCATCACGCTGGTACTCGTGGTGGCGCTGCGCTACGGACGGTACGTGTCGGCGATCGTGGACAGCGCCGATCGCGAGGTCTTCCTGCTCACGCTGCTCGGCGCCGCGTTGCTGGTGGCGGGCGCCTCCTCCGCGCTGAGCGTCTCGGCGGCGGTCGGGGCGTTCCTGCTGGGCATCGCGATCTCCGGCTCGACCGCGCACGCGGCGGCGAAGATGCTCGAACCGCTGCGCGACCTGTTCGCGGCGATCTTCTTCGTGGCGTTCGGGTTGAGCACCGATCTGCGAGCGATCCCGCCGGTGCTGGGCTGGGCGATCGCGCTGGCGATGGTCTCCGTCGTGACGAAGGTGGCGACCGGGTGGTGGGCCGCCGCGCGAGAGGGCATCCGTCGCATGGGCCGGGCCCGGGCGGGTGCGGCCCTGGTCGCGCGGGGCGAATTCTCCATCGTCATCGCGGGGCTGGCGGTGAGCGCGGGCGCGATGGACGGTCAGCTCACCGCTCTCGCCTCGACCTACGTGCTGTTGATGGCGGTGCTGGGACCGATCGCGGCGCGTGTCGTCGAGCCGATCGTCGGGCGGCTGTCGCCCCGCAACCGCCCCGAGCCCGTCGTCGGGTGATCGGCCCCGGCGACACGAACGCGACGCCCGCATTCACCGGCCGCTGAAGGAATCCAGCGGCACGACGAATACGGGCGTCGAGTTCGGTGCCTAGTCGAGGTAGTCGCGCAGGACCTGCGAGCGGCTCGGGTGGCGCAGCTTGCTCATGGTCTTCGACTCGATCTGGCGGATTCGCTCACGGGTGACCCCGTAGACCTGGCCGATCTCGTCGAGGGTGCGGGGCTGGCCGTCGGTCAGCCCGAAACGCAGGCGAACCACGCCCGCCTCACGCTCCGACAGCGTCTCCAGCACCGACTGCAGCTGATCCTGCAGCAGCGTGAAGCTCACCGCGTCCACCGCGACCACGGCCTCGGAGTCCTCGATGAAGTCACCGAGCTGGCTGTCGCCCTCGTCGCCGATGGTCTGGTCCAGCGAGATGGGCTCACGCGCGTACTGCTGGATCTCCAGCACCTTCTCCGGCGTGATGTCCATTTCCTTGGCCAGCTCCTCCGGCGTCGGCTCGCGGCCGAGGTCCTGGAGCAGCTCACGCTGGATGCGGCCGAGCTTGTTGATGACCTCCACCATGTGCACCGGGATGCGGATGGTGCGCGCCTGGTCGGCCATGGCGCGGGTGATGGCCTGCCGGATCCACCAGGTGGCGTACGTGGAGAACTTGTAGCCCTTGGTGTAGTCGAACTTCTCCACCGCGCGGATCAGACCCAGGTTGCCCTCCTGGATCAGGTCGAGGAACGCCATACCGCGGCCGGTGTAGCGCTTGGCCAGCGAGACCACCAGGCGCAGGTTGGCCTCGAGCAGGTGATTCTTGGCCCGGTTACCGTCACGGACGATCCAGTTGTAGTCGCGGCGCATCGCGACCGGCAGCTTCTCGCCCTGCTCGGTGAACTCGCGCACCTTCTCCGCGGCGTAGAGGCCCGCCTCGATCCGCTTGGCGAGTTCGACCTCCTCCTCCGCGTTGAGCAGCGCGACCTTGCCGATCTGCTTGAGGTAGGCGCGGACCGAGTCGGCCGAGGCGGTGAGCTCGGCGTCCTTGCGGGCTTGGCGCAGCGCCTCGGACTCCTCCTCGTCCCAGACGAAGTCGCCGGAGGCCTTGTCCGCCGCCGTGGGTTCGTCGGACTCCCCGGCCTCGCCCTCGGCTTCCTCGGTCTCGGCTTCCTCGGCCACGTCGACGAGATCGTCGCCGTCGGCGAGGTCCTCTTCGGAGACTTCCAGATCACCGAGGTCGTCGAGATCGAGCGACTCGTCGTCGAGCGCCTCGTCGGCGCCCGGCTCGCCGTCCGGGCCCGCCTTCTTGGTCGTGGCCTTCTTCGCGGGAGCCTTGGTCGCCTTCGCGGCCTTCTTGGCAGGCGCCTTCTTGGCGGCGGCCTTCTTCGCCGGAGCCTTCTTCGCGGCAGCCTTACGGACCGGCCGTGCTGCGGTTACATCTGCGGAGTCGGCATCGGCCGATTCGGCGGTCTGACGGGTATTCGTGGCTACCACGTACGCCCTTTCGTGACGGTCTCGTGCGGCGTCACGCCAGAGTGGTGTTCCGGCGGAGCGATCTGTCGGGTTTCACCGGCGGAGGGCCGGTCGGGGTTTCTCCGGCTCAGCCGGGCACGTTCCATTGTAACGATCTAACCAGGGTACCTACGGCACGATGCCGGGAACGGCATCCTCGCCTCACCCGCGCGCCTCAGGGCGCGATACCTCCCGCGATCGCCATGGCGGCGCCGACGATGCCCGCGGTATTCCGTAGGCGTGCCGGGATGACGGGTGTCCGATTGGTGAGCAACGGGATCCACTGTTCGGCGTCCCTGCTGATGCCACCGCCCGCGACGAAGACGACCGGGAAGAACAGGTTCTCCAGCGTGGTCAGCACGAGGCTGACCTGCGTCGCCCATTGCGCGTAGGTGAGGTCGTCGCGTTCCTTCACCGAGGCCGCCGCGCGGTGTTCGCTCTCCATGCCCTCGATCTCCAGGTGGCCGAGCTCGGTGTTGGGCACCAGCGTGCCGTGGTAGAGCAACGCGGAGCCGATGCCGGTGCCGAACGTCAGCAGCATGACCAGGCCCGCGAAATTCCGTGCCGCGCCGTAACGATCCTCGGCCATTCCGGCGGCGTCGGCGTCGTTGAGCACGGTGACCGGACGACCGCCGAGCGCGGCGGAGAACAGCGCCCGCGCATCGGTGCCGATCCAGGACTTGTCGATGTTGGCCGCGGTGCGTGCCACGCCGCCGATCACCACCGCGGGCAGGGTGAGACCGACCGGACCGCTCCACTTGGCCTTGTCGACCAGCTCCGCCACCGCCTCGGCCACCGCGAGCGGCGTCGCCGGGTGTGGCGTAGCGATCTTGATCCGCTCGTGGACCAACTCGCCGGTGGCCAGATCGACCGCGCCGCCTTTGACGCCGCTGCCGCCGATATGATACCGAATGCGTGCCCCCGAGCGGACATGACTAACCCCTCGTTCCCTGTGCTGGCCGGTGTGATGACAGCGCTGCACGGGGCCCACGACGCCGCGGCGGGCGATGCGATGGGATGCCCGACGACGGCGCTGTGTCGTGCACGACAAGAGTAATGGGACGGCGAGGCTGGGCGTTCGGCGAGGATGTGTGATGCGATGGAAGGCGTGCCGGAAACCTCATCGTCAGTGTCCGACTACACCTCCGACTCGTTCGTCTCGATCGTCGCGCGTGGCGACGAAGCCGACCTGCGCCGCGTCGCGGTCGACATCGCCGAGACGGCCGCGGCTCATGTCCGTACCCGCCGTCCCGAGGTTTTCGGGCCCGCGGGCGCGCACGCCGAAGACGCGGTGCGGTCCAAGAGCCACGAGACCGACCCGGTGACCATCGTGGACACCGAGACCGAAGAACTGATCCGTGATTTGCTCGCCGAACAGCGTCCCGGCGACCCCATCCTCGGCGAGGAGGGCGGCGGCAGCATTGATGACATGAGCGCGGACACCGTCCACTGGGTGGTGGACCCGATCGACGGCACGGTGAACTTCCTCTACGGCATCCCCGGCTACGCCGTGTCGGTGGCCGCGCTGCGCGGCGGGCGGCCGGTCGCGGGCGCCGTGGTCGACGTGGCGCGGGCGGCCACCTACAGCGCGGGCCTCGGCCTGGGCGCGCTGCGTGTCGACGCCGACGGCGTGGTGGAGCACTTGAGCTGCACACCCGTCGAATCGGTCGCGATGTCATTGATCGCCACCGGATTCGGCTACGGCGGGCACCGCAGGAGCAGGCAGGCGGAACTGGTCGCGCGGGTGTTGCCACACGTGCGCGACATCCGTCGTTTCGGCGCGGCGGCGCTGGACCTGTGCCATGTCGCGGCGGGGCGGGTGGACGCCTACTACGAGCACGGATTGAACGCCTGGGACTGGGGCGCGGGCGCGCTGATCGCCGCGGAGGCGGGCGCGCGGCTGACGCTTCCGCCCGCGACGGCGCCGGGCGCCCACGGCGACCTGGTGGTGGCCGCCGCGCCCGGCATCGCGGATGAACTCGGCGAACTGCTGGCCCGGGTCGGCGCCACGGAGCCGATCCCGGACCGCTGATCAGCAGCGCGCGTGCCGCGCGGCGTCGAGCAGCTTGATATTGATGGACGTGGAGTTGCCCGGTGCCGGGTTCTTGAGCGAACGCAGCACCTCCTCGGCGTCGTTGCTGGGCCGGATGTCCCGGAACAGCGAGCCGAGCACCAGATCGACCGTGTCGTCGCCGCGCTGATCCTCGATCAGCTCGGCGCACGGCGCCACCAGTTGCACGGCGGCCGCGGCCGGGCGGCCGTTCACGCCGAACCGGATCTGCCCGGCGCATTCCAGGTCGCCGTTGACGTATACCGAATCGTTGCCGTATTGCGTTCCGGGTGCGCTCGCGAAGCCGAGGTCACCGAGCTGGGCGGCGACGTGCGCGGCCTGGCCGCGCTGGTTGTTCGCGTTCAGCACGCGCACCTTGCTCGCGGCGAGCGGCGCGGGTTCCACGTCCTGCAGCCGCCCGGCGCCGACCCGCTGACCGAGCGGAGTCGCTTGGGGCGCACCGGGATCCGAGGCCGGGCTCGGCGAGTTGCACGCCATCGCGGTGTAGTCGGTGTCGTGCGTCGTGAGGGCTTTGATCCAGACGATCCCGCTGATAAGGGCGAGAACGCCGAGCATGATGAGCCAGGGCCGGGGGCGGCGGCGCGGGAACGGACGACCTTGCGAATCCGTCGCGCTGCCTTCGGTGATCAGTGAAACCACCAGCACACTCTACGAAAATGTGGCGGGGACGCGGCGCAAGGTCTCGGTGGGTTCCCCGGCCGGTGTCGATTGGCCCTCAGTTTCGACTCGGGTGTGTTTTGATTGCGACTTTTGCTCCGGCGTCCGCTATTGTCTGGCGGCCCAGATCGAATCACCGGTGCGGAAATCAGTGGTCGGTCGCGGGAACAAGAAGGGCATGTCCTGCGTTTACCCAGCGCTATCGCGAGTGGATCGGCCTGATCCGCCCTGATAGGCGACCGGTGTACGTGTGACGTGCACCACCGGCGGGGCGGTTGCGGTCGCGGCGGTTCCGGCAGGAATCGGGTGTGAGTGGACCGGTCCGGGATATACGGAGTTAGGACGAGGGGAAGACGACATGGCAACCGACTATGACGCACCGAGGCGCACCGAATCCGACGATGTGTCGGAGGACTCGCTGGAGGAGCTGAAGGCTCGTCGTAACGAGGCACAGTCCGCCGTCGTGGATATCGACGAATCCGATACCGCGGAGTCGTTCGAGCTTCCCGGCGCCGACCTGTCCGAGGAAGTGCTGACGGTTCGGGTCATCCCGAAGCAGGCCGACGAGTTCACCTGTTCCAGCTGTTTCCTGGTCCATCACCGGAGCAGGCTGGCCAGTGACAAGGGCGGCCAGATGATCTGCATGGATTGCGCCGCCTGATCTCGACGAGATCGAACAGAATGTCAGCCCGCGCTCGGCAGACCGAGCGCGGCAAGGACCCGTTCGGGCCGCCGCGTACTGACCAGCCAGTACGGCGTCGGATCGTCCGGGTCGTCGAGCACGAGCAAGACCATCGGCCCGACCCACGGGCGATGCTGGACATAAGCGGCGGGGTCGAGCTGGCGGCCCAGCGCCGCGCTTTTCGCGGTGGGGGCGACGACAGCGGCGCGGGCCACGAAATTCACCGGAAGATGTGCGCGGTCGGCGCGCAGCTCCGGTGTGCCTGCCGCGTCCGGCGCCACTTCGACGCGGTGCCTGCTCAGCCACAACAGCACCCAGACCGGCACCGGGAACAGCAACACGTAGGGCAGCCACGCCCGCAGGCCCGGGGCTCCCATATGGATCTCCGCCGCGAGCAATCCGGCGATGGCGAAGGCCACGGGCCACCACCACAGTGGCACCCACAGGCGCTCCCGATACCGGGGCGCGGGCTGCTTTTTCTCGTCCGTGGTCATGGGATTGGGCTGGTCCGACACGAGTCAACACTAAGTCACGAGGGCAAACAGCTTACGCGTAGGCTCGTCCAACGTGAGCGCACTTTCACCCATACCCTTGCTGCGGCTGGACCCCGGCATACCCGTGCCAACGCGCGCCCATGCGGGCGACGCGGGCGTGGATCTGTGCACCACGCAAGACGTCATCCTGGAGCCCGGGGAGCGGGCGCTGGTCGGCACCGGCGTCGCCGTGGCGCTACCGGCGGGCACGGTGGGCCTGATCCATCCGCGCTCGGGTCTGGCGGCCGGGGCCGGCCTGTCGGTGGTGAACACCCCGGGCACGATCGACGCGGGGTACCGGGGTGAGATCAAGGTGTGCCTGATCAATCACGACCCGCGCACGCCGATCGAATTGCGTCGCGGCGACCGGATCGCGCAACTGCTGGTGCAGCGAGTTCGAGCTGGTGGACTTCGTGGAGGTCGACGCGCTCGACGAGACGGTCAGAGGGGCCGGCGGCTACGGCTCCAGCGGTGGTCACGCGAGCCTGACCGCGCGGACGAACGGGGCGGGCCGGGCAACCGGCGAGGAGGCATGACGGGAATGTTCGGGAAGCGAAAGAAGTCGAGCCGGGCCGCGGACGACCGGTACGACGCGGCGGAGGACTACGCCGACTACGAGTACGAGCCCGAGTACGAGCCCGGCTACGACAACGAGTTCGACGACGAGTTCTACGACGACGCCCCCACCGACGAGCGCTCGTACGAGGGCGTCGATCTGGACGCCGACCGGCCGCACGGCCGACCGGGTCCGTACGACTACGACGAAGTCGCCGAACTACTGGATTCGGTGTCCGAGCAGCGATTGGATCTCGGCTCGGTGCTGCTGCCGGTTCCGCCGGGCGGGCAGTTGCAGGTCGAGATGACCCCGGAGGGGCAGCCACAGGCGGTGCACCTGGCCACCGAACACGGCCGGATCACCGTCGCGGCCTACGCCGCGCCGAAGACCTCGGGCCAATGGCGGCTGGTCGCCGCGGACCTCGCCGACTCGCTGCGCAAGGACGGCGCCAGGGTGTTGGTCGAGAACGGCCCGTGGGGCCGGGAACTGCTGGCGCTGACCGAGGGCGCGGACCTGCGTTTCATCGGCGTGGACGGCTATCGCTGGATGGTGCGGCTGGTCGCGGCGGGCCCATCGGGCGCGGCGAACGACGGCAGCCCGCTGGTGAAGGCGGCACGCGCGATCCTGAGCGAAACGGTCGTGCGGCGTGGCGAGGATCCGCTTCCCGTGCGCGAGCCGCTGCCCGTGGTGCTGCCGCAGCAGTTGTCCGAGCAGCTGGCCGCGGCCCATCAGCAGCAGGTGCAGGCACAGCAGCAGGCGATGGCGGCGCAGGTGGCGGCGCAGACCGGTGCGCAGCCGGTGGTTCCTCGGATGCCGCAGGGACCGCGCCGCGGCGCGGACGGATCGGCCATGCAGCAGCTCGGCCTGAACTGATCGGACGAACTACCAGAAGGCGCCGAAACCCGCGTGTCCCAGGACCGCGGGGTCGGCGCCGAGTTCGTCCAGGGTGACCCGGTGCAGCTGCGAACGCGGTGCCAGCGCGGCCCACTCCTCGGCCACGGCGGGCGGGTGCACCGGGTCGTCGACCGCGGCGACCACCGCCAGCGGCGGTTCGAATCCGGCCAGCCGCTCGGCGTCCGGCCACTTGTAGTCGGCGGCCTCCTCCAGCGCCTGCGGAAGATCCGGCCACTGCGCCCGCCACGATTGGGTCAGCGCGTCCGCCAGCCACCGCGGGCTGCTCGCCCGCATCCGATCGATCACCGCCGCCAGACCGTTGGCGCGCAACTGCGCCGCGGTGGTCGCCGCGCTGAGCGCGGCCGGGCAGGCGGCGGTGTCGGGGCCGGTCCACGCGGGCAGCGCCGCCACGACACCGACGACGCGATCGGGATGTTCGGCCGCCCATTCCAGTGCGATAGCGGCGCCGAGCGAGATCCCCGCCGCGAGCACCGGCCCCGACCGCGCCACGGCGGCCAGCGCGGCGCGGCAGCTCGCCACCACACGACGCGGATCCGGTTCCACCGCGACGAAATCGAGGCCGCGGGCCGCGCTGGCGGGCCCGAAGGCGCGCCTGGCGAAGTCGGCGTCGGATCCGGTCCCGGGCAGTGCGACAACGCGAGCGGGGTGTGGGGAGTCGAACATCGGTCCGAGCGTAGCGGGGGCTGCCCGGCCCATCTACAGTGGCGTTGTACGGCCTCAGCAGGTTGTGCGGATCGGATCCCTCACGATGGTGTGCGACCCACGCCATCTGCTCTATGCAGGAGAGCGTGCACAATGTCATCCGCAGCCTCAGGATATTTCCGACGTCTGGGCCGCAGGCTGACCGAAGATATTGATCAGCTGGATGCCGAAGAGCTGGCCGAGACATCCGAGGCCTCGGGAGCGCGTCGCGCGTCGGAGTGTCGTCGCGGTGACGAGGCCACCATGCTCGGTAGGCTCCGAAGCGTCGAAGCGTGTCCCAAGTCCGCCGGCGCGAGCGTCCAAGCGGAGTTCTTCGACGGCACCGACGCCATCACGCTGGTCTGGATCGGGCGGAGGCGCATTCCCGGCATCGAGCCGGGCAGGCGCATCCTCGTCCGTGGCCGGGTCGGGGACCGGGATGGCCGGAAAGTGATTTTCAACCCCTACTACGAATTGCGCGGGAACAGCTGACGTATGCCATTGAGCGACGACAACGCGGGATCGGACCACCACCGCACCGGGCCCGGCGTGCCCGACCGTGACGAGGAACGTGCCGAGCAGACCCTCCTCGAACAACTCGGCGGCTTCAGCGGCCTGATCTACTCGACACTGCCCGTCGTCGTGTTCGTCCCGGTGAACAGCGTCGCCGGGCTGACCGCAGCGATCTGGTCGGCCCTCGGCGTGGCCGCCGCCGTCCTCGTGTGGCGTCTGGTGCGACGCGATCCCATCCAGCCCGCGATATCGGGCTTCTTCGGCGTCGGCATCTGTGCCTTCATCGCCTACCGGATGGGCGAGGCCAAGGGCTTCTTCCTCTTCGGCATCTACACCAGCCTCGTCTACGCCGCTGTGTTCCTCGTGTCCATCCTGCTGCGCAGACCGTTGGTCGGCGTGATCTGGGGTGTGCTGAACGGCCACGGCTCGGACTGGCGGTCCGATCCGCGCGCGGTGCGCCTCTACGACCTGGCCACCACCACCTGGATCGTGGTGTTCGGCGCGCGCTACCTGGTGCAGTCGCAGCTCTACGACACCGACCGGACCGGCTGGCTCGCGTTCGCCCGCATCGCGATGGGCTGGCCGCTGACCGCCGTGGCGCTCGCCGTCACGATCTGGGCGGTGCGCCGGGCCGGTCACCTGCCCACCAAGACGGTGGCGGCGACCGGATCGGCCTGACCGTTAACCCCGCGCCGCCGCCCGGCGAAAACCACTGGGGTGGGGTGGGTTCCACCGCAGAGGTGGGCGGTAACCCACCCTGGGGTGTCTGGTCGCCGTCCCGAGTTCATCAGACGATCAATGCGTACCGAGAACACGCACTGATCGGCAAGAAAGGACTCGGACGTGGCTACCGAGCACAACACCGCGGCGCTGCCCAAGAATCACAACCCCGCTCTCTCGGAGAGCCGGCGGGTGTCGGCCGAGCTGGACAAGCTGATCGGCCCGGCGGCCGCGGGTGACCGGGAAGCGGTCACCGAGATCATCCGGATCGTGCACCCGCTGGTGCGCCGCTACTGCGGAGCGCGCCTGGGCAACACGGCCCATCTGCAGGTCACCGCCGACGACGTGGTGCAGGAGATCCTACTGGCCACCGTCAACGCCATCCCTCGCTACCGCGATCAGGGCAAATCGTTCCTGGCCTTCGTCTACGGCATCTCGGCCAACAAGGTCGCCGACGCGTTCCGCCGCTCGCAGCAGCACCCGGCTTACCCGATGGCCGACGTGCCGGATTACGCGTCCTCCGCCGCCGGGCCGGAGGAATGGGCGCTGGCCTCCGAACAGCGCACGGCCACAAGAGAACTCATGAAGGTGCTGGCTCCGGCGCACCGCGAGGTACTGGTGATGCGCATCGTGCTCGGCTGGTCGGCGGCGCAGACCGCCGAGGCCATCGGCACAAGTCCGGGCGTGGTCCGCGTGATGCAGCACCGGGCCCTGAACAAACTGCGCGCGGAACTGAAACTGGCCGCGTAGTCCTGCGGCGGCGCTGCGCCGAGGACGCGTCCGGCCGTATACGGGGAGTTATGGCCTGATGCCGTGATTGGCGAGTTCCACCCGGAGGTCCTCCTCGGCCTCCACCGAGGTCACGAACAGCAGTTCGTCGTCGCCTTCCAGCGCGTCGTCGGGCTGCGGCACGATCACCCGTCCGCCCCGCAGGATGGTCACCAGGGCGGCGTCGCGCGGCAGGGTGAGCGTGCGCACCGGCTTGCCCGCCAGCGCGGTGTCCGCGGGCAGCGTCATCTCCACCAGGTTCGCCTGGCCCTGACGCAGGGTCATCAAGCGCACCAGATCTCCGACGGACACCGCCTCCTCGACCAGCGAGGCGAGCAGCCGGGGTGTGGACACCGCGACGTCCACACCCCAGGAACCATCGAAGAGCCATTCGTTGCGCGGGTCGTTGACCCGCGCCACCACCCGCCGCACCCCGAACTCGGTCTTGGCCAGCAGGCTGTGGACCAGGTTCGCCTTGTCGTCACCGGTGGCCGCGATGACCACCTCGTAGGTCTCCAGCCCGGCCTGCTCCAGCAGCGCCAGTTCGCACGCGTCCGCGTGCACCCAGACCGCGTCGGGGATCGCGTCGGCATCAATGTGCTCGAGCTGACGCTCCAGCAGCATGACCCGATGCCCGCCGCGCAGGAGCTCCCTGGCGATAGATCGGCCGACGGCGCCTGCTCCGGCGATGGCCACTTTCATGTTCAGTCCTCGCTCGCTGGGGGCTTCGCGGCCAGGGCGACGGCCTCGCCCACGGTGCCGGAGGCCGCGGCCACGTAGACGATGTCGTCGGCCTGGATGATGGTCTTGCTGTCGGGGAGCAGGGCCTGGCCGAACCGGATGATGAACGCCACCCTGGCGGCGATGGTTCGCTCCAGGTCGCGCACCGTCCGGCCATACCACTCTTCGTGCAGCGTCAGTTGGGTCACAGCAACCGTCCCGGTGGGCTCTCGCCAGGTGGTGGTGCCGGTGTCGCCGATGAGCGCGCGCAGGAAGCGGTCGGTGGTCCACGGGACCGTGGCGATGGTCGGGATGCCGAGCCGCTCGTAGACGGCGGCGCGCTTGGCGTCGTAGATGCGGGCGACCACCCGCTCCACGCCGAACATCTCCCGGGCGACCCTGGCGGAGATGATGTTCGAGTTGTCGCCGGAGGAGACCGCCGCGAACGCGTCCGCGCGCTCGATCCCGGCCTTGATCAGCACATCTCGATCGAATCCGACCCCGGTCACCCGCTCGCCGGGGAAATCGGAGCCCAGGCGCAGGAAGGCGCTGGAGTCCCGGTCGATCACGGTGACCTCGTGACCTACGCGGACGAGGGCATGGGCCAGCGACGAGCCGACGCGCCCGCATCCCATGATCACTACGTACACCGTGCAACCTCGTTCCTGGAACCATGGTGTTGGGTCTGCTCTGCCGTTCGCTCGAACGCTACCCGTCGAATGATTCCACCTCGCCACGTTCCCCCTCCAGCCCGCGAGCAAACCTGCGAGCCACGCGCGCGATCCACCGTGCGGGGGCCTATGCTCGCTCCAGTGTCCAAGTTGACGACGGCAGCGAAGCGAGTGCTGCTGGGCAGGCCTTTCCGCAGTGACTCGCTCGGCCACACGCTGCTGCCGAAGCGAATCGCGCTTCCGGTGTTCGCCTCCGATGCCATGTCCTCGGTCGCCTACGCGCCGGAGGAGATCTTTCTCGTCCTCTCGGCTGCCGGGGTGGCGGCCTACCTGTACGCGCCATGGGTCGGTTTGGCGGTCGCCTTCGTCATGGCGGTGGTGGTGGCCAGCTACCGGCAGAACGTGCACGCCTACCCGTCCGGCGGCGGCGACTACGAGGTGGCGACCACCAACCTCGGCCCCAACGCGGGCCTGACCGTCGGTAGCGCGCTGCTGGTCGACTACGTGCTCACCGTCGCGGTGTCGATCTCGTCGGCCGCGTCCAACATCGGCTCGGCCATTCCGTTCGTCGCCACCCACAAAGTGCTCTTCGCCGTCGTGGCCATCGCGCTGCTGACGGCGATGAACCTGCGCGGTGTGCGGGAATCGGGCACCGCGTTCGCCATCCCGACCTATGCGTTCATCGTCGGCATGTTCGTCATGCTCGGCTGGGGCCTGTTCCGTATCTTCGTGCTCGGCGAGGAGTTACAGGCCGAGTCGGCCGATTTCGGGTTGATCGCCGAACACGAGCACCTCTACGGATTGGCGTTCGCCTTCCTCATCGCGCGCTCCTTCTCCTCGGGCTGCGCCGCGCTGACCGGTGTCGAGGCGATCAGCAACGGTGTGCCCGCGTTCCGCAAACCCAAGTCGCGCAATGCCGCCACCACCTTGCTGATGCTGGGAACGATCGCGATCGTGCTGCTGATGGGCATCATCGTGCTCGCCCAGAAAATCGGTGTCGTCTACGCGCACGACGTCGCCGACCTGACCGGCGCACCGGCCGGCTATCACCAGAAGACGCTCATCGCCCAGATCGCCGAGACCGTGTTCCAGGGTTTCCCGATAGGGTTCTTCTTCATCACGACGGTGACCGCGCTGATCCTCGTGCTCGCCGCGAACACCGCGTTCAACGGATTCCCCGTGCTCGGCTCGATCCTGGCGCAGGACCGCTACCTGCCGCGCCAGCTGCACACGCGAGGCGATCGGCTGGCGTTCAGCAACGGCATCCTGTTCCTCTCCGGCGCGGCCATCGCCTTCGTGGTGTTGTTCGGCGCCGAGGTGACGAAGCTGATCCAGCTGTACATCG
The DNA here is from genome assembly GCA_051451085.1 of Nocardia asteroides. GTDB lineage: Bacteria > Actinomycetota > Actinomycetes > Mycobacteriales > Mycobacteriaceae > Nocardia > Nocardia asteroides_B. Next base: position 924,361 of record JBPAJV010000002.1, on the reverse strand, counting down.
TCGGTGTGTTCGTCTCGTTCGTGCTCAGCCAGACCGGCATGCTGCGACATTGGACCCGGCTGCTGCGCACCGAGACCGACCCTGCGCAACGCGGGCGGATGAAACGATCGCGGGTGATCAACGCCGTCGGTCTCTCCGCCACCGGGGCGGTCCTGGTGATCGTGCTGATCACGAAGTTCTTCGCGGGCGCCTACATCGCGATCTTCACCATGGTCGCGATCTTCGTCGTGATGAAATTGATTCGCAGGCATTACGATTCGGTCGCGCGGGAGCTGGACGAGCACGAGTGGGACGGCGTGCTGCCCAGCCGTTCGCACTCCATCGTGCTGGTCTCCCGGCTGCATCTGCCGACCCGCCGCGCGCTGGCCTACGCGCGCGCCAGCCGCCCCGACACGCTGGAGGCGGTGACGGTGAACGTCGACGACGCCGACACCAGGGCGCTGGTGCGCGAATGGGAGAAGAGCGATATCACGGTGCCGCTGAAGGTCATCGAGTCGCCGTACCGCGAGATCACCAAGCCGGTCCTCGACTATGTGAAGCGGGTGCGCAAGGACGCCCCGCGCGATGTGGTGACCGTGTTCATTCCCGAGTACGTGGTCGGACACTGGTGGGAGCAGATCCTGCACAACCAGAGCGCACTGCGGTTGAAGGGCAGGCTGCTGTTCGAGCCGGGCGTGATGGTGACCAGCGTTCCGTGGCAGCTGAGCTCGTCGGCTCGCGCCAAGGCGCCGGGTGTGGTGAACGCCGCCGGTGCGTGGCGGCGCGGCTACGAGGATCGGACATGACCCCAGGGAGCTATCGGGATGAGTGATCCGGAGACCGGCACGTTCGAGGTACGGCTCGGGCCGCCCGGGCACGGCGGCTTCTGCGTCGCCCGGCACGAGGGACGTGTGGTGTTCGTCCGGCACGGACTGCCCGGCGAGTTGGTGCGGGTCCGGGTCACCGAGGATCGCGGCGGCTCGTACTCCCGGGCCGACGCGGTGGAGGTGCTCGAGGCGTCACCGGACCGGGTGCCCGCCACCTGCCCGGTCTCCGGTCCGGGCGGTGCGGGCTGCTGTGATTTCTCGTTCGCGGCGCCCGCCGCCCAGCGCGCGCTCAAGGCCGCGGTGGTGGCCGAACAGTTGCGGCGGCTGGCCGGTATCGAGCGCGAGGTGCTGGTCGAGCCGATCGGGCCCGCGGACGCGATCGGCGGGTGGCGCACGCGTGTGCGGCTCGCCGTCGACGCCCACGGACGCGCGGGAGTGCACCGTTATCGCAGCACGGATGTGATTGCGGATCTACGGTGCCCGCAACCCGTCGCGGGGGCGCTGGAGGGGATCGCGGATAGGCAGTGGACGCCCGGCGCCGATTTGGTCGTCGCGGTGGACGGAGACGGGATCAGGCATGTCGTCGAGCTGGCGCCCGCCGCCGAGGCCGAGCCGGGCCGTGGTGGGGATCGCCGGGGCCCGAGCGGGAGCGGCCGGCGATCCGAGGCGGGTGGACGCGACCGGCGGGATCGGGCCGCAAGTGGCCGGCGCGACCGGCCGCACGGCCGTGATCAGCGCGGCGGACGGCGCGGCGGCGGCGCGGCGTGGAGCGACGCGGACGCCCGGCGCGACGGCAGGCGAGCGGCGTCCGCGCGACGTGCCGCCGCGCACGCGGCGCGCGACGAGTGGGTGTTCGAGGGCAGCGGTCGCGCGGTCGAGTACGTGGCGGGCCGTCGGTGGGAGATCGCGGCCACGGGCTTCTGGCAGGCGCATCACGGCGCGGCGCAACGTTATTCGGATCTGATCGCCGAATGGTCGGAACTCGGGCCCGGCGGACGAGCCTGGGATCTCTACAGCGGCGCGGGCGTCTTCGCCGCACGCCTCGCCGAGCAGACCGGGCGGACCGGCGTCGTGCTCGCGGTGGAAGCCGCCCGGCCCGCGGTGGCCGACGGCGCCGCCGCCCTGCGCGATCTGCCCTGGGTGGAGCTTCGGGCTCAGCGGGTGGAGCGCTGGGTGCTCGAGCACCTCGGCGCGGCCGCGCCGGATGTCGTCGTGCTGGACCCGCCACGCGCGGGCGCGGGCAAAGAGGTGGTCGGCGCGGTCACCGCCAGCGGACCGGCGCGCATCATCCATGTCGGGTGCGATCCCGCGTCGTTCGCGCGCGATCTGGGTCTGTACCAGGACGCGGGCTACCGCCTCGCCGATCTGCGCGCCTTCGACGCGTTCCCGGCGACACACCACGTCGAATGTCTCGCGCTGCTGCGGCGGTGAGCGATCGGTCCCGCTCCAATTAGAGTCACCGACATGACCGTGTACGTAATCGCGCAACTGAAGTTCACCGATCGCGCCGCCTACGACCGCTACCAGGCGCGATTCATGGACGTTTTCGTCCGCTACTCCGGCACGCTGCTGGCCGCCGACGAATCCCCGCAGACCATCGAGGGAGCCACCGATCGCGAGAAGGTGGTGCTGATGTCTTTTCCCGACGAGCCGTCCTTCCGCGCGTGGGCGGAATCGACGGAGTACCAGGAGATCTCGAAGGATCGTCATGCCGGAGCGGACACGGTGAGTCTGCTGGTGCGCGGTCTCGGCCACGGTTCGTGAACCACAGGAACTCCGGCACGATGAAGAGATGATCCATCACGTTCAATTGTGCTGTCCCGCAGGCGCCGAGGACCGGCAGCGCGGCTTCTATTCGGGAGTGCTGGGGTGGCCAGAACTGCCGAAGCCGCCGCTGCTGGCCGCGCGCGGCGGCTGCTGGTTCCGTGTCCCCGGCCACGGCGGCCCGGACGGTGAACTGCACGTCGGCGTGGAAGCCGACTTCCGTCCCGCCGTGAAAGCGCATCCGGCGTTCGTGGCGGACATCAATGCCGTCGCCGACGCGATCTCGGCCGCCGGATACCCGGTCGTCTGGGCCGATCCGGCGGAGATTCCGGCCGGCGACGGTTCCACACTCACGACGCGGTGGGGAATCGGCTGGAGTTCCTCGCGGGCTGAATCTCCCGCATCACGATTTCCCCGGATCACCACCCCTACCCTTCGTGGCGACGTGCCGTCACTCCAGTTGCCAGGTGATGCGGATGCCCGCGGCGATCTCACTCTCGCCCAGTTCGACCGGGATGGCTGCGGCGCGATAGGCCTCCATCGGCGCGGACAGGGACTGGGCGCGCGGGACCGGAGGCGCGGAGGCGGTGTTCTCGGTGATCTCGACGACCGCGCCGAGCGAGCGCTGCGCCCGCTGCGCGTACTGTTCGGCCTTGGCAAGGGCGTTCTCCCACGCGGCGTCGCGGGCCCGGGTGAGCAGCGCCTCCTGGTCGGCGAAGGTGAGGACGAGTCCGCCGAGGCGAACGTCGTCCCCGCCGGCCTCGACGCAGTTGGCGATGACGCTGCCCGGGCCCGGATCGGCCTCCTCGCCGATGTCGCGCAACGCGACCGTCAGCGCGGTGCTCGCGAGGTATCCCGTGATCCGGTTGCCCTGGCCCTCGGTCCACACCGTTTCGGTCTGCACCGACAATCCGCTGGTGGCGATGTCCGCGCCGTCGACGCCGTCGGATCGCAGCGACCGCGCGACCGCGGCGACGCGCTCACCCGCCTGCCCGTAGGCCAGCGCGACCTTGCTCGCCCGCGATTCGACCGAGATCGTCACCCGCATCAGGTCCGGGGTGGCGCGCGCGGTGCCGTGCCCATAGGTCGTGACGGTGCCTGCGCGCGCATCGGTCTTCTTGCCCACGAAACTCTCCTCGTCGGTCGCTGGGGATCCGTACCGCACCATCGTGCCTGCTCCGGGTCCTCGTCTCGGCGGGTCGCGATCCCGTGTCCGGTCACCCGCCCGACCACTTGATCGGGCGGCCCCACCCTGCGGCTGCGATCCGGGTACCGTATGTCGAGGCTCACATTTCGTCGCCATGTCAGTTGGTGTGATCGTTCTCGTGCGGGAGCACCAGCCGCCGCTCCGTAGACTGATCGGATCAGATGCGCTATCCGGAGGGAGCTAGTTCAGGTGGGAGTGCTTTCCCGGGTCGACACGCCCGATGATCTGCGCCGGCTGACCGTGCCGCAGGTGCGCGAGCTGGCGGAGGAGATCCGCGAGTTCCTGGTGCGCAAAGTCGCCGCGACCGGTGGGCACCTCGGCCCGAATCTGGGTGTGGTCGAACTCACCATCGCGCTGCACCGGGTCTTCGACTCACCGGCCGACCCATTGATCTTCGACACCGGGCATCAGGCCTACGTGCACAAGATCCTGACCGGTCGCAAGGACCAGTTCGATTCGCTGCGCAAGCAGGGCGGCCTGTCGGGCTACCCGAGCCGCGCCGAGAGCGCCCACGACTGGGTGGAGTCCTCGCACGCCTCGGCGGCGCTGTCCTACGCCAACGGTCTGGCGAAGGCGTTCGCGCTGAGCGGGCAGGACCGGCACGTGGTCGCGGTCGTCGGCGACGGCGCGCTCACCGGCGGTATGTGCTGGGAAGCGCTCAACAATATCGCCGGCGCACCGGACCGTCCCGTCGTCGTCGTGGTCAACGACAACGGCCGCTCCTACGCACCCACCATCGGAGGCCTGGCCGAACGGCTGACCGCGCTGCGCACCCAGCCCGCCTACGAGCACGCGCTGGACGCGGGCAAGCGCATCTTGAAGAGCATTCCGGGGGTCGGCGAATCGGCGTACTCGATGGTGCACGCGGTGAAGGCGGGCATCAAAGACGCGGTCAGCCCGCAGGAGCTGTTCAGCGACCTCGGCCTCAAGTACGTCGGGCCGGTGGACGGTCACGACGTCGTCGCCCTGGAGGCGGCGCTGCGCCGGGCCAAGGACTTCGGCGGCCCCGTCGTGGTGCACGCGGTGACGCAGAAGGGACGCGGCTACGCCCCCGCCGAGAACCACGTCGCCGACCAGATGCACGCCTGTGACCCGATCGATCCGCTCACCGGCGTTCCGGTCGGCGGCCCGAAGGCGCGGGGCTGGACCTCGGTGTTCTCCGAGGAACTGATCGCGCACGCCGAGCGTCGCGCCGACATCGTCGCCATCACCGCGGCGATGCCGGGCCCGACCGGGCTGGCGGCGTTCGCAGAGCGTTTCCCCGACCGGATGTTCGACGTGGGCATCGCCGAACAGCACGCCATGGCCTCCGCGGCGGGCCTCGCGCTCGGCGGCATGCACCCGGTGGTGGCGATCTACTCGACCTTCCTCAACCGCGCCTTCGACCAGTTGCTGATGGACGTGGCGCTGCTGAAGCAGCCGGTCACCGTGGTGCTGGACCGCGCGGGCATCACCGGCTCCGACGGCGCCAGCCACAACGGCATGTGGGATCTGTCGGTCCTTGGCATCGTCCCCGGTATCCGGGTCGCCGCTCCGCGCGACGCCGCGACGTTGCGTGAGGAACTGGCCGAAGCGCTCGCCGTCAACGACGGCCCGACCGCGCTGCGGTTCCCGAAAGGCAGTGTCGCCGAGGACATTTCCGCGGTAGAACGGTTGGATGGCATCGACGTGCTGCGGATGGCCGAGCCGGACGGCGGCTCGGTGCAGGCGGTGCACGGCGACGTTCTGCTCGTCGCGGTGGGCTCGTTCGCGGCGACCGCGCTGGAAGCGGCGAATCTGCTGGACACCGAAGGGATCTCGGTGACGGTCCTCGACCCGCGTTGGGTGCTGCCGGTCTCCGATACGCTGCTGAAGCTCGCGGAGAACTACCGGCTGGTGGTCACACTGGAGGACGGTGGCCTGCACGGCGGCATCGGTTCGACGGTGTCGGCCCGCCTGCGCGACTCCGGGCTGGACATCCCGACCCGTGATCTCGGTGTGCCGCAACAGTTTCTGGAGCACGCCTCGCGCGGCGAGGTGCACGCCGAACTCGGTCTCACCGCCCCCGATATCGCCCGGCGAATCAGCGGGTGGCTGGCCGCGCGCTGACGCAGTTGCCCTACCCCGCCACGGCGGTGCTAGGCCGAGGGCAGCAATGCGGCGGTCAACCGCGGCACCGCGAGTTCTCGTTGCCAGGGGCGGGCGCCGCCGGACTTCAGGAACCCGTCGACGGCGGTGGGTTCGGCCACGTCGTAATCGGGCAGTCCGTCCCAGCACAGGCGGCGGACCAGGTCCGGAGCGAGCAGGTTCTCCACCGGGATCGAGTGTTCGGCCGACAGCTCGCCCATGACGGTTCGCGCTCGGGCCAGGCGGGCCGCCGCGGCCGGGTCACGGCGCTCCCAGCGGTTGACCGGCGGGGGGCCGTCGAACGGCTGGGTGAGCGGCGGCAGTTCGCTGTCCGGCAAGGTGCGGCCGCGCTCGATCGCGGCGAGCCATTCGCGGGAGTACCGGCGCTGCCTGGGCCCGCCGAACACCGGCAGCGTGCGCAGCTGCGCGATGGAGCGGGGTTCGGCCGCCGCCGCCGCGATGATCGCGGCATCGGGGAGGATACGGGCGGGCGCCACGTCACGGGCACGGGCCAGCGCGTCGCGGGCGGTCCACAGCTCCCGCACCACCGCCAGCTGCCTGGTGCGGCGCAGCGTGTGGATGCCCGAGGTGCGCCGCCAGCGCTCGGCCTTCGGCGCGGGCGGATCCAAGGTGCGAATGTGCTCGAATTCCTGTGCCGCCCAATCGGTCTTGCCTTGCGCGTGGAGAGCCGCCGCCACGGCGTCGCGCAGTTCCAGCAGCAATTCGACGTCGAGGGCGGCGTAGTTCAGCCAGTCGGCGGGCAGGGGACGGGTGGACCAGTCGGCCGCGCCGTGCCCTTTGCGCAGCGCGCGACCGAGCAGACGCTCCACCATCGCGGCGAGCCCGACACGCTCGAAACCCGCCAGCCGTCCACCCAGTTCCGTGTCGAACAGCCGGGCCGGACGCAAGCCGAGCTCGGCCAGACCCGGCAGGTCCTGGTCCGCGGAGTGCAGGACCCACTCCAGCCCGTTGATCGCGTCGGCCAGCGGGCCCAGGGCGTTGGTGATCGGGATCGGATCGATGAGGAAGGTGCCCGCGCCCGCACGGCGCAACTGGATCAGGTACGCGCGCGCCGAGTAGCGGAACCCGGAGGCGCGCTCGGCGTCCACGGCCAGCGGTCCGGTGCCCTCGCTCAGCCGGGCGGCGGCCGCGGCGATCTCGGCGGCGGTGTCCAGTACCGGTGGCACGCCCTCCAGCGGCGCGAGCAGGGGCGTCGCGACCGAGGGTTCGTTTTCATCTGGTACGGACATGGTGTTGAACTCTACGTGCCGACTCGGCGGTGCCGCCGTCCTATCGGCGCATAAGTCTGTCGGCGGATCGGGCGCTGCGCGTCCGGCGGACCGCGTCCCGGCGGTCTCGGCGCAGGTCACGCCGCGCCGCAGGGGCTCAGGGAAGCTCGCCGGGCAGTCCGGGGCGTACCTGGAGCTGAGTCACCCCGGCCGGGGGAAGCCCGGCCGCGTAGGCCAGCACTTCGCAGAAGGCCTCCAGGTGCGGGCGCATGTCGGTGGTGACGGGCGTCCACGAGGCCCGCAGTTCCAGCTGATGGGCGCGGGGTGGACCGGCGATGTCCCCGTAGCGCACGGAACTGGTCGAGGTCACTGTGCCGCCGAGCGCGGTGAACGGTTCGGTGCGCGACTCCAGCGCGTCCACCAGCCAGCTCCACGCCACCTCGGGTAGCAGGGGGTTGGTGGCGAGCGCGGCATTGATGTCGGCCTGGATGTAGGCGACCAGACGCAAGGTGCCGTGCCAGGTGTCGTCGCCGTCCGGATCGTGCAGCAGGATCAACCTGCCGAACGCGTCACCTTCGGAATCGACCGGAACCACTGCGGCGTCCGGATGTTTGACCTCCGCGCCGATGGCGTAGGAGTACGGCGCGAGTCGTTGCGGCGGCCGGATGGGCGCGAGCTCGATCCGAGGGTGCACGGTAGCGGTGCCCATCGCCTCGACCGCGGCGCGAAACTGAGCTGGCTCGCCATGAGGTCCTTCGGTCGGTGCGGCGCCGTCGCGGAAGTCGAGCGGTGTCACGAATGCGACGGTAGACCTTGTGCACCCGGCGCAGTCGGAGGCGCGCCGCTGGAGGCGACGCGGCGTCGGCGCGGTCGGCTCCGCCGCCTCCGCGTCCGCCCCTCCCGCCGGGCCCGCATACGATAGCCGTGATGAGCACTCATACCCGCCGCCGGTTGACCGATGCACCGTTCCTGGCCGCCGCCACCGGCGCGACGCCCAGCAGGCGTCCGGTGTGGTTCATGCGCCAGGCCGGACGCTCACTGCCCGAATACCGCGAGGTGCGGGCGGGCATCGGGATGCTCGAGTCCTGCTTCGACCCGGAGCTGGTGTGCGAGATCACCCTCCAGCCGATCCGCAGGCACCGGGTCGACGCGGCGATCTTGTTCTCCGACATCGTCGTTCCGCTCAAAGCGGCGGGCATCGATCTGGACATCGTGCCGGGTGTCGGCCCGGTGGTCGCCGCGCCGGTGCGGACGGTCGACGACGTGCGGGCGCTGCCCCGGCTGCGCCCCGAAGAGGTCGGCGCGGTCACCGACGGGGTGCGCCTGCTGGTCGACGCGCTGGGGGAGACACCGCTGATCGGGTTCGCCGGCGCGCCGTTCACCCTCGCCTCGTACCTCGTTGAGGGCGGTCCGAGCAAGAATCACGAGCGCACCAAGGCGATGATGTACGCCGACCCGCAGACCTGGCACGCGCTGCTCGGCGTGCTCACCGACATCACCATCGCGTTCCTGCAAGCCCAGCTCGCGGCGGGCGTCGACGCGGTGCAGCTGTTCGACTCCTGGGCGGGCGCGCTGTCGCTGGCCGACTACCGCAGTTTCGTGCTGCCGCATTCGGAGCGGGTGTTCGCCGAGATCGCCGGCGCGGGCGTGCCGCGCATCCACTTCGGAGTGGGGACCGGCGAGCTGCTCGGCGCCATGGGCGAGGCGGGCGCCGACGTGGTCGGCGTCGACTGGCGGGTGCCGTTGACCGATGCGGTCCGCCGCGTCGGGCCCGGAAAAGCGTTGCAGGGCAACCTCGATCCCGCCGTGCTGTTCGCCGGGCCCGCCGCGATCGAGCAGCAGGCCCGGCGGATCGCGCGCGAAGCGGACGAGGCGATCACCCTCGGCGCCACCGGCCACATCTTCAACCTGGGCCACGGTGTGCTCCCGGAGACCGATCCGGGCGTGCTGACCGCTCTGGTGGAACTGATCCACGAGCTGTAGACCATTCGACGGTCACCGCCGCGCCACACGATACGGTCGAGGTATGCGTATCGCGGTTGTCGGCGGTGGGATCAGCGGGCTGGTGGCCGCGTATCGGTTGCGGACATCGCTCGGACCGGACGCCGACGTCCTCGTGCTCGAACGCGCCGATCGGGTCGGCGGCATCCTCTACACCGGTGAACTGGCCGGGGAGCCATTGGACCTGGGCGCCGAAGCGTTCGTCGGACGGCGGCCCGAGGTGCCCGCGCTGCTGCGCGAACTGGGCCTGGAAGCGCAGCTGGTGACCCCCGCCGGTCTCCGGCCGCTGGTGTGGTCGTCCGGGTCGGCGCATCCGCTTCCAACGGGGACGCTGATGGGTATCCCGGCAGACGCCGAGTCGATGCGCGGGCTGGTGGACGACGCGACACTGGCGCGGATCGCCGCCGAGCCCGACCGTCCCCTGATCTGGGAGCCCGGATCCGACGTCGATGTCTACCACTTGATCGCTGACCGATTCGGCGCGCAGGTCGCCGAGCGCAGTGTGGATCCGCTGCTCGGCGGCGTATACGCGGGCAGCTCCCGTTCCATCGGTGTGCGCGCCGCGCTGCCCACGCTGGCCGCGGCGCTGGACGACGGCGCGCCCAGTCTCACCGCCGCGGTCCGCGCCGCGCTGCCGCCGCCGTCGGACGCTCCGGTCTTCGGGGGAATCCGTGACGGCTACCGCGTGCTGCTCGGGGCGCTCGCCGAACGCTCCGGGGCGCGCTTCGTCACCGCGACACCGGGGACACGTCTGGCGAAGGGATTACGTGGCTGGGTGGTGGACCCGGTCGGCGCGGTCGACGCGGTGGTGCTCGCCACCCCGGCGCCGGTGACCGCACGGCTGTTGCACGGCGTCGCCCCTGCCGCCGCGTCGGAACTGGCCGGCGTCGAGTTGTCCTCCTCGGTGGTGGTCGCGCTCGCGCTGCCGCGCGCGACGGCCCTTCCGCGGAACTCGGGGATCCTGGTGGCCACCGGTGAACCGCTGCGCGCCAAGGCGTTCACCCTGTCCAGTCGCAAATGGACACATCTCGCGCAGCGCGACACCGCCCTCGTCCGCGTCTCTTTCGGCAAATTCGGGGACGACTCCGCGCTGTCGTGGCCGGATACCGAACTGGTCACCGCCGCCACCGCGGATCTGGCCACCGTCACCGGCGCCGTCATCGAGCCGGTCGCGGCGGTCGTGCAGCGCTGGCCGGGCGGCCTCGCCCAGTACGCGCCCGGCCACACCGCCCGCATCGCGGCCGTCGAAGCCGAGGTCGCGACGCTCGACGGCTTGGCCGTGGCCGGTGCGTACCTGCACGGTGTCGGCGTGCCCGCCTGCGTCGCCTCCGGCGCCGCCGCCGCCGACCGTGTCGCGGTGGCGCTCGGGGCGAGCACCGCACGGTGATCGGCTCGGTATCGCGCGTTGCGCACACTCCGGGATCGGCGTTTCGCCCGAACAGGCGCGATTGCGACGCAGCGGTGAGTCAGGTTCCCGAGCCTGCTCGATAATTCGCGTGGTCTCTCGGATACGCACCGGTCATGATACCGCGGCCACGACGCCGCTGGTGCTGATCTCCGGCGGAATCGGTGTCACCCCGACCATCGGAGCCCTGGAATACCTCGTCGCCCATGCCCCGTGGCGCCGCACCCTGGTCGTGCACGCCGACCGTGGACCCGGAACTCATCCGCTGCGCGATCGGGTGCGTCATCTCGTCAGCCGCCTCGAACAGGCCGACCTCGAGACCTGGTACGAGGAGGAGAATCCCAGCGCAAGGCACGGCCGAGTCGACCTCCCGGCGATCGATCTGCCCGCCGACGCGGACGTGTACGTCTGCGGGCCGCCGGGATTCCTCGGCGACATCCGGCGTCAGCTCCATGCTCGTGGTGTCCCGGACGTCCGAGTGCACATGGAGCAGTTCACGCCCGGCGAGGCGGGTGCTCCCGGGCGAGTGGCACGATAGGGCTATGGCGCGACTCGACTATCAGGCTCTCAACTCCACCATCCGCTACCTGATGTTCTCGGTCTTCCAGGTGCAGCCAGGAGTGCTGGGCGAGGACCGGGACGCCGCGACCAAGGAGGCCACGGCGTTCTTCGACAGTCTCGCCGACCGCGACGTCGTGGTCCGCGGCATCTACGACGTGGCGGGAATGCGCGCCGACGCCGATTTCATGATCTGGACGCACGCCGAACGCGTCGAGGATCTGCAAGCCGCTTACGCCGACTTCCGTCGCACCACCGAGCTGGGCCGCGCCAGCGCTCCGGTGTGGAGCAACGCGGCGCTGCACCGTCCCGCCGAGTTCAACAAGAGCCACATCCCGGCGTTCCTGGCCGGGGAGGAGCCGGGTGCCTACATCTGCGTGTACCCGTTCGTCCGGTCCTACGAGTGGTATCTGCTGCCCGACGACGAGCGCCGCCGCATGCTGGCCGAGCACGGGAAGGCCGCCCGTGGCTACCCGGACGTGCGAGCCAACACCGTCAGCTCGTTCGCGCTCGGCGACTACGAGTGGATCCTGGCCTTCGAAGCGCCCGAACTGCACCGCATCGTCGACCTGATGCGCGATCTGCGGGCCACCGACGCCCGGCGGCACGTGCGCGAAGAGATCCCGTTCTTCACCGGTCCCCGGGTGGGGATCGAGCAGCTGATCGCCGCCCTGCCCTGAGTCGGCCGATCGGGCTGTCGCGCGGTTGCCCGCCGGTTGGCCGGCGGTAGCGGCGTCACCGTTGTGGCCTGGTCGGCGGACGACGCGATGAGCGTCGCCGCCGCCCGCACGGGGATCCGGGCACACCGATGGGCGCTTGCCCAGAGTTTTCGGGGCATGCGCCCTGCCCTGTCCGCTCCGTACGCTGCCCGTGAGCGTCGGGTCGTTACTCCGCTGCGCTGTCCGAGGGGTGCAGCCGCAGGGCGATGGAGTTGATGCAGTAGCGCTTGTCGGTGGGCGTGTTGTACCCCTCGCCCTCGAAAACGTGGCCGAGGTGGCTGTGGCAGTTCGCGCACAGCACTTCGACACGGTGCATGCCGAGCGAGTCGTCCGACCGGAGAATCACCGCGTCGGACGCCGCCGGATCGAAGAAGGAGGGCCAGCCGCAGTGCGAGTCGAACTTCTCGGTGCTGCGGAACAGTTCGGCGCCGCAGGCCCGGCAGGTGTAGACGCCTTCGGTCTTGGTATCGGTGTACTCGCCGGTGAACGGCCGCTCGGTGGCGGCCTCGCGCAGCACCGCGTATTCCTCGGGGTCCAGTCGCGACCGCCATTCCTGCGGCGAGAGCTGGATCCGCGGCGCGGGCAGGGACGTGTCGGCTTCGGAACTCATGGCTCCACGCTAATACGATCCTGCTCCACCGGCGCCGATCCGTTGTGTGGCCTGGGAGCTTCCGGCGAGACACCCGCGTCGGACGCGGGGGCCGGTCGCGGCGGCGCGTCCCCGCGCGGGTCCGGCGCGGACTTCATCCACGCGGGATCGATGCCGAATGGCAGCCTGCCTTCGCGCCGCGCGGCCAGGTAGCGGTCGCCGAGCACGCAGAACACGACGATGAGCAGCAGACCCCAGCCGAAGGTTATGCGCAGGTACTCGAGGTTGCGGCCGATGTGCTGCCAGCGGTCCGACAGCCACTTGTCGTAGCTCATGAACCCGAAGATCGCCAGCCAGGCCGGCCAGTTGCGCAGCACCGAATTGCGCAGCACCACCGTCATCAGGAACGGGAACAGCATCATCGAGTAGTACATCTGCCCCAGCGAACTGAGCAGGAACGAAGCGGTCAGCAGCACACCGGAGGCGGTACAGACGAAGAACAGTTCGTCCTCGCGGTAGTAGCGGTAGAGCAGCCACAGCGAGATCAGCACGAGCACGCCGAGCACCACCCGCATGCCCCAGGTCAGCCACGGCGGCAGGCCGTAGTACTCGCCGTTGCCGACGATCGCGCTGTTGAAGTAGTCGCGGGACTCGAAGATGTAGGGCGCGGTGCGGGTGAAGAACTTCTCCGGGTCCTTCGACAGCGGCCAGGCGATCGCGGTCAGCGCCACCGGCACGCCGATCGCGGTCACGAACACCTTCCATTGCCCGCGGACCAGCGCGATCAACAGCAGGGGAGCCAGGGTCGGTTTCACCGCGATACTCAACCCCAGCGCGGCGCCCGCCCAGAGGTCTTTCCGTTTCAGCAGCAGGTGGATGAAGACCAGCTCCGCCAGCAGCACACAGCCGTTGACATTGGTGAACACCAGCGTGTTGATCACGGTCTCGGACGTGAACATCGCCAGCAGCAGCGCGGGCGCGGCGACCGAGTTCACCGTGTACCGGAACAGCCGCAGCAGCAGATACCACGCCACGAGGATCGCTATCGCGTTCAGGGCGATGAACAGCCAGCGCGACTTCTCGTAGTCGATGGCCGCGATCGGAGCGATCAGCAGGGTGCCGCTGGGCGCGTACAGGTAGTGGGGGTCCACCGAGTCGAAGTTCGCGGTGTAGACCGGCCGTCCGTTCAAGAAGTCGAGGGACGCCTGATAGACCGGCTTGTAGTCGTCGGTGATGAAGCCGTTGACAGCCTTGATGAAAACCCGGTTCAGCACCGTCATGACCGCCAGCGGCCAGAGTGCGAACTTGATCACCTCGGCGGTGGTGCGAGCGGTGCGGGGCTCGAGCTGTCGAAGGAACACTGGGGCACGGTACACCGGATCGGTTACCGATGGTTGCCGGGACCTGCCCGACGCGCTCCGGGGAGCGGCCATCGGCCCCTGGGTCAGGCCGGGCAGGCGGTGCCGTCCGCGGGGAGTTTGCCGTCCTTCAGATAGTCGAGCACGGCCCGCTGAGCGCACCCGGAGTGGGTGGACACCGGATGACCGAAGCCCTGCCAGGACAGCGCCGCGTGCCGTGCCCCCGCGGAGCCGAGTGCGCCGGTCACCGACGATTGACCGCCGTTGCCGACCACCGGATCGGCGACCCCGCCGAGCACGAGCACCGGGATGCCGACCTTCTCCGGCATCGGCGGTGCGGTCGACACCGGCCAGGCCGCGCACTCCATGAGCGCGATGGCCGCCGCTTTGCCGAAAACGGGATATTTGCCCGCCCACGTTCCGGCCAGTTCCGTCGCCTTGTCCGGCGTCGGCGGCAGCTGCGTGTCGGTGCACCGGTTGACGAACTGGCCGTCGCTCTGGGTGGCCGCGGCTTCGCGCGTGATCAGGTTGCTCAGTGGCCCTCGGTCGCCGCGCCCGGCCGCGGCCAGTGCGTTCGGACAGTTCCCCGACCCGGCTGGCCTGGTCGGACCGGGGGCTGCCCAGGAAGCCCGACACGGCGGTGAGCAACGCGTTCGCCGAAATGTCACCCAGTCCGCCGGTCCCGGCGCGGTTCACCAAGTCGGTCACGGCCGCGCGAGGGTCGGCGCCGAGCGAGCAGCCGACGCCGACGCAGCGCTGCGCGAAGGCGGTCAGCGCCGCCTCCGCGCCCTGCACGGCCTGTTCGGCGCGGGTCACCGAGTCGGTGCCGACCGGTTCGGGCGAGTCGAGCACCAACCGCGCGAGGTGGTCGCCGTACTTGCGGGCGTAGCTGAGCGCGACCTTCGCCCCGTTGCCGGTGCCCAGCAGCGTGATGTGGTCCACCTGCCACTGCCTGCGCAACTGCTCGATGTCGTCGGCGGCGTGCGGCGCGTCGAAAGTGCCTTCGTAGGGCTGTAGGAAGTCGCGGCACGCGATGGTGCCGTCCTGGCTGAGCTTGGTCATTCGCGCCACCGGGTCGCCCGCGCCGGACTGGGCGTTGTCGGCCAGCCCGCGCCGGATCTCCGGCGGCAGGCAGTCGATCGGCTGCGAGGCGCCGATGCCGCGCCGGTCCACCGCGACGATCGGGCGGGCGGCCAGCAGTGCCGAGGCCGGGCCCGCGGCCAAACCGGCCAGGGTGGCCGAGGAGGAACGATCCGAACCCGAGGTGAGCACCAGCGGCGGCACATCGGTCGGGGTCTGCGCCAGCCGGGCCCGCATCGCGCCGGCGCGGAAGTTGCCGAGCACCGCGCCCGTCGAGTCGATCGGAGTGGCGTACTCGGCGCAGTCGAGCACCAGCCCGGCGGGCGCCGGGGCGAGTCCGAGCTGATCGAGGGTCGGTTGGGTGCACTCGCGCCAGCTGAGATCGGTCTTGGGCAGCTCGGCGTCCGGCGGTGGCGCGGGCGCCGCCGAGGTCGTCGCGGTGCCCGCGACCGGCGGACGCTGCACCGCGACACCGGGACGATCCGACGGTCCCGCGCCGCAACCGGCGGTCACGATCGAGAAGGTGGCGGCAAGCACGGCGGCCCGAGTCCAGCGCATTGCTACAGCCTGCCAGGTTCGGGCCGTTCTTTCACCGACGGGCCCACCGGGTGAGCATCGTGCCGTCGTCGTCGAGCAGGACGTGCGCGCGCGTCATGCGGACGCGGAACTCGTGGGCGGACAGCGAGATTCGCCGGGCCGCCCCGCCGACCAGCAGCGGCGCGGTGGTCAGGCAGAGTTCGTCGACCACATCGGCCTCCAGCAGTTCGCCGAACAGGTGCGGGCCGCCCTCGGTGAGCACGCGCAGCAGGCCGCGCTCGGTGAGCACGCGCAGCAGGCCGCTGGGCGTCACCGCGATGTCACCCGCTTCGACCACCTCGGCGCCCGCGTCGGCCAACCGCTGTTTGCGGTCGGCGGGCGCGGTGGCCGTCGTGATGATCAGCGGCGGCACCTGGGTGTCGGTGAGCAGGCGCGCGGCGGGGTCGATCGCCGCGCTGGCCGTGACCACCGCGATCGGCGGCGGCGCGCCGTCGGGATGGCCGCCGATGCCGCGCTCGTGGAAGGCGCGCCTGCGTCGCGGGTCGGTGCGCGCGCCGCCGTAGTTCTCGGCGCGCGCCGTACCCGCGCCGACCACGATCACCTCGGCGAGTTCGCGCAGCAGCGTGAACACCGTCCGGTCGGCCGGAGTGCCCAGCCCTTCGGTCAGGTTCCCGCTGGTGGCGGCGCCGTCGATGCTGGAGACGAAATTGGCGCGGACCCAAGGAGCGTCGAGTCCGGCGGGAAACGCGTACAACCGCGCGAGGTCGTCCGGGCTGAGGCCTGTGAGCTGGATCGCATTCTGGCTACGCTGCATGAAACCACATCACACCACGTCTTTAGGCTTCGTCCATGCAAGCACGCCTCGTCGATCGTCACCCGGAGGTCCCGGCCGATCAGCTCGTCGCCCAGATGGTGCCGCCGCCCATGTTCGACGAGGTGAGTTTCGCCTCCTACATACCCGACCCGAACGAACCCAGCCAGGCGGCAGCGGTCCGCAAGGCCGAGGAGTTCGCCGGGCAGGTCGCCAAGATCAGTAAGGCCGCGCACAAGAAAAGCCTTTTCGGTAAGAAGAAGCAGGTCAGCGGGGCGGGCCTGTATCTGGACGGCGGATTCGGTGTGGGAAAGACCCACCTGCTGGCCTCGATCTTCCACAGCTCGCCCGCGCCCAAGTCGTTCGGCACGTTCGGTGAGCTGACCAACCTGGTCGGCGCGCTCGGCTTCGCCAACGCCCTCGAGCGGCTCTCGGGCAACAGCGTGCTGTGCATCGACGAATTCGAGCTCGACGACCCGGGCGACACCATGCTGGTCTCGCGGTTGCTGACCGAACTGTCCGCGGCCGGTGTCTCGATCGCCGCCACGTCCAACACCTTGCCGGGGCAGCTCGGCGAAGGACGTTTCGCCGCGCAGGATTTCATGCGCGAGATCAAGAAGCTGGGCGCGATCTTCGAGGCGGTGCGCGTCGACGGCCCGGACTACCGCCACCGTGACCTGCCGCCTGCGCCGGAGCCCACCGCGCCGGAGGTGCTGGCCGAACGGGCCGCGAATACACCGGGTTCCACGCTCGACGAATTCGACGCGCTGCTGCGGCACCTGAGCACGCTGCATCCCTCGAAGTACGGCGCGCTGATCGCCGGGGTTTCGTCGGTGTTCGTCTCCGACGTGCATCCGGTCACCGATCAGGCGGTGGCGCTGCGCATCGTCGTCCTTGCCGACCGGCTCTACGACGCGAGCGTGCCGGTGACGGTGTCGGGCGCGAAGCTCGACGAGATCTTCTCGGCCGAGATGCTCGAGGGCGGTTATCGCAAGAAGTATCTCCGCGCGATCTCGCGCTTGCTGGCGTTGTCGCGGTTCGAGGTCGCGGCCTAGCCGCTGCGGCGGCGGCAACGCGTGCGCGACACGAGCCAGGACGACCCGCTCGACGGTGTGCAGCGTTCCTGGCCGGACGCCGCTTTCGAGGAAGTGGACCGGACCTGCGGCGGTTTCGACGCCTACGTCCGCGACGGGCTGCGGCTCACCGACGGCGACCTCACCGCTCCGCGAGCCCGCCTGCTGGGCTGAGCGCGAAAGTCGGCTTCGCCCGTCGGCTGCCGTATCGCGCACTACGATCCCGGCATGACGAAGTTCGAGACATGGGACGGCCTGACTCTCAATTATCGGCTCTGGGAGGGCGCGGGCATCCCGGTGGTGCTGCAACACGGGGTGGTCGCGGACACCAACGCGAACTGGATGAGCACCGGCGTGGTCGGCGCCCTGCAAACGGCCGGGCGCACCGTGGTGTCGCTGGACGCGCGCGGCCACGGGCGATCCGACAAGCCGCGCGCGGCGGCGCGATACTCCTGGCAGGCCATGGCGCGCGACGTGCGCGCGCTCTATGACGAGCTGGGCTTCGAAGAGGTCGTGCAGGTCGGGTACTCGATGGGCGGGGTGATCTCGCTGCTGGTGGCCGCCGCCGACCGGCGGGTGCGGCGGCTGGCCGTCGGCGGCATCGGGTCGGGGGTGCTCGACTGCGGCGGTGTCGACCGTCGCGTGATCGACTTGCCCGACCTCCAGGCCGCGATGACCGGAGACGGGGCGGGCGCGTCCCCGACGGCGAAGATGTTCCGGGTGCTGGCCGACGCCGTGCAGGCCGACGTGGACGCCATCCGCGCGGTGGCGACGGGTCTGGACGACCGCCCCATCGAGACCCTCGCGGAGGTCACCGTGCCGACGCTGGTGCTGGCCGGCGACAACGACCCGTTCGCCGCCGAGCCCGAACGGCTCGCCGCGGCCTTGCCCGACGGCACGCTCGCCGTGGTGCCAGGCGATCACCTGACGGCAGTGGTTGCTCCCGGCTTCCATACCGCGCTCGTCGATTTCTTGCGCTGATCCGGGGCTAGAAGACCAGTCGCAGCACGTAGTCGTGATGCAGCTGGGAGCCGACGGTGAACGTCTTGGTGCCGACCTCGGCGAACCCATGCTTGGCGTAGAAACGCTGGGCCCGGATGTTCTCCTGGTTGACGCCCAACCAGACGCCGGGGTAGCCCTCCGCGCGCGCCCAGTCCAGCGCGGCCCGCATCAGCGCGGTGGACACCCCGGTGCCGTGGTGGCCGGGCAGCACGTACATCTTGCTGATCTCCACCGCGGGGTGCAGCCCCACCGACTCACGCACCGCCGGGTCGGCCGGATCGCCCGCGACCAGCATCGCGTATCCGACGATCTCCTCGTCGGCGACGGCTTTGAGCACGATCCGGGCCGGATCGCTCAGATATTCGCCGAAGCGTTCACCCGACAGCACCTCGCTGACGAAGACATCAATGTCGTCGGGTGTCGCCGCGGGAGGGCAGGCGAGCGGGAACGTGGCCGCCGCGACGTCGCTGAGGGCTTCCGCGTCCCACAGCCCGGCCCTGTCGACGACGACTAGGGGCTTGCTCATGCCTTCATCAGAGCACATGGACGGTAAGAGAATGACATTTACAAAAACGTAAGCTATATTCTCGTACCAGCCGGCCGAACTCCAGCGCGTCGGCAGCGGGATCACCACGCTGGGCGCGGCCGAGGGGTTCGTGACGATCACCCCGCAGCTCGAGCGACCGGGCTTGCCGCGATGGGACTGCGGGGAGGGTAGTGGTGACGTCGCCTATCTCTCCGAGCTGATGTCCCACGTCGAGTCGTCGCTGTGCCTGGACCGGCGCCGGATCTACGTCACCGGCCTGTCGACGGGAGCTTTCACGACCTCATCGCTGGCCTGTCAGCTCTCGGACCGGATCGCGGCGATCGCTCCGGTGGCCGGTCTCCAGCACTTCGCGTGGTGCCGTACCGCACGTCCCGCGCCCGTGGCCGCCTTCCACGGCATCGCGGACCCGATCATCGCCTACACCGGCGGCATCGGCCCGAACGCCCGGTTCCTGCCCGCGCCGGACGGCTCGGTGTCGGTCGTGGAACCGGACCCGGAGACCGGCCGTCCGGTGATCGGCGGACCGAGCGCGGACAGCATCCCGGCGCAGGCGACGGCATGGGCTCGCCGCAACGGTTGTGGAGCCGACCCGTTCCAGCGGCAAATCGCTTCCGACGTGACGTTGTCGAGTTACCCGTGCCCGGCCGGAGGCGCGGTCGAGCTCTACTCGATCATCGAGGGCGGGCATACGTGGCCGGGCAATCCGCCGGTGGTGTCGCCCACGCCGCTGGTCGGTACCACCACCACATGATCGGCGTCGATCAGATCATGTGGAATTTCTTCCTGGCACATCCGCTGGAAGGTCCGCTGCGCCGCTGATCGCCACGGCCGCGGGGAGTTGTCACCACAGCGGCTGGGCCGACCCCGGAGGAGTCCGCGATCCGGGGCCGCCGTGGGGACGGGCGCGGCCGGACTCGTCGGCGACGGTGGCCGGGTCGCCGCCACGGCACTCGGCGATCGACTACGGCGATCCGCGACGAACCGGGCGCACACCTGGCCGTGATCCTCGCCGGGTGTCACTATCGAAGGGGCGCAACGATACTCGCGAACCGAGGGAGCCGCCCGGATGAAAGAGCTGCCAGCGGATTTCTTCCGCACGCCGCACGAGTTCTACCGCAAGTTGCGCGCCGAGGGTCCGGTGCACCAGATCCGGTTGCGCACGGGCGTGCGCGGCTGGCTGGTGGTCGACTACGACGCCGCCAAGGACGTGCTGCGCCATCCCGACGTCCGCAAGGACCCGCACACTCCGGCGGGCGCCCACGCGCGGCAAGCTGCCGCGGGCAACAGCGGAGTCACGGCGGTCAACCAGCGCCTGAGCCATCATCTGCTCAACGCCGACTCGCCGCGGCACTCCCGACTACGCAAACTCGTCACCCCGGCGTTCGCGCCCGCGCGCATGGAGGCCCTCGCGCCACGGGTCGTCGCGATCGCCGACGACCTGCTCGACACGATCATCGGACGGCGGGCGCCGGGCCCGTCGACCTGCTGGCGGAGTACGCCTTCCCGCTGCCGATCACGGTGATCTGCGAGCTGCTCGGCGTGCCGGTCGAGGACCGCGCACGCTTCCGGGAGTGGTCGGCCGCCGTCGTGGACACTCCCATGTCCACACCGCAGGGCATGCGCACCGCGACCGACGCCATCGTCGCCTACTTCGACGAACTGGTCGCCCGGCGGCGCACGGCGGGGCCGGGCGAGGATCTGATCTCGCAACTGCTGCTGGCCACCGAGGAGGGGGACCGGCTCGGCCACGACGAGCTGATCTCGATGGCATTCCTCATCCTGGTCGCCGGCCACGAGACCACGGTGAATCTGATCGGTAACACCGTGCTCGAACTCTTGACCGATCCCTCCCGTTACCGGGCCCTGCGCGACGACCCAGCGGGCGTCCCGCCCCTGGTCGAGGAAATGCTGCGCTACAACGGACCGGTCAACGTGGCGACCCTGCGCTACACCACCGCGCCGGTCCGGGTGCGCGACACCGTCATCCCGGCGGGTGACCTGGTGCTGGTCTCGGTCGCGTCGGCCAACCACGACGAACGGCAGTTCGCCGCGCCCGCGGTGCTCGATCCGGATCGCGGCGCGCACGGCCACCTGGCCTTCGGCCACGGCATCCATTACTGCCTGGGCGCAGGGCTGGCCCGGCTGGAGGCCCGCGTCGCGCTGACCAGGCTGCTGCGGCGCTATCCGCTGCTGCGGCCCGCCGCCGACGACGTCGACCTGCGGTGGCGGGAAAGCATCCTGATCCGTGGTCTGCTGGAGCTCCCCGTGGTCCCGGTGAGTACGCCCGCAGTACGCTGAGGAGCCCATTCGGTCGACCGACTTTGCTCACGGCCGCTGGCGACGTAGTCTCCTGCGCATGACAAGCGGAAGCCGCATCGGGATCGTCGGTGCGGGTATCGCAGGTCTCGCCTGCGCGAAAGTGCTGAAACAGGAGGGTTTTCCGGTCGAAATATTCGACCGCACACCCGATGTCGGTGGCGTGTGGAGTGCGACCCGGCGATACCCGGGACTGCAAACGCAGAACACCAAGGACACGTATCACTTCTCCGACTTCCCGATGCCCGCGGACTATCCCCGGGTTCTCGACGGGCAGCACATGCAGTCCTACCTGGCCGCCTACGCCGAGCACTTCGGGCTGACCGAGCACCTGCGGCTGCGCACCGAGGTGGTCGCCGCCGACCCGGTGGCCAGCGGCTGGTTGCTGGAGATTCGCGATGACAGCGGAGTGCACCGGGCGTCGTGCGATCACCTGGTGATCGCCAACGGCGTGTTCAGCGACCCGGCGATGCCGGACTATCGCGGCGCCGATTGGTTCCGCGCGGCGGGTGGGCGGCTGGTCCACTCCTCGGAGTTCACCGATCTGGAATCGGTGCGCGGCAAGACCGTCGTCGTGGTCGGCTACGGCAAGTCGGCCTGTGACATCGCCACCGCCGTGAGCGAGGTTGCGGCGTCCACCTCGGTGGTGGCCCGGCGATTGTTCTGGAAGATGCCGCGCAAGCTGGCCCGGGTCATCGACTACGAGCGGCTGATGCTCACCCGCTTCGGCGAGGCGCACTTCCACTACCTACGGCCCCGCTGGATGGACCGTTTCCTGGACGGTCCGGGCGAGTCGGTGCGGATCAGCAATTTCGATCTGATCCAGGAACTCGCCACCAAGCACTCGCAGCTGCGCGAACTGGGCCTGGTACCGGGCGGGCGGTTCGAGGAGATCGCCGACAGCACCATCAGCCTCACCAGCGAAGGCTTCTACGAGCAGGTCGCCAACGGGCGCATCACCGTGCACCGGGACACGACGATCACCGAGATGGGTGGCGGCCCCAAAGCGGCGCCCGCGGTGCGCCTGTCCACCGGGCAGGTGCTGCGCGCCGACGTGGTCGTGTGCGCCACCGGCTACCAGCAGCGCGTGCCGTTCCTCACGCCGTACATCCAGCGCAGGCTGACCGACGAGCACGGCAATTTCCGCCTGCACCGCCAGATCCTGCCGCTGGGGGTCCCGAACCTCACCTTCGCCGGCTACAACTCCTCGGCGATCAGCACGCTCAACGCCGAAGTCGCCGCGCACTGGACCGCCGCGCTGCTCACCGGCAGGCTCGACCTGCCGCCCGCCGAGCGACTCGATGAGCAGATCGACACCCGCCTGCGCTGGATGGAGGAACGCACGCGCGGCCGCCACGCGCACGGCACCGCGGTGATCCCGTTCTCGATCCAGAACATCGACGAGATGCTCGCCGACCTGAAGTTCCGCCTGCCGCTGCGCACCCGCGCGGCGCAGGTGTTCCGCCGGATCAAGCCGGAGTCCTACCGGGGACTGGCCACCCGCCGTAAGCCGGTCGCCGGGCCGGTGGCGCCAGCGCCCGCCCCCATCGAGGCGGAGTTGCTTCCGTACGAGGGCGACAGCGGGCGGGTCAGCCACTAGACGGACTTCAAGACCGTCCCGGTCGGGCGGCCCGTGAGGTCGTGCCGAGCGGTCCATTCGTTCCGCGGGGAAGGTCTATCCGCGTGGGCGCGGCCGAAGGCCGAGTGTGCACGATTGCATCGACTGCCGAATCGGCCCACACGGAACGGCGGAGCGGGACGGGCTGTCCGGCGGCGGAGCCGGCGCGTGGCCCGGCACGCTGCCGCAAGGCCTCCGCTGTCGTCGTCGGGGGAGCGGCCCTTCGGGTCCGCAGATCACCGGCTGTAGGTGATATTCGCAGGTCATCAGGCTGCCGGGTTTCGAGTGCGCCGTCGCGCTCGAAGCGATGGCGCGCTCGGCGGCACCATGTCGCGGCGACGCCCACCGGGTGCTGGCGCGCCGCAACGACTCGCCCCGGGGTTATCGGCCGTGCAATGCCGCGACCCGCTGTTTGCGTTGGCGATAATCCAAGGGTGGAAGCGCTGGACATGAATCTCCTCGTGGCCCTCGACGCGCTGCTGGACACCAACAGCGTCACCCTGGCCGCGCAGCGCCTACACACCTCGCCACCCGCGATGAGCCGCACGCTGGCCAAGTTGCGCGGAGTACTCGGCGACCCGTTGCTCGTGCGCGCGGGTCGCAATCTCGTACCGACCCCGCGCGCACTGGAATTGCGCTACGAGGTCAGCGCGCTGGTCGAGCAGGGACGCGTGCTGCTGACGCCGCGCGACGAGCTCGATCCCGCGGCGCTGCGCAGGACGTTCGCGGTGCAGGCCGGCGACATGGTGCTCACCGAACTGGCGGGGCCCCTGCTGTCCGCGGTACGGGCGCAGGCGCCGGGCGTGACCCTGCGCTTCCTGCCCGACGCTCCGGAGGGCGCCGCCGCGTTACGCGACGGACGCGTCGATCTGGAAGTCGGTGTGATCGACCACACCGATCCGGAGACCACCGTGCGTAAAGTGCTCACCGACCGTGTGATCGGAGTGGCCGCCGCCGACCATCCACTCGTCACCGATCGCGTCACCGTCGCCGCGTACGCCGCCGCACCCCACCTCAGCATTTCGCGCGACGGCCGTTCGCACGGCCCGATCGATGACCGCCTCGCCCTGCACGGCCGAACCCGGCGGGTGGTGGCTACGGTGCCCACACTCACCAGCGCGCTGTTCGCGGTGCGCGGCAGCAATCTGGTGTGTCCCGCGCCCGCCCTGCTGAGTGCGGCCACACTTCCCGCGATGGGATTGAGCGCGTTCGAGATCCCGCTCCCGCTGCCCGAAATCGCTATCGGGATGGCGTGGCATCCACGCAACACCGCCGACGGGGGGCATCGCTGGCTGCGCGATCTCGTCCAAGAGATCCTGCTCGGGTCGTCGGCGGCAACGCGTCCGCCGAAGCGGAGGCGCGCGGCGGCCGCTCAGGACAGCGGCGGCGGGCTGGAGAGCCGGTAGTCGGCGGGCCTGCGCTGCGCTTCGGTGCGCTCGGACTGATATCCGTTGGCGGCCTGGTCGCCCGTCGAGGGGCCGAAGAGGTCGGAGCGGCCCAGCGGAGCCGCCGCGGTGCGTTTGAGCTCGTCCAGCATGGCTTGCAGCTTGTCCACGTGCGTGTTCTCCACCGGAGTGCGGTGATCATCACCGGCGCGGTGCGATCCGGTGAGGCCCGTTCCGTGGCTGTCCGAAGCCGCCGCGTTCCCCGAGCCGTTGTGAGTGGTGCCCGCGGTGGACGCGACAATGCTTTCGTACGCGGCGTTCTCTCCGGGGGCGTAGGAGGTCGACGGGGTGGCGGGGTCGCGCGGCACCGTGAACGTCTCCTGCTGGCCGCTGCCCGGGTCGTGTGGCGTCGGCGCGGTGAAGGAGGATACGGGTTCCCGTGGGGTGGGCGCGGTGAAGGCCGGCTCACGTGACGGAGGAGCGGTGAAGTTCGAGGTCGCTTCGCGAGGTGCGGTGAAGCTCTGCCCGGAGGAGGCATTCGGTTCCGGTGCGGGTTCGCGTGGCGGCGTGAAGCCTGCCGACGGCGCGGAATTCGGTTCCGCCGCCGCGTGTACCGGCTCCCGTGGTGTGCTCGGCACACGCGCGCCGTTGCGGATACCGGCGATTTCGCGAGAATCGCTCTCGCGCGCCGCGGACTCGATGGCGTCGTGCTCTCGTCGGCGCGCGTGCGACCGTTCCTCGGCCCGGGATAGCGGCGCGGTCGCGGGCTTCCCCGCCGCCCGCCGCCCCTCCGGCGCCGGGCCTTCCCCGGACTCCAGGCGCTCGACTCGCGTGTCCAGACCCGAAATGTCCTGTGCGGCACGAAAAGCCCACGCCTCGAGCTCGGCCAACCGGCCCTCGACGGACGATTCGTTCTGCACGGCCGGTGCGCCGTCGATCCGGGCCGCCACCACGTCCAGCTTCGCACTGACCTCTCGGAGAGCCGACGCGATACTCGACAACATCGCGCCGATCGACTCGCCGGTCTGCTGACCGTGCTCCATCCAGTACCCACTTCCCCGTATCGGCCCAGCTCGCACTCGGCCGGACGATTCTATCCGCCCAGTTGGACATCCGCGGCTCGCGGAGAATCGGCGGTGCACCGATCCGAGACCTGATCGATGCAGCCTAGGCCGCCGGAAATACCCCCACGCAGGCGGATTACGCGGCGACCCGGTTTGTCCGGAATCACGTCGCCGCATCCGATCTGTCATTATCCGCCCGATTCGCGTCGTCCGCGAGTCCGTGCGCGACCACGCCACGGTGATCCGCGTCGCGGCCCACTCCGTCGGTTCGCGAGCCGGGAAGCCCGGACATCGCGTCTCCGGGCGCGTCGCGGGGATGGCGGCCACTGTCAATTCGCTGATATCCAGGTGTCCGGTTCCGTCCGGTGGCATGATGAAAACCCTTGTGCCGCAGAATGCGACGCCGACCCACCGATCAGGCCGGGCGCGTGGCACACCCGAGCGCGGGGTGAACGGGACTGGCGAGGTAGCCGAGTCTGACGCACTCTTGATCTATGGCGTAGGTCGCCAGGCCTGCGGTGGTTTGTGCAGGGGAGTGGTCGCGTGAGAACGAAGCAGCGGGCGGAGATCGCCTGCGGGCGCCGAGCGATGCTCGCCGAGCTGGGTATCGGAGAGGCTTCCGGCCATACGCGTGGGTCGAAGGCCGGCTACGCCTGCGGCTGTCCGGACTGTTCCGCGGCGCAGTGGGATATGCAGCGGCTGAAGTACTGGTTGTGCGGCAGGCTGCTCGCCTACGGGGCGGACGAAGCCGAAGTCGACCGGCGCGTCGGAACACTGCCGGTGGACGTGTATTGGCGCAAGGGTGACCGGGTGTACGCGATCGAGGTGCGCAGCGGTCCGCTGGAGCGCGGACTCGCCCAGGAGCACACCGAGCGGCTGCGCGCCGCGGGCTGCACGGACGTCTTGTGGCTGTGCCCGCCCGGCTACTGGGTGCCGTACCTGCACGCGCTGGGCATCGCCGACTTCTCGCCGGTGGCCTGCGATTACCGCGCGGTGACCGGGGTGCTGGACACCGAGCACGCGATGGCGGCGCCGCGGCGTGAGCCCGTCGAACTGCGTGAGTTCATCGCGGGCTGGGTACGCGGTGACTATGTCTGGGGCTATCGAGACGAGAGGACAGGAGGCTGGGCCACCGTGGCCGATTGGGAGTACCACACGAGGACGCAGGCCACGGTCATCGCCCGCCAGCGCCAGGAACTGGTCAACCAGCGCACGGCGCTGGCGGTGGCGCGTAAGTCGTTGCGCGACAAGCAGAAGCATCTGGTGAAGCTGAGCACGCGACTGGAACGCGCGGAGCTGGCCGCCCAGGAGAAGGCCGATGCCCTCGCGGCGGCCCAGCGCACCATCGCCGATCACGATCGCCTGGACAAGGCCCTGCGCAACACGATCACCAATCTCGAGGTGACCATCGGCCGCTGGCAGCTGATCACCATCTGCGCGATGCTGCTGATCGTCACGTTCCTGGCGGCGGCGATGGTGGTGCGCTGAGCCGGAAGGGCGCCCGGTCCCAGCGCCATTCGTGGCGCAGCACCAGCGTGAGGAAGTCCAGCAGTTCCAGGCCGGTCTTCGCGCGCACCTCGCGTAATCCGGCCCAGTGCACCGGTCCGCGTTCGACGAGCTCGCGCAGCATCCGCTCAGCGGCCGGGTCGACCGGGCGACCGCGCAGCTCCGGGACGCCGATGCGGCTGCCGGTCCAGACCAGCCAGCCCCAGCCGCTGGTATGTGCGTGGGCGCGACCCGCGGCCGCTTTCATCCGGTTGACGTGGAAGCCGACGTGGCCGAGCGGCGCGACGTCGATCAGGACGGTGCGGCCGTCGGTGAGCCGGGCGACGATGCTCGGGTAGTGCAGCCGCTGCGCACCGTCCAAGTCGTAGGTGACCACCGCGGGATGCTCCTGGAACGTCTCGACCCGGCCGCTGGCGTTGAGGATCCACAGCAGCCTGGCTTCCAAGCCGGAGTCGAACGGCACATCGCGGCCGACCTTGTCCAGGTAGAAGCGCCCACGGCCGTCGTCGTCGCTGTCCACCGTGCGCGCGGAGACGGTGGGGACCGCGGCGGCGGCGCCCCGGCCCGGCCACTCGACCTGCCCCAGCCACGGATCCAGCTGACTCGTCGCGCGCGGCTCGGCGTCCTGGAGCTTCGCCAGGCGCCGGTTGGTCTTCTTCTGCCAGGCCGCGATGCGCTGGGTGACGAACCCGGCGATCCGTTTGGCGTCCTCGGCGGCGTGCCCGGCCAGCCGCAGCTTGAGGTACGACAACTCGGTCGCGGCGATGTCGGTGTCGGTCGCGTACGTCTCCACCAGCAGCGCGCGCACCAATTGCCGGTCCATGGCATCGAGCGGATATCGCGCGGACAGTACCGCGGCGGCGCGATGCCCGGACAGCTGCGCCGTCCGGATCATCTGTCCGACCGCTTTGGTGTGCAGTTGCCGCACACGATCGCGGGAGAGGTCGTAGCGCGCGCCGATCCTGGCCAGCGTTTCGGGCTTCTCCCCGGTGACCCCGAGCCGAGCCCTCAGCAGGTTGCCGTCCTTCGCCTTCCGGTCGGCCTGCAGCGCGATCAACTCGCCGAGTACCTCGTTGACCTCTTCGAGCTCGAAGGAGATGTCATCGCGCAGGTCGAGCGACTCGGGGTCGTCGTCCGGCGCCGCTCCCTGCGCGACCTCCGCACTGATCGTCACGCGACAACCCCCTGTCTCGGCTCCGGCATTGTGCGGCACAGCGTATCGCCACACACCGACACCCGATTCCCGCCGCGATCACCAGCGATCGCGATCGACGCGTTCGACCCCGTTTCTGCGTAGAGGTAGCGCAGTGTGTGCGAGCACCTCATCGCAGGTGACCGTCCTCAGCAGCGACGCCAGTCGATGTAGTGCCCCATGGCGACTGCGGTGTTCCGCAGTCGCCCCACGCGTCGATCGCGATGCCCAAATCTCAGGACCGGAGGCACAGGACGCGGTCGACGGAGTTCCCGGCGCGACCGCGGCTCCCGGCTTCGACCACTGCCCTGGCACCGGCACCACCACCGGCCCGGCGATCAAGGGCATTGTGCCGGGCAGGGAGCGATGAGAAAACCAGAAAGGCCTGAACCAGAAAGGCCTGAACCAGAAAGGCCTGAACCAGAAAGGCCTGAACCAGAAAGGCCCGGTGGAAACCGGGCCTGAGCTGGTATTACGGTGGTGCGCGATACTGGGATTGAACCAGTGACCTCTTCCGTGTCAGGGAAGCGCTCTCCCGCTGAGCTAATCGCGCGAGGTGGAGACGGGAATCGAACCCGTGTGCACGGCTTTGCAGGCCGTTGCCTCACCACTCGGCCACTCCACCGCGCAAAGGGGGACGGCGTAATGTTGCCTGGCCCTACCTCTCGAGCGGATGACGGGATTCGAACCCGCGACCCTCACCTTGGCAAGGTGATGCGCTACCAGCTGCGCTACATCCGCATTCTGCCTCCCCGGGGCTCGTTTCCGGCCTCCGTGGTGCGAGACAGAACATTAGCGGACGCCGAGTGAAAGGTACAAATCCGCTGGTAGAACGGCGGAAATCGGGGAAGTGGCATGCTGTGACGGCGGTGGCTGATGTGGTTGGTGGGGGAGGCGAGGCTGCCGGGCCCTGATCCGGCGGCTCGGACGCGCGGCTACCGACTTGGAAGCGTCGGACGGCATGCTCGCCGCCGGTGTTGCCCGCGACCGACTCGAGGCGTGTGGCGATACGCGGCAGGCCGTCTCCCATTCGGCGAACCATCCCTGCCCGGAGGGCGATTTGGTGAAGCGCGGGTGGCCCGTGCTAGTGTTTCGTCTCGTCCGGAGGGCCCCGAGCTCCCGGAAGCCCGTCAGGTCTCATAGCTCAGCGGGAGAGCGTCCGCCTCACACGCGGAAGGTCGCTGGTTCGATCCCAGCTGGGACCACATTTACAGTGCGAGACCGGTGCGATAGCCGCCCGGTCTTTTTTCTTGAGCCGGTCGGCGTCATGAAGCCGATGTGCTGGCCGTTCAGCGTGCGTCACTCTCTTCGAGCCGTTCCCCGACTCCCTGTTGCGCTGTGACCTGGGTCACATTATGGTAGCGGTTGCCCGCATCCGGAGCGGAACACTTTTCAAGTGCTTTGCGAATTCTTTACTATCAATGCGACCGCTGCGTCACGGGTCGCGCTTCCGCCGATGGAGGAGCGGCTCGAGCGTCGCCCGCTGCTCGCTTTCGATGCCAAGAACATGTTCGACCGATGAACCGGGGCCACCTATCCCGGCGAAGGAGAAATATGTCCACCGACACCGATCTCGCACCACGGACGTCGCCACGCGCGCGCATTTCCGGTAGTTCGACCGGCGTCGGCTGTGACGGGCAAAGCAGCTCGGTCGTCGTTTCGCCTGTCGCTCTTGCTTTTTCGTTCGGCATGACGGTGTCCTCCGGTGCTCCGATCGCCGGGCGTCACTTGCACTGGGCGGCAACCCGTTTCACCACCGTCCGCGCGAATCCTGTTCGGACCCCCTCGTATCGCGCTGGCCGTGCCGTTGATCGTGCGCCGCATGTGGTGGGGCATCGGCGCGATGAGCGCCCGGCGGACGCACTCGATGCCCGGCGGGAACTCGCTGGGGTCGTTCGCCGCGCTGGTCGTATCGCCGGAGCGATCCGGGTCGGTGCACGGAGACGTTTTGTCGGTCCGGCTGGACGTAATCGCCATTGCCATCGACCGGCGCCTCATGTCCGCGCCGGAGTGCGTGGTTTCCGGGCCGCCGGTTGCCGTGGTGACCGTCACTCTGTCGAGGTGGGTGCCGGAAACCGGGGTGGAGGCGCCGTCGTCCGTGGCCGGTCCGACTCGGGTGACGTGCGGTACCTCACCGTGATGACGACGAGAGGACGGTGGGGAATAACACACAATCGGTGAAGTTCTCAGGCTTTGCTAAGTCTTTACTAATACACTTGTCCTCGTTTACATCTCGACTCATCGCTGTGTCGGGACTGCTTCACCGCGAGATGCCGGTTCGCGGTCTTGTGCCCTGCTGGACATGTTGATCGTCAACCGACCTCGGCGAATCAGCCGAGTCGGCGAAGGAGAGTCATGGCTATCGATCACGATTTAGCCCCGCCACTGTCAATGCCCGAACCGACACCGACGGGCTCGGGCCGCAGTTCCGGACCGTTGTCCGATCGTTTCACCGAGATCCTGCGCCACGATGTGCCCGCCTCCATCGTGGTTTTCCTTGTCGCGCTGCCACTTTCGCTCGGCATCGCGATCGCTTCCGGAGCCCCCGTCGCCGCAGGGCTCATCGCCGCCGTCATCGGCGGTATCGTCGTCGGATCACTCGGTGGTTCGGTACTCCAGGTGAGCGGCCCTGCCGCGGGCCTCACCGTCGTCGTCGCCGAGACGATCGACCGATTCGGCTGGCGTCTCACCTGTTTCATCGTGGTGATAGCCGGTGTCCTGCAGATCCTGCTCGGGCTCAGCCGTGTGGCCAGAGCGGCGCTCGCCGTGGCGCCGGTTGTGGTGCACGCGATGCTCGCCGGTATCGGCATCACGATCGCCCTGCAGCAAATCCACGTGCTGCTCGGCGGTTCCTCGCACAGCTCGGCCTGGCGGAACATCATCGAGCTGCCCGGACAGCTGATGTCCCTGCACGGTGGTGGCGCGCTGATCGGCGCGGTCGTGATCGCGATCATGGTCGGCTGGAAGTACCTGCCCGCCCGGATTCGCGTGGTGCCGGGGCCGCTGGTCGCGGTGCTCGTGGGCACGGCGCTGTCGCTGATATTGCCGCTCGACGCCGAGCGCATCGTGCTCAACGGCTCCTTGTTCGACGCCATCGGCCTGCCCGCGCTGCCGAACGGCGACTGGTCCGGTCTGGTTCTGGCCATCATCACCATCGCCCTGATCGCCAGCGTGGAGAGCTTGCTGTCCGCGGTGGCGGTGGACAAGATGCACACGCGCAAGCGCACCGACTTCGACCGGGAACTGATCGGCCAGGGCTCGGCGAACGTGCTTTCCGGCCTGCTCGGCGGCCTGCCGGTCACCGGCGTGATCGTGCGCAGCGCCACCAACGTGACCGCGGGCGCGCACAGCCGCGCCTCGGCGATCCTGCACGGCGTCTGGCTCCTGGTGTTCTCGGTGGCCTTGGTCTCGGTGGTGGAGCAGATCCCGAAGGCCGCGCTGGCCGGTCTGCTCATCGTGATCGGCACCCAGTTGGTCAAGCTGGCCCACATCAAACTGGCCCGGCGCACGGGTGACCTGCTGGTCTACATCGTCACGGTGCTCAGTGTGGTGTTCTTGAACCTGCTCGAGGGCGTGCTGATCGGCCTCGGCCTGGCCTTCGGCCTGCTGCTGTGGCGCGTGGTCCGGGTGGCGGTCAAGGCCGAGCAGATCCCGGGCACGCAGCGCTGGCTGGTCACCATCGACGGCTCGGCCACCTTCCTCGCGCTGCCGAAGCTGTCGGCGCAGTTCGCGAAGATCCCCGCGGGAGCCGACGTCACGGTGGAGATGACGGTCGACTTCCTCGATCACGCCGCGTTCGAAGCCGTCGAGGAGTTCTCCCGCCAACAGGTCAACAGCGGAGGCAGCGTGGATTTCGTGGAGATCGGCGGGGCCAAGATGGCCCAAGCCACCGCGAAGCCGCCGTCGCGGAGCTTCGCGCGGTCGGTCTGGGACGAGATCCTCGGCCCGTGGCGCCGCGACGAGAAGCACAGGAACCCGGTGGCGGCGGGCGTCGCGGCCTACCATCGCAGCCACGCGCACGTCGTCCGGCCACACCTGGACGAACTGCGTGACAAGCAGGACCCGGATTCGTTCTTCCTGACCTGCTCGGATTCGCGAATCGTGCCGAACATCATCACCAACAGCGGGCCTGGTGACCTGTTCACCGTGCGCAACGTGGGTAATCTCGCGCCCGCCGAGGGTGACGCGTCGGTCGAGGCCGCGCTGGTGTTCGCGCTCGAACAGCTCAACGTGCGTTCGATCGTGGTCTGCGGACATTCCTCCTGCGGTGCGATGAAGGCGTTGCACACCGGCGCCCAGGTCCCCGGTGTGGACGCCTGGCTCGCCCACGCGCAGCCGAGCCTGAATCGTTTCCACGCGGGCCATCCGGTCGCGGCCGCCGCGCAGGAGGCCGGGTTCGGCGAAGTCGATCAGCTGGCCATGGTGAATGTCGCGGTGCAGCTGGAGCTGCTCCACCAGCACCCGGCGGTCCGCAAGGCGGTCGCCGAGCGCGGCGTCACGGTGTCGGGCCTGTTCTTCGACATCGCCAGCGCCCGGGTGGTCGAGGTGACCGAGAACGGGATCGCGCACATCAATGACGCGGGCCATCAGCCCGCGCCCGAACTCGTCTGATCGACGGGGATCGGCTATCCCGCCCGGGCGCCTCGCCCGGGCGGGACAGCCGTGTCCGGGCATGTAGAGACGGTTCGATGCGCCGGATAGCTCGTACCCTGGGGAACGTGACCGCAGACCTGGAGACGAGCTCGGCCGGCAAGCCAACCCGCTGGCGCGCTTTCCGCGCCGGCCTCGAACGACGACCTACTCTGTACCTCGGCTACCGGATCGCGGTCGGGGTGGTCGGTGTCGCCGTGCTCGCGGTGGGTGTGCTCGCGATCCCCTATCCCGGGCCGGGCTGGGCGATCGTATTCGCGGGGCTGGGCATCCTGGCCACCGAATTCGCTTGGGCGCACAGGTTGTTGAGCTGGTTGCGGGATCGGTACCGGCAATTGATGTCCTGGTATGCCGACCAGGGCCGGGTCGTGCAGGTGGCGGGAGCGGTCGGTACCGCCGCCCTGGTCGTCGCGACGCTGTGGATTCTGGGCACCTTCGGGCTCGTGGGTAGTTGGATCGGAGTGGAATGGGAATGGCTGCGCAGCCCCCTGCAACGGTGACCACCGTCGCGGGGCGCACGCTCACCCAGCCGGAATGGCTGGCCGCGCGAATCGCGGAAATGGGCCATTCCTGGGGGACCACCTCGCCGCGGATCGCGGGCACGCTGTGGTGGTGCATGGTCGCCTCCGCTCTGGTGGAGCAGATCGCCCGGGCGTACGCGTGCGACGAGGACGGCCCCGAACCGGCGCTCGACCGGATGGAGTGTGAAATGCGCCCGGACGGCGGCGTCGAGCGGGTGCGCATCCTGGCGAACGATGGTTCGGGCAAGAGCGGTGCGGTGGCGCTGCGCGAGACGCTCGCCGCGGTGATCCCGCCGGTCGCGGAGGTGTCCGGGGCGGGAGTCCCCGCTTTGTGGGCGATCACCACCGACGCGATCGGCAACCGTGCGCTGGACGCCGGCTCGCCGGACGCGGGCGCGCGGCTGGCCGCCGACATCGGGGGCAGACTGCCCGCACCGCGATTCGTCGACATCGGCGGACGCACCTTCGTCCGGCGCATCTCCTGCTGCCTGGTGTTCGAGGTCCCCGGCTGCCAGATGTGCACCAGCTGCCCGAAACGCCCCGCCGCCGAACGAAACGCGCTGCTGGCGGACCTGGTCGAGAATTGACGGGCCGGCGTGCATGCGCCGCGGATGTGACACCTGATCCCACGCGGACCGAGGTGACTCATCGGGGACGCCCGGGATCCGGGCGGCGCCGAACGCACGACCTCGAGGCGAATCCGGTGTCACCCGGCTAGAACGGCCTGAGGGTCAGGAGGGGCGGGCGCGCAAAGTAGCATGGTCGCGCCGGACGATCATGCGATCGACCACTGTCCAGCGGGACCCGCCCGCACCTGAGAACGCCAAGGAGAGCGCAGCCGTGACCACCTCAGCTCCCATCAGCCCAGCCGCCCTCGTCCGGGTGCAGGCCGGGACGACGGCGGGCGCCGCGGTGCGCGAGGCGGGACTACCCACGAAGGGACCGGAGACCGTCGTCGTCGTCCGGGTCGACGGTGAGCTGAAGGACCTGTCCTGGACCCCGGACGCCGACGTCGACGTGGAGCCGGTCGCGGCGAACACCGACGACGGCCGCAACGTCATCCGGCACTCCACCGCGCACGTGCTCGCCCAAGCCGTGCAGCAGGAGTTCCCCGAGGCCAAACTGGGCATCGGCCCGTACATCAAAGACGGCTTCTACTACGACTTCCGCGTCGAGCGGCCGTTCACTCCGGAGGATCTGGCCAAGCTGGAATCCCGGATGAAGAAGATCGTCAAAGGCGCGCAGCGATTCTCCCGCCGGGTGGTCGAGGTGGAGGACGCCAGGATCGAGCTGGCCGGAGAGCCGTTCAAACTGGAGCTGATCAGCGACAAGTCCGGTATCAATGACCCGGAGGTCATGGAGGTCGGCGGCAAAGAGCTGACCATCTACAACAACCTGGATCCGCGCACCGGCGAGAAGATCTGGGGCGACCTGTGCCGCGGCCCGCACATCCCGACCACCAAGTTCATTCCGGCCTTCAAGCTGACTCGCAGTTCGGCCGCGTATTGGCGCGGTGACCAGAACCGCGAGGATCTGCAACGCATCTACGGCACCGCCTGGGAGTCCCAGGAGGCGCTCGACGAGCACCTGCATCTGCTGGCCGAGGCCGAGCGCCGCGACCACCGCAAGCTCGGCCTGGAGCTGGACCTGTTCAGCTTCCCCGACGAGCTCGGTTCCGGTCTCCCGGTGTTCCATCCCAAGGGCGGCATCATCCGCAAGGAGCTGGAAGAGTACTCGCGCCGCAGGCATGTCGCGGCGGGCTACGAGTTCGTCAACACCCCGCACATCACCAAAGGCCACCTGTTCGAAGTCTCCGGGCACCTGGACTGGTACCGCGACGGCATGTTCCCCGCGATGCACCTGGACGCCGAGCTGAACGAGGACGGCACCGTCCGCAAGCCCGGCCAGGACTATTACGTCAAGCCGATGAACTGCCCGATGCACAACCTGATCTTCCGGGCGCGTGGCCGGTCGTATCGGGAGCTGCCGCTGCGGCTGTTCGAGTTCGGCTCGGTCTACCGCTATGAGAAGTCCGGCGTGGTGCACGGCCTGACCCGGGTGCGCGGCATGACCCAGGACGACGCCCACATCTACTGCACCAAAGAGCAGATGCACAGCGAGCTGACCAACACGCTGCGGTTCGTGCTGGATCTGCTGAAGGACTACGGCCTCGACGACTTCTACCTCGAGCTGTCCACCAAGGACCCGAAGAAGTTCGTCGGCTCCGACGAGATCTGGGAGGAGGCCACCGAGACCCTGTCCAAGGTCGCCTCGGCCTCCGGCCTGGAGCTGGTGCCCGATCCCGGTGGCGCCGCCTTCTACGGCCCGAAGATCTCCGTGCAGGCCAAGGACGCGCTGGGCCGTACCTGGCAGATGTCGACCATTCAGTTGGACTTCAACCTGCCCGAGCGCTTCGATCTGGAGTACACCGCCTCCGACGGCACCAAGCAGCGGCCGGTCATGATCCATCGGGCGCTGTTCGGATCGATCGAGCGATTCTTCGGCGTGCTCACCGAGCATTACGCGGGCGCGTTCCCGGCTTGGCTCTCGCCGGTGCAGGTGGTCGGCATCCCGGTCGCCGAAGCGTTCGCCCCGCACCTGGATCGGGTGATCGAGCGACTGCAGGACGAGGGCGTTCGCGCGCACGTCGACCGTAGCGACGACCGGATGCAGAAGAAGATCTTCAACAACACCGCGCAGAAGGTGCCGTTCATGCTGCTGGCCGGCGAGCGCGACGTGAACGCGGGCGCGGTGAGCTTCCGGTTCCGGGACGGCACCCAGGTCAACGGCGTGCCGGTCGACGACGCGGTGGCGACCATCGTCGCGTGGATCGCCCACCGCGAGAACGCGTCGCCGACCGCCGATGGTTTCGAGATCCGATCAGCGAACAAGGGTGGGGCATGACCGAGCGGACGGTGCCCGACGGGCTCGCGGATCTGGACGCGACCTCGCCCGAGCCGGGCAACATCGTGGACACCGGCGCCGGGGAACCGGACCGGCTGTTGCGGCTGTGGACGCCCTACCGCATGTCCTATATCGCGGAGGCGGCCACGGGCCCGAAGGATTCCACCGGCCACCCCTTCACCGACATCCCGAAGATGTCCGACGAGGACGGACTCGTCGTCGCCCGGGGCGAGCTGGTGTACGCCGTGCTCAACCTGTACCCGTACAACCCGGGGCACATGATGGTGGTGCCTTACCGCAAGGTGGCGAACCTGGAGGATCTCACCGAGGCGGAGAGCGCCGAGCTGATGGCCTTCACCCAGCAGGCGATCCGGGTGATGAAGAAGGTGTCGCGGCCGCACGGGTTCAACGTCGGGTTGAATCTCGGCGGAGTGGCGGGCGGATCGCTCGCCGATCACCTGCACCAGCACATCGTGCCGCGCTGGGGCGGTGACGCGAATTTCATCACCGTCATCGGCGGGGCGAAGGTGATGCCGCAACTGTTGCGGGAGACCAGGGCGCTGTTGTCGGCGGCCTGGAAGGAGGCGTAGATGAGCGACCGGGCGGAGCCGCCGTGCTGAGCTTTTTCGGCCGCGAGACGTTCGCCAAAGCGACGGCTCCGCTGGGCCGGGCGCTGGTCGGCACGGGACTCACTCCCGACGCCATGACGCTGATCGGTACCACCGCCTCCATCGTCGCCGCGGTCACGCTCTTCCCGACCGGACACCTGTTCTGGGGAACCATGGTGATCTGGTTGTTCGTCATGTTCGACATGCTCGACGGGGCCATGGCCAGGGCTCGCGGCGGCGGTACGAAATACGGTGCCGTGCTGGACGCCACCTGCGACCGGCTGGCCGACGGCGCCATCTTCGGCGGCCTGGCCTGGTGGGCGGTGTTGCACGAGCAGCACAAGCCGTTGTTCGCCGCGACGCTCGTCGTCCTGGTGGCCTCTCAGGTGATCTCCTACGCCAAGGCGCGCGCCGAGGCCAGCGGGTTGTCCGCGGACGGCGGCCTCATCGAGCGGCCGGATCGGTTGATCATCGTGCTGGTCGGAGCCGGGCTCACCGGAATCGGCGGGCACTGGGGGATCGACTGGCTCACCTACGCCGTGCACGTGGCGATGTGGATCCTCGCCGTGCTCAGTATCGTCACCGTCGTCCAGCGGGTGCTGGCCGTGCGGAATTCGCCGGGTGCCCGCACGGTGATCCCGGCCCAGCCGCAGCGTCCGAGCGCCGGGACCGCCGACACCACGGGACTCCCGTCGTGATCGCACTCCGGGCCGGGCGCCGACCGATCGCCGGTGGCGTCCGGGGTTTCGTGACGTTGGAGTGCGGACCGGCAGCGCGGGAGTGCGAATGACCATCGGGGAGCGTTTCGCCGCCGCCGGATACGCGGCGGGCTGGCGGCTGGTGCGCGCACTGCCGGAGCCGACGGCCCGGCGGATGTTCGAGTGGGGCGGGGACCGGGTAGCCCGCCGCGCCAATCGGGAGTTCCACGCGGGCGGTGCGCCGAACCAGTTGCGGCGCAACCTGGCGCGCGTGCTCGGCGTACTTCCCGCCGACGTGCCGGACGAGCTGATCAGCGCCAGCATGCGGTCCTACGCGCGATACTGGCGGGAAGCGTTCCGGCTGCCCGCGATGGACCATTCCACGATCGACTACTTCGTCGACGGGTTGCCGCATCTGGACGCCGCGCTGGCGCAGGGCCGGGGCGTGGTCTTCGTGCTGCCGCACTCCGGCAACTGGGACATGGCGGGCGTCTGGCTGGTGCAGCACTACGGCGGTCTCACCACCGTGGCGGAACGGCTGAAACCGGAATCGCTGTTCGAGCGGTTCGTCGCCTATCGGGAGAGCCTCGGATTCGAGGTGTTCCCGCTGACCGGTGGCGAGCAACCGCCGTTCGGCCGATTGGCGGCGCGCCTGCGGGAGAACAAGATCGTTTGCCTGTTGGGTGAACGCGACCTCACCGGCAAAGGGGTGCCGGTCCAGTTCTTCGGTGAGCGCACCTGGATGCCCGCGGGCGCGGCGAAATTGGCCATCGAGACCGGCGCCGCCTTGCTGCCGGTGCATGCCTGGTTCGAGATCGATGCCGACGGCCGCGAGAACTGGGGCCTGAAAACCGAAGCGCCGCTGGATGTTTCCGGCGGGGTGGCCGCGGCCACGCAAGCGTTGGCCGACCGCTTCGCGGCGAATATCGCCGAGCATCCGGCGGATTGGCACATGCTGCAACCATTGTGGGAGAGCGATCTCTCGCCCCGGCGGCGCGCGATGATCGCGACCGCGCAGGCGAGCATCAAAGCCGAGCAGGGAGACGTTTCGCCATGAAGATCGGCATGGTCTGCCCCTATTCCTTCGACGTCCCCGGCGGGGTGCAGGCGCATGTGGTCGAGCTGGCGCGGGTGTTCATCGAACGGGGACACAAGGTGAGCGTTCTCGCGCCCGCGTCGGAGGGCACCCCGCTGCCGGAGTTCGTGGTGTCGGCGGGCCGCGCGGTGGCGATCCCGTACAACGGGTCGGTGGCCCGGTTGTCCTTCGGGCCCATGGCCTACGCGCGGATCCGCCGGTGGATCGACGGCAACGACTTCGACGTACTGCACATCCACGAGCCCAACGCGCCGAGCCTGTCCATGCTCGCGCTGAAGATCGCCGAGGGCCCGATCGTCGCGACCTTCCACACCTCGACGACGAAATCCCTGGTGCTGAGCACATTCCAAGGTGTGCTGCGGCCCTATCACGAGAAGATCTCCGGTCGCATCGCCGTCTCGGAGCTGGCGCGGCGGTGGCAGGTCGAGGCGCTGGGCTCGGACGCGGTGGAGATCCCCAACGGCGTCGACGTCCCGGCGTTCGCGCGCGCGCCGATGCTGCCGGGTTATCCGCGCCCCGGGGAACGGTGCTGTTCCTTGGGCGCTACGACGAGCCGCGCAAAGGCATGGAGGTGCTGCTCGGCGCGCTACCCGAACTGGTGCGCAGGCATCCCCACGTCGAGATCCTGATCGTCGGCCGCGGTGACGAAGAGCGGTTGCGCCGCGAAGCCGGCGCGCTGTCCGGTCACCTGCGCTTTCTCGGCCAGGTCTCCGACGAGGAGAAAGCTTCGGCGATGCGCAGCGCGGACGTGTACGTCGCGCCCAATCTCGGCGGGGAGAGCTTCGGCATCATCCTGATCGAGGCCATGGCGGCGGGCACCGCCGTGGTGGCCAGCGAACTGGACGCCTTTCGCCGGGTGCTGCGCGACGGCACAGCGGGCATGCTCGTCCCGGTCGGCGACGCGGCGGCCTTGGCCGCCGCGTTGCACACCGTACTCACCGACGAGGTGCGCAGAGAGGCCTTGGTGCGCACCGCCACCCAGGTGGTGGGCGAATACGACTGGCCGGTGGTGGCCGAACAGATCCTGCGTGTCTACGAGACGGTGACCATCGGCGACACGAGAGTGCGGGCCGCCGGATGATCACTTTCTCCGCGACCACCGTTCTCGTTCTCGCGCTGATCGCCGCGGTGGTCGTCGCGATCGGCCTGTGGGCCTACTCCACCGCCAACCGGCTCGACCGCCTGCACGTGCGCTCCGATCAGTCCTGGCAGGCGCTCGACGCGGCGCTGGCCAGGCGGGCGGTGGTGGCCAGGTCGGTCGCCATGGCGATCGCGGGGCCGGTGTCCGATCCGGCGCGGTCGGAGCAGGCCAGGCAGCTCTCGTCGCTGGCGGACCGAGCCGAGCGCGCCGGTCGCGCCGAGCGGGAGACCGTGGAGAACCAGCTGTCCACCGCGCTGTCGGCGATCGACATCGGCATTCTTCGCCCGCAGTTGGTCGCCGAACTGGCCGACGCCGAGGCCCGGGTGCTGATCGCCCGCCGCTTCCACAACGACGCCGTGCGCGACACGCTGGCGTTGCGCACGCGCCGCCCGGTGCGCATCCTGCATCTGGGCGGCACCGCCCCGCTGCCGACCTACTTCGAGATCACCGAGCGAGCCACCCCCGCGGCCTCCACCGGTCTCGCGGTCGACACCATTCGCACTACCGCGCGGATCGTGCTGTTCGACGAGAACGATCGGACCCTGCTGATGCGCGGCAACGACCCGAAGACGCCGGAGGTGTCGTTCTGGTTCACCGTCGGCGGCGGTGTGGAGCCGGGGGAGAGCCTGCGGGTCGCGGCGGTGCGGGAACTGTACGAGGAGACCGGGTACCGCGCGGATCCGGCCGATCTGCGGGGCCCGATCTGGCGGCGGGTCGCGGTCTTTCCGTTCAACGGCGAGCTGATCCGGTCCGAGGAACTGTTCTTCGCGCTGCGAGTGCGTGCTTTCGAACCGCACGCGGCGAATCCGACCGCGATCGAACGGCGTTCCATCACCGGGCACAAGTGGTGTACCGCCGCCGACATCGTCGCGCTGGATGGCGGCGGTGAGACCGTGTATCCCTATCATCTCGACGAGCTGCTCGGCGAAGCGGCCGAGGCGGCGTCGGGCACCACCGATCCCGAGGTCCGCTCGATTCGTTGACCGACGTAGTTGCTGGTCGGTCGGCCTGCGGTGACGCGGCCCAAGGCCAGGCGAAGCAGGCCGGTGTGGTACGGCTGCCCGGCCTTGCCGGGATAGGGACACCATAACCGAGATCACACCAGGCCAGTGCACTCCAACTGGCTATCAAGTGGCCTTTTCGGGCCGCCTAGAATCGTGGCGTTCGCATCCAGCGACCGATTGGCGCACATGCCTGGAGGAGTTTGCCGTGACCACGCCCGAGACCACCCAGACCGTTGGCACCGCCCGCGTGAAGCGCGGCATGGCCGAGATGCTCAAGGGCGGGGTGATCATGGATGTCGTCACGCCGGAACAGGCCAAGATCGCCGAGGACGCCGGCGCGGTCGCGGTGATGGCGCTCGAGCGCGTGCCCGCCGACATCCGCGCCCAGGGCGGCGTGTCCCGGATGAGTGATCCGGACATGATCGACGGGATCATCTCCGCGGTCTCCATTCCGGTCATGGCGAAGGCCCGCATCGGCCACTTCGTGGAGGCGCAGATCCTGCAGAGTCTCGGCGTCGACTACATCGATGAGTCCGAGGTGCTCACCCCGGCCGACTACGCCAACCACATCGACAAGTGGAACTTCACGGTGCCGTTCGTCTGCGGCGCCACCAACCTCGGCGAGGCGCTGCGGCGGATCACCGAGGGCGCGGCCATGATTCGCTCCAAGGGCGAAGCGGGCACCGGTGACGTGTCCAACGCCACGACGCACATGCGCAAGATCCGGCAGGAGATCCGGCGGCTGTCGTCGCTGCCCGAGGACGAGCTGTTCGTGGCGGCCAAGGAGCTGCAGGCCCCCTACGAGCTGGTCCGGGAGATCGCCGAGACCGGGAAGCTGCCGGTCGTGCTGTTCACCGCCGGTGGCATCGCCACCCCCGCCGACGCCGCCATGATGATGCAGCTCGGTGCTGAGGGCGTGTTCGTGGGATCGGGCATCTTCAAGTCCGGCAACCCGGCCCAGCGCGCCGCCGCCATCGTCAAGGCCACCACTTTCTACGACGACCCCGATGTGCTGGCCAAGGTGTCGCGCGGTCTCGGCGAGGCCATGGTCGGCATCAACGTCGAAGAGATCGCCCAGCCGCACCGCCTGGCCGAGCGCGGGTGGTGAGCGCGGGCCGTTAGCGTCCGCCGCGTGGAATCGCGGCAGCTGCGGTACTTCGTGGTCCGGCGGGGGAGTCGCGCTTCCGCCGGGCCGTGGAGGGGGCAGTTCGACTCACACGCCGCCCTCTCCGCGAACCGTGGGCGGCAATCGGCCGCTCGAACGTGTTCCGGTGCTAGGTTCGACTCTCATAGCGACCAAAAGGTCGTCTCATGGTTCCCACAATCCCGCTCACTAGCTTCATTCGATGGCCGTCCCGGCCATCTCACGCCCTCTCACCGTCGGAACGATCCGAACGCAAAGGACGAACAGTTGAAGCTTTCCAAGACCGGACGCGTCGCAGTCGCGGGCCTGGCCCTCGCGGTCACTCTAGGCCTCGCAGCCTGCGGCGGTGACGACACCGGCGAGTCGCCCACATCGGCCCGCACCACAGCGGGCGCCGCGGTGACCGCGACCACGCCTGCCCCGCCCACCGTCGACGAACTCAACACCCTGTTGCAGCGGGCCCTCGACCCGGCGGTGCCGAACGACCAGAAGCTCGAACTCGTGCAGGGCATCGAAGCCGATCCCGGACTGCCCAACCGGTTGGCAGAGGCGTTCCAGCAGGCCAACGCCACGGCGGTGGTCACAGGCGTGACCGCGTTCGGTGACAGTGTGAGCGCGCAGGCGAAGTTCACCATCAACGGGCAGGAGAACCCGGTCGACGTTCCGTTCGTCCTGGACGGCGGCAGATGGAAAGTCCAGAAGGCCTGGGCCTGCCAGGCGCTGGTCAACCTGAACCAGCAGTCTCCGGCCTGCGTTCCCTGAGGGGCCGCGCTACCCCTGCACGCGGAACGGTCGTTGTCAGCGATGTCGAAGGTGACGCGGCCGACGGTGTGCATTCTGGAGGAAACCCACCGAGGCGCATTTGGATACGCTCCTATGCGCATTCGACAATCAAATCTGAGACGCACGAGCGATGAGGACCGGCGAAGAACGCGAAGGGTGCTCTAGCCTGCCCGATCGTCATCCATCCGGAGCGCGGGGCGCTCAGGGTGGTCCCAACGGACGAAGAAATCGGGAGTGTACGGGTTCTCGGCGTCGTGCCGCAGCAGGGCGGGGATGGTCCACTGCGCGTCGGGTGGGGTAGTGCGGCGGAGTGTCGCTTCGGACAGATCCAAGCGGAGGCTCGAATCGGCCTCGAGGCGACGGCCCGCGAGCATCGGGCCCGCGAGGAGGATCGTGGTCGCGGGCGGCGCGGTGCGGATCGCGG
This sequence comes from Nocardia asteroides, assembly GCA_051451085.1. GTDB lineage: Bacteria > Actinomycetota > Actinomycetes > Mycobacteriales > Mycobacteriaceae > Nocardia > Nocardia asteroides_B. The sequence goes on along the minus strand of JBPAJV010000002.1, from coordinate 881,515 downwards.
CGCGCGCGGAGCGGTCGGCGGCTTCGTCCCAGAGCGCGGGCAGCCACCGGCCGTGCGCGCGCAGCGCGTTGACCACTTCGCGGCGCACTGCGGCGTAATCGAACCACGCGGTGCGATACGACGTCTCGTCGGTGCGGCCGAACTCCATGCGCAGTGAGGCGGGGCGCACGTAGTCGTGCAAGGAGACCACGTCGGCAGACCGCCCCGCCCCGCGCAACGCTTCGACGATCCGGTGGGCGATCGCGACTGGATCGGCGGCGTCCGCACCGTCGACGGCGATCACCAGGTGGGAACGCACGGTCAGCACGGGCTCGATCACGCGCTCGACGAGGCCGTCGCGGGAGATCGGGAGGAAGCGTGGCACCCGTCCATCTCAGCAAATGCCGCCGCCGCGGCGGCGAGCGGCGATGTTGCCGGGCATTCACCGGCGGCCGAACGGCGCCCTGCTGCGTGGCCGGGATAATCTCAGCGCATGGCGACAATCGAAGAGGCGCTGGAGATAGAGCGCCTCGAGCGGGATATCTTCCGTGGCGCGTCCACCAAGACCCAGCTGCCGCGCACGTTCGGCGGCCAGGTTGCCGGCCAGGCGCTCGTGTCCGCGGTGCGGACGGTGGAACCGAGGTTTCAGGTGCACTCCTTGCACGGCTACTTCCTGCGGCCAGGCAATCCGCAGGAGCCGACGGTCTATCAGGTCGAGCGCATCCGGGACGGCCGCTCGTTCTGCACACGGCGCGTGACCGGCATCCAGGACGGCGCCGCGATCTTCACCATGTCGGCCTCGTTCCACGTCGGTGACCAGGGGCCCGAGCACCAGGACGCCATGCCCGGGGTCCCGATGCCCGAAGACCTGCCCGACGCCAGCACCACGATGAGTCCCGAACGATTGTGGGCGATGCGCGAGTGGGAACACTGGGACATCCGCATGGTCCCGCAGGAGAACGTGTCCCGCCGCGACGGCGTGGTCTCCCAGCAGCAGGTGTGGTTCCGCTACCGGCACCTGCTGCCCGACGACCCGCTGGTGCACGTGTGCACCCTCGCCTACATGAGCGATATGACGCTGCTGGGCTCCTCGAAGGTCATCCATCCCGACGAGCCGACCCAGAACGCTTCGCTGGACCACGCGATGTGGTTCCTGCGCCCGTTCCGCGCCGACGAATGGCTGCTCTACGACCAGTCCTCCCCGTCGGCGGGTTTCGGTCGCGGCCTGACCGGCGGCAAGATCTTCACCCGCGAGGGCGCGCTGGTCGCCGCCGTGGTCCAGGAAGGCCTCATCCGCACGCTGCGCGAGGACTGAACCCGCAGGCCGCTGCGACTGCGGAACCATCTCGAGGACGACCGTGAGCAGGCCCACAGTGGTACGGCTCGTAAGCTTTCCGGCGTGAACGCTACCTCGGTCGCCGCACCCGCCGCCGACACCGCAGAGGCGCGGTCGGGTCCCGTCATCGGCGTGCTGGCCTTGCAAGGCGATGTCCGGGAGCATGTCGCCGCGCTCGCGAGCTGTGGCGCCGAGCCCGTGCTGGTGCGGCGCGAGTCGGAACTCGCCGCGGTGGACGCGCTCGTGCTGCCCGGCGGGGAGTCGACGGCGATCAGCAAGCTGCTGGAGGCCTTCGAACTGCTGGAGCCGCTGCGTGCCCGGCTGCGCGACGGGATGCCCGCATTCGGTTCCTGCGCGGGCATGATCCTGCTCGCCTCGGAGGTGCTCGACACCCGCCCGGACGCCGAGCACCTGTCCGGGATGATATGACCGTGCGCCGCAACGCGTTCGGGCGTCAGGTCGATTCGTTCGAGACCGATCTGCCGTTCGCTGGCCTGACCGGCGGTCCGGTGCGCGCGGTCTTCATCAGGGCGCCGTGGGTCGAGCGGGCAGGCGAGGACGTCAACGTGCTGGCCACCGTGCCGGACGGTCCCGCCGCGGGCCGGATCGTCGCGGTGCGGCAGGGCAACGTCCTGGCGACATCGTTCCATCCGGAGGTGACCGGCGATCTGCGGGTGCACCGGATGTTCGTGGAGATGGTTCGCGCGGCTCGGGGCGGACGGCCCGAGCCATCGCGCCCGTAGCCCTCCGGGCGCGGTGCAGGCTCCTGCGCGCTGCCGCCGGGGCCGCTCTGCACGGCCGCAGTGGGCGCCCGAGTAGGCTGGGGAAGTTGTCCGCCCGGCCGTGCCGGTACCGTACACACGACCAGACGTGCCATCGACCTGAAGGAAGTAGGGAATGAGCGGCCACTCCAAATGGGCCACCACCAAGCACAAGAAGGCCGCGATCGACGCGAAGCGCGGCAAGCTGTTCGCGAAGTTGATCAAGAACATCGAGGTGGCGGCCCGTACCGGTGGCGGTGACCCGGATGGCAACCCGACGCTGTACGACGCGATCCAGAAGGCGAAGAAGTCGTCGGTCCCCAACGACAACATCGAGCGCGCCCGCAAGCGCGGTGGCGGTGAAGAAGCTGGCGGCGCCGACTGGCAGACGATCATGTACGAGGGCTACGGCCCCAACGGCGTCGCCGTGCTGATCGAGTGCCTCACCGACAATCGCAACCGGGCCGCGGGCGAGGTGCGGGTCGCGATGACGCGCAACGGCGGCAACATGGCCGATCCGGGTTCGGTGGCCTACCTGTTCCACCGCAAGGGCATCGTGACACTGGAGAAGAACGGCCTGTCCGAGGACAACGTGCTGATGGCCGTGCTCGACGCGGGCGCCGAGGAGGTCAACGACCTCGGTGAGTCGTTCGAGATCATCAGTGAGCCCGGCGATCTGATCGCGGTGCGCACCGCGCTGCAAGGCGCCGGTATCATTACGACTCCGCCGAGTCCGGTTTCCAGCCCTCGGTGTCGGTCGCGGTGGATGCCGACGGCGCCCGCAAGGTGATCAAGCTCGTGGACGCCCTCGAGGACAGCGACGACGTGCAGAACGTCTACACCAACGTCGACATTTCCGACGAGGTGCTCGCTCAGCTCGACGACTAGTCGAGCAACCGCGCGTAGAACTCCCGCATGGCGGGATAGTAGTGCGCGAAATCGGGGCGGTCGGTCTGGGCACGGGCCGCCCCGAGCATGTCCAGGTAGTACTCCCACCCCGGGCCGACCTGCGGCAGCTGGGCGATCTCGGTGTCGGTGCGCAAGTGATGGGTGAAACGCAGTTCGGTGCTGCCCGCCGTCTCGCTGAGCGCCAGTTCCAGCCGCCAGGCACCGTGGTCGTCGACGGCCGAGACAGCGAGTCGGTGTGGTGGTTCGCAGGCGTCGATACGCAGCTCCATCCACGGCTGCTCCTCCTCGAACACCATCTGGATTTTGATCGTTCGTCCCGGCGCCGCCTCGCCCTCCCAGGGTCCGAACCAGCGTGCGGTGCGGTCGGATTCGGTGACGCTGGCCCACACGTCCTCGATCGGTGCGCGGTAGGTGCGGATCAGCACCAGATCACGGCCCGTATTCGCGGGAAACAGTCGTCCGGTGGGTCGCTCGGTCATGCGGTGTCCTTCCTGCCCGATGTGGTGACGCTGTACTGCCGTCTCCGGGCTTGATCGTTCGTGCGATGGTTGAACTGGCATGTGCGGGGGCCTTGTGTGGTGACGCTGCGCTGCCGCCTCCGGGCCTGACCGCTCATGCGGTATTTGCTGTGGCATGTGCGGGGGCCTTGTGTGGTGACGCTGCGCTGCCGCCTCCAGGCCTGACCGCTCATGCGGTATTTGCTGTGGCATGTGCGGGGGCCTTACGTGGTGACGCTGCGCTGCCGCCTCCAGGCCTGACCGCTCATGCCGTGTTCTCCCGGGGCGTGTGGTGGTCACCGGCACGGCGCTCGCGTCTGGTGCGGTACACCTCGGTCTCTAGTGCGTCGAGGTGGGGCGCCCAGGTGGCCGGTCGCTGGAATCGCGCGAGCCATGCCGTGAGCGCCGCCAGCGGTCCGGTGTCGAGTACGTAGAAACGTTCCCGGCCGACGAGTTCGTCTCGGACCAAACCGCTTTCGCGCAGCACCCGGAGATGCCGGCTGACAGCGGGGCGGCTGATCGCGAAGTGCCCGGCGATCTCCCCGGCGGTGCGCCGGGTGCCCACCAGAAGCTCCATGATCTCCCTGCGCACCGGATCGGCGATCGCGCCTGCCACCTCGTCCACGGCAAAAGCGTAACCACCTGGTTACGCTTTTGTCCATACAGGGGGAGCCGATTTCGGTCGGAGACTTCGCGGCCGGTCGGCGCGTCACCGCCGCCGGGAAGGCTGGGACGAGCTCACTCCGCGATCTTCGTGCGATCGCACCATTCGTAGACGCGCAGTCGCCCTTCCGGAGTGTCCTGCTCCCGCTGGGTGACCTTGAAGTGTTCGTATCCGCCCCGGTACGGGACCTTCAACTCCACGCCTGGCGGGGTGATCGGGACGATGCGCGCGGGCAAGTCTTGCGGCCCGCCTTCGAGGACAGCTTTTGCACCAATGCTCATCCTCGGATGGTAGAAGCGCGAACGTCCCGATCGTGGCAGATTCAGAGCACGGTGAGTACCAATTTGCCGACGGTTCGCCCGGTGTCGCCCAACGCGTGCGCCTTCGCCGCCTCCGACAGCGGGAACGACCCCGCGAGCGCCGGACGCAGGTCGCCGGACTCGACCGGCCCGGCCAGGGCGAGCATCCCGGCGTGGTCGTGTTCGACCAGCATCCGAACCGCGCTCAGGGGAGAGCCGGACGACCGTGGCGTGATCACGCGCGACCTGTGCGGTGACCGGTCGGCACCCAACGCCGACCATAGTGTGCGGGCAGAATGCGAAGCATGGTCGAACTGGTGCTGGTGCGCGGTGACATCACCGAACAGGAGGTCGACGCCGTCGTGAACGCGGCGAACTCCTCGCTGCTCGGCGGCGGAGGAGTCGACGGCGCGATCCACCGGCGCGGTGGCCCGGAGATCCTGGCGGATTGCCGCCGCCTGCGTGCGTCCCACTACGGCGCGGGACTGCCGACCGGGGCGGCGGTCGCCACCACCGCGGGTCGCCTGCCCGCGCGGTGGGTGATCCACACGGTCGGTCCCGTGTGGTCGGCCACCGAGGACCGCTCTGCCCTGCTGGCCTCCTGCTATCGGGAATCCCTCCGGGTGGCCGACGAATTGGGGGCGCGGACCGTCGCCTTCCCGGCGATTTCCACCGGCGTCTTCGGCTGGCCGATGGACGACGGCGCGCGGATCGCCGTCGAGACGGTTCGCGCGACCGAGACGGCGGTGTCGCAGGCCCGGTTCGTCCTCTTCGACGAGCGGGCGCACGCCGCGTTCGCGAAGCAGGTGACGGGAAGCCGCGGAATGTGACCGCGACGGGGCGGGCAGCCGGCGCGGCCAACTTGTCGGTGCCCAATGGCAGAGTCGGCCCGTGTCGTTCACCACCCGCATCGAAGTCCGCGTGTCCGATCTGGATCCGCAATTGCACGTCACCGGCGCGGCCTATCACCAGTTCGCCGACCATGCGCGTTTCGCCTGCGTCCAGGCGGCGGGTGTCTCGGTCGACGAACTGCTCGCTTCGGGTCTGGGGCCGGTCAATCTGGAGACCGTGCTGCGCTTCCAGCGCGAACTCCGCGGCGGCGACTCTGTGGACGTATCGTGCGCTTGGCAGTGGGGCGCGGGCAAGACCTATCGGGTCGAGCACGTCTTGACTCGCGCCGATGGGGTGGTGGCCGCGACGGTGACCAATGTCAGCGGCTTGCTCGATCTGGCCGCGCGGCGCTTGGTCGCCGATCCGGCACGACAGTGGGCGCTCCGCGCGAGCCGTCCGGAATTGCTCGGGCTGCCGGGGGAAGAGAGGGTGACGCCGAGCCAGGGTGACTAGCCTGCCGTGTCGCGGGACGGCGAAAGAGCATGCCTCCGCTAGACTCTCGAACAATTGTTCGCTTCTGTGAGAGGGGTTGTCGTGCGGGTGATGGGCGTCGACCCCGGACTCACCCGATGCGGCCTCAGCATCGTCGAGGGCGGGTCGGGACGGAAGGTCACCGCGGTGGCCGTCGACGTGGTCCGCACCCCGGGGGATATGGAGCTGGCCCACCGCCTGCTCGCGGTCGCCGATGCCGCCGAACACTGGATGGACGCCCACAAACCGGGGGCCGTCGCCATCGAACGCGTCTTCGCCCAGCACAACGTCCGTACCGCCATGGGCACCGCGCAGGCGGGCGGAGTGATCGCGCTGGCCGCGGCGCGCCGGGGGATACCGGTCGCGTTCCACACACCCAGCGAGGTCAAAGCCGCGGTCACCGGCAACGGCACCGCGGACAAGAAGCAGGTGACCGCCATGGTCACCCGTATCCTCGGCCTGCCGGCCGCGCCGAAGCCCGCGGACGCGGCGGATGCGCTCGCTCTGGCGATCTGCCATTGTTGGCGGGCGCCGCTGCTGGAGCGGATGGCGGCGGCGGAGGCCAAGGCGGCCGCGGCGCAGCGCCGATACAAGGAACGGCTGGCCGAACAACGGAAGGCGGTGCACGGGTGATCGCGTCGGTACGCGGTGAAGTGCTGGAAATCGCCCTCGACCACGTGGTGATCGAGGCGGCCGGCGTCGGCTACCGGCTCAATGCCACGCCGTCCACCCTGGCCGGGCTCACCCGAGGCGAGGAGACCCGGCTCTACACCGCGATGATCGTCCGCGAGGACTCGATGACGCTCTTCGGTTTCGCCGACACCGAGGCCCGTGACCTGTTCGGGCTGCTGCAAACCGTGTCCGGCGTCGGGCCGCGCCTCGCCATGGCGGTACTGGCCGTGCTCGAGCCCGAGGCGTTGCGCAAGGCGCTGGCCGAGAGCAATGTGGCGGCGCTGACCCGGGTGCCCGGCATCGGTAAGCGCGGCGCCGAACGCATGGTGGTGGAACTGCGGGACAAGGTGAATCTCGTTCCGGTGCCCTCCGGTGCGCCCGGATCGGCGTCCGTCGCGGTGGGCACGCCGGTGCGCGACCAGGTCGCCGAGGCGCTCGTCGGCCTCGGTTTCACCGCCAAACAGGCCGACCAGGCGATCGACACGGTGCTCACCGACCACCCCACCGCCGACACCTCCGCCGCCCTGCGGGCCGCTCTCGGCCTGCTCGGCAAGAACCGATAAGGCGTCATGGATCATCGAGAGGAACCCGCCGAATCCCCGATCAGCCCGAGCTATCTGAAGTCCGACGGTGAGATCGAGGCGAGTCTGCGCCCGAAGTCGCTGGACGACTTCATCGGCCAGCCCCGCGTGCGCGAACAGCTCGCCCTGGTGCTGCGGGGGGCCAAGCAGCGCGGCGGCACGCCGGATCACGTCCTGCTCTCCGGCCCGCCGGGGCTCGGCAAGACGAGTATGGCGATGATCATCGCCGCGGAACTCGGCACCGCCCTGCGGATCACGTCCGGTCCCGCGCTGGAGCGAGCGGGGGACCTCGCGGCCATGCTCAGCAACCTGGTCGAGGGCGACGTGCTGTTCATTGATGAGATCCACCGGATGGCCAGACCCGCCGAGGAGATGCTCTACCTGGCGATGGAGGACTTCCGGGTGGACGTGGTGGTCGGCAAGGGGCCGGGCGCGACCTCCATTCCGTTGGATATCGCTCCTTTCACCCTGGTCGGGGCCACCACCAGGTCCGGGGCGCTGACCGGCCCGCTGCGCGATCGTTTCGGTTTCACCGGTCACATGGATTTCTACGAGCCCGGTGAGCTGCTGCGCATCCTGCAGCGGTCGGCGCACATCCTCGGCGTCGTGATCGACGAGGAGGCGGCGGCCGAGATCGCGGGCCGATCGCGCGGAACGCCTCGCATAGCCAACCGTTTGCTGCGCCGTGTCCGCGACTACGCGGAAGTCCGTGCCGACGGCCGGATCACCCGCCCCGTCGCGCAGGCCGCGCTCGAGGTCTACGACGTGGACGTGCTCGGCCTCGATCGCCTCGACCGCGCGGTGCTCGGCGCGCTCGTCCGCAGTTTCGGCGGTGGCCCGGTCGGGGTGTCCACCCTGGCCGTTGCGGTCGGCGAGGAGGCCGCGACCGTGGAAGAGGTTTGTGAACCGTTCTTGGTGCGCGCGGGCATGGTCGCGCGCACACCCCGCGGCCGGGTCGCCACCGCCGCCGCCTGGGAGCACCTCGGTCTGGTCCCGCCACCGGACCTGGTGTTCGGCTCCATCGAAGTGCGCGGGCGCGAGCCGCATCCCACGCTGGATCTGTTCGACTGAACCGAGCGCTCGCGGGCACCGACCCTGGCGTCAGCGGCGATGGCGCAGGACAGCGGCGACCAAGTCGAGGAACGCGTCCACCTCGTCGCGCTGATAGCCGCGCGTGCCGTGCCGGGCGTCGGTGAATCGGACCGCCCGGACGTCATGATGGTGAGGCTGCCCGGTCCGCCGTGCGCGAGGGTCGCGGCGACCAGATCCAGGAACGCGCCGACTTCTTCCTCGTTGTATCCGCGCCGGCCCACGGGGGCGTGGGTGAATCGCATGCGCCGCGCGTCGTCGGGGCTCAGCATGGGGTGGCCGTCGCCGTTCGCGGCGGGCACCGGCCGGACGCCGCGCTGCCGGAGTTCCAGCTCGACGCGCAGCCGATCGAGATATTCGTCGACCTGGTCGGCTCGGTAGCCGCGCCTGCCGAGCCGGGGCGGGCCGAAACCGACATGCCGTAGATCGTCGGCGGCGAGCTCGCCGTGCCCGGCGAAGGTGGCGGCGACCGCTTCGAGGAAGGCGTCGACCTCGTCCGCGTGATAGGCGCGCTGGCCGAGCGCCGGACTCGCGAAACGGGTCCGCCGCAGACCCTCGGGGATCACGGGCGACATTGTGTCAGGCTCGGCGGGTCTGGCTGTGGTGAAAGGGAATCGCGGATTTTCCTGGCCTTTAGTGAACAAGGGCCGTCCCCCTGGCGGAAGCGTCGGATCGGTGCGCCTCACCCTAGCGCCGGTGGTCGTGTCAGGGGGATTGCCGAGTCGCTCAGTCCTTGCGCACGCCGTCCACGAGCAGGCGGCGGATGGCCTGGTTCAACCCGGCGATCGCGGCCTCGTCCGGTTCGCGCAGCGAGTACACGATGCCCCCGATCAGCATGCCGGTCACCGCGCGCGCGGTGTTCGCGGTGTCCAGGTCGGCGCGCAGATAGCCCTGTTCCACCCCGTGGTCGAGATAGCCCGCGGTCAGCGCGTTGGCGGTGTCGAGCAGTCCGTACAGCCGCTGGGTGAGTTCGTCATTCGATGCCCGTGGCGTGGAACAGCAGCAGCTGGGCCACACGGCGATCGGCGAGCAGGATGTTGGTGAGGGCGACGCCGATGCGATTGATCTGGGCGCGGTACTCGTCGAGGGTGGCGGCGGCGTCCGGCGCGTTCTCGGTGCCGAGCGCGGCGATGATGCGCGCGGCCAGGTCATTGATGACGTGGTCGATGATGTCGCGTTTGTTGCTGAAATAGCGGTAGAAGGTGCCGTGCCCGATGCCGAGATGTCCGGCGATGTCGGCGATGCCGGTGGCGTGATAGCCCTTCTCCGCGAAACAGACGAACGCGGTGTCGATGATCTCTTGACGCAGTTCGGCTTTCCGTCGCTCGGCACGCGTGGATGGCTTCGTCACCTAGCCGATGATACAGTCGTCAGCAACGGAATGATGTGTCATTCCGTGATTTGCGGTTCAGCTAGCAGGAGGTTCGGTGTGGCGCCTCAATACGACGCGGTCGTGGTCGGTGCGGGGTTCGGGGGCATGGGGGCGGGCATTCAGCTCGATCGGCTCGGTCTGAGCAATTACGTCATCCTCGAGCGCGAGGACGATCTCGGCGGCACCTGGCATGTCAACCACTACCCGGGTCTGGCGGTCGACATCGCCTCGGTCACCTACTCCTACTCGTTCGAGCCGAATCCGCACTGGTCACGGCTGTTCGCGCCGGGTGCCGAGCTGAAGAAGTACGCCGAGCACGTCGCGGGCAAGTACGGCCTGCGCAGGCGAATGCGCTTCGGCACCGTCGTCGACGGTGCGCGCTGGGACGAAGAGGAACAGCACTGGGTGGTCTCGCTGGCGGGCGGTGACACCGTCACCGGCCGTTACCTGCTCACCGCGACCGGCTTCCTGTCCCAGCCCTACACCCCGCCGTTCCCTGGCATCGACTCTTTCGCGGGCAAGATCGTTCACACCACCGCGTGGGAGGACGACCTGGACCTCACCGGCCGCAGGGCCGCGATCATCGGCACCGGCGCCACGGCCGTGCAGCTGGTGCCCGAGGTGGCCAAGAAGGTCGAGGCGCTCACGGTGTTCCAGCGCACCCCGATCTGGGTGGTCCCGAAGGTCGACACCGCGATTCCCGCGCCGGTGCGGAAGCTGTTCGAACGGGTCCCCGCCACGCAAAAGGCCGCGCGATTGGTCAACACCAGCCTGCTGGAGGCCTTGATGGTGGTCGGAGTGCTGCACTTCAAGCAGGCGCGGCTGCTGAACAAAGGCGCGGGCGCGCTGGCCAAGGCGCATCTGCGGGCGTCGGTGCGCGACAAGGAGACGCGCAGGCAGCTGACCCCGCACTACGACTTCGGTTGCAAGCGGCCCACATTTTCCAACCACTACTTCACGACGTTCAACCAGCCGCACGTGCGCCTGGAGACCCACTCGATCGACCACATCGAGCCCGACGGCATCGTCACCGCCGACGGGCGCAAGACCGAGATCGACACGCTGATCCTGGCTACCGGTTTCAACCTGTGGGATGTGAACTTCCCGGCCATCGAGATCATCGGCCGCGACGGGGTGAATCTCGGGAAGTTCTGGCGGGACAATCGCTTCCAGGCCTACGAAGGCATCACGGTGCCGAAGTTCCCCAACTTCCTCAGCCTCAACAGCCCGTACTCCTACAGCGGCCTGTCCTACTTCACCACCATCGAAGCGCAGATGAAGCACATGGGCAGGCTGCTCGGCGAGATGCGCCGGCGGGGCGCGACCACCTTCGAGGTCACCGAGCAGGCCAACGCGGAGTTCCTGGACCGGGTCACCGCCAAGCTCGGTTCCTCGGTCTTCTACGGCGGCGACTGCGCCACGGCGCGCAGCTACTACTTCAACCCGCACGGCGAGGCCGCGTTGTTGCGGCCGACCAGCACGCTCAACGCGCACCGCGAGGCCGTCGGCTTCCCCTTGGACGATTACGTCTACGGCAAGACGGCCTGAGGACCAGGCCGGCTGCCGTAGCGCGCACCGGCTCGCCCGCCGGACCGTATTCCGGCGGGCGAGCCGCCGTGTGCGGAAGGTGTCGCGGCTGCCCGGCGGGTGTGCCGGTGTGGCACCCGCGCGGCGAACTGGCAGACTGTGTGGGTACATGTCCATCCCACCCACAAACACTAGGGACTGACTTCGACGATGGAACTGCTGTTTCCGCTGCTACTGGTAGCTCTGCTCGTGCCGATGTTCCTCGGTGTCCGCCGTCAGAAGCGGGAAGCCGAGAAGATCGCCGGCATGCAGGACAACCTGAAGATCGGCGATCAGGTCATCACCACGTCGGGTCTGTACGGCACCGTGGTCGAACTCGACGACACCACGGTAGACCTCGAGATCGCCGAGGACGTGGTCACCACGTGGCTGCGCCAGGCCATCCGTGAGGTGCGCACCGACGAAGCGGTGCGCACCGAGGAGACCGGCGCGGAAGCCACCGGCTCGGACACGCCCGAGGCCGTCGAGGAATCCACCGAGCAGACCGAGACCCGCCTGACCAAGGACTGATCGTTCCGGTTGTGCCCCGGCTCGCCGGATGTCGCCGCGGCTGTTCGTCCGCGCACCCGGCGTCGCTGGCGCATGCCCTTTTGTTCCATCCTCGACTTCCCGCCTAGGAGATGACGTACTGTGCCACCTTCCCAGGGATCGGCGCACCCGCTCCGGCTGATCGGCGTCTACGCCGCGCTGCTGGCCGTGGTCTATGCGCTGGTGTTCTTCACCGGTGACAAGTCCCCAACACCCAAACTCGGTATCGACCTGCAGGGTGGCACCCGGGTCACGCTGTCCGCGCGCACGCCCGACGGCAGCAAGCCGAGCCAGGACAGCTTGAAGAAGGCTCAGGACATCATCGAGAACCGTGTCAACGGGCTCGGCGTCGGCGGGTCCGAGGTCGTCATCGACGGCGACAACATCGTGATCACCGTCCCTGGCGACGACGGGCAGCAGGCGCGTGCGCTGGCGACGACCGCCAAGCTCTACATCCGCCCCGTGCTACAGGCCGTGCCCGCGGCCGGGCGCGGCGCGACCCCGCAGACCACGCCGGGTACGCAACCCGCGCCCGCCGCGCAGCCGGAGGCCCCCGCGACCCCGGAGACCGCCCCCGCGACCCCGGAGACCACCGCGACCCCGGAGCCGACGCAGTCGACTCCGCAGCAGCGGGTGTTCCCCGCCCAGCAGCCGACCCAGCCGCCCGCCGAGCCCGAACTGACGCCCACCGAAGCGGCCACCAAGGAGATCCAGGCGGCCAAGGCGCTGCGGCAGAGCACCGACCCGGCCGTGCAGCAGACCGCGCTGGCCACCCTCGACTGCGCGAAGGCCGATCCGCTCACCGGCAACGACGACCCGGCTCTTCCGCTGGTCACCTGCTCGACCGATGGCACCGAGGTGTTCCTGCTGGACAAGAGCCGCATCGACGGCCAGGAGATCAAGGACGCCACGTCGGGCCTGAACCAGCAGCAGGCCAGGCACGAGGTGTACCTGGACTTCAAGTCCGGCGGCAGTGACGCGTGGGCCTCGCTCACCGGCGAGTACGTCTACAAGCGCGTCGCCTTCGTGCTCGACTCGAAGGTGGTCAGCGCCCCGGTCGTGCAGCAGGGCCCGCAGCAGGGCGGTCGCACCCAGATCTCGGGCAACTTCACCGCGACATCGGCGAAGGAGCTGGCGAACACGCTGAAGTACGGCTCGCTGCCGCTGTCGTTCCAGACCTCCGAAGCCGAGACGGTCTCCGCGACGCTCGGCCTGTCCTCACTGAAAGCCGGTCTGATCGCGGGTGCGGTCGGCCTGGCCGTGGTGTTGCTCTACTGCCTTGTCTACTACCGGATGCTGGGCTTCGTCACCGGCTTGTCCCTGGTGGCCTCCGGTCTGGCCGTCTACGGCATCATGGTGCTGCTCGGGCGCTGGATCGGCTTCACCCTCGACCTCGCCGGTATCGCGGGTCTGATCATCGGCATCGGTATGACCGCCGACTCCTTCGTGGTGTTCTTCGAACGCATCAAGGACGAGATGCGGGAGGGCCGCAGCTTCCGTTCCGCCGCTCCGCGTGGCTGGCAGCGCGCCCGCCGGACCATCCTGTCCGGCAACGCCGTCAGCTTCATCGCCGCGGCCGTGCTGTACGTCCTGGCCGTCGGTCAGGTGAAGGGCTTCGCGTTCACCCTCGGCCTCACCACGATCCTCGACGTGGTCGTGGTGTTCCTGGTCACCTCGCCGCTGGTGCTGCTCGCGTCGCGGACGGCGTTCTGGTCCAAACCGTCGGTGAACGGCCTCGGCGCGATCCAGCAGATCGCCCGCGAGCGGAAGGCGGCCGAGGCCGCCCTCGGGAAGGCGTGAGGACGCGATGACCAACAGCCACACCACTCCGTCGCTCGACAAGACGAGCGCCAGCGAGACCACCGATGTGTTCCCGGCGGTCACCGAGCCTCGGACGCCCGAGCACGGCTTCTTCACCCGCCTCTACACCGGCACCGGCGCGATCGACGTCATCGGCAAGCGCCGGATGTGGTATCTCATCACCGCCGTGATCGTGCTGGTCTCGCTGGCGAGCATCCTGTTCCGGGGTTTCAACTTCGGCATCGACTTCGAGGGCGGTTCGCGCATCCAGTTCCCGGCGGGGAACGCGACCACCAGCGCGGTGGAAGACGTCTACCGCGGCGCGATCGGCACCGACCCGGTCTCGGTGCAGACCGTCGGCACCGGTGGGTCGGCCACCATGCTGATCCGGTCAGAGGCGCTGGACCAGAGGCAGGTGGAGGCGCTGAACAACGCGCTGTTCGCCGAGTTCCAGCCGGAGGACAAGAACGGCAACCCGAGCCTGGCCGCGATCAGCACCTCCGACGTCAGCGAGACCTGGGGCAGCCAGATCACCCGGAAGGCGCTCATCGCGCTCGCGGTGTTCCTCGTGCTCGTCGCGGTCTACATCGCGGTCCGCTTCGAGACGCACATGGCCATCGCCGCGCTGGCCGCGATGGCCTTCGACGTCAGCGTCACCGCGGGCGTGTACTCGCTGGTCGGCTTCGAGGTCACCCCGGCGACGGTGATCGGCATCCTGACCATCCTCGGTTTCTCGCTCTACGACTCGGTCGTCGTGTTCGACAAGGTCGAGGAGAACACCCACGGGATTCTGCACCTGACCAGGCGCACCTATGGTGAGCAAGCCAACCTCGCGGTGAACCAGACGCTCATGCGCTCGATCAACACCGCGTTGATCGGCATCCTGCCGATCGTCGGCTTGATGGTGATCGCGGTCTGGATGCTGGGCGTCGGCACGCTCAAGGACCTGGCGCTGGTGCAGCTGGTCGGTCTGCTGGTCGGCACCTACTCCTCGATCTTCTTCGCGACGCCGCTGCTGGTGTCGATCAAAGAGCGCTGGGGCCCCGTGGCGGCACACACCAAGAAGGTTTTGGCCAAGCGGGCCGGAGCGGCCAGCGCCCGCGCGGGCGTCCTGGCCGAGCGCCGGGCGAGCATGGCAACTGGCCGGAACCTCGAAGAGACTCCGCGCAGGCAGCGCGCGGGTGGGCAAGCGCCGCGACCCGGCGCGCGCCCGAGCGGAAAACGACACAAAAGGCGGAACTGACACCGAGCAGGGGGTTTCATGCGACAGCCACGCAGGGCGGTACGACTGATCGGAGCGCTCGTTGCGGGCACGCTGGCCGCCGGGCTGATGGTCGGCTGCTCCAGCAAGAACCAAGTGCCCTCCATCGGTTACGCGACCGATGCCACCATCGCCACCTATAACGGCGGCAGCACGCTCGGGGCGAGTTCCGGGTCGCCCGCGGTGTTCTCCCGGGTGCTCACCGGCTTCTTCTACACCGGTCCGGACGGCCAGCAGGTTGCCGACACCGACTTCGGGACCGCCAAGGAAGTCCCGGGCGAGTCGCAGACCATCCAGTACCGCCTCAATCCCGACGGCGTGTACTCCGACGGCGTGCCGACCTCGTGTGACGACCTGGTGCTGGCCTGGGCCGCCCGCAGCGGACGGTATACCAAGCCTGGCGACCGAGGTCCGGTTCCGCTCTTCGACGCCGCGACCACCAGCGGCTACGACGCCATCGAACGGGTCGATTGCCAGCCCGGTTCGCGGGATGCCACGGTGGTGTTCCGGCCCGGTCGCCGGTTCTCGCCGTGGCGCAACCTGTTCGCGGCCGGTGAACTGATGCCCGCGCACGTCGCGGCCCGCGTGGCTAACGTGCCCAACGTCGTGTCGGCGTTGCAGACCGGTGACCCGAACGCTCTGGGCCGGATCGCGGAGTTCTGGAACACCGGATGGACCATCCCGGCCGACGGCCGCCTGGATCTGTCGCGGTTCCCTTCGTCGGGGCCCTACCGGATCGAATCCTTCGGCAAGGAGGACGGTTTGGTGCTCGTCGCCAACGAGCGGTGGTGGGGCAACAAGCCGGCGACCGGGCGGATCGTGGTGTGGTCGAGGAACTTCGATCTTCGGCAGAAGGTGGCCGAGAACGCCGTCGGCGTGGTGGACGTGGGCGCGAATTCGGTGAAAGACCTGAAGCTGGACGGTTTCTCGGTGCAGACCGTTGCCGGGCGGGGCGCCGAACAGCTGGTGCTGACGACCGGGGGAGTGTTCGCCTCGGTCGAGGCGCGCCGCGCGTTCGCGCTGTGCCTGCCGCGGCAGACACTGTTCGACAAGCTGGGCAAGGTGCCGGACGCGCCGAAGGCCGGGCTGGGCTCCGGCCCGCTCAACGCGCACATCGTGCAGCAGGATGCTCTGCTCTATCCGGCGGTCATCGGCGCGTCGAACAAGTATTCCGGCGGCGACGTGGCGAACGCGACCAGGGCGGTCGCCGCCTCCGGTGCGCCGAACCCGACCGTCCGGATCGGTTATGCGGGCCCCGACGACCGCCGCGCGCAGACCGTCTCCATGATCGCCGAGGCCTGCAAACCGGCGGGTATCACCGTGGTGGACGCCGGAGCACCCGACTTCACTCCCGCCCGGCTCACCGAGGGCAAGGTCGACGCCGTCCTCGGTAGCACCGCGTCGGCTTCCGGCCCGGCGGGCTCGATCGCGGGAGTGGCCGCGACCAGCGCGTTGCGCACCGGTAGCGGGCTCAATTTCGGGAGGTTCGGCAACGGCCGTTACGATGCGATCACCGATCAGCTCGGGGCCGACGACAATTCGGCCGCACAGCTGAATCTGCTCACCGAGGCGGAGAACCTGCTGTGGGCGGAGCTGCCGAGCATTCCGTTGTTCGCCACCCCGCGCACGATCGCCTTCGGCAAGGGGCTGCGCAACGGGATCGCCGCCCCCACCCAAGCTGGATCCGGCTGGAACATGGACCGGTGGGTGCTCGAGCGGTGACAGAGGGCGTGGGTGATGTGATCATGGAGAGGTGTCGATGAGCAAGCACGCGGCAATCGAGTCCGAGGACGTAGCCGCCGAACGGACGACCAAAGCCGCCGGGGTGGTCGATCGTTTGACCCGCTGGCACGACGACTTCCCCACACCCGGTGTGCGTTTCGCGGATCTCACGCCGGTCTTCGCCGACGCCGAGGGTTTCCGCGCTGTGGTCGACTGCCTGGCCGCGTGCGCGCCCGAGGCCGACCTGGTGGCCGGGGTCGATGCTCGTGGGTTCCTGCTCGGAGCGGGCGTCGCCGCGACCCTCGGCACCGGTGTGCTCGCGATCCGCAAGGCGGGCAAGTTGCCGCCGCCGGTGATCAGCCGCGAATACAGCTTGGAGTACGGCACCGCGGCCTTGGAGATTCCCGCGGACGGCATCCACCTGGTGGGCCGCCGCGTCCTGCTGCTGGACGACGTGCTCGCCACCGGTGGCACGCTCGCCGCCGCCGCGGAACTGTTCAAGCAGGCCGGCGCCGAGGTGGTCGCGGCCGCGGTGGTGCTGGAACTGGGCTTCCTCGGCGGGCGCGAACGGCAGGGCGACTACCCGTTGACCTCGATCGTCCAGCTCTGAGCTCGAGCAACCGAGGCTTTGGGGGGAATTCCCGCGACGCGGTCGCTGCGGAGTACGGGGAAACCTGTTGCCCGAGACCACGGCGACTGCCAGGATCGCGGCATGCGATCTGACGAGCCGTGCGCCGGATCCGGGCGGTCTACGACGAGCACACGATCGTCGTCTATCAGGCGTACGCCCCGCAGATCGCCGAACCAGCCCGCGCGGGGGGCACTTTCGTCGCCCCGTTCCGTCGGGAGCGGATGACGTGGATCAAGCCCTCGTTCTTGTGGATGATGTATCGCTGCGGGTGGGCGAGCAAACCCGGCCAGGAACGCGTCCTGGCGGTCACGATCACGCGCACCGGGTTCGAGTGGGCGCTGGCGCACGCCTGCCTGGGTCACTACGAACCGACACCGTATCCGGACCGAGAGGTATGGGCTGAGCGGCTCAAAGCGAGCCCGGTGCGGGTCCAGTGGGATCCGGAACGCGATCTCGGGCTTCGCCCACTGCCGTACCGCTCCTTGCAGGTGGGCTTGGGCGGCGTCGCCGTCGGGCGCTACGCCGACCGCTGGATCACCGGAATCCGCGATGTCACCGAGGAGGCGCGGCGGCTGCGCCAGATGGTAGCGGCGGGTGAGCTGGAAGCGGCGGCCCGTGCGCTGCCGGACGAGCGGCCCTATCCGCTGCCCGCCGCCGTGCCGGCCGTCTTCGGCGCGTCGTCGTAAGTGAGAGCGTGATCCGAAACGCACTGGCGAATCCACCGCAGCTGTGTTTAACCTGTACAGGTCTTATCCCCGTTGATCGGAGTTCTGCCGTTGCTCATCTGAGGTAGCCACTCGTGCGGCCCGCATTCGCGCGCCGTGTCTTCGTTGCGACCTCCTGGAGCTGGCATGACCAATCTGTCTCTTTCCGATCTCACTTTCGGCTGGCCGGACGGCACCCCCGTTTTCGAGGGACTCGATGCCGTCCTCGGCCCCGGGCACATCGGCCTGGTCGGCGGCAACGGTGCGGGTAAAACCACCCTGTTGCGCTTGATCGCGGGTGAGCTGAAACCGGCTCGCGGATCCATCGCGGTCACCGGGCATCTCGGGTATCTGCGCCAGGACCTCGGTCTGGGCGCGGGGCAGCGGGTCGACGCGGTGCTCGGCATCGCGGAGGTCCGGAAAGCGTTGCACCGCATCGAGTCCGGGGAGGGCGGCGATACCGACTTCGATCTGGTCGGCAACAACTGGGATGTCGAGGAACGCGCGTTGGCGCTACTGGCGCGGCTCGGCCTGCACTACGTCGCGGACTCCGTGCGGCAGCTCGATCGCACGCTCGACACTCTCTCCGGTGGCGAGACGGTGCTGCTCGGACTGGTCGCCGAACTGCTCACCGAGCCCGAGGTGCTGCTGCTGGACGAACCGACGAACAACCTGGATCAGGTGGCTCGCACCCGGCTCTACGAGGTGGTCGGGCAGTTCTCCGGCACGGTGCTCACGGTCAGTCACGATCGTGAGCTCTTGGAGCGGATGACGTCCATCGCGGAGCTGCGCCACGGCGAATTGCGGCTGTTCGGCGGGAATTTCAGCGAGTACGAGCGGATCGTCGCCGCCGAGCAGGAAGCGGCCCGCGCGGCGGTCAGGGACGCGCGCAGCGATGTCCGCAAGCAGGCACGCGAACTCGTAGAGGCGCGGATCAAACTCGATCGCAGGCAGCGCTACGGGCAGAAGATGTGGGACCAGAAGCGGGAGCCGAAGATCGTGATGAGCGAACGCAAACGGCAGGCGCAGGTGTCCGCGGGCAAACTGCGCAACAACCACATCGAGAAGCTCGACACCGCCAAGGACCAGCTCGAGCAGGCGAAAGAGCTGTTGCGCGACGATCGGGAGATCCGGGTGGAGCTGCCCGGCACGCGGCTGTATCCCGGTCAGCACGTGATCGAGCTGGACCAGGTGGAACTGGCGTGCGGGCCGACGGTGACGTTACGGGTGTCCGGTCCCGAACGGATCGCGTTGACCGGCCGCAACGGCGTCGGTAAGACGACCTTGTTGCGGCGCATCGCCCAGGAGGGGCCGAAGGTGCCGTGGCGGATGCTGCCGCAGCGGCTGGACGTGTTCGACGAGCGGCGATCGGTGTTCGAGAACGTCGCCTCGACGGCGCCGCACGCGTCCGCGGAGCGGATCCGGGCCCAATTGGCTCGCTTCCTGTTCCGTGGCACGGACGCCGACGTCGCGGCCGCGGCGCTGTCCGGTGGCGAACGGTTGCGCGCGGCGCTGGCCATGCTGCTGCTGGCCGATCCGGCGCCACGGCTGCTGTTGCTGGACGAGCCGACCAACAACCTCGATCTGCCCAGCCTGGAGCACCTTACCCAGGCGCTGGCGAGTTTCGAGGGCGCGCTGATCGTGGTCAGTCACGATCCGCGTTTTCTCGATGACATCGGGGTGACCCGGCGTCTCGAGCTCACCAGCGAGGGGCTGTCGGAAACGCTGGTGACCTGACGCCGTCAGTCCAGCAGCGCCGACAGCCGCTTCGGGGCGACGAGACGGTAGCCGTCCTGGACGATCTCGGCGACCTCCGCCCAGTCGGGTACCACATGCAGGCGGACACCGATCCGGCCCCGATGCCCGACATAGGGCGGGACGAAGAACCGGGCGGGCTCGGCGGCGATCGGTTCGGCCTGCGCACCCACCGGAGCCGGGCACCAGATGGTCGCGCCCGGCTCCCGGTGCCCGTCGTCGAAGTAGTACGTGTACGCGGTTCTCGTACGCACCAGCGCGCTACCGGCTGATCCGCGGACCCCGCGCGGCCGAGTCGGCTTCGGCCCGGTGCGCTGCTCGGCCGGGGGAGCGGTCGCGGCCCGGCGAGCGGTGCACACCAAGCGGGGTGTCCGTGCGGCGGCCATCCGAACCGGCGGTCAGCGGCGCGGCGCGTACATGATGACGGTGACGCCGACCAGGCAGATCGCCGCGCCGAGGTAGTCCCAGCGATCGGGGCGGAACATGTCCACCAGCATGCCCCAGGCCAGCGAGCCCGCGACGAAGACACCGCCGTAAGCGGCGAGGATGCGGCCGAAGTGGGGGTCGGGCTGGAAGGTCGCGACGAAGCCGTAGGCGCCGAGCGCGAGGACGCCAGCGGCGATCCAGACGACGCCGCGCTGTTCCCGCCAGCCCTGCCACACCAGCCACGCGCCGCCGATCTCGGCGAGCGCCGCGAGGGCGAAGAGGAACAGCGAGCGGGCGATCGTCATGGTGGCGACGGTACGTCCCCACCGACAGCCGCGCGGACGCCCGGCCCGGCCTCGTAGACGGCGTAGGCGCGCCCGAGCACCGGGTAGGAGACGTTGCGCACCGGCACTCCGCCGCGCGTGCGGCCGGTTTCCGTGCCGCCGTGGGCGTGGCCGTGGACCGCGAGCAGCGCCCCGCCCGCGTCGATCGCTTCGGCCAGATCATGGCAGCCGAGCCCGGCGTAGATCTCGGGTGGTTCCCCGGCCAGGGTGTCGATGACCGGCGCGAAGTGCGTCAGAGCGACTCGGATCTCGCATTCGAGCGTGCCCAGTGCCCGACGCAGACGAAGGGCGCCGAGGGGGCCACGGCGCATCCGCGCGCGATGCTCGGCGGAGCCCTCGCCGGGGTTGCCGGGATGGCCGGGAAAACCACCGCTGCCGCCCATGACTCCGGCGATGCCGAGCCGGATTCCGTTGATGTCCAGCGTGATCGCGGTGCCATCCAGTACGTGGACGCCCACCGCGGTGAGCCGAGCCGCGATCAGGTGGCCCGATGCGCTGTCATGGTCGTGATTGCCGAGCACGGCCACCACCGGCACCGGGAGACCGTCGAGCTCGTCGCACAGCAGAGCGGATTCGGCCGCAGTACCGCCGTCGGTGAGATCGCCTGCGAGTAAGAGGACATCGGCCGTCGCGGCGAGGCCGAGGAAGTCGGGACGGAAACGTCCGGCCACGGCCGCGCGCATATGCAAGTCGGCGACGGCCGCGACACGAACGCATCGTGCGATGCGCGCTGCGGTCACGACGGCCAGCCAGCCATATCGGCGCGGACCTTGTCAAGGGACGCCGCGAGTGGCCGACCGGCGTCAGCAGTGTGGCGCCTGATGGAACGTCCGTGAACACTGCCGCCGCGGGCTATCCGGCCCCGCGGCGGGCACGGCGGCCAGTCGCCGGACGAGACCACCAGCTTCGTCATCGCGCGCGGCCCGGAGTCCCGGCCCGGCGTCACCGGTACCCGGGCGACCCTGGTCGACATCACCCCACCGTGCTCGACCTCCTCGACGTCGCCCCGGCCGCCGATCTGGACGGTCGCTCGCTCTGTCCGGAGCCCGTAGCAGGCCGGTCACCGTTGTGTCCGGACCAGAGCCCGCCACGCATCGCTGACCGAGCCGATCCGCACGTCGGCCTCCGGTTCGCTCGTCCAGCGTTCGCCCTGTCGTCCGCACGGCGCATCTCCAGAGTGAGATCGACGCGGCCACGCCATTCGCACCGCGAAATTGCTGGCTGACGTGGGGCGATGTGGCGTCATCCGACCGGCGTGTCCCGGGCGGGCGCCGGGCGTGCCATGCCGTGCGCGTCCGATCCGGAGCGGTTGCCGGGGGTGTCCGCAGGCGCGGGACGCCCGTGTCCGGTCCTGGTCCGGAGACCCCGGCGCGTGTCCTGCGTCAGCTGAGCGGACGTTGGTGCTTCCGCCGGACTAAAGTTGGTGGTCCGGGAGGTTGCACCGGTCGGATAGGGTGGTCCGATCGAGGCGCGGAGAGGTGGTGGCATGACACAGCATCTGGGCGAGGCGAAGGTCGAGCAATCGACGGGCCCGCAGACGAACGGTGCGGGCGCCACCGACGCGGCGCTGCCCGCGAAACCACCGGCGAACGCCACGCCCGCGCGCCAGCCGGGCGCCTCCTCCGCCGTCCCCACCTCGGCTTCGCGCCGGGTGCGGGCGCGCCTGGCCCGCCGTATGACCGGCCAGCGCGGCATCGCGGCGGTCAAGCCGGTGCTCGAGCCGCTGGCCACCGTGCACCGCGAGCTGTACCCGAAGGCGAACCTGACCCTGCTGCAGCGCGCGTTCGACGTGGCCGACGAGCGGCACAAGCATCAGTTCCGCAAATCCGGCGACCCCTACATCACCCATCCGCTCGCCGTGGCCAACATCCTCGCCGAGCTCGGCATGGACACCACCACGCTGGTGGCCGCGCTGCTGCACGACACGGTCGAGGACACCGGCTACAGCCTCGACCAGCTCACCCAGGATTTCGGCTCCGAGGTCGCCCACCTGGTCGACGGCGTCACCAAGCTGGACAAGGTCAACCTGGGCGCAGCGGCCGAGGCGGAGACCATCCGCAAGATGATCATCGCGATGGCCCGCGACCCGCGCGTACTGGTGATCAAGGTGGCCGACCGGCTGCACAACATGCGCACCATGCGTTTCCTGCCGCCGGAGAAGCAGGCGAAGAAGGCCAAGGAGACCCTGGAGGTCATCGCGCCGCTGGCCCATCGCCTAGGCATGGCGACGGTGAAGTGGGAGCTGGAGGACCTCGCCTTCGCGATCCTGCACCCGAAGAAATACGACGAGATCGTCCGGCTGGTCGCCGACCGCGCGCCGTCCCGCGACACCTACTTGGCGAAGGTGCGGGCCGAGATCGTCAACACGCTGGCCGCCTCGCGGATCAACGCGATCGTCGAGGGCCGCCCGAAGCACTACTGGTCGATCTACCAGAAGATGATCGTCAAGGGGAAGGACTTCGACGACATCCACGATCTGGTCGGCATCCGCATCCTGTGTGACGAGGTGCGCGACTGCTACGCGGCCGTCGGCGTGGTGCACTCGCTGTGGCAGCCGATGGCGGGCCGGTTCAAGGACTACATCGCCCAGCCGCGCTACGGCGTCTACCAGTCGCTGCACACCACCGTGGTGGGGCCGGACGGCAAGCCACTGGAGGTGCAGATCCGCACCCAGGACATGCACCGCACCGCGGAGTTCGGCATCGCCGCCCATTGGCGCTACAAGGAGACCAGGGGCAAACACTCCAACGACACCGCCGAGGTCGACGACATGGCGTGGATGCGCCAGCTGTTGGACTGGCAGCGGGAGGCCGCCGACCCGGCGGAGTTCCTCGAGTCGCTGCGGTTCGACCTGAAGTCGCCGGAGATCTTCGTGTTCACGCCGAAGGGCGACGTCATCACGCTGCCGCAGAAGTCGACGCCGGTCGACTTCGCCTACGCCGTGCACACCGAGGTCGGTCACCGCTGCATCGGCGCCAGGGTGAACGGGCGGCTGGTCGCGCTGGAGCGTCAGCTGGAGAACGGCGAGGTCGTCGAGGTGTTCACCTCGAAGGCGCAGAACGCGGGACCCAGCCGCGACTGGCAGAACTTCGTGGTGTCGCCGCGCGCCAAGGCAAAGATTCGCCAGTGGTTCGCCAAAGAGCGGCGCGAGGAGGCGCTGGAGAGCGGCAAGGAGCAGATCTCCAAGGAGGTCCGCCGGGTCGGGCTGCCGTTGCAGCGGTTGATGAGCGTGGACGCGATGACCGCGGTCGCCCACGAGCTGCACTACACCGACATCTCCACGCTCTACACCGCCGTGGGCGAGCACCAGGTCTCCGCGCATCACGTGGTGCAGCGGCTGATGGCGCAGCTCGGCGGCATCGGCGACGTGGAGAACGAGCTGGCCGAGCGCTCCACTCCGTCGACGACGCCGAGCAGGCAGCGGGTCACCGGCGACGCGGGTGTGCTGATCCCCGGCGCTCCCGGCACGGTCGCGAAGCTGGCGAAATGCTGCACCCCGGTGCCCGGTGACGAGATCATGGGCTTCGTGACCCGCGGTGGCGCGGTGAGCGTGCACCGCACCGACTGCACGAACGCCGGGTCGCTGCGCGAGCAGGCCGAACGGATCATCGAGGTGTCCTGGGCGCCGTCACCGTCGTCGGTGTTCCTGGTCGCCATCCAGATCGAGGCGCTCGACCGCACGCGGCTGCTGTCGGACGTGACGAAGGTGCTGGCCGACGAGAAGGTCAATATCCTCTCCGCGTCGGTGGCAACGCACGGTGACCGGGTGGCGATCAGCAAGTTCACCTTCGAGATGGGCGATCCGAAGCACCTGGGGCACTTGCTCAACGTGGTGCGCAACGTGGAAGGCGTCTACGACGTCTACCGCGTCACCTCAGCGGCCTGACCGGATACGCGGTAGCTGTGTATCAACTGATGGGGCAGGCGGTTTCGTGCGCCCGCGCCAAGGTTCCGGGTTGCCTTTCGCCGTGACCTGTCGGAAACTTGTCGGATTGATTCCGGGAACGCGCCACGGTGTGTCGCGTTTATATCGGCGTGTCACGGAAGTTTTCCGTCGATGCGGCAGTAATAGCCGGAATCTGTTACGGTCTATTGCGTTTCATGGCGTTAGGTAGCTGCGGCAAACGACTTGATTGCGGATCGCTATGACTGGATACACGGCAAGACTCTCGGGGATGCTGGTAGCACTCGCCGTGGCTGTGGCGACCGCCGGTGTCGCCGCGGCGGAGCCGTCGAATCCGGCGGGGCCCTCCACCGATCTTCGCCTCGCGACCTGTCCCGCGTTGTACGCCTTGGGAATTCAGGGCACCGGTGAGTCCTCGCCCGACGCGGCGCCCACCACCGACACCGGTATGCTCTCGACCGTCTTCCGGCCGATGATGGCCAAGGCTCCCGACACCGGCCTGGTCGATCGTGCTTATGTGCCATACGAATCCGGTTTCGGCGGTGTGACCGCCGGTGGCGCGGTGCCGTACTCGGAATCGGTGGCCGGTGGACTCGCCCGTTTGCGAAGCATGGCCGAAACCGTCGCCGGCGCCTGCCCGAACAGCCGCTTCGCGGTGGTCGGTTACTCCCAGGGCGCGCACGTCGCGTCGGTGTTCGCCCAGGAGATCGGCCAGGGCCGCGGCGTGCTGCCCGCCGAGAAGGTCGCCGCCGTCGCGTTGTTCGGCGACCCAACCCGCAATCCCGGCGCCCCGCTGTTTCCGGGCGCACCGGGCAAAGCGACCCCTGATCCAGCGCCGGGGACATCGAGCGACCGGCTCGCGTCCATCGCCGCCCTGCCGCAGGCGCCCGCCACCGGCGGCGGTATCGGCCCGGAACGGGACAAGGCCGCCAATTTCGGTGCGCTCACCGGCCGGGTGGCCAGTTTCTGCGCCGCAGGCGATCTCGCCTGCGACGCGCCGGACGGGGCGCCCATCCTGAAGGCGGTCGCCAACGTGGTCGGCCAGTCCAAGCTCAGCGGCGGCGACCCGATCGCGTCGCTGGTGTCGATCGCCCAGGCGCTGGCGTTCACCTCGATCAAGACCGCCACGCAGGTGGTCGACGAGGACCTGCACGGCAATTCCCTGGCCACCTTGGCGATATCGCCGCGTAAGTCGATCTCGCAGCGTCTGGCCGACGCCTCGGACCCGCGCACGCCGCTGGATCTGCCCGGCGCGCTGCAGGCGCTGCTGAAAGTCGGCATGATCGGCTTGAACTCCGTGATCACCGTGGTCCGTGCGGTGATCGGCCCCGCGAACATCTCCGAGCTGGCCACCGCGGGCCTGGCGAATCCGCCCGCCGCCCTGCTGTCACTGGGCGTCAAGCTGCTCGGCGCCATTCCGCAGCTGATCCCGCCGACCACCGGCGTCCGGCTGGTCACCCAGGCGTTCGACGCGGTGGTGCAGAACATCACCGACAACAGCGAGCTGCTGAACACGACCACGTGGGTGCGCTACTGGGACACCGTCCAGCGCCACACCGCCTACACCAGCGCGACCGTGTCGGCGAACGGTGACGCTCCCACGCAGTTCGTCGCCGACTGGTTCGCGGCGATCGCCCGTGACCTCGCCGATTCCTTCGGCGGTCCGGCCGAGCCCCGGGAGGTGCTCGAGAAGCAGCCGACCGGATTCTTCGGGGACGGCTCCGGCGCGTCTCCCACGCCGAGTTCGTCCGGTACGGGACAATTTCCGTTCGGGACAGGAGCCGATGGCGCCTCATCCAGCGGCGTGACATCGAATCCGCCCACCGACCGAACCGGCACACCCAACACCTACCCGTTCTCCACGAACTGATCGCCGAGAGGGTCCGACGATGCGATACTGCGTGCCCTGCTCTGCGGGAATGGGGGAATGTTGAAGTCGTACAAACAGCTTTCCCGCTGGTACGGCGCCTTGGAGCCGGAGACCGGTGCGCCCGGGGCGGGCAAGCCGGATGAGGCGAACGCGATCATCCCGGTGGACGACGACGGGCCTTCGCGCTATCCGGACTACCTTCGCGACGACGCCGAGCCGTGGCAGCGCAGGCCCGAGGAGGTTCCGGCGGATCTGCCCGCGCAGCGCAGCGAATTCACCGGCGGATGGTCGGATTGGGTGGTGACCGGCCACGCCCCCGGCCCCGACGACGACTACGTCGCGCCACGGGAGACCGGCCCGATCCCGTTCCCATGGGCCGAGGACGACCAGCCCGAGGAGACCGGCCTGCCGCGCCCCGCGGTCTCGCGCGGGCTGCGGCAAGCCGCCCGTGCCCACCCCGCCATGCGCCGGGCCCGGGTGCTGCTGCTTGTGATCGCGGCGGTGCTGATCGTCGCGGTGGCCGCCGTGTGTGTGCTGTTCCTGCTGCGCTCCGCGGCCGACCGCGCCGCGCAACCGCGCGATTCGCACGTGTCCGCCTCGGTGCAGCTCACCGTCGGCAGCACCCAGGCGGGCAACAACCCGCGCGCGGTGAGCGCGGGCGCCTGCCCGACCGAGCGCAGCGACGCGATCGTGCGCAGCGCGGAGGCGGGCGGCACGGGCTCCGGGCCGGACGCGGTGCTGTCGTTCCAGTACGGGTACTACGTCGAACGCTCCGGGGAACGCGCCCGCGCGGCCGTCGCGCCGGAAGCCGACGTCCAGCCCGCCTGGGTCATCCAGCGGGGAATCAATTCGGTCCCGCCCGGGACCACGCATTGCGTGCGGATCGTGACCGTCGGCGACAACCGGTACTCGGTCGAGGTCACCGAATACCGGCCCGGCGGTGCGCCCGCCACGTACAACAGGCAGATGGTCACCACCGCGGTGATCGGCGGCCGCACCCTGATCACGGGTATCGCGGCCGGATAAAGGAGAGCAGAGGCGATGGGAGAGGACTGGAGCCGCTGGCTCGACGAAGCGCCCGGCGAGGGCGCGGCGTCGAGCCGGCCGGTGCGCTCCAAGGCTCCGGTGGTGCGGTTGCGGCGCCGCAAGGGTGACGGATCGGAAGCGGATCATCCGGTGCAACGGCCGATTCTGGTGGTCGGCGGGTGCGGTGGTGCGGGTACCACCACGACGGCGTTGGGTTTGGCGGGAGAGCTCGGCACGACGGGGACGCCCACGGTCGCGGTGGACGCCACCACCGCGGGCAGTGATCTCGCGCTGCGCGGCGCGGACGAGCATCTGCACCCGATCAGTTTGCAGTCCTGGCTGTACGGACGCGGTGACGACGAGCCGGCGCCGTTGAAGGAGTGCCTGTCGCGCGCCACGTCGGGCATCGGTCTGCTCTGGCGCGACGCCGCGCCGCTGCGCAGGCGTGCGACGTATCTCACGGTCGCCCGCGCGGTGCACGACGCCGGATACACCGCCGTCTACGACGGGGGACATCCGATAGCCGCCAGGCAACTGCTGCCCCTGCTCGACGACGCGGATGTAGCTCTGGTCCTTGCCATTCCGGCCCGCACCGACGCGGCCAATCGGCTGCGGGTCGCCCTGGAATGGCTCGACGACCAGTTCGGCGATACCGGGGAAGGGCACGGCGGCGGCATCGTCGGCGACACCACGATCGTCGTCTCGCATCAGTACCCGGGCGATGATTCGCGGGTAGCGGATCATTTGCGCGAGCATCTGTCCGGCTGGGTCCGCGATATCAGGGAGATTCCGTACGATCCGCATCTGGCCCGAGGCGAACTCGTGCGGCACACCTCGCTGGCCGCCGAGACTCGCCGGGCGTATGGGCGCCTGCTCGCGGGGGTGGCATCATGACCGCCGCCATGATTTTTCCGCGTCAGCCCGACCCCGCGCCCGCCGGTGTGATCGCCCCGCCGGAGTCCCGCCGTGCCGCCGTCTGGGATCGTCCCGTACCCGGCGTCGGCCGCGCACCGCTGGTCTGGCTGCTGGGTGTGCACGGCGGCGCGGGAGCCAGTACCCTCGCGCATGTGCTTGCGCCCGCGGCGGATTCGGGCCGCCGCTGGCCCGGCGTCTTCGACCGCGAGAGTCCGTTCGTCGTTCTGGTGGCCAGGGAGACCATCGCCGGTCTGTCCCGCGCGCATGACCTTCTGCGCCAGCATCTTTCGGGTTTCGCCGGGCCTTCCGACGTGCTCGGCCTGATCACCGTCGCCGCGCGGCCCGGCCGGATGGCTCCCGAGATCCGGCGCTACCGCGACGTGGTCGGCTCGCTGGCCGGTCAGGTGTGGCAGGTGCCGTGGTACGAGGAGTGGACGCTGGTCGAACCCGAGCAGCTGCCGGTGTGGTCGCCGGGTGACCCGCTGCCACCCAAGAAGCGCAAGCTCGATCTGCTGGAGGAAGTCCCGCTCGATGTCCGGGAGCTCGGCGCCGACATCGTGGCGGCCGCTCGGACGGCATTGGAGGAGGCCAGCTACGAACGCCGGTCACCGGATCTGCGCAAGCCGCCCGATGAGTGAACGTCCGCATCGCATCGGCGACCACCACCCACTATTCGAGAAAGGCACCCGATGAGCATGATCCTCCTCGCCGTGCAGGACACGTACGGCACCGTACTCGCGCAAGTCGGTAATCCGACGCCGGAGGCGCCGCCGGGCTCGGAGAAGATCCTGCAACTGGTGCGGTATCTCACGTGGTTCGTCCTGTTGTCCGGGATCTGCGGCATCGTCTACGCAGGCGGCAGGTTCGCCTGGGAGAAGTGGACCGGCGGTGGCCTGGAGTCGCCGAAGATGGTGGCGGGCGCGATGATCGGCGGCGTGGTCGCCACCAGCGCGGGCACCATCATGAACGCCGTCATCGGTACCTGATCGGCGATGAGTACCGTGCGCATGTCCGCGGCCGACCTGCTGGCCTACAAGAGGATGCCCGCCGAAGTCCTCGCACCGCTGATGCAGCTGATCAACTGGCTGCTGTGGTTCGTCCTTCTGGTGTGCCTGGCCTGGATGATCGTGTCCGCGGGAAAGCTGTGGCTGACCTTCCGTAGCGATCTGGCCATGAACGATGCCTCGCACGGCGTCCTGATGAGCCTGCTGGGTGCTGTGGTGGCGAGCACGGCGTCGGGGATCGCCCTGGCGTTCCTGCCCGCGTGAGCCGCCGGAGCGGGACGGGGACGACGCGGGAATGAATCCGACAGTACTGCGGCCGACGGACTCCGCGGCGTGGCGGCGCGATATCCGCCGCCCCGCGGCCGGGGTGGTGGGCGCCGCGCTGCTGTTCGCGGCGGTCGGTTGTGGCGGTAACGAGGAGTCGGCGGGGCCGGATCTCGCGGCCGCACCCACCAACGTGCGGTGGCAGCCGTTCCAAGGCGTGCCGCTGCCGCACACCGACCAGGGGCCACGCTCGACGGCCGACGGCGCGGCGACCGGTTTCGACCACTCGCCGCGCGGCGCGGGCATCGCCGCGCTGACCCATTCGGTGCGGCTGGCGGTGGCCGCCGACACCCAGTGGGCGAGAGTGGCTGCCGGAGAAGTGGTTCCGGGCCCGGCCAAGGACGAGTGGGCGATCAACCGAGTGCAGCTTTCGATCACCGGCCCGGCGGGACCGGAGTTCGCTCCCCGATTGCTGGGCTACAAGATCACCGGTTACACCGAGCAGCGCTCCACCGTCGACGTGTACACCGAATACTCCGACAACTCGAAGGCGGTGCACCACACGGCCGTCGAATGGTTCGGCGGCGACTGGCGATTACGGCTGCCCGATCCGGACTCGACCGCACGACCCATCGACTCGATCGACGCATTACCCACCGACATCGTGAAATTGGAGGCACCGACGTGAGCGACAGGGAGTTGTACGCGCGCGACCGTGTCTCCTTCGGTGTCGTCGCCTCCGCCGCCGTGCTGGCGCTCATCGTGGTGGTCGGCATCTTCGTCTTCGTCGGCCGCGACGACGAAGGGGTCACCGGCGCCCCCGCCGTCGCCGAAGGCGCGGGCGGCACCGGTTTCGCGAGCCCCGAGGTGGACATCCTCGGCAGGCGGGTGGACATCCCGAACAACGCTGCGGGACAACCGCTTCCGCAAGATCCCTCCCGGCAGCGCAAGCCCACCGATCCCGATTGGCTGACCGCGGCCCCGGAGGGCACCACCGAACCACACGGCTGGCAGCGGGTGTACGGGGCCTCCGTGCCGTTCTCCACCTCGGACGGGCCCACGCGGATCGAGGACGACCTGGCCGTCGGATACTCGCACACCCCGCAGGGCGCGGTGCTGGCCGCGGCGCAGATCACCTACCGGCTCAACGCGCGTCCGGCCGACCGCGACCTCTACGTGCGCCAGGTCCGGGTCTCCGCCCAGCAGATCGCCGCCTACGACAAGGCGCTGGCCGACGACCGGCTGCCCGAGCAACAGCCGGAGAAGGTGACCCGCTACTTCGTCGCCTCGGACGCGTTCAAGGTCGACGACTACGCCGACGACCTCGCCATCGTCCGCCTGGCCACCAGGGGGCCGGTGCTGGACGGCAAGCAGCTGTGGGCGGCGACGCGCCTGGTCATGGTGTGGGACGCGGGCGACTGGCGCCTCAAGCCCTCGACCACCAACAACGCGCAGACCGAGTACGTCGAGTCGTTGCAGGGGTGGACGACATGGTGAGCCGGAAGAAGCGTCACGAACGGATACCGTCGGCCGTGCTGGGCGCGGGCGCGGTACTCGCGGTGGCGGTGGCCGCGGTCGTCACCGTGGTCGCCGTCCGGGGCGACGAGACACCGCACGACCAGATGCCGCGAACGGCATCGGCAGCGCAGGAAGTTCCGGGCGGACCGATTCCCGGATCCGCGTTCACAGGTTCCGGCAAGGACACCTTCGGGCATCGCTTCGACATCCCGAACGACCCTGCCGGACAGGTGCTCGAACAGTCGGGCGCGCCACGGTCGCCGTCCGATCCGGAGTGGCGAACCGGCGCACCGGGCGGGACGAACCAGCCGGGCGGGTGGCAACAGGTATACGGCGGTCCGATCATTCCTTTCTCGACGACCGACGGACCGGCTCGCATTGATAACGGTGTGCCGTCGGGGTTCGCGAAGACCCCGCAAGGCGCCGCGCTGGCCGCCGAACAGATCTACTGGCGGACCGTGGCCCGGCCCACCGACCGCACGCTGTGGCAGCAGTTGGTGATCCTCACGTCCGAGGAGCTCGCCGATCGGGAGCGCAAGATCGCCGAGGGCAGCATGCCCAACGTCCTGCCGGAGCGTGTCAAACCACTGTTGTACGCATCCGACGCATTCCAGATCGAAAGTTATGGTGACGATTTCGCTGTTGTTCGTGTCGCCCGCAAGACCCGTGACTTCCTGCACGGCGGGCGAAGTTGGGTGGCCATGAGACTCAACGTGGTATGGCGTGACGGTGGCTGGAGATTGAAGTCGTCCGCGGACGACGCGCAGCCGCTCGAGACGATCGGCTCGATCGATGGGTGGACACAATGGTGAGGCGGCTAGTCACAATCCTCGCGGTCATCTTCACGGTGATGGTCGCGACTCCGACCGTGGCCTACGGCCAAACATACGGCTTCGACGAAACGTGCAACGAGATACACGACACGCTCGACGGCCTCGGGCTGCCCGGATTCACCCTCGGTGACGCCGCGTCCGCCGCGTGCAAAGCGGGCAACGCCGCCTCGCATCCCGGCCAGGCGGCGACGGCGGTGAAGGACAAGGCCTGGGATTCGACCTTCGGCAAGGTGGTCGATTCGCTGATGAACGGTCTCGGCGAGGCCATCATCCTGGCGCTGACCTTCTGGATGAAGGTGCCCAACGAGGCGGTCAGCGATTCCGGATCACTGTTCACCAAGATCAACGACTACACCTATCAGGCCCAGATACTGCTGTTGATAGCGTCGGTGATCCTCTCGGGGGCGCGATTGGCCGAAGCCAGACGCGGGGCCGCGATGAACGAGGCGGCCGAATCGTTCCGGATGTTCACCCGCGTCGTGTTCAGCTCCTGGATGCTCGGTGCGGTGATCGTCGCGGGCACGCAGGCCTCGGACCGCTTCGCGGAGTGGATCATCAGCGATTCGACCAACGGCAACGCCAAGGACCTCGCCGAGCTGATGGTGAAGACCAGTAAGCTGCAAGCTTTTTCACCCGGCCTGGTGCTGATCATCGCGATCGTCGGCCTGCTCGGAGCGCTCGCGCAGATCGTGCTCGCCATCGTGCGGCAAGGTCTGCTGGTGATCGCGGCGGGCGTGCTGCCGCTGGCGGCCGCAGCGTCCGGCATGAACGTCGGCAAGCAGTCCTACCAGAAGCTCATCGGCTGGATCATCGCCTTCATGCTGTGGAAACCGGTGGCGGCGATCGTCTACATGATCGCGTTCACCACCGCTGGCCACGTCGACGGGCTCACCCCGACCGGCGGTCTGCCCGATGGTGAGCAGGCTCAGCGCATGCTGGTCGCGATCGTGTTGCTGTGCAGCGTGGCGTTCGTGCTGCCCGCCCTGATGCGACTGGTCACCCCGGCCGTGGCGATCGTCGGCAGCGGCGGTTCCGGCTTCACCGCCGCGGGCGGCACCTTGGTCGGTGTGGCGGCGTTGGGCGCCATGGGCACCAAAGCGGTCGGCGTCAAGGGCGCCGCGGCGGCGGGCGCGCCCGGCTACGTGAGCGGCGGCGGGACCGGACCCCGGCCCGGTGGCGCGGGCGGACCGCGTGGCGGCGCACCGCGGCCGACCCCGCCGCGAGGTGGCGGCGGTGGTCAGGGCGGTGCGGCACCGCGCGCCTCCGGACCTGCGGGCGCGGCCGGGGTAGCGTCCGGAGCGGCCAGGACGGCCGGCCGGATCGGCGCGGCGCGCGCCGCGAGCGGCGGCCTGAGCCGGGCCGACCAAGCCATGGGTGACGTCGCGGGCGATCGCTGGACGAACCGTTCACCCGACCTCGGGAGGAGCACCATTCCGCGATGACACTCACCGACACCTACGAGCGGCGCTCGTACGGGCTCTGGCAGAAGCCGCGCAGCGCGGGCCTTTTCGGGCTTCGCTGGGAGGAAACCGTTCTCGGCTTCGCGGTCGTGATCACGGCGCTGATCACCGCGATGGTCGGCGGCTTCCAGTGGGGTCTGATCGTCGGCGGCACCGGTGTCGTCGTGATGATTCCGCTGGTGTGGCGGACCGGAGGTCGTTCGGGCTACGAGACGGGATTGATGATGTTCAACTGGATGCGCTCGCGCAGTCGCGGCGAGCACGTGTACCGCGGTGGCCGCTTCTCCCGGATCCCGGGTGGCGTCACCCGATTGCCCGGACTGCTGGCGCCCTCCAAGTTGTACGAGGGCATCGACGCGGGCGGCTACAGCTTCGGCATGATTCACCTTCCGCAGTTCGCCCAGTACACGGTGGTGCTGCGGGCCTGGCCGCAGGGTCACGAGGCGGTGGACCAGCCGGTGATCGATCGCTGGGTCTCGGCGTGGGGCACCTTCCTGGCCTCGGTCGGGCAGACCAGCGACATCGTCGCCGTGGTGCCGGTCATCGACACCGTGCCCGAGACCGGGAACCGCTTGCTCACCGAGGTTTCCACGATCACAAGGCCGGAGGCGCCCGAGCTGGCCCAGCAGGTGATGTACGAGCTGGCCACCGAGTTGCCGCAGGAGCGGGTGCAATTGCTGCCGCGCGTGGCGATCACGTTCAAGGCCACCACCGCCGAGCGCCGCAAGAACCCGGCGGAGGAGGCCGTCGAGATCGGCCGCAGGCTGCCGGGCATCTGCGCCGCGCTGGCCGAGGCCGGAGTGCGCGCGCAGCCGATGTCGGCCGACGAAGTGATCTCGTTCATCCGTCGCAGTTACGATCCCGCTTCGCAGGCCGACCTGGAAGTGGCCGCGGGGGAACCCGAGGGCCACGGCTTGGACTGGGCGGACGCGGGCCCGGTGTCCCACGACGAGAAGTGGGATCACCTGGTGCACGACGGCGGCCGGTCGGTCACCTGGGAGATGGACGCGGCTCCCGAGGGCGCGGTCGACGAGCGGGTGCTGCAGCGGCTGCTCGCACCGAATCCCGAAGTCCCGCGCAAACGTATCGCGATCGTGTACCGTCCGCACTCAGCCGCCGACGCCGCCGAGATCGTCGACGACGACTTCAAGAACGCGTTGGTGGCGCAACAGAGCGAACGCGGGGTCGTGTCCGCGGCGGCGACGCTGCGGGTGGGCGCGACTCAGCAGGCCCGCGAAGAGCAGGCCAGGGGTCACGGTGTGACCCGCTTCGGGGCGCTGGTGACCATCACCGAGCCCTTGCGCGGTGACCTGCCGCGCATCGAAGCCATCACGCGCGACCTGTCGACGCAGGCGCGCTTGAAGATCCGGCGGTGTTACCGCTACCAGGCGGCGGCCTTCGCGGCTTCGCTCGGTTGCGGGGTGATCCTGCCGGAACACGCGACTATTCCGAAGGCACTGGCGGGGTGAGCGATTCATGGCACGGGACTACGAGCCACCCGTACGGGAACGGGACGAGGACGCGCGCCGCAGGCGGCTCGAGCAATCCGGCCGGGACGAGTGGGGACAGCTGCCGGAGCGGCGGCGCCCCGCACGGGACTCGGCGCGGGTGAACGGCGAGGACCGCCGGGGCGTCGACACGTCCGACCGGCGGGCGGCCGACCGGCGCGCGCGAGCGGGCGCGGGCCGGTCCGACGGCGTGCGCGCCGAACGTGCCCGCGGCGAGCGCAACCCGCGCATGTCCCGTGACGCGGTCACCGAGCGCATCGCCGCGCGACCGGAACGCAACGGCGCGCGCAACGGCCGCCCGGCGCGGCCCGCGAAGGTCGACTACACCGCCGACCGTGCCATGGGCACCCCGTACACGGACAAGGCGGCCCGCCGCGCGAAGGCGAAAGCGGACCGGCGCAAGCAGTCCGGCCCGCCGCTGCTCGACGACGCCACCCGCGCCAAGCTGGAGATGATCGCCCGTGAGGGCAGCGGCGTGCGGGCGGCGTGGGCGCAGTTCCGGGTCCGCACCGACGACATCCGACGCCGCAACTACGCGGCCCGCGCGGAGCAGACGATCGAGGACGGATTCGACCGCAGCACGGCGCAACTCACCGACCGGGGCTACGCCGGACCCGGCGGTGGGCGCATGAACGTCGTCGGCCGGCCGGTCGAATACCGTGCCACCACCGCCCAGGTCGCTGGCCTGTGGCCCTGGTCGGTCGGCGCGGGCGCGCCGCTGATCGGCACCCCCCTCGGTTCGCATCTGCACACGGGCGCTCCGGTCTGCTTCGACCCGATGAACTGGTTCATGCGCGGCAGTTTCATCACCGCGCCGAGCCTGTTCGTGCTCGGTCTCAACGGCTTCGGCAAATCGTCGCTGGTGCGCCGGATCGTGCTCGGCGGCATCGCGCAGGGCATCACGCCGTTGATTCTCGCCGACGTCAAACCGGACTACCGGAAGATGGTCGAACTGGTCGGCGGCCAGGTGATCGACCTCGGCTACGGACATGGCAAGCTCAACCCGCTCGCGGCGGGCGTGCTCGGCGCGGTCGTGCCCCGGCTGGAGGAGTTCCCGGCCCTGCAACTGCAGGTGCTGCAAGATCTGCGGGCCAGGCAGGTGACGCTCATCGCGGGGTTGGTCGAACTGGTCCGCGGCGATCGGGTCCGCGACTACGAGGAGACGCTGATCTCCACCGCGTTGCGCATTCTCTACCGGCCGGGCAGCGGATACACGCCGGACCGGCCGCCGATCATGGAGAACCTGCTCGAGGTGATCGTCGGCGGCGGTGAGGAACTGATGCTGGACGCCGGTTCCGACGATCCGGCCGAGTACCAGGAAGCCATCAAGGGCCTGCGCCGCTCCCTACGCGCGCTCACCCAGGGCCCGTTCGGCGCGGTGTTCAACGGCCAGACCACGGTGCCGATCGACACCAGCGCGGTCGCGGTGTGCATGGACGTCTCGCACATCCCGACCGGCGACAAGAAACTCAAGGCCGCGGTCATGCTGGCCTGCTGGGCCGACGGCTTCGCCTCGGTCGAGGCCGCGCACGTGCTCGCCGACGCGAAGCTCGGCCCGCAGCGCTATTTCCAAGTGGTGATGGACGAGCTGTGGCAGGTGCTCGGCCTCGGTGACTTCATGGTCGACCGCGTCGACGAGCTCACCCGCCTGCAGCGCGGCATCGCCACCGCGCTGATCATGATCAGCCACACCATCAAGGACCTGCAGGCGCTCGGCTCGGAAGCCGCCATCGCGAAGGCGCTCGGTTTCCTCGAGCGGGCGCGCGCCAAGATCTTCGGCGCGCTGCCTGCCGAGGAGATCAAACGACTGGACAGCACGGTTCCGTTCACATCGGCCGAGGAGGAGATGGTGACCGGATGGTCCGCACCGCAAGCGCTGACCGGCGAGGCGCTCAAACCGGGGCAGCAGCGCCCGTCCCCGCCCGGTACCGGTAAGTTCCTGCTGAAGATCGGTGAGGACCGCAGGCCCGGCATCCCGTTCCACATGGAATTCACGCTGTCGGAGAAGGAAAGCGGGATCCACGACACCAACCAGCGGTTCAGCGAGTTCACCGAATCGACCTCGCGGGGAACGGATTCGCCGGGGAGCGCCGCATGATGCCGCACCGGTCCTACAGACGTGTCTCTCCGGAGGTGCGCCAAGCGGCGGTCGAACAGGTCATCGCGCTGACCGGCAAGCTGCGCAGTGAGTCGGAGGCGTGCCGCGTGGTCGCCGAGCAGATCGGTGTGCACACGAATTCGGTGCGGAACTGGGTGCGCGCGGCCGAGGGCCCGAGTCTGGAACGGATGGACGCGACCGCGCTGCGGCGCAAAGTCGCCCTCTTGCAACAGCAATTGGCGGCCGCCGCCGAGATGAACCGCACATTGGCCGACACCCTCAACGAAGCCCGGCGCCGGACGTGAGCCACGGCTGCGCGCGGCTCGATGCCGGAGTGCGGCGATGAGCGGCAAATCGGTGTTGTGGACGGCGCTGGGCGCGGTGCTCGGCCTGATGACCATCGTGCTGGTCATCGTCATGCCCGCCGTGGACGACGCCTGCGAGGGTGGCTCCGTGCTCGGCTCCCACTCGGTACTTCCGCCGCTCGGCGGTTACGCGCCGGGCGATAGCCGAGCCGCCGCGACCGCCGATCCCCGTGCGACACAGTCTAATCCGGCCGCGACCGCGACGCCTTCGCTGGCCGCGGGAGTCGGCCCGCTGCGCCGCACGTTGCCGATGGCCGCGGGAACCTTCACCGTGTCGGACACCTTCGGCTCGCGGGGCGGCGCGCACCGGGGCGTCGACCTGGCCGCGCCCGACGGCACGCCTATTTTCTCGGTCTCCGACGGCCGCGTGGTCGCCGCCGGTCCGGCGTCGGGATTCGGGAACTGGATCGTCGTCGATTCGGTGGACACCAACGGCCGTTCGTACTCGGCGGTCTACGGCCATATGTGGGACTCCGGCGTGTTCGTCCGGGCGGGTGACACGGTGTCCGCGGGGCAGCACATCGGCGCGGTCGGTTCGGCCGGCGAATCCAGCGGCCCGCATCTGCATTTCGAGATCGTCCCTGGCGGCCGGTTCACCGGCGGGCGGCAGATCGACCCGCTGCCCTGGCTGGACGGTGCGCCGACCCCGGACATCGGTGGTGCGCGCGCCTTCTCCAGCGATCCCCGCTGCAGCCTCGGCTTCGGCACCGCCGGTGGCGCGCTGGCCGCGGGCAAGGTGCCGGAGGAACTGGAGATCTGGTATCGGCGCGCGGGTTCCATCTGCCCCCAGATCACGCCGTCGCTGCTGGCCGCGCAGGGCAGGCAGGAGTCCGGTTTCCGGCGCGGCGCGACCTCGCCCGCCGGTGCGCAGGGCCTGGCGCAGTTCCTGCCGACCACCGCGGTGAGCATCAACCCCGACGACGGCAGACCCTACGTGATCGACGCCGACGGCAACGGCGTGGCCAGTGTGTGGGACGACGCGGACGCGATCATCGGCCAGGGGCGCTACATGTGCGCGATCGCGCACAAGATCCAGCGGTGGCAAGCCGAGGGCAGGGTGCAGGGCGATCTGGTCGCGCTGACGCTGGCGGCGTACAACGCGGGTGAAGGCGCGGTGCTGGCTTCCGGCGGCATGCCGAACCAGGTCGCGGCGCACTATGCCGAAACACAGCCGTACGTGCGCAACATCCTCGCGATGGAGGCGCAGTACCGTGCGCCGGGTTCGACGGGCCGATTCACCCCGGGGCAAGGTTCGCCCGGCGACCAGATCGTTGAAGCGGCGCACGAGTGGCTCGGCACCCCCTACGTCTGGGGCGGTGGGGGACCGCAGGGACCCAGCGGCGGGGGACTCGACGGTCCGGGGCTGACCGCGGCGGCGGTGTTCGCCGCGTCCTCCGGCACGGTGACGCTGCCACGCACAGCCGAACAGCAGTGGGAGGCGGGCGCGGAGGTGCCGATGAGCAAGGCGCAGCCGGGCGATCTGGTGTTCAGCTCGTTCGGTCCGCGCGGTCCAGCGCAGGTCGGCGTCTACGCCGGAAATGGGCGCATGATCCAGTCGGTGCCGGGCGCGGATGCCCGCTCCGCGGGCGGTGTTTCGGAAGTCGCGGTGCCGGGGGACGGACGGGCGAGGAGGGTGCTGTGAGCGTCGACCGGCCCGAACACGCGGCGGTGGGACTGCCGCGCCGCCCCGGTATGCGGTTAGCCTGGATGGACAGAGTCAACGCACGCGCGAAACTGGTGGTGATGCTGGTGCTGAGCGTCGCGGTGCTGAGCGCGGCCTGTGGCGGCGCGGACCGCGCGGACGCGGGATCCGATGCGGCGCATCCCGCTACGTCCACACCCCGGTTGCTGGAGGGTGTGCCCGCGCCCGACCCCGTGACTCCCGACGGCGTCGCGGTCGCGGCGCTGCGGGAGATCTACAGCTGGCAACCCGCCGCCGAGGCGCAGGGCGCCTCGCTGGGCCGGGCGCGAAAGTTTCTCGGCCCCAGTCTGATTCGTATGCTGGATGCGGCGCCCACCGCGGTGGAGACGCCGAAGCCGACATTGCAATGGGCGGATTGGGCGAGGGAGGGGGCGCGCGTGGAGGCGTTCACGTTCGCTTCCGGTGAGAAGGCGCCAGCCCTCAGCGACCCGAATGTCCAGCAGTTCAAGATCGGGATCGAGCAGACCGTCGTCTATCCGAACGGGCGCAAGGAGCCGCTGCCACCCGCGACGGTGATCGCCACCGTCGTGCGCACACCCGACGGCTGGCGGCTCGACGCTTTCCGCTGACCACCCGCTTCCCGTACCGGAACGGCCGACCCAGGAGGGACTCATGGCGAAGAAGAAAAAGGTGACGGATCCGGCCATACCCGGACCCGACGTCAGCCTGTTACTGACCTACGCCGGCTTCGCGATCTTCGGAACCCTTTGGCTCGCGCTGCATCTGGGCAACCTGCTCGCGGGCAGCCCGCAGAACGTCCCGTTCAACCCGATCGCCATCGCGGCCGATCTGGCGCGGGGCAAGCTGCAGTGGCCGGGCGCGGCGACGGCGATCGTGCTGCTGGTGATCCTCAGCGTGATCGCCTACCTGGTGATCCGCAAGCAGTTGCAGAAGCGCCGGTCCAAGGGGCGGCTGCCGGTGGACGACAAGGCCGACGTGATGGGCAACGGCGGCGCGATCGCGATGCTCACCGAGGCAGGCGTCCGGGAGAAGGCCGAGCAGCTCGGCGTGAAACTCGGCTACGACGACGCTCCGGGCGTGCCGATCGGCGTCGGTGTGGCCGACGGGGTGATGCTCTACGGCTCCTATGAGGATCTGCACCTCGATATCTGGGGTCCGCGGCAGGGCAAGTCCACCTCTCGCGTGATCCCGGCGATCCTCACCGCGATCGGCCCGGTGCTGGCCACCTCGAACAAGCGCGACGTGGTCGACGCCACCAGGGACGTCCGCGAGTCCAAGGGAAGTCCCACCTTCGTCTTCGATCCGCAGGGTGTCGCGGGCGAGGAACCGACCTGGTTCTGGGATCCGCTGTCCTGGGTGGACGCCAAGCGGGAGGGCTGCGAAATGCGCGCGGCGCGTTTGGCGGGGCACTTCGCCGACGGCGACGACGGTCGGGACACCAAGACCGACGCGTTCTTCGATCCCGAGGCCGAGGATCTGCTGGCCGGACTGTTCCTCGCCGCCGCGGTCGGCGACCGCAACGGCAGCAGGCCGATCGTGCAGGTGTGGGAGTGGGTGACCAACCCGCAGGACACCGAGCCCATCGAGCTGCTGCGCGCCGCTCGCCACCACTACACGGCCTCCGGCCTGTCCTCGCAGTACAACACCGATCCGCGCACCCGCAGCGGCATCTTCGGCACCGCCAAAAAGATGATCCGCTGCCTGAAGTTGTCGAACGTGCACCCGTGGATCACTCGCGGCGGCGACCGCAGGGAGTTCGACGAACTGGAGTTCCTGGACAAGAACGGAACGCTCTACAGCCTGTCGCTCGAGGGCCGAGGCTCGGCCGCTCCGCTGGTGAGCGCGCTCACCGAGGCGGTGGTGGACGTGGCGATGCGCAAGGCGTCGCAGTCGGCCGGTGGGCGTCTGGCGATCCCGATGCTGGCGGTGCTCGACGAGGCCGCGAACGTGGTGCGCTGGAAGGACCTGCCCAAGCAGTACAGCCACTTCGGCTCGCGGGGCATCGTGGTGATGACGGTGCTGCAGTCGTGGGCGCAGGGCGCGCGCTGCTGGGGTGAGAGCGGCATGAACGCGCTGTGGTCGGCGGCGAACATCAAGGTGCTCGGCAGCGGCGTGGACGACACCAAGTTCCTGCAGGAACGTTCGGACGTGCTCGGCGAATACGACGCGATCTCCCAGTCGGTCTCCGAGTCCAAGGGCGGCAAGAGCTACTCTCGCTCGCTCGGCTCGTCCAAGACGTTCTCGGTCAACGGTCTGGCGACGTTGCCCCGGGGCCGGGCCATCCTGTTCCCCTCCGGTGCGCCGCCGGTGCTCATCCGTACCGTGCCGTGGTGGGAGAGTGAGTACGCTGCGGAGGTGAAACAGTCCATCTCGCACCACGATCCGCAGCGCAAGACGGAGATCACGGACTTGATCGGCTCCCCGTCGCTGAGCAAGTCGACACCGCCGCCGGAGGTCGGCCAAGTCGAGGAGGTGCGGCCACTGTGACCGAACAGCAGCAGCACATGATCTACGCCAGCGTGGTGGATTTCGTCGAGAACTATCTGAGCGTGGTCTACCGGCGGCAGGTCACCGATCTCAGCGACACGGTGTGGTGCCCGGAGTGGTGGCAGCACGCGGAGGCGGTGGCCCGGCTGGACGCCCTGTGGCGCGCATGGGAGCACTATCGGCAGGAGGCGTCCACCGGACTGAGCGTGTGGTTCCTGGATCACGCCGACCCGCACATGGCGAAACTGTTCGACCCCAAGGGGCCGTTCAAGTACTGCAGTGTGCGCAACGGTCACAAGGACATGCTGAGTCCGCTGCCGACGAAATCACCCCAGCACGGCATGTTCGGTGATCCCACGATGGGTGAATTCCACACGTAGTGCGATCGCGCCGCGAGCGGTTCTCGCCGCGGCGGGCCGGAAAGACGAACGCCCGCTGGGTTATCCAGCGGGCATTTCGTTCGGTTCCGATTATCGCGTTCGTTCCAGGCCACGGGATTCCTGCTCCCGCCCGCCCCTGGTGACCGCAGGCGCCTCGCCCGGGCGAGTGCGCACGGCCTCACCGGGCGGTTGTGCCTGTCCTACTTCGATCAGCATGCGTACCGCGGCGAGTTCCGGTGCCACACCCATTTTCGCGAGGTGGGCGGCGATCGCCATGCGGCGTTCCGCGGAGTCGTACCGCATAGCGGGCTTGGCGGTGGCGGCGGCGTTGGCCGCCATCCGTCCGGCCTCGGCTTGCGCGGAGAAGCGGTCCTTCTCCAGGGACACACCCTTTTCCGCGAGCGGCTTCTCGATCAACCGGGCCAGCTCGGTGTTGCGCGGGTCCTTGGCTTTCGCGTCCCTGGCCTCCCGGAGCTGCAACTCCTTGGCCTCTTTGATCCGGGCCTCGGTGAGCTTGACGCGCGCTTCGGCTTCCTTCTGACCACGCTCGCGGGTCCGCAAGGCGACGAGCGTCGCAAGCTGCAACATTGTCCTCATCATGGCCGCGGTTTCCCGGCCGATGTCGTCCAGTTCCTCGGACATGGCTGCTCCCCGATGCTGCAGTGATCACTATGGATGATTGTGGTGCTTCGTTACGGACGCCGCCACGCGAACGGTAGCCCCGTGCAGCGGGTCCCGCCTGCAAACGTGGACACCCGGAGCACTCACGGCGCGGCACTCCCGGTTCCGGGATCAACCGGTCGAGGGGGTACTACGCTGCGGGAACTCCTTGTTTCGAGATTACCCGACGAAGGTCGGCACAATCGAACGAGCGTGCTGCTTTATCAGCATATATCGCACATTTCCGGCGTGTCTCCGGGCGCGCCGGATGATCTTCACAGTAAGGGCACCCTAACCGTAGAAAGGTGCGGTCGTTCGCGCTCCGGCCGGACGGGTACGAAGACGGCCGGGCCCGCGGCCGGAGATCGGCGGCGGGCCCGGGCGTCGCGCTCAGCGGTCGATGCGGACCGACTGGATGGTGACCGGCTGCTTCGGCTTCCCGTCGCCGGGGCCGTTGGAATCGTCCTGGCCCAGCTCGGCGATCTTGTCGAGGGTGCCGAGGCTGCTGTCGTCCACCGTGCCGAAGATCGTGTACTGCGGCGGCAGTTGCGAATCGGAGTACACGATGAAGAACTGGCTGCCGTTGGTGCCGGGGCCCGCGTTCGCCATGGCCAGGACGCCACGCTTGTAGGCGATCGGCTCGGACGTCGCCGCCGGATCGGTCGGAGCGTACTGATCGGTCGGGTATTCGTTGTCGAATTCGTATCCGGGGCCGCCCATCCCGCTGCCCGTGGGGTCGCCGCACTGCAAGACCTTCAGGC
This sequence comes from Nocardia asteroides, assembly GCA_051451085.1. Classification (GTDB taxonomy): domain Bacteria; phylum Actinomycetota; class Actinomycetes; order Mycobacteriales; family Mycobacteriaceae; genus Nocardia; species Nocardia asteroides_B. Next base: position 838,520 of record JBPAJV010000002.1, on the reverse strand, counting down.
CCTCGCCCGCGGTCATCCGGTGACAGCTGGTGCCGTCGAAGTAATTCTGTGCCGCCAGGCTGACGAAGCTGTTGACCGTGCACGGCGACTCGGCGTTGTTCAGGGTCAGGCCGATCGGGCCCTGGCTGGTCTCCACGCTGACGCTGACCTCGGCGTCGACGCCGGTGGTCGGGATGCCGTCGGCTTTCGGCTTGTTCACCGGCTTGTCCGCGGGCTTGGCGCTGTCGCGGTAGACGCAGTCGACCGTCGCGGGCTTGGCCTTCGCGGCGGGCGGCGCGGCGGCGGTGGGCGCGCTGGACAGCGAGGCGTCGGCGGCGTCGGAGCCGCCACTGTCCTCGCCGCGGGTCAGGAAGTACACCCCGGTGACGGCGGCGACCACGACGACGACACCGAGCACCGATCCGGCGATGGTGAGTTGCTTGCGCTTGCGTGCCCGCTCGGCCCGGTTGGCGAGCTGACGTTCCAGCTTGCGTTTCGCCGCTGCTCGTCGCTGTTCGTTGCTCGGCACTACCACGTTCCTCCCGTATCCGGTTACATCGGGTAAGAGTGTGCCATTTCTTCCTGAGACTGCTCCGCAACCTTCCGCAGGGGGCGGTTCGCACAACCGGTTGGACTTGGGGGGCCGTAGTGGTGGAAACTGGAGCATCGTGACCAAGACCAGCAGCTTCTCCGCCCCGAAGGGGGTACCGGACTACGTGCCACCCGGCTCGGCCGAGTTCGTCGCGGTGCGCGACGGTCTGCTCCGCGCCGCCCGACTGGCCGGGTACGGGCATATCGAGCTGCCGGTTTTCGAGGACACCGGCCTGTTCGCCCGAGGCGTCGGCGAGTCCACCGACGTGGTCACCAAGGAGATGTACACCTTTCCCGACCGTGGCGACCGCAGCGTCACCCTGCGCCCCGAGGGCACCGCGGGTGTGATGCGCGCGGTCATCGAGCACGGCCTCGACCGTGGCCAGCTGCCGGTGAAGCTGTGCTACTCCGGTCCCTTCTTCCGCTACGAGCGGCCGCAAGCAGGCCGGTACCGGCAGTTGCAGCAGGTGGGCATCGAGGCGATCGGCGTCGACGATCCGGCGTTGGACGCCGAGGTGATCGCCATCGCCGATGCCGGGTTCCGCGGTATGGGACTCGACGGGTTCCGGCTCGAGATCACCTCGCTGGGCGACGAGACCTGCCGTCCGCAGTACCGGGAGCTGCTGCAGGATTTCCTCTTCGGGCTGCCGCTGGACGAGGAGACCGAGCGGCGCGCGCGGCTCAACCCGCTGCGGGTGCTGGACGACAAGCGGCCGGAGGTGCGCGCGATGACCGCGGACGCGCCGCTGATGATCGACCACCTGTCGGAGTCGGCCAAGGCGCACTTCGAGCAGGTACTCGGCCACTTGGAAGCGCTGGGAGTGCCGTACGTGGTGAACCCGCGCATGGTGCGCGGCCTCGATTACTACACCAAGACCACCTTCGAGTTCGTGCACGACGGTCTCGGCGCGCAGTCCGGCATCGGCGGCGGCGGACGCTACGACGGTCTCATGGCCGAGCTCGGCGGGCAGCCGCTGTCGGGTATCGGATTCGGTATCGGCGTGGACCGCACCATGCTGGCGCTGGCGGCCGAGGGCAAGTCGGCGGGCAACCCGGCCCGCTGCGAGGTCTTCGGCGTGCCGCTGGGCGACGCCGCCAAGCAGCGGCTGGTGGTGGTGGCCGCGCAGCTGCGCGCGGCGGGCGTCCGGGTCGATCTCGCCTACGGCGGGCGCGGTGTGAAGGGGGCGATGAAGGCGGCCGACCGTTCCGGCGCCAAGTTCACCCTCGTGCTCGGTGATCGTGACCTCGCGGAGAACACGGTCGGGCTGAAGGACATGGCAACCGGTGACCAGCGGCAGATCCCGCTCCCCGAGGCGGTCGGCGTGATCCGGGAGTCGCTGGCCGGATAGGCGGGTCGCGCGCGGCGCAGTCGGAAATCGAGGCGCGAGCGCCGCGCGGACGGTACGGTGCGTCGAACTCGTCGCCGCCCGGGAACGGGCGCGGTAGCTTGACCGGCGCGCACACCACCGGCGCCGGAGTCGCGAGAGGGCGGAGCAGTGTCCACGAATTCTGATGACCAGCAGGCGATCGCGCCGGTGGGCCTCGATCTGGTGGCGCCCGAGCTGTACGCGCCGATGCTGCGCCGCCTCGCACTGGCCGCAGCGGGCATCGGGCTCGGCGCGGCGCTGCTGGCCGCGACCGTGGTGAGCTGGCCGATCGCGGTGGCCGTCGGCGTCGTCGTCGGCGCGCCGACGGTCCTGTACGCCGTCGCGCTGGGTCGGCGCCGGATGTGGTTGGCGGGCACGCGGATTCATGCCCGCAGGCTGCTCGGGGAACGACAGGTGGAGTTGTCGGCCGCGACCGGAGTCGAGATCCTGGTGTTTCCGGCGCGGTTGAGCCGGATCGTCCTGCGGGTGACCGCGGGGGAGGTCTCCCAGGTCGTTCCGCTGGCCATGTACACCGACGCGGGCAGCGGTCGCGAACTGCATCTGCTCGGCCTGCGCAGGCTCGCGGACGCGCTCACCGCCAGTCGGCTGGCCGCGGCCGTGGCGGTTTCGGATCTGCTGGTTCATCAGTTGCGGGCCGAGGCGCGCGACGCCGGGCTGGAGGAACGGCCGCTCTACCGCGCGGTGCAGCTGGCGCGGGCCAAGGACGTGGTGTCGCCGATCGTGCTGACCGACACCGAGGTCGCCACGCTCGGCTGACCCGCTGCCGCCGGGCCACACGGGACCGGTGTCACGTGGCTCACCGTGGTCCTTCCGAGGCGGTGAGAGTGGCTAGGTGAGAGTGGCTAGGGTGGGCAAGCAGGAGTCCGCCGACCGCAAGGAGTTCGTTCGTGAGCACCGCCGCTGGGACCGTGACCGTCACCGTGACCGGAGCCGCGGGCCAGATCGCCTATGGGATGCTGTTCCGGATCGCCTCCGGCGCGATGCTGGGCCCGGACACGCCCGTACGGCTGCGGCTGCTGGAGGTTCCCGCCGCGGTGGCGTCGCTGGAAGGCGTCGCGATGGAACTGGAAGACGGCGCGTTCCCGCTGCTGGAGTCCATCGACATCAGCGACGATCCGTGGCTCGGTTTCGCGGGCGCCGACATCGCCCTGCTCGTCGGCGCCCGGCCCCGTACGGCCGGGATGGAGCGCTCGGATCTGCTCGCCGCCAACGGGGCGATCTTCACCGAGCAGGGCGCCGCGATCAACGCCGGCGCCGCGGACGACGTGAAGGTGCTCGTGATCGGCAACCCGGCCAACACCAACGCCTTCATCGCCATGAGCAACGCGCCGGACGTGCCCGCCGGGCGTTTCACCGCCATGACACGGCTGGACCACAACCGCGCCATCGCGCAATTGGCCAAGAAGACCGGTGCGCCCGCCGCCGACATCGCGCGCGTGGCGATCTGGGGCAACCACTCCGCGACGCAGTATCCGGATATCGCGCACGCCACCATCGCGGGCCGCCGCGCCATCGACCTCGTCGGGGATCCCGCGTGGGTGACCGAGGAGTTCGTGCCCACCGTGCAGCAACGTGGCACCGCCATCATCCAGGCCCGTGGCGCGTCGTCGGCGGCCAGCGCGGCCAGCGCGGCGATCGACCACATCCACGACTGGGTGCGCGGCACCAGGGACGGCGACTGGGTCTCCATGGCCGTCGCCTCGGACGGCTCCTACGGCGTGCCGGAAGGACTGATCAGTTCGTTCCCGGTCACCTGCGCGAACGGCGAGTACACGATCGTGCCGGAGCTGGCCATCGACGACCTCGCTCGTCCCCGGATCGACGCCTCGGTCGCCGAGCTCGAGCAGGAACGCGACGCCGTCATCGAGCTCGGCTTCGCCAAGCAGGCCTGAATGCCTTCGCGGCCGCCCGGTCGGTTATCCGACCGTCCAGGTCTCCGTCCCGGTGAGGAGGGACTGCAGCGAGTCCGGACCAATCGGTTTTGTCTCGCGCGCCGTCTCGGCCTGGTAGCGCACCGCGTCGTCGTAGGTCGGTCGTGAGACGCTGCGGAAGATACCGGTGACGACATGCTCGAGGCCCTGATCCGACAGGCGGGAAAGCGCGTAGGCGTACTCCGGATCGTCGGCGTAGGCATCGTGCACGACGATGTCGGACTCGGCGACGCTGTCGGTGCGGGCCACCGCGAGCCGGAACCCCCGGCGCACGACCGCGAATTCGCCCTCCGCGCCGAAGCGGATCGGCTCCGCGTGCCGCAGGGGGATGAGATGGTTCGCGGCGTTCTCCCGGCGCAGCACGTCGAAGGAGCCGTCGTTGAAGATCGGGCAATCCTGCAAGATCTCCACGAACGACGTGCCCCGGTGCTCGGCGGCGGCGCGCAGCACCTCGGTGAGTCCCGCGCGATCGGAGTCGAGCGCGCGGGCGGCGAAGGTCGCCTCCGCCCCCAGCGCCAGCGACAGGGTGTTGAAGGGGTGGTCCACCGAGCCCATCGGGGTCGACTTGGTGATCTTGCCCTGCTCCGAGGTCGGCGAGTACTGACCCTTGGTCAGCCCGTAGATCCGGTTGTTGAACAGCAGGATCGTCATGTTCACGTTGCGGCGCAACGCGTGGATGAGGTGGTTGCCGCCGATGGACAGCGCGTTGCCGTCCCCGGTCACCACCCAGACCGACAGATCCGGCCTGCTGACCGCCAAGCCGGTCGCGATCGCGGGGGCGCGACCGTGAATGGAGTGGATGCCGTAGGCCTCCAGGTAGTACGGGAAGCGGCTGGAGCAGCCGATCCCGGAGACGAACATCAGATTCTCTCTGCGCAATCCGAGGTCGGCGAGAAAGCCGCGCACGGTCGCCAGGATCACGTAGTCGCCGCAGCCGGGGCACCAGCGCACCTCCTGATCGGAGGTGTAGTCCTTCACCTTCTGCGGTCCGTCCGCGGACGGCACCCCGGAAACGCCGGTCAGCCCAAGATCGGTGCCGACCAGCGAGGTCTCCACGATGGTCATGCGTTACCCCCAGCCGTGTGGTACGTGGCCCGCGCCCGAGCGGCGAAGACCTTGTTCTGTTCCATCTCCGTGATCGACCCGTCCAGCGCCGCGTCGATGACCCCGACCAGTTCCTGGGCGGAGAACGCGGTGCCGGCGATCTTCGTCCACGGCCGCACGTCGACCAGGTACTCGGCGCGCAATAGCGCGGCCAGCTGCCCGTTGTTCATCTCCGGTGCGACCACCGTGCGGTAGCGGCGGAGCACGTCGCCGAGGTTGGCGGGCAACGGATTCAGATGGCGTAGATGGGCTTGGGCCACCGCGACGCCGCGACGCCGCGCGCGCCGGCACGCCTCGCCGATCGGACCGTAGGAGCTGCCCCAGCCGATCAACAGCAATTCGGCGGTGCCGTCCGGATCGTCCACCGTGAGGTCGGGCACGGCGATGCCGTCGATCTTGGCTCGGCGCAGGCGGACCATGAGTTCGTGATTGGCCGGGTCGTAGGAGATGTTGCCGCTGCCGTCCGCCTTCTCCAGGCCGCCGATGCGGTGGGCGCGGCCCTTCGTGCCGGGGACGGCGAGCGGTCGGGCGAGCGTGTCGGGATCGCGCGCGTACGGCTGGAACGGGTCGGCCTCGTCGCCCTCCGGTTCGAACGCCGGGTCGATCGGTTCCAGCTCCGTCACCTGTGGGATCGACCACGGCTCCGAACCATTGGCGATCGCGCCGTCGGACAGCAGCAGCACCGGGGTGCGGTAGGTGAGCGCGATCCGCGCGGCCTCCACCGCGACGGCGAAGCAGTCGGCGGGAGAGCGTGGCGCGAGCACCGCGACGGGTGATTCGCCGTTGCGGCCGTAGAGCGCCTGCAACAGGTCTGCCTGCTCGGTTTTGGTCGGCAGGCCGGTGGACGGCCCGCCGCGCTGCACGTCGATCACGACCAGTGGCAGCTCCGTCATCACCGCGAGGCCGATGGTCTCGCTCTTGAGCGCGAGTCCGGGACCGGAGGTGCTGGTGACGCCGAGTGCGCCGCCGAGCGAAGCGCCCAGCGCCGCGCCGATGCCGGCGATCTCGTCCTCCGCCTGGAAGGTGGTGACGCCGAAGTTCTTGTGTTTGCTCAGTTCGTGCAGGATGTCCGAGGCGGGCGTGATGGGATAGGTGCCGAGGAAGACCGGCAGTCCCGCGAGCCGGCCCGCGGTGATCAGGCCGTAGGCGAGCGCGGTGTTGCCGGTGATCTGGCGGTAGGTGCCCGGCGGCAGCTTCGCGGGCGCGATCTCGTAGGTGGTGGCGAAGCTCTCGGTGGTCTCGCCGTAATTCCAGCCCGCGCGGAACGCCAGGACGTTGGCCTCGGCGATGTCCGGCTTGGTCGCGAACTTCTCTCGCATGAACTGCTCGGTGCCGCCGATCGGGCGACCGTACATCCAGGACAGCAGGCCGAGAGCGAACATGTTCTTCGCGCGCTGGGCGTCCTTCTTGCCGACTCCCGTCGATTCGGTGGCGCCGAGCGTGAGCGAGGTCATCGGGACGCGGTGCACCACGAAGTCCGACAGCGTGTTGTCGGCCAGCGGATCGGCGGGGTAACCGACTTTGGCGAGGGCTCGCTTGGTGAACTCGTCGGTGTTGACGATGACGGTGGCGCCGCGCGGCAGATCCTCCAGGTTCGCCTTCAGCGCGGCGGGGTTCATCGCCACCAGCACATCGGGCTGGTCGCCGGCGGTGAGGATGTCGTAGTCGGCGATCTGGATCTGGAAGGACGAGACGCCCGGCAGGGTGCCCTGCGGCGCTCTGATCTCGGCGGGGAAGCTGGGCTGGGTGGCCAGGTCGTTGCCGAAGGCGGCGGCCTCGTGCGTGAAGCGATCGCCGGTCAGCTGCATTCCGTCGCCGGAATCACCGGCGAACCGAATGACGACCTTCTCCAATTTCGCTGTGCCGACCTCATTTTGGTGTGAAACCATATGCCTGCTTCACTTCCTCGTCGCTGAGAGGTGCCATCGCCAAACTACTCCGTCGAATGCGGTGCGCGCCGCCGAAGCGCGAGGACCGGCCGGATTCGGCGATGCTGGCGTCAAGCGAACAATGCCAGCTGTGGGTCGGTCGTGTGCGCGGTTTCGGGTCGTGTCTCCGGTTCGGCTTGCCTGCGCGCCGTCAGACCGTGCGCTGCCAGCAGCGGAGCCACCCGCGCGCGCAGCCAGGCGGAGTACTCCGGGGTGACGTAGGCGCCGCGGCGGTACAGCTGGCGGTACCGGCGTAGCAGCGCCGGATGGTGCTCGGCCAGCCAGGACAGGAACCATCCCCTGGTGCTGCCGCGCAGGTGCATGGGGAAGGCGACGGCGGAATCGGCCCCGGCCTCGGCGATCGCGCCGAAGATGGCGTCCAGGTGCGCCCGGCCGTCGGTGAGGCAGGGGATGACCGGCGCGACGAGGACGTGCACGGCGAACCCCGCGTCGGTGAGGGTGCGCACCAAGTCCAACCGGGCCCGGGGTGACGGTGTGCCGGGCTCCAGACTCTGGTGCAGATCCTGATCGAGGATCGCGATGGACACCGCCAGGCTCACCCGCACCTCGCTCGCGACCGCGGTGAGCAAGGGCAGGTCCCGGCGCAGCAATGTGCCTTTGGTGAGGATGGAGAACGGGGTACCGGACTCGGCCAGCGCGCGAATGATGCCAGGCATCAGGCGATATCGGCCCTCGGCGCGCTGGTACGGATCGGTGTTGGTGCCGAGCGCTACCGGTTCGCGGCGCCAGGACCGCCTGCCCAGTTCCTTGCGCAGCACCGCCGCGACATTCGTCTTCACCACGATCTGCGAGTCGAAGTCCCGGCCCGCGTCCAGATCCAGATACTCGTGCGTGCCGCGCGCGAAACAGTAGCGGCACGCGTGCGAACAGCCGCGCATCGGATTGACCGTCCAATGGAACGGTACGTTCGCGCCCTCGGGCACCCGGTTCAACGCACTCTTGCACAGCACTTCGTGGAAGGTGATGCCCTCGAACTCCGGTGTTCGCACGGTGCGCACCAGACCTGCCCGGGACAGCCCGGGCAGAGCGCCGTCCTCGGCGTCCAGGGTCTGGCTCTGCCACCGCACCCCCTCAGTCGAACATGCGTTCTATCGGCTGTCAAGCGATCCGGCGGGTGTCGGACGGGGTGAGCCGGGCCGGGTCGGCGAAGAAGGCCACCAGGTCGCGGACGGTGTCGTCCAGCGGGCGCGGCTGGTAGCCCAGCTCGGTCGCGGCCTTGCCGTGGTCGACGACAGGCGCGGAGATCAGCGCGCCGAGCGCGGCCTTGGAGGCGATGTCGGAGTTGAACAGCTTGCCGATCGGCGCCAGTACGGGAATGAGGCCGGACACGAGCTTGGGGGAGATGGTGAACTTCGGGCCGCGCTTGCCGCCGTGGGCCGCGGCGACGCGGCACAGTTCGAGCATCGAGACCATGATCCGCCGAGCAGGTAGTTCTCGCCCGTGCGGCCGCGTTCCCCGGCCAGCACCAGGCCCTCGGCCACGTCCCTGACATCCACCAGATCGAATCCGCCGCCGATCATGGCGGGTATGCGGCCCAGCGCCGCGTCCTTGAGCGTCCGGTTGATGCGCGACAGGGGCCTGCCGAAGTCCAGGGGCCCGAAGACGCCGGTGGGGTTGCACAGCACGGCGTCCAAACCCTGGTCGATCACCTTGCGCAGTGCCACCTCGCCCGCCCACTTGGACCGGTCGTAGACCGGCAGCGTGGGGTCGGTCGACCGCGGGGCGCTCTCATCGATCCGGCCGCCGCAGCTGTACTGATCGAACGCGTGGATCGAGCTGGCGTGCACCATCCGGCGCGCGCCGACGGCCAGTGCCGCCTCGGCGACCACGCGCACGCCCTCGGTGTTCACTCGCCAGGCCAGATCGTTCTTGTCGGCCAGGGTGATCACCGCGACCAGGTGATAGACCAGCTCGGCGCCGTCGAGCACGGCGCGCATCGACGCCGGGTCGAGCACGTCGCCTCGCACCCAGGTGACGCCGGGCGCGCTCGTGTCGTCGGGAATCGCCCGATCGATGGCGGTGACCTGATGGCCGCGCCCGACGAGGAGGCGGAGCAGATTCGTGCCAAGGTAGCCGGCTGCGCCGGTCACTGCGACCTTCATGGGTCAGAGAATATAGAACTTGTTCTAATTTGCAACACGTTCCAATTCTGCCCGGATCGCTCCGTCGCGCGCCGTGTTCGGGCTCGAAACATGCCGGTACGGTCGGCTATATTGAGCGCAACCGTAGCGGCCCTTGCCGATTCGGCAGGCAGCCGACGGATCACGACAAGTTCATGACGCAGATCTGTACGACGAAGTGGGGGGCAACTCGATGAGTGATCTCTCGGTGGAGACCGAGGCGGTCCGGGCGTTCGCCGCGACGAACGCGGGCATCGCCGGTGATCTCGCGGGGGCGGGCAATTTCGACGCGGTGAAGAACGTTTCCGCGCTGGTTCCGGTGTTCGGTTTGATCGGGGCGGACTACCTGGCGATGTTCGCCGCGGCGCAGGTGTTGCAGGCCAAGGACATCAACGATCTGTCGGCCAAGTACGCCGAGCTCTCGGACTCGGCCTTCAGCGCCGCCGCGGCCTACGACGCCGTCGACTGGTCGAACGCGGGCGCGCTCGGCTCGATCGCGGGCCAGATCGGAGGCGCGGTATGAGACCCATGGACAGCGGCGTCATCGCGCCGGAGGACGACGCCGTCGCGCACGCGGCCGACCAGAACGTTCGCGATCGGGCAGCAGACCGTGCTGGACGCGCTGCGGCATTCGCCGGCCCAGGCGGTGCTCGACCTGCCGCTGCCCCAGCTACCGGAGGACCTGCCGCCCATCGAGCCGCCCGCGTTCGTGCTGGCTCGCAAGGTCTCCGAGGACCAGCACTCGGCCGGCGCCGTGCCCACCGGTCTGCCCGGGCTGAACGGCGCACCGGGCGCGCAGGACGCGCCCGGCGTCCCGCACGAGATGTCCGCACTGCTCGGCGACATGAACGCCGCGGTCGACCATGTCTCCGCGCCGGTGCTCGACGCGGCGCTCGATCAGGCGCAGGGCGTGCTGAACGGAACGCTCGCCGACGCGCCGAGCGCGGTGGCCGCTACGGTGAACCAGGCGGCCACGGCGGCCGCAGCGCTGCCCCCGTTGCCCGCCGACCCGGTCGCCGCGCTGCTGCAAGGGGCCGCGCTGCCCGCGCTGCCCGGCGTGGACGTCCTGATGAAGCCGATCCTCGACCTGCTCGGCAGCTTCGGGACCGGCGTCATCGGCGCGTTCGACCCCACCGCGATCCTCAGCCAGTCCTCCAAGATCATCGAGATGGCCATGCAGGTGGGCAAGGGCAGCATCGGCACGGTCGAGCAACTGTGGCAGAGCCAGGCCGCCCGCAATGCCCAGGCCGCGAGCCAGCAGGCGAACGTGGAGGGGCAGGAGACCAGCCAGCGGGGCATCGACATCTCCGAACTCACCCAGCGCGCGGCCGCGGTGGTGCAGCAGGGCAACGCGCAATTGCTCGGGATCGCGTCCTCGTTCGCCACCCAGGCGACCGCGCTCGCGCCGGTGATCCTGACCCCGCCCGCGCAGGCGACGCTGATCGCCTCGGCCACCGAACACCTCGGGCACGCCGTCGGCGTGGTCAACGCCACCCGCGGCGATCTGGCGGGCAAGACGGCCGAACTCAGCGGCATGGTGCAGCAGCTGGTCGCCCCTGGGGGCGGACCGGCGCCGCAGGAGGTGGCGCAGGCGCTGGCCCAGAATGTGGGCCAGCCGATCCTGGAGCAGGCACAGTCCACCGCGTCGGACACCGCGACCAAGGCGGCGGGCCTGGACTCCTACACGCCGGGCACGTCGAATCCGACGACCACGCCGTCGTCGGTGCTCAACTCGCACAGCCCGAGCACCAGCCATGGGTCGCCGAGCGCGCTGCTCGGCAACAGCCCCGGCCGGCCGGGAAGCCCGGGCACGCCCTCCGTGCCCAAGGCCACCGGCCTGCCCGGTGCTACCGCTGCCCCGATGCGCCCGGTCGCCGGTGTCCCCGGTACCTCGTTCGGACCCGGCACGCCCGCGGGCACCACACCGGCGGGAGCGAACAGCTTCATGGGCGGACCGGCCGCAGCGGCGGGACAGCGCGGCAACGACGACGAACACTCGCGCACCGTGCAGCCGTACTCGAGCCCGACCGGCAACGACGACCTCACCGGTCCGCTCGGCGAGTCGACACCGGACGTCATCGGCGCGACGCACTCGGACGAGATCATCAGTTCGGACTACGAGCAGGACCAGTTCTGACGCGGTACCCGTGCACAGCGCCGCATCCGGCCCGAACTGAGGATGGCCGTTCGGGCCGAATGGCGGGCGATCGTCAGTTGTCCCGCACGAACGCGTCGAGCAGTCCGTTGTAGAGATCGGCGAAGCGTTTGCGCGCGGCCTGCTGCTCGGCGCCGAGCCCTTCGGTGGTTTCCGGCGAGTACACCACCAGATGCACATCCTCCGAGGGCGACTGCGGCATGTAATCAATGATCTGGCTGCTCTGATCGGTGGCTCTCGGTACGCCGAGGTCCGCCGTGGCCAGCGCCTTGGTTTCGGCCAGTGCCGCGCTCAGCACGTCGGGCGGGATGTGGCCGTCGATCCGTTTCGGCGGAGTCTCGGGGCGACGATCGGCCGCCACGGCGTCGGGGCTGCTGACGGCCCGGCCGTCGGCGAAGATCTCCAGCTGTGGGCGCAGATCGGTCCGGGCCTGCCATCCGTCCGGAATGGTGGTCAGCGTGAACAGCGCCAGCGGCGCGTTGATCGGCGGTAGCGCACTGGGGCGGTCCAGGGCCGCCTCGCCCGTGGCGGTGCCCGAGCCCGCCGCGACGATCAGCAGCACAACCAGCAGAACAGCTTTCGTTACTCGCATCGATCCCATCTTCCGGTGCTGTCCGTGTTCACCTGCGGCGCAGGAGAACTGCCGTAGATCATGACAGCGCGCCGACCCCCGTCGGGACCGGCGCGCTGTGTCGCATCGGTACGTTCACCGCAGGGCGGACGGATTGTTCAGATCCTGCGCCGAATAGGTATCGCAAGCACGGACCTGACCGGTCTTGTAGCCGGTGAGAAACCACTTCTGTCGCTGCTGGGACGAGCCGTGTGTCCAGGCCTCGGGATTCACCCGGCCCTGCGCGGCGCGCTGGATGCGGTCGTCACCGACCGCCGCCGCGGCCGACAGCGCGTCGTCGACGTCCTTGTCCGACAGCGGCTTCAGGAACGGCTGGTCGCTGCCCGGCGCAGGCTGCTTGTCCGCGAAATGCGCCCAGATGCCCGCGTAACAGTCGGCCTGCAATTCGGTGCGTACCGCGCCCGATTCCGGCCCGCGCGGATCGCGCTGGGCGCGGCCGAGGTCACCGAGCAGATTCTGGATGTGATGGCCGATCTCGTGCGCCACCACGTATTCCTGCGCGAGCGGGCCACCGCTGGAACCGAAGCGGTCGACCAGGTCTTGGAAGAAGCTGGTGTCGAAGTAGGCGGTCCGGTCGGCCGGGCAGTAGAACGGACCCACGTCGCTGGTGGCGTTGCCGCAGCCGGTCGAGGTGGCGCCGGAGAACAGCACCACCCGCGGTTGCGTGTAGCGGTTGCCGACCTGCTTCTGCAGTTCGCCCGACCACACGGCGTCCAGGCTCTGCGCGGTCAGCGCCACCCGGCAGTCGACGTACTTGTTGGCGTCCGCGCCGGTCTTACAGTGACTCGGGGTGCCCGCGGTGCCCGGCTCTGTCCGGCTCTGTTCCGGTGTGCCGGTGAAAGCGCCGAGTACGGAGCCGGGATCGCCGCCGAGCAGCAGCGCCAGTACCAGCACGATGAGTCCGCCCGCTCCGCCACCCAGCGCGAGCTTGCCGCCCATGCCGGGGCCACCGGAGGAAACTCGGTCGGGATCGATCTGCATGCCCTCGTTGAAGGTCATCGTCGTCGCTTTCTCGCTCGGCCGTCGAAGGTCACACGGCCCTGGCTCCGACGGTCCCCGGTCACACTGCCTCGAATACAGCTTGGCACGGGCGCGGCGATATCGGTTTCCACTCGCGGATTGTGTCTCACTACGATGGACCCGCACCTGGTCACACCGCGCCCGGTGCCAGAGTCGTCGAAAGGAACCCCGTGCTGCGCACCCACTTGGCTGGTTCGCTGCGAAGCGAGCATGCCGGTCAGACCGTCACTCTCACCGGCTGGGTGGCCCGGCGGCGTGACCACGGTGGGGTGATCTTCATCGATCTGCGCGACGCGTCCGGCGTGGCCCAGGCGGTGTTCCGGGAGGGTGCCCCCGCCGAACAGGCGCACCGGCTGCGCGCCGAGTACTGCGTGCGCGTCACCGGCACCGTGGAGCCGCGGCCGAGCGGCAACGAGAACCCGGAGCTGCCGACCGGCTCGATCGAGGTGAACGTCACCGAACTCGAGGTGCTGAACGAGAGCGCCCCGCTGCCGTTCCAGCTGGACGAACAGCCCGGTGAGGAAGCACGCCTCAAGCACCGCTACCTGGACCTGCGCCGCGAGGGGCCCGCGCACGCCATCCGGCTGCGGTCCAAGGTCAACGCGGCGGCCCGCGAGGTGCTCGCCCGTCACGAATTCATCGAGGTCGAGACCCCCACGCTGACCCGGTCCACCCCGGAGGGCGCCCGCGACTTCCTGGTGCCCGCCCGCCTGCAGCCGGGCACCTTCTATGCCCTGCCGCAGAGTCCGCAGCTGTTCAAGCAGTTGCTCATGGTCGGTGGCATCGAGCGCTATTTCCAGATCGCGCGGTGCTACCGCGACGAGGACTTCCGCGCCGACCGCCAACCGGAATTCACCCAGCTCGACATCGAGATGAGCTTCGTGCGCCAGGAGGACGTGATCCTGCTGGCCGAGGAGATCCTGGTCGCGCTGTGGAAGCTGGTCGGCTACGAGATCCAGACGCCGATCCCGCACATGACCTACGCCGAGGCCATGCGCCGCTTCGGCACCGACAAGCCCGACCTGCGCTTCGGCGTGGAGATCACCGAGTGCACCGACTACTTCAAGGACACCCCGTTCCGGGTGTTCCAAGCGCCGTATGTCGGCGCGGTGGTCATGCCGGGCGGCGCGAGCCAGCCGCGGCGCCAGCTCGACGCCTGGCAGGACTGGGCCAAGCAGCGTGGCGCCAAGGGCCTGGCCTACGTCCTGGTGAACGAGGACGGCACGCTGGGCGGCCCGGTCGCCAAGAACCTGAGCGAGGCCGAGCGCGAGGGCCTGGCCAAGCACGTCGGCGCGGTACCGGGTGACTGCGTGTTCTTCGCCGCGGGCGCGGCCAAGGCGCAACGCGGGCTGCTCGGCGCGGCGCGGGTCGAGATCGCCCGCAAGGTCGGGCTCATCGACGAGGACGCCTGGTCGTTCGTGTGGATCGTGGACGCTCCGCTGTTCGAGCCAACCGTGGAGGCGACCGCGAGCGGCGACGTGGCGGTGGGCCACTCCGCGTGGACCGCGGTGCACCACGCGTTCACCTCACCGAAGCCGGAGTCGCTGGATACCTTCGACACCGATCCGGGCTCGGCGCTGGCCTACGCCTACGACATCGTCTGCAACGGCAACGAGATCGGTGGCGGCTCCATCCGCATCCACCGCCGCGACGTGCAGGAACGCGTGTTCGAGGTCATGGGTATCAGCCACGAGGAGGCGCAGGAGAAGTTCGGCTTCCTGCTGGACGCCTTCGCCTTCGGCGCCCCGCCGCACGGCGGCATCGCCTTCGGCTGGGACCGTGTCACCGCGCTGCTGGCAGGCGAGGACTCGATCCGGGAGGTCATCGCGTTCCCCAAGACCGGCGGCGGCGTCGACCCGCTCACCGACGCGCCCGCGCCGATCACCGCGCAGCAGCGCAAGGAGGCGGGCCTGGATGTTCGGCCGGAGCCGAAGAAGGGCGCGGACGCCGGGACCGGATCGTAGCGGGGCGACCACCGGTCGGTACCTCTGGTCAGCCGGGTCCGCACGCGAACGCCGATCGCCACGGGATTTATTGCCGCACTCGCGCATGTTCAGACCGCCGGAGGTCACCGCCGGGGTGCTCGTGGTCTTCGCCGCCGACTCCGGGGTCACGCACGTGACCCTGGTCCGCGGTGCCGCGCTGGAGCCCGAAGGCTGATCGGCCGCGCTGGTCGGGGTGTTCATCTCGGTGACCACCGCGCCCGCGGCCGGGTTCGCCGTCGTCGCGGCGACGCTGGGGGAAGCAGCTCCGCGCCTCGCGCGGGCAGCGAGGCCGGACCGCTGGAACGGTTCCGGCGCTGGATAGGGAAGCGCTTACCGGCCGGAGAGTGCGGCGGGCCTCAGGAGGCGGCGACCGTGCCTCCGGTGAGTGTGCGGTAGGCGTAGGTCACCGCGATGGTGGCGACCGGGCCCGCGACGAGCAGGCCGAGACCGCACAGGAGCAGGCCGAGGAAGGTCACCACCAGCACCGCCAGCGCGAGCAGCAGCACCTGCCAGGCGTTGGAAACCACCAGTGTGAAGCTGGACTTCAGCGCCTCGAACGGCCCCTGGTCCTGGTCGACGACGAAATGCAGCGAGAACATGCACAGCCATCCGGCGATCAACCCGGGGAGCAGGCAGATCGCCGAGCCGAGGAAGGTCAGCGTGAACGCCAGCAGCGCGGTGAGCAGCACATTGCCGGCGTTGACGAACCGGAAGTACGCGCCGAAAGGTGGTGGCGTGCCGTCGGTCTCGTACAGCGCGCCGCGCACCATGGCCGCTTGCAGCAGCCATATCGCGGCCATGGCCGCCAGGAAGATGAGCAGCAGCGGCAGCATGGTCGTCGGGTTGGTGAGCTGGACGACGATCAGGAACGCCAGATAGATGATCAGGCCCACCGCGGTAACGCCGACCCAGGGCCCCGGATTGGCCCGGAACCGCGCCCAGCCGTAGCTGAGCGCCTGCCCTACGTCCAGGGTGCTCGGACCGGTGGGGATCTGCTGGTAACCGTAGATCGGTCCCTCGCTCTGCGCAGGGCCGGACGGCGCCCAGCCCGGCCCGGTGCCCTGCGGGCCGTAGCTGGGGTGCGGGGCGCCGACAGGCGGTGCGGGTTCCACCGGTTCGCTGCCGTAGTGCGCCGCACCGGGGCCCTCTAACGGCGGGTATCCGGACGAGCCCGCCATTTCGTGGCGGGGGTGACCGGCTCCCGGGCCGGGAGCCTGCGGATTCGGGCTCTCGTGCTGCCCCGGCCGCGCCGCGAAGCGTTCGTCGTCGTTCGGGGAGGGCGCGTGGCCGGTTGATCGTCCGGGGGTGGGGGGCGGGGTCTCGGTCACGCGTCGACCTTTCCACTCAACTGGTTTGCGGTGTGGCGCAGGGCAGTTGACGATGAGAAAACCCGAACGGCGCAGGCGTGTCAAGCGACCGGCGGTGGCTCCGCGGCCTCGCCGGAGACACGCCGGGCGACGCGGAAAGGTTGTGTAACCGCTCGCTAGAAGTGACCCGATGCGAGTAACTTGAGAGGCGATGACCGCACTATTGGCCGAACGCGCCGCCGAAGTCGTGTCCGCAGCGCAACAGTTGCTCACAAAGCGAATGGGTGCTCCGGTAAAGCTGAGCGATCCGATCGAACTCAGCGGTAGTGGTAGGACGACGGTCCTACGTGTGCGTGTAGCGGAGAACGCGTTCTCCTTGCCGCGAACCCTGATCGTCAAGCAGGTCCGCGGGTCCGCGCAGGATCGCCGGACCGGCGGCCTGGCCCCCGGGGTGGCCAGCATCAATTCCGCGTTCCTACGCGAGACGGTGTCCTACCAGTTCACCACCGCCCTGAGCCGGGAACACCGCCCGGGCGCGTACCTGATCGCCCACAGCCTTCCCGACCGTCTGCTGATTCTCAGTGACCTCGGTGAGAACTCGCTGTTGACCGCCGTGCTGCACTCGGGCGCCGAGCCCGCCGCCCGCAACGCCCTGATGGCGTTCGCGCAGGCGCTGGGCCGGATGCATGCCGCCACCGTGGGACGCGAGGCGGACTTCGTCGCGTTGCTGCGCCGGGTCGACGTGGTGCACCGGGTGGACGGCATCGCCCAGCAGGCGGAAACGGCGATCGCCGAGGTGCCCGGCATGCTGCGGCGGGAACTGGGTATCGAGGTACCCGGCGAGATCGCCGAGCGCATCGTGCGCGGCAACCGGCTGTATTCGGCGGGCCGCTTCCGTGCGTTCAGTCCGTCGGACCTCTGCCCGGACAACGTGATCTTGAACGAGGAGGGCGCTCGCTTCCTCGACTACGAGTGGGGCGGCTTCCGCGACGCCACCCTCGACATCGCGTACGCGCTGGTGTCCTTCCCCGGCTGCCTGTGCGATGTCGAGCTCTCGCGCGAACGGGCTCAGCAGATGGTGGAGGCCTGGCGCGCGGAGGTCGTGGGCGTGTGGCCCGCGCTGGCCGACGACGAACAGCTCGCCGAACGCATCCTGGAAGCGCGGCTGATCTGGGTATGGCTGTCAACCTACTGGTTCCTGCCCGCCGACCACACGCGTATCGCGGCCGCCAGGGAGCACGGGTTGTCGGTGCCGCGCTCGGCGGCCTTGATCAACCGCTGGGCGGCGCTCGCCGAAGACGCGCGCTGCACGGGTGACGACATCGTGGGAGATTTCGCCGAGGACGTGTCGGCGCGGCTGGAAGAGCGCTGGTCGGAGTAGTTCTTGCGCGGCGCGGCGCGCGTCGGAGCGAACCGCGCCTGCGGTCGAACGACGACGCCGGCGCTGGGAGGATGCGGCGGCGGACTCGCGGGCGCCGAGTGACGCCCTGCGATGGTCAGCCGATCGGGACCTGCCGAGGTTCGACCCGGCCGCCGGAGCGGACGGCGAACGAGGCGCCGTGACGCACGGCGGTGTCCGGGTCTGTCACGTCCAGCAGGTAGTACCAGTCCATCTGCGCCTGGTCCGCCGTGACCTCCAGGACGCCGTAACCATGCGAATCCAGTTCGACGTAACGGAGATGACGGTTGACCGTCTTGATCGCCTCGGCGATCGGCGCGGAATTCGCCCGAAGTAGGTCGCCGATACTGGTCGAGGTCACCGAGGGCACGACGAACTCCGCGCCGGCCGTCGCCGCGGCCGGATAGTTGGCCGCGTCCACGGGTAGGTCGGCGGCCCACGAGGAGTGGATGTCTCCGGTCAGGAACAGCACGTCGGAGATCTGCTGGTCGACGATGGCGCGGAACAGGAGGGCGCGGTCGGCCGTGTATCCGTCCCACTGGTCGCCGTTGAGTGACAAGCCGGACTGGGGGACACCGATGGTGCTGGTGATCGCCGCCGTGGTCGCCTGCTCCAGCGGCGGGAAGACCAGCGGTGCGACCATGACCGAGTTGCCGACCAGCTTCCACCGCACCGGCGCGGACGCCAGGCCCGCGGTCAGCCAGTCCATCTGCGCCTTACCGGTGATGGTGCGCGCCGGGTCGTCGGCCGCGCGCCTGCCCGCACCCCGCGTGGCCTCCTGGTCCCGGTAGCTGCGCAGATCCAGCATGGCGAGTTCGGCCAGGGTGCCGAAGCGCAGTCTGCGGTAGATCCGCACGTCGGCGCCGGATCCGGACGCGCGGACCGGCATCCATTCCAGGTAGGCCTGTGCCGAGGCCGCGCGCCGCTCCGGCCAGCCACCCTCGGTCGCGGCGTCGTGATTGCCGGCCCCGCCGGACCAGGAGTTGTCCGCGGACTCGTGGTCGTCCCAAGTGCAGATGAACGGCAGTGCGGCGTGCAGGCCGAGCAGGTCCGGGTCGGTTTTGTACTGCGCGTGGCGGATGCGGTAGTCGGCAAGGCCGACGATCTCGTGGGCGGGGTCGTGCGCACGGACGGCGCCGTTGCGCCCGGCGTACCCACCACGGCCGTATTCGTAGAGATAGTCGCCGAGGTGCACGATCGCGTCCAGGTCGGTGCGGGCGGCCAGATGGCGGTAGGCGCCGAAGTAGCCCGCTTCCCAGTTGGAGCACGAGACCACGCCGAATCGGAGGCGGTCCGGAGTGTCCGATGGGGCCGGCGCGGTCTTGGTACGACCCACCGGAGAGGTTTCGCCGAGGGCGCTGAATCGGTAGAAATACTCGACCCCCGGCGCGAGGCCGGACACGTCCACCTTGACGGTGTGGTCGGACTCCGCCGATGCCATCAATGTCCCGGACGAGGCGACCGAGCGGAACTGCTCGTCCGCGGCGATCTCCCAGCGCACGGGCGCTGGGTCGCCGAGTCCCGAGCCGGGCGTCGCGTCGGCGGAGACGGTCACCCGGGTCCAGATGATCACGCCGTCGGGAAGCGGGTCGCCCGAGGCGACGCCGTGCTGGAATATCGGTGTCGCGGCTCGGGCGCGTCCCGCGCTCAGCACCGCGGTGGCGGTGGCGGCGGCCGCCCCGCCCTTCAAGAGGGTGCGCCGAGCGAACCGTCCGGTGTCGGAGGAATCTGAAATGACCACGTTTTCAGGCACGGGTACCGATCCCATCCGAAGTGCCCGCGACACGCAACCTCACTCGGCGCGCCGCTGCGCGGGCGGTGGGAACGGTTGGCGACGGTGTCGGTGCGGCTCGGTAACGTTCTCTTCGTGAGCGATGGTTTGTTCGACGTGCCCGGGGCCGCGGTGCCGGTGGAGCATTCGATCGACACCGTGGTGCGCAGGGACTCCGGTGCGCCGCTGGCCGTGCGTATGCGCCCGGCCACGCTGGAGGAGGTGGTCGGCCAGCAGCATCTGCTCGGTCCCGGCTCCCCGCTGCGCAGGCTGATCGAGGGCTCGGGCGCCGCCTCGGTGCTGCTGTACGGCCCGCCCGGCACGGGAAAGACGACTTTGGCCGCGCTGATCTCGCAGGCCACCGGCCGCCGGTTCGAGGCGCTGTCGGCGCTCTCAGCGGGGGTCAAGGAGGTGCGCGCGGTCATCGACATGGCGCGGCGCAGGCTGTCCGCCGGTGAGCAGACCGTGCTGTTCATCGACGAGGTGCACCGCTTCTCGAAGACCCAACAGGACGCGTTGCTCGCCGCGGTGGAGAACCGGATCGTCCTGCTGGTCGGCGCGACCACGGAGAACCCGTCGTTCTCGGTGGTGTCGCCGCTGCTGTCGCGTTCGCTGGTGCTGCAACTGCGCTCACTCACAGAAGCCGACATCCGCCAGGTGCTCGGCCGCGCGATCACCGACCCGCGCGGGCTCGACGGCGAGTACACCGTCACCGACGCCGCCCTCGATCACCTCGTCCGGGTCGCGGGCGGCGATGCCCGCCGTGCGCTGACCGCCCTGGAGGCGTCGGCCGAATCCTCGCTCGACGGCACGGTCGACGTGGACCTGGTCGAGGCCAGCGTGGACAAGGCGGCGGTCCGCTACGACCGGGCAGGTGACCAGCACTACGACGTGATCAGCGCGTTCATCAAGTCCATTCGCGGCTCGGACGTCGACGCCGCGCTGCACTACCTGGCGCGCATGCTGAGCGCGGGGGAGGATCCCCGCTTCATCGCGCGCAGGCTGATGATCCACGCGAGCGAGGACATCGGCATGGCCGACCCGACGGCGTTACAGACGGCGACCGCCGCCGCGCAGGTGGTGCAACTGGTCGGCCTGCCCGAAGGCCGCCTCGCTCTGGCGCAGGCCACGATACACCTGGCGACCGCGCCGAAGTCCGGCGCTGTCGTGGCCGCGATCGGCGCGGCCATGGCAGACGTCGCCGCGGGGAAGGCGGGCGCGGTGCCGCCGCACCTGCGCGACGGCCATTACGCGGGCGCCGCGGCGCTCGGCAACGCCAAGGGCTACAAGTACCCGCACGACGACAAGGACGGTGTGCTCGCCCAGCAGTACCCACCCGACGAGCTCGTCGGCATCGACTACTACCACCCCACCGACCACGGCTACGAACGTGAGATCGGTCCTCGCGTCGACAAGCTGCGCCGCATCGTCCGGGGCTGACCCCGCCGGGCCGGTTTCCGGCCGCGCGCCGGGGCACCGGGCGATGGAAATTCAGGTGCGCGGCACCGGTAGGCTGGGTATTCGTGCAGACCCACGAGATTCGACGGCGTTTCCTGGACCATTTCCTCCGTGCCGGCCATACCGAGGTGCCGAGTGCCTCGCTCATCCTGGCCGACCCGAACCTGCTGTTCGTCAACGCAGGCATGGTCCAGTTCAAGCCGTACTTCCTGGGTCAGGAGGCGCCGCCCTACCCGCGGGCGACCAGCGTGCAGAAATGCGTGCGGACCGGCGACATCGAAGAGGTCGGCGTCACCACGCGGCACAACACGTTCTTCCAGATGGCGGGCAACTTCTCCTTCGGTGACTACTTCAAGGAGGGGGCGATCACCCTCGCTTGGGAGCTGATCTCCAAGCCGCAGGACGAAGGCGGCTACGGGTTCGACCCGGAGCGTATCTGGGTCACCGTCTACCAGGACGACCCGGAGGCCGCGGAGATCTGGAAGCGGGTGGCGGGCATGCCCGAGGAGCGCATCCAGTTCCGCGACGGCAAGGACAACTACTGGGACATGGGCGTGCCCGGCCCGGGTGGTCCGTGCTCGGAGATCTATTACGATCGCGGACCCGAGCACGGCCGCGACGGCGGCCCGGTCGCCGACGAGGACCGTTACCTCGAGATCTGGAATCTCGTCTTCATGCAGGACGTCCGCGGTGAGCTGAGCCCGAAGCTGGGGCATCCGCCGGTCGGGTCGCTGCCGAAGAAGAACATCGACACCGGAATGGGCGTCGAGCGGATCGCGCTGCTGCTGCAGGGCGTGGACAACGTCTACGAGACCAACCTGCTGCGCCCGATCATCGACAAGGCCGAGCAGCTGACCGGCCGCTCCTACGGTGTCCAGCACGAGGACGACGTACGCTTCCGCGTCATCGCCGACCATGCCCGCACCGCCGCGATGCTCATCGCCGACGGTGTGAATCCGGGCAACGACGGCCGCGGCTACGTGCTGCGCCGTCTGCTGCGCCGCATCGTGCGCTCGGCCCGTCTGCTCGGCGCCGAGAAGCCGGTGATGAGCGAGTTCATGAAGGTCGTCAGTGACTTGATGGCCCCGTCCTACCCGGAGCTGGCCACCGACTTCCGCCGCATCGAGACCGTCGCGGTCGGTGAGGAGACGGCGTTCCTGAAGACGCTGAACACCGGCTCCACCCTGTTCGACAACACCGCCGCCGCGGTCAAGGCCGCCGGCGGCAGCACGATCGCGGGATCGGACGCGTTCACCCTGCACGACACCTACGGCTTCCCGATCGACCTGACGCTGGAGATGGCCGCTGAGGCCGGGCTCTCGGTCGACGAGGACGGCTTCCGCTCGCTCATGGCCGAGCAGCGCCAGCGCGCCAAGGAGGACGCCCAGGCCCGCAAGCACGCCCACGCCGACCTCACGATCTACAAGGAGCTGGTCGACCGGGGCGCCACCGAGTTCACCGGTTTCAACGAGCTGACCTCCGAGGCCACCGTGCTCGCCCTGATCGCCGACGGCGTCCGGGTGCCGACCGCGACCACGGGGCAGGACGTCGAGGTCATCCTCGACCGCAGTCCGCTCTACGCCGAATCCGGTGGTCAGATCGCCGACCGCGGCTCCATCACCGCCTCCTCGGGGCTGAAGCTGCGCGTGAACGACGTGCAGAAGATCGCCAAGAAGTTGTGGGTGCACAAGACCACCGTGGAACACGGCCAGATCACCGAAGGCGATGTCGTGCTCGCCCAGGCCGACCCGGCGTGGCGGCGCGGCGCCACCCAGGGCCACTCCGGCACGCACATGGTGCACGCCGCGCTCCGGCAGGTGCTCGGCCCGAACGCCGTGCAGGCCGGTTCGCTGAACAAGCCGGGCTACCTGCGGTTCGACTTCAACTGGCAGGGCCAGCTGTCCGAGCGGCAGAAGGCCGATATCGAGGCGGTGTCCAACGACGCGGTCGGCGCCGACTTCCCGGTGAACACCTTCGTCACGGATCTGCCGAAGGCCAAGCAGATGGGTGCGCTGGCGCTGTTCGGCGAGAACTACGGCAACGAGGTCCGGGTCGTGGAGATCGGCGGCCCGTTCTCGATGGAGCTGTGCGGTGGCACCCACGTGCAGCACTCCTCGCAGATCGGCCCGATCACGGTGCTCGGCGAGTCGTCGGTCGGCTCGGGTGTGCGCCGCGTGGAGGCGTTCGTCGGCTTGGACTCCTACAAGTACCTGGCCAAGGAACGCGCGCTGCTGGCCGGCGTGGCCTCCGCGCTGAAGGTGCCCTCCGAAGAGGTGCCGGGCCGGGTCGAGCAGCTGGTGGAGCGGCTCAAGGTGGCCGAGAAAGAACTCGAGCGCACCAAGATGGCCGCCGTGCTGTCCGCCGCGGGCAAGTTCGTCGAGGAGGCCGAGCGGATCGGCCGCTTGCTGCTGGTAGCCGTGGCCGCGCCCGAAGGCGTCCCCGCGGGGGATCTGCGCACGCTGGCCACCGATATCCGGGGCCGGTTCGGCAGCGAGCCCGCCGTGGTGGTGCTGCTGGGCAACGCCGACGGCAAGGTGCCGTTCGTGGTCGCCGTGAACAAGCCGGCCCAGGGGCTCGGCGTGAAGGCGGGCGATCTGGTCGGCAGCTTCGGTCCCAGCATCGCCGGACGGGGCGGCGGCAAGCCGGAGATGGCCCAGGGCGCGGGTTCGGACCCGTCCGGCATCCCGGCGGGCCTGGCCGCGGTCCGCGCGCGGGTGGCCGAACTCGCCGGGTGATGGGGGAGGCCTCGGAATCGGAACGGTCGGCGCAGCATGGCGCCGACCGGCCGCATCCCGCCACCGATCCCGGTCGGGGCAGGCGGATCGGCATCGACGTCGGCAGTGTCCGGATCGGGGTCGCCGCGTGCGATCCCGACGGCATCCTCGCCACCCCGGTGGAAACCGTGCCACGCGCGAAACAGTCAAGGGGAACGGCTCCCGCACCCGATATCGAAAGAATTGCCGAAATTGTGCGGGAGTACGAGGCAGTCGAGGTAATCGTGGGATTGCCGCGAACCTTACGCGGGGAGAAAGGTGCTGCGGCTACGCTGGCCGACGCATTCGCTGAAAAATTGCGGGCCGCCGTCGGGTCGGTGCCGGTCCGGCTTTCCGACGAACGTTTGACTACGGTGTCAGCTGCACGTGCATTGCGGGACAGTGGAGTTCGCGCGCGTGGCCAGCGGCAGGTGATCGATCAGGCGGCGGCCGTGTCGATCCTGCAAGGATGGTTGGACGAACGGAGTGCGGTGTTGAGGTCGGTGGAAGCGGGACGTCCTGCGTCGCCCGGGGACGATGCATGACGGATCGGTGGGCGCGGGCCGAGGAACTGTTCCGACAGCGCGAAGCTGATCGGCGTTACCGGAGAGACGACCAGGCCTGGGGCGACTATGGCGGCGACGAGTACGACGACTACGACGACGACACGACCGTCATCCCCCGCTACGTCGACGACGAGGAGGAGCCGCCCGCGCCGCCGCCACCCCCGCCTCGGCGTGGCGGGCAGCGTCCGGGTGCCAAGCGCGCCGAGGCCTCCGGCCGCTCGGAGCGCGGCCAGTCGAAACGCGCCAAGCCCGAACGCTCCGGTCGCTCGCAGCGCGGCAAGCGTTCCCGGGTGGCCTCGCGCAAAGCCGCCGAACGCAAGAAGCGTCGCCGGAACCTATGGTTCGTCGCGGGAGTCTTCATCCTGCTCTTCGCCGGCGCCGTGGTCTTCGCGGGAATGAAGTTGGTCGAGAGTATGGCTCCGCCGAAGGACTTCGCGGGGCCGGGGGGACCACTGGTAGTGGTGCAAGTGCATCCGGGCGACACCTCGCAGCAGATCGCCGCGACGATGGTCGAGCGCGGCGTCGTCGCCAGCACCGGCGCGTTCTTCCAAGCTGCCGTGCGCAATGCGAACATGAGCTCGGTGCAGCCCGGCTTCTACGCCATCCCCAGCCAGAGCCCCGCCGTGGAGGCGGTGGCCGCGCTGGTCGGCAAGCAATCCAGGGTCGGCAATCTGGTCGTGTCCGAGGGACGGCTGCTGCACGACCAGCACGACATGAGCACCGGCGGACGGTACGACGGCATCTACCGCAAGATCGCGGAGGCCAGCTGCATCGGCACCGGCGCCAACCAGAAGTGCGTGACCTACGAACAGCTCGATGCCGCGGGCGCGAGCTTGGACCTGGCCGCGCTCGGAGTGCCCGCGTGGGCGATGCAGGGTGTCAAGGACTGCCCGGACCGGACACGGCAGCTGGAAGGCCTGATCGCCGCGGGCACGTGGGATTTCGATCCGAGCGGGACGCCGGAGCAGATCCTGCGGCAGTTGGTGACCGCGAGCGCGAAGAGCTACGAGTCCACCGGACTGTTGCAGTCCGGCGCCGACACGAAATTGACGCCGTACGAGACGCTGATCGCCGCCTCGCTGGTGGAGCGCGAGGCGAAGCCCGAGGATATGGGCAAGGTGGCACGGGTGATCGTGAACCGGCTGCGGGTCGATCAGATGCTGCAATTCGACTCGACGGTGAATTACACCCTGGACCGCACCGAGGTGGCGACCACCGACGCCGACCGCGCCCAGGAAACCGCCTGGAACACCTACGCCATGCGCGGCCTGCCCAAGACTCCCATCGCCGCACCGTCGTTGAACGCTCTGCGGGCCATGGAGAATCCGGAGCCGGGACCGTGGCTGTACTTCGTCACCGTGGACAAGCAGGGCACCACTCTGTTCACCGACGACTATCAGGAACATCTGCGCCTGATCGCCCGGGCGCAGCGCAGCGGCATCCTGGACAGCTCGAAGGACAGCGGTGGCCGATAAGCGCAAGGCGGCGGTGCTCGGCAAGCCGATCGCGCACTCGCGATCGCCCCAGCTGCACCTGGCCGCGTATCGCGCGCTCGGCCTGGACTGGAGTTACGAGCGCATCGAATGCTCGGCCGAGCAGTTGCCCGGGTTGGTCGACGGGCTCGGGCCGGAATGGGTCGGGCTCTCGGTGACCATGCCGGGCAAGGAAGCGGCGCTGCGCTACGCGCCACAGCGCACCGACCGGGCCGTGCTGGTCGGCTCGGCCAACACCCTGGTCCGCACCGGCACCGGCTGGCTGGCCGACTGCACCGACGTGGACGGTGTGCTCGGCGCGCTGCGCGGCGGTGGCGTCACCGACGTCACCGAGGGCGTGGTGCTGGGTGCGGGCGGCACCGCGCGGCCCGCGCTGCTGGCGTTGTCGGAGCTCGGCGCCAAGACGGTCACCGTGGTCGCGCGGCACCCGGACCGGGCGCGTGGCGCGCTGGAACTCGCCGAGCGGCTCGGGATGATCGCCGCGCTGGCCGCCTTCGAGGCGGGGCCCCTCCGGGCGATCTGCGCGTCGGCGGGGGCGGTGGTCAGCACCATTCCCGCCACGGCGGCCGCGGTGGTCGCCCCGTCGGTGGCCGAGGCTCCGGTGGTGCTCGACGCGATCTACAACCCGTGGCCCACCCCGTTGGCGGAGGCCGTCGAACGCGCGGGTCACACGGTCGTCAGCGGATTGCAGATGCTGTTGAACCAGGCTTACGGGCAGGTCGAGTTGTTCACCGGGCAGCAGGCGCCGCGCGCGGAGATGGCGGCGGCGCTGGATGAGGGACTCCGGCCCGGGAACTGACACCAGGGCACGCCTGGCCGGCGCATTGCCGTCGGGTTCGCCGATTTGTGGCAGCTCTGCGGCCATCGCCGGTATATGCTGCTGCGCAAGGCATTTCAACGGGAGGGGCAGAATTGTGCTGATGCGAATCGGAGTTGTCGCCGCTATGGCGATCGCCGCTGTCGCGGCCGTGTCCGGCGGACAGGCGGCGGCCAAGGCGGGCTGCGCCTCGCCGCAGCCCACGTGGGGGTTCCAATGTGTGTCGTCGGCGTCGAACGTCTCGCTGGCGAGCTGCCTGAAGGACGCGCCGCTCTGGAACGATCGGGCGCGGTGCGTCAAGCGGAACGACGGTAGCGGCCGGTACGACCTCTGGGTTCCGTCCAACTGAGATGTCCGGGTGAAACCGATGCCTGTCCGTCGGTTGTGTGAGTGACCTGGACGGGGGCTGGAAAGGGAGGCGCGAACGCGCCGAGCCGCAGACGCGGCTACTCGAACACGGCTATGGTGTTCCGCATGAATGCTTGGTTGTTGCGGGCCGTCGTGCTCGGCGCGCTGGTGGTAGCGCTGCGTGCCGTGCTCGGGTTCGCGATGGTGTACTGGCCGACGCACGGGGCGCTGATGCGCATTTTGTGCCTGTTCGTGCTGGTCGCGGCCATCGTGTCCTGGGGAGTGCTGGACGGTCGCAGGGACCGGATCGCCAGCGGGGACTCCGAACGAGGCGCCGATTTGACCATGTTGTGGCTGAAAGCCGCGGTCGTCGGCGGCGTCGGCAGCGGTCTGGCGTCCTGGCTCCTCGACTTCGTTCCCCGGTTCGAACTCGGTGACAACGGTCTGCTCTTCGAGGTGACGGCGGGCGCGTCGTTCATCGTTCTGCTCATCTTCGTGCCCGCGCTGATCGGTGTCGGCATCGGCCGGATGTTGGTCGACCGGCGCAACGGCAAGGGACGCTCCACTTCGCCGTCGATGTATTCCGTGGCGGGCAGCGCGATCTGATCCGGCGAACGAACGGCGCGCCCGGTATACCCGGGCGCGCCGTTCGCGTGCTTCGAGGTCTTGCGGGTCTACAGCAGGACCGCGCCGCCGCTCGGGCTGTCCTCCCTGGCGATCGCCGAGTAGGCGGCGGCCAGCAGGGTGGGATCGGGTCCTTCCAAGCGGCCCGGCTTCGCCAGGCCGTCCAGCACGACGAAGCGCAGCACGCCGGAGCGGGTCTTCTTGTCCGTCTGCATGGCGTCCAGCAGCTGGGGCAGCGCGTTGGCGTCGTAGCTGGTCGGCAACCCGACCGCGGACAGGATGGCGCGGTGACGGTCGGCGGTGGCGTCATCGAGACGGCCCGCGAGACGGCCGAGCTCGGCGGCGAAGACCAGTCCGACGGACACCGCCGCGCCGTGGCGCCACCGGTAGCGCTCCCGGCGCTCGATGGCATGGCCGAGGGTGTGGCCGTAGTTGAGGATCTCGCGGAGGCTGGATTCCTTCAGATCGGCGGCCACGACATCGGCCTTCACCTGGATCGCGCGGCGGATCAGTTCCGGCAGTACCTCGCCGGACGGGTCGAGGGCGGCCTCCGGGTCACGTTCCACCAGGTCGAGGATCACCGGGTCGGCGATGAATCCGGCTTTGATGATCTCGGCCATGCCCGCGACGATCTCGTTGCGTGGCACGGTTTCCAGCGTGGCCAGGTCGACCAGCACGGCGGTGGGTTCGTGGAAGCAGCCGACGAGGTTCTTGCCCGCTTCGGTGTTGATGCCGGTCTTGCCGCCGACCGCGGCGTCGACCATGGCGAGCAGCGTGGTGGGCACGTGCACGACGCGCACGCCGCGCATCCAGGTGGCGGCGACGAATCCGGCCAGATCGGTCGCCGCGCCGCCGCCGAGGCTGACCACCACGTCGTTGCGGGTCAGGCCGATGCGCCCGAGCACCTCCCAGCAGAACCCGGCGACCGCGAGGTCCTTGCCCGCCTCGGCGTCCGGGATCTCGATGCGGTGTGCGTCGATCCCGGTGTCGGCGAGGGCCTTGCGCACCACCTCCGCGGTCTCGGTGAGCGGCGGCTGGTGGAAGACGGCCACGGTGCGCACGCCTTTGGTCGCGCCGGTGACCGACTCG
Source organism: Nocardia asteroides (assembly GCA_051451085.1). GTDB lineage: Bacteria > Actinomycetota > Actinomycetes > Mycobacteriales > Mycobacteriaceae > Nocardia > Nocardia asteroides_B. Next base: position 810,042 of record JBPAJV010000002.1, on the reverse strand, counting down.
ACGAGTTCACCGAGCAATCCGCGACCGATGATCACCGGGTACGGGTCGGCGGTGCGGACTTCGAGACGACTCGGCTCTGTCACGTGGCTTGCTCCGATTCTGTTGGTGCTGTTGTCGACTGTTGACGTGCCCGGGAGCGGGCACGGCGTGCGCGGGCGCGCCGGGATCGGTCGCCCGGCGCCGTCTCGCCGCTGCCCGCCCCGTCGGCGGCGTCGGGTTCGCTCGTGATGCTCCTGCGGGTGCGGCGGGAACGAACCGCGGTCACCGCGGATTCCGGGGCGGGGGCGGACCCGGTGTCGGTGGTCTCGCCCTGATCGGCGGCCTTGCGCCGGGCCGCGGCTCTCGCCCGCGCGCGACGGCGGGCCCGAGACCGGCTGCTGCCCTGCGGGATACCGCTGGGTGGCGGCCGTAGATCGGCTTCGGCGTGCTCCGCGGGTTCCATGCCCAGCTTGGTCATGATCATGCGCACCACCCGGCCGGGGCTGCGGCCGTCGGTGCGGACCCGGACGGTGGCCACTTCCCGGTACAGCGGACGGCGGGTGCGCATCAGTTCCCGGTACTTCGCGCCGGGGTCGGCGCCGTTGAGGAGGGGACGCTGGGTGCTCGCTCCGGTGCGCCGCAAGCCTTCGGCCACACTGATCTCCAGGTAGACGACAGTGCGGTTGCGCAGCAGAGCCCTGGTGTTCTCCGAGAGCACGGCGCCGCCGCCGAGCGAGACCACGCCACGCTCGGCGAGGACCGCGCGGCGCACCACCCGCTCCTCGATCCTGCGGAATTCGGGCTCACCGTCTTCGGCGAAGATCTCGGGGATCGTGCGACCGGTCTCCCGCTCGATGCCCGCGTCGGTGTCGTACAGCTCGACACCGAGTTCCCTGGCGAGCTTGCGGCCGATCGTGGATTTCCCCGCCCCCGGCGGTCCGACCAGCACCACGCGCGGAGCGCGCGGATCGGTCTGCACGATCATTGCGGCCGACTGTCCGCGGGCACGTGCGGGCGGGTGCTGATGCGCTTGATGTAGCTGGTGATGTTCTCGGCCGTCTCGGTGAGCGAGTCGCCGCCGAACTTCTCCAGAGCCGCCTGTGCGACGACCAATGCCACCATCGATTCGGCGACCACACCCGCCGCGGGCACGGCACACACATCCGAACGCTGATGGATGGCGACGGCTTCGCCGCCGGTGGTCATGTCGACGGTGGACAGCGCGCGCGGCACCGTCGAGATCGGCTTCATGGCCGCGCGCACGCGCAGCGCCTCGCCGTTGGTCATGCCGCCCTCCAAGCCGCCCGCGCGGTTGGTGGAGCGCAGCACGCCGTCGGGGCCGGGGCGCATCTCGTCATGGGCCTGGCTGCCCCGGCGGCGCGCGGTCTCGAAGCCGTCGCCGACCTCGACGCCCTTGATGGCCTGAATGCCCATGAGCGCGGCCGCGAGCCGGGAGTCCAGCCGGTTCTCTCCGCTGGTGAAGGAGCCGAGGCCGACCGGGAGACCCTCCACCACCACCTCGACGACGCCGCCGAGGGTGTCGCCGTCCTTCTTGGCCGCCTCGATCTCCGCGATCATCGCGGCTTCGGCGTCCTTGTCGAAGGCTCGCACCGGGCTCTCGTCCACCGCGGCGAGGTCGGCGGCGGTCGGCACGATGCCCGAGGTGTTCTGCGCCGTGCCGATCGACACCACGTGCGAGACGACTTCGGCGCCGAATGCCTGGCGCAGGAAGTTGCGCGCGACGGTGCCGGCCGCGACCCGCGCGGCGGTCTCCCTCGCGCTGGCCCGCTCGAGCACGTTGCGGGCGTCGTCGAAGTTGTACTTGAGCATGCCGGAGTAGTCTGCGTGGCCGGGCCGGGGCCGGGTCAACGGGGCGTTGCGGGCCAGATCGGCGAGCTCGGCCGGGTCGATCGGGTCGGCGGACATCACCGTGGTCCATTTCGGCCATTCGGAGTTGGCAACCTCGATGGCCACCGGACCGCCCATCGTGCGCCCGTGCCGCACGCCGCCGATGATGGTGACCTTGTCGGCCTCGAACTTCATCCGTGCGCCGCGTCCGTAGCCGAGCCTGCGGCGCGCCAGCTGCGTGGAGATCTCGTCCGACGTCACCTCGACGCCTGCCACCATTCCCTCGAGGATGGCGACGAGAGCGGGACCATGGGATTCTCCGGCAGTTATCCAACGCAGCACGTTGTTCATCTTCCCATGTCGACGCCGGTGCTCCGGAACGTGGCCCGCCGGGACGGTGCGTACGCCAGGGGAGTGCTGGAATCAATGGTCCGAGTGACTCAGCGGGCTATGACGATGGCGCGATCCACCGAGCGCAGCAACGCGTCGCCGACCGAGCCGAACAGCAGCCGCCCCAGCGTCCCTCGGCCGCGGTTGCCCACCACCAGCAGCTGCCCGTCGCGCGAGCGTTCGAGCAGCCGCCGCTCCGGCCGGTCGCGGACGACCTCGCGCCGGATGGTCACCTCCGGATACTGCTCCTGCCAGCCCGCCAGGCTCGCGGCCAGCGCCACTTCCTCGCTCCGGCGCAGCGCGGCCAGGTCGGTGCCGGTGGCGGCGAGCGGCTCGACCTCGCCCCAGGTGCGCACCGCGACCAGTTCGACCCCGCGCAGCGACGCCTCGGTCGCCGCCACCTCGATCGCGGCTTGCTCGGCGGTGGAGCCGTCCACTCCGACGATCACCGGGGCGGTGCTCGTCCGGTCCCACAGCGGCGTCTCGGCGGGCACCACCGCCACCGGGCAGTGGGCATCCCGCGCCACGGCGGTGCTGACCGACCCGAGAAAGACCCGCTGGACGCGGCCGATGCCGCGCGTGCCGACCACGAGCATCGCCGCGTTCCGGGAGCGCTCGATCAGTGCGGTGGCGACATGCGCGGTACGGATCTCGGTGCCGATGGCGATGTCGCGTACTCCGTGTGCGGCCGCCACGGCAGCGTTCGCGGCGCGCTCGATCGCCTCGTCCGCTTCGCGCACCCGCAGCAACGCCGCCGGGCGCGGCGGATCGTCGTCGTCGGAGGCGAGCGGCGACTCGACGACGAGCGAGATGTGCAGGGGCGCGTCGTGCAGCGCGGCGGTCTGCGCGGCCCAGCGCACCGCGGTGATCGACTCGGCGGAACCGTCGGTTCCCGCCACGATCGGCTTTCGCGAGGCAGGCCTCGGATTCACTCGGCGGCTCCTTCTTGACACTGCGTCGCTGGTGTGCCGCATCCGAGGGGCGAATCGGCCGAACTGCCGCCTGGATGCAGCTCGAACGGCTGAGCGGGACGCCGTTACTCGAGATGATGCTACCGATGATTTGCTACAAAATTGCTGTCTTGGTGATCCTGGCGGGAAGCGCGGCAGGTTCCGCGGCGTGGCGACCGTTCGACTCAGGTCGAGTCCAGCGCCGACGAAAGCAACGCGAGCAATGTCGCCAGGCACATCGCTGGGCCATGCGGCACGGTGACCGCGTTGTCACCGGCCTCGGTGTCGGCGCGGGTGAACAGGATCCGGCAGCACAGCGCGCCGACGGCGGCGCACGCTGTGAGCGCCGGCGCCCCGAGCGCCGCCCACGCCCATGCCCGAGCGCCGCCGAGCGCGGCCGCCCCGCCCAGCGTCATCGCGAGCTTGACATCGCCCGCGCCGAGTGCGGTGGGTGCGACCAGGTGCACCAAGAGGTACGGCGCCGACAGCAGGAGCGCGCCCAGCGCTGCGACGGTGAATTGCTCTGTGAGGAGGGCATATCCGAGCACTGCCACCAGGCCCGGGCCGGTCAGTCTGTTCGGTAGGCGTCGTTCGCGCAGATCGAACACCGTCAGAACCACGCACCATATGGTGAGCGCGGCGCAGGCGAGGAGAGTCATGTCCCCACCTTCGTCCGTTCGCGGCGCGGAAAAGCCGTCTGTACTCCGAATGTGCACAACATGGCCGGATGTGAACAGGCATCTGGTCAGCAATTACCCGGGAGCGAGTTCTGCTCCACGGCACTGTCTTTCGCGCCCATATGAGCGGTATGGCAACGGCCGACGGCGCGCTGCGCACGTGTTGCCTGTCGGCCCGCGGTGTTCCGGCTGTAGGTTTGAGACATGTGTGCTGATCACCGGGCTCATGTGCCGGACTACGCAGCGCGGCGCGGCGCGCTGCGCAGCCTGCTGGTGGAGAACAGGGTGGACGCCCTGCTGGTCACCGATCTGGTGAACATCAGATACCTGACCGGATTCACCGGGTCGAACGCGGCGCTGCTCGTGCACTCCTGGGACACGCGCAGCGCCGAGGAGCGGACCGTGATCGGCACCGACGGCCGGTATCGGACCCAGGTCACCGAGCAGGTGCCCGACCTGAGGGCGGAGATCGCGCGGTCGACCGCGCGGCGGATCGTGCAGCTGGCGGGGGAGTGGCAGGTCGGCCGGGTGGGCTTCGAAAGCCATGTCGTCACCGTCGACCAGCACCGCGGCTTCCTCGAACAGCGCACCGGCCTGGAGTTCGTCGCCGCGCCCGGCCTGGTCGAGCAGTTGCGCATGGTCAAGGACGCCTACGAGGTGGAGCGGTTGCGCGCGGCCTGCGCGGCGGGTGACGCGGGCCTGGCCGCGCTGCTGGAGCGGGGCGGCCTGCGTCCCGGCCGCACCGAGCGCCAGGTGGCCAGGGATCTGGAATGGGCCATGTTCGAACACGGCGCCGAGGCGGTGTCGTTCGAGACTATCGTGGCGACCGGCGCGAATTCGGCTGTACCGCATCATCGCCCGACCGACGCGGTGCTGGCCCCGGGCGATTTCGTCAAGCTGGACTTCGGCGCTGTGGTCGGCGGTTACCACTCCGACATGACCCGCACCTTCGTGCTCGGGCAGCCGACCGACTGGCAGCGGGAGGTGTACGCCCTGGTCGCGGAGGCGCAGCGCGCCGGGCGCGAGGCGCTGCGGCCGGGGGTTGCGGTGGCGGACGTGGACGCCGCGTCGCGGGCGGTGATCGAAGCCGCCGGGCACGGCAAGTTGTTCGTGCACGGTCTCGGCCACGGGGTCGGTCTGCAGATCCACGAAGCGCCCGGAATCGCGAAAACCGGAACCGGTACACTTCTGACTGGCGTGGCGGTGACCGTCGAACCAGGTGTGTACTTTCCCGGCCGCGGCGGGGTCCGGATCGAGGACACGCTCGTGGTGCGCGAAGGGGGCCCTGAGCTGCTCACCCACACCAGCAAAGACCTGACCGTCGTCGACTGACGCCGGTCTGCCCGAGACCAAGCGGTAGAACGAGGAGATCCGAAGACAGTGGCGGACACCAGCGACTTCAAGAACGGCCTTGTGCTGAAGATCGACGGTCAGCTCCAGCAGATCATCGAGTTCCAGCACGTCAAGCCGGGCAAGGGTCCCGCGTTCGTGCGGACCAAGCTGAAGAACGTCGTGTCCGGCAAGGTGGTCGACAAGACCTTCAACGCCGGTGTGAAGGTGGAGACCGCCACCGTCGACCGCCGCGACATGACCTACCTCTACCACGACGGCTCGGACTACGTCTTCATGGACGGCGAGACCTTCGATCAGATCTCCATCTCCGAGGCCACCATCGGCGACGGCGCCCGCTTCCTCCTGGAGAACATGACCGTGCAGGTCTCGATGCACGAGGGCGCTCCGCTGTACGTCGAGCTGCCGGTCTCGATCGAGCTCGTGGTCCAGCACACCGACATCGGCCTGCAGGGCGACCGCTCCACCGGCGGCACCAAGCCCGCCACCCTGGAGACCGGCGCCGAGGTGCAGGTTCCGCTGTTCATCAACACCGGCGACAAGCTGCGCATCGACTCGCGCGACGGCAGCTACCTCGGCCGGGTCAACGCCTGATTCCCCGGCCGGCCGATCCGGGATGATGTGACCGTGGCTGACCAGCCCGTGGACAAGAAGTCCACGTACAAGAAGCTCGGCGCGCGGCACAAGGCCCGCCGCCGCGCGGTCGACCTGCTGTTCGAGGCGGAGGCCAGGGACGTCGACGCCGCCGACCTGCTCGACGAGCGCGCCGAGCTCGCCGCCCGCGACCAGTCGGTCGCGCCGGTGCACGCCTACACCCGCACCTTGGTCGAGGGCGTCGCCGACGACCTCGACCGGGTGGACGGCACCATCGAGTCGTACTTGCAGGACTGGACGCTGTCCCGCCTCCCCGCCGTGGATCGCGCGATTCTGCGCATCGCGGTCTGGGAGCTGTTCCACGCCGCCGACGTCCCCCCGGTTGTCGCCGTGGACGAGGCGGTGGAGCTGGCCAAAGAGCTGTCCACCGACGACTCTCCGTCCTTCCTCAACGGTGTGCTCGGCCAGGTGGTCCTGGTGGCGCCGCAGGTGCGCGCCGCCGCGGCGGCGACACGGACCCCCCGTCCGGAGCCCGAAGCGTGAACAAGTACCTGGTGACGGCGATGCGCACGCCGCGCTTCGACGCGGCCGTGATCGAGCCGCACCGGCAGTTCTTGCAGAACTTGCACGACCGGGGGCTGCTGCAGGAGAGCGGCCGCTTCACCGATGGGACCGGCGGCGCGTACGTGATCTACGCCGAGAGCCTCGCGCAGGCGCGGGAGATCGCGTACACCGATCCCGTGCACATCACCGGTGCCTCCGAACTCACCATTCACGAGTGGGAGATCAATCCACTGGGTTGAGCTCGGTGACGCCCGGGTAGGTAACGCTCGTTCGCCGGTAACGCTCGAACTCCCGCTGGTGGGTGTACGGATAACCAGCGGGAGCACGATCGGAGCCGGGTGGCTCCGCGCGTGAGACCGGCGAGACGAGCATCTCGGTCCGGCCTCGACGAGATCTTCGTACCTCGACCGCACTCGAGGTCAACTGAGCGTTCGCGTCCGGCCGGTCGATCCGTCCGGCACCGTTGTGCGGTCGGCGCGCCCGTCGGCTAACCGGCCATCAACAGCGCCGCCACGGCACCGACGGTGGCGGCGACCGCGAGGACGAGGCCGGTCGCCACGAAACGCCGCATCGGGACGCGCACCTCGTGTGTGCGGCAGAACTCCAAGCACAGCAGCGTGGCGAGCGAGGCCCACGGAGTGACGATCGATCCGACATTGGTGCCGATCAACAGCGCGAGGAGCTGATCGTCGTTCTGCACCGGGATCACCGCCTCGCCCGTGGTGTAGGCCGGTAGGTTGTTCGCGATGTTGGACAGGGTGGCGCCCGCCGCGGCGGCCCGCAATGCCCCGGATATGCCGGAATCGGTGCCGATCAAAGCGTGCATCGAATCGGCGAGACCGAATCGGCTCAGTGTGGGAATCACCAGGAACAAGCCGACCACGAAGACGAGCAGCTGCCAGGGGATGAGCGACAGCCGCAGAGCGCCACGGTCGAAGACGGCGAACGCCGCCACGGCGATGAGCGCGGCGAGGGTGGCCGCGATACCGATCCGGTCGCCGACCAGGGGAATAGCGCCGGTGAACAGCAGACAAGCCCCGGCGGTGGCGCACAGCAACGCGCGCTCCCGGCGATTCGCGGGGCGGATCGGCTCGGGCGGCAGGTAGCGCTGGTTGTCCCGTTGGCCGCGCCGCCAATACCACCACCACAGGCACACCATCGTCGCGGCGATCGAAACCAGCTGCGGGGCCCACATCTTCGCCGCGAATCCGGTCGCGGTGAGCGCGACCCGATCAGCGGCGAGCAGATTGGTGAGATTGGAGACCGGCAGCAGCAGGCTCGCGGTGTTCGCCAGCCAGAGGGTGGTCATGGCCAGCGGCAGCGGCGGAATCCGGGTAGGCGCCGCGAGTGCCAGCATGACCGGGGTGATCAGCACGGCGGTCGTGTCGAGGTTCAACAGGATCGTCGTGGCGGAGGCGAACAGTACGCAGAGGCCGAACAGCGCTGGATAGTGACCGCGGCCGAGGATCGCCAGGCGGTGGGCGATGACCTCGAAAACCCTGGCCCGCCTGGTCAGTTCGGCCAGCACGATCACGCTTGCGAGGAACAGCAACAGCGGCGCGACGCGGCGCATGTTCGCCGCGGCTTCGTCACGGGGCAGGAGGCCGGTGAGCACGCACAGCAGACCGGCGCCGAGCAAGGCGAGCCGAACCCAGTCCAGGATGCTCAGCCGCGGTCTCGTCGGGGAGGTCGCGGGCGAGGACGGGCTCCGTGAAGCGGAATCGACCAGTTCGGACACGCGTGCCATCATGGCAGCCTTTCGTCCGCGTCCGTTTCCTCCTGGTGGGGCCGTGCCGGGCGCGGGCGAAATCACCCGTTGAACGTACCGTTGGTCGATGGTACGTTGTCCGGGTCACAATGGGCTGGACGTCGGCTCGGACACCGGAACGGTATCTTGTCGGGCCGAACCATCTGTGTCCGAAGCGATTTCGTTGTTCGCCCGCCGCCGGAGCCAAGGATGTGTTCGCTCATGACCATCGTCGTCGGACTGGTATTTCTGTTCATCCTGGTCGGAGGCGGGCTACGGTCGGCAGAAGCCGGCTGTCAGAACACGTTGATGAACCACATGCGGAACATGTGGCTCTGCGCCGTGATCTCGTATGCCGTTGCGCTGATCGGATTTTCGATTTTCCTGGCGGTGTCGTCGAAGTCGCCGTGGCCGACTCTCGACGACGTGCGGAACATGCCGTGGTGGGCGCCGTTCGGCGGACTGCTGGGGGGTGCGGCGGTGATGGGCATGATCGCGGTGGCCCGATACGTCGGCGTGGCGACGTTCAGCGCGCTGGTGATCATCGGCGAGATGGTGGTCGCCGTCATCATGGACCACTTCGGCCTCATGGGTTTCGACGAGCGATCCGCCAGTCTTCCGCGGTTGGCGGCGTGCGGGTTGATCACACTCGCGATCTATCTGATGACCGACGAGCCCGCGGAGGGGGAGCGCACGGCCAGCGTGACGTGACCACGGAATCACCCTCAGCTGCCGGTCAGCCATTCGATCTTCGCACTCTCCGGAGGGTCCACCGATGACGGTTCGCACCGCCGAAACCCGTACCGCCATGCCGCGTATCACGACGGCACTCATCTTCCTGTTCATCCTGGCCGGCGGCGCGCTGCGCTCCGTGGAAGCGGGCTGCCAGAACTCTCTGAAACTCGCGTTGCAGAACGTCTGGCTGTGTGGCGTGATCTCCTACGCCGTGGCGTTCGCCGGCTTCGCGATCTTTCTCGCGGTCGCGCTGGCGGTCTCGCGCAACCGGCCTTGGCCGACGCGGGCCGATATCCGCAGTATGCCCCGGTGGGCGCCGTTCGGCGGCCTGCTGGGCGGAGCGGCGATTCTGGCGATGATCTCCGTGGCCTCCGATGTCGGCGCGGGCACCTTCAATGCCCTGATCATCGCCGGGCAGATGTTCGGCGCTCTCGCGATCGACCACTTCGGATTGATGGGCTTCCCGCGTCGCGCGGTGAGCCCGAAGCGCGTCGCGGCCTGCGTGCTGATCATTCTCGGCATCTATCTGATGGCCAGCTACTGACGGGTGTCTCGTACCCTGCCCTGGCTGCGCGATTTGAGAGACCGATAGGCTATCTATCGCAACGTCGCCTCGGTGAGGAAGTAGGAGAGATGGCCGCGAACGAGCTGACCTTGACGGACGTCCACACCGCGCAGGAGGCGTGGGCGCTGTTCGACCGCCTCCCCGCAGCGCGGGTGGAGGAGATCACGACGGGGCGCTGGCGGGGCGAGGAACTGCCAACCGGGCATCCGATGGATGGCGTGCTGGTGGCGTCGGGCTGGTACGGCAAGCAGTTCGACGGCCCGGAGGATGTGCATCCGTTGCTGTTCACCTCGGGCGGCACCGTGTTCCCGGTCGATCCGCGCCGAGTTCCCCTCTCGCTGGCCGGACGGGTGCCGTTGTCCGGAGTGCGCGCCGTGCGCAAGACGCTGCCGCTCGTGCGTCCCGCGCTGCGCACGAGCAAGCCCACCGCGCGGCTGCGCGAGGTGGAATATCGTGGCGTGACCAGTGCCGCGATGGTCTACGACCACCTGCCGATCATCGATCATTTCCGGCGGGCCGCAGAGCACACCCTGCTCGGTGTGATGGATCTGCGCGGTATGGCCGAACCGTACTTTTTCGTGCTGCATCGCGATATCGGCTGAGGCCGCCGCGGATCCGTCCGGCCATACCCGATCCGGTCCGGCGTTTCCCCCGCCACCGTAGGATTCGCGCAACAGGCGACACCTTGCGGCGATGGGGTGACCGAGGGAGGCACAGTCGATGGAACGCACGACATGCCTGGTGGTTGGTGGTGGGCCCGCCGGAATGATCCTCGGGCTGCTGCTCGCCCGGGCCGGTGTCGAGGTCACGGTGCTGGAGAAGCACAAAGACTTCCTCCGCGACTTCCGCGGCGACACCGTGCATCCCACCACCCTCGACCTGCTCGATGAACTGGGTCTCGGCGCGGAATTCGCGAAATTACCCGCGCGCAAGGTGGACCAGGTGCAGCTGCCGATCGCGGGCGGCTTGCAGACACTGGCGACGCTGAAGAATCTTCCCGGCAAGCACAAATACGTCGCCATGGTGCCGCAATGGGATCTGCTCGACCTGCTCGCGCGTGCCGCGGAGGCCGAGCCCTCCTTCCGGTTGCGGATGAACACCGAGGTGACCGAACTGATCTGGATCGACGGCAGGGTCGGTGGTGTCACCTACCGCGGCGCCGACGGCACGACCGGTTCGATCGAAGCCGATCTCACGGTGGCCTGCGATGGACGTGGCTCGCTGCTGCGCTCCGCCGCTGGGCTGCCCACCCGCCGATGGTCGACGCCGATGGACGTCTGGTGGTTCCGCCTGCCGCGCACCGAGATCGACCCGGCGGGCGCGCTGCCGATCGTCACCGGCAGGCGGGTCGCGCTTCTGCTCGACCGCGGCGACTACTGGCAGTGCGCGACCCTGATCGCCAAGGGCGCCGACGAGCCCGCCCGGCGCGGGCCGGTGGCGGACCTCATGCGCGGCCTCGCCGCGGCCGCGCCCTGGCTTCACGACCGCGTCGATGCCCTGACCAGCTGGGACGAGGTCAAACTGCTGGAAGTGAAACTCGACCGGCTGACCAAGTGGTACACCAACGGCCTGCTCTGCCTCGGCGACGCCGCCCACGCCATGTCCCCGGCCGGTGGCGTCGGCATCAACCTGGCCGTCCAGGACGCGGTCGCCGCGGCCAGGATCCTTGCCCCCGCACTGCTTTCGGGCGGGGTCGGAACCAAGGAATTGGCGAAAGTGCAGCGACGGCGCAGATTCCCGACCGTCGTGACCCAGGGATTGCAGCGGCTCCTGCACGCCACCGCGATAGCTCCCGCCCTCGACGGGCGAATCGACATCGCAGCCGCTTCCCGCGCACCGCTGCCGATCCGCATCCTGCGCCGTATCCCCGTCCTGCGCAGCGTCCCCCCGTTCTTGCTCGCCCGTGGCGTCTTACCGGAGCACGCCCCATACTTCGCCCGGCGTTAGTTTCGTGCCGCGACTTCGTCGCGAACGGCGAATGCTCGGTCCCGCTCCGCTCGAAACCGGGAGGGAGGATGCGTACGCGATGGCCGCGCGAACGTGAGCCGGGCCGCGAACGGAGGATGCTCGCTGTCGCTTCGCTCCAAGTTCGGGGCTGGGCCGGTGTGGTCGCGTATGCGGTGACATGCGGACGAGACGTCGCTGTGCGCAGGAAGGTGACCGTCACCGGGATCGCTCGGTCGGGATGGAGCGGTCAGGCCTGCGTGAACGGAGTGGAGGTGGGTGGTGTGGCGATCCACCCTGCGACCACCGCGAGACCTGTCGGGCGGTGTACGGCGAGGAAGCCGAAGGGGCGGTCGAAGGTCACCGAGACGACGGGCGCGTGATGGTGCCGCAGGGCGGCTGCCGCCGCCCGTAGTGCGAAGGCCGTCACGGCGGCGGCCTCGAAACCTTCGTGGCTGAACCGGGCGAGGACTTCCTGTGCTCCTTGGCCGACGCAGAGGGGGAACGGCGACATCGCCGGGAAATGACCGTGGGTGCAGTCGGTCGCGGCGGCGAGTCCGAACAAGCCGGATCCGTCGAGCAGATCGTGGGTGGACCTGACCTCGAAGGGAGGCAGCCGGATACGCAGCTGGCCGGTGGCGGACAGCACCTGCTCGGTGCGCACGGTGAGCCCCGGGCCCTCGGTCCCGATCGGCAGGTCGGTGCGGATCGCCACGGTGCCGGACAACGCCGCCAGGCCCGCGCCGAGCACGGCGCCGGGTGTACCCGTGCCGAGCAGGAGGTGGACGTCGAGGTCGGCGACACCTTCCACGACGACCCGCGTGACCGGTTCCGGTGCGTCCAGAATCGCGGCGTTCGCCAGATCGGCGCTCGCACGGGTCAATCCGGGACCGTGATGTCCCTGCCACGGGCCTTGCCGCGGTGCCAGCGTGCCGACCTCGAAAGGCACGTGCCACCTGGTCTTCGCGACCAGCGCGGTGGCGAGCACCAGCAGCGTGCCGGGATCGACCGTGAGAGGGAACCGCTCGATGAGCCCGGCGGTGTGCCGGGCCGCCCAGCTGTCGAGCTCGGCCTGCCCCGTCAACCGGGCGAGGACACCCTCGGGCAACGCCTGTGACCAGGCCTGGTGCAGCGGAAGATCTTGGCGCACCCACACGCCCAGTGCCGCCGACGCCGCTTCCGCGTGCTCGAGATCGCGCAGCAACCGAAGGGCTTCGTCTCGGCCGTCGGCCGCGGGCACTCCGATCGCTGCCGACAACTCTTCCCGCGCCGGGCCATCCGCGGCGGAGGCGAGCAAGGCCAGCAGCGGCCAGACGCCCGCGCCCGACACCACGAAGTCTCGCTCGCCCAGCGTCGCGCACCATCGGGCGGTGAGCGCGTTGGCCGCGGCGACATGGGAGTCCAGAGAAGTCCGCACGTCCCCACCCTAGCCACGCGCCGCGCCGCCGCCGCGCCGTTGCGACGCCGCTGTCACGCCATGAGGGGTCCTGGGCTCAGCACGACCTTGCCCAGCGGCGCTCGATCCTCCAACAGCCGGTGGGCATGACTCGCCTGCTCCAGCGGCAGCACCGCCTCGACCGGCGCGGCGAGCCCGCCCGCCGCCGCACGGGCCAGAACGGTGGTGCGCGCCCGGGCCACTCGGTCCAGCCAGTCCGGTCCCGCACAGCCGGTGTAGGTGAGCCCGCGCATGATCAGATCGCTCGCGGACACCTGCGCGGGAGCGCCGGACAGCCATCCGTAACCCAGCATCCGGCCGCGCAAGGGTGTCATGAGATCGAGCAGGCCGGAGGCGCTGTCGCCACCGATCGAGTCGAACACCACGTCGACCGTCGCGCCGCCGAGGGTTTCGCGCAACCGGGTGGTCCACGCGGGATCGTTGTGGTCGATCACCTCGTCGGCTCCCAGCTCGCGGGCGTGCGCGACCTTCGCGGGGCCACCGGCCGTGCCGATGACGCGAGCCGCTCCGAATTCCTTGGCGAGCTGGATCAGGGCGCTGCCCACGCCCGTGGCCGCCGCCTCGACCAGGACGGTCTCGACGCCGGTCAGCGCGGCGGTCTCCAGCAGCGGGATCGCCACCGATCCGTTCATCAGCACGGCCGCCGCGTCCACCGAGGACAGGCCGTCCGGAATGGGTGCCACGGAATCCGCGGGCGCGGCGACGTATTCGGCGTAGGCGCCGGAACCTCTGGTGGCCACGACGACGCGTTGCCCGGTCAGCGCCGGATCGACGCGCGTGCCGACCTCCGTGACGACCCCCGCGGCCTGGAAGCCGAAGACCAGCGGCAACGGCGCACCGATGGGGAACTCGCCGGAACGCAGTTTGGTCTCGGGAAACAGTACCGGGATCGCCTCGGCGCGGATCACCACCTCGTCCTCGCCCGCCCTGGGAGCAGGGATCTCCTCGGCCACCAGTACGTCCGGGCCTCCCGGTGCCGTCATTACGATTGCCCGCATAATTGACTCCATAAGCTGACTGTCGGTCCAGTTGTCGGAGTCGATGATATGGACCGACGGTCAAGTTGTCTAGGAAGCGGGTGTGATGGGCGAGGAACGGCCCAGGGAACGGGCGGACGCGGCGCGCAACCGGCGGGCGATCCTCGACGCCACCTTCGCGCTGCTGGCCGAGCACGGCGCCGAGGCCGTCACCATGGATCGCGTCGCGGCCGCCGCCGGAGTGGGCAAAGGCACGATCTTCCACCGCTTCGGCAGCCGTGCCGGGCTCCTGCACGAGATGGTCGCGCAGAGCGCGCAAGCGCTCATGGACGCGATCACCAGCGGCCCGCCGCCGCTGGGCCCCGGCGCGCCCGCCGACGCGCGCCTGATCGCCTACTTCGACGCGATGGCGCGGCTGGTGATCGACAATGCCGAACTGATGGCCGCCTATCGCACCGAGCCACCGCATCCGCGCACCGCCGAGTTCCACGCGTTCTGGGACCAGCACGTCACGACCTTGCTGCGCGCGGCCCGGCCGGACCTGGACGCGGAAGTGGTCGGGCGGTTACTGCTCGGGGCGCTGAGCGCGGAGCCGGTGCCGAACATGGCGCGGGCGGGCGAAACCGATCGATTGCTGGTGGCGGTGCGCGAGCTGGTGGAATCGGTGGTGCGCGCGCCGTGACCACGCCCTGCCCGCCGGGCGGCAGCGGGTTCGCCGAGCTCGCGATCAGTCGCGCGACAGGATGGCCTCGAACCGCTCGTCGGCCCGGTCGAGCTGGTCGAGGATGTGCTGGCGGACATGGTCGGCCAGTGGCGTGTCCGGCCGGGTGACCAGGTCGCGGTACACGGCGGTGAGCGGGCGGTACTTCGTGGCGAGTTTGGTCATCGCGGGACCGGTGGCGTAGAGGATGCCGACGCCGTTGTCGGTGAAATCGGAGAGCTTGATGACGCGGGCCCACGGGTCGCGATCCAGGTTGGCCGCGACGTGCTCGCGGTACTGCGCCTGCCGGTCGCGCGCCGGATCCGGTTCGGGATTGGTCACCGCCGCGACGAGATCGGCCACTCGTTCACCGAACCGGTCGGTGAGCGCACCCAGCGCGGCCTCGACGGTCGGGCCGGGACGGTCGGCGGCCAGCTCGGCGGCGTGGTCCTCGACCGAGTCGTGCAGCAGGCCCGCCGCGACCACGTCGGGATCCTTGATCTCGTAGTGACTGATGATCCGAATGGTCACGCGCAGTAGATGACTCAAGTACGGCTCCCGGCCGTAACGGTCGTCGCGATGCAGGTCGGCCGCGAGATCGAGCGCCTCGGTCAAGCGCGGCGTGTCGGGCAGCTCGGCGATTTCCAGCAATAATCGTTCCTGCAGCCCGGCCACGCCGTAGACTTCGCTGATCGTGTGCAGCGGCATCACGGCCAAGACCCCCGCCCCTGGATTGCTCATGATGCCAGGCTAACCGGACCGGCCGACACGCGCCGGGCGGCGGATCACTCGGCTTTGGGCACCAACGTGTTCTGGCGCGCCGCGGTGTACCAGCGATCGCCCTCCTTGACGAGAACGTAGAGCGCGATCATGGCGTGATCGTTGTCGAGCAGCAGCCCGTTCGGCCGTCGTCGCCCATGCTCGCTTGTGGGCGATCGCGACGTCCGGCCGCAGGAACGTGATGCCCGCGACCTCGTAGCGCGCGTACTGGTCCTTCAGGAAACCGGCCAGACCTCGGCGGTTGGCGTCGAGCAGCGCGTCGAATCCGGTGATGAGCGTGCCCATCGCGGTGACGACGGCCGCGTTGGCGGTGAAGTCGGCGGACAGCAGATCGGCGTCGTTGGCGTTGAATCCGGCCTCGGCGTTGGCCACGATCCGCTCGATCGCGGCGATGTCGTCGGTGTGGTCGACCGTGGTGTCCTCGACCAGGGGCGGGGTGGAAGCTGTCGTACTCATGCCGACGAGCTTCCGACCTCAACGGCGGTTCAGGTCAAGTCGCCCGCCCTGGCGGGTGGCGAGTAGTTGGCGCGTCTCATCGGACGCCACGGGGGCGGTATTGAATGCTGATCCGGGGGCCGGTGGGTCTGCGTGTCTTCGGTACCGCGTGCTCCCAGGTGCGCTGGCAGGAGCCGCCCATGACCAGCAGATCACCATGGCCCACAACGTATTTGATGCTCGCGCCGCCGCCCCTGGGGCGCAGCAGCAGCGCCCGTGGCGCACCGACCGACACGATCGCGACCATGGTGTCGTTGGTGGCGCCGCGCCCGATGTTGTCGCCGTGCCACGCCACGCTGTCGCGCCCGTCCCGGTAGTAGCACAGGCCCGCCGTGCGGAACGGCTCGCCGAGTTCGCGCCGGTAGTGCTCGCTCAGCGCCGTGCGCGCGTCGGCCAGTGCGGGATCCGGCAGTGGTTCGTGCTCGGAGTAGAACCGCAGCAGCCGGGGCACGTCGACGACGCGGTCGTACATCGGCCTGCGCTCGGCTTGCCACGGCACGCGGCCGACCAGCCGGTCGAACAGCGCGTCCGCGCCGGAAAGCCAGCCGGGCAGCAGGTCCACCCAGGCTCCGTGGTCGAGCACCGTCCGGCGCGCATCGCGAAGCGGCGCGAATTCGGTGTCACCGAACCCGTCGAGCAGCGATCCCTGTAGGGGTGTGGACATGAGGCGAGCGTACCGCCGTTCGAACGTATGTACTAGCAGATTCTGGTCATGTGTGCCCGGTCTTTGCCAGAATGTCCGCGGCGATCGTCGCGGAGGCGGCGTCGCTCGCAGGTCCACATCACATCGCGGTGCTCCAGCTGATCGTGAGCAGCGCCCGCATGGCGTGGAGATCGCCGACAGGGCGTACTCGGGCGCCGCCAGCAGGTCGGCGAGCACGTGGCACTGCTAGCGCAGGCCGACCCCGGATTCCCGCGAACGGAGCGCGGGCCGGTTCTCGTGCATGAACCGCCCCATGTCGCGGCGAGTCGCGGTGTGGCCGCGTTCACACGGCGCGCAGTGGCCCCGCTCACAGCGCGATATGCCTGGTGAAACCCGGGGTAGGGGCGCTGCTACGCTGCTTGCCGTAAGACATCCTTTAACGGACCGTCCGGTGAGGCGGGGAAGGAGGTCGGCATGGCCGTGCCCGAAGAACGGGCCGCCAGGTCCGGCGCTGCCGAGACATCGCAGCGACACACCCCCGCGTGGGTGGCGGCAGGGCGAGAGCTGTTGTCGGCTTCGGATGTCGGACGGACGATCGCGCGCATCGCGCATCAGATCATCGAGAAGACCGCGCTCGACGCGGGCGAACCGGGCGCGCCGCGCGTGGTGCTGATCGGCATCCCGACCCGGGGCACCACCCTGGCCGCGCGGCTCGCCGGGAAGATCGAGGAGTTCTCCGGCGTCCGCCCGGCTCTTGGCTCGCTCGACATCACCCTCTACCGCGACGATCTGCGCAGCCGTCCGCACCGGCCGCTGGAACGGACCTCCGTCCCGGAGGGCGGCATCGAGGACGCGCTGGTGGTCCTGGTCGACGACGTCCTGTTCTCCGGCCGCACCGTCCGCTCCGCGCTCGACGGCCTGCGCGATCTGGGCCGCCCCCGCGCGGTGCAGCTGGCGGTGCTCATCGACCGCGGCCACCGCGAACTGCCGATCCGCGCCGACTACGTGGGCAAGAACGTGCCGACCAACCGATCCGAGGACATCTCGGTGCTCTTGACCGAACACGACGGCCGCGACGGCGTCTACCTGCACCAGGAGGAGGCGTGATGAATATGCCGCACGCCGGCTCACGCCCGGAGGTAGGCGCGTGAGGCATCTGCTGTCCGTCGCCGCGCTCGATCGCTCCGCCGCGACCGAACTGCTCGATGAGGCCGAACGGTTCGAACAGGCCTTGCTGGGCCGCGAGGTGCACAAGCTGCCCACGCTGCGCGGGCGCACCGTGATGACGGTCTTCTACGAGAACTCCACCCGGACCAGGGTCTCGTTCGAGGTGGCAGGCAAATGGATGAGCGCGGATGTGATCAACGTGAGCGCGAGCAGCTCCTCGGTCGCCAAGGGTGAGTCGCTGCGCGACACCGCCCTGACCTTGCACGCCGCGGGCGACGCGCTGATCGTGCGGCACCCGGCCTCCGGCGCGGCGCACCAGATCGCGCGGTGGATGGACGAGTGGGCCGTCGCTTCCGGGCGCGCCTGCGGCCCGGCGGTGGTGAACGCGGGCGACGGGACGCACGAGCACCCGACCCAGGCCCTGCTGGACGCGCTGACCCTCCGTCAGCGACTCGGCGACATCGAGGGCAAGCGCGTCGTCATCGTCGGCGACATCCTGCACAGCCGGGTCGCGCGGTCCAACGTCCTCCTGCTGGCCACGCTCGGCGCCGAGGTCGTGCTGGTCGCCCCGCGCACGCTGCTGCCGGTGGGCGTCGAGTCCTGGCCGGCCCGCGTCTCCCACCACTTGGACGCCGAGCTGATCGGCGCCGACGCGGTGCTGATGTTGCGCGTGCAAGCCGAGCGGATGAACGGCGGGTTCTTCCCCTCGGCCCGCGAGTACTCGATCACCTACGGGTTGTCCGAGCGCAGGCTGGCCCTGCTGGAGGACCACGCCGTCGTGCTGCACCCGGGCCCGATGCTGCGCGGCATGGAGATCGCGTCGTCGGTCGCGGACTCCCCGAAAGCCGCGGTGCTGCAGCAGGTCACCAACGGTGTGCATATGCGGATGGCGGTGCTGTTCCGCCTGCTCGTCGGAACACAGGAGGCAGTGGCATGAACCCCACCGTTGTGATCAAGGGCGCTCTGCTGTACGGCGAAGGCGAGCCGGTCGACGTGCTCGTCGCCGACGGGGAGATCCGCCGGATCGGCACCGATCTGGACGTGGCCGACGCCGAGATCATCGACGCCGACGGGCAGATCCTGCTGCCCGGCTTCGTCGACCTGCACACCCATCTGCGGGAACCGGGCCGTGAGGACACCGAGACCATCGAGACCGGGTCCGCCGCTGCCGCGCTCGGCGGCTACACCGCGGTGTTCGCGATGGCCAACACCAACCCGGTCGCGGACTCCGTGGTCGTCACCGACCACGTGTGGCGGCGCGGCCGTGAGGTCGGCCTGGTCGACGTGTATCCGGTCGGGGCGGTCACGGTCGGTCTGAAAGGCAAGCAGCTCGCCGAGATGGGCACCATGGCGGCGGGCGCGGGCGCGGTGCGCATGTTCTCCGACGACGGTCACTGCGTCTACAACCCGCTGATCATGCGTCGTGCCCTGGAGTACGCGAACTCGCTCGGGGTGCTGATCGCCCAGCACGCCGAGGAACCGCGACTGACCGAGGGCGCGATCGCGCACGAGGGGCCGACCGCCGCCCGGCTGGGTCTGGCCGGTTGGCCGCGCGCGGCCGAGGAGTCCATCGTGGCGCGCGAACGCCCTGCTGGCGCGTGACGCGGGCGCCCGGGTACACATCTGCCACGCCTCCACCGCGGGCACCGTGGAACTGGTGAAGTGGGCGAAGTCGCAGGGCATCGCCATCACCGCCGAGGTGACCCCGCACCACCTGCTGCTGGACGACGCCCGGCTGGAGACCTACGACGCGGTGAACAAGGTCAACCCGCCGCTGCGCGAGGCGTCCGACGCCGCCGCGCTGCGGCGAGCGCTGGCCGAGGGCATCATCGACTGCGTCGCCACCGATCACGCCCCGCACGCGGAGCAGGACAAGTGCTGCGAGTTCGCCGCGGCCCGGCCCGGCATGCTCGGCCTGGAAACCGCGCTGTCGATCATCGTGCAGACCATGGTCGAGCCCGGGTTGCTGGATTGGCGCGGTGTCGCCCGCGTGATGAGCGAGCGCCCGGCCGCGATCGTCGGCCTCGACGAGCACGGCAGGCCGCTGGAAGTCGGCGAGCCGGCCAACTTGACGTTGGTCGACCCGAAGGCGAGCTGGACGGTGCGCGGGACCGAACTCGCCAGCATCGCGAACAACACGCCGTTCGAGGCGATGACCTTCCCGGCGCGAGTGACGGCGACGCTGCTGCGTGGCCGGGTGACCGCCCGCGACGGCAAGGCGCTCGGCAATCGGGCGGAGGCGTAGATGAACGAGCGCGGCGGTCGAGGAGGTCCGTAAGTGGAGAGAACGCTGTGGGTCGTCGGGCTGCTGGTCCTGTTCCTGGGCTGCCTGTGGTTGATGTACCGGGGGTGGCGCAACCGGGCGGCGCGCCAGGCGGAGCGCATCGGCGCGCTGCCCGCCGTGCCCGCCGAACTCGGCGCGCAGGTGCTGGAGCCGACCACCGGCCTGTACCTGGGCAGCACCATCGCGCCGAGCTGGCAGGACCGGATCACGGTCGGCGACCTTGGTTTTCGCGCGACCGCGGAACTCACGCGGTTCGAACGGGGAATTCTGCTCGAACGCGACGGCGCGACGGCGATCTGGATTCCGCAGGAATCCATCACGGCGGTGCGCACCGAACGCGGCCACGCGGGCAAAGTGATGACGGAAGATGGTGTGCTGGTCATTCGCTGGAAGCTGCCGACCGGAACCGAGATCATACGGGTTTCCGCGGTAACGACAAGTCGGTCTATCCGGCTTGGCGCCGGCTTCCTGCGGTGGATCAGAGCGGGACGATGACGGGAGATGACGAGGGATGACAGCAGACACGGGCGGGAAAAGGGCGGGGACGGACGCAGCGCTCGTGCTGGAGGACGGCCGGGTGTTCCGTGGCCGCGCCTACGGCGCCGTGGGCCAGACGCTCGGTGAGGCGGTGTTCTGCACGGCGATGACCGGGTACCAGGAGACCCTCACCGACCCGTCCTACCACCGCCAGATCGTGGTGGCCGCCGCCCCGCAGATCGGCAACACCGGGTGGAACGACGAGGACGACGAGTCCGCGAAGATCTGGGTGGCCGGGTACGTGGTGCGCGACCCAGCGCGCCGCGCCTCCAACTGGCGCGCCACGACCACGCTGCCCAACGAACTGGAGCGCCAGCGAGTCGTCGGCATCGCGGGCATCGACACCCGCGCCCTGGTGCGTCACCTGCGCACCCGCGGTTCGATGAAAGCGGGCATCTTCTCCGGCGAGGCGCTCGCGGGCGCCGACGAACTGGTGGCCCGGGTGAACGGTCAGCCGTCCATGCTGGGCGCCGACCTGGCCGGCGAGGTGAGCACCGACGCGCTCTACACCATCGAGCCGGACGGCGAGCACCGCCGCACCGTCGTCGCGGTCGACCTCGGGATCAAGACCAACACCCCGCGCATGTTCGCTCAGCGCGGCATGCGGGTGCACGTGGTGTCGTCGGCCACGACGCTGGACCAGATCCTCGAACTGAAGCCCGACGGGGTCTTCCTGTCCAACGGGCCCGGCGACCCCGCCACCGCGACCGATGCGGTCGAGCTGACCCGTGGTGTGCTCGGCGAGGGCCTGCCGCTGTTCGGCATCTGCTTCGGCAACCAGATTCTCGGCCGCGCGCTCGGCCGGGACACCTACAAGATGAAGTTCGGCCACCGCGGCATCAACATTCCCGTGGTGGAGCACGAGACCGGCCGCATCTCGATCACCGCGCAGAACCACGGGTTCGCGCTGGAAGGTGAGCGGGGCGAGCGATTCGAGACCCCCTTCGGCACGGCCGAGGTGAGTCACGTCTGCGCCAACGACGGCACCGTGGAAGGCGTCCGGCTGGTCGACGGCCGCGCCTTCTCGGTGCAGTACCACCCGGAGGCCGCCGCCGGACCCCACGACGCCGCGTATCTGTTCGACCGTTTCGCCGGTCTCATGGAAGGAGCCTGATGCCTCGCCGCGAGGATCTGAAGCACATCCTGGTGATCGGTTCTGGCCCGATCGTCATCGGCCAGGCGTGCGAATTCGACTACTCCGGCACCCAGGCGTGCCGGGTGCTGCGGGCCGAGGGCCTGCGGGTGTCGCTGGTCAACTCGAACCCGGCGACGATCATGACCGACCCGGAGTTCGCCGACGCCACCTACGTGGAGCCGATCACCCCGGAGTTCGTGGAGAAGGTCATCGACAAGGAGCGCCCGGACGCCATCCTGGCCACCCTCGGCGGCCAGACCGCGCTGAACACCGCGGTCGCGCTGCACGAGCGCGGGGTGCTGGAGAAGTACGGCGTGGAGCTGATCGGCGCCGACTTCGAGGCCATCCAGCGCGGTGAGGACCGGCAGAAGTTCAAGGACATCGTGGCCAAGGTGGGCGGGGAGAGCGCGCGCTCGCGCGTCTGCTTCACCATGGACGAGGTCCGCGAGACGGTCGCCGAACTCGGCTACCCGGTGGTGGTGCGCCCGTCGTTCACCATGGGCGGCCTCGGTTCGGGCATGGCCTACAACGAAGAGGATCTCGATCGCATCGCGGGCGGCGGCCTGGCCGCCTCGCCCACCGCGAACGTCCTGATCGAGGAGTCCATCCTCGGCTGGAAGGAATACGAGCTCGAGTTGATGCGCGACGGCCGCGACAACGTCGTGGTGGTCTGCTCGATCGAGAACGTCGACCCGATGGGAGTGCACACCGGCGACTCGATGACCGTGGCCCCGGCGATGACGCTCACCGACCGCGAGTATCAGAAGCTGCGCGATCTGGGCATCGCCATCCTGCGCGAGGTCGGCGTGGACACCGGCGGCTGCAACATCCAGTTCGCGGTGAACCCGAGCGACGGCCGCCTGATCGTCATCGAGATGAACCCGCGCGTGTCGCGCTCCTCGGCGCTGGCGTCCAAGGCGACGGGCTTCCCGATCGCGAAGATCGCCGCGAAGCTGGCCATCGGCTACACGCTCGACGAGATCGTCAACGACATCACCAAGGAAACTCCGGCCTGTTTCGAGCCGACCCTGGACTACGTGGTCGTCAAGGCGCCGCGGTTCGCGTTCGAGAAGTTCCCCGGCGCCGACGGCACCCTGACCACGACCATGAAGTCGGTGGGCGAGGCCATGTCGCTCGGCCGCAATTTCGCCGAGGCACTGGGCAAGGTGCTGCGTTCGCTCGAGACCAAGGCCGCCGGCTTCTGGACGCAGGACGACGGGGCCTGGACCGACACCGAGGCGATCCTCGAGGATCTGCGTACGCCCACCGAAGGCCGCATCTACCAGGTCGAGCGGGCGCTGCGCCTGGGCGCGAGCATCGAGGACGTCGCGGCCGCCTCCGGCATCGACCCGTGGTTCGTCGCGGAGGTGGCCGGTCTGGTCGAGCTGCGTCAGGAGATCCTCGACGCGCCCGTGCTGGACGAGCCGCTGCTGCGCCTGGCCAAGCACTACGGGCTGTCCGATCGTCAGCTGGCCGCGCTGCGGCCCGAGCTGGCGGGGGAGAGCGGTGTGCGCGCCCTGCGCCACCGGCTCGGTGTCCGCCCGGTGTTCAAGACCGTCGACACCTGCGCCGCCGAGTTCGAGGCCAAGACCCCGTACCACTACTCGGCCTACGAGCTCGATCCCGCCGCCGAGTCCGAGGTGGCGCCGCAGCGCGAGCGCGAGAAGGTGATCATCCTCGGGTCCGGCCCGAACCGGATCGGTCAGGGCATCGAGTTCGACTACTCGTGCGTGCACGCGGCGCAGACGCTGTCGCAGGCCGGATACGAGACGGTGATGGTCAACTGCAACCCGGAGACCGTCTCCACCGACTACGACACCGCCGACCGGCTGTACTTCGAGCCGCTGACCTTCGAGGACGTGCTCGAGGTCTACCACGCCGAATGCGAGTCCGGCACCGTCGCGGGCGTCATCGTGCAGCTCGGCGGGCAGACCCCGCTCGGCCTGGCGCAGCGGCTCACCGAGGCGGGCGTGCCGGTGGTCGGCACCAGCGCGGCCGCCATCGACCTGGCCGAGGATCGCGGCGAGTTCGGCGACGTGCTGGTCGCGGCCGGGCTGCCCGCGCCGAAGTACGGCACCGCGACCACGTTCGCGCAGGCGCGCAAGATCGCCGCGGACATCGGGTACCCGGTGCTGGTGCGCCCGTCCTACGTGCTCGGCGGCCGTGGGATGGAGATCGTCTACGACGACAAGTCCCTGGAGGGCTACATCTCCCGCGCCACCGAGCTCAGCCCGGAGCACCCGGTACTGGTCGACCGGTTCCTCGAGGACGCGATCGAGATCGACGTGGACGCCCTGTGCGACGGCGAGGAGGTCTACCTCGGCGGCGTGATGGAGCACATCGAGGAGGCCGGCATCCACTCCGGCGACTCGGCCTGTGCGCTGCCGCCGATCACGCTGGGCCGCAGCGACATCGAGGCGGTGCGCCGCTCCACCGTCGCGCTGGCCAAGGGCATCGGCGTTCGCGGTCTGCTCAACGTGCAGTACGCGCTGAAGGACGACGTGCTGTACGTCCTGGAGGCCAACCCGAGGGCGAGCCGGACCGTCCCGTTCGTGTCCAAGGCGACCGCGGTGCCGCTGGCCAAGGCCGCCGCGCGGATCATGCTCGGCGCCACCATCGCGGAGCTGCGCAAGGAGGGCATGCTGCCGGGCGAGGGCGACGGCGGGCACGTCGCGCTGGACGCTCCGGTCGCGGTGAAGGAGGCCGTGCTGCCGTTCCACCGGTTCCGGCGCGCCGACGGCAGCGGCGTGGATTCGCTGCTGTCGCCGGAGATGAAGTCCACCGGCGAGGTGATGGGCATCGACGCCGATTTCGGCACCGCCTTCGCCAAGAGCCAGACCGCCGCCTACGGCTCGCTGCCCACCGAGGGCACCGTGTTCGTCTCGATCGCCAACCGGGACAAGCGCGCCATGGTCTTCCCGGTGAAGCGCCTGCACGACCTGGGCTTCCGCATCCTCGCCACCGAGGGCACGGCGGAAATGCTGCGCCGCAACGGGATTCCGTGCGAGCAGGTGCGCAAGCACTCCGAGGTCGGCCCAGACGACGAGCCGACGATCGTGGAGCAGATCCGCGACGGCGAGGTCGACATGGTGTTCAACACGCCCTACGGCAACTCCGGTCCCCGGGTGGACGGCTACGAGATCCGCAGCGCGGCGGTCGGGGTGAACATCCCGTGCATCACCACCGTGCAGGGCGCGGCGGCCGCGGTGCAGGGCATCGAGGCCAGCATCAACGGTGGCATCGGTGTGCGGTCCCTGCAGGAACTGCACTCGGTGCTGCGTGGGTGAGCCGCGGCAGGACGGATCGGGCGCGATGAAGACCTTCGGGGAGCGGTTGCGGCACGCCATGCGGCGCTTCGGGCCCGTGTGCGTCGGCATCGATCCGCATCCGGAGCTGCTGCGGTCCTGGGATCTCACCGAGGACGTCGAAGGGCTCGAGCGGTTCGCCGAGATCTGCGTGGAGGCCTTCGACGGCCTGGTGGCGCTGGTCAAGCCGCAGGTGGCGTTCTTCGAGGCCTACGGCTCGGGTGGCATCGCGGTGCTGGAGCGCACCATCGAGGTGTTGCGCGCTTCCGGCACCTTGGTGCTCGCCGACGCCAAGCGCGGCGACATCGGCTCCACCATGGACGCCTACGCCCGCACCTGGCTGGCCGACGGCCCACTCGGGTCGGACGCGGTCACGGTCTCGCCGTATCTCGGCTTCGCTGCGCTCACGCCCGCGCTGACGTGCGCCGAGGCCAACCACCGCGGCGTTTTCGTGCTCGCCGCGACGTCGAACCCGGAGGGGGCGCAGGTGCAGCGGGCGGTGGGCGCGGACGGCCGCGCGGTCGCGCAGACGATGGTGGACGAGGCCGCGGCCCGTAACGCGGGGGGCGAGTTCGGTTCGGTGGGCGTGGTGGTCGGCGCGACACTGAGCGAGGCGCCGGACCTGTCCTCGCTCAACGGCCCGATTCTCATGCCCGGGGTCGGCGCCCAGGGCGGCGGCCCGGAGACCATCCGCGACCTGGTTCCCGAGCCGGTGCTCGCGGCGGTCCTGCCGAATGTCTCGCGCGAGGTGCTGCGGGCGGGCCCCGCGGTCCCGGCACTGCGTGCCAGCGTCCACCAGCTCCAGGACGCGTTCGCGTTTCTGCAGAAATGACCCACGAAGGCCGGCGCATCAGCGCCGGCCTTCCTCGTTTCCCGCTGATTGCGCGTGCAGGTGCACTCGCGCAGGGCCTCTTGCCGGGGCCTGGATGGGCTCGTGGGCCGATTTCCGGTCTGGTGGGTCTACGGATGACATGGCGCACCCCGGCCGCGTACAGCGCCTCATACCGGCACCGGATGCCGCGAATGCGTGTTCGAACCCCTCGATGTGACGCCCGACACGCGGGAAGAACTCGCGACACGCGGGAATTTTCGAGAAAGTTCCTGGTAGGGCGGGTGAGGGGTTGCTGGAGTGATGCGCTGCGCTGCCGCAACCCTTCCGCAAACCACCTGGTCTGTCGAAAACGCCCAGCTGGGGGCATGTTTCGTGAAAAGGGCAGCGCCATCGAAGCGGTGGCGCGGACACGCCGCGCGAGGTGTCGCCCGGAGGTCCTCGGCATTCGGAATCATGCGCTGACCTGGGGGGTGGGTTCGCAATCGGCGGACGTCGTGGGTACGGTCGCTGAGACTGCCGGGTTACCGGCAGGAGTTGATGCAATGAACGATGAGACGGAGGAACCGTGGCCCTTCCCCAGCTGACTGACGAGCAGCGCGCCGCTGCTTTGGAGAAGGCGGCTGCCGCTCGCCGCGCTCGGGCGGAGCTCAAGGAGCGCTTGAAGCGTGGCGGCACCAACCTGAAGCAGGTCCTCACCGACGCCGAGACCGACGAGATCCTCGGCAAGATGAAGGTGTCGGCGCTGCTGGAGGCCCTGCCGAAGGTGGGCAAGGTCAAGGCGGCGGAAATCATGAGCGAACTGGAGATCGCCCCCACCCGGCGTCTGCGCGGGCTCGGCGACCGGCAGCGCAAGGCGCTGCTGCAGCGGTTCGACTTCGACGCCTCCTGATCGAGGGTGGTCGAACACACGCGGAAGGGTCGGCTGGTAGTACTGGTCGGCCCCTCGGCCGTGGGCAAGTCCACCGTGGTCCGCTGTGTCCGCGAACGACTGCCCGACCTGGTCTTCAGTGTGTTCGGCAACGACCCGGGCCCCGCGGCCCGGTGAGGTCGACGGCCTCGACTACCGCTTCGTCTCCCGCGCGGAGTTCGACGCGATGATCGAGGCGGGTGAGCTGCTCGAATGGGCGGACATCCACGGCGGGTTGCAGCGTTCGGGCACACCCGCCGGGCCGGTGCGCGCCGCTTTGGCCGAAGGCCTCCCTGTGCTGGTCGAAGTGGATCTGGAGGGCGCGCGATCGGTGCGCCGGGCGATCCCCGACGCGATCCTGGTGTTCCTGGCCCCGCCGAGCTGGGAGGAGCTGGTGGCACGGCTCACTTCGCGCGGCACCGAGTCGCCCGAGGCGATCGAGCGCCGCCTGGAAACGGCCAGGACGGAGTTGGCGGCCTGTGACGAGTTCGACATCGTTATCGTGAACGACGAGGTGACCAGCGCCTGTGAGCAGTTGGTATCGTTGTTCGTTAGCACAAATTCGAGTTCGTGACCCCACCTGCGCATGAGCGATCGGGTCCGGAGGTAGCCTGCGTAACCACGTAGTACGTAACCACGTAGGGCCCTTCGCGCATGCGCATCCACTCTCGCAGGAGTGATCCGGCCCGGAGGCGCGGCACCGCGCCGAACCCTCCAGGGCCGATCGTTCATGCGACATCCCACACAGCAGGAGTCTCCCGAGTGAGCAGTACGGACACCAAGACCGCGCCCGCCTACGACACCCCGGTCGGCCTCACCAACCCGCCGATCGACGAATTGCTCGAGCGCACGTCGTCCAAGTACGCCCTGGTGATCTACGCGGCCAAGCGGGCCCGGCAGATCAACGACTACTACAACCAGCTCGGCGACGGCATCCTCGAGTACGTCGGCCCGCTGGTGGAGCCGGGCCTGCAGGAAAAGCCGCTCTCGGTCGCCCTGCGCGAGATCCACTCCGACCTGCTCGAACACTCCGAAGGCGAGTGAGGCGGACTTCGTCCGCCGTGACCACGACTAGGCCGGAGGCGTAGTGACCACAAGGATCGTCGTCGGCGTGGCCGGAGGAATCGCCGCCTACAAGGCGTGCTCTCTGGTGCGGCGATTCACCGAGACCGGACACGACGTCCGGGTCATCCCCACCGCGTCGGCGCTGGAATTCGTCGGCAAGGCCACCTTCGAGGCACTGTCCGGCAACCCGGTGCACACCGGTGTGTTCTCCGACGTGCCGGAGGTCCCGCACGTTCGGCTGGGCCAGGAGGCGGACCTGGTGGTCATCGCCCCGGCGACCGCCGACCTGATGGCGCGCGCCGCGTCCGGCCGCGCCGACGACCTGCTCACCGCCACCTTGCTGACGGCCCGATGTCCGATCCTGTTCGCGCCCGCGATGCACACCGAGATGTGGGAGCATCCCGCGACCGCCGCCAACGTCGCTACGCTGCGCGCCCACGGTGCGATCGTCATGGAGCCCGCGTCGGGCCGGCTCACCGGCGCCGACACCGGTCCGGGGCGGTTGCCCGAGCCCGAGGAGATCTTCGGCCTCGCGTCGCTGCTCATGGAGCGCGCCGACGCGATCCCACGGGATCTGGAGGGCCGCCGGGTCGTCATCACGGCGGGCGGCACCAGGGAACCGCTGGATCCCGTGCGTTTCCTGGGCAATCGCAGCTCCGGCAAGCAGGGCTACGCGCTCGCGCGGGTCGCGGCCCAGCGCGGCGCCCACGTCACGCTGATCGCGGGCAACACGATCGAGATGGCGGCACCCGCCGCCGTCGACCTGGTGCACATCACCACCGCCGAACAGCTGAAGACCGCCGTCGACAAGCACGCCGTCGGCGCCGACGCGGTGATCATGGCCGCGGCGGTCGCCGATTTCCGGCCGACCAACGTCGCCGCCGCCAAGATCAAGAAGGGCGCGGGCGAACCCGACGTCATTCCGCTGACCAAGACCGACGACATTCTCGCCGGGCTGGTGCAGGCACGGCGCGACGGGCAGTTGCCGGGCACCGCGATCGTCGGCTTCGCCGCCGAGACCGGTGACGAGCACGGCGACGTGCTCACTCACGCGCGGGCGAAGCTCGCCCGTAAAGGCTGCGACCTGCTCGTGGTCAACGCGGTCGGCGAGGGCAAAGCGTTCGAGGTGGACACCAACGACGGCTGGCTGCTCGGCGCGGACGGTACCGAACAGGCGCTCGATCACGGTTCGAAGGCGTTGCTCGCCAGCCGCGTGCTCGACGCGCTGAGTGGGTTGTTGCGCTGAGGCCGGCGGCATGCCCGCCGGAATAGCCATCCGACCGGCCGTTGGTTCGGGCCGCCGTCATCCTCTGGGCACCGCCGCGACATCGCCGGTTCAGGTGTCCGGGAGGGCTGGACGGTAGGTCCCCGCTTCGGCTGTGATTTGGAATAGTCTGAGATATAAGGGTTGCGTGGTCGCGGCATCGCGTTACTGTCGCAAGCCGATACGAGTAACCCGTTGAGGGAGAGGGAACAACTGTGCGCACGTCCGGGAGCCGGCTTTTCACCAGTGAGTCCGTGACCGAAGGTCATCCGGACAAAATCTGTGATGCCATCAGCGATTCCATTCTCGACGCGTTGCTCGCGGAGGATCCGCGCAGCCGGGTCGCGGTGGAAACCCTCGTCACGACCGGTCAGGTCCACGTCGCGGGTGAGGTCACCACGTCGGCGTACGCCGATATTCCCCGTATTGTCCGGGAAAAGGTCCTGGAAATCGGATATGACTCCTCGGCAAAGGGATTCGACGGGAATTCCTGCGGTGTCAATATCGCGATCGGCGCGCAATCGCCGGATATCGCCCAGGGTGTTCGACACCTCGCACGAGGCGCGCGTCGGGGGCTCCGACGACGAGATCGAGCGGCAGGGCGCCGGCGATCAGGGTTTGATGTTCGGTTACGCCACCAAGGACACCCCTGAGCTGATGCCGCTGCCCATCGCGCTCGCGCATCGGCTGTCGCGCCGCTTGACCGAGGTGCGCAAGTCCGGCGTGCTGCCCTACCTGCGTCCGGACGGCAAGACCCAGGTCACCATCGAGTACGACGGCGACCGCCCGGTCCGCCTCGACACGGTGGTCATCTCCACTCAGCACGCCGCCGACATCGACCTGGACAACCTGCTCGCGCCCGACATCCGCGAGAAGGTGCTCGACGCCGTGCTCGCCGACCTGAACGTGCCCACGCTGGACACCTCCGACATCCGCCTGCTGGTCAACCCCACCGGCAAGTTCGTGCTCGGTGGCCCGATGGGTGACGCGGGCCTGACCGGCCGCAAGATCATCGTCGACACCTACGGCGGCATGGCCCGCCACGGCGGCGGCGCCTTCTCCGGCAAGGACCCGTCGAAGGTGGACCGTTCGGCCGCCTACGCCATGCGCTGGGTCGCGAAGAACGTGGTCGCGGCCGATCTGGCCGATCGGGTCGAGGTCCAGGTGGCCTACGCGATCGGCAAGGCGGCCCCGGTCGGCTTGTTCGTCGAGACCTTCGGCACCGAGAAGGTCGACCCCACCCGCATCGCGACCGCGATCACCGAGGTGTTCGACCTGCGGCCCGGCGCGATCATCCGCGACCTGGACCTGCTGCGCCCGATCTACGCGCCGACCGCCGCGTACGGCCACTTCGGCCGCACCGACGTCGATCTGCCATGGGAGCACACCGACCGCGCGGACAAGCTGCGCGCGGCCATCGGGCTCTGACCACGATCCGGCCGGAGTGAACGAACCCGCGGCGGACACCCCCGCTACCGAAGCGGACCGTCCCGCCGCGGGCCGGGCAGCTGTCGAGCTGCCGATCGCCCGGGTGCTCCCGCTGCTGTCGCCCGCGCATCTCGACCGCGACTTCGACTATCTGGTACCCCCCGAGCTGGACGACCTCGCCCAGCCGGGGGTCCGGGTGCGGGTGCGTTTCGCGGGACGCCTGGTCGACGGGTACGTACTCGCGCGATCGGCGCGCACGGACCACGGCGGCAAGCTGGTCGAGCTCGACCGCGTCGTTTCCGGCGAGCGTGTGCTCACGCCGGAGATCGTGCGGCTGGCAGAGGCAGTGGCCGCCCGGTACGCGGGCACACGCGCGGATGTCCTGCGTCTGGCCATCCCGCCCCGTCACGCGCGCACCGAAAACGGTGGCGTCAAGAAAACTGCGTTGGCACAACGGGTTTCCGCTGGCACCGCTGCGCCTCCGGCGAATCCCGTTGCGGCCGAACAGCTTGTAAGTGAGACGGTCGACGCGTCGACCTCTTCGACGCAGTCGCCTGTCGGCGGATCGCGACCCCCCGGAACTGTCCCTGCTCCGGGTTCTTCGAATTCATCTGTGGCGCAGGGTGATCGGGCAGACGCCGAGAAGGGCGCGGTATACACGGAGTCCGGTCCCGCGCCTGTGACCGGACCGGACCGATCGAATCCGGCGAACACGGAGACCGCCGCGCGGCCTGCCTCGAATGGCCGGATCGAAGACGGCGAACGCGGAGATCGGCGCGCGGAGTCCGACGATGGGGAAGCCGTCGCCGAATCGTCTGCGCGATCACGAGAATCACACCAGGTTGATGGGCGTATCGGCCTGGCACAAGGTAGCGACTCCAGCCCCGCTGCCGCGACCGCGAACGGAGCCGGTACAGGCGACTTGCCGCTGCCGGAGACGATGATCTCGCACCCTGGGAGCGTTACGTCCACGGAGCGGCCTTCGTCGGTGCGCTCGCGAAAGGAAAAGGGGCGCGCGCGGCCTGGCAGGCACTGCCCGGCGAGGACTGGCCCCGGCGACTGGCCGAGCTCGCCGCCGTGGTGGCCCGCCGGGGGCGCAGCGCGATCCTCATGGTGCCCGACCAGCGTGATCTCGATCGAGTGCTGGCGGAATGCGTTCGGCTGGTGGGAGATTCGGCGGTCGGGCTCGCCGCGGGCCTCGGCCCCGCCGCCCGGTATCGGCGTTGGCTCGCGGTGTTGCGCGGGTCGGCCCGGGTGGTGGTGGGCACGCGAAGCACGGTGTTCGCGCCGGCGGTGGACCTCGGGTTGATCGCGTTGTGGGACGACGGCGACGACACCTACGCCGAACCACGAGCGCCGTATCCGCACGCGCGTGAGGTGGCGATGTTGCGGGCGCACGACACCGGTGCGGCGTTCGTCGCGGCGGGGTTCGCGCGGACCGCGGAGGTCCAAGCCGTGGTCGATTCCGGCTGGGCGCACGATCTGGTCGCCGAGCGCGCCGTGCTGCGCGAGGCCACTCCTCGGATCAGCGCTCCCGGTGACAGCGACATCGCCCTGGAACGCGATCCGGTGGCGCGCGCCGTGCGGATTCCCGGCGTCGCCTTCGCGGCTGCCCGCGCCGCGCTGAAAGAGGGGGCGCCGGTGCTGGTTCAGGTGCCTCGTCGCGGGTATATTCCCGCGCTGGCCTGCGGGAAGTGCCGTACTCCCGCCCGATGCAGGCATTGCAACGGGCCGCTCGCGCTACCGGAGGCGCGCGCAGCGGGCTCGGCGTCCGGCGTTGCCGCCCATAGCCCCGCTTGCCGCTGGTGTGGAATCACCGAGGCCGCGTTTCGTTGCGGCGTCTGTGGGTCGCGCGCGCTGCGCGCCGTGGTGATCGGCGCGGCACGCACGGCGGAGGAACTGGGCCGTGCCTTTCCCGGTGTGCCGATCCGTGGTTCCGGCGGCGGCGCGGTGCTCGACACCGTGGAACCGGGCCCGCAGGTGGTTGTGGCGACGGTCGGCGCCGAACCCACGGTCCCCGGCGGCTACGGTGTCGCCTTGCTGCTCGACGGCTGGGCGCTGCTCGGCCGAGCCGACTTGCGCGCCGCGGAGGACGCGCTGCGCCGCTGGATGACCGCCGCGGCGCTGGTCCGGGCGCACGGCCAGGTCATCGTGATGGCCGAGCCCTCGATTCCCACCGTGCAGGCGCTGGTGCGGTGGGATCCGGTGGGCGCTGCGCGTGCGGAGGTAGCCGCGCGCGCGGAGGTCGGCTTCCCGCCCGCGGTGCGCCTGGCCGCGGTCGACGGCACCACCGACGCCATCGCCGAATTGCTCTCCGCCGCGGACCTTCCCGATGCCGTCGACCGTCTCGGGCCCGTGCCGCTGCCGGACGGCGCGCGCAAGCCGTTCTCGGCGGATGATTCCCCCACCGAAGTCGAACGCTTGCTGTTGCGGGTCGAGCGTCGCCACGGAGCGGCGCTCGCGCGTGCCTTGCGCGCCGCCCAGGCGGTCCGCAGCACGCACCGCTCCGACGCGCCCCTGCGCGTCCAGATCGACCCTGTCGACATCGGCTGACGAAGACACGCTGCGCGAGCTACCACCGCGATCCCGGCGCACCACACCCGTTCGGACAGCCGCGCTCGCCGTGGTGGGACCACAGCTCATACCGAGCTTCGGGGGACAACCATGCAGGTCGCCGAAGGACTGTTCGCGGCGCTGGGGCGCGCCGACGCCGGAATCGCGCGATCGCTCGCGTCGCGGCGTATCGAGCACTCTCATCGCTGACCCAACACTGCCGAACTGGCGGACTCCGAAGGGCGCGGCTGGCGCGTTGGATCGATGCGCTGGCGAACTGAGCCGTGGTTGGGAACTCGATAGGAAACAACCCTTGCGTTCGATGCATTGCCGATATATCGTCGATAGTGTGAATAGAACACGAGAGCCCTGGGAGGCTGACATGGAACACCAAGGACATCGAGAATTCGGCCGGCGTGGCCGCCGGTCCCTGCCCGGTCACGAGGACTTCGAGCGGAGCCCGCGCTTCCGCAGGGGCGGACGCCACGGTTTCGGGCCCGAGTTCGGCCCCGGTTTCGGGCCCGGTTTCGGCCCGCATTTCGGTCGCGGACGTGGTCGCGGCGGCCGGGGCAGGCGCGGTGACGTCCGCGCCGCGGTGTTGCTGCTGCTCGCCGAGCAACCCATGCACGGATACGAACTCATTCAGCAGATCCGTGAGCGCAGCAACGACATCTGGCGGCCGAGCCCCGGCTCGATCTACCCCGCGCTGGCGCAACTGGAGGACGAGGGACTTGTCCTCATCGAGAAGGTGGCCGGGCGCAAGACCGCTAAGCTGACCGAGGCCGGTACCGAATATGTCACCGCGCACCGGGACGAGCTCGGCGATCCGTGGGCTGACGTCCAGCAGGATGTTGGGGCGCAAGCGATGGATCTGCGCGCACTCGTAGGACAACTGATGGGCGCGGTGGCGCAGGTCGCCGCGGCGGGCACCCCGCAGCAGGCGGCGCGTGCGGCGGAGCTGCTCACCGAGACGCGGAAGTCTCTTTACCGCATCCTCGCCGAGGACGAGACCCCCGATAAGTAGGGGAGGCGAAACACCCCGATACCGCGCGCATTTCGAGCAGATCGGAGAGATCATTGTGAGATGCGACAGTCGAGCGGAGCGGGAGCTTGGGGCATTTCACACTTGCGTGGCGCCGTGCTGGCCTTGGCGGTCGCCGGTGCCGCCGCGCTGGGCCCGGGTGTGGCGTCGGCCGAGCCGCTCGGCTTCCGCCCGGGCGACGTGCCGACCTACGCCGCCCCGCCGCAATCCGACCACCTGGCCGCCGCGTGGTATCAGAAGAGCCATCCGAACGCGGTCCCGGCCGGCACCAATGATTTCGGCTGCGTTCCCAGCGCCGCGCATCCCCGTCCGGTGGTGCTCGCGCACGGGACCGACTCCACGGCCTATTCCGACTGGTCCGGGATCGCGCCCCGGCTCACCGCGGCCGGGTTCTGCGTCTTCGCGTTGAATTACGGCGGCAAACCCGGCGCGGAGAGCTACGGCACCGAAGACCTGGTGCTCAGCGCGTACCAGATCGGCGCGTTCGTCGATCAGGTACTCGCGGCGACCGGCGCGGGCAAGGTCGACCTGGTCGGATTCTCGCAAGGCGCCAATGTGACCCGCTACTTCGTCAACAAGCTGGGTGGCGCCCCCAAGGTCGAGCAGTGGGTCGGCCTCGCCTCGCCCAGCTACGGCGGCGTGATGTATGGGCTGGTGCCGGTGGCCCAGGCCATTCCCGGTGCGTTGCAGGCATTCGCCCAGGTGACCTCGCTCGCCGCCGTGCAGCAGGCCGAGGGCTCGCCGATCATGCTGGATCTCAACGCGGGCGGCGACACGGTGCCCGGGGTGCGGTATGTGACCATCGGAAGCCGCGTCGACGAGATGATCCAGCCGTTCGAGAACATCGCGCTGCGCGGGCCGGGCGCCCGGAACATCGCTCTGCAGGACCTGTGCCCCGCCGACCTCACCGGGCATTTCCATATGGTGTACGACCCGTTCGTGCAAGAGTTGCTGCTCACCGTGCTGGATCCGAGCAGTCCGGCGCCGGTGTGCCGGGCCGTCCCGCTCGGCACCGGCATCCCCGAGGTGATCATCGCGGGCAACTCCTGAGCAAAGACAGGCCGAGGCGGCCGGACGAGAGCCGGGTCTCGGTCCGTTGACGCGGTGCTGCGGCCGACCTCGTCGTTGGAGCCGCACGCAGTACTGGTGCCGGCCTTCCGTGCCGTCCCGATTCGCCGAGCGTTCCGCCGATGGGCGCTCGGGCCGACGCGACCCATCAATGATTCAAACAATGATTGAACCGTTGATGGAAACGTGTTTCACTGAGCGCATGCCGAAACAGGTCTCCGAAGCGACCACCCGCGACCGCCTGCTGACAGCCGCCGAACGGCTGTTGCTCGACGGCCGGTACGACGAGGTGTCGGTGCGGGGCATCTGCGCGGAGGCAGGAGCGAATCCGGCGGCGGTGCACTATCACTTCGGATCGAAGGACGCGCTGGTCGCCGCGCTGCTCGAGGACCGGCTGGCGCCGGTGTGGGAGGACCGGCTGGCAGCTGTCACCAGCAGGCAGGGGTCGGTCGCCGACGTGGTCGACGCGGTGATCGAGCCCTTCGTCGAGTTGTCCGCCGATCCGGTGGGCCGGTTGCACCTGAGGCTGCTGGCGCATTTCGTCCTCGGCAGGCAGGTCACCGAGTGGCGTCAGCCGTGGTTTCGCATGGATTCGTGGGTGAACCTGTTGCCGGGGGTGGGCGAGCGCGAGAGCAAGCGCCGATGGATGTTGGCGTTCGACCTCGTGATCATGCGCTTCGGCAGCGCGGAGCACCGAGATATGTCGCAGGAGGCGGTGGCCACCCTCCGGGAATTCGTGGTGGCCGGATTGACCGCACCGACAGGAGAGAAACGATGAACGACGTATTCGCGCAGGCCGAGCTCGGGCCGATCACCCTGCGCAACCGGGTGATCAAGGCCGCGACCTTTGAAGGACGCACGCCGGACGCCCTGGTGACCGACGAATTGATCGAGTTCCACCGCGAGGTCGCTGCCGGGGGCGCCGGGATGACGACCGTGGCCTACTGCGCCGTCGCGCCCGGTGGCCGCACCGACCGGCACCAGATCTGGATGCGCCCGGAGGCGGTGCCGGGGCTGCGGCGGCTGACCGAAGCGGTGCACGGTGAAGGGGCGGCGGTGAGCGCGCAGATCGGTCACGCCGGTCCGGTGGCCAACGCGGCCTCCAACCGCGTTCCGGCGCTGGCGCCGAGCCGGATGCTCAGCCCGCTGTCGATGCGCATGATGCGAAGCCCCGACGAGCACGGCATCCGCGAGCTCGTGGCCGCGCACGCCGAGGCGGCGAAGCTGGCCGAACAGGCCGGTTTCGACGCGGTCGAGATCCACTTCGGGCACAACTATCTGGTCAGCTCGTTCCTGAGCCCGAAGCTGAATCGCCGCCGCGACCGGTACGGCGGCACCCTGGCCAACCGGGCGCGGTTGGCGCGCGAGATCGCCGCCGCGGTTCGGCAAGCCGTGGGCGGGCGACTGGCGGTGACCGCGAAACTCAATATGGAGGACGGCGTGCGCGGCGGGCTGACCGTGCCCGAGTCCGTGCAGGTCGCCGCGTGGTTGGAAGCCGACGGCACGCTGGACGCGTTGGAGCTGACGGCGGGCAGCTCACTGCTGAACCCGATGTTGCTGTTCCACGGTGACGCTCCGCGTGCATCGTTCGCCGACGTCCTTCCGGCGCCGGCCCGCTGGGGCTTTCGTGTGGTCGGCAAGGCATTCCTGAAGCAGTACCCGTATCGGGAGGCGTTTCTGCTGGAGCGAGCGCGGCACTTCCGGCGGGAACTGTCGATGCCGCTGATTCTGCTCGGCGGCATCACCAACCTGGACACCATGCGGCTGGCCATGGCGGAAGGCTTCGACTTCGTCGCGATGGGCCGGGCTCTGTTGCGGGAACCCGATTTGGTGCGTCGCATCCAGTCGGATGCGATGACCCGGTCGGCGTGTGTGCACTGCAACGAGTGCATGCCGACGATCTACACGTGTACTCGTTGCGTGTTCCGTCCGGTCTTGCCCCGGGAACCCGTCGAGCTGACGCTGTCGGGCATCGGCGCTACCGAGCGGCAGGCATAAGCGGTCGCCGGCCGAACCGCTCTGAGCCGGTCCGATGGCCAGCGCGAGTGCTATCGCGCTGCCACCAGGGCGGTCGCCGATCCGCTGGCAGCCGCGAAGCTCCCCGCACCGGGTGCTGTCAGGGCGGCCGCGAGCATCACCGTCATCGTGACGTCCATGGCCAGGTGCGGCAACGCCGTGACGACGAATTCCCGCCGCGTCGCCGCGTCGCTCGGCGGGCGTACCACGGCGGCCACCACCACCAGCGCGTTCGAGGAGAAACGTGCCCGCGAACACCCAGCCGATCACCGGATACGGCAGTTCCGCCGGGTGAGCGCCCGCTGTATGGTGGCCGTGCCCCGGAGCATTCGCGGGAACGCCGAGCGTCGCGTAGACCATCGCGAGCGCGGCGACACCGTGATAGAGCGCCGCGCCGATCCGTTCGGACCGATCCTCCGGCTGGCCGCGCGTCGCGACGGCGATGAGCCACAGCAGCGACGCGAGCGCGAGGGCGCAGAAGAGCAGGCGCCACCCGGCGATCGGCAGCGTCGCGCCGATCTCACTCCACATCAGGGCCATGGCGGCGAGCATGACCGTATGGAACAGTTCCGAGCCGCGCTCACCGTAACGGCCCAGCCGTCCCGCCGCGGGAGGCGGACGCAGCAGACCCACGGTTGCCACGGCCGCGCCGCAGACGCACAGAGCGATCATCGCCCAGGTGACCGCGGGCGGCAGGCCGTCGTGGTGCACGGGCGCCGCGACTACGCGGGTGTGACGCGCACGTCGCGCCGCCCGCCCAGATCGACCTCGACGACCCCCCGGCCGGAATCGTCGGCGATCAGCGTCGGCTCGGTCGCGCCGGTGACGCGGTAGGTTCGGCGTGGCAGCAGCCGCTCCAGGGCCAGCCGAACCCGTTTCGCCGAGCCTCCGGGGCGGAGCACCAGGTCGAGGGCGCTGCCGTCGGTGACCGCTTTGGCGACCAGGACGTCCG
Organism: Nocardia asteroides; assembly: GCA_051451085.1. Taxonomy (GTDB): domain Bacteria; phylum Actinomycetota; class Actinomycetes; order Mycobacteriales; family Mycobacteriaceae; genus Nocardia; species Nocardia asteroides_B. The sequence continues at coordinate 772,093 of JBPAJV010000002.1, read as the reverse complement.
GATACGGCGCGACGCCGAGGATCGGCCCGGTCCGCCACTCCGGCGGCACCGTGCCCAGGATGAGGTCCCGCAGTCCGTCGGCCCGGGTGAACCGCGCGAGCGCGTGGTGAGCGTTGGTCACCGTGGAGACACCGGCGAAGCGGCGGGCGCCGTCTCGCTCGTCGGCCCGGTACCGGTCGTGCATGGAGCGGACCAGCGCGGCGGCGAGAGCGGAGTCGCCCATCTCCGCTGCGGCGGTGGCCACGAAGATCCTGGTCATCCCGTCGCCGTTGAGCATGTTGTAGTTTCCGAGGTCGACGCGTGTGCGCGCACTGCCGCGCAGGCGTAGGTCGTGCCCGTCGAAGTCCACGAAGCGATCGCGAAGAGTGTTCCATGTGTCGTGTGCCAGGTCGGGCATCATCGCGTTGAGCCAGGCGACCATTCCGGCGTCGTAGCCGAGTACGGGCCGGCTGATGGTGATGATGGGCCCAGCCTGCCCGGTATGAACCGGCCGTTGCGCAGGCGCCAGCCGTCGTGCAGATAGCTGTGCCGGATCCGCTCGACCAGATCGCCCGTGAATTCGGTGGCATGCAGACGGTTGTGCATCACCAGGGTGTTGAAGGCGAAGACATTGCAGATGGGATAGATCAGGTGCGGCTCGCAGGCGTACTGCGGACAGTCCTTGCGCGCCAGCATGTTCCGGCGTATCGCGCGACACAGGCGGGCGAAATCGTAGTCGTGCACCCGCTTCCGGCTCCACCGCAGTGCCAGCGATCCGGGCCGGTCGAAAGTCGGATCGGCGTTGAGCGTTTCGTAGAGACCTATCATGACGCCGAAATAGCCGGTGTACATGACGTTCGCGTGCCGCATGGGATCGGTTTCCCTACGGGCGTAGCCGAACAGGCTTTCGGTCGCCCAGTATCCCCAGACCCGTTTGTCGCACATCTTGAGGATGGCGTTGCGTTGCCCTTCGGCGAGGTAACCGGTGAAGGCGGGCGTCCTGGTGTACTGCGCCATCGCGAGCGCATAGGCGATGAAGTTCAGCTGGTATCGCAGCGCGCTGCCGCCGATCTGCTCGATGCGATCGAACCCGTCGAACCGGTCGAGAGGTTGCAGAGCGAGGTCGAGGACGAAGCGCTGCGCCGCCAGATCGTTCGGGGCTCGACTCGGTGACCGGCGGGAAGGTGCGTGCTTCCGGTGTGCTCGTCATGCCGCCACCTCGGACGAGGCGGCGCCGGAGAGCGGGATGTCCGCCGGCCCGGCGCGATAGGCGGTGGGCGGGAATTCGACGGGCTGCTGGGATCGGCCCCGCAGCCGACGCCAGAGCCGGTGCGCACCGGCGACGAGGTATCCGGCAAGGAGGCAGCACGGCATCGGACTACTCGCTTCCGCAAGCCACGGACGTTGTGGCAATGAGATGTTGTGAGACTTATTTTATCAACTTCGCGGCCCGCTCGAAAGACGGGCGGAGCGTCGTATGCCGAATTCTGCTGTGTTCCAACAGAATCTGTCGCCAAACGCTGATCGGCGCGTGAGAAGCGTGACATCTCGGCGCGATGAAATGTTGATAAGGTTTGCTTCGCAATATCTCATCTACTCAGGAGAGAAGATCAGTGAGCAGTGCACACGGCCGGAAGATCAAGACGGCGGTGGGAGTGACCAGCATGGTTCTCTGCACCGTCCTGGCAACGGCGGGGGCCGCGGCCGATCCGAACATCCAGGTTCCCGGCGTCGACGACGGCTTACCCAACTGCGCGGTGCTGAACATCAACGCGTTCGCCGGATACATCGGCACCGGCGAACCGCGCCCCACCAAGGCCATGGACGAGAACTTCGCGACCGCGCCGGTCGGCGACTGGTGCAACACCAACGTCGGTTACTCCTCGACCAGCTACGGCCCGCAGGGCGTGACCTTCGTCAATCCGCCGACGCGCGACGGACTGTTCCCCTACAACAACTCCGAGGTCCTCTCGAAGCCGGTGTTCGAACCGGGGCAGACGATGACCATCGATATCAAGGGCGCGCCCGACCTGACGTCCCACAACGGCACCGCCGGGTGGGGCGTGTCGAACCGGTCCATCGACCCGCTCGGCCTGGAGATCGCCTGGTTCATGTACAACGGCTCGCACGGATTCGTCGGTGACGCAAGCGAGCTCACCCGTCCGATCTTCAACGTCCTCGGTCAGGACCTGCCTCGCGGTTTCTTCCTGATGGTCAAACGGGGTGGTGAGCTGGTACCGCAGATCAAGCCGCTCGACCCGGCGCTGCTGTCGGACGACCACGCCTACGCCGTCCGTCTCGACCACGAACGTGTGGAGTTCTTCATCGACGGCGCGCCGGTCGGAACCTTCGGGAGCCCGCCCCACGGCAAGGGTGTCAACATCCTCCAGAAGCCGGTTCCGCTGCTGGGGCAAGCTTGGCTTGATGGCAGCTACTGGTTCCCCCTGCCGATCCCCGAGTACAACGATCGCGAGCAGCGGCTCACGATGACTCGGTACCGGCAAGGGCCCAGCGAGAGCACGCCGCTGCGCTGAGGCCCGCGCCCTGGCGAGCGAGCCGGACGCGGGCTGACCGAACTTTCTCGCTGGAGACGGTTCGAGGCCGGTCTCCCGGGTATGCGCGAGATGTCAGCTTGTTCCGATATTCCAGGAGGTTGTTGTGGCTGAACATGGAAGCGGTGCTCGTGAGGGCGTCGAGGGCGTCGTCGAAGACGTCAAGGGCAAGGTGAAGGAAGCGGCCGGTACCGTCACCGGTCACGAGGACCTGAAGGACGAGGGTCGCGCGCAGCAGGACAAGGCGGAATCGCAGCGCGAGGCGGCCGGGAAGGAAGCCGCCGCCGAGAAGGCGAGGGCCGAGGCGGACGTCGACGAGGCCCGCCAGTCCGCGCATCAGCACGGACGGTAATCACCGCCTCGATTTCTTCCACCATGAGCGTCCGCCGCCGTCAGCCGAGCCGCTGGCGGCGGCGGAGTGCTCAGGCCCGTTCGTCTTTCCCGTCGTATTGCTGTGGGCGGCAGTGCCGGTGTCGGGAGCTGCGCGAAAAGACGTTGTGCCACAGCTTCTCCGGGATTGTAGGCCGGCCTGTGCGGCGGTAGGTTCGGCGCTGATCGCCCGGTCGGGCACGGAAAGGAGGGGCGATGATCGGCAAGGTGCGGATCGCGCTCGCGATGACAGGCATAGCGATGGCGACCGGTCTGGGGGCCGGGACTGCCACGGCCGAGCCGGACGAATGGGAAGGCGACCACGCCGCGATCAATGCCCAGTTGTGCGCCGACGGGGGTGGAGTGGTGATCGGACGGATCTGCGAAGGCGGTCTCTACACCGGCTACATCATCGGATAGATCATTCGCCACCTCGGCGCGGCTAGGCGAATGGCTCGACGCCGCGGACGTACGCGAGGCCCCGGGCCTGTTCGGCTACCTCCGGCGGCGCGGTGATGACTACGCGATTGGCGCCGCCGTCCTGAACGACCGCGGCGTCGGTTTTCGTCAGCCAGTTGAAGAATGCCTCACGACTCGCCGTCATCGCGGCTTCGTCGCCGAGGCGGCCCGGGTCCAGAAGGATGACGTACTGGCGGTCTTGCGCCGACATGCAGCTCTCCTTTCGACCATCTCGGGAGACAGTCCGATGGGGGTCGCCGCCTGGCCGATGAGGAGTCTCCGCTGTGTCCCGGCGGGGCGAGCGATTCCTGAAGTCCGCATGCTACGCGGCCCTCGCCCCGGTTCCGGTACACGCGAGCGCGAGATCCATGGACGGAATGGGCTCCTACGGTCGGTCGCGCGCCTGGCTGAGTGATATGCCCGCGATCTCCCTTTCCGGCGGCGGCGCCTCGCACGCCCCGGTGACCGCGGGGCCGGATCAGTGCGCCGACCGAGTCCCGTCGGTCCCGGCCCGGCGGGCGGCGCTGACCGCTCGTTTCGCGATCGCCCAGCGGTGCACCTCGGACGGGCCGTCGTAGATACGGAAGGGACGCACTTCGCGAGACAGGCGCGCCAGCGGCAGATCGTCGGAGACGCCGAGTCCGCCGCACAACTGAATGCTGCGGTCGACGATGCGGAAGATCGCCTCGGCGGCGAACGTCTTCGCGATGGAGGTGGCGTTGCCCGCGTGCTCTCCGTTGTCGAGTTCCCAGCACGCGCGCACCAGTAGCGCACGGGTGGCCGCGATGTCGATCTCGTTGTCGGCGATCATCTTCTGCGCCATGCCGAGATCGCCGATGCGTGCGCCGAAGCCTTCCCGTTGAGCGACTCGCTCGACGGCGATGTCATGGCCCCGGCGAGCCGCGCCGAGCCAGCGCATCACATGTGTCATGCGGGCGGGCCCGAGCCGCACCTGCGCGTATTCGAAACCGCGGTCGACGGCGCCGAGCACCGCTTCGTCCGGGACGAACATGTCTTCGAAGAAGACTTCGCAGTGGCCGCCGATCATGGCCCGGTCCAGCGTGGTGATATGCCTGCCCACGCGCAGGCCGGGGGTGTCGGCGGGCGCCAGGAACATGGTCGCGCCGCCGCGCTGCCCGGGTTCGCCGGAGGTGCGGGCCATCACGATGAAGAAGCCCGCGCCGTCGGCGCCGGTGATGAAGTGCTTGTGGCCGTTGACGCGCCAGCCGCCGTCGGCGCGAACCGCGCGGGTGGTCAGCGCCGAAGGGTCGGAGCCGGCGCCGGGCGCGGGTTCGGTCATCGCGAAGGCCGAACGCACCTCGCCACGGGCGAGCGGTTCCAGATAGCGCGACTTCTGCTCCGGGTCGGCGATGTGGGCGAGCATGTGCACATTGCCTTCGTCGGGTGCCGCGATGTTGAGCGCTATCGGGCCGAACAGCGAGTAGCCCGCCTCCTCGAACACCGGCGCGCGATCGGACATCGACAGCCCGTGACCGCCGTACTCGATGGGCGCGTGCGGGGCGAAGACTCCGGCGGCGCGGGCCTGCTCGTTCAGCGTGGCGCGCACCGCGTCGCCACCCGCGGCGGTGATGTCGCCGTGGTGTTCGTCCTCGATCGGCAGCACCGTCTCCCGCACGAATTCCCGGGTGCGCTCGACCAGCGCCCGGACTTCGTCGGAATAGGTCAGATCGATCGCCATCGCACACTCCTCCTCGACTTCCGGAGCCTCGCCGTAGAACCGAACGATCGCTCCAACTGAACACTGTCCCATCGGTCGACTTCTGTGTCAAAACCCCGCTGAGAGGTCTGAAGTTGAAACGCGGAAGCCGCTACTGTTCAGATATCCTGAACACTATGGCAGCTGAGGGCGAGTATGCGCCGCTCCACGAGAAGATCCGGCGCGCCCGCCGCGCGGCGGGCCTGTCACTGCGCGAAGCAGCGCGCCGTCTCGAGGTGAGCCCCGCGACGCTCAGCGCCGTGGAAACGGGCAAGACCGGGATCTCGATCGCGCGGCTGACCCGCCTGGCCGACGTCCTCGGCACACCGGTCACCCACTTGCTGCGCGCCACGTCTTCCTCGACCCATCCCGCCGGCGACCGGGCCGACGCCGGGGCGGACGCCCCAGTCCGATGGCGGGAATTCGCACCGTTGGATGTCGATCCGGTGCTGGCCGCCGCTCTCGCTTCGTTCGTGGAGATCGGCTATCACGGCACGACTGTGCGCGCCATCGCCCGGCGGGCGGGCACCAGCGTCCCGGGCCTGTACCACCATTACCGCGACAAGCACGATCTGCTGGTCCGCATCCTCGACCTGACCATGGACGAGCTGCACTGGCGCGTGCGCGCCGCTCGCGCCGAGGGTCGCGACAGCATCCACCGGGTGCGCCTGATCGTCGAAGCCCTGGCCCTGTTCCACACCCACCGCCGCGACCTCGGTTTCATCGGCGCCAGCGAAATGCGCAGCCTCTCCCCGGGCGAACGCGCGCGCATCGCGCGCTCCCGCCGCGACATCCAGGCCATTTTGGACGACGCGATCACCGAGGCCCATGCCGAGGGCCGGATCGCCACACCCCATACCCGCGCGGCGGGTCGTGCGATAGCCACCATGTGCACCGCCATACCGCAGTGGTTCCGCGAGTCCGGCCCGGCGACACCGGAGGAGGTGGCCGCGCAGTACGGCATATTCGCTCTGTCCGTGCTCGGGGTCGCCGACAGCGCGCCTCCACCTTGGTGGTGATCGACGCCACCTCGGGGGACGGACCTCAGCACTCGGGGGCCTGATGCCCGCGGCGGATACGGCGGAGAGTTGGACAAGTCACCGCCGAGCCGACCGGAGCATCTCATGTCGATCCCCAGCACGATCCCCACTGCGGCGCAGCGGCGTGCCGTGGTCTCGACCGACGACGGTGTGGCACTCGCGGTCCGCGAGTACGGTCCGCGCGACGCGGAACTCACCGTCGTGCTGCTGCACGGACATTGCCTGCGCACCGAGTCCTGGACCTACGTCCGCAACGCGCTGCTGCGCCGCTACGCGGGCGCCCGGGTCGTCTGCTACGACCACCGCGGCCACGGAGACTCCGCCACCGCGCCGCGGCAGACCTACAACCTCGACCAACTCGGCCACGACCTGCGGGACGTTCTGGACGCGGTGGCCCCCACCGGCCCGGTCGTCCTCGTCGGCCACTCGATGGGCGGCATGACCGCGCTGACCTATGCCGGCCAGAACCCGCACGAGATCGGCACTCGCATCGTCGGTGTCGCACTGCTCGCGACCGCGGCGAGCGGGCTCGCGGACGCGGGCTTCGGCCGGCTCCTGCGCAATCCGGTCGTTTCCCTCTTCCAGGCCGCCGTCCGCTGCGCCCCCGGCCTGATGCAGCGCGCCAAGCTGCTGGCGTGCAAGCTCTTCGCCCCGGTCGTCCGTACCGCTGAATTCGGTGACCGCAGGGTGAGCCCCCGGGTGCTCGCCTTCGCCAACGCGATGCGCAACGAGACGCCGATCGTGACGATGGCGAGCTTCTTGAGCGAGTTCATGGTCTACGACCGGACCGACGCGCTCGCGATTCTCTCGCGGATTCCCACCTTGGTGCTGTGCGGCTCCGCCGACCTGATGACACCACCGTCGCATTCCGTCGCGATGGCCGCCGCCGTCGAGTACTCGGATTTCGTGATGGTCGACGGCGCCGGTCACTCCGTGATCCTGGAGCGGCCCGAGCAGGTGGCGGAGGCGGTCGCACGCCTGGTGGCGCGAGCCGGCAAGGTGAGCGAGGATCGGCTCAGCTTCGCCGCGTGACCCCGGCCGCCGGGTTGTCGGCGGTGGTCACACGTAGCGTTCCCGGAGCTTGCCCTTGACCAGCTTGCCGGTGGGAGTTCGCGGCAGGTCGTCGGCGAAGTCGAAGCTGCGGGGCACCTTGTAGTGAGCGATGCGCTCGCGCAGATGATCGCGCAGCTCGGCGGCGAGTTCCGGGCCGGGTTCGGCGCCCGGCGCCGGTTGGACGACGGCTTTGACGGATTCACCCATCTCTTCGTCGGGCACGCCGATCACGGCCACGTCGAGCACCTTCGGGTGCAGGGCGAGCGCGTCCTCCACCTCCTGCGGGTAGATGTTCACGCCGCCGGAGATGATCATGAAGGCCTTGCGGTCGGTGAGGAACAGATAGCCCTCCTCGTCGACGTAGCCGATGTCGCCGGTGGTGGTCCAGGTCGGGTGAGCCGGGTGCACCGCCTCGGCGGTCTTGGCCGGGTCGTTGTGGTAGGCGAAGGGCACCTCGTCGCGCTCGAAATAGATGGTGCCGATCTCGCCGGTGGGCAGTTCCGCACCGTCGTCGCCGCACACCCGGATCGTGCCCAAGAGGGCTTTGCCGACCGATCCCGGCTTGCGCAACCACTCTTCGGTGTCGATGAAGGTCGCACCGTTGGCCTCGGTGGAGGCGTAGTACTCGTACAGGATCGGGCCCCACCAGTCGATCATCGCCCGCTTCACCTCGACCGGGCACGGGGCGGCCGCGTGCACCGCGACCCGTAGACTGGACACGTCGTAGCGGGCGCGGACGGACTCGTCGAGTTTCAGCATCCGGACGAACATGGTCGGCACCCACTGGCTGTGGGTCACGCGGTAACGCTCGATCGCGGCCAATGCCTGTTCGGCATCGAACTTCTCCATGACCACGAGCGTTCCGCCGAGTGCGTGGACAACGCCGCCGAAGCGAAGCGGCGCGGCGTGGTAGAGCGGGGCAGGGGAGAGGTAGACGGTGTCGGGGCCGAATCCGTAGAGCGGGCCGAAGATCGCGGTGTAGGTGTCCCCGGGCGCGTCACCGACCTGCCGTTCTGGCAAGGGCTGTTTGATGCCTTTGGGCCGCCCGGTGGTGCCGGAGGAATAGAGCATGTCCGCGCCGCGCGGCTGGTCCGGAAGGGGGTCGGGGGACGCCGCCGCCCTGGCGTCCTCATAGGACTTGTACCCCTGCACCGAGCCGCCGAAGGCCAGCCGGATATCGACCCCGGGCGTCTGCGCGACGATCTGCTCCGCGGCCTCCGCGAGACCGGCCGATACGATCAGGGCACGAGCTCCGCAATCGTCGACGATGTAGCTGATCTCGCTCGCCGAGAGGTGCCGGTTGACCGCGGTGATGTAAAGCCCGGTTCGCAATGCCGCCCAGTAGACCTCGTAGACCTTCGGGTCGTTCCCGGACAGCAGCGCGATGTGATCGCCCTTGCGCAGCCCCGCGTCGTGCAGGTGCCGGGCGATCCGGATCGAGTTCTCCTCCAGTTCCCGATAGGTCAGCACCTCGCCGGTCTCGGCGAGAACAACAGCTGGCTTATCCGGGAATCGGTCGACGTGTGCGCCGGGGTACATGCGGCTCCTCGGTGGAACAGAGCGGTCGATCCTCGACCGCCCGGCCTGCGCGGGCTCCCGGATGCGCGGCCGGGCCGGCATCCCTGGTGTCCCGTCGAGCGGTTGCTCTGCCACCGTACGGTAGCTGAAAGTAAACGGCGATTCTGATGTTATCCGGGAAAATTGGCAACTCGGCCGCGATGAGGATTGGTCAGGACCTCACCGAGGTTCACCGCCTCGGCCTGCCGCCGCCCTTGCGATCGCGTCATCAAGGGGAAGGTGGTCGCACAGCCGCGCGCCACGGCGCACCCGCGGGCGGATGTCACCCAGCTGCTGCTCGTCTGTATCCGTGACTGCCGATGCTGCCGAGCCCACGCTATCATGAGAATCTCGGCCGAATGACCGGCGGGCCGAGTAGAATGAGTAAATGACTGAAGAAACGTATCAGTCTCTCGCTGTCGATGGTTCGCGCGCGGGGCATGTCGCTGTAGTGGGAGCGGGCCTGGCCGGGCTGGCGGCCGCCGTCCGGCTGGCCGAGCAAGGGCGGCAGGTGACCCTGGTCGAGAAACGCGGACGGCTCGGTGGTCGCACCTTCTCTTTCGATGTGCCCGGTGTGGAAAGCATGGTCGACAACGGCCAGCATCTGTTCGCCGGTTGCTACAACGCGCTGCTCGAGTATGTCGGCACGATCGGCACCAGTGACGAACTATATTGGGACGCACCGCCTTTCGCCATCCGAACCGGACCGGGTCGGCTGCTCACCACGCGCGGGCCGCGATGGTTGCCCGCCGTAGTTCGGAACACGGCCGGACTGGCCTGGCTGGCTTGGCCGCCGATCCCGTGGCGGGACCGCCCCGCGGCCGTACGGACGTGGCTGCGGATCGGCGCCGCGGCGCGGAAGCCGTCGCCCGACCTGGACGCGATGACCGCCGACCGCTGGTTCCGTGACATCGGCGTCCCCGATTCGTTGCGGAAGCTGACGCTGGACCAACTCGTGATCGGCCTGCTGAACGAAAAGCCCGACCGCGTCTCGGCTTTCACCTTCGTGCAGACCCTGCACTTCATCACTCGCCGAGCGCTGGCCGGTAATCCGCGTGCCGGTGACGCGGTATGGCCGAGGGTGAGTCTGCACGAGCTGTTCGTCGCCCCGGCCGAACGCTTCCTGCGTTCCCGTGGTGCTCGGATAGTGACCGGAGCCCAGGTGGTCGACGTCGAACTGGCCGATGACCGGCTGACCGGCATCAGGCTGGCGGATGGGCAGCGGATCGACTGCGACGCCGCGATCCTGACGCTGCCGCCGTGGTCGTTGACGACGCTGCTGGACCGTGGCGTGCTCGCCGACCAGGAATTCTTCGCGCCGGTGCGGAAGATCGAACCTGCGCCGATCTCCAGCGTGTACGTCTGGCTCGACCGCCCGTTGCGGATGGTTCGCCTGGCCGAGAACCTCCGCGACACCACTGTCGAGTGGGTTTTCGACACCACCGGCATGCACGGCGGCGATCACCGGGACGGGTACTGCTACTCGCTCGCGGTGAGCGCGTCCTGGGACGTGGTCCACCTCCGCAACGACGAGTTCATCGGCAGGGCACTGGAATCACTGCACCAGCACTACCCGGAGGCGCGCTCCGCTCAGGTGCTGCGAACCAAGGTGATCCACCAGCCGCAGGCCACGTTCTCCGCCCATCCGGGGTTCGAGTCGCTGCGGCTGAGCCAGACGACTCCCATCCGTGGGCTCTTCCTGGCGGGCGATTGGACCCGGACCGATCTGCCGTCCACCATGGAGTCCGCCGCGGAGAGTGCCCGTCGTGCCGTCGACGCCGTCCGAGACCACCTGGGCTGACGTTCCGGGTCCGGAATCCACTCCGGCCCGGTCCACAGTCGTGGCTACTCGTGCGGCTCGACGTCGAGAACGTATTCGAGGTCCTTGATCTGGTCGGCCCGTTCCGGCGGAGACGTGATCACCACTCGATCGGCCCCACAGAGCTGGACGACCTCGGTGTCGGCCGTGGTGCGCAACCAGTCGAAGAACTGGGTGCGGATCCCGGTGGTCGCGGCGCTGTCGCCGAGGAGCCAGGGATCGAGACGGACGAGGTAGGTGCGGCGACGTGCCGGCATGGGTCGCTCCTTCGTTCGTTCTCGCTGACTGTGTTCTCGGCGCGGTCGGTCGAATGGTCGTGGTGACGCTTCTCTGTAGCAATTACCCCACGCGATCGAGAGCACGCGTCCTCGGGTTCTACTCGCTGTCCGCCGGTCCGGAAGAGCGCGGATTCCACAAAGTGCTCTCGAATCGAGGCGTGAAAAACGTCCGCCGGTCGACTATGGACTTCTTTGCCTGAATCGGCCGAAGTGCGCCGGAATTCCTGCGGGCCGTGATTCAGGAGAGGGCCACGGTCCGATTCACCCGAACCGGGTGAATCAGCATGTCGGCAATGTCGCTGGAAAAGCGCGGTAGCCATTCCGGCCGTCCGTGACGACTCGGCCGGTACCGGTCTTCTGAAAGCGGCGCGACGGGTGCAGTATCCGGCTGGATCGGCGGCATCCGCCTACCACTTGGATCGCCTGTCCGGGCCCACAGCTCGATCCGGCCGCGACAGGGTTGCCCCGCGGCGGCGCGGTACTCGGTCGATGGTCCGGACTCGACACCGTCCAGCCGCGTCGGCGGCAACGCCGCAACCCGCTGTGCCACCGGCGGCGTCACTCGCGTGCGCGGGCACACCCGCGCGCGATGTGGACATCGCCACAGGTCCGAAACCTTCTGCGGCACCGCGTCGCACGTGTCGCGGGCGTCACCGGGCGCCGGAGGCGCCGACGGTGCCGCTCGCTTCATCGGCGGAACAGGGGAACGGATGATCAACGATGGCCGAGGGCGATACAGTACGGCCGTGACAGAGCACCGATCGCCCTTCGGCGGGGATCGCTCGCAAGACCTCGGGGTGCCGCCTTCGCTGGACCTCCGCTCCGCCGATTGGTCGAGTTCCGACGAGACCCTTGCCCGGCTGTTCCAACGTGTGGAGACGTATGCGATAGACGCACGCGATTGGTATTCGAGGGACAGACTGACGAAGCAGCGAACCAGCCTAGCCCTGACCGCGGCCATGATCGGGCTGGGCCTACTCGGGATTCTGGTGCCACTGCTGACGACCGCCGGGGTCGACGCCATCAATCCGAGTTGGGGATACGCACTGCTCACCCTCGCCGCCGGTTGCGCGGCCGTCGATCAATTCTTCGGTATCTCGACGGCGTGGATGCGCGACATCCGTAGCGCGCAGTCGATCAACGCGATGCTGTGCGATTTCCAGCTCGAATGGGCCTCTGTCTCGCGGGCCTCCGCCAATTCCAACGGGGAGATCGACCGGCGGATGGTACTGCTCAGGGAATTCTCGCACAGAGTCAACGAGGTGATCGCACGCGAGACCGATATCTGGACGGCGCAGTTCCAGATTTCGGCGGAATCGCGGATGAGCAGAGCCGACCGCAGGTAGCGCCGGTAGCCTTCCGGCGCTCCGACGCCGCCACGGTCGCCCGCGTGCATTGTCCGTCGCGGCAACCCATTGTCCGTCGCACCCGCTCGGACAACGCGGTGGTCAGGAGACATGAGGCGACGACCCGGCGCCGGGTCCTGGTCGACCCCGGCGCGCGCCTTCGCGGTAGCCGGTGCGCACGCCACCCGATTCCTCCTGTGATGCCATGCACGGGTGGGCTGTGTCGCAACCGATGTCAGGAGGGTCCTCGACGCTCACGCCACGCGAAGAACTCCTCGCCCATCTCGTCGCGCCCCCGGAGAGCGGGCGTGCGGCATCGGCCGAGGGAGATGTCGGAGTTCTGCGGTGCCGCCCGCTCGGCTCACTCAGCGCTTTCGTCCACGACGAGATCGGCGCGTACAACGATGCGGTTCAGGACGGCGCGATGTCCGCCGAAGATTTGTGAGAGGCGGCGACGGCGCACTTCACCGCGGAGACCGAAGAGGTCTGCCGACGCTGTCTGGATACCGCACCGGGACGGATGCGCAGGATCGCGTGTCTGGATCTGGCGTGGGTGGAACGGTCGTTGAACATCGCGTTCGGGGACGGCGCCTTGCGGACACGGCCCGCGATTGTCGCCCGGTACCGAGGCACCACGAACGCTACCGAGATCGAAGCTCGGCCGAACAGGCGCAGAAGAAGTTCACGCAGTTCCCGCAGAGTCATCGCGGGCGATGCGCAGGCCCTCGCCTATGTCCTTCGCCTACCCCGCCGCCGTCGATTCCGCATCTGACGAACGCGCGAGCGATTGATACCGCGATCGCGGACTGCCGGTAGGCACGGCACACCTAGCCGGCTGCCCCGTACCAGGGTGTGGCGGGCCGCGAGCGGTGCGCCGCTGCCCTGCGGCGCGGCCGACCGGGCCCGCCGGTCAGCCCCGCGTGTCGGCGGCGGGCTCCGGCTGGTCGGCCGGTCCTTTGATCTCGATGATCGGCAACCGGAGGGCGGCAGGCGCGCCGGTCGGAACCACCGGGTTGCGTGGCGGCACCGGGGCGATGCGCCGGTACGGCGCGCCCAGTTCCGGACGCGGATCCCGCTCGCCCTTGTTCGGCCAGAGGGCCACCGCCCGTTCGGCTTGCGCGGTGATGGTGAGCGAAGGGTTCACGCCCAGGTTGGCCGAGATCGTGGAGCCGTCGATGACGTGCAGTCCCGGATATCCGTGCATCCGGTGGTACGGATCGACGACGCCGGTCTCCGCGGACTCCCCGATGACGCAGCCGCCGATGAAATGCCCGGTCATCGGGATGTCGAACAGGGCGCTCCAGCCCGCGCCCGGGATGCCATCGATCTTGTCGGCGACCCGGTGCGCGACCTCGTGCCCGGCGGGAAGCCAGGTGGGATTCGGTTGGCCCGCGCCCTGTCTGGTGGTCATCTTGCGACCGAACAGGCCGCGTTTGGTGTAGGTGGTGATGGAGTTGTCGACCGACTGCATCACCAGCAGCCCGATCATCTGCTCGGACCAGCCGCGCGGGTTCTGCAGGTGGAGAGCGTCGCGGCCGAGCTTGCGCATCGTGCGCGCCCACAGGCGCAGCTTCGGAGTGCGCCCGTCCGGGTCGATCATGGCGGTGCCGATCAGGCCGATGGCATTGCTGCCCTTGCCGTAGCGCACCGGCTCGATGTGGGTGTCGTCATCCGGGTGGATCGACGAGGTGATCGCCACGCCCTTGGTGAAGTCGGAATCCTTGCGGCGGCTGCGTACCGAGAGCAGTTCCTCGGAATTCGTGCGCGAGAGCTCGCCCAATCGGGGCGAGATGCCGGGCAGCGAACCACGGTCACGCAGCCGGTGCAGCAGTCGCTGGGTGCCCAGCGCGGCGGCGGCGAAGACGACGTGCTCCGCGGTGAACGTCCGGCGGGCCCTGCGGACCCATCGGCCGGTGCGGGTGGTGGCGACCGCGTAGCCGCCGCCGGGCAGCGGGCGCACATCGGTCACCGTGGTCAGCGGATGGACCGTCGCGCCGGCCTGTTCGGCGAGGTAGAGGTAGTTCTTGACGAGAGTGTTCTTCGCGTTGTGGCGGCAGCCGGTCATGCACTCACCACAGTGGGTGCAGGTGCTGCGGGCGGGGCCGGCGCCCCCGAAGAACGGATCGGGCACCTCCTGTCCGGGCCGCACGCCGTTGCCGCCGAACAGCACGCCGACGGGCGTGCTGCGGTAGGTCGAGCCGACGCCCATCTCCTCGGCCACCTCGGCCAGCACGCGGTCCGACGGCGTGGTCGCCGGGTTGGTCGTCACGCCCAGCATCCGCTTGGCCTGGTCGTAGTGCGGAGCGAGCTCGTCCTTCCAATCGGTGATGTGGGCCCACTGGCGATCCTGGTAGAACTTGTCCGGCGGCTCGTAGAGGGTGTTGGCGTACACCAGCGAGCCACCGCCGACGCCCGCGCCCGCCATGATGAAGGTGTCTTTCAACAGCGTCAGCCGCTGGATGCCGAAGCACCCCAGCGCGGGGGCCCACAGATACTTGCGGGCGTCCCATGAGGTCGCGGCGAACTCGTCGTCGGCGAAGCGCCTTCCCGCCTCCAGCACGCCGACCCGGTAGCCCTTCTCGGTCAGCCGCAGCGCGGTCACGCTGCCGCCGAAGCCGGAACCGACGACCACCACGTCGTAGTCGAACGTCATTTGATCTCCACCAATTGTCGAAATTGTTGTCCGGATGGGTTCGCCGGGTCAGGCGACGGGCCGCAGTTCGAAGTCCGCGAAATCCGGCTTGCGAGTGGCCCGCCGGTAGCTCGTCACGGTGCCGGGCCAGTTGTTGGTGATCCGCCCGGCCGCGTTGCGATACCAGCTCGAGCAGAAGTTCCACGGGGTCCGGTCGAGGCGCTGCTGCAATGTGCGATCGAACCGTGCCTCGACCTCGGGACGCACCTCGAGGACGTGCCCTGGGCGTTCGGCCAGACGCTCGACGGCCCGGCGGATGTAGCGGGCCTGCGATTCGATCATGTAAACGATCGAGCCGACGCCGAGGTTGGTGTTCGGGCCGTATACCAGGAACAAGTTCGGGTAGCCCGGGATCGTGATGCCCTGGTAGGCCCGGGCGCCCTGCGACCATTCGTCGGCCAGCTTGCGCCCGCCCCGGCCGGAGATCCGCATCGGCCACAAGAACTCGGTGCCTTTGAAGCCGGTGCCGTAGATGATCGCGTCCACCTCGTGCAGCACGCCGTCGGCGGTGCGGACGCCCTCGGGAGTGATCTCGGTGATCGCCGTGGTCTCCACCGTCACGTTGGAACGGGTGAGCGCGGGCAGGTAATCGTTGGAGAACAACGCCCGCTTGCACCCGGCCGGGTAGTCCGGGGTCAGTTTGGCGCGCAGCTCCGGGTCCGCCACCTGACGCTTCAGATGCCGCAGGCCGATCCGGGTCACCAGCTTGCGGATCACCGGCACGTCGACGATGCCGAGGGAGAGGAACTCGCAGAACAGCCAGAACGCCAGGCGCTCGGTGAGCCGGGTGACCGGCAGCAGCCGGAAGGCGCGGTGGTGCCATGGCTTGTACTCGACATCGGGCTTGGGCATGATCCACGCGGCCGAACGCTGGAACAGCGTCAGTTTCGTCACCGAGGGCGCGATCGCGGGCACGAACTGCACCGCGCTCGCGCCGGTGCCGATCACCGCTACCCGCTTGCCGGTCAGGTCGGCCTCGTGATCCCACTCGGCGGAGTGGAAGGCCGTGCCGCGAAAGGTGTCCACGCCGGGGATGTTCGGCAGCGCGGGCCGCGAGAGCTGCCCGACCGCGGAGACCAGCACATCGCAGGTCAGCTGGGCGCCGTCGGCGGTGCGGACGGTCCAGCGGCCGGTGGCGTCGTCGAACTCCGCGTCGGTGACCTCGCTGCGGAAGCGGATCTTGGGCAGCAGGTTGTTGTCGCGCGCGACGCCGCGCAGATAGGCCAGGATGTCCGGCTGCTGGGAGAACCGCTTCGGCCAATCGGTGCGCGGCGCGTAGGAGTAGGAGTACAGCGGTGAGGGGATGTCGCAGCCCGCGCCGGGGTAGGTGTTCTCTCGCCAGACGCCGCCCACGTCATCGGCCCGCTCCAGGATCGTGAAATCGTGCAGGCCGGCACGCTGGAGTTCCATCGCCATGCCGAGCCCCCCGAATCCGGTGCCGATGATGACGATCGAAGGTGTGCTCATGAACACAACGCTATGACCTGGACAAAGCCGGATGCCAAACACCTGAGGTCAGAAAATCCATACTTTCGGCCAAACGTGGCCGGCTCGTCGGGGCGGATCAGCGCGAGCCCCCCACGCCCACGGAGGTCTCGCGGCGGCAGCGCACTCCGCTACCGTCCTCGACAGCGACCCTCCTCTCCGGCGAACCCGTCGCGCGGGTCGCCGGATCAGGCGTCATCAGGCAGTTACACGATCAGGCCGGACGAATCACATCATCATCGGCATACCGGGGAACATCTGGTTCCACCAGGCACGAGCCATGGCCATGATCTCTTCCCAGGTCATCATCTTCGTTCATCCCTCTGCTGTGCAGATCCCGACTCATGGTCGCCCTACCCGGTGCACGACGCTCATAACAGCGAGAAGGCCTCCACTTCAGGCCTGCCACCGGAGCACCGCGCCTTCTTTCGTCATGTGGCAGGCACCGCCGGGCCGGAAGGGTTCGGCGAGTTGGGCCAGGTAGCCGGTGGGGTAGTGGGGTTTGGCGGCCATACCGAGATCGTCGCTGGTGAAGCGGCGGGCCGGGTCGTAGGAGTAGGTGCGCAAAAGGTGGTCCCACAGGAGGGTGAAAAGTCCGAAGTTGACGTCGCCGATGCCCGCCCATTTCAGGTGGTGGAACCGATGCGCCTGGTTGAGGGCGAGCACGGCGCGCAGCGGGCCGACGCGGTAGTCGACGTTGGAGTGTTGCAGCAATAGCTGCACCGCGACGGCGAAGGCGAGGGCGGAGGCCACGGTGGTGGGCAAGCCGAGCAGCACGAGCGGGGTGACCCCGGCGACGGTCTCCAGGGTCTGGTGCAAAGGGTGTTTCATCAGGCCGTTGAAGCCGTAGGCGCGTTTGACGCTGTGGTGCACCGCGTGCAACCGCCACAAGGCGGGGATCTTGTGGCTGGCCAGGTGCGTGAGGGTGATGCCGAGGTCGGCGACGAGCACGGCGGCAAGCACCTGGAGGACGAAGGGCCACCGGTGGGGCCAGATGCCGTCGAAGGGGACCAGCGCGGCCATGAGCGGCAGCGCCGCGACGCTGCCGAGGGTGAGCAGTTCGTTGACAACGGCGTGGGCGGTGTCGCGGCGATCGTCGTCGTGGGAGACGTTCCAGTCGTCGTGGTAGGGCAGGATTCGTTCGGCCGCGAACGAGGCGCCGATCGCGAGCATCAGCAGCGGCACCAGCCACAGTTTGGCGGCCCCGGTGGCGATGACGGCGAGGGCGGCGCCGTTGACGGCCAACAGCATGAACGGCACGTAGCCGTAGCGGACAAGCGTATGCATGCCGTTCAGCGTGCGGATCCGGGGCCCGGCGGCGCTTGAACGAATCCGCTACGCCCGCAGCAGCGTGACGGCGCCGGTGAGTTCGGAGGGCGTCAGGCCGAACATCTCGTGGCAGACGCGGGTGAGGTGAGCGCTGTCGGCGAAGCCCGCGGCGTGCGCGGCGGCGGTGAGTGTGCCGCCGCGGCGGGCGTGGTCCATCGCCTGCCGCAGACGCGCCCACCGGAGATACGGCGGGAATGCCAGCCCGAGCTCTTCGCGGAACAGGTGCCCGAGGCGGCTCGCCGACAGTCCGACCGCGGCCGCGAGCTGAGTCAGGCGCAGCGGTCCGTCGAGCAGGACCGGCAGCAGCTCCAGCGCGTTGCGCAACGCGGGGTGCCGCGCGGCGCCGAGAGGCAGAGCGCCGTCGGTGAGAACCCGCAGTGCGGCGTGCGCGAGCTCCTGCGGGTCCCGGTCGCTGTCGGCTTCGAAATCCAGCAAGGGGAGGGCAGCACGCGACCAAGCGGTGACCGAGTCCACGGCTTCGCCGGTGCGGTGCACACAGGCGGTGAGCGCGCGCCCGAGCGGGGACTGCGCGTCGGCGAAGACGAGCAAGCCGGTCGCGGCGCCCTCGGTCTCGTGCGATACGCCGGGCGGGATCAGCGCGGTTCGGCCCTGCCAGTGGCCCCCGGAATCGTCGCGCAGGCCGACGGCCCCTTCGATACCGAGGATCAATTGCGCCGCGGCATGATGGTGGCGGTGCGCGGTTGCGAGCCGCCCGGCGTACAGCAGCAGGCCGGGGCGCAGGATGGCGGTTCCCTGCCACATGTCCGATGCCTCCAGTCCGCGTCCGGGCCCGGATCGCGACCAGGCCGCTCCGGACAGCGACGACAGTGATCATCGCTTACTTCGTGAGATCACGCACGATCGCGGTCCGCTGCACCGGTCGGGTTCCTCTGTGCGGTGGACCGTCTTGCGGCACCGGCAGGCTCGGCCGGTCCTTACCCTGTGGAAGCGGCGCAGGACTCGGCCAGTCGTGCGGTTTGCCGCTGTGACGTGATCGGACCAGTCGCGCGCCACCTGCGAGGCGCCGGATCGTGGTGCGATCAATCCGGCGCCGTCCGTGCGGGCACGGCGCCCGGCCGATGGCTGAATCGCCGGGCCTGGCTCGCCCGACGGTTCCTGGAGACCTGCCGTCGCCGGTCAGCCGTCGAGCCGGTCGTCCGGCAACAGGCGGGTGATCGAAAGATCCCGCTCGGCTATCCCGGGGCCGTGCTCGTGAATCGGGTGGAGTGCGTCCATGACATTCACACACGTCAGGTGGTCCGCCGGGTGCAGGCCGCCGGTGAATCGGAACTGGATGTCCGTCGTTCCCTTCGCGGTGCCGGTCGTCGTGATCAACTGGTAGCGCAGGGGTGCCCGGTTCGCGCTGGACGCGGTCCAGATCGAGCGGTAGCTCAGCTCGGGGCCGAGATGTCGCTCCACGATCACCTTCTCGATGGTCCCGGAGTCGTCGGTGATCACATCGACCGACCTGCTCGGGGTCGCGGCGGCAGCGGCCCCACTGCCGAACACCGCGTCGTGCAGCACGCCCAGTCCGGCCGCGTAGTACCCGTCGACGGCGGCGGCGCCGGCCCTCGCGGAGTCGGTGCCGGTGGTTCCCAAGCCGACGTCGCGGCGCGTATCCCATGGATACACTCCGGTGCCGGGCAGGTCGAGCTTCTCCACGAGTTCCAGGCGGCGGACCCCACGGGTGACCTCGGCCAGCGAGCGCACCAGCCGGGCCGCGATCGTCGCCTGGAAGGCCGCGGTGGCGTGGAAGGTCGAATCCCCGGCACGGCAGGCGTCGAGAAGCTCGGCGCGTGGCAGCTGCCCATCGAGCGGCGCCGTCGAGACAACGTCGTAGCCGTCCCGGAGTAATCGCGGGAGAACGGTTTTCGGGGCATCGGCCGTGATCTCGGTGAAGGAAGGCAGATAGACGACGCAGTCCGTCCCGGGAGGTGGGGTGGACGACGACGATAGCCGCGCGGTCACCGCGAGATCCGCTCGTGCGGTGATTCGTTCGGCGATCCGGTCGGCGAGTGGGCCGGCGCCCAGCACGGCGACCGCGAGTGTTGGTGCGGTCATCGGGACTCCAGACGGTAGTGCGGACGAAGGTCGGGCATCACCACGCCGGGCGGCGCGGCGCACAACTCCGCGACCACGCCGAGCATGGCCGCGACCGAGATGTCGGTGACGGCGGACCAGTCCGCGCTGTACGCCTCGTCGTCCATCTCGTTGCGCATCTCGATGTCGCCAGGGCTGCCGTGCAGGGCGATCACATGCCCACCGGCCAGGCTGCGTGGATGGTCCGGACCGAGGTGGGCGTTGCCCGCCCCGACGTGCCAGCACTCCTCGTTGGTCATGAAGAGACGTTCGCCGATGTAGCCGCGGTAGGTCATGTGGATCGCGCCCACCGTGCCGGGTTCGACGACCGTGCCGCCCGCGCGCACCCGGACGCGCGCGGGCACCGGGTACAGGTGCCGTTCGACACGAACCTCCTGCGGACCGGCCCCGTACAACGCGTAGGCGACGTTGCCGAGCACTGCGTCGAAATAGAAATGCTGCATCAGGCCGATCGCGTGGTCGGAATCCACGGCGGCCAGAGGCATGCCGAAGCCGAGGCTCTCCAGCCCGCCCCACATGCCGTCGGGCGCGGAGGACAGATCGCCGACTTCCAGGAACCGCACCTCCCGCACCTCGTCGAGCAATCCGGCCAGTCGCAGCACCACTTGTTCCACCATCAACCCCGGGTGCAGGCCGGTGCCGTGCAGTGAGACGCCACCCGCGAGGCAGGCGGCCTGTAGCCGGCTGCCCAGTTGCCGTCGTGGGATCACTCGGTCGACCACGAGACCCGCCAGCCGTTCCAGACCCGGGCGTAGTGGGCGGGTGGCGGTTGCGTCCACCACACGCATGCCGAGGCGCAACGCCGTCAGCCCGTTTCGCAACTGCGCACCGAAGGCGTCGCCGGTGACTTTCATGCCCGCCAGCGTGCGCAAGACGGCAAGGGGTGACCGTGAGGCGGACAGCCACGTCGGCATCGACGGATTGTGGTAGGAGGCGGCCGAAACGACGTTCTTGCCCGATTCGAGCAGGTCGATGACGTCGTCGTCGGCGCCTCGCACCAGCGCCGGGGTGGTCGGCGTGTGGATGACGCAGTCGGCGTCGGTGGCGAGGATCTCCGCTTTCGAAGTCGTCGCCGTGCGACCCACCGGGGGCAGGCCCACCAGTTCGCCGATGTCTCTGCCGTGCTTGTGCGGACTGAACACTTTGACCCCGACCACCTCGAAGTCGGGTGACTCGAGCGCCGTGCGCAAGGCGCGTCCGCCCATGTCGCCGGGGCCCCAGATGATGAGCCGATATGGACCTGACACAACCGTCTCCTTGCCGTTCGCGGATGCACCAACTCGCTGTCGGGGTGTGGCTGTACTAGTTGGGCGTCGAGGCGGCGGCCTGGTCAGGCGGTTCGTCCCAGTGGGGGCGCGGATCGGCCGATCGTGGCGCTGGTTTCGCCGATGAGCCGGCGCAGGAAGGCTTCCTGTTGCCGTCGGCCGTGGACAGCGGCGCGGTCCAGCCCGCCGGGAGTCAGGTGGCGGGCGGCGCTGCGTGCGAGATTGACGGGAATGCGCAAGGCGGGATACCAGGGCAGGACGTAGGCGGGCAGTCCGAGAAGGCGCATCGCCTTCGGGCCGAGGAAGGCGCTGGTGAGCGACAGGTGCTGGGCGCGGGCGAGGCGGCCGCGCAGCGCGGGCAGGTTGGGGTAGGACCAGTGCAGGGGATCATCGGCCATGGGCAGGGCCAGTTGGCGGCTGGTCTCGTCAGGGTTGGTGATGGCGGTCAGGCAGTGGTCGAGAATGGCGACGCCGTCGCGGAAACTCGTGGGCAGCCATTGCTCTTGGACACCGATGAGCCAGCCGACGTAGCGGGTCAGGTGGGCGGCGGCGGCCAAGTCGCGCGGAGAGAGGACGACCCCGAGCGCCATGCCGCCGACGACTGGTGCGAGCAGTGCCCCGACCAGGGTGGCGGCCATATCGGTCTGGTTGATCGGCAGGCCCCATTCCTCGGTCCGCCAGTCGGGCATCGCGGCGACGTGCCTGCGGACCAGGGAGTGGATGAGCCGCACGTGCAGGGTGGAGCGGTAGCCGACGCCGTAGCGGTCCATGCCGTTCTCGGTGGAGACGTCCATCGCCCATTGCAGTGTTTCGGCGAACCGGCGGGCGGGCCCCTTCTCCAAGGCGCCGGTGCGCAAGAGGGTCTTGTTGAACCCGGAGGCCAGGTAGCCGCCGATGAAGGAGACGTCGCGAGCGAAATACAGCCCGTCGTTGCCTCCGGAACGGAACACGCGCTCGCCATCGCGCAACAGTGCCGGGTCCACCCAGGCCGGGGTGTCCTCGACGACGGTGAAGAACGCGCGCAGCGGGCCGGGAGCGTCGGGAACGCTGTCGATGCCGGACCGGAGCGCCTGCTCGAACAGCGGCCGCGTTGCGGCCATGCCTTCCGCGTACATCCACTCGACGAGGCGGTCCATCGGCTCGTCGCCGACCAGCAGTGATTCGCCGAGCAACTGCCAGCGCTGCGGAGAGGGCTTCCCGATGCGCAGCAGTGCGGCGATCGGAGCGAGGCCGGGCGCCTTACGGGGCCGGTCGGGATGGCGAGCCGGAATTGTCGCGGACGCGGTCATGGTTGGGCTTCCTGTCGAGACGGGTGATGCCGTGTTTCATCAGCGGCACGATGGTGGTGCGAACGAAGGCGCGGGCACGTTCGTCGTCGGTGAAGTCGACGCTGCCGCCGCCGGGGGTGAGCAGCAGCGAGTGGGCGAGGCGGGCCACCAGTTCGGCGACCGGGCGCGGGTCGTAGTCGTCGACGAGTCCCAGCGATTGGGCCTGGGTCAGCATGCCGACGATGTAGTCGATGCCGATGGACACCAGGCGCTCGCCCTGCACGGTGGAGAAGCGCAGCGCTTCGTCGGGCGCGACCCGCAGCAGCTGGGTGACCAGCCGGTGGATGCGGGTCTGCAGCAGGACGTACAGCATCGTCTCCTCGATCTGGGCGTCCACACCGGCGGCGGTGGCGGCGATCGCGGTGACCTCGGCGAGCATGCGGCGGGTCTCGCGGGCGAGTACCGCTTCGATCAGGTTGTCCTTGCCCGCGAACCGGCGGTGCACGGTGATACGGCTGAGCTGGGCCATGCGGGCAATGTCCTCCATGCTCGCCCGGCGAATGCCGACCTGGAGCACACGTTCCAGCGCGGCATCCAAGATCCTCTCGTCCACCTCGTCGTGCCGCTCACCCATGAGACAAAAGTACAAAGCTTGTTTCATTGTGTCAATGAACCAGGTTGCCCGATGACGTTCAGGCGGGTGGGGCCGATGCGCGTCCTCCAGCGGGGCCACCGCCCTCATCGCGATGGGCTCGGCGGTTCTCGCCGGTGTCCTGGCGGCCTCGGCAACGATCTACTCGATAGCCGTCGTCGCGGATGCGGCGAACGACGAGCACGTTCCCAGCGATCTGCCCGACTTCAGCGGATTGATCGTCATCTTGTTCACCTTGCTCGCTGCCCTGACCGGACTGGTGGCGCTGTTGTATCTCCTCGGCGCGTTCCTGCTTCTCGAACGCGAGCAGGCAGGCCGGCTCCTGGTCGTCATCGCGTCGGTACTGGGAATGGCAGCGGTCCTGCTCGGCTTCGGACGAGATCTGAACGTCGGAGCAATCGCCGTGTCGGCGCTGTGCGCCACACCTCTCGTGTTCGCCGCCGCCTCACCAACCGGACGATGGATCGCGTCGGGGAAGCAGGCGTCCCATCCTCACCAGGGAAGCGGTTGCCCGCCGTACCCGAATTACTGATTCACGCTGATCGGCAACCGCGCGGCCTCCTGACACGAGATCACCGCCGAACATCTCCAACGCCTTGAACCGATGGCATCCTTACTCTCACCGCGGCTGCGCCGCCGATGACAACGACGGACGTCTGCTCATCTTCGCCCACGACCACGGACGTGGGACCGGCTGCCTGCTTCTCCTCGACGCGTGCGTTACGTCACATCGCGGTGTGTCACGTTTCGGAGGGCCTGCGGTGTCTTGGGAGGCATGTCCGAACACAGCACACCCAACAACAAAGTTGTCGTGGTCGGCGGTGGCTACGCCGGAGCGCTGGCGGCCAACCGGCTGCGGATGCGCGCCGACGTGGACGTCACGCTGGTCAATCCCCGTCCGAGGTTCGTCGACCGGATCCGGCTGCACCAGTTCGTGGCCGGCACCGGCGAGGCCGAGGTCGACTACGGCACGCTCCTCGGTGAGCAGGTCCGGTTGGTCGTCGAGAGCGCCACGCGCATCGACATCTCCGCCCGCACGGTGGAGCTGGCGTCCGGGCGCGAGCTGGATTACGACTACCTCGTCTATGCGGTCGGCAGCACCGGGGCGGCGCCGTCAGTGCCCGGCGTGGCCGGATTCGCCTATTCCCTCGCCGAGTTCGAGTTCGCCCGCCGGTTGCGGGCCAGACTGGACGAGGTGCCGCTCGACGCTCCGGTCACCGTCGTCGGCGGCGGGTTGACCGGTATCGAGACGGCCGCCGAACTCGCCGAGCGAGGACGCGCGGTCACGCTGGTGTGCGGCACGAGCCTGGCACCGACGTTCAGCGCGGCTGGGCGCCGGTCCATCGCCAAGTGGCTGTCCCGTCGCGATGTCGCTGTGCTCGAGAACGACGGGGTGACCGAGGTCCGGCCGGACGCGGTCGTCCTCGCGAGCGGTATCGTACGGTCGAGCGCACTCACCATTTGGGCGGCCGGTTTCGGCGTGCCCGACCTGGCCCGCGCCAGCGGATTGCGCACCGACTCGCTCGGCCGGTTGCTCACCGACGAGACGCTGACCAGCGTCGACGATGATCGTGTCGTCGCGGCGGGCGACGCGGCGGCGCCGTCGGGCCAGCCGCTGCGGATGAGTTGCTACGCCGCCGGGCCGCTGGGTGCGCAGGCCGCCGATACCGTGCTGAGCCGAATCGCCGGGAACGAACCTGCGGTGCTCAGCGTGGCCTTCTCGGGGGCGTGCGTCAGTCTGGGGCGGCGCAGCGCCGTGCGCCAGCTCGCAGGCAAGGACGATCGCCCGGTGAATGTCTACATCGGCGGCCGCCCCGGCGCGGCGATCAAGGAACTGACTTGCAAGCTCGGGGTGTCGAAGATTCGCCGCGAGGCCCGCGAGCCGGGTTCGCTGATCTGGCGCACGGGGGGTATTCGTCCCGAGCAGCCGGCTACCGCAGCGCCGGAAGTCACGTCGCCGTGACCGCCGACGAGTATGCCGAGCGCTTCACCCAGCTGCGGCCACTGCTGTTCACGATCGCCTACGAAATACTCGGCTCGGCAACCGAGTCCGACGATGTGCTGCAGGACAGCTATCTGCGGTGGGCCGAAGTGGACCTCGCGACCGTGCGAGACACCAAGTCCTACCTGGCGCGGCTGGTGACCCGTCAATCGCTCAACACGTTGCGGGCGAGCGCACGCCGGCGCGAGGACTATGTCGGCCCGTGGCTGCCCGAGCCCGTACTGCTCGACGAGAACGACGCGTCGGCCGACATGGTGCTAGCCGAGTCCGTGTCCATGGCGATGCTGGTGGTGCTCGAAACACTCACACCCGACGAGCGTGTGGTGTTCGTGCTGCGTGAAGTGTTCGGTTTCACCTACAACGACATCGCCGCGGCGGTGGGCAAATCCGTGGCGACGGTACGGCAGACGGCGCATCGCGCCCGCAACCATGTGCGGGCGCGGCGCCGTCGCTTCGAGCCCGCCGACACCGCGACGACCGCGCGGATCACCGAGCAATTCATGACCGCGGCCACCACCGGTGACATGCAAGGGCTGCTCTCGCTGCTCGCGAAGGACGCCACCTGCACAGCCGACGGCGGCGGCAAGACCCTCGCGGCACGCCGGCCGGTGGTGGGCGCGGAGCAGGTGGCCGCGCGCCTCGTGAACCTCTTCCACAAGCGGCGGGGAATACCGGGCCTGCGGATCGAGACGGTCAACTGCAACAACGCGCCCGCGCTGGTCGCCTACCGCGGCGACGACCTGGAGGGCGTGTTCCTCATCGAGATCACCGACGAAGAGATCACCGGCATCTACGTCATCCGCAACCCGGACAAGCTCTCCACGTTGACGGTGCCACGCCAGATCAGCCGGTAACAGGATGGGAACTTACATGCGAACTCGAACGACCAACAGCCGACAGCACGCGACCGGCGAAAATCCAGCCATCGTCGCTCGAAAGGACCCGGACCGGATCCGCCTCATCGCCTTCTGGTTCACCACCTTCGTCATCGCCTTCGAGTTGATTGCCGGATCGGCGTGGAACCTTCTGACGATCAATTGGATCGAAGCCCAGTTGGACCACCTCGGATACCCGGACTACTTCGCCTACGTTCTGGGCGTGTGTCAGTTCGGTGCGGCCGTCGCGATCACCGTGCCCGGATTCCGGCTGATCAAGGAATGGGCGTACGCGGGCATATTCTTCATGTGGTCGGGTGCCGTGGTGTCGCATCTGGCGCTCGGCGACGGGTTCGTGTCGTGGGGTGCGCCGCTGATGTTCCTGCTCTTCGCCGTCGCGTCGTGGGCGCTGAGGCCGGCCGACCGCCGGCTCCTCGATGCGCGGCTTCGCCGAAACCACTCTGCCGACGCCCGCCTGCACCGGGCGGGCCGGCCGGAAACCCGCCCTCGCGCTTGGGCCTTGTCGATCGGGCTCGTCGTCGTTCTGTCCGCGATCTCGCTCTGCACGCTGCCCGCCGCAGAGGACGTCACGGGCGGGTGGGCAGTCGAGCGCGGCTGGGTCGAGGGGCCTGCGCAGGAGTCACGGTGATCTCCTCCGGTCTGCCTCAGGTGCGGCGCATGAACGCCAAGAGGCAGCACTCCTTGGTGCTCCCGCTGTCGACGCTCCGTTCGATCACGCTGACCAGCTCCCAACCCTGGGATTCGAGCAGCTCGACGCCATTGAGCAGGTGGATAACCGGCTCGAAGATCACGGACCTGTTGTCGCCCAGGGTGCGGAACTCCACCCGCGGAGGCGAGCTCAGGACCAGGTTCCGGCGCGGATAGGACTGTAGATCCAGCGCGCCGTTCAACAGGGCGATCACGTCGAAGATAGGTCCGGGTGCAGGAGTGCTCACGACTTCATGATCCCGCATACGAGGACGTCGATTCACTGTTGGAGTCCGGCTCGTTGCCCGCTACTGCGGCATAAGCGCCTGATCTCGGCGGGCGACCGTGCCTGTATGGCATCGCCACAGCAGCCCCTTCGCACGAGAAAGGGGCTGTCAGGCGCGGTTCGGAGTGTTGCGGTCGGTCTTATCATCCACGTTCCCTTGGCGTGGAGCGTCTTGTGGCTCCGAAGGTGGTCGGGTGTGCGGGTCGAGTGCGTTCCGGAGTTCGCGAAGTGCGAGCACGGCCCGTTGGCTGGAGCGCAGGAGTTCGGTAAGAGCGCCGGGAATCAGGGTGGCGGCCTGCACGAGGAGGACGAGTGCGCCGATCGCGGCGAGAATTTGGGTGGTCACGAGGCAACATCCGGACCGTTTCCGGTACGGACGAGAACCCGATGGAGAGCCGGCCGTCGCGTGGGCCTGGGACGATTTGGTGTGATCGCCACAAGCCGCGCCGAGCCTTCCGCGTGCGTCGGCGAAAACTCGCACTGGTCCCGCTTCGCCCACACTTCCGGATGGTGTTGAAAGTGGTTTGAGCACAGAGAGTTCGAATGAGTGCGCGCACGGGGGAGTACACGCTGCAGCGGCAGAAGGGCGGTGTCTGTTACTTCGGGCAGGCACGGGTTCAGGTCCTCGCCGGGGGCCCGGACGTCGTCTGGGCGGTTCCGCCGGACGATCGCACCTCGCTGCAGCCTCGACACGACGCCGAGCTGATAGCAGCGGCGCTCGCGGGAGCCCGGGCAGGCCTCGAGCTCGTGCGCTCACTCCTGCCGGCGTCCCGCCACGAGCGGGTAGCGATCGTGCACGCCCAGTTGCAGCTGACGGACACCGAAAAGAGCGCCGTACACGCCGCGACCGCGCTGGCGGTAGGGCGGGCGTTCGAGGTGGCGGATCGGCTGGAACTCGCCTTCGAGGACGGATGGACCGTGCGTGTGACCCCTGCGGCCCGGAGCCGCCGGTGACGCCTCGTGGTACGGGTGTTGTTCCCGGCCGACGGCGTCCACCTTGCCCCTCCTCACCGGATGGACGATCACCCTGATCGTGCGTGGCACGGTGGATCCCGTGCTCCGCCCGCGACCTGCTTCGCCGGACCGCGCCTGCGGACAAAGGGTCGCCGCTGCGAAGGCTCAGTAGTTCGAGTTCCGATCGTGGCGGCGCTGGGCGGCCACGACCTCGCCGGTGTGCTGCCGGATCCAGTACAGGAATTGACTCAACGACTCGGTGAGACTCTGGCCGAGTGTGGTGAGCTCGTAGCTGACTCGCGGCGGTGTGGTCGGCTCGACAGTGCGTGCGACGAGCCCGTCCCGCACGAGCGTGCGCAGCGTCTGCGACAACATCTTCTCGCTGATCCCGCCGATCGTGCCGTGCAGCTGGGAGAACCGCAGTGGCCGTGAACCCAGCGCGGTCAGGATCAGCATGCCCCACCGGCTCGTGATGTGGTCGAGGACCTCACGCGCGGGGCAATCACTGTTGAATGCGTCACTCATCTCCGGCCGGGTGGGCTCCGGAGCCTGCGTACCTACCGCCATTTCCGGAGCTTACCTCGAGGTATGTCCTTACCGGCAGAAAGCTTTGCGGATACGGTTTCGTCATGGTCACAGTCGTTTTCGGAGCAAGAGGCAATGTCGGTCGTCACGTCGCGGCGGGACTGATCGCGAAAGGCGAGCAGGTCCGTCCGACGAGCAGGGAACCCCACGCGGAGGGTTTCCCCCAGGGCGAAAAGGTGTTCGAGGCCGATTTGGAGCGTCCCGAAACGCTGCCCGCCGCCCTCGACGGCGCGCAGCGCGTGTTCCTCTACGCCAAGCCCGACGGAATCGACGGTTTCGTGGCGGCGGCCGAGGCCGCCGGAATAAGGCACGTGGTACTGCTGTCGTCCGGAGCCGTTCTGGGAAGCGATGCGGAGCACAACCCGATCGCCCGGATGCACACCATCGTCGAGTCCGCCATAGAGCGGTCCGGTCTGGAGTGGACATTCATCCGCCCCGGCATGTTCGCCACGAACGCATTGTGGTGGTGGCGGAAATCCATCCGCGACGAGGGCGTCGTCCGGTTGCCGTATGCCGACGCGCGAACAGCGCCCATCCACGAGCAGGACCTGGCAGCGCTCGCGGTGACCGCCTTGACCGAGCCGGGTCACCACGGCCACGCCTACCCTGTGTGGGGTCCTGAGGCACTGACCCTGCGGCAGCAGGTGCGGCACATCGGTGACGCCATCGGCCGCGAGATCGTCTGCGAGGAGGTCTCCGTCGAACAAGCACGCAGAGAATTGAGTGAGACCATGCCGTCGATCGGCGTCGACGCCGTGCTGGCCGGTTGGAAGGCAGGAACGGCCGAAGCGCCGCGAGTGTCGACGATCATCGAGGAGGTCACCGGTCATCCTGCGCGCACGTTCGCGCAGTGGGCGAAAGACCACGCGGCAGATTTCCGCTGAGGTTCGGCGGCAAGGCGAAGTCGGCAGAATCTTCGAGGGCCGTTCCTTGTCTAGCGGTACTGGTTTCGACATGCCCGGCCGCACTGGCGGGTTGGCGCCCGCACGCACTGACCGGCGTGTGGGCGCGGCTGATCGTCGGTGCCGCGCTAGCAGCGGTGCCCGGCCGCTGCGGCCATCGGTTCTGGACCGGCTTCGGTGCCGGGCGCGGCGTCAGGAAGTGCCTGCGCGTGTGGCGGTAGCGGCCAGGGTGGTGTAGTCCATCGTGAAGTATCCGCCTGAAGCGTCGATGGCGTTGCCGACCGCTTCCAGTATCTCGGTCAGCTGTTCGGGGCGAAGTCGGGTGAGGCCACCTGTGGTGGGGAGCAGCTCCAGCCATTGGTCGCGCGTATAGGACTGCTGCCAGTCGAATCGCCACTGCTCGGGATCATCGAAATCTCCGGTCTCGCTGATCTGATCGGCGATTTTCGCGTATGCCGCTTGATAGAACTCGAGGGGACGTCGGGCCGGTTGGCCGCTGAGCGGGGAGTCCGGCGCCACCCGCCGGTAGGCCGCGGCGAACGATTCCGCCACCTCGGCGGGTGGCTCGTACACGTGACCGAAGATCGCCAGACGTCCTCTTGGGCGCAGCACGCGTGCCGCCTTCGCGGCACCGGCGACCGGATCCACCCAATGCCACGACTGAGCGGCGATGACCGCATCGAACATCCGGGTGCCCGGGTGCCACGCCTCGAAGGTTGCCACCTCGACCGGCAGGCCGCGGGCTCGCGCGAAGCCGGCCATCCGCATATCGGGTTCGACGCCGAGCACCGTGCATCCCGCCGCCTGGAACTGGCGGGCCGCGATACCGGTGCCGCAACCCACGTCGAGTACGTCGGTACCGGGGCGCGCATCGAGGATCCGCGCCACCAACGCCTCGGGGTAACCGGGTCGAGCCTGGTCGTAGCGTTCTGCGTCCACGCCGAACGACACGGCCATTCGCTGGAACCGCCCCGGCTGCGCCGGGAGGGGCTCTGGTTGCTCTCGGAGTGGAGTGGGCATGTGCCCACTCTAGTGGGCACATGCCCACTACGCAATAATGCCGTGGGACCGACACACGAAAGGAATCGGTGAGTGCCGACCGGGGTGCACCTTCGCGACGCGCGGCAGCAACTGTTCGACGCTGCCGACCGCGTGCTGCTGCGCGACGGGCCGAACGGGCTGACCAGCCGGGCCGTCACCGAGGAGGCGGGTTGCGCCAAAGGTGTTCTGCACCGGCACTTCTCCGACTTCGACGCCTTCCTCACCGATCTTGTGCTCGACCGGGCCGCGCAGCTCGAAGCACAGGGAAGTGCCCTCCGCGCCTCCGCCGGCTCCGGCACGGTGGCCGCCAATCTGACCAGCGCTCTGCGCGATCTGTTCGGGCCGGTGCCGATGGCGATCATCCCGCTCATCACCTTCCGCGACGAGCTGCGCGCACGGCTGCGGAAAGTCAGGCCCGGCGGCGGCATGGCGATCCTCGCCGAGGCTACGACCGCGATCTCCACTTATCTGACCGACGAGCGTGAACTGGGCCGCATCGCTGCCGACGCGGACATCGAGGCACTCACGCTCTCCCTGGTCGGCGGCGGGCACCTGTTGTTCACAGACCGCGACCCCGGCTCACCGCTTGGATCAGCGGTCGAGAAGTTCGTGGCAGCGGTCATTTCCGACGCGGTGCGAGGACGACCGGCGTGAGCTCTGTCGCGCGCCGTCACCACCATCCCGTTGACCTCGAATCTCGGCGTCGGCGACTGCGTCCCGAACAGGGTGTGGATCAGGGTGATCGCGGTGAAGGAGTGTCCGAGCCGCTTGGACACGCGGCTTGTTGACATTCGCGACGCCTGGCCGGTGGCGCGAACGTCGCGGGGAAGCTTCAACCGCAGCAGGACGTGTCCAGCTCGGACGGGTGGGGCGAGCCAGGACGAGGCGAGCGACAGGCTCGCGGAGGCAATGCCTGACCATCGGGAACAGTCGGGGTACCTGGGGACCACGCGCACCGCCGAACTCCTCGAGCCGGCCGCCGAGCTGCTCGCCGGACTGGAGCGCGACGACACCTGCGCCGAGGGCGATCGCGCACTCGAGCGAACAGCGTCCGACAATTCGCGGAGAGGCCGATTACCGATCGACGCACGCGGCCATCCGTGCCCGGAATGCGGGTGGCGCGAAGGTTTCCGCGTGGGCGCGGACGATGTGCGGGTCGTAGTGAGCGGTGTCGAAGTCGGCCATTGCCGCGGCCAGGCGGGTGACGACGTCCGGATCGGCGCCCGGAGCGATGTGTTCGCCGGTCGTGCCCGGTTGGACCGTGTCGAGCGCGCCGCCGGCGCCGATGGCGATCACCGGGGTACCGCAGGCCATGGCTTCGACCGGGACGATGCCGAAGTCCTCCACGCCGGGCATGAGCAGGGCTCGGCAGCGTTGGTACATGTCCCGCAGGATGTCGGTAGAGGTGGCGCCCAGAAAAGTTGTCTCGGGTCCGGCGAGGGCTTCGAGCTGAGGCCGGAAGCGCCCTCCGCCCAGCACGACCAGCCGTACGCCGGCGTGTTGCGCGGCTCGTATGGCGAGATCGGCGCGTTTGTAGGGAACGAGGCGACCGGCACAGAGAAAGAAGTCTTCCCGGGCACGTGTGGGATCGGGAGTGAAACGGTCGACATCGACGGGGGGATTGATCACGGTGGCGGTCAGGCCCCACCAGTCGCGGATCCGGTCGGCGACGGCGGTCGAATTGGCGATCACCCGGGTCAGGCGCGGCGCGGCTCGCAGTTCGGTGCGGCGGGCCAGTGCGCCGAGGGCGCCGAGGGCGAATTGGCCGGCCCGCCCGCCGGCTTCGCGGCTGCGGAACTCTCGATCCCAGGCCCATCGCGCGGGGCTGTGCACATAGGCGATCACGGGCGCGTCGGTGGCGAATGCGGCCTGAGTGGCGAACGAGTGGTGGCTGACGACCACGGCGTCATAGCCCCGCAACGGCATACGACGCAGGGAACCGGGGACGAACGGCAGCAGCGGGGCGTGCCGACCGCGGGTCACTGTGTGGGCGCGGGAGAGCCAGGTGTCGTGGACACGCCGGACAGGCGCGCGGATTCCGTCCGGCGTGACGATCGGGGCGTAGATGTCCGCGCCGGGCCAGGTGCGGGCGAACTCACCCACGACGGCTTCGGATCCGCCGAATTCGGTGAACCGTTCGTGGACGATGGCGATGCGGGGTGTGGTCATCGAGATGTGCTCGTTTCGATCAGCCGCGGTGCGGCGGTGCGGCGAATCGCGGGAGCGACCGATCGTCCGCGCAGCAGTCCGTCGACGGTGCCGCGTTCGAGGGCGGTCCGGTACACCTGGGCCGCGGCCGCGCAAGCCGACAGGGTGGTGGCGATCGCGTTGTGGTCGTGTGCCGCCGAGGTGACGAAGGATTGCCCGAGTACTCCGCGTTGAAGCAGTTCTTGCAGGAACAAGGTGCGGAAGGCCTGGCTGGGTTTCCCGTGGGAATCGAGGGTTTCGAAGATGAGACAGGAAGAGCGACCGCGGACCCGGAGGTGATCACCGATGCCGAGTTCGTCTGTCAGCGCGGCGAATCCGGTCGCCAGTGCGGCGCCGGCCGATTCCATACGGGAGATCGGTTCGCCGGTCCGGTAGGCCGCGGCGACCGCGCGGAAGGCCGCGAGCCCGCTGGTTTCCGGGCCGTGCGTGGTGGACAGCAGGAATACGCGGTCGGCGGCGGTGCGCAGGCCGCCCCGCTCGAGGTATTCGCGTCGGCCGGCGAGCGCCGAGATGGGGAATCCGTTACCCATGGCCTTGCCCCAGCAAGACAAGTCGGGAGTCACGCCGTAAACGGATTGCGCGCCGCCTGCGGCCCAGCGGAATCCGGTGATCATCTCGTCGAACACCAGCAAGGTGCCGTGCCGATCGCACAGCGCGCGTACCGCTTGGAGGTAGCCCGGCTCGGGTTCCGCCGTCGCGGTGGCCGCCTCCATGACGACCGCGGCCACGCTGTCGCCCGCCAGGACCGCGGCGAGAGCGTCGACGTCGTTGTAGGGGAACCGGACGATATCGGCGCCGACATGATCGGGGATGCCAGCCGACATCGGTGTCGTCGCGATGAACCAGTCGTCGACCGAGAAGAACGGCTGCTCGCAGACGGCGATCCGCCTGCGACCGGACACGGCCCGGGCCAGCCGGACGGCGGCGGTGGTGGCATCGGAGCCGTTCTTGGCGAACTTGACCATGTCCGCACCGGGAACGAGGTCCAGGAAGTCCTCGGCCGCGAGCAGTTCCAGCTCGGTCGGCCTGCTGAAGTTCACTCCGTCGGCGATCGTGGTCGTCACGGCGTCCAGAACCGGTGCGTAGGCATGGCCGAGGCTGACCGAACGTAAGCCCATTCCGTATTCGACATACTGGTTGCCATCGGCGTCCCATACGTGGCATCCGTTCCCGCGCACCAATATCGGCGCCATCTGCTCGGGGTACTGGTCCGCTCCGCGGGCATAGGTGTGAGCGCCGCCGGGCACCAGCTCGTGCAGCCGGCACTGCAGCGCATTGCTGCGGGCGAACCCGTGGTGCGGTGGAATGTCGGGGTGCAGGTTCATCTGGTGCTCCGTATGCGGTGCGGGCGGGATATCGGCAGGAAGCCGGGATAGCAGAGCGGTGCCCGGCGAAGTGCCGGACGGGAATACGTTCCGGCGTCGAGCGGATCGCGAGACCGGCCGGGGCGTTGTGGTCGTGCGTCGGGATGCGCCCGGTCGCCGGGCTCGCGGACTCGGCCCGTCACGGGTCGGCGCGTCATCCGGGGGCAGCCGTGCCGGCCGGATGACTGTACGCCCAGAGGTCGTGGTCGCCCCGGGGTCCGAAAACATCGAGGTGCCCGCGCATCCGCCCCTCCTCGGCGAACCCGGCGGCGGCGACCGCGGCCGCGGCGGCCGGGTCGGAAACCGGGATCGCGATGGCGATGCGGAGGATTCCGAGCCGTTCGGTCGCATGGCGCACCAGCAGGCAGAGCACGCGGGCGCGGAGCTCGGGGCGGGCCGAGGCATCGGTCCAGACGCTGAGCCGGACGTTGCGGTCGAACATGTCCAGCCCGTGCAGCCGCGCTTCCCCAGCGAAGCGGCCGTTGTCGAGGATCGTCAGCGTCAGCCCTGGCCGGGAGCGCAGGCCGGGCCTGGCTTCGGCGAGTTCGGCCAGCCAGTGGCGCAGGGAATGCCGGCGCAGCCAGGCGGCGGGTGACATGTGCGGATCACGGGCCAGCGTCACACGGTTGCGTATACGGGCCGCACGGCGCTGCCGGAAGTCCGAGACACGGCGTGATCGCACCAGCACCTCGCCGCGGTCATCGGAGTCGGTGAGTGCGATGGCGGCGCTGCCCCGCAGCCACCGGAACACTCGTTGCGATCGGGATAGCTCGTACCTCAGACGGGCAGCCGCGATGCTCATGGGAGGCGGCCCGTGCGGGACGGCGGAGGCGGCGGGCAGTCGCGTCGTCGTCGGGTGGAGGCGTTGGCGCTCCAGATAGACGGCGGTGAACCCGCGGTCGGGCCGATCCGCGCGGGTCACCGCCCACAGCTCGTGGTCGCGGCGTGCGCCACCGGCATCGAAATAGGTGCGCATCCGGGCTTCGTACCGCAGGCCCGCCGCGGCCGCGATCTTGGCCGCGGCGATGTTGCCGGGCGCGATCGGTGCGCTGATTCGCAGCAGGCCGAGGCTGTCGAATGCGAAGTCCGTCATCATGGTCAGGGCGAGGGCGCCGATACCGCCGCCCGCGACGGCCGAGCCGATCCAGATGCCGAGCTCGGCGCTGCGCGCCGCCACCTCGATCGAGGTCAGTTCGACCTGTCCGGCGAACCGACCGGCCACCTCGATGACCATGCTCATCCGTCGCCCGGCGCGTGCGTCGGCCCGGTTGTCGAGGCATTCCCGCACCCAGTGGCGGGCGGTGTGGCGGGCGGGCCAGTCCTGTTCCGAGCTGACCCAGTAGGGCTCGATGATCGCTCGGTCACGAAGCCGGATCCGCCGCCACTCCGCGAAATCGTCGAAGCGCGGCGGCCGCAACCGCACCGCCGTACCGAGGGGACCGGTGATGGCCGGCGGCGCTTCGGTGCGGCGGTGCCGTCGTCCGGTCATCCGCCGGGACGCTTCCTGCCGAGCGCTACCGTGCTCAGCTTCCCGTCGTCGGAGACGGTGAGCCGCCAGTATCCGCCGTCGGGCGCTTTGAGCACGGGACCGTTGTCGGCGTGCTCGCAGACCCAGGTTCCGTCGGCGGTCACCGCCGCGCGGACGGCGCCGTCGCCGCTCTGCGCCTGGAACACGTCCGCGCCGTGCGGCCCCGCCTGGGACACCAGGGTGCCGGTGAAGCGCGGAGTGCGCATGCCTTTGCGGCCCAGAACGTTCCAGCCGGCCGGAAACGCCTCGACGGGGATGTCGTCGGTGATCCCGGAGATCAATCCGACCGCGGTGCCTTCCGGACAGCCGACGGGATCCACGCGCACCGCAATGCCGGGCGGTCGCGACTCCGCGTCGAAGATCACGTTCGCCAGATACGGCTGTCGGCAGTAATTCAGTTCGAGCCCGACCGAACGGGCCGCGACCTTCGCGTTGACCATGCCGAACTGCGCGGGTCCGCCGCGCCCGTTCTCGCCGACCGACAGGGCGACCTCGGCTCCTTCGAACCATACGTTGGTCAGCCACCAGTCGTTGGCGGCGCCGTCGACCCGCAGGTGGCGGTCGGTGGTGAGCGGGTTCTGGTCGGAGACGAATTCGACGTTGGTGAGTGCCAGCCCGGCGTTGTGGTCGTTGCCGGTGCCGAGGACGCCGGTGTGATTGCTGGTGAATTTCGAGGAGGTGACGTAGTTCTGGATACAGGATGTGGTCAGCCCGATCCCGAAGTTGTTGATATCGCAGTTGATGAAGGCGGTGCCGCCGGTGTTGTCGCGCAACACGACGCCGCGCTGGGTCAGGTACTGCGGATGGTTGTCGCTGAGGTGGTTGCCGCGCAGTACCACCGCGTCGAAGGAGCAACGGAAGCATTCCGACAGCTCCACCGCGGTCGATCCGGGACCTGTGGTGAAGATCCCGAGCCTGGCGAACCGGACCCGGCTGCGCTTGCGCAGCCGCACCAGTGTGTCGTTGCCCGCGTAGAGGATCGTGGTGACGTCGGCGCCGTCGCCGAGAATGGTGGCATAGTCCGGCAGATCGGGCATCGACTCGACCCGGTAGTGCCCGGCGGGCAGGTAGAGCACCAGCGGTCCGTTCGGGTCCGCGGCCACGGCTGCGGCCAATGCCTTGGTGTCGTCGGCGACTCCGTCTCCGACGGCTCCGAAATCCCGGACGTTGCGTGCTCCGGGCGCATCGGTGGTCGGCGACCGGAACTGCGGGTCGTCCGGCTCGTCTGTGCCGCAGGCGGCGGCGAGCGGAATCGCGGCCGCCGCACCCAGAGTCGCGGCGAGCAAGCGGCGCCGCCGGAGGAAATCGTCGCTCATACCTTCAACCTTCCCACCAGCCGGTCCACCGCCGAACCGGGTGTGCGATGGCTTACCACACCGGTCAGCCCGGCCGTGCCGAACGCGGTCAGGGCGGCACGCAACTGTGGTTCGGTGAGTCTGCCGAGATCGGCGACGCCGAGGACGGCATCGGCTAAGGGCGCCACGGCGACCGCGTCGGCGGCGGTGCCGACCGGCGCGGTCTCGATGACCACCCGGTAGTAACGCTCGCGCAGATCGGCGATGAGATGAGCGAAGTGCTCCGAGGCGATCAGGTCGGAGGTGTCCGGCTCGATGTGCCCGATCGGCAGCACCGCGACCCCGGTCCCGCCCCAGTCGTCGGTGATCGCCCGGTCCAGTGGTACCCCGCCGCGCAGCAGTGTCGTCAGGCCGGGACCCGGCATCGCACCGGAGCTTCCGCGGCCGGAGGTGTCGGCATCGACGAGGACCACCGGATGACCGGCATCCGCGAAGGCCAGCGCCAGAGTGTGCGCCACCTCGGACCGTGATCGGTCGGTGAGGCTCGTGCATTCGATGGTCTGCGCGCCCCGCAGGTGATTGCGCAGCCGCCGGGCGGACTCGGCGGCGGATTCACCGTTGTCGAAGTCGGCGAACACCGGAACCGGCGCGACATCGGCGAGGTCGCCGCTGGTGCGAACGCGCCGGTCGGTGCGTTCACGCAGGAACGCGGCGGCGAAGCCGAGTAACAGTCCACCGAACAGGCCGATCGCGACGAACCGGCTCGCGCCGGGACCGGCCGGAGCGGCCGGTAGCCGGGCACGGTCGACGACCGAGACGCGGGCGGCGGGAGCAGCGCCGGACTCGATGGACTCGAGACTGTCGACCACGGCCCGGAACTGGGCGACCGTGGCGTCGGTGAGATCACGCGCCCGCTGTGCGGTGGACGCGGAGACCGCGATCTCCAGGATCGTGGTGGCGGGCGGCGACGAGGCGGTGATCCGGCCGCGGAATTCATCGGGGGACTCCGTCAGCCCTTGATCGTGGACGACCCGCTCGGCGACCGCGGCGCTGGTGGCCAGTTCGAGATAGGACCGCACGCGCTGCTGGGCCGCCAGGCCGCCCTGGTAGGAGTCGTTGACCGAGGTACCGGTGGCCATCGAGACGTACATGGTGCTGCTGGCCACGTATGTCACCGCCCGCGACGAGGCGTTCCAGGCGGCGGCCACCGTCACGGTCAGCGCGATCACGGCGATCAGCACCCACCGCCGCCGAACGATGTGCCAGATATTGATCAAACCCATGGACTGCGACCTCATGTCTTCGTAGCTGCTGAAGCGGGCGCCGGTGCCGGGAGCGGCGTCGGGCGGCGGCGGAATTCCGTGACGATCAAATGGACGAACCAGGCGAGCACGGCCGACTGCGCGAATTTGCCGAGATTCTCGAAGCTGCCGAGGATGCCGCGTTCGAACAGGGTGGAGGCGCCGGTGATCGCGAGCCCCAGCACCAGGACGGGGAAGTACCGCGAATACAGCGATCGCTCCCAGGCGAGCAGCAGTACGAAGGTGAACACGACGGCCACGACCACGCCCGCCTCGCCGCCGAGCAGATAGCCTTCGTTCACGTTGCCCTCCGCCAGGGACACCGACACGGTGCTCATATCCACCGACGCGCCACGCACGTCGTTCGCCCAGGCCGTGCCGGATTGGAGCTTCTCGGCGCCGAGCACCTGCGCCGGGATCAGGCTGAGGCTCGCGTGGTGCAGTACTTCGCCGGGGGACAACCAGCCGCCCGGGCCGACGAAGTAGGCATCGGTGGCGGCTTCGAGCAGGTCGAAGCGCCGGAGGATACTCAGGAACGGCTGGACGTTCGCCGGGTAGCGGGAGTCGACGACAGTGGCGTCGATGGCGGCCGTGCCGGAGTTCTTGAACGATTGCAGCCAGCCGAATCCGGCCACGCCGAGCACGCCGATCAGCGCCACACCGATGGTGGTGCGCCGGTTCCAGCCGAGCATCGAAAACCGTAGCGCCAGGGCGAGCGCGGCGGCGAGGATCGGTGTCTTGGACTGCACTGCCGACGACCAGTACAGTTCGCCCGCGAACAGCGCGCCGAGCACCAGCGCCGTGGTCTGCGGCCGGGCCGGCCGCAGGAAGATGATCATCCCGAGCGCCGCGATCCCGGCGAACGTGGCGACAAAACTGAGCAGCGGGTTGCCGCTGCTGACCTCACCGGCAGTGCCCAGCGATCCGGTGGCCGCCGAGGCCGCCCGCCCCAACAGCCCGAGCGCGTAGAGCACCAGCAGCGTCGGCATCACGTCGGGGTCCGCGACCGCGGCCGGAACGGGGCGAGGCGGGCACCGACGCCGCCAGAGCGCGTAACCGACCACCAGCAGCGCGTAACACCACAAGCCGAACACGACGTGGTCGAGCGCCAGACCGATGCCGCGGTCGTAGCCCATACCAGCCAGCCGGGGGTCGGAGATGTTGTCGCCGTAGTGCGGGTCCGGCTGCACCGCGAGCAGCACCAGCGGCCGCGCCACGTAGGACAGCGACCAGAAAAGGGCCTGCGCGACGAAGAACACGCGTGCGATGCCGGGAACCCACAGTGCGGCCGCGGCGACCGTGATCAATGCGGCCGCGACGGCGGCTATATCGGTGTAGGCGTTCAGTTCGCGACCTCCGCGGCGAGGCCGACGATCTGCCGGGCGCGATCCACGTAACGATGGCCCCCGGCGGCGATCCGCCGGTGCCCGGCCGCCGCGACCCCGGCCGCCTGCTCCGGATGGGCGGCAACCCAATCCAGAACCGAGACCAGCTCGTCGGTGCTGTCGAACAGGAAGCACTCGACGGTGTCACGCAGCAGGTTGGCGTGTTCGCCGGTGCGTTCCCCGACGAACAATCCACCGGCCGCGGGCACCTCGAAGGTACGGCAGGTGTGGGTGTCGCGGTTACCGGAGTTCAGCAGCACCAGATTGGCTGTCACCTCGGCGATCGCGGCCGAATACCCGGGACCGTACACCGCGCCGCCGACGACGGCGCGGGTGGCGCGCAACTCCGGAACGCGGCGCCAGCCGGGGCCGCGGACCAGCAGGCGCGGTCCGTAGCGGCGTGCCAGGGACGCCAGTTCGGCGCGGCGGTCGGGCCGGCACACGCCGATGAAACCGACCAGATAGTCACCGGCGCTGCGGCGCGCCGCCGGATGATGCCAGGCCGGGTCGTAAGCGCTGAGCACGAAACCGGCGGCCCGCGCGCCACGCGCCCGCAGCTCCGGCACGTTGTGCTGTTTGGTGGTGACGATCAGGTCCCAGCCGGGTTCCGCGGCCAGGTAGGCGTCGGTGAGGTTCTCGGGGTTCGACACGTCGTCCGGGCTGTAGTGCACATGCAGTGCGGCGGGCACGTCGAGCAGTCGCTGCTGGTCCAGATGGATCCCTTTGAACACGAACAACATGTCGGGCCGGAACATGGCGGCGTTGCGCTCGATCCGGGTGTGAACTCGTTCGACCGTGCGCCGGTCGCGCCGACCGGTCGCCTTCGCGTATACCCACGGTGGCGAGAACCTGGCCGGGAGGGTCACCGGTGTGGAGTCGACCACGAGCACGTCGTGGCCGGCTTGCCGGAAGCCGTCGGCCAGCGAGCGTGCGTTGCTGCCGAGCCAGTCGTCGCCGACGAACAGGATTCTCATGGTCGGGTTTCCTTCCGGGGCACGACAGGCAGCGGCACGGTGTCGGCTTCGGCGTGGTCGCGGCGGGCCAGGAACCGCATCCGCAGCAGATGCCAGGTGGCGACGGTGATCTCGGCCAGCAGCAGGCCGTAGACCAAGGTGTGTACCGAGCGGGTCCAGACGGTCAGCAGCAACGCGCCGATGGCGACGAGAGTCCCGAGCAGCGCGCCGATCAGGACCCCGATGGTGTCCTGCCGTACCGGCAAGATGGCCGTGGTGATGAACGAGGTGACCGTCGTGGCGGGCAGGATCAGCGCCTCGATGCGCAACAGACCGGTGGACGCGGCGAATTCGGCACCGAAGACCAGCCGGATCAGCAGGGGCGCGGCCAGCCAGATGCCCGCCGTAGCGAGTGCGGCGACGGCGACGGTCACGGCCAGCGCCTGTGTGCTGTACCGCCAGAACCCGAGATGGTCGCCGCGTCGAGCCATGCGTGGCAACAGCGCGAAGCCGATGGCGTCGAGCAGTGATTGGACCGCGCGCACCAGGCGGTCGCCGGCCGAGTACAAGCCCAGCGAGACGGCGTCGAGCACGGCCGAGTACAGCGTCGCCGCGCCCTGCCCGTAGCCGGTGACCAGCAACCGGGAGACGAACACCGGCACGCTGCGGCGCAGCACGACGCCGTAGTAGCGGGGACGGGCCGGTGACCCGTACCGGCGCCAGGCATCCCACCATGTCAGTGCCACCGTCGGCACGGAGGACAGCAATAGGCACAGCAAGGCGACGTGCGGGTTCGGCAGTTGCGGAAGCAGGCCCACCAGTAGGCCGAGATAGCACAGCCGTCCGATGCTCTGATACGCGGTGGAGGTGCCGAACCGCCCCTCACCGATCAGCAGCCAGTCCTCCGACAGGGACCAGAAGCCACCGACGAACAGGCCGAGCAGCACCATCTGCGCGGCTTCGGGCACGCGCACGGCAAAGGCCGCGGCGAGCGCGACACCGAACAGCGTCGCCGTGGCGAGGCGGATGGCCAGATAGTCGCCACGCAGCTGGTTCATCTCCCGGAACCGGGTGTCTTTGCGCGCGTTGATCTCCGGCACGCGGGCGGACAGGAACTGCGTGACTCCCAGATCCACGACGAGCGAGCCGATGAAGTAGGCCGACATGCCGATGGCGAGCAGGCCGAGGCCGTGGGCGCCGAGCACCCGGGCGATCAGCGGCACGGTGACGACCGTGACGATGTACTGACCGTATCTGCCGAAACTCACCAGTGCGATATCGCCGAGTACCTCGAACCGGCTCGGCTTGCTGTGTGCCCCACCACCGCCCGGCCCGCGAGCCCCGTCGGCGCGACGGTGCACCCCGCCGGGACGCCGGGGCAGTTCGACCCGGGGGAAGACGTCGGTGGTCAGTGTGGCGAGGTAATCGGGTTCGGTCACGGCGGCGCCACCTCGTCGAGGAAACGGGTGACCACGCGTGCCGTGGTGCCGATGTCGAAGTCGCGGGCGCGGTCGGCGCCAGCGGCGGCGATCCGTGCGCGCGCGGCCGGATCGCCGAGCAGTTCGGTGAGAGCCGTGGTGAGCGCGGCTTCGTCACCGGCGGGCACCAGTCGGCCGGTACGCCCGTCGGTGATGATCTCGGCCGGGCCGCCGGGCACCGTCGCGATCACCGCGCAGCCTGCGGCCATGCCTTCCACCACCACCTGCCCGAACGGCTCGGGCAGCACCGAGCAGTGCACGAGCACGTCGGCCTCGGCGAGGTACCGGCCGGGGTCGTCGACGTGGCCGGTGAACGTCACGGCCAGGCCGAGTTCGTCAGCGAGTTGTTCCACGTACTGCCGGAAGGGTTGTTCATCGAAGAACGTCCCGCCGACGAGGTACACCGCCGCGGGCCGGGTCGGCACCGCCGCCAGGGCGCGCAGGAACACGTCCTGACCTTTCCAGGGACTCAGCCGTCCCACGACGACCACCACCGCGTCGGCGGCCGCGCGGGTGCGGGGAGGCGGCGATGTGGCGGGCAGGGCGACGCCCGGGTAAGCGACGACCACCGGGATGCGCGCGGGCAGTGTCTCCCTGGTGCCGTGACTGTTGGCGAGCAGTCCTCGGCAGAACAGAGCGGCCAGCAGCCGGATAGTGGTGGCAGGGAGCAAGCCGAAGTAGTCCCGGGCCACTCGGTCGTGGACCTGCCAGACGAGCGGCACCCGGGCGCGGCGGGCCGCAACCGCCCCCAGCACGAGAGCTTTGCTGCTCTCCGCGACCAACACTCGAGCGCCCAGCTCGCGGACCGCGCCTCCGACCGTCCAGCCCAGCCGCAGCAACGCGAGAAACCCGGTGATCAGCCGCAACGGACCCGATCCTGTGGTCATCGCCCGGCTGTCGAATCGGCCCGTCACGACACGGGTTTCGATCCCCGCGTCGCGGGCGCGGGCCATCACGGGGCCGTCCTCG
The DNA here is from genome assembly GCA_051451085.1 of Nocardia asteroides. Classification (GTDB taxonomy): domain Bacteria; phylum Actinomycetota; class Actinomycetes; order Mycobacteriales; family Mycobacteriaceae; genus Nocardia; species Nocardia asteroides_B. Next base: position 729,299 of record JBPAJV010000002.1, on the reverse strand, counting down.
GTGCACACCAGCGCCACTTCGGTGCCCTGCGTCCGCAGCGTGCGCAGCAGCCGCAGGGTGGCCAATTCGGCCCCGGAGGGCGCGGCGGTGTGGCCGAGGAAGACCGCGGGACCACTCATGTGAGCTCCCGGTACAGCGCCGCGTGCCGCCGTGCGGCGACCTGCCAGCTGAAGGTCTCCGCGTGGGCGCGGCATTGCGCCGGTGTGGGCCGAGCGCCTGCGATCGCCGCGCTGATCCGAGCCGCGAGCGCGGTGTGGTCGCTGGGCGGCACGATCAGCGACGGATCCAGGCCCTGCACGGCGTCGGGCAAACCGCCGCACCGGGTGACCACCGGCGCTCGGCCCGCGGCGAGGGACTCGAGGGCGATCAGGCCGAATCCCTCCAGGGCTATGGTCGGCACCACGGTGAGCGCGGCGGAGGCGTAGCGGGCGGCCAGCTCATGGTCGGGAACCCGGCCGGTGAACTCGACGCTGCCGTCGAGCCCGCTCTCGGTGGCTCCGCGCCGGAGATCCGCCTCGGCGCTGCCGGTTCCGACGATGACCAGACGAGCATCCGGATGCTCGGCGAGCACGCCGGGCCAGGCGCGCAGCAACACATCGATCCCCATCCGGCGCTCCAGCCGCCGCACACAGAGCACGACCGGCGCAGACGCGGGGACCGGGGCGGGACGGAACCGGGTGAGATCGACCCCCGGCGCGATCACCTCGACGCGATCGGGCGCGATGCGATAGTTGTCGCACAGCACGTCGCGGAAGTGTTCGGAAAGCACCACGAAACGATCCGCGCAAACGTATCGCATACGTTCTATGAGGTATTTGGCGAAGGCCGCGACGGGATGCTGTCCGTGCATTCGGCTTTCCGCCGCCCACGGGCCGTGGAAATGCACGACGAGTGGTAGCCGGCGACCTCGTCGGTCCAGGGCGGCCGGGCCGTAGAGGCAGAAGTGGCGATCAACGACCGTGCCGCGGTCCAAGGCGTCGCGAGCGCAGAACGCGGTGCGGGCGCGGCGCAGTGTCGAGCCGCCGACCGGCCCCCACGACCGGGTCCCGCCATGCGTCCGGTCGGGCGGGCCGAACGCGGCGGCCGACATCGAAATTCCTGGAACGTCCAGCAAAGCGCCGTGCAAGTCCGTGAAATATCGGCCAAGGCCGCCGGGCGCGGCGCCGAACCATTCCGATCCGGCCATGTGCACCTTCACCGCAGCGGGCGCGCTCGTCATGACCCGATCCCTTCGTCCCGTTCGCCGGACCGCGGAGTCGTCTGCCGAACGCGTTCACGGCCGGAAAGTATAAGCCGGTTCACCGAATTCATGCTGGTCGCGCAGATGTGCGGTAACCGATATCCAGCACTGGGAATCCCGCGTCCAGATGCCAACTCGCGATGAAATGTGGCATAGTCTCGGCAATTAAGAGGCGATGTTCGATCGCGATTCTGGCAAAGGGGCAGCTCGGGATGCGGAAACTGTCGGTGTGCGTGCCGGCCTACAACGCGGAGAGAACTCTGTCCGCGACCCTGGACTCGGTGCTGGCCCAAGATCTCGATTTCGAAGTCGTGATCCTCGACAACGCGAGCACCGACCGCACCGGTGACATCGCGCGAGCACAGCGCGACCCGCGCGTGCGTGTGCTGCGCAACGATCGGGTACTGCCGATCGGCGCCAATTGGGACCGGGCGATCCGGGAATCCACCGGGGACCTCGTGAAGGTGGTCTGCGCCGACGACATCCTGTATCCCGGCGCCCTCGCCGCGCAGTCCAGGGAGTTCGACGACAACGCGGTCGCGTTGTGCGCGGGCAGGTTCGACGTGATCGACGAGTCCGGCGACATCCTCGAGACGGGACTGGGGCTGCCGCAGCTGGTCGGCAGGCACGGCAGCCGCCAGCTGGCCCGGGTGATCGTGCGTCGCGGGGCGGCCGACTTCGGTCCCACCGCGGCCGCCATGTTCCGGCGTGCCGACTACGACGCCGTCGGCGGACTGCGCGGCGACCTCGTATTCCCGATGGATGTGGACCTGTTCGCCCGCGTCGGCAGCCGCGGCGCTTTCGTCGGGCTCGGCGACATCGTGGCCGCGTGGCGGAACTCCTCGTTCAACCTGTGCAGTCGCACGTCGACCCGTAGCAAGCTCACCGAGCAGCTGCGATTCCATCATCGCCTGGGCGCCGATCACCCGGACCTCGTGCGTCCGGCCGACGTGCTGGCTGGCGATCTGCGTCTGGTCCGGGCGTTGGGGACGCGGCTGCGGGTGCGCGCGCGGGGCATGGTCGGCCGCTGAGCACGATCGTGGTTGCTTCTGTTCGGTAGCGTCCACCGTCGAGCTCGTGCCGTCGACATTCGCGGTGCCGCCGCGCACCGGCGAGCCAGCCACGACCATCGGCGCGGTGGCCGGTTCGACCGAGTAAGCCGGCGAGTGCGGCCGGAGTCGGCGCATCCGAGGGGTGGTGTTCATGGGTACGGCTGTCCTTCGCTTGTGCACTGCCAGCCGGGGCGGGCCGGGGGTGTGGCTGCCGGGATGAAGTCACAGGGTGCGGATTCCGTCGTGCACCTCTGCTTTCTGGGTCCGCGGGGATCGTCCACGAACCAGCGGCCGTCGAGTTCTGGAAGTCCGGTCGACACTTCGTCCAGTAGGTCGGGCAACGTCAACAGCACCCGGTCGGGTGCGGCCGCGATCAGATCCTGCGGGCTGATGATCGGGATGTCGGTGCCCGGCATCCGGCGTCCCCGTTTGGCGGGCGCGGCGTCGGCGACACCGGCGACGAGGCCCTGGTGCGCACCGGCCAGCGACAGCAGGGCAACTGCCCGGGACGCGGCGCCGTAGGCGTAGACGCGCTGTCCGGCCGCGGCCGCATGATCAGCCAGTTCCGCAGCGAGCGCACATGGTCGTCCACGAACCCCTGGAGCCGGTGCAGCGATTCCGGGGTGATGAGTTCGCGTTCGCGGGCCAGCATCTCGCGCACGGCGCGGTCCGGCTCGGCAGGGCCGCGCCGAGCTGCCACCAGCACCGTCCCGCCGTAGAGGTCGAACTCCCACGCGGTGGTCACGCCCATGCCCGCGGCGGTGAGCGCCAGGCTCAGCGCATGCAGGGAGTAGTACGCGAAATGCCCGTGCCGCAACGCGTTCCACTGCCGTTGTGCCACGATGGCGGCCAGCGAGTGGAACTGCAGCAGGAGCAGCCCGTCCGGTGCGGTGGCCGCGGCGCGTGCGGCGAACGCGGCCCGCTGGTCGGGTTCGTGCATGATGCCGAAACAGTCCACGACCAGGTCCGCCCGGGCCGCGTCGGTTTCGGCGCAGCCACGCTCGGCCAGCAACGGCAGCCAGGAACCACCGTGCGGACTGCCGAACTCGATCACCGTGCGCCCGCGCAGCAGACCGGCCGCGTCGACGCGGGCGATCGCGTCGGCCGCTTGGTCGCGCAGGGCCCGCGGCTCCACGCCACGGGGTTCGGCGGCCACGGTGTCGTCTTCGGCGAGCTGTGCCAGCTCGCAGTGCCGGCACCACACCATCCGCAGCGGGTGCGTGTTCTCCGCCGGTGTCACCGGCAGTCCCGCGGGCGGGAAATCATCGGCTGCGGGCACCGTCCCGAGATCGAGGACGGTGTGCGGAACGGCGCCGGAGCAGGCGCGGCAGCGACCGGTCATGACACGATGTCGGTGTGCGTATCGTGCAGACCGACCTGGTCGGAGTCCTGGTGCTGGTCCCAGCGCCCGTCCGGGACGACCGGGGCCTGTTCACCCGGACCTTCGATGCCGCGGAATTCGACTCCTATTTGGGAATTCCGGGGATCTCGGCCGGTTTCGTACAGGACTCGCAGTCCCGGTCGCGCCGCGGGGTGGTGCGCGGCATGCACGGCCGGTCCGGGCGCGGGGAGGCCAAACTGGTCCGCTGCGCACACGGCGCGGTGCACGACGTGCTGGTCGACATCCGGCCGTCGTCGCCGACGTTCGGCCGGACGCAGGCGTTCCGGCTCGACGACGAGGAGTTCCGGCACCTGTACGTGCCACCGGGCTTTCTGCACGGATTCCAGGCGCTCACCGACACCGCCGATGTGTGCTACCGCATTGATCGGCCGCACGATCCCGCAGAGGATCTCGGCGTCGCCTTCGATGATCCGGACTTGGCGATCGCCTGGCCGCTGCCGGTGACGGCGGTGTCGGATCGCGACGCGAACGCCGGACGATGGAGCCATCTGCGGGCTACCCTGTCACCGGCGCGGTGACCGCACGCAGTCGCGGGTCCAGAGCTCCGGACGCTCGCAGCCGCTGCAGCCGTGCGAGCCGAGTGAATCGCTGGGCGAACGCCTCGTGGGTGAGGCCGCACTCGGTGTACTCGCGGTAGAGTTCGGCGGCGCCGTCGGGCACCGACCACTGCGCCTCGAAACCGAGCACTGCGCGGGCGGCGGAGAAGTCGACCCGGTAGGAACGGGGGTCGGCGCCGGTCTCCCCGGTGATCAGCAGTCGCGACCCCGGCACGGTGGCCACCACCGACTCGGCGATCTCGGCCACGGTGAGGTTGTTTCGCTCCGTGCCGATGTTGAACGCCCGGCCGGCGACGGCCGACGCCGGTGCGGTGAGGCAGCGTTGGAAGGCCGCCGCGATGTCGCGGGCGTGGACCAGCGGCCGCCAGGGCGTGCCGTCGGAGAGCACCTTGACCGTACCGGTGAGGACGGCGTGTCCGACGAGGTTGTTGAGCACGATGTCAGCGCGCGGACGAGGGGAGAATCCGAACGCGGTGGCATTGCGCAGGAAGACGGGAACGAAGTCGTCGTCGGCCAGCGCCGCGACATCGTCTTCGACGCGCACCTTCGACTCGGCGTAGGGGGTGATCGGCCGCAGCGGCGCCGACTCGGTCACCAGCTCGTCTCCGGCGGCACCGTACACCGAGCAGGTGGAGGCGTACAGGAACCGGGACACACCGGCTTCTTTCGCGAGCCGAGCCAGACGCACCGAGGCGCGATGGTTGATTTCGTGGGTGACTTCCGGCGCGAGCGCGCCCAGGGGATCATTGGACAGCGCGGCGAGATGGACGACCGCATTGATGCCGCGGAGGGCGTCGATCTCCACCGATCGCAGGTCGACGCGCAGGCCCTCCGGGTCGCCGGCGAACTCACCGAGCAGGCAGTTGGCGAACCAGCCCGTGTCGAGCCCGACGACCTCGTGCCCGGCGGCCTGCAGTAGCGGGACCATGACGGTGCCCAGGTATCCCTGATGCCCGGTGACCAGGACTCGCATCGTTGTCACTCCTTTTCCCATGAGATGACGGCCTTGTCCACCACGAAGGCTTCGGCATACTCGGTGCGGCACTGCACGCCGCGGATCCGCGCGGACGCCAGGAACGCGGTTTCGTCGAACCAGTCGCGACCGGTCTGCGACGGGTAATGCCGATGCAGGAGTTGCAATTTTCGCCGGACCAGTTCCGCGTCGACCGGGTGGAATACGGTCGGCGCCGGTGTGTCGACCTCCGCCTTGAGGATCTCGTAGCCGAGGATCAGGTGGTCGCGGAACTCGGTCGGCACCAGCTTCGCGAGCGTGCGGTGATCCTGGTGCGCGTCGCCCGGTTGCGGGGCGAACACGAGGTCCGGTTCACCCGCACGGCGAAACTCCGCTACGGCCGTCTTGATCCGATCCCAGTGCGCCGGTGCGCGTCCGTCCGGGACGTCGAGCACCGTCAATTCCGGTGTCCGTCCCGAGCAGAAGGCGGTGAGCGCCGCCCGTTCTTCCCGCTCGCGCTCGGTGCCCGCGCCGGAAAGGACCAGCGCGCGCACCCGAAGACCCGGATGGGCACTGGTCAGCGACAACAGCGTGGCTCCCATGCCGATCGGGATGTCATCGCAATGCGCGCCGAGCAGGGCGATTTCGGTGGGCTGCGGGGTAAGCAGAGCGATCACTGCTCCCACACCATCCATGGCCGGTGTCCGCTGCGGTAGGCCGCATCGAGTTCGGCGCGCTCCTTGAAAGTATCCGCCGGTTTCCAGAATCCGTCGTGGCGGTAGCCGAACAACCGGCCCTGGCCCGCGAGCGCCCCACAGGCGTCTTCCACCAGATCGCCACCTGGTGGCAGCAGGTTGAATATCTCCCGGCCGAGCACGAAGTAGCCGCCGTTCTCCCACAGGGGCATACGCGCCACGGGAACGATGTCCTTGACCTCGCCGGCAGCACTGAGGTCCACACAGTGGAACGACGATTGGGGTGGCACCACCAGCAGAGATGCCGCGGCCCCCGAAGCGTGGAACCGGGTGATCATCTCGTCCAGGGGAGCGTCGGTGAGGACGTCGGCGTAGTTGGCCAGGAAGTATCGGTCGTCACCGAGGTGCTCGCGCACCCGCCGCAATCGCTCTCCGATGGCCGACTCCACGCCGGTATCGACGAAGGTGATCGTCCAGTCGTCGATATCGCTGCCGAGCAATTCGACCCGGCCGTTGCGGATCACGAAGTCGTTGGACGCCGACTCCCGGTAGCTGAGGAAGAAATTCTTGATGTGCTCGGCGCCGTATCCAAGGCACAGGATGAATTCGGTGTGACCGTAGTGCGCGTAGTACCGCATCACGTGCCAGAGCAAGGGGCGGGGACCGACGAGTTGCATCGGCTTGGGCACCATGTCATCGGTGCCGCCGCGCATGCGCATGCCGTAGCCACCGCAGAACAGGACGACTTTCATCGGCGCCGGTTTCCTTTCGACTCGGCTCCGGCCGGCTGGGTCGGGGCCGGCGACGCCGGGTCGACCACGTGCAGCTGGGGCAAGGGATAAGCGAGCCGACCGCCCCACTCGGCGACATGCCGCAGCTGTGCGGTGATCTCGTGCTCGAGATTCCAGGGCAGCACCACGACCACGTCCGGACGATCGGCGTCGAGCCGGGCCGGCGCGTGGATCGGGATTCGCGTTCCTGGCGTGAATCTGCCGTGCTTGTAGGGATTGCGGTCGACGGTGTACTCGAGTAGGTCGGGCCGGATCCCGCAATAGTTGAGCAGTGTGTTGCCCTTGCCCGGCGCACCGTACCCGACGACGCGTTCGCGCCGTCGTCGGCAGTCGAGCAGGAACCCGAGCAGCTCATGCCGCACGGACTCGGCACGCCGCCGCAGCGAGGTGTAGCCGTCCGCCGAGTGCAGTCCCGCGGACCGCTCGAGGTCGAGCACGTCTCGCACCCGGTCGCTCACCGCGGCCGCGGCGGCATCGGGCCGCACCCACAGCCGGATCGATCCGCCGTGCGTCGGCAGCTGATCGACATCGATCACGGTCAATCCAGCGACAGCGAGCGCACGTTGCGCCGAAAGCACGGTGTAGTACTGGAAATGCTCGTGGTAGATGGTGTCGAACTGGCCGAGTCCGACCAAGTTCAGCGCATGGTGCACCTCGATGGTCAGCATGCCGTCGTCCGCCAGCAGGATGCGTAGCGCACGGGTGAATCCGCGCAGATCCGGGATATGGGCATAGACGTTGTTGGCGACCACAAGATCCGCGGGGCCGTGTTCGGCACGGAGCCGGCGAGCCGAATCCTCGTCGAGGAAGGCGGTTTCGGTGGGTACGCCAGACTCGCGAGCCGCCGCCCCGACGTTGACCGAGGGCTCGATGCCCAGGCATCGGATGTCGCGGTCGACGACGTGGCGGAGCAGGTACCCGTCGTTGCTGGCGACCTCGACTACGAAGGAGTCCCTGCCCAGCCCCAGCCGGGCGGCCGCGGTGTCGACGAACTCGCCCGCGTGGCGAACCCAGCTGTCGGAGTAGGAGGAGAAGTAGGCGTATTCGGTAAAGGTCTCCTCCGGTGTGATCAGCGCCGGAATCTGCAGCAACAGGCAGTCCGCGCACACCCGCAGATGCAGAGGGTAGGTCGGCTCGGGCAGGTCGAGCTCGTCGGCGGTGAGGAAAGATTCGCACGGCGGCGTGGCGCCGAGATCCAGAACGCTGGACAGTCTGCCGGAGTCACAGAGTCGACAGCGCACAGATCAGATCCTTTGCTCGAAACGTCCCGGCCCCGTCGGAACGCTTGTCGCGGCGCGCGGAAGCGTGAGCTGTCCGGCGAATCACGAGATACGCGCGACGAGAACGTCATTCGTGGTACGGGCCGCACTGTCGCGACCGTCAGCGTACCGACGGCAATATCGGCTGGATTACACATCCGCGTTACAAACTGTGATATAGAGCACACTACATAATCGCCTTCATGGTGTTATTCCCGATGCGTATCGAGATCGGTCGCCGGGGGGATTCGGATCAGTTAACATCCCGATCACGCTGCTTCGCGCATACCTTTTGATCGGCGAGAGACGTTGTGACACTTGCCGGTCGAATGCCGATGAAGCGCTCGGTAGAGGCGGTCGGGACGCTGCCGGGAAAGACGATCTCCGGATCAGGTAGCAATTCCACCGTTGCCCCAGGAGGGGTGTTCTCTTGATGAAATCCAAGGCTGTCCCGGAATGGCTTGGGACCGCCGAATCTCCACGATCCTTCGTGGCTCCACCGGGCACCGCCTCGACCCGTAAGGCCTGGCGATCGGAGTATGTGCGTCGTATCGCCATCACCGATTTCGCCGCCGTTTCCATCGCCGTGGGTAGTGCGCAGTTGATTCGCTTCCATGGGAGTGGCGCTCCGCCGCTGGCCTGGGATCAGCCGTACCGGGTCGGTTACACGGTGGTATCGGGCGCGCTCGCCTTGGGCTGGTTCGCGATTCTCGGCAGCGCGGGTAGCCGCGCGCCGCAACTGGTCGGCAGCGGTGTCGAGGAATTCCGGCGGCTGATGTCGGCGACCATGCACCTGTTCGGCGTGCTGGCACTCTTGTCGCTGGCACTCGAAATCAAGTTCGCCCGGGGGTATCTCGCGATCGCCTTCCCGGCGGGTGTCCTCGCGGTGGTCGGTGGACGACTGTGGTGGCGTCACCAGCTTGCCAGGGCACGCAGGCGGGGACGCCATCGTTCGGCCGTACTCGTGGTCGGTACGGCCGAAGCGGCCGCGGCGATGTCCTCGGCGTTCGCCACAGACCCGGGCGCGGGTTACGACGTCGTGGGCGCCTGCGTGCCAGGTGGGCAATCAGGTGATGCGCCGCTGGCATTCGCCGGCGGCACGGTCGCGGTCGTCGGTGACGACAGCGCTGTGCTGCGGGCGGTCCTGCACACGCACGCCGACACCGTCGCCATCGGTCCCACCCGGCATCTCGGCCCGACCGAATTGCGCAGACTCGCTTGGGAACTGGATGCGCTGGGAGTCGAGTTCATGCTGGCGCCAGGGGCGATCGACATCGCCATATCCCGGCTCACCAATCGGCAGGTCGCGGGAATGCCGATGATGCACATCGCCGAACCGCAGTACGAGCGGGCTCGGTCGGTCAGCAAAACGGCCTTCGACATCGTCTTCGCGACGATGTGCCTGCTGCTGCTCCTGCCGGTGTTCCTCGTGATAGCGATCGCGGTGAAGACCACCAGCCGCGGCCCGGTCTTCTATCTGTCGGAACGCATCGGCCGATACGGCCTGCCCTTCCGCATGATCAAGTTTCGCAGTATGCACGACGATGCCGACCGATACGCCGAAGCTCTGATCGCGCAGCAAGGTGGAAACCCGGTCTTCTTCAAGATGAAGGCCGACCCACGGGTCACGCCGGTCGGGCGATTCCTGCGCAAGTACAGTCTCGACGAGCTACCGCAGTTCCTCAATGTGCTGCGTGGCGACATGAGCGTGGTCGGGCCGCGACCGCAGGTTCGGCGGGAAGTCGACACCTACGACCACATGACGCGCCGACGCCTGCTGGTGAAGCCAGGGCTGACCGGCTTGTGGCAGGTCAGCGGCCGGTCGGACCTTCCGCTCGAAGACGCGGTGCGGCTCGATCTGTCCTACGTGGAGAACGTGTCCATGCGGATGGACCTGCGGCTGATCGCGCGCACGGTCGGTGTGGTGGCCCGAGGGGACGGAGCCTACTGAAGACCCCGCAGGCCGGCGAGGCGGGGTGTCCCCCGAGGCGCCGTTGTTCTCTCCACTCGCCTTTCTCGAGGTCTTGTTCAGCACGGATGACCACTTCCTTGCTGGTCCAGCGCGTGCCGCTTGGTACGACGGTCCCTCGGTGACGCCGCTGCACGCGTCGGCGAACGCGGTCTCGCCGTTGACGTCCTGGCTGGTTCACCGGCAGCCTCCTCTGGACCAGCTCCGACCTGATTTCCGCACCCCAGGAAAACCAACGCCACGACCGGCACCGCAGCGGCAATCTTCGGCGACGTCGCCTTCCTGCGAGACACCAACGCGCACACCACAACCGGCCTCGACTTACGCACCGGACACCGGCTATGGCGGGACCAACACCACCCGCTTCGGCACGATCCTGGGCTGGGACGGCCACACCGTAGTCCTCTCCGATTACACCGAACTTACGCGCGAAAAGTTTTTATATCGGCCATTTTTCACGCCGCCATTACAACCTCTGCTGCTTCGGCTGCGCTCCCTCGGCAAGCCCTGCCATCGGTCTTCCTGGGGTTCAGTTCTCGGTCGTGAGACACGATCGGGCTACCTCGAGGTCCGAGTGCGTGCGACTCGTAGTGATCGGCACCAACGCCACTCAACGGTGCGAGAACACCTGTCTCCGGCCGTCGACTCGGGCTGCACCGCGACCTCGACATGGTCACCCTCCCAGGCGGCGTTGCGGAACGACGGCGGCCGCTTCAGGAACATGTCGAGCGCGCTCGCCCTGGCAAGCCCGGCGCGTTCGGCCGGTGCTGACGTCAGCGGCAACGGCCCGACACCCAACATCTGCGCACTCAACCGGACATGATCGCTGCTCAGCGCCCCCGACGATCCAACGCCATCAACCGGCAGCAGCCGCCTGGCGCAGCGCCCGCGCGATCACGTCAGCCACCCACCACGCTGTCGGGCCGAACGAGAGCATTCGACCACGAAATAGTCAGACAGTCAGGACGACAGCGCCAGCGCGGCAAGCGCAAGGCACGACCGCCGACACCCGTGATCCACACATTCCACACGGTGATGGCAGGCCCGCTCAATCCACAGCGAACTCTTCCGGGGCGGGCCTTCATGCCCCATCCACGTGCTGGGTCGTGCAAGTAGGTCAATGGCGTCGTCGGCAGTACCGATACGTGGGCGAACCGGCAGCAGCGCGCGTCGGCGCGGGTGAGGTCCGGGCGCCGACGCGGGGCTGATTCGGTTACTCCTCGGCCGCCGGGGCCGGCTCAGGTGAGGCCGGCGACTTCCTGGGCGATCGCGGCCAGGCGGGTCTGGGCGGCGGAGACGACGCCGTGGCGATTCTTGTGGGCTTCCTCGTAGGCGACTATCGCGCGGATGTCGGCGGGGTCGGTGAGGTCCTTGACCGCGGCGACGGCTTGGGAGACGTTCAGCTCGTTCGTAGTCGGCGACCGGCAGCTCGCCGGGTTCCAGAACCCCGGTGCTGGTGCGGAAGGACCGCAACGCATCAGCGGCGGTGTCGGCGCCTTCACGGCGGGTGACCTGCTCGGCGGTCTCGAGCGCCGCGTCGCGAGACGCCGAAAGGGTTTTGACGGCGACATCACCAGCGCGGGCGCCTTGGGCCAGCAACCCGCTCAGCGCGGGTGGGGTGGCGCGCACGGTGTCCAGCGCCCGATCCAGGCCGCGAGTCGACCAGGAGACCGGAAGGTTGAACAGTTTCACCGCGGTCCCGGCCGCCGCCTGCAAGGCGGTGCGGCGCAGCGCGGCCGGCCCGCCGAGGGCGTCCTCGGCCAGCACGGTCGTCAGCCACTCCACCGTCGCCGAGTGCGCGGTGATCAACCGATCCGCCAACGCCACCACCTCGGGTAGCTGGGCGGCGGTGGCGAGGGCTTTGATGTAGCGCGTGCGGTCGAGCAGCTGGTGTTCCAGCGCGAGGTCACCGAGCAGTGCCTCGTCGAACGGCTGGGCTTGTTCGGCCATCGCCTTGACCGCCGCGGCGGCGCGACCCAGGAACGGACCGATCACTTCCGGGACACTGCCCAGATCACGGATGGCCTCCTCGATGGCCTCGGCGCGGGCGCGTGCGTTGTCGGCGTTCTCCGACAATTCCTGGCGCACCGCCTCGGTGCGGGCCTGGGCGATGCGGGTCTCGGCGACCTGGATCTCGGTATTGGTCAACGACAGCACCGCACGCAACTGCGCCAGCAAAGTAGAGGTATCCAGTGTGCTCATGCGAATCTCGTCCCTTCGGCGTGTGACAGCATCGGGTCGGCGCAAGGTGCACCACTTCCTCGACTACCCACACCTACCAGTCGGTAACACGCCCGGTTGTGATCGCTTCCCGCCTGTCCCCACCGTGGGCAAGACAGCACCGGCCTGTCACCACGCACGGGATAGTCCCCAGAACTTCAACAAGCTGGCCTATCGCATTCACATGGCGATGTCGCCGAACAGATCGGATGGTGGGTCAGTGTGGACTTCACGATCATGCGTGCCCACTGCCACGCCGCCGGAGCCCGCCGCGACGGCGACCGCCAGGCCGAACCACCCGGCCACCACAGCGAACCGGCCGATCACGCGCTCGGGCGGTCGAGGGGCGGATGGGGAACCAAACTGCATCTGGCCTGCGAACCTGGTCTGCGTCCGTTGTCGCTGCTGCTCACCCCCGGTCAAGCCCGCAGGTAGGCGCGGTTGGCGGCCGAGAAATACGCCTTGTCCGCCAGTACCCGGTCCGGACGCACGCGTGCCCGGCCGCGACCCAGGCGCGGGACCCGGATGCGTCGAGGACCGCGGCGAACTGGGGGCTGTCGCCGCGGTGTCGACGCCGTCATCAGAATCCCGTTACGTTCGGTAGTGAGATGCACCGACGTGTTGTGAACCTGCAGGTGGGAAGTAGGTCAGGTGGTCATCGACAGGTCGCTGACCAGGGGTTTTCCGGGCGGCCGGGCGGAGGGATCGACACCCCGCCCGGACCGCATAGGAGTTCTATCAGCCTCAGCCCGGTGAATAAGGGATTTCCGGTCGTCTCACTAGAATGGGGCGACCGTACTCGTCCGTTTCCGGGAGCCAGCCGTGACCATCCAGCCCGTTCGCCTGTTCGGTGATCCCATCCTGCGTGCCCGCGCCGCGGAGGTCACCGCGTTCGACCGCGATCTGCGGCAGCTGGTGACCGATTTGACCGAGACCATGCACGACGACGGCGGGGTCGGGATGGCGGCTCCGCAGATCGGGGTCGGCTTGCGCGTGTTCGTCTACGACACCGGTGATGCCGCCGGGCATCTGGTGAATCCGCAGTGGGAGGTCCTCGGCGACGAGGAACAGGTCGGGCCGGAAGGCTGCCTGTCGATTCCCGGAGTCCGCTACGACACGCGCCGCGCGCTGCGGGTGCGCGCGTCCGGGGTGGACGTCGACGGCGCGCCGGTCGCTTTCGAAGCGGAGGGGCTGCTCGCGCGGTGCGTGCAGCACGAGACCGATCACCTCGACGGGGTGCTGTTCATCGACCGTCTCGATCCGGCCCAGCGTAAGGAAGCGATGCGGGTGATCCGCGAATCCGACTGGTTCGCCGCCGGAACGACCGTGCGCCCCGCGCGATCGATGAGCGGTGCGGGCAGGCCCAACCCGTTCGGGGTGCGCCGCTGATGCGCGTCGTCTTCGCGGGAACCCCGGAACCGGCGGTTCCGTCGCTGCGGCGCCTGCTGGAATCGGCGCGGCACGAGGTGATCGCCGTGGTGACGCGCCCGGACGCAGTGGCAGGGCGCGGCAGGAAGGTGACCAGGTCGCCGGTCGGCAAGCTGGCCGACGAGCACGGCATCCCGGTGCTCACCCCGGCGCGGCCCTCGGAACCGGAATTCATCGCGCGGCTCACCGACTTGGCGCCGGACTGCTGTCCCGTCGTCGCCTACGGCGCGCTGCTGCCTCAGTCGGTGCTCGACATCCCGCGTTTCGGCTGGATCAACCTGCATTTCTCGCTGCTGCCCGCGTGGCGTGGCGCGGCGCCGGTGCAGGCTGCGATTGATGCGGGTGACGAGATCACCGGTGCCTCCACCTTCCAGATCGAAGCCGGATTGGACACCGGTCCGGTCTTCGGCATGGTGACCGAGAAGATCGCCGTCACCGACACGGCGGGTGCTCTGCTGGAGCGTTTGGCCGACAGCGGCGCCCGCCTGCTGGAGGCGACGCTCGACGGGGTGGAAGACGGAACCTTGGAGGCGGTGCCCCAGTCCACGGACGGCGTCTCCTACGCCCCCAAGGTCGGTGTCGAAGCCGGGCACATCCGCTGGGATCAACCCGCCCTGGCCATCAGCAGGCGGATTCGCGCGGTCACTCCCGCTCCCGGTGCCTGGACCGAGGTCGACGGCACCAGGTTGAAGCTGGGACCGGTCGAGTTGGTCGAGGAGGAGTTGCCGGAGCGTGTGATCGAGGTCCGCAAGTCCGGTGTCTTCGTCGGCACCGCAACCACCGCCGTGCGGCTCGACCAAGTCCAGCCGCAGGGTAAACGCATGATGTCCGCGCTCGATTGGGCGCGCGGCGCCCGCTTGCGGCCCGGCGCGGTGGTCGAGTGACGCCGCGCGGCCACCGGCCCGGCGACGACAACGCACCCGACCGGCGGCGCGGCGAACGGGACGCCGCGCCGAACCGGTCCGGCGAGCCCGGCCGAGGCCAGGGCGGGTCGTCGGGCGCCGCGCGGCGCGATCGCAACGGCGCGAGCAGGCCACGGGCGTCCGATCAGCGTTCCGGAAGCGGCCGAGCCGAATCGGGCGGGCGTGATCGAGACGAACGGCGTACCTCCTCGGGGAAACGCTCGGCGGCGGGCCGCCCCGGCGGCTCCACCCCGCGGCGTCCGGCTTCCGGATCCGGCCCGACCGCGCGTCCGGCGGGCCGGTCGCATCGCAAAGAAGCCGCCGATGCGCCGCGGTCGGTCGCCAGGGATGTGCTGCGGGCGGTGCGTGAGCGCGACGCCTATGCCAACCTTGTTCTGCCCGCTCTGCTGCGGGAACGGAAACTGTCGGGGCGCGACGCCGCGTTGGCGACCGAACTCGCCTACGGCGCGTGCCGGTCGCTGGGTCTGCTCGACGCGGTGATCGCCGAAGGCGCGGGCCGGTCGATCGAGGAGATCGACGGACCTCTGCTGGACGTGCTCCGGCTCGGCGTCTACCAGTTGCTGCGCACCAGGATCGGCGCGCACGCCGCGGTGGATACCTCGGTGGCGTTGGCGCGCACCGAATTCGGCGCGGGCAAAGCCGGTTTCGTCAACGCCGTGCTCCGGCGCGCGGGGGAGAAGACCACCGAGCAGTGGGTGGATGCGCTCGCGCCCGCGGACCCTGTCGGCCGGCTGGCATTCGAGTACGCGCATCCGGTGTGGATCGCGCAAGCCTTCGCCGACGCCCTCGGCCCGCGCGCGGACGAACTGCGCGAGGTGCTCGCCGCCGACGACGCCCGTCCGGTGGTACACCTGGTGGCCCGCCCGGGCGACATCACCGCGGAGGAACTCGCGCTGGTCACCGGCGGTGAGGAAGGACGCTGGTCGCCGTACGCGGTCTACTTGGAGGGCGGTGATCCGGGCAAGCTCGAGCCGGTCCGCGAAGGCATGGCGGCCGTGCAGGACGAAGGTAGCCAGCTGGTGGCGCTGGCGCTGACCAGGGCGGCGCTCGACGGCCCTGACACCGGGCGCTGGCTGGATCTGTGCGCCGGGCCGGGAGGCAAGGCCGCGCTGCTGGGAGCGCTCGCCGCGATCGACGGCTTCCGGGTGGACGCGGTGGAGCCCGCCGCGCACCGCGCCGAATTGGTGCGCAAAGCCGTGCACGACCTGCCGGTCGACGTCCACGTCGCCGACGGCCGCGCCAGCGGACTGACTCCGGGTTACGACCGTATCCTGGTGGATGCTCCGTGCACCGGTCTCGGGGCGCTGCGCCGCAGACCCGAGGCCCGCTGGCGGCGCACTCCGTCCGACGTCCGCGAACTGGTCGTCTTGCAGCGCGAATTGCTCACCGCGGCGTGGGATCTGCTGCGCCCGGGCGGCGTCGTGGTCTATTCGACCTGTTCGCCGCATCTCCCGGAGACCGTGTCGATCGTCGCCGACGCCGTCCGGCGGCTCGGCGCCGAGCAACTCGACACCCGCGAGTTGCTCCCCGGCGTCACCGGCATCGGGGATGGACCGAGCGCGCAGCTGTGGCCGCACCGGCACGGCACCGACGCCATGTTCCTGGCCGCGCTGCGCAAACCGCGCTGACCCGGCGGGCGTTCCGTTCGCCGGACGTGCGGCGCGGTCCGCTCCCGCACACGCGGAGCACGCGAGTGAGCTGACAGGACGTGCTGGCGCTGGTCGATCGGACCACGACGGCTACGCCCGCATTCTGCACCGCATCGCACCGATCGCCTGCGAGGACTGCTCGAGGATGCTCGGTGGCTCACCGCCCGGGCGAGACCACGCGAAGCGCGGGCGCGCGAAGCCCGCTGAGCCAGGTCATTCCCGGCTGGATTGCTCCCGCAGGCGGGCAAGCGTTTTCGCGAGGATGCGCGACACGTGCATCTGCGAGATGCCCATTTGCTGCGCGATTTGGGTCTGGGTCATCGATTCGAAGAAGCGCATGGTGAGGATGCGCCGTTCCCGCTCGGGCAAACCGGCCAGCAGGGGCCGGATCGCGACGTACTCCTCGACCCGATCGAACTGGGACTCCTCTTCGCCGAGGGTGTCCAGCAGTGAGGCGTCGGTGTCCCGGCCGAGCGTGGCCGCATTGATCGAGCTCGGCTGGTAGGCGTTGCCCGCGATGACCGCCTGGGTCACTTCGTCGGGGTCCACATCCAGTTCCGCGGCGATCTCCTTCGCCGTGGGCGAGCGGCCCAGCGTTTGGGAGAGGCTGTCGATCGCGGCGCCGATGCGTAGGTGGGTCTCCTTGACCCGCCGCGGCACTCGCATGGCCCAGGTGTTGTCCCGGAAGTACCGGCGGACCTCGCCCATGATGGTCGGCACCGCGAAAGACAGGAAGTTCGAACCGCGCTCCACGTCGAAACGATCCACCGCGTGTACCAAGCCGACCCGCGCCACCTGCGTCAGATCGTTCGAATGGCTCACCACGCCCGCTGAACTTGCGGGCGATGTGGTCGGCGAGTGGAATGCAGCGGCTGATCAGTTCCGCGCGCAGCGCGGTGTGCCGCGCCGTTCCCGGTTCGCTGGTGGCGAGCTGCTCGAAGAGCAGGCCCACATCGTCGTAACCGGGAACCGTGCCTGCCGCTTCCAGGGTTTCGTTCTCATCGACGGCGTCCTCCGTGGTCAGCGTGTTGGAGTCGTCGTCGCGCTGTGCGTCGAACACGGTGTTCTCGTCCGCCACTACGCCTTCCCCCGGACCCGACGGAACTCGACCGTCGTCGGATATCCGGAAATCGTCGGATCGAACGTATCTTGTGTGGCATCGACCGCGTCGGTGAGGGTGCGCAGCACATGCCAGCCGAAGCTGCGCTGGTCGGGCAGCCCCGGCTTCTCCGCGATGCCCTCGACCCGGACCAGCAACTCGGTGTCACCGACGGTGAACCGGCAGTTCAAGCTCGTGTCCGGGGCGGCGACCGCGATCAGAGTCGAGCACACCTCGTCGACGGCCAGACGGATATCGGCCACCTCGTCCAGCGTGAAATCGCTGAGTAGCACGAGGGTTTCGGCGAGCCCACGCACGATGGGCAGTTGTGTCACCGACGCCGCCACCCGAATCTCCACCGGGGTGCTGTAGAGCCCCTGTTCCGCCGAAATATTGATCACCCTATGCAGGCTACCCACTCCCGCGCTGGGCAACCCTGGGTACCGTTAGACTCCGGCGTTGTGTCCAACCCGACTTACCCGCGTCCGGCCGCTCCGATGATCGCCCCTTCCATCCTGTCCGCCGATTTCGCGCACCTCGCGGACGAGGCGGAGGCCGTCGCAGGCGCCGACTGGCTGCACGTGGACGTAATGGACGCGCATTTCGTGCCCAATCTCACGCTCGGCCTCCCCGTGGTGGAGAGCTTGCTGAAGGCGACCCACATCCCGTTGGACTGCCACCTGATGATCGAGGACCCGGGCCGCTGGGCGCCGCCGTACGCCGAGGCGGGCGCGCACAATGTGACCTTCCACGCGGAGGCCACCGACGATCCGATCGCGGTCGCACGCGACATCCGCGCCGCGGGCGGCAAGGCGGGGCTGTCGGTGAAGCCGGGCACGCCGATCGAGCCGTACCTGGAGATCCTGCGCGAGTTCGACACGCTGCTGGTGATGAGCGTGGAACCGGGTTTCGGCGGGCAATCGTTCATCCCGGAGGTGCTGGCGAAGGCGCGCATCGTGCGGAACCTGGTCGATGCCGGTGAGCTGCGTCTGCTGGTCGAGATCGACGGCGGTATCAACGCCGACACCATCGAGGCGGCCGCGGAGGCGGGTGTCGACTGCTTCGTCGCCGGGTCCGCGGTCTACAGCACCGCCGACCCCGCGGCCACCGTGCAAAAGTTGCGCAGGCAGGCCGCCTCGGCGTGGGCGCACTGAAGGGTCGGTCAGGTCCGGGTTCTGCGCGTGGCGACCGCGCGGATGGTCTCGATCACCGCGCTGAGCGGTGGGCGGCGGCCCCCGGCTTCGGGTGACCGGATCCATACGCGGTATCCGGTGCGCTCGTCGTCCGGCGAGGGCAGTACCACCTGGCTGCCCGCGCAGGCCACCGCCGCGTACAGCCGGAACAGTTCGGCCGAGATCGCCGGGCTGAGCGCGTCGGGCCCGGCCGGGCCGGTGAGGAAGGTCCAGTGCCTGGCACGGGGATGGTCGACGACCGGGCCTGCGATCCCGTCCTCGACGAGTTGTCGCAGCACTCGATCGCCGAGTTCGGCGGGCATGGTGACGGCGCCGTAGTCCACGCCGATGTGCAGGAGAATGCGGTGTGAACCAGGATCCATCGATGCGGGCAGCTGGAATTCGTGGCGGTACTGCAGGCAGCGAACTTCCGGCGTCGGATCGAGAAAAGTGGTCACACCGCGCCCCCGATTGTGTCTGACCCGATTTGTCCCACTGTGTTCTCCGGCTTTCTCGAGGAGGGAACAGCATGCGGCTGGCATCGCGGTCGTAGGCCGTGTGCCCAGGTGCAACGTCAGATGGAACGGCTCGTGCGGAAAATTTGAACGGGAGAAGTCAGCCGCATAACGATATCGCCTCCCACGCCGTCGGGGCGCGGAATCTACGTTATAAGCGTGTTTCATTCGGGTATCGACTATCGGCCGATGCCTACCGGGAGAAATAGGTTCTGCCAGTACCGAGAATCGGTGTGAAAACTCATCGAATCCCGTCTCGATCGTTGATTGCGTCATTTGCAGACATATTCTGTTCCAATTTTTGATGGACCGAACCGGATCCGGCGCCGGCAACCAGCCCTGCGGTTTGCTTCGGACCCGACGCGCGCAGAGCCGTCCCGGCGGGTGGCCGACCCCGGATGCCGCTATCTCCCTGCGGTCCGGCGTCACTAGGCTGAGGACACGCGGGAATAGCGGCCGGGTCTCGTGCTGTTCCGCAACCGGAGACAACGACGCGACAGGGAGTCAGGGCACATGTTCACAGGCATCGTCGAGGAGCTCGGCGAGATCGTCGCCAGCGAGCGGCTGACCGACGCCGCGCGGCTGACGATCAAGGGCAAGCTGGTGACCTCCGATGCCGGACACGGTGATTCGATCGCGGTGAACGGGGTCTGCCTGACCGTCGTCGAGGTGCTCGGCGGCGACTCGTTCACCGTCGACGTCATGGCGGAGACGCTCGAGCGATCCGGCATCGGCAAGCTGGATGTCGGATCGAAGGTGAATCTCGAGCGCGCCGCGGCGCTGAACAGCAGGCTCGGTGGTCATCTGGTCCAAGGGCATGTCGACGGCACCGGCACCGTGCTCTCGCGCACCCCGTCGGAGAACTGGGACGTCGTCCGCATCTCCCTGCCCGAGAATCTCGCCCGTTATGTAGTGGAGAAGGGCTCCATCACCGTCGACGGCATTTCGCTCACCGTTTCCGGCCTCGGCGTCTCCGACGAACCCGCCGGGACCGGCAGCCGGGACTGGTTCGAGGTCTCCCTCATCCCTACCACCCTCGCGCTGACCAACCTCGGTTTCGCCACCGTCGGCACCAGTGTGAACCTGGAGGTCGACGTGATCGCGAAATACGTCGAGCGCCTCCAGCAGCGCGGCTAGCCGTGACCGCCCCGCTCGTCCCGCCCGCGCGGGTCGAGGATGCGTGGGCGGGGTGCGACGGACCGCGCTCAGACCTCGAGCGAACTGCGGAGCGGCAGTGTGGCGAGCGCGGCTCTGCTCGCATGCGAGCAACTGATGTGGATCGGTCCGGTTCTCCGGAGCTACAGCAAGTTCACCTGACGCTGGGACAAGACTTGCCAGAGCGTTCGCCCGCCATCTCGTGCAGTCCGATGTCCGTTACGCCATTCGGTGAGCGCGCTGAGATCGAGCGGCCGTCCCAAGCGTCCGGCTGGTGTCCGAGCGGCCGTGGTTCGGCCGACACGACGGGGTCTGTGCGAGATCGCCCGACGGCCGAGCACGCACGGCGAACATGCGGGTCGGCCGATCATCATCGCGCGCTCGGAAGGACCGCACTCCGGCTTCCGAGCGAAGCGAGACCGAGCATGCGCCGTTCGCGGCCCGGCTCGCGTCCGAGTGGCCGCCGCGTACGTGACGAAGGAGCAAGCGGCGGTCACTCGGACACGAGCCACAAGGGGGCCGCGAACACGCAGCGCCGCAGGCGCTGCAAATCAGACCCAGTACTGTGGTGAGGCACCTATTTCGAGATGGAGCACAGCAGACGTGACCAGGTTCGACAGCATCGAGCGCGCAGTCGCCGACATCGCCGCCGGTAAGGCGGTCGTCGTCGTCGACGACGAGGACCGCGAGAACGAGGGCGACCTCATCTTCGCGGCGGAGAAGGCCACCCCGGAACTGGTCGCCTTCATGATCCGCTACACCTCCGGTTACATCTGTGTGCCGCTCACGGGTGACGATTGCGACCGGCTCGGCCTGCCGCCGATGTACGCGATGAACCAGGACAAACACGGCACCGCCTACACCGTCTCGGTGGACGCGCGCGAGGGCATCACGACCGGTATCTCCGGCGCCGACCGCGCCACCACCATGCGGCTGCTGGCCGACGCCGACGCCAAGGCCGACGATTTCACCCGGCCCGGACACGTGGTGCCGTTGCGCGCCAAGGACGGTGGCGTGCTGCGCCGTCCCGGTCACACCGAGGCGGCCGTGGATCTGGCGCGGATGGCCGGTCTGCGGCCCGCGGGCGTGATTTGCGAGATCGTCAGCCAGAAGGACGAGGGCCATATGGCCCGCACCGAGGAGCTGCGCGTCTTCGCCGACGAGCACGAGCTCGCGCTGATCTCCATCGCCGACATGATCGCGTGGCGGCGCAAGCACGAGAAGCATGTGGTGCGGGTCGCGGAGGCGCGCATCCCCACCGCGCACGGCGAGTTCATGGCTGTCGGCTACCAGAGCATCTACGACGAGGTCGAGCACGTCGCGCTGGTGCGCGGTGACATCAGCGACGGCGAGGACATCCTGGTGCGGGTGCACTCGGAGTGCCTGACCGGTGACGTGTTCGGGTCGCTGCGCTGCGATTGCGGCCCCCAGTTGGATGCCGCGCTGGAGATGGTCGCGGCCGAGGGCCGCGGTGTGGTGCTGTACATGCGCGGTCACGAAGGGCGCGGTATCGGCCTGATGCACAAGCTGCAGGCCTACCAATTGCAAGATTCCGGCCACGACACGGTCGACGCGAATCTGGAGCTCGGTCTGCCCGCGGACGCCCGCGACTATGGCACGGGCGCGCAGATCCTGGTCGATCTGGGTATTCGCTCGATGCGGTTGCTCACCAACAACCCGGCCAAGCGGGTCGGCTTGGACGGCTATGGTCTGCGGATCACCGAACGGGTCCCGATGCCCTTGCGCGCGAACGCGGAGAACCTGCGCTACCTGCGCACCAAGCGGGACCGGATGGGGCACGACTTGATCGGCCTCGACGAGCTCGATCTCGGCGAGACGGCGCACTGAATCCCGAGCACACCGGAAAGGCGGACATCAATGAGCGGTACCGGGGTACCGACTTTCGCGCTGGCGGACGCCAAGCACCTCACCTTGGGCATCGTCGCGTCGCGCTGGCACACCCAGATCTGCGACACCCTGGTCGCGAACGCCGAACGGGTGGCCAAGGACGCGGGGGTCAAGCAGATCACGGTGGTGCGCTGCGCGGGTGCGATGGAGCTGCCGGTGGTGGCCCAGCAACTGGCCAAGTCGCACGACGCGGTGGTGGCGCTCGGCGTGGTCATCCGGGGTGACACGCCGCACTTCGAGTACGTCTGCGACGCGGTGACCGCGGGGCTCACCCGGGTGTCGCTGGACGAGGGGACGCCGGTCGCGAACGGCGTGCTCACCACCAACAACGAGCAACAGGCCCTCGATCGGGCCGGGCTGCCCGAATCGGTCGAGAACAAGGGCGAGCAGGCGGCCGCCGCGGCGTTGGACGCCGCGCTGACGCTGCGCGCCCTGCGGCAGTCCGCGTAGCGATGCCGGTCGTCCGTATCTTCCGGCGGAACGCGGGCCCGTCCGCGGCGGCGAGCGACGCGCCCGAGTGGGATTTCGAAGTGCGCCCCCGGCGCGCGATCCGGACGGCCTGGATCGTCGCGGTGCTGATCGCCGCCGCGTTCACCGCAGGCGGTATCTGGTTGCGGAGCGGGTCGACCGGCGTCAACTTCCGGGTCGCCGATCAGATCGCGATGATCGGGATCGGGGTGCTCGGCGCGGCCGCGGTACTGCTGCTGACCAGGCCGCGGGTGCGCGTCGGCGCGCGAGGTGTGTCGGTGCGGAACATCCTGGGCGACAACGATTTCCCGTGGGACTACATCCGAGGTGTGTCGTTCCCGGACAGAAAGAGCTGGGCGCGTCTGGAATTGGTCGACGACGACTACGTTCCGATGCTGGCGATCCGCTCGAACGACAAGGAGCATGCGGCGCGGGCGATGGCTCGGCTGCGCGAACTCGGCGCGAAGTATTCCGGGAGCGAGTGAGTCGCCGCCGCGCATGTGCGCGGCAGCTGGCCTAGCCTCGCCGGTATGGAGGCAGGTGCGCACGTCCTCGCCGCGGCTTTCGCCGAGGATCCGCTGATGACCTATTTCTGGCCGGATTCACCACGGCGGCGAAAAGCTCTGCCGTGGTTCTGGGCTTCGCGCATCGCTTCCCGCAGGAGGAACGGGTTGGTCGACCTCGGGCACGATGCGAAAGGCAACCTCGTCTGCGTGGCGCTGTGGGAGCCCGCGCATGTGGCCTCGCCGACGGCGAAGCCGCTGACCTTGTTGCGAGCCTTGGGGCCGAGTGCGGCGCGTGCGCTGGCGGCCGGGCGGCAGATGGAGCGAGCGCGACCGGCGACGCCGCACCTCTACCTCGCCGCCATCGGGACGCTACCCGGCGCGCGGGGACTCGGCTCGGCGACCGCGCTGCTGAAGCGGAGGTTGGCGGCGGCCGAGCACGACTGTTTCCTGATCTCGAACACCAGCGCCACGGTGCCCTTCTACAAGCGCTTCGGTTTCGAACCACAGGGTGAGCTGAAGATCGGGTCCGGTCCGGTCGTGTTCCCGATGCTGCGTTCGACGTATTCGACGTAACCGCATCGGCACAGGCGAGCATGCCGATCCCCAGGGTGCCGCAGCGGTGGAGAGTGCGGGCTGTCGCCCAGCAGCGGACTGATGCGGTCGGCGCCGTCGAGGTGGTGCGGGTGCGCGACGGGCACCGCGTCGTACTGCCGGGCGATCCGGCTGCGGCGTCGCGCCATCACCGGGTGTCGCCGAGCACCGCGCCTTCCCGGCGCGGGTCAGCGCCACCGATCCAGCCGTCGGCGCCGTCGCGTTTCAGGGCGCTGAGGCCGCTGACCTGTGGCGCGACGGAAACTTGATGGCCCAGCTCCCGCAGCCGGCGCACGAGCGGGTCGCGGTCACCGTTGTCGGCGGCGTCGATGGCCGGGTGCTCGCCGCCGATGCCGGTGGACGGACTGTTTCCGGCGCCGAAGGCGACCGCGGAGACCGCCTGCTGCGGATCCAGGCCCCAGTCGAACATGTTGACCAGCGTTTTCACCACGAATTGGATGATCACCGAACCGCCGGGTGAGCCCGCGACATGGGTGAGCTCGCCCCGCGAGCCGTCGGGGGCCTTGCCGAACACCAGCGTCGGGCTCATCGAACTGCGCGGGCGCTTACCGGGCTGGATCCGGTTGGCCACCGGCACACCGTCGGCGCCAAGCGGATCGGCGTTGAAGTCGGTGAGCTGATTGTTCAGCACGAATCCGTCGACCAGGTGGAACGAACCGAACGCCGACTCGACGGTGGTGGTCATCGCCGCGGCGTTGCCGTACCGGTCGACCACCGAGATGTGGCTGGTGCCGTGCTCGGGCGGCTGCGGCCCGACGCCGAGCGGCACGGGGCCGAAGTCACCCGGCTGCGCGGTGCCCATGCTGCGGTTCGGATCGATCAGCCCGGCGCGCTGCCGCAGATAATCGCGGTTGAGCAGGGTCTGTGCCGAATTGCCCGGCAGCGGGATGAAATCCGTGTCGGCCACATACTTGTTGCGGTCTGCGTAGGCGAGGCGTTCGGCCTCCGAGATCAGGTGCACGGCGCGCGGGTCGGGCTTGCCGCCGTTGCGGTCGATGTTGTCGGGCCGCATGGTGGCCAGATCGAAGTTCTCCAGGATGCCCAAGGTGGCGGCCACGGCGATGCCGCCAGACGAAGGGCTCGGCATGCCGCAGATCTCCTGCCCACGGTAGCCGGTGCACAGTGCGGTGCGCTTCTTGGCCTGGTAGCCGGCCAAGTCCTCGATCGTCAGCAGGCCCGGGGTGCGCCCGCCGGAGGCCCGGTTCGCGGCCGCGACGATGTCGCGGGCGATGGCGCCGGTGTAGAAGGCCTGCGCGCCGTCCGTGGCGACGGCGCCGAGCGTCTTGGCCATGGCCGGGTTGGTGAGCACGGTCTCGGCGGCCTTCGGGCTGCCGTCCGGGTTGAGGAAATACGCCTTCGCGTCCTCGTCCGCCGCGAGGTCCTTCGCCGACTCCGCGATCTGCCCCGCGAGGCGGGGACTGATCGGGAAGCCCTGGTCGGCCAGTGCGATGGCGGGATCGAACAGTTCGCGCCAGGCGTTCTTGCCGTGGTCGCGATGCGCCAGCTCCAGCATGCGCAGTACACCGGGCACGCCGATGGAGCGGCCGCTGGCGCGGGTGTTCGGCTTCGGTTCGGTGCGGTCGGTGTCGCTGATCCAGCGCAGGTAGTTCTCCGTTGCCGCCGCCGGGGCCACCTCGCGGCCGTCGTAGGCGTCGACGGTCTTGGTGTTCGCGTCGTAGTAGAGCAGGAACGCTCCGCCGCCGATCCCGGACGCCTGCGGCTCGACCAGGCCCAGTACCGTCTGCGCCGTGATCAGGGCGTCTGCCGCGGTGCCGCCGTCGCGCAGGACCTCGCACGCGGCCTTGGTCGACACCGGGTTGGCCGTCGACACCGCGAAGGCGTGCGTGCGCACCGGCGTCATGTTCGCGCGATAGCCGGTCGCTATTTCCGGGTTCGTGCTGAGATCCTTGGTGCCGCTGCCCGTGGGGTCCGTCGCGGTGGACGCGAGCGGCGTGCCGTTCGGAACCGTCTCGCAGACACCGCCCGCCCGGCTCTCCTCGGACGAACACGCGGTCGCCATGCCGACGGTGAGTGCGAACGCCGCCGCGGCGGCGACCCAACTTCCTCGCTTGCGCCCCATGCCCGGACTCTAACGTCCGGCACCGACAGCCGCGCCGGTTTCCTTCCCACGGGCGAAATCCTCCTGACGGCAGCGTGTGTCGTTCTCGGGGCGACCGGGACCGCCCCGCGCGGACGGGTGCTGCCGGGCGGCCCGTCGGTAGGCTGGCCGAGTGGCGATCGAGGCGGTGCTGTTCGATTTCTCCGGGACCTTGTTCCGGCTGGAGCACGACGAATCCTGGTACGCGGATCTGACCCGGCCGGACGGACGGGCGTTCGACGTGGGCGAGAAGGCCGAGATCATGCGACGGATGACGGCGCCGGTCGACCACATCGCCGAATTCGACGCCGAGACGCAGTACGCGTGGGACAACCGGGACCTGGACCCGGCACTGCACCGTAAGGTGATGATGACGGTGCTGCGCACCTCCGGCGTGCCCACCGACGAAGACGCCGAACGGCTGTACGCCCGGTTGCTCGACCCGCTGGAGTGGACGCCCTACCCCGACACCGAGGCCGTGCTCGATCTGCTGGCGGCGCAGGGTGTTCCGGTGGCGGTGGTGAGCAACATCCCGTTCGACATCCGCCCGTCGTTCGCGGCCCGCGGGTGGGATCGTCTGGTCGGCGCGTTCACCCTCTCCTATGAGGTCGGTGCCATGAAACCCGATCCGAGGATCTTCCATGCCGCCTTGGGCGAACTGGGTGTGCCCGCCGAGGCGGCGCTGATGGTCGGCGACAGCGCCGAGGCCGACGGCGGGGCCGAGGCGCTCGGCAGCCGATTCGCCCTGGTGGAGGCCCTGCCCACCACCGAGCGCCCGGACGCGCTGTTGGCGGCGCTGCGGCGGCACGGTCTGGCGGAGTAGCTCCGGGCCGCAGGCCGCTCGGGCTCATTCGCCGAAGTCCGGGTGGTCGGTGATCGCACCGTGTTACCGTGCGATTCCGGCGTGTTCGTCCAGCGCGCCAGAACGTTCGGTACCAATGGGGGTACGGCTGTGAGCATGGCGTTTTCCAGTGAAGAGCCGTCCATCGGTGTGGAAACGACCACGCCGGAAGCGATTCGGGACGTGCGGGAGGCCATCGCGGGGATGGCGGCGTTCGGCCTGGCCTATCCGGTGCTCATGAATCTGACGCGCGGCGGCGACGCGGCCGCCGTCGCATCCGCCCAGTTCTGTGTGGCCTGGGCGCTCGGATTACTGGCAGCGGGGTTCACCGAGGGCGCGCACACCGCGCACAGGCTGACGATCACGCTCGCCCTCCTGCAGGCCGTCATCGGATGCTGGGCGATCCGGGACCTCACGACGGTTCCGCCGGTCGTCGGCATCGTCGCCGCCGCGTATTCGCTCGCCACTTCGGTGGCCGTGGTGCACCTGTTGTGCCGCGCGGATGCCAAGGCCTGGTTCGGCGTCCGCGTGTCATGAGCCGTGGCCCTGTCGTGGCCGGACAGCCGGTTGCGCTCGCCCAACCCGCGCTCGGACCGGGGGTGGACGGTGGGCAATCGGTGTCCGACCGCGCCGATAGGCTGGATGGGTGGCAGATCCAGCGACGTACCGGCCCGCGCCGGGCACGATTCCCGTCGAACCCGGTGTCTACAAGTTCCGGGACGCCCATCGACAGGTCATCTACGTCGGCAAAGCCAAGAGCCTGCGCAGCAGGCTGAACTCGTACTTCGCCGACGTCGCCGGCCTGCATCCGCGTACCAGGCAGATGGTCACCACGGCCGCGAGCGTGGAGTGGACGGTCGTCTCCACCGAGGTGGAGGCGCTGCAGCTGGAATACAACTGGATCAAAGAGTTCGATCCGCGGTTCAACGTGCGCTACCGCGACGACAAGTCCTATCCGGTGCTCGCGGTCACCTTGAACGAGGAGTATCCGCGGCTGTTCGTCTACCGTGGCGCGCGCCGCAAAGGCGTCCGCTACTTCGGCCCGTTCGCGCACGCCTGGGCCATCCGCGAGACGCTCGATCTGCTGCTGCGGGTCTTCCCGGCGCGCACCTGCTCCAACGGAGTCTTCCAGCGGCACCGGCAGATCGGGCGTCCCTGCCTGCTCGGCTATATCGACAAGTGCTCGGCTCCGTGCATCGGGCGGGTGAGTGCCGAGGAGCATCGCGATATCGTCGATGACTTCTGCGACTTCCTCGCGGGCCGCACCGACCGCCTGGTCCGGGAGCTGGAGCGCCGCATGCACGACGCCGCCGAAGACCTGGATTTCGAGACCGCCGCCCGCCTGCGCGACGACGTCCAGGCGCTGCGGCGCGCGCTGGAGAAGCAGGCGGTGGTGCTCGGCACCGGCACCGACGCCGACGTGATCGCCTTCGCCACCGACGAGCTGGAAGTGGCGGTGCAGGTCTTCCATGTGCGTGACGGCCGGGTGCGCGGGCAGCGCGGGTGGGTGGTCGACAAGTCGGGTGACGCGGTCGACGTGCCGGGGGCGGGCGGTGAGCTCGCCGCGCTGGTCGAGCAGTTCCTCACCCAGTTCTACGGGGAGCAGGTCGCGGTGGCCGAGCAGGCCGCGGGCGAACAGCCCGCCGCCGTGGTGCCTCGCGAAGTGCTGGTGCCCGTGCTGCCCGGCGACGTCGAGCAGGTTCAGCAGTGGCTGTCGGAACTGCGCGGCGCGGCGGTGAAGGTGCGCGTGCCCCAGCGGGGCGACAAGAAGGCGCTCGCCGAGACCGTGCAGCGCAACGCGCTGGAGGCGCTGGCCCAGCACAAGCTCAAGCGGGCGGGCGACCTGACGTCGAGATCGCAAGCCCTGCAGGAGATCCAGGACGCGCTGGAACTCGACACCGCGCCGCTGCGCATCGAATGCGTCGACGTCAGCCACGTGCAGGGCACCGACGTGGTCGCCTCGCTGGTGGTCTTCGAGGACGGTCTGGCGCGCAAGTCCGATTACCGCCACTACACGATCCGGGAAGCGGCGGGCGAAGGGCGCTCCGACGACGTCGGCAGCATCGCCGAGGTGACCCGCCGCCGGTTCCTCAAGCTGCGCCGGGAGCGCGACGCGGCGGAGCAGGAAGACCTCGCCGCGACCGGAATCGATGACGACGGGCTCGAGCTGACCTCCCGTCCGGGTATGATCCCCGGACCGGACGCCCGCGCAAATTCTCCTACCCGCCCAATCTGTACGTCGTCGACGGCGGCGCGCCCCAGGTCGCGGCGGCGGCGGAAGTGCTCGACGAGCTGGGCATCACCGACGTCGCGGTGATCGGCCTGGCCAAACGGCTGGAGGAGGTGTGGGTGCCGGGGGAGAGCGACCCGGTCATCCTGCCGCGCACCAGCGAGGCGCTGTATCTGCTGCAACGGGTGCGTGACGAGGCGCACCGCTTCGCCATCACCTTCCATCGCAGCAAACGTTCGCGCCGGATGACCGCCTCGGCGCTGGACTCGGTGCCAGGCCTCGGCACGGCGCGCCGGACCGCGCTGGTCACCCACTTCGGGTCGGTGGCCAAGCTGAAGCAGGCCACGGTCGAGGAGATCACCGAAGTGCCCGGCATCGGCGTGGCGACCGCGAAAGCGGTCCTCGAGGCGCTCGAGTCCGAATAGTCAGTCGACAGTGCACCGGAAGTTTCGGTTTCGCGTACGTTGTGTCTGCGGCCGATACCGAAACCGGTGCGCGATGATCGGAAGGCACCTCAGAGACGGATCCGGTAGGACATGACACGCGTCGAATCGAACAGCAGTGCGGGCAGTCCGCCGGCCAGTGCGGGACGAATGACCTCGTCCGGCGCGGTCGGCGGAACGAATCCGCAGGTCGAGGTCGTGATCGTGACCGGGCTCTCGGGCGCGGGCCGTGGCACCGCCGCCCGCGTGCTCGAGGACCTCGGCTGGTACGTGGCCGACAACCTGCCCCCCGAACTGTTCGGGCGGATGGTCGAGCTGGGCGCGTCCGCGAAACCGCCGATCCGCCGCCTCGCGCTGGTCATGGACGTGCGCAGCCGGTTCTTCACCGGTGATCTCTCGGTGGTCACCGAGCAGTTGCGCACCCTCGGTGTGCGCACCAGGGTGCTGTTCCTCGAGGCCTCAGACAACGTGCTGATCCGGCGCTTCGGTTTCGCACGGCGCAGGCACCCGCTGCAGAGCGAGAGCAAGGACGGCACGCTGTCGGCGGGCATCGCCGCCGAACGGGTGCGGCTTTCCGCCGTGAAGGCCGCCGCCGACCTGGTGATCGACACCACCGAGCTGTCCATCCATCAGTTGCACCGCAAGATGGAAGAGGCCTACGGCGGCGGCGCGCCGAGCGCGTTGCAGCTCACCGTGCAGTCGTTCGGCTTCAAGTACGGGGTTCCGCTGGACGCCGACATGGTGTTGGATGTGCGTTTTCTACCCAATCCGCATTGGATACCGGAGTTGCGGGAACACACCGGTCAGGAGGCCGTGGTCAGCGAGTACGTGTTGTCGCGTCCCGGTGCGGACGATTACCTGCGTACCTGCCACCATCTGGTCGAGCTGACCACGAACGGTTACCGCCAAGAGGGGAAGCGATACATGACGGTCGCAGTGGGCTGCACCGGAGGCAAGCACCGGAGCGTCGCGATTGCCGAGGCGCTGGGCGAGTTGATGAGCGAGGCCACCGGCGGGCCGGAGGAGTCCGCCGACGTGGTCCGGGTCGTCCATCGAGACCTGGGGCGCGAATGACCGGCTGGGAATCGAATCCCAGCATCGTCGCGCTGGGTGGCGGACACGGCCTGTACGCGACACTGACCGCGGTGCGGCGGCTGACCAGGAAGATCTGCGCGGTGGTCACCGTCGCCGACGACGGCGGGTCCTCGGGCAGGCTACGCGCCGAACTCGGGGTGCTGCCGCCGGGGGACCTGCGGATGGCGCTGGCCGCCTTGGCCGCAGACGCCGACGGCGTCTGGACCAGGACCGTCCAACATCGTTTCGGCGGCACCGGCGCGTTGGCCGGGCACTCCGTGGGCAACCTGATCCTGGCCGGTCTCACCGAAGTGCTCGGCGATCCGGTCGCCGCGCTCGACGAAGTCGCCCGCATGTTGCGCATCACCGGACGGGTGCTGCCCATGTCGCCGATCGCCCTGGACATCGAGGCGGATGTCTCCGGACTGGAGGCGGATCCGCGGGTGAGCCGCTGCATTCGCGGTCAGGTCGCCATCGCGACCACGCCGGGTAAGGTGCGGCGAGTGCGGCTGATTCCGTCCGATCCACCGGCCAGTCCGGAGGCGACGTCGGCGATCGAGCACGCCGACGTCGTGGTGCTCGGTCCCGGATCGTGGTTCACCAGCGTGATTCCGCACGTCCTCGTCCCGGAGCTGCGCGAAGCCCTGGTGTACACCAGGGCACGCAAAGTTCTCGTGCTCAATCTGGCCGCGGAGCCGGGGGAGACCGCGGGGTTCTCCGCGGAGCGGCATTTGCATGTATTGTCCCAGCACGCACCGGAATTCGTGGTGGACGAGGTGCTGGTCGACTCCGGCTCGGTACCGGAGGGCCGTGAGCGGGAACATGTGGCCAGGGCTGCCGAACAGTTGCGGGCGCGAGTAACCTTCTCCGATGTCGCCGAAGCGGGAACTGACCGGCATCACCCCGGAAAGCTTGCCGCCGCACTGGATCAACTGATCCGGCAACCTCGGCCGCAAATGGCAGGGCTTCGAGTCGAGGGACGGCACATGGGTCAGGATGTGCGTTCCGGGTTGGGTGGAAAGGAGCGCGTCCCGTGGCGATGACAGCCGATGTGAAAGACGAGCTGAGCAGGCTCACGGTGTCGCAGGTGAGTTCCCGCAAGGCGGAACTGTCCGCACTGCTGCGTTTCGCGGGCGGCCTGCACATCGTCGGCGGCCGGGTGATCGTCGAGGCCGAGGTGGACATGGGGTCCATCGCGCGCAGGCTGCGCCGGGAGATCTTCGAGCTCTACGGCTACGGCTCCGACGTGCACGTGCTCGGGGCGGGCGGACTGCGCAAGACCTCCCGGTACGTGGTGCGCGTCTCCAAGGAGGGCGAGGCGCTGGCCCGGCAGACCGGATTGCTCGACGTCCGCGGCCGTCCGGTGCGCGGCCTGCCCGCACAGGTGGTTGGCGGCAGCATCGCCGACGCCGAAGCGGCCTGGCGCGGCGCTTTTCTCGCGCACGGCTCGCTGACCGAACCAGGGCGTTCCTCGGCACTCGAGGTCAGCTGCCCCGGCCCCGAGGCGGCGCTGGCGCTGGTCGGGGCGGCCCGGCGGCTCGGCATCACCGCCAAGGCGCGGGAGGTGCGCGGCACCGATCGGGTGGTGGTGCGCGACGGCGAGGCGATCGGCGCGCTGCTGACCAGGATGGGCGCGCACGGCACCCGGATGGTGTGGGAGGAACGCAGGCTGCGCCGCGAGGTGCGCGCGACCGCGAATCGGCTGGCTAATTTCGACGACGCCAACCTTCGCCGTTCGGCGCGGGCCGCGGTCGCGGCGGCGGCCCGGGTGGAGCGCGCGCTCGAGATCCTCAGCGACGACGTGCCCGATCATCTCGCCGCCGCGGGGCGGCTGCGGGTGCAGCACCGGCAGGCTTCTCTGGAGGAACTCGGCCAGCTCGCCGACCCGCCCATGACGAAAGACGCCGTGGCCGGCCGGATCCGGCGTCTGCTCTCGATGGCCGACCGGCGCGCCAAGGAACTCGGTGTCCCGGACACCGAATCGGCCGTCACGGCCGAGCTGCTGGACGAGGCCTGAGCCGCGCCGCCGGTGTGCTCCGCGATCCCCGCGACGTCACCCGTCGCGGGGATCGCGGCGTTTCGACCCCTGGAAATTTCTAGGTCGGGCGTCTGACCAGGCAAGCCGCCCGCGCGAATGCCAGGTGCGTGTCGGCGAGGTCACGGCAGGACGTTACTGTGAGTGGGCATCGGAATGATCCGCTGGAAAAGTTGAGGAGCGATAACGTGACTGTCCGGGTAGGCATCAACGGCTTCGGTCGTATCGGACGTAACTTCTTCCGGGCGGTGGAGGCGCAGAAGGCGCTCGGCACCACCGACATCGAGATCGTCGCGGTCAACGACCTCACCGACAACGCGACCCTCGCGACCCTGCTCAAGTACGACTCGATCCTGGGCCGCTTGCCCCAGGATGTCTCGCTCGACGGCGACGACACCATCGTGGTGGGCGACCAGCGGATCAAGGCGCTGGCCATCAAGGAGGGCCCGGCGGCGCTGCCGTGGGGCGACCTGGGTGTGGACGTGGTCGTCGAGTCGACCGGCATCTTCACCGATGCCACCAAGGCGAAGGGCCACCTCGCCGCGGGCGCGAAGAAGGTCATCATCTCCGCCCCGGCCAAGGGCGAGGACATCACCATCGTCATGGGCGTCAACGACGACAAGTACGACGGCAGCCAGAACATCATCTCCAACGCCTCGTGCACCACCAACTGCCTCGGTCCGCTGGCCAAGGTGCTCAACGACGAGTTCGGCATCGAGCGCGGCCTGATGACCACCATCCACGCCTACACCCAGGATCAGAACCTGCAGGACGGCCCGCACAGCGACCTGCGTCGCGCGCGCGCCGCGGCGCTGAACATCGTGCCCACCGGCACCGGCGCCGCCAAGGCCATCGGCCTGGTGCTGCCCGAGCTGCAGGGCAAGCTGGACGGCTACGCGCTGCGCGTGCCGGTGCCGACGGGCTCGGTCACCGACCTGACCGCCACCCTGCGCAAGCCGGCCACGCTCGAGGAGATCAACGCCGCTTACAAGGCCGCGGCGGAGGGCCCGCTGAAGGGCATCCTCAAGTACAACACCGACCCGATCGTGTCCTCCGACATCGTCACCGACCCGGCCTCGTCGATCTACGACGCGCCGCTGACCAAGGTGATCGACGACCAGGTCAAGGTCG
Organism: Nocardia asteroides; assembly: GCA_051451085.1. Lineage (GTDB taxonomy): Bacteria > Actinomycetota > Actinomycetes > Mycobacteriales > Mycobacteriaceae > Nocardia > Nocardia asteroides_B. The sequence continues at coordinate 695,875 of JBPAJV010000002.1, read as the reverse complement.
TGTCCTGGTACGACAACGAGTGGGGCTACTCCAACCGTCTCGCCGATCTCATCGGCCTCGTCGGCAAGTCGCTCTGACGCGCATGGCTGTCAAGACACTCGCGGACCTGCTCGGCGAGGGTGTCGAGGGCCGGGGCGTGCTGGTGCGCTCCGACCTGAACGTCCCCCTCGACGACAACGGACAGATCACCGATCCCGGCCGCATCATCGCCTCGGCGCCGACCATCAGGGCGCTCGCCGAGGCAGGCGCGAAAGTGGTGGTGACCGCGCACCTCGGCCGCCCGAAGGGCCAGCCGGACCCGAAGCTCTCCCTGGCGCCGGTGGCCACCCGGCTCGCCGCGGAACTGGGCCGCAACGTCCAGCTCGCCGGTGACGTGGTGGGCCAGGACGCGCTCGCGCGCTCGGAGGGCCTCACCGACGGCGACGTCCTGTTGCTGGAGAACATCCGGTTCGACCCGCGCGAGACCAGCAAGGACGACGCCGACCGGGCCGGGCTCGCCGCGGCACTGGTCGAACTGGTCGGCGACGACGGCGTGTTCGTCTCCGACGGTTTCGGCGTGGTGCACCGCAAGCAGGCTTCGGTGTACGACGTCGCCCAGCAGCTGCCGCACTACGCGGGCACGCTGGTCGCCGCCGAGGTCGAGGTGCTGGCCAAGCTGACCGAGGACCCGGACCGGCCGTACGCGGTCGTGCTCGGCGGTTCCAAGGTCTCCGACAAATTGGCGGTCATCGAGGCGCTCGCGCCGAAGGTCGACACGCTGGTGATCGGCGGCGGCATGTGCTTCACCTTCCTTGCCGCACAGGGCCTTTCGGTGGGCGCCTCGCTGCTGCAGGAGGAGATGGTCGACACCTGCAAGCGTCTGCTCGAGCAGTACGCCGACGTCATCCACCTGCCGCGCGACATCGTGGTGGCCGGCGAGTTCGCCGCCGACGCGGAGTCGAAGGTCGTTCCCGCGCATGAGATCCCGGACGGCTGGCTGGGTCTGGACGTGGGCCCGGAGTCGGTGGACCGGTTCGCGGCGCTGCTGACCGAGGCCAGGACCGTCTTCTGGAACGGGCCGATGGGCGTGTTCGAGTTCGAGAAGTTCGCCGCGGGCACCCGCGGGGTTGCCGAGGCGATCGTGACCGCGACCGGCAAGGGCGCCTTCACCGTGGTCGGCGGTGGCGATTCGGCCGCGGCCGTGCGCGCGCTCGGCCTGCCGGAGGACGGGTTCTCGCACATCTCCACCGGCGGCGGCGCGTCGCTGGAGTACCTGGAAGGCAAGCAACTGCCCGGCATCGCGGTGTTGGAGGGCTGAGCATGGCACGCAAACCGCTCATCGCGGGCAACTGGAAGATGAACCTCAATCACCTCGAGGCCATCGCCCTGGTGCAGAAGATCGCGTTCGCGCTGCCGGAGAAGTACTTCGACAAGGTGGACGTGGCGGTGATCCCGCCGTTCACCGACATCCGCAGCGTGCAGACGCTGGTCGAAGGCGACAAGCTCCTGCTCACCTACGGCGGTCAGGACGTCTCGGTGCACGACTCGGGCGCCTATACCGGTGAGATCAGCGCGAGCATGCTCGCCAAGCTGGGCTGCACCTTCGCCGTCGTCGGGCACTCCGAACGGCGGCAGTACCACAACGAGGACGACGCCACGGTGCTGGCCAAGGCCAAGCAGGCGTTGAAGCACGGGATCACCCCGATCGTGTGCATCGGTGAGGGCCTGAACATCCGCGAAGCGGGCACGCATGTCGAGTACAACCTCGAGCAGCTGCGCGGATCGTTGAAAGGCCTGACGGCGGAACAGATCTCGAAGATCGTCATCGCCTACGAACCGGTGTGGGCCATCGGCACCGGCAAGGTCGCCACTCCCGCGGACGCGCAAGAGGTCTGTGGCGCGATCCGTGGGGAGCTGGAGAAGCTCGCTTCGCCGGAGGTCGCTGCGGGAGTCCGCGTGCTCTACGGTGGGTCGGTGAACGCCAAGAACGTCGGAGAACTGGTCGCCCAGGCCGACATCGACGGCGCACTGGTCGGTGGCGCTTCGCTCAAGGGTGACGAATTCGCCACCCTTTCCGCGATCGCTGCGGGCGGCCCCCTGCCCTGACCTCGCACAACGCACCGGCCCGGTATCGCCGACGGCGGTACCGGGCCGGGCCGTTTTCGCCGGGAGTGATCACGGATGCTCGGCGGCCGAGGTTCGTGCGATGATGGCCGGGCTCGATCAATCAGCCCGACAAGGACTTTCGTGACCCTCCGCAAGCTGTACACCGCTGTTCCCATCGCGCTGCTCGCGCTGGCCACGCTCGTCGGCTGCGCCGACGACTCGTCACACGAACACGATCACGATCACGCCCAGCACGGCGCGGCGCCCACGACCGCTGCGGCGACGGTGCAGCCGGAGCGGCAGGACGCGGGACATCGCAGGCTGAATCAACTCGTCGGGACCTGGAAAGGCGACAAGTCGACCTTCGTCGCGGGCGGCACGGCGGACAACCCGACCAAGCGGGAGATCGTCTCGCGCTGGGAATGGATTGCCGAGACCGGCAACAACTTCCTGCGTGAGGAAGCCGAGGACGTCCACGGCAGTAGCGCGTACTATCGGCTGGGACTTCTCGGCTTCGGTCCCACCGACAACCGCTACGAGTGGACGACCGTCGACAGCATGACGCCCATGACGATGAGTTACAAAGGCGCGAAGGGAAGCGGCGGTGACACCGATATCGTCATGGCCGGTGAGTTCACCGATCCCGGTGTCCTCGGCCCGCAGTTCGTCGGCAAGACGATCCCGATGCGCACAGTGATCCGGCTGGAGTCGGCCGACCGGGTGCTCATGGAGATCTTCTTCGCGCCGCCCGGTGAACCGGAGCGCATCGCCGATCGCGTCGTGCTCACCCGGCAGAAGTAGCGGGCGCGCTCACTGGGCGCGCAGGACCAGTCCCGCGCCGTTGCCGTTGCGCAGGGTCAGCGTGTTGGCGTCCACGGTGGCGTTCGTCGTGCCGTCCAGAGCCTTCAGGACGGTTTGCTCGACCTCCATCACCTCCGGTGAGCACATCATTTTCGTGGTGGCGATCCGGAAGGTGATCTCCGCACCCGACACTTCGGCGTTCCCGGTCATGCGGTTGCACCCCGCGCCGCCGGATACGCTGCCGTCCTCGGCGATGGTGAGCGTCGGCCGCGCTTCGTCCAAGGCGCGCGAGCGGACCTGGCTGTTGTCGGTGATGAGCGCGGTGACCAGCCAGGACGTACCCTTGACCGGCCTGTCCGGCTGGGCGACCTTCTTGTCGAGCAGGGTCACCGTGCGATCGGGGTTGTGCAGGGTGAGCCGCGAATCGTCGAGCCGCCAGCTCGGCTGGGAGTTCAGCAGGCCGCTGAGCCACTCGTCGGCGTCTCGCCGGTCGTCCGCACAGGCCATCAAGGTGGTGGCCAGGCCGGAAACGTGCAGCACGTGGTCATCGAAGGCGACCGATCCGGTGAACTTGTTGCATCCGGCGTCGGCCGTGACGCGCCCCTCGGCGAAGCTGATCGTCAGCGGCCCGCCGCCGGGAATCGGAGTGCCTTCGACGGTGGTCGACAGGAAGGTGCGGCCCACGGGGGTCGGCTCGTCGGCGTCGCGATCCGGCTCGCCGCTCGAGCACGCTGCGATCGTGCAGAGAGCGAGCAGGACGAGCGGTCCTGATCGCGCGGGATGTGCCGTCATGCGGCGATGCTACCGACGAGAGGCCGAGTCACCCGGCTTTCGCCGGTCGAGACGGCCTGGCGAACCGCTCGCCGTGATGACGCGCGTCGTGCCGTATTAAACTTCGTCCGTGCATCATGCTTTCCCATCACTCCGCCGCCCGCCTCCTGAGCGAGGTGTAGACATCCAGCGCGCCATCGAGCGGTGAGCGCGCTTCTCGCGGCATCGCTGTGCACCTCGCTTCCGCGACCCCCTATCCCTTTCGTCGCAGGAGCGCGATTCTTCATGTCCTCTTCTGTCCCCACGCCCGCCCGTTCCGGGCTGGCCTACCTCATCTGTGCCGGAATCCTCTGGGGCACCGGCGGTCTGCTCGGCACGCTGCTGCACCGGGCCAGCGGATTGCCGCCCGTCTCGGTGGCCACCTGCCGACTCGCGGTGGGCGGGCTGCTGCTGGTGGTGCTGCTGGCGGGCACCCGGCGGCCATGGCCGCGACAGCTTCCGGCGTGGCGGCGGATCGGCGCGGTCGCCGTGCTCGCGGCGGCCTTCCAGGCGGCCTACTTCGGCGCCGTCGCGGCCTCGTCGGTCAGCCTCGCCACGTTGATCACCATCGGCATGTCGCCGGTGGTCGTCGCGGTGGTGGAGCACCTCACCCGGCGACGGGTACTGGACCGGCGCCGCGCGGCGACGATCGGAATCGCGCTGGGCGGGCTGGCTCTACTGGTCGGGATGCCGACCGGCGACGCGGGCGCGCATGGGTTGCTGCTGGGCGCGGTTCTCGCGGCGGCGGCCGCCACGGCGTTCGCGACGCTCACCGTGATCAACGCCGTGCCGGTTCCCGGGCTCGACGCGATGACCACCACCGGCCTCGGATTCACCGGCGGCGCGCTGCTGCTGGCACCGCTGGCGGTGACGGGCGGACCGGCCTTCGATCCGACGCCGGGCAGCATCGCGCTGGCGCTCCTGCTGGGACTGGCGCCGACCGCTGTCGCCTACACGTTGTATTTCCGCGGTCTTTCGGAAGCGGGCTCGGGAATCGCCGCGGTGCTGGCCCTGCTGGAACCGCTGACGGGAGCGGCGCTGGCGGCTGTTGTCCTGGGCGAACGACTCACCGCGCCGGGATGGGCGGGAGCGGCACTGCTGATCGTGGCGTTGTCGCTCGCCGCGGCACCGGAGCGTCCACCGGTCGAGGGGCCGGACTCGGCGTCGGAGCGGTGCCGCGCCCGCGACTAAGCTTCGGCGAGTGACAACTGCCGCGACGACCCCGGGTTCCACCTGGGCGCCGCTGCGTTCACCGGTATACCGGGCGCTGTGGGTGGCGCAGCTGGTGTCCAATCTCGGCACCTGGATGCAGACCGTCGGCGCGCAGTGGATCATGGTCGATCTGCCCAACGCGGCGGCGCTGGTGTCTTTCGTGCAGACCGCCATCACGCTTCCGGTGATGCTGCTGGCCATTCCGTCCGGGGTGATCGCCGATCTGGTCGACCGGCGCAGGCTGTTGCTCGGCGCGCAATCCACGATGGCGCTGCTGGCCGCGACTCTGGCGGTGTCCACGGCGACCGGGCACACCACGCCCCCGGTGCTGCTCACGTTGCTGTTCCTGCTGGGTTGCGGGCAAGCGCTGACCGCGCCGGCCTGGCAGGCGATCCAACCGGAGCTGGTTTCGCGGCAGCAGATCCCGGCGGCGTCCGCGCTGGGCAGCATGAACATCAACATCGGCAGGGCGGTGGGGCCCGCGCTGGCCGGTGCGCTGGTCTCGCTGTCCGGCCCGACGCTGGTGTTCGCGCTGAACGCGGTGTCGTTCGTCGGGATCGTCGCGGTGCTGACGGTCTGGCGCAGGCCCGCGACCGATCGGCGCCTGCCCACCGAGCGCCCGCTGGCGGCATTGCAGGCGGGGACCCGGTTCATCCGGGCGGCGCCCGCGATCCGACGGGTGCTGCTGCGCTCGATCCTGTTCATCGCGCCCGCCAGCGCGGTGTGGGCGCTGCTGCCGGTGATCGCCCGCGACCGGCTCGGGCTGTCGTCGTCCGGGTACGGTCTGATGCTCGGCGCGCTCGGCGTCGGCGCGGTCCTCGGCGCCGCGGCGCTGTCCCGGTTGCGGGCGTGGCTGACCCCGACGCAACGGCTCACCATCGCCGCGATCCTGTTCGGGGTCGCCACGGCGGGCACCGCGCTGCTGCGCGTCGTACCGGTGGTGCTGGTGCTGCTGGTGTTCGCGGGACTGGCCTGGCTGCTGGCGATGTCCACGATGAACTCCACTATGCAGCTGCTGCTGCCCGCCTGGGTGCGGGCTCGCGGGCTCTCGGTGTATCTGCTGGTGTTCATGGGCGGGCAGGCGATCGGCTCGCTGGTCTGGGGTCTGCTCGCCGACGCCATCGGTTCGGTGCCCGCGCTGTTGTGGGCCGCGGCGCTGCTGGCGCTGTGCGCGGTCAGCACCGTGTGGCTGCCCATCCGCGACGATCCCGAGTCGCTCGATCTGACCCCCTCGGCGTTCTGGCCGGAACCCCAGCTGGCGGTCGAACCCGATCCCGACGACGGTCCGGTGCTGGTCCTGCGCAGCTACGATGTGCCCCCGGAGAGCGTGGAGGAATTTCTCGCCGCCATGGTCTTCGTCGGGCGGTCCCGGCAGCGCACCGGCGCGATGGAATGGCGCCTCTACCGCGATGTGGGGGTGATCGACCGCTATGTGGAAGCGTTCGTCGTGCGGTCCTGGGCCGAGCACATGCACCAGCACCAGGTCCGGCTCACCGCCCAGGACCAGGTGCGGGAAGAGGCCGTCGCGAAGTTCGGCACCGCCGAGGGCGAGCAGGTCACCCACCTCGTCGCGGTCGACCGGCGCTGACGGCGGAATCGGCGGCCCCGCCCGCGAGTGCCTGATTCGGTGCGATCGCACCGACCGCATAGACTGTCCGGCATGCGGATGTTCCTGGATATCCTCCTGATCATCACCAGCGTGCTGCTGGTGCTGCTGGTGCTGCTGCACCGCGCCAAGGGTGGAGGTCTGTCCAGCCTGTTCGGCGGCGGCGTGCAGTCCAGCCTGTCCGGGTCCACCGTCGTGGAGAAGAACCTCGACCGCGTCACCATCTTCACCGGCGTCATCTGGTTGATCGCCATCCTCGGCATCGGCCTGGAGATCAAGTTCGCCTGATCCGGGGCCCGGTCGCCGGGCTCGGGGGAGCGCCGCCACGCCGCGCGTGACCTGGCGGAGAACTCGTCGGGTGCGCCCGGTCACCACCAACGGATCGAGATTCCGGCCGCGTCGTAACCGGAGGTCCGGCGGTGCCGCGCCCGTCGGCTGACTGGTGACGCCCAGTGGTTTCCGCGTGGGCGGTTCCTGCGAAGGTTCCGCCGCCGCTGGTCGAGCCGTTGGTGGGCGCCACCTCGGTGCGGAGATGACGGGGCGTGGCGCCGGTGCCGCACGCCCCGACCCGGCCGGAGTCAGTGGACGCGGGGTATGCGGCCGTCGATGTCGGTGAATCCGTAGAACTCCGCCAGCTCGGCTACTTCCCAGGGCAGCCCGGTGCGGGAGCGACGGCCCGGATCGGTGGCGAGCGCGACGACGGCACGGCCGGTGAAACGCGGCGTCTGCGCGTCGCCGAGGTCGAAGGTGCCCTCACCGGGCAGCGTGACCACGCGCCGTCCGGCGGCGTCGGCCGGGACCAGTTGCAGCAGCTCGGTGTCCACGAGGCCCGGCCAGAGCGAGACCACGGTCACCTCGGTGCCCGCGAGGTTGTGTGCCATGTCCGCAGTGAGCCGGTCCAGCGCCGCCTTCGCGACGCCGTAGACGGCATTGTGCATGTACCTGCGTGCGCCTGGCGAGGAGATGTTGACGATCATTCCGCCCGACTCGATCAGCAGCGGAGCGGCGAAAACGCTTGCCACGTAATGCGAACGGACGCCAACGTCGAACGACTCGTCCCACGCCGCCGGAGGAACCTCCCAGAACGGCTTGCCCAGCCATCGGGCGGCCGCCGGGGAGTTGTAGACGTTGTTCACCAGCACGTCCAGCCTGCCGTGCTCGTCGCGGATCAGTTCGAACAGCCGCTGCACCGCGTCGTCGTCGCGATGGTCGCACACGAACGGGATGCCGACTCCGCCCGCGGCATGATCTCCGAGGCCGTGGCGTGTACTGTGCCGGGTAGTCGTCCCTGCGCCGCCGATCGGCCGGTGACGAACACCGTGGCGCCCGCGGCGCCCAGCTCCAGCGCGATCCCTTTGCCGATGCCGCGGCTGGCGCCGGTGACCACCGCGACCTTGCCTTCGAGCCTTTCCGGTATTCCGTTCACGGAATCGGAACATTACCGTGAAACGATAACGTGTTCTAGGTTTTGGAGGCCCGAGTGGAGCTGACCCATCGGTTCGTGACGACCAACGGCATCCGGATGCACGTCGCCGAGCAGGGGGAGGGGCAGCCGGTGGTCCTCTGCCACGGGTTCCCGCACACGTGGTACATCTGGCACCGTCAGCTACCGGCGCTCGCCGCCGCCGGTTACCGCGCGCTCGCGCCGGACCTGCGTGGCTACGGACAGACCGATATCCCGGCGGAACTCGAGTCCTACACCAATCGCGCGGTGTGCGGCGATCTGCTCGGACTCCTCGACGACATCGGCGCCGAGCGAGCGGTGTTCGTCGGCTTGGACTTCGGCGCGGCGCTGGTGTGGGAACTGGCGTTGCGCGCGCCCGAGCGGGTGCGCGGTGTCATGGTGCTGAACAATCCGTTCGCGCCACGTCCGCCGCGCGCTCCGTCGCAACTGTGGGCGAAGGCCGCGGCGCGGCATTTCCTGCACCTGCATTACTTTCAAACGCCCGGCGTAGCCGATGCGGAACTCGGCGCCCGTCCCCGGGAGTTCCTGTCCCGCGTGTACTACGCGCTCAGCGCCGACTATCACTATCTGGACACCTGGCGCTTCCCGGCCGAGGGCACGGGCTACCTCGATGTGCTGCCGGAGGCGCCCGCGCTGCCGTGGCAATGGCTCGGCGCCGACGAGTTGGACGTGCTGGCGGCCGATTTCGAACGCACCGGTTTTACCGGCGGATTGAACTGGTATCGCAGCCTCGATCGCAACTGGGAACTCACCGCCGAGTACGCGGAAGCGAAAGTCACTGTGCCCGCCTATTTCTTGTACGGCGACCGGGATCCGGACATGGAAGGCTTCAGTGGCCGCAACCCGCTGGCCACCATGCGCGAGCACGTCACCGACCTGCGCGCGACCACCGAGATCAGCGGTGCGGGCCACCTCGTCCACCTGGAGCGGACCGAGCGGGTGAACGCGTTGCTCACCGCTCATCTCCACCACTTGGCCGCGCATCCCGCCGAGCTGCCGGCCTGAGGCGAATCGTCTTTGTTCCTAGTGACGTTCGTTGTCGGTGGGCACCGCTAATGTTCGGTGAATGAGTTATGGCCTGAGCATCTACGTCGTCGAACTGGACAAGGTCAAGGGCGCGATCGGGTCCGGGGACGAGAGGCTCCGGCGGATGATCGGCGGCCGGTTCAAAGCCCAGCTGACCCACGACGACGACTGGTTCGCCGAGGAGATCGCAGGCGGCGCGCCCACCCGCTACGAGGCGGTACGCGCCGTCATCAATGGCGGCCCGTTCGACCCGGCCTACGGTTTCCAGTACGGCTACGCCTACCAGACGATCTGCCAGTTCTACGGCCGGTTCGCGGACAACCGCTACTTCTCGGCGTTCCGCGGTCGCTGGCTCGACCACATCGACGACGGGCTCGCCACGCTCGGCATCAAAGCGGTGAGCGTCCGCGCGTTCATGTACCACTCGCTGCCGCCTTCGCTGCCGCAACCCGACGAATTGCCGGGTTACGGCGAATGGACGCCGGAGCAGTGCGCGGAAGCGCTCGTGCAGTGGGAGTCCACCACGCCGCCGCAGCGGGAGGAGGTCGACCACGAGGTGCTGGCCGCCATCGAATCCTGCGTCGAGTGGATCCGGGAGGCCCAGGCCCGTCCCGGCTGGGGCATCGCCGGATTCTTCTACTAGCGGTACTCCCCGGCCAGCTTCGGGTAGTCCGACCACCGCGGCAGCGGCTGGAAGTCGAGGTAGGCGGTGAGGCGGTCGAGCAGGTACTGCCAGCGTGGGCCGATCGCGCCGGCATCGGCGGGGCAGACGTGGCGGCGGGTCAGTTCCACGGTGGTGACCACGCCGACCTGGCTCATCCGCACTTCGAGCAGGCAGCCGTCGACGTGCACCACCAGTTCGTGCGGCGCCTGGCAGTGGTCGACCCGCACCGCGATCGGGCCTGCGACGGGTCCGTCGAACAAGTCGATGGTCAGGTTGCCGTTACCGCCGGAGACGGCGCCGAGCCAGCGCGCGAGCTGGCCGCGTTCGGTGGCCGCCGACCATACGTCGAGCACGGGCTTGTGAAAGGACCGCAGGTAGTGCAGGAGCACCAGGTCTCCGTCGGCCGTGTGCTCGTGCTCGGGTCGCACTTCGCCGAGCATGGACATCGTGGTCATCGCCATGTCCTTTCCGTGCTGGTCACCGTCACCTTGACGGTATGTCCACTATTCCCCGGCCGAATCGAATCGCGGCGAATGCGGGCCCTCGGCGCGGCGCGGCTGCGGGACGGTCGCGCCGCTCAGCAGCCGCAGCGCCGCGGCCTCGATCCGGTCTTCGTCCAGCAGGACCGTCGCGGCGGCCGGGCCAAGGGGCACGAAACTGTCCTCGCTGGTGACGCGCGCGAGAAGCCCGGTGAAACCGCCGTCGACCAGCGCCGCGCACACAGCTTCCGACACGCCACCGCTGCGGCGGGTCTCGTCCGCGACGAGAACCCGGCCGGTCGCCCGCGCGTGGCGCAACAGATCGCTGGCCGGTAGCGGAGCCAGCCAGCGCAGGTCGAGCACACGGGCGTGAATGCCGTGCCGGGTCAGCCGCCGCGCCGCGCGCAGGCTCATCGGCACCCCGTTGGCGAAGGTGACCAGGGTGAGGTCGGTTCCGTCGCCGTACACGCGGGCGTGGCCGATCTGGACGTGTTCCGCCGGAGACAGGCATGCCAGCCAGCCGTCGTCACCCGGTCGATGCAGGTCGCGGGTGTGATACAACGCGATGGGCTCGAGATACACGCACACCCTCCCGTCCACTCGCGCGGCGGACACGCACGTGCGCAGCATCGCCGCGGCGTCGTCGGCGCGCGACGGGGAGGCCACCACGAGGCCGGGGATGTCGCGCAGCGCGGCCACCGAGTTGTCGTTGTGGAAGTGGCCTCCGAAACCCTTCTGGTAGGCGTATCCGGCGATCCGCACCACCATGGGATTCCGATAGCGGCCGTCGGAGAAGAACGACAGCGTGGCCGCTTCGCCTCGGATCTGATCGGCCGCGTTGTGCAGATAGGCGAGGTATTGCAGCTCCGGGATCGGCACGAATCCGGCCAGTGCCGCGCCCAGCGCGGTGCCGAGGATGCTCTGCTCGTCCAGCAGGGTGTCGAACACTCGGCGCGCGCCGAAAGTCTTCTGCAACCCCTTGGTCACGCCGTACACACCGCCTTTGCGGCCGACGTCCTCGCCGAAGACCAGGACGTCTCGATCCCGTGCGAGCAGGCGGGCCAGCGTTTCGTTGACGGCCTGGGCGAGCGTCATCGGATCACCCTGAGGGGCAGTGCCGTTGCTGCTCGCAGGAAGAGCCGCACCCACGGCGACGGTGTCCCCTTGCTCCGGTTCGTCGCCGGGAAGCGGGCCGGTCCTGAGCACGTCGGCGCGGACTCTGGCGGGGCGGGAACGGCCGATCGGCGCCGTCACAGCCGCCGCGGAGGCTAGTTTCGGTTCGGCGGCCACGAGATCGGCCGTCGCGGCGACGCGCCGGCCCAGGTCGGTGTAGCGGGCGAGCACGTCGGCGGGCGTAGCCACACCGGACTCGATCAGCAGCCGTGCGGTGGCCAGGACCGGATCGCGGGCCAGGTCGGCGGCGATCTGCGCCGGGCGGCGGTAGGCGGTCTCGACATCGGATCCGGCGTGGCCGAGCAGCCGCACGGTGCGCAGGTGCAAAAAGGCGGGAGCGCGATGCTCCCGCACCCAGCGCACGGCGGCGTCCGCCGTGGTGATCGCCTCCAGGGCGGCGCAGCCGTCCGCGCCGAAGTACGCCAGGCCCGGCCGGTGGCCGTACGCCTGCTCGATCCAGTCCGGCGGCGTGGGGACGCTGATGCCGATGCCGTTGTCCTCGCAGACGAACAGCACCGGCAGCGGAATATCTTGGTGAGCGGTGTGAACGGCGGCATTGATCGCCCCGGCCGCGGTGGAGTGGTTGGCCGAGGCGTCACCGAAGCTGCACACCACGACAGCGTCGGAGGGCCACCGGCCGGGGACGCCGAGCTGTGCCGCGCGGTCGATAGCGAACGCCAACCCGACCGCGCGCGGGAGGTGGGAGGCAATGGTCGAGGTCTGCGGAATGACGTTCGCGGCAGCGCTGCCGAAGACCTTGTGCCGCCCACCCGAGATCGGGTCCGCCGCCGCGGCCACCACGCCGAGCAGGACGTCCCGAATCGGGTCGAGTCCGGGAACACGCCGGGCACGATGCACGAAGAACGCGCCCGACCGGTAGTGCAGCAGCGCGGGGTCGGTGATCCGCGCGGCCGCCGCCAGGGCCGCGTTGCCCTCGTGACCGGACGATCCGATGCTGTAGTACCCGCTCCGGGCGCTGCCGAGGCGGCGTGCGGCGAAATCGAGGTGCCTGCTGATCGCCTGCGCTTCGAACAGTTCCAGGCACGCCGAACCGGTTATCCCGCAGCCGGGTGCGATCGGTCGCTCCACCGGACGACCCGGCCGCGACGCGAGGGCGGCGACGGCGGTGCGGAACCGCTCGTCCAGATCCACTGCCTGATCGGTCACCGACCGATCATCTCGTGAATTCCGCCATTCAGCGCCGTAATACTTCGGCGTTTTTCCGGTATCTCCGGCTTCGGCCGCAAGGTCGTCAGCGCAGCGCGGACGCGGCCTCCTGATCGAGCGACCAGGTGGTCGAGTGGATACCCGTCGCACCGGCCGCGGGCACGTCCACCGGTTCCGCGCCGCCGACGGCCGCGGCGACCGCCTCGGCCTTGCCCGCGCCGCCGACCACCAGCACCACGTGCCGGGCCCGGCGGACCGCGGGCAGGGTGAGCGTCACCCGCACCGGCGGCGGCTTGGGCGAATTCGTGACGGCCACGACCAGCTCGTGTTCTTCGCGCACCGCGTCGGTGTGCGGGAACAACGAATTGACGTGGCCCTCGCCGCCCATGCCGAGCAGGTGCAGATCGAAGGCCCCGTGTTCGGCGAGGTGGGCGTGCACCGCCGCGGAGTACTCGGCGGCGGCTTCCACCGGGTCGGGGTACTCGCCGTCGGAGGCGGCCACCGGATGCACCCGCGCGGGGTCCACCGGAACGTGGTCGAGCAAGGCTTGCCGTGCTTGCAGATCATTGCGCTCCGCGTCGTGCGCGGGCACGAAACGCTCGTCGCCCCAGAACACGTCGACGCGGGACCAGTCGATGTCGCCCGGCGACTTGCGTACCTGCTCGAGCAGGGCGATGCCGGTTCCGCCGCCGGTCAGGACCACCGACGCGGAACCACGCTCGGCCTGCGCCGCGACGAGAACCGAGACGAAGCGGGTCGCCGCGGCGGCGACCAGCGACTCGGTGTCCAGGTGCACCTCGACGGTGTCGCTGGGGAATGGCGAATCGGTGTGCTCACTCATAGATCACCTTCTCGATTCCGGCCAGCGCCTCCGCGTAGATCTCGTCGGCGTCCAGCCTGCGTAGGTCTTCGGCGAGGCAGTCGCGGGTCTCTCTGCGCGCCAGGGCGATCCGCTGCACCGGTTCGCCGGTGCGGGTCAGCGTCGCGGTGCGGCCGGTCTGCGGTCGCTCGATCGCGATGGAGACGGTGGCGCGGTGCAGTTCCACTCGCAGCGGGCCGGTGCGGCGGCGGACGGGGCAGCCCAGCCGGGCGGCCAGCCAGCCGGCCAGGATGTCGAGGGCGGGCTCGTCGCGCAGCCCGGACACCGTCACCGAATCCACCGTCTCGAACGGCGGCTCGTCCATGGCCGCCGCCAGCAGCGCGCGCCAGTACGTGATCCGGCTCCACGCCAGATCGGTGTCGCCACTGGCATAGGCGTGCAGCCGTTTCTTGATCGCGGCCTGGGGGTCGGGCGCGAACGTGGCGTCGGTGATGCGGCGGCCCGCCAGGCGGCCCACCGAGTCCTTGGACGGGAACTCCGGGGCGCCGCGCGGCCACCACGCGACCACGGGCGTGTCCGGCAGCAGGAACGGCATGACGACGCTGCTCTCGTGGTTGACCAGTTCGCCTTGCAGCCGCAGCACGATCACCTCGGCCGCCCCGGCGTCGCCGCCCACCCGGATCTGCGCGTCCAGCCGGGTGGCTGCCTCCCGGTCACCGCGCGCGAGGACCACCACTCGGCAGGGATGCTCGCGGCTGGCCTCGTTCGCCGCCTCGATCGCCTGCTCGGCCTCGGAGCTGTCGAGCGTGCACACCACCAGCGTGAGCACGCGGCCCACGGTGATCACGCCGTTGCTCTCGCGCAACTGCACGAGGCGCTTGGTGACCTCGCTGGTCCTGGTCGCGGGTATGTCGACGATCACGGGCGCCGCCATTCCCGCCCGGTGCGGGCGATCATCTCGTCGGCCGAGGCCGGGCCCCAGGTGCCCGCCTCGTACGGCTCCGGCCTGCCTGCGGCCGCCCAGTGCTCGAGCACCGGATCCAGGATGCGCCAGGACAATTCGACCTCCGCGTTCACCGGGAACAGCGACGGCACCCCGAGCAGCACGTCGAGGATGAGGCGTTCGTAGGCCTCGGGAGAGGACTCGGTGAACGCCTCGCCGTAGTTGAAATCCATGTTGACGTCGCGAACTTCCATGCTGGATCCCGGCACCTTCGAGCCGAACCTGGTGGTGATGCCCTCGTCCGGCTGCACCCGGATGACCAGCGCGTTCTGGCCCAGCTCCTCGGTCATGGTCTGGTCGAACGGCAGATGTGGCGCCCGCTTGAAGATCACCGCGATCTCGGTGACCCTGCGGCCGAGCCGCTTTCCGGTGCGCAGGAAGAACGGCACGCCGGCCCAGCGGCGGGTGTCGATCTCCAGGCGGATCGCGGCGTAGGTCTCGGTCGTCGAATCCGGGTCGAAGCCCTCCTCCTGCAGCAGGCCCGCCACGTGCTCGCTGCCCTGCCAGCCCGCGGTGTACTGTCCGCGCGCGGTGGTCTCGTCCAGCGGCTCGATGAGCCTGGTCGCGGAGAGCACCTTGATCTTCTCGGTCTGCAATTGTTTGGGCTCGAAGCTGATCGGCTCCTCCATGGCGGTGAGCGCCAGCAGTTGCAGCAAGTGGTTCTGGATCACGTCCCGGGCGGCGCCGATGCCGTCGTAGTAGCCCGCCCGGCCGCCGAGGCCGATGTCCTCGGCCATCGTGATCTGCACGTGGTCGACGAAGTTGGCGTTCCAGATCGGCTCGTAGAGCTGGTTGGCGAAGCGCAGCGCCAGGATGTTCTGCACCGTCTCCTTGCCGAGGTAGTGGTCGATGCGGAAGACCCGTTCCTCTGGGAACACCCCGTTGACCAGCGCGTTGAGCTCCTGCGCGCTCTGCAGGTCGTGCCCGAACGGTTTTTCGATCACCACCCGTCGCCAGGGTTTGCCCGCACCGTCGGGCCCGGTCGTCTGCGCCAGGCCGTGCGCGCAGAGCTGATCGAGCACGACCGGGAACATGTTCGGCGGGATCGACAGGTAGAACGCGTGGTTGCCGCCGGTGCCGCGCTCCTTGTCCAGGGTGGTCAAGGTGTCGGCGAGCCGGTCGAATGCCGCGTTGTCGTCGAAGGTGCCCTGGACGAACCGGATGCCCTCGGAGAGCTGGTCCCAGACCTCCTGGCGGAACGGAGTGCGCGCGTGCGCCTTCACCGCCTCCAGGACGACCTCGGCGAAGTCCTCGTCCGCGTAGTCGCGGCGCGCGAAGCCGACCAAACCGAAAGCCGGGGGCAGCAGCCCCCGGTTCGCCAGGTCGTAGATGGCAGGCATCAGCTTCTTCCGGGACAGATCGCCCGTGACGCCGAAGATGACCATGCTGCACGGTCCGGCGATGCGCGGGAGCCGCTTGTCCCGTTTCTCCCGCAGCGGGTTCTGCCATCCGGGAGTATCCGGCCGTTCGGTGGGCGCTGGCCCGGCCATCGATCAGCCGTTCCCGGTCGAGGCCGACTTCAGCTCGTCGGCCGTGGCGGAAAGCAGCTCCTCCCAGGACTTCTCGAACTTGTCCACGCCCTCGCGCTCGAGCACCGCGAACACGTCGTCGAGGTCGATGCCGACCGCGGCGAGCCGGTCGAAGACCTCCTTGGCCGCCGCGGCCTTGCCGGTGACGACGTCGCCACGGATCACGCCGTGATCGGCCACGGCCTCGAGCGTCTTCTCCGGCAGCGTGTTCACCGTGTTCGGCGCGACCAGTTCGGTGACGTACATGGTGTCGGCGTAGTCCGGGTTCTTCACGCCGGTCGAGGCCCACAGCGGCCGCTGGCGATTGGCGCCGGCCGCGGCCAGGTTGAGATAGGTCGAGGTGTGCGCGCCGCCGTCGAACACGTCCTGGTACTCGGCGTAGGCCAGGTGGGCGTTGGCGATGCCGGCCTTGCCGCGCAGCGCCAGCGCCTCGTCGGTGCCGATGGCGTCGAGCCGCTTGTCGATCTCGGTGTCCACCCGGGAGACGAAGAACGAAGCGACGGAATGGATCTTGGCCGGGTCGTGGCCCGCGACCTTGGCCTTCTTCACGCCCTCCAGATACGCGCCCATCACCGCGCGGTAGCGCTGGACCGAGAAGATCAGCGTGACGTTGACGCTGATGCCTTCCGCGATCACGGCGGTGATGGCGGGCAGGCCCTCTTCGGTGGCGGGGATCTTGATGAACAGGTTGGGGCGATCGACGATCTTCCACAGTTCGACCGCCTGCGCGACGGTCCGGTCGGTGTCGAACGCCAGGCGCGGGTCGACCTCGATGGAGACCCGGCCGTCCACGCCGCCGGTGGCCTCGAAGACCGGGGCGAACACGTCACAGGCCGCGCGGACGTCGTCGGTGGTGATGGTGCGGATCGCGGCGTCGGCGTCCGCGCCTTGCGCGGCAAGCTCCTTCAGCTGGCCGTCGTAGGCGTGGCCCTGGCTGAGCGCACCCTGGAAGATCGTCGGGTTGGTGGTGACCCCCACGACGGACCGGGTCTCGATCAGCTCCCGCAGGTTGCCGGACCGGATCCGGTCCCTGGACAGATCATCGAGCCATGCGGACACTCCCGCCGCCGCCAAGGCGGCGAGATTCTCGTTCTGAGCCATGAGCGCTTATCCCTTCACGTTCTCGAGCGTGCGCTGCGCGGCGGCAACGACGGCTTCCGGAGTGAAGCCGAATTCGCGGAACAGGGTCTTGTAGTCGGCGGAGGCGCCGAAGTGCTCGATCGACACGATCTCGCCCGCGTCACCGGCGAACCGGTGCCACGGCATCGCGATCCCGGCTTCGACGACGACGCGCGCGGCGATCGCGGGCGGAAGCACCTCGTCCCGGTAAGCCTTGTCCTGCGCGTCGAACCACTCCACACACGGCATCGACACCACGCGGGTGGCGATACCCTGCTCTTCCAGCGTAGTGCGGGCGGCGACCGCGAGCTGCAGCTCCGAACCGGTGGCGATCAGGATCACCTGCGGGGTGCCGGTGGACGCCTCGGCCAGGACGTAACCGCCCTTCGAGACACCTTCGTAACTGGTGCCTTCCAGGATCGGCAGATCCTGGCGGGTCAGCGCCAGCGCCGACGGGCCGTCCTGGTGCGGCGGCTCGGACACCGAGAAGTGCGAGCTGTGCTCGCTGCTGTCGCGCTCCAGGATGGTGCGCCAGGCGTAGGTGGTCTCATTGGCGTCGCCGGGGCGGACCACGTTCAGGCCCGGGATGGCGCGCAGCGCGGCCAGGTGCTCGATCGGCTGGTGGGTCGGGCCGTCCTCACCGAGGCCGATGGAGTCGTGGGTCCAGACGTAGACCGACGGCACGCGCATCAGCGCGGCCAGGCGGACGGCGGGACGCATGTAGTCGCTGAACACCAGGAAGGTGCCGCCGTACGGACGGGTGGGGCCGTGCAGTGCGATGCCGTTGAGGATCGCGCCCATCGCGTGCTCGCGGACGCCGAAATGCAGCGTGCGGCCGTAGGGATTCGCCTTCCACATGCCGGTGGAGATCGACTCGGGCCCGAAGCTGGGCTGGTCGGGCATGGTGGTGTTGTTGGACTCGGCCAGGTCGGCCGAACCGCCCCACAGCTCGGGCAGCACGGGCGCCAGCGCGGCGAGCACCTTGCCGGACGCCTTGCGGGTGGCCATGCCCTTCGGATCCGGTTCGTAGCTGGGCAGATTCGCGGTCCAGTTGTCCGGCAGCCGCCGCGCGAACAGGCGATCGAACAGCGCCTTGTTCTCCGGGTTGGCCGCGGCCCACGCGTCGAAGGACTCCTGCCACTGCTCGTGCGCCTTCCGGCCGCGCTCGACCACCTTGCGGGTGTGCTCGATGACGGCGGGATCCACGTCGAAGCTCTTGTCCGGGTCGAAACCGAGGATCTTCTTGGTGGCGGCCACCTCGTCGGCGCCCAGCGCCGCGCCGTGCGCCGAACCGGTGTTCATCTTGCCGGGGGCGGGATAGCCGATGATGGTGCGCAGCACGATGATCGACGGCTTGCCGGTCTCGGCCTTGGCGGCTTCCAGCGCGGCCTCGATGGCGACGACGTCCTCGCCGCCCTCGACCACCTGCACGTGCCAGCCGTAGGCCTCGTAACGCTTGGCGACGTCCTCGGTGAAGGCGATGGTGGTGTCGTCCTCGATGGAGATCTTGTTGTCGTCGTAGATCAACACCAGGTTGCCGAGCTGCTGGGTGCCCGCCAGCGAGGACGCCTCGGACGTGACACCCTCCTCCAGGTCGCCATCGGAGGCGATGACGTAGATGAAGTGGTCGAACGGGCTGGTGCCCGGGGCGGCGTCCGGGTCGAACAGGCCGCGCTCGCGGCGTGCGGCCATCGCCATGCCGACCGACGAGGCCAGGCCCTGCCCGAGCGGGCCGGTGGTGATCTCGACGCCGTCGGTGTGCCGGAATTCGGGGTGGCCCGGGGTGAGCGAGCCCCACTTGCGCAGGTTCTTCAGGTCGTCGAGTTCCAGGCCGTAACCCGCCAGGTACAGCTGGATGTACTGGGTGAGGCTGGAGTGCCCGGCCGAGAGCACGAACCGGTCCCGGCCGACCCAGCTGGGATCGCTCGGGTCGATGCGCATGGTGCGCTGGTAGAGGGTGTACGCCAGCGGCGCCAGGCTCATCGCGGTGCCGGGATGGCCGTTTCCGGCGTTCTGCACCGCCTCGGCGGCCAGGACCCGGATGGTGTCGACGGCCTTGGTGTCCAGATCCGTCCAGTCGTCCGGGTGGTTCGGCTGAGTGAGGGCGCGGATGTCGTCTGTGATCGACACGACCGAGGTTCTCCTGACATTGGTTCGTCGACGGCGGGTTGGTTTTCTGACGGCGATGATCGCGCGGCAGCTACGGCGTGCGTACCGGATATACCCAACTACCCTAGATGTGCCCGTTGACCGGCACACCATTAACCCTGTGTTGGTTTCGCACCGTCCGTCGCGCTGCGGGTTCGCAGGTGAGACGCCGGCGGTCATTCCCAGGTCGGCCGCGCGTTCGCGGTCCTGCGCAGCCCGCCTTCGACCCGGAGGCGACGGCGGCCTCCGCCGCCCGGCGATTGGTTCCGCACGGCAACGGTCGGCCGGTGAACGTGCTCGTACGACACGCGCTCGCCGGACGGAAACATGCTGGTCAAGCGTTTGCTTCGGGCGTCTGCGCCGAGGCGGTCGCGACGGTTGCCGGTGCGGACCCCGACCGGTGCGCGGAGTGTTCGCCGGGCTTCGGAGCGGCTGGAAGATTTTTCGCGCCGCGGTGGCGAGCGGACCCGATCGCCGACGAACCAACCTCCTTCCGCGGCAGCGGACAGCGGTCGTACCGGCGGGCCGGATGTCCCTGGCGAAGGCCGTCTCCACGGCGCGATCCGGTCGGTCGGACGCGTCACATATGGGTGCCGTTGCGCGGGGGCGAGGATAGGGGCGGGCGCGGCAGGGGTCTACCATCCTCTGTAGTAGTAGTCGCGCCGCACCGGTCGGAAGGGCGCCGGGCGGACGGCAGTCCGGCACGGACACATTCGTAGCACCGGATCAGCGCACTGCTGGTCGATGCCGGATGCGATGCACAGCGTGCGAGGAGAGACAGTGCGGATTGGGCAACAGCCGGGTGGCGATGGTGCGCACGGCTCCTCCGCGACGGCGCTGGCGGACCGGTTCACGGGTCCCGGCCTACCGTCCCGGCTGATGCGACGGGGGTTGGCCTATATCGCGCTGACCAAGCCCAGGGTGATCGAGCTCTTGCTCGTCGCCACGATCCCGACCATGCTGCTCGCCGACCGCGGTGTCGTCGATATCCGGCTGATTCTGGCGACCCTGTTCGGCGGCTGGATGGGCGCCGCGAGCGCGAACACGCTCAATTGCGTCGCCGACGCCGACATCGACAAGGTCATGAAGCGCACCGCCAAGCGGCCGCTGGCCCGGGAGGCGGTGCCGACCCGCAACGCCTTCGTCTTCGGCGTCGTGCTCGGCGTCGGCTCTTTCGCCTGGCTGTGGTGGCAGGCCAACCTGCTCAGCGGCCTGCTCGTCGTCGCGACGATCCTGTTCTACGTCTTCGTCTACACCCTGGGCCTCAAGCGCCGCACCTCGCAGAACGTGGTGTGGGGCGGGGCGGCCGGTTGCATGCCCGCGCTGGTCGGCTGGTCGGCGGTGACGGGGGGCATCGGCTGGCCCGCCCTCGCGCTGTTCGGCGTCATCTTCTTCTGGACGCCGCCGCACACCTGGGCGCTGGCAATGCGCTACAAGGAGGACTACCGCGCGGCGGGCGTGCCGATGCTCCCGGTGGTCGCCACCGAGCAGACCGTCACCAAACAGATCGTCGTCTACACCTGGCTGACCGTGCTCACCACGCTCGCCCTGGTGCCCGCGACCGGCGTCATCTACGCGGCCGTCGCGCTGGTGGCCGGAGCGTGGTTCCTGCTCATGGCCCACCAGCTGTACTCGGGCGTGCGGCGGGGCGAATCGGTGAAGCCGCTGCGGCTGTTCCTGCAGTCGAACAACTACCTGGCCGTCGTGTTCTGCGGCCTCGCGGTGGACTCCGTACTCGGCTGGGACACCGTCGGCAGCTTCTTCAGCTGATCGCACCGATATAGCCGTCCGGCCGGACGAGCACCCGGGTGCCCTCGACCGCGGCGTAGGCCGCATGGGCGTGCCCGTCGACGTCCACCACATGCGGTCCCGCTAGCGGCGTCCCGGGGCGCACCACCGCGTACGCGTCCGGCCCGCCCGGCGCGGGCGCGCCGAACGAGAGCACCGTGGCATGCGGTCCACGGAACAGGTCGAACAACCGGGTCGGCCGCCCGGCCTCGTCCTTCAGCGGCGCGTCCGGCGCCCGATCGCCGACGGCCAGCGGCGCGCGCACGGCGGGGTCGCGGTAGCTGATGTCCAACTGCTGGGTCTGCGGACCGCGCTCCATCGCGTCCTCGGCGCCGTCGACCAGCTTGTCCAGCAGGTCCGAACTCAACCGCAGCACCCTGGCGGCGACCATTCTGCGCTCGGCTTCGTAACTGTCCAGCAGTGTGTCGTCACCGTGGACGGCCGCGGCGAGCTTCCAGCCGAGGTTGTAGGCGTCCTGGACGCCGGTGTTCATGCCCTGGCCGCCGGTGGGCGGATGCACGTGAGCGGCGTCCCCTGCGAGGAAGACCCGGCCGTCCCGGAAGCGCCGCGCGAGGCGGACGTTGGGCCGCCACACCGTCACCCAGGTCAGGTCGGTCAGCGTGACGTCCTCGCGCCCGCAGTAGCGGTCGGCGTACGACTGCAACAGATCGAGGCTCGGCTGCGCGTCGCCGGTGAGCGGGGCGGCGAACTGGAAGTGACGTCCACCGGGCAGCGGTGACAGCGCGATCCCCTGCATCGGCTGGCCTGCGGTGGCGAACCAGTAGCCGAACCGATGGTCGAGCGCGTCGGCGCGCACGTCGCCGAGCAGCATCCGGATCGACTCGTCGGTGTCGCCCTCGAACGGGATGCCCAGCGTTTTGCGCACGGTGCTCTTGCCGCCGTCGGCGCCGACCAGGTACGCGGCCCGCACCGTCTCACGGGCTCCGCCACGAGCGAGTGCCGCCGTGACGTCGCTGTGGTCCTGGTCGAAGGCGACCAGCTCGGTGCCGAGTTCCACTCGCACGCCGAATTCGGCGAGCCGGTCGCGCAGGATGGCCTCGGTCCGGGACTGGCCGAGCACCCATCCGTTCGGGTAGGGGACGGCGGGTGTCGGCTCGACCGGCTCGCTCATCCTGCGCTCGGTGACGAACTCACCGTCGAGGTGGACACGCATCACCGGTGCGGGCATTCCGGCGGCGCGCACGGCCTCCAGCACGCCCAAGTCGTCGAAGACCTCCAGCGTGCGCGGCTGGATGCCGTCCCCGCGCGATCCGGCGAAGAAACTCGCGGCTCTGTCGATGATCCGGACCGGAATGTTCCGGCGGGCGAGATCGAGGGCGAGCGTGAGGCCGGTGGGTCCGGCGCCTGCGATGAGAACGAGCTGAGACACGGTGTACTCCGAGTGAATAGAAATTCAGTGAATGCTAATTCAGTCTCATGCTTGGTACGTTGCGGTGTCAAGGAGGTGAGGCGGGTGTCGTTGAGCCGCAGGGAGAGGTCGGCCGAGACCGAGCAGGCGTTGAAGGCCGCGGCGCTGCGGTTGTTCGCCGAGCGCGGCTACCTGAACACCAAGATCACCGACATCACCACGGCCGCAGGCCGGGCGGCGGGCTCGTTCTACAACCATTTCGCGAGCAAGGAAGAACTGCTCCAGGCCTTGCTCGGCGACTTGGCCGCGGCGGGCGACGAGCGCGCGGAGGGGCCGGACCACAATCCGGACTTCAGCGACCCGGACGCGGTGCGTCACCACGTCGCCGGGTACTGGACATTCGCGCGCGAGCATGCGCCCGTGCTGCGCGCGGTGAACCAAGCGGCCCTGGTCAACGAGGAATTCGCGCGAATGGTCGCGCGGTTCGGCAGTGAGCAGCGCGCGGACATCGCCGACCACGTGGCGGGATTCGGAGAGAAGGGATTGCGGCTGCCGAGCACGGTCGACGCCAGCCTGGCGATGATGTTCCTGCTCACGCAGAGCCTGCTCGTCGCCGTGGAAGAGGGAAGCGTCGAACTCACCGACGAACAGGCGGTGGACGGCCTGACCCGCTTCATCTATCGCGGGCTCACCGGCCGGGACTACTGACGGGACGGTGGACGACCCGCCGGATCGCCCACCGTCCTCGGCTCACGGGAGCAGGACGATCGAACCGGTGGTCTTGCGGCCTTCCAGGTCGCGGTGGGCCTGCTCGGCCTGGGCCAGCGGGTAGGTCGCGCCGATCCGGATGGTCAGCGTGGCCTTGGCGATCGCGTCCAGGACGTCACCCGCACGCCAGGTCAGTTCGGCGCGGTCGCGGGTGTAGTGCGCCAGCGTGGGGCGGGTGACGAACAGCGACCCGGCCGTGCTGAGCCGTTGCAGGTCGAACGGCGGCACCGGGCCGCTCGCGCCGCCGAAGAGGGCGAGTGTGCCGCGCACGCGCAGGGACGCCAGACTCGATTCGAAGGTCGCCGCGCCGACGCCGTCGTAGGCCGCCGCCACGCCGACGCCGCCGGTGAGCTCGCGGACCTGTTCGGCGAGGTCGTCACCATAACGCAGCACTTCCGCGGCGCCCGCCTGGCGCGAGAGCTGCTCTTTCTCGTCGGAGGACACCGTGGTGAGCACCCGCACGCCGCGCGCGCTCAACAGCTGGGTCAAGATCAGGCCGACGCCGCCCGCGCCCGCGTGCACCAGCACCGTTTCCCCGGCTCGGGCCGGTAGATCGACTCGATGAGGTAGTGCGCGGTCATGCCCTGCAACAGCGACGACGCGGCGACCGGCGGGTCGACGCCGTCTGGCACCGCGATGGCGACGGCGGCGGGCACCGCGACCCGTGGCGCGTAACTGCCCGGCGCGGCGGCCCAGGCGACCCGGTCGCCGACCGCGAATCCGGTCACCTCCGAGCCCACCTCGGCGACGATGCCGGTGCCCTCCGCACCCGGGACATAGGGCACAGCCTGGGGGTAGCGCCCGGTGCGGATGTAGGTGTCGATGAAGTTGACGCCGATCGCCTGGGTGTCGACCAGCAGCTGATCCGGCCCGATCCGCGGATCGGGCACGTCCACATACTCCAGGACCTCGGGACCACCGTGTTCGGAAACCTGAATGGCGCGCATGTGTTCCAGTTCTACACCCGAGCGGCGGACCCGCTTTCTACCGGCCGGTAAACTGCCCGATATGAGTACTCGAACCGCTCCGGCGCCGGCGAAGCTGCCGGGCGCCCTCGTGGAGTCCGTCAAGGGGTTCGTCGCCGACCACGGCAAATCCGCCACGGCCGTGCTCCAGCCGATCGGCCGCGTAGGCGTGCGCGTCACCCTCGTCGGCGCGGACGGCGTTCTCGGCGACCGCGTGGTCCCGGATCTGGAGACCGCGAAGGCGCTGATCGACACGATCGACGGTCTCACGGAGGCCGACGAGTGGGATCGGGAACTCACCTCGATCGTCACCCCGCGCAAGGGCCACTGGGCCAAGATGGCGGGCTGGGTCGCCAAGCAGACCCGATTCCCCAGGGCGCGCAACGAGAAGTGATCAGTGCGTAACCGAGTCGCGGCCCGCATCGGCGCGGCGCTGGCGGCCGGGTGTACGGCGCTCGTCGCGGTGGCGATTCCGGCGGCCGCGCAACCGCTCGGTGCGTGGAACGCGCTGCGCGCCTGCACACCTGGCGACTACCCGCCGTACGGAGTCCGGGACGACGCGGGCGGCTATCGTGGCGTGGACATCGCTCTCGCGCGGGGATTCGCGGCCGTGCTCGGCCGTCCCGTCGAGTTCGTTCCAGTGACGTGGGCGACGCTGAAGACGGACTTCGCCGAGCGTGCCTGCGATCTCGCGGTCGGGGGCATTTCCGACCTGCCGTCGCGACGTGCGTTCGCGGACTTCTCGATCATCTACGGGACCGACGGCAAGGCCCCGATCACCCGCCGCGCGAACGGCGCCGCCTACTCGACCATCGAGGAGATCAATCGTCCCGAGGTCCGCGTGATCGCCAATCGCGGCGGGACGAACGAGGAGTTCGCGCGCAGGAACTTTCCCGCCGCGCAGCTCACCTTGTGGCCGGACAATCTGACGATCTTCGGCGAGATCGAACAGGGCCGCGCCGACGTGTTCGTCACCGACTCGGTCGAGGGCCGCTACCGCGTCCGGCACCACCCGCAGCTGCAAGTGCTGCGGCCCGAAGCGCCGTTCGACTCGTTCGGCAAGGTGCTGCTGGTGCGGAAGAACGATCCGGTGCTCGCGGCCGCTCTCGACGCCTATCTCGCGACCCAGCTCGCGACCGGCGCGGTGGACCGGCTGTTCGACGAGTGGATCGGTCCTGGCGCTTCGGTCGGCTGACCTCGGCTGCGGGGCGCTGCGATCACGCGGCGGCGGATCGGAGGTGACCGTGGCGCGGGAATCGCCGCGTCCGGAGGAACCCGACATCCACTTGTCCATCCAATTCCACGACGTTCGCACGGAATTCGCGGCCTGCCGGGCCGCGGCGGAGCTGTTCGTACGGGAGTGGCGCGTTCGGCACTACCACCACGCGGTCACCGTGTTGTCCGACGATCCGGCCGGGCTGCCTCGGCTGCCCAACGAGCGGCTGTTCCCGCGACCGTGACCGGGTCGCACCCTCATATGTCGCGAGGGCGATCGCGCCGATGCTGGGCTCCCAGCGCACCAGCCCGGTCGCGATGGCGAGATAGAGGAGGACGGCGGCGATCACCATGACGCCGTAATCGGATGTCCAGCCGGCAATGCTGGTCAGCGCGGCGAACCCGGCGACCACCATCGCCGAGCCCACGATCGCCGCGACCGGGGCCAGGGGCGCGAGGTCGGCGTCGTGGCGCTCGGCAGGCGAGCGAGCGGGCGCGGGGCGCGCGCCAACTGTCCTACCGCTCACGGCAGATGATCACGGGGCTCTGCGCGTGGTGCAGCAGATTCTGGCTGGTCGATCCGAGCAGGAGCCCGGTGAGCCGGTTGTGCCCGCGGCTGCCGGTCAGCAACAGTTGCGCTTGCTCGGCGTGCTCGAGCAGCGCCTGCGCGGCCGTCGCTTTCCGAACCACTTCGGTGACCCTGACGTCCGGGTACTTCTCGCTCCATCCGGCCATGCGCTCGGACAGCAGTTCCTCCTCCTGCTGGGCCAGCGTTTCCCACGCGTCGGGCACCGGAGTCCATTGCAGGAGGTCGGGATCGTTCCACGCGTGCAGGGCGATCACGCCGACGCCGAGCGCGGACGCCAGTTCGAAGGCTTCGGCGATCGCGGCGGACCCGCCGGGGCTCCCGTCGACGCCGACCAGGACGGGCCGCTGGTCGGGCTGCGGCTGGTCGAGCCTCCCGCGCCAGACCGCCACCGGACAGGCCGCCTTGTTCGCGACGGTGAGCGCGGTCGACCCCAGCAGCAGCGTGGAAAGCCGATCCTGGAACTTCGCCGCGACGACGACCATGCTCGCGCTCGCGCTGTGCTCGATCAATACGCGCGCGGGCGCGCCGTCCTGGACGACCCGGCGGATCTCCAGGTCGGGCTGCTCGGAACGCACGGCGTCGAACGCCTCCCGAACCTTTTGTTCCGCCGCCGCTCGGAGCTCGGGAAGCAGATTGACCTCGGCCAGCGCGGAGGAGGTCAGCGGATAGTCGAGCGCGGGAACGACACCGAGCAGGACCAGCGTGGCACGCTGCCGGCCGGCGACGGCTCCGGCCCAGCGTGCCGCGCCCACAGCGGCGGGTGTGCCGTCGATTCCGACGACGATCGACCGACGATCGGCTGGTGTACTCATCTGTTCTCCCGTTCACAGCCCGACTGGATGGACTTCACATTCGCAGCCGGACACCTGCCTGCGCCGGAGCCGGTGGCCCCCGATCCTGAGGACCTAAGACCTCTACGGTCATGGAACCGACTGCTGGTTTACCGGACAGGACAATTGGCGAATACTTAGCAAAGAAGTTGAGCTTCCGCATCTCGGCCGTATGCGAGCTACCTCTCCGCCGGAGAGATACTCTTGAGCTGTAGGTTCGACAGCGAGGGAGTTGAGGGTGGACACCTACGAGGCAGGGCCGCATCGTGAGTAGTCGCCGCCTGGGCGATCACGGCTGATCTCGAGCTACCGATGCGCGAGTGGACCGATCTGGCCGATTCAGCTGAACGGACCCGCGCAACGCTCGCCAATATCGTGGCGCTGTTCTCGAATGCGTGGGCGTCCGGGTCCCCGCCCGACCTGGCCGCCTACCTACCCGCCGAGCAGGCCGAACGGCGCACCGTACTGATCGAGCTGATCAAGGTCGATCTCGAATACCGCTGGGTCCGCCACCACTTCCCCAAGCGGCTGGCCGACTATCGGACCGAATTCCCCGAGTTACGGCATGGTCCGCTTCCGCCCGACCTGGTCTACGAGGAATTCCACGCCATACGCCGCAGCGCGCACCGAGCCGATGTGTCCGACCCCGCCGCGGCCACTGCCACGGCGACGGCCCCCGAGCTCGACCGGCTCACCAGCGATTACCGCAGCACGATGATCGCTCGCCCGAGCGCCCAGGCCGCTCTCGACGCGATTGATGTCGGCGATCAAGTCGACGATTTCGACCTTCTGATGCGCATCGGGGTCGGCGCCTTCGCCCAGGTCTATCTCGCTCGGCAGCAATTGATGCAGCGACTGGTCGCGGTCAAGATCTCCCACAATCACGGCACCGAGCCGCAGACGCTCGCCCAGCTCGACCACGAATACATCGTGCGCATCTTCGACCAGCGGCTCATCGCCGGCGGCGAGTTGAAATTGCTCTACATGCAGTACCTGCCCGGAGGAACGCTGCTGGACGTGCTGCGCCTGGCCCGCGCGTCGCCGCCGGAACGCCGCGGCGGTCGACTGCTGCTCGACGCCATCGACCAGGTGCTCGCCGACAAAGGCGAGGTCCGGCCGACCGAATCGGCGGTCAGGACCCGGACCGCCGCCCTGACCTGGCCGGAGACCGTGGCCTGGCTGGGCCGCCGACTCGCCGACGCCCTCGCGCACGCGTCCGGACGCGGAGTGCTGCACCGCGACATCAAACCCGCCAACGTGCTGCTGAGCGCCGAGGGGATCCCCAAACTGGCCGACTTCAACGTCAGCTTCAGCAAGCGCGTGAAGGGCACCAACCCCCTGGCCTACTTCGGCGGATCACTGGCGTACATGTCACCCGAGCAGCTCGAAGCCTGCCATCCCGACTTACCGGTGACCGCCGGGGAGCTGGACACGCGCAGTGACATCTACGCGCTGGCGGTCATGCTGTGGGAGCTGCTCACCGGGCGCCGCCCGTTCGCGGACGAGACGTCCGCGGGCGAGTCGGAGACGTCACTGGCCCGCATGATCGAACTACGGCGCAGGCCCGTGCAGCCGGAGTTCCTGTCGACGCTGCCCCCGGATTGCCCGGTGGCGCTGTGCCAAGTGCTGCTGAAGTGCCTGTCGCCCGACCCGCGAGAACGGTACTCATCCGGTTCGGAACTGGCTCAGCAGCTCGATCTGTGCCTCGAGCAGCGGGCTCGCGACCTCGTCTATCCACCGCCGGACAGCTGGCGGGCACGGCTTTCGCGACGGCCCACGCTCGTGCTGTGGGTGTCCGCGCTGGTCGGCGTCGGCCTGGCTACGTTCTACATGGCGGTGCACGTCGAGGAACTGATCAGAGGGCGCCTGTCCGAGGCGAGCAACTGGCAGCTCAACCGGGCCGTCTTCTTCTTCGTTCTCGTCGCCTGCCCGCTGTCCATCGTCATCTACGCCTACATGTCGCGAGAGCTGCTCGCGGTCCCGCGCGGGCTGCGCGCGGGCAGACGCTACGACGAGGATGTGCTCGCGCGCGTGCGGTCGCGAACGCTGCTGTGGGGCGACCTGTGCGCGCTGAACACCTTTCAAACCGGGATGACGGCGACGGTGACGGGAGTTGTGCTGCTCCTCCGGTACACCGACCTTCCGACGCGACTGCTGGTCCATTCGGCGATGACCATATTCATGGCCGCCGTCATCTCCGTTGCCTACACGTTCTTCCTGTCGACGTTCTACATCGTCCGCTGTGTCTACCCCGCCTATCTGCGCCACAGCCGCGCGACGGCCGAGGACTTCGCGAGTATCCGCATGCTGCGCCGCAGAACCACGGTGTATCTCGCGGTCACGGCATCGGTGCCGGTGGTCGGGGTGTTGACCGGATTCGGCTTCCTCGAACCCGAGGAACTTCCGCTCGTGCGCGACTCGGTGCTGGGCCTGTGCGCGGTCGGCGGACTGGCGTTCGTCGCGGTCTATTGGCTGTTCCGGACGCTCGACGCGGACCTGAGGGCATTGCAGCGGGTGGTCGGCAAGCCCGCGGCCGCGCGGTGACGAGCCGCAGACCTACCTGGCGAACCGGGTGACGGCGCGCCGGATCGCAGTGACCATCGCGGGGCTGCCCGTGTGCCCGGAATCGTCGATGACCTGCAACTGGGCGTCGGGCCATGCCTGGGCCAGCTGCCAGGCGGTGTAGAGCGGGGCGCTCAGGTCGAGTCTGCCGTGGATCAGCACGCCTGGAATCCCCGTCAGCCGGTGTACATCGCGCAGGAGCTGCCCGTCCTCGAGCCACGCCGCGTTGGCGAAATAGTGGGTGCAGATCCGCACGAAAGCCATGCGGGCGGCATCCGGTTTCGCACTGTACTGCCCCGGACTGCCGAGGTTCTCGTGCGCGATCACGGCGTCCTCCCAGGCGCACCAGCGCTGCGCCGCCAGCTCCCGGGTCGGCGCGTCGGGGCTTTCCAGCAATCGGCGATAGGCATCGACCAGATCGCCGTGGCGGTCGGCGAGCGGGACGCCGGTGCGGAAGGTCTCCCACTGTTCGGGCAGCAGCCGCGCGAGGTCGCGGTAGAGCCAGTCGATCTCCTCCTGCCGGGTCATGGTGACTCCGACCAGCACGATCTCGCTGACCCGCTCCGGGTACCGCTGCGCGTAGGCCAGGATCAGGGTCGAGCCCCAGGAACCGCCGTACAGCAGCCACCGGTCGATGCCGAGGTGTTCGCGCAGCCGTTCCATATCGGCGATCAGATGATGGGTGGTGTTGTGGGTCAGCTCGACCGAGGAGTCCGAGGCGTGCGGCTGGCTCTCCCCGCAACCACGCTGATCGAACAGGATGATCCGGTACACCGCCGGGTCGAACGTCTTGCGCGATCCGCGCCGTCCGCCCGCGCCCGGCCCGCCGTGCACGACCAGCGCCGGTTTGCCGTTCGGGTTACCGCTGGTCTCCCAGTAGATCCGCTGCCCGTCGCCCACGTCGAGCAGTCCGCGCGCATACGGTTCGACTTCGGGAAAAGGCTGGGGTGCGGCGGATCGCGGGTCAGACGTGGACACGATCGACCACGCTACCGTCGGGGGCAGTCCAGCGCTCCGGATCGCGGGCGGGCCACCAGGCAGAGGGCGGCAGCGTGACTCCTCGGGCGGTCGGCTGAGCCCCCGTGCTCCGCCGCGTTCCTGATCGGACCAGCGGTCCAGCGCGGTGACCTCGGCACGCGGCGTGCTCCGCCGCGTTCGTGGTCGGACGGCCGGAGCTACGCGCGGAACGCTCAGGCGGCCTGCGTCGCGGCGTCGGGTTTCGTGGCGGCGACCCGCTCGCGGGTGTGCAGCGAAGCCCACAGCGCCGCGGTGGCGGCGGTGCACGCCGCGGCACCGCCCACGTGCACCACGACCAGCGCCGCGGGGACGTCGGTGAAGTACTGCACGACGCCGACCAGCGCCTGTGCGCACACCACCCCGAGCAGCCAGAACAGGCGCGTGCGCACCGCGGGTGCGATACCGACCGCGAAGAGGCCGAACGCCAGGCCGACCAGCAGCGCGAGATACCCGACCAGCAACTGCGAGTGCAGATGCACCAGGGTGACGATCTCGATCTCCAACCGCGCGACGGGACGTTCGATGCTCTTGTCGCCCGCGTGCGGACCCGCTGCGGTCACCAGGGTGCCCGCGACCAGGACCGCGCCGAGGGCAACCCCGGCGAGCACGGTCAACCAGCGCAGCGGCGCGGGCGCCTGCACGGTCTCGACGCCGTCGTCGGGTTCGCCGATCTTCGCGTACAGCACCACCGCCAGCCACACCATCACCATGGACGCGAGCAGGTGCGTCGCGACGGTCCACCACAGCAGTCCGGTGCGCACGGTGATGCCGCCGATGATCGCTTGCACCACGGTGCCGCCCGGCATCAGCCACGCGTACACCAGCACTTCCCGGCGGCGGCGCGCCCGGGTGACCGCCAGCACGACCGCCGCCGCGCACAGTGTCACCGCGAAGGTGAGCAGACGGTTGGAGAACTCCACCGTCTGATGGATGGCCGGAACCTCCGACACCGCGACCGGTGTGAAGCTGCCGGGGAAGCACTGCGGCCAGGTGGGGCATCCGAGACCGGACGCCGTGACCCGCACGACGGCGCCCGTCACCGAGATGCCCGCCTGCGTGAGGATGACCGCGAGCGCGATCAGGCGCTGCGCCCGCAAGGCGGGCAGCGGCAGCTTGTCGACGAGTCGCGAGAACGCGCGATACAGCACGTCGGAAATGGTAGCCCGGCCGGATCCGGCGGCAGCACCCGGTCTACTACATTTCGTCGTTGAGGCTCAGTGGAAGCGGAACAACCGGGTGGCCGCGACGCCGGCCACCAGTCCCCACACCGCGAGGACGGCCAGCCCCAGCCAGTCGACGCCGGTGTGCATCGCGTTCTCCAAGGCTTCCGCCAGCGCGCCCGAAGGCACCAGCCGGGCGAGCACGCTTACCGCGGCGGGCAGGTCGTCGGCCGCGAACACGATGCTGGCGACGCCGAGCATGACGAACCACAGGATGTTGGCGAGCGCGAGCACCACCTCGGCCTTGAGGGTGCCGCCGAGCAGCAGGCCCATCGCCGCGAACGTCGCCGTCCCGAGCGCGATCACCGCCGCTCCCAGCACCAGCCCGGCGGGTTCGGGCCGCCAGCCCAGCGCGAAGCCGATGGCGCCGAGCAGGATCGCTTGCAGCACGACGACGATGAGCACGGCCGCGCTCTTGCCCGCGATGACGCCCCACCGCGGCAACGCCGTCGCGCCGAGCCGTTTGAGCGCGCCGTAGCGCCGGTCGAAGCCGACGGCGATGGCCTGACCGGTGAACGCGGTGGACATGACGGCCACCATCATCACCGCTGGCACGATCTTGTCCACCCGGTGCGCGCCGAGGTCGCCGAACGGCAGCAGGCTCAGGCCGACCAGCAGGGTGATCGGGATGAACATGGTCAGCAGGAGTTGTTCGCCGTTGCGCAGCAACAGGATCAGCTCCAGCCTGGTCTGCGCCAGCAGCATGGCGGCGCGGCTGCTCGGGCGCGGGGCGGGGGCGAAGGTGCCCGGCGCGAAACGGTTGGCGCTCCGATCGTGCTCGCTCATCCGCGCAGGTCCCGTCCGGTCAGTTCGAGGAAGACGTCCTCGAGGCGGCGCTGATCGATCCGGATGTCGGTGGCCAGCACGTTCATTCGCGCGCACCACGCGGTGACGGTCGCGAGCACCTGCGGATTGATCTCACCCTCCACCAGATAGGTGCCCGGGGTGGTCTCCCTGGGCGCGAACCCTTCCGGCAGCGCGTTCGCCAGCAGCTCCAAGTTCAGTTTGGGCGGAGCGCAGAACCGCAGCTGGCCGGCTGCCCCGTGCGCGGTGACCTCGGCCGGGGTGCCCGAGGCGACGATGCGACCGTGGTCGATGATCACCAGCTGGTCGGCGAGTTGCTCGGCCTCGTCCATCATGTGCGTGGTCAGCACGACGGTCACCCCGTCCCGGCGCAGGGCGTCGATCAGTTCCCAGACGATCAGGCGGGCTTGGGCGTCCAAGCCCGCTGTCGGTTCGTCGAGGAACACGATCTCGGGCTTGCCCACCAGCGCGCAGGCGAGGGCGAGCCGCTGTTGCTGCCCGCCGGAGAGCCTGCGGTAGGGGGTGCGGCGGTTGTCCTGCAGACCGAGCGTGCGCAGCAACCAGTCGGGCTCGAGTGGATCCGCGGCATAGGCGGCCACCAAATGATCATTTCGCCCGCCCGCGCACCGGGATACGCTCCGCCGCCTTGCAACATCACGCCGATGCGGGCACGCAGTCGCTCGGAATCGGCGATCGGGTCGAGGCCGAGCACGCGCACCGTGCCCTCGTCCGGCGCGGCGAATCCTTCGCACATCTCCACCGTCGTGGTCTTTCCCGCGCCGTTCGGGCCGAGCAGCGCGAGCACCTGCGCCGGTTGGACCTCGAAGGTCAGGCCGTCAACGGCCGTCGTGTCGCCGTACCGTTTGACGACGCCGTCCACGCTGACCGCCGGTCCCGAAGCTGTGGTCACGACTCCGCCTCGTCGGCGCTCGGCTGCGTCGCACCCGATGGTGCTGGGTAGATGGCTCCCTCGCCACGCTCGGTCACGATGTCACACCGTAAGAGGTGGGCGCCTGTGACGGAGCCGACACCCCCGTCTGCCCACGCCAGGGCAGCGAGTTGCGCGTGATCACGATGAACAGCACGCCGACGATAACGGTCGCGATCGCGGCGCCCACGATCTGGAACACCTCCAGGTCGGCGCCGCGCGGCATCAGGATGACGCTCACGATCGCCGAGAACGCCACCGCAGGAACGCGGAACACCGGCCGGGTCGCCCACGCCGCCATCGGGACGATCGCCCACAGCAGATACCAGGGCTGAACCACGGGGAACAACAGCACGATCGCGCCGAGCGCCACGCCCAGCGCGCCCACCGGATGCAGCCGCCCCGTGCCCGTGGCGACCAGCATGCGCACCGTGAAGAAACCCGCGACCACGGCCGCGATCGGGCGCGTGATGCTCAGCAGCGCGGTGGTGTGATCGCCGAGCCCGAGCAGTACACCGCCGAACCCGGTGATGATCCCCAGCACCGTCGGCAGCGACATCCAGCTGCGCACCACACTCGCGGTGTTCAGCGTGTAGATCCACCCGAAACCCAGCCCGCTCACCGAACTGATGAAAAGTGTTGTGCCGATGGCGATGGCGCCGAGCATGGCCGCGGCGATCGCGACCGTGCGCAGCGAGGCGCCCCACCTCCGCGCCAACGCCATGCCGACGAACCCGAGCACGATGATCGAGGTGAACTTGATCGATGACGACAGCGTGATGATGATCGCTCCGCTGATCAGCCATGCGTAGGCGCGGCCGTCGAACGGGTGGGTGTCCTCGATGGCGCGCAGGCAGAACTCCAGGCCGGCCAGCATCAGCCCGAGCATCAGCGCGTCGTTGTGCACGCCGCCGACCAGATGGAACAGCACCAGCGGGTTGGCCGCGCCGAGCCACAACGCGCTGACCGGCGCGACGCCGCAGCGCACCGAGAGCCGTGGCAGCGCCCATACGATCAGCGCGACGCCGCCGAGCGCCAGGATGCGATGCACCCAGACGCCCGCGATGATGTTGTCGCCGGTGAGCTCGGCGATGCCGCGGCCGATCCACAGGAACAGCGGACCGTAGGGCGCGGGGGTGTCGCGCAGATGGTCGGAACGTTGTTGGTGAGGACGTTGTCGATGCCGAGGCCCGCGACGGGACCTTCCTCGTAGGGATCAATGCCGCGCGCGGCGATCTCGCTCTGCGCCAGATAGGAATAGACGTCGTTGCTGAACAGCGGCGGCGCCACACTGAGCGGGACGATCCACAGCAGTAGGGTGCGGTCCAGCTGCGAGCGGGTCAGCCGGTGGATGGGGGAGCCGCCGATGCCGCCGACCGCGAACCGGCCCAGCAGCAGCCAGGCCAGCACGACGACGACGGTGCCGGTCATGCACATGGCCAGGGAGCCGGTGTGGGCGCGGGCGAAGATGCCGAGCACGCGGACGCCCGAGGTCGGATTCTGGTGCACCGGCTGCGCGCCGATGCCGAGCGCGCTGATCGCCATCAGCACCGTGCCGGTCGCGCCCATCAGCCGGATCCGGTCGAGCTGCGCCAGCTCCTTGCGGTCGAGCCCCGGCACTTCCGACTCGTCGCGGTGCAGCACCGCGATCGTGTGATCGGCCGCGGGCACGTCGAGTCCGAGTGCCCGGCGCCCGAACGCCAGTGTCCTGCGCCGCGCGCCCTCCAGTACCGCCACGCAACGAAGCCTAATGGGTGCGCCGGTCGGCCGGTCGGGGCTCGTTCCGCCCGGACCCGCGTCGCGCACGCGGCACAATCGACGCATGGTTTCGGAGTCCAGGCGGCGGATCGAGGTGGCCGCGTCCGGGCTGCTGGCGCGGCACGGGTATCACGGGTTCGGTCTGAAAGCGTTGAGCGAGGCGGCCGAACTGCCGTACGGCTCGATCTATCACCACTTTCCGGGCGGCAAGGAGGAGATCGCGGTCGCGGCGATCACCGGGACCGGGGTGCTGACCGGCCGCATGATCCGGCAGGCTCCGACCGACGTGTTCGCCACCATGGCCACGCTGTTCGAGTTCATGGTCGCCAAACTCGCGGACTCGGAATGGACCGACGGGTGCCCGATCGGGACGCCCGCGCTGGACGGCGGCAGTGACGTCGAGGCGGTGCGCGCGGCGTGCGTGCACGCGTTCGACACGATGGAGCAGGCTTTCGCCGGATTGCTCGCCGAACTCGGTCTCGGCGGCGAGGACGCGGCCGAGCTGGCCACCACGGTGGTCGCCGCCTACGAGGGCGCCACCATCCTGGCTCGGATCCGGCAGACGGACGCGCCGCTGCGCACGGTGGCGAAGTCGATGGAGCGGCTCATCCGGTCGACTTTCGCGGCGGCGGGGATCGGGGGACCGGTGTCCGCGCCGGGCGGATCGGAGGCGGCGACCGAGCCGGCAGCGGCCGGGGAAGCTGCGGAAATGTCCGCAGAGCAGGGCGGGCCGGCCTGAGAGCCTTGACTAGAAAGAACGTTCTAGCGACACTCGGATGATGAAGCGTCTGATGCTGACCGGCCCCGGTGCGATGCGCTGGGAAGAACACCCCGAACCCGTCCTCGGCGGACCCGGCCAGGCCCTGGTGCGGCCGGTCGCGCTCGCCACCTGCGACATCGACCCGGCCGTGTTGCGCGGCGCGTTCCCGCTACCCGGGCCGTATCCGTTCGGGCACGAGGCGGTCGCGGAAGTGGTGGAGACCGGCCCGGAAGTCCGAGATGTCGCGGTGGGGGATCTGGTCGTGGTGCCGTTCCAGATTTCGTGCGGCGCCTGCCGTGCCTGCGCGCGGGGCCGCACCGGCAACTGCGCCGGGCATCCGCCGCTGTCCACTTACGGGCTCGGCGCGCTGGGCGGGCTCGACTGGGGCGGACTGTGGGCCGACCTGGCACTCGTGCCGCACGCCGACGCCATGCTCGTGCCGCTGCCGTCCGGCGTCGACCCCGTCGCGGTGGCCAGCGCCAGCGACAACATCCCCGACGCCTATCGGGCGGTCGGGCCGCGACTGGCCGACGACCCCGGCGCGGAAGTGCTGGTGATCGGCGGTCCCGCCGCGCCGTCGATCGGCTTGTACGCCGCCGGGCTCGCGGTCGCCCTCGGCTCGGCCCGTGTGGTCTATCTGGACGACTCGGTCGAGCGCCTGGAGATCGCGAAGTCACTGGGCGCCGAGGCGATCCAAGGACCGCCGGAGGCGCGGGTCGGCAGGTTTCCCGTGGTCGTGGAGGCGGCGGGCGGGGCGACGGCGCTGCGCGCGGGGATCGGCGCGACCGCGTACGACGGCTGGTGCACGAGCGTCAGCGTTCAGCCGCAGGACGTCGCGCTGCCGATTTTCGACATGTACACCCGCTGCTGCACCTTTCACACCGGCCGCGCGCACGTCCGTCCGGTCATTCCCGAGGTCCTCGATCTCGTCGCGGCGCGCCGCTTCGATCCGTCGCTGGTCACCACCGCCACAGCCGCCTGGGACGAGGCGGTGGACGCGCTGCTGGAGACGCCGATCAAGCTCGTCGCCGTGCGCTGAGCGAGGTTGTGACGAACGGCACTTCGCGGGATCATCGCACCGCGTGGCCGTCGCGGCGAACGCGCCGCGGCTGCGGTGCCGCGCGCGTCGCGTCTCGTGGACGCGCCTCGGCCCGCTCGTGACCGCGTTCCCTCTGCGCAGGTCAGCGGGAAAGTATCGGGCCTGCCGCCGGTCGAGGGGATGGACGGGGGATGGGCAGGAGTCCGGAGGTCCGGCTCGCCCGGCTCCGGCACGCCGGAATACCCGCTGGTCGAGCGGGCTGCCGGAGTCAGGGCACCCTTATTAGATTTCGGGAACGAATTCCGCCACACTGATGTTGTGAAAACCGTGGGTTTGCGGAGAGACGACGCAGGAGCCGGTCGCCGGGCCGGCGCCGGGTCGGTCGCTGCGCCCGCGACGGTCGGCGGCGAAGGGCATACCCGAGCGGCCATCGTCCAGTTGCTGCTGGAAGAAGGGCCGATCACCGCCACCGCCATCGGGAGCAAGCTCGGCCTGGCCCCGGCGGGCGTGCGCAGGCACTTGGACGCCCTGATCGACTCCGGTCAGGCGCGCGCCAGCCGATCGGCGCCCTGGCAGCAGAAAGGCCGCGGCCGCCCGGCCAAGCAGTATCAGCTCACCGCGGCCGGACGCGGCAAGCTCGGCCACGCGTACAACGATCTGGCGGGGGCCGCCATACGGCAGCTCGGGGAGATCGGTGGCGAACAGGCCATCACCGAGTTCGCCCGCAAGCGGGCACGGACTATCGTGGCCGGGATCGAACCGGTCGCCGAGCACACCCCGGATCGGACCGAGGCCAAGGCCGAGGAGATCGCCGAGGCGTGCACCGACGCCGGATTCGCCGCCACCACCCGCAAGGTGGGTGCGGGCGTGCAGATCTGCCAGCACCACTGCCCGGTGGCGCACGTCGCCGAGGAGTTCCCGCAGCTGTGCGCGGCCGAACTCGAGGCGTTCCGGGAACTGCTCGGCACGCACGTGCAGCGGCTGGCCACGATCGCCAACGGCGACTGTGCCTGCACCACGCACGTGCCGTTGCTCGTCCTGCCCGCCGACCGGACCAGAACTCCAGCACCAACCGCTGCACAGCCCGCAGCGGTACGAACGAACGACTCCGGAAGGAGTGCCGAATGACGACGACCACCGACCAGGTGCAACCGCTCACCCAGGAAGAGACCCTCGCCTCGCTGGGCAAATACGGTTACGGCTGGGCCGATTCGGATGTGGCCGGCGCCAGCGCGCAACGAGGTCTGTCCGAGGCGGTTGTCCGCGACATCTCGGCGAAGAAGAACGAGCCGGAGTGGATGCTCGAGCAGCGGCTCAAGGCGTTGCGGATCTTCGACCGCAAGCCGATGCCGCTGTGGGGCTCCAACCTCGACGGCATCGACTTCGACAACATCAAGTACTTCGTGCGCTCCACCGAGAAGCAGGCCGCGTCCTGGGACGAGCTGCCCGAGGACATCAAGAACACCTACGACAAGCTGGGCATCCCCGAGGCGGAGAAGCAGCGGCTGGTCGCCGGTGTCGCCGCGCAGTACGAGTCCGAGGTCGTCTACCACCAGATCCGTGAGGACCTGGAGGCCCAAGGCGTCATCTTCCTGGACACCGACACCGGTCTCAAGGAGCACCCGGAGATCTTCCAGCAGTACTTCGGCTCGGTGATCCCCGCGGGCGACAACAAGTTCTCCGCGCTGAACACCGCCGTCTGGTCGGGTGGATCGTTCATCTACGTGCCGCCGGGCGTGCACGTCGACATCCCGCTACAGGCCTACTTCCGGATCAACACCGAGAACATGGGCCAGTTCGAGCGGACGCTGATCATCGTCGACGAGGGCGCGTACGTGCACTACGTCGAGGGCTGCACCGCGCCGATCTACAAGTCGGACTCGCTGCACTCCGCGGTGGTGGAGATCATCGTGAAGAAGGGCGGGCGCTGCCGCTACACCACGATCCAGAACTGGTCGAACAACGTCTACAACCTGGTCACCAAGCGGGCCAAGGCCGAGGCGGGCGCGACCATGGAGTGGATCGACGGCAACATCGGCTCCAAGGTCACCATGAAGTACCCGGCGGTCTGGATGACCGGCGAGTACGCCAAGGGCGAGGTGCTCTCGGTGGCGTTCGCCGGCGAGGGCCAGCACCAGGACACCGGCGCGAAGATGCTGCACCTGGCGCCGCACACCTCCTCGACCATCGTGTCGAAGTCGGTGGCGCGCGGCGGCGGCCGGGCGTCCTACCGCGGCCTGGTCCAGGTGAACAAGGGCGCGCACGGCTCGAAGTCGACGGTGAAGTGCGACGCGCTGCTGGTCGACACGATCAGCCGCTCCGACACCTACCCCTACGTCGATATCCGCGAGGACGACGTGACCATGGGCCACGAGGCCACCGTCTCGAAGGTCTCCGAGGACCAGCTGTTCTACCTGATGAGCCGCGGCCTCACCGAGGACGAGGCGATGGCGATGGTGGTGCGCGGCTTCGTCGAGCCGATCGCCAAGGAACTGCCGATGGAATACGCGCTCGAGCTCAACCGCCTGATCGAGCTGCAAATGGAAGGAGCCGTCGGCTGATGGCCGTGGAGAACATTGCCGAAGCCGCCGAAGCTCGCACCCCCGCGGTCAACAAAGGCGAGGTCTTCACATCGTTCGACGTGAACGCCTTCGAGGTGCCCTCGGCCAAGGACGAGGCGTGGCGGTTCACGCCGCTGCGCCGTCTGCGCGGACTGCAGGACGGCACAGCGGTCCGCGACGGCCGCGCGACCGTCGAGGTCGCCGCGGCAGAAGGCGTGACGGTGGAGACGGTCGACCGCACCGACGCCAGGCTGGGCGCGGGCGGCGTGCCGTCCGACCGCGTGGCCGCGCAGGCGTACTCGGGCTTCGAACAGGCCACCGTCGTGTCGGTCGGCACGGAGGTCGAGGTCGCCGAGCCGGTGACCGTCACGATCACCGGCCCCGGCGAGGGCCGGACCGCCTACGGTCACCTGCAAATCCGGCTGGAACCCTTCGCCAAGGCGACCGTGGTCATCGACCAGCGTGGCAGCGGCACCTACGCCGAGAACGTGGAATTCGTGCTCGGCGATTCGGCCAAGCTGACCGTCGTCGCCGTACAGGACTGGGCCGACGACGCCGTCCACGCCACCGCGCATCACGCCAAGCTCGGCCGCGACGCCACCCTGCGGCACACCTCGGTCACCCTCGGCGGCGACCTGGTGCGCCTGACCGGCAACGTCCGTTACGACGGCCCCGGCGGCGACGCCGAACTGCTCGGCCTCTACTTCGCCGACGCGGGCCAGCATTTCGAGCAGCGCCTGCTGGTCGACCACGCGGTGCCCAACTGCAAGTCGAGGGTGCTGTACAAGGGCGCACTGCAAGGCGACCCGGCTCTGTCCGATGGGCACTCCGCAAGCTCCGTGCCCGGGGCGAAGGGCGACGCCCGCACGGTGTGGGTCGGTGACGTGCTCATCCGCGCCGCCGCCGAGGGCACCGACACCTTCGAGGTGAACCGCAACCTGGTGCTCACCGACGGCGCCAGGGCGGACTCGGTGCCGAACCTGGAGATCGAGACCGGCGAGATCGTCGGCGCCGGGCACGCGTCCGCGACGGGCAGGTTCGACGACGAGCAGCTGTTCTACCTGCGCGCCCGCGGCATTCCGGAGGACGCCGCCCGTCGGCTGGTGGTGCGCGGGTTCTTCCACGAGATCATCCAGAAGATCGCGGTGCCCGAGGTCCGGGAACGGCTGGAGGCGGCCATCGAGGCCGAACTCGCCGCCATCGGCGCCTGATCAACGACCCCATACCTGGCAAAGGAATTTCACTTCGATGACCACCCTGGAAATCAAGGACCTGCACGTCGAGGTCGCCAACCCCGACGAGTCCGGCGAGCCCATCAAGATCCTCAAGGGCGTGAACCTCACCGTGAAGTCCGGTGAGACGCACGCGATCATGGGCCCCAACGGCTCCGGCAAGTCGACGCTGTCCTACGCGATCGCGGGACATCCGAAATACACGGTGACCTCCGGCTCGATCACCCTCGACGGCGAGGACGTGCTGGCGATGTCGGTGGACGAGCGCGCGCGTGCCGGTCTGTTCCTCGCGATGCAGTACCCCGTCGAGGTTCCCGGCGTCTCGATGTCGAACTTCCTGCGCACCGCCGCCACCGCCGTCCGCGGCGAGGCCCCGAAGCTGCGGCACTGGGTCAAGGAGGTGAAGGAGTCGATGAGCGAACTGGAGATCGACGCCGCCTTCGCCGAGCGCAGCGTGAACGAGGGCTTCTCCGGCGGTGAGAAGAAGCGCCACGAGATCCTGCAGCTGGGCCTGCTCAAGCCGAAGATCGCCATCCTGGACGAGACCGACTCCGGTCTGGACGTCGAACGCGCTGCGCATCGTCTCCGCGGGCGTCAACCGCTACAAGGAGCGCGAGAACGGCGGCGTGCTGCTGATCACGCACTACACGCGCATCCTGCGTTACATCCAGCCGGAGTTCGTGCACGTCTTCGTCGGGGGCCGCATCGTCGCCGAGGGCGGTCCCGAACTCGCCGAGGAGCTCGACGCGAACGGCTACGTCCGCTTCACCCAGATCGCGACCGCTGGAGCCTGATATGACCGCTACGGTCCGCACCCTCGACGTCGCCCGGATCCGGGCGGACTTCCCGATCCTGAACCGTACGGTCCGGGACGGGAAACCGTTGGTGTACCTGGACTCCGGCGCGACCGCGCAGCGGCCGGTCACGGTGCTCGAGGCCGAACGCGACTTTTTGATCACCAGCAACTCGGCGGTGCACCGCGGCGCCCACCAGCTGGCCGAGGAGGCGACCGACGCCTACGAGGGCGCGCGAGCCGACATCGCGCGGTTCGTCGGCGTGGACGCGAGCGAGATCGTGTTCACGAAGAACGCCACCGAGTCGCTGAACCTGGTGACCTACGCCTTCGCCGACGACCGGTTCCCCTACCATGTCGGCCCGGGGGACGAGATCGTCATCACCGAGCTGGAACACCACGCGAACCTGGTGCCATGGCAGGAGCTGGCCCGTCGCACCGGAGCCACCCTGAAGTGGTACGGCGTGACCGAGGACGGCCGGATCGACCTGGACTCGCTGGAATTGTCGCCCGCCACCAAGGTGGTCGCGTTCACCCATCAGTCCAACGTCACCGGCGCCGTCGCCCCGGTCGCCGAACTGGTGCGCCGGGCGAAGGCGGTGGGCGCGCTGGTCGTGCTCGACGCCTGCCAGTCGGTGCCGCACATGCCGGTGGACTTCGGTGAGCTCGGCGTGGATTTCGCCGCGTTCTCCGGCCACAAGATGCTCGGTCCCTCCGGGGTCGGCGTGCTCTTCGGCCGCCGGGCGCTGCTGGCGGACGTGCCGCCGTTCATCACGGGCGGGTCCATGATCGAGACGGTCTTCATGGACCACAGCACCTACGCCCCGCCGCCGCAGCGGTTCGAGGCCGGTGTGCCGATGACCTCGCAGGTGATCGGACTGGGCGCGGCCGTGCGGTATCTCGAGGAGATCGGGATGGACGCCGTCGCGGCGCACGAGCACACGCTGGTCGGCGCGGCGCTGGAAGGGCTGGCCGGGATCGATGGCGTGCGCGTCATCGGCCCCACCGAGAACATCGACCGTGGCGGCGCGGTGTCGTTCGTGGTCGACGGCATCCACGCGCACGACGTCGGCCAGATCCTGGACGACGAGGGCGTGGCCATCCGGGTTGGTCACCACTGCGCGTGGCCGCTGCACCGGCGTTTCGGCGTCGCCGCCACCGCCCGCGCCTCGTTCGCGGTCTACAACACCCTCGCCGAGGTGGACGCGCTGGTCGCCGCGGTGCGGAGGGCCCAGCGCTTCTTCGGCGTGAGCGCGGCGAACGCCGACGATTAGACACAGTGGGGTTGGACAGACATGCGCATGGAGCAGATGTACCAGGAAGTGATCCTGGACCATTACAAGCACCCGCATCACCGCGGGCTGCGCGAGCCGTTCGGGGCCGAGGTGCACCATGTGAACCCGACCTGCGGCGACGAGGTGACCTTGCGCGTGCGGCTCGACGACAACGGCGACATCGCCGATGTCTCCTACGACGGGCAGGGCTGCTCGATCAGCCAGGCCGCGACCTCGATCCTCACCGACCAGGTCATCGGGTTGCCGGTGCAACAGGCGTTGAAGGTGGTCGACTCCTACAGTGAGATGATCTCCAGCCGCGGCACCATCGAGGGCGACGAGGACGTGATCGGCGACGGCATCGCTCTGGCCGGAGTCTCCAAGTACCCCGCGCGGGTGAAGTGCGCGCTACTGGGGTGGATGGCGTTCAAGGACGCCGTCTTGCGGATCGGCCCCGAGCAGACCGCCGCCGAGGAACAGAACTGAACTGTCCGATGCAGAACGGGGAACCGTCATGACTGACACACCGGCCACCGACACGACCGAGCAGACGGAGCAGGCCGCGCCGGCGGCGGAGTCGTCCGCGCCCACCGAGTCGGCTGAGTTGGCTGAGTCGGCTGAGTTGGCTGAGTCGGCTGAATTGTCTTCGGAGGACATCAAGCTGCTCGAGGACATCGAAGAGGCCATGCGCGACGTCGTCGACCCGGAACTGGGCATCAACGTCGTGGACCTCGGCCTGGTGTACGGGCTGCGGGTCGAGCAGGACAACATCGCGGTGCTCGATATGACCCTGACCTCCGCGGCCTGCCCGCTGACCGACGTCATCGAAGACCAGTCCCGCAACGCGCTGGTGCGCAGCGGCCTGGTCGAGGACCTGAAGATAAACTGGGTCTGGATGCCGCCGTGGGGTCCGGACAAGATCACCGAGGACGGCCGCGAGCAATTGCGCGCCCTCGGATTCACGGTGTAGACAGCCGAATAGGTACGGCCGCCGGGTAGCGCCCCACCGGGTGCTGCGGCGGCCGAGTCATATCCGCCGGGCGGGTCTTCCGGAGGCAGCGACGATACGCGCCGTGTGGGCCGTCGGCTCCGGAGCCGGAGACCTGCTGGCCTGGCGTACCGGCGACCATCGCGTCGGCCATGAGAAGCGCGTGAACTGCTGTCCTGTCGTGTACTCGCCGAGGGTGGGAAGTCCGCTCTTCGACAAAGAGCACGGGCCGGGCGATGATCTGCCCCACAGTCCGGTTGGAAACGGGGAGGAATACATGTCGGTGCCGCACAGGGCCGCGCTCGGCCTCGCGGCGGTCTCGGCCGCTACCTGCGCCGTGGTCGGCGGTCCCGCGGGTGAAGCGCGTGCGACCGGAACCTATTTCGGC
Source organism: Nocardia asteroides (assembly GCA_051451085.1). Classification (GTDB taxonomy): domain Bacteria; phylum Actinomycetota; class Actinomycetes; order Mycobacteriales; family Mycobacteriaceae; genus Nocardia; species Nocardia asteroides_B. The sequence goes on along the minus strand of JBPAJV010000002.1, from coordinate 651,920 downwards.
GCGCTGGCGCTGTCGTCCGGCACCGGCGCTGTCGCTTCGGCGGTGGACTACGGGAGCGCGAGCGCGGCCGACGCGGCGGCCCGCGCCCAATGCGGAGTCACCGACTGCCGCACGGTCGTGCAGTTCTGGAACGCCTGCGGGTCGGTGGTGCGCGGCGCCGACGGCAGGCACGGGTGGGCGTGGGCGCCGACGCGCGCCGAAGCCGAGCGTCGCGCCATCGAGGTCCTCGGCCCGAGCGCACCGCCCTTTCCGAGCCTCGGTAGCGCCATTCCCCGGCCCGCCGCTGTCCGGTTGACGGCCTGCACGTCGACCGCCGGATGACGCGGCGGCGCAACACCTTCCGGGCCGGCCGGTTGCCAGAGAACCGGATGCCCGCACACCCGCGATAATGATGAGCGCGGCCCCAGCGCCTCGAGGGATCAGGGTCGGGATGATGCGCGGGTTCGTCACCGCCGCAGCCGCTCGCGGTGGAGGCCGCGGTCGCTACCATTGCCGGGATCGCCGCTATCCCCTGGAATCTCCTTCGTGCTCCCAATCGCGTCGCGATGAGAACCCGGTGGTTCAAGCGATGCCGGTGCCGGAGCGGCCAACGGTTCCGATGGCGGTGAGCGAGAACCCCGCACGAGCTGAACGAGCGTCTGATTTGCTGGTAATGCGCCCGCCTCGTTGATCGAGCCGCAGGCGACGCTCACCGAATCGCAACCTCGGTTTCGCGAAGAGCGGTATGCCGCAGGAATTCCGAGTGGGCACCACACTCATTCGTGTTTCCCGGAACCGCGAGTTTTCGCCGATCGGCTGAAATTTCTGGACCGGTTGGCTCGTGTCAGCAATCTGCGAGGAAACTTCTGTGGCAAGGTGTCCGGCTGTGCAGACAATCCTGATCACGGGGGCGACATCGGGTATCGGTCTCGAATCGGCTCAGCAGCTGGCGGCGAAGGGCAATCGGCTCGTCCTGGTCGGACGAGATCCCCGCAAACTCTCCGCCGCGGCGGAACTGGTCCGGGCCGCGGGCGCGGCGGGCGTCAACACGCTGGAGTGCGATCTGGCCTCCCAATCGGCCGTCCGGCAGCTCGCCAAGGAGGTCATCGCCACGTACGAACCACCTGGACGTGCTGGCCAACAACGCAGGCGGCTACCACAACACGCGAACCGTGACCGAGGACGGTATCGAGGCCACGTTCGCGGTGAACTTCCTCGGTGGCTTCCTGCTCACCGAACTGCTGATCGACCTGATGGTGCGCAGTGCCCCCTCGCGCATCGTGTTCACCTCGTCGGTCATGCAGTACGGCGCCACCATGGATTTCACGGATCTCGGTTTCCGGAACGGCTATACCGGAGAGAAGGCTTACAGCCGCTCGAAACTGGCGAACGTTCTCTACACCCGAGCGCTGGCGCGACGCCTGGAAGGGACCGGGGTGACGGTCAACGCTTTCCACCCCGGCGCGGTGGCGACCGGGATCTGGGATTCGATGCCCTGGTTCGGGCAACCGCTGGTAGCGATCGCCAAACGACTGTTCATGATCTCCGCCGCGGAGGGCGGCCGGGCGCTCACGTACCTGGCCACCGATCCCGAAGTCGCCGCGGTCAGCGGATGCTACTTCCAGAAGAACCGGGTGAAGGCTCCCTCGCGCCTGGCGCAGGACGACGCGGTCGGACAGCGGCTGTGCGAGGTCAGCGCGACCTTGGCCGGGCTGACCGAGTAGGCGCGGCGGGCCATCAATTCGCGACAGCGTCGTCGCCGAGCACTACAGCACCTTTGTCGCCGACTGGAGCAGAAAGCAGGGGTTCTATGCTTCGTACTCGTTTCGAGTCGATCGGCTCGTACACGCCGAGGACCGTCCGTTCCACCGAGGACCTGATCGCCGCGCTGGCTGTGCCGAGGTCGTTGGACCTGGAGCGGATCACCGGCATCAAGAATCGGCGAGTCTACGATTCGGATCCGGATCGGTACGAATCGTCGTTCGAGCTGGCGTTGCACGCGATCGAGGACTGTCTGCTGCACTCCGACTACCGGGCCAACGAACTGGACGTCGTCATCTCGGCCTCCATCACGCGCACCCGCGGTGCGGGAATCTTCTGTTACGCGCCGTCATTCGCCTCGATGCTGGGCCGGACGATCGGCGCCGAGGCCGCACGGTACTTCGATGTCTCCAACGCGTGTGCCGGGATGATCACCGGAGTGATGGTGCTCGACCGGATGATCAAGGCGGGCGTGGTGCGCAATGGCCTGGTGTTCAGCGGCGAGCAGATCACACCGATCGCCGAGACGGCGGTCCGCGAAATCAGTCAGCCCTACGATCCGCAATTCGCCGCGCTGACCGTCGGGGACGCCGCGGTCGCGGTGGTGCTCGACGGCCGCGGCGACGACAACGACGAGATCCACTACGTCGAACTCATGACCGCGGCCGACGGCGCCGAGCACTGCATCGGCATGCCCAGTGACCGCACCGGCGGAATCGCCATGTACACCGACAACCGCGCCATGCAGAACGAAGCCAGGTATCAGCAGGGCATCAACCGGATGGCCGACTTCTTCGCCGAGACCGGGCGCAGGTGGGAGAGCGAGAAGTACGACTACTGGATTCACCACCAGTTCAGCGCGCCGGCCATCGAATACATCTGCGACCTGACCGAACGGCATTTCGGCACGCCGATGCCGCAAGCCCTCAATGTGCTGCACGACTATGGCAATACCGCGTCGACCTCGCATTTCCTCGTGCTGCGCGAGCATCTCGCGCAACGAAAGATCCCGAAAGGGTCGAAGATCTTGATGATTCCGGCGGCGTCGGGCATCGTCTCCGGCTACCTCGCCGCGACCATCTCGCGCCTGGAGGCATGAGCATGGCGACGACGATCGTCGCGGCCGCGACGAACTCCGACCCCGACACCGGCAGCTACTTCGAACTGGCCGCTCGCGCGGCGCTCGCCTGTGTCGAGCGCTCGCAGGTCCGGCTCGACGAGATCGGCATGCTGGTGAACGCGGGTGTCTTCCGGGACAGCAACATCTCCGAGCCCGCGGTGGCGGCGCTCATCCAGAAGCGGATCGGTCTGGGACTGGACTACCGAGCCGGACGTGTCCCCGCCTTCTCCTTCGACCTCATGCATGGCGCCACCGGGCTGCTGCACGCCATCGTGACCGCCGAAGCGTTCCTCACCACCGGTACCGTGCGGTACGCGCTGCTCGTCGCGGGTGACGCCCACCCATCGACCCGGCGTGACGCGCCAGGCTTCCCCTACAGCGCGACCGGGGCCGCCCTTCTGCTCGGAAGTTCACCTGCCGGAGGAGGTTTCGGCCGGCTCCACGCCTGCGAGACCACCGGCCCTGTCGACCCTATCGCCTGGGTGGCCTTGAGCGAAGCGGGGGCCGAAGGTCGCAGTGCCATGTGTGTCCGCGCGGGTGCGGACGACCCGGTCGAGCTGGCGACCGCGACCGTGCGCTCCTGCCTGGACGAGGAAGACCTCGACAGCGGTGACTTCGCCGACGGGCGCGCGGTGCTGCTGGCTCCGGTCGAGCACGACCGGTTCCGCTCGCGCCTGGCGGAGGCGCTCGCCATACCGGCGCAGTCGGTCGTCGGTTTCGAGCCCTCGATCGGGGATCCCTACACCGCGGCCCCGGTGCACGCCTATCTGAACGCGCTGGACACGGGCTTACTCGGCACCGCACGCACGGTGATCTTCCTGGCGGCGGACGAGGCCTCGGCCGCCTGTCTGGCCTACCGCCCCCGGCTGGCATCGCCCGCCCGCCCGAAAGCACCGGAGTTCGCGTGAAGCACGTCGTCGTTGATTTACGGATTGGGATCGCCGTGCTGGGGTAGGTCGATCGACGACGAAAGGGGCCACGCTATGGCACGGGAGAAGGACACCGGCGAGACACGCGACGATGGTGACGCCGAGGAGCCGAAGGGCGGCAGGCCGGGGCCGAAGGATCAGGGCCGCGAGGGCGGGATGGCGACCAGGGAGATCGCCCCGGAGCTGACCACACCGGACGAGCCGCGCGAGGAGTGACCGCTGGCCGGTGGGCGGCCGACTGCGGCGTGGATCTACAGAACTGTTGCGCGACAACGCATCCGCGAGTACGGGTGGTGCGTTCGGCCGGAGCCGCGCCAGGACTGTCGAGACGCGGTATCACCCACGCGGTTTCGAACGCGCCCCAGCGGGAATCGCGTCGGGGAGTCGACGCCGAGGAGGTCGCCGTGCCGGAGGCAAACGCCATAGGCCCGCAGCGGGTTGTGATCGTCGGCAGCGGGTTCGCCGGATTCACCTGCGCCGAGAAGCTCTGCCGCATCGTGTCCAGGGCGCAGCGGGACATCGAGATCGTGCTCGTCACGCCCAACGACTACATGCTCTACACGCCGCTGCTGCCGGATGTGGCGGGTGGACTGATCGACCCCCGGTTCGTCGCCATCTCACTGGCCGATTCACTGCCTCGGGTCCGGTTGGTGGTGGCGAACGCGGAGTCGGTCGATCTCGAGCGCAAGACCCTTACGGTGACCAGTGAGCATCACCCGCCACGCCAGCTGTCCTGGGATCGGCTGGTGCTCACCCCGGGGTCGGTCACCCGACTGTTCGACATACCGGGCCTGGCGGAGCACGCCCGAGGGCTCAAGACCGTCGCCGAAGCGCTGTACCTGCGCGAGCAGTTGCTGCGCCAGCTCGAACTCGCCGACGACGAGGAGGACGCCGAGGTACGGCGGGCCCGCCGCACCGTGGTCGTCGTCGGGGCCTCCTACGCGGGCACCGAGCTCGTCGCGCAGTTGCGCGCCCTTGCCGACGCCTACGCCGCCCGCCGCGGGTTCGATCCCTCCGAAGTGCGCTTCCTCCTGCTCGACATGGCCCCGAGGGTGATGCCGGAGGTCGGCGAGCGTCTCAGCGACAAGGTGCTGAAGGTGCTGCGGCAACGCGGGATCGAGATCCGGCTGGAGACCTCGCTGACGGAACTCGGCGAGAACTCGGTGGTGCTCACCGACGGCACGGTCGTCCCGACGTACACGGTCGCCTGGGTGACCGGCGTCACCGGTGCGCCCCTGCTGGGCACGCTCGGGCTGCCACTGGAGAAGGGACGCCTGGTGGTCGACGCGCAACTGAGCGTCCCGGGCCATCCGGACGTTTTCGCCGGCGGTGACGCGGCAGCCGTGCCGGACCTCACCGAACCGGGCCGGATCACCCCGCCCACCGCCCAGCACGCCTCGCGGCAGGGCAAGACACTCGCCAAGAACGTCGCCGCCAGCCTCGGCATCGGTACGGCCGCCCGGTACAAGCACCGCGACCTCGGCCTGGTCGTGGATCTCGGGCCGGGCTTCGCGGTCGCCAACCCGATGGGCGTGCACCTCTCCGGTCTGCCCGCCAAGGCGGTGACCCGCGCCTATCACACCTTCGCCGTGCCCAGAGCGGTCAATCGCTGGGCGGTCACCGTTTCCTACCTGACCAACGCGGTGACGCCGCGCCCGTTGGCCCTGCTCGGACTCGTCAGCCACGAGGAAGCGAGCTTCGGTGAAAGTGAGGGAATCCCCGCCGGATCACGGTGAGCGGAGCCCTCACGCCGCGAACGTTCGTCGTGGCGAGGTGACGCGGCGGTCCGGTTCCGCCGAATCCGTGCGGTGCGGCGCGCACGGCGGCGATGATGCGGTAGTGGACGAGGTGACGTACCGGCGATCGCGGCTCGGACTGCACGCGGTCGCGGAGTTGTTGATCGCGGGGCCGCAATACCGGGAGTTCGGCACCATCCGCCTCCGGATCGTGCGCGGCGGTTTCGGGGGTGCCCGGTGGCCGGTGTCGGTCGTCGGGGAAGAACTGGTGTGGCCGGACGGGCGGGCGCCACTACAGGGCACCTATCGGGAGGTCGCGCGGGCTGCCGGTTTCCGACCCGGGCCACCGGAAGGGGTGTACACGGACACGACGGGAGTCGATCCGGATACGGCGATCGAAGTGGATGCTTCGGCAGCCGGGTTGATCGAAACGTGGTTCGCGGTGGGGGACAGAGCGTTGCGCTGTCTGGCGTCCGACGTGACACCGGTGCTCTGGCCGGAGCACTTCGATCTGGCGAGCACGATCGATGAGGTGAACTACGGTGTCTCGCCGGGAGACGACGCCCATCCCGGCCCGTACGCCTATGTCGGACCATGGACGCCGCGAAGCGGCGGCTTCTGGAACGCGCCCTTCGGGGCGGTGCGCCCGCGCGACGCGGTGAACACCGTCGCGGCGCTGCTGGAGTTCTTCGAAGAAGGCCGCGCACGCGCGGCGGCGGGCTGACCGGCGGCGCTCAGGCACCCTTGCGGGCCGGAGCCTTCTTGGCGGGCGCCTTCTTCGCCGCGCCTTTCGACGCGGTGGTCTTCGACGCGCTGCTCTTGGACGCCCCGCTCTTGGACGCCCCGCTATTGGTGGCGGTGCTCTTGCTTCCGCTCTTGCCTGCGGCGCTCTTCGCCGTGGCCTTCTTCGCCGTCTTCTTCGGCTCGGCTTCGGCACCGTCGCCGCCTGCCGTCCGGCGACCGCTGGCTTCGAGGCTGCGTTGCAGCGCGGCGACCAGATCGACCACCTCGGCATCCATCCCGGTCGGGACGAGTTCCGGCTGCTCGGGCACCTTGCCGGTGCCGCTGGCGATCGCCTCGTCGAGCAGGCGTTTGAGCTCGATCTGGTACTCGTCGGTGAACTGGTCCGGATCGAAGTCGTCGGACATCGCGTCGACCAGCGTCTCCGCCATCTTGATCTCCTGTGCCCTGGGCTCGGCGACACCGTCGAGGGATTCGAACTCGACGGAGCGGACCTCGTCCGGCCACAGGAGCGTCTGCAGCACCAGAATGCCTTCGCGCACGCGCAGCGCGGCCAGTCTGGTCTTCTGGCGCAGCGTGAAATACACCAGCGCCGTCCGCTCGATCTCCTCCAGCGTCCGCGCCAGCAAGACGTACGCCTTCGGGGTGCTGGAGTCCGGTTCCAGGTAGTAGCTCTTCTCGAACAGGATCGGGTCGATCTGGTCGGACGGCACGAACTGGAGCACCGGGATCTCGTGTTTCTCCGCCACGGGCAGTTTCGCGAAGTCCTCGTCGCTCAGGACGACCTTGTCCCCCTCCGGGGATTCGTAGGCCTTGTCGATGTCGGTGAACTGGACGGATTGACCGCACACGGTGCAGACGCGGTCGTATTTGATCCGGCCCCCATCCTTGGCATGCACCTGATGGAAGCGGATGTCGTGGTCCTCGGTGGCGGTGTACACCTTCACCGGGACGTTCACCAGCCCGAATGCGATCGAGCCCTTCCAGATCGATCTCATGCTCCCATCATGGCCGAACCCCACCGACCTCGCGAGCGAACCGGAATCCCGAGTGTCGCGACCGCGACACGCCGACGTAGCCGTCCCGGCAGCGCCGCGAAGAGGGAACTCATCGCCGTGACCGTGCCGCCGAGGTCGGCACGGCCCGACAGATACGCGCGTTGCGTGTCCGGGGGCAGCGTGAAAAAGGTGTCGAAGAACAGCGGGATGTCGCCGGGCGGCAAGGCCAGCAACGCCCGCAGGCCTGCGCTGCGCAACTGGTGCACGACGCGCGCGGCGGCAGGCCACACGTCCTGACCCGCTGCCACCGCGTCGGCGCAGGCCAGCACTGCGCCGACGCTGTAGCCGGTCGCCGGATGCAGGAACCCGCCCGCCGCGCCGAATCGGCGCGAGCCGGGGCGTCCCCCTTGCACGGGGAAGCGGACGTGTTCCACGGGTTCGGCGCCGGTGAGGCCGATGCCCCGCGCACGCAGCCGGTGCCGCAAGCGGGCGCGCAGCTCGGCGCCCGTCAGCGCGGGGCGTCCGGCCAGGCAGGTCTCCTCGAGCAGCATTCGCCGCTCGTCCAGCGGGACGGCGTAGAGGAACGAAGGCGGTGCGTCGTCGGCGGCGCCGTTGTCGGCACGCCAATCCATGAACAGCGGGTTGAGCCCCGCGCAGCGTCCGGCGTCCACGATCACGCCGTAGGCGGTCTGCTCGGCCCGCGCGGGGGAGCGGGTGAGCCCGCGCGCATCGACCACCCGGCCTCCGGCGATCGTCGCACCGGATGCCAACACCACCCGCTCGGGGGCGATGTCGACCGCGCGATCCGCGACGACGCGCGCATCGGACAGGTGCAGCGCGGTTTGCAGGCGCACGGTGTCCAGGACGACGTAAGAGCGGTCCACTCGGTGCGCGCGCGTTCCCCAGGCCATCGGGCGGGGTACCGTCGCCGCGACGGCCTCCCGCGTCAGCCAATCCGGCAGTTCGTCGGCCCACGCCGCGTACGTGGCCGCCCACCGGCGTTCCGGCGCGGGATCCACCACGGTGACCGTGAGCCCGCGCGACACGGCGCGGTGCGCGAGGGCGCGACCGGCCGGGCCGAGACCGCAGACGACGAGGTCCGGTGTCACGCCGTGACCGTCTCGGTCCACGGGAATGCGTATCGGTGCATGAACCGAGCCTCTCATCCGTCGGTGTGCGACGGGCGCAGCCATGGCGGACACGTCCTTCCCGTCGCGATGATCCCCGCGTGTGGGAACGTGAGCCCGCCTGGATCGGATGCGTTTCTCGGCCGGACAGCGCCGCAGCGTCGCGGCCAACGACCGGGACCCGGTGTGGTCGGCGGAATGTGTTCGGGCTCACCGGAGTTTGTCCCACGTTGCTAGGATGCCGGGGCGCTGGCGCACGCATCCGGCCCCGGTGCCGAGTGTCAGGTGTCGGCGTACCGGTGCGCCGCGGATGGCGCGCCGGTCAGGTTGCCGACCGGCGGCCGCGGGAGTCCGACGACGAGAGCGGCGCGACCGGAACGAGTTAGGGGTAGACGCGGTGTTCGAACTGACCAGGCGGCGCAGCCGATGGATCCTGGCCGTGTTCGTGGTCCTCGCACTGGCGATGGGCACGCTGAGCGCGACGCTGTTCGACAAGGTGCAGGGCGGCGGGTACATCGACCCCGACAGCGAATCGAGCCGGGCGACCGCGGTGCTGCGGGACACCTTCGGCCAAGCCCCGCCGAATCTCGTGCTGCTGGTGCAGACGCGCCGGTCGGTGGACGACGACGCCGCGGCCACGGCCGCCACGAACCTGGTGACCGAGCTGAAGTCGGCGTCCGGCGTCACGGGCGTCACCTCGTACTGGACCGACAAGTCGCCCGCGCTGCGCAGCACCGACGGCACCAAGGGACTGATCGTGGCCAGCATCCTCGGTGAGGAGGCCGAGGTGGACGAGCGGGTAGGTGATCTCGCCGACCGTTTCGGCGGCACTCACGGCCCGCTCGAGGTGCGGGTGGGCGGCTACGCGATGCTGCTGCACGAAACCGTGCAGCAGAGCGAGAAAGACGTCGTGCTCGGCGAATCCATCGCCTTCCCGATCACGCTGCTCGCGCTGCTGCTGGTGTTCGGCGGCCTGGTCGCGGCCAGCCTGCCGCTGGTCGTCGCCATGATCACGGTGATGATCACGATGGGGACGCTGTGGCTGATCGCGAGCGTCACCGATCTCGCCGCGACCGCGACGAACGTCGCCACCCTGCTCGGGCTCGGTCTGGCGATCGACTACAGCCTGCTCATCATCAGCCGCTACCGCGACGAACTGGTCGCCGGACAGCAGCCAGCGGCCGCGGTGGCCGCGACCATGCGCTCGGCGGGCCGGACCGTCGCGTTCTCGGCCGTCACCGTCGCCGTCGCGCTGTCGGGCCTGCTGTTCTTCCCGCTGCTGGCCGTGCGCTCGATGGGATACGCGGGTCTTGCGGTCGCGGCGATCGCGGCGACGGTGTCGCTGACCGTGCTGCCCGCCATCCTGTTGCTGCTGGGTACCAAGATCGACAACGGGCAGTTGTGGTGGTTCCTTCGGGCCGCCCGTCCCGCGCCCGGCGAGGGCGCCTGGCATCGTCTGGCCCGGTTCGTGATGATGCGGCCGGTGCCGATCGGGCTGTCGGTGACCGTCCTGCTGCTCGTACTGGGCGCGCCGTTCCTGGGTGTGAAACTCGGCTTCCCAGACGAACGCTCGCTGCCGGAAACGATGAACAATCGCCAGGTCACCGAGACCATCCAGCGTGACTTCGCCGCCACCGAGCAGAACGGGCTGTTCGCGGTGCTGCCCGAGAGCGCCTACAGCGCGGCGGGACTGGACGCCTACGCCAGGAAACTCTCGGAGATCGAGAACGTCCGCCGAGTCGACACCGCCACCGGCAGTTACAGCCACGGCGGTCTGCTCGCCCAGCCCACCACGGCCAGCGACCGCTTCCGCGCCGAGAACGCCGCCTATCTCACGGTGGTCCCGGACACCACCGATCCCGGTGCGCTCGACCGCATCGCCGCGGACGTGCGCGCCACGCCCGCCGCGTCACCGGTGCTGGTCGGCGGCGTGGCGGCGGCCAACGCGGACGCGATCGACGCGGTGGTCTCGGCGCTGCCGTACGCGCTGGTCTTCGTTGTGCTGATCATGGTGGTGGTCCTGTTCCTGCTGACCGGAAGCGTCGTGCTGCCGCTGCTGGCGGTGGTGCTCAGCTTCCTCAGCCTCACCGCGACCTTCGGTGCGCTGGTGTGGATCTTCCAGGACGGTCACCTGTCCGGTTTGCTCGGCTTCACCGTCACCGGCGACCTGCCGCCGACGGTTCCGGTCATGTTGTTCGGTGTCGCGTTCGGCCTCGCCATGGACTATCAGGTGTTCCTGCTGGCGCGCATCCGGGAGGAATACCAGCGCACCAGGTCCAACGCTCTGGCCGTGACCTCCGGCCTGGAGCGGATCGGCCGGATCGTCACCGCGGCGGCGGTGCTGATCTCGCTTGTCTTCCTCGGTTTCCTCGCCTCCGACATCACCTTCATGAAGGCGTTCGGCATCGGGCTCCCGCTGGCCGTCCTGGTCGACGCGACCTTGGTGCGCGGCTTCCTGCTGCCCGCGGCCATGGAACTGCTCGGCGATTGGAACTGGTACGCGCCCGGGCCGCTGCGCAAACTGCACCGGCGATTCGGCATCGAGGAGCAGCCCGCCGCCCCGGCGGTCGCCGGCCGGGAGGATTGGCGTCAGCCCGTCCGGCTCTGAGCCGCGACGACGGGCGCCGGGCGCGGCCGATCCGGTAGGGTCGGCCGCGCAGTTCCGGGGAGGCCCACACGGGGTGGGACGGCTGCTGGGAGATGTGGAGGCGACCGCGCGATGACCTATCCATCCGGTCCCGAATCAAGTGGTGGCCCAGGGGGTTACGGCGAAGGGAACGAGACCTGCTCGCCGGACTGGGGACAGATGTCTGCGCCGAGCGCGTACCCGATGGCGGCATGGGAGGCGCCCCCGCTGCCCCCACCACCACCGCCGAGGTCCAGCACGGGCGTGATCCTCGCTCTGGTGGCCGGCGTCGTCGCCGTCCTGGTAGCGGTGGGCGTCGGTGTGGCGGTGTCTCCGCGGGCGGGAGACCACGCGTACGCCACGGCCGCGCCGACCATAACCACCACGTCCGCCGTAACGACCACCAGCGCCACCGGCACGCGGTCGCCGCGACCCGCTTCGGGCAGGCCGAGCTACACGGAGTACGCCGGAGACTGGCACTTCCGGTTCGATCGCGTGGAGCTGCGCGCCGACTGGGTGGAGGGGCGCGATCACGCCGATTGCCGTGCCATCGAGGTGGCGGACAAGCTCACCGGCCTCGGTTGCCGCTACGCGGTGGAACTGGTGTACCGGACCGAGGGCGGCGCGCTCATGCTCACTCAGTTCGTCCTCGGTATGGCCGACCAGGGCCGGGCCGCCGCGGCGGAGGACCGGTTCACCGATGCCGATCTCGCCCTCCGCCCCGGCGCCTACCTCGAGGGCTACGCCACCGGCAAGTGGAAGGACGGCAGCGAGAAGGAGTTCCTGGTGGTGACGCTGGCCACCGCCAGCGACGCGGTCGACGCACCCACCGTCGAGAAGTACCTGCGCTACCGGCACGCCGACATGCTCGGCGCACTGGCGTTCCGGTAGCGCGCGGCTGTCCGGGGCGGGGACGGCGAAGTGCGGCTCAGATGCCGCCGGTGGACAGCAGCCCGCCGTCCACACGCACCGTCTCGCCGGTGATCCAGGCCGCCTCGTCGGAGACCAGGAAGCCGATCAGGCGCGCCACGTCCTCCGGCGTGCCCAGCCGCTTCATCGGGTAGACGCTCGCGGCGCGCTCCTCGTCGGCGGAGTACAGCGCGTTGGCGAACTTCGTCTTGATGACGCCGGGCGCGACCGCGTTCACCCGGATCTTCGGCCCGAGCTGCCAGGCGAGCTCGCCGGTGAGATGGATCAGCGCGGACTTGGACGCGCCGTACGCGGCGATCACGCCGGTCGAGCGGATACCAGCGACACTGGCCACGTTGACCACGGCGCCGCCGTGGTCGCGCATCCACGCCCGGTAGGCCTCCTGGATGTACCCGAGCGCGGCGACCACGTTCACGTCGAAGATTTTGCGCACGGCGTCCAGGTCGGCCTCCATCAGGGAGCCGAAGACCGGATTGATGCCGGTGTTGTTGATCAGCACGTCCAGCGAACCGAACTCGGCGACCGCGCGCTCCACCGCCGCCGCCCGGTCCTCGGCGACACCCGAGTTGCCCGCCAGGGCCACGACCTGGCCCTGATGGCCCAGTTCGCGCAGTTCCGCGGCGGCCTCCTCCAGCGGATCCTTCTTCCGCGCGGTGATCAGCACGTTCGCGCCGCGGCCGAGCAACTCCGCCGCGACCGCCTTGCCGATGCCCCGGCTGGCCCCCGTGACCAAAGCGCTCTTGCCCAATAGATCGGTACTCATGGCATCGCACGGTAGCGCAGCGCAGCGAGCGGGTCGTTACCGCCGTCACATGCGGGGTGCTGGAGGAGGGGACGACCGCGCGTGCCGGGTAAAATCGGTGGTTCTTGTGCGCGTCGGGCCGCACAATCGAGCACGCGTCCAGCACCACGATCCGCGAGGAGAAATTTGTGATCACCGCGACCGACCTGGAGGTCCGGGCCGGAGTCCGCACCCTGCTGTCCGCTCCGGGACCGGCGCTGCGGGTGCAGGCGGGCGACCGGATCGGGTTGGTCGGACGCAACGGCGCGGGAAAGACCACCACGCTGCGCATCCTGGCCGGCGAGGGCGAGCCGTACGCCGGGAAGATCCTTCGCTCCAGCGACATCGGTTATCTGCCGCAGGACCCGCGCGAGGGCAACCTGGACGTGCTGGCCCGCGACCGGGTGCTGTCGGCGCGCGGCCTGGACACGCTGATCCGCGAGATGGAGAAGCAGCAGGCGCTGATGGCCGAGGTCGCCGACGACAGCGAGCGCGAGAAGGCGGTCCGCAAGTACGGTCGGCTCGAGGAGCGTTTCTCGGCGCTCGGCGGTTACGTCGCCGAGAGCGAGGCGGCGCGGATCTGTCACAGCCTCGGTCTGCCCGACCGAGTGCTCGGTCAGCCGTTGCGCACCTTGTCCGGTGGTCAGCGGCGGCGAATCGAGTTGGCGCGCATCCTCTTCGCGGCGTCCGACGGCAGTGGTGGGCGCTCGGACACCATCTTGCTGCTGGACGAGCCGACCAACCATCTCGACGCCGACTCGATCACCTGGCTGCGCGGGTTCCTGCAGAATCACGACGGTGGCCTGATCGTGATCAGCCACGACGTGGAACTGCTCGCCGACGTGGTGAACAAGGTGTGGTTCCTCGACGCGGTGCGCGGCGAGGCCGACGTCTACAACATGGGCTGGAAGAAGTACCTGGACGCGCGCGCCACCGACGAGCAGCGCAGGCGCCGGGAACGCGCGAACGCCGAGAAGAAGGCGAGCGCGCTGCGCGCCCAGGCGGCCAAGCTCGGCGCCAAGGCGACGAAAGCCACTGCGGCGCAGAACATGGCCAAGCGCGCCGATCGCCTGCTCGCCGAACTCGACGACGTGCGCGTCGCCGACAAGGTCGCCCGGATCAAGTTCCCCGAGCCCGCGCCGTGCGGCAAGACGCCGCTGATGGCCGAGAACCTGACGAAGGTCTACGGCTCGCTGGAGATTTTCACCGGCGTCGACCTCGCGATCGACCGAGGTAGCCGGGTGGTGGTGCTCGGACTCAACGGCGCGGGTAAGACGACGTTGCTGCGCCTGCTGGCCGGAGTAGAGCAGCCGACAGCGGGCGGGCTGGTGCCCGGGCACGGCCTGAAGGTCGGGTACTTCGCCCAGGAGCACGACACGCTGGACGACGGCGCCACGGTGTGGGAGAACATCCGCCACGCCGCGCCGGATGCCGGCGAGCAGGATCTGCGCGGCCTGCTCGGCGCGTTCATGTTCTCCGGTCCGCAGCTGGACCAGCCCGCGGGCACCCTCTCCGGCGGTGAGAAGACGCGTCTGGCGCTGGCCGGACTGGTCTCCTCGGCGGCGAACGTGCTGTTGCTGGACGAGCCGACGAACAACCTCGACCCGGTGTCGCGAGAGCAGGTGCTCGATGCCCTTCGCACCTACGCGGGCGCCGTGGTGCTGGTGACCCACGACCCGGGCGCAGCGGAGGCGCTGTCTCCGGAACGCGTGATTCTGCTCCCGGACGGGACAGAAGACCATTGGTCGGCCGAATATCTGGAACTTATTCAGCTCGCGTGAGTTTCATCACAGGAACCCGTTGATCACGGCCTGCTGAGTGCTTAGCCTGGAAAGACGCTGCTCGGCGACTCGGAGGAAGCCATGAGCGACAGGCCACAAGGCAAGGCCACATTGGGTAAGGGCACACGCGTCACCGGGAAGTCACGCGATCGCCTACAAACCCAGCTGAAGAAACAATACGAGGCGGGTGCGAGCATCCGGTCACTGGCGCGGTCCACGGGCCGCTCCTACGGCTTCATCCATAACGTGCTGGTGGAGTCGGACGTGCAGCTCCGCAGCCGGGGCGGAGCCAATCGCCGCAAGGCCCAGTAGCGCCGTCACGGCGCGATGAATCCGCGCCGCGAGATCCGTCCGCACTGTGGGGACACGTTGTCGACGGAAGGAACCTCGCGGTGCGCAGGGTGCTGCTGCAAATGATGGTGACACTGGACGGCTACGCGGCCGGCCCGGACGGAGCGCTCGACTGGATCGACGTCAACGATCCCGAACTGGACGCCTACCTCGCCGAGCTGCTCGGCGGCGTCGATGCCCAGATTTTCGGGCGCACGTCCTACGAGCTGCTGGCCGGGTATTGGCCGGACGCGCAACGCAATCCGGCGACGCCCGGGGACGCTCTGCTCGCCCCGCTGGTCAACGCGCTGCCCAAGTTGGTGCTGTCGCACCGGCCGGATCCGGACCTGCCGTGGCAGCCCGCCCGCCGGATCGGCGCGGACCTGCCCGCCGAGATCGCGGAGCTGAGCAACAGCCCCGGCAGGCCGCTGGTGGTGTTCGCCGGTGTCGCGACGGCGCGGGAGTTCTTGCGCCTCGAGGCGGTGGACGAACTTCGACTGCTGGTGTTTCCGGTGCTGCTCGGCGCGGGCCTGCCACTGTTCGGCGACGTCGCGCCCCGGCGGCTGCGGCTGGTGGACGTCGTGGCGTTCCGGGCATCAGGTGTGGTCTTGCAGATCTATCGCCGGGCTCAGTAGCCCGCCACCGTGCCGTCGCCCTCCACCAGCAGGTTGGCCAGACTGCGGAAGATCGGCAGTCCGGTCTTGATCTCCAGGTAGGCGAACTGCCCCTGCGGATTGACCTCGAGAAAGTAGTACTCCCCGTCGCGGCCGAGCCGAATGTCGAGCACACCAAATGACAGTCCGAGCGCGCCCATCAGGGTGGCCAGCGACTTGCTCACCGCGGCGGGCAGGTGGTTGGGCACGAAGTCGACGGAGGTGTCCAGGCGGGAGTCGACCTTGCCGACGCCGGCCTGCGAGTCGATGCGCACGGTCCATTCGACCCCGTCCACCCAGACCACACGCAGGTCGCAGGTGGCGTCCACGTAATCCTGGAACGTGGTGGGCGCCGAACGGATCGCGGCGAGCCTGCCGAGATCGTTGCTCGAGATGATCCTGGTCTCGGCGAACTCCGCCCGGCTGGTGCCGGTGCGCTTGTAAACGACCGGGCCCGGACGGGATTCGACGAAACTGCGTGCCTCGTCCGGGTCGTTGGTGATCAGTGTCTCCGGCACCGCGAACCCGGCCCGCAGCGCCGTCTCGAGCTGGACGATCTTGCGCCCCGCGGTGCGGTCGGCCCCCGGGTCGTTGACCCAGTAGGCGGGAATGGACCAGAGCAGACCTTGGATGAATCCGTCGCACTCGGCCTGACGGAAATCGTCGTCCGAGGCACGGACGCCCGCTGGCACCCGCGCGTGGTGCGGACGCCGCCACCACACCGATCGGACATCGTCGAGGCCGATCAGGTGCGACAGCGAGCGGGTGGTACCGAGCCGGTCCAGCCGGAAGCTGCCGGACTCGCGGGGGAAATCGCGCAGATCGAGATGGATCGGGCCGAGCCCGTGGTGTTCTCGCAGCGTCGCCGCCATCGCCGTGGCGTGTAGATCATCGGATTCGGACACGATGAGGACCGAACCGCGCCGTGCGGCCATCCGCCTGCCGTTCAGTCGAGGCTGTCGCAGTTGATGCCGTCGTCGCTGCCGTTGCTCGATTTGGTCTGGCAGTAGGTGAACGTCGCCCCGCTCGCGCCCGGGTAGTCGACGAGTTGCAGCCGGTTGGCCCAGATTTCGGTGAGCTGACGCAGCTGGTTGTCACCGAGCGCCTCCGACGGCGACTCCGCGATGGTCATCGGCCGATCGACCAGCTCGATCCGCAGCCTGCGGGTGAAATCGGCGGTGGCGCCCGCACGGATGTCCACCTGTACGGGGCGGCCCTCCTGATCGGCGTGCGGCGCTGCCGAATCGACCACGCGCAAGACATCGGACCGGCAGAACGTCCAGGTTCCCTCCGCGACGCGCACGCTGATCTCCCGGTCCGATTCCGCGACCAGCACACCCTGGAGGGGAGCAGCGCGGTCACCCTTCGGTGTCGTCCCGGGAAGGCGGATTGCGTCGGTCATAGCCGTTTCTCCGATCTGCTCACGATTTGCCACGACCCCCAAGCGTGTGAGCGATCATATCGCGATAGGGTGCTCTATCGGCACGGATCGCGAGATTTTCCGGGCTGAGGCAAACCGAATTCCAACCGATAACCGCCGAGCATCGGAAGATTTTCGGTAGGCTGGAAACACGTCGGGCGCAACGATCAAGCTAATGCGCGCGACGCGCGGACAGTGTCCATAGCCCGAGAGTGGCGGCTGTGCATCTGTACTTTCGCGCACCTCGGCGCAGCTGCGGACCGGCGATCCGGTGTGCGACCGCTTCACGCCACATCCTATTCCGCCCGCTCGGGTACGCGCTGCGTCGTGATCGACTTGTGCGAATCCCGTCGCTCGCAACCGGTTTCACGGCATCCGGCGAACGTCAGTTCCGGTTCGCTTCGCGCTCCGCCCGCCAGGCGGGGGCGTCGACGAAGTGATTGTCGAATTCGTCCTGGGCGGCGGCGAGCTCGGTCATCGTGGATTCGCCCGCCGCGATCCGTTCCAGCAGCCGGAAGTATTCGAAACGCTGCACGCCGGGGGTGAGCGCGATCAGAATTCGTGCCGTGCTTTCCGGTGCGGCGCCGAACGCGTGCGGCATGAACTTCGGGACCACGATCGAGCCACCCGCGCCGACGGTGACGATTCGGTCGCCTGCCAGCAGTTGTAGTGCTCCCTCCGTGACGTAGAACAGTTCGTCGGACCGGGTGTGATAGTGCGGCGCCGCGCCGTCCGCGCCGCGATCCATGGCGACTTCGAGCGTGCTCAGCCCGCCGCCGGCCTCCTCGGCATCGATCAACAGCCGCACGGTGACCGATCTCGTGCGCAGGACTTCCGCGTCCTGCGGTTGCCGGATCGCGACGTCTTTGCGTGGAGCGGGGATGGTCATCGCTGTCTCGCTTTAATTCGATGGCTGATAATTCGTCCCCGAACTATATCCCGACGAATAAACTCCGGTCCATGATCGAACGGAAGACGGACGCCGTGGACGCGATCGTGGCGCAGTGGGAACGCGAACGACCCGACCTCGATCTGGAGGCGATGGCCGTGGTCGGCCGGCTCGGCCGGGTGTTCCTGGTGGCACAGCGCGAGATCGAGGCGGTGTTCGGTAAGCACGGCTTGCAGCGCGGCGAATTCGACGTGCTTGCCGCACTGCGCCGTTCGGGCGAACCGTTCGAGCTCAATCCTTCGGTGCTCGCCGACACGCTGATGCTCTCCAGGGCCGGTATGACCGGCCGGCTGGACCGGTTGCAGGCGGCGGGGCTGGTGCGGCGTGTCGCGGACACGCGGGACCGCAGGGCGGTTCGCGTCGGTCTCACCGAAGCGGGGCGAAAACTGGTCGACATCGTGGTCACCGAGCACACCGCCAACGAGACCCGTTTGCTGTCGGTGCTCACCGCCGCGGAGCGCCGGGAGCTGGACCGACTCGCGCGAATCCTGCTCGGCAGCGTGGAACCGGACAGGTAGTTCGCGGTAGCTCATACCGCCCGTCGATGCGTGGAATCGCGCTCCACTTGGGAGAACTCGTGTCGCGCTGAGGTAGCTCGATACCAGTGCCAGGGGGCGCGACCCGGGTTTACCGTGGATTTTGTACCGAAAGTTTCGGTGCGATTGTGCAAGGAGGACACGATGATCGACATCATCACTCTCCGCGGCACCGGCGAGCCGCGCAACTCCGACGGAACACCCGCGGGCATGCTGCACGACGTAACGAAACTACTCGACACCGGCAAGTTCAGCTTCTTCGAACCGGATTGGCCCGCATCGGTGGGCCCCGTGCCGGAGGTCTGGGGCCCGTCGCTGGAGACCTCGGTGCGGCTCGGCATCGCCGCCGGGGTGAAGGCGATCCAGGACTCGCCGAATGTCTGTGGATTGCTGAGCTATTCGCTCGGCGGCATCTGTGCCAGCCGCATTCTGGAGGGTGTGCAGTCGGGAAAGTACAACAACACCGACGGCACGCCGCTCGAGATCGCGTTCGTGGTGAACATCGCCAATCCGCTGCGCCGCGCGGGGCAGTCGGTCGGGAACCTCTGCCCCGCGAGTACGTTCGGTCTGCACGGGCAGCGCGGCGCCTGGCCCGCCTCGGTCGCGGTCCGGGAGTACGCCAACCCCGGCGACATCATCACCTCGTCACCGAAGAACTCCCCGTTGCGCATCATCGGGGTGGGTATCTCCCCGTTCTCCTTCGTGGAGGGAGCGCGTATCGGGGACGTCGCGCCGCTGATCTTCGCCGAACTTCTCGAAATCCTGCTGCGCGACCCGATCGGCAACCTCGATCGCTACTCCGCGGCGGTTCGCGGCGTGATCGGCTACCTCACTCCTTGGCCCTACGGTCAGCACGTCCTCTACAACTACCAGCGCATGCCGGGCACGAACGTCCCGTGGACCACGCACGCCGCGCAGTACATCAACACGACGCACTGAGCGCCGCACACCGGGGTCCATCGCGGTCGCCCTGGGCTGCGGCGGGACGACCGGCAGAGCAAGCGGGTCACTGCTTGCGCCGGACCGACGCCTCGACGAGATCGAGTACCGCCGAGAGGTTCTCGTTGGTGTGCCCGGAGGCGATCCGCGCGATCAAGCCGTCGAGGACGAGGTCGAGGTAGCCGAGCAGGACGTTGGTCGGCACGTCGTCGCGCAGCGCGCCCGCGGCCTTGCGGCGTTCCAGGCGGGCCAGGGTCGCGGCGGTGAGCTCGGCCGAACGCTGGGTCCAGCCCGCGCGGAATTCGGGATCGGTGCGCAGCCGCCGCGCGATCTCCAAACGGGTTCCGAGCCAGTTGAACTGCTCGGGGTGGGCGAGCATGTCGCGCATCACCTGCACGATGCCCTGGTTGGCCGCGACGTCGGCCATGCGTTCGGCGTCCTCTTGGGCGAGGGCGAGAAACAGCGCGTCCTTGTCGCGGAAGTGGTGGAAGATGGCGCCCCTGGATAGTCCGATCTCCTCCTCGAGGCGGCGCACGGTGGCGCCGTCGTAGCCGTACTCGGCGAAGCAGCGGCGTGCTCCGTCGAGGATCTGGCTGCGCCGGGCGGCGAGGTGATCGTCACTGACCTTGGGCACGAATCCTCCAGCGGGGAAACACGGACCCCCGCATCGGCGGTCCACCGATGCGGGGGTTCTCACAGTGAGCGAGAGCCTCGATCAGGCCCTGATCATGTTGCGCAGCACGTACTGCAGGATGCCGCCGTTGCGGTAGTAGTCGGCCTCACCGGGGGTGTCGATCCGCACCACCGCGTCGAAGGTGATCTTGTCACCGTTCTCCTTGGTGGCGGTGACCTTCAGGGTCTTCGGGGTGACACCCTCGTTCAGCTGGGTGATGCCCTCGATGTCGAAGGTCTCGGTGCCGTCCAGCTTCAGCGAGGCGGCCGACTCGCCCGCGGGGAACTGCAACGGGATGACGCCCATACCGATGAGGTTGGAGCGGTGGATGCGCTCGAACGACTCGGTGATGACGGCCCGCACGCCCAGCAGGCTGGTGCCCTTGGCGGCCCAGTCGCGCGAGGAGCCCGAACCGTACTCCTTGCCACCGAGCACGACCAGCGGGATGCCCGCGGCCTGGTAGTTCTGCGACGCGTCGTAGATGAACGCCTGCGGGCCACCGGGCTGGGTGAAGTCGCGGGTGTAACCACCCGAGACGTCGTCGAGCAGCTGGTTGCGCAGCCGGATGTTGGCGAACGTGCCGCGGATCATCACCTCGTGGTTACCGCGACGCGAGCCGTAGGAGTTGTAGTCCTTGCGCTCCACGCCGTTGGCCTCCAGGTACTGGGCGGCCGGGGTACCGGGCTTGATGTTGCCCGCCGGGGAGATGTGGTCGGTGGTGACCGAGTCGCCGAGCAGCGCGAGCACCCGGGCGCCCTTGATGTCGGTGACCGGCTCCGGAGTCTGCGGCATGCCCTCGAAGTACGGGGGCTTGCGCACGTAGGTCGACTGCGGGTCCCACTCGAAGGTCTTGCCCTCAGGCGTGGGCAGGCCGCGCCAGCGCTCGTCGCCCCGGAACACGTCCTTGTAGTCCTCGAGGAACATGTCGCGGCTGATGACCCGGTCGATGGTCTCCTGGATCTCCTGCGGCGACGGCCAGATGTCCTTCAGGAAGACGTCGTTGCCCTCGGTGTCCTTGCCGAGCGGGTCGGTCTCGAAGTCGAAGTCCATCGTTCCCGCGAGCGCGTACGCGATGACCAGCGGCGGGGAGGCCAGGTAGTTCATCTTCACGTCGGGGGAGATACGGCCCTCGAAGTTGCGGTTGCCCGACAGCACCGCGGTGACGGTGAGGTCGTTGTCGTTGACCGCCTTGGAGATCTCCTCCGGCAGCGGGCCGGTGTTGCCGATGCAGGTGGCGCAACCGAACGCGACCAGGTTGAAGCCCAGCTTGTCCAGGTACGGCCACAGGCCGGCCTTCTCGTAGTAGCCGTTGACGACCTGCGAGCCCGGCGCCATGGAGGTCTTCACCCACGGCTTGCGGGCCAGGCCCTTCTCCACGGCGTTGCGGGCCAGCAGGGCCGCGCCGAGCATGACCGACGGGTTGGAGGTGTTGGTGCAGGAGGTGATCGACGCGACCACGACGGCGCCGTGGTCGAGCACGAAGTCGCCGTACTCCTCGCTGCGCACCGTCACCGGCTTGGACGGGCGGCCCTCGGCGCCGTTGGCGGCCGACACCAGCGGCTCGGCGCCGTCGTCGGCG
This sequence comes from Nocardia asteroides, assembly GCA_051451085.1. Lineage (GTDB taxonomy): Bacteria > Actinomycetota > Actinomycetes > Mycobacteriales > Mycobacteriaceae > Nocardia > Nocardia asteroides_B. The sequence goes on along the minus strand of JBPAJV010000002.1, from coordinate 630,332 downwards.
AAGGACAGCACCGCCGGGTCGCTGGCCGGGAAGGACTCCTCGACGGCCTCGTCCAGCTTGCTGTGCGGGGTGTCGGCGGCGGGGCCGCTCTCCGCGTCGTTGGTGTAGTTGTGGATGTCCTTGCGGAAGGCGACCTTGGACTCCGACAACAGGATCCGGTCCTGTGGTCGCTTCGGGCCCGCGATGGACGGCACCACGGTGCTCAGGTCCAGCTCGAGGTACTCGGAGTAGGCGGGCTCGGAGTCGGGATCGTGCCAGAGGCCCTGCTCCTTGGCGTACGCCTCGACCAGCGCGACCTGCTCGTCGGAACGGCCGGTCAGGCGCAGGTAGTCCACGGTCACGTCGTCGATGGGGAAGATCGCGGCGGTGGAACCGAACTCGGGGCTCATGTTGCCGAGGGTGGCGCGGTTGGCCAGCGGCACCTCGGCCACGCCCTTGCCGTAGAACTCGACGAACTTGCCGACCACGCCGTGCTTGCGCAGCATGTTGGTGACGGTGAGCACCACGTCGGTCGCGGTCACGCCCGGCTGGATCTCGCCGGTCAGCTTGAAGCCGACGACGCGCGGGATCAGCATCGAGACGGGCTGGCCGAGCATGGCCGCCTCGGCCTCGATGCCGCCGACGCCCCACCCGAGGACGCCGAGGCCGTTGACCATGGTGGTGTGGGAGTCGGTGCCGACACAGGTGTCGGGGTAGGCCTGGCCGTTGCGGACCATGACCACGCGGGCCAGGTGCTCGATGTTGACCTGGTGCACGATGCCGGTGCTGGGCGGCACGACCTTGAAGTCGTCGAACGCGGTCTGGCCCCAGCGCAGGAACTGGTAGCGCTCACCGTTGCGCTGGTATTCGATGTCGACGTTGCGCTCGAAGGCGTCCGCGCGGCCGAAGACGTCGATGATGACGGAGTGGTCGATGACCATCTCGGCGGGGGCGAGCGGGTTCACCTTGTCCGGGTCGCCGCCGAGGGTGGCCACCGCCTCGCGCATCGTGGCCAGGTCGACGATGCACGGCACGCCGGTGAAGTCCTGCATGATCACGCGGGCGGGCGTGAACTGGATCTCGGTGTTCGGCTGCGCCGTCGGATCCCAGTTCGCGATGGCGCGGATGTGATCGGCGGTGATGTTGGCGCCGTCCTCGGTGCGGAGCAGGTTCTCCGCGAGGACCTTCAGTGCGTAGGGGAGTTTCTCGGTGCCGGGCACGGCGGCGAGGCGGAAGATCTCGTAGGAGTTGCTTCCCACCTCGAGGGTGCCCTTGGCGCCGAAAGTATTGATACTTGTCGTCACGTCAGCTCCACTCGTCTGTGAGGGCGGTCGCCGGCGGGGCTGTGCCTGCGACCGAGTCTTCGGAGGTGCTCCGGCGCCGCTCGAGCGCCGGTTCCTCGCGGTATGACCTTAACAGTACGCTTGTCCTGTGAAATACCAGGGGGCGGTTGCGCGTGCCGCGCACCGATGATGCGACACTCCGTCGCGTACTGTGCTTTCGAGCCAGCAAGGGAAACCTCGCTCGACCCTGCAGTGTTGGATGCCCGTCGCTTCGGTTGCCGATGCGGCTCGACAGACCGGATGGAAGATGACCGCCCCGCACAACTCGGTTTTCACGCCCATGGCCGCCGAATTGCCGCCGAATGTCACCGCCGACACCGTGCGCTCGCTCAACGCCGATCTGGCCGATGATCACGTCGCGACGCTGACCGGCAAGGACGAGGCGGAGTTGGCGGCCATCGCCGCGGAGGCGCGAGCGCAGGGAATGCCGCTGAGCATCGTGGTCGTCCCCGGCAATCCAGGACACGACTCGAGCCTACGGGACCTGGCCACCGAGATCGGGAAGACGCAGCACGGCACGGTCGTCGTCTTCAGTGACGACTGGATCGGCACCTACAGCGACTCGATCAGCCGCGTGCGGCTGGAATGGGCCGAGGACGCGGCGAAGTACAAGCAAGGCAAGAGCGGCGAGGCCGCGGAAATCTTCGTCGCCCGCCTCGAGGAGCCCGAGTCGGTGTCCTGGACCGCCATCACGGGCACGCTGCTGCTGGGAACGGCGGCGGCCATCGCCGGGCTGTACTGGATCAAGAAGCGCCGCGCCGCGGCCGACGCCGGGCCGGTGCGGGCCGTGAGCGATCGACGGGCGCCGGAGGGCGAGTCGCCCGTCACCCCCACTCACTGAGCTGCGCGACGCCCTTTCGTATGGTGCCCGCCGCGGCTGGGCCGGATGTGCTCTGTCACCGCTCCGGTGTGGCTGTTCGCGTGTCCGCGCTCGTCGGGTGTCTCGCGCCTTCGCTCGTTGCGAAGTACGGGGGCACGCGATCCAGGGGACGAGCGGTATTGCAGTATCCCGGCAGCTAATTTTCCGAACGGTCGGTCTGTTATTAGCGCGGGAAGCTTCTAGCCGATTCAGCAAATATTGAGCAATCAAGAAGTTGTGCTCGCGGTTGCGTCGATGTCGTTCTCTCGGTGACGTAAGTGTCGTACGGTTCGGATGGTCCCTGATGGGGAATATGTGTCTCCAGAGGCCATCTGTCGACCACAGTGCGTCATGGTTCGCCTGATGCCCTCGAGGATTACCGGTATCCGGTCCTTGGAGGTGTGATGCGCAACAACGGCGGGCTGACCTACCGGCGCCGACTAGCTATTGCTATGGGTTTGCTGATTTCGGTCGCTGTAGTGGTCACGACCGGGCCGGTCGCCGCTGTGCCGCCTCCTCCGCCAAATCCCAGCGACAGTCAGATCGCCGATGCCGGAGCGCGGGTCGACGCCGGAGTCGCCGAGGTCGGCACACTGATCAATCAGGTGGCGGTGGTCGATCACCAGCTGCGCCAGCTCGACGACGCGGTCGCGCAGCGCCGGGAGGACGTCAACAAAGCGCTGGTCGACCTGCGGAACGCGCGCGAAGCCGCCGACGCGGCCGCCGTCGTGGTGGCCGACACCCAGCTCGCCCTCGCCGCCGCGGCGACCAGGGTCGGCCAGGCGCGGCGCAACTTCGACCAGTTCGCCACCCAGGTCTATACCCGGCCGGGCTCCGACTCGATGATCACCTACCTCGCGGCGGCCACGCCTGCCGTCGCGCTCGATCGCGCCCAGCTCCTCGAACTGGTGTCCGAGAATCGTCAGAAGGTGCTCGACGGGCTGCGGCGCGCGCAGATCGACCAGGGCAACAAGAACTCCACCGCCCGGCGGGCGAAGGCGGACGCCGACGCGGCCGCCGCCACCGCCGCCGCGCGCAAGACCGACGCCGAGAACGCCGTCGCCGCGGCCAAGGCCGAGCTCGACCGGCAGGCCGCGCAGCGCGACGACCTGCTGCGCCGGCGTCAGGACGCGCAGGGGCGGCTGGATCTGGCACGGCAGAACGTGGCGGGTCTGCAGGGGCAGCGCGACGCGTACCTGGCCTGGGACCAGATGCGCAAGGCCGAGGAGGCGGCGGTGCGTGCGGCGGCCGCCGCGGCCGCGGCCCGCGCGGCCGCCGATCAGGCCGCCCGCGATCGCGCCGCCGGGCTGGGCACGGGGAAACGCCCGCACGCTCAACTCGAGGACGCGCCGCCACCGCGGCGCAGCGCACCCCGGCCTGACTCGCCCTCGGTCGGGGGCTCCTCCGCGATCGAGATCGTGGTCGATCGCGCGATGTCCCAGCTGGGCGTCACCTACGCCTGGGGTGGCGGTGACGAGGACGGGCCGACTCTCGGCATCCGCGACGGCGGCGTCGCCGACAGTCACGGCGACTACGACAAGGTCGGCTTCGATTGCTCCGGCTTGATGGTCTACGCCTTCGCCGGCATCGGGGTCTCGCTGCCGCACTACAGCGGCTACCAGTACAACGCGGGCACCCGGGTGCCGGTCGATGATCGCGAACGCGGCGACATGCTGTTCTGGGGACCCAACGGCAGTCAGCACGTCGCGCTGTATCTGGGCGACGGGAAGATGGTCGAAGCGCCGCAGTCCGGCGACGTGGTCAAGGTTTCGCCGGTCCGCGAGGGCGGCCTCATGCCGTACGCGGTCCGCGTGGTCTCCTGATATCCGGACATTCCGGATGCCGCGCGGGCCATCGGGCCGCCGAAATTCCCATTCTGTCGGGTCCGGTTGCGGCACAGGCGGTGATTACCTGGAATAGTTGTGGCAGCACGCACAGGACCAAGGCGAAAGCGGGGATGTTGGTGACTTCGACGGACGGTGTGAGCGGAGCGAACTCGGCGAAGGACACGCCGGTCTCCACGCCCAGCACCCTCGAGCGTGACGTCCAGACCCTGGAGAAGGCGATCTACGAGGTCAAGCGGGTGATCGTGGGTCAGGATCGCCTGGTCGAGCGGTTGCTCGTCGGCGTGCTCGCGCGTGGTCACGTCCTGCTCGAAGGTGTTCCCGGCATCGCGAAGACCCTCGCCGTGGAGACCTTCGCCAAGGTGGTCGGCGGCTCGTTCGCCCGCGTCCAGTTCACGCCCGACCTGGTGCCCACCGACCTCATCGGCACGAGGATCTACCGCCAGGGCCGCGAGGAGTTCGACACCGAACTCGGCCCGGTCGTCGCGAACTTCGTGCTCGCCGACGAGATCAACCGCGCCCCCGCCAAGGTGCAGTCGGCGCTGCTCGAGGTGATGGCCGAGCGGCACGTGTCCATCGGCGGCAAGACCTACCCGATGCCCGACCCGTTCCTGGTCATGGCGACGCAGAACCCGATCGAGAGCGAAGGCGTGTACCCGCTGCCCGAGGCGCAGCGCGACCGCTTCCTGTTCAAGGTCGTCGTCGACTACCCCTCGGTGGAGGAGGAGCGCGAGATCATCTACCGGATGGGCGTGACCCCGCCGGAGGCGAGCCGCATCCTGCAACCGGAGGATCTGATCCGCCTGCAGAAGGTCGCGGCCAACACATTCGTGCACCACGCTCTGGTCGATTACGTGGTCCGGGTGATCGCCGCGACCCGCAAGCCGGCCGAATTCGGTATGCAGGACGTGGCGAGCTGGATCTCCTACGGCGCCTCGCCGCGCGCCAGCCTCGGCATCATCGCCGCGGCCCGTGCCGTCGCGCTGATCCGCGGCCGCGATTACGTGGTTCCGCAGGACGTCGTCGAGGTGATCCCGGACGTGCTGCGCCATCGCCTGGTGCTGTCCTACGACGCGCTCGCCGACGAGGTCAGCCCGGAAGAGGTGATCAAGCGGGTGCTCCAGACGGTCGGACTGCCCCAGGTCGCTCCGCAGGCGGTGGCCTCGGGCGCGCCGGCGCCGAGCGCGCCGCAGTCGCATGTTCCGCAGCAGGCCGTGCCGCAGCAGGCCGTTCCCCAGCCGCCTAACGGGCAGCAGTCGCAGCCCGCGGGCACCATCCCGCCGAAGTGACCTCGGCATCGGAACCGGTTGCGTCAGTGCCGATGTCGCCGTCCCACGCACCGCCGTCCTTCCACGCCGGGGAGCTGACCGACCCCAAGCTCACGGTCGCGTTGAAGACCCTCGAACTGACCGTGCGCCGCAGGCTCGACGGCGTGCTGCACGGCGATCACCTCGGTCTCATCCCCGGACCCGGTTCCGAGCCGGGCGAGGCCCGCGCGTATCAGCCCGGTGACGACGTCCGCCAAATGGATTGGTCGGTCACCGCCCGCACCACCCACCCGCATGTGCGGCAGATGATCGCCGACCGGGAACTGGAGACCTGGATGGTGGTCGACCTGTCGGCCAGTCTGGACTTCGGCACCGCCGCCTGCCAGAAACGCGACCTCGCTGTCGCCGCCGCGGCCGCCGTCACCCATCTGACCAGCGGCGGCGGCAACCGGATCGGCGCGGTGGTCGCTACCGGCGAGCGGTTGACCCGCATCCCGGCGCGCGGCGGGCGGGTGCACGCCCAGTCGCTGCTACGCAGTATCGCGACCACTCCGCACGCTCGCGACGGGGTGCGCGGCGATCTGCGCGGCGGCATCGAATCGCTGCGCCGCCCGCAGCGCAAACGCGGGCTCGCGGTGATCATCAGCGATTTCCTGGGTGACATCGACTGGCAGCGCTCGCTGCGCGCGATCTCGGCCAGGCACGATCTGCTCGCGGTCGAGGTGCTCGACCCGCGCGATCTGTCCCTGCCCGACATGGGTGACGTCGTGCTGCACGACCCGGAGACCGGGCGCACCCGCGAGTTCAGCGTGACGCCCACTCTGCGCGCCGACTTCGCGGCCGCCGCGCAGCGCCACCGTGAGCAGGTCGAACAGGCCCTGCGCAGCTGCGGCGCTCCGGTGCTCACCCTGCGAACCGATCGGGACTGGATCGCCGACGTGGTCCGGTTCGTGTCCACCCGGCGCCACAGCTTCGGCGCCCCGACCGGGCGGGTGCCACGTCAGTGAGTATTTCGCATTTCACCGCGCAGATCTGGCTCGGATTCCTCGCCGTCATCGCACTCATCGCGCTCGGCTACGTCCTGGTGCAGCGCAACCGGCGCAAGCACATGTTGAACTTCACCAACATGGAGCTGCTGGAGAAGGTCGCTCCCGCGCGCCCAGGCCCGTTCCGCCACGTGGCCGTCGCGCTGCTGCTGGTCGGCCTGGTGTTCCTGACCGTCGCCGCCGCGGGGCCGACCGCGGTCAAGAAGGTGCCGCGCAACCGCGCGACCGTCATGCTGGTGATGGACGTGTCGCTGTCGATGGAGGCGACCGACGTGGCCCCCAGCCGGATCCAGGTCGCCAAGCAGGCGGGCAAGGACTTCGTCGACGGGCTGCCCGAGGGCGTGAACATCGGCTTCGTCACCTTCGCGGGCACCGCCTCGGTGATGGTGTCGCCCACGACGAACCACGAGGGCGTCAAAGCGGCCATCGACAACGTCCGGCTCGCCGAGCGAACCGCGACCGGTGAAGGCATCCTCACCGCGCTGCAGGCGATCGAGACGCTGGCCACGGTGCTCGGCGGCGCCCAGGAGCCGCCCCCGGCCCGGATCGTCCTGATGTCGGACGGGAAACAGACGGTCCCCGCTTTCGAGGACGTGGACAATCCCCGGCACGAGTTCGTCGCGGCGCGGCTGGCCAAGAGCAAGAACGTCCCGATCTCGACGATCTCGTTCGGCACCAGCTGGGGCGTGGTCGAAATCCCGCGCGAGGACGGCAGTCGCGAACAAGTCCGCGTCGCGGTGGACGACGAGGCCATGCGCGAACTCGCGCGGCTGTCCGGCGGCGAGTTCTACACCGCGTCGTCGCTGCAGGAACTGACCAAGGTCTACGACACCTTGGAGCAGCAGATCGGCTACGAGCTGACCAGAGGCGATGCCAGCCGCCCGTGGTTGCTGCTCGGTTTGCTGGTGATCGCCGCGGGGATCATCATCGGCCTGCTGTATCGCCAGCGTCTGCCGTAGCGTCCCGCACACCAAGCTGTGCCGGTCGTGCGGGGCGCCGAGGAGGACGCCCCGCATCCGGCTCCCGTGGCCGCGCCGCGTGCTCGGCGTGGGCCACACGCGCGTCGCATTGTGCAGAATCACCACCACATTCCCATCCGAGTGTCGGTTCGACAGACGGGGCAGCCCGGTCGTGACCGACCGATACGACCAGGTAGGTTGAACCCCATGTCGAACATCACATCCCGGTCGGTCCTGGTGACCGGCGGTAACCGCGGCATCGGTCTCGCGGTCGCGCAGCGTCTGCTTGCCGACGGTCACAAGGTGGCCGTCACGCATCGTGGGTCGGGAGTCCCGGACGGACTGTTCGGCGTGAAATGCGATGTGACCGACAGCGAGTCGGTGGACGGCGCGTTCGCCGAGGTGGAGGCGCACCAGGGCCCGGTCGAGGTGCTCGTGGCCAACGCGGGTATCACCGACAACACGCTGTTGATGCGGATGACCGAGGAGCAGTTCACCCGGGTCATCGACGCGAACCTGACCGGAGCCTTCCGTGTCGCCAAGCGCGCCAACCGTGCCATGCTGCGGGCGCGCTGGGGCCGCATCATCTTCCTCGGCTCGGTGGTCGGCATGGGCGGTGGACCCGGCCAGATCAACTACGCCGCGTCCAAGGCCGGTCTGATCGGTATGGCGCGCTCGATCACCCGTGAACTCGGCTCCCGCTCGATCACCGCCAACGTGGTCGCTCCGGGATTCATCGAAACGGACATGACCGCGGAACTGGACGAGAAGTACCGCGACATGGCGCAACAGTTCATCCCGCTGCAGCGACTCGGCCAGCCCGAGGATGTCGCGGCCGTCATCAGCTTCCTGGCCTCCGAGGACTCCGGTTACGTCTCCGGCGCCGTGATCCCGGTCGACGGCGGCATGGGCATGGGCCACTGACCGCACCGAACGCGTAGCGCGGCCGGTTCAGGCCGCCCGCAGCCAACCCCCACATTCGATCTTCAGGAGAACCGAGAACTCATGGGCGGACTGCTCGAAGGCAAGACCATCCTGGTCACGGGCATCATCACCGACTCGTCGATCGCGTTCCACGCGGCGGCCGTCGCGCAGGAGCAGGGCGCGAAGGTGATCATCACCGGCATCCCGGAGCGGCTGCGGCTGATCGACCGGATCGCCAAGCGCCTGCCCCAGGAAGTGCCGCCTGCCATCGGGCTGGATGTCACAAGCGAAGAGGATCTCGCGGGCTTGGCCGACAAGCTCCGGGAACTGGCTCCGCAGGGAATCGACGGAGTGCTGCACTCGATCGCGTTCGCGCCCCGCACCTTGATGGGGCCGGAGGCTCGGCCGTTCCTGGACGGCCCGGGTCCGGACGCCGCCAAGGCGTTCGAGATCTCGGCGTGGAGCTACGCTTCGCTGTCGCGCGCGGTGCTGCCGGTGATGAACGAGGGCGGCTCGATCGTCGGCATGGACTTCGACCCCCGCACCGCGATGCCGTACTACAACTGGATGGGTGTGGCGAAGGCGGCGCTGGAGTCGGTGAACCGGTACGTCGCCCGGGAGGTGGGCGCGGCCAAGAAGATTCGTTCCAACCTCATCGCCGCCGGTCCGATCAAGACACTGGCCGCCAAGGCCATCGCGGGCACCGCGACCGACGACGCGGCGAAGCTCAACCAGCTCAACACCTATTGGGACGGCGCGTCGCCGATCGGCTGGGACGTCGACGACCCTACGGTGGTGGCGAAGTCGATCGTGGCGTTGCTGTCGGACTGGCTGCCCGGCACCACCGGCTCGATCATCTACGTCGACGGCGGAGCCAGCCACAACACCTGGTTCCCGGAGAACATGGCAATCAACTGAGCCGAACCGGATGGGAGACACCGTGACCCGGACCGCCGATGCGCTGCTGCTGCTGTCCTTCGGCGGTCCGGAGCGTCCCGAGGACGTGATGCCTTTCCTGGAGAACGTCACCCGGGGCAGGGGAGTGCCGCGCGAGCGTCTCGAAGCGGTCGCCGAGCACTACTTGCACTTCGGCGGCGTCTCGCCGATCAACGCGCTCAATCGCGACATCATCGCGGCAGTCGAGACCGAACTGGCCGCCGCAGGCCTGGACCTGCCGGTCTACTTCGGGAACCGGAATTGGCATCCCATGGTCGAGGACACCGTCGCGCGCATGGCCGCCGACGGTGTCGGGTCCGCACTGGTCTTCCCGACCTCGGCGTGGGGCGGCTACTCCGGCTGTCTGCAATACCACGAAGACATCGCCAGGGCCCGTACGGCCTTCGGCGCGGGCGCGCCGGATCTGCTGAAACTGCGCCAGTACTTCGACCACCCGCTGCTGATCGAGACGTTCGCCGACGCCATCCGCGCGGCGCGCGATCGGCTCGCGGACGAACACCGCGCCGGGGCGCGACTGGTGTTCACCGCCCACTCCATTCCGGTATCGGCCGATGCCGCCGCGGGGCCGCCCGCCGACGGTGGGCGGCTCTACAGCCGTCAGGTCGCCGAAGCCGCCAGATTGTGCGCGGAGGCAACGGGTTTCACCGACTACGACGTCGTCTGGCAGTCGCGTTCCGGTCCGCCGCAGGTGCCGTGGCTGGAGCCGGACATCGTCGATCATCTGGACGACCTGGCCGCCAAGGGGATCGCCGCCGTCGTGGTCTGCCCCGTCGGCTTCGTCTCCGACCATCTCGAAGTCATCTGGGACCTGGACAACGAGGCCGCGCAGAAGGCCGCCGAACTCGGCATGGGGTTCGCCCGCGCCGCGACGCCGGGGACCGATGCCCGTTTCGCGCAACTGGTCGTCGAGCTGGTCGCCGAGCAACTGCGCGGCGTCGCGCCCCGGCGGCTCGGCGCGGTTCCCGGCTACGGCTGCACGAGCGACGGAACGCCCTGTGCGGTCGACTGTTGCGCGGTGCCGCGCCGTCCCAACTCTGGGAATTGAGGTCGAACGGGCGCGGTAGCATCGACTGCGCCTGTGACCGATTCCTTGTTCGATCTTCTGGGGGGTAGCTCTCGATGACCTATGCCAACGTGCTGACCAATGCCGCGCTGCTCGATCCGCAAGCCTGGTCCGACGCGAACGTGTGGACCGTGGCGCTCGATGCCACCGAGGCCAGGCGGCGCGGCCGCAGTAGTGGCCGCGGCGGATTCTCGATCGGCGGTCTGCTGCTGTGCATCGGCGTCGTGGCCGTGGTGATCGGGCTCGTGATCTGGCTGCGCAAGCGAGGCAACTCCAGCCAGCAGCCGCAGCACCAGCAGCAGCAATACCTCCAGCAGCCGTATCCGCAGGGGCAGCAGTACCCCCAGCCGTATCCGCCGCAGCAAGGTGTGCCGGGGCAGCCGCAGTATCCGGCGCCGCAGCAGTACCAGCAGCCGTACACGCCGCCGCAGGCGCAACCGCAGTATCAGCAGTACCCCCAGCAGCAACAGTATCCTCCGCAGCAGCCGTACCAGCCGCCGCAGCGGTGAGCCTCCGTCACCGGGCGCTCAGAAGTTCGTGCCGGTGAGACGGGTGTAGACACCGGGGAAGCCGGGACGGGCCGTTCCCTCGCCCCAGGAGGTGAGGCCGGCGAGCCGTCCGTCGACGAGAAGCGGTCCGCCACTGTCGTATTGGGTGGTGTCCGCGGTCGAACCCCCGGCGCAAAGCATGCTGCGCGGATCGAAATCGGGGCCATAGGCCGCGGCGCACTCCGCGTCGGGGACCAGAGGCACGCTCGCCGCGTGCAGCCTAGTGTTGGTTTCGTCGGTTTCCGAAGTAGCACCCCAACCCAGGATGGTTCCGGTGCCCGAAGCGGGCGCGGCGATGGTGATCGTCGGACCGGGTTGTGGCTGGTTCAAGGTCAGGATCGCCACGTCGTCGTGATAGACGGTCGCGCCGCCACCGGACGTCCGGAAGCCGGGATGAACGCGAATGTCCTTGACCGGCACCGTGTTCCCGTCCTGCCCGCGCAGATCGTCGCGGCCGAAGGTGACGGTGAGCGTCTGGGCGAGCGGCTGTGCCACCGCCACGCAGTGCGCCGCGGTGATCACCTGATCCGGTGCGATGAGCGCGCCCCCGCAGAACTGGCCGGAGGGACGGGTGAGCAGCAGCGGCGTGCCGATGGCCGCCAGCCACGGATACTGCGCTGTCGTCGCGTCGGCGCCGCCGACGATCGCCGAAGCCGGGGCGTGCAGGCCGAGACCGACCAGCACGGTGAGTGCCACGGTGCGGATCCGGCGTGAAATGCGCATGTCACACCACCCTCGGCGCCTGGTCAGCCGCTTCCGCGCGCGGAGGCGTGCACGGCGACCAGGCGGGCGGCGCGGATCGCGTCCCACAGCGGGCGCAGCAGCGATTCCTGCGCGCCGATCGCGCTGGCGGACGTCGGCGCGGACGCGGGCTCCCGCTGCGCCACCGTGAGGATGGCCGCGACGTGATCGGCGGTGTCGAGAATGCGCCTGGCGCGCAACGGAATCGACTCGGGGTAGTCGTGCCGCGAGTAGTCGGCGAGCTCGGCTTCGATCAGTTCGCGCGGGTCCGACTCGGCCGCGCCGAGCGCCGTGGTGTGCAGTTTCATCAACGCGTCGGCGGCGTCGCGGACCGCTTCGCGCATCGCGTATTCCGCCTCGCCGAGCGACATGTCCGCGCCGGGCGCCGCCGGGATCGGCGCGCTGTAGACGGTCCACTGGAGGGTGTCGTCGTCGGCCCACTGCGGGATGAGACCGGTTCCGTCGCCGCCGGGCGCGCCGATCAGGATGCCCTCCTCGGCCTCGATCGCGTCGGCGGCGAACGCCGTGCCCGCGGGGAGTCCGCGCACGTCCCCTGGCACCGGGAGCACCAATCGCAGCTGCGCCCCTGGCTGGGCCATCGTCTCCCGAATCACTTTGAGCAGCGACATGACTCCGCTGCCCGGTAGGTTGCCGTGCGCGGACCAGGGTAGGTCGGTACGGCCGCCGGTGAGCGGGTCGCCCGCCGTGATCGTGTGCTTGGGCGCCCATGCCTGCAAGGCGGCCAGAACGTCGTCGGGCGCGCTGCGGCCGGCCAGCCAGGAGCTCGCCCACACCGTCAGCGTCGCACTTGGAGAGCACATAATCATCGAGCATAAAGGGTGGGCGCTACCGGTGGGCATCCATGCGCGATGGCATTCGTGAGCAGCGCGAAAACCGTGAGCGCCGCGCCCACCGCGGCGACCGGACCGGTGCGGACACCGTCCGGCATCGGACCGCCGCGTCCGTCATTCGCCGAGGCGCTGGCCCGGTTCGGTGACGAAATCGATGAGTCGCTCCACCGCGCCGATCAGCGGAGACTCCAGGTCACGGAAGGAAGTCACCGCGCCGTACACCCGCCGCCAGCCGTCCTGCGGGCTGCCCCAGCGCAGGCGTGCGCAGACGCCGGTCTTCCAGTCCTCGCCGCGCGGCACCTGCGGCCATTGCGCGATGCCGACCGTCGCCGGGCGCACCGCCTGCCACACGTCGACGAACGGGTGCCCGGTCACCAGGACGTGCGGCCCGAGGCCGGTGGTCAGTTGTGTCTCCTTCGAGCCGGTCACCAGATGATCGACCAGCACACCGACCCGCCTGCCCGGCCCCGGCTCGAACTCCGCGAGCCGGGCCGCGAGATTGTCCAGACCCTCCAGCTGCTCCACGACCACCCCCTCGACGCGCAGGTCGTGGCCCCACACCCGCTCGACCAGCGCGGCATCGTGCACGCCCTCGACCCATATGCGGCTGCCGCGGGCCACCCTGGCGCGCAGGCCATCGACCCGGGTGGAGCCGGAGGCCGAGCGTTTCGGCGCCGCGGGCGGGGCCGCCGAGGGCCGCACCAGCGTCACGGGCTCGCCGTCGATCAGGAACGCGGCCTCGCGCAGCGCGAACAGCCGCACCGCGCCGCGGGCGTCCTCCAGCCGGACGAACTCACCGTCGTAGCTGCGGTCGAATCCGACGACCGCTCCGCAGAAGCCGGTGGCGGCGTCTTCGACGACCAAGTCGCGTTCCGCGCTGACGGTCGGCACCGTCCGCTTCTTCGATCGAGGATGTCCGCTGAAGATGTCGCCGTACCTGTCCTGCCCGCTCACCCGCTTGAAGCTAGCACCGCCGGTGCGGCTTTCGCCGCACCAGGGGCAGCGCGTGCGGAATTCATCCGGAGTACTCGTGACTGTCGCGCCCGCGAACGCCGCCCGCGCACTACAGTGGTCGTGTGGCCGCAATCTTTTGGCTGGTCGCGGGTGTCCTGCTCGCGGCGGCGGAAATGCTCACCGGCGACTTCACGCTGCTGATGCTGGGTATGGCGGCGCTCGGCACGGCGGGGGTCAGCGCGGCGGCGGGCACCTCGCTCGTCGTGGACGCCATCGTCTTCGCGGTGATCTCGGCGGTGTTGTTCCTCGGCGTCCGCCCGATCATCCGGCGGCGCTTCGGAACTCCGCCGCCGACGCCGACGAACGTGGACGCGCTGCCCGGTAAGACCGCGCTGGTGCTCGAACAGGTCGCGGCGCACTCCGGTCAGGTGAAACTCGGCGGCGAGGTGTGGACCGCACGGCCGATGGACGCCACTGATGTCTACGAACCGGGTACGACCGTGTACGTCATGAAGATCGACGGCGCGACCGCCGTCGTCTGGAAGGGGCCTTGATGGCTGTACTGATCGTTGCCGCCGTCCTCGTCTTGCTGGTCGTGGTGGTGGTGTTCAAGTCGATCGCGCTGGTGCCGCAGGCCGAGGCGGCGGTGATCGAGCGGCTGGGCCGGTATTCGCGGACCGTGTCGGGGCAGCTGACGTTCCTCGTGCCGTTCGCCGACCGGGTCCGCGCCAAAGTGGATCTGCGGGAACGGGTGGTGTCGTTCCCCCCGCAGCCGGTGATCACCGAGGACAACCTCACCCTGCACATCGACACCGTGGTCTATTTCCAGGTGACCAGCCCGCAGGCGGCGGTGTACGAGATCAGCAACTACATCGCCGCCGTCGAGCAGCTGACCGTCACCACGCTGCGCAACGTGGTCGGCGGCATGACGCTCGAGCAGACGCTCACCTCCCGCGACGCGATCAACGGCCAGCTGCGCGGAGTGCTGGACGAGGCGACCGGGCGCTGGGGCCTGCGCGTCGCGCGGGTCGAGCTCAAGAGCATCGACCCGCCGCCGTCGATCCAGGAGTCGATGGAGAAGCAGATGAAGGCCGATCGCGAGAAGCGCGCCATGATTCTCACCGCGGAGGGCCAGCGCGAATCGCAGATCAAGACGGCCGAGGGCTCCAAGCAGGCGCAGATCCTGTCCGCCGAAGGCGCCAAGCAATCGGCGATCCTGGCCGCCGAAGGCGAACGGCAGAGCCGCATCCTGCGCGCGCAAGGCGAGCGCGCCGCGGCCTACCTGCAAGCGCAAGGCCAGGCCAAGGCCATCGAAAAGGTCTTCGCCGCCATCAAATCCGGTAAGCCGACGCCGGAATTGCTTGCCTACCAGTACATGCAGACGCTGCCCATGGTCGCGCGCGGCGACGCGAACAAGGTCTGGCTGGTGCCGAGCGACTTCGGCAAGGCGCTGGAAGGCTTCGCCAAGAGCTTCGGCACCCAGGGCGAGGACGGCGTGTTCCGGTACGAACCGCCCGCTTCCGACGGCGCGGAAGTCAGGCCCGAGGACGACTCCGACGTCGCGGACTGGTTCGACACCGCCCCCGACCCGACGATCGAGCGGGCCGTGCGCGCCGCCGAGGCGACGGCGCGGACTCCGGTCGAAGGGCTGACCCCCACCCCGCCCCCGCAAGGCTTCGAACCGTCGCCCCATCAGCCGGTCATTCCTCCGCAGGAGGCTTTTCCCGGCCAGCAGCCGCCGCAACAGCAGCAGCCCCCGGCGCAGCGCCAGGACGACCCGCACGGCCGTCCCTGGCAGCCGCCGGAGAACCTCTCGAAGTAGCGCCCGAACCGCCCGCCCCGGACTCCGCCCGAGTCCGGGGCGGGCGCGTAGGCGCGGCCGGATCGTTCAGCCGGGCAGTCCGGCGGCGCGGATGGCGGGAAGGATGACGTCGGCGACCCCGCGCATGCCCTGCGGGGTGAGGTGGTAGGGAACGAGCGTTTCGGTGGCGATGACCGGTTCGATCCAGCGCACGCCCGCGGGCGCGCACGCGTCGCGGCCCTCCGATGCCGCGCGGGTGTCGACGTAGGTCGCCCCGTGCGCGATGGCGACGCGGGAGATCACGGCGTTGAGCCGGTCGAAGGCGGCTTGGATGTGCGCCGCGTCGGCCGGGCGGAGACCGACCAGGTCCGGACAGCCGCCGTCGCGCACGTAGAGCGGCCAGCCGTCGACGACGATCAGCGCCTTGGGCGACCGGATCGAAATCTCCCGCAGCGCGGTGGCATACGACTGCGCGATCGCCTCGATATCGGCGTCCCAATCCGGTCCCGCGCATCCACCGGTGCCGAAGAGCCCGTACACATGGCAGGCGATGACGTGCTGGGCCATCATCGCGTCGTTGGCGCCGATGTGTACCGTGACCAGCCTGGTGTCGGCGCCGAGCGGATCGAATTGGGGTGGGATGCCCGGCTGCTGCGCGGCGGTGAGGTCGCGGATGCGCGCGGCGTTGCAGGTGCGGTCGTCCACCTGCAGACCCAGATCCCGGGCGAGGAGCTTCGGTGTGTTCGCGGTCGAGCGGAGACAGCGCGGCGGAGACGAGGAGTCGTAATGCCGCACGCCCGTGGTTGCCGCCCCGGAATCGCCCAGCGCGACGTATTCGGCTCCGCCGCCGGTGGGGGCGGCGGTGGCCGGGCTGGTGGCGCCCACGGTGATCAGGCAGGCGGCGACCATCACGGCGCGGGGAAGATTCGTCATGTCGGGTCCTGCCCGTCGGTTTCTCGGCGCTGTCACGGGACATGTACGTCTCTCTGTGCCGAACGCTACCCGGGAAGCCGAGCCGAGGGGCGGAATCGGGTGGCAAACTTCAGGTATGACGACACCTGGATGGGCGGACGTGGATCGCTATCTCGTGGAGGCGCTGGTGGCCGATCCCGGCTCCGAAGCCGCGCTGGAGGCGAACAAGGCGGCCGGCCTGCCCGCGATCAATGTGTCCCCGCCGCAAGGGAAATTCCTGCATCTGCTGGCCAGGACGGTCGGAGCGCGGCGCGTGCTGGAGATCGGCACGCTCGGCGGTTACAGCACGATCTGGCTGGCCCGCGCGGTCGGTCCCAAGGGCCGGGTGGTCACGCTGGAGTTCGCCGCACAGCACGCGGAGGTGGCGCGCGCGAACCTGGAGCGCGCGGGCGTCGGCGACCGGGTGGAGATCCGGGTCGGCGCCGCGCTGGACAGCCTGCCCGTGCTCGCCGAGGAGGACCCGGACCCGTTCGACTTGGTGTTCATCGACGCCGACAAGGTGAACAACTCCAACTACGTCCTGTGGGCGCTGCGACTGACCCGGCCGGGCTCGGTGATCATCGTCGACAACGTGGTCCGCGGCGGCGCCATCGCCGAGGAGCATTCCGAGGACCCCAACGCGCAGGCCAGCCGCGAGCTGGTCGAGTTGCTCACGGCCGAGCCGAGCCTGGACGCGACGGTGGTGCAGACCGTCGGCAGCAAGGGCTGGGACGGTTTCGCCTACGCCGTGGTGAACGGCGACGGCATGGAGTGAACCGCCCCGGACCGAGGTTCCGGCACCATTGCGCCGGTCGGCGCGCGCGTTTCCAGCGCGGCGTCGGCCGCTGCCGCTCCGGCGATGGGGCGGTCTTCGCGGACACGCAGATCGCCGCCGACGCGTGCGAGCATCGGCGTGGTCGACTCAGGTCGAGGTCACTCGGTCGCCCCGCCCGGCCCTGGCCTCGAATCCGTCGCAGAGCGCGTCGAGCCCGTCGTAGAGCAGTTCCTCTTGGGTCAGAGCGCTCACGCCGCTCCCGGCGAGATCGGCCAGGGCGGGCGGGACCGGCTCTTGCGCCGAGCCGTTGAGTAGCGTCCGCAGTGCGTTGTCGCCGCCGGGATCCATGCCCTTGCGGGCCATCAGCTCCGCGCTGATCTCCGGCAGCGTCGCGCCCGAGATGTAGTTCCACACCGTGAAGGACATGTTGGTCGCCTCGCGGGTGGTCACGCCGAGTTCCCGGAAACCGTCCACCAGCCACGCCAGGCAGGCCAGGCTCTGCGGTCCGAAGCTGTAGCGCGGGGTGGCGAAAGTGAGCAGTACCCACGGATGGTGCCGGTAGAGAGCCCAATCGATCTCGGCGGCGATGCGAACCCGGTCGCGCCAGGTCCATTGCCGCCCGTCGGGGGCGGGGTAGGGGTTGCGCCGGGCTACTTCGTCGGTCATCAACGCGAGCAGTTCGTCTTTGTTCGCGACGTGGCGATACAGCGACATGGCGCCTACCCCGAGTCGCTCGGCGATGCGCCGCATGGACAGCGCCGCCAAGCCCTCGGCGTCGGCGAGCTCGATCGCGGTGTCGACGATGGCGCCGCGGTGCAGCTTGATCTCGGTCATCCCATGTCCTGCTTTCGGTGCCGGGCTCGGTTGCGTACACTGTACCCGAACGCATGCGTACGATGTACGCGCCAGCGAGAGGATGTGTCGTATGACCGAGCTGCAGCCACTGCCGACCGTGCCGTCCACGGCGGGTTCGCGCCGCGCGTGGCTGGGGCTGGCGGTCCTGCTGCTGCCGGTGCTGCTGGTGTCGATGGACATCTCGGTGCTGTTCCTGGCGCTGCCGACGCTGACCCTCGATCTGGACCCGTCGGCCGATCAGCAGCTGTGGATCCTGGACATCTACGGGTTCCTCATCGCGGGCCTGCTGATCACCATGGGCAATGTCGGGGACCGGATCGGGCGTCGCAACATCCTGCTGGCTGGCGCGGCGGTCTTCGGCGTCGCGTCGGTGATCGCCGCCTTCGCGCCGAGCGCGGGGGTGCTGATCGCGGCGCGGGCGCTGATGGGCATCGGCGGCGCGACGCTGCTGCCGTCCAGCCTGGCGCTGATCTCGAGCCTGTTCCCGGACGCGCGGGAGCGGGCCGCCGCGATCGGCGTCTGGACGGCGTTCTTCGCGGGCGGCTCGGCGGTCGGGCCGATCATCGGCGGCGTGCTGCTGCACCACTTCTGGTGGGGATCGGTGTTCCTCATCAACCTCCCGGTCCTGTTGATCCTGCTCGTGTTCGGCCCCTTCGTCCTGCCCGAACACCGGGCGGGCGTGCTCGGACCACTGGACCTGCCGAGCGTCGCCCTGTCCATCGGCGGAATTCTGCCGGTGGTGTACGGCATCAAGCACGCCGCGACCGAAGGCGTCGACGCGCAGGCGTTCCTGGTCGCGCTGGTCGGCGCGGTGGTCCTGACCGTCTTCGTCCGCAGGCAGCGGCACCTCGACGAGCCCTTGCTCGACCTGCGGTTGTTCACCCGGCCCCAGTTCTCGGTGGCCATCGGCTCCAGCCTTGTCGGCATGATGTCGCTGGCCGGGCTGAGCTACCTGACCAGCATCTACTTGCAGTCGGTGACCGGGCGCAGCCCACTCGCGGCGGCATTGCTCGGCATTCCGATGGCGATCGCGGTGTTCGTCTGCTCGATGGGCGGAGCACGGGTCGGGCATCGGTTCGGCGCTCGCGCGACCTTCGTATTCGCCCTGCTCGCCTCGGCGGCGGGCAACCTGATGCTGCTCGGTGTGGGCCCGCATGACGGATTGTGGTGGTATCTGGCGGGCTCCACCATCGCGGGCATCGGCTACGGGCTGGCCTTCACGCTGGTGTCCGAGGTCGCGGTGTCCTCGGTGCCGCCGGAGCGGGCCGGGTCGGCGGTCGGCATCTCGGAGACCAGCTTCGAGCTGGGTAACGCGCTGGGCTTGGCGCTGCTGGGCTCACTCGCGGCGCTGATCTTCCGGTCCGGCGGCGACTACGCCGCCACGCTCGGTGAGACCATTCAGCAGGCCGGCGGCGACGCGGTGGTGATCGAGGCGGCGCGCGCATCGTTCGTCGACGGGATGCACATCGCGGTCGCCGTCGGCGCGACCGCGCTCGCGGCGATGGCGCTGATCGCGCGGCTCGCCTCCCCGGACGCGCGCTGAGCCGAGCGGCCGGGGTCAGCGGCCGAACACCGCCGTCATGACCTCGGCCGCCCAGCGGCTCATCGGACGGATGATCGCGCCGTGCACCCAGCGGACCGGGCGCACCACGACCGCCCGCCACACGACCGCTACAGCGGCGAATGCCGGGCGCAGTGCGTGGCGGTACATCGCGCGGCACGGTGCCAGCACCAGCACGCCGACGATGACGGCGGCCACGCGCCACCCGTAACGCGCGGTCGCGCGCACCACGCGCCACAGCGGGTGGAGCACCCAGTGCCACAACAGCGACAGCGGCCGGACGATCAGCCATTCCACCGTGCGACGGCAGATCCACGCGATGGCATAGACGATCGGGAAGACAACCCACCGCAACAGCCAGGTACCGGCCGGACGGATCACCCTGCGCCACAGGAAGATTTCCACCGCGCGCCGGAGCGGTCGCAGCAGATGGTCCACGAGGATGCCGATGAGAGGCGTGAGCACCAGCCCCCACAACAGGTGCTGCACCACCCAGCCCCAGAGGAAGTCCTTCGCGAGCACCCAGGCCGGTCGGAGCACCCAATGCCGGATCAGTTCCGCTGCCGGAACCAGCAGGTGGCGCGCGACGAACACCAGCACCGCACCGGTGACGCGACCCAGCAGGAGGATGCCTTCCCACAACAGCCGGATCGGGACCAGCACCACGATCGCGATCCCGCGGGCGATCCACTGCGCTATCGAGATGTGTGTGTCCGGTGTCGACATGGCGTGCCCCCCTCGCTGGCGTACCGGGGAGTGCCCCAGGCGAAAACATCTATCAGAGGCATACATTCGAGCACAGGACACAGCTGGGCACGTGAGTAGAAATGCTCGAGTCGCGCACCGGGAGCGACCCGGCGCGGGCCGCATGATCGCGCGATCCCCGGGTGGGCACCCCGGCGCGCGCCTACAGTCGAACACGTGAACCACACCAGGGCCTCGAGCAACGGGCGGCCCATCGCCGAGCGAGTGGCGACGCGGCTGCTGTATCCCACGTCACGTCCGCGTGATCAGGCGCTGCGCGCCGCGGTCGGCGGAAAGATCGTGCTGGTCACCGGTTCGTCGCACGGCATAGGCAAGGCCAGCGCGCGCAAACTGGCCGCGGCGGGCGCGACCGTCCTGCTCGTCGCCCGCTCCGCCGCCGAACTCGAACGGCTGGCCGCCCGGATCGCCGCGGCGGGCGGCGTCGCGCACGCCTACCCCACGGACCTCACCGACATGGACGCCGTCGAACGCCTCGGCCGCGGGCTCCTCGACGAACACGGCCACCTCGACGTAGTGATCAACAACGCGGGCAAATCCATTCGCCGCCCGATCGAGGAGTCCTACGACCGGTTCCACGACTTCACCCGCACCATCGACGTGAACTATCTCGGTCCGGTGCGCCTGTTGCTCACGCTGCTGCCCGCCATGCGGTCGCGCGGACGGGGCCACATCGTCAACATCTCCACCTGGGGTGTGCGCATGCCGCCCGCGCCGCGCTGGGCGGCCTACAGCGCGTCCAAATCCGCCTTCGACGTCTGGCTGCGCAGTGTCGCGGCCGAGGTGGCGGGCGACGGCGTCACCACCACCTCGATCTATCTGCCGCTCGTGCACACCAGGATGAGCGCGCCCACCGACTTCAGCCGGGTTCCCGGGCTGACCGTGGACGAGGCCGCCGACCTCGTCTGCCACGCGGTGACCGCCAAGCCGCGTGAGATCGCCCCATGGTGGTCGGGTCCGGTGCAGGCGTGGACCGATCTGACCCGTACGCACGCCCAGCGGTTCATGGAGCGCGCCTTCCACCGCTGACCGGAACGTCCGGACGACACGCCGGGACTTAGGATCGACGGGTGCGTGCATCTTCCGTGACCGGCCTGGCGACGGTGCTCGCGCTCGCCGACTCGCGGTTGCCGATCGGCGGGCACGTGCACTCCGGCGGTGTGGAGGAAGCCGTCGCGTCCGGCTTGGTCCGTGATGTCGCGACGGTGGAGCTGTACCTGCGCCGGCGGATCCGGACCTCCGGACTGGTGGCCGCGTCGCTCGCCGCGGCGGTGTGCGCGGGCGACCTCGATCCGGCGCGCGCCGAAGCGGAAGCGGACGCGCGCACTCCCGCACCCTCGGCACGAACCGCCTCCCGCGCGCAAGGCCGGGGGCTGCTGCGTCTGGCGAAACAGCTTTGGCCGCAGCATGATTGGTCGCCGCTCGGCACGACACCGCATCTGTCCACGGTTTTCGGAACGGTCGGTGCGGCCGCCACGGTGCCGCCCCGCGAGACCGCGGGCGTGGTCGTCTATACGACACTCACCGGCGCCGCCACCGCGGCCCAGCGTTTGCTTGCCCTTGACCCAGCCGCGATAGCCGGATGCACGATGCGGCTGGCCGAGCTGTGCGACCGCGTCGCCGCGGAGGCCGTGACGGGTCTCGCCGCGATGTCCGACCCGCTGCAGGACGTGCTCGCCGAGCGCCACCGGCAGCGTGACATGCCCCTGTTCGCGAGCTGAAGCCCCGGAAGAAGGAGACCGCGCCATGCCCCCGCATCTGATCGACGGTGAGCCGCACGACCACGGTCACGATAGGCCGCAACGGGCCCGCACGCCGGGGGAGGCGTTGCGCATCGGCATCGGCGGCCCGGTCGGTTCGGGCAAGACCGCGCTGGTGGCCGCGCTGTGCAGGCAGCTGCGCGACGAGCTGTCGCTGGCGGTGCTCACCAACGACATCTACACCACCGAGGACGCCGACTTCCTGCGCAGGCACGCGGTCCTGCCGGACGAGCGGATCACCGCCGTGCAGACCGGCGGCTGCCCGCACACGGCCATCCGCGACGACATCACCGCCAACCTCGACGCGATCGACGATCTGATCGCGGCCAACCCGCCCCTGGATCTGATCCTGGTCGAATCCGGTGGCGACAATCTGACCGCCACCTTCTCCTCCGGACTGATCGACGTACAGATCTTCGTGGTCGACGTGGCCGGTGGCGACAAGGTGCCGCGCAAAGGCGGTCCCGGCGTCACGTTCTCGGATCTTCTGGTGGTCAACAAGACCGATCTGGCCCCGCTGGTGGGCGCGGACCTCGGGGTGATGGAACGGGACGCGGCGCGGGTGCGTGGGCAGCGGCCTACAGTGCTCGTCTCGCTCACCGAGGACCCCGCGGCGACGCCGGTGCTGGCCTGGGTGCGTGAGCAACTGCGCGCGATCGCCGAGCGGGACCGGGCACGCGCCGACGATTCCACCGTCGCGCACTGAGCTCGCTGTTGCGCACGGAGTTACGCATAGTCGCCTGCCCCACGGCGGTTCCGCAGATCCACGCCACCGGCGGCTTGTCGGCCCGTCGGACCGGCCGGGATGTCGTCCATCTGATCGGCACCGCGGCCACGCCACTGGGCGGTGACGAACTCGACATCGTGATCGTGGTCGCGCCGGGCGCCGATCTGGTCGTGCGCTCGGTGGCGGCGACACTCGCGCTACCGGGATCGGCGACGCCCCTGTCGATCGGGCGCTGGCATCTGGAGGTCGGAAGCGGCGGTTCGCTGGATCTCGATCCCGAACCCATGGTCGTCGCGGGCGGAGCGTCGCACCACACGGTCACGACGGTCCGGCTGGCTTCCGGCGCCCGGCTGCGCATGCGCGAGCGCGTACAGCTCGGCCGCTTTGGAGAGGACGGCGGCCAGTGGCGGGGAGACGTGATCGCCGACCTCGACGACATGCCACTGCTGCGCCATCGGTTGGCGCTGGGAGCGGGCACCCCGGCCGATGACGCGCTGTCCGCGCCACGCGCCTTGGAGAGCGAACTGGTCTATCCGGACGACCGCGCCACCACGACGTCCGGGTTGACGCGGACCCGGCTACCGCTGGCCGCGGGTGGCAGCTTGTTCACCCGCACCGGGTCGCTGCTCGCCGCATCCGAGTGAGCGACGAACCGGAACCGATCGGCTGGGAAGCCCGGGTTATCGGTGGGGCCGTCGGAAGGGGCGACGAACGGTTCCGCCGCCCGCACCGAGATCGGCGGTACAGGTGTAATCGGGGGAGAACTTGGAGATAGAAAGGATGGGAGCTCGACAGCGTCGTCGGGTTCCCACCCTTCCGGCTGTTTCCACGCGCACGTCATCCGATCAGCCGTCGGTCGCTTCGCCGGCCTCCGGAGCTGATCCGGTCGATTCCTGAGCGGGGGCGGTGGCCTCCGGAGCAGGGACCGACTCCGGCGTGCTGAGCGCCTGTGGCGGCGCGCTCAGTGCGTGCACCGCGCCGAGCCCCGCGCCGATGCCCGCGCCGATGGCGGCCAATGGGACGGCCATCAGGGCCGCACCGTAGGCAGCGCCGATCGGGCCCGCCGCGAGGCCGATCGGTGCGAACGGCAGACCGATGGCCAAGCCGAGACCACCACCGACGGCGGCTCCGATCAAGGCGAACGGGCTCGCGAAGGCGGCGCCTGCCGCGGCGCCGATCGCGGCGGAGCCGAGCGTCTGGCCGGCGACGCGGTCGGACCTGGTGCGCTCCATACCGACCGAGTCGAGGAATGTCGCCATGTTGGCCTCGGCCATCGCGGCGCCGTCGTTGAGCTGGATCGCCTGCTCGCGGTAGAGCCAGTCCGGAGCGTCGACCTGGACGTCGCCGAAGCGCAACTTGCCGGGAGGCGGTGCGATCGGCGGCACCGGGGCGACCGGAACGGGCGCGTGCAGCCCGGCCAGCGGAGCCAGGTACTTGTACTCCGGCACTGGGCGCGCCCACTGCAACGAGCTCAGCGTGTTGTCCGGAATCCGCAGGCCTTCGTACGGGCGCACGTTCGGCGCCTCCGCGCCCGGCCACTCGGCCGGCTGATCCGCCCGTTCAGCCGGATCGACGGAATCCGTCTGGATCGCCGGAGCCGACGGATCGGGCTCCGCGTGCGCGGTACCGGTTGACACCAGCGCCAGGACGAGGGGAACCGCCCCCGCCGCGACGATGGAGCCGAGCTTCGGCCGGTGCGATGCGGGTGCTCGGTGCTTTCGTGTGCCCATAGATCACCTTTCATCCGAAGGAGACTTCGACGCCCCACATTCGGATCTGTCGGCGACCTGGATTGGTCGAGCGCGCTATAACGATCGAGTGTCAGCCTGCTTTGGCATCGGTGTGTGCCTTGTCCACGGCGACCCGGCTGTTGGTAGAAGCGCCCAGCGCGGCGGCCAGTTGTTCGGCGTCCTCGTCGTCCCCGGTGCTGATCGCCTCCAGGGCTAGTCGGGCGAACACCCACTGTTCGGTGGCCGCCATCTGCCCGCGGCTGCGCCCGAGGAAGGTGACGAACCATTGGATGACGGTGACGATCCGGCTCCGATAGCCGACCAGGTAGTACAGGTGCAGCGCCAGCCAGGCCAGCCACGCGACGAAGCCGCCGAATTCCAGCTTGCCCACCTGGCACACGGCGCTGAACCGCGAGATGGTGGCCATGCTGCCCTTGTTGAAGTACTTGAACGGCTTGCGCTCCTGGGGCGTCTGGCCTTTCAGACCGGCCTTGATCTGCCGGGCGGCGTAGGTAGCGCCCTGGATGGCGCCCTGCGCCTGGCCGGGCACGTTCGGCACCGACATCAGGTCGCCGACCACGAAGACGTTCGGGTGGCCCTTGACGGTCAGGTCCGGTTCGACCACGACCCGGCCCGCGCGGTCGACCTCGGTGCCGTCGGACTGGTCGGCGATCATCTTGCCGAGCGGACTGGCCTGCACGCCCGCCGACCACACCTTGCACGCCGACTCGATACGGCGGACGGTGCCGTCGGAGTCCTTCACCGTGACGCCGAACGCGTCGACATCGATCACCATGGCGTTGAGCTGGATCTCCACGCCCATCTTCTCCAGGCGCCGTTCGGCCTTACCGCCGAGTTTCGGCCCCATCGGCCCGAGCACGGCGCCCGCGCCCTCGATCAGCACCACCCGAGCGTCGCGGGGATCAATGTTGTGGAAGGTGCCTTCCAGCGTGCGATCGGACAGCTCGGCGATCTGCCCGGCCAGCTCCACCCCGGTCGGGCCCGCGCCGACGACGACGAAGGTCAGCAGCCGGTCGCGCTCCTCCTGGGTCGTCGCCAGCTCGGCCTGCTCGAACGCGCCGAGGATGCGGCCGCGCAGTTCGAGCGCGTCATTGATGGTCTTCATGCCGGGCGCGTAGGTGGCGAACCGGTCGTTGCCGAAGTAGGACTGCTGCGCGCCGGTCGCGACGATCAGGCTGTCGAACGGGGTGACCGTGTCCTTGTCGAGCAGGCGGGAGGTCACGGTCCTGGCGGACAGGTCGATGTCGGTGACCTCGCCGAGCAGCACCTGCGCGTTCTTCTGCTTGCGCAGCACCAGGCGGGTGGCCGGCGCGATCTCGCCGACCGAGAGGATGCCGGTCGCCACCTGGTAGAGCAGCGGCTGGAACAGGTGGGTCGATGTCTTCGAGATCAGCGTGATGTCGACGTCGGCGCGCTTGAGGTGCTTGGTGCCGAACAGGCCGCCGAAGCCCGAGCCGATCACCACCACCCGGTGCCGGCCGTTCTCAACAGTCTGAGTGCTCATCGTCCTGCTCCTCGATGGACCTTGGGGGTCGTCCCCGGCGGCGGTTCCTGACACGCTAAACCGTAGCCGCCGAGCCGGGCAGCGTCACGGCGAGATCCCCGTTCCTGGCGTGTTGCGGTGCGAAGTCTCACCGCCGCCGCGCCGGGGCGGGGAGGATCGGGGACGGATGGACGCTCGGCGAACCGGCCGAGCGAACGCGGCCGAGAGCCTACGATGGACACTGTCGTCCAGGGAGGATTGCCATGGTCGCCGGTAATCGCGCGGTCGGCCGAAAGCCCAGCGTGCAGGTCGATGCAGAGAACATCGCGCTGATCGAGGTACCGCACGGCCCGCTGATCGACCGGGCGCTGGGTCTGCTGCCGGAACGGCGTCAGGTATTGGCCACCCCGCCGCGCGGCAGCGCCACCGTCCCGGTGCGCGGCGACGCCGGGCTGCCCTATCTGGGGCGGGCGTTGCACTATATGCGCTGGGGACCGGCCGAGATGATGGAGCGCTACCGCCGGTACGGACCCGTCTCGCTGAACACCTCGCTCGGTGTCGACCGCGTGCTGGTCGCGGGACCGGACGCCCTGGACGAAGTGCTCGGTCACCGGCGCCGCGACTTCGGCCAGGGCTGGGACTATTTCATCGGCCCGTTCTTCCGGCGCGGGCTGTTGCTGCTGGAATTCGACGAGCACAAATTCCATCGCAAGATCATGCAGCAGGCGTTCACCCGGGACCGCCTCGAAGCCCACCTGGCCGCGCTGACGCCGATGGTGCTGGCCGCCGTCAGCGGCTGGGTGCCGCGCGAACGCGACGCCGAACGCACGGTGCGGCTGTACCCGGCGATCAAGGATCTGACCCTCGACATCGCGGCGGAGCGTTTCATGGCCGCGGACGTCGGCCCGCGCCGCCGCCAGCTGATCGAGGCGTTCGTCGACTGCACCCACGCGGGGCTGGCGATCATCCGGCACTCGGTGCCGGGCGGCCACTGGCGAGCCGGGCTACGCGGCCGCAGAGTGCTGGAGGACTACTTCACCGCCATGCTGCCGCAGAAGCGCGGTACCGAGACACCGGACTTCTTCTCCGGGCTGTGCCACGCCCGCAGTGCGGACGGCGGCGTCTTCGGTGACGCGGACGTCGTGAACCACATGATCTTCCTGATCATGGCCGCGCACGACACCACGACGACGACCGCGACCGCCGTCGCCTACTACCTGGGCAAACACCCGCAATGGCAGCAACGGGTCCGGGCCGAAGTGCTCGATATGGACGAACGGCTCGGCGACACGCCACCGGCCATCGCGGACCTGGAGGCACTGCGTGACCTGGATCTGGTGATCCGGGAGAGCTTGCGGCTCATGCCGCCGGTTCCCGGTCTGGCGCGCCGCGCCGTGCGCGACACCGAGATCGCGGGCCACTACATTCCGGCTGGTACCCCCGTCGACCTCGCCTACCAGGTGAATCACCTGCTACCCGAACTGTGGACGCGTCCCGAGCGATTCGACCCCGAGCGTTTCGGCGAACAGCGGCGCGAGGACAAGTCGCACCGCCTGGCCTGGATGCCGTTCGGGGCGGGCGCGCACAAGTGCATCGGGATGCACTTCGGCACGTTCGAGGTTCGAACGCTGACCGCGGCCCTGGTGCGCGAA
Source organism: Nocardia asteroides (assembly GCA_051451085.1). Lineage (GTDB taxonomy): Bacteria > Actinomycetota > Actinomycetes > Mycobacteriales > Mycobacteriaceae > Nocardia > Nocardia asteroides_B. Next base: position 602,918 of record JBPAJV010000002.1, on the reverse strand, counting down.
TACGAGTGGCGCATACCGGAGAAGTACCGGATGCCCTGGGGATTCACCACGATCCCATTCCCCAGGGACGGTGCGCCGATGACGTTGCGCAAGCGTGCGGGCGCCTGAGGCGACCCGATCGGCCCGTTGACGCGTCAGCGCCCGGCGAGCAGGATCTCCGCGACCTTGGTATCGGTGTCGGCGCCCTCGGTGTAGCCGCCCGCGTCGCCGAGCGAGGTCATGATGGCGAGGGTGTAGCGCTCGCCGGGACCCGCGAAGCCGACCGAGTTGACCACCCAGCCGCCCTGTTCGGCCGACCAGCCGTTCTTCAGTCCGGGACGCATGCTCGCGCCCGCCCCCCACACGCCCCAGTGCTGGTTGGAGTCCACCGAGCGCATCCGGTCGACCAGGTAGTTGCGGTCGTCGGGGTGCATGTGGTTGAGGATGTGGTCCATCAGTCGGTCGAGGTCGGCGGCGGTGCACTTCTGGAACGACCAGTCGGGGAACAGCGCGGTGTTGGTGGGCTGCGGAACCAGCGAGGTCATCCCGTTGGCGCGGAAGGCGTTGTTGAACGCCATGCGGTCGAAGCCCGCGTACTTGGTCCACAGGATGTCGGCGGCGCCGTCGTTCGAAGTCGCGAGCATCAATTCCAGCAAGCCGCGGTCTTCCGGCGACAGCGCGATGGCGCCGATCCGCGCCCGGTTGAGCAGGTCCGCCGCGATGGCGAGCTTGATCGTGGACGCGGTCCAGACCGCGTTCTCGGCATTGGCGTTCGCGTAGAACCCGCCCGAGACCCGGTCGCGCAAAACGTAGCCGGTGACACCGGGGCGTTTGGCGAGGTAGGCGTCGACCTTGGCGATGCGGTTGCTCATATCGCAGTCGAAACCGGGCAGGCAGCCCTGGGTGTGCGCGAGCGGCGCCGCACCGGCGGCCGGGAGCACGGTGGGCAGGCTCGGGGCGATGATCGCGGCGGCGGCGAGGACACAGGCGGAGGCGGCCACGCGGGGAACGGTTCGGGTGGCGGGGGACGGGTAACGCACGAGGGACCACGATGGCACATCACGGGTCCGTACGCACGTCTCGAGCGCGAATCCGGGTGTGCCGATCCGGCGTCCGGTTATCTGCGCCGCAGGATTTCTCGTCATCGCCGCTGGCCAGGGCGGTCAACGGAAGGCGGCGCGCAATTCTTCGACGGTTCGTCCGTTGAGGCGGTAGCAGTGCTCGAACGCTTCGGTGTGGCGCTCCCGGGGCCAGGAATGCAGGACGACGGTGCGGCCGTAGTGGCGCGAGTTGACGAGCTCCCAGCGGTCACCGACCCGGCGGACCGTGAACCCGCCTTTCGGGACCAGCGGAATCACCATCGCATCCATGAACGCGACCCAGCCTTTCGGTGCAGTTCTCTCGTTCCGCCCCGGTGCAAACTCTCACCTCCCCGGTGCAGCACTGTCGCATACCGGCGCGGCGGTCCCCGCGTGACACGGCGGAGTAATCCGTTCTCATGTGGTCCATTTCACTGGCGCCCGGATGGGGCGGTGCGGTTGCGCGTCGGTCGCCGGGCGTATAAACGTGCACGAAGTCCGAGGCCAGCGCAGCCGGACACCATCGATCGAGAGGGCGCAGATGCCGCTGCACATCCACCGTGCCGAGCGCGCCGACGTCCTCGCCCTGGCGCTCGCCGGGGTGCTGGCGTCGCCGCAGGAGGACCCGTTCGCGGCCGAGGTGGTCGCGGTGCCGGCGAAAGGCGTGGAGCGCTGGCTGGCGCAGACGTTGTCGGCGGTGCTCGGGGCGGACGGTGGGGCCGACGGCGTGTGCGCGAACATCGCTTTTCCCTCGCCCGCCGCGCTCGTCGCCGACGTGCTGGCCGCGGCGAGCGGGGTGGCGCCCGCGGAAGACCCCTGGGCGGCCGAGCGTGTGGTGTGGACGCTGCTGCGGGTGATCGACGCGTCGCTGTCGCAGCCGTGGTGCGCGGTGCTCGCCAGACACCTCGGCGCGCGGGACCCAGGGGGCGGCGAGCACCGCCTGGGACGGCGCTACGCGACCGCGGCCCAGGTCGCCGCGCTGTTCGACAGTTACGCCGCCCAGCGCCCCGCACTGATCACCGAGTGGGCGGCGGGCTCGGACACCGACGGCGCGGGCGGCGCGATACCGGGCGACCTGCTCTGGCAGCCGAAGCTGTGGCGGGAACTGCGCGCCGAGATCGGGACCCCTGGCCCGGCCGAGCGGCTCGACGCGGCCTGTGCGCGGCTGCGGGACCGGCCGGATCTGGTCGCGCTGCCCGCACGACTGTCGCTGTTCGGTGTGACCCGGCTGCCCAGTGACCAGCTCGCCGTTCTCTCGGCGCTGGCCCACGCCCGTGACGTCCACTTGTGGCTGGTCCATCCCAGCCCGGTGCTCTGGTCGGCCCTGAACGAGCTGCCGGTGGCCCGCACGCGCGCCGAGGATCGCAGCGCCGACGCGGTGGCGCATCCGCTGCTGGCGGGACTGGCCCGCGACGTCCGAGAGCTCCAGCAGCGGTTGACCGGACCCGCCGCCACCGGCTCCGATACCTACCATCCGAGCACCACGGCTCGCTCCGGTGATACCGCTGCGGCGGCCGCATCGCCCACGACATTGCTGCGCGCGCTGCAGGCGGCGATCCGGGACGATCGGTGGCCGCCCGCGCCCGGAGCGGCGAGCGCCGACGGCACCGTGCAGGTGCACGCGTGTCACGGTCCCGCGCGGCAGGTCGAAGTGCTGCGGGAATGCCTGCTCGGGCTGTTCGCGGCCGACGAGACGCTGGAACCGCGCGACGTCCTGATCATGTGCCCCGAAGTGGAGGCCTACGCGCCGCTGGTGCGGGCGGCGTTCGGGCAGCGCACCCCGGGATCGCCGGAGCCGCAGCCGGATTCGGAGCATCCGGCGCACCGGCTGCGGGTGCGCCTGGCCGACCGGGGCCGCGGCGTGACCAATCCGCTGCTCGCGGTGATCGGGGTGCTGCTGGAGCTGGCCGACGGCCGGGTGACGGTGACCCAGGTCCTCGATCTCGCGGCCGCCGAACCCGTCCGGCGCCGATGCGGATTCGACGACGACGACATCGAGCGGCTGCGCGAGTGGGCGGCCGAATCCGGAGCGCGGTGGGGCATCGGGCAGCGTCAGCGGCAGGCGTTCGGGCTCGCCGATTTCGCGCAGAACACGCTCAACAGCGCCGTGGACCGGATCCTGCTCGGCGTCACCGCGGGCGAGACCGCCGAGGACTGGCTGGATCTGGCGCTGCCGTTGGACGACGTGGACAGCAACGACGTCGACCTGGCCGGACGCTTCGCCGAGTTCATCGACCGGCTCGCGGTGTGCCTGCGCGATCTGCGCGGTCCCCGGCCCGCGCACGATTGGGCGGCGGTGCTCGCCCGCGCGCTCGATCTGCTGACCGACGTACCGGACGCGCAGGCCTGGGTGCGTACCGAAGCCAGGCAGGAACTCGCCGCCGCCACCGACCACGCGGGCGAGATCTCCTTGCGATTGGCCGACGTGGGCGTCCTGCTGCGGTCGCGGCTGGCGGCGCGCCCCACCAGAGCCAATTTCCGCACCGGCGAGCTGACCGTCTGCACGATGGTGCCGATGCGGTCGGTGCCGCACCGGGTGGTGGTGCTGCTCGGACTGGACGACGAGGTGTTCCCGCGCGCGAGCGCGGCCGACGGTGACGACGTGCTGGCGCGCGAACCCCTGCTCGGCGAGCGGGATCCGCGCAGCGAGGATCGGCAGCTGCTGCTGGACGCGATCCTCGCGGCGCGCGACACGTTGCTGGTGTTGCACACCGGCGCCGATCCGGTCAGCGGGGCGCACCGGCCGCCCGCCATCCCGGTCGCCGAGTTGCTGGACGCGCTGCGCGCCCACGTCGGCGCACCGGCGATGCGCGCGGTGGTGACGCGGCACCCGCTGCAGTCCTTCGATCGCCGCAACTTCCGGGCCGAGGACCCGTTCAGCTTCGACACCGTGGCATTGGCAGGCGCGCACGCGGCCGACGGCCCCGCGCGGCCGAGCCCGGGTTTCCTGGCCGCGCCGCTACCTGCGGTCGAGCCGGCGGATGTCGCTCTTGCCGACCTGATCTCGTTCGCCGAACATCCGGTGCGCGCGTTCCTGTGGCAGCGTCTGGGCGTGCGGGTTCCGGAGCACGACGAGGACATCGCCGACCGGCTGCCCATCGAGCTGGACGGCCTGGCCAAGTGGGAACTGGGCGAACGCCTGCTCGCGGCCCGCCTGACCGGCGCGGACCCGGCCGGGTTACGGGCGGCGGAGTGGCGGCGCGGCACGTTGCCGCCCTTCGGGTTCGGCGCGGCCGTGCTCGACGAGGTCGAGCACACCGTGGACCGGTTGGTGCGCGCCGCGCAAGCGGACTACACGGGCCCGGCGCGCGCGGTGGACATCGCGGTCGATCTGGGCAATGGACGCCGCCTGACCGGCACCGTTCCCGAGGTGCGCGGCGAAACACTGGTCCGCACCACCTTCTCCCGGCTCGCGCCCAAACATCGCATCGGAGCGTGGGTCTCGCTGCTGGCGCTGACCCTGACCGAGGACCGGTCCTGGCGGGCGGTGAGCACCGGGCGTGGTCAATTCGGCCGTCCCGCCTGGCGTTGCGAACTCACCGCGCCCGACGCGCCCGCGGCGCGGGAGATCCTGCGCGAACTGGTCGCGCTGCGCGACGCGGGCCTGACCGAGCCGCTGCCGGTCGCGCCCACCGCGACCGCGATCTACGCCGAGCGTCGTTTCCGCGGTGCGGGCGTCGAGGACGCGATCGCCGCGGCGGAACGCGAATTCAACGGCGGCCCCAACGGTCCGGGGCCGTTCGGCGACCACACCGACCGTCATCTGCGCTACGTCTGGGGTCCGGCGCCCCGCCTCGAGCACCTCATGGCCGCGCCCGCCGCCGCTGGAGAACCTGGTGAGAGTACCCGTTTCGGCGCGCTGGCCCGGCGGATGTGGGCTCCGCTGCTGGCCGCGGAGAGTCAGGGCCAGCCGTGACCGAGAACGAGTCGGCTGAACACGAGCGGCGTTTCGGCTCGTTCCGGTACGGGAAGCTGGTTGACTTCGCTGCGGCGCGTGCGAGTGTGGGCTCCGCTTTCGGCTGCGCAGAGTCCGGTTCAGCCGTGGCCGGGCACGAGTGGGCCGTACGCGGGTGGCGTTTCGGCTCGTTCCGGCACGGGGGGCCGACTCGCGTCGCTGCGGCGCGTGTCGATGAGCGAGGGGCGCCCGGCTGGGCGGCAGAATGGCAGCTCGGATTGCCGCCTCGGGACCAGCGCGCCGTGTGGCCGCTGGTTCGGGCGTCGGCGACGTCCGCAGATCGCGTGACCACCGGCCGCGCAGGAGGGAGCCCCGCGTGACCGTACAGGAAACCTCCTTCGACGCAGCCGCTTTCGACGCCGACGCGTTCGAGCCGTACGGACCGCTGCCCACCGGCACGACCGTGCTCGAGGCCAGCGCGGGCACCGGCAAGACGCACGCCATCGTCGGACTCGCCGTGCGCTATGTCGCCGAAGCTGGTATCAATGTGTCCCAGTTGCTGCTGGTGACGTTCAGCCGGGCCGCGACCCAGGAACTGCGCGAACGCACCCGCGACCGATTCGTCGCCGTCGCCGCCGCATTGGCCGACCCGGCAGCGGCGCGGGCGCACGCCGACGAACTGGTCCGCTACCTCGCGCAGGCGGGCGAGAGCGAAGTCCGGCTGCGGCGGCGACGGCTGCTGACCGCCCTGTCGGACTTCGACGCGGGCACCATCGCCACCACGCACAGCTTCTGTCAGCGCATGCTCGACGAGCTCGGCCTCGCGGGCGAACACGATCCCGGCACCCGGCTCGTGGAAACCGTCGACGATCTCGTCGGCACCGTCGTCGACGACCTGTATCTGCACCGCTACGCCAGGGGCGAACCGCCGTTCTCGGTGAAAGAGGCCCGCACACTCGCGCTGGCCGCGGTGCGGGACCGGCACGCGGCGCTCGTGCCGGACGGCGAATCCGGTGCGGGCGAGCGCGTGGCGTTCGCGCACGCCGTGCGCGCGGAGACCGAGCGCCGCAAACGGCTGGCCGGGCTGCGCGACTTCGACAACCTGCTGGTGCTGCTGCACGACGTGCTCGCCGATCCGGACCACGGCGCGCTCGCGTGCCGCCGCATCCGCGCGCGCTACCGTGTGGCCCTGGTCGACGAGTTCCAGGACACCGATCCCCTGCAATGGGACATCCTGCGCAGAGCGTTCCACGGGCACACCACCCTGGTGCTGGTCGGCGATCCCAAACAGGCGATCTACGCCTTCCGCGGCGCGGAGGTGCTCAGTTATCTGGACGCGGTCGCGCACGCGGGCACCCGGCGAGAGCTCACCACGAACTGGCGCAGCGACGCGGGTCTGCTGGCCGCGCTGGACCACCTGCACGGCGGTGCGGCGCTGGGACACGAGGAGATTCGCGTGTATCCGGTCGCCGCGACCAGGCCTTGGTCGCGGCTGTCCGGACCGGACGAGCTGACCACGCCGATGCGTCTGCGCTGCCTGCCGCGCACCGGCGCGGGGCCGCTGAACAAGTCCGGTTTCCCCGCGGTCGGCCGCATGCGGGCAAAGGTCGCCGACGACCTCGCCGCCGACATCGTCCGCCTGCTCGAGTCGGGCGTGGTGCTGGAGGTGAAGGCCGATACGTCTGCCGTGGCGGGGGAATCGGCGCGGCCCGTGGAGGCGGCGCGCAGACCGATCGGACCAGGTGACATCGCGGTGCTGGTGCGCACCCGCTCGCAGATCGACGTGGTGCGCGCCGCACTGGATCGCGTCGGCGTGGCGTCCGTGCTGGCCGGCGGCGTCAGCGTTTTCGCGACCAGCAGCGCCACCAACTGGCTGTGGGTGCTGCGGGCGCTGGAACAGCCGCACCGCGGCGACCGGGTGCGGCTGGCCGCGTGCACCCCGCTGCTCGGCGTCACCGCCGCCGAGATCGACAGCGGAGGCGCGGATCTGGTCGGGCGGGTCAGCGCGCAATTGCGGGACGCGGCGCGGCTGTTCGCCCGCGCCGGATTCGCGGCCGTCTACGAGAAGATCGCCGCCGAAGCGCATCTGGCGCAGCGGTTGCTCGCCGTGGAGAACGGGGAGCGGCAGCTCACCGATCTGCGGCACATCGCGCAGCTGCTGGACCACGTGGCGCTCAGCGAGGGACTCGGGCTGACCGCGCTGACCCGGTGGCTGGCCGACCGGGTGCGCGATCCCGCCTCCGGGGCAGTCGCCGACCGCAGCCGCAGGCTCGACCGGGACTCCGCCGCCGTACAGGTCGCTACCGTGCACGCGAGTAAGGGACTCGAATTCCCGGTGGTCTACCTGCCCTTCGCCTGGGACAGCGCGAAGAATCCCTATCCGGCGACCCTGCTGTTCCACGCCGACGATGGTGCGCGCGTGCTGGACGTCGGCGGTCCGGATGCCACGGGATACGCCGAACGCAAGGCGCGCAGCGAAGCCGAGGAGGCCGGGGAGGAGCTGCGGTTGCTCTACGTGGCGCTGACCCGGGCTATGTGCCAGATCGTCGCCTGGTGGGCGCCCGCGATCACCACCGCCGCCTCGCCGCTGCACCGGATGGTCTTCGGTCGCGCCGATCGCGGCGCCGCGGTCGCCGTCCGCGCCGCGGTGCCCTCCGACACCGTCGCCGCACGCGATCTGTCGAGCTGGGCCCAGGAGGCGGCCGCAGCGATCTCGGTGACGGCGGTGGCAGGCGGCGACGACGTCCCGGCCCGGCGGGTGCGCACCGAACCCGCCCTGGGCGATCTGGCCGCGGCCCGCTTCGACCGGGTGCTGGACCAGCAGTGGCGGCGCACGTCCTACTCCGCGCTGACCGCGTCCGCGCACGGTCCGGCGGCACCGGCGTCCGACAGCGAACCGGAAGACCCACGGGGACCGGGTGACGAGCCTGCGGGCGCTTCCCTCCTCGGCGCGGCGGAGCCGGAACCGACCGGCGCTGCCTCGCTGATGAACGCGCTGCCTTACGGCGCGGAGTTCGGCACGCTGGTGCACGGCGTCCTGGAGCGGATCGACACCGGTAGCGCGGATCTGGCGGCCGAAGTGCGCCATCGGTGCCGGGAGGCGGTGGGCGAGCTGATGGCCGAGCTCGATACGGAATCGCTGGCAACCGCGCTGCTCGCGGTGCTGCGTACCCCACTCGGCGGCGGTTGCCTGGCCGATGTGGCCCCCCGCGACCGCCTGACCGAGCTCGAGTTCGAATTACCGCTGGCCGGCGGGGACCGCGCCGGCGCGACCGCGGCGACGCTGCGGCGTATCGCCGACCTGCTCCGCGATCACCTTCCGGCGGACGGCGACCTGTGCGCGTACGCCGGCCAGTTGGCGGCGCTGGAGGACCTACCGCTGCGCGGCTACCTCACCGGCAGCATCGACGCCGTGCTGCGCGTGTCCGACGGCGCGGAACCGCGATTCGTCGTCGTCGACTACAAGACCAACCGGCTGGGCACCGGTGATCTCACCGTGGCGCACTACACCCGCGACCGCATGGCCGCCGAGATGCTGCGCTCCCACTACCCGCTGCAAGCGCTGCTGTACTCGGTGGCCCTGCACCGGTATCTGCGCTGGCGGTTGCCCGGCTACGACCCGGCCCGGCACCTCGGCGGAGCGCGATACCTGTTCGTTCGCGGCATGATCGGGCCGGAGACGCCCGCGGGCTGCGGTGTGTTCGACTGGCACCCGCCCGCCGATCTGGTCGTCGCGCTGTCGTCGCTGCTGGCGGGGGAGGGGCGGTAAGTGACCTCGATCCAGGTGGCGCAGCGGGGAACCGGCCTGCTGCGCACGTTCAACGAGGCGGGTGTGCTGTCGGCGGCCGACGTGCACGTGGCATTGCGGCTGGGCCGGCTCGGACGGGAAGCGTCGGAACAGGTGCTGCTGGCCGCGGCGCTGGCCGTGCGCGCGGTGCGCTCCGGCTCGGTGTGCCTGGAACTGCATCGGATGCGGGAGATCGGCGTCGACGCCGACGAGACCTGGGACGCGGGCGTCGATCCGGCGACGCTACCGTGGCCGGACATCCCGGCGGTGGTCGCCGCGTTGCGGGTGAGCCCGCTGGTGCGCGGCGGACCAGCGGGGCCGTTGCGGCCGCTGCGGCTGGTCGAGTCGCGCGGGCCCGACGATGCGGGCCCGCTGCTCTACCTCGATCGGTACTACCGGCAGGAGCAGACGATCCGGCGAGTGCTCACCGAGCGATCCGCCCACCACCCCGTGGTCGACCCACGCATCGTGCGGCGGGAACTGGACCGACTGTTCGACGCGCAGACCGGCACGGCCCCCGATCGTCAGCGCTTGGCCGCCGCGCTCGCCGCCACGCACTGGACCACCGTGGTAGCCGGAGGGCCCGGCACCGGCAAGACCCACACGATCGCGCGCATCATCGCCCTGCTGTCCGCGCATCGCGAGGCGGAGCCGAAGCTCCCCCCGCTGCGCATCGCGCTGGCCGCGCCGACCGGAAAGGCCGCGGCGCGCTTGCAGGAAGCCGTGCGCGACCAAGCCGTCTCCCTCGGGCTTCCCGAGCTGACCGCCGCCACCCTGCACCGGCTGCTGGGCTGGCAGCGTGGTCGCAGCACCCGCTTCAAGCATCACGAGTTCAATCGGCTGCCCTACGACGTGATCGTGGTCGACGAGACCTCGATGGTCTCCCTGACCATGATGAGCAGGCTGCTGGCCGCGCTGCGTCCGGACACCCGGCTGGTGCTGGTGGGCGATCCGGATCAGCTCGCGTCGGTCGACGCGGGGGCGGTGCTCGCCGATCTGGTGGCCGGACCGGTCGCCACCACGCCGAACCCCGTCCTCGACGAGATCCTCGGCCCGGAGACGACCACCGACCACGCCGGGGCTTTGACCGCGCTGGAGCGCACCCGCCTGCGCGGCGGCATCGTCCGGCTGACCAGGGGCCGCAGATTCGGCGGCCGGATCGCCGACCTGGCCGTCGCGGTGCGGGCCGGGGACGCGGACGCCGCGCTCGAACTGTTGCGCGCTGGTGGCGACGAATTGTCGCTGAGCGCTCCCGAGGACCTGGCCGCGGTGCGCGCCGACGTGGTTCGGGCGGCGAGCGCGGTCACCGCCGCCGCGCTCGGCGGTGACGCGGCGGGCGCACTGGACGCCCTCGAATCGCATCGCCTGCTGTGCGCGCATCGGCAGGGGCCCTTCGGCGTCGAGCGCTGGGACCGGATGGCCGCGGAGTGGGCCGCCGCCGGGGGAGCGGGTCCCGACTCGCACCATGCGCCGTGGTATCCCGGCCAACCACTGCTGGTCACCGCGAACGATCACGAGGCTCGGATCTACAACGGCGACACCGGCGTCGTCGTGCGCATGCCCGACGGCTCGCTGCGGGCGGCGCTGCAGCGCGGCAGCGAACCGTACCTGGTGCATCCGACGCAGTTTCCCGCGGTGGTCACCGTCTTCGCGATGACCATCCATCGCAGCCAGGGAAGCCAGTACGACACCGTCTCCGTCGTCTTGCCCGAGCCGGAATCGACCCTGCTGACCAGGGAATTGCTGTACACCGCGATCACCAGGGCACGCCGCCACGTCCGGATCATCGGAACCGACGAGTCCATCCGCGCGGGTATCGCACGCCGGGTGCTGCGCGCCAGTGGGCTGTCGCGCCGGGAAGCAGAGCCGGGGACCTGATGACGGAATCTCACATTCGCGACGCCTGTGGCGTCTACCCGGTGTGAGCCTGCCCCCGTTCGAGGAAATAGTGGCCGAGCACGGCCCGATGGTCTTGCGCGTCTGCCGGGCGGTGCTCGGCCCCGCGGACGCGTCCGACGCCTGGTCGGAAACGTTCCTCTCGGCGCTGCGCGCGTTTCCCGGGCTTCCCCCGGACACGAACATCGAAGCCTGGCTGGTGACCATCGCGCATCGCCGTGCGATCGACGTCGGCCGGGCGCTGACCCGCGCGCCCGTCCCGGCGGAGACGCTTCCGGAGCGTCCCGTCACCGCGCCCGGCCCCGCCGACTACGACCCCGATCTCTGGGCCGCCCTGCGCGCGTTGCCGGCCAAACAGCGGCAGGCGGTCGCCTACCACTATCTGGCCGGGCTTCCCCACGCGGAGATCGCCGAACTGCTCGGCAACTCTCCGGACGCCGCTCGCCGCGCCGCGGCGGACGGCCTGAAGACCCTGCGCAAGCTCTACCCGAAGGAGGACGCATGATGGCCACCCTCGACCGCGACGACCGCGACGGGCTGGCGCACGCACTGACCCCCGGCGCCGACCTGCTCACCGCACTGCACACACGGCTGGTGGCCGATGCCGAGGCAGCGGGCCTGCTCGACATCGCCTACCGCACCGTCGACACCCCCGTGGGAACACTGCTGCTGGCCGCGACGCCCGCGGGACTGGTCCGCGTCGCCTACCCCACCGAGGATCACGCGGCGGTGCTCGCCACGCTGGCGGCGCGGATCAGCCCACGGATACTCGCGGCACCGGTTCGGCTGGATGCGGCGGCCCGGCAGATCGACGAGTACTTCGCCGGCAGCCGGACGCATTTCGACCTGCCGCTGGATCTGCGGCTGGCCGCCGGATTCCGCCGCCAGGTGATCGAGCACCTGCCCGCCATCGGTTACGGGCAGCGGGCCAGCTACGGCGCGGTCGCCGCCGCCGTCGGCAACCCGCGTGCCGTTCGCGCGGTGGGCTCCGCGTGCGCGCGCAATCCGCTGCCGGTGGTGATTCCGTGCCATCGCGTGGTGCGCGGGGACGGGTCCATCGGACAGTACGTTGGCGGCGTCGCCGCGAAACACACGCTGCTGGATCTGGAGGCGGCAGCATGACCGAGCGCGGCACCGGCACCTCCCGCGACGGTCGCCGCGCAGAGCCCGCGCCGGCGAATGCCGTTGCTTCCCTGGCGGATCGCGTCGATGCCCAGCCGTGGCGGGAACTGCTCGAGGAAGTCGACGCACACGGTTGTGCGGCTACCGGCCCGATTCTCACCCCGCAGGAGTGTGCCGTGTTCAGCGCCATGTGGGACGACATCGGACGCTTCCGGTCCACCGTCGACATGGCGCGCTACCGATTCGGCGAGGGCACCTACCGGTATTTCGCGGCTCCGGTGCCCGAGCCGATCGCGGACCTGCGCGCGGCCTTCTATCGCGCATTGCTGCCGCTGGCGCGATCCTGGGCGCAGCGGCTGGGCGACCCGGCACCGTGGCCGGAGGAGTTCGGAGACTGGCTCGATGCCTGCCACGCCGCCGGGCAGCCGAAGCCGACTCCGATTCTGTTGCGCTACACCGCAGGCGACTGGAACGCCTTGCACAGAGACCTGTACGGCGAGCTCGTCTTTCCGCTTCAGGTCGTCATCGGGTTGGATCGGCCCGGGACCGACTACACCGGTGGCGAGTTCCTGATCGTGGAGCAACGCCTGCGCGCTCAGTCGAAAGCGACCGTGAACGTCCTGGAGCAAGGCCACGCGCTGATCTTCACCACCCGCGACCGGCCGACGCGATCCAGTCGCGGTTGGTCCCGCGCCCCGGTCCGCCACGGTGTGAGCCGCGTGCGCGGCGGTTTGCGGCACACCCTCGGTCTGGTGCTGCACGACGCCGTATAGCGCCGTGTATACGATGCTCGGCGGCGACGGTCGCCCGTATGAGAGCACCGTCCCCGGACGATATGGCGGCCACCGCCGCAGCCGCATCTACGGTCGTCTCGACTGCCGGTCGGCGCTGCGTGCGCTCGAGCGGGGTGCCTACCGCACGCATCGCGTCTTCTTCGCGACCGAAGCCGACGCGATCACCGCTGGTTATCGTCCCTGCGCCGTCTGCATGCCGGAGGGCTATGCCACGTGGAAATCGTCGCGCTGACGGCGCCACCCGTCGCACGCGCCGCATCCGTCGACAGACCGCGCATGAGCCGGGGGCGCAACGGCGTGGTAGCGCTTTCCTGCGGTACTCGGCGCATCGACGTGAGTCATGCGTTCGACAACCGAGTTCCACCGTTGCGCGGCGGCGAAGTCGCGCGCGTCCGAATTGGGAACTCGGGCAATGAAGCCGCAGCGCGAATTGGTATGAAACACAGACTCGCTCGGAAATTGTGGCGAGTTGGTCACGGTTGTTATTGACTGCGAAATCGAGCGCTCCTACCGGGCCACGATCCGAGATGGCCCTTTCCGTGGAGGGCGTGGTCGGCCTGCGCAATGATCGGCGCCCGGCCGATCGGTGCCGACTCTTCGCCCGGGGGTCGTGGCGGCGGCGCTTCGCAGAAGATGGCAACCCGGTTCCAATACGGCCGGTAATCGGAAACAGAGGTGTATTCCGTCGCGATGAACAGCATCACGCGAATTCGTCCATGCCGCGCGACGATCCCGAACGGACCGGCGGCGTTCTCTCATCTCGACGGCGGTTCGGGCACGCAACGGCGCGACGGTCCGACGACCTTCTTTTTCGGGCCGGACGGCACCGGCTCCGGCGAGCGGGGGCGACAGGGCCCGCACAATTCGTGGCCGAACGACACGGCGGTCCGATGACGCGCAAAGAGGCAGCGGTGGCGCTCGGATCGTTCGGTGCCTGCCTGATCTCGGTCTTCATGCAGATGATCGACGTGACGATCGTCAACACCGCTCTCCCGGTCGTCACCGCGGAGCTGGGGGCGTCGCGGTCCGAGCAGTTGTGGGTGGTGGCGGGGTACTCGCTGGCGTTCGCCTGCGTGCTGCTCACCGCCGCTCGTGTCGGCGCGATCGTCGGCCGCCGCCGGATGTTCCTGTGGTCGGCGGTGGCCTTCACGGCGGCGTCGGTGTGGTGCGGGATGTCCGCCACGGCGCTGGAATTGGTGATCGCCCGGATCGTCCAGGGCGTGGCCGGGGCGGGAATGGCGGCGCAGACCATCGCCATCATCACCGCGGCCTTCCGGCGCGAGCACCATCACCACGCCTTCGCCGTATACGGCGCGACAGCCGGTTTCGCCGGAATGCTCGGACCGATCCTGGGCGGTGGCCTGATCACCCTGGATCCGTTCGGACTCGGCTGGCATGCGATCTTCCTGATGAATCTGCCGCTGGGCGTGGTGGCGATCGCGCTGGGCGCGGTCTACCTGCGGCCGGGGCCGGTGACGGATCGGGAACCGCTGGATACGCGCGGGGCCGTGGTGGCCACCGCGGCGCTGTTCCTGCTGCTGTTCGCGCTGTCGGACAGCCAGCAGGCGGGCTGGCGTCCGCTGCACGGGGTCTACCTCGCGACCGCGATGGCGCTGGGCGCGGTGTTCGTGGCTCACGAGCGTGCGACGCGCCGCCGCGGCGGCCGTGCGCTGGTCCGGCTCGACCTGTTCGCCGACCGTAGTTTCGCGGTCGGATCGGCGCTGGTGGGGATCTTCTTCGGCCTGTTCACCGCGTTCGTGTTCACCGTGTCGATCCTGTTGCAGGACGTGCTCCGGTTCTCCGCGCTGCGTACCGGCGTCGCCATGACACCGTTCGCTCTCGGCGCGGGCGCGGGCGCGGTGCTGTCGCCGATTTTGGTGCGGCGCTGCGGAATTCGAGCGCTGTCGGCCGGTATCGCGGTCTTCGGCGGGTGCGTCGTGGTGGGGGTGGGCTACCTGTATGTGGGATCGGGGGCGGTGAACCTGCCGCTGGTCGCCGGGCCGGTGTTCCTCGCGGGCTTCGGAGTCGGAGTGTTCGGGGTGCCGCTGCAGCCGCTGATGCTGGCGGAGCTGGACGATCGAGCGATGGGAGAGGCGTCGGGCTTGCTGCCCACCATCGAACAGGTCGGCAATTCGGTGGGGCTGGCGGTGCTGAGCGCGCTGTTCTTCCGCGCGCACACGCTGTCGGGCAGCATGATCATGCTCTCGGCCGTCGCCGCCGCGGCTTTCGGCCTGGCCGCGCTCACCCTGGCGCTGCCGGACCGCGCGCGGGCGGCTAGGAGTCCGTGGAGTCGGTCGGCCTCGATCTGAGCGCCGGTAGCGCCGGCATCCGACCGGCGGACGCGGGCACATGCCGCCGAGCGGGCAGTCTCGGAGCACCACGGTTTCTTCCCCAGAGCACCCCGGCCGGGCCTAGAGGTTCTCGGAGCCGTGGACGGCTTCGGGGCGGGGCTGCTCGGGCTCGCCGGTGGCGCGGGAACGCCCGCCACGCCGCAGCCAGGACGGGGCCCACCAACAGGCATTGCCGAGCAGGCGCATGGTCGCGGGCACCAGCAGCATGCGCAGAATGGCCGCGTCGATGAACAGCGCCGCCACCATGCCGAAGGCGATGTACTGCATCATGACCAGGTCCGACAGGGCGAAGGCCCCGGTCACCACCAACAGGACCAGCGCGGCGGCGGTGATGATCCATCCCGTGCGGGCGATGCCGGTGCGCACCGCCTCGGTGGTCGTCGCGCCCGCCGCCCGCGCCTCCACGATGCGGGCGAGCAGGAAAATCTCGTAGTCGGTCGACAGCCCGTAGATCACGGCGACGATCAGCACCAGTATCAGCGCCATGATCGGCTGCGGGGTGAACTCCAGCAGACCCGCGCCGTGACCCTCGACGAAGATCCAGGTCAGGATGCCGAGCGTGGAGCCGAGCCCGAGCAGGTTCAGCACGGCGGCCTTGAGCGGCAGCACCAGTGAGCCGAAGGCCAGCACCATCAGCACGGTGGTGACGAGGAAGACCAGCGCGATCATCAGCGGCATCCGGCCAAGCAGCGCGTTGACGCTGTCGCGCTGGATCGCGGGCTGCCCGCCCACCAGCACGGTCGTGCCCTTCGGCACGGGCATCGACCGCAGGTAATCGATGGTCGCGTTCGCGTCGTGCGCATCACGCAGCACGGTCGAGGTGGTGTACACGTTCGGATGCGCCGGTCCCTGCACCGCGCGCGGGAACGGCGCGATGAGCCCGGGAGCCCGGCCGGCCTGCGCGACCACCGCGTCGATATCGGCGCTGTTGTGGGTGATCAGCACCAGATCCACCGGGTTGATCTGCCGCAGCGGAAAGACCTGATCGAAGTGCTGCTGCGCCGTGCGGGCCGGATGCTGCGGCGGCAGGAAGCGCTCGGTGATACCGCCGAAGGTCACGTCGCGGACCGGAGCGATGAGTACCACCAGGATGGCGATCACCGGGACCGCCACGGCCAGCGGCCTGCGCATGACCCACCCGGCGACGCGGCCCCACGGATTGTCCTGCTCGCGGTCGGCGGCCCGGCGCGCGTGGAACCGGTTGAATCCGAGCCGGTCCACGCGGCGGCCGAGCACGGTCAGCATGGCGGGCAGCAGCGTGATCGAAATCAGCGCCGCGAGCGCCACCGTCACCATCGCGCCCACCGCGAACGAGCGCAGGAAGCCCTGCGGGAACAGCAGAATGGCGCACGCGGCGACGACCACGATCGCCGCGGAGTACACGACGGTGCGTCCGGCGGTCGCGATCGCGCGGCGCACCGCATCGGGCACCTCGCGACCGTCGGCCAGCTCCTCGCGGAACCGGCTCACGATGAACAGGCCGTAGTCGATGGCCAAGCCGAGGCCGATCATCGAGACCACCGGCGATACGAAAGAATTGACTTCGATGACGGTGGTCAGTGCGCGGATGACCCCCCACGCCCCCAGCACGGTCAGCCCGCCGACGACGAGCGGGAGCGCGGCCGCCACGACGCCGCCGAACAGGAAGAACAACAGCACCGCCACGGCGGGGACGGCGAACAGCTCCATGCGCCGCTGGTCGTGGGCCATGGTGTCGTGGAGGGCGGCCGCGACGGGCTGCCCGCCGGCGACCTCCATCTGGATACCCGGTATCCGGAACTGCTCGGCGACCTTCCGATAGTTACGCATCACCGTCGTGTCGTCGTTGCCGCGAATGGCGATGGAGGCGAAGGCGTACTCGCGGTCCGCGGAGCCGAAGATCTCCGGTAGCTCGAGTCCGGTGTCGGTGCGCCAGTACGTGGCGTTGATTTTGGTGATCCGGTCCGGGAAGCGTTGCGGCAGGCTGTTCAAGTGGCCGACGACCGTGGCGGCGAACGCGGGATCATCGATCGTCTTCCCGGCGGGGGCGTGGAACAGCAGGAGCACATCGGCGATGTGGTCGTGGCCGAACGCCTCGTCTTTGAGCCGAGCCGCCCGCGCCGACTCCGAGGTCGGGTCGTCCCACCCGCTGACGCTGAGGTGATCGCCCAGCCCGAGGCCGTACACGCCCAGCGCGAGCAGCCCGGCGACGACGCACCCGATGACGGTGAACGGCCGCCGGACGAGGGTATCGGTCCAGCGCGTGAACTCGGCGAACAATGCCGCCTCCTAATCGATGACTTCGTATTCCGGCGGGTCCTCCGAACAGCTGAAACCTAACAACCACAATGGATTTCGCCGGGTGAGCAGCCGGATTTTCGAGATGCCACAATCCGGTTCGTGCGGGGATTGTGAACTCTCCCTGAGCTCACGACGACGGCTGTGGTGGCCGTTACGCTGAGGCGGTCGCCAACTGTGCACTGTGCACACCGAATTCGTGAATCGCCGTCGAAGAATGGCGATCGACACTAGATCCGACCCGGAGGATGTGCATGTCGGATATCGCAATTGTGGGCATCGGCTGTCGATTCGCAGGCGGGATAGATTCGCCCGGCACCTTTTGGGACTTCGTCCTGGACAAACGCGACGGTGTGGTCGAGATACCCGCCGATCGCTGGGATTACCGCCGATACTACGATCCGGAACCTCGCACGCCGGGGCGCAGTTACACCAAGCGCGCGGCTTTCATGACGACCGACCCGTGGGAGTTCGACCCGGACTTCTTCGGCATCTCCGCCCGCGAGGCGACCGTGCTGGATCCGCAGCAGCGCCTGTTGCTCGAGGTGACCTGGGAGGCCTTCGACGACGCCGGGGTCGCGCGGCACGCGGCGGGCGAGTCGATCGGCGTCTACGTCGGCGGTTTCGTGGTGGACCAGTCGGTGATCGGCGTGGTCGGTCCGGCCCTGTTCCACACCGACATGCACACCCCGGCCAGCGCGTCCTACACCATGCTGTCCAACCGGATCGCCTACGCGCTCAACCTGGTCGGCCCCGCGCTCACGGTCGATACCGCGTGCTCCTCGTCGCTGGTCGCCTTCCATCTCGCCTGCCAGGCGCTCGCGAACGGCGACTGCGAGGTGGCGCTCGCGGGCGGCGTGAACGTGATGCTGCAGCCGGAGACCTTCGTCCTGATGTGCAAGGGCGGGTTCCTGGCCGCGGACGGCCGCTGCAAGTCCTTCGACGCCTCGGCCGACGGCTACGGACGCGGCGAGGGCGCGGGCATGGTGGTGCTGAAGAAGCTCGACGACGCGGTCCGCGACGGCGACCGCGTCTACGCGGTGGTCAAGGCGACCGGCTCGAATCAGGACGGCCGCACCACGGCGATCACCGTGCCCAACGCCGAGTCACAAGAGAACCTGGCCCGTACGGTGTGCAGGCGCGCGGGGCTCGCGCCGGACTCGATCACCTATGTCGAGGCGCACGGCACCGGCACGCTGGTAGGAGATCCGGTCGAGTTGCGTGCGCTCGGGCGTGTGTTCGGCGCTCCGGCGGGGCGCACGCGCTCACTGGGGGTCGGCTCGGTGAAGTCGACGCTGGGGCATACCGAGGCCGCGGCAGGCATCGCGAGCGTGATCAAGTCGGCGCTGGCGATCCACCATCGCACCATCCCGCCGCAGGGCTGGCTCGACAAACCCAATCCCGACATCCCGTTCGAGGAGCTGGGACTACACGTCCAGCTCGACGCGGAGGCGCTGCCAGAGGACGCCGAGCCGATGACGATCGCGGTCAACGGCTTCGGCTACGGCGGTACCAACGCCCACGCCATCCTGCAGGAGTTCCGGCCGGTCGCCACGGAAGCGCCGCCGCTGGCACGGCATTTCGGCGTCCTGCCGATCTCGGCGCGCAGCACCGGCGCAGCGCGTGCGCTGGCCGACCGGTTCGCCGATCTGATCGTCGCGGGCACCGACCCGGACCGGCTCGCCGAGGCGGCGTGGACCCGGATGGCACACCATCACTACCGCACGGGCATGCTCGTCGGCGACACCGCCGAGCTGGTCCGGGATCTGCGCCAGTTCGCCGCGGGCGAGGGCCGCGACGCCGCGCGGACGATCGTGGCGCGGACGACCGAACCGGTGTTCGTGTTCTCGGGCATGGGTCCGCAATGGTGGGGGATGGCTCGTGAACTACTCGGTAGTGCGGGCGTTTTCGCCGACGCGGCCGAGTCGATCGACGCGGAGTTCCGTTCGATCGCGGGCTGGTCGATCATCGAGGAATTGCTGCGCCCGGAGGAGGAGTCCCGGGTCACCAGCACCGAGGTGGCGCAACCGGCCAACTTCCTCGTGCAGGTGGCGCTGGTGCGGGAATTGGCCGAGTACGGCATCCGTCCAGCGGCCGTGGTGGGACACAGCGTCGGAGAGGTGGCGGCGGCGCACGTGAGCGGCATGCTGTCGCTGCGCGACGCGGTCTCGGTGGCCTTTCACCGCGCCCGGTTGCAGGCGACCACCGCGGGTTCGGGCGGGATGCTCGCGGTCGGGATGTCGCTCGAGCAGGCCACCGAACTCGTCGGCGACGACCCGAGGGTGGACGTGGCCGCGATCAACAGCGCGAACTCGCTCACCTTGTCCGGCGAGGTCGACCGCCTGGACGAAATCGCCGAGAAGCTCACCGAAGAGGGCGTTTTCGCGCGCCGGTTGCGCGTGGAGGTGCCGTACCACAGCCGGTTGATGGACCCCATCCTGGACGAGTTGCGCGAGGCGCTGTCCGGACTGCGGCCGGTGGCGCCGACCGTGCCGCTGTATTCGTCGGTCACCGGCGAGCGGGTTCCCGGCCCCGACTGGGACGCCGAGTACTGGTGCGCGAACGTGCGACAGCCGGTCCGGTTCGCCGACGCGATCACGAAGCTGATCGGCGCGGAAAGCCGGGTCTTCCTGGAGGTCGGCCCGCACCCGGTGCTGTCGGGCAATATCCGCGAGGCCTTGCTGGGCGCGGACGTCAACGGCACCACGGTGGCGACACTGGACCGCAAGCAACCGGATTCGGTGAGCATCCGCCGCACCCTCATCGGCCTCTACGGTGCCGGCGTGCTCGACATCGACGAGCTGTTCCCCGCGCAGCGCCCCGCGACCCCGCATGTGCCGCTGCCGCGTTACCCGTGGCAGCGCACCCGGCTGCACTCGGCGCTGCCGCTGTTCGAGCAGGCGCGGCTGGGTACCCCCGGCGCCTACGCCATGCTCGGCGATCCCGATGTCGAGGGGCGGCCGGATTGGCTGTTGCAGGTCGGCACCGAGCTGCTGCCGTGGCTGGCCGACCATGTCGTCAACGGCGTCGAGATCATGCCGGGCGCGGCGTACCTCGATGCCGCGCTGAGCGCGACGGCCACCCGTCTGGGCGTCGAACGCGTCGCGCTGGAACAGGTTCGCTTCGTGGCCCCGCTGATCATGGCCGCGCCGGACGTGCCGCTGGTCTCACTGACCATCGAGGAGGCCAGCGGCCGTTTCCTGATCCGATCGCGCTCGGCGACGGGGACGGCCTGGACGGTGCACGCCTTCGGCCGCACGCTCACCGGCAGCCACAAGCCCACCGAGGTGCCGGTGCCGGCCCTGGACGTCGGACTCGACGTCGACCCGCAGCTGTTCTACACCGGCCTGGCCGCGGCGGGACTGCAGTACGGTCCGGCCTTCCGTCGGGTCACCTCGGTGCGCGTCGGCGCGGACGCGGTGGTGGCCACCGTCGACGGCACGATCGCCGCGGACTCCGGCCACCTCGCCCACCCCGCGGTGGTCGATGCCGCGATGCAGTCCGCGGCCCTGTTGTTCGCCGACGCCCGGATCGACGAGGGCACGCTCGTGCCGGTCGGCGTCGCGGCGGTGCGGCTGGTCGCGCCGTTGCCCGAGCGGGTCACCGTGGTCGCGCGGCGCGATCCACGGGCCCGGCTGCGCGCCGACGTGGATCTGCTCGACGACGATCGGAACTTGGTGATGCGGTTGAGCGGCCTGCAGATCGGTGCGCTCGCGCCGGGCCAGGACCCCTTGCACCGGATGGTCGACTTCTATTACACCGAGACGTTGGAACAGCGCGAACCCCTCGATCCCGCCGCGTTGCCCGAGGACTCGGTGAGCACCGTGATCGTCGCGCTGGGCAGCGGCTGCCGCCGCGCGGGCCAGCTGGCCGCCGCGATCCCGGGCTCCCGGTTCTACGTGGCCGCAGCGGTGGGCCGTGAACTCGCCGCCGATCTGGCCGCGATACTGGCGGCCGCCAAGGCGGAGGACGCCGACCGGCTGCACGTCTGCGTGGTCGCGGGGACCGTGGAAGACGAAGTGGCCGACCTGTGGACGCTGGAACGGATCGCCGTCGCCCTCGACGAGTTCGCCCATCCCGAGACCACCGAACAAGGGCCCCAGAGCGTCTTCGGTGACGGGTGGTGTCATGCCACGCTGGTGACCGAGCGGGCGTTCGCGCTGCCGGACAGCCCGATTCCCCCGAACGCGCGTCAAGCCGCGCTGGCCGGCGCGCGGCGGGTGCTGCTCAACGAGCAGTCGGCGCTGCGCTGGCGCCTGATCGACGTGGAGCCCGACACCGAGATCACGGTCCTGATCCGGGAACTCGCCGTGCCGGGCGCGTTCTGGAACGACAACCTCGACGAGGTCGTGCTGCGCGCGGACCAGCGCTGGGCCCCGATGGTGACCAAGCCGCTACAGGAGCGCCTCGACGCTCTCGACACCGCCGAACCGCTGGCCGACCCGGAAGCCGATTTCGCGCTGGAGCTGCCCCGGACCCGGCTGCTGTCGGCGCTGGCGTGGCGGCAGTGCCCGCGGCGCGAACCGGGACCCGGCCAGATCGAGGTGCGGATGAAGATCGTCGGCCTCAATTACAAGGACCCGCTCAAGGTCATCGGCCTGCTCGGCGAGCGAGAACTCGCGCCAACCTACTTCGGCACCGTGCCCGGGATGGAGGGCGTCGGCGAGGTGGTCCGCGTCGGCGCGGGCGTCACCGACATCGCGGTGGGTGAGCTGGTCGCGGTCGCCGCCAAGGGCATGATGCGGCGCTACGTCGTCGTCGACCGTCAGCTGACGGTCCCGCTGCCCGCCGACGCCGATCCCGGGTACTGCACCAGCACCATCGCGTTCGGCACGGCCGAGTACGCGCTGCTGGATCTGGCGCGGCTGGAACCGGGCGAGACGGTGCTGATCCACGGCGCCGCGGGCGGTGTCGGTACGGCCGCGATCCAGGTCGCCAAGGATCGGGGCGCGCGCATCATCGGCACGGCGAGCACCGAAGAGCGCCGCGCCCACGTGCTCGCCCTGGGCGCCGATCACGCCATCGACTCGCGCTCGCTCAATTTCGTGGACGACGTGCTCGAGCTGACCGGCGGCAAGGGCGTCGAGGTGGTGCTCAGCAGCGCGCCGGGCGAGATCCTGCGCCAGAACTTCAATGCCGTCGCGGAATTCGGGCGCATCGTCGAGGTCGGCAAGGCCGACATCTACACCGGCGGCGTGCTCGAGATGTCCAACTTCGACAAGAACCTCGCGTACTTCTCCATGGATCTCAACCGGCTGGTCGCCGTAGACGCGCAGCGGCTGGCGCGGCTGTTGCAGCGGGTCTACGAGAAGGTGCTCGCGGGCACCTATCAGCCGCTGCCCTACAAGCTGTTCGAGACCGACGAGGTGGCCAAGGCCTTCGAGGAGACCATCCGTTCGACCGGCCTCGCCCGGATCGCGCTGCGCTTGGATTCGCCCACCCCGGCGGTGCGACCGTACCTGCCGGAGATCGAGATCGACAGCGCCGCGACCTATCTCGTCACGGGCGGGTTCGGTGGCTTCGGGATGGCGATCGGGCGCTGGCTGGTGCTGCGCGGAGCCCGGCGGCTGGTACTGCTCGGTCGCGGCGGCGCGCGCACCGAAGAGGCGCGCAGGCAGCTCGAGGCGTGGCGCACCGTCGGCGTCGAGGTGATCGAGGAACGAGCCGACGTCACCGACCCGGAGGCCGTCGCCGCGATCGTCGCGCGATCCCACAGCCGCGAGCACCCGCTGCGCGGGGTGTTCCACGCGGCGGGCGCGGTGGCCGACAACCGCCTGTCCGCGATGCGATTCGAGGAGCTGGACATGGTGTACCGGCCGAAGGTGCACGGCGCCCGGGTACTGCACCAGGCCGTGGCCGACGCCGGGATTCGTTTGGACATGTTCGTGCTGTGCTCTTCGGGCGGCTCGATGTACGGCATCTACGGTCAGTACAACTACTGCGCGGCGAACGTGGCGGTGGAAACGCTGGCCGAGGAATGGTCGCGGGCAGGCGAGCGGGCGCTGTGCGTCGGCTGGGGTCATCTGTCGGGCGCGACCGGCGGCATGGCCGCCGACGAGACCGCCCTCAAGTACCTCGACCTGGTCGGGTTCGACCCGATCGACATGGCCGACGCCACCGCCTACCTGGAGCAGACCCTGCGCCTCGGGGTGGCTCGCGCGGCGATCATCCCAACCGACTGGGCCAAGCTGACCGGCACCTTCCCGCAGCTGGCCCGTACGGGCCGCACGTCCGCGCTGGCGCGGGCCTCCGCCAAGGACACCTCCGAGCTGGCCCGGCTGCGGGCCGAGGTGGCCGCGATCGAGGAGGGCAAGCGCGGGGCGTTCGTCGCCCGCAAGATGGCCGAGGAACTCGCCGTCGTCATGGGCGTGCCGGTCGAGTCCATCGACATGACCGTTCCGGTGCCCGAGCTCGGACTGGATTCGCTGATGGCGGTGGAACTCGGCGCGCGGGTCACCAAGACCCTCGGCATCGATCTGATGTCGCTGCAGATGGGCCGGTCGTTCAGCCTGGAACAGGCCGGTCCGAAGGTGGCGGAGTTGATTCTGGCCGCGGATTCCGGTCACGCGCGGTCGGCACCGGATCAGGACGCGCCGATCGCCACGCCCGCCGCGTCGAATGGCATTGCGGCCGAGCCGGTTCCGGTGCTCGTGGCGGCGGAGGCCAAGCCGTGACCGACCGCCATCGTCGAAACGAGGTGCCGCCGTGGTCAGTTTCGGGCTGATCAATGAATGGGAGCCGCGGCCGGGCCGGCTGATCAGCTGGGTGGCGTCACCGGAGTCGGTGGCGCGCGCCCGGCGGGCCCCGCTGCATCCCGCCCCTCCCTCCCACCAGCAGGAGCAGTATCTGCGGCTCGCCGACCGGCACGCCGGGGCGGACTTCCGCTACTCGGGCCTGTGCCTGGTGACCGCGGAGATCCCGGCCGGCGGGCTGGACCTGGACGCGATGACACGGGCGATCAACGCGTTCCTGCTGCGCCACGACACTTTCCGAACCTGGTTCCGGGTCGACTCCGACGGCGGGATCGAACGTCATCTCGTGCCCGAGGAGGACGTCGATTTCGTGCCGGTCGACTACGGCCGCGTCGACGAGGCCCGGGCCATTCGCGATCATGTCGAGAAGACGACGCCCGGCCCCTTCGACTGGGACTGTTTCACCTTCGGCGCGATCGAACGCGAGGATTCGACCACGGTCTACCTGGCGGTCGATCACCTGCACACCGATGGATTCGGCCAGTACCTGTCCGGATTCGACCTCGCGCTGCTGTATCTGCGCGAGGTGTGGGAAGACGTGGGGTTGCTGAACCCCGCGGCCAGCTACCTCGACTACTGCACCGCCGAGCGGGAGTACACGGCCCGGATGACGCTCGCCTCACCCGGCGTGCGGAAATGGCTGGAGCTGATCCGTGGGAACGACGGCGAACTGCCGACCTTCCCGCTGGATCTGGGCCGACGCGCCGATGTGTACAACCGCAGCGCGCACCGCACGGTCACACTGTTCGACGAGCACTCCGCGCTGCGGTTCGAACGGGTGTGCCGCGACAACGGCGCGGAATTCGTCGGCGGCATCTTCGCCGCGGCGGCGCTGACCGAACGCGAGCTCATCGACAGCGACTACTACTTCGGCATGACACCGGTCAGCACCCGCGGCACCGCCGCGGAGCGGGCTTCGGTCGGCTGGTACGTGACGTTGCTGCCGGTGGCCTTTCCGATCGGCGCCGCCACCACCTTCGCGCGAGCGGCTGCCCTCGCGCAGCGCGCCTACGAGAACGGCCTGCGCCTGGCCCCCACCTCATTCCAGCGCGTGGTGGAACTGCTGCCCGCCGACTCCGATCTCGATCTCCAACCGGGCTGGTCCATGCCGATGATCTCGTACGTCGACGCCAGGGAACTGCTCGGCAACGAGTTCTTCGACCTGGCGTCGTGCGGACTGTACGCCAACCGCGCGGCCTCCGAGCAGGTGCTGATCTGGATCAACCGGCTCGCGTCGGAGACCACGCTGAGCGTCATCTACCCCGACACCCCGGTCGCGCACGGGTCCGTCGAGCGCTACGTGACCACGTTGAAAGCCGTGTTCGCGGCAGCGGCCGAGGGCACACCGTGAGGAGGGTCTGTGCACACCGTTTTCCGTGATCCTGGCATTCCCGACGGAGAGAAGTCCGTCTACACCGTCTCCATCGCCGATCGGCCGCCGAAGCTCGACCTGATCAGCGTGGTCGCGCACGACGGCGACGGCTACCGCTCGATACTCGAGACCGGCCTGAGCAACGGGACGTTCGCGATGACCATCGAGCAGCGCTTCCTGCGCTCCGGAGATCGGCTGTGCGCCGAGCGCTACCGCGCCGAAACCCGCTCCGGTACGACGGTGGTCAGCCGCGAGGAGGCGAACTTCCTCGGTACCGCGCATCTGCAGTTCGGCGGCGGGATCGCGCCCTTCCCGGCCGACGTGATGCCGCTGGCCGGTGGCCTGACGCTGCTGCGTGGCCTGAACTTCGCCGAGGGCGCCGAGGAGTGCCTGAACATGTGGCTGGCCTTCTCGGTGCACGTCCCGATCGGTGCGAAAGTGGAGCAGCGCACCGTCGTAGAGGTACCGGCCGGGCGCATCACGAGCTGGCAGGTCCGGCTGCGGCCGCGATTGTCCGGGCTGAACACCATGCTGGAGAAGGTGATCGGCGGATTCCTGCCACCCGCGGTGGCGCACTTCGACGCGGCCGCGCCGCACCGGCTGGTGCGGCTCAGCTTCCCGACCGGACCGATGCCGTGGGATCCACGCGGCCTGCTGGAACTGGTCGCGTAGGACTCTCGCGCGGAGCCGTGCCGAGTGGGCGTTCCGGTGCCGACAGAGCCGCCGCCCGTGAACGGCACACTGCACCGCCCTAACGCGTGCTCGTGGCGCGGTCCCGAATGCGTCCGACGGTGGCCGGGATGATCCGGCGGCGGCGCGGTGACCACCAGTTGGCCGGGCCCATCAGCTGGACCAGGGCGGGTACCAGAAGCATGCGCACGAGAGTGGCGTCCACGAGCAAGGCGATGATCATGCCGAGGCCGAGGAAACGCATGGGAGTCAGCGGAGACAAGGTGAACGCTCCGGTGACGATCACCAGCAGCGTCGCCGCGGCGGTGATCACCCCGGCGGTCTTCACGGTGCCGACGCGCACCGCCGCCGCGGTGCCTGCGCCCGCCTCGTGCGCTTCGACCATGCGCGAGAGCAGGAAGACCTCGTAGTCGGTGGAGAGCCCGAACACGACCGCGATGATCAGCACCAGCATGCCCGCGGTGATCGGGCCGGTGCTCACGCCGAGCACACCGGACAGATGTCCGCCGCAGAAGATCCAGGTGAGCACGCCGAACGTGGCGGCGAGGCTGAGAAACGCCAGCGCAACGGCTTTGAGCGGCAACACGATCGAGCGGAACGCCGCGGTCAGCAGCACCACCGTCGCGGTGACCATGACGAGGATCATCCACGGCATCGCGGCGATGATCGAGCGCACGCTGTCGACGGTGGCCGCGGTGTCGCCGCCGATCCACAGGACCGTGCCGTCCGGGGGAGTTACGCCGCGCATGCCGCGCACCGAGGCGGTCGCCGCTTCGGTGCGGTCGGTGTCGCGCAGGAACGCGTGGAAGACGACGAAGTCCTCGGCGCGTCCCACTTGAACGACCCGCCGCACGCCGTCGACCGTGCCCAGTGCCGCCGCGGCGGCGTCCACGGCGGCCGACTGCGGTGGTCCGTCGGTGCCGTGCAGCACGGCGGTGACGCCGCTACCCGCCGCGGGGAACTGCGCGGTGAGTTCCTCGACGGTGATCCGCATGGCGTTGTCCGGAGGCAATGCCCGGTGGTCGATATCGCCGAGCCGCAGGCCGGTCAGCGGTGCCGCGAAGATCAGCAGGACGGCGCCGACCACCGCCGTGACCAGCCCCGGTCGCCGGAGCACGCGGTCGACCAGCCCGCCCCAGAACCGGTCGCCGCGATCCATCGCTCGCGCGGTGCCGATGCGCGCGCCGAACAGGGCGAGCAGCGCGGGCAGCACGGTGAGCGAGAGCCCGGCGGCCAGCGCCACCGCGGTGATCGCGCCGATGCCGAGCGACCGCAACACCGCCTGCGGGAAGACGAACGTCCCCGCGAACGCGCAGACCAGCAGCAGCGCCGAGAACGCGACCGTGCGGCCAGCCGTCGCATAGGTGCGCGCGATCGCGGCCCGCACGTCGCGGCCGTCGGCGATCTCTTCGCGGAAGCGGGTGACCAGGAACAGCCCGTAGTCGATGGCCATCCCCAGGCCGAGTAGCGAGGCGATGTTCATCGCGAACGTGCTCACCTCGGTGAGCTCAGCGAGCACCCGGATGGCGCCCATCGCACCGAGCACCGTCAAGGCCCCGACCACCACCGGGAAGGAGGCGGCGATGAGCCCGCCGAAGACCAGCACCAGGACCAGCAGCGTCAGCGGCAGCGAGATCGCCTCCGCCCGGAGGAGATCGTGCTGAGACTGCGCGTTGATCTCGGTGGAGATCGCGCTGTATCCGGAAAGATCGGTCGGCACGCCGGGGACCCGCAGTCGCGGCTCGATATCCGGGTAGGCGCTGACGCGCCGGTTGGCGTCGCCCGCGAGATACACCACGCCGAGTGCGTGCCGGTTGTCCGCCGAGCGCAGGAATTGCTTACGTGCTATTCCGGCGTTCCAGTAGGTCTCGATCGGCCGTTGCAGCATCGCCGGGTCGATCCGCGCGAGCGACTCCTGGACGCGGGAGCCGATGTCGTCGAGCGTCTGTCCCTCCGGCGCGGTGTACCGCACGACCACGTCGGGATTCTGTGGTCCGAAGTGGTCGCTCACGAGCTGGTCCACGCGCGCGGATTCGCTGCCGGGGTCGATGAATCCGGCCGCCGTGACCTTCTCGGCCGCCCCGATGCCCAGCAAGCCGGACAGCAGCATCACCCCGGTCACCAGTGCCAGCACCGTCCGTGGCCGGGCGAGGACGACCCGGGCGATGGCGGTCATCGCACGGCCGCGTCGTGCGGCGCGAGCCCGGCTTCCAGCCGCGCGGTGATCTTGTCCAGCAGCGCCTCCAGCCGAGGCTCGATGCCCGCGCCGTTACGGCAGGAAACGGTCAGTTCCAGTTTCCCGCGCGACTCGACCATGGCGAACAGCAGCGGCATCGCGCCGCTGTGCTGCGGCAGCACCCGCATGGTCGTCGGCGTCCAATCTGGGAGGGCCATCTCGTCGAGATCGAAAGCTCCCATGTGGGAAACGGTGGCCGAGACCATGTTCCGGTTCAGCCGTGCCCCCAGCCAGTTGCTCCCGCGCAGCACCCCTCGGATCACGGTGGCCGGGAACCGCGACAGCTTGCCGTTGTCCAACTGATTCAGCTCACGTTTGTCCCGCAGCCCGGCGCGCATCCGCGCGCTGATCGTCTCCCAGCTCTCGCCGGGCGAGACGTCGAGGAACAGCGGTAGCGCCAGGTTGGCGGTCGAGCGCAGTGCGGGGTCGTGCCTGCGCAGGTCGACCGGGATCATGAAGCGCGATTTCACCGGGGATTCGGCGGCGAGGACCGCCGCCACGCGCGCGACGATGCCCTTGCCGGTGGCCTCGATCGTGCGGTGGCGCAGCAGCCAGCGCGGGGCCGCCGGATCCTGGCGGCCGGGGCCGGTCGGCGCGGGAAACGTGGGCAGGACCAGGGTCGGTCTGCCCGGCGCGCCGATCCGGGCCACCAGTTCGGCGTCGGCAACCGGGTCGGCCGCACCGACCGGCGGGTGCCCGCGCAGGGCGCGGAACACGTCGTCCACCCACATCCGCATGCCCATGCCGTCCATCACGCCGTGGAAGGCGCGGAACACGACGGTGGTCTGTGCGCCGGTGAGCAGCAGCACCTCGGTGGTCCGGTCCGGCGTGGGGCCGATCGGGCTGTTGAGCACCGCGTCGTGCTCCAAGGCGTCGTAATCCAGCGACCATTCCGGCACGACGCGCACGGCGGCGGCCAGGCCGCTGTCCACCCAGTCGCCGCCGTCGCGGACCAGGCGCGTTCCGGGGGCGGCCGCCGAGGCCACGTCGACGGCCCGCTGGAGCGCGACCGGGTCCAGGCTGCCCTCACCGTGGACGGCGAGGTGCATGACGAACGGCGGGGTCACCCTTCGCGTGGAGAAATAGAGGCGTTCGGTGGGGCTGATCTTCCTGCGGAAGAGAGGGGCGTTGTTCATGCTGATCTCCGGGGCCGGTGGGCTGTCAGCGCAGATTCCGGGTGAGTTCGACCGCGCCGCCCTGGGTTTCCAGCCAGGCGAGGAAGGCGGCCAGTCCGCTGTCGCGATCCACGACCGGCCGATAGCCGAAATCGCGGGTGGCGGCGCTGGTGTCGTAGGTGGCGCTGCGGGTCATCAGGGCGACCGCGTAGCGCGACAGCGGTGGTGACCAGCGCGTCGCGATGGCCGGGACGCGCCAGATCGTCTCGATGACGCGCACCGCCGCGTTGATCACCTGCGGCTTGGGTTTCCTGGTCGGCGGCTGATAACCGAGCCGGCCGGCCACCTGAGCCAGGAATCCCCAGACGTCGGTCTTCTCGGCGTCGGCGACGAAGTACGCCTTCCCGCCCACCGCGTCGGAAGCGGCCGCTTTCACGCAGGCGTCGACGATGTTGTCGACATGGCACAGCGACGCGTACACGGTGCGGCCGAAGGACAGGTCGGGTAGCGTTCCCGCGCCCGCGCGGCCGAGCAGCCGCACAATGGGCCCGGATCGGTCGCCCGCACCCCAGATCGCGCGCGGGCGCAGCGCACAGGTGCGCAACCCTTCGGTGTCGGCGGCCAGGACCGCCCGCTCCGCCGCGGCTTTGGTCTCCGAGTACAGGTTCAGATACCGCCGCGGGTACGGCACCGATTCGTCGACGTCGAGCTGGTCGCCGCCGTAGTAGTCCATCAGCGCGCTCGGGCTGGAGATGAACACGAACCGCGCGGTCCCGCCGCGCCTGGCCGCCTCGAGCAGCCGCTCGGTGGCCCGGACGTTCTCGTTCCAGAACTGCTCCCGGGTCCCGCGCTCGTCCACCCGCGCCGCGCTGTGGAACACGATGTCCACTCCGCGGGTCGCCTGTTCGAGCGAGGCGAAATCGGTCAGGTCGCCGTAGACGAGCTGGATCTTGTCGACGTCCGCGCCGAGGTCGCGCAAATCGCTGGTGCGGCGCACCAGGATCGAGACGTCGTGCGCGCCGTCGCGTACCAGCCTGCGCACCAGTGCGCCACCGAGAAAACCGGACGCGCCGGTCACCAGAACTTTGCTCATTGCCCTTCCTCCTTGCCGGGCCGAGTCCGCCACCAGGTCAGGCCGAAGATCTGGGTCAGGACCGCGGTCTCGAGCCGGCCGCGTCCCGATCCTTCGGCGGCGCGCAGGGCCGCCGGGATCTGAGCCGCGTGCACGACGACGCTGAGGAACGCGTCGATCCACCAGACGGTGCGCAGAATTCGGTTGTCCGGGACGCGGCCGGTCGCCGCGGCGAGCGCGCCGCAGGCCAGATACAGCCATCCGAGTACGGGAATCGCCCGCAATACCGTCGTTTTCATCGTCGGTTGTCCGCTTCCAGCCGCCCGGCCGCCCACACCGCCAGCTGTTCGCGCCCGATCTTGGCGTTGTGCCGGATGTCGACCGGGAACGACGGGTGGACCACGAAGTCGGCGATCGTCCTGGTGAGGTCGAACCGCGCCCCGTGGGCCCGCAACGCGGCTTCGGCGAGGCGCGCGTCCGCGCCGGGCTCCAACTCGACGCAGATCACCGGTCGCTGCGCTCCACGAGCCCCGATCCCGACCAGCGCGGTACGCGCCACACCCGCGACGGTGTTGAAGATCTGTTCCACCTGGACGGTGAACAGGGGTCCGTGCGCGGTGACCACGCGCTGGCTCTTGCGTCCGCAGAACCAGATCCGGCCCTGTTCATCGATCCACGCGAGATCGCCGGTGCGGTGCCAGATCCGGTCGCCGTCGACGATCTTGCCCAGCGTGTTCGCCTGCTCCGGCCAGTAGTACCTGGTGCTGACGTTCGGCCCGGCGACCACGAGTTCGCCGATCCCGTTGGTGTCCGCCGGCCCGGCGGCCAGCTCCTCCGCCCGCGCCCACGTCGGAATAGGGTCGTCGGTGATGGCGACGACGCGAGCCTGCACCCGGTGCGAGGGCCTGCCGACGCAGGTTCCCGCGCCGTGGTGCGCCCGTTCGACCAACCCGTCCAGCAGTTCCCTGGACTCGATGGTGGACATCGGCAGCGCCTCGGTGGATCCGTATCCCGCGACGACCTTCGCGTCCTCGCGCAGTACTTCACGCAATCCGGCGACGCACCAGTCCGGCACCGGGGCACCGCCGGAATAGACGCTGTCCAGCGATGCCAGCGATGTCAGCGGGGCCGGGTGGGTGCGCAGGTGGTCGAGCAGCGGGATCAGCACGGCGGGGGAGGCGAACATGGTCCGCACCCCGAACTTCTCGATCGCGTCGACCACGTGCGCGGGATCGGTCGCGCCGACCTTGCTCGGGATCAGCGGCGGCAGCACGCAGCGCGAGCCGAGCAGCAGGTCCAGCACACCGACCAGCGGGAGGGTGATCAGCGACGCCTCCGGCGCGACCTCGCCGCGCGCCACGTGCACCTGCTCCACCATCGCGGCCAGGTTGCCGTGCGTCATCTGCACGGCCTTGGCCGGTCCGGTGCTGCCGGTGGTGAACGCGATGAGCAGTAGGTTGTCCTCGGTGGCCGGACGACTTCCGGTGCGGGTGCCGGTGGGCGTGCGGCCCCAGTCCCGCAGCGACTCGCCGCGCCAGAACCAGCGCCTGCCGACCGTGACGGCGACGCGGACGGTACGGAAGCCGCGCCGGAACAGCACCCGCAGCGCGTGGGCCTGCGGGATACCGATGAACGCCTCGGCGTGCACGGCGCGCAGGCAGCGCAACATCTTCCGCACGCCCATACCCGGGTCGATCACGACAGCCACCGCTCCGAGCTCGAGCAGCCCGAACATGATCGCGTACAGCTCCGGGCTCGGCAGCACCAGCACGATGGTGCGGGTGCCGGTACCGACACCCGACGCGGCGAGCCGCTGGGCGATCGTGTCCGACCACGCGTCCAGCTCCCGATAGGTCAGGTGCCGGTAGGCCGGCAGGCCATCGAGGCCGGTCCCGTCCGCGTAGCGCACGGCCACACGGTTGGGGTCGGTGCGGACGACCGCACGGAACCGATGATGGCCTGCCAGTGGATTCCCGTCGTCACGCAGGTGCTCCGGCGAGGACGGGCAACCGGTAGAGCACCGCGGCGGCCGCCGGGCCCGCGCCCGCCGCGACGAACAGCACCCGGCGATGGCGCTCGGTGAACGCGTCGTCCGAGATCGCCAGGTCGTAGGCCGCGGTGAGCGCCGCGGTGTGTGGATCACCGTCGCGCAGGTCCGGGGTGCGGACCGAGCGCTGGTCGATGCCGAGTGCGGCGGCCAACCGCTTCGGGAACTCCGGGCTCGGCGTCGACGCGATCAGCGCGATCTCGTCGAGCGAGGCGTGATCGGACTCGGCGAGCGCCTGCCGCGCGGCGTCGAGGGCCACGTCGAGCAGGCGTTGCTCGAAGCCGGGCTCGCGCTCCACGGTCATGGCCCCTCGGCCGGTGTTGCCCATCTTGGCGACGTCGACGTACGCCTCGACCGCGGGCGTGCCCTCACCGGCGGCGGTGTGCACCCTGCCGAAGCCGGTGGGCTCGTCGGTGCGCTCCAGCAGCAGCGCCGCGCCGCAGGTGGCGTACGGGAACTGCTCGTCACCGACGGCGCGCAGCAGGGACGGATGGGTGTCGCCGGACACGATGAGCACGTGCTCGGCGCTGCCGGTCTCCAGGACGGACGTGGCGACCTGCACCGCGTTCAGCACGCTGACCGCCCCGTTCATCAGGTCGAACGAGAAGGTCCTCGGATCGTCCTTGGCGTACTCCAGGCCGATGCCCGCCGCCTTCTGGATCAGCGCCGACACGGCGGGCTCCACGGTGTTCGCATCGCGGAAGATGCCCGCGTTGATCAGCAGGCCGACCTGATCGGGCCGGATTCCGGCACGTTCGAGGCTGCGCCCGGCCGCACGAGCGCTGTGTTCCACGATGCTGTTGGTGTCGCCGCCCCGGCTGGTGGCGCTGGACTTGATACGTACGCTCATGACCGACCTCAGACCTTCAGCGACGAGATGGTGGTGGACAGGAACCCGGTGACGATGCCGGAGGCCGCAGGCACCAGCAGCAGCTTCGATCCCGCGGGCAGGTTCTGCTCGCTGAGCTGATCGTGCAGCACGATGAAATGCGAAGTGGTGGAGGTGTTCCCGTACTTCTCGATGACCCGCAGGTCGGGGGGCATCGGGCTGCCGAACTCCCGTTCGGCGATCGCGTTCATCCACGGGATGGCGGCCGCGCCGAACTGGTGGTGGATGACGTAGTCGAATTTCTCGTCGGCGAAGGTCTTGCCCTGGGCCTCGAGGTATTTCCGCTGGGTATTGGTGCCGAGTAGGAATTGATCCTCGTTGTGCATCCTGCGGTTGTCGGTGTACATCGCGATGCCCTGCGTCTTACTGCTCGGCATGCCCAGACACAGCTGCGCGTACTCGGCGGCGGTCATCATCTCGATGTAATGGATCATGTCGTTTCCATCGACGGCCTCGTCCAGCACGATCGCGCATCCGGAATCACCGACCGACAGCGAGGCGAATTGCGGATCGTATTTCTGCGCGATTTCGGCGACTGCGGTTTCGGCGATCGGAGTGATTGCCTCGCCACTGACCACGAGACCGTTCCGCACCGCGCCGGACCGAATCATACGGTCCAGGATGTAGGTACCGGTGAGCATTCCGGCGCAGGCGTTCGCGATATCGAAAGAGATAGCGTTCTTCGCGCCGATAAGGCGGCTTATCGAACCGGCGAACGACGGCTCCATGTACATCCGGGTCCCGTGCTTGCTGCGGGTGATCGAGGCGGAAATGACCACGTCGATATCTTCCGGCGCATACCTTGACCTGGACAGACAGTCCTCGGCCGCCTTGATGGCCAGTGTGAACGAGTCCTCCTGGCTTTCTGGCCGGGTATCCCGCACGCGGCGTTCGCGCACGCCGGTGATTTTCTCCAGATCGAATGAAGGAGGCTCCTTCAATTGAGAAATCAGCTCTTCTGTGCTGAGGATCTTGGAAGGAAGATATGCGCCGATGGATTCGAAGCGAGAATGGGGAGACACGAGCGCTCCTGAAATCGTCGAGATATACGGTTCCGGATCGACTCTGATCGTCGGTGCGCTGAACACTACCCGACAGTAACAACGAATGGCTATATCAAGTGGAAACCTGCGTCTGAGACGGAAATCACCAACCGGCGTACCTGTTTCGTGAGGTATCACCAACCGGTGATCGGCTGGCTATGGCGTTCGCAGTATTGCGATGTGAGTGCCTGTTTCGGTTTGTCGCCGGTCTTCGGGGCGAGAGCTCGTCCGGGAGCACGTCGCGCGCGCATGCGTCGCTGCTGAAATGGCAACTGATCGGCTACTGCCGGATGGTGGCAATCCATGAGGCGACGGCAGGGCGGATCTCTCGGCGGATGTGAGTGACTTCACTGTGGAACGCGCACGGCGTGACCGGTCGGTATCGCTGCCTCGAATGCCGTCGTCTGGAACTCGAAGGATGTTGTGCCGGAACCGAACTCGCGGTGCCGGACGATGTGAACCGTGTGACTAGGCTTCGGTGCTCAGCGAGGAGCGCGCCGTGGCGATCCGTTCGATCACATCGGCGGCGTGCGCGTCGAAACGTGCCCGGGAGACCGGAATTTCGCCGTCGAGCCAGGGGCGGTAGAGGTAGGCGAGCGCACCGAAGATGGCGCTGGCGTTGAGCGCGTGGTCGTTCTCGTCGGGAACCGGCTCCGAATAGTCGCCCGCGGTGATGACCAGGGCGATCGGCGCTGTGAACAACCCGATGAGTTCATTGGCGCGAGGCATGAGCACCGGCGTGGCTTGCGATTCCACGAACATGATGCGGCCGCGGCGGCGGTCCTCCAGCAGATAGTCGGTGAAGACGCCGACCATGTGGCGGAACATCGCGTCGCGTTCGACGGGCGCGTTGGGCAGTTCCTCGAGAAGCCGATCGCGCGCGCCGAGCACCACGGTGTCCAGCACGGTCGTCAGCAGCGCGTTGAGGTTGGCGAAGCTCTCGTAGAAGTACCGCTCGGTGAGCCCGGCCTGCCTGCAGACGCCGCGCATTGATGTCTCGGCGGCGCCGACGGTCGCCATCAGTTCCGTGCACGCTTCCACCAGCTGTTCCCGGCGCGCGGCGACGCGATCGGCGGGGGAGCGTCCGCGCCAGCGGCGCATGCCCGGAATCGACCCGTCGGCTTCGACCATGGCGCTCATCCTCTCACAGCGGCCGAATTGACATCATGTGATGTTGACAGCATCTGATGTCATCAATACATTGCAAAGACACCGATCGAAGACGAGGGGTGCGAGATGGGCTCTGCCGTATACGCCGACCAGACCCACGCCATCAACGCGCGGGCCGTGGAATTCGACTTCGCCACGGTGCCGATGCACTACATCCCTGGTGAGCCGATGGCCACCCACGTCATCAACGTCATGCACCTGGTGCTGCCCGAAGGCGAGCGCGCGATGGCGCAGGCGCTGGCCGAGGCGCTACCCCTGATCGAGGACGAGCGGTTACGCGAGGAAGTCCGGGGTTTCATCGGCCAGGAATTGATGCACGCCAGTTCCCACGAGAAGGCGCGGGAACAGTTGGAGCGGCTCGGGCTAGAGGTCGGCCCGATGGTCGAGCGCGTGACCTGGCTGGTCGATCGGGTGCTCGGCGACCACGGGCTGACCGGGCGGGCCAAGCGGGAGTGGCTGTGCGAGCGGCTGGCCTTGTTCGCGGGCATGGAGCACTACACCGCGGTCATCGGGGAATGGCTGCTGACCAACGACAAACTCGAGACCAAGGGCATGCACCCGGCGATGCTCGACCTGATCCGCTGGCACGGCGCCGAGGAAGTCGAGCACCGCAGCGTCGTCTACGACGCGTACATGCACGTGGACGGCGGATATGCGCGCAAGGCGCGGCAAGCGCTGGTCGCGAGCGCGGGCTTGCTGGTCCTGTTCGTCATCTCCGGCGGTTACCTGTTCCAGAAGGACCCGTCGAAGCACAAAGGGCGATTCTGGCCGCTCCAGCTGGCCAGCGCGTTCGGTGCGCGGCGTAGTGCCCAGTTTCACCACGTTCTTCACCGAGATCCCGCGCTATCTGCGGCCGGGCTTCCACCCCTCGCAACTCGGCCCGATGGACAACGCGCTGCGTTACCTCGCGCAATCGCCCGCGGCACGGGCGGCGGGCGCGTGACCGCCGTCGGGGAGCGGTTCCGGCCCGGCCCCGCGCTGCGGTTGATCGGCTCGGCGGCCGACGCCTACAAGCGCCTGTTCGCCGATAACGACGCGGCGCAACTGCTTTCGCGCCCGAACCCGGTCCGCCGTACCGGGTACGAGTTCGACGTGATCGTCGACCGGATCGGGCACGAGGCCGACGGGGTGGTGAGCCTGTGGCTGCGCCACCCCGACGGTGGTCCGCTGCCCGCGTGGACGCCGGGCGCGCATCTGGACGTCTTCTTGCCGTCCGGTCGCCAGCGGCAGTACTCGCTCACCAACGATCCCGCCGACCGCGGATTCTACCGCATCGCGGTGCGGCTGATCCCCGACGGCGAGGGCGGCTCGGCCGAGATCCACCGGGATCTGCGCGTGGGTGACCGGTTGTGCGTGCGCGGTCCGCGCAACGCGTTCCCGTTCGTCGAGGCTCCGTGCTATCTGTTCGTCGCGGGTGGCATCGGGATCACGCCGATCCTGCCCATGGTCGCCGCGGCCGAGCGCGCGGCCGTGCCCTGGCGGCTGATGTACCTGGGGCGGGCCAGGTCGCGCATGCCATTTCTGTACGACTTGGCCCGCTACACCGGCGGCGACGTGGTGGTGCGGCCGGACGACGAATTCGGCGTACCCGACGCGCGGATGATCTTCGAGCAGACACCACCCGGCGC
Source organism: Nocardia asteroides (assembly GCA_051451085.1). Taxonomy (GTDB): domain Bacteria; phylum Actinomycetota; class Actinomycetes; order Mycobacteriales; family Mycobacteriaceae; genus Nocardia; species Nocardia asteroides_B. The sequence continues at coordinate 565,724 of JBPAJV010000002.1, read as the reverse complement.
CGCGGTCTACGTCTGCGGGCCGCCGCCGCTGGCCGAGGCCGCTCGCGCGGTGCTCGCTCTGCACGATCCGAGCGCCTCACTGCACACCGAGCGGTTCTCGCCGCTGCCGGTGCGGGACGGAGAGCCGTTCCGAATTACGTTGCATCGCAGCGGTTTCGACGTGGAGGTCGCCGCCGACGAGTCCGCGCTCAGCGCGATCCGCCGGGTGCTGCCCGGCGTGGCCTACTCCTGTCAGCAGGGATTCTGCGGCACCTGCAAGACCCGGGTGCTCGCGGGCGCGGTGGACCACCGCGACCGGTCGCTGCTCGAGTCCGAGCGCGCGGAAGCGATGCTGACCTGCGTTTCCCGGGCGCGCGACGGCGTACTCGAACTGGATCTGTGAGCTGCGCGGGCAACGGTGCCCGTGGTGGGAGGACGACATGACAGTGGCCGCGGAACATGTCCCGATCGCGGTGATCGGGGCCGGGATAGCCGGGATCGGTCTGGCGGTCTCGCTGCGCGAAGCGGGAATCGGTGACTTCGTGCTGCTCGAGCGCGCCGGGGATCTCGGCGGCACCTGGCGGGCGAACACTTACCCCGGTTGCGCCTGCGACGTGCCCTCGCATCTGTACTCCTACTCCTTCGCGCCCAATCCGAACTGGTCGCGCACCTATGGCACGCAGCAGGAGATCCTCGCCTACCTCCGGTCGGTCGCGACGCGCTACGACGTCGTGCGCCATATGCGGTTCGACGTCGAGGTGCTCGAGGCGCGGTGGGACGATGCCGCCACGCTGTGGCGGGTGCGCACCGATCGCGGCGTCCTGACCGCCGACGTACTGGTATCCGCCGTCGGGCCGTTCAGCGAAGCGCAGATCCCGCGGCTGCCGGGGGCGGAGACGTTCGGAGGAACGCAGTTCCACTCGCTGCACTGGGATCACGATCACGACCTGACCGGAGAGCGGGTGGCGGTGATCGGCACGGGAGCGTCGGCCGTCCAGTTCATTCCCGAGATCCAGCCGCTGGTCGGCACTCTCACCGTGTTCCAGCGGTCCGCGCCGTGGATCGTGTCGCGGCTGGATCGCCCCACTCTTTCCGCCGAACGTGCCCTGTTGCGGCGAGTTCCCGTGCTCGGTAAGGCTATACGCGGCCTGTACTACACCGGGATCGAAGGCTTCGGGCTGGTCGGCTTCGTGGACAAGCGGTTCCGGTATCCGTACGAGGCGCTCGCGAAGTTGCAGTTGCTGCGTCAGGTCCGGGATTCACGGTTGCGCCGCAAGCTGACGCCCGATTACGTGATCGGGTGCAAGCGCGCGATCTTCTCCGACGCCTATTATCCGGCCCTGACCCAGCCGAACGTCGAGGTCGTCACCGAGGGCATCCAGGAAATCCGCGCCGGGTCGATCGTCACCGCCGACGGCGCGGAGCACGCGGTGGACACGATCATCTGGGGTACCGGATTCGGCGTTCCCCCCGCGCTTTTCGACCGGGTACACGGCGTCGGCGGGCAGTCGATCGGAGCGCGCTATCGGGAGCGGCCGAGCAGCTACCTCGGCACGACCATAGCGGGCTTCCCGAACTTCTTCTGCACCCTGGGTCCGTTCGGAGCGGCCGGCAATCAGTCCGCGATCTATATGATCGAGGCGCAGGCGCGCTATATCGTCGATGCCGTGACCACCATGCGGGCGCGGAACATCCGGCGGATGATGTGCGCGAGGAGGTGCAGCGAGCCTTCCTCGACGAGGTGACCGAGCGCAGCCGTGACACCGCCTGGCTGACCGGCGGTTGCCGCAGCTACTACCAGACCGCCGACGGCGGCAACGCGGGCCTGTATCCGAACTGGAGTTTCGAATACCGGCGGCGCACAAGGCGTTTCGATCCCAAGTCCTACCGGCTGCGGGCCGGGTGAGCGCCGTGGTCGTCGACCTGCTGCGTCAGTTGCTGTCCCAGCCCGGCGAGAACCGGCTCGATGTCCGCGACCGGGTGGTGGTGATCACCGGCGCGGGCACCGGCATCGGGCGGGCGCTCGCCGAGAAGCTGTACGCCTGCGGCGCTTCGGTGGCGCTGATCGACATCGACGAGGCCGCCGCGGCGGCGGTGGGGCGGTCGATGGGGGAGCGCGCGCTGGTGGTACGCGCCGACGTCTCCGACCGAATCGGGATGCGGGTAGCCATATCCCGGGTGCGGGAGCGGTTCGGCCGGATCGACGTCGTGGTGGCCAACGCCGGAGTAGTGCCCGAGCCCGCCACCATCCGGACGATGAACCCCGGGGATTTCGACCGGGTCATCGGCATCAACGTGACCGGAGTATTCAACACGGTGCACCCGGCGCTGGATGACGTCGTCGCCGCGAAAGGGCACGTGGTGGTGGTCTCCTCCGCCGCGGCCTTCGCGCCCGGCATGGGTGGTTCGCCCTACATGGTGAGCAAAGCCGCGGTCGAGCAGTTCGGGCGGGCGCTGCGGGTCGAGCTGGCCGCCGTCGGGGCGAGCGCGGGCGTGGCGTATTTCGGCATCGTCGACACCGCGATGACGCACGGCACCCTCGACGAGGACGAGTTGGGCGCGGATCTGGGCGCGCTGCTGCCGTGGCCGCTCAACCTGCGCATCACCGTGCAGGACGCGGCGGATTCCATCGCCGAGGGCATCGCCCGCCGCGCGGCGCGCACCATCGCGCCGCCGCAGTGGGAGCCCTACGCGCTGCTGCGGGGCGTGGTCAACGTGGTGCTGGACAGCAGGCTGGCGCGGGACCCGCGCGTGCACGAGTTGATCCACCGCGTCGAACGGCGCGTCATCGAGAGCCGTCCTGTCGCCCCGCTGCCCCGCTGAGGCGGGCGGGCGGTTTCACGACTCGGCGGGGAAGATCGACGGCAGCGTCAGCGCGTACTCCAGATCGACCCGTGTGCCGAGAGTGGTCAGCAGCACCCGGATCATCGTGAGGCGTGCCGCCGCGACGGTCTCCTGATCCGGTTGCGCGCCGGGCTCGGTGCCCGCGGAGATCCGGTAGACCACGTATTCGCACAGGTGCAGCGCGGCATCCAGGTCGAGCGGGCTCGGCGCCGGGCGGCCCAGCTCGGTGAACGTCTCGCGCACCAAGGCGCGGATGTCGTCGAGCGCACGCTCCCGGTACGCCGACACCGGCGAGCCGGGATCGTGCAGTTCGGCGAACAGCGGCCGCAGCATCGGCCCGTGCCCGCGCGCCCAGTCCAGGTAGGCGTCGATCAACCGGATACCCAGCTCGACCGGCTCGTCGGAGCCGGTCAACGCCGAGCGGATGCCACCGACCAGCCCGTCGTTGGAACTGTCGAGCACCGCGAGCAACGGTTCGTTGGCGTTGCCGAAATAGCGGTAGAAGGTCGGCCTGGCCAGGCCGGCCTGCTCGATGATCTGCGCGACGCTCAATCCCCGGGACCCGGTGCGGGCGAATACCTGCGCGGTCGCGAGCACGATCCGGGCGCGGACCTCCTCGGCCTGTTCTCGCGTCTGCGGCGGCCGCCCGCGCCGGGCGGTCGTGGACTCAGCCGACATCGTGCCGCCTCACAACGCGGCCCCCTGGATACCTGTGCGCCACGACGAACAGCTTGACACGGGGTGTGACATAGACATTAATCTAACACCACTGTTCATTTAATGGGACGCGCATGCGGCGCGGCCCACCGTCCGCGAGAGGCCCGCCCATGACGACCGCTTCCCAGCCGGCCATCGCCGACGCGCTGCCCTCGGCGCTGTCGCAGCCGTTGCTCGCCCACGCCGTCGCGGGCGGCGCCCCCGCGGTCGAAGTGTTCGCCCCTGCGACCGGCGCGAAGATCATCGACCTGCCGCAGTCCTCCAGCACCGACATCGACACCGCGTTCGCCACCGCACGGGAAGCCCAGCGGGAGTGGGCGCGCCGCTCGGTCCGGGAACGCGTCGCGGTGCTGCGCCGCTTCCACGACATCGTGCTGGCCGAGCAGGACACCATCCTCGACATCGTGCAGACCGAGACCGGGAAGGCGCGGGCGCACGCCTTCGACGAGGTCGGCGACGTAGCCGTGAACGCCAGGTACTACGCCTCGGTGGCGGGCAGGCTGCTGGCCACGCGCAAACCGCGCGGAGTGCTTCCCGTGCTCACCCAGGTCGACGTGCGGAAGCGGCCCAAGGGTGTGGTCGCGGTGATCTCGCCGTGGAACTATCCGCTGGCGCTGGCGGCGTCGGACGCGTTGCCCGCCCTGGTCGCGGGCAACGCGGTGGTGGCGCGGCCGGACAACCAGACCGCGCTCACCGCCCTGTGGGCCATCGACGCCGCCGTGCGCGCCGGGCTGCCGCGAGGGCTCTGGCAGGCGGTGCTCGGGCGCGGGTCGGTGATCGGCGGCGAGGTGATCGCCCGCGCGGACTATGTCGACTACACCGGCTCGAGCGCGACCGGGCGAACCATCGCCCAGCAGGCGGGCGAGCGGCTGATCGGCTACTCGCTCGAACTCGGCGGCAAGAACCCGCTGCTGGTGCTCGCCGACGCGGATGTCTCGCGCGCGGCCAAGATCGCGATCCGCGCCTGTTTCGCCTCGGCGGGGCAACTGTGCGAATTGATGGAGCGCATCTACGTGCACGACAGCGTCTACGACCGCTTCGTCGCCGAATTCGTCGCTCACGTCCAGGCCATCCAGCTCGGCGGCGGCCTGAACTACGACAGCGACATGGGATCGCTGACCTTCCGGCGTCAGCTCGACACGGTCGTCGCGCACGTGAACGACGCGGTGGCCAAGGGCGCGACGGTGCTGGCGGGCGGTCGCGCGCGCCCGGACCTCGGACCCTACTTCTACGAGCCCACCGTGCTCGCCGGAGTGCGTCCGGGCATGACGGTATATCGGGAGGAGACCTTCGGCCCTGTGGTCTCCATCTACCGCGTGAGCAGCGACGACGAAGCCGTCGAGCAGGCCAACGACACCGCATACGGTCTCAACGCCAGCGTCTGGACCAAGGACACCGCGCGCGGGCGTGCGGTGGCGGCGCGGATCAACGCGGGCTCGGTGAACGTCAACGAAGGCTTCATCGCCGCGTGGGGCAGCGCCGACGCGCCATCGGGCGGGCTCGGCATCTCCGGCACCGGGCGCAGGCACGGTCCCGAAGGCCTGCTCAAGTACATCGACACCCAGACCATCGCGGTGCAGCGGCTGCTGCCGATCGCCCCGCTGCCCGGTATGTCCGAAGCCGTCTGGGCCAAGACGATGACGCTGTACTTCGGCGTCATGAAAGCGCTTCGGCAGAAATAACTCGCACGACTCACGGATCAGGAATCGGTACGGATGAAATTGGACACGGTTGCGGGCAAGAGGGTCCTGGTCACGGGAGCCGCGATGGGCCTGGGGAAGCTGTTCGCCGAGCGCGCGGTGCGCGAAGGCGCCGCGGCGGTGGTGCTGTGGGACATCGACGAGGCCGCGGTGAAGCGCACCGCCGCCGAACTCACCGGCCGTGGCGGCGCCATTCATCACCACGTGGTCGACGTCGCGTCGCCCGAGGCGATCGCCGAGGCGGCGGCGAGCGTGCGCGAGCAGGTGGGCGGCATCGACATCCTGGTCAACAACGCCGGTATCGTGCGCGGCAACAGCTACTTCTGGGAAACCGAGAACCGCGCCGACATCGACAAGACGATGGCGATCAACTCCCTCGGCCCGATGTACGTCACGCTGGAGTTCCTGCCCGCCATGGTCGCCGGATCCACCGAGGCACGGGTGCTCACCATCGCTTCCTCGGCGGGCCTGGTCTCCAACCCGCGCATGAGCGTCTACGCCGCGTCCAAGTGGGCGGCGCTGGGCTGGTCGGACTCGGTGCGCATCGAACTGGAACAGGCCGGCCACGACCACGTGAAGGTCACGACGGTCTGTCCCACCTACATCAACACCGGGATGTTCGAGGGCGCGAAAGGTTTCCTCTTCACGCCGATCCTCGAGCAGCACAAGGTGGTCGACACCTCTTGGCGCGAGATGAAGAACGGCACTCCGCTGGTGGTGCTGCCGTGGACCTCGCGCCTGAACAAGGCGCTCTCCGGTCTGCTGCCGATCAAACTGCGCGACCTGTTCCTCGACACGGTCGGCGTCTACCATTCGATGGACCAGTTCACCGGCCGCGCGAAGTGATGTGAGGGGCAGCGCTATTCGCCGGTTCCGGCCGTTCGTGGCCTGCGTGTGGGCGGTCGGGGCTCGCGTCGGCGCGGACGGGTACCGATGACCACCGTGGCGTGGTGCTCCTCCGATTCCGCGACCTGACCGGCGAGGCCGTGTCCGGCCAAGATGGCGAGCGCGAGCGGCGCCTGGTTCTCGCTCGACTCCACCAGCAACTGCCCGCCCGGGGACAGCCAGCCGGCGGCCTCCGCCGCGACCCGGCGGAAGACGTTCAGGCCGTCCGGGCCGCCGTCGAGGGCGGTGCGCGGTTCGTGATCGCGCGCTTCCGGCGGCATCCGCGCGATCATCTCCGTGGGCACATAGGGGGTGTTGCAGAGCAGAATGTCGACGCAGCCGCGCAGTTCCTCCGGCAGCGGCTCGAAGAGATCACCCTCGTAGACCGGCGCGCCGAGCGGCGTGAGATTCCGGCGAGCGCACTCGACCGCTACCGGGTCGATGTCGGCCGCCGCCAGCGTGACCGGCCTGCCCTCGGCGGCCGCGGCCGTCGCCGCCGCCAAACCCAGCGCGCCGGAGCCGCAGCACAGGTCGACCACCACGCAACGGCCGGTCCGGGCGCGAATCGACTCGACCGCTCGGTCGACCAGGAACGCGGTGCGCTGTCGCGGCACGAAGACGCCGGGGGACACCGCGACGCGCAGCCCGCGAAACTCCGCCCAGCCGAGCAGATACTCCAGGGGGCTGCCGGTGACACGCTGGGCGACGAGCGTTTCGAGCGCCACGCCGGTTTCCGCGGCAGCGGCGGCCAGCAGCCGTGCCTCGTCCTCGGCGAACACACAGCCAGCCGCCCGGAGCCGGGCCACCACATCGGTACTCTCCGCTGACGTCACCGGGCCATCCTGCCGTGGACCCGCGAGTTCCCGCCAACGAGTTTCCCCCGCGATCGGGACGCGCGCCGCGCGGACGTCACTCCCGATCGCCGAGGAGTCAGCGCGCCGTGCTGAGCTGGAAGGTGCGGGTGGCGTCGAGATAAATGCCGCGCTGAGCCGGCCTGCCGGGCGGCGGCAGCTGTGAGACCAGTTGCTCGAGCGAAGTCGTCGCACCGACGACCCGGGTGCCCGCGACGATGAAATCGGCGACGGCGCGGCGGATGTGGTTGGGCGAAGTGACCACGATCGCGCTCGTCGCCCCGACATCGCGCAGCAGCCTGGTGCTGAACAGGGCGTTCTGCACGGTCGAGCCCGCACGGCTCTCCACGTGGATACGGGTGTGGGGTACGCCGTGGGCGACCAACCAGTCGCGCATGGCATCGGCCTCGGTTATGCCGTTCTGCGGATTGCCCCCGGTGACCACGATCGGTGACAGCGGCGCGGCGATCGACTGCAACCACGCCGCGGTGAGCCGGTTCACCAGCTCCGGTCGCAGCGCACCGTCCGGCAACAGACCGTAGCCGAGCACGACGATGCCGGTTTGCGGGCCCGCGAGCGCTGGCAGCGGATTCGGCAGGGTGCCCACCGCGGCGCGGATGGCGCGGAGCACGTTGTCGGTGCCCTGCGCCAAGGACGCGTCGACCAGGTGCAGCCGGGCCATGGCGTCCACGAGCGCGGGCAGGTCACCGGCGTAGTCGGACCAGATCGCCTGGAGGGCGAGCGCTTCGGCGTCATCGGGATCGGCGCCGATCAGATCGCGCAGGTCGGCGCGGCCCGCGGCGTCGTCGCCGTTGGCGAAATGACGCTGGGCGGAGTTGTACAGAGCGGCCGTGTCCGGTACGGCGTGCGCGGGGACGCCCGTCAGGCCGGTGAGGGAGAACGCGGCGAAGGAGGCCGCTACGAGAAGTTTCCAATGCCTCGAGATCGTCACTACAGTCGTCACCTTCCGCTCGGGAACGGGTTGGCACGTGCTAGCAGTTAGCTGGGGCAAGCATGGATTACGATACGGCCGAATTGGTCCGTTATCCCGCAATTGCCCCGGTGGATCTGCGCGGCGCGCGATGATGCGCTGACTCGCCCGTTTTCTGCCGGTGACAGTTTCTTCCGGACCCATGGGTGGGCTGCTGAGTTGCGCTTGCTTCCGCTTGGATGGATGGCGAGCATCGGTTATCCACCCATCGGAAATGATTGCCAATTCTTTGCTGACGTGGGGCGGTCGGTGGTTGCGGTTGGCCGAGTCCGGCGGATACTCGCTGCGGTGCGCTGCGGTGCGCTGCGGTGCGCTGCGGTGCGCTGCGGTGCGCTGCGGTGCGCTGCGGTGCGCTGCGGTGCGCTGCGGTGCGCTGCGCTGCGGGCGTCTGAACATGAGCCGCCCCGCCGCGGGTTGGTGCGAAATTGGTCCGGCCGCGCCCGTTAGGCTGTGTCAACGTGGATACCGTTTCGCTGTCCGGCAAGGAACTCGCCGCCGCCATCAATGCCGACACCAAGGCCCGCGCGGCCGAGCTCACCGAGGGTGGCTCCGTCCCTCGGCTCGCCCTGATCGTGGCGAACGACGACCCGGCGAGCGCCTGGTATGTGAACTCGCTGCGCAAGGCGGCCGAACGGCTCGGAATAGGTTGTGACACGGTCGATCTCGGTTCGCGGGCGAGCGTGGCGGAGATCCGCGCCGAGCTCACCGCACGCAGTGCCGACGCCGCGACGCACGCGATCATGCTGCAGACCCCCCTTCCCTCCGGTGTGACGCTGGACGACGTGAGCTCCGCGATCGTCGCGTCGAAGGACGTCGACGGCGTCAGCCCGTTGTCGCTCGGCCTGCTGGCGGCCGGGTTGGACGGCTTCGTTCCCGCCACGTCCGAGGCCGTCGTCGAACTGCTCGAGCACCACGAAATCCCGCTGGCCGGTCGCCACGTCGCGGTCGTCGGCCGCTCCAACGTCGTCGGCAAGCCGCTGGCCCAGCTGCTGCTGGCGAAGGACGCCACCGTCACGGTGTGTCATTCCCGCACCGCCGACCTGGCTGCCGTCACCGCCGCCGCCGACGTGGTCGTCGCCGCGGCGGGCCGCATCGGGCTGATCTCCGGCGAGCACGTCCGCGAGGGCGCGGTGGTGATCGACGTCGGCACCAACGAGGCTGCCGACGGCAAGATCGTCGGCGACGTCGACGCCGACTCGGTGCGCGGCAAGGCCGCAGGGCTCAGCCCCGTCCCCGGCGGCGTCGGCCCGGTCACCACCGCCCTGCTCATGCGCCACGTCGTCGCCGCCGCCGAATCCCGGTGACGGGCGCTGGGCGTCCCAGCGCCTGAGCATCGGCGCGCCGCTAGCGGCCGTCCGAGCCGATGCACCGGCGCGTGGGAATCCGCGTCACCCGCGGGCGATGGCGCTGATGAGGGTGCGGTCGCCGTCCTTCGCGGTGGTGACGAGCTGCGGGTTGTAGGTCACGGGCTGTTGCCCGGGGCGATGTTCGGTGACCACCACGATGTATTGGCCTGCGAACGCTCCGGGACTGATGGCCACGCAGTGGGTGGTGCCCGGGGGGATGCTGTCGATGCCGCGCTGAATGGCGTCGGCCGCCTGGACGGCGGCGTCGGCGGTGGTGGTCGCGCGGACCTGCTCACCGGAGCGGGTGACGTAATAAGCGTGCTGGAAGGCGAAGATCACCGCTGGGCCGGAGTCGAAACCGCCCACTCCATTGCCTTGGATACGGTTTCCGACCCGCTCGGCGGGGCACTGGGCGGCCGGCGCCGCAGGTGCGGTGGCCTGGGCGGAGGGGGCCGGTGCGGTGGCCTGCCCGTCGGAGCCGCCGGTGCCGAACTGCATATAGGCGGCGAAGCCGAGGGCGGCGACGCCGAGTGTGCCGAGCAGTGGAACGGCCCACCGCCGCCTCGCACGCGGGGCAGGGGAGCGGTCGATCAGTCCCGCGAACTGATCCTCGTACCGGTCCGGATCGGGCGGCGGGGTCTGCGCCGGTCCGGGTGGCTGATCCCCGGCGGGCGGTCGATCCACCCAGGCGGACCACTCGCCGCGGTACTCCGCACCGGTCGGCGCCTGTTCCAGGCCCCCGCTGCCGAACTGATTCCCCCGGTCGTAACCGGGTCGCGCACTCATCTCCGGTCGATCCATCACCCCGCCCTTCATCAGGTCTCCGTCAGAGTATCCCCATCCCCGCGATGCGGGAACGACCCGCCGCCTTCACAATTGAGCCGTCCCGCTCCCCGTAGGCTACTGTCCTCTACCGCTATCGAGCACTCCGCGGGTGAGCGCCGGGCGACCCCCGAAGTCGCGGATGTGTGCGGGCACGATCGAGTCGCACCGCCATGTGACGAGCACTTCGAGGTGCCCGGTAGTCGGCGTCACTCCAGCAGAGGGAGCCAGTCGTGCTCCGGATAGTGTTCGGACACGTAGGTCCGCAGCGCGGCGCGCTGGGCGGCGTCCAGCTTCGGCCATGTCCGTTCGAGATCCGCACGGTCCTTCGGCCGGCCCTGCTTGGCTTTGAAGATCAGAACCAGCTCGGGATTCAGGTATCGGACACCGTCGTCGGCGATCCACGTCACTTCTTCCAAGGGGGCGACCATGGACGTGTCGCGCCGGTTGACCCACCCCCGATCGTGCCCGGGATTGAGCAGGAGGTCGATCAGCCATGGCGATCGTGCGTTCGCGCGCAGCCAGACCTGGTCGGCGCTCTCGGCCGCGTCCGGGAAGCGATCATCCACCGGGCGGAGGCCGTCAGGCCCCGCGGACCAGATATGCAAGCGCCCCCGCGCCGCGGTGCGAAGGGCAGGCAGGTCGGCGCGGAATATCGCCGCGTCGACATCGCTGTGTCTGCGCCGGGTCCCGGTGAACGCGTCGATGGCCCAGCCTCCCGCGATCCACCACGGGGCTGCGATGTCGCCGAGTATCTCGCCGACATCGCTGGGCGTGACTAACGCCCACGAGCCCCAAAGATCAAAGAACTCTGCTTCTTCCGCGTCACGGGGCGGCGGGACCGGGAACTCGCGCACAAGGTGGCCTTCCGTCGGGTCGACCTCCCGACGTTACCCGGGTGCGGCTACCCTCACCAGTGCGTGACGACCGGGTCACCGATCCCGATCGTGTGATAAACCCATTCGGCGTCGTCGGGTGCGAGGTTGATGCAGCCGTGGCTGACATTCGCATAACCCTGCTGGTCCACCGACCATGGCGCCGAGTGGATGAAAACGCCACCCCACGTGAGACGTTCGGCGAACTCGCCGTTGATGATGTAGCCCTCCGGCGAACTCAGCGGAATGCCGATGGTCCTGGAGTCGAACACGATCGAACGGAACTTCTCCAAGACCGGCCATGTGCCGGTCGGCGTCTCGAACCCCGGCTTGCCCATCGACGCGGGCATCGTCCGGACGACGATGCCGCCGACGGTGACCGTGAACGTGTGCGCCGACATGTCCGCGTCACCGAATACGCCTGCGTTGGTCCGGAATTCCGTGCGTGTGCCACCGACCGAAACACGGATCTGGGCGTTGGCGGGCAGGAACTCGCTCGGCGTCCATACCGCTGTGCGATCGTCGGTCCACGCGAAAGTGCCCGGCAGCGGCCGGGTTGTCCTGATATCGATGATTCGTTCGGTCTGTGCGCGATCTGTGACGGGTGCGGCGAAACGAATGGTCACCGGATGAGCCACGCCCACCACTTGGCCGTTCGAGGGTCCGATCGCGGCGACCGGAGGTGTCGATGGCTTCCCGATCATCGTCGCCGCTGCCGCGCCCGACCCGAACGCGGCCAGTGCCACGATCACGGTCGCGAGGAACAGGTACCGAATGGCGCTCCTCATGGCGTCCACCCCTTCGAGATGGTGTGGTAGGCAAGGAACAGTCTAGGCCCACATGATCATCTCGGCCACGGCTGGAAACGGTCCGTGGTCCAGTTGGTCGGGGCAAGCCCACCACACACCGCGTACCCGGTCGAACGCGATCGAAACGGTGCGAAACGCTTGATCTTTCCTTGCGGTCAGCGGCCCCTGCCGAGGGGAAGCGGCTGCGCCTCGGCCGCCGCGCGCGCGTCGAACTCGGCTCGTGCGGCGAGGATCTCGTCTTGGTGCTCCACGGCCCAGACGCCCATGGCGTGACAGATCGCACCGATGCTCGCGCCGAGTTCGGTGAGTGAATACTCCACCCGTGGCGGCACGGTGGGGTAGACCGCCCGGAGCACCAGCCCCTCCCGTTCCAAGTTGCGCAAGGTGCGTGTGAGCATCTTCTGGGTGATGCCGTCCAGGCGCCGCCGTAACTCGTTGAAGCGGACCGGCGCGTCGTCATCACGCAGGACGCTCAGGACGAGCATCACCCACTTGTCGGCGAGGACGGCCAGAACTTCCCGCGCGGGGCAGTAGTGCAGATAGCTTTCGACCAGGTTTCGAGCACCGCCCTGGTCACAAACAGTATCCATGGGGAACCTCGGTATCAGAAGGGTGCCTTCTTTCCAAAAGGTACCAGGTGTCGAGAGAATCGGTGCATGCTCGCGATCACGCAATACGCGTTCGGTGGCCCGGAAGTACTCGAAGTGGTCGAGGTCGATCGACCGCGACCCGGCCCGGGGGAGGTGCTGGTACGGGTCGCCGCGACAAGCGTGAATGCCGCCGACTGGAAGGTGCGCGCCGGGTTGATCGGGCAGCTCGGCGATCCACCGATGACACTGGGACTGGATGTGTCCGGCGTCGTCGACGAACTCGGTCCCGGGGTGAGTCGCTTCGCGGTAGGAGATCACGTGTACGGCATGGTGTTCGGCGGCGCGAACGCGGAATACGTTGTGGCAGCGGAGAATACGCTGGCATCGAAGCCGAGGAACATCGACTGGATCCACGCTGCGGCTCTGCCGACGGCAGCGCTGACGGCGTGGCAGGCGCTCGCCGCGCTCGGCACGGGGCAGCGGGTGCTGGTGCACGCGGCCGCCGGGGGTGTCGGTCACCTGGCGGTTCAGACGGCCAAGCATCGCGGGGCCTACGTGATCGGCACCGCGCGTGCGGTCAACCACGACTACCTGCGCGATATCGGCGCCGACGAGGTGATCGACTACACGGCTGTCGATTTCGGCTCCGTGGTGCGCGATGTCGACATCGTGCTCGATCTGGTCGGCGGGGAGTACGGCTCCCGCTCGATCCCGGTGCTACGTGCGGACGGAAGGTTGATCGACGCCCAAGGATCGGACGCGGAAGCCGACCCGCGCTACGAGCGTTTCCATGTGGAACCGTCCGGGGTCTCGTTGCGGGAGATCGCCACGATGGTCGAACGCGGTTACCTGCGCCCGACCATCGACCAGGTGCTGCCGCTGGCGGAAGCCGCGAAAGCGCACCGGCTCAGCGAAGCGGGGCGGGTGCGCGGCAAGATCGTGCTCGTCGCCTGGAATCCGCCCGCGTGACCGCGCCGACGCCGTGGCGCCCGCGCGTTATTTGCGCAGGGCGTGCACCACGTCGGCGTGCAGGGCGTCCGCCCGCGCGCTGACCTCTTCGATCCGCAGCAGGACCGGGGCGAACCGGTCGCCTTCGGCGGCGGGCAGCGATGCCACGTTGATCTCGATATTGAGCTGGGAGGAGGTCGCGGCGGCGCGGCAGGCGTCGGCGGCCGCGCCGATGTCGGTGACCACGTTCGGGTTGCCGATCGGGAACAGCTCCGCGGCCAGCGACAGCACCTCGTCGGCCTCGTCGACGACCGCGGCGGGCACGCGAGCGGCCTCGATCAGCGCGGCCTCGACGGCGGCCTTGCGGGCGGCCAGGTCCTCGGGCGTCTCCTTGGGCAGCTTGTAGGCGGCGCCGACGGCCGTGAACGCCGCGGCGTCGGCGTCGGCGAGCGCGAGAGAGCGCGCGCGGGCCGCGTCGGCTGCCTCGATGATCCGGTCGATGATCGGGCGGTTCTCGGCGTCCTTGGCGCGGGTGGTGTAACGGGCGACCATCGCCACCAAGGCGGCGGCCTGCGCGGCGTGCAAAGCGGCTACCGCGCCGCCGCCAGGGGCGGGGACCTTGGCTCCCAGGTCGGTCAGGTACTGCGCGAGGGTGGCCTCGCCGAAGGACGGCGCAGTGTCCGTGGACGACGTGCTGGGCTGCGACACGGGAATGATGCCTTTCGTTCTACGGCGAGGATGAAACTACGAGTAGACGCTACCCCCTCGGCGCCCGCCGACCGGTCGTGACCACGCCTTGCCGGGCGTTCGCACGTGGCCGGTGCGCGGCCGGGACGTACCCGCCGTTATGTTGAGTGCCATGCGGATCGGATTGAGCATCAACTACTCGGGGGGCTTCAAAGAGGCGGCGGCCGAAGTCGCCGACCTCGAGCGGGCGGGCCTGGACGTCGTGTTCGTGCCCGAGGCGTACTCGTTCGACGCGGTGAGCGCGCTCGGCTACCTGGCGGCCAAGACCACGAACCTGCAGCTCGCCTCCGGCATCCTGCAGCTCTACACGCGCACTCCGAGCCTGACCGCGATGACCGCGGCGGGTCTGGACTTCGTCTCCGACGGACGCTACGTGCTCGGTCTGGGCGCGTCGGGTCCGCAGGTGATCGAGGGCTTCCACGGCGTGCCCTACGACGCGCCGATCGGTCGCACCCGGGAACTGGTGGAGATCTGCCGGAAGGTCTGGCGGCGCGAGCGCCTGGAATACCAGGGCAAGTACTACCAGATCCCGCTGCCCGCCGGACAGGGCACCGGCCTCGGCAAGCCGCTCAAGCTGATCAACCACCCCGTGCGCGAACGCATCCCGGTGCTGCTGGCCGCGCTCGGCCCGAAGAACGTGGAGCTGGCCGCGGAGATCGCCGAGGGCTGGCAGCCGATCTTCTTCCTGCCGGAGAAGGCTCAGCAGGTGTGGGGCGACTCGCTCACCGCGGGGCTGGCCAAGCGCGACCCCGCCCTCGGCGACCTGGACGTGTACGCAGGGCCCGCGCTGGCGATCGGGGACAACGTCGAGCCGCTGCTGGAGTTCGTGAAGCCGCATCTGGCGCTCTACATCGGCGGCATGGGCGCCAAGGGCAAGAACTTCTACCACACGCTGGCCACGAAGTACGGCTACGGTGCCGAGGCCGACCGTATCCAGGAGCTGTACCTGGCGGGGGAGAAGGAAGCCGCCGCCAAGGCGGTCCCGGACCAACTGGTCCGGGACGTCTCCTTGGTCGGCTCGCCGGGCTACGTCAAGGAGCGGGTCGCGGCGTTCAAGGAGGCGGGCGTCACAGTCTTGAACGTGGTGCCGATGGCCGCCACCGCCGCCGAGCGCGTCAAGCTGATCGAACAGCTGCGCGAACTGGTGTGAGACAAGACGCTGCCGCCGTCGACGGGTGCGACGGCGGCAGCGGCGGGGGTCATCTCTGCCGGAGCGCCGCCAGCGCGGCGTCCAGCGTCGAATGCAGCGCGAACACCTGGTCCAAGCTGGTCATCTTCAACTGGCGGCTGGTCGCGGGGCCGTCGGCGACGACCGCGATCGCGGTGGTCGCACCAGCGCGCTGGTGAGCTGCCACCAGCGTCGCCATGCCCGCCGAGGCCAGGAAGCTGACCGAGGTCAGGTCGATGATCAGCGCCGCGGGTTTGCCGCTGAGAATGGCATTCGATCGCGTTCTCCAGCGCAGGGGCCGTCGCCAGATCGACCTCGCCGGCCACCGTGAGCACCGTCGCGCCGTCCTGCGCCGCGACCGTGGTGGTCATCGTGTCCGCGAGGGGATACGCGTCTCCGGAAGTGTTGGTCACAACATCACAACACACAAATCGCGGCGGATTCGCAACATTTGAGTGTTCATAGAGCTAACCATACCTTGTTCGCCGAGCGGCCTGCCCGAGCCGCGGTGGCGGCGTCTGCGGTGGTCGGTGCCTGGGCGAGCGGGTGTGCCTCACCGGTGAGCGCGGAATCCGCTTCGGCCGGCTCGGCAAGCGACGCGCGGACGTAGCGAAGGTGGCCGAGCCGTAACTCGAGCCGCGTTCAGTGCGCCCGGCGCGCGCGTTATCCGGGTCTGGGAGGCGGTGGTTGCCGGCCGGCATAGCTGTGCCAGTAGGCCGCCGGTCGGCGCGGGAGCGGGCCCGGCAGAGCCGGCGATCTCGCACCCCATCGAGGCCATCGCGATCATCGCCACCGCTACCCCCACCCCGGCGGCACGAACCACTGTGCACCCGTCACTGAACACTGCTACTGCCCTCCCGCACCGCATCACACCAGAACTCTGTGACGCCCGCCACGCCACCATCGACGTAGCACGACGAAAGGCTCGGCTCACTTGGCTGGGCAGCATGCACCGCGCTCACGATCGACTACCTGGCACCGTCCCTGGACACCACCATCGGCGCCTTGTCCACCTCCCTGCACCTGTGCGCCACGATGCTGTCCGGCCGCCGACTCCACCTTGGTTCGAGTGCGCGCGGCGAAAGGTTCATCCCCGTGTGAATCCGAGTTGCGAACATGCCGCCGGGTGCGTCGGTCACCGACGCGACCGACCAGTCCCGTGGGAGGCGGGGGGTGCTGATTCGCGGATGGCGTCGGTCAGCCGAGGCCGCGCTTCGCCGGAAAACCGCCCAGCTGAGGGGCTTTGAGAATGTGTCGATCGTCCAACGCCCCGACCGCGGCCATCGCGAGATTCGTGCGGAGCGCTTGCCGTAGCGCATCGAGTGGGGCATGCTCTTAGGCGGCGGCCCCAATCTTGGGGTTCCCGCCGATTTGGTTTGACTGGGAGGGGAATCCGATGATCACCGGGGCCACAACGAAGTTCATCGATCGTATTGTGTCGACGCGGCACATGGAGATCGGTATCGCGGTCATCTGACCGGAGAATTTCGCGGGCCGTGTCGTCGGGCGCGGCGCTGCGGTGGGGATTTCGGATGCTGAGTAGCCTCCTTCGGAGCAATCTGTAACCGAATTACGACTAGGCATAGTAATTCCGTGATCAGGGGATTTGCTATATCTATTGGTCGTGCTGTCCGCGCTGAGCATGCGCGGCACCTCCGGGCGCCGAATTATCCCGCGAGACTTTTGGCTCCAGCGCCTCAGAATTGATCGGCTTCTGAGCGTATTGGGGCGGGGGATTCCATCTCCGGCGCAGCCGGTTTCGCCGGCTCGCATCCGGGATTCCGACCCTGCGCTGATCGAATTGCACTGTGCCCGTCGGCGATCAGGCTCGGAGATAGCACTGCGCTCGCCGTTCGGTCGATTACGTGAAGTGATATCGAGAAAGGGCCGCTATGGCAAGCGACGAGACGAACCCGGCCGGGGGCGAGCCGATCGCAATCGTCGGCATCTCGTGCCGCCTGCCGGGGGCGGAGAACAAGGCCGAGTACTGGCGTCTGCTCAGTGGGGGCGTGGACGCGGTCGGGCCGCCGTCCGAGCGCAGGCGAACGGACCGGCGCGCATCGTGGCGTGTCGGGGGCTTTCTCGATGACGTAGCGGCATTCGACACGGAATTCTTCGGTATCTCCGCACGCGAGGCGAAGTCGATGGATCCGCGTCAACGGCTGGTCCTGGAACTCGTGTGGGAAGCGTGCGAGGACGCCGGCGTGCTGGCCGCCGCCTTGCGCGGCAGCGCGACCGGCGTCTTCCTCGGTGCCATGTGGGACGAGAGCCAGTTCCTCGCCGCAGAGGAGGAGCTATCGGCCTATGCCATGACCGGATCGCATCGCGGGATCATCGCCAACCGGGTGTCCTATACCTTCGGCCTGCGCGGTCCGAGTTTCGTGGTCGACGCGGCGCAGGCGTCCTCGCTGGTAGCTGTGCATCTTGCCTGCGCGAGCCTGCGCGCTGGGGAATCGACGGTGGCCATCGCAGGCGGGGTCAATCTCGCGTTGTCCGAGCGCGGCGACGAGGTCTCCGCGCGTTTCGGAGGGTTGTCCCCGGACGGGCGATGCTACGTCTTCGACGCGCGCGCCAACGGGTACGTCCGTGGTGAAGGTGGCGGCATCGTGGTGTTGAAACCACTGGCCGCGGCGCTGGCCGATGGAGACCCGGTGTACAGCGTGATCAGGGGCAGCGCCACCAACAACGACGGTGCCACGGCCGGGTTGACCGTGCCCAGCGCGCACGCACAGGCCGAAGTGCTGCGCGCGGCTTACCGCGATGCCGGAATCAACTGTGGCACCGCGAGTTACGTCGAACTACACGGGACCGGCACCCGGCTCGGCGATCCGATCGAGGCGGCCGCGCTCGGCAGCGTGATCGGCGCGGCCCGCCCACCGGGTGATCCGCTCCTCGTCGGCTCGGTGAAGACCAATATCGGGCATCTCGAAGGTGCGGCAGGCATCGCCGGGCTGATCAAGACCGCATTGAGTCTCGAGCATGGGAGTATCCCGGCGAGTCTGCACTTCCGCACACCCAATCCCGCCATCGACCTCGATGCGCTCAATCTGCGGGTGCGGCCGGGCTTCGGCCCGTGGCGCAGGAGCGACGGACCGCTCGTCGCCGGAGTCAGCTCCTTCGGTATGGGCGGTGCGAATTGTCACGTGGTGCTCAGCGAACCGCCCACGCGCACCGCTGATATTGATGCCGGTGACCCCGCCCCGCCCGCGATCCCCGAGGTGCCGTGGGTGCTGTCGGCGCGCACCGAACCGGCACTGCGGGCGCAAGCTGCGCGCCTGCGTGAGCACATGATCGATCGGCCGGATCTCTCCGTACGGGAGGTGGGCTGGTCGCTCGTGACCACCCGCACCACGTTCGAGCGGCGTGCGGTGCTGTCGGGCATCGACCGCGAGGACCTGCTCGCGGAGCTGGCCGGCTTCGCCGCCGGGCGACCCACGCGGGTCGTCACCGGTGCCGCCGACGCCGCAGGCGTGGTCTTCGTCTTCCCCGGTCAGGGTGGTCAATGGCAGGGGATGGCACGAGACCTGCTCGAAGCCGCGCCCGTATTCCGCTCCGCTATCGATGATTGCGCGCGAGCGCTCGCGGCCCATGTGGACTGGTCGCTGGTGGCGGTGCTGCGCGGCGAGGCGGCGGTGTCGCTGGACCCCGTCGATGTGGTGCAGCCGGTGCTGTTCTCGGTGATGGTGGCGTTGGCCCGGCTGTGGGAATCCCTAGGTGTCCGGCCCGCCGCCGTCCTCGGTCATTCCCAAGGAGAGATCGCCGCGGCGCATATCGCGGGCGCGCTCTCCCTGGAGGACGCGGTCGCGGTGGTTTCGCTTCGTAGCCGGGCCATCGCGGAGATCGCGGGCCGGGGCGGCATGGTGTCGGTCGCGCTGACCGCCGATGCGGCACAGCAGCGAATCGACAGGTGGGCCGACCGATTGGAAATCGCCGCGGTCAACGGTCCCGAGGCCGTCGTCGTCGCCGGCTCGGCGACAGCGACGGCGGAGTTCGTCGCCGACTGCGCGTCGGACGGGATACGTACGCGGGTCATCCCCGTCGACTATGCCTCGCACACCGCCGACGTGGTCGCCATCCGTGATCGTGTACTCGCCGACCTCGCCGCCCGTCGCGCCGGATCCGGCACGACGGAGTTCTTCTCCTCCGTAACCGGAGAACTGCTCGACACCGCGCGGATCGATGCCGAGTACTGGTATGCGAATCTGCGGCAGCGGGTCCGGTTCGCCGATGCGGTGGCGGCGGCGTCCGCTGCGGGCCACCGCGTGTTCGTGGAGATCGGCCCGCATCCGGTACTGACCCTGGCGATGGAACAAGTGCTCGAGGGCCACCGCGCGGTGGTCGTCGGATCGCTGAAACGGCATCAGCCGTCCTGGCCGATGCTGCTGGCCTCGCTGTTCCGGCTGACGGCGCGAGGAGTGACACCGGACTGGCGAGTGATCTTCGGTACGGGCCTCGCCCCGGTACCGCTGCCCACCTATGCCTTCCAACGGACCCGGTGGTGGCCCGGCGACTCACCCGAGGACGTCCCCATTCCGCTGTCCGACATCCGTGCACGCCTGTCGGTGCTGGAACAGAGCGCGCAACTCGGCGTGCTCGCCGATATGGTGCGTGCTCAGGTCGTGACGGTCGCGGGTGCCGACGTGGCTGCCGGGCTCGACCACGAGACCGCCTTCGCGGCAGTCGGTCTGGAGTCCGCCTCCGCTGTCGACCTGCGCAACCGGCTGTCGACGGCGCTCGGCGTCGAGCTGCCGGCGTCACTGCTGTTCGACCGGCCGACACCGGCTGCGGTGGCCGCTCACCTGCGTGAACTCGTACTCGGCTCACCCGAGGCGCAAGCGCCGTCCGCTGCGCGCCGGTCGGCCCGGCGCGGAGCGGACGATGATCCGGTCGTCATCGTCGGTATGGGATGCCGGTACCCCGGTGGAATCACCTCGGCCGAGGACCTGTGGTCGGTGGTCGCCGGCGGGCGCGATGTGATCGGGCCCTTCCCCGCCGATCGGGGGTGGGAGGTGTCCGGCCTGTTCGATCCCGAACCGGGACGTCCCGGCCGCACCTATGTTCGTGAAGGCGGATTCCTGGATACGGCAGCGGATTTCGACGCGGGCTTTTTCGGCATCAGTCCCCGCGAAGCGCTGGCGATGGATCCACAACAGCGGGTGCTGTTGGAAGTGGTGTGGGAAGCATTGGAACGTTCCGGGGTGGATCCCACCTCGCTGCGGGGCAGCGATACCGGGGTCTTCGTCGGGGTCTTCACCTCGTCTGTGGTCGGCTACGGGGGTGATGGCT
This sequence comes from Nocardia asteroides, assembly GCA_051451085.1. Classification (GTDB taxonomy): domain Bacteria; phylum Actinomycetota; class Actinomycetes; order Mycobacteriales; family Mycobacteriaceae; genus Nocardia; species Nocardia asteroides_B. The sequence goes on along the minus strand of JBPAJV010000002.1, from coordinate 545,166 downwards.
CCGCTGTGGAGGAAGCGACGGCGGGCTATCGCCTGACCGGTGGTGCGTCCAGCGTGACTTCCGGACGGGTCGCGTATGTCCTGGGCACGGAAGGTCCCGCCGTCAGCGTGGACACAGCGTGCTCCTCCTCTCTGGTAGCGGTGCACCAGGCCGCCGCGGCGCTGCGCTCCGGGGAATGCGCGCTCGCGCTGGCGGGCGGTGTCACGGTGATGGCGACACCGGGTCTGTTCGTCGAGTTCTCGCGTCAGCGCGGGCTCTCCTCGGATGGGCGCTGTAAGTCGTTCGCCGAGTCCGCGGACGGTACCGGCTGGTCGGAGGGCGTGGGTGTCCTGGTGTTGGAGCGTTTGTCGGATGCGCGGCGGTTGGGGCACGAGGTGCTGGCGGTGGTGGCGGGTTCGGCGGTGAATCAGGATGGCGCGTCGAATGGTTTGACGGCTCCCAACGGTCCGTCACAGCAGCGGCTGATCCGATCCGCGCTCGCCGATGCCGGTCTGTCGCCCGCCGATGTGGACGCGGTGGAAGCGCACGGCACGGGAACCAGGCTCGGCGACCCTATCGAGGCGCAGGCCCTGCTGGCGACCTATGGTCAGCGGCCCGCGCATATCGACCCGGTATGGCTCGGCTCGGTGAAGTCCAATATCGGGCACACCCAGGCCGCCGCCGGGGTGGCCGGGCTGATCAAGATGACCGAGGCGATCCGCCGCCGGGTACTCCCCGCGACTCTGCACGTGGACGCGCCGTCCTCCCGGGTGGATTGGACGGCAGGCCGTCTGGCTCTGCTGACCGCACCACGCGTGTGGTCCGATCCGGGACGACCGCGCCGCGCGGCGGTGTCCTCATTCGGAATCAGTGGAACCAACGCGCATGTCATCCTCGAACAGGCCCCCGAGGCAACGATCCGCGACGGTCGCGCCGCACCCGACGAGGACCCCAGGCCGCGGCTGTCGCACTCATTGGTGCTCTCTGCGCACACCCCCGCCGCGCTGCGTGCCCGAGCCACAGACGTATCGCAAGTATTGGACGCAGGCAGCTCCCTTCGCGACGTCGCCGCCGCACTGGCGCGGCGCGGCGTCTTCGAGCACCGGGCGGTCGTGTCGGGTACGACGGCCGGCCATGTGGCGTCGGGCCTGCGCACAGTGGCGGACGGCGGAACAGGCGGCCAGGTCGTGGCGGGTGCCGCCGTACCGGGCCGGTCGGCATGGCTGTTCACCGGGCAGGGCTCGCAGCGGGTTCGGGATGGGCCGCGAACTGTACGACGCTGCACCGGTCTTCGCACGGCGGATCGACGAGGTCTGCGCCCACGTCGATCCGTTGCTCGGAGGCTCGTTGCGCGAGGTGATGTTCGCGGATCCGGCCGGTGTATTGGATTCGACCGCGTGGACCCAGCCCGCGCTGCTCGCGGTGGAATTGGCGTGTGCCGCCGTCCTGCGGGATTGGGGGATCGAACCCGATGTGGTGGTGGGGCACTCGGTGGGCGGTCTGGCAGCGGCCTGCGTCGCCGGGGTCATCTCGGTGGCCGACGCCTGCGCGGTCGTCGCCGCCCGGGGGCAACTCATGCAGGAAACGCCGGCCGGGGCGATGGCCGCCATCGCGGCAACCGAGCACGAGGTGGCCTCGGTTCTGGTCGGCAGCAACGCTGGCGGCGTCGACATCGCGGCGGTGAACGGCCCCTCTTCGGTGGTGATCTCGGGTGATCCCGCCGCCGTCGACGCAGTTCTCACCCGGTTCGGCGACCGTCGCGTACGTCGACTGCGGGTAGACCGTGCGTTCCATTCGGAGTCGATGGCGGTGATCCGGGACCGCTTGGAGCGAGTGCTCGCCGGGGTGACCCTGTCTCCACCGCGTATACCGGTAGTCAGCGACGCCACCGGTAAGCCGCTCACCGCCGAACAGGCCACTTCACCTCGATACTGGGCCGACTGCGTGCGCGAGCCGGTGCGATTCGCCGCCGCGGTCGGCACTCTGCGGACCTCCGGTGTCGTGCGGTGCGTCGAACTCGGCCCCGATCCGATACTGACGGCTGCACTGGGTGCCGACGGCCCGCCCGCGACGGGGCTGCTGCGCTCCGGTCGATCCGAGATGGACACCCTCCTGGCCGGTGTCGCGCACCTGTTCGTTCACGGGCACCAGGTGGACTGGGGCAGGATCGTGCCCTCCGGCGCGCGGATCACGCTGCCGACCTACCCGTTCCAGCGCTCCCGCTACTGGTCGATGCCCGCAGTCGACCGAGCGGGTGCGGATGTGCTCGGCATGACTCCGATCCGACACGCCCTGCTGTCGGCGATGACCGAACTTCCCGGCGGCGGCCACGTGTGCACGGGGCGGCTCACCGCGGACACGCCGGGTTGGGTACGCGAACATCGCGTGCACGGCACGGTGATCGTGCCGGGTGTGGCGCTGTTGGACATGATGGCACAGGTCGCGGCACTGCTGGGCTGCGACCGTGTCGAGGAACTGACCCACTACGCGTTCTTGGCGGTGCCCGAACGGGGGGCGCTGCGCTTGCGGGTGACGGTGGAACCCGCCGACAGCGCCGGTCGGCGGACGTTCACGGTGTCCTCCCGGCCGGCCGAACTCGACACCGGCGGCGACTGGACCCGGCACGCGGGCGGACAGCTGTCGCTCATGGCCGCCACCCCGGATTTCGACGCGCGGGATTGGCCATCGGGCGCTGCTGAAACGCTCGATGTGGACGCGTTCTACCGCGACGCCGCCGATGCGGGTTTCGGTTACGGACCGTACTTCCTCGGCTTACGCGCCATCCAGGCCGACGGTGATATCCGATACACGGAGGTCGGCCTGCCCGACGGCGGGGACGCGACCGGACACGGTATCCACCCCGGCCTGCTCGATTCCATCATTCAACCCGCCGCAGTCGCCTCCGGCGCCGAGGGACTCGAATTGCGGGTGCCGTTCACCTGGAGCGGTGTGACATTGCACGCGGCGGGCCGCACCCGGCTGCGCGCCCGCGTCATTCCGGTGGCCGACGGGCGGTTCCGGGTCGAGATCGCCGACGACACCGGCGAACCCGTCATGACCGTCGCGTCGCTCGCGATGCGCCCCGCGAACGCCGAGCAGACGGCCGCGGCCGACACCGACGTGGTCGACGGCCTGCACGAGATCGAGTGGATACCCGCCCCTACCGCCGCGACCGGCGATCTGTCCTTCACCATCCTCGGCGCCGGCGAGCCCTCCGGGATCGGGGAGTCAGGACGCTACCCCGACCTCGCCGGCCTCACCGACGCCGTCGCGGAGGATGGACGCGTTCCGGACGCGATCCTCGTGTTCCTGCGCGACCCCGGCGGGGAGCCGGTCGAGGCGGCTCGCGTGCTGAACCACTGGGCGCTGGCACTGGCGCAAGACATGCTCTCCCGCCAGGAAATCGGCTCCCGCCTGGTGTTCGTGACAACGGGTGCGACGGCACCGGTGCGCGATATCGCGGCGGCGAGCGTATGGGGATTGATTCGTTCCGCACAGGCCGAGCACCCGGGCCGCTTCGGGCTGATAGATCTCGACACCGACGGCGACGTAGCAGCAGTGCCCGCCGCGGTCGCCACGGGTGAACCCCAGGTGGCCGTGCGTGACGGGCGGATACTCCTACCGCGATTGACCCGGGTGCGTGGCACGAGGACGGCGGCGGCCCGGACCGTCGACGGCACCGTGCTGATCACCGGCGGCACGGGCGCACTCGGCGCCCGGATCGCTCGCCACCTGGTCACCGATCACGGTGCGCGGCGATTGCTGCTCGTCGGCAGACGCGGCGAGAACGCGCCTGGTGCGACGGATTTGCGCGCCGAGCTGACGGAGCTCGGGGCCGCGGTGCGGATCGTGGCCTGCGATATCGCCGACCGGGCCGCGGTGGCCGAACTCATCGCGGCCATCCCGGATTCGTCGCCGCTGCGCGCGATCATTCACTGCGCGGGGACCCTCGACGACGGCGTATTACCCGCGCTCACCCCGCACCGCGTGGACGCGGTACTCGACGGTAAGGCTCTCGGCGCGTGGCATCTGCACGACCTCACCCGCGACCACGAATTGGACGCGTTCGTACTGTTCTCCTCCGCTATCGGGATACTCGGCGGTGCGGGACAGGCCAATTACGGTGCGGCCAACGCCTTCCTCGACGCCCTTGCCGAGCACCGGAGTGCGCACGGACTGCCCGCGCGGTCTCTGGCGTGGGGACCGTGGGCCGAACAGTCCGGAATGGCAGGCAGGATCGCCGACCGCGACCGCGCGCGCCTGGCGCGCGGCGGCATGCGGGCACTGACCGTTCGCCAGGCCCTTGCGCTGTTCGACACCGCGGTCGCGACGGATCGCGCGGTGCTGCTGGCCGCCCGGCTGGAGACGAACAACGCGTTCGTCGACCCACGGTCGCTTTCACCGCTGTTACGTGATCTCGTCAGCATCCCGAGCGGCCCACCGGAAACCGTGGCCGCGCCGCGGACCGCGCTGGTGAACGAACTGGCCGAACTGGACGACGCCGGTCGGCTCCGCCGCTTGACCGATCTGCTGCGCGCCGAGATCGCCTCGGTGCTCGGGCACGACAGTCCCGAGTCCGTCGACCCCCACAAGCAGTTCCAGAAGCTGGGCTTCGATTCGCTGGCTGCTGTCGAACTGCGCAACACACTCAACACCGTTACCGGCCGACGGCTGCCAGCCACGCTGCTGTTCGATTTCCCCTCCCCGGCCGAGCTCGCCGCCCACCTGCGTGCCGAGCTGGCCGGTGCTCGACCCGAGGAGTCCGGGCCTGCCCGACAGCGGACGCCGCGGGGCGATGATCCGGTGGTCATCGTCGGGATGGGGTGTCGATTCCCGGGCGATGTCGCCGGCCCGGAGCAACTCTGGACATTGGTCGCCGACGGCCGTGACGCGGTGACCGAGTTCCCCGGCAACCGCGGCTGGAATCCTGGGATCGTCGATCCCGCCGGTGGACTCGGGAAGTCCTACGTCGGTGTCGGCGGATTCGTTCATGACGCCGACCGGTTCGACGCCGAGTTCTTCGGGATAAGTCCGCGCGAGGCACTGGCGATGGATCCACAGCAGCGGGTGCTGCTCGAGGTCACCTGGGAAGCGCTGGAACACGGCGGAATCGACCCCAACTCGCTGCGAGGCAGCGATACCGGGGTATACCTCGGGGTCGTCGGCCAGGAGTACGCGTCGCTGTCACGGGTCGGTACCGAAGGGGTGGAAGGTTATCTGCTGACCGGCACCACCGCGAGCGTGGCGTCCGGGCGGATCTCCTACCTCCTCGGGCTCCAGGGACCCGCCGTGACCGTCGATACCGCGTGCTCCTCGTCGCTGGTGGCGTTGCACCAGGCACGGGCGGCGCTGCTCGCCGGTGAGTGCACCGTCGCCCTGGCCGGCGGCGTCGCGGTGCTCGCCACCCCGGGAATGTTCGTGGAGTTCTCCCGGCTCGGCGGGCTCGCCCCGAACGGCCGATGCAAGTCGTTCGCCGAAGCCGCCGACGGCACGAACTGGGCCGAAGGTGCCGGAGTCGTGGTCCTGGAACGGCTTTCGGAGGCGCGTCGGCGCGGCCACCGGGTGCTTGCTGTGCTGCGCGGATCCGCGGTGAACCAGGACGGCACCTCCAACGGTTTGAGTGCGCCGACCGGCCCCGCGCAGCAACGGGTGATCCGCGCGGCTCTCGCCGCCGCCGGACTCGGCACCGCCGACGTGGACGCGGTCGAAGCGCACGGCACCGGCACGTCCCTCGGTGATCCCATCGAGGCCGAAGCGCTACTGGCCACCTACGGGCAGCGCGCCCCGGACGCCGAACCCTTGTGGCTGGGCTCGCTGAAATCGAATATCGGGCATGCCCAGGCCGCAGCGGGTATCGGCGGCGTCATCAAAATGGTCGAGGCACTACGACGCGGTGTGCTACCGGCGACCTTGCACGTGGACGCGCCGTCCTCACGTATCGACTGGGACACGGGACGGTTGGCGCTGCTGACCGAGGCGCGGCCGTGGCCGGCGCTGACGCGACCGTGGCGGGCCGGTGTGTCGTCGTTCGGTATCAGCGGCACCAACGCGCACGTGATCCTCGAACAAGCCGGCGCCGAGACCGCTTCTGGTGCGGAGGGGTCCGTCGAGCCGGCGGGCGGCGTGGTGGTGCCGTGGGTGTTGTCTGCGCCACACACCGACGGCCTGGCGGCGCAGGCCGCTCGCCTGGCCGAGCATGTCCGCGGGAACCCGGAACTCGGCACCGCCGATATCGGGTACTCCTTGGTCACGTCCCGGAAGATGTTCGCCCGGCGGGCGGTCGTCCTCGGGGCCGACCGCATGGAACTGCTCGCCGGTCTCGACGCCGTCGCACGCGGTGACGAGACGCCATCGGCGCTCGCGAGGGGACCGGTCACAGGGAAGGTGGTCTTCGTCTTCCCCGGCCAGGGTTCGCAATGGGAGGGCATGGCAGTCGAACTTCTCGACTCCGCCCCCGAATTCGCCACCGCCATGCGGGAATGCGCCGACGCGTTCGCGACACTCGTGGATTGGTCGCTCCTCGAGGCCCTGCGCGGCGAGCCGGGGGCCCCGTCGCTGGACCGGGTCGATGTGGTGCAACCGGTGCTGTTCGCGGTGATGGTGTCGCTGGCGCGGTTGTGGCGCTCGCTCGGCGTGGTGCCCGACGCGGTCGTCGGACATTCTCAGGGGGAGATCGCGGCGGCGCATATCGCGGGTGCGTTGTCGTTGGCGGACGCGGCGCGCGTGGTTATCTCCCGAAGCCGGCTGCTGGCGCGGGATCTGGCCGGTGCGGGCGGTATGGCCTCGGTGCGGCTCCCCGCGGCGACGGTAGAACAGCGGCTACGACAGTGGTCGGGGCGGATCGGGGTGGCCGCGGTGAACGGACCCGACGCCACCGTCGTCTCCGGCGACCTCGAAGCTCTCACCGAACTGCTCGCCGCGTGCGAGGCCGACGGTGTACGGGCCCGCCCGATTCCCGTCGACTATGTAGCCCATTCACCCGCGGTGGCGGTGCTGCGCGACGCGTTGACCGCTGCTCTCGCCGATATAGAACCGATGCCATCGGATCTGCCGTTCTTCTCGACCGTCAGTGGGAAATCCGCCGTGACAACCGGATTGGACGCCGAGTACTGGTATCGCAATCTGCGCGAGGTCGTGCGTTTCGAGGAAAGCACCCGGGCTCTGCTCGCTACGGGTCACCGTGTGTTCGTCGAAGTCAGCCCGCATCCGGTGCTGACTGTCGGTATCACCGACACCGCCGAAGCTGCCGGAGTGGCGGACACCGCCTTGCTCGTCACCGGTACCACCCGTCGTGGCGACGGCGGGATGGCCCGCATGCTGCGCTCGGCGGCCGAGGTACATACGGCGGGCGCCGACGTCGACTGGACATCGGTACTGTCGGGTCGGCGTATCGACCTGCCCACCTACGCTTTCCGGCGACGGCGGTACTGGCTGGAAACGCGCACGGATACCGATCTGTCCGGCGCAGGGCTGTCGGAGCCGGACCATCCGATGCTGGGCGCGGTGGTGGAACTGCCGGACGGCACCGTCGTGGTGACCGGTCTCCTCTCCGTCGCCGCGCACCCTTGGGTCGCTGAGCACGCCGTGTTCGGGACGGTGCTGCTGCCCGGCACCGGGTTGCTGGAACTGGTGCGCGGCGCCGGCGCCGAGGTGGGCTGTCCCGAGGTACGCGAGCTGGTGCTGTCCGCCCCACTGCCGATCCCCGACGTGGGCGGGGTGCGGGTGCGGGTGGTGCTCGCACCGCCGGAGCCGGCGGGGACGCGAGCGGTCCAGGTCTCGGCGTCGTCCGACGGTGCGGACTGGACTCGGCACGCCGACGGCGTGCTGGCACCAGAGCCGAGCGCGGAGGTCGCGGCGAACTGGACAGCGGAGGTATCGCCCCCCACGGACACACGGCTGGTGGATCTGTCCGACGCCTACGACAGGCTCGCCGACGCGGGATATGGGTACGGACCCATCTTCCGAGGTCTGCGCGAACTGCGCCGTTACGGGGACGATCGGTACGCCGTAATCGCCTTGCCCGCCTCCGACCCGGCCCCCGGTGCGGGGTTCGGTATCCACCCGGCGCTGTTCGACGCGGTGCTGCACGCGCTACTGGTGAACGAAGGCGGTGACACGCACACCGGTCGGGTACGACTGCCATTCGCCTGGGAGGGCGTGCGACTGTTCGCGCGTGAGGTGGACACAGTGCGCGCCCGGCTCACGCCGTGCGGTGCGGACGCCGTGTCGGTGTGGGTCACCGACGGGAACGGCGCTCCGGTGCTCACCGTCGAAACGCTGCGTTATAGGGAGGTCTCGGCGCGGCAGATCACGGCCGAATCGGATCCGCTGCTGGTGCTGAACTGGGTCGCGGTCGACCCGACCACGTCGACGGTGACGTCCGAACCGTTGGTCTTCGATGCGCGCCCCACGGCGATGCCCACCGACATTCCCGCTCGTGCACGCGATCTCGCCGCCGACGTGTTGTCCGCCATTCAATCGGCGCACGGCGCGGTTCTGGCCATCGTCACCGGCGGCGCGATATCGGTGGGCGGGGAACCGGTCACCGATCTCGCGGGTGCGGTCGTGTGGGGCCTGGTCAGATCCGCCCAGGCGGAGGAGCCCGGCCGGTTCGTGCTGGTCGACGTCGATATCGACGCACGAGCGACCTCGGCGGAATTCCGGGCCGCGGTCGAAGCCGCCGTCGCGCTCGGTGAACCCCAGGTGGTGCTACGCGGCGGCACCGCGCATGCGGCGCGGCTGGTCCGCGAGACGAGCCTTCCGCCGCTGGCGATGCCACCGGACCGGTCTTGGCGGTTGGCCGCGGTGGCGCCCGGCACGGTCGATGGTGTCGGACTGGTTCCGGCAGGCGAGGACGAACCGCTGATGCCGGGACAGGTGCGGGTCGAGGTGCGGGCCGTCGGCCTGAACTTCCGCGACGTGCTGATCTGCCTCGGCATGCGTCCCGACGGCGAGGTGATGGGCACCGAGATGGCCGGCGTGATCGTCGAGATCGGGGCGGAGGTCACCGATTCGGCCGTCGGCGACCGCGTGATGGGCTTGGTGCGGGAGGGCATCGGGCCGCGCGTGGTGACCGATCAGCGTCTGGTGACAGCGATGCCGACGGGCTGGTCCTTCGCCGACGCCGCCGCGATTCCGGTGGTGTACCTGACCGCCTACTACGGACTGCGTGATCTGGCCGCGGTGCGGCCGGGACAGCGACTACTGGTGCACGCCGCCACCGGCGGTGTGGGCACTGCCGCTGTCGCGCTCGCCCGGCACTGGGGTCTGGAGATTTTCGCCACCGCGAGCCCCGGCAAGTGGCAGGTTCTCCGGCGCGCCGGGTTCGACGAGGCGCATATCGCTGATTCGCGCGACACCGACTTCGAACGAAAATTCGGACACGAGTTCGATGTGGTCCTCAACTCGCTCACCGGCGGATTCGTCGATGCCTCGCTGCGGATGCTGGCCCGCGGCGGTAGTTTCATCGAGATCGGCAAGGCCGACATCCGGGCAGACGCGGACGTCGCCCGTGACCACCCGCAAGTGCGGTACCGGGCATTCGACTTGTTCGACGCCGGCTACGAGCGGATCGCCGCCATGCTCGCCGAAGTGCGCGACCTGTTCGAGCGGGGCGCGTTGCCGCGCGGGCCGGTACGCACGTGGCCGGTCACCCGGGCACACGAGGCGTTGCGGCATTTCAGCCAGGCACGTCATATCGGCAAGATCGTGCTCACCCTCGGTCCGGGAGCGCCGTGGTCGTCCTCCGCCGACGGGACGGTGCTGATCGTCGGCGGTACCGGCGGATTGGGTGCTCTTCTCGCCCGGCATCTGGTGTCCGCGCACGGCGTTCGGTCGCTGATTCTGGCCGGGCGGCGTGGCCCGGCGGCAGACGGCGCGGCCGAGTTGCGCGCGGAACTGTCAGCCGCAGGCGCCGCCGTCGACGTGGTCGCCTGCGATATCGCCGAGCGGGCGGCGGTGGACGAACTTCTGCGGCGGGTGCCAGCGGACCGCCCGTTGGTGGGCGTGGTGCACGCGGCGGGCATTCTCGACGACGCGATGATGCCGACGCTCACCCCGGCCCGGCTGGCGGCGGTGCTGTCGCCCAAGGTCGACGGTGCTTGGCACCTGCACGCCGCGACCGCCGACCGGAACCTGTCCTTCTTCGTGCTGTTCTCCTCCCTCGCGGGTGTCCTGGGCACGCCGGGACAGGGCAACTACGCCGCCGCGAACGCCTTCCTCGACGCGCTCGCGCAGTACCGGAGGTCCCGGGGCCTGCCCGCGACGTCCATCGGATGGGGATTGTGGGAGTCAGGTACCGGCATGACCAACCACCTGGGTGACCGCGACACCGGTCGCCTGCGGCGCAGTGGATTCGCCGAACTCTCCGACACCGAGGGATCGGCGCTGTTCGACGCCGCGATCGACCAGGACCACGCCGCCGTGGTCGCGGTGCGGTTGGACACAGCGCGGCTGGCCGCAGCGGCCCGAGCCGCGACTCTGCCACCGCTGCTGAGCGAACTCGTCACCGTCGAGCCGAGATCGCGAGCCGATTCGGCCGGGCTGCTCACCCGATTGGCCGAACTCGGTCCTGGGCAGCGTAGTGAAGCGGTGCTCGCTGCCGTTCGCACCGAGGCGTCGGCCGTCCTGGGCTACAGCGATCCCCACGCGCTGGACGCCGACCGCAGTTTCCGCGATCTCGGCATCGACTCGCTGAGCGCCGTGGAGATCCGTAACCGGCTCAACACCGTCACCGGCCTGCGCTTACCCAGCACCTTGGTGTTCGACTACCCGACACCGTCGGCGCTGGCCGCATATCTGGACGACCGACTTCGCCCGGCCGAGGACACCGCGTCGGCGCCGGCCTTCACGCGGGCCGTGCAACGCGTCAGATCCGCGCTGACCGAACTCGCGCGGATCGGCGACGGCGACCCGCGGCTGACAGAGGAGATCGGCGCGCTCCTGACGGAATGGTCCGAGCACCGCACCGGCGGATCGGACCCCGCCCCGGACCTCGATCTCGACGCCGTCGACGAGGACGAGCTCTTCGAGATCCTCGACCGCGAACTCGGGGCCTAGACCGCCTACCCGCACGACGACCAGACAGGACATGCCCGAATGGACACAACCGAGGACGATCGCCTGTGGCTACGCAGATTCGGTGCGACCGCCGACGCGCGGGCCAGGCTGATCTGTCTGCCACACGCCGGTGGCGCGGCGAGCTTCTTCGTTCCGATGGCGCGCGCGTTGGCACCCGGGATCGAGGTGCTCGCGGTGCAGCCGCCGGGGCGGCAGGATCGCCGGCGCGAACCGTTCCTGGAAACCATTCCGGCGCTCGCCGACGCGGTCACCGAACGGCTGCTTCGACGCACCGATCTGCCGACGGCGCTGTTCGGCCACAGCATGGGTGCGATGGTGGCCTTCGAGGTCGCCAGGCGACTGGTCGAGCAGGGGAATCGGCCGCTGACGCTGTTCGTGTCCGGGCGGGTCGCGCCGTCGACGTATCGGGAGGAGCGGACCCATCTGCTCGGCGATCGCGAACTCGTCGAGCATTTCCGCTCCCTCAGCGGTACCGACGGACGGGTACTCGCCGATGCGGAGATGGTCGCGGCCATTCTTCCGGTGGCCCGCGCGGACTACCGGGCCATCGCCGATTACCGATACGTGCCGGGTCCGCCGCTGCCGGTCCCGATGCACGCGTTCGTCGGCGATTCCGACGCGCATGTGAGCGCGGACCAGGCGCGGGAATGGAGCGAACACACCGCGGCCGGATTCACATTGCGTGTCTTCCCGGGCGGCCATTTCTACCTGGAACAGCAAGCCGCGGCCGTGACCGGAGCGATCGCCGACACCGTCAGCGCGGAACTGCGCGCCCGTGAGAGGTGTCCGAACGCGACTTCACCCACGGAAGCCGAGTGAACGCCATGTCCGACAACGACAAATACGTCGACTACCTCAAACGCGCCACAGCCGGTCTGCGGGAGACCCGCAAGAAGTTGTCCGAGCTCGAATATCGGCTGACCGAACCGGTGGCGATCATCGGAGTCGGATGCCGGTTGCCGGGTGGGTTGTCCTCGGCCGAACAGTTGTGGCGGGCGGTGATCGAGGGTAAGGATCTGACCGGGGAGTTTCCGACCGACCGCGGCTGGGACAGCCGGATCTTCGACCCGGATCGGTCCGTGCGCGGCAAGACCTATACCCGCCGCGGCGGATTCCTGTACGACGCGGGGGATTTCGACGCCGAGTTCTTCGGCATCGGTCCGCGTGAGGCCATGGCGATGGATCCGCAGCAACGCCTGATGCTCGAGGTGACGTGGGAAGCGTTGGAGGGCGCCGGTATCGACCCGGTGTCGTTGCGCGGCAGCGACACCGGAGTGTTCACCGGAGTGATCGATCAGGGGTACGGCGCGGCTACCGAGTATGTCGAAGGCTTCCGGCTGACCGGTTCGGTGACGAGCGTCGTCTCCGGCCGCGTGTCCTATGTCCTGGGGTTGGAGGGGCCGGCGGTGAGCGTGGACACCGCGTGTTCGTCGTCGCTTGTCGCGCTGCATCAGGCGGTGGCGGCGCTGCGGTCGCGGGAATGCGGGATGGCGCTGGCGGGCGGTGTGACGGTAATGGCGACACCGAGCACATTGGTCGAGTTCTCCCGTCAGGGCGGCCTCGCGCCGGATGGCCGGTGTAAGTCGTTCGCGGCGGGCGCGGATGGGACCGGTTTTGCCGAGGGTGTTGGTGTGCTGGTGTTGGAGCGGTTGTCGGATGCGCGGCGTTCTGGTCGTGAGATTTTGGCGGTGGTGCGTGGTTCGGCGGTGAATCAGGATGGTGCTTCGAATGGTTTGACTGCTCCGAATGGTCCTTCGCAGCAGCGGGTGATTCGGTCGGCTCTGGCGAGCGCGGGTTTGTCGGTGGCGGATGTGGATGTGGTGGAGGGGCACGGGACCGGGACCGTTCTGGGCGACCCGATCGAAGCGCAGGCCCTCGCGGCGACCTACGGGCAGGACCGACCGGAGAACCGGCCCTTGTTGCTGGGATCGGTGAAGTCGAATATCGGCCACGCCCAGGCCGCGGCCGGGGTGGCGGGCGTGATCAAGATGGTGCAGGCGCTGCGGTACCGGATACTGCCATCCACATTGCACGTGGATTCGCCCACCGCGCACGTGGATTGGGATGCCGGAGCCGTCCGCCTGCTCACCGAGACGCGGCCGTGGGAGACCGTCGACGGACGTCCGCGCCGCGCCGGAGTGTCGTCGTTCGGGATCAGCGGTACGAACGCGCACGTTGTCCTCGAACAAGCGCCAGAGGATATCCCGGCCGACCTCGCGACCGCGCCGGGGGCGGCCCCTTACGTGCCGTGGGTGCTCTCGGCGCGGTCCCCCACCGCATTGGCCGACCAGGCCCGCAGGTTGGGCCGATTCCTCTCGACGGGATCCGCCCCTGATTCGCGCGATGTCGGTATTTCGCTGACGCGGCGCACCGTGTTCGAGTATCGGGCCGTCGTCCTCGGTCGAGAGCACGACGAACTGATGCGCGGTCTGCGCAACCTCGGCGACGCCGGTGCGGACGGCCCCGATTCGGTGGTGCGCGGTCACGCGACCACCGCGGGCAAGACGGTTTTCGTGTTCCCCGGGCAGGGATCCCAGTGGCCGGGTGCGGGGCGTGCGTTGTACGACGCGTTTCCGGTGTTCGCGGCGGCGTTCGACGAGGTCGCGTCCGGCGTCGAGGAATTCCTGCCGCAACCGCTGAAATCCGTGCTGTGGGGTACGGATGAGGGACTCCTGGCGCGCACCGATTTCGCCCAGGCGGGTTTGTTCGCCGTCGGTGTCGGTATGTATCGCCTGCTGGAGCGATGGGGAATACGCCCCGAACGCGCTGATGGGGCATTCGGTCGGCGAGATCGCCGCGGCGTGGGCGGGCGGGGTGCTGACGTTGCCGGACGCGTGTCGACTCGTCGGGGTCCGCGGTCGGTTGATGCGCGCGTTGCCCACAGGCGGGGTGATGGTCGCGATCGAAGCCACGCCCGCCGAAGCCGAAGCCCTGCTGTGGGACGGGGTCGAGATCGCCGCGGTGAACGGGCCCCGCGCGGTGGTGCTCGCGGGAACGGAGGCGGCGGTGTCGGCGGCTGTGGCACGCGCGGGAGATCGCCGTAGCAGGCGTCTGTCGGTGTCGCATGCCTTCCATTCGTCGGCAGTGGAGCCGATGCTGGAAGAATTCGCCGAGTCCATTCGCGGGATGACGATCTCGGCGCCGAGCGTGCCCATCGTGTCCGACCTGACGGGTGAGTTCGCCGGTGACGGCTACGGTTCACCCGAGTATTGGGCGGCACACGCGCGTCGACCGGTGCTGTTCGGGGCCGCTGTGGCGACGGCCGTGGCGGCGGGGGCGCACCGGTTCGTCGAGCTGGGGCCCGGTACCGCCCTCACCACCATGATCACCGAAGCCACCGAAGCCACCGAAGCCACCGAAGCCACCGAAGCCACAGAGGTGACCTCGATCGCGTTGTCACGCCGCGACCGCGACGAGGTGTCGTCGCTGTACGCGGCCGTGGCGCGAATATTCGTGGACGGCGGCGAGGTCGACTGGGCCGCGATTGTCGGCGGGCACGGCCGGCGCATATCTCTGCCCACCTATGCGTTTCAACGCGACCGCTTCTGGATGAACACGGTCCCGGCCGGTGATCCCGCCACGTATGGGCTCGACGCCTCGGAGCATCCGCTGCTGTCAGGTCTGCTGGATCTGCCCGCATGGGACGGAACCGTCCTCACCGGCAGTCTGTCCGCGACATCGCAGCCATGGCTGGCCGAGCACACGGTGTCGGATACCGTGCTGTTCCCCGCCACGGGATTCGTGGATCTGGTGTTACGGGCAGGCGCCGTCATCGGTTGCCCCGCGTTGCGGGAACTCACCCTGCACGCGCCGCTGGCTCTCCCGGCGGCTGCGGGGGTCCGTGTGCAGGTGGTGGTCGGCGGCGTCGAACACGACGGTGGCCGCCCGGTGACGGTGTACGGGCGGCGGGACACGGCCGACGGCGCTGGGGCGTGGACCGTGCACGCGGAAGGTGTTGTATCCCCGGAGACCTTCGCGCCGTTCGCGCCGTTCGCCTGGCCGCCGGACGATGCGATCGAAATGGATGTCGCGGTCGTGCACGACCGACTCGCCGATCTCGGATTCGCCCACGGCCCCGCGTTCCACGGCTTGCGCGGGGTATGGCGGCGCGGCACCGACACCTATGTCGCGGCGGCGCTGCCGGACGGAGTGGACGACGCCGGATTCGACCTCCACCCCGCGCTGTTGGACGCCGTACTGCACTGCCTCCCCGTCGTGTCCGAGCACAGCGTCCCCGAGGGTGAGACGTTGCTGCCCTACGCGTGGCGGCGCGTCGTGCGATACGGGGTAGCGGCACGCACGGTGCGTGCGCACATCGGTGTCGTCGGCGCCGACAGCGTGACCGTACAGGTGACGGACGAACAGGGCCGTCCCGTCCTAGCCGCCGAGTCGCTGGTCTCACGTCCGGTTCCGGTGCAGCGCCTGCGGTCCGCGGGTGACTCCGAAGACCTGCTCTACGACATCGCGTGGGAGCCGGCCCCCGGCGCGGATGACACCGCAGCGGTGAGCGTCGAATGGGAATCGGTCGGGGCCGATGGGCCCGTGCCAGGGTCGATCGTGTTGCGTTGTCCGCCGCGAACCGGCGATCTGCTCGACACGATCCATGACCGCACCCGGGCTCTGCTGTCGATACTGCGGCAGTGGTTGGGCGCGGAGCGGTTCGTGGAATCACGGCTGGTGGTGGTCACCGAGGGTGCGGTCGCTCTGCCCGGTGAACGGATCGCCGATCCGGGTGGCGCGACCCTGTGGGGAATGCTGCGCGCGGTTCAAGCGGAGAATCCGGGCCGTCTCGTGCTCGTAGATGTCGAGGGCTCGGCCGTCTCCGAAGTATCGGTGTCACCGTCCGACGAACAGATCGCGATGCGCGGCGGCCGCCGATTCCGGCCGCGGCTGGTCCGCGCGCTCGCGACGACCCCGGCGGCCACGCCTCTCGACCCGGAGGGCACGGTGTTGATCACCGGCGGCACCGGCGGACTCGGTGTGGCGCTGGCACTGCACCTGGCCGTCACGCACGGAGTACGCCACCTGGTGTTGGCCGGCCGCGGTGGCAGCATCGCAGCCGGGTCGGAGGACACCTACGCCGCACTGCTGGAAACGGGGGCACGGGTGCGGATCGCGGCTTGTGATGTGGCCGATCGCGCGGCATTGCGCAACCTGCTGGACGGTATCGCCGCCGACCGGCCGCTCGTCGGGGTGGTACACGCGGCCGCGGTTCTGGCCGACGCGATCACCGTCTCCTCCACCGAGGAGCAGTTGCGGTCGGTACTGCGGCCGAAGGTCGACGGCGCGTGGCACCTGCACGAGCTCACCCGCGATCTGCCGCTGTCGCTGTTCGTGCTGTTCTCCTCCATCGCGGGCACCGTAGGTTCCCCCGGACAAGCCGCCTACTCCGCAGCAAATGCCTTTCTCGACGCTTTGGCCGCCCGCCGAAACACCGACGGACTGCCGGCCACCTCGATCGTGTGGGGTCCGTGGGAGTCCGGCATCGGAATGGGCAGGCGGATCTCCCGTGACAATTTCGAACGCTGGAAACGGCGTGGCATCACCGAGATTCCTACCGCCGCCGCTCTGGCGGCCTTCGACCGGATCGTGGCGAGACATGCGGCGGGCGCGGTGGTGCTGCGGGTCGGACACAGCGTCGTCGACGATACGAACCTGCCGGGCATACTGCGCGATATCGTCCGGCGGCCGAGTGCGCGCCGTACCGCGCACCATCCGGATGGGAATCTCCTGGCGCGGCTTCGGCGCATGGACGAGGAGACCAGATTCACCGAGCTGGTCACCCTGGTGCGGACGGAAGCGGCGACCGTGCTCGGACACGGAAGCGTCGACACCGTGACACCGCGACGTGCTTTCCGGGACATGGGGTTCGACTCGCTGGGTGCGCTGGAACTACGCAACCGGCTGCGCGCGGCGACCGGTATGAACTTCAGTTCGACGTTGACGTTCGACCATCCCACGGCCGCCTCGATCGCCGAGCACATCGCCGAACGCTTGGACTTCACCGTAGACCGGCAGTCGTCGGACGCCTCGGTGCGCCGGGTGCTCGATGCGATACCGATCGAGCGGCTTCGCGCGTCGGGGCTGCTCGACGCGCTACTCGAACTCGCCGACCCCGATGCCGCCGAGCGGGCGCGGGCGAACCGGATCGCCCAGATCAAGGACATGAGCGAGGACGCCCTCATCAGCGCCGTCCTCGACCGGTCCGACGACGACGAACAGCTGCGGAAGGTGTGATCGTGACGAACAGCAGACTGGTCGACGCACTACGCGCGTCGCTGATAGAGATCGAAGAACTCAAGGAGAAGAACCGGAACCTGGCCCGCGCCCGAACTTCCGAACCCGTCGTCATCGTCGGCATGGGCTGCCGCTATCCCGGAGGCATCCGGTCGGCGGAGCAGCTGTGGCGGGCGACGGTCGCGGGCCGCGACCTGATCGGAAAGTTCCCGACGAATCGGGGATGGGACCTCGACAATCTGTACGACCAGCGACCTGGCGCCGGGGACAACTCGGTCACGCGCGAAGGCGGGTTCCTCTACGACGCCGGAGATTTCGATGCCGACTTCTTCGGTATCAGTCCGCGCGAAGCGCTCACCATGGATCCCCAGCAGCGGATTCTGCTGGAGACCTCCTGGGAGGCACTGGAGGACGCGGGTCTCGATCCGCACTCGCTGGGTGGATCGCGCACCGGTGTGTTCACGGGCGTCATGTATCACGACTACGGCCTACGGTTCGGTGAGCGCAGCGCATCCGATGTGGCGGGTTACGGCAGCAACAGCAGCCTGGGCAGTCTGGTGTCGGGCCGGGTGTCCTACGCGCTGGGTTTCGAGGGGCCCGCCGTCAGTATCGATACGGCGTGTTCATCGTCCCTGGTTTCCCTGCATCTGGCCTGCCAGTCGCTGCGGGCAGGGGAATGCGATCTGGCGCTCGCCGGTGGTGTGACCGTCATGTCGACGCCGCAGACCTTCGTCGAGTTCTCCCGGCAGGGCGGGCTCTCCTCGGATGGGCGCTGTAAGTCGTTCGCCGAGTCCGCGGACGGTACCGGCTGGTCGGAGGGCGTGGGTGTCCTGGTGTTGGAGCGTTTGTCGGATGCGCGGCGGTTGGGGCACGAGGTGCTGGCGGTGGTGGCGGGTTCGGCGGTGAATCAGGATGGCGCGTCGAATGGTTTGACGGCTCCCAACGGTCCGTCACAGCAGCGGCTGATCCGCGCGGCACTGGCGAGCGCCGGCCTGTCGCCCGGCGAGGTGGACCTGATCGAGGGGCACGGTACCGGAACCGTTCTGGGTGACCCCATCGAAGCGCAGGCGTTGCTGGCGACCTACGGCCGGGATCGGTCGGCCGATCGACCCGCCTGGTTGGGCTCGATCAAGTCGAATATGGGACATACACAGGCCGCGGCGGGCGTGGCCGGTGTGATCAAGGTGGTGCAGGCATTGCGGCACGAGGTGCTGCCGCCGACCCTGCACGCGGATACGCCGTCCTCACACGTGGATTGGTCTACCGGTGTGGTGCGGCTGCTGACCGGAGCGCGACGGTGGGACACCACCACGGGTCGGCCCCGCCGCGCCGCGGTGTCATCGTTCGGCATCAGCGGAACCAATGCGCACGTCATCATCGAAGAAGCCGTCACCCCCGACACCACGGTGGCGCGGACAGCGCCGCACCGGGGGAGCCCGGTCGCGTGGACGCTGTCGGGGCGCGGCGCCGCCGCGCTGAGCGCGCAGGCGGAGCACCTGCGACAGTTCGCCGAAGCCCATCCCGACAGCGACCCCGGAGATATCGCGGTGTCGTTGGCTCGGCGTTCGGTCTTCGAGCATCGCGCCGTGATTGTGGGTTCCGAACTCGCAGACCTTTCGGCCGGACTGGCCGCGCTTCGCGACGGATCGCCCGCGGCGGGGGTATCCCGGGGTGGAGAGGCCGCCCCGGGAGGGACGGTGTTCGTATTCCCGGGGCAGGGCGCGCAGCGGCTCGGCGCGGGACGCGCGCTGTACCAGCGTTTTGCCGGCTTCGCCGAGGCATTCGACGAGGTCGTCGCGCATTTGGACGAACATCTCGGCGCGTCGGTACGCGAGGTTCTGTGGGGTGCGGACAGCGCGGCCGTGGACCGGACGGTGTGGGCCCAGGCCGGCCTGTTCGCAGTCGGAGTGGCGTTGTTCCGCCAACTCGAGCGATGGGGCATCCGACCGGTGGCCGTGGCGGGGCATTCGGTCGGCGAGATCGCGGCAGCGCATGTCGCGGGCGTCATGACCCTGCCCGATGCGTGCCTGCTGGTCGCGGCGCGCGGCCGGCTGATGCAAGCGCTACCGGAGGGCGGGGCCATGGTCGCGGTGTCGGCCGGCGCGGACGTAGTCGCACCGCTGCTCCTACCCGGGGTCGAGATCGCCGCGGTGAACGCGGACGACGCGGTGGTGATCTCAGGGCTCGAGGCTAGCGTGCTCGATCTCGCCCGCACCCTCGCCGAACGCGGGGTCCGAACCCGTGGCCTCGCGGTGTCACACGCATTCCATTCCGCGTTGATGGACCCGATGCTCGATGAATTCGCCGCCGCGACGAGCGGGATCGCGGTGTCGCGGCCGCGCATTCCCATAGTTTCCAACGTGACCGGCCACTTCGCCGACGAGAACTACGGCACCGGCGACTACTGGGTGGAGCATGTGCGCCGTCCGGTCCTGTTCGCCGACGGTCTCGCCGCATTACGGTCGAGCGGTGCGACCCGATTCGTCGAACTCGGACCGGGTACGACGGCAACGGGTCTGATCGTCCGGTCCGACCGGTCCGACGACGACACCGTGGCCGCGATCCCGCTGCTGCGGAACGGGGTCGAGGAGACCTCCGCACTGCTCGGTGGCCTCGGGCAGTTGTTCGCCACCGGTGTCGATATCGCGTGGTCGGCCGTCCTGGACGGCACCGGGCGCAGAATTTCCCTGCCTGCGTACGCGTTCCAGCGCCGTGCGTATTGGCTGACCGCCCTGCCCGCCGGCGATGCCGAAGGCTTCGGGCTGCGCTCACCGGAACATCCGCTGCTCGCGGGAGTCGTAGAACTCCCAGGGACCGCGACGGTGGTGCTGACCGGCCGTCTGTCGACGGCGTCCCATTCGTGGCTGGTCGATCACGTAGTGGCGGGGGCGGCGCTGTTCCCGGCTACCGGATTCATCGAACTCGTGCGGCGTGCGGGCGAATACGTCGACTACGGAGTCGTCGCGGAACTGACGGTGCATTCCCCGTTGGTGCTCCCTGAACGCGGCGGCGTGCGGATTCGGCTGGTGCTCGGCGATCCCGACGCGACGGGGCGGCGGCCGGTGACCGTCTACGCTTGCGACGACACCGCCGAGCCGGACACGTGGACGGCACACGCCGAAGGCGTACTGACCGCCGACACCGCCACGCCGGCGCGGACGGCGGGGCCGTGGCCACCCGCGGACGCGCGAGAGCTGCCGGTGGACGAAGTCTACGAGCGTTCGGCGGCGCGGGGGTTCGCCTACGGGCCGGCGTTCCGGGGGTTGCGCGCGATGTGGCGGCGCGACGGCGAACTGTTCGTGGACGCCGAGCTACCCGACGGTGTCGCGGAGGCCGGGTTCGGCATCCATCCCGCGCTGCTCGACGCCGCCGTCCACGGAGTACTCGGGGTAGGCGACGGCGATGAGCTTCGGCTGCCGTTCGCGTGGCAGGGCGTCACCGTGCACGTGACCGGGATACGGCGGGTCCGCGCCCATATCATCGGTGTCGGCACCGACAGTGTGGCGGTGCGGGTCACCGACGCGGACGGCTATCCGGTGCTCACCGCCAACGCGCTGCGGTCGCGAGCGATATCGCCCGATCAGCTCGTCGTGCGACGCGCCACCGATCCGCTGTTCGAAATCGTCTGGCACCGCGTCGAGGCGGAACAGGGCGAAGTCGAACCGGTCGTGGAATGGGATGCGGTCGATACCGCCGAGTCGGTCGCGGGCACGGTGGTGGTGCGGTGCGAATCACAGATCGGTGATGTGGTGCGCGCCGTCCACTCCGTCACCACGAACCTGCTGGCGGTAGTGCGCCGATGGCTGGGCGAGCGACGATTCGACGGGACTCGGCTGCTGGTGGTGACCTGCGGTGCGGTGGCGCTGCCGGGCGAGACCGTCACGGATCTGGCCGGAGCCGCCGTACGGGGACTGGTTCGGTCGGCGCAGGCCGAACATCCCGGCCGGATCGCGCTGATCGATCTGGACGAGCCGGTGGCCGTCGAAAAGCTTCCGGTGGCTATCACCCGAATCGAGCCGGAGATCGTGGTCCGTGGCGGGGAACTGTCGGTACCGCGTGTGGAACGGATCGCCGTCACGGTGAACGCGTCCGCGTCCGACGACGGCGCGGCGACCGAGCCGCTCGCCGCTACCGAGATCCGCGTCCGGATCCGCGCCGTCGGCTCGGATTTCCGGGACGGGCGGGCCGGCGCCGCGCGGTCAGGAGCCGCGGGTGTGGTGCTCGAGGTCGGTGCGGAGATCACCGACCTCGCACCCGGCGACCGGGTGATGGGCAACTTCCCGGGGCCGGTCCGGCCGATCGTCGTCGCGGTGCGGGATTCGGTGGTGCGCGTACCCGACCGACTGAATTTCGCGCAGGCCGCCGCGGCGATACCGGTCGCGAGCGCGACCGATCACTACGATCTCGCCGACCTGATCCGCATGTACGAGGCGGGCGTACTGCAACCGTCCCCCGTAGCGCAGTGGAGTGCCCATCGGATCGATGAGGCACTGCGCCACTTCGGCCGAGCGCGCCACATCGGCAAGGTCGTCTCGACCATCGCGGACCCCGACCTGGACGGGACCGTGCTGATCACCGGCGGTACCGGCAGCCTCGGCGCCGTGGTGGCCCGCCATCTGGTCGCGCGGCACGGCGCCCGGCGACTGCTGCTGGTGAATCGGCGCGGGCCGGACGCGCCCGGCGCGCGGGCGCTGGTGACGGAGTTGTCCGATCTCGGCGCGCGAGCCGAAGTGGTCGCCTGCGATATAACCGACCGGGCCGCGCTGACCGAACTGGTGGCGGGGGTGCGGTTGGCCGGTGTGGTGCACGCGGCCGGTGTGCTCGACGACGGCGTCCTCACCTCGCTCACCCCGCGACGACTTGCCGAACGTGCTGGCCCCGAAGGTCGACGCCGCCTGGAATCTGCACGAGATCACCAAGGACGCGGACCTGTCGATGTTCGTGCTGTTCTCGTCGGTGGCCGGGGCGCTCGGCGCGGCGGGCCAGGCCAATTACGCCGCCGCCAACACCTTCCTGGACGCGCTGGCGGCGCATCGCCGGGCCCTCGGCCTTCCGGCGATATCGCTGGTCTGGGGATTGTGGGGGCAGTTGACCGGAATGGCGGCGAGTATGGGGAACGCGGATATCGCGCGCGCTCGCCGCAACGGCGTGCTGCCCATGTCGACCGAACAGGGACTCGCTCTGTTCGACGTGGCGCTGCGACTAGGTGGCGCGGCTCCCATCACGGCGCGCCTGGACATGACCGCGCTGCGCGCTCTCGCCACCGAGGGCGCGCTGCCACCGATCCTCACGGGACTGGCCGCCGGGTCCACGTCACCCGGCACACAGCGCAGATCCGCGTTGCGGGAAAGACTGTCGGAGGTGGATGACGCGCGGGGGCACGAGCTGGTCCTCGACGCGGTCCGCGCGACGGCGGCCGCGGTCCTCGGCCACGCGTCGGTGGACGCGGTACCCGCGGACCGTGCCTTCGAAGGACTCGGTTTCGACTCGCTGACCGGAGTGGAATTCCGCAACCGGCTCACCGAGGTGACCGGGGTACGGCTGCCCTCAACCATCGTGTTCGACCATCCGACCCCGGGCGCACTGGCCGAAAGGCTGCTTGCCGAAATCGGCGGTGCCGTGTCGGTACCCGCGCCGCGGCCGGTGGCCGCCGCCGTCGACGCCGATCCCATCGTGATCGTCGGCATGGGGTGCCGGTTCCCGGGCGATGTCCGGTCGCCGGAGGACTTCTGGAATCTGGTCGCCGACAATCGCGACGCGATCGGCCCACTGCCGACCGAACGCGGCTGGAATCTCGAGGAACTGTTCGACCCCGACCCGGACGCACCGGGACGCACTTATGTCCGCGCGGGCGGATTCCTGCACGATGCCGCCGATTTCGACGCGGCGTTCTTCGGCATCAGTCCACGCGAGGCGCTGGCGATGGATCCGCAGCAGCGCCTGCTGCTCGAGGTCACCTGGGAGGCGCTCGAACACGCGGGTATTCATCCGGTGTCGCTGCGGGGCAGCGACACCGGTGTGTACACCGGCGTGATCAACGAGAACTACGGCATCGGCTCCGGTGCGATGCCCGCGGTACAGGGGTTCCGTCTCACCGGCGGGTCGACCAGCGTGGCCTCGGGCCGGGTGGCGTACGTACTCGGATTGGAAGGTCCCGCCGTGAGCATGGATACCGCGTGCTCCTCGTCGCTGGTGGCCCTGCATTCGGCGGTGGGCGCTTTGCGCGCGGGCGAATGCGCCATGGCGTTGGCGGGCGGCGCGACGATCATGGCCACCCCCGAGACTTTGGTGGATCTCGGTAAACAGCGGGTGTTCGCACCCGACGCGCGCAGCAAGGCGTTCTCCGACACCGCCGATGGTGCTGGTTTCAGCGAAGGGGTCGGCGTGCTCGTTCTCGAGCGCTTGTCGGATGCGCGACGACTGGGACACGAGGTGCTCGCGGTGGTCGCGGGTTCGGCGGTGAATCAGGACGGCGCGTCGAACGGGTTGACGGCCCCCAACGGTCCGTCACAGCAGCGCGTGATACATGCCGCCCTCGCCAGCGCAGGCCTGTCACCTGCCGATGTGGACGCGGTGGAGGCCCACGGTACGGGTACCGAACTGGGTGATCCCATCGAGGCGCAGGCTCTGCTGGCGACCTACGGACGCTCGCGCACGACCGAGCATCCGCTGTGGCTGGGATCGGTGAAGTCGAACATCGGCCACACCCAGGCCGCGGCCGGTATGGCGGGGGTGATCAAGATGGTGCAGGCCATGCGGTACGAGACGCTGCCGCGCACCCTGCACGTGGATACGCCGTCCTCGCACGTGGATTGGTCCGCGGGCACGGTACGCGTACTGACCGAGGCACGACCGTGGCAGCCGCCCGGGAATCGGCCGCGCCGCGCCGCGGTGTCCTCGTTCGGCATCAGCGGAACCAACGCGCACGTCATCCTCGAACAAGCGCCCGAACCGGCGGCGGAAGCCCCGGATCCGGGCGAGAGCTCCCCCCATGTCACTACCTGGCTGCTGTCGGGCCGGACCCGGGAAGCACTGCTCGATCAGGCGAGGCGTCTGCGGCGCTTCGTCGACCTCGGCGATGGGACGCATCCGGCCGAGGTCGCGGCGGCGTTGGCAGTCCGGTCGGTGTTCGAGCATCGGGCCGCAGTCGTGGGTACCGAATCGGCGGCACTGTCCGCCGGGCTGACGGCATTGGTGAACGGAACTCCGGCGACCGGTGTCGCACATGGGCAGGCCGTCCCCATCGGCAAGACCGTCTTCGTCTTTCCCGGCCAGGGTTCGCAGTGGATCGGGATGGGGCGTGAATTGCTGGACACCGCCCCGGCATTCGCCGAACAGCTGCGCGAATGCGCGGCGGTGATCGATCCTATGGTCGACTGGTCGCTGCTCGACGTCGTTCGAGGCGTCACGGGCGCGCCCGCGCTGGATCGCATCGAAGTCGTGCAGCCCGCGATCTTCGCGGTGATGGTTTCGCTGGCCCGATTGTGGCGTTCGCGTGGGGTGGTTCCCGAGGCCGTCGTCGGGCACTCACAAGGGGAGATCGCGGCGGCCTATGTGGCGGGTGTGCTCTCCCTGGAAGACGCGGCGCGGGTGGTGGTGCTGCGGAGCAGGCTGTTCGCCGACGCCATGGTCGGCAAGGGCGCGATCGCTTCGGTCGGCGCACCGCGCGACGTGGTCGAGCGCGAGCTGTCCGACAGCGATGACCTGTGGATCTCCGGGGTCAACAGCCCGTCCGCGGTGACTGTCACCGGCGGTCTCGACAGTCTCACCGCCTTCGTCACCACGATGATCGACCGTGGCTACCGGGCGCGGGTCGTACCCGACACCGTGGCCTCGCATTCGCCCTACGTCGAGCCGTTGCGCGCGGTACTCGGCGAGTCGCTGCGCGCGATCACCCCTCGCGACGGCGAGATCCCCGTCTACTCGACGGTTGTCGGTGGACCGATCGCCGGATCGCAGATGAACGCGGACTACTGGTATCGGAATTGCCGCTCTCCGGTGCTGTTCGAGCCGACGGTGCGCGCGCTGCGGGCGGACGGGTTCACCGTCTTCGTGGAGAGCAGTCCGCACCCGGTGCTCGTCTACGCGGTGGAGGAGACCGTCGGCGCGGACACGGCTTCCGCGATCGTCGTGGGGTCGCTACGCCGCGACGAGAGCGCGGCGAGATGTTTCGCGGAATCCGTGGCCGAAGCGTTCGTGCGTGGTGTGCCCGTGGACCGGCAGGCGACAGGTGCGCGGCGCCGCGCACGGATCGACCTGCCGACCTACGCCTTCCAACGGCAGCGTTACTGGCTCGACGCCGCCTGGTCCGGCGGCCGCACCGATGATCTCGGTGTGGCTTCGGCCGGCCATCCGCTGCTGGGGGCCGTGCTGGACAGTGCGACCGACGGCAAACTGATTCTGTCCGGTCGCCTGACGGCGACCGCGCAGCCGTGGCTGACCGATCACGCCTTGTGGGGCCGAGTGCTGTTCCCCGGCGCGGGATTCGTGGAGCTGACCTTGCGCGCGGGTGTCGAGACCGACACCCCGGTGCTGCGCGAACTCGTCCTGCACACGCCGCTGCTGATCGCCGAGGATGACGCACCGCGCATACAGGTCGTCGTCGAACCCGCCGACGAGACCGGTGATCGAGCGGTCGCGGTGTACTCCAGCAACGCCGATGACATCGGCACCGACGGCCCGTGGACGCTGCACGCCCAGGGCTTCCTGGGAACCGACGCCGCGCCGAGCGGCCGCGAGTCCCTGCCGTTCGAGCCGACGCGTTGGCCGCCGCCGGGTGCGCAGTCACTCGATGTGGTCGACGCCTACGACACACTCGCGGTCCGCGGATACGATTACGGTCCCGCCTTCCAAGGGCTGCGGGCATTGTGGCGGCGCGGGGCGGAGATCTTCGTCGAAGCCGAGCTCGCCGCCCGCGAATCCGAGGAGGCCGACTCCTTCGGCCTCCATCCCGCGCTGCTGGACGCCGTACTGCACGGCGCCACCATCGCGGAGGCAGGCGCAGGCGGTGGCGACGCGGTCGCGCTGCCGTTCGCGTGGAGCGGGGTGGTCGCCCACGGCGGCGGTGCGCCGGTGGTGCGCGCCCGGATCATCCGGGCGGGCGACGAGGCTTCGATCGAGGTGGCCGACGCGACGGGTCGGCCCCTGCTGACGGTGGGGGCGCTGTCGTCGCGACCGGTGACCCCGGATCAATTGGGCGCGTCCCGGCACGATGACGCACTACTCGCGGTCACCTGGGACGTGGTCGCCGACATCGGCGCGGGTGGGTCGACGGTGGAGTGGGCGGCGCTGGATGTCGATGCGGTGCCCGACCTGGTCGTGCTGCGCTGTGCGCCCGACGGCGAACCGGTCGCAGACGACCTGGACACCCGAACGAGCCGGGTACTCGCGGCGGTGCGGCGCTGGCTGTCCGACGAACGCTTCGGTTCCTCGCGGCTCGCGGTGGTCACCGAAGGCGCCGTGAGCGTGGAGGGCGAGCGGGTCACCGATGTGGTCGCCGCGTCGGTGCGCGGACTGGTGCGCTCCGCCCAGTCGGAGAATCCGGGCCGGATCATCATGATCGATACCGACGGATCATGGATCCGGCGTCGGTCGCCGGGGCCGAGGGCAACGAGTTCGCGTTCCGTGACGGACGGGTCATGCGCCCACGATTGCGCGCCGTGTCCGGCACTGACGCATCCGGGCGAGCGCTGGATCCGAATGGAACCGTCCTGGTGACCGGTGGCACGGGAGGTCTGGGTGCGCTGTTGGCCCGGCATCTGGTCGACGCGCACGGTGTGCGGCAGCTGCTGCTGGTGAGCAGACGGGGCCCGGACGCTCCCGGGGCGGCCGAACTGTGCGCCGCACTGGCCGAATCCGGTGCGCGCGTGCGCGTCGCGGCGTGCGATGCCGGGGAACGTGCCGAGCTCGCGCGGGTGTTGGCGACCATCGAAGCCGAGCATCCGCTGACCGGCGTGGTGCACGCGGCCGGCGTACTCGACGACGGGGTCATCGGTTCGCTCACTCCCGAACGACTCACGGCCGTCCTGGGAGCGAAGGCGAAGGCGGCGTGGCATCTGCACGAACTCACCGCGGGTGCCGATCCGGCGTGGTTCGTGTTGTTCTCCTCGGCCGCCGGTGTGCTCGGTAGCCCGGGCCAGGGCGCGTACGCCGCCGCCAACACCTTCTTGGACGGATTGGCCTCGTACCGGCGCGGACTCGGCCTGCCCGCGCTCTCGCTCGCCTGGGGGTTGTGGGATACCGCGAGTGAGCTGGCGGACCGCACGGACACTCGGCGGCTGGCGTCCGCGGCGGGCATGGGCGCCCTGCCCGCGCGCGAGGGGCTGGCGCTGTTCGACACCGCGGTGACGGCCGGAGCCGGATCGGTCGTCCCGATCCGAGTCGACAACCTCGCCCTGCGCTCCGGCTCCGCTGATCTGCCGCCTCTGTTGCGCACCCTCGTCCCGGTTCGCCGCGACCGGCCTGGACGCGCGGAATCGGCGCGGGGGTTGCGTGACCGAGTGGCCGGGCTGGCACCGGCCCGGCAAGCGGAACTCGTCACGGCGTCGGTGTGCGAACAGGCCGCCTCGGTGCTGGGACACGACACACCCACCGGGGTCGATCCGGATCAGGAATTCGGTGCCATGGGGTTCGATTCGCTGATCGCGATCAAGTTCAGGAACCGGATGGAGACCGCGACGGGACTGACCCTGTCGGCGACGTTGATCTTCGACTATCCCACCCCGCGTGCCCTTGCCGGCCACCTGATCAATGCCATCACCGATTCCGGCCGCGCCGTATCCGACGAATCTGTCGACGACTGGGAGATCCGCAAACTGCTGCTCGATATCCCCGTCGCCGCGCTGCGCGAGGCCGGGCTGCTCAACACCCTGCTGCGATTGCGTGACACCGATGCCACCGGCATCGACGGCGACCACTCCGACGCGGCGATCGACGACATGCCGGCCGATGCGCTCATACGCCTCGCGCTCGATACCGCGTCCGACGACCGCTGAAAATCCGCCCCCTTTCTAAGGACTTGCAATGGACAACGGTGATGCCAAGGCTGTCAACGCGCTGCGCGCCGCCATGAAACAGGTGGCCGCACTGCGTCGGGAGAACCGGAAACTCGTGGCGGCGTCGATCCCCGAGCCGATCGCGATCGTCGGCGTCGGATGCCGTTTCCCGGGTGGCGTGGCTTCGTCACGGGATCTGTGGCGGATGGTCGCGGACGGCGCCGACGTGATGAGCGCCTTCCCCACCGACCGCGGTTGGACGACCGGGGGTTCCTACGTCCGTGAAGGCGGATTCCTCACCGACGCGGCCGATTTCGACGCCGCATTCTTCGGTGTCAGTCCGCGCGAGGCGCTGGCGATGGATCCGCAGCAACGCTTGATGCTCGAGGTGGTCTGGGAGGCGCTGGAGGACGCCGGCATCGATCCGTTGTCGTTGCGCGGCAGCGATACCGGTGTCTTCGCCGGCGTCATGGATCAGCGTTACGGTGCGCGCGTCGACACCGGCGGTGAGGGGTTCCGGCTGACCGGGGCCACACCGAGCGCGGTCTCGGGACGGGTGTCGTACGCGTTGGGCCTCGAAGGACCCGCGGTGAGCGTGGACACCGCGTGTTCGTCGTCGCTTGTCGCGCTGCATCAGGCGGTGGCGGCGCTGCGGTCGCGGGAATGCGCGATGGCGCTGGCGGGCGGAGTCGCGGTCATGGCGACACCCGATGTGTTCGTGGAGTTCGAACGTCAGCGTGGCCTCGCGCCGGATGGCCGGTGCAAGTCGTTCGCGGCGGGCGCGGATGGGACCGGTTTTGCCGAGGGTGTTGGTGTGCTGGTGTTGGAGCGGTTGTCGGATGCGCGGCGTTCTGGTCGTGAGATTTTGGCGGTGGTTCGTGGTTCGGCGGTGAATCAGGATGGTGCTTCGAATGGTTTGACTGCTCCGAATGGTCCTTCGCAGCAGCGGGTGATTCGGTCGGCTCTGGCGAGCGCGGGTTTGTCGGTGGCGGATGTGGATGTGGTGGAGGGGCACGGGACCGGGACCGTTCTGGGCGACCCGATCGAGGCCCAGGCGATTCTCGCGACCTACGGGCAGGCGCGGTCAGCAGATCGGCCCGTCTGGCTGGGTTCGATCAAATCGAATATGGGTCACGCGCAGGCCGCCGCGGGTATGGCCGGGGTGATCAAGATGGTGCAGGCGCTGCGGCACGCCGTGCTGCCGCGGACGCTGCACGTGGATTCGCCATCCGCCCATGTGAATTGGTCCTCGGGAGCCGTGCGGCTGTTGACCGAGACGCGGCCGTGGGAGACCAGCGATCGCCCCCGCCGGGCCGGGGTGTCCTCGTTTGGTATCAGCGGTACGAACGCGCATGTCATCCTCGAACAAGCGCCGCAACCCGTGGCCGGTGCGCGTAGCGTGGAACCGGCCGCTGCCCCGGCCGCGATGCCGATCTGGGTGATATCCGGGAAGACGCGGGCGGCGCTGCTCGCGCAGGCGGAACGGCTGCGACGGTTCGTGATCGATGACGACGTCGCGGCGGGTGATGTGGCGGTTTCGCTGGCGGTCCGCTCGGTCTTCGAGCACCGGGCGGTGGTGATGGCCGCCGATCCCACGGACCGGCTGTCGAGTCTGGACGCCTTGGTGCGCGGAATTCCCGCGCCCGGCCTCGTGGACGGTCGTGCCGCCGAGGGGAAGACGGTGTTCGTGTTTCCGGGGCAGGGTTCGCAGGTGCTGGGTATGGGTCGTGGGTTGTATGAGGCGTTTCCGGTGTTCGCGGCGGCGTTTGATGCGGTGGTGGAGGGTGTGGGGGAGTTTTTGCCGGGGTCGTTGAAGTCGGTGGTGTGGGGTTCGGATGTGGGGTTGGCGGGGCGTACGGATTTTGCTCAGGCGGGTTTGTTCGCGGTGGGGGTGGCGTTGTTTCGGTTGTTGGAGGGTTGGGGGGTTGTTCCTGATGTGGTGATGGGTCATTCGGTGGGGGAGATCGCGGCGGCGCATGTGGGGGGTGTGTTGTCGTTGCGGGATGCGTGTTTGTTGGTTGGTGTGCGGGGTCGTTCGATGGCGGGGTTGCCGCCCGGCGGAGTCATGGTCGCCGTCGAAGCGGAACCGGACGAGCTCGCGCCGCTGTTGTCCGACGGGGTGGATATCGCCGCGGTGAACGGACCGCGGGCGACGGTGCTCTCGGGTACCGAAGCCGCGGTGGCAGCTGTGCTGGAGGGGCTCGGTAATCGCCGTAACAGCCCCCTCCAGGTCTCGCACGCCTTCCATTCGGTGCTGATGGAACCGATGCTGACGGAGTTCGCCGAGGCGATCCGTGACCTGGAGGTTTCCGTGCCGGAAGTCGCGATCGTTTCCGCTGTGACGGGGGAATTGGCGGGCGACGGCTACGGCACACCGGAGTACTGGGTGACCCATGCCCGCCGGCCGGTGCTGTTCGCGGCGGGCGTGGCCACGGCGATCGCGGCGGGAGCTAACCGCTTCCTGGAGGTGGGTCCCGGCGCGGCGATGTCGGCGCTCATCTCGGCATGCACCGGTGACGCGTGCGCGGTGGCACCGCTGCGCCGCAACCACGACGAGGTGTCGTCCTTGTCCTCGGCATTGGCGCAACTGTTCGTCGGCGGTGCGAAGGTGGACTGGTCGGCGGTGCTCGCCGGGCAAGGGCGACGGATCCCCTTACCGACCTATGCCTTCCGCCGTCAGCGCTTCTGGTTCGACACGCCCACATCGACGCCAGGGCCCGCCGCCGACGCGACCCCGGATATCGCCAGACATCCCCTGCTGGCCGCCGTCCTGGACACCCCCGACGACGATGACACCAATCCGCTGCTGGGGCTTCTCGGCGACGCCGGACCGCTCACCTTCCTCGAATGGGAGGGCCTGCACAGCGTGCATTGGGTGCCGGTGCGCGCGAACGACGCGCCTTCGGGTACGGTCCGCGCCGTCGACGTCCTCGACGGGGAGCGGGCACCCGGCATCGAACCGGTCCCGGATGTGCTGGTGCTGCGCTGCGTATCCGTGCCGCCGGCCGCCGGATCCGGCGGTGCACCCGAGGTCGCGGCATCGGTGCGCCGCGCCACCCGCCGCGCGCTGGCCGCGGTACAACAGTGGCTGCGCGACGAACGCAACGCCGACCGCAGGCTGGTGGTAACGACCAGTGGCGCCGTCGACCGGGAAGACGGCGAGACGCTCGATCTCGCGGGTGCGGCCGTGCGCGGCCTGGTGCGATCGGCGCAGTCGGAGAATCCGGGACGGATCGTCCTCGTGGACGTCGACGACCCGAATGTGCCCGCCACCGTGGTCGCCGCGGCGGCGGACAGCGGTGAACCGGAGGTCGCCCTGCGGTCGGGGCGGGTGTTCGCCCCGCGCTTGCGTACCGTCGCGGTGCCGGAACCGCTGACGATGCCCGGGTCCGCCGAATGGACGCTGACGAGCACCGGGTACGGCAATCCCGACGGCGTCGCCCTGCGCGCCGCCGACCTCGGCGCCGCTCCGGAGGCGGGACAGGTGCGGGTGGCCGTGCGGGCCATCGCGCTCGATGTGGAGGACGTCCGAGCCGCGCGCGAAGGCGACTCCGGCACCCCGATCGGCCGTGGCGCGGCGGGCGTGATCGTCGCGGTCGGGCCGGATGTCGCGCGGCTGTCCGTCGGGGACCGGGTCATCGGTGTCTTCGACGGCCCGATCGGATCGCTCACCGACACCGACCACCGTGCGCTCGAACCCCTGCCGGAAGGACTGTCGAGCGGTGCCGCGGTCGCCGACCTGCTCCGTGCCGACCCGTCGACTCCGATAGCGGCACGGCATTTCCGGCGCGCACCGGAAGCGTTGCGCGCCATCGACCTCGATCCGGACGCCGCGCGGCACGTACTGCTCGTCCCGCCGCGACTGGCCGACGGCACCGTGCTGGTCACCGGTGGAACCGGTGGCCTCGGCGGTCGGATCGCCCGCCACCTGGTCACCGTGCACGGTGTCCGCGACCTGATCCTGCTGAGCAGGCGCGGTCCCGACGCGCCCGATGCGGTCGGCCTGATCGAGGAGTTGACGGCCGCGGGCGCGCGGATCTCCGCTCGGGCCTGTGATGTCGGCGACCGCTCCGCTCTGGCACGCGTAATCGACGAGATACCCGCCCACCGGCCGCTGACCGCGGTGGTACACACCGCCGGTGTGCTGGACGACGGGGTGTTCGAATCGCTGACCCCGGCACGTCTGGACACCGTCCTGACACCGAAAGCGGACGCGGCATGGCACCTGCACGAGTTGACCGTGGCCGCGGATCTGGCGTGCTTCGCATTGTTCTCCTCGGTCGCGGGCATCATGGGTGCTCCTGGACAAGCGAATTACGCCGCCGCCAACGCCTTCCTCGACGGACTCGCCGCCTACCGGCACAGTCGCGGGCTCGCCGCGGTTTCCATGGCGTGGGGCCTGTGGGATGCCCCCGACGGTATGTCGGCGGGTTTGGCGAGCGCCGATCGCGCCCGTCTGCGGTCGGCCGGAATGACGGCCATGACGCCCGAACAGGGAGTTTCGCTGTTCGACGCGGCCCTGACCGCCGGGCACCACGCGGTGGTCCCCGTCCGCTTCGACATGGCGGCACTGCGCGCCGCCGACTCCGGAGTGCCCGCGCTGCTGCGCGCTCTGGTGCCCGATCGGCGCGGGGCCGCCGACAACGATGTCTTGTCGCGGTTCCGTCGCGAGCTGGCCCAGGCCGATCCGGCCGAGCGCGAGCGGACGGTGATCGCGACGGTCCGAGCGCAGATCGCGCTGGTCCTCGGACACGGCTCGGCCGAGAACGTCGATCCGGATCTGGAATTCAAGGCTCTGGGTTTCGATTCGCTGACCGCGGTGGAACTGCGCAACCGGCTCGCGGCCGGCACGGGCACGCGCCTGCCCGCCACCGCGATCTTCGACTATCCGACGCCGCGCGCGCTCGCCGGATTCCTCCGCGAGCAGGTGATCGCCGACGCCCCACCGGTGCCGGTCCGCCCCGCCGTCACGGTCGCGGTGGACGAGCCGATCGCGGTGGTCGGCATCGGCTGTCGCTTCCCTGGCGGCGTGGATTCCTCGGAAGATCTGTGGCAGGTGGTGGTCGGCGACCGGGACGCGGTGGGCGCCTTCCCGACCGATCGCGGCTGGGATCTGGCCGGGCTGTTCGATACCGATCCGTCGTCGGTGGGGACCTCCTATGTGTCCGCGGGCGGGTTCCTCGACGGAGGAGGGGATTTCGATGCCGCGTTCTTCGGAGTGAGTCCACGTGAAGCGGCGGCGATGGATCCGCAGCAGCGCGTGTTCTTGGAAGTGACGTGGCAGGCTCTGGAAGACGCCGGGATAGATCCGGTGTCGTTGCGCGGCAGCGACACCGGAGTATTCGCCGGTTTGTACGCACCCGGCGTGGTGTCGGAAGGTTTCGCGGCGACGGGATGGATGGCCAGCGTCGCTTCCGGTCGTGTCTCGTATGTGCTGGGGCTCGAAGGGCCGGCGGTGAGTGTGGACACGGCATGTTCGTCGTCGTTGGTGACGATGCATCTGGCCGCGTCGTCACTGCGCCAGGGTGAATGCTCGCTGGCGCTCGCCGGTGGTGTGACGGTGATGGCGACGCCCGGTGTCTTCGTGGAGATGAGCCGCCAACGCGCCTTGGCCGCCGACGGGCGCAGCAAATCCTTCGCCGACTCCGCGGACGGTACGTCACTGGCCGAAGGCGCGGGCGTACTCGTACTCGAGCGGTTGTCGGACGCGATCCGCAACGAACGCCGGATCTTGGCGGTGCTGCGCGGTTCGGCGGTGAACCAGGACGGCGCCTCGAATGGATTGACTGCTCCCAACGGCCCAGCGCAGCAACGCGTTATCCGGGCGGCCCTGGCCAACGCCGGACTGTCGCCCGGCGAGGTGGACGTGGTGGAGGCGCACGGTACCGGCACCGTGCTCGGCGATCCCATCGAGGCGCAGGCCATCTCGGCGACCTACGGGCAGGATCGCCCGGCCGGCCGGCCCGTGTGGTTGGGGTCGGTCAAATCGAATATCGGCCATACCCAGGCCGCCGCGGGCGTGGCCGGGGTGATCAAAATGATCGAGGCGCTGCGCCACGGTGTCCTGCCGCGCACGCTGCACGTGACCGCGCCGTCGTCACATGTGGACTGGTCGTCGGGTTCGGTGCGACTGCTGACCGAGGCCCGGCCGTGGGAGACTGCGGAGGGCCGTCCGCGCCGCGCCGGTGTCTCCTCCTTCGGCATCAGCGGCACGAACGCGCACGTCATCCTCGAACAAGCCCCGGCGCCCGAGGTCGTCCGGGCGCCGGACCGGGCGCGCGACCATCCGGTACCGCCGCTGGTGTGGGCGCTGTCCGCCAAGACACCGGAGGCTTTGCGCGGGCAGGCCGAACGACTGCGGGGCTTTGTGACCGCCCACCGCGATATCGCCGCGGGCGATATCGCGGTATCGCTGGCCGGACGTACCGTCTTCGAGCACCGGGCGGTGCTGGTCGGCGCGCGACCGGCCGATCTGTCGGCGAACTTGAACGCGTTCCTCGCTGGGACACCCGCAGCTGGGGTGCACGAAGGGCAGGCCGTCGCCGAGGGGAAGACGGTGTTCGTGTTTCCGGGGCAGGGTTCGCAGGTGCTGGGTATGGGTCGTGGGTTGTATGAGGCGTTTCCGGTGTTCGCGGCGGCGTTTGATGCGGTGGTGGAGGGTGTGGGGGAGTTTTTGCCGGGGTCGTTGAAGTCGGTGGTGTGGGGTTCGGATGTGGGGTTGGCGGGGCGTACGGATTTTGCTCAGGCGGGTTTGTTCGCGGTGGGGGTGGCGTTGTTTCGGTTGTTGGAGGGTTGGGGGGTTGTTCCTGATGTGGTGATGGGTCATTCGGTGGGGGAGATCGCGGCGGCGCATGTGGGGGGTGTGTTGTCGTTGCGGGATGCGTGTTTGTTGGTTGGTGTGCGGGGTCGTTCGATGGCGGGGTTGCCGCCCGGCGGAGTCATGGTCGCGCTGGAAGCCGATCCCGAGGAAGTCGAGCCACTGCTATCCCCTGGTGTGGACATCGCCGCGGTGAACGGTCCCCGCGCACTCGTGCTCTCGGGAGCAGAAGCCGCGGTGGCTGCGGTGGTCGAGAAGATGGCGGAGCGCCGCAGTCGCCGCCTGCCGGTCTCGCACGCCTTCCACTCGGCGCTGATGGAACCGATGGTCGACGAGTTCGCGGACGCCATCGCCGATCTCGAGGTATCGCCTCCGGCACTGCCGGTTATCGCCAACCTCACGGGTGCACCGGCCGCAGCCGGCTACGGCACACCCGAGTACTGGGTGGCGCACGCCCGCAACCCGGTGCTGTTCGCGAAGGGCGTGGCGGCGGCGCGGACGCTCGGCGCGGCCCGGTTCGTGGAGCTGGGGCCGGGTACCGCCCTGACCTCAATCCTTGCCGGGCCGGGCACCGATACCGCCGTGGCGCTCTTGCGTGGCGGCGAACCAGAACCGGACTCCGTCACCACCGCCGTCGCGCAGCTGTTCGTGACAGGGGCCGCGGTGGACTGGGCGAGCGTTATGGCCGGTCGAGGGCAGTGGATACGGTTGCCGTCGTACGCGTTCCAGCGCGATCGCTACTTGTTCGACGGGACGGCCGCCGTTCCCGGCGTCAGGGGCCCCGGCTCGGAGGTGATCCGGCATCCACTGCTGACCAGCAGGATGGACACGCCCGATGGAGTGGTTCTGTTGGGCCGGTTGTCGGCCACGGCGCATCCCTGGCTGCTCGACCACGCCGTCTTCGGCCGCGTCCTGTTGCCGGGCACCGGATTCGTGGAACTGGCGTTGCGCGCCGCTGCCGAAGTCGGCTGCGCGACCGTACGGGAATTGCTGTTGCGCGCCCCGCTGACACTCACCGAGAACGATGCGCGGCAGTTGCACCTCACCGTGGGCGCGCCACAGGACTCCGGCGACCGCGCGCTGTCGGTGTATTCGCGCCTCGAATCGGATCCGCGATCACCCTGGACCTTGCACGCCACCGCGGTACTGGGTGCGGCGAGACCATCGTCGGACGAGCCGATCCCATGGCCGCCCAGCGGGGCCGAGCCCGTCGAAGTGGACACCGCCTACGACCGGCTGACCGAACTCGGATACTCCTACGGGCCCGCGTTCCGTGGTCTGCGCGCGGTGCGGCGGGCGGGCACGGATCTCTTCGCTGAGGCGACCCTTCCGGCGGGGGTCGACGCCGAGTCCTTCCACCTGCATCCCGCTGTGCTGGACGCCGTTCTCCAGAGCATCGTCGTCGCCGACGGGGTACCCGGTTCGGGAGACGGCGCGGTCGCGCTACCGTTCGCGTGGAACGAGGTCACTGCCCACGCGAGCGGCGCGTCCACCGTGCGGGCGCGAATCCGACGCACGAACGGCGGTGTCGCCGTCCATGTCACCGACCCGGCCGGGCGCACGCTGCTCACCGTCGGCGAGCTGGCGTCACGTCCGGTCCAGCCGCATCGGCTCACCGGGGCGGACGGTGACGATTCGCTTGTGCGGATCGTGTGGGAGCCGGTCGCGCACCTCGCCGAACCTGTCGCGACCATGGGCCGGTGGGATGAGCTCGGCGAGGCCGGCGAGGTGCCCGCGCTGGTGCTCCTGCCCCGTACGGCAACCGGGCGACCGGTACCCGAAGCACTGACCGCCGGTGCGGCCGAGGTGCTGGAGATCGTGCGCGCGTGGGCGGCCGAGCCGCGGTTCCGCGACGCGCGGCTGATGGTTCTGACCGCGGGGGCGGTGGCCGCGACCGGCGGCGAGGTCACCGATGTCGCCGCGGCCGCGATCCGAGGTCTGGTGCGTTCGGCGCAGTCGGAGCACCCGGGACGGTTCGTCCTGGTCGATTCCGACGGCTCCGTCGATCCCGCGATCGTCGCCGCGCTCGATGGCCCCGAGTACGCGGTCCGCGACGGACAGGTGTTGCGCCCGCGCGCCACCCGCGTGCCGGTCCGCGCGGGATCGGTGCGTGCGGGATCGGTGCGTGCGGCCGGAAACGGCACGGTTCTGGTGACCGGCGGCACCGGAAGTGTGGGCGCGGCGCTGGCCCGCCATCTCGTCGCCGTGCACGGAGTGCGGCAGCTGCTGTTGCTCAGCAGGCGAGGACCGGATGCTCCGGGCGCGGCCGACCTGTGCGCCGACCTCACCGAACTAGGCGCCCGGGTACGGGTGGCCGCTTGCGATATCGCCGATCGTGACGCAGTGGCGCGGCAGTTGGCGCGGATACCCGACGAGCATCCGCTCACGGGCGTGGTACACGCGGCCGGCGTTCTCGACGACGGCGTGGTGGAAACCTTGACGCCCGGTCGGCTCGCCGGTGTACTCGCCCCCAAAGCGGTGGGCGCGTGGCATCTGCACGAACTCACCGCTGCGTCGGACCTCGACTTCTTCGTCCTGTGCTCCTCCGCCGCCGGGATATTGGGCAGTCCGGGACAGGCTGCGTACGCCGCCGCGAACGCCTTCCTCGACGCGCTCGCCGCTTACCGCCGTGCCCACACGTTGCCGGGTCTGTCGCTGGCCTGGGGGCTGTGGGATCTCCCGGGCGGTATGGGCGCACACCTCGACGGCGACGACACCCGCCGGTTGCGGTCCGCGGGTATGCGGCCCACACCGGTCGCGGACGCGCTCGCGATGTGGGATGCGGCGTGGCGGACAGAAGCGGAACTGCTGATGCCGATCCGCCTCGACCCCGCCGTATTGCGCGCAGGCGGGGCGCCGGTGCCCGCCCTGTTGCGGACACTGGTCGCGCCGAGCCGCGAGCGCGACGAACACGCCGCCGTATCGCACCGGCTTCTGGCCCGTCTCACTGGGCAGCAGCCCGCACAGCAGCTCCGCATCCTCGCCGAACTGGTGACCGCGGAACTGTCGAAGGCGGTCGGTTCGCGGCGCGCGGGGGAGCTGCCCCCCGATCGCTCCTTCGATCAACTCGGGCTCGATTCGCTCACCGCGGTCGAACTGCGCAACGGTCTCGCTCGGGCCGTCGGCCGGCGATTGCCCTCGACGTTGCTGTTCGACTACCCGACCACGACCGCGGTCGCGGAGTTCCTCCGTGCGGAGCTGGGATTCGAGACGACGGACCCGCCGCTCGCCGAATCCGGCGCTGATTCCGATGCAGCCGGTGCCTCAGCGCGATTCGACGACATGGGCGAAGAAGAGCTTTTCCATCACATCATGCGGGACAGGGGTGTCAGGTGACGATCTCCAGGGAAGACCTCGTCGAGGCGTTGCGCGCGGCCGCCAAGGACAACGAGCTGCTGCGGCGCGAGAACACCCGCCTGCTCGCCGAATCGGGTCCGGACCCGATCGCGGTGGTGGGTGTCGGATGCCGCTACCCGGGCGGGGTGGCATCGATGGAGGACCTGTGGCGGGTCGCCGCAGAGGGGCGCGACGTGATCTCCGAATTCCCGGCCGACCGCGGCTGGAACAGTGCAGATCTCTACGACCCGGATCCGGCCGCCAAAGGCAAGTCCTACGCCCGCGAAGGCGGATTTCTGCGCGGCGCGGCCGACTTCGACGCTGCCTTCTTCGGGATCGGTCCGCGCGAGGCCACGGCCATGGACCCGCAGCAGCGGATACTCCTGGAGATCGCGTGGGAAGCGGTAGAGCATGCCGGGATCGATCC
The DNA here is from genome assembly GCA_051451085.1 of Nocardia asteroides. Lineage (GTDB taxonomy): Bacteria > Actinomycetota > Actinomycetes > Mycobacteriales > Mycobacteriaceae > Nocardia > Nocardia asteroides_B. Next base: position 506,297 of record JBPAJV010000002.1, on the reverse strand, counting down.
GAACACGTTGCGCGGCAGCGACACCGGCGTGTTCGCGGGCATCATGTACCACGACTACGGGCTGCGCTGGAACGATCCGGTGCCGAGCGGACTGGAAGGATATCTGGGCACCGGGAACGCGGGCAGTATCGCATCCGGCCGGGTGTCGTACGCGCTGGGACTGGAAGGGCCGGCGCTGACGCTCGATACCGCGTGTTCGTCCTCCCTGGTCGCCATTCATCTGGCCGCGGCAGCCCTGCGCCGCGGGGAATGCGCGCTGGCCCTGGCGGGTGGGGCCACCGTATTGGCGACACCAAGCGTCTTCGTCGAATTCTCGCGACAGCGTGGTCTGGCCCGCGACGGCCGCTGTAAATCCTTCGCCGAATCCGCCGATGGCACCGGCTGGTCGGAGGGCGCGGGTGTGGTGTTGCTGGAGCGGCTGCCGGACGCGGTGCGCAACGGACGTCGAGTGTTGGCCCTGGTGCGCGGTTCGGCGGTGAATCAGGACGGCGCTTCGAACGGCTTGACGGCTCCCAACGGCCCGGCGCAGCAGCGGGTCATCCGGTCGGCGTTGTCGGCTGCGGGTTTGACACCTGCCGATGTGGACGTGGTCGAGGGGCACGGCACCGGAACCGTCCTGGGCGACCCGATCGAGGCGCAGGCGATCCTCGCGACCTACGGGCGCCGCGGCGAGGACAGCGAACCGGTGTGGTTGGGATCGATCAAATCGAACATGGGCCACACCCAGGCAGGTGCGGGCGTCGCGGGCGTGATCAAGATGATCCAGGCCATGCGGCACGGTGTGCTACCGCGCACACTGCACGTGGACGCTCCGTCGTCCCACGTCGACTGGGCCGCCGGGACAGTGCGGCTCCTGACCGAGGCGCGGCCGTGGGAAACCCGGGACGATCGGCCGCGCCGCGCGGCGGTGTCCTCGTTCGGGATCAGCGGCACGAACGCGCACGTCATCCTCGAACAGGCCCCCCAGCTCCCGGTCGTACCGGCGCGGACCGGTGATTCCGGCCGCCCATCGGCGTGGGTGCTGTCCGGCCGCACCCCCGAAGCCCTGGCGGGGCAGGCCGCACGGTTGCGAGAACGGGTGACAGCGGGCGACCTCGCCGCCGACGATGTCGCGATGTCGTTGGCGCACCGGTCCACCTTCGAGTATCGGGCGGTGATCGTCGGCACCGGATCGGCCGAACTGTCGGCCGGGGTGACGTCCCTGGTCGACGGTGTACCAGCGGTAGGTGTGGTCTCCGGACACGCCGCCGCGGGCGCGAAGACGGTGTTCGCCTTCCCCGGACAGGGTGCGCAGTGGTTGGGCATGGGACGTGCGCTGTACGAGGCGTATCCGGTGTTCGCGGACGCGTTCGAGGAAGTCACGACCGAGCTCGACCCGTCGCTGCCGCAGCCGTTACGGTCGGTGATCTGGGGTTCGGACGAACAACTCTCGGCGCGTACGGATTTCGCGCAAGCCGGATTGTTCGCCGTCGGTGTGGGACTGTTCCGATTGCTCGAGCACTGGGGGGTGCGCCCGGATGTGCTGGTGGGGCATTCGGTGGGCGAGGTCGCCGCGGCCTGGGCCGCGGGGGTGCTGTCGCTGCCGGATGCCTGTCGGCTGATCGGCGTTCGTGCCGGCGCCATGCGGGCACTGCCCGCCGGTGGGGTGATGGTCGCGGTAGAGGCCGACGCGGACGAAGTGGAGCCGCTGTTGACGGCGGGGGTGGATCTCGCCGCGGTCAACGGTCCGCGCGCGGTGGTCCTCTCGGGTACGGCAGCCGCGGTGTCGACAGTGGTCGAGAAGCTGGCCGGTAAGCGCAGTCGCCGGTTATCGGTGTCGCACGCGTTCCATTCGGCGCTGATGGAACCGATGATGGCCGGTTTCGCGGCCGCGCTCGACGGTCTCGTGGTGTCGCCGCCGCGAGTGCCGATCGTCGCCAACCTGACCGGGGAACTCGCGGACGACGGATTCGGCTCCGTCGACTATTGGCGCGAACACCTGCGTCGGCCGGTTCGCTTCGGTGATGCGGTGCGGGTACTGCGCGACCTCGGCGTGACCTGTGCGGTGGAACTCGGTCCCGGCACCACACTGTCTGCCCTCCTCACCGAATCGGCCCCCGCGGATCGCGCCGCCGTGACCGGTATCCCACTGCTACGCGCCGGTGTCCCCGAACCGCGATCAGTCCTCACGGGCATCGGGACCCTGTTCGCCGCGGGTGGTGACGTGAACTGGCGGTCGGTGACGGCAGGCCGGGGGAGCTGGGTGGACCTGCCGACCTACGCGTTCCAACGCGAACGGTTCTGGCTGGACAGCCCGGCCGCGAGTACCGGCGCGTCGCCACGCCGCACCGCCGAACCTGCGTTCGAGACGACCGCCGCGCCGATCGGGCAGGTCGTCGACACGGCCGGTGAGCACACCATGTACGAGATCCGGTGGAACCCGGTGGAGGTCATCCCTGGCGAAGAGGTGACGGTGCGGGAATGGGCTTCGGTCGTCACTGCTGACGACACCCCCGATATCGTTGTCGTGCCGTGTGCCGCGAACAGCTCGGACGATCCCAGGACGGTCGCACGCGCCACCGGCGACGTCCTCGACACAATCCGGCGGTGGCTGCAACAGCCACGCTTCGCCGACTCGACCATGGCTGTCGTCACTCGCGGCGCAGTCGCCCCGACAGGCGGTGGGATCACCGATCCGACCGGCGCCGCGGTCTGGGGATTGGTGCGAGCCGTGCAGGCGGAATATCCGCGACGAATCGTGGTGATCGACACGGACGGATCGGTGGACCTGGCCAGTGCCGTGGGCACGGGTCGCGCCGCATTGTCCGTCCACGACGGTCGCGTCCTGACACCCGCTCTCACCGCACTGCCGGACCCGATCAATAATGAATCCGTCGTGCTACCGCCGTGGACGGACGGCACCGTGCTGGTGACCGGAGGCGCCGACGGAACTGCCGTCGCGGTGGCCCGGCGACTCGCCGTCGAACACGGAGTACGGCATCTGCTGCTGGTGCACGGCCCGCACACCATGCTTCCCGGCGTGGGCGCGCTGATCACAGAACTCGCGGAGAACGGAGTCGAGCTCCGTGTCGTTTCCTGCGATTTCACCGATCGCGGCGGGTGGGTGCGGGTGCTGGCGGACATCTCCGCCGCGCACCCGCTGACCGGAGTGGTGCACACCGCGCAGGAATCCGAGATCGCCCTGCTCGACACCATGGGCCTGGATCGGTTCACCGCGCTCGTGGCGGCGAATATCGCCGCCGCGCAGCACCTGGACGATCTGACCCGTCCTCTCGATCTTGCCCGGTTCGTGCTGTTCTCCTCGGCGAGCGGACTGCTGTTACCCGCCGCGCAGGCAGCGTCGGCGGTGGTGGGGGCGTTCCTCAACGCGCTGGCCCAGCGGCGTCGCGCGGCGGGGTCCTGGGCGGTGTCGGTCGCCTGGGGACCCACCGAAATCGCCGGGTTCGGTGCGTTCACCGAACCTCTCCCGCTGGAGCGGCTACGGCGCCAGGGCATCGCCTGCCTCACGGCCGAGGAGATGCTCACGGCTTTCGACCGGGTGCTGCGAGAACCGGTTCCCGCGCCGACGGTGCCGGTGCGGTTGAATATCGCGGCGTTGTCCTCGGCGCGTACCGAATACCGCTCCCCGATGCTCGACGCGGTCGCGCGGACACGCGAGGACTCCTCGGCTTCCGGCGGCAACATCCTGCACACGATTCGTGTGATCGTGGCCGCCGCGCTGGGATATCGGAGCCACGAGGCGATCGATCCCACTCGGCCACTGCTGGAACTCGGTATCGACTCGCTCAGCATGCTGGAGATACGCAGCATGATCGCGACGCGGCTGGGGGTGGACCTGGCCCCGATGGCGGTCATCGACGCGGGGACCGCGGAGAATCTCGCGCACCAGGTTCGCGCGGCCGCGACGAACTCCCCGGGACCCTTGACAACCGGAGCCGTGGACGGTGTGCGGGCGGTGTTCGAGTCGGCGGTCGAAGCGGGCAAGCAGCCCGAGGCGTTCCGGTTCCTAGAGGCCGCAGCGGCACTGCGCCCCACGTTCGACTCTCTCGGCACTCGCGGCCGGGTCGCCGCGCCGACCCCGCTGGCGACCGGGAGCGGGCAGGTGCGGTTGATCGCGGTCAGCGCCCCGATCGTCACCGGCGGTGCGCACCAGTACGTCAGACTCGCAAGGCATCTCGATCGGCGGCTCGGCGCCGTCGGCATTCCGCTACCGGGTGTCGGCGCGGACGAACTCCTGCCCGCCGACGCCGATATAGCGGTGGAAAGCCTCGCCGATCAGGTGCGGGCAGCCGCCGCCGGGAAACCGTTCGTCCTGGCCGGTTATTCATCGGGCGGTGTGCTGGCCTACGCCGTCGCGGAACGTTTGGAACATGCTGGTTCCGGCGGTGCCGAGGGGGTGATCCTGCTGGACAGCTACAAACCGGCCGACGACGGCTGGGGCGCGCCGATGGAACCGATCGTGCTGGGCATGATGGCCGAACAGCGGTCGCTCGGCGACTACGACGAGGCGCGGCTGACCGCGATGGTTCGCTGGGGGCAGCATCTGCGCCGATTCCCGTTGGCGCCGATCGCCGCGCCGGTGGCGCTGGTCCAGTGCACCCGGCAGTTCTCGGCGAGTGTCGGCGGCGACATCGTGACCTTGCCGACGACCCAGCGCTGGTATGAGGGCCACGATGTGCTGCCGGTCGAAGCGGATCACTTCTCGCTGTTGACCGACGGTGCGGAGGCGACGGCGCTCGCCATCGTGGAATGGGTCGAAAACCGAGGTCTGTCGCGTTCGGGCGGCGCGTAAGAGGAATGGCGGAACAATGGGACTTCTCGGTGATATCACCACTCGCTACAGCAGTGCCGAATCCTGGTTCTACGACCGGACGATGGCCCCATCGGTACGCGCCACCCAGGCGGGACTGGTGGACAGTCTGCTGGCCGACGTACCGATCGGCGGTACGGTGCTCGACGTCGGGTCCGGCGGCGGCCAGTTGGCGATAGCCATCGCGCGCCGCAGCCCGGATGTGCGCGTCACCGGTGTCGATCTCTCACCCGAGCAGGTGGCCCGCGCGAGTCGCCGCGCGACGGATCTGCGCGGACGCGTTCGTTTCCAGGAGGGCTCGGCGGCGGATCTGCGATTCCCCGACGACCATTTCTCCACCGTCGTCAGCGTCGGCTCGATAAAACATTGGCCGGACCGCCCGCAAGGACTGCGTGAGATGGCGCGGGTGCTGAAACCGGGTGGGCGTCTGACCCTTCTCGAAATAGATCGCGGCTGCACGTTCGATGCGGCCGCCGATTATATCGGCCGGGCCGCGGTTCCGAACATCGTGCGCAAACCACTGTTATGGCATTTCCGCACGTTCGTGGCGGGGCAGAGCCTGGATCTGGAGGAGGCCAGGGAAATGGTGGCCGAACTTCCACTGGCCGCTGTCAGCGTGACTCGGGTGCCGAACGATCCGACATTGCTCGTCATCGGTAGAAAGGAAATCAGGGATCGACCATGAGCGACACAACCTCCGACACCGCAGTGAAATCAAAATACCGCCAACTGTACGATCAGATCTCGATCTATCTGAACGCGGGCGGTGGCGACGCGTCCTACTTTCTCAATTACGGGTATCGAGGCCTCGGCGGCCCCGACGAGGCGCGCTTCACCGTCCGTGACGGCGTGCCCGGTGCGGATTCGGTACGGCTGGTCTATGAGCTGATCGGACCGGTCGACCTCGACGGCCGCCGCGTCGTCGACGTCGGCTGCGGGCGCGGCGGTCCGGCGGCGCTGCTGGCCGTGGAATTCGGCGCACGGGTCACCGGGATCGACCTGTCCCCGGAAGCGGTGGCCTACTGTCGTCGCCGGCACCGTGACGTGCCGGTGAGTTTCGAGGTCGGCGACGCCGAAGCGCTGGGCTCGGACAGCGGATCGGTCGACGTGGTCACCAATCTCGAGTCGTCGCACACCTATCCGAACATGGCGAACTTCCTGTCCGAGGTGCGGCGGGTGCTGTGTGCGGGCGGCTGGTTCCTCCATGCCGACATGCTCAGCGCCGACCGGTGGCGCGAGGTGCGGGAAACGGTGCGCCGACTGGGATTCACCATCGAATCGGAGCGCGACATCACCGCCAACGTACTCGCCTCGCGGGACGCCATGGCGGAAAATCGCGGCGACGCTCCGGAGCGTCGGCATCCGATCCTGGCGAATCTGTTGGGATTGCCCGGCTCGACGGTGTACGACCTGATGGAGAGCAATGCCTGCGAGTATCGGATCATGCGGTCGAGACTCCCCGGAATATCGTCGTAGGGAATATCGACACATATCCGGGCGACTGAGATATGGTGCGTGCATGGACATCTCGATGAACGCGGCCAAGGTGAACTCCCGACGGTTCCGGGCGATCTCGAACATGTACCCTCCGCTGTTGTTCGCGGGTGTTCGCATCGAGCATATCTCGGAGGATTCCACGAGCATCACTGTGCGTCATCGCGTTTCGCGGTGGAACAGGAATCTGAACGGCGCGGCATTCGGTGGGACACTGTATGCGATGACAGATCCTTTTTTCGGATTACTGGCCCTGCGGCAATTGGGGCCGGAGTATCGGGTGTGGAACACGAAATCGACCATGATTTCATGCGGCCGGGTCGCGGCGTCATCAGGACTACGATGCAGGTGACGCCGGAAGAGGTCGAGATGATCCGGCGGACCACCGATTCCGGCGCCAAGTCGCAATCGCATCACATCGCCGAGATCGTCGCGGACGACGGTACGGCGGTGGCTCGTGTCGAGCAGATAATCTACGCCCGCAGGCGGGATCGGATGATCGCGCCGAAGGACCACAACTCATAGGCGTCGTCCGGTCGCCGTCGCAGTGGGTGGTCACTCGTGATCGCGGAGATCGTGCCCGGTACATCACGGCGCGCTCGTCCTTCATGCGGCGAAGCATTCCGATAGCCGGTGGCCTATTGGATCGACACCGTGGTGTTGTGGTACGCGGCGATCCACCACTTCCCGTCCCGTCGAATCGCGATGACCGTGCCGTGATTACTGAATGTTCGCTCCGGGGTCGTCGTGTCTTGGCGGACATGAACGACGGCCACGTCAGAACTCAGTTGATGCACGGAGAGAATCGACATATCGGTCGACCATTCCACGACAGCGTGGGCCAGGCGTTCTGTGTGGTATGCGAACAGTTCGTCCCAGCCATTGACCATACGTCCGTCGGGGGCGACGAGAATCGCGTCGGCAGTGAAGCGCGCGTCGAGGATTTCTGCGTCTTTGCGGTTGAAGCCTTCGACGATTCCGGAGATCAGCTCCTGTAGCTGCTCGGCATCGGTCTCATCGGTCACAGCGCTGAACGCACTGGGGCGGTCGGACATCTTCACTCCATTCGTCGTGGTTCGGGTGAGTGCGCTCTCGTGTCACAGAGCATCGAGAAAAGCGAGTATCGCGTCATTGACCTCGGCGGGCCGTTCCTGTTGGGTCCAGTGACCGCATCCGGGTAGCACGACGGCCGACTTCAGATTGGGCACCATCGGCGAGGTTCCCGCGATCAATTCGCGTGCTCCGGGCAGCGTCGCGGCAGTATCTCGGTCCCCGGCGATGTAGAGGGCGGGCGGTTGCACCACCGCGCTCTGCCACGCCGCGGTAAGTGCCCAGTTCCGGTCGACATTGCGGAACCAGTTCAGTGCGCCCGTGAATCCTGTGCGTGCGAAGTCCGCTGCGTAGCATCCGATATCATCTTCGGACAGCCATTTCGGCAGTTGCTCCGGCTCGGGCCAGGTGTCCAGAAGTCCGCCGCCGTCCGGTATGACCGGATTCCACGGGTAGCCGTCACCCGACGCACCGTGTAGAGCTCGACGCACTGTGGCGTGCGGGTCTTGCGCCAGCTCTCGATCGGCCACTCCGGGGCGCTGGAAGTACGCGATGTAGAAGTTGTCCCCTACGGTCGCCCGCATCGTCGTCAGCGGGGGCGCCGCAGGCCTCGGACCCTGCGGCGCGCCGAGCGCCACCACCGCCCGGATCCGATCCGGGCGCATCAGAGCACTGTGCCAGGCCACCCCTGCTCCCCAGTCATGGCCGGCTACCACCGCCTGCTGTTCCCCCAATGCGTCGATCAGGCAGATGACGTCACCGACAGTGTGCAGAATGGTGTAGTCCTCAACCGCCTCCGGCCGATCGGTCTCCCCGTATCCGCGCTGATCGGGGGCCACGGCCCGATACCCCGCAGCGGCCAGTGCCACCAGTTGGTGGCGCCATGAGTACCACGACTCCGGGAAGCCGTGCAGCAGCACTACCAGTGGCCCCGTCCCCGCTTCGGCGATGTGCATACGAATGGCGCCGACTCGCAGGTATCTGTGCACTATCTCGGGCACCGTTTCTCCTCGTCTTTCCAGAATTGCTCGGCCGAAGAACGCTCGGTTTCTTCGGCCCTGGGCTTCATGCGCGTTATCGGATGGGTGATTCGAAGTAGCGCTCGCTGCTACGACCGAATGTCAGCACGCAGGGGGGCCAAAGCATCGGCCCACGTGATGATTTGATCGAGCATGCGTCGCAAGACGGGTTCGTGGTGTTCCGCCGGTGCGAAGTCGGCGCCGTCGATGAAGTCCGTGAACACCGACAAAGCGACCTGATCACGCACGTCGGCGATGTGCAGCTCCGCCATTATCAATCGCAGTTGTTCGACAGCTCGGGTGGCACCGAGCAAGCCATATCCGACGAAGCCCGCGGCTTTGTTCCGCCACTCGTCATACAAGAAGTCGATCGCGTTCTTCAGCACACCCGGGATCGCATGGTTGTATTCCGGTGTCACGAAGACATACCCGTCGTACGCGGCGATCGTTTCCGACCATCGCCGCGTGTGCTGCTTGGCGTAGTCGGACCCCATGGCGGCAGGCACGGGCTCATCGAGATGCGGCAGGTCGTAGTCGGCCAAGTCGATGAGATCAACGGTGGCATCGGTCCGTTGAGACGCCAGCTTGTACACCCATTCGGCGACCATCGGCCCTCGTCGGCCCGGCCGGGTGCTTCCGATGATGACGGCTATTCGGGTCATGACATATCCCTTCCGGATCGCTGGACGGCATCGGTAGATCGTTGGAGTTCCAACGATAACAAACTTTCGTTGGAGTTCCAACGAATGTGCTAGGTTTGCTCCGTGGACGAGCCGATACCCGACCCGGCGCCCTACCCTCCGGTGCGGTTGCAGAAACTGACATCGTGGCTGCTGAACCATGCCGCCGCCCGGGCCAAGCGTGTGGTCGCCGCCAAGGCCGGTCACCGTCCGGGCGTGCGGATGCGGTACGCGATCCTCGCCGGCCTCACCGAGTACGGCTCGCTCAGCCAAGCCGAGCTGTGCCGCAGACTGGGGATCGATCGCGGCGATGCGGTATCGGCCCTCAACAGCATGGAACGCGAGGGGGTCACCCGCCGCATCCCCGACCCGACGGACGGCCGGCGCAATATCGTCGAGGTCACTTCGACGGGCGACGAGGTGCTGCTGGAGCTCGATGCTGTCGTCAACGCAGCCCAGGGCGAATTACTGCGCAACCTGACCGAACAGGAACGAGCCCAACTCAATGCATTGCTGCTGAAGCTGATCGATGTCCCTGCGGAAGACGGGACCTGACGCACGTACGGCGACGCCGGAACTGTGGATCCTGATCGGGCTCGCAGGACGTGCGCCCGTTCGAGAACGGCCCACCCGCTGATCAGCGTCGAGCGTGAAGTCCGTCTCCCTCGGGTAGCGGATGCGCGACTCCAGGCATGGCGGAGGGGCTCGCCGGATCCGGGACAGTCAATCGCAGCGCTCGCAGTCGTGCCCGGCGGACGCGGCGGCCGGGGCTGGGCAGCAGGTGTCGCCTCTCCAGGCGTTGATGCCTTCGCGCACCGCGATCGTGGCGATCAGCAGAGCGGCGATCGGGTCGGCCCACGACCAGTCGAACAGGCTGTTGAGCAACAGTCCGATCAGCAGCACCGCCGACAGGTAGGTGCACAGCAGGGTTTGTCTGGAGTCGGCGACCGCGGAGGCGGATCCTAGGTCACGCCCGGCGCGGCGTTGCGCGACCGACAGCACCGGCATGATGACGAGGCTCACCGCCGCGAGCGCGATCCCGATCGGCGAGTGCTCGACGTCGCCGATGCCGAGCAGACCGCGTACCGACTCGACGGTGACATACAGCGCGAGGGCGAAGAACGAGAACGCGATCACCCGCAGCGCCCTCTTCTCGCGCCTCGTGGTCGCGACCGGCGAACTGCCAGGCCACCGCCGCCGCGGAGGACACCTCGATCACCGAATCCAACCCGAACCCGATCAGCGCGGTCGAGGACACCCGCGTGCCCTCGGTCAGGGCGACAGCGGCCTCGATCAGGTTGTAGGTGATGGTCGCGGCGACCAGCCAGCGGATCCGCCGCGCCAGCGCCGCTGTGCGGTCCTGGTTCGCGCCGAGCCAGACCGGGGACGGCGAAAGCGGGCCGGGCGAGGCCATCAGCAGCAGCCGTCGGTATCGGCGGCCGGGCAGCAGGCCGGGTCCACCGCCGGGATCAGTCCCAGCAGGCCGTCCAGCGCGGCCGCGATCCGCGCGTCGGCCAACTCGTAGCGATTGCGGCGGCCTTCCGGGACCGCGACCACCAGCCCGCAGCCGCGCAGACACGCCAAGTGGTTGGACAGGACCTGGCGGGTCACCCCGATTCGCTCGGCCAGCTCCGAGGGATACCCCGGCGCCCCGCGCAGATCGAGCAGGATGCGGGTGCGAGTCGGATCCGACAGCGCGTGCCCGAACCGGGCCAGCGCGTTCGATATGCAGCACTGTGGTCATCTCCACACTTCGAAAGTACACCGAAATCTGTATTCAGGAATCGATGAACTATTGAACGAGTGGCCGGGGCGTGTTCGTGACCTCTATGGAGAGGTAGTGAATACCTAGCTATCGGTTAAGGAGGTGAGGACGATGATGATGTCACCGATGTGGATGCAGATCATGGATATGGTGCGCAGTGCGTGGAACATGGTTTTCCCGAATATGCCCATGATGTGATCCCGGCACAGCGACTGGGTAGACGTCGGCGAGTCGCGTGGCGTGCTGTCCAGTCGGACCTCGGCCCGCTCTGCCTCTTCGGCGGCCGGGTCGGCTCAGGTGGCAGGGGAGGCGTACATGGTGACCGCGACGCCGAGCGGGCCGTACGGGGTGCCGGTGCGATCGCGATGGTCAGGCGCCGCGATCGCGCGCTATGGCGATGCTCCGCGGCGAAACCACGCGGTGCGTGGTGGCGAACCACGACCTCCGTCGGCCGACGATCGGCTGGAGGATGCCGACTCGAGCTGCTGGCAATTTGCCCGGCCTAGGTGAGCGATCCATTGGGACTGCGCGGTGGTATTGCACACATCAGCTTCGGTGCGCCCGGTGAGATGTCGGTGGTGGGGAGTAGGCAGGGGTTATGACTCGATCAACCACAGTTTCCGACTCCGATCGGCCCAGCTCGGGCCCCCGTTTGCTAGATGTCCGCCGCCTGTGGGCCGAACCGGACGCGCTGGCGAGCCCGCGCGGGCAGCAGGTGCGGGCGCGCTTTCCCGATGCCGAGATCATCACCGTCGCATCCCACTGGAATATCGACCAGTTGCACGGCAACGCGGGCAACGTCGATCGCTGGGTGCGGGTGAAGACCGAAGATCTCGTGCTCGGGGTCAAGAAGTCGCTGACGGCGCGGCCCAACGGTCGCTCTTCCGACTGGATCGCACCCTCGACGTCCAACGGCTGCGCGATGGCCTGCGCTTACTGCTATGTTCCCCGCCGCAAGGGCTACGCCAATCCGATCACGGTGTTCACGAACATCGACAAGATCGTCGGATATCTCGGGCGTCACGTGAGCAGGCAGGGACCCAAGACCGTGCCGAACCAGTGCGACCCGCACGCGTGGGTCTACGACCTGGGCGAGAACAGCGACTGCTCGGTCGACGCCCTGGTCAGCGATAATGTCGCCGATCTGATCACCGCGTTCGCGGCGTGGCCCACCGCGAAGGCCTCCTTCGCCACCAAGTACGTCAACCGCGACCTGCTCGACCTCGACCCCCGCGGGCGGACCCGGATCCGGTTCTCGCTCATGCCCGAGGCCGACTCCCGGCTGCTCGACCTGCGTACCACCCCGATCGAGCAGCGTATCGCCGCGATCGACGACTTCGTGGCCGCGGGTTACGAGGTGCACGTCAACTTCTCGCCGGTCGTCGTTCGTCCCGGCTGGGAGGAGGACTGGGCGGAATTGCTGGAGCAGCTCTCCGACGGCACGGGCTCGGCTTTCAAGGCCCAGGCCGCGGCGGAGATCATCATGCTCACCCACAACGAGCAGCTGCACGAGATCAATCTCGGCTGGCACCCGAAGTCCGAGGACCTGTTGTGGCAGCCGGAGATCCAGCAGGCCAAGCGGTCCCAGTCGGGTATGTGGAACGTGCGCTACCGCAACAACATCAAGGCTGCCGGGGTCGCGACGCTGACCGACCTCATCGCCCTGCGGACGCCCTGGCTGACGGTGCGCTACGCGTTCTGAGCCGTCACCGGACCGCGTCCGGGCGTCACGGCGTCACGGTGTCGAAGCCGAAGTGGACCTGGATGGTGGTGCCGTGCTGGGTGGTGTGGATGCGCACGAGGTCGGTGAGATGGTTGACCAGCAGCAGGCCGCGCCCGCCGGGTTGGTAGGTCTGTGCGGGCAGGCGGCCCGCGAGCGGATTCGTGATGTGCCCGCTGTCGCTGATCCGGCACCGCAGCTGGTTCTCGTCGGTCCACATCGCCAGCGTGCCGCGCCCGCCGCCGTGGACGACGGAGTTGGTGGTGGTCTCCGCCACGACCAGCTCGAGATCGATCAGCCGGAGCTCGGGCATACCGGCCCGGCGGGCGTAGTCGACGGCCTGATGCCGCACCTGGCCCAGGGATGCCGCGTCGAAGTCGACGGTGAAGGCGGCGGCGGTGGGCGGGGAGGGCAGCGGCTGGTTGTAGGAGTCGACGATGCGGTCGGGGTCGTAGTCGCTGCTCGTTCGCCGGCCGGCGTGATCGATGACGACTGGATGGGTCGCGTGCGCGTCGGCCAAGACCTCGGGGGACAGGCGCTCGGTGTCATACGGGCACAGGATGCTGACTTCCCGCCCGGTGAAGGCGGCGTTGATCAGAGCTTCGTGCTGGACGCACGCTGGATACTCCAGCGAGGAGCGTCCGGCCCAGATGGGTTCGCCGATGATCCGCACTCGTCCGGACGGGTGCTTGTCCGCGAAGGCGCGTAGCACGCCGGGGATGATGCGGCCCGGGTTGCGGCCTTCGACCGTCATGTCCATCAGCCGCACCGACGCGGCGTCCGAACCCAGTTCGGCGCGCAAGACGGCCAGGTTGGGGCCGGGAACCGCCACCGCGACCGGTTCGTCGTTCGCGAGCCCTTCGCGAATGAAGCCGATAGTGCCAGCGAGGTACTCCTGCGTGTCACGGTAGAACAGCGCAGGATGGACGAAGGGGTCGGTCGAATGGGAAGCGGCCGACGCAGCGCCAGGGATACTCATGTGTGCACTACCTCGATCGTGTGTAGGGAGGGCCAGAACACTCCGAGGACGCGAAGTATCGCCGCCGGGGGCCGGTGCAACACGATTCGTCGTGCCTGCGGCGACCGGGTGGTGGCTGCTACCAGGATCGAGGTTCCGTAGGCATCGATGAACGTCAGTTCGGACAGGTCCAGGTGGACGTCGTGGTCCCAGGTCGCCAGCTCCGCGAGAGCCGAGCGCCAGGCCTCCCGGGTGGTGAGATCCACCATGCCGGCGCAGCGCAGCCCGGGCGGACTGCTGGTCCTGGACATCCGCAGGGGCGACGGACCCGAGGTCGCCGTACTACCCCGAGATGCGGCCGACGGTGCGGTGTCCACTGCTCACCGGCCTCCCATTGGTCACCACGGACACAACCTGCTGGATACTACGCGTCCGTGCGTCTCTGCCCGGACGCGGCTGGGACATCGCAACCCGCCTCGGCGTGGGAAACCGCGGGTGTCTCCTGAGCGATGCCGGGCGACGCCACTGCGGACCTACAGCGCCGCAACGGATTCGGGCAGGTCCGGGCTGTGGTAGGGTCCGGTTGTTCGTGTCGATCAATAGCTGTGTGGGAGGTGGGTTGATGACGGCGCGCGAAGCCGTTGCCGGGCGCAGCGTCCGGGTTCTGCCCACGCTCCGGCAGACGGCCTGATTCGTCTTCCGCTCGCCGCCGCGCCAGTCGCCGCGGCACCATTCACGAACACGAAGGAATTCTTCCTACGATGACGATTCGTCATACCTGGATCACGCGCGCCGAAATCAGCGCCGACATCCCTGTCATCCGCCGGATCGACCTGGCGGCCTTCGACACCGCGCTGGAGGCCGATCTCGTCGAGGCACTGCGCCGCGACCCGGCGTGGATCGAGGGTTTGTCCCTCGTCGCCACCGATCACGACGGCGCACCCGTCGGGCACGCGCTGCTGACCCGCTGCCACATCGGTGACGTCCCGGCCCTGTGCCTCGGCCCGGTGGCCGTGTGGCCGGAACACCAGAACTCCGGAGCCGGCACGGCGGTGGTGCGTGCCGCCCTGTGTGCCGCGGTGGCCGAGGGTGAACAGTTCGTCACGGTGCTGGGGCACCCGGACTACTATCCGCGGTTCGGCTTCACCCGGGCCTCCGCGCACGGTATTCGCCCACCCATGGAGGTCCCCGACGAGGCGATGATGGCTCTGGCCCTCGACACCCGGCACCCGCTGCCGAGCGGGACCATTCGCTACGCCGGACCGTTCGGCATCTGAGTCGTGCACCGTGGGGCCCCTCGCGGCCCCACGGTGTACCCCGGCTCCCGTGATCGTCGCTCGGTTCGGGGCCGATCGCGCGGGTATCCGCCGCCCTGTGGTGGCTTCTCTGCGACGGGCTGTGAGCACGCCCCTGCTCTTCTTCTTCATCCTCGGTGACATCTTGGGCGCGGGTGTCTACGTGCTGATCGGGGCCATCGCACGGCAGTCCGGCGGCGCGGTGTGGCTGCCGTTGCTCGTCGCGCTCGGCCTGGCCTGTCTGACCGCCGGTTCGTACGCGGAGCTGGCGACCAAGTATCCGAAGGCGGGTGGTTCGGCGCACTACGCGGGCCGGGCGCTCGGACCGGCGGCCGGATCACTCGCGGGCTTCTGCATGCTCGCGGCCGGCGTGGTGTCCGTGGCGGCGCTGAGCAGGGCCTTCGCCGCCGATTACCTGCGGGCCCTGATGACATTGCCGACGGTGCTCGTCGTGGTGGTGTTCCTCGCCGCGCTGGCGTCGCTCAACGTGTACGGCATCAGGGAGTCCCTCGGCGCGAACGTGGCGGCGACGCTGGTCGAACTCGGCGGGCTGATCGTGGTCATCGCGCTGGGAGCATGGGTGATCATCCGGGGTGACGCCGATCCGGCCCGGCTCACCCAGGTGGGGACGGCCGAGCAGGGCGTTGTCGGTGCGACCCTGGCGGGCGCGGTCCTGGCCTTCTATTCGTTCGTCGGCTTCGAGACCTCGGTGAACTTGGCCGAGGAAGTCGCCGACCCGCGCAAGTCCTATCCGCGAGCGCTGTTCGGCGCGCTGGTCACCGCCGGAGGCGTGTATCTGCTGATCGGGGCGGTGGCCGGCGCCGTCGTACCCACCGATCGGCTGGCGGACTCGAGCGGTCCGCTTCTGGAGGTGGTACGCCTGGCCGGAGGCGTGCCGGAACAGTTGTTCGCGGTGGTCGCCTTGGTGGCTGTGGCGAACGGGGCTCTGCTGACCGGCATCATGTCCTCGCGATTGGCCTACGGCATGGCCCGCGAGGGACTGCTGCCACGGTCGCTGGGCCGGATACTGCCGGGGCGGCGGACGCCGTGGGTGGCGATCACGCTCACCACTGCGGTGTCGCTGCTGCTCGCGGTGACCGGAGAGGTGGCCTCGCTCGCCGGGACGTTGGTGTTGCTGCTCTTGGTCGTTTTCGCGGCGGTCAACGCGTCGGTCCTGATCCTGCGCCGGGCGAGCGGGGAAGCGGAGCATTTTCGCGTGCCCGTCGTGGTGCCGTGGCTGGGTCTGGGGTCCTGCCTGTTCCTGTTCACCCGGATCGACGGGGAGGTGTGGCTGCGGGGTTCCCTCCTGATCGGCATCGGAGTGCTGTTCGCGGCGGTGAACGCGGTTCGTGCCCGCCTGGCCACGGGTCGGCATGTGCTCGCTGCGGGGCGCGGAACATGACGATTCGGCCGAGATCGCTGGTCCGCGCGAGCAGTACCTTGCACCTGTCTCAGCTCGGTGGTACACAAAATCTATGAGTTCGTGAGTAGATTTTCTTCCAGTAGAAGCTGTCATCCGGTGGTCGATCCGGATGCACCCCTGGCGCCGCGGCGCGATCGAGTACGGAGATCAGATCGGTATCCACCTGACTCACCCCTGTCCGGGAGGTTCCTAGGCAATGACATATCCAGCACACGGCAACACCTTGCTGAGCGGCGAAGCCCATGGCTACGGCACACGGGTAGCCGATCCATATCCGGCGGCGCATCACGTGCTCGCGGTACCGGACCGTCCGAGTGAATGGCAGCCGGGGATGCTTTGGTGGGATGCGAGCACCGTGCTCGTGACATACCCCCGGCCGGGAGCGGCGGGGGACTGGGATACCGTGCCGCACTTGGTGTTACCGATCGACCGCGGACGTCTGGCCTTCCGCGTCTCGTCGCATTCCAGCGAGGCACGCCACCTGGCCGGTGACCGCCGGGTCATCGTGCAAGCGGCCGACTGGCGGGGCGAGCCTGCCCTCGGATCACGCCAGCACCAGGGCATGGCCCAACTGCTGCGATCGGGACCTTTGTTCGAGCAGGTGCGAACCGGGATGCATCTCAAGTACGGAAGACGAGTCGGCTTGGCGCGCCTGGCCCACAGAGTGGCGATGGGCGCGGCTCCCTACGGAGACATTGTCGTCGTCGTCACCGTGCGCGAGAACCGCCTCTTCGGCATCTGACCGCCGCCAACGCGAATCGATTCCCACACGACGGATCTGCTCTCGGCATCAGCGCCGGACCATCGCTGCCGGGAGCGGAACCGACGTTTCTCGTCGCACTGGACACATGCACGGAGTGCTGTCCATACGATGAGGTTCGTCGTGTCGCGGAAGTCGTGGCGCACCGAGGCCGGAGGTCACCGATGAAGGTCCATCTACAGGTCACCGGGGCGCCCCGGCAGGTCGCGGCCGACGTGCGCGAGCTGGCCGCGACCGGGGCAGACGGTTTGTTCACCTTCGAAGGCCCGCACGACGTATTCTTCCCGCTCGTCCTCGCGGCTGGTACGACGTCTGCGGAGCTGATGACGAACGTGGCGATCGCCGGGCCCCGCAGCCCGATGCATCTGGCGCACGCGGCCTACGACCTGCAGGTGTACAGCGAGGGACGGTTCCGGCTGGGGCTGGGCTCACAGATCCGCGCCCACATCGAGAAGCGCTATGGCAGCAGCTGGGGTGCGCCCGCGCAACGCACGGCGGAGAGTGTGGCGGCGGTGAAAGCGATCTTCGCCGCGTGGGAAGGACTGACGCCGCTGAATTTCCGGGGCAAGTACTACACCCACACCCTGATGCCGCCCACCTTCGATCCCGGGCCGAATCCGTTCGGGCCGCCACCGGTATTGATGGGGGCGCTGGGACCGTTGATGACCCGTAAAGCCGCCGAGGTCGCCGACGGACTGCTGGTGATGCCTTTCAACAGCAAGCGTCACTTCACCGAGCGCACAGCGCCCGCCATCGCCGAGGGGCTACGCGTGTCCCAGCGGACCGCGGACGGTTTTCCCGTGATCGGTCAGGTCATGGTGGCACTCGGACGCACCGAGGAGGCGCTGTCCGCCGCGGTCGGCGGGGTGGGTGCGCTGATCGCCTTCTACGGGTCCACCCCTGCCTATCGCCCGGTGCTGGAGGTGGAGGGATGGACGCAATTGCACTCCCGGCTCAACGCGTTGTCCAAGAGGGGCGGCTTCGCGGAGATGCGGTCGCTGGTGACCGAGGAGATGGTGCGCACGATCGGCGTGGTCGGCGCGCCGGAGGAGTGCGCGGCGCAGATTCGCGACCGCTTCGGCCCCGGCATCGAGGAAGTGTGCTGCTATTTCCCGGGCTACACACCGGATGCGGCGGACGTGGCCGACCTGGTGGACGCGTTGCACGAAACGCACGGATGAGACACCGGCCGGTCCCTTTCCCGCGCCGGGCAATCCGCGCTCTGCGCACGATCACTTACACCCCCCGGCCCGGTTCGAGTGCCACGGCAGACCATCGAAACCGTCGAGCGCGAGGCGAATTCGCCGGCGGATGAACCCCGCGACAATGTGCCCGGTGCCGCGCTTGTCCGATCGGCCTGCGTGCTGCGGCCACCCGGAACCCGCACGGAGCCGGTAAGGGAAGGTGGGTGCTCTCGGAGGGGATCGAGCGCACCCACCCTCGCGCCTCGGCGGCAGCTGAGCAGCGGGCACAACTGACGCGGGCGGCATCGGGATCGACCGACGGACACGAATGCGAAAACCCCCGGAAACCCCGACCCTTGACCGACCTTAACCCGGCAGGACCGAAAAGGCATAGGAAATCGCGGTGTGAGTTCGCGGGTCGACGGCGGCGACCCCGCATGCCTCACCACGCGACCGAACGCGACAGGTCCGGACGTTCCTGAAACGAACTTCAGGTGACTTCAGGCTGCCTTAAGCCACTGCTTGCGAACGTGGTGGTCATCTTCGAGACCACGACTCCAGCAGGAGGTTGCACCATGAAAGCCACTATCCGCCGCGCACTTCCCGGTCGTCGCGGCCTGATCGCCGGCGCCGCTGTCGCCGCTCTGCTCGTCGGCGGTCCCGTAGCGCTCTACGCCGCCACGAGTCCGCAGGGACTCGACCGGCAATCGGTCGCCGCCCATCTGCCGGAAGACTGGGCGCTCACCGCGGCCCCCACGATCGGCAGGCAGCAAGCCATCGACAAGGCGCTCGCAGCCGTGCCGGGAAGTGCCGTCGTCTCCGCCGAACTCGATGCCGAGGGCCGGACCACGGTGTGGGAGGTGGAACTGCGCACGCCCGATGGCATCGAGCACGAAGTGACGATCGACGCGAACAGCGGCGCCGTGCTCGGCACGGTGAAACAGGACTGACGGCATCGCGTTCGAAGCCGACGAATCGCATCATCCACGACAAGGTCAGGATTCCGAGAACATGGTTCTGCGCAAGATCGCCACGATATCGACGTTCGCTGTCGCGATTTCCGGCGTCACGGCCGGGCATGCCGTCGCCGCACCGCACGATGCGGGTGGTGCGGTCGTCAACTACACCGCCACCACTTCCGCGGACAGCGTGGTCGTCCAGATCGACTCGGGGTCGATGCAGGTGGAGAATGGGGTCTTCGCGGTCAAGGCGAACGACGGCACCGTACTCGCGGGCACGCCGTTGCAATTCCGCGTCGACGATTTCGTCTTCCCGATCGCGGCCGATATCACCGGCCGCAGTGCCACGCTCACACCGCGATTCGATCTCGAGCACGCGGAGTACCGCCCGGTCGCCCTCCCGTTCGAGGACACGGCCCAGTGGAGAACGCCGTACGAACGGGAAGTCGCGGCGTTCACCCGGTTGAAGGACACCGTCGCGACAGGCGCCGCGATCGGCACGGTGGTCGGCGGTCTCGGCGGTGGTCTCGTCGGCTGTGTGCTCGGCGGCATCGCGGGCGCCACCGTCGCCGCCGC
The DNA here is from genome assembly GCA_051451085.1 of Nocardia asteroides. Classification (GTDB taxonomy): domain Bacteria; phylum Actinomycetota; class Actinomycetes; order Mycobacteriales; family Mycobacteriaceae; genus Nocardia; species Nocardia asteroides_B. Next base: position 486,604 of record JBPAJV010000002.1, on the reverse strand, counting down.
GACGATCGTCGGTATGTTCGGCCCGTTCATCCCGGCCGCCGCGGTCGGCTGCCTGGGTGGCATCTTGGCAGTGGGCGCGCTGGGCACACTGGCCGGTCAACTCCTCGTTACCGCACCCATCGCCGTCGCCGCCCTCGTCCAGTACTTCACCACCATCAACCAGCCCTTCGTTCCGCCGGCCAAGTAGCGTCCCGGCTGACGCCGCTGGACATATCGTGCCGCGCCAGGTCGTACTGCCGGGTCCTGGCGCCTCAGGCGCGTCTGCGCGGCCGAGCGAATCGGGCTCCCCGAGAAGGACCTCGGCGGCCGAGCTGTTTCACTCGCGCGGGACCGGGCAGCTATGTGAGGTGAGCACAGAACACGAGCCACCGCGTAGCGAATACTCCCGTGCCCGGCCGCGATCGTCGTGGTGACTGAATGCGATTGCGTCGTAGCCGACCGTACGACGGCGGCATCCAGCGCGTCCGGCGCGGGCGCGGGTTCAGTTACCGCACCGCGGCGGGCGAACCCGTGCGGGACGACGCGACCCTGGAGCGCATTCGCGCTCTGGCCATCCCGCCGGCTTGGCGGAAAGTGTGGATCTGCCCACACGACAACGGTCACCTCCAGGCTGTCGGCATCGATTCCGCGGGCCGCCGCCAGTATCTCTACCACGAGCAATGGCGCAGAGAGCGGGACGAGGAGAAGTTCGACCGGGTCCTGGCACTGGCCGCGCGGTTGCCGGAGATCCGCGCGCAGGTCCGGGAGGATCTGACGCTGCGAGGCTCGGCCCGGCGGCGGGTGGAGGCGGTGGCGATCGATCTCGTGGACCGCGGCGTGTTCCGCGTCGGGGGTGAAGAGTACGCCGAGGAAAACGGCACCCGTGGCATCGCCACTCTGCTGCGCGAGCAGGTCCGCGTCTCCGGGGAACGGATGCTCTTCGACTATGTGGCGAAGGGGGGTATCCGGCGACGAGTCAGCGTTCGAGATCCGCTGCTCGCCAGGGCGGTCTCGGCTCTCCTGCGCAGTAGGACGGATTCCGACCGGCTGCTGGTGTACCGGGACGGCGGTCGCTACGGCGAACTGCGTGCCGACGACATCAACCAGCGCTTCCGGGAGCTCGCCGGGTGCGAGTGCAGCGTCAAAGACCTGCGTACCTGGCAGGCCACCGTCCTCGCGGCCGCCGCGCTCGGTTCGATCGAACGCCCATCCGGTCACCGGGGGCGCAAGCGGGCGGTGCGCGAGGTCATGGACGAGGTGGCCGCCGCACTCGGCAACACCCCTGCGGTCGCGCAGGCGTCGTATGTCGATCCCCGGGTCGTGACGGCTTTCGAAAACGGGACGACCGTGGCCGCGGCCCTGCGGCGGGCGCGCCGTGCCGGTTCCGCCGACGGCGAGCGGGAGATCATTGATAGCGCCGTGATCCGGATGCTCCGCCGGATGCGCTGAATGCCCGTGGCCGGTGATCTTTCGCACGGGCCCCGGCGTCTGGGTGGCCCGGCGAATCGGTCACGACGCGAACAGTTCGGCGGCGTCGCGTCGCGGGGTCCGGATTGATCGCGCCGTTCAGCAATCCGGCTGCATTGGTGAGAATACAACCTACACAGTCGGTTTCCTCATTTTTCGTGTAGTTATTCCGCTGAACCAGCAACATCGCAGTCATCGGCGTCCGATACTGATCGAGTAGATCGTCGCTTTGCGAGATGACGCCTACGAGCTGATCCGGTCAGCGACGTACCGATGATCGACAGGATCCGGCGATGCCCAAGATCAAGAATTTGAATCCGCTTCCGATGGCCGACATCGGTGGCTCGGATCTTTTCATCCCCTTCCGGATGCCGAGTGGTGAGATCGGATACCTCCTCGGTGACACCTTTTCCGGCACCGAACCGCGAGTGGGCGGACCGAATTGGCGTTCGCCCATGCTGTTGCGCAGCAATACCCACGATATGTCCGGACCCATCGAGTTCCAGTCGGCGGCGCGGAACGCCCGGCAGCTCTGGGATTACGTGCACGACAATCCGGAGTACTCCACGATCCTGCCCTGCGACGCGATAACGATCGGCGGCCGGATCTATCTGTGGGTGATGGTCACCCAGGGCCTGGCGAACGAGCGATGGTGCGAGATCCGCTATTCCGACGACAACGGCGAGAGCTGGACCGATACCGGGGTCCGGTGGTCGACCAACGCCTACGGTGGCAAACGCACCATGATCTCGTGGGAGCGCGGCGGCGACGGCTATGTCTATGTCATCTCCACCGGCGGGCTCGCCCGTAACAAGAACATGCTGCTGTGGCGAGTGCTCGAAAGCCACGCCGCGCTCACCGACCCGGCGGCCTGGCAGGGATGGGGCTGGAACGGGCTGAACTGGGGCTGGGGCCGGAACCCCGGCGGGGATCCGCGCCTCGGCATCCTGGCCGACGGCACGAGGCTCGGCGAAATCGGATTACGGCGCATCCAAGGCAATTGGGTGATGTCCGGATTCGATGCGGGAGCCTATGGGGCCTTCGTCAAGGTAGCCGCGCGGATCACCGACAACTGGCGCACGGCCCCGACCTACCGTCCGGTGAAAGGATCCTTCTGGGCGCCGGGCGGTCCGGATATCGTGCCGCGCCTTTACGGGTGTTATGCCCACCCGGACAGCAGGTTCGACGGCGCATTCGGCATGATCGTCAGCGAATGGGCAGAATCCGGTATGCCGTACCGCGGTATGCAATTTCGCATATACGGAATACGGCCTGTCACCGCTATCTTCTAGCGGTGACGGTAGACGCGTCCGGGAAATGCCGGAAACGCCGTTCCGGCACCCGCCCGAACCGTTCGTGCCCCTCAGCCGGGCATGCGGCGGTTGGTCCCGCGCAGCGGATTGGCAACCGGGAAGGTGATCGCGGGCAGCGTCACCGACATCCGCACGGTCGTGCCCGGTCCGGAGTGGTCGATATCGAGCTGTTCGGTCAGCGCGCGCATCATGTCGATGCCGCGGCCCCGATAGCCGGGATCGGCGGCCCGCGGCTTCCAGTCGCCGGTGTCGGTGACCACGATGACGACGGTGTCGATATCGCACGTGGCCGACAGCCGCACCCGGCCGCTGTCGTCGTTGCGGTAGGCGTGCTCGATGCTGTTGCTACAGGCCTCGTTCGCCGCGGCCACCAGATCGGCGGCCAAGTCGTGCGGCACCGCCGCGGCGGCCAGCCACCCTTTCAACGTGCGCCGCAGCCCCACGAGTTCGTCCGCTCGCGCGGGCACGTCCAGCCGCAGCGGGGCGGGCGGCTGGCGGTAGACCACCATGGCGACGTCGTCGTCGTAACCCACGGTGGGCCGCAGCCGGGACAGCACCGCGTCGGCCACCTCCCGTGGCAGCCGACCCGAGGTATCGGCGAGCACCGCGGCGATCTTGGCGAAACCCTCGTCGATGTCGACCCCGCGCTGTTCGACCAAGCCGTCGGTGAACAGCACCAGCGTCGAACCGGGTGTCAGGGCGGTCGTGGCCTCCGGTCGGCGTGGCGGATCGAAGGTGGCGAGCGGCACCGAGCGACCGCCCTCCAGCAGCCGGCCGGTCTTGGCGACATCGGCGAGGATGGGTGGCATGTGACCGGCGCTGCTGTAGCGGACCAGTCCACGCACCGGGTCGAGCACGGCGGCGCACACCGTCGTGCACATGGCGCCGGGGATGCGCGCGGCGACGGTGTCCAGTTCGGCGAGCAGTTGCGCCGGGCCCGCGCCGCGCAGCAGCAACGCACGGGCGGCAGTGCGCAACTGACCCATCACGACCGCGGCGGACAGGCCGCGACCGACGCAGTCGCCCACCACCACGCCGATGGTGCCGTCGCGCAGTGGAACCACGTCGTACCAGTCGCCACCGATCTCCAGCGGCGGCAGCGCGGGCTCGTAGTGGACCGAGAAACGCGGCGGCAGATGATCGGCCCCAGCATCGCGCGCTGCAGGGTGAGCGAGGTGGCGCGGGCCTGGTCGAAGTTGCGCGCTCGCTGCACCGCGAGGCTGAGATGGCCGATCAGCAAGGAGAACAGCGTCCAATCCGCCGCGCTGATCGCGCGGGGCGCGGCGAAACGCAACCACATCGCCGCGTCGCCGGTCTCACCGAGCGGGGCGACGATGCCCTCGGAGCTCTCGGCCCCCTCCGGGATGGCAAGCAGGCTGCGCGGCGGCCTGCGCCTGGCCCGGTCCAGCAGTGCGCGCGACCGGTCGTCGAGCGAGGCGGCGCCGTCGTGCGACGCGCCGTCGGCGCCCGCCCCGGAGACATACACCTCCGGTGCAGCGTTGCGGCTCGGCCACACCGCCACCACCGCCGTCTCCGCGCCCACGGTGCGGCGCAACTCGTCGAGCCCGACGGCGAGCACCTCGACCACGCTGGTGGCCGCGCCGACCGCGGTGGCGAGCCGGGACGCGGCTTGGTCACGGGCCTGCGCGTCGTGCTCGGCGGTGACGTCACGGATGGTGCCGACGAAGATCCGCTCGTTGCCCTCCGGCTTGATCAGTGCGCTGGTGCTCACCGCGAGCCACACGTCGCGCCCGTCACGGTGGCGGATCGGGATGATGAAACGCTGCGCCTCGGTACCGAGATCGGGGTAGCGCGGACCCTCGGGGCCCGACCAAGGATGCGGCAGCGGGTAGGGGACACCGGCGGCGCCGTATCCGGTCAAAGCGCCGAAGGCGGTGTTGACCTCGATGATGGTGCCCTGCGCGTCGGCGACGAAGAAGCCGTCCTGCAGCGATTCCACCAGCGCGGTGCGGAACGCGTCGCGTCCGGCCAGATCATCGGCGCGGGATCGCTGTTGCTCGTAGCGGCGGGTGCCGTCCAGATAGCCCCGGGTGGCGATGTCCAGTGGGACGAGCGTCTGCAACAGGAATTCCAGCGCGGTCTCCGGCATGCGGATGCCTGATTCGCCCGTCTCGGACGGGAACGCGCGCCTGCGCTGTTCCTCGACCTCCTGGACCACCCGGAAGTGGTTCTCCGTGAGGTCGAGCAGGCTGATGCCTTCGACCAGCGCGCGCCTGCCGAGTTCGTATCCCTCGGCGAGACCGGTCTGGGTGGGCGAGTCCAGGTGCCGCCGTAGCGCGTCGGCGTAGGCGTCCAGGAAGTTGGCCAGCAGCGCGCTCATCCGGCCGCCCCTCCCGCACCGCGGTGCCGCGCCGCCAGCACCAGCGCGTCGTCGGTATCCTTCGCGTGCCGGGCGAGTATCTCCGCGGTGATGTCGGCGGTGGACTTGGAAAGGTCGATCCGGGCGGCGGACTCGGCGACTATGCCGTCGGTGGACATCAACAGCAGATCGCCCGGGCGGACCGAGACCGACTGCGGCTGCAGATTGGCCGGGAGACGATAGCCGACGATGCCCGCGGTGAGCAGTACGGTCGCGCGCACGGTCAAGCCCGCCGGACCCGCGGTGAGCACTTGGGATTCGACGTTGCCGACGCCGAGCCAGCGCACCCTGTCACCCTCGTCGAACAGGGCCAGCGAGATCGCCGCGCCCCGCGTGTCGGCCATCGCGCGGTGGCACAGCACCATCAGCACGTCCAGCGGTTCGGCTCGGTTTTCCGACAGCACGCGGGCGGCGCGGTCGGCCGCGTCCGCTGCGGCGGCGCCGTGCCCGAGCCCGTCCAGCACAGCGAACAGGACAGTGCCGCCGCCGGTGTCGAGGATGACGCCGCGGTCACCGGAGACCTGTTGACCGGGCAGTGCGCGACCGGCCACCGCCCATTCGATCCGGCCGATGAACCCGTCCTCATGCACCGTTCGGTACCCACTTCCACATCTCCACCAGCGTGCCGCGTCCCGGCGCCGAGTCGACGGTCAGCCGGTCCATCAACCGCCGGGCGCCGGGAAGGCCGAGCCCGAGACCGCGTCCGGTGGAGTAGCCGTCCTCCAGCGCGCGGGCGATGTCGTTGATGCCGGGTCCTTGATCCTCGGCCTGCACCACCAGCGCTTGCCTGCCCTCTCGGTCGTCGACCAGCAAACGGATTTCGCCGCTCCCCGCGTAACTGGTGATGTTGCGAGCGATTTCGGAGATCGCGGTGGAGATCATGGTCCGGTCGGTCAGGGTGAATCCGAGTTTTGCTGCCAGTTCGCGTCCGGCTTGACGTGCGGTCACGATGTCTCCGGACACCCTGACCGCGATCACCACGTTCTCAGCGGCCACTGTCACGACCGTCTCGCTGGCGACGGGCTGGGGTCTTGCGGTCCAACCAGGCGAGTCCCTCTTCCAGATCGAGGGCGGTGTGCATGTCCTCGAAGGTGAGACCGAGCTGCACCATGGCGAACGCGACTTCTGGTTGCAGACCGACGATCACCGTTTCGGCGCCGCGCAGCTGCGTCATGTGCGCGATGGTACGCAACGATCTCGCGGCGAACGAATCCATCACGTCGATGGCGGTGACATCGACGATGATGCCGTGTGCCCGATATTTGCTGACCTGTTTCATCAGGTCGTCCTGCAGGCGCTCGGTATCGGCATCGGTCAACGCGGACTGAACCGACGCGATGAGATACGTACCCTGTTTGAGGATCGGAACCGGCATGTGCGCGCCCGATCAGCGGCCGTCGCGTTCGGTGACCCGTTCGGTGACGCGGGAAACCTCGTAGCCCAACAGTCGTTCCGCTTCTTCGATACCACCCTGCAAGTCGCCGACCGCGTTCATCTTCGACAGATCCAGCCCGATGGTGACCAGGGTGAGCGCGATTTCCGAGGACAGGCCGGTGATGATCACGTTCGCGCCCATGAGCCCGGACGCGTCGACGGTCTGTACGAGGTGGTTGGCCACGGTGGAGTCGATCGCGGGGACACCGGTGATGTCGATGACGACGACCTTCGCGCGGTTGGCCCGGATGGCGCGCAGCAGCTGCTCGGTGAGCTGGCGGGCGCGCTGGCTGTCGAGCACGCCGATGATGGGCAGGATCAGCAGCTGCTCACGCACCTGGAGCACCGGCGTGGACAGCTCGCGGATGGCCTCCTGCTGCTGGCGGATGACGCGCTCGCGCTCCTGGACGAAGGAGACGGCCACGGTGTTGGCGATGCGGTTGGCGGCCGGTTCGTAGGCGTCGAGCACGGCGTTGAGCAGCTCGAAGTCGGCCTGGTACTTCTCGAACAGCGACCGGGCGAGCACGTCGCGCAGCAGCAGGACGATGCCGACGACCTCGTCGGTCTCGACGCCGCGCGGAATGATGCGTTCGGACAGATCTCTGGCGTAGGCCTGCAGGGCTTCGACGCTGCCGGTCTCCAGCACCTCGACGTAGTTGTCGTAGACCGAGGTGGCCTCGGAGAAGATCTCCTCCGGGGTCATCGCGGTCAGCAGCTGGGCATCGGTGATGCGCCGGGCCCATTCCTCGCGCAGCGCGGTGCGGTTCTGACGCAGATGCTCGACCAGCTGCGGGAGCAGGACGTTGACCGGTCCCGCGGTCAGGGAATCCGCCGAAAGGCTCATGGACACCTCGGACATGGAAACTCCTGCCCCTTTCGACGGTTTAGTCGGGATTTTCGTGCGTTCGGCGCTAGCCGATTCCGAGCCTAGTCATACCCCACCCGCGTCGCCGACGAAACCTGCCGGTTGTTCGCCTGGTGCCCGAGTGCGGCGGACCTCACGGCACCGTAGCGAACCCGCGTTCCAGCGCTGCGAGCGCCTCGTCCAAATACACGGTGAGGTCCGCGTCCGCGCGGGCCAGCCAGGCGTCGAACGCGGCGCGCGCCGCGGCCAGCGTGGTTCGTCCGACGGCGAGCGGGATCAGCCCGTCCTCCGGTTGTCCGAGCCGCTCCGCCGCGAACGCGCTCACGGCGCGCTCCCAGGCGTCGTAGTGCGCGCCCGCCGTGGCGGCCAGTGCGGGGACGGTGGCGACCAGCTGCATGCGGGTGCGCAGTTCGGGGACGTCTTCGGCGCGATATCGGTTGGCGTTCACCACGACCCGGCGCACGGCGGCCATCAGCGGGACGTCGTCGGGCACCGAAGTGAACGCGGCGCGCAGCGCGGCGACCTCGTCATCGAATTGCCACCAGAGCACCTCCGCCTTGGTGGGGAAGTAGCGGAAGAAGGTGCGGCCGCTGATTCCGGCGGCGGCGGCGATCTGCTCGACGGTGGTCTCGTCGAAGCCCTGTTCGGTGAACAGCCGCATGGCGATCAGTTCGAGTTCGCGTTTGGTGGTGCCTCGTGGGCGGCCGCGCGTCGTCCGGTTCTCCAGCATCGTTCGATTGTGCTCGGCGGGCTCGGCACCTTGATTATGTCAGTGACTGACGATAATCTCGCGGCATGTTGGCGGATCTCACCTGGCCAGAGGCGGGCGCACGCGCGACGGCGGGTGCGATCCTGGCCGTCGCGGTCGGGGCGACCGAGCAGCACGGCCTACATCTGCCGCTGTCCACCGACACCGACGTCGCCTCGGCGCTGTGCGCCCGGCTGGCCGCAGCGCGTCCGGATGTGCTCGTCGGACCGGCGATCCCGTACGGCGCCAGCGGTGAGCACGCGGGCTTTCCCGGCACGCTGTCGATCGGGCAGGCGGCGCTGGAACTGCTGGTGATCGAGCTGTGCCGCTCGGCGACCGAGACTTTCGACCGGATCCTGCTGGTCAACTGGCACGGCGGCAATATCGAGCCGCTGCGCCGGGCGAAGGAACTGTTGCGCACCGAGTCGCGCGACGTGCGGCTGTATCTGCCGCGCTTCGACGGCGACCCGCACGCGGGACGGTCGGAGACGGCGCTGCAACTGGCACTGTCGCCCGAACGCGTTCGCGCAGATCGCGCCGCGGCGGGGGACACCAGGCCGCTGGCCGCGCTGCTGCCGTTGCTGCGCGCGGGCGGGGTGCGCGCGGTGAGCGCCAATGGTGTGCTCGGCGACCCGGCGGGCGCGACCGCCGCCGAGGGCGCGGCCCTGCTCGATCACCTGGGCACCGACCTGCTCGACCGAACCCGGCTCTGGTGGCCGGAGAACACCCCGGAAAGGACCGGAATATGAATCCGTGGTTCGAGACCGTCGCCGAAGCGCAGCGGCGGGCGAAGAAGCGACTGCCGAAATCGGTGTACGGCGCGTTGATCGCGGGCTCCGAGCGCGGCCAGACCATCGAGGACAACCAGAAGGCGTTCACCGAACTGGGGTTCGCGCCACACGTGGCCGGACCGATCGGTGAGCGCGACCAGTCGACCACAGTACTGGGACAGCGGCTTTCGATGCCGGTGCTGATCTCGCCGACGGGTGTGCAGGCGGTGCACCCCGACGGTGAGGTCGCCGTCGCCCGCGCGGCCGCCGCGCGGGGTATCGCGATGGGTTTGAGCTCGTTCGCGAGCAAGCCGATCGAGGAGGTGATCGCGGCCAACCCGGCGACGTTCTTCCAGCTGTACTGGTGCGGTGGCAAGGACGAGATCCTGCAGCGGATGGACCGGGCGAAGAAGGCGGGCGCGGTCGGGCTGATCCTGACGCTGGACTGGTCGTTCTCGCACGGCCGGGACTGGGGCAGCCCCGTCATCCCGGAGAAACTGGATCTGCGCACGATGCTGAAGTTCGCGCCGCAGACCCTCGCGCGGCCGCGGTGGCTGGCGACCTACGCGCGATCGGGCCGCATCCCGGATCTGACCGCGCCGAACATGGCCGTCGGCGGCGCTCCCGCGCCCGGCTTCTTCGGCGCCTACGGCGAATGGATGGGCACCCCCGCGCCGGATTGGGCGGATGTGCGCTGGATCTGCGCGCAATGGGACGGTCCGGTGCTGCTCAAGGGCGTCATGCGGGTCGACGACGCGCTGCGGGCGGTCGACGCGGGAGTGGCGGCCATCTCGGTGTCCAACCACGGTGGCAACAATCTCGACGGCACCCCGGCCGCGATCCGGGCGCTGCCGGTACTGGCGGACGCGGTGGGCTCGCAGGTCGAGGTGCTGCTCGACGGCGGAATCCGGCGGGGCAGCGACGTGGTCAAGGCCGTGGCACTGGGTGCGCGAGCGGTGCTGATCGGCCGTGCCTACCTGTGGGGACTGGCCGCGAACGGGCAGGCCGGTGTGGAGAACGTGCTGGACATCTTGCGCGGCGGCATTGATTCGGCGCTGCTGGGTCTGCGCAAGACGCGCGTCGCCGATCTGGATCGCTCCGACGTGGTGGTGCCCGCCGGGTTCGAGCGAGCGCTCGGCGTGCCTGCGACAGCCACGGGTGCGACCGCCTCGGCCGATCACGCGGCGTCCACGGCCTGAGCGGTCAGCTCTCGGCCGCCGCTCGCCGGTGGTGGGCGAGCAGGGTGTAGATGTCGGCCAAGGCGGCCAGTTGCTGGCGATCGAGGATGTCGATCATGTGCCTGCGCACGCTCCGCACGTGGGCGGGCGCGGCGCCGGTCAGCACTTCGGCTCCGCGCGGGGTGAGTGCGGCTGCGGTGCGGCGGGCGTCGTCGGGGATCGGCTCGCGAACGACCAGCCCCCGTTTCTCCATCCGGGTGATCTGGTGGGACAGCCTGCTCTGTGACCACTCCAGCTTGGCCGCGAGGTCGGCGAAAGTGAGCCGGTGATCCGGCGACTCGGCCAGATAGGCCAGCACCGAGTATTCGACGTAGGTGAGGTCGGACTCCCTGGTGGAATCCCGTCCGACCGCCGCGGCGATGAGGTCGCGGGTGCGCACGAAACCCAACCAGGCGCGCATCTCGACGTCATCGAGCCAATGGGGATCGGTCACGATAGCGCTCCAAACTCTGACTTGTCCCGAGATCGTTCCGCGTCGCGACGTACGGCGCGTGAACAGTCTGCGCGGCCGGGCTCGGACGCCCGGCGCATTCTCACCTGATGAGAGGTAGCATCACCGGGGTTGAACGTGCAACCTTTACTGGCCAACTGTCCGAGATAGGGTTGCCTAACCGGGAGGGGCGTATGCGGTGGTGGCTAGGCTCGCTGTGCTCGTGACCAGCCCGGCCGTTCGTGGCGTTCGGGCCCACCCAAAGGAGTGCGACTGGTGACCGCGCCGGACTTCCGTTATTCAGACCTGCTGCCGATCGGCGCGGACGACACTCCGTACCGGCTGCTCACCACCGAGGGCGTCAGCACCTTCGAGCACAACGGGCGTACGTTCCTGCAGGTCGAGCCGGAGGCGCTGCGGCTGCTCACCGAGACGGCCATGCACGACATCAGCCACTTCCTGCGCCCTGCGCATCTGGGTCAGTTGCGCAAGATCATCGACGACCCGGAGTCGAGCGGGAACGATCGCTTCGTCGCGCTCGATCTGCTCAAGAACGTGAACATCTCCGCGGGAGGCATCCTGCCGATGTGCCAGGACACCGGCACCGCGATCGTCATGGGCAAGAAGTCCGAGGGCGTGCTCACGGGTGCCGACGACGCGGAATGGATCAGCCGGGGCGTGTTCGACGCCTACACCAAGCTGAATCTGCGCTACTCGCAGCTGGCCCCGATCACCATGTGGGAAGAGAAGAACACCGGGTCCAACCTTCCCGCGCAGATCGAGCTGTACTCCACCGCGGGTGACCCGGCCAACCCGTCCTACAAGTTCCTGTTCATGGCCAAGGGCGGCGGGTCGGCGAACAAGTCGTTCCTGTACCAGGAAACCAAGGCCATCCTGAACCCCACGCGGATGCTGGAGTTCCTGGACGAGAAGATCCGCTCGCTCGGCACCGCGGCTTGCCCGCCGTACCACCTCGCGGTCGTCATCGGCGGCACCAGCGCCGAGTTCGCACTCAAGACCGCGAAATACGCGTCCGCGCACTATCTGGACAATCTGCCCACCGAAGGGTCGCTGTCCGCGCACGCCTTCCGCGATCTGGAATTGGAGGAGGAAGTCTTCAAGCTGACCCAGTCCTTCGGCATCGGCGCGCAATTCGGGGGCAAGTACTTCTGCCACGATGTGCGGGTGGTGCGCCTGCCCCGGCACGGCGCCAGCTGCCCGGTCGCCATCGCGGTCTCTTGCTCGGCGGACCGGCAGGCGCTGGCCAAGATCACCGCCGAAGGCGTGTTCCTGGAACAGCTCGAGCGCGAGCCCGCGCAGTACCTGCCCGAGCAGACCGACGCCATCCTCGGTGGCGACGTGGTGCGCGTCGACCTGAACCGGCCGATGGACGAGATCCGCGCCGAATTGTCCAAATATCCGGTGAAGACCCGGCTTTCGCTGACCGGTCCGCTGGTCGTCGCCCGCGACATCGCGCACGCCAAGATCAAGGAGCGTCTCGACGCGGGCGAGCCGATGCCGGACTACCTGCGCGACATGGCCGTCTACTACGCGGGCCCCGCCAAGACGCCGGAGGGTTACGCGTCCGGTTCCTTCGGCCCGACCACCGCGGGCCGGATGGACTCCTACGTCGACCAGTTCCAGGCCGCCGGCGGCTCGTTCGTCATGCTGGCCAAGGGCAACCGGTCGGCCCAGGTGACCAAGGCGTGCAAGGAACACGGCGGCTTCTACCTCGGCTCCATCGGCGGACCAGCGGCCCGGCTGGCGCTGGACTGCATCAAGTCGGTCGAGGTACTGGAGTATCCCGAACTGGGCATGGAAGCGGTGTGGAAGATCGAGGTCGAAGACTTCCCCGCGTTCATCGTCGTCGACGACAAGGGCAACGACTTCTTCGCCGAAACGCAGAAACCGATAGCGCTGCGCGTGCGCACCCGCTCCAAAGAGCGCGTCTGAGCCTTCCTCGACCTGCGGGCGGCAGGCGCGGACACGACGATGTCACCCCGATCACCGGGGTGGTGGTCCTCCTACAGCGGGCACGCTTAGCGAAGTACATCGTTGATTCCGGCACCGATGCAGGTCGAGGAGAGCTATGAGCACGTCCAGACCAGTACCGACGGCGTTGTGTATCACCGAATCGGCCGCCCGCCGGTTGGCCGACCGCGCTGCCCGCGAGGGAACCAGCTCTACCGCGTTGCTCGATCGCCTGATCCGCGAGGGCGTCGATCAACTCGAGCATCCCGGTATCGTCTTCCGCGGTCCGGTGCACGACCGCCGCGCCGCGTTGCCCGCCGGTCCGGAGGTCTGGGAAGTCGTTGCGCGCCTGCGCGAGTTGAACGGCCCGGTGGAACGCCGGATCGCCGTCCTCAGCACGAAGTCGGACCTGAACACGAGCAAGATCAGGCTGGCGCTCGCCTATGCCAGGGCGCACGGTGACGAGATCCTGGAGCGGATCGCGCGCAATCGGCAAGCGGCGGAGTCGGTTCGCCACGCCGAAGTGCGGGTGGCCGCGACACTGGCGTGGCCGAGCGCGCCGCACCATCCGCCCTGTGTGTGATTCGGCCGGATTGTCCGGGGCGGCAGATCTTCACATGGCTGGGGACGGAATGTGAAAATCCCGACATCTGTGGATGATCCACTCGAGTCGCGGGCGGCTTCCGGTACCGGCCGGTAGCCGCCCGTCGATGTGTCCGCGGCTTCCGCATTGTTCACTGTGCTTGCCTCGCATGGAATTCCGGTGTTATCGGGTCCATTCACGAGCTGACATGCGGGTCGGCGATCGGCGTCCGACATACCAGCCGAAACGGACGCGGGCACTATCTCCTGCGCCTCGGAATGGGTGCAAACCGCTCGAAAGGCGCGCCGGCTTCGGGCAATTCGGGAGTGATGGCCCATCGGTCACCAATGTGATCCACAACACTTGAATAGATTGTGGACAGCGCGTTTTCCATGGGAGCGAAATGTTTGCTCTATGAGCGAAATTGGGCGCATATCGGGCATACCAGATCTGCATTATCCCAAGTTGTGGAGTTACCTGTGGAATTCGCTAGATGTTGTCCACACTGTGCAGCGCTGCTGTGGAGGGCGGCTCTCTCCGCCAGCGCCTACTCCCTCACGGGCCTGAGGCGGTTCGACCCGTCGGGGCGGCAAGGCGGGAACGTCGCTCGCCGGATGGAGGCATATCCGGCATAGGTGACCGCAGGCGATAGCATCGGCGCATGGTGCTCGAGAATGGTGGGCGGAGTCGAATGCCCATGGGACTGTCCATGGTGGTGCTTCCCGCGCTGGTCGCCACCGGTGTACTGGCGGGGCAGGCGCAGGCCGACACCGTTGTCCTCGTCGATCAACGGGAGTCGGTGGGCTCGGCGACGGGAACAGAAGGACTCGAGCCGGCCCTGGCCTTGGCGTACACGCTCGCCGAACGCGAGGCGCACGCGCAGGGGGTGCCGCTGTCCATCACTTCCGGATACCGGACGCCCGCCGAGCAACAGGCGCTGTGGGAGGACGGTGTGGCGACCTACGGACCCGACGGCGCACGTCGCTGGGTGCTGCCGCCGGAGGAGTCCACGCACGTATCCGGTGAGGCCATCGATGTCGGCCCGCAACAGGGCGCGCAGTGGCTGGAGGCCAACGGTTACCGTTGGGGTCTGTGCCGCATGTACCAGAACGAATGGTGGCATTTCGAACTGGCGACCGTGCCCGGCACGGACTGCCCGCCGATGAAGCCGGACGCGAGCGTGCGGTGAGCGCGCCGGCATGACGTGCACTACACCATCGGGTCGGGAATGGCGCTGACCAGCCCGCCTTCGACGAGCGGCTCCTGTCCGTCCGGCCTGTTGAATTCCCTCCTCGACGCCGCCCGCCGCGAGAAGGCGTACTGGATCGCACGTGCCGCGTCCGGCGGCTAGGTAACCGACGTGAGTTCCAGCCCGCCCTCGATCGTGGTGGGCACCCGGCGACGATCAGGGGAGCCGAGTGCGGCCGCCAGATCGGTTCCTTCGTGTTCGGCGAGGAGATCGCCGCTGTCCCACACCAGCAGCGTCGCGCTGACGGTGTTCTCGGCCGCCGCGTGCGCCAAGTCGTAGTGCGCGCACGCCGGGACGTGCGGATAGGTGATCCAGAGGTCGTAACCGGTCATGAACAGATCGAGGTCGAATTGCACGCTCAATCCGAGTAATTCGCTGCGGCCGTTGTCGTCGACGCCCGCGAACGCCTCGTCGAGCGCCAGCAGGCGCGGAGCCTGCGGGTCGGCCGAATCGAGCATCACGTGCGCCGCGGCGAACAGCGGCAGGTGCAGCGACACCGACTGCTCACCGCCCGACAGCGCGCTGTGCCTGGCCACGGTGAGCTTGTCCTCGCTGCCGTCGGCCGAGATCAAGGTGAACGAGAACACCCGCCAGGTGCGGTAATCCAGGGTGGCCGCGAGAATCTCGGGGTAGGAGCGTTCCGGATGCGCCGCTCGCGCCGTCCGGATCTCCGACGCGAAGTGCGCCCGGATCGCCGCCAGGTCCTCCGGCGTGAGCGCCGAGGCGTCGCGGTCGAGCAGCTTGCACATCGCCCGCGCCGCGTCGGACAGGGTTGGCGAGCACCCAGTGCACGCCGATGGTGTTGCCCGAGGACATCCGCCGCTGCTTCATCTCCGCGCCCATCCTGGCGATGAGATCGCGGGCGTCGCTCGTGCGCTCGTGGATCTGCTGGGCGAGGCCGGTCAGCAGCGCGTTCTCGAGGATGCGCCGTTCGGCATCGGTGAGCAGCAGTTCCTGGTCGCGGCGCGCGGCGTCGATGCGGGTGGCGAAGTCGGCGAGCGCGGAGACGCCGTGCTCGTCGTGCACCTGAACGACGGTGAGCCCGTCGGCGGCGTCCCACTGCAGCCGGTAATCCCGGCCGGAACCCGCGAGCGCGGCGTCGAATTCTTGCAGCGCCGCGGTCACCGCCGTGCGCGTCGATTTGCGCGTCGCCTCGCTCGCGCGCACCGGCGCCGTGGCGGCGGCGAGGCTGTCGAACAGCGCGGCGACCTCGTCGGGCAGGACCCGCGGCAGCGCCTCCGGTCCGGCCGCGCAGATCCGGTACAACAGTTGCTCGGGCGTGGACCAGGCGGCCGGACTGCTGGGCCAGCGTCCGCCGGCCGGAGCGCCGAGCAGGGTGAGCAGATCCGGCTGCGCGTACGGAGCAAGGGCTTTCACCTCGGCGAGCACCTCGGTTAGCGCCGTGGCGAGGGCTTCGTGCGCGGTACGGTAGGCGGCTTCGGCGTCGCCGACCGCCTCGATGGCCTCGTTGGCGGCCTTGCGCGCGGACTTCTGCTCGGCTTTGGTCGCCTCGATCCGCTGCCGGGCCCGCTCCATCTCACGATGATGTCGGCCGCGCCCGCGCCGAGCGCCTCGCGCAAGGTCTCGAGCTTGCGCAACTGTTCCTCGTAGCCGGAGCGCGCGGCCTCGGCTTCTTCCGCGAAGGCCTCGGCCAGATCGGCGGCCTCGGTCAGGCGGTCCTCGGCCTCACGTTCCCGCTCCCGTTCCCGCTCGTGGTCGCCGCGCAGCCGCAGCAATCCCGTCCCGCTGTTCTCGAAGTGCCGGATGGCGGCGGCGAGGGCGTCGATCTCGACAGCGGTGCGCGGCGTGCTGTGGGCCCCCGCGGCGGCTCGCAGCTTCTTCTCCGCGCCGGACACCTCCGCGACCGCCTGATCGAGATCGCGCTCCGCCTGGGCAACGGCCTCCGTGCGTGATCGCAGCATGCCCGCGGCCTCCGACACCGCGCGCAGGGCGCTGATCACCGCGGTGGGACGGGGAAGCGCTCTGGCCGCGGCGGAGATACGCGCGAGCTCGGCGGTGGCGTCGGCCTCATGCTGCCGGGCCGCGCGCAGGTCGTCCTCCGCGATGGCGAGGGCGGCGGTCAGCTCGGCCGAGCGGAGCTCGCGGCGCTTGGCCCGCGCGGTGGCGCCGATGAACTCGGCGTCGGTCTTGCGGTGCCTGCCGATCTGCACGCCTTGCCGGAACGCGCCGTCGGTTCCGATCGTCACCGCGCCGCCCGGTGCGGCCGCGCCCTCGTGCAGCGCGATGGAGGCGAGCACATCGGCCACGACCTGCCGGGGCACCGTCGAGGTGGCCGAGTCGTCCTCCACCACGAGCACGTCGGCGAGCGTGCGACCGCTCGGGCGCTCCGGTGCGGGCAGCGGCACCAGGAACTGATCGGAATCGAAGCCTCGCGGCGGATCGCCCTCCGGGCAGACCCAGCCGTCGAGCAGATTCGCGGCGTGCAGCGCGGCTTCGATGCCCGCCGCGGCCTCGGGCGTCACGTCGTCGGCGAAGCGCACCAGCCGCCACAGCGCTGCGCCGGGACGGTCGCCGGTCCGGCCTGAGCGGCCCGCGAATCCCGGCGGCGCGTCGTCCCGCCGAGCCGTCACTCGATCGCGTTCGGCGGTCAGCTCATCGACGCGCGCCGTCGCCGCCGCCACGTGAGCGCGTGCCTCTTGGCGGCGGCCGCGGAGGTCCTCCACCAAGGGTTCGGCGCGCTCGGCCAGTACCTCGGCGACGGTCGGCGCGTCCGAACCCGCCTCGGCCAGAGCCGAGTTCAGCGCCTCGAATAAACCGGCGCGCGCCGGGGCGTAGACCTCGCGGTGTTCGTCCCACCAGGTCCGCAACGCGGCCGCCACCTCGGAACGGGACAACGCGACCGCCGCCTCGGCGTGCGCCACCTCCGCCGTGGCCGCGTCGCCCAGTTCCCTGGCGCGCTCGGCGAGCCGCTCGGCCCTGGTGCGTTCGGCGGCTGCGGTTTCCACTGCCGCCACCGCCTTGCGCACGGCGCGCACGTCCGCGTCGCGCTCCTCGGCGTGCCCGCGCACCGCGGCGGTGAGCTGCTCGGCGCGCGCCGACTCCGGCAGCGGCCGCCACGCGATCCCCGCCTCCTCGGCCGCGCCGCGCAGCTGGTCCTCGCCGCGGGCCAACGCGGCGGCGGCGGTGCGCACCGCGGCCCGCGCGCGCTCGGCTTCCTGAGTCCGCTGGTCCAGCGTCTGGCGCGCCTTGAGCGCCTTGTCGGCGTGCACGCCCGCCGAGGTCTCCAGCCGCCGTACCGCGTCGGCCAGATCGTTCGAGCTGCTGTTTGCCCTCGTAGGCGCTGGAACGCCGCAGGTTCTCCCGGTCGGCGAGGGCCTGCTCGTAGGCGCGGTCGGCGTCCTCGGCCCGAGCCTCGGCCGCCGCGCGCTCGGTTTCCCTGCGCTCGCGCAGGGCGGTGGCGGCGAACAGCGCGGTGCTCGCGTGGGTGACCGCGTCCAGCCGCGCGCGCACCTGATCGACGTCCGTCTTCGCCTGCACCGCGAGGTATTTGCGGTACACCTCGACGAACGTTCTCGTGGCGGTGTCGGCGTGCACCAAGCCCTCCAGGGTGCGGCCGACCTCTTCCATATCGCTGAACGACCGAGCGGCGTCCAGGATCAGTTGCTCGTCGAGCGGGCGCAGGCCGTCGGTGAGCGCCTGGGACAGGCCGCGCGGGTCCAGGTTCTTGGCCAGTTGTGGCCTGCGCAGCGTGAGGATCAGGTTGATCAGCTGGTCGTAGCGCTGGGCGCCGAGGCCGAACATGCGCGCGTCGATGGCGTTGCGATAGTCCACCGGCCGGTCGACGATCGAGTCGGTGCCGATCTGCTCGGCGAGCTGCTTGCGGGTGAACGGGCGATCGTCCGGGCCGATCAGAGAGAAATCGACACCGACCCGGCCGTCGGCGACGAAGTACCAGCGGGTCACCTTGTCCGAGGAACGGGTGGCGCGCATGCCGATGCCGACGGTGACCGCCTCGGGGTCCTCCCAGCGCCCCCGCGCGAACTCCATCCAGACATAGGAGTAGGCCGAGTCCTGCTTGCGATAGAGCAGATTCGACTTCATCGTGCGTTCCTCGCCGGCGAACGGATTGAGCCTGCGCGGCTCGATCCGTCCGTCCAGGACGAAGGGGAACAGCACCTCCAGCGCCTTGGTCTTGCCCGATCCGTTCGGCCCGCGCAGCACCAGTCTGCCGTCGGCGAAACAGAACTCCTGGTCACGGTAGTCCCACAGGTTGACGATCCCGGCGCGGGTCGGGGTGAAACGCACTCCGCCGTGAATGAGCGACATCCGTCAGTTCCCTTCCGTACCGGTACCGTCGGGCCCGTAGGTCTCGGCCGCGGTGACGAACAGTTCCGCGGCCCGCTTGGTGCGGACCGTGACGACCGCGCCACGATAGCGGGCAAGTGCGGGCAGCACGAGCAGCCCTTCCTCGACCGCTCGCACCAGCCGCAGCCGCTCCAGCAGTGCCACTGCCTCGGTGGTCAGACGCGGTACGTCGGCCTGCCACTGGGTGGCGAACGTCGCGCCGTAGCGGTCGGCCAGCGCCCGCACGGTCTCGCCCAACCAGGCTCGGTCGATCAGCGGATAGCCGGGCGAAGCCGGCGGTTGGTCCGGTGCCCACTGCTGCGGCTCGTCCGCGGGCACGTCCGGCGAGGGCAGCTCGGCCAACGGGGCGAACACCGTGGATTCGGGAATGGCTTCGTCGAGCTGGTCGGCCAGCGCCGCACTCGGGTCCTGGCCGGCGTGGCGGTGCGGCAGCGGATGGTCGATATCCAGCACCCGATCGGCGATCTCACCAACCAGCAGCAACGCGACCTGCGCGAGCGTGCCGGCGCCGGGGAAACGCACGTCCGACAGCCGTCCCGACGTGTCGATCAGCGCCACCCCCTCGGCTCGGCGCTCGGCGCGCAGCCCGGTGAACAACTCCACGTCCGCGACGACACGGTCCTGGGCCAGCACGGGACGCTCTTCGGGCGCGAGGTCCTCGGCGTACACCACCGGCTGCTCGACCAGCGCCCTGCGCACCCGGCGCGCTGTTTCCGCGGTGGTCGTCCGAGGGGTGGAAACGCCCGTGACAGCGGGCTCTTCGGCGAGCAGTCCGCGCACGCTGTGCAGATGCTGTAGTGCGCGCGGCGGCCGGAACAGCGCGAAGACCACCGGCCGGTCGATGTCGTAGAGCGCCTCACCCGCCTCCGGATCGCTGGCCCACCCGCCCGCGTCGCCGTCGGCCAACGTGAGCGCGCCCCGCACGGTCAGCCAGCCAACGGCGTCGACGAACGCGTCGCGGTCGGCGGCCCGGTCGGTAGCCAGTTCCAGGCCGTCCACCCGGCCCGCGTAGGCGGCGACCTGATCGGCCAGCTCGGACAGTGTGATCTGGTCCCCGGCGCGGCCCAGCGCGGCGAGCGCCAAGGCGAGGTAGGCGTAGCGGCGGCGGTCGAAGACGCGCTCGGCGGGCGTGCGCGCGGGCCTGCCCGCGTCCAGGCGGTTGGAGACCGGGAACACCCGCGCGGTGGTCTCGGTGACTTCGAGCCGGTAGCCGAACAATTCGGCGAGGTCCTCGCGCAGCTCGGTGGCCCAGCGGCGGATCAGCGGCAAGGCGATCCGGTCCGGGTAGGTGCGGGTCACCAGATGGTTGGCGAGGATCACCCGGGCGGCGCGCTGGTAATTGTCCAGCACGAGTGCGTCGATCGTGCGCGCGTGCATCAGCCGCGCTCCCCGCGCGATCGGTGTCCGGTCGTCTGCTCGATCTTCAGCGCCCGGTTGTTCAAGTGCAGTAGCCCGCGGGTGGTGCGCACGACGGTCGGACCTTCGTGCTCGGACACGGTCAAGGTGACGCCGCTGTCGGAGCCGGTGGTGCCGGTCACCCGGCCGCGCACCGGAACCCAGGCGGTGGACGCGGCGTCCAGCAGCCGCAGCAGCACTTCGGTCTCCCGTTCGTCCAGGACCCGATCGTGCACATCGCCGGAGGCCAGCGATCGGGCGGCCTCGGCGCGGGCCCGCTGCGCGTCCAGCTGCGCCTCCCGCAGGCGGCGGATGCCCGCGTCGTTGCGGTGGATGCGCGCGGGCGCGCCCGCCGAGGGCGGACGCCCGGTCTCGGCGAGCGTGCGCGAGATCTCCAAGGGAGGTGCGTCCCACCAGGATCGGATCGGCGGGATCACGTCGGCGTCCGGGTGCTCCATCGCCAGGTGGCGGGGCTTGCCGAGGCCGAACACCGCGTCGAACAGCGCGTGGGCGCTGTCCACCGTCGGCGCCGCGGTGAACCAGCCGGCCAGATGCCGCAGCGCGGACTCGCGGCTGACTCCGCCGCGCCGGGTCTCGGTGACCCGCCGCAGCAGCGACAGCACCGCGGCGATGGCGCTCATCGTGGCCTCGCGCAGCCGCTCGGCTTCGGTCGTTCCCTCCGGGTCCGCGCCGCCGGGCGCGACGAACCAGATCCGCAGTCCATCCCACCTGGCCCGCCAATCCGCCTGCCGTTCATGATACTCGACAGCACCCGTTCGTCGCAGCGCGCCGCACGGGCGATCAGGTCCGGGACTCCGGTCTCCTCGATCTCGGCGATCGCCGCCGCGAGCCGCGGGGTGAACCGGGCCAGATCCAGACTGAATTCCCGCATGTGCGCCAGCAGCGCGTCCTTGTGCGCGAGAAACGATTCCGGGGTGATCTCGGTGGTGCGGACCAGGTCGCCGAGGCCCAGGTAGAAGTGCGCGGCACGGGCGGCGAGATCGGTCAGCGCGGTGTCGAGGCGGCGCAGGGTGCGGTAGACGCGTTCGGCGTCGCCGGCCCGGTTGGCCTCGGCCAACGTATGCAGATCGGCCAGCAGCTCCGGCAGGACCAGGCGCGACAACGACGCTTCGTCGAGGCGGGCGCGCAGCACCCCGGCGACCGCCCGGTAGGCCTGAAAACCCGCCTGGGAGAACTGATATACGTAGTGCCGGTTACGGTATTCGGCCAGCGTCGCGGCGCGGGTTCCGTCGTAGCTGCGCTCCAGCACGCCCCACTGATGGAGCTGGTCGAGCAGCGGGCCGATGTCGGCGGCGGTCAGCCGGGGCCCGGCGGCCCGGTCCACGGGCTCGGGGGAGTGGTCCGCCCCACCCGGCTCGCCGTCCTCGCCTTCGCGCGGATCGGACGCAGCGGTGCGCGATGGCGCGGCTCGCTCGGTGTGCCTGGTCGTCGCGACCGGTTGGTTCCCAGGGTCCGGGTCGGACGCGCGCGGCGTGTGCCTGGTGCGTTCGATCCACTCCGCGACGTCGTCCGCGTGCAGCAACACCACGTACGCCGCCCGCGCGCTGTCGAACGCTCGCAGTACCCACAGGTAGTTGGCGCGCCGCTCGGCGGTGGCGAAGGAGAACAGCCGCAGCCGGTTGTCCCAGAGGGCGCCTGCACGGCCGTCATCGGAGTCGGTCACCGGGAACAGGGTAGTAGCGGGCCGGTCGCCGCCTGCGGGACGGCGCGGGGTTCGGCGTGGCCGCGTCCGGTTCGTCACCGTTCGCCGATGCCGTGGCGCGGGTCGGCTCACTCGACGGACAACGAACGCATCTGTTCCAAGTAGGCGCGGGTGCGCGGGTCGCCGGGATAGCACTCGATGAGCTCGCGCGCGACCTCACCCGCGATCCACAGCAGCGAGGGCAGCGAGCGCCTGCTGCCCGCGAAGGCGCGCGTGCCCTCGGTCACCGCGAGTTCCAGGTCACGGTCGCGCACCGCGATCACCGCCAGGGTCAGGTGGGCTTCGGCGACCCGCATCGGATTGCGCAGCGTGCCGTCGGGCCGGGTGGCGTTGCGGATCACCTCCCGCGCGTAGGCCTCGGCGAGCCGGTCCTCGCCCGCGACCCGGCAGCAGTCCATCGCGTAGAAGTCGAACTTGTTCGCGTCGATGACGAAATGGTTGTCCAGATTCGCCGGATGCTCGAGTCGCTCCAAGATAGCTCGACCGTCGTCGAGTGCGGCGTCCACCTCCCGCGGGTTGCCCAGCCTGGCCCAGGCTTTGGCGCGCTGGGCGGCGAGCTGGACACCGACGCGCAGGTTCTGGCTTACTTCCAGCGTCGGTTGCACGGTCTCGATGACGCCGCGATAGTTGCCCTGGGTGAGCGCGAACCAGGCGCTCATTTCCGCTGCCCAGGCGGAGATCTCGGTGTTCTCCGCCTCGTGTCCCAGCGATTCGGCGGCGCGGCGGGTCGCCTCGGCGGCGGTGCGCCTGCCGAGGTCGTAGTCGACGCAGCCGACCAGCAGCGCGACCCATCCGGCGAGAACGAGGATCTCGCGATGCTGCGCCAGAGTCAGGCGACCGTCCAGCAACGAGGTGATCCTGCGCAGCCACGCGGTGCCCTCGGTGTGCAGGTCGTGCGGGTCGGCGTAGGAGTATTCGCAGCACAGGCGCTCCGCCGTGATCCGGATGGCCTCCAGCGTCACCGAGGACACATCGGACATGCGCAGTCGCCCGATGAACTCGAGCGTGTCCATCCCCGTTGCCGAGAGCAACTCGTCGTCCCGGTTCGGTCGGGCCTTCGGGAAGAACGCCGCGGTCACCGTGTCGAAGGTGGCGGCGATGATGGGCGCGTAGAAGTCGTCGGGGCGTGATTCGCCCGATTCCCAACGGCGCCAGTTGCGTAGGAGGGTACTGTCGGTCGGCAGGTTGTGCGAAGACTTCCCACGCATCACGCGAACAGCGTCGGCTTGCGACCACCCCCTCGCGTCACGCTCGGAACGCATTCGGACAGCCCAGACGGGTCGATCGTCGGTAGCGGCCACCTCTGTAGTATCGCACCAGTTAACGTTCGGTGGCCCCAAGAGGGCAGGTGGATGTCCGTGTGTTGACAGCTGTATTCGCTCGGTGATGCTGTGCATCCTTGACCTGGCGCCAAAAGTTAGCCAGTCCCTTGTGTAAGAGCAACTGCAAGTACATCTGCTCTTGCATGAAGCGCAATTACCCCGTACAACGGGTGGATCCACATAAGAGAACAGCGATCCCAATCCAACGGAGGTTCGGGTGGAAGCGTTGATCTATGGATACTTGCGTGATGATCTGGCCGATGGCCATGGCAAGGAGCTCGAGGCGGCGATGAGCAGCCTCGCCCGCGAGGAAGGGCTGTGCTTCGCCGCAACGTTCCATGAATCGACCGGGGGTGACGGGACGGCTTTCGCCGAACTCACGGCGGAACTCAAGCGCGCCGACGCGCATCACGTCGTGGTTCCGTCACTCGATCACTTTGCCGGTCAGACGATCCCGCGTGACATCCTGATCGCGAAATTGGCTCAGGAGGCGGCGGCCAGGGTGTGGACCGTGGAGAGCTGACCACCGCGACCGAATTGCCCGGTACCGCACCGGCCCCCGGTGTCGCAACCAGTTCGCCATCCAAGTCACGGCCACGCCCGCTGCCAGGGAAGCGAGCAGCCCCGCCAGCCGGTGCTGTTCGAACAGCGGGTAGACCTGCCAGTGCAGGAGATAGGCGAACAGCGAGCTGTCGGCCAGCGCCGCCGCGCAGACGGCGACCACGGCGGGAACCCGGATCGTGGTCGACCACACCAATGCGAGAAAGCCGGCCATGATCAATCGTTCCCGGTCGGGAACGTCGAAATAGCCGGGCACTGTGATCAGTACGACGGCACTGACCGTCATCCGCTGCCACATCGACGTCGCCTTCGCCGCCGCCCAGCCGAGCGTGAAGAGCCACACCGCCAGCGGAGAGAACGGGATGTCCTTCGCCGGATACAGACCGAACGCCTGGTATCGAAAGACGAGGCTCAGCGCGACCAGCGTCATCGCGAACCAGAACGGTTCGGCGCGCTGCCACCGGTCCACCGACGGGATCCGGATCAGCAGCGCGGCGGCCAGCATGAAGTACCCGAGTACCTCGATGAACCACAGGTGCCCGGCGGTGGCGCTGTCGTGCGGCCCGAGAATCTTGTTCAGCAACAGGACATTCTGCCAGCTGTAGTAATCGGTGAACGTCAGTGTCACCGCTACCCACAGAGCCGTCGGCGCCGCGATGGCGCCCACAGCGCGCAATGTGTGGCGCAAGCGCTCGGCGGGAGGCGTCGCGGTGGCGGCGAAACGTCCGAAATTGAAGCCGGCCACGCCGAGCAGCACGTGCGCCGCTCCCCACAGCACGAACACTCCCGCGTGTGAGCCGACGACGAGCACGATGCCGACGGCGCGCAGCAGTGTCGCGGTGTCGAGCGTGCGCCCGAAGCGCCCGGAGCGTCCGGGTATTCGTTCCAGCTCCGCCACGGCCATGTTCGGCCAGTCGGTGGGCAGATGTCCGAGTGCGCGCTCCAGCCGCGCGGCCGTGGTCACGTAGGTGAGCGAGTTCCCCGAGATCGACGAAGGTGCTGTCCGCGTGGATGCGCGCGGGGTCGATCCCGAGGGTGGCGGCGAAGAGGGCGCGGACGTCGCGCGCCTGCGGTTCGGATTCGCCCAGTCGGCGGATGGCCGGGTAATCCGGTTTGCCGTTGGGCAGCCGTGGCATCCGCTCGACCGGGTGCACCCGGATCGCCGCGGCGGGCAGTCCGGACAGTCGCGCGGCGAGCTCGGCTGGATCGGACCGCGAGGTCTCCACCGCGACGACCAGGTGGGTGTCGTCGTCGGCGCAACACGCGGTGACGCCTGCCTCCGCCAGGCGGGCCTCCAGACGTTCCAGATCAATACGCAGCCCGAAGATCTTGGCGAACCGGCTGCGCCTGCCGACCACTTGATAGAGGCCCTCCGGCGTGCGCCGGGCCAGATCGCCGGTGCGCAGGGCCTCGACCGTGCGGCCGAGTGCCAGGTCGCCGACGCTCTCGGCGTACCCCATCATCACATTGGCGCCGTGATAGACCAGTTCGCGCGGTTCGTCCCCCTCGTCATCGGCTTCCCCTACCGGTTCGAGAGTGAATTCCCCACCCGGGATCGGGATTCCGATGCAGTCGGGGTGGGTGCTCGCCAGATGTGCGGGCAGGTACGCCATCCGGGCGGTGGCCTCGGTCTGGCCGTACATGACGACGAAGTCCCAGCCGCGCGCGTGGCCGAGTTCGGCGTATTCGCGCACTTGCTCCGGCGCCAGTCTGCCGCCCGCCTGGGTGACGTAGCGCAGGTGCGGCAGCGTCATCCGAGGGAAAGCGACGCGGTCGAGCAGATCAATGGTGTAGGGGACCGCGGCGAAAGATGTTGCCCGGCACTCGCGAAACGCACGCCAGAACTCCCCGTCGAGTACCGACCGGTCGGTGAGCATGAGGCTCGCCCCGCGCAACAGGTGACTGTGGACCACCGACAACCCGTAGCAGTAGAACATCGGCAGGGTGGTGGCCGCGCAGTCGTCCGGGCCGATGGCCAGATACTCGGCGATGGCCGCGGCGTTGGAGCGCAGGTTCCGCGCCGAGAGACGGACCAGCTTCGGCGACCCGGTCGACCCCGACGTGCTCAGCAGCAACGCGAGATCCGGATGCAGGCGATGCGTGGAGCTGTCGCGGACCACGCTGGTGCGGCCCGCTTCGACGATGACGTCCGGATCGTAGGCGTCCCGCAACTCCGCAGTGATCTTCTCGGTCAGCAACACGACACATCCGGCGGCGAGTGCGCCGAGATACGCGACGAGCGAGGGCAGGTCATTGCGCGCGGCGAGCGCGACGAGGCGCCGCGACCCGCCGAGCTCGTTCGCGTAGCCTTCGACGAGCGCGGCAAGCCGAGCGTAGGTCACCTGTCCTGCGGATCGGGACACGGCGACGCCGTCCGCGTCCGCGAGGTCAGGGCAATGGACGGCGATCCGGTCGTCGAAGCCGCGCAGATGCTCGACGATCGGATACACGGCCACCGGCGCAGTGTAGGAGGCCGTCGCCGTCGCCTCGGAACGCGGCCCCCGGCGAACTCCTGGTGAATCGGGTCGCGGCCGCCGAAGGGCCGCCCGGCCGATCAGAGACCGAAGCTCCCGGGACCCCGTCTGCGCAGGTATTTCTCGAATTCGGCCGCGATGGCGTCGCCATCGATCTTGGCCATCGCCTCGTTCACGTCGACGGCGGCGTCGCCGCGCTCCTCCAGCGAGCGCACGTACTCGCTGATCTCCTCGTCGCCCACGGTCATCTCGTTGACCGCGGTCTCCCAGTCCTCGGCCTGCTTGGGCAGCTCACCCAGTGGCACCTCGATGTCGAGCACGTCCTCGACTCGGTGCAGCAGCGCGATGGTCGCCTTCGGGTTCGGCGGCTGGGAGACATAGTGCGGGACGGCGGCCCAGAACGACACCGCGGGAACGCCCGCCTTCACGCACTGGTCTTGCAGCACGCCGGTGATCCCGGTCGGGCCCTCGTAGCGCGTCTGTTCCAGGTTGAACCGCTCGGCCGCCTCCTTGCTGTAGGCCGAGCCGGTCACCGGCACCGGCCTGGTATGCGGCGTGTCGGCGAGCAAGGCGCCGAGGATGACCACCGTCTGTACCCCGAGCTGCTCGATGAACTCGAGCAGGTCGCCGCAGAAGCTGCGCCAGCGCATGTTCGGTTCGATACCGCGCAACAGCACCACGTCGCGGTCGCTGCCGGGGGGCGAGCAGACCGACAGCATCGTCGACGGCCACTGGATTTCCCTGGTCACCCCGTCCACCTGACGCACGGTGGGCCGGTTGACCTGATAGTCGTAATAGTCCTCGGAGTCGAGTTCGGCCAACGGTTCGGCGTCCCAGATCAGTTCCAGATGCTCGACGGCGCCGCTGGCCGCGTCACCGGCGTCGTTCCACCCCTCGAAGGCGGCGACCAGTACCGGATCCCGCAACGTCGGCAGTTCCGGATCGGGAGTTTCACTGGCGTTCACTCGGTCAGCCTACGGTGTGCGGCGATATGGCGTGTCGTATGACGGCCGGAGAAGGGGGCGTGTTCCACCCCGCCTTCGCGGCGGCGCCGTGCCGGGTATGTGGTCCAGGACACCGAGCCGCGACGTAGTGGGCCGGAAGGTCGGCCCCGCCCACTACGCTGGAACGCATGTCTGCGTCCGTCCCCGCCGAGTTCGACACCACGCTACTCAACACGCTGCGCCGCCGTGTCGTCATCGGCGACGGTGCGATGGCCACCATGCTGCAAGCCGCCGATCTCACCCTGGACGATTTCCGCGGGCTCGAGGGCTGTAACGAGATCCTCAACGAAACCCGTCCCGACGTCTTGCGCGGCATCCACCGCGCCTATTTCGAGGCCGGCGCCGACGCGGTCGAGACCAACACCTTCGGCTGCAATCTCTCCAACCTCGCCGACTACGACATCGCCGACCGGATCCGCGACCTCTCCGAGCGGGGCACCCGGCTGGCCCGCGAGGTCGCCGACGAGATGGGCCCGTCCCCCGACGGTACGCCACGATACGTGCTCGGGTCGATGGGACCGGGCACGAAGCTGCCCACGCTGGGTCACGCGGCCTTCGCCGCGCTGCGCGACGCCTACACCGAGGCCGCGCTCGGCATGCTCGACGGCGGCGCCGACGCCATCCTCATCGAGACCGCCCAGGACCTGCTTCAGGTGAAGGCGGCGGTGACCGGCAGCAGGCGCGCGATGGCGGAGCTGGGCCGCCGCATCCCGATCATCACACACGTCACCGTGGAGACCACCGGCACGATGCTGGTCGGCAGCGAGATCGGCGCGGCGCTGACCGCGCTGGAGCCGCTCGGCATCGACATGATCGGCCTGAACTGCGCGACCGGGCCCGACGAGATGAGCGAGCACCTGCGCCATCTGTCCAAGCACGCGCGGGTGCCGGTCTCGGTGATGCCGAACGCCGGGCTGCCGGTGCTCGGCGCGAACGGGGCGGTGTACCCGCTCACTCCCGAGGAGCTGGCGGTTGCGCTGCGCGGATTCGTCACCGAGTTCGGGCTGGCCCTGGTCGGCGGGTGCTGCGGAACCACGCCCGAGCACATCCGGCAGGTCGCCGCCGCGGTGCGCGAGGTGGAGCCCACCCTGCCGCCGATCGCCGAGCGGCGCGCGCCGGTCCACGAGCCGAGCGTGTCGAGCATGTACTCCGCGGTGCCGTTCCAGCAGGACGCCTCGGTCCTGATGATCGGCGAGCGCACGAACGCCAACGGCTCCAAAGCGTTTCGCGAGGCCATGCTGGCCGGGGACTGGCAGAAGTGCCTCGACATCGCCAAGGATCAGACCCGCGACGGCGCGCACATGCTCGACCTGTGCGTCGACTACGTCGGCCGGGACGGCGCCCGCGACATGGCGGAGCTGGCGAGCCGGTTGGCCACCGCCTCGACGCTGCCGATCATGCTCGACTCCACCGAGACCCCGGTCCTGCGGGCCGGACTGGAACACCTCGGCGGGCGTTGCGCGGTGAACTCGGTGAACTACGAGGACGGCGCCGGTCCCGATTCGCGTTTCCAGCAGACCATGCGGCTGGTGGCCGAGCACGGCGCCGCGGTGGTCGCGCTGACCATCGACGAGGAGGGCCAGGCCCGCACCGCGGCGAAGAAGGTGGAAATCGCCGAGCGGCTGATCGCGGACATCACCGGCAACTGGGGCCTGTCGGAGAGCGACATCATCATCGACACGCTCACCTTCACCCTCGGCACCGGCCAGGAGGAGTCGCGCCGCGACGGCGTGGAGACCATCGAGGCCATTCGCGAGCTCAAGCGCCGCCATCCGCGGGTGCAGACCACCCTGGGTCTGTCCAACATCTCCTTCGGTCTCAACCCGGCGGCCCGGCAGGTGCTCAACTCGGTCTTCATGCACGAATGCGTCGAGGCCGGTCTGGATTCCGCGATCGTGCACGCCTCCAAGATCCTCCCGATCAGCCGGATACCCGACGAGCAGCGCCAGGCCGCGCTGGATCTGGTCTACGACCGCCGCAGCGAGGACTACAACCCGCTGCAGAAGCTGATGGCGCTGTTCGAAGGGGTGTCCACCTCCTCGTCCAAGGCGTCGCGTGCCGAGGAGCTGGCCGCGTTGCCGCTGTTCGAGCGGCTGGAGCGGCGGATCGTGGACGGCGAGCGGGCCGGCATCGAAGCCGATCTGGACGCGGCCATGGCCGAGGTGCCGCCGCTGCGGATCATCAACGAGACGCTGCTGGCGGGGATGAAGACGGTCGGCGAGTTGTTCGGCTCCGGTCAGATGCAGCTGCCGTTCGTGCTGCAGTCCGCCGAAGTGATGAAGACCGCCGTCGCGTATCTGGAACCGCACATGGAGTCCACCGACGACAGCGGCAAGGGCCGCATCGTGCTCGCCACCGTCAAGGGCGACGTGCACGACATCGGCAAGAACCTGGTGGACATCATCCTGTCCAACAACGGCTACGAGGTGGTCAACCTCGGCATCAAGCAGCCGATCTCGACCATCCTGGACGCGGCGGTGGACAAGAAGGCCGACGTCATCGGCATGTCCGGCCTGCTGGTGAAGTCCACCGTGGTGATGAAGGAGAACCTCGAAGAGCTCAACGCCAAGGGCGTGGCCGAGCAGTTCCCCGTCCTGCTCGGCGGCGCGGCGCTCACCCGCTCGTACGTGGAGAACGACCTCACCGAGGTGTACGAGGGCGACGTGCACTACGCGCGTGACGCGTTCGAGGGGCTGCGGCTGATGGGCGACATCATGACCCGCAAGCGCGGCGGCGGGCTCGACCCGGACAGCCCGGAGGCGATCGCCGAGCGGGAGAAGGCCGCCGAGCGCAAAGCGCGCCACGAGCGTTCCAAGCGGATCGCCGCGGAACGCCGGGCGGCCGAGGTGCCCGTCGTGATGCCCGAGCGCTCCGACGTCGCGGCCGACCTGCCGGTGCCGGTGCCGCCGTTCTGGGGTACGCGGGTGGTGAAAGGCCTCGCGCTGCACGAGTACTCGGGCCTGCTCGACGAACGGGCGCTGTTCCTCGGGCAGTGGGGGCTGCGTGGGCAACGGGGCGGCGAGGGGCCCAGCTACGAGGAACTGGTGGAGACCGAGGGCAGGCCGCGCCTGCGCGCCTGGCTGGACCGGTTGAGCACGGAAGGCGTGTTGCAGCACGCCGCGGTGGTGTACGGCTACTTCCCGGCGGTGTCCGAAGGCGACGAGGTCATCGTGCTGACCGAACCGCGTCCGGACGCACCGGAACGGTATCGGTTCACCTTCCCCCGTCAGCAGCGTGACCGTTTCCTGTGCATCGCCGACTTCATCCGTTCGCGCGAATACGCCAGGAAGACCGGTCAGGTCGACGTCCTGCCGTTCCAGCTGGTCACCATGGGTCAGCCGATCGCAGACTTCGCCAACGAGCTGTTCGCGGGCGACAGTTACCGCGATTACCTCGAAGTGCACGGCATCGGCGTTCAGCTCACCGAGGCGCTGGCCGAGTACTGGCACCGCCGCATCCGTGAGGAACTCGTCCTCGACGGCCACGCGGTCGCCGACTCCGACCCGGACGACGTGCTGGAGTACTTCAAGCTCGGCTATCGCGGCGCGCGCTACTCCTTCGGCTACGGCGCCTGCCCCGAGCTGGAGGACCGCGCCAAACTGGTCGACCTGCTCGAGGCCGATCGCATCGGCGTCGTGCTGTCGGAGGAATTGCAGCTGCATCCGGAGCAGTCCACCGACGCCTTCGTCCTGCTGCACCCGGAGGCGAAGTACTTCAACGCGTAAGCGAAGGAGTTCACACTGCCGTTCGGCGCCTCCTGGTGGGCTCGGGTTTCTCCGTGTGCCGAGTGCTTCCCGGACCGGTTGCTCCGTTCGCGGCCGTCCATGCTGGCCGACGATGGGGCGTGCTCGCGAGGAATCCCGTGGGCGCGAGCCCGCCGTCGCCGGTTTGCCGCCGCCTCCGCTCGTCGTCCGCGCGCCGCCGCTGCCCGGGCATGGCGTGTGTGGCGCGTGCCATTCCATAGCGAAATGCTCTCGCGCCAAGGGCCTTCGCTACCTGCCCCGATGTCGGATCGCGCGCGAATCGCGGCACCCGTCGGCGCGTCACGGCACGCGGGCGCGCGGTGTTGACCTGGGCGATCGCCCGAGCCGATGCCGGGAGGTGGATGTCTGTCGGGTGGTTGTGCCATTGTCGAAGGCGTTGTAACTGCATCCGGAGCAGTCGGCGGATGCGTTCGCGTCCCTGCTCAGTGGTGCAAAGCGACTCGGCGCGTTCGCGTTCGGAGATCTCCGGGCTTGCGCGCGGGGTGCGGGAACGGCTAGGCGCGCAGGTAGGAGAGGCACACCACCATGACGGCGGATTGATCGCGGGACGGTACCGGCTCACGGATCCGATCGGCACCGGCGCCATGGGCGTGGTCTGGCGGGCCACCGACATACTCTTGCAGCGGACCGTCGCGGTCAAGCAGGTGCTGCTCGGTCCAGGCCTGTCCGGGTCGGCGAAACTCGAGGCCAAGCGGCGGGCCATGCGCGAAGGCAGGATCGCGGCGCGGCTGCACCATCCGAACGCCATCACCGTGTTCGACGTGGCCGAGGAGGACGGCCAGCCGTGGCTGGTGATGGAATACATGGACGCGCCGAGCCTGGCGACCAAACTGTCGGGTGATCGCACGCTGGCTCCGATCGAGGTCGCCGAGATCGGCGCGCAGGCGGCGAGCGCCCTGGCCGCCGCGCATGAGGCGGGCATCATGCACCGGGACGTGAAGCCGGCCAACCTCCTGGTCGCCGACGACGGCACGGTCAAGATCACCGATTTCGGCATCTCCCGCGCCGTCGGTGACGTGACGGTCACAGCCACCGGCTTCCTCGCCGGGACACCGGCGTATCTGGCGCCCGAGGTGGCGCGCGGCGAGGATCCGGAACCGGCCTCCGACGTCTTCGCCCTCGGCTCGACGCTGTACGCGGCCGTGCAGGGCACCCCGCCCTTCGGCGAGGGCGACAACCCGCTCGCCTTGTTGCACGCGGTGGCGAGGGCCGAGATCCCGCCGCCCGATGCGGCCGGTCCGCTGGGGCCGGTGCTGATGCGCCTGCTCGCCCCCGCGGTCGGCGACCGTCCGAGCATGCGCGAGGCGAAGGCCGCCCTGGAAGCCGTCGCCGCGGGCCGGGACCCGGAGATGCGCACACCGGTGACGAAGGTGATCGCGCCGCCCGCCGCGGCGACGACCGTCCTGCCGAGCCGGGCCGCTGCCGTCTCGCCGGGGAAGCCGGACGACAGCGGGGCCACCGAGATCGTGCCCGCCGCTGCCGTAGGCCCGCCCGTGCCGCCACCGGTCTCCCCACCGCCGGCGCCCATCGCGCCGCGGGGCGGGATGCCGGCCACCCTGCCCGGCATCCTGAACGGGCAGCAGCGTGGCCGGGTGCTCACCGTGGCCGCCGC
The DNA here is from genome assembly GCA_051451085.1 of Nocardia asteroides. Lineage (GTDB taxonomy): Bacteria > Actinomycetota > Actinomycetes > Mycobacteriales > Mycobacteriaceae > Nocardia > Nocardia asteroides_B. Next base: position 453,996 of record JBPAJV010000002.1, on the reverse strand, counting down.
CGCGGTGATCGGGCTGCTGATCCTCGTCGGGGTCATCGCGACGGTGTCCGCCGGGGACGGCGAGCGTGGCGACGCGTCGACCTCGTCGGCGGTGCCTCCGGCCGCCGTGGCGCCCGAGAACGCGCCGTCACCCGTCGACGCGACCGGTGCGGCTCCCGGACAGGCGCCACGGCAGGCTCCCGCACAAGCTCCGGCGCAGAACCCGGCGTCACCCTCCGCGGCGCCGGTGCCCACTTCCGGACCCGCGCCGGGCCCGGTGACCACCTCGGCGGCACCTGCGCCGCCTCCGCCCGCCCCGGGAACCACCCCTCCGGCGCAGACGACGACCCCCGCGCCGAGCACCACCCCGCCACCGGCCACCACCACGCCGCAGACCACCCCGTCGAGCCCTGCCCCGACCACCACGGCTCCGACCGCCACCGCGACGACCACCCCGTCCGGCCCGCCGACGCCCGAGGGGATCGCCTCGTTCATCAAGGGCTACTACGGCATGCTGCCCACCAACGTGTCCGGCGCCTGGAGCCAGCTGGCGCCCGGGTACCAGGCGCAGACCGGTTACGACTCCTACGTGAACTTCTGGGGCACGATCCGCTCGGTGAGCGTGGGCTCGGTCACGCAGAACGGTGCGAACCGGGCGGTCGTCGCGCTCACCTATACCCTGAAGAACGGCACCACGACCTCGGAGAATCGATGGATCGAGGTTGTCGGCGACCGTGCCAAGCTGCAGATCGCCGCGTCGGGGACCTAGGCGGCCGTCCGATCTCCCGGCGGAGGCACCCGGCCTCGACACGCCCAGGACAGAGGAGACGTACCGAACGTGACAGCGCGACTGGCCGGAGTGCTCTGGGACATGGACGGCACGCTGCTGGACTCCGAGAAACTCTGGGACGTCGCGGTACGCGAATTGGCGCGCGAGCACGGGCACGAGATGACCGACGCGATCCGGCACGCGCTGATCGGGGCCTCGGGCCCGGATGCCCTGCGGATCATGTTCACCGGCCTGGGTATCGAGCCGACCCCGGACTCGCTGCGAGCGGCGGGGGAGTTCCTCGAACGGCGGGTGACCGAGCTGATGACCGGCCCCATCCCGTGGCGGCCCGGGGCCAAGGACGCGCTGGCCATGGTGCGAGCGGCGGGCCTGTCCAGCGCGCTCGTCACCAATACCAAGCGCTCGCTCACGGAGTTCGGACTCAACACCCTGGGGCGCGACTTCTTCGACGTCTCGGTCTGCGGCGACGAGGTGGCACAGGGCAAGCCGGAGCCGGAGGTCTACCTGCGCGCCGCCGAACTGCTCGGGCTGGATCCGCGACACTGTGTGGCGGTGGAGGACTCGCCCACCGGTGCCCGCGCGGCCCAGGCGGCGGGCTGCGCTCTGGTGGTCGTGCCGTGCGAGATCGCGGTGCCGGACGCGCCGGGGCGGGTGTTCCGGGAGTCGCTGATCGGATTGACCATCAACGATCTGGAACACGCTCTGCGGGTGCGCGGTTGAGCCGTGCGCCCGTGCTCGAACCCGCGACACACCCGACTCCCGTACATCGAGAGTTACTGTGCCGCAACGGGAGTGCGCGCAGATAGTAGGTGTGACCGTGATCACCGGCAATCTCGCCGAATCCCGGGCGTGTCGGCGGTCGCTCCACCAAAATGACGCCATGGCAGCGTTGGGCGTCCTCGACGAGATCGTAGATACCGCACGGTATCCCCTGATGGATCCGGAGGGGCCCGGGCTGCGGGAAGCGGTCCGGCGCGCGCGTGCGGAGCTGGCCGAGACCGGCTGCACCGTGCTGCGCGGTTTCATCCGGCCGGAGCTGACCGAGACCCTGCGGGCGCAGGGCGAGCTGATGGCTCCGCACGCGCACTACGAGGTCGAGCGGGTCAACGCCTACAACATTCCACTGGACGCCGAACTGCCGGAGGATCATCCCGGCCGGATCGTGCTGGAGCGAGGCAACGCCTTCGTGCCCCGTGATCGCATCCCCGCCGACGCGCTGATCCACCGGCTCTACACGAACGAGCTGTTCCAGCGGTTCGTCGCCGATTGCTTCGGACTGTCCGAACTGCACGAGTTCGCCGATCCCCTGGCCGGACTGTGCCTCAACGTCGTCGCGCCGGGTATGTCACATCCCTGGCATTTCGACACCAACGAATTCACCGTCTCGATGCTGACCCAGCCCGCCGAGGACGGTGGCGTCTTCGAGTACTGCCCCAACATCCGCACACCCGAGGCGGAACACCTCGACGACGTCCGCTCCGTGCTGACCGGCACCGGCGATCGTTTCGTTCAACGGCTCGAACTGCGTCCGGGCGACCTGCAGCTGTTCCAGGGTCGCTTCTCGTTGCACCGTGTCTCACCAGTCGGCGGTGCGCGCCAGCGTCATTCGGCCATTTTCGCCTATACCGATCGTCCCGGAATGGTCGGCACGGTGGAACGCACCCGGCAGTTGTTCGGCCGCGTGCTACCCGACCACCTGGCCGCGGCGGCCGCCACCGTCCGGGGCGATCGGCTGCTCGACTGAGCCGAACGGCTCGACTGACCGAGCTCGACCCGAGAGGACCGACAGTGCCAGTGCCGTTACACACCACCGGGAAAGCGTCTTTCGACGATATCTACGACCGCCCCGATCCGCGCGCGTACTACGCCCGCATGTCCGATCTGGACTACCGCATTCCGGAACTGGCGAAACCGTTCTTCCAGCAGCAGATTCGAGAATTCCGCGCGTCCGCCCGGGTCGCCGCGCCGACCGTGCTCGACATCGGCTGTTCCTACGGCGTGAACGCCGCGCTGCTGCGTTTCGACACGACGATCGGCGAACTGGCCGAGCACTACGCCGTCGCCGACATGATCGGGCCGGTCTGATCCGGCGCGACCGCGCCCGTGTCGCGGCGCGGACCGGCGTGGACGATGTCCGCTTCCTCGGCATGGACGCCGCCCGTCCCGCCCTGGACTACGCCAGCGAGGCCGGTCTCCTGCACGACGTCGTGCACGCGGACTTGGAGTCCGGCGAACCGACCGACGAGCAGCGCGCCGTGCTCGCGACCGCCGATCTCGTCGTCTCGACCGGTTGTATCGGCTACGTCACCGAGAAGACCTTGACTCGCGTGGCCACCGCGCACCCGCGCAAGCGGCCGTGGATGGCACACTTCGTACTGCGCATGTTCGACTTCGCACCGATCGAGGCGGAACTCGCCGCGCTCGGCTACCGGACCGAGCAGGCGCCGGGGTTGTACGAGCAGCGCAGGTTCGCCTCCCCGGCCGAGCAGGCACAGGTACTGAATACTCTGTCCGCCAACGGAATCGACACCACCGGCCGCGAAGACCAGGGATGGCTGTATGCCAACCTGTACGTATCCAGGCCGCTGCCGAAACATCACGCCGACACCGAGGACTCGCATTGACCGAACGCACCTTCGCCGCCGACGACCAGCTACCCCGGGTGCCCCTGCCGACGCTGGAGGACAGCTGTGGCCGGTTCCTGCAGTGGTGCGAGCCGCTGCTGACCGCCGATGAGCTCGCCGCCACCCGGGCCGCGGTCGACGACCTGCTGCGACCCGACGGGCCGGGTCGCACGCTGCACGCGGCGCTCGCGGAATACGATGCGACGCCGGGCGTGGGCAGTTGGCTGGATTTGTTCTGGCCGTCGCGGTACCTGGGCAGGCGGGACCGGATCGCGCTGAACGCGAACTTCTTCTTCCTGTTCCGTGACGACACCGCACTGGCCGTCTCCACCGCCGCCACCCAGGTGGACCGCGCGGCGGGCATCATCTCCGCCGCCGTCGACTACAAACTGGCCCTCGACCAGGAAGCCATTCCGCCGGTGACCCAGCGGGGGCAGAAGCTGTCGATGTGGCAGAACAAGTACCTGTTCTCCGAGACCAGGATTCCCGGCGTCGAGCAGGACACGGTGCGAGTCCCCTACAGCGAGGAGTGGCCGGGTCCCTCGCAGGCCCGCCACATCGTGGTGTTCTTCCGTGGCAGCACGTTCCGGATGGACGTCATCGGCCCGGATGGGGCGCCCTACGCGCCGGAGGACCTCGCCGACGGGTTGCGCGCGGTGCTGAAGGCGGGCGCACGCCCGGCCCGCACCGACAGCGCCGTCGGGCACCTGACCACCAAGGCTCGCGCGGAGTGGGCGCGGAGCAGGCAGCGGCTGCTGGCCGAGCCCGCGAACGCCGCGGCGCTGGACACCATCGAGACCGCGCTGTTCGCCGTCTGCCTGGAGGACTTCGCGCCGCGCGACGAACAGCACGCCTGCGATCAACTGTTGCACGGCGACAGCGCCAACCGGTGGTTCGACAAGTCGGTTTCCTTCATCGTCTTCGCCGACGGGCAGGCGGGCATCAACGTCGAGCACTGCGGCTTGGACGGCACCACGATCCTGTCGTTCGTGGACACCCTGCTCGAGACCACGGCGCAGGAGCACGCCACCCGTTCCGGCGCGCAGGCGCAGGGGCTGCCCGTGGTCGAGCCGGTCGAGTTCGTGCTGGACGAGGCGCTGCGTAGCGACATCGCCGCGGCGGGCGCGGCATTCGCGGAGTACGCCGCGGCGAACGCCACCCAAACGGTGTCGTTCCCCGACTTCGGCACCACCAAGGCCAAGCAACTGGGGATCTCGCCGGACGCGTTCGCGCAGCTGAGCTACCAGCTGGCCCATCGGCGCAGCAAGGGGCTCACCGGCGCCACCTACGAGTCGATCGCGACCAGGCAGTACCGCAACGGCCGCACCGAGGCCATGCGGGTGGTCACCCCGGAGATGATCGCCTTCGTTGACGCGATGCAGGACCAGGAGGCGGGCGCCGAGGCCCGGCTCGCCGCGGCCAGGACGGCCGCGGCCGCGCACGTGGAACGCGCCAAACAGTGCCAGGCCGGAGACGCGCCCGAGCAGCACCTGTGGGAGCTGCAGTGGATCCAGCGCCGTCGCGGTGCGGAACTGGGTGTCACCGACCCGATCCCGCTCTACGACAGCCCCGGCTGGACAATCATGCGCGACAACTACCTGAGCACCAGCTCGGCGCCGTCGGTCAACATCAGTTACTTCGGTTTCGGCTCGACCAGCTCCCGGTGCATCGGCGTCGCCTACGTCCTGCTCCCGGACCGCTGGAATCTCTACCTGGCCACACCGACGCCAGTCGCCGACCAGATGTACGCGTTCGCCGACCACCTCCGCACGGCGGTCGCCGACCTGCAGGCGCTGCTCGCCGGGAACTAGGGCTTCCCGCCCGGTTCCTCCGCACCCGGCCGGGTGCCGGGGAACCGGGCGGTCGCCGTTTCCGGCGATCGTGGGCCGGAGCAACGGGTCCGCATCCGGGTCTGAAACAATGGCCCACCGTGAAGAACTTCGAATCCCTGTTCGCCGAGCTGCAGGATCGTGCGGTCAACCGCCCCGAGGGGTCCGGGACCGTCGCCGCGCTGGACGCGGGCGTGCACACCCAGGGTAAGAAGGTGCTCGAGGAGGCCGGCGAGGTGTGGCTGGCCGCCGAACACGAGAGCGACGAGTCGCTCGCCGAGGAGATCTCCCAGCTGCTGTATTGGGTGCAGGTGCTGATGGTGGGTCGCGGGCTGAAGCTCGAAGACGTGTACCGACATCTGTGACGGCCGTCCGACACCGTCTCTCCTCCCGAAAGGACTCTCCTGCATGCTGCGCGTCGCAGTCCCCAACAAAGGCGCCCTGTCCGAATCCGCCGTCTCGATTCTCGCCGAAGCGGGTTACCGCAAGCGCACCGATTCGCGTGACCTGACCGTCCTCGACCCCGCGAACCAGGTCGAGTTCTTCTTTCTCCGGCCCAAGGACATCGCGATCTACGTCGGCTCCGGCGAGCTCGACCTCGGCATCACCGGACGGGATCTCGCACTGGACTCCGGTGCACCGGTCCAGGAACGGCTCGCCCTCGGCTTCGGTCGCTCCACCTTCCGCTACGCCGCCCCGGCCGGGCGCGAGTGGAAGGTCGAGGATCTGCACGACAAGCGCATCGCCACCTCCTACCCCAATCTCGTGCTGAACGATCTGCGCCGCCGCGGCATCGAGGCCGAGGTGATCCGGCTGGACGGCGCGGTGGAGATCTCCATCCAGCTCGGCGTCGCCGACGCCATCGCCGATGTCGTCGGCTCGGGGCGGACGCTGCGCCAGCACAACCTCGTGGCGTTCGGGGATTCGCTGTGCGACTCCGAAGGGGTGCTGGTCGAACGCAAGGACGCCGACCAGGGCGACCGGGCGCGCAACCAGCTCGTCGCCAGGATCCAGGGCGTGGTCTTCGCCCAGCAGTACGTCATGCTGGACTACGACTGCCCCAAAGACCTGCTGGATCAGGCGTTCGTCATCACTCCGGGGCTGGAGTCGCCCACCGTGGCGCCCCTGGCGGACACCGGCTGGATGGCCGTGCGCGCGCTCGTTCCGCGCAAGCAGAGCAACGAGCTGATGGACCAGCTGGCGGACCTGGGCGCGAAAGCCATCCTGGCCACCGACATCCGCTCCTGCCGGGCATTCTGAACCTCGGGATCGCCCGACTTCTCCACCGGTTGGGAATTCTCGCTGCGCGGATTGCGGAGGCGGGCCGGCGACCGGTTGTGGTCTTCGGGTCGGCGGCGGTCGTGAACCGCACGGCGGGGCTGCGACTTCCGGTGCTGTTGTTCCGCGACTTCACGGTCTGAGCAGCACACGCGCAACGTATTCCCCGGCCGCGCCGCGCCGAAGCGGCAGCTTCTATCGGAGTTCATCGGGGTGGCCGCCGCGGTAGCCGCTCGCGAAGCTCGCCCGCTCCGGCGGCACACGGCCTGGCGCCGGAGGGGCCGGTGGGCGGCCAGCCGGTCGTTCAGTCGGACACTGCTTCGGCCAGGATCTCGTCCGGGGATTCGGCCGCGCCGCCGCTCGGCCAGCCGGGGTAGGGCGGCGGCGTGCCGCCGAACGCCGGGCACAGCGGCTTGTAGTCGCAATACGAGCACAGCCAGCCGGTGTTCGGCTGGAAGTCCCCGGTGCGGCCCGCCTCCAGGATGGCGGCCCACAGCGCCGACAGCGTGCGCTCGAAGCGCAGCAACTCCTGCTCGTCGGGCGCGTAAGTGAGGATCTCCTCGTCGGCCAGGTAGATCAATCTCAGCTGGGCGGGCACGAGACCACGGGTGCGCAGCACCACAAGCGCGTAGAACTTCAGCTGGAACAGCGCCTTGGTCTCTTGCGTCGGCCCCGGCACGCGGCCGGTCTTGTAGTCCACCACGCGCAGCGCACCGGTCGGCGCGATGTCGATGCGGTCGACGAATCCGCGCAGCAGCGCGCCGTCGGCGAGTTCGACCTCCACCCGCGCCTCGCGCGATTCCGGATCGAACCGGGTCGGATCCTCCAGCCGGTAGTAGCGCCGCACGAGCGCGCGCACCTCGCCGAGGAACGCGTCGAGCTGTTCCTCGGCGATCAGCTGCGCGACCTCCGGCTGCCCGGCGTGCACCCGCGCCCACGCCGCCGGCACCAGAGCCTCGGCGCGCTCGGGCACCCGCTCGGCGGCGGGCAGCCCGTAGAGGTCCTCCAGCACCGCGTGCACCACCGTGCCGCGCACCGCGTGCACCGACGGCCGTTCCGGTATCCGATCGATCGCACGCAAACGATATTTGAGCGGACACTGCTTGAAATCCATTGCCCGGGAGGGCGACAGCGCGGGCCGGGCGCGACCCGCCGCCGCGCCGGGATCGGACGTCCGCGCGTCGTCGGCAGGGGGCGTGGACACGGTCGAGCACATACCTGGCAGGCTATCCGGCGGCACCGACACGCCGGTGCGCGACAGCACGGATTCCAACCAGCGAAACGGAGATTCATGACGGCCAGACGGACCGGGCCATTCACCATCGGTGACCGGGTGCAGCTGACCGATGCCAAAGGGCGCCTGTACACGGTGGTCTTGGAGCCGGGCAAGGAGTTCCACACCCATCGCGGCGGGATCAAGCACGACAGCTTGATCGGCGCGGACGAGGGCAGCGTGGTGCACTCCACCAACGGCACGCCCTACCTCGCGCTACGTCCGCTGCTGATCGACTACGTGCTGTCCATGCCGCGCGGCGCCGCGGTGATCTATCCCAAGGACGCCGCGCAGATCGTGCACGAGGGAGACATGTTCCCCGGCGCCCGCGTCCTGGAAGCGGGCGCCGGGTCCGGCGCGCTCACCTGCTCTCTGCTGCGCGCGGTCGGGCCGCAAGGGCAGGTCGTGTCCTACGAGATTCGCGCCGACCACGCCGAACACGCGGTCCGCAACGTGGAGACGTTCTTCGGCGAGCGACCGGCCAACTGGTCGCTGACCGTGGGCGACGTGGCCGACTACACCGGAGAGCCGGTCGATCGCGCCGTGCTGGACATGCTCGCGCCCTGGGACGCGCTACCGGCGGTATCCAAGGCGCTCGTGCCGGGCGGCGTGCTGATCGTCTACGTGGCCACCGTCACGCAGCTGTCCAAGGTGGTCGAAGCGTTGCGCGAGCAGGAGTGCTGGACCGAGCCGCGCTCCTGGGAGTCGCTGGTGCGGCCGTGGCACGTGGTCGGCCTGGCCGTGCGGCCCGAACACCGCATGCAGGGCCACACCGCCTTCCTGGTCAGCGCCCGCAGGCTCGCGGAGGGCACCGTCACCCCCAAGCCGCAGCGCAGGCCGTCCAAGGGCTGAGCGCGGCAGGGGCGGGGCGACGGTTGTTCCAACCCTCGGGCCGGTGCGCCGGTGCGCCCGGGCTCAGGCGGGGACGCAGGGCGCCTGCGCGAAGCCGAACAGCAGGCAGCCGCTCGCGTCCGACAGCTTCCACGAGCCGTCGACCTTCTCCCAGGTCAGCGGCACGGCGGGCGCCGCACCGTGCGGCGAGCTGATGGTCACCTGCGCGTTCGCGGTGTCGCCCTGGGTGGTGATGTCGGCGACGGCGAAGGTCAGCGTGTAGCCCTGCAGGCCCGCGTTCATCTTGTCGATGTTCGCGGTGCGCTGCTCACCGTTCACGATCAGCTTGGACTTCTCCGCGGTGGGTACATTCGGATCGGCGAGCTTGACCAGGACCGCTTGCAGGGTCTCGGCGGTCGGCGCGCCGGTCGCGTGGTCGCCGTGGCCGTGGGTGTCCGAGGCGGCGGCGCTGGTGGTGGCAGAACTCGCCGTGGTGGCAGAACTCGCCGTGGTGGTGGCAGAGTCGTCGTCGGAGCCGCACGCCGCCGATGCGCAGGCGACGGCCAGCACCGTCGCGGCGGTGGTAAGGGAAACGCGCAGGGTCCGCATGGGAAGGAGCATGGTCGGCAACCTTTCGGCTCGGGTGGCGAGCAGGCTCGCCGGGGTCGTGTTAGGGCAGGCTAACATGATGTCCGGCCGCCGATCGCGGCCCAGATGTGATCACCACGAAACCATGTCGGAAAGCGAGAACGGGTCGCGCCCGGTAGCGTTGATAGACCGGGACTGGGAGGAGCAGCACATGAGCCCCATCGAGAATTCGGATTCGGCGGCCTGGAGAGAGCTCGAGGCGGTACGCGCCGAGGCGGCTGCACTCCGAAGGCAACTCGCCGACTCGCCGGATCGCACACGGGAATTGGAAGCCCGCATCAATTCGCTGACCATTCGCAACACGAAGCTGATGGACACTCTCAAGGAAGCGCGCCAGCAGTTGGTCGCGCTGCGTGAGGAGGTCGATCGGCTGGGTCAGCCGCCGAGCGGATACGGCATTCTGATCGGTGTGTACGACGATCAGACGGTCGACGTGTTCACTTCGGGTCGCAAGATGCGGTTGACATGTTCCCCGAACATCGAGACCTCCACGCTGGAATATGGCCAGACCGTCCGCTTGAACGAGGCGCTCACGGTCGTCGAGGCCGGGCACTACGACGCTGTCGGCGAGATCGGCACCCTGCGGGAGATCCTCGATGACGGACGTCGCGCCCTGGTCGTCGGCCATGCCGACGAGGAGCGCGTGGTGTGGCTGGCCGGCCCGCTCGCCAAGGTCGCCGAGATGGACGACCTCGACGATCCCGATTCCCCCATCCGTAAGCTGCGGCCGGGCGACTCGCTCCTGGTCGACACGAAGGCCGGATTCGCCTTCGAGCGCATTCCCAAGGCCGAGGTCGAGGATCTGGTGCTGGAAGAGGTGCCCGACGTCGACTACAGCGACATCGGCGGCCTCGGCAGGCAGATCGAGCAGATCCGCGACGCGGTGGAGCTGCCGTTCCTGCACAAGGACCTCTTCCGCGAGTACGCGCTGCGCCCGCCGAAGGGCGTGCTGCTCTACGGACCGCCCGGCTGCGGCAAGACGCTCATCGCCAAGGCGGTGGCCAACTCGCTGGCCAAGAAGATCGCCGAGGCGCGCGGCGAGGATGCCAAGGAAGCCAAGTCGTTCTTCCTGAACATCAAGGGCCCCGAGCTGCTCAACAAGTTCGTGGGCGAGACCGAGCGCCACATCCGGATCATCTTCCAGCGGGCGCGTGAGAAGGCGTCCGAGGGCACTCCGGTGATCGTGTTCTTCGACGAGATGGACTCGATCTTCCGCACCCGCGGGTCCGGCGTCTCCTCGGACGTGGAGACCACGGTGGTACCGCAGCTGCTGTCGGAGATCGACGGCGTCGAAGGCTTGGAGAACGTCATCGTGATCGGCGCCTCCAACCGGGAGGACATGATCAATCCGGCGATCCTGCGTCCGGGCCGCCTGGACGTGAAGATCAAGATCGAGCGGCCCGACGCGGAGTCGGCGCAGGACATCTTCTCGAAGTACCTCACCGAGGAGCTGCCACTGCACGACGACGACCTCGCGGAGTTCGGCGGCGACAAGAGCCTGTGCATCAACGCCATGATCGAACGGGTCGTCGACCGCATGTACGCCGAGAGCGAGGACAACCGGTTCCTGGAGGTCACCTACGCCAACGGTGACAAGGAGGTCCTGTACTTCAAGGACTTCAACTCCGGCGCGATGATCCAGAACATCGTGGACCGCTCCAAGAAGTACGCCATCAAGGCGGTGCTCGACACCGGCAGCCCCGGCCTGCGCATCCAGCATCTCTACGATTCGATCGTGGACGAGTTCTCCGAGAACGAGGACCTGCCCAATACCACGAATCCGGATGACTGGGCACGCATCTCGGGCAAGAAGGGTGAGCGGATCGTCTACATCCGCACGCTGGTCACCGGCAAGAACGCCAGCGCAAGCCGCGCCATCGACACCGAGTCGAACACCGGCCAGTACCTGTAAGGTTCCGCTGGGCCACGAGGGCCGCGTCTCCCCGGAGACGCGGCCCTCGTCGCGGGGGCGGTGCGATGGACGGAGCACCGGAGTCGTTCCCGGATGATCCTGACCGGTCTACCACGCTGCTGTGGGTGGGTGGCGTCGAGGCGGACGTGCGCGCGCACTGTGGCGAGTCGACGCCGGTCGGGCGTGAACGCGCGGCTCGGATTCCCGGGCGTTTGCCCGTCGCGTCACTCTCCGGCGTTGCGCGCGACCGGGTGCGCGCGCCGTGGGTCGCGGGCTCGGCCGGAGATGTTGCGGCTGAACTGATCCCGCTCGGCGGTCACCACCAGCCGAGGATCGGCGACAAACGCCTGCCGAGTTCCGGTGCGAGCGACCGCGAATAGCTGGCCGTGAGGTGATGTTCGTCGTGATAGATCAGGATGTTGCCTTCGACGACCGCGCACACCTCGCGTGCGCAGAGCGCGTCGGACAGGTCGATCGGGAACACGTTGGGAAACGACGCAGCGAATTCCAGCGCCGGGTTGACTTCGTTCAGCGCGACCGCGCGCGGCATGCCGCAACTGATCCGGTCGCCTTGCTGGGCGAGGCAATGATCGCCCGGTACCGCACACCGTCACGGCGCAGCCAGGGGGTGTCGCGGATGGCGAGCACGTTCAGTCCTCGGGCGGCCAGCTGCGTCCAGACCTCCAGATAGTCGGCCGGCGTCTCGTCTCCGACACCGTCACGCGGACGGGTCGCCGTGGTGAAGACCCACTCCGGGCGTTCGACGCCCAGGCGGTTGATCACGGCAGCGGACCAGTCCCGGCAATCCGGAATCGTCTCACCCTTGTACAACGGTTCCGCCGACACGGTCAGCGGGCAACCCATCTTCAGATAGACCTCGACCCGGAAGGCATGCTCGCGGGCGAGCGCGTCGAGGGCGGGTACCCAGTGCTCGGCATGCGAGCTGCCCACCACCGCGATCGTGCGCTCCGCGGCGGCATCCCCGTAGGTGCAGGTGATGACCTCGCGCGTGTCCCAGTCCGCGATGCAGCCGTCGCGGGAGGGATAGGCGGCGTCCGCCGGGGCTTCGTACACGGTCGGACGTATCGGCGCTTCGGGCGTGACCGCTCCGTTGACCAGCGCTTCTGCCCCTGGATACGGGTCGGGATCGAGGAAGGCCACGGCCTGCGGCGGGTTCGCCCTGGTCACCACCTGGTGGCCGACGGCCGCCGCGAGAACCGTGAGGCCCAGCGCCACCACCAACCGGCCGGTGCGCGTGCCGCGCGCGGAGGGTGTCCGTGCCTGCCGGTCGGAACGCAGCCGCAGAGGCTCCTCGATGAAGCGGTTCGTCAAGTGGGCGAGCACCAAGGACGCCGCGACGACGCCGAGTCCGACGACGAGCCCGGCGGTCGCGGCGCCGGTTCGCGCCAGCACGAAGATCAGGATCGGCCAGTGCCACAGGTACAGCGCGTAGGACAGCTCGCCCAGGCGCACCGCGACCGGCGCGCCGAACAGCCGATTGGGCAGCGGTTGTCCGGCGGCGGCCAGGTTGCTGCCTGCCGCGATCAGCGCCAAGGTGGCCCCGACCGGCACCAGCGCCGCCGGACCGGGAAACCGATCGGCCCCGTCGATCAGCCAGCCGCAGGTGAGCATCGCCGCCGAGCCGAGAACAGCCGCGGCGAGCCGCACCGACCGGGGCGGCGACAGCCAGGGCGCGACGATCGCGAGCAGCGCCCCGGTTAACAGCTCCCAGGCGCGCGCGAAGCTGTCGTAGTAATTCCAGCCCTGGTGCACCGTGGTGCCGTGCGCGGCGTAGAGAAACGAGGCGATCGTGCCGACGGCCAGGACCGTCGCCAGAGCCGGCCGCACAGCGGCGGGCCCGGCGAACCGCCCGCACAGGCGCGCCACCACCGCCACGCCGAACAGCGCGAGCAGATAGAACTGCATCTGCACGGCCATCGACCACAAATGCTGTAGCGGGCTCACCGACGGATCGGCGGCCAGGTAGTCCGACCAGGACAGCGCCAGGTGCCAGTTCTGGTAGTACAGCAGCGACGCCAGCACCTGCGACGCCAGCTCGCCCCACTGGGTGAACGGGCGCAGCAGGACGGTGGCCGCGACCACGGCGGCGAGTACCGTCACAAGCGTCGGCAGCAACCGCCGGGCGAGCCGGCGAGCGGTGCGCGCCACCTCGACCCCGCCGGTCGCTTCCGCCCCGCGCAGCAGCGAGCCCGTGAAGAAGAATCCGGACAGCACCAAGAACACGTCCACCCCGCCGGAGACCCGGCCGAACCAGATGTGGAAGACCACGACGAGCGCGATCGCCACGCCACGCAGTCCGTCGAGATCCTGCCGGTGATCACCTTGCCGTGGCGCAGCCGCCGCGGGGGCGAGCGCATTCGGACGAAGGAACCGATTCACCACGCGGGCGGCGGTCACCGGACTCGCGCGGCGCGGTCGCTGCGGCGGCGGGAAGCGACGGCTGGGCGACGACGAGATGTACAGGACACGTCATTTCTCATACCACGGGTGGCGAATCGGGGTCCAACTCGCCTGGCTGCGGCCATCTTACGAAGGCGATCGAGGAATACGGACAATTCGGTCACCCGTCCACCGGGTGGCGATCTCCGGTGGATAGGGTGGAGTCGTGAACGTTGAGGTGACACCCCTGCCCGGTATCGGTGTGCGTAAGGATTTCCCGCTGACCAACACACGGCGCCGGATCGGCGTCATCACTCATCGCGACGGCACCGTGGACCTCATCGTCAGCAAGCAAGACGATCCCGACGAGACCGACCAGGTGCCCCTCTCGGGAAAGGAAGCGGCCGTGCTGGCCAGTTTGCTGGGTGCCCCGCAACTGGTCGAACAGCTGCGTGAGGAGCACCGCGAGTTCACCGGCCTGACCACCAGGCAGCTGTCCATCCCCGACCGATCCCGCTACGACGGGCGCAGGCTGGGTGAAACCCAGATGCGCACACGGACGAAGGCGTCCATCGTCGCGGTGGTGCGTAGCGGCCAGCCCATTCCCTCGCCGGGGCCGGACTGGACCTTCACCGCCGGAGACGTGCTCGTCGTCGTCGGCACCGTGGAAGGGCTCGAAGCCGCCGCCAAGATCCTGTCGGACGGCTGAGCGGCATGGTGGCACACGAGACCGCGCTCGCGCTGATCCAGCTGGGCGCGGTATTTTTCGGCCTCGGCCTGCTCGGGCGCATCGCCGCGCGCATCGGCATGTCGCCCATCCCGCTGTATCTGATCGGCGGCCTGGTGTTCGGCACCGGTGGTCTGGTCGAGTTGCGGGAGGTCGACGACTTCATCCATCTCGCCAGCGAGATCGGCGTCGTTCTGCTGCTGTTGCTGCTCGGGCTGGAATACAGTGCGCCGGAACTGGTTACCGGCATGCGCCGGTCGTGGGCCGCGGGAGTCGTGGACATCGTGCTCAACGCGACGCCGGGCGTCCTGGTAGCGCTCGCGCTCGGCTGGGGATTCACCGGCGCCATCGCCATGGCCGGGGTGACCTACATCTCCTCCTCCGGCATCGTCGCGAAGGTGCTCAACGATCTCGGCAGACTCGGTAACCGCGAGACGCCGGTGGTCCTGTCCATCCTGGTGTTCGAAGACCTGGTGATGGCGGGATACCTGCCGGTGCTGACGGCGGTACTGGCCGGTGCCGGTTTCTTCGCCGGGCTGAAGACGCTGGCCATCGCGTTGACGGCGGTCACCGTCGTCCTGGTCGTCGCCTTGCGCTACGGCCGCTACGTCTCCGCGATCGTCGACAGCGAGGACCGCGAGATCTTCCTGCTGAAGCTGCTCGGTTCGGCGCTGCTGGTGGCGGGTGTGGCTTCCGCGGTGCAGGTGTCGGCCGCGGTCGGCGCGTTCCTGCTCGGCATCGCGATCTCGGACTCGACCGCGCACAACGCGACCAAGATCCTGGAACCCCTGCGCGATCTGTTCGCCGCGCTGTTCTTCGTGCTGTTCGGACTGAGCACCGACCCGGCGAGCATCCCGCCGGTGCTGGGCTGGGCGTGCCTGCTGGCGTTGGTCACCACGGTCAGCAAGATCGCCACCGGATGGTGGGCGGCGAAGCGGGCCGGTGCGGGCCGCCTCGGCCGGGCGCGCGCGGGTACCGCCCTGGTGGCACACGGTGAATTCTCGATCGTCATCGCGGGCCTCGCCGTCGCGGCGGGCGCGGTTCCCGCCGAATTCGCCGCGCTGGCCACCACCTACGTGCTGCTGATGGCGGTGCTCGGTCCGATCGCCAGCCGGTTCGTCGAGCCGGTCATGGCGCTGGTGCTGCGACGGCGTGCCGCCGTGCCCTGACCGATTCGCTCGTGACGCACGGTGGCGGTGCCCCGCACCGCCACCCCTGCTGGTTCGCCAGGTCAGTTACGGACGGCCGTGACGGAATCGAGCACGACGTCCACGGCCGGTGCGCCGTCGGCCGACCCGTCCTCGACGCCGGCGGCGGCGATCGAGTTCAGGACATCCATGCCCGCGGTGACCCGGCCGAACGGCGTGTAGCTCGGGGGCAGCGGCGCGTCGCGGTAGACGAGGAAGAACTGGCTGCCGTTGGTGCCGGGACCGGCATTCGCCATCGCGACCGTGCCCGCCGGGTAGGTCGCGCCCGCCAGATTCTCGTCGGGGAATTGGTAGCCGGGACCGCCCATACCCGTCGCGGTCGGATCGCCGCACTGGAGGACGAAGATGCCATCGGTGGTTATCCGATGGCACTTCGTGTGATCGAAATACTTCTCACCCGCCAGGAAGACGAAGGAGTTGACGGTGCGCGGCGCCCGTGCCGAATCCAGCGCGATGGTGATGGTGCCGCAGGTGGTGGCCAGGGTCGCGGTATAACCGGCGCTGCTGTCGATGCTCATTCCCGGCTCGGCGGGCCATTGCTTGCCGTTCGGCTGACCGGCGACCGGGGCCGAACACCCGGTCGGCCCCTGCTCCCGAGCCGGTGCCGGGGTCGCCGAGACGACACCCGCGGCGGAGGCCACCAGTGTCACGCCGACGGCGAGGACTCCGAGGATCCGCAGCGATCGCCACGGAAAGCCCCGGCGCCCCGCGCGCCGGCCGTTGACGAGTTCTCGCGCTTGCACTTCGCTGCTCACCGCTGAAAATCTCCTTCACTCGGACTACGCACCGGACGATGCAGCGCGAATCATTCCATCTCCCCTCGCGTGGTGGGGGAGTACGGCTCGATTGGCCGGAAGCGACCGAAATGGTTCCCGGCAATGCACGCCCCGGCCGCGCGGGTGATCGAGTTGGCAGTGCCGATGGTTCGGCGGGATGGTGGGCAACCACGTCGCGGAGATCGTGGCGAAACACGGTCCGGGCGGCGCTGTCCCGGCCGCCCTCACCGGCTACGTCGAAGGCAGGCGGGCTACGACTACAACCAGCACGGACGCGTGGGCAACATCCACGCCGAGTACGTGCCCGACGCCATCGTGGACCGCTTCTGCCTGCTGGGCACGCCCGACAACCACCTGTCCCGGTTGCGCGAGCTGGCACGGCTCGGCGTGGACCAGTTCGCCGTGTATCTCCAGCACGACGCGAAAACAGCGACCTTGGAGGCGTACGGTGAATCGGTGCTGCCTCGCCTCGCCTCACTCGTGACCGCCACCCAGTCGACGGAACGGGGTGACTAGCGTGGCCGACCACGTCTTCTATCCGTGGAGCGCGCAGGCCGAGTTGAACCCCGCGCCGATCACCGGCGCGTTCGGCTCGTACTTCTGGGACGAGACCGGCAAGCGCTATCTCGACTTCTCCTCCCAGCTGGTCAACGTGAACATCGGCCATCAGCACCCGGACATCGTCGCCGCGATCGTCGCCCAGGCGCAGCGGCTGGCGACCATCTCACCGACGGTCGGCAACGATGTGCGCAGCGAGCTGGCGCGATTGATCGTCGAGCGGGCGCCAGGAGAGCTCAACCGGATCCTGTTCACCACGGGTGGCGCGGAGGCCGTCGAGCACGCGGTGCGCTTGGCGCGCAGCTACACCGGGCGCACGAAGATGCTCGCGGCCTACCGCTCCTACCACGGCGGCACGGGTGTCGCGATCGGACTGACCGGGGAACCGCGCCGCTGGGGTGCGGAGCCGACCAACGTCGACGTGGTGCGTTTCTTCGGGCCGTACCCGTATCGATCACCCTGGGGCACGAACGATCCCGAGGAAGAGACCGCCGCCGCGCTGGCCCACCTGCGGCAGGTGATCGAGCTGGAAGGCCCGCAGCACATCGCGGGGCTGATCCTGGAAACGGTGGTCGGCACCAACGGCGTGCTCGTCCCGCCGCCCGGCTATCTCGCGGGCGTGCGAGCGCTCTGTGACGAATTCGGCATCGTCTACATCGCCGACGAGGTGATGGTCGGATTCGGCCGTGTCGGCGAATGGTTCGCGGTGCAGGCGTTCGGCGTCGAGCCGGACATCATCACCTTCGCCAAGGGCGTGAACTCCGGCTACGTCCCGCTCGGTGGCGTACTGATGGCGGAACGGATCGCGCAGCGCTACGACCATGTGGTGTATCCGGGGGGCCTCACCTACGCGGGGCACCCGTTGGCCTGCGCGGCGGGCGTGGCGTCGATCGCGGTGTTCGAGCGCGAGGCGATCCTGGATCACGTGCGGTCGGTGGGCGCCGACGTGCTCGGCAAAGGGTTGCGCGAACTCGCCGATCGCCATCCGAGCGTCGGCGAGGTCAGGGGGCTCGGGTTCTTCTGGGCCCTGGAGCTGGTCCGTGATCCGCGCACCCGGGAGCCGCTGATCCCGTTCGCGGCGGCGGGCGCGGACGCCGCGCCGATGGCCGCGGTCACGGCGGCGGCGAAGGAACGCGGGCTGTGGCCGTTCAACGCGGGCAATCAATTCCAGATCGCGCCGCCGCTGACCACGACGGCCAACGAACTGCGGACCGGGCTCGAGATCGTCGACGAAGTGCTCGAGATCGCCGACGCGTACGCCGAGGACAGCTGATCCGACGCTCAGCGCGGGATCAGCTCCACCACGACGCCGCCCTGCTGCCAGGTCTGGTAGATGTCGGCCTTCGACGGCGAACCGTCGGGGGTGAAGCCGATACCGTTGTACTTCGCGTTCTGCTTGTTGTCCCGCGCGATGATCTCGTAGAGCCGCAGCACGTCGGCCTCGGAAGTGTGGACCACCGGGTCGAACGCGCGCGGCTCGCCGCCGAAGGAGGCACGCACGGGATCGCCCGCCTGCAAATTCTTGACCCACGGCCGCAGCGCGGTGCCGATCAGCAGGCTGTCGCCGTGCCGGGTGTAGGCCAGCGGCACGTCGTAGACCGCACCCGACTTGCGCCCGACGACGTGCAGAATCAACAGTCGTTTGCCGACGACGCCGGAGATGCCGGGGACACGCAACAGCGTTCGCACGACCCGATTCACCACCGCCTGATACGACGGGATGGGTTCGGGACCGGACGTGGTCGGTGTGCCGTAAGGGTTTTCGGACGACGCGTGCTCACTCATGCTCCCAGTATCGAAGCACGGGCCGGGATGCGCGTCGCGACGTCCGAGATCCGCCAGCCCGCTGCCGGACGGTCGCGGTGCGCGCCCTCGGTACCCTGCGTGCATGACTTCCGGGCAGACCGAGATCTGGCACAACCCGCGGTGCACCAAGAGCCGCAACGCCACGGCGTTCCTGGACGAGGCCGGTGTCGAATACACCGTGCGGAAGTATCTGGACCAGCCGCCGACCGCCGACGAGCTGCGGGACGTGTTGCGGCGCCTCGACGCCGAACCGTGGGACATCACCCGCACCGGCGAGCCGATCGCCCGGGAGCTCGGCATGGCGACCTGGCCTCGGACCGTCGCGGACCGGGAGCGCTGGATCGCGGCGCTGGTCGAGCATCCGAAGCTGATCCAGCGCCCGATCGTGCTGACCGCCGACGGCGGTGCGGTGGTGGCCCGCGACGACGCCGCGCTGCGCGACCTGCTCTGACGGCCGGGCTCGCCGGTCCGGCGCGCACGGTTTCTCGCCGACGACGGGTCGGCGCGTGGCCGCGGTGGCACGGTCGCCGATCGGACGGCCCCGCGGCGCGAACATCGCGGTAGGGTCGGCGGACATGAAGGTACAACTGCGCCACAATCCCGCGTCCACGATCGCGCGGTGTTTCCTCGCCGGCGGCGAGCCGATGCGGGTCGAGAGCGGCGCCATGGTGGCCCACTCCGCCGGAATCACGTTGCAGGCCAAGGCGGAGGGCGGGATCCTGGCCGGGTTGAAGCGGTCGGTGCTGGCGGGGGAGTCGTTCTTCGTCTCCACCTTCACCGCCCCGCCGCAGGGCGGTTGGGTCGATGTGGCGCCCGCGCTCCCCGGCGACATGCTCAACCTGCAGATCACCCCGGACCGGCCGTTCTTCATCAGCCGCGGGGGCTGGATCGCCAATTCGCACGGTGTTCAGGTGGAGGGCAAATGGGGCGGTTTCGCCAACCTGTTCGGCGGCGAAGGCGGGTTCGGCCTGCGCGCGCACGGTGAGGGCGAGATCGTGGTCGGCGTGTTCGGTGCGATCGACGTGATCGATCTTCAGCCGGGGGAGCCGATCACCATCGACACCGGCCACGTGGTCGCCTACGACTTGGCGATGAATTTCACCATCCGGCGGGCCGTTTCGGGCCGGTCGATCCAGTCGTTGAAGTCCGGCGAGGGGTTCGTCTTCGACTTCACCGGCCCGGGCCGCGTTCTGCTGCAGACTCGCAATCCCGGCGCTTTCGCGGCCTGGGCGGGATCCTCGGCCTCGTCCAGTTGAGCGCGGTGTCGTCCCGCGTGTTCACCGGTCCGGATCTCGCGCGAGCAGGTCGCTGACCAGCAGACGCGTGTCGGGGACGAACGGCCAGTCCGGGTCGGCCAGATGGGCCCGCAACTGGGCGTCGGTCCACCACCACCCGGCGGCGATCTCGTCGGGTTGGTGACGGACGGGCCCGTCGTAGCGCAGTTCGAACGCGAACAGGTGACAGCGCATCGGCCTGCCATCCCATTCGCCGTCCCAGGAAAGCGTGGCCAGCGGTTGCGCCGGGAGATCGGCGGGGTCCGGCGTGACGCCCAATTCCTCGGACAATTCGCGCAGCGCGGTCTCGCGCGGCGCTTCGCCGGGTGCGACCACGCCACCGGCCAGGCAGTCGTGCATGCCCGCGAAGACGAGTTTGGTGTCGGTGCGGCGGTGCACGTAAACGCGCTTCCCGTCACCGGATCGCAGGAGCACACCGGCGCTGGCGTGCCACAATCCGTCGCGGTAGACCGCGGCCCGCTCGGCGGCCCCGACCGGATTGCCCGCCCGGTCGTAGACAGCGATCGGTTCGGCGCTCGGATCTCCGGGGTGGGGCATCTCGGGATGCGGCGGAGCGGACATCGGTCGAGAGTAACGTGAACCCCGCACGCCACAGGGAGAGAGGATCGCCCCCATGGTGCTTCCGCACGCACTGGCGAATTTCAACCGGCATGTCACCAATCCGACCGCGGGCCTGGTCGCTGGACGGGTGCCCGGCTTCGGCATCGTGCTGCACAAAGGCAGGAAGTCGGGGCGGTCCTACCGCACCCCGGTGATGGTCTTCGAGCAGGACGGCGCCTACCGGATCGCGCTGACGTACGGCCGGGATGTCGACTGGGTGAAGAACATTCGCGCGGCGGGCGGTTTCGCGCTGGAGACCCGCGGCCGCGTCGTCGAGCTGACCGCCCCGGTCGTCCGGCACGAGCCGACTGCGGCGTGGGCGCCGCGGGGCGTCCGGCAAGTCTTGAAGGCGATCTCGGCGGAGTACTTCATCGAGGCTCGTCCCGCCAGCTGAGCACGCAACGCGCGATCGCCCCACGCGCAGTATCCCGGTACGCCATGGAGTGCCGGATCCCCGGCGGGCGATCGCGGCACGTGGTTACCCCAGTGCAGTCCGCGCGCGACGGACGCGGCTACCGGGTCATCTACGCGGGATGCGGCGATCGGGTCTCGGCGCAGCCGTCATCCGGCATCGGTTCGCCGCATATGCCGGGTGCTCGGTGCGAACCGCGGAAGTGCGGCGGACAGGGTCGGCACGGTTCCGCCGCTGTGCACGGTGCCGTCCGGGCGGACGAGGGCGGCGGGAACGTGGCAGCGGCGTAGCCAGCGAGACAGATCGGTCCCCGGTGCGGCGGTGATCACCACGCCGCCGCGTTGCTCGATCCGGGTCCGGTCCGCTCGAGCCGGTTCGCGTGCGCAGATGATCGCGAACCGGCCCGCGAGGATGTCGTCGACCCGCCGTCCGTCGGGCAGTCGAACGTTCGGAACGAGCCGACCGGCCGGGCTCCGGCGCAGCAGGGGAGTGACCACCAGTTCGGAGCGGTGCAGCCGGGGTGATTCTCCGCTGATGATCAGGTGGGTGAGGCCGGGCACGTGGTGCAATCGCGGCGCGATGAGGCCGCGCAGCCGGTTGCCGAGTTCGCCGCCCTCGGTCATGGTCATTCCGGTGAGCTTGGCCAATCGGATCATCGTCCCCATGTGCGGTTTTCGCTCGGCTTCATAGGTGTCGAGCACACTGCCGGGCAGCTCACCGCGCAGGACTCCGGCCAGCTTCCACGTCAGATTCGCGGCGTCCCGCAGGCCCGCACCCATCCCTTGGCCGATGAACGGCGGCGTGAGGTGGGCGGCGTCCCCGAGCAGGAACACACGCCCGTCGCGCCATCGGTCCGCGAGCTGGGCACGAAAGGTGTACTCGGCGACCCGGACCAATTCGAGCTCGTCGAGATCCATCCCCTGGATCCATGGCGCGAGCAGCGGCCACAGCTGGGGTAGACCGCCGTAATCGTGCGCGGTTTCACCGGGTTCGAGCCGGAACTCCCACCGGTAGCGTGTTTCCCCGATGCGCATGTAGGTAGCCGCGCGCGTGGGATCGCATATCTGGTGCACGCCTTCCCACTGGCCCAGATCGGTGTCCGTTTCGAGGTCGGCCACCAGCCAGCGCTGCTCGAAGCGGAGGTCCCGCATGCGTGCGCCGATGGCGGCGCGGACGAGACTGTTGGCGCCATCGCACCCGAGCACGTACCTCGCGCGTACGGATTCGGCTCGTCCGGTCTGGCGGTCGGTGAAATCCACGCGCACGCTGCCGGTTTCCCCGGCCAGAGCGGTCACTTCCGCGCCGGCGCGCACCGTGACCGCCGGGTAGTGAGCCAGGTTGGCGCGCAGCAGCGCCTCCAGCTCCGGCTGATCGAACAGGTTCGCCTCCGGGTGCCCGTTACGACCACCGGCCGGGTCTCGATCGAATTGGGCCAGCACGCGCCGATCCGGACCGATCAGGCGCAACCCCAGCGCGGGCCGGGAGATGGCGTCGAATTCGCCGCCGATGCCGAGCCGGTCGATGATGCGCCGGATCTCACCGTCCAGGTGCACCGCCCGTGGCTGCGGATAGACGCCGTCCCACCGTTCCAGCACCAAGGAAGCGATCCCGTACTGGGCCAGTAACGTCGCCGCGGTGAGTCCGGCCGGGCCCGCTCCGACGACCACGACCGGGACGAGCTGCGCTGTCATCGGGCAGCTCCGGTCACCGCGGCGACGCAGGCGACGGATGCCGGGCCGGTACCGGCGGCGGTGGTACAGCCACGCGGCCACAGCGGCTCCTCGGTCCCCGGGGTGCTGATCGTCGGACCGCCGGTCACCGGTACCTCACCGTGGTGTGCTGGCGGCCCAGATCAATGGCCCCGTCATCGGTGGCGATCGTGGCCTCGATGACGTCACCGTCGCGCAGGTATTTCGGGTTGCCTGCCTGGCCCTTGAAGAACAGGGTCCATTTGACCTTCGCCGGAAGCAGGTTCGCGATGAACTGGACCGGTTTCGGCGGAGCGCTCAACGCCGTGCCGATCGGTGTTCCGGTCAGCAGCAGGTCACCGGCGTCCATGCGCTGGAACCGGGTCAGCGCCCGCAACGTCTCCAGCGGCCGGTAGATCATGTCCGCGACCGTCATGTCCTGGCGCATGTCGCCGTTGACCCACAAGCGCAGCCGCAGATCGGTGAACCGCTTCAGTTCGTTGGCCTCCAACAGCACCAGCGCGGGGCCGACCGGAGTGAACGTCGGATACGATTTCGCCTCGTAGAACTGGGTCTTCGGCAATTGCACGTCACGCGCGGAGACATCGTTGGTGACGACGAGACCGGCGATATAGTCGGCGAGGTTGTCGGGGGTGATCGTCGATCCGACCGGCATGTCCCGGCCGAACACGAGCCCGATCTCGACTTCGTAATCCAGCAATCGGACATGGGCGGGCCGGATGACGTCGTCGTAGGGACCGCTGATCGATCCCGAGGACTTCCGGAAGAACGTCAGCGGCACCGTCTCGGGATCCATGCCCGAATCCCGCACGTGCGACACGAAGTTCGTCATCTGCGCGACTACCCGGCACGGCGCGGTCACCGGAGCGACCGGCGCCAGGCTCTCGACCGGCACCACCTCGCTGCCGGCGGACGCCGTGCGGATGGCCTGCCGTTCCGCCAGCAGTTGCTTCGTGGTGGTCGCGGCGGTGTCGATCCGGGCCGCGCCCGCGGGTGTGACCACCCACCAGGCATCGGCGGTACGAAGAACGGACATGCTCATGATCGGGCTACTTTCAACAGGCCGCGCAGGCGACGGAGATCGAATTCGTTGTCCTCGCGCAGCGCGTTGACCATCGTGCGCAGCTCGCGAAGGCTTTCCCGGCCCGGCTTCAGGCCGAGGAAGTCGTTGCTGGCCGGCGGCCCCCACTGCGCCAGCCCGGAGGCGGTGAACGGCGCCCACCCGGGTTCCACCGTGCAGTCGAACATGTCGCCGTCGCTGAAGTGCTCGACCAGGAAGCCGTCCGGGTCACGCCAGTAGTCGAAGATCTGACTGCCTTGGATGTGCCTTCCGATGCCCCACGACCGGTGGTAACCGTGCTCGCGCAGATACTCGCCACCGGCGGCCAGTGCGTCGAGGTCGGCGACCTGATACGCCGAATGCACATACCGGTTCGCCGGGCCGAGCACCAGCGCCAATGTGTGATGGTCGGCGGGCGCCCGGCCGCGGTCACAGCGAATGAAGCTCATCACCGGCCCGTGCTCACGCTGCCCCGGGTAGTAGAGGAAATCGCTGACGATCAGCCCCAGATGCCGCAGGTACCAGTCGAGCGTTTCCCGGTATCTGGTGGTCTGGATGACCACATGCCCGAGACGCTGCACCCGGGCCGGCTCGCGGGGTGATCGTTGCGTGCGATTGACCCGGGCCACCTCACGACCCAGATTGAGCGTGTGCGGAGGCTGTTCGGGCAGGGCGGGCAACGTATGGGTATCGGCGACCACCCGGACGCGTGAGCCGCTCGGGTCGGTCAGGTCGACGGTCGATCCGCCCAGTATCTCGGGCAGGTTCACTACCGTCCTGCCGGTGACTTCCGCCAACCGGAGCAGATCGGCGGTGTCCGCCGCGCGGAAGGCGGGGCCGACGAATCTCGATCCCGGTCCACGGCGGATCAGCACGCATGGCGCGTCGGCGCCGGTGCCCCGGAGGTGCAGTTCGTTCGCCGTGCGGTGCGCGGTCGCGAAGCCGAAGGCGCCGGCGAAGGCCTCGGCGCGCTCGAGATCCGGCTTCTCGAACTCCAGCCACGCCACGTCGTGCACCTTCACGATCGGGTCGCGGGCCCGTCCTGGATGTTCGCCCGCCAGAGCGCCGTGCTCGCTGTGCAGGCCGGTATGCGGGTCGTGATGGTCGAGCATCGACCACTCCCTCCATATGACTGACGTTATCGTCATATACGACGCAATGCTCAGTCAAGATTTTTGAGTAATTCGTCATAACTGAGGTGTAGAGTTGCTCGGGGAGGTGACCGGGTTCCCGCAGCCGAGAGGACCTGTTCCGAGGCGCGGTCGAAGAGGCGCTCGACCAGCATGGCGCCGTGCTCGGCATGCTGCGCTACGCACTAGGCGCGCCATCGCGAGCGGGCCGGTTCCACTTCAGAGGGGAACCGGCCCCGACGGTCGTGACCGGGGCCCGTACCGCGCCTGGGCCACTTACTGTGTGACCAGGGTCACGGCCCCGGCGGTCAGGCGTCGTCCCGTGGGTCGAGGACGACTCGCGTGCCCGGCGTGGTCGCGACCCGAGGGCGCAGCACTGCCGGGTGCTGTTCGAGCAGTCGTGGGTATCGGCCACCGGCCGCAACGCCGCCTCCGCGCGGGCCTGCCCGAGTTCGGCGCGGCCGCGTTCCTCGGTCGGCACCGTCTCCAGTGGCGCCTTGCGCAGTTCACCGAGCAGCACCAGGTTCCGCTCGCGCGGCACCGATTTCGATGCCCACGGTCGTCACTGCCGTGGCTATACGTCCGGAACAGGGTCGCCGGTGTGGCTGAGCGCCGAAGGAGGAAGTCCGAAAGTGCGGCGGCACGTGCGCGTCAGGTCCGCGCCGCCGGAGAAGCCCGCCGCGTGCGCGGCGGCGGTGAGATCGTCCCCGGCCAGCGCGCGGGTCCGCGCGATGTGCAGCCGCAGCCAGAGGATGTAGCGGCGCAACGGAATGCCCATCTGCTCGGTGAACAGATGCGACAGCCGGGGGGCCGGAACGCCCAATTGCCGTGCGACATCCGAGCCGCGCACCGGACCCGTGCGCACCAGCGCGGGCAGCAATTGCAGCGCCGCGGTGATCACCGCGTGCCGCTCGCCGGAGCTGGAGGCGCCGTCCTGCGGCAGCAGATCGTCGACGACCGCGGTGACCTGCGCGGTCAGATCTCCGCCACCGGCGTCGATGCCGAGGGTGTCCGCGCTGTCGGTCCAGCCGTTGAGGTGGGCCCTGCGGTCGGCCGCGGCGCCCGCGGCGGTTTCGGGGTCGAGGTAGACCGCCGTGCCGTGCGCGGAGCCCACGTCGATCCGATGCGGCGCGTCGGTGGGCACGATGACGTGGGTGCCCTTCTTGCGGACGCCGCTACCGTCCACCACCACGATGGGGGTACTCGCGGCCACGATCTGCACCGCGTGGTGGGCGTGTAACTCCGTCGGACCGATCAATCCGGCGAAAGCAAGGACTCCCGGGCGGAGCAGCGCGACACCTGCCCGCGATGGTTCGTCCGCTGCGCCGACTGGCGACATCGAGAAGCCGTTGGTGACCAGAGCCTTCATCATGGGATGCTCCCGGCTGACACACTCGCGCTGAAACCTGGGATGAGCGTATCGGTTTCGCGCACGCGGCATTCGTGATTCTCCGATTACCGCCGTTCGCGAGTAGCGCGGGAGCCCGGCCCGGTGCGCGGTCATCGCGCGGCCGGATGCCGGGCGTGATCACTCCTCCCGGAGGCGCTGCCGGTCAGTTGTCGGTCACGTCGACGCCGCGCCAGAACGCGACGTAGTCCTTGATCTGCGCCGCCTTGGTCTTCGGCTCGGGGTAGTACCAGGCGGCGTCGGGATTGGTGTCACCGTCGACGACCACCGTGTAGTAGCTGGCGGTGCCCTTCCACGGGCAGTAGGTGTGCGTGTCGGAGGGCTGGAAGAACTCCGGCCGGATCGAGTCCGGCGGGAAGTAGTGGTTGCCCTCGATGATGATGGTGTCGTCGCTGGTCGCGAGGACGCGGCCGTGCCAAGTTGCCGTTGCCATGTATCGATTCTGCCGCAATATCGGACGTGGCCTGCGGTCGCGCGGGCCGCACGTCGGGTTCACACCGGCGGATCGGGCAGCAACGCGGGTCGGTGGAGCTCGACGGCGAGAGCCACCAGTTCGCGCAGGTGCTCGCCGTCTGATCCGGCCCGGCGCATCGCTTCGGCCACGGGGAAGGTGCGCACCTCGAGGATCTGCTCGCCGTCGTCGGGATTCGTCGGCGCGGAGTCGAGCACCACGTCCGCGGTGCACCAGAGCCATGCCTTGTGCGGATGGGGCTGCCACTCGCGGTGCGGCGCGGGACGATTGCTGGTCGCGTGGTGGGCGCCGAACCATCGGATCGGTCCGACCGGCCGTGCTCCGGCCTCCTCGCGCAGTTCGCGGCGCACGCACGCGTCGACGGACTCGCCGCGTTCCCTCGTGCCGCCCGGAAGCAACCAGATGTCGCGATCGTCGCGGCAGAGCACGATCTCGTTCCCGGCGAAGCAGACGAGGTGAATGTTCGTGACCAGTTCGTCGGCGGGGAGTGTGGTGGAGAATCGCACGTCCAGGTCCCCCCACGCCCAGTGAGCCGGTGTGTGCAGCAAGGGGTAGCGGTCGGCGAGTGTCACAGCGCGACGGTAGCCGCCGTTGCTCGCGGTGTCCGCCGATTCGGCGCGAGCGGTGCCGCGCGCCAGCGCGAACTGCTCAGTGACACAGTATGGCTCGGCGTCACGGCGTCACGGCGTCACGGCGTCACGGCGTCACGGCGGGGATGCTGGTCGCCTCGGCGGGCGTCAGCGTTCGCGGGCCAATCCCCGGTAGCTCACGTGCCACAACCATTCCACGGGTCCCCGCTCGAATCGGCGCAACCACAGATGCGCCCCGCCCGCGATGATGAGCGACACCAGGAGGTACACGCCGACGGTGAACGGGACGCGGTCGTCGGGCGCGACTCGGGCGGCGAGTCCCAGACCCCAGCCGTAGCACACCAGCGAGGCCACCAGGTTCTGCAGGATGTAGCAGCTCAGCGCCGTGCGGCCGATCTCGGTGAGGCGCCGCCCGGCGAATCCGGCGCGGGGATGCCGCAGGTACCACTCCGCGACGGCCGCCAGGATGCCGAGGGCGACGAACGGGGCGCTGCCGTAGCGGGTGAAGAGGATGAGGTCACCGCCGCCCACGATGCCCGCGACCAGGTCGATCGGCGCGGCGACGCCGAAGCCGACGATCATGAGCCGCCGCCGGATCGGCGCGCCCGCCGGGCCGAACACCTGGGCTCGCCACAGCAGGGAACCGACCAGGAACAACGCGACCGACATCGCGAAGACGAAGACCGCTTCCACCCGGAACAGGCCGGCATTGCCCAGCCGGAACATCGCGAGATCCCAGAACGATCCCTCCGCATAGGGGTTCGGGTCCAGCGCCGGGCGCGCCGTCGACTCCTGACGCGGCGCGAACGCCGAGGCGAGCGCGATCAGTGTCAACAGCGCCACGTGCGCCGCCGCCGCGCCGATCAGCCAGCGCCGCCGCGCCCGCTCCCCGGTGGCCAGCACGAACGCCACGACGAGCCCGGTGATCGCGTAGCCGGTCAGGACGTCGAACTCGGCGACGAACACGAAGTTCAGCAGACCGTCCAGGAACAGCAGTCCCGCGCGCCAGGGGTACTTGCCCGGCCAGCGTCGCCCGGCCTTGGTCGCGGAGCGCTGCTGGATGGCCAGGCCGATGCCGAACATGATGGTGAGCAGTCCGAGGAATTTGCCCTGCGCCAGCTGCTGGAGTACCCGCTCGGCCCACATCCAGCCGCCGTCCCGGCGACCCAGGTCGTGCAGATAGCCGATCAGCCCCTCCGGGTTCGTCATGATCCAGACGTTGGTGCCGAGGGTCCCGAGGATCGCGATCCCGCGTAGCACGTCCAATGCGACGAGCCGGGTGGGTGCCGGCGTCGGAGGCGGCGCGGCGCGGTGCTGATCGATGGTCTGCGCGCCCCGGTCGGCGGTCGATTCGGACATGTCCCGACTATCGCGCCGACCTGGGCCGGAAGGAGTCCTCCGGAAGTACCACCTGCGGTATGACATTGGACTCCGCCGGTCGCGACGGGTTCGGCCGGGTGCGTCGCCTAGGCTCGATGCCATGCAGCGCATCATCGGAATAGAGGTCGAATACGGCATCTCGACCCCGACCGAGCCGTCGGCCAACCCGATCCTCACCTCGACCCAGGCGGTCCTGGCCTACGCCGCGGCCGAGGGCGTGCCGCGCGCGAAGCGCACCCGCTGGGACTACGAGGTGGAGTCGCCGCTGCGCGACGCACGCGGCTTCGACCTGAGCCGGATGAACGGGCCCGCGCCGGTGATCGACGCCGACGAGGTCGGCGCGGCCAACATGATCCTCACCAACGGCGCCCGGCTCTACGTCGACCACGCCCACCCCGAGTATTCGGCGCCCGAGGTCACCGACCCACTGGACGCGGTGATCTGGGACAAGGCGGGCGAGCGGGTGATGGAGGCCGCCGCCAGGCACGCCTCGAGCGTGCCGGGGGCTCCGCGGCTGCAGCTGTACAAGAACAACGTCGACGGCAAGGGCGCCTCCTACGGCACCCACGAGAACTACCTGATGAGCCGGGAAACCCCGTTCAATCAGATCATCCTCGGCCTGACGCCGTTCTTCGTGTCCCGCCAGGTGGTGTGCGGCTCCGGACGGGTCGGCATCGGCCAGTCCGGTGACCAGGCGGGTTTCCAGTTGTCCCAGCGGTCGGATTACATCGAGGTCGAGGTCGGCCTGGAGACCACGCTCAAGCGGGGCATCATCAACACCCGCGACGAACCGCACGCCGACGCCGACAAGTACCGCAGACTGCACGTCATCATCGGTGACGCGAACCTGGCCGAGATGTCGACCTACCTCAAGGTCGGCACGACCGCCCTGGTTCTGGATCTGATCGAGGCGGGCGAGGACCTGTCGGATCTGCAACTGGCCCGCCCGGTCACCGCGGTGCACACGATCAGCCACGACCCGACGCTGCGGGCGACCGTCGCGCTCGCCGACGGCCGGGAGCTCACCGGCCTGGCGTTGCAGCGCGTGTACCTGGATCGGGTGACGAAGTTCGTCGACCGCACCGGCAACGACGACGAACGCGTCCACGACATCATCGAGAACTGGGCCATGGTGCTCGACCTGCTCGAACGCGATCCGATGGAATGCGCGAACCTGCTCGACTGGCCCGCCAAACTGCGCCTGCTCGAGGGCATGCGCAGCCGGGAGGGCCTCGGCTGGGCGGCCCCCAAGCTGCATCTGATGGATCTGCAGTACTCCGACGTGCGGCTGGACAAGGGGCTCTACAACCGCCTGGTCGCCCGCGGCTCGATGAAGCGGCTGATCAACGAGCAGCAGGTGCTCGACGCGATGACCAACCCGCCCACCGACACGCGGGCCTACTTCCGGGGCGAATGCCTGCGCCGCTTCGGCGCCGACATCGCGGCGGCCAGCTGGGACTCGGTGATCTTCGACCTGGGCGGCGATTCCCTGGTCCGCATCCCCACCCTGGAACCCCGCCGGGGCACCAAAGCCCACGTCGGCAAGCTCCTCGACGGGGTCGATACCGCCGCCGACCTGGTGGAGCAGCTGACGACGTAGTCTCCTGCGCACGCGCGCTGCGCGGACAACGCCGACACAGCAAAATAGGCACACTGTCGGTGCTGGTAGGTAGTGTTGAGGGACGAGCACGGACAATGCTCATGATCGGGATCGTGCTCACACGATGGGTTCCGGTCATGGTGAGGACAGAGGAGGTCGGCTGCCATGGCACAAGAGCAGACCAAGCGCGCCGGGGGTGGCGACGAGGACGAGGGCCCCGACGGTGTAGACGCCGCCGGGCAGGAGCGCCGCGAGAAGCTGGCGGAGGAAACCGACGACCTGCTCGACGAGATCGATGACGTGCTCGAGGAGAACGCCGAGGACTTCGTCCGCGCGTACGTGCAGAAAGGTGGCCAGTGACAGTCGGTGACCCCTCGCGTCTCCACCTGGGGTACGCCCTCTCTTCTTTCTCCGACTATCTCCGTATGCATGCTCCGGACCTGTTGCCCGGCAACAGGTTCGGGCAGGGTGCCGCCGGAATCTCCGGCGGCACTTCCGCGAAGGAGATCGCTCCGCACGGCACCACCATCGTCGCGGTCAGCTACCGCGGTGGTGTGCTGATCGCCGGCGATCGGCGCGCGACTCAGGGGAACCTGCTGGCCAGCCGCGATATCGAGAAGGTCTACATCACCGACAGCTATTCCGCGGCGGGCATTGCGGGCACCGCGGGCATGGCGGTGGAGATGGTGCGGATCTTCGCGGTGGAGCTGGAGCACTACGAGAAACTGGAAGGCGTGTCGCTGACCTTCGACGGCAAGGCCAACAAGCTGTCGAAGATGGTGCGCGAGAATCTGCCCGCGGCCCTGCAGGGTCTGGCGGTGGTGCCGATGCTGGTCGGCTACGACCTGGACGCCACCGACCCGGACAAGGCGGGTCGCATCGTGTCGTTCGATGTGGTAGGTGGACGCAGCGAGGAGCGTTTCGGGTACGCCGCGGTCGGTTCCGGCTCGGTGTTCGCGAAGTCCGCGCTGAAGAAGTTGTACGCCAAGGGAATCGATCAGGATCGCGCGCTGCGCATCGCCGTCGAGTCGCTGTTCGACGCGGCCGACGACGACACCGCGACGGGCGGCCCGGATCTGGTGCGCGGCATCTTCCCGACGGCGATCGTGATCGATGAGGAGGGTGCGGTCGAGGTGACCGAGTCGCGGCTCGCGGAGATCACTCGCGGGATCGTCGCCGACCGCGAGGCCGCCGAAGAAGGGAGCGCCTGATCATGACGTTGCCGTACTACGCGTCGGCCGAGCAGATCATGCGCGACAAGACCGAGCTGGCCCGCAAGGGCATCGGTCGCGGTCGCAGCGTCGTGGTGCTGGCCTACGACAAGGGTGTGCTGTTCGTCGCGGAGAACCCGTCCGCGACGCTGCACAAGGTGAGTGAGCTCTACGACCGGGTCGGGTTCGCCGCGGTCGGCAAGTACAACGAGTTCGAGAATCTGCGCAGGGGCGGCATCCTGCAGGCCGACATCCGCGGGTACCAGTACGACCGCCGCGATGTCACCGGTCGTGCGCTGGCCAACGCCTACGCGCAGGCCCTCGGCACGATCTTCACCGACCAGCTGAAGCCGTACGAGGTGGAGATCTGTGTGGCGGAGGTGGGTTATCCGGAGCAGGCCCCGCAGTCGGTGCTGTACCGGATCACCTTCGACGGGTCGATCGTGGACGAGCGGGAGTTCGTGGTGATGGGCGGTACGACCGAGCCGATCGTCACCGCGTTGAAGTCGTCCTACCAGCCGGGTCTCGACCTGGCCGCCGCGGTCGGCGTCGCGGTGCGCGCACTGCAGGCGGGCGTGCCGGAAGGCGCGGAGAAGCGGGTGCTCGGGGTGAGTTCGCTCGAGGTCGCGACCTTGGAGCAGGCGCGCCCGCGCCGGGCGTTCCGGCGGGTGGCCAACGCGGCGCTGGAGCGTCTGCTGACCCCGGCGCAGGCGGACGGTGCGTCCGGCTCGCCGGAGATCGCCTCCGAGTCGAAGGACGCGGAGCCCGAGTCGAAGGACACGTCGACCGAGGAGTGATCGGCGCGGGCCGGTGAGCTCGACGGCCCGCGAACGACGGATCGTTCGCGGGCCGCGTCGGCATGCTCCCAGACGGCGCCGAGGTGTGCATCCTTCGGCGGATCCGGGGTTTCAGCCGGGCAAATTCCGACAAAGCGGGCCAAATTGTTGTGAAGACGTATGCATACGGGTTCATCGGTGCACCACGCAACTGGCTGCCATAGCTGTAATGTCGATAGTGTGCAGCGACGAATTATGGGGATCGAGACCGAGTTCGGTGTGACATGCACCTTCCACGGTCACCGTCGACTGTCCCCCGACGAGGTGGCCCGGTATCTGTTCCGCCGGGTGGTGTCCTGGGGCCGTAGCTCGAACGTGTTCCTCCGCAACGGTGCTCGGCTCTACCTCGATGTCGGGTCCCACCCGGAGTACGCGACCGCGGAGTGCGACAACCTGGCGCAGTTGGTGACCCACGACCGTGCGGGCGAGCGGGTCCTCGAAGAGTTGCTGATCGACGCCGAGCAGCGTCTGGCCGAAGAAGGCATCGGCGGCGACATCTACCTGTTCAAGAACAACACCGATTCCGCGGGCAACTCCTACGGTTGCCACGAGAACTTCCTGGTGGTTCGCGCGGGAGAGTTCTCCCGGATCTCGGACGTGCTGCTGCCGTTCCTGGTCACCCGCCAGTTGATCTGCGGCGCGGGGAAGGTGCTGCAGACGCCGAAGGCGGCCACGTTCTGCCTGTCGCAGCGCGCCGAGCACATCTGGGAGGGTGTCTCCTCGGCGACCACCCGCTCGCGGCCGATCATCAACACCCGCGACGAGCCGCACGCCGACGCGGAGAAGTACCGGCGGCTGCACGTGATCGTCGGCGACTCGAACATGTCCGAGACCACCACCATGCTCAAGGTCGGCACGGCCGCCCTGGTGCTGGAGATGATCGAGGCGGGCGTCTCGTTCCGCGACTTCGCGCTGGACAACCCGATCCGCGCGATCCGTGAGGTGAGCCACGACCTGACCGGGCGGCGTCCGGTCCGCTTGGCCGGCGGGCGGCAGGCCAGCGCCTTGGACATCCAGCGCGAGTACTACGCCCGCGCCGTGGAGCATCTGCGCAATCGGGACCGCGATCCCCAGATCGACCAGGTGGTCGATCTGTGGGGCCGTACCCTCGATGCCGTGGAGGCCCAGGACTTCGCGAAGGTCGATACCGAGATCGACTGGGTGATCAAGCGCAAGCTGTTCCAGCGCTACCAGGACCGGTACGGCATGGAGCTGTCCGATCCCAAGATCGCCCAGCTGGATCTGGCCTACCACGACATCAAACGCGGCCGCGGCGTCTTCGACCTGCTGCAGCGCAAGGGTCTGGCCAAGCGCGTCACCGAGGACGAGGCCGTGGACGCCGCGGTGGACACCCCGCCGCAGACCACCAGGGCCAAGTTGCGCGGCGACTTCATCACCGCCGCACAGGAGGCGGGGCGCGACTTCACCGTCGACTGGGTGCACCTGAAGCTGAACGACCAGGCGCAGCGCACGGTGCTGTGCAAGGACCCGTTCCGCTCGGTCGACGAGCGCGTCGACCGCCTGATCGCGTCCATGTGAGCCGGGCGGACCTGATCGCGGCATGATCATCGCCTTCTCCGTGACCCCGCTCGGGACCGGCGTCGACGTCGGGCGCGCTGTCGCCGAAGCGGTCCGTGTGGTGCGCGCGAGTGGTCTGCCCAATCGCACCGATGCCATGTTCACCACCGTCGAAGGCGATTGGGACGAGGTGATGGCCGTGGTGAAACAGGCGACCGACGCCGTCCTGGCCGCGGCGCCGCGCTGCAGCCTGGTCTTGAAGGCCGATATCCGGCCCGGCGTGACCGACGCGATGACCACCAAGGTGGAGAAGGTCGAGCGCTACCTGGCGGAGGGATGACCCGCGAGCGGAGCGAGATCGAGCACGCGCCGGAAACAGCACCGAATCGCGCGCCGCCGCGCGAGGCCGGGGCGGCGCAGATTACCCTCTATCGCGTGGCGATATCCAAGGTCGAGCGGCTGATGAATCTGGTCATCGCGCTGCTGTCGACCCGTCAGTTCCTGACCGCGGAGCGGATCCGGGACAGTGTCGCCGGATACGAGGACTCCGTCAGCGACGAAGCGTTCAGCCGGATGTTCGAGCGGGACAAGAACGAACTGCGTGACCTGGGCATTCCGCTCGAAGTCGGTCCGGTGAGCCGGTACTCGACCATCGAGGGCTACCGGATCAACCGCGACGCCTACGAGCTACCCGACATCGACCTGACCGACCAGGAGGCCGCCGCCGTCGCGGTGGCCGTGCAGATGTGGGAATCGCCCGAGTTGGCCGCCGCCGCGGAGGGGGCGCTGCTCAAACTCCGCGCGGCGGGCATCCACGTGGAGACCGACGCCGCCGTGGCGTCGGTGCCCGCCGTCCCGGCCCGCACCCGTGGCTCGGAACCGGTACTCGGCAAACTCCTGGCCGCCATCAATGCGGGCCAGGCGGTGCGCTTCGAGCACCGCGGCGCGATCAACGCCCCCTATCTCATGCGCGACGTCGAGCCCTGGGGTGTCGTCACCCACCACGGCCGCTGGTATCTGGTCGGGCACGACCGGGACCGAAACGCCGTGCGCAGCTTCCGGCTGTCCCGTATCGGCGACGACGTGACCGCGTACGGCCCGCGCAACGCCGTGCGCAAGCCCGAGGGCGTCGACCTGCGCGCCATCGTCGACCAGGTCACCAGCACCGCGCCCGTCAGCGGCTCGGCGACGGTGTGGGTGGCGGAGGGGCGGGGGCGAGAGCTGCGCAGGCTCGGCCAGGTCGTCGGAGAACGCACGGTCGGCGGCCGCGCGGGCGCCGTGGTCGAGCTTCCGGTGCGGTCCCGCGACTGGGTGGCCCGGCTCATCACCGGCCTGGGGCCGGACGCCGTGGTGCTGGCCCCCGAGATCCTGCGCGCCGATGTCATCGCGCGGTTGCGTTCGGTGTTCGACCGCACGGAGGTGCGGGCATGAGCTCGCGGCTCTCGGTGCGCCTATCCCGGTTGCTGAACATGATCCCGTACTTCATCGCGCATCCCGGCATCAGCGCCGCCGAGGCCGCCGCCGACCTGGGCGTGACCACGAAGCAGTTGATGAGCGACCTCAATCAGCTCTGGATGTGCGGGCTGCCCGGGTACGGCCCCGGCGACCTGATCGACTTGTCGTTCTCCGAGGAGAGCATCGAGGTCACCTTCTCCGCCGGCATCGACCGGCCGTTGCGGCTGACCTCCACCGAAGCGACCGCGCTGCTGGTCGCCTTGCGCTCGATCGTGGACATGCCCGGCATGGTCGACCCCACTGCGGCCCACGCGGCCATCGCGAAGATCGAATCGGCGATCTCCGGTGGTGCGACCGCCGCCGAGAACGGGCAAGCGCTGACGCCCGCGCCGGAGGCGCCCGCGGTGGCCGCCGTGCGATCCGCGCTCGCGCTCGGCCGCGCGGTCCGGCTGGTGTACTACTCCGCCAGCCGCGACGTGGTGTCCGAACGCATCGTCGACCCGATCCGCATCGTCCTCGTGGACGACAACAGCTACCTGCAAGCCTGGTGCAGGCAGGCCGAGGGAGTGCGCCTGTTCCGCTTCGACCGGATCGAGGCCGCGACCGAGCTGGCCGAACCCGCCCGGCCGCCCGAGCATGCCACCGACGCGACGGCGGGGCTGGACCTGTTCCAGGACGATCCGGCGGTTCCCCTCGCACGTCTGCGCATTCACCCCGACTACGCTTGGGTGCTCGATCAGTACCCGATGCATCGCCTGGCGGTGCACGCGGACGGCAGCTTGGAGGCGACCATGCGGTTCGCCACGCTGGACTGGATGGCGCGCCTGCTGCTCGGTTTCGGGGCGGGCGTCACCGTCCTCGGGCCGCCGGAGCTGATCGCGGCGGTGCGTGAGCGGTCGAACGCCGCGCTGGCCGCGTATGAGGAAGCCGGATACCTGGAGGCCCGATGAGGGACGAAGAGGCGCTACCGGCATGAGCAGTCGTGTGCTTGTGGTGGGTGCGGGCAGTATCGGCAATTTCGTCGGTGGCAAGCTCGGGGTGGCGGGCGCGGAGGTGACACTGGTCGGCCGCAGGCGGGTGCTCGACGAGCTCAGCGCGTTCGGGGCTTCGGCTCACCGACCTCGACGGCGGGGACGAGGCGTTGCCGGCGGACCGGTTCCACGTCGCCACCGAGCCCGACGACGTCGGATCGGCCGATCTGGTGCTGATCACGGTCAAGTCGGCGGCGACCGCGGAGGCCGTGCGCGACCTGGGCGGCAAGATCCGTCCGGGCACGGTGGTGGTGAGCCTGCAGAACGGTATCGGCAACGACTCGGTGATCCGGGAGATCCTGCCGCACTGCGTGGTGCTGGCGGGCATGGTGATGTTCAACGTCGTGCACCATCCCGGCGGCCGATTCCACCGCGGCACCGAGGGTGGGCTCGCGGTGCAGGACGATCCGGCGCTGGCGCCGTTCCTCGACCTGTTCGAGCGGACGGGACTCGGCTTGCGCCGGTATCCCGATCTGCGTCCGGTGCAGTGGGCGAAGCTGCTGCTCAACCTCAACAACCCGATCAACGCGCTGTCGCGGCGCCCGCTGCGAGAGGAACTCGCCGACCGGAATTATCGCCGCTGTCTCGCGCTGACCCAGCGCGAAGCGCTCGCTGTGATGAACAAGGCGCGCATTCGCCCGGCCCGGCTGACTCCGCTGCCGCCGCGGGTGATGGCCGCGGTGCTGACCGTTCCCGACGGCGTGTTCCAGCGAGTGGCCGGGCAGGTGCTGGCCATCGACCCGATGGCGCGTTCGTCCATGGCCGACGATCTCGAGCTGGGTCGCACGACCGAGATCTCCTGGTTGTGCGGGGAAATTGTCGGGCTGGGCGCGATGGTCGGGATGCCGACGCCGGTCAATCAGCGGCTCATCGAACTCATCGTCGCCGCTGAACAGGGCGACCGGCGCGCATGGACGGGTCGCGAACTGCTCGGGCAGTTGCGGGACGCCGCGGCGGGCGCCGTAGCCGAACGCGGGACGAACGAGCGGTGACGGCGGCGTTCGCGCACGTCACAGTCCGGTAGCATCGAAACATCACAGTCTTGGGAGGTAGATCATGGGCAGTCTGAGCATCTGGCACTGGCTGATCATTGCGGTGGTTTTCGTGATGTTCTTCGGCGCGAAGCGGATGCCCGACGCGGCCCGCAGCCTGGGCCGTTCGTTGCGCATCTTCAAGAGCGAGGTCAGCCAGATGCAGAACGAGAGCAACGCGCCCAGCGGCGGCGCGCCGGCTCAGCAGCCCGCACCGCAGTTGCCCGCCGCGCAGCAGCCCGCGCCGCAGGCCGCCGAGCCCCGTACCGAGCAGAAGTCGGTCTGAGCGGATCCGCTCGCGCCGGAGTGAGGAAGAACTCACTCCGGACCTAGTGCTGTTGCCGAGCTGAGCGAGGCACGTCGACCCAGGGGCGATCACCAACCATGCGAATCCCGTTCGATCCGCGACGCAGTAAGCGCAGGACCAATCCCGACGGCACGATGTCGTTGGTCGAGCATTTGCAGGAGTTGCGTTACCGGTTGCTGGTGTCGATCGCGGCGGTGATCGCGACGACGGTGCTGGGATTCTTGTGGTACGCGCACGGCTTTCTCGGAGTCGACAGCCTCGGCGAGATCCTGCGCGGACCGTATTGCTCGCTGCCCGCCTCGGCGCGTGCGACGTTGAGCCCGGACGGTGAGTGCCGTCTGCTGGCGACCGCGCCGTTCGAACAGTTCACGTTGCGGTTGAAGGTCGGCATGACCGCGGGTGTGGTGCTGGCCGCGCCGATCTGGCTGTATCAGCTGTGGGCGTTCATCACCCCGGGGCTGTATGCCAAGGAGCGCAAGTACGCGATCGGTTTCGTGTCCTCGGGCACGGTGTTGTTCGCCGCGGGCGCGGTGCTGGCGTACGTGGTGATCGCGCACGCGTTGAGCTTCTTGCTGACCATCGGCGACAACGTGCAGATCACCGCGTTGAGCGGGTCGCAATACTTCAGTTTCATCATCCAGTTGCTGATCATCTTCGGGGTCAGCTTCGAGACGCCGTTGTTGATCATCGGGCTGAACCTCGTCGGCGTGCTGACCTATCAGCGGCTCAAGGCGTGGCGGCGCGGCATCACGTTCGGATTGTTCGTGTTCGCGGCGATCGTCACCCCGCAGGACCCGTTCTCGATGCTGGCGCTGGCCTTCGCGTTGACGGTGTTGTTCGAGGTCGCGATCCAGTTCTCCCGGATCAACGACCGGCGCCGGGCGCGCAAGGAACGCGAGGGCTTGGGCGCGTTGCCGGACGAAGAGGCCTCCGAGTTGAGCGGGCCGGAGCCGATCGACCCGGCCGAGTCGATCACCACCCCGGCGGAGAAATCCACACGACCGGTGTCGGACTACTCCGATACGCTCTGACGAGTGACAGTTGACCGGTCGCAGACAGGCGAGTTGGCCGCATTTTCCGCCGAGCTGAAGTTCCGGCTGGATCCGTTCCAGCGCGACGCGTGCGCGGCCCTCGAAGAAGGCCACAGCGTCCTGGTCTGCGCGCCGACGGGCGCTGGCAAGACGGTCGTCGGTGAATTCGCCGTCCACCTGGCGTTGGCCGCGGGCGGGAAATGCTTCTACACCACACCGATCAAGGCGCTGTCGAACCAGAAATTCGCCGACCTCACCGAGCGCCACGGCCGCGACAACGTCGGGCTGCTGACCGGCGACCAGTCGATCAACCCGGACGCGCCTGTGGTCGTGATGACCACGGAGGTGCTGCGCAACATGCTCTACGCCTCGTCGGACGCGCTGCGCGGTCTGTCCTACGTGGTCATGGACGAGGTCCACTACCTCGCCGACCGCTTCCGCGGTGCCGTCTGGGAGGAAGTCATCCTGCATCTGCCGCCGGACGTGCGGCTGGTCAGCCTGTCGGCCACGGTCAGCAACGCCGAGGAATTCGGCGCCTGGATGGAAACCGTGCGCGGCGACACCGCGGTGGTGGTCGACGAGACCAGGCCGGTGCCGCTGTGGCAGCACGTCATGGTGGGGCGGCGGATGTTCGACCTGTTCGACACCAAGTCCACCGAACAGAAAGTGCTCGTCGACGAAGACCTGGTGCGGTTCATCCGCCACCGGGAGGCCGCCGACCGGATGAACGGCTGGGGCGGCCCGCGCAACGGCCGCGGTGGACCGCGCCGGGACTTCCGTCCGCTGCCGCGTCCTGAGGTGCTCGCCAAGCTGGACGAAGAGGGCCTGCTGCCCGCGATCACGTTCATCTTCAGCCGAGCCGGGTGCGACGGAGCGCTCGCGCAGTGCCTGCGGTCGCGGCTGGACCTGAGCCGTCCCGAGGAGCGCGACGAGGTCGAGGCGATTATCGAGAAGCACACCGGCGATCTGCCCAAGACCGACCTGGAGGTGCTCGGCTACTGGGAGTGGCGCGAGGCGCTGCATCGCGGGCTGGCCTCGCATCACGCCGGAATGCTGCCCGCGTTCCGCCACACTGTCGAGGAACTGTTCGTCAACGGTCTGGTGCGTGCGGTCTTCGCCACCGAGACGCTGGCGCTCGGCATCAACATGCCCGCGCGCACCGTCGTCCTGGAACGGCTGGTCAAGTTCAACGGCGAGTCGCACGCGGAACTCACGCCGGGGGAGTACACCCAGCTCACCGGTCGGGCGGGGCGGCGCGGCATCGACGTCGAAGGCCACGCGGTGGTGCTGTGGCAGCCCGAGGTGGACACCAGCGCGGTCGCGGGTCTGGCCTCGACACGCACCTATCCGCTGCGCAGTTCGTTCCGGCCGGGCTACAACATGTCGATCAACTTGATCGATCGGATGGGGGCCGACGAATCGCGCGCACTGCTGGAACGGTCCTTCGCACAGTTCCAGGCCGACCGGTCGGTGGTCGGGCTGGTGCGCGGCATCGAGCGCAACGAGGCCGCGCTGCGCAAGCTGCGCGACCAGCTCGGCGGCGCCGAGAGCGGGTTCCTGGAGTACCTGTCGCTGCGCGAGCGGATCAAGCAGCGGGAGCGGCACCTGGCCCAGCAGAGCCGCGCCGACCGGCGGGGCGCTGCGGTGGACGCGCTCGGCGCCCTGCGGCGCGGCGACGTGGTGGCCATTCCGTCCGGCCGCCGCGCCGGGCTCGCGGTGATCCTGGAGCCGGACGCCACGCCCGGCGATCCACGGCCGCTTGTCCTCACCGAGGACAAGTGGGCCGGGCGGGTGTCGGTGGCCGATTTCCCCGTACCGGCAGAGGCGCTCGGACACATGCGGCTTCCCCGCCGGGTGGACCATCGGACCGCGCGTACCCGCCGCGACCTGGCCTCCGCGCTGCGCAGCACCGGCATCTCGGTGCCGGGCAGGCCGCGGCGAAACAGGCATTCCGCCGCCGTCGACGACCGGGAACTCGCCACCCTGCGCCGCAGCATGCGTGCGCATCCGGCGCACTCCCGCCCCGATCGCGAGCAACTGGCCCGGGTGGGCGAGCGCTACAACCGGTTGTTGCGGGAAACGGAATGATGCGCCAGAAGGTCGCCGCGACCACCAATTCGCTGGCCCGCACCTTCGATCGCATTCTCGGTCTGCTGGAGGAGCGCGGATTCGTGCACGAAAGCGAGGTGACGCCGGACGGGCGCAGGCTGGCCCGCATCTACGCCGAGAGCGACCTGCTCGTCGCCGAATGCCTCCGGAAGGGTCTGTGGCGTGGCCTCGGCCCGGCCGAGCTGGCCGGTGTGGTGTCGACGCTGGTGTACGAATCCCGTCAGGAGGGTGGTTATCTCGGCGTGAGCGGACCGACGGCGCCGATCCGGCGGGCGGTCGGCGCGACCATCGGGGTCTGGTCGGAGCTGCGGTCGGACGAAGCCCGGCACAAGCTGCCGCCGACCAGGGAACCGGATCTCGGTTTCGTCGACGGCGTCTACAAATGGGCGCGTGGGGACGGATTGGCCGAGTCGTTGCTCGCCAGCGGTGACCAGGGCGCGCCGCTGTCGGCCGGCGACTTCGTGCGCTGGTGCAGGCAGGTGATCGATCTGCTCGACCAGATCCACGGCACTGCCGACGATCCCGAGGTCGCCGCCACCGCGGCCAAGGCGGTGCGAGCGATCCGGCGGGGTGTCGTGGCGGTGGACGCCGCCTGAGCGTCGTGGGCGACGGGCCCGGCGACGGCAATATCAACACGGCGGATTCGATTGTGATTTGATTTCTTTCGCGTACCGACCGTGGCGGAGTAGTCGTGTCATGCGACGAGGCCCACGCGGGGGGCTACCGTGTGTACAACGATGCGAGTGGAGGCAAGCAGATGAGCGGCCCGTACGGACCGAACGACCCCGGGGAGGGACGCAACGATCCCACCCAGCAGTGGGGTGGACAGCAGGCGCCGGGCGGGGCCGGTCCCACGCAGCAGTGGGGCGGTCAGCCGCAGACCCCCGCCTCGGCCCAGCCGACCCAGCATTGGGGTGAGCAGCAACCGCAGCAGCAATGGGGGCAACCGCAGCAGCAGTGGGGCCAGCAACCGCAGCAGCCCGCGCAGCAGCAGTGGGGCCAGCAGCCCGCGCAGGGGCAGCCGCAGTGGGGCCAGCCGCAGCAGGACTGGGGCCAGCAGGGACAACAGCAGCAGTGGGGCCAGCCGCAGCAGCCGCAGCCACAGTGGGGCGCACCCGGCCAGCAGCCGCCGCAGCAAGGTGGCAAGGGTAAAGGCCTGATCATCGGTCTGTCCGTGCTCGGCGTCGCGGTGGTCGGTGCGATCGTCGCTCTCGTGCTGGTGCTGACCGCCAAGGACCAGCTGGACCAGGCCGCGGTGCAGGACGGCGTGAAGAAGGTGCTGTCGGACTCCTACGGCATCCAGGACATCAGCGATGTCTCCTGCCCGTCCGGCCAGGAGGTCAAGGTCGACGCCACCTTCGAATGCAGTGTGAAGGTCAGCGGCGAGGCCAAGAAGGTGAGCGTGAAGATCACCAAGGACGACGGCACCTACGAGGTCGGTCGCCCCAGCTAGCCGGTTGGTTTTCCCGCGCCCGCGGCGCTCGGACGTTCACGGCCCCTCGCGGCTCCCGTCCAGGCGATCGCCGCTTGCTCGCGCACGGGCGAACGCTCGGACGCGAGCAAGGCTGTGTTCGCCCTAGCGTCGGCGTCGCTGGGATGTTCGCAACTCTTTGGTGGCTCGCGTCCGCGTGATCGCCGCTTGCTCGCGTATGGGCGACCGCTCGGACGCGAGCAAGGCTGTTCGCCCCATCGCCTGCGTTGCTGCGGTGTTCGCAACTCTTTGGTGGCTCGCGTCCGCGTGATCGCCGCTTGCGTGCTCCGAGTCGGTACGCGGCGGCCACGCGGACGCGTGCCGGGCCGCGAACGGCACATGTTCGGTCTCGCTTCGCTCGAAACCGTGGACCGGGACGGTGCGGGCTGGTCCGAGGGCACCTGCCGAATTCGGGATGCGGGGCTGGTAGGTGATCCCTCGTGGGACCGCGTGCCGCCCGGGCGATCGCGATTGGAGGGGCTTCTCGCGACCGCGATTCAGGAGGTGCGCGCGCCGAGTGCCGTGATCAAACGCGTGACGGGGCTCTCGGCGTTGTAGGCCGTGGCGAGGGCGCGCAGGCGGTGGGGTCGGCGGGCTCGGTGGCGAGGACGTCGCTGCGGGACAGGACCACCTCGGCATCACGGACCACCCGGACGACCGGTGCGGCGGCCTTCAAGTAGTCGCCCGCGGCGCGCAGCCGGGCGCGCACGCCCTGGGCCAGGTCGGCCGTGGGATCCTCGACGGCCGCGACCAGAGCGTCCAGGGAACCGAAACGCGAGATCAGCGCGGAGGCCGACTTCTCGCCGATGCCCGCCACCCCGGGCAGACCGTTGGAGGCGTCGCCACGCAACGTGGCCATATCGGCATACGCCGGTCCCGCGTCGCGCAGCGGCACACCGTACTTCGCCGAGACCTCGGCCGGGCCGAACAGTTCCGCCTTGGCGAGCCCACGTCCGGCGTAGAGCACCCGTACCGGTGGCGCGGGCTCGTCGCGCACGAGCTGAAGCAGATCCCGATCGCCGCTGACCACGATCACCTCGTCGGCGCGTTCCCTGGTCGCCAGAGTGCCCAGCACGTCGTCGGCCTCCAAGCCGTCGGCGCCACCGGTCGCGATGCCCGCCGCGTCGAGCACCTCCAGGATCATCTCGACCTGGGGGGTGAGCGTATCGGGAACGCTCTCCGCGCCGGGTGCGGCTTGCGGCGAGGTATCCAGCCGATGCGCCTTGTAGGACGGCACCAGATCGACCCGGTACGCCGGGCGCCAGTCCAGATCGAGGCACACCACCAGCCTGCTCGGTGCGAACTTGGTGATCAGCGATGCC
This sequence comes from Nocardia asteroides, assembly GCA_051451085.1. Lineage (GTDB taxonomy): Bacteria > Actinomycetota > Actinomycetes > Mycobacteriales > Mycobacteriaceae > Nocardia > Nocardia asteroides_B. The sequence goes on along the minus strand of JBPAJV010000002.1, from coordinate 410,379 downwards.
ACCATGTCGGTGAAACCACGCAACGCGTTCACCGACCGGCCGTCGGGCGCGGTGATCTTGTCGGGGATGGCGTGGAAGGCGCGGAACCACAGACTGGCTCCGTCCAGCAGCAACAGGGGCCCACCGGCAGCAGAGGTCACGGGCCGAGGCTACTCGCTCGCACCGACACCGCCGGGCGGACTTCGCCGTTCACCGGGCGCGCCGGACGGGTAACGTCGGACGAATGAGCTCGCATACGAATTCCAGATTCGCGGCGGACGTCTACGGTGCTCGGCTGGAGCGGTCGGTGGAACTGATGCGGGCCGCTCATCTCGATGCCCTGCTGATCACTCCGGGTCCGGATCTGCGCTACCTGATCGGTGCGGCCGCCGAATCGTTCGAGCGGCTGACCTGCCTGGTGATCCCCGCGGACGGCGCCACGCCGTCGGTGGTGATCCCGAAACTGGAGCTGGCGTCGCTGGAGGCCTCGGCGGCGGGTGAGCTGGGTCTGCAAGTGCTGGACTGGGTCGACGGCACCAACCCGTACGCCTTGGTGAAGTCGGCCCTGCACGTCGGCTCCCGGGTGGCCGTCGCCGACGTCATGCCCGCGCTGCATCTGTTGCCGCTGGCCGAGTCCTTCACGGGTCTGCCGGTATCCGCCACGCCGGTGCTGCGGGAGTTGCGCATGATCAAGGATCCGGCCGAGGTGGACGCGCTGCGCCGGGCCGGGGCGGCGATCGACCGGGTGCACGCGCGGATGGGGGAGTTCTTGCGGGTGGGGCGCACCGAGGCGGAGGTCGGCCGCGACATCGAGGCCGCGATCATCGCGGAGGGGCACACCGAGGCGGCGTTCGTCATCGTCGGCAGCGGTCCGCACGGCTCGGACCCGCACCACGAGGTGTCCGAGCGCCGGATCGAGGCCGGGGACGTGGTGGTCGTGGACATCGGCGGCCCGGTCGAGCCCGGCTACTACTCCGACTCCACCCGCACCTATGTTCTGGGTGAGCCGGATCCGGAGGTGGCCGCCCGGTACGCGGAGCTGGAACGCGCGCAGGCGGCCGCGGTCGCGGCCGTTCGACCGGGCGTCACCGCGGCCGCGGTGGACGCCGCCGCCCGCAATCCGCTGACCGAGGCCGGTTTCGGACCCGCTTTCGTGCACCGCACCGGCCACGGCATCGGACTCTCTGTGCACGAGGAGCCATACATCGTCGCGGGCAACGATGTCGTCCTGCGACCCGGCATGGCTTTCAGCGTCGAGCCCGGCATCTACTTCCGCGGCGAGTGGGGCGCGCGCATCGAGGACATCGTGGTCGTCACCGACGAGGGAAGCGAATCCTTGAACAAGCGGCCGCACGGCCTCACGGTTCTCTGATCGAGGGCTGACCGCCGGGCCTCGGCCACCGGCGGCGTGCGCTACGCCCCGGCGCCGTTCCCCGCAGGGTCGGCAGGCCCCGCGACCAGCGTGCTGCTGGACAGGACGCGCCGGACCTGGATGGCGATCACCACGCGCGTCGGGTTCTCCCGCGGCACGCGATAGCGACCGGCGTACCGCTCGACCGCCTCGGCGACGTCCTCGGGCGCGTCCAGCACGGTCGCAGGGCCCTCCAGGGTGATCCACCGGATCCCGTCCACCTGGCTGACCGCCGCGTACCCGGAGCGTCGCACATTGCGCACCTTTACCGACCCGTCGTTGGTGATCACACGCGCGATACCGGCGTCTCGGTCCCAGGTGAACCCCACCGCGACGACATGGGGCGTTCCGTCCGCTCGCAATGTCGTCAGCGTGGCGAGGTGCCGTTCGGCGACGAACTCGAGGGCGGCGGGCGACAACTCAGCAGTACTCGTCGGCATTCCCTGACCGTAGCCCTCGGTCTGCCCCCGCGCCGCACCAGCCCGGCTCCTGACGCGTGCCGCGCCGGTGCGCGATGACGGGCCCGGTCCGGGCCAATGAAAGACTGGGGCGCATGGGAACGCGTGGACTGGCCGACGGGACCGTACTGCTGCTGGGCGGCCGGAGCGAGATCGGGCTCGAAGTGGCGCGGCGGCTGGCGCCAGGGCGAGCGGTGGTTCTGGCGGCCCGGCGCAGCGACGAGCTGGACGCGCAGCGTGCCGAGATCACGGCCGCGGGCGCGCGTGAGGTGCACACCGTCGAATTCGACGCCGACGACCTCGCGAGCCACCCGGCGCTGCTGGACAAGATCGCCGCCGAGCACGGGCCGATCGGCATCGCGGTGCTGGCTTTCGGCGTGCTCGGTGATCAGCGACGCGCCGAGCGCGATCCCGCCCACGCGGCGGCCGTCCTGCACACGGACTTCGTCGCCCAGGCGACGGTCCTCACCACGTTGGCGAACTCGCTCCGCGCCCAGGGTGCCGGACAGATCGTCGTGTTCAGCTCGGTCGCGGGCGTGCGTGTCCGCCGGGCCAACTACGTGTACGGATCGGCGAAAGCGGGGCTCGACGGATTCGCGTCCGGCCTCGCGGACGCGTTGCACGGAAGCGGAGTCCGGCTGCTGCTGGTCCGTCCCGGGTTCGTCATCGGGCGGATGACCGAGGGAATGTCTCCGGCGCCCTTCTCGAGCACGCCGGACCAGGTCGCCGACGCCGTGGTCGAGGGATTGCGCCGCGGTGCGAGCCGGGTCTGGGTGCCCGGGATCCTGCGCCCGGTGTTCTTCGCCTTGCGGCTGCTGCCACAAGCGATCTGGCGCCGGATGCCCCGGTGAGCACCGCGTCCGGGCCGTGGACCGGCCCGCCGATCACGGTCGTCGGCATCGGCGCCGACGGCTGGGATGGTCTCGGTCGCGCCGCACGCGACGCTGTCGGCGACGCCGAGGTCCTGCTCGGTTCCGCGCGCCAGCTCGCGCTCGTACCGCCCACCGTGGCGGCGCGGCGGATCACGTGGCCGTCGCCCTTGCTGCCCGCGCTGCCCGGCCTGCTCGAACGCGAGCTCGGTGCCCGGCTGTGCGTGCTGGCCAGCGGCGATCCGATGTTCTACGGGATCGGCGTCACGCTGGCCCGGCTGCTCGGGCCGCAGGCGCTGCGGGTGCTGCCGCAGCCGTCTTCCGCGTCGCTGGCCTGCGCGCGGCTGGGCTGGCCGCTGGCCGAGACACCCGTGGTCAGCCTCGTCGGGCGCCCGTCGGCGACGGTTCTGCCCGAACTGGCCGACCGCAGGCGGCTGCTGGTACTCAGCGCCGACGAGCACACGCCACGCGAGCTGGCGCAGCTGTTGGGACGCCACGGTTACGGTGATTCCGAGCTGACCGTTCTCGAGCAACTGGGCGGCTCCGCCGAACGGCTCCGCGCAGGCACCGCGAAACAGTGGGAACACCCGCCGGGCGACCCGTTGAACATCGTGGCGATCACCTGCTCGGCCGACCAGGGCCTGCCGCGTGCCACGCGCCTGCCGGGCTTGCCGGATGAATTGTTCGGCGGCGACGGTCAGCTCACCAAGCACGAGGTGCGCGCCTTGACGCTGGCGGCGCTGGCGCCCGCGCCCGGAGAACTGCTCTGGGACGTGGGTGGCGGGTCGGGCAGTATCGCCATCGAATGGTGCCGGGCGCATCCCGGCAATCGCGCCGTCGCGTTCGAGCGGCTCGAGCGCAGGCGGCGGCAGATCGCGGACAATGCCGCGGCCTTAGGGGTGCCGCACATCCAGGTGCGTGGCGAGGTGGGGGCCGAACTCGCCGTCGAGTCCGGAATCGCCGCGCCCGACGCGATTTTCCTCGGCGGTGGCCTCACCCAAGATGGCGTGCTCGAGACATGCTGGGCGCACTTGCGTCAGGGCGGCAGGCTCGTCGCGAACGCGGTGACGGCCGAGTCGGAATCGCTGCTGCTCAGCTGGTCGAGCGCCCAGGGCGGGGTGTTGCGGAAGTTCCAGATCTACCGAGCGGAACCGCTGGGGTCCTTCACCACCTGGCGTCCCCAGCTTCCGGTCACGCAGTGGTCGGCGGTGAAGACGGCGACGACGTTCTCCGCAGAGGGGTGAACACGTTACCGGTCACGCGGTAGGGTCGGGGCCGAGTTCCGATCATGATCGGAAATCCGATTCCTATTGGGGAGATAGATGAAATACAAGAAGTTCGCCGCTACGGCATTGCTGGCAGTCGCCGCCACCGGAGTCACCGCCGGTACTTCCTACGCCGCTCCTGTGCCGCCCGCGGTGCAGGACCAGCCCGCCGCCGCGCCCGCGGTCACGGGCACCGACCAGGGCGTCGGCTACACGCTGCAGCTCGCCGACGCGGGTAAGTCGGTGGTCACCAGCGTCACCGGGGGCGCTTTCAGCGTCGACACCGACAACCGGTCGGTCACCCTGAAGAACTCCGCGGGCGAGACCGTCACCACCATTCCGCTCACCGCGACGGCCAAGGGTGAAGAGGTGAAGATCGCCGCGAACGTCGCCGACGAAGGCAGGCAGCTCACGCTGACGCCGCAGGTCGCGCCGACCGCCAACGCCCCGGTCGCCGCCGAGTTCATCGGCGCGCAGGAGTGGTTCTTCGCCGAGTTGCAGCGCGCGTCGCTCGGCGCCCTGGTCGGTGGCCTCATCGGCGCGGCGATCGGCATCGTGTTCTTCGGTGTCGGCATCCTGCCGGGCGCGGTACTCGGCGCGCTGATCGGTCTGGCGGTCGCGGGCGGGCCGTCGCTGCTGAACGCGGGTATCGCCTACTTCAGCGGCCAGCCCTGAGAATTCTGATTCTGGGCGGTACCCGGGAAGCGCGGGAGCTGGCCCATATCGCCTCCGGCGAGCGAGGATTCGAGATCGTATCCTCGCTCGCCGGTCGTGTGCGTGCGCCTTTGCTGCCCGAAGGTGAAGTCCGCGTCGGTGGCTTCGGCGGCGCGGAGGGATTGCGCGCCTGGCTCGCGGCCAACGACGTGGCCGCGATGGTGGACGCCACCCATCCGTTCGCGGCGGGTATGAGCGCCAATGCGGCGGCGGCCGCGCGGAGTTCGGGTGTGCCGCTGGTGCACCTGCGCCGGCCCAGGTGGGTGCGGCAGGCCGGGGACCGATGGGTACGTGTGCCCGATCTGGCCGGGGCCGTCGCCGAGACCGTGAGTCTCGGGAAACGGGTATTCCTGACCATCGGCAGGCAGGGGGTGGACGCTTTCGCGGAATCGACCGAGCAATGGTTCCTGATCCGCGCCATCGATCCGCCGGAGGGCGCACTGCCGCCGCAGCGCCAATTGTTGCTCGACCGTGGGCCGTTCACGGTCGAGGACGAGTCGCGGCTGCTCGCCGAGCATGGGATCGACGTGCTCGTCACCAAGGACAGCGGCGGCGATCAAACCGAAGCCAAACTGGTCGCTGCCCGCGCTGCGCGAATACCGGTTGTGGTCATCGATCGTCCACCACTGCCCGAGGGAGCGCGGACCGTGGAATCGGCGGCGGGGGCGCTGGACTGGCTGCGCGCGACAATGAGTCGTCGCGGGTGATCGGCCTTCCCGGGCTCGCGAGCGACCAGCCGGAACCCGACCCGAAGGATCAGCTGTCGAGAATCTCCGGCAGGTGGTCGAACCACTCCAGCACCGCCCGCTCGTAGCGGATGCCGAAATCCAATGTGGCGCGGGCGAATGCCGGCATACACTCCGGGTCCTGGGCGAGATACCGCGTGAGTCGCGCCTGGTGGATCTCCCGGTTGGCCGCGACGATGCCACCGAGCCGATCGCGATCGAGATGCTCTCCGAAGGAGAGCGTGAGCAGCAACGGCACCCGGATGGTCTCTCCGCCGGGATCGCGGGCGATCCACTCCAGGAACGCTTCCCGCCCCGCGTCGGTGAGGTGATACGGCGTCCGTTCCCGTGCGCCGGTCTCGCCCTTCTCGACGAGTCCCGCCGCGTCCATGGTGGCCAGTTCCCGGTAGACCTGGCTCTGCGTGATCGTCCAGAAGTCACCGATGCGGTCCTGGGCCTCGGCGACCAGATCCCACCCCGACATGGGGCCTTCGTGCAGAAATCCGAGCAGCGACGCCGCCGTGGAGTTCAGCGGCTTGCGTCTGGTCGCGGTATTGGTCAACGACTGCTCCCTTCGCTCTCAACATTCCAAAGTGGAATGTTACCGGAACGGCATGGGTCAGGCGTCGCCGGTCAACTTGTCGAGCCGGGCGAGCACCTGCGCCATGCCCTGCTCGAGTCGCGCCTGTCCCTGTTCGAGCTGTGCCTGGCTGCGCGCCAGCGCCGCCTGACCCTCTTCCAAACGGACCTGTCCTTGTTCGAGCACCGTGACCCTGCGATTGAGTTCGCCCACGTTCGCACGCAGGTCACCGACGTCGCGGCTGAGCTCACCGACGGCTTCGCCGATCGTCTCCGCGCGTCGATCGATCCGGCCGATGCCGTCGAGGGCCTTCCTGGTCAGCGCCGCGAGTTCACCGAGGACGTCGCCCTGCTCGTCGAGTGCCTGCTCGCTCGCGGTGGCCCTGGCCTCCAGGGCGCGGGCGCGCAGCGTCAGCTCCGACAGTGTCGCCGCCAAGGTCCCTCCGATCTTCGGTGCGTCAGGCGATCCTACGCGCCGCCGGCCGCCGCGTCGCGGGCGCGACCGTAACGCCGGGAGGTGTAGACGCGGGTGCCTTCGCCGGTCTCGACGGCCGTGGTGGTGGACGCGCCGATGATCAGCAGCGTGCGCATGTCCACCTCGCCGGGGTCGAGGTCGCCGAGTTGCACCACCCGGACCGATTCGGTGGGCCCGCCCACGTCGCGACCCACGACGACGGGCGTGTCGGGCTTGCGGTGCTCCAGCAGCAGGTCCCGCATCGCACCCACCTGCCAGGTGCGTTGCGAGGACGCCGGGTTGTAGACCGCGATGGCCATGTCGGCCGCCGCGACGGCGGAAAGACGTTGTGCCACGACCTCCCACGGCTTGAGCCGATCGGAGAGCGAGATCATCGCGTAGTCGTGCCCGAGCGGTGCGCCCGCCCGGCTGGCCACCGCGTTGGCGGCGGTGAGGCCAGGCAGCACGCGTACCGGCACCGAACGCCACTGCGGGTCCGCCGATTCCTCGAGCACCGCCGCCGCCATCGCGAACACCCCGGGGTCACCCGAGGAGACGACCGCGACCCGTGCGCCCCGCTTGGCCAGATCCAAGGCCATGGCCGCGCGCTCGGACTCGACCCGGTTGTCGCTGGCATGACGACGTTGCCCCGGGCGTTCGGGCACCCGGTTCAGGTAGGTGGTGTAACCGACGAGGTCGGTGGCGTCCGCCAGCGCCGCCCGCACCTCGTCGGTGGTCCATTCCGGCGCGCCGGGGCCGAGGCCGACGACCACGACCTCGCCGACGCGGTCGGTCGCCTCGCTCTCGCGATTCCGCCGCGCCGCGGCCTGATCCGCCTCGAGGCGAGGCAGCGGGGTGGTCGGTTCGGGGCCGGGAACGAGGGTGATCGCGAAGTACGGCACCTCCGTGTCGTCGACGGCGCCCGCGTGCAATACGCGCTCCTCGGTGGTGCTCGCGCGCTCGATGTAGTAGGCGCCGGCGAGCCGGCCGGAGTCCGAGAGCGCTCGGCGGACCCCGGGATAGGTGCGCCCCAGCTTCATGATCGCGGCCGCGTCGGTCGTGCGCAGCCGCCGGGTGAGCTCGTCTACCGGCATGGTGCCCGGCAGCACGGTGAGCACCTGCTCGCCCTCGACCAGCGGCGTACCCAGTGCCGCCGACGCGGCGCTGACCGAGGTGACGCCGGGAATGATCTCGGCGTCGAACCGATCGGCCAGCCGTCGGTGCATGTGCATGTACGAGCTGTAGAACAGCGGGTCGCCCGCGGCCAGCAACGCCACCGACCGGCCCGCGGCCAGGTGTCCGGCCAGCCGCTCGGCGGCCTCTTCGTAGAACTCGTCGATCGCGCCCTGGTAACCACCGGGATGGTCGGTGGTCTCGGTGGTCACCGGATAGACGAGATGCTCCTCCAGTTGACCGGGCCGCATGTACGGCGCGGCGATGCGGCGGGAGATGCTGCGGCCGTGGCGCGCACTGTGGAAGGCGACGACGTCGGCCGCGCCGATCACGTTGGCCGCCTTGACCGTCACCAATTCGGGATCGCCCGGGCCGAGCCCGACGCCCCACAGCTTGCCCGGAGTGCTCATTCCTGTTCGCTCGCGATCGCGTTCAACGCGGACGCGGTGATGGCGCTGCCGCCGCGTCTGCCGCGCACCGTCAGGTACTCGACGCCGCCGTACTCGATCAGCGCCTCCTTCGATTCGGCCGCCCCGACGAAGCCGACGGGGATGCCGAGCACGGCGGCGGGCCGTGGCGCTCCGGCGTCCAGCAGGTCGAGCAGATGGAACAGCGCCGTCGGCGCGTTGCCGATCGCGACGACCGCGCCGTCGAGACGGTCGCGCCACAGCTCGAGCGCGGCGGCGGAGCGGGTGGTGCCTTCGGCCGCTGCCAGTTCCGGCACGCGCGGATCCGCGAGGGTGCACACCACTTCGTTGCCGGCCGGAAGTCGTTTCCTGGTGACGCCCGAGGCGACCATGGTCGCGTCGCACAGGATCGGGGCTCCCGCGCGCAACGCGGCGCGCGCCGCGGCGACGACGCCGGGTGAGAAGGCGACGTCCGCGGCGAGATCCACCTGACCGCAGCCGTGGATCATTCGCACCACGACCTGCGCCACCTCCGGCGGGAATCCGCTCAGATCGGCCTCGGCGCGGATCGTCGCGAACGAGCGACGGTATATCTCGGCCCCGTCGGTCAGGTAGCTGGCACGTACGTCGGACATGCGGTCCACCATATGGGTGCGAGTCCGGACAGGTCGGTCCGGGTCGGGCGCCGCGCGCGCCGGGCCGGGCGCCGGATCGATCAGCGCGCGGGCGCGCCGGATCAGGTTCGCGGCCGCTCGAGAATCCGGGACATGACGATGGCGCTGCGGGTGCGCCCGACCCGCGCGTTCTCCCTGATCCGCTCCACGGTGACCTCGATTTCGGCCATGTCGGTGGCCATTACGTGCACCAGCGCGTCCGCCTCGCCCGCGATCGTCCACACGCCGACCACCTGGGGGATCGGTTCCAAACTGCGTTTGAGTTCGGCGGGGGAGATGTTGTCGCGGTAGTACACCTCGACGTACGCCTCCGTCGTCCAGCCCAGCGCCGCTGGATTGACCAGCGCGGTGAAGCCGGTGATCTGTTTCGCGGCGACCAGCCGGTCGACCCGCCGTTTCACCGCGGGCGCGGACAAGCCGACCGCGCCCCCGATCTCTTGGAACGAAGCGCGCGCGTTTTTCAGCAATTGTTCGAGAATCCGCCGGTCGAGGTCGTCCACGTCACACCTTCTCGCATCGTGCACAACAAATCGCTGAATCTCGACTGTTCTGTGCAATAAACAGATGTTCCCGACGCAATGCTAGGCGATTTACCTTCGTATCAGCCGAAAGTCCCATGCTGATCCCCGGGAGTTCCGTTGACGTCTGTAGCCACCCTTCCTGTCGAGTCCGCCGCCCGTCGTTGGTCGCCGCGCCGATTCGTCATGTGCCGTCCCGATCATTTCGACGTCACCTACTCCATCAATCCCTGGATGAATCCCGCCGAGCCCGTCGACCGCTCGCGGGCCATCGAGCAGTGGGAAACGTTGCGCGCCACCTACATCGCGCACGGGCACACCGTGGATGTGGTGCCCGGCGTGGCGGGTCTGCCCGACATGGTGTTCGCCGCCAACGGCGGGTTGATCGTCGGCGACCGCGCCATGTCGGCCCGGTTCACCCACTCGGAGCGGGCGCAGGAAGGCCCCGCCTACCATGCCTGGTTCGCCGGAACAGGTGTGCCGAATCTGGTGGCCGCCGAAGAATGGAACGAAGGCGAAGGCGACTTCCTCTTGGTCGGCGACCGGCTCCTGGCCGGGACGGGATTTCGCAGTTCGCTGGCCGCGCACGAAGAGGTGTCGCGCCATTTCGGCCTGCCGGTGGTGTCGCTGGAACTGGTCGATCCGCGCTTCTATCATCTGGACACGGTGCTGCTCCCGCTGGACGCGGGCACCATCGCCTACTACCCGCCCGCGTTCAGCCCGGCGGCGCGCGTGGTGCTCGCCGAACTCTATCCCGACGCGATCGTGGCCACCGACGCGGACGCGGCGGTGCTCGGATTGAACGGAGTCTGCGACGGTTACAACGTTTTCCTCAGCAGTGCCGCCACCGACTTGAGCGAAGCACTCCGCGCCCGCGGTTTCCGTCCGGTCGTGATCGAGATGTCCGAATTGCTCAAGGCGGGGGGCGCTGTCAAATGCTGCACCCTCGAGATCCACGGCGCGCACCCGGGCGGCGCCGGATGACCTGGCTCAGCCGAGGCGATAGCCCTCGTCCGTGGCGACGACATCGGTGACCTCGCCCTGGGGCCGTCCGCAGCGGCGAGCGCAGCCGGACCAATGCTGACGCCCGGCCACCGCGACGTCCGTCGCGGGCATCGTCCGCGCGGCGTCCTCGGGTGCGGGAGTCCGCGCATCCGGTGTGTCGGCCGGATCGGTTCCGGCGGGCAGGACCCGGCCCGTGTCCACCGCGCCGGCGGCATCCGCCCGGACGTCGGTGTGCGACTTCGCGCACCCCGGCTGTCCCGCGCAGGCGCTGACCAGCAGCCAAGGCGAGTCGGCGTCGAAGATCAGGCCCATCGGGGCGAGCACGCGGACGACCTGCTCGGCGGCCCATTCCGCCAGATCGGTGACGACCAGGCCGCGCCACGGCGTGAGGTAGACCGGTCGCTCGACCGCGGCGAGGAACTCGGCCGTACGGGCGGGCAAGGAGCCGAGGCGCACCCCCGCGCCGAGCGCGACCGATCCGTTGTCCTGCTCGAGCCAGCCGATCGGAGGGCCCGGCGAGCGGGAGAATTCGAGCCGGTCCGCGCCGGGCGACAGGCCGAGGACATCGACGACGCGTTCGGCGCCTTGTTCGATGTCGTGCAGCCGCCAGCGGCCCGTCTCGTCGCCGCGCAGCCGCAGGAATCCGTGCGCGGCGGCGAGCATGACGTCGACCGCGTCGGCGGCGGAAATCCGGACGCCGGTGTCGCCCCCCGCCAGCAGCAGCGCGAACTCGTCCGCCCCGAGCGCGTGCACGCCGATATCGGCGCCGAGTCCGCTGACGTCCCCGCGCCCGTCGTCGAGGGTGAACAGTACGCGGCCGGGCAGCTCGGCCAGCCGCGCCGCCGCGAGCAGGCCCGCGTCCAGCGCGGGGACCATCGGATGCACGTCCGCCAAGCCGCCGATCCGTCCGGACAGGGGCGAGGCGACGATGTTGCGCACTCGTTCGTGCGTCCTGCTGGGCAGCAGGCCTGCCGCCGTCAGCCGGTCGGTCAGTGCCCCGGCGTCGCGCACCTGCCGCAATTGGATGTTGCCCCGCGAGGTGAGCTCGATGTTCCCGTCCGCCAGGTCGTGCGCGGCGGCCGCCAATGCTTGCACCTGCGCGGGATCCAAGCGCCCGCCGGGGACGCGGATGCGGGCCAGCGGTCCATCGGCCGCCTCGTGCAGCCGCAGCACACCCGGGCAGGAATCAGGAGCACGTCGTGTCATAGCGACTCCAGCCTACGGTCGGGCCGGGTGCGGGGAACGGCCGGTCACTCCAGGAGCGATCGCTCTTCTCGGTCGCGCGGTGACAGGTGGAGATCACGCGGTGGCTATCGCATAGTCGATACGGCACGTGCGTGAACCTGATATCGCGTCGGCGTGGATGTCCGCGATGAGCGGGGAGCAAGGAAGCGACGTCCCCGCCGCTTCGCAACAGTTGAAGACGTCGATGCTGAAGGCGCTGGGCCGCCTGCTCGACGGAGTCGCATGCGCGTGCGGGCCGAGCCGCCGTCCCCGCGCGTGGCGGATCAGCTGATGGGCCGAGTCGAGATGCTCGCGGCGTGCGAACCGACGGAGCCTCGAGTTCGGGCATCATCGCGAAGCGCTACCTAACGCTCTCTCGCGCAATGTGCTTCGTTGCGCACCTGCCGTATCCGAAGCGAAACTCACCGACTGTCAACGATGTTCGTTACCTCCCGGTCGAAGCCTTCGGGAAGGTACGGTGTCCGGCATGGAGCGAGCACCGCAGGGCGTCGATCCGAACCTGCCGAACTCCGCTCGGGTTTACGACTATCTGCTCGGCGGCAAAGACAACTACGCCGTGGATCGGGCGGTCGCGCACCGGATGTTGTCCATCGCCCCGGACACCCGGACCTTGGCGTGGTTCAGTCGCAAGTTTCTGGTGAATGCGGTCCGAACCGCCGCCGAAGCGGGCATCCGGCAGTTCATCGACCTCGGCGCGGGTATCCCGACCTCACCCAGCGTGCACGAGGTCGCCCAGCGCATCGAACCGTCGGCGCGGGTGGTGTACGTCGATTTCGACCCGGTCGTGTACGCGCACTGCAATGCTCTGCTGACCGGCGCGGAGGGTGTGTCGGCGCTGCTGGGCGATGTGCGCCGCCCGGACGACATCCTCGACCGGCTGCGTGACGCGGGATTGATCGACTTCACCGAGCCGGTGGCGATCCTGCTGGTCGGGGTGTTGCACTTCGTGATGGACGACGAACACCCGGCCGAAATCGTCGCACGGCTCCGTGCCGCTATGGCGCCGGGAAGCTACCTGGCGTTGACGCACGGCTCCGACACCAGCGATCCGGCATTCATCAACCAGTCCTCGGCGGATACTGCCAAGTCCTCGGCCCAGGTGGTCTATCAATCTCCCGCCGAAATCGTCTCGCTCCTGGATGGTTTCGAGATTCTCGGTCCCGGCCTGGTCCCGTTGCAGCAGTGGCTGGACGAGGATCTTCCGGCGACCAAGTTGGTGATCCTGGCGGGGGTGGTCCGCAAGACCTCGGCCGGAAGCGACGGCTAAGGTCGGCGCATGTCCGAAATCTCCGCTCTCGCCGACCGGCTCGCCATCGTCGACGTGATCACCAAACTGTTCGTCTACACCGATCGCAAACGCTGGGAAGGCCTGTCGGCCGAGGTGTTCACGTCCACCGTGGATTTCGACGGCGGCTTCGGCGGGCCGGTAGGGGAGCGGTCCTCGGCCGAGATCATCGCGGAGTGGCGTACCGGGCTCGCCGATCTCGACGAGGTGCACCATCAGTCCGGCAATCACCTCATCGATGTGGACGGCGATACGGCGCGTGTGCACGCCGACGCCATCGCGGTGCATGTCAAGAACGCCGCCGTCGGGGGGAAGACCCGTACGTTCGTCGGCAGCTACTCCCTCGGCGTCGAACGCACCGCCGACGGGTGGCGGATCAACCGGTTCCATTACCACCTGAAGGTGATCGACGGGAACGCCGACCTGGTGTAGGCCGCGCGCGCCGTCGCGCTGAAGGAGCGCCGCAGCCGCTGCCGGGATGGTGCGGCCGAGCGGCTCGGATCGCTACTCGGAATCGGTTGAGCGATCGGCCCGGCGGCGCCGTTGTCCGGCCGCGCCAGGATGTGCCCGGCGAGCGATCGTCACGGTGCCGTGGTCGGCTGCGCTTCCCGTGACACGGATTTCCCTCCGGCGCGTGACCGTCCCGGCGCCCACGTGCCGATGAGGACGACAATGTCCAAAGCGCGCACCACGCTGTACCGGCAATTTCGACAACGCCATGCAGCTGCGCGCCGCCACGCTGGAGCGCCTGCTTCCTCCGGTCATCGAGACGCCACCCGCAGGTCCGCTGCGGCAGCGTCTGACCGAATTGCTGAACAGGCAGGCCGCGGTCGTCGACGAGGCCCCGCTACAGACCTCCACCTGGCGTGGCTTGCCACGGGCGAGCGCCGCGAGTCCGGTGCGGGGCCCGCGTTCACATCGTTGCGGCAGCGGCTCATCGAGCAATATCGCAAACCCTTCGACCAGCTCTTCGACGATCCGGCGGTGCGCGCGGAACTCGGCGAGTTCGACGTGACGCGCGCGCTGACCCAGCTCGTCGGCCCGATCGTCTTCGCGAGGCTGGTCGGCCTCGGCCCCAGCACCCCGGCCGACTGCGCACGGCTCGTCGACGACTTCTTGGCCGCCCGCGCGGCCGAGCGGGCCGGACGCGCGGACCCGGAAGATCGGGACGGCAGGTAGCATCGGCGTGCTCGGCGGACGACGAGGAAACCGGTGAAAGTCCGGTGCGGTCGCGCCACTGTAGAAAGCCAGACCCTCCCCGGCGAGCAGCGAACCCCCCGATGGGCGCGTCACCCGAGGAAGGCTGCCACCTGTGATAGTGCTGTTGTCCACGTCCGACACCGATCTGCTCAGTGCCCGCGCCAGCGGCGCCGACTACCGATGGGGGAACCCGGCTCGTCTGCTGGTGGACGACCTGCCCGGCCTGCTCGACGGCGCGGATCTGGTCGTCGTGCGCATCCTCGGCGGTAAGCGGGCCTGGGAAGACGGCCTGGAGGCGCTGCGCGCGAGCGGGATTCCGCTGGTCGCGCTCGGTGGCGAGCTCGCGCCGGATGCCGAGCTGATGGAGTGCTCCACCGTGCCGGGCGGCGTCGCGGCCGACGCGCACAACTACCTCGCCGCCGGTGGCCCGGAGAACCTGCGCCAGCTGCACAACTTCCTGTCCGACACCGTTCTGCTGACCGGCCACGGCTTCGAGCCGCCGGTTCAGCTGCCCAGCTGGGGGGAACTGGACCGGGTCGCCGCCGAGCGGGCCGACGGGCCGACGGTGGCGGTGATCTACTACCGTGCCCAGCACCTGGCGGGCAACACCGCCTACGTCGACGCCTTGTGCACCGCGATCGAGCAGGCGGGCGCGCGGGCGCTGCCGTTGTACTGCGCGTCGTTGCGCACCGCCGAACCGGAGTTGATCGCGACGCTGCGCCGAGCCAACGCGCTGGTGGTGACGGTGCTGGCCGCCGGAGGCACCAAGCCGGCCATGGCTTCGGCGGGCGGCGAGGACGAGTCCTGGGATGTCGGCGCGCTCGCCGCACTGGACGTGCCCATTCTGCAAGGGCTGTGCCTGACCACCGGCCGTGCCCAATGGGAGGCCAACGACGACGGGCTGTCACCGCTGGACGTCGCCACCCAGGTCGCCGTACCGGAGTTCGACGGACGGATCATCACGGTCCCGTTCTCGTTCAAGGAATTCGACGCCGACGGGTTGTCCACCTACGTGCCCGATCCCGAACGCGCCGCGCGTGTGGCGGGCATCGCGACACGCTACGCGCGGCTGCGCCACATTCCCGCCGAGCGCAAGCGCGTCGCGATCATGCTCTCGGCCTACCCGACCAAGCACGCCCGCATCGGCAACGCCGTCGGTCTGGACACCCCGGCCAGCGCCATCCGGCTGCTCACCGAAATGCGTGCCGCCGGTTACGATCTCGGCGCTTCCGGCCAGGTGCCCGGCCTGGAGGAACAGGACGGTGACGCCCTCATCCACGCCTTGATCGCGGCAGGCGGCCAGGATCCCGACTGGCTGACCGCCGAGCAGCTGGAGGGCAATCCGATCCGCATCGGCGCTGGCGCCTACGCGACCTGGTTCGCCACCCTGCCCGAGGACCTGCGCACCGCCGTCATCGAGGCTTGGGGTCCGCCGCCGGGCGAACTCTACGTCGATCGCTCGGCCGACCCGGATGGTGAGATCGTCATCGCGGCCCTGCGTTTCGGCAACGTCGTGCTGATGGTGCAGCCGCCACGCGGTTTCGGTGCGAATCCCGTCGCGATCTACCACGATCCGGACCTGCCGCCGAGCCACCACTACCTTGCCGCGTACCGATGGCTCGGTGCGCCCGAGGGATTCGGGGCCGACGCTGTGGTGCACCTGGGCAAGCACGGGAATCTGGAGTGGCTGCCCGGCAAGACGCTCGGCATGTCGGCGTCCTGCGGTACCGACGCCGCCCTCGGCGATCTGCCGCTGATCTACCCGTTCCTGGTGAACGACCCGGGTGAGGGCACGCAGGCCAAGCGGCGCGCGCACGCCACGCTCGTCGACCACCTGATCCCGCCGATGGCGCGCGCGGAGAGCTACGGCGACATCTCGCGTCTGGAGCAACTGCTCGACGAGCACGCGAACATCTCCGCTCTGGATCCGGCCAAGCTTCCCGCCATCCGCCAGCAGATCTGGACGCTGATGCGCGCCGCGAAAATGGATCACGACCTGGGGCTCACCGAGCGCCCGGACGAGGACTCCTTCGACGACATGCTGCTGCACGTCGACGGCTGGCTGTGCGAGATCAAGGATGTGCAGATCCGCGACGGCCTGCACGTCCTCGGTCGGGCGCCCGCGGGGGAGAGCGAACTCGACCTGGTGCTGGCCATGCTCCGCGCGCGTCAGCTGTGGGGCGGCGAACGCACCGTGCCCGGTCTGCGCGAAGCCCTCGGCCTCGACGAGTCCGGCGGGGAGGCCCGCGAGCGTGTGGACGCGGTCGAGAATCGGGCTCGCGCGCTGGTCGCGGCGTTGCAGGCGGCGGGCTGGTCGCCCGGCGCGGTGGACGGCCTCTCCGACAACCCCGAGGTCAGGGAGGTGCTGCGATTCGCGGCCACCGAGGTGGTGCCGCGCCTGCGGCAGACCGGCGTGGAGATCGACCGGGTGCTGCACGCGCTCGACGGCGGGTTCATCCCGGCGGGGCCGAGTGGGTCGCCGCTGCGCGGCTTGATCAACGTCCTGCCGACCGGACGCAATTTCTACTCGGTCGATCCGAAGGCCGTGCCGTCCCGCCTGGCGTGGGAGACCGGGCAGGCCATGGCGGAATCCCTGCTGGAGCGCTACCGCGCCGACCACGGCGAATACCCGCGGTCGGTGGGCCTGTCGATCTGGGGCACCTCCGCCATGCGCACCTCCGGTGACGACATCGCCGAAGTGCTCGCGCTGCTGGGTGTGCGGCCGGTCTGGGACGAGGCGAGCCGCCGGGTGAGCGCGCTCGAGATGATCTCGCTCGCGGAACTCGGCCGCCCCCGCATTGATGTCACGGTGCGCATCAGCGGCTTCTTCCGGGACGCCTTTCCGCACGTGCTGGCCCTGCTGGACGACGCGGTTCGCTTGGTCGCGGACCTTGACGAGCCGGACGAATCGAACTACGTGCGCGCGCACGCGCGAGCGGATCTCGCCGAGCACGGCGACCAGCGGCGCGCGACCACCCGTATCTTCGGATCGAAGCCCGGCACCTACGGGGCGGGTCTGTTGCAGCTGATCGATGCGAAGAGCTGGCGCACCGATGACGACCTCGCCCAGGTGTACACCGCCTGGGGCGGCTACGCCTATGGGCGCGACCTCGACGGTGCGCCTGCGGCCGAGGACATGCGCGGCGCGTACCGCCGGATCGCGGTGGCGGCGAAGAACACCGACACCCGCGAGCACGATATCGCCGACTCCGACGACTATTTCCAGTTCCACGGCGGCATGGTCGCCACCGTGCGTGCGCTGACCGGCAAGAACCCCGAGGCCTACATCGGCGACAGCACCCGTCCGGACGCGGTGCGTACCCGCACGCTGTCGGAGGAGACCGCGCGGGTGTTCCGGGCCCGCGTGGTGAATCCCCGCTGGCTAGAGGCCATGCGCAGGCACGGCTACAAGGGCGCGTTCGAGATGGCGGCGACCGTCGACTACTTGTTCGGCTATGACGCCACCACCAATGTGGTGGCCGACTGGATGTACGAGAAGCTCACCGAGAGCTACGTTTTCGACGACGTGAACCGCAAGTTCATGGAGCAGTCCAATCCCTGGGCGCTGCACGGTATCGCGGAGCGGTTGCTGGAGGCGGCCGAGCGGAAACTGTGGGAGCATCCCGACCGGGACACGCTCGATCGGTTGCGCCAGGTCTACCTGGAGACCGAAGGCGAGTTGGAGTAGCCGCGACGTCCTTCCCGATTCCTCCTCCGATCAACGCCGGTCACCGAATACATTGTCGCGCAGGACATTTCGGGCATTCGCAACTGCCGGAAATGGTGATGCAGAACGTCTATAATCCTAGTGTTCACGGCTGTACCCAGGTAACGACAGATCGAATCTGCTGAGGATGGGAAGGCTTATGAAGTTCAGGAAATTGGTTGCGACCACGCTGCTGACCATTGCTGCCACCGGCGTGACCGCGGCGACCGCATATGGGCAAGCCGCGATCGATGGCCCCGCGGTGAACGGCACCGAAAGCGGTGTCGCCTACACCGCCTCTGTCGCGCCGGACCGGTCGAGCGCCGCGGTCACGCTCGCTTCCGGTACGTTCGCCCACACGCCGGAGGGAATCGCGGTGCTCGGACCCGACGGTGCGGTGGTGACGGCGGTGCCGACGACCCTGCAATTGATGTTCGGCCAGCAGGTTGCCGTGGCTCCCGAGATCGATCCGACCGGGACGACATTGACCTTGACGCCGATCGGATCGGCGGTCGCGGAGCCGGGCGCGCCGCAATTCATCGGTGATGCGGGGAGCACGTTGGGCGGGGTGGCGATCGGCTGCGCCGTCGGAGCGCTGATCGGTCTCGTCTTCTTCGTCGTCGGGGTCTTCCCCGGCTGCGTGGTCGGCGGCCTCATCGGCGCCGCCGCGGGCGCGAGCCGGTAGTGCGGAACTGATCCGGAGCTGACGGCATCGGCCGCGCTCGGCGCCTCGGCGCCGAGCGCGGCCGTGTGCTATGCCCTGCCCGCCGCCCGCCGGAAACGCGCTGCGGTGGCGAGCAATTGTTCGGCCAGGGCCGGGGAGTCCAGGACCTCGAACTCGACATCGGCCAGACCGAGATACCAGGTCAGCATCCGTGGCGAGTCCGAACCGACCTGCGCCACGCAATGATCCGGCCCGTCCGGCTCCACCTCCACCGCCGCGGGCAGGCGCGCCCGGATCACCTCCGCCGGGGCGGCCATGCGCACCCGGGCGCGGTAGTGCCAGGGGGCCGCGCCCACTCCGCGCTGTATTCGCTCGGCGATCTCCGCCTCGGACAAGGCGCGGGGTGTGAATCGTGGCCCGTTCGGGATCTTCGGCCTGATCCGGTCGACGCGGAAGGTACGCCAGTCGCCACGCCCGGTATCCCAGGCGACCAGGTACCAATAGCCCCGCCAGTGCACCATCCGATGCGGTTCCACGTCGCGGCGGGACTGCGCGCCGGAATGGGCCTGGTAGTCGAAGCGCAAGCGCTCACAGGCCCGGATCGCGCCCGCGACGGCGGCGAGCACCGCCGTGTCCACGGTGACCTCGCCCCCGGCGGGAACGTGAACGGTGGCCGCCGTCAGCTCCTCGACCCGGTGCCGCAGCCGGGACGGCAACACCTGCTGCAATTTCGCCAGCGCCCGCACCGCCATCTCCTCGATTCCGGTGACGGCGCCGTTGGCGGCGGTGACCAGACCGACCGCCACCGCGACGGCCTCGTCGTCGTCCAGCAGCAGCGGCGGTAGCGCCGACCCGGACCCGAGCCGGTACCCGCCCGCGACTCCCGGCGTGGCGTCCACGGGATACCCGAGCGTCCGTAGCCGCTCCACGTCGGTGCGGATCGTCCGAGTCGACACGCCGAGCCTTTCGGCCAGCGTGGGCCCCGTCCAGTCGCGCCGGAGTTGCAACAGCGACAGCAGCCGCAGCAGGCGCGCGGAAGTTTCCAGCATCGCTCGATCATGACAGCTGTCGCGGAAGCCGTCCTTCCGCGATGGGCCGGCTAGCCGGCTTGGGTCATACACGGCTCGACGCTGAAGTCGAGGCCGAAGTTGTTCAAGGTCACCGGCAGCGGGGCGTCCGGGTTCGGCCGCGGCGTCGACCTCAGCCGGAAGTCGGCGGAGGTCAGCAGGTGGGCGAGCAGCGTGCTGGTGACGAACAGCACCAGATTGCGGCCGGGGCAGTCCGCCGGCCCCGCGCTGAAGGGCACGAGCTGCGGGTACTGCTCGGCGCGGCCGTCGAGCCAGATGTCAGGGACGAATTGGTCGGCGAACGGCAGCAGTTCGGCATCCCGGTGGAACGCCGGAACCGCGATCATCAGGGCGGCGCCTGCCGCGATGGTGAAGCGTTCGGCACCGTCGCGCCACTGGGTGTCGGCGGTGATGTCCCGCAGGAGCATGGGCGTGGTCGGCCACAGCCGCACCGACTCGAGTACGCAGGCGCGCAGATAGCCGCGCAGATCCACGCGTTCAGGGGCGACGGCGTCGGCGAGCGCGCGGGCGTGGTGCTCCGGATGGGTGCTCAGCACCGCGAGCGCGCGGCTGAGCGCGATGCCCGCCGCGTCGAAGGCGAACAACCAGTGCGGTATCTGCCCGACCGGATCGGTGGCGCCACCCGCAGGCACCGCGGCCAGCGCGCCGGCCAGGCTGTCCGGCGAAGCGGACTCGACGTGGCGGTAGAGCCGATTGGTGAACTGGTCGCGTTGCCTGCGATGCGCAGGCGCCAGGAACGACCAGTTACCCGCCGAGCGCAGCCGGGACAGTTCGTTGGTGAGTACGGTGTCGTCGCGTCCCCGCAGGCCGAGCACGATCCGTCGGACCAGCCGCCACCACTGCGTGGTGAACTGGCGCGCGTCCAGGTGGCCGCGGTGCAGTGCCGACACGATCATCTCGCGCGCCTCTTCCGCGATGGCCTCCGCGAACGGCCCGGCCAGGCGGTGCAGCGGCTCGGCGGAGTCCAGCGCCGCCTCGTTCACGGCGCGGCGCTGGTCGCGGATCGGCCCGTCGGACAGCAGGACGCCGTGCGGCTGGAACTGGCGTAGCGCGGCACGTTTCTCGCGATTGGCCGGGTGGAACGGAGCCGGCGCGTCGGCGAGTACCCGCCCGACGTCCTGGGGGTCGAGGATGACGACGATACGGCGACCTGGCACCACGAGCTCGACCGGACCCGCGCCGAACTCGCGCCGCAGCTGCCGCACGCGCTCGATGGCCCTGGAATCGGCCCCGGTGCGTTCGAGCAAGCCCAGCACGGGCCGGCGGCGCGCGATGACGCCCGACGCGACCGAGGCGAATCCGAGATCCGCCAATGCCGCCACCGCGGGCACTCCCACCAGTCGGTGTTCGCGGTTGTCTGCCATGCGGCCTCCTCCCGGTGCGCTCGAGTCGACACGGTGCCGACGACCGGTCACATACCCGGCGGCACGGGGTCGAAACCCCGATGGGCTCTGTGCTGCACCGATGCGGAAGCCGGAGGACTCAGCTCGGCGACTGGGTCTCGTCCACCGCGAGCGCGTCCTCGACCGTGTCGAACACCGTGAGCAGGCGATCCAGCGCGGTCACCTCGATCGGCCTGCGCGCCGCGTCGCTGGGGACCACACGCAAACCGCGCGAGCCGGTGGCCTCCGAGGCCGCCAGCAGGACGCTGAGACCGGCGGAGCCGAGAAACCCGACGTTCGACATGTCCACCACGACCGCCGCCGGTGAGTCGCGCAGCGCCTCATCGAGCGCCGATTGCAAGCGTGGCGCGGATGCCATGTCTATCTCGCCGTGCACGGTGACCACCACCGTGTCCTGCGTCGACCGCACCTCGACCTCCAGCGCCCGGGGCGCGCTTTCGGAACTCACAATCCACCTCCCGTGCCGGCGACGCGTCCTCGGCAGTGCGCCACGTCGACCTCCCGCTCCGGTTCGCGTCTCTTGCGCACAGGTAGGGCGCAGAGAGCGAGCATTCCGCGGCCAACTTACCCCATCCCGCCGCGCGGCAATCACACTGTGCGCCGCTTCCCGCATCGGACCAGGACATATCACTCGTCCGGGGGCACGAGAGGAGGAGTCGGCGGCGCGGCAGACGTCGTGGGACGCGATGGCATGCCGAGTCGCGACCGCGTGGAGACCGCGCTTCGGGCAACAGTGAGTTCGCAGGCTGGACGGGAATAAGCTGTGGCGCGTGGGCGCAACATCACTGACGCCCGCGCCATCGCGAAGAGGGACTCGGTGAAGGGCTCCGGGGCGAGGCGGAATTGGCGACTGCCACACGACCCGGGCCTGAGAGTGCCCGAGGTCACGGCGACGACCGGGAAGTGCCACGTCCGAACACGCGACCGCCGCCGTGACGCGGCATCTGGCTAGAGTGCTCGAAATCACGGCGGCGGCGGGGATTACAGTGCGCTATGCGCTGTCATCGCCTGGGCGTCACTATTCCGGCCAAGTGCCGGTGAGGGATTCGTATCCCGTCGCGCCCGCGCGATTGATCGCGGCCTTGACCAGACCGAAGATGGCGCCTTGCAGCGCCGCGGCGAACAGGACTTCGCGCCAGGAGTGGTCCCGCGCGGTCGAGGTCGGGGCCTGCTCCTCACCGCTGATCCGGGTCCACACTCTGGTGAACACCGCGTTCGCGGCAAGGCCCCCGAGCACGCTGATTGCCATGCCGAGCGGTTTGTAAAGTGTCTTCATCGCCGCCTCCGCACGATCTGCCACACCAGCGTCGCGAGCACCACGGCGCCGAGCGCCGCCGGAACGGGGTGCTCGCGCAACGCGCCGCCCGCCTGCCTGCCGCGTGCGGCCACCGGCGCCGGTGTCGCGGCCGCTGCCCGGTGAGCGAGGTCCGCGGCGGCCGTCCGGGCCCGCTGAACCCGGTCGGTGACGGCGAGGGCCGCCTCCGATGCCACATGCTGCGTCGCCTCGACGGCGTCGTGCGCCTTCTCCTTACCGCGCGCGGGCACGTCGAGCTTGTGGCCGAGTTCCTCGACCGTCCTGCCGAGTTCCGCCCTGGCCTGATCGCGGTCGCGCCGCAGCGCCGCGACGTCGTCGGTGGGCCGCCCGGCCTGCGACCGGCTGTCGCTCATCCTCGCCTCCTGTCCTTGATCACCTCGATGTCCTCGCGCACGCCCTCGACCGCTTCCCGTGGTATCGGCGGGCTCGCGGTCTCCACGCTCTTCTTGCCGGACAATCCGAGGACGGCCGCCACCGCCAGCAGCGCGCCCGCGACGATCAACGCGGACGCCCACCCCGGCAGCAGTTCGGTCAGCCCGAGCACCGCCGCGGCGACCAGCGCCGCGCCTCCGTAGAACGCCAGCAGCGCGGCGACGCCCGCCAGGCCGGCCCCACGACCGAACTGTTTGCCCTTCTGCCGCATCTCCACGCGGGCGAGCTGGAGTTCGTCGCGGATGAGCCGGGACAGTTGGGCGGTGGCGTCCTCCACCAACTCCGCGACCGACCGGGAATGCGCGGGCGGGCGGGTCTGTGTCGTTTCGGTCATGTGACCTCCTTCGGCATATCGCACCTCCTCCACGGCGACTACCCGCGCGTCGGCATTCCAATCGGGCGCCGCGGCGGGCTGCGCGTGCTGTGCCTGTTGGAAGGACGAGGTCGTCATCGCGAGCGTGGCGGTTCGCGAGAACGAACCGAAGTGACTGCGGCGCAGGCGGAATCGCCTCAGGGCAGGTCGATGTGATCGCCGATCTGCTGGATCGCTTCGACCGGATGCCGCGCCTGCACTCCCTTG
This sequence comes from Nocardia asteroides, assembly GCA_051451085.1. GTDB lineage: Bacteria > Actinomycetota > Actinomycetes > Mycobacteriales > Mycobacteriaceae > Nocardia > Nocardia asteroides_B. The sequence goes on along the minus strand of JBPAJV010000002.1, from coordinate 387,230 downwards.
CCGATCCCCTCGAAGCGCCAGACGCCGTCGGCGCGCCGCACGCGACCGAGCACCAGGCCGGTGTGCGCGCCGCCGCCGGTGAGGTCGTACCGGGCGAGCTGGGTTCCGGCCGCGGTGTCGATCACCCGGCAGTAGGCGTTGGCGATCCGCTCGAAACTCTGGCCGGTGTAGCAGGTGACGAGGAACAGCACCGTCGTGACTTCGCCGGCGAGCCGGGACAAGTCGACGCTGATGATCTCGTCGTCGCCCGCGCCCTCGCCGGTGAGGCTGTCGCCGTGCAGCCGGACCGACCCGTCGGTGGAGCTGAGCTGTTCGTGGTACACCACGTCCACCAGCCGACCGGTGGCGTAGAGCAGGGCCGCGACGTTCAGATCGATCTCCTCGCGCCGGCCGAACAAGCGGCGCGTGGCGGGGTCCCAGCCGAGCGCGACGGTGACGTGCGCGAGCGGGACGCCGCGCTCGTCGCGGAGCACGGTGGACATGGGTGTTCTCCTCTGCGTCGGAGCCCGGAGACGGTACGGAGGTTCGCCCCCCGGGCGGCGGGTGCGGCGCTCGGGTCCGCCGCCGGGAAGCGATTCGCGGCGCGCCGGGCGGCGTCTGCGCCGAGACGGGACGAATCGGCGGACGAGCAGCGTACCCGTGTTCGCGGCGGATATGGCGAGAATCCAATCCGCGATGCGGTGCGTCGCGAAGTCAAGGCATGCGGGTTGGCACAGGGCAGGTGCGCCGAAACCGCGGTGCGGATCCATCCACGCGCGGTCCTTCGGCGACGCGGTGTCCGGTCCGTACTCGATGCGAAGTGGTGGCGAGCGCGCGATGGCGGCCGATCGGTCCGTCCGGAGGTGAGCGGCGATGACCGACACCGCGCCCTGCCGCGCGGATCTGCTCGATCTGGCCTACCCCTACGCGATGGACGCGGTGGCCGAGATCGAGCGCAGGCGCATCGAAAATCGAGTCGACCACGCGGATTCCGACACCGCGACGGCGTTCGCGGCCGCGGTGCGCGGCATCCGGGAGACGCTGGCGGCGCTCAGCGCAGCCGAGGCGGTCAATCCACCACCCACCCTCGAGGCGAGGATTCTCGGGGCGATGATGACTCCGGTCCGCGCACGCGGCGCGGGCGGCGTGATCCGCGTGAGGTGGTGCGCCGCCGTCGGCTGATCCGTCTGGCGGTCGCCGCCGCGGTGGTGATCGGGGCCGGTGCGGGCACCGTGGTGGTGGCCGAGCGGATCGCCGGATCGCATGCCGCGCGGGTCACGGCCGACCGGATCGTGGGGCAACCGGACGCCCGGTCGCGGGTGCTGCCTCTGTCCATCGGCGGCACCCTCACCGTCAGCACGTCCGACCGGCTCGGAGCCGTCGCCGTCACTTTCGACGCGGTACCCCCGCCGCCGCGCGGACGGGCTTACCAACTCTGGCTGGTGTCCCCCGCGGGTACCGTGCGCTCGGTCGCTGTGCTGACCACGGTGCCGCCCTCGGCTGTGACGACCGAATTCGACGCGGCGGACGTCGTGGCCGTCACGATCGAACCGGCGAGCGGATCGGCCCGGCCGACCTCGCCGCAGCTGGCCGCCGTGGCGCTCAGCGGGCCGGTGACCTGATTCCGGGCCTGCGGCAAATGCCGGAGTTCCGGCTAATCGCACCCTTCGAGGGTCGCTGCCGCCACCTCCTCGACGACGTCATGATCTCCCCACGCGCCCGCAGCGCCGCCACCTGCCGGTGCGCGCCGTTGCCTCGGGCCAGCAGGCGAGCGAACGCCTCGTCGACGAACCCGCGGTCACCGGCCTCCTCCAGCGCGGGCGTGATGTGCTCGATCAACCGCGACAGCAAGGTGCGGACCGGCGCGACGTTGCCGTCGCGCGGGTCGACACCGTCCCCTTCGAGTCCCGACCGCGCCGCTTTCCAATACGCGGCACGCAGCACTTCGGCCGGTACCGGCGGCGCGAGGTGGCCCGCGGCCAAGGATCTCCGCGCCATCACCACGATCGCGCGCACCATCGCCGCCAGCAGCGCCGTCTCCTCGACCGTGGCCGGAATGTCGCTCACCCGGATCTCGACGGTCGGGAACGAGACCGACGGGCGCACATCCCAATAGACCATCTGCTTGTCCAGGATGCTGCCGCTGTTGAGCATCATCGCCACCATCGCCTCGTAGTCCCGCGCGGACTCGAAGTACGGCGGCGGTCCGGCGCTGGGCCAGCGTCGCCACAGGATGCTGCGCCAGCTGGCGAATCCGGTCTCGTCGCCGCGGTAGATCGCCGAATTCGCGGTCATGGCGAGCAGTTGCGGCAGCCACGGCCGCAGGTGGTTGCTGACCTGGATCGCGGTCTCGGTGTCGGGGATGCCGACGTGGACGTGGCAGCCCGACAGTCCCTGCTCATGGGCGAGCATGCCGAAGTTCTCGGCGATGCGCTGGTAACGCGGGGTATCGGTGACCGGGAATTCGTGCGGGACGGTCGGCGGGATACCCACCGCGAGCAGGCGCGCGTCGTTCCGCTCGGCGCAGGCGGCGATGCCACGGCGCAATTCGCGCAACTGCCGGTGCAGTGCGCCGATGTCCGTGTGCACCGCGGTGCTGGTCTCCACCTGACAGCGGGTCAGCTCCAGTTGCAGGTCGATGCCGATCTCCTCGGCCGTGCGCGCCACCTCGACATTGCGTGCCAGAGGGGCGCCGGTACGAGGGTCGACGAGCAGGAACTCCTCTTCCACACCGACGGTCAGGCGCCCATCGTCCATGCCGGTGCGATACCCACGCCATCGCGGGCTAGTCAGCTGATCTCGCACGGGTTGCCGAATGGTCGCTGCCCGCCCCGGGAACGGTTTGAACGACGCGGCGGCGGCAACGCGAGTGACGAGGGGTTCCGACGAGGAGGAGGTGTCGTATGTTCCGGATCGCGCTACGTGCCGCTGTGACCGGGGGGTTCGCCCTGGTGGCGGCCAGCGCCGGTGCCGGGCTGTCCGCCGCGGGACCGACGTTGTCGGCGGACACCCGGGAAGAAGGCGCCATCGCCGTGAACAGCCAGCCGCAAGCGGAGAGCTGGGATTGTGTGCTGGTCGGCTCCGCCGAACAGGCCGGGATGCGGGTCGACATGGCCCGGACCGGTGAGAGCCGGGGCGGGTTCGCGGCGGGCAGCACCGTCACCGCCGCGTGCGCCGGGCCGCAGTGGCCACTGGTGGCCGTGACCACCGGCGTCACGTCGCTCGACGACGACGACTGACATCTGCCGCGCGCCGCCTCCCACCGGCGGTGCTGCGAGAATGTCACGGGGCTCGCGGGCTCGATACGCTCGCCGGCATGCGGATCGTCGTCCTCGGCTCGGGCATCTCGGGTCTGTCCACCGCGGCCGAACTGCTGCGGGACCGGCACGACGTCGTCGTCGTCAGCGCCGAGCCGGTCAGCGCGACCACCTCGTTCCTGGCCGCGGCGGTCTGGTTCCCGACCGCGGCCGGTCCGGCCGATCGGGTCCTGGCCTGGAGCGAAACCACGTTCGAGCACTTGGCCGGGTTGGCTGCCGCCGGCACGCCGGGCGTGCGGATGTGCGAGTCCATGGCGCTGTATCGCGACGAGCCCGCGATACCGGGATGGTCGTCCTCGGTGCGCTCGTTCCGTCCGGCCGATCGGGCCGAACTGCCGCCCGGCTACGGCTTCGGGTTTCGTTTCGAGGTGCCTCTGGTGGAGATGCCCACCTACTTGCCGTTTCTCAGCGCGCGAGTGGACGCAGCGGGCGCGCGCCGCGTCCGGCGCACCGTGCGACGACTCGACGATCTGGCCGATCTGGCGCCGGACGTCGTGGTCAACTGTGCCGGTCTGCGCGCCGCCGCGCTCGTCGGCGACCCGGAGGCGTACCCGATCCGCGGCCAGATCGTGCGGGTCGCCAACCCGGGGCTCTCGGTCTCGGTTCGCGACGAGGCCCATCCGCTCGGCCGCGCTTACGTCCATCCTCGCGCGAACGACTGCGTCCTCGGCGGTTCGCTCGACATCGGCGCGTGGGACACCGCGCCGGATCCCGACCTCACCCGGTCGATCCTGCGGCGTTGCCGCGACCTGGTGCCCGATCTGGCGGGCGGCGAAGTGCTCGAGACGGTGGTCGGTCTGCGCCCCGGGCGGCGCGAAGTCCGCTTGGAGCTCGACCACGCCGCGCTGCCCGGCACGCCTGTCGTCCACAATTACGGTCACGGCGGGTCCGGCATCACGATCGGTCACGGATGCGCGCTGGAAAGCGCCGCTCTCGTCGCCGCGCTCTGAGCCAGGCACGTCCCGTCAGTTGGCGTAGCTGCGCGCCACCACCGAATTCAGCGCCTCCAGGAATGCGCTGAGAACTCCCGGCTCCACCTGGGTGCTCGGTGCGCGACGCTCCGGAGAATCCGTCGACGGCGCGGCGAGACCCGCGTCGAGGCTGTCGCGCAGGACGGCGTGCACGGCTTCGATCGGGACGCCCGCCTGAGCGCAGCGGGTCGCCGCGTGCTCGAACCGGCCCAGGGCCAGGCTTCCCGCGGCCTCGGCCGCGTCCACCAGGACGAGCGCCAATTCCAGGCCCATTCTGATCAGCGCGTCGGGGCCGCGATGGGTGCCACGATCGAATCTCGTGGACACCTCGGCGATGTCCCGACCTTGTTCGTGCGGGCCGATGTTCATGGCCCTCCCTCCGCCCGGCGACCCTACTGCCACCGACGTTACGACGGGGATCGAAAGATTTCGACCGCCCGTCAGCCAATTGTGAGGCCTCACAGGTGCTTGTCGTGCGGTTCGGGTGGTGTCCCCAAGCAGGGCCTCGGCTCTCGGCACGTCGACCCGGTCAAGTTACCGTTGAGTACTTTCCGCGATCGGGGAGGGAAGGAGTCATATGTCCATCACCGATTCGGCAGGCCCGGATCTGACCCTATCGGGCCGCCCGGCCAGTTCTTCACTGCGAGACGTGCGGAATCTGTCGCGCAAAATGGTCGGCCATTTCATCGAGACCGTCGCGCACTGCCGGACTCTGCCCGGCGAGGCGCTCAACGGCGACATCACCAACATCACCCGCCTGTGCCTGGAACTCGCCGTCAGCATGCTCGACGGCGGTGACATTCCCGAGAAGACCCTCGTGCTGCGCAACGCCGCGGCAGGCTGGGCGCGGGAGGGCATCCCGATCGACACCATCCACCACGCCGTGCACGAGGGATTCAAACTCGGCTTCGACCTGATCGTCGCGAACGCCACCGCCGCGGACTTCGACAGTCTCAAGGACATCAGCCGCCGCTTGCTGGAGATCCTGGACACCATCACCTCGACCGTCTCGCGCGCCTACGTGACCGAGCTGCGCGCCGTGGTCGGCGAGCACCACACGGCCGCGCACACACTCGCCTCGGCCCTGCTCGGCGGGCACCCCACCTTCACCATGGCCCGTGAATGCGGCATCCAGATCGCGGACTCGTATTCTGTTCTGGCGCTGGCGATTCCGCCGCACCCCGAGGAAAGCAATCCGCAACTCGACGGTGCTGTGGTGGCCCGGCGAAAGCTGCGCCGGGTGCAGTCCGAACTCGCCACCCGCTGCGGTGAAGCGGTGCTGTCGCTGCTCAGCGTCGACGGCGGCACCATCTTGCTGCCGTCCGCGTCGCCGGAGGACAAGGTCCTCGACGAACTCGTCGAGAGCCTCGGCCGCGCGGCGCAGGTTCCGATCGTCGCGACGGTGATCGCCGCGACACCGGTCGAGGTTCCGACCGCCGCCGACCGCGCCCACGAGTTGCTCGACATGGTGCAGAGGCTGCGCTGGACCCGCGGGCTGTTCCGGTTCGACGACCTGGCTCTGGAATACCAGCTCACCCGGCCGGGCCCCGGCCTGGAAACGCTGCGGACACTGCTCGATCCGCTCGACGAGCACCCCGAACTGCTCGAAACGCTCAAGCGTCATATCAGTACGAATCTGAACCGCCAGCGCACGGCGCGATCGCTGCACATCCACACCAACACGGTGGACTACCGGCTCAAGCGCATCGGTCAGCTCACCGGATTCGACCCCGCCCAGGCCTCCGGGGTGTGGTACCTGCGCGCCGCGTTGGTCGCGCGCAGCTACCGGGACTCCGGGGGCGCGTCGCCGGTCGGCGCGTGGTCCGAGGCCGCCGGGGTCTCCTCGTAGGTCCGGTGCCGTACCTCGCCCGCGTCGAGCAGCGCGTGGACCGTTTCCGGGGTCCAGTGCCGGTCGGCGCCGGGGCGCGTGGCGAGATATCCCGCGGTCGTCCGGATGGACCAGCCGTGCGCGGAGCGTAGTCCTGCCGCCAGATACCGCAAGTAGGCGGCGGCGGGTGGATTGCCGCGCACGTCGCGATAGCGCCAGGGTGCGGTGAACGTGAGCACGGGATGTCCGGCATGAGTGCCCGCGCAAACCAAGGTTTCGTACCGGCCGGGACCCAGGGTCCTGGTGCCCCGTTGGATCACCTCGGTCAACTGGACCTCCGTCCCCGGGGGTCGATACATCTCTTGCGCGACGATGTCGGAGAACTGTGCGGCGGTGAGCAGGTGGGCGTGCACGGCGATCTCGCCCGGACAACCCGGATCGTAGAACGCGCGTCCGCCGGTCCAGGTCAGCGATTCGGTGGCGAAGTACAGCACGCCGGGCAAGAGCAGCGGCATCGAGCGGATCGGGTCGGCGGAGTCGCGGCAGCCGGGCAGGGTGAGGGCTCCGCCTTCGGGCCTGCCGCCGCGCAGGTAGGTCCGCAGCCTGCTCAGGCACATATTCGAGCCGTAGGCCGCGTACCAGACCAGGCGTGACGCCCGCCGCTCTTGCTCGGGTTCCACCCGGGGCGCCGAGCCGGCCGCGCCGTCTGTATGCCACGCCGTCATGCCACCCATTCTCGGCGTCCGCCGGCGCCCTGCCCACTCGGCGGCGACCGCTCGGCGCATTTCCGCTCAGAAGGTGTGCAATTGCGGAAGCAAGTCTTCCGCAATGCTCGGGAGAGTGGTCCGTATGACGAACACGAAGCAGATCCGCCCTTTCCGCGTCCACATCCCCCAAGCAGAGCTCGACGAGTTGCGCGAGCGGCTGGGCCGGACGCGCTTCCCGCACGCCGTGCCGGGGACCGAGGCCGATTGGGGGCGCGGGATAACGCCGCGATGCCTGCGGGAACTGGCCGAATACTGGCGTGACGAGTTCGATTGGCGAGCGCAGGAGGCGCGGCTGAATGCCTACGACCAGTTCACCACCGAGATCGACGGGCAGACCATCCACTTCTTCCACGTCCGCTCGCCCGAACCGGACGCCTTGCCACTGTTGATCACCCATGGCTATCCGGGCTCGGTGGTGGAGTTCCTGGATCTGATCGGCCCGCTCACCGACCCCCGCTCGCACGGCGGTGACCCGGCGGACGCGTTCCACGTGGTGATCCCGTCGCTGCCCGGTTTCGGGTTCTCCACGCCGCTGGCCTCGACGGGATGGGAGCTGGCGCGCACGACCGAGGCGTTCGGGGAGCTGATGAGCAGGCTCGGCTACGAGAAATTCGTGGCGCAGGGCGGCGACATCGGCTCGGGCGTCACCGGGCGACTGGCCGCGACCCATCCGGAGCGGGTGATCGCGACGCATGTGAACAGCGACCAGGGAACGCTCGGTCTGGTGGGTGAGCAACTGCCGGTGCCGGAGGGCCTCACCGACGACGAACTCGCCGGTATCGAGGCAGCGCGGGAGAAGTGGGCACAGCAAAAGGGCTATTTGATGCTGCAATCCACGCAGCCGAACGCGATCGCGGCCGCGCTGACCGACTCACCGGTCGCGCAACTCGGCTGGATCGCCGAGAAGTTCCAGGTGTGGACGGACCCGGCGCGTCCGGAAGGCGAAGCGGTTGATCGCGACCTGCTGCTGACCAACATCAGTATCTACTGGTTCACCCGCAGCGGCGCGTCGGCGGCGCAGTTCCTCTGGGAGGCCGCGCATTCCGGGATGGACTGGGTCGCGCCGTCGGGAGTGCCGCAGGGATGGGCGGTGTTCAACACGCATCCGCTGATGCGCAGGGTGATGAACCCGGAGGGCCACATCGAGCATTTCACCGAATACGCCGAGGGCGGGCACTTCGCGGCGGCGGAGCAGCCGGAATTGTTCCTGGCGGACGTACGCGCGTTCTTTCGCGACCATCGCGGGTAGCGTCCGGGCGGCCGCCTCGGTCGGTCTCGCGATCGCGCGGAAGGCGCCGGCCGATCTACTTCAAGCCGATTCGGCCAGGGCCGCGGAGCGCCAGATCTCCGCGAGGTCGTCGAGGGGGATCGAGAGCGCCTGGCCCAGCGCCACCACGGTGCCGAAGGCAGGGGAGGGCAACCGGCCGGTCTCGATCTTGCGCAGCGTTTCCGGCGATATCCCGGCCGCCCCGGCGACTTCGGTGAGGTCGCGGTCGGCGCGGGCGGCGCGCAGGGCGGCGCCGAGGCGGCGGCCAGCTTCGATCTGCGCGGGCGTCAACGGGAGGCGGACCATGCGACCAGGCTACGGGCGGTATTTAAATACCGCAAGCGGCGCGCTGGTATTAAAATACCGGCGACGCTAAGGTGGTATTAAAATACCAATGCACTGGAGGATCGATGGTCGAGTTGAAGAGTCCGGCGGAGATCGCGCGGATGCGAGTGGCGGGCCGCTTCGTGGCCGGCGTCCTCGCCGAACTGCGCGAGCGCGCCCGGGTGGGGGTGAACCTGCTCGACCTGGAAGCTCACGTCCGCGAGCGCATCCGCGAGCGCGGCGCGCAGTCCTGCTACTGGGACTACGCGCCGTCGTTCGGGCGCGGCCCGTTCCGCAACACTGTCTGCCTGTCGGTGAACGACGCCGTGCTGCACGGGCTTCCGTTCGACTACGCGCTGCGTGACGGCGACGTGCTGAGCATGGACCTCGCGGTCGGCATCGAGGGGTGGGTCGCGGACGCGGCGACCACGGTCGTCGTCGGCGCGGGTGCGGAGGAGGATATGCGGCTGGTCCGGGCCACCGAGGAGGCGCTGGGCGCGGCGATCGCGGTCGCGATGCCGGGCAACCGCGTCGGCGACATCTCCGCGGCCATCGCCGCGGTAGCCCGGAGGCACGGCTATCCGGTGAACACCGAATTCGGCGGCCACGGTCTCGGCCGCACCATGCACGAGGATCCGCACGTGCCCAACGACGGCCGCCCCGGGCGCGGCTACCGATTGCGACCCGGGCTCACCATCGCGATCGAACCCTGGTTCGCGCGCACGACCGACCGCATCGTCACCGACCCCGACGGCTGGACCATCCGGTCGGCGGACGGCTCGCGCACGGCTCACTCCGAACACACCGTCGCGATCACGCCGGACGGGCCGCAGGTGCTGACCGCCGCGTGACGCGCCTCGGCTACGTGCCCGACAGCCACGCTGCCAGGTCGTCGGAAGCACGCAGTTCGTCGGCGACGGACGCGCGTTCCTCGGCGGACAACGCCATCGCGCGCAGCTCCGCCCGGAACTGCTCGGCGCGGCCGGGGTCGTCGCCCGCGACGGCCAGTTCGGCGAGCGCCGCCAGCGCCCTGGCCACCTCTAGTCGCGGTGCTTCGGCCCGGAACCGGCCGAGACCGACTTCGAGCACGCGAAACGCGGCCTTGTCGTCGGTCTTGAAGTCGCGCAGTATGCGGGCGTTGTCCAGCACCTTGGCCAGTCCGTTGAGTTCCTTGGATCCGCCGTACTCCACTTTCGGGGGTTCGTCCCGCTGGATGTAGATCACCTGATTGCCCGCCGGGTCGACGACGGTGAACCGGGACTGTCCCGGCCGGAAGCGGGTGATCCGGGGCAGGCCTTTCGCGGGAATTCTGCCGTAGCGGGTGCGCAGTGCCGCGGTAAAGGCCTGATGTCTGCTCGCGACGTCGTCCACCATGACCAGGCAGCCGACCCGTTCGACGGGTATGTCGCCGTCCTTGGGCAGCGACACGAAATGCAGCGCGCAACCGTGATCCTCCACGACGCCGTAGACGTAGGGGCGGCTCTGCTCGTGGGTCACGGTGTAGCCCAGCGTCTTGTAGAAGTCCAGCGTGCCGGATAGATCTGCGGTCCAGAGCTGCGGCACTGCCGTGTCGGCCATCCACTTCCTCCTGCGGTATTCAAGTTTGACTAGCTGAGTGTAGGGCGGTCGCGGAACGGAACTCAAACTTGATTACCCTCCATCCGAGGGAAAGGAGTGCGCCGTGTCCGTCGTGCGCCTGCTGGTGCTAGGGGTGATGCGCCTGCGTCAGCCCGTGCACGGCTATGCCGTGCGTCAGGAACTGCTGTCCTGGCGCGCGGAGACCTGGACGAACGTCAAACCGGGCTCGATCTACCACGCGCTCAAGCAGCTCTCGCGCGAAGGAAAGCTGAGCGCGTTCGGCACCCAGCACAGCGACCAGGGCCCGGGGCGCACGCTGTTCGAATTGACCGAGGCGGGTGAGGCCGAGTTCCGCAGGCTCATGGACGAGGCGCTGGTCAGCATCGACATGGAGGAACTCGGCGCGGGCATCGCCTTCATGGACGCGTTGCCAAGGGCGCACGTCATCGCGAGGCTGCGCGAACAGCGCCGCCGCAGCGAGGAGTTGCGCTCGGGCCTGCTGGCCATGATCCCGGACTTCCCGGGGCGCCACGAAGCGCCGCACGCGACCGATCTCCTGGAGTTGTGGAGCAGCGTGTTCGAGAACCTGTCGACGTGGACCGAGGGCGTCCTCGCGCGTCTGGAGGCGGGGGAGTACCGGATGCCGGAGTAGGTCGTGACTCCGCCGAACAATATCGGTGCTGGGAGCCGGGGCCGCGCCGCCGTGACGTCTTCCCGGCGCCGGTCGCGGGATACGCTGCCCGCATGACGAATACGCTGGACGCCGTCGCCGAGTCCGACTACGTGCTGCTGACCACTTTCCGCAAAGACGGGACGCCCGTCGGCACCGCCGTGTGGGCGGTGTCCGAGAACGGCAAACTGTACGTCTGGACGGTGACCGACAGCTGGAAGGTCAAGCGCCTGCGCCGCAATCCGGCGGTCACCGTGCAACCGTGCAGCGTGAACGGCAAGCCGCACGGCGAAGTGGTCGAAGGGACCGGGCGGATTCTCGACGCCGAGGGCACCGAACGGGTGCGCAAGCTGCTGCGCCGCAAGTACTGGCTCACCGGTCCGCTGATCATCCTCGGCAGCAATCTGCGGCGCGGCAAAGCCGGAACCATCGGCATCGAGATCAGCCCGGCCGCCTGACCCGCCGGATCAGGTTGCCTGGCTCACCGACGACATGTGGAAGTCGGGAATCCGCAGGGGCGGCATCGCCGTGCGAGTGAACCAGTCCTTCCATTCGCGCGGCAGCGTGAGCTGGGTCGCGCCGGCCTCGCTCACCCGCCGGAGCAGGTCCAGCGGGCTCTCGTTGAACCGGAAGTTGTTCACCGCGGCGGTGACCTCGCCGTTCTCCACCAGATAGACCCCATCCCTGGTGAGACCGGTCAGCAACAGCGTCGCGGGATCGACCTCGCGGATGTACCAGAGGGTGGTCAGCAGCAGGCCGCGCTCGGTGCGGGCGATCATGTCGTCGATCGTGGCCTCCGAACCGCCGGTGAGCAGCAGGTTCTCACCGGGAACCGCGACAGGTGCGTCGAACTCGGCGGCCGTGGCGCGCGGATAGACCAGCGCGGAGACGACGCCGTCGCGCAGCCAGTCGACGCGCTCGGCGGGCAGGCCGTTGTCGAAGACCGACATCGATTCCGACGACGCGGTCGCCGCCACGAACGGCCGGTATTCCAGCCCGGGCGCGTGCGGATCCGAGTAGAGCGTGAGCGGGAGATCGCTGAGCCGCTCGCCGACCCGCGTCCCGCCCGCCCGCGCGAACGCCGTGTGGCCCTCCTGCGCGCCGCGCCCTTCCATCGACCAGGCCAGGTAGATCATCAGATCGGCGACGGTGGAGGGCGGCAGCAAGGTCTCGTAGCGGCCCGCGGGCAGCTCGACCTTGCGCTTGGCCCAGTCCAGGCGGCGGGACAGGTCGGCGAGCAGGCCGGATACGTCCACGTCGGTGAAATCCGCGGTGCCGACCCCGACCCAAGCGCTGGCCAGATCCGCGCCCTCCCCGCGTTTGCCGTTGATCTCCACCGAGCCGGTGGGTTGCACGAAGCGGCGACGGATGCCGGTCGACGTGCCGAGCCAGGTGGTGTGCATCTGGTGGTGGGCGAAGCCGTAGAGGCGGTCGGCGCTGTCGAACCCGGTGGCCAGGCCGTCGGCCAGATCGGTGAACACCTCGATGCCGGTGCTGCCCGCGGGGTCCGCCCAGTCGACGTCGACGGCGCCCGGCTCGAGCAGCGGCATCGCGTCCCGGGCGGGCTCGGCGCCGCGCGCGGCCTCTTCGGCGGCGCGCACGACCGCCTCGATGTCGCCCGGGTCCACGCTGGTCGAGGCGATCGTGCCGACACGGGCGCGGTGAGGCCCCTCGCGGAACACCGCGATCACCGCCCAGTTCCGCGACACCGACGATCCGTTGGTCGTCATCGAGTTCCCGGCCCAGCGCAGGGACGCCTCGTGCTCGTCGCGGACGATCACCATCGTCTCGTCGGCGCGCGAGAGCGCCAGCGCCCGTTCCACGGTCGCGCTCGCGGGGAACAGATCGCCGGTCACTGGCCTGCCTCCGTCCGGGTGTTGAGAACGTTGATCCCGCGCACCAGGATCGACGGGCAGCCGTGGCTGACCGCGGCGACCTGGCCGGGCTGCGCCTTCCCGCAATTGAACGCGCCGCCGAGTCGCCAGGTCGACGGCCCGCCGACGGCCTCCATCGCACCCCAGAAGTCGGTGGTGGTGGCCTGGTAGGCGACGTCGCGCACCTGGCCGTCCAGCTTGCCGCCGCGGATGCGGAAGAACCGCTGGCCGGTGAACTGGAAGTTGTAACGCTGCATGTCGATCGACCACGACTTGTCGCCGACGATGTAGAGGCCGTCGTCCACGCGTGAGATCAGCTCCTCTGTGCTGGTATCGCGATCGGGGTCGGGTTGCAGCGAGACGTTGGCCATCCGCTGGATCGGCACGTGGTGCGCCGAGTCCGCGTACGAGCAGCCGTTGGACCGCGCCAGGCCCAGACGCGGCGCGAACACCCGATCCAGTTGATAGCCGACCAGGACGCCGTCGCGGACCAGATCCCAGCGCTGCCCGGCGACGCCCTCGTCGTCGTAGCCGACGCTGGCCAGCCCGTGCGACTCGGTCCGGTCGCCGGTCACGTGCATGATCGGCGTGCCATAGCGCAGCGTGCCGAGCTTGTCCGGCGTGGCGAAGGAAGTGCCCGCGTAGGCGGATTCGTAACCAATGGCACGGTCGTATTCGGTGGCGTGCCCGATGGATTCGTGGATAGTGAGCCACAGGTTGGTCGGGTCGATGACGAGGTCGGTCGGCCCGGCCTGCACGCTGGGCGCTTTCACCTTCTCGGTCAGCCACTCCGGGATCCGGGCGAGTTCGCCGTCCCAGTCCCACACTCTGTCGGCGCCGGTGACGTACTCCCACCCCCGGCCCGCGGGCGCGGCCAGCGTGCGCATCGTCTCGAACACTCCCGCCGAGGTGTCCACCGTGATCGCCTCGAGGCTCGGGTGCAGCCGCACCCGCTGCTGGGTGATCGATGAGCCGGCGGTGTCGGCGTAGAAAGTCTGTTCCTTGACCTGCAACACCCCAGCGGTGACGTGGTCCACTCCGTCGGCGTGCGACAAGCGCTCCGAATAGTCCTGCAGCAAAGCCACTTTCTCGCCGGTCGGCACGGCGAACGGGTCGATGTCGTAGGCCGAGACCCAGCGCGCGCCGGCGTAACGCGGCTCATCGGCCAGCTCGACGCGCTCACGATTGAGCGCCCGCAACGTGGTCGCGACGGTGACCGCGGTGCGCGCCACTGCGGCGGCGGTGTCCGGGGTCAGCGCGGCGTGTGACGCGAAGCCCCAGGTGCCGTCGACGATCACGCGCACCGCGAAACCGAGTTCGGTGCTGTCGGTGACGGCTTCGACCCGGCCGTCGCGCAACCGGATCGACTGGGTGACCAGGCGGTGCACCCGCAAGTCGGCGTGCTCGGCGCCGGCCGCCGTCGCCGCGGCCAGGGCGGCGTCGGCGAGCGCGGCCAGTGGCAGGTCGAGGAACTCGGCGTCCACGTCTCGGGAAGTCGCGATGCTCACCCGCACCAACCTAGCCGGTGCCGCCGGGTGGCGAGACGGCGTGGTGCTGCCACGCCGTGGAAACGCGCATCGCGCGCCGGTCGGCATCGGATGCCCGCCGGCACACCGTGAACGGCACGCGCGACACTCGGGCTTACGGCGTGTTGCTCGCCGGATGCCGTACTGTGCCCGCGTGCCGCCATCCCCGCTGCGTGACCGCAAACGCGAACGTACCCGCCGCGCCATCCTCGAAGCCGCGGCCGAACTGTTCGAGACCAGAGGCTACGAGGAGACGACGGTGGCCGACATCGCCGCGGCGGCGGACGTCGGCACGCGCACGTTCTTCAACTACTTCGCCAGCAAGGAAGAGTTGCTGTTCCCGGAATCCGACGAGCGCGTCCGCGCCGCGGTGGCGGCGATCGCGAGCAGGCGCCAGGGGGAACGTCCGGTGGAGGTCTTGCTGCGCGCGTTGCGCGCCGCCGGTGACAATCCCGGCGAGCACCTCGTCGACGACCTCAACGCCCGGATCGGCGCGCTGCGCGCCCAGGTGTCGCGAACCGTTCCCGCGGTGAGCGGCCGCGCCGCGCACGCCCAGCTGGTCACCCAGCGCGAGATCGCCAGGCAGTTGCACAAGGCGTTCCCCGCCGAACTCGACGAGGTCGGCGCGGCCGCCTTGGTCGGCGCTGTCGTCGGCGCGGTGTCGGGGGCGTTGACGGTGCTGTTCCAGCGACCGGTGGCCGGGGCCGAGGACGGCGAGCGCCTGCACCGCGAGATCCACGAGACGACCTCCCGGGTGCTGCAACCCTGGCTGGCCACCCAGCGCGCCGAATCGGTGCGCTGATCAGCCGAACTGCTGCCAGCCCAGCCGGATCACCATCCCGATCACCACCACCAGCAGCACGACGCGCACGAACTCGGCGCCCTTCCGCAGCGCCATGCGCGCGCCCAGCACGGCACCGAGGACATTGGCGACGGCCATTGCCGCGCCGAGCGCCCACAGGATGTGCCCGGTCGCGCCGAAGAAGATCAGAGCGCCGCAGTTGGAACCGCAGTTGATCACCTTGGCCATGGCGGCGGCTCGCACGAATTCGGTGCCGAGCAGGGTCGCGAAGGTGATGATCAGGAACGTTCCGGTGCCGGGACCGAGCAGGCCGTTGTAGAAGCCGATCAACCCGGCGGCCAGCGCGACGGTGAGGACGACCTTGCGCCGGGTTGGCGGATGCGTGGCCAGCGTGACGCCGATCGACGGCCGCAGCGTGACGAACACGGCCACGCCGACCAGCACCACCATCACGATCGGAACGAACAGTTCGCGATCGATCAGCGAGACGGCGGCGGCGCCCATCGCGGAGGCCGCCGCGGCGATCGTCGCCGCGGGCAGCAGCACCCGCCAGCGCATCGGCACCTTGCGCGCGAAGGTCAGCACCGAGGCGCTCGTCCCGGCCACCGCCGCGAGCTTGTTGGTGCCGAGCGCGGTCTGCGGCGCGATACCGGGAGCCACCACGAACAGCGTCGGCAGGACGATCAGCCCGCCGCCACCCACCACCGCGTCCACCCACCCCGCGGCCGTCGCCGCCGTCAGCAAAACCGCCCAGTCTCCGATCTCCACCCTGCCAGACAACCAGACCGCGCGGTCGGACGCGTACCCGCGCGGCGGGGCGAAGCGCGCTCAGGGGCACTCCGCCGGGTCGGCGGGCTCGCCCGCCGGGCGCACCTAGGCTGAGCACGTGCGCCGTTTCAGTCTGTGGCTTCGAGGCAAGCCCATCGTCGCCGATTCGGTGCTGGCGGCGGCGCTGCTGCTGCTCGAGGTCATCGGTGTGGGAAACGCGCACGACAAGCTCGCCTACCTGGCCATCGGGGTGCTGCTTCCGCTGCCGGTCACCCTGCGGCGGGTGTATCCCCGGGCCATGGCGGCGGCCACCTTGGCACTGTCGATGGTCGCGACCCTGGTGGGTTTCCTGACCGGGGACGACGCCGAGCACATAGCTCTGCTGTCGCACGGCATCATGCTCTACACACTGGTCGCCTACGTCGGCAGGCGAGAGGGACTGTGGTACGTGCTCGGCCTGGCGGTGGATCTCGCGCTGGCGATCGCGGCGATCGGGAAACCGTCGGGGCCCGACAGCGTGTTCACCGCCATGTTCTACGCCTTGTCCTGGACGCTCGCGGAGTTCATCGGCGCGCGGCACGCCTACGACGCCGAGGTGGCGGCGCGGCTCGCGGTCGCCGACTACGACAGGGAGCGCCGGGCGCACGACGCCGTCGCGGCGGAGCGCACCCGCATCGCGCGCGAACTGCACGATGTGGTCGCCCACGCGGTGAGCGTGATCATCGTGCAGGCCGACGGCGCGAAGTACGCGCTGCGCCGCGATCCGGACGCGGCCGAACAGGCGCTCACCACCATCGCGAGCACCGGCCGCGAAGCACTGCGCGAGCTGCGCAGGACCGTGGCCCTGCTGCGCACCGAGCACGCCCCCGATCAGCTGCCCCAGCACGGCACCGCGGGCATCGCCAAGGTCGTGGAGATGATGCGCGGCACCGGTCTGGCCGTGGAACTCGAGCTGACCGGTGAACTCGACGACATCGCGCCCGAAGTCAGTCTCGGCGTGCATCGCATCGTGCAGGAATCGCTGACCAACACCCTGCGACATGCCGGGCCGCACCCCAAGGCGTGGGTGCGGGTGCGCCGCACCGAGACCAACGTGCTGATCGATGTCACCGATACCGGTGGGGTGCCGCTGCACGACTCGGGCACCCGGATCGAGGGCAGCGGCCTCGGCCTGGTCGGGATGCGCGAGCGAGTCGCCGTGCTGGGCGGCAGCCTCGACGCGGGACGCGACGCCGACGGAGCCTGGCGGGTGCACGCGAGCATCCCGCTGCGGCCCGGCCCGGCGGAGTGAGCCGGGCCGGCCATCGCCGTGGCGGCCCAGCTCACCAGGTGTGCGGAAGCGGCCACGTTACATTGAGGACGTGCCGATCACCGTTCTCGTTGTCGACGACCAGGAACTCATGCGAATGGGATTGAAGATGGTGCTCGGCGCGCACCCCGACATCGAGGTGATCGGAGAGGCCGCCAACGGCGCCGCCGCGGTCGCCAGAGCGGCGGAACTGCGACCCGACGTGGTGCTGATGGACGTGCGGATGCCGGTGGTGGACGGGGTCGTGGCCACCACCCGGATCGTGGAGGCGGGACACGGCAGCCGGGTGCTGGTCATGACGACCTTCGACCTCGACGAGCACGCGCTCGGCGCGCTTCGGGCGGGAGCGAGCGGATTCCTGCTGAAGGACACTCCGCCGGAGGATCTCGTCTCCGCCATCCGCAGCGTCGCCGCCGGTGACGCCGTGGTCTCACCGAAGGTCACCAAACGTCTGCTGGACCGGCTCATCGCGGAGAACCCGGCGCGGACCCGCGACCCGGGAGTGCTCGACGTGCTCACCGCCCGCGAGCGGGAAGTCCTCGAGCAGATCGCGGCAGGGCGCTCCAACGCCGAGATCGCCGGGCAGCTGTACCTGTCCGAGGCCACGGTCAAGACGCATGTGGGCCGGGTGCTCACCAAACTCGGCCTGCGCGACCGGGTTCAGGCGGTCGTGCTGGCCTACGAGACCGGGTTGGTGCGTCCGGGCGGTTGACGCCCGCGGCGGTCTCAGCGACTTATCAGGCGCTCCGGGGAGCAAAATTCGGGCGCGGGACGTTGACCTGGTAGATCGTCCGAAAGGATCGCCATGCCCGCCTTGTTGTTCGTGCTGTACGTCGTCGTGGAAGTCGCCGCACTGGTCGCGGTCGGCCAGTTGATCGGCGTGCTGCCGACCATCCTGGTGCTGATCGCCGGGTCGGCCGCGGGCATGCTGCTGGTCGGCTCGCAAGGGCGGCGGGTGTTCGAGCAGTTCCGCCGGGCCGCCCGGGGAGAAGTGGCGCCGGGGACCGCCGTGGCCGACGGCGCCCTGGTCGCGGCCGGTGGGGTGCTGATGTTCGTGCCCGGCCTGGTCACCTCGCTGCTGGGCCTGCTCCTGCTGCTGCCTCCGACGCGGGTGCTGGTGCGTCCGCTGGTGACGGCGTTGGCCGCGCGGCGTTTCCGGCGGCTCGCCGTGGCCGTGCCCTATCGCGGCGTGGTCGTCGACGGCGGCGAAGTGGTCGACGGGGTTGTCGTCGAGCAGTGGTACGACGACGGCAAGGGCAACGCGCGGCGCGCGATCACGTCGTCCCGAGGCTGAATCGCCGCACCCGGTGCTGAATCGCCGCACCCGGTTCCGTGCGGCGCCGGGAAGGCTATCGTGGCGCGATGGCCACCGAGCAACTCACCGTTACGGTGAGCGAGGAGCTGGCCGCCGCGGTGAAACGAGCGGCGGCCGCTGCGGGACAGTCGATTTCCGGATTCACCGTCGCGGCACTGCGGCTGGAGCTGATCGCCGTGGAGGCGGGCTGCGTGCCCGCGGCGGCCGGGGGGACCGGCGGCGCGCCCCCGGAGTACGCGGAGGTGATGGCGGTGCTGGCGCAGCCGGAGGATCTGGCGCGCCACCCCGTGCCGCACGGCTGACCGGGGCCGCCGCATCAGCCATACGGCAGACTGGTGCCTCGTGAGTACCCAGTTGCTGATCGGCGGTCGTTTCTACAGTGCCAGTTCACCCGATGCCACGGCGATGGCGGTGAGTGACGGGACCGTCGTCTGGCTGGGCGCCGAGCAACCCGGACGCGCGTTGCATCCGGACGCCGAAATCATCGACCTCGGCGGGGCCTTCGTCGCGCCCGCGTTCGTCGACCCGCACGTGCACGTCACCGCGCTGGGCTTGAAGCTGACCGGCCTCGACCTGTCGGCCGCTCGCTCGCTCGAGCACTGCCTGCGATTGCTGAGGGACTTCGCCGTCGCGCACCCGGACGGCGCCGTACTGGGCGACGGGTGGGACGAGACCACCTGGCCGGAGGGACGGCCGCCGACGGTCGAGGAGATCAATGCGGCGGCGGGGGCCGGGCGGCACGTCTACCTCTCGCGAGTGGACGCGCACTCCGCGGTGGCGTCCTCGGCGCTGTTGGACACGCTGCCCGGCCTGTCGGCGACCGACGGGTTCACCCCTGGCGAGCCCGTGCGTGCCGCCGCGCACCATCTGGTGCGCACCGCCGCGCTCGCGAGTCTGTCCCGCGCGCAACGGGATCGAGCGCGCGCCGCGGCGCTGGACCGTGCCGCCGCGCACGGCGTTGTCGCGGTTCACGAATGCGCGGGCCCGGAGATCGCGGGGCGCGCCGACGTCCGTGAACTGCTCGAATTCGAACACGGCGTGCAGGTGCGGGCCTACTGGGGCGAGGCGGTGGACAGCGCGGAGCGAGCTCGTGCCCTGATCGAGGAACTCGGCGTGCACGCCCTCGGCGGCGACCTGTTCGTCGACGGCTCCCTCGGGTCGCGCACGGCTTGGTTGCGTGCGCCCTATGCCGACGAAACCGGTTGTGGCAAGAGCTATCTCGATGCCGAGGCGATCGCGGGCCACGTGCGCGCCTGCACGGTCGCCGGCATCCAGGCCGGATTCCACGTCATCGGCGACGCCGCCATGGACGCGGTGGTCGCCGGCGTCCAACGGGTGGTCACCGAACTGGGCGGTCCCGCCGTCGCCGCGCTCGGACATCGCGTGGAGCACGCCGAATTGATGATGCCGAGCACATCGCGCACTTGGCGCGCTGGGGCGTGATCGCCAGTGTGCAACCGGGGTTCGACGCGGCCTGGGGCGGGCCGGACGGTATGTACGCCGCGCGGCTGGGCGCGGGCCGCGCCGCGACGCTGAACCCGTTCGCCGCCATGGCCTCCGCTGGCGTCGCCTTGGCGATCGGCTCCGACGCTCCGGTGACGGCACTCGATCCGTGGGAGGCGGTGCGCGCCGCGGCGAACCATCGCACGCCCGGCTACGGCCTGTCCCCGCGCGCGGCCTTCGCCGCGGCCACGCGCGGCGCCTGGCGTGCGGGCGGCGTGCGCGACGGGGTAGCGGGAACCCTGGTACCCGGGGCGCCCGCTTCCTATGCGATCTGGGAGGCCGGCGAACTGGTAGTAGCCGCGGCCGCCGACTCGGTCCAGCGCTGGTCCACCGATCCGCGGTCGCGCGTGCCGGGATTGCCCGCGCTGGATCCGGGCGCGCCGCTGCCCACGTGCCTGCGCACCGTGCATCGGGGAGTGACCATCTATGCGCGGTGAGCGGTCACGGAGCCGACGGCTCTCGACTGTCCCGCGAACGGCGTTCGGTCGGGTGATGACGCGCGGGCTGACTATGGTCGCGGACGGGGTGACAGAGTGGGCGTGATCAACCATCTGGCAGGCCCGCTGATCGCGGCGGGGCCGGGTAGCGGGCGCGCCGCCCCGGCAGCCGGGTCTTCGAAGACGCCGGTGATCGTGGACCGCGCGCCGCGCCGCCGAACCGTGTTCGACGTGCGGTCCGGGACCACCGCTTCACCGCGCCGGTGCCGACGCCGCGCGCAGGGGGACGGCGATGAGTGGTACGGCGCGGGCGACCGGTGGGCGGTGCGACGACCGCCAATCGCCGATCGGCTGCACTCGACCAGCGCCTGGTGCGAGCTGACTACGGAGAGGTCGGCCACGCCGGTATGGGATCGGTCACCAGCTGCGCGAGGCGGGTATGGCACGCGCGACCGGTCGGAGCGGTGCTTGGCTGCCGGTTCGCCGTCGAGGGCTTCGGGGCGTCCGGCAGGTGGATGGAAACCGGTGCGCTTGGTATCTGCCGTAGTTGTCCTTACGGTACGGCCGTGGTCGTCGGCCGAGGAGTCCCATCGGTCCCCTCCTGCTCGTCGAGTGCGAACCGAGGGGGCTCGGTCGATCGAAGCCGCCGCGCAGTCGCGGAGGCCGAGATGGCACTGAGTGCCACCGCGATGGTGCCCATGGGTGCCGAGGGCTGGAGGGCCCGGCAGGACCTGCCGGCACAGCGACGGATCGCCGTGCGGCGGGGAGCGCGGCCGCGAGGCCGGGGCGGCGATCGAGTGATGGCCGGACCGCCGCAGGCGGCCCGGTGGCGTCCGGCGCGGTGGAGCTCCGGCATGTTTCGCGACGGGAATCGGGGATATTCCGGATTCGATCGGGCAGGCGACCCGGCGAGATCCGGCGCTGCCCGTTCATCGCTCTCGTTCGGAAGACGCCGGTTCGTGCGGTGGAGTGCGCACCCGGCGGAAAAATGTCTTGCCCGGTGGCTAACGATGCGGCGGCCACCGGCGATGAAAGAGTGGGCACCTGCTGGTTCGGGCACGGTGGTGGTTCGTGGATCTCTGCACCGCACCGCCGCCGAGTCTGCCAAGTGGCGCGTCGCCGCCGGTCGGCCGAGGCGAGTCGGGTGGTGCCCGGAAACGCGTGCGCCCATGCGGGGTCTGGAATTCCCGACATCCCGTGCGAGCGGCGTCACAGTCGGCCTGCGGTCGTCCGTCGGATGGCGGACCCGCGACGGGTCGCGTCGATCGGCCGACTGGCGATCGCGGGCTCGATGGCGGACAGTGGCCGAGTGATGGTGCGAGAGCGAGTGCTCGGAGTGGTGCGGTGGGTGCCCGCGGTGGTGCGCAGGCATCCGGTCGCGGCGCGCTCGGTGGCGGCGATCTGCGCGGGGCTGCTGCTGTTCGGGAGCTTTCCGCCCCGGCCGTGGTGGTTTCTCGCGCCGCTGGGCATCGCGGCGCTCACCCTCACCGTACGCGGCGACGGCCGTCCGCGAGCAGGCTTCGGATACGGATTCCTCGCCGGGCTGGCCTTTTTCGTCCCGCTGCTGCCGTGGACCGGCATCTACGTCGGGCCGCTGCCGTGGCTGGCGCTGTCCGCCGCCTGCGCGCTGTACCTCGGCGTGTTCGGCCTGCTCGCTCGTGTGATCGGCGCACTGCCGGCCTGGCCGCTGTGGGTCGCGCTGACCTGGACTGCGGCGGAGTGGGGGAGATCCAGCTTCCCGTTCGGCGGATTCCCGTGGGGCCGTGTGGCCTTCGGCCAGGCCGACGGATGGTTCCTCCCGCTGGCGGCGGTCGGCGGCGCTCCGCTGGTCGGGTTCGCGGTGGCGCTCACCGGAACCGGTACGGCGGCGTTGGTCACCCTGTTGTGGTCGCGATATGCCGCCGACGACGGGCTCCCGAGCGCCGACGCCGCCGAAGAAACCACCGCGGGCGCACCCATCCCGGCGACTCGACGGGGGTACGCCGCCGCGGCTTTCACCCTGCTCGTCATGCCGCTCACCGGTCTCCTGCTCACCTCCGTCCTGCCCGGCCCGGACGAGGGCCACCGAACCGTTACGGTCGCGGCGATCCAGGGCTCCGTCCCACGCCTGGGTCTGGATTTCAACGAGCAACGGCGGGCAGTACTGGACAACCACGTCCGGCGCACCGAAGAACTGGCCGCCGAGGTGGCGGCCGGTCGCGCGCCGCGCCCCGATGTGGTGATCTGGCCGGAGAACTCCTCGGACATCGATCCGTTGCGCAACGGCGACGCCGCCGCCCTGATCACCGCGGCTTCCGAGCGGATCGGCGCGCCCATCCTGGTCGGCGCCGTGCTGATCAACGCCGATCGCACGACGACCAACTCGGTGATGGTGTGGAACGGCGTGGCGGGACCGGGGGAGCGGCACGACAAGAAGATCATCCAGCCTTTCGGCGAGTACCTGCCGATGCGGAGTTTTTTCCGGCTTTTCTCCGAATACGCCGATCGGGCGGGGTATTTCGTGCCGGGAAATGGTGATGGAGTTGTGCACGCGGCAGGTATCGACATCGGCGTGGCGACGTGCTATGAGGTGGCTTTCGACCGGTCATTCCAGGACGCGATGCGCGCGGGCGCGCAGCTGCTCACCGTGCCGACGAACAACGCGACCTTCGGCGACAGCGAGATGACCTATCAGCAGCTGGCCATGTCCCGGGTCCGTGCCGTGGAGCACGGCAGGGCGCTGGTCGTCGCGGCCACCTCGGGTGTCAGCGCCATCATCGCCGCCGACGGCGATGTGCGGCAGGAAACCGCTCTTTTCGTGCCCGCCGCCCTGGTCGCTGAGCTTCCGTTGCGGGAGGACACCACGCTCGCAACGCGAATCGGGCCTGCGCCGGAGCGATTGTTCGTTATCCTGACGGCCGGCGCGGTCCTGGTCGCCGTCGCTCGCCGGCGGTCGGCGCGGAAGGGCGCGCGGACCGCAGGGCAAGCCGTCGCGGGCCGGTAGCATCCGCTCGCCGAACCCGGCCGCACGCAACCGAACGTGCGGTATGTTCTTGCCCCCGCCGCCCCGAAAGCGAAGCTGCGGAATTGGGTTGCGCACTGTTCGCCTGACCGGATCGGCGATCCGCGGCGTACCATCGAACAGTCTGGTCAGGGCACGTTTTGCTTCGGTTCGACCTAGTCGAGTCGCAATGTTTGCGGAAATGTAACCAACCAAAGTGGCCTTCTGCCAAGGACGTTGGATGTGAAACAAATCCAAAACGTCGGCAATCCGGCTGATGCGATGCTCCGAATCATAGGGCGTGGATCACGTCCTACGGCCGGCGCGCGTGCGCTTGCTGTAGCGGTGCTCGGGGAGTTGCGTCAACAGCGGCAGAACGGAGTGATTGATGAGTTCATTGGCCACGGATCGCGTCGACCAATGTTCATCCGGCGAATTTTCTGCACAACCGTTTGCTCTGTCGCCCGCGCAGACAGCTCTCTGGTACGCGCAGCGCATCCGCCCCGACGTGCCATTGACCATCTCCCAGTACGTCGAGATACACGGTGACCTGGACGAGGGGCGGCTGCTGTACGCGATCGAGCGTTTCGGCGCCGAGACCCAGGTGGGCCAGCTGCGCTTGGTGGAGATCGATGGCACTCCGTATCAAGTCGTCGATCCGGTGCACCGGCCGGGGTGGGTACGCATCGACCTCCGCAAGGAGGCCGATCCGTACGCCGCGGCGCTGCGCTGGATGCACGAACACACCAGTTCGCCGATCGACCTGGAACGCAACCCGCTGACCTCCAACGCGGTCCTCCGGATCGGCGAGTCCGACTACATCTGGTATTCCTTCGCCCACCACATCGTCATCGACGGCTATGGCGCGATGAACGCGCTGACCCGCACCGCCGAGATCTACACCGCACTGGAGAACCGGACCGAGCCGGTCGCCTCGCGGGCGACGCCGCTGGCCGAGATCTACGCCGACGAGGCGCGCTACCACCACTCCAGCCGCTTCCAGAGCGATCGCGAGTACTGGCAGGGGCAGCTGTCGGGGGTGGGCGAGCCGGTGAGCCTGGGCGGGGCCAGGCTCGGCGCCGCCACGCACGACGCCGGACGCAGGCTGGCCGCCGCCGTGCTGACCGACGAACACCACGCCGGGATCGAGGCGGCGGCGGGCGCGTGGAACACGACCGACTCGGTGCTGTTCGTCGCGGCGCTGGCCGCCTACGTGCGGTCGGTGACGGGCAACCCGGACGTGACCTTGAGCCTGCCCGTCTCGGCGCGCACCACGGTGTCGCTGCGCCGCTCGGCGGGCGTGGTGTCCAACGTCGTGCCGATCCGGTTGCGGTTCGACGAGTCGACCACGATCGGCGACCTGGTGAAATCCACCGAACTGCAGATCACCGGCGCCCTGCGCCATCAGCGCTACCGGCACGACGACATCCGGCGCGATAGCGGCTACTCCCGCGACGCGCGTGGCTTCTTCGGCCCGATGGTCAACCTGATGCTGTTCCACGAGGAGCTGCGTTTCGGCAGCCTGGTCGGCTCCATGCACGTGCTGGCCACCGGCCCGGTGGAAGACCTCTCGGTCAACGTCTACAACGGCGCGGGCGGGCGCTTGCACGTCGACTTCGAGGCCAACCCCCGCCTCTACGGCGAGGCCGAAGTGAGCGTGCACCACGCGCGCTATCTGGATTTCCTCGGCCGGTTCCTGGCAGCCGACGTGGACATGCCCGCCGAGTCGCTCGGCGCGATCACCAGCACCGAGCGGCAACAGGTGCTGCGCGGGTGGAACGCCACCGAGGCGCCGAGGCAGGAGGGCACGCTCGCGAGCCTCTTCGCCGAGCGCGTCGCGTCCGACCCGGACGCGATCGCCCTCGAATTCGGCGACGAGACGCTGACCTACACCGAACTCGACGCCCGCGCCAACCGCCTGGCCCGGCTGCTCATCGCGCGGGGCGCGGGACCCGACACCACGGTCGGCCTGTGCCTACGCCGCAGCCTCGAGCTGGTGGTCGGCATGTACGCGATCATCAAGGCCGGGGCGGCGTATCTGCCGCTGGACACCGAGCACCCGGCCGAGCGGATCGGGCAGATCGTCCGGCAAGCCGAGCCGTTGTGCGTGCTCACGGCGGCTCGCGACGAGATCGAACTGCCCGCGATCGCCACCCGGCTGGAGATCGACACCGCACCGGTGTCCGCGTTCGACGACGCACCGGTCACCGATGCCGATCGCAACGGCGCGTTGCGCCCCGACCACCTCGCCTACGTGATCTTCACGTCCGGGTCGACCGGAAAACCCAAGGGTGTCGGGGTCTCTCACGCCGCCATCGTCAACCGGCTGCGCTGGATGCAGCACGAGTATCCCCTCGATCGCTCCGACGCGGTGCTGCAGAAGACCCCGGCCACCTTCGACGTCTCGGTCTGGGAGTTCTTCTGGCCGTTACAGATCGGCGCGCGCCTGGTCGTCGCCGCCCCGGATGGACACCGCGACCCGGAGTATCTGGCCCGGATCATCGCTGAAAAGCACATCACCACAGCGCATTTCGTGCCGTCCATGCTCTCGGTGTTCGTCACGGAGGCCGATCTGAGCGGCTGCACCGTCCTGCGCCGGGTGTTCTGCAGTGGTGAGGCGCTGCCCGCCGCCACGGTGCGCGAGTTCTACGCGGCCTTACCCGCGTCCGAATTGCACAACCTCTACGGTCCGACCGAGGCCGCCGTGGACGTCACCTACTGGGCGTGCCGGCCCGACGCCAACGTCGTGCCGATCGGCTCGCCGGTGTGGAACACCCAGACCTATGTGCTGGACGACCGGCTGCAGCCCGTCCCGCCCGGCGTCGTCGGCGAACTGTATCTGGCCGGAGTCCAACTGGCGCGCGGATACCTGAGACAGCCGCGGCTCACCGCCGATCGGTTCGTGGCCGACCCGTTCACCCCTGGCGCCCGGATGTACCGCACCGGTGATCTGGCCCGCTGGCAGATCGGCCGCTCGGGCGCCGAGCCGGGTGTGCTGGAGTATCTGGGACGCAGCGACTTCCAGGTCAAGATCCGTGGCCTGCGCATCGAGCTCGGAGAGATCGAGGCCGCACTGCTCGAGGACCCGAAGGTCGCTCGCGCGGTCTGCGTGGCGCACAGCGGCCGCGCCGGTGACGAGCTGGTGGCCTACGTGGTCGCGGCGAAGCAGGACGGCGCCGGGCTGGACACCTCGGCGCTGCTCACCGCGCTGCGCCACACGTTGCCCGGGTACATGGTGCCCTCCGCGCTGATGGAGCTCGACGAGCTACCGTTGAGCGCGAACGGCAAGATTGATCGCAAGGCGCTGCCCGCTCCCGTGTTCGGCCCGCGTTCGATCCGGCCGATCGCCGAACCACGGACCGAGGTCGAGCGGGTGCTCGCGGGCATCTTCGCCGAGGTCCTCGCCACCGAGGTCGGCATCGAGGACAACTTCTTCGATATGGGCGGCAACTCGCTCATCGCGGCGCGGGCGGTGGCCAGGATCAACGCCGCTCTCGGCACCGCGCTGACCATCCGGGATCTGTTCGAGGCCGCGACGATCGACGCGCTCACCCAGCGTTTCGCCATGCAGACCACCGACGCGTCCTCGCCGCGGCTGGCGCCCGCCGAGCGGCCGGAACGGATTCCGCTGTCGCAAGCGCAGCAGCGGCTGTGGATCCTGAACCGGTTCTCCGAGCATGCCGCCGCGTACAACATGCCGCTGGCCGTCGCGGTGGAGGGACCGCTCGACGTGGCCGCGTTGCGCGCGGGTCTGGTCGACGTCATCGAACGGCACGAGAGCCTGCGCACCACCTTCCCGGAGTCCCCGGAAGGGCCCTGCCAGCTGATCCATGCGGCGGGAGCGATCCCGCTGACGCTCGACCCGATTGATGTCGCCGAGGACGAGGTGGCCGGGCTGGCCACCGAGTACGCCGGATACGGCTTCGATCTGCGTGACCAGGCCCCCATCCGGGTGGCGCTCTATCGCACCGGACCGCAGCGGCACGTCTTCCTCATCGTGCTGCATCACATCTGCGGTGACGGCTGGTCCATCGCGCCGCTGGCGAAGGACCTGATGACGGCGGTGGCGGCGCGCGCGAACGGTGTCGCGCCGCAGTGGACGCAACTGCCGGTGCAGTATGCCGACTTCGCGCTGTGGCAACGCGAATTACTCGGGGAGGAATCCGATCCCGCCAGTGCGCTCAGCCGCCAGCTGACGCACTGGCGTTCGGCGCTTGCCGGGCTTCCCGAGCAGCTCGACCTGCCCCTGGACCGTCCACGTCCGCTGCGCAGGTCGACCGTCGGCGGTCGCGTCGAGTTCGCCATTCCGGCCGAGATCCGCCGCGGCGCGATCGAACTCGCGGCCAGTCGCGGCGTGAGCATGTTCATGGTGCTGCACGCGGCGCTGGCGACGCTGCTGTCGCGGTTGTGCGCGAGCGACGACATCGCGATCGGCACCCCGATCGCGGGCCGTTCCGACCCGGCGCTCGACGACCTGGTCGGCATGTTCGTCAACACGCTCGTGTTGCGCACCGCGGTCGACCCGGCGGCCGGGTTCGATCGCATGCTGGACGTGGTGCGCGAAACCGACCTCAACGCCTTCGCCAACGCCGACGTGCCGTTCGAGCGGCTGGTAGAGGTGGTCAATCCGGAACGATCCCCGTCCCGCCACCCGCTGTTCCAGGTGATGCTGTCCTACGACCACGCGCCCGACCTGCGGATCGATCTGCCGGGCGTGCGCGCCGAGGTGCTGCCGATCGCCTCGGATGTGGCCAAGTTCGACTTGCAGCTCGTCGTGCACGACGACTCCGGCGACGGGCCGCTGTCGGCCGAATTCGGCTACACGACCGACGTTTTCGACCAGTCCACGGTGCAGTCGTTCGCCCGCAGGTTCATCGCGGTGCTGGCCGGTGGCGTGGCCGCGCCCGAACTGCCGGTGGGTGACCTGCCGATCCTGGACCGCAAGGAAACCGAGAATCTCGTGCCCATCGGGGGCGCACCAGCCGAGCCGCCGATCACCTTGGCCACCCTGCTGACCGACACCGCGCGCAGGCTGCCGGACGCCGTGGCGGTCCGCTACCTCGGCGCGGACACCACCTATCGCGAACTCGACGCGCGCTCGAACACGCTGGCTCGCGCCCTCATCGAGCACGGAGCCGGTCCCGAGACGGTCGTCGCGATCGCGTTGCCCCGCGGTCTCGACGCGATCACCGCGGTCTGGGCGGTCGCCAAAACCGGTGCGGCCTACGTGCCGATCGACCCGAACTACCCGGGCGACCGGATCAGGCACATGATCGAGGACTCGGGGGCGATGCTCGGCCTCACCGATCGCGAATGCCTCGCCGCCATGCCCGCGTGGCCCACGGCGCGCGGCAAGCACCGCAAGGCCGACCTCAACTGGCTGGTTCTCGGCTCCGACGCGCTGGCGGCCGAACTCGCGGGTTACTCGGCGGATCCGATCACCGACGAGCAGCGGCACCATCCAATGCGGGTGAGCCACCCCGCCTACCTGATCTACACCTCCGGCTCGACCGGAACGCCGAAGGCGGTCATCGTCACCCACGCGGGCATCGCCTCGCTTGCCCGGGAGCAGAACTACCTGTTCGGCATCTCCGACGCGGCGCGCACCTTGCATTTCTCCTCTCCCAGCTTCGACGCGTCGGTGCTGGAGATGCTGCTCGGTTTCGCCGCGGGCGCGACGATGGTGATCGCACCGGCGGGCGTGTACGGCGGGGCCGAACTGGCCACACTGCTGCGCGAGGAGCGGGTCACCCACGCCTTCGTCACCCCTGCCGCGCTGGCCACCGTGCCGAACGAGGGGCTCGACGAGCTGGGGACCGTCATCGTCGGCGGCGACGCCTGCTCGGAGGAGCTCGTCGAGACCTGGACCGCCGGGCATCGCATGCACAACATGTACGGTCCCTCGGAGGCCACGGTCGCGGCGACCGCGAGCGGACCGATGGAGGCGGGCCGCCCGGTGCCGCTGGGTATGCCCGTGCGTGGCATGCGACTGTTCCTGCTGGACAACCGGTTACACCCCGTGCCGCCGGGCACGCCGGGGGAGTTGTATGTGTCGGGCCCCGGCGTGGCGCGTGGCTACCACGGGCGTTCCGGCCTGACCGCGCAACGGTTCGTGGCCAACCCGCACGGCAGGCGCGGGGAACGGATGTATCGCACCGGCGACTTGGTCGTCATGGAGCGGTCGGGGCAGTTGCGGTTCCTCGGGCGTGCGGACGACCAGATCAAGATTCGTGGTTTCCGCATCGAACTGCGCGAGATCGACAACGTGCTGCGCCTGCATCCCGGTGTCCGGTTCGCCCACACGGTGGTCCACACCGACGAGCACGGTCAGGTGCGGCTCGCGTCGTATGTCACGGCCGACCGGCCGGTCGAGGTGCGGGCGGTGCTGGAGACCGCGCGCCGGCGGCTGCCCGGGTACATGGTGCCCGCATCGCTGGCCGTGCTCGACGAGATCCCCGTCACTCCCGCGGGCAAGCTGGACCGGAAAGCGCTGCCGGAACCGGTTTTCGCGGCCGTGGGAACATCTCGCGCGCCGAGCACGGCGCTCGAGCTGGCTGTGGCCGGTGTGTTCGGCGGCGTGCTCGGGCGCCCGGTCACCGGAGCGGAGGACAGCTTCTTCGATCTCGGCGGCAACTCGCTGCTGGCCACCCGCCTGGCCGCCGCGCTGCACGCGGAGTTCGGTGTGGAGCTGGCGGTACGGTCGATCTTCGAAGCGCCCACCGTCGCCGGGGTCGCCGCGCAACTGGACCGGGCGCCCCGGACGCGGCGGCCGGCGCTGGCGGTGCAGACGCCGCGTCCGGGACGTATCCCATTGTCGCTGCCGCAACAGCGTCTGTGGTTCCTCAATCAATATGCGCCCGAATCGAGCGCATACAACATCGCTTTCGTGATCCGCGTCGCCGGCGATTTGGATGTGCCCGCACTGCGGCACGCGCTCACTGACGTGGTGCGGCGGCACGAGGTGCTGCGCACCGTCTTCCCGGAGGACGCCGAGGGCGCTCAGCAGGTGGTGCTTCCGGCCGAGCGCGCCGTGCCGGAACTCACGGTCACCGACATCGACGACTCCGGCGCGAAGGCGGCGCTGGAAGCGCTGGCGCACAGCGGCTTCGATCTCACCACCGGGACACCGGTGCGGCTGTCGCTGCTGCGCACGTCGCCACGGCGTTACCTGCTCGGCGTCGTGGTGCACCACATCGCCGCCGACGGCTGGTCGCTCGGTCCGCTCACCAGGGACCTCGCCGCCGCGTACGCGGCACGGCACGAGGGCGGCGCGCCGTCGTGGACGCCGCTTCCGGTGCAGTACGCCGACTTCGGGATCTGGCAGCGTGCCTGCCTCGGCTCCGAGGACGACCCGGACAGTGTGGCGGCGACCCAGCTGGAATACTGGCGCACCGCGCTGGCCGACATCCCCGGCCAATTGCCGCTGCCCTATGACCGGCCGCGCCCCGCTGAGCCGACGCAACAGGCCGGGACGGTGCGCTTCACGGTGCCCGAGCGGGTGTCGCGCGGGCTCGCCGCGCTGGCGCGCGAACAGGGCGTCAGCAAGTTCATGGTGCTGCGCTCGGCGTTCGCGGTGCTCCTGCGCTGCGTCACCGGCGGTCGCGACATCGTGATCGGCACGCCGGTGGCGGGACGGACCGACACCAAGCTCGACGACCTGGTCGGCATGTTCGTGAACACGTTGGTGCTGCGCTCCGACGTTGACCCCGATCGCAGCTTCGCCGACCTGCTGCGCGCCGACCGGGACACCGAGCTGGCCGCGATGGCGCACGCCGACATCCCCTTCGAGCGCATCGTGGAGGAACTCGGCGCCGACGCCCGCTCCTCGGGTGGTCATCCGCTGTTCCAGGTGGCGCTGAGCGTGCAGGACGGTCCGGTGCCGACGCTGGAACTGCCCGGCCTCGCGCTGCGCGCGGAGCCGTTGGACATCGCGCTGGCGAAATTCGACTTGGAGCTGCGCGTCTCCAACGACGCGGGCCAACCGGCCGCCGTCGCGGGCGATCCGAGCAGCGTGTTCGAATTCGTGTACGCGGCAGAGTTGTTCGACGCGAGGACGATCGAGACGCTGGCGGATCGGTTCTTGCGCGTGCTCACGGCGGTCACCGGCGACCCGCGCGTCCTGATCCGCGACGTCGACGCGCGCACCGATCACGAGCGCCGCACCCTCGCCCCGGGGCGGGGCGGGCAGGCGAATCCGCCGAGCACGCTGGCCGCGTACTTCACCGCCACCGCGCAGCGCTACCCGCACCACACGGCCTTGTGCGCGGGCGCGACGTCGCTCACCTACGCCGAACTCGACCGCCGCTCGAACCGCCTGGCGCGGGCCCTGATCGCGCGCGGACTCGGTCCGGGCACGCGCGTGGCGCTGGGGCTCATCCGCTCGATGGACTCGGTGGTGGCGATGCTGGCTGCGGCCAAGTCCGGCGCGGCGTTCGTCCCGATCGACCCGAAGTACCCCGCCGACCGTATTCAGCACATGCTCGCCGACTCCGGTTGCGCGGTCGGCGTCACGGTCGCGGCGCAGGTGGAGCAGTTGCGCGCGGGCGCCCCCGCCGGACGGCACACCGAGTGGCTGCTGCTGGACCGGCCCGAGTTCGCCGCCGAACTCGACGGCCACGACGACGCGCCGATCCACGACGGCGAGCGCTCGCGCGCGCTCCAGGTGGCGGATCTGGCCTACCTGGTCTACACCTCCGGGTCCACCGGGAAACCCAAGGGCGTCGCGGTGACCCACAGCGGCCTGTCCAATCTGGCCGACGAGATCCGTGACCGGATCGGCGTCGACGAGCATTCCCGCACCCTGCACTTCGCGACCCCGAGTTTCGACGCGGCGGTCTTGGACCTGCTGATCGCGCTGGGGGCCGGTGCGGCGATGGTCATCTGCCCGACCGACATCTACGGCGGCGACGAGCTGGCCGAGCTGATGGATCGTGAACGGGTGTCACACGGCTTCATGACCCCGGCCGCGCTGGCGACGATCGATCACGAACGGTGGCCGCTGCCGCACCTGCGTGCGCTCATGGTCGGCGGCGAGGCGGTGGCGCCGGATCTGGTGGCACGCTGGGCGCCGGGACGCGTGCTGTGCGATGTGTACGGTCCGACCGAGACCACGGTCGTCATCACGATCTCCGATCCCCTGCGGGCCGGCGACCCGATCACCATCGGCAGCCTCGTGCGCGGTGCCAGAGGCCTGGTGCTCGACGAGCGGTTGCGCCCGGTGCCGGTCGGCGTTCCCGGCGAGCTGTACCTCGCGGGCAACGGTCTCGCGCGCGGCTATTTCGACCGGTTCGGACTCACCGCTGCGCGTTTCGTGGCCGATCCGTACGGTCCAGCGGGCGCCAGGATGTACCGGACCGGCGACGTGGTGCGCTGGAACGCTTCGGGCCGACTGGTCTACCTCGGCCGCAGCGACCACCAGGTGAAGCTGCGTGGCTTCCGCGTCGAACTCGGCGAGATCACCGCCGTGCTCGGCGAACATCCGTCGGTGCGGTTCGCGCACACCGAGGTGCGCCGCATCGCGGGCGCCGACCGGATCGTCGCCTACGTGCAACCCGCGGACCGTGCGGCCGGGGTGGACACGGAGGCGGTGCGGGCATCCGTCGCCCGCCGTCTGCCCGCGCACATGGTGCCCGCGGGCATCACGGTACTGGACACCATCCCGCTGACCCCGGTCGGAAAGCTGGACGTCGGCGCATTGCCGGAGCCGCGATTCGTCGCGGACCACCACGGTCGTGAGCCACGGACCGAGGCGGAGCGCTTGGTCGCCACGGTGATGGGCGAGCTCGTCGGCGCCGACGGCGTGCGCGCCGACGACAGCTTCTTCGACATCGGCGGTAACTCGCTGTTGGCGACGCAGCTCGTGGCCCGGCTGGCCGCGGCGACGAACGTGCGGCTGGCCGTGCGCACGGTGTTCGCCGAGCCGACGGTGGCCGAGCTCGCCGAGCTGCTGGAGGCGGGCGCCGAATCCGGCGCCGACCGCCCCGCGCTGGCGCGCCGGGAGCGCCCGGAGCGCATCCCGCTGTCGGCCGCGCAGCGGCGACTGTGGTTCCTCAACCGGTTCAACGCCGGCGGCGGGTCGGGTCCCGGCCAGTCGGCGGGCGCCTACAACATCCCGCTCGTGCTGCGCATGACCGGCAGCCTGAACGTCGACGCGCTGGTTTCCGCGCTGCACACGGTGCAGGCCAGGCACGAAACCCTGCGCACGGTCTTCCCCGAGACCGACGGCGCACCCGCCCAGGTCGTGCTCGATCCGGCCGAGGCGGCGATCCCGTTGTCGCGGACGACGGCCCGCCGGGAAGCAGTCGAAGCCGCCGTCCGGCGCTTCGCCGCACCGGGATTCGATCTGGCCACGGCCGTTCCGATCCGCGCTGCGCTGATCTCGGTGCCCACCTGTGCCGACGAGCCCGCCGAGCACGTTCTGGTCGTGGTCGTGCACCACATCGCGATGGACGGATGGTCGCTCGAGCCGATGGCCGCCGACGTCGCCGTCGCCTACCGCGCGGCATGTGGCGGCGTCGCTCCGGACTGGACCGAGCTGGAGGTCCAATACGCCGATTACACCCTGTGGCAGCAGGACATGCTCGGCAGCGAGGACGACCCGGACTCGGCGGTGCGCAGGCAGCTGGATTACTGGCGGCGCACCCTGGACGGCATCCCCGAGTTGCTGACCGTTCCGGCCGACCGGCCGCGTCCTCCGGCCCCGTCCTACCGGGGCGGCACGGTGCAGTGCGCGGTGGACCCGGTTACCCACCGCGAACTGCAGACGATCGCGGCGGGCAACAACGTCAGCCTGTTCATGGTGCTGCACGCCGCGCTCGCGGTGCTGCTGCACCGGATGACCGCCACCGACGACATCACTGTCGGCACTCCGATCGCGGGTCGCGGCCACCCCGCGCTGGACCGGCTGGTCGGCATGTTCGTCAACACGCTGGTGCTGCGCACCCGGATCGACCCCGGCGCCCGGTTCACCGACCTCTTGCACACGGTGCGCGAGAGCGATCTGGACGCCTTCGCCCACGCGGACCTGCCGTTCGAGCGACTCGTGGAGGTGCTCAACCCGGCCAGGTCCCAGGCGCACCACCCGATGTTCCAGGTGATGCTCTCGGTCCGCAACGAGCCGGTCGGCGGGCTGGAACTGCCCGGGATGCGCATCGAGGCGGCCGATATGATACGGGCGTCGCCAAGTTCGATCTGCAATTCACCCTGACCGAAACGCAGACCGGGCAACGAGATCCGGCCGGCATCACCGTGGCGGTCAATTACGCGAGGGATCTGTTCGACGAGCCGACGGCGCAGCGGCTGGGCAAGCGCCTGACCCGGTTGCTCGCCGCGATCGCCGCCAACCCGACCGCCGCGGTGGGCGATCTGGAGTTGCTCGATCCCGCCGAATGGTCGGGGCTGGCCCCGGTGCGCGGAGCCAAACCGGATCGGCCGATCACCTTCCCGGAGGTGTTCGAGCAGGCGGCGAGCGTCGATCGTGCCGCGGTCGCACTGGTCTGCGACGGTACGGAGGTCACCTACGGTGCGCTGGATCGCTGGACGAACCGGCTGGCGCGGGTGCTCATCGCACGCGGAGTCGGTCCGGAAACCCTGGTGGCGCTCGGCATCCCGCGGTCGGTCGAGTCGGTGGCGACGGTGCTCGCGGTCGCCAAGGCCGGAGCGGCGTTCGTGCCGGTGGACCCGTTGTACCCGCAGCAGCGCATCGCGCACATGGTGTCGGATTCCGGTGCGACGCTGGGCATCACGCTGGCGGAGTACCGAAGCGAGATGCCCGAGGGCACGGAGTGGATCGTGCTCGACGACCCGGCGTTCCGAGGGCTGGTGCTCGGCTCGCCGGACGAGCCGATCGCCGACACCGAGCGCCGTGCGCCGCTGCGAATCGACAACCCGGCCTACGTGATCTACACCTCCGGCTCCACGGGCACGCCGAAGGGCGTGATGGTCACCCATGGCGGATTGTCGAACTTCGCCGCGGAGACGGCGACCCGGTTCGACGTCCAGCCGGGGTGCCGGGTGCTGCACTTCGCCACGCCGAGCTTCGACGCCGCGATGCTCGATCTGCTGTTGTCCCTCGGCGGGGCGGCGACCCTGGTGATCACGCCCACCGGCGTGTTCGGCGGCGACGAACTGCGGCGCGTCTTCGCCGAAGAGCGGATCACGCACGCCTTCATCACCACCTCCGCCCTCGGCACGGTCGATCCCACCGGGCTCACCGAATTGCAGCATGTGCTGGTGGGCGGTGAAGCGCTGCCGCCGGATCTGGTGACCAGGTGGGCGCCCGGGCGCAACCTGTACAACGTCTACGGGCCCACCGAGACCACGATCGTCACCGTCATCTCGCAACCGATGACGCCGGGTGGGCCGATCACCATCGGCGGCCCCATCCGTGGCGTCAACGCGGCGATTCTCGACGCGCGACTGCATCCGGCGCCGATCGGGGTGACCGGCGAACTGCATCTGGCCGGTGACGCCCTGGCTCGCGGCTACCTGAACCGTCCCGGCCTGACCGCCCAGCGCTTCGTCGCCAATCCGTTCGGCAAACCGGGGGAGCGGATGTACCGCACCGGCGACCTGGTGCGCTGGTGGGCCGGGACACGCGAGGACGGGACATCGGTGGACGCCGCGCAGGAGATCGAGTACGTCGGCCGCACCGACCATCAGGTCAAGATCCGCGGTTTCCGTATCGAACTCGGTGAGATCGACGCCGCGCTCGCCCGGCACGGCGCGGTCGCGTTCTCCACCACGATCGGGCATCGCACCCCGGCGGGCGCGACGGCGCTGGTGTCCTACGTGAAGGCGCGCGACGGCGCTACGCTCACCGCGGCCGGACTGACCAGGCACTTGGCCGGCCTGGTGCCGAATTACATGGTGCCGCAGTCGATCATGCTGCTCGACGAGGTCCCGCTCAGCCCGGTGGGCAAGCTGGATCGCGCGAAGCTGCCGGAGCCGGTGTTCACCGCCAGCGAGGGCTACCGCGCCCCGTCCACCGCCACGGAGGCGGCGCTGTGCGCGGCCTTCGCCGAGGTGCTCGGTGTGGAGTCGGTTGGCGTGGACGACGGGTTCTTCGAACTCGGCGGCAACTCGCTGCTGGCCACGAAAGTGGTCGCGCACGTGCGGGAAGCGGGCATCGATCTGCCGGTGCAGTTGATGTTCGGCGACGCGACGCCCGCGGCGATCGCGGCACGGCTGGACGGGGCCGACGCGACCTCGGGCGCCGCCGTGGCGGCGATGCTGGCGCCCGTGCTGCCGATTCGGCCGAGCACCGCCGCGAGCCGGGCGCCGCTGTTCTGCGTGCACCCGGCGATCGGATTGGCGTGGTGCTACTCGGGGTTGCTCGCGCACCTGCCGCCGGACCAGCCGGTGTACGGGTTGCAGGCTCCGCACGTCGCGGGGCAGGAGGGGCACGCGTCGATCGCCGAGGCCGCGAGCCACTATCTGGCCGCGATCAAGGAGATCCAGCCGGAGGGTCCTTATCACTTGCTCGGCTGGTCGCTCGGTGGGCTGATCGCCCAGGAGATGGCGGTGCAGCTGCAAGAGGCGGGCGAAGAGGTCGCGTCGCTGTCGATGATGGACAGCTACCGCCTGTCCAACGAGCTGCTCGCCCAGGCGACCCCGAGCGTCGCCGAGATCGTCGGGGAGTTCGGCAGCGACGAACTCGGTGACATGATCCGGGCATGAGCCTGCGCGACGCGGCCGAGCTGCTGCGGGCGCGTTCCGGGCCGTTCGCGGCGCTGACGGTGGAGCATCTGGAACGGCTCTACGAGGGCTACCGCAACGGCACCGTGCTCGCGCACAGCTTCCGGCCCCGGGCGTTCGACGGCGACCTGTTGTTCTTCACCGCCGGCGACGACCCGGTCAACCGGGCCGATCCGAACCGGCGTGCCGCCGCCTGGCAGCCGTACGTCACCGGCTCGGTCCACGATCACGAGCTGCGCTGCGCGCATTCCGCGA
The DNA here is from genome assembly GCA_051451085.1 of Nocardia asteroides. Classification (GTDB taxonomy): domain Bacteria; phylum Actinomycetota; class Actinomycetes; order Mycobacteriales; family Mycobacteriaceae; genus Nocardia; species Nocardia asteroides_B. The sequence goes on along the minus strand of JBPAJV010000002.1, from coordinate 350,065 downwards.
TGACCACTCCGGAGGCACTGGCTGTGATCGGGCCGGTGCTGCACAGGTGGCTGGAGACGAGGGAGACGCACCGGTGAGTCTGGCGGTGGAGGTGACCGGCCTGGTGAAGAACTACGGCCGGGTCCGCGTGCTGGACGAGATCGACCTGCGCATTCCCACCGGCACGGTGATGGGCTTGCTCGGTCCCAACGGCGCCGGCAAGACGACGACCGTGCGGATCGTCACCACGCTGCTGCAGCCGTCCGCCGGATCGGTGCGGGTAGCGGGCATCAATGTGCTGCGCGATCCCGCGGCGGCGCGCAAACGGATCGGCCTGTCGGGACAGTACGCCGCCGTGGACGCGAACCTGTCCGGCTATGAGAACCTGCGCATGGTGGCCCGTCTGTACGGCATGTCCCAGCGCCAGGCGAACGCCAGGGCCACCGAACTGCTCGACGCCCTCGGGCTCGACTACGCCGCACACCGCAGGGCGGGCACCTACTCCGGTGGCATGGCCCGCAGGCTCGACCTCGCGGGCGCGCTCGTCGCCCGGCCCGCCGTCGTGGTGCTGGACGAGCCGACCACCGGATTGGATCCGCGCGGCCGGCTGGACATGTGGAAGGTGATCGGCGACCTCGTCGATGACGGCACCACCGTGCTGCTCACCACGCAGTATCTGGAAGAGGCGGACCTGCTGGCCGACCGCATCACCGTCATCGACCACGGGCGGGTCATCGCCCGCGGCTCGGCCAACGAGCTGAAGACCTCGATCGGCGGCGACCGGCTCACCGTCACCCTGGCCGCCGGGCAGGCCGCCGGTCCCGCGCTGGCGGTGCTGGCGCAGATCGGCGTCGGCGAGCCGGGGCACGCGGCAGGCACCGACGAGGTGTCGGTGGTGGTCGGCGACGGCTCGCGCACCATGGTGGAGGCGCTGCGCAGGCTGGACGACGCGGGCGTCTGCGTGGTCGACGCGAAGGTGCACCGGCCGAGCCTGGACGACGTATTCCTTTCCCTCACCGGCAAACCGGGCAGCATGCCGGCCGCGGAACCGGAGAACGACGACGTACAAGAGGAGATCATGTCGTGAGCACGGCGATGGTCGGGGAGGATGCCCCGAAGGCGGAAGCGGAGCCGAGAAAGGCGTCCGGGCAGCCGAATTCCGGCCCACGGCTGCGGCTGTTCCGGGACAGCGCCATCGTGGCCCACCGCAACCTGCTGACCATCTTGCGCGTGCCCACCCTGCTGGTGACGGCCACGATCCAGCCGCTGATGTTCGTCTTCCTGTTCGCCTATATCTTCGGCGCCTCACTCGGCGGCGGCCAGTACCGGGAATTCCTGCTCGCCGGGATCTTCGCCCAGACGGTCGCGTTCAACGCCGCGTTCACCACGGTCGGCCTGGCCGGGGACCTGCAGAAGGGCATCATCGACCGGATGCGGGCGCTGCCGATGTCGCGGCTGGCCGTGCTGATGGGCCGGACGCTGTCGGACCTCGTGGTCAACATCCTGAGCTTGGCCGTGATGGTCGGGTGCGGATACGTCGTCGGCTGGCGCATTCACGGTAGCGTCACCGACGCGGTGCTGGCTTTCGCCGTGATCCTGCTCTTCGCGTTCGCGATGTCCTGGGTCGGCGCGCTGACCGGCTTGTTGTCACCGACGGTGGAGGTGGCGCAGAGCGCGGGGCTGATCTGGCTGTTCCCGCTGACATTCATTTCCTCGGCGTTCATCTCGGCCGAGACCCTGCCCGGCCCGCTGCGCACGATCGCGGAGTGGAATCCGATCACGGCGGTATCGGCCAGCGGACGCAAACTGTTCGACAACGACTCGCCGCCCACATTCGTCCCGCCCAGCGGCTGGGCCGCCGACCACTGCGTCGAATACGCGGTGGCCTGCTCGGTGGCGATCCTCGCGGTGGCCGTCCCGCTGGCGTTGCTGCGTTATCGCAAGGTGGCGAGTCACTGACCGGCATGCGACGCGTGCACAGCGAACGGCCGCCGCATCGGACGATGCGGCGGCCGTTTTCCGGATCAGCGGACCGTCAGGCGCGGCGGCGGGTCTTGAGCAGTTCGAGGCGCTCCTTGAGCAACTCCTCGAGCTCCTCCTTGCTGCGGCGCTCCAGCAGCATGTCCCAGTGCGTGCGCGGCGGCTTGACCTTCTTGGTCTCCTGCGTGGTGCCCTCGATCAGCACGCCCTCCTGGCCGTTGCGGCACAGCCAGGTCGGCGGGATCTCGGCATCGTCGGCGAACGGGACGTCGAATTCCTCGCCGTTGTCGGTGCGGTACCGGGCGATCCGACGCGGAGCCAGGTCGTGGTCGCGATCGGTCTCGTAGCTCACCGCTCCGAGCCGGCTGCCTCGGAGTACGCGATCTGCCATGGTGTGCCTCTCCCTGTGTGCTCGAGTCTTCGTGCGCTGCGACCGTGTCCGGCGCGAGCGCGCGGTGTGCTCGCCGGACCTGATGTACAACGATCGGGCCTGCGCCGATAGTTCCCGGCACGGCCACGGTGAACCGTTCCATTGTAGTGCCATGGCCGCGCCGGGCTCGCCACGCCCGGCGCGGGGTGATTCGCGGGGGTCGCTGAGCGGATCGCGAACGGTGAGCTATTAGTGTTCAGCGTCATGTCGCGCCGCTTGTCCTGCCAGTGGTGTGGGCGGGAGATCGTGGAATCGGAAGCCGGCCGCCGTCGCCGGTACTGCCGTCAATCCTGTCGCCAACGCGCCTACGAACACCGCAACAGCTTGAAGGGAACGGGGATTCCCGACGACGCGGTGGTGCTCAGCGCCCAGGAGGCCGCCGACCTGGCCGATCGCTGGTTCGCCGCCCGCTGCGCCGCCGAGGACGTCGCCACCGCCATCGACGAGGGGGCGACGCCCGAGGAGCTGGCGGCGCTCGGCAAGACACTGGTCGCGCTCACCCGCGACGCGGAACGTCTGCGCTGACCGGCTGCGCCGTGGTCCTTCGGTGCGTGCCGCCGGTGGCGCGGTGGCGCAGATGGACCGCCGTGAGCGACGCCGCGACGGTCGCGGCGAGCCCGCAGGCCGCGACCCAGGTGGCGGTGTCCGGGTGGATCAGCGACTGCGCGCGCATGGCTTGCCAGAAGACCAGCGCCAGCAGCCCGGCGTAACCGGCCGCCACCACACCGACGACGGCCGCGCGGGCGCGCTCGGAGCGCAGCCAGCGGTAGCGGGGAGCCAGCCAGGCGAGCGCGACGGCCACGAGCAGCAGGATCTGGATACCGTGCAGACCGACGAAGTGCGGAACGCGCAGGTCACCGCCGACGGTGCTCCAGTGGGTGATCGGCATGCCGCCCATGGCGTCGCGCGGCGCGAGATCGCTCGTGTCGGCCACGACCGTGTGCCCTGCGGCCAATTCGACGATCCGGCCGTCGCTGTCGCGGACGAGTTGCTTGCCGGTGAAGCCCATCAGGTAGCCCAGCGCCATACCGACGACGGCCAGCGCGAGACCGGCGTGGATGGCACGCGCCGTCGGCCGGTCGACCAACCGCTGCCAGGCCAGGATCAGCACGATCACCAGGTTGGCGAGGAATAGGCCCGGCACGCCGGAGGCGAAGACCACCTGCCCGATCGAGTTCACCGGGTCGTCCTGGGTGTTGAAGTGGCTGAAGGTGCCGCGAGCGGCCTGCACCACGATGAAGCCGACGTCGACGAAACCGGTCACCGCGAACACGGTCCCCAGCCACCAGGTGGCGCGGCTGCCCTTGTGCGGCAGCGACAACAGCCACGCCAGCGTGAGGCTGTAGAGGAAGAACGCCAGCCCGAACTTCATCGGCTTGAGCCAGACCGATTCGCCCAGCAGCAAGCGGTCGTCGACCAGCATCGCCACAATGGAGAACCCGACCAGTGCGGCCATCGCGGCGACCGTGCCCAGCAGTGGGCGATGCAGTCGCCCGCGCACTGCCGACCCCGCGCTCGCACCCTGCCACGCCGATGGCCCGTCCTGCGATGTAGCGGCGAAATGTGTTGTGGACATGCACCGAAGGTAGGAATCCCGGACGCCGGTCGGCGTCCCGCTGCGGCGCCATTCCCGTCTGATACCGGGGTATCGGATGGCCGGCGCGGACGATACCGGGGAACCGCCGGGGACCGTCGCGCGAAGAAGCGCGTCCGTACAGCGAACCCGACATCACATGTACCCAACATGCCGGTAACCATGTTACTGTCTGGGCGGATTCGTTGTGACGTAAGCCATAGCGAGTACCTATCGTGATCAGAGCCACTCCCGCGCTGCCGGGGTGATACCGATGGAGAAATGTCGATGCACGAGCGGGATCGGTGGCGTTCGCGGCCCGAATGGCGGTCAGCGAATCGAGAGCTCGGCTCGACAGCGCGCCGAACCGATCGCCGAATCGGCTACCCGCCGCGTTCGATCGCCTGACGGCGGGGCGCAGCAACACACAGAAAGGCGCTCGACGAGTTTCTCGACGAGCGAGTTCACGGCGTGCCGTGCGGCATGCTCACCTCGAAGGATCCCTGATGACCAACATTTCGCGCCGCTCACTGTTGACCGGCGTCGCCGCTGTCGGTGCCGTTGCTCTCGGTGCGCGTTCGATGAACGCGCCCGCCGCCGCTCAGGTGAACAACGTTCCGACGACCCGGGAAGAGCATCGGGTGGTGGTGGTGGGTTCGGGATTCGGTGGTGGTGTCAGCGCCTTGCGCCTCGCGCAGGCGGGGGTGCCGGTGACCCTGCTGGAACGGGGGTTGCGCTGGCGGACGGGGCCGAACGCCGAAACCTTCCCGCGGGCGTCCTCGCCCGACAAGCGACTGCTGTGGTGCCGGTCCAGCCCGAATCTGTTCGGTACTCCCATGGTGTTCGAGCCCTACACCGGCCTGGTCGAGGCGGTGCCCGGCGTGAACATGACCGCCCTGTGCGCGGCGGGCGTGGGTGGCGGTTCCCTTGTCTACCAGGGAATGTCGCTTCAGCCCAGCCGAGAGGTGTTCGACACGCACTTCCCGGCGGAACTCGACTGGGCACTGATGGACCGGGTCCATTATCCCCGGGTGGCCGGGATGCTCGGGTTGGCCGAGGCTCCCGACGAGCTGATCGCCAGTGAGAACTATCGCGCGGCGCGGGTTTTCGCCGACCGGGTCCGGCGGGCGGGGATGCCGTTGTCGAAGATCCCGATGCCCATCGACTGGGATTACGCGCTCGCCGAACTACGCGGGAAGATGAAGCCGTCCTACACCAACGGCGACGGCGCGATGGGCGTCAACAACGGCGGCAAGCATTCGGTCGACGTCACCTACATCGCGACGGCCGAAGCGACCGGCCTGGTGCGAGTGGAGACCTTGCACGAGGTCAGCGACGTCGAACGCGCATCCGACGGCCGGTGGATCGTGCATGTGCGGCGCCTGGACATCACCGGCGCGGTGGTCGAGCACAAGGTCCTCACCACGGGCGCGCTGATCTTGGCGGCGGGCAGTCTCAATACCACCCGGCTGCTGGTGCGCGCCGGGGCCAAGGGCCTCATCCGCGACCTGCCCGACGGAGTGGGCCAGGGCTGGGGCACCAACGCCGACCGTATCTACGTCTGGACCGATCCCTCGGCCGAATTCGGCGCGCCGCAAGGCGGCCCGGTGGTCTACGGCAGCAAGAACTGGGACGACCCGCACGCCGCCCACACGGTGATCCAGGCGTCCATCCCGCCCCTGTCGCTGGACCCGCGCAGCACGATGATGGTCGGTTACGGGGTCAGCGACGGACGCGGGGAATTCACCTACGACGCCGCACGTGACGAGGCGATTCTGCACTGGCCCGCCGACGGCGACAGCTACATCCAGGACAATCACATCGGCCCCGCCGTGCGGAGGATCGCCGGCCCGGACGGCATGCTGATGGATACCAACGCCCTGTTCCCCTCCACCTGGCACCCTCTGGGCGGGGCGAGTATGGGCGCTGTCTGCGACCTCGACGGCCGGGTTCACGGGCAGCCCGGCCTTTATGTGCTCGACGGAGCGCTGATGCCGGGTAACACCGCGGCATGCAACCCGTCGATGACCATCGCCGCGGTCGCCGAGCGCGCGATGGACAATATCGTCACCCGCGATATCGGCACCCTTATCTGACCGGCGAGCCGCTTCTTCTCGGTCCAAGCGGGTTGTCCCGCTTCGCACGCGACGCGCTCGCTCGATCCGGCGGCGGGGTGCTGGTGCAGGAACGGTCCCCACGAACGGCGGAGCCGGAGGGCGCACGACTCCGGCTCCGCGCGCTGGAGGCAGGAGTCGGGCCGCGAACGCGTCGTTGCGTTCGCGGCCCGTCGCGGGCGACGGCTCTGTCGCCGAGCGGATTCGCGAGCCCCTCATGACCCGCGAAGGACGAGATCAGTCCTCGGGTGCGTGCCCGACGTCGATACCGCGCTGGGCCAGCCACGGCTGCGGATCGATCGGGATGCCGCCGGGCAGGTGGACCTCGTAGTGCAGGTGCGGGCCGGTGGAGTAACCCCGGTTGCCGACCGTCGCGATGACGTCGCCCGCGCGGACCGGCTGGCCGACCGCGGCGAGGATGTCGTTGACGTGACCGTAGACGCCGACGGTGCCGTCATCCTGTTGCACGCGCACCCACAGGCCGAAGCCGGAGGCGGGACCGGCCTCGATCACGACGCCGTCGGTGACGGCGGCGATCGGCGCGCCGAGCGGGTCACCGAAGTCCAAGCCCGCGTGCATCGCGCCCCAGCGCATGCCGTAATTGGAGGTAAGAACTCCGCCGACGGGCCGAACCGTGTGCGGCCGGGAGAAGTTCTGAGCGATGCGATTCGGATCCCAGGACTCGGGCGCCACAGCGGCCTGGGCAGCTTGCGTTTCGTTCGGGGTGAAGAGGGCGAATTGAGCCATGCCCTCGGCCGGGCGGATCTCGCCCGCGGCGATCTTTCCCGCGACGAGGCGGGCGGAAGCGTCGGCGTCGTGGTCCTGCTGTGCCGCGGCGAGGATGCCGAAGGAAGCGGTGACGACCGCGGAGGCGGCGACCACGCGGGTGGCGGCGCGATGGCGGCGGAACCGGGCCACGCCGCGACGGATCGGTAACGGAAAGGTCACGGGCATGGAACAAACGTACGGGAGCCGGGCGGCCGATCGGCAATCCTGTGGCAACCGTCACGGGACGATAAAGGCCCAGGTCGTTGATCACGAAGCGATAACGACCATTCGCTGTTTCCCGCGCGAGCTGCGAGAACAATGCCGTACCCAGGAGTTGACCGGCGAAACGGCAGTTGATCAGACTGTGTGAGTGGCGACTAATGGAGTCCGCGCTTTGACGGCGCTGGCGGACCCGACCCGTCGCGCGATCTTCGAGGCTTTGCCGCAGGCCGCGCGCTCGGTCGGCGAGCTCGCGGAGGAAGTCGGCGTGACCAGTTCGGCGGTCTCCCAGCACCTGCGTGTGCTGCGTGAGGCGCGGCTGGTGATGATGCGGCCGGAAGGTAACCGCAGGCTGTACTCCTTGGATCCGCGCGGTCTCGCCGACGCTCGCGACTATCTCGAGCAGTTCTGGCCGAGTGCGATCGCCGCCTACTCGGCGGCGCTGCGCAGTGCCGCCGAGTAGGCGACCTGCGGGCGGTGCGAGCGCGTCAACCGACGCGCCGATAGGCCGTCTTGCGGCGATCGGGGCCCGTGCCCGGCCAGTTGCGCTTGCTCAGCTGCTTGTCGGCGGCGGTGATCACCTCGGCGACTCCGATCTGCAACAGGCCGGGGTCCGGTGTGTCCGCGTCCGGGTCGCCGATCCGGCCGCTCCAGAGGACGGCGTGCCTGCCGATCAGGTGTGACGGCGGACCGGCCAACTGTGGCGGCGTGGGGCCGAACAGCAGGACGGTGCGGGTGCCGAAGGCGGTGGCGAGGTGCGCGACGCCGGTGTCGCCGCAGATCACCAGGGCGGCTTCGGCGACGGTGGCCGCCAGGTCGATGAGGTTCAGCTCCCCGGCCAGCACGCGGCCGATGGGCAGCCCCGCCCGCGCGGCGATGCCCAGCGCCAGTTCGCGTTCGTATTCGTCGCCGGTGAGGACCACTTCGCGCCCGAGTACGAGCAGGTGGCGCACGACCGCGGCGAAACGGTCCGGGGGCCAGCGGCGGGCGGGCGCGCCCGCGCCGACGTGGACGACCACGCAGTCGCGACGGCTGGTCGTGGAGACCGGCGGAACCAGGCCGAGGTTGCGGCGATCCGCCCCGATGCCGTCGTATTCCAGCAGGTGACACCAGCGGTCGACATCGTGCATATCCGTCTCCCATGCCGGGCCGGACAGTTCGGGGAACGCGGCGTTGCGATAGGAGAGAATGCGTCCGGGCTGGGCCTTGGCCAGCGTGACAAGGCTTTCGGCGCTCGCGCCGTGCAGGTTGACCGCCAATTCGGGCGGGGGAGCGTCCCAGCGGAAGCTGCTCAGCTCGGCCGTCGGCACCAGTGTGTCGACCGACGCGATCAGGTCGACGATCGGCTTCAGCCGCTGTGGGGCCGCCAGGGCGATGCGGTCGTGCGGTTTGGCTCGGCGCAGCGCACGTAGAGCCGGGACCGCGGTGAGAAGATCACCCAGCCCACGCGCCTGCAACACGAGCAGAACCGCCACCCTCTTCTCCTAGCCACCCGAGTCTCACCGAACCCCGACCCACCCGTTCACCCCAGGGGCGCGCACGAAGAGTCACTCAGTATTGACTACCCGACCGTAGGGGCGGCGAAACGTGAACATCGGGCAACGCTGCGGTACCGGCTGAAGGAGGGCGGTGCCAGCCTCTCGGCAAATATCCAGAGAACGCTGTGAAACGAGTAATAGCATCAATGCATGACGACAAACAGTGTGGCAGAGGGTCCCCTACAGTCTCTTGCCCGTCGTGCGTGGCAAACGATTCTGGTCACCGGCATTCTCGCGGTGATCCTCGGTGTCCTGATCCTGGTCTGGCCCGACATCACCCTGCTCGCCGCGGGCCTCATCTTCGGCGTGTACCTGGTGGTCACCGGGGTCCTGCAGCTGCTCGCGGCCTTCGGCGCGCCGGCCGGCGCGGGCATGCGGGTGCTGTGGTTCATCACCGGCGTGCTGTCCATTATCGTCGGCATCTTCTGCTTCCGCGACGAACTGGCCTCGATCCTGTTGCTGGGCTTGTGGATCGGCATCGGCTGGCTCTTTCGCGGAGTCGCGTTGCTGGTGGCCGCGATCTCCGAGCCGGGGATGCCGGGGCGCTGGTGGCAAGTATTCTTCGGCGTCGTCACCGCCGTTGCCGGTGTCGTGCTGATCGTCTGGCCGGTGCGGTCGGTGGCCACCCTTGCCGTCTTGGCGGGGGTATGGCTGATCATCCTCGGCATCGTGGAGATCATCGTGGCGTTCGGAGTCCGCAGGGAAACCCATACGGCTCGCGTGGTCGCCTGACCTGCACGGTTCCATCCCGCTGGAACTCGTGACAGAATCACAGGCGCACTTTCACCAGACGTCGGCTTCGGGGTTGGTCGACATCGAAAAGAACTGGAGGCACGAATGATTCGTACTGCTGGGTTTGTCGGTGCGCTGGCCCTGGCAGGGGCCGCGGCCATGCTGTCGGCGGGGACGGCGCAGGCCGCGGTCGGAACGGTGACGATCAACGGTGAACCGCACGTGGACCCGGTGGGTTGCCTGAACACCGACGGCACCTTCTACACCACGTTCCAGATCACCGTCGGCAACGGCACCGATCGTGCCATCACGTTCTACTCCGGACGGGACTGCACCGGTTCCGTCCTCGGTGAACTGCCCGTGGAGAAGCTGGGTTACCTGCCCAAGGGCGGCAGCATTTTCGTCAGCTGAGAGCGATCGTGATGCGGCCGGGGCGTGTGGCGACACCGCCTCGGCCGTTCTGCGTTCAGGCCCGGTTCGGGTAACCGTGGAGGATGCCCGCTTCGGGTGGCGATGACCAAGGGTGGGGTGGTCAGGGCCGTGTCGCGCTTCATCCGCCGCCATCGCGGGGAATTCGTTCCAGGGCGGACCGTATCAGTGCGGGGGTGGGGGCCTGAAGCGCAGTGATCCAAGACGACAGGCACTGATCCGTGGGCGACCGGATCGCCGCACGCGATTCAGTGCGTGCGCGGCCAGTCGCCGGGGCGCGGAGCGGACTCGGCGGTCGCCGTTACGGGGACCGCTGCTGCGGGTGCGCGACGACGTCCTCGCGGATCCCATGCCATCGCCGTCGCCGCTGCGCCCAACAGGACGACCACGATCATCGCCACAACGCACCAAACCAACACAGTCCTTGCCTTTCCGGCAGCACCATCCGGCTGACAGACTGCGTCGGCTCACCAAGGCGGACAGTTGTTTTCCAGTCGCCCACAGTATTCACCGAACGGGTGGCGCGCGCGAGTCGGCGGCACGCCGCCGACCGGTTCACCGCCCGCGCACCAGTCACGCGCCGGTGGCGGACCTGCCCGATGTCGATTCTTCCCGCGCCACGGCGCACGATCGGGATGCGGTGAGAGACGCGGATCACGGCCGTGTCGCGCGCATCGGAGTATGAGGCGGGTCATGAGCGGGCGTGACGCATTCCTTGCGTCTCCGGCCGCGCCCGGTGTCCGGCTCGTTGTGGGACGGGTCTCAATCGAAAGATGTCCTGTTGTTCGCTGTGCAGTGCAGGCTGGCCGGCCTATCGGCTTCCGAGAATGGTGACGCCCGGACATCTGCTCGGGCCGGGTCGCGGCCGGATGATCGCCGAATCGCCGGATGCCCGCTCGGCCGCGTTATCGGAGTGTGCGGCTGCCGCGTGTTTGCGGCCATCTCGCCGGGGTAGCACGGAGGCGACGGAGGTCATTCACACACCGGAAAAGGGTGGTTCGGCGATGTCCAATTCGATACCAGGCGCGACGACGGATCGACGGTCCCCTCTCCAGGTCGCCGCTATGGCGGTGGGAGCGGTATTCCTCCTTGTCGGCGTTCTCGGGTTCATCCCGGGGATCACCACCAACTACAGCGAACTCGAGTGGGCGGGCCATCACTCCGAAGCCCAGTTGCTCGGTCTGTTCAACGTGTCCGTGCTGCACAATGTGGTCCATCTGGCTTTCGGCGTCGCCGGAGTGCTCGCGGCGCGGACCGCCGCGTCGGCGCGCGCGTACCTGCTCGTCGGTGGTGCCGTCTACCTCGTTCTGTGGCTGTACGGACTGCTGGTCGACCCGGCCAGCGACGCCAATTTCGTGCCGCTGGACACGGCGGACAACTGGCTGCACTTCGTCCTCGGGGTCGGCATGATCGCTCTCGGTGTCGTCTTGGCCCGGCGGCCCACGACGCGGGCGCCCGGAGCGGGCAGGCAAACCGGAATTCTGGAATGACGCGGGCGCCGCACTAGGCGCCGGGACGATGCCTGCGCCGCCTTGCCCGAGACGGCGTGGCCGGTGATCGCGGGCCACGGTGTGCGCGACGATTGCGAAATCCTCGCTGTGGCGACCGGCGCTGTCGGTCGTTCGACCGGCTCGTCTGCCGGAGTGGAGGGGTGTCGATCCCTGCCGTCGCCGTGTGATTGAAACGTGTTCGGAGTGGCCGGGTCGGCGTCGGCCTCGCGACGATGAGGACGAATCGCGTGTTCTCGGAATTCGCTGTGGCGCAGCGGATTTTGTGCCTGTCGGAGCACCCGGCGCGGTCGGGTACTTGGCGGTACTCTGAGCGGGGGCGCGGTGCTCGGCCGCAGTGCTCGTCGAACGCCTCACATGTTGACATCGACTGCTGTTGACAACATATGATGTCAATACCGTGCTCAGCCTGCAACTCGATGCGTCGACACCGCGCGAGCCGCAGGAAGCCCGGCGTTTCGACCACTCAGCAACGACCCGCGGCAAGGGAGTACCGATGAGGGCCAAACCACCCGCGCTGGGATATCTCCGCAAGGACGTCTCAGGTGTGTCCCAGGATTGGGACGAAGCGCAGATGCGGAGTTTGGCGAAACGCCTTGGCTACGAGTTGTGCAAGACGGTGACCTTCGGAGCCGGTACCGACGCACCGGTGGACCGCCTGCTCGACGTCGTCCGGACCTTCGGTGTCGAGGCGGTCATCGCGCCGGGTCTGCATCACTTCGGCAACGCGGTGCCGAACGAGCTCGTGGAGGCCTGCGATCTCATCACGGTGACACCACAGCAGACATACTCGCGCTCTGCGCTGTCGCGGATCTGGGCTTAGGCGGTCCCCTATTTCTTGCTGGACATGCGTACCCCGGCGTCGAGGTACGCCCGATCCGGCAAGCGACGGGAGAATCGCACTTCTGCGAGATCCTCCCTGGACGAGGTGCGGATGGATACCGGCCAACGGCCTGGTCGGCCCGAGAACGTGGGCTGTCGGGTGGCGCAGCAGACGCTCGGCGCGGAACGCCGGCTGACCATGCTGGAACTGGCCGAGCGGCTCGGCAACGCCGGATTCTGGTGGCTGGTCGAAGCGTGTGAGCGAGCCGGGTCGGGTGGGCGTCGCTCGCTCGACGACACTGTGGTGGCCGACCGGCTGGCCGCGCTCCAGATCGAGATCACGGGATTGCGCGCGCTGTGCCGGGGCCTGGTGGAGCGACACGACGCGGGCGTCGCCCGGCATCGGAGAAGACTGGCCCGGCGATACGGCTCGCCGTAGTGGGCGCCGCGCCGCATCACCGGGCCGCCTGTCACAGGCGTGCCGGAAAGCCGATCAGTCGTCCGGCGTCTCCGTGAAGCGCTGGAGGTACAGCGGCTCGCCCAGCTTCTCCACCAGATCGAGTTCGGTCTCCAGATAGTTCGACGTGCTTCTCCTCGTCTTCGAGGATGTGCTCGAAGATGCGAGCCGAGGTCACGTCGCCGCGCGAACGCATCACCTCGATGCCGCGACGGAGCCGTTCGACCGCCTCCATCTCGATCTCCAGATCGGCCCGCAATTGCTCCGGCACCGTCTGCCCGATACGCAGTGCGTTGAGTTTCTGATAGTTGGGCAACCCCTCCAGGAAGAGGATGCGGTCGGTGAGGAGCTCGGCATGTTTCATCTCATTGATCGACTCGTGCCGAGTGTGTCGCGCCAGCTTGGTGAAGCCCCAGTTCTCCTGCATCTTGGCGTGCAGGAAGTACTGGTTGATCGCCGTGAGTTCGGCGGTCAGCTGCTCGTTGAGCAGCGTCACGATGTCGTTGTCGCCGTCCATAGCTGCGATCGTGGCACAAAATGCGCGCAGCGGTCGACAGACCGCCTGGTGTGTCGTGTCAGGCGGCCGACGGTTGCGCTCCGGCCGACGCGCGAGCCCGGCCGAGTACCTCGGCCAGCCGCGCCGTGCAACTGCCGCAGCCCGGCTTCCAGCCGCAGGCGTTCTTCACCTGGCGAATGCTGTCGGCGCCGGCCGAAACGCAGCGGTGCACGTCACCTTCGGACACTGCGTTACAGATGCACACGTACATGAAGCCTCACCAGGATCGTTGTCACTGAGGTTAGCCTCGACTAACGAGGTAAGCCTCCCCTAAATGTATAGCAGCTGAGTCGACGGGTGGGAAGCCCCCTGGCAGTGTCGGATCGAGGTGGCTGATCGTTCGCCGGAGAGCGGGTCGCGCGGCGTGCGTGCCGCCGTGGTCTCAGTCGTCGGCCAGCCGTTGAGCGGCGAGCAGGCGCAGGTCACTGGTCTTGATCTCAGCGCTGCCGGTAAGCGCGACGTCCTCCTCGGCGAACAGCGGCACGTGGCGCGGCACCTTGTAGCTGGCCGGCCGCTCGCGCAGGAACGCGCTGACCTGCGCGCCGTCCACCGCCGCACCCGCGTGCGGCAGCACGCACGCCACCACCACCTCGCCGAGCGTCTCGTGCGGGAGCTCACGGTGCGCGCGACCTTGACGCCCGCGAACCGGATCAGCGCTGCGTCCACCTCGAGAGGGGAGACGTTCGCGCCGCCGGTCTTGATGATGTCGGTGCGCCGCCCTTCCCGGTACAGCCGGTCGGCGTCGTCGAGGTAGCCCCCGTCGCCGGTGTGGAAGCACCCGTCGGCGTTCCTCGGCGACCAGAGCGAGTTCGGTCATCGCGTGCCCGGAAATCTTTCCGCGCCCAGCTTTTCGGGTACCAGCATGGCTGTCCACCCCGGTTCGGCACCGCGCCGCCACCAGTTCCGGTCGAATCCGGTCCCGGCCTCGCCGAGCGCCCGCACGGTCCCCACCGGCACGGTGCCCGCGAGGAAACCGGAAGTGGTCGACTGGAAAAACCGCTGATCCGCGGTGGGAGCACGCCGAAACCTTGGCCGATGTGCAGGTTCATCACCGTGTCGTGGTCCGACTGAGCCTGGAACACCGGTGCCCAGTAGTCGAGGTCGTGGTATCTGGGCAGACCATGATGGGCGGCAGTTCCGGCATGGTCACCGAGTGGCAGCCTTTCGACGCCAGTCGCTCGATCTCGGCGACCGCCAACGCCGGATCCCACATCGGCAGGATGCCGTGGTAACCCGCGAATCCACTGTCGCGCCGGGAGTTCGGCGTCCGCCCGGCTCTGCGCCGCGGCGAAGGCGGCGGCGTCACGCACCAGCGGCGGACCGACCGGCACCGACGCGGCCTGCGCCGCCAGCGCCCGCAGATGGACGTGATGATCGTGCAGCCCCGGCAGCAGCCAGCCGCCGCGCGCGTTCAGATCCTCTTCGCCGAACAGGGACCGCATTCCGCTGCCGCAGTCGACGATTCGCCCGCCGCGCCAGCGCACGTCGGTGTGCGGGCTGCCGGCGAGCGTGGCGTTGCGAATCAGCATGTGCCGCTCAGGCCAGGTACCGGACCACGTGCTGCGCGACGCAAGCGGGCTTGTCCGCGCCATCGGCGGTAACCGTCACGGTGCGTTCGGCCTGGACACCGCCGGGCACGTCGGTGACGGCGGTGATCTCGACGGTGCCGCGCACCCGGCTGCCGACCAGGACCGGGCTGATGAAACGCACCTTGTTCACCCCGTAGTTGATCGCCATCCGAGCCGATCCCACCGTCATCAGCTGCTGGCTGATCGGGGCGAGCAGCGCGAGGGTGAGGAATCCGTGCGCGATGGTCGCGCCGTACGGGCCGTCCGCCGCGCGACGGGAATCGACGTGAATCCACTGGTGGTCGCCGGTCGCCTCGGCGAACAGGTCGATGCGCCGCTGGTCGATCTCGATCCACTCCCCGGGCCCGAGCACGGTGCCGACGGCGGCGCGCAGGGCGTTGAAATCACGGAACTCGGTCATCTGGAATCCTTCCTGCGGGCGACGTCTGCACGATATCCCCGGTCGGGAACCCCCGTCATCTGCTACCGCAATCGCTCTTTCATGACCCTTGCCGGTCGCGTTCGACGGCAACGCGTGCAGAAAGCGAACCGAGCGCGGGACCTTGTGGCCCGCCATCCGCTCCCGGCTCCAGGCGAGCAACTCCTCCTCCGTGACCGGTTTCTTGTTCACCACGAACGCTCGGCCGACCTGCCCCAGCCGCGATGCCGGTCATCAACGCCATTCCCGTGGTGGTCGCGGCGGCTCCCGGCATCACATGACCTACAACGACCTGCCGCTCGCCTCCCGCGAGGAGTGGTACTGGAGGGCTGAACTCGTTCACATGCCGAGGTGCGGGCGGTGGCCAGCGTGGTGAGCGCGTTGTCGTTGCCGGTGTCGCGCAGTTCGACCCGGCCGAGGCCCTCGTGTATCCGTGCCTCGGCGATCACGTCCTCCGGAGATCAGGTCGAGCGTGGTAGCCATTCGTCCCAGCAGCACCGGATGGCGGAAGTTGTTGCGCAGCACCAGCGCTCCGACGCGCAGAGCCGCGGTGTCCGCGAGCAGAGCGGTGGCGGCCGTCCACGCCTCGAGCGCCGGGTGGTCCGGAAGGCCGGGAGCGTAGAGGTGGTCGAACAACCACAGGGTGTTCGAACCCGGTACGCTCGGCTGTCCCGGCGAGATGGAGAGGCGTCTCGTAGTCCGGGACGAGCTGGGAAACGTAGCTCCCGAACTCCATCGGCCGGAAGTGCGAGCACTCCGGTGCGGGATGGCCGAATCGAGGCCCAGCGTTCGTTTCCGGCGTGCGGCCCGGCTCGTGGGGCGAGTCCTCGGTCGGCACAGGACCACCTCCGATGGGGTTCGTGACCGCGGCGACGCATCCGGAGCTCCGGACATATATGTCCGGTATATCACCTGGGCAATGGGCGTACCGCCGTGGCTTCGGGGCCGCGTTTGCGCGGGGTGGCAGTGAAAAGGACGGGCTGGCCCGCGTAGAGGGACTTGTACCCGGTGGTCTCGATGCTGGTGTACTCGACGAAAACTTGCGTGGGATCGTCCTCGGGCTGCAAGAACCCGAAGCCCTTCTCGATGTTGAACCAGATCACCGTGCCACGGCGCCAGAAATCCGCCGCAGGGTGGTGGTGGGGTTGGCCGGTCACGGAGAAATCGTCCGTCACGCGACGTCGCGGCGCAGGGGATCGGGGTGCATGATCCGACGCCACCAGGCATCGAGCGGGCTGGGATCGGGCCAGACGACTGCGGTCTCGGACGAGATTCCGGGTCCGGACTCGGTCGGTGCGGGCAGGGGGTCGCGTGGTTCGGTACGTGCCATCGGGTGCTCCATCAGGTGTTCCGTTCGCATGACAAACCATGAGCGATAACAGGTTTCGCGTTCCAGCAGGGTGCGGGCCCGGAAGTCCGGGCCCGCACCGAAGGGGGACATGACACTTCTCACAGAGCTGTCGCTGGATCCGCATCACCTCGTTTCGGTCCGGTGGGCCGCCTGCGCGGCTCGGTCAGGCGTCGATCGCTTTGTGCCCGTTGCCGCGACCGATCTCGATCTTGCGCGGCTTGGCCTTCTCGGCGACCGGAATGGTCAGTCGGAGCACGCCGTCGGTGTAGTCGGCGCGGATCTTGTCGGTGTCGAGGTTCTCGCCCAGGAACAGTTGACGGCTGAACACGCCGCGGGAGCGTTCCGCGGCGATCATCTCGCGGCCCGAGTCGAGTTCCGGACGCCGCGCGCGCACTGTCACCACATTGCGCTCGATGTCCAGGTCCAGGGACTCGGGGTCGATACCGGGCAGGTCGAACTCGACGACGAATTCCTCGCCCGCGCGCCAGGCATCCATCGGCATCACCGCGGGATGTGCCTTCGTGCCGAACACCTGCTGCGTCAAACGGTCCAGATCGCGGAACGGATCGGTGCGCATCAGCATGGTCGCCACCTCCAACTCACTCCATTCTCCGTAGTAGGGGCCAGATAACCTCTGTCATCCGGCATAGATTTTTTATAGCATCGAGATAAGTTGAGTGCAAGACGCTAAACTAGGAAATCTGTTGGACAACATGAAGTGAGGATGGATGGCGCAGGAGAGAGGCGACTCGGGGCATCTGCCGGATCCCGGCCAAGCGGTCTACGGGATATCGGTCGCTGCCGGGCTGGCCGGAATCGGCGTGCAGACGCTCAGGCTGTACGAGCGCCACGGGTTGCTGACTCCCGCGCGCAGCGACGGGGGCACCCGGCGCTACAGCGGCAACGATCTGGCCCGCCTGCGGCGGATCACCGACCTGGTCGCGACGGGTGTGAATCTCGCGGGCGTTCGCCGCATTCTCGACCTGGAGGACGCGAACGCCGACCTGCACGCCGACAACGACCGGCTCTACGCCGACAACGATCGGCTGCAGGCCGACAACGTCCGGCTCCGGGACGAGCGGGATCACCCGCACGAGCGGGCATAGGCCCCGGGACTACACGGTGAAGCGTGTGCGGAGGTCGACCACCGTGCCCGAATCGCCGGTGGTCACACTCACCTGGGGTATGAGCGCGCGGATGAGCGGCATGCCGCGTCCGCGCAGCGAATCGGCGTGCGGGTCGGGCGGTTTCCACCGGCCGCTGTCGGAGACGGTCACGCGCAGTTCGTCGCCGTCGATCGACGCGCGCAAGCGAACCACGCCGCCGTCGCCGCGATGGCCGTGCTCGACGGCGTTGGTGCACGCCTCACCGACGGCGAGGAGCACGTCGTAAGCCGGACCGGGTGCCATTCCCTGGTCGATCAACCATTCCTGGAGGATGTGCCGGACGGTTGCCAGCTGCACGGCCTCGGCGGGAAAACTCAACTCCAGCGGCGTCACGGCGTTGGGTAGCGGCACCCGTTCGCCTGCGCTCACGAGCGCGTACCAGCCGCCGCGGTGGGGGTATGTCTGTCGCGGGCCGGCATTACCGTCGCTGTACCGTGCCAAGGGCGTCGCTGCGCCGTCACCTCGTTACCTCCCTGTCGGGGATCGGTGCGCTGTGCCCACGCCGCGCCGAGCACGTGGGCCGTCGTCGAGCTCGGCTGTCGTGTTCGCCGTGCGTGTGCCATGTTCCCCGAAGCTATACCCAAGTGATCATCCCCCATTCATCACTGCGATTGCGCTGGTGAGAACCCGGCCCGGGGCGGAAACGGGGGTATGCCGTGCATCACTGAGCCACGAACTCGGCAGCGGAGGGCGTGCGGGGGACCGCCGCTACTGGCTGTGCCGTGGCAACCGGACCACTTGGACGAAGAAGTCGTCGATCTGCTTGATGGCGGCCACGAACTGATCGAGATCGACCGGCTTGGTGACGTAGGCGTTGGCGTGCAGCCGGTAGCTGCGCAGTATGTCCTCTTCGGCCGCGGAGGTGGTCAGCACGACCACGGGTATGTGCGCGAGATCGGGGTCGGCCTTGATCTTCTCCAGCACCTGTCTGCCGTCGTACTTGGGCAGATTGAGGTCGAGCAGGATCAGATCCGGCCGCGGGGCTTGCGCGTACTCGCCTCGGCGGTAGAGGAAGTCGAGCGCTTCCTCGCCGTCCCTGGCGACGTGCAGGGTGTTGCCGATCTTGTTGTCTTCGAACGCCTCTCGCGTCATCAGCTCGTCGCCCGGGTCGTCTTCGACGAGCAGGATGTTGATCGGCTGGCCGGGGTCGGTCATGCGGTGGCTCCTTCATGGACAGGGACGTCGGCGGTGGGGGCGGCCGTGTCGGCATCGGCGGAGCGCAGGGTGAAGCAGAACCGGGTCCCTGCGGTGTAGTCCGTGTCGATCCAGATCCGGCCGCCGTGATACTCCACGATCTTCTTGCAGAGTGCCAGCCCGATGCCGGTTCCGCTGTAGTCCTCACGATTGTGCAGCCGCTGGAAGATGACGAACACCTTCTCGGCGAATTCGGGCGCGATCCCGATACCGTTGTCGGAGACCGACAGCAGCCAGCCGCCGCCGTTCTCGGCCGCCTCGCACGTGATCTCGATCTCCGGTGCCCGGTCGGGCTCCCGGAATTTGACGGCGTTGCCGATCAGGTTCTGCCACAGCATCGTCAGCAGTGTCGGATCGCCGTTGATCTCGGGAAGCTCGTCCGGGCGCCGGATGTGGGCGGCGGTGTCCTCGATCACCGCGGAGAGATTGGTCAGTGCCTTGTCGAGGGACTGATCGAGCCCGGTGGGTATGGTGCGGTCGGTGATCCGGCCCACGCGGGAGAAGGTGAGCAGGTCGTTGATCAGTACCTGCATTCGCTTGGCGCCGTCGACGGCGAAGTCGATGTACTGCTTGCCCCGCTCGTCGAGCTGGTCGCCGTAACGCTTCTCCAACAGCTGGCAGAACGACGCCACTTTTCGCAGCGGCTCCTGGAGATCGTGGGAGGCGACGTAGGCGAACTGCTCCAGTTCGGTGTTGGATCGGCGCAGTTCCTCCGCCTGGAGATCCAGATCGGTCTTCTGCTCGGCGAGCGTGGCTTCCTGGGCGCGCGAGGAGCTCAGCTCGGCGACGATGCGGCGGCGCATGCTCTCGACCGCGTTCGCGACGGTCGCCAGGTCGCCCGGTCCGTGCGCGTCGATGTGATGATCGAAGTCGCCGCCCGCGACCCGCAGCGACGCGTCCGTCAGGTAGCCGATGGGATGAACGATCAGGCGCCGGATCAGCACGGTCAGCAGTACGCCGGTGAGCAGGAACGCGATGACCATCCCGGCCAGCACCGCGTCGCGCACCCTGCGGGTGTGCGCGAGCCGTTCTTCGTCCTGTGCGATGGCCGCGGCGAGATTGCTGTTCTGGGCTTCGAAGCGCGTCCGGAGGTCGTCGAACAGGGGTTTGCCGCGTCCGGGGACTGCGGTATTGATGCCTCGGGTCGATCCGGAGGCCAACGCCGCGACGAGCGGCTCGGCGTACTCGGCGCGCCATCGCCGCGCGGCCGACTCGATGGCTTCCAGTTCGTTGAGCAGCGGTTGCCTGCCGGCCAGCAGCTCCCGCAGGCGGGCGACCGACTGCGTCTCCTCCCGGGTGCCGTCGTTGTAGGGCTGCAGGAACTGCGGGTCGGCGGTGATGGCATAGCCGCGCAGACCGGTCTCCTGATCCACCAGCGCGCTCTGCAACCGGTAGGCCTCGGCCGACGCGGGCAGCGAGTTGTCCAGCAGCCGATCGGTCACGCGGTTGGTCTGCGCGATGACCTGCGCGCCCGCCACGGTGCCGATGATCACCACCAGCACCATCGCGGCAAGCACCAGCTGGAACCAGGCTTGGGCGGTCAGCCGCGTACTCAGGGGCGGCCGACCGATCTTCGTCGTCATCACTCGTCCTGTCCTTGCCCGTCGCGATTCCACCCGAGATACAAGATCGCGACATCGTCGTCCAAACCGCCGGACGCACCCGCCAGCGCTTCGACGCGGCCGATCAACTCGTCGACGAACCAGTCGGGATCCGCAGCTCGCACGGCGCGCGCGACCTCCATCAGCCCCTGCTCGCCGAGTCGTTCCTGCTCGGTGCCGACTCGTCCCTCGAACAAGCCGTCGGTGAACACCATCAACCCGGAGTCCAGGGGCAAGTCCAGCTCATGGACGGGCCACTCGGCACGACCGGGCAGGAAGCCGAGGGCCGGCCCGCCGGGCACCTCGACCCAGGCCAAGCCGGAAGCCGAGCGCAGCAGCATCCCCGGGTGCCCGGCTCGCAGCACCTGAGCGCGGCGATCGCCCGGACGCAACATCAGGCTGGTGACCGTCGCGAAGGTCTGCCTGCCGGTGCGCTCGGCCAGTAGGACCTGCTCGAGCAGTCGTAGTTGCCGCGCCCCGGTCACTCCGCTCAGCACCAAGGTGCGCCAGGCCAGGCGCAACGCCACACCGGTCGCCGCCTCGTCCGGGCCGTGCCCCGACACGTCACCGATGACGGCGTGCACGGTGCCGTCGGCGTCCTGCACCACGTCGTAGAAATCGCCGCCGAGCAGCGAATGGGCCCGGCCGGGACGGTAGCGCGCCACCACGTCGACCACACGCTGCCCACGCAGCAGCGGGGTGGGCAGCAGGCCGCGTTCCAATCGCGCGTTCTCCTGCGCGCGCATATTGCTCGCCTGCAACGCCGCGCTGGTGCGCTCGGCCTGCTTGCGCTGGATGGCGTAGCGCACGGCGCGTCCGAACAACTCGGGCTCGACCCGGCCTTTGACCAGGTAGTCCTGCGCTCCCGCCGCAACTGCGGCCAGACCGGTCTGCTCCTGATCGAGCCCGGTCATCACGACGATCGCGACCTGGTCGGTGTGCTGGCGGATGCGATCCACCGCCTCTAGCCCTTTGGCGTCGGGCAGATGCAGATCCAGCAGCACGCAGTCGGGTTCCGCGGTCGCCAGGTGCTCGGCGGCCTCCGCGAGCGAACGGACCCAGTGCAGCCGCAAGCCGGGTGCTCCGTCGACGACCAGTTCCTCCACCAGCAACGCGTCGCCGGGATCGTCCTCGATCAGCAGCACCGAAGGTTGCTGCCACGGCCAATCCGTGTCCACGATCACCTCGGGATCGTCGTTCGTCCCGTCACGCCGCACGGACACCACCGGTTGCGGGTCCGAGCGTCGCGGAATGAGTAACAGCACCATCGCCGCCGTCGGCGAACACCGACAACCCGGCCTCCGATCACAAAGGGGCGGCTTCAGCGCACGCCGACTGTCTCAGCGGCCGTTTGCTGGACCGAGAGGCAGCCAAGATCGTATCCGATTCTTCATCCGCCGGAGACACGGCGGTGCTGACCTGCGCGTAGCGGGAGACCGAAGGAAAGTGGCGCCGGGAATCAGACCGCTGTGCCCGTGAGCCGCGCGGCGTCGCGCTCCTCGTCCCGCACTGCGCCGGCGCGGCGCGGGGAGCGAAGTTCCGCCAAGCTGCGTGCGACGACCGTGGCATGGACCGCGATGACGGCAAGGGAGGCCGAGCCGATCACAGCAAGAAGCACAACCACGACAGATACCGGTCCTTTCGGGTGCGAGCGGGCCCGTTGCCCGCTCGATCGGGTGCCGAGTTCGCGTCCGCCGCTCCCGGCGGCCGCGCGCTCCGCCTCCAACGTGCCCCGGCTTCTCCGGTCCAAACCAACCGGTTCCGGCGGCGCGAACGAGGGTGTGATCACGCGAGGGCGACCTCGGCCACCGCGCGACCGAAGATCTTGCGTCCGTCGTGCTCGGCGGTGATCGCGATGGTGGCGGTGCGGCTGTCGGTGTCCAGGCGTTTCACCCGGCCCGAGAATTCGATCCGGCCACCGGTCGCGCCGACGTGGACGGGATTGGTCAGACGCACGTTGTAGGAGCGCAGGGCGCAGGGGTCGCCCAGCCATGAGGTGAGCAAGTCCACACTGAGTCCGATGGTGTACATGCCCTGTGCGACAACCGTTTCCAAACCCATCCGTGCGGCCGTCTCGGTGCTCCAGTGAATAGGGTTCGGATCTCCCGCGACTCCGGCGTAGTTGACCAGATCGCCCAGCCTGACCGTGAGCGCGCGTGGCGGGAGCTCCGCCCCGACAGCCACCTCGTCGAACCGCCGCACCTGTGAGCCCGCCGGGATGGCGTGCGCTTCGATCGCGGGCTCGGCGCCCTCTCCGACGTAGCGGGGGGCCGGTGCGCGACGGGCGTTGCGCGCTTCCGCGCGGGCGCCGTGCATGACGATCGCGTCGAACCAGGGCGGAAGCGCCTCGTCGTCGCGTCCGACCAAGCTGGTCCGAGACGTGAGCACGGGCCGGTCGTGCTGGTCCAGGATGGTTTGGCGCAGTCCGATGAGGTCGCCGCCGAACGCGTGCCGGAACGAGTCCAGGCACATCTCGAAGCGGATCCGGTCGCCGGCCAGGAGGGGACGGTGGAATTCGATCATCTGATCGGTCTGGATGGTCCGGCTCAGGTCGTAGCCGGGCAGGATGGTGTCGAACACTTCCGCGTAGGCGAGATAGCCGGGGACCGCGCCGAAGGTGGGAGGAGCGAGCAAGCGGTCGTAGCCGAGCTCGGCGGCGGCGTTC
Organism: Nocardia asteroides; assembly: GCA_051451085.1. GTDB lineage: Bacteria > Actinomycetota > Actinomycetes > Mycobacteriales > Mycobacteriaceae > Nocardia > Nocardia asteroides_B. Next base: position 326,976 of record JBPAJV010000002.1, on the reverse strand, counting down.
TCGGACCGATGCGCGGGGTGGCAGTTGCGCACCGCGCGGGCGTACTCGCGGATCTTCTCGCGACCGACCTCGTAGTGGTCGCTGGTGCGATACCGGCGCCCGACCATCGAGGCGGGAACCGCGGCATCGGTCACGTCATCCGCACCGGATGTGGTTGGGGTTCTGGACATCGCGGGGGAATCTACCCAACGAACGCCGGAATCCCGGTCAGCCCGCATCACACGCCGTTTCGCGGCCCGCGGGGCATTCTTCCGCCCCCTCGTCGGCGGTTCGGCGCGGGTTCCGCCCTGTCCGCGCTGAGCGGCGGCCGACCGTAGTTTGAGGTATAGGCGCCTGGGAAGTCGATCGACAGAACCGACGGAAGGGTATCGGCATCCGGTCAGTGTGGACCACGCTTCCTCGACGCTTCCTCGATGGGAGCCTCGGCTCCGCGGCCCGAGCGGGGAGCCGGTTGATGCGATCCCCGGCGGTTTCGTCGCCGGGCTCCCGCCCGCGGCTCGTAGGAGAGGAGAGAGATGTCTGTTCCGAACTACACCACCGACGACGCCGGAATCCCCGTCCCCAGCGACGAGCATTCGCTGACCGTCGGGCCGGATGGCCCGATCCTGCTGCAGGACTGGTATCTGATCGAGAAGATGGCGGCCTTCAACCGGGAGCGGGTACCCGAACGCCAGCCCCACGCGAAAGGTGGCGGAGCGTTCGGCGTCTTCGAGGTCACCCACGACGTGAGCGCCTACACGATGGCCGACGTGTTCCAGCCGGGTAAGAAGACGGAGATGCTGGCCCGCTTCTCCACCGTGGCCGGCGAGCGTGGCAGCCCCGACACCTGGCGCGATCCGCGCGGGTTCGCCCTGAAGTTCTACACCGAGCAGGGCAATTTCGACATGGTCGCCAACAACACGCCGATCTTCTTCGTTCGCGATCCGATGAAGTTCCAGGACTTCATCCGGTCGCAGAAGCGCCGCGCCGACAACAATCTGCGCGATCACGACATGCAATGGGACTTCTGGACATTGTCGCCCGAATCCGCGCACCAGGTCACCTGGTTGATGGGTGACCGGGGCATCCCGCGCACCTGGCGGCATATGAACGGCTACTCCAGTCACACCTATATGTGGGTGAACGCCTCCGGGGAACGCTTCTGGGTCAAGTACCACTTCAAGACCGATCAGGGCATCGAGTTCTTCACCCAGGACGAGGGTGATCAGATGGCGTCGATGGACACCGACTATCACACCCGCGACCTGTGGGAGTCCATCGAGGGCGGCGACTATCCGAGCTGGACGCTGAAGATGCAGATCATGCCGTTCGAAGAGGCCAAGACCTACCGCTTCAATCCCTTCGATCTCACCAAGGTGTGGCCGCACGGCGACTATCCGCTGATCGACGTCGGCAAGATGACGCTCGACCGCAACCCGGCGGATTACCACACCGAGATCGAGCAGGCGGCATTCGAACCGAGCAATTCGGTGCCCGGCACCGGACCCAGCCCGGACAAGATGCTGATGGCCCGCTGGTTCTCCTACCCGGACGCCCACCGCTACCGAATCGGCGTCAACTACAAAGAGCTGCCGGTCAATACGCCGCATGCCACCACGGTTCGGTCGTACAGCAAGGATGGCGCGATGCGCCATCACAATCCGGGCGACCCGGTCTACGTACCGAACTCGAAGGGTGGCCCGCACGCCGATCCCGCCATCGCGGGTCCGCCCGCGACCTGGTACACCGACGGCGAACTCGTGCGCTCGGCCTACACTCCGCGCAGGGACGACGACGATTGGGGCCAAGCGGGAACAATGGTCCGTGACGTGCTCGACGACGCGGCCCGGCAGCGGCTGGTCGACAATATCGTCGGACATCTGCTGAACGGTGTCACACCGCCCGTGCTCGACCGGGCATTCGAATACTGGCGCAACGTCGACAAGAACCTCGGCGACCGGGTCGAGGCGGGCGTGCGCGCGAAGCAAGGGGAACGCGACCCCAAGGCGGCCGAGCAAGCCAATCCTGCTCGCTCGTCGGCGCAAGCCAAAGCCTGACGGACCGGCTCGGCGTGCCCGTCTGCCGCTGCCGCGGGCGGGCACACTCCCGACAATGCGCGAATTCCACTCGTGATAATCCCGTTACCTGCTGACGGAGTGTCTTACTCTGTCGCTCCGATCTCATGCGGAAGCATGACTGCCGGATCCAGTGACCGCGGCACCGTGGTGTTTCGAATCATTTCGAGGCTCGGTGACATCCTTGGGCACCGGATGATCACGGGCCGGCCGACGGAGATCGGAGGACCGCATGATGAGGTTCGACGCCCGCGTTCGAGCTGATCGACGCTCGCGAGTTCGGTGGCAGGCCATGACAGCCGGGGTCGTCGTGGCCGCCGCGACAGTGCTCGGCGCCGTGCCTGCGGCCGCGCAGCCGGCTTCCGAGATCCCGGCGGATATTCCCATACCCGGTGGTTTTCCGGGATTTCCCGAAATCCTGCGCTTCATTCCGCCTCCACCGCCCGCGCCGCAGATGCCGCTCGGTCGATTGGTGCCGGATCGTGGCCCCTCGGCCGCTCAAACAGCGTAGGGATAGGTCTCGGGCAGTTCCCCCGTTTCCCACCGGGAGGTGCGTTCGAGCGGTTCCAGCGCGCTGGTCTGGTCGATGTGGATCACGGCGTCGAACTGGTCGGCTATCCGGACCAGGTAGTAGTGGCTGCGCCGCTCGGTCCGCGGCCGGTAGACGACGCCTATGGCGCGCTCGAGCAGTGCGGATCGCAGCGCTGAGGCGGGTCCGGCGGCGCGGAGGTCCAACCAGGAATCGCCCGCGCCGACCTCGTGGAAAAGCTTCTCGACGCTGCCGTCCAAAGCGGGCCGAACCTGTTTACGGTCGGCGGGTGCTCCCCAGTCGTCGGCCGCCGTCACCGTTCCGGTGTAGGTGGTGAACCCGAGCAGGCGGCACCGGTCGTGGTAGCGCTCGCGGATCAACTGACCGACATTCCATTCACCGGCCGAGGCGACTTCGGTGGCACGAGCATCACCCAAGTGGGAATTGTGTGCCCACACGATGATCTTGGCGGGAATGCCGCGTTGCCTGCCGAGGTGGCCGGCCAGTGCGTTGATGGTCTCGACCATGTGCTGATCCCGCAGATTCCACGAGGACACCCGGCCACCGAACATCGTGCGGTAGTACTCCTCCGCCGAGCGAACCAGGCGTGCGTTCTGCTCGGCGAAGAACTGTTCGTCCGCGGCGACCGCACCGTCCTGCCCGGCATGGTCGGCGGCATGCCGCTGCAGGTCGACCAATTGGGCGATCGCTTCCTGTTCGCACGACGACCTTCCGCCGAACGCGGCCGCGTACCCGTACTCCTGTCCTTCCGTGCCGTGCTGCTCGAAGCACGCGTACCGCTCGCGCGCCCGGCGCGCGGCATCCGGATCGACCTCGTCCAGATACCGGATGACGTCCTCGGCCGAGCGGTACAGACTGTAGAGATCCATTCCGTAGAAACCGACGCGCCCACCCGGCCGGGGAATCCGCGCGTTGTGCTCGCGCAGCCAGTCGACGAACTCGCGCACCACGGTGTTGCGCCACATCCAGATCGGGAAGCGCTCGAAGCCGCGTAGCGCCTGGTCCGCGGAGGAGTCCTCGCCGCGCCCGAGGATGTAACGGTTCACCCGGTACGCGTCCGGCCAATCCGCTTCGACCACCACGGCGCCGAATCCCTTCTCTTCGATCAGCCGTTTCGTCATCTCCGCGCGCGCGGCGTAGAACTCGTGCGTGCCGTGCGAGGCCTCGCCGATCAGCACCAGGCGCGCGTCGCCGACCCACTCGAACAGAATGTTGTCCGGCGGCACGCCGCCCGGCGCGGGCACCCGAGCTCGTCGGACGATCGCTGTCTCGTCCTCGGCGTCGTCCGCGCGTGCGGACGTCTCGCGCAGCAACTCCCGGACCTCCTCGTCACCGGTCTGGTCGAACTGCCAATAGGAAGCGCCGACGGCGTAGAACGGTGTGGGCGTGGTCGCGCACACGATACGGTCCACCGCGTGAGCCAATTCCCGGCACGTGGATTCCGGTGCGGCGGGAACGGCCACCACGATGCGCGCCGGGCCGAGCCGCCGCACGGCCTCCAGTGCGGCGCGCATGCTCGCGCCCGTGGCGAGCCCATCGTCCACCACGACCACGATTCGCCCCGCGATGTCCGCCATCGGCCGGCCTTCCCGATAGGCTCCCTCACGTCTGCGCAGTTCCCGCGCCTCCTGTTCGGCAACCCGCTGGAATTCGCGTGGGTCGACCTCTTCCGCGCGCAGCACGTTGTCGTTCGTCACGAGCACACCGCCACTGGCGATCGCGCCCATCGCGAGTTCCGGGAAGCGGGGGAGGCCGAGCTTGCGCACCACGAAGACGTCGAGCGGGGCGCCGAGCCGCCGAGCCACCTCGTAGGCGACGGGCACACCGCCACGGGGCAGGGCGAGCACCAGCACGTTGTCCCGTCCGCGGTATTCGTCGAGTAGTTCGGCCAGTACCCGGCCCGCGTCGCGCCGGTCACGAAACGTTGTGGCCACCATATTCTCGCGCTACCCAGCGGCCGGATCTTGTAACTAGCTCGTGCCGAGCCAGGGCATCATCCGCCGCTGCCGTATGGCCGTCGGCGGTTTCACGGTCACCTGCCGGGGTTCTTCCCTGGGAAGCGAGCGGATCATCAGCCCGATTCCACAACCGACCACGATGGAGAACGCCGCCCACTCCGAGCCGGAGACCACGGTGACGGGCCCCCAGTCACCGAGATGCTGTGGTGGCACCATCGTCCAGTCGAAGGACTCGGTACGAATGGGTGCCACGGTCGAGGGCCGCCACAGAATCGCGATCGCCAGGATGCTGCCTGCCGTCCGTGGCCGGATGAAGGCCGCGCAATATCCCGCGACAACAGCGAGTGCGGCCGTGCCGATCACGCGGATGCCACTTGCCGGAGCGATGGCTGCCAGCAGCGCAACAGTCGCGAGCAAACCGGCGCCGAGCAAGGGGTTCGACAACCGCGTTCCGCCCAGGTAGCCCAGCAGGATGAGCCCCAGCAGCAGCGGTACGCTCCACGCCGGGCGCGGCCCGCTGCCCACCGCGCTACCGGTGGCGCTGAGCGCCACCGCGAGGTAGATCGTGATCCCGTCGCGGCGCGGTAGCAACCACGCGGCGACGGTCGTGGCAAGCAGCGTGCCCAGGGCGGTGACGATGAGCCCCATGCCGTCGTCGCCGTGGCGGAAACGCCACTGCGCGACCGCCGATTCGGTTATCACGAGCACGATGGCGGCGATGACCGGGCTGAGTGGCAACTCCGGGTAGACCGGTTCCGGCGTCAACCGCTGTCGCGTGACCAACTGACACGCCACGATCAGCACGACCACCGCGCCGAGCAACCACAGCGGCTGCCGCCCGAAAAGCGACCACACCTGCGGTTCGGAGGTCGCGCGGTGCGGGTTGCCGAGCAGGCCCGATGCCTGCGACAGCGTGACGATCACGAAACACCCGACCCCGCCCAGCACGAAACCGATCGCGGGCAGCTGGCGGCCGAGTACCGCCACGCCCGTGGCGCCGAGCAGGATTCCGCTGCCGATCGCGTCGAGATACGCCGTGGTCGTCAGGATGTCCGGCGAGGCGCTGTGCGCTTCGACGATGTGCGTGATCGACAGCACCAGCGTGGCCGCCAGCGCGATCCACCACGCCGCGCCCGGGCCAGACTGACCGCCACCACGGCGGTGACCGCCGCGACCAGCACACCGATCGCCGCCTCGCGCGGCACGCTGAGAACCAGCCGATTCACCTGATACGGCGTGCAGTGACAGGTCCGGCCGAAGCTGAGCGGCACGACCAGCAGCAACCCGGCTACCGCGGTAGCCAGAAACGCCGTGACGCCCTCGAGTGCTTCACCCCGTCGCACCACTTCACTGGCGTACCCAGCGAGAACGAAGTGAACATTCCCCGCAGGCCCGGCCTCCGACGCCGGTATCACCAACCTCTGGAAGCCGCCTTCACGATGGAGAAGATCTCGGTATGAGCGATGTCGTCGACGTCAAGGCGGTGTGCGAGGCGCGCCTACCGAGGGCCGGAGCAATCCGCCGATAGCGCGTTCGGCTGGTGACGCCGTCACCACGCGCTGGACAGGCGTCAGCAGGATGCCTGGTGACGTGTCACCAGCAACGTGAGTTCGTGTATCGCAACGCACCTGAACGTTGTGAGATGTTTCCAGGAACCGCCCGTCACAGGCGTTCTCTTGTCACAGGCTCGATCGCTTGCCCGGCTCGGTCGCGCCGCCCGACGAGCCTCTCGACCCCGACCTCGACTTCGAACGAGCAGGTGAACTGAACTCGCGATGACCGACTCTCTTGAACGGAACCTCGACGCTCGCCCACCGGATCGCGGACGCGCACCGAGCGGCGGACGCCGCCCTCGCCGACGAGCTGGTATCACATCCCCGTCCGTTTCCGCGCACGGACTGTCCTACGAGGACATCACCGGATTCCACGACCGCCTCCGCGATGAGCGCGGCTGGTCGGTGATCGACCTCGATTCCGCCCTCGATGACGAGGCGCGGGAGGCGCTCGACCGGTGGCGGGCTCGATCGCGAGTCCGGTGGTCGGCGGGAGATCTCGCGATGATCGCGGTGGCTGGGCTGGTCGGAGCGGCCTCGGTGTGGTTCGACGCCACGGTCGACAGTGCGGTGACGAAACAGTTCGACGGACTGGCGAAGTCGAAGCGAGTGCGAGTCTGGGATGCCGCTGGCAAGCGGCTGCCGATCAATTACATGGGCAGAGGGTTCGGGGGCCGTGCGCATCGCGTCAAATCCGGTGGCCACGATCTGGCACGCCTGTTCGGCACGCTCCATCAAGTGCTGCACAAAGAATTCGTCGGAGTGCGTTGGGAGTTCGGTCAACGGATACCGGTTCACGACGATTCGGGGCGCTTGCGTGAAGTCGACGATCTACCCGATGCGGCACTGCGAGTCATGAAACACCTCGCCGCGGACTTCCTCACCCCGATGAGCCTGCCGGTCCCCGGCACCTCATGGCTTTATGCGAGCCACGACGAGCGAACAAAGAACTTTGCCCACCACGCCTATTCCGGCTTGCGCGCGGGGCAGGGATGGAATCTGCGCAGCGCGACTATCGGCCCCGGTCTGACGAGCCTCCTGATCGAGGTGCTGATCCGAACGCATGTCGCGTCCTGGGCGTATCGGGAGACCGGCACGGTAGCCGTTTTGCCGCCCGGACACACCCGCAAGCGAAACGAGATGCTGCTCGCCGCACACGCATTGGTCGGCGCGCTGTCCACCGGCAAGGCAGTCGCACAACTGTTCGCGATAGAGCGCGACAAAGGCAAGTTCCACCCGGCCGTGATCCGCCATGTGCAGTTCCCGTCCTTGCTTCGGGCCGGTGTACTCGCGGCCGGGCTCCTGGACGACGCGATCCGAGCGGACCGGTGCGAAGCGGCCACCTGGGACGACCTGGTCGTCACCACCACCGTCGCCCAACAACTCGCCTTCGGCCTCGCCTAGCTCAGCGTGTTCAGTGCCGCCGCGTCGTACGGCTTCAGCTCATTGATCCGTCCAGCCAGGACCTTGGACGCCCATTCCGGGTCCTGGAGCAGTGCGCGACCGACGGCCACCAAGTCGAATTCGTCGCGTTCCAGGCGATCGAGGAGGTTGTCGATTGTGCCGAGTTCGGCGCCCTGGCCCGTGAACGCGCGGAGGAAGTCGCCGTCGAGGCCGACCGAGCCGACGGTGATGGTCGGCTTGCCGGTGAGCTTTTTGGTCCAGCCCGCGAGGTTCAGGTCGGAGCCGTCGAACTCCGGGCGCCAGTAGCGACGGGTGGAGGCGTGGAAGGCGTCTACGCCGGCTGCGGCGAGCGGAGCCAAGATCGCCTCCAGCTCCTGTGGGGTTTCGGCGAGCCGCGCGTGGTAGGCCTCCTGCTTCCACTGCGAGTAACGGAAGATCACCGGGAAGCCGGGCGAGACGGCCGCCCGGACCGCGGCCACGACCTCGGCCGCGAACCTCGTACGAGCCACGGGATCGCCGCCGTAGACATCGGCACGGCGGTTCGTCCGCGCCCACAGGAACTGGTCGATGAGATAGCCGTGTGCTCCGTGTAGTTCGACGCCGTCGAAGCCGATGCGCTCGGCGTCCGCAGCTGCCTCGGCGAAGGCGCCGATGACGTCGTCCAGGTCGGCCTGGGTCATCGCCTTGCCGAGACCCTCGGTGCCGTCGACGCGGATGCCGGAGGGGCCGACGGCGGGCGCATCAGGGTAGGGCGCGTCGCCCTGATTGCGGACCATGCCGATGTGCCACAGCTGCGGCACGATCGTGCCGCCCGCCGCGTGCACGTCCTCGGCGACCTTCGCCCACCCCGCCAACTGCTCGTCACCGTGGAACCGTGGCACACGGTCACTCTGCCCGGCGGACTCGTGGCCGACGTAGGTGCCCTCGGTGACGATCAGTCCAACGCCTGCGGCGGCGCGGCGAGCGTAGTACGACCGCACGTCCTCACCAGGGATGCCGTCCGGGGAGAACATGCGCGTCATCGGCGCCATCACGATGCGGTTCGGCACGGTCAGGCCGTTCAGCGTGACCGGCCGGGACAGGATCTCAGCTGTGCGAGCGGCGTCGGACGCGGTGACGATCACTGGCTACTCCTCGGAGGTGCGACGCGATGGTTGAGAACTTCAAGTAATGCCACACGCTAGGGGGGAATATTTGAGATAGTCAAGTTTCTGTCGATAGGCTGGCTGCCATGCCAGGAGCTCCCCGCGTCGACACGGCTCAGCTGATGGAGCTGCTCTCGGTGTCGCTCGGCGTCTACTACGGCGACTTCACTGCCGCGGCAGCGAGTGAGAACCTGACCGCGAGTCAAGGCAAGGCGCTGACCGTGCTGCGCCGGGGGCCCGTCGCGATGCGCGCGCTGGCCGAGACCTTGGCCTGCGACGCGTCCAACGTGACCGGGATCATCAACCGGCTCGAGAAGCGTGGCCTCGTACGGCGGGAGGTCAACGAGTCCGACCGGCGCGTCACCAATCTCGTCATCACGCCCGAGGGTGAGCGGGTGATGATACGATCCGGGTGAAAATGCGCGCCACCAGAGACGGTCTGAACAGGCTCGGTGACCAGGACCGGGATTGTCTGTACACACTGCTGGAACGGGTTTTCGTCGCCGGGCTCGGCACCCGGCCGGACTCGCCTCCGCCGGTCGTCGATCACTAGGCGCCGAAGATTCTGTTCCCACCGCCCGCGCCGTGCGGAAAACGGCCGTGCCAGGCGATGAATCACCTGTGGCTGTTCGTTTTACGCTGCCGTCCGATGTCTTCTTGACTAGAATTGGCGCCGTTGAAGGGGGGAGTTGCCGTGACCGACGACCATGAATCGGACAGCCATGTAGACATCGGCTGTGACGTGATCGGCGGAGTACAGGTGAGCCACCGGCATCGAGCAGGCGGCCACCGGGGAGTTGACGGAACTGATCGGCGCTCCGACATCCAGCTCGTCTCGCCTGCCCGGCGCGTGGCCTGGAGCCGGGGCATTTCCCGAAACCATGGGCTGGGAAACGCCTCTGGCGCTGTCGGCAGCCGGTTGTGATGAACATCGAGGTTGAAACCGTAATCGAGTAGTCATCCGATGGTCTCGTGACAGATGCCTCCCACACGCTTGTAATCAGTATCTACCGAAACGGGAGTTCGCCGTGTTCAGTTACTTCGCGAAGAGAGCACTTGTCCTGCTGTCGATATCCGCGACTTCTGTCGCAGTAGCGGGTCCAGTGGAAGCGCAGCCGTTCGAGACTATTCACTGTGGGAAACGCCTAGGTACGACGGATTGGCAAGGCCCGCTCACGGACGAAAATACGCATGTGAATGAACTCTTCATCAGCATCAACGTCGGCGGTGACGACATTCGATCGGGCACCGTAGTGTCCGCTGTGGTCAGCTTCAGAACCATTTGGGATCACGAGAAGTCGGCCTCCGCTGTACTGACCTCCGACCCGCATCCGAATAACTCCGATTTCTTCGGCAAGGTCTCACTGCGGTCGCGTAGCGATGATATAGACTCTCTGGTGAGCCCCTCGGATATCGATAAGGTCGAGATTCTCTATACGTCCGGCCAGCCGGACATATTCAGCACTCCGGACAACTGGAACATGGATTCGATCTCGGTCCAATATTCACAACATGGCGGCTCCACCTTACTCGAGCCGCTTTTCTCCGGCGCGGGGGAACCTTGGCTTCACCGGTTCAAGGCGGATTGCGATGACGCGTCCGGCGAGGGTGGGCACAGCTGGACAGCGGTCAACCCAAGTGTGCGGTGGCCGTGAGCGCCGGACTCATCGCCCGGCAGATCGGAGCGACCTCGCACCGGACCAGGTACATGGCGATGTAACACCTGGTTCGTGGCGGCGCCTCCGGCCAGGATCGTCACCGCCGCCGGAGGCGCGCCGCCCCGCTACCGCGGTGACCGGTAGCAGTCCGCCGTCGCCGAACTCGAGCGAGACCTGGTCAGAATGCGCCTTCCCGTGGTGGTACCAGCCCGGATGGGCGTCGGCGCCTGCGACGGATATCGAGTTCCACCCCGCCGAGGAGGAAGGCGGCGGCGCAGGATGCCGACGGTACCGCGTCGGCTCGCAGGCGCCCTCGGTGTGCGCTGATCGCCTTCTGCGCGTGCCGATTACGTCGTAAGACCGTTGTCACGAATTCCGCGAAGCGTAGCCGCGTCCTCAGCACCGGGCGGTGTGCGAGGTAGACCACGACGATCGCGCCGCACAGGAGCAGGGACTGCAGCCCGCGTCGCAGCCCGACCGCCAGATCGGATCGTCCTGCCTCGAGCCGGGCGATCCGTTCGGTCTGGAAGCGGACGTGTGCCTTCTCGTCGTACTCGATCTTGTCGCAGATGCGTTGGAGCGCGGGGTGGGTCGTGGCGGCGCGCAGGCACGGGTAGTAGTCCTGGGCGATCAGCTCCGCGATCAGCAGCACTCGGCTCGACCAGCCCAGGTCCCCGATCGAGCGTAGCCACCGGAACACTCCGTCCGAGAACGAGTGCTTTCGGGTCGGGATGGCCGTCTCCCGCATGAATCGCAGCAGCAACGCGGCATGGGCGTTCTCCTCGGCCACGAACAGGATGGAGGCCTCGTGGAAGTCGCGATCGCGCGCCGCCGTGCTGAAGGCGGTGCTCTTGGCCAGGTAGTCCTGCGCCTCGGAGGACTCGCCCCGCTGGAACTCCGCCACCGATGCCGCGATCCGCTGCTTCTCCCCGCTGGTCAGTTCGGTCCCGCTGCTCCACGGGATCTGCCAGTCTCGATCGAGGTTCTTCCGGTAGTGAGCCACCCACCGCATGGAAGATCCGGGGGGAGAGGAGTCGGAGTCGGCCTTCATAGCGTCAGCGTGCCAGCGGGGTGTGGAACAGTGGTGGAGCCTGTGCGAAGAAACTGTGAAGAACGGTCCGTGCCGTGTCACGAAAGCAATATCCGAATCGGAACGCGAGATATTGAACGCCGCGACCGTCCCCTACGGCCCTCGGCGGACGCGCCTGAGTACCCGGAGCGGTCAGCCTCGTGGCCGATCCACTGCGGCCGGAAGTAGGTACCGCCGCGCGCTGTCTGCGCAGACGATGAGGACATGAGCGATGTGACAGACAGCGGTACGGCAGAACCCGCCGGAGCGCCGAAGCGATCCCGCCGCGCGTTCGTCGGGCTTGCCACGGCGGCTGCCGGTGCGGCGGCGGTCACCACGGCGGCGACCGTGCCCGCCTACCTGCGTAATCCACCGACCGCGCCGCTGCGGGAAACACCGCCGAGTGGGCGATTCGCCGGGAAAGTCGTCCTGGTCACCGGCGGGACCTCCGGAATCGGTGAAGCCGCCGTGCGGGCGTTCGCCGAGGAAGGAGCCGCGGTGGTGTTCTGCGGTCGCCGTGAACATCTCGGGCGCGGCATCGAGCGTTCCCTCGGGTCCTCGGTGCGATACGTGCGCGCCGATGTCCGCGTCGCCGACGATGTCGAGAATCTTCTCGCCGAGGTGGAACGGCATCACGGTCGGCTGGACATCGCGCTCAACAACGCGGGCATCTCGATCACGGCGCCTGCCCACGAGATGCCGGTCGAGCATTTCGACGAACGTACTGGACACGAATGTGCGCGGAGTGTTCCTCGCGATCAAGCACGAGGTGCCGCTGATGCTGCGATCGGGCGGCGGGGTGATCCTGTGCACCACCTCCGAATCGCGGCGGCCGGGCGGTGCGGCGTACAGCGCCAGCAAGCTGGCGCTTCAGGGACTGGTGGCGTCGATATCGCTGGACTACGCGGACAAAGGCATTCGCGTGAACGCGATCGCGCCCGGTACGACCGACACCGCACTGGTGCGGCCGAACGGTATGCCGGACCTGGTGTGGAACACCTTTCGCGACGCCTGGGGTCCGCTCAATGTCGCCGGCCTCGGACGCATGGCCACACCCGGTGAGATCGCACGCGCAATCCTCGCTCTGTGTTCCGACGATTTCGGCTATATGGTCGGTTCGACTGTCCTCGTCGGAGGTGGCCCCTTCGGCGGCGGGAAGATGAGGATGCCACCCGGCATCCCCGGTTGAAGGCGGTTCGCCCGTATGGTCGCGGTACTTCGTCTGCTGGCGATACCTATCGGCGTGGTCTACGTGGCGCTTCGGGGTGCGAACGACATCGATATCGTCATCGCGATCCTGTCCGGCGGCGCGCTGGTCGCAGGCGCCCGGTGGCCGCTGGCGGTGGTGTGCGGGCAAGCGGTGCTTCTCGTGGGAGCGCACGAATACGGTCTTTCGGCGGGGGTCGGCGTCAAGGCGTGGGCGGCGGTCGCCTTGTTCGAACTCGCGCTCAGGCGGGGGCCGCGGCAACAAGCGGCCGGAGTCGTCGCCCTCTGCGCCGCATACGTCGCGATCGACGGCGCGAGCGAGCCGGGATCGGTGCCGCTGGCGTACCGACTGCTGTTGCTGGTGGTCGTACCGGTGCTCGGTGGCGGCTACATCGCGTCGTTGCGGCGTCGCGCGGAGGAAGCCGAGCGGAACGTGGCCTTGCAGGCGGAGGCGGCGCGCCGGTCGGAACGGACGCGGATCGCCCGCGACCTCCACGACATCGTCGCCCATCACGTCTCGGCCATCCTCGTTCGCGTCGGGATGGCGCGTTATGTCCCCGTTCTCGCCGCCGAGGAGGTCGAGACCCTGCTCGCCGACATCCACAGCACCGCCGAGGCGGCGATGAACGACTTGCACGAATTGATGAACGTGCTGCGCGAAGACATCCGCGCCGCCGGCGTCGGCTCGTTGCTGGCCGACGATCGCTCGGCCTTGCCCGGTTTGATCGACACGCTGCTCACGAACGCGAGCAGGGCCGGGCTGCTCGTCGAATCCACCATCGACCCCGCTGTGGCGGATATCGACGGCGTTCGTGGCCTCGTGCTGTACCGCACCATGCAGGAAGGCATCACCAACGCCATCAAGCATGCCGAAGCCGGGACGGCGCTGACCGTACGTGCCGCCATGATGACGACGGCGGCATCGCTGTATTGATTCGCAACCGTCGCAAGGCGCACCACCGCAGAGCTGACGGCGGATTCGGTCTCGTCGGCATGCGCGAGCGGCTCGAAGCCCTCGACGGCGCCCTCGACTACGGACCGGACGGCGAGTGCTGGCGGCTGTGCGCCACACTGCCGTCGAAGACGACATCGTGATCTCGGTACTGCTGGTCGATGACCAGGAACTCGTCAGAGCCGGGCTGCGCATGCTCTGCGGAAGCGCCGAGGACATCATTGTCGTCGGCGAAGCGGGCGCCGGAGCCGCGGCTGTGCGGCTCACCCAGGACACCAGGCCCGACGTGGTGATCATGGATCTGCACATGCCCGGCATGGACGGTATCGAGGCGACCCGGGCGATCGCCGCGTCCGTGCCCGCCTCGAAAGTCGTCGTCTTGACGACGTTCGACGACGACGATCATCTCTACCCCGCGCTGCACGCGGGCGCCTGCGGCTTCCTGGCCAAGGACGCCAGCCCGCGGCGGCTGCTGGAGGCGATCCGACAGGCCGCCCACGGCGACAGTCCCTTCAGCCCGGACGTCCTTCGCCGATTGGTGAACCGCGCACTCACCGGACATTGGGAGCCACGCGGCGGCCATACGCTCACGCCGCGAGAACGCGAGGTGGTGGCCTTGGTGGGCTCCGGAGCCACGAACCAAGAGATCGCCGACGCACTCCATGTGGGCATCACCGCCGTGAAGTCCTACCTCGCTGCCGCCATGACGAAAACCGGTGCTCGCAACCGTGTTCTGCTGGCCGTGTTCGCCGTGCGGCAAGGGCTGGTCTGAGCCCCGCCGGAACTAAGCGAGGTTGGCGGCGATCAGCAACTTCCATATCTCGCTTTGATCATGATTTCCACGCCGAGTTTCTCGGCCTTGGTCAGCTTGCTCTGACCGACTTCCGCGCCGGTGATGAGCAGGTCGGTGTTCGCCGAGATTGATGACGCCGCCGTGGCGCCCGCTTTCTCACACAGGCGTTGAAATGTCGGGCGGGCGACCTTCTCGCCGGAGCGCGGGTCGCTGATCGCGCCGGTGATCACCACCGTCTTGTTCGCCAGCGGCGCGTCGGTGGCGACGACCGGTGGTAGGTCTTCCTCGCGCACGTCCAGGCTGACGCCCGCGGCTCGCAGCCGCTGTAGTTCCGGACGCAGGCGGGTGAGGTGCGCGGCGAGGGAGGCGGCGACCTTCGGCCCGATGTCCTCCACCGCCACGAGCCGTTCCTCGCCCGCGTCGGCGATCTCCTCGAGGGACCGGAATCCGGCGCGGGCCAGGCGAGCGGCGGTGCCGTCGGAGGCCATCGGGATCGCCAGGCCGATCAGCGCGCGGCGCAGGCCGACCTGGCGGCTGGCATCGATCGAGTCGATCATGCGCGCGGCGGAGACCTCGCCGATGCGATCGAACTCGAGCAGGCGCTGTTTGCTCAGCGTGTAGAAGTCCGACGGGCGCTCGAGGATGCCGGCCTCGGCCAACCGTTCGATCCACACCGGGCCGATCGCGTCGATGTCCGCCGCCGCCCGCGACGCCCAGTGGATCAGCCTGCGGACCGTCTGTGCGGGGCAGGAGACGTTGGTGCAGAACAGTTCCCGGCTGTTGCCCTGCTCGGTCACCGGCTGCCCGCACGAGGGGCACGTGGTGGGCGGCACGATCTCGCGTTCCTCGCCGGTGCGTCCGGCGGCGTCGAGCACGCCCGCCACGAACGGGATCACGTCGCCGGCGCGGCGCACCAGCACCGTGTCGCCGATCTTGATGTCGCGGGCGCGGATCACCTCCTGGTTGGCCAGCGTGGCCTTCGTGACCGTCGTGCCGCCCACGAACACCGGCTGCAGCCACGCGACCGGGACGATCTTGCCCGTCTTGCCGACATCCCAGACCACGTCGGCCAACAAGGTGGTCTTCTCCTCGGCGGCGAACTTGTACGCCAGCGCGCCGCGTGGGGAGTTCGACCGCGTCCCTGCGGCGGTGTAGGCGTCGCGGTCGGCCAGCCGCAGCACCGCGCCGTCGAGGTCGTAGTCCAGGTCGTCGCGAGTGCGTTCGATCGCGGTGATCGCGGCCTGCGCCTGTTCGGCGTCGGCGCAGTGACGCATGTGCGCGCCGGTGATCCCCAGTGCCGCCAGTCCCTCCTCCAGGTCGATCGCGGCGGCGTCGGCGGGAGTGTCCAGGTCGAATCCGAAGAACTGCAAGCGTCGCTCGGAGACTGTGGCCGGGTCCTTCGCCCGCAACGTGCCCGCGGCGGCGTTGCGCGGATTGATCAGCGGCTTGTCCGGATGGGCGCTGTTGTAGGAAGCGAACGTCGAGCGCAGCATCACCGCCTCGCCGCGCACCTCCACCCGCCCGGGTACATTGATCCGCTCGGGGACGCCATCGACCAGCGAACGGACCAGCACGGTGACATCGTCACCGGTGGTGCCGTCACCGCGGGTCACTGCCCGCGCCAGCCGTCCATTCTCGTACACCACGGCCAGCGACAGGCCGTCGAGTTTGGGCATCACGACCACCGGCTGGCCCGGGAAGCGCTGGAAGAACGCCGTGACCTGCTCGGGCTTGGTCGCTTTCTCGAGCGAGAGCATCGGGCGTGAGTGCCGGATCGGGGCGTGCAGCACGGCGGGCGCGCCGACCTGGTCCAGCGGATTCGGGTCGGGAGCGAGGTCGGGACGCGCCTCGATCAAGCCACGCAGCTCGTCCTCGATCGCGTCGTACTCGGCGTCGGCGACCAGCGGCGAGCCCTGGTAGTAGGCGTCGCGCAGCGCCACGATACGGTCCGCGAGCTCTCGGATACGTTCCCCAGTGTCCACAGCACCCGACGCTACCCAGACCCTCCGACACTCGCGCGGAACGACGCCGTGGAACGCGTCGGCGGGGTCAGAGCTCGGCGGCCAGATCGGCCGCCGCTTCGATCGCGGCCGCCTCGTGGTCGAGGAGGACGTCACCACCTTGCGTCGTGACGATGGGCGTGTACGGGTCGTCCACGAAGTCCTCGCCGAGCAGCTCACGCAGCACCGCCAGCCCGCAGAACGGGACGTAGTGCGGGCTGTAGCCGCCTTCTTGCACGAACGCGATCCGGCCCGCGCTGGTTTCGGCGGCGATGTCCAGCATCCGGCGGGTCATGTGCCGGAAGCCGCCGCTGGTGACCATCTGCCGAGCCAGCGGGTTCGAGAATGCTCGCGTCGAAGCCGCAGGCCACGATGATCAGCTGGGGCGCGAAGGCGCGCAGCGCGGGCTCGACGACCCGGTCGATCGCGTGGCGGTAGGCGGCGTCGCCGCTGCCCGGTGGGAGCGGCACGTTGATCGCGTAGCCGAACCCGTCGCCCGCGCCGCGCTCTTCGCGGTATCCGGAGTCCGGCGGGAAACAAAGATGCTGGTGGATCGAAATGGTCAGCACCGAGGGATCCTCGTACCAGATCTCCTGGGTTCCGTTGCCGTGGTGGACGTCCCAGTCGACGACCGCGACGCGTCGCACGCCGAGGACGTCTTTCGCGTAGGCGGCGGCGATGGAGACGTTGTTGAAAACACAGAAGCCCATGCCGGTGGCGCGGGTCGCATGATGTCCCGGCGGGTTGACCAGTGCGTAACCGTTGTCGACCGTGCCCGCGAGCACATGCTCGACGAGTGCGATGGCGCCGCCCGCCGAGAGCGCGGCGATCTCGAATCCGCCTTTGCCGAAGGACGAGACGCCGTCACCCGCGTCCCCGCCTTTCGGCAGCAGACTCTCGGTTTTGATCCGCTCCAGATGCTGCGCGGTGTGCACCCGCAATATGTCGGTGTCGCCGGCGGGCGCCGCAGTGATCGAGTGCAGCTTGTCGAGTACGCCGGACACCGAAACAAGCTCGTGAAAGCGCCTTTTGGTGTCGGGATGCGCCAGGTGGTGCCCGATTGGCTGCAGGCCGACCGTGACGTCGGACGGGAAGAGGCTCCCACTGCCGGTGTCGGCCCACCCGTAGAGGGTGTTCCACACATATCCAGTGGTCATAGTGAACTCCTAGCACTGAAACAGACCCGTTCGAGTGGGCACTCGAGCTCATTAGAGGCACGGCAGCCATCACGCCGCAACCGGAAGGCTTGCCAGCCGTGGCAGCGTCGGGACGTGTGCCCCGAGAACGTCGGGCAGGTTCGCACGAGGGTGGGGATCGGCTCCGGAACAGGCCGGATCCCTACTTGGCGTCCCCGTAGCATTCCACCACCGCCGTGGTGAACGGAAACCGCACCGGTGTCGCTCCGAAGGCCAGTCGAGCCGCGGTGTCGGACGCGGTGGCGATCATTTCCGCGACCGTCGACGCCTCCTCCGACGGACAGTGCACCATCACCTCGTCATGCTGGAAGAAGACCAGCTCGGCACGGAGCCCGGCACGGGATATCGCCTGACGCAGCCCAGCCAGTACCAGCAGGGCCCAGTCGGCGGCGCTACCCTGTACCACGAAGTTGCGCGTGAAGCGGCCACGGGCACGCGCCGCCGAGGTGCTGCCGTACTCGCCGGAGTCCGGCCGGGACAGGTCCTGCTGGTCCGGTGACCCGGCCGATACCGGCGGACACGTCCGGCCCAGCCAGGTACGGACGAGACGTCCTTCCTCACCGGCACGCGCCGCGTCGTCGACGTAGGCCACCGCGGCCGGATACCGTCGGCGGAGACCGGCCAAGTGGGTCAGGGCATCGCCGGAGGTCTGACCGTAGATCGCGCCCAAGAGGGCGAGTTTGGCTTGCGCGCGTTCGCCGCCGAAGCCACGGGCCGCCAGGTCCGCGTACAGATCCTCGCCTCGCGCGGCCACCTCCATCAACCCTGGATCACGCGAGATGGCGGCGAGGATTCGTGGCTCCATCTGGTCGGCGTCGGCGACTACCAGGGACCAGCCCGGATCGGCACGTATCGCCCGGCGTATCACTTTGGGGATCTGCAATGCTCCGCCACCGTTGGTGGTCCAGCGACCCGAAACCGTGCCGCCGGGCAGGTATTCGGGACGAAAGCGGCCGTCGTGTACCCACTGTTCCAGCCAGGACCAGCCGTGGGCGGTATACAGACGGTACAGCGACTTGTAGGCCAGCAGTGGCGCCACCGCCGGGTGGTCGATGCGCTGAAGTTCCCATTTCCGCGTGGAGGACAACTCGATTCCGGCACGGGCGAAGGCCTTGACGATGTCGTGGGGCAGGTCCGGACGGACCCTCGCCCCGCCCCCGAACGCCCGCGATACTTCGTCGGCCAGCTCCGCCATCCGGCGCGGCTGCGACCCACCCGGATACCGCTCGCCCAACAGCGTGTCCAGCAGCTCGCGGTGGACGTCCGCGCGCCACGGGATCCCCGACCGCGACATCTCCGCGGCCACCAGCATTCCCGCCGACTCGGCGGCGAGCAGCAGCCGCATCCGTCCCGGATGCTCGGTGGCCTCCGTCCGGGCTATCTGACCCGCGTAGACCTCCAACAGAGCGGTGCATTCGTTCGTACCGGCAGGCAGCGGCACCGGGCCGGACTCGAACAACGACGGTTGAACCTCAGGAGGCCGGGCGGGGGTATCCGGCGGAACAGGCAGGTTGTGCAGGCGAGCCCAAGCGGCCGCCAGCGAACGAGGTTGACCCGACTGCCCCTCCTCGTACCCGATCAGCAAAGCCTCCGCGGCCTCCACGTCGTAGCAGCGCTGGACCCGGACGCCCGCCGCCAGCAGGGGCCGGTAGATCTCGGCGGTGGACCGCCACACCCACCGCTCGACCCCGGGGCGGGAGCGCACTGCCTCGGCGAGCGAGGGCTCGTAGATCACCGCTCCAGCGGCCCGGCCGTCCGGATGGAGGGGGCACAGATACGCGCCTCCGTCGCCCGATTCCGCCACTGCCCACCGCACGTCCCCGAGTCTGGCACCAGTGTCCGACACCGTCGGCCGCGGATCGCCGCGTCGCCGGCTGTTCCACAGCATCCCGGCCGCCGATGATCTCCACCGGCTCGACTTGCCCGCATGCGCTGAAGCGGGGCATGCCATCGCTCGAGCATGCCCCGTCTGTGCTTCGCTTGCCGCGGTTTCGCTCCAGCGCGATATCGGCCCCGCTCGATGTTGCGGCGGTCAGTCGACTTCGCGGGTGAGGAAGTCTCGGATCAATGCCGCGATCTCGGCGCCATGCGTTTCCAGGGCGAAGTGGCCGGTATCCAGCAGGTGCAGTTCGGCGTCCGGCAGATCGCGCAGGTAGGCGCGTGCGCCGTCGGCGCCGAAGATCTCGTCGTGTTCACCCCAGGTGATCAGAACCGGGGGCCGGTGTTCGGCGAAGTACTTCTGGAACTCCGGATAGCGGTCGAGGTTCAGCTTGTAGTCGGCGAAGAGCTGAAGCTGGATCTCCTTGTTGCCCGGCCGATCCAAATAGTGCTGATCCAAGGTCCACGTGTCGGGGCTGATCAGCGTCAGCCGATCAGCCGGGACACCATGCGTGTACTGCCATTTCGTGGCATCCGGTTCGAGCAGCTTACGCGCTTCGGGCTCGTGCGCCGCGCGGTCGTCGGCATGCGCGAACAGCACCTCCCAGAACGGGGTGAAGCCCTCCAGGTAGGCGTTGCCGCTCTGGGTGATGATCGCGGTGACACGGTCCGGATGGCGGGAGGCGATGCGCAGCCCGATCGGTGCGCCGTAATCGTGAATGTAGAGAGCGAACCGCTGGATGCCCAGGGTGTTCAAGAGTTCGAGAGTCACCTCGGTGAGCTTCTCGAAGCTGTAGTCGAAGGCGAGTACGGACGGCATGGCCGACTGCCCGAAACCGATATGATCAGGTGCGATCAAATGATAATCCGAGGCCAGTTCCGGGAGCAGATCGCGGAACATCGCCGAACTGGTCGGAAAGCCGTGCAGCAAGACGAGTGTCGGCTTGCTCGGATCTCCCGCCTCCCGGTAGAAGACCGGCAGTCCCTGGATCTCGACGGTGTTGTGACGCACTGTATTCACTGTGTTCCTCCTGGTTGTGTTGATGAAATGGACACTTGGTGCGGTCGCAGGTCGGGGATGACCTCGACGAAGTCGGGCACGGTTCATGAGCGGTCAGGCCCTGCTGGTGATCGGTTCGGTCTCGGGTCTGCGCACCGCGCCGAGCAACAGTGCCGCGGCGGCACTGAAGACGAGACCGAGTGCGAAATAGCCTCGGTAACTGTCGGTCATGGCATGGATCGCGGTGGCAGCCGCTAATCCGGCGGCGGCGGCGAGTTGATGGATCACCCATGCGGGAGCCAAGGTGCGGCCCATCCGGGCGGGGTCGAGGCCGCGGGAGAGGATCGCCATGGTCAAGGGGATGACCGGGAACGAAGCCGCGCCGAACATGATCGCGACCGTGATGAGTACGCCGGGACCGGGAACGCCTATGGCAAGGGCGAGCGCGACGATCCGTGTCGCATAGAGAACGCGCAGCAGCGGCTCAGGGCGATACCAGCGCTGCAGTCGCGCCATGGCCGCCGACGTCAGACCCGCCGCCAATGCCGCGACAGCCACCAGGCGACCGGCTTCGACGATCGACCAGCCCGTCTCCACCGCATGGTGGGGCAGCATCAAGATGACCACGTAGAGGGTCGCTGAATGGAAACCGAACGAGATGAGCACCGGCCATCGACCGGCCAATGACTCGGCTCGGCGTGTGCCGCCGCCGATACGATCGGCGGGCAGCACCAACCACAGCACACCGGTGACCATCAGGCCGGCGCCGCCGAGTATCGCGTAGGTGGCGCGAACGCCGACGGGCTCGAACAGTGCCGTGGCCGCCCATGGCACGGCCAGCTGCCCGAGGTTGATCCCGACCGCCGCCCGTGTCAGCGCCGGACCGACCTGGTTTCCGAGCGCCCGCCCGATGAGAGTGGTGACCGCGAGGGTGGACGACGCCGCGAACCCGATCCCACCGAGCACCATGTAGGCCGCGACGAACTCCGCGGTCGTCCGCACCACCGCGAGCACCAGATAGCTCGCCGAGATCAACGTCAGACCTCCCAGCAGCACCCGCTTGGCGCCGATCCGGTCCAGCAGGCCGCCGACGAACGGCTGCGCCAGCCCTGTCACCGTGGTGCCGAGAGCGGCGGCGATGGCCGGTGCCGTGGCACTCACCCCGTAGGAGGCGGCGGTGGGCGCGAAGAACACTCCCATGGAGAAGTTCAGCCCGAACGACACCGTCATGGCCGCCAGGCCGGCCCAGGCAACCTGCTCGCGCCGCATACCGACCACCTTCTAACTGTTCAACTGCATTTGACTGGTTAATGGTGGCCGAGCTGGTACTAACCTGTCAATGTGACATAGACGGTTAGAGGTCGGGAATGTAATGGCCTTCGCGCGGCAACATGCCGCGCGGAGTCAGAGGCTCGTCCTCTCGCAACGGCCTCCGGGCACGGCAGTCATCAGCCCGGCCACGGAGACCGATCGCGCACCGCTCCGAGCCGAATCGAGGTCATCGCCTCGCAGTCACGGTCGGAACGCTTCTCCTGCCCGGCCGGTCGGCCCGAAGGCGGCAGGAGGTTTTCCATGGCCGCGGAAATCCCGTCTCGAGGATGGGGCAGCGTCCGGTAGACGTATCACGCGTGACCTCAGAAGTACCTCTGCCCACCGCCGTGCTTCAGCTCGGGACACCGCACCTCGTCCTGCGTGAGTTGCAGGCCGCCGATATACCCGGGTTGACCGCGATCTTGCTGACTCCGGGGGTGAACGCCTTCATGGCCATGCGAGCGACGTCCGCCCACGCCGTCCATGCCGAGCTCGAATCCCGGCTCGAATCCCGGCTCGGATCCGGCTACGGGCCCGAGCGACGCGCTTTCACGTTCACCATCAGCTCTGCCGAGCAGTCCGATCCCATGGGGATGGTCACCGTCGCCAGAGAGCCGGTTGCGCACCGGGCCATGGTGAGTGATTTAGCGATCGACCCCCGGAACACGCGAGCCGGATACGGGCTCGAAGCAGGACGCGCGGCGATCGCCTTCGCGTTCGCCTTGCCCGGCGTCCGTCGCGTATGGGCGTTGCGACACCACGCCAATACCGCCGGGGCCGCACTATTCCGAGCAGCGGGCATGACTGAGGAGGGACTGCTGCGCGGGTGGCTCGAACTCGACGGCCGCCTCATCAATGTGTTCGCGCATTCACTCCTCGACGAGCAGTGGCATCCCACGGATCACGAGCAGCGTCTGCACCGACAGCTCCGCACCGTATTGCAGCCGGACGAGTAGACCGCGGCACCGTCATCCGCAGGTGTGGACGGCGGAGGTGGACCTCGGTGCTTTGTCCTGCTCGACTCCGATGCCGGGAACCTCTCGGATGGCGTCACATCGGTCTATTCACAGGCGGTGCCGTCCTTGTCGCGGTCCAGCTCCGGCCTGTAGCCGGGTTCTCCCTGCCGCAGCGGTGCGGCGCCCGCTGCTCGGGCAGCGGCGCAGTTGGGGTAGTGAATGCCGGGAGCCGCGGGGCGTGGCGGCGCAGGCGCGGCTGCGGGGGGAGGTGGGGGTACCGCTGCCGCGGGCGGGGCAGGCGCGACCGCAGGCGGCGGTGGAGGGGGCGCCGTCGTCGCTTGCGGCGAGGATGAAACCGAAGGCGGCGCAGTGGGTGTCGGGGGCGGCGGCGTCGTGGGGGTGGTGGGTGTGACCGACGGGGGGCTCGATGTCGTGGTGGTCGGCGTCGATGCGGTTTCGGCGCCACACGCGGCGACGGTGAGCGCGGCTGCCGCGCAGAGGAGGACGGCGGCGCGTCGGCGTGGTGATGATGTCATGGTCGGCCTGTCTTCGAGTCGGAAGTGCCCCGGGCGGTCGAGTGTCGCGTCGCCGGAGGGGTAGACGCGTTCAGCTATGGCGCACCCCCGCAACGGGTCACACCTGGCGTTGTTGGTAAACGATCGAATCCCCGGTGGATCATGTACAGGCGGGAGATCGGGGATTGTCCGTCTTATCGCTGTCGCGCCTGGTTGTGTTTCGGCATCGAGTCCGGGCGGTGGCCGAGGGTCCCCGTTGATCCCAAGAGCCTTCGTCGAGTGTGGCCGCTCTGCCGACTCTGCTCGCCTTCGCCGACCCGGGGCATGTGCTCTACGGCAGTGACTGGCCGTTCGCGCCGGAGCCCGCGGTGCACTACTTCAACGCCGGGCTCGCCGAATATCCGGGGTGCGACCAAGCCACCCGGACGGCCGTTCATCGGACCGACGCCGCTGCGCTGTCCCCGCGATTCGGGCGACGCCCGCGGTGTCGCCGGAGCCGGCGCGGCTCACCAGCATGCGTCGGGAGTTGCGCCCGCGTGTGTCTCGTGCGGTCGCTCGCGCCACCGCCGGTCGCTGATGCCCCATAGGCGCAGAACGCTGCCGAGGCACAGCGGCTGGCGGAGGTCGGCGACGAGCCGGTGGGCTCGCATCCTGACGGCCGCCTACAGCGGCGGTGGTTCGGGAAGCGGTCCGGAGCTGAGGCGCTGGGCGGTGCGCTTGTTCATGCCGAACATGCGCAGCATGCGATACGTCATCTCGTCCGAGAGCGCGTCGGCGTCCGCGTCGGGATCGGCGTCCAGCAGTTGCAGCAGCCCGAGCAGTGCGCCGCCTGCGGCCATGACGGCGAGGCCGGGATCCATCGGCTCGAACCGGCCCGCCTCCTGGGCGGCGCGGATGTCACGGCGGGCTCGCGGAGCCAAGCCCTCGTCGCGCAGCATGATGCCCATGCCGGAGTTGAGCACCACGCGAACCATCTCCGGGATGCGGCGCTGCAGCCGACCGGTCATGCGAAAGCTGACCGCGAAGATCTCGGCGGGGTCGTCGTAGCGGGCGACGATGTCGTCACGCATCTCGCTGTAGACCTGTAGCGCCGAGCGCACCGCCTCGTCGAACAGTTGCTCCTTGGAGTCGAAGTGGTTGTAGAAGGACCCGAATCCCACATCGGCGGCGTCGGTGATCTCTTGGATGCTCACCGCCGATCGCCCCTCGGACAGGAACTTGCGGGCCGCGCCGAGTAGGGCGTTGCGGGTGCGTTCCCGTCGGCGATCGGTGCGTGTGCGCGCCACGGGTTCGGCGGTCATCCAGGCCCCTCCAGGTCAGATTCTGCTGCGAATCATAACTGACAAAACGATCAGTCATGGTGCGTCGCCACGGTACATTTCTGATGTTTCCATCATTTTCGCTTGTCACGAGAGTGATCTGAACTGATGATTTCATCATAAATAGCTGTGGGCCACCGATCGAATCGACCGGGCCGCTGGTCGCCGAACTGACTCGCCAACTCCGCCTGCCCGCCGACTTCGCTGCCGTACCTTCGGGCGGTCCGCCCGCCGCATCCGCCTCAGCAGCCCGTTTCGAGCAGGCCCGGTACCTCCGCGTGCGGTGTGTCACCAGCCGCGACGAGATCGGGCCGACGGCGGATCACCCGCCGATACGGTCGCGATGGCCCGGTCTCGCTCAGCCTGCCAGGTGGCGGCTGATGACCAGGCGCTGGATCTGATTGGTGCCCTCGAAGATCTGGGTGATCTTGGCTTCGCGCATGTAGCGCTCGACTCGGAATTCACGGGTGTAGCCGTAACCGCCGAGAACCTGCACCGCGTCGGTGGTCACTTTCATGGCGGCGTCGGTGGCGATCAGCTTGGCCACCGAGGCGTTGCGCGAGTACGGCAGCCCGGCATCACGGCGCCGCGCCGCGTCGAGATAGGTCGCACGAGCGGAATCGACCGCGGCGGCCATATCGGCCAGCAGGAAGCCCAGCCCCTGATGGTCGATGATCTTGCGCCCGAACGCCGTCCGTTCCTTGGCATAGGCGACGGCCTCGTCGAGCGCGGCCTGCGCGAGCCCGACCGCGACCGCGGCGATTCCGAGCCGGCCGGAGTCCAGTGCGCTGAACGCGATCTGGAGTCCCTGGCCTTCGGCTCCGATGCGCCGTTCGGCGGGAACGAAGGCGTCGTCGTAGTGCGCGGAGGTGGTCGGCACGGCGTGTAAACCCATTTTCTCCTCCGGCTTGCCGAAACTCAGCCCCTCCGTCTGCTTCGGCACGAGGAAACACGAGATCCCTTTGGGTCCCTCGCCGGTGCGGGCGAACAAGTTGTAGAAGTCCGCGATCCCCCCGTGGGTGATCCAGGCCTTGGCGCCGTTGACGCGGTAGCCGCCCTCGTCGGCGGTGGCCTTGCACGCCAGCGCGGCGGCATCCGAGCCCGCCTGCGGCTCGGACAGGCTGTAGGCCCCGATCGTGCTGCCGCTCAACATCTCCGGCAGCCAGCGCTGCTTCTGCTGCTCGGTGCCGAACGCCAGCAGCGGATGGCAGGCCAGGCTGTGTACGCTCACCGCCACCGCCACGGCGGCCCATCGTGCCGCGATCTCTTCCAATACCTGGAGATACACCTCGTACGGTTGCCCGCCGCCGCCCCATTCCTCCGGATACGGCAGGCTCAGCAATCCGGCCGCACCGAGGGTGGCGAAAACACCTTCCGGGTAGGTCTCCGATTTCTCGTGCTCGTCGACGATCGGTGCCAGCACTCTGTCCGCGACGTCGCGGGTGAGCTGGATGAGATCCCGCGCCTCGTCGGTGGGCAGGAGTCGATCGACAGCCACAGGAATCTCCTCGGGTAAGTACGGAGAGCAGTACTCTGTTTCCCATGACAGTACTGTCGAGGGATCAGTACTGCAAGAAGCCCCGCAGTACTATCGCGACCATGGAGCAACGCTCGGCCTTCGCCACGGCCCGCCGCACCGAACTATTCGACGAGCTGATGGAATTGTTCCTCACCGAGGGCTTCGCGCACCTGACCCTGGACGCCATCGCGGCCCGGCTCAAATGTTCCAAGTCCACTCTCTACACCCTCGCCGGTAGCAAGGAACAGCTGGTCACGGCCGCGACCGTGCATTTCTTCAAACGCGCGACCGAGGACGTCGAAGCGGGCGTCGCAGGCGCTGCCGGACATCGGGAGCGCATCGCCGCCTACCTCACCGCGGTCGGCGCGGCACTAGCGGTGGCCTCGGACCGGTTCATGGCCGATCTCGACGCTTTCGCCCCTGCGCGAGAGGTCTATGAACGCAATACGCGCATCGCCGCGCGCCGGGTGCGGCAACTCATCGACGACGGCGTCGCCGCCGGAGAATTCCGCGCTGTGCACGCCGCTTTCGCCGCGGATCTCGCCGCCACCATGATGGTGCGCATCCAGCAAGGCGGTGTCCGCGCCGGCACCGGACTCGATGACGCCGCCGCCTACCGCGAGCTCGCTGCCATCCTCACCGCCGGAATCAGCGCCTGACGCGTTCCGCGACCGGCGCGCAGAGCCGTGTCGGGCACGTCTGGAGCGATGGAGTCGGCGAACCGGCCCGCGAAAGCCGGGTCGAGCAGTTTCAGCAACGCCGCTTCGGGCACCACTCGTTCGACGCGGGAGTTCCGGCGCCCGGCGTGAACCGAGACGTTTGTGAGCGAGGCAGGACCATGACGACAGAGCACGGTGCAGCGAAACGGCACGAGGACCGGCTTGCCGACCCGGCGAGTACCCGTGATCACCTCGGGGCGCCGGATGGTGCGACCGATACCGGAGCCCGGCCGGATCTGGACCCCGACGAACCCGACAGCCCGGCAGCCCTTTCGAAACGCTCCCTGTTCGCGGTAGTCAAGCGCGCGGGCAAAGAGTTCCAGCGCGACAACCTCACCGATCTGGCCGCCGCCCTCACCTATTACGCGGTGCTGTCGATCGTGCCCGGCTTGATCGTCCTGGTGTCTCTGCTCGGCCTGCTCGGCCCCAATGCCGCCGACGAGCTCGTCGAGCAGGCCCAGCAGATGGCGCCCGGTTCGAGCGCGGATTTCGTCCGCACCCTCGTCGATCAGGCGCAGGCCAACAAGCAGGGCGCGGGCTGGGGCGCGATCCTCGGACTCGCAGTCGCGCTCTGGTCCGCCTCCGGGTATGTGGCGGCCTTCATGCGCGCCTCCAATGTCGTCTACGGCATCGGCGAGGGCAGGCCGATCTGGAAGACCACGCCCATCCGGCTCGGCGTCACGATCGTCGCGGTGATCCTGCTCGTCGTCAGCGCCGCCATCGTGGTGGCGAGCGGGCCGGTCGCCCGGCAGATCGGCGACCTACTCGGCCTGGGCGCCACCACGGTGACCATCTGGAACATCGTCAAATGGCCGGTGTTGTTCGTGCTGGTGTCGGTGCTGCTGGCCATTCTGTTCTGGGCCAGTCCGAACGCCCGCCAAGGCGGCATCAAGTGGATCAGTCCCGGCGGGGTGATCGCCGTCCTGATCTGGCTGGTCATCTCGGTGCTGTTCTCCGTGTACATCGCCAACTTCTCCTCCTATGACAAGACCTACGGCTCCCTCGCCGGGGTGGTGATCTTCCTGGTGTGGCTGTGGCTGACCAATCTCGCGCTGCTGCTCGGAGCCGAGATCAACGCCGAACTCGACCACGGCAAGGCCATCGCCCAGGGGCTCCCCGAAGACGCGCAGCCCTTCGCCGTCCCGCGCGACACGCGGAAACTCGATGACGCGGAGAAGGACGCGATCCGAGCCGCCGAAGCCGCGCGGCGGGAATGACCCGGCGCGATCACCGACGACGGCCGCTCCCGTGGCACGCTCGCTGTTATCGTGGCGAGCAGCATGGTCGATGGCCCGCGAAAGATGCCGCGTCAGCAGCGGTCCCGGGAGATGGTGGACACCGGAAACGGGGCGCTGAGCGGCGACTACCGGGCGAGCGTGACGGACTGACGATGGCTGCTCGCATTTCGATGGCTCCGCAGCACGCTCTCCCACACCGCGCCGACCGGCATGGCCACGTATCAGCGGTTGACCGTGGGTGGATCATGCCGGCGCTATGGGCCGAACGAAACTGGGCCGCCGGCAATGACTGCCGACGGCCCAGCTCACGTCACGCGTCAGATATAGATGAAGCCGAGTCCGTTACTCGTTCCTCCCGTGGTCGTGGTGGTGATTTGAACGGTTCCCGTCCCAGCGGGCGAGACGGCCGTGATCTGGGTGGGGGAGTCGACGGTGAACGAGGTGGCGGGTGTGGCGCCGAAGTCGACCGCTGTGGCCCCGGTCAGATCCGTACCGGTGATCACCACAGGCGTTCCACCCGCCTGCGGGCCGGTGTTCGGTACCGCCAGGGTGAGCGCCGGTGCCGGGATGTAAGTGAACGCGATGCCGTTGCTGGTTCCTCCCGTGGTGGTGGTGGTGATTTGGACGG
Source organism: Nocardia asteroides (assembly GCA_051451085.1). Classification (GTDB taxonomy): domain Bacteria; phylum Actinomycetota; class Actinomycetes; order Mycobacteriales; family Mycobacteriaceae; genus Nocardia; species Nocardia asteroides_B. The sequence continues at coordinate 298,355 of JBPAJV010000002.1, read as the reverse complement.
TTCCGGTCCCCGCCGGTGCGACGGCCGTGATCTGGGTGGGCGAGTCGACGGTGAACGAGGTGGCTGGTGTGGCGCCGAAGTCGACCGCTGTGGCCCCGGTCAGATCCGTACCGGTGATCACCACAGTTGTTCCGCCTGCCTCCGGTCCGGTGATGGGCGCCGCCAGAGTGAGCGCCGGTGCCGGGATGTAGGTGTAGGCGATGCCGTTGCTGGTTCCCGCGGCTGTTGTCGTGGTGATCTGCACAGTTCCGGTCCCCGCCGGTGCGACGGCGGTGATCTGAGTAGGCGAGTCCACGGTGAACGAGGTGGCTGGTGTGGCGCCGAAGTCGACCGCTGTGGCTCCCGCCAAACCCGTTCCGGTCAGGACTACTGTCGTGCCCCCGGATTCCGGTCCGGTGCTCGGTGCCGCCAGGGTGAGCGCCGGTGCCGGGATGTAGGTGAACGCGATGCCGTTGCTGGTTCCTCCTGTGGTGGTGGTGGTGATTTGCACGGTTCCGGTTCCGGCGGGGGCGGTCGCGGTGATCTGCGTGGGTGAGTCGACGGTGAACGAGGTCGCCGGTGTGGCGCCGAAGTTCACCGCTGTGGCTCCGGTCAGCTCGGTGCCGGTGATGACGACGGTTGTTCCGCCTGCTTCCGGTCCGGTGGTGGGCGCCGCCAGAGTGAGCGCGGGTGCCGGGATATAGGTGTAGGCGAGTCCGTTGCTGGTTCCACCCACAGTGGTGACGGTGACTTGCACGGTCCCCGTCCCGGCCGGTGCGACCGCCGTTACCTGAGTGGGGGAGTCGACGGTGAACGAGGTCGCCGGTGTGGCGCCGAAGTTCACCGCGGTGACGCCCGTCAGCGCGGTGCCCGTGATGATCACTGTCGTACCACCCGATTCCGGGCCCGCGTTCGGGACGTCCGCGACCAGGGTGGGCACTTGGACGAACGTGAAGGGTACGCCACCGGTGGTTCCGCCCGGGGTGGTGACGGTGACCGACACGATGCCGGTTCCGGCGGGGGCGGTCGCGGTGATCTGGGTGGGCGAGTCGATGGTGAACGAGGTCGCCGGTGTGGCTCCGAAGTTCACTCCGGTGGCTCCGGTCAGGTTCGTGCCGGTGAGCACGACTGTCGTGCCGCCCGATACCGAGCCCTGGTTCGGCGCCGCCGTGCTCAGAGTGGGCGCGGCGAAGTAGGTGAACGCGACGCCGTTACTGGTTCCACCCGCGGTCGTGGCGGTGACCTGCACGGTTCCGGTTCCCGCCGGGGAGACGGCGGTGATCTGGGTGTCGGAGTCGACGATGAACGAGATCGCCGGTGTGGCGCCGAAGTTCACCGCCGAGGCCGTGGACAGCCCCGTTCCGGTGAGAATCACGATCGTGCCGCCCGATTCCGGACCCACATTCGGAACCACGGTGGCGAGGGCGGGCACCGGAATGTAGGTGAAGGCCAGGCCACTGCTGGTTCCGCCGGGTGTCGTAGCGGTGACCTGCACGGTCCCGGTCCCGGCTGGGGACACCGCGGTGATCTGGGTGGGGGAGTCGACGGTGAACGACGCTGCCGGTGTGGCGCCGAAATTGAGCGCGGTAGTCCCGGTCAAACCCGTGCCCGTGAGAACCACGGTGGTACCGCCCGCCTCCGTGCCCACATTCGGCGCCAGCGCGGTGAGGACGGGCACCGGGATGTAGGTGTAGGCGACGCCGCTGCTGGTCCCGCCCGGCGTGGTGACCGTCAGTTGCACGGTTCCCGTGCCTGCGGGGGCGGTCGCGGTGATCTGGGTGGGGGAGTCGACGGTGAACGAGGTGGCCGGTGTGGCGCCGAAGTTCACCGCGGTGGCTCCGGTCAGACCGGTTCCGGTGAGGACGACTGTCGTGCCTCCGGTCGCCGGGCCGGTATTCGGCAGCACCGTGGTGACCGCGGGTACCGGAATGTAGGTGAAGGCCAGACCGTTACTCGTTCCCCCCACGGTCGTGGCGGTGACCTGCACCGTCCCGGTCCCGGCCGGGGACACCGCGGTGATCTGGGTGGGGGAGTCGACGGTGAACGAGGTCGCCGGTGTGGCGCCGAAGTTCACCGCTGTCGTACCGGTCAGATCAGTGCCGGTGACGACCACCGTCGTTCCACCAGCTTCCACACCCGCACTCGGCACCAACGTGGTGAGGGCAGGCACCGCCACATAGGTGTAGGCGACCCCGTTGGTGGTTCCACCGGGAGTGGTGGCGGTGACTTGAACCGTCCCGGTTCCCGCCGGTGCCACGGCGGTGATCTGGGTATCGGAGTTGACCGTGAACGAGGTGGCCGGTGTGGCGCCGAAGTTCACCGCTGTCGTACCGGTCAGTCCCGTGCCGGTCAGCACGACCGTTGTCCCTCCGGTCACCGGACCCGCGCTCGGCAGCACCGTGGTGAAGGTGGGTACCGCGACGTAGGTGAAGGCGACGCCGTTGCTTGTTCCGCCCGCTGTGGTGGCGGTGACCTGCACGGTGCCGGTCCCGGCCGGGCTGACGGCGGTGATTTGCGTGTCGGAGTTGACCGTGAACGAGGTGGCCGGTGTGGCGCCGAAGTTCACCGCTGTCGTTCCGGTCAGACCCGTGCCGGTGAGCACGACTGTGGTTCCTCCGGTGACCGGACCGACGTTCGGCACCACTGTGGTGAGGGCAGGCGCCGCGACGTAGGTGAAGGCGACGCCGTTGCTTGTTCCGCCCGCTGTGGTGGCGGTGACCTGCACGGTCCCGGTCCCGGCCGGGCTGACGGCGGTGATCTGGGTGGGGGAGTCGACGGTGAACGAGGTGGCCGGTGTGGCGCCGAAGTTCACCGCCGTGGTTCCGGTCAGTCCCGTGCCGGTCAGCACGACCGTTGTCCCTCCGGTCACCGGACCCGCGCTCGGTACCACTGTCGTCAGGGCAGGCACCGCGACGTAGGTGAAGGCGACGCCGTTGCTTGTTCCGCCCGCTGTGGTGGCGGTGACCTGCACGGTCCCGGTCCCGGCCGGGCTGACGGCGGTGATCTGCGTGTCGGAGTTGACCGTGAACGAGGTGGCCGGTGTGGCGCCGAAGTTCACCGCCGTGGTACCGGTCAGATTCGTGCCGGTGAGGACGACCGTCGTGCCTCCGGTGACCGGGCCGACGTTCGGCACCACCGTGGTCAGGGCAGGCGCCGCGACAAAAGTGAAGGCCACGCCGTTACTCGTGCCGCCCGCGGTGGTGACCGTCAGCTGAACGGTGCCGGTCCCGGCCGGGGTGACGGCGGTGATCTGATTGTCGGAGTTCACCGTGAACGACGCAGCTGGTGTGGCGCCGAAATTGACCGCTGTGGCTCCGGTCAGGCCGGTTCCGGTGATGACCACTGTGGTGCCACCGGTCGCCGGGGCGACATTCGGCGCCACGGTGGTGACGGCGGGTACCGGGATGTAAGTGAAGGCCAAACCGTTGGTGGTCCCGCCGGGGGTGGTGGCGGTGACTTGAACCGTCCCGGTTCCCGCCGGTGCCACGGCGGTGATCTGGGTATCGGAGTTGACCGTGAACGAGGTCGCCGGTGTGGCGCCGAAGTTCACCGCAGTGGTTCCCGTCAAACCCGTTCCGGTGAGGACGACCGTTGTCCCACCGGTGACCGGACCGACGTTCGGCACCAGCGTGGTCAGGGCGGGCACGGCGACGTAGGTGAAGGCGACGCCGTTGCTTGTTCCGCCCGCTGTGGTGGCGGTGACCTGCACGGTGCCGGTCCCGGCCGGGGTGACGGCGGTGATCTGGGTATCGGAGTTGACCGTGAACGAGGCTGCTGGTGTGGCGCCGAAGTTCACCGCCGTGGTCCCGGTCAGTCCGGTGCCGGTGAGCACGACCGTCGTCCCTCCGGTGACCGGCCCGGCATTCGGCACCACCGTCGAGAGGGCGGGCACCGCGATGTAGGTGAAGGCGACACCGTTACTGGTTCCACCTGGCCCCGTCGCGGTGATCTGCACCGTCCCGGCCGCACCCGCCGGAGCGACCGCCGTGATCTGAGTAGCCGAGTTGACCGTGAACGACGTCGCCGGTGTGGCGCCGAAGTTCACCGCGGTGGTTCCCGTCAGGTTCGTTCCGGTGAGCACGACCGTGGTCCCGCCCGTGACCGGCCCGGCATTCGGCACCGCGGTGGTGAGAGTGGGAACCCCGACATACGTGAACGGAACGCCGTTGGTCGTCCCACCGGCTGTCGTGACGGTGACCTGCACCGTACCCGTCCCTGCGGGGACGACGGCGGTGATCTGGGTATCGGAGTTGACCACGAACGACGTCGCCGGTGTGGCGCCGAAATTGACCGCGGTCGCCGTGGACAAACCCGTTCCGGTGAGCACGACCGTTGTCCCGCCGGTCACCGGAGCGGTGCTCGGCGAGATGCTGGTCAGGCTCGGCACCCCGGCGTAGGTGTAGGAGACGCCGTTGCTGGTTCCGCCCGAGCCGGTGACGGTGACCTGTACCGTACCGGACCCCGGAGGAGCGATGGCCGTGATCTGGGTTGGGGAATTGACGGTGAAAATGGTTGCGGTGTTACCGAACCGAACCGTCAACGGACCGGAGAACCCGGTGCCTGTGATGACGACACTGTTGCCACCCGACGCGGGACCCGCGGTCGGTGAGATGGAGGTGATGGTCGGCACCACGACATAGACGAAGGTGACCGGGTTGCTGGTACCGCCCGGCCCGGTGACGGTGATCGAATACGATCCCCGACCCGGGAGGTGAGACCGCGGTGATCTGGTTGTCGGAGTTGACCGTGAACGAAGCCGCCGGGGTGGCACCGAAATTGACCGAAGTGACCCCGGTCAGACCCGACCCGGTCAGCGTGACCGTCGTTCCCCCCGCGGTGGAACCTTGGCTCGGGCTGACGCTGCTCAACGACGGAACAGCGAGATAGGTATACGGAAGACCGTTGCTGGTCCCCGCGGCGGTGGTGACCGTGACCTGCACCGTACCCGGCGAACCGGCCGGGGCGATGGCCGTGATCTGCGTGGGGGAGTTCATCGTGAAAGTGGTTGCGGTGTTACCGAATCTGACCGTCGTGGGACCGGTGAAACCGGTGCCGGTGATCGTCACACTGTTACCACCCGTGGTGGGCCCTGATGTGGGAGAGATGGAAGTGATGGTAGGCATAGCGCTGCCTCCTCGTTGCCGTGGTGATCGTTCAACTGCACCGGGGGGTGCCCGCCTCGCTCAATGGCCCGGCTGCTTTCCATTAACATCGCTGTGGCGGTAGCTGGGCAACGTATTTCGAATCCGATTTCGTCTGTTTTCAGATAGACCAACTGATGGTGATGGCCGATCGATCGCACCCTCACGTCCGGTCGCGGCTCGGGCCGATGAGGAAGGATTCCAAGGCCATCCACCACGCATGCACCCTCCGCCGCTCAGTGCGGGAGCGGCTGCGGGCCGCGCCGTAGTCCTCGGTCGCGCAGAACATTCCGGCACTGTGGCAGAGCAGTAGGGCTTCGTCGCATTTTCGACGGCAAGGGTAACTATGCGGTCGCTGAGTTCCGAATTCGCGCGAATATCGGATGTCGGTTGCCTTGCCTTCTTCCGGATTCATAATCGATCGCCAGTAGGATCCGTGATCCTGCGAGATCGCCTGGGAATCCTCGCAGTTTCTCTTCTTGGTGAACGCGTCTTGATGACGCTCGATCCGGGAAGGTGAACAGCGGTCATTCAACGCGACCGCAGCTGATGTGCTGGGTGACTCGCGGACTTCACGGGGCGGGCACGGCAACCGAACCGTGAATGTGAGTCGCATCACAAGGTGTCAGAAATCGTGGCCCACGGACGTCATATGGGCGACCGCCACCGACGATCGAGAGGTTCGCCAAGCATGAGCACCGTGGCTCGGGGAGCAGATGCCGTGGATCAGCGCTACCGCGCGTCCGCCTTCGTCAAGCGCTCGATCAACAAGGTCTTCCCGACCCACTGGTCGTTCCTGCTCGGGGAAATCGCGCTGTACAGCTTCATCATTCTGCTGCTGTCGGGCGTGTACCTGACGCTGTTCTTCGACCCCTCGATGAGCCACGTGGTCTACGACGGCGCGTACCAGCCGATGCGCGGGTTGACCATGTCCCGGGCCTACGAGTCGACGCTGAATATCAGTTTCGAGGTCCGCGGCGGGCTGTTCGTGCGACAGGTACACCATTGGACCGCTTTGCTTTTCGTGGCGTCGATGATCGTCCACATGTGCCGGATATTCTTCACCGGCGCGTTCCGCCGCCCCCGCGAGATCACCTGGGTGATCGGCGCGCTGCTGCTGATCCTCGCCCTGTTCGAGGGCTTCTTCGGCTATTCCCTGCCCGATGATCTGCTGTCGGGTACCGGTCTGCGCGCGGCGTTCTCGGGTTTCACGATCTCCATCCCGATCGTGGGCACCTGGCTGCACTGGCTGATGTTCGGTGGAGATTTCCCGGGCGACATCATTATTCCCCGCCTGTACATCACCCATGTGCTGCTGTTCCCGGCTCTCATGCTGGCGCTGGTCGTCGCGCATATCGGAATCGTGTGGTACCAGAAGCACACGCAGTTTCCCGGTCCCACCCGTACCGAGGACAACGTCGCCGGCACTCGGATCGTGCCGGTGTTCTCTCTCGATCAGGGCGCGTTCTTCATGTTCACCCTCGCGACCGTGTCGTTCATGGGCGGCCTGTTCCAGATCAATCCGGTTTGGAACCTGGGTCCGTACAACCCCGCGCAGGTGTCGGCGGGTTCGCAGCCCGACTTCTACCTGATGTGGAGCGACGGTATGGCGCGTCTGATGCCGCCGTGGGAGTTGTACATCGGCGACTACACCGTGCCCGCGGCCTTCTGGGTCGCGCTGGCGATGGGGTTGGTGCTCGCGGTGCTGGTGGTCTATCCGTGGATCGAGAAGCTGCTGTCGGGGGATACCGCGCATCACAATCTGTTGCAGCGTCCGCGAGACGTGCCGGTGCGCACAGCGATCGGCGCGATGGCCCTGACGTTCTACGTGGTGCTGACGCTGGCGTGTGTCAACGACATCATCGCATTGCAGTTCAATATCTCGCTCAACGCGACGACCTGGTTCTTCCGCATCGCGGTGCTGCTGGGCCCGCCGACGGCTTACTTCCTCACCTACCGGATGTGCCTGGGGCTACAGCGCAGCGATCGCGCGGTGCTCGAGCACGGCATCGAGACCGGCGTGATCAAGCGCCTGCCGCACGGTGAGTACATCGAGATGCACCAGCCGTTGGGTCCGGTGGACGACCACGGCCACCCGCTTGCGCTCGAGTACCGGGGCGCCCCGGTGCCGAAGAAGATGAACAGATTGGGGTTGGCGGGCAAGCCCGGCCCGGGCTCGTTCCTCCGCCCCGACCCGGCCCCCGAAGCGGAACATCTGGTGACGGCCGAGCACCTCGAAGAACGCAAACAACTCGCCGTTCTCCGGGAATACCAGCAACGCCGCGGCGACGAACGACACGACCGATGAGACGGCGCCGTGTCGGACGGGCCGAAGACTACGGATTGCTGGTCCCGGCCGCCATCGTCGCCAGCGAGCACGCAGGACGTGTCGTGAGAGACACACTGCGCGCCAACGGAATACGGTCGACCGTGGGATGGACCGGACGGCGCGGTCGACGCCATCGGCTACTCGTTCTCGTCTTCCCCGAGGATGCCGTCCGAGCCTACGACGTGATTTGCGCTCACACGAGCCCGCCCGATCCTCGGGGGCCTGTCAGGTAGGAGCTGCTCGAAGCAGCGGGGGCGTCCTGGCCGGGGGCACATCGGCTCGGAGGTGACGCAACCGGGCGCGGCCGCTCGTGGCGCAAACTCGAGCCAAGTCGATATGCACCGCGTCCTGTGGTAGCCATACCGGAGAGGCGGCACGCTGAATCGCGGTCTGTCTCCCGTCAGCTGCCCGAGCCGATCAGCGTCGTCAGGGCGTATCCAACACACTGGCGGGAACCCCGTAGGGCAAAAACCGCACACGACGGCGATCATCGGTGTTGTCGCGGTGCGCGCGTAAGGCCTCGAGCTCGCTCGGGAAGACCTGGTCGACCCTGGCCTCACCGTTGTCATCGAGGGTGTAGATCGCCCATACCCCGCTACCGGTCTCGCCGGTGGTCTCGCCCTCGGGTTGTGGTGGACGCGGCCGGTCGGGTTGCACGAACTGACCGAGCAGCGAGGCCAGCGAACCGACGCTCGCGTGATCTACCCGGTCCAGGAAGATACCGGCTTTTCCGAGCAGGTCGCGCAGCTCGGTTCCCGCCCCGCGCAGTGCGCGTTCGAAATCTTCCGGATCGATACCGAAAGGCCCGTTTGCTGGCATCGCATGTGCTCCTGGGACGAGGTGGGCGGTACGTCTTCAGTGTCCTCGCGAAACGCCGACTTCGCCACGCCGACCCAGCCCATCCTCGACGTCGCATCGCTCCGCCTGTCGGTGGGGCCGGTGTCACGAGGACGCTGCGGCCATCGCTCGCGTCGGTGCGAGGGGTTGCCTGTGAAGAAGCTGTGAGATGGTCATCACATGCCCGCGGGGTTGACGATTCTTCGACGCGTCCTCGACAGGTGGTCGTTGGCGTCAGCCGCTGACGGTTGGATGGTTGGCCGGTCGGGGGGGCGAAACGGGCTTTCGCCCGGCGGCCGCCGACTGTCCGATTTGCGCCTTGATCGGCTAGGGAACGATCGGAGCGGCGGCCTTCGCCGCCGGGCGGAAGCCGATGCCGCCGCCTGGTCCCCGCTGCCGCCGTCGGCTGTGCCGGCGGCATCGTCGCCATCGGAGCCCTCGGCACCGTCGCAGGCCAACTGCTGGTCACCGCGCCCGTCGCGATCATGGCCGCCACGCAGTACTTCACCACGATCAACTCGCCTTTCCGAGGGCAGTGATCCGTCCACGTGAATAGCCCGGTCACGCGAGATCGACGAGGGACCTCGCGACGAGGGTGAGTCCGGTCGCTCGCCGCGGCTCCGGTTCGGCCGATCCGGCCCGAACCGGAGCCGCGCTCGTATCGAGACGACCCTCGCTTACGAGAGGAGCCACCGTTCGACGAAGAGAACCATCCGCCAGCCGAGGTAGTCGAGGCACCGGCTTATCTCGTTCAAGCGGGCGCCGGCGTGCGCTGTGACACCGAGGAGTTCGGCACCGTAGCGGGCCGCCTTGACCCGCTCTTCGGCCGCGCGCGCCAGGTTCAGCGTGGTGCGGTACCAGGGTTTCGTCATGATGCAGTAGCGGTCGCGGTCGTCCATCGCGTTCTCGCGGATGAGGTCCCTTTTCTCCCGCGCGCCGACGGCGGTGGAGATGGAGGCCGGGCTCACGTCGAGCCGGCGCACCAGTTCAGTGGCGGTGAGACTGCCGGAGTCGGTGAGATGCAGACAAGTCGGTACCCGCGCTCGTGTATCCGCGGCATGCCGTCGTTCACGAACAACTCGATGAAGCGCACCGCGATTATTCATACCGTCACCGTTCCGCTTGGAGGATGCCGAACTGGCGGGGCAGGTGATCGAAGCAGGTGAAACGGTGGCCCCTCTCGGCGGTCGCGAATCGGGATCCGGCCGAATTCGAGAACTCACACGATTTCGACTCGGCGGCGTAGTACGACAGCACACCTGGGCTTCGGATACGGCATCCATCGGTGCCTAGCCCGGACGCTGGCTCGGATCGCGTGCGAACCGCGCTTCCCGCTGTGATACCTCGGTTCCCAACCCTGCGGCTCGCAGTGTCGGCGGAGGAGATCGTGCCGCGTCCGGACAGTTCGGATATCTCTGGTGTGCGCTGGCTTCCGGTCACCTGGTAGAGAAAAGGCCGAGGAGCCGGGGCGGAGTGGCAGAGCGGCAGCGATCGCCTCGAATCGGCGGCGGTTTCGTGCTCGACGCCCTCGTATCGCGCGTCCGAACGGCCGCACAGCGCACATGAGGACGATCCGAGCGAATTGCCATTCCTCCCGAATGTGGGGGATGGTTGAGAAAATTATCGACCCGGAGTACGAAAAAGTCTCTTCGTCGGACATCTATCGACATCCAACAAGTTGAGGAGTAAATGTTATTCCTGACGGTCAACGTCGCCCGTCCGGGGGAATCCAAACATATCGGTCCGAGGATTGGGCTCCCAATGATTATCAAGAAATTAGTGGCGACCGCCCTGTTGGCCATCGCGTCAACGGGCATAGCTATGGCCACAGCGCATGGTGAGGGCACCCTGGCAAACCTCACGATGAACGGGGTGGACGGTCCTATCTCCTACACCACGACTCTGGCGGCGGATCACCGCAGCGCAGTAGTCGATCTGGCCTCCGGCAGATTCGAGGTGACACCGGACGTGGTCAACGTGATCGCCGACGACGGAGCGGTCGTCGGTACGATCCCGACGACACTCCGTATGGAGACCGGCCAGAACTTCAGCGTCACACCGTCGCTCGACCCGTCGGGTAGGACGCTGACGATGACACCGGCAGGTGGCACACCGGCACCCGCCGCGGTCGCGCCCGAGGTGCAGGGTCTGATGCACGACGCCCTGCTCGGCGGCGCCTTGATCGGCGCGGCGATCGGCTGCGCGATCGGTATCGCCATCGGAATCTGGTTCTTCGTCGTCGGCGCCGTCGTCGGTTGCGCGGTCGGCGCTGCCATCGGTGCCTGGATCGGCTTCTTCTTCACGCCGTTCTGATCGTTGTCCGAAACGGAGAACGTCGAATCGAGGTAGTTGACACGGCCGGGCGGGTCACGGATCCGCCCGGCCTCACCATGGCGTAGTCCGGCGGCCCCGGATGCGAGCATTGCCGGGCCACGCGGCGCGTTGGCCGAACGGCACGAGACCGGTGTTCGGGAAGCTCGGCTCTCAGAGCGCCGAGGGCTTGCCTCTTCGGCGGGGAAGGGGAGTCGCAGTATTTCATTCGCCGCGGCTACGCCGACGCGGCGAATGAACGATCGAATGCTGCTGGCAAATGCACTGCAATAGTGCACAACTGTTGCCGCACAGCGTTGCATTGTGACATTGAATCAATCCGGACCCGACGGGTGGCAGGAACCGATCGGTGAGCTACCGGTGTCGAATCAGGCGGCGGGCTCGGGCTGGGTCAGGTCCCGGACGCCGGTGATCGCGTCGATGATGTTGACGATGGCGGAGGTGCCGCCGTCGAGGGCGGAGCTGCCGGAGTCGAGCATGGCGGAACCGGAGGACGAGCCGGCCGAACCCGTAGAGGAGCCACCATCGGCCGAGCCGGACGCCAGTCCGGCCGAACCGGTGGCCAGTCCTGCGGAGCCGGTGACAGGGTCGGCGGATGCCATCGCGACCGGGCCGAGGAACAGGGCGGCGGCGGAAACGGCGCCGGCGGCGGCGAGGGCCTTACGAGAGAACATGTACGGAGCTTCCTTTCACAGTGGGATAACGACACCATCACGGCGCGCATCAGCAACGTTAAGAAAACGCAATCAGCAAATCCACTCCTCTTCTTGTGGCAATAATCACCGTTAATAATGAGCTAACGATATATTGTGCCGAGGTAACAATATTTGATCTTCATTCCTGATCGAATTACATGATCAAATTCGTATGATTCCCGTGAATCGGCATGCGGCTGTGCCGATTTCGCGGCGCATCCCACTCGGAACGGAGCGCGTCCGCACCCGGCAACTCGCTCCGGGCCGGTTGCCGAGCGGCGATCCGGCGTAACCGAGCGAGTGTGTCGCGCCGCGACGGGCGCGACACACTCGAGACCCGGCGTCGCCCGCGCCCGGTCTTGCGGCAGTCGGCATGGTCGGTCTCCACCGGGTCACCGATTGGTTCCCGGAGTTGGGCCCGATATCGAAGAGCGAGGTCGAGGAGACCTCATCGGTCGTAGTCGGTCGTCGTGCCGACCATCCCTTCCGTCGAGCGCATCGCGGCCACTTCGGCCCGTAGGGCTCTGATCTCTGCGACGAGCTCGGTGAGCTCCCGGTCGGTGTTCTCCACGTTGGCCTCGACGCTCTTCAGCTGATCCATCACCCAGCTGGTGGTGGTGCCGATCGCGAAGCTGATCAGGCCGATGCCCAAGGTCATCAGGATCAACGACACCAGACGGCCTTCGGTCGTCACCGGATACACATCGCCGTAGCCGACAGTGGTCACCGACACCATCGACCACCACAGCGCGTCACCGAAACCATGGATCTTGCTGTCGGTGGCCCCGTACTCGGCGTCGAAGAAGGCCAGACTGCACAACAGCAGCAGAAGTATCGAACTGGCCCCGACGAACACCGCGAGCCTGGCTCTGGTCGTCGTGTTCCTATTCAACGTGCCGATCACCAGCATGGCGGCCCGCAGCAGCCGCAGCGGGCGAAGTGGCGGCAGCAGCACGATCAACACGTCCACCGGGTGCGTACGCAGGAATCGCCACCGATTCGTGGACAGTCGCAACCGCACCAGGAAATCCAGCACGAACGCCGCCCAGATCGCTACGTCGACCCGGGTGAGCCAGGCATCCAGACGAGGTGAGGCGCCGGTATCGAGCACTTGCCAGGCGTAGACGCCGAGGAACGCGACGGCCAGCACCATCAGGGGAATGCCGGTCGCCCGCTCCCAGGACTCCCTGCGGGTGGACTCGGAATGTGTTTCGGTCATCGAACTACCTGTGTCGCTCTGCTGCGGCATCGGCGACACCGCGGGTTCGGCCGATGGCGCCTCCGGAAGAGACCGGCCGTTCTCACGCTGATTCTCACATGGACCAAGACCTGGGACAGGGTGCGGTGATACCGGAATATTCGGCGTCGCCGTCGCCAGGGGGGAATGCTCCCATGGCGATCTCGCTGGACCAGGCCGACTCGGTGATCACTGCGGCTCGTAAGGCGGCGGCCGAACTAGGCGAGACCGTTGCGCTCGCAGTGGTGGGGGTCAACGGGATACTGGTGGCCAGTGCCCGTATGGACGGTGCGCCCCCGCAAGCGAACGACATCGCCAGACACAAGGCGGACGCGGCCATCGCGCTGGGGTTCGACACTGTGCACATGACCCCCGCGGCGCAGGGACAATCGTTGTTCGGTGAATTACGCACGGGTGCGCACGCACTGGTACCCAATGGTGGTGGGGTGGTCATCCGGTTCCGTGGAACTGTCCTCGGTGCGCTGGGGGTGTCCGGCGCGGCTTCCTCGATCGCCGACCACAAAATCGGCGCGACGGCCGTCGCTCACCTGAGCTGATCGATCGCCACGGGCCGATGCGATGGCTCACTGCCCCGGCGCGGCATCACGCCGGCCTTCCGGGCGATTCCGGCGGGCCATCGGCACGGCAGGAGGAACGAGCACAACAGCACACCGAATGGTCCCCACGGTGCGCGCCGCGATGATTGATATCCGCTCGCGGAGCCGGGCGGCGACCTGGCCCGCGGGAATGTCACCGAGTATCTGTCCGAGCCCCGCCAAGGCGACGGTAAGGCCCGCCGTGCCGGGGATTCTCTGCGTTCCAGTGCCACGTGGATGATCCGGGCGCCGTCGGCGGGCACGTCGTAGGTCGCGATGTTCCGGAAAGCCCTCTCGCCGAGGCCGTTTGGAACAGCCCCGGGTGGTTATCCCGGGAGCGAGTCGAGGAGGTTGCTCATGCCAATCAAATATCGTCAGCGCAGATCCTTTGGGCCGCTGAAGCTCAATTTCACTCAGTCGGGTCTTTCGTCGTGGAGTATCAAACTCGGCCCGTGGTCGTGGAATTCCCGCAGCAAGAAGAACAGTGTCGACTTGCCGGGTCCGCTGAGCTGGCGCCAGCGCTGAGCGCACCCGGCGCCGGGCACTGCGGCGGGTGCCGCTCGAACGGCACCCGCCTCCGCACCGGCGGCCCGCCATGCCGTTCGCTCCGCTCCGTTCGCGGCTCCCGCTGCGACCCTACGGCGAACGCCGCCGATGACCGAGCTGCCGACCGCGGTGAGCGAGCTCGAGGAACCCGCCACGGTGCTGCCGTTGACCGAACGGCTCGAGCGCGCCCTCACCGCGCGCGGCGCGACCTTGCCCATCGCCACCCGCACCGCCCTGCTGGTCGCCGCACTCAACGACATCGACTCGGTCGCCGAAACGCTCCCCGCCGCGAGCATTCTCCTGGAGATGCGTGCCGATCCCGAGATTCTCGCGCCAGCGGTCGAGAACCGCCTGACCACACTGGGTCCCGGCACCATCGCCTTTCGGCATCCCCTGATGCGATCGGTCCTGATCGCGGCGGCGGCGGGCGAATGCGCCCGCGCCCACCGCGCTCGCCGATGTGCTCACCGACCCCGATCGACGCGCCTGGCAACGGGCCGCGGCCGCCGTGGGGGCCGGACGAGCAGGTCGCACGCGAACTGGAGGACGTCGCCGAACGCGCGCGGCACAACGGTGGTGCGCACGCGGCGGCAGGGGAGACGCTCACCGTGGTGTCGTCGGAAGGTGATGCTCCGGGATGCCGCGTGAGAGGAATGCGAAGGCTGGCGCGATGGGTTGCGGTGCAACGCCGCACGGTGGAACCGCTTCCACGGTTCACCACGGGGATGATCACCTCGGCACGAAACAGGTCACGCGGATACGCACGCGAACTCAACTGTTCATCGGATGCGATGAACGCCGAACCCGGAATCGCCGCCTTCGGACAGGCGGCTACAGTCTGTCGACCTCGATGAGCACGTGGTCACCCTACCAACGGCAGAACTCTCAGCCGCGAGCGTTCGTGCAGCGCCTGCGAACCGCTATCTGTGATCGGCGGCCGACAGGACGCCACGTGCTGGGAGTACGACGTCCGGCCACGGAAATCCGTCCAACCCCGGTCCGCGCTTCGATACAGGCTCCGGCAGGCCGGGAGATCAGAGGCAACGCACCCGGAATCCGTCGGTGGTCGCGGCCGGCTGCGGGCAGCCCACAGAGCGTTCGCACGCCGGGCGCGGCGAAGGAGAGCCGGCCTCGCTCCGGGCGAGGCCGACCGGTCAGGCGCCCCGGCCGGTGCGCTGCTGGAGTTCATCGATCAGCTGCGACGCCTGCGCCTTGGTCAACCCCTCGGGCACCTCCTCGCCCGCCTCCTGGGCCAGGGTGTGCAGATAGGACTCTTGCGGGCCGGTCATCGGCTCGTCGCCGGTGGTCCACTGCTCCGGATCTTTTTCCGGCTTCGGCTGCACCATCGCCACTCCTCACGCTCGGAAGAACAAGTGTTCGACTCCTGCCTACCCGGATCGTGGATCTTCAACCACCGGAAGGTGGCGCCGAACATCGCCACCACGTGCTGCGAGCCGATCCCGATCGTTCGCGGCCAGGTCAATCGCTGATCGGGGGCGAGCACACCGTCGGCGCCGACTTGCCTCCACCGGAACATGGACCCTGTTCGCGATTCGGGCGTTGCCATGGGAGCAGTGTGCGGCATCAGCGATCGTCGCGCTGTGTTCGCTCGCCCGCGCCCCGGGCGCGATCGACGTCGTCGGGGCGGCGCGGAGCGGTCTCACGCGACGGGGCGCTCGCTCCTGCCGTGGGGAGGTGCGGTCGGTGGGGACGCGGTGGGGCGACGGGAGTTCGGTAGGCGGGCAGCGGTCCGTTCGGCGCGGCCCTACACTCGACGCACACGCATGCTTCGGACGGAGGTGATCGGCGGTTGAATCCCATGGATCCGCGCGACCAGCACACCGCACGTTATGAATCCGGTTATCAGCCGGGGGATTACCGTGATCCCGGGTACAACCAAGATCGCGGATACAGCCGGGATCGCGGATACGGTGGAGATCGCGGACAGAGCCGGGATCCCGGGTACAGCCGAGATCCCGGGTACAGCCACGGCTCCGGGTACGGCCAAGGTCAGGGATACGGCCAAGGTCAGGGATACGGCGACGGTCAGGGCTACGGCGAGTATCAGCAGTCCGATCTCCCGGAACGGCGGCATCGGCCACGGCAGGGTCCGGACGTCAACATCGGCATGTTCGCCGGTGGCGTGATCGCGGCGGCCGTGGTGACCGCCCTGGCCGCCTGGCTGTGCGCCTGGATCATCGAAATCATCGCCACCCGGGTCACCGAGAGCGGCAACTTCGGCGTGTGGAATCCGATGGCCCAAGACGCGTACTGGTTCGCGGTGGTGGCCTTCATCTGCGCGTTGCTGGCCGGGGTGCTCTGGTATCTCTTGCGCCTCGGCACTCCGTCACCGGAATTGTTCTTCAGCTGGATCGTGGGAATCCTCACCGCCGCGGCGGTGATCATCCCATTGGCACTGTCCAGTCACCTCTGGGTGGGAATCTCCACCGCGATCGAACATCTGGTGATCGGGTTGCCGATCCTCAGCCTGGTGCGCATGGTGGGCGCAAAGAGCATCGTGTCCCAGTGACACACGGTCGAAGAGCCCTCCCGGCCGTTGCGGTTGACGGTTCGTAGTGGACACCGGAATCGCAGCCGGCTCATCGGTCGGTGGTGATCGGGCACTTCCGGCCGGCAACAGCCGGGTGGGTCCGGGGCTCAGCGGCTGGCGGCGAGTGCTGCGAGGGTGTCGGCCGAGGTATGCGCTGGTTTCCAGCCGAGGTGCCGCTTCGCGCGACCGGTATCCATGACGACGGGGGTGCGGACGATGTGCAGCCACTCGAGGGTGGCGGGTACGAAGGGAAGGCGGGCGAGGGCCGCGGAGACGGCGGTGGCGGCTACGGCGGGAACGCGCACCGGCCTCCCGCCCAGCGCGGTGGCCACGTCGGACAGGGTGAGGGTGCCGTCGCCTGCGATGTTGTAGGCGCCGGGTGGCGCATCCGCGATGGCGGCCAGCGCGATGGCGGCGGCCACGTCGTCGTGGTGAACCAATTGCAGCGGGTGGCCCGGGTCGGGAATCACCGGCTTGAACAGCGGATTCGACCTGGCCAGCGTACGCAGTGGCCGGGGGAGCTTCTCCCACGGAAGGTCGTGCAGGGCAGGCGCCTTGGGACCGGCCACGATGCACGGCCGCAGCACGAACACCTCGAGGCCGGCGTCGGCGGTGATCTCGGCCAGCGCCGCTTCGCACGCGGCCTTCTGCTGGGAGTAATAGTGCTCGGGTGAGCCCTCGGGCGGCACGTCCTCGGTAATGGGTGTGGGATTCTCCGGATGGTAGCCGTATGCGGCGACCGAGGAGGTGTAGACGAGGCGGCGGGGACGTTCGGCGGCCACCGTCGCTTCGAAGACGTTGCGGGTGCCCGCGAGATTCACTCGCGCGCTCTCCTCCCGCGAACCCATGATCACGAACGCCAAATGGATAACCACGTCGGCATCCGTGACCAAGGCGTCCACAGCGGCCCGGTCGAGGATGTCGCCGCGCCGGTACTCGGTTTTGGTCCAGCCGTGTGCGGCGGGGTCGAACGGACGGCGGGCCATCCCGACGATCCGGCCCACCCCGGGATCGTGTTCGAGTGCGGTGACGGCGGAGATGCCGATCTCGCCGGTCGGCCCGGTGACGGCGACGGTGATACCCATGCGTGCGGAATGCCCCGGCCGCCGTAGGTGAAACGGCGCTCAGTCGGGCGGCTCGACGGCGCCCCCTTCCTCGGTCACATCTTCGTCCCGCGGCATTTCCCGCGTTTCGAGATCCATGTCGTCGGGATGGGAAGTATCGGTCTGGTCGCCCAGCTCGGGCGCCGTCTTGTTTCCTGGTTCGGTCACCACCGTGGCCTACCCACCGGCGGCTCTTTCACGCACAGTGTGTTCATCGGCATGCCTACCGTCCCCGGGGTCGGCGCGGGTATGGGTTCACGGGCACTTCCGGCCGCGGGCTCGCCGGTGACGCCCTTGACAGGCAAGCAGTGACTTGCATATAACTGTGTCCGTGGACGCGGACTCCGACCTGTTCAAAGCTCTCGGCGACGCGACGCGCCGCATCATCCTGGACGAGCTGACCGACAAGAACGGTCAAACGCTGTTCGAGATCTGCGGCCGACTGGCCATGAAGCACGGCCTGGCATCCACGCGCCAGGCCATCTCGCAGCACCTCGCGGTGCTCGAACAGGCCGGCCTGGTGCACGCCCGGCGGCAGGGCCGGTACAAGTTCCACCACATCGACACGAGCCCGCTGCGCTCGATCGTCGAGCGGTGGCCCATCGACCGAGAGGAACCGAAATCATGATGCGCATCAACATCACCAGCGTTTTCGTCGACGACCAGGCCAAAGCGCTCGCCTTCTACACCGAGAAGCTCGGGTTCACCAAGAAGACCGACGAGCCCGCTGGCGAGGCGCGCTGGCTCACCGTGGTCTCGCCCGCCGACCCGGACGGTGTCGAATTGCTGCTGGAACCGGACGGCCACCCGGCGGCGGGTCCGTTCAAGGAGGCCCTGGTGGCCGACGGCATTCCGTTCACCCAGTTCGCCGTCGACGACGTGTACGCCGAAGTCGAGCGGCTGAAGGGACTGGGCGTCGAATTCACCCAGGAGGCGACCGATTTGGGTCCGGTGGTCACCGCCGTCTTCGACGACACCTGCGGCAACCTGATCCAGATCGCCGCCATGAAATAGTCCCGCACCACGCTGTGCCCGCTCAGCCGCCTTCGCCCGTGCGGCGGTGGCGCAAGGCGGCTGCCCGGAGCGTGAGTCCCGCCTGTGGTCCGTCCGCCGCACCCACGGCGACGGCGCGATTGAGATTCGCCACCGGGCTGCCGGTGAGCCGGACCAGTTCGTCGTACCACTCGACGATCTGCACCCAGTCGGTCTCCTCGGCGGTTGGCGCGTCGGCGTGCAGGGCCGCGATCGCGGCCTGCGCCTGGTACTCCCCGACCCGGTCGCGGGCCAGCGCGGCCTGTAGTACGGCCACGCCTTCGGCGATCAGGCCGCGTCGCCACAGGCCGCGGTCCTGATCCTCCAGTGGTACGAGACTGCCGTCGGCGCGGGTGCGCGCCGGGCGTCTCGCGTGGTGCAGCAGGAACAGGGCGAGCAGACCGGAGGCCTCCGGGTCGCGGGTGGTCGCGCTCAGTTGCCCGGCCCGTTCCGATACCTCCCTCCAGGCACTACGACAGATCGGCTCCAGCACGCGGCTCACGCACCCACCGCGCTGTGTCAGTAGCGAGTGTTGATGGGGCCGGGCGTCCATGTGCCTGACCGGCGTATTTCGTCGATGGTGACTTCGGCGGGTTCCGCAGTGGGGTCGAGCAGGCTGTATTGCTCGATCGAACCCCAGTCGCGGTCCCAGTCGTCATCGAGGTAGGACGGAATCACTCGCGATGCCAGCAGCAGTTGGGTCCAACCGAGCGGGCCGCCGCCGTCGTGGCCCTGCCACAGATTGGTGATGGTGGCGCCGTTCCGGTCGGGCAGGATCCGGAAGGTCGGCACCTGCGCGATCCCGGCGGTGGCCGGCATCAAGTTCTGGCACGGGAAGTTCAATCCAACCGCCCAGTCGAGCAACACCGGCTGTCGCGACCCCACGAGAGCGTTCAGTGTCTGCGTCTCGGGCACGCGCGGAGGAGTGATCGCCAGCCATTGGTTGGTGTCGAGATCCCGGTCGGAAGCGACGATTCGCACGACGTTCGCCGATGGAGGCAGCTGGTCCAGTGGAACGCGGACATTGCGCCAGGACGGCGCCGGACCGATATCGATCGGGTCCACCTGGCCCAAGGACGCGACAGAACCGCCGGGCGTCGAGTGCCCGTACTCGAGGTGCAGGGGCTGGCCGGGCTGGACGATGCCGTCGGCATCGACCGACCGTATCCTTCCGGCAACCGCGATCGCGATGATCTTGCCGCGGTTGTCGCCCGCGACGGGTAGCCGGTACCAGTCCGAGATGAGTTCGGCAGGGCCCTGCTCACCGAGACGATAGCTACCCATGACGGGCGTCTTGCCCGGATCCAGCCCGAAGGGCAAGGGGACAGCGCTTCCGTTGACACCCGTTCCTCGGGAGGTATCGGTGCCGGATCCTGCGGTCTGGGAGGCCGCGCCTTGGTCGGTGGGGCCTTCGGCGACGGAGTTGGCCCGGCCGGTGGTGGACTCGATCTCATCGGAGGTGAGGTCGGCGGCGACGCCGTTGGGGGTGAAACCCGCAGTGGCGGAGGAGGATATGGCACCGGCGACGTCACCGCTGAGTGGACTGAGCATGGAGGCGTTGGGATCGGTTTCGACCAGTACGTGTCCGCGAGACCGCACCCGCCGGAGAACGTCGCCGCCAAGTTGGATTTGCTCAGGGAATAGGACGGGTATTGGGCCACCGCCGCCTTGACGAAGGACAGTATCTCGAACAGCACCATCGCCGCCGCGACAATCGCCAGGACGGGCATGCGTGCCACGGGATGAGCCGGAGGGAGGTCGGGTCGGCTGGGCGGGTGGATGTGAAACCAGGTGGCAGCGGCCAGCGCCGCGACGGTGAGCGCGGCAGCGACGGTCGAGAGCCCGAGCCCCGCGACGGTGGGCGGTTTGTCCCACCACGGGATACCCCAACTGGACACGTACCAGTAGCCGTTGGCGCCGACGAACGACAAGGACAAGGCGAAGAAGACCGCGGCGGCGAACAGCGCTCTGTTGCGCAGGGGTTTGGTGACTGGCGGGCTGACTGCTGTCGCGGTGAGCGCTGCCACCGACGCGGCCAGGCCGACATACACCCCGAAGTGATGGGTCCACTTGGTCGGAGTGAACATCATCAGCGCCATCGCGCCGATGGTGATCCCGATGATGCGCACGGCGGGACCCGTGGCCGTGCCCGGAATGCGGCCGCCGCGGCGGAGCATCGTCACCAGGCAGGTGATCACGCCGAGCACCATGACGAAGACGCCGAATCGCCGCGTGAGCCAGCCGTCGGAGTTGATCTGCAACAGATACTGGTAGCGCAGGTACTCGAAGAACCATGGCTCGCCAGGGCCGATCACGCTGTGCACATGCGTCATCTCGAGGATGGTGGCCAGTGTCTGATCGGCGAAGACCGCGGTGAGTACCACCAGGCCGGAGGCGCCCAGCGGCAGCAGTACCGCCGGATGACCCCACACGCGGGCTCGCTGGACGATGATGCGGGTCAACTGCCGGGCGCCGGCGATCAGGGCTGCGAAGCAGATGAGGCCCGATGGTCCCACCGTCAGCGTCACCGCCGCGATGATCAGTGCCGCCGCGGCGGGCAGCAGGCGCCGGGTCGCGATGGCGCGTTCGATGGAAACCCAGGTGAGCAGGACGCCCAGCGCTTCCATCGGCTCTGGACGCAGGCCGTTGTTGTAAGGCAGCCAGAAGGCCACGAAGACCGACGCGGCTGTCCATACGGCCACTTTGTCGCGGCGGACGGCGGCTCCCAGCCGCGGGATGACCTCACGGCTGATGACCCACCACATGATCACGCCCGCGGCCAGAGCGGGCAGCCGCATCCACGGGCTCGCCGTCGACACTTTCGCCATCCAAGCGAGGAGGTCGTAATACGGTGTGCCGAATGGTGATTCGGGAACGCCGAACCAGCGGAAGTAGTTGGCGATGTACCCGGAGGCCGCCGAAGCGCGTGCCATGCCCAGCTGGTATCCGTCATCGGAGGTGTTGGCGCCGATGAAATGCCAGATGCCGAGGATGACGAGCACCAGTGCGTTCGACAGGGCGCGGGCGCCACCAGCGCGGCGGAAGGAAGCGGCGCGTGGCTCGGCCATCGCAGCGATCCTGACGGTGCAGGAGAACAAGACTCAGGAGCGTCGCGAAGAGACAGGTCAGCTGGGCGGCGACCTTGACCGGTGTCGGCGACAGCGAGAAGCGGGAATCGACCTCGACCGCCACGCCCAGTCCGGGCGGCGCCGAACCTTCCAGCTCGGTGAAGACTCCGACGACCTGCGGCCTCAGATCCGCCTTCGTCGAGTGTGCCGCGTCGGGGATCCCGGTCACTGTGGCTTGTTGCGCGTCTATGCGGACACCGATCGCGCAGCTTCGCGCGCGCACGCTCTCCAGCGGTGCCGACCACAGGAGGGTGTTGCGGGAGACCACATCTACGCGGCCGAGGCGATCAGGACTGTCGGCGACGACTTTCACGACGAAGCCGTAGCGCTCCATGTCCGGTGACTGCCGAGGGATGGTCGACACGGCCACGCCGCCGGTGTCGTCGAGGGCAGCCAGTGCCGAGCACGGAATGTCGGCCGAGAACCGTGTCGGCGCGTACGAGACGAGCGGCGAGGTGATCGAGGTCAGGGAGGAAGCCTGCGGCCAGGATACGGTGGACTGCTGCTGCGTTACCGGCAGGAACGGAAGAGCCAGCGCTGCCGCGATCGCGATGAGCGCCGCCGCCACCGCGAGTATCCGCGCGCCGGTGTTCGGTGATTGGGATCGCTGCTGTGTCAGGCCCCCTCGGTGCTGCGACGATCGAGTATCCAGTCGCGTTGCGTCTTCGCTGACAGTCACGACGCCGCATGCTACCGCTCACGCCGCGGTCACGAGCCGGAGGCGCGGGCGCTGCGGGTCAGTGCGCGCGGAGCGCGTCGAGGATCATCGGGCGAGCGGTGGCGAGGGCTTGCTGCCAGTAGGGCCAGGTGTGTGTGCCGTTGACGATGTCCACGCGGGCGGTGATGCCCAGCGCCGCGATCCGGTCACGGAAGATCTGGGCGGCGGTGGTCGTCATCGACTCGAGGCCCATCGCGTTGACGGTGTTCCCTGCTCCGTACGGCAGATCGAGCGGACCGGGCAGGCCGTTGCCGGTCGAGATGTAGATCGGCAGGCCGCGCAGCAACTCCGCCTGGACGGTGGCGTCGTTGCGGGTCCAGGCCGGGTCTCCGACTGGCCCCCACATGTCGTCCACGTTGAAGTTGCCCTCGTCCAGCATGGCGGCGCGCATCGCTTCGTTCCAGAGCGGGAAAGTGGGGTGCAGGAATCCGGAGAACGATCCGGCGAATTTGTATTGGTTGCGATGATGCGCGGCCAGTGTGAGTGCGGCGTTGCCTCCCATGGAAGCGCCGACGATGGCGTTGTTGGTGCGCGAAACGCCGTATCGCTGTAGGTAGGCGGGAAGTTCCTTGGTGAGGAACGTTTCCCACTTGTAGGTCGTCGTCTGACCGTTGGTGCTGCTCGGCCGGTACCAGTCGGTGTAGAAACTCGAGTGCCCGCCGACGGGGAAGACCAGCGTGACATTGTCGTTCTCGAACTGACGCAGGGCGTCGGTATCGGTCGTCCATTGGTTGTGGTCGGCCGGGGCACGCAGACCATCGAGCACATACAGGGCCGCGCTTCCGCCTCGGGCCGCCCACTGCACTTGTACTTTGATCGGCCCCATGCTGGACGGCACGGAAAGCTCCGTGTAACCGCGTGCCGGTGCGCGCAATACCGGTGCGTGGATCGGCGCGGCCGTGGCCACCGCCGTACCGATCAATGACATGAGCACCGCTGTTGCCAGGGCAGCGCCGGTCTTCCTCCACGAACTACGCACAACTCGCCGCTGTCCAGATCGTGCCGCCGCTCCCACCCGCATACCTCCTGCCGACCTCTTGTTCGAAGATTCGGAAACTCGAGATTCATGTCGCTGAGCACATCGCTCCAGTCGCGCGCACCGCCGGCCGCGCTCGAGATCGAAAAGTCATCCTACGTCGCGCTGCGACGCCTCCCGAGCGTCATCGCCGCCAGGGCTGGGAAGTCCGGGCCCGACCGGTGCGGATCGTTCGTCGGCGCTGCGCACCGTCGCCGGCGCTGGTGACCGGATGCGGAGCGCCGCCGAAAAAGTGCTGGTGAAAGACCTGATCATGGTAGCCGGAACGGCGGGGCGGAAGCGGATCTCCACGCGCCGTGAGTACGGCGCGTCGCGGACCGCTGGTGAAGCGTATGTTCGTCTACTCGGTGAGCTCGGGGTACCGAAGTACCTTCGCGAAGGCAGCGAACTCTGCTCGATCGGGCGAACGCCATGTCGAACAAGATCGGCGTTCTGAAATAGCCCCTTCCGGCTAGGTATCCGGGTCTTCCTCCTGGTCGCCATGGGGCCCAGGGCCGGCCAGGTCGCGAGAGGTATCGCTGGAGTCCTGCGCGGACCCACCAGTGCGGATGCTCTGTTCGCGGGCTTCGGCGTTGTCGGCGTTGTCGGCGTTGTCGGCGTCATCGGGTCGAGTCATCGGTGCCTCCCCTCAGGCGAACGGCTGAGACCGGTCGATCCTACAGCCGCCGCGATGAACGCGTTGCCGCCCGGGCAGCAGTTCGCCACCAAGCCGGAAGTCGATGCCGACAGATTGACGGCACCTGCCCTCAGTTCTAATGTGATGGCAATTGCCATCACATTGGAAGGCGGCGTCGCCATGGCCCTGTTCAACCCGAAAACCGAGACGTTCGACGAGTTCGATCCCGCGACGAGGGCTCGCTTACGGTCGGTGGTGGACTTCTTCGAGAGGAAGGGCAAGCAGGCGCTCACCAGCGACGCGCATCGGGCGGAGTGGTACGAGGACTGGATGGAGTTCTTGGCCGAGAGCCGGATCATCGCCTACATGGCGACGCCGAGGGCGATCGCCGGTGCGGATGCGGAGAAGCGCTGGGACACGGCGTTCATCTCACGGTTCAACGAGATCACCGGCTTCTATGGATCGCAGTACTGGTACGCGTGGGGCGTGTCCACCCTCGGTCTCGCCACGATCTGGCAGAGCTCCAACGACAAGGCGCACCTCCGTGCCGCCGAAGAGCTCGACCGCGGCGGGATCATCGGGTTCGGGCTGTCGGAGAAAGATCACGGCGCCGACATCTACGCCACCGATATGCTGCTCACTCCGGACGGCGCGGGCGGATTCACCGCCACCGGCAGCAAGTACTACATCGGCAACGGCAACGTGGCCAGGATCGTGCCGACCATCGGCAGGCGTACCGACTTGGATGGGCCCGACGCGTACGTCTGGTTCATCGCCGACAGTCAGCACCCGAACTACCGGCTGGTCAAGAACGTCATTCACGGCCAGAATTTCGTTTCGGCCTACGATCTGGTCGACTACCCCGTCTCGGCCGACAACGTGCTGCACGTGGGCCGCAAGGCGTTCGACTCCGCGCTCGCCGCGGTCAACTGCGGCAAGTTCAACATCGGCATGGTCGCGCTCGGAATCGTGCAGCACTGTTTCTACGAGACGATCAACCACGCCAGCACCAAGATCCTGTTCGGGCATCCGGTCACCGACTTCGGACAGGTGCGCCAAATCCTCGACGACAGCTACGTCCGCATGAACGCCATGCGCCTCTACCACGAACGCGCGATCGACTACATGCGCTGTTCCACCCCGGAAGACCGCCGCTTCGTGATGTTCAACTCCATCGGCAAGATGAAGGTCACCCGCGAGGCGGAGCGGGTTTTCCGGGAACTCTCCGATGTCATCTCCGCCAGGGGTTTCGAGAAGGACAGCTACTTCTCGACCGCGCGCGGCACCATCGACTCCATGCCACGGCTGGAGGGCACCGCGCATGTCAACATGGCGCTCACGCTGAAATTCATGCCCAACTTCCTCTTCAATCCCGCGGAACTGCCTCCAGTGCCGGTTCGACGGGATGCCGGTGACGACGAGTCGCTTTTCCGGCAACCGAGCGCTGCCGGGTTGAGCAAAGTTCGATTCGCGGACTGGCGACCGGCCTACGAGCGCTACCGTCATCTGCCGAACGTGGCCCTGTTCATCGAGCAGGCCGAGCGATTCACCCAGTTTCCGGTGCAGGCGCCGCCCACCCCGGCCCAGTTGGAGGACCTGGACTACCAGCTGGCGGTGGGGGAGTTGTTCACGCTGCTGCCCTACGGGCAGCTCATCCTCGAACAAGCCGAGATCGTCGGTACCTCCGAGGACATCGTGGATTCCATCTTCGAGGTGTTCGTTCGTGACTTCTCCGCGTACGCGCTGGGACTGTTCTCGAAGGCGTCCTCGACGCCCGCGCAACAGGATTGGGCGCTCAGCGTGTTGCGCAAACCCGTTGTCGACGAGCAGCGAACCGCACGCCTGCACGACGAGGTGATGAGCTACTCGGGCGCATTCCAGATGAACCCGTAGGCCGGTCTCTCCGCGGCTGCCTGGCGAGGATCGCGCGGACTCGGCGCTCCGGCTGGTCCGGAGTTCCGCGTCCGCCCAGTTCTCCTCGTCAGGCGTCGTGCCGTCCGTTCTGCGTCGGAGGACGAACCTCGACGCAGATGTCCGCGGGGAGCGTTATACGTCGGCGTCTTCCAGCTTGCGGCGCAGCAGCTTGCCGGTGGCGTTGCGCGGCAGCTCATCGACGAAGACCACGTCGCGGGGCACTTTGTGGCGGGCGAGATTCGCTTTGACGTAGTCCTTGATTTCCTGCTCGTCGCGCTCGGCGCCCTCGGCGGGGACGACGAAGGCGCGCAGCCGCTTGCCGAAGTCGCGGTCTTCGACACCCACCACCGCCGCTTCGAGGATGTCGGGGCGGTCGACCAAGAGGTTCTCCACCTCCAGTGGGTAGACGTTCTCTCCGCCGGAGATGATCATGTCGTCGTCCCGGCCGTCGATGAACAACCGGCCGTCGGCGTCGAAATGGCCGACGTCGCCGCTGGAGAGCAGCCCGTCGACGATCTCCTTGTTACGGCCGTCGGTGTAGCCGGAGAAGCTGAGGCCGCTGGAGACGAAGATCGTGCCTATCTCGCCGGGGGTGGTGATCTTGTTGCGTTGCGCGTCGTAGATCGCGACCCGGCACCCCACCGGAGGCTTGCCGACGGTTCCCGGCGCTACCCGCATGTCGTGCGGAGTGGCGACCGCTGCCACGGCGACCTCGGTCGAGGCGTAGAGGTTGTAGAGCACATCACCGAAGGCATCGGCGGTGCGCTTGCTCAGGTCCGGCGATACCGGCGATCCCGCGGTGAAGATCACCTTCAGCGCGGAGGTGTCGTACTGCGCCAGCACCTGCGGCCCGAGGTCGAGGATGCGTTGCAGCATCGTCGGTACGACGACCAATGTGGCGGCGCGGTGCTCCGCGAGGTTCGCCAGGGTCCGCCGCGGATCGAACTTGCGCTGCTGGAAGACGATCTTGTTGCCCAGCGCCCAGCCGAGCCCCAACTGCGACAGGCCGGTGCCGTGGAAAATCGGGGCCGCCATCACCATCGTGTCATTACGAGGGAGGGGCACCCGGTGCAGGAACTGCGCCGACTGCAATGGTGAGACCTTGTCGCGAGGTGCGCCTTTCGGAGTGCCGGTGGTACCGCTGGTCAGGATGACGACGCCGCCGGGGCGTTTCGGGGCAGGCGGCGCGGCGGTCGAGTTCTCGGCGATGAGCGCGTCGATCGTCAGCGCGTCGGCTCCGATGGCGCCGGTGTCGTCGACCCAGGTCAGAATCCGCGGTACGTGGTCGGGAATCGCACCGAGCAGCTCGATGAATTCACTGTCGAGCAGGATCGCGCCGACCTTCTCCCGTTCGGCGACCTCGGCGAGCTGCGGTCCGGCGAATCCGGTGTTCATCAAGACCACACGAGCGCCCAGCTTGCCGGCTGCCAGCAGGGTCAGCACCATCCCGCGGTGGTCGCGGCACAGTGCGGCGAGAACGGTACCGGGTCCGATTCCCGCTGCGGTGAGGGCCCGGGTGAGTGCGTTCGACTGTTCGTCGAGCTGGTCGAAGGTGAGTGTTCCGCGTTCGTCCACGATCGCGGGGGCGGCCCCATAGCGGCGGGTGGCATGTGCCAGCACGGTGACGAACGGGCCGTACACGGCGGCTTCGCGCATGACGCGGATCGTCTCGCCGGGATGTGCCGGGTCGAACATGCCGCGCTTGGTCAGCACGACGGCCGCCGAGACCAGGTCGGCCACCGACCGAACCGCTGCGGCCGGCGATCGGAACGCCGATGTCATCGAGCACCTCCAGATGGGCGATCAGTGAGCGAAAGCCTGTCCCGAGCCACGGTGTGGATGTGGTCCGGCAGTGTCCAGAAGCCTACTCGAACTAAAGAATATACGTTCACATATTGGTGAGTTGGAACCGGTCTAGCATCGGCTTCTAGTTGATCAGCCAGCCTTACAATGAAGGAATGATGGGTAAGTACAGCCTGTCCTTGCGGCTCGGCGCGTCGCGAACCGTTCACCACACGCGCAGGTGGCGTGCACTCGGAAGCCGTTGACGTGAAGACCGCATCCAGTCGTGACATCGGATCGCTCGCCGAGCGCCGTGCGGGCGCTCCGGAGGTGCCGGGACCGTTGCTGCGTACCTATCTCGGTGACCGCCGCTTCGCGTTGGCGCTTCCGCGGGCGGTCGCGTTGCAAATACTGCATCCCGCCATCGCGACGGCGCTCACCGAGCACGTCACCTACCGGCTGTGGTTGCACAAGCGCCGCACTGTCAACGCGATGGTTCAGATCGCGTACTCCGAGCGCGATCTGCGTTCGGTGATCAGTGCGGGGCACGCTCACGTGCACGGCTTCGACGACCTCGGCGCCCGCTATCACGCGCTCCGGCCCGATGTGTTCCTCTTCCAGCATGCGACGTATGTCAACACGCTGTTCTTCGCCATCAACACGTTCATTCGTCCTCTGACGCCGGGGGAGAGCCTGCGCCTCTACGGCGAGTGCGTCGACTGGTATGGCCGATATGGTGTATCCGCGCGGTATATGCCGAGCACGCTGCCGGAGTTCCGTGAGTACGTCGACGAAACCTGCGCCACCGCGTTGAGGGTGAGTCCCGCCGCGCTTCGCCTGGCGCCGCAGGTTTTGCGGCCGGACGCGTGGATACCGCGGGCGCTGCCGACATCTGTCGTGCGAGCCGTGCAACACCCATGTGCGCGCGACCTGCTGGGTGTGCCGGAGTCGTCGATGGACCGGCGGGCGTTGAAGCTGTACGCGTTGGCGCTGAGGGCTTCGGGTCGGGTGGCGCCTCGTCGTGTGAAGTATCTCCACCCCGCTCGTGCGGCTCGTGTCGGCTGGTAGCCGTGCCCGGCCCCGCGAACGCCGCTGGGCCTCTCCGGCTTCCGCCCGGCGGAGGTTGCTCCGCGAGCGAGTCAGTGAGAGAATCTATGTAATATTCTCTCACAGAGGTGTGGAGCTGCTATGACTCGTTCGGCCCGACTCGTGTCCGTCAATGCCGCCGACGACGCCGCCGCGCGGCGTCGCAGTTACATGGCGGG
Organism: Nocardia asteroides; assembly: GCA_051451085.1. GTDB lineage: Bacteria > Actinomycetota > Actinomycetes > Mycobacteriales > Mycobacteriaceae > Nocardia > Nocardia asteroides_B. Next base: position 269,519 of record JBPAJV010000002.1, on the reverse strand, counting down.
CCCGGCGGCGCTGCTCGGTGGCCCGGCGAATGTGATCATGCAGCTCGGTCTGGCGCCGGTCGGTCGCGGTGTTGTCGAAAGCACGGTGGACAGTGGGCGGTTCGACCTGCGGCCCCGCAAACGAGGACGTACGACGCTCACCTATCTTGCGGTGGCGATGCTCGGCACCGACGACGATCGCACGGCCTTCCGGGCCGCGGTCAACACGTCGCACCGTCACGTGCGCTCGGCGCCGGACAGCGCTGTGAAGTACAACGCGTTCGACCCGAACCTGCAACTGTGGGTCGCGGCGTGCCTCTACAAGGGCACTGTCGACTCCCTCGCCTACCTGTACGGCCCGATCAATGACGACGTGGCCGACGATTTGTATCGAGAGTCCGCCAGGTTCGGCACGACGCTGCAGATGCGCCCGGAGATGTGGCCGAGTGACCGGGCCGCGTTCGCCGAGTACTGGAACGCGGGCCTCGAGAAGATCTCCTTCGACGACGAGGTCAAGACTTACCTTCTCGACCAGGTCGTCGATCTCGGTCCCTACAGCCCGGTGGAACGCCTGCTCTTTCGGCGGATCAATCGCTTCTTCACGATAGGTTTTCTGCCGCAGCGCTTCCGTGACGAATTGGGACTGGCCTGGAGCCCGCGCAGGCAGCGGGTCTTCGAAGCCGTTATGCGCGTGATCGGCGCTGTGTGCGCCGTGCTGCCCGACCGCTTCCGCCTGTATCCGTTCGAGTCGTACCTGCGCGATATGCGGCTGCGTCGAGAACTCGGTAAGCCCCTGGTGTAGGAGTCATCGCCGCCAGAACACGTGATGCATTACTCCGCTCGGGCTCTGGATTCGCTCCAGGTGGAAGCGATCGACGAGTTCGTCCGGAGTGGTCCACAGCCTTTCACCGCGACCGATCTCCACCGGTGCGACCGCGACGTGCATCGTGTCGATGAGATCCGCGTCGAGGAATTCCCGGATCGTCGCGACGCCGCCCCCGATGCGCACGTCCTTGCCCTCGGCGGCGTCGAATGCCCGCGCCAGCGCGTCCTCGGGTTTCGCATCAATGAAATGGAACGTGGTCTCGCCCAGTGTGATCGATGGGCGCGGATAGTGGGTCAGGACGAATACCGGAGTGTGAAAGGGGGGTTCCTCGCCCCACCATCCTTGCCAGTCGTAGTTCTCCCATGGTCCGCGCTGCGGGCCGAATTTGTTACGGCCCATGATCTCGGCGCCGATGTTGTTGCGATAGTCCCGGGTGAAGTAGTCGTCGAGGCCGTAGGTGCCGCCGGGATCGGTGCGGTTGGGCCAATGCGCGGTGGCGCCCGCCCAGGACCAGAGCGGCCCGGGATCGGCGTGGCCGAACGGGCGCTCGAAGCTTTGTCCTTCGCCTGCCCCATAGCCGTCGCGGGACACGTTGAAGTTATGAACGCGGACCAACTGTGTCATCGTCACCCTGTCTGGTTGCAACCTGCAATCACTAGGAACCTAGCGATACTGATCCTGGATCGCAACCAGTTCGGCCGAGGTGGGTAGGCACGGGCCTGAGCCGGGCAGGTCCGCAGTACGTCGCGGCTCTGCGATCCGGTCACTGCGCCGGAGATCCGGCGGCCTCGGTCGGATAGATTGGCGATGACCCGTGGCGGCCGCATCCGTCTGCCACGCTCGATCACCCTGTCCGCGAGATTGTCCGGAGGCCGCGATGAGTGACCCGATTCTGATCGACCGGACCGGGGACGTGGTCGTCTGGACCTTGAACAACCCGGAAGCCCGCAATCCGATCTCCGAAGCGGAGACCATCGACGCACTCGAGGACGCGGTGGCGGCGGCGAACCGCGACCACAGTCTGCGGGCGGCCGTTCTCACCGGTGCGGGATCGGCGTTCTCCTCCGGTGGCAACATCAAGCACATGCGCGAGCGAACCGGGATGTTCGGCGGCACGCCGGCACAGCTGCGCCAGGAATACCGGCACGGTATCCAGCGCATTCCGAAAGCTCTGTATCACTGCGAGATACCCACGATCGCCGCGGTCAACGGTCCGGCCATCGGCGCGGGTTGCGACCTGGCGCTGATGTGCGACATGCGGGTTGCCGCCACCACGGCGGTGTTCGCCGAGAGTTTCGTCAAGGTCGGTCTCATCCCCGGCGACGGCGGCGCCTGGCTGCTGCCCAGGGCGATCGGCATGGCCAGGGCCTGTGAGATGGCCTTCACCGGCGAACCGATCATGCGAACACCGCCCTGGACTGGGGCCTGGTGTCGCAGGTGGTCGAGCCCGGCGCTCTACTGGACGCGGCTCACCGGCTCGCGGCCCGCGTCTCCGTCAATCCACCGCACGTGCTGCGTATGACCAAGCGGCTGTTGCGCGAAGGGACCCACCAGACGCTGGAGAGCCTGCTCGAACTGTCGGCGGCGATGCAGGCCGCCGCCCATCACACCGAGGACCACTACGAGGCCGTTTCGGCCATGCTGGACCGCCGACCGCCCGACTTCACGGGCCGATGAGCGCGCCGCGGTAGGTTTCCCGGGCGGCCGAGTGTCATGCCGATCCCGGCGGTGACCATCGCGATTCACCTCGGGCCGGGAGCGGTCGACGGGTCGGTGACGCAGTCGGTCGGACCTTCGCTGGCCGGGCCTGGCCGGCAGTCGAGGTAGGCGTCCAACGCGGCGGCGCCGGTGAGCATGGCGCGGCCGCGCGCCGCGAGGCGGGCGTGCCAGTCGCGCAGTGTCGATTCCAGCGGTTCGACGCCCCCGGCGGAGCGTACGCGGGCGATCAGGCGGGCGATCTGCTCGAGCCGGTAGCCTCCCCGCCTGAGCTGGTGGGCCAGCAGAGCGTCGCGCACGTCGGCCGCGCCGTAGACGCGGTAACCCGTTCGCGGGTCGCGGGGCGGCTGGACCAGTCCGGCGCGTTCCCATTTCCGCAGGGTCGCCGCGCGGATGCCGAGTCTTCTGGACAGGGGACCGACAAAGGTGTCGCCGCGTTGCTGCGGTACGGGCTCGAGGTCGCCAAGCGCGGTTTCGACGGCTCGCAGGGTGCGGCGGTCGTCGAGAAGCTGCGCGTGACTCTCGTCGATCAGCCGCAGTGCCTCCGCGGTCGCGCCCCGGTTGATCGCCTGCATGATCGCGGTGGCGGCCTGGTGGCCGTGTCCGGGCACGAGCGCGAGGAACGCTCGTAGGGCTCGCGCGTGCAGCGGGGTGTAGGTGCGGTATCCGTGCGGGGTGCGTTCGGCGGGCGGGAGGATGCCCTGCGCCTCGTAGTTCCTGACCGCTTGCGTGGACAGATCGTGCGCACGCGCGAGGTCGATCGGCCGGAGCCGCTCGGTGCCTTTAAGGTTTTGCCGCACTGTCCTGCCAGTATCGTGGAAAACTACCAACCGATGGTTCAACGATACCGTTGAGCCAATGGAAAGGTCTCACAAGATCGAGCTCGGCATGACCGAGCTGCGTGCGGTCACGGCCTATGCGGTGGCCTGCGCAGAACCCGCTCTGGCGATCTTCGAGCGCGATCGCGCGAATGATTCGAGCGCACGAGCAGTTCTCGACGAAGCGCGCAGTTTCGCCGCTGGCGGTAACCGGACCAAGGCGCTGCGGATGACCGCGTTCGCGGCGCACCGGGCGGCCGAGGCCGCTCGGCACGGAGGCTACGCGGCGGCGGCCGACGCGGCGCGCGCCGCCGGCCACGCGGGCGGCGCTGCCTACCTGCATCCGCTGGCGAAGGCGACCCAGGGCGGCCACATTCTGATGTCCGCCGCGCACGCGTCTCGCGCCTTCGAACTCGACGCCGGCGACGACCGTGACGTCGGCGCCTGCTACCTCGAGAAGGCTCGAGACCTGGCGTGCCCCATCGTGCTCAGCGTCCTGGCGCGCTACCCGATCGCCCCGGATGGCCGCGGTCGTGTCGGTGAGCTGTGGCGGGAACTGGACGCATCGCTGCGACGACTGGCGAGCGAGTATCCAGTCGATATAGGGGATTCCCCGGCCGCGAAGATCGCCGGGATGCCGACCATGCCGAATGTGAGCGCCTGCGTGCCTCTCGTCCCTGACGATCTCGGATAGCCGTCACACGTGCGCGGCGATCCGCCGATCGATCACCGACAGAGCGAACTCCGCCCAGCGAATGTTCTCCTGCTCGAAGGAGATTCCGCGCAACAGGGTGAGGTAGGGGCCGACGCGCTCGGCTTCGGCTAGATACGCTTGCTCGCTGCGGCCGTTGAGCAACCGGGCGCGCAGGCGTTCGTAGCGGGCCAGCTTGGCCTTCGACCACTCCAGCTTGCCCGCCACCGCGGTGCGCACGGCGGGGGCGTCCTCGGCATCCATTCCCTGCACCTTCACCATCATCTCGTCGCGGATGGCGGTGGGCTTGGCGGGGCTCTCGATGAACTCGTGCAGTGCCGCCCGCCCGGCAGGCGTGATGGCGTGCAGGCGCTTGTTGGGGCGGCGTTCCTGCTGCACGACCCGGGTTTCGATGAGACCATCGGCCGCCATGCGCTCGAGCTCTTTGTAGAGCTGCTGCGGTGTGGCCATCCAGAAATTGGCCACCGAGGCGTCGAAGCTCTTGGCCAGGTCGTAGCCGGACGCCTCGCCCTCCAGCAGGGCGGCCAGCACCGCGTTACGTAGCGCCATATCCGCAGGATATCACCCGAAGCGACTATTCAATTCGTTGTCCCGACGGCCCTGGACATCAGGATAGCGCCGGACTAGTGTGCATTTGGCATAGTAAATTAGTTGAGTAGGTGAGGTGGAGGATGCATCCTTTCCGGGTAGCTGTGGAGGCCCGTGACGAAGCCGCCATCGAGGCGTTGCTGGCCGACACCGTGGTGTTCACCAGTCCGGTGGCGTTCAAGCCGTATCCGGGCAAGGCGATCACCGCGGCCATCCTGCGCGCGGTGATCCGCGTGTTCGAGGACTTCCGCTACGTGCGCGAGATCGCCGACGAGAACGGCCGCGATCACGCGTTCGTGTTCGAGGCCACCGTCGACGGGAAGCAGCTGACCGGCTGCGACTTCCTGCATTTCGACGACGACGGCAAGATCGACGATTTCATGGTCATGGTGCGCCCACTGTCGGCGGCGCAGGCATTGGCGGCGCGCATGGGTGAACAGTTCGAGCGCATCCGAGCCGAAGCCGCCGGGCAGGCGCTGCGGGCGAGTACGGACGCGTGAGCGACCCCTGATACCTGCCGGGTGGCTCAGCTGATTCGTGGATATCGCTCACCGTCGAGTCGTTGCCCCGGCTCCCGGTTCGGCACCGTGTCCTGGTACCACGCGTCCGGGTCGGGACTGTAGACGGCCTCCGCGTCCATATACACCGTGGCCAGTGAGATTCGGGCCAGCTGTGTCCGATTCGCGCCTGCCGAGTGCACGAGGCGGGAATCGTGGAACGTGCAGTCGCCCGCACGCAGCGGAACCGTCACGTGTGGCCACCAGCGCAGTTCCGGTCTGGCGTCGAATGGTTCGCCGACCGTGGGGATTGCGTCGCCGGGCCATGATGCGATCCCGGGATGAAGGTCAGGCAGCCGCGCTCCACCGGTACGTCGACCAAGGCCACCCATGCCGTGAGGGTCACTGGGGCGGCGGCGATCGGGAAGGCGGGGTCATCATATGCAGTGGCGTAGGCGCGCTGTCGGAGGTGTGCTTGCGCAACAGTTCGGATTTGAACATCCGTAGTGGCTGCCCGGCCAGCCGCTCGGCGATGCCGGTGATCTCGGAATGCAGTGCGAGTTTCCGCATCAACGCACTGGCGTTCTCCGGTTCGGGCACCCAGTCCATCACGTTCCCGCCCTCGGGTGCGTCCCAGGAAATAGTGCGCTGCCGGTCCAGTTGATTTCTGGCATCGGCCAGATACTCCGCCACCTCGGATGCGCGGAGAATGCCGGGAACGCGGACGTACCCGTCCCGCCGATACTGCTCGACGAGATCAACCGACAGGGGACGCGCGGTCGTGGACTCGCCGGTCGGGTGCGAGTGTTGTGCTATTTCGCTCACGAACTCCACGCTAGGGAACGCTTAGGTCGATTCGCTTCCCAACTGGCGGAAGCGGCCGCTCCACCTTGCGAGCAGTTCCCAGGTCGCTCGAGATCGCGCACGACGCCGTCCCGGGCGACTCCAGCCGCCGAATCCCGTGCCGGTATGCGAGCGGGCCGGGTCAGAGCCGTCCGATGCGTTCGAGGGCGAAGCGGGCGAGATTGGTCGAGATGATCTCCGGTTGCCCGTTGGCTTGTTTCGCCGCGGCGGTGAGCACGTCGATGTGGTGGTAGCCGGGCGCTGTGACAGTCTCGCCGTGACTACGCCACCCGGTCGCTACGACGACTCCGGCGCCGCCGATCAGATTGATCGTCGGATTGGCGAGTATGCCACCGGGATGGATGCGATGACCTGCGATTCCGGGGGCTCGCGACTGGAAGACGTCCAGCGCGAGCCGCATCGGGAAATACCACTCGGTGAAGTCCAGCGGCTGCGCCGCCAGGCTGCGCGAGAGGTCCGCGATGTCGGTGACTTCGTATGTGGGCTCGGTGAACGGTACGCCGTGCCGGTCGGACGTGCTGCCCGGGATCGCCGGATCGTCGTAGTGGCGCCAGGTGTAGAGCGGGCCGTTCGGTTGATCCGGGATCACTTTGCGATCGGGACCGAACAACATGCCGGTGAGTCCGCGCAGCGCGGGTACCGCGGCGACATCGGCGGGAACCGGGAAATCTTTGTCCGCCACGGTCCCGCCGCCGAAGAACCCGAATCCCGCTTGCAGCAGCGCCAGCGGCTGGGAGTTGGCGTCGAGGAACGCTCCCAGCGCGGCGGCATTGGTGATCTCGAAGTCACGGACCGAGGGCGAGCCCGTCGTGGCGGCCGCCACGTTCCGCGACAGCAGGACCCGGTAGGTGGCTTCCAAGTTGAAACCGCTGGGAACGTAGTGCGCCAAGTCGGATTCGGCGTCGGGCGCGAGGTAGGCGGCCAATCCGGCGATCCCGAGGAGATTCATCGTCTCCGGATTGATGACCGCGGGCAAAGCCAGTACTCGTGGGATCACACCGCCGTCGAGCGCGGCTTCGACCGTGGCGGATCCGATGCCGCCGAGAGACGGATCGATGATGTCGGGGATGCCGTTCAGCGCGGACAGCGAGGTGTCGATCGAGGAGTCGAGGGCGAAGTATCCTGCGCACTGGTCGGCCCCCGCGGCGCCCCCGAAATCCCATTCGGCGAAGAATCCGGTGATGACTCCGCCCAGTGAGTGGCCACCGCACAGCACTTTCTGCTTCCGCGCTACCGGATCCGGCAGTTCGGTGGCGAGCAGATCGAATTGGTCCTGCACCGTTTGGGCGATACCGATTCGGCCGAGCCACCCGAGCTTGTCGTTGGGCACCACGCCGCCGAAGCGGTGGCCATCGATGTCGGCGCCGCGATAGTAATAGTCGACCGCGAGGCGCACATCGCTCGATGCCAGGCCCGCGCGCATACCGAGGTGGTCCTCCAAGCAGTTGGAGCGGCGGTCCAACGCCCAGAATTCGATGTGGCGGCCATGCTTCGCCGCCTCGGCAACGGTATTGCGAGCGAGACTGTCGAAGGCGCCCGCCCCTTCGAAGATGCCGGGCTGGGCCACCAGAACAGCGTCGGCGTCCACCGAGCGAGCCGGGCCCGCGACGTCTCGGTAGCGCAGATACGACAGCCGGTCACAGGCGGCCGGATGCGGACCGACGGAATCCGGCAAGGGAATACGCAGGCTCACCACGGTTTCCGACACCGAGGTGATCGGCGAGGAGGAAACCACCGGTGTCTCGGTACGTTCCGGGTCAACGGGCTGTGCGGTGGCATTCGGTGCCGCCGCGGCGACCAGCACGGTGGTCATCGCGGCCGAACGCAGGAAACGAAGAACACCGTGCCTCACGAACCGGCCATGGTTCGCCAACGATCGGGTCGACATCGACGACCTCTCCTCACTACGACGGAGTAGTCGAATGGCCGGAACTTCCCGCACCGGCGCGATGAAACCTATGGTGGCCCACGTCGGCTGTCGAGATCAGCTGAACGGCTTACGAAGAATCACAGATATCGACCGAGCGATCTGTGACGCGATGAGAACAGGACGTACAACACCGTTTCTTCGCACGGACGTAAGCGACGGGACAACCCGTGTAGGGATGTTCGTGAGGCAGCTCGTGCACGCTCGGTTTCCGAGAGGGACCGGACTGGTGATCGAGGGTGAGATGACCGAACGGCGCACCGGGAACGCTGTCCGCGCGCGGCACCGCGACGGGGGGCGGCGGATCGGGTCATGGCTGACCGGCGCAGCGGTCGCCCTCAATATCGTCCAGCTCTTCGGGCTACCGCTGCTGCTGTTGCCCCGCGACCCCGCGTGGGGTTGGGTACTGCTGCCGTCGGTGCTGCTCACCACGACGTTCTGGTCGGTGATCCACGAGGCCGTCCACGGCAATCTGGACCATCGGCGCTCGCGCAACGACCGGTACGGACGCGTGCTCGCCGTGCTGTACGGTTCGCCGTTCGCGTTGCTCAAAGCCGGTCACCTGCTGCACCACCGCTACAGCCGGACCCGTGAGCGGGCCGAGGTGTACGACAAGGCGACCGCCACCTGGGCGACGGTCGCGCCCGGATATTACCTGCGGCTGTTCGGCGGGCTGTACGCGCTGGAGATCGCGGCGGTCGTACTGGCCGTGCTGCCCGCCGCGGCGGTTCGCCGGATCGCGCGCGCGGTCGACCGGCCGGACACGGTGGCGGGGCCGCTGCTCGAACGCCTCACGCAAGGTGTGGCGTTCCGGCAGTTCCGCATCGACGCCGCCGCGATCATCGTGCTCCACGGCGCGGCGTTCGCCGCCTACGGTAGTCACTGGTGGATGTTGCTCGCGGCGCTGGCCGGGCGTGGCCTGATCGTCTCGCTGTCGGACAACGCCTACCACTACGGCACCGACCTCGACGAGCCGCTCGAGGCGCTGAACTTGAAACTGCCCGCGCCGCTGGAAATCCTGGCGCTGAGCTTCAACTTGCACGGCATGCACCATCGGCGCCCGGGGCTGCGCTGGTACGAACTTCGGCCCGCTTTCGACGCCGAGGACGGCTCGTACGACTCCGGCTGGTTCCGTGCGGTGGCCCGCCAGATCCGTGGCCCGATCCCCGATCACCGATCGCCGAGCGAGCCGACGCTGAGGCGCGTTACGGTGAAGCCGACAGTGGCGACGCGGCGTGGGGGAGATGACGATGACCGGAATGCGGTGGCTTGCCGTGCTCGCGGTCGCGGCTTCGACGGCTAGTGGGTGCGCGACACTGATCGGTGATCCCGCATCGCCGCCTTCCGCGGACGAGATTGCGGCCGCCAGCGCGGAATTGACCGCCCTGCCGTCTTCGGAGACGGCGCAGCGGCAGGTCGCGTGGGTCGTCGAGCAGATCGCGGCCGCCGCCTCGGCGATCGAACCGGCGCTGCGGTGGAGTCCGAGTGACGACGGCGCGCTTGGGCCCTGTTATGGACCGTACGAGCACACCGGCGGCAGGCGCGTCGTGCTGCCGCGCTACCGTGCCGACGGTTCGCTGAGCGAGGAGGCGTGGCCCGGCTTCCAGGAAAAGGCCCGCGCACTGGCCGCATCGGCCGGCGCGACGGACATGCTGCCCGGCGGTAGCTCGTCACCGGACCGGCACGTCACCTTCGAAGACGCCGCCGCCGCGGAGTGGGACAGCAACACCGAGCTGTCCATCTTCGCCGATGCCCGGTCGATGACGATCACCGCGACCGTGGGCTGCCGCCTACCCGCGAGGTGATCGGTTCCTATTCGCTCAACTCGCACCCGATGCCGTTGCCGTTGCGGTCCAGCTCGTAATCGTCCGGTCCGACAACCCGGACCATACCGGTGTACACCGGGCCGTCACCGCTTCCGCCCTCGCAATCCACGTCGGAGACTCTCGGCAGGCAAGGGTCGTAGGACGGGTGGCAGTCGGGTCCGGGTTGAACCGGGGGAGGTGCGGGGCAGAATTGCGCCGATCCGCTCGCGCACAACAGGTCGCTCAAGGGGTCGGCGGATGCCTCGGCGGGCAACATGATGGCGAGTGTGAGTGCGGCGGTTGCGGCTGTACCCAGCGCGGCGGAGGTCCTCATCTCCTCATCTCCATCGCTCGATCGGGAGAATTCGCGAGTAGATTCTAATGGCCGGAACAGCTCACTCATCAGGGCAGACCGCGAGATTGCCCGATCCGTAGTAATCGGAATCGTATGTTTCTCCCACGATATTCCCGAACCGCGCCGCGTTATCGCCCCGATACGCGCGTGCCGTCACATTGTGGGCCATCGGTTCATCGCCGCCCATATCGTCGCCGGTCGAACCGAAGGCGTGCTTCCGCAGGGGGAGCCGGACATCCGCGCGGACGCCATCATCCGGCTGGCGCTCGGTTATCTTCTTCTGCCGAGCACCCACTCCGACCTCGATGACGAAACGGTCGCCCGCGACATCGCCCGTCGCGCCATCGCACCCTTGGCCACGGGAACGATGCCCTGACGGCTCACGTCGGATCGGGTTTCAAGATCAGGGTGATCATAAGTATTCCTCGAAAGGTTCTGCCTTTCCTATCGTTCCAGCAGCCCATCGTGCGGTCCGTCCTTCGACGGTGACTCTCGATCGTCGTCGTGTCACGCGCGGCATGCCGACGACGCCGCACCGGGTCCGCGCCGCATGCCGGGTGGCGCGAATATCGGCCGAGCGGCGTTGCGCGGCCGGCTTCCGTATGTCCGTCTCGGCTCGTGACGCCGACCTACGCGTGATTCGGAGTGGATGGTGCAGCCAACCCCGTGGTCGGCCGAGAGGCCTCGATCCGAACGAGTGGACGGCGCGGTGGCGCGGCTCACCGGCCTCCGCGCACGCCCGTCGTGGGGCTACCTCGGCGCCTCGGCCGGCGGCATCGTCACCCTCGTCCTGTTGTTCCAGCCGTGGTTGACGGCAGTCGGCGCCGACGGCAGAGCCAGCGCCGATGCCTTCGGCCGGATGACCGCGACCACGTCCTTCCTGAACGTGTGGTCGTCGTCGCCACCACCCACCGCGCGTATCAGTGGTGCTCTCGCGATACTGTCCGTGGCCGCGATCATCGTCACCGTCTGCGCGGCGGCGGCGCATTTCCGGTTCCGGAACGAAGCGCTCGCGCGGCTGGCAACGATCTCCTCGGTCACCGCCGCGGCGCTGGTCGTGCTCACCGTGCTGTACCTCAACAGCAAGAGCCCCGAGTTGCGGGCCATGCTCGGTCGTACCTCGGACTTGGGCGGACAGGTCGGTATGGTCACGAGCTGGGCTTTCGGCAATGGCAGCTTGGTCGTGCCGGGGGTGAGGCAAGTCTCCTACAACACCGCCGGACTTACCTCCTGGGCCCTGCTCTCCGGCGTCGTTTCACTCGGTTCGGCGGTCGCAGCGCTCGCCCAATGGATCCACGACCGCCGGGCTGCATCGCTCCGCCCGCAGGGGCACGTCGCCGTCGACTCGGAACTTTCAGGCGAACGGCTGCGCCAATCCGATTGAAGTGCTGCCGGGACGCTTCATAAGACGATGGATATCGCCCCTCGTGCTGTCGCAGCGGCGACTTTTCATGTCCACGCTCAGCCGCTTCGGCCTACCCTACGACGAGCACGCAGACCGCTCACGGCGCTCATCTCGACGCACACGATAATTTGTCGCCAAGCTGCGTCTTCATCACAGCGGCTTGCTCAAACTGCGAGTTCGGTTGTGATCGTGTCCAAGACGCCCACCGGGTCGTCCAGTGAAACGATCTGCGTCAGAGGTGATTCGGCGATGCGGGCGGCTGGATCGACCGTGGGTGCGCCGGTGCGAGCTCGGGCGATCTCGTCGGCGGCGCGGCCGGATCCGTTCAGCACGAGGACGGAGCGACCGGCTGCGAGGCTGTGCAATGCGTCGGTGTAGGCGATCGCGCCACCGTTGATCAGCAGCGTCGTCGAAGGGTGGCCCGCCGCGATCGCGGTGGCGGTGGCCGCCAGCCACGGGGATTCGTCACCCCAGCGCGTGCCGGGCACGATGACCAGATGGCTGTGCCGGGTTTCGGCGGGCGCCGAATCCGGGCAGGGAGGTCGCTCCCCTGGCAGTGTCACGGTGCCGGCCGCGGCGACCCCGATCAGGGGGAAAGAGGCGCCTGCGCGGGCCCTGGCCTGCCCGATCAGCCGCATCACGCCCGCGTCGGTGCCCCCGTCGACAACCGCGACGCCGAGCCGGTCCAGCGTGGGCACCAGCTGATCCGAGCACAACGCGGTGAGCGCGGGCGGCAGGTCGGAGCCCATGCCCGACGCCCCGCCCACCACCACGAGCACGGGGCGGCTCAGTGCCACTCCGGCGCCGGACAACTCGGCGGCGAGCGCTTCGGCCGCGTCGACCCGGATGACTCGGGGCCCGCTCATACCGACCTCGTCGCGCGTCTGGTGTGCACGTGTCGAGTGTCGCACGTCGGTGGGAGTGGGCCCGTCACTCGTGGATACAGCTCGCCCGCCGCAGAGCCTTTTCGAGGATGTCCCACTCCTCGGTCTCCGAATCCGATGCCGCGCGCAACCGCAGGATCGTATCCAGCGTCGATTCGGCCTCCATGGAGCCGGGCCCTGTGGCGAGAGCGTCGTCCAACGCCCGCACGGCGGCGTGCATATCACCGCGATAGATGGCCACCTCGATCATCGTCGCGTGATCCCAGTAATCGGTACTGCCCGATTTGATGCGCATCCGAGTGGCGAACTCGACGACCGGCAGCAGCTCCGCGAGCCGCGGGTCGGCGCGGTCGGTGAGCCAGAGCAGGTGAACCGCGTTGATGCCGGGATAGGGATTGGTCCAATCCGCTTCGAAACCGGCGAGATATGTGTCGAGAGCCTTGCGGAGCAGCCCTCCGGCCCGGCCGGAGGCACGCTCGGCCAGCCAGCGGTCCTTGAAGACCCGCCCGAGTATTCCCAGTGTCTCGCCATTGGGGCCGTGCTCGTCGCGGAGCTGCTCCAATTCCCGCTGCGCGAGCGGCGAACCGGGCCGCAGCCGGTTGCGGGCCATAGCCCGTTGTTCGCGGACGACGGGATTGTCCCTGATGTGAGCGGGCATCCGCTCGACCAGATCGATCATCCGCTGCCACTGCCGGAACCGGCGGTGCGCGAGCAGGAGGTCGATCAGCACGCCGTCGTCGAGGCCGTCCAGCACATCCAGTTCGGCTTCGACGGCGGCGATGTCGTGTGGACTGCTCGCGGACTTGAGCAGTGCTTGCAGCCGCTCGGTTCGTTCCACGCGCTCCGCGAACGCCTTCGAGTCCAGCACTGTGACGTCCGGCGCGCGCAAGCGCCGGAACAGGTCGAACAAGGGACTGTCAACCTGCTGGTGCTGTCTGGCGTGGGCGAGCATCCCGCCGAGATCGGCGCGGTCGTGCTCCGGCCGGGTCGGCTCGCCATGTGCGTCGACGCCGTACCGGGTGACCCTTGCCCCGGCGATGTTGAACGGAAGACGGAAATCCGCCGCCGACACCAGCACGGTGCTCCACGGGCGGATCGCGTGCCTGATGCCGAGTTCGTAGTAGACGTTGGCGTTGGCCATGGTCAGATCCGCGACGGCATAGTCGCACAGCATGAGTCGTTCGAACATGGTGCGGTGGATGGAGCCGCCGAACTGCTCCTCGTCGGCACGCAGGCAGGTCATGCCGGATTGTTCGACGGCGCTGTGGATGATCTGCTCGTACACCTTGTCGAACTGCACGGTCATGCCGATATCGCTCTTGGTGCCGAACGGCATCACGACGAAGCACAACGGACGAGTCACAGGAAGCCTCTGAAGTGCTCGGGCCGCACGTCGCGCGCCACCTGGCACCCGATGCGCCGCAGATCGTGCGTGGCCTCGACGGAATCGAGCCGCTGCACCCGGCGCGGGTCGATGCCGGCCAGACCCAGCGCCGCCAGGCCCGATTCGGTCAGCTCGGCGTTGTAGCGGAGGTAGGTGAAGTGGCGCTCGCCGGGCAGCCCGTCGGCCGGGCCCATGAGGTCGCCGACCTCGCGGTCGATGACCGCGCCGTGCAGGCATCGCCCGAACACGCGGCACAGCATGTCCTGCTCGTGCAGCGCGGCGGCCATCAGCGCGGCCGGTATCGAGGGAATGTTGAACAGTAGGTTCATGTCACCCGCGCGCAGCCGGTCGTCGCTCTTGGGCGCGGTGCCGGTGCCGACGGAGACGACCAGCATGCGGTCCTCGCCAGTGGGCCAGCACAAACCGTAGACCCCTAACGTCGCCATCAGGAACAGCTGGAACGCCGGGTTGTTGTACATCGTCAACCCGCCGTCGACGAAGACGAACTCGTGCTCGCCGATCGCCACCATCTCCGGCGGGAAATAGACCGGTGCGGCCGTGCTCGCGCGGACCAATTGCCACAGCGGTAGCGCCGAGTTGTTGTCCGGACGTCCGGTGGCGTTGAAGGTGGCGCGCGGATTGTTGCTCAGTGGCCACGGCGAATCGGTGCTGGCATTGCGCAGAACGACCATCAGCAGGGTGCGCAGCCGGTCGTCGCCGAAGGTCGTGGCAGCGCCGAATTCTCGCTGCAGCAGCTCTTGCAGGCGCGTACTGTCGTACTGGTATCTGAACCGTTTGGTGAGAAACGCGCGGTCGAACACTTCCCGCCCGTTGTGGTGGTAGAGATGTTGGATGCGCCGCACCGGCATGCCGCACGACAGTCCGGCGGCGATGATCGCGCCGGTACTCGTGCCGCCGATGTAGTCGAAGTAGTCGGCGAGGACGAAATTCTCGTCCCGGCCGAGCTCTCGGCGCAGCATGGCCTCCAGTTCGGCGAGCACCTCCAAGGTCAGCACACCGCGGATACCGCCCCCATCCAGCGCCAGCAGCTTCTTCGGCCCGGCGGCGTCGACGCGGTCGCGATAACTGGTCACACCAGCCCCCTCCTGTCCGGCGGCACGACACGGCATCGGCCGTATTTTGTTGCCGCGCACCCACTCTGACCAACCGTGTGTCGTCTGCCACGAGTACTTCGTTACTCGAATACCGGCCTGACGCCACCGCATTTCCGGGTGGGCCGTACGGTGGTCGGTCGACGATGATTCGTGTCATCATTCCTGGGGTTGGGTCTTGGTGGAGGGGGGACACATGAGCCGGATCACCGATGCGGACATGCCCGCGTTCTGGCGCAGTGCGGACGCCGCGTCGCTGCGGGGTCAGCAGCTGACGCTGCGGCTCAACCGGTTACGGCTCGGTGGGACGGTGCTCGCCGCCGTCGGCGGAGCGCTGAGCTGGAAGGCGGGCTCGGTCAACGTCTGGGGCGTGGTGGCGCTGCTCGGCTTCGCCGCCGCACTGGCAGCGGAGATCGTGTTGAGCACGGTGCGACCGGAGCAGGATTGGTACGCCGGGCGAGCGCTCGCGGAGTCGGCCAAGACCTTGGCGTGGCGATACGCGGTGGGCGGTGAGCCGTTCCTTCCCGCGATGACCGCCCCGGATGCCCGCGCCGCGATGCGGGACCGCCTCGCGGCCATCGCCGCGGAATTCGGCAACCAGATCCCGATCGGTGCGGGCGATGCGGTCGTCACCCCGGGAATGCAGACATTGCGGAGCGCCGTGTTCCCGGAGCGCAAGGCTGTCTATCTCCGGGACCGGACCGAAGACCAGCGTCAGTGGTATGCCCGTAAGGCCGAGGACGCGAAGCAGAAGATGTCCCGCTGGCGCATGGCACTCGTGCTCGGAGAGGTCACGGGATTGGTGCTGGCGGGGCTGCGCGCATTCGGTGTGTGGGAGATCGACTGGTCCGGTGTCATCGCCGCCTGCATCGCGGCAGGTACCGCGTGGATGGGCTTGAAGCAATACGCGACCTTGAACTCCGCCTACGCCACCGCGGCGAACGAATTGGCCTTACAAGCGGACAAACTGGCCGATGTCTCGGAAGAAGAATGGCCGCAGGCGGTCGCTGATGCCGAAGAAGCCATCAGCCGCGAGCACACCATGTGGCTGGCATCCCACACCGCCAACCTGCTATGAGTTCGTCCCGGCTTTCGTTAATGCACCTGGAAATCTCCGGTCGACTCGGCAAGTTCTCTATCGTTCCGTCCCTCGCATGGAGGCGCCGACGACACTACCGGCCTGTGTCCACGGATTTCCGGTCCGATCGACTATGGTCATCATCGATTCTCGAGCGCGGATAAAAGCCCGGTACGCATCGTTGTGATCGGTGCTGAAGGTGCGGCTGGACCGAGCATCCAACGTAGTCGCAGGATACTTCTCTCGGATCGAGGAGGTTTCATGTCCCGCCCGGTCGATGTGAGCGTCACCTTGTCCAGCGATGATCTGGATATCGAGGAACTCGATGACACCGCTCGGCGGCTTCGATCGGAATTGCTGGATCTCGATGTCGAACATGTCACGCCGGTTCGCGGTGCGGTGGCTCCGGAAGGGACACGTGGCTTCGACGCGGACCTGGTCGGGCAGCTCGTCGTCGGTATCGGTCCCGGTCTGGCGGCGCTGCGCCAATTGCTGGAGACGCTGCGCGGCTGGCGGTCGCATCAGCGGCATGTCGAGATCAGCGTGCAGATCGGCGAAGATCGGCTCGAACTCACCAACGCGTCGCCGGAAACCGAGCGGCAACTGGTGAGCGCATTCGTGCAGCGCCACACGGACGCGTGAGCGGCGAGTTCACGTCCGATTGTCCTTGCCGCGAACCCCCGATACTCCCATGAAGGCCAAGGCGACGAACACAAGTGACGAAATAGTCGCGAAGACTATGACCACTTCGGGGTACGTATGCTCATCGATGGCGGTGTACGCCGAGTAATACATCGCGAGTCCGGTCGGGCCGCACCAGCCGAGAAGTAAGGCGGAGCCGAATCTGCGCGGCACTGTGGCCGTGGCGCAGACAGGAACCACGAGTGCCATGGCCGACCACGAGAAGACGGTCGCACTCGGCGAGGCCGTTGGCGATTTCGCGACGGCGATCTCGACGCACGCCAGTCCGGCGAGGATCACGGCACTGAGGCATACGCTCGTCCACGAACGCCCGTCCGTGGGGAGCCGGAACTCCAGTCGCACGTCCTCCATTTGAATGACCGCCCATAGCGTTGATCCCGCAGCCAGGACCAGAAGCAGCAGAGCGACAAACCATAGCCACGTCGCGACGCCCCAATCGGATCTGGGATCCCACTGATTGGATATGAACCACGGCCAAGTAGCACTCTGCCCCAGCGCCAGACCTGTTCCGATATATCGGGCCGCATGAGCGCCGAGGAGGACGATCCCGGCTGAACCTACCAGCGCGGCCATCACCAGCGCGGGCAACGCCACTTCGGGACCGTTCTCGATCAGAGTCCGGGCAGACCCCGCGTAATACGGTACGAATGGGTTGCACGCCATCAGGACGGCCGCAGCCACCATCATGGCACCGGAGACCCGCCGCAAGAGGACGGGATCGTTTCGGCGCGGAGTGGTCGCCGGAGTGAACGGTTGGGCCCGAGCAGGCGGGCGAGGCGTGCGAGGTGTTGCGGCCGGTGACGTCATCCGCGGTTTCGGCTGAGGCCGGGGATGAGGCCGGTGCGGCGCAGCCGTGCGGATCGGCCGGTCACTGCCGGGCATCGGAGGAGAGGGTCGTGGTGGTCCGCCGTCTGCGGCGGGCTGCGACGGTCTCGGCTGATCGGCGGCCGGAGGCAGCGCGGGCCGCGGTATCTCGATGGCGAGTGCGGCAACGGCCGCGGCGGAGACGCTGCGGCTGTCGTCGTCGGCCAGCTTCCGCAAGGCCTGCTGCGCGGCCTCCGCCAGACCGAGGTGGCGCCCGTGCAGCAGCTTCTCGAGCTCGCGAACCGCGACGGCCCGCACACTCGACAGTGGGCTGTCGATCAATTGACCCAGTTCGACCGGCAAGGGTGTCGGTTCGCTCAGCCTCTGGTCGCGCCGGGCGATATAGAGATCGCCCTGGACCCCGAACACCCATTTGCCGGGCGTTTGATTCGGTGAGTTGGCCCGCACTTCGGCATACACGTAGTCGTACAGCTCATCGAGCGTGATCAAGCCGTCCTGATTCCGATCTGCCTTGCCCGTCGCCAGGCCCTCGACCAAGGCTCCGGTGAAGACCGAGGGCCCGCTGTCGGCGCGATCGGCGAGCTCGCCGCTCTCGAAGGAGTACTCCATCGCGCTCGAGGCCGTGATCACCGCGCGGCCTCGGCCACTCAACTGCTCCTCCAGGTTCATGCCGGTGCCGGCCCGGTGTGTCATGCCCCGCTCGAAGGCACCGGCATAGCAGCAGTCCAACAACAGCACTATCCGCCGGGACCGGCTGCGATTCATCCTGCGGTTGACGAAATCCGCCGCGACCCCCGTCGCGCCGAGCCGCCGCAGCTTCGTGTTGGCGGCGGCGAAGTACAGGTCACCGCCCTCGTCCTTGACGCCGTGACAGGAGAAATGCAACAGCAAGAGGTCGTCGGCGCCGCGGTCGTCGAAAAACTCCTCGACGCCCTCGCTGATGACGTACGCCGGTTCGTTCACCGACACCCGGACATCAAAGCCACCGATTCGAGGGTCTCGCAGGACACCCGCGAGTGCCGCCGCGTCGCGAGTGGGGGCCTTCAGTTTCCGCAGCCCGGGATCCTGATAGTTGTCACAAGCAACGATCAGTGCGCTCCGCCGCCCGGTAGCCACGATTCACCCGCCTACCGGCACGCGGCTCGACCGTGTCGGCCGAGGTGGCCGAGGTGGCCGGGATTCCATCGGCCACCGGCCGGTCGCGGCAGCCGGGCATCCTGCCGCTCCTCGACGAACAAATGCTGAATCGCTCACGTGCTGCTTCATCGGGAATACTCGCCGGGTTGGGTGCCTTTTCGGTCTGGAATACATTCTGTCCGGAGACTGCGATGCGGCAGCCCGGAGTTCGCTTCCGATGAAATTATCGCCGCACGGTGTCGGAACGCATCATGCGTAGTGTGCTACCCGATCGCTGGTGCGCGACCGGATTCGCGCCCGGGCGGCGCCGATCGAACTCTCTGTTCCGGGACGATTCATCGTGCTCCAACTCGAACTCCAGCGGTGTCGCCGCGCCGTTGCGCCGGCATCCGCAGCGACTTCGTTGTCGCTCAGGTTCGACAGATCGTTTGCGGTAACACCCGGGATCCGGTTCCGGCGGCCAGTCGGTCTGTGCGGGCCGAGTCCTTGGCTTCACTTATCTCATCGGTACATCTACTCTCCCCTCCTTTCGGGCGGAAAACACGAGTATCGCGGTACTCGAATCAGAGGGTGGGTGGGGCGTACGGAGGCTCCGCGTTCCCTCGAGAGCTGTGACGCCGCGTCCGCTGGCTCGCGCGCGCCTGTGCTCGGCGGGAATGGATCGGTGCGGCTCGGCGCGACCGAAGGAGCCGTCCCGCACATGCTGGTCGGCCCCTTCGGGCTTGCTGGTGCTCAATCGCCCTCGCGGTACGAGCGCCCAGGGCGGGAGTCCCGTGCGGACGGTGGGTCAGCTGTAGACGAAGAACAGTCCGGTAGCGATGCCACCCGGCGCGGTGACCGTGATCGGCGCCGGACCGAACCCGATCGGGGTGACCGCGGTGATCTGCGTGTCGGAGTTCACCGTGAACGAGACCGCCGGAAGGAAACCGAAGAACACGCCGGTGGCGCCGGTGAACCCGGTACCGGTGATCGTGACTACGGTGCCACCGGTCACCGGGCCGGTGCCCGGGGTGACCGAGACCAATGTGGGGACGGAGACGTAGGTGAACGGAACCCCGGCACTCGTACCGGCCGAATTGGTGACGGTGACCGGCACGGTCCCGGTTCCCGGCGGAGCGATCGCGATGATCAACGTGCTGGAAACCGCGATGAAGAACGTGGCCGGTGTAGCGCCGAAGTTGACCGACGTCACTCCGGTGAATCCGGTGCCGACGATCGAAACCAGAGTTCCACCGGTCGCGGGTCCGGCATTCGGAATCACCGCGGTCACTGCGGGGATCGGCACGACATAGGTGTAGGGAACACCATTGCTCGTACCGCCCGCGTTGGCGACGGTGACCTGAACTGTGCCGGTTCCCGGCGGAGCGATAGCTGTGATCTGCGTATCGGAATCCAAGGTGAAAGTCGTTGCGGTTCCGCCGAATCGCACCGTGGTCGGCCCGGTGAACCCGGTACCGGTGATGACCACGCTGTTACCCCCGGAAGCCGGGCCCGTGGTCGGAAATACGGAAGTGATAGTAGGCATGACATTGCCCCCTTTGATGTTGATTTTCTGACCGGGGGTGCTCGGCACTCGGTTAGCCCGGCTGTAACCATTAACGCCTTGAAAGGCGCAGTCGGGCAATGCATATCGCGATCCGTTTTCGTCTGTTTTTGTCTGATTTTGTCTGATTTCGTCCGTTCATGCCCGGCAGAAGAAGAACGCGGGCAGGCCAACGGCCATGGCGTGCCGCCGGCGTCCGCCGAAATCGTCCAGTGGGAAGACGTCCGGTACTGCGACGTCCAGCCGACCTCGGTTTCCCCGAAGCCGAATGCGGTGATCAGCGATGCGCGCCCGGAAAGGCCCGAGCCTGGGCGGCCACGATGCGCACCAGATCACCCAGCGCGATCTCCACGTCGGCGAGATGCGCGCCCCACGTCGCGTCAGGGACGGCGTACAGCCGCGGGCTTCCCGGTTCGGGAGTCGCCATCAGCACGTTCGTGTCGCCGTGGCGCAGGCACTGGAGCCGGTAGCGTTCGGCTGGGTCCAGCCATGGGGTAGGGGCGAGGACCGCCGACGCTCCGTCACGCAGCGCCAACTCGACGCCGAGCGGGCTGGGTACCGGATTCGCGCGCAGTACGGTGGCCGCCACGCGCGGTTCGTTGCGGTCGAGAGAGGTCGGGTTGGTGCAGGCGACCTCGTAATCGTCGCCGTATGGACGCGGCAGCGGCTCCGGAGTAGCGGGGTTGCGGCCGAATCGGCTGTCCGGAGGGGGCGTTTCGTCGTAGGTCTGCCAGGCGAGCACACACCCCGTCTGCTGCTCGGCGCGGCACAGCGGCAGATACCGGAAATCTCCGCCGACGTCACCGTTCTTCGGCACCACCACGTTGCCGCCGAGCAGGATCGCGGACACGATTCGATCGCGTACCGCCTGCTGCGGTTCGATTTCCTCCCTGATGAGCTGGCGCAACATGCGCGCACCTTGCGAGTGCCCGATCAGCACGACCGGTCTGCCGTCCCGGTGCTCGCCGAAGAACTGCCGCCAGGCTCGCAGTACGTTGTCGTAGGCGATCCGGGCCATTACGGCGCGCTGCTCGGCGGTATACGTCCGCTCCGCGGCCAGCGCGGCCAAGGTCCGCTGCCGATACACCGGCGCGTAGACCCGGCAGACCTCGGAGAAGCGAGCCGCCTGCTGTTCGGCGACTGCCCGGATCTCCCGCGTCACGGTGGTGCCGGCGTTGGGGGTGGGTTCCAAGGACACCGTCGGATACACATAGAAGCAATCCACACCGGAGTCGCTCGCGGCCGGTTCACTCCGCACGTCCGGCTGACCGGCCCGCCGTACCGTTGTCGCCGAACTGGCTCGGCACGGGTCATCGACCCGGTCCGGTCGGCACAACCACACGGCGCCGCTATCTGCTCCCGGATCCGCCGCGCTCACGGGTAGCCCTGCGAGCACCCCGGCACCACACGCCGCGGCCGCAACCGCTCTCCGCCACCGGCTGTTCCGCATCGCACACCTCACTGCTGCGCCCGACTATGAGCCCGTGCCCCGCGACATCGCGCCTTTACGGCGGGGCGGCCTTCGACGGCGTCAGCCTAGCGACATCGCACCCGACAAGCAGGCGCCGGAAGTACCACTTGCCATCGTCGGTTCGCGGCGCGGCGGCTATGGAGCTGGCGGAATCAATCGCCGGGTCGGCGGTCACTGCCCGGATCGGTCGCATCCGGCGTGGGTAAGTCGCGTTGCCACGTCACGGTCAGGTGGTCGCGCTCGCCGAAACGGACCAGGTGTCGCGCGAGCACGTCCTCCAGTCGCGGCAGATCCTCGGCGGCCGCGTCGATGCGCAGATGCAGTTCACCTTCGCGCGCGGTGACGGTCGCTCGGCCGACGTCGAGGGCGATCCAGCCCGACGCGGCTCGCTCCGACCACTCACCACCGTTGCGTCGCCCGAGATGCGACACCAGCTGCTTGGCGTACCGCTCCGGCCGGTCGGTCCGCACGACCGAGCGGGACGAGCTGCCGGTCACGCGACGGACCGCGATGATGTGCGGCACCCACAGCGAGATGGGTACCGATGACTCGCCTCACCATAAGGCGCCACCAGCCTCCGGGTTGCTCAATATTCGCGAGTAATTGCCGACTGTTGCGCGTAGCCGTCTCGAGAGGCTGCGCCACGCGGACGCAACAGCGATCGTGGCGGTACTACCCCGTACGACGCTGTTCACACTGACGACAGGCGACCGCCGATGTCACGTCGGGCCGCGAGAATGAACCGCGCCGCGGCCATCCCCGGGGATCGACACCGCAGGGCCTTCGCCACCACGGCGGCACCGCTGGTGATCGCTCCGGATTCGCTATACGGAGAGACCTGGGGAGGTGGGGTGGGCTTCTGTCATCGCGCGACTCAGCGCCTGCCGCAATTCCGTGCGATCGTCGAAGGCGAGTGTCGTGGTGCCGTACGTTTGCACGGGATCGTGTCCCCGGCCGGCGACGACGAGGACGTCACCGGGCTGTGCGAGGGAGACGGCCAGGGCGATCGCGTCGGCGCGGTCGGGTTCGACGATGACTTCGGCGTGGCGGGCGGCGCGTGCGCCGGCTGCGATGTCCTCCCGGAGTCGAGCGGGGCTGTCGGAGAATGGGCTTTCGTCGGTGACGATGACGGTGTCGGCGAAGGTCGCCGCCGTCCACCCCAAGGGGCGGCGTTTGCCGGGGTCGCGTTCCCCGGTGGCGCCCATGACGACGATCAGCTTGCCATTGGTCAGGGACCGTAGGTAGGGGAATTGGCGTTGCTGACCGGTGGTGTTGTGCATGTAGTCGACGAACGCCAGGAACGGTTGCCCGGCATTGATGCGCTGCATGCGGCCTGGAACGCATGCCAAGCGCTCCATGCCAGCGATCGCCGCTCCGGGATCGATGCCCGCGGTCGCGAGGGCGGCGATCGCGCCGAGGGCGTTGTCCACCTGGTGGCGGCCCAAGAGTGTGAGCCGGACGGTGATGCGGCGGTCGTCGCCGTGCACAACGAAGGAGGTGCCGTGCTCGTCGAGCCGGATGTGGTCGGCGTAGAAGTCGGCCGCCGTGGACTGCGTCGAGAAGGTGCGGTGGGGGATGCCGCTCTGCGCGGCGAGTCGCCGACCGTAGTCGTCATGATACCGATGACGGCGTACCCGCATCGCTCGGGCGCGAACAGTTTCGCCTTCGCCGAGTAGTAGCTCTCCAGATCCTTGTGGAAATCCAGGTGATCCGGGCCGAGATTGGTGAAAATACTGACGCGGAACCGGATCCCGTCGATGCGATGCAGTGTCAGGGCGTGACTCGATACCTCCAGCGCGACCGCGGACACGCCACTCGTGTGGAACGCCGCCAACGTTCGCTGCAGTTCGGTGGCCTCTGGTGTCGTCCGTACCGCTGGGCGCGCGCCCCACGGTCCGCAGATGGTGACGCCGCTGATCAGTCCGGGTTCGATGCCTGCTCCGCGCAGGCCCGCGCCGAGCAGATAAGCCGTGCTGGTCTTGCCGTTGGTTCCGGTAACGCCGAAAACGTCGAGATCGTGGGAGGGTTCACCGTAGACCCACGAGGCGAGTGGGCCCAGTACGCGCCGGGGATCGTCCACCACGAACGTGGGCAGCGCGGCACATGGCCGGTCGCTGATCGCGGCCACCGCGCCCCGGGCGGCCGCCTCGACGGCGAAGTCGGCGCCGTGGTGACGGGCGCCGGGTAGCGCCGCGTACACCTCGCCTGGAGCGACCAGCCGCGAATCCTGACTGATCCCCGTAATGGTCGTTGTAGCGGGGGGACCGGCGGGCATCCAGGGCAGACCCAAGTGCGCGGCTAGGTCGCTCAGTGCCCGGGTCCGCTGTGGTCGGGGACGATCGACAGTGCTGAGCTGCGAGGTCATGGCGGATAGTGAACCACCTCACAGCCGCCGACTTGTGAAACGGCGTCATCCGCATTCGCCGCTGTGGTCGGGTTGTCGCGCTCCCTCACCGGCCGGGATGCGAGCGGGATCTACGAGCGCGGATGTCAACGGGTTCCCGAAGGCAACGGTCCGTGCCCTCGGATGGGCACGGACCGTTGACCGGCTTCGGCGAGGATCAGGCGTAGGATTCTCCCGCCGCCGCCCTGGCGCGCAACGATTCCGGGACCTCGAACCGGTCGCCGTAGCGGGCGCGCAGCTCGTTGGCCCGTGCGACGAAACCGGCCGGTCCGCCTTCGTACTGGTTGATGTACTGGATCACGCCACCGGTCCAGGCCGGGAAGCCGATGCCGAAGATCGAGCCGATGTTGGCGTCGGGCACGGTGCGCAATACACCCTCGTCGAAGCAGCGGACGGTGTCGATGGCTTCGGAGAACAGCATGCGCTCCTGCATATCCCGGAACGGGATGCCGTGATCTTCCTTGGTGTACTTCTCGACCAGGCCAGGCCAGAGGCCGACCTTGTTGCCCTGTTCGTCGTACTCGTAGAAGCCGCGACCCTCCAGGCGGCCGGGTCGGTCGTACTCCTCGACCATGGCGTCGACCAATGGGTAGGCGTTGGAATCGACCCAGCGCTTGCCTTCGGCGATGAAGTTCTCGCGCAGCGAGCGCCGGATCTTCTGCGCCAGCTTCATGTTGATCTCGTCGGTGAGCGCCAGCGCGCCGACCGGGTAGCCCGCCTGGGTGGCGGCCTGTTCGACGGTGGCGGGATGCACGCCCTCGGCGACGAGGGCGACGGCCTCGTCCATGAACTGGCCGATGACGCGGCTGGTGAAGAAGCCACGGCTGTCGTTGACGACGATCGGCGTCTTCTTGATGGCGAGGGTGTAATGATGGCGCGCGCGATGGTCTCGTCGCTCGTCTCCTCGCCGACGATGATCTCCACCAGCGGCATCTTGTCCACGGGGGAGAAGAAGTGCAGGCCGATGAAGTCCTTCGGCCGGGTGACGCCGGTGGCCAGGTCGGTGATCGGCAAGGTGGAGGTGTTGGAACCCAGCAGTGCGTCACCGGCCACGATGGACTCGATCTCGGCGAACACCTTCTTCTTCAGCTCCGGGTCCTCGAACACGGCCTCGACGACGAAGTCGCAGCCCGCCGCGTCCGCCGGGTCGGCGGTCGGGTGGATACGGGCCAATACCTGGTCTCGCTTCTCCTGGGTGATGCGTCCCTTGGCCAGCGCCTTGTCCAGGAGCTTGCGCGAGTAATCCTTGCCCCGTTCGGCGGCTTCGATGGTGACATCCTCGAGCACCACCTGCATTCCCGCCTGGGCCTGCACGTAAGCGATGCCCGCGCCCATCATGCCCGCGCCGAGCACCAGAACCTTCTCGGGCTTGCGGACCGGGTAACCCTCGGGCCTGCTGCCGCCCTTGTTGATGCTGCCCAGATCGAAGAAGAAGGCCTTGATCATGTTGGCCGAGACCTGGCCGCAGATGAGGTTGGTGCAGTACCGGGTCTCGATCTCGAAGGCGGTGTCGAGGTCCACCTGCGCACCCTCGACGGCGGTGGCCAGCACGGCGATCGGGGCGGGCATCGGCGCGCCTTTGAGCTGCTTGCGCACGTTGGCAGGGAAGGCGGGCAGCGTCGCCGCCAACGCCGGGCTGCTGGGGCTGCCGCCCGGGATCTTGTAGCCCTTCACGTCCCACGGCTGGACCGCGCCGGGATTGGCCTTGATCCACGCGCGGGCGTTGTCGAACAGTTCCTCGCTGGTCCCGACGACCTCGTGAATGATCCCGACCTGCAACGCTTTAGCGGGCTTCATGCGCTGTCCCTGCCCGACCACGTTCAGCACGGCGGCGGTGATGCCGAGCAGCCGCACGGTCCGGGTGACACCGCCCGCCCCCGGCAGCACGCCGAGCGTGACCTCGGGCAGGCCGAGCAGAGTGCCCTTGGCGTCCAGGGCGATCCTGCGGTGACAGGCGAGCGCGAGTTCGAAGCCGCCGCCGAGCGCGGTGCCGTTGATGGCCGCGACCACGGGCTTGCCGAGGGTCTCCAACCTGCGGAAGGCCGCCTTGTAGGTGTCGAGACCGAGCGCGATGGTGGGCGCGTCCTGCGGCCCCGCGTTCATCAGCAGGTTGAGGTCGCCGCCGGCGAAGAAGGAGTCTTTGCCGGAAGTGACGATGACACCGTCGTAGCTGTCCTTCTCCGCTTCCAGCCGGTCCACGGTGGCGGTGAGATCCCGGGCGAACGCCTCGGTCATGGTGTTGGTCGCCTGGGTAGGGTCGTCGATGGTCAGCACCAGCACCCGGTCGGCGCCGAGTTCCCATGCAATCATGTTGTCGCTCATTGGTTTTCGCCTTTACTACGTCCGGATGCTCAAACGCGCTCGATGATGGTGGCGATGCCCATGCCGCCGCCGACGCACAGGGTGATCAGTGCGCGCCTTGCGCCGCGGCGCTCCAGTTCGTTGACCATGGTGCCGGTGATCATCGCGCCGGTCGCGCCCAGCGGGTGGCCCATGGCGATGGCTCCGCCGTTGACGTTGATCTTCTCGTCGGGGATGCGGAGCTTCTTCTGGTAGTTGAGCACCACGGAAGCGAACGCCTCGTTCAGCTCGAACAGGTCGATGTCATCGAGGGTCAGACCGGCGGTGGCGAGCACCTTCTCGGTCGCCGGAACCGGGCCGGTGAGCATGATGGTGCTGTCGGAGCCGCTGACGGCACCGGCGACGACGCGGGCTCGCGGTGTCAGGCCGGCGCGGCGTCCCGCTTCCTCGCTGCCGATGAGCACCAGCGCGGAGCCGTCGACTATGCCGGAGGAGTTGCCCGCGTGGTGCACGTGGTTGATCTTCTCCACCCAGTGGTAGCGCTGCAGCGCGACGGCGTCGAAACCGCCCTGCTCGCCCATCATCGCGAACGACGGCGGCAGGCTCGCGAGGCTGTCCACCGTGGTGTCCGGCCGCATCAGTTCGTCATGGTCGAGGACCACCGCGCCGTTGATATCTTTGACCGGCACCACGGATTTGGTGAAATAGCCGCCCGACCAGGCGGCGGCGGCCCGCTGCTGGGAGCGCACCGCGTAGGCGTCGACGTCCGCACGCGAGAAGCCCTCGACGGTGGCGATCAGGTCCGCCGACACGCCCTGGGGCACGAAGTAGGTGCTGTAGTTGGTCGCCGGGTCCATCGGCCACGCGCCGCCGTCGGAGCCGAGCGGCAGCCGGGACATGGATTCCACGCCGCCCGCGATGACCAGCTGATCCCAACCCGAGCGCACCTTCTGAGCGGCGGTGTTCACGGCCTCGAGGCCGGAGGCGCAGAAGCGGTTGAGCTGCACGCCCGCCACCGTGTCGGGGAGCCCGGCGGCCAGCGCAGCGGTCTTGGCGATATCGCCGCCCTGATCGCCGACCGGCGAGACCACGCCGAGCACGATGTCGTCGACGGTCTGCGGATCCAGTTCGGGGTTGCGCGTCTTCAACTCGTCGATCAGGCCGACCACCAGGTCGATCGGCTTGACGCCGTGCAGCGCGCCGGTCTTCTTCCCCCGGCCACGTGGGGTCCGGATGGCGTCGTAAATGTAGGCCTCGGGCATGACTTCCCTCGAGATGGTGTGCAGGTATCGGGTGACTGCGGGGGCGAGGGGAGGGGTGGCGCCCCTCGCCGCGCGCAGCGATTCGCCCGCCTTGTTGGCGGCGCGTCAACAAATGTCCACCGCTGTTGGCGGATTGTCAATATGGTGGCCGACACCTCACGCGGTGGAGGACTCGTCGTGTCGGGAAGCGTCGCGAGGCAGCCGCTCCGAGCGCGGATCGGCCCATCGAGGGGCTGGTTGGCGCACCATGGCATTGATGCGGTTGAAGGCGTTCATCGCCGCGATCAACGAGACCAGCGCGGCGAGCTGCGTTTCGTCGTAATAGGCGCGCGCGCGTTCCCACACCTGGTCATTGATGTGCCCGCCGTCGGCGATTCGCGTCGCCGCCTCGGCGAGTTCGAGTGCGGCCCGTTCGGTGTCGGTGTACACCATTGCTTCTCGCCAGGCCGCGAGCAGGTGCAGCCGCTGTGGATCCTCGCCGGCCGCCACGGCATCCCTGGTGTGCAGGCCGACGCAGAACGAGCAGCCGTTGATCTGGCTCACCCGGATGCGCACGAGTTCCTGGGTCGTCGCGTCCAGCGCGGAGTCGGCGATCAAGCGGTGGGCCGCCTCCATGGCGGGGAGGAACGCTTGGAACACCGGATTGCGGCGATAGTCGAGCCGAGGTCGCATTACGAGACTCCTTGATAGAATGAAGCTTCAACTCTCCAACTCTATCTTCGGCGGCGACCCGGCCCCGACCCGATAATCCGAACGTCCGCGATCTCCCGCCCTGCGGCAGCGGGATCGAATATGATGACCGTGCGTCGGTGGCACCACCTCGAAACGCGTTGCCAGCGTTGGGCATGGGGCAGTCGGCGGCGTTTTTCCAGGACAGTCGAAGGGGAGGCGATGTCCCAGCAACCGACCGCCCATCCGAGAGATCCCGAGCCGGGCCGACGCGCTCCTCGCAAGCGGAACATCGTCATCGCGCTTGTAGCAGCAGTCCTCCTTGTCGTTGCCGGCGCGGTCGCCTACTCCGTGTTCCGGTCGCAGACAGCGCCCACGGAATCGGCGCAGCCCGCAGCGACCATCGCGCCTGGCTCGAAACTCAATATCCTCGCCAACGGTGATCACCCGTGGAGCATGCTCATCCGGTCGGATGCCGGAGGAGAGTGCGGTCTCGCGGCCGACCACACCGTGCCGCCGTGCAGCTTGCTGATTCCGGAAGGCACCACGGTGATGCGCTTGG
The DNA here is from genome assembly GCA_051451085.1 of Nocardia asteroides. GTDB lineage: Bacteria > Actinomycetota > Actinomycetes > Mycobacteriales > Mycobacteriaceae > Nocardia > Nocardia asteroides_B. The sequence goes on along the minus strand of JBPAJV010000002.1, from coordinate 240,693 downwards.
AGGCGACCTTCCAGCAGCGGTTGATCTACGATCAGCCGCCACGTGACGGCTTCCGCTGGTACGGCTGCGACGAGGGGCCAAGATCCGAGACGTGCACGTTCACCGTTACCCGACCGGGGGGCGTGTGTATTACCGGCGTCGATCCGGAATTCGTGCGAAGCGACGGCTGTGCGTTGCTGTACGAAGACGGTGTGCTGGACCGCCTGCCCAAAGCTCCACCCGATTTCGCGCGCGTTCCAGTGAGTAATCGCCTGACGTGGAGTTTCCCGCCTGGCGTGTGCCAGGGTAAGTCGGGAGCAACCCGCTGCTGATGGCCGAGCCGGGTCGTTACGACGTCTTCATCTCTTACAGCAACAAGCTCGACACCGATCTGGCACCGACGTTGCAGAAGGGCTTGCGTTCGCTGAATCGGCGATGGTATCGACCGTACGCGCTGCGGGTCTTCCGTGATACCACCGGCCTCGGCGTGAATGCGAGTCTGTGGAACGGCATCGAGAATGCTCTGGCAAAGTCAGATCACTTCATCCTGCTCGCTTCCCCACCTGCCGCTCGATCGGTTTGGGTCGGTCGGGAGATCGAGTGGTGGCAGTCGCACCGTTCCCCCGACACATTTTTCGTAGCGCTCACCGGTGGGGAGATCGCTTGGAATACGGCTAGGAACGATTTCGACTGGGACCGTACCGATGCGCTTCCGAGATCGCTGTCGGGTTGGTTCCCCACGGAGCCGAAATACGCGGACCTCCGCTGGGTGAGGGAGCAAGCTCTTTCCATAGAACACAGTCGGTTCCGTAGTGACGTCGCTACCCTCGCCGCCCCCATCCACAAGCTCGGCAAGGACGAACTCGAGGGCGCGGACATCCGGCAGCGACGCATCAACCGCTGGATCGTCGGCGGTGTCGCCACTGTGCTGAGCGTATTCCTGGTCGCGGCTCTGATCGCGGCGTTCCTCGCCGTACGGGCGCAGCGAGAGGCGCTGGATCAGCAACGCGTCGCGGCGACGCGTTCCCTGGTCACCGCGGCGGACGCGGCGAGAAATAGTACCCCGCCGGATATTGATACCGCGCTGCGGCTGGGTGCGGCCGCCTACGCCAACCTCCCGAATCCGGAGACCACGGCGAGCCTGGTGCAGACGCTCGCCGCGAGTCCGCTGGCCGCGGTCCTGCCAGGACGGTTCGGAAAATTCACCCCCCTCGCGCTCTCGCCGGACAATGGGTTGCTGGCGCTCGCGGACGAAGGCAAAACCCTTCAGCTGTGGAACCTCGCTGGCGAAAGACCGTCACGATGGGGCGACCCATGGTGTCCGACTATTCAGTAGAGTTTCTCGCCGTATCCGCGAATGGGAGGCTGCTGGCGGCAGCGGGTGCCGGAGTCCTGCAATTGTGGGACGTCTCCGATCGTGCGAAACCCGTGCGGATCCAGTTGCCCGCGATGGAGATCGTTCCCGTCGGAGCGCTGGCGTTCTCGCCGGACGGGCGGCTGCTGGCCGTCGGCCGCGACAGTGAGGTGGTGCTGTTGGACGTGAGTACGGCGCTGGACCCCAGGGTGGTGAGTTCGGTCGACGTACTCGCCTCGATCGGCACCGGAGTGCCCGTCGACGTCACGGCGGTGGCATTCGCGAATGATGCGCCGACGATGGCAGTGGGCTATACCAACGGTCTCGTCGGCGTCTGGGATGTTCGCGACGCCGGGGCGCCGCGAAGTCGCACCGGGGCCTGGACCGCGAGCACGGGAGCCGTCGCGCGACTCGGCCTGTCCCCCGACGCCTCGCTGATCGCCACTTCGGAGATGGGAGGGACCTCCCTGTTCTTCCTCGCCGGGGGCGACGCGCGGTTGGTGGCTCACGTCGACTCGTCCGCAGGTCCGGCCGCGTCATCGGCATCCCTCTGGAACGCCGGGTTTTCCACTTTCGCGCCGGACGGCCGCTCTGCTGTCACCATTGTGGGCCGGACAGTGGTGTGGTGGGACGTCACCACGGCGGACGCGCCCAAGGAAACCCTTCGCTTCACGGTCGACCACACCGGGGGCATCAATTACGGCGCCCTGTCGGCGAACGGCCGATGGCTGGCCACCAGTGGCGACAACGGCCAGGTGATCCTATGGGACAATACGTATGCCTCCCGGCCCCAGCGCCTTCCGATGCTACTCGGCGAGCTCGGCACCGATGCGTCGAAGGTGGCGTTCGCTCAGCGGCGGCCCGTCGTCGCGGTCGCCGCCGGCGATACCGTGGCGCTGTGGAGCCTCGAGTCCGCCGGCCCTGTGCCCAACGGGCACGTGCGACGATCAGGGAACGTGATCGGCGCGATGGCACTCTCGCCGGATGGACGAATTCTCGCGGTGGGTGGCCAGGACGGCAACACGACGTTGTGGAACATAGACAACCTCGCCGAGCCGCGACTGATCGGAAGCCCCCTTACCGATTTCGTCAATGCCGTACGCGTCATAACATTTTCTCCGGATGGCAAGTTGCTCGCCGTCACGGGTCATCCAGCCATGATGCTGTGGGATGTCGGCGAACCCGAGCGGCCGAAGCGCCTCAGCTCGAAGCCCGTCGGGCAGCACAGCACCACGGCAGCTCTGGCGTTCTCACCGGACGGCCGCACCGTCGCGGCCGCGCGCGACCGCGACGTCGTTCTGTATGACGTGGACGACGTGACCCGTCCGATAAGTGAGTTGCGAGGCATACGTCAGACCACCAGGCATCTCATGTTCTCCTCGGATGGCCGCACCCTCGCTACCGGCGGCAACAATCCGGGCGTGCTGCTGTGGGACGTCACCGATCGCACTCGCCCCGCGCAACTGGGCCAGCCGTTGCCCGGCTATCCGGACTCCGTTCGCCATCTCGCACTCGCACCCGACGGCCGGACCCTCGTAGCGGTCGCCGATACGGCGCGGCTGTGGGACCTCACCGACCGCTCGCGTCCGCGCCCACTCGGGCCGCCGATGGAGACCGGCGGCCCGGTGCGGCCGGTCGCCTTCGCGCCGGACGGGCACACTTTGGGAATCGGCACCGCAGACCACGCGATCGCCCTGTGGGATCTGCGCCGCCTGGACGAACTACGCGACGATCCGCTGCGAGTCGCCTGCCAGCGCATGTCTTCGGTGCTCGACGAGGCCACCTGGTCGTTCTACGCTCCCGGTCTCGGCTACCACGAGGGCTGTGGGCAATAGCCGAGGGCGCCTGTTCTCGGTCGGGGGAGCGGGGATGCGCACACCTGCCGCGCTCCCGGCGCCGGGCGTGGGTGCAGTATTGCGTTCGCGCTGATCGCAACCCTGTCCGGCGGCGGAGGTGTGCGATTGACTCCGAGAGCGCCTCCGTTCGTTGCCGTCCGGACTCCTCGGCGCCGAGGCGCGTCGAGATGCAACCACGGGGGCGCCGCACCGAGGACAGACAAAGCTTCAGACGAGGAGCATCCCATGACAGCGCAGGCCGCCGCGGCAACCGCGATCGGCGCTTTCGCCGCCGACTGGCAGGACCGGCACGGCAGGCAGCGGACGCGGCTCGACGATCCGCGCGGATTCCTTGCCGCCACCGGCCTGCGCTGGCCCACCGCGACGCCACGGCGACTGTCCGAGCGCAGCGCGAACCGATGAGCGACAGAACCTCGCGCATCGGGACGCTGTCGTTCCTGACGCCGGGCAACTACCCCGACGACGACCCTTATTCGGGGCTCGAGGACACCCTGCAATTGTTCGAGTACGGCGAGAGCCTCGGTTTCGACGGAGCTTGGATCCGGCAACGCCATCTCGAGCACGGTGTCGGATCGGCGGCGGTGTTCCTGGCCGCCGCCGGACAGCGCACCAGCCGGATCGAGCTGGGCACCGCGGTGATCCCCATCGGTTACGAGAGCCCGTTCCGTCTGGCCGAGGATCTGTCGCTGGCGGATGTGCTGTCCAGGGGCCGGTTGCAAGCGGGTTTCAGCGCGGGCACGCCGCCGCACGCGGAGCTGATCGGAGACCTGGTCTTCGACGGCGACTGGCGCACCTACGATCTGTCCTACGGACGGATCGCTCGGTTGATCGAGAACCTGCGCGGTGACTACCTCGGTGACGCCGAGACGGTCATCCACTCGCCGGGCAACATCCAGCGGCCTCGGTTGCAGCCGCACAATCCCGGCTTGATCGACCGGCTCTGGTACGGCGGTGGCAGTACCCGTTCGGTTCGATGGGCCGGCCAGAACGGGCTCAACCTATTGACGGGGAACATCGTCTTCGGCGACGGCAGCGACGATTTCACCACCACCCAACTGAGCTTGATCAGCGAATACCGCCGGTCGGTCGATCCGGCCCGGCCCGCCAGGGTCGCGGTGGGACGGGTGATCGTCCCGTTCGACAGTGCCGATCGCGCGACCCGCGAGCGGTACCGGCAGTACGCGGCGAGCAGGCACGAGCGCACCCTCGCGCCACAAGGCGAGCGGCGGGTCCTGTTCGCCCCGGATCTGGTCGGCACCGCCGAGGAGATCGTCGAACGGCTGCGGGCGGATCCGGTTCTCGCGCGGACATCGGAGCTGCGGCTGGAGCTGCCATACGAGTTCCGCCGGGCCGACTACGAACAGATCCTGCACGACACCGTCGAGCTGATCGCACCGGCCTTGGGCCGCCCCTCGGCGAACCGGCCCGGTGCCGAGCGCGACACCGCGTCGGTGTGATCACATGCTCGCCCCCGGGTGGCTGTCGCGAGCGGTAGGCGCTCCGCGTCAGTTCTCCCCGGTCAGTGCGGCGGCGAGAACCGGCCAGGAATCGTGCAGGTCGTCCTGCCAGTAGGACCAGGAATGGGTGCCGTTGCCGCGCAGTTCAAAGGTCGCGGGGATCGCCAGCTCACGGAACCTTTCGCGCAGCTGACGGGTGCAGCGGTCGGCGAACGTCTCGAGCATGCCGCCGAGAAGGAGCTGATCGAACAGTTTGCCGTGGTTGTGCTCGATACCGGCGCCGTGGAGGGTGTCGTGTGGTCCCGGTGCCCCGGTACCGGTCGAGACATAGATCGCGGTACCCCGCAACTCGTCCGCGTGCAAGTACGGGTCATTGGCCGCCCACGCCGGATCGGTCGGCGGACCCCACATGTTCACCACATTGCCACGACGCCCGCCCACCACCGCACTCACGATCACCTGACCCTGCGGATCACTGGTGCGCACACACCCGGAATACGAGCCGATCGCCCGATACAACCCCGGCGCGGCCAACGCCAACTGGAACACCGATGTACCCGCCATCGAAATCCCCGCGATCGCGTTCGCCCCGTTACCCCCGAACACCGCGTCCACGATCGGAGGCAACTCCCGAGTCAGGAACGTCGCCCAACGCTGCCGCCCCAACACCGGATCATCCGCACGCCAATCCGTGAAATACGAACTGGCACCCCCGAACGGCACCACCACATTCACCTGCTTGTCCCGGAAGAACTCCACCACATCCGTCCGGCTGAGCCAGTTGCCGTCAGCTCCGCCGTCGATGCCGTTGAGTAGATACAGGGTGGGCGCGGGAGCCGATCCGTCGACGGCCGGAAGGACGCGCACGGTCACCGCATTCGCCATCGCGGCGGAGTGGACCGTCAGCTCGACCAGCCGTCCCGGTCCCTGCGCCGCGCCCGCGATATACGAACCATCCGGGGCGGCGCTGACCTGCGACGACATCTCCGGCACGGCGGGTTCCGCGTGCGACGAACCGGTTGCGCCGGCGGTGATTCCGAGGAGAGCGGCGCTCAGCACCGCGATCAGCCGCGCGGTCCGCGCCGCACCGCGGTGATACGACGGTGAGGCGGGGAAATCCACACGCGGCCTTCCTGAACGGGTGGGACGGAACACGGCAAACGCTAAGCCGCGGGTGCCTCGGTGAGCAAGGGGCCGCCGAACTTGTTGGGGCCTGTGGCCAGTTCGCTCGGCATCCCCCTGGGAACAGCCACAAGGTTACGTGTATCCGCGCTCACCGGCGCGCGTGATGCGGTTGACTCGATGCCGATTCTCAGAACCGGTCGCCTTTCTCCGGCTCGCGCAGCCGAGGCACCAACCGGGGGTGCGGCCTCGAGATCGGAGATGCGATGCCGCTCAACGGTTACCGAAGACGAACGATCCTGGCCGTCCTCTCGATCGCGCTGCTGACAGCGGGTCCGAACAGTGCGGCGACGGCCGAGCCGCTGCCGGATATCGCATCCGTGACGGCGCCGGACGGTTCCCGCGTCAACGACATCCGCGTCGAGTCCGAGCGGGTGTTCGACGTCGGTGTGTTCTCCACGGCGATGAACAGCGTCACCCGGGTGCGCGTCCTGCGCGCGCCCGATCCGGATCGGCCCGCGCCGACGTTCTATCTGCTCAATGGAGCCAACGGCGGCATCAGCGACGGAAGCTGGACCGACCGGACGGATGTGGTGGAGTTCTTCCGGGACAAGCAGGTGAATGTGGTGGTGCCGTTCGGGGGTGCCAGTTCGTATTTCACGGATTGGCGTGCGGATGATCCGGTGTTGGGGCGGCAGCGTTGGGCGACGTTCCTGACTCGGGAGTTGCCTCCGATCGTGGACGCGGTGTTCGGGGGTAACGGGGCGAACGCGATCGCGGGGATTTCGATGGCGGGTACATCGGTGTTCCAGTTGGCGTTGGCCGCGCCGGGGTTGTATCGGGCGATCGGCTCGTATTCCGGGTGTGTGCGCACCAGTGATCCGCAGGGTCAGGTGATCGTGAGTGCGGTGGTGGGCGGGCGTCGTGGCAATGTGGTGAACATGTGGGGTCCGCCGACGGATCCGGCGTGGGCGGCCAATGACCCGTACTTGCACGCGGACAAGTTGCGGGGTACCGCGATCTATGTCTCGACCGGTACCGGGGCACCGGGACCACACGACACCCTCCACGGCGCGAACGGCTCCGGGATACAGCTGGCATACCAATTGATCTTCGGCGCGCCCTTGGAAGCCGTTACCAATCTGTGCACCCGTCAACTCCGTGAGCGTCTGCGCGAATTGGCTGTTCCAGCCACCTTCGAGCTGCGTCCCACCGGAACGCATTCCTGGGGCTACTGGCAGGATGATCTGCACAAGTCGTGGGACACGATCGGTGTCGCCCTGGGCATCCACCCGTAAGGCACGGTGGGTCAGTGGTCGGTGATCCAGCTGTCGGTGAACTCCGCCTCGGCGGCGAGCATGTCCAGTAGTCGATCCACGACTGCCGCTTCGATCTTCCTGCCGAACAGGGGGATGCGGACTTCGGCCGACCCGTCCACGACCGCCACCGTCGCGCGGTCGCTTCCTGTGAGCCGGACGGTGCCGCTCACCTGGGCGGGCACGCCTTCGACACAGGCGTCGAAACTGCCGCCCTGCGCGGTGTAGTTCTCGGTGCGTGTGATGACCAGGCCCTCGGGGCGCACGGCGGTGATGGCGCCGGGCAGGTCCGCCGCGGTGACGGTCTGGATCAGCCGCACGCGCAGCCGGTTGTCGGTGGCGTCGAACTCGACGAGTTGCCCGTGGCCCCCACCGATCTCCTCGATGCGGTCTTTCCAATACCGTTCGTCGGCCAGCGCCGCGCGCAGCGCATCGGCCGAATGGGAATAGGTGGCCGTGTACGCGAGGGGGGTCGCCATCCGGCCCACGCTACCTGCCGCTCGATCGTCCGTAGCGGACGAATCGCCGATACCACCGCGTAACTCAATTGTGCTGAGAGCAGGAGCTTCCGCAGCGACCAGGCGCTCGCGGCACGGAGCACAACCCGGCGATCGGTGAGCCCAGGCGGCTTACCCGCGGCAGGCGACGCTCGATGGCGTCGTGCCCGCCGCGGGTGCGGTCACTCTTCCGAGAATGCCAGCATGTCCTGGCGAAGCTTCGTGTCGGTCTCCCGCTCCGCCGCCGCCGCGATCCAGTCGCGCGCCTCGGCTGGACGCGCTTGCGGTGGCCACGCGCTGAGCACGGTGAGGGCGCCCCGGCGACACCGGATGACCCGGTTGGCGAGCGCGACCCGCAGTAACGCGTGGCCCACGCCTGGATGATCGCGCAGTTTCCAGACGATGATCTCGAGCGCCATATCGGCCTCGAAGTCCGGGCCGAACCCCAGAGCTTCGGACGGGCCGGTGGACAGCTCGCCGAGCGGAAGGAGCTGTTCGGCGAGACCGACGACCTGCTCGACCGTGTCCTGGCCGGCGTGCCCCATCGCCCACTGCCAGACGTAGCCGTTGTGGCGATCGACCCGCAAGCGGGCGAGCGCATGGGGCAACGCGTCCATGCCCAATCGTCCCGCGCAGGAGAGGGCGACCTCGAAGGCGCGCGACCGGCGCGCTTCCGGATCGGCAGCGTCGGCGAGTGCGAGTTGGGCGGCCACCAGTTCACGCCACCGCTGTTGAGCCAGTAGTGACGTGTATTCGGCGCGCAGCCGGGCCGGCTCGCCGTCGGGCCAGTCGAAATCGTCATCGGAGAGCAGGCGTCGGAGGGCCAGCGCCGCGTCGAGCCGCCGCAGGGTGGGTTCGGCGTGTGCGAGGTGTTCGGCGAACCGGTGCATGGCGGGCACCGCGTCGTCGTAGTCGTGCATGTCCTCGGCGGGGCCGCCGACGGCAAGGGCTTTGAGCATGTCCGCCGCCCCATGATCAAGGCGTCGTCGACGTCGTCCTCGAGCAGGGCCTCGTACAGACCGCCGGTGGTCGCGGCGATGTGCGCGAGGTACTCGTTCATCACGCCGTTGCGAAAACCCTCGCGCAGCATCCACGCTTTGATGTCGGGGTCGGCGCAACCCTTCAGGCGTTCCACCGCGTGAATCCGCCCCCAGCCTTCCAGCCGCCGCGCCAGCTCGAATACCGCCCGCTGCGGGTCGGGCTGGGTGTTCATCAACGCGACGACAGCGAAGAGAGCGAACTCCTCCAACGATCCCAGCAGCTGGAGCAGCTCGCGGTCGCGCTGGTCGCCACACACACCCAGCAGCACGATGCCGAGCTTGGCGACCTCTCGCTGGGTGGCGTTCTCTGTGACGAACCGCGCTGCGATATGGAGCTTTTCGCGCGGGAAGTGCCGTGACAGCAGCTCGTGCGCGAGATTGTCGGCGACGCGCACGGCCCGCACCTCGGCGAAGTGCTCGAGCAGGCGAGCCGGATCGTCGAGGTCGGCGAGGATCCGGTCGGCGAGTTGGGCGACCGGGTCGTTGCCGGTCCCGAAGTGATGGGTGCTGACGCCGTCGTAGACGACACTGGGAAGGACGCTTCGGTCGGTGTCGGGCGACGGTTCGTCCGGTAGCGGATACCCGTCCCGTGGCCAGGGACCTGGACCGTGCAGAGCGGAGAGAGATAGCGCATGGGCCACGAACGTGGCCGAGCGGGGGCTCATCGAGCCGGGCGCAGGACGCCCTTTCCGTTGAAGATCATGATCAGAGGATGGCACCTCGCCGGTCGAGACGCAACCGTGGGAAGCGTTCCGCCGCGCGGACCCTCGTCTGTGGACATGGCAGACAGAACGGTCATCCGGGCGGAACGCGGCAGCCGTCGCAGAAGAGACGAGCTTGGTTCGAGATGATAGTAAGAGGAAGTGAAACTATCATCTCGGCGCTGAGCCGGGTCGCCACCGAGCAGGACGATCAGATCGGGCAGCCGCCCGTCGAGCCCGACGGTGGCGCGAAGCTGTCCAGCGCGTACTTGCGGTGCAGCCGAACCAGCTTCTCGTACTGCAGGCGGTTGTAGGCCAGCGGGAGCAGCAACAACCGATCCGGCAGCACTCGCCATGCCGCTTGCAGTAGCCACACGTACACGGCGAACTCGATGTGGTGGCGGCGCTTCAGTTCGAAGCCGACCATGCGGCGGACGCCGGGGTGCATGACCTCGGCCGAGCACACCTGGATCACATGGCCCACGAAGTGGCGCAGCAGTAGCCACAGCGGCATGAGCACGGTACGAGCCAGTTCCGGCAGCCCGAGGGTGGGCAGCGGAAGCCTGGTCAGGCCGGCGAACTGCTCGACGAGGAAGGGGTTGGCGGCCAGTTCCCGCTCCACCATCGCGTCGTAGTACGCGGTCGCGGCCGCGAGGTCCGCGGGCAGCTTGCCCGACCGTGCGGCGAGTTCCAGGCCGGAGAATCCCTCGCGCAGCATCTGGTACGCGGCTTCCTTCTCCTCGGGGCGCAGCACCGTCCCGGTGCAGTAGGTGAAGGTGTTGAGCGCGACGAACATCCCGCTGACGCCCACCCAGATCCACGTCTGCGGGTTCAGGGCGCTGTAGCGCACGTCGTGGTAGTCGCCTCGGCCCCGGCCGTGCACGTCGCGATGCCGCTGCTTGAGCCATTCGGCCTCGGCCATCCGGTCGGCCGGGTCGCCCCACATCGCGAGCAGGGCGGAGAATCCGGAACGGACACCGCGGTCGGCGAAGTTCTCGGCGAAGCGACCCGTGCGGTCCACCGCGGCGGCGACCGGGACAAGCGCTACCTGATCGAAGGCGGCCCCGGCGAATACGCCGGACAACACGCTGCCGGTGTGCTTGCGGAACTCGGCGAGCACCTCGGGGCGTACCCGGGGCCGCGTCACGGCGCCTGCGGTGGACTGGGGAACAACGGGCAGCTCTGCGTTCGTTGCCATGTGGTCACCTCTGACTACGGGTGATAGTGATACTGCTTTAGACTATCATTCGGGAGGTGTGGCAGGCGAGACTCGTCGTGCCCTCGGCCACGCGAGAGGTCGACGACGGCCGCGCGGCGTCGCGGAAGACGGACGGTAGGCTCACGCCGATGACGGCGCACCGGAACCATTCGAGCAAGCTCGGGGCGAGCATCCGGGGGAAACAGGCCTCGGGTGAACGCGGCGCGGCGCGATCGCTTCCCGCCGAGCGCTCGCAGGGCCGTGGCGGTGAGGACCCGACCGTCACGGAATTCCTGGCCGCCGTCGGCGACGCGTGGGCCGACCTGACCGCGCTGGACGCCAGGTCGCGCCGCATCGTCGAGGCGGCCAGGGACTGCTTCGCCGAGGTGGGTTTCGAAGAGACGACGATGGTCCGCATCGCCGAGGGCGCCGGCGTCGGCGTCGCCACGGTCTACCGGCGATTCGGCACCAAGTCCGCCTTGGTGCGCTATGCCCTCATGGCCGAGTCGCAACGGGTGGGCGTCATCGTTGCCGAGGCGGTGCAGCGCTCGGCGGGGCCGGTGAGCGCGCTGGCGGAGATGTTCTCCGCGTTCGTCAGCGAGGCGAAGGCCCCGCGTTTGTTGACGCACAGCCTGCGTGCCTCCTCGGCGGCGGGCGAACTGACGCGCTTCCTCACCGGTGACGAGTTCATCGAGCAGGGCAGGGCGCTGGTCGCGCGCTTCATCGTGCACTGGCAGAAACGCGGCGAACTCGGCGTGTTCGACGCCGAGGTGGTCGCCGAGCTCTTCGTCCGCCTGACGATGTCGTTCATCTCGAATCCGCGGGGTGCGCTGCCGCTCGCGGACGCCGCCGCGGCGAAGGATTTCGCCCGGCGGTTCCTGGCGCCGCTGCTGTTCCCGCACCCCGGCGGCGGTTAGCGAGCGGCCCGGCTACTGCTTGGGGCGCACCCGATAGGCAGCCGACTTCAACTCTCGCTCCTTCATCCTCTGGATGCACCGATGGTGCTTCCTGGCGTGATAGGCGATGGGGAAGTAGGTGAGCCGCTCGGGCAGCACCCGATAAGCGAATCGGATGACGGCGTAGACGCGTTCGAGCTGCCGCTGCTCCTGCTCGCTCCAATCGACCCCGACCATGGCCCGTAGTCGCGGGTCGAGCAGCCCGACGATGGAGAGGTAGTTGAAGCGCAGCAGCGGCCGAGCCAGCGCGCGTGCGAGGGGACGGACCGGGAAGGGCAGAGCCCGCAGCTGCTCGGTATCGCCGGCGCGCAGGTCGGCGAATTGCTGACGCACATCCTCGGTTCCGCACAGCACGTTGGACACCATGTGCTCGTAGTAGGCGTCGAATTCCGTCCTGCTGCGCGGGTACCCCTTCATCGGCACCCGCAGGATCCGCGCGATCCGGATGTTGTCGGCGAGCAGATCCTCCAGTTCCGCCGCGGTGAACTCACGCCCGATCAGCAGTGGTCCGGCCTTCGCGGTGGTGACGTAGGCGGTCGCGATCACCCATTGGTACGCCTCGGGATTGAGGGCGCTGATGTGCTTTCCCTCCGCGTTGCGCATGGTCAGCGGCTCGTGCAGGGAACGAAGCCGCCTGCCCTCCTCGATGGCCTCCATGCCACCGTAGGTCCACCGCAAGACCGAATCGACCGAGCGGATCGCGCGGCCCGCCGGATCGGTCTTGGCGACCGAATACCGGTCGACGACGTCGCGGATGACCGGGTGCAGTCCCTGCATGGCGAACGCGGCGCCCTCCACCACGAGATAGGTCCAGTGCCCGACCATCTCGGCGGTCATCGAATCCGGCGACACCAGCTCGATGGATTCGCCATCGACGGATACCACTCGCGTGGCCGTTGCGGTGGCCGCGCCGGGAGTTGTCGGCTCGATCGTGCCTGCGGAGTTGCGCGTGGCTCTGGTCATCATCTTCTCCTGTTCAAGGGACTGCGGTAGTCGCCGCCTCATCGCGGCGGCGCTGACGTCTCGGGCGCCGGCGTCGGCAGATCGGGGGTCACGCCGCCGACATCGGTGATCGTCCAGTCGGCGGCGCGGTTGAGCGTGACGGTGTAGGCGGCGGTCGCGGTGACGCCCTCGGGGGTCTGCCTGCTGCGCGAGTTCATGTCGACGAACACCTGCACCACGTACAGATCACCCTCGCGGCGCAGCACTTCGGCGGCCAGGAGCTTCGCGGTGGCGGTGTATTCCATCTGGTCGAGCCACGGCCCGACGACGTCGACGGCCGCCGACAGTTTGGGGGCCAGCTGTTGGCTCACGTCGGTTTGCAATGCTCGCCGCCACCCCTCGATATCGCCCGCCCGTACCTGCGACACGCTCAGCGCGTACGCCGAGGCGGCCCGCTCGGCGGCCGCGTCCACTTCCAGCTGCTCCCGCAGGGCGGCCAGCTCGTCCGCGGAACTGTCGCCGAGCCGGCCGACGGCGAGCGCCGCCGCGACCACCACGGCGACAGCCGCCACGACCAGCGCGACGGCGGTGGAGCGGGCGATTCCCGCGAGAACGTGTGAACCCGGAACACGCAGCGATCGTCGCCTTCCGCCGTTGCCGGGTGCGGACGCCGCGGCGCCGTCGTCGGCGGCGGCGGCGCTGCCGGATTCGGTGGCAGTGCTTGCCGCTCGGTGGCTGCTGTCGGTTGTGCTCATCGTTCTCCTTCGTCCGCCGGCGGTGTCCGCAGCGTGATTCGCAACCGATCGCCCGGTAGGGCGGTGAGGGCTTGGTCGAGCAGCGTCGCCATGTCGAGGGCCCCGAGCGCGGGCCCGGTAGCCGAGGACATCGGCCGCAGCGCCACGCCGAGCGCGCCGAGTTCGGGAGCGAGCGTGCGCAGGAAGTTGACGAAACGTTGTTCCTCTTCCCGCCATGAGCCGAGCACTTCGCGGCCACGCAGCAGGGCCGAGCCCTCGAAGAGGTACTCGTAGGACACTCCGAGCGTCTCACCGAATCGGTCGAGCTGCGGTGGCGCGGCGGTCAGCGCGGGGCGCACCCAGTCGACATCGGGCATGAGCCGCAGCAGGTTGCGCAGCACGGCTTCGAGGGACGGCTGATGTCGCGCCAGCGTCAGCGCGAGCAGCCCGGCGGCTCGCGCGATGACCGGTGCCACCTGCTCGGCGTGCTCGAGCGCCGCGGTGAACATCTCGGCCAACCGGTTGATCGCGGCTGAATCGGCTTGGTCGAGCAGACGCGACGACGCCGCGAGCAGTTCCGGCACCGAGGTGGGCGTGTCGACCGAGCCGGTGAGCTCGTCGCCGTCCCGGAGGTGTTCCGTTCGGTCCGATCCACGCGCCGGGCCCGGTAGGAAGGCGAAGACCGGTTCACCCAGCGCCGAGAGGTTTTCGATCTTCGTCGGGGAGTCCACCGGGATCGAGTGCCTGCGGTCGTAGGACAGTCCTACCCGGACACCTCCGGGCACGCTGTGCACCTGGTCCACGGTTCCGATGTCGACGCCCCGATAGACGACGGCCGAACCGGGGCGCAAACCGGCGGCGTGGTCCATCCGGACCGTCACCCGGGTGCGCGCGGCCAGCGGCTCGACATCGAGGACGCCGACCACCAGATAGCCGCTACCGAGCGCGGTGACGACGGCCAGCGCCGCACCCGACAGCCACGCGGGAATCCTGGTCACGGCAGCACCCCGATCAGGCGGAGCAGGATCAGCGCGTCCACGTCGCGATCGGGGCTGCCCGCGAGCCCGACCCGCCGCAGCTCCACCGCGGGGTGCCCGAGGAACGGAAGCACCTTGCCGGACAGCACCTGCCCGATGAGCGCGCCGTTGCCCTCCCAGGTCGTGGCGTCGGGCGACGGGTCGCGCAGCAGCACCGCCGTTCGCTCTAGCGCGTCGTTGAGATGCGGCAGCCGGGGGATGAGCCAATCCAAACCGGTCGTGAGGGTGTTGACGTCGATGACGACGTTGAGCACCGCGGTCATGAATTCGGGGACCCGGCCGAGCCGCCGCCCAGCCGTCTCCGAGAAGATGAATCCGACCTCCTCGCGCATGCGGTGCAGCCGCAGGGTCAGTTGTTCGGTGGCCAGCACGATCCGGTCGACGTCGCCCAGCCCGTCGGCCGCGGCGCCGAGATCGGTGGCGAGCCGCCCTGCCAGCTCCCGGGTCTCGGCGGGATCCTCGGGCAGGGCGGCGTTCATCTGCTCGATGGCATCCTGCATCCTCGCGGTGCTGCCCCCGTTGACGAACGCGGCCATGCGCTCCAGGATCTGCTCGATCCGCGGCCCGGTGTCGGTGTCGCGCAGGGGAATCGTGCCGCCGTCGCGCAGCAGGCCCTCCGTGTCGTCGGACGGTGGCAGCAGCGCCAGATAGATGTCGCCGAGGACGGTCGTCTGCCGCAGTTCGGCTCGGGTGCCGACCGGGAAACGGACGTCGGCGCGCACGTCGATGTGCGCCACGGCGGCGTGCGGGACGAGCTCGATCGAACGCAACTGCCCGACGTCGGCGCCGTTGCTGCGGACCCGGGCGCCGGCGGGCAAGCTCAGCAGCGACTCGAACTCGACCGCGAGACGGTAGGTGGGTCCGTCGACGCCGGTTCCCGGCAGGGTGTGGTCGCTGGGGTCGAAACCGCAGCCCGGCGCGAGCAGCACGACGACGATGCCGACAAGCAGCAGCCCGCGCCTCGGTCCGGTCGATCGCCGCCTGGTCACGACGCGCCTCCGACCGTCGCCAGGACGGCCAGCGGCAACGGAAGAGCTGCCGCGTTGACCGAAATCGCTTCGCACATCAGCGGATTCGACACAGACGCACACAGCGCCCCGGCATCCGCCGCGCCGACGACGACCGTCGGCGGGCGGTAGTCGAAGGCGACGCCGGAGCCGCCTTCGATCATGTTCCGCAACATGGTGACGACGCCCGGTACGGCCGCGAGCAGGTCGCGCGATTCCTCGGCCCGCGTTCGAGCCAGGGTCACCACCGGGACCGAGGATTCGAGGACTTCCATCAGGTAGGGGAAGTGGTGGTTGAACAGCCGATCGAGCGGACCCAGCGCCGCCGCTAGCTTGCCGACCAGAATCTTGACGATCACCAGGGTGCTTTCGAGCAGTTCCAGTCCGGGACCGAAGGTGATCATGGAGGTCTTGATGTCGTTCCACTCCGCGGCGACGAACCGGCTCAGCTCCGCCGAGTTGTCCAGCAGCTCCCCGAGTTGGGTCACGAACGTGTCCGGCGCGGCCAGCACGTCGGACAGCTGCCGCAGCTGCCGGTCCAGCGCCGGGCCGAGCCCGTGCAGCTCGCGGTCCGCACCGTCCAGTAGCGCCGACAACGGCGTGATGCCGTCCGGCCCGGGGCGGGTGATGTCGTCGAGGAGTCCGGTGAACGAGCCGAGCGCGTCGGACACGCTCAGCGGGGTTTCCGTGCGGTCGGGCCGGATGCACTGGTCATCGGGCAATTGGGGCCCGCCCCGCACGTCGGCGTCCACGAGTTCCACGCGACGGTCGGTGAGTATCGAGGAATTCACCACCACCGCCCGCGTGCGAGCGGCGAGTGGGCGCTCGTCGAGAGTCATCTCCACCCGGACGTGTTCGTGATCGGGCACGAGCGCGCCCACCTTCCCGACCGCGACACCACGGATCGTCACCGGGGCATCCGAGTAGAGCCCGAAGGTGTTGTCGAACAGGGCGCAGATCGCTCGGGTGGGT
Organism: Nocardia asteroides; assembly: GCA_051451085.1. Taxonomy (GTDB): domain Bacteria; phylum Actinomycetota; class Actinomycetes; order Mycobacteriales; family Mycobacteriaceae; genus Nocardia; species Nocardia asteroides_B. Next base: position 224,525 of record JBPAJV010000002.1, on the reverse strand, counting down.
CGCTCGGCGCGGTAAACGATCGCGCCCGCCACCGTGGTGATCGCCACGGCCGTCGCCACCAATAGCGAAGGCACCCGGCGTCCCCGTCCTCGTACCGCCGACATGGTCAACACCCCGCTCCCGGAACCGGTAGGCATACCTCGGGCCTGCGCACGGTGAGGCCACTCTGATCGATGAGCGCCCGGCCTTCCGGCCCGGCCAGCGCGGAGAGTTGTTCCAGCGTGCGAGTCATCGCCGCGATGACCGCGTCCGTCGAGTCCAGCAATTCGCGGCTCAGGTCACGGCTCTGCTCGAGCGGGAAGAACAGCGGCTCCAGTTTCTCCGCGTAGGGACCGGCGAGGAAGTCGAAGAGCAACCCCACGACAGCGGTCACCTTGTCGGCGAAGATCTCGACCTCGGACCGGGCCGCCACGATCTGCGGTCCCAGGATGGCGTAGGCGCGGATCACCTCGGTGGCCAGCATCTCGTTGTCCCGCGCGGTCGCCAGATATTCGTTGGACAGGTCGAGCAGCCCCTGGACCTGGGTTCGCTGTTCGGCCAGCGCGCCGACCACCGCACCGAGCGAGGACACCGCCTGGCGGACCGTCCCCGGAGCGTCCGTGAGCGCGCGCGCCGCGGCGTCGAGCGTCGTGCGCAGCGACTCGGTGTCGATCTGCTCCGCAACGCTCGCGGCTTCCGGTACCAGCTCGTTCACCAGGAACGGTAGCCGCGTGCGCTCCACTGGAATCGGCGTGCGCAACGGCTGCGAGCCGGCGGGCAGCAGCGCGAGATACAACCCGCCGACCGGTGTGAGCATGCGGATGTCCGCGGCGGTGCGGTCACCGACGCGGTGGTCGGCGTGGACGATGAACTCGACGTCGACGTGGTCCTCGCCCAGCCGGATCGACGTCACCCGGCCCACCTTCACTCCGGCGATCCGCACGCTGTCGCCGGTCGACAATCCACCGGTTTCGGGTAGGTGAAGCCGATAGGTCAGGTGATTCGGTGGTCGGAGATAGAGCACACCGACCGTGGCGAAGGCCAGCGTGACGGTGATGACACTCACCAGCGCCCACACCAATTGGGCTCGCGGAGAGGGCTGTTCGCCCCCGAGGGCGTCGGAGGGTCGTGACTGGCGGAAAGTCATCACCGATTCCCTTCGCAGACGGTCAAGGGGCGGCCGTGCAACAGCACCGCCGCGGTGATCGGCGGCGAGAACGTGCCGTTCGCGCAGTGCCGGGACGGCTCGGAGCGGGGGATCAACGCGTTGAGCGCTTCCAGCGCGCCGGGCAGCAGCGACAGCGCGCGCACCGCGGCGGTGGTGTCGGGAATGGCCTGCCGGATGCGCTCGGTGAGCGCGTCGGAGCTGTCGCGGGCGCCGAGCAGCAGCCGTGACAGCGCCTCGGCGGTCCGGACGATCTCCGTCATCTCGACCGAGCCCTTGTCCATCAGGCTCAGGAACTCCTCCATGCGGCCTGCGACCGGCATGAAGATGGAGTGGAAGACCCGCAGGATGTGCTCCAGGTTCGCTGATCGGCCGCGCAACTGCTGTGACAATGCGTCGAGGTTCGCGACGATGGTCGTGATGACGGCCGTGCGGTCTTCGGCGTAGGAGGCCAAGGCGGCCAGATCGCGCAACAGCGGCGCGATGTCGCCGCCGCCTTCGATCATGGCGACGAGGTTGGCGGCGAACCGGTTGTACACCGCGGGATCGGCTTCGCGCAGCAGCGGCCGCAATCCGTTGAAGATTTCGGTGATGTCGAAGGCGTCGGCCGTGTTGCGCACCGGCTCGCCCGGGTCGTGGAACGGGCCGTGTTCTTCGGCCACGGTGACGGCGAGATAGCGCTGGCCGGTGAGGTTCTGGAATCTGACGGCGATGTGGTCGGTGCTGCGCAACCGGTACCGCGACAGCAGGGTGAAGCGAACGGAGGCGCGATGATCCGGGGTCAGCGAGATGCCGGTCACCTTGCCGACCTGGACGCCACGAAGCCGGACGTCGGCGTTGGGCTGGAGCCCGAAAACGTCGCCGAATTCCGCGCGATAGCCGATCGTCTCGCCCCCGACCGGGCGGCGAATCGCCTGCACGACCAGGGTGAGCACGGCGATGACGACGATCAGCAACGCCAGCAGGCGTACCGCGGCGGCCCTCGGTGTCCTCATCGCACCGCACCCCCCGCCGCTTGTACCGGGAGGCGGAAGGCGGGCACCGCGGCGATCAGCAGCTCCACGTCGAGCACTACCTGGCCGTCGCGATGGCGCAACGCCCCATCGACTCCCGCCGTGAGATCGCGCACCTGTCGCGGTGTGACCCCGCGCATCGCCCGATCGAGTGGAATCACCATGTCCAGCAGCATGTCCACCGCCTGGGAAGTCGGGCCGAGTGCGCCGACCAGCTCGCCGGCGAAGGCGAACACGAGGTTGGAGACCTCGGAAATGGTGTCGGAGGCCTGGCGGGTCCGCAGGTCGTCGTCCAATTCGGTCACCGATGCCAAGGCGGTGAGGATGCTGAGCGCCGAAGGCGTGAACGCGGCGACGCCTTCGGTGACATCCGCCGATTTGCGCAGTAGCTCCGACAGCGGAGCGGGCTGCGCGCGCTGCCAGGTGCGGGCGAGCAGCAATGCGGAGGTCAGCATCGGAGCCACCGCCTCGGTCAGGGTCGCCGCGTTCGCCAACGACGCCGACATCCGGGAGGACAGCAGGTTGGCCACGGCATGACCGGAGTCGCGCAGGATGCGCGTCACGGTGAAGTCGTCGACCCGGTCACCCAGGTCGAGCACCGCGCCCGCCACCAACGGGTCGCCTCCCGGCATCGGCACGAGTTCCAGGGCAGTCGATCCGAAGACGTTCGCGGAGACGAATCGGGTGTGCATCGCCGTCGACAACTCGGCCAGTCGCGGCGCTGCGACACCGACCCGCACCCGCTGCCGGTCGGAGCCCAGCGGCTCGATCGCCAAGACCGAGCCGATCGTCATCCCGCGCAGGCGGACCGCGGTGTCCGTGCCGACGCCGTCGCCGATGGCGGTCAGCACGATGTCGAAGCCGGCCAGGTTCTCGCGGCCCGGCTCCAGCGTGCGCCAGACGGCCGTCGCGAGCACGACCAAGGCCGCGAGCAATACCACGCCGCGCGTGCGCAAACCCACACGGCCGGGTCCGCGTACCGAGAACTGAACCGCACGACTCAAGACGCTCACCCCGCGAAGCTGATATCGGTGTCGAAACCCCACATGGCGATCGTCAGAGCCATGTCCGTGACGGCGATGAGCACCAGGCTCGCGCGAATCGCGCGGCCGGATGCGATGCCGACCCCCTCGGGCCCGCCGGTCGCGTAGAAGCCCTGATAGGCGTGCACGCCGGTGATCAGGAGAACGAAGATCACCACTTTGACGAGCGAGTACACCAGGTCCGCCGGGGTGACGAACATGTGGAAGTAATGCGTGAACGCGCCCGACGCTTGGCCGTGCACCACCGTGACGGTGAGCCGGGTGGTGAGGAATCCGAGCGCAAGCGCGACCAAGTAGGTCGGGACGACGGTGATCACGGCGGCGACCAACCGGGTGGACACCACGTACGGGATCGGGTCGATCGCCTGCGCCTCGAGGGCATTGATCTCCTCGGCGATGCGCATGGCTCCGATCTCGGCGGTCATCCGGCATCCGGCCTGTGCCGCGAAGCCGACCGCCGCGATGAGGGGCGCCAGTTCCCTCGGGTTCGCCAGTGCCGACATCGCGCCGGCGAGCGGCCCGACGCCGAGCATGTCCAGCGCGGTGTAGCCGACGATGCCGATCATCGCCCCCGCCACCACGCCCATGATGACCAGCACGGGCACCACTCCGCCGCCGACGACGACCGATCGTCCACCGCCCCAGGCCAGATCGGTGAAGACGGTGACGACCTGGCTGCGGTAACGGCGCAGCGCATACCCGGTGCCGCGGCAGGCGGCGGTCCCGAACCGTAACTGGAAGCCCAGTTCTTCCAGTGGTTCCCACAGTCGCGCCAGACGCCGTGTCCAGCGCAGCCCGAACGGCCGGTACTCCGACGGTCGCGCGGTCCGCGACCCGCTGCGCAGCGCCATCACAAGAACCCCAATGGCACGAACAACAGCACCACCTGTGTGATGACGAGGTTCACCACCAAGCAGGCCAGCAGCCCGAGGACGACCGCGGCATTCACACAATCGGCGACGCCCTTGGGGCCGCCTCGCGCCTCCAAACCCCGCTGGCAGGCGATCACCGCGACCAGATAGCCGAAGACGGCCGCCTTGCCGATACAGATGGCCAGGTCGGTCACGGTGGCGAAACTGCCGAACGACAGCCAGTACGAGCCCGGCGCGACGCCCTGGCCCACCGAGGCGACGAGGAAGCTGGCGAGGATGCTCATCAGGATGACGAGGACGGCCAGCATCGGCGCCACCGCGGTCATCGCGAGAAGGCGTGGCGCGACGAGCCGGCGGTGCGGGTCTATCCCCATGGCGCGCAACGCGTCGATCTCTTCGCGGATCGTGCGGGCTCCCAGATCGGAGGCGATCGCCGACGCGCCCGCGCCGCCAACCAGCAAGGCCGCGGCCAGCGGTGCGATCTGCTGCATCACGCCCATGCCGCCCACCGCGCCCGCCATCGAACCGGCGCCGACGTTCTCGGTGATGCTGCCGACCTGGACCGCGATCACCACGCCCATCGGCAGTGCGATCAGAATCGCGGGCAGCAGTGACACCGACGCGAAGAACCATGCCTGGACCAGCGCCTCCCGCGCCGGGAACCGACGCAGCGCCAGATCCGTCACCAGCAGTGCGGTGGAACGTACGCCGAGCCGCACCGTGCGGCCGAAAGTTCGTGCGCTGGAGGCGGTTCGGTTGCTCACCGCGACGAAGAGCGGGACCTGCTCCTCCCCTCCGCCGGGGGACCGTTCAGCGAACGCCGCGTACTCGGACACGTTCTACTCCTCGCGCAACAATCCATCCCGTCGCCCGAAGAGGCGGGCTGTCGCCCCGTGCGAGGAGTGTCGAGCAATTGATAGTTCAACCGCGTTAAGACTATCAATCAGTCCGGTGTGATGGATTGGTATTCGTCGAAACGATCGAATCGAGTTCGTCAAGGACTCAATACGGGCATCTGTCGCGCACGGCCGACCCGTGGGACAACTCGATCGCGCCGTTCCTTCGGCGCGTGCCGGTCAGCCGTCGAATCGGTGGAACTCGCCTGGCGGCGTTCAGGGAAGACGCATCAATTGCCGGGAAAGGCCGAACAGACGGCGGGCGAGTTTCACTACGGGCAGCCCCAGCGGAAGCAGGATGACCGTCACGCACAGTACTCCGCCGACGAGCCACAGCACGGCCGCCAGTAGCCCCAGCACCGTGCCGAGCACGGCGGTGAGGATCCCGACTACGACGCCGAGCAAACCCTTCAGCAGCCCCATGACGACCTTCCTGCGTCCATTCTGCGCTTCTCCGGGTCGGTGCGCACCTGCCGATCCGGCTTTCCCGCCGCTTCGGCATCCCGGCCCGCCACCAGCGGGATCGGCGGTACCGTCGCTGACATGAGCCGAGCGATCGTGGAGCTGTCGCATCCGATCTCGGATGGCATGCTCACCTGTCCGGGCCTGCCGGGACCCCGGGTCACCACGGTCCTCGGGCGTGAGCAGTCGCCGCTGGTCGACACGGCCTACCACATCGCTCGCGTGGACATGGTCGGTAACACCGGAACCTATATCGACGCGCCCTACCATTTCCACGCCGACGGCGCCGATATCGCCGAGCTTCCCTTGGAGCGGTTGTTCAATGTGCCGATCGTGGTGATCCGCGCGCCGGGGATTCGCGCGATCGGGCCGGACGTGCTCGGCGATCCGGCGCGTCTGTGGGGCAAGGCGGTGCTGGTGCACACCGGGTGGTCAGCGGCGTGGGGTTCGCCGGAGTACCGGGGGCCTGGGCACCCCTTCCTGGTGGGTGAGGTCGCGGACGCGCTGGTCGCCGCCAACGCGGCAGTGGTCGGCATCGACTCGCTCGACATTGATGACACGTCCCTGCCGATACGGCCGTGCCATCACACGTTGCTCGGGGCCGGGATCCCGATCATCGAACAGCTGACGAACCTCGGCGCGGTTCCCGAGATCGGCGCCAGGCTGGTGGCGTTGCCCGCGCCGGTGTGCGGGATCGGCTCGTTTCCGCTGCGTGCCGTGGCGTGGACCGAGTACAGCGGCACGGGCGGCCGATAGCGGCCCGTTCGGTATCCGCCGTCGCCGGACCCCGGCCACCGCTCCCGGAACGGTTGGCTCCCGCCGTCGAACTCAAGGCCGGAACGGCGGGATCGGTAGATCGTCGCCGAAAATATCCGGCAGGTCGCGGGCGACGCTGTCCGGGAACCGGGCGGGCCGCTTCTCCAGGAACGCGGTCACGCCTTCGCGGGCGTCGGCGCTCGCGCCGCGATGGAAGATGCCGCGGGATTCGACACGATGCGCGATCATCGGATGCTCGGCTCCGAGATTGCGCCACAGCATCTGCCGGGACAGAGCCACCGAGACGGGCGCCGAATGTTCGGTGACGCGGCGGGCGAGCGCATAGGCTTCGTCGAGCAGCGTGTTGGCCGGATACAGCGCGGCGAACAAGCCGGCGTCGCGCGCTTCGGCGGCGTCGACGAGGCGGCCCGAATACACCCAGTCCAGCGCGGTCTGCACGGGCACCAGGCGGGGCAGGAACCAACTGGAGCAGGACTCGGGAACGATCCCGCGTCGATTGAAGACGAACCCGATCCGGGCGTTGTCGACGGCGAGCCGGAAATCCGCCGCGAGAGTCATGGTGATGCCAACCCCGACGGCAGGACCGTTGACGGCGGCGATAACGGGTTTGCGGCATTCGAACATGCGCAAGACCACTTCGCCGCCGCTGTCGCGAAAGCCGTCCGCGGCGGCCTGGTCGCCCGCGACGAAGGTCTCCGCACCCTCCGACAGGTCCGCGCCCGCGCAGAAGGCGCGTCCGGCGCCGGTGACGACGATCGCTCGGATCGTGTCGTCGCGGTCGCAGGTATCGAAGGCATTGATCAACTCCGACCCCATCGCGGTGGTGAACGCGTTGAGCTGCTGTGGGCGGTCGAGGGTGATGGTGGCGATGGTGTCGGAGACATCCAGGCGAATATCGGCCATAACGTACAGCTTGCCATGACGGCCAGATCATGTCTCTTGCAGGGGGTTCGCGCCGATCGTCGCGACGACGGTGTCGATAAAAAGCAGAATGACTGTTTACTTATCGATCCGCGTGCGGTTAGCCTGTCGCCGTCCCGATTGGTCATGGCACCTGCCCCGCCGCGGGACGGCATCGGAAACCAATCGGCCGGCGTTCGCGCCGTCGTTCGATGACCCGGAGAAAGGGAGTGGGATGGAGATCAGCAACGCCGTCGCGGTAGTGACGGGTGGCGCGTCGGGGCTCGGCTTGGCGACCGTGCGTGAACTGCACGGCAAGGGAGCGAAGGTCGTGATCATCGACCTGCCGTCGTCCTCCGGCGAAGCCGTCGCCAAAGAGCTCGGTGACGGGGTGGTCTTCGCCGCCGCCGATGTCACGAACGAGGAGCAGGTCACCGCGGCCCTCGACGCCGCGCAGGAGCTGGGCGACCTGCGCATCGCCGTCAACTGCGCCGGCATCGGCAACGCCATCAAGACCGTCGGCAAGGAGGGCGCGTTCCCGCTGGCGGACTTCACTCGCGTGATCAACGTCAACCTGATCGGAACCTTCAACGTCATCCGGCTGGCCGCGGAGCGGATCTCGAAGACCGAGCCGGTCGGCGAAGAGCGTGGCGTCATCATCAACACGGCGTCGGTGGCGGCCTTCGACGGACAGATCGGCCAAGCGGCCTATTCGGCCTCCAAGGGCGGGATCGTGGGCCTGACCTTGCCGGTGGCGCGGGATCTGGCGAAGCTGAAGATCCGCGTGGTGACCATCGCGCCGGGACTTTTCCACACCCCGCTGTTCGCCACACTGCCGGACGACGCCATCGCTTCGCTGGGCGCGCAGGTCCCGCATCCGTCGCGACTCGGCGATCCCGTCGAATACGGTGCGCTCGCGCGTCACATCGTGGAGAACCCGATGCTCAATGGCGAGACCATTCGCCTCGACGGCGCCATTCGGATGGCGCCGCGCTGAGGTGGTCCGGGGGCTGTCTTCGCCACCGATGCCGCGATCGCGACACAGGTGACCGGGTTCCCGGCCTCCCGGTCACGTGCGCTCTAGTATGTCCGTCGTCACGAGCGTTGCTCGAGCGCTCGTGGCACGCATGAGGATGGCCTTACCCAACCGATCCCGCTCGGTACCCCTTGCCGCCGGGCGGGTTTCGGGTGGGTCCGCCGATGCGACTCCCGTGATTCACAAGTTCACACGGTGATGGCCAGGCCCGCCCGACCACAGCGACTCTTCCGGGGCGGGCCTTCATGTGCCGCTCGTGCCCGCGGTGCGCCTCGCCCTCGACATGCTCACCGGCTTCGTCGGGGTCCGGGTGAGGACCGGATCCCGACGACGGTGATAACCGTGACCACGAGAACCGTCATAAGCCTCATAAGGTCCCAGGTCTCAGGGTCGGCGGGTGGCATCACGGCTTGTATGTCCCTTCCCCGTGGGCGGTTGTGCGGGGCCGGAGGCCACTCGGCAAGCGGGGGTCCCGCCAGCAACTGTGTCCGCGTGCTCACGGGCACCGGTGCGATATGGAACTCAGGGGCGGCTGGACCGAGTTGCAGAGGGCTCATCGGCGCGGGTGGCGGTGCGGTGGGGAGCAGGAGCAAACACGTCAGCACGGCGCTGCCGCTGAAGGCGCTACCGACGGCCGCGCTGCCGAGACTCGATCCGCTCGACCCAGGGCCGACGAGGCTCGATCCCGGGCCGATCAGGCTCGATCCGAAGGATCCGAAGCCGCTTCCGGTGGCCAGTCCGAGCAGGAGCAGAGCACTTCCCGTCACGGCGCTGCCGGCACAGGCCGTTTGGACGCTGCCCGTATCGAGTTCCATCGTCTCGGCCGGACCAGCCGGAACCGCGTTCGAACGAGTCGGGGATTCCGCCGCAGGGGAATTGCGATCGTGCGGCTCCGCATTCCCGGTGGCAAGCAGGCCGGCGTGGGCGCTGCCGGTGGCGAGACTTCCCGGACCGGCGCTGCCGGAGGGTATGTGAAGGGGGCCGAGGCGCAAAGATCCGCCAGAAGTCTCGGCGGCGGGATCCGAGGCGCTGCCGGAGGGTGCGGCGCCGGGCCCACTGCCCGTGAAGGCGCCCGCCGGTTCGGGACCGGTTCCCGCGGCCGAACTGCCGGTGGCGAGATCGCCGAGGGGCAGCCACGGTGGCGCCTCGGCGGCGGCCTCCAGGGGGCGAGCCGCGAGGGTCGCTATGGTCAGCGGCAGCATCGCGGTGGCGAATCCTCTTGCCAACCTCCGTGTTCGAGGTGCGCCTCGGTTACTTCGCATGTGCAGTCGCCTCGTCGTCGTCGGAACTGGCCGGAGGGTCACGTCGTGTGCTGGTAGCGGGACAAAGCGAGCTCGAAAGCTTCCTTCGGGACCACGTTCCCGCCGGAGAACGGCTCGTCGAGGTTGTATATGGCTCGAATCACCACGCCGACGATGGCGCCGAGCAGCGCCGTCGTCACGACGCTGCGCTTGCTGACCTGGACGCCGGAGAGGACCACGCTGAACAGCAGCAGAACCGTGCAGATCCACATGGCGAGATAGAGGAATCCGGGAACTCGGTAGCCGGCATCGAGCGCGCGATCGGCACGGGCTTGGGCTACCGCGTCCAGACTGGTCAGAGCGCTGGTCCGGAGACTGTCGACCTCGGAATCCGCCGCGTCCACCGCGGCCACCGCGTCGCGCAAGGTGTCGAGGGTGTCCTGGGTGGATTGACTGAGGTGACCGTGGTCGGCCATGACGGCCCATTCCTCGGTGAGCACCTGATCGGTGTAATCGCGGACCAGACCTTGGATGCGCGAGTGATCGGGTTCCGGCATGCCGTGGGCCGCCCAGTAGGTGTCGATCAGCGCCTTGGCTTCCGCGATGGTGTGATTGCGCGCATTGTCGTACTGCTGCCAGGCGATCACCACGATGAACGCGACAACCGCCATGAAGATGGTGTTGATCAGGTTGAGCACCAAGGCGCCCACGGTGTCGTCGTCGGCCTGCCGCCACGTCTTCGGGTGCAGGCGATCCCCGGCCACGAACACGACCACCGCGACGAGGGCGGTGAGAGCGGGCACGAGGAATTCGAAGACCATGCGGGACTCCGTTCTGTCTGGGGGGATTCTCGCGGCGAGGTACCGGACCGAGCGGCGCATTACGGGCGGCAGCGGGCCCGTATCGAAGACCCACCGCGCGCCGCATCCACGGTCGACCGGGACGCGCCGAACTCAGTCCTGTTGCGGCCGGGTGGAATTCACGAGCCCGCCGCGCTCGGCCGCGCCGTTCGGACAGGCACTCCAATGGTCATGCGTGGTCTTCACCCCCGAGATGGCTACGGAGACGATCGACGATGACGTCGTCGAAGTCTGCGTTCGTTCGAATCTGATCAGTGGTGCACAGCAAATCGGTACGCGACACGTGCCTCTACGAACCAGGCGCGGAATGTCTCGGACGGCGAACCGTTCTGGACGATACCGATAGTAGACGGCGAATCCAGCTGTCTGTGGCGAAATTTGGGAGAAAGTCGCCGATAGCTGAGCGCTGCCGAGCGGTGACAGCGGGTTGGGGTGGCGCTGCAACGCGTGTCCAGGCGCGGACACTGTTGTGCCGGATCGCTTCGCGCGACGCGGGCGGCATGGTGAGATCCGGGACAGCGTGCCGGTGCGCGCAGGACGAACGTGCTGTGCACCGGCCGGTTCGGGTTCACACTGCGCTGCCTCGGTGAGCCCGGCGGAAGTGCGGAAGATCCGCAGGGAGATGCCTTCCGTGCCATGTTCGTAGCGTCACCACGCATGTTGCGCGCCGAGCCGGCGAAACAGCCTGCCGAACCGTTGCCACCGGGCCGCAGGCGGTTGATGGGGGTGACCGATCTGGCGGTTCTGGTCCGCGACCCGGCGGGCAGCTATCCGGTACGGTCGATTCTCTGTCAGCTTCTGGCAGACGGCGGTGGACATATTGTTGTCCGGGTCGATTATGTCGTACTGGATCTCGCCGGTTATATGCCCGCCAATGCTGGAACGCGATTCGAACTGCAACGGGTGATCGATCGCTTTCCCATCGTCCGCGTCATCTTCATCTGCGACAACCAGAGCGATCGGGCCTTCCTCAGAGCGCAGTTGCTGCACCACTGGTCTCGAATGGACAGCCGGTCACCGAATTCCGGCGTGACGCCGAGGACCGCCCGGATCGCCGTCACCGACGGCTATCGAGCCACCACTCGGTATCTGATGGCGGATTCGCAGGTTCGTAGCGAATGACGCGTACCGGCGTGGCTGCCGGATCCGGCCCGATCCGGCGTTTACGATGATCGGGCTGTGCGACGTGGCGGCGCCGCACGGCGAACGGGGAAGCGGCCCGCCCGGTGTGCACACCGGGCGGGCCGTTGCATTCTGCTCGGCCGGCATCTGCATTGTTTGTCATCGAGGGGTGCGGGTAGCCAACGGCGAATGGGATTCTCAGGAGGTGGAGTATGAAAGCGAACAATAGCGTGGGACAGTTGCGCAGCGTCGTGCTGGATTGTCCCGAACCGCGTAAACTCGCCAGGTTCTACCAAGAATTGCTCGGCGGAGACCTGCTCGAGGACGAGAACGACGACTGGGTGGTGCTGGTCGAAACTTCCGGCAGGCGCGTCGCATTCCAGACCGCGCCCCGATACAAGCCGCCGCGTTTCCCCGATCCCGAGGCGTCGCAGCAAATTCACTTCGACGTGTTGGTGGATGATATCGAGCGAGCCGAATCAGCGGCGCTCGCTCTGGGGGCGACGCTCCTCCAAGCCGAAACCGACGGAGCGTTCCGCGTATACACCGACCCGGTGGGGCACACTTTCTGCCTGGTGTGGCTCCCGGAGGATCGAATACTGGCACTACGCCCGGCCCGGCCGGTTACCCGGAAGCGATCGCGAAATCCTCGCCGATGGGATGACCGGCCGGGCCGGGCGCGTGTCACAGGATCAGCTCCATAACCGCCCTCATTCCGGCGGAGGCGGTTGGCGGATGTCGTCGGCCACCGAGCCTCCCGCGACGTCGGCCGCGACGCCGAGCTCCTCCTCGTAGCTGTGGTCGACCGGCACCCCGGCGCTGTCGCAGGTGATGTCTTTGAGCTTCCGCGGCTCCTCGGTCTCCGGCACGCGGGTCGGATCGACGTCGGGCTCCTCCTCGGCGAGCCGGTCCCCGATGGGTCGAGGATGGGCCTGCTCCCACGGTGTCACGCCGTACTTGGTGACGCCGGTCCAGTGCTCCGGCGGGTCCATCCCGGCCTCCAGCGGGTTGGAACGCAGCCGGTCCTCGTCGAGATCCTCGGCGCTGGTGAGTGCCGCCGGATCGGTTTCCACCGCGTCGGGCGCGCCGGTGTCCTGGGGCGGGTCGTAGGTCTCATTCGGTTCGGTCATCGCTGCCTCCTCTCCTGCATTGAGCGACTTCCCGCAACTGCCGGCAGCAAACCCCCGGGAACGAGCGAACGGTGCGGCGAGTGGCTGCGGTCACGCGCGGCAGCCGGGCTTCGGCAGGGACGGAGGGCGAGCGTCATCTCCGGGTGAACACGCCGAGCTGTTCGGTGTCGTAGTACTCGAGGGTGAGCTTGTCGCCATCGAAGATCGCCTGGGAGACCGAGCCGTGGTTGGCGTTCTCGCCCGAAGGTGTGAAGACGAAAGTGTCGGCGTCCCAGTGCTCCAAGGGGAAGGTCATATTGTTCGGGCCGAGGCTGAGGCTGAGGGCGTTGTCGGTGACGCTGATCGTCGCCGCGCCGTAGTACCCGTTGTCGTAGGTGCCCGCATACGACGCCAGTGGTCGCGGGGGAGCGGGGTCCGTGGGCGGCTGTTTCCCGGCCAGAACCCCCGCGGGCGCGCTGAGCGGCTGGAACGCCGTGCGGTAGAGCGTTCGCCAGTCCTGTTGGATCTTCCCGAACTGGACCAGGTCGGCGAACTCCGCGTTCAATGTCTCGGGCACACCGATCGGCGCCGCGTTGGTCAGGGTCACGATGCCGACGTCGGCGGACGGGATCAGCGTGAACGCCGTACCCGCGCCGAGACCGAACGCCCCGGAATGACCGAGCACCACCCGGCCCGAGGCGGAGTCGCTGACGTTGAAACCGAATCCGTAGAACCCGGTGCGGGCGTCGGGCGTTTCCGGCGGAGCGGACACGACCTGCGGCGTGATGGCGGGTAGCAGATCCTCGGGCGGCACCAGGGCCGAGCCGCCCGCCGAGCCGTTCGCGAGCACCATCGTCATCCATTTGGCCATGTCGGCCACCGAGGAACTGACCCCGCCCGCAGGGGACTGCGCGTCCGGTTGGCGCTGGGGGTTCGCCACCTCGTATTTCCCGTCGGTGAGCACATGCCCCTCGGCACGGTTGGCACGGGAGGCGAAGTCGGCGTATCGGGAACTGGTCGAACGCATGCCCAGCGGGCCGTAGATGGTCTGCGCGGACAATGTCTCCCAGTCGGTTCCCGCCGCCGCGGCCACGGCGACGGCGGCCGCGGTGAGCCCGAAATTGGTGTACTCGTAGGAGTCCCGGAAGGGCCCCAGCGGCAGCAGCCGTAGCCGGTCGAGAATCTGCTGACGGTCGTAGCCGAGGTCCTCGAGCAGGTCGCCCGCGTGATCGGGCAGCCCGGAGCGGTGCGCGTACAGGTCGCCGACCGTGACGTGCTCGGTGACGAAGGGGTCGGCGAGGGCGAAAGACGGCAACAGTCTGCGTACCGGAGTGTCCCATTCGACGCCCCCGGCGGCGATCCGGCGAGCGACGACCGTCGCTCCGACCGGCTTGGACAACGACGCGAGCTGGAAGACCGTATCCGAGTCGACCTTCTCCCCGGTGACGATGTTACGGACGCCGAAACCCCTGCTGTATACCACCTTCCCGCCATGCACCACGGCGACAGCCATGCCCGGGATGCCGGACGAGGCGAGCAGGCCTTCGGCGAGCCGGTCGAGTTCGCCGACGGCGTCACCGATCCGTCCGTCGGGAATCGGCACACCGGCGACCTGATTGGGCAGCGTCGCGGAACTGGACGGCGCCCCGGCCACGGTGGGATCCGGCTCGTCGCCGCCACAGCCGGTCAGGACGAGGACGGCGGCGGTCGCCATCGCCGTGGGACCGAGCACGGCGCGCCGAAGTGTGCTCACAAGTCGCCTCCTGGCCGTCGTAGCGACGAAAGACCAGATAAAGGCTAGTTGACCGGAGGTTGCCGCGGGGCGGGTTCGGCGGCCCTATCCGGCGGCGGGCGTCTTGCGGACCGCCACGATCGGGAGCACCAGCGCCGCGGGTGAACTCGCCGGAACCACCGGATGCGCCGGCGCGATCGGTGCGATGCGCCGGTACCCCGTGCCCACCGGGGGCCGGGTGTCCACCTCGCCCTTGTTCGGCCAATACGCCGCGGCGCGTTCGGCCTGCGCGGTGATCGTCAGCGAAGGGTTGACGCCCAGGTTGGCCGACACCGCCGCGCCGTCGACGACGCTGAGCGTGGGGTACCCATACACGCGGTGGTACGCGTCGATCACGCCGTGCTCGGCGTCGGCCCCGATCACCGCGCCGCCGAGGAAGTGGGCCGTGAGCGGAATATTGAAGATTTCGCCCCAGCTGCCGCCCGCGATACCGCCGATCCGCTCCGCGACTCGCCTGGTCACGTCGTTGCCGACGGGGATCCAGGTCGGATTGGGCTCCCCGTGGCCCTGCTTGCTGGTCAGCTTGCGGCCGAACAGGCCGCGTTTGGTGTATGTGGTGATCGAATTGTCCAAGTGCTGCATGACCAGCGAGATGATGGTGCGCTCGCTCCAGTTCTTCGTGCTCAGGAAGCTCAGCAGGTTCATGGGATGCCGCAGCACCAGGCCGAGGAAGCGCAGCCAGCGCGGGATGCGGCCACCGCCGTCGACCATGAGCGTCTGGAGCAGGCCCATGGAGTTGGAGCCTTTGCCATAGCGGACCGGCTCGATATGCGTGTCCGGGGTGGGGTGGATGGACGAGGTGATCGCCACGCCCTTGGTGAAGTCGACGCCAGGAACCACCTTCTTGGTGGCCGCGCCGACGATCGACTCCGAGTTGGTGCGGGTCAGCACGCCGAGCCGATCGGATAGGTCGGGCAACACGCCCTTGTCGCGCATGGCGAACAGCAACTTCTGGGTGCCGCGAGTGCCCGCCGCGAGCACGACATGCGCTGCCGTCAGCGTCCGCGGCTGCTTGCGTAGCCAGGCGCCGGTGCGTGCGGTCGAGACGTCCCAGGTGCCGTCGGGGTGCGGGCGCAGCTCGGTGACCGTCGTCAGTGGGATAACTTCGGCGCCCGCCTTCTCGGCCAGGTAGAGGTAGTTCTTCACGAGCGTGTTCTTCGCGCCGTACTTGCAGCCCACCATGCAGTCGCCGCATTCGACGCAACCGGTGCGCTCGGGGCCGACCCCGCCGAAGTACGGGTCGGGCACGGTCTTGCCCGGCTCGCCGAAGAACACGCCGACGGGGGTCTGCACGAACGTGTCGCCGACGCCCATATCGTCGGCGACGGCCTTGAAGACCTCGTCGGCGGGCGTCATGTGCGGATTGCGTACCACGCCGAGCATCCGCTGTGCCTGTTCGTAGTACGGGGTCAGCTCGTCGCGCCAATCGGTGATGTCACGCCACTGCGCGTCCTGGAAGAACGGCTCCGGCGGCACGTACAGGGTGTTCGCGTAATTCAACGACCCGCCGCCGACGCCGGCGCCACCCAGGATGAGGACGTTGCGCAGGGGATGGATGCGCTGGATGCCGTAACAGCCGAGCGCGGGCGCCCAGAGGAACTTCTTCAGCTCCCAGCTGGTCTTGGGCAGCTCGTCGTCGGCGAAGCGCCTGCCCGCCTCCAGCACGCCGACTTTGTACCCCTTCTCCACCAGCCGAAGTGCGGTGACGCTGCCGCCGAACCCCGAACCGACGATCAGCACGTTGTAGTCCGTCGTCCGCTGGTCCATGTGGAACTCCTCGATCGTGTCGCCAGTGACTCGGATAACACTACTCCCGGGTAAGTAACGGTTTGCAAGTCGGCCGGAAGTGGCCGATCGGTCTGGTGTGCCGGTCGGCAGACGGTCATACGCCCCGATATAGAGCGATGCTCTCTATAGTTGACATCGCTCTCTGAAGCGCGCATGGTTGCTGCTATGCCGACGACACCTCGGGCCCGCGCCAGGGCTCAGACCATGAACGACATCGTCCGGATCGGACGTGAGCACCTGGCGACCGACGGCGCCGCGGCGTTGTCCCTGCGCGCGGTGGCGCGTGACCTCGGTGTGGTCTCCTCGGCCGTCTACCGCTATGTCCGCAGTCGCGACGAGTTGCTCACCCTGCTCGTGGTGGACGGTTACAACGCCCTCGGGGACGAGGTCGACAACGCGCTGACCGAGGCCGGCGGGGACCCTATCGAGCGCCTCCGGGTCCTCGGGCGCACGGTGCGCCGGTGGGCGCTGGCCGAACCCGCCCGCTACGGGTTGCTGTTCGGCACACCGGTCCCCGGCTACGACGCGCCCGCGGCCGAGACCGTCGCACCGGGCACCCGGGTGATCGCGACGATGCTGACGCTGTTCGCGCAGGCCCACCGATCCGGCGAGCTCACCGCACCCGCCACGGAACCGCGAATCTCCGCGCCTCTCGCGGGCAGTTTCCGGCGGATCCGGGACGAGTTCCGGCTCGAGCTGCCGGATTGGCTGGTCGTCCGCGGCGTGACGTTCTGGGTCGGCCTGTTCGGCGCGGTGAGCGCCGACGTCTTCGATATGTACGGCGCCGACACCTTCGCCGACCGCGACGAACTGTTCGAACTGCAACTGGACGGGTTGCTGGACATGCTGGGCCACCGCGAATGACCGGCCACCGGAACGCGACCGCGTGGGCGCGACGAATGGGTATGCGGCTTCCCCTGGTCAACGCGCCGATGGGCGGGGTGGCAGGTGGGCGGCTCGCCGCGGCGGTGACCGCCGCCGGTGGGCTCGGCATGATCGGGATGGGCAGTGCCGGATCGGCCCGGGCGCTGGAACGGGAATTGCCGTACCTGAGCGGCGTCGAGGGCCCGTTCGGCATCGGCCTGGTCGAGTGGGTGGTCGCCGGGGAACCACGCCTGCTCGAGCTCGCGATCGAAGCCCGTCCCGCCCTGATCGCGGTCAGCTTCGGCGAGGATCTGGGCTGGGCCGCCCGGGTCGCGGACGCGGGAATCGTTCCGGCCACCCAGGTGTACAGCGGGCCGGACGCGCGGCGTGCGCAGGACGCGGGCATCGGTGTCCTCGTGGCCCGTGGTGTGGAGGGCGGCGGGCACGGCGCTGTGAACGCGGCGCTGTTACCGCTACTGGACGAGGTGCTGGACGTGGCGTCGATCCCGGTGCTCGCGGCAGGCGGTATCGGTACCCCGCGGGACCTCGCCGCCGTACTCGCCGCCGGGGCGAGTGGCGCATGGCTCGGCACCTGCCTGGCGGCCTGTACCGAATCGCTGCTGTCGGAGGCGGGGAAGCGAGCCCTGCTCGACGCCCGCGGTGCGGACACCGTGCTCACCCGCGCCTACGACGTCGGGATGGAATTGCCCTGGCCGGAGCGATTTCCCGCCCGGGTGCTGCGCACCGGCTTCGCCGACCGGTGGACCGGCCACGAGGAAGAACTCGCGCGGGATCGTGCCGCCAAGCAGGCGCTCACCGCCGCGCTCGCCGCGAACGATCCGGCCGTCATGCCGATCGACGCGGGGCAGGGAGTTCGGAATGGTCACGGCGGTGGAACCGGCCGCGCGCGTACTCGAGCGGCTCTGGTCGGGTGTGACCGGTCCGATCGCGAGCTGAGCGTTTCAGTCCTCGCTGCTGGTTCGATCACCGAGGTAGTGGATCAGATCGGGGTCGGCGGACACCAGCCGATCCACTTCCTCGCCGCCGGTGCAGGGATAGAGCGCGACGGTGACCGAACCGGATCGGCGGGCGATCACCCGCCAGATTCCTCCCGAATCGGCCCAGCGGCGCAGAGTCGCCACGGGATCGTCGGTCATCGTCCACCTCCACTCGGCGGTTCGCGCCTCACGCGGCGCAGGCGTCACCGCGGCACGGTGACGGGGTCGGAGCAGCTGGCCGCGCCGTCGACGAAAGAGCAATCCTTCGGCGCCCGGGTCGGCCGGTAGTCGGGCGCGACGCCACCGGCGCGAGTGATCGCCGTGTACGCGGCCACCGCGTCCGTCGGTTTGCGCGTCAGAGCCGGATCGGTCAGTACGTCCACGGTATACAGGCCGAAACGGGGTGTGTAGGAACCCCACTCGTAATTGTCGGTGAGGCTCCAGTAGTTGTAGCCGATCAGGTTCATGCCGTCGGCTCTGGCCCGCTGGAGCCAGTAGACGGTGTCGCGGAGCGAGTCGGCGCGCCCGTAGCCGTCCGCACGTGGGAGCCCGTTCTCGGTGGGCATCCCGTTCTCGACGATGTAGAGCGGCTTGCCGGGGAATCGGCGGGAGTAGTACTGAAGCGCGTAGTAGATGCCCTCCGGTTGCAGCGGGTTCTTCCACAGCTCGGTGAAGTTCACGGTGGTGGTGAGCGTGTCGGGGGAGAGCCCGTAGTAGTAGTCGATGCCGATGTAGTCGAGCTTCGCGCCGATCTCGTCCACCAGTGACTTGTTCACGACGTCCTCACCGCCCGGGATGTAGGCGACATTGCTGGTCACCATGGCGTCCGGCTGCACCCGGTGGATGTGGTCGTAGATGCTGTTGTGCGCTTGGGCGATGCGGTCCTGCATCGCGGGCGCGGCCTCGGGGGAGAGCCCACCGTGCCGGAGTTCGTTGACCAGGTAGACGGCCGGTTCGTTGAACGTGACCCACAACGGCTCGTGCGGAGCGTAGCGATCCACGACCGCGCGCGCGTTGGCGAGCCAGTCCTCGACGATGCCCGGGTTGTTCCAGCCGCCCCGGTCGACCGCCCAACCGGGGTAGACCCAGTGGTCGATGGTCAGCATCGGGCGCATACCCGCAGCCGTGATCGCGGCGACGACGTTGTCGTAGAACTCCAGTCCTTCGGCATCCCACTTGCCCGGCTCGGGCTGTAGACGAGCCCACTCGATGCCGACGCGATACACCTTGACGCCCAGGTCCGCCGCCAAGGCGATGTCCGAGCGGTAGCGCGTGTAGAAGTCGATGGAATCCCGGTAGGGGTCCATGGTCTTCCCGGACGCGACGTAGCGCGACCAGTTGCTGTCGGGAGCGTGGCCCTCCGATTGGTAGCCCGATGCGGCGACGCCCCAGAGGAAATCGGGGCCCATCGGCGCGAGCACGGCGGGTGGCGCGGGCCGGGCGGCTATCGGGGGAGCCCCTCCGAGCAATACCGCGGTGGCGGCCGCGAACGCGGCGAGGGCAAGGCGGCGGTGTGAACGCATCGAACTCCTGTTCCGGGACGGTGACCGGCGCTCGTGGACATCCGGCACACGGGTCGAGTGCGGGGAATGCCACGGGGGACAGGGTAACTGGTCGATTGTCCGCATTCTTGGGGTCGGGGAGGGAAGTGCCGGTGAGGCAAAAGCATTCGCGGATAGACCTCGGAGATCGGTGAGCGCGCGTCGGCGGAGTTGGTCATGAGGAGTTCCTTTTGGCGCCCGAACCTGCGTAACATCATGTAGATACGTAGATATTCGCATTCAACTATGCAATTCCACCCCATCGGCAACCATCGACAGAGCGTCATACAAGACAAGCAAGGAGAAGAGGGGGCAGCCGCTGTGAGATGTTTCCCGGTCTCGCCCGGCTGATTCATAGCGGTACCTGTGGCGTGCCAGGATTCGTACATGGTGTCCAACCCGTTGCCGTTGCTGGCCCGGCGGCTTGCCCAGCAGCGCTGGGTGATGCGCTCGGCGCCGGTCGTGGCGCGGACGGAGCGGTTCATCCGGCGTGCCAGCGGCGGGCGCATGGGCGTCCTGGATCTGGCGGGGCTGCCCTCGATCGAGATCACCGTGGCGGGGCGGAAGACGGGCATCCCGCGCACCACGTCACTACTGTGCGTGCTGCACGATGGGAACTTCATCGTTCTCGGTTCCAACTGGGGCAGAGCCGACCATCCGGCGTGGTCGGCGAATCTGCGTGCCGCGCAGACGGCCTCGGTGCGCTACAAAGGCGAGCGATTCCCGGTCACGGTCCGGGAGATCGCCGGCGTGGAGCGAGACCGTGTCTGGGCTCGGGCGGTGGAACTCTGGCCCGGCTATGCCATGGAGTACGAACTTTCCGGCGGTCGGGTGTTCCGCATCTTCGAACTGCGCCACATGACTGATTGAGGCGCAGTGGGATCAGGAATGAGCGGCCGTCGAGTTCCGGTGTGGCCGGTTACGGTGGGGCAGTGACCACGCATATGACCCACTGGGGCGCCTTCGAGGCGGACAGCGACGGTGAGCGGCTCACGGAAGTGAGGCCGTGGCGTGGTGATCCGGAGCCGGTGGCGCTGATCGGCAACGTCGCTTCGGCGCAGCACCATCCGACCCGGATCGACCAGCCGTACGTGCGCCAGGGCTGGCTCGAGAACGGGCCGGGTCCCGGTCCGCGCGGCTCGGAGCGTTTCGTCCCGGTGTCGTGGGAGCGTGCGCTGGATCTGCTGGCCGGCGAGCTGGGGCGGGTGTACCGGCAGTACGGGGCGCGAGGGGTGTACGGCGGTTCGTATGGCTGGGCCAGCGCGGGGCGGTTCCATCACGCGCAGAGTCAGTTGCACCGGTTCCTCAACTGTCTCGGCGGCTATGTCCGGCACGTGAACAGTTACAGCCTCGGCACGTCGACGGTGTTCCTGCCGTACGTCTTCGGCGATATCGGCTGGATCACGCAACAGGCCACGGCGAAGTCCGTGCTAGCCGAGCATTCGGAGCTGGTGGTGGCGTTCGGCGGTTTGTCGCCGAAGAACGCGGCGGTGGCACCGGGTGGTGTGTCGCGGCACAACACGCGTGGCTGGATCGCGGCAGCGCGGGCTCGGGGTTGCCGGTTCGTTTCGATCAGTCCGCTGCGCGACGACACCGCGCCCGAGGGTGAAGCGGAGTGGATCGCCCCGCTGCCCGGTACGGATGTGGCGATGATGCTGGCGCTGGCGCAGGTGCTGGACGCGGAAGGCTTGGCGGATCAGAGGTTCTTGCGGGAGTACACGGTCGGCTACGACCGCTTCGCGGAGTACTTGCGCGGCACGGTGGACGGGGTGGTGAAAGGCCCGGCGTGGGCCGCGGCGATCACCGGGGTTCCGGCGGACCGTATTCGAGCCTTGGCGCGCGAGATGGCCGGCGCACGAACATTGGTCACGGTGAGCTGGTCGCTTCAGCGGGCGCGACATGGTGAACAGCCGTTGTGGGCGGCTGTCGCGCTCGCGGCGATGCTGGGACAGATCGGTCTTCCCGGTGGCGGGTTCGGGCACGGTTACGGGTCGATGGCCGGTGTCGGTGAGCCCGCGCGGGTGCCGGTTCCGCGACTTCCGCAGGGCCGCAATGGTATCGACCTCTTCATTCCGGTCGCGCGAATCGCAGACATGCTGCTGAACCCCGGGGCGGCGTTCCGCTACAACGGTCAGGACTTGGTGTATCCGGATGTGCGGTTGGTGTACTGGTGCGGAGGGAATCCGTTCCATCACCACCAGGACCTGGCTCGCTTGCGGACGGCGTTCACGCGTCCGGACACGATCGTGGTGCACGATGCCTTCTGGACGGCCACCGCGCGGCAGGCCGATGTCGTCCTGCCGTCGACCATGTCCATCGAGCGCGACGACTTCGGCGTCGGCGAGGGCGACAACTCGTTGTTTCCGATGCGCGCGCTCACCCGCCCGCGTGCCGAGACGCGGGACGATTACGCGATCTTCGCCGAGGTGGCCGATCGGCTCGGTGTGGGTGCGGCTTTCACCGAGGGGCGCTCTGTGGGCGAGTGGCTGCGGCATCTGTACGAGCAGTGGCGAATCGAGCGGTCCCGGGCGGGGCACGACCTGCCGGACTTCGACGTGTTCTGGGCGGACGAGTGCCTCGAGCTTCCGGTGCCCGACCCGCGGCAGGTGCTGGCCGCTGATTTCCGCGCCGATCCCGACCGGTTCCCGCTCACCACGCCGAGCGGGAAGATCGAACTCTTCTCCGCGACCGTCGATGGCTTCGGATACGCCGATTGCCCGGGGCATCCGGTGTGGTTGGAGCCGGAGGAGTGGCTGGGTGGTCCGGCGGCCGAGCGCTATCCGTTGCAGTTGGTGGCGAATCAACCGAGGACGAAGCTACACAGCCAGCTCGATGTAGGCGCGCACAGCCGATCCGCCAAAATCCGCGGGCGCGAGCCGATTCGGGTGCATCCCTCCGATGCGGCCGCCCGTGGTCTGTGTGCGGGTGAGATCGTGCGGGTGTTCAACGGGCGGGGCAGCTGCTTGGCCGGGCTGGTGGTGGACGACGGGGTGCGGGTGGGTGTGGCACAGTTGTCCACCGGCGCTTGGTACGACCCCGACCCCGCTGATCCGGCGTTCTGCCGGCACGGCAATCCGAATGTCCTCGTCGGCGATCGTCCGTCGTCCACGCTCAGTCAGGGCTGCGCCGGGCAGCTCACGCTGGTGGAGATCGAGCGGTATGGGGGTCCGATTCCGGAGGTGGCGGTGTTCCGTCCGCCTCCGACCGTCGGTGTGCCGGAGCGGTAGTCGTTGTGCACGGGTGCCGGTGCGGTGCCTTACCTCCGCGCGGGACGATGACGCGGATGTGGACCGCCCTGCGCGGCGCGGGGTGTCCGCCGGTCCCTCTACCATTCCCCGGGTGACCGGATACGCTCCGCTCGACGCGTTCGAGCATCTCGACACCTCGACGTTGCCGCCGCGGCAGCAGCGGATTCTCGCCACGATCCGGGACTGGGTGCTGCGGCACGGGTATCCGCCGAATACCCGGGAGATCGGTGACGCGGTGGGTCTGCGGTCGGCGTCGTCGGTGTCCAAGCATTTGAGGGCTCTGGAGGAGCGAGGTTTCCTGCGTCGGGGCCGGACGGTGTCGCGGCCGATCGATGTGCGGATGTTCCTACAGGCGTCCGAGCGGCGGGAGTCCGCGGAGGATTCGGTGGCGGTGCCGGTGGTGGGCGATATCGCGGCGGGTGCTCCGATCCTGGCCGAGGAGCACGCCGACGACACTTTGACGCTGCCGCGCGAGCTCGTGGGGCGCGGCACGGTGTTCGGGCTGCGGGTGCGGGGGGATTCGATGATTGATGCGGCGATCTGCGACGGCGATATCGTGGTGGTGCGCAAGCAGCATGAGGCGCATTCCGGGGAGATCGTGGCGGCGATGATCGACGGTGAGGCGACGGTGAAGGTGTATCGGCGGCGCAACGGTCATGTGTATCTGGAGCCGCGCAATGCCGCCTATGCGGTGATCGATGGCAACGAGGCGGTTGTGCTCGGCAAGGTTGTCTCGGTGATGCGGCGGGTCTGACCTCTTCGGACTGTGCGGGGTGCGGTGGTGCCCGGGCCGCTGGTCGGGCGATGGCGTCCGTACCCTGGACGGCATGTCGGACTTCGCGAGGACGCCGGACGGCGCCGGGTTCGAGCAGCTGGTGCGCTTGCTCGACGGGCGGAGGGTCGTCGCGCTGACGGGGGCGGGGATCTCGACCGACAGTGGGATCCCGGATTATCGTGGCCCGTCCTCGCCGCCGCGCAATCCGATGACCTATCAGCAGTTCGTCGGCGATCCGGTGTTTCGTCAGCGGTACTGGGCGCGCAACCATGTGGGTTGGCGGCGGATGGATGGATCGCGTCCCAATGCCGGGCATCGCGCGCTGGCGCGGCTGGAGCGGTTGGGCGTGGTCACCGGGTTGATCACCCAGAACGTGGACTTGCTGCACACCAAGGCGGGGCATCGGCGGGTGATCGATCTGCACGGCACCTACGCGCGGGTGCGCTGTCTGGGCTGCGCGGCGCTGATCTCGCGGATGTCGCTGGCCGACCGGCTGGAGGCGGCGAATCCCGGGTTCGCGGAGGCCGTGAGCACCGATGGGCTCGAGGTCGCGCCGGACGCCGACGCGGTGGTCACCGACACCGGGGGTTTCCGGATGGTCGACTGCGCGCGCTGTGGGGGCATGCTCAAGCCGGATATCGTGTATTTCGGGGAGAATGTGCCCAAGGATCGGGTCGCGGTGGCGTACGAGCTGGTGGAGGCCGCGGACGCGTTGTTGGTGGCCGGGTCGTCGCTGACGGTGATGTCCGGTCTGCGTTTCGTGCGTCATGCGGCCAAGCGCGGCTGTCCGGTGGTGATCGTCAATCGTGGTAGCACGCGCGGGGACGATCTGGCGGCGCTCAGACTGGATGGCGGGTGTTCGGCCGTTCTGCCCGCTCTGGCCGAGCGGTTGGGCGGGAGCTGTGCGGCGGCGGCTCGCGTGTTCGCGGTGCCTGGTGCCATCGACTCGGCGGAGCGGCGGTAGCTCGGGCTTCTGGCAGATCCCTTGCGGGCCGATGACACGGTCGGTGTGATCGGCGTTCTCCTGATACGAGCGGTCCGGGTATGGGCGCGGCGCCCTGTGGCCTCCGGGAGGATTCAGTCCGGAGGAGTGGTGCTATCGGCCGGATCAGCGGAAGCAGGGCGGACGTGGGGGAGCGGGTGATCCTCGCCGGTCGATGCGGTGGCGGCGATTCGTTCGGCGTGGGCGAGGACGCGTTCGCGCAGGTCCAGCGCCGGATGGCGCCATGCGTGGCACACCTCGGCGGTGAGCTGCGTGAACGTTTCCGCCATGGCGCGGACCGCGGCGAGGGTCTCCTGGCCGGTGTAGTGCGGGAAGAAGCGCGGGGGATCGGCGCGGAAGCGGGGATCGAGCCACTCGTGGAGGTGGTGGCCGTTGTGCCAGTGGTCGACGTGGCCGCCGGAGCGGGCCGCGGTGTGCCATTCGGCCATGGTCAGCAGCAGTTCGCGCAGTTCGGCGACGCGCAGCATCGCGGGCCACAGGTCGCCGCGGGCGACGTAGACGGGGATCTGGGTCGCTTCGAACCAGAACTCGCGCTGTGTCCGGTCGATCTCGGCGGCGGTGGGAGCGGTGGTGGTGTGGCCGCCGGTGGCGGGCGGCAGTGCGGCGGTGCCGCCGTCCTTGTCCAGCAGCACGCGGTAGCCGCGCTGGTACAGCTCGTCGAGACCGTGGGCGATCATGTCGTCGAGGCGGCCGGGACCGGCGAGGGTGAAGTCGACCTTGCGGCCTTCGGCCAGGACCACCAGGCAGGTCGGCCACTGCGGTTCGTCGTTGTCCGGATGGATGTTCACCAGGACCGGTCCGATGGCGTGTAACCAGTCGTCGGCGCCGACGAGGTCGCCGGTGCCGGGGCCGATGAGTTCGATATCGAGATCGGAGAACGCGTCTACCCGGGTACCGCGCGCGCGTGAGCCGGTCTGGATCACCGCCGAGATCCCGGAGCGTGCCCGGGCGAAGGCGATGATCTTGTCGATGACGAGGTCGGCGTCCTCCATACGGGCCCTTTCCGGGAGGGGCGGTGCGCGGTGTGGTCGTCATCCTTCCCGCCGCCTGCGCCGAGGTGCCACACATTTTCCGGGTGTCGGGCCGAGGTGGGCGGGCACGTCGCCGATGGTGGTGCGCAGGTCGTTCCGCCCGGGAGGCGCGAGTATCGAACGGCGGTAGCGTGGGGCCGGTGACAGCGGCGCGCGACGCCGGTCGCGCGCCGGTGGTCCGAGATGACCCGCGCGGGGCGGGTTTCCGGCTCGAATAGGCAATTCGACCGAGCGATTGCGGCGAAGCGGTGACGCCACCGGACGATGCGGGCAGGAGTCGCCGGTGGCGTGTGGTTCGCGCGCCGGGCGCCCGGCGTGTTCCGGTCGGCGGTGTCGTCGAGGACTCGATCGATGCGAAGGACAAGGATGGCGGAGATTCAGGAGTGGGTTCGGCAGCGGCCATGGGGTGTACGCGTGGAATGGGGTGCGGCCGGTGCGATGGCACTGGGGCCGGGCAGCGCGTGCGTGGTCGTTGTGGACGTGCTGTCGTTCACGACCTCGGTGTCGGTCGCGGTCGAAGCGGGAACGCGGGTGCTGCCCTATCCGTGGCGGGACGACGGTGCGGCGGAGTTCGCGGTTCGCCGGGACGCAGCGCTGGCGGTGGGGCGTCGAGCGGTGTCCGAGCGCGAGCCGTGGTCGCTGTCTCCGGCGACGTTGCGGCGCGCGCCGGTCGCGGCGCGGCTGGTGCTGCCCTCACCCAACGGGTCGGCGATCTCCGCCGCCGTCAGCGGCGTGCCGGTGATCGCGGCATGCCTGCGCAACGCGAGCGCGGTCGCCCGCTGGATCACCGGGCGGGGATGGGGTACCGAGCGCCATCCGGTGGCGGTGATCGCCGCGGGCGAGCAGTGGCCAGGGAGCGACGCGCTGCGGCCCGCTGTCGAGGATTGGCTCGGCGCAGGCGCGGTCGCGGCGGCGTTGGCGCGCGACGGAGCGGGGCCGCTGTCGCCGGAGGCGCACGCTGCCGCGGCGGCGCACGACGGGATCTCCGGCATCGCCGCGCTGATCCGCGATTGCGCCTCCGGCCGCGAACTCGCCCGAGGCGGGTTCGCCGACGATGTGGCGGTGGCCACCGAATTGGACGCCAGCCAGGCGGTGCCGGTGTTGATCGAGGGGGCGTTCACCGACGCCGCTCGATGACGGAGGAACCGATCGGCGTCAGACGTGCGGCCCCACCAGCGCGATCGCGGACTCCACCGCCACGTCGACGATGTCGGCGATGTCGTCGCCGTCTTCGACGGTGGTGGCGATGAGCTCCCGGAAGCCGCCGAACAGGATCGTCGCGACCTGGCGGGACGGCGGCCGCAGTCCGGCGGCGGCGAATTCGGGTGTGTCGGCGAGTTTCTGGATCAGGGCGACGAACGCG
The DNA here is from genome assembly GCA_051451085.1 of Nocardia asteroides. Lineage (GTDB taxonomy): Bacteria > Actinomycetota > Actinomycetes > Mycobacteriales > Mycobacteriaceae > Nocardia > Nocardia asteroides_B. The sequence goes on along the minus strand of JBPAJV010000002.1, from coordinate 197,647 downwards.
TCACCGACCTCGCGCTGCAACTGCCGCGTAGCGTCACCGAGGGAAGGGACCACCCGGATCCAGCTGAGTGTGATGGCGGGATCGTCCTGCGCGGTGCGGATCCAGGCCTCGATGGCTTGACGCACCTGGGCGCGCCACGGCAGGTGCGGATCGACCGCGGCATCGATCCGCTGGATCATCTCTCTGTGGTGCTCGGCCAGCAGGACGATGAAGCAGTCCTGTTTGCTGGTGAAGTGCTCGTAGAAGGTGCGGCGCGAGGTGCGGGCGTGGCGGACGACGTCGGCGACGGTCGAGTCCTGGTAGCCGCGTTCGCGCACCGTCACGGCCATGGCGTCGAGCAGGCGGCGGCGAAACCCCGAGTCCGGCCCGTTGTCGGCGGCGGTGCTGGGGAGCGGCTCGGCGCGGATCACGAGAATCAGGTTAGCCACTCCGTCCGGTTCGTCGCGTCCGGCCTGCGCGACGCGGCCGGAGGTTCGCCCCGCGAAGGTCGCGGGGTCAGGTCCTCGTCTCGGCGGCACGGTCGAGTGCTTGCTCGCTGTCTGCGCGGGCGGCGAGGACACCGGGCGCGCGGCGGTACACCACGGCACGGCCCTTCTCCGCCGGGACGAGTGCGACACCGCGGAAGTGCGCGCGCTCGTCGCGGGCGTCGGTGGGTTGGAGCGTGAAATCCCGTAGTAGGGTGCGTAATACGACGTTCATCTCCATCGTGGCGAACGCGGCTCCGATGCACCGGCGGCTGCCGCCGCCGAACGGGATCCAGCTGAAGGTGCCCGGACGGACGCCGACGAATCGGTCGGGGTCGAAGGCGCGGGCATCGGGGAAGAGTTCTTCGTTGTCGTGCATCAACCGGATGTTGACCACGATCTTCTGGCCTCTGGGCAGAGTCCACCGGCCCAGCCGCAGGGAGTTGGCGCGGACCTGGCGGAAGGTCGCGTCGATGACCGGCCGCACGCGCTGCACCTCCAACAGCGTCGCCTCGCGCAGTCGCCCGCCGCCCGCGTCGGCTTCGGCGACCAGGCGGCGCAGGATGTCCGGGTGCCTGCGCAGCCGCTCGATCGTCCACGCCAGCGTCGTCGCCGTCGTCTCGTGCCCGGCGGTGAGCAGGGTCAGCAGTTCGTTGGCGATCTCACCGTGCGACATGGCCGAGCCGTCGTCGTAGCGTGCTTGCAGCAGCATCGCCAGCACGTTGTCGCGCTCGTCGATTCCCTCGGCGGCGGCGCGGTCGATGAGCCGGCCGACGATCTCGTCGTAGCGGCGGCGGTAGGCCGCGAACCGGGCCCAGGGTCCGAACCTGCCCAGTACCCGCTGGGGTACCGGGATCGCCGCGAGGGCGGAGGCGACCAGCACCAATTTGGGTAGCAGTCGGCGCAATTCGTCGAACTCCGCGCCCTCCGCGCCGAAGACCGCGCGCAAGATCACGTTCAGCGTGATCCGCATCATCGAGTCCATCGTCGCGAACTCCCGGCCCGACGGCCAGGAGGCCATCTCGCGGACCGCTTCCTCCTCGATGAGCGATTCGTAGACCGTCAGCCTGCGGCCGTGGAAGGGCGGGGTGAGTAGTCTGCGCTGCTTGCGGTGTTCGGCGCCGGTCAGCGCGAACAGCGAGCCCGGCCCGAGGAACTGGCCGAGGTTGACGTCGAGATTGTCCACGAGGTCGGTGCTCGTGGTGAACAGGGCTTTGATCTCGGCCGGGTCGGCGAGCACGACGCAGCGTCCGAATCGGGGCATGTGGATGGTGAACGCCGAGCCGTAACGGTCGTGCATGCGCCGCCAGGTGCGGGTGCGACCCAGCAGTATCTGCAGGTTCTGCGCGAGCGGCGGGGTCGATGGACCCTCTGGCAGTACGACAGCGGGCATCCGCCACCTCCTCGTGTGGTACCGCGATGTACCATCCGTACGGTACGTCAACGTACCGTCTGTGGCAAGACTTACACCGGCGTGTCGGTGCCGTGCGACTCCGCAGGGCGAGAATCGCGAACCGCCCACCGGCACGACGGCTTTCGCGCATAATCGGGTTCGACCGACAGGCAAGGGCATCGGGGGGCGATGGGGACGCGCAGAGCGGCGCTGCGGGCGGGAATGATGCTCCCGCTGGTCACCGCGTGCGCGCCGGACCTGCTGCTGGGCCGTTCGGACGCGGTGCGCGTCGGCGTTTCCTGGAGTGGGTCGGAACTGGCCGCTTTCCACGCCGTGCTGGACGGATTGCGCCTTCCCTTCGACGTCGAAGTGATTCCGCTGGGCGACAACACCGACACCGCGTTCACCGCGGGCGGACGATCCGCGCCGGACGTGGTGTTGCTGCCCCAGGCGGGTCGGGTGCGGGAACTGGCCGAGCGGAAGAAGCTGCGGCCGATCGCCGAGACGGTCTGGACCGACGATCTCGGTTCCCGCTACGCCCAGCACTGGCAACTGCTGCTGCGCTACGAGGGCCGTCCGTTCGGTGTGCCGTTCAAGGCCGCCGACAAGTCACTGGTGTGGTACGACCGGCAGCGTTTCGACGCCTACGGGTTGGGCGATCCGGCGGGATGGACCCTCCCCGACTGGGTGGACCGCATGGAAGTACTGGCACAGTCCCCGATCCGCCTGCTCGCGCTGGCCGCCGCCGACGGATGGGTGCTGACCGACTTCTTCGAGAACGCTCTGCTCGCCGAATCTCCCCGCTTCTACAACGATCTGGCCTCCGGGCGCGCCCAGGAGTGGGACAACCCGGCAGTGCGCGCCGCCTTGAGACATCTGGGGGTCCTCTGGGGCAACCGGCACGCCTTTCCCGGTGGCGTCGGAGTCGCGTTGACCCGGCAGTTCTCCGACGCCGTCCGGGAGGTGTTCCAGCATCGCCACGCCGCGGCCGTCGTCGCGCCCGATTTCGCCGAACCGATCGTCCGCAGCGCGGTCCGCGCGTCCGGCCGCGAGGTCCGGGACGTGGTCGGGGTAGCGCCCTTTCCCTCCATTACCGCCACGTCGGGGCGGCCGAAAATCGTCGGTGGTGACGTCATCGTGGTGACCGATCAGGCGAGTCGCCGCGCCGACGACCTGGTCGAGAAACTGGCCGGTGCGCGCGCCCCGCTGCCCTGGATCGAACGCTACGGCGGGTTCCTGGCCCCGAACTTGCGCACCGAAGCGAACTACTCGCCGCTGCTTGCCTCGTCGGCGCGCGAGCTGAACACACGCAGCGCCTTCGACCTGTCCGACCGGATCGGCGCGGTGGGCGGGCGGGAAGGACTGTGGCGGGTGCTGACCGAATTCCTGATCGCGATCGGCGACGGCGCCCAGGCCCGGGTGGCCGGGTCCATCGACCGCGCGATCGCCGCGCTGGACCACTTCGAGCGGCGGCCCCGGTGACGCCGCCGGCGCACTTCGAAGCGCACGGGCTGCGCATCGAGCTGGCGACCCGCCGCATGCGCGGACCGCTGGTCCCCGGCGGCAGGCCACGGCGCTGGCTCGGGAGGCTGGCCGTACTGCCCGCGACCCTGCTGACGGTGGCCCTGCTCGTGCTGCCCGCCGGGTGGACCCTGATCATCGCCACCCGGGCCCGCCCGGTCGCGGTGCTCGCGTGCGCGATCGTCACCGTCTGCGCTCTGCTGCCTGCCATCCTGCGCGAACGGCTGGAGGGATCGCGGAAACGGATTGCGGTGTGGCTGTGCGCGTGCGGCGGCACGGCCGCCGGCCTGTGGCTGCTGGGCGGCACCATGACCGCCGACGGCCGAGGGGCGTACCTGCGCACGCTGCTGTGGGTCGCGTTCGGGATCGCGCTGCTGGTCGTGGCGCTGCTGCTCGCGTGGTGGGGGCGAGCGGCGCGATGGCTGTGGCTTCCGCTGATCGTGCCGTTCGGCGTGTCGGCGTTCGTGTCCGGGGTGGCGTTCCGGATGATCTTCGGATCCGGCGCGCGATGGCTGGACATCGAGAGTGTCGGGACCTACCGGTGGTGGCTGGCGGCGATGCTGGGCTCGGCGTTCCTGTGGACCTGGCTGGGTTTCCTCACCGGGCTGTTCCGGGCCGGGATTCACGCGATAGAGACCGATCCGGCGCGTGCGGGGTATCTGTATCGCGACGACGGCAGGGCGCTGGCGCTGCGGCTGTACGAGTTGCTGCGACCGGTGCTGCTGGTCGCCGGGCTGGCGGTGGGTGTGGCGGCCGCACGCGTCTTCGATGTCGTGCTGATCGGGGTTCCCGGCGCGCTCGAGTACCAGGTGGACAGCGCCACCGTGCATTGGTGGCGCCTGACCGGCGACGTCGAGCCGGGCGTCGCGGCGGCCTACGCGCTGCCGCTGGCGGCGCTCGTGGGCGCGGTCGCTTGGCTGCTGCAGCTGAACGTGCGCAGGCATCGCGCGAGCTGGTCGGCGGTGCGCGCGATGACGGTGTCCGGACGGCGTCGCATGGGCTTCGGGCGGGCGGTGGGCATCGTGGTGGTCTCGGTGCTGGCGTTGTATCCGATCGGCGTGCTCGCCTACACCGGTGCGCACGGGCACGACGGATTCGGTTTCGCGGCCTTCGGTCTGGTGTGGGGCGACGACGGGCTGTGGCGCGCGCTGCAGACCACCGCGTGGGTGGCGGGCATCGTCACGGTGGTGGTGGTGACCGCGGCCGCACCGGTGGCCTACCGGCTGGCCGCGTTGCGGCCCGATGGCGCCGCCGCGCGGCTGGCCGTGGTAGCGCTGGTGGTGCTCGCGGTGATCCCGGCGCAGATCTACCTCGGTCCGCTCGACGGTCTGGTCGACGCCTACGAGCTGTCGGGAACGCGGATTCCGCTGATCCTCGTGCACGCCGCCGCGGGCCTGCCGATCGCCATCCTCGTGCTGCGCGGCGCGATGCTCGCCCCGCCCGGCAGTGCCGCGGCCGACGCCCTGCACGGTTTCGCCCCGCCCGGCACGATCGCGCATCGCGTGCTGGCCTCGTCCGGGACCGCGCTGGGCGCGGTGGCGGTGCTGGAATTCGTCCAGGTGTGGAACGACTTCTTCCTCGGGCTCGTGGTCAGCGGGGCCGGAGCCAGCCCGTGGTCGCTGCTGCTGTGGGGCGAGGCGCGGCAGTTCGGCGAGAACGCCGCGCAACTGGCCGCGGGATCTCTGGTGTCGGCGGTCTTGCCGGTGGCGTTGCTGCTGGCGACATGGCGGCGCTGGGTGGTGCCGGGACTGACCGGAGGAGTGCTGCGATGAGGCCGATCGAGGCGGCGCGCCCGCACCACCCGGCGCGCAAGGTGTCCCGGTGAGCGCGTCGGGCGGGCACACCGGCCCGGTCGCGCCTACCGCGACGCCGAGATCATCTGTCTGGCTCGGATTCCTGGGCACCGCGTCGGTGGTGGCCTACGCGGTGCTGTTCGAATTGGTGCGCACCCTGGTGGTGAATTCGTTCGGCGAGAACGCCGTCGTCCAATTCCTCAACGGCCCGTTGCGGTGGTTGTCGGTGCTGTTCGTCGCAGCGGCGGCGGCGTACGCGCTGGCTCGGTTCGGCGGCGGGTATCGCACCAAGCTGCGCACCGCCCGCGCGATGGATTCGATCGCCGGGCTGGTCGAGCCGGGGCCCGCGCTGGCGGACCCGGGACCTCGGGCGGCCGTGCCGCCGCCACGGCGGATCGCCGCCCTGAACGGCCATCTGACCGCCGCGGTGCTGCGGGACCTGCCGGTGCACGACTACGAAACCGTCGCGCTGTTGGCGGTGCTGGGCGCCATTCGCGATACCCCGGGCCGGTTGCCGCTCGCGCGGGAACCGTCGGCGCGCACGGCGACGATGCTGATGGAGGGCCTGCGCCGGCGCGGCGTCCTCGCCCAGGACGGTGCCCAGCGATTCCGGGTGCGGCAGGTGCCCAGGCTGCCGGACCCGGCGACGGTCACGGCCGGTCCGCAGTGGGGTGCGGCGCTGACCGCGCTGCTGCACCACTACGCCGACCGAGCGGGCCGCTGGGCGATCGCGCTGGAAACGCGGCGCTTCGCCGTCGGGGCCCGCCGGTGGTTCGAGGCCGAGGAACCCTATCTGCGCGCCCTGGTGGCCGAGTGCGCGAATCTCGGCGTCGAATTCCCCGCGGCCGCGCGGGAGCATCTGATCGGTCTGGGTAACGCGCTGGACGTGTGGTACGCGCGAATCGGTGAGGCGGAGAACGAGCGCGGGCTCGCCGACGATCTGCGCTCGATCCCCGGACTCGACGAGCTCAACCGGGATCTGGTGTCGCTGCGGGCAGGTCGGCTGCCCGAGCGTCCGCGTGGCTACCGGCCGCGGCGGCTGTCGACGAGCCTGGCCGCCCGGTGGGAGCACCACGCCGCGCTGAAGCGGCTCGGCAGCGCGCCGCTGGATCTGGACGCCGTCGCCGACCGGTTGAAGACCGCGTGGTGGCTGCTGCCACGCGACGACGTCGCCGGGGAGGTGTGCGCGCTGATCAACCTCGCCGTCGTGCACATCCGGCAGGGACGCCTCGACGCCGCGCAGGACCGTCTCGAACTCGCCGAATCCCTCACCCGCACCGGCATCGACCCCGACGGACGCGCCCAGACCCACGAGACGATGGGCACCCTGTGGTGGGCGCGCGGCGAACCCCGCCGAGCCCTGCGCTGCTGGCAGCTCGCCCTCACCACCTACCGGGTGCTCGACGACGACCCCGGCATCGCCCGCTGCCTGCAACACCTCGGTTCCGCGGTCGTCGTCGACCCCGGCCACGCCACCCTGCTCCTGCCCGCCGAACCGCCCCTCACCCGCGTCGAAGCCCTCCGTCAAGCCACCGGATGGCTCGCCGAGGCCCGCCGCAGGTACCCGGCCGCCCAGCACGCCGAACGCTATGCCGCCCGAGCCCGTACCGCACTGCGCACCGGCCGTGGCGTGCGCAACCTCCTGCCGTCGCGGCACCGCGCGCCACTGTCCCGGATCGACCTGTGGCCCACACCCGTCGACGACCACGCCCACCCGAGTCCCTCCACTCGGTGACCACACCGCCAGCGACGCACCGAGTCCGGGTCGCGCGGTACTGCGGACCGCATCGACCGGTGACCGCTGTCGGGAGGTACTCGATATCGCGTGCCGCGGCCCACATCCACCCCCGAGTCGCTGTGCAAGACTGATCACCCGTGACAGACCTTCGAGTCGCCGTGCTCGCCTCGCACAACGGGTCGAATCTGCGTGCGCTGCACCGCAGTCAACACGCAGGGTTCCGGATCGTGCTGGTCATCAGTAACAACAGTGACTCCGGCGCGCTGCGCTACGCCCGCGACCACCGAATCCCCGCCCGGCACCTGTCCGCCCGCACCCACGCCGACCCGGACGAAGCCATCCGCGCCGCACTCGTCGAACACTCCAGCGACCTGGTGGTGACCGCCGGATACCTGAAGAAGATCGGGCCGCGCACGAGAAGCGAATTCGCCGGCCGCATCATCAATATCCATCCCGCGTTGCTGCCCCGCCACGGCGGCCCCGGCCTGTACGGCACGCGCGTGCACCAAGCCGTTCTCGACGCCGGAGACCTGGTGACGGGGGCGTCGGTGCACTTCGTCACCGGCGAATACGACGCCGGTGAGGTCATCGCCCGGGCCGAAGTGCCGGTTCGGCCGGGCGACACCGCCGAGACACTCGGTGCGCGAGTTCTCGAAGCCGAACACACTCTGCTTCCCGAAGTGGTCCGGCGCATCGCGAGAGACACCGGATTCGCCGCGCGCATCCGGTCACCGCTGACACCGTGATCGTCCGCTCTACCCTCGTCCTGGTTTGTCACGCCGCGCCCTTCACCCCGCACCCGGAGGGGCCCGGCGACTACAAACGTGCGCTGACCCGAGAAGGTAGGCGGCAAGCCGAGCGACTGGTCACCGAACTGGCCGCCGCGAATCGCACCGTGATCTACTCCAGCCCGTTCCTGCGCGCCGTGCAAACGGTCGAACCCCTCGCCCGCTCCACCGGGCTGCCCATCGAAACCCACCATGAGCTGCGCGAGTGGTACTCGGGAATCGGTCCGACGCCCGACTACGCGCGCCACCTCCGCCGAAGCGAACCGAGTGCCGTTGCGGTATCAAGCCGACTCTCTCCGCAAGACTCTCGCGGCCGGTGAACGGACGATCGTAATCTCTTCTCCGTCGCGAAGTTGTTGCAGCGTACGAAGGATGAGAGACGCCATGGCCTGCGCGTCGAAGGCGATCGTGGTGATAGCGGGCAGAAACACTGCACTGGTTGTATAGTCATCGGCGCCGATCACCGACACGTCGTCCGGCACTCGCAGCCCTCCTTCGGCCAGAGCGCGGACGGCTGTGTAGGCGAACCGATCATCGTAGGCGATCACTCCAGTGGCGAGATCCGGACTATAACGCAGGCCGCGCGCCCAATCGCGCAGACTTTCCGGGTCGGAATCCATGTCGACGATGTCCAGCGTTGCACCACATCGCTGAGCAGCCGCCGTGGCGGCGGCGAGCCGATGCTCTACCAATCCTTGGAGCTGCGCATCAGACGGACGTAACCAGGCAAGTCTATGGTGGCCATGAGCAACCAGATGTTCGACCGCCAAGCGTCCGTAAACGGCTTGATCGATCACCAGTGAAGGAGCGTATGGGACTGCTTCGGGGCCGAAGAGCAATAGCGCTCGGACACCGGCGAGACGCAGGATCTCTGTCGCCTCCGCATCGCACCGTGAATTCTCCACCAAGACTGCCTCTGGCCGGTAACCGGCCCAAATGCGAGCCCCTTCGACCCCGTGCATCCCGTGATCGGCGTGAACCAAGGTCGGCAAGTCGACACCTGGAGAGTTCTGGGCGACGATCGCGAACGCCCGATCCATCGACCCGCCGAGGCCGACGATGGGCGCCGGAATGAGTAGGCCGACCACCCCGCCGCTCCGAAGGCGTTGCGCTCTACCGTCCGGTGTGTAACCGAGCTGGGCTGCGGCCACCCGCACACGGTGACGAGTCTCTTCTGTGATGCGCGCATGCGGTTTCTCGTTGAGCACATAGGAAACGGTGGCCCGCGAGACACCCGCCAGGCGTGCGACATCACTACTCGTAGCTGGCTTATGTGGACGCGGCGTGAACATTGCTGTCTCAGGTTACAGCTCCGAAGAGATCGCGGCTGCGGCGGATCCGGTTGTACGGAGGTCACTCGCCCTCGCGGGAGACATTTCGTCCTTTGGGGCTCCGAACTGTATTTCGAGAGTTTTTCTTGGAGTGTTTCGGTTTGTTGCAATTTCGGAGCGACCATCTTCTGTCCTCCGTAGGAACCGGAGATCCGCTGTAACGGCGCGCTCTGCTGTGTCCATGATCGAGTTCTCTATCGGCCGTGCTCATCGAATGATGGGGCCCGACCGGTGTCGAGGCGCAGTCTCCTTACGGTTCAGACGCCATATCTCATGGGACCGTATCTTCCTACGCTCTCGAGAAACCAGGAAGCGAGAACCTATGGTTGAAGGGAGCTCTGTTCGTACGGCCCGAGATGCGCGATGGTCGGACTATGAACTCAGGTGCGGTTCGGGGTCGTACCTCAATAGTTTCCTTCGACCAGGCTGTATGGATGCGCCTGAGTAAGCCGACCGCATGCGTGAATCCGCGTATCCAGCATAAGCTGCCACAGCAGCGGTGGTGTGAGAAGGCTGACCGATGCACTCGCGGCGCGCTGATCAGCGATGTTCGCGAAGTTCGGTATCGGCGCGCCCGGGCGTGGCAAGGGCACCTGCGGGCGAAGCTGGCGCAAGCGCTGTATCGCTGTATATTTCGACGGTCCAGCGCCTGATGGTGCATATTCCGGACTATTTTCCCCAATGGCTGGCCGACATGGTGCTGGGGCACTTCCCGGAGGGGGATCCCGAGGCGATGCGCCGCGCGGCGGATGCGTGGTCGGATGCGGCGAACGAGCTGGTTCTGGTGGTGGCTCGGGTCCAAGCTGCGTTGTCTCGGTTGGAGACGGCGGTCGAGGGCGCCACCGGTGCGGCGATACGGGAGCAGTACGGCAAGGTCATCGCCCACACCGAGGCGCAGATCGATTTCGGCAATGCCGTGGCTCGGCACTTGTATGACAACGCGACGGCTATCGAGTGCCAGCAGTACGTCATCATCGGCATCGCCGGAGCGCTGCTGGCTCAGATGACCATCGACATGGCGATGCCCCCGCCCGGCAGCATCGTCAAGGCCGTCGCCGACCGCGCCCAGGCCAGGGCGGGGATGGAACTGGCGAAGCGCGACGTGGTGCTGTCCATACTGACGAATTCGGCGCGGTTCGTCGCGGAGTACCCACGGTTCACACTGGCTGCGAAGGGCGTGTTCTTCGGAACCGTGGTCGGCGGCGGGGTGCCCTATGTCGCACAGCGTGTCCAGATCGCGCAGGGCCATCGGGAGATGGTGGACTGGCGGCAGGTCGGGATCGGAGCGGCGGCGGGCGCGGTCGGTGGTCTGGCCGGGGTGGAGGTGGGGCGTCGTGTCGCGCCGGCGGTGATCCGGGCGGGCGGTCGTGTGCTGGGCGCCGTGGCCGCGGGCGGGGTGGGCGGTATGGCCGGTGGTCTGGCCGGTGGGCTGACAGCGTACGGTTCGACCGGCGGCGAGCTGCGCGGCAAAGACCTCGCCGCCATGGTGTGGACGGGGTTTGGCTCCGGGGTGGTCGGGTCGAGCGGGGCGGGGGCGCGAGCCGGGGGCATCGGTGCGTCCACGGGTGCCCCCGAACCGGTGGCGTCCCTCGATGTGGGTGGGCCTGCCGATGCCGTGTCACTCCTGCGGGTTTCCGCTGCCGGGGACGGTCAGCCGCCGCATACGCACACAGCCACACCGGTAGGGGTGTCCACCACCGGTCGGGCCGAGCCACCGCCGGCCAGCAGGCCCGAAGCCGGGCCCGGTGACGGTTCCGCCGAGTGGGACCTGCCCGATGCGGTCAGGGCGGAGGGTGATCAGATAGCCCGCGACTTTGTCAATGGTCTTCGGGAGGGGCCGGAACGCGACGCCGCGCTCGCGTTCCTGAGAGGTGACGGCCCGAGGCAGCTGCCGGACGGAAGCGGTGGAATCCCAGCGCTCGGGATCGCGCCCGACCACCCGTCGGGAGGACTACCGCATCCCTCGTCACCGTCCTCTCCTAGACGTGGCGGCTCATGGCCTGCCTGGGACCACACCGCAGCTGCGCGCGCAGGCAGCTCGGTCGCGGTGTCCACACCCTCCGAGGCCGGTCTGGTCACGACGATTCCGGCGCGCCAGTTCCAGATCAGCGACCCGCAGGTGCGTCCGGACCAGCGGGTCATCGTTGCACTCACCGAAGGGACCGTCACACAACCAGCCATCCCCGCGCCCGGCATCGAAATACTCGATGACGGCAGCTCTTCCTACGCGGAAACTTTCATGATCGAACACGGACCCGCCGGGGAAATGTACTTGCTCGCAGGGGCAAGAACGGAGGTCATCGCATCCCCGGACGCTACAGCACTCCCACCGGGAGGCGGAACATCGAACGACGGAGCAACCGTCCACGAGGAACAATCGCTCTTGCACCTCGATTTCGTCGCGGAAGACGCCGGGGCCGAACTCGCGTCGAGTTCCCGACGACCGGGGGCCGTCTATTTCACCGCACCGTCGGTGGAAGTTCCGCATCACGTCGTAGGTACCTCGACCTCTCCTTCGGCACACGTCGGAACGGACGCCACCGTCGCGGGGCATGCGCAGTCCGTCCCGGAGGCCCTGCCGCTACAGCCGGCGGCCGCGGCGGCGAGGGGGACAACGTACTTCCCTGAATCAACATCGCCTGAGGGCTCCGCGACACCCAGTGGCGTGTACGGCCCGGAAAGCGTCAGCCAATACGGGAGACCGCCTGCGCTGGCGGCATTCTCGGATTCCGGCACGAACGTCACCGATGGCCCGGGAATTGGGCACCGACCTCTCGGCGCGGTGAGCATGCCCCAGCCCGGTGACGGTGCAGACCTTCCCGCCGAGCCGCCGGAATTCGATCTACCGCAGGCGCCGCTGTTCCCGGCCGTGCTGCCCGGCTACGTACCGGACCCCACGACACCCGTCGTGCCCGAGTACCCCGAGAGAACGCCACGGGAGTACGAACCTCCGCTGGGCGATCACGTGGCGATCCCCGGCCGAGATGTGCCGCGACCGCAAGTACCTCCGAATGCCATGCCGGTCATTCCTCACCTGCCCACTGAGATGCCCACGAACCGCACCGCCGCACCGCCGCGTTACCACCCGTCGGTGTCGATCCCGGACCCGAACCTTTCTGACGCGCACGACGACCTGAACGACACGCCCAGGCCACTTCCAGAAGTCAGCCTTCCGCCCCGGCACCAGGCAACACCCCACACCCGCCTGCCCGCCCTATCGCCGTCAAGCGATGAAGAAGCCGTCATCCCCCATCGCTGTGCCACACCAGTGGACCCGAGCATCCCAGGAGCTCCTCACGACCCCACCCGCCGGCCTACCGTGCATCCAGACAGCCTGGACTACATCACGCACGACAGCGTCCCGGACCGAAACCACCTCTCCCGGCAACTCGTGCCATCCCCCGGCGATCAGGTCGTGCCGCGCCGCCCGGTCCCCCGGGCACACGCGTCACCCATAACCGATCCCGACGAACCAGGCCGCGACAAGACGCGCGGGCAACAAGAGGCGCCCGGACCGAGCACGCCATGGAGCCGATCACGACAGCGCTTCGCGGCCGAAAAGGCTCCGACGGCCACGAACGACGGACACGGTGGTATCGGTCCCTTCCAGGACCCGGCTGGAGTGTCCGACCGTCCCGATCCTCGACCGGCCAGAACGATCGTGACCCCTGACCACCATCTGCCATTTACCGCCGAGGACCTCGCCGCCCTCAACGAAGTGCTCGCCGAGCGCGACCAGATGGTGCGGAGACCACCGCTCAGCTGCGCACGCTGGATGACGCGCTTGCGTCTGTGGTCGATGGCACGGGAAGGCTCGATGTCACGTCCTTGATGGGGATCCGTGCAGAATTGGACGCTTTCTTGGACGAGCATCTGGGCGGCTACTCGCCAACAGCGCATCGGCACGACGAAACGATCGCTACGCTGCAAGAGATTCTCGCTCGACCCGAGCTGACCGATGACGATGTTCGAACCCTGGCGGAGATCACGCAATCGGCGCAGCGTCCGCGAAGCTACCGCCTCCTGCCCGGCGCGAAACATCGTCATCGGCAGGCGCTGCGAGCGGCAGCGAGCGAGCGTCTCGGTGAACTGCTGTCCGATCGGCCTATCATCGATTTGAGCTTGCCCATCGGGGAATTGCGCCGCAGCATCAGGTTGCAGATAGAAAGCCTCACCAACGAGCTGCGTTTCGTTCGCGGAGCGACCTGGACGGTGCCACACCTGATCGAGACCATAAATAATATACTGTTGGCCGCCCCGGCCACGCGACAACGAATAGGCGAGGAATGGCAGCGTCTCTCGGATCATTGGTTGACGCCGCTGCTATCGGAGTTGAAACTTGGTCTGGTCAGCCGCGACGATATCTTCGAGGCGGTCACTGCGGGCTTGGCCGTGCCGCTGCGTGCCTCGGTGGCAGAGGCGCTGAAGCCGGCGGAACGGTCCGTCGGAGGCATGTACACCGAGGCCTCTGTGCGGGGGTTCGTTTTCGACCCGCGAGATGCTCGGTCGCTCGCGTTGTTCGAAGAAGTCACGGCGCGGGTACGTGCTCGGGTGCATCTGCCGCCCTCCACTGCGGGGCTGATCACGCGGATCGAAGACACTGCCGTATGGCGGCAGTCGGATTTCGAAACGTTCACCGACGAGGCCGCCACCCTGTATCTGCACTTCACCCCGAAGATTCGCGAAATCGCTGAAGACGGGATGCTGAGATCAGGCGCGCATGACGATATCCCATACACTACCAATTCGAGGGGCTCATTCGGAGTACATTTCATCAAACCCGGCGCATGGAACGGCACCGAGGAATTCGGCCCCTATATGCGTTATGCCAACGCGCTACGGTATTACGCTGATAAATCCTCTTCGCATGGTTCGCTCGGAGCCATCATCGTTATGCCGCTGGAAGCGATCGTCGCGGTAACGCCGTGGCGCTGTGAGTTCAAGACCACCGATGACAACGACGGTCATCTGGCGAGCGATGCCGTTTTCCGGCCGCTCGACGAAACCGACCTGTACGCCTATCCACTCGACAAGGCATACATCGTTCCTTGCTACGGCTCCTGGCAAGTGTCGTGGGAGGACATGGTGACAACCGACCCGGAGAGCGGCGACGTATCGTTCAAGCCGGTCAGCGAGCCGATTCGCGAGGTATTCCGTCAAGCGGGGTACGACGAGTCGTGGATCCAACGACACGTCATGATCTACCGGAACCGATTCCCGACGATGACTTCGAATACAGTCGTGCTCGAGAGCTGATCAGGCAGGCGCAAGATGAGATTCGGCGAAGACTGGCCGAAGACGGCACATGCATGGACCGCATCGTCGTACCATTGGTCAACAAGCAGCAATCATCTTTCGAACACCTCGATATGCACGGCACTGCTAGAAGCGGGCACGACCAATCGCCTGCAGAACTGTGCAAGGAGCGACTTATCGTTATCAAGCCGTCCCTGCCGTCAGCAGAGCATGATGGCCGGGTCGGCGGCTGACTCGACGAATCTTCGACACCGAGCTCACGTTCGTAACCGTTGATCGATTTTTCGCGATGGCGCGTACGCAGTATCCCTGCATCATCTTCGAGGAGGCACGCTCGATGGTCGCCTTTCGGTCCATGACGGTCGCGGAGATCGGGTGGCACCGTCGACCGGGTATCCGGCTGTCACAGGTGATGCACCCGATCATGTGGAGCGCCTTGGTGGGGCCGCAGCGCAATGTCCACCATTCCGTTCCGAGATGATTTCGCTGGGGCGGCCCGATCGAGAGCCGTGAGGCATATCAGAATGCTTTCATCGGAACATCCGACAGGTCGATCCAGGCGTCGTCAGCTATCGGTTTGCCTCGCTCACCACGGCACCCGGCCTGTTTCGTTGAAGTATCCGCCGGTGGGCTTATTGCCGGAGAGGGTAGCCAGGTGGATCACGATACGGGCGCCATCGACGGCGGTGCGGGTCACGCCAGGGACGTCCCTGGTGAAGTCGGTCGCGCATGGGCCTGGATCGGCGGCATTGACCAGAATGCCCTCGGACGCGAAATGTTTGGCGTATTGGACGGTAACTTGGTTGAGGGCGGACTTGGATGGGGAGTAGCCGATGTTGGCGGGCAGTTCGGTGAAGTAGTCCTGGGGGTCGGTCATGCGGGTCATCGATCCGAGGCCGGAGGTTACATTGACGACGCGAGCACGGGGTGAACAGCGCAGCAGCGGCGTTGCCGCCTCCGTCACGGCGACTGCACCGAAAACGTTGGTGTCGAACACTCTTCGGATGGCGTCGAGATCGGCTGATCCGGGTTGTTGACCGCGAGGCGCTCCCGCGATGCCGGCGTTGTTCACCAGCACGTCCAATCGGCCGTAATGCCCGTCGATCCACGCGGCTACCAGGGCGGGGTCGCCAGGGCTGGTGACATCGAGCCGGACAGCATGTGCGTCGATCCCCCCACCGCGCAACCGGGTTGCCGCGTGCCTGCCTTCTTCGAGATCGCGAGCGCCCACCAGCACCGTCATGCCGAGGCGCCCCAACCCGGCGGCGATCTCGTAGCCGATGCCGCGATTGGCGCCGGTGATCAGTGCGATCGATACATCTTTCGTGTCCATGTACTGAGCTCAGCATCAGATCGGCGTCGATACCAGGACCGAGTTGTTCTCGGTCGATACCCTGGAGGAATGGATCTGCTCGAAACTCGCGACCTGGTCTATTTCGTGGCTGTCGCCGAGGAGTTGCATTTCGGGCGAGCCGCTTCGAAGGTCGGAATCGCCCAACCGGCGTTGTCGCGCGCGATTGCACGGCTGGAGAGGCGTGTGGGTGTGAGGCTTTTGCATCGCACCAGCCGCAGTGTCGAGCTCACCACCGCCGGAGAGGTGCTACTGCGGGAGGGAACACGCGCGCTCGACGCTGTGGCCGGTGCCGCATGCCGGACACGGCGCGCCGGCGGGGACGCACGCTTGGTACTGGCTATGAAGGCCGGAACGGACGCTGGGATGATCGAGCAGATCGTCCGCAGTTTCGGTCGCCATCCGAATGCGGTGCCCACCGATATCGTGCACAGCGTCGATCAGCGGATCGTCATGCTGCGCGATGGTCGGGCCGACTTGGCGCTACTCCACCGCCCGAACAACGACCTCACAGGGCTACACACCGTGGACCTGCTCACCGAGACCCAGATCGCAGTCATCGCCCCCGACCACCCCTTCGCAGCACGAGACACCCTGTCGATGTCCGACCTGATCGGCGCGCCGATGCTCCGATGGCCGGAGACAGCTCCCGGGCCGGGAGTAGATAGCCGCCCGTTGATCCGAGACGTCGGCCAGTTCGCCTACCTCGTCGCCACTCGTCGCGCAGTCGCGCTGCTTCCTGAGTCCGCTGCGGGTCAGGTCCCGCGCAGCCTGCCCTGTATCCCGGTGCCGGACGCGGAACCGACCACCTCGGTCCTCGCGTGGGTGCCGGGAACCGAATCCTCAGCCCTGACAGCCTTCCTGCACCATGCCCGCCAGTATCGCCGTGTGACGCGAACGGAGCGCGAACCAGCGACGGCCACGTCGACCACGTCTTGAAACTCCAGCCGGGGATCCGCGCCGCCGGAGACGAGGATCCGCTCACCTATCCCACCCTCGGCTGATCGCAGTCGGTCCACGAGACCGGTTCTCCTGCAACAACTTGCGCGTAGTTGCGGGTGGCCCTATGGTTACACGTGTCAATGGTTGCACGTGTAACCGATCTTCGGCAGAAGGAATTTCTTCGTGTCTTCCCCTCGACACGATCGACAGTCCGGCATCGGACTCGCCGAGCAACCGGGCAGAGCAGCGCAAGCTGCTCATCTCGCTGCCCGCCGGGAACCTCGCCCTATTCGAGTCGAGATGTCAATAACTGTCTGTTTCATTGGAATAACTCGAGGAGCAGCGATGAACGACCCACTGATTCCTATCGACCTCTCCGAGAAGACCATTGTTGTCACCAGCGCGAGCGCCGGGATCGGCGTCGCTACGGCTCGTCGGCTCGCTGCCGCCGGTGCCACGGTGGTCGCGGTCGGCCGCTCACCGGAGCGGACAGCCGCGATCGCCCGGCAACTCGGCACCGAGCCGGTCGTCACCGGCTTCGCCTACCTCGAGCAGGTCAGGGCGGCAGCCGACGAACTCTTGGACCGATACCCGCGTATCGACGTGCTCGCCAATAATGCCGGAGGCATCTTTCCCCACCGTGTCGAGACGGTCTACGGGCACGAGCTGACATTCCGGGCCGATCACCTGGCGGGCTTCGTTCTCACCCAACTATTGTTGCCTCGGCTACGTGACACTGCCCGCGACGCCGATGTTCGGGTGATCACGACATCGAGTTCCGGGAACCGGTTCGCCGAAGTGAGGATCGATGACCTGGAATGGAAGCGGCGCCGGTACGGGAACGGCTGGCCCGCCTTGTGCCACCAAGCTGATGAACATCGTGGCCATGCAGAATGGCCCGCCACACTGCCGGCGGCAGCCGAATCGCGGCGGTCAGCTTCCATCCGGAGCCGGAGATCGAGCTGTAGCGCGCCAACTGTGGGACCGATCAATGGAAATGGCTGGCAAATACCTGTGGTGGTGGTGCCCCGCATCTCGGAGCGGGAGCGGTTGGTACGCGTAGCGAACCGCGTATGAGCAACCTGATTTATGCCGAGGTGGTGTAACTGCCTTCGCGAGAACATGCACACCGGCAAGCAGCGTACCGATCCATCGCAATTATCGGCGAATTGCCGCAATAACTGCGGCCTACCGGCGGGGCGTGCATGTTCGGCCACCGCATACCTTGATTGCCGTTCTCGACTGTCGCTCGTGCGGATGTCTGTGGCGATCATGCCGCAGTCATCCAGTGGCGTCGGCGGCCTCAGGCCCCGAAAGGAAGGTGCTTCCCAAGGTCGGGAACTGCGACCATAGGTTTCCCAGACCCATGGCAGGGTTGAGTCCTGGCTGCTCCGAGCCGAAGGTCTGAGGATGGGGGACCAACGGTTCGATCGGCGGGTCAAGACGCAGGACAGAGGTGTACGTTGCCGCAGCCTCATGGACCACATATCGGTTGGTTGTATCGTGCGAAGGAGTGACGTTGCGCAGACTGGGGCGTCGAGATGTCTTCGAAAGTGCACCGGCAATGCCGTCGAGTCATTTGATCGAGGCGAGTGTGCCCGGCAATGCGCCGAATCGGCCGGCGTGGGATACGGGACCTCCGCCGGCCCGCCTGCCCGGAAAGCTCAGAGTGGAAATAGGCTGCATGTCTCGATGAATGGAAGCGTACGGTCTCGGCGTAATCTGTTCACGCAGATATGTGAGGTCTGCGCATTGCTCGAAACGCCAGCGGTAGGTCGCTTCGAGGATGATACTTGTGGGAGAATTCTATGGTGGAGTCGCCAATGGGGGAGTTTCTTCGATCGCGACGCGCGCGATTGCGGCCCGAGGATGCCGGGCTGTCCCCTCTCCGGGGACGCCGGCGCGTGCCAGGCCTGCGCCGCGAAGAGTTGGCGCAGTTGGCTGGGGTCAGCGTAGATTATTACATACGGCTCGAACAGGGGCGTAATCCGAACGTTTCGGATGCTGTCCTGCACGCTGTTGCCACGGCCCTGCGGTTGGATGAGGAGGAGTCCGAGCATCTGTTTCGTCTTGCGCGTCCCCCGAAAGCGGCGACAGGTGCCATAAATTGCTCCGAGGTGCGATCCGGTGCGAAACTTCTCCTCGATTGGATAGCCGCGCCCGCGATGATCCTGGGTCCTCGCATGGACGTCCTGGCGTGGAATGCTCCGGCGACAAAGTTGATCACCGACTTCGGCCGGCTCGATCGCAGAGAACGAAATCTGGCCAGACTTCACATGCTCCATCCAGAAGTCAGTCGCCGATACCCGGACCAAGATTTCATCGCTCGCGAACTAGTAGCACACCTCCGTGTGGCTCGCGGCCGATATCCGCAGGATACGGAACTGACCCGGCTGATCGATGAACTGCTCATCGGAAGTCCCATTTTCGCGCAGCAGTGGAATCTGCATCCGGTTCGGACGAAGTCTCATGGATACAAGCGCTTCAGCCATCCCGAGTTGGGAAATCTGACTCTCGGATTCGAAATGTCTGTCTTGCCTGGCGACTCGGAGCGTACGCTCATCGTGTACACCGCTGCGCAAGGTACGCCCGAAGCTGCGGCATTGCAAAAGATTGCGCGGCAAATGCCCCTTAGCAACAGCACGGATCAACTCGAGACATCTGTCGAACTGCGCGTGTAGACGAGACCCGAGTGACGCAGTCTCGCAATCACAGCTTTCGAGTGCTGCCATCGCCCGCGTCCGCAGGACCATGTGCGCCTCCGTCTGCGAGTGAATCGAGAAGTTCGACGGGGATCGGGTCCGTACCGCAAGCGGATTAGGGATTCGCGACGGATGGTCAGAGGATCGCCGCGATGGCAGGTTTCGCAAACCTACGGTCGGGCGGTCCGGTGGATGAGCGGACCACTTCTCAGGCCTCGCCGCGACCGCTATGAAGAATGTACTTGCCTCGGTGGAATGCCGGATGCCGCTCGGGCAGCGAACAGTGCTGATCAAGGAACTTCGCGGAACAAAAGAGGTGGTCCAGCAAGTGGATATTCGTGAGAACGTCGAATCGTCTTGCTTCATCCGGGCGGAGCCGCGTACGGCGCGGTTTCACCTGATGACCCCGCCCTCGCCACCTTGCGGTATTTCGACTCTGCGATGGCTTGCGCGGCCGCCGGATTCATTCGGAGTTCCGCATCGCGGTTCTCAGGGCCCCACAGCCGGTATGGAACTCGGTCTCTATCGCATCGGCGACGATGTTCGACCCCGGCACATCCACCGCTGCGACACCGTCCACGCGAAGTGAAGGATCTGATCACCGATGCTCGAGGAATGGCAGACCGATCCAGCTGTTATCCGGATATGCGGTCGTCTGACACCGGAGATTCTGGCCAAGGCTGAACACCCTGTCAGTGTTCGTATCGCTGATCCTGCGCTTGCGCAGGCTTCGCGATCTCGAGTGCTACGGGACAGACAGCCGGGCGACCTGGACATGGCCGGTGCGGGTGCCGTCACCGATTCGTCGGTCGAAGGCTCCGATCGCGGCCGCACCGCCGCGGGTCATCCAGTTGACCTGCCCGCGAAGGTTGTGCGCGCGGTAGCGCTGGCCCGGTTGTGGCCTCTTGCCCGAGCCGGGTCGGGCGCGTCGGTCGCCTTGTTGTCCACGCTGAGCGGAATGCTGGGTACCCCGTTCGCACCCGCGGTGCCGATGCCGGCTAGGGGCTCGTCCGGCGCCGACTACGACCACATCGCGGTCACCCACATGGCGAGGGCCCTGCGCGGGAATGGGCACGCGTTGGTCGGCGCCGAACGCGTGCCTGCTGCGGAAGGGTTACAGGCGGTGGGTTTGGCTGCGGCGGCGATCGACGAGAGGGACGAGCAGTTGCTGGTCGGCGGTACCCCGTTGACAGCGGTGGCGACTGCACTCGCGCTGGCCTCGGTTCGCCGATCGCACACGATCGCGATGCGCCTGACGGCGCTGGTGACCGATTTCCTCGGCTACGGTGTCGGCTTCCCAGCGCCCGAGATGCTGGGTCTGGCGAGTCATCCGCAGGTCGCCACGGTGATCCTGCAGATGCGCGCATTACTCGCCACCGCCGCACCGACCGACATCGGCGCTGCGCCGATGCCCTACGCGTTGTCTTGCTCGCCTGACCTGCTGGGTGCGGCGAGTGAAGCGATCCGCCAGGCCGATGGTGTCGTCGACAACGATCTCAACCATGTCGATCACCGTCGGACGCGCGTGCCCGAACAGTGCGTTGACCACGATCGAGTCCCCTGGCAGGCGACGCCGTCCGCCATCGAACTACTCGACTCGGGCATGGCCGTGCTGGCGAACCTCGCCCAACTCCAGCTCGACCTGCTGCTCGATTCCCGGCATACCGACAGCCCGCTGGCCGAACCAGCATTGACACCCGAGCAACAGCACCAACTAAGGCCGTTGAAGACGCTGGCCACACCAATAACCGCGGCGCTACGGCGTGCAGGGGGATCGGCACCCGGACAGAGGTTTCCATCCGCCCACGAGCCGGATACCAACTCGTGCAGGTTCTACTCTGCCCTGGACACCCTGGACCTCACCGCATCACTACACCAGCTCTACGCAGTGCTGGCAGCAGCTGTACGACACGCAGTGCACATCAGCGGGCGGCGGCCGACTTCACCTGCCAGCACGACACTCATCGACCAGCTCACCGAACTGATCCCACCGGACTCGCACCGGACACCGCTCGTCGAAATGCACAAAATCGCCAACCTACTCGACATGTGGGGACGATGATGCATTCCGCTCTGATGTTGATAGCTGCTGTGCCACATCAGCGCGCCTTCTCTCGGTGGGTGGGTGCGGACTTGTGAGAGACATGCATCCGAATGTCCGTGCCGCACTGGCCATGCTGCATGAGTTACGGCACCGTGTCGCAGAGGTGGGTGAGCGGCTCGACGGGATCGTCGCGCGTCGCCCGTCCCCGAGCGGTTTCATCATCCCCGAGGTCGATGCGATGGGACGGCTGCTGAATCTGTATCTGGCGCCGGGAACATGCGCCCGGTTCGGTAACCGGGAACTGGCAGCCGAAATCATGGCCGCTATCACCGAGAGCACCGAGGATGCTCGGCGGCAGTTCGATATCGCCATGAACGACACAAGTAATCGGCCGCTGGCAGATCTCGTGGGGGAATGGCGAGCCGGGGCTGACTCGGTGCGGTACCCGAGCGATTCCAAGACGCCGGGTCCGAGGTAGATGGCGGGAGGAATCGACCGAGTATGTCCGAATACCTTGACATCGAGCCGCAGCAGCTTCGGGTGATCGCAACGCAGCATGAGCGTGTTGCCATGAACATCCGGAAATGGGGTGAAATCCCCCATGAGTGGCTCACGGACTTCGAATACCGCTACGGCGTCATCGCCGAGCCGGTGCGGGCGGCCCTGGTGGACTACTACGACCGGCGCCACGCAAAGGCCGAACGTCTCGCCGCCGCGCATGAGCGGGCGCGAGAGAACTTGCTCGCGGCGGCAGAGTCTTTCGAAGACACCGATCGGGAAGGCAAGCGCCGGATCGCCCATGCGGGTGGTTTCGGCAACGAAGCCGCTCGAATTGGTCCGGTGGCCCCCGCGCCCCCAGGTCCCGCACGGCCGGTGAATGTCGGCCCGGACACGGCGGTGGTGAATGGCAGCGGACCGGGCCGGCCCTTCATCACCGCACCTGGCAGGCCGGAGGACGGCACCCGTACCGTGCAGGCGCCCCTGCTGCCCGCCGCATGGGCGCCGGACACCGGTCTGACCGGCCTGGCTGCGGCCACCTCCGCAACCGGGACGACGCCGTCCGTGCAGGCGCCCCTGCTGCCCGCCGCATGGGCGCCGGACACCGGCCTGACCGGCCCGGCTGCGGCCACCTCCGCAACCGGGACGACGCCGTTCTCGATCGACGTGCAGGAGCCCGCCGCCGCTTCGTCCCTGACCACAGCCGGCGATACCAGCAAGGTGCCGGGCACGACGGGCGAACAGCCTGCTGCCGCGCCACTGATGCCGAACCCGTTTGTGGCAACGGTCGCGGACAGTGCTTCCGGTACAAGTGGCCGGGTTCCCGCACCCGTGGCGCCGGGCTTGTTCGCCGCGGCGGCTCACGCGGCCGAGGACCGGCGAGCGCTGCCGTCGTTCGTGGTCGGTGAGCGGGTTGACGAGGACTTGGCACTCGCCCGTACTCTGCTGGCCGCGACGCTCGCGGCTGTCGCGGATTCGGCGTCGGATCTGGAATGGGCGGTGGCGGTGGTGCGGACCACCGTCGGACCCATCATTGTGCTGACCTCCACCGAGGGCCGTGGCTGGTTGCCTGCCGGACTATTCCTGCCCTCGGAGGTCAGCCTCCCGTGGGCGTGGGACTTCGTCCTCGGCACGGCACGTCACAAAGCCGTGACGGCTTCGGAAGGATCTACCGATCCGGCCAGAGTACTCGCTGAGTTCGATTTGCCAGCAAACTATTACGGAAGTGTCCGGATCAGCGCCCTGGCCTCTTCCGCGGCAATCTCCAGCGAGCTGCGCGCCGCCTTGGGCCCCTATGTCGCCATCGAAGGCCAGGTGTCCGCCGCCGAGTCGGCGGTCGACTTCACCGCACCGGGAGTCGGACTGGTCGACCGGCTCGCGCTGACAGGATCCGGCGAGTTGCTGAGCCAGGCGGCGACAGTGCCCGATACCGAAATACCGGCGACCTGCCTCCGACTCGCCCGGTCCGCGGACACACTGGTCCGCGCCACCGTCCCCGTAATGATGCGAAGCGCATCGCGCACCGCGCCCATCGGCGTCGAATCCTCGACGCACTGGATACCGATTCGACCATCCCTGCCGACTGGTGGGACCAACTCCGCGCCGCCCACGGTGCGGCGGCACCGCAGTCACGGCGAGGGGACATATCTGACGTTCCCAACGCCGGAGCAGACCTGCACGTGTCCGGTATGACAGCCTTGCGCGGAATGTTCTTCGAGCGCCGTGCCGACGAACTGCTGCTGTTGCTCGCTGTAGGTGAACCGACCCGGCAGACTCTGCGCGACGCGTTCTACGCCTACGGCCAAATTGTCGAGCACCCGCAGTTCCCGGCCGCGTCTGCGGGGATAGTGAAGGCGACGCAGACAACAGGCACGGGTACGACGGCCCCGGACGTTCGAATTGCCCACGGCGTCAGGCCGGTCTCCCGAGCGTCAGCGCCATCAGCTTCGGCCGGGCTTTCTCGCTCCATCGCCGAATCGGCGGATGCTGCCGAAGGTTCCGAGGGTTCCAGCGAGCAGAGGAGAGCCAGATGAGCAACGCAGACGACGTCGACGACCTGATCGACGAGTACCGCCACCAGAGATTCAATATTTCGGACTACGAGGCCAGAGAATTGCTGCATCTGCTGGCCGAATTGGATGAGAACGAGTTGGCGGGGGCGTTCGAGAGACTGTCATCCAGGGGAAGAGAAACGCTCGCTCATATAGGAGAGCGTCAGGGTCTCGGCAATGATGACGAATACAGGGAGATCATCGCCGCACTGTCGACCGGCAACCCGAGCGGTGTCGCAGACACCGAGAGCGAGGAAGCGCGTGAGCCCGCGCCGGAGGCCGATTTCGAGGTAACGTTCGCAGACGGTTCCGGCGAGAGCCGACTCGCCGAGGGGCCCCATCGGGAACCGGTCAAGCTGTGGGTGCCGGACGGCGCCGGTCGGTCACTGATATCCCTTATCGAGGACACCCAGTTCGCCATGCAGTGGGGATTCGACACACTCGGCGCTGATCCGCGGGACAGGCCCGACTTCGCTCACGTGCTCGGCACCGAACAGGTCACCACCGCAGCCGGCTGGGCGCGTATCGCGCACACGCATGATCGTTTTCGCGAGGAGTTGGAGGATCGCCAGCAGGAGTACACCGCCGCGGACAACGACGTCGAAGTCAACACCCAAGATTCCGGGACGCTGAACGAGGACACCTTCAGAGAGCTCAAAAGAATCAAGGACGACCTCAACGAAAGGCTGAAGTTCGACCTCCCGATCGATCGGGAACGCGACGACGTCGATTTCATGGACAATGGCGATATCGTGCTCCGGCCCGGGGGAGATGTCGACCCGATCATCATCTATCAGAGAGACGACTCGGGCAAACACTATCTGACCGAAGAAGCGGAACAGCTGTACTACGTAAGGCACATCGACTCCGCTGTTGCGGAGTGGAAGAGCGTGTACGAAAGCGCGGTCGAGGAATTCGTGGCGAATGCCGATAACATCGACAACGCTGGTGGCAGCCATGACGAACAGGCAGAGACAGCAGACGCCTCTGCCGCCGAGGCGGCTGCTTCCGCGGCTGAGGCCTCAGCCGAATCCGCGGCGGCCGCTGCCGAATCCGCGGCGGCCGCCGCCGAATCCGCAGCGGCCGCTGCCGCCGGCAGTGGCACGTATCCGTTACCGGATGGTTTCGGGCAACATGGCAGTATACCGGATCAGGATTTGAGTCCCACCTACGACGACTTGCTCACAGAGTCCTCGGATGTCACGGATTCGGGTGATCCCGTTCTCGGCGTTGTCGATGATGCGGCGTCGAGCACGGAGCTGGGCCCTCCGGTGCAGACGGAGTCGCAGAACGGCTTCCCGGCGGGGACCGGCGTGGCGACCGGCAACGTCGTGCCTGCAGCTGACAGAGGCGGCGCCGACATGTTGGGGCCTATGATCGCAATGAGCGCCCTGTCCCAGATGGGGAACCACATGAACCGTCCCCTCATCGACGACAGAGCCCACGACGACAGAGCCCGCGACGACCGGGGTTCGCGAAACGGCTCAAATGGCAGCGCGCCTGCAGCCAACACCAGCCCCGCTGTACTGGCATCTCATCCTGCATCGACGATGCCGACCTATGTGGGTGCTCCGCCGCCGGTGTCTGCGCCGGGTGCGATGGTGGATTACCGATTGCCCGACAATTCGACAGTCAAGGTATCGACGGCGGTCGCACAGGCTTTGCAACAGCAGCAGCAGAATATCGCGATGGACGCGAAAGCCGCCTATATGGGTACAGCGGGTGAGAACACGCCGGACAATCCATGGGCAACGGTGAATGATATTGCCCAGCTGCAGACGGGTGATACGGTGGAGTGGGATAAGAACGGTGAGAAGCGCTATGGGCTGATCGTCAAAAACGGTAACGGTATGTTCGTCATGGATGGGGGTCAATTGATTCCCCTGGATCCCAACAATCCCCCGTTGTCCGAAAAGTATGGAACGTTCATGGGTTATTTCCATCCGACCGGGCTGGACGCTGCCGCGAACGGCGTCTCCACCTCTGCGACGCAACAGCCGGTGGTCACTGGTGCGGCAGCGGGGAAGCCCGCCGACTCACAACCTGTTGCGCCGCCGCAGCTGTGAGCGGCAGGAGGTGATCGGCCGGCGTTCACCATGGGTGTTCGGCAGAAGGCAGAAGGTCTGCCCCCGCGTGCTCTGCGTGGTAACTGCTCGGCGGCGCAGCATGACGCACGCGTTGTTGGCCACCCGCCACAGTGGAGCCGGTCCGGTACCTGCCGCGCCCCGAACGTGGTTGTTGATTTGCGAAATATGCTGTGAGGTTTTCAGCCGCGCGGTGTCAATGGCGAGGGAGCGGGCCGGTGTAGCGCAGAATCCATAAGCCCTGGTTCTTGTCGGTGATGTAGATGAAGCCGCGACGGTCGACGACGACGTCTTCGGTCTGTAGCACCAGCTCCCCTTCCGGCATCGGCCCGTAACGCTTGGTCGGTTCAGGTGGGAGGAAGTAGCCGACTTCGCGCACCAGGTAGGGGTTGGAGACATCGTAGATGCGCAGACCGGCATTGAAGTGCGCGATGTAGAACAGATCTCCCTGACGTTGCACATCGGGATGATGCTGATGATGGTTGATGTTGTGCGGTCCGCGCCAGCCGCCCCGGGTGGCGAAATCGGCGTAGGGAGCGTCGGGCGGTGGGACAGGTGCGGGAAACAGCGACAGCAGAAACGGGTTCGCCGGATCGGTGATGTCCACGATGGAAGCGTGATGAGCGGCGCCGTCGGCGTATGCGGTGTGTTCGGAGTTCACGAATGCGATTCCCTTCTGCGGTATCGGCAGCACACTGTGCACTCCGAAGCGAGAATGGAACGGCGGACTGAACGATAGGTGCCCGATCTGCTTCGGGGCCGACACGTCGGAAATATCCAGCACGACCATGCCAGCCCCGCCGTAGGGCAGGTAGGCGTGGCTCCCGCTGACGTATGCCGGGCCGTGCAGGGACACGTCGTGCCCGGACGAGCAGCAAGGGCTCGAAGTGGATAGATGACCGTCTTGCGCGGCGCGCTGGCCAGCAGGGTTCTCGCCGCCTGCCGTGTGCTGGCCGGGCACCCACCAGCGGCCGACTTCAGTGGGCCGACTCGGATCGGCGATATCGACGATGAGGTAGATATTGCCGTGGTATCCGGGCATTCCGGCCGCCAGGTGGACGTAGCGTCCGCCGGGGTAATGGTTGCGGTGGGTGCCGGTACCACCGGTCCGGAAGTGGCCGAGCCGCTTCGGCCGTATCGGATCGGCTATGTCCCAGAGGTAGATTCCTTCCTCGAACGGAGCGCTCGGATCGCCGCCGAAGTCCGGGAACACCCGCTCGAGTGCGGTAACCATGATGTCGCCGGAAAGGTCGACCTGCAGTGTCCATGTGTTGACGGGACCTTGCTGGAACAGGGCCACCTCCGGTCTGGCCGGGTCGGTCACATCGACGACGCTCCATCCTGAATGCCAGAAGTGGCCGAGGTAGAGGTACCAGCGGCCACCGGTCTGGCGAACGGCCATCTTGAATCCGGGGCGATTATCCAGGTCGCTGTAGCCGACAACTTCGACATTATGCGCGAAACTTCCGGCGGGCAGGGTGTCGGCTGGTAGTCCGGAGCGGCACGCCCCGACACCGAGGGCCCCGGCCATCAAAGCCGAGGCCTGAAGAGCGTTCCGGCGAGGAATGCCGCGTTCTCTCATACGAGCTACCTCCTGCTGCGCAACGTATTTCGCCGATGGTCGCAGCACAAGCTCACCGGCGGCCAGAGCCGGTTGCCCCGTCGGAGCGGTCGACCTATGGTCCAGCAAACCCTCCAGATGCGCTGGACAGAGGTGGGAGGTCGGTTGGATAGTGGTTCTCATGCCCGCACATCGGGGGGTCGGAGAATTTCTCAAATCTCGTCGCGCACGGGTCCGGCCGGTGGACATCGGAGTGCCGCCGGGGCGCGGTCCTCGCCGGGTGGCTGGACTGCGACGGGAGGAGCTGGCCCGGGCAGCCGGGGTCAGCGTGGACTATTACATCCGACTGGAACAGGGGCGCGCCGACACGGTATCCGACAGCGTGTTGGATGCCGTCGCCGACGTGCTGCGGTTGAGTGATGACGAGCGCGACCACCTGTACCAGCTCGCCCGGCCGGGCAGGAAGACCCGTGGGCCGCGCGCCTCCCAGCGCGTTCGGCCCGGATTGCTGCAGCTACTGCATAGTGTCGGCGCAACCCCGGCCTTCATACTCGGCCGGCGGATGGACATCCTGGCCTGGAACCCACTCGCCTCCAGCCTGATCACCGACTTTGCTGCGCTGGCCCCGAACGAGCGTAACCTCGCGCGCCTTGTCCTGCTCGATGAAAAGGTTCGTCGGCTCTATCGCAATCGTGAGCTCGCGGTCCGTAACACGGTTGGGTACCTGCGCCGGGAAGCCGGGCGGTATCCCGATGATCTTGAGCTGGCCACACTGATCGCCGACTTGTCTGCAGGCAGCGAGGTATTCCGACAGCAGTGGGCGCGGCACACCGTCGGCCGGAAGCGGCACGGGATCAAGCAGTTCGATCATCCGCTCGTCGGCGAGTTCGAGCTCTGCTACGAGTCTTTGCAGGTACCGGGTGAACCAGACCAGGTGGTGATCATCTACACGGCAGAACCGGGTTCGATCGCCGAGGCCAAACTCGAACTACTCGCCATGGAAACTTCTCCCCGGTAACTACCTTCCGGCCGCAGCGGCTGTCGAAGCCACGGCTGCCAGAATCGACGGTCCGGTGCGGTGTCCGGCACTGCTGCGGCGAGGAGCCCACCACACGCCGCCACCCACCTGGCCGACACCATGAAGGAGCCCTGATCGCCGCAGACCGGATCGGGACTCATTCGGATTCCACGGTCGTTACCGGGAGAAGTCAGGTCTTCAGCCAGCCACCATCGCTGCGATCATCCGCGAGACAAGGAGTAGCTGTTCTGCGCGGCCGCCATCACCAAACGGCCGATCCGCTTGCGCACCTCATCGTCGAAGCTACGTCGGTACCCTCGCGTCGCCGGGGGACTTGTCGGGGCGCAGGCCGCGCCAGCTGGGGTGGCGCAGGCCCTCGGCGGTGACCTCCCGATATTCGATATCGGCGACGAGGACGGGCTCCACCCAGTGGGCCGCGGCGGCGACAACGCGGGGCGGGGGAATGTCGAAGGGAGTCTGCGGGCGAGCGAGTTCGTTCAACCGGCTTTGCAGGGTGCGGCGGTCGTGCATGGTCCACCCGGTGCCGACATTGCCCACGTGCACCAGTTGATCGCGCTCGTCGTAAGCGCCCAGCGCGAGAGAACCGAACGTCGCGGAGAAGCGGCCAGCGCCTGGTAGCCAGCCCGCGACGACGACCTCGGTCGTTCGCCGCAGCGGTGTCTTGATCCACAACGGGGAGCGGCGGCCGGGGTAGTAGGCGGAATCGAGGCGCTTGGCGACTATTCCCTCCAAGCCGTGCTCGCGCGCGACGTCCATCAGCGTGGCCGGATCGACATCCGGGTAATACGGCGGTGTGCGGGCCAGCGGCCGGTCCAAAGCGAGTTCGGCCAAGCGCTCACGGCGCTCGGTGTAGGACAACGGCATGGTGGACTCCCCGTCGACAGCCAGCGCGTTCGAACGCGAGATACTGCGCCGGGAATCCGCGCAGCAACTCCGCGCTGGGCGCGACGACATGCATCCGCCGCTGCAAGCGACCGAACGACGGCGCCCCCGTCGCCGGATCCGGCGCGACGATCTCCCCGTCGAGAAACAGTTCGCCGCGCTCGCCCAGATCCGCCAGCGCGGCCGTGAGCTCGGGGAACGAGCCGCTGAGATCCCGATTGTTGCGGCTGTAGAACCGGCAGTCCTCCGCCCGGCACCGCGCGATGGCGCGAATGCCGTCCCATTTCATCTCGAATGCCCACCGGCCGCGCTCCTGCGGTGGCCGTCCGGAGACGGCCAGCATCGGCGCCGGCACTGACAGCACGAGAACAGCATATCTGTAGCAAACTGTCCTGGCAGGCGGGCAGGACCAGCCGCCACGGATCGAAGTCTCACAGTCCGAGCTTGGTGACCGCGTTGTCCTCGAGCGGGTTGGCGGTGCGGATGTAGCCGTGGACGGTGCGTGGATTGGACCAGCGGCCCTGGCGCATGATCTCGCGGTCGCTGGCGCCGCCGAGCGCGGCTTGCGTGGCGAATCCGGCGCGCAGCGAATGCCCGGAGAACAGCGCGGGGTCGAGCCCGGCCCGGGCGGCATAACGCTTGACCAGCTCGGCGACCGCTCGGCCGGACATGGCGTGACCGCCGATGACGCCGTGGCGGGTGATGGTGGGGAAGAGGGGGAGGTCCGCGCCGGTGAGTGTGGTGCCGGTGAAGCCGTGGCAACGGTGGATCTCGGGAGCTGCCTGCCGCGCGTCGGCCAGCCAGGCGCGAACAGCGCAAGTCCCACCGGCGGCGTGGATTTCACGCAGGCGCAGCCAGTTGGCGAAAGCGCAGACCGGACAGGTCGAGGGCCGGCGGCCGCGCGGGAGCGCTACACGCTGTTGCGCCGCACCGGTCGGATCGGTCTTCGTCGCGGGCAGCCGGATCAACAGCAGTGGCTCTCCGGTGGTGTGGTCCAGGCCCACTTCCACGTCGCCGATGCGTAACCCGGCCACCTCGCTGCGGCGCAACGCACCGGCGAAACCGACGAGCAGAACGAGCGCATCCCTGCGACGGGCGGGTTCGGTGGGCCAACCCGGTCCGGGCAGCCCGCTCAGGAGCTGATCGAGAGTGTGCAGCAGCACGGGGCGTTTGCGTGTGGGCTGGGTGCGACGGATGCGACGGATGCCGCGCAGGGTCAGGCGCACCACGTCCGACCGCGTCGGCGACGGCAGGCCGTTCGCCGCGTGCACCGCCGCGATGGCCGCCGACTTGCGCTCCAACGTCGCCGGGCTGAACGCCCATCCGCCGGTATCGCGACGCGCGTCCGCGGCCGCCGCGAGGTAGACGGCGACGTCGAGCGCGTCGGCGGGCAGGGCCTGACGGCCTTCGGTGCCGCACCAGGCCGACCAGGCCACCCAGTCGGCCCGGTAGGCGCGCAGGGTGTTCTCCGATTGGGACGCTTCGAGATAGCGGCGCAGCGAACCGGCTTGGTCGCCGTCGAAGCGATCACGCACCAACCGCAAAGCCGCGGCATCGACCAGGACACTGCGCACACCCCGGCGCAACTCGGTGCGCACCGATTCCGGAACCGCGACCACGCTGGATTGATCGTCCATGACTGCGGCTCCCGCGTTCCGTCGGCGACTGACTCTCCGCGCCGGAGCCCGGCGCGAGAACAGCCTACGGCACTACGCGAGCACGCTCGCGATCGAGCCGCGAAGCTCCGCGTCCGTCGCGGTCGAATACCCGGTCGTCGAGCGTCACAGTGACGTTCGGATCCGGTGAACATCCTGGCTCGTGACAGGTCCGGATGTCGGCGGCTCCAGTGTTCCTCGATCAACGCAGCCCGGAGAGAACTCGACTGCCCGAAGCGCCGCAGATCGACTCCGCTGACTCGCAATCAACTCGACTTCGAAAGTCCACCGGAGGCCGGGGCAGATACCGCGTGCACCGGATCTCGGTGACAGACAGGGGTACCCAGTTTTTCGCGGTTACCGTTGCAGTTTCGTTTCGTCACAACAAACGCTACGAAACGAAAGATTAAGAGCACGACCGAACTGATTCCGGGTTTCTAGCCGCCGATAAGGTTCACTTATCGGCGGTTGAGAACGAACCTGGTCACCCCGGGCGCGGGGTTCGGCCGCGCGCGATCGGTTCGACGAGTGCGTAGCCGATCCGGTGCTTTTTCATTCGAAACAGCGGATCGTCCAGACGATTCGAGAACCCGTGAGGCCGTGCAGGGCCGATCGGAGCCGCCGCAGCGAGCGCGGCGACCGTGGCGGGTCAGGCCGGACGACCTCGGACTCGTCGGCGAGCGGCCGGACAGCCGCCGCCGCGAACGGCCGCATCGGGTCGAATGGGGCGCGGCCACTGCGGCCGGATCCGCAAGCGGTGCGAGTGGGTCTAGGTGTCGCCGGTCGGCGCCAGATTCGCGACGAGGCCGTCGATGATGTCGCGGACGGCCTTCGCGGCGTCGTAGCGCGCGACCGCGGTTGTCCACTGCGGCAATACGGCGACCGCCGCGGGGAAGTCGTCGAGCAGATCGGGGGCGGCGGACGCGGTCCAGTGCGGGGAGGCTTCACCGCGGCGGGCCGCGTCGGCGCGGTCGTCCGCGGCGCGGCGGGCGGTGAGTTCACCGAGGGTGAAGCGCCACAGCACCGAGTACAGGTAGACCGCTTGCTCCTCGGTGGCGCCGAGGGCCCGGGCGCAGCCGACGAACTCGTCGAGAATCCACATCGCCGCCCGGCCGTAGGTCTCGCCGGTCAGGAGAATGTCGACCACCCAGGGCAGTTCGTGCAGGGTGTCGATGAGGTAGAGGACGATCGCGGCCAGCCGGTCCCTGGGGTCGGCGGGGAGATGCGGCTGCCGTAGGTCCTCGGCGCGGGCGTTGAGGACGGCGAAGAACAGGGCGCCCTTGGTGGGGAAGTGGTGGTAGATCGCCGCCGTGCTGACGCCGAGCCGACCGGCGAGCCGCCGCATGCTGAAGCCCGTTGCGCCGTCGGCGGTGAGCATGCGATCGGTGGCGGCGAGGATCGTCTCGCGGTCGAGGCGAACCGGTCGGCCGCGGCGGCGGGGCTCTTGGTTCGGCACGGTCGTCCATTCTGCGGGCCGGGATCTCGACAGTGGGGGTTAGGGCGTGCTAACCATATTAAAAATACGCGTTGGGAAAAGGCGGCCGAGGTGCGCTCCCGGCGGACGTGGCGAGAGGCGTAGTGCTAGGCTCTCGTCGGTAATGACAATCGTTTTCATTGGCTGTCGCCGAGAGGGAGGACGCTTCCCGTGGGCGAAGGACAGGAGCCGTGACCATGGGTGGCACGGGAGTAGCGCTCCAAGCGGACGACGAAGCGGACGACGTCGCGCGGCAACCACCGGCAGACGCGGACCAAGCGGACCAAGCGGAGGTGACGCCCGGTAGCGCGCTGTTCCGGGTGACCGAGCCGGTGCGCGGGCGGCTGCTGGCGTCCTTGGTGGTCGCCGCGGTGGGCGGTGCCGGAGGGGTCATCGGTTTCGTCGGGCTGGCGCTGGCGCTGGCGGAGCTGTTCGACGCGGACACCGAGACCGGAACGGTGGTGGCGTTCCTGGTGCTGGCGGGGGCCGGCTTTCTCACCCGATTCGCCCTGCGTGCCTTGTCGTTCCTGCTCTCGCACCTGGCGTCCTTCGACCTCGAGCAGCGCCTGCGCAGCGATCTGGCCGCTCATCTGGGGCGGGTCCCGCTGGGTGAGGCGCAACGCCTGGGCTCCGGAGCCGTGAAGAAGATCGTGCAGGATGACGTGCGCAGCCTGCACATGGCGGTCGCCGACGCGGTGCCGCTGGCCGGGTTCACGGTGGCCCAGCCGATCGCGGCACTGGTGGCGCTGGGGTTCGTGGACTGGCGACTGCTGCTTGCGGTCGCGCTGTTCCTGCCGGTGGTGTTCGTCGGGATGCAGCTCACCTTGCGCGACTACGTGGAGACCCGCCGCCGCTACGACGAGGCCAACGAGGCCATCAACGCGGCGACCGTCGAGTTCGTGCAGGGCATGCCGGTGGTGCGGACCTTCGATGACGGCACCGTCTCGTTCCGGCGCTTCGTCGACCGGGTCCAGCGGTTCAACGCCGCGACCATGAACTGGCAGAACAACAATCGCAGCGCGATGATCTTCGCCAACCTGACGGTCGCACCGCTGCCCACCATCGTGATCGTGACCGCGGTGGGCATCTGGCTGACCGCCACCGGGTCGATGTCGCCGGCGACGCTGGTCGCCGCGATCCTCATCGGTACCCTCCCGGTGGAATCGGTGGTGCCGCTGATGAACCTGTCCAACCTGCTCAACGATTCCAAGGCCGGCGCAGCGCGCATCGTCGAATTGCTCGACATCGCCCCGCTGCCGGAGCCGGAGAACCCGCAGTCGCCGAGGGACGGATCGGTCGAGTTCCGCTCTGTGCGTTTCGGATACGCCGGATCGGGCCGGGCCGCGCTGGACGGCGTCGATTTGACCGTGCCGAGCGGCACCGTGTGCG
This sequence comes from Nocardia asteroides, assembly GCA_051451085.1. Lineage (GTDB taxonomy): Bacteria > Actinomycetota > Actinomycetes > Mycobacteriales > Mycobacteriaceae > Nocardia > Nocardia asteroides_B. Next base: position 163,691 of record JBPAJV010000002.1, on the reverse strand, counting down.
CGCTGGTCGGCTCCTCGGGGTCGGGGAAATCGACTGTGGCACGGCTGATCCCGCGGTTCTGGGACGTCGATTCCGGGCAGGTGCTGGTCGGCGGGGTTGATGTCCGGCAGATCGCGTCGGAAGATCTTCTCGGGCATCTGGCGATGGTGTTCCAGGATCCGTTCCTGCTCTCCGACACCGTGGCCGCCAACATCCGGCTCGCCCGCCCCTCGGCCACCGACGCCGAGGTCGAGGCCGCGGCGCGGGCCGCGCGGGCACACGATTTCATCGTCTCCGAACTGCCGCAGGGCTACGACACCCCGGTCGGTGAGCGCGGGGCCCGCCTGTCCGGCGGACAGCGGCAGCGGATCACCATCGCCCGCGCCCTGCTCGCGGACGCGCCGATCGTGATCCTGGACGAGGCGACCTCGTTCGCCGACCCCGAGAACGAGGCGGCCATCCAGGACGCGATCGCCGAACTCACCCGCGGCCGCACCGTGCTGGTCGTCGCGCACCGGCTGTCCACGATCGTCGACGCCGACCGGATCGTGGTGCTCGAATCCGGCCGGGTCGCCGAATCCGGCACGCACACCGAACTGCTCGCCTCCGGCGGGCGCTACGCCCGGCTCTGGGAGCACCACCAGCGCGCCCGCGGATGGGGTCTCGGCAGCGGCTCGACCAAGGAGGCCACGCTCCGATGAGAAGAATCCTGCGGCTCATGCTGCTCGCCGCCGGGGACTACCGCGACGAGTTCCGCCGCACCCTGTGGTGCGCGTTGCTCGGTTCGATCATGCAGGCGGCCGCGTACGCCACGCTGATCCCGATCCTCTACGAACTCAGCAGGCCGGAGGTCGACACCACCGCCGCTTGGACCTGGTTCTGGGTGCTGGTGGGCTGCTGGGTGATCCAGGCGGCCTTCCATTACGGGCAGCTGCGCTTCGAGTTCGGGCGGTGGGCCGACGTGCTCGCCGCCACCCGGCTGCGGCTCGGCGACAAACTGCGCACCATGCCGCAGGCCGACCTCGAGCGCCGCGCCGCGGGCGATCTCACCACGGTGATGGGCAGCAATGTCGCCAACGCGACGATGAGCTCGTCCGGGATGGCGCTGCTGTTCATCCAGATGGTGACGGTCCCCGCGGTCATCGGCGTGATCATCGTCGCGGTCGACTGGCGGCTGGGACTGGTGCTGGCGGCGTCGCTGCCGTTCGCGGTGTTGTTCGTCCGGCGCATCCAGCAGATCACCGGGGTGGGTGCGCGCCGGACCGACGCCGCCGACGCCGCGGCCGCGAGCCGGATCGTCGAGTACGTCCAGGGCTTGCCGGTGCTGCGCGCCACCGGACAGGTCGGCAGCTCCTCGCAGCGCCTGGTCGAAACACTCGAGGAGCAGAACGAGGCCATGTCGGCCATGCAGAAGCGGCTGACCTGGCCGGGCCTGCTGGCCTCTAGCGTGGTGCAGTTGTGCCTGGTGGCGATGGTCGCCGTCGGCGCGGCGCTGGTGCTCGACCTGGAGATCTCGGCGGCCCTGCTGATCGCGGTGGTGGCCGCGGCGGTCCGGTTCGCCGAGCCGATGTCGACCATGGCGAACTTGTCGGCCATCTTCGAGATCACCGACTCGGCGCTGGAGCGGGTCGGCGCGGTGCTGGACGCTCCGGCGCTGCCGGTGGAGGACCCGCACGCGCGGATCACCCGCTACGACCTGGCATTCGAGGATGTGCACTTCACCTATCCGGACGGATCTCCGGTGCTGCGCGGGGTGTCGTTCACCGCGCCCGCCCGATCGCTGACGGCCCTGGTCGGCCCGTCGGGCTCGGGCAAGACGACGGTGACCAGGATGCTGACCCGGTACGCGGACCCGGACGCGGGCAGTGTCCGGATCGGCGGTCTCGACCTGCGCGGCCTCGACCCGGTGGAGATCTACCGCAATATCGCCGTGGTCTTCCAGGACGTGTACCTGTTCGACGACACGATCCGCGCGAACATCGCGATGGCCGCGCCCGAGGCCACCCAGGAGCAGATCGAGGCCGCGGCCAGGGCGGCCAACGTGCACACCTTCGTCGAGCGGCTGCCGCACGGGTACGACACCCGCGTCGGCGAGATCGGCGGCGCGCTGTCCGGGGGTGAACGCCAGCGCATCTCGATCGCCCGCGCGATCCTGAAGGACGCGCCGATAGTCCTGCTCGACGAGCCGACCGCCGCGCTGGACACCGAGAGCGAGGTGTACGTGCAGGAGGCCATCGACGCGCTGGTCGCGGAGAAGACCGTCGTCGTGATCGCGCATCGGCTCTCCACCGTGGTCGCGGCGGACCAGATCCTGGTGCTGGAGGACGGGGTGGTGGCCGAGCGCGGCACCCACGACGAGCTGCTGGCGCGGCAGGGGCGCTACCGCGCGATGTGGGAGGCCCAGACCAGGGCGCGGCACTGGCGGGTCACCGCGTCCGCGTAGCCGTGAATCGACAGTGCCCCCGGCGTTTTGGCGCCGGGGGCACTGTGCTGCGCGTGGGAGTCACCGATCAGCCGGGTCCGGGGATGGATCGGGGCGGGCGGGCACGAGGTATGGGGCGATGCACGCGAGCTTCTCGCACGTCTCCTCGTGTTCGCGCTCCGGCGTCGAGCCGGTGACGACCCCGGCTCCGGCGCGCAGCCAGCTGTGGCCGTCGCGCTGGTAGATGGCGCGCAATACCAATGCGGCGTCGAGCATGCCGGAGCTGTCGGCGCGCAGGACGGCGCCGCTGTAGAGCCCGCGGGTGCCCGGCTCGAGGTCGCCGATCGCGGCGCAGGCGGCGGCCTTGGGGATGCCGGAGGCGGTGATGGCGGGGAAGACGGCGGCGAGGGCGTCCCAGGCGTCGCGGCCGGCGGGCAGCAGGGTCTCAACCCGGGACGCGAGGTGCTGCACACTGCCCCGCTCCTTGACGGTGAGGAATTCGCTGACCCGCGTGGCGCTGCCGACGCCGGCCAGTTCGCTGTGGGCCAGCCGCACAGAGGTGGCGTGCTCGTAGACCTCCTTCGGGTCGGCCAGCAGCTCGTCGCGCAGGACGCGATCGCGGGCGACGTCGCCGGTCCTGGCGCGGGTGCCCGCCAGGGGCTGGGTGGCCGCCAGCCCGTGGCCGTCGGCCTCGAGGACGGTCTCGGGGCTGACGCCCGCGGCCCGCCAGCCGCCCAGGTCGAGCAGGAACGAGCGGGCCGGGGTGTTCATCCGGCGAACGGCGGCGTAAGTGGCGGGCAGATCCACGGCGAACGGCAGGTCGACCCGGCGGGAAACGATCACCTTGTGGAACTCGCCGCTGTCGATCCGGTCCAGGGCGTCGCGGACCCGCCGCAGGTAGGCGGGGTCGACCGCGTCGACCGGCACCGGTGTCGGTGCCGATGGGGCGGGGGGATCGGGCAGGTGGAGCTCGAAGGGGGCGCCCCAGCTGCGGATGTGCACCTCGGTGGCCGTGATCTCGAGTTCCACGCCGGGCACCATGAGGTGGGCGAGGATGTCGTCGGGGGCGGCGGTGTCCGGGCGGTAGAGCTCGAAACAGGCCCAGCCGTAGGCGCGCCACCGGGGTATCGGCGCCCGGTCGAGCGCGGCGCGGATCAGCGCCCACGGGTTGCCGGACCAGGATTCGGCGTGCTCGCCGCCGAGGGTGCTGTGCAGCCGGCCGGGGCGGACGGTCACCGCGCCGACCGGATTGCCCGCGACGTACCAGCATCCCGGCTGTTCGTAGACGACGTAGTCGGTGAGCTGCCCGGAGGCCGCGATGGCGGCCGCCAAGGTCAGCGGGTTGGCGTGGTGTTCGCGGACGGTGTGCGCGTAGCCGTCGGCGCCGAGTGCGACGGGCTGTCTCATCGGGTTCACGATCGGCGCCCGGTCAGGCGAAGGCTTCGGTGATCCATCGCGGCGCGTCGGTGCGCGACCACCGCAGGAACTCCATCGCCGTGTCCTGGCCGACGTCGACGTACTTCATCTCCGGGTTGCCGTGCGGCAGGTAGGCGGGGAAGAAGCGTTCCCGGTTGATCCGCTCGACGATGGCCGCCGCGGCGTCGGCGGGCGTCGTCTCACCGCGTTCGACCGCTTCGCAGGTCTCGCGTGCGCCGGTCAGCAGTCCCCGCACGGCCAGGGCCAGCTCGGAGTCACCCCGCTCCAGGGCCCGCAGCACCTGATCGTCGCCGCTGGCGACGTACCGGGACAGCGCGTGTTCCAGGGCGGCGTCGGAGTAGAAGCTGTAGGTGTGCCAGACGCGGAAGATCGCGTCCCACAGCGCGTAGTCGCGGAAACCCACGTAGGACGAGTAGGCGAGGTCGTCGTGGACGTCGAACATGCGCTGCTGCACCGCGTCGAGACCGGCGAAACGCGCCGTCGACCAGTCCTTGTCGCGCGCCGCCTCGATGATCCGCCACGCCAGCGCGTTGACCGTCTGGAAGGAGTTCGCCAGCCCCCGGGAGAACAGGGCGTTCGATCGCGCCCGCGGATTGCGCGGTGAGGCAGAAGCGGTCGCCCACGGTGCCGGACGCGGAGTACTGCAGGCGCCCGGTGCTCACCCACGGGCGCACGGCCGCCGCGCTGCGGAACTGTCCGGCGACGTCGGGAAAGCGGTCGAGGAAGGCGCGGAACTCCTGCTCCGGGGCGGGGCGGTCGTCGTCGACCGCGTCCCCGGTCAGCGTGAGGCCCACGCTGCACAGCGGGTTGAGCGAGCGGTCGTTGTTGTCGAACGGGATCACCCAGAGCCAGCCGCCGTCGAAGACGTGGTGCAGGGTTCCGTTGTGCCACCGGGTGGGCGCGTCGTACGCGACCGGTGCGATGTCGTCGAACGGCTCGACGCCGACCATGTGGGTGAACAGGGAGCGGGAGCGGGTCCGCGCGCGGGTCGGTTGCTCCCGGAGCCCGAAACGCTCGGCCAGCACCGAGCGGAAGCCGGTGGCATCGACCAGGTACTCGGCGGTGAACGACTCGCCGGCCGCGGTGCGCAGCTCGACCCCTCGGCCAGCATCGACGTCGATGTCGGTGACCCGGGTGTTCGACCGGGCCGTGGCGCCGTAGCGGACGGCGAGGTGGAAAACGTACGCGTCGATGTCCTGGCGGAACCAGTGCGATTCGGCGCGGCGGTAGCCGGACGACAGCACCACCTGGTTGGCCTTGCCCGGATCGGCGGGCATGCCCTGTTCGTGGTAGACGAAGCCGAAGTTCTGTTTCCGGCCGCAGCTGCGGGTCACGTGCTCCGCGGTGCCGTCGAAGGTGGCCAGCGCGCGCAGTTCGGGGACGTCGTAGCGCTCGGCGAGGATGCGCACGGTCGTGGTCGCGTGCGGGATGGTGGACTCGCCGACGACGAAACGCGGGTGCACGCCCGCGTCGAGGAGCAGGACCTTCAGGTCGTGGCGGGCCAGGATGGTGGCCAGGGTGCTGCCCGCGATGCCTGCGCCGAGGATGGCGACGTCGTAGCGGGTGTCGTGCGGGGATGTCATGGTCGAACTCCTTGTGCTGGTGGTGCTTGCGTGCCCCTTGCCGGCGCACGGGGTCGCGGGTCAGGGCCGGACCGGCAGGCGGCGCAGGCTCCGCAATCCCATGCCGGGGCGCCAGTGCGGCCGGGCCGGGTCGATGGCGGTGCGCAGCCGGGGCCAGCGCGTGACGAGGGTGGCCAGTGCGACGGCGACCTCGGTGCGCGCCAGCGCGGCCCCCATGCAGTTGTGGATGCCGTGGCTGAACCCGAGGTGCGGCCGGGGCGTGCGGTGGATGTCGAAATGGTGCGGGTCGGGGACGTGGGCCGGATCGCGGTTGGCGGCGGCGGGGAAGACCAGGACGCGGTCGCCGCGGTCGATGTGCCGATCGCCGAGGCGCAGCGGTTCGAGGGCCAGGCGCATGGTCGCCGATTCCACCGGGCCCCAGTAGCGCATGGTCTCCTCCACGGCCGCGGCGGCCAGGTCCGGATCGTCCCGTAGTGCGGTCCATTGGGCCGGGTGCGCGAGGAGGGAGAGGACGGCGCTGGCGATCAGGCTGGCCGAGGTCTCGAAACCCGCGGCGACCAGCAGGCCGATCATGGCCCGCAGTTCGTCGTCGGTCAGCGCGTCCTTGCCGGACTCCGGGTGTGCCAGGCGGCTGACCAGGTCGTTGCCCGGGCTGCTTCGCTTGAGCAGGACCAGATCGCGGGTGTAGGCGTCGAGTTGCTCGCGCAGTGCGGGGTCGGGGCCGGAGAGCGGGGTGGAGGCGGCAGCGGCCCGGACGGCGAGGTCGTGCAGTCCCGGGTGCCACGCTTCGGGGAAACCGAGGATTTCGCCGAGCACGGTCAGCGACAGCGGGTAGGCGTAGGCGTGCAACAGGTCGACGGTGCCGTCACCGGCGCGGGCGGCCTCGCCCGCCTCGTCCAGCAGTCGCTCGGCGTGCCGGACGACGGCGGGGCGCAGGGCGGTGACCGATCGGGGTGTGAACGCCTTCTGCGCGGCGCGCCGCAGCCGGGTGTGCTCCGGCGGATCGGACAGCAGCATGGTGGCCGGCGGCTCCGGGATCAGCGCGCGTGCCCGCGCGGCGCGCTGCGCGGGGGACAACAGGGCGCGCGGGTTGTTCGCCAGCCGGGTGTCGCGCAGCGCGGCTTCGGCCGCGGTGTAACCGGTGACCATCCAGAACCCGCGGCCCGGCTGCTCCGGGAGTTCGGCGAAGACGACCGGCGCCCTCGCGCGCAGGTCGTTGTAGACGCGGTGCGCCCGCTCGTGGAAATCGTCGGACAGCAGGTTGACCACGATCGGCCGGGACTTGTCGTGCATGGGCTCGGCTCCGTTCAGACCGGCACGGCCTCGAGCAGCGAGTACGACGTCGGAAAGACGGTCGGGTGGACCGCGACGACCGCGAAACCGGCTTCGCGGCACAGCTTTTCGTACTCGGTCCGGGTGCGCTCCTGGCCGCCCATGTTGACGAGCATGCTGATGTCGGTGAGGTAGGGCGCCGGGTCCGTGGTGTCGACCACGTCGGGCAGCACCGATTCCACGATCAGCAGCCGCCCGTCCTCGGGCGCGACCTCGCGGCAGTGCCCGAGGATCGTGACGCAGCGTTCGTCGTCCCAGTCGTGCAGGATGTTCTTGAGCACGTACAGGTCTCCGCCCTCGGGCACTGCGGCGAAGAAGTCGCCCGCCTCGATGCGGCAGCGGTCGGCGACCCCGGCCGCGGCCAGTGTCGCCGCGGCCTCGGCGACCCCGGTCGGTGAGTCGAAGACGACGCCGCGCAGCGAGCGCGAGCCGCGCAGGATCTGCGAGATCACGGTGCCGTCGCCGCCGCCCACGTCGATCACGGTGCCGTACCGGGCGAAGTCGTAGCTCACCGGAATCAATTGCGCGATGGGCAGGCTCACCTGCCGCATGGTCGCGTTGAACCGCTCCGACAGATCGGGGCGGGTGGCCAGGAAGCCGAAGAAGTCGGTGCCGTAGAGCCCTTCGAAGGTCGGTTCGCCGGTGCGCACCGCCTCCTCGGTCAGCTTCCAGGAGTCGAGCAGGGCGGGGTCGGTGAACAGCAGCACGGCCGCCGCCTGGGAATCCGGTCGATCGGTGCGCAGCGGCATACCCGCCTCGCCCAGCCGGAAGGTGCCGGGGCCGGTTTCGACGACGATCTCCAGTGCGGCCAGCGCCCGCAGCAGGCGGGCAAGCGCGCCGGGGTGGGTGTCGGTGCGGGCGGCCAGTTCCCGGTAGCCGAGTTCTCCGTCGCCCAGGTGATCGGCGAGCCCGAGCCGGGCCGCGGTGCCGACCACCTGGGAGCAGATCGTCCCGAACATCATGTTCATGAGTCGCTGTTGAGCCGCCATGCCTGCTTCCCGTGGATCACCGAAGCTGTTCGCTTCCAAGGTGTTTCGTATCGCCGAACGTTCGAGGTCGCTTGACCGAATGATCGGCCGCCGTAGATTCTAGCACTACTGAAAATGATTATCGTTCGCTGTTGAGGATTGTGATGCAGGAAAAGCTCCGGACGCCGCCCACACGCTCGATGGCACGCGGGGATGGAGCCGGCGATCTGCGCCGCACCGTCGGCGAACTGACCGGAATACCCGTCGACGAGCTGACCGACGAGGCGAATCTGCTCGACCTGGGCCTGGACTCGGTGACCGTCATGCGGATCTCCGGGCTCCTGCGCCGAGCGGGCAAGCGGGTCGAGTACCGCGATCTCGTGCGCGATCCGACGCTCGGCGCGTGGGCGGAGCTGCTGCGTGACCGCGAGCTCACCCCGGCCGAAAGCACCGGCGTCGCAGCGGATTCGGCCGAGTTCGACTCCGGGGCGCCCTTCCCACTGGCGGTGATGCAACACGCCTTCTGGATCGGGCGGACGCACGCACAGGACCTGGGTGATGTCGCCGCGCACTTCTACAGCGAATTCGACCACGACAGCGGCCTGGATCCGGCGCGGCTGGAACATGCCGCGCGCGCCCTGATCGCCCGGCATCCGCAGCTGCGGATCACGATCGACGCCGCCGGCATGCAGCGGGTGACCGAGCACGGGTCCTGGCCCGGCCTGGTCGTCCACGACCTACGCGAGCTGCCCGAACTGGATCGGCGCGCGCGTCTCGCCGAGATCCGGGACACCTGCTCGCATCGCGGCATGGACGTCGCGGCGGGCGAGGTCTTCGATCTGCGGCTCTCGCTGCTGCCCGGCGGCCGGACCCGGGCACACCTCGACCTGGACATGATCGCGGGCACGCGCTGAGCCTGCGCAATCTCCTCGCCGATCTGACCGCGCTGTACGAGCGCGGTCTCGCGGCGCTGCCCGCCCTGCGCTACAGCTATGCCCGGTACCTGGCCGACCGCGGCCGGGCCCGGGCCGGCGCGCGAGAGCAGGCGCGGGAGTGGTGGCGCACGCAACTGCCGAATCTTCCCGCCGCACCCGAGCTTCCGCTGCTGACCGCCGAGGCCAGCGGCGGCGCCCGGGTCGACCGGCGCAGCCACCAGCTGTCGCCGGAGCGGGCGGCGCTGCTGCGGGAACGCGCCCAGCGCGCCGGTCTGACCACTGCGGGCGTGCTCGCCACCGTGTTCGCCGAAACCATCGGCGCCTGGAGCGGCACCGACCGCTTCCTGCTGAATCTGCCCGCGTTCGACCGGGAGCCGCTGCACGACGACGTGGACCGCCTCGTCGGCGACTTCTCCAGCTCGGTACTGCTCGACGTGGATCTCTCCGCGCCGATGACGGTGACCGAGCGCGGGCGCGCGATCACGGCCCGGCTGCGCGAGGTGCTGGGGTACGCCGCCTACACCGGCGTCGAGGTGCTGCGCGATCTGAGCCGCGCCGCCGGCGGTGATCGCGTGCTGGCGCCGGTGGTGTACACCAGTGCGCTGAGCCTGGGCGAGTTGTACGCGCCGGAGGTCCGGCGATGTCTGGGCGAACCGTCCTGGACGATCTCGCAGGGGCCGCAGGTCTGGCTGGACGCGCAGGTGACCGAATTCGACGGCGGCATCCTGCTCAACTGGGACGCCCGGGTGTCGCTGTTCCCGCCCGGACTGCTGGACGCCATGTTCGACGCCTACGCGCGGTTCGTCGACCTGCTGATCGATGACGACGGCGCGTGGGACCGGGAGGCGCCGTGGCCGGTGACCGTCCATCGTCCCGGCGCGGTCGCGGTCGCGGTCGCGCCCGCCGCGCCGCTGCACGTGCGGTTCTTCGCCCGCGCCGCCGCCGACCCGGATCGGACCGCGTTGATCGCCGACGGTGCCGCGATCTCCTATGGGGAGCTCGCCGAGCGGGCCCGGCGGATGGCGGGGTTGCTGCGGCAGCGGGGAATTCGCCGCGGTGACAGCGTCGGCATCACCCTGCCCAAGGGAGTCGAGCAGATCGTGGCGGTGCTGGGTGTGCTCGCCGCGGGGGCCACCTACGTGCCCTCGGGCATCGATCTCCCTGCGGCGCGTCGCGAACGGGTCCATCGCACGGCCGGAGTGCGGCTGGTGATCACCGACCGGGACACCGTGGCCGCGGGATCCTGGCCCGAGGACATCGAGGCGCTGTTCACCGAACAGGCGCGTGCCGCCGACCCGGCGCCGGAGATCGTCGAGGTGAACCCCGAGGACGTCATGTACGTGATCTTCACCTCGGGATCCACCGGCACCCCCAAAGGTGTCGAGGTGCCGCACCGGGCGGTGGCCGCGACGATCGACGCGGTCAACGACAGGTTCGGCATCGGCGCGGACGACCGCACGATCGCGTTGTCCGCGCTGGACTTCGACCTGTCCGCCTACGACCTGTTCGCCTTCCTGGCCCTCGGCGGCTCCGTGGTCGTGGTGGAGGAGGCGCAGCGCCGAGATGCCGCCGCCTGGGCCGACCTGATCCGCCGGTGGGGCGTCACCGTCGTCAGCGCTGTTCCGGCGCTGCTGGACATGCTGTTGACCGCCGCCGCCGATGCCGGGCTGGGCACCGCGCTGCGAGTGGTGATGCTCGGCGGAGATCGGGTGACCGTGGATCTGCCGGATCGGTTGCGGCGGCTGGTTCCCGGATGCCGGTTCGCGGGTCTGGGTGGCATGACCGAGGCCGCCATCCACGCCACCGTCTGCGAGGTCGGCGCGGTCGATCCCGGCTGGTCGAGCGTGCCGTACGGAGTTCCGCTGCCGCACGCCGCGTGTCGCGTCGTCGACCCGCGCGGCCGCGACTGTCCGGACTGGGCGGCGGGTGAGCTGTGGGTCACCGGCGCCGGGCTGGCGCACGGCTACCGGGGCGACCCGCAGCGCACCGCCGAGAAGTTCGTCCGGCGCGACGGGATCCGGTGGTACCGGACCGGCGACCTGGTGCGGTACCGGCCGGACGGGACACTCGAATTCCTCGGCCGCACCGACCATCAGGTCAAGATCCGCGGGCACCGCATCGAGCTGGGCGAGATCGAGGCCGTGCTGGCCGAGCATCCCTGCGTGACCGCCGCCGCTGCCGCAGTGCTCGAGCACCCGGCCCGATCCCTCGGCGTGCTCGTCGTCGGGGAGGACCTCGGCGCCAACGCGCTGCGCGCCTGGCTCGCCGAGCGGCTGCCGGGGTACATGGTGCCGCGCCGGATCGTCCACGTGGCGCAGCTACCGATAACCCGCAACGGCAAGATCGACCGCGATGCGGTGCACACCATCCTCGTCGCGGCTGTGGGCAGCCGCGACGACCCGCAATCCGACGCCCCCCGGGAGGGGATGGAGCGGGTGGTGGCGCAGGCGTGGGCAGCGGTGCTCGGCGTCGCCGGGGTCCGGCGCGACGACGACTTCTTCGCCCTCGGCGGTGACAGCCTGCTGGCCACCCGTCTGATCCGGCGGCTGCTCGCCGACGGGGTGACGGGTGCCGACCTGAAGCACCTGTTCACCACGCCTTCCCTCGCCGCCTTCGCCTCGACCCTGACGCACGGCGCGGCGACCGAGGTGCCGGTGATCGTCGCCGACCCTCAGCGCAGGCACGAGCCGTTCCCGCTGACCGACATCCAGGTCGCCTACTGGCTGGGCCGGTCCGGGAACTTCGACCTCGGCGGGATCGGGGCCCACCTCTACCTCGAATACGACTGGCCCGGCGTCGATCCCGCCCGGTTGCAGACCGCGTGGAACCAGGTGGTCGCCCGGCATCCGATGCTGCGCGCGGTGATCGGCGCGGACGGCACGCAGCGGGTCCTCGAACACGTCCCCGATTACCGGATTCCGGTAACCGAGGCACCCGTGGCTGCCGTGCGCGACGACATCGCCGACGGTCTCCGCGACGCCGCGAGCTGGCCGCTGTTCGACATCCGGATCGTCCGCGACGGTGACGGCACGCGCGTCTGCGCCGCGTTCGACACCCTGATCGCCAACGGTCTGAGCGCCCTGGTGTTGCTGTCGGAGTGGACGCGGCTGTACGCGGAGCCGGATCTGGCGCTGCCCGTGCCCGGGCTGGAGTTCCGGGACTACGTGCTGAGCTGCGCCCCGTCGGAGGCGGAAGTGACTGCGGCGCTGTTGTATTGGCGGGCCCGGTTGCCGGAGTTGCCGCCGGGACCGCAGCTGCCGTTGCGGGTGCTGCCCGCCGCGGTGCGACGTCCCCGGTTCACCCGCCGGGAAGCCCGGCTCGACCCGGCCGCCTGGCAGGCCGTCGCGCGGCGCGCACGCGGCCTCGGTGTGACGCCGAGCGTGGTGCTGCTGGCCTGCTACACCTGGGTGCTGGGAACGTGGAGCGCGCAACGCGAACTGACGGTCACCCTCACCCGATTCGACCGCCGCGAGGTGCACCCGGATGTGATGCGGGTGGTGGGTGACTTCAGCTCCCTGCTACTGGTCGCCGACCGCGCGAGGCCGGGGGAGAGCTGGGCGGGCCGGCTCCGCCGGTTGCAGGAGCAGCTGTGGAGCGATCTGGACCACCAGCAGGTCTCCGCGATCCGCGTGCTGCGCGAACTCGCCCGCGACAGCGCGGTGCCCCCCGAGCCGGTGCCGGTGGTGTTCACCTCCATGCTCGGAGTGGACGACGAACTGGCACGGACGGTGCGCTGGCCCGACTTCACCCGAACCCAAACCCCGCAAGTATGGCTCGACCACCAGGTCATCGAACTACCCGACGGACTCCTACTCAGCTGGGACTCGGTAGACGACCTCTTCCCCGACGGACTGATCGACGACATGTTCGCGACCTACCACGCCCTGGTACGCGAATTGGGCGAGCTGGACTGGGAGCAGCCGCCGCAGGTGGTGCTGCCCGCCGGTCAGCGGGCGGTGCGCGCCGGTGTCAACGACACCGGCGGGCCGGTGGCCGGTGACCTGATGCACGCGGCGATGTTCGAGGTCGCGGCCGCCGATCCCGGTCGCCCGGCGCTCGTCGACGGCGCGGTGACCGTCTCCTTCGGCGAGCTCGCCGAGCACAGCCGCCGGATCGCGGGGCTGCTGGCCGCGCGTGGTGTGTGTCCGGGCGACGCGGTGGCGGTGTGCGCGGCCCGGGGCGCGGCGCAGGTGGCGGCGTTGTACGGGGTGCTGGCCGCCGGGGCGGCGTACGTGCCGGTCGCCGTGGACCAGCCGGTGCGGCGGCGGACCGCGATCCTCGAGCAAGCCGGTGTCGCGGCCGTGCTCACCGACGACCCGGGGCGATTCCCGTGCGCGGACGACGCGGCGCTACCGGTGCTGGCGATTGCCGACGCGCAGCGGCACGAGCCCGCTCCGCTGCATCGGGGCAGTGGCTCCGACCTGGCGTACGTCATCTTCACCTCCGGCTCGACCGGCGTGCCGAAGGGCGTCGAAATCGAGCACCGGCAGGCGGTGAACACCCTCGAGGATCTGTGTGATCGGTACGGGCTCGGCGCGGACGACCGCGTACTGGCGGTGGCCGCTGTCGATTTCGATCTGTCGGTGTTCGACCTGTTCGGAGTGCTCGGCGCCGGTGGCAGCGCGGTGATCGTGCCGGACGAGGACCGCCGCGACCCGGACCGGTGGCTCGATCTCGTGCGCGAGCACGGCGTGACAGTGTGGAACACGGTGCCCGCGATGCTGGACATGCTGCTCACCGTCGCCGAGTCCGGGCGGGGGCTGTCACCGTCGCTGCGGCTGGCGCTGGTGTCGGGGGACTGGGTGGGGCTGGACCTGCCGGGCCGCCTCGCTGCCCTGTCGCAGCGGTGCCGGCTGGTCGCGCTGGGTGGTGCCACGGAAGCGGCGATCTGGTCGAACTATTTCGAGGTCGAGTGGGTCCTCCCGGAATGGACCTCGATTCCGTACGGTCGCCCGTTGCGCAACCAGCGGTTCCGAGTGGTCGACGACAACGGCAGGGACCGCCCCGACTGGGTGCCGGGGGAGCTGCTGATCGGCGGTTCCGGAGTCGCCCGCGGCTATCGCGGCAGGCCGGACCTGACGGCGGCATCCTTCTTCGAGCAGGACGGTGTGCGCTGGTATCGGACCGGTGACCTTGGCCGGTACCGCTCCGACGGGATACTCGAATTCCTCGGCCGCGCCGACCGGCAAATCAAAATCCGAGGCCACCGAGTCGAACTGGGCGAGATCGAACAAGCCATCACCGCACACCCCGGCGTGCGGCGCGCATTCGCCCTGGCGGTGGGACAGCGGGCGCAGGCCCGGCTGGTCGCCTTCGTCGAACCCGAACCACCCGAGAATCTCGCGCAGTTCCTGGCCGACCGCATTCCCTCCGGCTGGGCGCCCGAGCTGATCGCGCTGCCGGAGCCGCCGCTGACCGGCAACGGCAAGATCGACCACGCCGCCCTGGTGCGGCGCGCCGAAGCGGAGACGGCAGCCGCCAACAGCGCGGTCCGTGGCCAGCCGCTGAGGCCCGGCCTGGAAACCCGGATCGGGCGGATCTGGCAGGACGTCCTCGGCGGCGGCCTGCCCGACAGGAACGCCAACTTCTTCGGCGCGGGCGGCGATTCGCTGTCGGCGACCCGCCTGGTCGCCCGCCTCGCCCGCGAACTCGGCATCGCCCTGACACTGCGCGAATTCTTCACCGAACCCACCATCGCCGGGCTCGGCCACCGTGCCGACGCCGACAGCGCGGCACCTGCCGAGCAGACGCGGGAGGTGTCCCTGGCGCTGACCGCCGATCCCGCGCACCGGCACGACCCCTTCGCGCTGACCGACATCCAGGTGGCGTACTGGCTCGGCCGGTCCGACGACTTCGACCTGGGCGGCATCGGCGCGCAACTGTACGTCGAGTACGACTGGCCGGGCCTGGACGTGCGGCGTTTGGAGCATGCCTGGAACCGGGTGATCGCCCGGCACGCCATGTTGCGGGCGGTGATCGGCGCCGACGGCAGGCAACGCGTCCTGCCCGGCGCCCCCGGCCACCGGATTCCCGTCATCGAAACCGGCGACTTCGACGAGGTCGCCGCCGCGGTGCGGGACGAGATGGCGAGCGGGGCGCTGGACGCCGCCGCCGGGCCGCTGTTCGACATCCGGGTACTGCGCGAGGGCGACCGGGCCCGGGTGTGCGTCGTTTTCGACAGCTTGATCGTCGATGGGCTCAGCGCGCTGGTGCTGCTGTCGGAGTGGACGCGGTGGTACGCGGATCCGGCGCTCGAGATCGCACCGCTGGCCCTGGAATTCCGGGACTACGTAGTCGGCTGTGCGCCCTCGGATTCCGAGGTGGCGGCGGCGCTGTCGTACTGGCGGAGCCGGTTGCCGGAGTTGCCGCCGGGACCGCAGCTGCCGTTGCGGGTGCTGCCCGCCGCGGTGCGACATCCCCGGTTCACCCGCCGGGAGGCGTGGATAGATCCGGAGGTTTGGCGCGAAATCGTCGGGCGGGCACGCGCTTTCGGTGTGACGCCGAGCGTGGTGCTGCTGGCCTGCTACACCTGGGTGCTGGGAACGTGGAGCGCGCAACGCGAGCTGACGGTCACCCTCACCCGATTCGACCGCCGCGACGTGCACCCCGATGTGATGCGGGTCGTGGGCGACTTCAGCTCCCTGCTACTGGTCGCCGACCGTCCCGGCGCGCACGAGAGCTGGGTGGGCCGGGCCCGCCGGTTGCAGGAGCAGCTGTGGAGCGATCTGGACCACCAGCAGGTTTCGGCGATCCGCGTGCTGCGCGAACTCGCCCGCGACAGCGCGGTGCCCCCCGAGCCGGTGCCGGTGGTGTTCACCTCCATGCTCGGAGTGGACGACGAACTGGCACGGACGGTGCGCTGGCCCGACTTCACCCGGACCCAAACCCCGCAAGTATGGCTCGACCACCAGGTCATCGAACTACCCGACGGACTCCTACTCAGCTGGGACTCGGTGGACGAACTGTTCCCCGAACGGACTGATCGACGACATGTTCGCGACCTACCACCGCCTGGTACGCGAGTTGGGTGAACTGGACTGGGAACAACCGCTCGCGACGGTCCTCCCGGCCGGGCAGCGCGCGATCCGAGATCGGGTGAACGCCACCGCCGAGTCCAGCGGCCCCGGCCCGGATCGGCTGCTGCACACGGCCACCTTCGATGTAGCCGCCGCCGACCCCGGCCGGACCGCGCTCCTCGACGGCGGCACGGCGGTGACCTTCGGTGAACTCGCCGAACGAAGCCGCCGGATCGCGGCCTTGCTGACCACCCACGGGGTGCGGCCCGGCGACGCGGTCGCGGTGTGCGCGGCCCGCGGCGCGGCGCAGGTGGCGGCGTTGTACGGGGTGCTGGCCGCCGGGGCGGCGTACGTGCCGGTCGCCGTGGACCAGCCGGTGCGGCGGCGGACCGCGATCCTCGAGCAAGCCGGTGTCGCGGCCGTGCTCACCGACGACACGCGCCACTTCGCGGACACCGCCCGAAGCGGCGCCACCGGACCCGAACTCCCCGGAGAGATACCGGTGCTGGCGATCGCCGACGCGCAGCAGCACCAGCCCGCTCCGCTCTACCATGGCAGCGGCTCCGACCTCGCGTACATCATCTTCACCTCCGGCTCGACCGGCGTCCCGAAGGGCGTCGAGATCGAACACGGCAGCGCCGTGAACACCCTCGACGACCTCCGCGACCGGTACGGGCTCGGCGCGCACGACCGTGTACTCGCCCTCGCCGCCGTCGATTTCGACCTGTCGGTGTTCGACCTGTTCGGAGTGCTCGGCGCCGGTGGCAGCGCGGTGATCGTGCCGGACGAGGACCGCCGCGACCCGGACCGGTGGCTCGATCTCGTGCGCGAGCACGGCGTGACAGTGTGGAACACGGTGCCCGCGATGCTGGACATGCTGCTCACCGTCGCCGAACGCGGACCCGATCCCCTCGAGACGCTGCGGCTGGTCCTGGTGTCCGGTGACTGGGTAGGTCTGGACCTGCCCGCCCGCCTCGCGGCCCGCTCCTCGGACTGCCGCTTCATCGCCCTGGGCGGTGCGACCGAAGCAGCGATCTGGTCGAACTACTTCGAGGTCGACGCGGTGGAACCCGAATGGTCTTCGATCCCCTACGGTCGCCCGCTGCGCAACCAGCGCTTCCGAGTGGTCGACGACAACGGCAGGGACCGCCCCGACTGGGTGCCGGGCGAGCTGCTCATCGGCGGCGCCGGAGTCGCCCGCGGCTACCGCGGCAGGCCGGACCTGACTGCCGCATCCTTCTTCGAAGAAAACGGCATCCGCTGGTATCGGACCGGTGACCTTGGCCGATACCGCTCCGACGGGATACTCGAATTCCTCGGCCGCGCCGACCGGCAAATCAAAATCCGAGGCCACCGGGTCGAACTGGGCGAAATCGAACAAGCCATCACCGCACACCCCGCCGTCCGGCGCGCATTCGCACTCGCAGTCGGACAGCGGACGCAGGCCCGGCTGGTCGCCTTCGTCGAACCCGAACCACCCGAGGATCTCACGCAGTTCCTGGCCGACCGCATTCCCTCCGGCTGGGCGCCCGAGATGATCGCGCTGCCGGAGCCGCCGCTGACCGGCAACGGCAAGATCGACCACGCCGCCCTGGTGCGGCGCGCCGAAGCGAACTCCCACGCAACCACTTCCGATGCGGGCGAGCCGATCCGCGCCGGCCTGGAAAGCCGGATCGCGCAGATCTGGGCCGACACGGTCGGCGCCCCACCACCCGACCGGCACACGAGTTTCTTCGCCGCGGGCGGCAACTCGCTGTCGGCGACCCGCCTGGTCGCCCGCCTCGCCCGCGAACTCGGCATCGCCCTGACACTGCGCGAATTCCTCGCCGACCCCACCATCGCCGGGCTCGGCGACAACCACCAGCACAACGGTATCGATTTCGAAGAAGGTGCTCTGTGAACGTTCCCGAACTGGTCACCGATCTGCGACAGCGCGGAGTTCACCTGTGGGCCGACGGCGAACAGCTGCGGTTCCGTGCCCCGCAGGGCGTGCTGACCGCCGAACACCGGG
Source organism: Nocardia asteroides (assembly GCA_051451085.1). Lineage (GTDB taxonomy): Bacteria > Actinomycetota > Actinomycetes > Mycobacteriales > Mycobacteriaceae > Nocardia > Nocardia asteroides_B. Next base: position 146,008 of record JBPAJV010000002.1, on the reverse strand, counting down.
AACAGCTGGTGGCGAACAAGCCCGCGGTCCTCGAACACCTCGCCCAGGAACAGGCGATCATCAACGTGACCGCCGACCCGGCCCGCGCGCACGAACCGTTCCCGCTGACCCCGGTGCAGCAGGCCTACCTCATCGGCCGCGACCCCACCTACCCCTTCGGCGGCGTGGCCTGCGCCAGCTACCTCGAGATCTCCTACGACGGTGTCGAACCGGCCACCCTCGAACAGGCGTGGAACGTGCTCGTGCGCCGCCACGACATGCTCCGGGCCACCGTCCACACCGACGGCTACCAGCAGATCGCCGCCACCGTGCCGCACTACGAGATCCCGGTGACCGACCTGCGCGACACCGGCCCCGCCGAAATCGCCGTCGCGCTCGATCGGCAGCGCGACGCCCTGCTGGGTCCCGCGGGCGCCCCCGGCACCTGGCCGCTGTTCGCCCTGCGCACCACCCGCACCGGAACCGGATGCGTGCTGCACCTGCTGGTCGAACTGCTGGTGGTCGACGCCGCGAGCATGCGACTGCTGCTCGCCGAACTCGACGAACTCGTGCGCGCGGATGGCGACGCCACGGCCCTGCCGCCCGCCCCGGAGGTCGGCTTCCGCGACTACCTCCTCGGCGCTCAGCAGCTGCGCAACGGCCCGCGCTACCAGCGTGATCGTGAATACTGGCAGGCCAGGATCAACACCCTGCCCGCCGCGCCGGAACTGCCCACCCGGGCCGACCACGACGCGGCCACCGCCCCCGGCTTCGACCGGTTGCACCACTGGCTGCCCGCCACCGCCCTGGACGGACTGACCCGCAACGCGGCGCCGCACGGCCTGACGCCCTCCGGCGCGATACTCGCCGCCTACGCGGAGGTGATCGGGCGCTGGAGCCGCAAGCGGCAGTTCACGCTGAACCTGCCGGTGTTCAACCGGCTGCCCGCGCACGCCGACATCGACGCCGTGCTCGGCGATTTCACCTCCGTCGAACTGCTCGGCATCGACCTCGACGAGCACGACACCTTCGCCGACCGGGCCCGCGGCATCGCCGGCCGGCTCTTCAGCGACCTCGACCACCGCCTGTTCGACGGCGTCGAGGTGCTCGGCGAACTCACCCGCCGCGCGGGCAGCCCCGTGCTCATGCCCGTCGTGTTCACCAGCACCCTCGGCTCCGGCGCCGCTGGTGCGCGCGCCCCGCGCGGCCGCATCCTGCGCGGTATCACCCGCACCCCGCAGGTGTGGCTCGACTGCCAGGTCACCCCCCATGAGGACGGACTGATGCTCGCCTGGGACGTGCGCCGCAACGTGCTGGCCGGTGACACGGCCGCCGACGCCTTCGCCGCGTTCGTCGACCTGCTCACCCGGCTGGCCGAGACCCCGGGCAGCTGGACCGAGCAGTGCCCGGTCGCCCTCCCGGCCGCCCAGCGCAGCCGCCGCGACAGCTACAACGACACCGCCGCCGAGGTGACCCCGCGGTTGCTGCACCAGCGGATCCTCGAGCGCGCCGACACCGGCCCGGACGCACCCGCGGTCATCCACCGCGACACCGTGCTCGGCTACGGCGAGCTGCGTCGCCGCGTCGCAGCGACCGCCGCCGCCCTCCGCGACGCGGGCGTGCGGCCCGGCGACCGGGTGGCCGTGCTCATGGAGAAGGGGCCGGAACAGGTCGTGGCCGTGCTCGCGACCTCGGTGACCGGCGCCGCCTACGTGCCGATCGCGCTCACCCAGCCCATGGCACGCCGGGAACGCATCGTCGACCGGGCCTGCGCCGAGGTGGCGCTCACCCAGTCCTGGCTGCGCGACTCCGGCGAGATCCCGGCGGGAGTCCGGCCGGTGCCCGTGGACCTACTGCCGGGCATCGACACCGTGCCCGACAGCGCGGGCGACCCGGACGCTCCCGCCTACGTCATCTTCACCTCCGGCTCCACCGGTGAGCCGAAGGGCGTCGTGGTCACGCACCGGGCCGCGGCCAACACCCTCGACGACATCGAGGAACGTTTCGCCCTGACCGCCGCCGACCGGGTGCTCGGCGTCGCGAGCCCGGCCTTCGACCTGTCGGTGTGGGACATCTTCGGCGTGCTCGCCGCGGGCGGCGCCGTCGTGCTGCCCGAGCAGGACCGGGCCAGCGACCCCTCACACTGGCTCGACTTGGTGCAGCGGCACGAGATCACCCTGTGGAACACCGTCCCCGGGCAATTGCAGATGCTGCTCGACGTCCTCGACTCCACACCGGGTGCCCGCGCCGCGTCACTGCGGCTGGTCCTGCTGTCCGGTGACTGGATTCCGCTGGACCTGCCCGGCCGGATGCGCGCGAACCATCCCGATGCGACCGTCGTCGGGCTCGGCGGCGCCACCGAGGCCGCCATCTGGTCCATCCACCACCCGGTGCGCGATATCGACCCGCGCTGGCGCAGCATCCCCTACGGCACTCCGCTGCGGAACCAGACCATGCACGTGCTCGACAGCGCGCTGCAGGACTGCCCCGACCATGTCACCGGCGAGATCTTCATCGGCGGAACGGGATTGGCCGAGGGCTACCTCGGCGACGAGGAGTTGACCGCGCAGCGGTTCATCCGGCACCCGCGCACCGGCGCCCGGCTGTACCGCACCGGCGATCTCGGACGCTTCCACCCCGACGGCCGGCTCGAATTCCTCGGCCGCGAGGACACCCAGGTCAAGATCCGCGGGCATCGGGTGGAACTCGGCGAGATCGAGTCGGCGCTGCGCCGCCACCCCGCCGTCGCCGACGCCGCCGTGCTGGTCGACGGCCGCGGCCCCGGCGCGCGACTGCACGGCTTCGCCGAGATCGCGACCGGCGACCAGGGCACCGGCGCGCAGGACGCGACCGGCGTGCTCGCCGCCGCCGAGAACGCCGCCGCGGCGGCCCAGCGCGAGGTCGACGGCGAAGCATTCGTCGCGCTGATGAACGCCGTCGACGAGATGGCCATGCTGTCCATCGCCGCCCAACTGCGCGCGAACGGCCTGTTCGACGATCGCGAGCGCGCCCACGACATCGCCGAGATCGCCGCCGCCACCGGCGTCTCCGACCGCCAGCACGGCCTGCTGAAACGCTGGCTGGCCGCCCTCGCCGACGGGGGAGCGGTGGTGCACGATCCGGCGACCGGCCGCTACCGCGACCTGATCGCCGCGGGCCCGCGCGCGGTCGAAGCGGCCTGGCGGCGCATCAACGAGCTGGAAGCGACCGTCGGCTACGGCAGCGACACCCTGTCCTACATCCGCGCCTGCAGCAGCAGGCTCGACGAGCTGCTGCGCGGCGAGCTGGACGTGCGCGAGCTGCTGTTCCCCGCCGGGAAGCCCGGCGCGGCGCACGCCGTCTACCGCACGAACCTGGTGGCGCGCAGCTCGCACCGCATCGTGATCGACACCGTGCGCGAGATCGCCCGGCGGACACCGCACCGGCTGCGGATGCTGGAGGTCGGCGCAGGCATCGCGGGCACCAGCACCGACCTGATCCCCGCGCTGGCGGAATTCGAACCGGACTACCTGTTCACCGACATCTCCGAGTATTTCCTCGGCGAGGCCCGCGCGAAGTTCGCCGACCACCCGTGGATGCGCTACGGGCGCTTCGACATCAACGCCGACCCGGTCGAGCAGGGGCTGCGGCCCAACTCGGCCGACGTCATCCTGTGCGCGAACGTGCTGCACAACTCCGTGAACGCCGACGAGGTGCTGGCCCGCCTGCGGGATCTGCTCGCGCCGGGCGGCTGGCTGGTGTTCCTCGAACCCACCCGGCAGCACAACTACGCGTTGCTGGTGTCGATGGAGTTCGAGTTCTTCAGCGAGCTCACCGCCTTCACCGATGTCCGCGCCGGCACCGGGCAGGCGTTCTTCACCCGCGATCAGTGGCTGCGCCAGCTCGACACCGCAGGCGCCGAGCACGTGCGGGTGCTGCCCGCCGAGGACGCCCCGCTCGCCGCCTCCGGCCAGGGCGTGTTTCTCGCCCGGTTCAAAGGCGAGCGGCACACCGTGACCGAGCGACAGCTCACCGAGCACGTCGCGACGCTGCTGCCCGGCCACATGGTGCCCGATGAGCTGCATCTGCTCGACACGCTGCCCCGGTCGGCGAACGGGAAGCTGGACCGGTCCACGCTGGCCGAGCGGGTCGCCGCCGCCCCCGCCGCTGCCGCCGATGCGTCCTACACCCCGCCCGCCGACGAGATCGAGGAGCGGATCGCGCAGCTCTGGCAGGAGATGCTCGGCGTGCCGAAGGTCGGGCGCGACCAGAACTTCTACGCCCTCGGCGGTGACTCGCTGCTGCTGTCGCAGATGGTCGGCAAGCTGCGCGACCGAGTCCCCGAGGTCGCCGACATCGAATGGCAGGAGCTGCTGCGCGACGTGCTGCGCAACCCCACCGTCGCCGCGCTCGCCGCCCGCCGCCACGGCGCGCAGGGCGCTTCGCGACCCGCGGCGGCCACGGAGTCCACGGAGTCCACGGAGTCCACGGGGAGCACGGAGCTCGGGCAGGCGCGGACCGCGGTGCGCGTCCTGGGCGGCGCGCCCGGCCACCCGGCGGGCGCCTGGGTGCTGGTGCACGGCGGCACCGGCACGCTCTCGCCGTACGACGCGCTGCTGCCGCACCTGCGTCGGGCGCACCCCGGCGCCCTGCTCGGGGTCGAGGTCGCCGATCCGGCGAGGTACCTGAACCTCCCCGCCGACACGGTGATCAGCAGGCAGGCCGCCGACTACGCATCCGAACTGCTCACCCACGGCAACCGCTTCCGGATCATCGGCTACTCGGTCGGCGGGCTGCTCGCCGCCGAGATCGCGCGCACCCTCACCGAAGCGGGAGCGACGGTGGACGAACTCACCGTGATCGGCTCCTACCAGCCGCCCGCGGTGCACGACGAACTGCTCACCGAGTACGTCTTCGCCCGGTCCATCGGCGTCGACCCGGCCACCGTCGGGTTCCCCGCCGACGACACGGCGGTCCAGGACGCGCTGCGTGTCATCCTCGACCGCACCCCGGACCGGGTTCCGGCCGGTGCGCTCGCCGGGCTGAACGGCGACTCGGCACTACGGGCCGCGCGATTCCGGCAGCTGGCGGCCGTGCCACGCGCCGATCGCCTCGCCGCGCTGCACACCGCCGCCACCTCCGGGACGGGCCCGTACGGCTCCGCCGGGCTCACGTTCGCGCGATTCCGCGAGCAGTTCGAGATTTTCGCGCACAACCTGCGGGCCATGGGCGCGCACCGCGCCGAGCCCTACTTCGGTCCGATCCGGGTCCTCAGCAACAGCGGCACCGCGACGATGATGGGCACCAGGGCCGAGGTGGAGCGGTTCTGGTCCCGGGTCGGGCTCGGCGCCCTCGTCATCGAGGACATTCCCGGCGATCACCTCACCAGCATGTCCTCGGCCCACGCCGCCGAGGTGGCCGCCCGGATCACCGCACCGCTCTCGGACGCGGGCAGCGAGGCGCGCCCGTGACCGGGCGCGGCGCGACTCCCAGCGCACCGGGCCCGGTGGCGGTGCTGGGTGCCACCGGGGTGGTCGGGCGGGCAGCGGTGCGGATGCTCACCCGGCTCGGGATCGGCGAGCTGCGGCTCGGGGCCCGCGACCTCAGCCGGGCGCAGGCATTCCCGCCCGGTGCCGAGTCGCGCCGGGTGGATGCGGGCGACCCGGAGTCGCTGAGGGCGTTCTGCGCCGGAGCCCGGCTCGTCCTGAACTGCGCGGGCCCGTCCTACCTGCTGCTGGACCGGGTGGCAAGGGCCGCGCTGGCGGCGGGCGCCGAGTACGTCGACGTCTCCGGTGACGGCCCCACCCATCGGCTGCTCGCGGGTTCACCGCTGCTGGACGGCGGACGGACCGCGGTACTGTCCGCCGGCATGCTGCCCGGCTTGGCGAACGTCGTCCCCCGGGCGCTGGCCGACGACCTGGCGGGGGCCGGGCTGGTGGTCTACGCGGGTGGCATCGAGCCGTTCGCCGCGGCCTCGGCGGGCGATCTCGCCCTGTCGCTGGACAGCTCCGACGACGACCACTGGTACGGCGAGACCCTCGCCGCCTGGTCGGGGGGTCGCCGCGTGCGCAATGCCCTACCGGTGCGCGAGGACGTGGAGATCCCCGGCTTCCCCGGCCGGGTGACCACCATGCCCTTTCTCACCGCCGACGCCGAACGGCTGGCCCGATCGACCGGGCTGGCGGAGCTGCACTGGCACAACGTGTTCGTCGGCAGCGCACTGCGGCTCACGCTCACCCGGCTGCGCGGGCGCGTCCGCGCCGACGCCACGACGCTGGCCTCGATCGTCGAGGAGATCGGCGCCGCCGCCGATCTCGACGTGGCCGGCCTCGACCCCTTTTATTTGATGGCGTTCACCCTGCGTCGGGCGGACCGCGTCGATACCGCGGTGTTGCGCACGCCGAGCAGTTTCGAGCTCACCGCCGCGACGGCCGCGTATGCCGTCGCGGCGGTGCTGTCCGGCGCGGTCGCTCCCGGCTTGCACTACGCCGACGACGTCCTCGACCCCCGCGGCCTGCTCGACGGGGTCGCCGCCCTCGGGGCGCTGCCCGTCTTCCAGACCCACCGGCACGCCCACGACGAACCGATGGAGGCAGGAACTCTGTGAGCACCACCGAACCGACGCGTCGGCCCGTGGTACCGAAGGTCGTCGTGTGCGGCACCTCCTTCGGCCGGGTATACCTTCGCGCGGTGCACGCCGACCCGGACGTCGAACTCGCCGGTGTCGTCTCCCGGGGCAGCGCCACCTCGCGGGAGCTCGCGGACTCCTATGGCGTGCCGCATTACTCCGGTGTCGAGGAGCTGCCGGACGATGTCGACATCGCCTGCGTCGCGGTGCGGGCGGGCGCCGCGGGCGGCGACGGCGCCACGCTGGCCCAGCGCCTGCTCGGCCGCGGCATCCACGTGCTGCAGGAACACCTGCTGCACCCGGGCGAGCTGGCCGACTGCCTGCGTGCCGCCCGCGACCACGACGTCCGCTACCGGCTCAACGCCTTCTATCCGCACCTGCGCCCGGTCGAGCTGTTCCTGCGCGCCGCCGCGATCCTGCGCGAGCGGCAGCGGCCGCTGCACGTGGACGCCGCGGCGGGCAGCCAGGTCGCCTATTCGCTGCTCGACATCATCGGGCGGGCCGTCGGCCGGCTGCGGCCGTGGGCGATCGGCGAACCGGGGCCGGTCCCGCCGGAGCTGGCCGCCCTGGCCGATCCGCCGATGCCCTACACCCAGCTGATGGCGGTGATCGGCGGTGTCCCGGTGTCGCTGCGGGTGCAGAACCAGATCAACCCCGCCGATCCGGACAATCACGCGCTACTGCTGCACCGGATCGCGATCGCCTTCGAGGGCGGCGTGCTGACGCTGGCCGACACGCACGGCCCGGTGCTGTGGAGCCCGCGCCTGCACACCGGCCGCGACGCGACCGGACGGCTGATCATGGCCGGGCCGGGGACCGAGCGGCTGGAGGTGCCGAGCACCGAGGTGCTCGAACCCGCGGCCGCACCCACGTTCCGGGCGGTGTTCGACGACCTCTGGCCGCACAGCGTCCGGATGGCGCTGGCGCAGTTGCGCGCCGACATCGCGGACCCGCGCCGGTCCGCCGGCGCCGCTCAGTGGGCGACGACGGTGACCGCCCTCTGGCAGCGGCTCACCACCGTGCTCGGTCAGCCCGAGCTGATCCGGCCGCCCACCCCGGCGCCGGTCCCGCTGCCGGAACTGCTCGCCGACCGGCGGCCGCGCGCCGGAGTCGTCGCGTGACCGCGCCCGGTGTGCCCCGCGAACTGGCGGACCTACAGGCGTTCTCGGCCGACCCGTACACCACCATGCGGCGGCTGTACCGGCAGCACGGGGCGATCAGCGAGCTCGGCGCAGGACCGATGCGCTTCCGGCTCGCCCTCGGCGCCGACGCGTGCGCGTTCATCCTGGCCAACAGCGAGCTGTTCAGCTGGGAAGCGGCGTTCACCGCGCTGGCCCCGCTGACCGGGCGATCCGCCCTACTGGTCACCGACGGCGACCGGCATCGCAGGCTGCGCAGGCTGGTCGCCCCGGCCTTCACCGCACGCCGAGTCGCCGACCACCGGGGCACGGTCACCCGCCACATCGAGCACGCGATCGCCGGATGGGCGCCCGGCGACGTCGTCGACATCTACCCAACGCTGCGCCGGGCCGTACGGCTGGCCACTCTGGAGAGTCTGTTCGGGGCGGCCGCGGTGGACCGCTCGGAAGGGTTGGACGACTGGCTGCACGACATCCACCGCGCCATCGACACCGATGTCGTCGGTGGCAGCATCGAACGCGGCTCCGGGTCACCGGTATGGCGCCGGGCGCTGCTGGCCCGTTCCTCCGTGCACCGCTGGGTGATCGACGAGATCGGCAAACGCGCCGAGCAGGAGGATTACGGCAGCGATGTGCTCGGCGCGCTGCTGCGGGGCGTCGACGGCGCCCGCCTCACCGACGACGAGATCACCGACCAGCTCGTCAGCCTGCTTGAGGCCGGTGCCGAGACCACCGGCGCGCAGCTGGCCTGGATGCTGTACTGCACGCTGCGCGATCGCCCGCTCTGGACGGCGATCACCACCGCGCTCGCCGATCACCCCGCCGACGCGCCCGGCCCGCCCGGCCTGGACCCGCTGGTATCCGAGACCATGCGGCTCTACCCGGCCACGGCGATCATCTCGCGCAAGGTCGCCACCGAGTTCACCCTGGCCGGAACGCGTTTCGTCCCCGGCGACCTGTTGATCTTCAGCCCGTTCCACACCCACCGGCTGGAGTCGGTGTGGCCGGACCCGGAACGATTCGACCCCCGCCGGTGGGAACCGGGCTCCGGACAGCACCGGCGCCCGGCGCCGCACGAGTTCCTGCCGTTCGGCGTCGGTCCGCACCGTTGCATCGGCGCGAACTTCGCCACCATGGCGATCACCGCGGCCTTCGCCGCCGTGGCGCGCCGGGTCGACGGCGAGCTGCTGACGGCAGACGCGCGGCCCGAAGGCCTGATCGGCATGCGCCCGCGTGACGGAATCACCGTGCGCGTCACCGGCATCCGCTGAGAGGAGGACGGCACCCGGCGGATGCCGCCCTCTCGGGTCAACCGCGCGGCGCGCGCAGGACGCCGGCCTGCGCGGTGAGCTGTTCCCCGGCCAGGCCGGTCTCCTCGGCCAGATCCTCGATGCCGAACGTGTGCCACTCGCTCACGTTGCGCACCACCCTGGTGGGCGCGGCGTCGCCGCTGATCCGCCAGGTCGAGGTCATCCGGATCAGGTCGCCGCCGATCGGCTCCGCTTCCAGCGACCCCTCGTAGACGAGATCGCCGATCTGCTCGCGGGCCAGCCGCATCGGTGGCAGCGCGGTGGGGCGGGAGACCGGCAGCAGTTCCACCAGCACCGGCGCTCCCGGCGCCAGCCGGGGGAGTACCCGATCCCACAGCGCCTTGCGATCCTCGGCGCCGATGTGCCCGAGCACGCCGAAGACGATCAACGCCGAGATCCGGTCGGGCAGTACGACCGATTCCGCCGGCTCGGCCACGATGGTGACCCGGCGGCGCAGGTCCTCGTCGGCGAGCACATCGTGGGTCAGCACCGCGCGCATCGCCGGGGCGGGTTCGCAGGCAAGGATTTTCGCCGTCGGCAGCACCTCGGCGACCACCCGGCAGGTACGCCCGGTGCCCGCGCCGATGTCGACCACCGTGCCCGCGCCCGGATCGACCTCGGCCAGGATCTTCCGCAGTGCCGCTTCGCCTTCGGCGTGCGCGCGGGGCACGAGGTCGTAGAACTCGGCGACGGGTGAGTAGTAGTCGGTCATGCGCATCTCCTTGGTGCCCGGCGGACGCCGGACCTCGCTTAATGAAAAAGATTATCAGTAAGCGAGGTGGGCCGGTAGTCCGTGGAGCACGGTGTCGACGGGGACGCCCGGCTGTGCGACGATAATAAAAACACACGTTTTTAAAAGAGATTCACAGCTGCGAAGAGGTCGATAGTGCAGACGAACAAGCCGGCCGCCGTGCTGGCAACCGTGGTGATCGTGCAGTTCATGGTCTCCCTGGATCTGTCCGTGGTGAATGTCGCACTTCCGGCGATCCAAGCCGAATTCGGCCTGTCGGCCACCGCGCTGCAGTGGGTCGTCAACGCCTACGCCGTGGTGTTCGGCGGGTTCCTGCTGCTCGGCGGTCGGCTCGGAGACGTGATCGGCCGCAAGCGCACGATGATCGCCGGACTCCTGCTGTTCGGCGCCGCCAGCCTCGCGGGCGGCCTGGCCACCGACGAAACCGTGCTCATCGTCGCCCGGGCGGTGCAGGGACTCGGCGCCGCCGCCCTCTCCCCGCTGTCGCTGGCGCTGATCACCGTGACCTTCGAGGAGGGACCGGCGCGGACGAAGGCCGTGGGGCTGTGGGCGGCGGCGACCATGCTCGGCGGCGCCCTCGGTGTGGTCGCCGGCGGCCTGCTCACCGACTTCGCCGATTGGCGGTGGGTGCTGCTGATCAACGTGCCGATCGTCCTCGCCGCGCTGGGCACGGCCGTGACGGGCATCGCCGGTGCGGTCGACGGCGCGCGCCCTCGGCTCGACATCGTCGGCGCCGTGCTGGTCACCGCCGCGATGCTGCTGCTGATCCTCGGGGTGGTGCGCACCGATGAGCACGGCTGGGCCTCTGCCGCCACGGTGGGGACGCTCGCCGCCGGTGTCGTACTGCTCGCGGCGTTCGTCGCGGTGGAGACACGGGTCCGCGAACCTCTCATGCGGCTGGGCCTGCTCGGCCACGGAAGTGTGGCGGGCGCCAACGTGTTCGGCTTCATGATCACCGCGGGCCAGCTGGCCGCCTTCTACTTCGTCTCGCTGCACATGCAATCGGTGCTGCTGTACTCGCCCGCCGCCGCCGGTGTCTCGTTCGTCCCCTTCGCACTCGGCGCCGTGGTGGGTATGCGTCTCGTCCCGCTGATCGTCGACCGGTTCGGCCACCGCGCGGCCCTGGTGGCCGGCGGGCTCCTCGGCGCGGTGGGCATCGCCTGGTTCGGCATGGGCGGACCCGGCGGCACGTTCCTCACCGACATCCTCGGCCCCTCCATCGTGGCGAGCGTCGGCATCGGCATCAGCTTCGTCGTCATGGGCACCATCGCCATGCGGGGAGTCCCCGCCGGGGAAGCCGGGATGGCGTCCGGCCTGCTGAACAGCTCCCGCCAGCTCGGCGGCGCGCTCGGCCTGGCCGTGCTCACCACGGTCGCCGCCACGGTGACCGGGGGCGACCGGTCGGCGGAGGCGCTCAGTGACGGCTATTCCACCGCGTTCCTGCTGGGCGGCGCGCTGATCGCGGTCGGAACGGTGATCGCGGGACTGCTGATTCCGCGGGCGGCGGTCCAGCAGAAGCCTGAGGCCGCCGCCGGGGCGAAGTTGTTGTAGGACAACCGATACCGGCGACTGTTCGCGCGGTGTCACAGCGTCTCGCTACGGTACTGTTCTCTCTGTGCTGGTCATCTCGGTACAAACCATTCTGGAGGAGGCGACCTCCGGCTTTCGTTTCGACAGCGGGAATGTCAGGCAACTGTCCAGTCTTCTGGAGGCGGAGAATTTGACGCGGTTGCGGCAGACGTACTCGACTGTCTGTTTCCTCGCGTTCGACGCCGTCGCGGACCGGCCGGTCGCGGACTATGTGCAGGGGTCCACACTCGCCGACGACAGCGGACCGAACATCCTGGTCATGTTCACGTGGCACAAGCCCGCACCGATCGTGGTTCCGGTGTCGGGCCCCGATACTGCCCGATGGGGAGAGATCCACCGGGCGGTGGATCCGTCGTACGCTCTGCTGCGCACTTTGTTCGACGGTGGGAGACGCGTGCCCCGCCCACCGGGGCTGGTTGTCTTCGGCGACTTCACCGAATCGACGGATGGCGTGTACCTTCCCCTGGATCAGGACAACCCGGACGAGGTCCGCAAGTATCTGCGCTCCGTCTTCGCTGATATCGAGGAGATGGCCCAGCAAACCAAACCGCGGAAGTTCCTGGACGCTCTCGGTGTGCACTGGACCCAAGCCGGTCTGGACTACGACCGCACCAGCGCGCGCCCCATCCGTGAATGGCTGCTCAAAGGTTTTCAAGTGGCACGGCGCAATGGCGGCGACATCGTGGGCGTCGTCGGCGGCCTCGGGGTGCTGGGATGATTCCGATCGGCTTCACGGCCGATCGTGCTGTCCGCGGGCTGGACACGCTGGTGGAGGTACTCGCCTCTCTGATCGGAGAGGCCTTGCTCGTCAGCGCGTTCGAGGCGGTGACGCCGAATGCCACCGAGACGGTATCGGCTCGGCGCGCCCGGCACGGCGTTGTCCGCTACCTGGCACAGGGGCTCGAGCAGGCGGCCGGTCTGCGGTTCACCGGCATGCGGACACCGTTCCTCCATCACGCGATCGGCGGTGCCTCCGGCACTGAACTGAGTGGTTATCTGTCCGCATACCCGCACTATCCGCCGTCGGAGTGGCTGCTCGACCTGTTCGTGCGCTGGGAGGCGCATGTCGAGGTGCGCCGGAACTCCGGGTCGAGCCGACAGTCCGACGGCAACAGCTATGTGCTGGAATCGGCGCGTCTGCAGCGAGCCGCGCTGCATCATGCCTGGAAGTCCGGACGCCTCACCGCCGCATCGGATTATGTCATCGACGTGGTCGACAGCGGTCTGTGCCGCGACGCCCGTGGGGCAGCGCGGGCGCTCACGATGCTGTTGTGGGCGATGCGCGACACCGATACCCCGGAGGATCTGGTTCGCCGCTATTTCGACGGTCACGTCCCAGCGACCATCGACGACTGGGCACGCCTGCCGTTCACCGAGCCCGACCGGCCCGCGCGGTTGTCCACGGCGTCGTCGGCGGCGCTGGCCGACCTCATCGCGCGTCCGTGGCTGCGACTGGCGGACGCTCGTGGGGCATCCGGAATCGACGAGTGGTTCATCGCCCTGATCCGGTCCATGGGCGCCATTCAATGCGCGCTGTATACGCTGCAATGGTATTCCGATCGGCTCCCGCTCGGAGCGCGCGCGGTCTACGGCCAACTCACCGAGCTCGACGCCGACTATGCCGTTCTGTGCGCACTGCTGCGGCTCAACGGCACCCTGGCCATGGCCCGTTTCGTCGCGCACCAACGCGACCGAGCCGACGGGTACCGCCGCAAGGGCGACAGCACCGGCGACCGATTCGCGCACGAGCGAATGGTAGTGCCGCGGTGGATGTTGGAGCACGAGGGTGAACTCCCGCCGCCCTGGCAGTATCCCGGCTGGCGCACCGCCACCCTCCTGCAACCGCCGAAAGCTCGACTGGCGCACCTGGCACCCGTCCATGCCGTCGTCGTCGACCCGCTCGATCCCCACCGCTGGCGAACCCTGGCACGGCAATTGGAAGAAGACGACGCCTCGTGGGCAGCGGCGATGGCGGAACACATGGCCACAATCGCCGCCAACTCCACGCTGAGCTGAAGTCCCTTGCCGCCCGGCGGGTCGACCCTCTCCGGCGTTCACGCCTGCTCGAGACACTGCCACTGCGAGCGCCGCACATGAAATACCATGTGACGCATGTGTTCCCTGGAAAGGCAGGTGCCATGGCAAAGGAGCGCACCGCCTCATACGGCGCGGGACGTCGCGGCTTCTACTGGGCGGTGACGGTCAGTGAGAGAGGGCAGGCCGTGATCCCGGCCCAGGCGCGCCGTGATCACGGCATCGCGCCGGGTGGCAAACTGCTGATACTCGGTGATCCGAGCAAGGACTCGCGCTGATGGAACTCGAAGTGCCCCTGCGTAGTGCGCGGGGCTCCTCCGAGCTGCTCCAGCAGATCCTCGGCCAGTCGAGCAGCGACGCGACCGGTGAGAATGCCGACGATGCGTGAGACGGCGCCGGGCACGCGGCGCGCGGCGCCCTGGCATCTGTGGGTGATCGGCACGGTGTTCGTCCTGCTGAACCTCGGCGGCGCCTATGACCACGTCATGGCGCTGAGCGAGAACGCCGACTACTTCCGGTCCCAGAACTACAACGGCGGGCAAATCGGGTACTTCACCGACTATCCCCTGGTCCTGGCGGTTTTCTGGACGCTGGGTGTCTGGGGCGCACTGCTCGCCGCGATCCTGCTGCTCCTGCGCACCCGCTGGGCCGTGCCGGTCGCCGTCACCGCACTGGCCGGTCAGGTGATCCTCGACATCCTCACCTTCGGCTTCCGTGACCGTTGGCAGATCCTCGGAGCGCGGCTGGCCCTGTTCGATCTCGCAGTGCTCCTGCTGACAGCGGGATTCGTCCTCTATTGCCGGACACAGAAGTCCCGGGGGACTTTGCGCTGAGGACGAGAGCTCGGATCGCCGAGGGTGATCCATCTCGCGCTGAACTTCGTCCACGCCGACGGCGGCGAGGCGCGGGCGCGACAATCCCGGCTTCCACCCGGGCGGCGATAGTTCGTGGCGCGGCAGCCCCGGCCGCACCGGGAGGCGATCGGCCGTCTCGGTGCGCCGGCGCAAGCCTTCCGTGCTCGCGGCCATCCGCGACGTCGGCAACGACCGAGCCGCAGTGCTCGCCGAAGGTTCCGGCGCGAGCGTGAGGTCCCGAGCCGGAGGGACGGTTACCAGAAGGCGATCAGCGGGGCATCGTGTTCGCGGCGCTGCCATTCCTCGGTCAGACGAGCGAGCCTGCCCGGTGCGGCGATGCTGCGCATGCCCGCGATCTTGTCGTCACGCAGTTCCAGGATCACCACGCCCACGACGCGGTCTTCCAGCGTGACGAGCATGGCCGGGCAGCGGTTGACCACGACGGCATGGATCGAGGGCGAGCCACCGGCGAGTCTGCGCTTGGCCGGAGTCGGTTTGAAGCCGGCCCGCACCGCGCGGGCGATCCGCTCCGGGGTCGGGTATCGGATGAGCCTATCGGTCGGTCCCAGCCCGAGGCCCGCGCCGTCGGCGATGCCGGTCGCGTCGTCGGTCAGCAGCGCGACCAGCCGTTCGGTGCGGCCCGAGGACGCGGCATCGACGAACGCCTCGACGATTCGACGCGCGGAGGCCTGGTCGGTGTCGGTGCCGTTGCTCCCGGCGGCGATGCGACGCCGGGCTCGATGCAGGTGCTGTTGACTCGCGGACTCGGTGATACCGAGGATCTCGGCTATCTCCGCGTGGCTGTAGGCGAAGGCTTCGCGCAGTACGTAGACAGCCCGTTCGACCGGCGCGAGCCGCTCCATGAGCGTCAGCACCGCCAGGGTCACCGATTCGCGCTGCTCGACCGTGTCGGCCGGGCCCAGCATCGGGTCACCGTCCAGGAGCGGTTCGGGCATCCACGCGCCGACCGCGCGTTCGCGTCGTGACTTCGCCGAGCGGAGCCGGTCGAGCGCCAGATTGGTGACGATCTTGGTCAGCCATGCCTCTGGCACCTCGACGTATTCCCGGTCGGCGGCCTGCCACCGCAGGAACGCGTCCTGCACCGTGTCCTCGGCGTCGGCGGCCGAGCCGAGCAGCCGGTAGGCGAGCGAGGCCAGCCGGTTGCGGCTGGCCTCGAAACGCGCCACGGTGGCAGTGTCCATGCGCACGACTCTAGGCGGCGACCACGCGGGGCGAGTTCTCTGCGTTGATGGCCGAGCGGTACTCGTGACCCGGCTTCCCGAAGGTCGGGTGGCTCAGAGCCCAGGCGGCCGTGTCGAGAATCTTCGCTTTGACGCGCGCGGCCGTCCGGCCGCGCAGCGCCCACGACTTCGATCGCCCGTCACCGTCGACCAGCTGGAAGATCCCGTCCTCGCGGCCGAGGCTGATGTGGTTGCCGACGTAGGTCATCGCGGTAGGCGAGATCTTGCGCCCGGTCCGGTCCCCGATGATCGCGGCGATCGCCTGCTTGCTGGTCGATCCCGCGGAGGCGCAGGACATCGGCAACGGCCGGCCGTTGTCGCCGATGACGAAGGCGCTGTCACCGGCAGCGTAGACATCCGGGTGCGAGACCGACCGCATCTGACGGTCGACCGTGATCTGGCCGTTGGGCTCCACCGCGAGGCCGCTGGCGGCGGCGATCGGGTGGACGGCGAAGCCTGCGGCCCACACGGTCGCGTCGGAGGCGAACACGCTGCCGTCGGCGGCGACCGCCGCATCCTGCTCGACGCGCACGATGGTGGCGTGCTCGTGCACCGTGATCTCGAACCGGTCGAACGCGCGCAACAGGTGACGGCGGGCTTTCGTGCTCAACCAGCCGCCCAGTTCCCCGCTGGTGACGAGGCCGACCCGGAGGTCCGGACGGGATTCGGCGATCTCGGTGGCGGCCTCGATCGCGGTCAGGTTGCCGCCGACGACCAGCACCTTCCCGTCTTCGCCCAGCTCATCCAGGCGAGCGCGCAGGCGCAGCGCGGACGGCCGCGCGGCGACGTGGAAGGCGTGCTCGCCGACGCCGGGAACGCCGTGGTCGGCGACAGTGCTGCCGAGCGCGTAGAGAAGGGTGTCGTAGGTGAGCCGGTCGACGCCGCTGCCGTCGGCGACGGTGACAGTCCGGTGCTCGACGTCGAGCTCGGTGACCCGCGCGACGCGGACCCGGATACCGGTGCCCGCGAACAACTCCGCCAGCGGCCGGTGGCGCAGCTGCTGCCCGGCCGCGACTTTGTGCAGGCGCAGCCGCTCGACGAAATCGGGTTCGGCGTTGACGACGGTGATCTCGAAGTCGTCGCGGTGGAGTTGGCGGGCCAGGTATCCGGCGGAGAAAGCTCCGGCGTATCCAGCTCCGAGGACGACGATGCGATGCTTCATGATTCGCTCCTGTCTGGTTCGCGTGCTTGCTGAACGAGACAGCCCCCGGATTCCTGACAGCGTCGGCCGGTGATGTGGATCACCGTCGGAGCTCCCTCAGCGGCCGGACATGCGTGGCCGGATGCGCGAGCTCCCCTGGAACCTCCGCTGTCCCGCTCAGCGCGCCACCGAAAGTGAATCGCGTGCCGGTGGCCACCACCGGCCCCCAGGCGAACCCGTTGACTCGGAGCAGTTCCGCCGCGCCGCGAGCCAGCTCGGTCGATCGCTGTGCCGGACAAACAGCAGCCGGATCCGATGACATGGGTGCAGGCTGACCGAGGTCTGACGAGACGCTCGGCCGGCTCTTGCCACCACCTGCCAACCGCGTGCGGTGCGGCGGTACTTGGTCGAGCGGGCTCACTCCACGGGGTGTGCACTACGATCTCGCCGTGTCGCACGTGTGCAACTATCCGGGCTGTTCTCGACCCATCACACGAGGAGCGGGACCCGGACGTCCCTCGGAATACTGCGACCGCCCCGATCACACGCGGTGGCGGGCGTGGCGGGAGCGGCAACGCCAGCAACAAGAATCGGAGGCAGTGGCCGCCGCGGTCACGGTGACGCAGCCAGGGCCGGTGACCGTCGCGCGGCTGCGGGCCGATGAGCTGCTCACCCAGTTCCGGGGGCTCGCCGAGCAGCTCAACACCACCTTGAACGCCGCCGTCGCGGAGCTGTCCACACTGGCCGACCCGGCGACCGCCGAGGCCCAGGTGCAAGCGGTGCAGGTGGACGCGGCCCGGCGGATCGCGGAGGCGGAGGGCGCGGCCGTGGCGGCCGAGCAGGCGCGGCGGGAGGCGCAGGAGGCCAGGGAACTCGCCGAATCCGCCGCCGACGACGCGGCGAGCGCGGCCGAACAAGCGGAAGCGCTGATCGCGGCGGCGTACTCGGCGCGCGACGACGCGCTGCGTGAGGTGGAACGCGTCACCAAGCAGGCGGCCGACGACGTGTTCGCGGCACGCAGCGCCGCGGAAGCCGAGATCCGCGACGTGCGCCGGGATACCGCCGAGCAGATCGAACGCGTCGAACAGCAAGCCGGGGAACAAGTGCGGCGCGCCGAGCGGCGCGCGGAGACCGAGATCGCCCAGGCGCAGCGGGAAGCGCAGGCGCGGGTCGCGGCCGCCCGTTCCGAACGCGATCTGGCCGTGCAGCGCGCGGCCGACGCCGAACGAGCCACCGAGCGCGCCGAACAAGCCGCCACCGAACGAGCCGAGGCCGCCGAAGAGGCGCGTACCGAATGGCGCAGGGTGCGTGGCGAACTCGACGCTGTCCGCGCCGAGCTCGCCGAAACCCGGCGGGCCGCGGCAGCCGAGCTCGCCGCCGCCCGCGCCGAAGCCGCCGCTGCCGTCGACAAGGCCCGCGCGGAAGCCGCCCAGCGTCTCGAAGCGCTCGACGAGGCCCGTGCGCAAACCCTCGCCCGCGCCGAACGCGCCGAGGCCCAGCTGGACGAACTGCTCGCCGAGGCACGCCGTAGAGCCCCGGTTACCGAAACCACTGCGCGCGACGACACCTGAGCGAGGCTGCGCCAGAGTCACACTCCGGTGCGGCGGCAAGCGGTCCATACCCCGCCCCGCACGGACGACGACGTATGGACGGTCCGAGTGGCAACAAGCCGCCGACCGTAGCTGCGGTCATATCATGTAGCTATGCCCGAAACGAAGGTCGAAGGGCGTACGGAACCACTGGTCGGCGGCGTCCGGCAGACGACACTGGTGGCCGGTGCCTGCGCGATGATCATGGGTGTGGCCTTTGCGGTGTGGCCGCACAAGTCGCTGGTGACAGCGGAACTGCTCTCGGGCGTCTACCTGCTGCTCAACGGCGCTGTGCAGTCGGCCGTGGCGGTCGGCGCGCGTTTCGCCACACCGCTGCGGGCGCTGGTGCTGGTCAGCGGCGTGCTGTCGGCCCTGCTGGGGATGTTGTGCCTCGCGGGTGGGAATTCGACTTCGCTGCTGTCGTTCTGGATCGGTTTGGCGTGGGCCATTCGCGGGATCTGTCATGCCACCGTGGCGGTATGGGTCGACGAGCTGCCCGACCGTGGGCGCCAAGAGCTGTTCGGCTTGGTCACGCTGGCACTCGGTGTGCTGGTCGGGGTGCTGCCGTTCGACTCGACCGCCGCGCTGGGCTGGGTGGCCGGACCGTGCGTGATCGCGATCGGGGCGACGGAATTCTTCTTCGCGGGCGGCACGCGGCGCGCCGTGGCGCCGGTGCCGCCGATGGCGCCGACGTGGCGCCTGGACGGCTGACCGCTCCAGTCCATCCGGTGGCGAGCCGTGTGCTCGCCAGGTTGACTGGGTCACATGGCATCCCAGCATTCGCAGCTTCGCTCGCCCGCAGAGCTGATCGTGGTCACCCGTGGCGCCGACACCGCGATCACGCCGACCGCCGTGAGCGACAGCCGCAGCGTCCACTCGCGTCTGGAGGATCTCCTCCCCGCAGGCGGTGAGATGGTGCGCATCTTCGGTCCGGCCAACCGCTTGGAACGCAGGCTCACCGGCACGCCGTACCAGGAGACCGGCGCGGAATACCTGCATTACTTCTTCGTCCGCGGTGTGACCGGCGAACTCAACGAGCTGGCCGCGCGACTGCGTGCCGAGGACGACGTGGCGGCGGCTTATGTCAAGCCGCCCGCCGAGCCGCCGATCGCGCCGGAGGGGGCGGTAACGCGGAGCGGTCGCTCGGCTGCCGAGGCGCCGCCGGTGACTCCCGATTTCGCCGCCCGGCAGGGCTATCTGGCCCCCGCACCCCAAGGCATCGACGCGCGGTGGGCATGGACGGTCCGGGGTGGCCGCGGAACGGACGTGCGGGTGGTGGACATCGAGGGCGCCTGGCGGTTCACGCATGAAGACCTGAAGGTCAACCAAGGCGGGGTGATCGGTGGCAGCCCCTCGCCCGAGCAGGGCTGGCGCGACCACGGCACCGCCGTCGCAGGGGTGATCAGCGGCGACGTGAACGCATACGGCATCACCGGCATCGTGCCCGAGGCGTACATCCGCGCGGTGTCGATCTTCGGGTCGGGATCGGCGTCCGCGATCCGGTCGGCCGCGGACGCGCTGAACCCGGGTGATGTGATTCTGCTCGAACTGCATCGTCCCGGGCCGCGTTTCGGCTTCGCCAACCGGCCGGATCAGCGCGGCTACATCGCGATCGAGTGGTGGCCCGACGATTCGGCGGCGATCCGGTACGCGGTGGGCAAAGGAGTCGTGGTGGTGGAGGCGGCCGGGAACGGCGGCGAAGACCTCGGCGCTTCGATCTACGACACCCGTCCCGCGGAGTTCCCCGGCACCTGGCGCAATCCGTTCGGCGGCGGGGATGCCGACTCCGGTGCGATCATCGTCGGGGCGGGTGCACCTCCGCCCGGATTCCACGGCCGCGATCACGGTCCGGCGCGCTCTCGATTGGAGTTCTCCAACTACGGGGAGCGGGTCGATGTCCAGGGGTGGGGCCTGGAAGTCACCACCACCGGGTACGGCGACCTCCAGGGTGGTCCCGATGAGGACCTCTGGTACACCGACGTGTTCAGTGGAACCTCGAGCGCGTCCCCGATCGTCGTCGGCGCCGTGACGAGTTACCAAGGGATGAGCGCGGCCGCTGCCGGACGCAAAACCCCCGCCGAGGTGCGGGCCCGACTGCGCGAAACCGGTTCGCCGCAGACGGATGCACCGGGGCGGCCCGCGACGCAGCGCATCGGCAATCTGCCGGATTTGAAATCCATGATCCTGCCGCGCTAGTCGCCATCGAACCCGGCAGCCTCGAGCGACATCCGATTCCGTCCAGTGGAATTATGTTCAGTCATAGTTGCGCCAGTCGGAAACGGCAGGTCGCGGAGGAGAGACAACGGCGATTCCTGCGGTGTTCGACCCACACGAGCCGCCAATAGGCCCCGCGATGAATCTCGCTCGCCCGCGCCGTCTCCAGTTCGGACCGGAATACCGACCCAACGAGGAGAACTCATGACCCAGACGCCGACTCCGGTCACCGCGCGGACGCTCGCTGTCCCCGGCGCGCACCTGTACTACGAACTGCGCGGCACGGGACCGCTGCTCGTGCTCGTCGGCGCGCCGATGGACGCCGAGGCTTTCGCGTCGTCGGCCGAGTTGCTCGCCGCCGACCACACCGTGCTCACCACCGATCCGCGCGGGCATCGGCGTAGTACCCTGGACGATCCCGGCCAGGACTCGACCCCGCCCTTGCGCGCCGACGACCTCGCCCGGCTGATCACGCACGTGGATGCCGGGCCCGCCGTCGTTTTCGGATCCAGCGGCGGTGCCGTGACCGCGCTCGCGCTGGCGCAGTCCCGCCCCGATCTGCTCACCACCGTGATCGCCCACGAACCACCGATCGACGCGCTGGTCGCCGATCGGGATGCGCACCGAGCCGCGACCGAGGACCTCATCGCGACCTACGCCGGAGGCGACGTGCTCGGTGCGTGGCGGAAGTTCATGCTCGCCGCGAACATTCCGATGCCCGAAGCGGTGCTCGAGCAGATGTTCGGCCCGAACCGCGACCCAGCGCAGATGGCCGGTGAACGCTACTGGTTCGCCCACGAATTGCGCGGCACCGTCACCTGGGAGCCCGACATCGTGGCCCTGCGCGCGGCGCGGATCCGCCTCGTCGTCGGCATCGGCGCCGATTCCGCCGGGCAGTTCTGCGATCGCACCTCGCGCGCCCTGGCCGCCGCTCTGGACGTGGCGCCCACCGTGTTCCCCGGCGGGCACACCGGGTTCGTCGACGATCCCGCCGCCTTCGCCACCCGGCTGCGTGAAATCCCGAACATACCGTGACCGCCGTGAGCCACTGCCCGGCTCACAACGTGAACCTGCGCCCCTTCGCGGCCCATTCACCACGGCCCCGTGGCGTGATGGCCCAGCGGCCGCGCTGCTGGCAGTCCATGATCAAACCACGCGACTGCAAGCGCAGCAACGCGCTGCGCACCGACCATGCGGTCAGCCGCGCCTGCTGGGCCAGTTGCTCGACGGTGAGCAATCCGCCTGGCGCAAGCACACCCAGCACCGCGAAATCGGCGGCAGTCCTGGGTCGTCTCATCATGTCGCAGCCTTTCCCTAGGAGAAAAGACAATCGGGGATCGACCTCGGCCGCCGTGGTCCCGAGTTGCCGAATCGACGGTAGAAGCCACACCGGTTCCGCCGCCACGATTTTGCGCGACTTTGCGAACCGCGTTGACCGTCACCGTCGCCGGTAGGGACGATTGCACGACATCGTCCGTCAGCTCTCGCAAAGGATCGCCTATGAACCTGCGGCTTCTCGGATCCGGATCCGATCATGGAGCTTGTCCCGCCGTGTACGCGACCGACACCGGCGTGCTCGTGGTACAGGGCGATGCCACCGACCGCTCCGGGACCGTCCTGGTGCCGCACCAGCTGTTGGACTGGCTGGAGCCGGGCATGTGGCTACGGGTGGAGGCGAGCGGCACCTGTGGTTCCGTGCTGGTGGCCGGTGAACCGGTCACCGATCCGGAACTGCTCGCGCAGTTGACCCTCGACTGTCACGAAACCGCCGTGGTGGTGCGCTGATGCTGCACGTCGGAGGCGATGATGCTTCGAGCCGCTCTTCCGGGCGGCTCGATCGCGCGCCTTCCACTTGGAGGTGCGCGACAACTACGTGATGGAGGACGAGCAAGAAGCATTGCGCCGCTTCGGCGCCGGAGTAGCGTACGAACGAGAGGAACAGCCCGAGTCATGGAAAGCCTGGGATGCTCTGATGGTCGAGTCGGCTACTCGTGGGGTCACGCTCGAGCGACTACGAGTCGTGACGGTCCCGCACAGCCACTACACCCGGTGGCTGTTGTCGGCGACCGACGACAACATCGCCACCGGCGAGGCCGTGCGCTGGCTACCACGGCATTTGGTCGACCCCGCTGACCTGCCCCACGACGATTACTGGCTCTTCGACACGAACACGGTCGCCTTCACCACCTTCGCCGAGAGCGGGGCCTTCACCGGCCTGTCGATCACCACCGATCCGGCGCTGGTCGCCCGCTGCACGCAGGTGCGGGAACTGCTGTGGCCCAGGGGCATCGACCATCAGCGATACTGCGAGAGTGAGCACGTACCCCAGTGAACGGTGTGTCGGACGCGCGTGAGGTGCTGGGCGCACGCCTGCGCGAACTGCGTCGCGCCGCCCACCTCACCGGCCTGGAGCTGGCCGCGCGGTGCGGCTGGCATTCGAGCAAGGTCTCCCGGATCGAGGGCGGCAAGCAGACGCCGTCGGAAGCGGACCTCGCCGCGTGGTGCGAGGCGTGCGGCAATACCGCCGTGCTCGAACGATCTGGTCGCGAACGCGCGCAATCTGCAGTCCATGTATCTGGAATGGCAACGCACCGTCGCCTCCGGGCACGCGCGCAGGCAACGGCAGTCCATCGACCTGGAGGCGCAGACCACCCAGATCCGCTGGTACGCCCCGGACACACTGCCGGGACTCCTGCAGACCGAAGGCTACGCTCGCGCGATCCTGACCGCGTGCATCGCCGTCACCGGCGGACGCGACGACCTCGAGGACGCGGTGGCCGCGCGCATGGTGCGCAAACAGGTGCTGTTCCGGGCGAAGCACCGGTTCCACTTCGTGATCAACCAGGCCGCGTTGTGGCGCACGGTCGGCGACACCACCGTCATGGCCGAGCAACTCGCCCATTTGCTCGCGGTGATGGCCAACCCGAGGGTCCGGCTGGGCATCATCCCGATCTGTGCCGACTACCGTGCTCCGGCGACGAACTTCGTCATCTACGACCGCGCGCAGGTGCTGACCGAGACCGTTTCGGCCGAGTTGACCATCACCCGGCCGTCGGAGATCGCGCTGCACGAGAAGACCTTCGCGATCCTCGCCGATCAGGCCGAGTACGGCGATCGCGCGCGGTTGCTGATCGCGAACGCGCTGGAACGCCGACGCGGAACCTAGGGCGGGCGCAGCGCGAGAACGGCGCTGCCGCACAGCGGCGGCAGCGTGATGACCGAGGCCGTCAGCGGACGAACGTCGCCGCCTGGCGTGCCAGATCCAGCAGCGGCTGCGGGAAAACGCCGAGTGCCACCGTGAACGCCGCGGCGATCGCCACGATCGTCGTCGTCAACGGCGGGGTGACCAGTACCGGCGCGTCGGCGGGTGGGTCGGTGAAGAACATCAGCACGATGACCCGCAGGTAGAAGAACGCCGCGACGGCACTGCAGATCACGCCGACGATGACCAGCGGTGTGGCACCGCCGGCGGCCGCCGCCTCGAAGACGGCGAACTTGCTGACGAAGCCGTTGGTGAGTGGCAAGCCCGCGAAGGAAAGCAGGAACAGCGCGAAAACGGTCGCCATGCCCGGCGAGCGGCGGCCGAGACCGGCCCACCGCGCCAGCCCGGTGGCTTCCTCGCCCTCCGGTTCACGGACCAGGCTCACCACGGCGAAAGCGCCGAGGGTGCCGACGCCGTAGGCCGCCAGGTAGAACAACACCGCCGCGACGCCGCGATCGTCGGCAGCCACCGGTCCGGTGAGCAGGAAACCGGCATGGGCCACCGAGGAGTACGCGAGCATCCGTTTGACATCGGTCTGGGTGATCGCCATGACCGCGCCGACGGCCATGGTGGCGATCGCGACGGCCGCGAGGATCGGCCGCCAGTCGTCGCGCAGGCCGGGCACCGCGACCTGCAACACGCGCACCAGCGCGCCGACCGCCGCGATCTTGGTGGCCGCCGCCATGAAACCGGTGATCGCGGTGGGAGCGCCCTGGTATACGTCGGGCACCCAGGATTGGAACGGCACCGCACCGATCTTGAACAGCAGCCCGACCGCGAGCATCGCGACTCCGAGCAGCGCCAGCGTCGCATTCTCCGGATGCTGTGCGATCGCGTCCGCGATGCCGCCGAGCCGCACCGTGCCCGCCTGGCCGTACAGCAGGGCGACGCCGTAGAGGAAGAACGCCGAGGAGAACGCACCGAGCAGGAAGTATTTCAGCGCCGCCTCCTGGGACAGCA
Organism: Nocardia asteroides; assembly: GCA_051451085.1. Classification (GTDB taxonomy): domain Bacteria; phylum Actinomycetota; class Actinomycetes; order Mycobacteriales; family Mycobacteriaceae; genus Nocardia; species Nocardia asteroides_B. The sequence continues at coordinate 121,337 of JBPAJV010000002.1, read as the reverse complement.
AGCGCTTGCGCCGGGCCAGTCCGCACAGCAGATACAGCGGCAGCGACAGTACTTCCAGGGCGACGAACATGGTCAGCAGATCGTTGGAGGCCGGGAACAGCAACAGGCCACCGATGGCGAGCAAGGTCAGGGGAAACACCTCGGTGGTGGCGACACCCGCCCGCAACGCCGCGGCTTCGGCCGCGCTGCCGGGCACCGCGGAGGCCTGCGGCGTGAACGCGTCCACGCCGCCTTCGAGCGTGGCCGCGGCGCGGCTCCACGTGCCCGGTCCGGACCGTGCCTGTCGACGCGGCTCGGCGCCCCGCTCGGCGAGGAACAACACCGCGAGAATCGATACGACCAGGATCGTGCCCTGCAAGAACAGCGTGACACCGTCGATCGCCACCGCGCCAGCCACAGCGGTGGACTCGGTGCCCGCGAGCGCCACCACGGCGACCAGCGCGGCGGTCGACCCGACCAGACTCAGCACCAGATGGGTGCCATAGCGGTACCGCCGCGCGACGAACGCTTCGACGAGCACGCCGAGCACGGCGGCGCCGAACACGATGAGCATGGGGGACAAGACGCCGTATTCGATGCTCGGCGCGGGAACGCTCGCGGCGAGTGTCGTGGCGGAGGCGAGTTCGTTCATTTGTGGGCACCTCCGGGATGTTGGGCCGGTCCCGCCGCGGGCAGTGGGGGCGTCGCGGGAGCAGGGTCACTGCGGCCGATGGTGGTGAGCGTCTGGTCCACCGCGGGATTGATGAAGTCGGTGAGGACCTTCGGGTAGACGCCGAGGAACAGCAGTGCGGCGATCAGCGGGACCACGACGGCGATCTCACGGGGAGCCAAGTCGTAGATCCGCTCGTTGCCTTCCTTCAGCGGCCCGGTCATCATCCGCTGGTAGAGCCACAACACGTAGAGTGCGGCGAGCACGAGTGCGCCCGCGGCGACCACGGCGGCGAACTGGTAGCGGGTGAACGTGCCGACCAGCACCAGGAATTCGCTGACGAACGGGGCGAGGCCGGGTAGCGAGAGCGTCGCCAGACCGGCGACGAAGAACGTGCCCGCCAGCACCGGGGCCACCTTCTGCACGCCGCCGTACTCGGCGATGAGCCGGGTTCCGCGCCGCGACACCAGGAATCCGGCCACCAGGAACAGCGCGGCGGTGGAGATGCCGTGATTGACCATGTACAGCGTCGCGCCGGTCTGAGCCTGGCTGGTCATGGCGAAGACGCCGAGGATGATGAAGCCGAAGTGGGAGATCGACGTATAGGCGATCAGGCGCATCACGTCGGTCTGGCCGATGGCCAGCAGGGCGCCGTACACGATGCCGATGACCGCGAGTGTGATCACCAACGGCGCATAGGTGTCCGACGCGCCCGGGAACAACGGCAGGCAGTAGCGCAGCATGCCGAAGGTGCCCACCTTGTCGACCACCGCCATCATCACCACCGCGCTGGACGGTGTGGCCGCGACGGCGGCGTCGGGCAGCCAGGTGTGCAGCGGCCACAGTGGCGCCTTGACCGCGAAGGCGAACATGAACCCGAGGAACAGGGCATTGAGCACCGCGGGTCCGGCGCCGAGCTGCCCGGCGTTGGCCGCGGCGACCACGGTGCGGAAGTCGAACGTGCCCGAGGACCCTTCGCCCAGTCCTTCCCTGGCGGTCAGCACGTACAACCCGATCACCGCCGCGAGCATGATCAGCCCGCCGAACAAGTTGTACAGCAGGAACTTCACCGCAGCGCGGGAGCGCTGTCTGCGCAGCAACGCGTCCCCGGTGCGTGGCCCGAATCCGCCGATGAGGAAGTACATCGGGATGAGCATCGCCTCGAAGAACACGTAGAACAGCAGGATGTCCAGAGCGAGGAACGAGATCAGCACCATCGCCTCGACGAGCAGGATGAGCGCGACATAGGTGTGCGCCACCCGCTTGCCGCTGCCGACTTCGCGTTCGTCGTGCCAGCCCGCCAGGATCAGCAGCGGAACCAGTGCCGCGGTCAGCAGCACCAGCACCAGCGCGATGCCGTCCAGACCCAAGGTGTACCCGGCGCCGAACGCGGGGATCCATTCGCGGGATTCGACGAACTGGTACTGCGCGCCGCCGGGGTCGAACCGCACCGCGAGCCCGATACCGATGACCAGCACGAGCACCGAGAAGCCCAGCGCCACGGCGCGTGCGAGGGTGCGGCGCGCGGCGGGCAGCGCGAGCACGATCGCCGCACCGACGACCGGGGCCAGCCACAGCGTCGTCAACCAGGGGAACTCGCTCACCACAACCTCACCGCCAGCAGGGCGGCGGCCACCAGGGCCGCGCCGGTGAACATGGACAGGGCATAGGAGCGCACGAATCCGGATTGCACTCGCCGGACTCGCGCGGACAACCCGCCGATCAACGCCGCCGTGCCGTTGACGACGCCGTCGATGCCGCGGTTGTCGAGGAAGACCAGCGCCCGGGTGAGCCATTGTCCCGGACGCATGAACGCGGCTTCGTTGACCGTGTCGCCGTACAGATCCCGGCGCGCCGCGACCGTCAGCGCGGACACGGATCCGGGCGCGACCGCGGGAACTTCGCGCCGCGCGTACTGCGAGTAGGCCACCGCGACACCCACGGCCACCACCGCGAGCGCCAGCACGGTGACCAGCGCGGCGGGAACGGTCTCGGTGCCGTGGTGGGCGCCGACGACCGGTTCGAGCCAATTCTGCAGGGAGGAGCCGAGGACGAACACCGCGCCCGCGCCGACGGAACCGACGGCGAGCAGGATCATCGGGCCGGTCATCACCGCGGGGGACTCGTGCGGGTGGGTGTCCGGTTTCCAGCGGCGCTCACCGAAAAACGTCATCAGCATGACCCGCGTCATGTAGAACGCGGTCAGGCCCGCGCCGAGCAGCGTCACCAGGCCCAGCGCGATCCCGCCCGCGCCACCTTGGTTGAACGCCGCCTCGATGATCCGGTCTTTGGAGAAGAACCCGGCGAACGGCGGGATCCCGATGATGGCGAGGTAGCCGAGGCCGAAGGTGACATAGGTGATCGGCAGCAGCGTGCGCAGGCCGCCGTAGCGGCGCATGTCGGTCTCGTCGTCCATGGCGTGCATCACCGAACCGGCGCCGAGGAACAGACCGGCCTTGAAGAACCCGTGGGTGAGCAGATGCATGATGGCGAAGGCGTATCCGGCCGGGCCGAGTCCGGCGGCCAGCACCATGTACCCGATCTGGCTCATCGTGGAGGCGGCGAGCGCCTTCTTGATGTCGTCTTTGGCGCAGCCGATGATCGCGCCGAACAACAACGTGACCGCGCCGACGAGGACCACACCGAGCCGTGCGTCCGGGGCGAGGTCGAAGATCGCGTTGGAGCGCGCGATCAGGTACACCCCCGCGGTGACCATGGTGGCCGCGTGGATGAGCGCCGACACCGGGGTGGGGCCTTCCATGGCGTCACCGAGCCAGGACTGCAAGGGCACCTGCGCGGACTTGCCGCACGCGGCAAGCAGCAGCAGCAACCCGATGGCGGTGAGCGCGCCCTCGCTCGCGGCGGGCGCCGCGCCGAACACGACCTCGAAGTCGATCGACCCGAACGTCGCGAACATCACCATCATCGCGATCGCCAAGCCCATGTCGCCGACCCGGTTGACCACGAACGCCTTCTTGGCCGCCGTTGCCGCCGACGGCCTTTCGTGCCAGAAACCGATCAGCAGGTAGGACGCCAGGCCGACGCCTTCCCAGCCGAGGTAGAGCACGAGGTAGTTGTTCGCCAGCACCAGCAGCAGCATGGCCGCGAGGAACAGGTTGAGGTAGGCGAAGAAACGCCGCCGCGCCGGGTCGTGGCTCATGTAGCCGATCGAGTACACGTGGATCAGCGAGCCGACGCCGGTGATCAGCAGCGCGAAGCACATGGAGAGCTGGTCCAGCTGGAGCGAGAAGTCGACCTGGAGGCCGGCCACCGGGACCCAGCTGAACAGGTCGTCGCGTACCGCGCGTGCGGCGGTGTCGCGTCCGAGCATGGCGACGAAGGCCCAGGCGGCGACACCGAAGGAGGCCAGTGCCAGCGCGGTGCCGAGCAGATGACCCCACTTGTCGGCGTAGCGTCCGGTCAGCAGCAGGACGACCGCGCCCGCCAGGGGGAGGGCGGGCAGCAGCCACAGCGTTGCGGTGTCCACGTCAGAACTTCAGCAGGTTGGCGTCGTCGACCGAGGTCGAGCGGCGGGCGCGGAAGATGGTCATGATGATGGCGAGGCCGACCACCACTTCGGCCGCGGCGACCACCATCGTGAAGAACGCGAACACCTGCCCGTCGAGGTTGTCGTGCATCCGGGCGAAGGTGACGAACGCGAGATTGACCGCGTTGAGCATCAGCTCGATGCACATGAACACGACGATGGCGTTGCGCCGCAGCAGTACTCCGGCCGCGCCGATCGTGAACAGCAGGGCGGACAGGAACAGGTAGTTCTCGGGATTCACCGGTTGCCTTCCTCGTCGCTGGGGTTGTCGGTCCCGTCCGGGTCGGGCGTGGCACCGACCGAGATGACGGCCGCTTCGGTGAGCGCCCTGGTGCGGCGGTGGCGCAGGATGGTGCTGACCGACAGTTCTTCGAACGATCCGTCGGGCAGCCGGGCGGGGATGTCGACCGCGTTGTGCCTGGCGTAGACGCCGGGGGTGGGCAGCGGTGTGGCGCGGTGCCCCTGCTCGCGGAACCGGCGGCGCGACAGCTCGCGCTGGCCGATGCGGGGTCCGAACTGCTCGCGGTGGGCCAGCACCATGGCGCCGATGGTCGCGGTGATCAGCAGCGCGCCGGTGAGCTCGAAAGCCCACACGTAGCGCAGGAAGATCAGCTCGGCCAGCTCGCCGATCACGTCGCGGCCCGCGAACCCGGAGGCGGGGAACGTTACCCCGGACTCGCGCACGCCGTGGGCGATGCCGCCGCTGAGCAGCAACCCGAAGCCGACGCCGACCGCGGCGGCGGCAAGGCGCTGGCCTCGGATGGTCTCCCGCAGCGACTCCGCGGAATCGACGCCGACGAGCATCAGCACGAACAGGAACAGCATCATCACCGCGCCGGTGTAGACGACGATCTGCACGACGCCGAGAAACAGTGCGTCCTCGGCGATGTAGAACGCGGCCAGCGCGATCATCGTGGCGGCCAGGCACAAGGCGGAGTGCACCGCTTTGGGGGCGAACACCATGCCCAGTGCGCCGAGCACGGCCAATGGAGCGAGGATCCAGAACTGGACGGCTTCGCCGGTGGAAGTGCGGGTCAGCGGCTCCGCGGCCAGGATCAGATCGGTCACCGTGTCGCTCCTTCCGCGCGCGCTGCGGCGGGTTGGCGGGGCGCGTCGGCCGGGATAGTGGCCGTTGCCCCATTGGTGGCCTTGGCGTTGCCCGGCACCCGGCCGAGGTAGTAGTCCGCCTCGTCGGCGCCGGGATGCATGGCGTGTGGCGGCGCGGTCATCCCGGGCTGCAGCGGGGCCAGCAAGCGGTCCTTCTCGTAGATCAGATCGGCCCGGTTGTCGTCGGCCATCTCGTAGTCGTTGGTCATCGTGAGCGCGCGGGTGGGGCAGGCTTCGATGCACAATCCGCAGCCGATGCACCGCAGGTAGTTGATCTGGTAGACCTGCCCGTATCGTTCACCAGGCGAATACCGTTCGGTCTCGGTGTTGTCCGCGCCTTCGACGTAGATCGCGTCGGCGGGGCAGGCCCAGGCGCACAATTCGCAGCCGATGCACTTCTCCAGGCCGTTCGGGATGCCGGTTGAGCTGGTGCCTGCCGTGGTAGCGGGGCGCGGTGGGAGTCTTCTGCTCGGGATAGAACTCCGTGTTCGGCTTCTTGAACATGGTCGCGGCGGTGACCGCGAATCCGGACAGCGGCTCCAGCAGCCCGGCCTTGGTGCGGGTGACGTCGCGAGCGTGCGCGTCGGCGGGCAGGGGCGGCACCGGGAAACCCAGGAAGACCGTGGCATCGGCGGCTGCGGTGGAATCGGCGGCGGTGGAATCGGCGGCGGTGGAATCGGCGGCAGCGGGTTCCTCGACCGGCGGCGGCGTCCCCGCCGCCCGGCCCGCACGCAGGAATTGCAGCACCAGCAACCCGGTGACCACCACACCGCCGATCACCAGGATGGGGGTCTGCACCGGGTAGCCCTCGGCCTGCAGCACCCGCGCGGTGGCCACGACCATGACCCACGCCAGTGAGGTCGGGATCAGCAGTTTCCAGCCGAGATTCATGAATTGGTCGTAGCGCAGCCGTGGGAGGGTGCCGCGCAGCCAGATGAACACGAACAGGAACGTCCAGACCTTGGCGGTGAACCAGAGCACCGGCCACCATCCGGAGTTCGCTCCGTCCCACATGTTCACCGGCCACGGCGCGCGCCAGCCGCCGAGGAACAGTGTGGTCGCCAAGGCGGAAACCGTCGCCATGTTGACGTATTCGGCGAGCATGAACATCGCGAACTTGAGCGAGGAGTACTCGGTGTGGAAGCCGCCGACCAGTTCGCCCTCGGCCTCGGGCAGGTCGAACGGCGCCCGGTTGGTCTCGCCGACCATCGAGACGCAGTAGATCAGGAACGACGGCAGCAGCAGGAACACATACCAGGTGCCCTGCTGTGCGGACACGATGCCGGAGGTGGCCATGGTGCCGCCGAGCAGGAACACCGTGGCGAAGCACAGCGCCATCGCGATCTCGTAGGAGATGACTTGCGCGGTGGAGCGCAAGCCGCCCAGCAGCGGATAGGTGGAGCCCGACGACCATCCGGCCAGCACGATGCCGTAGACGCCGATGGAGGTGATCGCCAGGATGTACAGCACCGCGACCGGCAGGTCGGTGAGTTGCAGGGCGGTGGTCACGCCGAAGACGGACACCTCCGGTCCGAACGGAATCACCGCGAAGGCCATGAAGGCGGGCACCACCGAGATGACCGGGGCGAGGATATAGATCGGCTTGTCCACGATCGCCGGGACGATGTCCTCCTTGAGGGCCATCTTCACGCCGTCGGCGATACTCTGCAGCGAGCCGAAGGGGCCGGTGCGGTTGGGGCCGATCCGCATCTGCATGCGCGCCACGATCTTGCGCTCCGCGAGCACCGCGACCAGTGGTATGAGCATCAGATAGACGAACACCGCGACGGCCTTGACGACCACCAGCCACAACGGGTCGTTCCCGAAACCCGTGAGGGAGTACGTCTCGGCGGCGACGTGGTCGGCCGCGGAGGCCATGACGAGCGCAGCGGAATCACTCATGGCGGTGCTCCTTCATCCTCTCGTCGGCGCGCCGCAGGTGCACGATCGCGCCGGGCTGGACGGCGAGCTGCTCGGTGACGGAGCAGCCGGGCGAATGCTGCGGCAGCCACACCACGCGGTCGGGCAGGTCACTGATCATCAGAGGCAGGGTGATCGCGCCGCGACTGCTGGCGACGGTCACGGGATCGTCGGGCTGGACACCGAGTTCGGCGGCGGTGGCGGCCGACAACCGCACCACCGGGGGACGGGCGATGCCCGCCAGATTCGGTTCGCCGTCCTGCATGCGTCCCGCGTCCAGCAGCATGCGCCAGCCCGCGAGTACCGCGGTGCCCGGTTCCGGCAGCGGCAGCGGATGCGCCTGGTGGGCGGGCGCGGTGACGGGCGCGCCGTCCCACACGCCGAGTTCGGCGAGTTCGGCGCGCGCGGCCTCGGTGTCGGGCAGGCCGAGGCGAACCGACATCTCCTCGGCGATGGCGTGCAGCACCCGTTGGTCGGACAAGGGGGCGGGCTGGCGGCGCACCATGTCGTCGCCGAGCGCGGCGGAGAACGGACGTGGCCTGCCCTCCCAGGTGCGGAAGGTGCCGGATTTCTCCATGGCCGTGGCCACCGGGAAGACCACGTCGGCGCGCTCGGTGACCGGGCTGCGGCGCAGTTCCAGGCTCACCACGAACCTGGCGGCGTCGATGGCGGCCAGCGCGGCGGCCGGGTCGGGCAGGTCTGCCACGTCGACGCCGCCGATGACCAGCGCGGCGAGGCCGGAGGCGGCCTCCAGGATGGCCGTGGTGTCGCGGCCTGCGCCGACGGGCAGCTCGGGCACGTTCCAGACCGCGCGAACCTGTTGGCGGGCACGGGGGTCGGCGACCGGGCGGCCGCCGGGGAGCAGGCAGGGCAGGGCGCCCGCTTCGACCGCGCCGCGTTCGCCCGCCCGCCGTGGCACCCAGGCCAGAGCGGCTCCGGTGTCGTCGGCGAGTCGCACGGCGGCCGACAGCGCACCCGCGACGCCAGCCATCCGCTCACCGACCATGATCACCGCGCCGGGTGCGCGCAGCAGCCGGGCCAGCTCGGCCAGCCGGGCGGGATCGGCTCCCGGCGTGGTGATCTCACCGGTACGGATCGCGTCGAGCAGATGCGGTTCGGCACCCGGCACGGCGCGCATCAGGCGTCCGGACATGCGTTCGAGCCCGCGGGAAGTGTAGGGCGCCACCGAGTAGACCGGCATGCCACGCTTGCGGGCGGCCTTGCGCAGCCGAAGGTAGACGATCGGCGACTCTTCCTCGGGTTCGAATCCGACGAGCAGGACCACCGGGGCGGCCTCGATGCTGTCGTAGGTCACCGCGCTGTCCTGCCCCGCGACCCGGGCGGCGAGGAAATCGGCCTCCTCCGCGGAATGCGCGCGGATGCGGAAGTCGATGTCGTTGGTGCCAAGGGCGACTCGCGCGAATTTGGCGTAGGCGTAGGCGTCCTCCTCGGTGACCCGGCCGCCGACGAGCACACCGGCGTTGCCGAATGCCGCCGCCAGCCCCTCGGCGGCCGCGGCGAGCGCCTCCGACCAGGAGGCAGGTGTGAGCTCGCCGTCCCAGCCGCGCACCAGCGGGGTGGTGAGCCGGTCGGGTTCGGTGGCGTAGGCGAAGGCCCACCGGCCCTTGTCGCAGTTCCACTCCTCGTTGACCTGCGGGTCGTCACCGGCCAGCCGGCGCAGCACCTTGCCGCGCCGGTGGTCGGTGCGCTGGGCGCAGCCGGAAGCGCAGTGCTCGCAGACGTTCGGGTCGGACACCAGGTCGAACGGACGCGCGCGGAAACGGTAGGCGGTGCCGGTGAGCGCCCCGACCGGGCAGATCTGCACGGTGTTGCCGGAGAAATAGGAGTCCAGCGGCTCGGCCTGCGCGGTGCCGACCTGCTGTAGCGCGCCGCGATCCATCAGCTCGATGAACGGATCGCCCGCGATCTGCTGGGAGAAACGGGTGCAGCGGGCGCAGAGCACACAGCGTTCCCGGTCCAGCAGCACCGCCGTGGACAGCGGAATCGGCTTGGGGTAGGTGCGTTTGCGTCCGTCGAACCGGGATTCGGCGCGACCGGTGGACATCGCCTGGTTCTGCAGCGGGCACTCGCCGCCCTTGTCGCATACCGGGCAGTCGAGCGGATGGTTGATCAACAGCAGCTCCATCACGCCTTCCTGCGCCTTGTCGGCAGCGGGCGAGGTGAGCTGGGTGCGGACCACCATGCCGTCGGCGACGGCCATGGTGCAGGAGGCGACGGGTTTGCGCTGTCCCTCGACCTCGACCAGGCATTGGCGGCAGGCGCCGACCGGGTCGAGCAACGGGTGGTCGCAAAAGCGCGGGATCTGGATGCCGATCAGCTCGGCGGCGCGGATCAGCAGGGTGCCCGCGGGCACGCTGACCGCGTTGTCGTCGATCGTCACGGTCACCAGGTCGGTCGGAGCCGCCGCGCTCGCGGTGCCGCTCGCGGTGGCAGGCCCGCTCGTCGCCGGACCGCCTGAGATCGAATCGCTGCGCGATACCGGTTTCATCGGACCTCTTCTCCTGACTCGGCCCATGCGGTGCAACGCGCCGGGTCGAATGGGCATTCGCCGAGCCGCATATGTTCGGCGTACTCCTCACGGAAGTACCTCAGCGAGGAGATGATCGGGCTGGCCGCGCCGTCGCCGAGGGCGCAGAACGACTTGCCGTTGATGGTGTCGCTGATGTCGAGCAGCTTGTCCAGATCGGATGGTGCGCCGCTGCCTGCTTCGATCCGTTGCAGCAGCTGTACGAGCCAGTAGGTGCCCTCCCGGCACGGGGTGCACTTGCCGCAGGACTCGTGAGCGTAGAACTCGGTCCAGCGCAGCACCGCTCGCACGACGCACGTGGTGTCGTCGAAGATCTGCAAGGCCTTGGTACCGAGCATCGAGCCCGCGCTCGCGACGCCTTCGTAGTCGAGCGGGACGTCGAGGTGTTCCTCGGTGAACAGGGGCGTGGACGAGCCGCCCGGGGTCCAGAACTTGACGCGGTGTCCCGCGCGCACGCCACCCGCGTAGCCGAGCAGCTCGCGCAGCGTGACGCCGAGCGGCGCTTCGTATTGTCCCGGCCGGGCGACGTGACCCGACAGCGAATAGAGGGTGAAGCCGGGGGATCTCTCGCTGCCCATCGTGCGGAACCAGGCGATGCCGTTGCGGATGATCGGTGGCACGCTGGCGATGGATTCGACGTTGTTCACGACGGTCGGGCAGGCGTACAGGCCCGCGACGGCGGGGAACGGCGGGCGCAGGCGCGGTTGGCCGCGACGGCCTTCCAGCGAGTCCAGCAGCGCGGTCTCCTCGCCGCAGATGTAGGCGCCCGCGCCCGCGTGCACGATCAGCTCCAGGTCGTAACCGGAGCCGAGGATGTCGTGACCGAGGAAGCCCGCGTCGTAGGCCTGGGCCACCGCGGCCTGTAGCCGCCGCAGCACCGGCACAACCTCGCCGCGCACGTAGATGAACGCGTGCGCCGCGCGGATGGCGTAGGCGGCGATGACGACGCCTTCGATCAGCGCGTGCGGCGAGGCGAGCATGAGCGGGATGTCCTTGCACGTACCCGGTTCCGACTCGTCGGCGTTCACCACCAGGTAGTGCGGTTTGGTGACGCCGTCGGGGCCCGGACCCTGCGGGATGAAGCTCCACTTCATGCCCGTGGGGAAGCCGGCACCGCCGCGCCCGCGCAGGCCCGCGTCCTTGACCGTCTGGATGATCTGATCGGGCTGCATCCGCAGGGCGGTGCGCAGCGCCTGGTAGCCGTCGTGGCGCAGGTAGGTGTCCATCGTCCAGGACTGCGGATCGTCCCAGTAGGTGCTCAGCACCGGCGTCAGGGTCATCGCAGGTCCTCCGGAACCTCTTGGGGCGCGGGGGCTCGCATGTCCTGTTCGCGGGCGACCCGCAGACCGGCGAGGGTCGCCGCGCCAGCGGCGCCGTCGAGCACGCCGGGCCGCTCGTCGGGGAACCCGGCCAGGATGCGCGCGGTCTGCTTGAACGTGCACAGCGGCGCGCCTCGGGTGGGGGTGACCTGCTGTCCGGCGCGCAGCGCGTCCACCAGGGCTCGCGCGGATTCCGGTGTCTGGTTGTCGAAGAACTCCCAGTTCACCATGACCACCGGCGCGAAGTCGCAGGCCGCGTTGCACTCGATGGGTTCGAGGGTGATCGTCCCGTCCTCGGTGGTCTCGCCGTGCTCGATGCCGAGGTGCCGCTCGAGCGCGGCGAGGATGGCGTCACCGCCCATGACCGCGCACAGCGTGTTCGTGCAGACACCGACGTGGTAGTCACCGGTCGGGGTGCGCCGGAACATCGAGTAGAAGGTGGCCACGGCGGTGACTTCGGCGCCGGTCAGGCCGAGTTGCTCGGCGCAGAACTCGATGCCGGTGCCGGTGACGTAGCCCTCTTCGGACTGCACCAGGTGCAACAAGGGCAGCAGCGCCGAGCGCGGGTGCGGGTAGCGCGCGATGATCTCCTTGGCGTCGGTTTCCAGCCGCTCGCGCACGAAGGGTTGATAGGGCTCGGGCCGGGTGCCCAGTTTCAGCAGGACCTGCGTCCCGCCCGGCACCGGGCCACCGCCGGTGGCATCGCTGTGCGGTGCTGTGTTCATCGGTCCACTCCGCCCATGACCGGGTCGATGCTGGCGACCGAGGCGATGACGTCGGCGACCATGCCGCCTTCGCACATCGCCGCGACCGCTTGGAGATTGGTGAACGAGGGGTCGCGATAGTGCACCCGGTAGGGCCGGGTGCCGCCGTCGCTGACCATGTGCACGCCCAGTTCGCCGCGCGGGGACTCCACGGCCACGTACACCTGCCCCGCCGGGACGCGGATGCCTTCGGTGACCAGCTTGAAGTGGTGGATCAATCCCTCCATGGACGTGCCCATGATCTTGCCGATGTGCCGGGGGGAGTTGCCGAGTCCGTCGGCGCCGAGCTGGAGGTCGGCGGGCCAGGCGATCTTCTTGTCGTCGACCATGACCGGGCCGGGCCGCAGCCGGTCCAGGCATTGCTCGACGATCTTCAGCGACTCCTTCATCTCCTCCACCCGGATGACGTAGCGGCCGTAGCAGTCGCATCCGGTGGTGGTGGGAACCTCGAACTCGTAGTTCTCGTAGCCGCAGTAGGGCTGGGCTTTGCGCATGTCGTGCGGCAGCCCGGTGGCGCGCAGCACCGGGCCGGTGATGCCGAGCGCCATGCAACCCCGCAGGTCCAGATAGCCGATGTCCTGAGTGCGGGCCTTCCAGATCGGGTTGGCGGTGAGCAGGTGTTCCATGTCGCGCAGCCGCTTGGGCAGCAGGGCGAGCAGTTCGCGCACCTTGGTGACCCCGTTGTCGGGGAGGTCCTGGGCCAGGCCGCCGGGACGGATGAACGCGTGGTTCATCCGCAGCCCGGTGATCGTCTCGAACACGTCGAGGATCAGCTCGCGTTCGCGGAACCCGAACAGCATCGGCGTCAGCGCGCCGAGTTCCATGCCGCCGGTGGCCAGGGCGACCAGGTGTGAGGAGATGCGGTTGAGCTCCATCAGCAGCACGCGGATGATCGTGGCGCGCTCGGGGATCTGCTCGGTGATGTCGAGCAGTTTCTCCACGCCGAGGCAGTAGGCCGTCTCGTTGAAGAACGGCGACAGGTAGTCCATGCGGGTGACGAAGGTGACGCCCTGGGTCCAGTTGCGGAATTCGAGATTCTTCTCGATTCCGGTGTGCAGGTAACCGATTCCGCAGCGCGCCTCGGTGACCGTCTCGCCTTCGATCTCCAGGATGAGCCGCAGCACACCGTGCGTGGACGGGTGCTGCGGGCCCATGTTGACGACGATGCGTTCCTCGCCCGCGCCGGCCAGCGTCTCGGCCACCTGCTCCCAGTCCTGCCCCGCGACGGTGACCGTGACGGGCTCCGGGCCGGTGTCGTCGGGTCCGGTGTCGTCGAGCCCACCCGTGACCTGTCCGCCACTTCGCACGGAATCGCTTCGTGATGTCTTCATCAGCTGTATGCCCTCCGCTCGTCGGGCGGCGGGATGCGCGCGCCCTTGTATTCGACCGGGATCCCGCCGAGCGGGTAGTCCTTGCGCTGGGGGTGGCCGCGCCAGTCGTCCGGCATGGTGATCCGGGTCAGCGAGGGGTGCCCGTCGAACCGGATACCGAAGAAGTCGTAGGTCTCGCGCTCGTGCCAGTCGGTGGTCGGGTACACCTCGTAGAGCGAGGGAATGTGCGGATCCGCGTCCGGCGCGGACACCTCCACCCGCAGGCGGCGGTTGTGCGTGATCGACATGAGGTGGTAGACGGCGTGCAGTTCGCGGCCGGAGTCATCCGGGTAGTGCACGCCGTTGACGCCGAGGCACAGTTCGAAACGCAGTGCGGGATCGTCACGCAACGCGCGGGCGACCGGCAGCAGGTGTTCCCGGCGCACGTGCAGGGTGAGCTCGCCGCGGAAGACGATCACCTTCTCCAGCGCCGTGTCGAAGCGCGGGCCGGTGGTGGTCAGTGCGGTGCGCAGCGCGGCGACGATCTCGTCGAAGTACCCACCGTACGGCGGGGGCGTGCCACCCGGCAGGGTGACCGGGCGGACCAAGCGGCCGTAACCGGAGGTGTCTCCGGTGCCGGTGACGCCGAACATGCCGCGGCGGACGCCGATGACGTCGGCGCCGGTCTGCGCGGAATCCTCCTGCGACAGCGTGCCTTCGGGGCCCGCGGTGGCCGCGGCGTCGATCGCGTCGTGCGCGGGTGCGGCGTCGGTGTTGTCGGGGGTGTCGAAGGTCATCGCAGCAGCCCCTCCATCCGGATGGTCGGCGTCGAGGCGAGCGCGGCTTGCTCGGCGGCGCGGATGGCCTCCTCGCGGTTGACGCCGAGCGGCATCTGCTGGATCTTGGCGTGCAGTGCCAGGATGGCGTTGAGCAGCATCTCCGGCCGGGGCGGGCACCCGGGCAGGTAGATGTCGACCGGCACCACGTGGTCAACGCCCTGCACGATCGCGTAGTTGTTGAACATCCCACCGGAGGATGCGCAGACACCCATCGCCAGCACCCATTTGGGTTCGGTCATCTGGTCGTAGACCTGGCGTAGCACCGGCGCCATCTTCTGGCTCACCCGTCCCGCGACGATCATCAGATCGGCCTGCCGCGGCGACGCGCGGAACGCCTCCATGCCGAAGCGGGCGATATCGAAGCGGCCCCCGCCGGTGGCCATCATTTCGATGGCGCAGCACGCCAGCCCGAAGGTGGCGGGCCACAGGGAGCCCTTGCGCAGGAATCCGGCGAAATCCTCCACCGTGCTCAGCAGGAAGCCGCTGGGCAGTTTTTCCTCGAGACCCATGTTCTACTGACTCGCTTCCACTTGTCGGCTACGAACTCGGCTGTGTGTATTCAGTCCCAGCTGAGCCCGCCGCGCCGCCATTCGTAGGCGTAGGCCACCGAGACGTTGAAGATGAACAACGCCATCGCGGCGAGACCGAAGAGACCGAGCGCATCGAAGTGGACTGCCCACGGGTAGAGGAACACGATCTCGATGTCGAAGATGATGAACAACATCGCGGTGAGGTAGTACTTCACCGGAAAGCGTTGCCCGGTGACATTTCCCGGCCCGCCCGCGACGGCGTGCGGGGTGGGTTCGATACCGCATTCGTAGGCTTCCAGCTTGGCCCGGTTGTACCGTTTCGGGCCGACCAGGGCCGCGATGACGATGGAGAACAGCGCGAACGCCGCCGCGATCGCGCCGAGAACGAGCGTCGGCACCTCGATATTCACGACTGCACTTCCCCTCCTTGCGAGCTGCGGCTGACGACAGCCTCCGAGGCGGGCTGACGTCGTTGTCCGCCTCGGCCAGACTCGCCCCTCGGCTTCACCTGGGACCGGTCATTACCTGGACCGCTCCCATGTGAGATAGGGCACAGCCTACAACCGAAAGGGCGGCCCGCAGCCGGTTTGGCGCCCGCGTTTGATCGAATTCAGTACAAAGATTTATGACCGAAACGGTGGTAATCCGCGCGGGCCGCTCGCCTGGTCGGGTGAGCGGTCGGCCGGTATGCCCGAGGTGTCGGATAGCACGACGTCACATGTGGTCCCGAGCGGGTTCAAAAGCCGGAATCGGCGACAGATATGAGACAACCGGGGCGGGTCGGACGCCGAGGCGCCGGATTCCTTTTCTCGGGGTCGGCGGGTGCTCGCGCACCCGTTCGAACTAATCCATGATCGCTATGAATAGCGCGGAACGGGAGGCTCGTCGCTCAGGCCGCGGAACGGCTGCGCAGCAGCGCCACGACGGCCTCGGTGAGTCGCAGAGGATCGATGGGATGGGCCACCGCGGCCTCCGCGCGCGACCAGTTCGCCAGCCACGCGTCGTCCGGACGGCCGGTGAGCACGAGCAGCGGCGGGCACGGATCCACTTCGTCCTTCAACTGCTTGGCGATGCCGAGTCCGCCGGCCGGCGCCGCCTCGCCGTCCAGCACGGCGAGGTCGATGCCACCGGCATCCATCTGCGCGATCACCACGGGGGCGGTGGCCACCTCCAGGTACTCGAACGCCGGTAGCTCCGGGTGCGGTCGCTTGCCCAAGGCCTGGATCACCTGGCGCCTGGTGTCGGCGTCGCTGCTGTACACGAGAACCCGCAGTGGGGTGGAACGAGTGGAATCGGCCACGAACGGCATGGTACGTCCGCGAGGGCGGCCCGTGTGGCAGGTTCGGCGCAGATGGTCCGCGCGTCGTGGGCCGCGCGCCACCGCCGGGTAGCGCGCAGCGCCGACGACAAGCGATTGATAAGAATCTGCCGGTAGAGTCCGCCCAATGCGGGGAGATATCACGCAGGCCCTCGTCGACACCGACGTGTGGACCGATGAAATGCTGGGCAGCGCCGGGATTCCGGTGATCGACGTACCGTTCGTGACCATCGGCAGCGGAATCGGATCGTTCGTCACCTACGACACCCTCCGGATCTTCGGTGTGCCCGCCGAGGCGATGGCCGTGCTCGGTCCGCAGGAGCATCCCTGGGCCTCCTACGAGTACCTGACGCGGGTCTCGCAGATCCCGCGCGGCGAGCGCCTGCGCAGCGACTCGGCCTCGACGCCGGACAACATCTGGGGCTTCCCCTCCTACGCGGTGCGGGAGGCCATCGCGGACAAGTCGGTCAAGCCGCTGTGGAACGTGTTCGTCGAGCCGATTTTCGCCAATTACTACACGCCGAGGGCGGGTCAGGCGTTCGCCGCCATGGAACGGGAGTTCCATCGCATCGACTACGCCCGCTCGCTGCGCCGCGGTCACGTACGCATGGTGCGCAAGCGGCACGGCGGCGGATACTTCACCATCCTCACCCCGCCCGCCGGTTCGGCGCCGACCAAGCGCGTCGCGTTCCGCAGCACGTATGTCCATGTGGCGGTGGGCTATCCGGGGCTCAAGTTGTTGCCGGACCTGCAGGAGTATCGCGAGACCCATCGGGATCCGACCCGCGTGGTCAACGCCTACGAGCCGCACGAGCACGTCTACCAGGCGCTGCGGCGGCGGCCGGGCACCGTGCTGATCCGTGGCAGCGGGATCGTGGCCAGCCGCGTCCTGCAGCGGCTGATCGACGACCGGGACGCCTAC
Source organism: Nocardia asteroides (assembly GCA_051451085.1). GTDB lineage: Bacteria > Actinomycetota > Actinomycetes > Mycobacteriales > Mycobacteriaceae > Nocardia > Nocardia asteroides_B. Next base: position 104,564 of record JBPAJV010000002.1, on the reverse strand, counting down.
CGGCTCGACACCAAGATCCTGCATCTGTTCCGCACCTACATCGCGGGCTCACATGGCAAGAACATCTTCAACCGGCGCCGGGGCGGCCACGGGTGGGCCTACCAGGGTTTCAACTATCCGAAGTCGGTGTGGGGCGGTCAGCTCAAGCAGAAGATGCGCAAGCTGCAGGGGGAACAGCGGGCACAGGCGTACAAGGAGATCTCCGGCACCAACACCCCGATCCGGGACAACTGGCAGGACCAGTTGCGCCGTGGCCGCAACGAGGGGTGGTACCAGGTGATGGCGGGCACGATGCGGGCTCCGCGCCCGGCCTCGGGACGGCAAGGCGTGGTCGCCACGATTCTGCCGGATACCACGGCGCCGCTGCCGTTCCCGCCGCCGACGCAACCGTTCGACACGACCGTCGACTACATCATCGACTGCACCGGGCTGGAAGCCGACATCCGCGAGCACCGGCTGCTGGCCGACCTGCTCGACCACACCGGCGCGGGGCGCAATCCGGTCGGCAGGCTCGACGTGGACACCACGTTCGAGCTGATCGGCACCCGCAGCGGCGCGGGACGGATCTACGCGTCCGGCAGCGCGACGCTCGGCGGTCCGTTCGTCGGCGTGGACACCTTCCTCGGTCTGCAGATCGCCGCGCAGGAGATCGCCGACGATCTGGCCGCAGTCGGGTTCTGCCGGAGAATGGGTCCGTTGCGCTCGACGCGGCAATGGTGGCTGTGGGTTACGAACAAGAAGATCTGAGCGATGCTTCCAACTCTGAACGGGCGAATCCAGACCCGTCTTCTCGCGCTGAGCGTGATGGGCTTCTTCGTCGCGCTGATCATCACACCCGTGCTGCCGACGGGCTCGCTGAGCATCGGCCAGGCCTACCGGGTGACGTTGTCGGTCCTGCTCGCCACCGTTCTGGCCGGCGTGCTGTGGGAATTGCTCTACCATTTCCTGCAGCAGTTCCGCTGGGAGAAGGACTGGCCGACGTTGTTCGGTTTCGTCACCATCCTCAACGAGGGGGCGTTGATGTGGGTCCTCGTGCGCTACAGCACCGTGGTGCTGCCCGCGCATCTGCGCCCGTCGCTCACCGCCTTCCTGATTCAATTCGTCATCACGTGGATCGTGTTCTGGCTCATCGTGAACGGGCCGATGCGGGTGGTGTTCCACCGGTGGCGGTTCCAAGGCGGCCGGTTCCTGTGAGCGCGCAGATCGAAGTGCTGCCCGGCGCCCATCTGGCGGCGAGCGTGGGCGGCGCCGTCGTGGTCGTCGCGCACCGGGGCGACGGCGCCGTCACGGCGGACACGGTGGCCGCTCGCACGATGTCGGCGTTGCTGGACATCGTGCGCGAAGCGATGGCGCGCGAGGGCAGCAGCGGACGCGCGGTGGCCCGGCTGGCCACCACCTGGCTCATGGGCCTGTCCAACGGCGAGGAGGACGAGGTCGAGTTCGGGGTGATCACACCCGTCGACAACGGCCTGGCGGTGTTCCTGCACGGTGGCGTCACCGCCGTGCTGGCCGGTCCCGGCCACACCGAAGTGCTGCGCGGCCGGGACGCCGGATTCACCGTCGACCGCATGGTGACGCCCGCGCCCGGTGGCGCGGGTTTGTTCGTGGACGAGGCGGGGTGGACCGCGCAGTCCCTGCCGACCCGCGGGATCTTCGCGCTCGGCGCGGGAACCGCACCGGGCTCTGGTGCGGTGCTGTGGTCGGCGGCCGCAGCGGGCCCGGCGGGCGGGGAACCGGCGGTCGACAGCGACGCCGGGGCCGTCCCGCGATTTCCGGCCGCACCCGCGCGCCCACCGTCGATGGCCGAGTCCAGTGCCCCGGAGCGCGCGCCCGAGCCGCGACCGCCCGCGCAGCACGTTCGAGGCACGGGCAGCGTCCGAATCACCGGTGCCAACGCCGGAACCGTCGCCCGCCGTGTCACCGCAACTCCAGCGGGCGGCCGGGCCACAGGCGGCGCCGGAGCCGCATCGTCCCGGCGCGCAGCCGGAGTACCAGCACGAGTCCGGACCCCAGCCGCGTCGGGTGCCGAGCCTGCGCAAGGGCGAGGACAACGGCGACTCCGCCACGGAGGTCGATCTGCAGGCCCCGCCGCGGCGGCCGATGCCACGCGCCGGCGTGACACCGCCGGTCGCGCAACCGGTTCCACCCGGCCAGGAGGCGGCGCGACCGGCGCACCGCACCGACCGGGAGTACGCGATCGCCAACGACGCGAATCTCGCCGAGACGGTGGTGCCGACCGCCGAGGTCGTCGCGGACGCGCTCGGGTCAACCGGCTCCAACACGCTGGGGCACCGCGTGATCGTGCCGGGCTTCCAATGCGCCAGGCACCATCACAACGATCCCCGGGTGTCGTTCTGCGCGGTCTGCGGCATCCGGATGGATCAACTCACCTGCGTGCTGAGCCCAGGAGTGCGCCCGCCCCTGGGTGTGCTACTGCTGGACGACGGCACGTCGTTCGTCCTGGACAACGATTGCGTGCTCGGCCGGGAGCCGGAGCATTCCGACGCGGTCGCGCGCGGTGCGCGCCCGGTGCGGCTGGAGGACAGCTCGGGCGGGATGTCGCGAGCGCACGCGGAGATCCGCCTCGTCGAGTGGGACGTCACGGTCGTCGACGGCGGTTCCACCAACGGCACCCACATCCGTCATCCCGGACGCCAGGATTGGGTCCGTGCCGTACCCGGCCAGCCGATCACGCTGGCGCCCGGCGCCCAGATCCAACTGGGCGGGCGCGTGCTGACCTTCGACTCCCAGCACGGTCAGCTGTAGCCGAGGGCGGCGTGGTCGGCGGGGCGTGCCGCGCGGGCCCGGCGGGGGAGTACCCGAGCAGCGGGAGAGTGGATCAATCGGGGTGGAAGGCGGCGGAGCCGACCTCGCCGGGGTCGAGCAGATGGGTGAGGAACAGGCGAGTGGTCGGGGTCGGGGTGCGGGTGGTGACGGCGTGCCATGGACGGTCCAGCGGGGTGCCGTCGACCGGCAGCACCCGCAGCACGCCGTTCTCGAGGTCCTGGGAGATCGCGTCGCTGTGGATCAACGTGACGCCCAGTCCTTCTCGTGCGGCGGCCAGGACCGCGCCGTGGGAGCCGAGGGTGAGGGTGGGCGGTTCGATCCTGAGCTGGTCGAGCAGGCCGAGGGTGGCTTCGCGGGTGCCGGAGCCGCGTCCGCGCAGCAGCCAGGTGGTGTGCAGTGGGTCGAGTTCCGGCAGGCCGACCACGACCAGGCGGCTGGGTCGGCGGGCGCGCACCACCAGCCCGGTGTCGCGCGGCGGGCGGCCCGCGATGACGAGATCGGTTTCGTGGTGCTGTAGTTCGAGGAACAGCGCGTCGCGCGGATGCACCGACAGGCTCAGTTCGATGTCGGGGAACCGGCGGCGGAACGACGCGAGCGGCCGCAGCAGGACGTATTCACCCGCGGTGGCGACCACGCCGATGCGCAGGCGCCCGGTCTCGGCCCGGCGGACGGCGGCCTGCGCCTCCTTCATCAGCCCGAGAATGCCGCGGCAGTACTCGGCGTAGACGCGGCCTGCCTCGGTGAGCGCGATACCGCGCCCGGATTTCGCGATGAGCTTGACGCCCAGCTGCTTTTCGATGTGCGCGACGGCCGCGGATACGGCGGCCTCGGTGATGTGCAGCTGCGCCGCGGCCCGGCGGATGCTGCCGTGGCGGGCGACGGCCAGGAAGGTTTCCATCCGAGCCGCGCTCACCATACCCACCGGAGAACGGTAACAAACTCAAAGAATATGTTGAGTATCGCGAGGAACAATCAAATTGTTTGTCGGTATCCGGCCCGTCATCCTGGAAATCCGAAGGCACGCCCGTTCGCCCGGGTGCGGGTGTCCCGCAGTGGCACAGCAGGAGGAACGATGGCCGAAGAAATCGAACGCGACCGCTGGGATCCGGGTGTCCAATCCTATGCGTCGATGGGATATTACGCGCCCGACTATCAGCCGTCGGAGACCGACGTGCTCGCCGTGTTCCGGGTGACTCCGCAGCGTGGCGTCGATCCCGTCGAGGCGGCCGCCGCCGTGGCGGGTGAGTCCTCCACGGCGACGTGGACGGTGGTGTGGACCGACCGGCTCACCGCGCATTCGCGCTATCAGGCCAAGTGCTACCGCATCGACGAGGTGCCGGGCCGGCCGGGAGAGTACTTCGCCTATGTCGCCTACGATCTCGATTTGTTCGAGGAAGGGTCGATCACGAACCTGACTTCTTCGGTCATCGGCAACGTGTTCGGTTTCAAGCCGCTGCTCGCGCTGCGGCTGGAGGACATGCGCATACCGGTGGCATACGTGAAGACGTTCCAGGGGCCGCCGCACGGCACGGTGATGGAACGCGAATATCTCAACAAATACGGCAGGCCGTTGCTCGGTGCGACGGTGAAACCGAAACTCGGGCTATCCGCCCGCAATTACGGGCGGGTGATCTACGAGGCGTGCAAGGGCGGCCTGGATTTCACCAAGGACGACGAGAACATCAACTCGCAGCCGTTCATGCGCTGGCGCGACCGGTATCTGTTCGCCATGGAGGGCGTCAATCGCGCGATGGCCGAGACCGGCGAGATCAAAGGCCACTACCTCAATGTGACCGCGGCGTCGATGGAGGAGATGTACGAGCGCGCGGAGTTCGCCAAGGAGCTCGGCAGCGTCGTCATCATGATGGACCTCACCGTCGGATTCACCGCGATGCAGTCGATGTCGCACTGGGCGCGCCGCAACGGGGTGCTGCTGCATCTGCATCGTGCGGGGCATTCCACCTATACGCGGCAGAAGACGCATGGCGTCAGTTTCCGGGTGCTGGCCAAATGGTGCAGGCTGATCGGCGTCGATCATCTGCACGCGGGCACCGTGGTCGGGAAACTGGAGGGCGATCCGGCGACGACCAAGGGGTTCTACAACACCCTGCGGGAGAACCACGTTCGAACCGAACCGGCCAACGGGATCTTCTTCGACCAGTACTGGGCGAGCCTGCCCGGTGTGATGCCGGTGGCCTCCGGCGGTATCCATGCCGGGCAGATGCATCAGTTGCTCGACCTCTTCGGCGACGACGTGGTGCTGCAATTCGGCGGCGGCACGATCGGGCATCCGCTGGGCATCGCCGCGGGCGCCGAGGCGAATCGGGTCGCGCTGGAAGCGGTCGTGCAGGCCCGCAACGAAGGCCGTGACCTGTTGAAGGAGGGGCCGGAGGTGTTGCGGAAGGCGGCCGAGATCTGTCGTCCGCTCGACGTCGCGCTGGCGACCTGGGGCGATGTCACCTTCGACTACACCTCCACCGACGCGCCGGACGCCGTTCCGACCGCCAGCCGCTGAGTATCTCCGGAAGGACCAGCTATGTATCTACGGCACGGAACGTTTTCCTACCTGCCGCCGCTGACCGACGAGCAGATCGCCGCGCAGGTGCGCTACGCGCTGCTCAACAGCTGGCCGGTGTCGATCGAGTACACCGACGATCCGCATCCACGCAACGCCTACTGGGAGATGTGGGGGTTGCCGTTGTTCGACCTGGACGAGCCCGACGGCGTGCTGGCCGAGATCGACGCCTGCCGGGCGACTTTTCCCCGCCATTACGTGCGGGTGCTGGCCTATGACGCCCGCTACACCAGGCAGACGACGGCGCTGAGTTTCCTGGTGCAGCGTCCGCCCGACGAGCCCGGCTTCGTGCTGACCCGCACCGAAGGCCCCGACCGCAGGCAGCGGTACGGATTGCACTCGTATGCGACGACTGCCCGCCCGGGAGACCGGTATGGCGGCTGAGCGCAACGGCTCCGGATTCCGTCTGCACCGCCCGGGGGCCGGCGCCCCCGGCGCGGTGCGGACGGCGCCCGCCGAACTCGAGGCGCCGGAGATTCTCGGGGAGGACGCTGTGCTGGATCTGTCGACCGACATCGCGGGCCACGATGTCGAGGAGACCCTGCGCAGGCTGGACGCGGAGCTGATCGGGCTGGCTCCGGTGAAGCGGCGGGTGCGCGAGATCGCGGCGCTGCTGCTGATCGACCGCGCGCGGCAACGATTCGGGCTGACCTCGTCGCGGCCGACCATGCACATGAGCTTCACCGGCGGGCCCGGCACGGGCAAGACCACGGTGGCATTGCGTATGGCGCAGATGCTGCACGCCCTGGGCTACATCCGCAAACCGAAGGTGCACACCGTCACCCGTGACGATCTCGTGGGTCAATTCATCGGGCACACCGCGCCGAAGACGAAGGAGGCGCTGGCCAAGGCGGCGGGCGGGGTGCTGTTCGTCGACGAGGCCTACTACCTGTTCCGGCCGGAGAACGAGCGCGACTACGGGCAGGAGGTGATCGAGATCCTCTTGCAGGAAATGGAGAACGAGCGTGCCAGCCTGGTGGTGATCTTCGCCGGATACCCGGATCGGATGGACCGCTTCTTCTCCGCCAATCCGGGCCTGTCCTCGCGGGTAGCCCATCACCTGGAGTTCGCCGACTACACCCACGCCGAATTGCTGGCTATCGCCGAACTGATGGTGGACGCGGAGAACTTCCGGTTCGATACCGCGGCCCGGACGGCGTTCGGCGAATACTTGGAGCGCCGGATGTCGCGTCCGCGCTTCTCCAACGCCCGCAGCGTGCGCAACGCCCTGGACCGCTGCCGGCTGCGGCAGGCCAAGCGTCTCGTCGAACTGCGCAGACCGCTGACCAAGACCGACCTGATCACGCTGACCGACCGGGATGTGTACGGCAGCAGCGTGTTCACCGACCCCGAGCTACCCGACGGGCCCACCGTGCGAGCCCCCGGGTGACGAGATCGAGGCGTGATGCCAGAAGGACTGAAGACCCTCACCCGCTACACCATCGAGCAGGAACACCGGCATCCCGGGTCGTCCGGTGAGTTCTCCGCGCTGGTGAACGTGATCGCGACCGCGACCAAGATCGTCGCCAATCAGGTCACCCGGGGTGCGATCGTCGGATCGCTCGGCACGGCGATCGATTCGGCCCCGCACCCTCCCGAGAGTCCGCCGCCGACCGTGCACCGCGAGCTGGACGCGATCACCAATGACATCATGGTCGCCGAAACCCAGTGGACCGGGCATCTTTCGGCGTTGCTGTCGGAGCAGATCAGCGAGATCCATCCGGTGCCCGACACCCATCGGCGCGGGAAGTACCTGCTGGCGTTCGATCCGCTGGACGGTTCGTCGAACATCGACGTGAACCTGCCGGTGGGCACGATCTTCAGCGTGCTGCGCGCGCCCGCGCGGCGCAAAGGCTCCGCGAACACCCCGGCCGCCGCCGATTTCCTGCAGCCGGGCGTCGATCAGGTGTGCGCGGGATTCACCCTGTACGGGCCTGCGACGATGCTGGTGCTGACGACCGGCAGCGGAGTGGACGGGTTCACCCTGGACCGGGAGATCGGCGCGTTCGTGCTCACCCATCCGCGGATGCGCATCCCCGAGGACAGCTCCGGTTTCGCGATCAACGCGGCCAACGAGCGGTTCTGGGAGCGACCGGTGCGCCGTTACGTGCACGAGTGCCTCGACGGCGTGGACGGCCCCCGCGAGCGTGATTTCAACATGCGCTGGGTCGCCTCGCTGGTCGCCGATACCTTTCACATCCTCACCCGCGGCGGGGTCTACCTGTATCCGCGGGACACCCGCCCGCCCGTGCGTCCGGGCCGGGTGGCGTTGCTCTACGGCGCCAATCCCATCGCGTTCATCGTCGAACAGGCGGGCGGTGCGGCCATCACCGGCAGCGAGCGGGTGCTGGAGGTGGCACCGGACGATGTCCACCAGCGGGTGCCGCTGATCTTCGGTTCCCGCAACGAAGTCGAGCGCATCGAGCGGTATCACCGCGAACCCGACGAGGGACCCAGCTTCGACAGCTCGCTGTTCGGCACACGGTCGCTGTTTCGTCCGGCCCAGCGCTGAAGGAGCCACCATGTCGGTCAAGCACCCCGTCGTCGCGATCACCGGGTCCTCCGGAGCGGGGACCTCCAGCGTGACCCGAACGTTCCAGGAGATCTTCCGCAGGGAAGGGATCAACGCAGCCATCGTCGAGGGGGATTCCTTCCACCGGTATGACCGCAACGAGATGAAACTGGCGATGGCCGAGGCCGAGCAGAACCGCAATCTGCGGTTCTCGCATTTCGGTGAGGAGGCCAACCTGCTGAAGGAATTGGAGACGCTGTTCCGCGACTACGGCGAGACCGGTGTCGGTACGGTGCGCCGGTATCTGCACGACGAGGCCGAGGCCAAGCCCTACGGGCAGCCGCCGGGAACCTTCACGCCGTGGGAGGAATTGCCGCCGGGCAGCGATCTGCTGTTCTACGAGGGCCTGCACGGCGCCGCGGTCACCGCCACCGTGGATGTGGCCCGGTACACCGATCTGCTGGTCGGCGTGGTGCCGATCATCAATCTGGAGTGGATTCAGAAGGTGATCCGGGACAAGACCGAGCGCGGTTACTCCAGCGAGGCCGTGATCGACACGATCCTGCGGCGGATGCCGGACTACGTCACCTACATCTGCCCGCAGTTCTCCCGCACCTACGTCAACTTCCAGCGGGTGCCGACCGTGGACACGTCCAATCCGTTCATCGCGCGCAGCATTCCGACGGCGGACGAGAGCTTCGTGGTGATCCGGTTCGCCGATCCCAAGGTCATCGACTTCCCCTATCTGCTGTCGATGCTGCACGACTCGTTCATGTCGCGGACGAATTGCATCGTGGTGCCCGGCGGCAAGATGGAGCTTGCCATGCAATTGATCTTCACCCCGCTCATCCTGCGATTGATGGACAAGCGGCCGAAACGCACGTACTGATCAGTCGCGTACTCCCGCAGTCCCGGCCACCCAGGATCGGCCGGTCGCTCGCGCGTCGAGCGGGTCAATCGGGGAGCAAGGGGACGGACAGCCCTTGGCCGCGGTGCAGCAGAGCCGCCCGGGTGACGGCGGACGAGCCGAAGCGTGCGCGCAAGTCGTCGAGGGTGGCGTCGAGGGTGTTGGCGGCGCGGGGTTCGAAGGGCAGCGTGAGCTGGACGGCGTCGGCGTCGGCGAGATTGGTCAGCGCCAACCCGATCAGGGTGAGGCCGCGTTCCCGGATGAGCGGCATCGCGCCGCCGAGCAGCGTGCGTGCGGCGAGCAGGATCGTTTCGGTGTGGTCGGTGGCTTCGGCCAGGGTATGCGAGCGGGTCACGCGGGCGAAGTCGTCGAAGCGCAGGCGCAGCACCACCGTCCGGCACACGCGGTCGGCGGCGCGCAGGCGCCTGCCGAGCCGGTCGGCGAGTCCGTGGAGATAGGCCTCGATCTCCTCGGGGGTACGGGGCCTGCGGCCGAGGGCACGCTGGGCGCCGATCGAGCGCCGCCGTTTGCCGGTCTCGACCCGGCGCGGGTCACGCGCCCAGGACAGGGCGTAGAGGTGCCGTGCCGCCGCGGGACCGAGAATCGCCCGCAGCGGGCTCTCACCCAGTTCGGCCAGCTGCCCGACGCGGGTGATGCCGTGCTCGTGCAACGTGCGCGCGGTGACATCGCCGACGCCCCACAGTCGCTCGACCGGCAGCGGATGCAGGAAGTCCAGTTCGCCGCCCGGCGGCACCAGCCGCAACCCGTCGGGCTTGGCGACCGCGCTGGCCACCTTGGCCAGGAACTTGGTGCGGGCGATTCCCACCGAGATGGGCAAACCGACGCGATCGCGCACCTGCGCGCGCAACCGCGTCGCGATGGCGACCGGCTCGCCCGCGATCCGGCGCAGGCCGCCGACGTCGAGGAAGGCCTCGTCTATGGAGATGCCCTCCACCACGGGCGTGGTGTCGCGGAAGATCTCGAAGACGGCCTTGCTCGCCTCGGCGTAGGCGGACATGCGCGGGGGTACCACGATCGCGTGCGGGCACAACCGGCGCGCCTGCCCGCCGTTCATCGGGGTGCGCACTCCGAACGCCTTCGCCTCGTAGCTGGCCGCCAGCACCACGCCGCCGCCCACGATCACGGGCTTGCCGCGCAGCCGCGGATTGTCCCGCTGCTCGACCGAGGCGTAGAACGAGTCCAGATCGGCATGCAGGATCAATGCCTCCGCCCGCGCGAGTATCCGGGGTGGACCGGATCGGGAGACGGGCGCATCGGACACGAACATATGTTCGCATAGGCCTTCGACAGGCGTCGTCGTCCCCGAGCGATCTACTGGTTACCTCCGTAGTAACTGGTCTCTGCCGGTACCCTGTTCCCACGACGGGGCACAGCTCGGATGAGGGAGTCGGTACGGTGCGTGGATTCGGAGATCTGGAGGCGGTGATCATGGACCGCATCTGGGATCAGGACGCAGAGGACACAACGGTGCGCGAGATCTTCAACGAACTGTCGGCTCAGCGGGACATCGCTTACACGACGGTGATGTCGACCATGGACAACCTGCATCGCAAGGGCTGGCTGGCGCGTGAACGCGCGGGCAAGGCCTATCAATATTGGCCTACGCTCACCCGGGAGGAGCACAGCGCCCGGCTCATGCTGGAGGCGCTCGGTTCCGGTGGGCGTTCGGATCTGGTGCTCAGCCATTTCGTGGATCGGATCAGCGCCGAGGAGTCGGCCGGCCTGCGTGCCGCGCTGCGCAGACTGGCGGCGCGTAAGTCACCAGAAGTGCCGTGAGCCTGGTCATAGCTCTGATGCTGTACGGCAGCGTCGTGGCGACCTTCGGTCCGCCCGTGCTGCGTAGTCTGACTCATCGCGGCATCGCGCCCCGGCTGGGCGTGATCGCCTGGATGGTCGCGATCGTCGGGGCGCTCAGCGCCTGGGGGCTCGCGGCGACCTTGGTCACCATCGAGTTCGCCACCTACTGGGGACATCCGAAGGACGCGTTGCGCGCCTGCGTCTCCTTCCTGTGGACCCCTATGCACGTGCACGGCGCAGCGGCCACCCGGGCGGCGACGTTCGCGGTGGCGGCGCTGGTCGCCACCGGCACGGTCGCGCTGGTAGCGCGCGCGGTCGGTGTCGTGGTGAACATGCGCAGGCGCACGAACGTCCATGCCCGCGCCGTCCGGCTGGTCGGCAGACCGGTGCCGGGTATCGGGGCGGTCGTGCTCGACTCGCCGGAGCGTCAGGTGTATTGCGTGCCGGGGCGGCCCGACACCATCGTGGTCACCACCGCCGCGCTGGACGCGCTGGACGACCAACAGCTCGCCGCGGTGCTCGCGCACGAACGGGCGCACCTGTCCGGCAGGCACGCGGCGTTGACGGCGGTGCTGCGCGCGGTGGCCACCGCGTTGCCCGGGCTGCGGTTGTGCACCGTCGGCGCGGCCGAGGTCACCCGGCTGCTGGAGATGTGCGCCGACGACAAGGCCGCCGACGAGCACGGTTCCCTTCCGCTGCTGGGCGGGCTGCTTGCGATCGTCGGCATCGTCGAGCCCGCGCCGCCGGGCGCGCTGGCCGCGGCGGGCACCGCGGTGCTGGCCCGGGCCGAACGGCTGGCCGACCCGGTGGGCGCGATCCGGCGGGCCACCACCCGCACCGCCCTGCTCGGCGTGATCGCGGTGACGGTGGCCGGATCGGCACTGGCGGCCGCGACGGTGGCCTGTGCCGGCACGCTGCTGGGCTGAGCGGAGAAGGAGCGCGCGTGCGGGTCACCTGGGATCAGGTCTTCGCCTGGCGGCTGCACCGTCAATACGTCCGGTCCCGCGCGGACGAGGGCGCGGCGGTGATCGCCGAGCGTCTGTGCGGGGTGCAGGCCCAGGTCACTTCCGCGGCGGAGCTGGCGGTCGCGCTGCGCAGCACGAAGCCGGAAGCCGGCGGGCTGGTCCGGGCGTTAGAGGACGGCACGCTGATGAAGACCTGGGCGATGCGCGGCACCCTGCACGCGCTGCCCCCGCGCCTGGCCGCCGCCTGCCTTGCGCTCATCGCCTCCGCGCGCACCTGGGAGAAGCCGTCCTGGCAGCGGACATTCGGCGCCTCGCCCGCGGAGGTCGCGGCACTGGCGGAGGCGGTCACCGAGGTACTCGACGCGGCGGTGCTCACCCGGGAGGAACTGGTCGAAGCCCTCGTATCGGCACCGGGATTCCACCGGCTCGGTGCGGAGTTGCGGTCCGGCTGGGGTGCCCTGCTCAAACCGCTGGCCTGGCAGGGCGCGTTGTGTCACGGCCCGGCGCGCGGCACGAAGGTGACGTTCACCAGCCCCGCGCATCTGGTGCGTGACTGGCCCGGCTTGCCCGAAGCGGATGACGCGGCTCCCGCGGCGATCCTCGGCTACCTCGGCGCGCACGGTCCCGCGACGCCGGAGACCTTCGATGCGTGGCTCACCCGCAACAGCCTGCGCAAGACCACGGTCCGGCGCTGGTTCGCCGACCTGGGCACCAGCTGACCGAGGTCGATGTGGAGGGCCGCCTGGCGTTCCTGCCGACCGAGCAGGTCGACGCCTTGGCCGCCACCGCGCCGGATACGCGGGTCCACCTGCTCGGGGCGTTCGACCAGTATGTGCTCGGCCCCGGCACGGCGGATACCGCCCTGCTTCCGGCCGCCCACCGCGCCAAGGTCAGCCGGACCGCGGGCTGGATCTCGCCGATCGTCGTGGTGGGCGGGCGCATCGCGGGCATCTGGGAACTCGGCGAGGACGCCGTCGAGATCGCGATGTTCGACAACGCGCCGTTGCCGAAGCGAGGATTGGACGCGGCGGTCGCGCACGTCGCGCTGACGGCCGGGCGGGAGAGCCTCACGGTGCGCAGCGCGTAGCGCGGGCGCGCTGCGCCACATAGTGTTCCAGGCCGTCCAGGATGCGCTGGAGGCCGAAACCGAAGTGGTCGAAATCCGGGCCGAACGCGTTCTCCGACAGTGTGGCCATGACCGGGTAGCGGCCGCTGGACATGGCTTGTTCCAGTATCGGCTCCTGCGCCTGCCAGAATTCCGCGTCGGTCATGCCCGAAACGCGTTCGGCCTCTTGCTCGTACAGTTGCGTGCGGGCCGCGCCGAGCACGTAGCCGGAGACCATGATCATCACCGAGACGAGTTCACGGTCCGGCAAGCCCATCTGCCGGATCGCGCCGAGCACTTTCTCCATGCCCTCGACGGCGCCGGGGCCGAGGACGGGGCGTGCTTGGTTCACGCTGATCAGCCACGGGTGACGCCGGTACATGGCGAGCGACTCATAGGCGAGGGTCTCCAGCGCGGCGCGCCAGCCGCCGAGGTCTTCGCCGAGGTCGCCGACGGGGCGTTGCACGCGGTCCAGCATCAGATCCAGCAGTTCGGCTTTGCCGGGCAGGTATCGGTACAGCGACATGGTGCCGGTGCCGAGTTCGGTCGCGACCCGGCGCATGGTCACCGCGGGCAGACCCTCGTCGTCGGCCACCGCGATCGCGGCGTCGACGATCCGGTCCAGCGACAGGCCGGGTTTCGGCCCGCGGCTCGGCCGGGGGCCCGCGCCCCACAGCAGGTCTAGCGTGCGGGCGATGTCGCCGCTGCCGCTGGTCTCCGTGCCGGTCATGAGCGCCAGCTTAATCGCTTGGCAGAAAACTGGGTACGTTGTACTCTAATTCGAGTACAACGTACCCAGTTTTTGGGTATGCCACGGGGAAGGTGAGTAGTGAACGATTTCGCGGTCCTTGCCGAGGGACTGGAGAAGAGATACGGGGACAAACGGGCCCTGGACGGCTTCGATCTGACTGTGCGGCGCGGCACGGTACACGGCCTGCTCGGGCCCAACGGCGCGGGCAAGACCACCGCCGTTCGCATCCTGTCGACGCTGATCCGCCTGGACGGCGGGCGCGCCGAAGTGGCCGGTCTCGACGTCGCGCGCAATCCGCGCGAGGTACGCGCCCGGATCGGCCTGACCGGCCAGTACGCGGCCGTCGACGAAGTGCTCACCGGACGCCAGAACCTGGAGATGTTCGGCAGGTTGTTCCATCTCGGCGGCCGCCGCGCGAAACAACGTGCCACCGAACTGCTGGAGCGTTTCGACCTGACCGAGGCCGGTGACCGAGGCGTCGGCAAGTACAGCGGCGGCATGCGCCGCAGGCTCGACCTGGCGGCCTCGATGATCCTGGCTCCGGACGTGCTGTTTCTGGACGAGCCCACCACAGGGCTGGATCCACGCAGTCGCGGCGAGGTCTGGGAGTCGGTGCGCGCCTTGGTCGCCGACGGCACCACGGTGCTGCTGACCACTCAGTACTTGGAGGAGGCGGACAAGCTCGCCGCCCGGATCACCGTCATCGATCACGGGCGCGCCATCGCCGACGACACCCCGGACGGGTTGAAGAGCACCGTGGGCGGCGACCGCATCGAAGTGGTGGCCGCGGACGTCGCCGACCTGCCCGCCGTCGCCAAGGTCGTGGCCCGGGTGTGCGACGGCGAGCCGGAGACCGACGACGTCGAACGACGGGTCTCCGCGGCGGTCACCGATCGCGTCGCCGCGCTCACCGAAGTCGCGCGCACCTTGCAGGACCAAGGTGTCGACGTGGAGGACATCGGTCTGCGCAGGCCCAGCCTCGATGACGTCTTCCTGCAGTTGACCGGCCACCGCACGACCACAGAGGAGGCGGCCTGATGAGCACCACGGACCTCGCCCCGAGCCGCGCGCGTTCCCGCGCCTATTGGGCCGTCGCCGACTGCTGGAACCTGGTGCGGCGCGGCTTGACCCACTATCAGCGTCAGCCGATCAACATCGCCTGGCAACTGGGCTTCCCGATCCTGTCGGTGCTGCTGTACGGCTACGTGTTCGGCAGCGCCATGAGTGTGCCGGGCGGCGGGGACTACCGCAGCTTCCTGATGCCGGGCATGTTCGCGATGACGATGGCGTTCGGGTTCATCAACACCGCGACGGTGGTCGTCTACGACGCGACCAACGGCGTGATCGACCGCTTCCGCTCGATGCCGATGGCTTCCTCGGCGGTGGTCTCCGGACGCGGGGTGACCGATCTGATCGTGGCCTGCGCCGAGCTGACCATCCTGATGCTGACCGCCCTGGTCATCGGGTGGCGGCCCGACGGTGGCGTGCTGCGCGGCGTCGCGGCGTTCGGTCTGCTGCTGTTGCTGCGGTTCGCGTTGATCTGGGTGGGTGTCTGGCTCGGGTTGCTGGTGCCCAACCCGGAGGCCGCGGGCGGGTTGTTCGCGGTCGCCTTCCCGCTCACCATGATCTCCAGCATTTTCGTCGCGCCCCAATTGATGCCGGATTGGCTCGGCGTCATCGCGGCGTGGAATCCGATCTCCTCCACGGTGGCGGCAACCAGAGAGCTGTTCGGTACGCCGGTCGGTAGCGGGGATTCCTGGGTGGAACAGCACTCCTTGCTGATGGCCGTGGTGTGGCCGCTGATCATCACCGCGATCTTCCTCCCCTTGGCGGTACGGCGGTTCCAACGCTTGAGCCGCTGAGCGACCCCGGCGCCCGGCCGTGTGCCGGGCGCCGGACAGGGCATCCGGGAGTCGAAACCGTCCGTCGCACCGGAACGCGGGCTCTTTCCCGTCTCAGCCGAGCACGCGGCGGGTCTGGCGGGCCGTCACGAGTAGCCGGCCGCTCCGGTCCCAGATCGAGGTGTCGGCCACCGACCAACCCCCGCCGGTCGACGCGTTCGCGGTGCGGACCAGCACCGGAGGGGTATCGGCCGGCTCGTGGCGCAGGTGCATCGACAGCTCGACGGTGGGATCGTGACGGGTGCGCGCAAGACGGGGAATATAGCGGGCGGCAACGCGTTGGCGAGGACGGCGAGGGACGCGGCATCCACGGGCACCGGGCACGAGTGCGATCAAAGCACATCATCCGTTCGTCCGCGCCGGTGAGCGGCAGCGGTCCGGCGGCGGGACGAATTGAGGCGAGCGAGACCCGCGCCGCGTTGGGCCCCGTGTCACGTTAGGCTGCGGCGGTGGCGGACGGGCGAGGACGGCAACTGATCGACACGGTGGCCTGGGTGCGCATCGAGGACGGACGGATACTCTGCGCCAGACCGCGCGGCAAGGACGTCTTCTACATCCCGGGCGGCAAGCGTGAGGGCGGTGAGACCGATCTGCAGACGCTGCTGCGCGAGATCGAGGAGGAGCTCACCGTCGCGCTGCTGCCGGAGACCGCCGCGCATGTCGGCACGTACGAGGCAATGCACGGACCGCCGGACGGCGCGGTGGTGCGAATGAGTTGCTACACCGCGGATTACCGTGGAACGCTCGCCGCCAGCAGCGAGATCGAGGAGGTCGCGTGGTTCGGCTATGCCGACCGCGCCCTCGTCCCTCCGGTCGATCAATTGCTCTTCAACGATCTGGTGCACGCGGGCCTGCTGCGGTGAATCGCGGGGCGAGCAGCGCTACCGTCGGCGGTATGTCGTGGATTCGGACACTCCTGCGTTATGCCGCGTACGCGTTGCGGGCACTGCCGCTGGCGGTGCGGCGGATTCCGACCCGGCTGCGCGTGCCGCGGCGAATGCTCGGTGAATCCGTTCTGCCGCAGAAGTTCTCGGCCATCCGGTCGGTGTCGCATTCGGTGCTCAGCGGTGCCGTCGGCCTGCTGGCCGTCTTCCTGGCGTTCCTGGCGGGCATCGCCGCGTTCCGAGGGATCTGCTATCCGCTGGTCGCGGGCGACGATCTCGACGGGGCATGGGGTGGCCCCACCATGGCGGGCGCGTGGGCAGTGCATGCGGCGCTCGGCGTCGGCCTGCTGCCGGTCTGGCTGCTGCTCCTGGCCGCACTGGGCGCGTTCCAGTTGCGGCTCACCCGCGCGTTGCTGGGCCGGCGCGGGCCGTGGTGGCCCGCTCCGCTCGCGGTAGCGCTGGCCACCGGCGGCGCGCTGCTGTTCCTTGCCTGGCTGCGGCAGCTTTGATTCCGACGCTGCCGCGCTAGCCCGCTCAGGTGGTGGCGTGTGCGCGCTGCGCCCGCTGGATGAGGTGCTCGACGAGGGTGAGCAAGACGTCCTTGCAGGAGCCGCGGTCGCGGGCGTCGCACATCATGACGGGGGTGACCGAGTCGAGGTCGAGAGCGTCGCGCACTTCGTCGATGGTGTAGCGCGGCGCGCCGTCGAAGCAGTTCACGCCAACCATGAACGGCAGCCCGCGCCGCTCGAAGAAGTCCACGGCGGCGAAGGAGTTGCCCAGCCTGCGAGTATCGGCCAGCACGACGGCGCCCAGCGCGCCACGCGCCAGCTCGTCCCACAGGAACCAGAACCGGTCCTGGCCTGGTGTGCCGAACAGATAGAGCACCAGCTCGCGGTCGATGGTGAGCCTGCCGAAGTCCAGCGCGACGGTGGTCGTGGACTTCTGCTCGACACCTGACAGATCGTTCGATGCCGGTGCTCACCTCGGTGATCAGCTCCTCGGTGCGCAGTGGGGCGACTTCGCTGATCGCCGAGACCATGGTGGTCTTGCCGACGCCGAACCCGCCGGCGACGAGGATCTTGACCGACGCGGCCAACTGCGGAGTGCCGCTCGGGTCAAATTTTTCGGATTCCATCCAGTACCGCTCGCAATATGTTGAGGTCATCGGGTCCGGCCTCCGTCGGAACGGGAGCGCGGAAGATCAGTTGCCCGTCGCCGATCAAGTCACCGACGAGGATCTTCGTCACCGCCAGCGGCAAACGCAACTGGGCGGCGAGTTCGGCGACGGTCTGCGAAATCCGGCACAGTTGAAGGATTTCCGTGTACTCGGGTTCGGAGCGTCGCAGCGTGGTCGCGGAGGGGTCCGCGATCACGGAGGTGAGCATATCCAGTTCCGGACCGGCGCCGGTGGTGCGCCCACGCGTGAGCGCGTACGGACGCACCAGCGGCCCGGCCGCTTCGTCGAACCAGGGCTCACGCGGGCGGGTCATGGCAGGTTCTGCTCGACGTGACCGACGAGGTCCTGGCGCGCGGTCGTGGACAGGTAACTGCCGACACGCTGGACGGTCAGGTTCATCTCGTAGGCGACCATGCCGAGGTTGGCGGACTCGGCGGCTTGCAATGCCAGGCAGGCGTTGTCACCCGCGGAGGTCACGAACAGCACCGCGCGGTCGAGCTCGATGACCGCCTGCCGGACGCCGCCGCCGTCGAATCGGTTGCCCGCGCTGCGCGCCAGCCCGTAGAGCGCGGAGGACATCGCGCCGAAGTGTTCGGCGTCCTCGCGGCTCATACCGCTGGAGCGGCCGAGTAGTAGCCCGTCGGTGGACAGCACCACCGCGTGGCGCACGCCGGCCAGCCGGTCGACGAGATCGTCGAGCAGCCAATTCAGATCACCTGCGGGAGAAGCGGACACCCCTAGCCTTCCTGTTCGTCGGGGATGGTGGCGCGACGGCCCTGCCTGGTCCCGTTCTCGATGGCGGACATCAGATCGCGGGCCTGTTCGGCGGAGCGTGCCGACTGTGCGGGGGCGGCCTGCTCCTGGGCCGGCTGCGCCAATTGCGGTGCGAGATTGGTCTGTCGATTACGCCGGGGCAGCGGCGGCCGTCCGTCCGCAGCCGGTTGCGCCGGCGCCTCGGTGTAGGGCCGAGGTCCGTAGCGCGGGGGCGCGGCAGGCTCGGTCGCCAGTGTCGCGACCGAGGACGGGGCGGCCTGCGCGGAGCCGGCCGGCTCCGGCACGGCGGCGGGCCCGGCGAAGAGTCTTCGGCGACTGCCGGGATCGGTGAGTTCCGCCGGAGTCTGCGGCGCGCTCGAGTCGCCCGCGACGAGCGCGGAGGGAATGAGCACGATGGCCTTGATGCCGCCGTAGTCCGAATCCGACAGCCGCACCGAGATCCCGTGGCGCGCGGCCAGCTGCGCCACCACGAACAGCCCGAGCCGGGAATCGGCGGACAGCGCCGCGACACCGAAGTCCGGTGGCTCGCGCAGCATCTCGTTCATCTTCGACAGCTCGGCATCGGACATGCCCATGCCCTGGTCGCCGATTTCGACCACGACACCTTTGCCCACCACGTTGCCGGTCACCTCGACCCGGGACTGTGGCGGGGAGAAGGAGGTCGCGTTGTCCACCAGTTCGGCGAGCAAGTGGATCAGGTCGGCGACCACCGCGCCGAGGATGTGGACTTCGGGCAGCCGCGCCACTCGCACCCGGGCGTAGTCGAGGGTCTCGCCGACGGCGCTGCGCACCAAGTCCACCAGCGGCACCGGGTTGCGCCACTGCCTGCCCGGCTTGCCGCCGCCGAGGATGGTGAGGTTTTCGGCGTTGCGACGCTCCCGGGTGGCGAGATGGTCGAGCCGGAACAGGGTGTCGAGCAGGGCCGGATCCTCCTGGCGCTGCTCGGCCTCGTCGAGAATCTCCAGTTGCCGGTGCACCACGATCTGGCTGCGGTGCGCGATGTTGAGGAACACCGCTTTCACGCCCTCGCGGGTGCGGGCTTCGGCGACCGCCGCGGAGACGGCGGCGGAGTGCGCGTGCTGGAACGCCTTGGCCACCTGGCCGATCTCGTCGCTGCCGTAATCCAGGTTCGGGGATTCGGCGGCGGGATCGACGTCTTCGCCGTCGCGCAGCCTGCGCATCATGTCGGGCAGCCGCTCGTCGGCCAGCGCGAGTGTTTCGCCCCGCAGCCGTTTCAGCCGTCGGATCACGCGGTTGGCCAGGATGACGGCGATGACGAGCACCACGAGGCCGATCATGAGCATACTGCCGCCCGTGACCGCGGATCGGGTGGCAGCCGCCGCGGCTTTGTCTTCGGCCGCTTGCTGGACGTCCTTGTTGTAGACCGACCAGGCATCGAGCAAGCCGCGGCTGACCTCGGCGGCGGCGCGGCGCCATTCGTCGGTGCTCAGCGGGAGCGCGGGCAAGGTCGATTGCCGCGCGCCCGCGCTCGGACTCGCCGACGAGGTCGTCACCGCGGCCGCGGCGACAACCCGCTGGACGATGGCGTTCTCCATCGCGGTCAGCTGTTGCCAGGCCGCGCCGGTGGTGAGGGCTTGCAGACGAGCTTTGATCGGCCCGTCCAGTTCGGCGATGAGCGTGGCGATTTCGGTGTGGTAGAAGCCGGTCTGGCGGGTGTACTCGTCGATCGGGATGGGCGGGGGAGTGGCGCCGTTGACATAGACCGCGCCGAGGGCGTCGCTGCGCGCCATGGCCTCGCTCGCGTAGAACAAACGGACACCGGCCACGGTGCCCACGGCGATATCGGTGTCCGGCGCGGTCTGCACGGTGGACTTGGTGCCCGCGGGGATCGGATCGAGCAGCCGGTTGTAGAACGTGTACGCGTCCGGGATCGGCAGCGCGCCCGCGTCGGCGGCGGAGCGCACCGTGGTCAAGCTCTGCGTCAGCATGACCAGGTCGGCGTCCTCCTCGGTGATCTTCGACTCGTCGACGTCGCGCAGGTTCGCCGAGACCGCGAGCAGGCGCCGCACCGCCGCCTCGGTGCGTGCGCGAGCGGTGCCGAGCGCGGGCGCGAGGGTGCTGTCACCGGATAGCTGAGCGAGGGTGAGGTGGCGTTCCTGTTGGACCGCGTCCATGACCTCACTGGTCACCGGGATGGCGTTCTGGCTCTCCGCGGCCCAGTCCTTCGCTTTGGTTCCCTCGGCTACCAGGTAGCCCGCGGCGCCCAGACCGGCCAACAGCAGTGTCAGACTCGGAATGAGCGCGATAGCCAGAATCCGGGTGCGGACCCCGAGCCTCGCTCTGAACATCGGCATAACGTAAACCACGAACCCGGCCGTTCGGACGCTCGGTCCCGGTGAGTGAGACTCGATTTGACGCGGGTGGGTGAACTGTGAGTTACCGATGATCATCGGCCGGGCGCCGCGCCCGCGCCACGTGGTATTCGGCGCGGGCGCGGCCATGGACGGCTCGGTTCGCTTTCCGGACACAGCGGGTCATCGCCGGAGCGGGGGCGTAGATTGTGTGTATCTCGAAGTTACTCACAAGTAGGAGGCAACGATGCCCGCGCCGGAAGCCGATGTATTCGACCGCCTCAGCGCTCTGGCCGCGATCGCGGCGCCCGAGGCTCGTCAGCGCAGGACCATCGCCGAGACGTTCACGGGGAACCCGCTCGGCACCGTGCCGGTGGGCACGGCGGACGACGTCGCGGCCGCCTTCGGCAAGGCGCGCGCCGCGCAGGAGCAGTGGGCGGCGCGGCCGGTGGCCGAACGCGCCGCAGTGCTGCATCGCTATCGCGCGCTGGTGGTGGAGCACCGCGAGTTCTTGATGGATGTGGTGCAGGCCGAGACCGGCAAAGCGCGCTGGGCGGCCCAAGAAGAGATCATGGGATTGATGTTCGCGGCCCGATACTTCGCCGAGATCGCGCCCGGGCTGCTGGGCGGGCATACGGTACCGGGCGCCTTTCCCGTGCTCAACCGCGCCTCCGTCCGGTATCAGCCCAAAGGCGTGGTCGGTGTCATCGCGCCCTGGAACTATCCCCTGCTGCTGTCGATCGGCGATTCCATACCCGCGCTGCTGGCGGGCAATGCCGTGGTGGTCAAGCCCGACAGCCAGACCCCGTTCTCGACACTGGCCGGCGCGGAGTTGCTGTACCGGGCGGGTCTGCCACGCGAACTGCTGGCGGTGGTCCCCGGCCCGGGCGGCGTTGTCGGCACCGCGATCGTCGAGAACTGCAACTATCTGATGTTCACCGGTTCCTCGGCGACCGGCCGCACCCTGGCCGAACACTGCGGCCGCAGGCTGATCGGTTTCTCCGCCGAACTCGGCGGCAAGAACCCGATGATCGTCACCGCGGGCGCCGATCTCGGCAAGGCCGCCAAGGCGGCTGTGCGCGCCTGCTTCTCCAATGCCGGGCAGTTGTGCATCTCGATCGAGCGCCTCTATGTGGAGCGGCAGGTCGCCACGGCGTTCACCGAGAAATTCGTCGCCGCGGTGAACGCCGCCAGACTCGGCCCCGCGTACGACTATTCGACCGACATCGGCAGCCTCATCTCCGAAGCGCAACTGGAGACGGTGTCCAAACATGTCGCGGACGCGACCTCGAAGGGGGCGAAGGTGCTCACCGGCGGCAAGGCCCGCCCGGATCTGGGACCGCTGTTCTTCGAGCCGACCGTGCTGAGCGAGGTGACCGACGAGATGGAGTGCGGGCGCGACGAAACCTTCGGACCGCTGGTGTCGATCTATCCCGTCGACAGCGTCGAGGAAGCCGTTCGCCTGGCCAACGACACCGATTACGGCCTGAATGCCTCGGTCTGGGCGGCGAGCAAGTCCGAGGGCGAGCGGATCGCGGCCCGGTTGCACGCGGGCACGGTCTGTGTGGACGAGGGATACGCCCCGGCCTGGGGGACCACCGCCGCCCCGATGGGCGGCATGGGCATCTCGGGTGTAGGGCGCCGTCACGGCCCCAACGGCCTGCTCAAGTTCACCGAACCGCAGTCGATCGTGGTCACCCGGTTCATGAATCTCGATGCTCCGAAGCTGTTTCCCAAGGACAAGTGGCAGCCGTTCCTGATGACCGTCGCCCGCAGTCTGCGTTTCCTGCCCGGACGCTGACGTGCGAGGCCCGCCCGGGTGGTCGTGCCCACCCGGGCGGACGATCCGCCGGTTCGCTCGTGCAGGGTCACGCCAACCGGTCGGCTCCGGTGCGCGGCGGTCCCCCGGCCGCCATCGCCGCTGCTTCTTCCTCGGTGAGCAGCCGTGATCTGATGACGAAACGCAGGTCCTGCGGGGCATCCGACGCGCGATTGCCGGGTTCGTCGACCACATCCACGGTCAGATGGGTGTGCTTCCAGTGCTCGTAGTGCTCGCCGCTGATCCACAATGCGGTGTGCCAGGGCAGGTTGCCGAGAAGGACGTCCTCGCCGCCGATCCGCGACTCCCGGATGGGCAGGCACTTCGGCGTGCCATCATCGAGATGCCCGCCGGACTGGTGGAGCAGCACAGCCCCGTGCTGATCAATCATGCGGCGCAGGGCAGCCCTGGCCCGGTCGGTGATGTCCACCCGGGGCGTTGGCCGCGCCCCCGCCGTGTGGTCGCCCCGACGGGGACGGCGTGGCCGGAGTGCGTCGGGTAGTCGGCGGTGCCGCGATCCCGGCCCCGGTCTGGCGTAACTCATGATTCCTCGCAGATCTTTCGGACCGAGTCCACTATCGTCCGCCGAGGTTGGCGCGAGGTTGGTGCGAAAGTGTCAGTGGCGCAGAGCCGTATGCAGGCGGGCCGCGACCACCGCACGGCGAACGTCGTCAGGCGGGAGCAAGCGCAACGCGTGCTCGTGCACGGCGATGTCGCGCGGCGATCGTTCGCCGAACGCCACGGCGTGCTCGGCCCGGTCACCGGCGAGCACGGCGGTCCGCACGCCTACGTCGAGATGGTCGCGCCATTGCAGCACCCCGGGCGCCTCCGATCCGGGTAGCAACGGTCCGCGGTACAGCCACACCGCGGAGGTGGTGTCGCCCGAGGTGACGGCGGCGAGCAGGTCGACGGCGTCGCAGGACACCGGACCGGTCAGGACGTAACGTCGATTGGTGATCTCGCCGCCGATGGCGCGGCGCAGATGTGAGACGTCCGCTTTGAGCGTGCTGGTGGAAACGGCGCGGTCGCCGTACAGCGCGGCGTGCAACTGTTCCGGCGTGAAGCCGTTCGGCTGGAGCGCCAGCAAAGCGAGGATCTCCAGTTGCCGGGGCGGTAAGGGGAGTACCGCACCGTCGCGCAGGAGACGGGCGGCGCCGAGACATTCCAGCCGTATCCCCGGTGCCGGGGCAGGCTCCGCGGTGCGCGACATCGTCTCCACCGCCGTCACCAGTGCGCGCACCGAGGTGAGCACCGCGGGATGGGAGCGGTCCCAGGAACTGGACAGGTCGAGCGCCCCGACCTGCCTGCCGTCGGGTCCGTGGATCGGCGCGGAATAGCAGACCCAGCCGTGCAGGGCGGCGACCAGGTGTTCGGCGGAGAACACCGAGGCGGGGCGGTCGGTGCGCAACGCGAGGGCGACGCCGTTGGTGCCCATGTGGCTTTCGCCCCAGCAGCCGCCCGGCGCGAGGTTGACCTGCTCGGCCCGCCTGCGCAGCGTGCGGTCACCGCAGGACCACAGGACGGTGCCCGCGTGATCGGTGACCACGGCCAGGTAACCGGAGTCCTCGGTGACGGCGCGCAGTTCACCCGCCAGCGCCGTCACCGGTTCGCGCAGCGGGGACGCGGCCCAGCGGGCGCCGATGTCCTCGACCCCCGGCGCGACGGTGGTGGCGGGATCGACGGTGTGCAGAGACCGCCGCCAGGATTGCGCTACCTCGTTGCGCAGAACGGTGTTCCGGGGCCGGGAGGTCGGCCGGGGAGTCGTCGCCCAACGCTCCCATTCTCTTTCCAGTTCGAACCCGCTGCTGTGTGAGGGCGCGGAACTGTGCCACGTGGAAGACCCATCGTCGTGTGAGCTCATTGTCGCTCTCTCATTCTGGCGTACGCAGGTCGAGGAAGCGACCAGCCGTGGTCACTTCCGGATGAAAATGCCTGCGACGTCGGCGTTCTTGATCGGAGTATCGGCGTTGGCCTGGGCGCCGCAGAGCAGGTCGACTGACACCATCGTCGCGTCCACCACCGTGCCGGCGGGCTCGCGATCGTCGCGGCTCTGCTGCTTGACGAACTTCGTGATCGTCGTGCGCTTGGTGTCCTGATCCTGCTTGATGTACTCGCTGCACGGCGTGTCGCCGCCCCGGTTGAGGGCGCGTTCGATGTCGGTGCAGCCCGCGAGCGCCATGGCGACCATCGCCATCCCGAGGCCGGTCCGGCCGGTCCGTGCGAGGGCGGCGTTCATGGGCTCCTCCTGAAGGTTCTGGCACGGCGATGCCCGCCGCGATCGGACTACAGACTAGAGCCCTCGCGGGCGGATACGGTCGACCGGCGAGGTGGCTACGCCCGGAAGACGCACAGCGGGACGTTCATCTCCGCCGCTGTGAGCGAACCGTGGTGACCGACCAGCCGGGACTGCAATGGTTCGGCGCCGGTGCGGATGACACCGCGTTCTCCCCCGGCGACCACGACCAGATCGCCGATGCGCTGCTCGATCACGGGATCGACCGTGGGGCCGAACCAGCCGCGGGCCACGGTTTCCGCTTTGCCGAGTACCTCGAAGTCCGCGCCGAGCGTTTCCCGCCAGGCCGCCGCGACATCGGATTCGGCGCCCGCCGCGGTGTAGACGTGCCGGGCGCGAGGCTCACCGCCGAGCGCTCGGACGCCTTCTCGCAGCGCCGGGGTGGTGTCGAAGTCGATGCGGTCGTCCAGTTGCACCATGCCGTGGTCGGCGGTGACCAGCAGCGTCGCTCCGGAGGGCAGCTCGTCGGCGAGCGCGGCGGCGAGCCGGTCGGTGTGGGCGAGTTCCAGTTCCCAGGCCCGCGACGCGGGGCCGCGCACATGTCCGGTCAGATCGAGATCGCCGTGATAGGTGTAGACCAGCGAGCGTGGCCCGGCGCGTAACGCCTCGCCCACCTCGGCGACGAGGTCGCCGAAGGACAGCTGTGGGCGGAACTCGCAACCGCGCAGCACCGCTTTGGTCAGTCCCGAGCCCGCTTGATCGCGCGGTGACACCTGCGCGACGGCGATGCCGTCGGCGGCCGCGCGCTCGAAGACCGTTGGGTGTGGCTGGAATTCCTCCGGAACGAGTTCGCCCCGCAGATCGGACTTCGGTACGCCGTGCAGCCGCCAGGACAGCGGGGTGAACAGCTGGTCGTAGCCGGGGACGTGGAACAGATAACCGACGATCCCGTGCTCGCCGGGCGGGACGCCGACGCCGAGCGAGGTGAGGCTGGTGGCCGTCGTCGTCGGGAAACCCGCCGTCAGCCGGACCGGCGTGAGGCCGGACAGGAACGGCGCGGCAGCGGGATTCGCCATGAGGTGCTCGTAGCCGAGCCCGTCCACCAGCAGCACGCAGACGCGGTCGGCATCGAGCCCGAGCCCGAGCCGGTCCTCCTCGCCGGGAACGCCGAGACCGGCGAGGACGGAGGGCAACAGATCGGCCAGGGAACCCGTACCGTAGCGCGGCGCGACGAACACGAGGGTCAGGATGTCAACGTCGGGGGGCCCATGGCAAGGGCGATCAGGCCTGTCCGGTCTCGAAACGGCTCACCTTGCCGTCGCGCAGGACGAATCGCCAGGTGGTCCGCATCGAGCCCCAGCGCGAATTCGTGTAGTCGGCAACCAGTTCGGTGCCGTCGTCGCCGACGGACTCGACCCGCATACGCGCGTTGCTGTCGAAGATCTCCGCTCCGGTCCACTGGGCGAGGTCGCGCTCGACGCCGTCGTCGGACATGGTGGCGTCCTCGGTGAGGACGGCGTAGAAACGATCCTGGTCATTGGCGTTGAGCGCGTCGACGAACTCCTGCACCGTCGGATCCAGCTGCGCGGTCATCCGGGTCGTCCTCTCGGATCGATGGGAGAAGCATCGGACAGCGAACCTCTGGCGTCCACTCTAGGTCAGCGGCGGCGCGCTGGGCTCGATCAATGTCGCGAAGGTCCGCATGACGTCGTCCACGAGCGCCGAGGCGGCGGTACCGAACTGTACCGCCCGCTTCTCCAGCTGTCCGTCCAGCCACAGCGAGGCCAGCCCGTGGCCGAGTCCCCAGAACATGACCGCCAGCGTGTTCGGCTTCGGCCGCGGGCAGCTCTCCGGCGCGCACACACTCCGCGATCGCGTCGGCCAGGACCCCGAAAGCCGCGTCGCCCGCCGCCATGGTGTCGGGGTGCTTGTCGGGCTGGGAGAGCTCGGGCCGGAACATCAATCGGAAATAGGCGGGTTGTTCCCGGGAGAACCGCACATAGGCGTTCGCCAGTGCGGTCAGGGCGGCCATGGGCGTCGGCGCCTCGGCGCGGGCGGCCGACAGTCGCGCGCCGAGCAGCTGGAACCCCTGGGTGGACAGCGTCGCGAGCAGTGCGGCCCGGTCGGGGAAGTGATGGTACGGCGCCGCAGTGCTCACGCCCGCCTCCCGCGCCACTCGGCGCAGACTGACCGCTGCTAGGCCTTCGGTCTCGATCAAACGCAGGCAGGCGGCCAGCAGCGCGTTGCGCAGGGCGCCGTGGTGGTAACTGGTCCGCGTCACCGTCCGAGCGTATGCGACGCGCGCTGGACAACCTAACTTTGCGGTGCTTAGATTAACTAAGCGGCGCTCAGATGTGTGCCGCGTACTCACTCCACGAGGCGGATGCAGAAATGAGCACACGGGTAACGGTCACCGGCGCAACCGGATTCGTCGCCGGTCACGTCATCGCCGAGCTGCTGGAGCACGGATACGCCGTGCGCGCGACGGTTCGCGATCTCACCGACACCGGCAAACGAGCGCACCTGGCCGAGCTGGCCCGGCGGACCGGCGGTGAGCTGGAGTTCGCGCAGGCGGACTTGAACGGGAACGACGGCTGGGTCTCCGCCGTCGCGGGTAGCGCGGGCGTACTGCACGTCGCGTCTCCGTTCCCCACCACACCGCCGGACGACGAGCGCGAACTCATCGACACCGCGGTCGAGGGAACTCTGCGCGTGCTGCGCGCCTGTGCGGCCGCGGGCACGGTTCGGCGCGTGGTGCTGACCTCCTCGATCGCCGCGATCGCGTCCGGCCACACCGACGACGCCGTGCGCACCGAGGCCGATTGGACGGTGATCGAGCGCAGTCCGGCCTATCAGAAGAGCAAGACGCTGGCCGAGCGGGCGGCCTGGGATTTCGTCGCCACCCTCCCCGCCGGCGAGAGATTCGAGCTGGTCGTCCTCAATCCCGGCATGGTGCTCGGCCCTCTGCTGTCCGCCGCCACCAGTACCTCGCACGAGCCCGTGCGCAGATTGCTCAACCGGGACGTGCCCGGCGCTCCGCGGGTCGGCTGGGCGCCGGTGGACGTGCGCGATCTCGCCGTCGCCCACCGGCTCGCCCTGGAGACGCAGGCGGCCGCGGGCAACCGCTACATCTGCGCGGGGGAGCACTTGTGGATGGCGGACATGGCGCGCATCCTCGCCGGGGAATACGGCCCGCGCGGGTTCGAGGTGCCGACCAGGCAGCTGCCGAACTGGGTGGTGCGTTCGGTCGCGCTGTTCGACAAGGGCGTCCGGCTGACGCTGCCGACGCTGGGACGCACCGAGTCGCTCAGCGCCGAGAAGGCCCGGCGGGAATTGGGCTGGACCATGCGCCCGGTGCGAGAGTCGGTGCTCGACACCGCCGAAAGCCTGCTCCAGCACGGGATCGTCGCACCGCCGCGCCGGTCCGCCCCGAGGGCAGCCGAGCCGCGCGCCGTGCGCGTCTGAGGGTTGGCGTCATGCTGATCGCGACGTTGATCATCACCACGGTCGCCATGGCGCGGCGCCGGTTCGCTCGCCGCCCCGCGAACGCGGTCGCGTGGCGGCGGGGGGCCGAGCCGGTCCGGCGGGCGCTGCGCCGCCCTGTGCCGGTCGCCGCCACGTCGGTCGCACTGCTGGGCATCGCGGTCGCGGCCGGCGTGCTCGCCCAGTGCTGAAACCGCCCCCGAGGTGCACGGCTGCGGCCCGGTTCGCTAGACAGGACACGTGACTGCGCAGCGTCCCTTCCGTTTCGGTGTCAACATGGTGGTACCCGAGACCCGGTCGAACTGGATCGAAAAGTGCCGTCGGGCAGAAGAACTCGGCTTCGACGTCATCGGCGTCGCCGATCATCTCGGCCTGCCGGGACCGTTTCCCGCGATGATCCTGGCCGCGGAGGCGACCGAGCGGGTGCGGCTGAACACCTTCGTGCTCAACACCGCGTTCTACAACCCCGTCCTGCTGGCTCGCGACGTGGCCGCCGCCGACCAGTTCACCGACGGGCGGGTCGAACTCGGGCTCGGCGCGGGCTATGTGCAGGCGGAATTCGAGGCCGCGGGGATCCCGTTCGAAAGCGGGAGCAAGCGCGTCGATCACCTGGAACAGACGGTGGTCACGCTGCGCGGGCTGTTCGCCGACCCGGAGTATCAGCCGCAGCCCGCGCAGGCGTCGGGTCCGCCCGTGCTCATCGGCGGGTGGGGTGACCGGTTGCTCGGCGTCGCCGCGCGGCACGCCGACATCATCGCCTTCACCGGCGCGGCCGCCGCGCACAACGGCGGACCCCTACAGATGGCGGGGCTCGCCGAAACCGAGGAGCGGGTCGCCTATGTGCGCGAACTCCTCGGTCCACGAGTGGACAAGGTCGAGTTCAACATCCTGGTGCAGCGGGTGGTACCGCCCGCCGAACGCGCGAGCGTCTTGGAGGTCTTCGGCCCGGCGCTGCCGCCGGACGTCGCCGACTGCCCGGACGAGCACCCGATCCTGCTCATGGGCACTCCGGAGGAGATGGCCAACCGCCTGCGCGATCGGCGCGAACGCTACGGCATCAGCTACGTGACAGTTCTCGAGGACAGCATGGAGAAGTTCGCCCCGGTCATCGCGTTGCTGCGCTGATCGGCTCGGAGAGGTTTCACGGCAGCGGGTCGATGATGACGCGCGGATCATCTGCCGGAGTCTTCGCGGCCTGCTGGTCAGGCAGGGCCACGTGCGGGCCACCGCCTCGCGGGTGACGTGACCAGCCGCGACCAGGGCGTCGGCGGTGGGCACGGCCTCGAGCGGCGCGGCGGCGGTGCGCTCGAACGACGGGATCACGGTGTGCGGCAGGCCGACCAGCACGGCCAGGATGTCGAGCCGGTCGGCGCGGATATGTGTGCGCGCCGCGGCCAGAACTGTGCTCGGAACGATGATGGTGCTGCCCGCGTCGACCGTCGCCCAGACCACCGCTTGGGCGTAGCTGGCGCGATTGGCGAACGCGACGACCGCCGCGGCGTCGAAGACGACGCCGCCGAGGGTCGCGGGGGAGGTCACGCCGCACCGGTGTGGGGCGCGTCCACCTCCTCGCCGGATAGTAGCGGTGGAGCGGGCACGGGGAGCGTTCGCTGGCGGATACCACTCCCCAGTGACCGAGCGACGGCGTCGTCGGGCAGCGTGCGGGTGGCCATTCGCGGTCTGTGCTCCCGGAGCGACGGCATGCCACGACTCTAGCCGGGTGTTCCGCCGGTGGGGCAGCGCGCTCTCGGGTCGCGCCACCGGAACGTGTAGCGCCACATGAGCCGTCGCCGCGTCCGTACCCCGGGCGGAAGTTCTGTTGCTGCCGAACGGATCTCGCCGTAACCAGCCCGGGATCACGCGTCCGCACGCAGGTCCGCCGGTCAACGATCAAGGGCGGTAGTGGGTGTCCGGGATTCCGAGAGGGATCGTCGCGCACTTCTGTCCCCGGGGGGGGGCTCCACGCCGAACCGAATATCTTGACCGCTATATTATGTGATTTACGTCACATTCGATGGAGCGTTTTGTCGGTCTCGGATGGCAAGGTGTGCGGTATGTCTTCCCCCGCATCTCTCGATGCCATCCGTGTGCTCGGAGCCAGTGAGCACAACCTGCGCGACGTGTCGCTGGAGATCCCGAAGAACAAGATCACCGTCTTCACCGGTGTGTCCGGTTCGGGCAAGTCGTCGATCGTCTTCGACACCATCGCCGTCGAATCGCAGCGCCAGCTCTACGCGACCTTCCCCGCCTTCATCCTGAACTTCCTGCCCCGCTACGAACGCCCGCACGCCGAGGCCATCGAAAACCTCACCGCACCGGTCGTCATCGACCAGCAGCCGGTCGGCGGTGGACCGCGCTCGACGGTCGGCACCATGACCGACATCTTCTCGATGGTGCGGGCCATGTTCGCCCGGTTCGGCACGCCTTCGGCCGGATTCGTCTACAACTACTCCTTCAATGTGCCGCAGGGGATGTGCCCGGACTGCGACGGTCTCGGCGTCACCGTCCGGGCCGACCCCGATCGGCTGCTCGACCGGACCAAGTCGTTGAACGAAGGCGCGATTCTGCTGCCGGGTTACGGTGTGGGCGGCGGAGAGTGGCAGATGTACGGCAGTTCCGGGCGCTTCGACCCGGACAAGAAGCTGGCCGACTACACCGCCGACGAACTCCACGACCTGCTCTACGGCACCGGCGGCAAGGTCGAGCTGACCTTCAGCAAAGGCACCTGGAAGGCGAACTACGAAGGCATCGCGACCAAGTTCACGCGTACCCGGTTGCAGCGCGACACCTCGACGCTGAGCGAGAAGACCCGCGAGCAGATGCAGCGATTCCTCACCGAAGGGGTCTGCGGAACGTGTGCGGGCGCACGGCTGAACCAGGCGGCGCTGGCTACGAAGATCGACGGACGCAATATCGCCGACTGGGCGCGGTTGCAGATCACCGACCTGATGGAGGTCCTCGACGAGATCACCGACCCGGCCGCGGTCGGCCTGGCCGCGGCCATCCGCACCGCGCTGCGGCGGGTCGCCGACATCGGGCTGGGCTATCTGAGCCTGGATCGGCCGACCTCCACCCTGTCCGGCGGTGAGGGGCAGCGACTGAAGATGATCAAACATCTTTCCAGCACCCTGATCGGACTGACCTACATCTTCGACGAACCCAGCGTGGGACTGCACCCGCGCGATGTGGGGCGGCTCAACGACCTGCTGAAAGCGTTGCGGGACAAGGGGAACACCGTGATCGTGGTGGAGCACGATCCGGACGTCATCCGAATCGCCGACCATGTGGTCGACGTCGGGCCGCGCGCGGGCGCGCACGGCGGGCGAGTGGTGTTCCAGGGCAGTTTCGCCGACCTCCGTGCGGCCGACACCCCGACCGGCGCCGGTTTGCGCCGGCCCTTCCGGGTGAAGGACTCGTTCCGGACGGCCACGGGTGAACTCCGCGTCGAGAACGCGACGGTGCACAATCTGAAGAACGCGAGCGTCGGTATCCCCACCGGCATCCTGACCTCCATCACCGGCGTGGCGGGTTCCGGAAAGAGCAGCCTGATCCGCGACGTGTTCGTGCGGGCGCACCCCGAGGCGATCTTCGTGGACCAATCGCCCATCGCGGCGTCGTCCCGGTCAACACCCGCCACTTACCTCGGGCTGATGGACCCGATCCGCAAACTGTTCGCCAAGGCGACGGGGGAGTCCGCGGGCCTGTTCAGTTTCAACTCGGCCGGTGCGTGCAAGCAGTGCGAGGGCCGCGGCGTGATCATCACCGAGATCGCCTACATGGACCCGGTGACCACCCATTGCGACGCCTGCGACGGACGGCGCTTCTCCGACGACGTGCTGGCCCTGACACTGCGCGGCAGATCCATCGCCGATGTGCTGGAGATGTCGGCCGAGCAAGCGCTGGGATTCTTCGCCGAGAAGGCGCTGCACACCAAGCTGCGCACCATGAACGAGGTGGGCCTGGACTATCTGAGCCTTGGCCAGGCGATGAGCACGCTGTCCGGCGGTGAGCGGCAGCGGATCAAGCTGGCGACCCAGCTACAGAACACCGGCAGCGTGTACGTGCTGGACGAGCCGACCACCGGACTGCACATGTCGGATGTGGACACCCTGCTCGCCCTGATGGACGGCTTGGTCGACCGGGGTAACACCGTCGTGGTGATCGAGCACAACCTCGATGTGGTGGCCCATTCGGACTGGGTGATCGATCTCGGCCCGGACGGGGGCAAGGACGGCGGCGAGATCGTCTTCACCGGAACGCCCGCCGAACTGCTCGCCCATCCGTCGTCGCTGACCGGCGAGTACCTGCGCCGGTACAAGGCGAGTAGCTAACCGGAGGGCTTGGTCATCGTGAATCGCTGGCTCCCGGTTGCCCGGAGCAGTTCCAGCGCCGAGGCTTCCCGGCTGCCGGGCGGTGCCGAGTAGACCACCACGGCTTGGTCGGTGTCCGGGACCAGCAAGGTGTCGCAGTCCAGCCGCAGCGAGCCGAGGTCGGGATGTTCGATGGTCTTCGTGGCGCTGCGCCACTGGCCGGACCGTCGCGCGTTCCACAGCTGCTCGAATCGCGGACTGCGGGCTCGTAGTTCGGAGACCAGGCGCAGCAGGCCGGGATCGTCGGGGTAGCGTGCGCGGGCGCCGCGCAGCGCGGCGACCGAGAACGATGCGGCGTTGTCGGCCTCCGCGGGTGTCATCGCCACTCGGCCTCGTTCCGTGCCGAGGAAGCGCTGCCAGATGATGTTGCGCTGGGCGGGCGGCCACACGGAGAAGTCGCCGAGCAGGGCGACCGCCATCGAATTCCACGCCAGCGCATCGGCTTTGGCCGACAGTACCAGTGCGGGCAGATCCGCCAACCGGTCCAGCAGGCGCAGCACGCTCGGCCGTACCACCATGTCGATGCGGCCCTGCTGGGGCGGCGCCGTGCCCGCGAACTGGAACAGCAGGGTGCGGTCCTCGTCGTTGAGCCGCAGTGCGCGGGCCAGCGCGGCCAGCACCGAGCTGGACGGACGCGGGCCGCGCCCCTGCTCCAGGCGCACCACGTAGTCGATGCTGACACCGGCGAGCTGGGCGACCTCCTCGCGGCGCAACCCCGGCACCTGTCTGCGCGGGCCCGCGGGCAGGCCGACATCGGCCGGGCGCACGTTGTCGCGCGCCTGTCTGAGCAGCGCGGCCAGCTCGGTTCGATCCACGTGTCGATCATGCCGCAGCCGGTCATCGTGAGGACGGGATCGCTATTCCCCGGGAGCCGGCGGATCGATTCGCGCGGTCGCGGCGGTCAGCGGGCGCCGCCGTTGACGTACAGCGTCTGACCGCTGACGTAGCTCGCGTCGTCGCTGGCGAGGAAGGCGATCACCGCCGCGACCTCCTCGGG
This sequence comes from Nocardia asteroides, assembly GCA_051451085.1. Classification (GTDB taxonomy): domain Bacteria; phylum Actinomycetota; class Actinomycetes; order Mycobacteriales; family Mycobacteriaceae; genus Nocardia; species Nocardia asteroides_B. The sequence continues at coordinate 71,194 of JBPAJV010000002.1, read as the reverse complement.
CTGTCCCACCCGGCCCAAGGGGGTTCGTTCCGCGGCGGCCTTCTGGTGGTCGGCGGCGGTCAGGCCGACCCGGTCGGCGGTGGCCGCGGTCATGGCTGTGGCGATATAGCCGGGCGCCACCGCGTTGACGGTGATGTCGTACCGGCCCAGTTCCAGGGCGAGCGTCGCCGTCAGGCCCTGGATGCCCGCCTTGGCGGCCGCGTAGTTGGCCTGGCCGCGATTGCCCAGCGCCGAGCGGCTCGACAGCGACACGATCCTGCCGTAGCGCTGGGCCACCATGTACGTCTGCGCGACCTGCGCACAGTGGAAAGCGCCGGTCAGATTGACCGCGAGCACCGCGTTCCAATCCTCCTCGGACAAGCGGAAGAACAGGTCGTCGCGCGTGATGCCCGCGTTGTTCACCAAAATGTGCGGACTGCCCAGATCGGTCGCCACGCGGTCGAACACCGTCTGTACCGACGCGCGATCGGTGACGTCGCAGACGTAACCGCGCGCCACGCCGCCAGCCGCGGTGATCTGGGCGGTGGTGTCGTCGGGGGCGTTGCGGTCCAGTACCGCGACGGCGGCGCCCTCGGCGGCGAGCCGCAACGCGGTGGCGGCGCCGATGCCTTGGGCGGCGCCGGTGACGACGGCGACCCGGTCGGTGAAACGGTGCATCAATGTCCTCCTGTCAGAACGCGGCGACGCCGGTGAGCGCGCGGCCGATGAGCAGTTTCTGGATCTGGCTGGTGCCCTCGTAGAGGGTCATCACCTTGGCGTCGCGGAGGTATTTACCGACGGGGAACTCGTCGATGTAGCCGTACCCGCCGAACACCTGCACCGCGCGATCGGCCGCGCGGACCGCGGCCTCCGAAGCGAACAACTTCGCCTTCGAGGACGCCACGGCGAATTCCGCACCGCGGTCGACCAGATCGGCGACCTGCCACACCAGCAACCGCGCCGCGTCCACGTCCAGCGCGATGTCGGCGAGCAGTTCCTGCACGAGCTGGTGTGCCGCGATCGGCTTGCCGAACTGTTCGCGCTGGGCGGCGTAGCCGACCGCGGCGTCCAAACACGCTTTCGCCAGGCCGACGCATCCGGCCGCGACGGACATGCGGCCTTTGGCCAGCGCCGCCATCGCCACGGTGAAGCCCTTGCCCTCGTCGTGCAGCCGGGCGCTGTCGGGAACGCGCACCCCGTCGAGCACCAGCTCGGCGGTGGCCTGTCCGCGCAGCCCCAGCTTGCCGTGGATCTCGCGGGCGGTGAATCCCGGTGAGCCGGTCGGCACCAGGAACGCGGTGATGCCCCGGTGCCCTTCGCCGCCGGTCCGCGCGAACACCAGCGCCACATCGGCCCAGGTGCCATTGGTGATGAACATTTTCGTGCCCGACAGCACCCAGTCCGCGCCGTCGCGCACGGCGCGGGTGCGCAACTGGGCGGCGTCGGATCCGGTGCCCGGCTCGGTGAGCGCGAAACAGCCGAGCGCCGCACCCGCGACGAGGCGGGGGAGCCAGGTCTGTTTCTGATCTTCGGTGCCGAAGTGGTGAATCGACTTGGCGACCAGCCCGAGCGATACCGAGACGATGCCGCGTACGGCCGCATCGCCGCGCCCCAGTTCCTCCAGGACCAGGCAGTAGGTGAGGTGATCACCCGCGCTTCCGCCGTACTGCTCGGGAATGGTGAGCCCGAGGAAGCCCAGTTCGCCCAGTCGCGCGACGACCGACCGGTCCACGCGTTCCTCGCGATCCCACCGCGCGGCATGCGGCACGATCTCACGGTCGACGAAGTCGGCGGCCATTCGCCGTGCCGCGGTCTGTTCGTCCGAGAGTGCGAGGTCCATGGGCGGTAGGCTAGCCGCACTTAAACTAACGCTGCAAGTTTTACGGCGTCCGGAGTCGCTCGGCGTGGTACGACGCCATTACCCGGCGACCGGAGGAGTCGGCCGCGCCCAGCGAAGTGGCGTAACGATGATGCCGATCTCATCGGCGAGGGGCGCGCAGCGGCTGCCGGTGAATTCGAGTGCGGCTGGTGATTGATCCCTGCACCGCAGGCCCGCGACGAAGGCACACTCCCGGCCGAACCCGGATGGTTCCCTCGGCACCCAGCTCCTCGGATGCCGAGCCCGACCACGCGCGGCTATGCCCGCATCTCGAAGCGATGATCAGAGTGATGATCGGACGGGTGCGGTCCTAGCCGGCGGTGACCGCGCCGAACTCCGTCGCGAGCCAGGCGGGGAACTCGGTGAGATCTCCGAGCACCACGTCGGCGCCCGCGGCGCGCAGTTCGGCGGCCGTGCACGGCCCGGTGCTGACGCCGACCGCGAAGACACCCGCGGCCCGCGCGCCGTTCATGTCGCCGACGTGGTCGCCGACGAAGAGCTGGGCGCCCTGTTCGCGCAGTGTCGCCGCCTTGCCCGCCGACCAGAGGTCGCCCGCGAGATGATCGACGCGCCAACCGAGTTCGTCGATGTGCAACCACGCCAGCGGGGCGTGCTTACCCGTCACCACCAGCACTCGCCCATCCCGGGCCTCGACGGCCGCCAGCGCGGCCTGCGCGCCCGGCATCGGGGGGATGATCGACACCAGGGTCGGATACAGCGCTCGATAGCGGGTCACCAGAGCCGGAACGAGCGCCTCGGGCGCTCCGGCTTCGACGAGCAGGGTGGGCAGCGGTGGGCCGAGCCGATCGGCGAATGTCGTCCCGCACAGCGGCAGGTCGAACTCCGCGCCGAGTTGGTCGATGGCTCGCGCGATGCCCGGCCGCGAGTCGATCAGGGTCATGTCCAGGTCGAAGCCCACGGTCCAGGTCACCTGTCCGACCCTAATCGCCCACGGTCCGGTCCGCCGATCCAGATGTTGTGATTCACAAATCCGCCGCCGAAACATGATGGGATCGGACGTCCGAACGACGATGATCGTGATTCACGTGGAACCCCTGGTGCAGTCGATGCCGTGAATCCACCTGCCGCACGGCGTGATTCGGCAGAGACTGCACTCCTGCGTCAGATGCGGCGCGGTGGCGCGGCGCGCTTGGCGTAGCCGCTGATCGGACTGGTCTCCATCCGCTCGATTCCGGTCAGCGCCCCGATCCGCTCGGTGGTGTAGCGGAACAGGGCTTCCGCGTCCCGGCAGACGACGCACACCAGCAGATTGTGCGGTCCGGTGATGGCTCCGACGAACGCCGCTTCCGGATCGTCGGCCAGCGCGGTCGCGACGGCGCCGAGGTGTGCGGGGCCGACCGTGAGCCACAGCAGGCTCTGCACGGTGAATCCGAACAAGGCCGGATCTATCTCGACGTCGAATTCGAGCACCCGGGCGCGGCGCAGTTCCTCGACCCGCCGCCGCACCGCGGATTCCGACCAGCCGACGACCCGCGCGAGTCGCGGATAGGCCGCGCGCCCATCGGCGGCCAACGCGGGCAGCAGACGCTCATCCAATCCGCTCGGCGGCACTCCCTCGGGTGGGTCCGCGTCGAGCGCGCGCAAGGCCGCCGCTTGCTCGGCGGACAGCGCCGACATCCGTCCTCGCCAGCGGCGGCGCATGACATGCCGCAGCACACGTTGCGCGTCCACGGCATGAACAGCCGGATGCCGGGCCAGCTCGGCCAGCGGAGCATCACCGATGACACGGAACAGACAAGTCAGCTCGGTTCCCCCGGCGATGACCGTCACCCAGGCGGTATCGCTGCGGCGGGCCAGCGCGCGGGCCAGGGCGGCGGTGACATCCGGCCGTACCCGCAGGCGTACCAGCCACTCGGCCCGGTCCACGCGTCCGGTGTCGGCGACCCCGGTGACTCGCAGCCCTCCGGTGTCCAGCAGCCGGCGGTACCGGCGGGCCAGCTTGCGCTCGGAGACGTCGAGCAGCGGAGCGAGCCTGCTGAACGGCGCGCGGCCGTCGAGTTGCAGAGCGTGCAGCAATCTCCGGTCGACGTCGTCCAAGATGACCGAATCCACCACGTCAGGGTAGGCCGGCGTCGGAATCCGGCGGATCGGCCGTGCCGACGGGCGCAACGGCGCTGGCGCGACGAGCATCGTCGCCGTGCAGAAAACGATCGACGCCATCCACCACACCGGAATCCTCACCCGTGACCTGGAGGGTCTGGAACGCCGCTATCTCGCCCTCGGGTTCACCCTGAGTCCGCGCTCCCGGCACCTGTTGAGCGCGCGCCCGGGTGAACCGCCCACTTCCGGCTGCACGGCCAACCGCTGTGTGCTGTTCGGTGGCTCCTACCTCGAATTGCTCGGCATCGTTGACGAGTCCGCGCCGGACCCGTGGCACACCAAGGCGATGGCCGACGAGTACGAAGGCTTCCGCCTGCTGAACCTGGAAACCCACGATGCCGAGTCGGCGCGCAGGCAGCTCGAGGCGGCGGGCGTGCGTGCCTCCGGCGTGCTCGGCCTGGAACGCGACGTCGAGACCGAGGACGGCATCCGCACGGTGCGGGCGCGGGCGGTGCACGTCGACCCGAGCGCGACGCCGGAGGCCCTGCTCGGCGTCGCTCAGCATCTCACCCGCGAGTACGTGCACCAGCCGCGCTACCTGTCCCACCCGAACGGCGCCCGCGCCATCGCCGCCGTGCTGATCGTCGCCGACGATGCCGAGTTCGACGCGGTCGTCGAACGCTATCGCCGGATCTTGGACGTCTCCGCTGTGCGCGAAGGGCCGCTGACCGTGTTGCGGATGGCCTCGGGGCGGCTGGAGGTGGTGCGCGCCTCCCAGGCCACCGAGGTCCTGCCCGGTGAGATCGCGCCCGCACCGTCGTACCTGGCCGCCATGACCATCGAAGTGCGTGATCCGGCCGCCGCGCGCGACCTCGTCGCTGGCGCGGGCGTGCCGTTCCGTGAGACCGACGAGGGATTCTTCGTCTCCGCACAGGACGCCTACGGCGCCGGGCTGTTCTTCGTGCGGAGCTAGTCCATTCCCGTCGGACCGTGCGGTTCGCACGCTGCGAGCCTGCCGAAAACGCTGCGTCGGTGCAAAGGGGCACGGCCCAGGGTTCCGGCGCGTGGGGTTCGGAGCGTGCGCCGCGAACCCGGGGCCGCGAGCAGGGCGCGGTCCGGCCCGGCGGCGGCACGGGCTACGTTCAGTTCGCGCTCGCGGGCCGCGGCGCGGCCAGTGTGGAGCGTTTGCGCCCGTACCCCAGATAGACCGCGATGCCGACCAGCACCCACGCGCCGAACCGTACCCAGGTCAGCGCCTCGAGGGTGGTCGCGAGCAGGACGCAGCCGACCAGGGCCAGAAGCGGAACCAGTGGAACGAGCGGCGTGCGGAACGGGCGCTCGCGCTCGGGCTCCACCCGGCGCAGCACCAGCACACCCACACACACCACCGCGAAAGCCGACAGCGCGCCGATGTTCACCAGTTCCACCACGATGTCGATCGGCAACAGTCCCGCGATGGCGGCGCCGACCGCTCCCAGCAGCAAGGTCAGCCGCACCGGCGTGGCGCGTTTCCCGGTCGCGGCGAGACGGTAGGGCAGCAGCCGGTCCCGGCACATGGCGAAGGTCAACCGAACCTGGGCGTAGACGATCAGCAGCAGGCCCTTCGTGAGCGCGATGATCGAGGCGATCACGATGACCTCACCGATCCACCCGATCCGCACCGCGCCGAACGCGGTCGCGATCGGCGCGCTGTTGTTCAGCGTCGCGAACGGCACCATTCCGGTGAGCACCAGGCTGACCAGTGCGTAGAGCACGGTGGCGATGAGTACGGTGCTGATGATGGCGAACGGTATGTCGCGGCGGGGGTTGCGCGCCTCCTCCGCGGACGCGGCGACCACGTCGAAGCCGAGGAAGGCGAAGAACGCGATCGCGGCGCCGCCGATGACACCGCCGATCCCGAACGGTGCGAACGGGGTCCAGTTGTCGACCGAGACGTGCGGAGTGCCGACGGCGACGACCAGCACGAGCACGCCGATGGTCACCCCGACCAGCGCTTTGGTGACCCGCGCGGTGAACGTCACCTCGCCGACCAGCACCGCGACGACGGTCGCGACGATCAGGACGGCGGGCAGGTTCACCACCCCGCCTTCGGCGGGTCCCGCGGTGATCGTGTGCGGGATGGTGATGCCGAACAAGGAATCCAGCGCCGACACGGTGGTGCCGGACCAGCCGATCGCCACCGCCGCGCCCGCGATGACGAACTCCAGCAGCAGGTTCCAGCCGACCAGGAAAGCCGCTGCTTCGCCGAGGGTCGCATAGGTATAGGTGTAGGCGCTGCCGGATACCGGCACCATCGCCGCCAGTTCGCTGTAGCACAGCGCCACCAGGACGCACACGGCTCCGGCCAGGGCGAAGGACAGCACGATGGCGGGTCCGGCCTTTTCCGCCGCGGCGACGCCGGTGATGACGAAGATGCCCGCGCCGACGATGGTGCCGACGCCCATGGCGGTGAGGTCCAGCCGGCCGAGCCTGCGAGCCAGCGTGGGCGCACCCGCCTCGGTCGCGGTGTCGGGCAGGCGGCGGCGCCATCGCCGGGCTGATGCGGTGGTCATGACTCCCTTACGAGAACGGTTCGTCGGTCGCGGCCGGTGGGCCGAACCGATAGACCATACTCGCCGGGCGTGGCAACGCACTGATAACTGGGGTGTTGCGGACAATGCGGGTCTGCATCGTCCGCAACGCGCTCAACTGCTGGAGGAGGCCGCGAAGGGCGTGGCGGCGGCTACTGGGGTCGCACGGTTGGGATGCCGCCACAAGCCTTTGCGCTCGAGAATCGGCAACACCCCCTCGCCGAACCAGTACGCCTCTTCCAGATGCGGGTATCCGGACAGGATGAAGTGCGTGATGCCCAGGCGGGCGTACTCGCTCAGCCGATCGGCGACTTCGGCGTGCGAGCCGACCAGCGCGGTGCCCGCGCCGCCGCGCACCAGGCCGACGCCGGCCCACAAGTTGGGCGCGATCTCCAGCCGCTCGGTGCTGCCGCCGTGCAGTTGCGACATCCGGCGCTGGCCTTCGGACTCGCTGCGCGCCAGGCCGGCCTGCACCCGCTCGATATCGGCGGGATCGATGCCCGCCAGCAGGCGATCGGCCTCGGCCCACGCCTGCTCGGAGGTGTCCCGGCTGATCACGTGGATGCGCAGACCGTAGTCGAGGACGCGTCCGTGGTCCACCGCGAGGCGGCGGATCCACTCCAGCTTCCTGCTCACCGCCAACAGCGGCTCGCCCCAGGTCAGGTAGGCGTCGCTGTAGCGGGCCGCGATCGGGCCCGCCGGTTCGGAGGAGCCGCCGAAGAACACCGGTGGCACCGGGTCGGGTCGGTTGGCCAGCAGCGCCTGGTTCACCCGGATGTGCTCGCCCTCGAAGGTCACCGGTTCGGTGGAGGTCCACAGTTCCCGCACCACGTGCAGGAATTCGCCGGTGCGCGCGTAGCGCTGACTCTTGTCCAGGAAGTCGCCGTAGGCCTGCTGCTCGTGTGGCTCGCCGCCGGTGACCACGTTGAGCAGCAGCCTGCCCGTGGAGTGCCGCTGGAAGGTGGCCGCCATCTGCGCCGCGAGCGTCGGGCTGACCAGGCCGGGGCGGAAGGCCACCAGGAATTTCAGCGTCTCGGTGGTCTCGACCAGCATCGCGGTCGTCAGCCAGGCGTCCTCGCACCACGCGCCGGTGGGGGTGAGCACGGCCTCGAAGCCGTTGTCCTCGGCCGCGGCGGCGATCTGGTTGAGGTAGCGCAGCGTGGCCGGACGGTCGCCGGACATGAAGGTGCCGTGCCCGCCCGCGATCAGTCCGCGGGAATCGCCGTAGGTGGGCAGGAACCAGTGGAACGACAGACTCATACTGAGCCAACTCCCTTCCGGAGACCGCGGCAAGACCAGTAGTGGGCCGGATCGAGGTGGTGTGCCGCGTGGGCGGCGCCGCGCAGATCCATGCTCGGCGTCCGACCGGCTCAGGTCACGGTTTGCAACCAGCCCGGTTTTTATTCGGGCATCCCTCCGTGTCACCATTCGTGACTAGACGTAACCATGAATAACACGTAATCTGGCCTCAGCACGCACCCCTCGGTGTGCGAGGCGGACGGACGAAACGAGTACCCCAATGACGCGGCATGTCGACGTATTGATCATCGGAGCTGGGCTGTCCGGAATCGGCATGGCCTGCCATCTCACCAAGGAGCGCACGGGACGCAGTTACGCGATCCTGGAACGCAGAACCGCCATCGGCGGCACCTGGGACCTGTTCCGCTATCCCGGCATCCGCTCCGATTCCGACATGTACACCTTCGGTTACGGCTTCCGTCCGTGGAACGGCACGAAGGTACTCGCCGACGGCCCGCACATTCGCCGGTACATCGAGGAGACCGCGGCCGAGTACGGCGTGACCGAGCACATCCGGTTCGGCCGGAAGGTGACCACGGCGCGCTGGTCCAGCGAGACGTCCACCTGGACGATCGAGGCCCTCGACGAACAGACCGGCGACATCGAGGTCTACACCAGCGACTTCCTCGTCGGCTGCACCGGTTACTACGACTACGACAACGGTTACCGTCCACGGTTCCCCGGCGAGGAGAACTTCGGCGGGCGGATCGTCCACCCCCAGCACTGGCCCGAGGACCTGGACTACACCGGCAAGCGGGTCGTGGTGATCGGCTCCGGCGCCACCGCGATCACCCTCATCCCGGCCATGAGCGAGGCGGCGGCGCACGTCACCATGCTGCAGCGCTCTCCGACGTACATCACCGCGCTGCCCGCCGACGATCCGGTCGCGGTGGGGATGAAAGCCGCCAAGGTGCCCGAGAAGCTCGCCTATCGGATCGGGCGAGCGCGCAATATCGCTTTGCAGCGCGCGAGCTTCCAGCTCTCCCGCACCAACCCGGAAGCGGCCAAGAAGCTGCTGCTGGCCGCCGTGCGGATGCAGGTCGGCGCGGACATCGACATGCGCCATTTCACCCCGAGCTACAACCCGTGGGACCAGCGACTGTGTGTGGTACCCAACGGTGACCTGTTCAAGGTGCTGCGCAGCGGCAAGGCGTCCATCGTCACCGACCGCATCGAGACGTTCACCGAGACCGGCATCCGCCTGGCCTCCGGTGCGGAGCTGCCGGCCGACCTGGTGATCAGCGCCACCGGTCTGAGCGTGCAGATGCTGGGTGGCATGAGTCTGGAGATCGATGGCGAGCCGGTGGTCACCCGGGACCGGGTGGTCTACAAAGGCGCCATGCTCGACGGCGTGCCGAACGCGATGATGGTGCTCGGTTACACCAACGCGTCCTGGACCTTGAAGGCGGATCTGGCGGCCGAGTACTTCTGCCGGGTGCTCAACCACATGAAGCAGCACGGTTTCACCCGGGTCGAGGCCATCGCCACCGATCGTGACCGGGGCACCGATTCGGTGATGGGCGGGGCACTGACCTCCGGCTACATCCAGCGCGGCGACGCGGTGATGCCCCGGCAGGGCACCAACGGTCCGTGGCAGGTGATCAACAACTACTTCCGCGACCGCAAGTTGCTGCGCAAGGGCGCTCTCGAGGACGGGGTGCTGTCCTTCAGCCGGGTCGAGAAGACGCCGAGCGCAGGACGCCCGCTGGAAGGTACCCGCAGCGCTTGAGCTCGGTCTCACCGCGGCGGGCTCGACGAGGTGCCCGCCGCGGCACCGCACCCCGTGACAGAAGGCGTGGCCGGGGTGCCGGATCGCGCGTCCGCTACAGACCGAGAAGAGTTTCCGCGACCTTGCCCATGGCCGCGCGGTATTCGGCGCGGCCGGATTCGCCGGTCGTCCGGCGGGCGAGAACGCCGGCGGTCAAGGTGTAGCCGATGGTTTCCGCGATCACCCGCGGGGGCACCACCGGGCTGATGCGTCCCGTTTCGAGCTGGCGCTGGAGATACCGGGTGAACCGGCGGATCGGGCGCTCGGTGATCTCTTCGGCCAGCGCGGCCACCTGCGGATCCACCGCTCCGCGCTCGTCGATCAGCCGCAGCAACGGTCCCGCCGCGGCGACCGCGGCGGCGAAGGCGTCGATGGTGGCCCGCAACACCGTTCGCGGATCGTCGTCCTCGATGCCCGGCTCCTGGGCGGCGAGAAAATCGTCGCGCACTCGCTCGGCCAGCGCGAGGAAGATCTCCTCCTTGGAGGCGAAGTAGACATACATCGTGGCGCGGGAGACGCCCGCCGCCGCGGTGATCGCGGCGACGGTGGTGTTGTCGTAGCCGCGTTCGGCGAACACCCGGGCGGCGGCATCGAGCAGATCGCGATGCCGAGAAGTATGCGAACGCTCGCGGGCGGCGCGCACCGACCAGGGGGACTGGGTCACGCCCACCATCTTCACGCAGGTTGACGTTGACGTCAATGTCAACGAGACTGGCCGGATGCACGTCGTTGTGGTGAACAGGGGAGAGATAGCGGTTCGCGTCCTGCGCACCGCCCGGGAGCGCGGTTGGCGGACCCTGGCCGTGCACACCGCGCAGGAGCGGGACGCGCTGCACGTCCGCTTGGCCGACCAGAGCGTGCCGTTGCCGGGCATCGGCGCCGCCGCCTACCTCGACGTGGCGGCGGTCGTCGCGGCGGCCGGGAAGGCGGGCCCGGGCGCACTGGTGCACCCGGGCTACGGATTCCTCAGTGAGAGTGCGGAATTCGCCTCCGCGTGCGCCGCGGCCGGCCTGGTGTTCGTCGGCCCGTCGCCCGAGGCGCTGGCAATCTTCGGCGACAAGACGGCGGCCCGAGCCGCGGCCGAGCGCGTGGGAGTTCCGGTGATCCCGGCGACCCGCCGCGGCGCGGACATCGCGGAGGTGGAGGCCTTGCTCGTCGCGCATCCGGGCGGGGTGATGGTGAAGGCCGCCGCAGGTGGCGGCGGGCGCGGTATGCGGGCGGTGCGAGCGGCGGCCTCCCTGCCCGAGGCGTTCGAGCGCTGCCGCGCGGAGGCCCTGGCCGGATTCGGTGACGACGGGGTCTACGCCGAAGCGCTCATCACCGACGCGCGCCACATCGAAGTGCAGATCGTCGCCGACGGCCGAGGCGCGGCGGCCGTCGGGGATCGCGATTGCAGCGTGCAGCGCAGACAGCAGAAATTGCTCGAAGTGGCGCCCGCTCCCGAACTCTCCGCGCCGCTGCGGGAACGGTTGCACCGGTGGGCGGTGCGGGTGGCCGAATCCGTCGGCTGCCGAGGCGTCCTCACCGTCGAGTTCCTGGTGCGCGACGACGACGCCTGGTTCCTCGAGGTCAATCCGCGACTGCAAGTCGAGCACACCGTCACCGAAACGGTCCTCGGAATCGATCTGGTCGCGGCGCAATGCGAGCTCGCCCGCGGCGCCGCGCTGGCCGATCTCGCGCTCCCCGGCCCGGATTCCGCACGCGGCTACGCGGTGCAGGCGCGCTTGAACGCCGAAACCGTCACCTCGGCTGGCGAGGTCCTGCCCGGTACCGGCACGTTGACCACGTTCGCGCCGCCGACCGGCAGTGGTGTGCGGGTCGATACCGCCGCGTTCACCGGAATGCGGCAGGACGCGCGTTTCAACTCCCTGCTGGCGAAGATCATCTGCCGTGGTCCGTCCTATCCGGCCGCGCTGCGCCGATGCGCGGACGCGCTCGCAGAGACCGTCGTGACCGGAGTGGACACCAACGCGGCCGTGTTGCGCGCGATCCTGGCGGAGATGTCGGACGGCCGCGTCGTACCGACAACATGGTTCGAGCGGCACGTCGACGAATTGATCACGCGCGCGGGCGTTTTCGCCGCCGAAGCGCCTGCTTCGCCGGTCGAGGAGAAGGCCGCCGCGCCCGAGGTGACCCTCGCCGACGACGAGGACGCGGTGGTGTCGCCGCTGGGCGGCACGGTGGTCGCTCTCGCCGAGCCCGGAACGGTCGTCGCGGCGGGCGGCGAGGTCGCGGTGCTGGAAGCCATGAAGATGCAGCACGTGGTGCGCGCCGAGCGGGACCTGCGGGTTTCCCGCCATATCGTCGCGCCCGGCGCGGTGGTCGATCCGCACGCCCCGCTGCTGACTTTCGTCGCCGCCGAACACGACGGCGCGGTCGTGGACCACGTCGCGATCGACCTGGACTCGGTGCGCGCCGATCTCGCCGAGGTCCGGGCCCGCCACCGTGCCGGCCGCGATGAAGCCAGGCCGGAGGCGGTCGCCAAACGCCACCGGCTCGGACGGCGCACCGCGCGGGAGAACATCACCGACCTGGTCGATGCGGACAGCTTCGTGGAATACGGTGCGCTGGCGGTCGCCGCGCAGCGCATGCGGCGGAGCCAGGAGGATCTGATCGCGAACACCCCGGCCAACGGACTGGTGGCGGGCGTCGCCACCATCGGCGTCGACCTGTTCGGGCCCGAGAGATCTCGCGCGGTCGTGTTGTCCTACGACTACACGGTGCTGGCGGGCACGCAAGGGATGCGCAATCACGCGAAGACCGATCGCATGCTCGCACTCGCACAGGAGCAGCGGCTCCCGGTCGTCTTCTTCACCGAAGGCGGCGGCGGCAGGCCGGGCGACACCGACTATCCCGGCATCTCCGGCTTGGACGTCACCACGTTCCGCGCGATGGGCGCGCTGTCGGGCCGCGTTCCGCTGATCGGGATCGTGTCCGGACGCTGCTTCGCGGGCAACGCGGCGCTGCTGGGCATGTGCGACGTCGTGATCGCCACGCCCGACGCGAATATCGGCATGGGTGGTCCCGCCATGATCGAGGGTGGCGGGCTCGGCGTCTACGCCCCGGAGGACATCGGCCCCGTCGAGGTACAGCGCCGCAACGGCGTCGTGCACATCGTCGCGGCGGACGAGGCCGATGCGGTCGCTATCGCCCGGCGCTACCTGGCCTACTTCCAAGGCGCGATCCAGGACTGGACCGCGCCGGACCCGCGCCTGTCGCGGCACGTGGTTCCCGAGAATCGTCTGCGCGCGTTCGACGTCCGTGCCGCTGTCGACGCCGTCGCCGATGTCGGGTCGGTGCTGGAACTGCGGCGCGACTGGGCGGCCGGGATCGTCACCGCCCTGATCCGGGTCGAAGGACGGCCGTTCGGCCTGATCGCCAACAACTGCCACCATCACGGTGGGGCGATCGACGCTCCCGCCGCGGACAAACTCAGCATGTTCCTGCGCCTGTGCGACGCGCACGGCCTCCCGATCGTCTCCCTCTGCGACACACCGGGCTTCATGGTGGGGCCCGACGCCGAGAAGGACGGCACGGTGACGAAGTTCAGCCGCCTGTTCATCGACTCCGCCGCGCTCTCGGTGCCGCTGGGCACCGTCATCGTGCGCAAGGGCTACGGTCTCGGCGCTCAGGCGATGGCCGCGGGCTCCTTCCGCGCGCCCCGGTTCGTCGTCGCGTGGCCGACCGGGGAAATCGGTGGCATGGGCCTGGAAGGCGCGGTCCGCCTCGGTTTCGCCAAAGAACTGGCCGCCATCGCGGACCCGGCGCAGCGGCGGGAAGCGTTCGAACAATCTGGTCCAGCTGGCCTACGCCAACGGCAAGGCTCTCACCGCGGCCACCGTCCTGGAGATCATGACGTCATCGATCCGGCCGACACCCGCCGCTGGATCAGCACGCTGCGCTGACACCGGCGGCGGCGACGACGCGACGACCGCGCGGATCGCCGAGCGCGTTGCCGGATTCGCCGACGTGCGCGCGGTCGTGCGGTGAGCGAGACCGCCGGAGCGAGCCCGCGACCGAACTCGTCGGGGTGAACCGGAATACTCGGCGCCGACCGAACTCGGCGACGAACTGGAGGAGCGCATGGCGCGCGAACTCGACGACCTGCCCTACGGGCGGTACCTCACCGCCTTGGGCGGCGACCTCGAGGCGGAAGGTGACTACGACCGCGTCCGGCTGGAGGGCGGTGAGCTGGACGACATCGACGCCCGGCACGCACGCTTCACCGAATCGGTGTTCACGAGCGTCACCTTCACCAGGGGAAGTCTGCGCCACAGCCGGTTCGACGACGTGTGGCTGCGTCATGTCCGCTGGGTGGGCACCGAACTGGCGGACACCGGGTGGCTCGAGGGCGAGGTCGTCTCGGGCGCGCTGTCCGGCGTCGACTTCGCGGGCGCGAATCTGCGGCGGGTGCGGTTCGAAGGCTGCAAGTTCGACTCGGTCAACTTCCGCGGCGCCCAGTTGCGCGAGGTGGCGTTCATCGATTGCGTGCTGCGCGATTGCGATTTCGCCGAGGCCGCGTTGACCGAGGTGGCGGTGCCCGGCTCGGCGCTCGTGCGACTGTCGCTGCGCAAGGCCCGGCTGGCGAAGGTCGACCTGCGCGGCGCGACGGCACTCGATGTCACCGATGGGCTCGACAGTATGCGCGGCGCGACGATCAGCAGTCCGCAACTGATGGACCTCGCGCCCGCCTTCGCGCGCTCCGTCGGCATCACCGTGCGGGATTGACCGCCATCCGACCCGTACTGGCACCGGCACCGTCGTGCGGGCGCAAGAGCCGAAACAGACTGTGCGGCAGCGTCTGCCGCAGCGGCATTTCGGTGAACCTCCGATGCGCGCGGCACCCGATTGATACATTGCGCCGATACCGCGCAGTACCGCTTCTTCGAGGACGCGAGCAATGGCCGACCGGGATTCCCTTCGCAGTACCGCCGGCGTGCGCGCTCTCGTGCGCATCGCGGGCGAGCGCGGCATCGCGCCTGCCGAGTGCCTGGCGGGTACGGCACTGGCGCCCGCCGAGCTGAGCGACCCGTTCGCCGAGATCACCGTGCACGACGAAGTGCGGATCGTGCGCACGGTGCTCGGCCGCTTCGGTGACGAGCCCGGACTGGGGCTCGCGGCGGCGGTCCGCCACCACCTGCGGTCGCGGGGGCCGTGGGGGCTGGCGCTGCTCGGCAGCCGGACACTGCGCGAGCTGATCGAAGTGGGGCTGCGCTGTGTCGATCGCGCGGTGCCGTTCGGGCGGTTGACGGTCGAGGAAGCGGGCGGCGAAGCACGTCTGGTGTTCCAGGACGCGGGCGTCCCGGCGGGCATGCGGGCGTTCTTCGCCGAGGCCGCTCTGGCCGGGCTGCCCGCCTTCGATCGTGAGTTGTTCTCCGTGGGCGTCCCGGTGCGGCGGGTCAGTTTCCGCCACGCGTCCCCGCGCGACATCAAGCGGTATCGCGACATCTTCGGCGTCGTACCGGTTTTCGGCGCGCCGGTCAGCGCGGTGGTCTTCGAGCGCGGCATGCTGGACCGGCCGCTGCCACCGGCCAACGACATCGCGCGCGACCACTGCGGGCAACTGTGCCGCGACCTGCTCGACCGGCACCGGCCGCGCACCGGCGTCGCGGCGTCGGTACGCGACCGCTTGGTGCGCACGCCGGGTGAGATCCCCGATCAGGCGACGGTAGCCCTCGGGTTGTACATGAGCTCGCGCACCCTGTCGCGGCGGTTGCACGAGGAGGGGACCTCGTTCCGCGCGCTGCTGGACGAGGTGCGTCGAGCCATGTCGGAGGCGCTGCTCGCGCACACCGACATGACCACCGAGCAGGTGGCGGCCCGGCTCGGTTACGCGGAGGCGGCCTCGTTCATCCGTGCCTTCCGCCGCTGGCAGGGCTGCCCTCCGCAGACGTTCCGCTCGCGTGGCAGGCGTCTCCATCCCGCACCGGAACCGGTCTGAGGGGCGTGCGCTCCGGCCCCGGAGCATGCCGTATCGCGCTGACGCGGCAGACCGTCGGCTATCGGTCAGCGGGCGGCGTACCGCGTCGATCCAGCACTGGGATCCGGTGCCCGGAACGCTCCCGTACTATCGCGAACGAAGTCGGCCTGCCGGGGAGATGAAGGAGGAGGGTGTGGAAGTTCGCACCAGCAACGAGCCACTGTGGTTACGGTTGGGCCAACGACTTCCGGAGCATGCCGCTCGCGGCACGGTCGGCGGGGGACGGTCCGATGAGTGACGAAGGTACCGACCTACGCTGCGCGGGATGCTCGGCCGTCGGACTCGGCAGCCGCCGGTGCGCGTCGTGCGGTCTCGAACTCGGTTATCGGTACGTCGCGCTGCCGGGACACGATCCGGCCCCGTGCGCCGATTGCGGGGGAGACCGCTCCGACGCCGAGGGGCGCTGCGCGCAGTGCGGCCGGTCGCGGACGATGCCGGATCGCTTCGACACCGATCTCGGTGCGGTCGCGGTGCTCACCGATCGGGGGATCGTTCACGCGCGCAACGAGGACGCCGTCGCCGCCGGAGTGCTCGAAGGTTTGGTGCCCGAGGTGCCCACGGCCGTCGTGATCGCGGTGAGCGACGGGGTGTCGACTTCGTCCCGGCCGCAGGTGGCCTCCGGTGCGGCGGTGCGGGCCGGGGTCGGCGCCGCCGCCGCCGCGCTCGCCACGGGCCTGCCCGCGGCGGAGGCGGTCATGGCCGGACTCGCCGCCGCCGCACAGGCGGTCCGCGACGTCGACGTACCCGACGGTCCGGCGCCGTCGTGCACCTACGTCTCCGCGATCGTCACGCAGGTCGGCGCCGAGATCGAGATCACCGTGGCCAATGTCGGTGACAGCCGGGCCTATTGGCTGCCAGCCGACCGAGGTGGCCGACCGGCCGATCAACCCGCCCAACGGCTGAGCGTCGACGACTCGTGGGCTCAGGCGCTGGTCGACGCGGGCGCGATGGACGAGCGTGCGGCGATGGCCGACCCCCGGGCGCACACGCTGATCCGCTGGCTCGGCGCCGACAGTCCGCCGACGCCGTGGGCGGACAACTGCGTTCGGACCATGCGCACCTCCGGGCCCGGCATGCTGCTGCTGTGCTCCGACGGACTGTGGAACTATTCGCCTTCCCCGTCCGCGCTGGCCGAGCAGGTCGCGGGGGCGAGTCCCGCCCAGGCGGCGCGCGCCCTCGCGGAGTTCGCCTTGCGTTGCGGCGGCGGTGACAACATCACCGTCGCGCTGGCTCCCGTCCCGTGGGAGAGCGGTTCAGCGGTTCCATAGACAGCGGTGTTCATGGTTGCGTATGGTCGTCGACTATGACGAAGTTCGCCGGCAAAACCTGTCTGATCACCGGCGCGGCCAGCGGTCTCGGTCGCAGTACGGCTCTCGCGGCAGCGGCCAAGGGCGCCTCGCTCGTGCTGACCGACATCGCCGCGGAGGGTCTGGCGCGGACCGCCGCCGAGGCGCGCGACGCGGGTGCGACGGTCCACCTGGCCACGGCCGCCGACGTCAGCGACTACGACCAGGTCGTCGCGCTGGCGGCCGAGGCGCACGAGGCGGTCGGCAGCGTCGACATCGTCATGAACGTCGCGGGCATCGCCACCTGGGGCACCGTCGACCGGCTGACGCACAGCCAGTGGCGGCGCACCATCGACATCGACCTCATGGGCCCGATCCACGTGATCGAGGCGTTCGTTCCGCCGATGATCGCGGCCGGGCGCGGCGGCCACGTGGTGAACGTGTCCTCGGCGGCGGGGCTGTTCGGGTTGCCGTGGCACGCGCCCTACAGCGCGGGCAAGTTCGGCCTGCGCGGAGTGTCGGAAGTGCTGCGCTTCGACTTGGCCCGCCACCGCATCGGCGTGAGTCTCGTATGTCCCGGCGCTATGGCCACGCCCATGGTCGACAGCGTCGACATCGCGGGCGTCGACCGTACGGACGAGGCGGTGCGGCGTGGCGTGGCGCTGTTCATGCGGCACGCGGTCACCCCGGAGGCGGCGGCCCGTTCCATCGTGCGCGGTGTCGAGCGCAACCGCTATCTGGTCTTCACCTCGCCCGACATTCGGGTGGGGTTCTGGGCGCAGCGGTATTTCCCGCCCGCGTACAACGTCGCGATGCGCGGATTGAACTGGGCGATGCACCGCTATGTCGAGGAGAAGGCGGGCGCACCCGCGTCCTGAGCGCCCCACGCCCGCCAAGGGAGACCGAGCGGAAAACCATTCGACGGCGTCACGCTCGCTCGCCATGATCACTGCATGGCATCGGCTGTCTATCTGATCACCGGCATTCAGGCCGCGGGTAAATCCACCGTCGCTCAGGCGCTGGCCGAGCGGCTGCCGCGCTCGGCGCACGTGCGCGGGGACGTGTTCCGCCGATTCGTGGTCAACGGCAGGGCCGAGATGAGCGCCGATCCGTCGCCGGAGGCGCTCACGCAACTGCGGTCGCGGCACCGGCTGGCCGCCGCGACCGCCGACTCCTATGCCGACTCCGGCTTCACGGCCGTGGTGCAGGACGTCGTGCTCGGTGAATTCCTGCCGTGGATGGCGGGCCTGATCCGCACGCGGCCCCGGTATGTCGTCGTGCTGGCGCCGCGCACCGAGGTGGTCGCCGCGCGCGAAGCAGGCCGCGGCAAAGACGCCTACGACGAATTCACGGTCGCGGGCTTGGATCGAGTGCTGCGCGAGTCCACTCCCCGGATCGGGCTGTGGCTGGACACCTCGGATCTGACGGTCGAGCAGACGGTTGATCGAATCCTCGCCGAGGCCAGGCCACTGCGGGACTGATTGCCGGTCCGCGGGCGCCGTCCGGCGCTCCTGCCGGTTCAGGGGGTGTCGCGCGGCACCTGCAGGGGAGTGAGCGAACTGGTGGCCGGGCCCTCCAGCAGCGTGCCGTCGGGGGCGAAACGCGAGCCGTGCAGCGGGCAGTCCCACGTGCGTTCGGCGTCGTTCCAGTTCACGATGCCGTAGAAGTGCGGGCAGACCGCGGAGACCCGATTGGTGACGCCGTCCACGGTGCACACGGCGGTCGGATGCATGCCCTCGCGCAGCACCGTGCCACAGCCTTCGGCGGGCGCGGCGCCGTCGTGGCGGGTGGCGACCCGCAACCAGCCCGCGGAAAGGTGTTGTGCCACCGCGCCGTTGGTCTTCGTGGCGGCGGGCAGCGCCTTGAGTTCGTCCGGACGCCAGCTCGCGAGCGCGCCCGCCCACCGAGGCGGCGCTCCGGTGAGCCGTCCGGCCAGCGCGATGGCCGCGGCCACACCATTGGTCAGGCCCCATTTGGCGTAACCGGTGGCCAGCTGGATGTCGTGCTGTCCAGGCAGCACCGGGCCCACATAGGGAAGCTCACCGACGGGGGAGTAGTCCTGGGCCGACCACCGATGGGTCAGCTCGGCACCGGGGAACCAGGTCCGCGTCCAGCTCACCAGATCCTCCACTTTCTCGCGGGTGGATCCGCCGCGCCCGACGACGTGCCCGTTGCCGCCGACCAGCAGCAGCTCACCCTCCGGTCCTTCCGCGCGACGCAGGGAGCGGGTCGGGCTGCCCGCGCTGATGTACATGTCCCGTGGCAGGGGTTCGTCGAGGGCGAACGCCGCCAGGTAGGAGCGTTGCGGACTCAGCCGGGCGAAGAAGCCGCCGCGATCGAGGATCGGTATCCCGGTGGCCAGCACCACCCGGCGCGCCCCCAGGTCGCCGTGCTCGGTGGAGATGACCAGATCGCCGCGTGCTCCGTGGTGCACGCCGCGAACCAGGGTGGACTCGTAGATCGGCGCGCCGTGTGATTCCACGTCGGCGGCGAGCGCGGCCAGCAGCGCCATCGGATCCAGTTGCGCCTGATCGGCCAGCCGGACCGCGCCGTGCGCCGGGAACGGGACGTCCAGTTCGGTGAGAAGTTCGGTGGGCAGCCCCGCCTTCTGTGTCGCGGCGTATTCGGCGCGCACTGCGGCCATTTCGTCCTCGTTCTGGGCGTAGGTCAACGCGGCTACCCGCTCGACCGCGACGCTGTGCGCGGCGCAGAACCGCAGCAGCCATTCCTGCCCCTCGCGGTTGGCCGCGATGTAGTCGCGCAGGACATCATCGGCATGGTGGCGGGCGATCTGCTGAGCGCGAGTTCCTTGCAGCAGGCTGACCTTGCCGGTGGTGGCGCCGGTCGTCCCGGCGCCGACCCGCCTGCCTTCGACCACGGCCACTTCGACGCCCTTCTCCACCAGCAGTAGGGCGGTCACCAGTCCGGTGAGCCCACCGCCGATCACCACCGTGTCGAAGCGCGATCCCGGCGTCAACCGCAACCGCGCCGGAACTTGCGCGCCGTGCAACCATAGGGACGTCATATGCCCGGCATAGCCGGTCTCGGCGGGGTGAAACGCCCGTGCCGCTCTCCGGTCATACCGGCGCGTGCTCGCTGAGCTGCCGATCCGCGGCGGCGAGCACCTCGGCCGCGCTGATCATCGACAACCCGGGCGCGGGCGTATCCGACAGCGGATCGCCGACGCGTCCGGCCCACAGCGCGGTATGAGCGGCGCGTTCCGGCGGCGGTCCCCAAATCGCTGGCGAGTCGGGTCCGAAGATCAGTACCGACGGAGTGCCGAAGGCCGTGGCCAGATGCCCGACACCGGTGTCGCCGCTCAGCACGAGGGACGCGTCGGCCACCGTGACGACCAGTTGCCGCAGCGTGAGTTCCCCTGCCAGCACGCTGGTTTCGGGCAATCCAGCCTGTTCGGCGACCGCACGCGCGAGTGGGCGGTCCGCAGCGCTGCCGACCACCTGAACCGCGCAGCCCCAGTCGCGCAGGCCCGCGGCCACCGCCGCGAACCGCTCGGCGGGCCAGCGCCGGGCGGGCGCACCACCCGGGTAAACGACGATGGATCGGCGTTCACCGGTGCTCTCCGGCGGCGGTGTGATGTCCAGTCGCGCCGGATCGGCCGCGATCCCGGCCCACTCGAGCAGGCGGCACCAGCGCACGGTCTCGCGCAGGCCGGGCTCCCACAGGGGACCCGGCAGCAGCGGGAAATCCTTGTGGCGGTGCGTGATCGTGCGTTCCGGGCCGGTCGCGAGCAGCGCGCGTATGCTGTCGGTCCCGGCGTCGTGCAGATTGACGGCGAAGGTCGGCGGCGGCGCGTTCCAGCGCAGTGCGCCCGCCATCGGGGTCGCATGCAGTTCGTCGACGCAATCGGCCAGCTCCACGACGGGGCGTAGCCACCCCGGCGCGGCCAGTACCAGCCGGTGTCGCGGACGGGCATCGTGCAGGGCGCGCAGGGCGGGAACCGCGGTCAGCAGCTCCCGCAACCCGTGAGCGCGCAGCGCGAGCAAGGTAGTCACGGAATCGCCTCCACATTCGGCGCGCAGGACACGGACCCGCCGACCGGGCCGACGTCGTTGGCGGCCCGGGGCGGGGTGTGCCGCACAGCTTCGAGGGAACGCCTCTCGAAGCCCGCCGAGCCGGTGCGTTCCTCGACGCCGTTGGCGAGGATTGCGCACGTGCCCGGCGACTCCCACGGGGTTCGGCGCCTGAACATCCCCGGTGGGAGTGGTATTCGGAAATCTATTTCGGCACGAAGATGCCGGTGAGGTCGGCTTTACGGATCGGCGTATCCGGATTGGCCTGCGCCGCGCACATCAGCTCGATCGCCGCGATCGCGGCATCGACGGTCGTGGCGTCGGGCTTGCCGTCGCCCTCACGTTCCTGTTCGAGGAACTTCTCCGTGGTGATGCGCTGCTTCTCCGCATCCTGGGCGACGAATTCGTTGCACGGGGTGTCGCCGCCCTTGTTCACGATCTTCGCCGGCTCGTCACCGCAGCCGCCCGCTCCCACCGCCAGCGCGGCCAGGACGGCGATGCCCAAGCGGCTCGGCCTGCCCACGGCGCTCATCGGCCGAATCCCGCCAGAGCCGAGGCCAGATCCGGCGCGTCGAGCGCCTGCACGGCTTGGTCGCGCACGTCCGGGCAGTGCTGCTCGGTGGCGTCGTCGACCGTGCCCCGGTCTGCGATCACCACGTCGTTGAGTCCACCGTTGCGGACCGCCCAGTTGTGCACGGTGCCGTTGAACGTCACCCTGGCGACGACGGCGCCCTGGGTACGCCAGGTGTCGATATCGGCGCGCATCATGTCGCACAGTTGCTTCGCCGCCTCGGCGGTGACCTGGTCGGGGTTCGGCACTTGCGCGCTGGTCGGGCTCGGTATCGAGATCGACACGGTGGCCGGTTCGGGCGTGTCCGCGGCCGGATCGTCGACGTCGCTCGCACACGCCGTCAGCGCCGCACTCGCCATCAAGGCGCCGACGAGCAGCGCGCGGTGGCCCAAGGGCCGATTGGGCTGGTCTTTCATGCTTTTCTCCTCGAAGTCGACGCCGCGGTGCTCGGCGGCGCTGCCCGCGGGGTCGCGGGATCGGATGACACCCGGTCAGTGACCGGCGGCGTCCCTCAGCCGCCTGCCTTCGCGCGCCTTGATCCGGCGGTGCTCGGCGACGATCAGCAGAATGCCCGCGACGATGCAGACGCCGCTGACGACTCCCGCGATCACCGCCCAGCCCTCGAAGCCGTATCCGGCGGCGGTGAGGGTGAGCGCGATGGTCACGATTCCGATCCCGACCAAGATCATTCCCGGCCAGTTACGGGTGTCCTCGATGGATTCCCCGGCGTGCGTGCGGTTGGTCCGGGTGTCGTCGGGGAAGGAGTGGCTCCGGGGTGGGTGCTGCTCTCCGGCGCCGGATCCTGAGGTCGGCTCGTTCGGTGCTGGCAGCATCGGTCGTCCTTTCTGCTGAGCGGCAACGATTTCGGTGCGCGGGCGGCCCCGGGCCTCGGCGTTCCGGTCGGGCCATCGGGGGCCGCCATACCGGTCGGATGCCCGCGTTAGCCGATCCGAAACGGGGGTACGACCTGAGCGAGTCGCCCTGTTTCGTGGGCGCTCGTACCCGAAAGAAGTCTCAGGAGGATCCCGATGACAACAGCACGGGACATCATGACCCCGAACGTGGAATGCGTCCGATCCAGTGACACGGTGGTGGCGGCCGCACAGCGAATGGCGGAGCTGGACGTCGGCGCTCTGCCCATCTGCGGCGAGGACGACAAGCTCAAGGGAATGCTCACCGACCGCGACATCGTCGTCAAGGTGATCGCCCAGCGCAAAGACCCGCTCGGGGTCGACGCGGGCGAACTCGGTGGTGAGCTGGTCACCGTGGACGCCGACGACGACGTGCGCAAGGTCATGTCGGTGATGTCGCAGCACCAGGTACGCCGCGTGCCGGTGCTGGAACAGGGTCGGCTGGTCGGCATCATCTCGCAGGCCGACGTCGCGACAACCGTCGACAACGCCCAGTCCGGAAGCACCGTGGAGGCGATCTCCACCGACTTCTGAGCCCGGCGTGCCTCAGACCGCGGCGGCGTGCAGGTCGTAGACCGCGTACGCCGCTCGGATCACCGGCTGGGCGACATTGCGCACCCGGATGCCGCCCGGCGTGGTGCCGCGCTCCGCCCCGGCGTGCGCGTGGCCGTGCAACGCCAGATCCGCGCCGTGTTCATCGATCGCCTCGCCGAGCAGATAGGAACCGAGGAACGGATAGATCTCCCTCGGCTCGCCGTGCAGCGTGTCGCTGACGGGGGAGTAGTGCGTGAGCGCCACGGTGACATCGGTGTCCAGCCCGCCGAGCGCGTCGCCGAGCGCGGCGGCCACGTCGACGGTGTGCGCGGCGAATTCGCGCATCAGGGGCTCGCCGAAGACGCTCGCGCATTTGCCCGCGAAGCCGCCGCCGAACCCTTTCGTTCCCGCGACTCCGAGTGTGCTGCCGTCGATGTTCAGCGTCACCGAACTGCCTTCCAGCACGGTGATGCCGTGGTCGTCGAGCACGGTGGTGATATCGCGCTCGGCGTCACCGTGATAGTCGTGATTGCCGAGGACGGCGACGACCGGCACGCCCAAGTCGGCGAACTCGGCCGCGACGATTCTTCCTTCGTCGATGGTGCCGTGGCGCGTGAGGTCACCCGCCAGCAGCAGCACGTTGGCTCGCTCGGAGAGCCCCTCGAGGGCGGGCCGCCACTGCCCGCGCGAATCCACGCCGAGATGTACGTCGCCGATCGCGGCTATCCGCATGCCGCTCAACTCCTTTCGGATCCGTCCGGCTCCAGCGTCTCGGTCTCGACGGGCGCCGTGGGACGGGTGACATGGACGTCGTTGTGGATCCGCGCGTGCGGAAGCTGCTCGCGTACGACGGTTTCCATCTGCTGTTTGCGTTGTTCGCTGCTGACTTCGCCGCCGAGGACGACGACGTCACCGCGGATGGTCACCTGGACACCGAGTTCCGCGGTGCGGGGATCTTCGGCCAGCGCCCGGCGCAACCGCGCCACGAGGTATTGGGGCTGTTCCATCTACTCCACCTTTCCGGTGCGGGTGATGCCGAGATCGTCCAGCAGACCCATGAAGGCCCGCGCGTAGGGCGAGGCCTTGGTCTGCTCGCGCACCGCTTCCCAGTCCACCTGTTCCCGCAGGTCGCGGGCGATGTGCAGGATCGGACTCAGGTCGAGGCGGTGGGCGTCGAACACCAGCATCTTGTCCACCATCAGGTCGGTGCCGCTGATCACCGGCGCCTTCGCCGGCCCGATCCGCATCACCGTGGCCCTGTCGAGCAGTTCGTCGGTCACGTCGCGGTCGTTCGGACGGTGGATCACGTCGACGAGGATGTCGTCGGCGTAGACCTTGCGCAGCCAGTTCTCCGGCGGGTCGCATACTCGCAGACCCGCGCGCGCCAACGTGTGGATCGCTCGCGCGCTGTCCTCGGGTTTGACGAAGATGTCGACGTCGTGCTGGGAGGCAGGGCCGCCCCGTGCGTAGACCGCGCAGCCGCCTGCCACCGCGAACCGGATATCCGTCGCGGCCAAGGCGTTCACCGTGCGGGTGAGCGCATGCAGCAGCTGGTTGGTGGTAACAGCCATGCGACGGTGGTACCCGGCAGACGCCGGGTTAATCGACGTTTCACCGGGTATGCGCCCGGATATCCGGAGTGCCCGCTTGTCGCCGCACCGGGCTTTCGAACTCTCCCACAGCAGCGGCCCCGGAACGAAGGGAACGGCATATGCCCAAGACGACAGCACGTGGCGACGTGAAGAAGTCCGAGTTGCCCGGTACCTTGCGGCGGTCGGAGCAGAAGGCGCAGCGCACCTTCGCCGAGGCGCACGACGCCGCCCTCGAACAGTACGACGGCGATGAGCAGCGCGCCCACCGTGTCGCCTACGCCGCGCTGAAACACGGCTACGAGAGGGTGGGCGACCATTGGGAGCCCAAGCCTCGCCGCGGTCCCTCCGACGAGCGCGCCGAGAGCGGCGGACCGAACGCGCGGGGCGAGACCGCCGAGGGTGTCGACGCCAACGCGTCGAAGGAGCACCTGCTCGAGATCGCCCGGCGGCTGAACGTCCCGGGCCGCTCGCGCATGACCAAGGACGAGCTGGTCGAGGCGATCATGAAACGCAATCGCCAGGAGGCCGCGCGTGCCCGAGAATGACGACGGCGCCTGGGCACGCCGAGCACGTGGCGAGACCGAACTCGAACGACTCGATCGGCACTGGGGCAGCCTGGTCCAGGAACTACGCGTCGTGCAGACCGGCGTGCAGTTCCTCTTCGGGGCGCTGCTGGTGCTGCCGTTCCAGGCCTCCTTCGCCACCTTGTCGCCGGGGATGCGGATGCTGTACATCGCGACGTTCGCCGCTGCCGTGGGGGCAACGGTCTTCTTGATCGCGCCGGTGTCGTGGCATCGCATCTTGTTCCGGCGCCATCGGCTGGGCAACGTCGTGGCAGCGGCGCACCGGTGTGCGATGGCGGGCATCGCGTTGCTGGGTTTGGCGTTGATCGGCGCGGTGGTCCTCGTCGTCGACTATGTGACGGGGACGGTCGTGGCGGTGGCGACCGGCGGCGCCACCGTCGTGCTGTTCCTGTCGGCGTGGCTCATCGCGCCGTGGCGCTGGCGCAGTGCCTCCGCCCGAGCCGATCAGCACTGATCACCGGGCCCAGGAGACGACATCGCCCGCCCGCGCGGGCGCGCCGCGATGATAGGCGCTGAGCGTTTCGGTCGCGACCCGGTCCCACGAGTTCCGGCCCGCGACACGTTGATAGCCCGCCGCGCCCCAAGTGTCGCGGAGTGTGGAGTCCGTGAGCAGCGGGCGTACCGCCCGGACGATCGCGTCGGGTTCGGGTGGTGCGACGAAGCGGCCGGTGACGCCGTCGACCACCGTATCCAGCAGACCACCGACGGGCGTGGCGACCACCGGCTTGCCGCACGCCATCGCCTCCAGCGCCACTCTGCCGAAAGGGTCGTACCACGGCGTGCACAGCACGACGTCGGCGGAGCGGTACAGCCGCGGCAACATCGGGCGCGCGACCGGTCCGGCCAGCCGGAGGCGTTCTCGCACACCGTGATCCGACGCGATTCGGCGCAGCCGGCGGCCTTCGGCGTCGTCTTCGTCGTCGGCGGCGGGGCCGCCCACGATCACCAGCTCCGTGTCCGGGAGGTCGGCCAGCGCCTTGACGACCGGGTCGAATCCGCTGCGCCGAGCCAACTCCCCCGAGGCGAGCAACCGATGCGTGGCATGTCGATCGGCCGCCGCTCCTTCCGGGGTGAACGTGGTGAGGTCCACGCCGCACGGCACGATCGACGTCCGGAATCGCGGTACTCCCATCCTGGTCAGCTCCGCGACCTCGTCCGGGCACGTCGCCACCACGTGCGCCGCCCGCGTCGCGATGAGCCGCTCGAAGCGGATGCGCGATCGAGGGCTGGGATCGGCGAGGCCTTCGCAGCGGCGCTGGACGACGCCAAGCCCGTGAAAGGTCAGCACCACCGGGATGCCGTGCGCGCGTGAGGCCAGTTCGGCGGCCAGGCCCGATTTCCAATAGTGCGCGTGCGCGAGGTCGGGTTGCTCGGCGGCCCAGTGCCGCCGCAGCACCGTGCCGAAGTCGCCGAGGTAGGGCAGTGTCCGGTCGATCGGCAGCGGTGCGGGCGGTCCGGCCTCGATATGGACCACGCGATACCCCCCGTCGGCGACCAGTTCAACAGGTGCCCGCGCACTCGTCCGCCGGGTGTAGACCGTGACCTCGTGACCGCGTCGCACGTACGCCGCCGACAATTCGGCGACGTACGGCCCGCGTCCGCCCCCGTCGGCGGGACTCCCTTCGGCGAGGGGACTGGCGTCTTCGGAAACCATGGCAATCTTCACCGGGTGCTCCGTTCTCGTCGTGGGCGCCGTGCGGACGCGGGTATCCGCGCGGCTGCCCTACGACCGGCATCGCGTGACGTTCGGGGATATGTTCGGGTATGCCCGGAGGCGTCTCGATGAAACCCCACGTCAGGAGTCCCATCCTCGGCCGAACGGTCGGTTCGGGCCGGTCATGGGCGCTCCGGCGGGGGTTACGTTCTCCTACCGAACGCTGTCGGGAACGGGGCGACCGTGCCACACTGTAGGAAGGTTGAGATCACAGCCGACCCCGGTTCGACGCATTCGGCGCAGCCGGTTGATGGGACGGCACGGCAACCGATTCGCGCTCGCGCCGCCCTCGGCCGCAGCCGCCGCGCAGGACTGGATACCCCCTACATGGGAGGTTCGACTTGTCTGCCATTTCTCTGCTACGAGAGCACGCCGAGGGTGTGCATCTCAACGGTTCGGGACCGGGGCGTCGTCGCGACAACCGGTTGTGGGCACAGCGGGTGGACCGCCGCCGGGAATGCGTGGTGGTCCGAGTCGAAGGCGAGTTGGACGCCGCCGTGTCGGCCGAGTTCTTCGAAACGGTCGACCGTGCGTTGCAGTCACCGTGTGATGCCGTGGTGATCGATCTGCGGGCGGCGAGGTTCATGAGCCTGCGCGCGGCCGTGCGGCTCGGCGCGTTGCGCGGGGACGGGCCGGGCCGTCCGGATCTGCGCATCGTCGCGGGCGGATCGGGAGTGGAGCGGGCACTGGAGGTGACCGGCGTGCGGTCGATGTTCCAGCGCTACGCGTCGATGCGGGCGGCGCTGGACGCCTGAGCGGGCCGCCGCCCGGAGTCCGCGCCGCCCGATGTGGCCTGTCCCGATCCGGTCACATCGGGCGCACCGGCAACGGATACTTCAGCGGTGAGTGAGAGTAGGTCGGTCCAGCCCGAGGAGGCCCTCGCGCTGGACCGGGTGATCGGTACGGGAACGCCGCAGAATGTGGGCAGTTTCCGATTCTGGTTCGCCGACCAGCGCTGGGAATGGTCGGACGAGGTCGCGTCGATGCACGGTTACGCGCCGGGGTCGGTGGCACCGACGACGGAGTTGCTGCTGACGCACAAACATCCCGAGGACCGCGACGCGGTGGCCAGCGCTCTGGCGCGGTCGATCGCGGACGCCGAGCCGTTTTCCAGCAGGCACCGCATCATCGACACCGAGGGCGGCGTGCACCATGTGATCGTGGTCGCCGATCGGATGCTCGACGAGGCGGGCCGGGTGGTCGGCACCTCCGGTTATTACATCGACGTCACCGACACCCTCGAGGAGCACCGCCAGGAGACGCTGCACGGCGCGCTGCCCGAGCTCTACGCCGCTCGCGCGGTGATCGAACAGGCGAAGGGCGCGCTCATGCTGATCTACGGCGTCGGGCCCGAACAGGCGTTCCGGGTGCTGAGCTGGCGCTCGCAGGAGACCAACGTGAAGCTGCGGACGCTGGCCGCGCGCCTGGTCGCCGATCTGCCCGGCCTGACGGGCATCACACCGGGTCTGCGCACCGAATTCGATCATCTGCTGCTCACCGCCCACGAGCGGCTCGGCGCCGACTGAACCGCGTTTCGATCGAGCTTCGGCGGGTACGTCCTCCGACGAGAAACGCGGCGGTCTTCTGGTCCACGGCCCGCGGCGCGTGCGGTGTTCGGGTAGCTCGGGCAGGACCCGCAGCGGTATCCAGGCCACAGTGCAGTGGCTGCGAGGACAAGGTGGTGATGGGTAATGGGGGAGTGGACTTCCCGATCCTTTACCGACACGACAACCGTCGGTGTGCGGGTGCCCGCCCGGCTGGAGCAGCTGACCATGTTGCGCGCGCTCGCCGAGACCGTCGCCCTCATCGCCGACTTCGCTCTGGACGAGGTGACCGACATCCGGCTGGCGCTCGACGAAGTGGCGACCTCGCTCATTCTCGACGCGGCGCCCGGCTCGATGATCGACTGCGAGTTCACCTACGACACCGACAAGATGTTCGTGCACGTGTCCTCGGTGGCGGTGACCGAGTCGGTGGTCGGCCATGCCGGCTTCGGCTGGCATATCGTGCGGACGCTCACGGACTCGATCGCCGCCGCGCAGGGCTCCTACGACAGTGTGCTCGGCGGATATCCCACGGTGATCGACTTCAGCTGGGTGCGGGGTGCCCCGAATGGCGGGTGAGCCGAGGTCGCGGGGGGACAGCTACGACAACATCGAGCCGCTGTTCGAGAAGATCGCCGCCCTCGGCCCCGGCGATTCGCGCCGGGAGGTCCTGCGGCAAGAATTGATCGAACGATGCCTTCCGCTGGCCGAGCACATCGCCCGCAAGTTCTCCGGGCGCGGCGAGAACTTCGATGATCTGCTACAGGTCGCGCGCCTGGGGCTGGTGCAGGCCGCGGACCGATTCGACGTGACGCGCGGGTCGTCGTTCCTCTCCTTCGCGGTGCCCACCATCATGGGTGAGGTCAGGCGGCACTTCCGGGACAACACCTGGGCCGTCCGGGTGCCGCGCCGGACCAAAGAGATCCAGCTGAGCATCGGCCCGACCATCGAGACACTGTCCCAGCGGCTGGGCCGGATGCCGCGGGCCAGGGAGATCGCGACGGAACTCGAAGTGGACCTCGTCGAGGTAACGCAGGCG
This sequence comes from Nocardia asteroides, assembly GCA_051451085.1. Lineage (GTDB taxonomy): Bacteria > Actinomycetota > Actinomycetes > Mycobacteriales > Mycobacteriaceae > Nocardia > Nocardia asteroides_B. Next base: position 41,852 of record JBPAJV010000002.1, on the reverse strand, counting down.
CTGATCGCGGGCAACGCCTACCAATCGTCGTCCATCGACGCGGTCGCCGGTGAGGACACCGAGAGCGTTCCGCAGCCACTACTGGACAGTCTCGGGACCGAAGAGCCCTCCTATCACCTGGTCGAGGACGTGATGGCGGTGAAACCGCTGCTCGGCGAGCTTCCCGAGCGCGAGCGTCAGGTGCTGATCATGCGCTTCTTCGAGTCGTTGACGCAGAACCAGATCGCCGAGCGGCTCGGAGTCTCGCAGATGCACGTCTCACGCATTCTTTCCCGGACGTTGAACTCGTTGCGCGAGCAGGCCCTGCGAGACTGAGCGACAGCCGTTACACCGGATTCGGCGGGGCCGGGTCCGGCGACGGTCCGGGCACCGGCGGCGCCGGCGCCGGGCCGGGCATCGGCGGACGCGGCGCAGGTCCGGGGACGGGCGGCAGTGGATGTGGATCGGGTTCCGGCGGAACCGGATTCGGTTCCGGAACGGGATCCGGTTCGGGTATCGGCGGCACCGGGTCCGGTTCGGGAATGGGCGGCACCGGGTCGGGTTCCGGTATGGGCGGCACCGGGTCCGGCTGAGGTGTGGCCGGGGCCGGCTGTGCCGCGTCGGCGCTGGGCATGTGAACTCCTCCTCGTTTCGGCGATCGGCTCGAACCTCGGCGCAGACCCGCGTGTCCGGCCGGTCACCGCCCCGGTTACCCACCGATCGCCGGGCGAACCGGTTCGGTGCTCGCGCGGCCGGCGGTGCGGCTGACCAGTTTGCGCGATGAGTCCGACGGGTAGTCACACAGGAGCCGGACAACAGATGCCGATGGCTCGAGGAGCTCGTCATGACCGACCAGCGCCGCCCAGGCACCCGGAATCCGCGGTTCGGACCGGGTGGTGCAGGGGCCCCGATCCAGGCCGACGGGATTTCCGTCACCAGGAATCACGCCGTCATCCGCCGCTGGGCCGAACAGCGCGGCGCCAGGCCCGCGACCGTGCCGGGCAGCGAGTACAACGGGCGGCTCGGCGTGTTGCGGTTCGACTTCCCCGGCTACGGAGGCGCCGTGCTGCGCAGGGTGGGCTGGGACGAGTGGTTCGCCACATTCGACGCCAGGAAACTGCGGTTCTGGTACCAGGAGCAGAGCTCCGATCGCCCGCCGAGCAATTTCAACCGTCTGGAGCCGCCGCGATAGCCGGTGATCCGCTGAGAACGGCGTGATGCCGATCACCGCGCGGTGTGCACGATCGGGTGAGCCTGCTCCTGTGACGGACGGCACGGAAGCGTTGTGAGCTCCGTTATCAATCTCGCGAGCGGCGCACGCGCGTGCTCGATCACTTCGGAATGCGAAAAGCCCTGTCTCACAGGTGATTCGGAATCATAGCCGATATTCTGCGCGGTTGGGGTGCGGCCGGAACGCTGAGCGGCGGCGGCGCCCCGCCCGGCCCCGGAGCGGCCGGGGCGTATAGCGTCGACTGACGTACAAGAGGCCCGTACCGGTCTGCCGAACGTTTACCGGCTGGGGGCCGGGGGTACTCGAAGCCGAGCAAGGTTGCTCGAAAAGCGGAAGGTCGCGTCGGTATGGGGATGCGGTGATCCGCATCGTGACGCGCTTGCGCATGTCTGCAAGGGATAAGGTCTTGAGCGCAAACCTGATGATCGTGGAAGACGACGACCGGGTACGTGGCGCGTTACGGCTCGCCATGGAAGACGAGGGTTACGACGTCGACGAGGCGGAGGAAGCCGAAGACGCGCTCACACATCTGCGCAGCAATGGTGTGCCCGACGTGATGATCGTCGATCTGATGCTCGGCGGCATGGACGGATTCGAGTGCATCCGGGAGATCCGCCGCGACCACGACGTCCCCATCATCGTGGTCAGCGCCCGCGACGACACCCACGACGTGGTGGCCGCGCTGGAGGCGGGCGCCGACGATTTCGTCACCAAGCCGTTCGAGATCAAGGAGATCACCGCCCGGATGCGCGCGGTGCGCAGGCGCGCCCGGCTCACCGCCGAACGGGAATCGCCCCAGGAGATGGTGCTCGAGGCCGACGAGACGGCGCCGCTGGTGCTCGCTCAGGACAGCGGTGTCGTGCGCCGCGGTGACGAGGAGATCCGCCTCACGCTCACCGAGTTCCGGTTGCTGTGTGAGCTGGCCGAGTCGCCCGGCCGGGTGCTGAGCCGCACCGTGCTGCTCGAACGTGTTTGGGATCGCGGATTCTTCGGCGACGAGCGCATCGTGGACGTGCACATGCGCAGGCTGCGCACGAAGATCGAACGGGATCCGTCCGATCCGCGCATCGTGGTGACGGTGCGCGGGCTCGGCTACCGTCTCGATGTCCGCCGCTGAGCGCTTCCTCGACGCCCACCACTGGAACCCGAACGCCTGGAGCCTGCGTGCGCGGGTGACGGCCGTCTTCGCGACCATCGCCGCGCTGATGTCGCTGGTCTTGGTCGTTTCGGTGTTCGTGATCAGCCGCGGCTATCTGGAGGCGCAGCGAGCGAACGCGGGCGGCGAGTCGCCCGCGGATCTCAACGCCGATCTCGATCTGCTGCGCAATGTGCTGATCGGATGCGCGGTGGTGGTGACGCTGATCGGCGCGGCGGTCGGCTGGTGGGCGAGCAGACGGGTGCTGATGCCGCTGCACCAGCTCGCGGGCACCGCGGCACGGATCGCCTCCGGTGATCTCGACCAGCGGCTGCCCGCGACCGGTGACCAGGATCTGGTCATGACCGTCGAGTCGTTCAACACCATGGTGGACTCGCTGCAACGGCGCATCGAGCGGGAACATCGCCTCTTCGGCGACGTCAGCCACGAGCTGCGCACCCCACTGACCACTCTGATGGCAAGCGTGGACGTGCTCAACCGGCATCGCGGCGATCTGCCGGAGCGGTCGCGGCGTGCGCTCGGGCTGGTCACCGCCGAGGTCGAGCACCTGCGCAAGTTACTGGACGATCTGCTCGCGCTGGCGCGGGTGGAGGCGGGAATGCATCACGGTGACGCCGAGCCGCTGTCGGTGCGCGAGCTGCTGGTCCACACCCTGGCCGACCGGCGCTACCCGGGCGAGCTGCTCACGGTGCACCAGGACGTCACGGTGCGCGGCCGCAAGGTGGAGTTGGAACGCGCGGTGGCAAACCTGCTGCACAACGCCGACCGGCACGGTGGCGGCGTGGTCGCGGTCACCGTCGACCGCGACGGCACCGACGCGGTGGTGACCATCGACGACGCGGGGCCCGGCGTGGCGCCCGCGGACCGGGCCCGGATCTTCGAACGTTTCGCGACCGCCCGCAGCGGCCGCCGCTCGCCCGACGGGACGGGCATCGGTCTGGCGTTGGTCGCCGAGACGGTCGCCACGCACGGCGGCCGGGTCCACTGCACCGACCGGCCGGGTGGGGGAGCGCGTTTCGTCGTGCGCCTGCCCCGGCTCGGTGACATCCATCCGTAATACGACCGTAAAGAAGCCGACAGGTTCACCTCAAAGTCGCTTCGCGAGCCTGGATGAGTACTGCTGATCAGACGAGGGAGTTGTATGTCATCGCCAACCCTGTCCCCAGCGGAGATCGAGCGATCGCGCGTCGACAACGCCGCGGCCGCCTTGGGAGCCACATCGTCCCGGAAGGACACCGGTGCGGCTGTGGTCCTGCGCACGCCCCGGTTGGGCGACGGCGCTTCGATGTGGCGCATCGCCAAGGATTCCGCGGTGCTCGATGTCAATTCGAGCTACGCCTACCTGCTGTGGTGCCGGGACTTCGCCGGAACCTCGGTGGTCGCCGAACTGGACGGCCGCGTTGTGGGATACGTGATCGGATTCGTCCGGCCCCAGGCCCCCGACACGGTCTTCGTCTGGCAGATCGCGGTGGACCGCTCACAACGCGGCAGAGGCCTCGGCGCCGAGCTGCTCCACACGCTGCTCAACAGTGTTGCCGCACAGGGTGTTTCAGTACTCGAAACGACGATCTCGCCGGACAACGCCGGCTCCATCGCACTGTTCACGTCGGTGGCGCGGGCGCGGGGGGCGGAGCTGACCAAGCGACCCCTGTTCGACGCCGGTGTCTTCCCCGACAACCACGCACCCGAAGACCTGTATCACATCGCCCCGACCGCCCGCACCACCGAGGAGGATCACCGATGATCAACGCCGACACCACCGTTTTCGAGAGCCTGGAGTCGAACGTGCGCGGCTACTGCCGCGCCTGGCCCACCGTGTTCACTACGGCGAAGGGCAGCTGGCTGCGCGACGAGGAAGGCAAGGACTATCTGGACTTCTTCGCGGGCGCCGGTGCGCTGAACTACGGCCACAACAACGAGGTGCTCAAACACGCGCTGCTGGACTACATCGCGAGCGACGGCATCACGCACGGCCTGGACATGTCGACCGCGGCCAAACGTGAGCTGCTGGAGACGTTGCGCGACACCGTCTTCGCACCGCGCAACCTGGACTACAAGGTGCAGTTCCCCGGCCCCACCGGCGCCAACGCGGTCGAGGCCGCTCTGAAACTGGCGCGCAAGGTCACCGGTCGGGAGACCATCGTCAGCTTCACCAACGCCTTCCACGGCATGACTCTCGGCGCGCTGTCGGTCACCGGCAACGCGGCCAAGCGCGCGGGCGCCGGGGTGCCCCTGGTGCACGCCGCGCACATGCCCTATGACGGCTACTTCGACGGCACCACCGCCGACTTCCAGTGGATGGAGAAGGTGCTCGACGACACCTCGTCCGGCTTCGACCGCCCCGCCGCGGTGATCGTGGAGACGGTGCAGGGCGAGGGCGGCGTCAACGTCGCACGCGCCGAGTGGCTGCGCCACCTCGCCGGTCTGTGCGCCGATCGGGAGATCCTGCTGATCGTCGACGACGTGCAGATGGGCTGCGGCCGTACCGGCCCGTTCTTCTCCTTCGAGATCGCGGGCATCACGCCCGACATCGTGACGTTGTCGAAGTCGATCGGCGGCTACGGCCTGCCGATGGCGCTGGTGCTGTTCAAGCCGGAACTGGACGAGTGGTCGCCGGGTGAGCACAACGGCACCTTCCGCGGCAATAATCCCGCGTTCGTGACCGCGACGACCGCGCTGCGGCACTACTGGTCCGATGACGCCTTGCAGACGGCTACCCAGGCCAAGGGCGAGAAGATCGCGCGCACCTTGAGTGAGCTGGCCGGAGCGTTCCCCGGCGTCTCAACTCGGGGACGCGGTCTGGTGCAGGGTGTGGTGTTCGACGATCCCTCGCAAGCGGGCAAGGTCTGCCAGATCGCGTTCGAGCGCGGCCTGCTGGTGGAGACCTCCGGCTCCACCGACGAGGTGGTGAAGCTGCTGCCGCCGCTGACGGTCACCGAGCAGGAAATCGAGCAGGGCCTGCAGATCCTCACCGGCGCGGTCGAGTCGGTGTGCGGCGGGATGGGGGTGGTCGCATGATCGTGCGCACCACCGAGGGGATCACCGGCACCGAGCGTGACGTGGCGGGCGAGGGCTGGCGCAGCAAGCGCATCGTGCTCGGGGGCGACGGCGTCGGCTTCTCCTTCCACGAGACCACCATCGAGGCGGAGACGGTGCACGAGTTCCACTACGTGCACCATGTGGAAGCCGTGTGGCTCATCGAAGGCGAAGGGACGCTGACCGATCTGGACAACGGCGTCAGCTACGAGCTCGCGCCCGGCTCGATGTACCTGCTCGACGGGCACGAACGTCATCGCCTGGAAGCACGCACCGCGATGCGGATGATGTGTGTGTTCAATCCGCCGGTCACCGGGCAGGAGGTTCACGACAGCAACGGCGTCTACCCGCTGGTCGCCGCGACGGTCGGAGGTTGAGGACACCAATGGTTTTGCAGCACACCGAAACCCGGCCGGAAACGGCCCGCTACGATCGCTACCCGACCCGCCTTCCCGCGCCCGCCCCGCACTTGGAGCGTGCCGACCCCGCGGTGTGGGGGGAGATCGAGAGCCCGGAGCTCGCCTCGTTCGACGCCGACGGCTTCGCCATCTTCGATCAGCTGCTCACGCCCGAGGAAGTGGCCGAATTCAGCGGCGAGATCAGCAGGCTCGCCAACGACCCGGCCCTGCGCGACGACGACCGGGTGATCGTGGAGAAGTCGTCGAACCGGGTGCGCTCGGTCTTCGAAGTGCACAAGCTGAGCACGGCGATCGCCGAACTGGTGCGTCAGCCGAGGGTGCTGCGGCTGGCCGAGCAGGTGCTGGGTTCGCCGGTATACGTGCACCAGAGCCGGGTGAACTACATGCCCGGCTTCCGCGGCACCGGCTTCTACTGGCACTCCGATTTCGAAACCTGGCACGCCGAGGACGGCATGCCCGCCCCGCGCGCGGTGAGTCTGTCGATCGCGCTGACCGACAACTATCCGATCAACGGCAGTCTCATGGTGATGCCGGGCTCGCACCACACCTTCGTGCCGTGCCTCGGCAGCACCCCGGCCGAGCATTACCGGGAATCGTTGCAGGAGCAGGAGATCGGGGTGCCGACGGCCGACGACATCACCGCACTGGCCAACCGGTACGGGATCAGCCAGTTCACCGGCCGGGCCGGATCGGCGCTGCTGTTCGACTCCAACCTGATGCACGGGTCGTCGAACAACATCACGCCGTTCCCTCGATCGAACATCTTCGTGGTGTTCAACAGCGTGCACAACACGCTCGTCGAGCCGTTCGCCGCGCCTGCGCCGCGCCCGGCCTACATCGGCAGCCGCGACTTCACGCCGCTGTCGGCCTGATCGAGCCGCCCCGGGCGTGTGGCCCGCCCACCCGTTGGGCGAGCCACACGCCCGGGGCGTTTCCGCTGGACCCGGGCACCCGTACGCGCGCAGGTCAGGGCAGGCGCCGGATCGCTTCCGGCGTGAGGTCGGCGATCGCCGGGTACCCGTCGACCGCCATGAGCAGATCCGCTTCGGCCAGCAGTGACCGCAGGACGTGCACGAGACCGTCGACGCCGCCGAGCGCGAGTCCGTACGGGTAGGGGCGGCCGATGCCGACCGCCGTCGCCCCGAGCGCCAGTGCTTTGACGATATCGGCGCCGGTGCGGACGCCGGAGTCGAACAACACGGGCAGGCCATCGGCCGCCGCCACCACCTCCGGGAGATGCTCGATCGCCGGAATACCGCCGTTGGCCTGCCTGCCGCCGTGATTCGAGCAGTAGATGCCGTCGACGCCCGCGTCCTTGGCGCGCCGGGCGTCGTCGGGGTGACAAATGCCCTTGAGGACGAGCGGTAGGTCTGTCATCGACCGCAGCCAGGCCAGGTCATCCCAGGTCAATGCATTGCCGAACAATGAGATCCAGGTGAGAACAGCGGTTTTCGGATCTTGCTCCGGCGGGCTGGGCAGCAGGGCGCGAAACACCGGATCGCTGAAATAGTTGGCCAGGCAGTGCCCCCGCAGCTGTGGGAAGTTGGACACCGCCAGGTCGCGCGGGCGCCAGCCGGGAACCCAGGTGTCCAAGGTGATCACGATGGCCTTGAATCCCGCCGCTTCGGCGCGCCGGACCAGGCTTTGGGCCAGCTCCCGGTTGGTCGGGGTGTACAGCTGGAACATTCCCGGGGTATCGCCGAACTCCGCGGCCACGTCCTCCAGCGGATCGACGGTGAGGGTGGAGGCGACCATCGGGACGCCCGTGCGCGCCGCTGCCTTCGCCGTGGCGATGTCGCCGTGCCCGTCCTGGGCGCACAGTCCGATCACGCCGACCGGGGCCAGGAAGATCGGCGTAGGCAGCGTCATGCCGAACAGCTCGATGGAGAGGTCTCGCGTCTTGCTCGCGCGCAGCATGCGCGGGATGAGGCCCAGTTTCTGGAAAGCGGTGACATTGGCTCGCTGGGTGAGCTCGTCGCCCGCCCCGCCCGCCACATACGACCAGATGCTCGGCGGCAGTGCAGCTTGTGCCTTGGCTTCGAGGTCGGCGTACGTCATCGGCAGGTCGGGCAGAACACCTCCGAGCCCCTGGAAGTAGATCTCGTTCTGATAGTCGCCGAAGTTGGTCACACTGCTCCTGTCCTCGTCTCGATGCGTCAATGTATCCGATACGTTCTTGTAGCGAGCCCGCTCCCTTTCACGCGCGCAGCGAGCGATACAGGGTCAGCCAGCGATCGGGGGAGACGAACCCGACCGGTTGATCGAGCGATACTCCGGCCTCCCGGCAGGAGTCGCGCACGGCTCGCGCCGGGAATTCCCGCCCCAACGACGCGGCGAGGCTGCCCCCGACTCCGGAGAAGCCCAGCTCCACCACCCTTCGGTAATCATCGAGCTGCCCACCCGGAAGCAGCGGAGCCGTCCGTCTGCGCAGCCGGAGGATCGCCGTATCGACCTGGGGAATCGGATGGAAATTGTGCCTGCCCACGCGCGCGCCGAGTTCGATCGCCGTCGTGGGCCAGTGGCCGACGGTGAGCTTGGTCCACCGCCCGTAGTCGCCGGAATGTTTACGAGCGAACTCCAGCTGGGTGAGCAGGGTGGCGGAGGTGAGCTCGCGCGCTGCCAGGCACCAGCGAACGATGTCGGTCGTGATCGCGAACGGCACGTTGGCCACGACCGCGAACGGCTCCCGTGGCGGGCGCACTGTCCGGAAATCTCGTTGATACAGCCGTATCCGCGGCTCGTCCGCGTATCGGCGGCGGAGCAGGGCGGCGTAGCGCGGGTCCTTCTCATAGGCATGGACCCGGCCGGCGGTGCCGAGTAGATACCTGGTCAGCATGCCGTCACCGGGTCCGATCTCGAGGACGAGATCGTCGGCGGTGACGCCGGAGGCGCGCACGATCAGCCGGGCGGCGCCGGCATCGGTGAGGAAGTTCTGCGACAGCCGTTTCCGCGTGGTCGCGGGCGTGCTCCCGGCGCCGCGGGCATGCGAAAGGGAACGGTGGCGGGACATGGGTGTCCTCCGAACGGAGTGGTCGAATCAGAAAGGGTGATTCGCCCGGACCCATGCCAGGGCACGACGAGTGCGGCGACCGCTACCGGCCGCCGACGTGAATTCCGCTCCGAAAGGTCAGGAGAACGGAGCGATACGGTGCGCCGGCAAGGCCCGGGCCTCCGTACGCAGCCGGATGTAGTACGCGCCGACCGCGCACCCTCCGTTCATGCCGGGACTGCCACACATGTCCCGCAACGTACGTCATCCGCGTGTCCGGGTGCCACTTCATTTCCGGTCGATGTCGCGCGGCGCGGTGCCGGACCAGTCGCGCCTGATTCAGCGGGACGGCTGATCGGCCACGTCCGCCTCTTGTTGCTCGGCGGCGTAGGCCCGCCAGGACTTGGCCTCCGCGTGCTTGCCGAGTTGATCGAGCAGATCGGCGAGTTCGGCGATGGCGCGAGGTTCGCGGCGGTCGGCGGCGGTGCGCCACCAGGATTCGGCTCCGACCGGATCGCCGCGGCGCAGCCGCACCATGCCCAGCTCGAACGCCGCGCCCGGATGCCCGGCCTCGGAAGCCTGCGCCCAGAGCCCGCACGCTTGTTCCTCCTCGCCACGGCGGTACATCGCGACGCCGAGGTCGTAGAGCGCGCCGCGATATCCGGGATCGCCCGACTGCCTCGGTTCGCTCGCCCGGGGCGCCGTGCCTACCGCCGAAGGTCGATCGCCGGGCTGCGCCGGCCCGCCCGGCGCCGACGCGAAACCGGAAGCCGGGATGTCTCGCGTGGTAGCCGGTGTAGGCGCGGGGTGGGTGTGCGTGACGGACGCGCCGGCATCGCGGACGGGTATGTCCGCCGTGGACGGCATGTCCAGCACCTGCCCGCCGGGCGAGGAGTCGGGGACATTCGTGGCGGAATGCGGCTCCCCGGGGAGGAATTCGTAATCCGAAGGCGATGTTCGCGCCGGGGATCGGGTGTGCGGCCCTGCCAGGTCGAAGGGGCGATAGGTGTCTGTTGTGGTCGAGGAATCGGTCGCCGATGGGCTGGAGTCGGTGGGCGAGCCGTGTGCGGCGAGTTGCGTGGGCACCGGACCGGGCGAGTTCGAGTCCCGATGCGGTTCCACTGGCGAAGATCCCGGGTCAGGGGGCGAACTCTGTGCCGGATGGTGTTCGCCCATCGGCTCGACGGAGTGATACGCGTCCGGTGCGACCCGGGAATGCGTGACCGGGGCGGCGGAGTCGTTGGGCGAGCCGTGTGCGGCGAGTCGCGTGGGCGCAGGGCGGGGCGAGTTCGAGTCCCGATGCGGCTCGGCTGGCGGAGGTCCGGCATCAGAGGGTGGACTTTGTGCCGGATGGTGTTCGGCCATCGGCTCGACGGGGCGGAATGTGTCTGTTGTGGTCGAGGAATCGATGACCAGCGGGCTGGAGTCGGTGGGCGAGCCGTGTGCGGCGGGTCGCGTGGGGGCGGGACCGGGCGGATTCGAGTCGCGCTGCGGGTCCGCTGGCTGGGTTGCGGGATGAGTGGGCGAAGTCTGTGCCGGAGGGTGCGTGCCGATCGGGTCGAAGGCGCGAAACGCGTCCGGTGCGGACCAGGAGTTCGAGGTCAGCGGAGCGGAGCTGGTGTGCGGGCCGCCCGCAGTAGGTCGGGTAGTGGTGGAGACCTGCGATGCGGGTGCGGGTGGCGGGTTGCCGATCAGCAGTCCAGCGGCAGGTGACGCGGGATCTTCGGGTGGATAAGTGTGTGCGACCGGGGGGCCGAAAGCGCTGTACGAGTCTGCGGATCTTCCGTTGACGACCCGGGCAGCGGGTGCGGAGGGCTGCGCGGAGAGCTCGGTCTGCGTGTGCGGTAGCCGTGAGCTTGGCGAAGGCGACGCGTCGTTTGTCGCGGGCGGGATGTCGGTAGGGATTGATTCGGGGTTACCGCGCGCCGCGGTGTCTGCCACGGATCGTTCGATGAGCAGGCCAGCCGCACGGTGCGCGTGGTCCGGCGCGGGTAAGCCGGGCGAAGGGTGCGCGAGTTCCGGAGTGGATCGTTCGGCGCGGGACGACTGCATATTCGCGAGCAGATTGCCCGAGTGCTCGGACGAGACGCTCTGCGTAGCGTGCCCGATCACGCCGTTTGCGGCTGCGGGCGTGTCGGTGGTGAGTCGTCTCGCGGTATCCGGCGATCGGGCCGGGGTCGCGTCGATGCGAGGGACCGGCATGGTCGGCGCGGTGGGCGGACCCGCTGAGAGGTCGGGACGGGAGGCAGCCGGATTCATGCCCATCGGCGTCGCGGCCGGAGCCGACGGCTCGGGCGCGACCGCGGTGGGAGCGGTTGATACCTCCACGACCAGGTTCGCGAAGTTCGGCGGGCCCTCGCCGATGCTGCACCACAGGACGACGCGACCATTGGGATAATGCTCGACGACGATGCCGTAGTTACCCGCCCAGGACTTCTGCGTGCCGAATTCGTCGACCCACACGGGCGTGAGGGTCACCAGCGTCGCCTGGGCGATCGGCGTGACGTCGAAACTGACGCCCGCGGCGAGCGCGTCGCTCCACGCGTCGACTCCGGCGAGTGATCGTCCGTGCAGGTCCAGGTAGCCGTCCACGACCGACAGTCCCATCCCGAGCCCGCGCAGTCCGGCGGGGGGCGCCGCGGAGATCATGGTCAAGCTGACGGTGGTGGGTGCGGGACCGATTTGCTCGGTGTACATCGGATAGACCATGCTGCCGTGCCAGACGATCGGATCCGCGCTCTGGTAGCGCGCGGCCAGCGGTAGCTCTTCGGGCGCATTCCGGGCAGCCCACGACGAATACCGCTCGTTCACTGTCGCGCGCCTGCCTTTCCACCCGATCCCTACCGCCGCCCCCGCGCCGGTCGGCGGGGTATACCGTACTAGCCGCGAAACAGGACTGCGCCGCAATCCCCTGGCCGTCGGTAACGCCCTGGCCGCAACGCTACCGGGCAGTTCACATCACTTCCCACCGGTGCGCACCGGCGTGTCCGGGCAGAAGGCCACAGCGCTGTCCACCGCGACGATCCGGCACCCGCCTTCCTCGGAACGGCAAACAGTCGACCAAGCGCTTGCTACGCTCGATCGATGATCTCGACGGTGGTCTGGGGCACCGGCAATGTCGGCCGGGCGGCCATCCGGGCCGTCGACGCCCACCCGGCCCTGCGGCTGACCGGGGTGCTCGTGCACAACCCGGAGAAGGTCGGCCGCGACGCGGGCGAACTCGGCGGACTGGACCGTGATCTGGGCGTCGCCGCCACCGACGACGTCGGCGGTGTCCTCGAAGCACGACCGGAGGCGGTGGTCTACGCGGCCTCCGGCGACATTCGCCCCGGCAACGCGCTGACCGACATCGTGCGCGCACTCCGTGTGGGCGCGGTGGTCGTCACACCAGCGCTGTACGCGCTCTACGACCCGCGCAATGCCCCTGCGGAGGTGCGCGCCCCCGTCTTGGACGCGATCGCCACGGGCGGCGGGTCCCTGTTCGTCTCCGGCGTCGATCCCGGGTGGGGCAACAACGTGCTGCCGCTGCTGATCAGCGGGCTGGGCGGCACGGTGGAGACGATCCGCTGCCAGGAGATCTTCGACTACTCCACCTATGACCAGCCGGACTCGGTGCGATACCTGGTCGGCATGGGCCAGCCGATGGACTACCAGCCGCCCATGCTCGCGCCGTCGGTGCCGACCATGGTGTGGGGCGGGCAGATCCGGCTCATGGCACGGGCCCTCGGCGTCGAACTCGAGGAGATCCGCGAGACACTCGACCGGCGCGCCTTGGCTGCCACCGTCGCCACGGCGTCCATGGGCGAATTCGCGGCAGGCACCCAGGGCGCCGCGCGCTTCGAGGTGCAGGGCATCGTCGAGGGACAGCCGCGTCTGGTCGTCGAGCACGTCACCCGCATTCATCCGTCCTGCGCCCCCGACTGGCCGGCGCCCGCCGACGGCGGCGCGGGTGCGCACCGGGTGATCATCGAAGGGCGCCCGCGCATCGAAGTGACCGTCGAGGCGACCGACGAGGACGGCAACCGTTCCGCCGGAGGGAACGCCACAGCCGTCGGCCGCCTGGTCGGCGCGATCAATTGGCTGGTCGCGGCGGAACCCGGACTCTACGACGCATTGGAGGTCCCTTTGCGTCCAGCGGTCGGCAAACTCGGAAGGAAGCCCGGATGATCATCAATGTTCCCGAAGGGAAGGATCCGATCGGTTATGTCTGGGGGGAGATGGTCCCCGGTATCGGCGTCGCGGCCTCGAATTTCTCGCTGTCGGTGTACTCGCACAGCACACTCGGCCTCCGTGAGTTCGAGGCTGCCAGGTTGCGCATCGCTCAGATCAACGGGTGCCTGTTCTGCATGGACTGGCGTACCGAGCGCGACGGGGCCAAGGTCGAGCCCGAGTTCGCCGACGCCGTCACGAACTGGCGCACCACCGATGCCTTCGACGACCGCACCCGGCTCGCCGCCGAATACGCCGAACGCTACGCCACCGATCACCACAACCTCGACGAAGAGTTCTGGCGCCGGATGCTCGCGCGCTACAGCCAGGCGGAAGTGGTCGAGCTGAGCATGAGCATCGGCTCCTGGCTCGCGTTCGGTCGGCTCAACCACGTCCTCGGCCTGGATGCGGTTTGTGTACTTCCTGGTCATTCCGCCGGTCGGTGAGACCGCCGCGAACAAGTCAGGCCGAGATCCTCGACACCCACGCGGGCTGCCCGTCGACCAGACCCAGTTCGAACTCCTCCGGAGCGTCGAGCACGGCGGCGAGCCCGCGTAGCGCCTGATCCGCCGAGATCTCCGCGGGAAAGCGGATGTATTCGAGGGTTACGCCGGATATCCGGGCCCGGAACCGGTACCGGAATTCGACCTGACTCGCGTAGGTCAGCGCGATGCGACCCTGCCAGTCGATGTCGTGCCTGCCGTCGAGGCGCCGGGTGAAGAACACCTCCTGGTCGGCGACCGAGTCGTGCCCGAGCAGATAGATGTTGAACGCCAGGCATTCGACGTCGTCGGCATGTGCCAGGGGGAGCGGATCGACCGTGAGACGTTGCGGTTGAGCCGATTTGAGCAGGAAGGGACGGCCGGGTGCGGCGGCGCGCAGTCCGGTGGCGTCGTCCTCGCCCCAGTACGTGGAGGACAGTGTGCAGCTGTGGTAGTTCTGCCAGACGATCGGCGACAGCCAGTCCTCGCCGTCGGCCTGCCTGTCGTCGGGGTCGCCGTCGGCGTTGTACGCCGCGGACCGCAGATGCAGATCGAACCACAGGCTTCCGGCCTGGTCCATGCGGCCGGTCCACGCGAACTCTTCGATCGCGTGCCCTTCCGGCCACGGATTGCCCGGGAACACAATTCTCCCGGCGGGCGAAATACGCACCAGGTCGGTCCTTTCCATGCCGACACACCCTAGCGACCGAGGCCGACAATCTCGACACGCCAGAATCGGGAACCTCCGCCCGCCGGGTTCTCCTCAGACGCTGGCCGGTGTCTCCTCCTCCGGTTGGTCGGCGGGCGGCTCGTCCACCGTCCGCTTCGGGCCGGTGAACCAGGTGCGGGCCGACACCAGCCACCAGATGCCGATCGCGCCGACGACGAGAGCCAGGGTGAGCGGCGCGTAATTCACCGTGTTCCAGGTGAAGTCGCTGTGCCACGGATACCCGCGGGCGTCGGTCGGCAAGATGAACAGGAGGCTGATCAGGGCGATCCAGATCAGCGCCACCACACCGATCGGGCGGTACCACGCCCCCAGCCGCCACGGGCCGGTGCGGAATCGAGCGCCGTGGCGCTGCCGCAGCAGGATCGGGATGCCGTAGGCGATATAGAGCCCGATGGTGGCGACCGAGGTGGCCGCGGCGTAGGCGGTCGGCGCGTTGGCCGCCGGCACCAGCATCGACGGAATGAGCAGCACGAAGGCGAAGAACGAGATGAACAGCACCGCGTGCACCGGCACCTTTCGCGCGGAGAGTCTCGCCCAGTACCTCGAACCCGGTACCGCGCCGTCACGTGCGAACGCGAACAGCATCCGGGAGGCGGAGGTCACGGACGCGTATCCGCAGAACAATTGCGCGACGGCGGCGATGATGAGCAGCAGACCCGACCAGAACCCACTCAGGGCGTTCTCCAGGATGTAGATCACCGGGTATCCGCTGTTCTTCTCCGGATCCAGTGCGTTGTCGAGATCGGGAATGGCGAATGTCACCGCGAGGATGAGCAGATATCCGGCTATCGCCGACACGACGATCGTGTTGATGATGCCCTTGGCCGCCATGCGGGACGCGTCGTGCGTTTCCTCCGACATGTGCGCGGAGGCGTCGTAACCGGTGAAGGTGTACTGCGCGTGCAGCAGCCCGAGCAGGAAACTGAACGCCACCCCGCCGAATCCGATCGCGCTGTTGTCGACTGTTTCGGTGAAGACCCATCCGGCGCTCTGGTGGTGTCGCGCGCCGAACCCGAGCACGATCACGAAAACAGCGACGCCGGCGACGTGCCACCACGCGGAGACATTGTTGATCACCGCCGAGAGATGCGGTCCGATCGCGTTCAACACCGCGTGCAGGATCAAAATCGCGGCGAACACGAGAAAGATGGCGGTTCGATCGGTGCCGATGTCGATCCCGACGACGTTCAGCACCACCGTGGTGAAGATCGCCGCGCCGTAATCGATCGCCGCCGTGACCGCGATCTGCCCGATCAGGTTGAACCACCCGGTGAACCAGCCCCACACCGGTCCACCCAGTTCGGCGGCCCACCAGTACAGCCCGCCCGAGGTGGGGTAGGCCGAGGCCAATTCCGCCATGGCCAGCCCGACGAACAGCACCATGACCGAGACCAGCGGCCAGCCCCAGGCCATGGTGATCGGGCCGCCGTTGGCCAAACCGATGCCGTAGCTGGCCAGCCCACCGGTGAGGATGGACACGATCGTGAAGCTGATGGCGAAATTGGAGAATCCGGACCAGGATCTGGCCAGTTCTTGTTTGTAGCCCAGTTCGGCGAGCCGCCGTTCATCGTCGGAAGGGGATCGGGTCTCGGTCATGTGGTGCTCCCGGGTGAAAAACGCTGCCCTCATACCGCGTTTTGTCAGAAGATCAGTGTGGAGTACCGATCGGTCGGGCGCACGGCAACCAGCGAAGTCGGCGGCCCCGGAACCCGGCGAGCGCGCGGCGAACGTAGCGTGAGAACCATGAGCGAGCGACTGGTGGTCATCGGCGGTGACGCGACCGGGATGTCGGCTGCCTCGCAGGCGCGCCGGATGCGGGACGCGAACGCGCTGGAGATCGTCGTCTTCGAACGCGGCGGGTTCACCTCGTACTCGGCCTGCGGCATCCCGTATTGGGTCGGCGGCCACGTCACCGAGCGTGACGCCCTGATCGCTCGCACACCCGAGGAACACCGCTCCCGCGACATCGACGTGCGATTGCGCACCGAGGTGACCGAAATCGACGTCGACAAGGCGAGGGTGCGCTACCGCGACCGCGAAACCGGCGAGCAGGCGTGGACGCCCTACGACCACCTCGTGATCGCCACGGGGGCCCGTCCGGCTCGCCCACCGCTGCCCGGCATCGACGCGGACGGCGTGCACGGCGTGCAGACCCTCGACGACGGGCAGGCGCTGCTGGAGACGCTGGAGCGGACGCGCGGCGAACGCGCCGTCGTGGTTGGCGCGGGCTACATCGGCGTGGAGATGGCGGAAGCCCTGATCCGCCGCGGCTACCACGTCACGATGGTCAACCGCGGTCCAGAGCCGATGTCCACGCTGGACCCGGACATGGGCGCCCTGGTCCGTGACGCGATGTGCGGAATGGGAATCGAGGTGGTCGGTGACGCGCGGGTGACCGAGCTGCGGGCCGGTGCGGACGGCCGGATCGGCGCGGTCGTCACCGACACCGGGGAATACCCGGCGGATGTCGTGGTCCTCGGCATCGGCGTGCGCCCGGAGACGGAGCTGGCGCGCGCCGCCGGCTTGCCGCTGGGGGAGTACGGCGGACTCCGGACCGATCTCGCCATGCGGGTGCGCGGGCACGAGAACATCTGGGCGGGCGGGGATTGCGTCGAGGTGTTCGACCTGGTGTCCGGCCGCGAGCGCCATATCCCGCTCGGCACCCACGCCAACAAGCACGGTCAGATCATCGGAGCGAACATCGGCGGTGGATACGCGGTCTTCCCAGGGGTCGTGGGCACAGCGGTGAGCAAGGTATGTGAGCTGGAAGTGGCCCGAACGGGTCTGCGGGAGAGAGATGCCCGGGCGGCAGGCCTGCAATACGTGACCGTCACCGTCGAGTCCACCAGCCGCGCCGGGTACTACCCCGACGCGGAGCCGATGACGGTGAAGATGCTCGCCGAGCGTTTCACCGGCCGCCTGTTGGGCGTTCAGATCGTGGGCCGCGAAGGCGCGGGCAAACGTGTCGACATCGCGGCGGTCGCGCTGACCGCTCGGATGACCGTCGAGCAGATGACGATGCTGGACCTCGGGTACGCGCCCCCGTTCTCCCCGGTCTGGGACCCGGTTCTGGTGGCCGCGCGCAAGGCCGTCACCGCCGTCCGCGACCGCGGCTAGTGCCCTCAGGGCCCTCAGTCGCCGAAGAACTCGAGCAGTTCGGTCTTGCCGAACATGACGGCGGCGGCGCGGGCCGATGGTGTGCCCGCATCCGGGTCGGCGCCCGCCGCGGCGAGCTGTTTCACGATCTCGGTCTCACCTTTGAACACCGCCCCCGCCAGCGGCGTCTGTCCCTTGTCGTTGGCGCGGTTCGGATCCGCCGAGCGCGCGAGCAGGGCTGCCACCGCGTCGGCATGCCCGTGGTAGGCGGCGAGCATCAGCAACGTGTCCCCGACGTCGTTGGTGAGGTTGACCGGTACGCCGGCGTCCACATAGGTGGCCAAGTTCGCGGCGTCGCCGCGCCGGGCGAAGTCGAACACCTTGGTGGCCAGCTCGAGCAGTTCCGGATCGATCTCGTCAGCGCTCATCCGTTCACTCCTGTCATGGGTCCGCGCGAGGTCAGCGCGCCGCCGTGGATTTTCCCAGTTGCTGCCGCACTATGCGCAGATCGGCGACGAATGCCTCGTAGGCAGCGGTGCGATCAGGCGCGCGCAGCACCGATGACGGGTGCACCGTGGCGATCACGCGGTAATCCGCCGTCTCGACGACCTCACCGCGCTGTGCGCTGAACTTGAACGACGGCCCCAGCACCGCCTGAGCGGCGATCGCGCCGAGACACACCACCAACCGCGGCCGGAGTACGCCGAGTTCGGCGTCCAGCCACGCCGAGCAGGCAACGACCTCGGTCCGGCCGGGTTGTTTGTGAATCCGTCGCTTGCCGCGCTCCACGAACTTGAAGTGCTTCACCGCGTTCGTCAGGTAGACCGCGTCGCGGTCGATGCCGACCTCCGCCAGCGCCCGGTCGAGCAGTCGTCCGGCGGGACCGACGAACGGCTGCCCCACGACGTCCTCCTGGTCGCCGGGCTGTTCCCCGATCAACACCACGTCCGCGTCCTGTGGACCGGCGCCGAACACCGTCTGCGTGGCGTGGCGGTACAGATCGCACCCGTGGCAGTCACAGGCCGCCTGCCGCAGCCGCGCCAGGTCCGCGTTCTCGGGGACGTACATCGCGGCGCCCGGGGCCTTCATGGCTGTTCGCCTCCTGCCTGCACGCGAGCTGCGACGGCCGGTCGCCGACCGCATCGGGCACTCGTGCTGGTGTCGGCCTACCCGTTTCCCACGCTCTGAAGCGACCCGCGCGAATCTTCCTCCCGCATGCTGAACGCGCGGACATGGGTCGGTATAGTCGCCGCGGATGAGTAGTGTCACCGCCACCGCCGGAACGCCGATGTCCCAGAACCGTCGACTCGGGCGTGTGTTGCGGCTGGCGCCGGTGCTGTCGGTCGCCTTCTCCGCGTTCTGTCTCCTCAAACCGGTCTGGCCGTTCCAGGAGATCACCGGGGGGTTCATCGACCTGCAGGTGTATCGCTTGGGCGTGGACGCCATGCGGCACGGCGCCGATATGTACGGTCAATTGCCGCAAACCACGATCGGTGCGGGCCTGCCGTTCATCTATCCGCCGTTCGCCGCGCTCGCCCTCGGCCCCTTCGCGATGCTGCCCTGGGATGTGGCGGCGCTGAGCTTCTTCGTCTCCTCGGTGGCCGCGCTCGCCCTCACCCTCTATCTGGTGGCGCGACGGGTATGGCCGGAGGAGTCGCAGCGGCGGCTGGCGGTCTGGGCCACCGCGTGCGCGACGCCGCTGGGGCTGCTGCTGGAACCGATTCACTCAACGCTGGACTTCGGTCAGGTCAACCTGCTGCTGATGGCGCTTGTCGCCGCCGATTGCCTCACCCACAAACCGCGGTGGCCCCGGGGCATGCTCATCGGCATCGCGGCCGCGATCAAACTGACGCCCGCGGCATTCGTGCTCTACTTCCTGGTCCGCCGGGACTACCGGGCCGCGGCGACCGCGGCCGTCACCGGAGCGGCCGCGACGGCGCTGGGTTTCGCGATCCTGCCGAAAGAGTCCGTGAAGTACTGGTTCGGCGGCCTCGGCAACGTGTCCGGGTTGAGTGGCTCGGCGTTTCACACCAACCAATCGATCCAGGCGGTGTTCTCCCGGTTCGAAGTGCCCGAGCCCGCGTTCACCGTGATCTGGCTGGTTCTCGGCGCCCTGCTGCTCGCGCTGGTCGTCACCGCGATGCGCCGGGCCGCCGACCTGCCCGCGCTCGCACTGGGCATCAACGCCGTCTTCACGCTGCTGGTGTCGCCCATCTCCTGGTCGCATCACTGGGTGTGGATCGCGCCCGCGTTGTTCGCGATCGTGGGCTACGCGAGCCGCCTGCCCGGCAAGCGGGCGCTCGGTTGGTGGTCGGCGTCCGTGGTGACGGCGGCGGTGTTCGTCATCGGCCCGCACAACTGGTTGCCGGACGGCGAGCACCGGGAGTCCGCGTGGACGCCCTGGCAGCATTTCATCGGCAACACCTACGTCTGGTTCAGCGTGGTGCTCGTGGTGCTGTTCCTGGTCACGAACAGGCGGTCCGCGGATGCGGCACCCGAGGAGCCGGTCCGTGCGCCCGACGCCGCGACCTCGGCGCTGACCGCGCGCTGAGGTACGCCGACGGCGGTTGCCGCCCGGTCAGCTCGTTCCCGGTGCGGACGGGGCGACGAACAGGAAGCTCTTCTCCTCGACCCGCGTTCTGATCCGCCACTGTCCGTCCACGCGGACGAAGGTGTCCAGATACCAGAGTCCGCACAGCATCATCGTGGGCGGGCCGTCGCCGCCGGACACGATCATCGGGTTGTGGCACATCGTGCGCCCTGTGGCCGTGTCACCGTCGAGGGCGATGGAGGAGTTGCTGATCAGATGCTGGAAGGCTGGGAAATTCGGCAGAACGGAGGCGAGAAACCGTTTCGTAGTCGCGAGATCGCCCACCGAGCCGCCCATGGCCGAGTAGTCGATCTGCGCGTCGGGGGTGAAGATCTCGTCGAGCAGGCCCCACTGCCGAGTGTCGACCGCGTGCGAGTACCGCACCATCAGGTCTTCGATCTCGAGTCGATCCGAAATCTCCTGCAACGACAGCATGCCCGCCTCCGATTGACATCATCCTCGGAGTAGATGCCACCAGGATTCGGCGGGCGAGGCAAGGCCTCCTCGGGTCAGGCCCGGTGCGGCAGGATGTTCAGCACAAGTGTGAGCCCCGCCACGATGCTCACACAGGCCACCAGCGTGGTGAAGGCGGACTGCGTGATCGTGGCGATGCCGATCGAAAACGCAAGGCACGTGGCTAAAGCGAGCGCGCCGGTTCCCGGTTCCACACCGGCGATCCGGGTTGGTCGGTGATCCGTCATAGCTATGTGATACCCACGGCGGCTCGTTACGAAACCGTGATCGAGAGTCGGTTTTCGTCCCGGGCATGTTCGCAAGACATGGCGCCGGATCGGAGTCGGGGACGATCGAGTCATGACCGTCGCAGTGCACACCCTCCTCGCCGAGGACGACATACGCTCCGCCAATACCGTTTTCCGCACCGCAATGGTGGGTTTGCCCCCGCTCGCGCCCACCGCCGAGCTGTCCGAGCCGGGCCGCACGCTGGGCGCCTACATCGACGGGGAACTGATCGGCACGGCCGAGTCGTACACGAGCTGGCTGGTGGTTCCCGGCGGTAAGCGCGTATCGCACGCGGCGGTGACCCACGTCGGGGTGCTGCCGACGCACACGCGGCGCGGCGCGCTGACCGCGCTACTGCGTCGCCAGCTCGACGACATCGCCGAGCGCGGCGAAACGGTCGCCTCTCTGCGTGCCTCCGAGGGCGGGATCTACGCGCGATTCGGATACGGGATCGCGAGTTGCTTCGCGCGAGTGGAGTTGCAGCGTCACCGAGCCCAGCTGCGCGACACTGTGGGGGATTCCGGTCCGGTGCGTTTCGTCGACGGTGTCGCGGCATGGAAACTGCTGCCACAGATCTACGCGACGGCCGATGTCTCCTGGACCGGCGCTGTCGACCGGCCCGAGTACTGGTGGCGGCTACAGGAAATGCTGAGCACGGAGCCGAGCTACTGCTTCGTCCACGGTCGGGCCGGCGCCGAGGACGGGTTCGCTCGTTACCAACCGGTCGATCCTATGAGCTGGCTGTCGCGGCCGGAAAGGCAGGTGGTCGTCAACGATTTCGTCGCCGCGACGCCCACGGCGTATCGCGGACTGATTCGCCGGCTGCTTTCGATCGACCTGGTGGAGACCCTTGTGTTCCCCTTCACCGCCCTCGACAGCCCGCTGCGGCACCTGCTCACCGATGAGCGCGCGGTGCGCGTGGTTTCGATCCGGGACGAGACCTGGTTGCGACTGATCATGTCCTACAAGCCTTGGTGCGTCGCACCTATCGCGACGCGGGCGCGGTCGTGGTGGAGGTGGTCGATCCGATCTTGACGGCGAACTCCGGTCGATACCGGATCGCCGCCGATGGGGTCCGAAGAGTGCGGGAAACCGCGGATGTCACCACGGGGGTCGCCGATCTGGCGGCCGTCTACCTCGGCGGAACGGCGTGGCGCGAGCTGGCTTTCGCGGGACGAGTGGACGAACATCGTCCCGGGGCGGTGGCGGCCGCAGACGCGCTGTTCGCCACCGACGCGTTGCCGTTCTCGGGAACCTTCTTCTGAACACGCGAGCAGGCGTACAGTACGTACGTACGGTTTGGTAAGAAATCCGGGAGAGCCCATGTGGGATCCGCAGCAGTACCTCGCGTTCGACGACCACCGATCCCGGCCGTTCTTCGACCTGCTGGCCAGGATCACGGCGGTCGAGCCGCGGGTGGTGGTCGACCTGGGCTGCGGTCCCGGGCATCTCACCGCGGTTCTCGCGCGGCGCTGGCCCGGGGCGCTCGTGCGGGCACTGGACTCGTCGCCGGAGATGGTCGCGGCCGCCCGCGAGCGCGGCGTCGACGCCCGGCTCGGCGCGGTGCAGGAATGGCGGCCGACCGGGGAGACCGATGTCGTGGTGTGCAATGCGGTCCTGCATTGGGTGCCCGGGCATCCCGACCTATTGGGGGAGTGGATGCGGCAGCTACCCGAGGGTGCTTTCCTGGCCATCCAGGTGCCGGGTAACTTCGACGCGCCTTCTCATCGTGCGATCCGCCAAGTCGCCGCCCGCGACGAATGGCGCGACGACCTCGATCGTGTGGGCCTTCTGGAGTCGCGCGCAGTGCTCGATCCCGTCGGCTACGCGGACGTGCTCGCCGCGTCGGGCGCAGCCGTCGACACGTGGGAGACGACCTACCTGCAGCGCTTGACCGGGGATGATCCGGTGCTCGAGTGGGTCACCGGCACCGCGTTGCGACCTGTGCGCGATGCCCTCGACGACGCCCGATGGCGGGAATTCACCGCGCAACTCGCACCGCTGTTGCGCGGCGCCTACCCTCGGCGGCCCGACGGCACCACCTGGCTGCCGTTCCGCCGTGTCTTCGCCGTAGCCCAGAAGCGCTGACGCGAGTTCTCCAGGGCGGACAACCGCAGGACACCCGAATGTCCGCTGCGGGAATCGACGCTGATCTCCCTGGTAGCCCAGCAGGCGGAACGGCTGGTTGCCGCCGATTGATCCCGGGTCGTCACCGGGGTTGCTCATGTGCCGTCGCCAGCAGTCGGTTGACGCGGCTGCGCAGCTCGCCGGTCACTGCGGGCAAACCGATCGACGGTAGCTCGGCGGCCACGTTGGCAGCGAGAACCCGCAGCTTGGTGTTGGTTTCCTGGGATCGAACCCGCAGCATGGCAAACGCCGCGTCGGCATCGAGACCATAGACCAGCATGACCGCGCCTTTGGCTTGTTCGATCACCGCCCGCGCGGCTACCGGGTCGAAGTCACTTGGCGTAGTGCCGTCGCCGTCGTAGCTCACATCCACCACTACCCGTCTGTCGCGATCTGACACCGCGCGCGACGGCGCGACGAGCGCGCAGCGCGTGTCCTCAGCTGTGCAGGGAGGGTTGACGCGAGCCGCGCGGGTCGCGATACTTCGAAAGTCATAGCGATTGCGCATAACTGTCCTGCGGAAATGCGACGGAGACAGATCAATGACGATCCATACGGCAGTCGAAGCATTTCTCTTGGCTCAGGTGGACGATCCCGTCCCCGAAGCTCCCCCGAGCGCGGACAAGATACTCCAGTTGTTCCGCTATTTCACGTGGTTCGTGATTCTCTCCGGCGTCACCGGTATCGCCTACGCCGGCGGGAAATTCGCGTGGGGGAAGTGGAATGGAGGTCCGCTCGCCTCGGCGAAAATGGTCGCCGGCGGCATGCTCGGCGGCGTCATCGCCACCAGCGCAGGCACAATCATGAACGCGCTGATCGGTTGATCCGAGAATGAAGCCCGGCCGCGATCCGTACCGGAGCGCGGACGACTTCCGGATCAGTCGGTGACCTCCAATTCGACCAATTGGGCTGGGATGAAGGATTTCTCGCGTCGGTTGGTCTCCACACCGAACACCGCGACGACGAGGTCGCCGCCCGGCTGTACCACTCCCGCTTGGGTGAGAGTGCCGTACCCGACGACGGATTCGCCGATATGGTCGGCGAGTTCCGCGGCGGGCACTCGAATCGTCCTGCTCATGGGGCACCTCTATCGAGTCGAAGGGTCACGGTCGTCTGTGTCACTGTCGCAGGACTCGATCCTGATCCGGAACAACCCGCATAGAACCCCCCTCTCGCCGCCGATTGCCGGCGCGGCGACCGAATCGCCCCGAATTCCACCGCCACGGCGGATTTCGCTGCGTCATAACAATTCACCTCGCGGAGCTCGGGCGGTTCGTTACCAGCGCGAGCGCGTGGGCGACCTTGGCCCGGAAGTGCGGGCAATCGCGGAAGTCCTCGGCCTCGCAGTCGAGAGCATGGGTGATGGTCTCCAACGCCGCGGTGGTTCTAGCGATTCGGCGCACGAGCTGGTCGCGGTGCGCCCGCAGCAGGTCGCGGCGGGCTGCGCGGTCGGATGCCTCGGTGACCAGCGCGGCGAGTTCTTCCAGTGAGAGACCGACCTGCTTGCCGAGCAGGATCATCGCCACCGTCTCCGCGTCGTCCTCGTGATATCGGCGCCTGCCCGCGCCGTCTCGTCGCGGCGCGAGCAATCCGACGTCCTCCCAATGTCGCAGCACGTGGGTGGCCAGGCCGAACCGTGCCGCGAGCTCACCGATCGAGATGTCCTCGCCCGCCATACCAGCACTCTAAGCGGCGGCGCGCGCGGTGAGCCGCGCGTACAGCGCGATCGGATGACGCCGTGGACGCACCGGCTCGCGCCGCACCGTCGCCGCCTCGAACGACCGGCGCAACGCGCCGAGCGCGGCCGACGCACGCACGAAGCGGAAGTCGTAGATGGCCACGAGGCCACCGGGACGCAGTACGCGCGCCAGCTCCGCGATCGCTCGATCGACCTCCGGCCACTCGTGCATGCTCAGGCTCGACACGGCCAAGTCGAAGCTGTCGTCGGGATAGGGAAGCGCGCCCACGTCTCCGATCGAGAGCTCGGCCGCCCTGCCGGTGAGCGCCGCCTCGGCGATATCATCATGTGCGGTGACAGGTCCACGCCATGCAGCCGCAGGTCCGGCCGACGCGAATGCACGTGCTCGAGGAGCTTCCCCGGGCCGGTCCCCACGTCGAGCACCCACGCGCCCGGCGGTGCGGCCGCGTCGATGTCGGTGGCGATCCGGCGATACAGGCCGCCGAGCAGGCGTGTGGCCCGCTGGTCGTAGCCCCGGCTCTGTTTTTCTCCGAACGTGGTCATTGTTCTCTCTCCTCGTGGTGCGCCCAGCTTGCGAGTTGAGGTCGACCTGAAGTCAAGAGAGGTTCGGATACTTTCGATCGAGCCACTGCGCGAATGTCGGCCCGGCGAGGATCGCATCGGGGCCGGCCAAGAGGGCGCCACCCGCCTGCAATTCGTGATCCGGGTCGTCGGCATTGATGATCTCCCGCACATGAGCCGGGTGCCCCCGCCGCGCTGCCACTTGCGCCACGGCCGCGGCGAGCTGGAACTCTTCCGGCCCGGCGATGTCGACCGCCTCGGGCGCGCTCTCGGATACCGCCAGTTCGGCCAGCTGCTCGGCGACCGTGCGGGCGGCGACGAGCTGCGCCCGATATTTCGGCACGTAAGCCGTGTCGCCGCGCGTGGTCCACTCCAGCATCATCTCGGTGAACTCGTGGAACTGGGCCGCGCGCAGGATGCGCACGGGCACCGGACCTTCCCGGTAGGCGTTCTCCTGGGCGAGTTTCCCGGCGTAGTGGCCTGCGGTGAAGTCATCTATCCCGATGATGGACAGCACGGCGATGCGCCGAACTCCGGCGGCGGCTGCCTCGCGTTGTACGTTCCGCGCGATGGTGCGGAAGAAGTCGGTGACCGCTTCGGTCTCGGTGGTCGTCGCGTTGACCGCGTCCACCACCACATGGACGCCGTCACAGGCCCGCGTCAGGCCGTCTCCGGTATAGACGTCCACGCCTGCCGATCGGCTGATCGCCACGATCTCGTTGCCCTGGTTCTGCAATACGTCGATCACGTCCCGGCCGATCCGCCCACTGGCACCGATGACTGCGATTCGCATACATCCTCCTCTACCGCACTGGTCGGTGAGTAGACGAAGCGGTCACGGCCGGTGTGACACGACGAGCTCTCCGGTCACAGTTCCCGCCGCATCGGTCGATCCACGCGCGGCGGCAACTGCTCGGCGCTGCCTCCCTTCCGGTGGCTTCGAGCCCGGCTCGGCGGTATGTCCTGGCACACCGCCGATCGAACTCGCGAGGAACCTTCGCAACGGACGTGCGGCCCCGATCGAGTCGGTGCGGCCGCAGACCGAGGCCTCAGATGCAGAAGACGACGCTGCCCATCGGGAAGCAGACCACGACCGAGCCGAAAGCCGGCGTCGCCGCGTCCGATGGGGTGCCCTCGGCGGAAGCCGCGGGAGCCGCGAGGACGCCTACGGAGAAAGCCATAGCGGTTGCGGCGAGAATTTTCGTAATTCTGGTGGACATTGCGCATCCTTTGACTCGAGTGAAACTTACCTTGGACTCACGATTTTCATAGTTCACCCATAGAGGGGTGAACACCAGGCAAAGAAATATCAAGTTCCCCGGTGTCGCATAACAGGAGCATTACCACTGGTGCCTTTTCCGGGGAGCGGGCACCGAAACGGCGGGGAAAACATACCGGAAGATTCTTCATGCCCCGGCCGCTGCCCGGATTGCGCGGTTTCCGGAACCGCTTCACGATCTTCCCACAATGGAGATAGAATTCCGTGCAGCATGGCGGCGTGCCATCTCGGCGGCGGACGACGGGTGCTATGCCGGCGATCTCCACCACGCCGGAGGCGCGTGACACCCGGTCTTCCCACCGGCGGTGAGCTTTGCCCGAATTGGGGTAGCGTTTCGACCCTAAACTGAGACAATGGTGCAGCCGACGCCCTGGCAGTCGAATGAGACCGGAGACAGCAGGCCCGCTCCGGAGAACCGGGCGAAGAGCGGCGCCGTTCCGGAGAACCTTCGCTCGATCCAGGCCGCGCTGCGCGGCTACTGGGGTTATCTGTGGGCCGCGGTGGGCAGCCTCGTCACGCTCGTCTTGCTGTTTCAGCCGTGGATGACCGCCGTGGGCGCTGATGGCAGGGTCAGCACCAACGCGTTCGGCCGGATGCAGATCACCACGCGGTTCCTCAACGTCTGGTCGCGATCGGCCCCGCCCCCCGCCAAGGTCACCGGTTTCTGGGCGCTGCTCGCCTGCGCGGCCATCGCGATCACGATCTTGGTGGTCGTCGTCAACCTGCGTCTCCGAATCGAGGCGCTCAGTCGGCTGGCGACGATCTCCACGCTGGTCGCCGCACTGTTGGTGGTGTTCACCGTGCTCTATGTCAACAGCAAGGGCGGCGATCTGAAGGCGATGGTCGGCCGCCGATCGGATCTGGGTGGACACATCGGCTCGTTCATGAACTGGGCTTTCGGCAACGGCCGCCTAGTGGTGCCCGGCGTCGGGCAAGTGGCGTACGCGTCCGCGGGCCTCACGCCTTGGGCGCTGCTGGCCGGGGCGACATCGCTCGGGTCGGCCGTCGCCGCTCTCACTCAGTGGATCCGCAATAAATCGGGCAACCTCTTCCGCCTGCCGATGCGCATTCAGGTGGTCGCGTCGAAGCGGCCTGCCGATACCGACGACGCCAGCTGACCGCAGGCATTCCGCGCTCCGATCCCTCTTGCGCACGACCGGCCCGATCGGGTACGTCGGATGTCAGGAGGTGTTCGATGTCGTTCGCGCACCGCTCCTCGACGCGGACAGAAGAAGTCATCGTGCCGTCGGAAGACGTCCGACTGGCCGGGATACTGGCCGTTCCACCGGAGCGCACCGCCTTGATCGCCTTCGCCCACGGCAGCGGCAGCGGCAGGCGCAGTCCGAGGAATTGATTCGTCGCCGAGGTGCTGAACCGGGCCGGGTTCGCGACGATGCTGGTCGATCTGCTGACCGTCGAGGAGGAGGGCGACCGCGCCCGCGTTTTCGACATCCAGTTGCTCGCAGGCCGCCTCGTCGAGGTGACCCACTGGCTCCGGGCGCGGGCGGATCTGGGCGGCCTGCCCACCGGATATTTCGGGGCGAGCACCGGCGCGGGCGCCGCGCTGTGGGCGGCCACCGAGCCGGGAACCGAGATCGCGGCCGTCGTCTCCCGCGGGGGCCGGCCGGACCTGGCCGGCCCGCGATTGGGTTCGGTCCGCGCGCCGACGCTGCTCATCGTGGGTGGCAACGACCGATGGGTGCTGGAGGTCAACCGGGAGGCCCAGCTACGGATGCCATGTCCGAGCGAACTGGATATCGTCCCCGGCGCGACCCATCTGTTCGAGGAACCCGGTGCGCTCGGACAAGTCGCCGACCTGGCCACGCAGTGGTTCCACCGCCATCTCACTGTCGTGCGGCACTGAAAACCACGGGCAAGCCATCGGTTCGGAGTGCGACGCGGGTGCCGAAGCCGCGGCTGATGTCCGCTATCTTCTCGCACAGCCAGCGGGATTCGCTGCGTTGCGCCCATTCCAGGCGCATGTGCCGCTCTCGGAGTGGAATCAGGCGAATTTCCGTCGAGCCGGAGTCGATGGAAACCAGATACAGCGGATGCAGATCGGTGTGGTATCGCTCGTGACCACGGATGCCTTCATAGTCGTCGATGACGTCGCCGCACCCATAGAGGATCGGCTTGCCCCGGTAGATCTCGATCGGACGCGGATGATGCGCGGAATGCCCGTGCACCAGATCGATGCCGGCGTCGATCAAGCGGTGCGCGAATTGCATTTCCGTCCGCGCGACCTCGTAGCCCCAGTTCGGTCCCCAATGCACCGAAACGATGCCGATATCGTTGTCGCGCTGGTGAGCGGATACCTCCGCCGCGACCTCCTCGGCCGCGGCGACGCCCGGCGAGTAACCCACCCGCCACAGCCCCGGCCGATTGCGCCGCGCCGACCACGCCGCCGGAACCCCGCTGGAACCCGCGGCGACCGAGACGATCACCACGCGACGCCCGTCGCCGAGCTCCACTACAGCGGGGGTGCGCGCACCCTGCAGGTCGGCCCCGGCGCCCGCGCGGCCGATACCCGCGTTGTCGAGTGCTCGGAGGGTGTCGGCCAGCCCGGGAATGCCGAAATCGAGGACGTGGTTGTTGGCCAGCGCGCAGACGACAGGTGCGATCGCGGTCAAGGCAGGCATGTTGTCCGGGTGCATCCGGTAGTGAATGCCTTTCGCGGGCGCGAACGCGCCGTCGGCGGTGATCGAAGTCTCCAAGTTGAGCAGCCGGACTTCGGGGTTGATCTGGGCGAGAAGCGGTAGGACATCACCCCACAGCTGCCGGAAGTCGACCGGATGGGTGAACGCCCCATAGACGCGCTCGGCCAGCTCGACGTAGGTTCGCGCGTCGTTGACGTATCGTTCGCGCAGCCTCGGATCGCCGGGATGCGGCAAGATCTGATCCACACCCCGCCCCAACATGACGTCGCCGCCCAGCAGCACCGTCGCCATAGCACCATTATCGATCATCGCGGGACCGATGTGAACGCGCTGCTCGGCGACTGCTATCGGCCGGTCCGGCGGATCATCTGCTGGACATCGGAAGCAATTGTTGCGGGTCGTCGGCGTAGACGGTGGCGATGATGTTCGCTCGCGCGGCCAGATCTCGGGCGAGGTCGCGGATGTCCTCCGAGGCGCGCGGGTCGGCGTCGATCTCCGCCAGCAGATCGCGGGTGTGGATGGCCGTCGCCTGCGCACAGCGCCGCAGGCGCGCTTTCGCCACGGTATCCAGCGCAGCCGGACTGAGGTAGCGCTGCACGTGCTCACCGCGGTCGGTGATCCGGTTGACGACCGGCTCGGTCGCCGCGTCGGTGAGCCATCGTTCCGCGTCGGCCGTGATCTCGAAGACGAGGTCGTGGTCCCGGATGTCGGCGGGATTCGCGGAAGTGGTCAACAGGGCCATGCTGGCCCGGCCGATCGCGATGAACCCGCTCATCGCGTGAGCGAGCAGGACATTCGGGTGTGCGGTCGGCAACTGGTGTAGACGTTGCCCGACGACGGTGACCCAGCAGGCGAGGTGTTCGGCTCCGGTGTCGATCGACGTCGCAGTCGGCATAGCGCGACCATACGCTGTTACCCCGGTGAGACATACGAAGAAACGCTGAAAGTTCGCCAGATGTCGCCACCCGCCACGGTCGACGGCTTATCGCGGGCGCGCCCGGTCCAGCGGAGCCGTACCGCGCGGCTGTCGTGAACTGATCTCCAGTGACTCGATCGTCCAGCCTACGAGGTGTGGGACACGAGGATCCGGGGCGTTCGGCGGAGCGACCTCGGCTCCGCTGGACCGGGCGCGCCCGCGCGAGATGACACTCGTCGCGCCGCCTCGATCGCGTTAACTGCGATTGTGCTTGAGAATTCGGCTCGCACGGGTGAATGGCACTTCTCGCCGGCGGCCTTGCATGTGCATTCGGGAACGGGTTCCGTTGCAAGGGCGCATCCGGCTTTCGGCGCCACCGCGCGCGATGAGGCTCAGGTGTCCGAGGGGGCCGGCATAGGTATCCGCGAAGTCCCGCAGGGCCGAGACCCCAGCGCCGTGAAGTTCGCGCCGTGCAATCGCCGGCGTGGTCGAGTCGAGGCAGGCGGATAGGGGTTGCCGGGCGAGTCCCGGTCGCTCGTGGGCAGGCAGTGTCTCGCTGCGCCGATTGGGAAGCCAGATACTTGCTGAGACCGCTACCACCCGAGGGGGCGGAGACCGCGAAGTGAGCGGCGAGCGTCTCGCTGCGCGACCAGCGCATCTCCCGCTAACCGAGACTCATCCTATGACTTTTAAGAGGATAGTAGTAATCTAAATTACCTACCTGCAGTTTCACTATGTGAGATTCGGGCACACCGCCGCATCGACGGTCCGAATCTATCCAGCGAGGGAGTGTCGCGTGCTGGAAATCGACCACTTCAGCCACGGGTGGCTCACACCCACCATCGCCTACGTCATGTCGTTCACCGGTTCATTGCTCGGATTGCGGTGCATGGCCAGGTCTCGCACCGCCTCCGCACGCGACGGCTGGTTGCTGGCAGCCGCGGTCGCCATCGGCGGCACCGGGATCTGGGTCATGCACTTCATCGCGATGCTCGGCTTCGCCATCGAGGGAGCATCCATCCGCTACGACGTTCCGGTCACCCTGATCAGCGCCCTGATCGCCATCGCGGTGGTCTGGATCGGGCTGCGAATCGCCCACCAGCGGGCACTGGGCCCGCTGGCGTTGTTCGCCGGGGGCGCGGTCACCGGTCTGGGCGTCGGTGCGATGCACTACTCGGGCATGTACGCGATGAAGTCCGACGCGGCGATCGGCTACGACGGACGGATCGTCGCGTTGTCCATGGTGATCGCCGTGGTCGCGGCGACCGCCGCGTTGTGGTTCACCCTGCATGTCCGTGGCACGCTCGTCACCATCGGCGCGGCGGTGGTGATGGGTGTGGCGGTGTGCGGCATGCACTACACGGGCATGTTCGCGATGCACGTGCACGAAACGCAGCACATGCATCCGCCGTCCGGGGCAGGCGCCGAGCAGTTGCTGACCCCGCTGATCGTGAGCATCAGCCTGGTGACCGTGTTGCTGCTGCTCCATCTGGGCATCACGGAGGTGGAGGACGAGAACACCTATGTCCCGCGAGGCTCGCACGCCTCGAGTTACTGGCCCACCCGTGACTGAGCGGATCGCGTGGCGTCCGGCCGCCGAGGGGGGCCGGCTCCGTGTCCGAGTGACCCGGTCGCCGCCGTCCGGGCTTCTGGGCGGCACGCATCGCGAGGGAGTTTCTCGCCCGGGCAGCCGGGTACGCGCGCCACGAGCCGGTTTCGTGCGGGAACCGGCCGCAGGAGCAGGAGGTGGCGATGCGTATCGGGTACAAACTGGCGGCCGAGGCATTCGGTCCGAACGAACTCGTCCGCCAAGCGATCCGGGCGGAAGCGGCCGGATTCGACTTCGTCGAGATCAGCGATCATTTTCATCCCTGGCTGGACAACCAAGGGCATTCACCGTTCGCCTGGACCGTGCTGGGAGCCATCGCGGCGAAGACCGAGCGCATCGAGCTGGCCACCGGAGTGACCTGTCCGATTCTGCGGTACCACCCCGCCATCATCGCGCAGGCGGCGGCGACTCTGGCGATTCTGTCCGGCAACCGGTTCACGCTCGGCGTCGGTTCTGGCGAACGTCTCAACGAGCATGTGGTCGGTCGCGAGTTCCCGCCGGTGCGCATCCGCCAGCGCATGCTCCGCGAAGCTCTCGAGATCATCCGCCTGCTCTGGAGCGGCGGCTATCACTCCTACGACGGCGAGTTCCTGACCGTCTCCGAAGCTCGCGTTTTCGATCTGCCGGATCAGCTCCCGCCGATCGCCGTCGCCGGCGGTGGGCCGGAGGCGGCTCGGATCGCCGCCGAACTCGGTGACGGCCTCTTCGCCACCGAGCCGAAGGCCGAGCTCGTCGACCGCTATCGCGCGGCGGGCGGGACGGGGCCGCGCTACGCCGAAGTGGGCATGGCATGGGCGCCCGACGAGGAGACGGCCGCGAAAGCGGTGCTCGATACAACACGCTGGGCGGTCACAGGGTGGAAGGTGATGAGCGAGTTGCCGAACCCGGTCAACTTCGCCGCCGCGACCACCACTGTCCGCTTGGAGGACATTCTCGACAGCTTCGCCTGCGGTCCCGACCCGGCTCGCTACCTCGACGCCGCGAAACAGTACGCCGACGCGGGCTTCGACCATCTCGTGATGCAGAACGCGGGCCCCGATCCCGACGGCTTCCTCGACTTCTACCGCCGGGAACTCGACGGGCCCCTGCGCGCGCTGACGCCGAGCGCCTGAGCGCGGAGGCGCTCTCAGTCCCGCGCGACTCGTTCCAAATAGGCGGCGCGCCGATTCGTATCGGCATTGGCGACGGTGTCGTGGCTGCCCAGCATTCGACCGAGCCGGTGGCGTAGTCGTTCGGGCAGCGCGGTGAGCAGCGATGTCGCCACACCACTTGACCGGGGGACGACATGACGCCCGCCCCGTCCGCGTGTTACGGCGTGGACGACCGACCGTGCGACGTCGTCCGGTTCGACGAAACCGATCGTGCGGGTGATCCGGTTCGGGGTCAGACCGGCGATCAACTGAGTGTTGACGAAGGCCGGGCAGATGGTGGACACCAGCACGCCCCGGTCGGCGAGTTCCTGTCCCAAGGCCTCGCCGAAGCCGACCACCGCGAACTTCGTGGCGCAATAGGTCGCGACACCGGGTGTGCCGACGAGGCCGAGCACCGATGCCACGTTCACGATGTGACCGTGCCCGCGGTCGGCGAACCGCCCGCCGGCGAGCTTGGCGCCGATCAGGACGCCGCGCAGGTTGATGGCGAGCTGCCGGTCGGCCAGCTCCAGCGATTCGTCGAGGAAGGATCCCGTCGGCATGATGCCCGCGTTGTTGACCAGCACGTCCAGCCCGTCGAACGCGGCGGCGGCTCGATCGAGGAAACTCTCGAACGAGCTCGGGTCGGTGACGTCGAGCCGGACGCCGAGTACCTCGCCGCCCGAAGATCCGGACAACTCCGTGGCCGTTCGCGCCACGGCCGCGGCGTCGATGTCGCCGATCGCCACCCGCGCGCCCGCGGCGAGGAAGGCGGCTGCGGTGGCCCGCCCGATTCCTCTCGCGCCGCCGGTCACAGCCACTCGCATACCCTCGGTTCGCCCAGCCATCATCAGCTCCTGCCTGTCGTGTCTCGCCGAGAGTAGAGAGCAGAATCGACTGAGACTATGAGGTCGGCGGCCAGAAGTTGTTCTTTTCGGCCAGGCCGCCCAGGATAGGCCCATGACAATCCGGCTGAACATGCCGCGGTCCAGCGCCAGCGCTGCGATTCTGGTGCGGCTGGGCCTCGAATACGGGATGACGATCGCGCAATGCCTCGATGGTTCGGGCGTCGTCCCGCCCGTGCTCGATGATCCGCGCGGCGAGATCCGCGCCGCGCAGGAGTTGCGGATCGTGCAGAATCTGCTGACCCATCTGGGGCACGTTCCCGGCCTGGGGCTGGCGGCCGGGAGACGCTACAGCCTCACCGCACACGGCATTTGGGCCTTCGCCGTGCTGACCAGCCGAACCGTGCGGCAAGCGGTGCGCATCGGCATCGACCACATGGACATCGCCTACTCCTTCGCTCGATGGCGGATACAGGACGACTCGGCCGGGGCGACGGTGACGATCGACTATTCGTCGGTGCCCGACGAACTGCGCCAGTTCCTGTTGGAACGCGACCTGGCCGAGCTGATCACACTCGACCGCGAGGTGTTCGGTGTGACCATTCCCCCCAGCGCGGTCGAACTCGCGTGTCCAGCACCGGACTACGCGCCGGAACTGACCGAGCTCCTCGGGGCCGCGCCGGCTTTCGACGCGCCCCTCACCCGGTTCACCCTCACCGCCGACATCCTGGATCTGCCCATGCCGCAGGCGAATCCACGCCTGGCGGCTCTCGCCGGACAAGAGGCCGCCGACATCATGCAGCGGCGCAGACAACGCGATGGCGTCGCCGCGCGCGTCCGCGCGGCCCTGCTCACCCACGGTGTGGCTACCACTCAGGACGATATCGCCGCCGACCTGCGTATGAGCGTGCGCACCCTGCGTCGGCGCCTCGACGCCGAAGGCACCTCCTACCGCGACCTCGTCGCCGAAACCCGTCACATGCTCGCCGAGGAACTGCTCACCATCGGCGCCACCGTCGACGAAGTCGCCCGCCGCCTTGGCTACGCCGACGCCTCCGCTTTCACCCACGCCTTCACCCGGTGGACCGGGACAACACCGGGCCGATTCGCCCGCACCACCCGGTGAACGCGTGCGTCCATCTAGGCGAGCACCCCTCTCCTTACACGTTCGATACCAGATGCGCGGTCAGGAACGTGATCTGATCGGCAACGATCTGCTCGACGGCTGGCGGATGGTAGACCGTGAAATGGTCGGCGTCGTAGCGTTTCAGGACGGCTCGCGGTGCGGTGGCGGTCACCCGCTCCGCGATGGCGGGGTCGATCAAATTCTCTTGCTCGCAGGCGCAGACCAAGAGCGGGCAGCGCACGCGTGGCGCGCAGGACGCGGCGTTGTAGAACAACATGCCCAGTCCCGAGGCTGCGGTGATCCGATTGTCGAAGCGGTAACCGGGTGGAGTCACCGACTGCCAGCCTTCGAGCGCGCCGGGCTGGTTCACGAACGCCAGGTCGCCCGGCTTCCCGACCAGTGGGACGTAACGGCGCGACCGGCCGAGCGCGGCACGCACCAAGTCGGAGACGATCGGAATCGTGAACCGCAGCAGATGCCGTACCCCCGCCCGGGACACGACGGCACGTCCGCTGAAGACCGGACATTGGACCACCGCGGCACGCAGGTCGTCGTGGCGGGCGGCTGCGGTCAGCACGTGGCTGGCGCCGAATGAGGTACCCCACAACGCGATACGGTGTGCGTCCAGTTCCGGGCGGGAGCGGGCGAAGGCCAGGGCGGCGTCGACATCCTCGGCGTAACGGCGCTGACTCACCAGCTGGCGCGGACTGCCGCCCGATTCTCCGAGATGGCGGAAGTCGAAGGCCACCACGGCAAGACCCGCTTCGGAAAACCATTTCTCGTACTGGGCGAGCATCATCTCGTGGGTCGCTCCACCGCCGTGGACGAGCACCACGGCCGGATGCGGACCCGGGCCGTCCGGCAGGGTCAGCCACACCGCGCACTGGTCGCGGCCGGAAGGGAAAGTGGTCTGAATGGTCATGACACCTCGATATAGGTACGTTGTACGTGAACAGGCTCAGTCAAACACGTACGTTGTACTTAATCAAGGAGGAGTATGCCGGCTCCACGGAAATTCACGCGCGAGCAGCTCCAGGTCGCCGCACTGGCCTTGGTCGATGACCACGGCCTGGCCGGTTTGACCATGCGCAGTCTCGCGTCGGCGCTGGGCACCGGTCCGATGACGATCTACAACTATGTCGATGGACGTGAGGGTCTGGAGCAGCTCGTCACCGAGGCCGTGATGGCCGAAGCACGCTGGGAGGCAACGTCCTCCATCGACTGGGACGACGAAGTCCGCGCCGTCGCCGAAGGCATGTGGCGCGCTGTACGGGCGCATCCGCACGCGATCCCGCTGATCCTCACCCGGCGCAGCCTCGACATGGCGACGCTACGGCCGACCGAAGCCCTGTTGCGGGCGCTCGCGCGGAGCGGTCGATCGGGGACCGAACTGCTGGTGGCGTTTCGCGCGGTCTCCGGCTTCATCACCGGGTACGCGCAAGCCGAACTCGTAGGCCCCCTCTCCGTGGCGCGCGATGGGGACCTCACGACGATCACCGACCGGATCGCGGCCTTGCCGTCCGAGCAGTTCCCCAAGCTCATCGAGATCGCGCACGCCGCCGTATCGAGCGACCCGACAGCCGAATTCCGTGCCGGGATGCGCATAATCCTGACCGGGCTCGGGGCATAGGCAGCGCTCGGTGATGTCCGGCCATGTCCTGGGAAGGGTGGCCGGGATGGTCGCTGCACCACGCCATGGTGGTGGACACGATGCTGAACCACAGCGCCAGCAGCAGGGAATGATCGTCGGGGTCGCAGATGCCTGCGTCCACCAGACGGTCAATTGCCCTCCTCGGTCTTCGCAGCCTCGAGGGTGTCGGTGACTGCGTCCGGTCCCACGATCGCCGGTTTCGCGGCGCAGCCGGAGGGTCCGGGAACTCATCAGAGGTGGGCAACGCAACGGCAAACGCTTCGCGAACGTAGGAAGTTGTTCGGGTGAAGTGGCCGACGTCCGATCGATGGACTGCCGGACGTGTTCATAGCATGAATGGATAAAAGTGAATTCAGTCACATCAATACCAGCCCTATGGGGCGTCGGAAACGATTGTTCTTCACGTCACACGGTGTAGTCCCCCACTACGCGGCTGGGTACTCCTGAGAACCTTCCCAACCTCGGCGCGCTGATTCGATCGGGGTTCGCTAAGGTCCGTTCTGCACGCTCGGGTCATGGTTCACGCATTTGAGGCACTGCTTCTGGCTCCATCGCCAGAGCGGACAATGATCGACCAGAGAGTGAACTCGCCACCGTATGACCCCGACACGTCGTTCCGCACGTCGCGCCCATCATTCACGAGCACGCAATCTCCTGTTCCCCCAATTGCTTACCGCCGCGGTCGACACCGCGTTCGACTCCCCAGCGGTCCGGTACAATCCGACCGGCGATCCCGCTGATCAGCGCGAGCTCAGTTACCGGGAGCTGGACGACACGTCCTCGCGACTGGCGCGTTATCTGATCGGCTTCGGGGTGGGACCGGGAGACTGCGTCGCGGTGGCCATCACCCGCTCGATGGAGTCGGTACTGGCGGTGTGGGCGGTCGCGAAGACCGGTGCCGCCTATGTGCCCGTCGATCCTTCGTATCCGGCCGACCGCATCGCGCACATGATCGCGGATTCCGGCGCCGTGCTGGGTCTCACCACCTCGGCGCATCGAGCGGCGCTGCCCACCGCGGGGACCGAGTGGATCGAACTCGACGCGGCGGTCCACCGCGAGAAGGTCGCCGCCGAGTCCGGGCACGCGGTGTCCTACCTGGACCGGGTGCGCCCGCTGACCGAGCAGCATCTGGCTTACGTGATCTACACCTCCGGGTCGACGGGCACGCCCAAAGGCGTCGCGATCACCCACGCGGGCCTCGCCCCCCTGGTCGAGCACGAGATCGCCGCCAGGGTGGTGACCAGGGAATCGCGCGTCACACACCTGTGCACACCGAGCTTCGACTTCTCGGTGATCGAGATGCTGCTCGCCTTCTCCGCGGGCGCGACCCTGGTCGTCGCGCCGCCCGCGGTGTTCGGCGGCATCGAACTGGCCGATCTGCTGCGACGGGAGCGGGTCACCCATCTGTGCATCACACCGGGAGCTTTGGAGTCGATCGACCCGGCCGGAATCGAACGATCTGCGGGCCATCCTGTGCGGTGGGGAGCGCGTGAGTCCCGAACTGGTCGCTCGGTGGGCGAGCGATGACCGGTCCTTCTACATCGTCTACGGCCCCACCGAGACCACCATCTTCGCCACCGGCACCGAGGCGCTGCGCGCGGGCGGCGCGACCCACATCGGCACGCCGGTTCCGGGACTGTGCGTCCACGTACTCGACGCTCGGTTGCGAATGGTGCCCACGGGCGTGATCGGCGAACTGTATCTGTCCGGACCGGCGCTGGCTCAGGGATATCTCGGACGACCCGAGTTGACCGCCGACAGGTTCGTGGCCGATCCGTTCACGGCGGTTCCCGGCGCCCGGATGTATCGCACCGGCGACTTGGTGCGGCGCACCCCGACCGGAGACCTCGAATACCACGGCCGGGTGGACTTCCAGATCAAGATCCGAGGGCTGCGCATCGAACTCACCGAGATCGACAACGCGCTGACCGCCCACCCGGACGTCGATTATGCCGCGACGTTCGGCACGACGCTGCCCTCCGGTGGCAAGGCGCTGGTGTCGTATGTACTGCCACGGGCGGCGGCCACTCCAGGCGGCAGCCGCGGCCGGGTGGCGCTGGACACCGGCGAACTCGCCGACCTTCTCGCGAGAAGCCTTCCCTCTTATATGATTCCGGCGTCGATCACGGTGCTCGACGAGCTACCGCTGACGCCGGTCGGCAAACTGGACCGCGCCGCGTTACCGGAGCCGACGCTCACCACCCGGCAGTTCCGCGCGCCCGCCACCCCGGCCGAACAGGCGGTCGCGGACATCTTCGCCGCGCTGCTGCTGCCGCGAAACAGCACCGGCCGGGTGGGGGCGAACGACGACTTCTTCGAACTCGGCGGCAACTCCCTGATCGCCACGCAAGCCGCGGCCCGGCTCGGCGCGGCGCTGGATGTCAAGGTGCCGGTCGCGCTGCTGTTCGAGTCGCCGGTGGTGGCGAAACTGGCCGCACGCTTGAACGACCTGACCCGGGCGTCCCGATGCGCGCCGCGCCCGATGACGCGACCGGAGCGAGTGCCGCTGTCGTACGCACAGCGGCGGATGTGGTTTCTGAACCGGTTCGACCAGGCGGGCGCGAGCAACCACATCCCGCTGGCGGTGCGGTTGAGCGGGCAGTTGGACCTGGACGCGCTGCGTGCCGCGATCCGGGACCTGGTCGAGCGGCACGAGGTACTGCGGACCAGCTATCCGGAGCACGACGGCACCGGCAGCCAGCGCGTGCACCCCATGTCGGATGCGTGCGCGGTGCCGGAACTGCCGGTGCTCGACGTCACCGAAACCGAGATCCCGCAGCGCACGGTGGCCGCGGTGGTCGAAAGCTTCGACGTCACGACGGCGCCGCCGGTCCGGTTGCGTCTGCTGCGATCGAACGAGACCGAGCACGTGCTCGTTGGCGTGGTGCACCACATCGCGGCCGACGGCTGTTCCATGGGTCCGCTCACCGCGGACCTGATGACCGCCTATACGGCCAGGACGGCCGGTCACGCTCCGATCTGGACGCCGCTGCCCTTGCAGTACGCGGACTACACGCTGTGGCAGCGAGAGATGCTCGGCGAGGAGAGCGATACGAACTCGACGCTCGCCCGCCAGATCGCGTTCTGGCGAGAACGGCTGGCGGACCTGCCGGAGAGACTGGACCTACCCGCCGACCGGCCGCGCCCCACGGTGTTCTCCGGTCGCGGCGCCACCCACGAATTCAAGATCGATGCGACGGTGCACGCGGCGCTGAACCGGCTGGCGCACCGGCACGACGCGACGCTGTTCATGGTCGCGCACGCGGCATACACGGTCCTGCTGGCCAGATTGTTGAACACCCGTGACGTCACCATCGGCACACCGGTGGCCGGCCGCGGCGAGTCCTGCCTGGACGGCCTGATCGGCATGTTCGTCAACAC
This sequence comes from Nocardia asteroides, assembly GCA_051451085.1. Classification (GTDB taxonomy): domain Bacteria; phylum Actinomycetota; class Actinomycetes; order Mycobacteriales; family Mycobacteriaceae; genus Nocardia; species Nocardia asteroides_B. The sequence continues at coordinate 2,213 of JBPAJV010000002.1, read as the reverse complement.
ACTCGCGCTGCGCACCGAGATCGACCTCGGCCACACCTTCGCCGAGTTGGTCGACCAGGTGCGCAGACGGGATGTCGAGGCGTTCGAGTATGCCGACGTACCGTTCGAACGGCTGGTGGAGTTGCTGGACCCGGTGCGGTCGAGTGCGCATCACCCGCTGTTCCAGACGATGCTGACCTTCCAGAACTTCGCGCCCGCCACGCTGGAACTGCCCGCACTGCTCGTCTCCGCGCTCGACTTCGCGCTGCCCCTGGCGAAACTGGATCTCGAGCTGACCATGGTGCCGCACGAGGACGAGCGGACACCGCTGGGAATCTCGGCCGCCTTCACCTATTCCACCGACCTGTTCGACGAAGCGACGGTCGCGGGCTTCGCCCGGCGGCTGTGCGCCATCCTCGCGGCGGCAGCCGATTCGGCGGATCGCCCGGTGGGAGAGATGGAATTGCTCGACGCGGCCGAGCGCGCCGCGATCCTGGTCCATTGGAACGACACCCGGCATCCGGTCGCCCCGGGTCTGGCGCTCGACGGCTACCGGTGTGCGGTGGCCCGGTATCCGGACGAGGTCGCGGTCGTCTGCGGGAACCAGCAGCTGACCTATCGGGAGTTCGACGAACGGGTCAACCGGCTCGCCCGGGTGCTCATTGATCATGGCGTCGGCGCGGAATTGATGGTGGGTCTCGCGATCCGGCGGTCGGTGGATCTGGTGGTCGGCATGTACGCGATCCTCACCGCGGGCGGTGCGTACGTCCCGCTGGACCCGGACCATCCCGCCGAGCGGATCGCGCATGTTCTCGACGTGGCCCGGCCCGTCTGCGTGCTCACCACAACCGCGGCCGCGATGCCGCTGCCCGACGACGTCGTCGTCCTGGCTTCCGACACGCTCGACGCCGAGCGACGCTCGGGCGCACCGCTGCGTCCCGCCGACCTGGTGCGTACGGTGTCGCCGGAACACCCGGCTTACGTGATCTTCACGTCGGGGTCGACCGGGCGCCCGAAAGGTGTGGCGGTCTCGCACAAGGCGATCGGCAACCAGATCGACTGGATGCTCGCCCAGTACCCCATGGGACCTGGTGATGCGTACCTGCAGAAGACCGCGACCACCTTCGACGTCTCGCTGTGGGGCTACCTCATGCCGCTGCGGGCAGGCGCGAAGCTCGTCGTCGCCGACCACGACGGGCATCGCGACGCGGCTTACCTCGCCGCGACCATCGCCGCGCACGGCATCACCGTCACCGATTTCGTGCCGTCCATGCTGACGGTGTTCGCCGCGCACGCGACGGCCGGAAACCTGGCGACATTGCGGAATCTGTTCGTCATCGGTGAGGCTTTGCCGCCCGAGACCGTGCGCGCGGTCCGTGCGGTCACCGAAGCACAGGTGCACAACTTGTACGGCCCCACCGAAGCGGCGGTGTCGGTGACCTATTGGCCCGCAGCGCCGGGGGAGAGGCCGACGGTGCCGATCGGCCGTCCGCAGTGGAACACCCAGGTCTACGTGCTGGATTCCCGTCTGCACCCGGTGCCTGCCGGGGTGCCGGGCGAGCTCTACCTGGCCGGGGACCAGCTCGCTCGCGGGTACGTGCGGCAGGCGGCGCAGACCGCGGGTCGCTTCGTCGCGAACCCGTTCGACCACGGAACCAGGATGTACCGCACCGGCGACCTGGCGGTCTGGCGTGCGCCCAGCGGGGACGAGCCCGAGCGACTGGAATTTCTGGGGCGCACCGATTTCCAGGTGAAATTTCGTGGCCAGCGGATCGAACTCGGCGAGATCGAGACCGCGCTGCTCGCGCAGCCGTCGGTGAGCCAAGCGGTCGCGGCGGTAGTGCCCTCGCCGCTGGGCGACCGGTTGGCGGCCTACGTGGTCCCGCGACCCGGACACGCCATCGATCATCGGGAACTCTCGGCCGGGATCTCCGCAGTCCTGCCCGCGTCCATGATCCCGTGCGCGATCGTCGAACTACCGGCGCTGCCGCTGAACGCCAGCGGCAAACTCGACCGCAAGGCGCTGCCCCAGCCGGCGGTCGCCGCCGCGGCATTCCGGGCCGCTCGCAATCCCGTCGAGCAGGCCGTCGCCGAGGTGTTCACCGACCTGCTCGGGATCGAGCGAGCGGGCATCGATGACGACTTCTTCGCTCTCGGTGGCAACTCGCTGCTCGCCACCCGAGCGGTGGCACGGCTCAACGAGGTGCTGCGGTCGCAGGTCACCGTGCGTGACC
>JBPAJV010000001.1:0-2862077 GCA_051451085.1 Nocardia asteroides | reverse complement strand
GCCGCGCCCGCGCAGCCCCGCGCCGAGGAGTCCGCGCCCGCGAACGGCACCGAACTCGAACAGCTCGCGGTGCTCGCGCTGCGATTGGAGATGGCCGCCGCCTACCTGCGGCTGATCGGCTCGCGCACCGCCGCGGCCGATGGCCAGGGGCAGTACGGGGGAAGCTACTAGTGCACGAACTCGTTGGTGCGCTGCGCTCGTATGCCTGGGGCTCGCGCACCGCGCTCGCTCAGTTGTGCGGGAGGCCCGTCCCGTCCGCGCATCCGGAGGCCGAATTGTGGTTCGGCGCCCACCCGGCCGACCCGGCGTATGTGAAGATCGGTTACGGCACCACCTCGCTGCTGGAGCTGGTCGCCGCCGATCCGGACCGGGAACTGGGCTCCGCCGCAGCGGCATTCGGCGGGAAGCTGCCGTTCCTGCTCAAGATCCTGGCCGCCGAGGAGCCGCTGTCGCTGCAAGCGCACCCGAGCACCGAGCAGGCGCGGGCGGGTTTCGACCTGGAGAACCGGGCGAAAGTGCCGCTGGATTCTCCGCTGCGCAACTACCGCGACGAGAACCACAAGCCCGAGCTGGTCGTCGCGCTGGATCGGTTCGAGGCGCTGGCCGGCTTCCGCGATCCGCACCGCACGGTGCAGTTGCTGCGCGCGCTGGCGGTGGACGAGTTGCGTTCCTATTGCGAACTGCTTGCCGCTCAACCGGATTCGGCGGGCCTGCGCACCTTGTTCACCACCTGGATCACGCTGCCGCAGCACGTGCTGCACACGTTGCTGCCCGCGGTGCTGGACGGCTGCGTGCGGTATCTGTCCGGCAAGGGCAAGCGCGAGTTCACGAACGAGGCGCGCACCACGCTGGAACTGGCCGAGGCATACCCCGGTGACGCGGGTGTGCTGGCGGCCCTGCTGTTGAACCGGGTGACGTTGGAGCCGGGCCAGGGTTTGTTCCTCGCGGCCGGGAATCTGCACGCCTACCTGCGCGGTCTGGGCGTGGAAATCATGGCCAACTCCGACAACGTGCTGCGCGGCGGACTCACCCCCAAACACGTCGACGTGCCGGAACTGCTGCGGGTGCTGGATTTCGAGCCGATCGACCTGCCGGTCGTGCTGCCGGAACCAGGGGGCGACGGATCGGTGCGCTACCACACGCCCGCCCCCGAGTTCGCGCTGCGCCGGTTCGACCTGGTCGCCGGTTCCGCGCGGGTGCCGCTGACGGCGGCGGGGCCGGGCATCGTGCTGTGCACGGCGGGAACGGTGCGCCTGTTCCAGAACGGTTCGTCGCTGGAGCTCGACCGGGGCGGCGCGGCGTGGATCTCCGCGTCGGATACCGACATTCGCGCGCAAGCGGTGGACGGTGCGGTCCAGCTGTTCTGCGCGTGCGTCGGTGCGGCGGGCTGACCGATCCGGACGCTTTGTGGATAGGTGCCCTAGGCTGTTCGCGAGTATCTCCGGAAACAGAGAGGACATGCTTCCATGTCTGCTGGCGGTGGCAAGAAGGCGATCATCGCGGCGTTGACCGCGAATGCGGGGATCGCCGCGGCGAAGTTCGTCGGCGCGGCGATCACCGGCTCGGGGTCGATGCTCGCCGAGGCCGTGCACTCCGTGGCCGACACGGGCAACCAAGGCCTGCTGCTGCTGGGGCAGCGGCGCGCCGCGAAGGAAGCGACCGAGCTGCACCCGTTCGGATACGCGCGCAACCGCTACTTCTATTCGTTCATCGTGGCGCTGGTGCTGTTCACCCTCGGGTCGGGTTACGCCATCTACGAAGGCATCCACAAGATCCAGCATCCGGAGGAGCTCACTTCGCCGATCGTGGCGATCGTCATCCTGGTGATCGCGATCGCCTTGGAGATCTACAGCTTCACCACGGCGGTGCGCGAGTCCGCGCCGCTGAAAGGTGAGGCGAGCTGGTGGAAGTTCATTCGTAATTCGCGCAGCCCTGAGCTTCCGGTGGTGCTGCTGGAGGACACCGGCGCGCTGGTCGGCCTGATCTTGGCGCTCGGCGGCGTCGGCCTGACCATGCTCACCCACGATCCGATCTGGGACGGCATCGGCACGCTTGCCATCGGCGGGTTGCTCGGCGTCATCGCCGTCGTGCTGATCGTGGAGATGCAGAGCCTGCTCATCGGTGAGGGCGCCACGCCCGAGGAGAACCGGAAGATCCACGCGAATCTGGTCGACGACACCCGCATCGACCGGGTGATCCACCTCAAGACCCAGTACCTCGGCCCGGAGGAACTGCTCGTCGCGGCGAAGGTCGGGGTGGTTGCCGGCCTCGACGTCGCGGCGATCGCGGGCGCCATTGATGACGCCGAGGCACGCGTCCGCGCGGCGGTGCCCGCGGCGCGCGTGATCTACCTCGAACCCGACCTGTACCGCACCGAGCCCGTCAAGGGATAGGCCCCGGCGGACCGTGCCGGTCTCGCGCGTCCGGGATTGCGGGCCGCGCGGTGCTCAGCGGTTCTGCAGGGTGGGAGTGCGCAAGAGGTCGAGGGGATCGGTGCGGATGTCGAAGCGGTCCCGCAGGGCGTGGCGGGCCGCGTGCAGCCCGCTCATGCCGTGGACGCCGGGGCCGGGCGGAGTGGCGGACGAGCAGAGATACACACCGGGAATCGGTGTGGCGTAGGGGTTCCAGCGCGGGGCGGGGCGGAAGGCGAACTGGCGCAGCGTCATCGCGCCCGCGGAGATGTCGCCGCCGATGTAGTTGGCGTTGTGCGCGGGCATTTCGGCCGCGGTGATCACGTTCCGGGCGACGATCAGATCGCGGAAGCCCGGCGCGAATCGCTCGACCTGAGCGATCACGTCCTCGCTGACGTCGCGCGTGGAGCCGTTGGGCACGTGGGCATAGGTGTAAAAGGTGTGGCCGCCCGCGGGCGCGCGGGTGGCGTCGACCACGCCGGGCTGGATGGACAACACGTAGGGTCGTTCGGCGTGCCGTCCCATGGCCACGGCGTGCTCGGCGGCCATCGCCTCGGCGCGGGTGCCGATCACGTGCACCGTTCCGGCCAGCGCGCAGCCTTCGGCCTGCCACGGCACCGGTCCGGAGAGCGCGAAGTCGATCTTGCAGGCCGCGCCGCCGTAGCGGAAACGCCGCAGCCGCTTCGCGTACCGCGCGGGCAGCCGGTGCCCGGCGATGCGCAGCAGTTCGGCAGGGGCCACATCGAGCAGAACGGCGCGGGCGCCGGCGAACTCGTCGAGCGAGTCCACCCGGTGCCCGGTGCGCACCCGGCCGCCGAGGCGTTCGAGTTCGGCGATGAGCGCGTCGGGGATCGCCTGACTGCCGCCGCGCGGAATCACCCAGCCATCGACATGGGCCAGCGTGCCGAGCAGCAGCGCCGCGCCAGCGGCCGTGATGGCGCGCGGCGGGATGATCGCGTGGGTGGCGATACCGGTCAGCAGCGCCGGGGCGACCTGCTCGCGAAACCTGAGGTTCCACAGCGGCGAGCCCTGCTCCAGGGTGCGCAGACCGTAACGGATCACGGTCGCGAGCCCCGGCGGGATGCGGCGCAGATCCGACATCGCGAGGTCGACCACGTCCGGCCAGTGCCGCACCAGCGGCGCGAACATCCTGCGCCATGCCGGGCCGTCGGGACCGAGGGCCTCGACCGTCCGCTCCAGGTCCCGCCAGGCGAGACCGGCCACGCCGCCGTCGAGCGGGTGCGCGTAGGAGACTTCCGGCGCGAGCAACTCGACGCCGTGCGCGGACAGGTCGAATGCGCGGAACAGCGGTGCCGCCACCGCCATCGGATGCGCGCCCGCGCACACGTCGTGCCGGTAGCCGGGCAAGGTCAGCTCGGCCGTACGGCACCCACCCCCCGCCGTCGCCTCGGCCTCGTAGACCTCCACGGCGAGCCCTGCCCTGGCCAGGATCACCGCAGCGGCGAGCCCATTCGGTCCGGAGCCGACCACCACCACATCAGCCATACTCCCCACGCTACCGGCCGTTCGATCTTCGACACGCTCGCCGGCACCGCCCGCCGCGCCGGCCATAGGCCTCCCTCGCCGCCCCACCAGCTCCTTCCACTAGGCCGCGCCCACCGTTGGCAGATCTTGCGAGCCCTTCGTCGTGCGCCGTGCGGCTGGGCCACCGCCTTCCCCGGTCCGGCGCGGCGCTGCGGACGAACGTCGTCCGGCTGTGCGCGCTATGCCTTGACCAGGTCTATGGTGTCGGCCTGCTGCGTCGGCGGCGCGCCCGGCGGCGCGTGGTCGTCGTCGACCATGGTCCGCTCGTCGAAGGGCAACTCGCGATCGAGCACCTCGCGCACCCGATCCACGTCGACGGTCTTGGTCCAGGTGCCGATCAGCACCGTGGCGACCGCGTTGCCGGAGAAGTTGGCCAGCGCCCGCGCCTCGGACATGAAGCGGTCGATGCCGACGATCAAGCCGACGCCGTCGAGCAGTTCGGGCCGGTGGCTCTGCAACCCGCCCGCCAGCGTGGCCAGGCCCGCTCCGGTGACGCCCGCCGCGCCCTTGGACGCGACGACCATGAACAGCAGCAGCCCGAGTTGCTCGCCGATCGACAGCGGCTTGCCCATCGCCTCGGCGATGAACAGCGACGCCATGGTCAGGTAGATGGCGGTGCCGTCGAGGTTGAACGAGTACCCGGTGGGCACGACGACGCCCACGGTGGTGCGTTCCACGCCCATGTGGTCCATCTTGGCGATCAGCCGTGGCAGCGCGGACTCCGAGGACGAGGTCGCGACGATCAGCAGATACTCCCGCGCGAGATAGCGGACCAGTTTGAAGATCGACACCCGCGAGACGCTCCACAGCAGCACACCGAGCACACCGAAGACGAAGACCAGGCAGGTGAGATAGAAGGCGATCATCAGCGTGCCCAGCTTCACCACCGCGTCCAGCCCGGTCTTGCCGACCACGTTCGCGATCGCCCCGAACGCGCCGATCGGCGCCAGCCACAGGATCATCACCAGGATCCGGAACACGAGTTTCTGCAGCAGCGCCACGCCGCGCACGATCGGCTCGCCCGCCGCTCCCATGGCCTGCACCGCGAAACCGACCAGCAGCGCGACGAACAGCGCTTGCAGGACGTTGCCCGTGGTGAGCGAGGACAGCAGCGTGGAAGGGACGATGTTCTGCAGGAATTCCCAGGTGCCGCCCGCGCTGTGCGCGGTGTCGGCCAGATCGTGGCCTGCTTTGCTCGACTTGGCGATGTTCAGTCCCGTGCCCGGCTGCAGCAGATTGCCGACCACCAGACCGATCCCGAGCGCGATCGTGGACATGACCAGGAAGTAGCCGATGGCCAGGCCGCCGACCTTGCCGACGGTGGCCGCCGCGCGCACCGAGCCGATCCCCAGCACGATGGTGCAGAAGATCACGGGAGCGATCATCATCTTGATGAGGTTGACGAAGATGGTCCCCAGCGGGGCGAACGACTGCGCGACGCCCGGCGCCAGCCAACCGACGAGGACGCCCGCGACCACCGCGACGATGACGGCCAGATACAGCCAATGGGTGCGGTCGCGCCGCGTTCGAGCCGAGTCGCTCATAGCGAGGATTTCCCTTCGAGAGGTACCGAAGTGAGGTGTCTCACGCACCCCAGGCAGAATGATGGTCGGCCGGGTGATGCCGGTCACTGTTTGGTGCATTACGTTCAGCGGAGGAAGAGCTTGTGAAACGCGGTCGGCTCTCCCTCGCCGGTCAGGCTTTCGTCTTCCAATTGGTCGTGCTCGCGGTGATGATCGCGATCGGTGTGGTGCTCGCGGTCCTGGACGCCAGGCACGACAGCGACGTCACCACCACCAGGGAGGTCACCGACGTCGCGGTGAGCGTGGCCGACGCGCCCTCCACCATCGCGGCGATCGGCAGCCCGGATCCGACGGCGCTGTTGCAGCCGGTGACCGAGGAGATCCGGCTAGAGACCGGCATGGACTTCATCGTGGTGATGGCGCTGGACCGGACGCGCTACACGCATCCCAACCCCGGGATGATCGGTCGGCCCTTCAGCGGCACCATCGACCGCGCGCTGGCGGGCGAGACCTTCACCGAGACGTTCACCGGCACCCTCGGCCCGTCCATCCGGGCGGTCACCCCGGTCCACGACAACGGCCGGATCGTCGCCCTGGTCTCCGCGGGGGTCACCCGCGCGAAGATCGGCGACCAGGTGGCCACCCAGCTCCCGGTGATCCTCGGCGTCGCCGCGGCCGGACTCGTGCTGGCCGCCGGCGGGTCGTTCCTGCTCAGTCGCAGGCTGCGGCGGCAGACCCACGGCCTGGCGCCCGACGAGCTGCGCGCGATGTACGAGCATCACGACGCCGTCCTGCATTCGGTGCACGAGGGCCTGGTCGTGTTCGGCGCCTCCGGCGAGGACGCCGAAGTGGTCAACGACGAAGCGCGCCGCCTGCTCGACCTGCCCGCCGGTGAGGTGCGCCGCAGCGACCTGCCGTTGTCGCTGCAACGGATGAGCTGGGGCACCGTGCGCGACGAGATGCACGTCACCACCGACCGGATCCTGCTGGTCAACCAGGACACCGTGTCGTGGGAGGGCAGGCCGATCGGCACGGTGATGACCATCCGCGACCACACCGAATTGCGCTCGGTGATGGGCGAACTCGACTCCGTGCGCAGCTTCGCGGAGTCGCTGCAGGCCCAGGCGCACGAGTCCGCCAACCGGCTGCACACCGTGGTCACCATGGTGGAGCTGGGCCGTCATCAGGAGGCGGTCGAATTCGCCACGGCGGAGCTGGAGCTTTCCCAGTCGCTGATCGATCGGCTGTTCGCCGCGGTGGGCGAACCCGCGCTGGCCGCTTTGCTGCTGGGCAAGGTGAACCAGGCGGCCGAACGCGGCATCGAGCTGACGATCACCGACGACACCGCGCTCGACTCGGTGGATCCGCTGTCCCCGCACGAAACGGTCACACTCGTCGGCAATCTCGTGGACAACGCCATCGACGCCGCGGCGGGAAGCGCGTCCGGCTGGGTGGAAGTCACCCTGCGGCATCGGCGGATGGACGCCACGGACGAATCCATGCTCTACATCCGGGTGGCCGACAGCGGCCCCGGCATGTCGGCGGAGATGTTCGCGCGCGCGTCGCAGCGCGGCTATTCGACCAAGGCCGACCACCACGGACTCGGTCTCGCGCTGGTCCACCGGCTGGTGGCCCGCCACGGGGGAAGCATCCGCACCCAACGGGATCCCGAAAGCGCGGTGACCGTGACGATTCCACGAAAGGAGGCACGATGATCCGTGTGCTGATCGTCGAGGACGAGCCGCTGATCGCCGAGGCGCACCGCGCCTATGTGGAGCGAATCGCCGGATTCACGCCCGTCGGTGTCGCCCACACCGGACGCGAGGCGATGCGCGCGGCGGCCGACGCCGCGGCCGAGGGCACGCCGATCGACCTGGTGTTGATGGACATCGGTCTGCCCGACGCGAGCGGCCTCGACGTCGCGGCCGCGTTGACCGGTCTGGCGCCACGCCCGGACGTCATCGCCATCACCTCCGCACGGGACCTGGCCATGGTGCGCACCGCGGTATCGCACGGGGTCGTGCTGTATCTGCTGAAGCCGTTCACCTTCGCCGCGTTCCGCGACAAGCTGGATCGCTACCGCGAGTTCCGCACCGCGCTTCCGGCCGGCGAGAGCGCCATCTCCCAGCACGACATCGACCGGGCGTTGAGTGCGCTGCGCACTCCCGATCAGCGCGCGGCGACTCCCAAGGGCGTCGCTCCGCAAACCCTCGACGAGATCTCCCGCACCGTGCGCGCGGCCGAGGCCGAGGGTGTGACGGCCGCGGACACGGCGACCTCGATCGGCGTCTCGCGCATCACCGCCTGGCGTTATCTGGAGAAACTGGCCGACGACGGACTGGTCGTGCGGCGTTCGGATTACGGCAGGGCGGGACGGCCCAAGACCCGCTACGTCTGGAAGTCCACGACGGGCTGATCAGACCGGTTCCGGCGCGGACGCGCGCTGACCGAGGCGCACCGGCATCCGCTCGTAGCCGTGCAGGGTGAACAGCGCGCGCCGCCGCAGCGGACCGTCCAGCCGCAGGTCCGGGAACCGCTCGAACAGAGCCTGTAGCGCGTGAACGCCTTCCATCCTGGCGAGGCTGGCACCGAGGCAGACGTGCACGCCGCTGCTGAAGGACAGATGGTCCTTGGCATTGCGGCGTCCGACGTCGAACCGCCCGGGATCGGCGAAGACCGCGGGGTCGCGGTTGGCGCCCGCCAGTGACAGCACCACCGTGCTGCCCGCGCGCATCGCGATGCCGTCGATCTCCACGTCGGTGAGCGCGGTCCGCGCCGTGGTCTGCACCGGGGAGTCGAAACGCAGGATCTCCTCGACGGCGTTGGGCCACAGTTCCGGCTCTTCGCGCAGCCGCTCCAGCTGATCCGGATGGGCCAGCAGCTGCGCGACGCCGTTGCCGATCAAGTTGACCGTCGTCTCGAAGCCCGCGCCCATGAGCAGGCTCGCGGTGGCCTTGAGCGCGTAGGTGTCCAGCTCGCCCGCGGTGACCAGGCTGCTGAGGATGTCCTCGCCCGGCTCGCGGCGCAACCGTTCGATGTGCTGCCCGAGGTAGTCGTTCATCACCTCCATGGCCAGCAGCGCCCGCCGGTGCGTGCGCCACGGGATGCCGACGTCGAGCAACGGCGTCATCCGGTCACCCCAGTCGAGGAATTTCGCCTTGTCCTCGTCGGGGAAGCCGAGCATTTCGGAGATGATCGCGATCGGCACCTGGGCGGCGAACGACTGGATGAGATCCGCCGAACCGTGCGCGGGCAGCGCGTCCAGCAGTTCCTCGGTCACCGTCTCGACACGGTCGCGCAGCCTGCGGATCGCACGCGGGGTGAACGCCGAGGCGACCGGTTTGCGCATCGCCGTGTGCTCGGGCGGATCGATCACCAGCATCGACGGCGGCTCGACCGGATTCGGCGGCAGCGGGAACCGCTCGGCCAGCTTCTGCAGCGGTCTGGGCACGTTGAAGCTCTCCGTGGTGCGCACGCCGAACCGGCTGTCGCGCAGGATGGAGCGGCACAGCTCGTGATCGAAGGTCGCCCAGGCGATCGAGGTGCGCTGCAACCTCCCCCGCCCGCGCAACCGCTCGATCAGCGGGTAAGGGTCGTCGAAGCCGGCGGGACCGCCCATCAGTTCGGCGAACGGGTCGCCGCGGCGGGCCTGCAGACGCAGAGCCAGGCGAGGCGCGCCCTGCACCGACAACCAGCGGAACCAATAGTGTGGCTTCATAGTCCAACCCCGTCGTTGTGCGATGACTCCACCGTACGGAACCGCGCCGGGTTGTGGAACGTCCTCAGGTCGGATGCCGCGCTTATACCGTGGTAGGAGCCAGTTCGGAGAGTGGTCGCGGCCGCGGGCACCTTTCATCCCCGCTGCGCGGTCACCCGTTCCGACTCGACGCGCCGGTCGCGCAGCGCGGGATCGGGGTTGACCACCTGTACCAGCGAGGCCCCCGCGGCGAGCACCGCGAGGTAGCCGTCGATCAGCTCGGCGGGCGTGTCCCACGGCGTGCTGGACAGCACCCGGTCGCCCTCGGTGAAGCCTTGCCGCATCGCCGACTTCCGCGCCTCGGCGAGCACCTCGGCGACCGGCATGCCGTCCAGCGCGACACCGGCGCCGCGGGGCAGGAACTGGTCGCCGTGCACGCGCACCGAGGTGGCGAAATCGGTGACGCCGACCGGCAGGTCACGCACCGGCGCTCCCATGGCGTCCAGCGACAGCGCCGCAACTTCGCCGACGCCAGCGTCGTCCAGGCGATCCGGCGTCACCAGAGCCAGATCGGCGTCCTCGTCCTGGTGCAGCACCACCTCGGCGCCCGCCCACCAGCAGCCGAGCAGCACCGCGGCGGTCTGCCAGTGCGCGGGGAGCAGAACGGCGACCCGGGCGCCGGGGCTGAGGCCGAACTCGTCGCGGATCAGATTGGCGGTCTTGGCCGCCCAGTTCGCCAGCGTCGCGCCGGACAGTTCGATGCGCGCGCCGGTGGCGTCGTCGTAATAGGTGACCCGCGGACCCGCGGGGTCGCGGGCGAGGACAGGGTCGAGCAGAGCTTCGGTGAGGGTGTGTGCCTGGTCGATGTCACGCATGGTTCAGTTCACGCATTTCGGTCCGTTCTGGCCTGCATTGATCGGTGGAGCGGGAGGAACTGGTGTGGCGGAGGCCGACGTTCCGGAAAGATCGAACACCCGGCTCGCCGACGAGCCCGGACCAGAATAGTCGCTCGCCAGCACGACGCTCACCGAATCCGGGGACAGCTCCGGGTCCGCGAGCACCGTCAGCCCGCCGAGCGCCTTGGCCACCGCTCGAGCCTTCGGGTCGGAAGTGTCCGCGGCGAGCACCCGGCTGCTGGTGACGCGGTTGCCGGTGTAGTTGGTCACCACGCCTTGCCGGAATCCCTTGGCGCTCAGCGTCTGCGCCACCTCCGCCGCGAGTCCCCCGATGCCGCTCGCGTTGTAGACGCTCACGGTCACCGTCGCCGGATCGAAGCCCGGCTCGGAGTTCTGCGTGACCGGACCGTCGCCCACCAGCGAGGCGATATAGGACTTGACCGCCTTCGGCTCGACCTTCACCACGGATTCACCGTCGCTGGTCTCGCCGTTGAGGTCGGCGACCGGAACGGTCTCGAACTTCACCTGACCGCCGGACAGATCCTTCAGCCGCTGCAGGAACGCCAGCACGTCCCAGTCCTCGTCGAGCACGATCGTGCGCCCCACCGCCTCGCTGAGTTGCTGCAGGCGGGCCGGATTGCTCAGCGTCTTCGCGCTGAGCACCTGCTGCACGAGCTGGGCCATGAACACCTGCTGGCGCACTATGCGGTCGATGTCGCCGCGCGGCAGATCGTGGCGCTGGCGCACGAAGCTCAGCGCCCTCGGCCCGTCCAGGCGTTGCCGTCCCGCCGGGAACCGAGCTCCGGACATCCACTCGTCGACCGGGTTCTTCAGGCACACCTCCACCCCGCCGACGGCGTCGGTGAGCAGCGCGAAACCGAGCAGGCTCACCTCGGCGTAGTGGTCGACGGTGATGCCGGTGAGGCCGGCCACCGTCTTGATCAGCGCCTGCCTGCCCGCCTGGGTGGACCGGCGTTCCGCGTCGGCGTCGGCGACGCCCTGGTCGAGGAGATTCTGGAACTGGGTCGCCTTCGTCGCGCCGTAGGCGGAATTGATCTTGCCCATGCCGATGCCGGGAATGCTGACGTAAGAGTCGCGGGGGATCGAGATCGCGGTCGCCGAGCGTCCGTCGTTGGGTACGCGCAACAGCACGATGGTGTCGGTGTTGGTGCCGACCTCGTCGCCCGCGTGCAGCATGGCGCGCTCGGCGTCCGACAGAGGGTTGCCGTGCGCGTCCGTGCGGCTGTCCACACCAACCAGCAGGATGTCCACCGCGCCGTCGCGGCTGCCGCCCAGCCCGAGGTCGCCGATGCGCTCGATGTTGGCGACCAGGGCGTTGACGCTGTGCCAGGCGAAACCGGTCAGCACCAGCACGATCGCGGCGGCGGCCGCCGCGAGCACCCGCCACGGTCGCAGCGACCGGTCACCGGACCCGGCCGGGCGCGACGCCACCGATATTCCCCTCCGCTGCGACAAGCCTGCATCCTCTCGCCGAAACTCGCCTCTCCTGGCGATACGTGCGCAACCGATCCGCCACCACTGTTGCCGCTCGCCCCGCCCGGTTTCGGGATCCCCCGATGGGTCAAGGCTAACCAATGGTTATTGCCAACGGCCGCAACCGCGGATGTGGCGGCGTGCCAGACTTGCGCCCGTGACCGACCCCACCGCGCCCGAATCCACCGTATCCGCCCGCCTCGTCGTCACCGGGGCGCACGGACAGGTGGGCCGGGAATTGCGGCGCCTCGCTCCGGCCGCCAGCGGCTACGGGCGCGCCGAACTCGACATCACCGACCCCGGCGCCGTGCGCGCGGTGCTCGCGCCCGGCGACGTGGTGCTCAACTGCGCCGCCTACACCGCCGTGGACCGGGCCGAAACCGAGACCGAGGCGGCATACGCGGGCAACGCCGCCGGACCAGCCGTGCTCGCCGAGGTCTGCGCTGACCTCGGCGCCCGGCTGATCCATCTGTCCACCGATTACGTCTTCGCAGGTACCCAGGATCGGCCGTACGACACCACCGATGTGACCGGGCCGACGTCGGTCTACGGAGCGTCCAAGCTCGCGGGTGAACAAGCGGTGCTCGACCGCTGCCCGGACGCGCACGTGGTGCGCACCGCATGGGTATACACCGGGCGCGGTGGCGATTTCGTCGCGACGATGCTGCGGCTGGAGCGCGAACGCGACACCGTCGACGTGGTCGACGACGAGGTCGGCTCGCCCACCTACGCCGCCGACCTGGCCGCCGCGCTGCTGGAGCTGGCGGGCCGGCCGGACGCGCCGCGGCTGCTGCACGCCACCAACGCGGGGCGGGCCAGCCGATTCGAGTTCGCCCGCGCGATATTCGCAGGTGTCGGCGCCGATCCGGGCCGCGTCCGGCCGTGCGGCTCGTCGGCGTTTCCCAGACCCGCACGGCGCCCGGCGTATTCGGTGCTGTCGCCACGGGCCTGGGACGACGCCGGGCTCACGCCGCTGCGGGATTGGCGGACCGCACTGGGGGACGCGCTGGCGCGGCGGTCGGACTAGGGTTGGCTGTCGTGAGTGAATCCGATTCCGCCGCGCCCGCCGGCCTCGCCGTCGTCACGGTGACCTACTCGCCGGGTGAGCACCTCGAGCACTTCATCAGCACCCTCGCCGCGGCCACGGCAGAGAAACCCCAGGTGATCCTCGCCGACAACGGATCGGTGGACGGTGTGCCGGAGCTGGTCGCCGAGGCCAATTCGCACGTGCGGCTGCTACGCACGGGCGGCAACATCGGCTACGGCGGCGCGATCAACCGGGCGGTCGCCGAGATCGATCCGGGCATCGAGTTCATCGTGATCGCCAACCCGGACATCCGCTGGGGAACCGATTCCATCGACAAGCTGCTCGCCGCGGCCAAACGCTGGCCGCGCGCGGGCGCGCTCGGACCGCTGGTGCTCGAGCCGGACGGCAGCGTGTACCCGTCGGCCCGTCGGGTGCCCGGCCTGCTCGACGGCGCCGGGCACGCGATCCTCGGCACGGTGTGGAAGTCCAACCCGTGGACCCGCCGGTACCGGCAGGAGAACGAGGAGATCTCCGAACGGGCCGTCGGCTGGCTGTCGGGATCGTGCCTGCTGGTGCGGCGCGCGGCGTTCGACTCGATCGACGGCTTCGACTCCCGCTACTTCATGTACATGGAGGACGTCGACTTCGGCGACCGGATGGGCAAAGCGGGCTGGCACAACGTGTTCGTGCCCGACGCCGAGGTGACCCACGCCAAGGGACATGCGGCGGGCCGCCACCCCGAAGTGATGCTGCCCGCCCATCACGCCAGCGCCTACCGGTTCCAGGCCGACCGGCATCCGCACTGGTGGCAGGCTCCGCTGCGGCTGGCGCTGCGGGCCGGACTTGCGATCCGCTCGCGGATTGCGGTTCGATCTGCCCTGCGCCAGCAGGCGCGCGACGCCGGGTAACCGGCGTCGGCGAGCGAGAAACAACCTTGTGAACAGGGGAGCTTGATGGCAGGAAACGCAGGCACCGACGCGGTGATCCTGGTCGGCGGGCAGGGAACGCGGTTGCGTCCGCTGACCCTTTCGGCGCCCAAGCCGATGCTGCCGACGGCCGGGCTGCCGTTCCTGACCCACCTGCTCGCCCGCATCGCGGAGGCCGGGATCACCCATGTGGTGCTGGGCACGTCGTTCAAGGCCGAGGTGTTCGAAGAGCACTTCGGCGACGGCTCCGACCTGGGCTTGGAGATCGAGTACGTCACCGAGACCGAGCCGCTGGGCACCGGCGGCGCGATCCGCAACGTGCTACCCAAGCTGCGCGCGGACAACGTGATGGTGTTCAACGGCGACGTGCTCGGTGGCACCGATCTCGGCGCGGTGCTCGACACCCACGAGTCGACCGGGGCCGACGTCACGCTGCATCTGGTGCGGGTCAGCGACCCACGCGCGTTCGGCTGTGTGCCCACCGACGAGGACGGCCGGGTCACGGCGTTCCTGGAGAAGACCCAGGATCCGCCGACCGACCAGATCAACGCCGGATGCTACGTCTTCCGCCGCGAGTACATCGAGAAGATCCCGGCCGGGCGCCCGGTCTCGGTCGAGCGCGAGGTGTTCCCCGCGCTGCTGACCGAGGGCGCTCGGCTCCAGGGTCACGTCGACGCTTCCTACTGGCGCGACATGGGCACTCCCGAGGACTTCGTCCGCGGCTCCGCCGACCTGGTCCGCGGCATCGCCCCCTCTCCCGCCCTGCCCGGTCAGCGCGGGGAATCGCTGGTGCACCCCGGCGCGGGAGTCGCCCCAGGCGCGGTGCTCATCGGCGGCACGGTGGTCGGTCGCGGCGCGGAAATCGGCGCGGGCGCCCGGCTGGACGGCGCGGTCGTCTTCGACGGCGCGGTGATCGAGGCGGGCGCCACCGTCGAGCGCACCATCATCGGCTTCGGCGCGCGCATCGGCCCGCGCGCACTCGTCCGCGACGGCGTCATCGGAGACGGCGCGAACATCGGCGCCCGCTGCGAGCTCCTGCGTGGAGCCCGGGTCTGGCCCGGAGTGGAGATCCCCGACGGCGGCATCCGCTTCTCGACCGACGTCTGACGCGGATCGGCCGCGACGGCTCGCCCGGTGACGCTTCCGCTAGCTGAACCCCACGGCCTGCGCGCCCCACGCGGTGTGCAGATCGCGGTCGGGATCGTTCACCACTCGATCGACGCTGTCGATGAGCAGGGTGGCGCGGGCGGGAAGGCGATACGGCGGCCAGTGCTTGGAGCCGTCCAGGGCGGCGGGAACGCCGTGGGCGGCGAAAGCCAGCCAGCGGCGCATCACGCGGCCGGAGACCTCCATGGCCGCTCTGCGGCCGCCGAGCCAGAAGGTGGGGTCGCGGTTGAGGGTGCCGAAATTGCCGAAGACATACGGCAGTTCGGTGGCGTGACCCGCGCCGACCCGGGCCGCCCGCAGCATCGGCGTGGCGTAGTCGAAGCGGTACATCCAGGTCGGCGAGTGCTGGGCGTGACCGTCGGCCACCCAGTGCGCTGGCATCCGGAACGCCGCGTCGGTGGACATCGCCAGCGCTCCCCTTGCCTTGTTCAGATCCGGGTAGGCCGAGGTGATCTCGGCGATCCGCTCCGCGGACATCTGCGGATGGCTCGCCGCGACGTCGCGCAGCATCGCGTTCACCGCGTCGGGCGTCACCGGCATGATCGGCGAGCGCAGCAGCCGGAACAACGACGCCTCGTCCTTGTTGGTTCCGATCATCAACGGCACCCGGTGCGATCGCCCGCGCTGGAACCGATCGATCGGATAGGTCGGCAGCAGATCGCCGTCGACCACCGGCGCGGCCGCGAGCCTGCCCGGCTCCTTCAGCGGTATCTCGTCCAGCAGGACGCCCGCCGCCGCCACGATCCGATCGATCGGGCATTCCAGCAGCTCCCCAGCCCTGGCGGCGGGCAGTTCGATCAGCTCGAGGAACCGCCGCGCCACCGTCGCGGCACGATCGCGCCCGAACACCGTGGTCGCGGGCGGGCTCTGCGCGATCGCCTTGTGGAACAGTCCCGCCGCCCTCGGTGCGGTGAGCAGCGCGGTGACGCAACCCGCGCCGGAGGACTCACCGAACAGCGTGACGTTGCCTGGATCGCCGCCGAACGCGGCGATGTTGTCGCGCACCCACTCCAGTGCGGCGATCTGGTCGCGCAGACCGAGGTTCGGTGCGAAGTCGTCGCCGAGCGAGGACAGGTCGAGGAAGCCCAGCGCGCCGAGCCGGTAGTTGACCCCGACGACCACCACGTCGCCGGTCGCGGCCAGCTTGCGCCCGTCGTAGATCTGCTGTGCGGC
This sequence comes from Nocardia asteroides, assembly GCA_051451085.1. GTDB lineage: Bacteria > Actinomycetota > Actinomycetes > Mycobacteriales > Mycobacteriaceae > Nocardia > Nocardia asteroides_B. The sequence goes on along the minus strand of JBPAJV010000001.1, from coordinate 2,846,218 downwards.
GGTGCCGAGGCAGTACGCCCCGCCGTGCAGCCAGACCAGCACGGGGCGCGGCTGGAATTCCGGGGCGCGCGCGGGATCGCCGGTCTCCGGGCGCGGCGACCAGACGTTGAGCCACAGGCAGTCCTCACCCATGGTCAGGCCCGAATGATGGGGACCATGGTGCCCATCGTCTGCGGCGCGATCTGCCCGGAAGAAGCGCAGTCGCGCACTCCTTCCCAGGACGGCGGAGGCTGGGGCGGCGCGAATCGGGCCGGGCCGACGGGGGCGGCCGCGTAGGGGATGCCGCGCCACACGGAGACCGAACCCTCACGCACGCCGCGCACGTCGCCGTAAGCCGTTCGCGCGATGGGCTCGACGGAACCGCCGGGACCGGGCACCGCCTCGGAGAACTGAGCGCGCATCGCGGACCTCCTCATACTTCTTTTTCGAGAGTACGTCGAAGATCAGTACGGCAACGTTTCGATGCCGAGACATTGCTGCGTCGATCGCTATTCATCCGCTGTTCAGGCCCTTGCCCAGTGGCGCGGTGTCGAATCGGTCACGGCGGCCGCGACGACGCCATCGGCACTCGGATTGCGGACAGAGTGCTGCGGGCCGGAGGCAGCCGTTCACCAGGAACGAGTCGCGGGCTCGCTTCCCGGTCCGCGACCGGAGCCGCGCCGGGGACACGCCGGATGGTGCCGCGTACAGCGGTCCGCCCGTGTGATCCGGGGGCAAAGCGGTCTCGGCGTGGCGTCCACCCCGACCATGCTGATCAAGTCCGCGACGATGGGTCCTCGGCGAGCATCCGTGTGCGTACCCGTCGCCCTTCATCGCCGCGCCCCGGCACGGGCCGCGACTGCGGAATATTTCACCGAGATGCGCTCCGGACACTCCGGCGGCGCAGGCTCTAAACTGAGCGGATGCCGAGTTACAGCTATCGGTGCCGCAGCTGCGGCGACACGTTCGAGGTGACCCGTCCGATGGCGGAGTCGTCGGCGCCGGCGACCTGCCCGATCGGCCACGACGACACGGTCAAACTGCTGACCACCTTCGCCACCGTCACCCGCGGCGGCGGGAACGCACCCGCGCCGAGTCCCGCGGCGCCCCCGGCGGGCGGCGGCTGCTGCGGTGGCGGCTGCTGCGGATGACTCGCGTCCGGCCGGTGCGGTTCAGTCGCGCCGGTCGGCGTGACCGAGGTCGCGCTCCGGTGCGACCCGGTCGCGCACCCGCTGCTTCAGCACCGCGATGTCCGGGAATCCGCCGTCGGCCTTGCGCTCCCAGATCTGCTCGCCGTCGACGGTGATCCGGAAGACCCCGCCCGACCCCGGGATGAGCGCGACTTCACCCAGGTCGGTGGCGAACGTGCTGAGCAGTTCCTGCGCCATCCAGCTCGCCCGCAGCAGCCAGCGGCATTGGGTGCAGTACTCGATCGCGACGCGTGCCATGCCCGCTGACGCTACCGGTCAGGCGTCGTGCGTGCCGTCCAGGTAGACCCAGGCGCCATCGGACCGGGCGAACCTGCTGATCTCGTGCAGCGCGCCGCGACCGCCCGCGTCGCGGTAGTGCGCGACGAACTCCACCGTGCCGGTGTCGTCGAACGGTCCGCCGCGCTCGATGCGGGTGATCTCCAGGAACAGCCAGCGCCGCGCCGGGTCCAGGGTCACCTCGGGCGGGCGGGTGCGCGGGTGCCAGGACCGCAGCAGATAGCCGGTGTCGCCCACCGCGAACGCGGTGTAGCGCGACCGCATCAGCGCTTCGGCGGTTGCGGCGGGGCGCTCGCCGCGCAACGCCGGACCGCAGCATTCGTCGAACGCGTCGCCCCGCCCGCACGGGCATCGTCGTGAACCGCTCATCCTGTGTCCTCTCCGACGCGAGCGCCACCCTCGATGGTCCCGCCGCGCTGTCCGTTCGATCGCCGGGGTCAGGTTCGCTGCGCGTCCACCGCCGCCAAGTCCGCCGCCAAGGCGAACGGTCTGTTCCCGCCAGCGCCGCAGATCGGTGACGCTCGGCGCGAGTTCGTAGTCGTGGTGATGGGCGGCCCGGGACAGCGCCGCCCACAGCACGGCCACCCGCGCCGCTTCCTCCGGCCCGGCGAAGGCACGCAGCGCGATCAGCTGCGCCCGCATCGGACAACGGATCAGCGCGGGCTCCAGCCGCAGCCACAATTCGTCCACGGCCTGCTCCAGTGCGATCCGCAGAATCCAGGCGGTCGCACGGGACCACAATCCGCCCGCGTCGGTGACCGATCCGGCGAGCAGCAGGTCGACGGTATCCAGCCGCTCGGCGACCGACGGACGATTCCCGCGCGGGCGGTGCGCGCCGTTCTTCCGCCCGCGCCGCCCGTCCCGGGGCGCCGGGCCGCCGCCCCCGGACCCACGGCGTGCGCCGACCGGCCGACGCCGCCCGCTCATCGGCGCTTCACCGGGCCAGCCACGCGACGAATCTCTCGGTCTCACCGATCAGCTCGCGCATGTCGCGTCCGATCGGCACGTGCGCACCCGCCGTCGCGTCGCGCAGTGCGTCCACCACCCACCGTCCTTCCCGTGCGATGAGGTTCTTGTTCAGGTCGTCGACCTTGCTGCCGACCCCGAACACCGCCAGCGCCACCTTCGCCCTGGTGGAGTGCGCGGCGTCGATGTGGCGTTCCACCTCGTGGTGATTCATGCCCGCGGCCAGCAGGGTACGCCGCGCCCTGGCCAGACTGGCCGCCTCCACCGCGGAACGGCAGCAGGTGGCGACCAGTTCGTCGGCGATCGCCGCGGGCAGCTGCGGAGTGCGCACCAAGGCGCGGGCGTCGTCGAGGTAACGGCGGATGGGGTCGCTGGACACCCGCACCTCGACCACCGAGCGGTCCCGGCGCTGGACCTCGAGCACGGTCGCGTCCAGCTGCATCCGCCGCACCGCCTCGGCGAGGCGCTCGTCATGGGTGAAGACCACCACCTGACGGGTCCAGGCGACCGTGGCGAGCACCTGGGCCAGACCGTCCACTTTGGCCGGGTCCATCGCCTGCACCGGGTCGTCGATCATGACGAACCGGAAGGGACTGTCCTCCACCGTGGCTCGCGGCAGGAACAACGAGAGACCGAGCGCGTGCAGTTCCCCTTGGCTCATCACGCCGAGGGCTGCTCCGTCGACCTCGTCGACGGTCACGTCGAGCAGCACACGGCGCGCGGTGCCCGCGTTGCCCTGCAACCGGATGGCGCCCAGCTCGACATTGCTCTGCTGCCGCAGCGTGCGCCACACCCAGCGAGCGGTCGTCTCCAGCGGCGTCATCCGCTCACCGCGCAGGCCCGCGGTGGCCGACTTCAACCAGTCCTCGGCTTTCTTCACCGTACGCAGTTCCGCCGCGTGCGCGGCCACCTCGCGCGCACCCTCCAGCCACGCCACGATTCGCGGCACCAGGGGTGTCCACACCTCGTCCAAGCGATCGAGTTCCTTGCGGGTGCCCTGCTGCAGCAGGTCCAATTCGCCGACCAGCCGCGCGTGCGCGGAGCGCAGCCGGCCGGGCAGGTCCGGGGTGTATTCGGCGGTGGTCAGCGCGGCCCACTCGGCCCACGCCTCACGCACCGCCGTGGTGTCGACCGACGGGGGATTGCGGGGATCGAAATCCAGTTCGGCGGGGACGAGGTCGGGCAGCGCCCTGGCGGCTCGCACGGCGGCGCCCAGCTCGACGCGCGCGGTGGTGAGCGCGTCCACCCGGGCCGACAGCCGCTCGATGGCGGCATCGGTCTCGCGCACCCAGTCCTCGTCCAGTGCCCCGCTGCCGCACACCGGACACGGACAGCTCCCGGTCGCCGCCTGATGCTCGCGGGCCTTGCGCAGCAGTTCGAGGACGCGCAGATCGGCTTCGGCGTCGGCGGTCGCTCCCTGCGCGAGGGCGGCTCCCCACGATTCGAGCCGGGTCGCCACCGCGTCCACTTCACCGTCATCGGGGAGCGCGAGCCGCACGATCGCGCGCAGGCCGTCCGGTCCGGCCGGGTCGTCCACCACGCCCAGCACCTCCCGGCCGACGGCGGTGAGATCCGGCTGGGCGGGCCGCAGCAGACCGGCGACCCGTACCGCGCGGTCGTCGGCCACCGACGCGAGCAGGTCCAGCAGTTCCAGTCGTTCCTGGCGCGAATCACGCACGGCGCGTTCGAGTTCCAGGCGGCGCATCCGGATCCGCTCCTGCGCCAGGGTGAGTTCGTCGAGCCCGAGCAGCTGGTGCAACGCGTCGAACAGGTCGCTCGGTTTCCCGTCCACCAGCGCGCCGAGTTCGCTGTAGGACAGGAAGGGCCGGTAGAGCTCCAGTTGGGCCGCCCACCGGTCCATGTCGAACCGCGTCGGCGGCGCGGGCGGATACCGCTGGGTCCAGTGCGCGTCCGGCAGATCCGCGTCGGCCGCCCATTCCTTGGCGATGGTGAGCAAGGGCGCGTCGCCCGCGGTGAGCAGCTCGAGTTCGATGCGGGCGGCCGTGCCGTCGTGCAGGTTGCGCCAGCCTTCCCGCCACGCCGCCGATCGGCCGTCCCACCGACGGTTTCCGCCGGTCAGCGCCAGTTCGGCGGCCTCGGCGAAGCTGGATTTGCCGCTGCCGTTGCGACCGACCACGAGCGTGAGGCCGGGGCCGGGCGGTAGCTCGAGCGTCGTCTCCGGACCGATGCCACGGAAACCGCACACCCGGATGGCACGCAGGAATATGCCCGTGTGGTCGAAACTCGTTGCTATGTCACCGGATTCGGCGGCGCCGAGCGCGCGCAGCACGGTCCGCGTGACCGAGGGAGTCACCGTGGGATCCTCGGCGAGGCGCCTGGTCACCACTTCCGAGAGCCGGGACGTCGCGTCCGGGGAACCGGCGGCCCGCACAGCGTCGGGATTCGGGCGCATGCGGAAAATCCCCTCCACCATCGAGCCGCCACGTCCTCCGACCCCGTGTGCGGCGCCTTGTCGAAGCCGTGCGAAACGCTACCCGATCGCTTCCGGATCGCCCACCGTGCCCAAGCGAATCTGCCCGCGGGGATGGATATATGGTCATCGAAACGCCTGCGCCGCGCCTCGATGTCCACCCCTCGCGCCAACCCCGGCGGGCAGCTCGATGGTGTCAACACCCGTTCCGGGTGGCTCGGTCGAGCCGAACAGGACAGAATGCCAGAGCGTCCCGATCGGCGCAACATTCGCCCGAACGGCGAATACGGCACCGAGACAAGCGGTTCCGTGCGCGGCGCGGCACCGGTCGCGGCACTTGTCGGTGTGCTGCGGTAGAAATCCGGTCAACCGAGCAACGAAGGAAGGCGATGAGGCAGCACCGAGCTGGAGCCGCCCGATGACGACACCGTGGACCGAAGACCAGGTCACGGCGTTGGCGCCGGACGCGAGTTCGCTCTCCGCGGCACGCAAGCTGGTGGGCCGCTGGCGTGAATGCGGGCGCCACGGCACGGCCCTGTGGGGCCGCTGCCAGGGCAGCGGCGCCACGCCGTACCAGACGATCGTCGACCTGTCCGGTCCGGCGTACCGGTGTTCCTGCCCGAGCCGCAAGTTCCCCTGCAAACACGCGCTGTCGCTGCTGTTGCGCTGGACCGCGGGCGAGGTCGCCGCCGCGGAGATCGCGGACTACGCGGCGTCGTGGATCGGCGGCCGGGCGGCGCGCGCCGCCGCGACCGCCGACCGCACACGCACCCCCAACCCCGCCACCGCCGAGCAGCGGCGGGTACGGGTGACCGCGGGCCTGGAGGAACTCGACGTCTGGCTCGGCGACCAGGTGCGCACCGGGCTCGCGCAAGCCGATCGCTCGTATCGGGCGTTCGAGGCCGTGGCGGCCAGGATGGTCGACGCGCAGGCCCCCGGCCTGGCCGCCGCCCTGCGCCGTCTTCCCGCCGCCGTGGCCTCCAGGCCGGACTGGCCCGACGTGGTGCTGCGCGAGTACGCGCGGATGCACCTGCTGATCGCCGCGCACCGGCAGCTCGACGCGGTGACGCCCGCGTTGCGCGCCAGTATCCGCGCCCACGTCGGTTATCCCACCCCGGCCGAGGCGGTGCGCGCCGAGCCCGCGGTCGGTGACCGCTGGATGGTGTTCGGTTCCCAGATCACCGAGGAGGAGCGCCTCTACACCCGGCGCACCTGGTTGTACGGACGGGAAACCGGGCGCTGGGCGCTGGTGGTCGACCATTCCTTCGGCTCCCCCGGCTTCCCCGCCGACGTTCCCGCGCTCGGGCAACAGGCCGACGCGCTGCTGCATTTCTATCCTGGCGCCGCGCCGCTGCGCGCACTCTGGGGCGAGCGGCACAGCGGCCCCGAACCGTTCACCACGCTGCCCGCGCGAACCGGGCAGCGCACCACGATCGCCGCCGCGCTGGCGTCGCACGCGTCCGCGCTCGGCGCCGATCCGTGGTTGCGCGGGTGGCCGATGCTGCTGGCCGACGTAGTGCCCACCCGGACCGAGCAAGGCTGGTATGTCACGGAATCCGACGGCACGGCGCTGCCGATCCGGCCGGGCGAGCAACCGTGGACGCTCCTGGCCGTCTCCGGCGGGCACCCGGTGACGGTGGTCGGTGAGTGGAGCGCCGACGGACTGGCGCCGATCTCGGCGTTCACGGCCGGCGAGGTGATCGATCTCGTCCAGACGGAGGTTCTCGGCCGGGACGCGATCCGGCCCGCCGCCGGGCCCGTGGCGAGCGCGGACCTCACCTCGGTCGCCCTGCTCGGCACCGCCCGCCGCGCCCCGGATCTCGCCGCGCTGGCGCCCCCGATCGCGCGCGCGGCAGGCCGTTTTCCGAGCGACCCCGCGCTGCGACTGCTCGAATCGGCCGCACTTCAGGACCTTTTCACCCGTGGCGGCGTCGCACCCGCCACCGCGGCGGCGCCCGAACCCGCGGCCGACGATCCCCGCCCGTTGCTGCCGCGCCCTGCCACGGAACGCCTGGCGCGCATGCTGCGGGAGCGCTCGGCTTTCCTTCCCGAATGGTTCGACGCGGCGCGGCCGCACGACTATCGAGCGCCGGACGCGCTCTGCGCGCGACTCCTCGAGCACGCGAAGATCAATGCCGCGCTGCGGGAGCCGCTGCTGCGCCTCGCGGGCGCCCGTGGCAGCTGGCTGGCGGCCCGGCATCCGGAATGGCACGACTTGGTGCGGCAGCCGTCCGAGCGCTCCGAGGACACCTGGCTGTTCGGCCAGCCGTCCGAGCGGCGCGATTGGCTCGCCGAACTCCGCCGCGCCGACCCCGACGCGGCCAGGGCGGCGCTCACCGCGGCCTGGCCCAAGGAATCCGGACCCCTGAAGGCCGAACTGCTGGCCCTGCTGGCCGACGGACTCGGTCCGGAAGACGAGCCCCTGCTGGAAGCGGCACTGGACGACCGGCGCGCCGACGTGCGGCGCACCGCCGCCGGGCTGCTCGCGCTCCTGCCCGGATCGGCGTTCACCCGGCGGATGCGCGACCGGGCGGGCGCGTGGATCAGCGCCGAGCGCCGGATGCTGCACACGAACGTGGTGCTCACCCTGCCGGACGCGCTCGACGCCGCCGCCCAGCGCGACGGGATCACCGATCGCACCGTCGAGTTCGCCTACCGCTGGAACGGCGCGCCCGACGTCGCCGCCGCCCGGCTTCGACAGGTGGTGGCCGCGACACCGCTGACGCACTGGGCCGGTGTGCTCGGCACACCGCAGCAGGCGGTGCGCGCCACGATCGAGGACCGGTTCCGTCAGCCGGTTTTCGACGGCTGGGTGGATGCCGCTCTGGCGCAGCGCGATTCGGCGTGGGCGCGGGCCTTGTTCGAAGCCGGGGTGCCCACCGACCTGGCGATGTTGCGCAGGCGCGAGCTGTTCGCATTGCTACCGCTGCCGGATCGGACCGCGCACCTGGTGCGGCTGGACGGCTCGTGGCTGTCGGAGATCGAGGCGCTGCTGCCCGCGATGGGACATCCGTGGCCGGAGGAGCTGGCCCAGCACGTGGTGCTGCTGCTGTTCGAGCGGGCGCGGGCGGCCGCGCGGCGCCCGGAGACGCACGGCGCGTCGCCGAACGCGCACCGGTCGCTGCTGGCCGCGGCCGCCGTCCACCTTCCCGTCACCGCCGCGACCACGCTGTCCACGGTGGCCCGCCGATGCGACGATCCCGCCTGGGAGCGGGCTTTCGATCAGCTCGCCCACGACCTCAACCACCGCTCGATGATGCTCGAGGAGTTGCAGTGACCACCACCGACCCGACGCCGGATCTGCTGCGCCCGCACGCCGAACAGGCCTATGCCGACGAGTTGCGCGCCCTGGCCGCCGCCGACGACCGGCCCCGCCCGCCGTCTTGGCGGTTGTCGCCCTGGGCGGTGGTCACCTACCTGCTGGGCGGAGCCCTCCCCGACGGCACGGTGATCACCCCGAAGTACGTCGGCCCGCGCAGGCTCATGGAGGTGGCGGTCGCGACGCTGGCCACCGACCGGGCGCTGCTGCTGCTCGGCGTGCCCGGCACCGCCAAGACCTGGGTGTCGGAACATCTCTCCGCCGCCATCAGCGGTGCGTCGACGTTGCTCGTGCAGGGCACCTCGGGCACCGCCGAGGAGGCGATCCGCTACGGCTGGAACTACGCGCGATTGCTCGCGGAAGGACCGAGCGACGCGGCGCTGGTGCCCTCGCCGGTGCTCACCGCCATGCGGACCGGCTCCATCGCCCGGATCGAGGAACTCACCCGCATCCCTTCGGACGTGCAGGACGCACTGATCACCATCCTGTCCGAGAAGACCTTGCCGGTTCCCGAACTCGGCACCGAGGTGCAAGCGGCCAAAGGCTTCAACGTCATCGCCACCGCCAACGACCGTGATCGCGGGGTGAACGACCTGTCCTCCGCGTTGCGCCGCCGGTTCAACACGGTGGTGCTGCCGCTGCCCGCGAGCGAGGACGAAGAGGTCGCCATCGTCAGCAGGCGGGTCGAGCAACTCGGCTCCGCGCTGGAACTGCCCACCGTGCCCGCGGCGGCCGAGGAGGTGCGGCGTGTGGTGCGGGTCTTCCGCGAGCTGCGCTCCGGCAGCACCGCCGACGGCCGGACCAAGCTCAAGTCGCCGTCCGGAACGCTGTCCACCGCGGAGGCGATCTCGGTGATCACCAATGGGATCGCGCTGTCGGCGCACTTCGGGGACGGTGTGCTGCGCGCGTCCGACATCGCGGGCGCGGTGCTCGGTTCGGTGATCAAGGATCCGGTCGCCGATGCCGTGGTGTGGACCGAGTACCTGGAAGCCGTGGTCCGCGAGCGACCCGACTGGGCCGATTTCTACCGCGCTTGCCGTGAGGTCACCGGGTGACTTCCGGCCCCGAACAAACCTCGATCACCAGGGTTTTCGGCATCCGTCACCATGGGCCGGGATCGGCGCGCTCGCTATGCCTGGCCCTGGCGGCATTCGAGCCGGACACGATTCTCATCGAGGGCCCCGCGGACGCCAACCCGCTGGTCGGCTATGTCGCGGCCGAGGGCATGACCCCGCCGGTCGCGCTGCTGGCCTACGTTCCGGACGCACCCGCCAAGGCGGCGTTCTGGCCCTACGCGGTCTTCTCGCCGGAATGGCAGGCGCTGCGGTACGCCGTGGACAACGACGTGCCCGTGCGGTTCTGCGATCTGCCCGCGACCATCACGCTCGCGACGGAGGACGAACCCGGCGATCGCTTCGATCCCCTCGCCGCGCTCGCCGAGGCGGGCGGCTACGACGACGCCGAACGCTGGTGGGACGCCGTGGTCGAATCCGTGCCGGATGCCGACGCGTTCGACCCGATCACCGAGGCGATGGGCGCGCTGCGGGAATCCGCGCGCGACGGTGAGACGAGTTCGGGCGTCGGACCATCGGACGCGAAGGGCGACACCGCGAAAGGTCGAGTTACGGTCCCCGGCACCGCCGACAATCCGCGGGCTGTCGAACCCACTGGCGACTCTCCGCCACAGCGGAGCCCGGCGAGCACCACGCCCACGGAAGACCGGCGCGAACAAGAAGGCCCCGAATCCGCAGACCACGCGACGGCGCACACGCGAACGCCTGCGCCGGAGTTCGATTCGGTTGCGGAGGCGATCGCCGCGGTGCCCGATCCGCCGCCCGAGGCCCTCGTGATCGACGCCCACACGCTGCGGCGCGAAGCCTATATGCGGCAGACCATCCGCAAAGCGCTGAAGGATGGGGCGAAACGGCTGGCGGTGGTGTGTGGCGCGTGGCACGCGCCCGCGCTCACCGGCCCGTTCGGGCCCGCGGCACCCGACGCCCGTTTGCTGAAAGGCCTGCCGAAGACCAAAACCAGGCTCACCTGGGTGCCGTGGACGCATTCGCGGCTGTCCACGACCTCCGGCTACGGTGCGGGCATCACCTCTCCGGGCTGGTACCACCATCTGTTCACCGAGACCGAGCAGCCGATCGCCCGCTGGCTGACCAAGGTGGCCGGGGTGCTGCGCGCGCACGATCTGCCCGTCTCCAGTGCGCACGTCATCGAAGCCGTCCGGCTCGCCGATACGCTCGCCGCGCTGCGCGGCCGTCCGCTCGCGGGCTTGTCCGAGGTGACCGACGCCACCCGCTCGGTGCTGTGCGGCGGGGACGAGACGATGCTGCGGCTGGTGATCGGCGAGCTCGTCGTCGGTGAGGCGCTCGGCGCCGTTCCGGAGCAGACGCCCACCGTGCCGCTGGACGCGGACCTGCGCGCCACCATCCGGTCACTGCGGATGAAGCAGGAGCCATCGGCCCGCACCGTCGACCTGGATCTGCGCAAGGAACGCGAGGTCGAGCGGTCGCGGCTGTTGCACCGGCTGCGGGTGCTCGAGATCGGCTGGGGCACGCTCACCACCAGCGACGTCCGCAGCACCGGCACCTTCCGGGAGACATGGACGCTGCGATGGCAGCCCGAGTACGCGATCTCGATCATCGAGGCGTCGCGCTGGGGCACCACGATCCGCACGGCGGCGGAGGCGAAGATCCTCGACACCGCCAACCGCACCGACCGCACCGTCGGCGAGCTGACCGCCGCGCTGGAAGTCGCTCTGCTCGCCGACCTCGGCGGTGCCACCGACGGATTGATCACCCGGCTGGAGTCCACCGCCGCGCTCGATCACGACGTCACCCACCTGCTCGCCGCGCTGCCCGGCCTGATCCGGACGCTGCGCTACGGCGATGTGCGCGGCACCGACACCAAGGCGCTTGCCCACGTCGCCGACGGGCTGCTGGTGCGCATCTGCGCGGGCTTGCCCGCGGCGGTCACCGGGTTGGACACCGACGCCGCCACCGACCTGCGCGGTCTGCTGGACGCGGCGCACACCGCCATCAACACCAGGGACGACGACTGGGCGACCGGCGAATGGCTGGCCGCGCTGCGCCGCGTCGCCGACCGTGACGACGTGCACGGCGCGCTGGTGGGCCGTGCCGTCCGCTTGCTCGCCGACGCGGGCCGCATTGATGACGCCGAATCCGCGCGCAGACTGTCCGCGGCCCTGTCGGTGGGTGCGACCGCCGCGGCGAAGGCGGCATGGATGATGGGTTCCTCGGCGGGCGCGGCCTGCTGCTGGTGCACGATCGGCAGTTGCTGCGGCTCATCGACGACTGGCTGCGCGGACTCGGCGACGAGACGTTCGTCGCGACGCTGCCGCTGCTGCGCCGAACGTTCGGCGCGTTCGAATCGGGTGAGCGCCGCGCGATCGGGCAGGCGGTCCGCGACGGCGGGTCCGTCGCCGCCGCGACCACGGTCGCGGGCATCGACCCCGGCCGGGCCGTGGCGGCGGTGCGCACCGCGGCGGAAATCCTGGGCGTCACGATATGAGCGGTCGGACGCGGAGACGGCAGCGCATGACCGCTCGGATAGTGGAGCGAGACCGCGCGGGCGGCGCTAGCGCCGGGAAGGAAGCGGCGTGACCGACGAAGCACAGGCTCGGCGTTGGCGATTGGTGCTCGGCGCGGCAGCGGAGGAAGGGCTGGGCGGGCTCGGTTCCAGCACGGACGCGGCCATGGACCGGGCACTGTCGGCGCTGTACAACACCGACGAGGAGACTTCGCCCGGCAAGCGAACCGGTGGTCTACAGGGTTCGGCGCCGCGCGTGGCTCGCTGGCTCGGCGACATTCGCGGCTACTTCCCCGCCACCGTCGTCGAGGTCATGCAGCGCGATGCCGTGGAACGGCTCGATCTGACCCAGCTGCTGCTGGAGCCGGAACTGCTCGAGGCGGTGGAGCCGGACGTCCATCTGGTCGGCACCCTGCTGAGCTTGAACCGGGTGATGCCCGAGACCACCAAAGCGACCGCGCGGATGGTGGTGGAGAAGGTGGTGCGGGAGATCGAGCAGCGCATCGCGGCGCACACCGTGGCCGCGGTCTCCGGTGCGCTCAATCGCGCCGCCCGCGTCAGCCGGCCGAAACTGCGCGATATCGACTGGAACCGCACGATTCGCAAGAACCTCGCCACCTACCTGCCCGAGCAGCGCACCGTGGTGCCCGAACGCCTGGTCGGCTACGGCCGCAAGGCGCAGGCGGTGCGCCGCGACGTGGTGCTGGCCATCGATCAGTCCGGCTCGATGGCCGCCAGCGTGGTGTACGCGTCGGTGTTCGGCGCGGTGCTGGCCTCGATGCGGTCGCTGCGTACCTCGCTGGTGGTGTTCGACACCGAAATCGTGGATCTCACCGGCGAACTCGACGATCCGGTCGAGGTGCTGTTCGGCACCCAACTCGGCGGCGGCACCGACATCAACCGGGCCCTCGCCTATTGCCAGTCGCTGGTCACCCGCCCGGCCGACACGGTGTTCGTGTTGATCTCCGACCTCTACGAGGGGGGCATCCGCGAGGAAATGCTGCGCCGGGTGCGCTCGATGCAGGAGTCCGGCGTACAGGTCGTCGTCCTGCTCGCGCTCTCCGACGACGGCGCTCCCGCCTTCGATCACGACAACGCCGCTGCTCTCGCCGCGCTCGGCATCCCGGCCTTCGCCTGTACCCCCGACAAGTTCCCGGACCTGTTGGCGGTGGCCCTCGATCGCGGTGACGTCCAGTCCTGGGCGCACGCCAACGCGGCCAACCACTAGGCGACGCGCCAGCCCGCCTTTGCGGTTGACGTTGTCAACCAACAGCGTTACGGTCGGTTGACAACGTCAACCTAGGAGATCGGCACATGCTGCTTCGTCTGCTCAGCGCGGTCATCGGATTACTGGGGGCCACGCTCGGCCCGCAGGAATTCCGGCAACCGCCGTCGACACCACCCGCGTATACCGAACCCCGCCCCGCACTGGCCACGGGTGGCTATGTGAGCCACACCGAATCAATCGTCATCGACGTCGCCAGAAGCGACTATCTCCGATGGGTCAACAACCCCGAACTGCACCTGAGCGATTTGGTCCACACTGACGACGACGCCACCCGTGTTGTGCGGACCGACATCCTGCGAGGGGCCTGGGACGCCGGCTCCGACCGCACAGGAGATCGGCGCAGAGTGCAATTCGCGAACGGGCACTACCTGGTCGAGGAGGTGCTCGAAGATACCAGCGACACCTTCCGCTACCTGGTGTGGGGATTCACCGAGCCGCGGCAGCGCCACACGGTCGATCACGCGGTCGCGGCCTTCGGGTTCCGGGATCACGACGGCAGGACCGAAGTCACCTGGACCTACTCCTTCCAACCCACCGCCGCGCCCTTGCGGCCTCTGGTCTCGGCCTTCTTCGACCGGACCATGCCAGATCTCATGCGCCAAACCCTCGCCGCGATGAAGAGCGGCGCGGAAGCCTGAGCCCGCGAGTCCGCGGCCGGGCGGCGCACGGTACCCGTGCGCCGCCCGGGACTCAGAGGTCCGCGATCGCCGCGAGGGGCGGGGTACGGGCCGCCCGCACCGCAGGCCAGACAGCGGCCAAAACGCCGACGACCGCCGAGCTGACCAGGACGAGCGCCAATTGGCTCCACGGGATGGCGATCTGGTCGAGCCCGAGGTCGCGTAGCGTGCGCAGGAAGCCGACGCCGAGCCCGAGCCCGAGCACCATGCCGACGATCGCGCCGAACACCGCGATCAGCATCGACTCCAGATAAATCGTCCGGCGCACCTGGGCGCGCTGCATACCGACCGCGCGAAGCATGCCGATCTCGCGGCGACGCTCCACCACCGACAGCGCGAGCGTGTTCACGATGCCGAGGATCGCGATCACCACCGCCAAGGCGAGCAGGCCGTACAGGATGGCGAGCAAGGTGTTGATCTGTTTGCCCTGTGCGCCCTTGAACTCTTCGCGATCCTGTACCTGCACCACGACGAACTGCTCCGTCGCCTTCTCCAGATCCGCGCGCATCTGGGTGAGGTCCGCGCCCGGCTGCGCCTTGATCAGCACCAGGAAGTTGGTCCGGAAGTTGAGCGGGACCACCTCGTCGTAGACCGTCTGCGACACCACCATCGGGCCGAGCAGGGGGTTCTTCTTGTACAGGCCGGTCACCGTGAGCGGGACCTTCTTCCCGTCCACGCTGGTCGGGGTCACCTGGTCGCCGACTATCCACCCGCGCTCACCGGCCTCGTCCTCCGACACGAGCACGTCGCGAGCGCCGAGGGTGTCGCCGCCGCGCACGATCTCGTAGTTCAGCACGCCGTTCAACGGACCGTCCGCCGACGTGGCGAACACCTGCTCGTCGCCGAGTTTGAAGGGTGCGCCGCGCATTCCCACCGCTTGCTCTACGCCAGGCACGTCGGTGCGCGCGGCGTCGGCGGCGCCGAACGGCACCCCGAGCAACTGCGGACCCGCCAGCACGTAGTCGGCGCGCACGCCCTTGTCCACCAGCACGCCGACGCTGGCCTTCGCCGAGGCGCCGAGCATGCCGATCGCCGAGACCAGCATCAGGCCGAGCGTCAACGCGAACGCGGTCGCGGCGGTGCGGCGGGGATTGCGGGCCGCGTTGTTGCGGGCCATACCGCCGATCGGCCCGAACGGGCGTACCAGCACCCCGAGGCCGCCGACCACCGGCCGCGACAGCGCGGGCGCGGCGAGCAGCACCGCGAAGATCAGGCCGAGCGCACCCACCCCGACCGTGGCGGCCGCCGTGCCGCCGGTGCGCTGCGCACCCACCACGACCAGGCCCACGCCGAGCGCGGCGAGCGCCGCGCCGACGATCGTGCGCAGGCGCAACGACTCCCCGGTGGAGGCGAACTCCTCGCGCATGGCCTGCACCGGCGGAATCCGCGAGGCGCGGCGCGCGGGCGCGTAGGCGCTCACCATCGTCACCGCCAGACCGACCAGGAGCCCGACGACGATGGTGCGCGGCCGCACCGCCATCGATCCGGTCGGCAACCCGAGGTCGAACGCGTTCAGCACCGCCGACAAGCCGAACGCCAGTCCCACACCGCCCGCGAGGCCGAGCGCACTGCCGATCGCTCCGATGACGAACGCCTCGGCCACCACCGACCGGCCGACCTGTTGCCTGCTCGCGCCGACCGCGCGCAGCAACGCCAGCTCCCGCAAGCGCTGCGCGACGATCATCGAGAACGTGTTGTAGATGATGAACGTGCCGACGATCAGCGCGATCGCACCGAAGGCGAGCAGGAAGTAGTTGATGAAGTTGAGCGCGTTGGAGATCTCCTTCTTCAGGTCCGCGCGCACCTGATCGCCGTTCTGCACCTTGTAGCCCGGCAGTTCCCTGGCCAGGTTGTCGCGCAGTTCGTCACCGGGGATGCCGGTGGCCGCGAGGTCCACGTACGCGACGTGCAGGCCGTCGGTGAACAGCTTGCGCGCCTGCGTGTCGTCGAACAGCACTCCGATGAGACCGCCCGTTTCGGACGGGATCTCGTAGATGCCGGTGAGGGTGACGTCGATCGGATCGGGCTGGGAGGGGATGAGGATCTTGGTCCGGTCCCCGATCTTCAGCCCGGCCCGTTCGGCCCCGCCGGTGTTGAGCGCGATCTCACCGGGCCGGGCGGGCGGAACGCCCTGCAAGAACTTCTCCGGCTCCGCGACGGCCTGCTCCGGCGGGAGGTAGGACTTGCCGAACGTCGGCGCCCCACCGGTCTGCACGGCCTTCTTGCCCGCCGGATCCAGCAGCACCACCGGCCCGTTCACGCTGGGCGCGACCGTGCGGACGCCCGGGTACTTGCCCAGCTCGTCCACCACGTTGTTCGGCACGCCCTGCGCCTGGCGCTCCTTCGGGCTCACCCGGACGTCGACGCCCTTCGCCTCGTTGGCGAAGATCCCGTCGAAAGTGCTCTGCAACGTGTCGGTGAACACGAACGAACCCGCGATGAAGGCGGTGCCGAGCACCACCGACAAGAGGGTCAGCGCGAGCCGTACCTTGTGCGCGGCGAGATTGCGCAGCGCGACCTTGCGCATCGGACTTCCGGCCATCACGCGCGCCCCCGATTCTTCCTCGTCCGCGCGATCACGCCTGCTCCAGCGCTTTCATCCGGTCCAGCACGGTGTCGGCGGTCGGATCGCGCATCTCGTCGACGATGCGTCCGTCGGCGAGGAACACCACCCGGTCGGCGAACCCGGCCGCGTGCGGTTCGTGGGTGACGATGACGACCGTCTGCCCGAACTCGTCCACCGCGGCGCGCAGGATCGACAGCACCTCCTCCGAGGAGCGGGAGTCCAGATTGCCGGTCGGCTCGTCGCCGAAGATGATCTCCGGCTTGCCCGCCAGCGCGCGGGCGCAGGCCACCCGCTGCTGCTGTCCGCCGGACAGCTCGCTCGGCCGGTGCGCGAGCCGATCGGCCAGCCCGAGGCGCCGCACCACCGTCTCCAGCCACTCCCGATCGGGCACGCGCCCCGCGATGTCCAGCGGCAACGTGATGTTCTCCAGCGCCGTCAGCGTCGGCACCAGGTTGAACGCCTGGAAGACGAAGCCGATCCGGTCCCGGCGCAGCCGCGTCATCTGCTTGTCCGACAGTGTGGTCAGATCGGTGTCGCCGATGCGGACGGTGCCCGAACTGGCACTGTCGAGCCCGGCCAGGCAGTGCATGAGGGTCGACTTGCCCGAGCCGGACGGGCCCATGATCGCGGTGAACTCTCCCTTCGCGAACTCGGCCGACACTCCGTCCAATGCCCTGACCTGCGTGTCACCAGATCCGTAGACCTTGGTCAGGTCGATAGCGTGGGCCGCGACATCGGTCGGTGCCGCTATGTCGGTGGTGTCTGCGCCCAAGGCTTGCGAAGTCATGCCGTCCAGTCTTACCGGCTCGGCCCCGACATGCCATCAGGGAAGACCCTGTGTTGTCTTCGCGGCGACTACGTCGCGGGGTGCTCCGTACCTACGACCCATTGGAAAGCCGGCGCTTTCGATCGGGCGCCTTCGAGTGCGCGCGATCAATTCGGCTCGCCGAGTTCGGCGAGCAGTTCTTCCGACAGGTTCACCAGTGCGGCGAGCGTCGCGGGGGTGAACCACTCCGGTCTGGTCGCGAAGAGGATGTCCTCGGAGGCGGTGTTGCCGCTCGCGCCGGGGGCGAAGGGACAGCCGCCGAGTCCACCGAGGGCGCCGTCGACCATGTCCGCGCCCGCCGCGACGGCGGCGAGCGTATTGGCAACGCCCATGCCCCACGTGTCGTGACCGTGGAAGACGACACGGCGCGCCGGGGTCCGCTCGCGCACCGCGCCGACCAGCGCGGCGACCTCGCTGGGATGGGCTTGGCCCAGCGTGTTGGCCAGGACGATGTCGTCCGCCCCCTCGGTGCGCGGGTCGCGGGCGATATTCAGCACCCGCTCCGGGTCGACCGGTCCGTCGAACGGGCAGGTGAAGGCCGTCGCCAAGCAGAGCTGGATCGACCCGCCCACCTCGCGGGCCAGTCGGATCGCGTCCGGCATGGCGGCGATGCTGGCCTCGGTGTCGCGTCCGATGTTCGCCCGATTGTGCGCGTCGGAGACGGAGAAGCAGTACTGGAAATTGCGCACCCCCGCCGCGGCGGCCTTCTCGACGTGGCGCGGCGTCGCCACCCACACCCAGCAGCGACGCAGTTCCTCCGGCGTCAGCGCGGCGACCAATTCCATGGTGTTCGCCATCGGCGCGACCAGGTCGGGGCGGGCCATCGAGCCGATCTCCAGTGCGGGCACCCCCAGCGCGAGCAGGCGGCGCACGATGTCCACCTTGCGCTGCACGGGCAGCAGCTTGCCGGTCAGCTGGAGCCCGTCGCGCAACGTGACGTCGCGCAGCACCGGCGCGGTCATCGCTGCTCCCGCGCTCGGTGGTGGCCGCACATCACGCCGCCCCAAGGCTTTTCGCCCGCTCCGGTCGGATTCGGTTGCACGGCGGGCCCGCTGCTGCCCGGCGTACGCGGTTCCCGGTCGCTACGTCCCTCCGGGCGCCTCCGGTCGTGTGGCCGCGTGCTCATCGTGCCTCCAACGCGTCGATCTCGGCCTCGCTCATGCCGAGCAAACCGGTCAGCACCTCCCGGGTGTGCGCACCCAGATCGGGGCCGACGGTGCGGATGGGCAGGGACTTTTCGCCGATCACCGGGACGATGCCGGGAAAACCGACCACCTTCGGCTCCGGTGCGCCGACGTCCACGGCGAAGGGCTGGATCATGTCGCGCGCCCGATACTGCTCGTCGGCCACGATGTCGGCCGCGGTGTAGATCGGGCCGCACGGTATCGCGGCTGCTTCCAGCAGCTTCAACGCCTCGGCGCGAGTGTGGCGGGCCGTCCACTCGCCGATGGCCGCGTCCAGCCGTTCGCGGTGCCGCCAGCGGCCCGCGTTGTCCTGGAGTTCCGGGTCGGCGGCCAGGTCGGGCCGATGATGACCGCCATGTAGCGCTGGAAGATGGCGTCGCCGTTGCCGCCGATGATGATGCTGGTGCCGTCCGCGCACGGATACGCGTTGCTCGGCGCGATGCCCTCCATCCGGCCGCCGACGCGTTCGCGCTGGATGCCGTAGGCGAGATAGTCCGGCACCAGCGATTCCATCACCGACAGGATCGCCTCGTTGAGCGCCACGTCGATCACGCGCTCCCGGAGTGGCACCGGCGCGTCCGCCTCGGTGCGGCGCTCGCGCTGGAACAGCGCCATCACGGTGCCGAACGCGGCGTAGATCCCCGCGATCGAATCGCCGATGGAGACGCCGGTGCGCACGGGCGGACGGTCGGGATCACCGACCAGTTCCCGCAGGCCGCCGACGGCCTCGGCCACGGCGGCGAAACCGGGCCGATCCGACAGCGGCCCGGTCTGCCCGTAGGCGGAGATCCGGGTGATCACCAGATCCGGGTTCGCCTCGTTCAGTACCTCCGGGCCCAGACCCCACTTCTCCAGCATGCCGGGCCGGAAGTTCTCCAACAGCACGTCACAGTGCCGGATCAAGTCGAGCACGATCCCACGTCCCGCCTCGGTGCGCAGATCGAGCGTGATCGACTTCTTGTTGCGGTTGATCGTCCGGTAGAGCATCGAGGTGTCGCCGCCGTAGAGCCGCCAGTTGCGCAGCTCGTTGCCCGCTTTCGGGCGTTCCACCTTGATCACCTCGGCACCGAAGTCACCGAGGATGCGTCCCGCGGTCGGCGCTGCGATGTAGTTGCCGAGTTCCAGGACGCGCACCCCGTCCAGCGGCCGAATACTCATGGCAACCAGTGTGGACCATGGCGTGTCGGTTCCCGCAACGCCTGTGGCGCCGCGTGTTCGTCGGAGCGACTCGACGGAGCCGAGTCCGCGCCGGTCGTCTCGACCTGTGGGTCGGGGCGGCGAGGATCGTCGCCAGCGCCTGCGGTCCGGCGTGTTCACGGCGACTCGACGCTCGCGGCGGAGCGGACGAACTCCGGCAATGCCTACGTGTCCGCCGCGAGCTCCCATACCTCGACACCGCATGGCCCCTCAACAGCCGGGCTCGCGCCCGGCAAACCATGCGGGGCCCCGCTCAGGACGCGAGCAGCTGGGTTTCCTCGATGATCGAGTAGTGGTCGGCATTGCCCGCGATGATGGTGCTGGCCGAGCCGTCGACGCCGACCGGGACATCACCGGCCAGCGTGATGCGGGTCAGCTTGCGCGGCTGATCGTCGTAGTCGTCGATGGCGTAGTGCTGGGTGGCGCGGTTGTCCCAGATGGCGACGTCGCCCGACGCCCAGTTCCAGCGGGTGGTGTTCTCCAGACGGGTCACGCGGTCCTGGAACAGCCGGAAGAGTGCGTGCGACTCGGCGCTGGACAGCCCGGTGAAATGCTTGACGAAGTGGCCGAGCAGCAACGCCCGTTCCCCGGTCTCGGGGTGCACGCGCACCACCGGGTGCTCGGTCTCGTAGTAGGTGGATTCGAACTCGGCGCGGTAGGCGGCGGCGTCGGGACGCTGCTGCTCCCCGGTATAGGCGGCGTAGTCGTAGACGTTGGTGTGCACGGCGCGCAGGGATTCGGCGAGCCGCTTCAGCGGCTCCGGCAGCGACTGGTAGGCCGCGACGGTGGAAGCCCAGGTGGTGGCGCCGCCGTAGGACGGGAGGCGCACCGCGCGCAGGATCGACGCCTTCGGGATGCGGTCGACGAAGGTGACGTCGGTGTGCCAGCTGTTGGCCCGGCCGTGCTCGGAATCGATCGCCAGGCTCTTCACCCCGTGCGAGGTGACCGTGGGGTGCGGCGTGGTCGGCGAGCCGAGCAGCCGGGCGAATTCGTATTGCCCGTCTTCGGTGAGGTGATCCTGCCCGCGGAAGAAGATGACCTTGTGCTCGAGCAGCGCGCGATGGATCACGTCGACCGTGGCCGGATCCAGATCGCCGCCGAGCCGGACATTGTCGATCCGCGCGCCGATACGAGCGCCGAGCCTGGTCACCGAGGCGGTGGATGGGGTGGCGGGTGCGACCGTCATGAGAACACCTTCGCTGTCGAGATCGGTTACTGCTGCCTCGAGAACATCACCGAAACCACCCCGTCGACCAGGGTTTTCGTCGCGCTGATCGCAACAGACCCACGTTGACCGGTCTCATTCCTCACGAAGATGACCAAGTCGGCGCAGCCGCCGAGTCCGAGTCGTGATCCACGAGTCCGACACGACCGACGCGGACGCACCCCGACCAGTGCGAGTCTTACGAGCACGTTCGCGGCCCGTCTCGCGTCCGAGTGACCGAAGCGCATGCGACGAAGTCGCGAGTCTCGGTCACTCGGACGCGAGACTCCCCGGGGCCGCGAACACGCAGCACCGCAGGCGCTGCAATCAGACACAGTGCTCGCGCAGATACGCCAGATCCTCCGCCAATCCCTCTCCCGGGGTTTCCAGTACCACCGGAGCGCCCGCCGTCCGGCACACCTCGGCGAGTAGTTGCGGGTCGATGGTGCCGTCGGCGAAGTTCGCGTGCCGGTCGGCGCCGGAATTGAACTCGTCGCGGGAGGAATTGAGGTGCACCAGGTCGATCCGTCCGGTGATCGCCTTGATCCGCTCGACGACGCCGACCAGTTCCTCACCACCCGCCCAGGCGTGGCAGGTGTCCAGGCAGAAACCGGCGTCGTAGTCGCCGACCGCGTCCCACAGCCGGGCGATGGAGTCGAAGTGCCTGGCCATGGCGTGATTGCCGCCCGCGGTGTTCTCGATCAGGATCGGCACCGCGAAACCGCCCTTGTCCTGCTGCCGCTCGAACAGCTTGCGCCAGTTGTCTATCCCGGTGTCCAGTTCGGCGTCGGAACGCACATGCCCGCCGTGCACCACCAGGCCGAACGCGCCGAGCTCGGCGGCTGCCTTCGCCTGCTGCGCCACCGCGTTGCGCGAGGGCATGCGCAACCGGTTGTTCAGGCTCGCGACGTTGATCTGATAGGAGGAGTGCACGACGACCTCGATCGGGCTCGCCAGGATCTCCTCGGTCCGTGGGTGCGGAGTCGGCTTGTCCCAGCTCTGCGGATCCACCACGAACATCTGGATGACGTCGGCGCCGAGTTTCTCGCCGAAGCCGATGGGGTCGCTGTCGAGCCGGACGTGTGCTCCAATGCGCATGCGGGCCACAGTACTGGCTGCTACCGACAACGATCGGGGTCGCGCCGTCACTGTTGCATCCCGATGGCTCGGCGAGATACATGGATAGTGTCCGCGCGATCGACTCGACAAGGGGGTGGAACGGTGTTGCAGACCGGCGATGTCTTCGCGGGCTACGTCATCAAACGCGTCCTCGGCAATGGCGGCATGGGCACGGTGTATCTCGCCCAGCATCCTCGGCTGCCCCGGCTGACGGCGCTGAAGCTGCTCAAACGCGAACTGTACGCCGACCCCGGCATCCGCCGCCGCTTCGAGCGCGAGGCCGATCTGGTCGCGCGGCTCGATCACCCGAACATCGTCACGGTGTTCGATCGCGGCGCGGAGGACCAGCAGCTGTGGATCTCCATGCAGTACGTGCCCGGCGCGGACGCCTCCTGCGCGGACGTCGACGTGCTCGCGCCCGGCCGCGCGGTGCAGATCGTGGCCGACACCGCCGCGGCGCTGGATTTCGCGCACGCGAACCAGGTGCTGCACCGCGATGTGAAACCGGCCAACATCCTGCTGGCCAAGGCGCCGATCGGGCAGCAGGAGCGGGTGCTGCTCACCGATTTCGGCATCGCCGGTATCCGCGGCGCGGACACCACGATCGGCTCGTCGGGCACGATCACCGCCACGCTGGCCTTCGGCGCGCCGGAGCAGCTGATCGGTCAGCCGCTGGACGACCGGGCGGATCAGTATTCGCTGGCGTGCACGCTGTTCTGGATGCTCACCGGCGCGTCGCCGTATCAGGGCGCCAACCCGGCGGCCGTGGTCGACAACCATTTGTACGCGCCGATCCCGGTGCTGAGCCGGATACGTCCGGGCCTGCCGCCCGCGCTGGACGCGGTGCTGGCGCGCGCCATGGCCAAACGGCCCGCGGATCGCTTCGCCAGTTGCGCCGAATTCGCCGCCGCGGCCGAGCACGCCCTCCACGGACACTGCGCAGGGCACCGGACGGCGCCGCTGCACAGCCTGCGCCTCGACGGGCACCCGACCGCGCCCACGCACCACACGCCCCCGTCCGCGCCGGCGCATCCCGCGCAGCACCGATCGGCGCCGCGGCAACCTCAGCCGCCGCCGCGCCCGGCCTTTCTGCCGCCGCGCCGCCCCGTTCCTCCCAACGTGATCGAGTTGCCGAACCTGCCGATGCGCCCGGGATCAGCTGTGCGGCCCCACCGGCAACCCCCGGACCCCCGGCCACCGCCCGGCGGTCCGGTTCCGTCGATCGCCCGCGCGTCGCCACGCTGAACGAGCGATGGGCGCGGACGCGACTACTGCTAAGGTTTCGATGTTTTCCGTGGTCGGGCCCATCCCCAACCGCGTTCTTATGCTGTACGCCTGTTCGCCGGTGGGTCCCGGCGGGCGGCGGGAAGTGGAGCAGTCATGCTGGCCAGCGGTGACGTTTTCGCCGGCTATGTCATCGAGCGGCAACTCGGCCGTGGTGGCATGGGTTCGGTCTATCTGGCGAAACATCCGCGGCTGCCGCGGATGACCGCGCTGAAGCTGCTGAATCGGGAGATGTTCTTCGACAAGGAGGTGCGGGCGCGGTTCGAGCGGGAGGCGGATCTGGTCGCCCAGCTCGATCACCCGAACATCGTCACGGTCTACGACCGCGGGCTAGAGGACGAGCAGCTGTGGATCTCGATGCAGTACATCGATGGCATCGACGCCGCCTCGGTGGACCCGAAATCGCTTCCGCCCGAACGCGCGGTGCAGATCATCAAGGAGACCGCGGACGCGCTGGACTACGCGCACGGCAGCGGGGTGCTGCACCGGGACGTAAAACCCGCCAACATCCTGCTGGCCCGCTCCAGCGCGGGTCGCGGGGAGCGGGTGTACCTCACCGACTTCGGCATCGCGCGGTTGCGTGACGACACCGGTCACCTGACGCAGACGGGCACCTTCACCGCGACGCTCGCCTACGCCTCTCCCGAACAGCTCACCGGCGTCTCGCTGGATCACCGTTCCGACCAGTACTCGCTGGCGTGCTCGCTGTTCTGGCTGTTCACCGGCACCGGCCCGTTCTCGGCGACGAATCCCGCCGCGGTCATCCAGGGGCATCTGCAGGGCGCGCCGCCCGCGCTGAGCAGTGTCCGGCCGGGGCTGCCGTTCGCGCTGGACGGCGTGCTGGCCAAGGCGATGGCCAAGCGGCCGGATGACAGGTACGGCAGTTGCGCGGAGTTCGCCGCGGCCGCCAAGCAGGCGCTGACCGGTTCGAGCGTGCCGTCGATGCCGGTGGTGGGCGGTCCCCGTCCGGTCACCGGTCCACAGCCGACCGCCGGGCCGCACCCGACGACCGGGCCACGGACTCCGGCCACCGGTTCCCCGTATCAGGTGGCGCACAACCACTTCGTCAGCGGTCAGGGACACCCGGCGAACGCTCCGCACACCAGCGGACCGAACGCGCTGGCCGCGTCGGCGTCGGCCGCCACTCCACCGCCCACCCCGGTGGTGAACTCGGGGCCGCACCCGACCGCCACCAGCCCCTATACCCAGCAGCAAGGCGGGTTCTCCGGTTTCGCCGCCCCACCCGCGCCGCCGTACGGCGCGCACGCCCACACACCGGCCGGGCCGCCCGCCAAGAAGAACACCGGCCTGATCATCGGTGCGGCGGTGGGCGTCGTGGTGCTGATCGTGGTAGTGCTCGGCATCATCGGCGCGGTGTCCGACTCGGGCTCGAACAACGCGGGCACCACGACCACCTCGGCGGTGAAGCCCAACCTGGTCGACGCGACGCCGGAGTCGGTCAGCGCCGAGTTCCCGCGGATGGTGCCCGCCTCCAAGACCGAGGATGTGGGGTACAACGGCGCCGAATGCTGGCTGGCCTCGCCGAGTTCGCCGCCGTCGCCGTCCACCGGCGAGCCGGATTTCGGTGACTGGGCGGCGCAGTGGCGCTGCTTCAAGGGCGGCAACAACGAGGACCCGTACTACCGCATCTACGCCTACAAGACCCCCGCCGACGTGCAGGCGGTGCTGAAGGGGCTGCCCTCGTCGGCCACCAAGTCCACCGACTCCAACGGCGGAAAGTCCTACACCAACTACAAATACGTGGACGACGGCGCCAAGATGGTCAC
Source organism: Nocardia asteroides (assembly GCA_051451085.1). Taxonomy (GTDB): domain Bacteria; phylum Actinomycetota; class Actinomycetes; order Mycobacteriales; family Mycobacteriaceae; genus Nocardia; species Nocardia asteroides_B. The sequence continues at coordinate 2,821,349 of JBPAJV010000001.1, read as the reverse complement.
CGCGTTCACCGGTGACCCGGATCGGACCCAGTACCTGATGTACACCGATGGCTTCAGCCACACCACCATCAACGAGCTGCTGCGCTGGTGGCGCTCGGCTCCGCTGAACTGACGTGCTGCGCTCCGGCGACGTATTCGCGGGGTACACCATCGAACGCCTGCTCGGCCGCGGCGGGATGGGATCGGTGTACCTGGCGCGGCATCCACGGCTGCCCCGGATGACGGCGATGAAGCTGCTGAACCCGGAACTGTTCGACGACAGGGAGATCCGTACCCGCTTCGAGCGGGAAGCCGACCTCGTCGCGCGGCTGGACCACCCGAACATCGTCACGGTGTTCGACCGGGGCGTCGAGGGCAACCGGCTGTGGATCTGCATGCGCTACATCGACGGCACCGACGCCGCGGCGCTGGACGCCTGGACCCTCTCGCCGCACCGGGCGGTGCAGATCATCGCGGAGACGGCCAAAGCGCTGGACTTCGCGCACAGCCGTGGCGTGCTGCACCGCGACGTGAAACCGGCGAACATCCTGCTGGAGCGGGTCGAGGGCGGGGAGGAACGTGTGTTCCTCAGCGACTTCGGCATCGCCCGGCTCCGGGACGACACGGGAAAGCTGACCCAGACCGGGACCTTCACCGCCACTCTGGCCTACGCCGCGCCGGAACAGCTGTCCGGCGCGCCGCTGGATCATCGCGCCGACCAATATTCGCTGGCCTGCACGCTGTTCCGGCTGCTGACCGGCACCGTGCCGTTCGATGCCACCAATCCGGTCGCGATCATTCAGGGGCATCTGAGCGCACCGCCGCCACCGGTCAGCAGGTTGCGGCACGGGCTGCCGGTGGCGCTGGACGCCGTGCTGGCCAAGGCGATGGCCAAGCAGGCGGCCGATCGGTTCGACTCCTGCGCCGAGTTCGCCGCCGCCGCGTGGCGGGCCCTGGCCGCGCCCGCGGCGCCTTGGCCGCCGCCGCCCCTGCCGTTCCAGGCCACCCCGCCGTTCCGGACTCCGCTGCCGCATCAGACGCCGCTGCCGAATGAGGCACCTCAGCCGAGTCCTGCGACGGCCGGGACCGATCCGGCGACCCCGCAGCGTCCGGCACGCGCCTATCTCGGCCCGGTGCGACGTTCCCGCTGGCACGCTTCGGTGGGCGGCTGGTTCGGTCTGCTGCTGGTGCTCGCTCTGATCGCCGTCATCGTCGCGGTGATCGTGAACGACACCGCTTCGCCCAGTTCCGCCGCGCCGACGACGACGGTGCGCCCACAGCACACCGCCACCACCGTGGCATCGGTTACCCGGCGTCCCACCACCACCGTCGCGACCACCACGGACCGCGCCACGATCGGCGCCCGCGCGGCCGAGCTGAGCGCCGCGTTCCCGGACATGCTGCCGGAGACCTCCGTCGAGCGCCTGGTGCACTCCGGAACCGGATACAACAAAGCGGGCTGCTTCGCTCATGCGCCGGATTCCCCGGCGACGCACGACGACGACGATCCGAATTTCGGCGCCTGGCTGGTGATGTGGAGCTGCTTCGGCGGCCCGAACAAGGCGTCCTTCGACTTCTACCTCTACGGCTCCCCCGCCGACACACAGGCGGTGCTCGACGCGTTGCCCGCCAACGACCGGACGACCGTCACCAACGACAGCGGCAACAGTTATGCGAACTACACCCTGCGGGACAGCCGCGACCTGCGCCCGCGCATGGTCACCGCGTTCCCCTCGCACCCGGGCCGTGCGGCCATGCTCATGTACAGCGCCGGATTCATCGCCACCGACGCCGAATTCATGGCTTGGTGGAAATCCGCACCGCTGAGTTGAGCTTCCCCCTGGGGGAGACACGAAGCTGGCAGCGCCGGTGTTCGCTTGGTTCACCGCGGCGCTGCGCGCCTACCCGGCCGACGGCTGATCGAAGACGTAGTGCGCGAACTCGTGGGTCGGGTGGAAGCCGATCATCCGGTAGATCCGGTTGGCGGTGGCGTTCGCGGTGTCGGCGAACAGGCACACATCCAGGCCTCGGTCTCGCAACAGCCTCGCCACATGGGCGGTGACCGCGCTGGCATAGCCGTGCCCGCGCGCGTCGGGCGGGGTGTAGACGGGGCCTATGCGTGCCCAGCGCTGGATCGGGATCTGGTGAGCGGCGAGACTCACCGGTTCTCCCTCGCGTTCCCACAACCACCACCGGCCCGTATCCACGCGGCGCCGGATAGCGGCGTCGTCCACTGCGGATTCCATTCCGGCCTCTTCGCGCATGGCCGCCATCCAGTCCACGCACAGGGGGACATCGGCCGCACCGGCCGGACGTGGCGCTCCGGCGACGTCCGGGATCCGCAGCGCGCCGAGCCGGTGCAGACGGGTGGCGTACGACAGGTGGAAACCCTTACCGAGCAGCCCGGACCAATGCTGGGCGAACGCGGTCGCGTCCTCGACCACACCCTCGACGCCCGCGGCCTCCGGGACCACGTCGGCGAAGGCGCGGGCCACCGCGGGAATGCCGTCGGGCGGTAGCGCGCCGAGATAGACGTCGCGACCGGCCACGCGCATGGCGGCGCCGACGACCGAGGCGTCCTCGCCGTGCACCGAGAGGAATCTCGATGCCTCGGCCTGCGCGTCCATGCCCGTGACGTGGTCGGCGACACTCGTGGTGAGCACAGTGTGGCGCAACGGATCGCGAAGCAGGAACGACCCGGCGACCGAACGGAACTCGGCGGCGTCGGTGGTGATCTCGATCCTCATGGGAATCACGGTAGGCGCCGAAATCTCTGCGCGCCGGGGATTCTCACCCTGGTGATCGTCCAGCCCACCGGTGCGACCGGCCGGTTTTCAGTCGGCTTCGCCGCCACCCGCGCGGAGCTTGAGCAGGACCAGTCCCGCCGTGCACGCCAGGATGAGCCCGGCGACAGTGATTTCGACGTGCAGGCCCGCGATGCCGAGCACCGCTCCGACGAGTCCGCCGATGAAGATCAACCAGGCGAGCGTCCGCGACAGAATCGTGGACAGCGCGCGTGCCTGCTGGTTCGACGCGGGATGCTGCGCCGTTGCCGACACCGCATCTTCCGCGGCGTGGGATGAACCACGCCGGGACGCTGTCGAGTAAGCTCCCATCATCTACTCCTCGATGACGCCGGTCAGAGAACCACTATCACGTTCTCACACAACGTGTCTCTCATCCTGAAACCGGCGTCTCACGCGTAACTTTGCTCACACACGCTACGACTCCGGGACGCCGGAAGATAGCGACACGTGCCCGCGACACGCCGAAGAGACCATTTCGATATCTGAATCAGAGCTGTTTTATACGCGCCGTCCCGGCGTATACCCAGCGACCACTCGCCTCGCTCGGCGGAGCTGCCTCGAGTAAGGTGAGTCCACTCGATACCCACGAGGAGCGTCACCGATGGAGAGCAGCAGGACCAAGATCGCCGGTCCGGCGATCGCCGCAGGAGCGGTTTCCATCGGACTGGTCCTGATAGGCGCGTGCGGGGTCGGCAAGCAGGACACCTATGTGCCGCCACCGCCGCTGAAGGCGGGCGAGTACGCCGAACCCGTGGTGCGGGAGAGCACTTCCGGCCCGACCACACCCAGGGTCGTCATCCCGCCCTCGCCGACCTGGCGGATCGCACCGGCCGACCAGCGGCGCCCCACCCCGTTCGCGGGCTTCATCAGCAGCACCACCGAGCCGTCCCCCCGCGACCCCAGCGAGGAGACCTCGCAGGCCGCGACGCCAGAGGAACCGAGGCCGCCGTCGGCCACCCGCACGCCGACGAGCGAAGCGACGGACGAGGCCCCCACGCAACTGCGCACGACCACCCAGGAAGAAGACGAGTGAGCCGCGGTGGTGCGCGAGCGCGCACCACCGCGTCACCACTTACAGTTCGGGCAGCTCGTAGTCGCCGACCCGGGAGCTGAGCAGCCGGAGGTGCTCGAGTCCGCTGCCGAGCGTGCGCTCGATCGCGGTCAGCCGCGCCACGTAGTGGCCGACCGGGTACTCCGCGGTGACGCCGATGCCGCCGTGCATCTGGATCGCCTCCTGCCCGATGTGCCGAGCCGCCCGGCCCACCTGCAGCCGCGCGCGCGAGGCGATCACCGGATCGTCGGACCCGTCCGCCAGCGACGCCGTGGCGTACAAACTCATACTGCGCGCCAGTTCCAGCGAGACATACATGTTCGCCGCCCGCTGCGTGAGCGTCTGGAACTTCGACAGCGTGACGCCGAACTGCTTGCGCTGCTTCAGGTACTCGGTGGTCAGCCGCAACGCCTCTTCCATCGCGCCGATCGACTCCGCGCACAGGCTCGCCTGCGCGTGGGTGAGCACCGACGCGATCGCCTCGGACGCGTCGGCGCCGCCGAGCCGCTCGGCGGGCGCGTCGGTCAGCTCCAGCTGCGCGCCGCGCTGACCGTCCACCGTGCGGTAGGACTTGCGCACCACACCCGTCGCGTCCGGCGCGACCAGGAACAACCCCACTCCGCCCTCCGGCAGCGTCGCGCTGACCACCAGCTCGTCGGCGCTGTCACCGTGCGGGACAGGGTTCTTCACACCGGTCAGCGCGTAGGCGTCGCCCCGCACCACGGCGGTGGTCGCGAGCTCGGTCGATGGCCAGCGCACGCCCGGCTCGGCATGGGCGAAGGCGAGCAGCTTCGCGCCGGAGGCGACCTCGGGCAGGATGCGCTGCCGCTGTTCGGCGCTGCCCGCCGCGGCGACCAGTCCGCCGGGCACCAGCACCGCGTCCAGGACGGGTTCCGGGGCGAGCCTGCGGCCCACCTCCTCCAGCACGACCATCGTCTCCACCGGACCGGCGCCGACCCCGCCGTCCTCCTCGGCGAAGCTGAGGCCGAGCACGCCCAGCTCGGCGAGCTGACGCCAGACGTCGCGGCTCCAGCCCAGTTCGGAGTCGACGACCTTCAGCCGGGATTCGGCGTCATAGGTGCGGGCGAGCAGGTCACGGACCGTGTCGCGCAGCATGACCTGTTCATCGGTGAGATCGAAATCCATGATGGCGCCTCACAGTCCGAGGATCGTGGAGGCGATGATGGTGCGCTGCACCTCGCTGGAGCCTCCGTAGATGGTTGTCTTGCGGTAGTTCAGGTAGGCGGGGCCGCTGCGTTGCGCCCAGCCTGGCGAGACGATGTCGTCCGCGTCCACGGGGATGGCGTCCGGCCCCGCGATGTCCAGCAACAGCTCGGTCGCCGCCTGCTGCAGTTCGGAACCGCGCAGCTTCAACACCGAGGACGCCGGGTTCGGTTTGCCGTCGGCCGAGTTGGACACCACCCGCAGCTGGGTGAGTTCCAGCGCGAGCAGCTCGTTCTCCAGTTCGGCGACCCGCGCCGCGAAGACCGGGTCCTCCAGCAGCGTGCCGTTGCCCGACCTGGTCTGCGCCGCGTACCGCTTCGCCACGCCGAGCTTGACCTTGGTGCGGCCGACGCCGGTGATGCCGGTGCGCTCGTTGCCGAGCAGGAACTTGGCGTAGGTCCAGCCCATGTTCTCCTCGCCGACCAGCTGGTCGGCGGGCACCCGGACGTTTTCGAAGAAGACCTCGTTCACCTCGTATCCGCCGTCGATCAGCTTGATCGGGCGGATGGTGACGCCGGGCGACTTCACGTCGAACAGGAGGAACGAGATGCCCGCCTGCTTCTTCGGCGCGCTGGGGTCGGTGCGCACCAGGCAGAAGATCCAGTCCGCGTACTGGGCCAGCGTGGTCCAGATCTTCTGGCCGTTGACGATGTAGGAATCACCGTCGCGCACCGCGGTGGTGCGCAGCGAGGCCAGGTCGGAACCCGCGTCCGGCTCGGAGAAGCCCTGGCACCACCAGATGTCCAGCGCCGCGGTGGGCGGCAGGAAACGCTCCTTCAGCTCCTGGGAGCCGAAGTGGGCGATCACCGGGCCGACCATCTGCGCGTTGAACGTCAGCGGCTCCGGCACCGAGGCCAGCTGCATCTCGTCCTGCCAGATATGGCGCTGCATCGGCGTCCAGTCCTTGCCGCCCCACTCCACGGGCCAGTTGGGCACCGCGAGGCCGTGGTCGTTGAGGATCTTGTGCGTGGTGACGATGTCGTCGCGGGACAGCTCACGGCCGTCCCGGACGCGCTCACGGATGTCGGCCGGGATCTCGGTCCGATAGAACGTGCGCAGTTCGTCGCGGAAGGCGACGTCGTCGGGGGACAAGGATAGTTTCATACGCATCTCCCTGCGTGTCTCGTAACGTCCGAGTCAAACCTACCCCTCGGTAATCCTCCATTGTCGACTGGATCACAAGGAATGCCGACGCCGATGTGATGTCCGCCGCCCGCTCCCCGGGACGGCGGGCGCTGGGAGCTGGTACGTTGCTGCACGTGAGTCGGGACCCGGACGGGTCCGGTATCGAGGAGAACGAGTGAACGGCAGGACCATCGCACGCGCCGCGGCAGCCGCGGCCTCCCTCGGCATCGGCGCGGTCCTGACCTTCTCCGCGCCGGCCACCGCCGAGCAGACCCGGACGCCGGTCGACTCCGGCCTGGCGCATCTGACCGAGATCGCGGGCGCCGACCCCTCTGCCCAGGAGGGCGTCGCCGCGCTGACGCGGTACGCCGCCATGGTCGACGCCGCGCACCTGCGTGATGTCTCCAGCGTGTTCACCCCGTTCTCCTACGCCGCGCCCACCTTCGGCTGCGGCAGCAACGGGCCGATCACCACGATCATCGCCGCGGCGACCACCGACGGGACGGGCAATGCGCGTGACCTGAACGTCGCACCCGGCGAGCTGCGGTTCAGCGCGACCCCCTCGCACCCCGGCGCTCCCCTGGCCTCCGGGCTCGTCGTCGCGTGGGTGAACGTCAACACCGGCGCGAGTGGCCTCGACCCGCTCGACGACGTCACCGAGTACCGCCTGCCGTCGCTGTCCAAGACCGTCAAGAGCGGACCGGGCACGGTGCTCGCCTCGATGTGGGGCATCATCGACTACCCCTTCGCACACTGCGTGATGACCCCGACCGTGGGGCTGTTCACCGTCCCCGACCACCCGGTTCCGCCGCCCCCCGCCCCCGCGCAGCCCGAGCCGAATGGATCCAGCGGCGAACCCGCCCCGTAACGCCCGTCCTACCTCAGCGCAGCGCGGCGAAGAAGGCGCGAATGTCGGCGACGTGCGCGTCCGGGCATTCCATCGCGACGAAGTGGTTGCCGGTGTTGCCCTCCGGCCAGTGCACGATGAGGTTGTCGCGTTCGGCGAGCCGCCGCATCAGCGCGGAGCCGCCGCCGTAGGTGCCGGTCGGCACCAGTTTCTGTCCCTTGGGCCAGACGAATCCGCCGTCGCCGAGGCCGTTGTACATCGGCCAGGACGACGAGGCGACGGTGCCGGTGAACCAGTACAGGCTGATGTTGGTCAACAGGTGGTCGCGGCTGATCACGTCCTCCACCCGGTCGGCGAGCGGGGCGAACTCCGTGAACTTCTGCATCAGCCAGGCGAGCAGGCCCACCGGCGAATCCGTCCACGCGTGGGCGAAGGTCTGCGGGGCGCGGTGCAGCAGGACGTGGTGGTTCACTCCGCCGGTCATCCACTGTTGCATGAGGTCCCACTCGGCGCGCTCGTCCGGAATCATCGTGGGCACGTCCGCCTCGCTCGGCAGCCCGATCCCACCGTCGAGGTGCACGCCGATCACCCGGTCCGGCGCGGCGATGGCGAGTTCGGGCGCCACGTAGGCCCCGAGGTCGCCGCCCTGCGCGCCGAAGCGGTGGTAGCCGAGCCGATCCATCAGCGTCAGCCACATCCGGGCCACCTCGCCCGGCGTCATGCCCGGCTCGCGCGGCCCCTCGGAGAACCCGAACCCCGGCACCGAGGGGACCACCACGTGGAAGGCCTGCGCCGGATCGAGCCCGTGCGCTCGCGGGTCGGCCAGCGGGCCGATGGTCTCGGTGAACTCGATGAACGAGTTCGGCCATCCGTGAGTGAGCAACAGCGGCGTCGCGTCCGGCTCCGGTGAGCGTACGTGCAGGAAGTGCACGTCGAGGCCGTCGATGGCCGTCTTGAACTGCGGGAATTCGTTCAGTCTCGCTTCCTGCGCACGCCAGTCGAATACGGTACGCCAGTACGCGGCCACCTCGCGCAGGTAGTCCACCGGCACGCCGCGATCCCAGCCGGAGCCGGGCAGTTGGGCGGCCCAGCGGGTGCGGTCGAGCCGGTCGTGCAGGTCGGCGAGATCGGCCTGCGGGATGTCGATGCGGAACGGGCGGATCTCGGTCGAGCTGTTGGTCATCGGTTTCGGCTCCTTGCCGTCGGTCCTGCGGTGCGACGACGACATTAGGAACCATCTAGGACCATTCAAGTCCTAGATATCGGCGATGCTGGACACCGTGAACGAGACTCCCGCCCGGCTGCTTCGCCTGCTGTCGTTGCTCCAGACCCCGCGCGAGTGGCCGGGCAGCGAATTGGCCCAACGCCTCGGCGTCACCGACCGCACGGTGCGCCGCGATATCGACCGGCTGCGCGAACTCGGCTACCCGGTGACCGCGACGCTCGGCGCGGCGGGCGGCTACCGCCTGGCGGCGGGCGCGGCGATGCCGCCGCTGCTGGTGGAAGACGACGAAGCCGTCGCCATCGCGGTCGGCCTGCGCGCCGCCGCCGGGTCCGCGGTGGCCGGGATGATGAGGCGTCGGTCCGGGCGCTGGCCAAGGTGCAGCAGGTGCTGCCCACGAAGTTGCGGCGGCGCGTGCGAGTCCTCGCCGCCGCCATGCCCCCGGCTACCGGCGGCGGCCCCGCCGTCGATCCGGAAGTGCTCACCACCCTCGCCGCGACCGTGACCAACCGGGAACGGGTGCGTTTCACCTACCGCGACGCGGCAGGCGCCGAGACCAGGCGCAACGCGGAGCCGGTCGGCCTGGTGCCCGCCCGGCGGCGCTGGTATCTGGTCGGCTACGACCTCGACCGCGCCGACTGGCGCGTCTATCGCGCCGACCGGATCGACCGCCCGCAGCCCACCGCCGCCAGATTCGCCCCGCGCCCGCTGCCCGCCGCCGACGCCGCCGCCTACGTCGCGGGCCGCCGCACCGACTGGGGCACACCGGTCTTCCGGCTCCGCCTGACCATCCGAGCTCGCGCCGACCTGGTCGCCGGACGGCTGGGTGACAGCCCGGGCGAGGTCGTCGCGCTCGACGAGAACACGTGCCGGGTCGATGCCCTGCGCGACGACGCCCCGGAATGGCTGGCACACCGGCTGCTCGTGCTGGGAGCGGACTTCCAGGTGCACGAGCCGCCGGAACTGATCGCGCACCTGCGCGCCATCGCCCAGCGCGCCGAGCGCGCGGTCAGCACGAGTCCCGGCGGCAACAGCAGCAGGTGAGTCCCCCTCCGCACAGGCCGAAGGCCGCCTCTCGCCCGCCCACGACGAGTGACACCCAACGCGCGACAGTTGCCTGGTCGCCGGAGGATAGGGCCACGGTGGTCCAGCCGATCCCGAGCAGGCGCCGGTACCTGTCGCTGCCACACCGGGTAGTGCCGCAGCCGCCGCCCGGGCAGCCGCCGCCGAAGCGGTCGCGGCGAAGGTCGAGCCGGACGCCGAGGGCGGCGCCACTCGGCTTCGAGGCCGGGTCAGCGTGGAAGACGGATGCGCAGTATCGCGCCGGACTCGGTGGTGGCGGTCAGTTCTCCCGCATGGCCGGGGATGGCGGCTACGGCGGTCAACGGCTGGCCGCTCAGCACGGTGCAGGCGGCGCCGGTGGCGGGGTCCACGCGGATCAATTGGCCGGTCAGGGTGGTGACGTAGAGGATTCCGGCCGGGTCGGCCAGCAGGTCGTCGGCGAAATCGGGAAGACCGGGCAACTGGGACGACAGGTCGGCGACGGTACCGCGGGCCGTGGGTTCGGCGATCGGGATGCGCACGACCCGGCCGAGCGGGCCGCCGTTGGCGGTGACGAAGAGCGTGCCGTCGTGCACCACCGCGCCGTTGGCGGCCAGTCCGGTCAGCGGCGCCCCCCAGGCGGCATCGATGGACGCGTCGGGACGAACCTTCACCACGCCGGATACCGTCGCGACGTACAGGTTGCCGCTCGGGTCGAACGCCGCGCCGTTGGGCATGGTGAAGCCGGAGACGAAGACCTCCGGCTTCGGCACGGCCGCCGCCGGATCGAACCGCAGCACGCCGCCGGGGCGGACGACGCTGATCGGCGCGTCGCCGTAGACGACGTACAGCAGTCCGTCGGGTCCGAGCCGCACCGCGCCGGGGAATTCCACCGGCACGGCCGCGGTCAGCGCGCCCGAGGCGTCGTAGCGCTGGACCTCGTTGCGGTAGAGCCGGGAAACCCACAGATTGCCCTGCGCGTCATACCCCAGGTTCTCCGCCCAGTCCAGCACCGGCGCCTGCGCCGCGGCGGCCGTGACCGCCGACGCGGGCTCGCAGGCGGCGACCGTCGGCGCGGCGGCGGCAGGCGCGAGCACGCCGGTGAGGGCCGCCGCTACGGCGGATAACAGGACGGCGCCTGCGCGGCAGCGGATTCTCGACACGGGCACCTCGGGTCCGAGTAGGGGTGAGTCGCCGCGCATTTTAGCTGTTGGCGACGCGAAATCGTGCGGTCCCATTCGCGGCGCGATCTTTGGCACTATCGGTGAATGCCATTTTTCGACGGCACGCGCGGCCGGATGCACTATCGGCGGTGGCCGATCGAGAATCCCTCGTTCACTGTGGTCCTGCTGCCCGGAATCGGTCAGCACAGCGGTCACTACCACCGATTCGCACGCGCCTTGAACCCCGCCGGGGCACAGGTGTGGGCCCTGGACACCTCCGGACACGGGTTGAGCGAGGGCGACCCGCGAAAGCCGGGTACCTTGGCCGAGCTGGTGGCGGACGCGGTGCGGCTGATCGAGCTGGCCGCTACCGGCGAACCGCTCATCGTGATGGGCCATTCGCTCGGCGCGGCCACCGCGCTGGGCATACTCGGCGCGGCGGTGCCGAATTCGTCTGTGGCGACACCGAGTTCGGTGATCCTGGAACGGGACTGCCCGCTGCGACCCGCCTTGCCCTGGCAGGCGCTGGCGGGCCTGGTGCTGTCGGGCGTTCCGCCGCGCGCGCTCGGCGGCGGTGCGCCCGGCGCACCGGGAACCCCTCTGCCGCGCGAACTTCCGGTGCTCGCCGTGCACGGTGTCGACGATCGGCGGGCGCCGATCAATGCGATCAGGGTCTGGACTAGCCGCCACGAATCGGTAGATTTACGGCAGTACACCGACGCAGGGCACGACCTGCTGCACGAGCCGGTGCACGCGCGGGTCACTGCCGACATCGCGGATTGGATGCAGGGTGTCGTCGTGGGGTTGGCACGACATCCGTGAACCGCTCTTCGGACGAGGAAGGGGGACGGCGCAGATGCCATCGCAGGAGAACGGGTTCGGCGGAGAGCCACCCGCACAGGTCACCGCACCCGGCATCGACATCGCCGCGCTGAACCGGGCGGTCGACGACGGCTCGCTGTGGATCGACGGCCTCCTGGTCGCCGAGGGCGCGCACGAACGCTGCGCCCGCCAGTACGAGTTGCTCGCCGATCGGGTCGAAGAGCAGATCCGCGTCCTGAGCGCGGCCACCGCGCTGCCCGGCTTCGGCGGGTTCGCCTCGGGCAACGCGCTGCGCGCCGGGTTCGAGCGCAAAGCCGACGGCGCGATCGCGCGGTTGAGCGCGTACGCGGCCGGGGCGCGGGAACTCGCCCAGACCTTCCGCGCCGCGGCCGCCGCCTACCAGCAGGCCGACCAGGCGCTCGCGCACGCGGTGGAACGGATCGACGTGACGGGAGCCGCGCATGCGTGAGATGCCGCGCGCCGGCGAGCGGGCCACACACCGGCGCACCGACCCCGCTTACGCGCCGAACGTCGAAGTGTTCGACAACCTGACGCACACCGAGATCCACGCCAAGGTCCAGCTGTTGAATCCGGCTGTGCTCGCGGGCGGCCGTCAGGCCTGGGCCGATGCCGCAGCGCAGCTGTCCGACGCGATTTTCCAGGCGCACAACGGTATTCGCGCCGCCATCGCCGACGGCTGGCGCGGCTCCGCGGCGAAGAGCGCGGACGCGGTGGTGCGCGTGTTCGAGCAGAACGGTCAAGACCTCGCCGACGTGTTCGCAGTGGTCTCCCAGCGTCTCGGGCAAGCGGGCGACGCGGCCGAAGCGCTGCGGGCCGCGGTCACCGAGCCTTCCGCGGACACGCCGGATCTGCCGGGGGCGCTGCTGGACCCGTCGCGGGCGACCAGCAACGTCGAGGGGCAGAAGGCGAGCGAGCACGCGCGCCAGGACGTCGTGCGAGCGATGAACGACATCTACGCGGGAGTGTTCGTGCCGACCGGTACCGACGTCCCCGCCTTCCCCGACGAGACGGACCAGCCGCAGACCCCGGCGCCCACCGCCACACCGGCGAGCAAGGTGACCGGAGCCGCCGAGATCGCCGCACCGGACGCGCAGCCCACTCCGCACGGAACAACCTTCCACGAGCCGAGCCGGACGGCGGGGCAGAACGGCAGCGCGACGCCCGCCGAGCAGACGTCCGCCCCGGACGCTTCCTCGACCTCCGCCGCCGCTGTGGCGTCCACCGCCGCCACGGGCGAAGCACCGGCGACCACCGCGCCCAGGGTCGCGCCCGCCGCCGCGCCCTCGCTCCCGACGGACACGGCCGCATCGGTCCTCCGTACCGCACCGGCCGCACCGGCCGCGACGACGGCGGCGACCGCGCCCGCATCGGTGGCCGCCGAAGCCGCGTCCGTGCCGACCGTGCCTGGCGTCGGCAGCCAGGTCACACCCGAGGAACAGCGCAAGCGCGACGAGCGGCGCAAGACCGAGGACAACGGCGACGCGGCGGTCACCGGGCTCGGCGCGGGCGCGGTAGGCGGTCTGATGGGCGGAGCGCTGGCCGCCGCCGACTCCCCGCGCACGGGGGCGAGCGTGGCCGCGAACGCGGCGACCGCGCGCCCGGCGGCGTTCGACGACGAGGACGACGAATACGACCTCGATGACCTGCCCACCTTCCTCGAGCCCTCCGACGACGGCGGCGAACTCATCGGGTCACTCGATCCGACTACTCCCCCGGTGCTCGGTGAATGGACCGAGTACGAGTGAACTGGACGCTGACCCCGGACCAGTTCGCGCTGGCCTGGTCGCGCACCGACGGAGATCGCATTCCTTACCCCCTCGCCGTGCGCCTGTCCGCCCGCGACAGCGGCGAGCGCGCCGCGCAGCTGCCCGCGCTCGATCGCTGGTGTGATCAGGTGCTCGACGCGGATCTGGAAGCCGTGCTGCGTGTTCTCGCCCAACCGGACCTGCGGATCGAGGTGTTCGGTGAGCGTTGCGCGGCGCCCGGCCCGGCGGCGCGGGGGAACGGCGGATCGCTCGTCGCACCGGCCGTGGCGAGCGAACCGGCACGCCCGGTCCGCATCCTCGGCGCCGCCGCCGGGAACATCGCGGTGGTCGCGGCGCAACGCGCGGGCGCGACGGCCGACCGCGGCGGTGACGTGCGATTGTTCGCGGGCAGCTCGAAGAGCCTGTGCGCGCGGATCGTCTCGATGCTGCCGGAGAACGGCCCTGGCACGCTCCCCCGGCTGACCGCTCCCCTGGCCCAGGTCGGAGAGGACAGCCGCAACCTGGTCACCGTGCCGGTCGCGGGGCCGTCCACCCCGGCCCGGATCCGCAGACTGCTCAGGCAGCCGCGCGAAGGCATCGGCCAGATGGTCGTCTCGGCCCGCCGCGGCGAAGGCGAGTTGCATCCGTTCGGGGTGCTGTGCTGGATCGACGTCGTCGCCGACGGGCGATACGCGATACGAACCGGCGCGGATGTCGACGTCGTCGCCGTCACCGCGGAACGTTTCGCCGCCCATCTGCGCCCAATCGTCGCCGCGGCAGCGCGCACGTCGACGGCGTACGCCGAGCGGTGACCGGCTCGGCGCGAGTGCCTACCCGGCCGCGGACGCACCGCCGCCACGCAGCTCGTGCGGCCGGTCGGCTCCCGTCGCCCAGCACATTCCGAGCGAGCGTTCCGGCCGACCGTTTACGGTGTACGAGTGCCACTCTACGAATTCGAAGGCAAGCGGCCGCAGGTCGATCCGACGGCGTTCGTCGCGCCGACGGCGACTCTGATCGGTGACGTCCGGGTCGAGGCGGGCGCCTCGATCTGGTACGGCGCGGTGCTGCGCGCGGACCTGGCGCCGATCGTCATCCGGGAACGCGCCAACATCCAGGACAACGCGGTGCTGCACGTGCCGCCGGACGTGCCGATGGAGATCGGCGCGGGCGCGACGATCGCGCACAGCGTGGTCTTCCACGGCGCCGCGGTCGGCGCCGAGGCCATCGTCGGCAACGGCACCACGGTGCTGGACCTGGCGAAGATCGGAGCGGGCAGCATGATCGCAGCCCACTCGCTGGTCGCGCCGGGCACCGAGATTCCCGACGGCGTGCTCGCCGCGGGATCCCCCGCTGCGGTGAAACGCCCGATCGAGGGCACCCAGGCCCAGATGTGGGTGCAGCTCAACCCGGGCTTCTACGCGGAACTCGCGCAGCGCCATCGCAAGGGCATCGCCGAGATCTGACCTCGGTCAGCACAGCAGCGCGGTGACCTCGGCGTCCTCGAGCTGATGGAAATCACGGTAGGCACCGCCGACGCCGCCGAGCGAGCGCGGCACCCACGGGCAGACCACCTCGTCGGCTTCGTCGGCGACCCGGCGCAGGGCCTCCGTGGAGGAGACCGGGACCGCGACGACGACGCGCGCGGGCTCGTGCAGCCGCGCGACCCGGCAGGCGACGACCACGGTGGCGCCGGTCGCCATGCCGTCGTCGACGAGCACCACCGTGCGACCGGCCAGCGAGATCGGCCGCGCCGCGCCGCGCAGCACCTGCCTGCGCCGCTCCAGCTCGGCACGCTCGCGCACCTCGACCGCTTCCACCTTTTTCGGCGACAACCCGGTGTGCGCCAGCACGTCCGGATTCAGGACCCGGACTCCGTCCTCTCCCACGGCGCCCATCGCCAGCTCCGGCTGCCACGGCACACCGAGCTTGCGGACCAGAAGGATGTCGAGGTCACCGCCGATCACGTCGCGCACCGCGGCGGCGACCGGCACCCCGCCGCGCGGCAGGCCGAGCACCAGCGGATTCGACGCGCGTAGGTGTTCCAGATGCGCACCCAGCGCGTGACCGGCCGAGGTCCGATCGGTGTAGACCATCGATTCCGAACGCTACTCCGGTCCGCGCGCGGTGATCGCGAATCGACGCAACGTGAGGCTGGGGTTGGCGGTGCGCACCTCGGTGAGGAACGCCAGGTCGATTCCGGCGGTCAGCACGCCCGGTTCGTCGCCGAGTTCGGTGAGCACCGAGCCGGTCGGGTCCACGATCATCGACGCGCCCGCGCCCCGGGGCGCGGCCTGATCGGCGGCCGCGACGTACACGGTGTTCTCGATGGCGCGCGCCCGCACCAGCGTGGTCCACTGGTCGACCTTGGCCGGACCGGGAATCCACTGGGCCGGCAACAGCAGCACCTGCGCGCCCGCCGCGGCGACCCGGCGCGCGCCTTCCGGGAAGCGCAGATCGAAGCAGGTCTGCATGCCGAATGTCACACCGGCGACCGTGAAGGTGGCCGGCTCCTCGATCGCGCCCGGCTCGACCACGTCGGATTCGCGGTGACCGAACGCGTCGTAGAGGTGGACTTTGCGGTAGCGGGTGACGAGGGACCCGTCGGGGCCGAGCACGACGAGTGTGTTGCGGATGCGGTCGCCGCCGGGAGCGACCTGCTCGGCCATTCCGGCGACCAGGAACACGTCGAACTCGCGCGCGATGCCGGCGAGACCGGTGACGAACGGGCCGGTCAGCGGTTCGGCGACGGCCACGACCCGCTCGTCGAGCCGGGTCACGGCAAACATCGAGTATTCCGGTGCGACGACCACGCGCGCGCCCCGCTCACCGGCGGTGCGCACGTGGTCGCGCAGCGCGGCGACGTTGGCCGAGGGGTCGGTCGAGGGGGCGAACTGGACGACCGCCACGTCCAGCTGATCCGGGGTCGCGTCCCGATGCTCGGGCGAGTTGTCCAGTTGCATAGGTCTCACCGTATTGGGGCGGTGGCCGGGACGACCAGTACGAGGCAGTAAACTCCTGGTCAATGAGCACCAATCAGGTCGACAGCGTTCCTGGCGACAACGACAGGGACACCGACGGCCCGTCATTCGCCGATCTGGGGATCGATGACCGCATCCTGGCGGCCATCGCCGACGTCGGTTACGAATCGCCCTCGCCCATCCAGGCCGCGACGATTCCGCCGATGCTCTCCGGCGCCGACGTCGTCGGTCTCGCGCAAACCGGTACCGGCAAGACCGCCGCTTTCGCCATCCCGATTCTGATGGGATTGCAGCCGACCGGTCGCAGTCCGCGCGCGCTCGTGCTCGCGCCGACCCGCGAGCTCGCGATCCAGGTCGCCGAGGCGTTCGGCCGCTACGCCGCGCACATCCCTGGCCTGCACGTGCTGCCCATCTACGGCGGGCAGAGCTACGGCGTGCAGTTGTCCGGGTTGCGCCGCGGCGCGCACGTCGTGGTCGGCACGCCGGGCCGGGTGATCGATCACCTGGAGAAGGGCACGCTCGACCTGTCGCAGCTGCAGTACCTGGTGCTCGACGAGGCCGACGAGATGCTGAAGATGGGCTTCCAAGAGGACGTCGAGCGCATCCTCGCCGACACGCCAACCGACAAGCAGGTGGCCCTGTTCTCCGCCACCATGCCCGCCGCGATCCGCAAGATCTCCAAGCAGTACCTGCACGATCCGGTCGAGATCACGGTCAAGGCGAAGACCTCGACGAACACCAACATCACCCAGCGCTGGGTGCAGGTCTCCCACCAGCGCAAGCTGGACGCGCTGACCCGCGTGCTCGAGGTCGAGTCGTTCGAGGCGATGATCATCTTCGTCCGGACCAAGCAGGCCACCGAGGAACTCGCCGAAAAGCTGCGCGCCAGGGGTTTCTCCGCCGCCGCCATCAACGGCGACATCGCGCAGAACCAGCGCGAGCGCACCATCGGCCAGCTCAAGTCCGGCGCCCTGGACATCCTGGTCGCCACCGACGTCGCCGCGCGCGGGCTTGACGTGGACCGCATCTCGCACGTGGTCAACTACGACATCCCGCACGACACCGAGTCGTACGTGCACCGGATCGGCCGTACCGGGCGGGCCGGGCGCAGCGGCGAGGCGTTGCTGTTCGTCGCGCCGCGCGAGCGGCACCTGCTCAAGTCGATCGAGCGGGCCACCCGGCACCCGCTGACCGAAATGCAGCTGCCCAGTGTGGAAGACGTCAACGCCCAGCGCGTCACCAAGTTCGGCGACACCATCACCGAGAATCTGGCCTCGCCCAATCTCGCGCTGTTCCGCAAGCTGATCGAGGACTACGAGCGCGAGCACAACATCCCGCTGGCCGACATCGCCGCCGCGCTGGCCGTCGGCTCGTACGACGGCGACAACTTCTTCATGGAGCCCGAGCCGGAGCCGGTCGAGCGCCCGCAGCGCGACCGCGTGCCGCGCGAACGGCCGGCCCGGCGGTTGGACGAGGACCGCCACGGCGGGAGCGCGCACCAGCGCGCCACCGGAGCCGAACTGGCGACCTACCGGATCAGCGTGGGCAAGCGGCATCGCGTGGTGCCCGGCGCGATCGTCGGCGCCATCGCCAACGAAGGCGGCCTGCGCCGCAGCGACTTCGGGCACATCAGCATCCGTCCCGACCACAGCCTGGTGGAGTTGCCCGCGCAGCTGCCGGAGGAAACGCTGGAGGCCTTGCGGCGCACGCGGATCAGTGGTGTGCTCATTCAGCTGCAACTGGATCAGGGGCCGCCGCAGCACCGCACGTTCACCCGCGGCCAGCGCCGGGATCGCGAGGGCGTCAAGCGACCGGAGCGCCGTAAGCCACGGGCCTGAGCCGGGGAGGGTACGCCGAGGTCAGGCGCGCTAGCTACAGTGTTGCCGTCCGTGTGTGATTCGGCGCACGCCGGCAGCGGGTGTCCCGCGAAGACACAGGAGGGCCGCGTTTGTTCGTGTTCGGTGATCGTGTCGTGTGCACCACCGTCGATCTCGTACGCGCGGCGCACTGCGAGTTCGCGTTCCTGCGCACCCTCGATGCCGAACTGGGCACCATCCCGGCCGAACCCGGCGATCTCCCACCGGAGTTGGAGCCCGGATCGGGAACCGACGACGTCCGCCAACGCCTTCTCGACGACTACCGCACGCGTTTCGGCGGCGCGGTGGCCGAGATCGACCACCCGGCGGACGGACCGAGCGACCCGCGACGACATGTCGCGGCACTGACGGCCGCGCACACCGGCACGGTCGCCGCGTTGCGCTCCGGCGCACACGTGGTGCACAACGCCACCTTCTTCGACGGCCGCTTCCATTGCCGCGCCGACTTCCTGGTGCGGGCCGAACATCGGGTCCGTTACACCGTGCACGGCATCGCACCCACCACCGCGAACCGGGTAGGCGCCGCCCTCGAGCTCGCCGCCTGCGCCCAGGCTCTCGACCGCTCAGGGGCGCTCACCGCGCCGCTGGTGCGTCTGCATCTCGGCGCGGAGAACCGGGCTCGCGCGCTGAGCGACCTGCTTCCCTTGTATCGGGCGCGCAGGCGCCGGGTGGAGCGCATCGCGGACGAGAAGCTCGGCGAATTACTTCCGGTGCAGTGGGGCGATCCCCGCTATCTCGCCTGCGGCCGCTGCCGTACCTGCACCGGCGCCCTGTCGGCCGCGCGTGACCTGCTGCTGGTGGCCGGGATGCCGCCCGCGGCTCGGGCCCGGCTGCGGGAAGCGGGCGTGAACACGATCATCGGTTGGCCGGCACCGGGGCCGCGGTGCCGGGCGTGCCGCCGCGCACCGTCTCCACGCTGCGCCGTCAGGCGGAGATCCAACTCCGGCGGGAGGTTTCGGGCGAGCCCACGTACGCGCTGCTGGACGCGGCCGCGCTCGGCGCGCTACCCGCGCCCTCACCCGGCGATCTCTCGCTCACCATCGAGGGCGGCGGCCGCGCTCCGCTCACCATCGAGGTCGGTGGGCCGGACACGGTGCACCTCTCGTTGCGCGGGCCGGGCGGTCCGAGCGAACCCGGGCGCGCCGCCGCCGCAGAGCGCCGCGTACTGGAGCAAGTGCTCGACTATCTGACCCAGCGCCGCCGGATCTATCCGGATCTGCGCGTCTATCACTACTCCGCGGCGGTGCGGACGGCACTGCTGCGCTGCACCGGACGGCACGGCGTCAACGAGGAACTCGTGGACGAGCTGCTGTGCGACGGCGTCCTGGTCGATCTGTATCCGATCGTCCGGGGCGCACTGCTGGTCGGTGAGTCGTCCTATCGCCTGAGCGGACTGCGGCGGCTGCTGCCCGACGCGACCGGTTCGGACACCGCCGACCGCGACTGTCACACGGTGCTGCGGTTGCGCGATTGGTTGCTCGACCGCGCCGCAGAGCAAGGCGTCGCTATCCGGCCCCCGGGGCAGACGGAGGCATGGCACACTGCGACCCCCGGCGATCCGCGACCGGTGCCGTCGTCCCGTCCCTCCTCGCTGGAGGCCGCGCTCACGGAATATGCTGCCGCGCAGGGCGATTCGTCGCACCCCGCCGCACTGATGGCCGCCGCGCTCGGTTATCACCGCCGCGAGCGGCAGCCGCTGTGGTGGGCGCACGCCGACCGGCTCAGCCATCCGGTGGAGGAATGGGCCGACGCGCCGGGGGTCCTGGTCGCCGACTGGGGCACGGTCGACACCAAGTGGCACCGCCGTCCCGACCGCCCGGGGATGCGCCGCTATCTGACCTTGACCGGCCGGATCGGCACCGGCTCCAGCGGCGCCCCCGGCCCGAGCGCGCTCACACCGGGCACCACCGTCTACACCTTCTACGACCGGCCGACGGCGGCCGGTATGGCCACCGGCCCCGGTCGGCGGGCCACCGCGACGGCCACCGTGCTCGGCTGCTCGGTGGACTCCGAATTCGACGACACCGTCCGGCTGGAGGAATCGCTGCCCGCGGGCTGCGAACCCTACGACGAGCTGCCCTCCGCGATCGCGCCGGGGCTTCCGGCCTGGGACGAGAACGCCGAACTCGCCATCGAATCGGCGGCGCAGCAGTTGCTGATGACCTTGCCGGAGACGCCGCGCACCGCCGTCTTCGACATCCTCGCGCGACGTCCGCCCCGGTTGCGCGGCGACGCCCGCCTGCCGGAGGTGCACGGCGACCAGGCGGCGGCTATCACCGCCGCGCTGGACGCCCTCGACGACTCCTATGTCGCGGTGCAGGGCCCGTCGGGCACCGGGAAGACCGCGACCGCTGCCCGGGCGCTGGAGCGGCTGGTCACCCGCAACAAGTGGCGGATCGGCATCGTGGCGCGCGAACCGTCCATCGTGGAGAACCTGCTCGACGCGATCGTGCGGGCCGGCGTGCTGCCGGAGCTGGTCGCGAAGAAGGACGCGGCGACGGTCGCCCCGGAGTGGGTCGTGATCAATGCCGCCCGCTATCCGCGTTTCCTCGACAACGCGATCAGCGGCTGTGTTCTCGGCGGCGAACCAGCCGATTTCGCGAACGAGGAGGTCGTGCCCCGTGCCGGTCTCGACCTGCTCGTGGTCGCCGACGCGGGTCGCTTCCCGCTCGCCGAGACCGTGTCCGTCGCGGCGTGCGCGCGCAACCTGTTGCTGCTCGGCGACCCGGTGCCGTCGGCGGCGCGCGGGGTCCACCCGGCCCCGGTCGGCGAGTCGGTGCTCGGCTGGCTCGCGCAGGGACGCCAGACCTTGCCCGCCGAGCGGGGCTACTTCCTCGACCGCACCTGGCGGATGCACCCCGCGGTCTGCGAGCCGGTCTCGCGCCTGTATTACGACGGCCGCCTGCGCGCCAACGAGACGGTCACGCTGGCTCGTGGCCTCGACGGCGAGGAGCCCGGCGTGGAGACCGTCCTGGTGGACCACTACGGCAACGCCACCGAGTCGCCGGCGGAAGCGCGCGAAGTCGTGCGCAGGGTCCGTGCGCTGCTCGGTATGTCCTGGACGATCGGCGCGACCACCCGTAGGCTGCACCCGCACGACATCTTCGTGGTCGCGCCGTACGCCGCTCAGGTGGGGCGCATCCGGACCCTGCTGGCCCGCGCCAAGATCGAGGATGTCCTGGTGGGCACGCCGGACCGGTTCCGTGGCAGGGAGGCGGCGGTGGTGCTGCTGTCCATGACCACCTCCAGCCCCGCCGACGCTCCCTACGGCATGCCGTCGCTGTTGTCGCGCACCGTGATCCACGCGCTGTGCCGCGCCATGTGGAAGGCGATCGTCATCCGCTCACCGTTGCTCACCGAGTACCTGCCCGCCACCACGAACGAACTCGGCGATCTCGGTGCGTTCCTGCGGCTGACCGACGCGGGTCAGCCGAAGCAGACGCCCTCGCCCCGATAGGTCGGCACCGAGACGCGGGAACCGTCCCCGTCGACCAAATGCACCGTGTCGAATCGTTCGCACAGCTCACCGGCCTTCGCGTGCCGGAACCACACCCGGTCGCCGATCCGGAGTTCCGCCGCGCCCGACAGCGGGGTCTGCACTTCGCCCGCGCCCTCGGTGCCGAGCAGCTTCAGACCACGCGGCCACACCGGCTTGGGCACCCGCGAGGGCCCCGCGGGCCCGGAGGCGATGTAGCCGCCCGCGAAGACGGTCGCGATACCGGATGCGGGCCGTCGCAGCACGGGCGTGGCGAAATACAGCGCGGGCCGGGGAGTGAACGACCGATAGTGGTCGAACAGGGTGGGCACGTACAGCCCGGAACCCGCGGTCACCTCGGTGACGTCCGGGTCGGCAGCGCTGACCTCGATGGACCCGCTGCCTCCGCTGTTGACGATCTCCAGCTCGCCGGTCACCGAGCGGACCGCGTCGAGCACCTCGGCCCGGCGCTTGCGGATCTCCGCCGCCGACGCCCGCTTCACCAGACGCACCGCCACGTTCGAGTCCGGCAGCCCGGCGATCTGCGCCTCGTAGGTCATCACGCCCACCACGTCGAAGCCGCGCCGCAGCGCCTCCTTCGCCAGTGTCGCCGCCTGAGCCGGCGTCCGTACGGGGGAACGGCGCACACCGAGGTGCAGGGGGCCGATCCGCAAGGAGGCGTCCACGTCGAGGCAGAGCCGGGGACGCACCCGGTCGGTGCCGACGGCGGAGCGGATCAGATCGAGTTGCGCGGTGTCGTCGACCATCAGCGTGATCGACCGCAGCAGGAGGTTGTCGGCCGCCAGGTCGGTCAGCGCGGCGCGGTCCACGCTCGGGTAGCCGAGCAGGACGTCGCGCGCCCCGTGCCGGACGAGCCAGAGGGACTCCCGCAGGGAGTAGGACATGATGCCCGCGAAACCGTCCGCGGCGGTGAGGTCGGCGCCGAGGACTTCGGCGAGGACGGCGCGGCAGCGTACGGATTTGCTGGCCACGCGTACCGGGGTGCCGCCAGCGCGGCGCACCAGGTCGGCGGCGTTCGCACGCAGGGTGGACAGGTCCAGGGCGGCCAGTGGCGGGTCCAGTTCCGCGGTGGCCGCGTGCAGCCCCGCGATCGGCGACGTCTCGGTCACCAGGACAACTCAACCACCAAACTGGTCGAACGTCCAGTAATTCGGCTCAGAGTTCGGCGGCCTTGGTGGCGAGCCCGCTGACCATCTCGTCCAGCACGACCAGCATCGTCTCGTCGTTGCAGTCGGCCAGCCAGCGCAGGACCGTGCCCTGCACGATCGAGACGACATTGCAGGCGATCGCCTCCACCGGCTCCAGCCACTGCGTTCCCGAGAGCTCGGCGCACAGCCGCAGGAACGCGGTGACCTCCGCGTCCTTGTCCCGGTAGAACTCCGTCGCGATCGGGTCCGGGAAGCAATCCCTCCCGCCGTCCCAGCGCGCGCGTAACGCCTGCAACGTCATCTCGTAGGACCTGATCTGCTTATCCGGAGTGGCCTTGACCAGCGGCCAGTACGCGCTGACACCAGCGTGCAGCAGCACCCGCAGCGCGCGCAGGCCCCGGTAATCGAGCGTGGCCGCCGCGGCCTCGACCGCCTCGGTGACAGCCGGCCGTAGCCGGATTTCTGTTATTACTTCTCCTCGTGCGCTCAACGACGACTCCCTCGGCGAAAGAACTCGCGCACCTCCGTCGGCGCGACTCGCTGAACAGGGCGGGCAACATCGGGAAACCCCTGGGCTACCCGGTCCAACGTTCATCAATGGTAGAGCGTTTTCAAGGTTTGAGAACGGGTTCGATGGGTATTTCCGGACTGAAAGAATGTTTTGTTACGGAACCGTGGTCGTGATGCGATCACGCCGTGTCGCCCGGAATTCCCGCGATGACGGTGGATCTCGGCCCCACCGGCCGGTGGGCAGACCATGGATTACGGTACGGTCCCACGAGCCGACGACCAAAATTCTGTGGCGAATCCCACACTGCGATCACCCCAAATCGGACAGTCCATCGTGTGGGGTTCGATCCGCTATCGACACCGTTTCGTTCCGCGATGCCGATAGCCTGGATCGGTGACTCTCTCGCCCCCCGCCGACCAGTATTTCCTCTCCGGCACGTTCAACTTCCGCGACACCGGCGGGCTGCGCACCGACGACGGCGCCAAGGTCCGCCCCGGCATCCTGCTGCGCTCGGCCCAGCTCAGCGGCCTCGACGAAGCCGGTCATGCCGCGCTGCGCGAACTAGGCGTCAGCGACGTGCACGACCTGCGCGGACAGCGCGAGATCGACCACATCGGCGCCAACCGGCTGCCCGCGGACATCCGGTTGACAGTCACGCCGTTCGATTCCCGCATGGCCGAGGCGCCGCCACACGAAGCGACCGCGCGCACCGCCTACACCCACATGCTCGAGGTCTACCGGATGTTCCCGGCCCTGCCCGAGGCGCACGCCGCCATCGCCGCCCTCGCGGAGTCGATTCTGCGCGGCGAGGGCGCGGTGCTGGTGCACTGCGCGGCGGGCAAGGACCGCACCGGCTGGGCCGTCGCGACACTGTTGCGCGCGGTCGGCGTCGCCGAGAGCGACGTACAAGCCAACTACCTGCTCAGCAACGGGGCCGTGCCCGCGCTGCGCTCGCTCATGACGACGAAACTGCTCGGCGGCGAGGAGCTGTCGATCGACCTGCTCGGCGTGCGCGAGGAGTACCTGGACATCGCCACCGCGTCGATGCGCGAATTGCACGGCGACCTGCACGGCTATCTCGCGACGATCGGGCTGACGCCCGCGCTGCTCGCCCGGCTGCGCGAGCGCATGCTCGAGTGACAGCGGGTCACTCGACGGGCGCCGCTCCCCTGCGCACCAAGCCGTCGGCGTCGATCGTCACCTGGTCGCCGGTGTGGAACCAGGTGCCGGTGAACCGCGCCGCGGTCGTGGTGGGGTCGTTCCAGTAACGCGGGGTGACGTTCGGCCCCCGGCACAGCAGTTCGCCGTGCCCCGCGGTCGCCTGCGGACCCCACAGCGCCAACTCCGTTCCGCCGAAAGGGAACCCGAGCACTCCGGCGGCGTCGGACGAGCCGGATCCCTGCTCGGCGTCGTCCACGGCCAGACCGATGCCGCTGGTCTCGGTCGCGCCCCACACCGACCACTGCCGGGCGGAAGGGAACACACCGCGCAATTCGTCCGTGAGATCGACCGGCGCGACCGGGGACGCCGCACGTTCGGCGCGATGACCGGCTTTGCTGATCCGCGCGATGCCCTCGGTGCGCAATCCCGCGGCACGCAGTCGCGCCAGTTCGGGCAGCAGACCCGCGAAGATGCGCGGCGTCGCGGAGACCATGTCGACCCGCTCGGCGGTGATGGCATCGGCCAGGCCCGTGGTGTCGCGGGTGAGCACCACGGTGCCGCCGACGGCGAAGGTCGGCAACAGCTGATCGACGCACCCACTGGCGTGCGCCAACGGCAGCAGCACCAGGTTGCGCAGTCCGTCGGTCGGCAGATCCAGCGCCGCGACCACCGAGCGCACCGCGGAGAGCAGATTCTCATTGGTCAGCTCCACGCCCTTGGGCGCGCGGGTTCCGCTCGTGTAGGACAGCAGCGCCAGATCGCTCAGCGCCGCACCGTCATCAATGTAGGCGGCGCCGTCGGGCAGTTCGGTCCCGGCGCCCTGGTGACCGAGCACGAAATCGGCACGACTGTCGGCGATCACGCGCTCGGCCACCGCGTCCGGCAGCCCGTCGTGCACCAGCACCGGTACCGCGCCGCTGAGCAGGGCGCCGAGGAATGCCTGCACCCAGCGCGCGCCGCAGGGCATGTGCACGGCGACCCGGTCGCCGTATCCGATGCCGTGCTCCTGCAAGCCGCCCGCGATCCGGGAGGCGGAATGCCACAACTCGCGGTAGGTCAGACGCGGGCCGCCGACCTGTACCACGGCTTCCCGCGCGCCGAAGGCGTGCACCTGCAGGTCCAGCAGTTCGGTCAGCGCGGGTGTGAGGTTTCCGTAGCGCAGCACTCCGTCGGCGCCCCGGGCTAGCGGGTTGTCCCAGACGTGCGGGCCGGTGAGGGGATATTCGACGAGCAACTGCGACATACGTCCTCCGCGTGCCTCGAGGTATCAGGCACTGCGACTATATGACGCATGTCACAACTTCGCTGCAATAGGCGATGAACGTGTCCTAGCTGTCACCGCCCGGCGTAGCGTGCCTTCCCCGGGCCGTGCTCGAGAAAACTGCGCACCCCGCCCTTCAGGTCCTCGGTGTCGAACAGCACGCCGGAGACCTCCGGCGTCACCGA
This sequence comes from Nocardia asteroides, assembly GCA_051451085.1. Classification (GTDB taxonomy): domain Bacteria; phylum Actinomycetota; class Actinomycetes; order Mycobacteriales; family Mycobacteriaceae; genus Nocardia; species Nocardia asteroides_B. The sequence goes on along the minus strand of JBPAJV010000001.1, from coordinate 2,795,685 downwards.
ATCCGCGTGCGCCACACCGCCGGAACGCCAGGCCTCGATGATCTTCTTGGTCGCCGCGTTCGCCTTCGTCGGCCCCTCGGCCAAGCGGTGGGTCAGCGCTCGCGCCGCCGCGTCGAGGTCCTCGTGCACGGCATTGACCACACCCCACTCGGCCATGGTCGCCGCGTCGTAGAGGTCGCCGGTCATCACGAATTCGCGGGCCCGTCCCGAGCCCGCCCGTTCGGCCAGGCGCTGCGGGCCGCCCATCGACGGGGTCAGACCGACCACGATCTCCACCAACCCGAACTTCGCCTTCGGGGCCGCGAGCAGGATGTCGCAGGCGAGCGCCATCTCGAAGGCGGCGGTCAGCGTCAATCCGTGCGCGGCGAACACCACCGGGCACGGCAACGCTTCCAGCGGGTGAATGATCTGCGCGAACAGGGTGCGCCACAGTTCGGCGCCCTGCTCCGGGGTGAGACCGTCGAAGACGTGCACGTCCACGCCACCGGAGACGACCTTGCCCTCGGCGCGCAGCAGCACCGCGCGCGGCGGCCGCGCCGACAGTTCGGCGATATCGGCGATCAGCGCGTCCAGCATCGACCGGTCGAAGAGGTTGAGCGGCGGATGCGCGAGCGTGAGCGTCGCCACCTCCGCGCCACCGTCGGTGAAGTCGCGTTCCAGGCGCGTGGCCTTCGTTTCACTCATCCGGTCAGCGTACGAGGTCGATCTGGAAGACTGTCGGGGTGACCAAGTCGGTTAGCGAAAGCGGTTCCTACGTCGAGCCCGGCGAGTTCAAGCGGGACACGAACTACATCACCACCCGGATCACGGCCGACGGCCGCGACGGCTACCCGGTCGAGCCGGGGCGCTACCGGCTGGTCGCGGCGCGCGCCTGCCCGTGGGCCAATCGCACGCTGATCGTGCGGCGTCTGCTGGGGCTGGAGCCGGTGCTCTCGCTGGGCCTGTGCGGGCCGACGCACGACAAGCTCAGCTGGACCTTCGATCTGGACCCCGGTGGCGTCGATCCGGTACTCGGCATCCCCCGGCTGCGCGACGCCTACCTGGCCCGTTTCCCGGACTACCCCCGTGGCATCACGGTGCCCGCCATCGTCGACGTGCCGACCGGGCAAGTGGTCACGAACGACTACGCGCAGATCACCCTCGACTTCTCCACCGAGTGGACCGATCATCACCGGCCCGGCGCGCCGCAGCTGTACCCCGAACCGCTGCGCGCGGAGATCGACGAGGTGAACCTCGCGGTGTTCCGCGACGTCAACAACGGCGTCTACCGCTGCGGGTTCGCCGGGGCGCAGGACGCCTACGACGCCGCCTACGACCGGCTGTTCCACCGCTTGGACTGGCTCACCGATCGTCTTGCCGCACAACGGTATCTGGTCGGCGACACGATCACCGAGGCCGACGTCCGGCTGTTCACCACGCTGGTCCGCTTCGACGCCGTGTACCACGGGCACTTCAAGTGCAACCGGTCCAAGCTCACCGAGATGCCGGTGCTGTGGGCCTACGCGCGCGATCTGTACCAGACCCCGGGCTTCGGCGACACGATCGACTTCGGGCAGATCAAGACGCACTACTACGTAGTGCACCGGGACATCAACCCGACCGGGATCGTCCCGAAGGGCCCCGACCTGTCGAACTGGCTGACCCCGCACGGCCGAGAGGCCCTCGGCGGCAGGCCCTTCGGCGACGGCACTCCGCCGCCGCCTCCCGCACCGGCCGAAGGCGTGCCCGCGATCCACAGCCCCGCCTGACGGGCGCACCCGGGCACGATCCGCCCGGAAGGAAGCGAGGTAGCCGCCGGTGGAACCGATGCGGCTGGGTACTTCGTTGTCATGACGAGCTGACGGCAACCGGTGCCATACAGTTCTACCCAGCAGACCGGAAGAGGAGGATGCCGCCGATGCTCAAAGGCGCGTTCGAGAAGACGGTGGTCGAGCTGCTCGACACCGGGTCCCGCCTGCAGGCCCCTGCGGTCGCCAAGTACGTGGACCGCATTCGCCGCTCCCATCCCGAGGAAAGCCCCGCGCAGATCATCGAACGGTTGGAGAAGCAGTACCTACTCGCGGTGACCGGCAGCGGCGGCGCGGTCGGCGCGACCGCGGCCGTTCCCGGCGTCGGCACCGTCGCGGCCATCGCCGCGGTCAGCGCGGAGACCACGTTCTTCATGGAGGCTTCTGCGGTGTTCACGCTGGCGGTGGCCGCGGTACACGGCATCTCACCGGAAAACCAGGAGCAGCGCAGGGCGCTCGTGCTGGCCGTGGTGCTCGGCGAGAGCGGCATGCAGATCGTGCAGAAGAGCGTCGGCACCTCCGCGAAGAACTGGGGCACGGCTTTCGCCAATCGCATTCCCGGGCTGTCGAGCATGAACGATTCGCTGCTGAAGCGGTTCATCATCCGGTTCATCACCAAGCGCGCCGCGCTGATGGCGGGCAAAGTGCTGCCCGCTGGGATCGGCGCGGTGATCGGCGGCGCTGGCAACCGAGCACTGGGCAAGGCCACGATCAACAACGCGCGCAAGGCTTTCGGGCCGCCGCCGCTGAACTGGCCCGCCGACCGGCACCTGGTCGTCGACGCCGATCCGCTCACCGCGATCGACCCGGCGAAGCCGCGACCTCCGGCCACGCCACGATGAGCGTCCACCGCGCGCCCACCGGGGTGCGGCCGATCGCCTTCGCGGTCCGCGAACTGACCAAGCGGTACGACTTGGCGACCGCGGTGACGGACGTCAGCTTCACGGTGCCCTCCGGCACCGTGGCCGCGCTGGTGGGTCCGCGCGGTGCGGGCAAGACCACGATCCTGCGGGTGCTGCTCGGGTTGCTCGTCCCCACCTCGGGGACCGCGTCCGTCGGCGGGCCCGGCTCACGGTCGAACGGCGTGGGCTCCGCGGGGGTGATCGGCGGCGTCCTCGCGCCACGCGGGCTGCATCCGGCCCGTACCGCCCGCGATCACCTGTGGATATACGCCGCCGCGGCGGGCGTCCCCGACAGCCGGGCCACCGAGGTGCTCGAGCTGGTCGGGCTCGACGAGCACGCCACGACGAAGATCGCCGCGCTCTCGATCGGGCAGCAGACCAGGCTGGCCCTGGCCACCGCGCTGCTCGGCGATCCCCCGCTGCTGGTGCTCGACGAGCCGATGGACGGCCTCGACGCCGCCGAACGCGGCTGGCTGCACGACTTTTTGCGCAAGCACGCCCGCCGCGGCGGCAGCGTCCTGCTGAGCGGCGAAAGCCTCGGCGCCGTCCTGCCCGGCGCGGATCAGCTGATCGTGCTGAGCGAGGGCGCGGTGGTCTACCAGGGCACCCCGGCGCGCCTGCGGCGCGGGCATCCGGATCGGCTGGTCGTCGCGGCCTCCACACCCATCGCCCTGGCCACCATGCTCGCGGCGCAAGGGTTCACCGACGCGGTGATCCGGCCCGACGGACGTCTCGCCGTCGCCGAGGCGAGCGAAGCGCAGATCCGCGCGGCGGCCGCCGCGGCGCAGGTGCGGATCGACAGCATCGTCCCCGATCCGATCCATCCCGACCGCGTGCTCGCGTCGCTGACCAAACCCAGCGCCGCGCCCGCGCCGTACTATCCGGGCCTCGCGGCGCCCGGCCTCCAGCAGCACTCGCCGACGCCCTACGGAATCCCACGATGATCGCCATCCTGCCCGCTGACCTGGTGCCGAACGTCAACTCCGAGGTACGCAAGGTCGTCACGACGCCGCGCGGCCCACTGCTCGCGGGGGCGCTGCCCGCGGTGGCGCTGCTGGCGAGCATCGCCTCCGCGAGCCTGGCCGGGCCGGCGGATCCGCGCGGCGAGCCCGCCACCGGCGCGGCGAGCATCGGGCTGTACGTCGGCCTCGCGGTGGTCGCCCTCGCGGCCGCCGTGTTCGGCGCGGTGGGCAGCGGCGGGGAGTACCGCCACCACAGCATGGCGGTGACCGCGCTGTTCACCGCCGACCGCGACCGGCTCGCCGCGGCGAAATTCCTGGTCATCGGGTGCTGTGCGCTGGCGGTCGCGGTCGTGGTCGAACTCGTGTCGGTCGCCGCCCTGTTCGGCGTCGGACGCGGCAAGGTCGCCGTCACCGCAGAGTTGTTCGCGGTGCTCGGCGGTGGTCTGCTCGCCGCGGTCTGCTGGTCGCTGATCGGCGTGAGCGCGGGCATCCTGCTGCGTTCCTCGACCCGGGCGGTGGCGTCGCTGCTCGTCTGGATCGTGCTCGCCGAACCTCTGATCTGGTTGATCGCGCGCGGTCTCGGAATCCCCGGTGCGGTCACCGTGCTGCCCGTCTCCGCCACCGTCGGCACCGTGGCAGTCGGCTCCTATCCGGACAGCGATTTCCTCGCCCCTACCCCGGCCGCGGTCGTGGTCCTGCTGCTGTGGACCATCGGGTTGGGCGCCGCGAGCTGGTGGAGTCTGCGCACCCGAGACCTGTGACCCGTGCGTCCGCCGGGAACAACGGGATGTCGGTCGGTGTCGGTACCGTCGATGACGAACGCGGTACGACAAAGGGGGCGAGCGGACGACGTGGACGGGGGATCCAGACCGGGATGGATACGCAGGCTGTGGGCCGAATGCCTACCGCACCGCGCGGTGCTGGCCGGTCTCGCGGCGGCGGTCGTGGGCGGGGCGATCATCGAGACCGCCGGGCCGCTGCTGACCAAACGCGCCATCGACGCGGCGGGGATCGGTGACACGGGAGCGATCAGCGCCGTCGCCGGACTCCTCCTGATCCTGGCCGGTGGCCGATCGGCGGCCGGGTTCGGGCGGCGCTGGCTGGCCGGACGGCTCTCCCTCGACGTGCAGCACGCGCTGCGGGTGAACCTGCTCGGCTCCCTGCAACGGCTGGACGGCGCCGGGCAGGACACCCTGCGCACCGGGCAGGTGGTGTCCCGATCCATCACCGATCTCCAGCTGGTCCAAGGCCTCATGGCGATGGTGCCGCTGTCGGGGATGGCACTGCTGGAATTCGGGCTGGCGGCCGCAGTCATGATCTGGCTGTCGCCGCCACTGGCCGCCGTCGCACTGTTGGTGGTGCCCGCGATCGGCCTGGTGGTCTATCGCATGCGCCCGCGTCTGCACGCCGCCACCTGGTCCGCGCAGCAGCGCGCCGCCGATCTCGCCCAGCACGTTGAGGAGACGGTGACCGGGGTGCGGGTGGTCAAAGGCTTCGGTCAGGAAGCGCGGATGGTCGACCTGCTGGAACGGCACGGCCGCGCGCTGTTCGCGGAGCGGATGCGCGCCGCGCGGATCGACGCCCGGTTCGCGCCAACCGTCGCGACGATTCCCCAGGTGGGAATGGTCGCGGTCATCGCGCTCGGCGGGCTGCTCGCGCTGCGCGGCAGCATCGGCATCGGCACCTTCGTCGCGTTCGCCGCCTACGTCGCCGTCATGACCGGCACCGCGCGCATCCTCTCGTCGGTGATCGTCATGGCTCAGCTGACCAGGGCGGCGGCCGAGCGGGTCTTCCAAGTGATCGACACCGCGCCGGTCGTCGCCGAGCCCGACCGGCCGGTCGAGCTGCCGGACGGACCGCTCGGCATCGAGATCGACGCGGTGACCTTCGGTTTCGATCCCGGCCAACCGGTCCTGCGCGAACTGGACCTGCGCGTGCGGCCCGGCGAGACCGTGGCGGTCATCGGCCCCGCGGGCTCCGGCAAATCCACCCTCGCCCTGCTGCTCCCCCGCTTCTACGCGCCGGACGCGGGCAGCATCCGGCTGTTCACCGACGATGTTCCGGCGCGCGCCGTCGCGCGGCCTGCCGACTCCCGCGCCGCCCACCAGAGCTCGCGCGCCGCGACGAGCACCGCCGAAGCGGTCGGGGTCGACATCGCCGACCTGCGCGCCGCCGACCTGCGCGCCGCCATCGGCGTGGTCTTCGACGACCCGTTCCTGTTCTCCGACACGATCGCGGCCAATATCGCGCTCGGGCGACCGGACGCGACCGACGAGGAGATCAGGCAGGCGGCCGTGCAGGCGGCGGCCGACGAATTCATCACCGAACTGCCCGACGGCTACGACACGGTGGTCGGCGAGCGCGGACTCACGCTCTCCGGCGGCCAGCGCCAGCGGATCGCGCTGGCCAGGACGCTGCTGGCCCGCCCGCGCATCCTGGTGCTCGACGACGCCACCTCGGCGGTGGACGCGGTGACCGAGGCCGCGATCTTCGCGGCGCTGCCCGACGACGGCAGGCGGACCACGGTGATCCTCGCGCATCGGGAGTCGACGCTCGCCCACGCCGACCGCGTGATCCGTCTGCCCGCTCCCGCCGCGCACCGCGCTCCCGAACCGCACCCGATCGGGTTATCGACCAAGCGGCCGTCCGACGGTGCCGCCGGCCGTCGCTTCGGCAGCGCGGCCGCCGACATCAGCGAGACGCCGGAGCTGCGCCGCAACATCGAACGTCTGCCACCCGCCACCGAGCAGCCGGGCCTGGACGCCGACCGCTTCCGCGAGCCGGATCCCCGTTTCCGGTTGACCCGCATGCTGCGCCCCGTCCGCGGGCTGGTCCTGACGGTGATGGCGCTGCTGGCGGCGGACGCGGTGATCGCGATCGCCTTCCCGCCGCTGGTGCGGTACGCGATCGACGGCGGCGTGCTGGGCGACGACGCCGCGGCGCTGGTCCGCGCGACGTCGCTCGGGGTGGTCCTGGCCGCCGCGGGCTGGGCGGTCGGCGCGGCCACCACCCTGCTCACCGCGCGCACCGGCGAACGAGTGCTGTTCGCGCTGCGGGTCCGCAGCTTCGCCCATCTGCAGCGGCTGGGCCTGGATTTCTACGAACGCGAGCTGTCCGGGCGGATCATGACCCGGATGACCACCGATGTCGACGCCCTGTCGACGTTCCTGCAGACCGGCGTCGCCACCACCCTCGTCGGGCTGTTGACGCTGGTCGGCATCACGGTCGCGCTGCTGGTCATCGACGTGTCGCTGGCTCTGGTCGTGCTGTCGACGGTGCCCGCGCTGCTGATCGCGACGATGCTGTTCCGGCGCGTGTCCTCCACCGCGTACACCGTGTCGCGCGAGCATGTGTCGGCCGTCAACGCCGACTTCCAGGAGAACGTCACCGGATTGCGCGCCGTGCAGGCCAATCGGCACGAGCCGCGCGCCGCCCGTCGCTTCACGGAGTATTCCCAGCGTTACCGCAACAGCCGGTTGCGGGCCCAGCGCGCGATCGCCTTGTACTTCGCGTTCGTGGTCGGCTGGGCGGATGTGGCATTGGCTGCGGTGATCTTCTTCGGTGCGCGTGAGGTCGCCACCGGCGCGACCAGCGCGGGCACGCTGGTCGCGTTCGTGCTGTATCTCCAGTTGCTGTTCGTGCCGGTACTGCAGTTGTCCCAGGTGTTCGACAGTTACCAGCAAGCCAGGGTCGGCCTGCGCCGGATCGGTGACCTGCTGCGCACGCCCTCCTCGATCGCCGCCGACGCGGCCGCCCCGGTGCCGATCGCCCACGGGCTGCGTGGTGACGTGGGCTTCGACGACGTCCGGTTCCATTACCCGGGCAGTAGCCTCCCGGCGCTGGACGGCGTCTGCCTGCACATCCCGGCCGGGTCCACCCTGGCCCTGGTCGGGCCGACCGGCGCGGGCAAGTCGACCGTCGTCAAGTTGCTGGCGCGGCTGTACGACCTACCTCGCGCTCCCGGCGGATGCCCGACGCCCGGCGACCCTGTGGCTGCGACCCCGGACGAGTCCGCGGCTTCCGGGACGAGGAACGGGTCGCAAGCGAGCGCGCGCGGCGTGATCCGCGTCGACGGCGTGGACGTCCGCGACTACCGCCTCGCCGACTACCGCTCGCGGCTCGGCATCGTTCCCCAGGAAGCTCACCTGTTCACCGGCGACGTGGCGAGCAACATTGCATTCGGGAAACCATCCGCGACGCCCGAGGAGATCACCACGGCCGCCGCCGCGGTGGGTGCGAGCGACATGATCGCCGGCCTCCCGCTCGGCATGCGCCAGCCGGTTCGGCGAGCGCGGCCGCGGGCTGTCGGCGGGGCAACGGCAACTGATCGCGCTGGCTCGCGCCGAACTGGTCGCTCCGGACTTGCTGCTACTCGACGAGGCCACCGCGACGCTCGACCCGGACACCGAGGCATCGGTGCTGGCAGCGAGCCGATCGCTGAGCCGGGACCGCACCACGGTGATCGTCGCGCACCGGCTCGGCACGGCCGCGCGGGCCGATCGGATCGCCGTTGTCGATCATGGGCGGATCGTGGAATCCGGCTCCCACGCGGAGCTGCTCGCGGCGGGCGGAGCGTATGCCCGGCTGTGGGCAGCGGCGGAGGCGTCGGAGGGAATATTCTCGAGTACAGACGAGTCGTCACCAATAGGGTCGGGGGTGTCGGGTGGTCAGTGAATCCGCCGATTTGCTGCTGGGCCTATCCTCAGATAGGGCGCATCGGCGCGCAATCCGCTGATCCCCGTGCCGGGCACGTCACAAACGTCGCAGCGCGAAGAACGAAATGAGGCGAACACCTGCTGTGAGCAGCTCAACTTCCCAGTTCGGACAGAACCAGTGGCTAGTCGACGAGATGTATCAGAAGTTCAAACAAGATCCATCCTCGGTCGACGAAAGCTGGCACGAGTTCCTGGCCGACTACACGCCTGACGCGAGTGGCGACTCCGGCAACAGCCAGGCCGCCCCCGCCCCCGCGCCCGCGCAGGCTGCCGCTCCCGCGCCCGCTCCAGCGGCCACCAAGCCCGCCGACGCCAAGCCTGCCGACGCCAAGCCCGCCACTCCCGCGGCTCCGAAAGCGCCCGCCCCGGCCGCCGCCAAGCCCGCCCCGGCCGCCGCCAAGCCCGCAGCGGTGACCGCGCGCACTCCGCAGACCACCCCCGCGCCGACGTCGAACGCCGCGCCGACCTCCGGCCCGAAGCAGGCCGACACCGCCGCCGACGAGTCCAAGGTGTTGCGCGGCGCGGCGGCCGCGGTGGCGAAGAACATGGCCGCCTCGCTGAGCATCCCCACCGCGACCAGCGTGCGCGCCATCCCGGCCAAGCTGATGATCGACAACCGCTTGGTCATCAACAACCACCTCGCCCGCACCAGGGGCGGCAAGATCTCCTTCACCCATCTGCTCGGCTACGCCATCGTGCAGGCGGTGAAGGCCTTCCCGAACATGAACCGGCACTACGCCGAGGTCGACGGCAAGCCGCACGCGGTCACCCCCGCGCACACCAACCTTGGCCTCGCGATCGACCTGCCCGGCAAGGACGGCAGCCGGTCGCTGGTCGTCGCGGCCATCAAGGGTTGCGAGGCGATGACCTTCGGGCAGTTCCACACCGCCTACGAGGACATCGTCCGCCGCGCCCGCGACGGCAAGCTGACCGCCGAGGATTTCTCCGGCGTCACCATCTCGCTGACCAACCCGGGCACCATCGGCACCGTGCACTCGGTGCCCCGCCTGATGAACGGTCAGGGCGCCATCATCGGCGCGGGCGCGATGGAGTACCCCGCCGAGTTCCAGGGCATGAGCGACGAGCGCATCGCCGAACTGGGCGTCGGCAAGCTGATGACGCTGACCTCCACCTACGACCACCGCATCATCCAGGGCGCGGAGTCGGGCGACTTCCTGCGCACCATCCACCAACTGCTGATCTCCGACGATTTCTTCGACGAGATCTTCCACGGTCTCGGCGTGCCGTACGAGCCGGTTCGCTGGCGCAAGGACATCCGGGAGCGCGGGGTCGACAAGAGCGCCCGCGTGCTGGAGATGATCGCGGCCTACCGCAACCGCGGCCACCTGATGGCCGACACCGATCCGCTGCGGCTGGTCAAGGACAAGTTCCGCAGCCACCCGGACCTGGACGTCACCCAGCACGGCCTGACCCTGTGGGACCTCGACCGCACGTTCAACGTGGCGGGCTTCCACGGCCAGGAGCGGATGAAGCTGCGCGACGTGCTGTCGATCCTGCGCGACGCGTACTGCCGCCACGTCGGCGTCGAGTACACCCACATCCTCGACCCCGAGCAGCTCCAGTGGATCCAGGAGCGGGTGGAGCAGAAGCACGCCAAGCCCACGGTCGCGCAGCAGAAGTACATCCTCAACCGGCTCAACGCCGCGGAGGCCTTCGAGACCTTCCTGCAGACCAAGTACGTCGGGCAGAAGCGCTTCTCGCTCGAGGGCGCCGAGGCCGTCATCCCGATGATGGACGCGGTGATCGACCAGTGCGCCGAGCACAGCCTCGACGAGGTCGTCATCGGCATGCCGCACCGCGGCAGGCTCAACGTGCTGGCCAACATCGTCGGCAAGCCGTACTCCAAGATCTTCACCGAGTTCGAGGGCAACATGAACCCGGCGGCCACCCACGGCTCCGGCGACGTGAAGTACCACCTCGGCGCGCAGGGCACCTACCTGCAGATGTTCGGCGACAACGAGATCGAGGTCTCGCTCACCGCCAACCCCTCGCACCTGGAGGCGGTCGACCCGGTCCTGGAGGGCCTGGTCCGCGCCAAGCAGGACCTGCTGGACAAGGGCGACGGGGCGGAGGGCTACTCGGTCGTGCCGCTGATGCTGCACGGTGACGCCGCGTTCGCCGGTCAGGGTGTGGTCGCCGAGACGCTGAACCTGTCGGGCCTGCGCGGTTACCGGGTCGGCGGCACCATCCACATCGTGGTGAACAACCAGATCGGCTTCACCACCGCGCCGGAGAACAGCCGCTCCACCGAGTACTCCACCGACATCGCGAAGTTCATCGGCGCGCCGATCTTCCACGTCAACGGCGACGACCCGGAGGCGTGCGACTGGGTGGCCCGCCTGGCGGTCGACTTCCGGCAGAAGTTCCGCAAGGACGTCGTGATCGACATGATCTGCTACCGCCGTCGCGGCCACAACGAGGGCGACGACCCGTCGATGACCCAGCCGTACATGTACGACGTCATCGACACCAAGCGCTCGGTCCGCAAGGCGTACACCGAGAGCCTGATCGGCCGTGGCGACATCTCGCTGAAAGAGGCCGAGGACGCCCTGCGCGACTACCAGGGCCAGCTGGAGCGGGTGTTCAACGAAGTCCGCGAGCTGGAGAAATACTCGCCGGGTCCGAGCGAGTCGGTCGAGGGCGACCAGCCGGTGCCCGCGAGCGTCGTGACGGCCGTGGACAAGGCCATCCTGCAACGGATCGGTGACGCGTTCCTCAACGTGCCCGACGGCTTCAACGTGCACCCGCGTGTCAAGCCGGTGCTGGAGAAGCGCCGCGAGATGGCCTACGAAGGCAAGGTCGACTGGGCCTTCGCCGAGCTGCTCGCGTTCGGCACGCTGATCGACGAGGGTCGCGCGGTGCGCCTGACCGGTCAGGACTCCCGCCGCGGCACGTTCACCCAGCGGCACGCGGTGATCATCGACCGCAAGACCGCCGAGGAGTACACCCCGCTGCACAACATCGGCAGCGAGAACCCGGGCTGGTTCGCCGTGCACGACTCGGCGCTGAGCGAATTCGCCGCCGTCGGCTTCGAATACGGCTACTCGCTGGGCAACCCCAACGCTCTGGTGTTGTGGGAAGCGCAGTTCGGCGACTTCGTCAACGGCGCGCAGTCGATCATCGACGAGTTCATCTCCTCCGGTGAGGCCAAGTGGGGCCAGCTGTCCGACGTCGTGCTGCTGCTGCCGCACGGCCACGAGGGCCAGGGCCCGGACCACACCTCCGGCCGCATCGAGCGCTTCCTGCAACTGTGCGCGGAAGGCTCGATGACCGTCGCGGTGCCCTCCACCCCGGCCAACTACTTCCACCTGCTGCGCCGCCACGCACTCGACGGCATCCGCCGCCCGCTGATCGTCTTCACCCCGAAGTCGATGCTGCGCAACAAGGCCGTGGTCTCGGACCTGAAGGACTTCACCGAGAGCAAGTTCCGCTCCGTCTTCGACGAACCCGCCTACGAGCAGGGCATCGGCGACCGCGGCAAGGTCAAGCGCATCCTGATGACCAGCGGCAAGCTCTACTACGAACTCGCCGCCGAAAAGGCCAAGCAGAAGCGCGAAGACGTCGCCATCGTGCGCATCGAGCAGCTCTACCCGCTGCCCGTCCGCCGCCTGAACGAGGCCCTGGAGGGCTACCCCAACGCCACCGACCTGGCGTGGGTCCAGGAGGAACCGGCCAACCAGGGCGCCTGGCCCTTCTTCGGCCTCAACCTCCCCGAAACCCTCCCCACCCGCCTCGGCAAACTCCGCCGAATCTCCCGCCGCGCCATGTCGGCCCCGTCCTCGGGATCCAGCAAGGTCCACGCGGTGGAACAGGCGGAAATCATCGCGGAGGCGTTCGAGCCGACCAGTTAGGGTTCTGCTGTGACGCCGGCCCGGATCGCTCAATCCTTTGAGCGATCCGGGCCGGTTTTCGTATCTGTGGAATTGGTTCTAGGCGTCGAACAAGATTTCGGGGCTGCGGAACAGGTCGTTGACTCTCCCGATCGCTGCTCGCGCCTCGAACAAGCTCATACCTTGACGATCTCGATCTTCGGACCGCACAGCAACGCCATGTCCTCGGGGTCCGACGTCACCACCGTCGCCAGCCCACGAACCGAGCGGGCCGACGCAGCCAGAACGGCGTTGATCGCGTATTTGTGCCCACCAAGGTCATGCTCGCGCAACAGCGCAGCGGCCTGCGCGGCCAACTCTCGCGTCACTGCGTGAACATCTATCTGTGACAACGTCCATGCGATGCGGGCAGCATGCACCTTGCTGTAGTCGGCTTCCACCGTTGTCATAGCCGTGGTGGCCACTCGTACGCCGTCTTCTTTCGCAGCCTGCACCCACGCAAGCATGCGGCGATCCTTCCGATACAGCATGGACAGCCCCTCCCTGTCGAGGAACAGCACCTCCGGCATCAGGCGGCCGATCCGCGCGAACCCCGACGCCGCCGCTCGAAGCCCAACTCCGCCCGCGCCTGATCGATCTCCGCACGAGTCAACGGCTCGTCGTCCTTCTCGAAGTCGGCCACCAACTCCCCGAGTTTGTCCATCGCGACACGCTGCTCCAACGCCTCGGCGACATAGGCGGAGAAGCCGCCGGGACCGACATGCGCTCGGGCCTGCTCAGCGAGTTCCTCCGGGAGGCTGATCGAGTACTTCTTACTACCACCCACGCCCTTCATACTACCAAGAGTAGCAACGATGTACCCGGAGGGGCACCTTATCGCCATCATCGAGGGAATCGCCGCTGTCCTGAGAAACGGGCGGCTACGGTACGGTCTCGGCGCTTTTCGTCGCGGAGTTGCTCGGCAACCCTGGGCGCGGGTGATGGGGGTACACCGCTTGCACCAGTTGCGGACAGTGGTAACGGGTGTAGATGCAGAAGTGCTTACGCATGATGTCGAGAACCAACCGGGCCGCGGCGGTGGTGACGTGTGGGTCATACCAGTGGAGATGGAGGACACCTTCTCCAAAAGTGGCGCGTCAGTGCTGGTCTTCGCACAAGGGAACGGCGTTCACCGTGCGAGTTGGGTTGATGTGCCGTTGATTTCGGGCCTCTACACCGCAGACGTCGAGCTTCGGGCGCCTGGCTACCCGCGTTATCTCGAGTTCGTGGAGCCTCGACCGCCAGGACCACACCTTATCGAGGACACCGATCTGGAGGCGAAGAAGGACGAACTCTTCCGCACGCACGGCTCTGCTCTGCTCCGCGATCTCACCGGCGGCGATTGGGACCGGGTCTACGTCGTGACCGCCGACACCCGTGCGAAAGTCGAGGCGTTCGTCGGCGCTTCGGTCGAGATGGAACCCATCTTCACCGAGCGTGGCAGGATTCTCGTGTTCTGGAGCAAGACATAGGCTCACCTCTCGATAGCCCGCACACAGAATTGCAAAATGCTATTGCGCGAGCACAACATTGATCGAGCAGGCCGTGCCGGAGGAGGGAAAACCGACCTTCGGGGCAAGCCCGCAGTGAATCCGTCAGCGGCTGCTGAAGTACCGCCGGATCGACATCAACCTGCGTTCACGCGGTTGACGGGCGCAGGTGGAGCGTGAGGGTGTGGCCCAGTTGTGGGTTCAGGGGACCGGTGTGGTCGATGCCGAGTTGGGTGGCGAGGGTGGTGGCGTGCAGGCGGGTGGCGCTTTCCAGGAGGGTTGCGTAGGTGTCGGTCGTAGTTCGGATTCGATGATGCGCGGTTGCCGCGATGACGGCGGCGAGAGGGGCGGCGGGCCACCACAAGATGGTCAGGACGAAGTAGAGAACGGACCAGGCCGCGAGCGTGGTGGCTCCCGAAAGTGCGGTGCGCGCGGTGGTGATCTGCTCGCGCAGGGGATCCGGCAGGACGAGCCATAACGACGGCCACACGGTCGCCAGGTCGAGATGGTGGTCTCGATCGAGCCGGATCGCCGCGGCGTGGATTCGGTCGCCGCACCAGGTCGGGCGCTCGGGTCGCTCGACCGAGATCCGCGCTCGTTTGCGGGCCGCGCGGTGCCGCAGCGCCGGGTCGGGCCGCATCATCGGATCGGGAGCCAAGGCATTCTGGTATTCGCGGAGGTAATCGGCGTTGGCTTTGTGCCAGCGGCGCTGACGCCGGGTGAGTGACCATCGAGCCGGATATCGACCCGGGGACGGCCACGCCTGCCATTCCGCGGCGAGCGCACCTCGCTCCACGAGGGTGCCGAGCGATTGCGCGACGAAGCCGACGGCTGCCGCGGCGGCGAGTAGCGCGGCCAAGACGACGACTTGCCCGCCCGTGCTGGTGACCGCAGGATTCCTGGCATGGTCGGTGATACGACGGGTGAGCAGGCCGATGTCCAGCGCGTGCGCGTGGCCCAGAGTCAGCGCGGTCACAGTGATCGCCAGATAGAACGCGCCGGGCAAGACGAGCAGTGAAAACCACTTCTCCGCCAGTTTTTTGGCGAGCTCACTCCACAATCCGCTCATCAGGAGAGCCGCTCCCGCCGTAATTCCTGTCCGCTGATCGCGCAGAGAGGTGGGTCCACCCCGACCTCGTCGCGACCCCGGCCGTCGCAGCGTTCGAGTGGGCAGCGGTAGACGACCTCGATGCTGTGCACACCGGCTGGTGTCAGACCGCGGTGGTGTCCGTAAACTCCGCGCGCATCACCGACCGACCGAAGAAGGTTGTGCACCACCTCCAACGCGGTGGCGATATCCGCACCGGATCCCGATCGGACCGCGCCGAGCAGCCTTTGCAGAGCAGTCGAAGTGTCCGTTCCGTCATCGCCGAGGGTGCTGCGAATCTCGTGTAGATGACCGCACAGATACGCCAACCCGGCGGTAACTCGCGCTGCATCTTGTGACGGTGGCAACCAAACCCCCCGGTGTATACGACAGGCACACCGCCGCCGGAGCTACTTCCGGCCAGCGTTACGTGCGATCATATCGCCGTAAACCGTTGTGCCAGTGATGACCATGCGACGAGTGGCATTCGCTGGGGCAAGTCTTGGGGGTCATCCGGTGTGACGATCAACGCCATCTTCATCACGGCCGCGATAGGACTGCTGCAACGCAAGTTGTCCACCACTCCTGCCGACCACCCAGCACGGGCGCTGATCCTGTTCCGCCTCGCTGACGCCCTTCATCGCCGGTTCAAGGAAACCGGGGCGATCACCGATCTGGACGAAGTCATCGTCTGCCTCCTGGATGCCGTGGATGTCATTCCCGCCGGTCACCCGAACCTCGCCGTCGTACTGGGCGAACTGGGCGGCGCGTACTGGATTCGTTTCCAACGGACGGGGACGCCGGCCGACTTGGACGAGGCGATCCGGACAGCTCGACGCGCGGTGGACGCCATGCCACCTGACCACCCCCATGTGACCGAACTGCTGGGTTTCATCGGAGTGGGCATGAAGATCCGGTTCGAGCGCACGGGCGCGATGGCCGATCTGGCGGAGATGGGCCGGATGATGCGACTGGTGGCAGCGGTCACGCCCACCGACCATCCCGAGCGCGCCGAGAGAATCAGCGCGCTGAGTCGAGCCCTGCGGTATCAATTCACGTGGACGAGGGCGCTGCCCGATTTGAACGAGGCGATCCAGGTCGGCCGACAGGCGGTAGCCGAAACAGCCCCGGACCACCCGGCGCGTGCCCGCGTTCTGTCCGATCTCGTGATTTCTCTTCGGATGAGGGCTGAGCGGACCGGCGTGCCGGCCGACCTGGACCAAGCGATCCGGATCGGTCGGCAGGCGGTAGCCGCATCACTGCCCGGTCAACTCGAGCGCGCCCAGCACATGACCGAACTCGGCCGAAGCCTGGTGGCCCGGTTCGCGCTGGCAGGGCGACCGGACGATCTGGATGAGGCGATCGAGATCGGCCGAAGAGCGGTAGGGGCCACCGCCACGGCTGGTCCCGAGCGCGCCGAAAGTATGTCCATGCTCGGAACCGCGCTGTATATGCGATCCGAGCGAACAGGCTCGACGGCCGATCTGAACGAGGCCATCACTCTTCTTCGAGAAGCTTCGGACTCCGAATCCACCGACCACACCAGCCGCCCGGTATCGCTGTCCACTCTCGAGACCGCTCTGCTGAACCGTTTCGAGAAGACCGGGTCGCAGGCCGACCTGGAGGAAGCGATCCAGTTCGGTCGCCGAGCCGTCGCAACCGGCTCAGACCGCATCGACTTCGGCAACATCCTGTCCGCTCACGGAGCCACGATCTTCGAGCGGTTCGAGCACACCGGCGAACTGACCGACCTGAACGAGGCGGCAGCAATTCTCCGGGAAGCCGTGGACCTGATGCCCGCCGGTCATCACGACCTCGCGCACATGCTGAGCAATCTGGCGGTCGTCCTGCTGAAACGTTTCGAGCGGACCGGCGGACTGCCAGAACTGGAAGAGGCGATCGAGATCGGCAGGCAGGCGGTGGCCGCCGTGCCCACCGGCCACCCCGCCCTGGCCACCACACTGACGAATCTCGTCACCTGTCTGGTGAGCCGATTCCAGCGGACAGGTGACATAGCCGACTTGGACGAGGCGATCCGGATCGGCCGGGAATGATCGCCGCCACGCCCGCAGACCACCCCGGCCTGGCCGTCGCCCGGTCCAATCTCGCGACCTGCCTGGTGAGCCGGTTTCAGCGAACGGCGCTGACAGCGGACCTCGACGAGGCCATCGACAGCCTCAGGGAAGCCGCGAACTCCCTACCTCCGAACCATCTCAGGCGTATCAAGGTGCTGTCGAATCTCGGTGTCACATTATGGATGCGATTCGATCGGACGGGAGCGCCGGCAGATCTGGACGAGGCGATCCGCGCGAATCGGCTGGCCGCGGCAGTCACACCGGTCGAGCACCCTCTCCGAGCCCGCTACCTGTCCAATCTCGCTATTCCCCTGCGGATTCGGTTCGAGTGGACGGGAGCGATGGACGACCTGGAGGAGGCTACCCGAACGGCTCGGCAGGCGGTTGACGCCACACCCCCAGACCATCCTGACCTTCCCACCATGTCGTCCGAGCTCGCTGCCGTTCTGCTGAGCCGATTCGAGCGTACGAGGTCGACCGCCGCTCTGGACGAAGCCATCGTCACACTCCGGGAATGTTGCGATATCGTCCCGCTCGACCACCCCGGTCGCGCCGGGATGCTGTCGGATCTCGGTGCTGCCCTTCGGAACCGATCCGAGCAGACGGGGTCGGCGGCCGATCTCGAGGAAGCGATTCGCCTATGCCGGGAGGCAGTCGCGGCCACGCCCGCAGATCACCCGCGACTCGCCGATCAGTTGACCAGTCTCGCCGCCCCGCTGCGTATCAGGTTCGAACGGACGGGGATGCCGGATGATCTGGACGAGGCGATCCGAATCGGTCGGCAGGCAGTTCGCGGCTACGCCGGCCGACCGTCCCGACCACGCCCTCATGCGGATCAACCTCGCCATAGCTCTGCGGGCACGATACGAATCGACAGGCACGCCGACCGATCGAGAGGAAGCGACGGCCGCTCTACAGGACGCCGCGGAGTCGGCTACAGCGGCACCGTCGATCCGCGTTCAGGCAGCTCGGGCCGCCGCCGAACTCACCGCTACGGCACAGCCGGACCGGGCGGCGAAGCTGCTGCGGCTGGCGATCCGGTTGTTGCCCGAAGTCGCGCCACGCGCCTTGACCCGCCCGGATCAGCAGCATGCCGTGGGTGAGTACGCCGGTATGGCCTCCGACGCGGCGGCACTGGCGCTGGAAGATCCGTCGACTCCGCTGGCCGAGCGGCCCCTTCTGGCACTGCGTCTCTTGGAGGCAGGGCGGGCAGTGCTGTTGAGCCAAGCATTACAGGTGCGCAATGACATCACCGAGCTCGCGCGGCAGCATCCGGATCTGGCCGCCGACTTCGTCCGATTGCGCGATTTCCTCGACCGGCCTCCTGATGCCACCGCTGTGCCGGACACAGCGGCCGACCCGGTAGCGTATCGGGCGCGATCGGCACGAGAGTTGAACGACGTGCTGGCGCGGATCCGTGCGCAGCGCGGATTCGAATCCTTCGCGCTGCCGCCGTCGGCGGAGGAGCTCATCGCTCAGGCCGACCGAGGCCCGGTGGTGGTGTTCAACATCAGCGGCTATCGCAGCGACGCGCTGCTGCTCACCGCTGGCGGAGCGACCTGCCTGCCGCTGCCCGGCCTGTCGATCGAAACCGTGATCGACCAGGTTCTCGCCTTCCACGAAGCTTTGCAGATCGCTGCTCACGGCCGCACCGGGCCGGAGCGGCAAGCCGCTCAGCGGCAGCTCAGCCGGATTCTGGAGTGGTTGTGGGACAACGCCGCAGGACCGGTTTTGGACGCCTTGGGCTACCGGGAGCGGTCTGCTGGAGACCGGACCGACAGGCGGGTGTGGTGGATTCCCGGCGGTCTGCTGGGTCTGCTTCCCATCCACGCCGCCGGATACCACACCGCGCCGACCGATTCCGGTGATCGAACGGTGCTGGACCGGGTTGTCTCCTCCTACACCCCCACCCTCGCCGCCCTGCGCCACGCGCGCCAGCGCTCACCGAGCACCGAACCGGCAGCACTCAGGTCCGCGCTCATCGTCGCGATGCCTACCACCCCCGGCGTCGCGGGTCGTCTGCACCACGTAGCCGATGAAGTTCGCGCGGTCGCCACTCACCTGTCGTCGGCGATCACGCTCACCGAAACGGAACCCGAGTCCTGGTCCGACGCCGACGGCTCGGAGCTCCCGGCGTCGCCTGGCTCCACAACGGCCTTTCCGACGAAGGCCGAAGTGCTGCATCACCTCACCGACTGCGCCATCGCGCACTTCGCCTGCCACGGCACCACCGATCCCGCCGACCCGTCCCGCAGCCACCTGCTGCTGCACGACCACGACACCGACCCGCTCACCGTCGCCGAACTCGCTCCGGTCCATCTCGACCACGCACGCCTGGCTTACCTGTCAGCCTGCGAAACCGCTCTCACCGCCAACACCCGGCTCCTCGACGAGGCCATCCATCTCGCCTCGGCATTCCAACTGGCCGGATACCCGCACGTCATCGGCACGCTGTGGACCATGATGACGAAATCGCCGTTCGGATCGCCGACGCGTTCTACGCCGCTCTGGCCTGCACCGATCCGGGCGGCGTACCGGACGTGACCGATGCGGCACAGGCATTGCACTACGCCATCCGCGATGTGCGCGACGCGTTTCCGGCAACTCCTTCGCTGTGGGCCGCCTATCTTCACGCCGGAGCATGAGACACCTACCGCCCTCCCAGCTCACCTAGGGGCAATGCTGCCGAGGGCGCGCTCCGGTGACCAACCCGCATCGGTCCCGCACACCCGGCCGCGTCGTCAGCACTTGGGCGTGAACGGAGTGCACAAAGGCAGAAGGTTCATTCGGCCCGGCGTCTCCGTGACGGCCGGCGGTGCGGGCACTGCCTCGGTGGTGGGCACGGGAGCTTGGGACGGTCGCACAGCGCCGCCCGTGGGGGTCGAGCAGGAGGCCGCCAGTATCCAGAGCATGCCGATGACCAGCACGATCAATGCCACTGCGGCGATCTGTTGCGGGCGGTGGCCGCGTGGCTTCGATTTCTCGGAGGTGCGACCGGGGATGCGCGCGGATAGTGCGGTGATCTGCTCGCGGACCGCGATTCGTGGGCGGCGCTCGAGAACAGCGGTCGGCGTGGGCCAGCGCGGCGGCTGGGGTTCGGGGGTGGGTGTGGACCACGATGCTGGCCGGCTCGGTGCAGGCGCCTGCGCCGGACGGGGGCGCGATGGCCGGGCGGGGGCGGAATTGATCCACGACGACCAGCTGTCCGTGAACGACGACGGTGCGGGTGCCGAGTGCGCGCCCGGATGGACTTCCGCATCGGGCGGAGAGAACTCGGATTCGGTTTGTTCCGGCGTGGGCTCGGTCGTGGCGGGCCGTATCGACGCGACGTTTCCGGTGGCATCGCGACGCGTCACAGCGGCATTCGGCTCGGCGTCCTCTTCCTGTGCGGACCTCGCCGCGAGTCGGCCTTCGAAGCGAGACCGCTCCGGATGATCATCTGCTGGCACACCGGGCTCGAGCGACCGCGCGCCGCCGAGAGACGACTGGCGCTCCTCTTCGCGGGCATGGGAATGAGCTGTCGTGTCCGACGGCGCGAGGAATTCCGGCGCGAAAGGATCCACCTCGACAGGCTGCGCCTGCGCTGCCTCGACGACGGGCATCTGCGCAGAATGTGGCTCGGACGCGGGAATGGCCTGACTACCGTTCGCATCCGCCGTGTACTCGAGCGGCTCCTCGGCTGTTGACGATGGCCGGTCGACTTCCGGTGCGCTCGCGCCACCGGACCGCGTCGGCGGCACCGGCTCCGAGCGCTCGCGCGCCTCGATATCAGGCTCCGAGGTGTCGGCCTGCTCCGGCGCGGACAGCGACGCAGTCGACCGATCCGCCTCCGAGAATTGGTGCTCGTCATCGTTTTCGGCGATACGCGTCGAACTCGACGCGGCGAGTCGCGCTGCGTCCGCAACGGTGTGCGGCGGCTCGGGCACGGCGTCCATCGGTGGCGCGTCGGAACCACCTCGCACGTCGTCGGTGTCGAGCTCTTCGGTAGACGTCTTGTGCTCGAGCTCAGGAGCCTTCCGCGTGACGCTCCCCAGCGCAGCCAGCGTCCCGGCGCGCAACTTCTGCTCCGGCGGAAAACCGTCCGCCACCAGGTCATCGATGGTCACCTGGTCGCCCAGGTTCAAGTCGGTGAGCAGGGCGTGCGTGCGTTCGGCGGTCCAGATGAGCTTGCGGCTCGCGGTGCGGTGGAACCAGGCGCGCAGGTCGGCTTGCCCGGCTCCGAGCACCACCGAGCAACCGCGCCTACGTGACTCGATGTGCAGCGTGAGACTGGAATCCTTGGGCGGCACCACGACGATCAGACCGTTGACGAAAGCTTCGGCATTGTGTTTGCGCACCAGTGCCTTCAAGTTGAAGACGTTGTTCGTCACCTGGTCGAACGGGCTGCTGTCATGGTCGCGCACGTGGATCGGGTCGCCGCCGTAGCCGGACAACCGCCAGCGGCCGTTGGCCTGTACCGAGAGAACGCCGCTGGTCGCCTCCGGAACGGTGCCCTTGACCTCGACCACGACCGCCGCCCTTGGGGTGATCACCACCAGGTCGGCTTCCTGTGTTTCGGCCTTGCGCTCGCGGTCGGGTAGGTAGCACCCCGAGACCGCCAGTCCGACAATGACGTACTGGCCGGTCCAGGTCCGCATCCAGTTGAGCACACGCTGCTCGGACTGCGGCGCCGTCGTTCGTTCGTTGATGACCAACATCGGCGGCCTCCATCGCCGTCCCACACCATGGACCACCCAACGGTATGCGCCGGGATGCTCGGCACAAAATCGAAAGGCACTGGAGGAGCAGGGTATTGGCAGCACTAGGGCATGTACGGGTACAGCGTGTGGGCAGCACCACAGCCGGGCGCGGTCCCCATCCGCCCGGTGCGCTCCGGTTTCCGGGCGACGCGTGGCAGCCGGATAGCCCGGAGTCGTGTGCTCCTCAACCGCGAAGCGCGGAAGCCAAAGCCGGATCGACCGAAAACGCTATGGCGATCAGGGATTCGACCAGGAGATCGATGAGCTGTTCGCGCGGAATCGGTTCGGTACGCAGCCAGGTGAGAGTGGATTCCTCGACGAAGGCGATCCAGCCGCGCATGGCGAGCATGAGGCGGGGATGGTCGTCTTCGGAGACGACGACGGGCGTCTCGGCGAGGATGATGCCGATGATGGCGTCGCGGGTCTGGTCGACCAGCGGCGCCAGCTCCGGGCTGACGCTGGTGGGGCCACGCAGCAGCGCCAGGTACGAGGTGCGGTTCTCGGTGACGTACTCGATGTAGCGCTCGATCGAGTCGCGCAGCATCTCGAACAGGCCGAGGCTGCGGTCGGGCGCGACGCGCTCGAGCAGCTCGGCGTTGGCGTGGTGCACGATCGCGAGCTGGAAGTCCTGCTTGGTCGGGAAGTAGTGGAACAGCAGACCGCGCGAGATGCCGGCCTGCGCGGCGATCTCGCTGACGGAGATGTCCTCGATGGCGCGCTCGCCGAGCATCTTGGCGCCCAGAGTGATCAGCTGCTCGCGGCGCTCGTCGGGGCTCAGCCGCACACGCTTCGGGGCGTCTGTCCGGGTTCTCGTCACGGCCCGATCCTACTGAACGTGAGTCAACAAGGCTGTTGACTCACGCTCAATAGGGCCGTAGTCTCGGTTATATGAGTCGCAAGGTCACAGACAAAGCTGTCGCCGGCCGACCCACGCGCCACGCCAGGACGATCATCATCGGCAGCGGGTTCGCGGGTCTGGGTCTGGCTATCCGGCTGACCCAGCAGGGTCGCAATGACTTCCTCGTGCTGGAGCGCGGCGGCGATGTCGGTGGCACCTGGCGCGACAACACCTACCCCGGCGCGGCCTGCGACGTCCCCTCGCACCTGTACTCGTACTCGTTCGCGCTGAATCCGGACTGGTCGCGGTCGTTCTCCCGCCAGGGCGAGATCCAGCGGTACATCCAGGACGTCTCCCAGCGCTACGACGTGCGCGACAAGCACATCTTCGACTGCGACGTGACCAGCGCCCGCTGGAACAACGAGACGGCGCTGTGGGAGATCGAGTCGAGCAAGGGCAGCTTCACCGCGAACACGGTGGTCTCGGCTGTCGGCGCGCTGTGTGAACCCGCGCTGCCCGACATCAAGGGCATCGGCGGATTCGAGGGCGAGATCTTCCACTCCGCCCGCTGGAACCACGAGGCCGACCTCACCGGCAAGCGGGTCGCCATCATCGGCACCGGCGCCTCGGCCATCCAGATCGTGCCCGCCATCGCGGGCAAGGTCGGCCACCTGGACGTCTACCAGCGCACCGCGCCGTGGCTGTTGCCGCGCCTGGACCGCCCGTACACGAAGGCCGAGCGGCTCGCCTTCAAGCATGTGCCCGGGCTACAGCGACTATCCCGCGCCGCGATCTACGCCGCCCGCGAGACCCAGGTGGTCGGCCTGGCGAAGTTTCCCGCCCTCATGCAGCTGTTCGAGGCGATCGCGAAGGCCAAACTGCGCTATGAGATCCGTGATCCGCAGTTGCGCGCCAAGGTGACCCCCAACTTCCGGATCGGCTGCAAGCGCATGCTGATCTCGAACGATTACTACCCCGCGCTGACCCGCCCCAACGTCGACGTGGTCACCGATCGCATCGCCGAGGTGCGCGCGAACTCGATCGTCACCGAGGACGGCACCGAACGCGAGATCGACGCGCTGATCGTGGCGACCGGCTTCCACGTCACCGACTCGCCGACCTACGACACGATCGCGGGCCGCGACGGCCGCACCCTGTCGGAGGTGTTCGACGATATCGGCCAGCAGGGCTACAAGGGCGCGTCGATCGCCAACTTCCCGAACATGTTCTTCCTGCTCGGCCCGAACGTCGGCCTCGGGCACACCTCGATGGTGTACATGATCGAGTCGCAGATCAATTACGTGGCCGACGCGCTGGCTACCATCGACCGCCTCGACCTGCGTACCGTGGAAGTGCGCCGCGACGTGCAGGATGCCTACAACAAGGACCTGCAGGCCAAACTGGCGGGCAGTGTCTGGCTGACCGGCGGATGCTCGAGCTGGTACCTGGACAAGCACGGCAACAACACCACGCTGTGGCCGGACTTCACCTTCCAATTCCGCAGGCTGACCAGAACTTTCGACGTGGCGGCGTACGACATCTCCATTTCCCGAGCAGATTCGAAAGCAGTGGCATCGTGAGCAGTGACGCTTACTTCAAGAACAAGGTCTGTGTGATCACCGGAGCGGGTTCCGGGATCGGCCGCGCGCTGGCGGAGAACCTGGCGCGGCGCGGCGCCAAGCTGGCGCTGTCGGACATCGACGTCGAGGGCCTGGCCGAGACCACGCGCCGCTGCGAGCAGCTCGGCGCGCAGGTCAAGTCCGACCGGCTCGACGTGGTCGAACGCGAAGCGGTGATCCTCTACGCCGACGCGGTGAAAGCGCACTTCGGCACGGTGCACCAGGTCTACAACAACGCGGGCATCGCCCACCACGGCGAGGTCATCCGCTCGGAGTACAAGGACTTCGAGCGCGTGATGGATGTCGATTTCTGGGGCGTCGTCAACGGCACCAAAGCGTTCCTGCCGATGGTCATCGAGTCCGGCGACGGCCACATCGTCAACGTGTCGAGCCTGTTCGGCCTGATCGCGATTCCCGGCCAGAGCGCGTACAACGCGGCGAAGTTCGCGGTGCGCGGCTTCACCGAGTCGCTGCGCCAGGAGATGCTGGTCGCGCGGCACCCGGTCAAGGTCACCTGCGTGCACCCCGGTGGCATCAAGACCGCCGTCGCGCGCAACGCCACCTACGCCGAGGGCATCGACGCCAGGTCGGCCGCCTCGATGTTCGACCGGAAGCTGGCCATTCACACCCCCGAGATGGCGGCGCAGACCATCACCGAGGGCGTGCGCAAGGGGCACGGCCGGGTGCTGATCGGCTGGGAGGCCAAGCTGCTGGATCTGTTCGTGCGGGTGACCGCGTCGGGCTATCAGCGGATCGCGGCCAACGTCGAACGCCGCTTCCTGCCCTGACCCGGATTCGAGGAACGACGAATGCGGGACATCGACCTTCCGCTGCCCCTCGCGCGGGCGGTATTGAATCCGATCTTCCGGGTGACGCTGAACAAGCGACTGCCGTTCTCGGCGCAGCGCAGGCTGCTCGACGTGACGTCACGGTTGCAGCTGCTGCCCGCGGGTGCGGTCGTGCGGCCGCTGCGGTTGGGCGGTAGGCCCGCCGAACGAATGATTTCGCGGACACCGGCGAGCACGGCGCCGTCCTCTATCTGCACGGGGGCGGATACGCGGTCGGCTCGCCCGCCACCCATCGTTCGCTGGCGGCGCGGCTGGCGCGGGACACCGGTTGCCCGGTCTACGTGCTGGATTATCGCCTCGCACCGGAGCACCCCTTTCCCGCGGCACTGGACGACGCCGAGGCGGCGTTCCTGGAGCTCGTGACGGGCGAGGGCCTGCGGCCGGATCAGATCGCCGTCTCCGGCGACTCCGCGGGCGGCGGCCTGTCGCTCGCGCTGGCGCAACGCCTGATCGCCCGGCACGGGCAGACTCCGGCGGCGCTCGGTCTGATCGCACCCTGGGCCGACCCCAACGAGATCCCGGATCGAGAACGCGATCTGGTGATCAACAAGCCCTGGTCACGCGCCTGCGCGGCCGCCTACCTCGGCGACGGCGACGGGGCCGACCCGGCCTACGCCCCGCTGACCGGTGAGCTGCGCGGCCTGCCCCCGACCTACGTGCAGGTGGACGTCAGCGAACTGCTGCACCGGCAGTGCGTCGCCCTGGTGGCCGCGTTGCGCGCGGCGGGAGTGCAGGTCCGCTTCACCGAGAGCAAGGGCTTGTGGCACGTCGCACAGCTGCAAGCCGCGCTGGCGGGGCCCGCCGCGGCCGCGCTGCGCGAACTGGCCGAGTTCCTGCGCGAAGCGATTCAACCGGCGGACCTGCGCGAACTAGGATGAGACCCGTGCGGGTCCCTACCCTGCGGTGATGTACGGAGGCGATTTCGGTGGTCGACCTCACGGCCCCGGCGCAGGTGTCGTAGATTACTGGCGAGTAAACCCACGTGGAAGGGCACTGATGCGAGAGTTCGAAGTCCCGGCTTCCTACACCATTCCGGATGACGCGAACAATTCCGACAACGTCTTCCGCCACGCCGAGCAGTCGCCGAACACGGTGCTGTTCAACGTGCCGAACGGCAGTGGCGGCTGGCGGGATGTCACCGCCGCAGAGTTCGCGACAACCGTTACCGGCGTGGCCAAGGGCCTGATCGCTTCGGGCCTCGAACTCGGTGATCGCGTCGCCATCATGGCCCCCACTCGCTACGAGTGGGCCGTCCTCGATTTCGCCATCTGGGCCGCGGGTGGCTGCACCGTCGCCATCTACGACAGCTCCGCCGCCGAGCAGGCCAAGTGGATCCTGCAGGACTCGGCCACCAAGCTGCTGATCGTGGACAGCGACAAGCACCGCAAGGTGATCGACGAGATCGAATCCGGGTCGCTGCCGGATCTGCGGCAGATCCTGCAGATCGACAAGGGCGCGCTGGAGGAGCTGACCGGCCGGGGCGCCGACCTCGACGACCAGGTCGTGCACGACCGCCGCGCCCAGGTCGGCGCGCAGTCGCCCGCCACGCTGATCTACACCTCGGGCACCACGGGCCGCCCGAAGGGCGTCATGCTGACCCACGCGAACCTGTACGCGGAGTCCAAGTCCGACCGGATCGCGCTGAACAAGTACGTCACCGAGGGCAAGAAGACCCTCATGTTCCTGCCGCTGGCGCACGTCTTCGCCCGCGCCGTCGCGCTGGCCGCGTTCGACGCGAAGGTGATCGTCGCGCACACCGCCGACTGGTCCACCCTGGTCGAGCAGTTCGGCAGCTACCGGCCGCACTTCATCCTGTCGGTGCCCCGCGTTTTCGAGAAGGTGTTCAACAGCGCCAAGCAGAAGGCGCACGACGGCGGCAAGGGCAAGATCTTCGACGCCGCCGCCGACACCGCGATCGCGTGGAGCGAGGCGCTCGACAACGGTGGCCCCGGTGTGGTGCTGAAGCTCAAGCACGCGCTGTTCAACAAGCTGGTGTACGCCAAGCTGCGCGCGGCGCTCGGCGGTCGGTGCGAGGCGGCCGTCTCCGGTGGTGGCCCGCTCGGTGCGCGGCTCGGCCACTTCTTCCGCGGCGTGGGTGTGACCATCTACGAGGGCTACGGTCTCACCGAGACCACCGCCGCCATCGCCGTGAACACCCCGGAGCACATCCGGGTCGGCTCGGTCGGGCGGCCCATCGAGGGTCATGCCGCCAAGATCGCCGAGGACGGTGAGCTGCTGCTGCGCGGCTCGGTCGTGTTCAGCGGCTACTGGGGCAACGCGGAGGCCACCGAGGACGCGTTCCAGGACGGCTGGTTCAAGACCGGCGATCTGGGCGCCATCGACGGCGACGGCTTCATCACCATCACCGGCCGCAAGAAGGAGATCATCGTCACCGCCGGTGGCAAGAACGTCTCCCCCGCGCTGCTGGAGGACTCGCTGCGGGCGCATCCCCTGATCAGCCAGGTCATGGTGGTCGGTGACGGCCAGCCGTTCATCGGCGCGCTGATCACGCTGGATCCGGAGTCGCTGCCGGGCTGGAAGGAACGCAACAACCTGCCCGCCGACACCCCGATCGAGAAGCTGATCGAGCACCCGGACCTGATCGCCGAAGTGGACGCGGCGGTGGCCGAGACCAACAAGAAGGTCTCGCACGCCGAGCAGATCAAGAAGGTCCGGCTGCTGACCATCGACTGGACCCAGGAGACCGGCGAGCTCACCCCGAAGATGTCGCTCAAGCGCGCGGTCGTGATGAAGCAGCACGCCGGCGACGTGGCGAGCATCTACAACTGAGCCGAACACCGAAGGCGCCGTCCGCGCGGAACATTCGCGGGCGGCGCCTTTCGTATGCCGGGACGGCGGGTTCGCGCGACCGTCCGCGCGGTGCACCCGCAGTAGGCTCGATTCATGGCCGTGCTGCGATTGCGAGTGATGGCCGGGATCGTCTCGGCGGGACTGGCGCTGGGTGTCGCCGAATTGTTCGCGGCTTTCCTCGGCCCCGACCGCGCCCCGCTCAACGCGCTCGGCTCGGCGGTGGTCGACCACACGCCCGACGGGCTGCGTGAATGGGCGATCACCACGTTCGGCACGAACGACAAGGCCGTGCTGTACCTGCTCATCAGCCTGATCGCGGTCCTGGTCGCCGGGCTGGCGGGAGCGATCGAACGGACCGAGCGCACGGCGGGGTCGTGGTTGTTCGTCGCCTTCGGGGCGATGGCGGTGTGGGCGGCGGTGGCGCGTACCGATCTGTCCGGGGCGTTGCCGACCGTCGTCGGCGTCGCCGTCGGCATCTATTCACTGCGGGCGCTGACCCGCCGGGTCGACGCGGCAATCGCAGCCGCCCCTGGTGACCGGGCCGCAGTGGCACCCTCGGCCGCAACGGGTCGGCCCCCGTCCGGTAGCTCAATCGTTTCCGATAGCGGCGATTCAGGGCGCGCCGGTCTCGACGAGCAGGCCGCGGCAAACACCGCGCAGGGCTCCGGCGTGAGATCCGCAGCGCCACCGAGTCCGCCGGGGAGTCCGTCGATCAGGAAGCACGACGCGGGAACTGGCGGAGCCCGAGCAGGGTACGGGGCAGAGAAGGCCGCATCAACGGGACCGGCAGCGATCTCGGCGGGTTCCGGCACATCGCGACTCCGTTCCCCGGAGCGCAGACAGGTCCTGCACGGATTGCTGCTGGCAGGCGGTTCGGCCGTGATCACCGGGGCCGGCGGTCGAGTGCTTGGCGCCCGGCGCGGTGACGTTTCCGGTGAGCGAGCGGCGGTGCGGTTGCCGGAGCCGACCGCACCCGCCGCGCCTGTCGCGCCAGGCGTGGATCTGCGGGTACCCGGACTGACGCCGTACCTGACCCCGAACGACGACTTCTACCGGATGATACCGCGCTGATCGTGCCGCAGGTGTCCAAGAACGACTGGACGCTGCGCGTCCACGGGATGGTCGAGCGCGAGATCCGATTGAGCTGGGCCGATTTGGCGAGTCGTGCCGTCGAGGAACGCCTGGTCACGCTGGCCTGCGTGTCGAATCCGGTCGGCGGCGACCTGATCGGCAACGCGCGCTGGCTCGGCTACCGGGTGGACCGGCTGCTCGCCGAGGCGGGGCCGCACCCCGACGCGGACATGGTGCTCTCGCACAGCGCCGACGGGTGGACCGCTGGCACTCCCCTGGCGGCGCTCACCGACGGACGCGATGCCCTGCTCGCGATCGGGATGAACGGCGAACCTCTGCCGGTGCGGCACGGTTACCCGGCGCGGCTGGTCGTACCGGGTCTCTACGGCTACGTCTCGGCCACCAAATGGGTGACCGAACTCGAGGTCACCCGCTTCGACCGCGCGACCGCGTACTGGACCCGTCGCGGCTGGTCGGCGCTCGGCCCGATCAAGACGAGCACCCGGATCGACACTCCCCGCGCCCGCGGCCGCCTCCAGCCCGGCCGCATCCAGGTCGCCGGTGTCGCGTGGGCCCAGCATCGCGGCATTCGCGCCGTGGAAGTCCAGATCGACAACGGCCCCTGGCAGCAGGCCCGCCTCGCCGAAGAGCAATCCATCGACACCTGGCGTCAGTGGGTCTACGACTGGGATGCCGCCGCGGGTCCGCACACCATCCGCGCCCGCGCCACCGACGGCACCGGCGAGATCCAGACCGCCGAACGCCGCGACGTGATCCCCGACGGCGCCACCGGCCACCCCTCGGTCACGGTCAGCGTCGGTTGACCAGCATTCCGGCTACTCACGCAGGCAGGCGATGAACGCTCGTCGACCGGATAGGATCGACCGAGTCCGTCTGCCGTTCGAGGAGGGGGCCATGTCCGAAATCCTGGATTGGGCGCGAGAAGAGAACTTGCAGCCGACGCCGATCACGTTGGAGATCTGGAAGAAACTTCCCGAGGATTTCTGCCGCCTGGTGGAGGTCGTGAATGGTGAAGCCATCAGGGCGGAGTCGCCTACCAGGCCGCATCAGAAGTCCGCTCGCCGGATAGCCGACTTCATCGAAACCGCCGCTGAAGCACACGTCAAGCGATATCGCGATGGCTGCTTGGACGTCGATATGGATTTCGATGTGCTGCTGTGGGAGTTACCGAGGGTGACAATCCGGCGGCCGGACATCGCACTGTACGAATGCGCCCCGCCCGAGCTGCGGCCGCTGCCCGCTTCTATGGTGAAATTGGTGGTCGAAGTCGTCTCGCCAGGCACCGAGCGGGTCGACACGGCCGACAAGCTCGCGGAGTACGCGCTCGCTGGGATCCCGTGGTACTGGATCGTCTGGGTGTCGGATAATCGCGTCGATTCGATCGAGGTCTACGTACTCGATCACGTGCTCGGTCACTATCGACCGCATATGAAGCTGGGGCCGACCGATGCGCAGACCGTGATCGCTGTGCCGATCGAGATCAAGATCGACTGGGCTCGGCTCGGCGTGCTGATCCGCTGAGACCCGCCCGCGACGATCGCGGGCGGGCATTGTTCAGCTGCTGAGGTCGGCCTTGACCGGTTGCACCGAGGTTCGCTCACCGGCCGGAGCGGACGCGCCGTGGCGGATGAACAGGGCCGAAGCGACGACGCCGATGAGCAGGATCGCCGCGGGGAGCACGGTGGATTGGCTCAAAGCCGTGCTGAAGCCACCCTTGACGAACTCCGGGATCGGGCCCTGGCCCGCGCCGCCCTCGGCGACCGGGCCGCCGTCCAGTCCCTGGGCCGCCATCCTGGCCGCCACCAGGGCGCTGATCGCCGCGCTGCCGAGCACCGAACCCACCTGCCGGGTGGTGTTGTAGACGCCGGCGCCCGCACCTGCCTGTTGCACCGGGAGGTTGTGGGTGGCGGTGGAGGCCAGCGGAGCCCAGATGCAAGCGTTGGCGAAGCCGGCCAGCCCCGCGGCCACCAAGAACCAGGCGAGTGAGGACTCCGGTGTCATCAGCACCGAGAACCAGAACACCGACAACGCGAACAAACCGAAACCGGCCGTGGGCACGGTCCTCGGGTGCAACCGGTCGGCGAACTTGCCGACCAGCGGGGCCGCGAATCCGGTGACGATCGCCATCGGCGCGAAGACAAGCGCGGACTCGGTCGGCGACAGCTCCCGCACGGCCTGTAGGTAGAAGTAGGTGGGCACCATCAGGGCCGTCACCGCCGCGCCCATCGCGGCGATCGCGGCGTTGGACAGCGCGAAGTTGCGGTCGCGGAACAGGCTCAGCGGCAACAACGGCTCGGCCTTGTTCCTGGCCTGGTTGACCAAGAACACCCCGAACACGACCACGCCCGCGCCGATCAGCAACCAGATCCGCGACGACCAGTCGTAGCTGTTGCCCTCCTGGATGCCGAACACCAGCAGGAACATGCCGATGCCGCTGAGCAGCACGCCGGGGATGTCGAATTTGTGCTCGTGGGTCGGCAGCGCGGGCACCAGCCAGACCGCCAACGCGAAAGCGACCACGCCGACCGGGACGTTCACGATGAAGATCCACTCCCAGCCGAGACCGTCCACCAGCACACCGCCGAGGATCGGACCGACCAGCGTCGCCAGCCCAGCGACGCCGCCCCACAGACCCATCGCCGCG
The DNA here is from genome assembly GCA_051451085.1 of Nocardia asteroides. Lineage (GTDB taxonomy): Bacteria > Actinomycetota > Actinomycetes > Mycobacteriales > Mycobacteriaceae > Nocardia > Nocardia asteroides_B. The sequence goes on along the minus strand of JBPAJV010000001.1, from coordinate 2,764,186 downwards.
CCGCGCCGGTCCGGCGGGAAGGTCCTGGTGATCACGGCCATGGTCTGTGGCGTCATCAGCGCGGCGCCGACGCCCTGCGCCGCCCGCGCCGCGATCAGCATGCCGATGCTGCCGGACAGGCCGCACCACAGCGACGCGACGGTGAACACCGCCAAGCCGATCAGATAGATGTTCTTGGGTCCGAAGCGATCACCCAGCCTGCCGGTGACCAGCAGCGGCACCGCGTAGGTGAGCAGATAGGCACTGGTCACCCAGATGACCTGCGAGATGTCGGCGTGCAGGCTCGTCATGATCGCGGGATTGGCGACCGCGACGATCGTCATGTCCAACAGGATCATGAAGAAGCCGACGACCAGCGCCAGCAGCGCCGGCCACGGATTGCGTTGTGTGGACATGTGAATCGTTCCTAACTCGGATTATTCGAAAAGCTCTGCGCCGGGTCTGTGCCGGTGACCGAATCGAAGGCGTCCCATTCGATTGCGCCGCTGTCCAATTCGGCGGTGAACTCCACGACCCAGGCGAGTTCGGCGGCGAGCATCGCCCGCAGATAGGGCAGGGCGATCCAGTAACGGCGGGGGACGCCGTGTTCTTCGGCCCACGCGATCAGCAAGTTGGTATCGGCCAGTTCGGTCTCCAGCACGCGAATCCGTTCGCGCAGCAGCGAAAGCGTTTCCGGCTTGGGTAGGTTGTGCAGCTCGCCCAGCGCCACGGGGAAGATCGGATACTCCGGCACGGGGCGTCGCACGATCTCCGCGATCCGGTTGCGCAGCGCGTCCCTGCCGCGCCCCGTGATCCGGTAGGTGGTGCGTTCGGGCCGGTTACCAGCCCGGTCGACGCCCTCCGCGCGGACCAATTCCTGATCGGCCAGCCGTGCGACGGTGTGATAGAGCGAGCCGGGCCGCACCTTGACCAGCTTGTCCTCTCGCCGGGCGATCAGCGTCTGGAACATCTCGTACGGATGCATGGGCCGCTCCTCGAGCAGCGCGAGCACGGCGATGGCCAATGGCGTCACCGCTGGATGGTTCTGCCCCATGCTCGATCCCCTTCTCGGCGACCGGGCCCCTGCGCACCCTGTCGCCGATATGCTCCACACTAAATATTCCATGTGGAATATACGGGGCGGAGCATCAGGGCGGCAAGGCTGCGCCGGCCGTGACAGGCGACACAGTTCTTTCCGTGTTCCCGATGAGGCGATGGGGACACGAGAGGCCATCGAGAAATGACTTCTCGATGGCCTCTCGATCAGCTCCCGCCGCGTGGTCGGCGTCGTTGGCGACCGGTCTCCAGCGCCATTGCCGGAGCGGGACTGTAGGGGTGTCCTCCAGGCCATCCACAGGGCCCAACCAGCAGCCTATGCCCGGGACTCACCGCACCGGCAGTGTCGTATGCGACATCTAGCGCTCGATTTCCGACAGCGAGCCCGGACGCGGGCGGTGTAATCCGGTGCGCTAGCCCGTCACAGCCCGTGCTCGTCCAGCCAGGCCCGTGCGAGGTCCCCCGGCGCGGCGCCCTCGTCGCGGACGCGCCGGATCATGGCGGCCAGCTCGTCCGTCGTCAGTTCGCCCGCGACGTAGTTCAGCTTCTTGATCTGCCGCTGGTCGAGCGAACCCTTGCGGAACAGCGGCAGCACATTTTCGGCGCGCACGGCGTAATCGTCGTCGGACAGCACGGTCAAACCGTCGGTCGCGCCCGGCGCGAGCTCGGGTGGACCGCTCAGTAGACCGGCCTGCACCCTGCCCTCCAGCAGGGCTTCGCGCAGCGCGGCCGGATCGGGAAAAGCCACGGTGGCCGCGAAGTCGCATCCGCTGACACCATTCCGTCCGGCGGAGGGCAGCAGGCCCGGCGTGGCGGCGACGCCGACGGTCAGCGCCCCGCAGGACGGCGCGAGATCACCCACCGAACGCACCTCGTCGCGCGCCGCCGCCTGCGCGGTGAGCAGCACCCGCGGCCGCAGATCGGTGCCGTCGGCGAGGTCGGAGACCACCAGCCCTTCGGGCAGCGCCGCGCTCACCGCGGTCGCCACCTCTTTCGGCAGGCGAACCGTGGCGTGCTCGTCGAAATGGGCCAGCAGCGCCCCGGTGTGCTCGCCGACCACGTGGACGCGGTCGGCGTCGAGCGCGGCGAGGTAGTCCGCTCGACCGCCGAGCCGCGGGACGACCGCCGTGCGCGCACCGGTACGGGCCAGCGCGCCCGCGTAGATCTCGGCCAGCACCGAGGACTCCGCCGAATCACCCGCTCCGACCGCGATCGACGGGCCGCGCTCGTCGTTCCCGCAGGACACGACCAGCGCAACGGAAACGACGACCAGCAACCGAGCAAGCACCCGCTGTGACGCGGCCAACACCATGCGGCGACACCAACTCTCCGACGAATCGACACGGCCAACGGGAGAACCCGGAAGCGGGCAGTATGGACACCCAGAATGTACCGGCGACCGCGCGGCGCCGAGACCGCGCACCGCCGTCATGCCGGAAGGACGCTCGTGAAATCCACCCGCACATCCGGCGCAGCGCTCCGGCGCCCCGCTCTGCGCGTGGCGCTGCGCGCCGCCCGAGTCTTCGCCGCCGCATCGACCCTCGCCGTCGCGATGATCCTGTCGGCTTGTGGCGATTGCGATCCACTCGCCACCGGCGGTAACTGTTCGGGCGACGGATTGATCGTCGGTTCGGCCGACGTGGAGGGCACACTGGGCACAGCGCTCGGTTCCGGCCTCGCAATCGGGACTTCCGCGCCCGAACAGGATTCGGACACGGTCGTTGCCACCCGCGCCACGGCGCGCCGCTGAGAACCTGCGCACGATCGCGAATCTGGCCGCCCACTTCGCCGAGGTGAAGTTCGGCGCGCCCGCGGATTCCAGGAGCGGGCAGGCGGACTGCCCGTCTGAAGAAGAACTACGGCCTCGACATCGCCGCGAACAACTTCGTGCCGATCGCCGACGGCGGCGGGCCCGCCACCGTGCGTGCGCTGATCGAGGGCCAGGTGACCGCGGCCGACAAACGCCACTCGTCGCATGAAGAAGGCGCCCGATCGATGTCGAACGGGCGCCCTTCGGCTGTTGCCTGCGGTGGCGTTACGCGACGCCCTCGGCACGCGCTGCGGCCGCGACCGCCTCGGCGACGGCCGGGGCGACCCGCGGGTCCAGCGGGCTGGGGACGATCTTGTCGGGGCCGAGTTCGTCGGCGACGACACTGAGGATGGCGTCGGCGGCGGCGATTTTCATGCCCTCGGTGATCCGCCGGGCGCCCGCGTCCAGCGCGCCCTTGAAGACGCCGGGGAACGCCAGCACGTTGTTGATCTGGTTCGGGAAGTCACTGCGGCCGGTGGCCACGATCGCGGCGTACTTGCGCGCCACCTCGGGGTGGATCTCCGGGTCCGGGTTCGACATGGCGAACACGATCGACTCCGGCGCCATCGAGGCGATGAGCTCCTCGGCGATCAGGCCCGCGGACAAGCCGAGGAACACGTCGGCGCCCGCAAGCGCCTCGGCCGCGCCGCCGGTGAGGCCGCGCGGGTTGGTGCGGGTGGCCAGCTCGACCTTCACCTCGTTGAGGTCGCCGCGCTCGGAGTTGACGATGCCCTTCGAGTCGAGCACGGTGACGTCCCGGACACCGGCGGCGAGCAGGATGTTCGTGCACGCGACACCGGCAGCGCCCGCGCCGGACACCACGACCTTCAGCCCCTCGATGCCCCGGCCCTGCACCTTGGCGGCGCCGTTGAGGGCCGCGAGCACCACAATGGCGGTGCCGTGCTGGTCGTCGTGCATCACCGGGCAGTCGAGCGCCTCGATGACGCGCTTCTCGATCTCGAAGCAGCGCGGCGCGGAGATGTCCTCCAGGTTCACCGCGCCGAAGCTCGGGCGCAGGCGGATCAGCGTCTCGACGATCTCGTCGACGTCCTTGGTGTCCAACACGATCGGGATCGAATCCAGCCCGGCGAACTTCTTGAACAGCGCCGCCTTGCCCTCCATCACCGGCAGCGAGGCGCGCGGGCCGATGTCACCGAGGCCGAGCACGGCGGTGCCGTCACTGACCACGACCACGAGCCGATCGGTCCAGGTGTAGCGCTTGGCCAGCGCCTCGTCCTCCGCGATCGCGCGGCTCACCTGGGCGACGCCGGGCGTGTAGGCGATCGAGAGGTCGCGCTGGGACTCCAAGGGCGCACTGAGTTCGACCGAGAGTTTGCCGCCGAGATGTCCCGCGAAGATTTCGTCGTTCGTGATTTCGGACAGGCTTGCGGTGGAATTCGGTGCGTCAGTCACAGGTGACACGATTTCACTCCTGCTCGGGTCGGGCTAAACCGGGGGACGGTTACCACCGGGTAATGCGTATAAGGCGTTTCACTACGCTCATCGAGTGCGCTGACCGGTGTGTTTCGAGGCGGCCGCGAGCGAGCTAACACGGCTTGCGATATCTCGATTGCGGTGCGCGGCACTCATCCGCGAAGCGGAACCGGACGGGTGTGCCCGGACAGAACATGCGGTGCGATCTCGCGGGTCGCGACGGTACGTCGGCGAGGCGGAGACCTCCGTGATTCCCTCACCCGGCGGTGGCGGAGGTAAGGAATCCGACACATTCTGCCAGTCCGGTAGGCGAGTTGCCAAACCGGTTACCCCCTCGGCCGTGTCGTGCTCCATCACCCAACGTTAGGGGGCGGGAATTACCGCCACGTAAGGGGAAACTCGCCGCTCAACGGCGAGACACGGTGAGTAGTCGCACGGTGCGCGTCGCCACGGGTGTGAGCAGACCAACCGGCGCGCGGCAACGCCCGTGTCGTCATGCGACGATATCGCGCGGCTGCTCCGGCGTCGTCCCAGGCGCGTCCGGGCGCACCCAGACTTCGCGGATACCGCCGGACACCAGCCGCACCCGCCAGTGGGCGGCCGCGCCGGGATGATCGGTCCTGCGGTGCATGCCGCGGCTCTCCGTGCGCGCCAGCGCGCTGTGTTTGGTCCATCGGGCCACCGCGAGCAGCGCGGCGGCCTGCCGGGCCCGCAGGAGATCCGCACCGCTGCCGCCGAGGTCGAATTCCGCCCCGGGCCACATCGCGTCGAGTTCGCCGATGCTGTCGCGCAGGCTGCCCGCGCTGCGCCAGTAGCTGCGGCGCAGCGGCAGGGTGTGCTCCTGCACGAGGCCGACCACCGCCCTCGGGTCGATCCGCGCCGCGGCATCCAGGCCCGCCCCCGGCACCTCGTACGCGGGAGCACGCCGGTCGGCGGTGCGGGCGAACTTCGCCGCACCCGTGCCCGCCCAGACTCCGGAGGCGATCGCCCATGCCGCGCCCAGCCCGCCGTACGCGCTCACCGCGCCGGTGACCTGCTCGCGACTGACGACATCGCCCGCGGCGAACAGGCCCGCGACGGTCGTCGCGCATTCGGGTCCGCTGACGCGCAGGCCCCCGGTGCCACGCACGGTGCCCTCCAGCACCGCGCGTACGGGCACCCGCTCGGCACGGTCGCCGAGTCCGTGGCGCGCCAGCCGGGAGCGGACGGCGATCGGCACGTCGTCCAGGGCGGCGAATACCCGGCGCCCGTCCGCGATGGCCGCGAGCGCCGCAGACCGATGTCCGGGCAGCTCGGCGCCGGTTTCGTCGTAGAGCCTCGCCCAGCGCAGGGCGCGACTGCGCAGGGCCGCCGACCCGGGATTCCCCGGGGCGGCCAAGCCATAGGCGCACGAGAACTCCATGCCGGACAGCTCGGCGCCCACTTCCGCGGCGAGCAACAGACCATCGCCGGTGTCCACGTCGGTGCCCGCCCCGCCGGACAGGAACGCGCAGCCGCCGGAGGCGACCACGACCGCGCCCGCACGCACCGTCCAGCGCTGGAACCCGCCGTCACGGCGCAGCCCGGCGGCGCCGGCCACCATACCGTCGCGGTCGACGAGCAACCGCAACGCGGGATGATGATCGAGCACCCGCACCCCGGCTTCCCGCACCCGGCGGCGCATACGCCGCAGGTAACCGGCGCCGTCGAGGCAGATCCGCCGCGTCGCCGCGGCCTCCGGATCACCGGAGATCCGATGACCCCAGCGCGCCGGATGCCCGACTCGGTGGTAGGTCTCCTCGAGCACTCGGTGCGTCCAGTCCGGGTCGCCCAGTCCGCCGCCGTGCGCGTGCCCGCGCCGCACCGCCTCCTCCCTGGCGGGTCCGGGCGGGATGTGCCACAACGAGATCGCGTTGTGCGCGGTCGGGCCGCTCGACCCGCATCGCGCTTTGTCGACGAGCACGACGGTGGCGCCCGCGGCGGCGGCCGAGACGGCCGCCCAGACACCGGCGGGACCACCGCCGATAACCAGTACGTCCGTCTCGAGTTCACTCACAAAGAAAAATGTTGGGACACAATTCATCCGCTCGCAACCGAAACTCCGGCGCTAACTCCACCATTGTGTCCACAGCAAAAGTCCAGCAGCCAGAAAAACCACCATGGAGGCGATAAAGGCGGCTGTACCTCGATGCCGATCCGAATAGATCTGCGCCGCGAGGGCGACCGCCGCTGCCCCCACATGCCAGGCGACCGATTCGCCGCCGGGGCCGGGGAACCCACGCCGGTCCGCGACGAGAGCGGCTCCGATCACCACCAGCGTGCCCACCACCGTGCCCGCGGCGACGATGCCGCTGAGTCCGCGCACCGGTCTCACGAGGCGATCACCGGCACGCCCGAGGCCTTGCCGACCAGCTTCTCGAACTGCGCCGGATCGGTGGTGAACTCGCCGAGCCGGATGGTCTTGTTCGCGCCGTGGTAGTCCGACGAACCGGTGGTGAGCAGGCCGAGTTCGGCGGCCAGATCGGTGAGCAGCGCGCGGTCGGCCGCGGAGTGGTCGGGATGCGCGATCTCCAGGCCGCCGAGTCCGAGCCCGGCCAGCTCGCGGATGTCGTCCAGCGCGAGCAGCCTGCCCCGCTTGCGCGCCCTCGTGTGCGCCAGGACGCTGACCCCGCCCGCGGTGGCGATCATCTGCACCGCGCGACGCAGCGGGGTGTCGGCCTTCTCCGCGTAGTAGCGCCCGTGCGGGGCGAGCAGTTCGTCGAACGCCGCGTCCACGCTGGGCACCACACCGGCGGTGACCAGCGCGCGCGCCAGATGCGGGCGCCCCGCCGACGGCCCGGCCGAGGCCAGCACGGCATCGGGATCGATCGGCAGTCCGTCGGCCGCCATGCGTTCGGCCATGGCGCGCAGCCGCTCCACGCGCTCGGCGCGCAGCCGCTCGCGTTCCTCGGCGAAACCGCGATGGGCCGGGTCGAACAGGTAGGCCAGCAAATGCACGGGCACCGGCCAGCCGTCCTCACCCAGGCCGACACAGGACATCTCCATGCCACGGACCAGCGTCATCCCCCGCGGAAGCGCCTCGACCGCTTCCGCCCATCCGGCCGTGGTGTCGTGATCGGTGATCGCAACGACATCCAAGCCCGCCGCGGCCGCGTTCCGCACGAGTTCGGCCGGACTGTCGGTGCCGTCGGACGCGGTCGAATGGGTATGCAGATCGATGCGCACGCTTCAAGTCTTACAGTGCGGCGAGGTCGTCCCGCACCCGCAGGCGACCATCCGGCACCCGGCTGCGACGTAGCATCGACACCGTGCCGTCCTTTTCTCCACTCTCGTCGCTGCGTGGATCCGGCCGGACATCGTCGCAGCGGCAACAGCGATTCATCCCGGTGCCGACAGCGCAGGCGATCGTCGACTGCGCGGTGTACGTGGACGGCGAGCGTCTGCCCGGCCGGTTCACCCACCAAGCGGCCCTCGCCCGAGCGCGGGAACAGGAGAACGGATTCGTCTGGCTCGGATTACGCGATCCGGACCGCACGCAGATGACCGACGTCGCCGATACTTTCGGGCTGCACCAGCTGGCCATCGAGCACGCTCTGGAGAAGCACCAGCGGCCGAAGCTGGAACGCTACGACGAGTCGCTGCTGCTGGTGCTGCGCACGGTCAGCTACGTCGAGCACGAGATGCACAGTGTCAGCGAGATCGTGGAGACCGGCGAGATCATCGTGTTCACCGGTCCCCGCTTCGTGGTCGCCGTCCGGCACGGTGAGCACTCCGGGCTCGCCGAGGTGCGCAAGGCCCTCGAGGAGAATCCCGAGCAGCTGAGACTCGGCCCCGGCGCGGTGCTGCACGCGATCGCCGACCGGGTAGTCGACTCCTACATCGAGGTGGCCCAGTCGGTGGAGAGCGACATCGAGGAGATGGAAGAGGAGATCTTCACCCCGCGCAGCAAGGTCACGGTGGAATCCATCTATCAGCTCAAGCGCGAGGTCGTCGAGCTGCGGCGCGCGGTGAATCCGCTGGCCGCGCCGCTGGCGCAGCTCAGTCACAAGCCGGATCTGCCGGTGCCGAAGGAAGTCCGGCGCTACCTGCGCGACGTCGCCGAACAGCACGCCGCCGTCGCGGAACGGATCAACGACTTCGACGAGGCGCTCAGCGCGCTGATCAGCGCCGCCCTGGCCCGGATCGGCGTGCAGCAGAACACCGACATGCGCAAGATCTCGGCGTGGGTCGCGATCGCGGCGGTGCCGACGATGATCGCGGGCATCTACGGGATGAATTTCGACCACATGCCGGAGCTGCACCAGGTCTGGGGCTATCCCGCGGTGTGGCTGATCATCATCGCCGTCTGCACCGGCCTGTTCTTCACCTTCCGCCGCAACAAGTGGCTGTAGCCCGGCGGCGAATCACAAACGGGCGGCGCCGCGTCCCGGGTCGCGCACATCGATGCCCGCCTCCTGCCACGCCTCCCGCAAGGCCTGCGCGCCGCGGACCCGGACCCAAGCCGCCTCCGTCGCGGTCACCGGCGTCACCGCGAAGTACCGCACCGGATCGGCGGGCTCGGGCAGCGCCACCGCCGGAATCTCGCTGTCGCCGAGCAGGACCGCGGTGAACGGCGCGTCGCGCCACATCGGCTCACCAAGGTCCATCAACGCGTCGGTCTGGAGCACAACACCTTCCACGGCGGGCGCGGCGGCCAGTACGCCGAGCGACTTGGCCAGGCCCGAACTCGCGCCGACGCCCGACCGCAGCGTCAGCACCAGCTCCGCGCGCGGCCCGCGCACCGGGTCGGCGTGCAACGCGGCGGGGTCGCCCATCGGATGCCTGCTGCCACCCAGCGTCACGTAATGCACCAGGTCGCCGTCGACGATGCGCAGGATCTCGATCGGCTCCAAGCCCAGGAAGGTGACCGACGCGGCGTCCACCGTCGCGGCGTCCACGCCGAAATGGCCCAGCACCTCGGTGCGGACCGTCTCCAGCACTTCCATGCGTCAGATCGCCAGCCGCGCGAGCATGTCCCGCGCCTGTTCGGCGGACTTCGGATCGCACAGCACGTCGTAGCGGCCGGCCACCAATTGCATGGTGGAGGCGAAGTCGCGCTGGCCCTTGGTCGCCGCGTACGGGATCGAGGTCGAGATGACGCCGAAGATGATGCCGCCGACCAAGCCGACCAGCAGCGGGCCGAACGCGCCGCTGGTGGTGAACAGGCTCAGCAGCAGACCGAGGAACAGGCCGAGCCAGGCGCCGGACACCACGCCGCCGCCGATCACCTTTCCCCAGGTCAGCCGATAGAGCACCCGCTCGACCTGCATCAAGTCGACGCCCACGATGGTCACGTCCTGCACCGGGAACTGGTTGTCGGCCAAGTAGTCGACCGCCTTCTGCGCCTCGACATAGGTCGGGTAGGAGCCGACCGGCCAGCCCGAAGGGGGCGTCGGGAGGCCCTGCCGCGCGCGGCTCGAGTTCCCCAAGGGATTCGTCATGGCTCCATTCTGCTATTTCGTCGCATCCCGCGGGGGTGTGAAACGCGTGGTGCGCGTCATCCCGGCGGCGCGGCCCTTCTCCGCGATCACCTGGGCCATCTTGGCGCTGGCCTCATCGATCATCTCGGCGCCGAGCATCACCGCCCCTCGCGCGCCGCCTGCCGCCGACGTATGGAAGGCGTAGGCGTCCAGGATCTCCTCGGCGCGGTCGTAATCGGACTGGCGTGGACTGAAGATCTCGTTGGCCGCCTCGATCTGACCCGGGTGGAGCACCCACTTGCCGTCGAACCCGAGCGCGGCCGTGCGCGCGGCGGCCCTTCGGAAGCCTTCCACATCCCGGATCTGCAGATACGGTCCGTCGATCGCCTGGAGCCCGTGGGCGCGGGCCGCGAGCAGGATGGTCATCAGGATGTGGTGGTAGGCGTCGCCGGTGTCGTAGCCATCCGGCTGCTCGCCGACCACGAGGGTGCGCATGTTGATGCTGGCCATGAAGTCGGCCGGACCGAAGACCAGGGTCTGCACCCGGGGGCTCGCGGTGGCGATCGCATCAATGTTGCGCAGGCCGAGCGCGTTCTCGATCTGTGGCTCGATACCGATCCGGCCGACGTCGAGGCCGCAGGTCTTCTCCAGCTGGGTCAGCAGCAGGTCCAGCGCGCGCACCTGGCCCGCGTCGGTCACCTTGGGCAGCAGGATCGCGTCCAGCGCCGCGCCCGCGCCCTCGACCACGGAAATGACGTCGGCGTAGGTCCATTCGGTCGTCCAGTCGTTCACCCGCACCACGCGCAGCTGCGATCCCCACCCGGAGTCGTTGAGCGCCGCGACGATGTTGGCCCGCGCCTCGGCCTTCGCGACCGGGGCGACCGCGTCCTCCAGATCGAGAAAGACCTCGTCGACGGGCAACGTCTTGGCCTTCTCGATCATCTTCGTGTTGCTACCCGGGCAGGCGAGCACCGAACGGCGCGGCTTCATCATCACTCCCGTCGATCGTGGCGGGTGCGAACACCCGCCCGCGAACCTCTAGCCTGGCAGCATGGCAGCTACCAGGGTGTACGTCGCCAGGCTGGCCGGGTTGGCGGTGCTGGGACCGGACGGCGAGTCTATCGGCCGGATCCGCGACGTCGTCGTGGCCGTCCGCTCCGACCGCCAGCAGCCACGCGTGCACGGCCTGGTCGTCGAATTGCCCACCCGGCGGCGCATTTTCGTGCCGATCCTGCGGGTCACCGCCATCGAACCCGGCGTGGTCACGCTGAACACCGGAACGGTCAGCCTGCGCCGTTTCACGCAGCGACCGGGCGAGATGCTGGCCCTGGCGCAGATCGTCGACTCGATGGTGCGAGTCGAGGATCCCGACCTGCCCGACCTGGCGGGCGTGGACGTCCATGTGACCGATCTCGGTATCGAGCAGGCCCGCTCGCGGGACTGGCTGGTCACGAGGGTCGCGGTGCGCGGGCATCGCAGGCTGGGCCGCAGGCGCACGGTGCACGTGGTGGACTGGGCCAGGGTGTCGGGCCTGACGCCCTACGAGATCGGCAGGCCAGGGCAGGACGTCACCCAATTGCTCGAACAGTTCGAGGGCATGCGCGCGGCCGACGTGGCGCAGCAGCTGCGCGAGCTGCCGGAGAAGCGGCGGATCGAGGTGGCCGTGGCGCTGGACGACGAACGGCTGGCCGACGTGGTGCAGGAACTCCCCGACGACGAGCAGGTCGAGCTGCTCAGCCACCTGGAGGTGCGCAGGGCCGCCAACGTGCTGGAGGCGATGGATCCCGACGACGCCGCCGACCTGCTCGGCGAGCTGCCCGAGGGCGAGGCCGAATCACTGCTCGCCTTGATGGACCCGCAGGAGTCCGAGCCGGTGCGCAGGTTGCTCGAACACTCTCCCTACAGCGCGGGCGGTCTGATGACGCCGAAGCCGGTGATCCTGACGCCGTCCACGACGGTGGCCGAGGCGCTGGCGCGGGTGCGCAACCCGGATCTGACCCCCGCGCTGGCCTCCATGGTGTTCGTGGTCCGTCCGCCCACCGCCACGCCCACCGGCCGCTACCTGGGCTCGGTGCACATCCAGCAGTTGCTGCGCGAACCACCGGCCCACCTGGTCGGCGGCATTCTGGACACCGACCTGTCGCCGTTGCGCCCCGAACTCCCGCTGGCCGCGGTGACCCGGTACTTCGCGACCTACAACCTGGTCTGCGGGCCGGTGGTGGACGAGGAGAACCATCTGCTCGGCGCGGTGAGCGTCGACGACGTCCTCGACCACTTGCTGCCCGAGGACTGGCGTGACCAGGAAGAGACCGACGAGAGGGGCGGGGCGTGACCGACAACGACCCGGGCGGGCGGCTCGGTCACAGCAGGGCGCGCCAGCGCCTGGAGACGCCGGTGGAAAGCCGGTTCCGGTTCGAATGGGACGCCGAGGCATTGGCCCGCAGCAGCGAGCGGGTGGCGCGATTTCTCGGCACCGGACGCTATCTGGCGGTCCAGACGATCGTGGTGCTGGTCTGGATCGCGCTGAACGTCTTCGTGGTCGCGCTGCGCTGGGATCCGTACCCCTTCATCCTGCTGAACCTGGCGTTCTCGACCCAGGCCGCCTACGCGGCGCCGCTGATCCTGCTCGCGCAGAACCGGCAGGACAACCGGGACCGGGTCGCCTTGGAGGAGGACCGGATGCGAGCCGCTCAGACCAAGGCGGACACCGAGTTCCTGGCCCGCGAACTGGCGGCATTGCGCATCGCCGTCGGCGAAGTGGCCACGCGCGATTACCTGCGCCGGGAATTGGAAGAGCTGAAAGGGATTCTGGACCGGATCGAGTCCGTGGAATCCCCGGAACACGAGATTCGAGCGGAGAGTTCCGGAAAGGGCGGCCGCAAAAAAAAGCTCCGGCAAAATGCCCGCTCCAGCCCCGATTCCACCATCGGTAACCAGTGATCAACCGGAAATACCGAACAACGACCTGACTGATGGGTAACCTGGACAACGTTGTCCAGAGCGGCCCGGACAGGGGATGTCCCGGACGGCCGCTCCCACGACGTCGAGGATTGGGTGTGGCCGAATGCGTGTATCTGCTCCGGTAACGGTCTCGGCTTTGGTGGTTGCTGGTGTGGTGGTGAGTGGTTCGGGGGTGCAGTCGCCGGTGGGGGTGTCGGGGCCGCGGGCGCCGGAGGTGCTGGCGGCGGCGGCTGGTGGGGAGGTTGGTGGGGAGGTTGGTGGGTCGTCGGGGGTGGTGGGGTGGTTGCCGGTGGCGGTGGAGGGGCCGCGGCGGTTGCGGGCGGTGACGCCGGGGGTGGCGCCGTTCGCGGGTGTGGTGCCGTTGCAGGAGGTTACGTTGCCGGGGGCGGGGGGTGCGTTGGGTATTCCGGAGGTGGTGCTGGCGGCGTATCGGAATGCGGAGTTGGCGTTGGGGTCTTCGGCGCCGGGGTGTGGGTTGTCGTGGAATTTGTTGGCGGGGATCGGGCGGATCGAGTCGGGGCATGCGCGGGGTGGGCGCACGGATGCGGCGGGTACGACGGTGTCGCCGATCTTCGGTCCGGCGTTGGATGGGAGTTTGCCGGGTAATGAGGTGATCAGGGCTGCGGATGGGGGGTATGTGCGGGCGGTGGGTCCGATGCAGTTCTTGCCGGGGACGTGGGGTTTGTATGGGGCCGACGGTAATGGGGACGGGGTGGCCGATCCGCATAATGTGTTCGATGCGGCGTTGGCGGCGGGGAAGTATTTGTGTTCGGGGGGTATGGATTTGCGGGATCGGTCGCAGGAGTTGCGGGCGGTGTTGCGGTACAACAACTCGATGGCGTATGCGGCGAATGTGCTGAGTTGGTCGGCGGCGTATCGGTCGGGGGGTTCGCCGCAGCCGGTGCGGATTTCGCCGGATCTGGTGGCGCCGGGGTCGTTGCCGCCGGTGGGGCCGGGTTCGGAGATGGCGGCGGTGACGACGACGGCGCCGGGTGTGGGTGCGGTGCCGGGGGTGGGTGCGGCGCCGCGGCCGGTGGTGCCTCGGCAGCAGGTGCCGACGCAGGTGATGATCACGATTCCGGGTTTGCCGCCGATTCCGTGCGGGATCTTCTGCCCGCCACCGCCGCCGGCGAATCCGTGTGCCGCGCAACCCTTGCCAGCGCCCATGCCCTTCCCGGACCTACCGGGCACCGCGCGAGTCCCGCTGGCTCCCGGGCAAACCTACGGCGGCGCACCGGCCGATCCCCGTAACGCCGGCGATCCGGCCGGTGCGGGCAGGCCCGCCGACGCCGAGATGGCCGGGCAGCCGGGCACCTATGGTCAGCAGGCCGCCGGGTGCACCCAGCCCGACACGACGCTGACCACGGCCGAGCCCGCGCCCATACCCGGCGATTCCCCTGATCCGGACAACGCACCGCGCGGCGACACCGAACCGGCCGTCACCACACCGCCCGCTCCGGAACCCGAACCTGCGCCCGACGCCCAACCGGTTCCCACTCCGCCGCCAGCGATCACCCTCCCCTTCGGCATCGTCATTCCCCTGCCCGCGCCACCGGCGCCGCCGCAGCAGTAATTCAAACCAGGTATCAGATCACGAAGCAGTAACGAAAAGATCTCGGATGCGGTAACCTTCCCCTGGTTCATCACAAACGGCTCACAGCGAGTCAGTGGGAGGGTCACCGCACCGTGGGGCGTCATCGCAAACAATCGCCTGCCACCGTCCGACGGAGTTCCGTCATCGCATTGACCGGACTGGTTCCCGCCGGGCTCGTCTCCGTTACGGCCGCCTCCGAGGTCGGCGAAGCCACGCCACTCGCGGCCGCGGTCCACACGCCGGAAAGCGAATCGGACACACCGGGCGCCGGGCCGCAGTCGGCCGCCGAACTGGTCTCCGGGGCCGAATTCGCCGCTCACGCGATGGCCAAGGCCGCGCCGACGACGAAGCCCGTGGTGAAAACCGTTACGCTGCCGGACGGCAGGGAACGCGCCGCGCTGCCTGCCGGGCCGCTGGGTGTCCCCGGTGTGGCCGTCGCGGCGTATCAGAACGCCGAACGCGTCCTGGCGGCCGAGAACCCGGTCTGCGGCATGCCGTGGTCGCTGCTGGCCGGAATCGGCCGGGTGGAGTCCACGCACGCGTTCGGCGGCAAAGCCGACGCCGACGGCAACCCGCTCAGCCCCGTCTACGGCCCGGTGCTGGACGGCTCGCTCTACGGCAACCACGTCATCCGCGACTCCGACGACGGCGCGCTGGACGGCCTGGACGGGTACGACCGCGCGATCGGCCCGATGCAGTTCCTGCCGGAGACCTGGAAGCGCTACGCGGCCGACGGCAACGGCGACGGCATCGCCGATCCGCAGAACCTCTACGACGCCGCTCTCACCGCCGGTAAGTACCTGTGCGATGGCGGCCTGAACATGCGTGATCTGGCCCAGCAGTCGAAGGCGATCCTGCGCTACAACCACTCCATGGCGTACGTCGCGAACGTCATGGCCTGGGAGACCTCCTACAGCACGGGGGTCGCACCCCGCCCCGGAAGCCTGCCGAAAATTTGACACGCCTAAAATTCCGGCCATGCCAGTGGTAACGGAATCGGATGTGCGGGGTGCCCTCGCGAAGGTCGACGACCCGGAGATCCGCAAGCCGATCACCGAGCTGGGCATGGTGAAAAGCGTCGTGATCGGCGCCGGCGGCGATGTCCACGTGGAGATCTACCTGACGACCGCGGGCTGCCCCCTGCGCACCGAGATCACGCAGCGGGTCAGCCGGGCGATCGCCGACGTCCCCGGTGTCGGCGCGATCAACGTCGACCTCGACGTGATGGACGACGAGCAGCGCACCGCCCTGCGCAAACAGCTGCGCGGCGATTCGGCCGATCCGGTCATCCCGTTCGCGCAGCCCGGCTCGCTGACCCGCGTCTACGCCGTCGCCTCCGGAAAGGGCGGCGTCGGCAAGTCGAGTGTCACCGTGAACCTGGCCGCCGCCATGGCCGCGCGCGGCCTGTCGGTCGGCGTGCTCGACGCGGACATCTACGGGCATTCCATCCCGCGCATGCTCGGCACCGACGCCCGCCCGACCCAGGTCGAGCGGATGATCATGCCGCCGATCGCGCACGACGTGAAGATGGTCTCGATCGCGCAGTTCACCCAGGGCAATACTCCCGTGGTGTGGCGCGGCCCGATGCTGCACCGCGCGCTGCAGCAGTTCCTCGCCGACGTCTTCTGGGGCGACCTCGACATCCTGCTGCTCGACCTGCCGCCGGGCACCGGCGACGTCGCCATCTCCATCGCGCAGCTGATCCCGGGGGCGGAGATCCTGGTGGTCACCACCCCGCAGCCCGCCGCGGCGGAGGTCGCCGAGCGCGCGGGCGCGATCGCGTTGCAGACCAGGCAGCGCATCGCGGGTGTGGTGGAGAACATGTCCTGGCTGGACCTGCCGGACGGCACCCGGATGGACCTGTACGGCTCCGGCGGCGGGCAGGCCGTCGCCGATCGGCTCACCCGCGCCGTGGGGGCGACCGTGCCGCTGCTCGGTCAGATCCCCATCGAACAGGCGCTGCGCGAGGCGGGCGACGAAGGCACGCCGATCGTGCTGCGCGATCCGGAGAATCCGGCCGCCAAGGCGCTGCTGGAGGTGGCCGACAAACTGGCCGTCCGCCGCCGCGGCCTGGCGGGCATGTCCCTGGGCATCGACACCACACGGCATCTCTGAGGAGCCGCGCGCGAGCTTCCTGTCGGCGCGCGCGAATAAGCTCGTCTCATGCTCACCATGCTGTTGTACGTGCTGATCGTCGGGTTGGTCGCCGCAGTGCTGTTCCTGCTCGCCAGTGCGGTGTTCGGCCGGTCCGAGGAGCTGGGTCCGTTGCCGGAGGGCACGACGGCCACGGTGCTACCGGTCGAAGGGATCACCGGGGCGGACGTCCGCGCGTTGCGCTTCCAGCAGGTGGTGCGCGGCTACAAGGCCGCCGAGGTGGACTGGGCGCTGGCCAGGCTGGCCGCGCGGATCGATGAGCTCCAGCATCAGCTGGCCGAGGCGCAGGCCGCGCGGTGGCAGACGCCGATCGCGCCGGAGACGAAGTGACCGCCCCCGCCGCCGACGGCCTGGTTCGCTGCGCCTGGCCGCTGGAGACCCAGCTGTACCGGGACTACCACGACAACGAGTGGGGCAAGCCCCTGCACGGTGACGACGCCCTGTTCGAGCGGCTCTGTCTCGAGGCGTTCCAATCCGGTTTGTCCTGGCTGACCATCCTGCGGAAACGCCCGGCGTTCCGCGCGGCGTTCGCCGGGTTCGCCATCGCGCGCGTCGCGGAGTTCGGCGACGACGACGTCGCCCGGCTGATGTCCGACACGGGCATCGTGCGCAACCGCAGCAAGATCGACGCGGCCATCGCCAACGCCCGGGTCGCCCGCGACCTGGAGGTGAGCTTGGACGAATTGCTCTGGTCGTTCGCCCCGCCGCCGCGCCCGCGCCCGCGCTCGGCCGCCGACGTGCCCGCGAGCACACCTGAATCGACGGCTCTGGCAAAAGAATTGAAACGGCGTGGTTTCCGGTTCGTTGGACCGACCACGGCGTACGCCCTGATGCAGGCCACCGGAATGGTCGATGACCATCTGGCCGATTGCTGGGTGGGCAGCGACCGGTCCCGCACGGGCCGACCGGTCACTTTTTGAACTCAGCTATCCGTCCACATCCGCGATAGGGAAGAATGGGACGGGTGTAGCTCGCCAAACGCCGGCGAGCTCGCTGGTTGGTGACAACTGGAGTTCCAAGAAAGTGCGCAGCAGACCGCGCAGATCTGGAGGGAGCAGAGGATGGCGGCCATGAAGCCCCGCACCGGGGACGGTCCCCTCGAGGCAACCAAAGAAGGGCGTGGAATCGTTATGCGGGTTCCACTCGAGGGTGGCGGGCGTCTGGTCGTCGAGCTCACGCCGGACGAGGCAGCGGCGCTCGGTGACGAACTGAAGAGCGTCACGAGCTGAGTGGCCTCGGCTGAGCAATCGGCTCTCGCCGCCGCGGCCGACGTCCTGGCCTGCCCCGAATGCATGCGGGCGCACCAGGACGCCGCGCCGCTCGCGCTCGAACCCCGGGACCGCGCACTGCGCTGCGGGCGCGGGCACAGCTTCGACGTCGCCAGACAAGGCTACGTCAGCCTCCTGACCGGCGCGTCGACCAAGATGACCGGGGACACCGCGGCCATGCTCGACGCCCGCGCCGCCTTCCAGAGCGAAGGACACTTCGCGCCGATCGCCGACGCGGTCACACGGGCCGTCACGGCGAGCGGGCCGGGCGGCGCGGTGCTGGAGGTGGGCGCGGGCACCGGCTACTACCTGGCCCGGGCGCTGGACGCCGCTCCCCCGGCCGTCGGCATCGGGCTCGACGTGGCCAAACCCGCCGTGCGGCGATGCGCGCGCGCCCACCCGCGCGCCGCGGCGGTGCTGGCCGACGCGTGGCGCGGGTTGCCGATTCGCGACGGCGCGCTCAGCGGTGTGCTCTCGGTCTTCGCGCCGCGCAATCCCGGCGAGGTCGCGCGGGTGCTGTCGGAGAACGGCCGCTTCGTCGTCGCCACACCCACCGAGCGCCATCTCGGCGAGCTGATCGGACCGCTGGAGATGGTCCGGGTGGACCCGGACAAGGACCGCAGACTCGACGCCGCGATGGCAGGGCATTTCGAGCCGGTCGAGCAGACGCTGGTCGAATACCCGATGACGCTCGCCAGCGGCGACGTCGCGCACGTGGTTGGCATGGGACCGTCGGCGCATCACGCGGCCGCCGGGGCGGCGCGTCTCGCGCGCCTGCCGGAGTGCGTCGAGGTCACCGCGTCGGTCGTGGTCGGCACCTACCGCCCTGCGGCCGGAACGCCCCGGCTCAGCCTTTCCTGACCTCGTCGTACACCGCGACCGTTCGTGCCGCTATCCGCGACCAGTCGAATTCGGAGATCGCTCGTTCCCGGCCCGCCGCGCCCAGCCGCGCGGCCAGCGCCGGGTCACCGGCGACCTCGTTCACGGCAGCGGCCAGCGCGTGTTCGTAGTCCGCCGCGGCGCCCGCGTCGTAGTGCACCAGGCGTCCGTTGCGGCTGTCGACCACCTCGGGAATGCCGCCCACGTCGGAGGCGACCACCGCGGTGGCGCAGGCCATCGCCTCCAGGTTCACGATGCCGAGCGGCTCGTACACCGACGGGCACACGAACACCGACGCCGCGGCGAGAATCTGCCGGATGCGCTCGGTCGGCAGCATCTCGCGCACCCAGAACACGTTGCCGCGCCGCTGCCGCAGCTCCTGGACCGCCGCGGTGACCTCCTGGGCCAGTTCGGGCGTGTCGGGGGCACCCGCGCACAACACGAGCTGGATGTCGGGGTCGAAGCCACGGGCGGCGGCCAGCAGGTGGCCCACCCCCTTCTGGCGGGTGATGCGACCGACGAAGGCGACGACCGGGAGGTCGGTGCGCACGCCGAGCTCGGCGAGCACGGAGGGCTCACCCGCGGCGACCGGACCGGGATGCCAGATCGACCCGTCGATGCCGTTGTGCACCACGTGGACCCGGTCCGGGTCGACCGAGGGATAGGCGTCGAGCACGTCGCGGCGCATGCCCTCGCTCACGGCGATGACGGCGTCGGCGTGCTCGACGGCGTTGCGCTCCGACCACGACGAAAGCCGGTAGCCGCCGCCGAGCTGCTCGGCTTTCCACGGCCTGCGCGGTTCCAGCGAGTGCGCGGTCAGCACGTGCGGGACGCCGTAGAGCGCCCCGGCCAGATGCCCGGCCAGGCCGCTGTACCAGGTGTGCGAGTGCACCACGTCCACATCGCCCACCGCGTCGGCCATCCGCAGCTGGGCGGACATCATCTGCAACGCGGCGTTGGCGGCGTACAGCGACGGATCCGGCTGATGGACCACGGCATCCGCCCGGTCCACGCCCATGCAGTGCACGGTCACCTCGCACAAGTGACGCAAATGCGCCGTCAGTTGCGTGACGTGCACTCCGGCGCCGCCGTACACCTCCGGCGGGTATTCGCGGGTCAGCATCGCGACGCGAAGCCGGTCCCGCTCGCCGGAATCCACCGCCGAACGTCCGCCATCCGTGCCGAAACTCACCGGTTCAAAGTAGACGTTCGGGTCCGCGGCGGCCACTCCCGGGCGCTCCACCCGGTAGTTTGGCAGGTGTGAGGAGCCAGCCGCACGTACTCGGGATCGTGCTCGCCGGTGGCGAGGGCAAGCGACTCTTTCCACTCACGGCCGACCGCGCCAAGCCCGCCGTCCCGTTCGGCGGCGCCTATCGCCTCATCGACTTCGTCCTCAGCAATCTGGTCAACGCGGGATTCCTGCGGCTGTGCGTACTCACCCAGTACAAGTCACACTCGCTGGACCGGCACATCTCGCAGACCTGGCGGCTGTCCGGTTTCGCGGGCGAGTACATCACCCCGGTGCCCGCCCAGCAGCGGCTCGGGCCGCGCTGGTACACCGGCAGCGCCGACGCGATCATGCAGTCGCTGAACCTCATCTACGACGAGGACCCCGATTACATCGTGGTTTTCGGCGCCGATCACGTCTACCGGATGGACCCGGAGCAGATGGTGCGCCACCACATCGACTCCGGCGCCGGCGTCACCGTCGCGGGTATCCGGGTGCCGCGCAGCGAGGCGAGCGCGTTCGGCTGCATCGACAGCGACGAATCCGGCCGCATCACGCAGTTCCTGGAGAAGCCCCCGCATCCGCCCGGCACGCCCGACGACCCCAACGTCACGTTCGCGTCCATGGGCAACTACGTCTTCACGACGAAGGTGCTGGTCGACTCGATCCGGGCGGACGCGGACAACGCCGACTCCGACCACGACATGGGCGGCGACATCATTCCCTCCCTGGTCGCGGCGGGGCAGGCGGGCGTCTACGACTTCGCCGACAACGACGTGCCCGGCGCCACCGACCGCGACCGCGGCTACTGGCGCGATGTCGGAACCATCGACGCGTTCTACGACGCGCACATGGATCTGGTCTCGGTGCACCCGGTGTTCAACCTCTACAACCGGCACTGGCCGATCCGTGGTGCGGCCGAGAACCTGCCGCCGGCCAAGTTCGCGCAAGGCGGGCTGGCACAGGAGTGCATCGTGGGCGCGGGCAGCATCCTGTCCGCCGCCACCGTACGCAACTCGGTGCTCAGCGCCAACGTCATGGTGGACGACGGCGCCACCGTCGAAGGCTGTGTGCTGATGCCCGGCGTGCGCGTCGGGCGCGGCGCGGTGGTGCGGCACGCGATCCTCGACAAGAACGTGGTGGTCGGCGAGGGCGAGATCATCGGAGTGGACCTGGCGCGCGACCGCAGCCGCTTCGCCGTCAGCAACGGCGGTGTCGTCACCGTCGGCAAGGGCGTCTGGGTCCAATAGCGGGCTGAGCCATCTCTCCGCCCTGGCCCGTCGCGAGAAACGTCAGGGAACTTCGGGCGGGGGCGCGGGCGCGCCTATGCAGAACGGCGCACAGGGACCCGGCGTGCGGGGAACCGTGGATCTCGAAGCCTCGCCGAAATCGGCGGTGCTCACCAAATAGACCACCATCACAGCGAACAGCAGGACCGAGGCGAAAGCCACCATGGTCCGCCCCCAGTGCAGTGGCTTGGGGCGACGCTCGTCTTCGTCCCAGAGGAACATCATCATCACCACACCGCACCCTCTTCCGGAGCCGCTCGGAGCATGACCTCACCAGTATCCCGAACATCGGTGTTCTGTTGCAGCATGCGCCGGAATCCGTTTCCACGGTGGGTGTTTCGCGAACTTTGTCGCTGGTCGGCTTCGTCGCTGGTCAACTTCGTCGCTCGTCGCGGAGTGTCATGGTCCGCGGACAAGGAATCGGAGGCCGGGCGTTTCCGAAAATTTCTGAACGTCAAGCAATATCCGCGCAACCCATGGGCACGATGCCCGCGGTGGCGGCCGCGGTGGTTACTGTCCGGGCGGGGCAACGTTCTGGGTGCAGAACGGCTCACAGGGTCCCGGTGTGGGAGTGGTCTTCTCCGGTCCGGTGTCGAAATCGGTGTTGCTCACCACCACCATCACCAGGATGGCGCCCAGAAGGACGAACAGCAGGGCCAACATCGTGGGGCGCAACCAGCCCGATCGTCGTTCCGTCACGACATCACCCATGGCGGCCATTTCGATAGGAGTCAGTTCACGCATAACCGAAATTCCTCACTGAGTAGTTTCTCAGCGCATACCCCGGATTCGGCGATGCATTCAAGCCATGGCGTATTCGGCGCGCGAATCACTAACCGCGCGAAGCGCAGAGCAACCCGTCGCCCACCGGAATCAGCACACAGGTGAGCTCCGGATTCTCCGCGATGGCGCGGGTCGCGGCGCGCACCGCCTGGGTGGCCGGATCGCGTTGCGCCGGATCGGGTACCCGCCCGCCCAGCAGCGCGTTGTGCAGCAGGATGGCGCCGCCCTCGCGCAGCAGCCGCACCGCCTGGGCGACGTACTCCGGATGCTCGAGCGGCGCCGCGTCGATGAAGACCAGGTCGTAGGCGCCGTCGGCGAGTCTGGGCAGCACGTCCAGCGCCCTGCCGTTGATCAGCCGGGTGCGCGCGGGCGGGATGTCGGCGGCGCGGAACGCCTCCTTGGCCGCGCGCTGGTGTTCCGGCTCCGAATGATGGTGGTCAGCGTGCCGTCCTCGCGCATGCCGTCCAGCAGCCACAGCCCGCTGATGCCCGCGCCGGTCCCGACCTCGACCACCGCGCGCGCCCCGAGCAACTGCGCGTACATGCTCAGCAGCGCGCCCACCGAGGGCGGCACGGGGACCGCGCCGAGTTCGGTGGCCCGTTCCCGCGCGCTGACGAGGATTTCGTCTTCCACGACGGATTCCTCCACGTAGGCGAGATTCCGCTCCAGATTCGATGCCACGGGTATGAGGCTAACGCCGGGCGGGTGATCTCGGCGTTCCGGACAACACGCGCCGCCCGCCATTTCGCCGCCGGTTTTCTCAGGCGACCCTCAGGATCTCCATAACCCGGCCATATCAGGACCAGAAAGAGTATGGGCAACGCAAGACCACCGACCGTGTTCGAACACAGGACGCGGGAACAACGACATACCGCTTGTCGGTTGTATCCGTACGTGACGGTCCGTAGACCCGGCCCGAAGCGAGTCCCGACGTTTACGGTCCCTAGTAGGAGGTAGCCCCATCCACATGGTCGATGCGGCGCGCGAATACGCCACCCTGCCCGAGCAGATCCTGCCGGTCGAAGCCGACCCCGCCGAGGACGCGGGCGAGCTGACCGGCACTGCTGCCTTCGATGCCACCGGTGACCGGTCGGCGATGCCGACGTGGGACGAACTCGTCCGCGAGCACGCCGACCGGGTCTACCGCCTGGCCTACCGCCTCTCCGGCGACGCCCAGGACGCCGAGGACCTCACCCAGGAGACGTTCATCCGGGTGTTCCGTTCGCTGTCGAACTACCAGCCGGGCACGTTCGAGGGGTGGTTGCACCGCATCACCACCAACCTGTTCCTGGACATGGTCCGCCGCCGCAACCGGATCAGGATGGAAGCGCTGCCCGAGGACTACGACCGGGTACCCGCCGAGGGGCCGGGGCCGGAGCAGGCGTACCACGACGCCCGGCTGGATCCCGATCTGCAATCGGCGCTCGACTCCCTCGCGCCGGAGTTCCGCGCGGCCGTGGTCCTGTGTGACATCGAGGGGCTGTCCTACGAGGAGATCGGCGCTACGCTCGGCGTGAAACTGGGCACTGTGCGCAGTCGGATCCACCGTGGACGCCAGGCCCTGCGCGACTACCTTGCGCATAATGGAAGTGAGCAGCGGTTCGCCGCTGACGCGAACATAGGGTGATTCGTCGGACGCCGGCGTCGCCCGAAACGGTCGATGTCGGTTGAAAGGGTGAGCACCGAATGAGTGGCGACTCCAGTACGTCCGGTCGCCGTCCACCCCGCTTCAGCCCCACCGAGCATCTGGCGAGTGAGGCGATCGCGGCTTACGTGGACGGTGAGCTGCGGATGAACGCATACCTGCGCGCTGCTCAGCACCTCTCGCTGTGCCCGGAGTGCGCTGCGGAGGTCGATGCCCAGCAGCAGGCGCGCATCGCGCTGCGGCGCGCCGGGCAGGTCGCGATTCCGAGCGGCCTGCACGACAGCCTGACCAGGATTCCGCTCGCGGAGCTGCCGGGCGGCGCGTCCAGCGGGCGCACGCCGCCCTCCGCGTCCGCGCAGTCCTCGCGGAACGAGGCGGTTTTCGGGTTCCTGGCCGATTCGTTCACCGCGACCCGGTGGACAACCTGGTGGCGCAAGTAGAGTTTTCCGAGTGACCACCGAATCGACGAATTCCGGATCGGCCGACACCTCGGATTCGGCGGCCAACCGCGGGAATCTCCGTCCGCCGGACGCACCCGTGCTCGGCCCGCGCCCGGTCTACCGGCCCCATGTCGACACGCACACCGCGCGTGCCTTCCGCAGGCCTTCGGGCCTATCCGGTTCGTTCGCCGAGCCGCTGCCGTCGCGCAAAGCGGGTTCGGCGCCGCAATCCGGCCCCGAGTTGCAGAACCGTCCGCCCGACGCGGTGCTGGCCGAGGCGTTCGGCCGCCCTGTGGGCTCCGACGAGCTCCTGCAACGCGACCCGGACGCGGCCGGTGGCCCCGCGCCCGTCGCGGAAACGGCCGATCCGTGGCGTGACCCGGAGGCGATCGCGCGCTTGGGCGCACCCGCGGTACCCACGCCCAAGCCGCAGCCGCTGCCGCAGGCCGAGAAGCTGGGCGCCCGCGATGTGCTGTTCGGCTCCAGGGTCGCGCCCAAGGCGCTGGTCCTGCTCGCGCTCGTCGCCCTCGTCATCGGCCTGCTCGGCGGCTTGGTCGGGCGGCTGACCGCGGAAACCGCCTCGACGCTGACCTCACGCAAGGTGACCTTGGAACAGACCGGCGACGGCAGCCGTCCGCACGGATTGATCGCCCAGGTCGCCAACGCCGTGCTGCCCTCGGTCGTCTCCATCCGGGTGACCGTCGGGGACAACGGCGCCACCGGTTCGGGCGTGGTGATCGATGGCGGTGGCTACATCGTCACCAACAACCACGTCATCTCCATGGCGGCCCAGGACAAGAGCGATCGCGCCGCGATCCAGGTGCAGTTCTCCGACGGCACCCGGGTGCCCGCACAGATCGTCGGCCGCGACCCGAAGACCGACCTGGCCGTGCTCAAGGTCGATGTGAAGAATCTCACCGTCGCCCAGCTCGGCAAGTCGGGGAACGTCCAGGTCGGCGACGACGTACTGGCCATCGGCTCGCCGCTGGGCCTGAGCAAGACGGTCACCTCCGGCATCGTCAGCGCCCTGCACCGCCCGGTGAAGCTGGAGGGCGAGGGCAGCGACACCAAGGCCGTGATCGACGCCGTGCAGACCGACGCGTCGATCAACCCGGGTAACTCCGGCGGAGCGCTGGTGGACATGGACGGCCGGGTCGTCGGCATCAACACCGCCATCCGCAGCGAGACCGGCGGCTCGGTCGGCCTCGGCTTCGCCATTCCGGTGGACAAGATGACCGAGGTCGCCCAGACCTTGATCCGGGACGGTGTCGTGCACCATGCGACGATCGGCCTGAGCGCGCGCACCAAGCAGGTGGCGAACGAGGTCATGAGCGGCGCCGCGGTGGCGGACGTCGTGCCCGGCGGTCCCGCGGCGAAAGCCGGGATCGTGGAGGGTGACGTGATCGTGAAGGTCGGCGACCGCGAGGTCACGAATCCGGACGAGTTGGTCGTCGCGGTGCAGTCCCGCGAGATCGGCGAGACGGTGACCGTGCAGTTGATCCGCGACGGCAGGCAGGTGGACGTGCCCGTCACGCTGGAATCCGACTGAGCCGCTGGTCGCAACGCCGGGTAGCCTGGTTACGTGTTCAGCAACATCGGCTGGAGCGAGATGGTCATCCTGCTCGTCGCCGCCCTCGTGATCCTCGGCCCGGAGCGTTTGCCCGGCGCCGTGCGCTGGACCACGCGCAGCCTGCGGCAGGTCCGCGACTACGCGAGCGGCGCCACCTCCCAGCTCAGACAGGAACTCGGGCCGGAGTTCGAGGATCTGCGCAAGCCGCTGGCCGACCTGAACGAACTGCGCGGTATGACGCCGCGGGCGATGGTGACCAAACACCTTCTCAACGGCGACGATTCGCTGCTGAAGGATTTCGGCAGCGCACTGCCCGATCCAAAGGACTTGTACAGCACGAACAGCGGGATGCCGGACTATCCGATGCCCAAGTTGGATAAGCCGTTGGACCGCAACGAACGTCCCCCGATCGACACCGACGCCACCTGAATCGTCAAGAAGACTAGACACAATGCGCTGTTCACCTGTCTAGACTTCGCACATGTCGGCCGATGACGTGGCGCGCGTGTTCGCGATCGAGGACAAGGTCGAGCGACTGAAGGCGGCCACCGACGGGGTGGCGGCGGCCCAGCAGACCATCAACGAACTGACCAGGATTCGGCGTGCCGTGATCCGGGAGCTCCATGCCGAAGGCTGGACGTTCGCAAGAATCGGTGCGGCGGCGGGCCTTTCCCGTGCCCGCATCCACCAGGTGAGTACGCAGGGGCCCGCGCCGGAAGGACTGTTCTTCGGGCACGGTTCGCTCACGGTGCTCGTACCCGAGGTGCGCGCCGGGCGCGTGATCGGCGCGCCGGATCCGGCTGCGCCGCAGCGACTGGCCGAGCTCCTACGCGAACTCGGCTTCAGCGTGGCGGTCGAGCATTTCCTCCCGGGCCGCCCGATCGACCTGCGCCGGGACGGCCTGATCGTGCTCGGCGGCCCGGAACTGTCGCCGAGTCTGCGTCAATTGGTCTCCGCTGATCCACGATTGCGGCGCGCGGTGGCCAGAGTGGGTGACGCGCGCCGGGGAATCGAGGACCGGGCGGCCCGGCGGGTGTACCGGCCGGGTGGACCCGAACCGCACGACATCGCCTATCTGGGCAGGCTGCCCAGACCCGACGGGCGCGGCAGCGTGCTGATCATCGACGGCATGCATCCGCCCGGCTCACTCGGCGCCATCCGGCTGCTCGCCACCCGGCTGGCCACCCTGCACGAGCGGGCGAGCAATCACCTGTTCTCGGTGCTGATCGCCTGCCGGTTCGACCGCGCCACCGGCGAACCTCTGGAGGCCGAACTGCTCACGCCGGTCTACCGGCACGACCCGGAAAATCGCTCGTACGCAACAGGTTCGCGCCGCTGAGCCGAAGGGTCCGCGCGGACGACCGAGCCGCACCTCGGCAACGAGCGCGCAGTGCCTGTGCGCGGCGGCGAACAACGGAACTTCTCGCTCGCCGGTGACGAAGCGAGACTCCCGCGCCCCTGATCTCCCGTTATCGGACAGCGGGATTCGAGCCATTCTGTCGGTTGAGGGGTCACCGCACCGTGAGGTGCAGTCGCGGAACACCATTCAGCTAATCGCCAGTCACCAGGGATGATCACGCGACCCGCAGGCGAGCAATGCGGTGGACTCTACGGAAGCCTGCCCAAGAGGCAGTGACTCGAGCCATCGACCAGCTGTTCACGCCGATTCAGCCGAGCACCGTCAGCATCACCCTCCGTGTGGCCCAGGTCACCAGGCCTCGTGCGAACAGGTTCATACATAGATGATTGAATAGCTGGACGATAACCGCATGTGATAGGTGAACGCTGATGCGTGATCGACAATGATGTCCGCGAGTTCCGTGTCCCTGATGTCCGTACTGCGCCGCGAGCCACACGGTATCGCCGCCCCCTCCCCGGTCGGCGATCCGGCGGTGAGCACCCGCCGGGTCACCTACGGCGACCGGTCGAGAGTCTTCCCCGGCCCCGGTGAGACCAACTTTCCGCGACCGCTGCGCGGACTCGACGGCTTCCACCCCTCGGTGCACATGCCGCGTCTCGCGGAGCCGATGCGACCGGCCGACATCGACCCGTTGACCAGCGCGTCCGAGACCGACGCCGTCCCGACCCAACTACAACTCCGCGAGACGGACGCGTGAGGCGTCCGGCAAGGAGGGAATCGTGAATCCGCTATTGCTCATCGGCGGCGCCGTTCTGGCGCTGGGCCTGCTCGGCCTGGTCCTCAGCATGCTGCTGCGGCCGTCGGGATCGAAGGCCCACCTGACGGTCGCCGACCTCCAGGCCCGGCTCGCGCACGAGCAGTCGGCCGCGTCCGGGCCCGACGACGCGCAGGACGGCGAACCGGCAGCCGACCGGTCGCACACCGCCGACGTGGAGCCCGATGCGGCTCGCACCGGCGAACCCGGCGACGCGACCACCGGGCGGGACGGCGCCGGAGCGCGGGCCGAGCAGGTGCTGCTGCCGGATCATCGCCGCCGCGACGACCAGCCTTCCGATAACTAGGCTGGCGGCACGGCGCCGATGCGCCGCTCCTCCCGGGTCCGTCGCATCGCGACCGGACCCACTCGCGAAAGGACCGGTTCCTGTGCGCGCGATACTCGGCGAGTTGATCGGTTCGCTGCCGCACGGGCCGGTCGCGCTGGCTCGCGTGGTGGACACGACCGGGCCCGGGCCGCGCGAACCCGGCGCCGCGATGGTCGTGACCGGCTCCGGTGACGTACACGGCTCCCTGTCCGGCGGCTGCGTCGAGGCCGCCGTCGTCGCGTCGGCACAGGAGGTGCTCGCGAGCGGCCACGCGGTGACCGACCGGTTCGGCTATGCCGGGGGCGATGGGCTCGTGGTCGGCTTGACCTGCGGTGGAGAAGTGGAAGTATTCGTCGAGCGGGTCTCGCTCGAACGGCTGCCCCTGCTCTCGGCGCTGCGGCAGCGCATTGATGACGGTCGGCCTGTCGCCGTGGCGACCACCATGGACGCCACACCCGAATGGACGCTGCTGACCGCGGGGCAGACGCAACCGTGGCACGGCGTGGACCGCGACGCCAGGGCGCTGCTGGCCGCGGGCCGCTGCGGTGTGGTGGGCGCCGACGAGTGCGCGACGGACAGCGCC
This sequence comes from Nocardia asteroides, assembly GCA_051451085.1. Lineage (GTDB taxonomy): Bacteria > Actinomycetota > Actinomycetes > Mycobacteriales > Mycobacteriaceae > Nocardia > Nocardia asteroides_B. Next base: position 2,735,573 of record JBPAJV010000001.1, on the reverse strand, counting down.
TCCCGCCCGCGGACCTTCGTGCAGGTCTTCGCGGCCCCGGCACGCATGATCCTGGCCGGCGCCAACGATTTCGTGCGCGCGCTCGCCCGCACCGGCCGTCAGCTCGGCTACCGGGTGACGGTCGTGGACGCCCGGGAGACCTTCGCCACCGCCGCCCGGTTTCCCGCCGCGCACGAGGTCGTCGTGGACTGGCCGCACCGGTATCTGCGCGCGGAGCAGCAGGCGGGGCGGATCATGCGCGCACCGTGGTCTGCGTGCTCACCCACGACGCCAAGTTCGACGTGCCGATGCTGGTCGCCGCACTGTCGCTGCCCCGCGTCGGTTTCGTCGGCGCGCTCGGATCGCGCCGCACCCACGCCGAGCGCGTCCAACGTCTGCGGGACGCGGGCGTCACCGCCGACCGGCTCGGCAGGCTGCGCAGCCCGGTCGGGCTGGATCTCGACGCGCGGACGCCGGATGAGACGGCCGTGTCCATCGCGGCCCAGATCCTGGCCGAGCGCGGCGGCGCCTCCGCTCTCCCGCTGGACCGCGTCGAGGGCCCCATCCACCGCTGAGGGACGAGTTCCGGACGATCCGATCCGACGCGACGGATTGGAGTCCGAATCGGCGGGAATACCCAGTCGCAGAGCAGCACATTCCGGCCAGTGGCCCGTCTCCTTCGCTTGCACGGCGCGACCACGCGGCCCACCATAGTTTGCTGAAAGTTAACTAAGAGTAGGTGACGGTGCGTGCGCCTCGGCTCCGCCACGCTCTGCCCGGCCCGCCCCACCGAGAGGAGAAAGCGCCGTGACCGTCACTCAGATCGCCGTCCTCTGCTCGCTCGCCTGCGCCGCGAGCCTGGTCGCCACGATTGGACTGCTGCACGGACCGGCGACCCGACGGCGCCGGGTCGGCGTCACCGAGCACGGCCTCGGGAAGCGGATTCCCGCCACCGCGCTACCGACCTGCCCGATCGGCAGACCGCAGCGACTACCCACCGAGCCGTTGACCGTGGCCGAGGCACACGAACTCATGCAGCGCCACCGGATCTGTGAACCCTCCGAATGCGTCTACAAGCTCGCGGCCTTCCGCACCCTGATCGAGGCGGGGTACATGCGCGACCCACACGCGGAAGGCGCCTGACGGGCGCGGCGTTCAGGCCGCCGCGCAGGCGGGCCGCAGGGTATTCATCGGGGGGCGGTCCACCAGCCGCACCTCGGTGCGGTGCGCGGTGAACTCGTCGCCGACCAGCGGGAACTGGGTCAGCGCCGCGCCGGAGTCCTGCACGCCGCTGCGGCCGAGCACGGTGCCGAGAATCTGACGGCTCATCACCCCCAGATCGGCCAGCGGCCGGTTACGGTGCGTGCGCACACCCAGATTGACCTGGCCGATGGCGGACATGCCGAGCCGGTCGTAGGTGTCGAGCAGCAGCCCGATCTCCACGCCGTAGCCCGGGGCGAACGGCACCGAGGTGAGCAGTTCGCGGGTGCCCGCGTATTCGCCGCCCAGCGGCTGCAACACCTGTGACAGTTCGGGCCGCAGCGCGGCCAGCAGAGGGCGGGCGACCAGTTCGGTGACGCGGCCGCCGCCGTGCGCGTCCACCGCGCCGCCCTGCCGCAGCGGCCTGCGGTAATAGGCCTTGGCCAGGTGCATGTCGTCGACGGTGAGCAGCGGGCCGAGCAGTTTCGGCACGAACGCCGGATCCGGGTCGATCAGGTCGGAATCGACGAAGGCGATCAGATCGCCGCTGGTCACCGCCAGCGAGCGCCACAGGACCTCCCCTTTGCCCGGGACCGGGTCCAGTTCGGGCACCGCCTGCTCGCGGCTGATCACCTCGGCGCCCGCGGCACGCGCCCGCTCCGCGGTAGCGTCGGTAGAGCCGGAATCCAGCACGATCAGCTCGTCGACCAGCGTGCCCAGCAGCGGCCGGATGCTGGCCACGACGTCGGCCACGGTTCGTTCTTCGTTCAGTGCGGGCAGCACCACAGAGACGGTGCGTCCGGCTTTCGCGGAGACGAGTTCGTCCACCCGCCAGTTCGGGGTGTCCCAGGTATTGGTCGTCGCCCATGCGGGCTCACGGTATTGGAATGTCATGCCAGACCTCGCAAGGTTCGTGCGGGGGGCCGGATGCCCTGGATCGCGGCGATCATGTCCACGACCCGCCGGGTCGCGGCGACTTCGTGGACACGGAAGACGCGGGCGCCGGCCGCCGCCGACCAAGCTGTTGCCGCCAAAGTGCCCTCCAGCCGTTCGGAAAGACCGACACCTAAAGTCTCCCCGATGAAATCCTTGTTGCTCAGCGCCATCAAGACTGGCCATCCGGTTTTTACAAGAACGTCGACTCCGCGCAACAGTGCGAGACCGTGATAGGTGTTCTTGCCGAAATCGTGGGTCGGATCGATCAGGATCGAGTCCCGGCGCACCCCGGCCGCGAGTGCTGCCTCGGCCGATCGCACCACGGTGTCGGTGACTTCGCGCACCACGTCGGTGTAGCGGACGCGATGCGGCCTGGTGCGCGGCACCGCGCCACCGGTGTGACTGCACACCACACCCGCGCCGTGCGCAGCGGCCACCGGAACGAGATCGGGATCCGCGCCCGCCCAGGTGTCGTTGATCAGATCCGCGCCCTCGCCCACCGCGGCCAGCGCCACCTCGGCGCGCCAGGTGTCGACGCTGATCAGCAGCTCCGGGTATTTCGCGCGAATGGCCGCGACGAACGGGACCACCCGGCGCGTTTCCTCGGCCGCGTCCACCATGTCGCCCGGCCCGGCCTTCACGCCGCCGATGTCGACGAGGTCGGCGCCCTCGTCCACCGCACGCGCCACGGCGTCCATGGCCGCCGCATCGGTGAACGTGGCGCCTCGGTCGTAGAACGAGTCCGGCGTGCGATTGACGATCGCCATGACCAGGGCCCGGTCCGTCGCGACCGGCCGCCCGCACAGCGTGGGAAGCGGCGCCGCGGTCGAGCTCCCCATGTCGCTCTCCCGCCTCTCCGCGAAATCTCGGCCGTACCAGTCAGGAGAAGGGACTCGCGTCAGGTCGTGCGCCGGTCGCCGCCTCGGCTCCAGACGTAGCCAGCGGGTTGCCCATGCGCCGGCGGAACCGGTCGGCTCTTCCGCGTCTCCTGAGCTTCAGACCGTACCAGTCGGGCACCGCCGGATCAGCGCGCAGTCCTGCGGCAGACCGTCAATTCCCGGGCGCCCGGCCCGCTGCCACGTCGGCGGCGTAGTCGTCGTAAGCCGCGACGTAGCCCTCGGTGCGGCCCGCGAGGACGTACAGCGTGCTGTCGGGGTCAGGGGCATAACCCTGCTTGCGCAATTCGACCTTGCGGCTCTTGAAGGTGGACGTCTGCTCGAGCTCGTGCACGATACGGACGAACAGGGGAACGGCGTACCCGGGCAACTGCTCGTAGGCCACCTTCGCCACCGCCGCACCGTCGAACTGCGCGCCGGGACGCAGCGTCACCGCGGCCATGCCCGCCTTGCCGTCGGTCCCGGGGATGTCCACGCCGTAGACCACCGCCTGGGCGATGGACTCCACCTTGCTCAGCGCGCCCTCCACCTCGGTGGTCGCGACGTTCTCCCCTTTCCAGCGGAACGTGTCACCGAGCCGGTCCACGAACGCGACGTGGTGCCAGCCCTGTTCCCGGACCAGGTCGCCGGTGTCGAACCAGACGTCACCGGGCTCGAAGGCGTCGCGCACCAGCTTCGCCTCGGAGGCGGCCTTGTCGGTGTACCCGTCGAACGGGGAGCGGTCGGTCACCTTGGCCAGCAGCAGCCCCACCCCGCCGGTGCCGACCCGGCGCAGGCGGCCGTTCTCGTCGCGCTCGGCCTTCCCGGTCTCGTCGTCGTACTCGACGACGGCATAGGGCAGCGGGCCGAAGCCGGCCGTGCGGTCCACACCGAAAGCGTTGACGAAGGCGATATTCGCCTCGCTCGCGCCGTAGAACTCCACGATCCGCTTGATGCCGAACCGGGACTTGAACTCGTCCCACAATTCGGGGCGCAGCCCGTTCCCCACCACGAGCCGGACCAGATGCTGCCGATCGACCGGCTTGGGCGGCTGGTTGACCAGGTAGCGGCACAACTCGCCGATGTAGATGAAGGCCGTCGCCTGTTCGCGGATGACCTCGTCCCAGAACCGGGACGCGGAGAACCCCCGGCTGAGGGCCAGCGTGCCGCCGCAGGACAGCACCGCGGACAGCGCGACGGTGAGCGCGTTGTTGTGGTAGAGCGGCAGGCAGCAGTACAGCGTGTCGTCACCGCGCAGGCGGATTCCAAGGCCGCCCAGGCCCGCCATGCTCTTGGTCCAGCGCAGGTGGGTCATCACGCTGGCCTTGGGCAAGCCGGTGGTGCCGGAGGTGAAGATGAGGAAGGCCCGCTCCCGCGCGGTCACTTCCGCGCAGCTCGGCGGGTCGGTGTCGGCGGCGGCGCTGGCCGACTGCTCGAGCTCATCGGCCGTGAGGACGTCGGCCGGCGGCTCGGGCAGCGAATCGATCGCCTCGGCGCATTCCGCGCCGACCACGTTCAGCACGCTGTCGAGCAGCCCGAAGCTGTGCGCGAGCACTCGGTCGCGCTGGTGGTGGTTGAGCAGGCCGACGGTGGCTCCGAGCTTGACCGTGGCAAGCACGACGAACAGCGTCTCCGGCCGGTTGGTCATCAGCACGCCGACCACGTCGCCGCGCCGCACCCCGCGTGCCGCCAGCACGCTCGCATAGCGGTTCACCCGCGCGTTGGCCTCGCGGTAGGTGTAGCTCGTGCCCTCGAATCGCAGGAACAAGCGGTCCGGGTGCCGATGCGCGTTGCGCTGGAAGTACAGCCCCACCGAGGCTTTGGACTCGGGTTTCACCAGCATCCCCAGCGCGTTGCGGAGCATGCCGGGAGTGTCGAGGGCCATCGCGGGCAGATTCCGTGCGAGATCGGCCAGACTCACCGTGGAACGGGCGTCGGTGCTCACGTCTTCAGCTCTCCTCACCACGGGTACGCGGGGCCTCCAGTGCCGCGAAAGCGGACGAGAGATCGGTCACCACGGTAATGCGGGACAAGGCTGTCCGGGGCACGAACTTCCGTTCGTACAACTCGTCCAGCCAGGAGAACAAACCGCGAAAGAAATTGTTGGGATCCAGCACAACCACGGGTTTCTCGTGCTGTCCCAGATAGCCGCCGGTCCAGGTCTCGAAGAACTCCTCCAGCGTGCCGATGCCGCCGGGCAGGGTGAGGAAGGCGTCGGCGCGGTCCTCCATGACCTGTTTGCGCTGGCGCATGGTGTCGGTGACCACCAGTTCGTCGGCGTCGACGTCGGCGACCTCCCGGTGCACCAGATGTTTCGGGATGACGCCGATGGTGTTCGCACCGCCGGCGCGCGCCGCGGTGGCGACCGCGCCCATCATGGAGACGTGACCGCCGCCGGAAACCAACTGCCAGCCGCGGCGGGCGATCTCGGTGCCCACCCGTGCGGCCAGCGAGAGATAGTCCTGGTCCATCGTGCTCGCAGAGCAGTAGACACAGACGGCGAAAGGCCGATCGCTCACCACTGGTCCTCCGTTCCGATCGCGTCCTCGGCGCCACCGGCTTCCGCGGCGGCCTGGATGATGTGCACGACTTCCTCGACGCTGTCGGTCACGTGCAGCAGACCGAGGTCGCCCGGGGAGATCTTGCCGGAGCCGCCCAGCGAATCGCGCAGCCAATCGACCAGCCCGGCCCAATACCTGGTGCCGAACAGGATGATCGGGAACCGGGTGATCTTACGGGTCTGCACCAGCGTCAGCGCCTCGAACAACTCGTCGAGGGTGCCGAATCCGCCCGGCAGGCAGATGAACGCCTGGGAGTACTTCACGAACATCGTCTTGCGGACGAAGAAGTACCGGAAGTTGATGCCCAGGTCGACCCACTCGTTGAGGCTCTGCTCGAACGGCAGCTCGATGCCGAGGCCGATCGAGTAGCCGCCCGCCTCGCACGCGCCCCGGTTGGCCGCTTCCATCGCGCCCGGTCCGCCGCCGGTGATCACCGCGAAACCCGCCCTGGCCAGTGCGGCGCCGATCGCCGAGGCTGCCTGATACTCCGGGTGGTCGGCGGACGTGCGCGCCGAACCGAAGACGGTCACCGCCCTCGGCACTTCGGCCAGAGCGCCGAAGCCTTCGACGAACTCGGCCTGGATGCGCAGCACGCGCCAAGGATCGGTGTGCACCCAGTCCGTGTCGCCGCGCTTGTCCAGCAGGTTCCGGTCGGCATTGCCCACCTCTTCGGCGCGATCGCGGCGAAACAGTATCGGTCCGCGGAACTTCGGTGTCGACTTCGGCTTGTTGGCGACCTCATGGTCCGCGGCGTCGGTGGACATGCGTTCCACGCTACCGTCCGGCAGCCGCCGCTCACGGGCTGGACGTGAGAAGTCGTCCGACGTTCAGCCGGGGGCAGCGGGGGCGAGACGCACTCGCAATCTCGGCCTTCGGAACGGGCGTCGTCGCACGGTCGGGGGGCATTCGCCTTGACCGATAGCCGCCGCGGGTCGGCGTGGTCAGGTCGTGGCGCCGGTCAGGTAGTTGCGCAGCATGGCGGTGACGGCCGTGATCTGGTCGACCGGGACGTGCTCGTCCCGCTTGTGCGCGAGGTTGGGGTCGCCGGGACCGAAATTGACGGCGGGGATGCCGCGCGCCGCGAACCGCGAGACGTCGGTCCACCCGTACTTCGCGCGCACGCCGCCGCCACCGTGACGCCGCACCGAGGCGATGAGGTCCTTCGCGGCGGGCGCGGTCAGCCCCGGCAGCGCGCCGGGCGCCGAGTCGGTCACCTCGAAGGAGAGTTCCAGCCCGGCGAAGACCTCGCGCACGTGCTCGACGGCTTGGCCGACGGTGCGGTCGGGCGCGAAGCGGAAGTTGACGTCCACCTCCGCCGCGTCCGGCACCACGTTGCCCGCCACGCCGCCGACGACCCGGACCGCGGACAAGCCCTCGCGATAGACGCAACCGTCGATGTCCACTTCCCGGGCGCGATAGTCGGCCAGCCGCCGCAGAATCGGAGCCAGCCGGTGAATCGCGTTGTCGCCCAGCCAGGCTCGCGCCGAGTGCGCCCGCACGCCAGAGGTGCGCAACCGGGCGCGCAACGTGCCCTGGCAACCGGCCTCGATCCAGCCGCCGGACGGTTCGCCGAGTACGGCGAGGTCGCCGTCGAGCCAGCCGGGCAGATCGCGCTCGATGTGACCGAGCCCGTTGAACTCGGCGGCGATCTCCTCGCCGTCGTAGAAGATCAACGTCAGGTCGTGCACGGGGTCGGCGACGGTGGCGGCCAGATGCAGGAACACCGCGTCGCCGGATTTCATGTCCACCGAGCCGCAGCCGTAGAGGACCGGCTCGCCCGCCGGGCCGACGTCGAACCGGCCGGGCACGTTGTCGGCGATCGGCACGGTGTCCAGGTGCCCGGCGAGGATCACCCGCGTCGGCAGCCCGCGATGCGTGCGGGCCAGCACCACGTTGCCGTGCCGGAGGATCTCGAATCCCGTCGTCTGCTCGCGCAGCGCCCGCTCCACCACGTCGGTGATGGCCGCCTCGTTCCGCGAGACGCTCGGGATGTCGACGAGGGCGGCGGTCAGTGTGATCGGGTCGGCATGCAGGTCGATGGTCACGCGCTTCACCCTACGGCCGTCCGGGCGGTCTGCCCCGAACCCATCCTTGGCCGGTCGCGCCCATCGCGCCGGCCAGCCGCCTCGGTTGACGTGGCTCGGGAGCGGACTCCGGTGCGCGAAGTCCGCAGCCGGTGTCCGACAGCGGACGGTCCGCTGCCGGGCGGAAAAGCCCTGTACCGGCGCCCACGTCCAGCGACCGACACCGAGGTCCGTTCAGGAAATCGACGCGCCGCGCACGGACCGCTGCGGTCGCTTTCGTTGACGGGCTCGGGACCCGAACCTCAGCACGGGGAGTCCACAATCCACGCCGGACAGCGGACCGTCCGCTGCGGGCGGCGAGGGCCGGTACCGGCATCCATTTCCAGCCGACCGGCGGGCAGGTCCGTAGAAAGAACGAACGCGCCGCGAACGGCCGGCTGTGGCGGTCTCCGATGACGGGCTGAAGAAACGGACCTCGTGGGGGAATCACAACTCACGCCCGAAGCGGACGGTCTGTTGCAGAGCGGCGGCACCGATATCCGGGCGACCGGCGGCGAGTCGGTTCCGGAGTGCCCACGCACGGCGGAGGAGGCGCACCATCGCTGAGCGGGGGTCGGTAACCTCTAGGCCGTGAGTATCCAGGGAGCAGCAGCAGTCGGCATCGCCAACGTCACCGCGGACGGGACCGTGCTGGACACGTGGTACCCGAATCCGCAGTTGGGCGAGTTCGCCGAGACCGGCACCAAGCGGCTGGACGAGGCTCCCGCCGAGTACGCCGCGCTGCTCGGCTTCGACGACGCGCGTGCGGTCGACGTGATCGCGGTCCAGACCACGATCGCCGACCTGTCGGCTGCCCCGGTCGACGCGCACGACGTCTACCTGCGCCTGCACCTGCTCTCCCACCGCCTCGTCCGACCGCACGAGGTGAGCCTGGACGGCCAATTCGGGCTGCTGACCAACGTGGTGTGGACCAACCACGGCCCTGCCGCGGTGGAGGGTTTCGAGACCACCCGCGCCAAACTGCGCGCCCGGGGCCCCGTCACGGTGTACAGCGTGGACAAGTTCCCCCGCATGGTCGACTACGTGCTGCCCTCCGGCGTCCGCATCGGTGACGCCGACCGGGTCCGCCTCGGCGCGCATTTGGCCTCCGGCACCACCGTCATGCACGAGGGTTTCGTGAACTTCAACGCGGGCACGCTCGGCGCGTCGATGATCGAGGGCCGCATCTCGGCGGGCGTCGTGGTCGGCGACGGCTCCGACATCGGCGGCGGCGCGTCCACCATGGGCACGCTGTCCGGCGGCGGCACCACGGTGATCTCCATCGGCGAGCGCTCGCTGCTCGGCGCGAACTCCGGACTCGGCATCCCGCTCGGGAACGATTGCGTCGTGGAAGCGGGCCTCTACCTGACCGCGGGCACGAAGGTCACCACCCCCGACGGCACCCTGGTGAAGGCGGCCGAACTGGCCGGACGCGACAACCTCCTGTTCCGCCGCAACTCCACCACCGGCACGGTCGAGGTGGTCCCCCGCAAGGGCACCGGCATCGAACTCAACGCCGACCTGCACGCCAACGACTGAGCGGCGCCACCTCCGCGCGTACGGTGCCGGCTTGCGCGGGAGTGAGATGGTGGTCGGATTCGGTGAGGCAGTCACCATTCGGCCACGCGCGACCGCGAACAGCCGGTCAACCTGTGGCGGGCAGCCCCTTCGCGTCGTGCGGCGACAGGAATTCCACGCGGAACGACGCGACGTAGTTCTCGCGCTGGCTCAGGAAGTGCCGCGTGTGGGGCTGCCGCTCGTGTTCCTTGAATGCTTCCCGGTCGCGGTACACCTCGTAGAACACTCGCGACAATGGCTCCGACTCGACGGTATGTGTGGCGTACACCAGCGTTCTGGGTTCGAATTGGGCGACCGCCGTGACGGTCTCGGCCACCAGTTCATCGAACTCGGCGGCCTTCTCGGCGTCTTGCAGGTCGAACCTCACCACGAGCGCGAACATAGCCCTCCTCGGCACCGGTAGACACGGTCACCGTACCGGGCGACGGGGGAACGCACGGCCTACCACGAACGTCGCGCCGTTGGTGTCGGCTCGTCGGACGCGACAGGCAGGGCATGCTCTCGGTTCGGATGGTCTGGAGCCGTATGCCTCGTCAGGCGAGGTCGGGAGCCTCACCCGAGAGGCCGAAGGCGATCACCCGCTGGGGATGGATGCGGATCATCTCGCGGGAGACGCCGGAGATGTAGGGGTCGACGTCGGTGAGCGCTTCGGCGTTCCCACGGATCTCCAGGCAGCGGACCCGCCACGGTTGGACCGAGGCCACGTCGTCCACGACGAACGCCACGCGGTCGTTGCCCGCGAGATTGCGAAACTTCCAGGACGCGCCCATGTTCCAGCCCGCGATGTCGATGGTGCCGAGTTCGGCGTTGTACCGGAAGCCCACCGGGTTGTTCTGCGGGCTGCCGTCGGGCCGGACGGTCGCCAGCCGGCCCAGCCGCTGAGTGCGCAGGTAGTCGATCTGTTCGGGGGTCAGGATCGCGGTCATGCCCCGACCGTAGAACCTCTACCGAACTCGAGGTCAATCCCGGGTCAGCCCAGTTTCTTCTTCTGCACCTTGCCCATCGCGTTGCGCGGCAGCGCGTTGACCACCCGGATCTCGCGCGGACGTTTGTGTACCGAGAGCTCCCCGGCGACATGATCGATCAGGTCGCGTTCGGTCGCGGAGTCGCGCAGCACGACGAAGGCGGTGATGCGCTGGCCGAGGTCGTCGTCGGGCAGGCCGACCACGGCGGCCTCCGCGACCGCGGGATGACCGAGCAGCGCCGTCTCCACCTCGCCCGCGCCGACCCGGTATCCACCGGACTTGATCAGGTCCACCGATTCCCGGCCGACGATGCGATGGAAACCGTCCGCGTCGATGGCGGCGACGTCACCTGTGCGGAACCAGCCGTCCTCGGTCCAGCTCCGCGCGGTCGCCTCGGGGCGGTTCAGGTAGCCGTCGAACAGCATCGGCCCGGTCACCTCGAGGCCGCCGATGCTCTCGCCGTCGTGCGGGACCAGCGCGCCGGACTCGTCCCGGATCCGGGTGCGCACGCCGCGCACCGGCGTGCCGACCCAGCCCGGCCTGCGCTCGCCGTCCGCCCGGGTGGACAGCGTGATCATGGTTTCGCTCATGCCGTAGCGCTCGACGGGGGCGTGCCCGGTCAGCTCGCGCAGTCGTTCGAACACCGGCACGGGCAGCGGCGCGCTACCGGAGACCAGCAGCCGCGCGGCGGCCAGTTGCTTCGCCGAGTCCGGGTCGTCGACCACGCGCGACCATACGGTCGGCACGCCGAAGTACAGCGAGCCCTTGGCGGCGGCGTATGCCCGGGGCGTCGGCTTGCCGGTGTGGACGAGCGGACTACCTACACGCAGCGGGCCGAGTACTCCGAGGATCAGCCCGTGCACGTGGAACAGCGGGAGCCCGTGCACCAGAGTGTCGCTCGCGGTCCACTCCCATGCCTCGGCGAGGGCGTCGAGACCGGCGGCGATCGCGCCTCGACTGAGCACGACGCCCTTGGGCGAGCCGGTGGTCCCCGAGGTGTAGAGCACGAACGCCGTTGCCGCCGGGTCGGGTTCGGGATAGGTATGCCATGACCTGGCGTGCCGCCGCACCGGCACCACGGGCAGGTCGGCGCCGTCGGGCGCCGTTCCCAGCCAGGCCTGAGCGCCCGAGTCGGCCAGGATGTGCGCCCGTTCCGCGGTGCCGGAGTCCGGGGGCACCGGCACCACCGTGACGCCCGCTATGAGGCAGCCGACCACCGCGAGCACGGTCTGCACGGTCGGCTCGGCCAGTACCGCCACCCGCTCCGCGCGCGCGACGCGTTCGGCCACCGAAGTGGCCGCGCCCAGCAGGTCACTGCGCGAGAGCGTGGCGCCGTCGATGGTGACGGCGTCGGGGATGTCCGCTCCGCCTGCGACGGCGAGCGGGTTCAGGGAACTGAGCAGCAACGGCGGGCCGAACGACATTCGACCACGCTACTTCGCCGGTTCGCCGCCGCCGCGCGGTGTCCGGCGCCGAGCCGCGACTGTGATGGTTGACACTCTTGCTGACGCGGTGAGAACGTTGTTGCACAGCCTTCTCAGCACTGCGAGGTCGATGATGACCAAGCCACTTCGCGTACCGCATCGCGCCGCACCGCCGGACGACTTCGACGTCGGGCGGTATCTCGACGGCATCGCGGGCCTGTTCGGCGGCGTCGCGAACGTCATCATGCAGCTGAGCAGCCCGCCGGTCGGCTACGGCGTCCTGGAGAGCACGGTCGAGAGCGGCAATGTGATGGTGCACCCGGTCAAACGGCTGCGCACCACCCTGACCTACCTGGCCGTGGCGATGCTCGGCACCGACGAGGAACGCGCCGCCTACCGCGACGCGGTCAACGTAGCGCACCGCCAGGTCCGCTCGACGGCGTCGAGTCCGGTGCAGTACAACGCCTTCGACCCCACGCTGCAACTATGGGTCGCGGCCTGCCTGCACTGGGGAGCGCTGGATCTGTACGAGCGCATGCACGGCCCGATGGACGAGGCGACGGCCGACGCGTTCTACCGACTGGGCGCACGGCTCGGCACCACCCTCCAGATGCCGGAGGCGATGTGGCCCGCCGACCGGCGAGCCTTCGAGGAGTACTGGAGCACGCACCTCGCCGAGACCAGCATCGACCCCGCCGTCCGTGCCTACTTCGACGGCCTCATCGACCTGCGCATGCTGCCGCGCCCGGCGCAGCTGGCGTTCAAGCGGGTGCATCGCTTCTTCGTGACCGGCCTGCTGCCCCAGCATCTGCGCGACGAAATGGGCATGACCTGGACCAGCCGCGACGAGCGCGTGCTCGGCCGCATCCTGCGCGCCGCCGGGGCCACGGAGTCCCTGCTCCCGCGACCGCTGCGCGTGTTCCCGCTGAACGCCTACCTGCTGGATATGCGCATCCGGCGTCGCCTCGGCCTGCGCCTGGTCTGATAGGTCGGCTCCGCCTGGGCACGCCGACGACATGTCCGCCACCGTTGACGCCGATGCCCATGCGTCTGGGCGCCGACCGAGCCCAGTGGCCCCGTTTCAGTGGAGCAATCACAGGGCAAACGATTCGTACGCCCCCGTCGCGTACCTACGGCGTTGCCGCGCCGCCAGCATCCAGGAGGAGAAGATGGGCTATCGATTGATGACGACCGCGCTCCTCGCCGGCGCGTTGCTGGCGCTGTCCGCTCCGGTCGCCTGCGCCGAAACCGGGGAAAACGACGTGGCCGCGGTGCCGCCGCGTACCGCCATCTCCGTCCGCACCGCGATCGGCATCGGCTGGGGGACGGCGAACGAACACGAATCGCGCTCGAGCCTGTCGCTGGCCAAGCTCTTCATGGCCGACTACGCCCTGCGCCACGGCGACGGCTCGCCCGAGGACCGCATGCTCGCCGAGCGAATGATCCGCTATTCCGATGACGGCGCGGCGACCGCGATGGAGGCCAAGTATCCCCAGGCCGTCGCCGCCATCGCCGCCGAGTACGGCCTCACCGAGACGGTTCCGGGGCCGAGCTGGGGCGCGGGAGCGACCAGCGTCGCGGATGTGTCGGACTTCCTCGCCGCCAAATTGCGCACCGATCCCGGATCGCCGATCTTCGAATGGATGGCCGCCGCGGGCTCGACGGCGCTCGACGGCACCGAACAGGACTGGGGAACGGCCCGCTTGCCCTTCGTGCTGGGCACCAAGTGGGGTTGGTCGGATTTCGGCGCCCCCGAAGTCGCCTCCGCGTCCTACGGCCCCGGTTTCGCGGTGACCGCCCACACCCGTGGCACCGCGGCCGAACAGACGGCCGACGTGATGGCCGCGTTCACGGCGATGATCACCGGCTCTCCGCAGCCCCGCTGACCGCGCTAGCGCACCCGGAACGACACCACCACGTGGTCGCGCGCGAACCGGCGGATCGACGCGTCGTCGCCGAGCGGGATGACGGTCTGCGGCGTCAGCGCCAGTGAGAGCGCGGTGCGGGCGATCATCTCGGCCAACGGCGCGGGATCGTATTCCGGAAGCTTGCCTTCCCGCTGCAAACGGGTGATGAACTCGGCGAGATAATCGCGGCCGAGTTCGATGACGGGCGCGCCCTGGGTGGTGAGGTAGGGCAGCACGAGCTCGGGCTCGGTGGCCAGCAGCCGGTGGATCAGCTGGTTGCCGCGCAGCCCGTTGATGAACGCCGCGAACAGTTCACGATCTGTTCCTCCGCGCTCGCGTCGCGGTCGACCTGCCGTTGGAGCGCGGCGTCGACCTCCTCGATGAACTCGCGGGTCTGGCGCAGCCCCACGGCCTTGATCAGATCGGTCTTGCTCGCGAAGCGGCGATACAGGGTCGCCAGCGACAAGCCGCCGCGGCGCGCGACTTCGACCATGCTGGTGCGCTTGATGCCGAAGTCGAGGAACGCCAGCAGCGCCGCGTCGAGGACCCGCGTCTGGTTGCGATCCTCCGGGGCGGCGTTGCGCACCAGCGGCAGCAGTCCGGTCAGCCTGGCCATGGTTCAACCCCTATCCGCGACAGCGAAACGATGACGCTTTCAGCATTGCATATCGTCACGAGCGTCCGGTGCCGATTGACAGCGCCACCGAGTCAATGAGAATGTTACTGCATAATCTTCTCATCGCCCGATTCTCCGGGGTCAGGCGGGACACGAAAGACGAGGTCGACGATGACCGCGCCGCTGCGCACCGCCGAGCACGAACCGGATCCGAGCCGGACTCTCACACCGGAGACGGTGGTCGACTACGTCGACGGCATCGCCGCCTTCCTCGGCGGCGCCGCCAACGTCATCATGCAATTGAGCCTGCGGCCGGTCGGGCGCGGCGTCCTGGAGAGCACCGTCGACAGCGGCAAGGTCACCCTGCACCCGATCAAACGCCTGCGCACCACGCTGACCTATATCGCCGTCGCGCTGCTCGGGTCGGACGACGAACGCTCGGCCTACCGCGCGGCCGTCAACGTCTCGCACCGTTCGGTGCGTTCCACCGCCGCGAGCCCGGTGAAGTACAACGCTTTCGACCCGAACCTGCAATTGTGGGTCGCCGCTTGCCTGTACTGGGGCATCGACGACTTGTACACCCGGATGCACGGCCCCATGGACCCCGCCACCGCGGACGCCTTCTACAGTTACGCGGCTCGGCTCGGCACCACCCTGCAGATGCGGCCGGAGATGTGGCCGGCCGATCGCGCGGAGTTCCAGCGGTACTGGGACGAGAACCTGAAAGCGCGCGGCATCGAGCCGGAGCTGCGGGACTACTTCAACGGCCTGATCGATCTGAAGATGATGCCGCGACCGGTGCAGGTGGTCTTCGCCGGACTACAGCGTTTCATCGTCACCGGCCTGCTCCCGCAGCACCTGCGCGACGAGATGGGCATGACCTGGACCGACCGCGACCAGCGCCGCTTGGACCGGCTGCTGCGGACCATCGGCGCGGTGCACCGGCGCTTGCCGCGAGCGGCGCGGATGTTCCCGCTCAACGCCTATCTGCTCGATCTGCGCAGGCGGTTGCGGCAGGGAAAGCCGCTGGTGTAGGCGCGCGCCTCACCGCAGCATGTGGGGGTAGCGGTAGTCCACCGGCGGCACGAAGGTTTCCTTGATCGTCCGCGGCGCGACCCAGCGCAACAGGTTCAACGGCGAGCCCGCCTTGTCGTCGGTGCCGGAGGCCCGCGCCCCGCCGAACGGCTGCTGACCGACCACCGCGCCCGTGGGCTTGTCGTTGATGTAGAAGTTGCCCGCCGCGAACCGCAGTGCGGCGTCGGCTTGTTCGACCGCGTACCGATCCTGCGCGAACACCGCGCCGGTCAGCGCATAGGGCGCCGCCGACTCCACTTCGGCGAGGATCGCGCTGTACGCGCCGGGCTCGGCGTCGTCGTAGACGTACACCGACAGGATCGGTCCGAAATACTCGGTGGCGAACGATTCGTCATGCGGGTTGTCCGCGAGGAACACGGTCGGCCGGACGAACCAGCCTTCGTTGTCGTCGTAGGTGCCGCCGACCGGGATCGTGACGCCCGCGTCCTCGGCGCGCCGGATGGCCGCCACGTTCTTCTCGTACGCGCGCCGATCGATCAGCGCCCCACCGAAGTTCGACAGATCGGCGATGTCGCCGTAACTCAGCTCCTCGGTGTCGTGCAGGAACTCCTCACCCATCGCGCGCCAGACCGACCGCGCGATGTAGGCGCGCGAAGCCGCCGAGCACTTCTGGCCCTGATACTCGTAGGCTCCGCGAATCAGTGCGGCGCGCAGGGCGTCCGGGTCGGCAGAGGAATGCGCCACGATGAAGTCCTTGCCCCCGGTCTCGCCGACCAGGCGCGGATAGCCGTGATAGCGACCGATATTCGCGCCAACCCGCTGCCACAGGCGCTGGAATGTCCTGGTGGAACCGGTGAAATGGATACCGGCCAGCCGAGGATCGGCCAAAGCCACCTCCGACAGTTGCACCCCGTCGCCGGTGACCATGTTGATCACACCGGGCGGCAGGCCCGCCGCCTCGAGCAGCCGCATGGTGTGGTACGCCGACAAAGTCTGCGTGGGCGCGGGCTTCCACACCACCGTGTTGCCCATCAGCGCGGGCGCGGTCGGCAGATTCCCGGCGATCGCGGTGAAGTTGAACGGCGTGATCGCGTAGACGAATCCTTCCAGCGGCCGATAGTCCATCCGGTTCCACACCCCGGCGCTGGATCGGGGCTGTTGCTCGAGGATCTCACGCGCGAAGGCGACGTTGAACCGCCAGAAGTCGACCAGCTCGCATGGCGCATCAATCTCCGCCTGCTGCGCCGATTTCGACTGCCCGAGCATGGTGGCCGCCGCGACCGTCTCCCGCCACGGCCCGGCCAGCAGGTCGGCGGCCCGCAACAGCACCGCGGCACGCTCCTCGAACGGCAGCGACCGCCACCCCGGGGCGGCCGCGATCGCGGCGTCGATGGCGCCGTGCGCTTCCGAATGTGTGATGTCGGTGTAGGTCCCCAGCACCTGGCGATGCCGATGCGGTGCGACGATGTCGTGCCGCGCACCGATGCCGGGACGGTGCTTGCCGCCGATCACCAGCGGCACGTCGACGGGCTCGGCGGCCAGCTCGGCGAGTTTGCCGAGCAATAGCTCCCGTTCGGGGCTTCCGGGCTCGTAGGAGTGCACCGGTTCGTTGCGGGGCGTGGGGACAACCGTGACAGCGTCCATACCTCAGGCTAGCTCTCCCGGCCGGGCCCGCGGGGACGCCGACACACCCGCGATGGCCGCCGGATCGGACAGCCCGTCGCCGGGTGTCGTCGGCCTGCCCTCTCCGGGATCGCCGCGCCCGTACGGCAGCGGCGCTCGGACCGAGGCGTCAGCCCGCGGCCAGGCGATCGGCTGCCGCCGCGATCCGCTCGTCCGTCGCGGTCAAGGCGATTCGGACGTGCTCGCTCGCGCCGGGGCCGTAGAAGTCGCCGGGTGCGGCGAGGACGCCGCGTTCGGCCAGCCAGTCCAGGGTGGTCCGGCACGGCTCACCGCGCGTCGACCACAGGTACAGGCCCGCCTCGGAGTGGTCGATCCGGAAACCCGCCTTGTCCAGCGCCTTTCGCAACACGTCGCGCCGGGCGCGGTACCGCTCACGCTGACGCGCCTCGTGCGCGTCGTCGCTGAGCGCGGCCGTCATCGCGGCCTGGATCGGGAACGGCACCATCATGCCCGCGTGCTTGCGCACCTCGAGCAGCTCCGCCACCAGCTCCGGATCGCCGGTCACGAATCCGGCGCGGTAGCTGGCCAGATTGGAGGTCTTGGACAGCGAATGCACGGCCAGCAGATTGGTGTGATCCCCGTCGCACACCTCCGGGTCGAGCAAGGAGACGGCGCGTCCCTCCCAGGTCAGTCCCAGGTAGCACTCGTCGGAGGCGACGATCGCGCCCCGTTCCCGGGCGAAGGCGACCACTTTGCGCAGATGATCGACGCCGAGCACGCGGCCGGTCGGATTGGATGGGGAGTTGACGTAGATCAGCGCGGGCGTCTGCGGGCCGAGCCGGGTCAGTCCGTCGGCGCGCAGCACCTGCGCGCCCGCGAGCAGTGCGCCGACCTCGTAGGTGGGATAGGCGACCTCCGGGATGACCACTAGGTCGCCAGGGCCGATACCGAGCAGCCTCGGCAAGCCCGCGATCAGCTCCTTGGTGCCGATGGCGGGCAGCACAGCCGCGGGATCGAGTCCGGTGATCCCGTAGCGCCGCTTCAGCGCGTTCGACCGCCGCCGCGCGGAGCTCGGGGGTGCCGTGCGTGGTCGGGTAGCCGGGTACCGCGGCGACGGAGTTCAGCGCCGTCCGGATGAGC
Source organism: Nocardia asteroides (assembly GCA_051451085.1). GTDB lineage: Bacteria > Actinomycetota > Actinomycetes > Mycobacteriales > Mycobacteriaceae > Nocardia > Nocardia asteroides_B. The sequence continues at coordinate 2,717,671 of JBPAJV010000001.1, read as the reverse complement.
GGGTCGACCGGGTCGACCGGGGTGCCGACGGACAGGTCGACGATTCCGCCGGGATGAGCGGCCGCTGTGGCCTTCACCGAAGCAATGGTGTCCCAGGGAAAATCGGGCAGCAGACCGCTGACCCGGCCACGCGGTGACACGTCAGGTCTCACTCACTCGCCATCGGGGGGAGTTCCTTGACGAACGGCGGGTCGTAGTCGACCTTGCCGACCTTGGTGGCGCCGCCGGGCGAGCCCAGCTCGTCGAAGAAATCGACGTTGGCGTTCACGTATCCGCTCCACTGGTCCGGGGTGTCGTCCTCGTAGAAGATCGCCTCCACCGGGCACACCGGCTCACATGCACCACAGTCCACGCACTCGTCGGGATGGATGTACAGCATGCGGCCACCCTCGTAGATGCAGTCCACGGGGCATTCCTCGATGCATGCCTTGTCCTTCACGTCAACGCACGGTTCAGCGATGATGTACGGCACTGCCGCTCTCCTAGTCTGTCCTCGCCTGCGGGATAGTCCGCCCGGCGAAACCCTATCCCGGCACCCCACGTTACTACTGGTCAGCCTGCCCTAACTTAGGACGTAACGCACGCGGGCGCCAGGCACGAATCGGTCTCCGTCACCCGCCGCAGGCGGTGCGGTCGGAGTCGTGCGAGGTAGCGCCGGAACCGGGGGCGGCCGGTCGGGCATTGCGCCGGTCCCGGCCGCCCCGTTGCGGACCGGAAGAACGATCGCACCCCGGGCGGAATCCATGTCATTCGACCAATACGGCCTGAAGACTCGCAGCGGCGGAAAGCCGCTTGTGCTCCGGTACGCCGTAGGTGGTCGTCCGTTCCCGCGCGGGCCTGCCGATGCCCGTGGCGATCTCCACCAGTTCGGCGACGGTCTTCGCCGAGCCGTGCTGCGAGCCCGCCATGCGCGAGATGGTCTCCTCCATCAGCGTGCCGCCCAGATCGTTGGCGCCGCTTTCGAGCATCACCCTGGTCCCGGTGGTGCCGAGCTTGACCCAGCTGGTCTGGATGTTGTGGATGCGGCCGTGCAGCATGATCCTGGCCAGCGCGTGCGCGGCGCGGTTGTCCCGGTTCGTCGGCCCCGGACGCGCCGCGCCCGCGAGGTACAGCGGCGCGCTCTGGTGCACGAAAGGCAGCAGTACGAACTCGGTGAAGCCGCCGGTCTCGTCCTGGATGCCGCGCAGCACGCGCAGATGCCCGACCCAGTGCTTCGGATTGTCGACGTGGCCGTACATCATCGTCGAGCTGGAGCGAATGCCGACCCGGTGCGCCGTGGTGATCACCTCGATCCACGCCGAGGTGGGCAGTTTGCCCTTGGTGAGCACCCAGCGCACCTCGTCGTCCAGGATCTCCGCCGCGGTGCCGGGGATGGTGTCCAGACCGGCCTCCTTCAGCGCGACCACCAGTCGCGGATGCTCTGGCCGCCGCGCGAGGCGCCGTTCACGATCTCCATCGGGCTGAACGCGTGCACGTGCATCGACGGCACGCGTTGTTTGACCGCGCGGACCAGGTCGGCGTATCCGGTGACCGGCAGGTCGGGGTCGATCCCGCCCTGCATGCACACTTCGGTGGCGCCGTCCACGTGCGCCTCCCAGGCGCGGTCGGCGACCTCGTCCATGCTCAGCGTGAACGCGTCCGCGTCGCCCTTGCGCTGCGCGAACGCGCAGAACCGGCACCCGGTGTAGCAGATGTTGGTGAAGTTGATGTTCCGGTTGACCACGTAGGTGACGTCGTCGCCCACCGTGTCGCGTCGCAGCTGATCGGCCAGTGCGGCGACCGCGTCCAGCGCGGCGCCGTCCGCCGTGGCCAGCGCGAGGTACTCGGCGTCGCTGAGCCCGGCCGGATCCCGTTCGGCGGCGCGCAGCGCGGCGAGCACGTCGGCGTCCAGCCGCTGCGGCGCCGTGACGGCGAGGTCGCGGGCCTGTTCGCGAACGGTCTCCCAGTCGCCGAAGGCGCCGACAACGTCCTGCCCCAGGGCCGCGTCGCTGCGGTGCTCTGTGTTGCGCCCCTCGGTGTCGATGGCGGTGTTGAGGTCGACGCGCCCGGCCGATTCCCACGACTCGTCCGGCTCCTGCCAGGGCAGGCCGACCGGCACGGCGTCCGGATTCGCCAGGCCCGTCGCCGGGTCGGTGAGCGCCGCGACGTGCGCGCCGATCCGCGGATCGACCCACGGGTTGCCCGCGCGCACGTACTTCGGATGCGCGGAGGTCCGCTCGACCAGTTGATAACCCGCCGCCTCGGTGATCTCCCGCAGCGTGTCCAGGTTCGGCCACGGCCGCTCCGGGTTGACGTGGTCGGGCGTCACGGGCGAGACGCCGCCCCAGTCGTCGATGCCCGCGTCGATCACCGCGCGGCACTCGGCGTGCGAGACCAGATTCGGCGGCGCCTGCACCGGCACGTCCGGCCCCAGCAGGATGCGCGTGACGGCGATGGTGGCCAGGAATTCCTCCAGGCCCGCGTCCGGCACGTCCCGCATGGCGGTGTCGTCCTTGGCGCGGAAGTTCTGGACGATGACTTCCTGGATGTGCCCGAACGCCTTGTGCTGCTTGCGGATCGCCATGATCGACTCGGCCCGCTCGGCCATCGTCTCACCGATGCCGACCAGGATGCCGGTGGTGTAGGGCACCGAGAGCCTACCCGCGTCGGTGATGGCGCGCAGCCGCACCGCGGGGTCCTTGTCCGGACTGCCGTAGTGGCAGTTGCCCTTCTCGGTGAACAACCGGGTGGACGTGGTCTCCAGCATCATGCCCATGGACTGCGCCACCGGCTTGAGCCGCGCGATCTCCTCCCACGACATCACGCCCGGATTCAGGTGCGGCAGCAGGCCGGTCTCCTCGAGCACCATGATCGACACGGCGCGCAGGTAGTCCAGCGTCGAGTCGTAGCCGCGCTCGTCGAGCCACCGCGCGGCCTCCGGCCAGCGATCCTCGGGCCGGTCACCCAGCGTGAAGAGCGCTTCCTTGCAGCCGAGCGCGGCGCCGCGCCGGGCGATGTCGAGCACCTCGTCGGGTTCGAGGAACATTCCCTTGCCCTCGGCCCGTAGCTTGCCCGGCACCGTGACGAAGGTGCAGTAGTGGCACTTGTCCCGGCACAGCCGCGTCAACGGGATGAAGACGTTGCGGGAATAACTGATCGTCTTCGGACGGCCCACCGAGGCCAGCCCGGCGTCGCGCACCCGCGCGGCGCTGCGACAGAGGTCGGCGAGGTCGTCACCGGTCGCGTGCAGCAGCACCGTGGCCTCGTCCACGTTCAACGTGACACCGTCGCGGGCCCTGCGCAGCGCCCGGCGCATGGCCGATGGAGTGGGCGGCGTGGACGGGACGCTCGGGTTCGGTAGGTCGGTCACGCCCTCGATCATGCGCTACACATCCGGAACTGTCTCCCTCCAGTGCTGGTTGCGGCGAAGCGGACGAACCACCCTGGCTCCGCTCGCCACGGCGCCCACGCGGGGACGTGGAGCGCCGTTGAGCGTTGACAACTGTGCGGTACCCGAGGCTATTCCTGGGCGCCACCCCCGGTCGGCGCGGCGGACGAGACCAGCCGCCCGCCCCGGACGGGCAGCCCGGAGCCTCCGGAATGCGTTGCCGCCCAATGACGAGCGCATTCTCCGGCGGCGCGGCGGCCGCGCTCGCACCCGAGGGCCGGTTGCCCGCCATCGCCGTGAACCGCTGACCCGCTGACCCGCTGACCCGCTGACCATTGCTTGCGGCAGCGGTCACGTCCTCGTGCAACCATGGGCAGCATGTCGCAGCCGCGCGCGATCATGGCCGAGCCGGCCTGGCGCCCCAGTCCGAAGGCCAGGGTGCTGTGGACCGCGCAGGCGGCGCTGGGCTGGATGTTCCCGTTGGCCGCACTGCTGATCTGGGTGGCGCTCGACGCCGCGCATCGCGGTTGGCAGCTCGGATTCCTGCTGGCCGCGCTCGTGCCGGCGACGGTGAACATCGCGGTCGCGCCGTGGTGGCGCTACGCCGTGCACCGCTGGGAGGTCACCGACGAGGCGGTCTACACCCGGGTGGGCTGGCTCACCCAGGAGAGCCGGGTCGCGCCGATCTCGCGGGTGCAGACCGTCGACACCGAACGCGGCCCGCTCGAACGCCTGCTCGGCTTGGCGACGGTCACGGTGACCACCGCGTCCTCCGCGGGCGCGGTGCGGATCAGCGCGCTGGATCTGCCGGTGGCCGAGGAAACCGTGACACGGCTGACCCGGATCGCCGCCCAGCACCGCGGGGACGCGACATGAACGACGCGCCGGCAACGGGCCACGGCGGAGACGAGACGGACCCCGCGCGGGCCGACGCCCCGTGGCAGCGGCTCGACAAACGGATGCTGCTGGTCCATCCGATCACCGAGGTGGTGAAGTTCATTCCGGTGCTGATCGGCTCGGTCATCCTCGGAACCAGCAGCGGCAACCACGTGTGGAGCGTCATCCCGGTCGTGCTGATCGTCGGGTTCGCGCTGACCCGCTGGTTCACCACGACCTACCGCGTCGGCCCGACGCACGTGGAGTTGCGAACCGGGCTGCTGGAACGCAAGAAACTGTCGGTGCCGCGATCGCGGATCCGCTCGGTGGACATCGAAGCCAACCCGCTGCACCGGGTGCTCGGCCTCGCGGTCCTGGCGATCGGGACCGGGCAGCAAGCCGATTCGGGTGAGCAGTTCAAGCTCGAACGCTCTGGACGCACGGGTCGTACCGCCCTTACGCGCCGCCCTGCTCGCCCACACGGCGCGGGCGCCGCAGGAGCCGGAGGAGCGGGAGGAGAAGCCGGAGATCACCTCCGGCGGTTTCGCCACCGCGCGCACCCGGGCGCGCGAGATCGGCCACTGGAGTCCGGCATGGGTGCGCTACGCCCCGTTGTCGCTGACCGGGTTCGCGATCGTCGCGCCGATCGTCGGCCTCGCCTTCCAGTACGGTCTCGGCGAGGTCGTGTTCCGGTCGGACGCGGTGCACAACGTGGAGAACGGCGGCGCGCTCGTCCTCGCGCTCGCCGGGGCCGCGCTGTTGTGCGCCATCGTCCTCGTGGTCAGCTCTGCCGCCTGCGCGCACTATCTGGCCACCTATTTCGGGCTGCGCGTCCGCGACGACGGCAAGACCTTGCATCTGCGCCACGGCCTGTTCACGACTCGCCAGATCACTCTCGACCGGGCCCGGCTGCGCGGAGCGACGGTCAAGGAGCCGCTGCTGCTGCGTCTGGCGGGCGGTGCCGAGCTCGAAGCGATCATGACCGGCGAGAAACCGAGGCAGAAGATCCTGCCGCAGGCCCCGCGCAGCGCGGTGGAGCACACCCTCGGACATCTGCTCGCCCCGGATGACCTGCGCGACGACGGCCTCGGCGTCCGGCCGGACGCGCTGCCCACCGGCGCGGGAGCATCCGACGCGGACGCCGTCCCCCCGCCCGGCAGTGCGCCGTTGCGCCCGCACGGCCCGGCCGCGCGGCGGCGCAGACATACCCGCGCGCTCACGCCGGTCGGCGTCGTCGCCGCGGCGATGGCCTACGTCCTGCTCGCGGGCGTGCACTTCTCGCCGTGGTGGTGGCTGCTTCCTGGGCTCATGCTGCCGATCGCGCTCGCGCTCGCGGAAGATCGCTATCGCGGTCTCGGCCACACCGTGCTCCCCCGCACGGCAGGCGCACCGGCCTGGCTGATCACCCGGGCCGGATCACTCGACCGGGACCGCGACTGCCTGGAGGCGCCCGGCGTGATCGGCTGGACGGTGCGCCGGACCTTCTTCCAGCGACGCGCCGGACTCGCCACGGTGGTCGCGGCGACCGCGGCGGGCAAGAAGCGCTACGCGGTGGTCGATCTGCCCGCGGACGAGGCATGGGAGCTGATCGAAGCCGTCACAGCGGGACTGCCGGGCGCACGCTGACCCCGTGTCACCGCACGGCCGGCTCGCGTCGTCCGTCAGCCTCGGCTGGGGACCCGCGCGTTCGAGGAGATGTAGATGTACGCCATCGCGGGAAGCAGCCCGCCGAACAGCAACAGCGCGGTGCGCCAATCCTGGCCGAGCAGGATGTCGCCGCCCGGCCCCGCGCTCGCGCAGACCAGGAAGCCGAACGCCCACGCGACCAGCGGAAGCCCCAGGATCGCCGGCCGCGTGCTGACCGACCGCGCGCCCGCGACGAGCAGCACGTTCACCAGCCCGGCCACGACGACGGAGACCGGAAAGGCGACCGAGCCCAGATAGGTCGGCAGGTACAAGGTCTCGAGCGCCAGGGTGAGCAGGGCGTCCACCACGAGGAACAGGAGGATCACCGGGCCGAGAACCCGGCCGAACGGGAAGCGACCGGCGCCGGATGCCACGGGAGCGCGATCGCCTGCGTGGTCGTCGATCTTCGTCGTCACGGCACCGGCGGGTAGCCGAGAAGGGTCAACAGGTGGCTCTGCATATCCGCGAACGCGTACAGCACGGTCATGTAGAGGTCGTGCTGCTCCTGCCAGTGCGGCTTCATACTATCGACGAACGCCGCGATCGCGTTCTGGAGCTCCCAGTTGTACATACTGCCGAGTCTATTCCGGCGCTTTCGGGCGCACGTTCGGTTCTCCCGCCCGGCCAGGGGCGGCGCGGTTCACGCCGGGGAATCGGCGGTCCAGCCCTGATCCAGTCCGGCGAACAGATCGTGCTCCCGCCCGTCCGGCCCGAGCGGGCCGCGCCTGCCCCGCACCAGGATGAAGTGCTCTTCGGGCAGCACCGGCTGGGCCACATTGTTCGACAGCGCGAATTCCCGGCCCGACGGCGCGACGGTGACCTGGGTGGCGTGCGCCCGCAGCGCGGCGCGCTTGGCCGCCAGCACCTCGGAGACGTCGATGGTGGTGGTCACCGCGTCGCTGGGCACGCTCGCGAGCTCACCGTCGGCGGGCAGCCGCCATCCGGGCGGCAGCGCGCCGGGCAGTCCCGCCACCGTGCGCCGGGCCAGCGCGGCGGTGTGCAGCCGCAGCATGCCGGCGTCGGTGACGGTCCAGTAGAACTTGGGAGTGTCCCAGCCCTCCCCCGCGGCGGCGTGCACCGCGGCCGTGGTGATCTCGTGCGCCCGGATGTGATCCGGGTGGCCGTAGCCGCCGTTCGGGTCGTAGCCGACCACGACGCGCGGCCGCAGCGCGAGCACCACGTCCGTGAGCGCCCGTACCGCTTCGTCCCCGGATCGCACGAATACCCGCGGCTTGTTCGCGGCGGGGGTGCCCGCCATGCCGGAGTCGCGCCACCGTCCCGCGCCACCGAGGAAGCGCGGCGGGCCCGCGTCCAGCGCATCCAGCGCACGAGTCAGCTCGAGCACGCGATAGCCGCCGAGCTGATCGGCGTGCTCCGCGGCCAGCAGCGCCCACTGCTCGCCGATCACCTCCCCCTCTTCCCCGAGGGTGCAGGTGACCACGGTGACCGGCACGCCACGACGGCGATAGAGCGCGATCGTGCCTCCGGTGGTGATGGACTCGTCGTCCGGGTGGGCGTGTACCAGTAATAGCCCACCCGCAGCGGCGGTCACGGGATCCTGCGCCACATGGACGCGTCACCGAAGATGCCGACCTGGATCGCGCCGCTGAGCGAGGCGCCGTCCACCCGGGGACCGGACGCGGCCACCGCGTTGTCCTGCACGATCGGCAGCACCGTGGCCATGGCCCACAGTTTGGGCTCCGCTTCGGCGAGCACGCGTCCCACGTCGCCGCCGCGCAGGGCGTTGTCGATCGCGGGTTGCAGGGCCGGGTCACACACACCGGACAGGTTGCTGGGAGCGCGCTGCGCCGCTTCGGCGATGGCCTGCGCGGGGCCTGTGACGCCGGGCAGCGCGGGCGGCGGGCAACCGTAGCGCGACGCCAGCACGGTCGCCGGATCGGAACCGGCGACCTCCCAGCCGACGATCGCGTCGACCGTGCCCTCGATCAGTTCCTTCCCGTACAGCTCGTTGGCGGCGACGCTGCGCACCGTCGCGTCGATGCCCGCGCTGCGCAACTGGTCGGCGGCGGTGTTGGCCACGGCCAGGGCGGTGGCGTCCCGGTCCACCGCGCCGATGCGCACGACCAGCGGTTTACCGTCCTTTCCGACGGTGCGCGGCTGCGGCGCGGGCGAGGTCGGTGAGGTCGCGGGCGGAGGTTCGGGCGCCCGGCCGTATCCCGCGGCGGCCAGCAGCGCGAACGCCTCCTCCGCGGAAGGCCGCGGCGGCGCGGTCGGGGCATAGCCGGGATCGGACGGCGCGAGCACCTGCGCGCGCGCCGGTTCCACCCAATTGCCGGTCTGCGCGCCGACCGTCGCCAGCAAGGCCGGATCCAGCAGGGCCAGCACACCCGAGCGGACCCGGGGATCGCTCAGGTCGCCTCTTCGTCCGTTGAGTGACAGTTGCAGCACCCGCGACTGCGGCATGATGGCGGTCCGCACCGAGGGAATCGCGGCCAGCTGAGCCTGCGTCGCCACGCCGCCGTGCACCAGGGCCATCTGGACGTCACCGGTGCGCAGCGAGCCCGCCAACTGCGCGGTGGTGCCACCGCGGCGGAGCAGGATCTGGCCCGGCATCGCCGGTGTGCCCCAGAAGCGGTCGTTGCGTTCCAGCAGCATCTCGTCGCGGCCGGGGTCCGCCGAGCGGATGCCGAACGGCCCCCCGGATACCCGGACGCCGTTGACCTGGCCGTTCATCCCCCGGGCGAACCCGCCGGGGGCGTCCTTGAGCAGATGCGACGGCAACAGATCGGTGAACAGCTCGCGCCAGCCCGGATAGGGCTGCGACATCACGACGGTGACCGTCTTACCGCCCGCCGACGAGTTCACGTCCGAGATCAGCCGGTAACCGGCCGGATCGACGACGCCCGGTTCGGAGATCATCTCCTGCCACAGGTAGCGGAAGTCCTCGGCGGCGATCGGCGCCCCGTCCGACCAGGACGCTTCGTTGCGCAGCTTGTAGGTGATCGTCCAGGGTTCCTGCGCGGTCACCTCGGCCGAGACCAGCAAGGACGAATCCGGGACCCACGCCGTCGCGCCGGGCGTCGCCGGATTCGGCACCGGCCGGAACGGGCTCGGCAGTACCAGCGACGCGATCGCCGAGGTGGCGGCGGACTGGTCGGAGCGCAGGTGCGGGTTGAACGCGGTGCCGATGGTGTCCAACGCGACGACCACGGTGGTCTCGGCGGGCTTGACCGGTGTGGTCTTCGGGCTGTCGGTGCTCTCGATGGGCGGCGGCGGGTTCGCCGCACAACTGCTGATCAGCGTCAGCGCTGCCACGGCCGGCAACAACGTGCGCCACGCTGCGCGTTTTCCTGCGCCCACTTTCACGCTCGGGAACTCTACCGTAAGGTCCAGTCGCTTCGCAGATTCATGCGGACGTCCGGGTAAACGCCACGGGCCAGCGGATATCGGCGAAGAAACACCGCGCGCGCCGCCGCCGCCGTGACATCGCTTCCCCTAATAGCTCCGTCCTCGGCTAATATTCGGTGTACACGAGCGACCGCAATACCGCCCGCGCGCCTACGGACGGAGGCCGGACAATGATACCCGCTTCGATGACATCTGCGCGAAGGAACGGCGGCGGCGAGCGACTGCGCGTGTCAACGAGGCATGGCAAGAGAGGGCTCGCGGCGCAGCCCTTGGCACACGAATTATTCGATACGGCGGTATCGTCACGAAACCTCGCCAGTCGAGTGAACCGGCCGCGTTCACCAGGAAATTGAATCGCCGCACCGATCCGGTCACCGCTATATCCCGCTGGCAATTCGATACACGGGATGGAAATCCGGATATACCTCATGCGGGCGAACCGGCAATCCCGATCATGCGGTTGCGAATGCGATGCGACTACGGCCGCGAACAAACAGCTCGTCATATAACAGACGAATTACCGACCGATCGGAATTGATCGCCGACCACCCGTGGCCGATCCACTGCTCCCCGCCGGTCCCGGAGCACGCCGATCGTGGAGCCCACCCGCACGCGACGACCTGCTCCGGAATCCGGCGGCACCGCAGCGACGCCGGATTCCGTTCCGCCGGAGCGATTACAGCGCGGCGCGGTCGCGCGCCTTGCGCCGGGACAGCTCCCTGGCACGCTCGTTCTGCCCCAGGATCACCTTGCGCACCCGGACCACCTCGGGCGTGACCTCCACGCACTCGTCGGCGGCGCAGAACTCCATCGCGCCTTCCAGATCCAGTTGCAGCGGCTTGGCCAGGGTCTCGATCACGTCGGCGGTAGAGCTGCGCATGTTGGTCAGCTTCTTCTCACGGGTGACGTTGATGTCGAGGTCCTCCGCGCGCGGGTTGACGCCGACGACATGGCCCTCGTAGGTGTCCGCGCCCGGCTCTACGAAGAACTGGCCGCGATCGGCCAGCTGGATCATGGCGAACGGCGTCACCGTGCCCGACCGGTCGGAGACCAGCGAGCCGGTGTGCCGGGCCCGGATCTCGCCCGCCCAGGGCGCGTAACCGTGCGACACGGCGTTCGCGATGCCGGTGCCCCTGGTCTCGGTGAGGAAGTCGGTGCGGAAGCCGATCAAACCACGGGAGGGGACGATGAACTCCATCCGCACCCAGCCCGCGGCGTGATTGCTCATCTGCACCATCTTGCCCTTGCGCGCGGCCAGCAGCTGGGTGATCGCGCCGAGGTACTCGTCCGGGCAGTCGATGGTCAGCTCTTCGTAGGGCTCGTGCACCTTGCCGTCGACTTGCTTGGTCACCACCTGCGGCTTCCCGACCGTCAGCTCGAAGCCCTCCCGGCGCATGGTCTCGACCAGGATGGCCAGCGCCAGCTCACCGCGGCCCTGCACCTCCCAGGCGTCCGGGCGTCCGATGTCGAGCACGCGCAGCGACACGTTGCCGACCAGTTCCTGGTCCAGGCGCGCCTTCACCATGCGGGCGGTGAGTTTGTGGCCCTGCACCCGGCCGACCAGCGGCGAGGTGTTGGTGCCGATGGTGACCGAGATGGCGGGCTCGTCGACGGTGATGCGCGGCAGCGCCACCGGCTCGTCGATGTCGGCGAGGGTGTCGCCGATCATGATCTCCGGAATGCCCGCGATGGCGACGATGTCGCCCGCGACGGCGACTTCGCCCGGCTGGCGCTCCACGCCGATCGTCTGCAACAGTTCGGTGATCTTCACCTGCTTGACGCCGTCGGCGTGCATCCACGCGACGTTCTGCCCCTTGCGCAGTTCACCGTTGTGAATGCGGACCAGCGCGAGACGTCCGAGGAACGCCGAGGCGTCCAGGTTGGTCACGTGCGCCTGCAGCGGCGCGGACGGATCGCCCTTCGGCGCGGGAATGTGTTCCAGCAGCACGTCGAACAACGCGTCGAGGTTCTCCGCGTCCGGCGCGTTGCCGTTCTCCGGGCGCTGTTTGGACGCCTTGCCCTCACGCCCGGACGCGTACAGCACCGGCAGGTCGAGCGCCAGCTCGGCGGCCTCGGCGGCGGCGTCGTCCAGGTCGGAGGCCAGGTCGAGCAGCAGGTCGTGACTTTCCTCGACGACCTCCTCGATGCGCGCGTCGGGACGATCGGTCTTGTTCACGACCAGGATCACCGGCAGCGACGCGGCCAGCGCCTTGCGCAGCACGAACCGGGTCTGCGGCAGCGGCCCCTCGGACGCGTCCACCAGCAGCACGACACCGTCCACCATGGACAGCCCGCGCTCGACCTCGCCACCGAAGTCGGCGTGGCCGGGTGTATCGATGACGTTGATCACGGTGACCGAGCCGTCCGGGTGGTGCCGGTGCACGGCGGTGTTCTTGGCGAGAATGGTGATGCCCTTCTCGCGCTCGAGATCGCCGGAGTCCATGACGCGGTCGACCGGTTCGGCCCGTTCGGCGAACGCGCCGGATTGGCGCAGCATGGCGTCGACGAGGGTCGTCTTGCCGTGGTCGACGTGGGCCACGATGGCGACGTTGCGAAAATCGCGTGCAGACGACACGCCTGAATCCTCCTGCTGTTCGGTGGTGGTGCCGACGGTGCTCGGTGTTCGACGGGAGCGGACCCGCGTGGTTACGCAGGCTGCCGCCTCCGGATCCTGACGCTCACGCCGGGCTCCCTGCAAACAGGTGGAGAATCGAAACTCCCCGGGCATCGCGGCCAGCTACACCCTACCGGCAGTCCGGTTCGAGCAACGTTTCAGGCTTTGCACTTAGGGTAAGCTAACCGCCGTGGGCAAGGTCAAAGCCAAGAAGGTTTCCAGCCTGAAACCGAAGAAGAAGTGCTGTCGGAAGAAGACGCGCTGCTTGAAGTGCCCCGTGGTCATCATGCGGATGAAGAAGTGCGAAGCGGCCGGGATCACCGGCAAGGATCTGAAGAAGGCACTCAAGCAAGCGCGCGCAGCCTGACCCCCGCCGTTCCCTCCGGGACCGGCCCGAGGCGAGTAGTAAGGAGTGGTATGGCCCAGCAGACACTGCTCTCCGATATCGAAATCGCCGAAGCCCTCACCGAACTGCCGGACTGGACCCGATCAGGGAACACGCTGGTCCGCACGGTCGAAGCGCCCACGTTCCCCGCGGGTATCGAACTCGTGCGCCGAGTCGCGGAGGTCGCCGAGGAAGCCGACCATCACCCCGACATCGACATCCGCTGGCGCAAGGTCACCTTCCGGCTGTCCACTCATTCCGCGGGCGGGCTCACCGCGCTGGACGTCGCGCTGGCTCACCAGATCGATCGGCTCTGCTGAACGCCGGCGCGCGCGGGCGCGCGATCACCGCCCGGCTGCCCGACCCCGGATCGGATCGCCCGGTGGCAGACGCGGACCAGGGCGCGGCACGCCGTCGCGGACGCGACCGTCACTCGAACGCCGACCGAGCCCGCCGCCCGGCTGGCGCCTATGCGGCGCGCGCGGGTCCTTCGGTGGTGACGCGCGTCGCCTCATCCGCGCTCGAGCCCGCGTGCCGGGGCCCGAAGCGCATCACCCAGAGATAGAACGCCAGCACGCCGATGACGTCGACGGCGCCCAGCCAGGCCAGCACGCCAGGACGGGAGATGGTCCAGATCGAATCCTGGGCGAAGGAGAGCACCCACGGCGCGCCGACCAGCATGGTCACCAGCCAGTACCCGGCCATGATCCGCGCGCCGGGCGCGCGGCGCAGCGGCCCGTAGACCAGCCACAGCACCGTGGGCAGCAGCCACACCCAGTGATGCGACCACGAGATGGGCGAGATCATCAGGCCGAACAGTTGCACCACGATCAGCGTGCCGAGCCGGTCGTCCGCGCCGAGCGCGCGCCACGCCAGCAACGCCAGCGCCGCGACCACCACCACGGCCGCGATCCACCACGGGCCGGACTCCACGTCGTAGCCGAGGATCCGGCTCAGCGCGCCGCGCAGCGACTGGTTCCACACCGACCCCACCGGGCCGATCCGGTCGGCGTCGCCGAGCAACGTGCCGAAGTACCGGCGCGCCTCGGTGGGCGCGATCAGGAAACTCAGCCCCACCGTCGCGCCGAAGACCGCCGCCGACCATGCCACGGTCCCCCACCGCCCGCGCGCGAGGAAATACAGGCCGGTGATCGCGGGCGTCAGCTTGATGCCCGCGACGATCCCGACCAGTCCGCCGGAGACCCACCATCGCGAGCTGCGCACCGCCAGCATCCCGCCGAGCACGAGGAACACGTTGACCTGTCCGTAATCCATGGTGGTTCGTACCGGCTCGAGCCACAGGCCCACCGCCGTCCAGGCGACGGTGGCGGTGCGCCACCGCGTCGTGCGCAGCCGTTCGGCTCCGAACAGCAGCTCGAAGCTGATGTGCACCACGGCGTAGAGCGCCGCGACGATGGCCAGCAACCAGACCACCGCGACCACGGTGAACGGAAGATAGTGCAGCGGAAAGAACACCAGCGCCGCGAACGGCGGGTAGGTGAACGGCAACGGGAAGTCCGGCGTCTTCTCCGCATAGGTGAAGTCGTAGAGGTGATCGGTCAGCAGCGCGGCCGAACCACCGACGTAGACGTGCAGGTCGACCAGGTTCATCCCGTTCGGGGACAGCAACATCCACAGCAACCGGGCCAGCACGGACAGGCCGAGCACCGACACAGCCCATCGGAGGTGACGATTCAAGTCGCTGGCTTTCGGCTCGGGTGCGGTGCGTCGGTTCGGCGCGCCCGGACTTCGGCGTTCTGACGACAGCGCGGACGGCACGGATTAGATTAACCGCAGCGCGAATCCGGTCGGTTGCACCCTCGAACCACCGATAACATTTGCATCAACTTTCACACCAGTAACATGAGGGCGGGGTATGTTCTGCTGACACTGATCGTCCCCAGCGCCCTTTCGGACGCTGTGGCTGTACACATAGCCGCAATGTCCCTAGAGTGACCCCGAAACGATGGCTTTTAGCAATCGAACGTAGATGTACCCGAGGTAAGGACGGCCAGACCAGTGCTTCGCACCCGAGGATCGCGGATCGCATTGACCGCACTCGCCATCACGGCGAGTGCCACGCTCGCCGCGCCGACGACAGCAATCGCGGCCCCCGCGCCCGCCCCCGCGGCGACCACCAACAGCGTTCCCATGGTTCCCGAAGGTGTGCCGGTGGACGCCCTGGCCGCGCTGGCTCCCGCCATCGTCGGCGCCATCGCGGGCCCGGCGGACATCGCGGGTCCGGCCGGCATCGCGGGCCCGCAGTCGGCCATCCTTGACCAGGCACGCAGGTTGCTGGCCACCTTGAACCTGCCGCCGCAGATCAAGTCCACGCTGGAGCGGATCATCACCTTCCTGGACGGCAGCGGTGGCGGTGGCCCCGAGGTGCCGCAGGACGGCCCGGTGATCGCGCAGTTCCTCTACCCGACCATCGGCAAGGGCTGCATCAGCCCGACCGCCGACTCGGTGGGCACCGCGCTGGCCGTGCCCGGCCCGGCCACGCTGCCGCCGCCCGGCCCGCAGGCGGGTCAGACCGGATTCGTCTTCACCGCGCTCGGCACCAAGTCGCCCACGCCGGTGCAGAACCCGCCGATGACGGTGCAGTGGCTGAACCTGGACACCCGTCAGTCCGGCGTCCTGCCCCTGACCGACGAGGCCAAGATCAACCCGGACGGTCCCGCCACGCTCTCCGCGATCGCCGACACGGGCTTCGGCCGCATCGTCGCCGTGGTCTCCGGCTCTCTGACCACCAAGTCCGGCGACGCCGAGGCGCGGACCTGCTCGTTCCTGCCGACGCTCGGATTCTTCACCGTCGGCTGAGCTTCCGATCGAGGGCGGTGACCTCCTTGGGGTCGCCGCCCTCGGTCGTGCCGGGACTTCTCCGGCGATCTCGAACGGAACCGCCGCGCTACCCCACGAGCCGTCCGGACTGTGGTAGACCGCTAACTATGGCGACCACCGAGATACGAACACGTCATTCGATCCGAAGCCGACGCTCGCACCGCTCGATCCTGTCGATCCGCTCGGAGGGTTCGATCCTGTCGATCGGGTCGGCCTACTCGATCCTGTCCATCGGCAGCGTGGGTTCGGTGCTGTCGATCGGGTCCGTGGGATCATTCGGGTCGGCGATCTCGTCGTTCTCCTTCGCCAGCCTCGGCTCCGCGTTCTCCGGCGTGTCCCGGTGGTCGCTGTTCTCCTGGCTCGGCGACCACGAAGCGCCGGACAGCCGTCCGTCCCTGCGCGTCGTCCCCGACGACGAACCCGACTTGCGCGTGACGCCGATCAGCCACTGCCAGACATAGCCGCGAGGGGCCCGCTCGACCGATCGCCTACACGGCGGTTCTCGCTCACCACTGCCCGTATTCGGGTGTGAGCACATTGTTCACATGATCCCCACCCCATTGATGGATCGCTTGTCGATCTCGAACTGGTGCAGGTGCGCTGCGGGGTGTACGAAACCCTTCGGAGTGCCCCAATTGTGCTGCCAATACCAGGCGCACAGCCCCGCTGTCCGGGCCAGCTCGATGGTCGGGGTATTCGCGTAGACGCCCGTGCGCTCCTTGCCGAGCACAGCCTGCCAGCCCAGCAGATACGGCGCGATCATGGTGGCGAAATCGACCGGGGAGGGGTTGTCGTCGATGGACGCGTAGATGGGCACGTTGTCGGGGCCGCCCGCGGCGCGGTGTAACGCCAGCCCCCGCTCGGCGTGCCGCTTGCCCGCCTCCAGCCCGCCGCGCCAGTCCGCGGTCGCCCCCTTGCCGAACTGGTAGCACGAAACAATCTGCAAGCCCGCGGCTTTGAGGTCTTCGACTTCGGCCGAGCGCAGCGGTTTTCCCGCCATCCACTCGGCGCCGGGCCTGCGATCGGACACATAGCGGATCACGCCGATATGGCCAGCGTCGCGGATCGCCGTAGCCGACGGCACTCCTCCGGCATAGTCGATCAAGGTACCGAGCGAGGGCCGGGCGGAAGCCGATGCCGCCCCGGCGGTCACCCCCACAGCTGCCGCCGCGGCCGCGTAAGCGAACAATTCGCGCCGGGATACCGAAGTGAAACGCATCGTGGACTCCTTCGCGCGACCCGACCTGGATGGCAGCGTGCCCGGCGCACCTTCCCCAAACCTCAGCGCGCGCCGGGAGCCTCGAACGTGAACTCATTTCACCACATTCACTCTGGAACCGCTAGACCCAGTAGAAACAGGTTTCACATTCGCCACACCGGCGACGCCGTGCGCGATCAGGCGATGCGGTCGATCCGCGCGGCTACGTCGATGGTGCGCATGGCCGGATCGGCCAGTTCTTTGCGGATCACCGCGGCCACTTGGGCCACCACCTGCTTCTTGATCCCGGCGAGCGCCCCGAGGGCGGCCGCACGCGCGCCGTGCGCGGTGAACTCCATCCGGATATCGGCCGGGTCCGGCGGCGGCACGTCGATCACCACGCGTAACCGGTCGGCGGCCCGGGCGGTGAGCACCAACGGCACCTCCAGGTCCGCGTTGTAGCGATTCGCTTTCAGCACGTCCACCGTGATGTCCAGGCTCACCGGGAGTGTCAGGTCGAACGCGACCGGATCCGAGGACCGGTCCGCCAGGCGCGGCATCCGCACCGATCCCCGGACGGTCACGACCGCGCCCGCGCGTGGCCCGGTACGCAGCGGGCCGACCTCGATCGGCCTGCCCGCCAGCTGCTGCACCACGGCATGCACCCGTTCGCGGGTCACGATGCGGGAGAAGAACCGGCGGCCGAACTCGTCGTAGCCGATCCAGTCGAACGCGCGCTTGTCCCGGTGCTCCGATCGCCTGCCCGCGACCATGGCCTCGATATCGAAGACCAGTCCGCGGCGGGTGCGCGGATCGGCCAGCATGGCGTTCACCCTGGACGCGGCCTCACGCTGCACCACCCCGGCGATCGGGTCGAGCAACCACTCCCAAGCCGACTCCACCGCTTGCGCACGCAGCACGAAGCTGATGTCACGCTGGGTGATCGGCGGAATGTCGATGACGATGAGCACCGGGTCGGCGGTGCGGGCGTGCAGGGTCAGATTGATCTCGACCCTGGCCTCCAGACGCAATTTCCGGCCGCCGAGCAGCACCTTCAGCGTGAGCGACACCGGAACCGTCACCTCGAAGGTCACCTGGGGACCACTGTGCAGGACGCGCGGCGCGCCGACCTTGCCCTCGGCGACGAACCCGGCGAGCCCGACCGGGCCGATCGAGACCGGGCCGATGGTCATGCCGCGGCCCGCCATGCCGGAGACGGCGGATTCGATGCGAGCGGCATTCACGGCATGCGTGACGAAACGCTCGCCGAACTCGGCGTAGTCGATCCAGACAGGCGCACTGTCCGCTTCGTCGGTCGGATGCATCAGTAGTTCCGGAACCCTCACCTCTCGATGGACACCCGACACGCTACGCGACCGATCTTGTCGCATCCGGGAACGCGCTGCTCAACCCGGGATCCCCGTCCTGCCGATGAGGGGGAAGCAGGGCGGGGACCGGCGACGGCGCTGCCGGGCGCCGCCGCCTCCCATCGTAGGACTATCCACGGCCCTGTTTCACGCGCATATCGGACATATCCAGCCCCGTGGGGCGAGCCTCACAGTTGCCCGAAACCGACCAGCCCGGGCACGTCTTCCAGCGCGAATCGGTGAATCCGGATCTCGTCGTACTCGTTGCCGCCGATCGTGGTCACCTTGCCGCCGTCGGCCTGCAGGACGATGTTCGTGTGCTGCCCGAAGGGGCTGGCTTCCCCGTACAACAGCACGTCACCGGTGCGGGGCCGGTATTCCGACCCGATCGGGACGAACCGGCCGACGCTCTCGTAGTACTCCTGCAATGTGTAGACGCCGGGGATCCGCCAAGAGCCCGAATTCGGGTTGGTCAGCGGCACACCGGCCTCGCGCAGCACCCAGCTGACGAAATCGGCGCACCACGCTTCCTCGACTCCCTCCGCGTACTTCGTGCCCGCGCCCGGATCGACGAACTCGCGCTCGGCGACCGCGACGATTCCGGCCTGTGCCGCGGTCAGCGTCGAACGGTCCAGCGCGGGGAATTCGGTGAGCCGCTCCTCCACGATGGCTCCGCGGCCGGCTCGGTCCTGCCACCACAAGCCACCGATTCCGGCGGCGGCTACACCGAGTAGCACCAGTACGAGCCCGATCCACCGCGTCGATCGCGAGCCCAGCTGTCGTGTCGTCATGCCCCCGTGTCCTCCATGTCATGCCGTTCCCAACCCTTGTGAAGTTCGACGCCTGAACGCACCGGATAGTTCCCGGCATTACCTCGCCGGGTTGAGCCGATCGGGCCGAAGCACCATTCGCTGGGGCCAATTCGCGCACGACACCGGGAAATCGCGCTAGTCTCCGGAGAGCTCAGCCGATGGGGAGGGGTACGGCCCTGGACACGCTGTGGACTTTTCTCGTGCACCGGCGGCACCAGTTGCTGGTCGACTCCTACCTGCATGTCTCGGCCGTGGTGCAATCGGTGCTGCTGGCCACGGTGGTCTCGGTGCTGGCCGGGATTCTGGTGTACCGCAGCCCCTTCGGTTCCTCGGTCGCCTCCGCACTGGCCGGAGCGGTGCTCACCGTGCCGTCGTTCGCGCTGCTCGGGCTCCTGATCCCGGTGCTCGGGCTCGGTGTCGCTCCGACGATCACCGCGCTCGTGGTGTACGCGCTGTTACCGATCCTGCGCAACACCATCATCGGCCTCGCCTCGGTGGATCCGGCCGTGACCGACGCGGCCCGTGGCGTGGGGATGAACCGGCTGCGGGTGCTCGCACGGATCGAACTGCCACTGGCCTGGCCCGCGATCCTGGCCGGGATGCGGGTGAGCACCCAGCTGATCATGGGCATCCTCGCGCTCGCCGCATACGCCAAAGGTCCCGGGCTGGGCAACCTGATCTTCTCCGGCCTCGCGCGCCTCGGCAGTCCGAACGCGGTGCCGCAGGCGCTGGTCGGCACGATTCTCGTGGTCGTGCTCGCACTCGGACTCGACGGGATCTACGTCCTGCTCGGACGGCTCACCACCTCGAGGGGAATTCGTGACTGAGACCGAAACTCGCGGCAGGGCCGCCGGACCCGTCGCCTCCGGCGTGCAGATCGTGCTCGACTCGGTGACCAAACACTATCCAGGGCAGCGTGATCCGGCCGTTGACAGCGTCTCGCTGACCATCCCCGCCGGTGAGATCGTCGTGCTGGTCGGGCGGTCGGGCTGCGGCAAGACCACCACCATGCGGATGATCAACCGGCTGATCGAGCCGACCGCGGGCACCATCACGATCGACGGCCGCGACGCGGCCACGATCCCTCCCGATCGGCTGCGACGCGGGATCGGCTATTCGATCCAGCAGGCCGGTCTGTTCCCGCATCTGACCGTCGCGAAGAACATCGCGACCGTGCCGGGCCTGATCGGCTGGGATCGGCGGCGCATCAGGGCGCGGGTCGACGAGATGCTGGAATTGGTGGGGCTGGACCCCGGCACTTTCCGCGACCGCTACCCGCGCCGGCTCTCGGGCGGTCAGCAACAGCGCGTCGGGGTGGCGCGGGCGCTGGCGGCCGACCCGCCCGTGCTGCTGATGGACGAACCGTTCGGCGCGGTGGATCCGATCACCCGGGGACTGTTACAGGACGAGTTGCTGCGCCTGCAAAGTGAACTCGGCAAGACGATCGTCTTCGTCACCCACGATTTCGCCGAGGCGGTCAAACTCGGGGACCGCATCGCCGTGCTCGGCGACCGATCCCGCATCCTGCAATACGACACCCCCGCAGCGATCCTGGCCGACCCGGCCGATGAGACCGTCGCCGGTTTCGTCGGCGCGGATGCCTCGCTCAAACAGCTCACCCTCACCCGCGTCCGGGATGTGGAACTCGGTGACTGCCCCACCGCCACCGAGCAGGATCCCGTCGACTCGCTGCGCGCCGCGCTGACGGACCGCACCTGGCCGTGGGCGCTGGTCCTGGACGGCCGGCGTCGCCCACGCCGCTGGGTCTCGGCCGAACACCTCGCGCACGCCGAGACGCTGCGCGACCTCGGGACGCCCGTGGCGCAGACGCTGTCGCCGCGATCGACCCTTCAGGAAGCGCTCGAATCGCTGCTGACCCATCAGAACGCCACCGCGGTGGTGACCGGGACGCGCGGCGAATACGTCGGGCTGATCACCATCGACACCCTGGTCGGTCACCTGTCGGCGCTGCGAGCCGAACACAAAGCCGACGGCGCCGCGCCGAATGGCGCGCCATGACCGGCCCCGCCGCGGCACCCGCCACCGAGCGCAGGGGTGAGCGCATCCGGCTGGTCGCGCAGCCCGTGGTGGTCCTCGCGCTCACCGCTGGCGTGCTGGTGTGGGCTTTCGCCCGCGATCTCACCGTGACGCAGCGAGCCAGTCTGAACGCTGCCAACGTCGCGACCGTCACCTGGCAGCACGTACTCATCACCGCGACGGTGGTGCTGATCGTGGTGGCGGTGGCGGTCCCGCTGGGGACCCTGCTCACCAGGCCGGGATTCCGTCGTCTCGCCCCGGTTTTCGTCGGGGTCGCGAACATCGGCGCGGCCGCGCCTGCCATCGGCCTCATCGTGCTGTTCTATCTGGCTACCCGCACCACCGGCTTCTGGATCGGCGTGGCGCCCATCGCGTTCTACTCACTGCTTCCGGTGCTGCGCAACACCATCCTCGGCTACCAGCAGGTGGACCCGACGCTCGTCGACGCGGGCCGGGGGCAGGGGATGTCGGCGATGACGGTGTTGCGCCGCATCGAATTCCCGCTCGCCGTGCCCTACATCCTGGCCGGGCTGCGCACCTCGCTGGTGCTCGCCGTCGGCACCGCGACGCTGTCGTTCCTGGTGAGCGCGGGCGGGCTGGGCATCCTGATCGACACCGGCTACAAGTTGCGCGACAACGTCACCCTGGTGGTCGGCGCGGTGCTCGCGGTGGCGTTGGCCCTGCTGGTCGACTGGCTCGGCGCGCTCGCCGAGGAATTCCTCGGGCCGAGGGGGTTGCGATGAACAAGCCGTGGCGGATGCTCGCCCTTGGGCTCGGATCGGCCCTGCTGGCCGCGTGCGGGTTGCAGTCCGGCAGCGCGGTGCCGCTGCGGGTGGGGCCGGGCAGCATCGAGCCGGTCCCCGAACTGGCGGGGGTGCGCGTCACGGTGGGCTCCAAGGACTTCACCGAGCAGAACATTCTCGGCTATCTCATCGAGTTCGCCCTGTCCGCGGCGGGCGCCGACGTGCGCGACCTCACCAACATCCAGGGCTCCAACAGCGTGCGCGACGCCCAGTTGCACGGGCAGATCGACCTCGCCTACGACTACACCGGCACCGGCTGGATCAACTACCTCGGCAACGAGACGCCGGTGCCCGACGAGATCGGCCAGTTCGAGGCGGTGCGCGACGCCGACCTCGCCGAGCACGGCATGGTGTGGACGGCGATGGCGCCGATGAACAACACCTACGCGCTGGCCACGAGCGCGCGGACCGCCCAGGAGACCGGCGTGCGCACCCTGTCGGACTACGCCGGACTGGTCGCCGCCGATCCGGCTGCCGCATCGCTGTGCGTCGGCACCGAATTCAACGTCCGCCAGGACGGATTCCCTGGACTCGCCCGCAAGTACGACATCGACGCGGGCCGAGTGCCCAAGCAGATCGTGCAGGACGCGGTGGTCTACCAGGCGACCGCCGACGGCAAGCAGTGCCGCTTCGGCTCCGTCGCCGCCACCGACGGACGCATCCCGGCGCTGGATCTGGTGCTGTTGCGCGACGATCGCGGTTTCTTCCCGAAGTACAACGCGGCCCTGGTCATGCGCAAGAGCTTCGCCGACGAACACCCGCAGGTGGCCGCGGTCATGACACCGATATCGCAGCGCCTCACCAACGAGGCCATCACCGAACTGAACCGCCGGGTCGACGTGGACGGACGCGAACCGGCGGAGGTGGCGCGGGACTGGATGGTCGAGCAGGGGTTCGTCACCGCCCGCTGAAAGGCAGCCCGGCGTCCGCTCGGCCGGTCGAGCGACGGCACCCGCCCCTCCCGCGCTCAGCGCGGCTCGCGGCCGAGGTAGCGCAGCAGGCGCGCGACGGCCGCGCTGTCGGCCGGGCCGTCCACGACGGCGGCGTAGGCGCCCCACCGGCGCAGCGGTTCGACGATCTCGGCTTCCTCGCCGCTGCCCGGCGCCGGGTGGACGGCACGGGCGGCGGTGAGCAAGTGGGTGGCGAGTTCCTCGGTGAGCGGTGACGGGCGACCGGTGGCGATCGCGATGTCCCACGCGTGGACCGCGGCGTCCAGTGCGCACAGGACCGCGGCGACGGGCGTGGCGAGCGCGCCGTGCGGCAGGGGCGTCGGCACGGTCTCGGTGTCGTCGCCGACCGTGGCCCACGCGGCCGCGGTCTGCTCGATCGCCGCGCGCACCAGATCCGACGCGGCGCCGTCGACCGCGCCGGAGGGCGCGAAGGGGTTGTAGGCCGGGCCGTCGCCGACGCCGAGGAACTTCGCGTACGCCAACTGGTCACCGGCCGCGTGCTGAACCACCTGCGTGACATCCCATTCCGAGCAGGGGGTGGGCAGGTGCCACTGATCCGGCCGCACCCCGGCGACCACGCTGTCCAGCGCTCGGTAGGACTCGGCGAGGACGTCCCGCCAAACGGGGCGCAGGGTCGCGGCGGCGGTCGTGGGGGCGTTCATGTCGTTGCCTTTCGGTCTTTTTCGCTGCTGACATCAGCCTACGTGGGCATTAGGCTACTTTCGTTCCTAATTCGAAAGGGAGGAAAAGTGGCGTCGACCTCCACCCGCCTGCTGCGCTTGCTCACGCTGCTCCAGGACCGCGCCCACACCGGCCGCGAACTGGCCGAGCGTCTCGGCGTCACCGATCGCACACTGCGTCACGACATCCAGCGCCTGCGCGAGCTCGGCTACCCGGTGCACGCCGAACGCGGCGCGATCGGCGGCTACCGGCTCGGGCGCGGCACGACCATGCCGCCGCTGCTGCTGGACGACGACGAGGCGGTGGCCGTCGCGGTAGCGGTCGGGCTCGCCGAGGACGGCTCCACCGGCATCGCGGACATCGCCGAACACGTCACGAAAGCGTTGGGCAAACTGGACCAGATCCTTCCGAAACGTCTGCAGCGCAAAGTGTCCGCGCTGCTGAACGCGACGGCGATCGGCCCGGCCACGACGGGATCACGCGAACCGGACGCGCCGGTTCCGGCCGCCGTGCTCACCACCTTGGCCGGCGCCATTCGTGACGGCGCAACGGTCCGGATCGCGGAAGCCGGGGCCGCGACGTCCAGCGAGATGTCGTCCAGCGAGATCGAGCCGTACCGGCTGATCAACTGGAAACGGCGCTGGTATCTGGTCGCCTATCGCTTGCAGACCCATTCCTGGAGCGCGATCGCGGTGGCCGCGATCCTGCGTGCCGAGACGGGTTCACGCCGCTTTGCCGCGCGCTCGCTGCCCGACGACGATCTGGTCGCCTTCGTCATGCGCCACATCGCCACCACCGCGTGGCAGGTGCGTGCCCGGGTGACCGTGCTGGCGCCCGCCGAAACCGTCATCGCCCGCATCAATCCCGCCGTCGGCGTGGTCGAGGCGGTGGACGCGCGGACCTGCGTGCTCTATACCGGCGCGGACGCGCTGGAGACGATCGCCATCTACCTGTCCATGCTGATGATGGACTTCCGCGTCGACGGGCCGCCGGAACTCGTGGCCCATATCCGCACCCTCGGCCGCCGCTACACCGAAGCCGTGGCCGACGTCACCGCCACCTGAAGCCCCGGTCGCGGTCGTACGCGACACCTCAGCAGCGCCGCGACCACCACGGTGCAGGGCCATCACGCGATCGAAGTCGTCAGCCGCACGCCGGGGCTCGAAGTGGCGTTGGCCCTCGACATCCGTATCCCGGCCCACCACATCAAGGACATGCCGCTGGAGAAGCGGCGAAGAACATGGGCGGAAACCTGGCTCGGCTGCTGCGAACCAGGATCGCCCTGGCGCGAAGAACCTCGGCACCTGAAGGCGCGGCGGGCGACGCGACCGCGATATTCGGGAGCGAAGGCAGCTCGCTCGGGACGGTCCGGCTGCCGTGCCTATGCGGACGTCCGCCAACGGACCACGACCTGCCGACCGGATCGGATGCGATACGGCGAGAGTCAGGCATGCCCGATCGTGGTCGCCGCGTCTTCCGTCTTGCGCATCGGGATCAACGCGGTCAGGCCGATCGCGACCAGCGCCGCCGCCATCGCGATGAGGAAGGTGGTGTGGAATCCGTCGCGCGAGGGCAGCGGATGCGGGCCGAACTGGATGGTCATGTGCGCAAGCACCACGCTCATCACGGCCGCCGAGGTCGAGGTGCCGATCGAGCGCATCAGCGAGTTCAAGCCGTTGGCCGCCGCGGTCTCGGTGATCGGCACCGCGCCCATGATGAGCGCGGGCATCGCCGCGTACGCCAGGCCGACGCCGCCAGCGACGATCACGGAGGCGAGAATGATCTCCCAGACGCTGTTCATCAGCACCACCGCGCAGAGGTAACCCACGGCGATCACCGCCGACCCGAGCGCGAGAGTGACCTTCGGGCCTCGGTTCGCCGACAGCCGAGCCGACACGGGTGACAGCAGCATCATCACGAAGCCGGTGGGCGCGAGCGCCAGTCCGGCCGCGACCATGGACAACCCGAAGCCGTATCCGGTCTCTTCCGGCGCCATCAACAGCTGCGGGAAGGTCAGCGACATGCCGTAGAGCGCGAACCCGATGGCGATCGACGCCGCGTTGGTGAACAGCACCCTCGGGCGCGCCGAGACCCGCAAGTCCACCAACGGCGAACGCTGCCGGAGTTCGAAAGCGCCCCAGCCGAGGAACACCACCAGCGACACCGCGAACAGGATCAGGATCGGTGCGCTGACCCAACCCCAGTCCGCGCCTTTGGTGATCGCGACGAGCAGCGTCAGCAGCGCCACCGACAGCCCGATCGCACCGCCGAAGTCGAATCGGGCGGGCGTGCGCACCGGCGACTCCGGTACGAAGGCGAAAACCAATGCGGCGCAGACAACGCCGAGCGCGGCGGAGGTCCAGAACAACACGTGCCAGTCCGCGTGCTGCGCGATGGCCGCCGCGACCGGCAGGCCGATCGCGCCGCCGACGCCGAGCGTGGCGCTCATGATCGCCATCGCGGAACCCACCCGCTCGGGAGGCAATTCGTCGCGCATGATGCTGATACCCAGGGGAATGGCCCCGACGGCAGCACCCTGCAGCGAGCGCCCGACGATCTCGGGCACCAGCGTGGAGAACACCGCGCAGACCACCGAACCGGCCACCACCAGCAGCAGATTCGCGAACAAGATGCGCCGCTTGCCGAACATGTCGCCGAGGCGGCCACTGATCGGGGTCGCCACCGCGCCCGCCAGCAACGTCGCGGTGACGACCCAGGACGCGTTGGACGCCGAGGTGTGCAGCAGGGCGGGCAACGACGGGATGATCGGGATGACGAGCGTCTGCATGAGCGACACCACGACACCGACCATGCCGAGTGTCGCGATGAGCAGGGCAGGCGCGGGACCGCGCCGATCCCCGGAACCAGAGACGGTCGAAGACGCGTCGGCAGCTACAGTCACGTGTGTACGGTACATATGACATGTATCGTGCACAATTTGTCTTCGGAGTGACGAGCGCGACATAGTGGGGCCATGTCCGATTCCGGTTCCGGCGGTGACGCGGCGCTGAACCGCCTCGCCTTCGAGGTCGCGCTACTGGCCAGACACTTTCCCGCGGCCCTGTTGCGCCGCCCCGGCTTTCGATTGGATCGCTCGGCGTATCTCATCCTGACCCGGCTGGAACTGGACCATCCATTGAGCCTGCGCGAGTTGTCCGAAGCGCTGCGACTGGACGTTTCCACGGTGAACCGTCAGGTCGCGGCCATGCTCAAACAAGGGCTGGTCGATCGGGTGCCCGACCCCGAAGGCGGCATCGCCCGCAAGATCCGGGCCAGCGCCAAGGGTTTGGAACTGCTGGCCGCCGACCGGAAACAGAGCAGGCAGGGCATCGGCGCCGTGGTGGCCGACTGGTCCGACGACGACGTCGACCACCTCAGCAGGCTCATCTCCAGGTTCAATCAGTCGGTCGAGGACCGCGAGCACAATCCTTGGCCGCGCCCGCCCGAACTGGGCTGACGAACCATCGAACCGGCCCTCACGCTACATAGGGACTCTCGGCCCGCGCCGCCCGCAGCGCCCGCCCCCACCAGACCAGCTGTCCGAGTAGTCGATCAGCGGCGGCGATCGGCAGCTCCGGATCTCTCAACGCGCCAGCGGAATCGAACCGCGTCCCCGCGTCGTGAAAACTCACCGTGTCGCGCACGGTGACCGCGTGCAGTTCGGCGAACACGTGCCTGAGGTGCTCCACGGCACGCAGTCCGCCGGAGATCCCCCCGTAGGAGACGAATCCCACCGGCTTGGCCCGCCATTCGGCGTAGTGCCAATCAATGGCGTTCTTGACCGACGCCGGATAGCTGTGGTTGTACTTGGGTGTCACCACGACGAAAGCGTCGGCCGCGGCCAGTCGGGGGCCGACCGCCGCGAGCGCCCGCTTCGCCTCGGGGCCGGGATCGCTGGACAGCCGTTCCGGCAGCGGCGTTTCCGCCAGATCGACGACGTCGACGGTGACGTCATCGTTGCGTTCGGCGTGCTCGGCGAACCACTTCGCGACGGTCGGGCCGAAGCGGCCCGCGCGGGTGCTGGCGATGATTACGGCGAGCTGGATCGGAGGGTGGGGCATGGCGGGTTCCTTTCGACGCGGACGATGCGCAGACCAGCGTCGAACCTGAACCAAGGTTTATGTCAAATCGGCTCGACCGCCGATCAGACCTCCAGCTCTTCCTCGATGCCCCGCAACCGGTGCCTGGCCAGCGCGAGATTCGCCCGCCCCCGGTCCAGGGCCAGGTAGAGGAACAAGCCCTTGGACTTGCGTCCGGTCATCGGCCGGATGATGTGGTATTGGCCGGACAGCGTGATGAGGATGTCCTCGATGTCCTCTTTGAGGCCCAGCTGATCCATGGTCCGCAACTTGGCGCGCACCACTTCGGTGTTGCCCGCGCCCGCCACCTGGAGATCCAGGGATTTCGAACTGCCGAGCATGCCCAGCGCCATACCGCTGTTGTAGTCGACCACGGCCGCGCCGATCGCACCGTCGATCACCATCATGTCTTTGAGCGCCAGATCCATATTGGACATAGTTGTTCCTTTCAGTTGGTTTTCGTTGCCTGTTCACTTCCCGCGTCGGTCGCCACCGGCGTCAGCAAGTTGGCGATCGCGCGGGCCGCCGGACGGGATTCCAGATGCAGCCGGCCGATGTTGACCTCGGGAGCGGCCAGGACGGTGAGGGAGGTCCAGCCGGCCGCGTAGATCACCACGTGCCCGCCGGTACCGTGCACGACGACTTCGCTGAACCGGCCGCCGTGCGCGGTGGTGGCCAGCCGGTGCGACAGCGACAGCTGCGACGCGGCCATCGCGGCCATCCCGTTGGGCTCGATCTGCGGGGGTAGGTCGTGGGCGACGAGCAAGCCGTCGTTGGACGCCACCAGCGCGCCGGTCAGCCGAGGGACACGATCGCGCAGCGCCTTGAGCTCCGTGAGCACCGCCGCGTTCGGTTCGGGTCCGGACATCGCCACCTTGGTCAACCTTCCCATCCAATCGCCGAGCAGTTTCTTTCGCGTGGTCACGCGAGTTCCTCCAAAGCCGCTTGCAGGCGGACGAGCAGGTCGCGGTCCGGCGGCTCCGGACGATCGGCGACAGGAACCGGGGCCGCCGCGTGCCGCCCCCGCCGCCGGGGCAACCGCCCCGGCGCGACGGCCACGGTCGCGACCGCCGCGGGCTCCGCGTGCACCGGCTCGAGCACGACCGGCTCCACCGCCGCCTGCGCGGAAGCCGGTACGGGCGGCTCGATCAGCCCCGCCGCCGTCAGATCCCGCACCGCGACCAGACATCCGTACGTGGTGCGGCCCAGTTCGCGACCGATGCCCGCGACGCTGCGGCGGGCATCCGCGGCGGCCAGCACCTCCGCCTGGCCTCCGGTGAGCACCACCCGTCGTCGCCGCACCCGGCGGACCGGCACGACGGGCGCGCGGTCGACGAGATCCGCCGGCCACGGCCCGGATTCGGGATCGCCGCGGCGCGCGCACTCCTGCACGAGAACCTGGGGCGTGATGTGACAGACCGGGGCGAGCCAGTGCGGCGGCGCTGGCCGGAACTCCGGGACGGCGGGCGAGGCCAGCAGGAAGTAGGCGGCATCGAAAACCGACAGCATCGCGAGGGTTTCCAGCCGAGGCCGACCCAGCACGCGTCCGGGATCGCCGGCCCCGGCGCGCCGCCAGTCCTCGGCGGTCGCGACACCGGCCTCCACCACCAGCCGGTCCAGCCCCGTGGTGCGGCGGCAGTCGGCGGAAACGATCGCGCCCTCGGCGAGATGAAACGCGCCGTCGCCCGCGTGCAGCACGCCGGTACTTCCTTCCTTCTCCAGTCGTCGCAATTCGACCGCGAGTTCAGGGCTCATGAGCGTCCTCGGCCAATTCGTCGAGAATTCCACGGAGCTGGAATCGCGCCATCGCCAGATTCCCGGTGTCGTCGTCGAACAGAACGTGCACGAAAAGGCGCCCGTCGAAGTCGCCGTTCACCAGGTTCAACAGGTGATATCCGCGAGTTCCGCACACGATGATCTCGGTGACGTCGTCTCCTTCGCCGCCGGACGACAGCGCCGGGCAGGCGAGCACCGCGCGCACCACATCCGTTGTGGCGGCGGCATCTTCGTGCTCATCCACCAGGTCGTGCCTGCCGTCCGCGGCGATCGCCAGACCGCTCGCGCCGTCCACCAGCGTCACGCTGCGCGCACCCGGAATATCCATGATGCGTTTCAGACAGCCGTCGATACCGATCACGCGCCACCACTTGTCATGTGAGGGGTTTACGGTTTCCAGACGCTACACACGGGCACGGCACGATGTACAGCAAATCGGGGAGAAATTTCCGGTAAAAACGATTTTACCTGGAAGATCCGAATAAATACCTTCCGGTATTCAATACCTATTGGTATTGAATACCCGTCGGTTTTCGACGTCTCCACGCCGCATCCGGCCACAATAAGACCTCTATACAACGGATCGAATGCATCGGTGCCACTCATGCGACACCACTGCGCTCGCTCACGCACGCGCAAGCGCCGCCACAACCCGCGTCGGCGCAGGGGCTGCCCCACGGTGCGCGGGCAACGACTCCGCGTGCGCGACAGTCACTTCGCAGCAATCAGAATGCTCGGCATGCCGTCCACTGGGCGCGAACTCGACGGCAGCGCCGGTCGAACATCAGCCTGCGGTGAGGCCCGTGGCGATCTTGACCACGACCTTGTCGCCGGTGACCTCTTGAACCGTGATGGTGCGCCCTTCGGCGGACTGCGTCTCCCCGGCCGGGACCGTGATCTCCTGACCACCCACCGAAAGAGTGACCAGATTGCCGTTCACGGAGACGAGTTCGGTTTCTATGCCCAGAATGCTGGCCTTCGCGTCCACACCCCGGTCGAACGTCACCGTGCAGCCCGTGACGGTGCAATCGGTCTTCGTACCCTGGCCTTCCGCCGTACAGGCGGCAGTGCCGAGCGAAGCCAGCAAGGCGAACAAGGACACTGCGACGACCCGACGAAAAGCCACGCGCTCAGTGTAGAGCCAACCGACCCCACTGTCCTGAGCCTTTCCCGTACGCGCCGACCGCTGCCGTTCCGACGCGGAGGGAAGGCGGAGGGAAGGCGGAGGGAAGTCAGCCCCGGCCACGCAGATAGTTGCTCACCACGGCGGCGCCGAGACCGTCCGGATCCGGCGCCACCACCCGTCCGCCGCTGCGGCGGGCCACCAGGTCGACGAACGCGGCCAGTCGCGGATCGTCACCGAGCATGAACACCGTCACCGACGCACCCAGTTTGGCGAGCGCGTCTACCTGGGCCATGGTCACGGCCAGCGTGCGCGGCTCCGGCGGCCAGTTGAAGCGCGCCTCGCCGTCGGGCTCCAAGTGGGCGGTCGGTTCGCCGTCGGTGACGACGAGCACGACGGGCACGGCGTCCGGGTGCCTGCGCAGGTGCGCGGCCGCCAGCAGCAGCGCGTGGTGCAGATTGGTGCCCTGCTCCCAAACGCCTTCCAGCGCGGTGAGTTCGCCGATATCGACGGTCCTCGCGTGCCTGCCGAAGGTGATCACGCTCAGCGCGTTGGAGCGGAAACGGGTGCCGATCAGGTGGTGCAGCGCGAGGGCGGTGCGCTTCATCGGCACCCACCTGCCGTCCTGCACCATCGACCAGGACGTGTCGACGCACAAGGCCACGGCGGCCCGCGACCGCTGCTCGGTCTCCATGATCTCCACATCGGAGACATCCAGCGTCACACGGCGACTGCCGCTGGACGCCGACCGCAGCACGGCATTGCGCACCGTCCGCGACACATCCCACGGCTCGGTGTCACCGAAGCGCCAGGCCCTGGCGCCGCCGGTCGGTTCGCCCGCCGCACCGGCCACAGCCGTGTCCCGCTCACCGCGCCGGGAACGCAGACGCCCCACGACATCGCGCAGCGCCGCTTCGCCCAGCCGCCGCAAAGCTCTGGGCGTCAACCGCAATGAGCCGTCCTGTGCCCGCTCGAAGATGCCTTGCCTGCGCAATTCGCGTTCCAGCTCGGCCAGGCGGGCCGCGTCCACGCTCGCGTCCGCGCCGAGGTGGCGAGCCAGCGCGTTGAGATTGATGTCCTCCAGCCGGGCGCCCGCGTAGGACTGACCGAGTTGCTCGGCGAGCGCGTCGAGTTCGGCGAGGTCCTGCAGGGCCTGTGCGCCCGCGCCGAGGCCGAGCGGGTCCTCGCCGCGGAAGCGCTGCCCGGAGTTCCAGTCCTCGCCCGGCCGCAGCGCCCGCAGATGCGCGTCCAGGGCGGCGACCTGCTGGGCGATATCCGGATCGCCGAACGCCTGGCCGATGAGCTCGGACAACTCCGCGCGCTGCTGCTCGGACATCGAATTCATCATGCGTTGCGCGGCGGCGGCGCGGGCCGCGAGCGCGTCGATCAAATCCTCGGTGTCGCGCGGGTGCTCCGGGAAGAACTCGCCGTGCCTGGCCATGAACTCGGCGAAGCGCCGTTCGGTGTCCTCGCCCCTGGCGTGGGCGGCGAGCAGGTCGTTCAGGTCGGCCATCATCCGCCTGACCCGCTCGACGTCCTCCCGCGTCGTATTCCGCAAGGCCTGTTTCATGCCCTGGAAACGCGATTCCAGCAGTTCGTGGCCGAGCAGGTCGCGGATTTTCTGGTAGTTCTCGCGGCCGGTGCCGGATCGCCAGTCGTAATCGGCGAGTTCGGAGACGGCGGCGGCGGTGCTCGACGGCAGTGCGTCCAGCCGCGCCTCGGCGAACCTGGCGTCGTCGGAGGGGTCGGGGAACAGGGCGCGGCGCTCGGCCTCCAGCGCCGCTTCCAGCAATTCCCTGACCTGTTGCAAGGTACCGTCCAGCCGGTGCCTGCCGGCGATCTCGGCGCGGCGCTGCCACAATTTCCGCGTCAGCTCCTCCAGCCCGGGCATGCCGCTGGTGCCGCGCCGCAGCAGCTCTTGCAGCGCGTTGCGCGGCGAACTGCCCTCCATCACCTCGCGACCGATATGGTCCAGCGCCTCCCGCAGGTCGAGCGGGGGCGCCAAGGGATCGGGCCCGTCGTGATACGGGCCGTAGGAGTAGCGATCGGGGGAGGTCACGACGCCTCGCCGGACAGCACGGCGGTCATCGGCCGTACACCGCCAACCCGTCGTCGGAGTCTTTCGCGATCTGCCGGGCCAGGTAGAGCGCCTCCAAGGCGAATTCCACAGCTGATGCGATCCTTGGCGGTGGATCGGCCGCGTCGACGCCCAGTCGTCCGGCGACTTCGTGCAGGAGAGGTAATTCGGGCAGCGCCGACAGGATGTCCGCCCCTGGCACACGCTCACCGGTGGTGACCAGATGACCGTCACCGACCGCCTCGGCCAGGGGCCGCAGGTTCAGGCCGCCGAGCAATGCCCGCGCGGTCTCGGCGAACGAGCGGCGCAGCAGATGGGTGAGATGCTCCTGCTCCCGTCCCTCCTCGCCGGACTCGAACTCCAACTTGCCGCGCAGCACCGCGGGGACGGATTCGAGGTCGACGGGACGGGCCACCGCGGGACTCTCCCCGATCACCGCGGATCTGCGCAACGCCGCCGCCGCCACCGTTTCGGCCGCGGCGACGGCGAACCGCGCCGACACCCCGGACCGCTGGTCGATCGCGGACGACTCGCGCAGTTGCCGCACGAAGCGAGCGAGCACTTCGATCAGCGGATCGCCCACCTCGGCCACCAGTTCGGCCTCCTGGCGGACGAGCGCGATCTCGGCCTCCACGCTCAATGGATAGTGCGTGCGGATCTCCGCGCCGAACCGGTCCTTCAGCGGTGTGATGATCCGGCCGCGGTTGGTGTAGTCCTCCGGGTTGGCGGTGGCGACGAGCAACACGTCCAAGGGCAGGCGCAGAGTGTAGCCGCGCACCTGGATGTCGCGCTCCTCCATGACGTTGAGCAGCGCGACCTGGATGCGTTCGGCGAGGTCGGGCAGTTCGTTGATCGCCACGATCCCGCGATGGGCGCGCGGGACGAGCCCGAAGTGAATGGTCTCCGGATCGCCGAGACTGCGCCCCTCGGCGACCTTGACCGGGTCGACGTCACCGATCAGGTCGCCGACGGAGGTGTCGGGCGTGGCCAGCTTCTCCGCGTACCGCTCCGATCGGTGCCGCCACACGACGGGCAGGTCGTCGCCCAGTTCGGCGGCCAGCCTGCGACCGGCCGGGCTGATCGGGTCGAGTGGATGTTCGCCCAATTCGGCGCCCGCGATCACGGGCGTCCACTCGTCGAGCAGGCCGATCAGGGAACGCAACAGCCGGGTCTTGCCCTGTCCGCGCTCACCGAGCAGTACGACGTCGTGCCCCGCGAGCAGCGCGCGTTCCAGCTGCGGCACGACCGTCCGCTCGAACCCGACGATGCCGGGCCACGGGTCGCCACCGGAACTCAGCAGCGCCAGGAGGTTCTCGCGGATCTCGGTCTTCACGCCACGTGGCAGGTAGCCGGCCGAACGCAGCTCGCCCGCGGTGGCGGGCAGGTGTGCGGGAGCTTTCACGAATTCGACGCTACGGCCATTCCGCCGCCGGGTCGACCGGAAATCCGGCTGCGGGCCATCCCCGGCGCCTTCCAGCCGAACAGCCACGTCGGAGTGGTCACCCGTTCGAGGTGACCCACTACAGCACGAAGCAAATGACGGTGCGCGATCCCGACGGCCGTCCGTGGGGTCTCCAGGCTCGGAGTCGAGAGCGACGTGCGCCCGACCGCCGTCGGAGGGGAGCACGCCGAGCCACTGGATCGACGCCCGTCCGGAGACCGCGACAGCGGAGAACCTCCGCATCCGAGCAGCACCGTCGCCGGGCCGGTCGTCGAGGCGAATTCCTCTGCCGGACAGGGAGGCAAGTGCGGGCTAGCGGATGGTGAGCTGAGGTTCACCGACCACGCGCGGGGAAGCGGCGGAGGTGTCGTCGGCTTGCGGGGCAATCGGCGCCTCGTCCGCGGCCACGACCGGCGTGATCTGCTCCATCCGTGCCGGACGATCGTTGCCGTCCCCGTTGGGTGCGAAATGCTGGCCCACACCCGCACCGATCGGCTCCAGCGCATGACCGTTCGACGCGGGGTGCGCCTCGGTAGTCGCCAGTGGCACAGTGCGCTCTGCCTCGGACACGGGCGCGGGAACCGCATCGCGGTTGAGCGTATCCGGCTGCGTCACAGCGACTTCGCGGTGCCCGACACGCTGGTCCTCGGACGCGCGCACGGTCATCTCCTCCGCCACGTCACGCGCGAGCGAAGCCGGGTGCGCCTCGGCGATTCCGGGACGCGCAAGGCGCTCTCCGTCGGACGCGCGCACGGTATCCGCCATGTCATGCGCGAGCGAAGCCGGGTGTGCTTCGGCGGTCTCCTCGCGCGCGATGTCCGCACCGGCCGTCTCCACGGCGGCGCTCGGTTCGGGCGCAGCGGCGGTCGACCGCTCAACCGGCTGCTGGGTCGGCTCGGCCTGTCTGCTGAACCGGATCCGGTCGAGCGTCTGGCGCACCGCCGCCGCCAACCGCGCGTCAAGAACCGCCTCATCCGGACTGGCCTGGGCAGGCACGGGCGAACCGCCGTGGGCAACCGGCCGTTCGACCGCTGGAAACGGCGTCGTCGCCAGCCACAGCTCCGTCAGCTCGGGCGCGGGAACAGCGAGAGCGGCGGTCGGCTGCTCCCCCGCTCGCGTCGCGGTGGCCGGCGCATCCTGCGGCGTGCCGGTGGAAGGCCCGCCCGCGTCGACCCCGCCCTCCGGAGCCGGGGCAGGCTGTTCGGCGGCGACAGGCTCACCGGCGCGGCGACCGGTCGCGGGCTCCATGAGAATGCTGGGCAGGATCTGGTTACCCGCTCCACCGACCTGGGTGAGCGCCGCCAACCGTTCCTGGAGATCCTCGTGGTCGGGCACGGCGGCGGTCGCTTGCTCGATCGCCCGCCCGTATCGCTCGGCCACGAGCCGGTGGGTCACGAGCGCGACGCCGATCATGATCGGCGCGATCGCGTGGATGCCGATTCCGGCCACATCACCCGCCCGGAAGTACGGGTAGGTGTTCAGCGCGATACTCGCCGTCAGCAGGACGCCCTCGACGGTGTACACCTGCCACAGCCGATCGATCACACCCCACTCGGCGGTGTCACCGGTGGACAGCATCAGCGCGACGAGCACCGCGCTGATCAGGGCTTCCAGGCCGTAGGACAGCCAGAACATCGGATTGGACGCGCCGCCGGTCGGGGCGATGTTCTGCTGCACCGTCACCGCCGAGAACAACATCGAGAACGCGACCACACCGGCGAGCAACCCGAGCACCCGCGGCTTGCGCTGGTGCAGGCGAGCGACTTTCGCGTGCGGACTGCTGCTGTGGCGTTGTTCACCGATCGCCTGCGCGGCCCGCAACAGGTCGGCCGCCTCGCGTTCGGCCAGTTCGGCAGCCGTACGCCGGACCCGCTCGGCGGCGTCGGCGGCCGCCTGGATACGCGCGCGCTTCTCGTGGCGTTCGTAGTCACGCACGAGCTCGGCCAACTCGCGGGAGGCGGCGAGCTCACGCTCCGACAGAGCTTCCAGTAGTGCCGGGTCGTCCTGGTGGGCCAACCGCTCGTGCGCGATCTGCACCCGGTCCGGCAGCGCACCGGCCACCAGATCATCCACCGGCGGCGCCCCGGCGGGCGCCTGGGTCGTGAAACGACGGAACATCAGCAAAGAACCTTTCCGACGATCGAGTGTTCCAGACGCAGCGCGCCGAAGCTGCCCCGGCCGTCGATGTCTTCCGCGAAACCGGACGATCGTCTGGACCGCAGACCGACAAGATAACCCGTCATCGAAAGTCATTCGACCCGACGAGCAATCGCGGCGGCCGGGTCCGACCGCCGGGCAGCACCGCGAGCCATCGCGACGAGACCCGGATCAGTAGCCTTCCGGCGAAGGTCCGTCGTCCGCTTGCTGGACCTTCGCTTCCTGCTCGTACCAGGTGCGCAGCCGTCGCAGAGCGGACGCGAGG
The DNA here is from genome assembly GCA_051451085.1 of Nocardia asteroides. Lineage (GTDB taxonomy): Bacteria > Actinomycetota > Actinomycetes > Mycobacteriales > Mycobacteriaceae > Nocardia > Nocardia asteroides_B. The sequence continues at coordinate 2,681,767 of JBPAJV010000001.1, read as the reverse complement.
GTGCCGTCGCCCAGCGCCGCGAGAATCGTGCCGTCGCAGAACCGCTCGGCACCGACCACGGCGGTGAGCACGCGGGCCGCGTCGGCGACCGGCGCCGTGTCCAGCCCCTGACCGCCCGGATAAGCCCTCTTGAAATCCCATTTCATGTACGGGAAGCTCACCATCGCACCGACACTGTGCAGGGTCCCGGTCATGCGTTGCACCGCGTCGCTGTAATCGACGTGTGGCATCGACAGCGATCCATCGGCATTCTCGAACCGCCACACTCCGCGCGACTCCGGGTCCTCGGTGAGGACTTCGTCGACGGCGGACCACAACCGCTGCCATGCTTCCGGCCGCGCGGCACGGAGGGCGGACTCGATGGCGGGGTTGTCGCTGGGGTCGGGATGGTACGGGTTGGCGCGCGACTCGGCCTCCGCCTCTCGCACCTCGCGATTGAACTTCTCGAACTCCGCTTTGATCCTGGCTTTCTCCTCCTTGGTATAGCCGGGTGGAAACCGCCAGGGATCTCTGCGGAACAACCTTCCCCACCATCCGGCCACGATCCATCCCTTCGATTCGCGCGAACCCCAGGCGTAATGCGCACCCGGGAACGCTCAAAGTAACTCTCCAACAGAAGTTTCCGTGCGCCGGACCTGTCGGCGCCTGTCGATAGCATCACCTCCGGCGCTGCGGACGTAGCGCCAACGCTCGGCAAAAGGGCAAGTGGCATGTCCGGTTTCGAGCTTCGTACCCGTTCGTTCGGGGCAGCCGTCAGTGGGGTGGCGGTCGCGGTCGTACTGGCCGCGCCCGGCGCATCAGCCGATATCACCAATGGCAATGTGACCGTCGCGGGCAACACGCACGTGGTCGGCCAGACGTACGCGGTTTCCGCGAAAGCGATCATCGGCGGCACCTCGGTGCGGTTCATGATCGTAAGACCGGCAGCAACACCGACATCACCGAAATCGGCGTCGCCCTAGCGGGGTTCAACCTGCTCGCGACGATCAACTGGACACCCACCGCCACCGGATCCCGCACTGGCCTCGCCCAACAACTCAACTTCAGCGGCGGCACGTACGCGGTGACCGGGTCGGTCGAGGTCCCGGTCAGCTGATTCCGCCCCTCTGGACACGGAGGTGACCTCCGCAGATAGATGACGCGTCGGCGCGACCCGGGTTCGGGTTGCGCCGACGCGTTTCCGTCTTTTGAGGCTTTTCTGGCCTGCTCCCGGACGAATTTCGGGAAAGTTTCACTCGAACGTTCAACGATATCGTCGAAGGCAGTCCTTCTCCAGATACGCACGGAGTGTTCATGTCCACTGCCCCATCAATGCAAGAAATCGGCCGCCAGATCGACAGCCCGGAAAGCCTGGGCCGTGCCGTCGACGAGTTGCTGGACGCGCGGACCGAGCCGCCGGTCGTGCTGGCTCTCGGCGAGCCGACCCATAGCATCGAGGCGTTCCCTCTGCTGCGCAACGAACTTCTCGCTCACCTCGTCGAACGCGGGTACCGGTCGATCGTGCTGGAGACCGATGTCTTCGCCGCTTCCGTCGTCGACGACTACGTGGCCGGGGCGACGGCGGATACCGATACGGTGCTCGCGACCGGGTTCAGCCACGGATTCGGCGCGGTGCCGGGCAACCGCGAACTCGTCGAATGGCTCCGCGCGCACAACGCGGGCCGCGCACCGTCGGACCGAGTTCGCTTCCATGGCTTCGATGCGCCGTTGGAACACTCCGGCGCCCCGAGCCCGCGCCGCGCCCTGACCTCGGTTACCGACTACCTGCCCGCGGCGCTGCGACCGGAATCTGTCCGCGACCTCGACGCGCTGCTCGGCGCCGACCCGGACTGGACGAACGAGGCCGCCATGTTCGACCCGGCGGCGTCCATCGGCGGCTCCGAGCGTGTTCGCGCCCTGCGCGTCGTCGCGGACGACCTCGCCAGCGCTCTGCGCCGCGCGACACCCGGCCTGCGTCCCGCCGACCCGGACGGCTACGACCACGCCGTCGCGCACGCGCGCACCGCCCAGGGCCTGCTGCGATATCACGCGGCCATGGCCTGCGCCGGACCCGATCGCATCGCGACCTTGCTCAGCCTGCGCGCCGAGATGATGGCCGAGAACCTGCTCGCGATCGTCGCCCAGGAGCGGGGACGCGGGCCGAGCCTGGTGTTCGCGCACAACGCGCACCTACAGCCCCGCGCATCGGTCGGCGCGGACGCCGGCTGGGGCAGCGCGGGAGCGATAGCCGGCCTCACCCTCCGCGAGCGGTACGCGTTCCTGGCAACCGACGCCAACCCCCACAGCGATCCGAACACACTCCAAGGCGTATTGGCCGAGGCGACGACCCGCCGCGCCCTGTTCCCCACCCGAGCGCTGCGCGCCGCGCTTGCCCCGTCGATCGGTGCGGGCGAACCCATCGTGCCCGGGCATATCCCGCTCACCCCGGCCGATCTGGAGGGCGCCGACGCGGTCATCTTCGTCGCCGACAGCGACGGGAAACGGCATCAGTACTGGTAACCGCTGGGGTTACGTCACCGTCGCCCTCGGGCAATGGTCAGGCGGCTCGGTCCTTCTCCGCCGGAAGCCAGACCTGCGTCCTACCCGATGCGGATACGAAGCAGAGGTCCATCTATCTCGCCGATGCGGCCGCCGCAGCTAGTTCTGCGCTTGCTCGGGATCAGACGTTGAAGCGGAACTCGACCACGTCCCCGTCCGCCATGACGTAATCCTTGCCTTCCATGCGGACCTTGCCCGCGGCTTTGGCTGCGGCCATGGAGCCTGCTTCGACCAGGTCGTTGAAGGCGACGACTTCGGCCTTGATGAAGCCTCGTTCGAAGTCGGTGTGGATGACGCCTGCGGCCTTGGGGGCGGTGTCGCCCTGGTGGATGGTCCAAGCGCGGGCTTCTTTCGGGCCTGCGGTGAGGTAGGTCTGCAGGCCGAGGGTGTGGAAGCCGGCGCGGGCCAGGGCGTGCAGGCCGGGTTCGGCCTGGCCGATGGATTCGAGGAGTTCGGTGGCGGATTCCTCGTCGAGTTCGAGGAGTTCGGCTTCCACCTTGGCGTCGAGGAAGACCGAATCGGCCGGGGCGACGGAGGCTTTCAGCTCGGCGACCTTCGCTTCGTCGGTGAGCACCGACTCGTCGGCGTTGAAGACGTAGAGGAAGGGCTTGGTGGTGAGCAGGGAGAGTTCCTTCAGCAGTTCGGTGTCCACCTTGTCGGCGGCGGCGAACAAGGTGGTGCCACTGTCGAGGATCTCTTGCGCGGCCTTGGCGGCGTCGGCGACGGGCTTGCGGTCCTTCTTGACCTTGGCTTCCTTCTCCAGCCGCACGACCGCCTTCTCCAGGGTCTGCAGGTCGGCGAGAATGAGCTCGGTCTCGATCACCTCGATGTCGGCGGAGGGATCGACACGGCCGTCGACGTGCACCACGTCGTCGTCGGCGAACACGCGCACCACCTGGCAGATGGCGTCGGCCTCGCGGATGTTGGCGAGGAACTTGTTGCCGAGGCCCGCGCCCTCGGAGGCGCCCTTCACGATGCCCGCGATGTCGACGAAGGACACCGTGGCGGGCACGATCCGCTCGGAGGAGAAGATCTCGGCCAGCTTGTTCAGCCGCGGGTCGGGCAGCGGAACGACGCCGACGTTGGGCTCGATGGTCGCGAACGGGTAGTTCGCGGCGAGCACGTCGTTCTTGGTCAACGCGTTGAACAGCGTCGACTTTCCGACGTTGGGCAGGCCGACGATTCCGAGGGTGAGACTCACGAGGAACAGAGTCTACGCGGCGCGTCGGCTCCGCTTCTCCGCGCCCGGCCGAAGTCGGGCAGCGGCACCAGCGCGGACGAATCGCCGGATCGGAACACCCCGCGCTGCTCGAACGCCGATGTCGATTTCGTCACGCTCGCCCCGCGCCACATGGTGTTTCCGGTGATCAACCGGCTCCCGTACCGCGCGTGGCACAGTTCTGCCGGACTCCTCGGCGGCGATGTCACTCGCGATCGCGTTTCACGGCACAAGGACGACCTTGCCGAGGTTGGCCCGCTCCTCGATGACGGTGTGGGCGGCCGCCGCTTCTTCGAGCGCGAACTCGGCGTGCACGGCGGGGCGCAGTTGACCGGACGCGAAGTACTGCCACAGTTCCTGCCGCCAGTGCTCGTACACGTCGGGCTGTCCTTGCGCGACGCGCGCCATCTGGAAGCCGATCACCGATTTCGCACCGACGAGCAGGTCATACGCCTGGATAGCGCCCCCGCCGCAGCTGTAGGCGACCAACCGTCCGCCGGGGGCGAGCGCCGCCAGCGCGGGAGTGAGCAGGTCGCCACCGACCGCGTCGAGCACATAGTCGACCGGACGCCCCCAGGACTCCAGGCCGTACTCGACCACGTCGTCCGCGCCGAGCTTCCGCACGAACTCCGCCTTGGCGAGATCCGAGACCGCGCCGACTACCCGCGCAGCGCCGCGCACCCGCGCCAACTGGACCGCGAGGTGGCCGACGCCGCTCGCGGCGGCCGTGATCAACGCCGACTCGCCTTCGCGCGGAGACGCGGCGTCCAGTGCCCCGAGCGCGACCAGACCGCTGCGCACCAGCGCGACGGCGTCGACCGCCGACGCTCCATCGGGAATGGGCGAGGCCATGGCCGCCGAGAGCAGGGCGTAGTCGGCGTAGCCGTGCCCGAACACGAGCCCGGTGACGCGATAGCCGGGCGTGTATCGGTCGACGCCCTCGCCCACCGCCACCACCTCACCGGCGATCTCGCCGCCCAACGCGATGGGTTCGCGCTGCTCACGGACCTTCCGCACCACCGGCAGGGTCACCCCGACCGCCTCGACGCGGACCAGCAGCTCACCCGGCCCCGGCGTCGGCACCTCGACCGAGACGAGCTCGAGCACCTCGGGACCACCGCTGCGCTCGTACTGCACCCGCCGCATCGCACCTCCAGAAATCGTTAGGAGGCGCAACGGTAACCGGATCGCGGCGGGTGAAGACAGTCCACTACACGCTGTAGTGGTACATCTCACCGGCGGCGGACACGGGCGCAGAGCAGCCAGCGAGCGAGTGCATCAGGATGTACATGGCGAGCACGTCGACGTCGCGCGCCGATCGCCCCGGCTGTCGGTTCCCCGGCGTAGCCTGACGCCTATGGAGCCGACCACGGAGGTGGTGACGGCGCGTCCGGCACCCGCGCTCGCGGCGTTCATCGACCGCTACGTGGGGTATCGCATGTCCGGGTTCGCCGCGGCGGTCCATCGCGGGTTGCCTTCCACGCATATGACCTTCATCCTGGCGATCGGCCCGACCATCGACGTCGTCGAGCAGACCGATCCGCGTCGGTCACCGCAGAATTACCGCTGCGTGCTGAGCGGCTTACAAGCGAGCACGGCGCTCATCGCACACAACGGTCACCAGGAAGGTGTGGCCGTCGAACTCACGCCGCTGGGGTGCCGCACCCTGTTCGGGCTGCCCGCCGCGGCGCTATGGGATACATCGGTGGAGTTCTCCGACGTCGCCGGTCCCGTCGGTATGGAGCTGTGGGAGCGGTTGCAATACGCACCGACCTGGCCGGAACGTTTCGCCGCTTGCGACCGGGTGCTCTCCACGCTCGCCGATCCGGATCGCGCGGTCGGCCCGGAACTGAGCTGGGCGTGGCGCACCGTGATCGGTTCGGGCGGTGGCATCGCGGTCGGCCCGCTGGCCACGCAGATCGGGTGGAGCAGACAGCACCTGACCCGCCGGTTCAGTCGCGAGTTCGGCCTGAGCCCGAAGCTGGCCGCGCGGATCACCCGTTTCGAACGGGCGCGCCGGATGCTCGCGCACACCCCCTCCTACATCACCATCGCCCAGGTGGCCGCCACGTGTGGCTACTACGACCAGGCCCATCTGGATCGCGACTTCGCCGACCTGGCGGGCACCAGCCCCACGAGCTGGCTGGCCGAGGAGGTTCCATCCGTCCAAGCCTCCGGCGCGGTCACCGGATGAGCATGGACGCATGACGAATCCCACAGAAACCAGCACCCGCACCGCCGTCTGGCCCACGCTGACCTTCCGCGATGCCAGGGCCATGGCCACCTTCCTCGTCGAGGCGTTCGGCTTCCGGGAGGCCGCGCTCTACACCCGCGAGGACGATCCGTCGATCGTCGAGCACGCCGAACTGCGCTGGCCGCTGGGCGGCGGCGTCATGTTCGGCTCGGCGGGCAAGGACGACGGCCCGTTCGGCTCCCGCCCGACCGGCACCGACTCGGTCTACCTGGTCTGCGAGGAACCCGAAGCGCTGTTCGCCCGCGCCACCGCCGCAGGCGCCGAAGTGGTCCGTGATCTGCGCGACGAGGACTACGGTTCGCGCGGCTTCACCGTCCGCGACCCCGAGGGCAACCTCTGGAGCTTCGGCACCTACTGGGGAGCATGAGGGGCGTACCTTCCGACAGCGGCCGTGTGTCGGCACGGCCGCTCACCGCCCGCCGAGCCCCGACATCGCGATGCCGCGAATGAACGCACGCTGGGCGATCGCGTAGATCACCAGCAGCGGGAGCAGGATGACGACCGCGGCGGCCATGAGGATCGGCCACTGGGTGTGGTACTGGCCTTGCAACCGGACCAGGCCCAGTGTCGCGGTGGCGACGTCCGCGCGCTGGATCATGACCAGCGGCCACAGGAAGTTGTTCCACACGGTGATCCAGGTGAGCACCGCGAGCACCATCAGCGCGGGGCGGGTGTGCGGCAGCAGGACCCGCCAGTAGACCTGCCATGTGGAGCAGCCGTCGAGGATGGCGGCCTCCTCCAGTTCCTCGGGCAGCGTGCGGAAGAACTGCCGCATCAGGTAGGTGCCGAACGCGCTGCCGAACAGGCCGGGCACGATCATCGCCCAGGGGGTGTCGACCCAGCCGAACGCCCGCATCAGCAGGAATTGCGGGATCACCGTCACGGTGAGCGGCACCATCAACGTCGCCAGGTAGGCGAGGAACAACAGATCGCGCCCGCGGAAACGCAAGCGCGCGAACGCGTAACCGGCCAGCGAGCAGAAGAAGACCTGCCCCGCCGTGACGCACAGCGCGTAGACGGTGGTGTTGAGCAGCATCCGCCCCATCGGCAGCAACTCGAAGACCTTGCCGTAGTTCGACCACTGTGGCCGCTGCGGAAGGAAAGCGGCGTCGGCGATCTCACCGTCCCGCTTCAGCGAGCCCGACACCGCCCACAGGATCGGCAGAAGCGCACACCAGGCGATGCCGGCCAGCACGGCATACACCGCGGTGCCGCGCACCACCCGGCGCAGGATCGCCCGGTCGACCCGGCTCGCCGCGACGAGCGCGCGGTCGCGCCGGATCGGCAACGCCCGCCGCACCGCCTCGCCCGTGTTCACTGTTCCACCTCCGACCGGCGGGCCATCCGCAGTTGCACGAGCGTCAGCGCGAACAGCATCGCGAAGATCACCCAGGCCAGCGCGGAGGCGTAGCCGACCTCGTAGAAGCCGAACGCGTTCTGGAACAACATGATGCCCAGCAGGTAGGTTCCCGTCTCCGGTCCGCCGTTGCCGCCGGTCAGCGCGTAGGCCTGGTCGAAGGCCTGCACCGAGTTGATGATCGTGATGATGAAGACGAACGACAGCGGCCCACGAATCAGCGGCAGGGTGATCGCGAAGAACCGCCGCAGCGCGCCCGCACCGTCGATCTGCGCGGCCTCGTAGAGCGTCTCGGGCACTCCCTGCATGGCGGCGAGCAGGATGACCGTCGCGAACGGCACACTCTTCCACACCGTGACGATGCTGAGCGAGACCAGCGCCCAGTCGGGGTGGGTCAGCCAGGGCACCGCGTCGACCCCGATCCAGCCGAGCGCGACGTTCAGCAGTCCGTTGTCGGTGAACAGGAACCGCCACACCACGGCCATGGCGACCGCCGACGCGACCAGGGGAAGAAACGCGACGGTGCGGAAAACGCTCATTCCGAACAATTTTCGATTCAACGCTGCCGCGACGGCGAGCCCGATCACCACGGTGGGCGCCAAGGTGAACACGGTGAAAATGGCGGTGTTGCGCAATGCGATGAGAAACAGCGGGTCCGACCAGAACAGCCTGCGATAGTTGTCCGCACCGGCAAAACGCATGGGGCCGAACAAGTCCCACGAATGAAAACTCAGATACAGCGAGAAACCGAGCGGGAACAACAGGAAAATGGCGACGGCCGCCACGTTGGGTGCGACGAATACCCAGCCGGCGCGTTCCCGCTGCCGCGCCAGCCGGGACGCGACGCCTCCGAGTTCTTTGCCCGCGGTTTGCGGCGCGCGGTTCACGGCGCGGCCAGCAGCGCGTTGACGTCGGAGGCGAACCGCCCGGCCAAGGACGCGGCGGTGGCCGCGCCGCGCAGCACGCGATTGGAACCGCGCTCGAGCAGGGCGGAAACCTTGCCCCAGGCCGGAGTCACCGGCAGTGGCCGGGAACTCGCCGGTCCGTCGGTGAACACCTCGAGATTGCGGATCTCCCGGTGCGCGGCGGCGAAGCCCGGCGAACTCATCGCCGATCGGAGCACCGGAACGAACAACCCGGACGCGGCGACGATCGCCTGCCCCACCGGCCCGGTCGCGAACTTCACGAACTCCCAGGCCTGTTCGACGCGCGGGCTGCCGGCCGCGATGGCCAGGCCCGTACTGCCGACGTCGGTGACGGCCCCCGGGCCGCCGTGCGGGCCCACCGGCAGCACCGTGACGTCGATCGGGAGGTCCTCGTGCCCGGCGAATTCGGAATACAGCCAGTGCCCGCCCAACGCCATGGCCGCCTGGCCTCGCCGGAACAGGTCGGGCGCCGAGACAGACAGCGTGTTGGCGGCTCTCGGCGCCACCCGGTGGCGTACGGCGAGATCCGCGTAGAACTGGAAACCTTCGGCGAACCGTGGATCGCCGAGGTTGGTCCTGGTCGGGTTCACCGACGGTGAGAACCATTCGGCGCCGTTGTTCATGCCGAAGCAGGCCGCCGAGAAGTACGGCACCCAGGCGTCGACGAAGCCCCACCGGGTACGTCCGGAAGCATCCGTGCCGGTCAACGCCTCGGCAGCGGCCAGGAAACCGTCGAACGACCAGGCGTCACTCCACCGCGCGGGCGGGGTGAGCCCGGCCCGCGCGAACAAGTCGCGGTTGTAGTAGAGGAACACCCCGGACCACTGCTCGGGCAGGGCGTACTGTCCGCCCGCGTAGGCGAAGGTCTCGTACAGCGCCGGGTAGCTGTCGGCGCGCAGCTGGGCGGCGTATCGCGGATCGCGGTCGAGTAGCGGGTTCAGGTCCAGCAGCACTCCGCGCTCGGCCAGCCCGGAATACAGCAGCTCCCAGGCCATCAGCACGTCCGGGCACTTGCCGCCCGCGCAGTAGGTGAGCATCTGCTGCAGCGGGTCCGGTCCCGACATGATGGTGCGAATCCTGATGTCCGGGCGTAGTTTGCGGAACTCGTCGATGATCTTCAGCCGGACCCGCGCCTCCTCCGGCCTGGCCTGGAAGAAGAAGGTCAACGCGTCGTCGTCGGCACCGCAGCCGCCGCCCGCCAGCAGTCCGGCGGCCAGCGCCGACCCGAGCAGCGTCCGGCGCCGGACCCTGGCGACGGGATTCGCACGCAACACAGCCCTCCTCCGGGGCAGATGTGGAGCTCACCGAACCGCATGGCAGCATACGTTCGGCAATCACCTGGTGACGGCCGACACATGAACAATATTTCACGCTGCCCGCCCGGCGTCCGGAATCGGCACGACAGCGAGCACCGATCGGATACGTTGTCACGTGTTTCAGCAAGGTCCTGCGCGTTTTACAGGAGAGTAGGCAGATGGCGACAATCGAATATCTGCGGACCGATCCCGATCTGCCGCCGGTCGGCGTGGTCGACAAGTCCCCGATCACTCCGGCCAAGAAACTGATCTTCGCCGCAATCGCCGTACTCGGCGCCATAGCCTGGGCGGTGCTCGCCATCTCACGGGGCGAATCGGTCAACGCGGTCTGGATCGTGATCGCGGCGGTGTGCACCTATCTGATCGCGTACCGGTTCTACGCCAGGTTCATCGAGCGCAAGATCACCAAACCGCGTGACGACCTGGCCACGCCCGCCGAGATCCTGGAGAACGGCAAGGACTACATGCCGATGGACCGGCGGGTGCTCTACGGGCACCACTTCGCCGCCATCGCGGGCGCGGGTCCGCTGGTCGGCCCGGTGCTGGCCGCGCAGATGGGCTACCTGCCGGGGACCATCTGGATCGTGGTGGGCGTTGCGCTGGCCGGCGCGGTGCAGGACTACCTGGTGCTGTGGGTCTCGATGAAGCGGCGCGGTCGCAGCCTCGGGCAGATGGCGCGCGACGAACTGGGCGTGATCGGCGGCTGGGCGGCCATCATCGGCGTTCTGGTGATCATGATGATCCTGCTGGCGGTGCTCGCGCTGGTGGTCGTCAACGCGCTCGCGCACAGCCCGTGGGGCGTCTTCTCGATCGGCATGACCATTCCGATCGCCCTGTTCATGGGCGTGTACCTGCGGTTCCTGCGGCCCGGCAAGGTCGGCGAGGTCTCCGCGATCGGATTCGGCCTGCTGCTGCTTGCCATCGTGAGCGGCGGCTGGGTGTCGGAAACCGACTGGGGTGCGGACTGGTTCACGCTCTCCCCGGTGACCATCTCCTGGCTGCTGATCGCCTACGGCTTCCTCGCCTCGGTGCTTCCGGTGTGGTTACTGCTGGCGCCGCGCGACTACCTGTCGACGTTCATGAAGGTCGGCACCATCGTGCTGCTCGCGGTGGGCATCCTGGTGACGCTGCCGGTGCTGCAGGCGCCCGCGGTGTCGAACTTCGCCTCCACCGGCACCGGACCCGCGTTCGCGGGCTCGCTGTTCCCGTTCCTGTTCATCACCATCGCCTGCGGCGCGCTCAGCGGTTTTCACGCGCTGGTCTCCTCCGGCACCACGCCGAAGCTGCTGGAGAAGGAATCGCACGCGCGGATGATCGGCTACGGCGGCATGCTGATGGAGTCGTTCGTCGCGGTCATGGCCATCATCACCGCCTCGATCATCGACCAGCACCTGTATTTCGCGATGAACGCGCCGCTCGGGCTCACCGGCGGCACCGCGGAGAAGGCCGCGGCCTACACCAACGGGCTCGGGCTCAGCGGTCCCCCGGTGACACCCGCGGAGCTGAACCAGGCGGCGAGCGACGTCGGCGAATCGACGATCATCTCCCGCACCGGCGGCGCGCCGACGCTGGCGGTCGGCATCGCCGAGGTGTTCCACCAGTTCCTCGGCGGCGCCAGCATGAAGTCGTTCTGGTACCACTTCGCGATCATGTTCGAGGCGCTGTTCATCCTGACCACGATCGACGCGGGCACCCGGGTGGCCCGGTTCATGCTCTCGGACGCGCTGGGCAACTTCGGCGGGCCCGCCAAGAGGTTCCGTGATCCGTCCTGGCGGGTCGGCGCGTGGCTGTGCTCGGCCGTCGTGGTGGCGGCGTGGGGTTCGATCCTGCTGATGGGCGTCACCGACCCGCTGGGCGGCATCAACACGCTCTTCCCGCTGTTCGGCATCGCCAACCAGCTGCTCGCGGCCATGGCGTTGACCGTGGTGCTGGTGATCGTGGTGAAGAAGGGCCTGGCGAAGTGGGCCTGGATTCCCGGCATTCCGCTGGTCTGGGACCTGGTGGTGACCATGACGGCGTCGTGGCAGAAGATTTTCTCCGCCGACCCCAAGCTCGGCTACTGGAAGCAGCACAGCATCTGCCAGGCGGCGCAGGAAGCGGGCAAGCTGTGCCTGACGGCGAAGACCCAGGACGACATGAACGCGATCGTGCGCAACACCTTCATCCAGGGCACGTTGTCGATCATCTTCGCGGTGCTGGTGCTGATCGTGGCGGTGGTCGGCGCGGTGGTGGCCTACCGCGCCTGGCGCTCCGGGGAGACGACGACCACCGAGACGCCGGAGGAGCCGTCGAAGATCTTCGCGCCCAGCGGATTCGTCGCCACCGCTGCGGAGAAGGAAGTCCAGAAGCAGTGGGACGAGCTGATCGCGACCGGGAAGGTGCGCGCTCCCGGCGCGGCCCACGTCCACGCGCAATGAGCGACTCCGCGTCCTCGGGTGCCGACCGGTCCGTGCGACCGGTCGGCACCCGGCTGCGCACCGCTGCCCGCGTCTGCCGCGACGGCGTCCGGGCGGCCGTGTGGTGGTTCGACTCGATCCTCGGCGGACAGGACTACCAGCGCTACGTCGCGCATCTGCGGCGCAGTCATCCGGGCTGCGCCATCCCGACCGAGCGGGAGTACTGGCGGCAGCGGCACGCGGAGGCCGATCGCAATCCGTCCAACCGCTGCTGCTGAGCGGCGAGAATTTCGGCGCGCGCCGCCGCACGTCGTTTCGGTAGTCGCCACAACGGGTGACCGGTTGACCGTTGTGCGATGTCATACCCGTTGTGCGAGGTAGCGACGAGCAGATGCGGTGCTGGCCGATTTCCGCTAGCACGGGTTCGCCGCAGCTGCCATTGTGGTGTGCGTGACGATCACGGCATTGGATTTCGAGCGGTGCTACCGGGCGGTGTCGACCCGGGACTCGCGATTCGACGGGCAATTCTTCACTGCGGTGCGTACCACCGGAATCTATTGCCGCCCTTCGTGTCCGGCGATCACGCCGAAGCGGGCCAATGTGTCGTTCCTGCCGACCGCCGCCGCGGCGCAGCAGGCGGGCTACCGCGCCTGCCGCCGCTGCCTGCCGGATGCAGCGCCCGGCTCGCCGCTGTGGAACACGAGGGCGGATCTGGCCGCGCGCGCGATGCGGCTGATCGGCGACGGCGTGGTGGAGCGGGCCGGGGTGCCCGGACTGGCCGCAACGCTCGGCTATTCCCAGCGCCAGCTCACCCGGGTGCTGACCACCGAACTGGGCGCGGGGCCGTTGGCACTGGCCCGGGCGCACCGGGCGCACACCGCGCGGCTGCTGATCCAGACCACCGCGATGCCCATGTCCGACATCGCGTTCGCCGCGGGCTTCACCTCCATCCGCCAGTTCAACGACACGGTGCGCGAGGTCTTCGCGGTCAGCCCCACCACCATGCGGCTGGAGGCGCAGCGCGCGAAAGCAGGCGCCCCCGCGCGTCCGGCGCCGGCCGGAAGCGGCTCGCTCACACTGCGGCTGCCCTACCGGGAGCCGCTGGACCGGGCCTGGTTGGAATGGTTCCTGTCCGCGCACGCCGTGCCGGGCATGGAACTGTGGGACAACCGCAGCTACACCCGCAACCTGCGCACACCGCACGGGCACGCCACCGCCCGGCTGAGCTTCCAGCGCGACCACGTGCGGGCGGAATTGTCGCTGCACGACATGCGCGATCTCGCGCCGACGGTGACCAGGCTGCGGCACCTGCTGGACCTGGACGCCGACCCGGTCGGCATCGACGAAGCGCTCGGCGCCGGGCCGGTGGCGCGCGGGCCTTCCGCGAAGCAGCTTTCCGACAGTGGCGTCGAGTACCTGCCGGACGCCGGGGCGGGGTCGCCACCCGGGAACGAGACGCTGACCGAGGTGGACCCGATCGGCTCGGGACGGCCCTCGCTCACTCCGGGTATCCGGGTCCCCGGGTGCCTGGACGGAGCCGAACTTCTGTTGCGCACCATGATCGGGCAGCAGATCTCGGTGTCCGCCGCCGCCACCCACACCGCGCGGCTGGTCGAGGCGCTCGGTGAGCGGGTGGACGGGCCGATCCCGCTGCTGTTCCCGGCACCGGAGGTGATCGCCGAGCGGGGCGCCGAGGTGCTGACCGGGCCCGCCCGGAGGATTCGTTCCATCGTCGCGGCCGCGGCGGCGCTCGCCTCGGGCGAACTGTTGCTGCACCAGGGCCGCACCGCCACCGACCTGCGCCGCGACCTGCTCGCGCTGGACGGCGTCGGACCGTGGACGGCCGACTACGTCACCATGCGCCTGCTCGCCGACCCCGACGTCCTGCTCGGTACCGACTTGGTCGTCCGCCGCGGCGCGACCCTGCTCGGTATCGACCTGGCCGACACCGCCCCCTGGGCGCCGTGGCGGTCGTACCTGTCCATGCACCTGTGGAAAGCGGCGCTGACCAGTCGCGCCACCAGCTCCGAAGCTCCCGCGCTCGCCGCCACGAAAGGTAGTGCCGAATCATGAACGCCACCATCATCTTGAACGCCACCACCGCCGTCCACACGAGAACCGACGGCGCCGCCACCGCCACAGCGGAATTCGCCGTCACGGAAACCCCGCTCGGCCCGTTCACCACGCTCGTCGACTCCGATGGCGCGGTCCTGGCCTCCGGCTGGACCTCCGACGCGGAGAACCTGCGCGGTCTCATCCACCCCACCCTGCGGCCCGGCCGACTGCGGCAACGGGATTCCCTCGGCGAGGTGACCAGTGCCGTCGCCGCCTACCACGAGGGCGAGCTGACGGCGATCGACCCGATTCCCGTGCGCCAGCAGTCCGGAGAGTTCCTCCTCCACGCTTGGGACGTACTCCGCGCCGTCCCGGCGGGCAGCCCGCTCACCTACACCGAATTCGCGGCCCGCGCGGGCCGCCCCGACGCCACCCGCGCCGCGGCCAACGCGTGCGCCCGCAACGCCGCCGCCCTCTTCGTGCCCTGCCATCGCATCCTGCGCATCGGCGGCGCGCTCGGCGGGTTCCGCTGGGGGTTGCCGGTGAAAAGGTGGCTACTCGACCATGAGGGGTGAGCAGTCGGATCTCATCCGGCGTACGTCGCCGGGGCGCGAGGAGACTGTGCCGCCACGATCAGGCGATGGTCGCCTGAAGACGGGAGCCGGTGCGGCCGCGTAGGACGTGCAGGCGGCTGGGAATGCGCTGGCGCATCTCGTCGACATGGCTGACCACGCCCACCACCCGGCCGCCGGCGCGGAGTTCGTCCAGCACGCCCATCACCGCGTCCAGGGTGTCGGTGTCCAGGCTGCCGAAACCCTCATGATGAACAGTGTGTCCAGCACCAGTCCGCCGGATTCGGCGGCGACGGTGTCGGCCAGGCCGAGCGCCAGCGACAGGGAGGCCATGAAGGTCTCGCCGCCGGACAGCGTCTTGGCCGGGCGGATGGCTCCGGTGTAGTCGTCACGGATGTCGAGACCGAGTCCGCCTCGGCGACCACGCGGACCGGCTCTGTCCGAGTGGACGAATTCGTACCGGCCGCCGGACATCCGGCGCAACCGCAGCGATCCCGCCTGGGCGACTTCCTCCAGGCGGGCGGCCAGCACGTAGGAGTGCAGCGACATGCGCCGGTTGTTCGCACCGCGCCCGGCGACCACGTCGGCCAGTCCGTCCAGCTCCTCGAACGCTCGTTGGGCCGGGGCGATCCGGTCCACGGCGGCCCAGAGCTGGCCACCGAGGTCCTCGAGCTGGCTCGCCCGCCTGCTCGCCTCCGCGTGGGCGGCCACCGCCGCGTTGAGCGCGGTCTGCGCGTCCGCCACCTGTGCGTCGAGCTCGGCCAAGTCACCGGGCTCCTGCTCCGACGCCGCCCGGATCTCCGGTTCGGCCAGGACGGCCTCCGCCGCGGCACGGGCGCGATCGGCCGCGACGAGTTCCGCTTCGATCTCGGCCTGCCGTCGCGGATCGCGCGCGGCGGCGGCGACGACTTTGGCGTAGGCGGTCAACAGGGCGACATCGTCTCGGGCGCCGGCGTGCCCGTCGATGTCCGGTTCCACCGCATCAGCGGATCCGGAAGCAGGGGTGATCGTCCCAGCGGCTTCCGTGGACCGCGCCGAATCGGCTTCGCCGGTAAGGGCGGGCGACGGGTCGGCGAACGCTTCTTCCGGTATCAAGCCTGCCGCGTGAGCGAGGTTCCGAACTCGGTCGGCGATCAGGGACACGTGCTCACGCGCCGCCGCCGCCTCGGCGCGGGTATCGCGCAGAGCGGTAGCGTCGGCGACGAGCGCGGCGAGCCTGGCACGGCGGCGGTCGATGGTCTCGTCGGCCCCGGCCGCGGTGCGCAGGCGTTCGGTGAGCTCGGCCAGACGCTTCTCGGCGGAGACGACCGTGGCGGCCACCGCGCTGCGGCGGGCTTCGGATGCGCGCAGCTCGTCGTGCAGGCGCGCTTCGTCCGCGCGCAAACGGGCGAGTTCGCTTTCCAGACCGTTGGCGTTGGCGGCCAGTTCCGCAGTGTCCTCGTAGCGGTCGGTCGCGGCGCGCAGCGCGGCGGCGAGTTCGACGCGGTCGGTGTCGCCGCCGCGCGCGACGAGCGCTTCGATCTCGCGCTCTAGCCCGGTGATGCGGGCCAGCGCCCGGTCGCGAGTCTCCTCCGCGGCACGCTCGGCCGCCGCGGCGGCTTCCTCCTCGTCCTCGGACACCGCGGTGGCGGTGGGCCGGGCCGGGTCGGGATGCTCGGCGGAACCGCAGACCGCGCACGGAGCCCCGTCGACCAGCTCGCCCGCCAGCTCGGCGGCCATCCCGCTCAGCCTGCGCTCGCGCAGATCCAGCACGAGTTCCTTGGCATCCAAGTGCGCCGTGCGGGCGGCGTCGAACTCGACGCGGGCGTGGTCGAGCGCGGTGCGGCGCGCGGCCAGATCGACCGCGGCCGTCGCGGCGGCCTGTAGCCGCTCGGTTTCCGTGGTGATCCCGGGCAACGCCGCGACCGCTTCGGTGGCCTCGCGCAGCCTGGCCTCGGCCGCGCGGAGCGCGGCGGGCAACTCCTGGCGTCGCGCGGTGAGTTCGGTGACGCGCCGGGCCAGCGTCGCGTCCTCGGTGCGCAGGGCGTTCAGTTCGCCGGCGAGCCGGGTGGCGGTGTCGGCATCGGCCCGCACTTCGTCCAGCGCGCCGATCTGCCCGGTCCAACGCTGGATCGCCGCATCGATGTCGGCGTCGTCGCGGACCCGCGCACTGCCGGCATCGACCAGTTCGGCGCCGCCCAGTTCGGCGCTCGCCGATTCCAGGAGCCGGGCCGCCAGTCGCCGTGCGCAGGCCTGTGTTTCGCTGTCGCGCTGTCGCTGGACGCGCACCGCCGAACGCGCTTCCTCGATGGCGGCGGCGACCGGCTCGGCGCGCCGGGCCAGTTCGAGTTCGGCCCGCGCTGCGGCCCGCCGCTCGGCGCCCGCAGCGTAGTCGTCCAACTGTGCCAGCGCCGCGGCCGTGCGGCGGCGCAGCTCCTGCCACCGGCGATGCTGTTCGGCCCGCGCACGGGCGCGGTCGGCGTCCTGCTGACAGCGTTCGACTTCCGCGACGGCGGCACCGAGATCGGCGCGCGCGCGGGACAACAGATCCTGTGACCACCCGACGCACTCCGCAGGACCTACCGAATCCGGCACTCCGGCCGCCATACCCACTTGGGTGATCAAGCGCTTCACACCCTCGGTACGCGTATCCAGATCCGCTTCGGCGGCGCGGCGTTTGTCGGCCAGCCATTGCTCGGCTGTGCCGAAACGCCGGGTATCGAAGAGTTTTTCGAGCAGCTTCTCGCGATCTTCGTTGTCCGCGCGCAGGAAGCGGGCGAAATCGCCTTGCGGCAACAGCACCACTTGGAAGAACTGGTCGGCGCTCATGCCGAGCAACCGCAGCACTTCGTCGCCGATATCCGGGATCCGCGAGAGGTTCTCGCCCTTGCCGTCCAGCCAGGTCAGCGTCGCCTTGGGGTTGATGGTGCGCAGGCCCGTGCCGTCGCGCTTGAGACGCTGGAACTCGGGACTACGGGTGAGACGCAATCGCCGTCCGCCGAGGGTCGCCTCCAGCACGACTTGCGGTGGCGTGTGCTCCGGGGCGTGATCGGAGTGCAGCCGCTTGCTCTCGCCGCGCGCACCGGGCACCCTGCCGTAGAGCGCGAACGCGATCGCGTCCAGCACCGTGGTCTTGCCCGCCCCGGTCTGGCCGTGCAGCAGGAACAACCCGTCGGCGCCGAGCGCGTCGAAATCGACGACCGTGGTGTCGGCGAACGGGCCGAACGCGGTCATCTCCAGCTTGTGCAGTCTCATGCCGCCGCGCCCGGTCCCGGCAAGACGCTCACGCGGACAGTTCCTCGGCGGCGGTCACCGTCGCCACCTGCTCGGGCTCCGCGACCGCGGCCGACAGCGCCCGCTCCAGCCAGGTCATCTCGCCCGTGCTGGGTTCGCCACGGACGTCGGTGAGGAAGCTGCGGGCTACTTCGATATCGCGTCGGCCGTGCACCCGCTCACGGTAGCGCAGCTCCGGGTTGCCCTCGGGCCGCGCCCATTCGACGTGCACGGCGTAGGGGAACCGTTCGCGCAGCTTGCGCATGGCGTCGACCGGGCGGGCGAGGTCGGTGAGCACGGCGGACACGTAGTGCTGTTCGGCCGCCGCGTGCTGCGCGCTACTGAGCAGCTCATCGAGCGTGCCGGTCAGTTTGCTCAGGCCTCGCACCGTCGGCAGATCCCTGCGGCGCACCGTGCGCAGGCCCGCCGCGTCCAGATCGATGATCCAGACCGCTTTGCGATGTGCGTTCTCGCCGAACGAATACGGCAGCGGTGAGCCGGAGTAGCGGACCGACTCCGCCAGCGTCTGCGGCGAATGCAGGTGGCCGAGCGCCACGTAGTCGATGCCGTCGAAGGCCGCCAGCGGGACCGTCTCCACGCCTCCGACCGAGATCGAGCGCTCCGAGCCGGTGGCCTCTGCGCCGACCACGAAGGCGTGCGCGAGCACGACCGTCCGCGCACCGGGCCGACGCGCGATGTCGGCGCGCACCCGGGCCATGGCCGCGTCCAGGATCTCGGCGTGCGAGCGCGCCTGCGGCACTTCGAGTTCGGCGCGGGTGATCTCCGGTTCCAAGTACGGGATGCCGTAGAACGCCACCGGGCCGTGCTCGTCCTCCAGCAGGACGGGGCGGTCGGCGTCGGCGACGGTGGTGCGCAGATGCAATCCGCCCGCCGCGGCGAAACTCGCGCCCGCGCCCAATCGGGCCGGGGAATCGTGATTGCCCGAGGTGGCGACGATCTGCGCTCCCGCGGCGCGGATGGCCTCGAATCCCCGGTTGCACACCGCGATCGCGTCGGCGCTCGGGATCGATCGGTCGTACACGTCGCCGGGCAGGACGACCACCTCGACCGACTCCTCGGCGACCAGCTCCGCGATAGCGGTCAGTGAACGAGCCTGGTCGGCAAGCAGATCTACACCATGGAACGTGCGCCCGATGTGCCAGTCCGAGGTGTGCAGCATCCGCATGCCGCGAAACCGTAGGCCAAGCCACCGACAGACTCCAATCGCCGCGCCCGCTGTGCCGGGTTCGCCCAGGAGGGGCCCGGCGTGTCAGCGATTCTCTGCCCCTCGGCGAGCCGGATGCGCCACACATCTTTCGGCTTCCGCACGACCCGGCCGGAATACTCCCGTATACCGGCATCGCGCATGGGGTGACGGCGCTGTGCAGGCAGTGCTCGTCGCCGACGCGGTGCAGAACAGTCGCCGGTGCTCGGACCTGTCATCACCGGCTCGGCATGACCGGTAGGCACCTGTCCGGCCGGGGGCGCGACTCGGCAAGCACGTGGAGCTCTCGACTACACCGAGCCCTCTGCGGAGACGCGCGTGATGGTCACCGCGCGAACTCCACGATCCGGGACCGGCCGAGCGAGGAATGCGCGTGATCGGGCGCGTGGCTCCCCGCCCGCGTGCGGCGCGCTCCGCCGACGCGGTCGAGTAACCGGGACTGTCGAGTAACCGGGACTGTCGAGTAACCGGGACTGTCGAGTAACCGGGACTAAGGCCGTGCCGCCACGCCGCCGAGCGCGGCGGCAACTAGGGTGCATATCGTGGCTGCTTCCGAACGTGTGCGATCCCGGGTGCCCGCGCCGCAACGCTCGATCCTGCCGTCGGTGCCGGGCATCCCGGTCGGTGCGGCGATCCTGATCGCGGTTGCCTGCACGTTCCTGGGGTTTCTGATCGATGCCAACGGCGGCAGCGCCGAGCTGACCGGCACGTTCGCCGCGCTGTACATCCTCGGATGCGCCGTGGCCGTCGCCGCCGTGCGCTATCGCGGCTTGTTCAGCACGATGGTGCTGCCGCCGCTGCTGCTGTTCATCGCGGTGCCGCTGGCGTATCAGCAGCTCACCGGCCGGGGATCGACCTCGATGAAGGACATCCTGTTGAACTTGGCGATCCCGCTGGTGAACCGTTTCCCGACCATGATGCTCGCCACGGTCGTCGTCCTGCTGATCGGCGGCGCGAGGATTTATGCGCATCGCCGTGAGGAGCAGGCCGCCCGGCCGCTCTCGTCACGCCGCGGCGAGAACTGGGGCAAGTCGCCGGCGAAGAAGAGCACGTCCGCCCGTACGTCCGGCGGCGGCGCGGACTCGGCGCGGCGCAAGACCCGGCGCCCCAAGAAGGAGCCCGACGACCTGGTGGTGGACGACTCGGACGAGCCCGCCGCACGGCCCGCGCGCCGACCGGCGGCGCAGGTCGCCGACACTCCGCCGCGCGTCGCGCCGTCGCGTCCGCGCGAAGGCCGGGCGCCCGCCAGGGGGACGCGCCCGACCGCGGCAATGCCCCGTCCGGAAGGCGAACCGCCGCGCAACGCGGGCCGCCGCCGGGAGATGCCGCCACATCCCCAGCCCAATGTGCGATACCGCGAACGCGATGCGAGCCGACCGGAACGGCGCAGGCCGGAGAACTCGTAGTGGGGTTACCTCGCCCACCCCGTTCCCGGGCCTGCCTGCGCGGCGATAGGCAATGACCGGTCACGCGGGACGTGCACCGGGCGGATCACCCGCCAGTACATAGCCCGGGTCGGTGCCTTCGAGAACCGGCCGGGACTCGGTTGAGCGTCAGCGCCTGGCGTCGCGCAGTTCCCGGGGCAGTGCGAAGACCAGGGTCTCGTTGGCGGTGGTGACCGGCTGGACGTCGCCGTAACCATGCTCGGCCAGCATGTCCAGCACGCCGCGCACCAGGATGTTGGGGACCGACGCGCCCGAGGTGATACCGATCGTGCGGACACCATCGAGCCAGGCCGGGTCGACTTCACGGGCGAAGTCCACCAGATACGCCGCCTTGGCGCCCGCTCCCAGCGCGACCTCGACCAAGCGCACGGAGTTCGAGGAGTTGCGCGAACCGACCACGATCACCAGGTCGCATTCCGGGGCCATCGCCTTCACCGCGACCTGACGGTTCTGCGTGGCGTAGCAGATGTCGTCGCTCGGCGGGTCCTGCAAGCCGGGGAAGCGCTTGCGCAGCCGCTGCACCGTCTCCATCGTCTCGTCCACGCTCAGCGTGGTCTGGGAGAGCCAGATCACCTTCGACTCGTCACGCACGCTGACCTTGTCCACCGCGTCGGGCCCGTCGACCAGCTGGACGTGCTCGGGCGCCTCACCGGCGGTGCCCTCGACCTCCTCGTGACCCTCGTGGCCGATCAGCAGGATGTCGTAGTCGTCGCGGGCGAACCGCTTGGCCTCCTGGTGCACCTTGGTCACCAGCGGGCAGGTGGCGTCGATGGTGTGCAGATTGCGCTCGGCCGCCGACGCGTGCACCGCGGGCGACACCCCGTGCGCGGAGAACACGACGACCGCGCCCTCGGGCACTTCGTCGGTCTCCTCGACGAAGACCACGCCGCGGTCGCGCAGCGTCTCCACGACGTGCCGATTGTGCACGATCTCCTTGCGCACATAGATCGGCGCGCCGTGCTTCTCCAGCGCCTTCTCGACGGTTTCGACCGCACGGTCCACGCCGGCGCAGTAGCCGCGCGGCTCCGCGAGCAGCACGCGTTTCCCGCCCTCGGCGACGGCGTTTCCAGCGCCTGCCGAGCGGGCGATTCCGACGTTCAAGGGAATGGCCGAAGACATGCCCACAGGATACGTGCGGCCCGGGACCCCGCCACGTCCGGGAGTTGACCGTCACATCCGGGCGAGACCCGCTTAGCCGGGGGCCGGGGGGCCGGGAGCCGGGAGCCGGGGGCCGGGGGCCGCAGCGCGAAGCCCGTCCCGACAGGGTCGACGACAGGCCGCGGCGAATGGCGGCGGACACTCCCGCCGGGACCTGCGTTTATTCTCCGCATTATGAGCACAGCGCCGCGCAATTCCCGCCGATCGGCCGCCCGCGGGTGCGGGCGAATATCCGCGCCGCGCCCACCCCTCCTTTGCATACCACACCATTTCGGGCAGGCTAGGACCATGTTTCGACCACCTTTTCTGGCCCGGGTCGCCGCCGGTGCCGCCGTATACGCCTTCGAGGAATCCCGCCGGTTACCCACGGCGGCAATGAATTTCCCGATCACGGCCATCAGCCAGATGCTGCAGACGACGATGCACGTCCAGCAGTTCGTGACCAGTCTGGCCCTGAAAGGCGACGCGGTATTCGATCGTTTGTCCAACCGGCCGGTCGAGCAGCCGGAGTGGGCCACTTTCGACGAGGACTTCGCCGACGATCCGAGCCCCGCCCCGCTGCGCGGCAGTCGATTCGATCTCTACACCGCCGACGATCCCGAACAATTCCGCGCGCCGGAATCCTTCGCGGCGGACGACACCCGCGCCGGGGCGACCAACGGCCACGCGGCGCCGACGATCGCCGAGCGACCGGCCGAGGAGCCGGAGGCGACCGAGACGGAACCCGATCCCGAACCTGCCGCCCGAGCGCCCGAGATCACCGAACCGGAAGTCGCCGTCCGCTACGACTACGCGAACATGACCCTGGCCCAGCTGCGCGCCCGGCTGCGCCTGCTGACGCTCGATGACCTCACCGCACTGCTCGAGTACGAGCAGCACACCCGCGCCAGGGCTCCGTTCGTGACCATGCTGACGAATCGGATCGCCACCGTGCGGGCCCAGTGACCGAATCCAGGACACCCCCGTCTCCGACGGGAGGCCGGGACACCACCGGCCAACCCGCCGCACCGGCCAATTCCGCCGAGCACCCGTGGCCGGTGCGTTCGGTGTCCATCAAGGTCGCCCAGTGGATCGACCGGCTCGGCAGCATCTGGGTGGAGGGCCAGATCACCCAGATCAACCTTCGTCCCGGCACCCGCACCGCGTTCCTGGTGTTGCGCGACCCGTCCGCCGACATGTCGCTGTCGGTGACCTGCGATCCGGACCTCATCCGCAGCTCCCCCGTCCCTCTGCGAGAGGGCAGCCGGGTGGTCGTCTACGGCAAGCTCTCCTTCTTCACCGGACGCGGCACGATCTCCCTGCGCGTGCTGGAGATCCGGCCCGTCGGCATCGGCGAGCTCCTGGCCCGCATCGAACGGCTGAAGGCGCTGCTGGCCGCCGAGGGCCTGTTCGATCCCCGGCTCAAACGCCCGATCCCGTTCCTGCCGGGAACCATCGGCCTGATCACCGGACGCGCCAGCGCGGCGGAGCGCGACGTGCTGAGCGTCGCACGCAACCGCTGGCCCGCGGTGCGCTTCGAAATCCGCAACACAGCCGTGCAGGGGCCAACGGCGGTGTCGCAGATGCTGACCGCGCTGGCCGAACTCGACGAGCACCCGGACGTCGAGGTGATCGTCCTCGCGCGCGGCGGCGGCAGCGTGGAAGACCTGCTGCCGTTCTCCGACGAGGCGCTGTGCCGTGCCATCGTGGCCGCCACCACCCCGGTCGTGAGCGCGATCGGCCACGAACCGGACAATCCGCTCAGCGATCTCGTGGCCGACCTGCGCGCCGCCACACCCACCGACGCCGCCAAACGGATCGTCCCGGACGCCGCCGCCGAACTGGCCTGCATCCGTGAACTGCGGGAACGGACCGCCGCCGCGCTGCGCGGCTGGGTCGACCGGGAGACGAAAGCGCTGGCCCAGCTGCGGTCGCGGCCCGTACTCGCCGACCCGCTGCGCGAGATCGATCGCCGCCAGGAAGAGGTCCAACGCCTGCGCACGGCCGCGCACCGCTGCGCCGAGCAGCTCATCCGCACCGAGACCACGGCCACCCGGCATCTGCGCGAGAAACTCACCGCCGTGGGCCCCGCTGCCACACTGGCCCGTGGTTACGCTGTCGTACAGCGCGTCACCGGCCGGGAACGGGAGGTGGTGCGCTCGATCGAGGACGCGCCGGCCGGCAGCCAGTTGCGCATCCGGGTCGCCGACGGCGCCGTCTCCGCCGCCGCGCTCGGCACCCAGGCGCTCGGCGCGAAGCACACCGACACAGGGAGGAATTGACCTTGGCCGAGTCCGGCAAGTCCACGGGGAAGAACGGGACGGGAGCCGACCCGGCCGACGAGTCGGCCGAGATCGCCGGTTTCGGCTATGAACGCGCGCGCGACGAACTCGTCAACGTCGTGAAGATCCTCGAGCAAGGCGGCCTCGACCTCGACGAATCCCTGGCCCTGTGGGAACGCGGCGAGGCGCTGGCCAACCGCTGCGAAGAACACCTGGCCGGCGCGCGCAAGCGCGTCGAGGACGCACTGCACCGCGCCGACCTGGAACAGCGCGAATGAGCATCCGCCGCGCCACGCCAGACGTGCGCGCCACCGATCTGGCCGCCAGCCGCGATTTCTACCGGCTGCTGGGCTTCCGCGAGGCGATGGACCTCGGCTGGGTCGTGACGATGGCCTCCCCGTCCAATCCGACCGCACAGGTCCTGCTCGTCGGCCCGGAAGCCGGGGAGCTCCAGCCGGACATGAGCGTCGAGGTCGACGACGTCGACGCCGTGCACGCGGCGGTGACCGCCGCGGGCGCCGACGTCGTCTACCCCTTGCGCGACGAGCCGTGGGGCGTGCGCCGCTTCTTCGTCCGCGACCCGAACGGAACCATCGTCAACGTGGTGAGCCACCGCTGACGACAGCCACCGGGGTCACTCCCGGTGCGATGCGGCCACGGCGCGATACCGCGCGACACCGTCCTGGCCGCTCAGCCGTCGGAACCCGGCGTTCTCCAGCACACGCACCGACGACGGATTCGACAGTTCGACCTCGGCGCGCACCGCGCGAACACCGGGCGCGGTGAACGCGTGCGCCGTCAGGGCGACGGTGGCCTCGGTGGCGTAACCACGACCGCGACGCGAGGCGACAACGCCGTATCCGATCTCCAGTTCACCGTCGGTGGGCGGCCAGAACAGCCCGATCGATCCGATGACGAGTCCACTCGATCGCTCGACGATCAGGCGGTGCCCGAACGGCCCGAGCCAGTCCGGGTGCGCGGCGAACAGCCCCGCGACGACGCGATCTCCTTCGGCCGGGAAATCCGCCGCCCACGCGGCGCGCCTTCGGTCATCGAGCACGGCGGCGGCCTCGCCGGCGGTCCACGAACGCAGGATCAGACGTTCGGTGAGCAGCTCAGGGGATGGGAGAACAGACACGTGACACTCCTGGTCATCGAAGAGAGGACCGGTCCGCGTCCGCGCGGGATCAGGGGCGCGCGAACCGGCGAAGGGCATGCGAAATACGGCTGAGGGCAGCCATATTCATCGACCTCCGAGTTCCGGTTCGGCACGTGTCTCGTACCGCGGCGAACACTAGTGGTCGCGCGCGGCCAGGGCAAGGCGGGTCAGGGCTTCAGCGGTTGCGCCGATGTGATCGCCTCGGCGAGCGTGGTGAACGCCGCCGGGTTGCCCGCCCCGGTGATCAGCACACGCGACTGGCCGAGGTCGGTGATCCACGCGGTCTCCGAGCCCGGCTCCGCGTAGACGATCCATTTGTGCGCACCGACCTGCTCGGTGCCGCTGGCGTACCGGGACCCGAGCACGAACCGCGCCAGCGCCTCCTCGGTCGCGTTGCTCTGGGTGAAACGCATGTAGGTGCCCTGCGGTGTGATGTAGCCGACCGTGCTGACCGAGCCGCCGCCGGTGCCCGCGATGGACTCACGGCGGCCGGAGTTCGGCGTCCACTCCGCGGGCAAGGCCGGGTCGCGGATGGGGAACGGCAGGGAGCGCGCGTCGGCGGTGAGCGCCGCCTTGACGTCGAACCGCGGAATCTGCCCCTGCGTCGGACCGTTCGCGGCGAAACTGCACTGGCTGGCCAGGCCCGCGAAGACCAGCGCGATCAGCACCAACGGGATCAACGACCAGAACAGATCCCGGTAGTCGTTCAAGATGCGCGGCTTTTGGTACGACACGCTCCCAGTATCCACTCGTGCGGCGGCGCCGCCCCGCGCACCCCGACCCGCGCAGCCGGGGTGTACGACCGTGCCAGACCGAATGAGACAATCGACCGGTACGTACCGACGCACAGGAGGCACTCCGCAATGACGGCAACTTCCCCCACACCTAGCCGCCGGGAGGCGCCCGACCGCAACCTCGCACTCGAGCTGGTCCGCGTGACCGAAGCAGGGGCGATGGCAGCGGGCCGGTGGGTCGGACGCGGCGACAAGGAGGGGGGCGACGGCGCCGCCGTCGACGCCATGCGGCAGCTGGTCAGCTCGGTGTCCATGCGCGGCATCGTCGTCATCGGCGAGGGCGAGAAGGACGAGGCGCCCATGCTGTACAACGGCGAGGCCGTCGGCGACGGCACCGGCCCCGAAGTGGACTTCGCGGTGGACCCGATCGACGGCACCACGCTGATGTCCAAGGGCGTGCCCGGCGCGATCTCGGTGCTCGCCGTCGCCGAACGCGGCGCCATGTTCGACCCGTCCGCGGTGTTCTACATGCACAAGATCGCGGTCGGCCCCGACGCCGCCGACGTGATCAATATCTCGGCCCCGATCGGCGAGAACATCAGCCGGGTCGCCAAGGCCAAGAACCTGTCGAAGTCCGACCTGACCGTCTGCATCCTGGACCGTCCCCGCCACGCCGAGCTGATCCAGCAGGTGCGCGACGCGGGCGCCCGCATCCGCCTGATCTCCGACGGCGACGTCGCCGGAGCGATCGCCGCCG
The DNA here is from genome assembly GCA_051451085.1 of Nocardia asteroides. GTDB lineage: Bacteria > Actinomycetota > Actinomycetes > Mycobacteriales > Mycobacteriaceae > Nocardia > Nocardia asteroides_B. The sequence goes on along the minus strand of JBPAJV010000001.1, from coordinate 2,655,143 downwards.
CCCGCCCCGACTCCGGCACCGACATCCTCGTCGGCATCGGCGGCACCCCCGAGGGCATCATCGCCGCCGCCGCCATGCGCTGTATGGGCGGTGCGCTGCAAGGCATGCTCGCCCCGAAGGACGACGCGGAACGACAGAAGGCCATCGACGCCGGCCACGACCTCGACCGCGTCCTGACCACCGAAGACCTGGTCTCCGGCGAGAACGTCTTCTTCTGCGCCACCGGCGTCACCGACGGCGACCTGCTGCGCGGCGTGCGCTACTACGGCGGCGGCGCGTCGACCCAGTCGATCGTCATGCGCTCCAAGAGCGGCACGGTCCGCATGATCGACGCCTACCACCGCCTGACCAAGCTGCGGGAATACTCCTCGGTCGACTTCATCGGCGACGAACACGCGGTCCCGCCGCTGCCGTGATGTTCGGCCGCGACTTCGTCGCGGCGTGTTCGCGGCCCTCTGGAGCCGGGCCGCGAACGGCGCATGCTCGGTCTCGCTGCGCTCGAAACTCGGAGTCGAGGTGCGCTGAGCGCCCGACCCGTAGTTCGCCGTTATCGGGAACGGGCGAACTTCTTCGTCGCCTACGCGACGGGCGCGCGAATGCGGGCCGAGCTGCGGACGGAAGATGCTCGGTCTCTCGCTCCGCTCGAGATCGGCAGTGGAAGTGAGCTCGGCGTGGGGCGGTGAGCGCGCGACCCTTGCTTTGCCGTTGTCGATGGCACGCGGGTCTTCTGTGGCCTACGCGGCGGCCACGGAAAGGCGAGCTGGGCTGCGGACGGTGGAGGCTGGGTCTCGCTGCACTCGCAACCGGGGTGGCGTGGGGTGGTGCGGTGAGTCGCCACCCGGATTCGCCGTTGTCGGTGGCGGGCGGGTTCCTATTCCCGGTGCGGGGTCGCTGGGGTGTGCGAATGACCTCAGGCGTGGTAGCCCCATGCCGGGCGGCTGCGGCATAGGGTCGGAATCATGACCGAGGAGCAGCAGTACCGCATCGAGCACGACACCATGGGTGAGGTCCGGGTTCCGGTGGACGCTTTGTGGCGGGCGCAGACCCAGCGGGCCGTGGAGAACTTCCCGATCAGCGGACGCGGTTTGGAGCGCGCGCAGATTCGCGCGCTCGGCCTGCTGAAGGCCGCGTGTGCCACGGTGAACCGCGACTTGGGTCTGCTCGATCCCGTGAAGGCCGATGCCATCATCGCCGCGGCCGGCGAGATCGCCGACGGCGAGCACGACGATCAGTTCCCGATCAATGTCTTCCAGACCGGCTCCGGCACCAGCTCCAATATGAACGCCAACGAGGTGATCGCCTCGCTGGCCAAGGCGAAGGGCGTCACGGTTCACCCGAACGACGACGTGAACATGTCGCAGTCGTCCAACGACACCTTCCCCACGGCAACGCATCTCGCCGCCACCGAAGCGGTCATCACCGATCTGGTTCCCGCGCTGGAGCATCTGCGGCTGGCGCTGCTGGACAAGTCGACGGAATGGCGCACGGTGGTGAAGTCCGGCCGCACCCATCTCATGGACGCCGTCCCGGTGACCCTCGGCCAGGAGTTCGGCGGCTACACCCGCCAGGTCGCGGCGGGCATCGACCGCATCATGGCGACGCTGCCGCGGCTCGGCGAGCTGCCGATCGGCGGAACGGCGGTCGGCACCGGACTGAACGCGCCGGACGGGTTCGGCGCGAAGGTCGTCGCGGAACTGGTGCGCGCCACCGGCATCGACGCGTTGCGCGAGGCCGAGGACCACTTCGAGGCGCAGGCCGCGCGGGACGGTCTGGTCGAGGCGTCCGGCGCGCTGCGCACCATCGCGGTGAGCTTGACCAAGATCGCCAACGACATCCGCTGGATGGGCTCCGGCCCACTGACCGGTCTGGCCGAGATCCAGCTGCCGGATCTGCAGCCGGGCAGCTCGATCATGCCGGGCAAGGTGAATCCGGTGCTGCCCGAAGCCGTCACCCAGGTCGGCGCGCAGGTGATCGGCAACGACGCCGCGGTGGCCTTCGCGGGCGCGAACGGCGCGTTCGAACTGAACGTGTACATCCCGGTGATGGCGCGCAATCTGCTGGAGTCGATCCGCCTGCTGGCCAACGTGTCGCGCCTGTTCGCCGACAAGTGCGTGCGCGGCCTGGTCGCCAACGTCGAGCACCTGCGCACCCTCGCCGAGTCCTCCCCCTCGATCGTGACCCCTCTGAACTCCGCCATCGGCTACGAGGAGGCGGCTGCGGTGGCCAAGCAGGCGCTGCGGGAGAAGAAGACCATCCGCCAGACCGTCATCGATCGCGGCCTGCTGGACGAGAAGCTGACCGAGGAGGAACTCGACCGCCGCCTCGACGTGCTCGCCATGGCGAAGGTCCGGGAACAGGACTAGGCCCGACGGCAGCAATCGGACGTCGTCCGCCGGCCGAGCAGTCGAAAGAGCGAACGCCACCTCCACAGCCATCGGGCTGGCGAGGTGGCGTTCGCCGAAGTGTGCCGCAGCGAGTCAGTCGCGCAAGTGCGAGAGCTCGTCGCGCGCCAGCGCGCCGTCCGGACCGAAATCGGTGCGCGTGAAAATGTTCCACCGCCGCAGCAACGGGGCGAAGACCAGCTCCCCCTCCTTGGCGCGGTCGTAGACGCCCGCCTCGGCGAGCACCTCGTCGCTGCTGCGGCCATCCGGCAGCGTCACCGTCGGGACCTCGAAACCGGCGACCCGGTCGGCGATGGCCCGCACGGTCTGGTCCGGCACCAGGTCGAGTGCGGCGGCGACCAGGTCGGCGAAGAAGACCGATTGCAGTTCGTCGTCCAGCGCGATGCGCTCGGCGATGGCGGTGACCAGGGGGTTCTCCCCCAGCGCCGCGATGTTGCGATGCCGCAGCGCGCTGGCGGCCTCCTCGAACGCGCAGTTGGCCAGCACGTTCGAGCAAGTGCATCGCCGGGCGGCGGAAGCCCCTGGTCATGTGCTCCATCCGCAACCGCTCCAGTTCCACCGGGTCGACGGCCCTGGTCACCATGAGGTAATTGCGGATGGTGATCTCGTGGCGGTTCTCCTCGGCCGTCCAGCGGCCGACCCAGCGCCACCACGCGCCGGTGCGCAGGTATTTGCCGATCTCGCGGTGATACGAGGGCAAGTTGTCGGCGATCAGCACCGAGACGGTCAACGCCAGTTTGGCGGTCTCGCCGAGCTCGGACTGCTCCGGCGTCCAGTCCGTGCCGCCGAGGAAGGCGAAGTTGCGCCCGTCGTCCCACGGCACGAGGTCGTGAGGCTGCCACTCGTCGGCGACATCGACGTGCTTGCGCAGCAGCAGTTCTACGTCCACCGCGAGCTGTTCGAGCAATTCGCGATCGGTCAGGAGAGTTTGCACCGAGATAACCTAGCGGCTTGGCCCGCGGAGCGGGAGCGGATGGGGGGATTCGGGTGGGCTTCCGGGACCGCCGAGCGGCCCCGGACGCCGAAATACCGGGTTACTACTTCGGCGTGACGGTGATAGTACCGTTCACCCAGGTGATGGTGCCTCCGGAGAAGTCGCTTTGCTTCCCGCCGGGAATGTCCTTCTCGTCGCTCACCGGGTAGCCCAGCTGCCCCTGCGCGCCGCCGTTCTCTTCCCACGCCTTGCGGATCTCGCCCCAGACGACGTGCGGCTCGCTGTCCTCGGCCTTGTAGATGGTGCCGCCTGCGAAGTCCTGATATTCGCCGTCGTCGGGACCCTTCTCCTCGGGTTGCAGCGGAAGCCCCAGCGTGCCGGTGGGGCCGCCGAGCTGCACGTACTTCTCGTAGATGTCGCCGTCCACGGCGATCTCACCGGCCGGGGTCGCGATCTTGGTGCCCTCGGCCGCCGGGCCCGTGGTTCCCGTCGCGCGGCCCTCGGTGGTCTCGCGGTCCTCGGTGGTCGTGCGATCGTCGTCGGGCGCGGTGGTGGTCCCGGGCGCGAGGGTGGTCATCATGGTCGTGATCATGCCGGTCATGGTGGCGCCGGGATCGGAGCCGTCGTCGTCGCCACAACCGGCGGAGATCAGCCCTGCCGCGGCGAGCACTGCGGTGAATCCAGCCGTTCGTCGAGCGAAGTGGTGCATGTCCATCCTCTCGCTGTGGGCTACCTGGCACACCACGGGCTGCGTGACGTAGCGCGTAGCCTCGGCCGATTGTCAGGCGATGACCCGGTGACCGACGAGCGGTCACCGGGTCATACCGAACAGCTATCGCGGCGGATATTACCCGCCGGATATGCCGTGAAACACCGCGTCGGACGGTGCCGCGAGATCAGGCGTTGGGACCGTATTCCTCCAGCATCTCGGTGACCAGCGCCGCGATCGGCGAGCGTTCGCTACGGGTCAGCGTGATGTGCGCGAAAAGCGGATGGCCTTTCAGTTTCTCGACCACCGCCGCGACGCCGTCGTGCCTGCCGACGCGCAGGTTGTCCCGCTGGGCCACGTCGTGGGTGAGCACCACCCGTGAGCCGGTTCCCAGGCGGCTGAGCACCGTGAGCAGCACGTTGCGCTCGAGCGACTGAGCTTCGTCCACGATCACGAAGGAGTCGTGCAGCGACCGCCCGCGAATATGGGTCAGCGGCAACACCTCCAGCATGTTGCGGCTGAGCACCTCCTCCATCACCTCGCGGCTGGCCAGTCCGTTCGAGGGTGTCGAACACCGCCTGCGCCCAGGGGCCCATTTTCTCGCTCTCGGTGCCGGGCAGGTAGCCCAGTTCCTGGCCGCCGACCGCGTACAGCGGACGGAAGACGACCACCTTGCGCTGCGTCCGCCGTTCCAGCACCGCCTCCAGGCCCGCGGTCAGCGCGAGCGCGGATTTGCCGGTACCGGCCCGGCCGCCGAGGGAGACGATGCCGACGCTCTCGTCCAGCAGCAGATCGAGCGCGATGCGCTGCTCGGCGGAACGGCCGTGCAACCCGAACGCCTCGCGTTCGCGCACCAGCTGCACCCGCTTGTCCGGGGTGACCCGGCCGAGGGCGCTGGAGCTGATGCCGAGCAACCGGATGCCGGTATGGCAGGGCAGCTCTCGCGCCTCGTCCAGATCGATCACCGATTCGGCGTAGAGCTGATGATGTGCGCGGTGCTGACGTCGAGTTCCACCATGCCGGACCAGCCCGAGGTCACCACGTCCTGGGCGTGGTATCCGTCGGCGTGCAAGCCCACCGCACCGGCCTTGACCCGCAGCGGAATGTCCTTGGACACCAGCACCACGTCACGGCCCTCGGCCGCCAGGTTGAGGGCGCAGGCCAGGATTCGGGAATCGTTGCTGTCGGTGCGGAAGCCGACCGGGAGGACCGCGGGATCGGTGTGGTTCAGTTCCACCTGCAACGTTCCGCCCTCGGTGCCGATCGGCACCTGCTGATCCAGCCTGCCGTACCGCAAGCGCAGATCGTCCAGGTTGCGCAGGGCTTCTCGCGCGAACCAGCCCAGCTCGTGATGGTGCCGTTTGGCTTCGAGCTCACTGATGACCACCAGGGGTAACACCACGTCGTGTTCGCCGAAGCGCGTGAAGGACCAGGGATCCGACAGCAGGACGGACGTGTCGACGACGAAGGTTTTGCCGGCTGATTGCGAGGGGCGGGCCCCCTTCGCGGCGGCTCCGCCTTTCGCGGAGCGGGAGTTCGCCGAGGGAGCGGAAACGGAGCGTGCTGCAGTCACGGTGGGCTCCTCTGTGTTCGCGCGGCAGTCGCACGAACGATCTCGCTGGACCGGTCCGTCCTGATGGACCCGACGACGTTGCCGTCAGGTGCCACGAGGGCCGGGTTCCGGCCCCCTCGTACTGAGTAGCTCAGTCACGGTCAGGACCTCCCGTACGAGCCACACCGCCGCGGCCCGCACACCCGACGCTACCTTCGATCCGGGTATCCGCGCTCAGGGACGGGAAGGCGCGTGCGTGAATTTGTCGTAAACCAGCACGTTGGGGTACTCAGCGCAGTACGTTGAGCAACACTGGAACATGGCTGTGCACCGGATCCTGTACGGCCGTCAGCAATGTGACCGGACCTTTGGCGGCCAGATCGCGCAATTCCCGCAAATCTTGCTGAACTTCCGGCGCCGCGAGCTCGGCGCGATACCGACGGGCGAATTCCGCGCCGCGCGCGTCACGGTCGGCGTGGAACCAGCGCCGCAACTCGGTGGACGGGGCGAGCGCTCTGGGCCAGCGATCGACCCGCGCCGTGGCTTTGGTGACGCCGCGCGGCCAGAGCCGGTCGACCAGCACCCGGGCGCCATCGTCCGGCTCGGGGTCGTCGTAGACGCGCTTCACGCGGAAGCCGGAAGGTCGCGAAGTCATGGCAGTTATCCAACACGGCCGCCGAGCGGCCACGGGATACGCCGCGCGGTCGCTGCCGCCCGATTCGACGGATAGAGTCGCTGGTATGTCCGGTAACGAGGATTTGGAGAAGCTCTCGTCGAAGGAACTGCACGACCGGGCGATGCGGCTGGCCGTGCGACGCGGTGACGTCAAGTTCCTGTGGCGGCTGCTCACGTCGATCCCGGCCGCGGAGGCCGCCGCGGGCAATGTCGGCGAGAGCGAGGCGGACATCAAGTACGTACTGCCCATGCTCGACCACTACGTCCACGCCGGTGACGGCGCGGTCGCCGAGGTGTTGCGGCCGGTCTACCTCGACTACTTGGTCCAGCACTCCTGACAGCGGGTCAGCCCCGGGTCAGCGCGGCGCGCCAGAGGCCGACAGCCGTCCCGCGCACGAAGTTCTCCCAGCTGAAGTGGTCGTGCCAGAGAGCGATTCGGCCGTCGCGCAGTTCGAACGTGCCGGTCACCCAGAAACCGATCCGCACCGGGCCGAAGCGCAGATAGTCGGTGCGGTCGGTGAGCACGATGTCGCCGTCGGCGGCGATGTGGTGCATGTCGACGCCGAAGCCGAGCCAGTCGCGGCGCAGGCCGCGCAGCACGCCACCGACCCGGCGAACGCCTCGGACGTCGGGCAGCGAGGTGTTCTTCCAGACGATGTCCGGGTGCAGCAGGTTGATCGCCTCCTCGGCGGCGCCCATCTCCAGGGCGGCGAAGAACTCCCGCACGGTGGTGATCGAGTCCTGTTTCAGGTCGAGTTCATCGGTCATGGATCGAGCGTAGGCCGCGCCGGTCAGCCGCGGCGCGCGATGAGCACAGCCAGTCCGTCGAGTATTCGCGCGATGCCGAAGCGCAGGGTGCCATCCCCGCCGCCCGCCGCGCCCTCCTCGGCGAACGCGGCGGCGGCGTACGGGTAACGATCCGCCGCGGCGGCCACCATCTCGGCGAACTGCCCCGCGATCTGCCTCTCGAACTCGCCGGCGTCCGCCACCCGCGCCTGTTGTACCAGGCTGCGGGCGTGCCCGGTCAGCAGGACGATGGTGTCCAGGCGTTCGGCGGTGGTTAGCCCGGTGCCCGCGAGCGCCGCGAGGGCGGACTCCATCCAGGCCATTTCGTTCGGGCCGACCGGCCGGGCGCCCACCGACACTTCCAGCGACCAGGGATGGGCACGGAAACGTTCGTAGAGCGTCCGGCACCACGTGCCGAGCAGATCGCGCCAACCCCCGTGCTCGACTACGCCCGCGACGACAGGGCGGCCCAGCGGCGCATTCTCGCGCGGACCTACGCGGGGGTCGGCTGGGAAGTACCGCGTATGCTGGCCGAACTGGACGATTTCGACGACGTCCACCTGGACTCGATCAGCCAGGTCCGCATGGCCGGCGGTTACACCGAGGGCCGGATCGCCCTGGTCGGCGACTCCGCGTACGGCAACACGCTGGGCGGTTTCGGCACCGGACTCGTCGTGGTCGGCGCGTACGTCATCGCGGGGGAATTGGCTTCAGCCGACGGCGACCACACCGTGGCGTTCGCCCGCTACGACGAGATCATGAAGCGCTACGCGAGGATCGCGGGCAACAGCAACGCCGGTCGCTTCCTGGCCCCGAAGACCGCGCGCGGCATCGCGATGCGGAACTGGTTCCTCGGTTCCCGGCTGTTCGCGTTGATGACGCGATACGGCGACAACGCCGTCGAGGACATTGATCTGAAGGACTATCCCGCCGCGCTCGGGGCCACGGATGCGCGCTGACTGTTGGTCAGCAGCCTTGACACCGAATCGGATTCGTCGGGCCTACCGGGATACGGCACAACATCCCAGTTGGCGACGGTCGCGCTCATGGCGGCGAGCGGCGCGACGGGGCCGCCTCTGCGATCCGGCTGTGTTTCGATGGAACCGGAGCGAGATGGGACGCGTCTATAAGGTCAGACGGCACTGACGGAAGGGGCGGCGATGGCGGAGAGCCCGTTTCCCGGGTACATCGAGGCTGCGAAAACCGGGGCGTTGCGAGTCCGGATGGACCCGCAGGGATTCGTGGAGATCGACCAGGCTTGCCAGGAGTTGATGATGCACTCGTGGCAGCGCAGACCGACGCGCGCGAGCTCGGCGAACGGCAGTATTGGGGCCTCGGCGAAGACAATCCCAAGCTGACCTCGGCTGTCGAGTTGGTGCGGTTGTTCCGTGAGAAAGCCTTCGGCGGACCGAACAACGCATTCGACACACTGACCGGCTACATCTCCACGGCGCAGGAGATCCAAGCCATGTTCAAAGCGATCTGTGACAGCTACGTCCGGACCGATACCGAATTCGCGGCGGCGATGCGGGAGCTCAGCGTATGAAGGACCGCACGGGTATTCGATGTACCGGGTTCGTTGCCGCGGCGTCGGCGCTCGTCCTGCTCACCGGGTGCGGCGACGGCACGCCACCGAGTGAATCGGCAACCTCGGACGTCAGTGCCACCGGTTCCGGTTCGATCACATCGCCAGTGACGAACACACTCTCCACTTTCGACCCCTGTACCGCCCTCACCCCCGAGTTCCTCGCCCAGCGCCAGTGGGACTCCAAACCCGCTGAACCCAAACAGGACCGTCAAGGCGGTATCACTTGGAAGGGTTGCCGCTACGTCGCACGGGCCGGATACGGATTCGTCGTCGAGACAACGAACGGCACCCTCGATCAGGTCCGGGAAAAATACCCTGCCGCCGTGGATATCCCGGTTGGCGATCGTAAAGCCGTGCGCTACGAGGCCCGTCCGGACGTACCTGGCGGCTGCACGGTGAACGTCGAAATGAGGTCCGGCTCGCTCTACATCCTGACGAACGTGCCGCAGACATCGGCGAACAGGCACCTCGCCGCCTGCGATATCGCCACCGACATCGCCCGAGCAGTCGCACCGTTGCTGCCCGCGGGCAGCTGAACACCGGGGGAAGCGATCATGAGACAGACCGACGGCCGCGCGATCACCAATCCGGAGAACGCGCAGAGTTTCTCGCACGCGGAGATCAAGCAAGCGGCCGACGCGATGAATCCGGCCGCGCTCGACAGTGCGTTCGCCGCGTGGTCGGCCATCGCCGCGGCGGTCACCAACGCGGGGCAGCAGTTCGAGAACGCGATCAAGAAGGCGGTCGAACAACACTGGGAGGGCGCGGCCGCCGACAGTGCGGTTCGCGGCATCCGGGACTACACCGCACGGGTGGGCGAGTTCGGCGAGGCGTTGAGTGCGCAGAGTGTGCCGCTGTCGGCAGCGGCGGACGCGGCGAGCAAGTTCAAGATGTCGGTGCCCGAACTGGTGGACGGATCGGGCGCCCCGGCCGATCCGGAACAGCGCAACGCGCGGGAAGAGCAGGCCCGCGACGAGATGAACACCCAGTACATCCAGCCGTACGGTGCCACCGCGCCGGTCATCCCCACGCTGCCGCCGCCGGTCGGTCCCGCCGCGGCGACGCCGGCGGGTGTCGAGACGGGCACCGGCGCCGACGTGGGCACGAACGCCGGTGCGCAGCCGGTGAACGGCGGCCGTCCCGCCGACACTTCTTCCTCCGGTGATCGAAGCTCTTCCGACGCCGCCTCCAACGGCACGCAGGAGGAAGACGCGGCGGACGACCAAACGCAGCCGACAGCGGAGAACGCCACGGAAACGACCACGGCGCAGGCTCTTGCGCAGAGTCAGGACACCACGAACACCAATCCGGCATCCACGACCAGGACACAAACTCCCAGCCCGGTCACACCGTGGGTGCCCACCACGTCGCTGCCGACCACGCCGGCCGCCGTCACCCCGGCATCGTTCGACAGCAGGCCGAGCGGCACACCGGCCAGGCCCGGCGGGCCGGGTGCGGCCGGAATCCCGAGCGCCGGTGACACCGAAGCGCGACCGGGCACCTCGCGGCCCGCCCAACCCACCGCACCCGCCGCGGCGAACGCGCCGTCCACCGCGGTCGGACGACCGGGAACACCCGGCGTCCCCGGCTATTCGGGAATGATCCCGCCAGGGTTGCGCGGCAGGCGCACGGACGACGACGAGCACAAGTCGCCGACGTACCTGCGCACCGAGGAACACGCGAAGGAGTTGCTCGGCGAGGTGCAGCCGACCGTGCCGCCCGCCCTGGGGGAGAAATGACCGCGCAGTGGTCGTTGTCGGCCGAGCAGTTCGCCGCGGCGTGGTTCGGAACCGGCCTGGATCGCATGCCCTTCCCGTTCCGCTTCACCAGCCGGTTCCCCGGCCTCCACGAGTACCAGGCGTATCAGCGGGAGTTTCGTGCCGAGCTGAACCAAGACGAGCGGCTGCCGCTGCGCAGCGCGATCACCACGCTCGCGCGGCCGGATTGGCGCATCGAACTGTTCGGCTACGACAACACGCGCGAAGGCGTGGAGCTGCGTGCGGTCGCCTGTGGCACGCGCACCGGTTCGGGTGTGCTCGCCGTGCAATCACCCGCCCCGGACGGCGGCCGGATCCGGTTGCGTCGCCACCGAACCGACCAGCTCGCCACCGAACTGGTGCGAACACTGCCGGACGCACCGGCTGGGACGGTCGGCGAGAAGAGCTTCTTGCTGGACGATCTCAACGACGATCGCCCCGATTTGTTCGGCAACGCGCCCGCCAGCCAAGCCAAAGAACGCTATCGGCGTTTCTGGCGGCAATCGTGCACCACGCGCGGCACCGCGGTCGTGCTGCTCGGCCCGCGTAACGGCGAGCCGCTGCGCACCGGTCGCTTGCGCTGGATCGACACACGCGACGGCCGTTACTGCGAGGTGCCCGCCAACCGCGCTCTGATGATCCGCCCCGGCACCAGCGCCGACATCGTCCGATACCTGGACGAGTCGATCGTGCGGGCCAGAGCACGCCTGGACCAGTGATTCCCCCGCGCTCATGGCGGTCTGCACCACGACATCGAACTCTGTTGCCAGCTCGCGTATCTACCGTTCGAAGAGTCCCGAGTCCATCCGCTCAGGATGCCGACTCCGACGTGGGCGCAGCATCGGTGACAAATCGGGTGTGCCCAGTCGTCGGGGCGGGTAGAGCCCAGCGCTTCCCTAGACGGAATCGGCTCTTCCTGCCGAGGCTTACGGGGCGGCGGACGTGACGGTAACCAGAGTCCACCGGTTGCCTCGCGAAAGGTCGCTGATCGCGCCGGTGAGCAGACCTCGAAGGTTCCGGCGCGGTGCCGATTACCTGGCTTGTCGGTGTCGGGCGCGATACTCGAGCCCATGGAGGTCACCATCACGCCCACAAAGGCGCTGGCGCCGGGGAACGAGGATATGCACCGCCCCTACGGGACCGCAGTCATCAATGCCTTCGCACGCGCCGGGCTGACAGTCACATTCCACGACTACGGGCCGCCGGGCGAGGACCGGGACATGTATTTCGAGCTCGCGGAAACCCTCGACGGGGACGAGTTCGTGGTGGGCTGGGCGGAGAACGAAGGCTGGGGCTGGGTGTGCTGGGACCGGCCACGCGGGAACCAACCCATCGCCTACGGATGGTTCGACCTGCCATACGTGCCCGTACCCGACGCCCTCGCCGCGGCGGTACGCACGCGGCTGGGCCTGCCGCCGATCGAACTCACGCCGGTCTGGACACCGCCGACCGGCTACGAACCCGACCCGCCTTCCCCGCACGAGGACGACGACGCCTACGCGTTCGAATCCACCCTCGCCGCCTACCTCACCCATCCCGCCTGGCAAGCCATGCACGAAGGCTGAGTCAAGGCCGGCAACCCGCGATCGTGCGCGAGACCCGCAACGGCCTGGAATCCGCCGATGGCCGCGACCGGAAGGTCCAACGATCGCGGATGCCGACGACAAGCGCCGCCACCGGGATCGTGTGGCCGGCTAGTCGGAGACGCCGCCGGACAGCGCTTCCGGCGGCTCCGTACCCGATCGGCCGCCGGGCGGTCGATCCGAAGTCGAGTCGAGAAGCCGCCACGGCGGATCGAGCCGGTTGTCCCCGGCGTGGAACAGGCACAGGAGATGGCCGTCGGGATCACGCAGCCGCGCCTCCCGCCAAAGCCACGGCATATCGGTGGGCGGGCTGTCGAACCGCACGCCCCTTTCGCGCAGCCGGGCGCAATGGTCGTCGAGGTCATCGGCCTCGAAGTAGATCGTCACCTGCTCGCCATCGGGCACGGATTCGACCAGTTCGACCGAAACCGTGCTGTCGCCATCGGGACATCGAAACCGCAGGTAGTGATCATTCTCGACGATCAGCCGCAATCCGAGCAGTCGATAGAACCGCTCGGACCGGCCGAGGTCGGTGGCACCGACCGTGATCTGATTCAACCGCATCTGCCCACAGTGCAACCTCGAGCGCGGTACAGGTCAACCGTGGTCGTCGCGGCGGGGACGCCGATGGGCGCGAAGCAGGTCGCGCAGTCAGCCCAGCAGTCGCCAGTCCTCCAAGCCGTCGTACAGCGGGACGTCCTTGGCCAGCTTGCTCACTCGGGCGCGCAGCGAGTCGAGGTCGGCGCTGCCGGACAGCGCGCCCGCGATGATGTCGGCGACCTCGGTGAACTCGGTGTCGCCGAAGCCACGCGTGGCCAGGGCGGCGGTACCGATCCGCAGGCCGGAGGTGACCATCGGGGGACGCGGGTCGAACGGAACGGCGTTGCGGTTGACCGTGATACCGATCTCGTGCAGCAGGTCCTCGCCCTGCTGGCCGTCGAGCTCGGAGTTGCGCAGGTCCACCAGAACCAGATGCACGTCGGTGCCGCCGGTGAGCACGCTGATGCCCTTGTCCTTGACGTCGGCGGCGGTGAGCCGCTCGGCGAGGATCTTCGCGCCGGACAGCGTGCGCTCCTGCCGGTTCTTGAACTCCTCGCCCGCGGCGATCTTGAAGGCGACGGCCTTGGCGGCGATGGCGTGCATCAGCGGCCCACCCTGCTGACCGGGGAACACCGAGCTGTTCAGCTTCTTGGCGTACTCCTGCTTGGCGAGGATCAGGCCGGAGCGCGGACCACCCAGGGTCTTGTGCACGGTCGAGGACACCACGTCCGCGTACGGCACCGGCGAGGGGTGCAGCCCGGCGGCGACCAGACCGGCGAAGTGGGCCATGTCCACCCACAGGTAGGCGCCGACCTCGTCGGCGATCGAACGGAAGGCCGCGAAGTCCTGGTGACGGGGGTAGGCCGACCAGCCGGCGACGATCACCTTCGGGCGCGCCTGCAAAGCGATCTCGCGCACCTCGTCCATGTCGACGCGGTGGTCTTCCTTGCTCACCCCGTAGGAGTGCACCTCGTAGAGCTTGCCGGAGAAGTTCAGGCGCATGCCGTGGGTGAGGTGACCGCCGTGCGCGAGGTCGAGGCCGAGCAGCTTGTCGCCCGGGTTCATCAGCGACATCAGCACCGCGGCGTTCGCCTGCGCGCCGGAGTGCGGCTGCACGTTGGCGAATTCCGCGCCGAACAATTCTTTGGCCCGGTCGCGCGCCAAGGTCTCGACCACGTCGACGTGCTCGCAGCCGCCGTAGTAGCGCCGCCCCGGGTAGCCCTCGGCGTACTTGTTGGTGAGCACGCTGCCCTGCGCCTGCAGCACCGCGCGCGGCACGAAGTTCTCGGAGGCGATCATCTCGAGCGTGTCGCGTTCGCGGGCGAGCTCGCCTGCCATCGCGGCAGCGAGCTCCGGATCGAGCTCACCGAGAGACTGGGAATTGACAGAGGCGGTCGTCTGCGTCACGGCCTCAGTCTATGGGCCACGGGCCCGTCCTCGAGCAGGGGGTTCATCCCTCCCGGTCGGCACTGGCGCGTCGCGCGGCCGGTCCGTGACGTGCGACACGCCTTGGGCAGGCGGCCCGATGCTCAGCGGGCCGCGCCGTCCGCCGGGAGGTAGCTCTCCATCAGCTGCGTGAGATGCCGCTGCGCGTCCCGCAAAGGCTGCGTGGACTTCATGGCACGCGCTTGGACGATGGCGCCCTCCATCGCGCTGAACGCGAAACTGCTGAACGAGCGCGCTTCCTCGGCCGAGACCCCGGCGGCCACGAGTGCCGCGCCCAGTCTTTCGTGCCAAGCGCCGAAGACCTCGCCCGCCGCGGCTTGCACCCGCGGCTCGGACTCGGCCAGCGCCGCACCGACCACCGGGCACCCGGCGCGATAGCCGGTCTTCTCCAGCGCCGTGACCCACCAGCCGAGCAGCGCGTTCGAACCAGCGGCGCGGCGGCGCGGCGGTGACCTTGCCGATCACCTCGTCGATCCGGGCGCCCGCCACCCGGGTCGCGGCCTCGACCAGTTCGGCCTTGCCCGCCGGGAAGTGCTGGTAGAGCGAGTTGCGCGACGCGTTGCTGCGTTCGAGCAGGGCGGCCAGCCCGGCGGCGTGCACGCCCTGCTCCCGCACCAGTTCGATGGCGCTCTCGATCAGCCTGGTGCGCGGCCCTGGGGTCATGCGAGCTCCTTGCCCACGGTTGCGTGAACCGATCGGTCCATGCTGCAATCATCTCAGATGTGGACCGATCGGTTCATCGAAAGGATGGGATTGATGTCCGAAGTCACGGCCGACCTGGCCGCTCTGTCCGGTCTCGAACTGCTGCGGGCCGCCATGAGCAGGACGGACCGCCCGCCGTTCATCGGGGACCTGCTCGGCATGGAGGTCGACGAACTCGAACACGGCAAGGTGGTCTTCGCGCTGCGCACCCGGCCCGACTTCGCCAACCCGCTCGGCACCACGCACGGCGGTATCTGCGCGACCTTGCTCGACTCGGTGATGGGCTGCGCGGTGCACACCACGCTGGAGGCGGGCGTCGGCTACACGACGCTGGAGCTGAAGATCAACTACATCCGGGCCGTGCCCACCGACGGGCAGCGCCTCACCGCCACCGGGACCACGATTCACGTCGGGCGCACCACCGCGACCGCAGAGGGGCGGGTGGTGGACGAGCAGGGCCGGCTGGTCGCGCACGCGACCACCACGTGCGCGATCTTCCGGCCGCAGCGCCCCTGAGCAGCACACGGCCGGACCGTATGGCCCCCGATCAATGGGGCGCGACAAGCCGTAACGGCCCTTGGGGCGCCGAGCGGTTTCCTTGGTGAGAGTTCACGATCACCTGACGAAGGAACGAACATGGTCGGCTTGGTATCGGTGCCCACCTCCCCGGTCGAGGCGCTGTTGCGCACCCTTTCACTGCTGCTGTGCAGCATCTCCGCGGGCGGGCAGGGTTGTGCTGTGATCCAGTAGCGCGCTCACCCCGTGCGCGTGGCGCGGCCCGATCCGCCGCGCCACGCGCCCTACCCCGAGACAACCGAGACCTCCGCTGCGACAACCTGCACGCGGTCCGCCCTGCCACACCCTGCGCGGCCCGCCCTGCCACACCCTGCGCGGCCCGCCCTGCCACACCCTGCGCGGCCCGCCCTGCCACACCCTGCGCGGCCCGCCCTGCCACACCCCGCACGGCCCGCACCGCCAACACCCCGCACGGCCCGCACCGCCAACACCCCCGCACGGCCCGCACCGCGTCACGGCGTACCGACCACAGCTCCGAACGTGGCGCTCGAACCGTGACGCGAGTGCTCCGAGCTCACGCCGCGGCGCGCACCGCGCCCGGTGTGAGCGGCTCGTCGAGCAGCCTGCGGAAACGATCCGACCGGTCCTCGGCGTCGACGGCGCGATCCAGCCAGCCGCCCAGCAGCCGGTACCCCTCCACGTAGGTGGAGATGTAGGCCCGCCACAGCGGCGAGGACAGGAAGCGCAGCGATTGGCGCGCCCGCTCCGGCGTCGTCAGGCTCCAGGTTTGCAGGAATTCCGCCACCTCGTCCTGGCTGCGTCCCCGGTCGTGCAGCAGCAGTGCGGCGTCCTGCCGCACGCCGAGCAATTTGGCCGAGGCGTTCGAAAGCCGTTCGGCTCGTTCGCCGTCGAAGCGCAGCCCGAGATCGGCGTAGATGTCCTGGGCCCACTTGCCCCACCCGGGCCCGACCATCGACCGCAGCGCCAGATCGGCGAGCCCCTCGGCCATCAGGCACTGCGGCGTGTTCACCAGGAACAGCGTCTGTTCGGCCTGCCCGGCGGCCACCAGCCCGGCCTCCTTGCGGCAGTGCTCGGTGTGGTGCCCCGGATAGGACTCGTGCGCGATCAGGTGCGGCAGGTGCGCCATGTGCTGCTTGAGGTCGGAGTTGATCGCGACCCGCGAATGGTAGTTGCCCAAGTAGTAGTTGAATCCGGACCAGGGCTTGTCACCGACCACCTCGTAGGTGACGTGCTCGTGGTCGGGCAGCGGGTAACGGGCGCGGACCAGTTCGCGCAGCGCGCCCGAGAACGCCTCGACACAGACCGGCAGCCGCTCCGGCGGGATCTCGTCGGCCTTGCGATGGGCGGCCATCCGTTCGGCCAGCGGGCCGTCCCCGGCGAGCACCTCGTCCATCTGCCGGTGCGCGTCGCGGTAGTCGTCCACGTCGCCGGGAGCGATGTCGACATCGAAGTAGGCGCGGACCTCCTCGACGAATCCGATGTCGTCCCCCGCGAACTTCCGTCCGGAACACTCCAGGGCGCGCAGGTGCGCGTCGAGGAATTCCGCGCGCTCCGGCGCGAGCCCGGCTTCCGGCACGGCGGCACGCAACTCGGCGGCCCGGCGAGCCAGCTCACGCGGCTGCGGCGCGGGCGCGTTCTGTACCTCACGGCGCAGCGCGGGATCACCGGTATAGGCGTCGACGAACCCTTCCTCCAGCCGATCGAAGGCCAGGCCGAGCCGCAGGTATTCGGTCACGAGCGGATGCGCTTCCATGCCAGCCGACATTAGCGGCTCGCACCTGGGTCATCGAGTGGGTTACCAACCGGTAGTGGTACCCCGGTCATCCCACGATGTCGGCGCGGAGCAGAATTCGGCTATGCGGCGACAGCTAGACCCAACCTCACCGTATCCGCACGCTAACTGTGCGGGTTTGCCGAAACGGAGTGTCGGGTAGGTGGCACGAATGAGCGAGCCGAGTCCATACGTGGAATTCGACCGGAAACAGTGGCGGACCCTGCGTAAGTCGACTCCGCTGGTGCTCACCGAGGAAGAACTGATCGGCCTGCGCGGCCTCGGAGAACAGATCGATCTCGAGGAAGTCGCCGAGGTCTATCTCCCGCTCGCTCGTCTCATCCACCTGCAAGTGGCCGCGCGTCAGCGGCTGTTCGCCGCGACCGCAACCTTTCTCGGTGAAACCCACCCCGACCAGCAGGTGCCGTTCGTGATCGGAGTCGCGGGCAGCGTCGCGGTGGGTAAATCCACCACCGCTCGCGTGCTGCAGGCGCTGCTGGCCCGCTGGGATCACCACCCGCGGGTCGACCTGGTGACCACCGACGGGTTTCTCTATCCCACCGCCGAACTCACCCGGCGTGGAATCATGCACCGCAAAGGTTTCCCGGAGAGCTACGACCGCCGCAAGCTGCTGCGATTCGTCACCGAGGTGAAATCCGGGTCGGCCGAGGTCTGCGCTCCGGTGTATTCGCACATCTCCTACGACATCGTGCCGGGCAAGCTGCACTGCGTGCGCCAACCCGACATTCTGATCGTGGAGGGCTTGAACGTGCTCCAGACCGGCCCACGGTTGATGGTGTCGGACCTGTTCGACTTCTCGATCTATGTCGACGCGCGCATCGAGGACATCGAGAAGTGGTATGTGCAACGGTTTCTCACACTGCGCAACACGGCTTTCGCCGATCCGAACGCGCATTTCCACCACTACTCCGGATTCACCGACGAGCAGGCGACCGCCGCCGCGCAGGAGATCTGGAACAACACCAACCGTCCGAATCTGGTGGAGAACATTCTGCCCACCCGGCCGCGCGCGACCTTGGTACTGCGCAAGGACGCCGACCACACCATCAACCGGCTACGACTGCGGAAATTGTGACAAGGCTTACAATTTCCACGCCTCGTCGAGGCGCCGGGCCACGTCGATATCGCGAACTGCGGCAATGTGCGGTCTACGGATCTCGGTGGAGATATAGCGGGCGACGAAGCGCCTGATCTCGTGATCCACGCTGGCGAGGATGCGCAGCAGCTGCCCGCGCTTGGTGGCGGCGGCGACATTCACGCGGACGTCACCCGGACGCGGCTCGGCGATATTGATCACCACCCGCAGGGGCGCGGCCGTGCGCACCGTCAGGTGCAGGTGCACGGTTCCTTCGACGTGGAACCGGTGCCGGTCGACCGCCAGGTCGAGCAACAGGTCGATGTCCAGGGGAATGATCAACTCGTAGGCGATCGTCTCGTCGTCGTGGCGGCGCAGCCGGGACGCGCCGAGCTGCACCTCCGCGGTCACTTTGGCCAGCCGGCCCGGCCCGACGCCGATCGGTCCCAGATCGAAGGCGGTGCCGGTCAACTGGTCGAACGCGCCGGAGATGCGCGCTTCGGAGGCGGCGTACTCCAGGAACCGCCTACCGAACTCCGCGTAGCTCATCGAGTCGCCCGGCGCGGGTCGCACGGCTTCGGCCGCTTCGGCGGACCGGTGATCGAACGAGCTCATGAGACCGCACGGTACGCGAGAAGGGCGCGGATGGAGCCGGATTCACCACGCCGGGATCGGATCAGACACCGAAACGGCGATGGCGCGCGGCGTAGTCGCGCAGCGCCCGCAGGAAATCCACCCGGCGGAACTCCGGCCAGTACGCCTCGGTGAACCATATCTCCGAGTATGCGCTCTGCCACAGCAGGAAACCCGACAGCCGCTGTTCCCCGGAAGTGCGGATGACCAGGTCGGGGTCCGGCTGGCCGGAGGTGTAGAGGTGCTGGCCGATCGCGTTCACCGTGATCGACTGCACCAGGTCCTCACCGGTTTCCCCCGCGGCGATCTCCTGGCGGACCAGCGAGCGCACCGCGTCGGTGATCTCCTGCCTGCCGCCATAGCCGACCGCCACGTTGACGTGCACCCCGTTGCGGCCGTCGGTGCGCTCGGCCGCCGTGCGCAGCCGCTTGGCGATCAGCTCGGGGAAGCCGTCGAGCGAGCCGACGATGCGAACGCTCCAGTTCTGCTCCGGCGCCGACAGCTCCTCGACCACGTCGGTGATCACCTCGAACAGCGTCTCCAGTTCGTCCGGATCGCGTTGCAGGTTCTCGGTGGACAACAGGTAGACGGTCACCATCTCGATGCCCTCGGCCTCGCACCAGCCGACCAGCTCGGCGATCTTCAGCGCGCCGACCCGATGGCCGTGACTGACATCGGTGAAACCGTTCTCCCTCGCCCACCGGCGATTGCCGTCACACATCACCGCGACGTGCCGGGGATGCTCTTTGCCGGCCAGCTGCCTGGACAGCCGGGCCTCGTAGATGCGATACGGCAGACCCCGCACCTGACTCGGAAGTTCCACGCGGGCAACCCTACGCCTCGGCGGCACGATCCCGGCATCGACCGCGATACGCCGGTACAGTGGCCTGGAGCCCGCAAGTTACGGTTGCGTAGGTTACTGGCAAGTTCGATCAGCGGCCGCCTCGTCGTCCCTCGGTCCGGCGCGGGGTTGTGCACCGAGGTCGTCCGGCCGCGTCCATAAGGAGGTAGTCGTGTCCGAATCGGTCGGCGCAGCCGACACGGCACCGGTCACACCGGTCCCAGGCTCGGCGGGCGAAGCGCTCGCGGACGCGCTGGTCAAACCGCGCATGCGAGGCTGGATCCACACCTGGGCCGTCGCCGTCGCCGCGATCGCGGCCGTCGTGCTGATCACACACGCCGCCACGGTCTCGGCGACCGCGGCGTGGTCCACCCTCGTCTACGGGCTCACCGTCTGCGGGCTGTTCGGCATCAGCGCGGTCTATCACCGGGTGACCTGGCCAACCGCTCGCGCCCGCATCCGGATGAAGCGAGCGGACCACTCGATGATCTTTCTGTTCATCGCGGGCAGTTACACCCCGTTCGCCCTGCTCGGCCTGCCCGGCCGCGCCGGGCAGACGCTCCTGGCCGTGGTGTGGGCCGGGGCGCTGGCCGGAGTGGCGCTGAAACTGCTGTGGCCGACCGCGCCCCGCTGGGTCGGCGTTCCGCTGTATCTGCTGCTCGGCTGGGCCATCGTGCCGGTGGCCGGTCAGCTGAACAACCAGATCGGCATCGCGCCGCTGATCCTGCTGCTCATCGGCGGCCTGTTCTACAGCGGCGGCGCGATCCTGTACGCCACGAGGTGGCCGAACCCGTGGCCGACCGTCTTCGGCCACCACGAGTTCTTCCACGCGGCCACGGTGCTCGCCGCGCTCACCCACTACGCGGCGGTCTGGCTCGTCGTCCTGCGCTGAGCGCATAGAGTCGACGGGGAGGTCGGACGAGAGGGGCGGCGCGCGATGGGATGGCCCCGCGAGATGACCGGGAAACCGCCTGTGCGGATCGTCCTGGTTCTATGCTGCTCGTTCGTGTTCCTCGTCGCCGCTTCGCGCGGCATCGCCCTGCCGTTTCCGGCAGTCGCGCGCAGCCTGCCACCGTCCGGGCTCGCGCCCGGCGCCCGTGGTCGTCCCCGGCTCGGTAGCCGTCGCGCACAGGGGTGGCGGGCCCGATGATCTCCAAGCTCGTCGTGTGGGCGCTCAAGGCACGGGGTGGTCTGGCCGCGCTGGTCACCACCGCGAATCTGTGCGGCCTCGCGGTGATCGTCACCCAGTTGGCGCTCAACGGGTTCCTCGGCAGGCTGGGCCCGGACTGGCCGCGGGCGCTGGCCTTAGTCGGCATCTACCCGGCGATGGGGTTCCTGGCCGGGATCGCGCTCGCGGTCCGTGACCGCAGGGTGTACTTCGGCTGGCTCGACGCCGCGCGCAAGCCGACCGAGACGGAGGCGCGGCGCCTGCTGCACCTGCCCATCGTGATCAGCGTCCGCGCGCTCGCGCTGTGGATTCCCGGCGTGATCGTGGCGACCGCGATCTTCGCGCATCTGAGTCCGGACAACCATCCCGGCGTCACGGTGGCGCTGTTCACGATCGGCGCTTTCGAGTCGACGGCGATCACCTTCCTGATCGTGGACCGCCTGATCCGGCCCACCATTCCCGTTGTCGCCGGGGTACTCGGCTGGACGATGCACTGGAGTTCCTCGGTGCTGGTGCGGGTCGTGCTGTCCTGGGCGGTGGCGGCGGCGCTCCCGCTGCTCATGCTGATCGTCGTGCTGGCCGATCCGGTCGCGGCCGCACCCGACCGGGTCCGCACCGCCATCTACCTCTCCGCGGTCGGCCTCGGCGTCGGCGCGCTGGCCACCGCCTTCCTCGCTCGTTCCGTCGCCGCGCCGATGCGCACCCTGCGCCGCGCGCTGGACCGGATCGCCCAGGGCGACCTGGGCGCTCGCGTACCGATCGGCAGCACCAGCGAGATCGGCAGGTTGGAGCACTCGGTCAACGAACTGGCGGCGAACCTGCGCGAGCGGGAGCGGATGCGGGAAGTCTTCGGCAGGCATGTCGGAACGGAGGTCGCCGAGCGCGCGCTCGCCCGCGGGGCGGATCTCACCGGTGACGTGCGTTCGGTGTCGGCGCTGTTCGTCGATGTGACCGGCTCGGTGGAACTGTCGACGGGGCTGCCGCCGCAGGAGTTCGTGGCGAAGCTCAACCGGCTGCTCGCGATCGTCGTCGCGGCGACCGAGGAGAACAACGGCCTGGTCAACAAGTTCGAGGGCGACGCGGCGCTGTGTGTCTTCGGCGCGCCCATCGCCCTGCGCGACAACGCAACCCCGGCGCTGCGGGCGGCACGCCGCATCCGGGACGAGGTGATCGCCACCGGCGAGCTCGACATCGGGATCGGCGTGGCGCGCGGGCGGGTCTTCGCGGGCGACGTCGGCTCCGATACCCGGCTCGAGTTCACGGTCATCGGCGACGCCGTCAACGAGGCGGCTCGCCTCACCACGGCGGCCAAGGAGGTGCCGCGGCGCGTGCTGGTGAGCCAAGCGGTGATCGACGCGGCGGCGGCACCCGAACGCGCCCAATGGACGCTCTACGACACCATCGTGCTGCGCGGCATGAAAGACCCGACGACCTGCTGGACCGACATCGACACCTCCGCCGTCCACCCGGAGCGCGTCACGACCGGTACCGATCAGCTCGACAGCGATGACCTGCCGCCGGACACGAACCCGGTGATCGAGATCCACACCGTGGCCCCGGCGCCCGCCACCGAAATCGACGCGCCACCCCGGCGTCAGCGGTAGGACGGCAGACGCGCTTCGCGCGGTGAGCACCGCGACGGCCGCGCGCCGAGCTCGTCCGCGCGGATTGCGGAGAATGCCCTAGGTTCGCTGAAGTGCCATGCGGAGCTCGTCGGCGGTGGAGACCGGGAGGTCGCAGACGTAGCCGCGACAGACGTAGGCCGCGGCGGCGTCCCGAACCAGATGCCGGTCGGTCAAGAGGGGAACGGCGTTGGGAGCGGCGGCGAGGACGACCGAGCCGCCCGGAGCGGACTGCCTGGCCGTGGCGAGCAAATCGGTCGGTTGCGCGGTCGCGATGGCGACTTGCAGTGGTCCGCGCAGGGCCGCCTCGGCGACGGCGAGCCACTGCCCGGCGGAACGGGGCGCCCGCGCCAGCACGATCGCGCCCCGCTCGAGGGTGCGGTCGGCGAGTTCGCGGTAGCGGACCGCCCGTTCGGGGTCGCTCGTTGCCGCCGCGGTGAGCAGGGCTTCGGCGAGCGCGGAGGCGCCAGCGGGCGTGGCGCCGTCGATCGGGTCGCGTGGACGGGTGACGAGGGTTTCGGCGTCGTCGGCCGTGTCGAACCAGCTGCCCGGCTCGTCCGGGTCGGCGAAGTGCTCGATCGCGGTGTCCAGCAGACGCTGGGCGTCTTCCAGCCAGCCGAGTTCGCCGGTGACCTGGTGCAGCGCGAGCAGGCCGGTGACCAGCCAGGCGTGATCCTCCAGAATGCCGGGGGCGGCGCCGACGACGCCGCCGAGCGACGCGCGGCGCAATCGTCCGTCCACCACGTGCTCGGCCAGCAGGAAGCGCGCGCACCGGATGGCGGCGGCGGCCCACTCCGGCTCGTCCAGCGCGCCCGCGGCCTCGGCCAGGGCGGTGATCGCCATCCCGTTCCACGCCGTGACCACTTTGTCGTCCCGATCCGGCTGCGGGCGGCGATCGCGAGCGGCGATCAACGCCGTGCGCGCGCGTTCCAGGCGCGCGGCGTCCTGCGCCGTCACCGGCTCGGTGTACCTGGTGAGCACCGAGGTGCCCTGTTCGAAATTGCCCGCGGTGGTGACCCCGAAGAATCCGGCCGCCCACGCCCCGTCGATCGGGCCGAGTTCACCGGCCAGTTCGGCGGGCGTCCAGACGTACGTCGCGCCTTCCACGCCGGGTTTGCCGGGCTCCACGTGGGTATCGGCGTCCAGGGCCGAGGCGAAGCCGCCCTGCGCGGTGCCCAGGTCGTCGACCAGGAACCGCACAGTCTCCCTGGTGATCCGGTGCGACAACGATTCCGGGAGCACCGAGGTACTGCGCCGGGCCAGGTGCGCGTACGCCCGCAGCAACTGCGCGTTGTCGTACAGCATCTTCTCGAAGTGCGGAACCACCCACGCGGCATCGACCGAATACCGCGCGAATCCACCGCGCAGCTGGTCGTAGATGCCGCCTCGGGCCATTGCCTCGGCGGTGCGCGACACCACGTCGAACACCGCGGGGTCGCCGGTTCGTTCCCAGTGCCGCAGCAGGCCCTCCAGCAGCGCCGACGGCGGGAATTTGGGGGCGCCGCCGAACCCGCCGTGCTCGCGGTCCTCGTCGCGCAGCACGGCGGCGACGGCATGGGCGAGCAGCTCCGGCGTGATCGTCAGATCCGTTGCGGGCAGTCCCGCCGTCTGCTCGCGCAGGGCGGTGGACACCTGCGCGGAGGCCTGGTTCACCTCGTCCCGCCGGGTGCGCCAGGTCTCGGTGATCGCCGTGAGCAACTGGGTGAACGACGGCATGCCGCCGCGGGGAAGCTTCGGGTAGTAGGTGCCGCAGTAGAACGGTGCGCCGTCCGGGGTCAGAAAGCAGGTCATCGGCCAGCCACCCTGACCCGTCATCGCGACCGTGGCGTTCATGTAGACCGCGTCGAGGTCGGGCCGCTCCTCCCGGTCGACCTTCACGCAGACGAAATTGTCGTTCATCTGCTCGGCGGTGACCGCGTCCTCGAACGACTCGTGCGCCATGACGTGGCACCAGTGACAGGACGCGTACCCGACCGAGAGCAGGATGGGTACGTCCCGTTCGCGCGCTTCGGCCAGTGCCTCGGCATCCCACTCCCGCCAGTGCACGGGGTTGTCCGCGTGCTGGCGCAGATACGGAGACGTCGCCTTTCCGAGCCGGTTCATGGCTCCACCGTACGGCCCTTCCCCGCGCCGCGCGGGGAGCACAGGCCGCCGGCCTTGTCCAGCGGCGGGAGACCACGGTCGACAACAATCCGGAGTTCAACAAGGGCTTCGGGCCCGATACACCCGAGAACAGGATCGCGGTGAATTGGTGGGCTACCTGTGGGCGTCCACCTCGAGTAACTCGGCGAGTTTCGTCCGGAAACTCCGGCCGAATACCGGCCAGGGATTGGGCGATCCTTTCGCCGATCCGTCGCTGTGGAGTGCGGATGTGTGGGCGAACCGGCTGGCGGCCGCCTACGAGCAGGGACTTCCGGCACAAACAGCCGTCCGGCAACGGATCGGCGCGCCGGAACACCCGCAAGGCGGGCGAATTCCCGCCGACGTTGCCGAACAGCACGCCCCCACTCTCGCCGAGCTCTACGCAACCGTGAACTCGGGTGGCCCGCCTCCGCCGAACCCGCTGATCCAGGACGGCAGGTACCCGGACGGCACCCAGGCCGACCGCTCGCAGGACTGGGGGCCATTGAGCAGCAGCCCGCTGCCGCGATATCCGACGGACACCCGTGCTGCCGTCCGCTTCCTCCCGGTCAGCAAGGACGGTGCCGTCATCCGATACCTCCGGGCGTCGATGGCCGACGATGCCGCCGACTACCTCCCGCGCATCCCGTCCGGCCGCACCGGAGAGATCGCCGCCGGACTCTGGCAGCTGTGGCTCAGCCGCTCTTTCGAGGATGGGCTGGCACCGCCGGCGGCCCTCGACCGTTGCAGGCAGCTGCCCGAGGATCGTCTGTCGGGAGTAATCGGCGTCCGCGCGCCCACGCAGGGACTGCCTTTCCTCGCGGAGTTGCGGAATTTCGCGCGCCGATAGGGATCGCGCCGGACGGTTCACCGCGTAGCTGGAAAATGAGCTGCGCTCTTTCGAGCAGACCGGCTACAGTCCTACCCGCGCCCGGTGCGCAGGCAACGGCTACTTCCGTATTCAATGGACGGGTTGCGGGTTCGAGTCCCGCCCGGATCGCTCCGATCCGGTAGCTCAATCGGCAGAGCTGTCCAAGGCAGGGTCTGTGGGCCCGGAGGGCTCGATTCGCTCGAGCCGGTATTCCGTCGCCGCCCAGACCTCGGGTGCCCGGCATGCCGTGCGGAGGCGGTTGGATGGTGTCGGCCGCCTCTCGCACGAAATACCCGAATGCCATACCGCGTCGCGAAGTCTCGCGGATTACGCGCGAGCGAACACCTCCCGCCCCACATACGCCAGCAAACGGCGGTGTGCCGGTTCGTCGTCGGCGACGACGACCTCCGGCCCGAACATGCCAGGGGCACGGAACGAATGATGCCGCCCATCGCTCGCATGGTGGCGAGCAGTTCGCCACACAACTGGTCGTCGGCGAGATCCGGCCGATCGATCGCCACCGCGATATCAATACCGTGGACGAGGATCTCGGTGAGATGTACCAGCGCCGCCGCGGGACCGGGCAATTCCCCGAGTGCGATACCCACCGTGCCGTCCAGCGCGTCGGGCCGGTGCCACGCCGCGCGGTCCACTTCCGCGGCCGCGGCGTACGCCCCCTGTGGATCACCGCCGAGCCAGTCCGAATCGTGTTCCGCGCCCGCGTTCATGCCGCTCAGCGCGGCCGCGAAGATGTGGATACCGCCGACGGTGTGATTGAGAAGAGCACGGACGTCCCAATCCCGGCACGGCGTCGGCGCGGTCAGACCGGCCCCCTCCACGGCGGCGACGATCGCTCCGGTCGCATCCAGTGCACGGTCGATCTGTCCGATCACGTTGTCCATGAGCTTCCTTCGGTCGAGCGGTTTGGCTGAATTGGTAACACAGGACTCCGACAAGCGGGCGGCAATGCGAACACCACTTTGCGCCGAAATAGTTGCCAGCGGTGTGCTTCCGGCGACCGCGTGGGAATAATCGGATGCGCGCGCCCCGGCGCGCTCGCTACAGTGAGCGTGCGCCCGGTGCGCAGGCAACGGTTACTTCCACTTCTAATGGACAGGTTGCGGGTTCGAGTCCCGCCCGGATCACCCACGGTCCGGTAGCTCAATCGGCAGAGCGGTACGTACCGTCGCCGACCTCTATCTCGGGCGCGCTATAAATCAATTCATTCGCGTGCGGCCCGGCCCGGTGCGCGTACCACGGCTACTTCGGGACCCGTAAGTGCCGGTTCGAATCCGGCCCGCCCTCGGCGGTGGTGTAAGCGGCGAGCACGACGGGCATATTCCGTGGTCCACCATGATCTCGGGCCGGTCGCAGAGTGTGTCCGGTGCGCAGGCAACGGCTACTTCGGGTTCGACTCCTGCCGAGATATTTCGGTCGCTCGATATGGCGAGCATGCCGTCGCCACATTTCCTCGGACACACACGCGCGGAAAATGAGATGCGGCAGTTTATTTCGTTCCGTTACAGTTTCCGTGCGTCCGGAACCAACCGGTCACAGCACAACTCCATCGCACCTCCCGGTGCGAAGTCCACGGCTACTTCTCGACCAAAACCTCTGGGAAAAGCCGTAGACGAATTTCGATCTCGGGGGGCACAGCATGCACCGGCCCGGTGCGACTACACGGCTACTTCCGCGAGCAGGCCGCACCACGCCTGCGCCGACCGGTGCACCGCCGCGACAGATCTCGACCTCGGGCCGAACATCGCTAGTGTCCCCACCGCACATTCGGGGGAAAGAATGAGCAAGTTCAACCGCGCGCGCCCCGGCGCGACCGCACCGGTCACCAGCGAGACCCGCCCGAGCGGCCGCACTTTCGAGGGCGGCGCGGGCTACGCCCGCACCCCGCAGAGCGAGCTGTTCCTGCTGGCCGTCACGAATATGGTCGGCGAGCATACGTTCTACGAGTCCGCCGGTGAGCGCGACGATCGCTACGCCGCGCTGGTGCATCGGGCGACGATCGCCGCTCCGGAGTGGACCGCCCGCTTCCTGCGCTGGCTGCGCACCGAGGCGAACATGCGCAGTGCCGCGATCGTCGGCGCCGCCGAGTTCGCCAAGGCGCGACTGGACGCGGACGCGGCGGGGATGTCGCGGCAGGTGATCGACTCGGTGTTGCAGCGCGCCGACGAGCCGGGCGAACTGCTCGCCTACTGGACCGCGACGCACGGGCGCGCCCTGCCCAAGCCGGTCAAGCGCGGCGTAGCCGACGCCGTACGGCGGCTGTACGACGAGCGGGCGCTGCTCAAGTGGGACAGCGCGGCGCGCGCCTTCCGTTTCGCTGACGTGCTCCAGCTGACCCATCCCGCCCCCGCGGACGGCAAGTCGTGGCAGGGCGCTTTGTTCGCACACGCCTTGGACCGGCGGTACGGCCGCGAGACCGAGCCGCCCACCACCCTGGCCCTGCTCCACGCTCGCGCGGAACTCATGGCTCGCCCCGGCGAGCAGCGCCGCGCGCTGTTCGACGACCCCGAGCAGGCCCGTGCCACGCTGCGCGCGGCGGGCATGACCTGGGAGGCGGTCGCAGGCTGGTTACAGGGTCCGATGGACGCGACGGTGTGGGAGGCACTCATCCCCACCATGGGTTACATGGCCAAGCTGCGTAACCTGCGCAACTTCGACCAGGCCGGGGTGAGCGACGCCGTGGCCGCCGACGTGGCCGCCGAACTGGCCGATCCCGCGCAGGTGGCCCGCTCGCGGCAGCTGCCGATGCGGTTCCTGTCGGCGTACCGGGCCGCGCCGTCGCTGCGCTGGGGCCACGCGCTCGAGCAGGCGCTCGGACATTCGCTGGCCGCCGTGCCCGCGCTGCCAGGACGGACGTTGGTGCTGGTCGACACATCGGGCTCGATGCAGGCGGGGTTCGCCAAGGACGGCTCGCTGGCGCGGTGGGACGCCGCCGCGCTGTTCGGGCTGGCGCTGGCCCGGCGCTGCGCGCGGGCGGACGTGGTGTCCTACTCCAGCGGCGGCACCTGGCACGGCCGTACCCAGCCTGCCAGCGTGGTGTTCCCGCAGCGGCGCGCCGAGCCGGTGCTCGGGGCGGTGCGGCGCTGGCGCCAGGAGGGCTACTTCCTCGGCTGGGGCACCGACACGGCCGGGGCGGTGCGCGCGCACTACGCGGGGCACGACCGGGTCGTCATCCTGACCGACGAGCAGGCGCACGACGGCGACGTCGGCCGCGCGCTGCCCGGCCGGGTGCCGCTCTACACCTGGAACCTGGCGGGATACCGCTACGGGCACGCGCCCAGCGGCACACCGTACCGGCACACCTTCGGCGGCCTGACCGACGCGGCGTTCCGGATGATCCCGCTGCTGGAGGCGGGCCGCGACGCCGACTGGCCGTTCTGAACGGCGGCCGGGGCCGAGACCGAGCAGGTCTCGGCCCCGGCGCCGTGGCCGCTATCCGAGCACCGGGTAGTTGGCCAGGATGACGCCGTGCGGGTCGCGGGCGCGCTTGATCGCACGCAGCCGGGCCAGCGTCGCGGCATCGAAAGCGGCGGCGGCGGTTTCCCCCGGCGTGAGAAACGTGTACGGCTTACCCCCGCTGATCTGCCCGCTCACCGCGTCGACGATGGCGGTCCGCCGGGCCTTGACCGCGTCGGCGAGGTGCGGCAGCCCCAGCCCCAGGCAGTAGAGCAGGTAAGGTTCCGCGATCGGGCCGCGCGCCCCCGCGCCCGGCCTGGCTTCGGCCAGCGCGCCGCCCAGGTGGCGGATCTGCACGTTGGCCAGCGGGGCGACCGGCGCATCGAGCAGCGTCTTCAGCACGGCGTCGCCGAGATCGGTGAGCTGCTCCGCGCGGGACAGCGACGGGCTCGGGTTCGTGGGCTCGGCGGTGACGGCGCCGATGTCGGCGGCCCCGAACACACCGCGCTTGTCGAGAATCGAATCCCCGATGGCGTCCAGCCGCGCGAGTTCGGCGCGTCCCCGATCCGGGTCGCCGAGGTACACGGCGTCCAGTCCGACCATGGGCGGTGCGTCGGGGATCTGGAGGCGCTGGAACCACACGGTCAGCTCCTCCGGCGCGGCGGCGGTGATCTCCCGGAAGACGTCGAACACCTCGCCGATCCGAGTTTCCGGCCAGAGCATGCGGCCGCCGAACAGCTCCGGCGCGGGGAACAGGTCGAACTCGAGCGCGGTCACCACGGCGAAATCGCCGCCACCGCCGCGCAGCGCCCAGAACAGATCCGGATCGTCCTCGGCCGAGATCCGCCGCCGGGCGCCGGCGGCGTCGACGACCTCGAACGCGCGCACGGCGTCGGCGGCCCAGCCGTGCTTGCGGCCGAACCAGCTCATGCCGCCGCCGAGGGTGTAGCCGGTCACCCCCACCACCGGGTTGCTGCCCGCCAGGCCGGTCAGCCCGTGCTCGGCGGCGGCAGCCTGCACTCGGCCCCACGGCGCCCCAGCGCCGACGCGGGCCACCCGCCGCTCGGCGTCGATCTCGATGCCGTCCAGCTGCCCGGTGCGCAGGAGTATCGCCTCCGGCACCGCACCGGACGCGCCGTGACCGGTCGGCTGGGTGACCACCGGTACGCCCGCGCGGCCCGCGTACCGGATCACGGTCGCCACGTCGTCGGCATCGCCCGCCCGCACCACGGCGGCCACCGGTTGCTCGACCGTCGTCGTCCACGGCCGGGCCGAGGTGTCGAAGCCCTCGTCACCGGGCAGCAGCACACGGCCGGGCAGCTCGGCCCGCAATCGCTCGAATGTCATCGCTGTGTCCTCGACTCTCATCGTTCGGAATGGGACGCGAGCAACGAATCGGGCGTCCGCCCGCAGAGGGCGGAGCTGCGGTTCGCGCCGCGACTACCTCACTGACGAAAGCGAGCGCGGAAAGGTAACAACACGCAGTTCAGCGGGGTGCGGCCCCCGGTCAACTCGATTCGGCGCGCCCGTCGGAGTCGGCGCCTTTCGACTCCTCGGCACGCCGGGTGATGCCGTGCTCGGTCCCCTCGTCGGCCTCTTGGTCCGGTTCGGGGTGCTCGGGTTCGAACGTGGCGGGCAGGCCCTTGATGTGCCGGTTCATCGACCTGATCAGCAGGAAGGTGCCCGCGAGCAGCAGCAGGACGATGACCAGACCGAGCGGTGACGCCTTGCCGAACTCGGGGCCGGTCGGCGTCCCGGGTGTCTGGGCGAGCAGTACGAGCGTCACGACCGCTCGTCCTCGATGCCCGCGAACAGGTCGGTCTCCGGCAGCTCGGTGCGCACCCGGGTCTTGGCCAGCTCGAACTCCTCGGTCGGCCACAGCCGCTGCTGCATCTCCAGCGGAATGGCGAAGAACGCGCCGTTCGGGTCGATCTGCGTCGCGTGCGCGCGCAGGGCGTCGTCGCGTTGCGGGAAGTACTTGGAGCACTCGATCTGGGTGGTGATCCTGGCCATCATGTCACCGCGCTCTGCGGTGTACCGGCGCATCCGGTCCAGCCACTCCTGCAGGGGGAACGGTTCACCCAGACGCTCGTACTC
Source organism: Nocardia asteroides (assembly GCA_051451085.1). Taxonomy (GTDB): domain Bacteria; phylum Actinomycetota; class Actinomycetes; order Mycobacteriales; family Mycobacteriaceae; genus Nocardia; species Nocardia asteroides_B. Next base: position 2,624,298 of record JBPAJV010000001.1, on the reverse strand, counting down.
CGCGGCGAACACCTCCATCCGCCGCATGCTGAACCCGTGGTCGTAGTACAGCTTGAGCGGCGTCCACGGCTCGCCCGCGTCGGGGAAGCGCTCGGGGTCGCCCGCCGCCTCGAACGCCGCCATCGACACCTCGTGGCAGCGGATGTGGTCGGGATGTGGGTAACCACCGGTCTCGTCGTAGGTGGTCATCACGTGCGGCTTGAACTCGCGCACCACCCGCACCAGGGCCTCGGTGGCCTCCTCCAGCGGGACCAGCGCGAAGCAGCCCTCGGGCAGCGGCGGCAGCGGGTCGCCCTCGGGCAGGCCCGAGTCGACGAATCCGAGCCAGTGCTGGCGCACGCCGAGCGCGCGGGCGGCGGCGGCCATCTCCTCGCGGCGGATCTCGTGGATCCGCTCCAGGACGCCGGGGGTGTCCATGGCCGGGTTCAGGATGCTTCCGCGCTCTCCGCCGGTCAACGTCACGACGAGGACGTCGTGTCCTTCGTCGGCGTAACGGGCGGTCGTCGCGGCACCCTTGCTGGATTCGTCGTCTGGGTGGGCATGCACCGCCATGAGGCGAAGGCCACTCACGTCTCGTTCACCGTCGCTCTCGCTCGCGGGTGTCGGGGCTTCGTTACCTATAGTTCCATTCGACCCACATTTGTTCCGACGTACCCCCCGGGAGCGACCACCATGAGCCAGCCCGCGCCGGAAACCGGCGGTGACGCGAAGGCCGCGGCGGCGTCCCCGGGCGGCCGCCCGGCCGACCGGTACGGCGTCCGGCCCCGTAAGCCGCGCCGCTGGATCGCGTTGGCGCTCGGCGTGGTCGTGGTGCTCGCCGGACTGGGCGTGGCCTACCTCGGGTACCAGAAGTACGGGCCGGACGAGATCGAGGCCGAACAGCTGGGCTATGTCGTCGTCGACGACTCGACCATCACCATCCGGATCAAGGTCACCCGCGCCGAGCCGGACCGGCCGGTGGTATGTTTCGTCCGGGCGATGGCGCGCGACGGCTCCGAACTCGGCCGCCGCGAAGTTCTGATCGAGCCGTCGAGCAGCGGAACGGTCGAACTGACTACCGTGGTGCGCTCCTCCGCCCGGCCCGCTTCGGGCAGTGTCTACGCGTGTAGCGACCAGGTGCCCGACTATCTCCGAGTTGGCTGATTTCCGCGCATCGACCGCCGACCTGCCCGCGAAATCAACTCCGACCTGCACATTTGTGAATCATGCTAAAATGGCGTGATACACGGTTCCGGGGCTCGGAGCCGTGTTTGCTGCATTGGCGGCCAGCGCTGACGGTTCGGGCTTGCGAGCTTGCCCGCGACCAGGGCCTGTCGGGGTTCGATGAACTTCCCAGGATCGCTCTAGCCGTCGACTGGTGCGTGCCCGCTTCCGGGTGGGTACACGCCGGTGCTCAGGGAATCCCGGCCTGCCGGGAACAACTACTAGGGAGTGATCGAGATGACTGAGACGCAAGTGACCTGGCTGACCCCGGAGTCGCACGACAGGCTCAAGAGCGAACTCGACGCGCTCATCGCCAATCGTCCGGTCATCGCCGCCGAGATCAACGAACGCCGGGAAGAGGGCGACCTCAAAGAGAACGGCGGGTACCACGCCGCGCGCGAGGAGCAGGGTCAGCAGGAGGCGCGCATTCGCCAGCTGCAGGAGCTGCTGAACAACGCCAAGGTCGGCGTCGCGCCGACCAAGTCCGGCGTCGCGCTTCCCGGGTCGGTCGTCAAGGTCTACTACGACGGCGACGAGACGGACACCGAAACCTTCCTGATCGCCACCCGTGAGGAGGGCCTCCGCGATTCCAAGCTGGAGACCTACTCGCCGAACTCCCCGCTCGGCGGCGCGCTCATCGACGCCAAGGTGGGCGAGACCAGGGAATACACGTTGCCCAACGGCAACACGATGAAGGTCACCCTGATCAGCGCCGAGCCCTACCACAGCTGATACTCCGGGCCGCGGCGCCGAGCCCGGCCGATACCCCCGCGGACACGAGCGGCCGCGCCCGATCATCGGGTGCGGCCGCTTCGTCATGTCCGTGAACCTAGCTCAGTGCCTGCTCGATGTCCGCGAGCAGGTCGCTGACATCCTCGATACCGACCGAGAGCCGGACCAGATCCGCGGGAACCTCGAGCTCGGAACCCTCGGTGGACGCGTGCGTCATCGCGGCCGGATGCTCGATCAACGACTCGACGCCGCCCAGCGACTCCGCCAGGGTGAACACCTCCGTCCGCGAGCAGAACTTGCGGGCCGCCTCGACGTCGCCGTGCAGGCGCACCGAGATCATCCCGCCGAACCGCCGCATCTGCTTGCCCGCGACGGCGTGGCCGGGGTGCTCCGGCAGGCCGGGGTAGATGACCTGCGAGATCGACGGGTGCCGGGAGAGGAACTCGGCGATGGTTTCGGCGTTGTCGCAGTGCCGGTCCATCCGCAGGGCGAGGGTCTTGGTGCCACGCAGCGTGAGGAAGGCGTCGAACGGGCCTGGCACCGCGCCCGCGCCGTTCTGCAGGAACGCGAACGCCGCGTCGAGCTCCGGATCGTCGGTGATCAGCGCGCCGCCGATGACGTCGGAGTGACCGCCGAGGTACTTGGTGGTGGAGTGCACCACGATGTCGGCGCCCAGTAGCAGGGGCTGCTGGAGATAGGGGGTCGCGAAGGTGTTGTCGACCACCAGTTTCGCGCCCGCGGCGTGCGCCACGTCGGCGAGTGCGGGAATGTCGCCGATGCTCAGCAGCGGGTTGGTGGGTGTCTCGATCCAGATCAGCTTGGTGTTCGGCCGGATCGCGGCGCGCATCTCGTCCACGTTGAACACGTGCGCGGGCGAATGCTCGATGCCCCACTGACTGAAGACCTTGTCGATCAGCCGGAAGGTGCCGCCGTAGGCGTCGTCGGGGATCACGATGTGGTCGCCCGGACGCAGCGTGGCGCGCAGCGCACAGTCGGTCGCGGCCATGCCGGACGCGAACGCCCGGCCGTAGCGGCCCGATTCCAGCGCGGCGAGGTTCGCCTCCAGCACCGACCGCGTCGGATTGCCGGTGCGGGCGTATTCGAAACCGCCGCGCAACCCGCCGACGCCGTCCTGGGCGAACGTCGAACTCGCGTAGATGGGCACATTCACCGCGCCGGTCTGCGGATCGGGTTCGTATCCGGCGTGCACGGCCCGTGTGGAGAATCCCAGCTCGCTCATGGGGTCAGCCTAATCGGGGCGATCGCCGGGCAACTTGCCGGTCCTTGCATAGGGCGAGAGGAGCGGGCGCACGAACCGGCCAAATCGCCCGAACTACGCCGGGATACCACGATCTTGCCGTCATAGCCGACTGTATTACGCGAATGCGGCACACACGCCGGAAAAGTTCAGTCGAGCTCCAGCGAGTGAGCTCGGTCTCCGCACACCGGCCCGCGTTTACGCTGAGTGGATGGTCACCGTCGATGAACTGTTCGCAACCGATGCGCTGCTGTCCGAGGACGAACGCGAGATCCGGGACACCGTCGCGTCCTTCGCGGCACAGCGCCTGCGTCCGCATATCGCGGAGTGGTTCGAGGCGGGCACCTTTCCGGCTCGTGAGCTCGCCCCTGAGCTCGGCGCACTCGGATTGTTCGGCATGCATCTGGAGGGCTACGGCTGCGCGGGCATGTCGGCGACCACCTACGGCCTGGCCTGCCAGGAGCTGGAGGCGGTCGACTCCGGCGTCCGCAGCATGGTCTCGGTGCAGGGGTCGCTGGCCATGACCGCGATTCACAAGTACGGCTCCGAGGAACAGAAGCAGCAGTGGCTGCCGGAGATGGCGGCGGGCCGCGCGCTCGGCTGTTTCGGCCTGACCGAGCCCGACTTCGGCTCCAACCCCGGGGGCATGCGCACGCGTGCCGAGCGCGACGGCGCCGACTGGGTGCTCAACGGCTCGAAGATGTGGATCACCAACGGGTCGGTGAGCGACGTCGCGGTGGTCTGGGCCCAGACCGAAAACGAGGGCAAGCAGGTGATCCGCGGGTTCCTGGTGCCCGCGGGCACGCCCGGGTTCGCGGCGCGGGAGATGCGCCGCAAATTGTCGCTGCGCGCGTCGGTCACCGCGGAGCTCGACTTCGACGACGTCCGCCTGCCCGCCGACGCGGTGCTGCCGGGTTCGCGCGGACTGGCCTCGCCGCTGGGGTGCCTGAGCGAAGCGCGTTTCGGCATCGTGTTCGGCGCGCTCGGCGCGGCCCGCGACTGCCTGGCGTCCACGATCGAGTACGCCAGAACCCGGGAGGTGTTCGACAAGCCGCTGGCCGCCTATCAGCTCACCCAGGCCAAGCTGGCCGACATGGCGCTGGAGCTCGGCAAAGGACAGCTGCTGGCGCTGCACATCGGGCGGCTGAAGGACCGCGGCGTGGTCACGCCGGAGCAGGTGAGCGCGGGCAAGCTCAACAGCACGCGTGAGGCCATCGCCATCGCCCGCGAGTGCCGCACCATTCTCGGCGCCAATGGCATCACGCTCGACTATCCCGTGCTGCGCCACGCGAACAATCTGGAGTCGGTGCTCACCTACGAGGGCACCGCGGAGGTGCATCAGTTGGTGCTCGGCCGAGCCTTGACCGACGCGAACGCCTTCCGCTGACGATCCCGACACCGAAATTGCCGCAATTCATTTCATGCGTTTGCGACAGCAAGCGCACGCGCGACAAAGCCGAAATACTGGACAATTGCCGCGTTAGCGAAAATGGTCCTCGTCGGGATAGTCCGAGTATTCACCCGGCAGCGGATAGCGGCCACCGTGCCGCGCTCCGTCACCTCGGTACCGCCCCTGTGCCCGCGCACCCTGCTCCCACGAACGCGCCGGGCCGCCCTGCCACCGCTCGTCCTCGCCGTCGGGCGCCCCGTCCCACCGCCACTGCTCATCGCCGCCGGGCTCGTCTGCCCAGCGCTGCCCCCTGGCCGCCTGCTGGTCCATCCACAGCTGCTCCCGGGCGACCTCCTCGCGGCCGCGCCGGTAGGCCGCCGCGTGCCCCCGGACCGCGGGCATCTCCTCTTCCAAGCTGCCGAGCCAGTTCTCCCAGCGCTGCTGCATCGGCCGGATCATGCCGCCGCCGATGCCCACCACCAGGATGCCGCCGATGGTGGCGAGCACCGTGACCAGGATCGGCAGTGTCACGACGGTGGCGACGCCGATCTGATCGAGCGCGGCGACGATGCCGACGCCCCAGACGAAAACCGCCGCGATCCGTCCGGCCAGCGCGCCGTAGGAGAGACCGCCGAGCAGGCCGCCGACCAGGTCGCGGACCGCGTGGGCGACCGCGCCCGCGATCACCAGGACGACGATCGCGACACCCGCCTTGGGCAGCCAGGCGACGACGCCGTCGATCGTGTCGCTCACCGGGTTGGGGCCGAAGACCCCGAAGCCGAGTTGCAGCGCGATCAACAGGATCGCGTAGTACGCCAGCTTCGCCAGGACCTCACCGGCGTCGTAGCGACCGCGCGACAGCATCTGCCGGATCCCGCCGCGCTCGGCCAAACGGTCGAATCCGGCCCGCGTCAGCACTTTCGCGACGATCGCGGCGATCGCCTTCGCGACCAGCCAACCGATGAGCAGGATGACCAGGAACCCGGCAAGTCGCGGCACGAACGTCGCCATAGAAGCCCAAGCGTCGGACAACCCCTGCTGATAATCGATAGCCGAACTGGAGGTGCGCATTACCTTCCTTCGCTATCCGCCGATGACCTGACAGTTTGCCATGATTACATCCCGCCCGTTTATACCTTCGGGCTATCGGATCGCGCGCTGAATTGCGGATAATTTGCCGCAGCTCATTTCGCGACCAGAACGACACTGCCGGATCGCCACGACGGCGCCGAGCCGAACCGGCCTTCCCCCAACTCCGGCGCACCACTGCCGATTTGCTCGGATTATGCTGCACTAGAACAGAATTGGGGGCTGCGCGACCTCCACGCGCACACTACTGTCGGTGCATGTCGTCGATCCGCGCCGCCGAGGTGCTCGCGGCACTGTCGCTCACCACCGACCTCGCCACCGGGATGCCGTTCGAGAAAGGGCTGGCCACCTGCCTGGTCGCCACCGGCCTCGCCGCGCGGATCGGCCTGCCGGAGGCCGATCGCCGTGCGGTCTTCCACGCCGCCCTGCTCGCCGCCGCCGGGTGCACCGGCCGAGCCTCGGAGAACGCGGAGACCTACGCCGACGACATCGCCTTCCAGCGCGCGTGCCATGTGCTCGATCCGGGCGATCCCGCCGTCTTCACCGAACAGCTGCGCCGGTTCGGCAGTTGGTCACCCGCGGCCCAATCGGCGCTGCGCAACCGGTTCGTCGCCCAGCTGCCGTCCGGCACGCCGCAGGCCCTGCGCTCGTCGAGTGAGGTCGTGCAGATGCTCGGCCCGCGCTTGGGACTCGCGGATGCGGCCGTGCGCGCCCTGAGCGAGGTGGAGGAACGCTGGGACGGGCTCGGAGCGCCGAATCGGCTACGGGGAGAATCCATCTCCCTCACCGCCCGCATCCTCCACGTGGCCGAGCAAGCGGTGATCGCGGCCTGCGCCGTCGCGCCGCCGGTGCGGCACGCTTCCCCAGCGGGAAGTTTCTCGTTGTGTGAGTCCGCCGGGCTCGGCGGCACACGCCCCGATCCGGGCGCGATCGCGCGACGGCAGGAGGCCGCGCTCGGCGAGTTGCGCCGACGCGCCGGCGGGCACCTCGATCCCGACTTGGTCGCCGTCTGCGACGCCGACACCGTTCGGGCGGTGCTCGACGTGCCGGACCTGCTGGCCGCGGTCCTCGCCGCCGAACCCGGGACGCCCGCACCGCTTCCCCGCGCCGAATTCGACCGGCCCGGCTCGGCGCTGGCGATGATCGTCGATCTCAAAGGCCGTCATCTGCTGGGGCATTCGGCGCACGTCGCCCGGATCGCCGAGGGCGCGGCGATCCGGATGGGCTTGCCCGCCGACCACCGGGCTACCCTGCGCGCCGCCGCCCTGCTACACGATCTCGGCCGGGCCGCGGTCTCCAGCGCGGTCTGGGACCGTGGTGGTCCCCTCGGCCCGGCAGATCGCGAACGCGTTCATCGGCACAGCTATTGGACCGAGCGCATCCTGCGCCGCTGCCCAGGTCTGGCGGATCTGGCCGATCTCGCGGCAGGTCACCACGAACGGCTCGACGGCAGCGGCTATCCCCGAGGCACGCGTGAGACGTCGCCGAGTTCCCGACTACTCGCGGCGGCGGACGTTTTCGCCGCCTGTACCGAAGCGCGGCCGTATCGTCCCGCCGCCCGTCCGCACGAAGCCGCGGCGCGGCTCGGCGCCGAAGTCGCCGCGGGCCGCCTCGACGGCGACGCCTGCGCCGCCGTGATCGAGGCAGCGCGCGAGCACCTCGGCCACGACACTCATGGACTGTCCGCCACCGAGATCGGCATCCTCCGTCTGTCCGCGCGTGGCCGCTGCGGGCGCGAAATCGCCGCCGACCTGCTACTGCCCGAGCGCACCGTGACCCACCACCTCACCGAACTCCGCGCCAGAACCGGCTGCCACACCCGGGCGGGCGCCGCCGTCTTCGCGATGTCCCACCACCTCCTGCCCGGCTGACCGACGCTCGAAGACGTTCCCCCTCAAGGACTACCCGCGCGGACGCGCCTCGAATACGCGCGGACGACCTCACACGGATGGAGGTAGCGCTGGTAAATGATTGTTACCTCTTGTCATTCGAGTGCCATGTGGGTGTCACCATCAGGCCAAGGAGAACGCGGATCATGAAGGAGGACCCGGGCATTGGGGCGATGCCTCCACCGCCACACCATTGGAGGTGCAAAGATGCACACATTGACGATCGACCGTAGCGCACCGTGGTCGGTCCCGGATGCACTGGGAGCCTGCCATGTTCGTGCGTGACCATCTGCCGCGGCGCTCGCACGGCGTCACAGGGAAGCTGCCGGACCAGCGCGAATTGGTCGCCGCCTTCGGCGGCCATCCGAGCGATTCGGACGAAGACCACCCGCTGGTCGGCTGGGCGAGGACGCTGGCGACGCTGCACCGCATGCGCCACGGCGATCCGCTGGCCGCCGCCGGAATAGATTGCCGCCGAGCGGAATTGGTGGCCGCCATCGACGCGTGGGTGGTCGACCAGTTGCCGAGGAGGCGCTCGACGGACCATCTGCGCGCGGACTCCGTCGGCGCCACGGTCGACCGCATGGCCGCCGCCCACGTCCACGCCAGCCACCTGCTGCACACCGCGGAGAAGGTGTCCGACGCAAGGGTGCACGCCGCCTGGTACCGGCTGGCCCTGCTGGCCGACGAATGGACCGACCTGGTCACCGGCGGCGTGCGCGCGACCGGACGCGACCGGAGACCGGCGTAGCGCGGCCTACTTCCCGAGACTGCCCGTGCTGAGGAAGCCGAGCAGGTCGTGGCGGGTGATCACGCCGACGGGCTTGCCGTCCTCGACGACCATGAGCGCGTCGGTGTCCGAGAGCGCCTTCGTCGCGGCGGAGATGGGCTCGCCGGACCCGATCAGCGGGAACGAGGGGCTCATGTGCTGGGCCACCGAATCCGTCAGGTGGGCGCGGCCCTCGAACACCGCCGACAGCAGGTCGCGTTCGGACACGCTGCCGGCGACCTCGCCCGCCATGACCGGCGGCTCGGCGCCGACCACGGGCATCTGGGAGACGCCGTACTCGCGCAGGATCTCGATCGCGTCGCGCAGCGTCTCCGACGGGTGGGTGTGCACGAGGTCGGGCAGCTCGCCGGACTTGCCGCGCAGTACGTCACCCACCAGCGGTTCGGCCGTGCCGTCCATGCGTTCGCGCAGGAAGCCGTAGGAACTCATCCACTCGTCGTTGAAGATCTTCGACAGGTAGCCGCGTCCGCCGTCGGGCAGCAGCACCACGACCACCGCGTCCGGGTCGCGCCGCGCCACCTCGACGGCCGCGACGACCGCCATGCCGCAGGAACCGCCGACCAGCAGGCCCTCCTCGCGGGCCAGCCTGCGGGTCATGTCGAAGGAGTCGGCATCGGAGACCGCGATGATCTCGTCCGGCACGGCGGGGTCGTAGGCGGACGGCCAGAAGTCCTCGCCGACGCCTTCGACCAGGTACGGCCGCCCGGTGCCGCCGGAGTACACCGAACCCTCCGGGTCGGCGCCGATGATCCGGACCTTGCCGCCGGAGACCTCCTTGAGGTAGCGGCCGGTGCCGGTGATGGTGCCGCCGGTGCCGACACCCGCCACGAAGTGGGTGACTTTGCCGTCGGTGTCGCGCCAGATCTCCGGGCCGGTGGTCTCGTAGTGGCTGGCCGGACCACCGGGGTTGGAGTACTGGTCGGGCTTCCAGGCGCCGTCGATCTCGCGGACCAGGCGGTTGGAGACGCTGTAGTAGCTGTTGGGGTGGTCCGGCGGCACGGCGGTCGGGCAGACCACGACCTCGGCGCCGTAGGCGCGCAGCACGTTGCGCTTGTCCTCGCTGACCTTGTCGGGGCAGACGAACACGCACTTGTAGCCGCGCTGCTGCGCGACGAGGGCGAGGCCGACGCCGGTGTTGCCGGAGGTGGGCTCGACGATGGTGCCGCCGGGCCGCAGCTTTCCGGACTGCTCGGCGGCGTCGATCATCTTCACCGCGATCCGGTCCTTGGAGCTGCCGCCCGGGTTCAGATATTCGATCTTGGCCGCGACCAGCCCCGCGTTCGATCCGACGACCGAGTTCAACCGGACCAGCGGCGTGTTGCCGATGAGGTCCACGACATGATCCGCGATGCGCATGGACCCCATCGTTGCAGACGCACTAACTGTGAGTTCGCGCACGCCGCGCGCAGCGGAGGCGGACTACCGGCGAACCGGCGCCCGCGGCTTTAGGATCGCTGCCATGAGGCAGCCGAACATCGCCCGCGCCGCAACGCTTCTGGTCGCAGCGGCGGTGGCTCTAGTGGTCGGACCCGGTGCGCGGGCCGAGGCGGCGACCGTCGAGTTCCCACAGGTGCCCACCCTGGCACGCGGTGGTCTGTGCTGGACCAGCATCCGCACCTGGGCCGATACCAGCCCCGATTGGCCGGGTCGCGCCATTCTCAACGTGCGCGCGCTCCCCGTCACCGGCATCGGACCCGGTTCCTACCCGTTGGCGCCGCTGTGCGAGGTTCGCACCACGGTAGCGTGGCGCAACGTCACCACCGGCGCTACGGGCAGCTACGACAACACCGTGGTCACCGGCATCTACGGCAGCATCCAGTACGCGCTGTTCCAGGACACCGGTCCCGGCCTCGTGGAGGTCACGATCTCCACCGACACCGCGAGCGTGCCCGCCCGGGGCTCCTTCGTGGTCCCGGGCTGACCGGCCCGGATCGCGCGCGAACCCGGCCGCAGCGCCCGCCTGGGCACGGTCCGGGAAGCCGACCCGCCCGCGTCGACGCCGCGCCGACCGTAGACGCCTCGGCCGTGACTCCGGCCCGCTGAACGATGGCGCACTCGCGGGACTCGTCCGGACGCGTGAGCCGGGATCGGCGAGCCAGGGGATGCGCGGCCGCCACTTCCTTCGCTGGTCGGCTCGCCCGCATTTCGTAAGATTCTGGCGTGAGCGCACCTCGGTTTCGTTGGCGTACGGCGGCGATGACCGGTGCCGCGACCGTGCTGGCCGGCTCGGGCGCCGGCACCGCGTGGTGGGCGACCTACCGCCTGCTCATGGCGCAGGCGGGCGTCGCGCGCGGCGTGATCGGCCGGGACACCTCGAAGCCGCCGGAAGCGGACGGCATCTACGCGCCCGGGTGCGCTTCACCCGAACCGTGGCGCACCGGGAAGCACGCCGACCTCCATCTGATGATCTTCGGTGATTCCACCGCCGCGGGCCTCGGCTGCTCGGCGCCCGGCGAGGTGCCGGGCGTACGCCTGGCCAGGGGGCTCGCCGAGGCGACCGGGCAGCGGATCCGGTTGAGCACGAAGGCGATCTGCGGCGCGACCTCCAAGGGGCTGGCCGGTCAGGTGGACGCGATGTTCGTCGCCGGTCCGCCGCCGGACGCGGCGGTCATCCTCATCGGCGCCAACGACGTCACGAAGAAGCACTCGATCCGCGCCTCCGCGCGCAGGCTCGCCGCCGCGGTCGCCCGGCTGCGCCGCGCCGACGCGGTGGTGGTGGTCGGCACCTGCCCGAATCTCGGCACCGTCGCCGCCATTCCGCAGCCGCTGCGCACCGTCGTGCACAACTGGAGCGTGCGGCTGGCCAGGGCGCAGCACGTGGCGACGACGGTCGCGGGCGGGCACCCGGTGCGGATGGGCTACCTGCTCGCGCCCGAATTCCGCGCCGCGCCCGAACTCCTTTTCGCCGCCGACGGCTTCCACCCGTCCGCCGCGGGCTACGAACTGGCCGCGGCGCAATTGCTGCCGGTGCTGATCCGCGCGCTGGGCGGGACACCCGCTTCCGGTACTCCGCGGCGAGACGTAGATTCGATACGAACTCGCGAGTAACCGACAACCGGGTTCGCCAGAACCGTCCGACCCAAGGAGTCCTCATGCCTGAGGCCGTCATCGTTTCGACCGCACGCTCCCCGATCGGCCGGGCCCGTAAGGGTTCGCTGGTCGATCTGCGGCCCGATGATCTGACCACGCAGATCGTGCGGGCAGCGCTCGACAAGGTGCCTGCCCTGGACCCGGCTCAGATCAACGACCTGATCCTGGGCTGCGGCTCGCCGGGTGGTGAGCAGGGCTTCAACATCGCCCGCGTGGTGGCCGTGCAGCTGGGCTACGACTTCGTTCCCGGCACCACCGTGCACCGCTACTGCGCTTCGTCGCTGCAGTCGACCCGGATGGCCTTCCACGCGATCAAGGCGGGCGAGGGCGAGGTGTTCGTCTCCGCGGGTGTGGAGACGGTGTCGCGGTATGTGAACGGGTCGGCCGACAGCTGGCCGAACACGCAGAACCCGTTGTTCGCCGAGGCGCAGGCGCGCACCGCGAAGACCGCCGAGGGCGGCGCGGGCATCTGGCACGACCCGCGCGAGGACGGGCTGATCCCGGATGTCTACATCGCGATGGGGCAGACCGCCGAGAACGTCGCGACCTCCACCGGCATCACCCGCGAGGAGCAGGACCGCTGGGGCGTGCGCTCGCAGAACCGCGCCGAGGAAGCGATCTCCAACGGCTTCTTCGCCCGCGAGATCACCCCGGTGACGCTGCCCGACGGCACCGTGATCAGCACCGACGACGGCCCCCGCGCCGGGGTCACCTACGAGGCGGTCTCGGCGCTGAAGCCGGTGTTCCGCCCGGACGGCACCGTCACCGCGGGCAACTGCTGCCCGCTCAACGACGGCGCGGCGGCGCTGGTGATCATGAGCGACACCAAAGCCAAGGAGCTCGGGCTGACCCCGCTGGCGCGCATCGTGTCCACCGGCGTGTCCGGCCTGTCGCCGGAGATCATGGGCCTGGGCCCGATCGAGGCGTGTAAACGGGCGCTGGCGCTGGCGGGCAAGACCATCGACGACATCGACCTGGTCGAGATCAACGAGGCGTTCGCGGTGCAGGTGCTCGGCTCGGCCCGCGAGCTGAAGATCGACGAGGACAAACTGAACGTCTCCGGCGGCGCGATCGCCCTGGGCCACCCCTTCGGCATGACCGGCGCCCGCATCACCACCACCCTGATCAACAACCTGCAAACCCACGACAAGCAGTTCGGTCTGGAGACCATGTGCGTCGGCGGCGGCCAGGGCATGGCGATGGTCATCGAACGCCTGAGCTGACCCGCATACGAAAAGGGCGGTCGCCGGGATTCCCGGCGACCGCCCTTTTCTCTGGAAGGCTAGTCGTTCTGGAAGTAGCTCAGCAGCCGCAGGATCTCGACGTACAGCCACACCAGGGTGACGGTGAGGCCGAGGGCGACGCCCCATGCCGCCCGCTCGGGCGCCTGGGCGCGGATCAGTTGATCGGCGGCGTCGAAGTCGAGCAGGAAGCTGAACGCGGCGATCGCGATGACCACCAGGCTGAACACGATCGCCAGCGGGCCGCCGTCGCGCAGGCCGAGGCCGCCGTCGATGAACAAGCTCGCGACCACGTTGCCCAGCGCCAGCACCAGGATGCCGATCATGGCGCCGACGATGATCCTGGTGAATCGCGGCGTCACCCGGATGGCGCCGGTCTTGTAGACCACCAGCATGCCCGCGAAGACACCGAAGGTGCCGAGTACCGCCTGGCCGATCAGCGCGCTACCGCCGACGCCACCGAACGCGATGTCGGTGAACATGAACGACAGCGCACCGAGGAACAGGCCCTCGGCGACGGCGTAGGACAACACCAGCACCGGGTTGTCCATCTTGTTCGCGAAGGTCGCGATCAGCACCAGCACGAGGCCGACCAGGCCGCCGACGATCACGAACAGCGGCGCGAGCGAGGTGTTCGCATTGGTGAGGCCGTAGGAGACGATCGCGGACAGGGCGAGCACCGCGAGGGTGATGCCCGTCTTGGTCACCACGTCGTCGATGGTCATCGCCCGCGTGGTGGGCGGGGCCTGCTGATAGGGCTGCGGGTACTGGCCGTACTGCTGGGGCTGCTGGCCGTACTGGTTGCCGAACTGCCCCGCGGCGGTCACACCGGAACCGAAGTTGGCGTATCCACCGCCCTCCTGCCTGGGCAGGTTCCTGAATACCGGATTGCTCGTGGTACGCATGTGAACGGCGTCCCTTTCTGGAGTCGTTGCCGCTGTTCATCGAGTTGGCTCACTCGATATCCAACTGCCCTGTCCAACGTTTGTCATCTGTCGTGAGTTCCCGGTGGCGCTCACCGAGCCAGACAATTCGGACTCTACCGCTGCCGCGGGTCGTGCAAGCCACGCACCGAACGAGTCACCGTGAATTTCCGGTTGCGCCCCACCACCTCGGTGCGGCCCACCATCCGCTCGACCACGGCACGGTAGTTGAGATGCGAGTTGTACACGGTCCACAATTCCCCGCCGGGACGCAGCACCCGCCCGGCCCCGGCGAACATCTTGATGGCCGATCCGGTGTGCACGGCCGCGCCGATGTGGAACGGCGGGTTGCACAGCACGAGGTCGGCGCTGTTGTCCGCGGCCGAGGACATCGCGTCGTCGCGCACGACGCACACCCGGTCGGCGACTCCGTTCGCCTCGGCGGTGGCCCGCGCGGACGCGACCGCGGCGGCGGATTGGTCCGTCGCGGTCACCTTGATCCCCGGCCGCGCCTTCGCCAGCGTGACGGCGAGGATGCCGGTTCCGCAGCCGAGATCGATGGCCTCGCGCGCGTCGGGCTTCATCAGTCTCAGGTGCTCCAGCAGAAATCTGGTGCCGATGTCCAACCGGGCACCGGAGAACGCCGCGCCGTGCGCGACCACGTCGAGACCGAGTTCGTCGAGCCGGTCGCGCACCGGGAAGGGCTTGTCCGCGACCGGTTTGGGTCCGGCCACCAGCAAGGTGCGCGACTTCTGCCTGCCGCGGCTGGCGCGCACCTCGGAGAAGGAGTGGGCCAGTACGTCGTTCATCGACTTGGTCAGGTATTTGTCCCGGCCGCCCGCGAACACCTCGACCGCCGGGTCGGCGTGGCGCGCGATGGCGTCGGCGACCTCGGCCAGTCCGGCCAGCACCCGGGGCAGGCGGAGCAGGACCACCCGGACACCACGCAGCAACCCGGCGCCGAGCGGGTGCGCGGTGTAGCGATCCGACAGGCCGGCCGCCCGGGCATTGTTGGCCAGCGCGAGTTCGCCGGTGAGCAGATCCTGATGCACCCGAACGTCGCGCAGATCGTGCCCCGCGATGGCGCCGAGCGTCAGCGCGCCATAGGCATCACCGATGACGGCTACTTCTCCGCTATCAGCGGTCGCCAGGGCGTCGGCCGCGACGTCGAGGATCAACCGATCAGCGGCATCCACCGCGTAGAGGTTGAGGGCCTCCACGTCCGGATACCGCCGCAGCCGGCTCAGTACGTCCTCGACATTTCCCACACCTCAAGTGTGCTAGATCGTTGCCGAATGGCCGCATCCGCCCCGCCCAATCGAGTCCGGCGCACCTCGGACGATGCGCGCCGCGCCCGGAACAGGGCGGTAGCAGGCGATTTGGCCGCCAGGTCGCACACGCGGTGACGACCACGCCTCGGCAGCGAAGAAAGTCATGTGCCTGCCCGTCATCGCGGACGGGTCGGGACGCCGGGCAACGAGCGCATCGTCCGAGAGATCGGATGCACCGACTCGGCACTTTGTCTCGGGCCGGTCCGCTACGGCCGGACGCTCGCCGTGTCGGATAGCCATGCGCGGAGAACCTGTCGATTACCGAAGCTCCTACCCGGTAAGGAGATAACGTCTCTCGCCACAGCCCCCGTAATCCAACCTGTGCGGAGAGGCTTTCACCGCAAGATGTCCGGTGGGCGCGCGCGCCAGAGCATCGACCACCGAAAATCAAGAGCAGCAATCAGTTAGCAATATAATTGCCGAGCGCCCTACCGGCTGGTCCGTATTCATTCGCTGGCGAACTCACATCGAAACCCACCGATGGCGAATCTGCCGCAACGTCCACCGATTACGCCACCGGCTGAGTAGCATCGGGCCATGCGCAACAGGATGGTGCTCATGGTCGCGGTCGCGACGGCACTGCTCGCCGGCTGCGGTGACAGCGATTCGACTCCGGGTGTCCCGGTCGCTTCCGTCACCGGCACGTCGGCCGCGGTCGCGCAGACCCCGTCCCCGCGGGATGCCGGGCCGAAGCAGGGCACGGCTTCCGCCGACGCCGCGCTCACGGTGACGAACGTGCGCTTGGGCCGTCAGCCCGGCTTCGACCGCGTGGTCTACGACTTGGGCGGAGTCGGCACGCCCGGCTGGATCGTCCGGTACACCGATCGCGCCGTACAGGAGGGCAGCGGGAATCCCGTGGACGTTGCGGGCCGGTCCATCCTCGAAGTGCGCATCCTCGGCTCGGCGTATCCGTTCGACAGCGGCGTGACGCCGTACGCGGGCCCTGACCCCGCCGTCGACCCGGCGGTCCCCCGCATCGCGGGCGTCTACCGGACAACCGTGTTCGAAGGCGTCACGCAGTCGTTCATCGGCGTGCGGGACGACCGGCCCGGCTTCACGGTCACCACCCTGTCCAACCCGACCCGGCTGGTCGTCGATATCACCGGCTCCTGATACCGATACATCCAAGGGGTATATCGCCAGCGCCGGGTGGCCGCGGCTAGACTCGGCACTCGTGGTCGAACATCGCATCCTCCACGCCGCCGGGCTCGCCCGGCTGCTCGGTGTGCTGGTGTTGCTCGCCGGGATCGTCGCCATGCACTCGGCGGTCTTCGCGCTCCCGGGCCACGTCCACCCGCCGGGCGCCCACGCCGCCCCCGAAACGGCCGCCGAACCCCGGCAGGCCTCGGCCGTGCCGGTCGGCTCCACCCATCACGCCGTCGGCAGCGACGGGACTCACTCGCACCATCCGAGCACGGCGTTCTCGCCCCATGACGGCACTGCGACCAACCACGATCCACACACCGAGGACCGAACGCGTACCCGCAACGGTTTCGGCGCGGCGGTCGCCGACGGTTCCCGAGTCGCGTACGCCGTCATGGACGGCCTCGGCACGGGGGCGGGGACCGTGGCGAGCGTGCTCCCGGCAGGGGACCTGCCCTGCGCGGGCGGCGGGTGCGACGGCGCGCACGGCGGGTTGCACGGCTGCGTCTTCATTCTGGCCGCGCTGATCGCGCTGGCCACGTTGGTGCTGCTGCACCGGGTCGCGGCCGACCGTCCCGGCAACGGCGCGACGCGACCGCGCCACTGGCGGCCCCGGCGGGAGCGACCGCCGCCATGGACCGTGCTCACCCTGGCCGAACTGGCGATTCTGCGGATCTGATCGCTGCGCCGCCGTGTGCCCGCACCACGGTCGCGGCGGCCGAACCCATCCCGACCAGAGACTTCGCCTTTCGCAAGGAGCGACCACATGTCCATCACCCGTACCCGCACGATCCTCGGGCTCGCCGCGGTGACCGCATTGAGCCTGGCCGGCTGCGGCGACGCCGATACCGGCCACACCACCGAACACGGCACCTCGACCACCACGTCGGCTGCCACGAACGCGCCGGCACGCGCCGACTACAACGACGCCGACGTGATGTTCCTCGACATGATGTATCCACACCACGCGCAAGCCGTCGAAATGGCGAAGCTGGTGCCGAGTCACACCGACAACCAGCAACTGCGTGCCCTGGCCGCGAAGGTCGAGCAGGCACAGGCCCCGGAGATGCAACAGATCACCACGCTGTTGCAAAGCTTCGGCAAGCAGGCCCCCTCCGCGACCGAGGGACACGGCGACCATGGGATGCCCGGCATGATGTCCGCCGAACAGATGGCCGCGCTGCGATCCGCGTCCGGTCCGGATTTCGATCGCCAGTGGCTGACCATGATGATCGAGCATCACGCCGGCGCGATCACCATGGCCGAGGATGAACTCGCCGACGGCGCGAACGCCGACGCCAAGGCGCTCGCGAGCACGATCATCGCCGCGCAGCAGGCGGAGATCGAACAGATGCGCGCCATGCTGGGCCAGAACTGAGCCGCACCCGCGCCGGTATCGGTTGGCCATCATATCGGCGCGGGTAGGCGTCGCGCGCCCGCACCACGTACGGTCGTATCGTCCGGCTCTGTTCATCCGTCCCGGCCGGACTTCCGAGGGGAGCGAGGGACCGACATGCGACGATTCGAACGCGCGGGCCTGCTGGCCGCCGCGGTGGCCACAACGGCGGGCGTGCTGGTCATCGGCGCCTGCGCACAGCAAGTTTCCGGCACGGCACAGGTCGACCGGACCGCTCTGGCCGCGTACGCCTCGGAGGTCACCTCCTCCTCGGCGGCCGCCTCCTCGTCACGGGCCGCGGCCGCCGAACGCGCGGCCGGATCGGCTTGCGACGCCTTCCTCAGCGCGAACGGCAGTTCGGTGCGCGCGTTCAACGACTACATCAATGCGAGCAATGCGAAAGGCCGCGACGATCCCGATACGGACGGGAAAGCCGACACCGCTGTCGCGACCCTGCGAAGCAACGCGCGCTCGGTGGATCAAAGCGTGACGAGAGAGGTGCCCTCCGCGGTCGCCAACCCGCTACGCGCCTACCGTGACGACACCAACGCCCTGGCCAACACGCTGGACCGCCGTGCGGACACCGACACGCTCAACGCGGCGATCGACCGCTTCAACGCCACCAAGAACACGGCGCTGACCGCCTGCCAGGGGCACGGAACCCGCTGACCAGGGAGGCTTGGAGCCGGTATCGAGCGGTGTACCGGTCAGGTCGAGCGGCGCACTCGTCCGGCTCTCCGAAAGGTGGACCGCCGCTCAGTAACCCGGCGACATGGTGGCATCGTGGGCGTTGTGACTGCGGGCCCGCGCCCGGCTGCGCAGCTGCTCCAGCACGATCAAACCCACGCCGACCAGTAGGAAGAACACGGCGACGATCGCGGCGACGACCGACGGACGGGACAGCCCCCAACCCGCGAGCACCGCGGCCACGATCGCAGCGGCCGCCGCGACCAGCAGCAGCCCGTATCCCGGCCAATTCCTCGCGTCGGCCATCGACGCCCCCGGCGGCGGCGCGGGGTCCCGCGCGATGTCCGGAGCGTGGTCGAGCGGAGGAATCTCCCATGGTCCGTCGTCCGCTGTCACCGATACTCCCTCCCGCCGCGATACCGGCCCGTCACCCGGCATCCTTCTCATGCGGCAGGGATGCCCGGATCGCTCCTACCGAAACGAGAGCGCGGACACACTCCCCGGTTCAGTTGTAGGACTTGGTGACTCCGTCGAGCAGATGCTCCAGGGTGTCGTAGGTCGGGGTGGCGACCACGTCCAGCAGATCCGCGGCTACCGGAACGTTGCGTTCGGCGGCGACCTTCGCGAACTGGGCGCCGTCGTTGGCGCGGAAACCGTGCTCGGCGGCCAGCCGCTGCAACTCCGCGTCGGTGGACAACAGCTTGCCGAGCCGGTCACCCGCCGTGCCGAAGGGCACCAATGTGTGCCGGGACAATACCGTCGGGGACGGATACACCAGCGTCATATCGGGTTTGACCTGGCCGCGCACGGTGGCCTCAACGTACTGCGCCTCGTAGATCCACACCAGCGGTGTGGGGCCCATGCCGGTGGCGAGGTAGTTGTTGAACGGTCCCTCGGTGGTGTTCTCGGTGTAGCCCTGGCCGACGAAGAGTCGCGAGATCGCGGGCAGGACCGCCTGCTCGGCGGCCTGACCCTGCACGATCGTGTTGTTGTTCGCGACATAGCTCGCCGCGGCCAGATACATGGCGGCGGAGTTGGAACTGCGCGGGTCGGTGGTCGAGATCAGGATGTTCTTGCGTACCGGGTATGCGGTGTTGCCGGGCAGTTCGTCCCAGCGCGTGCCGCTGCGCACCAGATCGAGATAGCGGCGCAGGTCGAGCGTCGATACCGGACCGGGACGCACCACGCCCGCCCTGGCGAGCAGATCGGTGATCGGTGTGAACGTCGCGATGGCCATCGGCGAGGAGAACGGCGTGTACTCGGCGGTCACGTTGCGCTGCCGTTGGATTCGCTCCGCGGCCTGTTCACTGGACGGAAACGCGAAGTCGAACCTCGTGAGATCGACGGACGTGGCGATCTGGCGCGATCCGGCGGACTCGACCTCGACGCGCACGCCGTTGCGGGCGAGCGCGTCGACCACCTTCGGGTCCTGGAAGAACGGCATCTTCTCCGATCCGACCACCCCGCGGACCACGGTGAGCGGCGCGACCGGCGCCGGTGCGGCAGCGGGCTCCTCGGCGGCGGGTTGCCGCACAGCGAGCACGACGGCGACTACCGTCACGATCACGATGGCGCCCACCGCGTAGGGCGCGAAACGCCGGTTCGACGCCCACAGCCCACGCAAGTCCGGCATCTTCCGCACCGTCGACGCGGCGGGCTCGGCGGCGTTCTCCACCGCGACCGTCGCGGGTTGCACTTCCGCTTCGGGCGACTTCTCCAATTCCCGCCGCACCAGCCGCTCGACCAGAATCGGGACGAACTGTCGCACCGGGCGGCCCTCGAACTTCTGCCGCGCCGCGCCCACGGTGCTCTCGATATGCTCAGGAGAGTATGTCTCGGTGTAGTTTTCGACCAGCCGCTCCGTCATCTGACGAATCGCCTGTTCCTCACGGACGGTATCGACAACCACCACAATCTCCTCGGCGTCGGGGGTAACGCGGCAGCGTCTCCGGCCTGCACCGCGCCGGCCAACATTAGCCCCATCTCCCGGCCACCGACATCCGTCCGGACTTCCCGCCGGTGAATGATTTCGGCTGCGCCAGAGCATGTCTCACGATCTCGCGAATCCGCGTAACCCCTGTTCAGCGCCCTGCACGCCGCCGGATCGGAGCAGCGGCGCACACACCGGGAATGCCAGGTGCGGCCCCGAAGCCGCCATGGAGAATTCAATGGGCTATCCCCGAGCCGCCACCACTCGTTGTGCTCCTGTTTCCCGTCGCCGAGCGGACCGGCGCGCCCTCGCCGAACTCGGCGCTCGAGCCGTCCCGCAGCCCATCGGCACCGATCGGCACTGATTACTCCCGGGTAGCGCCGATGAGAAGTTGACGATATCGTCAGCAGGTCGCTGTCGGAAGGAGTCTCATGTCCCGCCTCGCCGTGGTCACCGGTGCGTCGTCCGGAATAGGAAAGGCTACGGCCGCCACCCTGGCCGGACGTGGGTATCGAGTGATCGGAACCAGCCGCGATCCCGGCGGCATCGGCTCCGACGCCGTCGTGCCCGGCGTCGAGTACCGGGCGCTCGACCTCACCGATCCGGCATCGATCGAGCACTTCGCGGCCGGTCTGGGCCAGGTCAACGTGCTGGTCAACAACGCGGGCGAAAGCCAGGCGGGTCCGCTGTCCGACCTACCCGCCGACGCCGTCGAGCGGCTGTTCCAGCTGAACGTGCTCGGCCCGGTCGCCTTGACCGCGGCCGTGCTACCCGGCATGCGGGAACGCCGGTACGGACGCGTCGTGATGGTCGGGTCGATGCTCGCCAGCTTCCCGATGCCCTACCGCTCCTCCTACGTCGCCACGAAGGCGGCGCTGCGCGGCTTCGCGGTCGCCGCCCGCTTCGAGGAATCGCCCTTCGGCGTCTGGATCACCGCCGTAGAGCCGGGTCAGGTCGACACCGGCCTGCGCGAGCGACGCACCAAGTACATCGCCGAAGGTTCCCCGCACACCGAAGATTTCGCGACCTTCATGGCGAAACTCGACGAGAAACAGGCGAAAGGCATCACCCCGGAGAAGGTCGCGACCACGATCGCCGAGGCGATCGAAGCCGACCGTCCCCGTCCGCTCTATGCCGTGGGCAGCAACGCACCGGCCCTCTTCGCCCTCCGCCGCCTCCTCCCCCGCACGGTCATGGAACGCGTCATCGCGCGGGCGCACGGACTCTCCCGCTGACGGGGCGTCGTCACCGCCCGGACTATCGCGGCGTAGCACCACTGCCCGCCGACAGGTGCCCCGTCGGCGAATAGTTCGCGGAAATCCAGGATTCGGTGGAACCGATCCGACAGCGCATGGAGGTAAAGCGCGTGCACGAAATGACGAACGCGAGCTGGCCGAAATCGCGAAGGAGCGACAACTGGCGCTCGATGGCCGTGACCGATCACCCGCCTATTACAGGAGAGAGACCTCATGAACTCGCCCGGCACGCGAGAAATGGATACGAGAGCAACGCGAACTGGCAGAGCGTGAACGCATTCTCGCCCAGGAGCGTGCTCGTGTTCAAGAACGCGGGCTCGGGCGGGAACGCTGACAACGGCAATACTCGCGCACCGGCTAGTGTCGAATGGTCGAAAGAAACCTGGGTGGACAGCGGAACTGACCGGTCGGCCTACGCACGGAATCCCGTCCCCCTCGGTTCGAGCAGGGAGGGACTGGAGCGGCGATCGGTGCAGTGGCCGGAACCGTCGTCGATGCCATTGATATGTTCCGGCGCTGGCTGGTCGATCGCCTGAAGCGCGCCGAATCGAGATTGTCCCGGCACCCGGCT
Organism: Nocardia asteroides; assembly: GCA_051451085.1. Classification (GTDB taxonomy): domain Bacteria; phylum Actinomycetota; class Actinomycetes; order Mycobacteriales; family Mycobacteriaceae; genus Nocardia; species Nocardia asteroides_B. Next base: position 2,602,379 of record JBPAJV010000001.1, on the reverse strand, counting down.
GTCGACAGCGGGGACGAATAGGCCGACCATGTTCGGGCCGCGCAACGATGAAACGGATTCGTATCGCGGAAGCCGAACGCTCATGTGATCTGCAACGCGAAAGATGGATGCATGGCGCTGTACGCGGAGATCGAGAAGCTGGACGAAGACGAGCAGCAGGTTCGGTACGTCTACCGAGATGCTGACGGAGTCGAGCAGACTCTGCTGTTGCACAAAATCCGGGAGACCATCGTGCGCGAGAACGGTCCCGACAACAACCTGTACCGAGCCGTCGCCAGAAAAATCGCGACGGCATGGTTGAACACCGGCGTGGCACCCGATCGCTTGATGGTGCAGTCGTAGCCGGACCCTCGTCGCTCACCGGCACCATCGTGAGTGCCCCCAGTTGGACTCGAACCGACACTTGGCGGATTTCAAGAACCTCCGGGCCGGTTCAGCGGCACCCCGGCTACCTGCGGGAATACAGGTAGACTTCTCCAAAGCCGCACTTGGCCTGCGCGTTTGAGGTTGAATCGCGCGGTCCTGCGCGGGCTATAGCCGGGATACGCGGGGCTGGCTACGCCCCTCGCGGGGTGGGGCAGAGCTGGGCCAGCTAGCGCCCAGGTGGCGGGTCGTCCCCTTCCTCTATGCGCTGACGGATCGCCTCAACGGTGCGGTCTAGGGGTATGCGCGGCGGCCAGACGATCGCCAGCACGAACACCACCAACGGCAGGCCGATAGCGACGACGAAGCCCAGCATGATCACGACCAGCTCACCTTCTTCAGGTAGTCGACAGCCATCGCGTACCGGGGGCAGCGGTGCCCGGCATGGATCGCCATGACGTGATGTGCGTGCGACCGGCCGCGCAGCGGGTCTGCCCACTTACACGCGGGCGGATAGATCTCCAGCCGCCGTAGCCCTGCGGCCACACGGCGCAAGGTCGGTGAATCGGTAAGCCAATGCATCGTGTTCCCCTGTCGCCTGTCCCACCCTGACGAGTTGGCATGCACCCACCGCCGAGGAACTTTCACGTTCAACCCGACGGCGGGGCCGAGGAGAAGCCTGGTAGATCTGCATTTGCCGAAGGGATAGGTCTGGAATAGCGCCGTATCCTGGAACCCATGAGCACTTCGCTCCATGCGGGTCAGCGTGTCTCGTCCGAGCGCAAACTCGCCGGACTGACACAGCGGCAGCTCGCCACACGCGCGAACTACAGCCTGGCGATGGTCAAGGCTGTCGAACAGGGTCGTGAACCGGCCAGCCCGGCTTTCCTGGCTGCGGCGGCGCGGGTGTTGCGGGTAGAACCCGAGCGCCTGACCGGCGCGCCGTATCGAGAGATTCTGGCGGAGGATGGACCGCTCGAGGGGATCGCGGACCTGCGCGCGATCTTGTCCGAAGGCGAGTACGTACGCGCCGAGGAACCAGGGACGCTCACCGAGCTGCGGGCAACCATGCAGCAGATCAACAACGAGGATCGAAACGGCAACAGCCGCAAGGCTTTGGCGGCCCTGCCCGTGCTCATCCGAAGAATCTACGGCGCGTTGCAGCAGCGCCCCGACCCCGCAGTGTATGAGCTGCTGTGCAGCGCCTACAACGCGGCGGACCGGATGTGCAGGCGCTTCGGCTTCATGTCGCTGACGATTCCCGCGATCGACCGCTACGACTGGGCAGCCGGACGGTCGGGCGATCCGCTGGCTTCCGCTGCGGGCAAGGTGATGCGGACGCGACTGCTTGTGTACCAAGACAGCACCGACCTCGCGCTCACCCTCATCGGCAAGGCCATCGACGAATCCCAGGGCGAAACCGAAGGCGCGCGATCGGTCAGGGGTGCCGCACACCTGGCCGGAGCGATGGCAGCAGCGCGGGGGCTGCGGCCCGACACCGCGCGCGACCACATCGCCGAGGCGCGTCTCATCGGCCAACGACTCGGGCACGAGACGCGATCCTATGAAACTCTGTTCGGCCCGGCGAACACCGAAATCCATTCGGTCAGTGTTGAACTAGAGGCAGGCGATCCGGGCCGCGCTGCTCGTGAAGGCTCCGCACTGGAGCTGCCCGCGACGATGACGAAGACCCGCGCCGGGCACCACTGGCAGGACGTCAGCCGGGCATGGCTGCTGGTCGGCAAACCGGACAAGGCCCTCAACGCGCTGAACAACGCCCGCCGGATCGCGCCCCATCAGACCCGCCTCCACCCGGCCGTACGCGAGACGGTCCACGGCATCGCCGCAGCCCAACGGCGGCAAACCAACAGCCTCAGCGGTTTCGCCTCCTGGCTAGGTGTACAACTCTGACACTGCTGTCGGCGGTAGGTCGCAGAATCCCAGGCCATGTACATGGCTTTGCCTCAGTGGGTTGAAAGCACCAGGAGTTGGTTCGGCGACGCATGGGACACCATATTTGGGATGTCAGCTGACGCGTGGGCCGCTACCGCCGGATGGTCGACCGCAGTTGTGGCAATTAGTGCAGCGGTATTCGCTTCCAAACAGGTAAAGGAGGCGCGCACGACCCGAGAAGAACAAGCTCAGCCAAACGTTGTCGTTTACGTCGAGCCCAACCACGCCGTATGGCACATGCTGGAGTTGGTCGTCATGAACTTCGGATATATTCCCGCTAACAATATTAAGCTGGAATTCAATTCAGAACCGCGTCGAACGTTTGGGCATGCAGGCTTGAGGGAACTTGCGTAGACCAAGGCGTCCTGGCGGTTGGCAATCGGCGGCAACGGCGCTGTCGTCGTCGTGCTCGGTCTGGTTGAAGAGGTAGCGTCAGGTGACGCTGAATCCGCGCTACCCCCGCAGCCGGTCAGGAGCAACAACGCAACTCCTACGGCAATGGTGGTCACCTGCCGCTGGGCGAGTTCCGCTGGGTTTTCGATCAGGCGGTAGCAGCGACCGGCCTGGACGGGATGGTTCCGCACGGGCTTCGGCATACCGCGGCGTCGCTGGCGATTAGTGCGGGGGCCAACATCAAGGTCGTGCAGAAGATGCTGGGTCACAAGACGGCGACGCTGACCTTGGACCTGTACGGGCATCTGTTCGATGACGACCTGGACCCGGTCGCGGACGCGATGAATCGGGGCGCTCTAACAGCTGCGGACTCACTGCGGACTGAGGGCGTGGACGCGATCGAACCGGGCGGCGGAGAAGACGATCTACCTGCGGCTTAGTCAGTGCCCCCAGTCGGACTCGAACCGACACTTGGCGGATTTTAAGTCCGCTGCCTCTGCCAATTGGGCTATAGGGGCGTCCGGGACAGCGTACCGAGTCGTACGCCTGTACCGGAATTCCGACAATTCGTCGGGGTGGCGGGGCGTCGGCCGTTGCCGGGCGGCGGACGGCACGGTCGGGTGACCGGCGCCGGTGGCGGCTGTTCTCCGCCCGGGGTGGCAGGCGTCCCAGAGAACTAGATCGGTTTCGGCGGGCTGGTGTTAGCGTTCCCCGGCCAACTCGGCGTGGCGAGTAGCTTCCCGGCGTGTCAGCGTCTGGGCGGCAGCGGGATTCGGGCGAGATCGGTGGCGATGTGAATCTCGCCGGAGAAGTACTTCGCCGCCTCGGCCAGGTGCTCGTCGAGGTCGCGGTAACGCTGGGAGAAGTGGGTGAGAACCAGGGTGCGCACACCAGCGTCGGCGGCTGCTCGCGCCGCCTGGCCCGCCGTGAGATGGCCGTATTCGACGGCCAAGTGCTCGTCGGCGTCCAGGAAGGTGGCTTCGATGACCAGCATGTCGACGCCCTCGGCCAGTTCCGCCACGCCGGGACACAACCGGGTGTCCATCACGAACGCGAAGCTCTGGCCCGGTCGTGGCTCGCTGATCTCCTCGAGGGTGACCGTGCGATCGCCGAACTCGACCACGCCGCGCTGTCGCAGCTCGGAGATGATCGGCCCACGCAATCCCAACGCACGCAACCGGTCCGGCAGGATGCGCCGTCCGGGCGGCTCGCTGAGCCGATAGCCGAAGGTGTCCACCGGGTGGGAGAGCCGGACCGCCGTCACCGTGAACGGCGCTTCGGGCAGGTCGACGGGGCCGGGCCCGCTGATCGGGCGCGGACGCAACTCGGCGCGATGATAGTAGGACGTCGCGTTGACCAGCCGGTCGTAGTACGCCGCGCCGGACGCCGGGAAACAGACGTCCACCGGATGCGGCACCCGGTCGAGATTGATCCGCTGCACCACTCCGGCCAGCCCGAGACTGTGGTCGCCGTGGAAATGGGTGATGGCGATCCGGGTGAGCCCGGTGGCGGTGACACCGGCATAGGTCATCTGCCGCTGCGTACCCTCACCGGGATCGAACAGGATCGCCTCGTCGTCCCACCGGAGCAGGTATCCGTTGTGGTTTCGTTGTTTAGTCGGCACCTGACTCGCGGTTCCGAGCACAACCAACTCACGCTGCGACACCGCGCCAGGCTATCCGCCGACGTTGCGGGAAGCCGAACAGGGCGTGCGGGACTAGGTGTTCTGCCCAGGGAGGTTGGCCGAGGTCTTGCGCAGCAGGGAGTTGCGCCGCGAGTAGGCGAAGTAGACGACGAAGCCGATCGCCATCCACACCAGGAACCGCAGCCAGGTCTCCACGGACAGATTCAACATCAGCCACAGGCACGACAGCACCGCGAGGACGGGGATCAGCGGCACGAGCGGAACCCGGAAGCCGCGCGGCAGATCGGGCCGCGTCCGCCGCAGGATCAGCACGCCGACCGATACCAGCACGAACGCGAACAGCGTCCCGATGTTGACCATCTCCTCCAGCGTGCCGAAATCCACGAACCCGGCCAGCACCGCGCACCCGACGCCGACGATCACGGTGACGCGGACCGGCGTGCCCTTCGTGCCGGTGTGCGCGAGCTTGCGCGGCATCAGTCCGTCGCGCGCCATCGCGAACAGCACCCGGGTCTGCCCCAGGTACATCACCATGACCACCGTGGTGAGCCCGGCGAGGGCACCGATCGAGATGATGTTCTTCACCCAGGTGGCCCCGTGGATGCCGAACGCCGTCGCCAGCGTCGCGTCGTCGCCGGACAGCGCGGTGTAGGGCACCATGCCGGTGAGCACGAGCGAGACCGCGACGTACAGGATCGTGACGATCAGCAGCGAGCCGAGGATGCCACGGGGCACCGCCCGCTGCGGGTTCCTGGTCTCCTCGGCCGTCGTGGCGACCACATCGAAGCCGATGAACGCGAAAAACACCAGGCTGGCCGCGGCGAGCAGGCCGTACCAGCCGAAGTTGCTGTGCCCGGCGCCGGTCAGATAGGAGAACAGCGACTGCCGAAGGCCCTCCCCTCGCTCACCCGGCTGTGACGGCGGGATGTACGGCGAGAGGTTCGAGGCCTTGAAGTAGGTGAAACCGACCACCAGCACGAGCGCGATGACCCCGAGCTTGATGGCGACCGCCACCGCGGATACACGCGAGGACACTTTGGTGCCGGTCGCGAGCAGCACGCCGAGCACCGTGATCAGCAGTACCGCGCCCCAGTCGAACCGCACCGATCCGATGTGCGCGACCGGCGAGGTGGTGCCGAGGACCTCACCGAGGTACTGCGACCAGCCCTTGGCCACCACCGCCGCAGCGAGCGCGAACTCCAGGATGAGGTCCCAGCCGATGATCCAGGCGACGAGTTCGCCGAAGGTGGCGTAGGAGTAGGTGTAGGCGCTGCCCGCGACCGGCACGGTGGAGGCGAACTCGGCGTAGCAGAGCGCGGTCAATCCGCAGGCGATCGCGGCGAACACGAAGGCGAGCGAGATCGAAGGACCGGCGACGTTGCCCGCGGTGCGCGCGGTGAGGGTGAAGATGCCCGCGCCGACCACGACGGCCACGCCGAAGACGGTGAGATCCCAGGCGGTCAGGTCCTTGCGGAGTTTGGAGTCGGGCTCGTCGGTGTCGCGGATCGACTGTTCGATGGACTTGGTGCGGAACAAACCGCCCCACCGAGACGAGACATCACCCATCGGATCGGCTTGTGGCCTGGGGTCGGTCACGCGTTCTCCTTAAGTCGTGCTGTTGTGCTTGGTGTTCTGTACCCACACGGCGGGCCCGTGCACGTCTGCCGTGAATTTGCTGATGCACGGTGCGGTGGCGGCGACGATCAGCCCCGCACTACCCGACATCGACGTTTCGATACCAACCGGGAAACTACAGTGCCATGGCACGAACGCCGCAGCGCCCGCGATGTTGCCGCTTCAAGCATTCTCCGACGATCGCATTCCGGACGACCTCGCGGAGGATTCGTTTGTTCTGTTCAGGCGCGTCGGGCGACCGAGTCGCAGCAGGTGGTTTGCCCACTCTCCCACCGGGCACCCCGCAAGCGACAGGCAAACCCGCCCACGCCCGCACCCAGAAAGCGCCGAGCTGATGGTCCACGTGGAAATCACCGTGCCGACGACACCGGAACAGGTGTTCTCCGTCCTCGCCGACGGGTGGCTGTTCTGCGCCTGGGTGGTCGGCGCCACGCACATCCGCGACGTCGACGACGAGTGGCCCGGCGTCGGGGCCAAGCTGCACTACAGCGCGGGCGTGTGGCCGTTCACCGTGAACGACACCACGCGAGTCGTGTCGGTGGACGAACCGCACATGCTCGAACTCGAGGCGAAGCTCTCGCCGCTCGGGGCCGCGTGGATCCGCCTGGAACTCGTCGAGACCGTGCCAGGCGAGACCCAGATCCGGATGTACGAGCATGCCGAACGAGGGTTGGGCACGCTGGTGCCCAATGTGCTGCAAGAACTGCTCCTGGTGCCGCGGAACAAGGAATCGCTCTCCCGGCTCGCCGACATAGCGTGTGGCAAGGCACGCCGAGGCAGTGGCGCCGCGACGGCGGGGCGCGCCGAAGCCGAGCCGCACGCCGAGGCGAAACTGGACGGACACATTCCGCAGAACTGACCGGACCGTGCACGCCCGGCCCGGTCAGGCGATGGACAACGCGATGCCGTCGAGGATGTCGTGCTCGCTCACGACCAGTTCGGAAATACCCGCGCGACGAGACAGTTCCTCCGCGAGCACTTCGGTGATCACCGCGCCGCCGCCGATCACGTCGACCCGGCCGGGGTGCATGGGACCCAGCGCGGCGCGCTGATCGTGGTCCATGGCGATCAGGCGGTCGCAGACCTCGTGGACCTGATCCAGGGTCAGCCGGGTGAGATGCACCCGCTCCGAGTCGTATTCGGGAAGATCGAGCGCTACCGCGGCCAGCGTGGTCATCGTGCCCGCCACGCCGACCCAGGTGTGGGCCCCCTCCACGGGAACGTGCGTGAACGCTTCGGTCAACCGTTCGGTGGCTAAGGCGCGAGCGGCCGCGATCTGTTCGGCGGTGGGCGGATTGCCCGCCAGGCACCGCTCGGTGATCCGGACGCAGCCGACGTCCGCGGAGAACGCGGCCCGCACGCCCGCGCTGTCGCCGAAGACCAACTCGGTCGATCCGCCGCCGAGATCGACCACGACGAAGGGACCCGCCGCGCTGGACAGTTCGCCGATCGCGCCGGCGAACGACAGCCGCGCCTCTTCGTCACCGGTGATCACCTCGGCTTCGGCGCCGGCGACCACGGTGCCGAGTTCGGCGCGGGCCATGGCGAAGAAGTCCTCCCGGTTGGCGGCGTCGCGAGTGGCGGACGTGGCCACCATCCGCACCCGGGCGACCCCCGCCTCGCGCATCAGCGCCGCGTAGTCGGCCAGGGCGACGCGAGTGCGCTCGATCGCTTCCGGCGCGAGCGAGCCCGTCGCGTCCACCCCTTGCCCCAGGCGGACGATCCGCATCTCGCGGTGCACGTCGGCCAGGCGCCCGTCGCCGAGCACGTCGGCGATCAGCAGTCGAATGGAGTTGGTGCCGCAATCCACGGCGGCTACCCGGTCACTCATCGCTGTGCTCCAGTCTCTCGCGGGCCGTCCCATACGCGGGCCAGTCGGCGGGGATCGCGGTGCCGCGCAGGCCGTGCTCGGCGGCCAGTGCCACGGATTCGTCGCCGAGCGGATTCACCCCCGGCCCTTTGGCGAGCGCGTGCGCGATCAGAACGTGCAGGCACTTGACCCGTTCGGGCATCCCGCCACCGGTGAAATCCGTGCCGAGCGGCTCGATCTCGTCCCGTTCGGCCAGATAACTCTCGTGCGCGGCGCGGTAGGCGGCGGCCAGCTCCGGGTCGGCGCCGAGCCGCTCGGTCATCTCCCGCATCACACCGGCGGACTCCTGCCTGCTCGCCTCGGCGGTGAGCCGGGGATCGGTCAGATAGTAGAGGGTCGGGAAGGGGGTGCCGTCCGGCAGCCGGGGCGCGGTCTTCACAACGGCCGGGATCCCGTCCGGGGTGCGGTAGGCGATGGCAAGCACGCCGCGCGGCGCGCGGCCCAGCTGCTCGGCGATGATCGCGAGATCCTGGTCGTTCGGTGCGGTCACCTGGGTCCTTCCGGTCCTTCCGTGGTCTGGGGTCGCGGTGCGGCGGGCGGCGCCGCCGGAGCGGCGGCAGGCGTCGGCGGCGGCTCGGCGATGCTGCGCCACAATTCGGTGTACCAGGGATCGGGTTCCCTGGCTCTGGTCGGCGCGGGCGGCGGGGCGGGCGCCTCGATGCCGGGCACCTGCACGATGTACGGCGTCTCGCCCGGCATCACCAAGCGAAGACGGTCCCGTGCCTCGGTGCGGATATAGGCCGGGTCCTGTTGCTGGGCACGCCGATCGCGCAGCCGGGCCAGATCGGCTTCCAGTTCCGCGCGCTGCTGCGCCAGTTGCGCGGCCTCCGCCCGCTGGGTGAAGTACGTGCGCATCGGCACGGCGAGGGTGAGCGCGAGCCCGCACACCACCATCGCGAGGATCACCGCCTTGCCGGTGGAGAGTCCGAGGAAGGTGTGGTCGTGCCTGTCGGGGGCCGAACGCGGCGCGCTCGTGCGTGCTCTCGGCTTCTCCGCGCTGTCCGCTCGCCTGCGGCCGCGCTTGGCCGCGGAGTCGGCGGGGCGTGACCTGGCGGCACGCGACGTGCGGCGGTCCCCGCGTCCGGCCGGACTGGTACCACGCGCACGTCGCTCCGTCATCTCACGCCTCGGTCTCTAATTCGCGGTGCTCCCGGGGCCCTGCGTGGTTACGCACGCTACCTCCTCAGGGCCCCTCGCTCGCACCGCGGGGGTCAGCCTTCGAACGCGAAGCGGGGGAACGCGACGTCGCCGGCGTAGCGGGCCGAATCACCGAGCGCGTCCTCGATGCGCAGCAGCTGGTTGTACTTGGCGACGCGCTCGCTGCGAGCCGGGGCGCCGGTCTTGATCTGGCCGCTGCCGACCGCGACGGCCAGGTCGGCGATGGTGGTGTCCTCGGTTTCGCCGGACCGGTGCGACATCATCGTCTTGTAGCCGTTGCGATGCGCCAGTTCCACCGCGTCCAGGGTCTCGGTCAGCGTGCCGATCTGGTTGACCTTCACCAGCAGCGCGTTGGCCGCGCCCTTGGCGATGCCCTCCTCCAGGCGCTCCGGGTTCGTGACGAACAGGTCGTCACCGACGAGCTGGATCTTCTCGCCGATCTGGTCGGTCAGGGTCACCCAGCCGTCCCAGTCGTCCTCCGACAGCGGGTCCTCGATGGACACCAGCGGGTAGGCGTTGATCAGCTCGCCGTAGAACTGCGCCATCTCCTCGGCCGAGCGCACCGCGCCCTCGAACTTGTAGCCGCTGCCCGAGGTGTAGAACTCGGTGGCCGCCACGTCGAGCGCGAGCGCGACGTCGCTACCCAGCTTCAAGCCGGTCTTGGCGACGGCCTCGCTGATCAGGTCGAGCGCCGCCTTGGTGCTCTCCACGTCGGGCGCGAAACCGCCCTCGTCGCCGAGGCCGGTGGACAGCCCCTTGGCCTTCAGCACCGACTTCAGCGCGTGGTAGACCTCGGCGCCCCAGCGCAGCGACTCCTTGAACGTCGGCGCGCCGATCGGGGCGACCATGAATTCCTGCACGTCGACGCCGGTGTCGGCATGCGCGCCGCCGTTGAGGATGTTCATCATCGGCACGGGCAGCACGTGCGCGTTCGGACCGCCGAGGTAGCGGAACAGCTCCAGGCCCGAGGACTCGGCGGCGGCGCGGGCCACCGCCAGCGACACGCCGAGCAGGGCGTTCGCGCCGAGACGGGACTTGTCCTGGGTGCCGTCCAGGTCCAGCAGCACCTGGTCGACGGTGCGCTGCTCCACGGCGTCCAGGCCGATCACGGCGGGCGCGATCTCGTCGAGCACACCCTCGACGGCCTTGCGCACGCCCTTGCCGCCGTAGCGCTCGCCACCGTCGCGCAGTTCGACGGCCTCGTGCTCGCCGGTGGACGCGCCGGAGGGCACGGCCGCCCTGGTCAGGGTGCCGTCGTCGAGAGCGATCTCGACCTCGACAGTGGGGTTACCGCGCGAATCCAGGATCTCGCGAGCTCCGACCTGTTCGATGATGGCCACGAAAACGACACTCCTTCGGCTGCTGACACGGTAGGTCTCACGGGATGGGCCGTGCGCTGCGAGCCTATCGTCCCGGCCGCGCGGCGGGTAACCGGCACTCCGGGGCGGATCACGCCCGACGGCCGACGCTGTAGCCCGCGGCCCGGTCCCGCACCGTCAGCAGATAGGCGCGCGACTGGTTGTAGGTCAGCAAGGCGCGCTGCCAACCGTGCTCGGAAGTGAGGTCGCCGCCGCTGGCGCACAGGTACCTGGCCGCGGTGAGCGCGGCGTCATTGATGTTCTGCGGATCGGCGACGCCGTCGCCATTGGCGTCCACGCCCCAGCGCTTCCAGGTCTCCGGGATGAATTGCAGCGGGCCGACCGCACGGTCGTGCACCGGATCGCCGTCGAGCGCGCCGCCGTCGGAATCCCGGATCAGCGCGACGCCGGGCGAGCCGTCCAGCGGGATGCCGACGATCGGCGGGCGGACCGAGCCGTCCTCGCCGACCTTCGAACCGCGATGGGTGCCGTGCTTGCTCTCCACGCTCGCGATGCCCGCGAGCGTCGTCCACGCGATCCCGCAGCCGGGGCGGGCCCGGGTCATCACGGCCGCCGCGTAACCGTAGGCCTCCAGCGCGATGGACGGGATACCCAGCCGATCGGCCTGCTCGCCGGACCAGCCGCGCAACTGGACGGCGGTGCGGCCGGGAGCGTCCAGGTCGATCACGGGCAGCGGAGTGCCCGGGCCGGGCGGGATGCCCTCGGGGATCGGGGTGCGGTCGATCCCGCAACCGGCGAGCCCGAGCATCACCACGATGGCGGCGGATACGCCGGTCTTTCGCAACACCCCTTCCATCATCCAGATGACGGCGCGTGCGTGCGGCAAGCCGGTGACGGAGTCCACCGCGTGTCGGGTGCGCGCACGACTCACCGGGCGGCGCGGCGCACCGGGGACAAATGCGCTGCACGTCGCGTGCACCGACCGGTTCAGACGAGCAGCGCGCTGGTCGCGCTGTGCGCGGGCGCGGCGAGAACCGTTCGGGTGTCGCCTGATTCGACTATGCGCCCGTGGTCGAGGACGACGAGTCGCCGGCAGTATTCGGCGACCAGCGCCATGTCGTGGGTGATGATCAGCAAGGCGGTGCCGCGCTCGGCCCGGATCCGGTCCAGCAGCGCCATGATCGCCGTCCCGGTGGCGTGGTCCAGCGCCGAGGTGATCTCGTCGCACAAGAGCACGGCTGGTTCGGCGGCCAGTGCCCGGGCCAGCGCCACCCGTTGCCGTTGTCCGCCGGACAACTCGTACGGATAGCGGGTGGCCAGGTCGGCGGATAGTTCGACCGCCGCGAGCAGTTCGGTGATCCGCCGCCCGAGAGCGCGGCGCGGGACCCGGCCGATCCGGCGCAGCGGGCGGCCCAGCGTCTGCGCCACGGTCCGGCGCGGGTTGAGCGCGGATCTGGGATTCTGGGTGACCAGCTGAATGCCGCCCGCGCCGTAGCGGATCCGCCGTCTCGGCCCCACCGTGATCGGCGCGCCGCGCAGTGTGAGCGAACCGCTCGCGCCATGGTGCAGACCCGCGATGACGCGTGCCAGCGTGGTCTTGCCCGCCCCCGACGCGCCGACCACCGCGACCGCCGACCCCGCGCCGAGCGCGAGGTCGATATCGGCGAGCACCTGATGCCCGTCGATCAACGCGCTGATTCGCTGGGCGCGCAGGACGTGCGCCGGCTGGCCTTCGATCTCGGACAGCGGTGAGCGCTGGTCATCGTGGCGGTTGGCAGCGTCTGCTCGCGGCGCGCGACCGTCCGCCGGTTCACCGCCGTCCGGACCGGCGGTATCGGGCATCGGACGGCCGTTGGACACCGTGCCGGCGACCGAAGTGGTGCCCGGTTGGGCACCATCCGGCTCCGCAGCGCCGGAAAGCGCCGCTGATGCCCGCCGCCCTGGGCCGTCCAGGGCGGCGAAAGCCCCTGCGGTGACCGCGGTTGCCTTCCGCGACACCCGGTCCGGACGGACACGCCTCACCGCCGGACGCCCGGCGCCGAGGTCGACGATGTCGTCGGCGATCGAGTGCACCAGGGCGGTGTCGTGCCCGGACAGCAGGATCGCCGCCGACCGCTCGCGGGCCAGTCCGGCGAGTTGTCCGGCGATGTCGGTGCGCAGGGCACCGTGCAGCCCGGCCAGCGGCTCGTCGAGCACCAGTACGCCGGTCCCGCGGATCAGCGCCCTGGCGAGGGCGACGCGACGCTGCTGGCCGCCGGAGAGCTCACCCGGACGGCGGTGCAGGTACTCCGGCGACAGGCCCACCAGGGCGAGCGTTTCGGTCAGCAGGGACCTGGGTGCGTCCGGGGCCACTTCGCGCAGCAGGGCGCGCACCCGCAGCAGTGGATTCAGCGCCGATCCCGGATCCTGCCCCACATAGGCGATGTGCCGGCGCCGGAAACGGTGCAATGCCGCGCGATCCAGGGCGAGCACGTCGTGCCCGGCGACCGACGCCGAACCGGTGGTGCGCGCCGCGGCGGAGGGCAGCTGTCCGAGCAGGGCGCGCATCACCGTGGTCTTGCCCGACCCGGACGGACCGGTGAGCGCGGTGACCGTGCCCGCCGGTATCCGGAACGTCGCGGGTCCGGCCAGTTCGCGTCCGTCCGGACCCAGCACCGTCAGATCTTCGACCGAGACGAGGTCGTCCGGCGCCGACGCGACTTCGTCCGCCACCGTCCCGCGATCCCGTTTCGTGACGCTCACGTTCATATCCGCTCCCCTCGTCCGAACGCCGTCACCGCCAGGTTCACGCTCACCGCGACGACCGCGATCGCGAGACTCGGGGCCAGCACGGCCCAGGGATTGAGCAGCATGCCGGAGGCGTTCTCGCGCACCATGACCGCCCAGTTGCTCGCGCCGAGCGTGGTGGGCAGGTGCAGGAACGACGCGGTGCTCACCAGGTAGACCGCCGCCACGAAGCGCAGCCCGAGCTGAGTGGTCGACACCGCGCGCATGTTCGGGATGACTTCCCGGAACACCAGGTGTCCCAGCGTCTCACCCGCGGCCCGCGCGCTCTCGACGTATCCGGATGCCGCGACCTCCGCGGCGGCCGCCGTGAAAATCCGCGCGCAGTAGGGCACTCCGAACAGCAGCGCCAGAACGATGAGCCCGAGACTGCCGGCGTCCGGCCACGAGGTCAGCACCAGCAGGATGCCCAGCAGCGCGGGCAGCAGGATGAAGAAGTCGGTGCCCAGTTCGATCCACGCGCCGATCCGCGGGCGCAGCGCCGCCACCGCGCCGAGGACACAGGACAACGCCGTCACCATCACCGCGATGACCGCGGCCAGGAGTAGCAATCCCCAACCGCCGTACAGCAACTGGCTGAGCACGTCACGGCCGAGCCGGTCGGTGCCCAGCGGCGCGCCGTCGCCGGGATCGCCGAACGGGATGCCGATCGCCGCCTCCGCCGGGTGCGGCGCCGAGGTCGGCCCCAGCATCGCCACCAGCGTGACCAGCAGTGCGGGGGCGACGGTCAGCAGGCCGAGCCCGCGCCGCCGCGGCCGGGCGACCTCGGACGAGACGTTCATCGCCGCCCCCGCAACGACCACGTGCGCAGGCCGTCGGCGACCGCGAGCATGACCATGATGACCACCCCCGACAGCGCGACCACGGCGGCGACCACCGAGGTGTCGCGGTCGGCGACCGAACCGGCCAGCACCGCACCGAGCCCGGGATAGTTGAAGAGGGTCTCCACCACCAGGGCGCCGCCGAGCAGCATGCCCACCGTCGTGGCGAAGCTGGCGACGATCGTCGGCAACGCGAACGGCAGCACGTGCCGCGTCAGGACGACACGATGCGAAAGGCCGTCCAGCACCGCGCTTTCCACGTGCGGCGCCAGCGCGGCGTCGGACAGCGCGGCGCGCACGACCCTGGTGTTCCAGCCGATCTGGGGCAGCGCGAGTGCCAGCACCGGCAGCACCAGCATCTGCGGACCGGCCGGGAATCCCGACCGGTTCGTGATGGTGACCGCGGGCAGCCAGCCGAGCGCCAGCGCGAACACCAGGATCAGCACCGTGGCGAGTACGAACTCGGGCACCGCGACCGCCGTGGTCGTCGCCGGCTGCAACACGCGCGCCGCCGCGCTCCCCGGGCGGGTCGCCCACCACGCGCCGAGCGCCAGGGAGGCGAGCACGGTCAGCACCAAGGCGAGTCCGCCGAGCAGCAGCGTCGGCGGGAACTTGTCGGCCAGCAGGTGTTGACCGACCGGTCACGTGCGGTACGCCCGAAATCGCCGGTCGCCACACCCGATATCCAGTCGCCGAAGCGCACCGCCAGCGGACGGTCGAGACCGAGTTCGTGTTCCTTGGCCGCGATCTGTTCCGGCGTGGCCTCCCGGCCGAGCACCGCGCGGGCGGTGTTGCCAGGCAGCAGATCCACAGCGACGAAGACGCAGGCCAGCAGCGTCACCAGGAGGATGACGCGCCGGAGCAGCAGTCGTGCGAAGGACATCACCCCGCCAGCCAGACCCTTTCCAGCTGAACCCGGGCGAACCCGCCGAGCGCCGGGAGGTCGCGCACCCGGGAGGCGGCGATGTCGATGCCGTCGGCCATGCCCCAGACCAGGTAGCCGCCGCGCTCGTATTGGATGCGCTGTAGTTCCGTGGTGGCTTGCCGGTATTCCTCGTCGCTGCGCGCGGCGAGCGCCTTGGCGGTGGCCGCGTCGAACGCCGCGTCCTTGAAGCCGGTCTCGTTGCGGTTGGATCCGCTGGCCAGCAGCCTGCTGGCGTAGAAGAGGGTGGAATCGTTGGTGCCCCAGGAGACCGTGTACATGGGCGCCTTCAGCCAGGTTCGATCGTAGAAGGCGTTCGGTTCCTGGGTCACCACGTCCAGCCGGACACCGATGTCGGCGAGCTGGGTGGCGATGACCTTCGCCGACTCCACCTCGCCGGGCGCCTCGGCCTTGGTGACGATCGGGTAACTGCGGCCGGTGTCGAAATTCGCCTCGCGCAGCAGCGCCTTCGCGCGGTCCAGATCACGGGTGCGCTGGGCGATCGAGGTGTCGTAGAGCGGGTCGCCGGTGCCGAGGATGTCGTTGGCGACCGTTCCGTAGCCCGAATGCACCTGCGTCACCAGAGCTTTTCGATCGACGCCGAGCCGGAGCGCGGTGCGTACCCGCGCGTCGGCGAACGGCCCGTCCGAGGTCCGCATCGCCACTCCGAGCATCGTGTCGTTCGCGCGGCGGACGACCGTCAGGTCACCGCGCCCCTCGGCGGTGCGGCCCGCGATGGCGCCCACGTTGGAGGCCAGGTCGATCTGCCCGCCCAGCACGGCGTTGCCCAGCGCGGTGACGCTCTCGAACATGGTCACCTCGATCGCGTCCAACAGCGGCGGCGTGCCGTGCCACCGGTCGTTGCGGATCAGCCGGGCGTTGCCGCCCTGGTAGGACTCCAACCGGAACGGTCCGCTGCCGATCGCGTTGACGAAGTCCGTGGTGTCCTTCTTGACCGTGAAGGTCATCAGCCGGACCAACAGGGGCAGTTGGGTATTCGGCTCGGGCACCGTGAGGATCACCCGGTTCGGACCGTCGGCGGTGATGTCCTCAGCCGCCACCGGCATCTTCGACGCGCCGCCGACGGTGCGCAGCCTGCGCAGGGACCACACCACGTCCTCGGCCGTCACCGGAGATCCGTCGTGGAAGGTCGCGTTCTCGGCGAGGGTGAAGCTCCAGCGCCGCCGATCGGTGTCCGGCTCCCAGCGGGTGGCCAGGCGCCCGGCGACATTCGGGTTTCCGCCCGGCACCGTGAGGGCGTCGTACACCAGCGAGGTGACCAGGAAGTCGCTGTCATTGCTGAGGTTGGCGTGCGGGTCGCGTTCGATGCGAGCCGCGGTACCGAGCGCGCCGACCCGCAGCGTGCCGCCACGCCGCGCGGGCCCGGAGGGGTCGGCGCCGTCGGAACACGCGGCTACCAGCAGCAGCGCTCCGACCCCGAGACTCGACCCCAGCAGTTGCCGTCGATTCAAAACCATTGCGCTGCCCTCTTCCCCGACGGAACCAACGGCGGTACCCGCACTCAGTGTATTGATCAGGACAGGCTAGCCTAATGGGCTGCACGACTCGCCGATATCGGCACCGAAACGGCAGCGCTAGGGCGTACCGCCCGCAAACGACCCGAGACGACCCCGACCCCCGTCGACGGCGCCACCTCGAACCGCATCGAGTTATGCATGTCGGCTATTTTTTCGCCGACTCGCTTAGGTAAGCCTTGCTTCACTCCTTGGGAACGGCTACCTTCGCATACTAATCGTCACCCCTGCTTTTCGAACCGATGCGAAGAAGGGAAACCCGGTGAAAAGCGTTCTCTCCGAACGTAAGACGCTTCACCCACAAGATCTCGAACGGCGCGAATTGTCCGCGGAGGCGGGCCGGGCGGTGCGCGAACTCGCCAGAGAGATCTCCGCCACACTCGACCTCGCCCTCGCCGATCCGGCCGCCGCCGCGCGCACGCTGGCGCATCCGGCGCTGATCGAACGGATGATGCGGGCGCCGTGCAGCTGCCCGCCGAGGTGCGCCACGTCGTGCGCCCGCCCGCCACCGCCGCGGGAGCCGCGATCGTCGGTCGTCTTCCTCTGTCCGACAACGACTTCGGACCCACGCCGCCGAGCTGGCGGGAAGCGGCGCGCTGGAGCGGTGATCCGGCGCTGCGCGCGCACTCGTTCGAACTGGACCTGGTCATGCTGCTGCTCGCGCGCAGCGCGGGCGAGCCGTTCGGCTGGCAAGGACAGCAGGACGGACGCCTGGTCAACAACATCGTGCCCGCGGCCGGACACGAGCACGAACAGTCCGGCGCGAGCAGCGCAGTGCTGCTGAGCCCGCACACCGAGGACGCCTTCCACCCGGGGCGCGCGAACCTGCTGATGCTCGGCTGCCTGCGCAACCCCGACCTGGTCGGCACCACCGTGTCATCGGTGCGCAGGGTCGAACTGTCCGCCGAAGAGCGTGCCGCGCTCAGCACTCCCACACTCCCGATCCTGCCGGACGTCTCCTACGGCGACGGACACGAAAAGCACTCGGCAACACCGATTCCTACGCTGTGGAGCGCGGGCGGTCCCGAACACCAGACCCTGCGCTACGATCCCGCATACACCCCGCTGGCCGAAGCCGATCCCGAATTCCGCGCAGCCTACGAGCGACTCACCGCGGAGCTCGAACGCGTCTGTGTCACCGCCGCACTCGCGCCCGGCGAGCTGTTGCTGGTGGACAACGACGTCGCCGTGCACGGCCGGGTGCCGTTCACCGCGCGCTACGACGGCACCGACCGGTGGCTCAAACGAGTGAATATCCGCCTTCCGGAACGGCGGCGGCGCGCCGGGGAAGCGGATGAGAATGGCTACGGGCAACAAATCGTAGCCCCGTTCCGAGCGGCGGAGACCCCGCCGGTCGAGAGCGGCACTCATGAGCGGGATGCAGTACGACATGATCGAGGACCCCTTGAGCACGCGTGACCGAAGCACACCCCTGCGGGTGTTGAGCCGCAGCGACCTCGCCGACGTGCCGATCACACCGGCCGCGGTGGTACGCGCGGTGGAAGAGGCGTACCTGGCCTTCGCGGCGGGTGATTCGGACAATCCGCGCAAACTCAGCGTCGCGAACCCGGACGGCTGGTCGGTCGCCTACGCCATGCTCGGCCGGGACGGCCGCAGGCGCGTGGTGGCGATGAAGACCTCCTACAAGTTCGACCCCGGCCACGATCGCAGCACGAAGCGGTATTACACGACCATCACGCTCTACGACGACAGCACCGGTGCGCCGATCGCGATGATGGACTGCGCGCGGGTCGGCGCGTTACGCACCCCCGCGGTGTCGGCCCTGCTGGTGCGCGAGACCATCCGGCGCGGCGCGGAGAGCGTGCTGCTGATCGGCACCGGCACCCAGGGCCGCAACGCCCTGCCGCACCTGCTCGCCGCGAACCCGCAACTGCGCAAGCTGATGGTTTACGGGACGCACGCCGAGGGTCTGGAAGCCGTGCACCGCGTGCTCGCCGAGCACCATCCGCACGCGCTGCTGGAAACAGTGACCGATCCGCGCGCCGCCGCGGCGACCGCCGATGTCGTGCTGGCCACCGCTGGTCCGGCCACCGAGGTCGCGCTCGAATCCGAGGATCTGGCACCGGGTTCGGTGGCCGTGCTGGTGGGTTACGGGCTCGCGCCCTCGACGTTGACCGACGCCGACCGCGTAGTCGCGACCAGCGCCGAACAGATGGCGCTGACCGGCACCGACATGGTGGGACCCGACGGCAGGCTGCGCGCGGTGGACGCCGAACTGCCGCAGATCCTGCATCGGCGCGCGGTCGCGCGGCGCTCGGACGACGAGCGCATCTTCGTCTACAACAGCGGACTGGTGCTGACCGACATCGCGGTGGCACACGCGCTGGCCGAGCGCGCGATCGCGGAGGGCCGGGGTACGGAGGTGCCGTTGTGGGACTGACGCTCGGAGGTGCCGGGTGGTACTAGAACACGCGAGTACCGCCGTGGAACCGGAAGCCGGTGCGGACCCGCGCGATCCGATCAGCGCGGCGCCGATGCCCGCGCATCTCGACGCGTGGGAGCGCCGCCTGCTCGCCGAGCCGAATCTGCTCGGTGACCTCGCTTTCGCCATGGGCGGCCCGTTCCACGTGATGTACCCGGCTCGGGTCGCGCAGAACATCCGGGCCTTCCACGCCGCGTTCACGCGGGCGGGAGTGCACGGCGCGGTCTATTACGGCAAGAAGGCCAACAAGGCCGCGTGTGTCGCGCGTGCGTGCGCCGAGCACGGCGCGGGCGTGGACGTCGCCAGCGTCGGCGAGCTGACCGCCGCGCTGGCGCAGGGCGTCCGTGGTGAGGAGCTCATGGTGACCGGGCCCGCGAAGGCGGACGAACTGCTCTGGCTGGCTGCCAGGCACGGTTCGCTGATCGCCGTGGACGACCTCGGTGAGCTCGACCGGCTCGCCGCGCTGGCGTCCGCCGACGCGCCGGCTCGTGTGCTGATCCGAGTGCTGCCGACGGCCTCGGCCAGCCGGTTCGGCATGACCTCAGGCGAAGTCGAGGACGCGCTGGCGGTGTGCGGCGCTCGCGCTTCGATCCGGCTGGAGGGCTTCAGTTTCCACCTGTCCGGCTACGACGCGGTGGCGCGCGCGGAACTGGCGGGCGAGCTGATCGCCCGCTGTCTGCACGCGCGCACGCTGGGACACCCGGCCACCACCGTGTCGATCGGTGGCGGCTTCGGCGTCGACTATGTTCCTGCCGAGGCCGCGGCGGCGTTCACCGAAGGCGTGAGCAGGCAGTGGTTCCACTCCGGCAAATCCTTCGATTCGTACTATCCCTACCACTTCCCGGTGCCCGGCGCGGCCATGCTCGCGCAGATCCTCGACCACGCGGATCTCGCCGGACGACTGCGCGACAACGCCGTGCGCCTGGCCGTCGAACCGGGGCGCGCGCTGCTGGCGCACGCGGGCTGCACCGTCTTCCGGGTGCAGGGCAGCAAAACCAGGCACGCGCACGGCGAGCCCTATCGGCTGCTCACCGTCGACGGCACCAGTCTCAGTCTCTCCGAGCAGTGGTTCGACAGCGAATACCTGCCCGATCCGGTGCTGTGGCCAGCGCGGCCCGGCGCCACGACGCCGACCAGCGTCGGCGCCGCCACCTGTCTGGACTCCGACATGCTCAGCTGGCGCCGGGTGCCGCTGCCCCGCCCCGCCGAGGTCGGCAACCTGCTGATCTACCCCAATACCGCCGGTTACCAGATGGACTCCAACGAGTCCGCCTTCCATGAACTGCCCATCCCACCGAAAGTCGTGCTGCACGACGCACCCGGCGAGCGCTTCCGCTGGACCCGCGACGGCAGCTGACCCCGACTTCCCCGACACGAACCAGGAGAGATCAATGCCGCTCGTCACGCGCGTGACGGATCTGATCGGCCGCACGCCGCTGTTCGAGCTCGCGGCCACCGCGACGGGCACCCGCTTACTGCTCAAGCTGGAGCAGTTCAACCCGACCGGTGCGGCCAAGATCAGGATGGCGCGCGAAATGGTGCTCGACGCCGAGCGTCGCGGTTTGCTGCGCAGTGGCGGACATATCATCGAATCCACGTCCGGGAACACCGGGCTCGGCTTGGCGGTAGTTGCCGCCGAACGTGGGTATCGCTTCACCGCGGTAGTCGACCATCACGCATGTAAGGACAAACTGCGCGCGATGCGGGCAATGGGTGCGGAACTGGTGTACGTCGCCGACGAGGGCGACGACGATCTCGCGACCTCGGCACGAGAGGACCTCGCCGAGGCGATGGCGGCCGAACGCGACGACGCGTTCTTCACCGAGCAGCACAACAACGACGCCAACGCGGTCGGCTACTACGCGGTGGCCGAGGAGTTGCTCGAGGACGTCGAGCGGGTGGACATCCTGCTCTCGGCGGTGGGCACCGGAGGTTCGCTGTTCGGCACCGCGACCCGCCTGCGCCAGCTCGGCTGCACTCCCTACGTGATCGGCGTCGAGCCGGTCGGTTCGATCGCCTTCGGCGGGCCGGGCGGCCCGTACTGGCAGTCGGGCACCGGCACCCCGCCGGGCGCCACCATCGGCACCGCCGTCGACTACTCGCTGCTCGACGAAGGCGTGAAGGTCTCCGACGTGGCGGCCTTCGCGACCGCCCGCGCGGTGGCGGCCGAGCTGGGCCTGATGATCGGCGGGTCGGCCGGCGGTTCGGTGCACGCCGCGCTCACCCGGCTCGAACAGTTCCCGCCCGGCTCCACCGTGGTCACCATCGTGTGCGACGGCGGGGAGAAGTACCTGGACACGGTGTTCGACGACGGGTGGATGAGCGAGCGCGATCTGCTCGACGCCGACGCCGAACGCGACGTCGCGGCCATGCTGCGGCGCTACACGCCCGCCGCCCGGCGCGCGTTGGTGGAGGCGCGGTGAGCGTCGATCGCTCGTACGGCGCGATGCCGCGCCCGCGTGCAACGCTGCCGCCGACGGCGAAGGAGGACCGGTGATCATCCCGAACTTCCGTGGCGACGGCGGGCGGCTCACCGCGCTCGCGACGCCGATCGCACTGACCCAGCTGGCGCAGATCGCGGTGTCCACCACCAACATCGCGCTGATGGGCACGCTCGGCGTGCGGCAGGTGGCCGCGGGCGGGCTGGCGATCGTGTTGTTCAACCAGATCCGCACCATGTGCGTCGGGCTGATCACCGGCAGCGGCAACCAGATCGCCACCGCGGTGAGTGCGGCGGGCAAACGCGGCACGTCGCCGGATCCGGAGATCCGCGACCTGCTGCGGTCCAGTTTCGCCATCGCCACGGTCGCCGGGCTCGTCGGTGGCGCGGTGCTGATCGGGCTCGGGTGGGTGCTGCCCTGGCTCGGCCAGGATCCCGGCGTGCTCGCCGACGCCCGTCCGCTGCTGGTGGCGCTCGCGCCCGGCCTGCTGCCCTGCCTGTGGTTCCAGGTCTTGCGCCAATACACCGTCGGCATGCAGCGTCCCCAGGCCCTGCTGCTGGTGACGCTCGGCTCGGTGGTGCTGAACCTGCTGCTCGCGCTCGGCTTCATCCACGGCAAAGCCGGGCTGCCCGAACTCGGCCTCACGGGTATCGGCGTCGCGACCTCGCTGGTGTTCCTGGTCACCTTCGGGGTGTTCTGGGCAATGGTGTGGCGAGACGAGGAACTCGGCCGCACCTTGCCGATGACCCCACTGCCGGTGCGGCTGCCGACGGTGCGCGCCGAGCTGAAGCTGGGGACGCCGATCGCGCTGACCTACGGCTCCGAGGCGGGAATGTTCTCGGTGCTCGCCCTGGTCATGGGCAGCATCGGGCCCGCGGCGCTGGCCGCGCACAACGTCGTCTACCAGATCATCTACATCGTGTTCCAGGTGGCGATCGGCCTCTCGCACGGAGCGTCGATCCTGGTCAGCCACGCGGTCGCGCGCGACGAGCACGCGCACGCTCGCGCGCTGGCCTGGCTCGCCCTGCGCCACGCCGCGGTGATCGCGGCGGTGACCGGCGCGGTGTACGTGGTCACTCCGGATCTGGTGCTGCGCCCCTTCCTGGACTCATCGGACGCCGACACCATCCGGATCGCGCACACCCTGCTGCTGATCGGCATCGTGCTGCAATTCTTCGACGCCGCGCAGAACATCGGCACCGGCCTGCTGCGCGGGCTCAAGGCGACCAACGCGGGCTTCCGGCTCTCGCTGATCGGCTACTGGGGCGTCGGCCTGCCCGTCGCCCTGCTGCTGGCCTACCCGGTCGGCCTGGGCGCGGCGGGCGTCTGGTGGGGCCTCACCGCGGGCTTGGCCACCACCGCGATACTCATGCTCCGCCGCTACTTCGCGTTGCTCGGCGAGTCGGAACACGACCGGCCGCGCCTGCTCCCGGAAACCCTGACCACCCCGAGCTGACCCGATCGCGAGCGCGCCGTAGGCCACCGTGGCGTGCGGCGCGCTCGCGTATGCCGCGATGATGGCCGGCGCTCCGCGCACCGCCGAGGCTCTCGATCAGTGACCAATCCCACACCGAGCCGCGTTTTCCCAGCGTTCGACACCGAAACCTCACCTTCCCGCAAGCGTGTCTTCACCAACCGTCGGGAAACCTGTCCGTAACCGACGCTATCGTTGCGACGGAGCCAAGCCAATGGCGGGCAAACCGCCAGGAGGAGTTCGGTCCGGTGTCCATCACCAGAGTCGCGGAGTATCCGCGTCCGGATCACGTGTTGTTCCACTTCAGCGACACACATCTCATCGCAGGCGACGACCCGCTGTACGGCGATGTCGACGCTGACCTGCGGTTACGGCAACTGCTCGAGCAGGCGGCGGCGAGCGGGATCCGCCCGACCGCGATCGTGTTCACCGGCGACCTCACCGATCGGGGTGAGCCCGCCGCGTACGCGAAGCTGAAGTCGATCGTCGAGCCGTTCGCCAGGAGTTTGCAAGCGCCCCTCGTGTGGGTCACCGGCAACCACGACGACCGCGCCGCACTGCGGGCCCGGCTGCTCGGCGAGTTCCCCACGTCCTCCCCGCTGGACCGGGTGCACCTGATCGACGGCCTGCGCATCGTCGCCCTGGACACCTCGGTGCCCGGGCACCACTACGGCGAGATCTCCGACGACCAGCTGGCGTGGCTGCGCTCGGTGCTGGCCGAACCGGCGCCCTTCGGGACCGTCCTGGCCATGCACCACCCGCCGGTGCCGTGCGTGGTCGACCTCGCCGTCACCGTGGAACTGCGGGATCAGCGCAGGCTGGCCGACGTGCTGGACGGCAGCGACGTGCGCGCCATCCTCGCCGGGCACCTGCACTTCTCCACCAGCGCGACCTTCGCGGGCATCCCGGTCTCGGTGGCCTCGGCCACCTGCTACAGCCAGGATCTCGGTGTGGCCCAAGGCGGCCTGCGCGGCCGGGACGGCGCGCAGGCCTTCAACTACGTGCACGTCTACCCGGACACCGTGGTGCACTCGGTGGTGCCGATCGAGCGCGGCCGCACGGTCGGCGCTCCCGCCACGCCGGAGGAGGCGCGGCGGCGGCTGGCGGACGAGGGCATCGTGATCCCGCCCGCCGCGCGCATCCCGCACGTCATGCGGCGCCCGGCGTCGACTCCGGAAGCGGATGGCGAGGCGGTGTGCTGAGCCGCTCCCACGGCGCCGGCTCGGGGTAGTACGCGGCCAGGAACTCGGAGACGATCCGCGCTCGCTCGGACTCGGCGACCTCGGGGAAACTGCCGTCGTTGAGGCAGAAGAAGTCGACGTCGCGATGGCGCACCAGACCGTCGAGCAGGCTCAGGCCGCTGTAGCTCGTCGTGTCCACGTAACGCACCTTCGCCGCCTCCTGCGGCACCGCGCGCCCGGTGAGCAGGGCGTAGTAGTGGTACAGCGAATTGGTGACCGAGATGTCGGTGGCCGACCGGAAGCGGCTCGCGCTGGTGCGGGCGAAGTCCGCGGCGAACTCCTCTTCCATCTCCAGCAGCACGCTGCGGCGCAGCGGCACCGGCGTGTGCTCGAGATGCCGCGTGATGACATGACCGAAGCGCTCGGCCAGCAGCGCTCGATTGACCCGCGCGGCGTTCTCGAAACCGCTGCGCCGCTCGTTGTTGCGGCCCGGCCCGATCCTGGTGTCGGCCTCGATGAACCGGCTCACCCCGCCCGGAGTGAAGAACATCGACGGACGCACCGGCCGCCCGAAGAACATGTCGTCGTTGGAGTACAGGAAGTGCTCGCTGAGCCCGTCGATGTGTTGCAGCTGGCATTCCACCGCGTGGGAGTTGAACACCGGCAGTCCGCTGACGTCGCGGAAGTGGTCCACCGCGCGCACCACGGTCACCTTGGGGTGCGCGGTCAGCCAGTCCGGCGGCGTCGAGTCGGTCGCGATGAAGATCCGGCGGATCCACGGCGCGTTCTTGTGCACCGACCGCAGGGCGTACTTCAGCTCGTCGATCTGGCGGATCCTGGCGTCCGCGTCGTCGCCCTCGCCGACCACGACCTGGGCGAGCATCCCGGCGCGGCGGGCGCGGAATTCCGGGTCGGTGCCGTCCACCCAGGAGAACACCAGGTCGATGTCGAAGCCGACGTCGCAGGTCTGCGGCGCGAACATGTCCACGAGCGTGGGCCAGGTGCGGTCGAACAGCCGCACCTGCGTGCGCTGGACATCGGCGAGGTCGAACACCGTGCGGGTCAGCGCGTTGGGGCGCGGGCAGGTGACCGTGTCGCCGTGGTACTCCCACAGTTCCAGCTCGACATGATGCGCCGGATCGTGGTCGCGCCCGAGCCGGAACACGTCGGGTTGCACTTCCACACACGCGAATCCGGCCGACATCGCCGCGGCGGTCACCCGGCGCACCATCAGGCGGTGCGCCGCGTCGGCCGCGAGCACGAGCCGGTGCCCGCTGTCGCGCACGAGCAGGAACGGCACCTCCGCCGCCGCCAGCTCCGCGCGCAGGTAACCGAGATCCGCGATCATCGCGGCGGACACGGCGAGATTGCTCGCCATGGGCCGCGTCACCATTTCCACCGCCCCCGGATTCACTGCTCCCCTGTCCACCATGACCATCTCCCCATCCGTCGATCCACCGGGTTTTCCGAACAAATCCGGGGCACCGCGCCGAGCCGTGCGTCCGCCGATGCGAGGCATCGACGAGAAAAGACCGCGCCCGGCGCGGTGACATTCAGAAGTGGGGAAGGGTGCCGAAGCGAAGGTGCGAATTGATCACCTGGTATGCAGACGACTGGTAGACCATTTCGTTTTCACCTCACTCACGGCCCGACGCGCGAAGCGTCTTGGATGGAAGCGCTGCACTCGTGCGGTGACGATGGAAGGGCACGGGCGGCAGCCGCGGAGCCGGACAGTCATCGGCCGGCGGAAGAGTAGTACCCAGAAAACACCGGGCACCCCTACGAATGATGCAACGCGCTGGAGAATCCGTCAATCGCTCCAGCTGAACCGGGTGTGCCCTTCCGCTGCCTCCAGGGCCGGTCGTTGGCCCGGGTGATAGCACACCGCGAGCTATGCAGTTAGGATAGGCTCACCATATTCGCGCGAGAGAGGGTTGTACCGGTGCGTGTCGTCATCCTGTTCGGATCCGAGATGGGCACCGCGGAGTCCGCGGCCGACAGCATCGCCGGCGAACTCGGCCGGGTGCACGAGGTGTCGGTGCACGACATGACGGACTTCGACGTCCAGGAGCTGGACCCGCGCGCCTTCCACGTCGTCGTGTGCTCGACCTACGGCGACGGCGACCTGCCGACCGGCGCCGAACCCTTCTACAACGCGCTGGAGCGCCACACGCCGGACCTGAGCGGTCTGCGGTTCGCCGTCTTCGGGCTCGGCGACACCGTCTACGGCGACACGTTCAACCGCGGCGGCGAGATCATCGCCGAGCAGCTCCTCGGCCGCGGCGCCATCCAAGTCGGCGAGCACGCCCGGCACGACGCGTCGACGGAGATCCGCGTCACCGACATGGCCCGGGAATGGGCCGCCACGCTCGACATTTCCGCGCTCGTCTCGGCCTGAACGGCGGCGCGCGCCGGGTTGTCGGTCGCCTGAACAGTCCGGACAATGCGCACAGCGCCAGCGGACAAGTGGCACAGCACCTTAGACTGATATCAAGCGCGGCACAGCCCGCCGCGCTCGACGATCCATGAGGTGACGAAGATGGCAGCCGGAGCGAGCCCCGCCCAACGTCAGCACAACTCGACAGATCATCCCGAGCTGGACGTGCTCCCGGAATGGCCGCTGGAGACCATCGGCGTGCTGGTGACGACCGATCCCGCACCGCACGCGATCCCGGTGTCCTGGCCGGTGCGGGCCGGTGATCGGCGAATTCTGCTGAGCCTGAAGTACGATCGCGGTTCGCTGGCGCGGCTGCGGGAGAATCCCGAGGTGGCACTGCTCATCCTCGGCGGCGGCAACGTCGCCATGTGCGCCCGTGGCACCGCGCACGTGGTCGCGGAGCGGATGCCCGATGCCGACGACTACGTCGCCGTCCAGATCGACGTCGACGTCATCGATGACCATCGCCAGTCCGCCTTCGCTGTCGTGCAGGGCATCCAGCGCACGGTGCTCGACGACGAGAGCGAATTGCGCGCGTTGCGGGGCCGCGTCAGCACCCTGCAATCCTGGGCGGACCGACAGAACTGAATCAGCCCGGCGTCCCCGGGCAACGAAGCGGCGGCACCGGCCGCGCGGAAGGGGATCATGAGCGTCACTCTGGCCAAAGGCGGCAACGTTTCGCTGTCGAAGCAGGCGGCGAACCTCAGCAAGGTGGCGGTGGGGCTCGGCTGGGACGTGCGCACCACCACCGGGGCCGACTACGACCTCGACGCCAGCGCGCTCGCCTGCGGACCGAATCTGAAAGTGCTGTCCGATCAGCATTTCATCTTCTACAACAACCTGCGTTCGCCCGACGGATCCATCGAGCACACCGGCGACAATCTCACCGGCGCGGGTGAAGGCGACGACGAGGTGATCAATGTCGACCTCACCGCCGCGCCGCCGGAGATCACCAACATCTTCTTCCCGGTGTCCATTCACGACGCCGACGCTCGCGGCCAGTCTTTCGGCCAGATCCGCAACGCCTTCATCCGCGTGGTGGACGCGGGCACCGGCGTCGAACTGGCGCGCTACGACCTCACCGAGGACGCGTCCACCGAAACGGCCATGATTTTCGGCGAGCTGTACCGCCACCACAACGAGTGGAAGTTCCGCGCCATCGGTCAGGGCTACGCCTCCGGCCTGGCCGGAATCGCCCGCGACTACGGCGTCAACGTCTGACCTCGCTCCGCACCGCCGCGCGGGCCTTTCCCATCGGACGGCCCGCCCTGCGGTCGATGACGTCAGCCGCAGCACACCGGGTCGTCGCACGGATCGCCGACTTCGCTGCCGTAGGTCCCGAAGTCCCGCACGGGTGCCAGGACCTGCTCGGCGGCGCCGGCCTCCAGCGTCGGCGCGGACGAGTCGAGCGGCCGCCCCCACGTCGGCGGCATGCCATCAATGTCGTAGCGCGGCGCCCCGTCGACGAACAACGTCCATAACGGATGGTCGGGAAAGCCGTTGATCCGCAATACCCACCACTGTCCGTCGACGCGGGCCGCGGCGGGAAACCGGCGATGGCCGGTCCTGCGCCACTGAGGTCGGGCGTGGAACTCGGGAGGCGGCATGATTCCAGTCTCTCCGATCCAGCCGTTTCGCGGCTGCGCAGACGACCTAAGCGCCGTCCCCCGGCCAGAAGGCGTGCCAATCCTCGGCGGTGAGGGGAAGACGGGCACCGCGCTCTTTCTCCGCCGCGTCCTCGGCCGCGCGGATCGCGGCGGCGAACCTCAGCGTTGCTTTGCGAAGCCGTTCTTCGGCGCTTTCGGGGCCGCCGAGGCGCACGACGCGGAGCGCTTCGGGAACGAGAGCGGGCGGCAGACCCGCTTTGGTGCCGCGCGAGACGATCTTCTCGGCGAGTGCCAGCGCGGGCTGGGCCATGGCGATGCCGTCCAGGCAGGAGCGGCGGGACTTCTCGGCGGATTTGCGCTCTTCCCAGGCGCGTTCCTGGGCGGCGATCTTCTCCGCCACCGAGGCGGCGGGATCGAGCGTGGAATCCGCCAGGTGCGGGCTGCGGTTGACGAGTTTGGCGACCAGCGCGGCGGCTACGTCATCGACGGTGAATTCGCCTGCGGCCTCGGCGATCCGGGAATGGAAGAGCACTTGCAGCAGCAGGTCGCCGAGTTCTTCCTTGATCGTCTCGGCGTCGCTGTTCTGGATGGCGTCGAGCAGCTCGTAGGTCTCCTCGAGCAGGTAGGGACGCAGCGAGTCATGGGTCTGGGTCACCTCCCACCCACCGAAGTGCCACAGGCGATCCATGACGTCGACGGCGTCGGCCAGTCCGGCCGCGACCACCGCCGTGTCGGTGCGCGGCAGCGAGCCGCCGCGCGGCGCGTCGTGATCGACGCGCTCGGACGGCGCGCGCTCGGCGGCACGGTGCCGGGCGGCCCGCAGCACGGACTCGTCGCGATCGGTCGAGCTCATCGGGGCGCCAGCTCGGCGGCGACGGTGAGATCCACCGCGCCCTGGGCCTTCCCGTCCAACGCCAGCAGCAGATCGGCGACGAATTGCAGCAGCACGACGTCCCGGACGCGCTCCGCGCCGACACTGTCCTCCACGCGCGGCAACGGCAGCTGCACCACGCCGGACGCGGCGCGGTATCCCGCGCTGGGGTAGAGCCGCTTCAGGCGCAGCTGCTTGGAGTCGGGCAGGTGCAGCGGCGAGATCTTCAATGTCGTTCCGGTGACCGCGATCTCGGTGACCTCGTACTCACGGGCGAGCAGGCGCAGCTTGGCCACCGAAACCAGGCGCCCCACCTCCACCGGCAGCGGGCCGTAGCGGTCGAC
This sequence comes from Nocardia asteroides, assembly GCA_051451085.1. GTDB lineage: Bacteria > Actinomycetota > Actinomycetes > Mycobacteriales > Mycobacteriaceae > Nocardia > Nocardia asteroides_B. The sequence goes on along the minus strand of JBPAJV010000001.1, from coordinate 2,573,183 downwards.
GAGTTCCTCGACGACCAGTGCCAGCGCCGAATCATCTTGCGCGGCGGCCAGTTTGCGGTACGCCTCCAGGCGCAGCCGGTCGCTGGCGATGTAGTCGGGCGGGATGTGCGCGTCGACGGGCAGGTCGATGCGCACCTCTTTGACCTCCTCGGTGGTGATCGGCTTGCCGTCCGCGGCGGCGCGGTACGCCTCGACCGCCTCGCCGACCAGGCGGACGTAGAGGTCGAAGCCGACCCCGGCGACGTGACCGGATTGCTCGGCGCCGAGCACGTTGCCCGCGCCGCGAATCTCCAGGTCCTTCATCGCCACCGCCATGCCCGCGCCGAGGTCGGAGTTCTGCGAGATGGTGGCCAGCCGGTCGTAGGCCGTCTCGGTGAGCGGCTTCTCCGGCGGATACAGGAAGTAGGCGTAGCCCCGCTCCCGGCTGCGCCCGACCCGGCCGCGCAACTGGTGCAGCTGGGAAAGCCCCAGGGCGTCGGCGCGTTCCACGATCAGCGTGTTCGCGTTGGAGATGTCCAGACCGGTCTCGATGATCGTGGTGCACACCAGCACGTCGTATTCGCGCTGCCAGAAGCCCTGCACGGTGGACTCCAGCGCGTCCTCGTTCATCTGACCGTGCGCGACCACCACCCGCGCTTCCGGCACCAGGTCGCGAATCCGCTTGGCGGCCTTGTCGATCGATGACACCCGGTTGTGCACGTAGAAGACCTGGCCGTCGCGCAGCAGCTCCCGCCGGATCGCGGCGGTGACCTGCTTGTCGTTGTAGGCGCCCACGTAGGTGAGCACGGGGTGGCGTTCCTCCGGCGGGGTGAGGATGGTCGACATCTCGCGGATCCCGGCCAGGCTCATCTCGAGCGTGCGCGGGATCGGGGTCGCCGACATGGTGAGCACGTCGACGTGCGTGCGCAGCGCCTTGATGTGCTCCTTGTGCTCGACGCCGAAGCGCTGCTCCTCGTCGACCACGACGAGACCGAGGTCCTTCCAGCGCACGCCGGTCTGCAGCAGCCGGTGCGTGCCGACCACGATGTCGACGCTGCCGTCGGCCATCCCCTCCAGCACGGCGCGGGCCTCGGCCGGATCGGTGAAGCGGGACAGGCCCTTCACGGTGACCGGGAAGCCCGCGACGCGCTCGGTGAACGTCTGCAGGTGCTGCTGGGCCAGCAGCGTGGTCGGCACCAGCACGACGACCTGCTTGCCGTCCTGGACCGCCTTGAACGCCGCGCGCACCGCGATCTCGGTCTTGCCGTAGCCGACGTCGCCGCAGACCACGCGGTCCATCGGGACCGGCTTCTCCATGTCCGCCTTCACCTCGGCGATGGCGGTCATCTGGTCGACGGTCTCGGTGAACGCGAACGCGTCCTCCATTTCCTGTTGCCACGGCGTGTCGGGGCCGAAGGCATGGCCCGGCGCCGCCTGTCGGGCGGCGTACAGCTGCACGAGTTCGCCCGCGATCTCGCGAACGGCCTTGCGCGCCTTGCGTTTCGTATTCGCCCAGTCCGAGCCGCCCAGCTTGGACAAACTGGGCATCTCGCCGCCGACATAGCGGGAGAGCTGGTCGAGCGACTCCATCGGCACGAACAACCGGTCGCCGGGCTGGCCGCGCTTGCTCGGCGCGTACTCGATCACCAGGTACTCGCGGCGGGCGCCGCCGACCGTGCGCTCGATCATCTCGACGAATCTGCCGATGCCGTGCTGGTCGTGCACGACCATGTCGCCCGCGCTCAACGCCAGCGGGTCGACCTGGTTGCGGCGCTTGGCCGGCATCCGCTTGCCCTCGGCCGGGGCGGTGACCCGGTTGCCGGTGAGGTCGGACTCGGCGACGACCACCAGTCCGGCGTTCTCGAACACCAGGCCGTCGTGCAGCGAGCCGCACAACACGCCGACCACGCCCTCGTTCGGCTCGGCGCCCGGTTCCAGCGCCGCGGCGGGCACCTCGGCATCCGCCAGCCGTTCCAGGACGCGCTGCGCGGTGCCGTGACCGGCGACGACCACGACGGCCCTGCCGCCGGTGGCCACGTGGGCGCGCAAGGAGGCGAACATGGTCGCCACCAGTTCGTCGGAGCCGCGCGCGGCGGGGCCGGGCAGCACCGGCAGCACGACCTCGGCCGGATCGCCGGAGGACAGCGGGCTCAACGTCCACCAGGGCAGACCCTGCCGGTCGGCGCTGGCCTGGATCTCCGGCAGCGGCCGGTAGGCGGAGGCGGCCAGGTCGAGTCCGTGCCCGCCCAGCGGCGCGGCGCCACCGAACGACGCCGCGGTCCAGGAGGCCTCCAGGAATTCCTCGCCGGTGCGCACGAGGTCCGCCGCGCGGGTGCGGATCTTCTCCGGGTCGCACAGCAGCACGTGGGTGCCCTCCGGCAGCACCTCGGTGAGCAGGCGCAGTTGCCCGGGTCGCAGCACCGGCAGCAGCGCTTCCATGCCCTCGACCGGGATGCCCTGCGCCAGCTTCTCCAGCATCTCCACCAGCGCCGCGTCGGCCGCGTTGGCGGCGGCCACCTCGGCGGCCCGTTCGCGCACCTCGGGGGTGAGCAGCAGCTCCCGGCACGGCGGCGCGATCACCACGTCCGTCGTGACGTCCGGCAGCGAGCGCTGGTCGGCGACGGCGAACGGCCGCAGTTCGGTGACCTCGTCGCCCCAGAATTCCACGCGCACCGGGTGGTCGGCGGTGGGCGGGAAGAGGTCGAGGATGCCGCCGCGCACCGCGAACTCGCCGCGCTTGCCCACCATGTCGACCCGGGTGTAGGCGAATTCCACCAGCCGCGTGAGCAATTCGTCGAAGTCCAGTTCGGCGCCGACGCGCAGCACGATCGGCTCGATGTCGCCGAGCCCGCCCGCCATCGGCTGCATCAGCGAGCGCACCGTGGTCACCACCACGCGCAGCGGCGCGGGGGAATGCGGGTCGTCGGGATGCGCGATCCGGCGCAGCACCTCCAGCCTGCGCCCCACCGTGTCCGCACCCGGCGACAGCCGCTCGTGCGGCAGCGTCTCCCAGGACGGGAACTGCGCGACCGCGGGGCCGAGCATCTCCTCGAGCTCCACGGTCAGATCGTCGGCCTCGCGCCCCGTCGCCGTGATCACCACCAGCGGCCGCGCGGCCGCGACGCGGGCCGCGACGAACGGCCGCACCGCCGAGGGCGCGACCAACTCGACCGACGAGGTGCCGATCAGCTCCGCGACGGTCCGTAGCGAGGCATCGGCACCGGCCGCAGCGGCCAGTCCCGCCAACGGGGGGCGGTGGGTGGACATCGACAACTCCTGAGCGCAGGCGACACGTTTCGAGCGGCCAACCGAGTCTAGTTAAGCGGGCATCCCGTTCTTGCAGCGCCCGCGTCACCGCGCGTTCGAGACCAGTGAGGCGTCCGGGTCGCGGTGGCATCCATCGACTGATCCATCGCGTGCGCGGTGAACGCCTGGAACACGCTCCGCCCGGCCGGCCACAACACCCGGCCCGTGGCACACCATGGAGAACTCAACCGGAGAAGCCGTCCGCGAAGATCATCCGCACTTCGACTCCCGACTTACGCACCTGTCGTGCCTTCAGGTACTCCGGGGAGTCGTACCACTGCCGGATGCGAGCCAGATCGGGGAACTCCAGGACCACCGCCCGCCTGCCCGCAGGCCAGGAACCCTCGACCGCCTCGGGCACGGTAGCGACGAGATAACGCCCGCCGTACTGCCGAATCGACGGCTCCGCCAGCCGCCAGTACTGCGACCCGATCTCCTGGTCCGAGACCTCGGCTTCGACGATGACGTAAGCGGGCATACGCGACTCCACCTGCACAAGCGAACGGAACCCGGCCAGACTACTGCCGCCAACCCCAAGCCCCGCCCCACCGATGGTGAGCACACAGCGCCGCGACCACATGAGGCGCCCGCTCCGCCTTCCGAGCCGATCGAGACCGATCGAGACCGAGCATGCGCCGTCCGCCGCGACGAAGTCGCGGCCGAACACTACGGCACGTAGCGCCGCAACCGCCTCGCCGCGAATTCCCTGAAGTACGAGAGCTTTTCGGGTGGCACCAGGGCTGGGAGCAGGAAGTACCAGGCGCGCTCCATACGCACCGCCATCTGGTCGATGGACTCGGTGCCGACGGCGATGATGTGCACTCCGGCGGCCATCTCCTGCCACAGCAGCCCGATGACCTCGGCGTCCAGGTCGGCGATCAGGTCGCCCTGGGCGATGGCCCGCTCGGCCAGCAGCCGGTAGGTATCGCCCCAGTTCTTGGCGATGTTGTCGCCTTGGGCGCCGCGGTAGTCGCCGATCTGGTGGGTCAGCTTCAGCATGGCGCCGACCATCGGATCGTTCATCGATAGATCGGCGACGACGTAGGTGATGCCGATGCACGCTTCCAGCGCGGGCACCCGGGGATCGAAGAAGCCCTGACACGAACTGGTCAGCCGTTCGTTGCCCTGGTCGACCACGGCGCGCGCCAGCTCTTCCTTCGAGCCGAAGTGAAAGTACAAGGCGCCCTTGGTCACATTGGACTGCGCGATGATCTCGCTCAGGCTCGCATTCGCATATCCCAAGCGCAGAAAGACATCGGCAGCGCCTGCCAGGACGGAGTCGCGGGTGATCTCCGCGCGCGCTTGCCTAGCCATCAGATCCGCCTGTCATCCTAAAACCAGCCATCCTGAAGTAGACCGACATCCCGAAGTTGACCGACTTACCGCCCGAACAGCACCCAAAGGATGGGTGAACCGTACCACCAGGCGCGCGCGCAGCAGCCGATTCCAGCATTCGGCCGAACGGCCCGGGCAATTTTCTGGTTAACAATCCGCGTCACTCACCGGCGCCCGCGCGCCATTCCGAACTCAGTTGCGGATCGGCCTCCAAGTGGCTCAGCCCGTTCCAGCACAGGTTCACCAAGTGGGCCGCCACAACCTCTTTCGACGGTTTTCGTTCGTCCAGCCACCAGGTCGCAGCGGTGGCGACCTGGCCGACGAGCGCCTGCGCGTAGAGGGTGGACAGGCTGGTGTCGAACCCGCGGCGCGCGAAATCCCCGGCAAGGATGTGCGCCACCTGATTGGTCGCCTCGTTGAGCAAACTGGAGTACCGGCCCTCGGCGGCGGCGGCGGGCTGATCCCGCACCAGAATGCGAAACCCGTCGGTCCGCTCTTCGATATAGGTCAGCAGCGCCAGCGCGACCTGTTCCAGCCGGACCCGCGACCGGTTGCGGGTGAGCGAGGAGGTGATCATGTCCAGCAGCATCGACATCTCGCGGTCGACGACGACCGCGTACAGCCCCTCCTTGCCGCCGAAGTGTTCGTACACCACCGGTTTGGAGACCTGGGCGCGCTGCGCGATCTCCTCGATCGAGGTCGCGTCGTAGCCGCGTTCGGCGAACAGGGCGCGTCCGATTTCGATCAGCTGCTGACGCCGCTGGGTGCCGGTCATGCGCGGCCGGGACACTCGATGCGACTCACCCGAAGACACTGACACTTCTCCGCCTCTCCGCGTTCTCGCCGGGTTCTCGCCGGCCGTGAGTGCGTCGGCGGTTCGCCTCCGAACCCGCGGTCGCATGCCCGGCCGAGTCGCGGGCGTGCCCGGCGAGTTACCCATGTGCGTACACGCCGACGTCGCATCGGGGCTCCGACGCACGACACAGACGTTCGGATACCACTGTTCCAGACAGCTGGGCGATACACCCCCTCGACCCTCCCGCGCCGCCTCGATGGGCCGACGATGAGTAGACCGCCTCCGTGCCGACGGGAGTACATAGACGGGTACGACCCGGAACCCGAGCGACGCACCCCGCGCGGGCGTCCGGGCGCGAATCCGGCGGTCCCGGCCGGCGCCGCCGGGAAGACGCGCCGACGCGGCTCGTGACCGAACACACCAACAATTCGCGGGGAGGCGGGCGAGTATGCGAGGATTCATCCCGTGCCGTGGCACAGCGGCGGGGGTTTCGCCAACCGCCGGTGTGGCAATCCGCCGTGGTGTAATGGCAGCACATCTGATTTTGGTTCAGAGAGTTCAGGTTCGAGTCCTGGCGGCGGAGCTCGAGAGCACGATGACTATCGTTGGCCCGCACATCGCTGACCAAGTACGACGACGCCCCGCACGATGACAGGCAGCCGAGGGAGATCCATGCCACAGCAGACCGCCGTCGTCGTTCTCGCAGCCGGTGCCGGGACGCGAATGCGGTCGAAGACCCCCAAGGTGCTGCATTCGCTGGCCGGTCGGAGCATGCTCGCGCACGCGCTGCATGCGGCGAACGAGATCGACCCCGCGTACCTCATCACCGTGGTGGGGCACGACCGCGAGCAAGTCGGCGCGGCGGTGGCCGCGGTGGCCGGCGATCTGGGCCGGGAGATCACCTCGGCGATCCAGGAACAGCAGCTCGGCACCGGGCACGCGGTGCAGTGCGCGCTGGCCGCCCTGCCGGTCGGGTTCACCGGCAACGTGCTGGTCACCTCCGCCGACGTGCCGCTGCTGGACGGGCACACGCTGGCCGCCCTGCTCGACGAGCACCGCAGCTACGCCGAGCGGCCCGCGGTCACCGTGCTGACCTTCGTGCCGAAGGACCCGAACGGCTACGGCCGCATTGTCCGCGACGCGGACGGCCAGCTGGCCGAGATCGTCGAGCACGCCGACGCCACGCCGGAACAGACCGCGATCACCGAGGTGAACTCCGGTGTGTACGCGTTCGACGCCGCGGTGCTGCGCACCATGATCAGCCGTCTGTCCACCGCCAACGCCCAGCACGAGCTGTACCTCACCGACGTGCTGCGCCTGGCCCGCGAGGCGGGCCACCCGGTGCACGGCGCGCGCCTGGTCGACGCAGCCAAGGTCACCGGCGTCAACGACCGGGTGCAGCTGGCCTCGGCGGCGCGCACGCTCAACCGCTACATCCTGGAACGGCACATGCGCGCGGGCGTGACGATCATGGATCCGGCCTCGACCTGGGTGGACGCGAGCGTGCGCATCGGGAGGGACGCGGTGCTGCGGCCCGGTGTCCAACTGCTCGGCAACACGGTCGTCGGCGAAGATGCCGAGGTCGGCCCGGACAGCACGCTCACCGACGTGGTCGTCGGCGACGGCGCGAAGGTCATCCGCACCCACGGCGAGGGCGCGACCATCGGCCCGAAGGCGACCATCGGCCCGTTCAGCTACCTGCGCCCCGGCACGGTCGTCGGCGACGAAGGCAAGCTGGGCGCTTTCGTCGAGACCAAGAACGCCTCGATCGGCGCGCATTCGAAGGTCCCGCACCTGACCTACGTCGGCGACGCCACCATCGGCGAGCACAGCAACATCGGCGCTTCCAGCGTCTTCGTCAACTACGACGGCGTGACCAAGCACCACACCATCGTCGGCTCACACGTGCGCACCGGCAGCGACACCATGTTCGTCGCGCCCGTGACGGTGGGTGACGGAGCCTATACGGCGGCGGGTACTGTACTGCGCAGAAACGTTCCGCCCGGGGCTCTCGCGGTGTCCGGTGGACCGCAGAAGAACATCGAGGGCTGGGTGCAGCGACACCGTCCAGGGACGGACGCGGCCCGCGCGGCGGCGGAAGCCATCGCGGCCAAGGAGATGTCGGGTCAGGCAATAGAGCAAAAGGATGGCAAACAGCAGTGACCGCGTCATGGATCGACAACCAGAAGAACCTGATGCTCTTCTCGGGACGCGCTCATCCTGAGCTGGCCGAGCAGGTCGCCAAGGAACTCGACGTTCACGTCACGCCGCAGGTCGCTCGTGACTTCGCCAACGGCGAGATCTTCGTCCGTTTCGAGGAGTCGGTGCGCGGTTCCGACGCCTTCGTCCTGCAGAGTTTCCCCGCGCCGCTGAACCAGTGGCTGATGGAGCAGCTCATCATGATCGACGCGCTCAAGCGCGGCTCGGCCAAGCGGATCACCGCGGTGCTGCCCTTCTACCCGTACGCCCGTCAGGACAAGAAGCACCGTGGCCGCGAGCCGATCTCGGCCCGTCTGGTGGCCGATCTGCTGAAGACCGCGGGCGCGAACCGGATCATCACCGTCGACCTGCACACCGACCAGATCCAGGGCTTCTTCGACGGCCCGGTCGACCACATGCACGCCCAGGTGCAACTGGCCGAGTACATCCGCACCAACTACAGCCTCGAGCACATCACCGTCGTGTCCCCCGATTCGGGCCGCGTGCGCGTCGCGGAGAAGTGGGCCAACTCGCTGGGCGGCTCGCCGCTGGCCTTCATCCACAAGACCCGCGACCCGCTGGTGCCCAACCAGGTGAAGTCCAACCGGGTGGTCGGTGAGGTCGAGGGACGCACCTGCATCCTGATCGACGACATGATCGACACCGGCGGCACCATCGCGGGCGCGGTCAAGGTTCTCAAGGACGCGGGCGCGGGCGACGTGGTCATCGCCGCCACCCACGGCGTGCTGAGCCCGCCCGCCGCCGAGCGCCTGGCCTCCTGCGGCGCCAAGGAGGTCGTGGTGACCAACACGCTGCCGCTGACAGAGGAGAAGAAGTTCCCGCAGCTGACGGTGCTGTCCATCGCGCCGCTGCTGGCCCGCACCATCCGCGAGGTTTTCGAGAACGGGTCGGTCACCGGCCTTTTCAACGGCAACGCCTGATCACGACTCCCGCGTCACCGGCTACACCCGATACGAGCGCGGCACCCACGGGAAGACTTGACCGCGATCCGTGGCTGCCGCCGCTTCCGGCCGAATGGCCCGGAGCGGCGCGAACGCGGGGATACTGTGGGTATGGACCGTGACCCGTTGGAAACCGAAATGGGGGATGACGACCAAGAGGACGAGATCCGCGCGTATCAGCGCAACATCGAGGATCCGCCCGAGGACCTGCACATCCGCTACCGCGAGGATGAAGACGACGGTCGGCTCGGCATCGGCAACGAGCTGGACCAGGAGTGGACCCCCCGCGACGGCCGGGCCGAGGACGACGCGGCCGACGACCGCTCCGCCGAGATGGCCGCTATCGAGATCATCGACGACGAAGACCTCTGAGATCCCTTCCACCCCGGCGCGCCACACTGGCGCAATCGGCTATGACAACACGTTCATCGTGGTAGGCATAGGTTGCGTGACCGGGACGATACGAGGAGGGTGCGATGAGCACGCCGAAGGATCCGGACCACACCGGCGACGAGCAGCGGCCGTCGGAGTCGCCGTCGCTGTCGAAACAGACCGGGGAGACCTCCGGTGACGAACCTGCCCAACCGCTGACCGGCGCCGCCCCGGCACAGACACCGGGCGGACATCCCACCGAGCACGACCCCGCCGCCACGCGGCCGCCGGAGACCGAGCCGGGACCGGTCGAGCAGTGGTGGCAACCGAGCGGCGAGCAGCACGCGGCCCCGCTGGGCGGCCAATGGGGTGCCGAACCAAGCGGCCAGCCCGCCCAGCCCCAGCCTTGGGGCGCGGACGGCCCGGGTGGTCAACAGTCCTGGGGCGCCGAACCCGCCGCGCCGGGGAATCCCCTGTCCGGCTCCGCGCCGCAGCCCCCGGCCGACGAGTCGACGCAGCGTTTCACCTCGGACGACCATGCCCGATACGGGTCGGGCGGTCAATCGCCTTACCCGCCGACCGGGCAGCCCGCTGACAGCGGTGAACCGTATCCGCCGAGCGGCCAACCCCAGTATCCGCAGGGTGGGATGTACAACTATCCGTCGTCCGGGCAGCAGCCGCAGTACGGCTACTCGTCCTATCCGCAACAAGGGTACGAGCCCTATGGCACACCGCCGAGGCAGCCGGGTAGTCAGGTGTACTCGATCATCGGGTTCGTCTGCGCGGTGACGGCGGTGCTGTTCTGCCCGATCCTGTTCGGTCCGGCCGGGATAATCCTGGGCATAGTCGGGCACAACAAGGGCGAATCGCTCGGCAAATGGGCAGCGATCGCGGCGGGCGTCGGGATGGTGATCGGCTTCGTCGTGGGATTCGTCGTGTTCGGCGGTGACTTCACCACGTAGATTTTCGGTATGCGTCTATTCGGTGACCGCCCACCCGGCCTGGATTTCCCCGTGGACCGCACCAGCGCGGACGGTGCCGGAGCATGACCGGATTCGGGGGCTTCCCGCTGGCGGGGCTGGACTTCTACGAGGACCTGGAGGCCGACAACTCCAAGGCGTTCTGGACCGCGCACAAGAAGATCTACGACGAGTCGGTGCTCGCGCCGATGAAAGCGCTGGTCACGGAGCTCGAACCGGATTTCGGACCGGCCAAGATCTTCCGGCCCTACCGGGACGTGCGGTTCGCCAAGGACAAATCGCCCTACAAAACCGCGCAGGGCGCGGTGGTGCGCGCCGCGCCTGGCGTGGGCTGGTACGTCCAGATCAACGCGGCGGGCCTGTTCGTCGGCGGCGGTTTCTACCAGGGCTCGCCCGATCAGCTCGGGCAGCTGCGCGCCACGATCAATGACGACGTGCGCGGACCCGAGCTGGCGGCCATCCTGGCCGAACTCGCCGACGCGGGTTACACCATCGGCGGCGAGAAGCTCAAGACCAGACCCAAGGGCTACGACGCCGACCACCCGCGCATCAACCTGCTGCGCCACAAGTCCATCACCTGCGGCAAGGAGTTCGGCGCTCCCAACTGGCTGGACAGCCCGCGGGCGGCGAAACACGTGCGCACCGCGTGGGAGACGATACGGCCGCTGGTCGAGTGGCTCGCGGCCGTGGTCGGCGGCGTCCCGTCCTAGTGGACGCCGCCGGCCGGCGCGCCGTCAGCGGCGTCCGGCGAGGACCAGGGCGAAGCGGTCGTCCGGATCGGTCCACACGTGCCCGGTGTCGAAGCCGGCGGCGGCGAGTTCCGCGTCGAGGCCAGCGACCCGGAACTTCGCCGAGATCTCGGTGCGCACCTGTTCGCCCCGGTCGAAGTGCACGGTGAGATCCAGGTCGCCGACCGTCACGGTCATCTCCTCCTGGGCCTCCAGCCGCATCTCGATCCACTCCCGCGCCGCGTCCCAGACCGCGACGTGCCGGAACTTCTCCGGCGCGAAGTCGGCGCGCAACCGGGAGTTCAACACATGCAGCACATTGCGGTTGAACTCGGCGGTGACCCCCGCCGCGTCGTCGTAGGCGGGAACGAGCACCGCCGGGTCGGTGACCAGCCCGGCTCCCAGCAACAGCTGCTCCCCCGGCTCGAGCACGTCGTGGATGCGGGCGAGGAACTCGGCTCGTTCCTCGGGCACCAGGTTGCCGATGGTGCCGCCGAGGAAGGCGATCATTCGACGCCCGCCGCGCGGCAGGCTGTCCAACGTATCGGTGAAATCGCTGACCACACCGTGCACCGCCAAGCCGGGGAACTCGGTCGCCACTTGGTCTACCGCGGCTCGCAGCGCGGCGGAGGAGACGTCCTGCGGTACGTAGGCCCGCAAGGGTCCGCGCGCGCTCGACGCGGTGAGCAGCAGGCGGGTCTTGGCCGCCGAGCCCGCGCCGAGCTCGACCAGCACCTCGGCCTGCGCCGCGTCGGCGATCTCGTCCACCACCCGTTCCAGCAGCGCGCGCTCGGTGCGGGTCGGATAGTACTCGGGCAGCTCGGTGATCCGCTCGAACAGCTCGCTGCCCCTGGCGTCGTAGAACCATTTGGGCGGTAACCACTTCGCGTTCGCGGTCAGGCCACGGCGGGCGTCCGAGCGGAGCGCCGCGTTCAGGTCGTCTTCGGTGAGGTGGATGTCCAGCGTGGCTGCGGTCATGGCACGGGCCTTTCGGGTCAAAGGAGGGCGTCGACGGACAACGCGCCGGGCTTGGCGCTCACCAGACTGCGGTCCGGGATCGACCGCCAGCGTGGGTCGTCGTCGAAGGGTTCGGAGGACACGAGCGCGAAATCGTCGGTGACCAGCACCGAAAGGGCGTGGGAGCAGGTGGTTGCCCACAGCTGCGCACCATCGGAGAGCAGCAGATTCAGGCGTGCCTGCGGCGCGCGGTCGAGGATCGCGGAGACCAGCAGCCGCAGCGCCGCCGGAGCCGCCGACCATTCGCCGTCCGGTGAGCCGGTGGACAGCAGATCGCACAGCAGCACCCACAGCGTGGCGGCGTCGGTGGCCGATTCCGCCTCCAGCAGCCGTGCCGGGGTGAACAGATCCGCGGCGCCGAGCTCCGTAGCGATGAGCGCGAACTCGGCGGCCACGCCGGTCAGCGTGCGGCGCCAGTCGGGAACAACGCCGTTGTGGCTGAACGCCCAGCGGTCGCGGGTGAACGGCGCGCACGCCGAGCGTTCGACCGGCATGCCGACCGTGGCCGACCGCACCGCACCGAGCACCGCGGCGGACTCCAGCTGCGGAAGCACCTCGTCCACCGCCGGGTCGGTCCAGATCGGCGCGGCGTTGCGGTACCGGCTGACGGTGACCGTCTCGTCCTCCGTGACACGCCACCAGGCGACGCCGAAACCGTCGGCGTTGATGGTGCCGCCGTGGCGCATGTCGCGCGGCGCCCACGCCTGGGTGCGCAGCGAATGAGAGCCGAGGGTCAACATGTCGCCCACCCGCACCGGCGGGCCCACGTAACCGAGGTGTCTACACATCGGCGCCCGCCGGGGCGACCGTTGCCGGGCAGGGGCGATCGGCCGCGTCGCTTCGGCCTTGCGGCCCGCGCGCGGCGTGTGCGCGGTCGTTCACTCGCCTTCTCCCTGGCGCAGATCCCGCGCCAGGCGGAACCCGGCGAAGATCTGGCGACGGATGGGATGGTCCCAATTGCGGAAGGTGCCGCGGCAGGCCACCGGATCGGTGCCGAAGGAACCGCCGCGCAGCACCCGGTAGTCGCCGCCGAAGAACACCTCGGAGTACTCCCGGTACGGGAAGGCGCGGAACCCCGGGTACGCCTCGAAACCGGAGGCCGTCCATTCCCACACGTCGCCGATCAGCTGGTGCGCACCCGCGCTGGACGCGCCGGCCGGATAGGCGCCGACTTCGGCGGGTTCCAGATGCCGCTGCCCCAGGTTCGCGGTGGCGGCGTCGGGATCGGCGTCGCCCCAGGGGAATCGGCGCGACACGCCGGTGGCCGGGTCGAACCTGGCGGCCTTCTCCCACTCCGCCTCGGTGGGCAGGCGCTTGCCCGCCCAGTTCGCGTAGGCCTCGGCCTCGAACCAGCACACGTGCACGACCGGCTGCCGCGGCCGCAGCGGGGTCATCACCCCGAAGACCCGCCGCCACCAGTGCCCGGACGGATCGCGCTCCCAGAACTGGGGAGCGACCAGACCCGCCTCGGTGCGATGCGCCCAGCCGCGCTCGGACCAGAGCTCGGGCCGCTCGTAGCCCCCGGCCTCGACGAAGGTCAGGTATTGCTCGTTGGTCACCGGCGCGGCGTCGATCGCGAAACCGGGCACGTGCACCCGGTGGGCGGGGCGCTCGTTGTCCAAGGCCCACGCGTCGGTCGAGGTGCCCATGGTGAATTCGCCTGCGGGTATGACGACTTCGCCGGTGACCGTCGCGACGGCGGTCGGCGCGGGCTGCGCGGAGAGCACGGCGGCGCCGGTGCGCAACTGATGGGTCGCCAGCATCGTCTCGTCGTGCTGCTGTTCGTGCTGAGCGATCATCCCGAACGCGAAACCGCCGTCGATCAGCGCACGGCCGCGCAATTCGCTTCGCTCCAGCACATCCCATACCTTGTCGCGCACGGTGCCGACGTAACCGCGGGCGCCGGTGGGGTCGAGCAGCGGCAGCGCGGGCCGGTTCGCGCGGGCGTGCTTGAAGGCGTCGTAGAGTTCGTCGATGTCGGCGCGCACCGGGTCGCGGCCGCCGACGTCACGGACGAGCCACAGTTCTTCTTGATTGCCGATGTGCGCGAGGTCCCAGACCAGCGGGCTCATCAGCCGCGAATGCTGGGCCACCAGTTCGGCTTCGTCGAGGCAGTCGGTGAGGCCGAGGGTCCGCTGCCGGGCGCGGGTGAGAACGCCGGCGATCCGGTCGCGCAGCTGTTCGGTGCCGGAATCGTCGGTCGGGGCGGGGTGGAAAGTGGTCACGAAAAATATCTCCGGGATCGGTGCTCATCGGCGGCGCGGCCGCGGCTATTGATGCGGCTGTGAGGACTCACGCCGGTCTGGTCAGGGAAGCAGGGGCTCACGTGGCGGCTCCCGGAGGTGCGCAGCCGTCGCCGCTGTCGTCCTCGGCCGGCGTGCGACCCCGGTGGCATCGTTCGGCGGCCGCCCGGACGGCTTCGGCCGCCTCGCCGCTCGCGGTGTGCTCGGCCGCGAGCCGCAACAGGGCCACCGCACCGGCCCGGATGTCCGGATCGGCCAGCCCGTAGCGAGCGGCGTCGACCCAGCGACCGGCCAGCGGCGCGGCGATCGAACTCGCCTCCGCGACCACCGAAGGGCCGGACATGAGCGCGTCGAGCACGTGCACCGGGACGGTCCAGGCGTCGCCGGGCTGGGCGTCGATGTAGCGGACCTCCAGGTGGCCCGAGGCACGCACCGGGGGGAACAGGGTGGTCAGGTGATAGTCGAGGTCGCCGATGTGCGGGCGGCGACCCACCTCCTCGTCCAGCGCGCCGGACAGCCAGTCGGCGAACGTGGCGCCGGGCGGTGCGGACCATCCGTCGTCGTGGCCGTCACCACACCCGGCGGACCCGTCGGGCCTGCGTACGCACAGCAGCGGCACGTCGAGCGCCCATCTGCCGTACGCGGCGACCGGGTCGGCCCAGTCCAGCACCGGTGGGCGGGTGCGCGCGTTGTCCAGCCGCAGCCAGGCCCGCATGCGCTGAGAGGCCCACGCGCCGGGCGGCGCGCCGCGCAGGGTGGGGGAACAGGCGAAGGCGGCCAGCAGCGCCGGGCCGACGGCGTACAGGGCGGTCCAGCGGGCGGTGACCTCGGCGCGATCGGCGCCCGCGTCGACGCTGACCTGGGTGGCCGCGGTGTTGCACATCATCAGCTTGCCGAACGGCCCGATCCCGCCGAAGGAGCGCTCCATCGCGCGATAGCGCGGCAGCTGGAGCAAGCGTTTGGGGCGGCGGTCCGCGTCGGCGGCGACGGAAACGGTGCGAATGGACCGGGAGGCGAGGAGTTCCCGCAACAAGCGGGCATCATCACGCAGCCGCTCGCACAGCTGCGCGGCAGCGCCGTAAGGGGCGCTGGAGAGTTCGATCTGACCGCCGGGTTCGAGGGTGACCCGGCTGCCCCCCGGCAGAGCGAGCGCCGGCGAATCGGGAGCGATGGACCGTGGTGCGTACGGTCCGAGAGCGTCCGCCATCGCGGACAGCTGGGGGCGCGGAGCCGCCGAGGGACCGGACGCCGAACACTCACCCTGCACCGTGAGCCACTCGAGTTCGGCGCCGATCAGAGCGGGTGGTCCGAGCTTGAAGCAAACCCCGCCGATATACGCTTCCGCCGCCGCACGGGAGGAAAGTTCTCCCTGCTCGGTGGCACATCCAGCCGACTCAGGACTCTCGAGCGTGACCGCCATGCCAACCTCCAGTGGGCTCCGGGACGTAGTCCGCTGCTCTTCGGTTATCGCCATTCGGCGCGGTGGTATTCCTCTCGCGGACCGAAATTCGCGTGCGGCGATCCATCCAGCGTAGCCACGCGGACCGACAAGAAACCGACGCGCAGCCGAACAATCCACCCGATAAAGTCGGCTGCATGCTGGACGAAGCTCGCGTACGAGCCGACACTCCCGGATGCGGGACGGGGCCGGGACCCGGCCCGGTCTTCCTCGACAGCGCCGGATCGTCGCTGCCGCCGCGGATCGTCACCGACACCGTCGTCGCCCACCTGCGGCGGGAGGCGGAGATCGGGGGCTATCGCGCGGCGAACGAACGGCTCGACGACCTCGCCGATGTGAAGACAGCGATCGGCGCGCTGATCAACGCCGAGCCCGAGAGCATCGCGCTCAGCGACAGCGCCACCCGCTCGTGGGCGGACTTCTTCTATTCGGTCCCGCTCAGCGCGGGCGATCGCGTCCTGGTCTCCGAAGCCGACTACGCCAGCAATGCCATCGCCGCGTTGCAGCGCGCCCGCGCCACCGGCGCCACGGTGGAGAAGATCCCCAGCGACAGCAGCGGGCAGATCGACCTCGACGCGCTCGCGGCGATGGTCGACGAACGGGTCGCGCTGGTCTCGGTGCTGCACGCGCCGACCAACGGCGGGCTGGTGAACCCGGCGGCCGAGGCGACCCGGATCGCGCACTCGGTCGGCGCGCTGGTGCTGCTGGACGCCTGTCAGTCCGCCGGGCAGCTGCCCTTGGACGTGGCCGAACTCGGCGTCGACGCGCTGTCGGCCACCGGGCGCAAGTGGTTGCGCGGCCCGCGCGGCACCGGCTTCCTGTACCTGCGGCCGGAGCTGGCGCGGTCGATGCAACCCGGACGGCTCGACCTGCACAGCGCCCAGTGGACCGGCCCGGACGACTACGAGCTCGCGCCCGATGCCGGCCGCTTCGAGTTCTGGGAGTGCGATGTCGCCGCCCGGCTCGGCTTGGGCGCCGCGGTGCGCTACCTGCTCGAGCTGGGCCCCGACGCGGTCTACGCGGCGATCGCGGCCCGCGCCGAGCACCTGCGCAAAGAGTTGCCGGAGATCCCCGGCGTGACCGTGCGCGACCTCGGCATCCGGCACAGCGGCATCGTGTCGTTCACCGTCGACGGCATCGACTCCGTCGAGGTGCGCGACCGGCTGCTGGCGCAGGACATCACGGTCACGGTCAGCCACGCGAGCTCGACACTGCTGGACATGACCGGCCGCGGCCTGTCCTCCGTCGTGCGCGCCTCGCCGCACTGCTTCGTCGGCTTCGACGAGCTCGATCGCTTCATCGCCGCCGTGGCGGAACTGCGAGCCTGAGCCCGGGCGATCGCGGTACGGACCCCTACCTCCCCGCGTTGACCTGCGCCCCCAGAAAGGGGGTTAACGCCGTGCGGCAATGGCGGGATAGTGGTGGGAGGCCGGTTCCCGGCGACGGTTGGCGATCGAGGAGTGGGACATTGAGCAGGTTCACCGACGAAATGTATGCCACGGCGCAAACCTCCGAGCGCGGACTGGTCACCGGGGAGCCGGGCGCTCCGCTGCGGCGTTCCTGGGCCGAGATCCACCGGATCGCTCGCCGCATGGCGGGCGGGCTGGCCGCCGCTGGCATCGGGCACGGTGACGCGGTCGGCGTGCTGGCCGGCATGCCGGTCGACATCGCCCCGGCCTGCCAGGCCGTCTGGATGCGCGGCGCGTCGATCACGATGCTGCATCAGCCGACGCCGCGCACCGATCTGGTGGTCTGGGCGCGCGACACCGAGACCGTGCTGACCATGATCGAGGCCCGCGCGGTCGTGCTGGGCGCGCCGTTCGAGGCCGCCGAGCCGCTGCTGCGCGAACGCGGCATCACCGTGGTGCGTATCGACCAGTTGCCCGACGGTCCCGACACCGACCCGGTGCCGACCGCCGAGGGCGATATCGCGTTGCAGCAGTTGACTTCCGGTTCGACCGGCTCGCCCAAGGCGGTGCGGATCACGCACGAGAACTTCTTCGTCAACGCCTACGCCATGTTCAACCGGGTGAAATTCCAGCTCGACGACGACGTGATGGTCAGCTGGCTGCCGCTGTTCCACGATATGGGCATGGTCGGATTCCTCAGCGTCCCGATGCAATTCGGCGCCGAGGTGGTCTGCGTGACGCCGATGGACTTCCTCACCAGGCCACTGCTGTGGGCGGAGCTCATCGACAAGTACCGCGGAACTGTCACCGCCGCGCCCAACTTCGCCTATTCGCTGCTGGCCCGGCGCCTACGGCAGGCCGACGACGGCGCGTTCGACCTCAGCAGCGTGCGGTACATGTGGAACGGCGCCGAACCGGTCGACCCGGACACCATGGAGGCCCTGGCCGAGGCGGGGAAACGCTTCGGGCTCAACCCGATGGCCCTCACCCCGGTCTACGGCATGGCCGAGACCACGCTCGCCGTGTCGATCCCCGACCCCGGTCACGGCCAGGTGCTTGACGTGATCGACGCCGATCTGCTGGAGGCGCTCGGTAAGGCCGTGCCGGTGCCGGAGGAGCACGGTCAGCCCGCCAACATCCGGCGGCTGCCCACCCTCGGCCATCTGGTCGACCAGCTGGAGGGCCGGATCGTCGACAGCGAACGTCAACCGCTGCCGACCCGGTCGGTGGGCGTGATCGAATTGCGCGGTCCCGCCGTCACTTCCGGATACGTGACGGTGGACGGATTCCAACCGGCCCAGGACAGCGAGGGCTGGCTGGACACCGGCGACATCGGCTACTTCACCGACGAAGGACTGATCGTGGTGTGCGGCCGGATGAAAGACGTGATCATCATGGGCGGGCGCAACATCTATCCGACCGACATCGAGCGCGCGGCCACCAGGGTGGCGGGCGTGCGGCCCGGCAACGCGGTGGCGGTGCGCTTGGACGCCGGTCAGCACCGGGAGAGTTTCGCCGTGGTGGTGGAGAGCAACAGCCACCACAATCCCGAGGAGGTGCGGCGCATCGAGCGCGAGATCGTGCACTCGGTGTTCGCGGAGGTCGGCGCGCGGCCACGCACCGTCACCGTGCTCGGTCCCGGCGCCCTGCCGAAGACCTCCTCCGGCAAATTGCGCAGGGCGGCCACCGTGATGCATTTGCCCCGCGAGTGACCGGCGGGTGCGTCGGGCCGCGATCGCGGCTCAGTGCAGTTGGTTCTGCGCGGTCTCCAGCCCGACGCGCAGCAGCAGTTCCACCGCGTCGGCGGCCTGCTCGACGATGACCGGTACCTCTTTGCGCTCCGGCGCCGAGAACGGTTTCAGTACGTAGTCGGCCGGATCCTGCCTGCCGGGCGGGCGGCCGATGCCGATGCGGGTGCGCAGGTAGTCCTTGGTGGTCAGTGCGCTGGAGACGGAACGCAGACCATTGTGCCCGCCCTCGCCGCCGCCGCGCTTGAGCCGGATCGCGCCGAACGGGAGATCGAGTTCGTCGTGCACGACGATGACCTCGGTCGGCGGCACGGAGAAGAACCTCGCCAGCGCGGCCACCGGCCTGCCGGACAGGTTCATGAACGAGCGCGGCTTCGCGATCAGCACCTGACGCCCGTCCAGCCGCGCTTGCAACAGGTCGGCGCCGGATTTCTTGTGCACACCGAAACGGCCGCCGACGCGCTCGGCGAGCACGTCGGCGACCAGGAAACCGACATTGTGCCGGGTGCGCTCGTACTCGGGACCGGGATTACCCAATCCGACGACGAGCGCGGGCCCGGCGGACGATTCGGTGTTACTCAGCGCTTTCGCCCTCGGCCGCGGCCTCACCCTCGCCCTCGACGGGCTCGGCGGCCGGGGCGGCGATGACGTTGACGATCAGGGTCTCCGCGTCGGCGGCCAGCTCGACACCGGCGGGCAGCTCCAGCGCGCCCGCGGTGATCTGGGTGCCCGCCTCGACGCCCTCGACGGAGACCTCGATGGCCTCGGGCAGGTTCAGCGCCTCGGCCTCGACGGACACGGTGGTGGCCTCCTGGGTGACCAGGGTGCCGGGGGCGGCGTCGCCGGTGACGGTGACGTTCACATCGGCGGTGACCTTCTCACCGCGCTTGATGATCAGCAGGTTGGCGTGCTCGATGTAGCGGCGGATCGGGTGCACCACGACCGACTTGGTCAGCGCCAGCTGCTTCTTGCCGTCGATGACGAGGTTGAGCACCGCGTTGGTGCCGTGCTCACGCAGGATGGCGGCGAAGGCCTGAGCGTTGACCGACAGGTGCTGCGGGTCGGCCTGGTGGCCGTACAGCACGGCCGGGACGTTGCCCGCACGACGGGTGCGGCGGGCGGCGCCCTTGCCGAACTCGGTCCGTACGGATGCTTCGAGAAGGTTGACGTCGGACATGACTGGATCTACTCCTACGGCTCTTCCGGGCTGGTCTATGACACGTCAGGGGTTCGGCACACCTGACGGGGTGGTCTACTCGTCGGGGCGAAGACCGAACGAGGACGGCCGGAAGCCGCGCCGCGTCGATCACGGTGTCGCAAATCTGGTCTGCGGTCACCCTCGCCGAGACAACCCGAACACCATACCCCAGCGCAGGGGCGCTCTTTGAATCGGGTGGTCACCCGCGGTTCGGGTCCCGCTCGAGCGTGTCGCGTACGCTGGCGTGGTTGCCGATCGGTCGTCTGCGAAAGGTTGTCTTGCGTTGAGCGCCTCCCCTGAGGGTGTTGTCGCGCCCGCACCCCGCGGTTTGCCCGCCGAGGTCGCCCGCCGGCGCACGTTCGCGGTGATCTCCCATCCCGACGCGGGCAAGTCCACGCTCACCGAGGCGCTCGCCCTGCACGCCAGGATGATCTCCGAGGCGGGCGCGATCCACGGGAAGGCAGGGCGCAAGTCCACCGTCTCGGACTGGATGGAGATGGAGAAGGCGCGCGGCATCTCGGTCAGCTCGACCGCCCTGCAGTTCAACTACCGCGCCGCGGGCTCCGACGTCGACAGCGTCATCAACCTGGTCGACACTCCCGGCCACTCCGATTTCTCCGAGGACACCTATCGGGTGCTCACCGCCGTCGACGCCGCGGTGATGCTGATCGACGCGGCCAAGGGCCTGGAGCCGCAGACGTTGAAGCTGTTCCAGGTGTGCCGCCACCGTGGCATCCCGGTGATCACCGTGATCAACAAGTGGGACCGGCCGGGCCGGGCGCCGCTGGAACTGCTCGACGAGATCGACGAGCGGATCGGCCTCACCCCCACTCCGCTGTTCCTGCCGGTCGGCATCGCGGGCGACTTCCGCGGTCTCCTGCGCCGCGGCCCGGACGGCGTCCCGCTGGAATACATCCACTTCACCCGGACCGCGGGCGGTGCGACCATCGCGCCGGAGGAGTCGCTGACCCCCGAGGCCGCCGAGGCGCGCGAAGGCGAGCCGTGGACGACCGCCGCGGAAGAGAGCGAGCTGCTCTCGGCCACCGGACAGGACCACGACCAGGAACTGTTCCTGGCCGGGCAGACCTCCCCGGTCATCTACGCCTCCGCGATGCTGAACTTCGGCGTGCGGCAGCTGCTGGAGACCCTGGTCGCGCTCGCGCCCGCCCCCGGCCCGCGCCGCGATGTCGACGGTAACTCGCGCGAGCCCGGTGACCCGTTCAGCGCGGTGGTGTTCAAGGTGCAGGCGGGAATGGACGCCGCCCACCGGGACCGGCTCGCGTTCATGCGGATCGTGTCCGGCGAGTTCGAGCGCGGCATGGTGGTCACCCACGCGCAGACCGGGCGGCCGTTCGCCACGAAATACGCGCTGACCGTCTTCGGCCGCGAGCGCGCCACCGTCGACACCGCCTACCCCGGTGACGTCGTCGGCCTGGTCAACGCCACGGCGCTGGCTCCAGGGCACACCCTGTTCGTGGACAAGAAGGTCGAGTTCCCGCCGATCCCGTCGTTCGCGCCGGAGCATTTCGCCGTGCTGCGGGCGCGCAGCGCGGGCAAGTACAAGCAATTCCGCAAGGCCATCGACCAGCTCGATTCCGAGGGCGTCGTGCAGGTGCTGCGCAACGACATCCGTGGCGACGCCTCCCCCGTGCTGGCGGCCGTCGGCCCGATGCAGTTCGAGGTGGTGACGGCGCGCATGCTCACGGAGTTCAACGTCGAGACCACGATGGAGCATCTCGGCTACACGCTGGCCCGGCGCACCGACGCCGCGTCGGCGGACGAACTCGGGCGCCAGCGCGGGGTGGAGGTTTTCACCCGCTCAGACGGTGCGCTGCTAGCGCTGTTCAGCGACAAATGGCGGCTGCAATACATCGAGAAGGAGCACCCGGCGCTCACCCTGGAGCCCCTGGTCGCCACCGCCGACTGAGTCAGCCCGCCTCGGACTCCGGCCGCAACGGCGGCGCGCCGGGGTCGCGTTCGACCGAGGAGATGCCGTCCTCTTTGGCGATCAATCCCCAGCGGCTGGAGGTCAGACGCAGGCTGGGCAGGTCGCTGAGGGACAGCACCACTTCGTAGGTGCGTTCGTAGCCCGTGTGCGAGATCCGCCAGCGTCCGTCGTCGCAGCGGACGTAGCGGTCGGTGTAGAAGGCCGCGCCGCGCAGCAGCATGTTGTGGCCCGGAATGAGGACGGTGTCGGCGAGGTACCACGTGCCGTCGGCGGTGTCGCCGTCGACGTCGATCTCCGGGTGGTCGCAGCGATGCTCGGTGATCACGTGCGGACCGAGCGTGTTGCGCATGAACGCGATGAACGCCTCGCGCGATTCGAACTGGAGGTATTCGCTGTAGGTCGCGGTCGCCTCGGGGACCATGGTGTCCGCGAAATCATCCCATGACTTCGTGTCGAGGGTGCGCAGATACCGGTACTTCAGCCGGGAGATCGCCGCGACGTCGTCGAGTTCCTCCTCGCCGCGACGACCGCGACCCGCCCGGGGATCGTCGCGCACCTGCCCGAAATTGATCGGTCCCGCATCGAAGCGCAGCCGTTCCCCGGCCTGGTCGTCCGGATCCCGCTCGGCGGCGCTCGTCTCCTGCCCGCCGCCACTCGGGAACGCCCCCGCCGGGTCGATGTCCCGTTCATTCGGCTCCGGTCCGCCGATATGATTCCCACCCCGCCGCGCTCCTGCCGGCCCGGGTGAACTCCCGGGTCGTCGCGCTCCTGCCCACCGGAGCCCGTGCCCCGGTCGCTCCGCACTTGCCCAGCGATGCCCAATCCTGGGTCGCCGCGCCCCTGCCCGCCGGTTCGCTGATCCATACCCTCAACAATCCCATCCCGCGTGCCGGATTGGGAGAGTTGTATCAGATTGCTATCACAGAGAAGGGTGGGCGGTCAGCCGCCGATCGTGAAACAGGTGCGGCAGAAGTCCTCGCCGAACTCGGTGAGCCGGAGACTCTTGCGCACGATCTTCGGCGCCCGGCCCGCCTTCTTCAGCGCCGCCTCCACCACCGGCTGCACCTCCAGCACCATGTACCGGCTCAGCACCACCGGATCGTCCGAGGTGAGCGTCAGGCCGAGACGGTTGAGGTTGATCAGGTAGGACCGCGCGCGGTCCGGGTAGCGCACGCCCGCCTGCTCGGGCACCGAGGTGAGATCACCCTGCACCAGCTCCGAGCCGATCCCGAGCGGACGGTTGGTGCGCACATCGACCGAGGGCTGCGGGCCGTTGAGCGCCATGAAGCGCAGGATGCGCGCCTCGTCGGGCGCGAGTTCGTCGAGGATGCGGTCGTATGCCGGGTGCACGTCCTCGGTGAAGTAGACGTCGGCGGACCTGGCCAGCAGCGCGTCACCGCGGCGGCGCAGCTCCTCGGTGCTCGCCGAGCGGAGGTAGGAACCGACCGCGAGCGCCTGCTGCGAGGTGGGTCCGTTGGACGTGGGAACGTAGCTGACGATCTCCCGGACGGAGCCCTCGGTGACGCCGAGCGCACTGCGGGCGATCGACCGCAACGCGTTCCCGGTGCGCTCGGCGATCTCGGCCGAGGACTCCCCGTCCAGCGCGGCCTGGGTGATCTCCTTGGTGACCTCGTAGGTCGTGCCGACCGCCCATTGGCTTCCGCGCACGACGGTGCCCGCGGCCAGCCCTGCCGCGCGGAACACGCCGCGGATCAGCCGTGCCTCGTTGCTGATCTGCCGCTGTTCGACATCCGAACTGCGCTCGACGGCGCGGGAACCTGGCCGTGCCACGTCCTGTCCGGTCCTGTCGTCTGCCACGTTTTCTCCGATATCGCCGGGGGGAACGAATCCGCTCCACAGATTACTTCCCTCTGTGTCGGGGGTCATTCGCAACACCTGACTCGGACAGTGCGACCGGCACTCGGCGCGCAATAGGGTTTCTTCGCGGAGGGGGTGCTAGTTTTGGGTGCCGGTGAGGCGGCGATCACCGGTGTATCGGCAGGAGGGTGTCGTGTTAGAGAGTGTTTTCGGAATCCACCCCACGATCCTCCTCGAGCTCGTGACCATACCGCTTTTCACCGGCGTGATCGGCTACATCACCAACTGGACCGGCGTTCTGATGCTGTTCAAGCCGGTCGCCTTCCACGGCGTCCGAGTTCCCGGCCTGCGCGCGCTGTATCCGTTCCTTCCCAAGCGAATTCAAGTACTTCCGCTGCTCAGCTACGACGGCCGGTTCGGCTGGCAGGGCATCGTCCCGTCGCGCGCGGACAAGATGGCCAGCATCGCGGTGGACAAAGGCCTGGCCAAACTCGGTAGCGTCGCCGACTTCTACCGGGAACTCGAGCCGGACAAGCTCGCCGAGCACCTCGCGAGCATCGCCGACGCGCAGATCAAGGACATCGTCGAGGACATCCTGCGCCGGGAGCACCCCCAGCTCTGGTACAACCTGCCCGCCCAGGTGCGCGACATGGTGCACGCCAGAGTGCGCCAGCAGCTGCCGGAGATCCTGCGCGAGCTGACCGAGGAATTGGGCGCGAATATCGATCAGCTGCTCGACGTGAAGCAGATGGTGATCCGCTACTTCCAGGCCCGGCCGCATCTGCTCAACACCCTGTTCCAGGTGCTCGGGGCCAAAGAACTGCGATTCATGCAGAACTTCGGTTTCTACTTCGGCGCGCCGATGGGCGCGCTGCTGGTCGCCGTCCTGCATCTGACCGGCTGGTCCAGCCTGGTGGTGCTGCCGCTCGGCGGCGTGATCATCGGCTGGGTGGTCAACTGGATCGGCATCAATATGATCTTCGCGCCCGCTTATCCGAAGTGGTGGGTGCCGTGGCGGCAAGGCCTGCTGATCAAACGGAAGTCCGAAATCACCGACGGATACGCGGAATTGGTTTCCAGCCAGGTGATCACCGTGGCGAATATCGGCGACGAGTTGCTCAACGGCCCGCGCTCGGATCGCACCATGCAGATGCTCGAGGACACGCTGCGACCGGCCGCCGACCGCGCGCTGGGCCCCGCGCGACCCGCGGTCAAGTTCGTCCTCGGCAGCCGGGAATACAACGCCCTGCAATCGACCTTCACCACCGAAGCCATGGCCATCGCGCCGATCGCGTTCGCCGACCCGGAGTTCAACGTCCGGCAGGGCAGGCAGATCAACGAGTACATCGCCAGGCAGATGGCGATGTTGTCGCCGCCGGACTTCGTCGACATGTTGCGCGCGGCCATCAAACAGGACGAATGGCTCCTTTTCGTCCATGGCGGCGTGCTGGGGCTGTTCGCCGGATACGCTCATATCCTGATCTTCGGAACGGGAGTGGCGACATCATGGCTGTAGCGGATCCGGACGACGGCGATATCAATATCGAGGCCGTCGAGCACCTCGACGCGACGGCGGCCGATGCCGAGCCATCGCAGGAGATCGCCCGGCGGCCGGCTTCGGATCTCGCGCACACCGGCGAATCATCGAGACGGGTAACGGTTCCCAAGGCCACCGTGCGTGCCGCGACGGGCGTCGCGCGGGTCGCGTGGACCGCTGTCACCGAGGTGACGTCCTGGAGTGTCGGCACCGCGGTCGGCGTCACCTCGACCGTCGTGCGGCGCAGCATCGAGGGAGCGCCGCCGCGAGAAGTGCTGGCCGAGGCGGAGTCCGAGGTCCGCGACGCGATGCGCAAAGCGCTCGGTCTCCCGGCCGCCGCGGAACCGGCAGGGCCGGAAGCCGTGCCGACGCTGCGCGAGCAGGGGGCGGCGCTGCTGCGACTGTCGGCCAGCCCGCACGGCGAGGACGAGAACCACCCGGCCTTCGCGGGCATGCTCGCCGAGCTGACCCCGGACGAGGCGCGCATCCTGCGTTTCCTGCGTCTGGACGGGCCACAGCCGTCGATCGACATCCGCACCGGGCGCCCGCGCGCGCTCGGGTCCGAACGCCTCGGCTCGATGCTCACGCTGATCGGTGAGCACGCCGGCTTGCGGTTCCCGAACCGGATCCAGCAGTACCTGACCAATCTGCGCAGGCTCGGCTTGGTCGAGCACGCGCGGGAGCCGGTCGGCAACCCGAACCGGTATCAGTTGCTGGAGGCGCAGTCTCCCGTGCGGGAGATGCTGAAGCGGTCCGGCTTCGGCACCAAGGTGATCTACCGCAGCGTGGTGCTCACCGACTTCGGCGCGGACTTCGTGCGCACCTGTCTGCCGGTGGTCGTGCAGGACGGGCGCGCCTCGGGCGACTAGGTCGTCCCGATCGAAGGATCGCGGCCGCCGCTGGTCGACCGGGCGGGTGGGGTGCAACCTCCTTTCACCCGCCTGGGCGTGGACCCCGTGGCGCGACGGCGGCGCGACGCGAGCCCCAGGCGGCCGCGATGTCCCCGCTCACTCGCGTTGGGGCAGCCCGCCGACGTGGCCGAAGTCGTCGGTTTCCCCGCCTCCGACGCGGGACGGTGGGTGACCGGCCAGTGGATCGACGTAGTGGATCGACGCCACCGGCGGCCGCCCGCTGTCACCACGCCGACGGCATCGCCCGGATACTCCCGTTAGGCTTGAGCACCGTGCTGTCAGTAGTGCCGAGTCCCGTCATCGTGCGGGCGCCGTCGAAGGTGAACCTCCATCTCGGAGTGGGTGACCTGCGTGCCGATGGCTACCACGACCTGACCACGGTATTCCAAGCACTGTCCCTGAGCGACGACCTGGAGATCGCGCCGTCGGCGTCACTGGCCGTGCGGGTCACCGGGGAGGGCGCCGCGGAGGTACCGACCGACCGGACGAACCTGGTGTGGAAGGCGGCCGTCCGCCTCGCGCACCTCGGCGGCCGCGCCCCCCTGGTGGAAATCGCCATCTCGAAGGGCATTCCGGTGGCCGGGGGCATGGCCGGCGGCAGTGCCGACGCCGCCGCCGCACTGGTCGGGCTGAACGAGCTGTGGGACCTGGGCCTCTCCAGGGAGGAACTCGGCGCGGTGGCGGCCGAGCTCGGCAGCGACGTGCCGTTCGCCCTGCACGGCGGTACCGCGCTCGGCACCGGTCGCGGCGAGCGCTTGTTGCCGGTGCTGTCGCGCAATACGTTTCACTGGGTGCTCGCCTTCGCCAAGGGCGGCCTGTCCACTCCCGCGGTGTTCGCCGAACTCGACCGGCTGCGCGAGCACGGCGAACCGCCTCGGCTGGGCGAGCCGCAACAGCTGATGCAGGCTTTGGCCTCCGGCGACGCGCACCAGCTCGCACCCCTGCTCGGCAATGATCTCCAGGCGGCGGCGGTGTCGCTGAAACCGGAACTGCGCCGCACGTTGCGCGCGGGCGTGACCGCGGGCGCGCTGGCCGGGCTGGTCTCCGGCTCCGGGCCGACCTGCGCGTTCCTGTGCGAAAGCGAGGAATCGGCGATCACGGTGGCCGCCGAACTCGCCGGCGCGGGCGTCTGCCGCAGCGTACGGACGGCCAGCGGGCCCGTGCCCGGTGCGCGCGTCCTCAGCGGCGAGGCGTCCGGAAAGCACTGACCGGCCGCTTACCGCCGACGCCGACGGACAGCGATGGGCCGTCCGGCCGGTGCTCGCGGCGAGCTGCCGGGCACGGGCGTCGGCACCGCGCGACCGGCGGACGGCGTCGCTCAGGGGAGCACGTCGGCGAGCCGATCGACCTGATCGGCATCGCGTCCGTAGCAATAGAAGATGACCTCGTCCGCGCCGAGATCGCCGAATCGGGCGAGAGTGGCGCGGATCTGCTCAGGAGTGGTCAGCATACCTGCGACGATGCCCTCGGTGTAGTCGCTGAACGCGTAATAGGCGGCCATCGATGCGCGGGCGTCCTCGACCACGTCCCCCGAACCGAGGGCGACGTTGACCTGGGCGACGATCCTGGGCTCTCCCGATCGTCCGTGGTCCTTCCAGGAACGGCGCACGGTCTCGAACAGCTCGCCCGCCCAGGCGGGCGGCGCGGCAGCGAGAAACCCGCCACCCCACCGGCCGACGCGTTCGAGCGCGGCAGGCCGGAAACCGCCGAACAGGATCTCGGGCCCGTCCGGGCGCAGCGGCACGGGGCCGATCGGGCCGCATTCCTGGTCGTAGGGCTCCCCCGCCCACAAGCGGCGCATGAGCGCGAGCTGCTGGTCGAGGCGACGCCCGCGCGTGCGCGGATCGGTGCCCGAGGCGCGATAGTCGTCGTCGCGACCGCCGACGCCCAAGCCGACCACCAACCGCCCGCCGGACATCCGGTCCAGCGTGGCGACCTGCTTGGCGAGCAACACCGGCTCGCGCAGCGGAGCGAGCAGCACTTCGGTCTGCACCCGGACGCGGCGGGTTGCCCCGGCGATCGTGGCCAGCGCGATCAGTGGCTCAGGATTGCTGTAGACCAGCCGGTCCAAGAGGCCGAGCGTGCGAAACGGGCCTGCGTCCGCGCGCCGGGCCCAGTCGAGCAGGGCGGCGGGGTCGCAGATGGGCAGGCCGAGGCCGACGTGCATGGGATCCTCCAGAGAAACGATGCGGAGTGGAATGGGAACGGTGCCGCCCGCCGACACCTCGACGCGAGGCGGGCGTCCCACACTGCGGCTGTACTTCTGGGGAAACGCCGGATCGGCTACTCGGAACGAACAGTGTTCGTTCCAAATCAACGTAAACGAACGGCGTTCGTCACGCAAGCCACCCGCCGGTCGCCGCGCGCACGGGCGGTCGGTCGCGATCGGTACGCTGGCCCGGGGCGCTCATCGGAGCGCCCCCGCAAGACACGGAAGGATCCATGTCCAACCTGATCAATCTCGAACAGGTCCACAAAAGCTTCGGGATCAAGCCGCTGCTGGACAACGTCTCGCTCGGCGTGCACGCGGGCGAACGGATCGGGGTCGTCGGCCTCAACGGCGGCGGCAAGACCACCCTGCTCGAGGTGCTCACCGGCATCGAGGAACCCGACAGCGGCCGGGTCAGCCGGCTCGGTGGCCTGCGCATGGCCGTGGTGACCCAGCGTGGCACGCTGCCCGCGGGCGCGACGGTCGGTTCGGTGGTGCTGGCCGGGCTGGCCGACGATGCCGTGACCGGCGAGGTCGCCGAACACGAATGGGCAGCCGATCCGCGCATCCGCTCGGTGATGGACGGCATCGGCATCGCCGATCTCGGCATGGACACCCCGGTGGACAACCTCTCCGGCGGCGAACGCCGCCGGGTCGCGCTCGCCGCCGCGCTGGTGCGCGAGCTCGACCTGCTGGTCCTGGACGAGCCGACCAACCACCTGGACGTGGAAGGCGTGCAGTGGCTGGCCGAGCATCTGCTGGCCCGCCGCAGCGCGCTGGTCGTGGTGACCCACGACCGCTGGTTCCTCGACACCGTCGCCACCAGCACCTGGGAAGTGGTCGGCGGCAAAGTCGAAAGCTACGAGGGCGGCTACGGCGACTGGATCTTCGCCCGCGCCGAACGCGCCCGCCAGGCCGACGCGTCCGAGGCCAGGCGGCGCAATCTGGCGCGCAAGGAACTGGCCTGGCTGCGTCGCGGCCCGCAGGCACGCACCTCCAAGCCGCGCTACCGGGTGGAGGCCGCGGAAGCCCTGATCGCCGACGTGCCACCGCCGCGCGACAGCGTCTCACTGGCCGCCTTCGCCCGCAAGCGTCTCGGCCGCGTCGTCATCGAGCTGGAAAACGCCACCCTCACCACACCGGACGGCCGGGAACTCGTGCGGGACCTGACCTGGCGGCTCGCGCCGGGCGAGCGCGTCGGCTTGGTCGGCGTCAACGGCTCCGGCAAGACCACCCTGCTGCGCGCCCTGGCCGGAGACACCGGGGCGAACGGCTCGATACTCGCCTCCGGCAAGCGCGTCCAAGGCCAGACCGTCCAGATCGGCTGGCTGCGTCAGGAACTCGACGATCTGCCGACCGAGCTGCGCGTGCTGGAAGCGGTGCAGCAGGTGGCGCAGCGGATCATGCTGGGCGACAAGGAGATCTCGGCGGGACAGCTGGCCGAACGCCTCGGCTTCAGCCCGGCCCGGCAGCGCACCCCGGTCGGCGACCTGTCCGGCGGCGAGCGCAGACGCCTGCAGCTCACCCGCATCCTCATGTCCGAACCGAACGTGCTGCTGCTCGACGAGCCGACCAACGACCTGGACATCGACACCCTCCAGCAACTGGAGGACCTGCTCGACAACTGGGCGGGCACGCTGGTCGTGATCAGCCACGACCGGTATCTCATCGAGCGGATCTGCGACTCGACGTGGGCGCTGTTCGGCGACGGCGAGCTGACGAATCTACCCGGCGGCATCGAGCAGTACCTCGCCGAGCGTGCGGCCCGCATCGCGAGCCGCACCCGCGCGGCCGCGCCGGAGACCAAGTCCGCCGACACCCCCGCCACCGATTCCGCGGCCTACCGCGCGGCCCGCAAGGAGCTGACCCGTTTGGAACGCGCCATCGACAAACTGTCCGACCGCGAGCAGCGGTTGCACGCGGCGCTGGCCGACGCGGCCACCGAGCCGGACAAGCTGGTCACCTTGGGCGCGGAATTGAAGCAAGTGCTGGCGGAAAAGGAGACCGCCGAGGAGCGCTGGCTGGAATTGGCCGACGGCGTGTGACCTCCGGCCGCCATCACCCTTGCGCCGCTTACCCCCAGGGGGTATGTTTGAGATGACCGGAGATACCCCCGGGTCGTATTACTCAGATGTGAAGGAGTCGGACATGCCCACCACCACTTACACCGTCACGGGGATGACCTGCGGGCACTGCGTCAGCTCCGTCAAGACCGAGATCGGCAAGATCGACGGTGTGACCAGCGTGGACGTCGACCTCGCCAGCGGGGCGGTCCGGGTCGACAGCACCGCGCCGATCGCCGACGCCGACATCGTCGCCGCCGTCGACGAAGCGGGCTACGAAGTCGCCGTCTGATCCGGTCTTCGCACCTCCACGTGGCTCCTCACACCGGCCGATGCCGATGCGGGGAGCCACTGCCGTGGGAGCGGGGTTATTCCTGAGCGGCCAAGCGGACGAACGCGGCCGTGTCGAGGGTCTCACCGCGCGCGGTGGGAGCGATGCCGGCGGCCAGCAGCCGGCGCTCGGCCTCGGCGGGCGATCCGGCCCACGTCGCGAGTGCGGCGCGCAGCGTCTTGCGACGCTGCGCGAAGGCGGCGTCGACGACCGCGAAGACGCGACGGCGGTGCTCGGCGTCCATCGGCCACGGCGGCTCGGCGAAGCGATCGATCCGGACCAGCCCCGATTCCACTCGCGGCACCGGCCAGAACACCTGGGTGCCGACCGCGCCCGCCCGCCGGACCGTCCCGAAGAAGCCCGCTTTCACACTCGGCACACCGTAGGTGCGGCTGCCGGGCTCGGCGGCCAGGCGATCGGCCACCTCGGCCTGCACCATGACCAGCGCGACCGCGATACCGGGCAACTCGGCCAGCAGATGCAGCAGCACCGGCACCGCCACGTTGTACGGGAGATTGGCCACCAGCGCGGTCGGCGCGGCGGGCAGATCGGCGGCGGCGACGCGCAGCGCGTCCGCCTCGACCACCGATAAGCGCGGCGCCAGTTCGGGCGCCCGGTCCGCGACGGTCACCGGAAGGTGCCGCGCCAGTACCGGGTCGATCTCGACCGCCACCACCGAGTCCACCACGTCCAGCAGCGCGAGGGTCAGCGACCCGAGACCCGGCCCGACCTCCAGGACCACGTCGCCGCGCCCCACCCCGGCGGCCGCGACGATCCGCCGCACCGTGTTCGCGTCGTGCACGAAGTTCTGCCCGAGTTGCTTGGTCGGCCGCACCCCGAACCGCTCGGCCAGCACCCGCACCTCGGCGGGCCCGAGCAGCGCCGCACTGCCACGAGCGGAAATATCAGGTTCGGACACCTCGAGAATCTATCAACAGGCGGACCGCCAAGAACGCGACCTCTCCCCCGCCGGGTCGGTACCGGGCTCTCGCCGAGTCGCAGCGACCCCACGAGAAGCGGTAACGCCGCCGCGCCACGACCGGACGGCCACCCCGACGTGCCGAAGCGATCGGCGGCGCGGGGTCGCGACGAGCCGCCCTTCCCTCGCCCGGTCGGCACGAGCGCGGCGGGGAGAGCTCGTCGCCGCAACCCGTGGCCCCGCGCTCCGCCCGCACTGGGCCGGTGTTCGCGGCGCGGTTCAGTTGATGCCGAGGCGGCCGGTGCACGCGGGCCAAGCGCCCCAGCCCTGCCGCTGCCGGGTGATCTCGGCGATGGCGATCTGTTCTTCCCTGGTCGCCAGATCGGCGCGCGGGGCATACCGCAGACCGCCCTGCCGCTCCCAGGTGCCCTGGTCGAACTGCACGCCGCCGTAGTAGCCGTTACCGGTGTTGATCGACCAGTTGCCGGTCGACTCGCAACGCGCGAGCGCGTCCCAGATCGCGCCGTCGCGCACCGGCGGCACCTCGGTGCCCGGCTTGGCGCCCTTGCGGACGGTCTTCGGCTGCGCCGCGACGGTCACCGTGGAGGACACCGGTTTCCGGTCGACTTCCTGGCCGTTGACCATGGTGACCGCGAACGTGACGTTCTGGACGCCGGGCGCGCCGGGCGATTCCACCACGGTGCGGCTCATGTTCAAGGTCACGTCTTCGATGACGTTCTCCGGCGGGTCCAGCGGCAGCGTCTCGGTGTGCTGCTCGACCCGCTTGCGCGTCACGGTGATGCGCAGACCGTTCGTCAGCGGCGTGGACGCCTCCGGCTCGACGGAGTCCTGTTCGATCAGCGGGATGCCCGAGACCTTCAGGAATTCGCCGACGGTCGGGGCGGCGGCGCGCACGTCCACCGGATTGCCGATGCCGTCCAGCAGCGAGACCACGCGGGGAGTCGCGATCAACAGCGCGGCGCCCTGCAACGGGAGCCGCTCGTCGCGCGCGGGCGAAACGTACACCTCTTTCGGGATCTGCAACTGCTCGAGCGCCTCCCCCGCGGTCACCCCCGTGGTCCACACCTTCTGCGTCATCCCGTCGACGGACAGATCGACCTGGCGGGCGCGGTTGAGCGTGATGGTCGCGCCGTCGGCGATGCGCGCGGCCAGCGCGGGCGCCACCTTGTCCCGGTCGGTGACGGCGAAGCCCGCGGCCTTCAGAACACCGCGCACGTCCGGCGACATCGTGGTCTGCAACAGCTTCTCGCCGTCCACGACGACGGTCACCGTCTTGCGGTTCACGATCGCGAGACCGGCGCCGACGATCAGCGTCAGCAGCAGCGCGCCGACCGCGATGTGCAGCAGCGGCGAACGCGACTGGTTGATCCGCGAAAAAGGGGACATGATCACAGCACGATAACGAGGGGGTCGGGCGCCGACAACAGAAAGCTCAGGAACAGCGCCTTTTCAATATCACGATCAGATATCGACCCCGCAGGTAAATCACAGAACAGCATGCCGAAAGTGAC
Organism: Nocardia asteroides; assembly: GCA_051451085.1. Lineage (GTDB taxonomy): Bacteria > Actinomycetota > Actinomycetes > Mycobacteriales > Mycobacteriaceae > Nocardia > Nocardia asteroides_B. The sequence continues at coordinate 2,540,184 of JBPAJV010000001.1, read as the reverse complement.
ATAGGACACATTTCGCATATCCAGTGCCCTTGCGGGCACTCGTCAGGACCCGGCGGATCCGCACGCCGCCGGCGGCGCCTCGTTCAGATGCGGTAGACGCGCCGGGCGTTGGCGGTGGTGATCTTCGCCAATTCCAAGGGATCCTGCTCGCGCAACTCGGCCAGCGCCCGCACCGTGTACGGCAGGCAGTACGGCTCGTTCGGCGCGCCACGGAACGGATGCGGGGTCAGATACGGCGCGTCCGTCTCGACCAGGATCTGATCGTCGGGCACGACCTTGGCCGCTTCCCGCAATTCGTGCGCGTTCTTGAAGCTCACCGTCCCGGAGAAACTCAAGATGTAGCCCTCGGCCACGCACGACAGCGCCATGTTGGTGTCCGAGGAGAAGCAGTGGAAGATCACGCTGTCCGGCGCTCCCTCGTCCAGCAGCACGGTCAGCAGGTCGTGATCGGCCTCGCGGTTGTGGATCATGAGCGGCTTGCGCACCCGCTTGGCCAGGTCGATGTGCCAGCGGAAGCCCTCGACCTGGGTCTCGATGTCGGCGCAGCCGTCCAGCTTGCCGGGCCAGTAGTAATCGAGGCCGGTCTCCCCCACAGCGACCACCCTCGGGTCGTCGGCAAGGCGTTCCAGTTCGGCCTTCGCGGCGTCGTCGAGCGCGTTGGCCCTGGTCGGGTGCAGCGCGACGGCGGCGAACACGCGATCGTCCCAGTGCGCGGCCCGCACCGCCCAGCGGGCGGCGGCCAGATCGTCGGCGACGGTGACCACCCGGCCGACGCCGACCGAAGCGGCCCGATCCACGATCGCCGCGGTGGACGCCGCGTCCGTCGCGCCGCAGGCGTCCAGGTGGGTGTGCGCGTCCACGATCGGCGACAGCGGCTCGGGCAACTCCGGCGCGGGGCGTGCCGCGCTCACCGGCGGCCACCGCGCTGCGCGGACGCGAGGACCGGCGCGGTGGCGACGGGCATATTCACGCGAGCGAAAGAATGCACGCGCATTACAGTAGACACACCATGAGCGAAGCTGACCGCCCCGCCTTCTACATCACCACGGCCATCGCCTATCCGAACGGCGCGCCGCACATCGGGCATGCCTACGAGTACATCTCGGCCGACGCCATCGCCCGGTTCAAGCGCCTCGACGGCTACGACGTGTTCTTCATGACCGGCACCGACGAGCACGGTCAGAAGATGCAGCAGGCCGCGGCCGCCGAGGGCATTCCGGTGGAAGAGCTCGCCGCGCGCAACTCCGACGTATTCGAGGCGCTGGACAAGACGCTCGACATCTCCTTCGATCGGTTCATCCGCACCACCGACGCCGACCACCAGGTGGCGAGCGCCGCCATCTGGGAGCGGATGCTGGCGAACGGCGACATCTACCTGGGCAACTACTCGGGCTGGTACTCGGTGCGGGACGAGGCGTTCTACACCGACGAGGAGACCACGGTGCTCGAGGACGGCACCCGCATCTCCACCGAGTCGAAGACGCCGGTCACTTGGACCGAGGAGTCGAACTACTTCTTCCGGCTGTCGGCCTATCAGGACAAACTGCTGGCGCTCTACGACGAGCAGCCGGAGTTCATCGCGCCCGCCACCCGGCGCAACGAGATCGTCAGCTACGTCAAGGCGGGGCTGAAGGACTTGTCCATCTCGCGCACCACCTTCGACTGGGGTGTGCCGGTGCCCGATCATCCCGACCACGTCATGTACGTCTGGGTGGACGCGCTGACCAACTACATCACCGGCGTCGGTTTCCCCGACACCGAGTCCGAGGCGTTCCGCCGATTCTGGCCCGCCGACGTCCACATCATCGGCAAGGACATCACGCGCTTCCACACGGTGTACTGGCCCGCGTTCCTGATGTCGGCCGGCGTGGACCTGCCCAAGCGCGTGTTCGTGCACGGGTTCCTGTACAACAAGGGCGAGAAGATGTCCAAGTCGGTCGGCAATGTGGTCGATCCGCTGGAATTGGTCGAGAACTACGGCTTGGACGCGGTGCGTTTCTTCCTGCTGCGCGAGATCTCCTACGGCCAGGACGGCAGCTACAGCCACGACGCCATCGTGAGCCGGATCAACAGCGACCTCGCCAACGAATTCGGCAACCTGGTGCAGCGCAGCACGAAACTGGTCGCGCGGGACTGCGGCGGCGTGGTGCCGACGCCGGGCGAGTTCACCGCGGACGACCGCGCGCTGCTCGATCTGGCCGGCGGCCTGCTGGAGCGCTGCCGCGCCGAGTTCGACGCGCAGCAGATGCACCTGGCGCTCGAGGCCATCTGGCTGACGCTGGGCGAGACCAACAGGTACTTCTCCGCGCAGGCGCCGTGGGCGCTGGCGAAGTCGGGCACGCCGGAGGATCTCGCTCGCGAGGCCACCGTGCTGTACGTGACGCTGGAGGTGCTGCGCATCGTCGCGATCCTGGTGCAGCCGGTGATGCCGGGATCGGCGGGCCGCATCCTCGACCAGTTGGGGCAGCGGAACCGGACCTTCGCCGATATCGCGACGGCGATCGAGCCCGGACTGGCGTTGCCCGCGCCGGAGCCCGTGTTCCCGAAGTACATCGAACCGAAGGACTGACGTTTCCGGTCCGCTCGTAAGCGGGCCGGAACAGCAAGTCGCACAACACTTTCGGGGCGTCGCGCGGCGACATGCCCACGGGTGGCTCCACCTGCCTGGCCATCGCGGAATGCGTTGTCGGATAATGAAACACCGGTTCGCGGCCCCGCGATGCCCCGGACCGTGTTCGATCGGTACGACGACGTTCCGTTCGGGATCGGTTCCGGCACAGAGAGGGCACCCATGGGCCAGCAGCATGCGACGGCATCCGTTCAGCGGTCCGGATTCGCCGAACGGCATCGGGTGGCGCGCGAAGCCGTGCTCACGTCACAGCGCGGCAGGCTGGTCGAGGCGATGGTGGAGTCGGTGGACAACAAGGGCTATCCGGCCACCACGCTCACCGATATCGTTGCCAGAGCACGCGTTTCGCGCACCACCTTCTACGACCATTTCGCCAACAAGGAGGAGTGCTTCGCCGAGGCGGTGCACACCGGCGTCGACATCATGGCGACCCGGATCGCGGACGAACTCGCCCAACTGCCGCCGGACGCCGACGCCTACGCGAAGATCGAATCCATCGTGCTCACCTTCTGCCAGACCGTCGCCACCGAGCCGGATTTCGCGCGGCTGGTGCTGGTGGAGTCGTTCAAGGTGAACCAGACCGCCGTCGGCTACCGCGACTTGGCCGTCGACCGCTTCGCCCAGCTGTATCGGGTGTTCTACGACCAGGCGCGCGCGGCGGACCCGGCGCTGCCGGAGCTGTCGAACGGGCTGATCGCCCTGATCCCGGACGCGATCGGCGAGCGGACCCGGCGGGTGATCATCTCCGACGGACCCGAGCGCGTGCCGGATCTGGCGCCGCTGTTCGTCCAGTTCGTCATGGGCGCTTTGGGACTACCCGTTCCCTCCTGAACGCCCGAAGGTATTACTTCCAGCGATCGAGCAGGGTGCCGATCTCCTTGGTGAGCACGGCTTGCAGGTAGGGACCGAAGGTGATGCGCGCGACGCCTCGAGCGGCGAGGGCCGCTTTGTCGGCCTGATCCGGCTGGACGGTGGCGCTGACCGGCAGCGGCAGTTCGCCGGTCAGGCGGCGCAGGTCGGCGTCGGCGTGGCGCCCCACGGGGAACAGCACGTCCGCGCCCGCCTCGGCGGCCAGCTTCAGGCGCTCGATCGCGCGGTCGACGCGGTCGGCGTCGTCGCCGTCCTCGCGCAGGAACAGATCGGTGCGCGCGTTGATCACCACGTGCACGCCAGCGGCGTCGGCGGCCTCGCGCAATGCACGCACCAGATCGGCGTGTTCGGCGGCCGAGCGCAGCCGCTTGCCCTCGCTGTGCACGGTGTCCTCGATGTTGAGCCCGATCGCGCCCGCCTCGAGCAGGCCTTCGATCAGCCTGGCCGGTTTCGCTCCGTAGCCGGACTCGATGTCCACCGACACCGGCACGTCCACCGCCGCCGTGATCTGGCGTACCCGGGCCAGCGACTCGTCGAACGTCATCCCTTCCCCGTCCCCGCGGCCGATCGAATCGGCCAGCGGGTGACTACCGACCGTCAGAGCCGAAAAGCCCGCCTCCACGGCGACTCTGGCGGACCAGGCATCCCACACCGTGGGGAAGACTCCCGGATCTCCCGGCACGTGCAACCCGAGGAACGTCGTGGCCTTGCTCTCCAGAGAAGTCATGGAGATGATCATGCCCGCCGCCCCACGCCGGGTCGACCACCCACGGCCGAGCGGTACCTCACACGTGGCCGGCGCGCACCGGCTAGGACGGGCGGCGCGCGGCGAGGACCGCGTCGTAGAGTTCGCGGCGGGAGACGGCGTGGGCGGCGGCGACCTCGGCGCACGCGTCCTTGAGCCGGATGCCGGTGGCGGTGAGCGATTCCACCGCCCCGACCAGATCCGCCGGGTCGGCGGCGACAGGCTGTGCGCCCGCGAGAACCACCGTGATCTCGCCCCGCGCGCCCTCGATCGCCCATGCGGCCAGTTCGGCCAAGGTGCCGCGCACCACTTCCTCGTAGGTCTTGGTCAGCTCCCGGCACACGGCGGCGCGACGGTCGGGGCCGAGGATCTCGACCGCGTCGGCCAGGCAGTCGGCGAGCCGATGCGGCGCCTCGAAGAAGACGCACGCGCGCGGTTCGCCGATCAGGGTGCGCAGCCACTCCCGGCGCTGGCCGGATTTGCGCGGCGGGAATCCGTCGAAGCAGAACCGTTCCACCGGCAGGGCCGACAGCGCCAGCGCCGTGGTCACCGCCGAGGGGCCGGGCAGACAGGTCACCGGCAGCTCGCGCTCGACGCACGCCGCCACCATGCGGTAGCCGGGGTCGCTCACCGACGGCATGCCCGCGTCGGTGACCAGCAGCACGGTGCGGCCGTCGGCGATCTCGTCGAGCAGCATCGGGATCCGCGCGGTCTCGACGTGGTCGTAGAAGCTGATCACGCGGCCGGAGAGCTCCACGCCGAGCGCCTTGGCCAGCGACCTGGTCCGGCGCGTGTCCTCGGCGGCCACCACGTGGGCCGTGGACAGAGCCTCCCGCAGGCGCTGCGAGGCATCCCCGATGTCGCCCATCGGTGTCGCCGCGAGCACCAGCCTGCCCGTCGTCACTGTCGCTGTCCCGCCTCTCGGAGTGGTCGAACCGTACAAGTTGGATGCCGAATCGGTTCGTAGCGTATTCCGGTGGCCTGAATACCCCCAGCGGCGGCACAGCATACGATCGGGGCGTGACCCAGGTGACCGACCAGCGCGCGACCGCACGGTTCGGAATCGTGCCCTCCTGGTCGAGCCCGGGACCGCTGCGGCCGCCGCCCGACTTCGGCCCGGCCGACCGTGCGCGCGGCTGGCTGGTGACGGCGTTCCTCACCGCGATCGCCGCGGTGACGCGCTTCACGATGCTCAACTACCCGACCGACGCGGGCACGCCGGTGTTCGACGAGAAGCACTACGCGCCGCAGGCCTGGCAGATGCTCACCGGCGGCTGGGTGGAGGACAACCCCGGCTACGGGCTGGTGGTGCACCCGCCGGTCGGCAAGCAGCTCATCGCCATCGGCGAGGCGATCTTCGGCTACAACGGCTGGGGGTGGCGTTTCACCGCCGCGCTGGCCGGGACCGTGCTGGTGCTGCTGGTGATCCGGATCGTGCGCCGGATGGCGCGCTCCACCCTCATCGGCGCGATCGCGGGCATCCTGCTGATCGCCGATGGGCTCACCTTCGTCTCCTCGCGCATCGGCATGCTCGATATCTTCATGGCGCTGTTCATCACCGCCGCCTTCGGCTGTCTGATCGTCGACCGCGACGATGTCCGCGCGCGGCTCGCGCGCGCGGACGCCGAGGGCCGGATCGGCGCGACGGACTGGGGACCGCGCCTCGGGGTGCGCTGGTGGCGTTTCGGCGCGGGCGTGCTGCTCGGCCTCGCCTGCGGCACCAAATGGTCCGGCATCTACTTCATCGCGGCGTTCGGGCTGATGAGCGTCTACTTCGATCTCTCGGCGCGGCGGACCTACGGTGTGCGCCGCCCCTGGTTCGGCGTGACGTTGCGCGATATCGGGCCCGCGTTGTACGCGCTGGTGCTCGTGCCCGTCGGCGTCTACCTGGCGAGCTACTGGGCCTGGTTCGCGAGCGAGACCGGTGTGTACCGATACATGCCCGGCAATCCGTCGGCGCCGACCGACCCGATCGGTACCGGCGGATTCTGGTCGCATGTGGCGCCGGACGCGCTGCGCTCGCTCTGGTACTTCAACGCCAGGTCGCTGGAATTCCACACCGAGCTCACCAACTCGGCCGGTAACCATCACCCCTGGGAATCCAAACCCTGGACCTGGCCCATGGGCCTGCGCCCGATGCTGTACTACTACGCCGACGGCGGCGTCACCGGCTGCGGGCAGACCCAATGCGTGAAGGCCGTGATGTTGATCGGGACGCCCGCCATCTGGTGGGTGGCGGGCCCCGTACTGGCCTGGATGCTGTGGCGCACCGTGGTCCGCCGCGACTGGCGCTACGGCGCGGTGTTGGTCGGCTACGCCGCCGCGCTCCTGCCCTGGTTCGCCACGCTGGACCGGCAGATGTACTACTTCTACGCCGTCCCGATGGCGCCGTTCCTGATGATGGGCGTGGCGCTCGTGCTCGGCAACGTGCTGGGCCCCGCGCGCCCCAGCGCCATCCCGCGCAGCCCCGCCGGTACCTATCTGCCCGCCCCGCCGAACGAGCGGCGCAGTCTCGGCCTGCTCGCCGTCTGCCTCTACCTGGGCCTGGTGATCGCCAATTTCATCTGGCTCTGGCCGATTCTCACCGCCCTGCCGATCACCCCGAGCAACTGGCACGACCACCTCTGGCTGCCCAGCTGGCGGTAGTGTTCGGCCGCGACTTCGTCGCGGCGTGTTCGCGACCCTTGGTGGCATGCTCGGTCTCGCTGCGCTCGAAACCGGGAGTGGGGGTGCGCTGAGCGCGTCAGGCGGTGATCGCGCGACCCTTTCGCTCGAGGTTCGCGGTCGGGCCGATGAGGCGTGGCGCGGTCGGCGCCCTGTGCGTCAACCTTCGAGGGCTGCTCGCACGTAGCGCAGAGCGGCGGCGTCGTCCAGTCCCAGTCTGCGCACGGTCGCCACGTAGGCGGTGGCCGCGCGGCCTGCCACGTCCCGGGTCGGGTCGCCGGACGACGCGATGAAGGAGCCCTGCCTGCCGCGGGTTTCGACGACGCCGTCGGCTTCCAGTTCACGGTAGGCCCGCGCCACCGTATTGGGAGCGAGGCCGAGTTGGGCGGCCAGGGCGCGGACGGTCGGGATCTTCGTTCCGGCGGTGAGCTCGCCGGAACGTACCTGCGCGATGACGCCGAGGCGTAACTGCTCATAGGGCGGCACCGGGGATTCGTGGGAGACCGTGACGGTGAACATGGCCTCACACGTCGTCTCGGGACAGCGGGCAGGACAGGCAGCGGGGTCCGCCGCGGCCGGACCCCAATTCCGAGCCGGGGATGCGTAGCACTTCGATACCGGCGTCCTCCAGCCTGGCGTTGGTCATCTCGTTGCGCTCGTAGGCGACCACCACGCCGGGAGCCAGCGCGAGGGTGTTGTTGCCGTCGTCCCACTGCTCGCGTTCGGCGGTGACCCCGTCCAGCCCGGTGTCGATCACCCGCAGTTTGCCGATGCCCATCGCCTCGGCGGCCGCCGGCAGGAACGGGTCGGGCCCGCGCATGCTGACCCGGCCACCGCCGAGCCGTCCGCCGTAGTCGTCCTCCTTGCGTATGGTGAAGGCGCACAGCGACTCCCGCACCGCCGGATACATCACGACGGCGTCCGCGTCGACCATGGTGCACACCGTGTCCAGGTGCATGGTCGCGCGGGTCTGCGCGATCGGCAGCACGAGCACGGTGTGCGCGAGGTCGTCGTCGAAGAGGCTGCGCGCCAACGCCTCCGCGCCCGCGGGCGAGGTGCGTTCCCCGACGCCGACCGCGACCACGCCCTCGGACAGCAGCAGCACGTCGCCCCCTTCGATCGGAGCGGTATGGGATTCGTAGGCCCTCCGCACTCCGAGGAACCGGGGATGGAAGGCGTAGATGAGGTCGGTCAGCGACGTCTCCCTGCTGCGGGCGGGCAGCGCGAGCGAGGTGATCGCCACACGCGGGCCGACCCAGAACGAAGAGTCCCTGGTGAACAGCAGATTGGGCAGCGGGTCGATGACGAAGTCGCCGCCGTGGTGCATGCGGCGGACCAGCGAGGTGGCGTCGGGGCCGAACGGCAACTCGTCGAACGTCATACCGGCCATGAGGATCTCGGCCAGTTCGCCCGCGGGCACACCGCGCAGGAAAGCGGCCAGTTCGTCGGCCAGCGCGTGGCCGAGCCGGCGCGCGTCGACCGCGGCGGAGATGCCCTGGATGCGGGCGGCGCCGCTGACCGCGAGGGTTTCGGCGAGCAGATCCGACAACAACAGCACCTCGGTGCCGCGGCCGCGCAGGACCTCGGCGAACGTGTCGTGCTCCTGCTGGGCTCGCTCCACCCAAGGGATGCCGTCGAACAGCAGTTGATCGTTGTTGCGCGGGGTGAGTCGGCGCAGCTCGCTGCCCGGCCGGTGCAGCAGCACCGTACGCAGCGTGCCGACTTCGGACGTCACGGCCAAACGCGCACCCTCCTGCGCGGACACAGCATCTGCTCCCATGATCAGACCGTAGTGCGCCACGGCCCCGAGAGCACGGAATTCCCGGCTTCGGATGCCGAGGGACCGCGATTTCGATTCCGGTCCCCGCACACCCTAACCTGAAGTATTGTTGAGGTGATAGGGAGGAGCGTGCATGTCGACAGCAGCCGATTGGCGGGCGAAAGAGCTGACCCCGGGGCAGCTTTCCGAGCGTAGTGGAGTCGCGGTCTCCGCGTTGCACTTCTACGAACGCGAAGGGCTCATCACGAGCAGACGCACCAGCGGGAACCAGCGCAGATACGCCCGCGAGACACTGCGCCGGGTGGCGTTCATCCGCATTTCCCAGCGCGTCGGCATACCGCTGAGCGAGATCCGCGCGGCCCTCGATCAGCTGCCAGAGGGCCGCACGCCCACGCGGCGCGACTGGGAGACCCTGTCGACCGCGTGGCGCGCCGACCTCGACGACCGGATCACCCAGTTGATCCGCCTGCGCGACAATCTCACCGGGTGCATCGGCTGCGGCTGCCTGTCGCTCGGCACCTGCCGTCTGGTCAACGAGCACGACCGGCTCGGCGCCGAGGGTCCCGGCGCACGGGTGCTCGACGTGCAGCTCAACTGCCCGTCGAAGCCAGCAGCCTGCTGAACCGCTCGCTGGTGCGGCGCATCAGGAACTCGTAGGGGAAGGCCCATTTGCGCGCCCACCAGTAGCCGAAGCGGATGTCGAAGGAGCTGTAGACCAGGAACCGGTTGCGTTCGATCCCGCGCAGGATCGCCGCCGCCACCCGCTCCGGCGGCACGGCGTGCTCGGCGAAGGCCGCGATGAGCCGCTTGATCTTCGGATCCTCCTTGTTCACACCGACCAGCTCAACCCCCTGCACCAGCGGCGTGTTCACCGCGCCCGGCGCCACCAGGTGCACCGTGATGCCGTGTTGCGCCAGATCGAAGCGCAAGACCTCCGACACACCCCGGATGCCGTATTTGCTCGCGCTGTAGGCCGCGTGCCACGGCAGCGCGAGCAGCCCCGCCGCGGACGACACGTTCACCAGCGCACCGCCCTTGCCCGCGCGCACCATCGGGGGCACGAAGGTCTCGATCACGTGGATCGGTCCCATCAGATTGACCTCGACCATGCGCCGCCAGTGCTTGTGCTCGAGGTTCTCCACGGTCCCCCAGACCGAGGTGCCCGCGATGTTCATGACGACGTCCAGGCTGCCGAACTCGGCGTGCACCCGCTCGGCGAAGGCGCGCACCGCGTCGTAGTCGGTGATGTCCAGCGCTTCGGCCGCGACGACGCGACCGCCCGCGGCGCGGATATCGATCACCGTGGCGTCCAGGCCCTCGGCGTCGATGTCGGTGAGCACCAGGTACGCGCCCTGCGCAGCGGCGGCCAGCGCGGTGGCCCGGCCGATACCGCTGGCCGCACCCGTGACCAGGACCTTCGCATCACGTACCGTCGTCCGCCCCGCGCGCCCACCGCTACCCAGCACCGCACATCCCATCTCGAATCGCCGAATCGGTTCTCCGCAGGGTAGTCCAGCGCACCGTCACCGGCCGCGACGCCGCTGTCCGCCGAGCACCGCGAGCATGCCCGCGACGGCCCGCGGCCAGGTGAACTGCTCGGCGCGGCTGCGCGCGGCGCGCCGCCGACCCGCCCGCGGCATCGCCAGCACGTCGCTGACCGCCTGCGCGAAGGCCGACGGGTGGTCGGCGGCCACCGCGCCGCAGTCGGCGGTCACGATGTCGGCCAGCGCAGAGGAACGACTGGCCACCACGGGCGTGCCTGCCGCGAGCGCCTCCAGCGCGGCGAGGCCGAAGGTCTCGTGCGGACCGGGTGCGAGCGAGACGTCGGCGGTGGCGAGCAGTCTGGCGACCATCTCCCGCTCGGAGATGAACCCGGTGAAGTGCACCGCGGGCACACCGCCCGACAACGGAGCCAGCGCGCGAGCCCGCCGTTCCAGCGCGTCCCGGCGCGGACCGTCCCCGGCTACGACCAACCGGGCCTCGATCCCGGCCTCGCGTAGCGCGCCGACCGCCTCGATGCTGCGATCCACCCGCTTCTCGACCGACAACCGGCCGCAGTGCACCAGCAGCGGATGCCCTGGCACGCCGAGATCGGCGCGCAGCCTGCGATCGCGCCGGTGCGGGTTGAACAAGTCGAGGTCGACGCCGAGCGGGACCAGTTCCACGTTCTCGGCGCCGATGCGCAGGAACTCCTCGCGCGCGAATCGGGTCGTGCACACGACGATGTCGTAGTCGGTGGCGGTGCGCCGGTTGGCCACGTCGGCGCACCGCCGCGCCGCCGGGCCGGGCAGCACCTGCCCCAGCAGCCGGTCGAGTCGCTCGTGCGAGATCATCACGCCCGTCACGTCCCGGCGGCGCGCCCAGCGACCGAAGCCGCGCAGCGTCAGCCGGTCGGACACCTCCAGCACGTCGGGGCGCAATCCCGCCAGGACATCGGCCACCCGGCGCGGATCCGCCGCCCGGTAGCCCCCGGTCCACGGGATGGCCACCGCGGGCAGCGTGATCCGCACGACGCCGGTCGGCAGGATCTCCTCCGATCGGCGCGGACCCGGCACGATCAGCACCACGTCGTGTCCGGCGGCGACGTAACCCTCACCGAGGTGATGCAGCGCCGTGCGCAGCCCACCCGATCGCGGGCCGTAGAAGTTCGCAAGCTGAACTATGCGCACGTGGCCGATCGTGCAGCGGACCGGGTTACCCGCGCCCAACGGTGTGTTAACGGCCGTGGAAGAACCGGCTAACCGGCGGATGCGGCGGGCGCTCAGTGCGCGGGCAAGCCGCGTCCGGCCCTGGGCAGATCGAGATCGAGCGCGATCCGGCCCGCCGCGAGATGCTCCTCGACCTGTTCGGCGGGCATCGGCCGCGCGATGAGGAAGCCCTGCGCTCGGTAGCAGCCGAGACCGACCAGGGTCCGCGCGGCGACGGCCGTCTCGACACCCTCGCCGACCACGCCCAGCCCGAACGAGCCGGCCAAGCCGATGATGGATTTCACGATGGCCAGGTCATCGGTGCTCGCGCCGAGGCGCTGCACGAATCCCCGATCGATCTTCACCGCGTCCACCGGAAGCGCTTTCAGGTGCGACAGCGAACTGTAACCGGTGCCGAAGTCATCAATCGCGATCTGCACGCCCATCCGTTTCAAGCCGCGCAGGGTGACCTGGGTCCTGGCCAGATCCTGCACCACCACGTGCTCGGTGATCTCCAGGCACACCGAGCTGCCATGATGCCGAACAGACGGAGGATGTCCTCGATGCGCTCGACGAAATCGAGGCTGACCAATTGCACCGGCGAGACGTTGATCCGCATCACCACGTTGCCCGCCATGCCGCGCCTGCGCCATTCGGCGAACTGCGCGCATGCCGAGCGGATGACCCAGCGGCCCAGCTCACCGGCCAGATTGGTGGCCTCGGCGACGGTGACGAACGCGGCGGGCGGCAGCAGGCCCCTGGTCGGGTGCAGCCAACGGACCAGCGCCTCCAGCGCGACGATGCGACCCGTGCGCAGATCCACCTCGGGCTGGTAGTGCAGCAGCAGCGAACCGTCCGACACCGCGCCGCGCAGGTTGAGCTCCACGTCGTCCTGGAGTTCGAACTGGGCGCGCATGGTGTCGGTGAACACCGCGACGCCGTTGCCGCCGCCGGACTTCGCCGACAACAACGCGTGATCGGCGCGGCGCAGCACGTCGGCGACGGTGGTCTCCCCGGGGAAGCCGAGCGCCACTCCGACGCTGGCGCCCCGGCTGACCGACTCGCCGCCGACGGTGACGCGCCGGGCGATCAGCTGCTGGATGCGGTTGGCCTCGTATTCGGCCGCCACCGCGTCCATGGGTTTGGCGGGAACGATGACGAACTCGTCGCCGCCTAGTCGCGCGATCATGTCGTTCGGATCGAGGTTCTCCCGCAACCGCGTGGACAACGTGCGGATGAAGTTGTCTCCCGCGGTGTGGCCGAGGAAGTCGTTGAGCGCCTTCAAGCGGTCCAGGTCGAGGAAGAAGGCCGCCACCGGGCCGGGGCTGCCGGAGCGTAATCGCTCTTCCATGTGCTCGAGCAGCGCGCGGCGATTCGCCAGGCCGGTCAGGTCGTCGTGCAGGGCGATGTATCGCAGCCGCTCCTCCGCCACCACCCGGGCTTGCAGTTGCGCGAAGAGCGCGGCGATGGCTTTGAGCACGTTGAGTTCGCGGGTGCTCCACTCGCGGTCACCCGACTTGACGAAACCGAGCACCCCGGTCGGCTCGCCACGCGAAAGCAAGGGCACCGCGGCCGAGGTCACCCCCGCGATACCGGACCCGCGGCGAACGGTCTCCTGGTAATCGGCGAACTCCGGGGTCGGGCGGGCGACCATCGGCTCGGTCGCGTTCTCCAGCGCGCGGAACACGGGGTCGGCGCCGTCGAAGTAGATCAGGCCGAGCGGGTCGGGATCCGGGATGTTCTGCCGGTGCGGCCACTCCGCGATGAGCACCGTCGCCCGGCGTTCGCGGTCGGTGTGCCGTACGTAGCTGAAATCGACGTCGAAGTACTGGACCAGGTGCGCGAGCACGCGTTCGGTTGCGGCGACCATCGTCGTGGCGTCCACACCCATGAGCTCAGAGGCGACCTGGGTCACCAACGAGTCGAGTGTCCGCCGTGGCACATTGTCTCCGATCGCGCTAACTACTGGTGTCCACACCGAGCACCGGACGCCGCCTGCTGCGTACGGTGGCGGCGGAGGCGTAGCTCAGGCGAAGCACCAACGCCATGGTCTCATGCTCAGGCACTTCCAGCAGGTCCAGGAAACGGCCCTGAAGTGACGCTAGTGTATCCGCGAAGTCGGGGGAAATCGCCGCAAGTTCCGCCGGGCGTCGAGCGTAGAGGTATACCGGCGAAATCGGTTGGACACACAATCCGAGGCGCTCGGCCTGCACCCAGACCCGCGCGACCGCCGCGCCCGCCTCCGCGTAGTCGGTCAATCGCGGTTCGGTCGCGTCGAATGTCACCGCCAGAATCGCGGAGCTCGACCGCACCCGGTCACCGGTGTATTTCCCCAGCGCCGCACCACCCGACCAGGATCGCAACTGCGCCATGACGTCGGCCCGGGTGGTGATCTCGAATGCCGCCCACTCGTCGTCGGTGAGTTCCAGGCTGCGCGCATCGATCCCGGTGTCCGGGTCGTCGTCCGGCCAGCGAACTTCGGCGAGCATTTCCTCGTATAACCGGGGCGTGAGATAGCGGATGCGGTCGGAATCCGCCAGCAAACGGGCAGCTTCCTCGATGTCGTGCCGATCCACCACCGCGCGCACGTGCGCACCCGCCGATTCCGCGATCGCCGCGAGGGACTCGAGCACCCCGTCGGCCGGCCTCGTCCCGGTGCCGACCCTGCGGTTGGTCTCGCGGCGCAGCACGGCGGGATAGTCGGCGGCCAGTTCGGCGCTGCGGCCATCGCCCAGCCGCAGGCGGGCGACGAGCGATCCGGAGCCCGGCGCGCCCTCGACGAACTCGTGCGGACCCAGGATCCCGTGCGCGGCGGCGGCGACCCGCGCGTTGTACACCGCCGCGCCGAGCGCGACCGCGCTGCCGCGATAGCCGATATCCATCGCCACGCTGTGCTCCGGGGCCAGTTCTATGACGATGTCGCTCGCGGAGGCTCGCAGCGACCAAGGTTGCATATTCCCGCCGGACGGCGCCCGTTGCGCGCAGGTCAGGACGCTTTCGACCGGCCCGGCGGCGGTTTCCGGCGGCGGCTCGGCCCACACCGGCTCGTCGTTGGGCGGCGGGTCGGCCAGCTCGTCGAGGTGCCGTTCCACGTCGACCCGCACGCGCCCGGAATCCAGCTTCGTCCCCAGTCCGATGCGCCGGACGGCGGCGACCACGCTCGCGGCGCCGAGAGCGACATCCCCGGCCAGTTGCGGCCAGCTCGTCACCGTTTCCCCGACCTCGACCAGGCTCGCGCCCAGCCGGGGCGACAGCCCGGCGGCGCCGAGCAGCTTCACCACGAACGGCGCCTTCTGCCGCGAGGTCAGCCCGCGCAGATCCTGCGCGCGAACGTCGCCGAGCAGCCCGTGGAACGTCGGGCGCCGCGGTTCGAGATCGAAACGCTCGACATCCAGCAAACCGCGGTCGCTGGTCTCCATCAGCACCGGAACGCGATGCCGGGCCGCCGCCTCCCGAATGAGCAGTTTCATATCGAGCGAATCACATTCTTCGACGACGATCGATAGCCCTGCCAAGAACTCGTCCACCGAATTCTCGTCGACGCCCGCCTCGAAGACCTGAACCGGCAGATAGGGGTCCAGCTCGGCAATACGGCGTGCGGTTACCACCGCTTTGTTGATACCGATGTCGAACAGTGTGCCAGCGACCCGGTTCAGATTCGACAATTCGATTTCGTCCAAGTCCGCCAAACGCAATACACCGCAAACGCCCTCGAGCGCCAGCAGATGCGCGATCGCGTGGCCCGCGCTTTGCCCGATGATCCCGATCGTGAGTCCGGTCAGACGTTCCTGTTCGGCTCGGGTCAGTTTGTTGCGATTGCGATCCAGCCGGATCATCCGGTAAGTGCGCGGCCCCGGCAATCCGACCACCGCGGCGCGCCACGGGTAGTAGATCCAGCGATCCGCTTCCGGCCCCTCGGGAATGTCCGGCGCCGCCACCATCCGGCTGTGTTCCGCGCGTAGCGAAGCACGCAGATCGGAGAATTCGATGTGCGGGTCGGCGCGTAACGCGGCGAGTATCCGGGCATCTTCCGGATCGGCGGGGTCGAGGATCAGCGGCCGGTGGTCCGCCACCCGGATGCGCTCATCGCCCATGTCCGCGCCGGCCCTCCGTCCCCCGGGCGACCCCGCACCGCGTATCGAGCGGACGTGCGCCGGGCAAGCCGAGTGCGTTCTGTTCGGCCTGCGTCAGCGACCGTTGCGATTCCTCGGCGAACACGGGGTAGGTGCGGGTGTCCCACCACAGCGGAACGGTTCGGTAGCGCTCGTCCGGATAAGGCGCCGCGGGAATGCCTTCGGCGGGCACGGCCCCACACGCCTCGTGACGAGCCACGGTGAAGGATGCCACGGTCGCGAAGCCGTAGCGCGCGCCGAGCAGGCGCGCGCCGTGCAGTACGGTGCGCGAGATCGCGGCCCCGAGCTCGGCCCGCTTGTCCGCATCGCGGGCCACCCACGCCCCCTTGGCCTCGACCACGCCGTGCGGTATCCGAGCGGCGATCATGCCGCGCAGATCGTCGACGCCCGGATGACCGGCCCATTCGACCAGCGCGTGCGCCTGCGCCGCGCCGGTGTACGGCCCTTGCATCCGCACCCCGGCGACCATGTCGCCGTCGGCGTCGAGCGCCGCGAAGAACAGCGACGTCGATTCGCCGTCGGCGACCGTGTCGTATTCGAGCGCGTGTTCGACACCGAAGCGACGGTAAACGTCCAGTGCGCCGTCGAGATACCGGCGCCACAGCTCCGGCAGGACACTCGGTCGGGAGACGAAGAACGCACACCCGGATTGCGCGTCGTAATACCGCTGCACTCCCCGCCCACGGGAGTTCCTCGGCACGACTGCAATCAGATCCACAGTCATGTTGTTCCTACTCCATCGTCGCGCCGCCCTGCGCGATAGTCCAGCCCGATCCAGCCCGATGCAGCCCCCACGGCCCCTGAGCCGAGATGAAGTTGCCCAGGGCAGTATCCGTCATCGAACAGGAATTGACCAGCCGTCCGGCTATTCTTCCGAAAACTCTCCGGTACTCCAGCCATTTTCGCAGGTCAAACCGTAAGCAATCAATATAGGAAATAACGTGGAGACCAGTCGGTTCGACAGTAGTTACTTTCCAGCAAGCTAGACGAGGATGGAAATGAACAGCTCGACCGATTCCGGACCGTGCCAGATCTCGATCTCTTCACGGTAGGCGCGGGTGATCTCGGCGGACGCCGTCGCGTCATCGACCTGGGCCCACACGTCCTCCACCGGATCGTGATAGTCGCCATTGGGGGCGAAACGGGCGTAGACACCCTTCGGCACGCGCACCAGGATGTCGCCCACCGGCACGGCGTCCGGGGACGGGTACTCGAAGCAGACCACCGCGTTGTAGTTCCCCGCCGGATCCGGCACGTACACCGTGTACATCGGACGATCCTCGCCCGCCCGGTCCCGCAGCCGATCCTTGAGGAACTCGATCAGATCGCTGTTGCTGACCTTGAAGCTCGGGCGCACGCGCGGGACGACCAGCCCGCCGTAGGTCGCCTCGGCACGCACCACGATCGCATAGCTCATCGCGCGTCGACCGCCAGGTACAGATCGATCTTGTAGGCGTGCGGATAACACTCGAAGTCGCCGGTATAGGTCCGTTTGATCTGGTTGTGTTCCTCGGCGTAGGCGATCTGCGTCCATAGGTCGGTCATCACTTGGGGAAAGTTACCGACCGAGGAGAACCGCGCGTAGGCGCCGCGCGGCAGCCGGGCGACCAGGTGACCGCGGGTGACGGCGTCGAACGAGGAGCACTGATAGCCGACGATCTGCGTGTTGTAGGTGCCGAGCTCACCGGTGTAATCGGTGTAGGCGCTGGCCAGTGGCCCGCCGAGTTCTTGGTGCAGCACCGCGGCCCAGGCGGCTTCCAAGTCGCGGTCACGCAGTTCCCCGAGCGCGCGTTTGGGGCTGCGCACCGGCAGCCCGGCAACCCACGTCTCGTCCCGCTCGACGATTTCAAACTGCATGGAAAGACTCTTTCGAATGAAGCCGGAGGTGAACCACCGCACCCGGTCGGTCGGAATCGCCATGCTACCAACCCGGACCGGGTGGTACCGATCACAGATGCGGCCGGGGCGCCACCCGATCACAGCCCTGAACTGGACAGATGTCCGACGCGGTCGGGTGCGGGCGAACCGGATCGGAGCACGGCGGCGCCGGTCTTCCCGGCTGATGCATAGTGGGCGTGACTGTCCGATTCGCCGAGCCCGTGGCACCACCGAACGGAGTCCTGATGAGTGCGATCGTGATCTTGCACCGGCCGCGCCGTGCCGCCACGCCGTGGCGACCGGCCATCCAACCGGGTCGTCCCGAAGCCGGCCCGAACACCGCGCACTGACATGTGCCGGACCATCGCCGAACTCGACGCGGCGGTCGCCGGCTGCTTCGCCTGCCCGCGTCTGGTGGCCTGGCGTGAGCTCGTCGCCAGAGAGAAGCGCGCCGCCTTCCGCGACCAGACGTATTGGGGCAGGCCGGTCCCCGGATTCGGTCCGCGGGACGCCCGGATGCTGATCGTCGGACTCGCGCCCGCCGCGCACGGCGGCAACCGCACCGGACGGATGTTCACCGGCGATCGCAGCGGTGACGTGCTCTACGCGGCGTTGCACGCGGTCGGCCTCGCCAATCAGCCGACCTCGATCAGCGTCGATGACGGGCTGCGGCTCGACGGCGTGCGGATCACCGCTCCCGTGCACTGCGCGCCGCCGGAGAACAAACCCACGCCGGAGGAACGGGATCGTTGCGGCCACTGGCTGAAGACCGAGTTGCGCCTGCTGACCCCCACCGTGCGCTCGGTGGTGGTGCTCGGCGCCTTCGGCTGGCAGGCCCTGCTCCCGGTGCTGGCAGGCGCGGGATGGGTCCTCCCGCGTCCGCGTCCGCGGTTCGGGCACGGCACGCACGTGGAGCTGGCCGCGACCGATGCCGATCGCGGCTCGCTGCACCTGTTCGGGTGCTATCACGTGAGTCAGCAGAACACCTTCACCGGACGACTCACACCGGCCATGCTCGAGGAGGTGCTCGCCGAGGCGGCGGCGGTCGCGGGCCTCGACGTTCGGCGCAGTCACGCACCGCGCGGGTGAACCGGTCGGCGCGGGCGCGGCGGTTCAGACGTGGTCGACCAGTGCAGGATGTCCCGCTTCGTGCGCGCAGTGCGCGCAGCAGAAGTAGTCGCCGCGCGCCTCGACGCCGTGGCCGAGGATGCGGCAGGAACAGTGCGTGCACGTCGGGGCCATGGCGTTGATCGCGCATTCGAAGCTGTCGAAGGTGGCGGACTCGCCGTCCCGGGTGATGGTGAAGGTCTTGTCGTACTCGTTTCCGCAGGTATCGCAGGTGGCCATGAGTCAACCGGTCCTCTCGCGTCGATGGGCTGAGGGTCGCAGTTCGCGGTACCCAGCCAAGTGGACGCAAAACGAACCCGGGGGTCTCAGGCCAGGCGCAGCGCCCCGACCGGGCAACTGTCGACGACGAGCTCCAGCAGCTCCCGCTCGGCCGGCGCGGCGGTCTCGGCGTGCTCGACGATCCCGTCGTCACCGACGCGGAACAGGTCCGGCGCCAGCGCTTCGCACATGCCGTGCCCCGCGCAGATGGTGCGGTCGGCGATGATGGTGATGCTCATCGGCCGATCCGCTCCAGCCGGATGGGCAGGCCGTCGGCGGGCACCGGGCCGGTCCCGGCGACCAGCGGCATGCGGTACCCGTCCCGCACGCTCCAGCGATATCGCAACAGCATCTGGTGCACCACGGCTTTGACCGTCATGCCGCCGAAGTAGAGCCCGATGCACTTGTGCGCCCCGCCGCCGAAGGGCGCCCACGCGTAGCGGTGCGATTTGTCCTCACGGCGGTGGTCGGCGAAACGCTCCGGATCGAAGGTGTCGGCATCGTGCCAGTACTGCTCGGTGCGCATGAGGCCGTAGGTGCCGCACATGATGAACGTCCCCTTGGGCAGGTAGTAGCCGAGGATGTCGGTGTCGGCGATCGTTTCGCGGACCTGCTGGGCCACCGGCGAGTAGACCCGCAGCGCCTCTTTGAACGCGAGCTCGAGCGAGGGCAGCCGATCGAGATCGTCGTAGTCGAGCGCGGGCTTGCCCAGCGCCACGGATTCGGCGCGCAGCCGCTCCTGCCATTCCGGATGCCTGCCGAGCTCGTAGACGAGCATGGACGCGGCGATCGTGCTGGTGTCGTGGGCGGCCATCATCACGAAGATCATGTGCTCGACCACCTCGGCGTCGGTGAAGGTCTCACCTTCGGCGGTGCTCGCCCGGCACAGCACGCTGAACAGGTCGTTGCCCTCACCGGCGCGCTTGGCGGGTAGCTCGCGGCGGAAGTGCTCCTCGAGCACCCGGCGCCCGCGCACGCCCCTGGCCCACACTCCACCGGGTAGGTTCGTCCGGATCAGTGCTGCGCCGCCACGCACCGCGTCCTCGAAGGCGCGCTCCAACCGCGCGGCATCGGCGCTGAGTTCGGCTCCCGCGAAGACTTCGGTGGCCTGCTGGAGCAGCAGTTTCTTGATCGCGCGGTAGACGCGGAAGTCGTCGGCGGGCTCCCATCGCGCGATGCCGCGGGTGATCCGGGGCGTCGTCATGTCCAGGTAGCCGATCAACCGGGGCCGCGTGAACGCCTGCTGCATGATGCGGCGGTGATAGAGGTGGTCGTCGAAGTCGCGCAGCAGCAGTCCACCGCGGAAGAACGGCCCGATCAGCCACTCCCAGGCACGCTGCGCCGAGAGCACCTTGTTCCGGTCCAGCATCACCGCCTCGTACCCCTCCGGACTGCCGAAGGTGACCATCCGGCGACCGAGCATGCCGCACCACTGCACCGGACCCAGGCGATCGAAGCGCGTGCGCGCGAACTGGATGGGGTCGGCCAACGCGTGCAGGGTGTAGCCGATCCCCGGGAGCCCGAAATCGCCTGGCACCGGTTTCAATCCGCTGCCCGGTGGCGGTTCGGCGAGCGGACGCACCCGCGCCGGATAACGCGCGACCAACCGTGCGGCCGCACGCTGCGCGTGCCACGCCCAGGTGGCCCGCGCCTGGCGGACGGTGTCGTTGACCTCGTCGAACCTCTGGGGCGCAAGCAGACTCATGACCGTCTTCCCTTCGCGACACTGCGATAGTCCGACGATATAGGAAACACACGTTTCCGTAAACGTTTGTTTCCCAATTTTGGCTGTGCCAAGCTGGCGTGGTGACCCGTACCGTCAGCGGCACCTACCGCGGAGCCTCCACGGCCGAGCGCCGGGAGGATCGGCGCAGGAGACTGCTGGACGCCGCCCTGGACATCATCGGCACCCAGGGGTTGTCGGCCTTGACCGTGCGCGGGGTATGTGAACAGGCCAAGGTCGGCCCGCGCTTCTTCTACGAAGCGTTCCCCGACCTCGACACGCTGGCCTCCGGCGTGCTGTTCGAGATCCAGCAGGCGGCGCTCGACCGGGCGAGAGCCGCGATCGCCGAGACCACGGGCCCGCCGGGCGACCGGATCCGCGCCGGGGTCGCGGCCCTCATCGTCGAGCTCACCGACGATCCACGGCGGGCGAAAGTGGCGTTCGCCCAGACCTACGGCAACGAAGCCCTGATGCGCAGCCGCTTCGCGGGCATGCGTCAGGTCGCCGACGTCATCATCGAGCAGACCCGGTTGGTGCTGGAGCTGCCCGAAGGACAGGACACCGCGATCGCCGCGACATCGCAGCTGATCACCGGCGGCGCGGCCGAACTGGTCATGGTGTGGCTGGACGGCGGACTCGACGTCGACCGGGACGGATTGATCACCTTGCTCGCCGATTTCACCGTGGCGATGATCGATCGGCTTCCCGCGGTCGCCGGGCGACTGTCCGGCGTCACACCAAATTCGTGATGAGCGCGGACATCAGCGGCTCGCGCAGTCCGGGTAGCGCCGCGAAGTCCCCCGCGACGACCCGATTCGTCGCCAGCGCGACCACCGCGCCGATCACCGCCTCGCCCACCAGCCGCTGATGCGGCCGGGCGGGGCCGAGCGCCGCGGCGAATCCGTCCACCAGCGCGGCTTGGGTCGCCAGCCGTCGCTCCAGCACCGGCCGGCCCGCCGCGTACACCTCGACCAGGAAGACCTTCGCCACCTGCGGCTCCTGCGCGAGAGTGGAGAAGTACGCGTCGAGAGCCCGATCCATCCGCTCGAGCGAACTGCCTTCGGCCGCCAGCGCGTCCACGATCCGGGTCATCACGATCTCCACCGCCATGTCATAGGCGGCGAGGAAGCACGCCTCCTTGTTCGCGAAGTGCTGGTAGAAGGTCATCCGCGAAACCTCGGCCCGCTTCAGCACGTCCGCCACCGTCGCCGCCGCGTAGCCCTTGTCCGCGGCCGCTTCGATCATCGCCACCAGCATGCGGCCCCGCTGCGCGGCGACCACTTCTTCCGGCGCGATCCCATGGTGGCCGCCGTGCAGTTTCCCGCCCGCGCGCGCCTTCAGCAACGATCCTCGTTCCACGTTCCGATGCTATGTCGGCCACCCGTCGCGATCGGAGTAGTCGCCTACCGAGCGCACGTCGTCTTTGTCATCTCCCCGGGTGAGAGCCGATGCGCGGGCGGTTCCCGGCCCCTAGACTGGGGAACTGCGGCACGGTCGACCGCCGAAGCGCTACGGCGACTCCGCGATCGGCACAACCGAAGTCCCGATCCGGCAAGGGCCGGTACATCCGGCCCGGTTTCCATGGAGGAGGGCCGCATGCCCGATCCGTTCCATATGCGCGTCTGTCTGCTCGGCCAGGGTTGCGTCTGCCCTACCGTCACCCTGTTCCTCGCCCCGGAGCCACTGATCCCCGGCGGCACCATGCTGCACCTGCTCGAACAAGACCCCATCGCCGAGGACACCGGCGCCCCAGCCCCCGACGTCGAAGTGATCGACCTGGTGCAGAGCGAGCCTGCTTCCCCCGCGCCCCTGCGCGCCGAACTCCACGAGTTCCGGTCCGCGCGACCCGACCCGCACCAGGTGCACGACATCCTGCACGACCACCACATCACCGACGCCGCACCGATGGGCCTGGACATCAGCGATCCCACCGAGCTGACGCGCCTTGCGCTACTCCCCGAACACCCGATCGGCTACCGCCGCATCGACGACTTCCAGCAGGAGGCCACCGCCCGAGCCATGCTCGCGATCTACCGCCTCTTCGAGGTCGACCAACGCCCCCGCCTCATGTACCACGGCTTCGCCGACCCCACGAGAGGCTGGTTCGCCCTGCGCACCGCCATCGCGTAACGCGACGAATCCAGCAGTGCGCCAACTGATGACCCGAGTTGGCAGGAGCGGTGGCTGTGCCCGGGATGGCGAACAGCCGCGCGGGCGGTCAGGGATCGGTGATCGTGAGGGCACCGGACGGGCAGGCCTCCACGGACTCGCGCGCTTCGTCGTGACCGCGCCTCGGTGCTGGGGTGAGCAACCGTACCCGGCCGTCGTCCTCGTCTTGATCGAAGATCTCCGATGCGATGAGGGCGCACATGCCCGAGCTGATACAGCGCTCTCGATCCGCCGTGATTCGCATGGGGTCAACTCCTTTCGTTGCGCTCGGCCGGTGGTTCATCGGGTCGTTTCGGTCCAGGTGACCGGCAGTTCGTGGACGCCGTAGATGTTCATGTCGGTCCTGAGTCGCACTTCGCCTGCGGGGATGGCGAGCCGGAGGTCGGGGAAGCGGCGCAGCAGTCCGGCGAAACCGGCGCGCATCTCGATGCGGGCCAGTTGCTGGCCGAGGCACTGGTGGACGCCGTGGCCGAAGGACAGGTGACCGCGGGCCTTGCGGTGGATGTCCAGGCTGTTGGGGTCGGCGAAACGCTGGGGGTCGCGGTTGGCGGCCAGCAGTGAGACGACGACGGTCGAACCCTTGGTGATCGTTTCACCGCCGAGTTCGATGTCCTCCGTGGCGTAGCGGTAGAAGATGTCGGCGACGGACAGATAGCGCATGAGCTCTTCGACGGCATCCGGCAGCAGATCCGGGTCGGCACGCAGTTCGGCCAGCTGTCCGGGGTGCTCCAGGAGCGCGAAAGTGCCGAGGGCCAACATGTTCGCGGTGGTCTCGTGGCCCGCGAGCAGCAGCAGGAACGCGATGCCGACCAGCTCCTCGACGCTGAGGTCCGCATCACCGGCCAGGTCGGACAGGATGTCTTCGCCGGGTTCGGCGCGCTTGCGCGAGACCAGTCCGGCCAGGTACGTGGTCATCGCCCCGTACGCGGCCATCTTCTCCTCGAGCGACTGATCTTTGACCAGGAATTGGGCCGAGTTGACCTGGAATGTCTCTCGGTCCGCATAAGGCACGCCGAGCAGTTCGCAGATGACCAAGGACGGCACCGGCAGCGCGAACCGTTCGACCAGGTCGACCGGCGGGGTCAGGCGCGCCAGCTCGTCCAGTTGCCGCTCGGCGATCTCGGTGATGCGCTCTTCGAGCTGCTTCATGCGCCGGACGGTGAAGGCGCCGGTGAGCTTGCGCCGCAACCGCGTGTGGTCCGGCGGATCCATGGCGATGAACAAGCCGGGTATCTGGGGA
Organism: Nocardia asteroides; assembly: GCA_051451085.1. Taxonomy (GTDB): domain Bacteria; phylum Actinomycetota; class Actinomycetes; order Mycobacteriales; family Mycobacteriaceae; genus Nocardia; species Nocardia asteroides_B. The sequence continues at coordinate 2,516,280 of JBPAJV010000001.1, read as the reverse complement.
GACGGCTCGGTGGCGGCGGGCATGCCGGGCGTCTCGTACGGCACGTGCACGACGCCGATGTCCTGACGGGAGCTGAACCGGGTGTCGGCCATGAGCCGGCGGACCGCGTCGTAGCCGGTGACGAGCCAGCCCTCGTGGCCATCGGGGAAGACAATAGGACTGACCGGGCGAGCCTCACGCAGGCGGGTGATCTCGCGGGGCGGATCGAAGGGGCCCGCATCGCGCTCCATGGGAAGGCCGTGCGGGACGGGAACCGTTCGGCTCATCGGAACTCCTTTTCGTGGCGTTTGTTGTGACGACATTCGCCAACGGACCTGACATCCGGCTGTCACGGCCCTGACACCGCGGTCAGCCAGGCCGCTCACCACGGGCAACCTTCGCCGCCGCGTCGGTGGTTCGCTCGTGGCAAGATCGGCCGGGTGCAGATCGGGATACTCGGACCATTCGAGATGCGCGCGAACGACGGTGTTCCGGCCGACGTGCCCGGCGCGCGCCTGCGCGGGCTGCTGATCGCTCTCGCACTCGAACCGGGTCGCGCGGTCCCCAAGGCGACGCTCATCGACTGGATCTGGGGTGAGCACCCGCCGTCCGACGCGGCGAATGCCCTGCAACAGTTGGTTTCCCGGCTGCGGAAGGTACTGCCGGAAGGGTTGATCGAGGGGCAGCCGGACGGTTACCGGTTGAACGTGGCACCCGACGCTGTCGACGCCGTGCGGTTCGAACGCCTCGTCGCCCGAGCCCACAGTGACGGGGATGCCCGAGGGCTCCAGCGGCTGCGCGAGGCCCTCGCGTTGTGGCGCGGCGCGGCCATGCAGGACATCGGCTTGCAGGAGAGCGCGGCATTCGACGCGGCGGTAACCCGGCTCGAAGGGCTGCGCCTGACCGCCATGGAGGATCGGTTCGACGCGGAGATCGGCCTCGGCAACGGTGCCGAGCTGGTCACGGAACTGACCGACCTGGTGGCGGCGCATCCGGTGCGGGAACGGCTGGTCGCCGCGTTGATGCGTGCCCTCGTCGCGACCGGTCGCGACACCGAGGCACTGCTGGTGTACGAGCGCACGAGAGAGATTCTGGCCGACGAGCTGGGCGTCGACCCCTCGCCGGAGTTGTCCGATCTGCACGTCGCGCTGCTGCGGGGTGAGCTGGGACGGCGGGAGGAGAACCGGACGACCAACTTGCGTGCCGAGCTGACCAGCTTCGTCGGCAAGGACGCCGATGTGGCGGCGGTCCGCGCGCTCAACGCCGACCATCGGCTCACCACCCTGATCGGCCCCGGCGGCTCCGGTAAGACCAGGTTGGCCACGGAAACCGGGCGCACGGTGCTCGGCGACCTGCCGGACGGGGTCTGGCTGGTCGAACTCGCGGCCATCGGACCCGACGGCGACAAGGGCGGGCACGACGGGCAGGGTCGCGGGAACAACGTGGCGCAAGCGACGCTCGCCGCGCTCGGATTGCGGGACGCGCTGCTCGGCGAGGCGCCCGGCGCGGAGCCTGCGGATCGGGTCGTCGCCGCGATCCGCGAGCGGTCGATGCTGCTGATCCTGGACAACTGCGAGCACGTCATCGAGTCCGCGGCGGCCTTCGCCCATCGCGTGCTCGGGGAATGCCGTCGGCTGCGGATCCTCGCGACGAGCAGGGAGCCCCTCGGCATCACCGGCGAGGCGCTGTGGCCGGTCGTGCCGCTGGCCTTGCCGAAAGGAGACGCCGACCCCGGGGAGATCGAGTCGTCCCCGGCCGTCCGGCTGCTGCGCGACCGAGCGGGCGCGGTACGCAAGGACCTCGCGACCGACCCCGAGACGCTGGCGACGCTGGCGCGTGTCTGCCGTGCCCTGGACGGCATGCCGCTCGCCATCGAACTCGCCGCGGCCAGGTTGCGCACCATGTCCCTCGAACAGCTCGCCAATCGGCTCGACGACCGCTTCCGCTTGCTGACCGGCGGCAGCCGTACCGCGCTGCCACGGCACCGGACGCTGCGCGCGGTGATCGATTGGAGCTGGGAGCTGCTCACCGCCGCCGAGCGGATGGTCCTGCGCAGGCTCTCGGTGTTCTCGGGCGGCGCGAGCCTGGAAGCAGCCGAGCGGGTCTGCGCGGGCACGGGGGGCGGGAGGAACGAAGCGGTCGACACGGGTGAGGTGCTCGAACTGCTGACCGCGCTGACCGAGAAGTCGCTGGTGATCACCGAGGGCGACCGGTCGCCGCGCTACCGGATGCTGGGCACGATCAAGGAATACGCCCGGCAGCGGCTCGCGGAGGCGGGGGAATCCGAGTCGGCGCGTCGTGCGCATCTGGCGCATTTCACCGAACTAGCCGAAATCGCCGATCCCCATCTGCGCCGCGCCGAGCAACTGGAATGGCTCGCCACGCTCGAAGCCGAGCACGACAATATCGCCGCCGCGATGCGCGGCGCGCTCGCGGCAAGCGATGCGGCCGGGGCGATGCGGCTCGCCGCGGCCGCGGGCTGGTACTGGTGGCTCGGCGGGCACAAGGCGGAGGGTAACGAGCTGATTCTGGCGGCCACGGCGCTGCCCGGCGAGGTGGCCGACGAGATCCGGGCCATGGTGTACGCGTTCGTCGTCCAGTTCGTGATCTCCGGACCGCAGAGCGACCAGTACCAGGCGGAGAAGTGGATTCGCAAAGCCTACGAGTTCAGCCGACGCGTGCGGAGCCATCACCCGGTGCTGAGGTTCGCCGCCCCGCTCGAACGCATGTTGCAAGGACCGGACGCGATCCTGCCCGCGTGGGAAGTACTGCTGGGGGACGAGGACCCGTGGGTACGCGCCCTGGGCCGGCTGCAACTCGGCAAGATGCGGATTCAGCTCGGCCAGAGTGGCCGGGAGGCGGATACCTATCTCGAGGCGGCCCTCGGCGAGTTCCGCGCGATCGGCGAACGGTGGGGGCTCTCGTTCGCCCGGACCGAACTGGCGAATCGAATCGCCATGCGCGGCGAGTTCGCCGCCGCGTGCGAGCACTACGAACAGGCGATCGCGGTCGTCACCGAGGTCGGAGCCATCGATGATGTCGTGCCGATGCGATCACGGCAGGCTCAGCTGTACTGGCTCTCGGGCGACGCGGAGGCGAGCGCGGCCGCCATGGCCGAGGCGCAGCGGGCCGCCGAGCGAGTCGCCTGGCCGAACGTGCTGGCCGAGCTGGCGTTGTCGAAGGCGGAACTCGCGCGCTGGAGTGGCGACGCCGAGCAGGCGCACCGGCAGCTCGACGTCGCGACGGCGATACTGGGCGCTGTCGCCGAGGGCGCGATCGGCCGCGCGGTGCGACAGGATCTGCTCGGCTACCTCGCCGAGGACCTCGACCAGTCCCGTGCCCACCGCGTCGCCGCCTTCCAAGCGGCGTCCGAGGCGGGGCACGCACCCCTGCTCGCGCGGGTGCTCGTCGGGGTCGCGGACCTGGCGCTGCGGGCCGGACAGTACGAGCAGGCCGCGCGGCTGCTCGCGGCGAGCGCGGGCGTGCGCGGCCTGCCGGATCGGTCCCAACCGGATGTGGCCAGGATCGAGCAGGCCACGCGAAATCGCCTCGGTGACACGGGGTTCACCGAGGCGACGCGGGACGGGGCGCGGGCCGACTGGCGCGAGCTGGCCGGGGTCACGCTCGCTTGCTGAACGTGGCTCGCGCCCACAGGTAGCCGACGAGCGCGATGCCTGCGCACCAGGCCAACGCGAGAATCGCGTCACCGCTGTTCGGCGCTCCGTTGAGCAACCCGCGCAACGTCTCGATGATCGGCGTGAAGGGCTGGTACTCCGCGAACTGACGCAGGCCGGGTCCCATCTTCTCCGCGGGCACGATCGCGCTGCTGAAGAACGGCAGCATGACCAGCGGCACGGAGGCCATGCCCGCCGTTTCCGGGGACCTGGCCGCCAATCCCAGAGCGACCGTGAGCCAACCGGCCGCGAAACCGAGCAGCACGACGAGGCCGAGCACGCCGAGCCAGTCGAGGAAACCCGCCGACGGACTGAAACCCAGCAGGAACGCGACGCCCAGCAGGGCCGCGATGGCGATCAGATTGGTCAGCACGGTCGCGACGACATGCCCGCTCAACACCGCGCCACGGGAGACGTCCATGACCTTGAACCGGTTGATGATGCCCTTCGTCATATCGGAGTTCACCGATGTCGCGGTGGCACCCAGTCCGTAGCAGACCGCCAGCAGGAGCAGCCCCGGCGTCGCGTAGTCGATGTAGTCGACACCCACGTCGAAAGCGTCGCCGAACATGTACACGAACATCAGCATGATGATGATCGGCATCAGCACCGCGTTGAACACCGAGGTCGGGTTCCTGGCGATGTGCTTGAAGTTGCGGCGCAACATCACCGTCGAATGGGACTTGGCGCTCATTTCGCTTCCACCTCCGTGGCGTGGCCCGTCAGGGCGAGGAAAACGTCGTCGAGATCGGGTGTGTGCACGGAGAACTCCTCGGCGCCGAGCGAGTACTCGTCGAGCCGGTCCAGCAGCGTCCGCAGGGATCTGGTCCCGCCGTCGCTCGGTACTCGCAGGGTCAGTGCCTCGTGGTCCGGCGTGGCATCGGGGAACAGACGCGCGGCCGCGTCGAGTTGGGCGTCGTCGGTGAACCGGAGGCGGACATGCGTCCCGGGGATCCGGCGTTTGAGCTCGCCCGCAGTGCCCTCTGCGACCAGGCGGCCCTGGTCGAGCACCGCGATCCGGTCGGCGAGCTGATCGGCTTCCTCGAGGTACTGAGTGGTGAGGAAGATGGTCACGCCGTCGGCCACCAGCTCACGCACGATCGACCACATGGTGCGACGGCTGCGCGGATCCAGACCCGTCGTCGGCTCGTCCAGGAAGATGATCCGCGGGTTACCGACCAACGTCATCGCCAAGTCGAGCTTGCGTCGCATACCGCCGGAGTAGGTCGACGCTGGTTTCTTCGCCGCCTCCACCAGATCGAAACGTTCCAGCAACTCTGCGACGGTCCGCTTGCCGTCCGCGATGGAGACCCCGTTGAGATCCGCCATCAACTGGAGGTTCTCCTGCCCCGTCAGCAGTTCGTCCACCGCCGCGAATTGGCCGGTGACCCCGATCGCCGCGCGCACCGCCCGCGCCTCGGTCGCGACATCATGACCGGCGACGCGTACCGACCCACCGTCGGCTTTCGTCAACGTGCTCAACACGTTCACCGTCGTCGTCTTACCCGCCCCATTCGGACCGAGGAGGGAAAAGATCGTCCCAGCCGGAACATTCAGATCGATGCCATCGAGCACGACCTTGTCCCCATATTTCTTCCGCAGCCCTGACACCGCGATCGCTGAATCACTCATGTGACCACCATCGGCATACGGCCTGACACCGACCTGTCGCGGCACTGACGAGGTGCGCCACCGTCTCGGTTGCCGTATCAGGACGCTGTCAGGCCAGGCGCCGGCAGTGTCGACAGTATGTGCAGCGGTAAGCCGGTCGGATAGCAGCGAGGAATTCCCTCGGCTGCTATCCGCCGGCCGTTCACCAGAGGCGCTGAGCGCAGCTAAGCTGTCCGCCTATTCCCCTCCCGCCTGTTGTCCTCGGCGCCCACGTGAACGACGTGCGCTGTCCGTGTCGGTCTCCGTCACATCCGGCTCGTCTCGAGCTGGCAGTGGCGGCGAGGCGATGAACAGGTTGTTGATCGCTGCCTGCCGAGCGCGGGCCGCACGGGCGGCGTTGGCCCGTGCCATAACCTGCTTGGCGGCCTCGATATAGGCATCGACGGCCTTGAAGCACTCCTGCTTCAAGTTGCTGCCGCGCAGCTCGGCAATCCAGGCGAGCTGGGCGTGCCGGGCAGTGTCGATACGGATAGCAAGGGTGATTTCCTTGCCACCATCGGGTGTGGACATCGCTCCTCCTCGGTGCGAGCGGCCGGTGAGCGCTGGTGCGCTTACGGGAACGGCCGCAGGACACCGACGAGCTGCCGTCCGCGAGCGACCGAGTGCTGGGGGATGGCAGCGGTCGCTCCGGCGGAGGCACGGTGGCTCCTAAGAACCGTCCCTAGTTGATGACGCCCACATACCGGGCTCAACCGTCCGATCGGGCGGCGCGTCGGGCGCGTCGTTGACCGAAACGACATACCAAACACTGGGTGTGCCTTGTATATGGCACCGGCCATGGCACCAAGTTCCCTGTTGTGGAACGCACCACATGCCCGCCAGCTGCGCCGGAACGGGGGCTGACGGGCCGACACGCGCCCGAATGGCCTCCCAAGCCCCACCACGGGGCCGGTCGGGCGACACAGGGCGAAATCCGCGGCGTGGTCCGGATCTGCCCTCTCACCCCGTCCTACATCGTGAGCGCTGCCTGGTCGCGGGTGCGCACCTCTGCTTGACTGATTCGGTGCCCTCAGCCAGCGCCACCACCCGAATCCGCACGCTCGACGGTCTCCATCTCGCAGCTACCCTCGTCACTCCCGAGCAACCAGCGGCGCGTGCCGTCCTGCTGGTACACGGCGGGGGCGTCACCCGCGACGAGGGCGGCTTCTTCACTCGCCTGGCGGCGGGCCTGGCCGATGTCGGCATCGCCTCGCTTCGCTTCGATCTTCGCGGTCATGGCGAGAGCGAGGGTCGACAGGAGGAGCTGACGCTTTCCACCATCCTGAACGACATTCGCGTCGGCCTGGCGCACCTCCGAGACGCCACCGGCGCGGACGAGCTGAGCCTCCTCGGTGCGAGCTTCGGCGGTGGCATCTGCGGCTACTACGCCGCCAAGCGTCCGGGCGAACTGACGCGGCTGGTCCTGCTCAATCCGCAGTTCGACTACAAGAAGCGGACCATCGACACTCGGCTGTACTGGACGGACGACGTCATCAACGACGAGGCTGCCCGCGAGCTGAACGAGACCGGTGCCATTCAGTTCACACCGACGCTCAAGCACGGCCGCCCACTCCTGAACGAAGTGTTCTGGCTAAAGTCGAAGGAGGTGCTCGGCGAGATCAAGACACCGACCCTCATCGTCCACGGCAACGCTGACACGCTGGTGCCGATCGACGGCTCGCGCGCCGCTGTCGCTCAGTTCACCGCACCTGTCGAACTGGTGGAGATCGACGGTTCACAGCACGGCTTTGCCGTCCACGATGATCCGCAGTATCTCAATCCCAAGAGCCAGGAGTACCAGGCCGAAGTGATCGGCATCGTGGCGCAGTGGCTACGGCATTAGGACGTCGCTCAGCATCCGGACACTCGGCCGGTTGCGCCACGGGTCAAGTGCCCGAACAACTTCGACCACCACGTTCATCGTGCGCTCGGATCTGGTTTCCCTGGCGACAGCGACCGCCGTGGCGGCAACGGTCGCCGCTTCATCGGGTTCACCGCCGAGCGCCAGCGCCTTGGCCTGCCGAGCCCCGAACAGGCCGCTGTCGCGCTTGGAGAGGGTGCCGCCCGCCAGCACATCACCGAACAGTTGCACCGCCTGGTGCGGCTTGCCCGCTTCGGTATAGCAACAGGCCGAGCGCACGAGCAGCGTGCCTTGATTGAAGTAGGCCCCGAGCCCATCGCCACCAGCATCCTCGGCAGCGGATAACAACTGCTGAGCGTGACCGAGATTCTGTTCGACTGCGGCCAGCGGTTCGCCGGTCATGGCGAGACCAAGCGCTTCCTGCTGTATCACCTCCGCCTGGGCACGGGGTGGGAGCTGCCAGGGTCCGGTGTTGGCGGCCTGGGCCAAGGACAGCACGGTGCCCGCATCCTGCGTGTCGTAGGCCATTTGGGATTTCTTGAGCAGGACGTAGCCCTGGAGCGGCAAGCTGCCCGCTGCCTGTGCCCATTCCATTGCCCGGTCGTAGAGGAACGTCGCGGTCAGCGGATCGTGCAGGTCGCGGTAGAGCCAGCCTGCAAATTCGGCACCATCGGCCCCAACCTCCAGCAGCTGACGCCGGATCTCGGGCTTGGCATCGCGGCTATGCCGGCGAATGGCCCCGAGGACACTTAGAACCAGCGGGAGCGCCGCCGCAGGACCCAGCGTGCCATCGTCCGCCTTGCATCGGATGAGCTGCTGGCGGAAAAAGTCCACTACCGAGCCGTCGAAGTAGCGATGCGCGTTATCCAGCGCCACGCCGACACGCTGCAGCTCGTCGGCATTTCCGACCGGCGGAGCATCGGCTCCATCCGAGGCCAACCAACGAGCCAGTACCAGGGCATTCTCACCAGCCCCGCGCGAGATAGATGGCTCCGCTGCCGTCCCACCGTCGACGGACGATGGCACTTTGAACCACAGCATCTCGTCTGGGATGCCAAGGATCTGTGCCCACCGCACCAACTTCGAGAGCTGTTCGGGGGCAGGGCCTTTCTCGATGCGGCTGAGCTGCGCCTGGGTCAGTTCGAGCCAATTGGCGACAAGCTCCTGCGGCAGTGGTCGGCCGTGGTTCGGATGCGTCCGATAGGCGAAGATCACGCGGCCCATGTGCCAGGTCGCGAGGGCATCGCGGATCTGGTCGGTATGCCAGAAATCACTGGAAACGCTCGGCGGCTGTTGCCGCTCGCCGCGCGAGGCTGATTCGCAAGGGGCGCACAGAGGCTCGGGGTTGTAGCGATTCAACCTGGAACCGCATCGGGCGCAGTAGCGCTGCTCCTGGGATGCCCGCTTCATGGTTTGTTTCCCCTGGGGTCTCTTGGGCGTTGGTGCGCCGTTTGCCCTGGTCGCGTGACCGTACCAGGGACAGGCATTGGCCGCTATACGTTTCATGCATAGCGCGTATACCCCCGCGTCGTGGCCGTTTTTGCGCAGTCGGCTGACCCTTACCCAGTCACCCAAAGGTCCACTAGGGAAGGGGGTAGGCCGTGGCATTGTCCCTCGTCGTTCCGATTTTCGGACCACCCGCCGCAGGCAAAACGACCCTGACACTGCGTCTCGGATCGGCACCAGGGCGCCGGGTATTCCGGCTCCGCGAGCACGTCTCTAAGGAGGTGCTGGCCGCGACGGCGACCAGCAGCGAACAACTCGGTTGGATCGACGAGTTCACCGTGGCCGAGGCGCTGCGCTCCTACTTCAACGCTGCCCACGATGACCCCGACGTCCATACCGTCCTGCTCGACAATTTTCCGGGATCGGCCAACCAGGTCGACCAACTCCTGACCACGCTGTGGATACTCACCCCGACGCCGCATATCGAAGCCATCGAAGTGGTCACGGACGTAAGGACGCTCGAGCAGCGGGCCAGAAACCGCAAGGTCTGCCACCGCTGCGAGCGTGACCCGATATCCGATCCGCGGATGCCGGCGATTCCGAGCAACGACGATCCGTGGCAGTGCGCCCACTGCGGCGGCCTCCTGCATCCCCGCCGTGGTGATTCGCCCCGGCTGCTCAAAGCTCGGATGCAGCGCTACCACCACACGGCAGCCGGAATCCGAGCAGGCTTTACCGACTCCGGGATCACCGTCACCCAGCTCGACACCACCAACACGATCGACGGGGCAGCGGAACTGCTTGCCCCGCTTCTTATCTCACGGAGCAGATCACTATGACGACCGTCCCCTTGCCAACGCCCGGCCTCCGAGGTGATGGCTACGGCCACGCCCGCATGCCGCGCCGGATCGACCTCCCCGCACCAGAGCGCATCGACCGTGTGGCCTACGGCCGATTCCGTAACGTCTACCTCTACATCACCGAAGCCTGCCAATTGCGCTGTGAGCACTGCTACATGGGCGAGCGGCTGGAGCGTGCGCTCAAGATGCCGCTGCCGAAGATCGCCGAGACGCTGACCACCTGGCGCAAGCTGGGCGGCAGCAAGCTCACCCTCCTCGGCGGCGAACCGACGTTGCATCCGTACTACTGCGAAGCTGTGCGGCTCAGCCGCCAGCTCGGCTACGAGCACGTCATCACCACGACGAATGCCCAGAAACCCGCGCTCAAAAAGTTCCGGCAACTGGCACCGAACGACTTCGCGTATGTACAGGTCAGCTTGGACGGTGGCAGCCGGGAGACGCACGATGCCGTGCGCGGCGCTGGCACTTTCGATGACGCGATGGAGACCACGCGCGAACTGGCCGAGCGCGGTTTCGACACCCGGATCATCTGCACGGTGAACAAGGCCAACGAACGGGATGTGTTGCAGCTGCTCGACATCGCAGACGTGCTGGGCGTCAGCCTGGTGAAGTTCCACGTCTTCTCGACCATCGGCACCGGCCACGGCAACGCCGAGATGGCGATGACGCCGCCGGAATGGGTGACGTTCTGCGACCGGCTCAATCAGGTTGCGCCGGAATACAAAACACGGGTCTGGTACCAACCGACCTACGCTCGGCGCGACCAGATGGAGCGCTACGCGGCCGAGGGCTACCAGGGGTGCATCGGCCGAACGCTGGACCGGATCTCGATCTTCCCGGATGGCCGCTGCTACGTCTGCTCGTACCTGTTCGACACCGACCTGCACTTCGCCCAGATGGTTGACGGGCACGTCCAGCTCAACCACAACACCAACGAGTTCGATCTGTTCACCAGCGCACTGGCCGAAAGCTCCTGCGACGGTTGCAAAGCCAGCGCATGCATGGGCGGCTGCCCCGCCGAAGAGCTGGTGATGGGCAAAGCCTCCTGCGAGGCATACGACGACATCGTGCCGGTCTGCCGCCTCTGGAAGTCCAGCGCCAAACCCGAAGAGTGAGGAAACCGATGGACGACATGGACCGGATCGCCAAAAATCTGTGCTGGATCGACTGGAACGACATCGACGACGTCGAACTCAACTGCCGCGAAGCTCTGAATGAACTAGCCATCGAACCCCGAATCGTGCGCACGCGGCTGGAGCAGCTGCCCGACCGACCGGAACTGCTTGCCCTGTGCGAACACTACGACATCCTTGACAAGCTCGTGCTGCACACCGATGACGATCACGGCGTGCGTATCCGGCTGCACGTTTTCCTGCCCGGCTACTTCGATCGGCCACACAACCACCGCTGGTCCTACGCCAGCCGTATCTTGCGCGGACAGTACCGGCACTATCTATTCGGCAATGCCGAGGTAGACGAGCGTATCGAGCCCATGAAACTGCCGGTGTTGCAGGCGCGGCAGGAGCCGGTGGGCGCGACCTACGCCTTGCACCACACGATGGTTCACGCCGTCGTAGCCGAGCCGTACACGGTGTCGCTGGTGATCCGCGGCCCGGCGACCAAGGACAAGTTCCTGGTGATGGACCGCACAACGGGCGAGGCATGGTGGCAATACGGCGCGACGCAGGAATCGGCAGAAGATGCGCTCCGCAAGCGGATGACGTCTGCAAGGCTGCAAGAACTCATCGGCTGCCTGGACGAGTGGCGGTTGTTCTAGCTGGCGACGGACTCCAGCGCGAGGCGATGAACGCTTGCAGCTCCGCCGAGGTCGGCAGGGGGGCGCTCTGGTGTAGTGCGCACCGGAGCGCCCCACTGGCCGAGCCAAGCAGCATGCCACGAGGCATCGGTGATCCGGATCGCAGGCCGCAGAGCAAGCCGCCGAGACTCGCTAGACGCCGCGTTTCCTCCAGCCATCGGCGGACATACTGGCCTTGCTCGTCGCGCCGATGTCATTGGCGATGAGCAACGATGGCGCTCCCGAGGATTTGAGCGCCGCCGCTGTCATCGGTCCGCCGCCCCGCTACGGTCCACTCAACACTTCGTCAGTCCGCCCCGTGGTCCGCTACCGGAAGTCGGGGCAGACTCCATAGCTCCGCCAGCGCTACGTAGCCGACGCACACCACCGGGCCGGAGTGGAGCGTCATTGCTCTACCAGCCGTAGATCGAGAACGGCGTGCCCTCGGCGATGTGCTTCATCGCGGCCCGGCAGTAGTCGATCATGCGATCCGGCGGAGCGTCGAGCGTGAACCAATCTAGCGCGCTGCACTTATCGGGCTCACAGTTCGTCGGCTCGCCCTGCCAACTCGTCACGGTGAAGAAGATCGCCATACGGCCGCCGGACGAGGAATTATGCATGATGTGGCTGAACTGCACGTCCTCTGGCCTGATTGTCACGCCGATCTCCTCGGCCGCTTCGCGGATCAGAGCGGTGACGACGGATTCGCCAGCCTCCAGGTGGCCAGCGGGCAGGTGCCACGCGCCGTCCTCGAACCCGGTATTGCAGCGCTGCCCGTAGAGTACGGTGTCACCGCAGCGCAGGACCAAGTGAACGTCGCCAGTTACTTTGTGCCGTTCAGGCTTTGCATCCTGGATAGTCTCGGTTGCTGTACTACTCATAAAGCTTCCTTTCGTTTAGCTGTTGTGGTTGATGCCGCACCCCGTCGGCTGAAGCTCGTGAAGGGCCCCGAGCCTAATGCGCGGCCAGCTTGCCGAATATGCGCCGAACGCATACCCGCAGGGCAACCGCCACACCTCATACCCCGATGGCTGCTCGAGAGCCGTTCAGGGCCGTGCGGTGCGCCATCCGCTGGTCTACGGGTGCTGGAGTGGACTGCGTGCCGTGCATCAACGACCGCCCCAGTGGCATTCCGGGTTCGGCGACCTCGTTTCGGATGGTGTGCCGACGATGTCGACCCCAGCAACCTGCACGACAAGCCCATCTCGCCCGCCAGCTTCTCCCGCGTGCACTGGATGCGGTCAGGCGCGTTTAATCCGTGCTTTCGGCATCGCGCCGTCCTCGGCCAGTTCGCCCAGGTTCGCTTTCTTGGTGTCCAGCCCTCGAGCTGGTCCGCCCGATCATCCATGCTCCTGAAGATCCGATGAACCAACACTGCCCGCGATCGCTCATCCGCAGAAGCGCTCCCTCTTGCCGACCGTAGTCAGCGTGCGCCTGGCAGTCTCGGTCACCCGCTCGGCGCCGAGGTCGAGGCGCCGCTCTTGACCACCCACGGCGGTCGTGAATCATCACCGGGCACCTTGCGGCACCACCAGCCCTAACGGTGTGGCGGCATCGGACTTGCGATCCGAGCCTGAAGCCGAGCCAGGCACTATGGCGACGCCGAAGGCGAGCCCGAAGGGGGTTACCGGGCGGCGAAACCCCTCCGGGCTGGGGTGTGGGGGCTGGCCCCCACAAAACACACGGAACGCAAAGGGCTCATGCTCTCCGTGAGCATGAGCCTGCGATGCGTGGAGCTAAGGGGAATCGAACCCCTGACCTTCTCGATGCGAACGAGACGCGCTACCAACTGCGCTATAGCCCCGTGCGGCTCCGGGGAACCGCGCTGTGACACTGTATCAGGCCTTGGCGCCAGACTCCGAATCGGTGCCCTGACCTGCGCGGATGTTGGGGATCACGCGCCGGCGGCGCGGCGTATGTCGCCGCTGGTGCGGGTGCGCAGCGCGCGGGCGGCGGCGGGGTCGAAGGGGTCGAGGTGGGCGAACATGGGATCTTCGTCATCGACCTCGATCAGCGTGGAGCGGCGGCGGAGGGTGCGGGCGGTGTCGCGGTCCATGGCGCCGTGCGGGGCGCGGGCCCGGCGCGCGCGGGCGTCGGCTTCGCCGTGCTGCCCACGGTGGAGGCGCGCGGAGCGCCGACGGCGGATCTCCTCCTCCATCCGCACCTGCTTGCGCAGGTAGGCCAAGTAGATCACCAGCACGGTGGCGGCGAGCCCGCAGACCCACCACAGCAAGGGTGTGAGCACGACCGCGAGCGCGCCGGAGAGGACGGCGGTCAGCAGCAGACCCAGCACGGCGCGCTGCCGGAAGGTGTAGCGGGCCGCGCGGGCGATGGCGTCGGCCTCGGGGTCGAAGCCGCCGCGACCACGCCGCGAGGGGACGAAGTCCGGTTCGGCCCAATCCGATTCGGACGAACCGGTTTCGTCGTAGTCGTCGTAGTGGTAGTCCAGGCGTGCGGGCGCGATGGAACGCGCAGGGGGGATTCTGGCCGTGGCCGGCTGGGGGTGGTGTGCGCCCACGCCGTCATCATCGGTCTCCGCGTGGATCTCCGCAGCCGCTTCGGCGGCTTCGCCGTCGTCTTCCGACTCGTCTTCCTCCGGCGCGGCGGTCGCGAGGTCGCCGACCTCGGTGTCGTCCGTTTCGGCGTCAGCGATGTCGGATGCCACGGCGTCGTCGGCGGCGGGTGGGTTCGACTCGTCGGTCTCGGTGACGGGCTCGTCGGCCGGTGTCGTCATCCGGTCCTCCGCATCATCGCTGTGGGCATACTTTCTCGGTTCGCGGCGGGGCCGCCAGTTCGGATCGGTTTCGTGCCCGGCGGCCGGGCCTTTCCGGAGACGTCGTTTGCCGCCGCCGCGGTGCAGGACCCGGGTCGCCAGCGCGGCGTCGGTGGTCCGGCGGATTCTCGGATGGCGGTCGGCGAGGATCGGGAACAGGACGAAGACCCAGAGCACGACCAGACCGATCCACAGGATCGAATTCGGCATCGCGTCAGCACCTCCGTCCCGCCTGGGATTTCGTCCGGCTCGGCCCGCCAACGGTGCGTCATGCGCTCCGCGCTCGGCCGGCCCCCGTCCGACGCAGCGGCGCGGACGCCGGTCCCCTCGCAGGCTCCTTGCCGATGACGCAAGACGCACCATCGACGTCCGTAGGCTAATTCCGGGTAGCACCAAGTTCCGGCAGGCGCGCCGTGCACATCCGCCACACCTGTCACATTTCCACCAATGTCACCGCGGTTTCGGTGGCCGGTTCTACAGCAGGGTGACGCGCCCCTCTCGCACCATCCGGTCCAGAACCGTGCCTGCCACTTCCTCGACGGTCATGCCGACCAGCAGGTGATCCCGCCAGGCGCCGTCCACGTCGAGGTAGCGCCGCAGCAGCCCCTCTTCCCGGAAACCGACATTGCGCAAGACCGCCTGACTGGCCAGATTCTCCGGTCGCACGGTCGCCTCCACCCGATGCAGGCCTACCGGCCCGAAGCAGTGATCCATACCGAGCGCCAACGCGGCCGTCGCCACGCCCTGCCCGCTGAGATCCTTCGCCACCCAGTACCCGATCCAGGCGGAGCGCAGCGCTCCGCGCACGATGTTGCCTACGGTCAGTTGGCCGCTGAACACGCCGTCGACTTCGATCACCAGCGGAATCATCGCGCCGCGCCTGGCCTCCGCCTTCAAGCTCGACCACAGCGAGGGCCAGTTGGAGGCGTGATTGCGCGCCTCCCACGATCCGCGACCGGTCGGCTCCCACGGCTCGAGATGCGCTCGGTCCCGCAACCGGATCCGGCTCCAGGCCGCCGCGTCGCGCAGCCGCACCGGACGCAGGGTCACTTGTCCCGCCGCCACCCGGACCGGCCCCAACCGCGCGGGCCACCCCGGATGCTGCGTGGTGCGGAAGACGCTCATGGCTTCCACGTCTCAGCCACGCTGCGCGAGGAAAGCGACCTGGACTTCGTCACCGGTGCGGATCTCGGTGTCGTCCGGCTCGACCACGATCAAGCTGTTCGCCTCGGCGAGCGTGGCGAGCAGGTGCGAAGACGAGTTCGTGCTGCCGAGCGGTTGCACCAGGTATTCGCCGGTCGCTTCGTCGCGCATCAATTGCGCGCGGAGATACCCCTTGCGTCCGGCCATGGAGCTGATGGGTGTGATGGTCCGCGCGCTGATGACCCGGCGCATCGGATGCCTGCGCCCCAACGCGATTCGGATCAAGGGCCGCACCATCACCTCGAACACCACCAGCGCGCCCACCGGGTTGGACGGCAGCAGGAAGGTCGGCACCTCGTCGCGGCCGAGCCGGCCGAAACCCTGCACCGAGCCCGGATGCATGGCCACGCGGGTGATTTCGAGGTCACCGAGCCCCTCCAGTGCCTCCCGGACCTGCTCGGAGGCCCAGCCGCCGACCGCGCCCGCGATCACGACCACTTCCGAGCGCACCAGCTGCCCCTCGACCACGTCGCGCAACCGGCGCGGATCGGAACTCACGATGCCGACGCGGTTGACGTCCGCGCCCGCGTCGCGCGCGGCCGCGGCCAGCGCGTAGGAGTTCACGTCGTACACCTGGCCGGGGCCAGGGGTGCGATCGATATTGATCAGCTCCTCGCCCACCGAGATCACCGATAATCGCGGACGCGGGTGCACCAGCACCTTGTCCTGGCCGACCGCGGCGAGCAGACCGACCTGCGCGGGGCCGATGATGGTTCCCGCGCGCACCGCGACGTCGCCGGGCTGGACGTCGTCGCCGATCCGCCGGACGTAGTCGCCGGAGCGCACCGGCTCGTACACCTTGATCCTGGCCCGCCCGCCGTCGGTGAAATCCAACGGGAGCACCGCGTCGGCGAGGGTCGGCATCGGTGCGCCGGTGTCCACCCGGACGGTCTGACGCGGCTGCAACCGGATCGGCTGACGGGAACCGGCGACCACCTCGCCGACCACCGGGAGGGTCAGGTCCACGAGTTCGCCGTCTTCGTCGCGGATGTCGGCACCGGCCGACGCGACATCGACGCTACGCACGGCATAGCCATGATGGCGGCCTGGTCGAAGCCGGGCAACGGCCGCTCGGTGACGACATCCTCGGCGCACAGCAGGCCCTGGGCCTCGGAGATCGCGACCCGGACCGGCCGGGGCGCGACCGCCGCGGCGGTCACCTTGATCTGCTGATCCTCAACCGAGCGCATCCAGCCCTTCCTGATCCTCTCCGCACTCCAACCGACCTCGCCTGCGCGGGGACGCGCGATCGCGCCGCAGCGCAAGCGCATTCGCGCGCGCACCGCGGTGAACCATCATTCGTACCCGACGGTCCACTCTCGGCGAAACCCCCGGCCGGGTCCGTCAGTCGTCGGTCGTCAGCTGCGGATCCCAGTCCGGACCGAGGCGGTGTTGCAGCCACTCCCGCAGCGCGGGGCCGTATTCCTCTCGTTCCAGTGCGAAATCGACCGCAGCTCGAAGATAACCGCCCGGGTTGCCCAAATCGTGGCGCGACCCACGGTGCACCACGACATGAACCGGATGTCCTTCGGCGATCAGCAGTGCGATGGCGTCGGTGAGCTGCAGTTCGCCGCCCGCGCCCGGCTCGATGCGGCGCAGGGCGTCGAAGATCGCGCGGTCGAGCAGGTACCGGCCCGCGGCGGCGAACGTCGACGGGGCGTCCGCGAGCGCGGGCTTCTCCACCATTCCCTTGACGCGCAGCACATTCGGGTTCACCGCGTCCGGCACCGGCGCCACGTCGAACACGCCGTACGCGCTGACCTCGTCCTTGGGGACGTCGATGGCGCACAGCACCGTTCCGCCGCGCTTGCGGCGCACCCGGCTCATCACGTCGAGCACGCCGCGGGGCAGCACCAGGTCGTCGGGCAGCAGGACCGCGATGGCGTCCTCGTCGTCGTCGAGCGCCTGTTCGGCCTGGGCGACGGCGTGCCCGAGCCCGAGCGGCTCCTCCTGCACCACCGAGGTGACGTCGAGCAGTCCCGGCGCCTTGCGCACCTTCTCGAGCAGCTTGAACTTGCCGCGCTCGGCCAGCGTGCTCTCGAGCACCAAGTCCTCGACGAAGTGCGCGACCACACCGTCCTTGCCGGGGGACGTGACGATCACCAGCCGTTCGGCGCCGGAGCCCGCGGCCTCGGCGGCGACCAGCTCGATACCCGGGGTGTCCACCACCGGGAGAAGTTCCTTGGGCACCGTCTTGGTCGCGGGCAGGAACCGTGTTCCGAGCCCGGCCGCGGGCACCACGGCCGTGCGGAAGCACGACACCGCCGCGGTGTCACCGGGCTGTCCGGCCTTTGCTGTCATACGCATACCCTATCCATCCATCACGCCGCCCGATCGGCGTCGCGCCGACCCGGTCCCGGGGTGAGCCTATGGTGATCACTGTGAAGATGCCCGGCGAGCGCGATAAACATGCATGGCGCATCGAACTCCTCGCCCGTAGGGCTGTGATGAGCGCCACGGAGCGGGAAGAAGAAGCGTTTGCCCTGGCCACAGCGGTCGCCGCGATGGGCGCCGCTGGATGGGTCTGCGCGTATGTGCCGGTGGCGGGCGAACCGGGGTCGACAGCGATGCTGGACGCGCTGCTGGCCGGCGGCGCGCGGGTGCTGCTGCCGGTCACCGGCCCGCCGGGTCCGTTGAGCTGGGCGGAGTACACCGGCTCGGCGGCGCTGCGCCGGGCCCGCTACGGATTGCTGGAACCCACCGGCCCCGTGCTGGCTCCGGACGTGGTGAGCAGGGCGGATCTGATCCTGGTGCCCGCGCTCGCGGTGGACCTGCGCGGCGTGCGGCTCGGCCGCGGCGCGGGCTATTACGACCGCACGCTGCCCGCCGCGCGGCCGGGCACCCGCCTGGTGGCGGTGGTCCGCGACAACGAGCTGCTCGACCGGCTCCCCGAGGAACCGCACGACCTGCGGATGGGGTGGGCGCTCACGCCGCGCGGCGGGCTGCGCCGGCTGGGCGACGATTACGCTGGGGAATGAAACAGCGATTGGCGGTGTTGGCACTGTCGGCTGTAGAGTGCTAGATCGACGAACATCGCGGAGGATCCTGTGCCTACTTACTCGTATGCGTGCACCCAGTGTGACAACCGCTTCGACATCGTTCAGTCCTTCACCGACGAGGCGCTGAGCGTGTGCTCGGAGTGCTCCGGAAAGCTGCGCAAGCTGTTCAACTCGGTCGGCATCGTCTTCAAGGGCAGCGGTTTCTATCGCACCGACAGCCGCGGTGGCTCCGCCACCGCCAGCGAGCCCGCCAAGTCCGAGAGCAGTTCGAGTTCGTCCTCCGACTCCGGCTCGTCGAGTGGGTCCAGCGCGGCCACCAGCACGGCCGTGGCCAGCTGATTCGCCCGTTCTCCACAGCGAGTTCGGCCATCCACAGCCCCCGGTGAACCCGGCCGGGCGGGTGTGCGTCCGGCCATAGGATCCGGCCATGACTCGCGCATTCGCCGACCTCGGCCGCGGCGGCTGGAATCCTTCCGAGTGGCAGCGCCCGCCCTGGGCCGATGCCGTCCTCGCCCGTCGGCTGCTCGCCGCCGTCCTCGCCGCTCTCGCGGCGTTGCTCTTCCTTCGTGGTGACCCGGACACCGAACGCACGACGGCGCTCGTCGCGAGCCGCGATCTGTCGCCCGGCCGCCTTCTCGAGGCGGGCGATCTCCGCCCCGTGCCGCGCGAAGCCGGCACCTTGCCCGCGGGCGCGGTCGCCGATCCCGCCGCGCTCGTCGGTACCACGCTGACCGGCGCCATGCGGCAGGGCGAGGTCTTCACCGATCTGCGCGTCGTCGGTCCGCGCCTCGCCGCCGCGGCGACCGGCGGGCGGGAGGCGCGCATCGTGCCCATCCGTCTCGCCGACACGGCGGTCGCCGGCATTCTGCGCGCGGGCGATCGGGTCGACGTCATCGGCGCGGAGGACGAGAACGGGCCGGGCACCCGCCCTGCCCGCACCCTCGCCACCGATGCCGCTGTCGTCCTGGTCTCCGGCGGCGGTGCGGGAAGGGGCCCCGTTGACCGCGTGGTCTTGGTCGCGATGGACGCCGAGCACGCCACCACCGTGGCGGCGGCGTCACTGCGTACGGCGCTCACCGTCGTCTTCCACTGACCCCCGGGCGACCTCCACTCAATTCATCGCCAGCCCACCGTCACCAGGCGCGCCAGCGTGCCGTACCGCCGAGCATGATTGCTCAGTTCTCAGGACACAGCGACGCCGGAGCATGCCGAGGCATCCTTCCGGCCCCGTCGACACGGCCCGCGTCCGCTCCGTGTGCATCGCGGCGGCGCTGGTCTTCGTGCTCGTGCTAGCGCGCTGCGCACCGAAGCGCTTCCGGCCCGACGACACCCCGCTCGCCGGTGCGGAGGTGTTGATTCAGATGCGCGATCTGCTCACCGAGCGGCAGACCAGCGGGACCGGCACGAGTTCTCGGTTGCGAGAGCGCACAGAGAACGGACCCGTCGTGTGGACGACGGGCACGTTCTCTGTGCGAGGGAGTATCCGGATCAGCCGAGGCTGAACGGGGCCCCCCACAGCGTCACCCAGGTGATGACGTTGTCGGTCTCCACTTCCACGCTCACGAAAGCACGCGCCTGGGCATAACCCGCACAACCGTTCAGACCGATGGTCTCATCAGCCCACGTCACCGAACCGCTCGTGCCCCGGAACGCATTACGAGTCTTGTGCGACTCGTTACCGAAGTCATCGGCCTGCTCCAGATCCAGCACATAGAACGACTTCGCCTGACCCGGACCCAGCGACAGGTTCCCACCGGAGTTCGCGCCGACACCACCGGTGACGTTCTGACCATCACTCCAATCCACATTGCCATCGACACCACCCGTGGCACCGCCACCAGCGATGTTCACCTGACAACCCACGGTGTAACCCGGGAAGATCTTCCCCCCGGCCGCACCCGACAATTCCACCTGCGCACTACCGGAGACCCACGCATTGCGATGCAACGGCGTCGCACCCATGGACGGACTGATCGTCGCCGACTCACCGACCAGACGAACAGTCACCACAGTGCCATCCGACAACGTCTTGACCAGCTCACCACCCGGCAACGGAACAAAAGTGTCGGCATTCGCCGCACCGGTCGAAAGCAGACCTACAGCGATGGCCGCGGACGCGCACAGCCCGGCGGCGCGCGCCAGCTTCTTACGATCGAACATGATGAATATTCCTTGAAGTATCGAGTTCGCCTCAGCGAAAGGAGATTTGACTGATCCGACCGCCGTCAGCCGATGCTGAACGGCATCCCGTAGAGGGTGGTCTTCGAGTAGTGATCGCCGATGATCTCGACAACCGTGTACGAACGCGCCTGCGCGTAACCCGCGCAGCCCTGGATCTGAATCTCGGCATCCTGATACTCCACCGAATACACACCCGGCTTCAGAATGTCCTTGTAATCGATCTGAACGAACTTGACCTCACCCGGACCGAGGTTGATACCGATCGAGCCACCGGCGCTCGCGCCCTCGAGGTTCACACTGCCGGACACACCGGCGGAGATGGCGTCGTCGGCGATACTGATCTGGCAGCCGACGATGTAACCGGTGCTCAACTGCGACGCACCATGGGTGGACGAATTATTGGTGCCCGGGTTCCCGGTCGGACCGTTGTTCGGGCCGATCTCGCCTTCCGGGGTCACGGCGACATCGGCGATGGCGTTCCCCGAAACCCACACGACACGGCCGGCACCGTTCGCGGCAAGGGACGGGGAGATCAGGGCACGCTCGCCGGTGCGAGCGATGTTCACGCCAGGACCTGCCTTGTGGCCGTCCGGCAACGGCACGAAGACATCGGCATTGGCTGCGCCGGTCGACAACAGACCGGCGGCTACGGCCGCCACGGCGGCAGCGCCCGCGACGCGGGCACCTCGAGACAGACCGTTGATGCGGTACTTGCTCATCTTTTTCCTCATCAGGTTGCATCCACCCGCCCCAGGGTGTTGAGGCGGACGTGTCCCTCCAAAGCCGGCGGCGCTCGGTGGAATGTGCCGTCCACCAAGCGATCCGCCGACCATCGCGTCATCGAGCGATCTCGGACGAAACAATGCTATTCGGAACCAACCGGACTTTTCGGGAAATTCGGGCAAATTGTCTCGGAACGGAGGCCGGGCCGACTAAGATCACGATCTTTTGTAACACAGATGAATTCATGGCGAAATGGACCCGTCGCGATGCGAGGGTCCATTTCGTTCCGGGCTACGGGTTTTTCACCCGCCGTTCACTCAGCCGAGGCTGAAAGGCTGGCCCCACAGCGTCACCCAGGTGATGACGTTGTCGGTCTCCACTTCCACGCTCACGAAAGCACGCGCCTGGGCATAACCCGCACAACCGTTCAGACCGATGGTCTCATCAGCCCACGTCACCGAACCGCTCGTGCCCCGGAACGCATTACGAGTCTTGTGCGACTCGTTACCGAAGTCATCGGCCTGCTCCAGATCCAGCACATAGAACGACTTCGCCTGACCCGGACCCAGCGACAGGTTCCCACCGGAGTTCGCGCCGACACCACCGGTGACGTTCTGACCATCACTCCAATCCACATTGCCATCGACACCACCCGTGGCACCGCCACCAGCGATGTTCACCTGACAACCCACGGTGTAACCCGGGAAGATCTTCCCCCCGGCCGCACCCGACAATTCCACCTGCGCACTACCGGAGACCCACGCATTGCGATGCAACGGCGTCGCACCCATGGACGGACTGATCGTCGCCGACTCACCGACCAGACGAACAGTCACCACAGTGCCATCCGACAACGTCTTGACCAGCTCACCACCCGGCAACGGAACAAAAGTGTCGGCATTCGCCGCACCGGTCGAGAACAGGCCCATGGCGATGGTGGCAGCGGCGCCGACGCCGGCCATCCGCGCCAGGTTCTTACGGTTGATCATGATTGATATCCCTCGAGGGTTGAGTCCGCTTCAGCGGGAGGATGGTTCGTTGGATTCGACAGACGTCAGCCGATGCTGAACGGCATCCCGTAGAGGGTGGTCTTCGAGTAGTGATCGCCGATGATCTCGACAACCGTGTACGAACGCGCCTGCGCGTAACCCGCGCAGCCCTGGATCTGGATCTCCGCGTCCTGGTACTCGACCGAATACACACCCGGCTTGAGGATGTCCTTGTAATCGATCTGAACGAACTTGACCTCACCGGGACCGAGGTTGATACCGATGGAACCGCCCGCGCTCGCACCGCTGAGGTTCACACTGCCGGACACACCGGCGGAGATGGCGTCGTCGGCGATACTGATCTGGCAGCCGACGATGTAACCGGTGCTCAACTGCGACGCACCATGGGTGGACGAATTATTGGTGCCCGGGTTCCCGGTCGGACCGTTGTTCGGGCCGATCTCGCCTTCCGGGGTCACGGCGACATCGGCGATGGCGTTCCCCGAAACCCACACGACACGGCCGGCACCGTTCGCGGCAAGGGACGGGGAGATCAGGGCACGCTCGCCGTTCCGGGTGATCGTCACGCCAGGCCCCACCTTCTGGCCGTCCGGCAACGGCACGAAGGTGTCGGCATTGGCAGCACCGGTCGAAAGCAGGCCCATGGCAACAGCCGCGGCAGCGCCGATGCCCGCGACGCGGGCACCGCGGCGCAGACCATTGGGGCGGTTCTCGCTCATACTTCCCCTCATCAGGTTCAAACAGTCAACCTCGACCGTCGAGGCTGGACAGTGGTCCTCTCAGGCCCAGCTCAGTGTGTCGCTCCTTTGTTGCCGACGTGTAACCGGCTGTTATTTCGGCGCAACGGGCTCACTGTCGACGGAACCGAGCCGAGAGTCCGTCGAGCGGCTTCACGAGTGCCGATTCCTGGGCCTGCGGGGTCCATCTGCGAAGTGGCTCGATGGGAGATTAAACGTTTTAGAACGAGACTTGCAACGCGAGATTTCGTATAGTTCAAGGTGACCCGCATCACAGTTGCGCACATTTGAATATGGCTTGACGTGCATAAATGCTAGATCGCTACAGCTGTGCCAGGTGGATGCCACGACGGATGCGGCGCAGCGGCGCCAGTAGCCGGATACGAGACACACCCGTACGGATCTCGCCCGGATCACTTCCGCGCGGAACGATCACTGGCAGATCCGGGGAGGGCGCGCCGGGAGTACGTAGTTACTACGTAGATAACGGCCTCAGCCGTGATGCGGGGGGACCTGGGCGCGCAGCCAGTCGTCGCCGGAGCCGCCGCCCTCCCGATCGTCGCGCTCGTCGCCGGTGGTTTCCGGCAAGGTGTCGCCGAAGATCTCCGCCAAGCGCGCGGCGTCCCTCGCCCGGCGCGCGGCCGGGCGAGGGTTCTCGGCGGGGGTGGGCGCGCTGATTATTCGACCAACCCGGACAGCTCGCCGATCACCCGACTGGCGAGCGGGCCGAGGGTCGCCATGCCGTCCCGGATGGCGGACCGGGTGCCGGGCAGGTTGACCACCAAGGTGCTTCCGGACACCCCGGCCACACCGCGGGAGAGCCCCGCGTCCAGCGAGCCTGCCACGCGCCCGGAGGAACGGAGGGCCTCGCTGATTCCGGGCAACTCGCGGTCGAGCACCTGCGAGGTCGCCTCCGGAGTCACGTCACGCGGGGACATGCCGGTGCCGCCGACGGAGATGACCAGATCGACGCCGCCGATCACCGCCGTATTGAGCGCGTTGCGGATCTCCACCTCGTCGGCCTGCACCGACACCGAGGCGTCCACCAGGAAACCCGCCTCGGTGAGCAGCTCGGTGACCAGCGGACCGAGCGAGTCAATACCTCCATGCGCCGTTCGATCGTCGACGACCACCACCAGAGCACGCCCCGCCACAGGAGCATCGATTTCCATGGTGCTCACCGTAGCGCCTGTGCCGAGCAACTCGGCCGCCGCGCCGAGAACGTCGGCGTCGAAATGATCATCGGACCCTGTCCACCCGGAACCGCGCGCATCATCGGCCGCCGTCCGCGGGCGCGCCGGAGAGGGTCACCTCGACCGTCTTGGCGTTGTTGCCTTGCTCATCGCTGTAAGTGACCTTCACCTTGTCTCCTGGTTGGTGTGAGCGGACCGCGGCGACGAGCGCGTTCCCGGAATGATCGGACGGTCGTCCAGCCTCGTCACCACCGCTCCCGGCGGAATGCCCGCGCGCGCCGCCGGACCGTCCGGCGTGACGTCGCGGACCTTCGCGCCGGAAACCTGCTGCGCCGGGTCCTGCTGACGCGACACGGTGATCCCGATCTGGGCGTAGGTGG
This sequence comes from Nocardia asteroides, assembly GCA_051451085.1. Classification (GTDB taxonomy): domain Bacteria; phylum Actinomycetota; class Actinomycetes; order Mycobacteriales; family Mycobacteriaceae; genus Nocardia; species Nocardia asteroides_B. Next base: position 2,491,816 of record JBPAJV010000001.1, on the reverse strand, counting down.
CCTTGCCGGTCTTGATCAGTTCGTCGGCCACCCGGCGCGCCTGATCCACCGGGATCGCGAAGCCGAGACCGATCGACCCGGTCTGCCCGCCCGCCATCTCGGTGGGCCCCAGCGTCGCGATGGCGGTGTTGATCCCGATGAGCTTCCCGCTGCCGTCCACCAGCGCGCCACCCGAGTTGCCCGGATTGATCGCGGCGTCGGTCTGAATCGCGTCGATCACCGGGCTGACCGCGGGGCCGGGCTCGCCGCCGTCACCCGACGTCACGACCGGCCGGTTGAGCGCCGACACGATGCCGGTGGTGACGGTGCCCGCAAGGCCGAGGGGCGAGCCGATCGCGACAACCGGTTGACCGACCTGCAAATTCGCCGAGGTGCCCAGCTCGATCGGGGTCAGTCCGGTCTTCCCGGTCGCTCGGATGACGGCCAGGTCGGAGACCGGATCGGCCCCGACCAGCGTGGCGGGCGCGCTGCTGCCGTCGGAGAACACGACCTCCATGCGCGCGTTCGGCCCGCCGCCCGCGGCCACGTGATTGTTGGTCAGGATCAGGCCGTCGGAGGACAGGACCACGCCGGAGCCCTCGCCTTCGGCCCTGCTGTTGGCGACTTTGATCATCACCACGCTGGGCAGCACCTTCTGCGCGACCGCCTGGGTGGAACCGGCCGGAGCGTTGACGGCGTTGCTGGCGTTCGGCTTGGGCGCGTCCAAGGCGTTGGTCACCGGGGCGCGACCGTCGTCGCCGTGCGTGACCAGCGCGCCGACCGCACCGCCGATGCCACCGCTGACCAGCGCGAGCGCGACGGCGCCGACGGCGAGGCCCGCGCGGAACGGACGCCGGACCGGTGCGGGCGCGGCGCCGTAGGCCGGGCCGTGCGGGTGAGCGGCGTCGTTCGGCGGACCGTAGGGCGCGGCATATCCCGGGAACGGCGCGGCCGGGTGGTGCTGCGGCGGATACGGCGCGGTGGGATGCCGCCCTTCCTGCGGACCGTAGCCGGGCGCGTGCGCTTCCCGTGGCCCGAACGCGCCTGTGTCCGGCGCGCCCGGCTCCCGGCGGTCCTTCGAATCCTCGGTCATGGACTCCTCGTTTCTGCTCACGTCCCGACCAGGGTGGCCACGGCGACTGAGAGCGGACTGAGACCGTGCTTTCAGTTTTCCGAGATCTGCCCCAGGGGCCGGTGCGCAATAGAACCACCGACAACTTGATGTCTCAAATCCTGCGGCAAACCAATCGGAGCAATGTCCGAAATACCCGACCGGCGATGAATATTCCGCACAGAACTGAAGATTGTGCGGGAAATGGACTTCCCGCGCCCGCTAATGCGTCAATCGGGCGCGGGCGCGCCGGGCTCGCCGGGCAACACGATGCGGACGACCGTGCCGCCGCGTTGCGAGGTATTCGATCGCGATGGTGCCGCCGTGTTTCGTCACCACCTGCTTCACGATCGCCAAGCCGAGGCCGGAGCCCGGCATCGATCGCGACGACATGACCCGATAGAAGCGCTCGAACACCAGCTCGCGCTCCGCGTGCGGAATGCCGGGACCCGCGTCGTCGATGGACAGCTCGAGCAGTCCGGGGCCGCTCTCCCGCATCAGGATGCGCACCTGCGCACCGGCCGGGCTCCACTTGGCCGCGTTGTCCAGCACGTTCAGCACCGCGCGTTCCAGGCCCGCCTCGTGCCCGTAGACGAACCACGGGCGCAGATCGGCGACGAACTCGATGCCGGTGCGGCGTCGGCGGGCGCGCTCGAGCGCGCGTTCCACCACCTCGCCGAGATCAACCCGCTCGTAGACGGTTTCCGGCGCGTCCTCCCGCGCGAGATCGACCAGATCGCCCACCAGCGTCGACAACTCCTCGATCTGGGCCACCACGTCGGCGCGCAGCCCGATCATGTCCTCCTCCGGGATACGCGGTGCGCCGGGACGGCTCGACGCGATGAGCAATTCCATGTTGGTCCGCAGCGAGGTCAGCGGCGTCCGCAGTTCGTGCCCGGCGTCGGCGACGAGCCTGCGCTGCCGATCGCGGGACTCCGCGAGCGCGCGCAGCATGATGTTGAAACTCTCTGTGAGCCTCGCTAATTCGTCGTCACCCGTGACCGGGATCGGCGTCAGGTCGTTGGTGCGCGCGATCCGCTCGGTGGCCGCCGTCAGCCGCGCGATGGGCCGCAGACCGGTCCGGCCGACCGCCGTGCCCGCCGCCGCCGCCAGCACGACGCCGCAGCCGCCGACGACGAACAACAGCCAGGCCAGCCGGTCGAGCACCTCCCTGGTGCGATCGAGCCGCTGGGAGATGACCAGCGTCGCACCCGAGTTGGTGTGCACGGCAAGCACGCGTTGATTGCCCGCGGTGCGCAACGAGGAACTCCGCTCGCCGCGCGCGACGGCCACCTCCGGCGACCCGACCGGCGGATCGGTCGATTGCGGGGGCAGATAGGGCCGCAGGTCGGGATAGATCAGCGCGATACCGGTGTCGTCGTAGAAGGCGGTGGCGACCATCAGATTGAGGTTGTTGAACCCGTAGGGGTTGCTGGCGATCACCGCCGTGGCGCGGCTGCGCAACTGGGCGTCCACGTCGTCGTACAGGGCGCGCGCCACCAGGGCGTAGGCCGCGATGGAGGTGACCGCCACCGCGATCGCCACGACGGAGGCGGCCAGCAGCGTCACCCGCCATCGCAGCGAGACCGACCGGGTCAGCGGCATGGGCGGCCGCATGTCCGGGGGCTCGGGCGGTCGCTGACCGAGCGCGGCGACCACGGGTCGCCTGGGAGGTGTGCGTGCCATCACCGAAGACCTACGGCGGCGTTTCGCGTAGCACGTAGCCCACGCCACGCACGGTGTGGATCAGCCGGGGCTCGCCCTCGGCCTCGGTCTTGCGGCGCAGATAACCGATGTAGACCTCGAGCGCATTTCCCGAGGTCGGGAAATCGTAGCCCCATACCTCCTCGAGAATGCGGCTGCGGGTGAGCACCCGGCGCGGGTTCGCCATCAACATTTCCAGCAGTGAGAACTCGGTGCGGGTGAGACTGATCGGGCGGGCGCCGCGGGACACCTCGCGGGTCACCGGGTCCAGCGACAGATCAGCGAACTTCATCGCTTCCGAGGCGTCACCCGGATCGGCAGCCGTACGCCGCAGCAGCGCGCGCAGTCTCGCCAGCAGTTCCTCCAGCGCGAACGGCTTCGGCAAATAGTCGTCGGCCCCGGCGTCGAGCCCCGCGACCCGCTCGGATACCGAATCTCGCGCGGTGAGAACCAGAATCGGCAAATCATCGCCCGTACTGCGGAGACGGCGGCAGACCTCGAGCCCGTCGAGCCGGGGCATCATCACGTCCAGGACGAGCGCGTCGGGTCGCTGGACAGTTGCCTTCTCCAGCGCGTCCACCCCGTCGACCGCGAGATCGACGGAGTAGCCGTTGAAGGTCAGCGACCGGCGCAGCGATTCCCGGACCGCCCGATCGTCATCGACCACCAGAATGCGCATGCCACCAGTTTGACCGCAACGACTGAGAGGTAACTGAGAGGGCGCTCCCGACACGCCGAGCCGAGAGCACGCCGCAAGCCCCGGCGCGTCGCCCCCGTCAACCCCGGGTGACCAGGGTGTTCTGTGGCCATCCCGAGAAGTTGACGCGTCCCTTACGCATTCCACCGCGAAACTTGTTCTCTATAGCCATATTCGGCAATTTGCGGCCCGGCTCCCCCGGATTGCCGATGACCACTCTGCACGGTATGTTCCGTGCGGTAAAAAGAAGACCTCTAGTTGGTTCTTTGCGGGTTGAATCAATACCGAACAGCCACGCGCGCCCGAGGTCACTGGTGAAGCGGAGGCGACGGAAGCGGATGGAAGCTGCACCGCGGTCCTGGCAATTCAGCCTGTTCGAACTGGTCGGTCACCCGCAAGGTCGGCGTGGTGCTGGTGCTTCCGGTGCTGTTGGCGGGTGTCTTCGCCGTGCTCCGCATCAACAACGAACTGCGTACCATGGCGCAGTTGGACGCGGCGACCGAACAGGCCATCATCATCCGTCCGATCGTCAAGTTCGGTTCGGCCACCGAGCAACTGGGCGTCTCCGCGACCGCCACCTGGGGAAACACCGCGGACCCGCAGACCGACGCCGCGCTGACGAGGTTCGACCAGGCCCTCGCCGAGCTGGAAGCCGCGTTGCAGACCACGAAGGCCAGCGGACGCGTCACCTCCGAACTGGCCTCGGCCATCGCGACCGGCACCACGATGCGCAACAGCCTCCGCAACGGCTCGCCCGCCATGGTCGGCGAGCAGTCCGACGAGATCATGGTGCGCATCGGCAACGCGCTCGCGCTGTCGCCGTCGGTGGACGACCTGGTCATCCAGCGGTACTTCCTGCAGCTGGCGTCGGTGCAGACCGCGCGGCGCGTGCTCACCCAGCAGCGGATGCTGATCGGCTCGCCGGACGCGGGCCGCAACCCGAGCGTGCGGCCTCGCGTGCTGGTCGCCGCGGGCGCCGAGATCACGATGATCTACCAGTACGCGCAGATCCTGCCGGATTACGCGGGCAATATGCGGCCCCTGCTGGACGCGGTGCAGACCCGTCTGGGCACCTTCAGCCAGAACGTCGCCGACCCGGCGACCAATCCCGCGGTGCTCGACTCGCTGCTGGTCAGCTCGGACACCTACGAGAAGACCACCGCGCAGCTGATCGACACCATCGACGGCGCGCTGGCCGACCGGACCGTCGAAGCGCAGACCGGCGCGCTGCGCGAGACCACGATCGTCATCGGCATGCTGCTGGCGGGCCTGGCCCTGGCCTTGTCGGTCGCGCGCACCCTGGTCGTCCCGGTCCGCCGCCTGCGGCGCGACGCGCTCGAGGTCGCGCACATCAAGCTGCCCGACGAGCTCGCCGTGGTGCGCGCGGGCGGAACCACCCCGGAGATCACGCCGGTCGCGGTGCACACCACCGACGAGATCGGCCAGCTGGCCCGCGCGGTGGACGAGATTCACGAGCAGGCGCTCAACCTCGCCGCCGATCAGGCCCGCTTGCGCCTGCAGATCGGCAACATGTTCGAGACCCTCTCGCGCCGCAGCCAATCGCTGGTCGAGCAGCAGCTGGCGCTGATCGAGGATCTCGAACACGACGAGGACGACACCGACCGGCTGCAAAGCCTGTTCCGCCTGGACCACCTGGCCACCCGCATGCGCCGCAACGGCGACAACCTGCTGGTGCTCGCCGGCACCGCGCTGCGCCGCGGACAGCTGCACCCGGTGCCGCTGTCGGACATGCTGTGGAGCGCGGTCTCCCAGGTCGAGGACTACCAGCGGGTGGAGATCGGCGCGGTGCCCGACGGCATCGTCGCCGGTGAGCCCGCCGTTGACATCGAGCACCTGCTCGCCGAGCTGATCGACAACGCGCTGCGTTACTCGCCGCCGACCACGCCGGTCACCGTCATGGTGTCGCGGGCGGTGGACGGCGGCTACCTGATCGAGATCACCGACCGCGGCCTCGGCATGTCCCAGGAGGACCTGCAGACGACCAACGACCGGCTCGCCTCCGGTGGTGAGGTCACCGTCGAGACCGCCCGCCGGATGGGCCTGTTCGTCGTCGGCCGCTTGGCCAAGCGTCACACCATCACGGTCAGCCTGCGCCGCACCTCCACCATGGCGCAGCAGCCGGGCATCACCGCCAGCGTGCACCTGCCCGGCGCTCTGGTCGCGCCGCCGATGGACGCCACCGACCCCGCGGGCAAGCCGCTCGACATCACCGCCGAGCATCAGCTGCCCTCGCTCGTCACGCCGCCCACCGGCGCGCAGCCGCGCAACCTGGTTCCGGTGCCGAGCCTGCCGCAACGCGATACCGCTCGATTCGGCGTGACCAGTTCCGGGCTGCCGCAGCGGCGTCCGGCCATCCGCGTCGCCGACACGCCCGATCAGCCCACGGTTTCCACCCCCGTCGGCCGGGCGGTGAACCCGGCGGATCAGCCCGCCACCCAGCCGTGGCCGGTGCTGGCGCCGCGCGCCGACGATCGCACTCCGACCGGTTCGTTCGCACCGGTGACACCCGCCGCGGGTGAGCAGACCGTCGAGCGGGAGCAGAGACCTGCGCGCACCGATCTGTGGACCGAGGTCAAGGACGACGAGCCGGCGACCGGCCCCACTCCGGCCGTGCCGAGCCGGCCCCCCACACCGCAGACCACCGCGCGGTCCGGACTGCCGATCCGGAAGCCCGCCGCGCCCGTCGAGCCACCGCAGGAGGCCGCGCCGGAACCCGCGACGGTGACCTCCTCCCGGTTGCAGCCGGTCGCGGGTTCCTCCCCGACCCCTATCTATCAGCGCATGGTCTCCGAATGGCTGGTCGAGCCCTCGACCTCGCAATCGCCGGACAACTCGTGGTCCTCGCCTGGTGACGCGGGCTGGCTGGCGGCGGAGGATGCCAGTCATCCCACCACGACCGCGCGCACCGCGGGCGGACTGCCGATCCGCAGGCCGGGCGCCCAGCTGGTGCCCGGCGGCCTGGCCCCGGCCGAGGACGCGGGCACGCGTGATCCGGAGGAAATTCGCAACAACCTCACCAGGCATCTCAGTGGGGTCCGCAGCGGGCGGGCCAATGCGCAGTACAACGACGGAGGGCTTGCATGACCAACGCGAACAACAGCACCACGGACGAGAATCTGAACTGGCTGGTCGCCCGCTTCACCCGAGATGTGCCCGGCGTGTCCCACGCGGTGCTGGTGTCGGCGGACGGCTTGTTGCAGGCCACCAGTCCGCACCTGCCCAGTGACCGCGCCGAACAGCTCGCTGCCGTCACCGCCGGACTCGCCAGCCTCTCCATGGGCGCGGCCTCGCTGTTCGACGGCGGCAAGGTGATGCAGTCGATCGTGGAGATGCAGCGCGGCTACCTGCTGGTGATGAGCGTGGGCAACGGCTCGCATCTGGCGGTGCTGGCGAACAAGTCGCACGACATCGGCCGGATCGGCTACGAGATGGCGCTGCTGGTCGATCGGGTGGGTTCGGTGGTCACCGCGACCGCGCGCACCGCTGTCTGAGCGTGAGATGTCCAACCCATACGGCCCCGGACCACGACCGACCACACGCGTCCGGCCCTACGCGCTGACCTCCGGGCGCACCGAACCCGCGATCGACCTGCCGTTGGAGGCGGTCATCGAAACGTTGTCGTACACTGCACATCTCGACTGGCCGACCGGCGACATCCGCACCGAGATATTGCGCCTCGGCACGCACCGGTTGTCGGTCGCGGAGATCGCGGCGCATCTGGACCGGCCGCTGGGCATGGTCCGAGTGGTGATCGGCGACCTGGTCGTCGACGGCACCATGCGCGTGCATTCGACCCTGACCGACGAGGCGAGCTATGACGAGCGCCGTTCCCTGATGGAGAGGACATTGCGTGGACTCCGCGCCCTATAGGAATTCGGGGCCCAGTGGACATTCCGGGCCAAGTGGCAATCTCGGACCGGGAAGCGCCCCCGGGCCGGACGGCTTCGAAAATCGGGTCGCTTCGACGAAGATCGTCGTCGCGGGCGGTTTCGGCGCGGGCAAGACCACGTTCGTCGGCGCGGTGTCGGAGATCGTCCCGCTGCGCACCGAAGCGATGGTGACCCGTTACTCCGACGGCATCGACGACCTCGCCGAGACGCCGGAGAAGGAAACCACCACGGTCGCGATGGACTTCGGCCGGATCATCCTGCCCGGCAACCTGGTGCTGTATCTGTTCGGCACACCGGGCCAGCGCCGGTTCTGGTTCATGTGGGACGACTTGATCCGCGGCGCGATCGGCGCCGTGGTGCTGATCGAATACCCGGCGGCTCGAGGACAGTTTCGCCGCGGTCGACTTCTTCGAGGCGCGCAAGCTGCCGTTCCTGATCGCGGTCAACCGCTTCCCGGACGCGCCGCGATTCCCCATCGCCGAGCTGCGCGAGGCCCTTTCGGTGCGCGAGGGCGTGCCGATCGTCGACATCGACGCGCGCAACGCGATCGAAGTGCGCCAAGCGCTGGCCGCCGTCACCGAATACGCGATCGCCCAGCTGAAAGCGAGCGAACTGGAAGGAACCGCCCGGCATGCGTGAGGTCGCGGTGCTGGCCGCAGGCGGTGGCGCCGGAACGTCCGTCGACCAGTTCGCCCTCGGCTATTGGCTGGTGGCGCTGTCGCTGGGCATCTCGGTGCTCGGCGCGGTGGTCGGGCTCGCCTGTATCGTGCACGGCGCGCGCTCGGTCCAGTTCCGGCTCGTGTGGCTGGTTTCGGCCGCGATATCGCTCGGTGGCGTCGGTGTGTGGCTGGCGACGTCGGTGGCCATGCTGGGTTTGAAAGTGCCCGGCAGCGCGATGCGTTACGACACGGGCAGGTTGATCGCGGCACTGGTGGTGTCCATCGCGGCGGTCTTCGCGGCGATGCTGATCATCGGGCGCACACCTCGGCTGACGCTGCTGCTGCCGGGCGGCTCGGTGCTCGGCCTCGGTATCGGCCTCACCCACTATCTCGGTATCGGTTCGCTCGAGATCCAGGGATCGGTCGGCGTGACGATGTGGCTGGCCGTCGTCTCCGCCGTGATCGGGGTGATCACCGCGACCGCCACCCTCTGGCTGTTCCAGACCATGCGCTTCCCGCTGGCCCGCGCCGCGACCGTACTCCTGTTCGGCGTCGGCGTGGCCGCCACGTATTACACGGCGATCGCCGCACTGCATTTCGACGTCAACCGGGCGGCGAAGGTGCCGGGCGGCGTGGAGTTGTTCGACTTCGTCTTCCCGATGTTCGTCATCGGCTTGCTGGCGCTGACGGTGCCGATCTCCGCGGTGCTGATCGCGCCGGACCGCCGTGAACTGGCCGGACCGCCGAAGCCGCGCAGGCCGAAGCTGGAGCCCGCCCGCTGAGCCGCCGACCGCCGACCACCCGCGAAACGCACGGTCGGCGGTCGGCGTTCGTGCGCCTTGCGCGACTGCTCGACCGTTTTCCGCTCTATCCGGCCCACGCGCGACCCGGATTCGGCGATGCCCCGGATTCGCCCGCCCGGCGCACTTACAGTGGGAGCCATGCGCTTCGATCTGGACTACGCCGCTGGACGTCCAGGGGGCGCGGCGATCCGGGCGGCGGGGTTCGACTTCGTTGTGCGGTATCTGTCCAATGGCGGCCCGGGTCTGCCCGGCAAGCTGCTCACCCCGGCAGAGGCGAACGACCTGCGGACGCACGGTGTCTCGATCGTCTCGAATTGGGAGACCACGGTCGCCCGGATGCTGGACGGCTACGGCGCGGGCATCGTGGACGCACGCGCCGGTCTCGCGCAGGTGCTTCGCTGCGGCGGCCGGGCGGACCGGCCGATCTATTTCTCCGCGGATTTCGACGTGTCGCCGCAGGATCAGATACGCGTCGACGCGTATCTGGACGGCGCGGCGACCGTGCTCGGCCGCGCGAACGTCGGCATCTACGGGGGTTACTGGACGGTGAGCCGCGCGCTGGACGCCGGATACGCGACCTGGGCATGGCAGACCGACGCCTGGTCCGGCGCGAACGTGGAGACCAGACGCGCCATTCATCAGACGCGGCGCCAAATGACGGTCGGCGGCGTGCGCTGTGACGTCAACGAGGCCGAGACGACCGATTTCGGCCAATGGGATTTCGTGGAACGGGAGGATCCGGACGTGACGCCGGAACAAGAGGAAGTACTGCGCGACATCCAGATCCAGCTGCGCGGACCCGATCTGTCGGGCTGGCCGCAATTGGGCGCCGACGCGGACGGACGGAACCGGACGCTAGTGGACGGCCTGGCCGCGGCGCTGGCCCGCATTGCCGCACTGGAACACCAAACCGCCGAGTTGCGAACGCAAGTCGGCGAATTGCGCATCGAGATCAGCGAACTGGAGGCGACGACGGCCGAACTGACCGAGCAGGTGCAACGCTGGAACGGGCGGCACTGGCCGTGGCCGCTGTCGCTCATCGAGGGTCCCGCCGCGCTCGTCGGGGAGCAGCTGGCGCGTCTGGAGGCACTGTTGCCGGACTTCCCCGGCCTTCCCGGACACGACGGCGGTGAGCGGCGCGCACCGGCCGACGATGACGGACCGGCGGAGTTGACCTCGAAAAACTGAGCCGCGCACCGGCGCAGAGCCGTGGCGAGAGCGGACCGGTGGGGCGAGAGCGGGATCGAGAGCGGGACCGATGGAAACGCCCCCTGAATTGGCGATGAGCGGGTTCTCCTGGAAACCAGGAGAACCCGCCCTCGAGGACGAGGGTACCGGCATCCGGCCGCGCGCGCATCATTTTCGAGGGACTTTTTCGCCCGCCAAAACCGAACCGACAGTATGCGATTCACCGCGTGGCTATTCGATCGCAATCCGTCCCCGCGCAATAGTGCGACGTGATGCGAGGCACATTGATAGCTGATAAGTAGCTATCGCCTCGATTCTGGGCACGAAAAACTCGCTTCGGGTCGCTTCAAGGCCTCTATCAGGACGATTGACCGAGAGTTCGCGCATCCCCGCGCGCAGCAGCATCCAGCAGGCTATTCCCGAGCCGCTACCGGGCGTCCGCGCCGCATCGGAAATCGAGATTCGTCGAGGGAGTTCGCGTCACCACCCAGGCTGTGCCCGAGCGCGGTCGATGCTCGCGAGCCGCACCGAAGGCCACGTAATGGGCACCCCCGGATGGTCGATGATCAGCCGCCGCCGGACAGTTTCGTTCGCCGCGCCGACGAGCACGCAGGGCCGATCGACGCCCCGAACCAACGAAAAGCGGGGCCGACCCGGATCACACCGGGCGGCCCCGCTTCGTTCACGCTGGTCCGCGAGCCGCGATCAGAGTCGCTCGACATCGACCAAGCCGCGCCGCACCGCGGCGACCAGCCTGCGCGGCACCTTGTGCACGACGCCCCCGACGGTCACCGGCACGAGGCTCACCGGTGCGGCTTTCCAATTCGCCCGGCGGCTGCGCGTGTTCGACCGCGACATCTTCCGCTTCGGTACCGCCATCTCAGGATTCCTTCCGTGCGCGCTTGCCGTATTTGCGTTCGAACTTCTCCACGCGGCCCTGGGTGTCCAGCACGCGATGCGCGCCGGTCCAGAACGGGTGCGAGTCGGCGGTGACGTCCACCGTCAACAGTGGGTAGGTATTGCCGTCGGTCCACTCCACCGTGCGCGCGCTGGTGGCCGTGGACCGGGTGAGGAACCGTTTGCCGGTGCTCACGTCCTCGAAGACCACCGGGTGATAGTCCGGATGAATCCCCTTCTTCATTTCGCCTCTCCTCTCGGGCTTTTCGCGTCCTCGAACGGGCTGTCCCGCCTCCTCGCCGCTCGCGCACGGGTCGGCGTGCCATTCACCGAACGGGTCCTCCCACTGCGCGACTCGCTCCGGCGCGCGTTCGACCAGCCGCAGCTCGTCGTCCTCCACCAGCGCCCAGTGCAGTGCCTCGCGGATCTCCGCCGGATCGGCCTCGTGCACCAGGATCGACAGCGAGATGTCCCGGTCCCCGAATCGCTCGTCCCAGCGCAGGGCGGCCATCGCCCGGCGCTCCGGATCCGCCTCGGCTACCTCCTCCGGCGACATCGCGGCCAGCCAGCGTCCCGCGCCGCCGACCCGCAAGCCGCCACCGGCGGATTCCAGCCACACCACCTCGTCGGGCTGAGTGGCCAGCCAGACCCGTCCGCGCGCGGTGACGACGCCGTCGAAGAGCACGTCGAGCGCCTCGTGCAGGCGTGCGGGATGGAACGGCCGCGCCGCGGCGAACTCCACGAGTTCGACGCCGTAGTCGCTGGTCAAGGGCGGGCGTCCGCGCAGAAGCGGCGCGTGCGCGTCGAAGACCCTGCCGCGTCGCGAATCGGCGGGGACGCGCGTGAGCAGCGTCTCGACCAGGGCGGGCGTGACCGCGCTCGGCTCGTCCACCCAGGCGACCGGTGCGCCGGGAACCAGTCTGGCGAGCACGGCCGCGAGCTTGCCCCGGTCGGCCGCCCCATCGCCGAGCAGTGCTCCGTCCGGGTGCGCGGCGCCGAGGGCGATGACGGCATCGGCGAAATCGACCTGCCCGACCGCCACTTGCGCCACCGTGCGATCGTCGTCGGCGGTGGCGATGCCGCGTTCGGCGAGAGTCTCGTCCCCGGTCGCGTCGGCCAGCCAGCAGCCCGCGTCCAGGCAGGTCAGGACCGCCTCCACGCGCACGTCGCGCCCGGCGGGGCCGTCGACGCGGCCGTGCACGTCCGCGACCACGACATGCTCGATGGCTTCGCACACCGCTTCGGCCTCGAACGCCGGGTCCAGCGCCAGCACGATGCGGTCCACGGATTCGCGCCGGGCCAGCGTGCACAGCAGCGGGAGCAGATCCATACGCAATGTGCAGGAGACGCAGCCGTGCGCGAGTTCGAGCACGGCCGAGGTCTCCTGCGTCGCGGTCCGCACCGTGCGGTGCACGATGCCCTCCCGCAGTTGGGTCAGGTCGTGGCGGACCACGACGGTGCCCGGCGCCATGCCGAGCACCGCGGACGCGCGATCCACGCCCGCCGCGGCGAGTCCGGTGAAACCGGCGAGCACCACCACGGGCGTTCTGCGGTCGGACTCGGGTGGGACCAGGGGGGATTCTGCCGCGGCCACCGCCAACCCCTTTCAGTAACGATTTTCATTTGCCGGAAGGCAACGGTACATTGTCGGACAGCCGTTGTCGAAAATGATTGTCATCTACTGGAGGGAGTCCGCATGTCGGCCCACTGCCAGGTCACCGGTCGCAAGCCCGGATTCGGCAAGTCCGTGTCGCACTCGCACAAGCGGACCAGCCGCCGCTGGAACCCCAACGTCCAGCGCAAGACCTACTACCTGCCCAGCGAAGGCCGGCGGATCACGCTGACCGTCTCCGCCAAGGGCATCAAGACCATCGACCGCGACGGGATCGAGGCCGTGGTGGCCCGGCTCCGGGCACGCGGCGACAAGATCTGAGGAGCGACCCATGGCGTCGAAATCGACCGACATCCGCCCGATCGTCAAGCTGAAGTCCACGGCGGGCACCGGGTACACCTACGTCACGCGCAAGAACCGCCGCAACGACCCGGACCGCCTGGTGCTGCGCAAGTACGACCCCGTCGTGCGCAAGCACGTCGACTTCCGCGAGGAGCGCTGAGATGGCCAAGAAGTCGAAGATCGCCCGCGATCAGCAGCGCAGGGAGATCGTGGCGCGCTACGCCGGACGCCGGGCCGAACTCAAGGAGCTCATCCGGAAGCCGGGCACACCGGAGGACGAACGCGCCGCCGCCCAGGCCGAACTGCGGCGGCAACCGCGCGACGCCAGTCCGGTACGATTGCGCAATCGGGACGCCGCCGACGGACGACCGCGCGGTCATCTCCGGAAGTTCGGACTCTCCCGTGTGCGTGTGCGCGAGATGGCCCACCGGGGCGAGTTGCCCGGTGTGCACAAATCGAGCTGGTAGACAACCACTGATCTCGTGAGAAGGAACTCGTCATATGGCAGTCAAGCGAGCACCGTCGAAGAAGGTTCGCGCCGAGCAGGCCCGCCGTCCGAAGAAGAACCCGCTCATCGCCGCCGGCATCGAGACGGTCGACTACAAAGACGTGAACCTGCTGCGTACGTTCATCTCCGATCGCGGCAAGATCCGCAGCCGCCGGGTCACCGGGCTCACGCCGCAGCAGCAGCGCCAGGTCGCTGTCGCGGTGAAGAACGCCCGTGAGATGGCGCTGCTGCCGTTCACCAGCCGCTAGGCGCACTCCGCGACACGAGCGAAACGGCAAGACCCCCGATGCGCGAGCACCGGGGGTCTTCGTCGTCGCTACCGAATCCGCCGGATCACGGGATGGTCAGCACCTGGCCGGGGTTGATCGCGTCCGGGTTCGGGATGCCGCTGGCGTCCGCGATCTCCTGGTAACGGTTGCCGTCGCCGTAGAAGCGCTCGGCGATCGCCCACAGGGTGTCGCCCGGCTCGACGGTGTAGGTGCGCGGCTCCGGGGCGGGCGGCGGAGGCGGCACCTCCTCGGCGGCCGGTTCCGTGACCTGCTCGGGCTCCGGCGCCGGTTCCGGCTCCGCTGCGGGCAGTGGCGTGTCGGTATGGGTACCGGAAGCCCACAACGCGCTGCCGTCGGCGCCGTACAGCACGACATTGCGATCGGCCTGCACGACCAGCCGCTCCGCCGCCTGACCGTTGGTCTCCGTCGCCCATGCGGCGCCGTCGGCCTTGTAGAGGACGAAGTTGCCGTCCTCCTGCAACACCGCCCGTTCCACGCCCTGATCGTGAGTTTGAGTGGCCCACACGACATTTCCGCCGGGTTCGGAGAGCACTAGATTGCCGTCGTCCTGCAGGGTGAGGGTGTAAGCCCCGCCCTGGAGGGATTGACCCCGTCCGAGTTCTTCGCCTACGCGCAGCGTGTCGACCACGATACTTCCTTTCCAGAAAAAGCTGGTAGAGCATCCGACATGGATGAGCGCCGCAACACCCTGGCACGCACCCTCGCCGAACTTACTGCCCCCGAACGCTTTTCGTGACATTTACGCGCAGGGTTCGCGGAATGTTCACTGTGGGATCGGTCTCGATGCACGACGCCACCGCGGGGAAGCTCCGGATCGGGGCCGGGACTAGGGTGTCGGTATGGATCGGATCCGGGCCGGACGCGCCGCCACAGTTGTCGCCGCAGTGCTCGCCTGCCTCACCGCGGCGGGCTGCGGCGGCACCGACGAGGAGCAGACACCGCCGAACATCAGCGCTACGGCGACCGCCGCGCCTCGCACCCCCACCGAGGATCCACGCGGAAACCAGGGCAACCGGTTCACCGCCGATCCGACCATCGTGGGTGCGCATCCCATTCCGTTCCGGTCGTGGACTCGATTGGGGGACAACAAGATAGCCGTGAACTTCGAAACCGGGTCGCCGGAGTGCTACGGCGTGGACGCCACGGTGACCGAGTCCGCTTCGGCGGTCACGGTGGAACTGCGCGCGGGCACCCGCGCCGAAGCGGTCGGCCGGATGTGCACGATGATCGCGGTCTTCGGCACACTGGAGGTGCCGTTGCAGGCGCCGCTCGGTGAGCGCACCGTACTCAGCGCGGTCTGAGCCCGCACGGTCGCGCGCGACGTCCACTGGTCACACGGATAGCTGCCGACTTGCGACGAGCTGCGATCCGACGCACCTGAACGAATTCGATTACGCTACAACGCAGTTGGTTGTTCCGGAGCACACGAAAAGCGCTGACTCACCGCACAATACGTTCGGCAGACGACAAACGCCGTGCCGGACCATTGATCCGGCACGGCGTTCCAGTCCGCTGCCCGCTCTCAGTGAGCGAAGTGACGGGCCCCCGTCAGGTAGAGGGTGACGCCCGCCTCCCTGGCGATATCGATGGTCTCCTGGTCCCGCACCGACCCACCGGGCTGGACGATGGCGCGGACACCGGCCTGGATCAACGTCTGCGGCCCGTCCGGGAACGGGAAGTAGGCGTCGGAAGCCGCCACCGAGCCCTTGGCGCGGTCACCGGCCCGCTGCACCGCGAGGCCGACCGCGTCCACGCGGTTGACCTGTCCCATGCCGACACCGACCGAAGCGCCGTCGTGCGCCAGCAGGATCGCGTTGGACTTCACGGCCCGGCAAGCGCGCCACGCGAACGCCAGATCGGCGAGCGTTTCCGCGTCGGCGGCCTCGCCCGCGGCCAAGGTCCAGTTGGCCGGGTCGTCACCGGGGGCATCGAGCACGTCACGCTGCTGGAGCAGGACTCCGCCGCTGATCGGGCGCAGCTCGGCGCCCGCCCGCCGTGGCGGCTCGGCGACGAGGATGCGCACGTTCTTCTTGCGCTGCAACACCTCCACCGCGCCGTCGGCGTAGGACGGCGCGACGATCACCTCGGTGAAGATCTCGGCGACCTGCTCGGCCATCTCCACGGTGACCTCGCGGTTGGCGGCGATCACTCCGCCGAACGCGCTGACCGGGTCACACGCGTGCGCCTTGCGGTGCGCTTCGGCGATATCGGCGCCGAGGGCGATGCCGCACGGGTTGGCGTGCTTGATGATCGCGACGGCCGGGTCCGCGTGGTCGTGGGCGGCGCGCCAGGCCGCGTCGGCGTCGACGTAGTTGTTGTACGACATCTCCTTGCCGTGCAACTGCCGTGCCTGCGCCAGCCCGAGGCTGCCGTCGCCGTTGGCGTACAGGGCGGCGGACTGATGCGGGTTCTCGCCGTAGCGCAGCACCGCCGACCGCTCCCAGGTGCCGCCGAGCCATTCGGGGAACCGGGCCGCCGCCTCTTCGGCCGCACCGTCGGCGGCGAGCACATCGGTCATCCAGCTCGCGACCGCCACGTCATAGCTCGCGGTGTGCTGAAAAGCCTTGGCTGCCAGCGCGGTGCGCTCGGCCAACGTGAAGCCGCCGGAATTCACTGCGGCCAGCACGTCGTCGTAGTCGCCGCTGTCGACGACCACCGCCACCGAAGGATGGTTCTTCGCCGCGGCGCGCACCATCGACGGCCCGCCGATGTCGATCTGCTCCACGCACTCGTCGGGCGTCGCACCGCTGGCCACGGTCTGGGTGAACGGGTAGAGGTTCACCACCACCAGCTGGAACGCCTCGACGCCGAGCTCGGCCAACTGGTCGAGGTGCTCTTGCTTGCGCGAGTCCGCCAGAATGCCCGCGTGCACCCGCGGGTGCAGCGTCTTGACCCGGCCGTCGAGGGTCTCCGGGAACCCGGTGAGATCCTCGACCTTGGTCACCGGGATGCCCGCGTCCGCGATCCTGCCCGCGGTGGAACCGGTCGAGACCAGCTCGATGCCCGCGGCGTGCAGACCGGTCGCGAGCTCGACGAGACCCGTCTTGTCGTAGACGCTCACCAGCGCCCTGCTGATCGGCTTGCGTTCACTCACCGGAGAACTCGCTCATCTGGGATAACTGCCTTTCGTCCGTCGTAGACAATGCCTCGCGTCGCGACGGCGGCGACGACCTCCGCCAGCAACCGTCGCTCGACAACCTTGATGCGCTCGTGCAGGGTGGCCTCGTCGTCCCCCGGCAGCACCGTCACCGCCTCCTGCGCGAGGATCGGCCCGGTGTCCACGCCCTCGTCGACCAGGTGCACGGTGCAGCCGGTGACCCGCGCCCCGTAGGCGAGCGCGTCACGCACACCGTGCGCGCCGGGGAAAGCGGGTAGCAACGCGGGGTGAGTGTTGATGATCCGGCCGCCGAATCGGTCCAGGAAGGCGGGACCGAGCAGTTTCATGAAGCCCGCCGACACCACCAGATCCGGCTGGTGCGCGGCGACGGCTTCGGTGAGCTCGGCATCCCACGCGGCGCGGTCCGGGAAGTCCTTCAGTGCCACCCGGAAATGCGGTATGCCCGCGGCGTCCGCGTGGGTGGTCGCGGCACAGAGCCGGTCGACGCAGACCGCGACGACCTCGGCCGGGTAGCCGGGTCGGGCCGTGGCGTCCAGCAGGGCGCGCAGCAATGAGCCGGTGCCCGACGCCAGCACGACGACGGTGGCCGGCGTCGCTGTGGGCTTCCACGAGGCGTGCGGGGACGTCAGCGCTCTACTCCTGCGATCGATCGGATGGCGGACGGATGCGGCACCGCCGGGTTAAAGCCTAACGACCGTCCACCCGGTCATTGTCCGGCAGGTCCGCCTCGACCACTTCGGCGTCGACGATGTCCGGCGTGGCGTGGTCGCGGGCGCGGCCACGGGGCTCGATCGCGGGCGGCTCGTCGACCAGCTCGGCATCCAGCGGCGCGGCCGGCTCCGGCGTGTCGTAGTAGTCGTAGTAGTCGTCGTCTTCGTAGTGGTCGCGGTCGTCCGCCTCGTAGTAGGCGTCCTCGTCGTAATAAGCGTTGTCGTCGTATCCGTCTTCGTCGTCGTAGGCGTCCTCGTTGTCATAGTCGCCGTACTCGTCGTAGGGATCGGTGTAGCCGACCGGCGCGACACCCACCGGAACGAGAAACCAGCGCGCGAACGCCAAACCCGCGTAGCCGGGGATCATCAGCCACGCGAACGTGACCGAGGTGAAGATCGGGAAGTCCAGGCCGACCCGGCCGATCCCGCCGAGGTCACCGCCCGCGACCGCGCCCGCCACCGTCAGCGCGAGCGCGGCGAGCGCGGCGGAGGTGAGCGTGGCCCACGGCGCGGTGATCCGGTCGGTGGAGGTGCGGGCCAGGTCCAGCCCGCCGAGCACGCCGACCGCGGCGGGGATCAGCAGCAGCACCGGCCACCAGCCTGCCGCGGGACCGGTCGGCACCGCGGCGAGCAACGGAAAGGCCGGGATCGGACCGCCGACGACGGAGAACACTCCGAAGGAGGCGGCGCCGATCTGCGCGCTGGAACCGACCAGCACACCGAACGGTCTGGATCGCCAAGTTCGGCAGATAGGCCACCGAGAGCAGCGTCAGCCCGAGGACGCCGCCGAAGTTGCCCGCCGACTGGTACATGTCGCCGAGCCGGGATATGTGCGCGAGGAACGAGATGACCACCACCGCTGTCGCACAACCGAGTAGGCGCAGGACGGATCGGCCCGCGCCGTACAGTCCGGAGACCGCCCAATCGGGCAGGCGCAGAAGCACGAAAAGGCGCTGCCGGATTCGTACGGCGATACCTATGGCGGCGGCGAGCAGATACAACACCGCGACCCACGCGAACGCGGCGAGGGTGTCGGGTGGTTGCAGCGCGATGACGCCCGAGGCGTCTTCGGTGACCGCGAGGCAGACGGAGGTGACCAGCAGTGGACCGCCCACCGCGGCGCCGACGATCCAGCCGAGATCGGCTCTGGTGCTCTCCGGTTCCACGGCGCGCGCGCTTTCCCGCGCGGCCAGCCAGACCAGCAACGCGGTCGGCAGCAGCGGCAGCAGTCCCAGCGAGGTCTTGCCGATCACCAGCGGAACCTGGTGCACGGCCAGCCAGGAGGCGGCGATCGCTCCGGACGTACCCGCGAGATCGCTGCCCGACGCCAGCAGCGTGGCGAACACGAGGACGACGAGGGTGGTCAGCCCGAAGGCCGAAGGGCGGCCGGCGACGGCGATGAGCACCCTGGACCGCTCCGGAGTGAGAGACAGAAACCCGGCTTCGTCCGCTTCGGGGGGCGGTTGCGACGCGCGCGGCCCGCCGATCCGGCGGGCCGGAAAGTTTCTGGAGGAGCTCATGGCATTTCAGCGTGGCATCCTCCCGGGCGCGAACGGGTCAGGCGCGCCGCGCCGGGAGGATGCCGCCGAGTTCCTACTTGTTGTTGTCGTCCGAGGGACGGAACGCCTGAGTGGCGTCGGAGGAAGGATCGCCGCTCTGCTCACCGCCGAACGGCTTGTTCTGCTGGCTCGGCTGCTGAGCCTGCTGCTGGCCATAGGACGGCGAACCGTAGGGCGACTGCTGACCCTGCTGACCGGTCTGCTGCTGTCCGCCGAAGTGCTGGGTCACGCTCTCGTCCGGGCGCGGCTGCGCGCCGTACGGTGAACCCGGCTGCTGCTGGGACGCGCCGTAGGCCGTGGTCGGCTGGCTCTGCCCGTAGGGCGACTGCGGCTGGCCGTAGGACTGACCCGGCTGGCTCTGGCCGTAACCCGGCTGGCTCTGCCCGTAGGGCGACTGCGGCTGCCCGGCCTGGGACGGGAACTGCGGCGGAGCGGACTGAGCTCCGTAGCCGGACTGTCCGTAGGGGCTCGCGCCGTAACCGGGCTGGCCGGGCTGGCCCTGGCCGTAGGACGGCTGCTGACCATAGGACGGCTGCTGGCCGTAGCCGCCCTGGCCGAACGCGCTCGGCGCGGCGGCCGGGCGCGGCGCGGGCGCCTTGAGGATGCCCGCCTCGAACAGCGTCGCGGCGATCGCCACCGCGGCCTGCGCGAAGGCCAGGGCCAGCAGGATGAACGCGCCCGCCTTCAACTCGGCGCCCTCACCGAAGTTGAACGACTGGAACAACAGCGCGAGGAAGCCCGCGGTCGACGCCGCGGCTGCCGCGCCGGTCCAGTTCTGCTTGGGCAGCAGCGACAGCCCGGCGAGCAGGCCACCGAGCAGCAGCAGGCCGAGCAGCGGCGAGCCGGACGCCACCTCGAAGAGGTTGACCGACTCCGAACGCGCTGACCCTGGTACCGCCGAAATCGATCGGTTTCCTGCCGAGGAACGGCAGGAAACCGAGCAGGAAGTTGATCACGCCGAGTGCCGCTACGCCGACCACCAGGAAGAACGGCAGACCTTTGGCATCGGAACCGGTAGCGCTCGAACCTGCGGTGGCACCACCCGTTGCCGGGCTCTGGCTGGATGGCGCTGAGGGCGAGGGTGTGTTGTACCCGGAGCCCCCGGTCGGGTAGGACATGTCGTCGTCTCCTAAATCGAGTCGTACATGGTCTTCACGGCTGGATTACTTCTGACGCTACTGCACTCCTTCGCACAGGTCACCCTGCCGCGACGGCCGGGACGCGCGCGTTCGCCCGTATCCGGGCAGGTCGTGGCACGTGTCCGGTCCAGAGCCCAGAGCGGGACCACCCACCGCTCCTTGACACTGTTGCCCGCGATGGCGCTTTTCACACCACGCGGATTCTCAGCAGCGGGGAATTTCACAGGACAGATCGGTGAACCATCCGTCCCGCTGCCTCGTGTGAATACACGAAAGGAACGCCGGAAGTCCCGGTATTCCGCGGTACCACACGTGGCGAGTCAGGAAGCTCGGCTGCTGCCCAAGCCTGAGCCCACCGCCACATATGACGAAGGCCGCCCCCCGAATTCGGAGGCGGCCTTCGTGGCGCGATTGGGAGATCAGGCGCTGATGCTGGCCTTCTCCAGGATCTCGCGAGCCAGCGCGGCGGTCTCCGACGGCGTCTTGCCGACCTTCACGCCCGCGGCCTCCAGCGCGTCCTTCTTCGCCTGGGCGGTGCCCGACGAGCCGGACACGATGGCGCCCGCGTGACCCATCGTCTTGCCCTCGGGGGCGGTGAAGCCCGCCACGTAGCCGACGACCGGCTTGGTGACGTTGGCCTTGATGTAGGCCGCGGCGCGCTCCTCGGCGTCGCCGCCGATCTCGCCGATCATCACGATCAGCTTGGTCTCCGGGTCCTTCTCGAACGCCTCGATGGCGTCGATGTGGGTGGTGCCGATGACCGGGTCGCCGCCGATGCCGATGGAGGTCGAGAAGCCGAAGTCGCGCAGCTCGTACATCATCTGGTAGGTCAGCGTGCCGGACTTGGAGACCAGGCCGATCGGGCCCTTGCCGGTGATGTTGGCCGGGGTGATGCCGACCAGCGACTCGCCCGGGGTGATGATGCCGGGGCAGTTCGGGCCGATGATCCGGGTCTTGGCGCCCTTCTCCACGTTGTAGGCCCACGCGTAGGCGGTGTCCTGCACCGGGATGCCCTCGGTGATGACCACCAGCAGCGGGATCTCCGCGTCGATGGCCTCGATGATGGCGTCCTTGGCGAACTTCGGCGGCACGAACGCGATGGACACGTCGGCGCCGGTCTCCTTGATGGCCTCGGCGACGGTGCCGAACACCGGCAGCTCGACCGCGTTGCCGTCCTTGTCTGTGTGCGCGACGGTGGTGCCCGCCTTGCGCGCGTTCACACCGCCCACGATCTGCGTGCCCGCCTTCAGCATCAGCGCGGTGTGCTTGGTGCCCTCGCCGCCGGTGATGCCCTGGACGATGACCTTGGAGTCCTTGTTCAGGAAGATAGACATTTCGTTTCGTCCTTACTCGGCCGTCGTTATCGGGCGGCTGCCAGTTCGGCGGCCTTGTCGGCGCCTTCGTCCATTGTCTGCGCCAGCGTCACCAGCGGGTGCGCGGCCTCGACGAGGATCTTGCGACCCTCGTCCACCCGGTTGCCGTCGAGGCGGACCACCAGCGGCTTGTTCGCGTTGTCGCCCAGGATCTCCAGCGCCTTCACGATGCCGTTGGCGACCGCGTCACACGCGGTGATGCCGCCGAAGACGTTCACGAACACGCTCTTGACCTGCTCGTCGTTCAGGATGACGTCCAGACCCGCCGCCATCACCTCGGCCGAGGCGCCACCGCCGATGTCGAGGAAGTTGGCCGGCTTCACGCCGCCGTGGCCCTCGCCCGCGTAGGCGACGACGTCCAGGGTGGACATGACCAGGCCGGCGCCGTTGCCGATGATGCCGACCTCACCGTCGAGCTTGACGTAGTTGAGGTCGTTCTCCTTGGCCTTGAGCTCGAGCGGGTCGGTCGCGTCCTTGTCCGCGAACGCCTCGTGCTCGGGGTGGCGGAAGCCGGCGTTCTCGTCGAGGGTGACCTTGCCGTCCAGCGCCAGGATCTCGTCCTGCGGGGTGCGCACCAGCGGGTTGACCTCCACCAGGGTGGCGTCTTCGGCGACGAAAACCTCCCACAGCTTCTGGATGGTCACGGCCGCGGCGTCCAGCACGTCGGCGGGCAGGTGGCCCTGCTCGGCGATCGAGCGCGCGAACGCCAGGTCGACGCCCTTGACCGCGTCGACCGGGACCTTCGCCAGCCGCTCCGGCTTGGTCGCGGCGACCTCTTCGATCTCCATGCCGCCCTCGACCGAGCACATGGCCAGGTAGGTCCGGTTGGCCCGGTCCAGCAGGAAGGAGATGTAGTACTCCTCCGCGATGTCCTTGGCCTCGGCGACGAGGATCTTCTTGGTGATGTGGCCCTTGATGTCCAGGCCGATGATGTTCTGCGCGTGCGTGAGCGCGTCGTCCGGGGTGGCGGCGTACTTCACGCCACCGGCCTTGCCGCGGCCACCGGCCTTCACCTGGGCCTTGATCATCACCGGCTTGCCGATTTCCGCCGCGATGGCGCGGGCGTCCTCGGCCGTGTCCGTGACGCGGCCCTCGGACGAAGGCACTCCGTGCTTAACGAAGAGCTCCTTCGCCTGATATTCGAAGAGATCCATGTACTCACCGTCTCGTCTGCGTTGTGATGACAACGTCTTTGTTGGCGGCCCGACGTCGGAAGCGGGTCGGGTCGGACTCTAACCAGTCACATGGAGGGCCAATCGGCCACGTTCATCCTAAGTGGCGCAGGTCACGGAGCGATTCCGGGAGCGGTAAAACCGCTGGCCAAGGCTACCGACGAGTAGGTTGCTGGCGCCGTGCCAGGTAGAGCGGCCGAAGCCGGGACCGGGGGCGCAACTACTACAGCTTGTCGTCGCAAGGGCTCTCCGGAGTGCCCATAGCGCAGTGAGTTATTCCGCAGCATAATCGTGATCAATCTCACATGTTTGTCACGGAACATGCGCACCGCTTGTGGGCACGCAATCGTTTCGTTACCGTCATTGCGGTCGATGTCACAACACGGTCACGACTAGGAGGACGGCAAGCTTTGACGCAGCACAGCGCTCCGCAGATGGAGAGCCGCTCCGCATTCGACCGATCGACGCCGCTGGTCAGGCGGCATTCGAGTTCCACCAGCTTCACGATGTGGCACCGCCGATGAACCACAGCTCCACCTTCGCCTCCGATGATCGCGTTCGGTCGGGGCATCGTTACCGCCCCGACGACGAACCCTTCGCCCCGATCGGCAGGCATGCCGGTCCGGCATTCGACCAGGATCACGCCGGATACGAGGCGCCGCCGCAGGCGGACTACGACTTCCACTCCGCGGGCGGGTACGACTACGCGGCCGAGGCGCCCGCAGCGCACGTCCAAGGTCCGGGCTACGACGAGCCCGCCTATCAGCACGCTTCCTACGCGGGCCCCGAGGCCTACGACAACTCCTGGGCCACGAACAACGCGTGGGCACAACAGGATTGGGCGCAACAGAACACCTGGTCCGACGGCGGCGCCTGGAGCGCCGGTGACGCGTGGACCGAGACACCGAACGACGCCTGGAGCGAAACCCCGCGCGACGCGTGGGCCGAAGAAGCCTCCTGGACGCCCGATGAGAACTCGTGGGTGTCCGACACCGGATGCTGGGCTCCCGAGGAATCCTGGGCGAACGACACCACCGAGCCCGAAGCCGCCGATCCCGAGCCGCGCACTCCCGCCGTACCCACCGTGATTCCGGCCCGCCGTGCCGGGAACAAGCGCGGTGGCGCGCACCGCGTGCCCGCGCCGCCCGCCGCGCTCAAAGGTCGCGCCGCCGTCGCGGCCGTTGCGGCGGGTGCGGTCGTCGCGGCCGGGCAGGCCGCCTTCGCCTCACCCGAACAACCTTCGCAGGCAGTCGATTACGAAGCCGCGGGACAGATCCACGAGATCGCCGCGCAGTCGATGAACGTGGCCGATCCGACAGCGGCGCCTGACTCCCCCCAGGTGCTCGCCGTCTCCTCGCCCGCCCACCTCGATCAGTTCAACAACATGCTGCAGAAGGGCCAGAAGTACGCCGAGGACCTCGCCGCCCAGGAGGCCGCGAAGCTTCGTCCGCTCTTCCACAAGTTCTTCGCCGCGGGCACCTTCACCTCCGGGTACGGCATGCGGTGGGGCGTGCAGCACCTCGGCATCGACATCGCGGGCCCGATCGGCACGCCGATCTACGCCGTCGCGGACGGCACCGTGATCGAGGCCGGTCCCGCGTCGGGCTTCGGCATGTGGGTCCGCTTGCTGCACGACGACGGCACCGTCACCATCTACGGCCACATCAATACCGCCACGGTGTCGCAGGGCCAGCGGGTGATGGCCGGCGACCAGATCGCCACCATCGGCAACCGCGGGTTCTCCACCGGCCCGCACTGCCACTTCGAAGTCTGGCTGAACGGCGTCGACAAGGTGGACCCGCTCCCCTGGCTGGCGACCCGCGGCATCAGCCTCGGCCCGCAGCGCGACTGAGCGACGCGGCAAGGTGCTGAAGGAGGCAGGCTTCACCTTTCGCTATCCCACGCTCGACAAGGCGTTGACAGACGTCCTACCCCACTGACTGTTCTGCCCCGTGCCCCGATCCGAGGTGCCAAAATGTCTGCCACGCAGCCCATAATTGGGTGATGACAGCTTCTAAGCCGCCATTGGAACCAATGCGGCCTGTGGAAACGGTGCGGCGGCTGGAGCAAGTCAGGCCCCGGAGACGGTTATTCGGGTGGCCGTTCGCGTTCGGAGTTGTGCTCGGCCTGATTTCGGGGGCGCTCGTAACGATCGTCGCGGCAGTGTCCCTGTTCATGCATCGCACCGACACGGTCCGCACGTATCCGGCACCGAGCAGCACATATGCCGCAGCCGTGAAGCGGACACACAGCCCGATGGACATCGACTCTTACGAGATTTGGCTCGGACCGTTCATCGACGGCGGAGTGCCGCGCGGTCACGTCGTCACGATCCCCCTCGGCTGGAGTACCGAGCCACGGGTCGACTGGAACCACGACATGGTCGTCCTGAATTTCGCTCCCGGTGGAGAGATCCGGGTCCCTATGGCGATGGTCGTGGACACCCGCTGACCGACTTGCTCGCGGTTTCAGGCGGCCGACAAGTCGTCACACGGGTAGGCCGCGCAAGCACCCGCTGGCACAACGGGCTCGAGCGCCATCACCGACGCGAGCGCCTCGGCGATCCCGACGACGCCGAGGCCGTCCACGCCGAAGCCCCGTTCGCCGCAATACGCCGCGCTGTCACGTTGCCGTTCCGGCGAACAATTCAGGCGCAGCCTTCCGCACCTTCCGCAGAACTTTCGATGCCCGATCCGAGGACACGGCAGTCAGAATGGGCAGCGCCGATCGCCATAGCTTCGCCGCGTCCTCGTGCCGCCCGAGACGCCAACGGATAAGACCTGTTTCCGCAGCGGAAAGCGCATGAATCCTAGTGTGCGTCTCCGGGTTCCACATCGAATGCGACAGATGCATGTACCGCTCGGCTTCAACCTGGTCGCCCAGGGCGGCGAACGCTTTCGACGTCTGCCTGGCCACGCTCGCTTTGTTCGGGCACCAGAGCGCCGCCCAGCGGGGTAACTCGGTGGCGATTTCCGTGTCTATCCACGGTTCCGCCTCCCGCAGAGTATTCCGCGCGGCTCGATGCCGCCCCGTTTCGGCGTAGCAGCGTGCCAGACCAACCAGGAACAAGGACATAGTGTCCGGACCTACTTTGCCGCGCGCGACCGCCACTCCACGTTCGGTGAGCTCGGCCGCGTGCTGCGGCTTGCCGACATCGGTGGCGTGTAACCCGAGCATACGAAAGCAGAAGCCGTCCTGTCCCGGAACGCCGGACTCCTCCGCCAGCCGCAACGCCGAGAGGAAATACCGTTGCGCGATACGGTCGTGCCCGGCGTCATGCGCTTTGAAACCCGCGAGATAGGCAAGCTCAGCGGCCGCGCTGAATGCGGCGGAACGGACCCCCGAATCGGCGAAACGCGACCGCAGCAACGAGGCGACATCCGTACACAAAAATTCGGCGACAGCGGTCCGGCCGATACCGCCGCCCTTGACCTCGTCCAGGCCGAGAAACGCGTCAGTGATTCTCTGGACAGCACGTACTTCCGGCATGCCTACTCGCGCCGAGTCATCTACTCGCACCAGCCGGGCCACATCCGACTGCGATACCAACGCGGTCGCCGACAGTGCCGCGCTGTAGACGGACGTGCGCAGGAACGACCGCCGGTCGACGTCGGCTCGGCCCAACACACTGACCAGTGTGACAGGATCGCAGGTCACTTCACCGCACGCACGCGCGTAGGCCGCGACCACATCGGGCGAGGCAACACGTGCTCCCGTCTCCACATGGCCCAGATAACTGCGCGAGAACGGTATCCGCGCTGCCAACTCGGCCAGCGACAATCCCGCCGCCTGCCGGGCAGCTCGCAGCCGTTCCCCGATGTCAGGAGGCAACCCCCCGTCCGTCCCCATGCGTGGATAGTAGGTGCTTCCGTAGACGCGCTGTAGCCGTTTCACCAGTCCGCGAGGATGTTTTCCGCGCGACGCTGGCAGCCGCACCCACCCGGCGGGCGCGCCTGTTCCGTCCGGGACGGACGCACCGCCGGCCGTGAGCGGCCCCGCGACTGGGCGAGGACAAAGTCGGCAATCCTGTCATGATGAGCTACGACGGGTTCATCGTCATCGTCGACCCCAGCACTACTGACCATGGGACCGTCTACCGACCGGATGATCCATTGGGTGAGTTCATTCGCGTCACCAAAAAGAACACGGATCCGTCTCTCGACCCGGGCAGAGTCCCCGGTGGCACCGGTGGGACACCTCCCGGATGACCCGGGCGGTAATCGGTAGGCACCGACGACAAATCTAGGAGATATACCGTTGGTATTCGATATGTCGACGCTGACGCCTGCGGAACGCGAGTTCGTGGACGGTGCTTTGGCCAGCTGGACCGGGGTTTCGGCGAACGCACCGATTCCCGTGCGCGCATTGGGATTCCCCGACCGTGACCGCTTCAAGGAGGAGACCAGCAGGCTCCGTTCCGCAGTCCAGGAGCGCGCCGTGCTGACCGAGGTCGAGACCGCCAGGGTGTTGTTCCTCAGTGAACTGGCTTTCGGCAGTGACCTGTTCGGCGCAGGCGTCGAATTCCAACTGGTCAACGCGATACGCGACGCCGATGCGATCACTATCCTGCGTTCGCTGCAACGGAAGCTGCACACCCGTGCCGGCGCGAAGGCGCTGTTCGAGCCCGACCTCTACGCACCCGAATAGCCCGAACTCGAGGGCGGACAGGTGGGTTCTCGCTGAGCCACCGGTCGGCGTCGAGCCCGGTCACGTGCTCTCGCAGATCACGCGGGTCTTGCCGATCATGCCCGGGCTCATCCAGCCGATGGTCGGCGCAGATGCCGCGGAGACCGTCGCGGCCACGATCGTGCGGCTTGGGTGTCGCACTACCTCGTCGCGGGCGACGACAAGGCCACCTTCCTCGCGTAGTTACGCCACGCGGGGGGAATCGAGATGGCCCGGCCGCCGAAGCCACGGCCGCGACGGTGAGGACCGCCTACGGCGTCGCCGCGAGCGCGAGACCGACCAACGCGACGACCTTGGCGACCTCGAGGCCGATGTACCAGTAATGCGCGTGCGAGCGCGGTAGCTCCTCCCCCGCCAGCACGCGATCGGCGCGGCGCGACAGCGGCGGGCGCACCGCCAGGATCTGGGCGGCCAGCAGCGCCACGGCCGCGCCGAGCCACAGCCACGTCGCACGGCCCGGCCCGAGGATCAGCGCGGCGAGCACCAGCAGCGCGGCGAGCACGACCTCGATGACGTTCAGCGCCCGGAACACCAAGCGGCCGATGCCGAGGCCCAGCGGCAGCGTCACCCCTGGGGCCCGGAACTTCAGCGGCGCCTCGAGGAACGAGATGGCCAGCACCATGCCGAGCCACAGCATCGGCAGGAACCAGAGGATGTGCCGCGCGATCGTGTCCACGTCGCGGACCTTACCGGCGCGGACGCGCTCGCGGGCAGGGCCGAAGGACCCGAGCCGCTCAGAGCTTGACCAAGGTCCGGCTGTACTGCGGGATCAGCCGGATCTTGCCCGCGGTACCGAAGTCGATGGTCACCGTGGCCAGTGGCCCGAAACCCTCGGCGGCGATCACCCGGCCGAGACCGTACTTGTCGTCGCTGACCCGATCGCCGACGGCGAGCACCAAGTTGGTGTTGTTGCGGGTCGCGCCGCCCGGAGCGGGTCTGCGCGGCCCACGATCACGCAAGCCGGGCCGGGGCTCCGCCCAGCCGTCGCCGCGCGTCCAGTCCCGCTCCAAGCCGTCGTCGTCTCCGCCACGCCGCCGAATGCCCCTCGTCCCGGGTGACCCGGCGGGCTCGAGCCGCCGCCAGTCGATGAGGTGCCCGGGGATCTCCTGCAAGAATCGAGATTCCGGGTTCGAGACCGGCTGCCCCCAGCCCGAACGCACCACGGCGCGCGTCAGATACAGGCGCTGCCTTGCCCTGGTGATGCCGACGTAGGCGAGACGGCGTTCCTCGGCCAGCTCGGTCGGATCGCCGAGCGCCCGCATGTGCGGGAACTGCCCGTCCTCCCAACCGGTCACGAACACCACCGGGAACTCCAGCCCCTTGGCGGTGTGCAGCGTCATCATCGTGACCACGCCGGAGCCCTCATCGGGGATCTGGTCGGTATCGGCCACCAGCGAGACCCGCTCCAGGAACGCGGCGAGCGAACCGGGGTCCGGCTCGCCTTCGCCCACCTCGGGCACCAGGCCCTCCTCCCGGGCCGCCTCCGCGTTGTTGTGCGCCTCGGAGCTGAACTCCCGCGCGACGCTGACCAACTCGTTGAGGTTGTCCAGCCGTGCGCCGTCCTGCGGGTCGTCGGACGCCTCGAGCTCGGCGCGATAACCGGTGCGCTCGAGCACCGCTTCGACGACGTTGCCCACATCGGGGAATGCGGAGTTCGCGCGCTCGCCCGCGGCCCTGATGTCGTCGAGCAGGTCGAGGAAACCCGCGATGGCTCGCTGCGCGCGCGTGTTCAGCAGCGCCACTTTGCCTTCGGCGGCATCGCGCAGCGCGGCGGCGAAACCGATCCCGCGCTGTTCGGCGTGGACCGCCACGCAGGCCTCGGCGCGATCGCCGATGCCGCGGCGCGGTGTGTTCAGGATGCGGCGCATGCTCACCGCGTCGTCCGGGTTCTCCAGCACCCGCAGGTAGGCGACGATGTCGCGCACCTCTTTGCGCTCGTAGAAGCGGACACCGCCGACCACCTTGTAGGGCAGGCCCATCCGGATGAAGATCTCTTCCAGCGCCCGGGAGTTGTTGTTGGTGCGGTAGAACACCGCGACGTCGCCGTAGTTGGCCTCGCCCTGGTCGACCAAGCGATCAATCTCACGCGCCACGAACGACGCCTCGTCGTGCTCGTTGTCGGCGACGTAGCCGGTGATCAGGTCGCCCTCGCCGGAATCGGTCCACAGCTTCTTCTCACGCCGGTTCTCGTTGCGGGAGATCACCGCGTTGGCGGCGGAGAGGATGTGCTGGGTGGAGCGGTAGTTCTGCTCCAGCAGGATGGTTTCCGCGTCGGGGAAGTCGCGCTCGAACTCCTCGATGTTGCGGATCGTCGCGCCACGGAAGGCGTAGATGGACTGGTCGGCGTCGCCGACCACGCACAGTTCGCTCGGTGGAACCCGGTCTTCGGCGCCCTCCGCCAGGTGGTGGCCGACCAACTCGCGGACCAGGACATACTGCGCGTGGTTGGTGTCCTGGTACTCGTCCACCAGCACGTGCCGGAACCGGCGGCGGTAGTACTCGGCCACCTGCGGGTGGTTCTGCAGCAGCGCCACCGTCTCGCCGATCAGGTCGTCGAAGTCCAGCGCGTTCGCCGAGCGCAACCTGCGCTGATATTCGGTGTAGACCCTGGCCACCAGGCCGGGCAACTCGGTGTCGTCCGATTCCGCGTCCGCGGTGGCGCGGGCCGGATCGATGAGTTCGTTCTTCAGATTCGAGATCGCCGTCGCGAGCAGGCGCGCCGAGTACTTCTTCGGGTCGATGTCGAGGTCGCGGCCGATCATGGTGAGCAGACGCCGCGAATCGTCGGCGTCGTAGATGGAGAAGTTCGAGTTCAAGCCGGGCAGCAGCGCCGCTTGGGTGCGCAGAATGCGAACGCAACTGGAGTGGAAGGTCGAGACCCACATGGCGTTGGCGCGCGGGCCGACCAGCCCTGTGACCCGCTCCCGCATCTCCGCCGCGGCCTTGTTGGTGAAGGTGATGGCGAGGATCTGGCCCGGTGTGACGCCGCGCGCGGCCAGCAGGTAGGCGATGCGGCGGGTGAGCACGGCGGTCTTGCCCGAGCCTGCCCCCGCCACGATGAGCAGCGGGGAGCCGGAATGCACGACCGCCGCGCGCTGCTGTGGGTTCAGGCCGTCGAGCAGCCGTTCGGCCTCCTCGGCGCGCCGCTGCTCGCGCTCGACACGTTGCCGCTCGCGCTCGGCATCCGTCGGCGGGGCCTCCGGCACGGCGGCAGGCCGCGCCCCCTCCGCTGCGTCACCGCCGGCGAACTGCGGTTTCGATGCCGGATCCGGGTGCACAACCCGACCTGCCTGCGTCTTGGGAGCCACCGTGATGTCCATCGTCCATCCACGCTACCGGCGGCCACCGACAGAGATGAAGTCCCGGGTGGGATCGGTATCGGTTCGGCGCCGAGGGGCTGAACGTCGGGTGAACTCCCGCTGGTGGGAAGGGCGGGCGAGACGACCTGCGTTTCTCGCCGGATTCCCAAACGTATACGTTTTGCATACTTCCCAGCCCGTGGCAGACTGGCCACATGCTCAGCGCTCTCGCAAGAAATCCGGTTCGGCTGCCTGCCGGACATCGGGACCGCGGAGCCTGTACCTGAGCGCACCGTCTGGGGGGACAATCCAAGGCCCCACCAGGTCTGTTTCACGGTGAAAGAACTGGTCGGTAACGAGCCGCGAGCACGCGCCGATCATGTTCTGACACGAGGAGATGAATGATGAGCACGCCTGCCACGACGACCGGGTCCGAATCCGCGCTGCCGCAGACCGAAGCCGAGATCGACAAGCTCCGCAAGGAGATCGACCGTCTCGACGCGGAGATCCTGGCCGCGATCAAGCGCCGGACGGAGATTTCCCGGATCATCGGCCGGACGCGCATGGCGTCGGGTGGGCCGCGCCTGGTGCACAGTCGCGAGATGAAGGTGCTGGAGCGTTTCAGCGAGCTCGGCCAGGAAGGCCACACCCTCGCGATGCTGCTGCTCCGCCTCGGCCGCGGTCGTCTCGGCCACTGACCTGACAACCCTGCGGCGCGCTCGCGAGCCCGTCGCTTCCCATGGGCCGCCCCGGGTGTGCACACCCCGGGGCGGTCGTTTGATGTCCGCGGCCGGACGGCTCAGGCGAGGGCGATGTATCAGGCAAGGGCGATGTACTTGGTGGAGAGGTACTCCTCGATGCCCTCGGTGCCACCTTCCCGGCCGAAACCGGACTCCTTGACGCCGCCGAACGGAGCGGCGGGGTCGGAGATGACGCCCCGGTTGACGCCCACCATGCCGGATTCCAGGCCTTCCGCGATCCGCAGGGCGCGGTCGAGGTCGCGGGTGTAGACGTAGCTGACCAGACCGAATTCGGTGTTGTTCGCGGCGGCCAGGCCCTCTTCCTCGGTCTCGAAGCCCACGATCGGCGCGACCGGGCCGAAGACCTCCTCGCGCAGGATCCGTGCCCGCGGCGGGACATCGCGCAGGACGGTGGCCGGGTAGAACCACCCTGGCCCTTCCGGCGCCTTGCCGCCGATCAGCACCCGTGCGCCCGCCGCGACGGCGTCGTCCACCAGCTCGCTCACCGTGCGCAGTTGATCCTCGTTGATCAGCGGGCCGAGGGTGGTGCCGGGGTCGGCGCCAGGCCCGAGCCGCACGCTGGCCGAGATGGTCTCGACCAGCTTGGTGGTGAACTCCTCCAGCACGCTGTTGTGCACGTGGAACCGGTTGGCGGCGGTGCAGGCCTCACCGCCGTTGCGCAGTTTCGCCAGCATCGCGCCCTGCACGGCGGCGTCGACGTCGGCGTCGTCGAACACCACGAACGGCGCGTTGCCGCCGAGTTCCATCGAGGTGCGCAGCAGTTGGTTCGCGGATTTCTCCACCAGCTTCTTGCCGACCTCGGTGGAGCCGGTGAAGGTGAGCTTGCGCAGCCGGGGATCGTCGAGCAGCGGCTGGGTCACCGGGCCGGAACGGCTCGAGGTGAGCACCGACAGCACGCCGTCGGGCAGGCCCGCCTCACCGAACAATCGGGCGAGCAGGAGCATGGTCAGCGGCGTGGCCGAGGCGGGCTTGACGATCATCGTGCAGCCGGCGGCCAGCGCGGGACCGATTTTGCGCGTGCCCATCGCCAGCGGGAAGTTCCACGGCGTGATCGCCAGGCAGGGGCCGACCGGCTGCTTGTGCACCATGATCCGGCCGGTGCCCGACGGCGCGTGCAGGTAGCGGCCGTGCACCCGGACGGCCTCCTCGCTGAACCACCGGAAGAACTCGGCGCCGTAACGCACCTCGTTGCGGCTCTCCGGCAGCGCCTTACCCATCTCCAAGGTCATCAGCAGCGCGAACTCCTCCGCGCGGGCGGTGATCGCCTCGAAGACCGCGCGCAGGATCTCCGCTCGCTCCCTGGCCGGGGTCGCCGCCCAGTCGTCCTGCGCCGCCACGGCCGCGTCCAGCGCCCGCACCGCGTCCTGCGGGGTCGCGTCCGCGACATGCGTCAGCACCTCCCCGGTCGCCGGATTGTGCACCGGGAAGGTGCCCGCACCGGTGGCATCGACGGGCCGCCCTCCGATCCACAGCTGCTTCGGTACGGATTCGAGAAGTTCACGTTCGGACACCATGCGGCCAGCCTATGCCGGGAAGACCCATCCAGGAACGCACGCGCTGGCCCGAATCGCCGGGCGGTCCGCGACCCGGTGACGCGCGTCCGGCCGGGCCGGTGACCATGGTGAGCGCGGTGCGGCACAGCGGGTTCTGGCGCGGCGGCGGCGACCGCCCCGACCGCCGCCGGTGGCGGAGTCCGTGCGCGCGGCCGTGCCTGCTTGTACTCTCGGCGAACGTGAGCAGCGACATCACCGCGACGGCGGCATGGCGGAAACTGCACGATCACCACGGCACCGTCGCGGGACGACACCTCAGGGAGTTCTTCGCCGACGACCCGGCCAGGGGCCGCGAGCTGACCGTCGAGGTGGCGGACCTGCACATCGACTACAGCAAGCACCGCGTCAACCGGGAAACCCTGCATCTACTGGTGGAATTGGCGCGCGAGGCGGGCGTGCCGCAGCGGCGCGACGCGATGCTGCGGGGCGAGCACATCAACACCTCCGAGGACCGCGCGGTCGGCCACGTGGCGCTGCGCCTGCCCGAAGGCGCGAGCATGGTGATCGACGGCGTCGACGCGGGCGCCGAGGTGCACGAGGTGCTGCGGCGGATGGGCGAGTTCACCAACGCGCTGCGCTCCGGCGCGTGGCGCGGGGCGACCGGCGAGCGCATCACGACGGTGGTCAACATCGGCATCGGCGGGTCGGATCTGGGCCCGGTCATGGTGCATCAGGCGCTGCGGCACTACGCCGACGCGGGCATCGGGGCCAGGTTCGTCTCGAATGTCGATCCCGCCGACCTGGTCGCGACGCTCGACGGGCTCGATCCCGCCACCACGCTGTTCATCGTCGCCTCCAAGACCTTCTCGACCCTGGAGACGCTCACCAACGCGACAGCGGCGCGCCGCTGGCTGGTCGCCGCGCTCGGCGAGGACGCCGTGGCCAAGCACTTCGTCGCGGTGTCCACGAATGCCGAACGGGTCGCGCGGTTCGGTATCAATACCGCGAACATGTTCGGGTTCTGGGATTGGGTCGGCGGCCGCTACTCGGTCGACTCGGCGATCGGCCTGTCGGTGATGGCGACCATCGGCAAGGAGCGCTTCGCGGAATTCCTCGCGGGCATGCACGCCGTGGACCGGCACTTCGCCGAGGCGCCGCTGGAGGCGAACGCCCCGGTCCTGCTCGGATTGCTCGGCGTCTGGTATTCGAACTTCTTCGGCGCGGAGTCCCGTGCCGTGCTGCCGTATTCCAACGATCTGGCGCGCTTCCCCGCCTATCTCCAGCAGCTGACCATGGAGTCCAACGGGAAGTCGGTACGCGCCGACGGCACCCCGGTCGCCACCTCCACCGGCGAGATCTTCTGGGGCGAACCGGGCACCAACGGCCAGCACGCGTTCTACCAGCTGCTGCACCAGGGCACCCGGCTCATCCCGGCGGATTTCATCGGCTTCGCCCAGCCCACCAACGACCTGGCCACCAGCGACGGCACCGGCAGCATGCACGAACGTCCTGATGAGCAACCTCTTCGCGCAGACCAAGGTGCTGGCGTTCGGCAAGACCGCGGAGGAGATCGCCGCCGAGGGCGCGGATCCCGCGCTCGTGCCGCACAAGGTGATGCCGGGCAACCGCCCGTCCACCACCATCCTCGCGCCCCGGCTGACCCCGTCGGTGGTCGGTCAGCTCATCGCGCTGTACGAGCACCAGGTCTTCGTCGAGGGCACCATCTGGGGTATCGACAGCTTCGACCAGTGGGGCGTCGAACTCGGCAAACAGCAGGCGCTCGCCTTGGCGCCGTTGCTCACCTCGGCCGAAGAACCACAGCCGCAGGGCGATTCGTCCACCGACTCGCTCATCCGCTGGTACCGCGCCAATCGCTGACCTGCTCCGCGCGGCTAGTCCGCCTCGCCGGTCGATCGCCCGCGCTGCGCCGCGCCGAGTCGCTGCGCGATGTGCGATGTCGAGATCGCGATCAGCGTGCCGATCACACCGAGATCGAAGACGATCTGCACCATCGTGGCCACTTTGGCCGCGGGCCCGACCGCGTGCACATCGCCGTAGCCGACGGTCCCGAGGGTGACCACGGTGTAGTACAGCGCGTCGGTCCGCGTGTTCAGGCCCGCGAACTGGCCGGGTGCCCGCGATTCGAGGACGTAGTAGTACAGCGCGAAGAACGTCACCACGACGCACACCACGAGCAACACGTCGTTGATCCGCCCCGCCGTCGCCCTGGGGTCCAGGACGTATCGGCGGATGCGCCACCGGACCAGCCAGATCAGCCCCGCCACGCCGAAGAGGAACGCGAGCAGCCCGAGCACTCCGGCAGGGCGGCCGACGGCTGCCCGATCCAGCGGCAGGAAGTAGTAGAACAGCAGAGCGCACACCACGGCCAGCAGGTTGGACAGGGCACGCGACCGGCTGCCGACTGCGCGATTCTCCGTCATCGCTCCATCATCGAGCCCGGTGCGGTCCTCCAGCGGCGCACGCGCCGGGCGGTTCGAGAGTTCCGAATGAACCCCACCGACCATCGGCGCTCGGCGGCGCAGTGTGGGCGAGCCGGATTCGGGGGCCGTTCCCGTCAGCGCCGCACGAAATAGTTTCCCGCGTATTCGCACAACACGAGATCGGCGCGATCGCGCGTGAGCGCGACGAGATCCGCGTTGCGCAGATCGCTGTCGCGCACTTTTGCCCGCGCTGCCGTGGGAGTGCGGCCGCCGCGAATATGCCGGTCCAGCAGGCGATTCTCGATCACTTCGCGCGCCGCGTCCAGGTACCAGCATTCGTCAAGGAGGGTGCGGACCTCCGACCATCGCCGCGTCCCGACGTCGTCGAGCAGCAGGTAGTTGCCTTCGGTGAGGACTATGGTCTGCTGGTCGAGCACCACGCCGCCGGGTACCGGGGCATCGATGGCGCGGTCGAACGTCGGCCATGGCACCGGCTCGCCCACCGGCGTGGCGCGCAGGCGGCGCAGCCCCGAGACGTAACCGTCGACGTCGAAGGTGTCCGGCTCGCCTTTGCGGGGGAGGCTTTCGGCCGCCCGCAGGGCGTCGTTGCTCAGGTGATAGCCGTCCATGGGTGCGATCTCGGCGACCGCGCCGCCCGCCTCGGCGTTGATCGCGTCGCGCAACGCGACCGACAAGGTGGATTTGCCCGCCCCGGGCGGCCCCGCGATGCCGAGCAGAAACCGTTCCGGTGCGGCCCGGTCGCGCACCCGCCGGACCAACCAGCTCAACGGCCTTTCGAACGAACTGCCCTGCCACCGCCGCCACACTACCGGCGTTCCGCGCTCGCGACCCCGCACCGGGACCGGTGCCCCTCGGTCGGCCGGGGCCGATCACCCGCACCGCGACGACGCGGGCTCAGACGAACGCGCGCTCGACGATCGCGCCGGTGTCGACGCCGGTGGGCAGCGTGCCGAACGCGATGCCCCAGTCGTCGCCGAGCCGGGTGGCGCAGAAGGCGTCGGCGACGGCGGGATGCCCGTGGCGGACCAGCTGCGCGCCTTGCAGCACCAGCGCCATGAGCTCCACGACGCGCCTCGCGCGGTATTCGATGTCCTCGAGATCCGACAATTCCTTGCCCACCCGCGCGATCGCGTCGTCCAGGCGCGCGTTCTCGCCCTTGGCCAGCGACACTTCGTCGAAGAACGCCTCGACGGTCTCCGGCTGACGTCCCATGGCACGCAACGCGTCCAGCGCGGCGACGTTGCCCGACCCCTCCCAGATGGACATCAGCGGCGCTTCCCGGTACAGCCGTGGCATGCCGGATTCCTCGGCATAACCATTGCCACCCAGGCATTCCAGCGCCTCGGCCGCGTGCGCGGGCGCCCGCTTGCACACCCAGTACTTGGTGACCGCGAGCGCGATGCGCCGCAGCGCCGCCTCGGCCGGGTCCCGGCCCGCCCGGTCGGTGGCCCCGGCCAGCCGCATCATCACGGTGGTCGCGGCGTCGGATTCGATCACCAGATCGGCGAGCACGTTGCGCATGGCGGGCTGGTCGATCAGCTTCGCGCCGAACGCTTCCCGGTGCCTGGCGTGATGCACCGCGTACACGGTGCCCGCCCGCATGCCGGTGGCCGAGCCGATCACACAGTCCAGCCTGGTCATGTTGACCATCTCGATGATGGTCTTGACGCCAGCGCCCTCCGCGCCGACCAGCCAGCCCACGGCGTTCTCGTACTCGATCTCCGACGACGCGTTGGACTTGTTGCCCAGCTTGTCCTTGAGCCGCTGGATGCGGATGGGGTTGCGGGTGCCGTCCGGCAGCACCCGGGGCAGCAGGAAGCAGGAGAGGCCGCCGGGCGCCTGCGCCAGGGTGAGGAACATGTCCGACATGGGCGCGGAGGTGAACCACTTGTGCCCGACGATCCGGTACGAGCCGTCCGGCCGCGGCGTCGCGGAGGTGGTGTTGGCGCGCACGTCCGAGCCGCCCTGCTTCTCGGTCATGGACATGCCCGCGATGAGCCCGGCCTTGGTGGACGGTTCGCGCAGCCCGTAGTCGTAGACGCGGGAGCCGAGCAGCGGTTCGTACTTCGCCGCCAGTTCCCGGTTGTGCCGCAGGGCGGGGATCACCGCGTAGGTCATCGAGATCGGGCACATGTGGCCCGCGTCGGCG
Organism: Nocardia asteroides; assembly: GCA_051451085.1. Classification (GTDB taxonomy): domain Bacteria; phylum Actinomycetota; class Actinomycetes; order Mycobacteriales; family Mycobacteriaceae; genus Nocardia; species Nocardia asteroides_B. The sequence goes on along the minus strand of JBPAJV010000001.1, from coordinate 2,454,194 downwards.
ACGCCCCAGGTGTAGAACTTCGCCGCGCGCGCCACGTGCGCGCCCGGGCGGTCGTCCAGCCAGGCGGCGCCGTGCAAGCCGTGCTCGACGGCGACCCGCATCAGGTCGTGCCAGTGCGGGTGGAACTCGACCTCGTCGACCCGGTGGCCGTAGCGGTCGTGGGTGCGCAGCACCGGCGGGTACTCGTTGGCCAGCCTGCCCCACTCCTGCGCCCGCGCGCCGCCGGCGAGCGCGCCGAGTTCCCGCACCTCGGCTTCGGCCCACCCCGCGCCTTCCCGGTGCAGACCCTCCAGCAGGGCCGGATTGCGGGCGACGTCGAAGGGCACGATGTCGGGCACCTGGTTGAAGACTTCATGCGTCTGCATCTGACACTCCTGATTCCAGCCGAGCGCCACCCGCGCCCGGGTTGTCGCGCACACCCAGGGCGCGGATCGCGAAAGCGGTGATCTCCGGGACGACGGATTCGCCGTGCGGGGCGTCGGCGAGCGGCCCGACCAGCACCTCGCCGATCGCGCCGACCAACGCGGCGGCGCTGATCCTCGGCTCCTGCGGTGGGAGTTCGCCGCGCGCGACGCCTTCGGCCACCGCGGTTTCAAAGGTTTCGGCGAACGCTCGCCGGAAGCGCAGGCGTTCGGTGTCCACTGCGGCGTCGACCGGCTCGGCGAGCAGCACGTAGGCCAGGTTCGGGTTCTTCAGCGCGCGGCCCGCGAAGGTCTCCACCGCGGCGGTCACCCGTTCGATCGCCGTTCCGCGCGCACCCGCCGCGGCCACCGCGGCGACTTCGCGGGCGACCACTTTCCGGAACACCGCGCGCACCAGAGCGGCCTTGCCGTCGAAGTTCTTGTAGACGGTGCCGGTCGCGACGCCTGCCTCGGCCGCGACCGCCGCCATGGACAGCGCGGCGTAGCCGCCCTGGGACAGCACCTTGGTCGCGGCCTGCACGATCAGTCCCGCCTGGGCGTCCAGGCGGGCTTGCACAGCGGGGGTTCTTCGGTAGGCCACGCAAGAAGTGAATCATGGATTCATTTCTTCACACAAGGGGGCTTTTACGGCGTATGGTCGAGCGCGTGACCGTACTGATCGAACGCAACGGCCCTGTGACCACCGTGATCCTGCATCGGCCCGAGGCGCGCAACGCGGTGGACGGACCGACCGCCGCCGCGCTGGCCGACGCCTTCCGCGAGTTCGACGCCGACCCGGACGCGGCGGTCGCGGTGCTGTGGGGCGACGGCGGCACCTTCTGCGCGGGCGCCGACCTGAAGGCGCTCGGGACGGAGCGTTCCAATCGAGCCGACGAGGACGGCGACGGCCCGATGGGGCCGACCCGCATGCGGCTGTCCAAGCCGGTGATCGCGGCGGTCTCCGGTTTCGCGGTGGCGGGCGGGCTCGAGCTGGCGCTGTGGTGCGATCTGCGAGTCGCCGAGCAGGACAGCACCTTCGGCGTCTTCTGCCGCCGCTGGGGCGTCCCGCTGATCGACGGCGGCACCATCCGGCTGCCGCGGATCGTCGGCACCGGCCGCGCCATGGATCTGGTGCTCACCGGACGCGCGGTGGACGCCGAGGAGGCGCTGCGGATCGGGTTGGTGAATCGCGTGGTGCCCACCGGCGAAGCCCGCGCAGCCGCCGAGGCGCTCGCCGCGGAACTGGCCGCGCTGCCGCAGACCTGCCTGCGCTCGGACCGGATGTCGCTGCTCGAGCAGGAGGGCATGACCGAGGAGTCCGCCCTGCGCAACGAGTTCCGCCACGGGTTGACCGCGCTGGCGGGCGGGGCGCTGGAGGGCGCTGAGCGCTTCGCGGCGGGTGCGGGCCGGCACGGCGCTCGCGCCTGAGCCCGATGGGCCGTCTGAGCGTCGTCGACGAGATATTCCTGCGGACGCACCGCGGTCTCGGCACGCCGATCGCCCTGCAGGGGCTGTGGCGGACGGCCGACCGGGTGGATCCCGCCCTCCTGGACCGGGTACACGAATCCCTGCGGTCGGGGCCGTTGGGGCGCAGGGTGATTCACGCGCGCGTACCGGGCGCTCGCCGAGGCTGGCGGCCGAATGTCCGCGCGTACCCGATATCTCGCGTCCAGCACGTCCTCCCGGTCGCGAAACTCCTCGACTGGGCCGACGCGCAGGGAAGCGGCCTCGACCCCGAACACGGCCCCGGTTGGCGGCTGTCGACCGCCCCCTTGGACGACGGCGGTTCGGTCGTCTCGCTCACGTGCTCGCACGCGCTGGCCGACGGACGGGCGCTGGTGCTGGCCGTGGACGACGCGCTGGGCGGCGCCCGGCTGAGGCCGCCGGACCGGTGCCCGGGGGAATCGGATTGGGCCGACGCGCGGCGGCAGTGGTCGATCGTCCTGCGCGGCACCGCGGCGGCGCTGCGGCACGGCATCCCGTTACGGCCCGCCGCCGCGATCCGGGACGAGCGTCCGCCCGCGAGTGCCGGGACGACGCACAGCGCGATCCTGCAGTGCCCGGTCGCGGCGTGGGACCGGGCCGCCGCGCGCGACGGCGGCACGGCCAACAGCCTGTTCATCCACCTCGTCGCGACCCTGCTGTGGGACAGCGGATTTCCCGGTGCGACGATCGAGGCGAGCCTGCCCGTCGACACCCGCGACGAACCGCGCGTGGACAACGACCTCGCCATGACGCACGTCGCCGTCACCCGCGCCGACACGCCCGCGACGATCCGCACGCTCGCCCGGTCGGCCTACGAGCACCGCATGTCCGCCCCGGCGGGCATGCCCGAAGAACTACTCCAGGTGATCCCGGACCGCTGGGCCTATGTCCTGTCCAAAGGCGCGGGCGAGCTCAACATACTGTGCTCGAACATCGGAACGCTTCCCCTCCTTGCGCACGCTCGGCCCGCATCGCTGCACCGGCGTCGCCGCCCGCGCCATCCACCCCGGCCTCACCATCGCGCGCCTGCCCCGCACCCGCCTCTCGGGCTATCTGTGCCGCATCGGCGACGACTACGTGCTCAGCCTGGTGAGCCTCGACCCGGCGCGGATCGAGTCCGCCGACGCGTTGCGCGATCTGGCGGTGCGAGCGGCGAAGTCGGCGGGTTTGCCTGCCTTCGCGTGGTGACGCGAAGCCGCGGCCTGTCGACGAAACCGAAAGCTCGCCGGGCCGTTCGGGGGCGTTCCTCGACGCGCGAAACGAAGGAGAATTTCTAGCGAATTCTTGGCGATCTGGTAAGAAATCGAAAGGTTCGCTCGCTGCCCCGTGGTCGACGCGCCGCCGACGACGATCGCCCGCCGATCGCGCCGGCCGACTCGCCGTGCCGGAGCCTCACCGCCAGGAGCCGCGCCGCCGGATAGAGTCGCACTGCCGCGTACGCCGAATGAAGTTCGTGCCGACCCATTTGCCGTGCGATTCCGTTCACGTACGAAAGTCCCGATTCGATCAATCTTCGACTGGAGCATGATGAACCGCAAGCATTCGCGTATTCTCGCCGCGATCATCGCGGTAGTCGTCGCCGCTACCGGCTCTTCCGCTGTTTCGACTACCGTGGCGGGGGCGGAGCCGGGCGAGGTCGCCACCCGCGGGCTGCATCTGATCGCGGCGGTGGACTACAACAATGTCGTGCCCGCCGGTGACATCGCGCTCGGCATCCCGTTCGCGCACGCGGTCAAGGTGTCCGGCGACTTCTCGGTCGTTTCCGACGGACCGTCGCCGCTGCGTGGCGGGCAGATCGCCGCCGGGTATCTGATCGGCTGCGCGGTGGACATCTCCGACGGCATCTCGGTGTCGATCGCCGGAGCCGTCGGCGCCGGTGTGGAATTCACGCCGGGAATCGTCATCGAGTTCGGCGGCATCGACTTCGGGGGATTCAACGAGTACGGGATGCTCGAGGACCTGCCGGTCATCGTCGCGCCCACCATCGCCATCGGCGCGGACACCAGCTTCGGCGTGGACGGCGAACTCGGCGCTGAGATCACGGTCAATCTGGCGCCGGGCAGTGTGACCGCGGTGGTGATCGCCGAGGCGGATTTGGACGAAGAGTCCGAATTCCCGTTCACCTTCGCACACACCAATACTCCGCTGAATGTCAACGGATGCCTCTCCCCCGCCTCCGCTATGCCATTTGTCACCGTTCGCGCCGAAGCCCGTAACGGTCTCGCGCAAACCACTGGCTACGGTCCGCATTTCGTATTCTGACCTTCGCGCCGCCACCATCGCCGGATGCGTGGGGTAAGCGCGCGGCGCGAAGCTCAGGACGCCGCGCGCCGGAGGACGTCGGCCGGGACAGCGATGCCGGGAGCGAGGTCGGCGGAGTCGATCGGGGCGTCCCACACCTGACGCACGGGAAGGACGCCCGCCCAGACACCGCCCGTCTCGATGTCGGCCTCGTCGTCTTTGGGACCGCCTTCGCGGATCTTCACCGACGCCTCGGTCAGATCGAGAGCCAGCACCGTTGTCGCGGCGAGCTCCTTCTTGTTCGGCGAGCGCACGCGCGACCACGAGCCGGGCGCGGCGTGTTCGACGATGACGCGCAACCCGTGCAGGCGTTCGCCGGAATCGCTCACCCGGCGCGCGCGGCCCAGCACGACTGCGGAGCGATAGTTCATCGAGAAGTGCATGGCCGACCGCGCGTAGACCACGCCGTCCACCAGGGTCACCGCCACCGAGATGTCACCGGCCAGCGCCGCGCGCAGGTTCCCCGCGCCGGTCGAGCCGTGCACGTACAGCGTGTCGCCGTCGCGACCGTAGGCGGTGGGCAGCACGACCGGCGTGCCGCCGAGCAGGACACCGAGGTGGCAGATCAGCCCGGCGTCCAGCACCGCGTCCAGGTCGGCGCGATCGGTCCTGGCACGGCCGGTCGGCCTCGTCGGCGTGCTGCGCGGTGTCGGCGAGAGCGGAGCGCGTGGACTGGCTGGTTCGGTCATGCATCCAGCATCGCGACGGGAATGGCATTATCGAAGTGCCAATTCAGTTGTTTCCCGGCAGTCCATTTCGAGGAGCCGCCGTGCTGGAGGACCTTCCCCTCGAGCTGGATCGCGATCGGGCGCGACCGCTGTCGGTGCAGATCGCCGAACAATTACGCGGCGCGGCGACGACCGGGCACCTGCGCGGCGGCAACCGGCTGCCCTCCACCCGCGCGCTGGCCGTGCGGCTCGGCGTGAGCCGCACAGTGGTCGCCGCCGCCTACGACCAGTTGCACGCGGAGGGCTGGCTTCGCGGCAAACGTGGCTCCGGCACCTATCTGACGACCGCACCGGCCGCCGCGCCCGCCCGCGCTGTCCCCCACCGCGACGCGGGCACCGCACCGCGCCTGTTCGACCTCGCGCCGGGAGCGCCGTGCGTCGATGCCATTGATCCGGCCGCGTGGCGGCGGGCCTGGCGAGCCGCCGCGGATCACGCGCCGCTGGTGCGCAAGGACCGCGCGGGCGAACCGGAGTTCCGCACGGCGGTCACCGAGCATCTGTTGCGCCATCGCGGGATCGGCGCGGGCAGTGACACCGTGCTGCTCGCCACCGCCGGGACCAGCTCCGCCGTGAGCGAGTTGGCCGCGGCGCTGTTGCGACCGGGCGATGCCGTCGCGATGGAGGACCCGGGCTACCAGCGCGCCGCGGGAGCGTTCGCGGCGGCGGGCCTCGAGGTCGTCGCGGTCCCCGTCGACGCGCACGGATTGCGCGTCGATCTGCTTCCGCCCCGGATCAAGGCGGTGTACTGCACTCCCGCGCATCAATTCCCGCTCGGCGCGCGCATGCCCGCGGCGCGGCGGGTCGAACTGGTCGAGCACGCGCGACGATCCGGCATCGTCGTCATCGAAGACGACTACGACGGAGAGTTGCGCTACGACACCGCGCCGCTGCCCTTGCTCGCCACCATGGCGCCCGACGTCGTCGTGCACCTGGGCACCACGAGCAAGATCCTTTCACCGAGCCTCGGCGTCGGCTGGCTGCTCGCCGCTCCGGATATCGCCGAGGCCGTGCTCGCCCATCGGGAGCGCACCGGCACCGGCCCGAGCCCGGCGGGCCAGCGGGTGCTCGTCGCCTTCGCCGCGCACGGTGACCTCGCCAGGCATCTGCGCAGGTTGCGGCGTGCGCTGCCACCGCGCCGGGCGCTGCTGGTGGCGCAGTTGCGCCGCCGTGGGCTCGATGTGCTCGGCGACGACGCGGGTTCGCACGTCGTCGTGCCGGTGGAGTCGGCGCAAGCCGAGCGGCGCGTGGTCGCGGCGGGGCGAGCGCGTGGCGTCGCGCTCAACGGCCTGGCCCGGCATCACTCGGGAGCGCGCCGGGACCATTTCGGTGTCGCACTCGGTTACACGGCGCTGCCCTGGCCGGAACTGGCCGCGGCCGCTGCGTTGGCCGCCGAGTGCCTGGTCCGGCCGTAGCATGGTCGGCATGAGCGAACAGGACATCTTGGCCCGCATCAAGGAACTGGTCGACCAGGAGCACCAGTTGCGCTCGCAGGCCACCCACGGCGAATTGGACCCCAGGACCGAGCGCCAGCGCCTGGCCGAACTCGAAGTCATGCTGGATCAGGCGTGGGATCTGCTGCGCCATCGCCGGGCGCGGATCGACCAGGGCCAGTCCCCGGAAGGGGTGCGGGCGAATCCGGTGTCGCAGGTCGAGGGCTATCTGCAGTAGGGCGCGGCGATGTCGAGCACACCGACCGACTACGACGTCATCGTGATCGGCGGCGGACCCGCGGGAGAGAACGCCGCCGCTTACGCCGTCGCGGGTAGCGACCGCACGGCAGCCATCGTGGAGCGCGAACTGGTAGGCGGCGAATGCTCCTATTGGGCCTGCATACCGAGCAAAGCGCTGCTGCGGCCCGGCCACGTTCTCGCGGCGGCGCGGGCGATGCCGGGGATCACGGCCACCGGCCTCGACGTCTCGGCGGTGTTGCGGCGGCGCGACGCGTTCGTGCACGATCACGACGATTCCTCGCAGGTCGCCTGGGCCGAGCACGAGCGCATCGACGTCGTACGCGGCACCGGCCGCTTGACCGGCGCCCGCTCGGTCGAGGTCGGCGGGCGGCAGTTGCGCGCCAGGCACGCCGTGGTGCTGGCGACGGGCACCACCGCGAACGTGCCGGACCTGCCCGGCCTGCGCGCCGCGCTGCCGTGGACTTCGCGCGACGCCACCAACCTGCGCGAGGTCCCGCGCCGGGTCGCGGTCGTCGGCGGCGGCGTGGTGGCCAGTGAGGCGGCGACCTGGCTGGCCGCGCTCGGAGCCGAGGTCACCTTGCTGGTGCGCGGCTCGGCGCTGCTGGCCGCGGCCGAGCCGTTCGCGCGTGACCGGGTGGCGGCGGCGCTGACCGAGGCGGGCGTGGATGTGCGGTTCGGCACCGAGCCCGCCGCCGTCGAGCGCCCGGCCGCGAAGGACACCGGCGAAGGCTGGATCCACGGCGGTCCGGTAACGGTCCGAACGCGCGGTCCCGAAGGCGAGTCGGCGCTCGAGGTGGACGAGATCGTGGTGGCGGCCGGACGCGCGCCCGCGACCGAGGGCCTCGGCCTGGACGCGGTCGGGCTGCCCGACGGCTACGTCGCCGTGGACGACCATCTCACCGCGCGCGAGGTCGAAGGCGAGTGGCTGTATGTGGTCGGCGACCTGAATCGCCGCGTCGCGCTCACCCACATGGGCAAATACCAGGGGCGCGTGTGCGGCGACGTGATCGCGGCACGAGCCGAGGGCAGGCCGCTGGACGACCCCCGTTTCGTCGCGAGTTCCGACCACGGCAAGGTGCCGCAGGTGGTGTTCACCGCGCCCGAGGTTGCTTCCGTCGGGCTGACCGAAGCCGCGGCCAGGGACGCGGGCCACGCGGTCGAGACCGTGGAACTGGACATCGCGGTGGCCGGGTCGGCGCTGTCCAGGGACGACTACGCAGGCCGCGCGAAGCTGGTGATCGACAGCGCCACCGACACGCTGCTCGGCGCCACGTTCGTCGGTCCCGAGGTGGGCGAGCAACTGCACGCGGCGACCATCGCGGTGGTCGGGCGGGTCCCGCTGTCCACGCTCTGGCACGCCGTGCCAGCTTTCCCCGCGGTCAGCGAGTTCTGGCTGCGCCTGTTGGAGGCGCGGCGGCCCTAGCTACCATTTCCAAATGGTGGCAATAACGGACATCGAGACCGCCGACGGAGTCGTCCGCGGTCGCAGGGGCCGCCGCGTGCTGCGCTGGCGGTCCATTCCCTACGCGGCTCCTCCGGTGGGAGACCTGCGATTCCGCGCTCCGCAACCGGTCCAACCGTGGTCGGGCGTCCGGACGGCGACGGAATTCACCGCCGCGGCGATGCAGCACCGCTCCGGGGCGCGCATCGGGCCGCGCGCCTACCAGCCCACCAGCGAGGACGCGCTGACACTGAATGTCACCGCGCCCGCGACCTCGGCGGCGAGCCCGCGACCGGTGCTGGTCTTCATCCACGGCGGCGGCTACCTCATCGGCACCTCCGCGCTCGGCCTGTACTCCGGCGCGCGCCTCGCGGTGCGCGGTGATGTGGTGGTGGTGTCGCTGAACTACCGCTTGGGCGCGTTCGGGTACGTCGACTTCAGCGCGTTCGGCACCGAGCAGCATCCCTTCGACGCCAACCTGGGACTGCGCGACCAACTCGCCGCGCTCGAGTGGGTGCGCACCAATATCGCCGCCTTCGGCGGCGATCCGGGCAACGTGACGATTTTCGGCGAGTCGGCCGGCGCGCACGCCGTACTCGGTCTCATGGCGACTCCGGCGGCCGAGGGTCTGTTCCACCGGGCGATCGCGCAGAGCCCTCCCGCCGACTGGGCGATGACCGCCGAGGAGGCCCGCGGCTTCGCGCGCCGCTGTGTCGCCGCGCTGGGCGCCACGCCCGAGACCGCGCACGACGCGCTGCGCACCGCGAGCTCCAACGACATCCGCCGCGCCGTGGACCGCACCATCGCGGCCCTGCTGCGGGAACAGCCGGGCGTCTTTCCCGCCTGCCCGGTCGTGGACGGCGATTTCCTGCCGCGCTCGCCGGTCGACGCGATCGTCGAGGGCACCGCGCACCGGGTGCCGCTGATCATCGGCACGAACCGGGACGAGGGCACGCTCTTCGCCAGGTTCGCCGACGAACTGCCCACCACCGCGGACCGGCTGCGTTCGGCTCTCGGCCACTCCAGCGAGGCCGAAGCCAGGATCGCGGCGGCCTATCCCGGTTATCCCCAGCCCAAGGCGGCGGTGCGGGCGGGCGGCGACTACACCTTCTGGCGTCCTTCGCTCACTGTGATGGAAGGGCACAGCAAGCACGCGCCGACGTACGCCTACCGCTACGACTTCGCCCCCCGCGCCCTGCATCTGTCCGGGCTCGGCGCCACGCACGCGACCGACCTGATCCCGGTCTTCGGCGTCGCCGACTCGCCGATCGGCCGCGCCTTCACCGCGGCGGGAGGGCGGCGCGGACTGCGCGCGGTCACCGACCAGTTCCAGGACAATTGGCTGGCGTTCGCCCGCACCGGAGCGCCCCTGCCGTCGTGGCCCGCCTACACCGAGGCCCGCAGGTCCACCCTGATCATCGACTACCCCACCCGGGTCGAACACGATCCCGACCGGGCGAAACGACTCGCGTGGCAGGGCGTGCGGGTGCCGACGGTGACCTGAGCTACTTCAGCAGGCGCGACATCCGCCGGTCCGCGAGCACCTTGCCTCCGGTCTGACACGTGGCGCAGTACTGGAAGGACCGGTCGGCATAGGACACTTCACGGACGGTGTCGCCGCAGACCGGGCAGGGCGACCCGGCCCGCGCGTGCACCCGCATGCCGGAGCGCTTCTCGCCCTTGAGGCGGGCGGCGTCCTGGCCGACCGAGCGTCGTACCGCGTCGGTGAGCACCGCGCGCATGGCGGCGTACAGTTCGGCCACCTTGTCGGCCGCCAGCGTCTTCGTGTTCGCGAACGGGGAGATCCGCGCGGTGTGCAGGATCTCGTCGGAGTAGGCGTTGCCGACGCCGGCCAGCAGCGCTTGGTCGACCAGGGCCGTCTTGATCCGCTGCGAGGTGCCGGACAGGATGTTGGCGAACTGCGCCTCGGTGACCTCCAGCGCGTCCGGGCCGAGCCGGGCGATGCCTGGTACCGCTTTCGGGTCCGCCACGACGTACACCGCGAGCCGTTTCTTCGTACCCGCCTCGGTCAGGTCGAAGGCGGGCGTCGCCCCCTCCGGGGTGAAGAAGTGCACCCGCAGAGCCAGCGGGCTCTTCCCGCCCGGCTTGGGCGGCGTGGGGCTCGGTTCGTCGATCCAGCGCAGCCATCCGCCGCGCGACAGATGCGTGACCAGCCAGAGGCCGTCGCATTCCAGCCCGAGGAATTTGCCCCAGCGCCCCGCTCCGGTGACATCCCGGCCCGACAGTGCGGTGACGGGGGGCTCGAACGTCTTGACGGCGCTCAACGCGGCCACGTCGACGCGCCCGACCACGGCGCCGACCGCATGCTCCCGGAGGAACTGCGCCAACGCCTCCACCTCCGGTAGCTCTGGCACGGGCTCCAGACTACCCAGCCCCGCCGTCGATCCGCCGTTGCTCGCGCCGGGCGAGCGGTTCAGCCGTCGCGGCGTAGCAGATAGATGTCCATGATCCAGCCCTTGCGGTCGCGCAACTCGGCGCGGCGGCGGACGATCTCCTCGCGCACCTGACCCAGCGGCCCCTCGATCAGCGTCTCGTCCGGCATACCGAGGTAGGCGCCCCACCAGATGCGCACGTCCGTGTCCTCGATCGCGGTGAACGAGCAGTCGCCGTCCAGCATCACCAGGGCGTTCTCGGCGCCCATTCCCTCCTCGCGAAGGCGGCGGCCGGTGGTGATGCGCACCGGTTCGCCGATGCCGTGCAGCACGATCCGATGCCGCGCGGCCAGCGCCTGCGCGCTCGTGATGCCAGGAACGACTTCGTGCTCGAAGCTCACCACGCCGCGCGCGAGCACCCGCTCGACCATCCGCAGCGTGCTGTCGTACAGCGCGGGATCACCCCAGACCAGGACGCCGCCGACGCCGTCGATCGCCGCGAACGCCGCCTCCAGCAGCGCCGACCGGCGATCGTGCCAGTCGTCGACCACGTCCACGTAGTCCTCGGGCGCCCGGTCGCGCGGCGGGTCGGCGATCGGGACGATCCGGTAGGGCCGGTCCATGTGCGCCTCCAGGATCGCGGTGCGCACGTCGACCAGTTCCCGCTTGGCCTCACCCTTGCCGATGACGAAGAACGTGTCGACCTGCCGCATCGCCTTGACCGCCTGCACGGTGACCTGGTCGGGGTCACCGGCGCCGATGCCGATCACGTAGAGCTTGCGCATGGGCTCGAGCTTGCCAGGTCGGCGGAAGACTACAGTTGCCAGGCGTGGCCCAAGACGCGCTCGACCAGGCTTCCGCTCCCGACACCCAGTACGAGGACCTGCTGCGGCTGGTGCTGGCGTCCGGCACGAACAAGGCCGACCGCACCGGCACGGGGACGCGCAGCGTCTTCGGTCACCAGCTGCGCTACGACCTCTCGGCGGGGTTCCCGCTGATCACCACCAAGAGAGTCCACCTGAAGTCGATCGTCTACGAGCTGTTGTGGTTCCTGCGCGGCGACTCGAACGTCGGCTGGCTGCGCGAGCACGGCGTGTCCATCTGGGACGAGTGGGCCGACGCCGACGGCGAACTCGGCCCGGTCTACGGCGTGCAGTGGCGGTCGTGGCCGACCCCGGACGGCACCCACATCGACCAGATCTCCCAGGTGTTGCAGACCTTGCGCACCGACCCGGACTCCCGGCGCATCATCGTCTCGGCGTGGAACGTCGCCGACCTGGACAAGATGGCCCTGGCGCCCTGCCACGCGTTCTTCCAGTTCTACGTGGCCGACGGCAAACTGTCCTGCCAGCTCTACCAGCGCAGCGCCGACCTGTTCCTCGGCGTGCCGTTCAACATCGCCAGCTACGCGCTGCTGACCCACATGGTCGCCCAGCAGGCCGAGCTCGCGCCCGGCGACTTCATCTGGACCGGCGGCGACTGCCACATCTACGACAACCACGTCGACCAGGTCACCGAGCAACTGGGCCGGGCCCCCTATCCGTTCCCCACGCTGCGGCTGCGTCCGGCGCCGACGCTGTTCGACTACCGCTACGAGGACGTGGACGTGGTCGGCTACCGGCATCACCCGGCGATCAAGGCTCCGGTGGCGGTGTGACCCGCACGATCGGCCTGATCTGGGCGCAGACCCTGGACGGGGTGATCGGGTTCCGCAACACGATCCCTTGGCGGCTGCCGGAGGACATGGCGCAGTTCAAGGAGGTCACCTGGGGCCATCCGGTGGTGATGGGCCGGCGGACCTGGGATTCGCTGCCGCCGAGGTTCCGGCCGCTGGCAGGCCGGCGCAACATCGTGGTGACCAGGCAGCCCGATTGGTCGGCCGAAGGGGCCGAGCGCGCGTCGTCGGTGGCCGAGGCGCTGGCCCGCTGCGAGCCGGACGCCGTCTGGGTGGCCGGAGGCGGCGAAATCTACCGGGCCGCGCTGGATTTCGCGACCGACCTGCGGGTCACCGAGATCGACACCGACGTGCAGGGCGACGCCTTCGCGCCCGCGATCGGACCGGAGTGGCAGCCCGACGACCCGGAACCCTGGCGCACTTCGGCCACCGGGCTGCGCTTCCGCGTTCGTCGCTACACCCGCGAGCGGCCCGCCCGGCGATAGCCCACGGCGGCGCCACGCCGCCGGGACCTGTTGACGCCGCCCTCAGCGGCGGGCCAGGTGAAACCCGGCCCGCGCGGGGGCCGACTGGGGCATACTCCTCGATATGCGGCGGCCGGGCTTTGGTTCGGCCGGCCGCCTCGAGCCGTTGCCACCAGCCCGGCATCGGCTGTGGTGATCTGGGAAAGGCGGCCCATGGAAAAGAAATCGCTGACTGCGGTAGCGCGCCAGCAATTGAAGCTGGCGGCCCTCGCCACGAGCGGACGCAGTTCACAGACAATCTATGGCGGCCATGCGCACACGCTGCGGCAGACGGTGGTCGGCCTGACGGCCGGGCAGAGCCTGGCCGAGCACGACAACACGGGTGAGGCGACCCTGCTGGTGCTCAGCGGCACACTGATCCTGATCAGCGGCGCGAACGAATGGAAGGGCTCCGGGGGCGATCTCATCGTGATCCCCAAGGCACGCCACAGCGTCAAAGCGATCGACGATGTCGCGTTCCTGCTGACGGTGGCGATGTAGTCACCGCCGCGCGGGTTCGCGGCGCAGCCGGTCGGGCCTGGCATTAGTGTGTCGATCATGGGTGAGCCGCAGCCGATCCTCGAACCGCTCACACCGTCGGCGATCTTCTTGGTCGCCACGATCGACGAGGGTGGCGAGGCCGCCGTCCGCGATCTGCTCGCCGACATCACCGGTCTGCGCCGTTCGGTGGGCTTCCGCCTGCCGGGCGCGAACCTGACGTGCGTCACGTCGATCGGCTCCGACGCCTGGGACCGCCTCTTCGCCGGACCGAAACCCGCCGAGCTGCATCCGTTCCCCGGGTACTCCGGCGCACGCCACACCGCCCCCGCCACACCGGGCGACCTGCTGTTCCACATCAAGTCCGAGGTCCAGGACGCCTGTTTCGAGCTCGCCATGGCCATCGCGGACCGGTTGGCGGGCGCGGGAACGATCGTGGACGAGACCGTCGGCTTCCGCTATTTCGAGCAGCGCGATCTGCTCGGCTTCGTGGACGGCACCGAGAACCCGGAGGGCCGCGCGGCCGCGGCGGCCGCGCTGGTGGGCGCGGAGGATCCGCGATTCACCGGCGGCAGTTACGTGATCGTGCAGAAGTACACCCATCCGCTGGCGGACTGGCGCGCGCTGTCGGTCGAGGAGCAGGAACGCGTGATCGGCCGCACCAAATTGGACGACTTCGAGCTCCCCGACGAGGTCAAGCCCGCCGACTCGCACGTCGAGGTCAACACGCTGATCGATCCGGACGGCACCGAACGTCAGATCCTGCGGGGCAACATGCCGTTCGGCAGCGTGCGCGACGGGGTGTTCGGCACCTACTACATCGCCTACGCGGCCACCCCGAGCGTCACCGAACGCATGCTCACCCGGATGTTCCTCGGCACCGGCGAGGCCGCCTACGACCGCATCCTGGATTTCTCCGTCGCCCTCACCGGCACGTCGTTCTTCGCACCCACCGTCGATTTTCTCGACGATCTGCCGCCCGCCCCATGGGAGACGACGGAGTCCGCGGTGTCCGTGGACACCGACGGCGCCGGTCGGACAGATCTGCCCGGCACCGCCGCGCCCGCGGGCGACGGCGCCCTCGGTATCGGCTCGTTGAAAAGGAGCACCCGGTCATGAACAACCTCCATCGCGAACTAGCGCCGATCACCTCCGAGGCGTGGGCGGCCATCGAGGAAGAGGCGACGCGCACGTTCAAGCGGCACATCGCGGGCCGGCGCGTGGTCGACCTGTCCGGCCCGCACGGCACGGACTACTCCGCGGTGGGCACGGGGCACACCACCCCGATCGACTCGCCCGACGCGGGCGTGTTCGCCCGCCAGCGGGTGGTCGCGCCGCTGGTCGAGCTGCGCGTGCCGTTCACGCTCTCCCGGGAGGAACTCGACAACGTCGAGCGCGGCGCTCAGGACGCAGACCTGGATCCGGTCAAGGACGCCGCGAAGAAGATCGCGTTCGCCGAGGATCGCGCGATCTTCGAGGGGTACCCGGCCGCGCGGATCACCGGCATCCGCGCCAGTTCGTCCAACGAGCCGATCCGGCTGCCCAGCGACACCCGGCTGGTGCCGGAAGCCATCGCGCAGGCGTTGAGCGCCCTGCGGCTGGCCGGTGTCGACGGACCGTACTCGGTGCTGCTCAGCGCCGACTTGTACACGGCGGTCAGCGAAACCTCCGACCACGGTCACATGATCCGCACGCACATCGAGCGCCTGATCCCGGAGGGCGAGATCATCTGGGCGCCCGCGATCGACGGCGCCATCGTGCTCACCACGCGCGGCGGCGATTTCGATCTGCGCGTCGGCCAGGACCTGTCCATCGGCTACCTGTCCCACGACAGCACTTCGGTGCAGCTGTACTTCCAGCAGAGCCTGACGTTCCTGGTGTACACGGCCGAGGCCGCGGTCCCGCTCACGGTCTGAGCCCGGCCTCCGGCCACACTTGGGAACGGCCGGATGTGCGCCGGTGCGCGAGGCGGTACCGTGAGCCGGAAATGCACCAGAGGCAGGTAGGTGAGATGACAACGGTGCGGGCAGGTGTGGTCCCGACACAGCGCGCCGCGCTCTACAGTGTGCTCGGCATCCTGGCGACCGTTACTGTCTGCGGCTCGTTCGTCGCCGCGTTCGGGGTGAACCGGGTGTTCACCGGTTTGCTGGCCGGGGCCGTCGTCGGTGTCGCCGTGCTGGCCGCGCTGTTCACCAGGGATGCCATCGTGCTCACCGACCACGCCATCTACCGGCGCAAGCCGTGGGCGGTCTCCAGCATCCCGTGGGACCGGGTGGTGGCCGGGCGCTTCACCCTCGACGAACGCGCCCGCTGGTCGCTGGCGCTCGACCTCTCCGGTGGCGACGAACCGCACGGCGAGCTGGTGCTGCTGTCCATCCCGCCGGTGGTACGCCCGGTCGCGGGCGCGTACGACCTGCGTAAACGCGACCAGGTCACGGAGATCCGGGCGATCCTGCGCCGCAAGCGAATTCCGGTGACCGTGCTTCCGCAGATCGCGGGCGCCCTTCAGGAACACTGGCAGATCGCGCCGCCGACCCACTGAGGCCGGTTGGCGATCCGCGCGCGGATGCGGGACGCCGTGCGCCGGTTTCGGATACGTTGACAGGCGTGTCCATGCCGAAGGGCGCCAATGTGCCCGTATCGAGTTCCGCCGTCCGGATCGAAGTGGGCTGGCGGGCCGGGGCGGGTGCGCCGGACGCCGACGCCTCCGCACTGCTCGTGGTGTCCGGGAAGGTGCGGTCCGACAGCGATTTCGTCTTCTTCAACCAGCCTGTGCACCCGTCCGGCGCGGTCCGGCACGAAGGCAAGCGATCCGGGTCGATCGTGCTCGACGTGCTGTCGGCCGAATTGGCGCGGGTGGAGCCGCAGATCGAGGGCATCGTCGTCGCGGCATCCACCGATGGCGAGGCCGTCGGGCAGCTCGACGGCCTGTTCGTGCGGGTCGTCGACCGCGATACCGGCGCGGAGGTCGCCCGTTTCGATGACGTCGGCGCGACGAGCGAAACCGCGATCGTGCTCGGCGAGCTTTACCGGCGCAACGGCGGATGGAAGTTCCGCGCGGTGGGCCAGGGGTACACCTCCGGTCTCGCCGGGCTGGCCACCGATTACGGCATCGCCGTGGACGAGGAACCGGTTCCGGCACACGAATACACACCACCCCCGCCACCGCCCGCGCCGCCGCACGAGTTCACCCCGCCACCGCCGCCGTCCGGGACGGTGCCGTCGGAACCGGGACGGCTCGCGGCGCCTGCTCCACCTGGCTGGTCGCCGCAGCCGCGCCATCCCACGCCCGCAGCGGGCCAGGACGCGACCTACGGCCGAAGCACGTCCGGTTCCGGTCATTACGCCCGCTCCGGCCAGTACCCAGCGCCGCCAGGCGATGTTCCGCCGAGCCACTACCAACCCCCGCCGACAGCCGGGCAGCCGGTGCTGCCCTGGCACAGCGCGCCCACGGGCCCGCCCTTCGGCACGCTCGCGCTGACGCAGGACTTCCCCTCGCTGTCGCTCACCGCGCACGGCGCGACCTCGGGAGTCATGCGGATCAATCTGAACTGGACCGCTTCGAGCGTGCCCGGTCAGGGCGGGGCGCTCGATCTGGACCTGTGCTGCTTCTGGGAACTCGCCGACGGGCGCAGGGGCGACATTCGCCCGGCCGGCGACTTCGGTTCGCTCCAGCAGGCGCCTTACGTCCGCCTGGACGCCGATGATCGTTCCGGGGCGACCGCCGGGGAAAACCTCGGGATAGATCTCGGTCACACCGCCGAATTCCGCCGAATTCTGGTCTTCGCCACCCTCTACGACGGCGCGGCCGATCTGCGCGGCGTCCGGATGACGGCGACGCTGTACCCACCGGGCGCCGCGCCGATCGAGCTGAGCGTCGATGGTTGCGCCGACAACTCCCGCGACGTGGTGCTGGCGCTGATCGAGAACACCGGCGCGGAATTGGTGTTACGCCGTGAAGGCCGTTTCGTCCCGCCGCCGCCCAACCGTCCGCGCTGGGGCGTGACCGAAGTGGACAAGGCTTACGGCTGGGGACTGAACTGGGTGCGGGGTACCGGCAAGTCCTGAGTGCGGCGCCCGGCGCACTCGCCACACGCCTCGCCGCGTCGGTCGAGTGAGCCGGTTCAGGCCGCGACAGCGGCGACGGCTTCGATCTCGCAGACGGCGCCGGGCACCGCGAAACCCGCGACCTGCGCGACGGTGATCGCGGGCGGATTGGGGCGGTCACCCCATACCTCGCCGAAGGCGGCGAATCCGTCTTGCAGCGACTCGCCCTCGCGGATGAGGATCGTCCACTTCACCACGTGCTCGATCGAGGCGCCCGCCGCGGCCAGACAGGTCCGCAGATTGGCGAAGGCTTGGCGGGCCTGCGAGGCGACGTCCGGGCCGACCACACGACCGGAGGCGTCGACGCCGTTCTGCCCGCCCACGTAGATGGTGTCCGCGGCGGCCGACACCCGCACTACCTGGGTGAAAGCCGGATTGCTGTGCAGCGTCTCGGGATTGATGTGCGTGGTGATCGTCATGACGGCACTGTAACCGGTTAGACTAGTGTCATGCAATCCCGCGCCAGCCTGCCACCCGATCTCCGCCGTCGCTTCCGCACCGGGCGCGCCGCTCTCGACCTCGTACACACCGGCGGCGAAGGCGACCTCGCGGTATGGGAGATCGTGCACACGGTCGAGGACCTGCGCCGATTCCTCGGCGTGATCCTCGAACTGGGCGAATTGCGGGCCGAGGCCCCGGACCTGCCCGCGATGCGCACCTTGCGCGCCGCGATCGCCCGCGCGGGGTACGGCCGAGCGGCAGGCGAGCGGTTGACGCCGGAGGACATCGCGGCGATCAACATCGCCGCCGCGCGGCCGCCGCTGGTCCCGGAACTCCGGATCGACGGCACCCGAGGCTTCGCCGACCCGACGGCGGCCGCGGCGCTGTCCACGCTCGCCCGCGACGCCATAGACCTGTTCACCGGCCCCCTGGCCGGGCGGATCCGGGTCTGCGCCGCGCAGGATTGCGGTTTGCTGTTCGTCGACTCTTCGCGTCCGGGCCGCCGGCGCTGGTGCTCGATGGACCGCTGCGGCAACCTCAGCAAGGTCCGCCGCTACCGAGGCCAGCAGTGATCGCCGCATCGGCGTCACAGGCCACACCCGTACGCCGCCGTCTCGGTGCGGCGATCCCAGCGAGGCGGGCTATCGGGTGGGTGCGCACCTGGTGACGGAAGGCGCCGAAGTGGGCGAGCCGACCTGGGCGGACTACCTGGCGGAGTGCTCGGGCGCGCTCCGGGCCGGTTGATCCGCGTACGAGCTCGGACGACACGCCGTCTCGCTCTGGGCGGCATGGCCCACCCTGTCGACCCCGGACGTGGTGATCGCGCGCCACCACGGTCGCGGCGAGGCGATTCAGTCCATTCGGAAGGTCGCTTCGGGGTTGGACGCGTCCCGGACGATGCGCAGCGCCTCGGACAACGCCGTCAGCTGCGCGGGAGTCAGCAACCCGACGAACCAGCGGTCGACGGCGGCGAGGTAATCCGGTAGCACCTGGGCGAGGCGCGCGGCGCCCGCCTCGGTGAGCACCGCGTGGGCGCTGCGGCGGTCGCCGGGGTCCAGCTCACGCCGCACCAGCTCGCCGCGCGCCAGGCGATCGACCAGCCTGGTGACGCCACTGGTGGAGAGCGAGGTCTGCACCGCCAGCTCCGTCATCCGCAGCCGGCGCCCTGGGGAACGGCTCAGCCGCAGCAGCGCGTTCAGATCCAGCCCGGACAGGCCGTGCGCCTTCCACACCGGTTCCAGTTTGGCCACCACGCCGCCGTGCGCCTCGAACAGCAGGCCCATCGTGGTCAGCCGTGGGTCGTCGAACAGCTCGGACACGTCCATGGGGCGAACCTACCGGATAGTTTCTCTGCGGATAGTTTCTCTGCGGATAGTTGACACGCGGAAAAATTCGTCGTAGAAATATGCAAACGCATTATTCCTCGCATCAACTACTGGAGGTCATCATGTCCGCCACCGCCTGGATCGCCGGGTTCCGCACCGCGGTCATCAATCCGGACGAGCAGATCAGATTCGCGGACTCGCGAGCGTTCACCGACCAGACCGTGCGCCAGGTGCTGCACCTGGCCGGTGGCGGCACGCGGGTGCGGGTCGGGTTGACCAACCGCTACGGGAAGACCCCGCTGACGATCGGCGCCGCGCGAGTCGCCCTGCGCAAGACGGGCAGTGAGATCGTCGCGGAGACCGACACCGCACTGCGCTTCGGCGGCGCGGAGCAGGTCGTCGTCCCCGCGGGCGGCGAGATCTACAGCGATCCGGTGGATCTCGCCGTTGCCGGGGGCGCGGACCTCGCGGTGAGTCTCTACCTGCCCGGCCCGACCGGACCGGCGACCTTCTCCCATCAACCCGGCCAAACCGCCTACATCACCGCAGGCGACGCCGTGACGGCGACCGCGCTCGACGGCGCCGAGGAGGTGCCATCACGGTTCTTTCTCGTCGGCGTGGACGTGCTCGCGCCCGAGGGGACGCCGGTGGCCGTCGCGTTCGGCGACTCCTGGTTCGAAGGCGTCGGCTCCACCCTCGACGCCAACCGCAGGTCGGTGGACTTCCTCAACGCGCGGCTGGACCGCGGCTGGGCGGTCAACCAGGGCATCGCGGGAAATCGGCTGCTCGTCGACGTGATCGGCGAGCGGGGCCTGGACCGCTTCGACCGTGACGTGCTCGGCGTGCCCGGCGCGACGAGTGTGCTGATCAACTTCGGCATCAACGACCTCACCCTCGGTGGCATGACGGGGCAGCCACCCGCGAGCGCGGACGAATTGATCGCGGGCTTCACCACGCTCGCGCGGCGTGCGCGCGCGGCGGGCCTCACCGTCCACGCCGCCACGATCGGCCCCTACGCAGGCGTCATCTACGACGATCTGCACGTCGCGCAGACGTTGGCAACCCGAAGGCAGGTCAACGAGTGGCTGCGCGGCACCGACGTCTTCGACTCGGTGTTCGACGTGGCGCGCGCTGTCGAGGACCCGCAGCGGCCCGATTTCATCCGCCCCGACTTGGACAGCGGCGACGGCATGCACCTCAACGACGACGGCGCGCGCACGATGGCCGAGAGCATCGACCTAACCCGCCTTTTCGGCTGAGCGTCCCGGCTAGGGTTCCAGGCCGCGCAGCACAATTTCGACGCCGCCTCGGAATTCGTCGTCGGCCGACATGTTCTTGGCCTGCCCCGCGGTCTGCGCGAGATGCGGGTAGTCCGCGGCGGAGAGTTCCGACATGGCGATCGTCCCGCGCCCCGGCAGCGGCGCGTAGAGCTTGTTCTGGAGGTAGCCGATCAGGAAGGCCACCAGCGTGCGCTGGGCGATGACGCGGGCGCGTCCGGTGAATCCGGCCTCGGTGAGCACGGCGAGCATCGCTTCCATCACACGGAGCGATTCGACCGACGACTGCCGATGCCGCAGGACGAGCGGCACGGCGGCCGGATGGGCGGAGAACCCGTTCCGGATGTGTTCGAGCAGTGCCGTCACGCGGGTCTTCCAGTCGCTTCCGGCGGGGAGCGAGGTGTCGATCGAAGCGAAGACCCGGTCGGCCACCAGCACCTCGAGCGCGTCGCGGTCGCGCACGTAGCGGTACAGGGCCATGGGGGCCATGCCGAGTTCCTTGGCGACCGTGCGCATGGTCAGCGCGGACAGCCCATCGCGGTCGAGCACGGCGAGGGCTGCGTCGGCGAGATCGGCGGTGGTCAGCGAGCGGGGACGAGGCACGGATTGACAGCGTACAAGCTACGCGCATACTGGTTGTAGGCGTACGAAGTACACCTACGAAAGGAGCTCTAGATGTCGCTGCCGACCGCCGTCCCGGACCGTGCCCTGGTCACCGTCCTCGGTGCGCAGGTCCGGGTGCCGGACCCGGATCGCCTCGTTCACCTGCAATTCCGGCGCTTCGCCGGATGCCCGGTGTGCAACTTGCACCTGCGCTCGATCGTCACCCGCCACGAGGAGATCGCCGCCGCGGGTATCCGCGAGGTGATCGTCTTCCATTCCAGCGCCGAGGAATTGCGCAAATACACCGCCGATCTACCCCTGGACGTGATCGCCGATCCGGCCCGTGAGCTCTACCGCGAATTCGGCGTCGAGACCTCGCCCCGCGCTCTGCTGGACCCGCGCGGCTGGCCGGCCATCGTGCGCGGGGTCGCCCACGCCGCCTGGGCGACCGTGCGCGGAAAACAAGCCGCCCCGCCCGCCGAACCCGAGGGGGGCAGTCTGGGGCTGCCCGCCAACTTCCTGATCGCCCCGGATGGACGTGTGCTGGCCGGGAAGCACGGCGAGCATGTCTACGACCAGTGGTCGGTCGACGAACTCCTCGCACTCGTCCCGGCGGAGCGTCACGCGTGAGAATTGGCGAAAGACCCTTCTTGGCACGAGCATTCGCGCTGACTTTCGGCGGATTGCTCGCCGGAGCGTTCGGCTATGGAGCCGTGAACGTCCTCTACGCCTTCCGCAAAGTCCCGCTGGAGGTGCGCTTCACCTTCCACACCGCGCTGATGAGCGTGAACGGCCTGGTGATGCAGTCACTGATGGGCCTGACCATCCTCAGCGCGGTGGTGCTCGCGGCCCGCACGAGCGGCCGGTCCCGCCTGCTCGCCGGTGGCGCGGGCGTGCTCGCGGTCGCGGCGTTCCTCATCACCCGGCTGGGCAACGTTCCGATCAATCAGGAAATCAAGGTGTGGGCGATCAGCGGCCCACCCGCCGACTACGCCGAAATCCTCGGCCGCTGGGAGGCGTTCCACTTCGCGCGCACGGCATGCGCGCTGGTGGCTTTCCTGCTCGTCGTTGTGACCACCCTGCTCCCCGCGAAAGAAGCACGCCCATGATGACCGTCGAATTGTTCGTCTCCGGCGACACCCTCACCCCCGACCGCAAACGCGCTCTCGCCGACCGCGTCCTGCGCGATCTGACCACCGAGCCCACCGCACCGGATTCGGTGCTGGCGAAAGCGCGGGAACTGACCCATGTCCTGGTGCGCGACGCCGAGGTGTGGGCGACCGGCGGCCCCGCCCTGGACGACGCGCCGCGCTACCTCGCGCGCCTCACCGTTCCCGGCTCATGGGCGAACAACACCGAGTTCGGCGGCCACGTGATCCCACTGATCACCGACGCCATCGCCGCGTGCGACCCGGACCCGGGGCGATTGACCCGCGCCCCGCATTGCGTCGTGCAGATCGTCGGCGTGCGCGAGAACAACCTCGGCGCCTTCGGCCGCCCTCTCACCGCCACCGAGATCACCAAACTGATGACCGAGGACTATCGCGCTTCCGGCACGCGTGCCGAAGCCCCGGAGGGCCACGCCATCGATCCGGTCTGCGGGATGACCGTCGCATTGGCGACCGCCCGTTTCACCCTCACCCACGACGGCGTCGACTACACCTTCTGCGCCCCGGTCTGCCGCAAGGTCTTCGCCGAGGAGCACGCCATCCCGCTCTGAATTCCTCAGGCCGAGCGCCTGCGTTCGAGCGCGGCCTCGATCAGGTTCCTGGCCTTCTCGCCGGTCACCGACTGGCGGGCGAGGAGGTCGAAGGCGCGGCCGTACAGGGCTATCTCCCTGGGCTGGGCAATGGTTATCTCCGCGGTATGACCTTCCACCTTCACCATCCGGTTGTCGAACATCGTGAAGTTTTCCAGCACTACGACAGCGGGTGCCATCAGCGGAACTATCCCCAGTGTCACCCGGGACATACCGGTGATGGAGTGCAGCCGATCGAGTTGCCCGATCATCACCGCGTCACCGCCGACGGTTGTGTACAGCGACCGTTCACTGATGATGAAGTGGAACCGATGATCCCGCTTGTACAAGATCTGCTGGCGCTCCATTCGCTTGGCAACACCCGCGTCGATATCGTTGGGAAGGCGATAGAAGTCGATCACACTCCGTAGCTTCGCTTCGGCGTAGTCGGCGGTTTGCAGTAGCCCGGGCACGATCTGTGGATCGTAGTTGCGCACGAACGTGGCTTCGGCTTCGAGCTCCGCGTACAGCTGTTGTCCCCGTTTGACGCCCGCGCCCAGTAAACGCCGGTATTCCAGATATGCCGTGTCGATGTTGTGCAGCGTGGCCAACAGGTCGGCGAGCTGTTCCTTACCGCCACAATGGCGGCAATAGGCCCGGACATCGTCACTCGACGGTTTGATCTTCCCGTGCTCGAGCCGGGAGACCTTGGATTCGTGCCAACCTTCGCGGGCGGCGAGCTCTCGACCGCTCACCCCGGCCTCGCGTCTCATTTCGCGCAGCCGTTGGCCGAGCGCCGCCCGCGCGTCCTGTATCGAACTGGTCACCGGGGTGTCGTGATGTATTCGGCGTACGGAGTCGCCAAGGCCCAGAGCCGGTCCTGCACGGCTCGGCAGTAGGCGGCGATTCCCGGGTCGGTGGTGATCGCGGCCCCGGCCGGCTTGCCGGAGTGGTCGACCACGTTGAACGCCACTCGTTCACCGTCGAATAGCCACCAGTCGTCCGGTGGCACTCTCCCGGCCAGATGCCTGGGCACGTACCGGATGTCCTCACCGGCTGCGACACTGCTCCCGGTGACCGAGAACAGCCAGCGCTGGTAATCCGAGTGCGGGACACTGACAACGCGTACCCGGCTCATCGTGACGCCCCGGTCCGCCAACCTCGCTATGAGGTCGAGCCAATCGCTCTTGTCGTAACCATCCGGCGGCTCCGGTTCGCCGTCGAGAAATCGGCGGAACGGTTCGGATTCCTCCGGCTCCGCGTAGGCGTCGCGGACCTCCAAATGAAACGCTGATGTCCGGACGGTTTCGAACAGCTCCATCCAACGATCATTCGAGCGGAAATCCACCGTAGTAGGTCCTCTCACGCTTCGGCACTTCGATGGCTGTCTCGTCGTCTTCCAAAGTCAGTTGAGCCAGTGTTTCGCGATCGGTGACCGGTCGACCTACCAACCGGAAGGTACCTCTACCGGTGTCGGTCATCGTCGCGCCGATGAAAGTTCCCGGCTCGGCGAAGCCGGTCAGCAAGTGAGGGATCTCCAAAGTGCCGGACTGACCGGTCCGCCAGCCTTGTACGAGATAGCTGCCCCGGTCCGTGGCATACAACGCCGGGCAGCCCGTCTTATCGGAGCCACCCTTGCCGAGAAAACGTAAGCGCACGATCCGCCCCCAATTCAGTCGCCTGTGCCGAGTTGCATCCCAGATGCCAATAATGCACTGACTCTTTGCTACGGATTGCGCTTTCCGAGCAATGTGCGCAAGTTTCCGCAAGCACGTAGACGGTCGGGATCTGCGCTACTTAGCGTCGGAGTCAGGTGCTTCGACCGGCGCCATCCAGCACCGCGCCACCGGCCCGCGACCGAGACCGAGGTAGACGGATGAGGCCACGACCGACCGCTATCGGATACCTTCGCCGTGATGTTTCCGGCATATCCCAGACATGGGACGAAATTCAAATCAGAAGTCTCGCAATACGACTCGGATACGAACTGGCGAAGACAATCGTTTTCGGTCCGGAAACCGACAGCCCGCTGAGCCGTCTGCTGAACGTGGTCCGGCGAGTCGACGCGGACGCGGTGATCGTCCCCGGAGTGCGGCATTTCGGTTTCGACGTGCCTTCGGAATTGGTACAGGTCGTCGACGTGGTCACCGTGAGCCCGGAGAACACCTACGCCCGATGGGCACCCGGCTGTAGCGGCGGACGGGCGTTCAGTCCCACCGAGTTCGAACTCTGGTCGAAACTCCGGGATTCCGACGCCGGTTGATCGTCCGTGTGCGGCGCGCGGGGATGTCGCCGCGCACGGACGATCACACCGTCCGGCTCACCGTCGGCGTGCCGACGCGGCCGCGCGCCTTGCCCTCGGTGCGGCCGGTTCCCAGACCGCAGGGGGGAAGTCGTCAGGGCTGTTCGAGTACGTCGAACGGAATGGTGAGATCGGGAATCGGCTCGTCGTCACCGATCAGCACGCCGACACCTTCCAGCACCAAGCGGCCGGGAGGCAACGCCGCGTCGAGAGCACGCCCCAACCACCTGATGAACAACTGATGGCGCGGTTCGGGAGCGGCATTCGCTACGAGCTGGCCATTCACCACCTCGTAACGCAGTCCGTCTTCGGGCATGTGATCGAGGTCGGCGGCCGTCCAACCGTCGGCATGGGGAGACGGCATCGGCTTGAAACCACCTCGACCTCGATGAGCAGTGGCGATGGTCGCCGCCGTCGACCTGAGTGTAGTGAAAGGGTCGGATCGACTGAGCGGAGCGACTGAGCGGAGCGAGCCGCTGGTGTAGGGCACAGGCCGAGCTGTGCCCTACACCAGCGGAAACCGTCGTATCCCTACTCCGCGATCACGATCGTGACCTCGTCACCCGCCGCGTCCGTCGCTTCGCCGGGGGCGGCGAACCAGTGCGTGACCTCGCCGTCGGAGAGGTCGGCCGCCAGGTCGCCGGTCGGCAGGACCGACAGAGCGCCTGCCGTCGCGGAGGACAGGAACTCCAGGACGGCCGCGCGACCGGACAGCGCGGTGGTGAACGTCGTCGACTCGTAGTCGATCTCGTGCTCCTCGCGTACCCGTTCGGCCTCGTCCAGGGCCTCGGACTGGGTGATCGAGACGACCCCGTCCGCCGTGGCGACGACGAACGCGGGATGTTCCTCGCCGAGCGGGCGGACCCGGTCGGCGTAGGAAACCGGGTGCGGGGCCGCCGCGGCGATGTCCTGCTTCACCTGGTCGTCCGCGAGGGCCACCCAGCGGATCTCGCCGTCGGCCACCGGTTCGGAGGTGATCGCGAAGTTCGCGCCCGCGGCGGTCAGGTCCTCGGCGGTGCGGTCACCCGCGAACAGGCACGCCGCGCCGGCCTTCTGCACCGCCCACGCCGCGACCACCGCGTCCACCGAACGCGGCAGTGTCACCGCGACGATGTCGCCCGGTCCGGCGCCGCGATCGATGAGCACCCGGGCCAGCTGCGACGAGCGCCGATCCAGTGCGTGGAAGGCGACCTCGTCGTCCCCGGCCAGCAGCGCCGGAGCCTCCGGGTCCTCTTCGACGACTTCGGCGAGCACCTTGGCCACCGTGCGCGCACCGACCCGGCCCACCGGCTCCGGGGTCCCTGCCGCTGCCGCCACTCCGGATTCGACCAGGAGCCGGGCCCGTTCGCCCTCGTCCAGGATGTCGATGTCGCCGACCACCGTGTCCGGGTCGCCTAGCAGCGCCTCCAGCACGCGCACCAGCCGCTCGGCCAGAGTCTCGACCTCTTCGGCGGTGAACCGGCTGCCCAGGTACTTCAGGGTCAGCTCGATGGTGGACTCCGCGATCACCAGCAGCGTCATCGGGTAGTGCGTGGCGTCGTTGACGCCCACACCGGTCACCGACATGCCGTCGATCGAGCTGGCGGCCGAGATCGCCTCCTTGTCCATCGGGTACGACTCGAACACCAGCAGCGTGTCGAACAGCGACCCGGTGCCCGCCACCCGCTGGATATCGGTGAGCCCCACGTAGTGGTGCTCGAGCAGACCGGCCTGGTCGCCCTGGAGGCGCGCCAGCAGTTCGCCGATGGTCTGGCGGTCATCGATGCGCAGCCGCACCGGCAGCGTGTTGATGAACAGACCCACCATCGACTCGACGCCGGGCAGCTCGGCGGGGCGGCCGGACACGGTCGCGCCGAACACCACGTCGCCGCGACCGGTGAGGCGTCCGAGCAGGATGCCCCACGCCGCCTGCACCAGCGTGTTCACCGTGACGCCGAGTTCGGCGGCGTGCTTGGTGATCCGGCGGGTGCGGTCGGCGTCGAGTTCGGTGACCACCTTGCCGATCTCGTAGTTCTCCGCGGCGCGAGGCTGCGGCGCGAGCTGGGTGGGTTCGTCGACGCCCTCCAGCGCCGCGGCCCAGGCCCGCAGCGAGGCCTCCCGGTCCCGCCCGGCCAGCCAGCCGAGGAAGTTCCGGTAGGAGGCCACCCTCGGCAGCGCGGTCTGGTCGCCGCGCACCGCGTACAGCACCAGCAGATCCCGCATGAGCAGCGGCATCGACCAGCCGTCCAGCAGGATGTGGTGGGTGGTGATGGCCAGGTGCCATTGCGCGGAGTCGCTGCGCAGCAACGTGAACCGGATCAGCGGCGGGGTCGCCATGTCGAAGTGCGTCGCCTGCTCGGCCGCGACCTGCCTGCGCAGTTCCGCGGTCCGCTCCTCGGCGGGCAGTTCGGTGAGATCCACCTCGCGCCACGGCGCCTCGACCCGGTCCAGCACCACCTGCACGGACTGTCCCTCGGAGTCGGTGACGAACGCGGTGCGCAGGTTCGGGTACCGGTCGACGATGCCCTGCGCCGCCGCCCGCAGTCGTGCCGTGTCCAGCGCGCCGCCCAGGTCGACCACGGCCTGCATGGTGTACACGTCCACGGTGGACTGGGTCATCATCGCGTGGAACAGCAGACCGGACTGTAGCGGCGAGAGCGGCCACACCTCGGCCAGCGCGGGGTAGGCGCGTTCCCACTGCTCGATGTCCTGCTGCGCCACCCGCACCAGCGCCATGTCCGACGGCGTGAAGCCGCCCGCGTCCGGCCGCCGCGCGTGCGTGGCCAGCGCGGTGAGCGCCTCGACCCAGAGGTCGGCGAACTCCTGGACCCGCTCCCGGTTCAGCAGACCGGCCGGGAAGGCGAACGACGCGCCCAGCCTCGGCCCCTCGTCGGAGTCGGTGACGATCGCGTTGATGTCGATCGTCGCGTTGGCGGGCATGTCGAGGTCCATGTCGACGTCGAGCTGGCCCAGGTCGGCCACCGGCACCCAGCCGATCTCGGCGAGCTGCTCGGGGATCTCCCCTGCCGACATCCGGCCCAGGTAGTTGAAGCTGATCTGCCCGGCACCACCGAGGCTCGGCCCGGTCTCCGGATTCAGCTGCCGCAGCAGCCCATAGCCGAGACCCTTGTCGGGCACCGCGAGCAACTGCTCCTTGATCGACTTCACGATCTCGCCCAGCGCGGCGCCGCCGGCGAAGGCGTCGGTGAGGTCGGCGCCGCCCAGATCGAGCCGGACCGGGTAGGCCGAGGTGAACCAACCGACGGTGCGGGACAGGTCCGCGCCGGGCACCACGTCCTCTTCGCGGCCGTGGCCTTCCAGCTTGACCAGCGCGGCGTTCGAGCCGTCACCGCGCCAGCGCGCGACCGTCATGGCCAGCGCCGAGAGCAGGCCGTCGTTCACCCCGCCTCGGTAGAGGCCGGGGATCGCGGTGAGGACCGCGTCGGTGACCTCGGCGGGCACGGTGACCTCGACCCGCTCCACGGTCGCGAACGTGTCCACGGCCGGATCGAACGGACGCTCGCCGAGCAACGGGTCCGGCGTGGCCGAAACCTGCTGCCAGAACGGCAGTTCCGCGATCCGCTCCGGCGCGCTCGCCGCCTCGACCAGGCTGTGTGCCCAGCGTCGCATCGACGTGCCGTTGGCGGGCAGCGCCACCGGCTGTCCGGCGACCAGCTGCGACCAGGCCATCGCCAGGTCCGGGATCAGGATGCGCCAGGACACGCCGTCGACCACGAAGTGGTGCGCGACGATCAACAGCACGTCACGCCGCCGGACAGCGGCGTCCGCCGAGAAGGCGAACCAGACGAACTGCGCCATCGCGGCGTTCGCCGGATCGAGCCCGCCCATCGCGCCGTCGAGCGCCTCGGTGGCGACCCGCGCCAGCTCCGCCTCGTCGGTGTCGGCGGCCAGATCCACGCGGCGCACCAGGGCGTTGACGTTCACCGCGCCGCGCGGCAGCGCCTCGAACGTCCAGTCCGCGCCGGTACGGCGCAGCCGCGACCGGAGCACGTCGTGGTGGTCGAACACCGCCGCGATGGTGGCGACCAGCGTCTCCCGGTCGATCCCTTCGGGCAGCCGCAGCGCCATGGTCTGCGAGAAGCGCTGGTAGGTCGATCCGCTCGCGAGGATCTGCCGCATGATCGGCGTCAGCGGGATCTCGCCGACACCGCCACCCGGCAGCTCCTCCAGCTTCGCCTGCTCCGCGCCCGTGCCGAGCGTGGCGATCTCGGCCAGCGAGGCCACGCTGCGCCGCTCGAACACGTCGCGCGGGGTGAACAGCACGCCGCGCGCCTTGGCCCGGGAGACCAGCTGGATCGACAGGATGCTGTCGCCGCCGAGCGCGAAGAACGAGTCGTCCAACCCGATCTGCTCGACGCCGAGCACTTCGGCGAACACTTCGGCGATGACGGCCTCGACCTCGCTGGCCGGTGCGCGGAACTCGCGCGGGGCCAACTCCGGCTCGGGCAGCGCCTTGCGATCCAGCTTGCCGACCGGGGTCAGCGGGATCTCGTCGATCACCACGATCGCCGTCGGCACCATGTGCGGCGGCAGGCTACGCGAGGCGTACTCGGTCAGCCGCGCCGTGTCGATCGCACGGCCCGGCGCGGCCAGCACGTAGGAGACCAGAATGGTCGCGCCCGCGTCGGTCTTGCGGCCGAGCGTGATCGCGTACTCGACGTCCTCGTGGCTCGCCAGCACGGTGTCGATCTCGCCGAGCTCGATACGGAAGCCGCGGATCTTCACCTGGAAGTCCGAGCGGCCCACGTAATCCAGCTCCCAGCGCACCGACGGCAGCGCGGCGTTGCCCGCCCGCTCACCCGGTTCGGCGAACCAGCGCACCACGTCACCCGTCCGGTACATCCGCGCGCCCTCGTCGCTCCACGGGTTGGCGACGAATCGCTCCGCGGTGAGGTCGGGGCGGTTGTGGTAGCCGCGCGCCAGCGCGCCACCGGCCAGGTACAGCTCGCCCGCGACACCCGGCGGCACCGGGTTGAGCCGGTTGTCGAGCACCAGCGCGGACATCCCGCGCACCGGGCGGCCGATGGTGATGTGCCTGCCCGGGGTGAGTTGGGCGTAGGACGAGATGATCGTCGTCTCGGTCGGGCCGTAGGCGTTGAAGTACTTGCGGCCGGGCCACCACTTGGCCAGCAGCTCCGGCGTGGTGACGTCACCGCCGACGGAGGCAACCTCGAGCGCCTCCATGCCTTCCGGATCAACCGTGCCCAGCACCGCGGGCGTGATGATCGTGTGGCTCACCCGCTCGGCGCGCAGCAGCTCCGCCAGATCGGGTCCGCCGATGATGGTCGACGGGACGACCACCAGCGTCGCGCCGGTGTAGGCGGCGCACAGCCACTCGAGCACCGACGGGTCGAAGCTCGGCGAGCAGATGTGCAGGAACCGGTGGTGCGATTCCAGCTGGTACAGGTCGGCCGCGACGCCGACCAGACCGCCCATGCCCGCGTGCGTCACCGTGACGCCCTTGGGCATACCGGTCGAACCGGAGGTGTAGATGACGTAGGCCGGGTGGCGCATGGCCAGCGAGGAGATCCGGTCCGCGTCGGTGACCGGCGCGGCGGACTGGCTCTCGACGAGCGCGCCGAACTCCGGATCGTCCATCCGCAGCCACTCGACGTCGCGCGGCAGCCGGTCCACGTATTCGCTCGCGGTGATGCCGATGACCGCGCCGGAGTCGTTGACCATGTGCCGCATGCGGTCTTCGGGGTAGGTCGGGTCCACCGGCACATGCGCGCCACCGGCCTTCGCCACCGCCCAGAACGCCGCGACCATCTCGTAGGAACGCGGGAACGACAGCGCGACGATGCGCTCCGGTCCCACACCGCGCGCGATGAGCACCCGCGCCAGGCGCGAGGAGTACTCGTCCAGCTCCCGGTAGGTGATCGAACGGCCCTGGTAGCGCACCGCGATCTGCTCCGGGTCCAGGTGCGCGCCGCGCTGGAGCAGATCCGGCAGCAGGCCGGTGGCCATGACGTCCTCGCCCGCCACGTGCGTGAGCAGGTGGTACTCGGCCGAGTCCAGCAGGGGCAGGTCCCCGATCGGGGTTTCCCGGTCGGCGCCGATCGCAGTGAGCAGCCTGGTGAAGCGCTCGGCGAACACCTGCACCGTCTCGTCGTCGAACAGGTCGCGCGCGAAGGAGAACTCCGCGTACATGCCCGCGTCGCCGGGGTTCTCCCCGGCTTCCCGGATGGTCAGCGACAGGTCGAACTTGGCGGTGTCGACGTCGAAATCGACCGCGCCCACGTGCAAACCGGGCAGCTCGAAACTGCTCTCGGGCAGGTTCTCGAACGACAGCGCCACCTGGAACAGCGGGTGGCGCGCGGTGGAGCGCTCCGGGTTGAGCAACTCCACCAGCCGCTCGAACGGCAGGTCGGCGTGCGCGAACGCCTGGAGGTCGGCGTCCTTGGTCCTGGCCAGGAACTGGCCGAAGGTCAGATCGCCTTCGACGTGCGAGCGCAGCACAAGGGTGTTGACGAACATGCCGATCACGTCGTCGAGTTCGGCTTCGCCGCGGCCCGCGATGGGCGTGCCGATGGCGATGTCGTCGGTGCCGGACATGCGCGCCAGGAACAGCGCGAGCGCGGCGTGCACGACCATGAACAGTGTCGCGTTCTGCTCCCTGGCGATCTCGGTGAGCGTCTGGTGCAGCTCACCGGAGATCGGGAACACCACGCGCCCACCGGCGAACGACTGCGTCGTCGGGCGTGGACGGTCGGCGGGCAGGTTGAGCTCGTCGGGCAGACCGGCCAGCGCGGCGCGCCAGTATTCGGCCTGCTGCGAGATCAAGCTCTTCGGGTCGGTCTCGGAGCCGAGCACGTCACGCTGCCACAGGCTGAAGTCGGCGTACTGCACCGGCAGCGGCGCCCAGCCCGGTTCCACGCCGGCCGAACGGGCCGCGTAGGCCAGCATCACGTCGCGGGTCAGCGGGCCCATGGACCAGCCGTCCGCGCTGATGTGGTGCGCGACGAACACGAGCACGTACTCGGCGTCCGTCACCCGGAACAACTTGGCCCGCAGCGGAACCTCGGTGGTCACGTCGAATCCGGCCGAGACCACCTCGATGATCCGGTGGCGGATGTCCTCGGGCGCGACCGCTTCCGGCGTCAGGTCCGGCACGGCCCGCTCGACCGGCACGATCACCTGGTGCGCCGCGCCGTCCTGTTCGGGGTAGACGGTGCGCAGCGTCTCGTGCCTGCCGATGACGTCACCGACCGCCAGTTGCAGCGCCTCGACATCCAGTTCGCCGGTGAGCCGCACGGCCACCGGGATGTTGTTCACCGCCGAGGTGGTGTCGAACTGGTTGAGGAACCACATACGCTGCTGCGCCAGCGACAGCGGGATACGGTCCGGACGCGGCCCAGCGACCAGGGCCTTCCGCCCACCAGCGCCCGCGTGCTGCTCCACCTTCGCGGCCAACCCGGCCACCGTCGAAGCCTCGAACAGCACACGCACCGGCACCCGCGTATCCAGCGCCTTACCGATACGCGCGGCGACCTGCGTCGCCAACAACGAATTACCACCAAGGGCGAAGAAATCATCATCCGCCCCCACCCGCTGCACACCCAGCACCCCAGCGAACACCGACGCCACGATCTCCTCGATCGGCGTCGAAGCCGCACGAAACACCTGAACCTCGAACTCCGGCTCCGGCAACGCCCTACGATCCAGCTTGCCGTTGACATTCAACGGCAAGGCCTCCAACACCACAAACGCCGACGGCACCATATACGACGGCAAACCAGCCGCCAGCGCCGACTTCACCGCAGCCACATCCACCCCCGCCCCGGCGTCACTGGCCACCAAATAAGCCACCAACCGATCACCAATCCCCGGATCGGACTTCGCGATCACCACCGCCTGCGCCACCCCCGGCAACGCCAACAACGCCGCTTCGATCTCCCCCAACTCGATACGGAAACCACGAATCTTCACCTGGAAATCCGCACGACCCCGATACTCCAGCTCACCATGGCTGTTCCAGGCGACCAAGTCACCCGTCCGATACATCCGCCCACCCGGCTCGAACGGATTCGCCACAAACCGATCCGCCGTCAAATCCGCACGACCGAAATAGCCACGCGCCAACTGCACACCAGCCAAAT
The DNA here is from genome assembly GCA_051451085.1 of Nocardia asteroides. Taxonomy (GTDB): domain Bacteria; phylum Actinomycetota; class Actinomycetes; order Mycobacteriales; family Mycobacteriaceae; genus Nocardia; species Nocardia asteroides_B. Next base: position 2,421,186 of record JBPAJV010000001.1, on the reverse strand, counting down.
ACAACTCACCCGACACACCCACCGGCACCGGCCGCAAACGACCATCCAGAACATACACCCGGCTGTTCCACTCCGGCCCACCGATCGACACCGACAACTCATCAGCCACACCCACCCGATGACTGGTGACCGACACCGCCGCCTCGGTCGGACCATACAAATTGAACAACTCCGTACGCGGACACTCCCGCAACAACCGCTGCGCCACCGAACCCGGCAACGCCTCACCAATCGCCAACACCCGCCACAACGAATCCGGCATACCCGCCGTCAACAACGCATCCAACATCGACGGCACCACATGCAACGTCGTGACCCACTCACGCGCCATCAACTCGTTCAAATACCCCGGATCCCGATGACCATCCGGCGCCGCGATCACCAAACGACCACCACACACAGCCGCCGACCAGAACTCCCACACCGACAAATCGAACGTCGCCGCCGTCTTCAACAAAACCGCGTCAGCAGCATCCAAACCGAACTCGACACACTTCCACAACAACTGATTCGCGATCGCCCCATGCGACACCGCCACACCCTTCGGGCGACCCGTCGAACCAGACGTGAAAATCACATACGCCGTGTTCTGCGGACGCAACGGCGCCACCCGATCCGCATCCGTCACCGGCCCCGCGTCCACCCCCGACAAATCCAGCTCATCAACCCGAACCACCGCAGCCACATCAGTGACGAACCCAGCATCAGCATTCGTCAACACACACACCGGCGCCGCAGTCTCCAAAATATAACTCGCCCGCTCAACAGCCTGATCCGGATCCACCGGCACATACACACCACCAGACTTCGCCACCGCATACATCGCCACAACCAAATCCACCGACCGCCGCAACGCCAACCCCACCCGCGACTCCGGACCCACACCCAACCCAACCAAATACCGCGCAAGACGATTCACCCGAACATCGAGTTCGCCATAGGTGATCAATTTGCCGTCCTCGGTGACGAGCGCGACTTCCTTCGGCCCGGCCGCGACCGTCGCGTCCAGCAGTGACACCAACGTGGCGGAGGTGTCCACCGCGTGGTCGGTCGCGTTGCGCGCGATGAGCAGCTCGGTCCGCTCGGCGGCGTCGAGCAGTTCGAAATCACCGACCGGGGTGCGCGGCGCGGCGACGATCTCGTCGAGCAGGCGCGCGAACCGGTCGACGAAGCCCTCCACCGTCGCGCGATCGAACATGTCGGTCGCGTAGGTGAAGAACCCGGTGATGCCCTCCGGCGCGCCCGCGTCGTCGTAGCGGTCGGTGGCGATCAGGTGCAGGTCGAACTGGGACAGCGCGGTGTCGATGTCCAGGCCGGACACGCTGAGGCCGGGCAGTTCCAGCGCCGATTGCGCCAGGTTCTGGAACGACAGACCCACCTGGAACAGCGGGTGCCGCGCGGTCGAACGCACCGGGTTGAGCACCTCGACCAGGCGCTCGAACGGCACGTCGGCGTTGGCGAACGCCTGGATGTCGGTCTCCCGCTGGCGCGCGAGCAGATCGGTGAACGCCTCGCCCGCGTCGACCCGGGTGCGGAACACCAGGGTGTTGACGAACATGCCGATCAGGTCGTCCAGCACCGCTTCGCCACGGCCCGCCATCGGCGTGCCGATCGCGATGTCGTCGGTGCCGGACAGACGCGCCAGCAGCACCGCGAGCGCGGTGTGCACGACCATGAACAGCGTCGCGCCTTCGGCACGCGCCAATTCGATCAGCGCCTGATGGGTCGCGGCGTCCACCCGCAGCTCGACCTTGCCGCCCGCGAACGACTGCACCGCCGGACGCGGCCGGTCCGAGGGCAGGTCCAGCTGGTCGGGCAGCTCGGCCAGCGCCTGCTTCCAGTAGGCGACCTGCTTGGCGGCCAGCGATTCCGGATCGTCCTCGTCGCCGAGCAGTTCACGCTGCCAGATGCTGTAGTCCGCGTACTGGACCTCCAGCGGCGCCCAGTTCGGCGCCTCGCCCGCCGCCCGCGCGGCGTAGGCGATCATCAGATCCCTGGTCAGCGGGCCGACCGAGGAGCCGTCACCGGAGATGTGGTGCACGACCATGGCCAGCACGTAGTCCACCGACCCGTCCGGCGCGGTCTGCGCGCCCTCGCCGGCGATCTGGAACAGCGCGACCTTCACCGGCACCTCGGTGGTGACGTCGAAGATCGTCGAGGTGAGCGCCACCACGGCGGACTCGATCTGCGACGGCGCGACCACCCGCACCTCCAGGCGCGGCACGGCCTGCGCGGGCGGCAGGATGACCTGCACCGGCCCCGACTCGGTCTGCGGGTAGACGGTGCGCAGGATCTCGTGCCTGCTCACCAGGTCCGCGATCGCGGCCCGCAGCGCGGCGACGTCCAGCGCGCCGGACAACCGCACCGCGATGGGCACGTTGTAGGCCGCCGACTGGGTGTCGAACCGGTTGAGGAACCACATGCGCTGCTGCGCCAGCGACAGCGGGATGTGTTCCGGGCGCGGACCCGCGGTCAGCGCGCGGCGACCGCCCATGTCGGCGTGCTGCTCCACCCGCACCGCCAGCGCCGCGACGGTGGACGCCTCGAACAGCAGGCGCACCGGCACCCGGGTGTCGAGCGCTTCGCCGAGGCGGGCGGCGACCTGCGTGGCCAGCAGCGAGTTGCCGCCCCAGGCGAAGAAGTCGTCGTCGAGGCCGAGCCGCTTGGACTCGGCGCCCTCCCGCTCGGAGATCCGCAGCACCTCGGCGAAGGTGTTGGCCACGATCTGCTCGATCGGCGTGACCGGCGCGCGGAACACCGCCTTCTCGAAGGTCGGCCGCGGCAGCGCCTTGCGGTCCAGCTTGCCGTTCGCGTTCAGCGGCAGCGCGTCCAGCTGGATCAGCATCGACGGCACCATGTAGGACGGAAGCTCGGCCGCCAGCGCGGATTGCAGCGCGCGCTTGTCGAGCGCGCCGGTCCGGGACACCACGTAGGCGACCAGCCGGTCGCCGATGCTGGGATCGTTGTGCGCGACGACGGCGGCCGCGCTCACCGTGTCCTGCCGCAGCAGCGCGGCCTCGATCTCGCCGAGCTCGATGCGGAAACCGCGGATCTTCACCTGGAAGTCGGTGCGGCCCCGGTAGTCCAGCTCGCCGGTGGCGCTCCAGGCCACCAGGTCGCCGGTGCGGTACATCCGCTCGCCCGGCGCACCGAACGGATCGGCGACGAACCGGTCCGCGGTCAGGTCCGGACGACCGAAGTACCCGCGCGCCAGCTGCGCACCGGCCAGGTACAGCTCACCGGAGACCCCGACCGGCACCGGCCGCAGGCGGGAGTCGAGCACGTAGACCCGGCTGTTCCACTCCGGCGCGCCGATCGACACCGCCGCCTCGTCGGCGTCGGTGACCAGGTGGCTGGTGATCGAGACCGCCGCCTCGGTCGGACCGTAGAGGTTGTGCAGCTCCGCGGCGTTGTCGCGGCGCAACCGTTGCGCGGTCGCCGCGGGCAGCGCCTCACCGATGGCGAGCACGCGCCGCAGCGAGGCCGCGAGGCGGCCACCGGACTCGGTGAGCAACGCGTCCAGCATGGACGGCACCACGTGCAACGTGGTGACGCCGGTGGCGCGCATCAGCTCGTTCAGGTACGCGGGGTCACGGTGCCCGTCCGGGGCCGAGATCACCAGGCGGCCGCCGGACACCGCCGCCGACCAGAATTCCCACACCGAGAGGTCGAACGTCGCCGCCGTCTTCAACAGCACCGCGTCGTCCGCGCCGAGCTCGAAAACGGTCGTCTCCCATTGCAGCTGGTTGACGATCGCGGCGTGCGGCACCGCGACGCCCTTCGGCTGGCCGGTCGAACCGGACGTGAAGATCACGTACGCGGTGTTCGCCGGGGTCAGGGTGCCGGTGCGCTCGGCCGAGGTCACCGGAGCGGCCGCGTAGCCGGCGAGATCGAGCGTATTGATCGCCACGATGTCGGCCGCCGCGGTGTGGAAACCGTCCCGGCCGGTGGTCAGCACGCACGCCGGCCCGGCGGTGCCGAGGATGTAGTCGGTTCGCTCGGCGGGCTGATCCGGATCGATCGGCACGTACGCCGCACCGGCCTTCGCGACTGCGTACATGGCGACCACCAGATCGGTGGAGCGGCGGATCGCCAGCGCCACCCGATCCTCCGGGCCGACACCTCGGCCGATCAGGTACCGCGCCAGGCGGTTGACCCGCGCGTCCAGCTCGGCGTAGGTCAGCTCGCGGCGGCCGGTCGGCTCGTCGGCGATCAGCGCCACCGCCTCCGGCGTCGCGGCCACCGTGGCATCCAGCAGGGACACCAGCGTCGCGGTGCGCGTCGAACCCGCCGAGCGGGCCGCCAGCAGCGCGTCGAGATCGTAGTCGGTGGCGTTCCAGGCCGTGAGGATGCGCTCGCTCTCCTCCGGCGCGAGCAGATGATCTCGCCCACCCGTACCGAGGCGTCGGTGACCACGGCGTCGAGCACCCGCAGGAACCGATCGGCGAAGCCCTGCACGGTGCCCTCGTCGAACAGGTCGGTCGCGTAGCCGAATTCGGTGATGATCTCGGCGGGCGTGCCGTCCTCGGCGTACCGGTCGTACAACGTGACGTGCAGGTCGGTCTTGGCCAGCTGCGAGTCGAAGTTGACCGCGCTCACCGTGAGCCCGGGCAGCTCGAAGGTGGTCTCGGCCAGGTTCTGGAACGACAGACCCACCTGGAACAGCGGGTTGCGCGCGGTCGAGCGCACCGGGTTGAGCACCTCGACCAGGCGCTCGAACGGCACGTCGGCGTTGGCGAACGCCTCCAGGTCGCGTTCCTTGACGTCGCCGAGCAGGTCGGCGAAGCGATCGGCGGGCCGCACCCGGGTGCGGAACACCAGGGTGTTGACGAACATGCCGATCAGATCGTCGAGTTCGCGTTCACCGCGGCCCGCGATCGGGGTGCCGACCGCGATGTCGTCGGTGCCGGACAGGCGCGACAGCAGCACGGCCAGCGCCGCGTGCACCACCATGAACAGCGACGCGTTGTGCGCGCGCGCCAGCTCGTGCAGACGCGCGTGCCGCTGCCGGTCGATCTCGAAGCGGATCGCCTTGCCCTGGAACGACTGCGCGGGCGGGCGCGGCCGGTCGGCGGGCAACTCCAGCTGATCGGGCAGGTCGGCCAGCGCCTGCGTCCAGTAGGCGACCTGCCGCGCCGCCAGCGATTCCGGATCGTCCTCGGAGCCCAGCACCGCGCGCTGCCACAGCGCGTAGTCGGCGTACTGCACCGGCAGCGGCTGCCATTGCGGCGCTTCGCCTTGCACACGGGCCACGTAGGCGGCCATCACGTCGCGGGCGAGCGGACCCATCGACGAGCCGTCGGCCGCGACGTGGTGCACGGTGAACGCGAGCACGTGCTCGGTTGTGTCCGATCCCGTGCTATGCCCGCCCGAGCTGATCCGGAACAGCGCCACCGCCAACGGAACTTCTACGGTGACGTCGAAAGTGGTGAGCGCGAAGCCGATGACGGCACCGAGCAGATCCTCCTCGGCGACATCATCGGGGTGAGCGCCGCCGCGGACCGGTCGGCGGGACGGATCACCTGGTGCGGTCCGTCCGCCGAACGCGGGTAGGTGGTGCGCAGCACTTCGTGGCGGGCGAACACGTCGCCGATCGCCTGTTCCAGCGCGGCCACGTCGAGCGTGCCGGACAGCCGGACGGCCAGCGGGATGTTGTCCACCGCCGAGGTGGCCGTGTCGAACTGGTTGAGGAACCAGTACCGCTGCTGCGCGGGTGAGAGCGGGATACGCTCCGGGCGCTCCCCCGCCTCCAGGCGCGGCCGGTCGCGGCCGGAACCGGCGTTGTGCTCCACCCGGGCGGCCAGCGCGAGCACGGTGGACGCCTCGAACAGGTCGCGCACCGCCAGCCTGGTGTCCAGCGCGGCGCCGAGCCGCGCGGTCACCTGGGTGGCCAGCAGCGAGTTGCCGCCGAGTTCGAAGAAGTCGTCGTCCAGGCCGACGCGGGCGACGCCGAGCACGTCGGCGAAGGTGCCCGCCACGATCTCCTCGATGGGGGTGGACGGCGCGCGGAAGACCTTGGCCTCGAACACGGGCGCGGGCAGCGCCTTGCGGTCCAATTTGCCGGAGGCGTTGAGCGGGAAGGCGTCCAGCACGACGAACGCCGAGGGCACCATGTACGCGGGCAGCTCGCCGCCGAGTTCGGCGCGCACGCCCTCGATGTCCACCGCGTGACCGGCGGTCGCGATGACGTAGGCGACCAGCTGGTCGCCCAGTCGATCGTCCGAGCGCACCACGACCACGGCCTGGGCGATCGAGTCCAGCGCCGTGAGCGCCGATTCGATCTCGCCCAGCTCGATGCGCAGACCGCGCAGCTTCACCTGGAAGTCGGTGCGACCCAGGTATTCCAGTTCGCCCTTGTCGGTCCAGGTCACCAGATCGCCGGTGCGGTACATCCGCTCGCCCGGCTCGCCGTACGGGTTGGCCACGAACCGATCCGAGGTCAGTTCAGGTCGCGCGACATAGCCGCGGGCCAATTGCACACCCGCGAGGTACAACTCACCCGCGACACCCACCGGCACCGGGTGCAGGCGCGAATCCAGCACGTACACCTGCGTGTTGAACACCGGCGCGCCGATCGGCACCGACACCGTGTCGTCCTCGGTCACCTCGTGGAAGGTGACGTCGACGGCGGCTTCGGTCGGCCCGTACAGGTTGTGCAGGCGCGCGCCGGTCAGCTCCACGAGCTTCTGGGCCGTCTGCGCGGGCAGCGCTTCACCGGAGGCGAAGACGTTGCGCAGACTGGTGCATGCGGCCGCCCGCTCCTCCGCGACGAACACCGACAGCATCGACGGCACGAAGTGCGCCGTGGTGACCTGCTCGTCGGTGATGACCTGCACCAGGTAGGCCGGGTCGCGATGCCCGTCCGGTTTCGCCACCACGAGGCGGGCGCCGACCTGCAACGGCCAGAAGAACTCCCACACCGACACGTCGAACGTGGCCGGGGTCTTCTGCAACACCACATCGGTGTCGTCCAGGCCGTACTCGTCCTGCATCCACACCAGACGGTTGACGATCGCGGCGTGCGAGACCGCCACACCCTTCGGGCGGCCGGTCGAACCGGAGGTGAAGATCACGTACGCGGTGTTCGACGGACGCAGCGGCCCGAGGCGATCCGCGTCGGTGACCGGCTCGTCGGAGTAGCCCGCGAGCGGCACCAGGTCGATCTCGACCGCCGGGGTCGCGCCCGCGTCGAATCCGTCGCGGGAAGTGGTCAGCACGCAGACCGGCCGGGCGGTGTCGAGCACGTAGCGGGTGCGGTCGGCCGGATGGTCCGGGTCCAGCGGCACGTACGCGCCACCGGCGACGCTCACCGCGTACATGCCGACCACCAGGTCGAGCGAGCGGCGCATACCGAGCGCGACCATCGAGTCCGGCCCGACGCCCAGCGAGATCAGGTGGCGCGCGAGGCGGTTGACCCGTGCGGCGAACTCGGCGTAGGACAGACCTGTCCCCTCGAACGTCACCGCGGTCGCGTCCGGCGTCCGCGCCAGCTGCGCGGCGAACATCGACACCAGCGTGGCGGCCGGGTCGACCGGGTGCGCGGTGTCGTTCCACCGCTCGAGCACCTCGGTGCGCTCGACGCTGTCGAGCAGCTCGACGTCGCCGACGGCCACGGACGCGTCCGCGGCGACCGCGGTCAGCATCCGCACCAGGCGCTGGGCCACGCCCGCGATGGTGTCGGCGTCGAACATGTCGGTCGCGTAGGCGAATTCGGCGGTCATGCCGTCGGCGGCGCCTGCGGCGTCGAACCGGTCGGCGAGGTTGAGATGCAGGTCGAACTTGGCGGTCACCACGTCCAGCGGGACACCGGCCACTTCCAGGCCGGGCAGCTCGAAGGTGGCCTCCCCGGTGTTCTGGAACGACAGCATCACCTGGAACAGCGGATGCCGCGCCTGGGAACGCGCCGGGTTGAGGATCTCCACCAGCCGCTCGAACGGCAGGTCCGCGTGCGCGAACGCCGCGAGATCGGTGTCCTTGGTGCGGGCGAGCAGTTCGGTGAACCGCAGGGCCGGATCCACCGCGCTGCGCAGCACCAGGGTGTTGACGAACATGCCGATGGCGTCGTCGAGCACCGCCTCGCCACGGCCCGCGACGGCGGTGCCGATGGCGATGTCGTCGCTGCCGGACAGCCGCGCCAGCAGCGCGGCGAACGCCGCGTGCACGACCATGAACAGGCTCGCGCCGTTCGCGCGGGCCAGCGCGTTCAACTCGCGCAGCAGGCGCGCGTCGAGCGAGAACTCGTACACGCCACCACGGTTGGACGCCACCGCGGGGCGCGAGCGATCCGACGGCAGGTCGAGCTGATCCGGCAGCCCGGCCAGGGTGTCGGACCAGAACGCACCTGCTGGGCGATCAGCGAGCCGGGATCGCTCTCGGAGCCGAGCGTCTCGCGCTGCCACAGCGCGTAGTCGGCGTACTGCACCGGCAGCGGAGCCCATGCGGGCGCCTCGCCGCGCGAACGCGCCGAGTAGGCCACCATGACGTCGCGCGCCAGCGGGCGCACCGACCAGCCGTCGCCGGAGATGTGGTGCACCACGAACACGAGCACGTGGGTGTCGGGCTGCGAGCCGTCCATCGAACCGGCGATGCGGAACAGCTCGGCGCGCACCGGGACCTCGGCGGTGACGTCGAAACCGGAGAGCACCAGTTCGCTGATCCGCTCGGAGATCTCGGCCTCCGACACCTCGAGCGGGGTGAGGTCGATGGCGCTCTGCCCGGCGGGCAGCACCACCTGCACACCCTGGCCGTCGGCGGTCTCCGGGTAGACGGTGCGCAGCACCTCGTGCCGGTCGACCACGTCGGCGACGGCCTGGCGCAGCGCCTCGGTGTCCAGCGTTCCGGTCAGCCGGACCGCGAGCGGGATGTTGTTCACCGCGGTCTGGTTGTCGAACCGGTTCAGGAACCACATCCGCTGCTGCGCCAGCGACAGCGGGATCTTGGACGGGCGCGGGCCCGCGACGAGCTCGCGCCGGCGTCCGGTGCCCTGGTGCGCCTCGACCCGAGCGGCCAGCGCGCCCACGGTCGGCGCTTCGAACAGCACGCGGACCGGGATCCGGGTGTCCAGCGCCGCCCCGAGGCGGGCCACCACCTGGGTGGCGATCAGCGAATTGCCGCCCAGGTCGAAGAAGTCGTCGTCCAGGCCGACGGCGCGTTCGGCGACGCCCGCGTTCAGGCCGAGCACCTCGGCGAAGATGTCGGCGACGATCTCCTCCACCGGGGTGGCGGGGGCGCGGAATTCCCGTGCCTCGAAGACCGGATCGGGCAGCGCCCGCCGGTCCAGCTTGCCGTTCGGGTTCAGCGGCATGGCGTCGAGCACCACGATCGCGGCGGGCACCATGTAGGACGGCAGTTGCGCGGACAGGTGCGCCCGCAACTGCTCGACATCCACCGTGGCGCCGTTGGCCGGCACCACGTAGCCGACCAGCTGGTCGCCGGTGCGCGCGTCGGAGCGCACCAGCGCGACGGACTGGGCCACCGATTCGTGGGCGGTGAGCGCGGTCTCGATCTCGCCGAGCTCGATGCGCAGACCGCGCAACTTCACCTGGAAGTCGGTGCGGCCCAGGTACCGGATCGCGCCGTCGGCGTCCCGGGTGACCAGGTCACCGGTGCGGTACATCCGCGCGCCGGGCGCACCGTAGGGGTTGGCCACGAAGCGGTCTGCGGTCAGGTCGGCGCGCCCGAAGTAGCCGCGCGCCAACTGGTCGCCCGCGAGGTACAGCTCGCCCGCGACATTCGACGGCACGGGGTGCAGGCGCGCGTCCAGCACGTACGCCTGCGCGTTCCAGACCGGCAGGCCGATCGGCACGGCGCCGTCCACCTGGTCGGCCACCGGGCCGTGCGTGGCGTGCACGGTGAACTCGGTGGGGCCGTACAGGTTGTACAGCGCGGCGTCGCTCACCCGGCGGATGGCCACGACGGCGTCGGCGGTGAACGCCTCACCGGCGACGAACAGCGTCCGCAGCGAGGCGAGCGCGTCCGCGCCGGCCGGGTCGATGGCGCCGGCGAACACGGTCAGCATCGAGGGCACGAACGAGGTCATGGTGACCCGCTCGGCCGCGATCACCTCGGCGAGGTACTGCGGGTCACGGTGCCCGTCGGGGCTCGCGACCACGATCCGGCCGCCGGTGCTCAGCGGGCCGAACAGCTCCCACACCGACACGTCGAAGGTGGCGGGCGTCTTGAACAGCACCACGTCGTCGGCGCCGATGCCGTATTCGCCGGTGATCCAGCGGATCTGGTTGACGACGGCGGCGTGCGGCACGGCGACGCCCTTGGGGCGGCCGGTGGAGCCGGAGGTGAAGATCACGTACGCCGGGTGCTGCGGGCGCAGCGGCGCGATGCGCTCGGCGTCGGTGACCGGTGCGTCCGAGTAGCCGGACAGATCCAGTTCGTCGACGCTCAGCGTGGCGCGGCCCGCGCCGTCGAACGCGTCGGCGGCGGTGGTCAGCACGCAGACCGGGTCGGCCGAGTCGAGCACGTAGTGCACCCGGTCGGCGGGCTGGTCCAGGTCCAGCGGCACGTAGCCGCCGCCCGCCGCGTGCACCGCGTAGGCGGCCACGACCAGATCGACCGAGCGGCGCATGCCGAGGGCGACCAGCGTCTCCGGGCCGACACCCGCCTCGATGAGGCGGCGCGCGAGCCGGTGCACGCGGGCGGCGAACCCGGCGTAGGTGTCCGACGACCCGGTGGCCGGGTCGATGACGGCGACCGCGTCCGGCGTCGCCGCCGCCTGGGCGGCGAACAGCTCTACCAGCGTGCTCGCCGGGCCGAGATCGCGTGCGGTGTCGTTCCAGCCGCGCAACGCCTGCGCGGTCTCCTGCTCGTCCAGCAAAGCCAGGTCGCCGATGGGACGATCCGGTTCGGCGGCGACGGCCTTCAGCAACCGGCCGAAACGCCGGCCGAACTCGGCCATGGTGGCCGGGTCGAACAGGTCGGTGGCGTAGATCAGCTCGGCGGCGATGCCCGCGGGAGTCGCGCCGGGGCCGCCCGCCGCCCCGGTGGCGTCGCGTTCGGACAGCACCAGTTGCAGGTCGAACTTGGCGACGTCGATCGGCAGCTCGACACCGCTCACGGTGAGGCCGGGCAGTTCGAGGCTGTTCTGGCCGGTGTTCTGGAACGCCAGCATCACCTGGAACAGCGGATGCCGCGCCTGTGAGCGCGCCGGGTTCAGGATCTCCACCAGCCGCTCGAACGGCAGGTCCGCGTGCCCGAACGCCGCGATGTCGGTGGCGCGCACCGAGCGAAGCAGCTCGGTGAACGTCGCGCCGCTCTCGATCGGGGTCCGCAGCACGAGGGTGTTGACGAACATGCCGATCAGGTCGTCGAGTGCGCGCTCGCCGCGGCCCGCGACCGGGGTGCCGATCGCGATGTCGTCGGTGCCGGACAAGCGCGACAGCAGCACGGCCAGCGCGGTGTGCGCGACCATGAACAGCGTCGCACCCCTGGTGCGGGCCAGTTCGGTGAGCTGGGCGTGGGTCTGGGCGTCGATCTCGAAGACGTGCGTCGCGCCGCGGCCGGAGGCGACCGCGGGGCGCGGCCGGTCGGCGGGCAGGTCCAGCTGCTCGGGCAGCCCGCGCAGGGTGTCCGACCAGAACGAGATCTGCTCGGCGATGACCGAGTTCGGATCGTCCTCGGCGCCGAGCACCTGGCGCTGCCACAGCGCGAAGTCCGCGTACTGGACCTCGAGCGGACGCCAGGCGGGCTCACCGCCGTCGACGCGGGCGCCGTAGGCGGTCATCACGTCGCGGGTCAGCGGTCCCATGGAGAAGCCGTCGGCCGAGATGTGGTGCACCACCAGCGCGAGCACGTGCTCGGTGGGGCTGATCTCGAACAGCCTGGCGCGGAACGGGACCTCTGCGGTGACGTCGAAGGCCGTCCCGATCAGCCGCGACAGCTGCTCGGGCAATTCGGCCTCGGTGACATCATCGGCGTCAGGTCCGGGATGACCTTGGCGGTGGCCACGGTCCGCTGGTGCGCCGTGCCGTCCACCTCGGGGTAGAACGTGCGCAACGACTCGTGCCTGGCGAGCACGTCGGCGACGGCGATCTGCAACGCCTGCCGGTCGAGCAGGCCGGACAGCCGCACCGCGGCCGGGATGTTGTCCACCGCCGACTCGGGGTCGAAGCGGTTGAGGAACCACATGCGCTGCTGAGCCAGCGACAGCGGGACCAGTTCCGGCCGCTGCTGCGGCACCAGCGCCGCACGGCCGCCCGCGCCCGCCCTGGTCTCCGCGCGCGCCGCCAGCGCGACCACGGTGGAGGCCTCGAACAGTTCGCGCACGCCGAGGTCGGTGTCCAGCGCGGCGGACAGCCGGGCCGCGACCTGGGTGGCGGACAGCGAGTTGCCGCCGAGGGCGAAGAAGTCGTCGTCCAGGCCGACCCGCTCCAGTCCGAGCACGTCGGCGAAGGTGGCGGCGACGATCTCCTCGACCGGCGTGGTCGGGGCGCGGAACACCGCGGCCTCGAACACCGGCGCGGGCAGGGCCTTGCGGTCCAGCTTGCCGGAGGCGTTGAGCGGGAACTCCGCCAGCGCGATGACGATGGACGGCACCATGTAGGCGGGCAGCTGCCGCCCGAGGTCCTCTCGGACCAGGTCGGTGTCCAGTGTGGCGTCCTGCGCCGGGATGACGTACGCGAACGAGCTGGTCGCCCGCGTGCGCGTCGGAACGCACCACCACGACCGCTTGGGCGATCTCGTCCAGGCCGGTCAGCGCGGACTCGATCTCGCCGAGCTCGATGCGCAGACCACGCAACTTCACCTGGAAGTCGGTGCGGCCCAGGTACTCCAGCTCACCGTGCTCGGTCCAGGCCACCAGGTCACCCGTGCGGTACATCCGCGCACCGGGCTCCCCGAACGGGTTCGCCACGAAACGATCAGCGGTCAGGTCCGGCCGCGCGACATAGCCACGCGCCAGCTGGACGCCCGCGAGGTACAACTCGCCCGCGACACCCACCGGCACCGGACGCAACCGCGCGTCCAGCACGAACACCTGGGTGTTGAACACCGGAGCGCCGATCGGCACCGTCTCGGTGTCGGCGTCGACGACCTCGTGGAAGGTGACGTCCACCGCCGCCTCGGTCGGGCCGTAGAGGTTGTGCAGGGCAGCGCCGGTCAGCTCCCGCAGACGGTGCGCGGGCTTCGGGGGCAGCGCCTCACCGGAGGCGAACACCAACCGCAGCGAATCGCACTGCGCCGCGGCGGCGTCCGCGACGAACACCGCGAGCATCGACGGCACGAAGTGGGTGACGCTCACCTTCTCGGCGCTGATCACCTCGGCGAGATACGCCGGGTCGCGATGCCCGTCGGGCTTCGCCACGACCAGCCTCGCGCCGATCTGCAACGGCCAGAAGAACTCCCATACCGACACGTCGAACGTCGCGGGCGTCTTCTGCAACACCACGTCCGCCGGAGTCAGCTGGTAGGCGGTCTGCATCCAGACCAGGCGGTTGACGATCGCCGCGTGCGAGACCGCCACACCCTTCGGGCGGCCGGTCGAACCGGAGGTGAAGATCACGTACGCGGTGTTCGACGGACGCAGCGGCGCGCGGCGATCGGCGTCGGTGACCGGCGCCTCCGACAGGCCCTTCAGGTCGAGCAGATCGATGCGCACCTGAGCGGTGTCGATGTCCAGATCGCTGCCGGAGGTCAGCACGCACACCGGATCGGCCGTGCCGAGGATGTATTCGGTGCGCTCGGCCGGGTGGTCCGGGTCCAGCGGCACGTAGGAGCCACCGGCCACGGCGACGGCGTACATGCCGACCACCAGGTCGATCGAGCGCCGCATGCCGAGCGCGACATACGATTCCGCGCCGACGCCGCGCGCGATCAGCCAGCGCGCCAGCTGGTTCACCCGCCAGGAGAACTCGGCGTAGGACAGACTTGTCCCCTCGAAGGTGATCGCGGTCGCGCCGGGGGTGCGTTCCACCTGGTCGTAGAACATCGAGACCAGGGTCGCGCCGGTGTCCACCGGGTGCGCGGTGTCGTTCCAGCCGCGCACAACGAGCTCGCGCTCGGCAGTGTCGAGCAGCTCGATGTCGCCGACCACCGCGTCGGGCGAGGCGGTGATCGCGGTGAGCACCCGAACCAGGCGATCGGCGACGCGGCGCACGGTCTGCTCGTCGAACAGGTCGCGCAGGTAACCCGCGCGCACCCGCAACCGCGAATCCAGCTGCGCGATCAGGGTCAGCGGGTAGTGCGTCGCGTCGGCGGCGTCCAGGCCGACCACGGCCATGCCGTCGATGTCAGCGGCCTGCGCCTGCAAGCCCGCGGCGTCGACCGGGTAGGACTCGAAGACCACCAGCGTGTCGAACAGGCCGCCGACGCCGGCGACCGCCTGGATGTCGGCCAGACCCACGTAGTGGTGGTCGAGCAGGTCGGCCTGCTCGCCCTGGGTGCGCACGAGCAGGTCGCGCACGGACTCCGACGGGTCGAAGCGCACCCGCACCGGCACGGTGTTGATGAACAGGCCGACCATCGACTCCACGCCGGACAGCTGCGCGGGACGCCCGGAGACGGTGGTGCCGAACAGCACGTCGTCACGGCTGGTCATCCGGCCGACGAGAAGACCCCACGCCGTCTGCAACACGGTGTTCGGGGTGACGCCGAGCGAGCCGGCCAGCGCGGTCAGCCGCGCGGTGGTCGCCTCGTCCAGGTCGAAGAAGTACTCGCCGGACAGCGAGGTGATCTCGCGACCGGCGTCCGGCCGCGCCAGCAGAGTCGGTTCGCCGACGCCGCGCAGCGCGTGCGCCCACGCGGCCAGCGACGCCGCGTGGTCCTGCTGACGGGTCCACTCCAGGAAGTGCCGGTAGGAGCGCACCGCTGGCAGCGCGGAGGCGTCCGCGTGGGCGGCGTAGAGCACCAGCAGATCCCGCATGAGCAGCGGCATGGACCAGCCGTCGAGCAGGATGTGATGGTTGGCCACCACGAACTGCCAGCGGTCGGGCGCGACCTGGATCAGCGTGAAGCGGATCAGCGGCGGTGCGGTGAGGTCGAACCGCCGCATGCGGTCGGCCTCGATCAGGTCGTCGGCCGCGCCGGTCGCGGTCCGGTCGTGTTCGGTCCACGCCACCCGCACGCTGTCGAGCACGATCTGCACGGGGTTGCCGTCGTGGTCGGTGACGAACGCGGTGCGCAGGTTCTCGTAGCGGTCCACCAGAGCCTGTGCGGCCGAACGCAAGCGGGCCGCGTCCACCCGTCCGGTGAGGGTGAGCACCGCCTGCGCGGTGTACACGTCCACGGAGCTCGCGGCGAGGCGGGCGTGGAACAACAGACCGGCTTGCAGCGCCGACAGCGGCCAGACGTCGGCCAGCGCCGGGAAGCGCCGCTCCCAGGTGTCGATGTCCCGTTGCGTGCTGCGCACCAGCGCGAAGTCCGACGGAGTGTGCCCACCCGCGCCGGTCGAATTCGCGTGGCGCGCCACCGCTTCCAGCGCGGCGGTCCACAGTTCGCCGAACTCGCGCACCTCGGCGGCCGACAGCAGGGTGGACGGGTAGCCGATGTTGGCGGTGAGCTTGTCGCCGACCACGATCGCGTTCACGTCCAGCGGCGCCATCGCGGGCATGTCCGCGTCGTAGGCGCCGCCCAGCGCGCCCAGTTCCGGCGCGGGGATCCAGCCGAAGCCGCGCAGCGACTCCGGCACATCGCCCTCGGAGACCCGGCCCAGGTAGTTGAAGCTCACCTGGCCGGGCAGCTCGCGCGGCAGCTCCGCCGCGGTGTCGGCGTTCAGGTAGCGCAGCAGGCCGTAACCGATGCCCTTGTCCGGCACCGCGAGCAACTGCTCCTTGACGGCCTTGACCGCCGCGCCGAGCGCGGGTCCGCCGGTGAACGCGGCGTCGACGTCGACGCCGGACAGGTCGAACCGCACCGGGTAGATCGCGGTGAACCAGCCGACCGTGCGCGACAGATCCGCACCGGGCACCACGTCTTCCTCGCGGCCGTGACCCTCGAGCCGGATCAGCAGCGAATCGTCGCCCGCGGCCACCCGCCGCGCCCGCCACTTGGCGGTGGCCAGCGCGAGCGCGGTGAGCAGGCCGTCGTTCACACCGCCGTGGAACAGCGCCGGAACCGTGGTCAGCAGAGCCTTGGTGACCTCGGCGGACACCTCGACCCGATGCTTCTCGATGACGCCGGAGGTATCGATCTCCGGGTCCATCGGACGCTCGGTCAGCAGCGGATCGACCGTGCCGACCACCGAACGCCAGTAGTCCAGTTCGGCCACCCGCTCGGGACTGGCGGCCTCGCGCTCGAGCGCGTGCGCCCAGGCGCGCATCGACGTGGCCGGGGCGACCAGCTCGGGCGTCTGCCCCGCGGTGCGCTGGCCCCAGGCCGTCACGAAGTCCGGCACCAGGATGCGCCACGAGACGCCGTCCACCACCAAGTGGTGGGCGACGACGATCAAGCGACCGGCGCGCTGCGCGGAATCGGGTTCCAGCCAGACGAACCGGATCACCACGCCCGCCGCGGGATCGAGGCGGTCCAGCGACTCGTCCAGCGCGGCCGAGGCGATCTCGACCAGTTCGGCGTCGGTGACGCCCGCGGCGAACTCGGTGCGGTCGATCAGCGCGTCCACCTCGACCGTGCCCGGCGCGGCGGTCTCCACGACCCAGTCGTCGCCGTCGCGGCGCAGGCTCGCGCGCAGCATGTCGTGCCGATCAATGACCGCGCCGACCGTCGCGGCGATACCCGCGCGATCGATGCCAGCGGGCAGCTCCAGCGCCAGGGTCTGGTTGAACCGCCCGAACGAGCCGCGCCGCTCGGCCATGAACCGGACTACGGGCGTCAGCGGCATGACGCCGATGCCGCCGCCCGGCGGCTCGGCCAGTGTCGTGGCCGACGCCTCGGCCGCCTCGGTGGTCTCGGCGACCGACGCCAGCCCGGCCACGGTGCGCTGCTCGAAGACCTGCCGCGGGGTGAACACCACGCCGCGCGCCTTGGCCCGCGAGACCAGCTGGATGGAGACGATGCTGTCGCCGCCGAGGGCGAAGAACGAGTCGTCCACGCCGACCCGCTCCACGCCGAGCACTTCGGCGAACACTTCGGCGATGGTCTGCTCGACCGGGGTGCGCGCCGCGCGGAACACGACCTCGGTCGCGAACACCGGCTCCGGCAGCGCCTTGCGGTCCAGCTTGCCCACCGGGGTGAGCGGCACATGGTCGATCACCATGATCGACGACGGCACCATGTAGGCGGGCAGGCGATCCGCGACGTGCGCGGTCAGCGCCGCCACGTCGATCGAGTGCCCGGGCGCGGCGACGACGTACGACACCAGCGACACCGCGCCCGCGGCGCTCTTGTGGCCGACGGTGACGGCGAAGTCGACGGTCTCGTGCGAAGCGAGCGCGGCGTCGATCTCGCCGAGCTCGATGCGGAAACCGCGCACCTTGACCTGGAAGTCGGAGCGGCCCACATATTCGACCTCGCCGGTGCGCGTCCAGCGGACCACGTCACCGGTGCGGTACATCCGCGCGCCGGGCACGTACGGGTTGGCGACGAACCGCTCCGCCGACAGCCCCGGCCGCGCGTGATAGCCGCGCGCCAGCTGGACGCCCGACAGATACAGCTCACCCGCTACACCCACCGGAACGGGCCTGAGCTGGGCGTCCAGGATCAGCGACTGCATGCCGCGGGTCGGGCCACCGATGGTGACCCGGTCGCCGGGCGCGAGCGCGTCGCTGATGTTGGTCATGATCGTGGTCTCGGTGGGGCCGTATCCGTTGTGGAAGCGGCGGCCCGAACCGTCCGGCGCGCCACCCCACTTGCCGACCAGATCGGCGGGCACCGCTTCACCACCGGCCACGATCACCCGCATACCGGCCAGCGCGGCCGAATCCAGCGAGGCGAGCACCGACGGGGTGATGAACGCGTGCGTCACCCGCTCGGCGCGGATCAGCTCCGACAATTCCTCGCCGCCGTACACGCCGGGCGGGCAGACCACCAGGGCGCCGCCGCGGCCGATCGCCAGCAGGAATTCCAGGATCAATGCGTCGAAGCTGGGCGAGGCGAAATGCAGTGCGCGCGTGCCGGAATCGACGTCGTAGCGGGCGTTCTGCTCGTCCCGGAAGTTGGCGAGACCGGCGTGGGTGACCACGACGCCCTTGGGCACACCGGTGGAACCGGAGGTGTAGATGACGTAGGCCGGGTGCTGCGGCCGCAACGGCCGCACCCGATCGGCGTCGGTGACGGCGGTGTCGGCGAATCCGCTCAGATCCAGCTCGTCGAGCACCAGCCATTCCACCGACTCCGGCAGCTCCGCGCGCACCGACGCCACGGTGAGACCGATCGGCGAGCCGGAATCGGTGACCATGTGCGCGATGCGGTCGGCCGGGTAGGTCGGGTCGATCGGCACGAACGCGCCGCCGGACTTCGACACCGCCCACTCGGCGAAATACGACTCGTCCGAGCGCGGCACGGCGACCGCCACCAAGTCCTCGGTTCCGATGCCCCGCTCGATCAGCAAGCGGGCCAGGCGGTTCGACCGCGAGTCCAGCTCTCCGTACGAGACACTTCTCCCCTGGAACACCACGGCGGGCGCCTCGGGGTCGATGGCGGCGGCCTCGGCGATCAGGTCGGGCAGGGTGCGCGGCGGGGTCGCGGGCGCACCGGTGCGCGCGATCAGGTCGGCCCGCTCGGCGGCGTCGAGCACGTCGATCGCGCCGACGGTGACCGACGGATCGGCCGCCACCGCCCGCAGCACGCGTTCCCAGCGGTCCACGATGGCCGTCGCGGTCGAGGAGTCGAACAGTTCGGTGGCGTAGGTGAGCGCCAGGGTCATCCCCGTGGCACCGGTCTCACCCCGTTCGGCGAGGGTGAACTGGAGGTCGAAGCGCGCGACGTTCTCTTCCAGGTCGAGCGCGGAGACCGACAGACCGGGCAGCTCGAGGGTGGTGCGCTCCAGGTTCTGGAACGCCAGCATGACCTGGAACAGCGGGTTGCGCGCCTGCGAGCGCTCCGGCGCGAGCAGTTCCACCAGCCGCTCGAACGGCACGTCGGCGTTGCCGTACGCGTCCAGGTCGGTGCGGCGCACGCGGTCGAGCAGACCGGTGAAGGACTCGCCCGGCTCGATCCCGGTACGCAGCACCAGCGTGTTGACGAACATGCCGACCAGGTCGTCGAGCGCGGCCTCGCCGCGTCCGGCGATCGGGGTGCCGACCGCGACGTCGTCGCTGCCGGACAAGCGCGCCAGCAGCACCGCCAGCGCGCCGTGCATCACCATGAACAGCGACGCGCCGCGCTGCCGCGCGAGGTCTTCCAGCGCGGCGATCAGGTCGCCGGGCAGCTCGCGGTGCAGCGTCGCGCCCCGGTGCGAGGCGACCGCAGGACGCGGGCGGTCGGTGGGCAGGGCCAGCTCGTCGGGGACGTCGTCGAGCGCGCGCCGCCAGTACGCGACCTGCTTCGCCAGCAGCGAGTCCGGATCGTCTTCGGAGCCGAGAATCTCGCGCTGCCACACCGCGAAGTCGGCGTACTGCACCGTCAGCGGAGCCCAGCCGGGAGCGGCGCCGGTGCTGCGCGCGGTGTAGGCGGCCATCACGTCGCGGGTCAGCGGGCCCATCGAGAAGCCGTCGGCCGCGATGTGGTGCACCACGACCACGAGCACGTGCTCGTCCGGCCCGGCCGCGTACAGCCTGGTGCGCAGCGGAACCTGTTCGGCCACATCGAATCCGGTGGTGACGAACTCGGTCACCGTCTCGGTCAGCCGCCGCGGGTCGACCGGGACCGGGTTCAGGTCCAGGACGATGTCCTCGGCGGGCACGATCACCTGAACCGGGGTGCCGCCGTGCTCGGGGTAGCGGGTGCGCAGCGATTCGTGCCTGCGCACCACGTCGGCGACGGCCAGGCGCAGCGCCTCGACGTCCAGCGTGCCGGTCAGCCGGATGGCGATCGGCAGGTTGTAGGCCGCGGACGCGGTGTCGTACTTGTTCAGGAACCACATGCGCTGCTGCGCGAACGACAGCGGCACCAGTTCGCCGGCCGCGCGCTCGCGGGCGACCAGGCGGGCCCTGGCGTCGCCGTCGGCGTGCGATTCGACCCGCGCGGCGAGCGCTTCCACGGTGGAGGCCTCGAACAGCGTGCGCACGGCGACGGTCGTGCCGAGCGCGGCGCCGATGCGGGCGACCACCCTGGTCGCGATCAGCGAGTTGCCGCCGAGGTCGAAGAAGTCGTCGTCCACGCCGACCCGTTCGAGGCCGAGCACGTCGGCGAACACGGCGGCCACCGTCTCCTGCACGGGGGTGACCGGGGCGCGGAAGGCGCGCGACTGCGCCGTGGGGGCGGGCAGCGCGCGTCGGTCCAGCTTCCCGTTGACGGTCAGCGGGATCCATTCCAGCCGCACCACGGCCGAAGGCACCATGTAGGCGGGCAGCTGCTCGGCCGCGCCGTCGCGGACCGCGTCGAGCACCGGCTCGGCGCCCGGCTCGGACACCACGTAGGCGACGATCCGCTGATCGCCGGGCTGGTCCTCGCGCACGATGACCGCGGCCTGGGCGATGCCGGGCTGGGCGAGGATGGCGGACTCGATCTCGCCGAGTTCGATGCGGAAACCGCGCACCTTCACCTGATCGTCGGCGCGGCCGAGGTATTCCAGTTCGCCGAAGCGGTTCCACCGCGCGAGGTCGCCGGAGCGGTACAGCCGTCCGCCCGGCGCGTCGCCCACGGGTCGGCGACGAAGCGGGTGGCCGACAGATCAGGACGGCCGAGGTAGCCGCGGGCCAATTGCGGGCCAGCCACGTACATCTCACCCGCGACGCCGACCGGCACCGGACGCAGCCTGCTGTCGAGCACGTACACCCGCAGACCGGCGATGGCGCGGCCGACCACGCTGCCGGAGGCGGCGGCGATGGTCGCGGCGTCCAGCGCGCGGTAGGACACGTGCACCGTGGTCTCGGTGATGCCGTACATGTTGACCAGCAGCGGCCCGGCGGCGGACGGTCCGGTGCCGTCGCCGTGGCGCGCCACCCAGTCGGCCAGCCTGCGCAGCTCCAGCGCCTCGCCGCCGAACACCACGTACCGCAGCGCCAGCGGAGCGGCGTCGGGCGCTGCGCTCCGGTCGGCCTCGGCCAGCTGGTAGAACGCGGACGGAGTCTGGTTGAGCACCGTGACGCGTTCGGCGCGCAGCAGTTCCAGGAACTGCTCCGGCGAGCGCGAGGTGTAGTAGTCGACCACCACGAGCGTGCCGCCGAACAGCAGCGGCCCCCACAGCTCCCACACCGAGAAGTCGAAGGCGTAGCTGTGGAACAGCGTCCACACGTCGTCGGGACCGAAACCGAAGTCGCGGTCGGTGTTGGCGAACAGCCGCACGACGTTGCGGTGCGCCACCGCGACACCCTTCGGACGGCCGGTGGAGCCGGAGGTGTAGATCACGTACGCGACGTTGTCCGGCGTGAGCGCGGTGTTGCGGTCGGCGTCGGTGATCGGGGCGTCGTCGGCGTCCTCGACATTGCCGGTCTCCACCGCGAACCCGTCCAGCACCACGGCGGGCAGCCCGGCGGGCACCTCGACCTGCACCGTGGAGTCGAGCACCACGCTGGTGGGACGGGAATCGGCGAGCACGTAGGCGATGCGCTCGGCGGGGTAGGTCGGGTCCACCGGCACGTAACCGGCGCCGGTCTTCACCACGGCCAGCAGCGCGACCACGAGGTCGAGCGATCGCGGCAGGATCACCGCGACCAGCCGCTCCGGCCCGGCGCCGTCGGCGATCAGCCTGCGCGCCAGCACGTTCGCGCGCCGGTCCAGTTCGGCGTAGGTCAGCGTCTCCACACCGAAGCGGGCCGCGACCCGGTTCGGGTGCGCGGCGACGGCCGCGTCGAACAGACCGACCAGCGTCACCTCCGGATCGGCGAACCCGCCCGCGACGCTTTCCGCGCCGGAGGAGACCCAGCGCTGGGACACATCCAGCCGCTCGCTCTCGCCGAGCAGGTCGATGTCGCCGATCGCGACGTCCGCGTCCTCGGCGATGCCGCGCAGGATGCGCACCAGGCGGTCGGCGAAGGCCGCTACCGTCTCCGGGTCGAACAGGTCGGTGGCGTAGTTCCACGACAGCGTCAGCCCGCCGTCGGCGGCTTCACCCACGGTGAGCTGCACGTCGAATTTCGCGGTGCCGGGGTCGAAGTCGACGGCGGCGACCTCGAGGCCGCCGGGCAGCGCGACCGCGCCGAGATCGGCCGCCGAGGCGGCCTCGAAGGTCAACGCGACCTGGAACAGCGGGTGGTGCGCCTGCGAGCGCACCGGGCTGAGCACGTCCACCAGCCGCTCGAACGGCACGTCGGCGTTGGCGAAGGCGGCCAGGTCGGTGCGGCGGACCTGGTCGAGCAGTGCACCGAAGCTCGCGCCGGGATCGACCTCGCTGCGCAGCACCAGCGTGTTGACGAACATGCCGACGACGTCGTCGAGAGCGCGTTCGCCACGGCCCGCGATCGGCGTGCCGATCGCGACATCCGTGCTGCCCGAGCCTGCCCGCCCACACGGCGAGCGCGGCGTGCACCACCATGAACAGCGTCACGCCACGGGCGCGCGCCAGTTCGGCCAGCGCTTCGTGCACCTGCGCGTCGACCGAGAAATCGTGCGTGCCACCGGCGTTGGAAGCGATCTCGGGCCGAGGCCGATCGGCGGGCAGCTCGATCTGGTCGGGCAGGTCGCGCAGTTGCTCGGTCCAGTAGGCGATCTGCCGCGCGGCCACGGAGTCCGCGTCGTCCTCGGCGCCGAGCACCTCGCGCTGCCACAGCGCGTAGTCGGCGTACTGCACCTCGAGCGGGGCCCAGGAGGGGACCTCGCCACGGGCGCGCTCGGTGTAGGCGAGCACGACATCGCGCAGCAGCGGCCGCAGCGAGAAACCGTCCGCGCTGATGTGGTGCATGACCAGCACCGCGACGTGGTCGGTCGGCGACAGCGCGAGCAGGCTCGCCCGGAACGGGATCTCGGTGGTCACGTCGAAGCCGGCGCTCGCCAGCGCGACGATCCGCGCGGGCAGCTCCTCCGCGCCGACGGATTCGGCGACCAGGTCGAAGGCGATCTCGCCGACCGGCAGCACGCGCTGGTAACCCGTGCCCTCCACCTCGGGGTAGACGGTTCGCAGGGCCTCGTGCCGCGCGAGCACGTCGCGGACGGCCGCGCCGAGCGCGGCGACGTCCAGCTCACCGGTCAGCCGCAGGGCCACCGGGATGTTGTTCACCGCGGTGCGGTTGTCGAACCGGTTGAGGAACCACATCCGCTGCTGGGCGAGCGACAGCGGCACCAGCTCGGGCCGTTCCCGCGCGACCAGCGGCGTCCGGCCGCCCGCTCCTGCGGCCGATTCCACCTTCGCGGCCAGCGCGAGGACGGTGGACGCCTCGAACAGCGCGCGCACCGGGATCTGGGTGTTCAGCTTCTCACCGAGGCGGGCCGCCACCTGGGTGGCGACCAGCGAGTTGCCGCCGAGCTCGAAGAAGTCGTCGTCCAGGCCGACCCGCTGCGCGCCGAGTACCTCGGCGAAGGTCTCGGCCACGAGCTCCTGCACCGGCGTCGCGGGCGCGCGGAACGCCCTGGCCTCGAAGACCGGTTCCGGCAGCGCCTTGCGGTCCAGCTTGCCGGAGGCGTTGAGCGGGAACGCGTCGAGCACCACGTAGGCCGCGGGCACCATATAGCCGGGCAGCCGCGCGCCGAGCTCGGCCTTGACCGACTCGATGTCCACCACCCGATCCGGGTCCGCCACCAGATACGCGACCACTGGTCGCCGGTGCCGGGTTGGATCCCGCCCTGCTCCCACCCGCGTCCGGTGCGCACCACGACCACCGCCTGCGCCACCGACTCCAGCGCCGTGAGCGCCGACTCGATCTCGCCCAGCTCGATGCGCAGACCGCGCACCTTCACCTGGAAGTCGGTGCGGCCGAGGTACTCCAGCTCGCCGTCTTCGGTCCAGGCCACCAGATCGCCGGTGCGGTACATCCGGTCGGCGGCACCGAACGGATTGGCCACGAAGCGCTCGGTGGTCAGGTCGGGGCGGCCCACATAGCCGTGCGCCAGCTGCGCACCCGCGAGGTACAACTCACCGGGCACGCCGACCGGAACCGGCCGCAGCCGCGAATCCAGCACGTACACCTGCGTGTTGAACACCGGCGCGCCGATCGGCACCGACACCGTGTCGTCCTCGGTCACCTCGTGGAAGGTGACGTCGACGGCGGCTTCGGTCGGCCCGTACAAGTTGTGCAGGCGCGCACCGGTCAGCTCACGCAGCTTCTGCGCGGTCACGGCGGGCAGCGCTTCACCGGAGGCGAAGACGTTGCGCAGACTGGTGCATGCGGCCGCCCGCTCCTCCGCGACGAACACCGACAGCATCGACGGCACGAAGTGCACCGTGGTGACCTGCTCGTCCACGATCAGCCCCGCCAGGTACGCGGGATCGCGGTGACCGTCCGGCTTCGCGATCACCAATCGCGCGCCGACCTGCAACGGCCAGAAGAACTCCCACACCGACACGTCGAACGTGGCGGGCGTCTTCTGCAACACCACGTCGTAGGCCGCCAAGCCGTACTCGGCGTGCATCCACACCAGGCGGTTGACGATCGCGGCGTGCGAGACCGCCACGCCCTTCGGGCGGCCGGTCGAACCGGAGGTGAAGATCACGTACGCGGTGTTGGCCGGACGCAGCGGCCTGTGCCGGTCGGCGTCGGTCAGCGGCTCGTCGGAGAACTCCGACAGGTCGAGCTGATCAATGCGCACCTGCCGGGAGACGGTGGTCTCCAGATCGGAGCCGGAGGTCAGCACGCACACCGGGCGCGCGGTGTCGAGGATGTAGTCGATGCGCTCGGCCGGGTGGTCCGGGTCCAGCGGCACGTACGCGCCGCCCGCGGCGTTCACCGCGTACATGCCGACGACCAGGTCGATGGAGCGGCGCATGCCCAGCGCCACATACGATTCCGGCCCGACGCCGTTGACCTTGAGCCAGCGCGCCAGCCGGTGCACGCGGCGGGCGAACTCGGCGTAGGACAGACTCGTCCCCTCGAACGTCACCGCGGGACTGTCCGGGGTACGCGCGACCTGTGCCTCGAACAGCGAGACCAGGGTCGCGGCGGCGTCGCCGACCGGCGAGGTGAGCGCGGCGTCGACGGCGAACTCGGTGGCGTTCCACCGCTCGATCACCAGCGACCGCTCGGCGTCGTCGAGCAGGTCGATGTCGCCGACGGTGACCGACGGCTCGGCGGCGACGCTGCGCAGCACGCGCACGAAGCGCTCGGCGAACGTGCCCGCGAACACGCCGTCGAAGAGATCGGTCGCGTAGACGAGTTCGGCGTCCATCGCCGCTTCGGCGCCGGGGACCTCGCTGAGCGTGAGCTGGAGGTCGAACTTCGCCGTCGGCTGGTCGATGCCGAGCTCGGAGACGGTGAGGCCGGGCAGCTCCAGCGCGGTGCGCCCGAGGTTCTGGAACGACAGCATCACCTGGAACAGCGGGTGACGCGCCTGCGAGCGCGCCGGGTTGAGCACCTCGACCAGCCGCTCGAACGGCACGTCCGCGTGCGCGAACGCCTGCAAATCGCGTTCGCGGACCCGGGCGAGCAGGTCGGCGAACGACTCGGCGGTGTCCACTTCGGCGCGCAGCACCAGGGTGTTGACGAACATGCCGACCAGGTCGTCGAGCGCCTGCTCGCCGCGACCGGCGACGGGGATGCCGACGGCGATGTCGTCGGAGCCGCTCAACCGGGCGAGCAGCGCCGCGAAAGCGCTGTGCACGACCATGAACAGCGTGCTGCCGTGCGTGTGCGCGACCCGGTTCAGGTCCTCGATCAGGTCGCCGGGCACCCGGAACCGATAGGTGCCCGCCCCGTAGGAGGCGACGGCGGGCCGGGGACGGCCCGCCAGGCGCAGTTCGTCGGGCAGCCCGGCCAGCGCCTCGCGCCAGTAGTCGAGCTGCTCGGAGATCAGCGAGGTCGGGTCGTCCTCGGAGCCGAGCGTGTCGCGCTGCCACAGCGCGAAGTCCACGTACTGGACCGCCAGCGGCGGCCAGCCCGGCTGGGCCGCGGAGGTGCGCGCCACGTAGGCGGTCATCAGGTCGCGCACCAGCGGACGCATGGAGAAGCCGTCGGCGGCGATGTGGTGCACCACGACGACCAGGACGTAGTCGTCCGGGCCCAGCCGGTAGGCGCGCAGGCGCACCGGCGGCCGGGTGGTCACGTCGAAGCCGCGCCCGACGAATTCGTACAGCGCGCCGAGCAGTCGACCTTCGGCCACCTCGACCACATCGAGTTCGGGGATGGCCCTGGTGGCGCTGAGCACCCGCTGGTAGGCGACGCCGTCACGGGATGGGTAGATCGTGCGCAGCGATTCGTGCCGCGCGACCACGTCGGCGATCGCGCCGCGCAGCGCGTCCAGATCCAGCGCGCCTTCCAGCCGCACCGCGGCCGGGATGTTGTTCGCCGCGGAGTCGGCGTCGAAGCGGTTGAGGAACCACATGCGCTGCTGCGCGAGCGACAGCGGCGGGTGGTCGGGACGCACCTGTGCCGTGAGTGCCTGACGCGCACCGCTTCCCGCGTGCGACTCGACCCGCGCGGCCAGCGCGGCCACGGTCGGGGCCTCGAACAGCACCCGCACGCCGACCTCGGTGTTCAGTGCCGCGCTGACGCGCGCGACCACCTGGGTGGCCACCAGCGAGTTGCCGCCGAGTTCGAAGAAGTCGTCGTCCACGCCGACGCGCGGCACGCCGAGCAGGTCGGCGAAGATCTCCGCGACGATCTCCTCGATCGGCGTCGACGGGGCGCGGAACACCCTGGCCTCGAACACCGGAGCGGGCAGCGCCTTGCGGTCCAGCTTGCCGGAGGCGTTGACCGGGAACGCGTCCAGCACGACCAGCGCGGCCGGGACCATGTAGCCGGGCAGCGCCGACGCCAGCGCGGCCTTCACCTCGTCGATGTCGACGGCCACGTACGGTTCGCAGACCAGGTAGCCCACCAGCTGGTCGCCGGCGTGCGCGTCGGAGCGCAGCACGACCACCGACTGTGCGACACCGGGGTGCGCCAGCAGCGCGGCCTCGATCTCGCCCAGCTCGATGCGCAGACCGCGCAACTTCACCTGGAAGTCGGTGCGGCCCAGATAGTCCAGCTCGCCGTCCGGAGTCCAGGCCACCAGGTCGCCGGTGCGGTACATCCGGTCGCCCGGCGCGCCGTACGGGTTGGCGACGAACCGGTCGGCGGTCAGGTCGGGGCGGCCCAGGTAACCGAGGGCCAGCTGCTCGCCCGCGAGATACAGCTCACCCGCGACGCCCGGCGCTACCGGGTGCAGACGGCTGTCGAGCACGAAGACGCGGGTGTTCCACACCGGGCGTCCGATCGGCACCGACACCGTGTCGGCGTCCGTGGCCTCGTGGTAGGTCACGTCGACGGCAGCCTCGGTGGGGCCGTACAGGTTGTGCAACCTGGCGCCGGTCAGCTCGCGCAGGCGCTGAGCCGTCTGCGCGGGCAGCGCCTCACCGGAGGCGAACACCTGACGCAGCCGGGGCACGGGCAGGCCGTCGCCGTTCTCGTTGCCGAGGGTGGAGACGAAGACCGAGAGCATGGACGGCACGAAATGCGCCGTGGTGATCTGCTTCTCGGCGATGATCTGGGACAGGTACACCGGGTCGCGGTGCCCGTCCGGGCGCGCGACGACCAGCCTGGCCCCGGTCTGCAACGGCCAGAAGAACTCCCACACCGACACGTCGAACGTGGCGGGCGTCTTCTGCAGCACCGCGTCCTCGCGGCCGATCGGGTACTCGTGCTGCATCCACAACAGCCGGTTGACGATCGCGGCGTGGCTGACCGCGACGCCCTTCGGGCGACCGGTGGAACCGGAGGTGAAGATGACGTAGGCGATGTTCTCCGGCCGCAGCGGCCGCGTGCGCTCGGCGTCGGTGATCGGCGCCCCGCTGGTCGCGGCGAATCCGGGCACGCCCTCGATGCCTTCCACCGACAGCGCGGTCACTTCCGGCTGCGGGTCGAGACCGAAGCCGTCCGCGGAGCGGTACAGGATCATCCTGGGCCGCGCGGTGTCGACGATGTAGTTGATCCGCTCGGCGGGCTGGTCGGGGTCCAACGGCACATAGGCAGCGCCGGTCTGCACCACCGCGTACATCGCGACGACCAGTTCGGTCGAACGCCGCAGCGCCAGCGCCACCAGCGAACCGGGTCCGACGCCCGCGCCGATGAGCTGCCTGGCGATGCGGTTGGCCCGCTCGTGCAACTGGCGGTAGGTCAGCCGCTCGCCTTCGTAGTCGAGCGCGACGGCGTCGGGCGTGGCCGCCGCCTGCTCGTCGAACAGCGAGACCAGCGTCGCGAACTGGTCCACCGGATGGCCGGTGTCGTTCCAATCGACCAGCACCCGCGCGCGCTCCTCGGAGGCGAGCAGGTCGATGTCACCGATGGGAACCTCGGGATCGGCGGTCACGGCCGCGAGGATGCGGTCGAGGCGCCGGGCGAACGCCGCGACGGTCGGCTCGTCGAACAGATCGAGCGCGTAGGAGAACTCGGCCGACATGCCCGCCGAGTCGCCGTGCTCGTCCTGGGTCTCGGAGAGGGTGAGCTGGAGGTCGAACTTGGCCAGCCTGGCGTCGTAGTCGATGCCGTTGACCGAGAGACCGGGCAGCTCCAGGCTGGCCTGCCTGGTGTTCTGGAAGGTCAGCATGACCTGGAACAGCGGGTGACGCGCCTGCGAGCGCGCCGGGTTGAGCACCTCGACCAGCCGCTCGAACGGTACGTCGGCGTGCGCGAAGGCGTGCAGGTCGGTCTCGCGGGCGCGGGCGAGCAGGTCGGCGAAGCTCATCGCGCCGTCCACCTCGGTGCGCAGCACGAGCGTGTTGACGAACATGCCGATCAGGTCGTCGAGCGCGGCCTCGCCACGACCGGCGACCGGGGTGCCGATGGCGATGTCGCTGGTGCCGCTGGCGCGGGCCAGCAGCACCGCGAGCGCGCTGTGCAGCACCATGAACAGCGAGGCGTTGTGCCTGCGGCCCAGCTCGACCAAGGCGCGCTGGGTCTCACCGGAGATCACGAACGGGTAGGTGCCGCCACGGTAGGAGGCGACAGCGGGGCGCGGCCGGTCCGACGGCAGCGTCAATTCGTCCGGCAGATCAGCCAGTTCGCGCGTCCAGTACCGGATCTGGTTGGAGATCAGCGAACTCGGGTCGTCCTCCGAGCCGAGCACCTCGCGCTGCCACAGCGCGTAGTCGGCGTACTGCACCGGCAGCGCCGACCAGGCCGGCGCCTCCCACGACGTGCGCGCGGCGTAGGCCACCATGACATCACGCGCCAGCGGGCCCATCGACCAGCCGTCGGCGGAGATGTGGTGCACCACCATGCCCAGCACGTACTCGGTCTCGCTGATCTCGAACAGCCTGGCGTGCAACGGCACTTCGCTGGTGACGTCGAACGCCATCGAGGCCAGCTCGACCAGGTGATCGATCAGGTTGTGCTCGGTGACGGGCACCGGGGTCAGGTCCGGCACGATCTGCGCGGCGTCCAGCACCACCTGAACCGGGCCGGTCTTGGTCTCGGGGAACACCGTTCGCAGCGACTCGTGGCGGTCGATCACGTCGATGACCGCGACCTGCAACGCGGCGATGTCCAGATCGCCGGACAACCGGATGGCGACCGGGATGTTGTTGACCGCCGATGAGGTGTCGAACCGGTTGAGGAACCACATGCGCTGCTGCGCCAGCGACAGCGGCACCTGCTCCGGACGCTGCCTGGCGACCAGGGCCTTGCGCGCGCCGTCACCGGCGTGCGACTCCACCCGCGCGGCCAGCGCCGCGACGGTGGAGGCCTCGAACAGCATGCGCACCGGCACCCTGGTGTCCAGCGCGATGCCGAGGCGGGAGGCGACCTGGGTGGCGATCAGCGAGTTGCCGCCCAGTTCGAAGAAGTCGTCGTCCACGCCGACGCGGGAGATGCCGAGCACCTCGCCGAAGATCTGCGCGACGATCTCCTCGATCGGCGTGGTCGGGGCGCGGAATTCGCGCACCTCGAACACCGGGGCGGGCAGCGCCTTGCGGTCGAGCTTGCCGGAGGCGTTGAGCGGGAACGCCTCGAGCACCATGATCGCCGAGGGCACCATGTACGCGGGCAGCGTGCGGTGCAGGGCGTGCTTGATGTTGTCGATGTCGACCGGGCCGCCGGTGCTGACCACGTAGGCGACCAATTGATCGCCCGCGACGGTGTCCATCACCAGCACGACGGCCTGATCGACGGCCGGGTGGTCGAGCAGGGCGGTCTCGATCTCGCCGAGCTCGATGCGCTGACCGCGGAACTTCACCTGGAAGTCGGTGCGGCCGATGTACTCCAGCACCCCCGCGCTGCCCACCTCGGGATCGCGCGGCCGCACCCAGCGCACCAGGTCGCCGGTGCGGTAGAGGCGGGAACCGGGCGGACCGAACGGGTCGGCCACGAAACGTTCGGCCGACAGATCGGGGCGACCGTGGTAGCCGCGGGCGACCTGCGCGCCGCCGAGGTACAACTCGCCGGGCACGCCGACCGGAACCGGGGCGAGTCCCTCGTCCAGCACGTAGGTCTGCGCGTTCCACACCGGGCGGCCGATCGGCACCGACGTGGGCGCGACCTCGTTGAGGTGCCAGGCGGTGGCGTGCACGGTGAACTCGGTCGGGCCGTACAGGTTGTGCACCGCGGCGGTGGAGAACTGCCGGAACGCGGTAACGGTCGCGGGCGGCAGCGCCTCACCGGCGACGAGCACCGCGCGCAGCGAGGCGCATTCGGCCGTGGACGCGGCTCCGGCGAAGACCGAGAGCATGGAAGGCACGAACGAGGTCATGGTGACCCGGTGCCGTCCGATGATTTCCGAGAGGTAGATCGGGTCGCGGTGGCCGTCCGGCGCGGCGATCAGCATCCGGGCGCCGACGGCCAGCGTGCCGAACAGCTCCCACACCGACACGTCGAAGGTGACCGGCGTCTTCTGCAGGATCACGTCGGCCGGGCCGATCCGGTATTCGGCGGTGATCCAGGCGATCTGGTTGACCACCGACGCGTGGCTGACCGCCACGCCCTTCGGGCGGCCGGTGGACCCGGAGGTGTAGAGCACGTACGCGGTGTTGGCGGGGCGCAGCGGCGCGCGACGCTCGGCATCGGTGACGGGTTCGTCGCCGAACCCGCTCAGGTCGAGGGTGTCCAGCGTCAGCACCGGGATATCGGCGGCGGTGACGTTGTCCGCGGTGGTGGTGAGCACGCACACCGGCGACGAACTGTCGAGTACGTACTCGGTGCGCTCGGCCGGGTGGTCGGGGTCGATCGGCACGTAGCCGCCACCCGCGGTCATCGTCGCGTAGATCGCCACCAGCATGTCCACCGAACGGCGGATGCCGACGGCGACCAGCTTCTCCGGCCCGACGCCCGCGTCGATGAGCTTGCGCGCCAGGCGGTTCACGCGCGCGGCGAACTCGGCGTAGGTCAGCTCGACCGGCGGGCCGAACTCGCCCGCGCCGCGCGTGCCGCCGTCGAACACGACGGCCGGATCGTCGGGCCTGCCCCGCACCTGTTCTTCGAACAGCTCGAGCACGGTGGCGGCGGGCACGTCGTGACCGGTGTGGTTCCACTCGGTCAGCACCCGGGCGCGCTCGGTGGCGTCGAGGATCTCGATGTCGCGCACCGGAGTCTCCGGCGCGGCGACGGCGGCTTCGAGCACACGCAGATAGCGGCGGCCGAACTCGGCGACGGTCGGGGCGTCGAACAGGTCGGTGGCGAAGGAGATCACCGCGCCCATGCCCGCGGGCTCGCCATTCGCGCCACGCTCCTCGGTGACCGTCCACTGGAGGTCGAACTTCGCGATATCCACCTCGAGCTCGTCGGCGGTGACCGACAGGCCGGGCAGTTCCAGCGTCGCGTGCGACATCTCCTGGAACGACAGCATCACCTGGAACAGCGGGTGACGCGCCTGCGAGCGGGTGGGGTTGAGCACCTCGACCAGGCGCTCGAACGGCACGTCGGCGAACGCGAACGCGGCGAGGTCGGTTTCCCTGGTGCGCCCGAGGAACTCGGCGAACGGCTCGCTGCCGTCCACCTCCGAACGCAGCACGAGGGTGTTGACGAACATGCCGATCAGGTCATCGAGGGCCTGCTCGCCGCGACCGGCGACCGGCGTGCCGATCGCGATGTCGTTGGTGCCGGACAACCGGGCCAGCAGCACGGCCAGCGAGGCGTGCATGACCATGAACAGGCTCACACCCTGCGCGCGGGCCAGCGCGACCAGACGGCGGTGCAACTCGGCGTCGATGTCGAAGCCGACGCGGCTGCCGTGGAAGCTCTGCACCGGCGGGCGCGGACGGTCGGCGGGCAGGTCGAGCTGATCCGGCAGGCCCGCCAGCGCCCTGCGCCAGTAGGCGATCTCCCGCGCGGCCATGGACGCCGGATCGGACTCCGCGCCGAGCAGCTCGCGCTGCCAGACGCTGAAGTCCTGGTACTGCACCGGCAGCGGCGCCCAGCTCGGCGCCTCGCCCGCCGCGCGGGACAGGTAGGCGGCGGCCACGTCACGCGCCAGCGGCCCGAACGAGAAACCGTCGGCCGCGATGTGGTGCACGACGAACGCCACCGCGTAGTCGGCGGCGCCGTTGCCGCGCCCGCCGGTGACCGCGAACACTCGCACGCGGATCGGCAGCTCACGCGAGACGTCGAAGCCGCGCGCGGCGAATTCGGCCAGCGCGCCGTGCAACTCGGACTCGTCGATCGGCTGTAGATCGATGCCGAGGTCCACCTGGCCGACCGGGAGCACCTGCTGATAGCCGCCGTCACCGGACTCGGGGAAGATCGTGCGCAACGACTGCTGCCGCTCGACGACGTCCAGCAGCGCCGACTGCAACGCTTCCAAATCCACCTGGCCGCGCAACCGCACCACGAACGGCAGGTTGTAGGTCGGCACCGTGGGGTCGAACTGGTTGATGAACCACATGCGCTGCTGCGCCAGCGACAACGGCACCCGTTCCGGGAGCTGCTGGGCCACCAGCGGCGGACGCGATTCACCGACGGGGGCGGCGTTCTCGGCCCGCGCCGCGATACCGGCGACGGTCGGGGTCTCGAACAGCGCGCGCACCCCGATCTGGGTGCCGAACGCGGCGCCGATGCGCGCCACCACCTGGGTGGCGACCAGCGAGTTGCCGCCCAGATCGAAGAAATTGTCGTCGATGCCGACGCGGTCCTGGCTGAGCACGTCGGCGAAGATGCCCGCCACGATCTGCTCGGCCTGGGTGCGCGGCGCGCGGAAATCACCCGCGTCGGCGCTGAACACCGGCTCCGGCAGGGCCTTGCGGTCCAGCTTGCCGCTGGTGTTGAGCGGGAACGCGTCCAGCACCATGATCGACGCGGGCACCATGTAGCCGGGCAGCTTCTCGGCGGCGAACCTGGTCAGCTCCACCGGGTCCACGGTGTGGCCGGGCGCGGGGACGACGTAGGCGACCAACTGCTGACCGGTGGCCGTGTCCACGACCAGCACCACGGCCTGGCTGACCGCGGGATGGGCGAGCAGATCGGTCTCGATCTCCCCCAGCTCGATGCGCTGGCCGCGGAACTTCACCTGGAAGTCGGTGCGGCCGATGTATTCCAGCGTGCCCGCTTCGTTCCAGCGCACCAGGTCGCCGGTGCGGTACATCCGCTCACCGGTGGTGGACAGCGGGTTGGCGACGAAACGGTCGGAGGTCAGGTCGGGGCGGCCGCGGTAACCGCGGGCGAGCTGGCGCCCGCCCAGGTACAGCTCGCCGGGCGCGCCGATCGCGGCCGGACGCAACCGCGAATCCAGCACGTAGACCTGGACGTTCCACTCCGGGATACCGATCGGCACGGTCACCGTGTCGGCGGCCGTCGCCTCCCAGTAGGTCACTGAGACGGCGGCCTCGGTGGGGCCGTAGAGGTTGTGCAACCCCGCGTCGGTGAGCGCGCGGAAGCCCGCCGCCGTCTCCGGCGGCAACGCCTCACCGATCACGAACACCGCGCGCAGCGTTGCGCATTGGGCCCGGGTGGCGTGCGCGACGAACACCGTGAGCATGGACGGCACGAAGTCGGTCACGGTGACCCCGTGCCGCTGGATCATCTCCGCCACGTACAGCGGGTGCGGTGCCCGTCCGGCGCGGCGATGACCAGCTTCGCACCCACCATCAGCGGCAGGAAGTAGCCCCACAGCGACACGTCGAACGTGGTGGCGGTCTTCTGCAGGTACACGTCCGCCGCGGTCAGCCGGTACTCGTCGAGCATCCACAGCTGCTGGTTGACGATCGCGTGGTGGGTGACCGCCACGCCCTTGGGCCGGCCGGTCGAGCCCGAGGTGTAGATGACGTAGGCGGTGTTGTCCGGGCGCAGCGGCGCGAGGCGCTCGGCGTCGGTGACCGGATCGGGCGAGTACGCCGAGGTGTCCAGGGTGTCGATCTCCACCCGGCGCACCGCCTGCGGCAGCTCCAGTTCGTCGGCCGACAGCGTCAGCACGCACACCGGCGCGGCGCTGTCGAGGATGTAGGCGGTGCGCTCGGCCGGGTGGTCGGGATCGATCGGCACGTACGCGCCACCGGCCTTCAGCACCGCGTGCATGCCGATCACCAGCTCCAGCGAGCGGCGCATGCCGAGGGCGACCAGCGATTCCGGCCCGACGCCGTCGGCGATCAGGAAGCGGGCCAGCCGGTTGACCCGCGCGTCGAACTCCGCGTAGGTGAGCGTGGCGCCCTCGAAGTCGAGCGCGATGTGGTCCGGGGTCCGCGCCATCTGCGCGTCCAGCAGCGCCGCGAGGGTGGTCTCCGGGACGTCCTGCTCGGAGTCGTTCCACTCCAGCAGCGTCCGCTCGCGTTCGTCGGCGGTGGTGACCGGAAGGCCCCAGACCGCGTCGTCCACGGCGGCGGCGAGGAAACGATCGAAGAACTCCAGGAAGCGGCCGTGGTGGCGGCGCGCCTCGTCCTCGGTGTAGAGATTGGGGTTGGTCTCGAAGTCGATGTGCGAGCGGGTGCCTGCGACCGACTGGTAGAAGTTGACGCCCAGATCTTCGATGCTGCCGGTGGACAGCACGCTGAGCTGGCCGACCATCGGGCCCATCACCAGCTCGTCGTGGAACAGCATGATGTTGACCCACGGCCCGAAGAACTCGGTGGTCACCACGCCGTCGCCCGCCGCGTCGCGGCGGATGTCCTCGTGCCGGTAACGCTGGTGACGCAGCGCGCCGGACACCTCGACCTGCACCTGCTTGAGCAGCTCGGACACCGTCGTGTCGTGGCCGACGTGCAGCCGCAGCGGCACGATGTTCGACGACACGCCGCCGGAACGGCGCATCGCCGCCGTGGTACGCGCGGTCACCGGCAGGCTGAGGATGACGTCCTCGACGCCGTTCCACTGCGCCAGGTACGCGGCGAAACCGGCCAGCAGCAGACCGGCGGGCGAGGAATCGTGCCGGGCGACGGCCGCGTCCAGCTGGGCGTTCTGCTCGTCCGACAGCGCGGCGCTCACCACGCCGTTGATCGCGGCGGGCGGCGCGGAACGGCCGGTCAGGCTGGTGCCTTCCTCCAGTCCCGCCACGCGCTGCGCCCAGTACTCCTTGTCGGAGGCGAAGCGGGAGCTCTCCCGGTAGGCGATCTCCTGCTCATAGAGGGTGTGCAGGTCGGTCGCCTTGGACGGAGCGGGTTCGGTGCCGTTGACGTAGGCGGTGTAGAGCTCGGCGATGCGGTTGAGATTGGTCATCGCGCCGTAGCCGTCGAGCGCGATGTGGTGGGCGCGGGAGTACCAGTACCAGTGGTCGTCGGCCAGTTGCAGCGCCGCGATCATGATCAACCGGTCGCTGGTCAGGTCGAGCGGGCGGCTGTACTCCGAGCGCATCCACGCCATCGCCGCGGCGGCCGGATCGGCCTCGCCGCGCAGATCTACGTAGACGACCTTGTCGTAGTCGGCGATCGAGTGATCGACGTACTGCAGCGGCTCGCCGTCGCGCTCGACGATCCGGAGGAAGCCGGAGCCCAGCTCGTGGGACGCGTCGATGCTGGCCCGCTCGAGCACATCGACATCCAGCTCACCGTGCAGGTCGACGTACTGCGCGATGGTGACCGGCACCTGCGGGTCAACGTGCTGCGCGTACCAGATGCCCAGCTGAGCGGGAGACAACGGGAAGGCGCCGGACAGGCCGGGTTCCACCCCGGAACCAGCGTGTGCCCGTTCGCCACCAGTTTCGCCGTTTCCGCCGAAATCCAGCCGGTCCAACCGTAACCTCGCTTCCGGAACACCACGCAAGCGCTCCCCGACCACACCCGGAGAGGACGCGCACCTATCCAAGCGTGGCGCCTGCGTCTCCAGGTTGAGTTCTCACATCAAATCAGGCAAAAAATGTTCATTTGAACTATCTGTCCAACATGCCGGCCTTGTTACATGAGCTCGACCGTGCCCAGAACCCACCGACCGGCTCCGCCGGGACCTTCTTTGCGAATCACCGGATCAATCTACCGTCGCCTCCGGCGCCCAACCAACCAACGGTCATAGCAATGAGACATCACCACAGGCAGGGGCGTTGCGGCGAGTTCGCCAAGGGATGTTGCGGTTCTCACACAAGTCACTCCTGCGCCATCCCGGCACATTCGCGCCGACCGATGGCAGCCGCCTAGGGCACCTGCCGTCACAGGAGCGGGAAACGACCGCTCCGCCGACTCCACCTACCCTCGTCGCGCCTGCGTGGCCCCGCGCACGCGGGCCGGGTCGTAGAGGTGGGATTCCGCGCACGACACCGCTGGGGTGAGCGCGCGGCCCACGAGGATGACCGCCGCCTGCCGCAGTCCGGCGGCTTCGACCTGGTCGGCGATGTCGGCCAGGGTGCCGCGCAGCACCAGTTGCCCGGGTTGGCTGGCGCGGTAGACGACGGCGACCGGGCAGTCCGGCCCGTAGTCGGCGGTCAGTTCGGCAGCCAGAGCGCGGACGCGGGTGATGGCCAAGTGCAGCGCGAGGGTGGCCCCGGTGGCGGCGAAGCCGGCGAGCGCCTCCGACTCGGGCATCGCGGTGGAACGGGCCTGGGCGCGGGTCAGCACGACCGACTGCACCAGCTCCGGCACCGTCAGCTCCGTGCCGAGCACCGCCGCCGCGGCGGCGTACGCGGGCACGCCCGGCGTGACATCCCAGGGGACACCGTGCGCGTCGAGCCTGCGGGTCTGCTCGGTCAGCGCCGAGTACAGCGACGGGTCGCCGGAGCACAGGCGGGCCACGTCCTTGCCCTCCGAGGTGGCCCGCACCAATCGCTCGGTGATCTGGTCCAGGTCCATCCGCTGGGTGTCGACCAGCTCGGCGTCCGGCGCGCAGTGGGCCAGCACATCGGGATCGAGATACGTCCCCGCGTACAGACACACCGGTGACGCGCGGAGCAACTCGACCGCGCGCACCGTCAGCAGATCCGCCGCGCCCGGCCCGGCCCCGATGAAATGCACGGTCATGCGCGCGAGTGTATTGACCGCCGCGCACCGCCGACCCGGCGACCGAGCTCACGGCGAACCGGCCGGGGCACCGCCAGGGGCACGGCCGCGACGCTCGATCACCGGCGCAGGACGCGTCAGCGCCCCATCCGGCCGCTCAGGCGGTGGCGTCGAAGTGGGCGATCACCGTGTCGGGGCGGAGACGGACGACGAGCTCCCCGGGGACGCCGTTGCGCTTGCCGAATTCCTCGGCGCGGTCGGCGCCCATGTACCTGCCGCCGATCTCGGTGGCGGTGCGCAGCAATTCCTCCGGGTCCTCCGAGAGCGTCACCGAACCCCGGACCTGGACCGACGCGTAGGGCGGCTCCTCCAGGTCGACGCACACCGCGATGCGCCCGTCCCTGGCGAACGCCTTCCCTTTCACGCTGGACTTACCGGTATTGAAGACCAGTTCGTCGCCATCGAGGACAAACCACACGGGCGTCACCATCGGCCTGCCGTCGGCCGCCACGA
Source organism: Nocardia asteroides (assembly GCA_051451085.1). Taxonomy (GTDB): domain Bacteria; phylum Actinomycetota; class Actinomycetes; order Mycobacteriales; family Mycobacteriaceae; genus Nocardia; species Nocardia asteroides_B. Next base: position 2,383,325 of record JBPAJV010000001.1, on the reverse strand, counting down.
ACGCGACCTTGCCGGTTCGGGTGCCATGGGAGAGGAACTCACGCACTTCGGGATCGGAGAGAGAAGCCATCCGCTCACCCTAGGGCGGGGTGGGCCATATCCAGCTGGAACGCCGTGTCAGGCCACTGTCGGGGTGGTGTCGGGCACCCTGGCCGATCAGGACGCAGCCACCCTGCGGACCGCCGCGTACGGTGCGGTGGCGCCCGCCGATGCCACCGGCAGGCCACACAAGATCGCCACGAACGGTTCCATCGCCTTGTCGTCGGCGACCGGCCCGGTCGGGCACGTGCTCGCCGCCAGGTCCAAGGACACGAATCCGACGGGCCGGAACACCGCCGAACTCGCCGACCAAGTGCTTCCGGCCCCGACCGCAGCGGTGCGCCTGCGCGAGCAGCAGCATCCGGCCGAGGCCGACGACTTCCGCGGCACCGTCCTCGTCGCCATCGAGGCGGCCACCCAGCCGCACAAGAACCAGCCGATCGCCGCGATGACCCGCCAGATCACCGCAGCCCTCGACGCCGCTTGACGCGAGCCAAACCCACGCAGCGACAGCGTGTCATGGAGTCACCTCAGCATCCCATGACACGCTCCACCCGGCCTTCCTGATATCCCCAGCAGCTACCGGCCATTGCTATTTGATACGCAAATGCGTATCATCTGTTTATGCTTACTGAAACGCCGGATCGGCGGCCCGACGACCCGCACGGTGCGGCAGGTGACCAGCCGTTTTCCGAGGGCACCGTCCTCATGCCCTGGCAAGCCGGGCCGCGACACGACACCTCTGGTTCGGTGTTCGTCAGCGTGACCGATTTCCTCGCCGCCTCCGATGGAGATGTACAGGCGATCTACCGGACCGGGATGCGGTTGGGCCGGAACTGGCCGGTGATGCACGGCGCGGTCGGCCTGTGGCTGTGGGCTCGGCCGTCGGAATCGCGCGGCGGCTCGATCTCGGTGTGGGAAACAGAGCAGGACATGCGGCGTTTCGTGCGCTGGCCGGTGCACGCCGAGATCATGCGGAAGTGGCGCGGCCGAGTGGGTCTCGCCACCGACTCGTGGCAGGCCGCCCGATTCGAGATCGAGGAAGTATGGGCGCGGGCGCGCGACACGATCGAACGACGGCCGCACCCGCAGGCCGGATGACCCGACGTCATCAGCCGTGCGACGCCTGGGCCACCGGCCAGGTCGTGCCGCCGCCGCACACTCCCGCGACGACGGCCCGGCTTCTCCTATGCCCCCACTACCAGGGCAGGCAACCGGCGGCGCGCAGGCGGGTCGCCAGTCCGGAGGAGATAGTGGTGCTGGAGCCGCTGCCCGCGGTGAGGGCCAACAAGAGATCGACGCCGAGCCCGGCCCCGAGGGAACACCCCAGCAGGTTGATGTCGACGGAGATGATCTCTTCCTTCGGTGCGCCCGGCAGGGTTTCGTCGGCATGCGCCGAACTCGCCCCGGCCGCTGTGGCGGCAGCGAACATGACGGCGACGAGACCGGCTCGGATGGATCGCACTTGTCCTCCTTCTATGCGCTGATCAGCGCGATTCTTCTGTCGGGCAATGGATTCGACTGTTGTCGGCGCCCCCGACCGGCAATCCGCGCATAGTTTGTTGACCGATCGACAGCGCGGGAAACCCTGGGCTCACCCGCAGACGGTGTCCGCTTTCCTTCCTACCGCCGATCGCCTACATGGAAACCACGGTGGGGCGAGGCGGTAGGCCGCCGACCGCTCCTTCGCGGCGAGACCTGCTCGAATTCGAGGGTGATCAGCCCGCACACCGCCGTGATCGCGTCCACACGGTCTTCCAGGTGGTCCCGCGACGGGGTGATCACCGCGATCGCGCCGACGCGGCCGATCACGGTGAGCAGCGCGTCGAGTGACGCTGGCGCGGTCGGGCCCGCGACCAGCGTTCGCGCCAGATCGAAACCCGACGCCTTCGCCAGCGCGCGAATCTCCATCTCGTGCCTGCGCGCACGACGTGCGGACATATCGCGACGCAGATACCCGACCACTTTCGGCTTCATGATCACCTTTCGCTCGATGGGTGCGCCCGCCGCCGGGGGCTTTCGCCACCGCCCGCAGCTCACTGCGTCCGGAGTGCCGTGCCGACACGACATCGCCCCGGCGGCGCGCGCACCTCGAGCCTCGAAGAACCGGGGGCGAATCGCGACGCTGTCAAGCGCGCGACGCCAGGTGTGCGATATCTGCTGTTGCCGCTCGCACCCCGCCAGACCGTGCTTAGAGTTCGCTCAACAGAGACAATTCGGGGCAGGGGGCCGATTGTGATCGACAACGAGATGGACGGCGCATGGAAGTCGCCGCAATTCCGCAAGTTGCTCGCCGACGGGCGACCCGGTCAAGCCCTCGCACTCATCCGCAGGGAAATGGGCCTGTCCCAAGCCGACTTCGGCGCGCTATTGCATTGGGACCGCACCCACGCAGGCCGTGTGGAACGAGGCGAAGTCGGGACCATCTTCGACATCCGCGAACTCGTCCGCGCAGCCGACGCGCTGGGTATCCCTCGCTCGGCGCTACTTCCAATCTTGCTGGGACCGGTAGATCCGAGGACCATCGAAGACGGGGGTAAAGGAGCCGACGACATGGACCGCAGACAATTCGGCATCGCAGCAACGATCACCACGATGGCCGTCGGCGCGCCGGCGACTTCTGCCCCGCCCCGGGTCGGCTCGGGACATGTCGGCTACTTCCAGACACTGACGCAGCGCATGTGGAGTCACGACAATCACTTCGGAGGTGGTGATATCGCCGAATTCGCGCTCCGGCAGTACGGTTCGGCCCGCCGCCTGCTCGACCACGGCGTCTATGGCCGTGATACCGGCCTCCGCTTGTTGGCCGAGACCAGTCGCCTTGCCCGCTGCGCCGGTTGGCTCTGTCTGGACGCTGGGCGACCCGTTGCCGCGCGGCGCTGCTACGTCGAAGCCGTGCTCATGGCCGAGCAGGCCGACAGCGACGAATTACTCGCCAACGCGCTCGCCAGCTTGACCTTTTTGACCACCGAAAGGCCTACCAGCCGCGAACCGGTTCGCTTGGCGCAACGCGCGAGCCACCTGGCACGCCGCATCCCATCGGCCCGGCTCAACGCGATCCGCTCTGCCCGTGAGGCCGTGGCGCACGCGGCGATCGGGGAACGACAGGACTTCGAGCGGGCGATGACACGCGCTTGGCGTGAGGTCGATCGAGGACTCGATGATGTCGACGAGCCGGTATGGCTGCACCACGTCACACCCGCCGAGATCAGATCGATCGAAGCGCGCGGCCGCGTCTACCTGGGCCAGCACGACCGGGCAGTCGGCATCTACCGCGAAACGATCGGTGACCGTGGTACCCAGCGTCCACGCGACGAGGCGTCGTACCGCGCCTACTTCGCCACCGCACTCGCCGGTCTCGGCGACACCACTTCGGCGATCACCGAAGCGCACACCGCCCTGACCCTGCTGGAAGGCCCGGTAAATTCCCCCCGCCTCCTGTCGGAACTGCGCCCCGTACGCATAGCCGCCACCCCCACACACGGCGACGATGCCGAACACTTCCGCCTCCGCTTCGACGCCCTCACCCGCACGGCGTAACGGTACTTCCGGCCTGACAGCGTGCTTCATCTCGGATACACGTAGCTGAAAGAAAAGCGACTGAAACAAGATTCGGAGCTTGTCAAGCGCACGAGACCAGATGTGCGATATTTGCTGTTGCCGCTCCCAATCCAGGTAACCGTGCTTACAGTCCGCTCGTCGAAGCGAATCGGGGGCAGGGGTCTGATGTGATCGACAATGAGATGGACGGCGCATGGAAGTCGCCGCAATTCCGCAAGTTGCTCGCCGACGGGCGACCCGGTCAAGCCCTCGCACTCATCCGCAGGGAAATGGGCCTGTCCCAAGCCGACTTCGGCGCGCTATTGCATTGGGACCGCACCCACGCAGGCCGTGTGGAACGAGGCGAAGTCGGGACCATCTTCGACATCCGCGAACTCGTCCGCGCAGCCAACGCGCTGGGTATCCCTCGCTCGGCGCTACTTCCTCTCTTGCTCGCGACACCCGATACGGGGACCATCGACTACGGGGGCGGCGAAGGAGTCGATGACGTGGACCGCAGACAATTCGGCCTGGCAACGACGATGGCGGCATTGGCAGGTATCTCGATGCCGCTGATCGGTACGGCAAAACCTATTCGGGTCGGCACCGGGCATGTCACATATATTCGCGGGCTCACACAACGGCTGTGGGAGCACGACAACCTTCGCGGGGGAGGCGGAATTCTCGACTACGCTTCGCGGCAATACGCTTTCGCACGGCGACTGCTGGACTCCGGGTCCTACGGCCACCGCATCGGAGCCGAGCTGGTGAGCGCTACGGGCTGGCTGTCGAATACCGTGGCCTGGCTTGCGCGCGACAGTAATCGTCCGAGAGTCGCGTGGCAGCACCTCACGGAATCCGTCCTGCTCGCCGAACAGTGCGACGACAACGCCCTTCTGGCCGCCGCCCTCGGTGATTTGGCTGATCTAGCCTCCTCCGCACCGACCTCGACCGCCGTGCCGGTGCGCCTCGCGCGACGTTCGACGGAACTCGTGCGGGGAATTCCATCGGCTCGTATGAACGCGTTGAAGGCTGCCGAGGAGGCGACGGCGTACGCGGCCATCGGTGACGAACGAGAGTTCCACCGCGCGATGGGACGCGTCTGGCGAGAAGCCGATCGCGGTCTCGACAGCCAGGAGGACCCGGGCTGGCTGGAGTACGTAACCGAGGCCGAGCTGAGCGTCCACGAAGCGCGAGGACTCCGAATGCTCGGGCACCACGACCGCGCGACAGAACTGTGCCGCGAGAGCCTCGCCAAGGGGAGCCGCTTCCCACGCGACGAGGCGTCGTATCGTGCCTACTTCGCCGCTGCCCTCGCCGGCCTCGGCGACACCACCTCGGCGATCACCGAAGCTCACGCCGCCCTGACCCTCCTGGAAGGCCCGGTCGACTCACCGCGACTCCTGGGCGAACTGCGCCCGGTTCGCATCGCCGCCACTCGCGCGCGCGGCGACGATGCCGAACACTTCCGCCTCCGCTTCGACGCCCTCGCCCGCACGGCGTAACACTCCGCTGTCACGGAAAACGCAGGCGCCAGCCCACGAACCACATAGTGGTGTTCGCGGTGGAAGTCATACCGTGCGGCCCAGAAGGGTGTCGCGCTGGTCGGCGACCATGGCGCGGATCGCGGTGACGACGGCGGACACTTCGGGGCGGCGGAGGGTTTCGGTGCGGGCGACGAGCCAATAGCCGAGGGTGACCGTCACCGAATCAGTCAGGACGCGAACGAGATCCGCGTGGCGGTCGGCCATGAAGCAGGGCAGCAAGCCGAGGCCCGCTGCCGCGCGCGTGGCCTCGACGTGCACGAAGACATTGGTGGAGGTGACGGATTCGCGCATCGCGGGCGCGAAGCTGGAGGCCAGGTCGAGGTCGTCGACTTGGAGCATGGAATCGATGAAGTACACCAGCGGGTGCGCGGCCAAGTCGTCGATCGTCACGGGCGTGCCGTGTTCGCGAAGGTAGTCGCGCGACGCGTAGAGGCCAAGGCAATAGTCGGCCAGATGGGTGGCGGTCGCCCGGTGCACTTGCGGCTCGCCGACGACGATTTCGAGGTCGAGGCCGGAACGCTGTTGCGAAGCGCGCCGGGTGGTCGCCACGATTTCCACCGCGATCTTCGGGTGCCGCCGCTGCACTTCGGCGGCGGCGGGCGCGGCGATGTAGGCGCTGAAGCCGTCCGTCGCCGAGATGCGGACCACCCCTTCCAGCGAACGGTTGCCACCCGCGTCGCCCGCGAGCGACTTCACGGCCGACTCCACCGCCTCGGCGGCGGCGAGCGCCTCCTTGCCGAGGTCGGTCAACTCCCAGCCACCGGCCACGCGGGTGAGCACCCGGCCGCCGAGGGTGTGTTCCAGCGCGGCGATGCGCCGGGAGATCGTGGTGTGGTTGATGCCGAGTTCCTCGGCCGCGGTGACGAAACGGCCGGACCGTCCGACCGCCAGCAGAACGAGGAGGTCGTCGGCGCTGGGACGTCGGGCAGACCCCGAGGAAGCCGGGCTCACATCTGCATCTTCGCAGACCTGGGCTGCACTAATGGTCATTGCGGCGCAAATCGTCTGCATTAATACTCGGTGCAGCCAAGCATTGTGGGGGCTGTCACACCGAGACCCGGTGTGTGGTCCCGGGCACGAAGGAGAAGTGCGATGAGGGAGCACAGCGCCGGAGCGAAACCGGCGGAGGATGCGGGCGCGACGACCAGCGGCCTACGCCGGGTTGTCGCCGCGTCCATGGCGGGCACGGTCGTGGAATGGTACGAGTTCTTTCTCTACGGCACCGCCGCCACGCTGGTGTTCAGCAAGGTGTTCTTCGCCAAGGGCACCAGCGACTTGGACGCCATCCTCGCCGCGTTCGTGACCTATGCCGTTGGTTTCGCGGCGCGTCCGCTCGGCGGCGTGGTCTTCGGGCATTTCGGCGACAAGTACGGCCGCAAGAAGCTGCTGCAATTCAGCTTGATCCTGGTCGGCAGCGCGACGTTCCTGATGGGCTGCCTGCCGACCTTCGGGCAGATCGGCTACTGGGCGCCGGCCCTGCTGGTGGCCCTGCGCTTCATCCAGGGCTTCGCGGTCGGCGGGGAGTGGGGCGGCGCGGTGCTGCTGGTCGCCGAGCACAGTCCGAGCCGCAGCCGCGGCTTCTGGGCGAGCTGGCCGCAGGCGGGCGTGCCCGCGGGCAACCTGCTGGCGACGGTGGTGCTGCTGGTGCTGACCTCCACGCTGTCGGACGAGTCGTTCCTGGGCTGGGGCTGGCGGGTGGCGTTCTGGCTGTCGGCGGTGGTGGTGCTGATCGGCTACTACATCCGCACCAAGATCACCGACGCGCCCATCTTCGTCGCCGCGCAGCAGGAAGCCGAGCAGATCAAGGCGACCTCGCTGAGCGTGGTCGAGGTGCTGCGCCGCTACCCGCGCGGCGTACTCACGGCGATGGGTCTGCGGTTCGGCGAGAACGTCATGTACTACCTGGTGGTCACGTTCACGATCACCTACCTGAAGGTGCGGGTGCACGCCGACACCGAAGTGATCCTCTGGTGGCTGCTCGCCGCGCACGCGGTGCACTTCGTGACGATCCCGCTGGTGGGCCACCTGTCCGACCGGTTCGGCAGGCGACCGGTCTACCTGGTCGGCGCGCTGACGGCGGGCACCTGGGGCTTCTTCGCCTTCCCCATGATGGACAGCGGCCACAACGTGGTCATCATGTCCGCCATCGTCATCGGCTTGATCTTCCACGCCTTCATGTACGCCGGGCAGCCCGCGATCATGGCCGAGATGTTCCCCACCCGGATGCGCTATTCCGGCGTGTCCCTGGGCTATCAGGTGACCTCGATCGTGGCTGGTTCGCTGGCGCCGATCATCGCCGTCCGGTTGCTGAACACCTATGACTCCGCCGTGCCGATCGCCTGGTACCTGGCGGGCGCGGCGGCGGTGAGCGCGATCGCCGTGCTCGTCGCGCGCGAGACGAAGGGACTGTCCTTGGAGAGCGTCGATCACGCCGACGCCGCGAGCCTGGGCGCGCGCACCGAAGTGACCGTGCGATGAGCGATCTGACCGGACGCAGCGCACTGGTCACCGGCGGCGCGGGTGGCATCGGCGCGGCGTGCGCCCGTGCCCTCGCGGCGCGCGGAGCCACGGTGACGGTGGCCGACGTCGACGGTGTCGGCGCGAAAGCCGTGGCCAGGGAACTCGGCGGCACGTCGTGGGCGGTCGATCTGCTCCACGTCGCTTCGCTGGAACAGCTGGAACTCGACACCGACATCCTGGTGAACAACGCCGGGGTGCAGCACATCAGCCCGATCGAGGAGTTCGCGCCGCAACGCTTCCGCGATCTGCTCACGCTGATGGTCGAGGCGCCGTTCCTGCTGGTGCGCGCGGCCCTGCCGCACATGTACCGGCAGGGCTGGGGGCGCGTCGTCAACATCTCCTCGGTGCACGGGCTGCGCGCTTCCGAATACAAGGTCGCCTATGTGACGGCCAAACACGGGCTGGAGGGATTGTCGAAGGTCACCGCCCTGGAGGGCGGCCCGCACGGCGTGACGAGCAACTGCGTCAATCCCGGCTACGTGCGAACCCCGCTGGTGGACAAGCAGATCGCCGATCAGGCGAAGGCGCACGGCGTGCCCGAACAGGAAGTGGTGGAGAAGATCCTGCTCACCGAGAGCGCGATCAAGCGCCTGGTCGAGCCGGAGGAGGTCGCGTCGCTGGTGAGCTGGCTGGCGTCGCCGGAGGCGGGCATGGTCACCGGGGCGGCCTACACGATGGACGGGGGGTGGAGCGCGCGATGAGGGCGCGCTCACCCGAGGGCGGTCAGCGCCATCCTGCGCAGCACCGGACGTGCTCGGGCCGCGGTGGCGTCGCTCGCGCTGTGCGGGGTGGAGTTGATCAGGCCGAAGACGGCGTGGGCCTGCACCCGCGCCGTCTCCTCGGGTAGGCCGGGATGCAGCTCGCGCAGCACGCCCACCCAGATCTCCACGTACTGGCGCTGGGTGCGGCGGATCTCACGGCGGGCGGGAGCGGGCACGTTGTCCAGGTCGCGGTCCTGGATGCGGATCAGCTCCGGTTCACCGAGCGCGAAGTCCAGGTGGTGATCGACCAGTCCGGCGAGTGCCTGCTCGGCGGAGGTCGTGGCCGCCACCACCGCCTTGCCGCCGTCGAGCAGACGTTGACTCACCCCGACCAGCAGCTCGATCAGCAGCGCCTCTTTGTTCGGGAAGTGCCGGTAGACCGCAGGACCGCTGATGCCGACGGCGGCGCCCAGGTCGTCCAAGCGCATGCCGAGGAAGCCGCGATCGGCGATCAGCCGCGCCCCTGCTTCCAGCAGTTGCGACCTGCGCTGCGCCTTCAGTTGCTCCCGACGCGTCGGCGCGACGGGCTCGGCACTGGTCACACGCATTCCTTTCGGCCGATCTGGACATCTCGGTTAATCAAGACTAACCTGAATTCCAGTTATCGGCGACTAACTGTACGACAGGATGGCGCAATGACCGTTACCGAAGAGGTCGTCGGCAACCGTGCCGCGCACGCGGCGCTGGTCGACGACCTGCGCGCCCGGCTGGCCGCCGTGGCGCTCGGCGGGCCAGCGAAGGCGCGCGAGCGCCACGTCGCGCGCGGCAAGTTGCTGCCCAGGCAGCGAGTTCGACCAGTTGCTGGACCCGGGCAGCCCCTTTCTCGAGCTGTCTCCGCTGGCCGCCACGGGGATGTACGGCGACGACTCCCCTGGCGCGGGAATCATCACCGGGATCGGGCGGGTGTCCGGGCGCGAGTGCGTGATCGTGGCCAACGACGCGACGGTCAAGGGCGGCACGTACTACCCCATGACGGTGAAGAAGCATCTGCGCGCGCAGGAGATCGCGTTGCAGAACCGGTTACCGTGCGTGTACTTGGTCGACTCGGGCGGCGCGTACCTGCCGCACCAGGACGAGGTGTTCCCCGACCGGGAGCATTTCGGGCGCATCTTCTACAACCAGGCCACCATGAGCGCCAAAGGCATTCCGCAGATCGCCGCGGTGCTGGGCTCCTGCACGGCCGGTGGCGCGTACGTGCCTGCCATGAGCGACGAGGCCGTGATCGTGCGCGATCAGGGCACCATCTTCCTCGGCGGCCCGCCGTTGGTGAAGGCCGCGACCGGTGAGGTGGTCACGGCCGAGGAACTCGGCGGCGGCGAGCTGCACTCGCGCACCTCCGGCGTCACCGACCATCTCGCCGAGGACGACCAGGATGCCCTGCGCATCGTGCGCCGCATCGTGGCCACCCTCGGCCCGCGCACGCCCGTCCCGTGGGACGTGCGGCCCACCATCGCGCCCGCCGCGCCGGAATCCGAGCTCTACGACGTGGTTCCGGTCGACCTGCGCACGCCCTACGACGTGCGCGAGGTGATCCATCGCCTGGTCGACGGCACACCCGGCGGGGAGAGCGGCTTCCATGAGTTCAAGGCCGGATACGGCAAGACCCTGGTCACCGGATTCGCGCACATCCACGGACATCCGGTGGGCATCGTCGCCAACAACGGCGTGTTGTTCAGCGAGTCCGCCATGAAGGGAGCGCATTTCATCGAGCTGTGCGACAAGCGCAGCATTCCGCTGCTGTTCCTGCAGAACATTACCGGTTTCATGGTCGGCCGCGACTACGAGGCGGGCGGTATCGCCAAGCACGGCGCGAAGATGGTCACCGCGGTGGCCTGCGCGCGGGTGCCGAAACTCACCGTGGTCATCGGCGGCTCCTACGGCGCGGGCAACTACTCGATGTGCGGGCGCGCGTATTCGCCGCGGTTCCTGTGGATGTGGCCGAACGCCCGGATCTCGGTGATGGGCGGCGAGCAGGCGGCGTCGGTGCTGGCGACGGTGCGCGGTGACCAGCTCGACAGCAGCGGACAGCCGTGGTCGGCCGAAGATGAGGAAGCGTTCAAAGCCCCGATCCGGGAGCAATACGAGAGTCAGGGCAACCCCTACTACTCGACCGCCCGGTTGTGGGACGACGGCGTGATCGACCCCGCCGACACCAGGACGGTGCTCGGGCTGGCGCTTTCGGTGTGTGCGCAAGCCCCGCTCGAACCCGTTTCCTACGGCGTTTTCCGGATGTGATGGCGATGCTGAACAAATCCGTCCCGGTCGGATTCGACACCGTACTCGTCGCCAATCGCGGGGAGATCGCGGTGCGGGTGATCCGCACCCTGCGCACGTTGGGCATTCGGTCGGTGGCCGTCTACAGCGACGCCGACGCCGACGCCCGTCACGTCCACGAGGCCGACACGGCGGTGCGCCTGGGCCCGGCCCCCGCGCGGGAAAGCTACCTCGATATCGACCGTGTGGTGGCCGCCGCCGTGCGCACCGGCGCGCAAGCGGTGCACCCCGGCTACGGCTTCCTCTCGGAGAACGCGGCTTTCGCCGCCGCGCTGGCCGAGGCGGGCATCGTCTTCCTCGGCCCGCCCGCCCGCGCCATCGAGGTGATGGGCGACAAGATCACCGCGAAGAACACCGTGTCCGCCTTCGGCGTCCCGGTGGTGCCCGGCATCGCCACGCCGGGCCTGACCGACGACGAGCTGATCGCCGCCGCCGCCGAAGTGGGGTATCCGGTGCTGGTCAAGCCGTCCGCGGGCGGAGGAGGCAAGGGCATGCGCCGGGTGGACGACCCGGCCCGGCTGCCGGAAGCACTGCGCAGCGCCCGGCGCGAGGCCGCCGCCGCGTTCGGTGACGACACGCTGTTCCTGGAACGCTTCGTCACCCGGCCGCGGCACATCGAAGTGCAGATCCTCGCCGACCAGTTCGGGAACGTGCTGCACCTGGGCGAGCGCGAGTGCAGCTTGCAGCGCCGCCATCAGAAGGTGATCGAGGAAGCTCCTTCACCGCTGCTGGACGCGGCTACCAGGGCCAGGATCGGGGCCGCCGCCTGCAACACCGCGCGCAGCGTGGACTACGTGGGCGCGGGCACCGTGGAATTCATCGTCTCCGCCGACCGCCCCGACGAGTTCTTCTTCATGGAGATGAACACGCGCTTGCAGGTGGAGCATCCGGTGACCGAGCTGGTCACCGGCGTGGACCTGGTGGAATGCCAGGTGCGGGTGGCGGCCGGGCAGAAGCTGGCGGTGGCGCAGGACGACATCCGCATGGTCGGGCACGCCATCGAGGCCAGGGTGTACGCGGAGGATCCGGGGCGCGGGTTCCTGCCCACCGGAGGCACCGTGCTCGACCTCGACGAGCCGCAGGGCCACGGGGTCCGGGTGGATTCGGGCCTGCGGATCGGAACGCGCGTCGGCAGCGACTACGACCCGATGCTGTCGAAGGTCATCGCGCACGCCGGTGACCGAGCCACCGCGCTGGCGCGACTGGACCGGGCGCTGGCCGACACGGTGCTGCTCGGCGTGACCAGCAATATCGAGTTCCTGCGCTTCCTGCTGGCCGACCCGGACGTCGCCGAGGGGCGGCTGGACACCGGCCTGCTGGACCGGCGGGTGGCCGACTTCCATCCCGCGCCCGTCGGCGACGACGAGTTCGTCGCTGCGGCGGCCTGGCACTGGCTGCGCCGCTGGCCTGCCGCGCCGCGCGATCCCTGGGAGATCCCGTCCGGCTGGCGGATCGGAGCCGACGCGCCGACGCCGATCCGGCTGGCCGGCGGTGAGCGGATCGAGCACGTCTACCTCTCCGGCACGCCCGACCACGGCGCGGTGCGCGTGGGTGACGGTGAATCTCACACATTGACAGCGAGTTTCACCGCTGCTGGCGATGGGTTCGCGGGTGTGCTCACCCTGACCGTGAACGGCCTGCGCCGCTCCTACCGGGTCGCCGAGCAGGACGGCCTGCTGTGGGTGGCCGGACCGGCGGGCGTGGCGGCGCTGCGCGAAGTGGCCGAGGTGAACGTGCGCGGCGGTGACGAGCACGTCGGCGACGCCGAGATCCGCTCCCCCATGCCGGGTTCGGTGATCGCGGTCCCGGTCGCCGCGGGCGCCACCGTCGCCGCGGGCGATCCGGTGGTCATCGTGGAGGCGATGAAGATGGAGCACTCGCTCACCGCGCCGGTCGCCGGGACCGTCGAACTGCTGGTCGAGCCCGGCGCCCAGGTGCGCCTCGACCAGGTGCTGGCGCGCGTCGTCGCACAGGCCGCAACGAACCACGCCGAACAGGCCGAACGAGAAGGAATTCCGACATGACCAACTTCCTGTCCACCGGCACGCTGCCGGAGGAGTACCGGGATCTGGCGCTGACCGTGCGCGACTTCGCCCGGTCGGTGGTCGCGCCGGTGTCGGCCGAGCATGACGCGAACCACACCTTCCCGTACGAAGTGGTCGCGGGGATGGCCGAGATGGGCCTGTTCGGCCTGCCCTTCCCCGAGGAGTACGGCGGCATGGGCGGTGACTACTTCGCGCTGTGCCTGGCGCTCGAGGAGCTGGGCAAGGTCGACCAGAGCGTGGCGATCACGCTGGAAGCGGGCGTCTCGCTGGGCGCGATGCCGATCTACCGCTTCGGCGACGACAAGCAGAAGCAGGAATGGCTGCCGCAGCTGACCAGCGGCCGCAGCCTCGCCGCGTTCGGGCTCACCGAACCGGGCGCGGGCAGCGACGCGGGCGGCACCAGGACCACCGCGGTCGCCGACGGCGGCGAGTGGATCATCAACGGCAGCAAACAGTTCATCACCAACTCCGGCACCGACATCACCGAGCTCGTCACGGTTACCGCGGTGACCGGCACCAGCGGCGGCAAGAAGGAGATCTCGACCATCCTGGTGCCCACCGACACCCCCGGGTTCGTGGCCGAGCCCGCCTACAACAAAGTGGGCTGGAACGCTTCCGACACACATCCGCTCAGCTTCACCGACGTGCGCGTGCCCGAGGAGAACCTGCTCGGCGAGCGCGGCCGCGGCTACGCGAACTTCCTGCGCATCCTCGACGAGGGACGCATCGCCATCGCCGCGCTCTCGGTCGGGGCCGCGCAGGGTTGTGTGGACGAGAGCGTGCGCTACGCCAAAGAGCGCGAAGCCTTCGGCCAGGCGATCGGGCGCAACCAGGCCATCGCGTTCAAGATCGCCAGGATGGAGGCGCGGGCACACGCCGCACGCACCGCCTACTACGACGCGGCGGCGCTGATGCTGGCGGGCAAGCCGTTCAAGAAGCAGGCGTCCATCGCGAAGCTGGTGGCCAGCGAGGCCGCCATGGACAACGCCCGCGACGCGACACAGATCTTCGGCGGCTACGGGTTCATGAACGAATACACCGTCGCCCGGCACTATCGCGACAGCAAGATTTTGGAAATCGGCGAGGGGACGACGGAGGTGCAGCTGATGCTGATCGGACGGGAGCTGGGCCTGTGAGCCGGCGCGCGGTCGTGCAACGCGGCCTGTGGTTCGAGGAGTTCGACACCGAGGTGGTCTACGAGCACCGTCCCGGCCGCACCATCACCGAGGCGGACAACGTCCTGTTCACCACGCTGACCATGAATACACAGGCGCTGCACCTCGACGCGGCGTTCAGCGACCGGCTGCCCCCGTTCAACCAGCGGCTGGTGAACTCGATGTTCACCCTGTCCACACTGATCGGATTGTCGGTGGCGCAGCTGACCCAGGGCACGATCGTGGCGAACCTCGGCTTCTCCGAGGTGGCGTTCCCCAAGCCGCTGTTCCACGGCGACACCATGTACGCCGAGACCGTGGTCACCGACAAGCGCGAGTCGAAGAGCCGTCCGGGCGAGGGCATCGTGACCTTCGCGCACACCGCACGCAACCAGCACGGCGAGGTCGTCGCCACCGCCGTGCGCAAGACGCTGGTCCGCAAGGCCCCCGGGGGCCCGGCATGAGCGGTCAGGCCCGCAGGCGGCAGCGCAGCGTCACCCCGCAGGGCCCCGCACATGCCGAACAACGACACAGCATGAGCGGTCAAGCCCGCAGGCGGCAGCGCAGCGTCACCCCGCAGGGCCCCGCACATGCCCGGAAGGACGCGGCATGAGCGGCTGGCAGATGGCGGGCCCGGCCTGGTTGTTCTGCCCTGCCGATCGCCCGGAACGCTTCGCGAAGGCCGCCGCCGCGGCCGACGTGGTGATCCTCGACCTCGAAGACGGCGTCGCCGCGCACGACAAGGCGGCGGCGCGCAAGGCGCTGCTGGATACCCCGCTGGACCCGGAGACCACGGTGGTGCGGGTCAACGCGGCGGGCACCGAGGATCACGCGCTCGACCTGGCGACGCTCGCCGACACCGGCTATCGGCGGCTGATGCTGCCGAAATGCGAGTCGGCCGAACAGGTCACGGCGCTGGCCGAGTACGAGGTGATCGCGCTGATCGAGTCGCCGCTCGGCGCGCTCACGGTCGGCCAGGTGATGACGGCACGCAACGCGATCGGCGTCATGTGGGGCGCGGAGGATCTGGTGGCCGGGCTCGGCGGCACCGCGAGCAGGCACGCCGACGGCGGCTATCGCGACGTGGCCGGGCACGTACGGTCCACCACGCTGCTGGCCGCCAAGGCGTACGGCCGATTCGCGCTGGACTCGGTGTATCTGGACATTCGCGATCTGGACGGTCTGCGCGCCGAAGCCGAGGACGCGGTCGCGGTCGGCTTCGACGCCAAGGTCGCGATCCACCCCACCCAGCTGCCGGTGCTGCGGGCCGCCTACGCGCCGTCCGAGCAGGAGGTCGCCTGGGCCGTGCGAGTGCTGGAGGAGGCGCCGAACCACCGAGGTGTCTTCGCTTTCGAGGGCAGGATGGTCGACGGACCCGTGTTCCGGCACGCCGAGCAGATCGTGCGGCGCGCTCACCGCGACTGAGCGCCGAGTTTCCACAAGCAGGAGGACCGCGATGCAACCACAATGGGTGCCGACCGAAGCAGACATCGCCGGGGCGACCATCACCGACTTCGCACGGTTCGTCGCGGAGCGCACCGGTGTGCACGCCGAGGACTATCACGCGCTGTGGCAGTGGTCGGTCCAGGACCTCGCCGGGTTCTGGCATGCCCTATGGGACTACTTCCAGCTCGGGGACGTCGCGGGTGAGGTGCTGGCGAGCGCCGAGATGCCGGGAGCACGGTGGTTTCCCGGCACCCGGTTGAACTACGTGGACCAGGTCATCAGGCAGCTGCGCACCGACCGGCCCGCGATCAAGGCGGTCAGCGAAGACGCTCCGGTCCGGGAGGTGTCCTGGGCCGAATTGATCGATCACACCGCCGCTTTCGCACAGACGCTGCGTTCGCTGGGCGTGCGCCCGGGCGACCGGGTGGCCGGGTATCTGCCGAACATCCCGGAGGCGGTGGTCGCCTTCCTGGCCACCGCGAGCATCGGCGCGATCTGGAGCGCCTGTGGACAGGACTACTCGCCGAAAGCCGCGCTGGACCGGCTCGGGCAGCTCGAGCCCACCGTGCTGGTCACCGCCGACGGCTATCGTTTCGGTGGTAAGGCGCACGACAAGCGCGACGACATCGCCGCGTTGCGGGCGGGCCTTGGCTCGTTGCGCGGCACGATCGCGGTCTCGCGGCTCGGGACGGAGGTGCCGGACACCGTCTCCTGGGACGACGCGGTCGCCGCCACCGAAGCGGTGATCACCACGGAGCCGGTGGATTTCGACCACCCGCTGTGGATCGTGTTCTCCTCCGGCACCACCGGCCTGCCCAAGGGCATCGTGCACGGCCACGGCGGCGTGCTGCTGGAACATCTCAAAGCGATTGCCCTGCAATCGGATATCGGACCCGATGACACGTTTTTCTGGTACACGAGTCCGAGCTGGATGATGTGGAATTTCCAGATCGCGGGCCTGCTGGCCGGGGCCACCATCGTCACCTACGACGGCAGCCCGACCGCCCCGGCCCCGGACGCGCTGTGGCGGATCGCCGCCGAGGTCGGCGCGACGATGCTGGGGGCCAGCCCCGGCTACGTGCTGGCGTGTATCAAAGCGGGCTCCGTACCGCGCGCCGACCACGACCTGTCGGCGCTGCGCACCGTCGGGATCACCGGTTCCGCGCTGCCCACCTCCTCCGCGCTGTGGCTGGGCGAGAACATCGGCGAGCACGTCCAGGTCTCCTCGATCAGCGGCGGCACCGACGTGGTGTCGGCGTTCATCGGTGGCGTGCGCACCGTGCCGGTGTGGCCGGGCGAGCTGTCGGCGCCCTACCTCGGCGTCGCGCTGGACGCCTACGACCCGGCGGGGCAGCCGGTGCGCGGCGAGGTCGGCGAACTCGTCGTCACCGCGCCGATGCCGTCCATGCCGGTCGCGTTCTGGCGCGACGAGGACGGCAAGCGGTACCACGACGCGTATTTCGACATGTTCCCCGGCGTCTGGCGGCACGGCGACTGGATCACCATCACCGACCACCACAGCGTGATCGTGCACGGGCGGTCGGACTCCACGCTCAACCGGCACGGCATCCGGATGGGCAGCGCCGACATCTACCAGTCCGTCGAACGGCTGCCGGAGATCTCGGAGGCGCTGGTGATCGGCGCCGAGCAGCCCGACGGCGGGTATTGGATGCCGCTGTTCGTGGTCCTCGCGCCCGGCGCGGAACTCACCGACGAACTGAGAGAGCGGGTCAACAGCACCATCCGCACCGAAGTGTCGCCCCGCCACGTCCCCGACGAGATCATTCTCGCCCCCGGCATCCCGCACACCCGCACCGGCAAGAAGCTGGAGGTGCCGATCAAAAAACTGTTCCAAGGCGCCGACCCGGGCCGCGTGGTCGAACGCAGCGCGGTGGACAACCCGGAATTGCTCGACTGGTACGCGGGTATCCGGCCGGCCACGCGCACCACCGGCGCCGACCGCGCATGACACGGCGCAGCTGAGGCACACCACCCGGGGGCCGCCACAGAAGGTGTTCCTCACCTGCGGTAGACGCGCCCGCCCAACGACGCGGTGTAGACCGCCGCTCGCGCCCCACGGGAGGCGGCGAGGTTGCGCTTCTCCTGCGGGGTGAGCCGATAGCGCGCCGTGATCCGCCGTGCCACGGCGATCACGGTGCCCACCACAGATATGGGGTCCACCGGGTGCGAAGCCAACGCCATGTCGAACTCCTTACCAGAAAGACGCACCGTCTCAGTCGTTTTCGGACGAACGAGGGCACCGGACGGTTCTCGCCGCCGAATCGGGTCGCAGGCACGGACCGGGCGCTGCGCCATGGCCTTTCGCTGCTCGAGGAAGACGAGTCCGAAGGACGGGGGATGCGCGGCATCGCCACGGTGTGCCCACCGAAGGTCAGCGCGCACATCGACATATGTGAATACAAATTCTTCGCTCGATCAGCCCTTGTACTGCGCGTACATTCGTGTAAGTTTGTCTCTGTTCGACAATTCGACACGGCATGGCGTCCCTGGTGCCCCGCTCGGCCGAGCCGGGTTGTCGATATCCGGGCGCACCGGCGCGGACAGCACGCCTCGTCTCGCACCGGCCCGCGCCCCGGAGAACAGGTACAGCTCCCGGGGGCCGCTCATCCCCGGGAGCCGTATCGCATGACTCGGCGGCCACGGCCATACGGCCAGGTCGTTACGATGTTCGTCATGAGTGTCGACAATCGCCGTACGGCGCGGAAGGCGAGCAGCGGCGACTCGGCACCTCGGGAGATCCGGCGCAGGCCGAAGAATCGCCGTGCCCAGATCGCGGCGGCGTCGGCGGCCGCCTTCGGCGCGCTGGGCTATCACGGCGTGAGCATGGACGACATCGCCTCCGGACTCGGAATCAGCTCGGCGGCCTTGTACCGCCACTATCCGAGCAAATACGCCCTGTTCCGGGAGGAACTGCTGCGCGTGGGCCGGGCGATGACCGAGTCGGTCGAGCTGCCCGAGGAGGCCGCGCAGTGGCAGGCCGAACAGCGGCTGCGGCACGTGCTCGACGCGCTCATCGCGGTCACCATCGACAACCGCCCCACCGTCACGCTGGTGCGCTGGGAGGTCAGGTACCTCGAGCCCGACGATCAGACCACGCTCAACGAGCAGCAGGCCACGGTCCTCGGCGCACTCGGCGGTGAGCTGGCCGCACTGCGTCCGGAGCTGGCCGAGGACGACCTGCGCGTGCTGCGCGCCACCCTGCTCAGCACGATCACCAGCATCGCCGATCACCATGCCGCCCTTCCGGTGAAATCCCTTGCCCGCTTGCTGCACTCGGCGTGCTGGTCGGTCGCCCACGCGAAGCTGCCCGCGCAGCGCGCGGTCGAGCCGGTCGCGACGGTGGAGATCCCCGACTCGTTCAAACACGAATTGCTGCTGCGCAAGGCGGTCGAGCTGTTCCACGAACGCGGCTATCCGAACGTCAGCGTGGAGGACATCGCGACGGCCGCCGGCCTTTCGGCCGCCTCGGCGGTGTACCGGTTCTACCGTGGCAAGAGCGATATCCTGGCCGCCGCGTTCCGCCGGGCGGCCGAACGGGTGTCCGGCGCCGTCGGCCCCGCGGTGGCGGCGGCCACCGACGCCGAGGACGCGCTCACCGCGCTGATCGCGCAGTACGTGGCCGGATCCTTCGCCGAGCGTGCTCTGACCTTCGTCTACTACACGGAGTTCCAGCATGTTCCGGCCGAGGAGCGCACGGTGCTGCGCAACATCCAGCGGCTCAGCGTCGAAGAGTGGGCCCGCTTGCTGCGCGAGGTGCGCCCCGAGCTCACCCCGGCCGAGGCGCGCATCCTCGTCCACGCCGCCTTCGCGGTGGTCGTCGATCTGGGCCGCGCCTTCGGCAACGAACCACTGGCCGCCCAGGACCGGGTGCGCTCGCTGATGCAGCAGGTGCTCTTCGGCCGACCCGCGCGCTAGCACCTTATGTTATCGAACATTCTCACATCGGCGCGAACGTAGTGCGACATGGAAGCCGGATCACACCTTTTTTGTGATCTACCATTCAATTCTCCCCAGCCTCGGGGAACGCTGGGGTACCGAGGCGCGGGTTGGGCTACCATCGCGGCATGGGTGCCCGGGATCGCCGCGCTGCGGACAAGGCGGCCGACGGGACACCCGCACGGGTGATCCGTCGCCGGCCGCGCGACCGCCGTGCCCAGATCGCGGCCGCGTCGGCCGAGGCCTTCGGCGCGCTGGGCTACCACGGCGTCAGCATGGACGACATCGCCTCCCGGCTCGATATCAGCTCGGCGGCGCTCTACCGCCACTATCCGAGCAAGTACGCGCTGTTCCGTGAGGAAGTGTTGCGGCTGGGCGCGGTCAGCCAGGAAGCTGCCCGGTTGCCCGACGGCGCGGGGCTGCCCGCCGAGCAACGGCTGGAACGAGTGCTCGACGCACTGATCGCGGTCGCCATCGCCAACCGGCGCAGCGCCGCGCTGCTGCGGTGGCAGCGGCGGTACCTGGAGGAAGCCGACGCGGCCACCCTGGCCGAGCAGCTCACCGATGTGAACGCCGCGCTCATGTCCCTGCTCGCCGGGACGAGGCCCGCGCTGTCCAAGGACGACCGCACCGTGCTCGCCACGGCGGAATTGAGCGTGCTCAGCAGTATCGGTGATCACCACGTGTCCATCCCGGTGCGGACGCTCACCACCCGGCTGACCGCGGCTTGCCGCGCGGTCGCCGCGTGCGAACTGCCGCCGCCCGGCGGCGCCGGAACCGAAACCTTCTCCGTCACCGAGATCCCGCTGACCTTCAAACACGAGTTACTGCTGCTGCGCGCGGTGGAACTGTTCCACCGGCGCGGGTACCCGAACGTCAGCGTGGAGGACATCGCGACCGCCGCCGGGCTGCCCGCCTCCTCGGCGGTGTACCGGTTCTACCGGGGCAAGGGCGACATCCTCACGGCCGCTTTCCGCCGGGCGGCCGACCGGGTGTCGGCGGCCATCGGCCCCGCCGTCGCCGCCGCCGAGACGCCCGAGCAAGCTCTCGGCACACTGATCGAGTTGTACGTGGCCGGCTCGTTCGCCGAGCGGGAGCTGACCTTCGTCTACTACGCCGAGATCAGCAACGTGCCGCCGGAGGAGCGCACCGCGCTGCGCAACATCCAGCGGCTCAATGTCGAGGAGTGGGCCAAACTGCTGGTCGCCGTGCGGCCCGAACTGTCCGCGGCCGAGGCTCGTCTCCTGGTGCACGCCGCGTTCGCCTTGGTGGTCGACCTGGGTGAACGCTTCGGCTCCAACGACCCGGCATGCTCACCACGGCGCGTGATCCGCTTGATGCAGGTGATCCTGTTCGGGCGGCCTGCGGAGCCGGGCCGATAGCGCGGTGGGGTGCTGAGATCGCTGGAAGCGAACAGCGCATCGGGAATCGTCCCGGTCGTGGAGCTGTTGCCCCCAGGAGCACGCGTCCGCTGCCGGACGCGGCGGTTCAGAGCATTCGCGCAGCATACGGCTTTGGAAGGGAACGATCGTCATGAGCACAGATCTCGAGGCACAGCCCGCGGCGGCTTCCGGAACGTTCGCAATCGGCGGCGATCTTCCGGTGCACCGGCTGGGGTACGGCGCGATGCAATTGACCGGCCCGGGTGTGTGGGGTGATCCGAAAGATCCGGAGGAGGCGGTCCGGGTTCTGCGCCGTGCGGTCGAACTCGGCGTGAACTTCATCGACACCGCCGACTCCTACGGTCCGTTCGTGAGCGAGAACTTGATCCGCAAGGCACTGCGTCCTTATCGGGAGGACGTGGTGATCGCCACCAAGGCGGGGCTCACGCGGCAGGGACCCAACGAGTGGCGCCCGGTCGGCAGGCCCGAATACCTGCGTCAACAGGCGGAACTCAGCCTGCGCCACCTCGGCGTCGACCGGATCGACCTGTACCAGCTGCATCGCATCGACCCCCAGGTGCCGCTGGCCGATCAGCTCGGTGAACTCGTCGCGTTGCAGCAGGAGGGCAAGATCCGGCACATCGGCCTCTCGCAGGTGAGCGTCGACCAACTGCGCCAGGCCCGCGAGATCGCCACCATCGTCTCGGTGCAGAACCTGTACAACCTGGCCAACCGCGCCGACGAGGACGTGCTGAACTACGCCGAGCAGGAGAACATCGCGTTCATCCCGTGGTTCCCCATCGCCACCGGTGAGCTCGCCGCCCCCGGCGGCCCGCTGGCGGCCGTCTCCGCCGAACACGGCGCGACCCCCGCCCAGCTCGCCCTGGCCTGGCTGCTGCGCCGCTCCCCCGTCCTGCTGCCGATCCCGGGCACGTCCAGCGTCGCGCACGTCGAGGAGAACATCGCCGCCGCGCGGATCACGCTGAGCGACCAGGAGTTCGAGACGTTGTCGGCTGCGGCCTGAGCATCGCGGTCGGTCATCGGCCCGGCTGTCCGGCGCGACGCATCGCGTCGGACAGTCCGGCCACATCGCACCCAGCGCTTCCGCGCGGGGCGCAACCAGCAGCGCCATCGCCGCGCATCCTGTGTTCGAGAGGTCAGCTCCCACGCAATCGGGCGAGTGCGCTGGGACCGATTCCTCTCACCGCCAGGATGTTGGAATCCGAGGCCTCGAGTACCTTGTCCCAGGATCCGAATTTCGCCGTCAGGATATCTCGCTGGCGCTGCGACAGACCGGCGGGCGCGGAGTCCGCTTCGCTTCTGGCAAGCGCTCGGATGCGTTTCACGACAGACGGCCCGATATCCGGTACCGCCCGCAACTCCCGCACTCCGGCCTCGCGTATCGCGGGCACATCGCCGATATAGATGAACAGGTCGCGCGCCAAGGCCGGGTTCCGGTGGTTGGTGACCTTCTCGACGAAATCGACCAGCGGTTCCGGCGCGGCCCCGACGACCATCGACCGGATCGCGATCCTGTTGTCAGCGATCTCCAGCTGTAGATCATCCAGGCAGTTCATGACCTTCGTCTGGTAATCCGGGCAATTCTCGGCCAGCCACTGCGCCGCCGCGTCATCGTTGCCGGACGCGAACTCCTCCGCGTTGATCAGCGCTTCGAACTCTTCGAGTTGCGCGTCGGTCAGCCCGGCAGACAGCACATGGCCCACTCGATACTCGAGTTGCTCGTACATCGTCTCCAAGATGAGATGGCGCATCTTCGGCGGCAGGTCGGCCAGCCCGAGCTTCTCCAGCAGAGCGTCATTCAACTCGATCATCGGTGATCCTGCCCTCGCTCCGAGCCTTGTCCAGTTTGGCGCGCAACGCGTCGACGAACGATCCGGCCGCCGGGTGCGTCCACGTGTTCCCGATTCCTTCCGCGGCGACCGCGGGCTCGGATTCGGTGATGCTCTCGGCCGCTGGCGCCGATTCCGCGTCCACACCGGGCTTGGGCGGCTTCATCGCGACTTGAAGCGAACTCTTGAAGAAGGACTGACTGGACCTTTTTATCGAGGCGACCTGCCGGTCCGTGTGTTTGGCCGACCGGGCTCGCAGGCGCGAGATGTGGTCGCTCTCCAGACTGAAGGCAGGTTGCACCATGCCGTTGAGCAGCAGCGAGCACGCGGCGTAGTGGTTGGGCAGGCGCCGCAGCGCCTCGGTGGCGAATTCCGGGCCGAAGCGCCCCGCGAACTGCTCCGCGTCGCGGTCGCCCATCCGGAAGCCCAGTACCGTACCGACATTCCCCAGCAGCGCGTGTTGAATGGGCTCGGACAGCTGCTCCAGGTACTGGTTGGCGATGACCGCGTACAAGCCGAACTTCCGGCCCTCCGCCAAGATGTCCGGTAGCGCCCCTTTCGAAAACGATTGCGCTTCGTCGATGAACAGAGCGAACGGTTTGTCGGTGCTGCGCCGCAACGCCGCGGTCCAATACCGGGTGAGGTACAGATAACCCAGCAGCTGTGCGATCGGAGCGCCGATCTCACCCTTCTGCAACGAGACGACGATGATCTTGCCGCTGTCCATCACCTCGGTCGGATCGAGCATGTCGTGCCCGCTGCCGAGGATCGCGCGCAGCACGGCATTCGTCCGGAAGGCGGTGAACTTACTGGTGAACCAGCCCAAGACTTCGGACATCGTGTTCGCGTTCGTCTGAGCCATCTCCTGATCCCAGAAGTCGGCAAGAAACTGCTCTTTCACCGAGGCACGCTGAGTTTCCCGGTATTTCTTGTCCAGGAAAAGGCGCGGGACGTCCAGCAGCGAGGCCCTGCGCCCCTTCGCCGCGATCAAGGTGAGCATTCCCATCCGGAACCACGACTCCCAGCGCGGGCCGACAATGCCCTGCTGGGTGGGGTCGAAGAGATCTTCGAACATCGCTGTGACGTTGGCGAGAGCGGTATCCCGCTGCAAGAGATCCGAAACCGCGAACGGGTTGATCGGCGCGGGAGCGTCGAGATCCGAAGCGTCGATGAAATGAACGTCCCGCGTCCGCGCGGCCGGCAGGTCGCCGAGGAGCCGGACGGCCGCGTCGCCGTGCGGGTCGATGAACAGGATGCCGTGCCCCGCGGCGGCCACCTCGCAGGCCATGGCGCGCAACAGCGTCGACTTACCGGACCCGGTTTGGCCCGGGACGTAGACGTGGCGCGAGAAGTCGGCCACGGGCAGGAGCACGTCGAGACTCTCGCCTTTGGCGTCCCGTGCCCGTCCGAGGCGGATGCCCTGGCCGGCCGCCGCGCCGACCACCTGTTCCGGAGCGCGGACGAAATGGGCCGGGACCACGGGGAAACCGGGAAACGACGCCTCGTGCGCGACCGGGATCCGCATCAGAGCCGCGAGCGTACGGACGCCCAGGATCTCCGGCGTCGGCCGGGTGTCGTCGAGACGCTCGATCTCGAGCGGCGCTCCGATCGAGCGGATCGCGGAGAGCAGCCGAGGCGACGGCTCCTCGCTGCACACCAATGTCACCGTCGCCCGGACGAATGGTCCACCGGCTCGCAGCGTGCTGGTCAGCAGTTCCGGGCTCATCCCTTCCGGTCCGTTGGCATCGCGCGCCAGGTCCTCCAGGCTGCGGCCGTTGGGATCGATCGGCCTGACGATGATCTCCAGCCGCACGAAGGCCTGGTCCAGCATCGCCGCGCACAATCCGCGCAGGCTGGCCGACGGCTCGTAGGTGGGTTGCAGCGGCCGCCTCCGCGACGGCGTGTCCGCCCGGAACATGGAGCGGCGGATCGCGTAGCGATGCGGCAGCGGCGGAGTCGGTCGCGCGACCTCCGTTTCGATCGCGCCCACGATCGGGCTGTCGGGCTCCCCGAGGAGGCCCGCGAGTCCGCCGAAGTGGGCGGATCGCTTCCCCTCGTCGGTGCGTAGCATCATGCATACGCGTAGCGAGCCCGGTTTGTCGCGGGTCTCGAGCCGGACCGTCAACGTCTCGCCGAGCGGTAGGTGCGCGGCGAACGCGTAGATGCGCTCGGAGAACCGTGAGCGCCTTTCCCTCTCTTCTTCCGTCCAGGCCGCGACCAGTGAGTCGCTGGCGAGAATCACGCCCGCGTTCGCCGCGGTCTGTGTGGCATCCGGCATCGGCCAACCCCCGTCATCACGAAACAATCAAGCGCACGATCGAGTTCGCCCACACCGCGGGCGCACCTCGCTCCCGCAGTGCGTTGACCACCTTCTCCGGACTGCTGCCCTGCGCCAGCATGGTCTCGGCGAGTGTTCGAAGCTGGTCCGCGGTACCCAGCCCGAGGTCGGGCCGATGCCCGGCTGTCGGCTTCGCCGAATCGAGCTGCTGGCGCAGCGAATCCACAGCAGCCTGGAGCATCAGCAGTTGCGCCGACTCCGGTGAGCCACCGGCCTTGGCCACCGCGACCGAACGTTCGGGGAAGACGACCGAGAGTTCCGGGCGTCGCATGGTCTCGACGACGGCCTGGACGATCTCCCGCTCGAGCGTTTCGGCCCAGCGCGGGCGCTGTGTGCGGTACTCGAGATGACGCTGGTTTCGCAGGTCGAAAGGAATGCTGGAGGTGTCGCTGGTGATCAGCACACACGGTTTGCCGAGCGCGTGCGCGAGACCGAGTTCGTAGTACACGTTCGCGTTCTGTTCCGAGACGTCCGCCAGGATCACCGAACTCTCCTCGATCGAATCCCAGATCTGCCGGATGACGTTCCTGCCCGGAAGATCGAATCCCCCCGCTTGGCGGCCATACCGGCCTTTCCGAGCGCCGGGCTGAATATCTCGTCGAAGTACATGTCGTACGGATCGCCGAACGGCGAGATGACGAACGCCACCGGTGGCGGCGGTCCGGCCGAATCCTGTTCCGGAGTACTCATCAGGGCAGCAGTCCCGGTGCTGTTTTGAACGCGACTCCGGCGGTCAGATCGGCAAGATATCCCATCAGCGCCCGATCGCGCAGGAAATCCGTCACCGGATGATCGAATCGGCGCAGAAAAGCGGAGAAATCGGGCTCTATGCGCCTGCCTTCCTTGTCGTTCCGAGTCTCCGCGAGGTAGTGGAAATCAGCCCATATCGTGCCGTAGTCGAGATTGCCCGGCGCTTCGACACTGTAGATCTCCCTGATGGTTCCGCCCGGCGCCTTGATCCAGCGACTGACCGCCAGATCGACTCGCCCCAGGCTGCCCAGCTGGTTCTCGTCCAGCTCGACGAGCTTGCCGTCGGGGCCGGGCACCTTCGACATCGACGATCCGATGAGCGCCGAGTTCTTCACGTCTTGCTTGAACCGGCCGACGGTGTGGAAGTCGTGCAGGATGTACCGGAAGGAGAAGCCGGCGCGCGCGGGAACGATGTCGCGCCGCGTCCCGTTCTTGGGATCGGAGGACAGCTCCATAAATTCGCGGACCTTCTCGTAGAGCCGGTGGATCTCCGGCATGATGAGCCGGTACCACTCGTAGAAGCGCTTCATCGACGAACCCTGCCGTGTCAGGTGCAGCTCGTTCGAGGTGGTCAGGTCGAGCCGGAAATCCGCGTCGGCGTCCTTGTAGTGCACGCCCACCGAGTCGTCGGCCGAAGTGCGATTCAATTGGTCGAAGCTGTACAGGCCCGAGCGGGCGAGCAGTTCGTAGGCCTCCTCGTACACGCAATCCGCCAGCATGCCCATCTTCGACGAGTCGTCCCATGACTTGAATCTCGGGAAATTGATGGTCAGCCGGAAGAAGTTTATCGCCGTGAGGTGCTTGAAAATCGGCGCCTGGGAATATTGATCCCAGTCGACGAGGAAGGCGCCACCACTCCCCTCATCCTCCCCGAACGAGGACATGACACTCCTAATACAAAGGCGCGATGAAATCATCGACGTCTCACCAGGCGAGGCCGTCATACCTTTTGCTACAACGCCGCCGGCAACACCCGTGCCAGCCTATCCGACGGACCCCGAATACCAATGGATAGTTATCATCTCGCAAAGAGCGGGCCTGCGCTCGAACCGGAAAATCTGACGATGGTCCGACCTTAGCATCGATCTCCGGGACGACGCGGGGTGTCCGCGCGAGTGAATCACGATGCGCGACAGAAAGTGCGCTTATGTCCATGCGACCAAGGGCACACTTCCCGTTGCCTGCGATAGCGGCAGTGGCGAAGATGGCCGAGACACACGATGGTTGACAGCCACGGACATTCGCCGTCATGTGGCTGCGGCGGCTCGTGCGCCGGAGTGACGGCGTTCCGGTCGATACGCCCGGCGGATGCACAGGAGTGGCAGCATGACAACGGATTCGATGAACACCTTGGTATCCCTGCGCGAGTTGCCCCGCCTTCGGACACGGCGGCTCGGGCTGATCGGGGGGTTGCTGCGGCCGGGTACCCAGCGCTCGCCCCTGCTGTCACTCGGCGAACGTTTCGTGCTGTCACCGCCCGGGTTTCCCACCATGCTGGTCACGCGCGATATGGACGATGTGCGGGAGCTGCTCTCGCACGACGACTTCTCGCTCGGACAGTTGCTGCGCCGGTACTCCACGCACGACGCGCTGTTCGGTACCGAGACCCTGATCTTCCTCGATGTGAGCAGCATCGCCGGGAGCGCAAGGTACTGGCCCCGCTTTCCAGAGCAAAGCCCTCCAGACGTACGAGGACCTCATGGTGGAGGTGGTGCGGCGGGAGGTACCGACCTGGCCGGTGGGCGAGCCGTTCGCCTCTGTGGACGTGGGATACCGCTTGGCCCTGGGTGTACTGCTCGGCGTCGTCTTCGGTGATATGCCGCCGGAGCGGATGACGCGGCTCGAGGAGGCGCTGGGCCGCTGGTTCGGGGCGATCGAAAGCCCCGGCTTCCTCGCCGTCACGGCGATCACGCTGCTCGCCGGCGGTCACACACCGCCGTACCGGCCGCTCATCCGAGGTCAGGCGGAAGTCGACGCGGTCATCGCCGAGGAGATCGCCGAACGCCGGGCCGGACCCGGCGACCGGAACGACGTGCTGTCCCGGTACGTCGGCACCGAACTGGACCCGCACGACGATGCCACGCTCATCCGCAATATGCGCGGCATGCTGCTGGCCGGTTACGAGACCACCGCGATCACCCTCGGCTGGATCGCCGCGATGCCGACCAGCCACCCGCACGCGATGGCCGAACTGGACGCCGCCGTCGACGCGAGCGACGACGCCCGGCTCGACGCCTATCTGGACGCCGTGGTCGCCGAGACCATGCGGATGCGCCCGGTGAGCCCGTTCACCGGACGGCGGGCGATACGCGACACCGTGCTCAACGGTGTGCGCATCCCCGAGGGCACCGTGGTGATGGTGCCGATCCTGCTCATCCACGAGTCCCCGGAGCACTACCCGGACCCCGGCGAGTTCCGCCCCGAACGCTTCCTGGACGAACGGCCCGACGGCCGGACCTGGCTCACCTTCGGCGGGGGCCGGCATCGCTGCCTGGGCGCGCATTTCGCGCTGATGGAAGCTCGCGTCCTCTTCCGCACCGCCCTGCGGCACTACCGCTTCGACCGCGCCCACGGCCCCGTCGAACCGCCGCGCCGCTACCACCCCGGCATCAGCCCCGCCCACAACGCGCTCGTCACCATCCGCCCACGGTGAGCAGCCGAGTGCTCACATGCGTTCGGGCGCGGCGATGCCGAGGAGGCCGAGCCCGTGGGCGAGAGTGCGGGCGGTGAGTGAGCACAGGGCGAGGCGGTTGCTGCGGGTAGGTTCCGTGGCGGTCAGGACGGGGCAGGTGTCGTAGAAGGTGGTGAAGTCGCGTGCCAGCTCGTAGAGGTAGCCGCACAGGCGATGCGGTTCCAGGGTGGACGCCACTTCGATGACGGCGTTGCCGTACGCGTCCAGTTCCAGAGCCAGCGCGCGTTCGGCCGGTTCGAGAGCCTGCTCCGCATCCACCACCGGGGCGGGCTCCCCGGCTCTGCGGAGGATGGACCGGATGCGGGCGTGCGCGTATTGCAGATACACCGCCGTGTTTCCGGTGAGGGCGGTCATGCGGGCCAGGTCGAAGGTGTAGTCCTTCACTCGTGACGTGGACAGGTCGGCGTACTTCACCGCGCCGATCCCGGCCTGCTCCGCGATCGAGTCCAGCTCGGCCGGAGTCAATTCGGGATTCTTCTCCCGGACAACCGCACGGGCTCCGGCCACGGCCTCGTCCAGCAGATCCATCAGCCGCACGGTGCCGCCCGCGCGGGTCTTGAAAGGCTTGCCGTCGGGGCCGAGCACCGTG
Source organism: Nocardia asteroides (assembly GCA_051451085.1). GTDB lineage: Bacteria > Actinomycetota > Actinomycetes > Mycobacteriales > Mycobacteriaceae > Nocardia > Nocardia asteroides_B. The sequence continues at coordinate 2,354,441 of JBPAJV010000001.1, read as the reverse complement.
CCGTAGGCGATGTGCTCGGCATCGACCGTTCCGGTGAGCCAACCGGCACGGCGGGCGGTCTCGAAGATCAGCTGGAAGTGCAGGGCCTGGCGGGAGTCGGTCACATACAGCAGCCGCTCGGCCCGCAAGGCGCCGATCCGGTAGCGGATCGTGGCGAGATCGGTGGTGTCGTAGCCGTAGCCGCCGTCGCGTTTGCGCACCATCAGCGGCACCGGCTCGCCGCCGGGGCCGGTCACCGTTTCGGAGAACACCACGAGGGCCCCGTCGCTCTCGACGGCGATGCCTTCGGCGACCAGCTCGTCGATGGTGTCGGTGAGCATGGGGTTGTAGAACGACTCGCCCGCAGTGTCCTCGGGGGTGAGCAGGACGCCGAGCCGGTCGTAGATGTCGCGGAACGCCTTCTCCGACTCGGCGACGATCTCGCTCCAGCGGGCCAGCGTCGCCGGGTCGCCGGCCTGCAGCGCGACCACCCGCGCCCGGGAACGGTCCGCGAACCCGGGGTCGGCGTCGAAGGCCGCCCGCGCGGAGCGGTAGAGGCCGTCGAGGGCCGAGACCGCCGAGTCCTCGCCGTCGAGGTCGTCGTGGCGCCAGCGCGCGCCGGGGTGCTCGTCGAGATACTGGATGAGCATTCCGAATTGGGTGCCCCAGTCTCCGAGATGGTTCTGGCGGATCACGGGCGCGCCGAGGAACTCCAGGACGCGGGCCAGGCTGTCACCGATGATCGTGGTGCGCAGATGACCGACGTGCATCTCCTTGGCGATGTTGGGCGCGGAGTAGTCGATCACGGTGCGGCGGCCGTTCTCGGTGGCCGCCACGCCGAGACGGGTGTCACCGAGCCGGGCGGCGACCTGCCGCCACACGGCTCGATCCGGCACGGTGATGTTCAGGAATCCGGGGCCGGACGTCTCGACCGATCGGACGGCCCCGTCGGGCGCGCAGGCCAATGCCGCCACCAGTTCCCCCGCGTACTCCGTTGGCCGCAGCTCCAGCCGTTTCGCCAGTGCGAGGGCGGCATTGGCCTGGAAATCGGCGTGCGCGGAGCGTCGGACCACCGGGTCTGCCCCCGTCGCTTCCGGACGGGTTCGGTTGATCGCGTCGGAGACAGCGGCGGCGACCTGATCGAGCAATGGCAGAACCCCGGAACGGGTCACGAGAGGAATCCTCCTGTTTGTAGGGATGGGTCAGTATCCCAACGAACGGGGCATTCATCACGTGACTTCACCGTCGCGACCCTGCGGGTCCTCGTACCCCCGTCGTACGGAGATACGAGGACCCCGGCGCTGACCGGGATTCCCTCGCCACAGTCCCGATCAGCGAGTGAACTTCGTCGCCGTGCGGATCACGCTGAACGGCAACGAGTTCGGTGCGCCGACGCTCGGTCAGCGCGAGTATCCGTCGGCCCGGCTGTCGGGCACGACGCGGCCGGACGCGACCAAGGTGCGGAAGGCCGCCTGCTTTCGCGGGCAGGCGTCCGCGCGGCAGGGGCGGTGGCGCTGCATCACCCGGTGCGCCTGCTCGACGGTGAACGGCTCATCGGGTGGCCGGTGCGCGTCCTCGGCGCCGCCGTACGACAGGCACGAGCCGACGGCGACGATCGCGGCCACCAGCAGCGTGCACGCGCCGAGAATGCTCAGCAGCGGTTCCACGGCGGGTCACAGATCGGCGGCCTGCCGGGCACAGAAGGCGGAGGACGCTAGGTATTGACGGCAGCCCGCTCCATGACCGGCGTGGACGGCGCAGAGGAAACGCGCGCGCTCATAGGTCAGACCGAGTGGTTCCTGAGAGCAGTCGCGGCTCTGAATCAGCAACAGCTCACGGACATCCGCGTGCAGCACATCCATCTTCCACCTCCATCAGCGCAGTGCACCCGGCACCGAGAAGGCGCCGCCGGACCGCGCTCGACACGGATGGATCGGGCCGTGCCGGGACCGTGCGCCGGGTTCCGGGCATCGGGCGCCCTCGACAGGGTTTGGGCGGACCCCCGATGCCGGGTGCGATTCAACAGTGCGCGTTGCGATTCGGTAGATAACAGACCCGAATGCGGTAATTGCGAGTACTTTCCGTTTGTAGCGGCCTGGAGGGAGGAACAGAGACCTATGGTGGAGGTCGACTGGACGGGCGAAGCTGTACATGCGCTTCGCACGGCGATGAAGCGAAGCCGTTACGAATTCGCGCGTCTGGTGGGCGTCACACCGCGCACCGTGGTCCTGTGGGAGAACGGCCGGACAACCCGGATGCACGCCGCTAGCCAGCGTCTCCTCGACAGGGTCCTGTCAGAAGTCGATTCCGTAGTCATCGCTCGATTCGAGCGGGCGATCACAGCGGGCCGAGAGTCGGCATCCGACGACGCGCGCGCCGATTCGGCGTCCGAAAGGCACACCCAGCTCGGTAGGGAAATCGGGCTCGACAAGGAAGTCGAGGAAGACGACGTGAGAAGGCGAGAACTGCTGGCCTGCATCGGCGCGGGCCTGGCAGGCCAGGCGGCGGACCTGGTGGCGAGTGAACCGGAGCGAATGCTGGCAACCCTCGACGCGGGGTCGATCAGCGAACGGCGACTGGTGTTCCTGGAGCAGTCGGCCGAGGTCCTCGGCACGCGGGTGGTCCAGGTGCCGCCGCACGAGCTGCTGCAGACCGGGCTCGAGCAATTCCGTTTGGTTCGTGGGTGTCTCGGCGAAAGACAGCCCACTCATCAGCAGGTCCGGCTCGTGCGGACGGCGGGACGGCTGGCGAACGTGGTCGGCGAGATCTTGTTCAACGAGGGCCATTTCGGTCAGGCGCGCCTGTGGTACGCCACCGCGATCCATGCCGCGCAGGACATCGGCGACCGGTATTCGGAGGACATCGCCTTGGCCGGACTCGCGTATTTGCCGACCTATAGCGATAAACCAAAGGAAGTTTTGCAGTTACTCGACGGGCGCCTGCAAGAAAATCCGTCCTACGGACCGGCCGTCGCGTGGTTGTGGGGAATGGCGGCACGCGCCCACGCCAGTCTCGGTCACGCCGACGAATTCGCTCGGTGTATCACCCGATCGGCTGCGGCATTAGACGATGTCGGCCCAGAAGACCTTTCGGTCGGTATTTTTTCTTTCCGCCCCGAGAAACTCGCTTTTTATCAGGCGATCGGATATTCCCGCCTCGGCCGCGCCGAGGAGACCGCCGCGGCCGCTGCCCGCGCCATGGCGCTGTACGACCCGTCGGAGACCATGGAACCGGCCTTGGTCCGTTTCGAGCACGCCACGGCGCTGCTGGCCTCCGGCGAGATCGACGAAGCCTGCGCGGTGGCGACCAGCGCGCTCACGAACGCGCGCACCTACATCGGGCTCACGGTCACCAAACGCGCCAAACAGTTCGACTCGGCGCTCGGCGGCCTGCGCACCAGAGCCGTCAGCGAATGGCGGCAGCAAGCGCACGCGGTGATCGACTCCGCGCACGTCGAGGCCTGAGCCCGCACCACGGGACGAGGACGGGGCGCGCCGGTCGGCAGGGGGATGAGGACCGACCGGCGCGCCCCGTGTATTCAGGTGGTCAGTTCGTTTCGCTGGACATGGCCTCGATGAGCGACTTGGGGCGCATGTCCACCCAGTTGCTCTCCACGTACTCCAGGCAGGACTTGCGGGTGGCGGCGCCGTAGGCGATGGACCAGCCGCCGGGGACGGCGGCGAACACCGGCCACAGCGAGTGTTCGCCCTCCTGATTGATCAGGACGTAGAACTTGGCGTCGTCGTCATCGAACGGATTGCTCATATCTGTTCCTTCTTCTCGGTCGGGTCAGGAGATGGAAGTTCAGGGGTGGTCGGCCAGCGCCACGGTGCGGGCGTGGCCGACTCCGGCCAGTGCGGACTCCGATGTCCCCGTACGGGCGCGAGGCGTGCACCGCGCGGTTGCGCACGGCGTCCGCCCGATCCGCCGCGCCCCGGCGCGATCCGGATCGTCCAGCGCGGCGGTCGGTAGGGCCGCACAAGTACCGGGCGAGGGCGGCAACCGCGACGGCAAGCAGGGCGCCGATCCTGGTTGTGCACCCGCGCTCCGATCACCTCTCGCGCCCGCTGCGCGGCGACCGCGGGCTGTACCTCGCCCGACGCGAAGACGTTGCGCAGCGTAATGGACTCGGCGGCGCGCGACCCTGTCGGGAAACCCCCAGCATGGGGGGTACAAAGTGCACCGCCGCGACCCTCCGCCCGACGATCACCCGAGCCGGACGGGGCCGGGTCGCGAAGATTATCTGGACGTGTGACCACCAACAGCGCGCCGAAAGCCAAGGGCAAGAGAAGTTTCCAGACGGAACCTTCGAAGGTATCGGGAGCCTGCTGCGACACCACGGCGTCCGTGCGCAGCGGATAGGTCGATCGTGCCCCGGTGAGGCGATTCACAATCGCCCCTGGGTGGCCGCCACGCCCCTCGGCCGTCGGGTCGATTCCGAGGTGAAGATCACACACGCCTGGGCGTCCTCGGCACGGAGCAGTCGCACGCCTTGCGGCACCTCAGCGGTCATGCCGAACCCGGCGCGCGCCGCGACCGCGACGAGTCGGGCACCCGCGCGGCGGGAACCGGCCGCGCGACCGGTTCCGTCCCGGCGGGCGGCATCTGCGTAGCGCCGCCGTGGCGCCACCTGCGCTGCTGGGCGATGGACAGCGGGATCGGCGCCCCGCGCTCGCGCGGCGTCAGCGGCAGCGCGGCGGATTCGGCCGCGATCGGACCCGCGACGGTGATCCGCCGTGCCAGCGCGCGCACCGTCGGCGCGTCGAAGATCGTGCGCACCGCCACCTCCACGCCGGTGGCCCTGCCCAGCCGCGCGGCGAGCCGGGTCGCGCCGAGGGAGTTGCCACCCAGTGCGAAGAAATCGTCCTCGGCGCCGACCCCGGACACCCCCAACACGGCCGCGAAGGTGTCGGCGACGAGCTCTTCCGCCTTCCCGCTGGGCGGCTGGAATACCGTGGGGGCGAGCAGGGGCGCGGGCAGCGCGGCGCGATCCAATTTCCCGGCCGCGTCCAGCGGGAATCGTTCCAGCATCATGAACGCCTGCGGCACCAGAGAGCCCGGCAGCTGCTCGGCCATCGAGTCGCGCACGTCGGCGATCGCGAGCGGGCCATCGGCCACCAGGTAGGCGGCCAATTGCTTGCCCGCGCCGCGATCGTCCCGCACCAGGACGGCGGCCTGCCCGACACCGGGTGTCGCGAGCAGGGCCGCCTCGATCTCGCCGAGCTCGACACGCAGGCCACGAATCCACACCTGGGAATCCGTGCGGCTCAGCAACACCAGTTCGCCCGTGGGTGTCCATTTCCCCAGGTCACCGGTGCGGTAGAGCCGTTCGCCCGGCGGACCGAACGGGTCGGCGACGAACCTGCCGCCCGTCAGGTCCGGCCTGCCCAGGTAGCCGCGCGCCAATTGCGCGCCCGCGAGATACAGCTCACCGGGCACACCGACCGGCACCGGCCGCAGCCGCGCGTCCAGCACGTAGACGCGGGTGTTCCAGATCGGCTTGCCCAGCGGCACGCTCACGAAGTCGGTGTCGCGCACCTCGTGGAAGGTCACCTGCACCGCGGCCTCGGTCGGACCGTAGCCGTTGTGCACCCGTGCGCCGGTCTGTGCGCGCATCCGCTGGGCGATACCGGCGGGCAGCGCCTCGCCGGAGCAGAAGACCTCGCGCAGCGACGGCAGGTCGAGCGCGCCGGCGACGACGGCCGCGAACGTGGACGGCGCGAAGTGCGCCACGGTGACGCCCTCGCTCCGGATCAGCCGGGCCAGAGAGGCCGGGTCGCGATGGCTGTCCGGCCGTGCCAGCACCATGCGGGCGCCCACCTGCAAAGGCCAGAAAATTTCCGGCACCGACATGTCGCAGGTCGCGGGCGTCTGCTGCAACAGGACATCGTCCGGCCCGAGCGCGGCGTAGGCCGACTGGATCCAGCGCAGCCGGTTCACGATGCCGCGGTGACTCATCACCACGCCTTTCGGCGCGCCCGTCGATTCCGGGGTGAACAGCACGTAGGCCGTGTTCGCCGGGTGCAGCGGCGCGCGCCGGTCGGCGTCGGTGAGCGGGGCATCCGAGTAGCCGGACAGGTCGAGCCGATCCAGCCGCGTCTCGGCGTGACCGCAACGCAGGTCCTCGCCCGAGGTGAGCACGCACACCGGCGCCGCCATGGCGAGGATGTGCGCGGTGTGCGCGGCGGGCTGGTCGGGGTCCAGCGGAACGTAGCCGCCGCCCGCGGTGACGACCGCGTGCACGCCGACAACCAAGTCGATCGATCGGCGCATCCCCAGCGCCACCAGCGATTCCGGGCCCACGCCTCGCGCCACCAGCCAGCGAGCCAACCGGTTGACCCGGCCCGCGAGCTCCGCATAGGTGAGCGTCGTGGAGCGACTCCTCGAAAGGTAGTGGTCGGGTGACGCGTGGGCCGACGTCGTGCCCTCGAAGGTGACCGCGGGGGCATCCGGTGTGCGCGCGGCTTGCGCGGCGAAAAGAGCGGCGAGCGTGCCGGATTCGGGCACCGGGTGCGCGGTGGCATTCCATTCGCGCAGCATTCGGCCGCGTTCGGCATCCGACAGCAGCTCGATGTCACCGATCCGCGCACCGGGGTCGACCGCGACGGTGGCGAGCATCCGCCGTAATCGGGTGGCGTAGGACTCGGCGGTCGCCGCGTCGAACAGATCGGTGGCGTAGCGCAGGACGCCGGACAGCTCCGCCGAGCCTGCCTTCTCCCGCACGATCAAATGCAGGTCGAATTCCGTACCGGTGTCGGCGATCTCGACCGGACACACCGACAACCACGGCACCTCCGTCACCGCACCGAACGCGGGCGTCGCGGCTTCGTAGCCGAACATCACCTGGAACAGCGGGTGCGCGCCACAGGAGCGATCCACCCCGATGGCGTCCACGAGGCGCTCGAACGGCAGGTCGGCGTTGGCGAACGCGGCCAGGTCGCCGTCGCGCACCTCCGCCAGCAAGTCGGCGAACGCGGCGTCGGCGGCCACCCGCGTACGCAGGGCGAGCGTGTTGACGAACATGCCGACGAGCGCGTCCAGCGCTCGCTCCCCGCGCCCGCCGACCGGCACGCCGATCACGATGTCGCGGCTGCCGCTCAACCGGGCCAGGGTGGCGGCCCACGCGGCGTGCAGCGTCATGAACAGGGTCGCGCCGCCGCGCCGGGCCAGCGCACGCAGGCCGGTGGCCACCTCGGCCGGTATAACGAACTCCACCGCGGCGCCCTGGTGTGCCGCCACGGCGGGTCGCGGGCGGTCGGCGGGGAGCGGCAGTTGCGCGGGCGCGTCGGCCAGCACGTTGCGCCAGAAGCGCAACTGCTGGTAGGCCAGGTCGCCGGGGACGTCATCGGCGCCGAGCAGTTCCCGGTGCCACAGGCTGTAGTCGGCGTACCGCACCGGCAGCGCCGCCCACTCCGGTCGCCTGCCGGTCGAGCGAGCGAGGTAGGCCAGGATCAGGTCGGTGACCAGCGGAGCCATCGAGAGCGCATCGGCTGCGATGTGGTGCACGACCAGCACCAGCAGGTATTCGTCGGCGGTGCCGCCGCGCGCCTCGTCCGCGCGGTCGACGGCCAGCAGAGCCACCCGAAACGGCGACTCGGCCGTCACATCGAACCCCGCGCGCACGATTCCGGCCACGGCGTCTTCCGCCGCGGCACGCCCGATCGGCACCGGGCGCAGGCTCAGATCGAGGTCGCCCATGTGGAGGACGGATTGGTATGGACCGTCGCCGGTTTCGGGATAGATGGTGCGCAGCATCTCGTGCCGGGCGAGCACGTCGAGCACCGCGCGCTCCAGCGCGGTGACGTCGAGGCGACCGGTCAGCCGCAGCACGATCGGCAGGTTGTGGACGCTGTCGGCGCCGTCCTGGCTCTCGATGCGGTTGAGGAACCACAAGCGCTGCTGCGCGGGGGCGAGCGGCACCCGCTCGGGCCGCCTGCGCCGGACCAGCGGTATGCCGGTGGGCGGTGTGACGCCGAGTCGTTCGACGACGGCGGCGAATCCCGCCACGGTGGGCGCGGCGAACAGCGCGCGCACCGGAACCCGCACCCCGACGGCCTCGCCCGTGCGGGCGGTGATCTGAATCGCGTCCAGCGAGCTTCCGCCGAGGGCGAAGAAGTCGTCGTCCAGCCCGACCCGCCGGACCCGCAGCACCTCCCTGAACACTGCGGCGACCAGGCGTTGGGCGGCGTCGACGGGCGGACGGAAGCGCTCGGCCGCGAGCACCGGCACCGGCAGCGCGGCGCGATCGACCTTCCCGCTGGGGTGCCGGGGGAATTCGTTCAGCACGACCAGTGCCGTGGGCACCATGTGAGCGGGAAGACGCTGCGCGACATAGGATTCGAGCGCAGCTACATCCACGCGGGCACCTGGGACGGCGATCACGTAGCCCGCCAGGAAGTCACCGGCCGGACCCGTGACCAGCCGGGCCGCGGCCTGGCTCACCTCGGGCGCCGCCAGCAGCGCCGCCTCGACTTCCGGTAACTCGATGCGCGGGCCGCGTAACGTCACCTGGGAGTCGCCGCGGCCCAGGAATTCCAGTTCGTCCGGCCCACCGTCCGACCCCGGCGCCCAGCGCACCAGATCGCCGGTGCGATACATGCGCTCCCCCGCCGGTCCTTCGGGGTTGGCCACGAACCGCTCGGCGGTCAGGCCGGGGCGCGCGACATAACCGCGGGCCAGTTGCACGCCCGCCAGGTACAGCTCGCCGACGACGCCGCGCGCCACCGGCCGCAGACTGTCGTCGAGCACCAGCAGCTCGGTGTCGTCGGCGGGCAGGCCGATCGGCACCCCGGCCACGTCCGCACCGGTGACCTCGTGCGCGGTCACATCGACCGTGGCCTCGGTGAGTCCGTACAGGTTGTGCAGCGTCGCGCCGGAGATGTCGCGGAAGGCCGCGGCGGTGGCGGAGGGGAGCGTCTCGCCCGAGGCGAAGACCAGCCGCAGCGAGTCCACCGCGGCCGCCGCCTCGGCGACGAACATCGCGAGCCCGGAGGGCACGAAATGCGCGACCGTGACACCGCGCGCCGCGATCACCCGCGCCAGGTAGGCAGGGTCGCGATGGCCGTCCGGCTCCGCGACGACCAGCCGCGCGCCGACCTGCAACGGCCAGAAGCACTCCCACACCGACGCGTCGAAGGTGAACGGCGTCTTCTGCAACACCACGTCGTCCGCGCGCAGCCGGTACATCCGTTGCCGCCAGCGCAGATTCGCCACGATCGAGCGGTGCGACACGGCGACGCCCTTCGGCCTGCCGGTCGAGTCGAAGGTGAAGATCACATAGGCGGTGTCGTCGGCAGAGCGGGCGAACGCGGGCGGGCGCGAGGTCGGGGCGTCCGCGAGCTCATCGATCCGCAGTGTCCGCGCCGCACATCCGAGATCCGGTTCGTCGTGCGTGGTGGTCAGTACGAGCACCGGATCGGCGACCGCGAGCACGTGGGCTTTGCGGTCGGCCGGATGATCCGGATCGATCGGCACGTACGCCCCACCCGCCGCGAGGATCGCGTACATGCCCACCAGCAGGTTGATCGAGCGCCGCACGGCCAAGCCCACCAGTGTGTCCCGCCGGACGCCCAGCTCGATCAGACGGTGGGCCAGCGCGTTGACCCGGCCCTCGAATTCGGCATAGGTCAGTTCGACGCCCGCGTATTCCAGCGCGATCGCGTCCGGGGTGCGCCGCACCTGCGCCCGGAACTGGCTCACCAGCGTCTCGACCGGCGCGGCGGCAGGGAGATCGGGCATCGCCGCCAGCGCGTTGTCGAGCAGCGCGTCCAGTACCGCGCCGAGCGCGCCGTCACCGGCTGCCAGCAGCGCGGGCAACCGACCGGAGACGACCGCCGAGACCAGCGCGCCTCGATCGGGGCCCGGCGCCGCGAGTTCCTCGGCCAGCGCCGCGTAGGTGACGGTGACCTCCCCTTGGCGCAGCGCCACCCGGCGCGGCTCACGTCCGGCGACGATCGCGATGAGGTCAGGGAGGTCGTCGATGCCGTATGCGCGGCGCGCGGCGTCTGCGTGGGTCATCAGCGGTTTCCTCCCGAATCGACAGCCGAACCCGACGCGGAGGCACGGCGGCGGCGCGCCGGAACCCCCGTGCGGCACCTCCGTGCGCCCGCTGATCCGTAGCGACCGGCGACGGAACGCCCCGCGCTGAGATCGGCTCGACCGTGGTAGCCGCGCGCCGGCTGCCGACCCGGCGAGGACAGCTCGCCGATCACGGTGTCCGGCACCGGTCGCCACCGGGCGCCGAGGACCATGGCTCGGCTACCCGGCACCCGACGCCCGACCGGCGCGGGTCCGTTCGTAGCCGGGTCGATGAAAGCGTGCGTGGCGCGAACGGTGGGACCGTGGAGATCGGGCACCAGGGCGGGGCTCGGCGCGGCGGCAGCCTCCCCGGTCAGCGCCACCAGTGCGGCGGATACGGTGCGCGGGGACGCGATCGGCGCAGGCGCTGCGGCGTCGGTGCACTCGGAGGCGGTGTGCGGCGTCTCCACCGGATCGTTGGCGCCGAGCGGAGCCCGGACCGCCGCGCGGACGCGCGCTCGCTCGTCGTGGTCGAGCAAGCGCTGATCCGACACCGCGATCCCCGGACCGGCGGTGTTCGCCCAGAAGAAACCGATCAGCTGACAGGTGTGACCGGCGATGGTGGCCGAGGCGAGGAGGTCCGTGCCGGCGAGGGATTCCGCCGGAACCCCCGCCGGTACCGAACCTTCCCCGAGTCCGGCACCGGCGGAGTTCTCGGTGACCGTGAACTGCGGATCGAACCGCAGATCCAGCTCGGTCACTCCGGTGTCCAGGGTACTGGTGGCAACCGACAGTTCGGGCAGATCGAAGACGATTGCCCCGGCATTGTCGAAGGCGAGCAGCACTCGGCACAGCGGATGACGCGCCTGCGAGCGCGGCGGATCGAGCGCCGTGACCGCCCGCTCGAACGGCTCACCGACCCGCGTCGGCAGGGCAGTGAACGGCTCGGCGGCGATGGCAAGCGGCGCGCGCGCCACCTTCGCCGCCGATGACGCGACCTGCCGCGCCGCGGGTTCCGCACCGTCGCCGGAAAGCGGGGTGGGGACGATCGTGCGCAGCCCCTCGTGCCGAAGGACCACGTCATCGCGGGCTTGCCGCAGTGCCGTGGTGTCCACTGCGCCGCGCGGGCGCACCACGAACGGCATGGTCGAGCTCGCGCAGCGCTCGAAGCGGTGGAGCAACCGGATGCGCCGAGCCGGGGAAAGTGGAACCAGCGGCGGCCGTGGCCGTGCCCGCAGCTGCTCGACCGAGGACGCGCCGCCGGATCCACCGGCCCGCTCGACGAGTGCGGCGAGTTCGGCCACCGTGCAGGCGGCGAACACGTCGCGGACTCCGAGCGGGCAGTTCGGGTCGGCGGCCGGCCGGGCAGCGACCCGCAGGGCCACCGGACGGTTTCCGCCGAGTGCGAAGAAGTCGTCGTTCCGACCGACCGGCTTGTTACCGAGCGCTTCGGCGTCCGCCTGCTCCACGGCGCCCGCCGGTGCGGCGTAGCCGGTGGAAGCCCGGCATCCCACCGGATCACCGGTGCGGCACATCCGGTCCCCCGCCGACGCGGAGCGATCCGGACCGGCGAACTGGCCGGCCACGAACCACGCGGCGGTGAGCTCCGGCCGCGCGAGATGACCCCGGGCGAGCTGTACCCCCGACAGATACAGCTCACCCGGTGCCCCGACCGGTACCGGCCGCAGCCGCGAATCGAAGACGTAGAGCCGGGTGCCGAGAACCGACGCGCCGATCGGCACCGAGAGGGTACCGGTCCCGGTGACGTCGTGAACGATGACGTCGACCGCCGCTTCCGTCGGACCATACAGATCGTGCACGCGAGCGCCGGTCACCGCCCGCAGCCGCTGGGCGAACGCGGCGGGCAGCGCCTCTCGCGAGGCGGACACCGGCGACGTCCGGCACGGGAAGCACCGTTCGGCGAGCAACGCCCCGGCCGATCCCTCTTTCGGCCGCACGGCGTCCAGCTCACCGCCCACGGTCACGTACTGCGCGACGCCGATCGGCCCGTCCAGCGCCCGCGCGGCCCAGACGCCGAGCTGGGCGGGCGCTGACGCGAACGGCACGGGTGCGGCCGGAAACGGCCTCGGCTCGGTGGAACGCTGTGGCAGCGCGCGGGATCCACCCGACTCGGTAACGTGCACCAGCGCCTCCTCCTCGGCGAACAACAGCTGTCCGAACGCTTTTGGGCAGCACGAACCAGCCGCTGCACCCGGCTGCCCAGTCCGGACGCATGGCGTGAACACCACATGCGATTCGATGATCAGCGCGAGCGACTCGAATCGCGTCGCGCGGAATCCGGCAAATGTGTGAGAGATCGGCGACCGGTGGTCACCGCCGCGACGAGCGTCGCGCCCGCCGACGGTCTCGCCTAGCGTTTGATCATCCTCCAACGTCACCGCCGTGGAGCGGGGCGCCACGGCTCTATCAGCCCACGTCACACGGTCGTGATCCGTGCAGTGCGAACATTAGGCGCTTCGCTAATAAAAAGGAACTATTTCCCCTAAAAACTTCTGGACGTATGCCCAATGCGGCTTCCGATGCCGGACGCCCGGGGCGAAACGCTTCGCGCGATCGCTATCCCGACCGGGGAATGCGCTCGGACGCCGATAGCTGTGCAGACTACGAGCCGAAACGTTGCATCCGCGTTGCATCGGCCCCGAGCCGGCGATCCAACACGCGAATCTTGGCTTCGATCTGCGCATACAGCGGCGAGTCCCGGTCGACGGTCGCCCGGTACGCCGTCCATGCGTCGGCGTCGTCGCGCCCCTCCGGGCACGCGGTCCACCGGCGCAACACCGCCGCATCGCCCGATGCCAGTACCGCGGTGCGCAATCGCACACGCAGTTCGTCGCGAATGTCGGCGATTCCCGGCGCGGTCGATCGCGGCAGCACCGGCCCGGCATAAAGACGCAATGCGGAATCGACATCACCGGAATCGAGCGCCGCGCGCAACGCCTCCACATCGGTCACGACCGGAACCCGCAAACGATAAGGCCGAGAACCGAAGACGGACGGACCGACCACCGCGCGCAACCGGGACACGGCCGCACGGATGGTGCCGTTGTCCAGATCGGTGTCGTCGAGCAGCAGCGCGAGATGATCGGCGCCGAGCCCCTCCGGATGCTCGGCCAGCAACAGCAGAATCTCGGCATGCCGCTGAGACAGCGGAACTCGGTCCTCCGCGACGGTCAATTGCGGTTGCCCGAGCCCGAGCACGTCGAGACCGAGCCGTCCGGCCGGGTGCGGCTGGTCTCGCGCGCGCTTGCCCCGGCCGTCCGCGTCCCGGTCGGCCGAACGCAGCGCGGTGAGCAGCAAGTCCATCTCCGCGGCAGTGGCGGTGGCTTTGACCAGCGCGAGTGTCTCCGGTTGGGCCACGCGGACGCCACCGGCGATCATCAGCACGCCGACCAGCCTGCCGTCCGGATCGTGCACCGGGGCCGCGGCGCCGGTGATCCGATGCATCCGGCGCAGGAAGTGCTCGGGGCCGTGGATCCACGCGGCGCGCCCGGTGCGCACCACCAGGCCCACCGCGTTCGTTCCGACGCGCCGCTCGCTCAGATCGTCCCCGGCGCGCAGGCCGATCTCCGCGGCGGCCGCGACCTGCTCGGCGCTACCGTGCACCGAGAGTACCCGGCCGAACTGATCGGCGACCACGACGATCGAACCCGTTGCGGCCGTGTCCTGTACGAGTAATTCATGATCAGCGGCATCAGCGCGGCCATCGGATGGGCCCGGAGATAGCGCTGCAGATCGGCGCCGCGCAGACCGCGGCCGTCGAGCGCGTCCATCGGATCGATCCCGCCGCGCAGGCTGCGCATCCACGATTCCAGCACGACAGGGCGCAACAGACCGGCGAGCCGGGCAAGGTGATCGCCACCCGCGCCGAGAAATCCGTGCGCCTGCGCGGCGTAGGCTTCGAGCGCACCCAGCTGGGCGCCCGGCTCGACGCCAGGCCGTGGTGGCCGCCCACCTGCGATGTTGCTGACCATTTGCCTTTCTTTCCGCCCCAAACTGTACCGGCGCATATCGAGCGGTAACGATCAATGTGAGAGCTTTGTCCGCCAGGTCACACCCGGCGCCTCGCCGCGAATTGTGACCCGTACGTATTCCACTTCACTCGACGAGCTGCGCCGCCGCCTTTTCCGCGATCATCATCGTCGTGGCCTGCGGTCCCCGTCCCAGTGGCACGGGCACGACGGACAAGTCCACGACCGACAATCCGGTGACACCGCGCACCCGGCACAATTCGTCCACAACGGCGGCCCCATCGTTTTCCCGCCCCATTCGGCAAGTTCCCGACAAATGTTGCGAGGTAGCGAGATTCGCGCGTAACCAGCCCTCGAGATCCGCCGCCGCCCACGGAATCGGATCGACGGGCCGCGCGGCCATTCGTCGCAGCAGCCCGGCCGCCGTCGCCACCGCGTCGCGCAGCCGGTCTCGATCCCACTGCGCGGTCAGATAGCGGTAGTCGATCAGCGGCGCGACGCCCGGTTCGGCCGATCGCAGACGCAGCACACCGGCGGATCGCGGGCGCATCAACGTGACGCCGAGCCGGTGCACCCCGGGAGTGAACGACACGGCGTACGGCCGGATTTCGGCATCGCCGATTTCGAGCACGGTCTCCAGCGGGACGGTGGGTGGCTGCGGCACGTCGAGCAGGTAGGAGATACCCACCTCCGGATGGTCGCTGAGCCAGGCCCCCACCGGGGACGCGTGCACGACCGGGACGCCGAGTGCGCGAAGCTGATGGGGGTCGCCGATGCCGGAGCGCAACAGCAGTGCGGCCGACTCGATCGCACCGGCGCAGAGCACGACACGATCGGCCCATTCGACGCCGCACTCGCCGTCGTGGACGTATTCCACACCGACCGCCCGCGATCCCTGGAAGCGAATACGCGTGACATACGTTTCCCCCGCGACGGTCAGGTTCGGACGGGCCAGCGCGGGCAGCAGATAGCCGATCCCAGGACCGATCCGCCTGCCATCGTCGCAGTTGCACGGCACCGTCCCCACACCGTCGCCGCAGTCGGGAGCATTGAGATCGGGCACGTCGGCGAACCCGTCGGCCAGGCAGGCCCCGGCGAACGCGGCGCTGACCGGGGCCGGGTCCGCCGTGCGCCGAACGGGAATCGGGCCGCGATCGCCGTGCCAGGGCTGATCGCCGAAATCCAGATCACGTTCGCTCCGGCGATAGAACGGCAGCACCGAGTCGAACGACCAGGTGTCCGAGCCGCCGAGCACCCGGCACCAGGCGTCGAAGTCCGCCACCGTGGCCCGGACGAAGTAGCCGCCGTTGACCGCTCCCGAGCCGCCGATCAGCTTGCCGCGCACGATGGTCCCCGGCACCGGCGGGTCCTCGGCGAGCACGACCTCGTAGCGCCACAGCCAGTCCGCCTCGGGACCGATCGGAAGGGCCGCCGCGTTCAGCAACTCGCCGGGCATCGAGTCCAGGCCGGTCCACAGCGGGCCTGCCTCGAGCAGCCGCACCGCGTGCGCCGGATCGGCGCTCAACCGCTCCGCCAGGACGCACCCTGCGGTACCGCCCCCGACGATGAGGGTGTCGGCCATTCGGACTCCCGTTCGGTCTCTCGGCGCGGTGCGGGCAAGATCCAGGTCGTCCCGGGTCGTTCCGGGTCGTTCCGGGCCGTCCCAGGACATCGCGGAGCGGTCAGCGAGACGGCGTGGTGGGTTTCAGCGCTTCCAGACTGCGCGCACGGAAGGCGCCGAGCCACAAGCCGGTGCCGTAGGCGATGTCGTCGAGTCGCTTGTAGGCCACGTAGCGCACGGGGTCCAGACCACCCGCGTCCCGATGGGTGAACCAGTCGGCCAGGCCGTCCGCGACGGCCATGGTGACCGCGACCTGCCGGATCCGGCGCGAGAGGACCATCGCCAGCAGCGTGATCGGCCAGTAGTGCCTGCACATCGCCGAGGCCAGCCGCCAGAGTCCGGCGAAGAAGCCGCGCGCCAGGTAGATCGCGGCGATCCGGGTGGGATTGTCCAGCCCGGCGAAGACCCGGCGCAACCGGGCCAGCGCGGCGATCAGGGTGACGACGCCGCCGAATAGTCCCCACTTGGTCAGGGTCGCGAACAGGAACGCGGCCAGCAGCGTCCAGGACGGCACCGACAGCGGTGAGACCGTGCCCGCGTGCCGTTCGCCCAGCGGGGCCGCGCCGGTGCCGTAGAACAGCTTCCGGCCGAACCAGGCGCGGAAACACACCCGGTGGTCGTGCGCCACGTGCGCCGCGGGCTCGTAGCGCAACCGCCAGCCCGCCCGCTCCAGCCGCCAGCACAGGTCGACGTCCTCGGCGACGTGCATCGACTCGTCGAAGCCGCCCTGTTCCAGCAGCGCCCTGCGCCGCGCCAGCAGCGCCGCGCTCGGCACGTAGGACACCAGTCCGCGCG
Organism: Nocardia asteroides; assembly: GCA_051451085.1. GTDB lineage: Bacteria > Actinomycetota > Actinomycetes > Mycobacteriales > Mycobacteriaceae > Nocardia > Nocardia asteroides_B. The sequence goes on along the minus strand of JBPAJV010000001.1, from coordinate 2,338,040 downwards.
AGTGCACGGCCGCCTCGCGCCTGCCCAGATCCAGCGAGGAGCGGGTGTGCTCGTACCGCGCCAGCGCGTTGGATTCCGGGTCGAGCGCGACGATCCGAGGGGCGACCAGCGCCACCCCCGGGTCGCTGAAGTGGCCGAGCATCACCTCCAGCCACCCGCTGCGCGGTACCACGTCGGAGTCCAGAAACGCGACGAAGTCGGTTGTCGCCGCCCGCAAACCGGCATTGCGCGCGGCCGCGGGCCCTTGCTTGCGGTCGTGCCGCAGCACGGTCACCCGGCAGCGGGTGCCGCGATTGCGCGGTATCCGGACCGGCTGGTCGGAGCCGTCGTCGACCACGATGACGTTGTGCCCCCGCAGCGCGGCGAGCAGCCGCGCCAGCCCCTCGGCGTTGTTGTGCAGCGGCACGATGACGGTGACGTCCTCCGGCGAAGGCAGCAACCTGGGCCGGGGATTGGCGACGCCGGAGTCGAGCAGTCGTCTGGCAACGACGGCCGACTTGGGGCCGGTCACCTCGAGGTACCCGTCGCCGATCATCTCGGCGGCCTCCGGGGCAAGTCGCAGCAACCGCGCGGGCGAACCACCGATCAGGACCCGCCCACCGGAGTATGCGCGTACCCGAGGATCGATCCGCACCCCGAATCCATCGGGCAGGCGATCATGGCGCATTCCTGGCATGCTAGGCGGAGTTTCGCGCGCGGGCATCAACAGTCCGGAAAAAACGACGGAATTACGGGCGAAAGCGGGCCGCCACCGGAACCCGGCCGCGCCGCCCGCGATGCCGAGAGTTCGCCACGGGGCATTTTCCAGCATCCGGCAACGTAGCGGCTATCTCCCGGTCGCGGACCGGGAGATAGCCACCTCCGCATTTTCGGCACACCAACAGCGAACTTCATGGCTTCATGGCTTCATGGCTTCATGCCAGCGGACTCTCGTCGCAGGCCCGGGACGGGCGACGTTCCGGCGCGAAACCGGTCGGGCGCGTCGCGCTCAACGTCAACGGAACCGGCGCGCTGCGCCGTCCGCCCGCGCGCGGCGCGACCCGGCGGGAGTGGTCGACCGACGAGCGCGGGATCATCCGCGCGGTGTCGGCCAGCGCCGCCTCGCCGTAGCCCTGCACGCACTCCGGGTCCGGTCCGTCGGCGGGCAGCCCGGTGAAGAACTTCGCCGCCATGCAGCCACCCCGGCAGGCGTCGTAGTGGCTGCACGACGCACAGGCGCCGCCGCCGGTGGGCTCGCGCAGCTCGCCGAACAGTTCCGAGGACCGCCATACGGCGCCGAATCCGCCGTCGGTCACCACGTTCCCGGCGCGGAACCGATCGTGGATGGCGAACGGGCAGGCATAGACGTCACCGACCGGATCGACCAAGCAGACCACCCGGCCCGCGCCGCACATGTTCAGTCCCGGCAGCGCCTGGCCGAACGCGGAGAGGTGGAAGAACGAGTCGCCGGTGAGCACACCCTCGCCGTTGCGCAGCAGCCAGTTGTAGAGCACGCGCTGCTGGTCGGGCGTCGGATGCAGCTCGTCCCACACGTCCGCGCCCCGGCCCGAGGGCCGCAGCCTGGTCAAACGCAGGGTGGCGCCGTACCTTTCGGCGATGGTCCGGAACTGGTCGAGTTGTCCGATGTTGTGCCTGGTCGCCACCACCGACAGCTTGGCGTCCCGGAAGCCCGCCGCGGCGAGGTTCGCCAAGGCGCGAACGGCCATGTCGTAGGAGCCGGGTCCGCGCACCGCGTCGTTGACCGCGGCGTCGGCGCCGTCCAGCGACACCTGCACGTCGACGTAGTCGCTGGCCGCGAGACGGGCCGCGACCTCGGGCGTGATCCGGACCCCGTTGGTGGAGAACTTCACGCCGACCTGGTGGGCGGTCGCGTAATCGACCAGCTCCCAGAAGTCCGGGCGCACCGTGGGCTCGCCACCGCCGATGTTCACGTAGAACACCTGCATGCGCTCGAACTCGTCGATCAGCGCCTTGCACTGCTCGGTGCTCAGCTCGCGCGGATCCCGGCGCCCCGAGGACGACAGGCAGTGCACGCAGGACAGGTTGCAGGCGTAGGTCAGTTCCCAGGTCAGGCAGATCGGGGCGACGAGGCCCGATTCGAAGCGATCCACCAGGCGCACCGCCGGGTCCGAGGCGACCGCCCCCGCCGTCGACGGCGCCGCGTTCGCGATGGAGGGCGCCATCGGTGCGCCCGTCGGCGCACCGACGATCATCGCGGAATCGGCGAGCTGGGTCAGCGCCGCGATGTAGGGAGCGGCGCCGGTCTCCGGCACGCCCGCCGCGTGCAGGGCGCTGCGGGCCGACACGTGTTGCGGCAGCGACCGGACGATCTCGACGATCCGCGGATTCTTCAGGAAGGAGAGTTTGCGCGTGCCGAAGTGATAGAGCAGCGCGCCGAAGGGCTCCGGACGCAGCGCCACTCGCGGATGCAGCTGCCAGCGGGTATCGAGATCGATCATCGTCGGCCGCCCGTCAGTACACGCCGCACATACCGTCGATGGACACCTCTTCGATGAGGCTCTCCTCGACCAGCGGCGCCTCTTCGGCCGACCGCGCGGCCGCGGTCTCCATCCGTCCGGTGTTGTCGGTGTCGGCGTGTCCGGTGGACCCGTATTCCGGCATGGTTACCTCCGCGAGGTCGATCCGTGTGTGCGGCACTGCCCGTGCGCAGCCCGTCCGAACACAATAACGTCATAAACTGACAAAACAACAGGTTTCAGTCATCGAGTCTGCGACCGAGCGGTGCCGCCGCCCCGCGCCCCGGATGACCGGCGCATTCGGCCGCGCGCCCAGTCGAGCGGGCGGCGACGAAGCCGGCACCCGGCGCTCTAGACTGCGGGTGCAAGCAGCTGAACAGAATGTGACGGGCGGCACACGCCCGCAGCGGTAGAGGTGGCATGGGAGTCGGACGAATGCAGGCGAACGGGGGCGGCAGCACGCCGTGGTGCGAGCATCGGGCCCGGAGGCGGAAGCTTGCGTAACCACGGAGGGCCCACGAGCACCACGAATCGAACACTGTCGGAGTCCGAGATCGTCGAGGCGGCACTGCGGGTGGTGCGCGAGGACGGCGTGGAGAAATTGTCGATGCGGCGACTGTCCCGCGAACTCGGCGTCTCCCCGATGGCGCCCTACTACTACGTCGCCGACAAGCGCGAGCTGCTCGACCTCGTCGCCAGCGCCGCGCTGACCGGAGTGCGCACGCCACCGCCCGAATCCGGGCCCTGGCAGCATCGGCTGCGCGATCTGGTGGACCAGATCGACGAGAAGCTGCGCAAGCATCCCGGCCTCGGCGACATCCTCATCGAGCAGATGCTCGGCAAACAGCTCGACCTGATCGCCGCCATCATGGACCTGCTCGATGAAGCGGGCTTCGGCGACCGCAACATCCTGGCCGCCTACGCGACCATCCACACCTACCTGTTCGGCCGCAGCCGGGTGAACCCGCGCGACCGCTCCGCGCCGGCGGACGTCACGCTGCCGCCCGTTGTGGAGCGCGCCACCCGGTACATCGGCGACCTGCGCGGACGGTACTCCTACGACTTCGGCATGGAGGTGCTGATCGCCGGCCTGGAGGCCCAGCTTGTCCGCCAGGCGACACCCGACGTACGATGAAACTGAAACACGTTCTAGTTTTTGCGTCGCGGCTCGCCCGTGCCAGGTTCGAGAGGACGACATGACCACTGTCGAGGTTCCCCACGGCTCGCGCTCGGTCGTGCTGCGGGTGTCCGCGGTCATCACCGAGACGGCCGACACCCGCTCGCTGGTCTTCGACGTCCCCGACGAGCTGGCCGAGAAGTTCCGCTACCAGCCGGGGCAGTTCCTCACCCTGCGCATCCCGAGCGAGCGGACCGGTTCGGTCGCGCGGTGCTATTCCCTGGCCAGCTCGCCCTACACCGACGACCGCCCGAAAGTCACCGTCAAGCGGACCGACGGCGGCTACGGGTCCAACTGGGTGTGCGACAACGTCCGCGCGGGCGACCAGATCGAGGTGCTGCCGCCTTCGGGCGTGTTCACCCCGAAGGATCTGGACGACGATCTGCTGCTGTTCGGCGCGGGCAGCGGCATCACGCCGGTCATGTCCATCCTGAAGTCGGCGCTCGCCCGCGGCACCGGCCGCATCGTGCTGGTCTACGCCAACCGCGACCACGAGTCGGTGATCTTCGCCGGTGAGCTGCGGGATCTGGCGGACAAGCATCCGCAGCGGCTCACCGTGATCCACTGGCTGGAGTACCTGCAAGGCCTGCCTACGGCCGAACGCGCTGGCCACCCTCGTCGCGCCGTATCGGGGCTACGACGCGTTCATGTGCGGGCCGAAGCCGTTCATGGACCGGGTGCACGACGCGCTGGCGCAGCTCGGCGTGCCGCGCTCCCGTACGCACGCCGAGGTGTTCAACTCCCTGGCCGGCGACCCGTTCGCCGACCAGGCGCCGGTCGAGGTCTCCGACGAGGACGCGGCCGACGCGGCCACCGTCGAGGTGGAACTCGATGGCGAAGTGCATCAGCTGAAGTGGCCGCGAAAGCAGACGCTGGTGGACATCATGCTGGCCAAGGGATTGGACGTGCCCTACTCCTGCCAGGAAGGCGAATGCGGTTCGTGCGCTTGCACGGTGCTGGAAGGCAAAGTCGAGATGGACAACGCCGAAATCCTCGACCCTGAGGATATCGAGAACGGCTACATCCTCGGCTGCCAGGCGCACCCGGTGACCGACCACCTGAAGATCCAGTTCTGATCGCTATCCGGGATCAGCGCGCGCGATACGCTGCGCGCGCCTCGGGCGGCAGGTGTTCCGTGGCGTAGCTCAACGCCGTGCGTCCCATCGCCGCGGCGTGCCGGTCGAGGAAGCCGGTCAGCAGGCTCCGGTCGACGCGCTTGCCGACTTCGCGCAGCATCCAGCCGAGCGCCTTCTGGATCAGATCGTGGCGGTCGTCGAGCAGCAGTTCGCCCAGCGCGAAGGTGGTCGACGCGTCGCCCGCCTTGATGAACGCGAACGTGGACAGCAGCGCCACCCGCCGTTCCCACAGCGAATCCGACCGCGCCAGTTGGAACAGCAGGTCACGTGGCCTGCCCAACAGCCACGGACCGACGATGCGCTCCGCCGACACGTCCACGAGATCCCAGTTGTTCACCCGGCCGCGGCGCACGGCCGCCAGATACAGGTCGACCACGGCGGCGCGGGTGGCGTCGTCGAACGAGCGCGGCCGGGACGCCGCGGCGAAACGAGCGTTGAGAATGACCAGCGCGGTGAACCGGTCCTCGTGCACGACGCTGTCGAGCAGCCGATCAATCTCGTCGAGCGAGAGCGCCGCGAAGCGTTTCGCGACAGCGCGGCTCGCGGGGACCCGGACGCCGAGGAAGACCTCACCATCGCCGTATTCACCGGGCCCGGTCTTGAAGAAACGTCGCACGTGCGCCGCGTCGTCCGGATCCGCCAGCTCCCGCAGAGCCGCTTGCACGTCGGCCGCGGTCGGCGCGGGCTCGGTCATCGAATCACACTCCTCTTCCCGAACTGCGCTGTACCACATGGGGATGGCCCCACCAGCGGCTCCGTCCGGCAGCAGGACAACACGCCGGGTGATTCAGCTCTGCGCGCCGAGCACCCGGCCGGACTCGAACGCGGCGGCGGCCCCGGGCAGCGCGCCGGGCCGACCGCTGGTGAGCACCCGGATCTCGCCCGTGCCGGTGCTCGGACGGCCCAGCGCTTCGATACGCCGGATGGTCTGCGCGGCAACGGCTTGCGCGCTGTCGAACAGCCGCACACCGTCGGGGAGCGCGGCCACGATCGCGTCGGTGACCAGTGGGTAGTGCGTGCAGCCGAGCACGACGCCTTCGACGTCCGGCGGCGTCCGCGCCGCGGCCGCGGCGATCGCGTCGTGGGCTGCCGCCAGATCGCCGCGATCGATGGCGTCCGCCAACCCGTGACACGCCACGCCCACCACGTCGGCAGCGCCACCGAACTTCGCGATCAGATCGGCTTGATACCGGCTCGCGGTCGTCGCCGCGGTGGCCCAGACCGCTACCGACCGGCACACTGCGGCCGCGGGCTTGATCGCGGGCACGGTGCCGATCACCGGCACATCGGGCCCGACGTCGGCGCGCACGTGCTCCAGCGCCGTCACGCTCGCGGTGTTGCACGGCAGGACGATCACCTCGGCGCCCGACCGAAGCGAGGTGCGCGCGGCCTCGACGACCCGCTCGACCACCCAGTCCTCCGGTTTCGGTCCCCACGGCGCCCCGTCCGGGTCCAGTTGCAGCAGCAGATCCACATCCGGCCGCAACTTGCGCAACCAAGCGGAGGTGGGCAGCAACCCCAGACCCGAGTCGATGAGCGCGACGATCACCGCACCACCGTATTACAGCCCCGGCGACAGCCACGCACACCGCTGAGGACCCCGCGCATCCTCCGCAACGGCCGCCCGCACGCGCGCGGACGCCTGGGGCCGCTCAGCTGGGTGTGAGCAGGTCCGTCACCGGAGCGCCCGCCGCGATCTTGGCGCGCGCCTTCATGACCTGGGCGGTCATGCCCGCGCCGACGACACCGGTGAGGTTGCCGCCCTGGGCGTAGTAGGCGAGGAACTTGCGGCCGTCGTCCGAGGCGACGTGCACCTCGTCGCTCGCGCCCGGCGTGCCGAGCGCCTGGATCTTGACGTCGTACTGGTCGCTCCAGAAGTACGGGACGCGGGCGGCCGTGGGCGGTTCGGCCCCCGACAACGCGCAGGCGACCAATTTTGCCTGCTCGCCCGCGTTGGTCCAGTGCTCGACGCGTTTGTGTGATCCGGTCTCGTGCAGCCACGCCGCCACGTCGCCGACCGCCCACACGCCTTCGGCCGAGGTCCGCCCCACTTCGTCGGCGAGCACACCGCCACCGGCCGCCGGTTCGGCCAGCGCGATCCCGGAATCGGCCAGCCACTCGGTCACCGGACGGGAGCCGACCCCGATCACGACAAGGTCGGCGGCGACCTCCGTGCCGTCGGAAAGCCGGGCGCCGCGCACCCGTCCCGCGTCGTCACCGAGGAGGGTGTCCACCCCGGTACCGCAGCGCAGGTCGACGCCTTCCGCGCGGTGCATCCGAGCCACCAGTTCACCGACCTCCGTGCCGAGCACCGAGGCCAGCGGTGTCGCCTGCGGCTCGACCAGCACGACGGCCACCTCGTGTGCGCGGAAGCTGGCGGCCAGTTCGCAGCCGATGAACCCGGCACCGACGACGAGCGCCGTCGTGGCCGCGCGCAGATCCTCGCGCAACGCCACGGCGTCGGAATGACTGCGCAGCACGTGCACGCCGCGTAGATCGGGCAGGCCGGGAAGGCGGCGCGGGCGCAGGCCGGTGGCGACGACGAGCTGGTCGTAGTCCAGCGTCGAACCGTCGGCGAGACGGACGCGGCGCGCGGCGGTGTCCACGCCGACGGCTTCGGCGCCCAGGCGCAGATCGATCCGCTTCTCCGCGTAGAACTCGCTCGGGCGCAGGGCCGTGTCGTCGGTCTCGCCGCGCACGAATTGCTTGGACAGCGGGGGCCGGTCGTAGGGCAACCGTGACTCGTCGCCGATGAGCACGAGCTCACCGGCGTAGCCGGCGCGGCGCAGTTCCTCCGCGGTGCGCAGGCCGGCGAGGCCGGCTCCGACGATCACGATCGGCGCGGTCATGCGGCCATCCCTTCATTGGAACCCGGCAGCCGATTCCCCCGGAACCGGCGGTGCGACGAAGCTCACCCTAACCTCTGCGGGACGGGCCCAGTTCTGTGAGAGCCATCACTTCCGCGTGGGTCGGCAACAGCCGCGCAATCGTATCCGTACCGATATTGATCGGGCGGTCAATCAGGGTTATACCGAAGTCAGGACATACTCGAGCCCGAGGAGGCACACATGTTCACCGAGAGCCGCGCGCAGGACTTCTTGGCCGTCGTGCTCGGAGCCTTCACCGCACTGTCCCCCCTCTGGGTGGACACCAACGACAACGCCATGTGGTCGCTGATCGTGCTGGGCGTGCTCATCGCGCTCACCGGCCTCGCCCAGATGGCCCGCCCCGCGATGGCGGCGGCGGACTACGTGATGGGCCTGTGCGGCGCACTGCTGTTCATCTCACCGTGGGTCATGGACTTCACCGAGTACCGCAGCGCATCCTGGACCGCATGGGTGGTCGGGGTGGTGACGGTGGTCGTCGCGGTGGCGGCGCTGCCGGCGGTGTCGGGACGTCTGCACGGCATGGCACCGCACCACTGATGCAGATGCCGGAGCCCCGGCGCGCCGGGCGCCGCCGCAGCGCCGAAGCCGACGGCGACGCCCGGCAGCTCATTCTCGACGCCGCGGAGAGACTCTTCGCGGCGCAGGGATTCGACGCCACCGCGACGGCGGCCATCGCCGCCGCGGCCGGCGTGCCCAAAGGACTCGTCTTCTATTACTTCCCGACCAAGGATTCGATTCTGTCCGCGTTGATGTCCGAGCGCGTGCCCGCGCACCCGATCGACGACATCGGCACGGTGGTGGCGCCGGGCGATCCGGCGGCGAGCCTGGTCAATCTCGATGCCGCCCTGAATCTGCGCGACCACCACTCGTCGGTGCTGCGGGTGATCCTGTGGCGAGAGGCCGACACCCATCCCGACGTGCGGCGGCAACTGCGCCGTCTGCGTGATCAGATGCTGGATGTGACCGCCAAGGTGTTGCAGGCGAGCGCTCCCGTCCCGGTCCGCCAGGGGACCCTGCGCGCGTGCGCCGCTGCGTGGGTCTCGGCGATGTTCGCCATCGCCAGCACAGACCGGCTGCATGCCCTCGACGGTGTGCCGCTGCCCACCGCCGACGAGGTGCTGGGCGTCGCGCAGGTGGTCGCGGCCGGCATGACCCAGATGGGCTGATCGCCGAGCTGCGGTTATCCACAGCGGGCGAGTTGTCCACATTCGCCGCGACGGTAGGTGTTCCGCGAGCGGGGATCGATCACGATCGTCGATATGGAAGTAACGCAATTGATTTCGCGCCGGCAAGCGCTGGCATCCGGAGTGTCCGACAAGGCGCTGCACCGGCTGTGCCGGACCGGGCAATGGCAGCGACTGCGGGCGGGGCACTATCTGAGCGCGCCGGGGTCCGGGCTCGATGCCGCCGGTAGGCATCTGCTGATGACGCTGGCGACGGCCGAGTCCACCTCCGATTCCGCCATCACGAGCCACTGCTCGGCGGCAGTGCTGCACGGGATGTCCACCTGGGGCATTCCGCTCGACCGCGTCCACCTGACCAGGAATCGGATCAACGGCGGCCGGCTGAGCAGACGGGTCGTGGTCCATTCCGCCCGGGTGGAACCCGACGAGATCACCTTGGTCGGTGACGTCCGAGTGACCACCCCGGCGCGCACGGTCCTCGATATCGCGCGGTCGGAGGGCTTCGAACAGTCGGTAGCGCTCGGCGATTCCGCACTGCGGCAGGGCCTGACGACAACGGCGGAACTGCGCGAGCACCTGGCCCGGGCCCGGCGCAGGCCCGGATGCCGCCGAGCCGCCCTCGTCCTGGACTTCCTGGACGGCCGCAGCGAGAGCGCCGGCGAATCGCGGAGCCGGACGATCCTGCGCCGAGCCGGCTTCCCCGCTCCCGAACTGCAAGCACGCGTCTTCTCCGACGACGAGGTATGCGTCGGCCGCGTCGATTTCCTGTTCCCCGATCTCGGCGTGATCGGCGAGTTCGACGGAACGGGCCACGGAGCCGCGTCGCGCGGCCGGTCACCCGCCGAGCCGGTGAGCGCGCAGGGACCGCACGAAGACCGGCTGCGCTCCCTCGGCTGGACGGTCGTCCGTTGGACCTGGGACGACTTGTCGGCTCCCGCCCGGTTGACCGCACGTCTCCAGACGGCCATCCGCGCCGCCACACGAAACCACCGCCGCGGCTACTGGACCCCTACCCCGAAACCTTGACTCTCGGTCCACCGGCCGGACGGAATCCGAAAGGGTTCGCAGCGGACATCGCCCGGTGCGCAGCGGCATCGGCCTGGGGAAACAGCGACCGGTTCGGGCGCGGTAGCCGACGCGCGGTCTGTGGCGGTCAGTCGGGCTGGGTGAGGAAGGTGAGGACATCAGTGGCGAAGCGGGGATGTTTGACCGCGCCCATGTGACTCGCGCCGGGATAGATGACGAGACGGGAATCCGGAATCCCGTCGGCGGTGCGGCGGAAGGTGGCGAGACTGTAAGCCGCGTCTCGTTCACCGCCGATGACGAGCGTGGGCGCTTGGATGTCACCCAGGCGATCGGTGAGGTCGAACTCGTCTTCGGCGCGGAGGAAGGCGTGTGTGTCGGCGGGGTTGCGCGGGCGGGTCAACGGGTCGAGCATCCACATGGCGACCGCCGCGAATCGAGCGGCGACAGGCGAGGACACGACGCTCGAGGCCATGTGATGCATCGCCCGCCGCCCCTGCAAAGCCGCTTCTGCGTAGCGCATCTGGCCTTCCTTGGCAACCGGGTCCAACCGGTATCCGGACGAGGCGACGACGAGGCGGCGCACGGCTCGCGGATGGTCGGCGGCGAGTTGCAGGGCCACCGAACCACCGGACGAGACGCCGAGCACGTCGACCGGCTCACCGAACTCGCCGCGCAGCGCGTCCGCGTGCTCGGCGGCGATCTCGGCCATCGTGATGCCCTCCGCCATGCCGGGTGCGCGGCCCACCGCGAAGACACGGAAGTGCTCGGCCAGCGGCCGCAGCACCTTGATCTCGGACTCCCGCATCCACCCGTGGGGATTCGCGTGGTCGGGAGTGAACCACCGGAGGAACACCAACGGCCGTCCCGCGCCGATGGCGAAGTACGGCAAGCGGTGCCCCAGCACACCCTCCATGACCTCGAGCTGGGCAGCCCGTCCGGTCTTGACCACAATGCCCTCCGATCGAAGATCCCATCAGTCGTCCCGACGCTATCGCGGTGCGCCGACAGTCGCGATGACCTCGATGATCAAATCCGACCGCTGCCGCACACGCATCCGTTGCCGCCCGCCGGATCGCGTTGCGGAAGTTCGCTGTCGGGTGGGTGCGGTTTGTGAACTCGCCCAATGGCGGCCATCTCGACGGATGTGGCCCGTAAGGTACCGATCATGGTGCCCACCGACAGCTCCGAGCTGGTGCGCTCGGTCGTCGAGTCCTATCTACTCGACGGAGCGCGCCGATACAACCGCATGGAGGTCGCCGAGCAGTCGGGGACGACGACGGCGCTCACGAAGCGGTTGTGGACGGCGCTCGGTTTCCCGTCGAGCATCGGTGACGAAGCGGTCGACTACGCCGATGCCGACATCGCGGCCGTTCGCGATTTCGAGCGGCTCACCGTCCTGTCCACCGCGGAGACCAAACAGCAGTCCGCGACCGCGCGCACGCTCGGCCAGGGCATGGCGCGTCTGGCCGAATGGCAGGTCGATCTGGTACTCGCGGAGATCGACGCGCGCATCTCCCGAGCCGATCCCGGCGCCGACCCGGAGGAGTCGGTGCGCATCGCCACCGAGGGCGCCATCGCCACGCTGCAGCGACTGAACACCTATGCGTGGCGACGGCATCTCGCCGCGGCGCTGTCGCGCTCGCTGGACCCGGGCACCAGCGCGGGCGAGTCGGTGCGCGACCTCGCCGTCGGTTTCGCCGACATGGTCGGCTACACCAGGTTGACCAGGCACCTGCATCCCGACGAGTTGTCGATGCTGCTGGAGGCGTTCGAGTCCACCACCACCGCCGCCATCACCGAGAACGGCGGATGGGTGATCAAGAATGTCGGTGACGAAGTCATGTTCGCCGCGGAGAGCGCCACCGACGCCGCCCGCACGGCCCTGGCGATCCAGGAGTCGACCATGATGGTCGGCGGCACCCCGGACCTGCGCGTCGCCGTCGCCTACGGCCCGGTACTGCACCGCTTCGGGGACCTGTACGGCTCGGTGGTGAACATCGCCTCCCGGCTCACCGGCGTGGCCCGGCCCGGCACCGTGCTGATCGACGACCATGCCGCCGCCGAGCTGGAGGGCGATCCGGCGTTCACCATCAAGCATCTGCGCAGCGTCCGGGTGCGCGGATTCAACCGCCTGCGTCCGCACCTGCTGCGCCGCAACGGCAAGAACGGACGGTAGCAGCGGCCGCGTGCCGCCCGCGGATCGCAGCCGCCCTAGGCTCGTGCGGTGGACACCGACTCCTGGTCACAGCTGCGCGCGCGTTCCCTCGTCGAGGAGGACGCGGCGATTCTGGCGTTGCACAAACCCGCCGGAATCTCCGTCACCGGCGAGCGCCACGACACCGACCTGGTCGAGCTGGCGGCCGCCACCGGTGAGACGCTGTATCCGGTGCACCGGATCGACAAGGTGACCTCCGGCCTGATCCTGTTCGCGAAGGAGCTGCGCGCCCACGGCGAGCTGACCAGGCAGTTCAACAAGCAGACCGCCGACAAGGCATACCTCGCCGTCGTCGCGGCCACCGATCTGCCCGATACCGGCGAGTTCGATCTGCCGTTGAGCGTGGGCCGCAAGAACCGGGTGCGGATCGCGGCCCCGCGCGAAAGCATCCGCTGCCGAGCGGGCCGCTGGTTCGTGGAGGACGCCAACCTGCTGCCCGCCAAGAACTATCCTTCGCTCACTCGGTTCGTGACCGTGCTGCGCGGTCCCGCGCACACCGTTGTGGCACTGCGCCCCGTCACCGGCCGACGTCACCAGATTCGCGTTCACCTGGCCTGGACCGGGCATCCGATCGTCGGTGACCCCCTGTTCGACCGCTCCGGCGCCCACCAGCGGACCTACCTGCATTCCTGGCGCCTCGGCCTCAGCGCATCATGGCGCACCCCGCCGGAACTGCGATTGTCCGCCGAGCCGGACACCGATTTCTGGCGTCCACTGGACGCGTCCGCCACCCCGGCGGCTCTCGACCACGCGGCCGAGGCGCTGCGCGCACTCGGTTAGGCGAAGCCTTCATCCAGCGCGGCTGACCTCAGGGTGTGGCGTCCGGCCAGTTCGGCGAGCGACCGAGGAGCAGAAGGACGCGGTCGAGGGTCGTCGCTTGTTCGGGCACGGTCAGCGCGGGAGCGAAGACGGATTCGGGAGCGGAGCGTTCGGGCCCGTTGGGGACGGCGCGGGCTATGTTCAGCGCCGCGTCGGCCACGGCCGGATCGAGGGTGACGGTTTCGCCGATGGATCGCGCGACGTCCCAGGCGTGCACCACGCTGTCCACCAAGTGGAAGCCGATCGCCTGCCTGGCGGGTATGCGGTGGCCGGGCGCTTCGGGGAACAGCAGCTTGCGTTCGAAGACGTCGTCCGACGCGAAGGCGGCGACGACATCTTCCGCCGAGGCGCGATAGTCGGCCACCGGATCGGCGGACTCGCGGACTGCCCAGAGTTCGGGATCGTCACCGCTTCGAGCCGCACCCGCGAACCCACGATTCTGCGCGCTCATGTGTTCCAGCAGGTCACGAAGACACCAACCGGCGCAGGGAGTTTCGGATTCCAGCTGATCAGGGCGCACGCGGACGACGACGTCCACGCTCAATCGGACCGAAGCGGCGTGCCGGGCGCGTATATCTTGCAGGGAGTCAGTAAGCATAAGCTTATCGTAAGTCCAGGCTTACGATTTGCCAAGCAGTATCGTCGATACATGCCGAACGCCCGTCCCGACCTCGCCGCGATGCTCGTGCCGCTCGGCAGGGCGCTGATGGCCGCGGAACTGCCCGTGCTGGAACGGCACGAGCTGTCCATGTGGGGCTACGCCGTCCTGCTCGGCCTGAACGACGAGCCCGTCTACACCCAAGCGGCGCTGGCCAAGGCGATCGGCGCGGACAAGACCCGCATCATCGGCGTGCTCGACGAACTCCAGCGCCGCGGCCTGATCACCCGCGAACCGGACCCGGGGGACCGCCGGGTCAACCTGGTGTCCCTCACCGACGCGGGCCGCGCCTTGCGCGACCGCGCCCAGCGAGACATCCAGGCCGGCGAAGATCGCCTGCTCGAGCGGCTCCCCGAGCCGGATCGCCGTACCTTCCTGCGCGCTTTGCGCACGCTCGCCGAAGCGGTGTCCGAACAGCCCGGACCCTGACCCGCCGGACGAGCGGTGCCCGACGCCGCGCCGGGTACGCCCGGCGGAGCCGGACGTGAGCGCCACGATCACTCACAATATGACCTCGATCACATACCGCCAGGCATCATCCGTACGGTGGCGAGCGTCATGGCGACGCGTATTACGCAGGTCAATTAGCCTGATGACGTGCGGCGGACGCGACGCGCGCACCCTCGGACGCAGTGCAGCGAATCCCTAGCGAAAGCGAATGCCGATGATCCTGGTGGCTCAGGTCAGCGACACACATTTCGATCTCGGCGCCCGCAACGCCGACCGTGTGCAGCGGGTCATGGCGTTCCTCGCCGGCCTGCGCCGCAGACCCGACGCCATCCTGGTGACCGGCGACGTCACCGAATCCGGTAAGCCGGAGCAGTACGCGGAGGCCAAGCTCGCGTTCGACGCCGAGATCCCGGTGTTCGCCATTCCCGGCAATCACGACGACCGCGCGGGCTTCCGCACCGCCTTGCTCGGCGAGCCCAGCTCCGACGCGCCGATCAACCGGGTGCACCGCGTCGGAGCTCTCACCATCGCCCTGCTGGATTCGAGCGTTCCCGGGGAGGCCGGTGGCCGACTCGCCGAGGAGACCTATCGCTGGCTCGGCGACGTGCTCGACGCGGCGCCCGCGGGCAAGCCGATCCTGCTCGCGTTGCACCATCCACCCGCGCACCTGTTCAGCCCGATCGTCGACGCGATCTCCCTCGCCGACCCGCACCGCCTCGCGGACCTGGTGGCCGGGGATGCCCGGATCGTCGGAGTACTCACCGGACACGCCCATTCCGCCGCGACCACCACCTTCGGCGGGCGCCCGCTGCTGGTCGCCCCGAGTACCGCCTCGGTGCTGAGCGGCGAGTGGGAACTCGACCTTCCCGACCACGTGATGGACTACGCCCCCGACCCGGCGGTCTCGCTGCACATCATCGACGACGACTACCGGCTCACCACCCATTTCCGGACGGTTCCGATGGGCGGCCGGATCGGCGTGCAACCGGTCTGAGGCCGGTTTACCCGGCCGGAGCCGGGGCAATCGGGAGGCACAGGACGCCTACCCGGGAGGATCACCATGGTCGATCTACCAGCCGCAGTGGTGAGGAACGCGTTCGCGGCCGGAGCGAAGATCCGGCATGCGCGGGTATTCCACCCCAACGGTCTGCATCTGGCCGGTCGCCTGCACGCGGAGCCGGAGTTCGAGCCGCTGTTCGGCCCTGGCGATCGCGCCGTGATCGCGCGGTTGTCCAAGGGTGTCGGATTGCCGAACGGGCTGCCCGATGTGCTGGGCTTGGCGTTCCGGGTGCTCGGCCACGACGATCAGCCTTGGGATTTCGCGCTGGCCACGACCGGTCGTGGACCGCTGGGCCGCTTCGTGATCACGCCCGCGCGCGGCTGGGCCAGCGCACGCTACGGCTGCCTGATGCCCTACCGGATCGACAACTCCCCGCCGACCTGGTTCTTCGCCGAGCCGGACGACGTCCAGCCCGCGTCGGCCTCGCTCGAGTCGATGCAAGCCCGTCTGGACGAGGACCTGGTGAGCTTCACCCTCACCGCCAGCCGCCTCGGCGGACCCGCCTGGCGGGTCGCCGAACTCACCTTGCGCCCCGCCGAATCCGCCGAGCACCGTACGGACTACTTCGATCCGATGCTCAACCACCCGCCGGAAGTAGAGCTTTTTCCCAAAGCCGTCGGCAAGATCCGCGAGCTGGCTTACACCGGCAGCAGAAGCGGCCGAGGCGAAGGCGCTTAACGCCGGACGACACGTTCCCGGCGGTAGGCGGCCGGGGTGTTACCGGTCCACCTTTTGAAGGCGAAGATGAACGTGGAGGCTTCGGCATAACCGAGCCGGATCGCCACGTCGCTCACCGATAACGGTGTGGCGGTGAGCATTTCCTCCGCCAGCGCACGCCGTACCTCGTCCAGCAAGGCTCGATAGCTGGTGCCCGCGGCGTCCAGATGACGGCGCAGCGTGCGCGTGCTCATGTTCAGGTCGTTCGCCACGGCGTCGATGCCGGGCGGGGCGGCGAACCCGTCCGCGCCGCCGCGCGGCACCAGGCGCTCACGCACCTCGGCCGCGATGCCGGTGCGGGCCCTGCGCCGGTGCACCAGCTCCCGGCACTGCGCGAGGCACATCGCCCAGGTGTGCTCGTTCGCCTGCGGCAACGGCTGTTCCAGCAGCATCGGCTCGATGGCGAACAGGTTGCGCGGCATCCCGAAGCGCGGCGCCACCACGGTGACGTCCATGATCCGGTCCGCGTAGGCGGGTGCGGGAAACCGGAATTCGGCCCTGGTCAGCGGAAGACGTGTGCCGAGCAGATCGCTCATCACCTGATGCATCGCGGTGACGTCGCGCTCGACGAGGAACTGGCGCACGTCGGTCGGCACCGACTCGTCGTGCACCACCGCGACGAACTCGTTGTCGCCCCACTCGGCCACCGGCAGGCAGAAGGTGAAGCTGAGGTCCAGGTACCGCAGCGCGAAGCTGATCGCCTCCCCGAGCGTCGGGCTGCTGACGCAGGCGAAACCGAAAATGCCGAAGGTGGTGATCCGGTAGCGGCGGCCGACCTCGACACCGAGCGCGGGCCGGTCGGCGAGTTCACGGACGAGATTGCGGACGACCGCCAGTTCAATGTGCGCATTGATCTGCGCGTCCGGATCGCGCAATTGCTGCTCGGTGAGGGCGGTACCGTCCAGCATGCGCCCCGCGGGCACGCCGTGTTCGGCCGCGTAGCCGACCATCAGCGCCACGCTGGCCACTCCGCGCGGAAAGTTCCAATCGCGGATATCCGGATCCTGCACCCGCTCCACGCCGACATTATGGCCGAATTTCTCTATGCGACGGCACCGCGGGCCTACAGTGGAGTCATCTACGGTCGGAGTGAGGAGTGTCACATGACAGCGCGCCATCGGCCATCGGTCCTCATCATCGGCGCGGGCTTCGGCGGCATCGGCATGGCGATCGAACTGCGCCGCAACGGCTTCGACGACATCACCATTCTGGAGCGCGCCGCCGACGTCGGCGGCGTGTGGCGGGAGAACACCTATCCGGGAGCCGCCTGCGACGTGCCCTCTCCGCTGTACTCGTACTCGTTCGAACCCAAGCCGGACTGGCCGCAGCGGTATTCCGGGCGTGCCGCCATCCACGCGTACCTGCGCGGCGTCGCCGAACGGCACGGCGTGCTGGCGGCGGTCCGCTTCGGCACCACCGTCACCGACGCCGAATTCGACGACGCCACCGGCCGGTGGACCGTCCGCACCGCGGACGGCGACACCCGGATCGTCGACGTGCTGATCTCGGCGGTGGGCCAGCTGTCGCGTCCGTCCCTGCCCGCCATCCCCGGCATTCATACCTTCGCGGGCCCGTCGTTCCATTCGGCCGAGTGGGACCACGATGTAGACCTGAGCGGCGAACGCGTCGCCTGCGTCGGCACCGGAGCCAGCGCCGTCCAATTCATCCCGGAGATCCAGCCGCGCGTCGCCCATCTGACGCTGTTCCAGCGCACACCAGCCTGGGTGATCCCGAAGTTCGACACCGATTACTCGCCGATCCAGCACAACCTGTTCGCCCGGGTGCCCGGCGCGCTGCTGGTGGAGCGGTTCGGATGGTGGTCGATCGCCGAGTTCGTCTCCCTCGGGCTGGTGGAAGTTCCGGCCATCGCGCGGTTGGTGGGCCGTATCGCCTCCCGGCACCTCGCCGAACAGGTCGAGGACCCGCGACTGCGCGCGAAGCTCACGCCCGCCTACCCGATCGGGTGTAAACGCGCGCTGTTCTCCAACGACTACTACCCCGCGCTCACCCAGCCGAACGTGCAGGTGGAGACCACCCCGATCAGCGCGATCACGCCCGAGGGGGTACGCACCGCCGACGACGTCGTCCACGATGTGGACGTGATCATCTACGGAACCGGTTTCAAGGGCACCGAGTTCCTCTGGCCGATGAACATCTACGGCCGCGCGGGCCGCGAACTGGCCGACGCATGGGCCGACGGCGCGCACGCGTATTACGGGATCACCGTGCCGGGTTTCCCGAACCTGTTCCTGGTCTACGGGCCGAACACCAACCTCGGCGTCGGCTCGATCATCTACATGATCGAGTCGCAGGCCCGCTATATCCGCCAGGCCGTGCAAGTACTCGCCGACCACCCCGGACACTGCGTCGAGGTACGCGCCGATCTCGAGGAGCACTACAACAGCGCGCTGCAACGGCGCCTGGCCCGGACGCCGTGGAATTTCTGCTCCAGCTGGTATCGCAACACCGCGGGCCGCATCACCAACAACTGGCCCGGCTCACAGAGCAGTTACCGCCGCCACACCCGCCGCCTGGACCCGAGTCACTACACTCTCACCCCCGTCGCGTGACCGACAGCGCGCCGTCACGGGCCACGGTTGATCGCTGCGACCCGGCAGCTCGCACCGGGCTGGCAGACTTGTGCTGTGAATGAACTGCCCCGTTCGGGCGAATCGGGTGAGCGGGGGCCGCTGCGTCCGATCGAGCTGGCCACCGGCGCGGTGCTGGGCGGGGCCACCGTCGGGCTGGTGACGGTCGGATCGGTGGTCCCCTTCGCCGCCGCTCTGCAACTGGTCGCGGCGGTCCCGATCGGGCTGATCGCGCACCGGTTCCGCCTGCGTGCCCTGGTCACCGCGACGATCGCGGCGACGTTGGTCACCTTCGTCGCGGCCGGTATGGCCTCCGCGACGGCGCTGGTCGCGGCGGCGACCATGGGCGGGATCATCGGCACCGTGAAGCGGCGCGGGGGCGGCGTCGTCGCCGTGTTCGGGCTCTCGCTGCTGGCCGGGTTGTGCTGGGCCGCGTTCGCCGTCGGGTCGCTGTTCGTGCTGTCCACCGTGCGCAACCTATTCTTCGACAACATCCGCAACCTCTCGCGCGGCGTGCAGGATCTCACCCGCCAGGCGCAACTGACGCCGCTCGGGCAGCTCGTTGCGGACCTGACCGACTCGGTGCTGCGCTGGTGGTGGGCGTGGGTGGGCGGCGGCATCGCGCTCGGCATGGTGGCCACCGGGTTGTTCTCCTGGTACGTCCTCGGGTCGGTACTGGACCGGCTGGCCTGGCTGCCAGGCCGGGACCGGCTCGACGCTCCGCTCGACGAGCGGCCCATCGCACCGCTGCCGGTCACGCTGCGCGCCGCCGGATTCCGCTACCCCGGCGCCGCCCGCGAGGCGCTCAGCGGCATCGACCTGACCGTCGAGGTCGGTGAATTCGTCGCCGTGGTGGGGCACAACGGTTCGGGCAAGTCCACTCTGACCCGTCTGCTGGCCGGGCTGCCGCCGACCTCGGGATCGGTGCATCGCCCCGGGTCCGCCGGGCTCGGGCGGCTCGGCGGAACCGCACTGGTTCTGCAACGGCCGGAAAGCCAGACCCTCGGGGTGCTCGTCGCCGACGACGTCGTATGGGGGTTGCCCGCCGAACTCGCCGCCGAGGTGGACGTCGACGGACTGCTCGACGAGGTCGGCCTGGCCGGGATGGGCGGAAAGGAGACCGCCACGCTCTCCGGCGGCCAGCAGCAACGGCTGGCAGTCGCCGCGGCACTGGCCCGGCGGCCCGCGCTGCTGATCGCCGACGAAGCGACCTCGATGGTCGATCCGGACGGCCGCAAAGAGCTGGTGGAACTGCTGGCCGCGTTGCCGAAACGGCATCACATGGCCGTGGTGCTGGTGACCCACCACGAAGCCGACGCCGCGGCCGCCGACCGCATCGTGCACCTGGCCGAGGGACGGTCGGTGGAGCATCTGCCCGCGTGGCCGCGTCCGGTGCGCGACACGCGACGCAGGCCGATGGGCGAGCCGATCCTCGAATTGCGGGATGTCCGGCACACCTACAACCGCGCGACGCCGTGGGAAGCCCCCGCCCTGCACGGCGTCGACCTCTCCGTCCGGCAGGGCGAGGCGCTGCTCGTCGTCGGGGGGAACGGCTCGGGCAAATCCACGCTCGCCTGGATCATGGCGGGCTTGATCGAACCCAGCTCCGGCCGTTGCGAACTGCGGGGCAAACCGGTCGGCAAGCAGATCGGCCGGGTCGCGCTGGCCTTCCAGCATTCCCGCCTGCAATTGCAGAAGCAGACCGTCGGCGCGGAGATCGCGGACTGGGGCGGACGCGCCACGGGCTCCGGCGCGGTCGGGCGCGCGCTGGACGCGGTAGGACTGGACCGGTCGCTGGCCGCGCGCTCGGTCGAGGAGCTCAGCGGTGGCCAGGCCAAGCGCGTGGTGCTCGCCGCGATCGTCGCAAGCCACCCGCACGTGGTGGTGCTCGACGAGCCGTTGGCCGGGCTCGACCCGGAGGGTCGTGCCGACATCGTGGAGCTGCTCGCGCGACTGCGCGACTCCGGATTGACGCTGATCGTCATCTCACATGACGTGGCCGACATGGCGGCGGTGTGCGACCGCACGGTCCACCTGCGCTCGGGACGCATCCTGAGCGCGGAACCCGCGTGGGACGCCACACCGGTGCCGAGCAAGGCCACCGTGCGCGCCGACCCCGGCCCCGGGGCGCTGCGCGCGCCCGGGGAGACAGCCTGGCGGTTCGATCACGGAGGTCGCTCATGAGCACCGTTCTGCTGCGCCAGGTGCCCGTCGCCAGTCCGGTGCACCGGCTGTGGGCAGGCACCAAGATGATCGGGGTCTTCCTGATCAGCCTGGTGCTGATGTTCCTGCCGTCCTGGCCGGTGCTCGGCGTGATGACGGCGTTCTTGGTGCTCGTCGGCGTCACCGCCCGGTTGCCGCTGGGTACGCTGCCCCGGCTGCCGTGGTGGTTCTGGGCGCTGTTCGTCGTCGGAGGCTTGATCACGGTGCCGGTCGGCGGCGCGGCGGTGCTGCGGTACGCGCAGATCGCGGTCTTCACCCTGATCCTGGTGGCCGCTTCGTTCCTCATCGCGTGGACCACGCCGATGAGCGATATCGCGCCCGCCCTGGCCAAATTGGGCGCACCGTTGCGCAAACTCCGCATCCCGGTGGACGAATGGGCCGTCGTGGTCGCGCTCACCCTGCGCGGTCTGCCGCTGCTCATGGAGGAGATCCGGGTGCTGCGGGCCGCGCGCAGACTGCGGCCGAAGGAGGGCATGCTGGCACGCGCGGCCGACAACCCGCTCATCGACATCCTCACCGCGGCCATGGCGGTGTCCACCCGCCGCGCAGGCGAACTCGGTGAGGCGATCACCGCACGTGGCGGCACCGGTCAGCTCACCGCCCACCCCAGCGCGCCCGGCAGGGGCGATGCGCTCGCGCTGGCGCTGATCGTCGGCGTCTGCCTGGGTTCGATCGCTCTGCACTTCTTGCTGCTCTGAGCGCGCGGCCCACAGGCAGGAACGGTGCGGCCGGGATTACGACCGTTGAATTCGCCAGGAATTCGCAGGCCCGGCACTGCCGCCCGCGCCGCACAACCTGGCCGGTCAGGCAGGCCGGTTCGGCACACAGACGCGCGCGTGAAGCCCGAAGCCATCTGCCCGATCAGGCGGCCTGGACGCCGGTCCGCGCCACTGCTCGCCACCGGCTCGGTGCCGCTCACACCCTGCGCGGAGTCCGCACCCTCACATGCGCGATCAAGCCCTCCGAAGACCCTGTTCTCCTGCGCCTTACGCCGCATTCCGCGCTCATGCGAGATTCCGAGGCGAATGATTCGCTTCAAAGATTTGATCCATACCGCTCGCGGGGACGACAACCGCCGCGACCGTTCACAGCACGAAAATAGCTGATTGCTATAGAACAATAGCGGCGGGAAAACCGGAAGATTACCCCCGAAATTCGCGTCCTAAACCACCTCAGCCACAGTACAGTTATCACTCGGAAGTAGCTGTCTTCTTGATCACATCACGGCCGTACACGCCAGCGGGGGAAGGAATTTCGGCGTGCGCCGCGTTCTCTATTGCTCGAAACCTGATGAAGATTGGACACCGAGGATGATTCTCCGGAAAGTAACCGCAGCCGTTGTGCCAGTGGTGGCCGCGCTCACGGTAGGGGCCGGCGCCACGCACGCGGAACCGGCCCCCGCACCGGTGCCCGACATCGGCTACGAGGCGCAGCTGGTCGGGAACACGATCGTCACGACGCTCACCGCTGGCACGTTCGAGGTGCGCGCGGGCGCCGTCGACGTCAAGGACGCCGCCGGAAACGTCGCGGCCACCTTGCCGCTCGCTTTCCGGCAGGACGGGCTCGAATACCCCATGCCCCACCTCGTCCGCGACGCGGGCCGGGTGCTGGAGCTGACCGTCGTCAAGGACGCGGCGCGGGCACGCCCGGCGGCCACGCCGGTCGCGTCGCCGTTCGAGAACCAGCGGGCGATGGACGCGTTCCTTTCGCAGTTCAGCATCGCCACCGCCATCGGCGGGTTCATCGGCACGGTCGTCGGAGCGCTCGTCGGGCTCACCGGCATCATCGGAGGACCCATCGGTATCGGCACCGTGCTGGCGGGCGCCGGGATCGGCGGCATCATCGGCACCATCGTGGTCGGCGGACCGGCGTTGATCATCGCCGGTATCGATCTGATCAGCACGCTCGCCGCCCCGCCCGGCACCACCAAGTGGATGGACACCACCGGCCGTCCACAGAACTGACCCGCGCCTTCGGGCACGACGCGCACCGAATCGGCCGTGATTCGGTGCGCTTTCGTCTGCGCGCCTCCACCCGGCGCCGGATCCGCGTGCGTGCCCTGGCGTGCGCTCACCGCTCACCGCTCACGGCAGCCGGGTGCCACCGGCAGACCCGCGAACCGGTCGGCGAGGAATTGCATCGCACCCGGCGCCTCGCCGATCGCCGCCGGATTGTGGGTGGGCAGCATCGAGTGCACCGAGGTGATGGCCGCTCCCTGCGCGCAATACCGGCCGAGCAGGTCGGTGAACCCCGCCACGGGGATCACGTCGTCGGTCCGGCTGTGATACAGGTACATCGGCGCTTCCGGCGCGCTGCCGCCGAGCTCCTGGGCATCGGCCGCGGCCCGGAACGCCGGGTGCGCCAGCAGATCCGGAACGACGGCGAAATCGTCGACCCACGCGCCGACGTACTTCGGCACCAGATCGGACCCGCAGGCCGCGCCGTTCTCGACCAGCGCCGCGCGGCCCTGCTCGTTGAGCAACTCCAGCAGGCCCGCGCCGGGATCGTTGCGGGCGATCGCGAACAGGATCAGCAACGCCAGCCCGGCCCGTGCGGTGCCGTCCGCGCCACGGGCTATGGCAGGCCAGTCCGCCGGGACACCGCCCGAAGTGATCCCGGTGAACCGGACGTCCGGCGCGTAGTGCGGTTGCATCTGCGCCGCCCACAGCGTGGCGAATGCGCCGCCCGAGTAGCCCCAGGCGCCGATGGGGGTCGCGGGCCCGAGTCCGGCGGGCGGGAAGTCGCGGGCCGCCCGGATGCCATCGAGTACACCGCGTCCCGAGTTCACCCCGTCCAGAAAGCGTGAGTGCGGCCCCTCGTAGTCGCTCACCACCACCGCCCAGCCACGGCGCAGCGCTTCCGCCATGAACGGCGTGTCGATCAGTGTGTTCACCGCGCCGGAGTCCCAGCCGCCGCGCAGCGCGAACGACGGCGCGCATCGCCTGCCGAGACTGTCCTCGGGCACCTGATACGACAGCAGCGGCCGGGCGCCAGGGCCGAACCAGGGCAGCATCGGAACCATCACGGTCGCCACATCGGCGATGGGGGCGTCGCTGGCGTCCGTGGACCGATACTTCACCTGCCAGGCCGAGATCGGCAGGGGCACACCGAACAACGCGATCGGACGCGATTCCAGCACGGCCCCGTTGCGGTGGCGATCGAGGTCGGCGGGAGCCGCGTAGAACGGGTCCAGGTCCGGCGGCGGTAGCTGAGCGTCGGCCGCTGGTGCGGCGCTCAGACCGGCGGCCAGCACGATCAGCGCGGCGAGAACGATCCGCAGGATCGCCCCGCCCAGAAGCCGGTTGCTCGCTCGCGTGGCGGCAAGCGCTCCGTGAACATCCTTCATCAGGGCCTCCCCACTCCCGCGAGACGACAGGTGTCCCATGCGGTCGGCGGCGGAACACCCTGGCCTCCAGACCTCAACGGTACTGCGGAGCCGAACGCTTCGGCAACGGTCGACCGCAGGTCATACCCACCGCCGCAGCTGTCCGGTTGGCTGGTTACAGTGTTGGCGAAACCGCCCCCCGCGCAATCGAATAGCCACCGGACGCGATCCGTCCGGGGCTCGAGCGCAACGAAGAGGAGTAGCCGAGCATGCGGCATGGCAACGGACTGGACATCCCCGAAGGACTCGCCGACGTGTGTGCCCCCGACCGGATGGCGGTGATCGTCTACGACATGCAAGTCGGCGTGCTCAGCCAGTTGCCGGACGGCCCGGAGATCATCGAGCGCGTCGTCGGGGTGGTCGACGCGGCGCGCTCGGGCGGCTATCCGGTGGTCTTCCTACGCCATTTCTTCCTGCCCGAACGCCTCAGCGGAACCTTCGCGCTGCGCATGGCCATGAGCTGGCAGCAAGTGGATTCGGTGGACAAGGTGCGCTTCATCCTGCAACGCGACACACCGGCCTTCGAGCTGGTTCCCGAGCTGCGGCCGCGCGCGGACGAGGTGGTGTTCGACAAGACGTCGATGTCGGCGTTCGAAGGTACTCCGCTGGCTTCGATGCTGCGCGACCTGCGCATCGGCGCGTACGCGATCGCGGGCGTTGCGCTGGAGATCGGCATCGCGCCCACGGTCACCCATTCCACGGATCTGGGGTTCGTCCCGGTGGTGATCAGCGACGCGGTCGGCGGCCGGGACAAAGAGGCGATGGCGCGTGCCTACGACGACTTCGAATTCCAGGGCCATGCGCTGGTAACCGACATCGCCACCATCACCCCGCTGCTCGCGGGCGCCAACTGACATCGCGACGGGATCCCAATCCGGCCGGGCTCGGATCCCGTTCGCTCCTCACTGTTCGCGCAGGGACTTCTTCGCGGCCGCCTGAGCGGCGTCGACTTGGCTCACATACTTCTTGCCCGTCTTCTCGTCGACCAGGTCGCCCGCCTTGTCGATCACCGCGTCCAGCTTGTCCGCGTTCTTCTTGGCCAGGTCCATCGCCTTACCCGCCAGGTTCTTGAAGTCCACCGTGCACTCCTCGTTCTCGCGCTGCGAACAACAACCCTACCCAGCGCCGCGCGTGCCGGACGCCGTGCCGAGCCACGCCGGGTGCCACATGCGGCCCTGCTCGGTCCAGTTCATGAACCGAACGGTTCCACCGATTCTCGGCGTCACCCACACCGCCTCCTTGCGTTCCTCGGCGGTGAGGTCGTTGTCGAACGGCGAGGTCCTGCGTTCCAGCTTGCGCAGCCGCGCGGCCAGATCCCGCATGTCCGGCTCGGTGAAACCGGTGCCGACCCGTCCGACGTAGTACAGCCGCCCGTCGTGGGGAATGCCGATCAACAGCGATTTGAAATCCCGCGCCGCGCTGCGCCGCCAGCCACCGATCAGCACGTGCTGGGTGCGCCAGTTGCGCTGTTTCACCCAGGCATGCCCGCGCTTGCCCGGCAGATACACCGAATCCTTCCGTTTCGCGACCACGCCCTCCAGCCCCTGCTCCCGGCTGAAGCGCAGCGCCTGCGCGCCGGGGCCGTCCAGGCGCGGCGGCACCACCAGAGACGGCGCGTTGGCGGCGAGCGCCTCCAGCACCCTGCGCCGGTCGGAATAGCGTTTGCGCAGTAGCGAGGTACCGTCCAGATACAGCACGTCGAACGCGACGAACACCGCCCGCGCCGCGGCCGCTTGCAGCAACCCGACGTTCGCGACGCCGTGGTCGTCGAAGACGACCGCCTCGCCGTCCAGCACCACCCGGTGACCGGACAACTCCCGTTCCAACGCCACGATGCCGGGATAGCGGCCGGTCACGACGTGGCCCGCCCGGCTGCGCAAGGTGATCGCACCCGCGTCGATCTCGGCGATCAACCGGAAGCCGTCCCACTTGGTCTCGAAGCTCCACTCGTCGGCGCCCAGTTCGGCGACGTCGCCGGGCGTCGCGAGCATCGGCTGCAAGCCGCGCGGAAGAGGTGCGGGTCCGTTGGACGTCCGGATGACCCGGCCCGGCGGCCGCTGCGGCTCCTGCTGCGGTTCGCCCCCGTTCTGCTCCCGCATCAGATGCATCAGCCACTGGTTGCCGTTGGTCTGGATCAGCGCGTACCGGCCGGTGAGCCGATTGCCGTGGAACCGCACGATGACCTCGTCGGCACGCCACTTCTCGGTCTCGTAGGTGCCGGAGTCCCAGATCGTCATCTCCCCCGCGCCGTACTCGCCCTCGGGGATGGCGCCGTGGAAATCGAGATACTCCAGCGGATGATCCTCGGTGTGCACGGCGAGGCGGTTCTGATCGGTGGAAGTCGGCGGGCCTTTCGGCACCGCCCAGGACACCAGGACCCCGTCGCGCTCCAGCCGCACGTCCCAATGCAACCGTCGCGCATGATGTTCCTGCACGACGTAGCGGTTGTTCGTTCCCGGCTCGGGCGCCTGGGCGGGAACGGGCTCGGGCGTGCGGGACGGATCACGCATCGAGCGGTACTTCGTCAACGCGTCCGGGCCCGCCTGCGCCGAGGCCGAGTTGCCCGGCGCCAGCGGCGGATCGAGTTCGGCGAGCAGATCACCGTCCGATCGGAATCTGGCGAGCACTTCGTCGAAGCGCAGGTGGCGCAACCTCTTCCGGTTCTCGATCTCTTTCCACGTGCGCGGGGCGGCCACATTGGGCTCCGCCCGACCCCGCAACGAGTAGGGCGCGATGGTGGTCTTGGCGGGATTGTTCTGGCTCCAGTCGAGGAAAACCTTTCCGCTGCGCGCCGCCTTCGCCATCGTCGCCGTGACCAGCTCCGGGTGCAGCCGTTGCAGATTCGTGGCCACCTCTTTGGCCACCGTGGACGCGCCGCTGGAACTCAGCTCGCGATCCAGCGGCACGTAGAGGTGAATTCCCTTGCTGCCACTGGTGACCGGGAACGCGCGCAACCCGATGCCCTCGACCATGTCCCGGACCACCAACGCCACCTCGGCGCACTCGGCGAGCCCCGCCCCCTTGCCGGGGTCCAAGTCGAACACCAGCCTGGTCGCCGGCCCCATCTCGTCATCGGCGAACCGCCATTGCGGCACGTGGATTTCCAGCGCGGCCTGCTGGGCGAGCCAGGCCAGCCCGGCCTCGGAATCGATCAGCGGATAGACGACCTTGCGATCGGAATGCCGCAGGGTGCGCCGCTCGATCCAGGACGGAGCGTGCGACGGAAGATTCTTCTCGAAGAAAGACGGTTCATCGACCCCGTTGGGCCAGCGCTTGCGGGTGACCGCCCGCCCGGCGACATGCGGCAACATGGCAGGCGCGATCGCCGAATAGTAGGCGATGACTTGGCCTTTGGTGGTTCCGGTGGCGGGATACAGCACCTTGTCGAGGTTGCTCAGGTCAACCTCGATACCACCGAACTCGCGGCGGGCCGCCATATTCGAAGTGTAGCGGCGGAGACCGGACTGCGGTCTCCGCCGCTCGCTCAGGCGTGCGGTCCGGACTGATCCGGCGGGACCACCTTCTTGGCGGCCTCTTTGCCCTTGGCGATCTTGTCCGTGTACTTGCCGTGTGTCTTCTGGTCGATGAAGTCACCGGCCTTGTCGACCGCATGGTTGATCTTGTCGGCGTTCTTGGCCGCCGCGTCCTTCCCCTTGCCGACCAGGCCCTTGACCGTATCCGCGAAACTCATCGCCGTGAATCCTTCCTGTCGTCAATTAGCCGGAGTCGTTCACACAACATTCTCCCACCAGGAATCCCCGGATGGGGCACTGGAGGGATGCACACGCTGCCCTGGCATCGGCACCGCGACGGCGGTCCCCGCCGACCTCGCGGCGGCCACCATCCGCTCGACCGGCTCCGACCAGCCGTGGAAGGCGAGATTGAACGTCGCCCAGTGGATGGGCACCAGCAGGCCGTGGCCGGCGTTCCCGCCGCACAAGTCGGCGTGTGCCCGCACCGCCTGCTCCGGATTCATGTGCACGTCCGGCCAGCGCTCGTCGTAGGCGCCGATCGGCAGCAGCGTCAGGTCGAACGGCCCGAGCGCCGCGCCCGCCGCGGCGAACGCCTTGGTGTAACCGGTGTCGCCGCCGAAGTAGGCCCGCCGGGTCGGACCGGCGATCGACCACGAGGCCCACAGGGTGGTGTTGCGCAGCAGACCGCGGCCGGAGAAGTGCCGTGCCTCCGTGCAGGTGATCACCAGATCGACGCCGTCGCGATCCCGGCCGAGAGCGGCGAGCGATACCGAACCACCCCAGTCCAATTCGACGATCCGGTCCTCCGGCACGCCCCAGTGCCGCAAATGGGCGCCGATACCGATCGGAACGAGGAACGGCGCGCTCTGGCGAGTCACCAACTCGCGGACGGTCTCCTTGTCCAAGTGGTCGTAGTGGTCGTGCGAGATGACCACCGCGTCGATCGGCGGCAGCTCGGCCAGCGGCTGCGGCACCGGATGCATGCGGGCGGGCCCGACCAGCGGGGAGGGCGAAACCCGCTCGCTCCACACCGGATCGGTGAGAACCCGGTACCCGTCGACCTCGATGACCGTGGTGGCGTGGCCGTACCAGGTGACGGCGAGATCGGCCGCCGCGGTCGGCTGCTCCGGGGTCCGCAACGGGATGGGGGCCTTTGGCCTGCCCGCGTTGCGCCGGGTCAACGCCGAGACCAGCAGTGAGGGCGCCGAACCCGGCGCCATCTGGGTGCTGGGCTCGGTGTTGTGGAACTGGCGGTCGCGATAGGTCGTCGCGCCCGCCGCGTACGGCTGGATGGCCGAGATCGAAGCTCCCATCGCCGACGGTATGTCCCACACGGCGCGCACCAGCCAGGTGATGCCGATCGAACCCGCGGCGGCGCCCGCGATACGTCTGATGCCCATCATCGCCCCACGAACTTCGCGGGACGCTTTTCCTGCCTGGCCAACCGACCCTCCTTGGCATCCTCACTCGTCCACGCGGCCTCCAGCGCCGCGCGCTGCTGCGCGGTTTCCGGATCGCGCGTTCCGTCGTCGTTGAGCACCAGCTTCATGTGCCGCAGGGACAGCGGGGCCAATGCCGCGATCTGCTTGGCCCAGGCCTGCGCGTCGGCGAGACCGCCGATCCGGTTGGCGAACCCGAAGGTATAGGCGTCATCGGCCGGTATCTGCTCGGCGCCCAGCAACACCGTCCGCGCCGGGCCACCGCCGATCAAGGCGACGAGCCTGCGCACGGTCCACCGGTCCACGCTGATGCCCAGTTTCGCGGCGGGAACCGCGATGTAGGCCTCCGGGGAGATCACCCGCAGATCCGAGGCGAGCGCCAGTTGCACGCCCGCCCCGATCGCCGCTCCGTTGATCGCCGAGATCACCGGAACCGGCGCCGATTCGATCGTGTGCAGCGTTTCCAGCAACGCGGACAGGAAATCGCCGGAGTAGACCCCGGACAGATCGGCGCCCGCGCTGAACACCGGGCCGCGCCCGGTCAAGACGATGACCCGCGCCCGGTCGGCGACAGCGGCGAGCACGGCCTCGCGCAACGATGTCACGAGTTCGTAGTTGAGCGCGTTGCGGCGCTCCTCCCGCTGAAGTTCGATGGTGACCACGTCACCGTCACGGCTCACGCCGAGCATGCGACCTCCCCGACTGAACGGTCCGTCTGGTCTCTTCACTCTGCCACAGCGGAGGGCACTCGCCCTGCCGGGCGATACGATCACCCACTGTGCCGACCGACTTCAACATCCTGGTGATCGGCGCTGGTCAGGCAGGACTGTCGGCCGG
The DNA here is from genome assembly GCA_051451085.1 of Nocardia asteroides. GTDB lineage: Bacteria > Actinomycetota > Actinomycetes > Mycobacteriales > Mycobacteriaceae > Nocardia > Nocardia asteroides_B. The sequence continues at coordinate 2,308,288 of JBPAJV010000001.1, read as the reverse complement.
TTACCACCTCCAGCGCCTCGGGCTGCGCCCGGAGCGGCACTTCCTGCTCGTCGATCGTTCCCCCGGCCCCGGTGGCGCATGGCAGTTCCGCTGGCCCTCCCTCACGCTGGAAACGGTCAACGGTGTGCACGATCTGCCCGGTATGTCGTTCGCGGAGACGCTGCCGCCTAATTCGTCGTCCGCACCGGCGGCCTCGGCGGTACCGCACTACTACGAGCTGTACGAAAAGCGGTTCGACCTGCGCGTTCACCGGCGAGTCTCGGTCACCGTCGTCTGCGACCGCACCGAAGACGGCGACCCGGCCGACCGCGCGGCGGCGCTCCGGGCGGAGACCGACGCGGCCGGCCCCATCCGGGTGCGCGGCCTGATCAACTGCACCGGCACCTGGGAACATCCGTTCATCCCGCGCTACCCCGGAGCGGAAACCTTCGCCGGGCGCCAGCTGCACACCCGCGACTACCACCGCGCCGACGCCTTCGCGGGCGAGCACGTCGTCGTGGTCGGCGGAGGCATCTCGGCGGTACAGCTGCTCGACGAGATCTCCCGGGTCACCACCACGACCTGGGTCACCCGGACCCCGCCGCGCTTCCGCGAAGGTCCGTTCACCGAGGAGGCCGGACGCGCCGCGGTCGCGATGGTCGAGGACCGGGTCCGGCGCGGATTGCCGCCGGGATCGGTGGTCTCGGTCACCGGTCTGCCGCTCGACGACCGGTTACGAGCAGCGCGAGCCCGCGGCGCCCTCACCCGCTTGCCGATGTTCGAACGCATCGAACCCGACGGGGTGCGCTGGGCCGATGGAATCTTCCGGCGCGCGGACGTGATCGTCTGGGCCACCGGGTTCCGCAGCGCGCTCGACCACCTCGCGCCACTGCGGCTGCGCGAGCCCGGCGGCGGCATCACCATGACGGGCCGACTGGCCACGCGGGTAGCCGCGGACCCGCGCGTCCACCTGATCGGCTACGGTCCGTCGGCCAGCACCGTCGGCGCCAACCGCGCGGGACGAGCGGCGGCCCTCGAACTCACCGAACACCTCCGGCTGCGCTGACGGCCACGCCCGCCGATCCGATCGTCAGTCGATAAGGCCGAGCGTGAACGTGTCCGGGTCGCCACCGAGGCGCGCCCCGGTGTCCAGCGCGTTGATGGCGTCCATTTGCTCCGGCGTCAATTCGAAACCGAACACGTCGAAGTTCTCCGCGATCCGCGCCGGCGTGACCGACTTCGGGATGACGACGTTGCCCAGTTGCAGATGCCAGCGAATGATCACCTGCGCGGGCGTACGCCCGACCTCGGCGGCCACGGCGGTGATGGCGCTTTCGTCGAGCAAGGTGCCCTGCCCGAGCGGGCTCCACGCCTCGGTGGCGATCGCATTGGCGGCATGGAACTCACGCAGCTCGCGCTGGGCCAACCTGGGGTGCAATTCGATCTGGTTCACCACCGGGATCTCACCGGTCTCGGCGATGAGCCGGCGCAGGTGCGCGACCGTGAAGTTCGATACGCCGATGGAGCGCACCCGGCCCTGCGACTTCAGCGCCTGGAAGGCGCGGAAGGTGTCCACGAAGCGATCGGCCGCGGCCACCGGCCAGTGGATGAGGTAGAGGTCGAGGTAATCCAGACCGAGCCGCTGCATGCTGGCGTCGAACGCGCGCAGCGTGGAGTCGTAGCCCTGCTCGGAGTTCCACAGCTTGGTGGTGACATAGATCTCGTCGCGGGGCACGCCGAATTCCCGGATGGCACGGCCGGTGCCCTCTTCGTTCCCGTAGATCGCGGCGGTGTCGATGCTGCGGTAGCCCACCTCGAGCGCGGTGGTGACGGCCGAGAAAGCGTCCTCGGCGGGCACTTGGAACACGCCGAAGCCGAGCTGCGGGATCACGTTCCCGTCGTTCAGCACGATCGAGGGAACGGTGCTGGTCTCGCTTCTGAAGGTCACATTCCGACGGTAGAAGTGCGGCGGCGAACCGTCAATCACGCCCTCGGGTGTGTTGGCCCGCAATTTGCTGGAAACCGGGGCTCCGGCCCGGCACGCGCCGCGTCCGGCGGCCCGGTCAGCTCGTCGCGCCGGGCAGGCCGAGCCGCCGGTAACGCGCATGCCGCGCCGCGAGCACCTCTGATTCCGGGCGGGCGCGCAAGGTCGCCAACTCGCGCGCGATCGCGGCCACCATCCGGCGGGCGAAGTCCACCGGCTCCTCCGCCGCGTCGGGGAACTCCGGCACGATCCGGTCGACCACGCCGTCGGCGAGCAGATCGGCCGCGCTGATCCGCTGCGCAGCAGCCAGTTCCGGCGCATGGTCGATATCGCGGAAGACGATCGCGCTCGCTCCTTCCGGCGGCAGCGGAGCCAGCCACGCGTGTGTCGCGGCGAGCACCCGGTCGGCGGGCAGCAGCGCCAGCGCGCCACCGCCGGTGCCCTGGCCGAGCAGCACCGAGACGGTCGGGGTGTCCAGCGTCACCAGATCCGCTATGCAGCGGGCGATTTCGGGTGCCAACCCGCGCTCCTCCGCCTCCTTCGACAGCGCCGCCCCCACCGTGTCGATCACCAGCACCAGCGGTAGCCGCAACTCCTGGGCAAGCGCCATGCTGCGCCGCGCCTCACGCAGGGCCGCGGGCCCCATGGTGTTCTCACCCTGTTGTCCACGCCGGTCGTGACCGAACACCACACACGGTTGCCCACGGAAGCGGCCGAGGGCCAGCACGACCGTGCGATCGGACTCGCCCTGCCCCGTGCCGCTGAGCGGAACCCGTTGTGTCACATGACGTAACAGGTCGCGAATGCCAGGACGCTGGGGGCGGCGGGAGATGAGGACCGACTGCCACACCGCATCGTCGCCAGTCGAGCTCTGCTGGTCACCGAGGGAAATCGGCTCGGCCGCAGCGTCATTCGATCGATCCGCACCGGAAGATGTTGCGCGGAGCGAGGGGAACGGCCTCTCAGGAGCAATCGAGCGGCCCGCCAGCGCCGACCCGGGATCCGGCAACTCGACGCCGCTGAACACACTCAAGGCCCGATGGGCGATGCGACGGAACACCGGTATCGGCAGAACGCCGTCGATGACGCCGCGGCGATACAAGTTCTCCGCGGTCTGCACGCCTTCGGGAAACGGCTTGTCGTACAGGGCCTGGTAGACCCGGGGACCGAGGAATCCGATGAGCGCCCCGGGCTCGGCGAAGGTGATGTGTCCCAGCGAACCCCACGAGGCGAAGACACCGCCCATCGTGGGGTTGCGCAGGTAGACGAGATAGGGATGCCCGGCCGACTTGTGGGCCGCGACCGCACCCGCGATCTTCACCATCTGCACGAAGGCGACGGTGCCCTCTTGCATCCTGGTTCCGCCGGAGGTCGGTGAAGCGACCAGCGGCAGCTCGAGTTCGGTGGCGCGCTCGACCGCCGAGACGATCCGCTCCGCCGCCGCCACCCCGATCGAGCCGGCCAGGAACCCGAATTCGCAGGCGATGACGGCCACGCGCCGACCGCGCAGCAGCCCTTCCCCGGTGAGCACCGACTCGTCGGTGCCCGCCGTGACCGCCGCCTTCCGCAAAGCATCCCGGTACTGCGGGGTAGCGGCCACCGTTACCGGCGGCCGGTCCCAGCTGACGAACGAGTCCGTGTCGAGCAGTTGCCCGAGCCACTCTCGCGCCGAGGTACGCACCGGGCGAGCCTATCCGGCCCTACCCGGTGCTCCGGCAAGCCACCCGGGCACTCAGTAGCCCTGCATCACCTTGCGTAGCGCGTACTCGGTGAGCGCGACCAGCGCCTGCTTGGCCGGCTCACGACGACGGGCATCGATGGACAGGATCGGCACATCGGCGGGCACCGCGAGCGCCTGCCGGATGTCCTCGATCGGGTACCGCGGCGCGTCGTCGAATTCGTTGAGCGCCACCAGGAACGGAAGGCCGCGCGCTTCGAAGTAGTCGACGGCCGCGAAGCTGTCCTCCAACCTGCGGGTATCGACCAGCACGACGGCGCCGATGGCGCCGCGAATGAGGTCGTCCCACATGAACCAGAATTGATACTGGCCAGGCGTGCCGAACAGGTACAACACCAGATCGTTGGCGAGGCTGATCCGGCCGAAGTCCATCGCCACCGTGGTGGTCGACTTCATCGGAATGCCGGTCAGGTTGTCGATCCCGGCGCTGGCATTGGTCACCAACGCCTCGGTGCGCAGCGGAACGATCTCCGAGACAGCACCGACCAACGTGGTCTTCCCGACACCGAAGCCACCCGCGACCACGATCTTCGCCGATGTTGGCTTACTGGTACGAGTGTCGACCTGCGCCGTCGAATCAAATACGCCGGAGTCCACTGAGAACCCTTTCGATCAGCTCGCGACGCTCATCGTCGCTGGAATCGTCTTTCAAAGTCGCCGATACGCGCACGTGCCCGGCCTCGATCAAATCGGCCACGAGCACACGAGCCACCCCGATAGGAATACCCAGTCGGGCTGCCACCTCGGCAACGGACGGCGATTCTCTGCACAACTCCACGATGGACGTCTCGATGTTGGTCAGTTCGAACTGCCGCTCCAGGGCGACCGGATGCGATGCGACGAGGGCCTCCAACGCCAACTCGACCGCGGGCCTGGTCCGGCCTGCGGTCAGCGAGTATGGGCGTACGAGGCTCGGCTCGACGCTCCCCACGCGGTGATCTTCTATGTCCATCCCACCATCAGGAACCCATCGTGACGCGTGGTGTGGCCTGAACAGTCTGGCCAACCCGCTCGACCAACAGAGCCATCTCGTAGCCGACCTGACCGATGTCACACGAGGTGTTGGTCAGCACCGCGAGATAGGAACCGTCGCCGACAGCCATGAGCAGCAGGTACCCGTGCTCCATCTCGACGACGGACTGCAGCACGGTACCGCCCTCGAACAGGTTCGAGACGCCGACCGACAGGCTGGCCAGACCGGCCGTGACGGCCGAGAGCTGTTCGGCGCGGTCGACGGGCAGCTGGGCACTCGCGGCCATGAGTAGGCCGTCGGCCGAGACCAGGACGGCATGGGCTACGCCAGGAACCTCGTTGGCAAAGTTCGAAACCAGCCAATCCAGCTGACGATTCGTACCACCTAGATCGGGGTTCATCGGTCTCCTTTATCTCCGGTTAGGTTCATTGCTCTCATTGCGCGGCCATCCCGGACGCCCTGCTGGTGACGACTCAAGCTGGACCTGATCGTTTCTGGGTCGCGGCGCGGCGCCCGATCCGCCGCACCGGTCACACCGCCGGGGACAAGCCTTCCGCCCGGATTGCGTTGCGGCAAGCCCGCCGCCGTTTTCGTCTCGGTCTGCGCCTCGCTGGCGCGCCGAGCCGCTTGCCATCCTTCGTCACCCGGCGATTCGAAGGAGGCGGCCACCTGGGACCGATCCGCGTTGGGATCCGACAGCCACGCCGACATCATCTCGGCGAAGATCGGCGTTCCGCCCATCGCCGCCCCCGACTCCTCGGCCGGCTGCAACCTGGTCTGGAAGAACGAGGCGGTCTTGGCCGGGTTGGAGCGGTAGCTGTGCTTGCCCGGATCACGCCCCGCCGGGGTGGCGGACTGCTCGTCACTGGCGGCGTGCTGGCCGCGCTGCGGCAGCGCGATACCCGGCGGCACCGGCTGGCGCTGCGGCGCCTGAGCGCCCGGCTGCCGCTGCGGCAGACCGGTCAAGCCGCTCTCGCGCTGCGGCGGGCCCGCCGGCGCTGGCGGACGCTGCGGCAGACCGTTCGCCACACCCGGCTCACGCTGCGGCAGACCATTCGAGGACGAATCCCGTTGCGGCAGACCGTTGACGGCGGGCAGTGCGCCGGAGCCCGGCTCACGCTGCGGCAAGCCCTCGGCGGACTCCCGCTGCGGGAGACGATGCGCACCGGCGTCCCGCTGCGGAAGGCCGTTACCCGATTCCCGTTGCGGCAGACCGCCGGGCGCCGCGTCACGCTGCGGCAGGTTCGGCGCGGGCTGACGCGGCGGGAGCCCGGTGACCCCCGGCTCACGCTGCGGCAGACCACCCGACGCGGACTCACGGCGCGGCAGATCACCCGCCGCCGACTCACGCTGCGGCACACCGTTCGATCCCGGCTGCCGCTGGGGTAGGCCGGTAGCGCCCGGCTCACGCGAAGGCAGGCCCGTGGCGCCGGGCTCACGCGAAGGCAGGCCCGTGGCGCCGGGCTCACGCGAAGGCAAGCCACCCGAGGCGGGCTCACGCGGCGGCAGACCGGTCAGACCGGACTCACGCTGCGGCAAACCGCTGGCCGGGTCCCGCTGCGGCAAGCCACCGGCGGCGGGCTCACGCTGCGGCAGACCGCCCAAACCAGACTCACGCTGCGGCAGAGCACTCGACGGATCCCGCGACGGCAAAGCACTCGACGGATCCCGCGATGGCAAACCGCCGGACGCGGGCTCACGCTGCGGCAGACCACTCAGACCGGAATCACGCGACGGCAAACCACCAGAAGCGGACTCACGCTGCGGCAAACCACCAGAAGCGGACTCACGCTGTGGCAGACCACTCAAACCGGACTCACGCGACGGCAAACCACCAGAAGCGGGCTCACGCGACGGCAAACCACCAGAAGCGGACTCACGCTGCGGCAGACCACTCAAACCGGACTCACGCGACGGCAAACCGCCCGATGCGAAATCTCGCTGCGGCAGACCGCTCGACGCGTCCCGCGGCGGCACGCCGTTCGTGCCCGGCTGGCGCTGCGGCAGACCCGTGCTCGGCTGTGGCACGCCATTGGCGCCCGGCTGACGCACCGGCAGTTCACCCGAACCCGGCTCGCGCGGCGGCAGACTCGCACCCGGCTCGCGCGGCGGCAGACTCGCACCCGGCTGCTCGGAGAGTCCACCGGGCTGGCGCGGCGGCGGACCGCCGGGGTTGAGGGTGCGCTTGGGCAGGTTGGCCGCGGCGAGCTTGCCGCGCTGCGGACCGCTCGGCGCCGGCTGACCCGGCGCGGGCCGCAGGCTCGCGCTCTGCTGCGCAGCGTCCGCGCGCATACCGGACGAAGACATCGCCGAACCCGGCTGCCGCTGCGGCAGCCCACCGGGGCCGGTGGGGATCGGACCGCTGGACGCGGCGGCGGGCGTGGAGCCCGCGGCCGGGATGGGGCCGCTCACTCCCGGATCGACCGTGACCATGACATTGCCCCCAGGGGTCCGCGTGACGGCCCGCATCTGCATGGACGACGGCGCCGACGGACGCTGCGGCCCGGCGGCCTGCGGCGCGGGCTGCGGGGTGACGGGCTGCCCCGCGCTCGGCTTGCCCGCGACGATCAGGCCGACCGGCACGTGCACGGTCACCGTGACGCCCGGATCGCGCGCGGTGTCGAAGGTCGGGCGCAGCCGCACGGTCAGACCGTGCCGCTCGGCGAGCCTGCCGACGACGAACAGACCCATGTGCCGGGCCGTGTCCGGCCCCGGTTCCGCGGTCTGCTCCAACCGGCGGTTGATGTCGGCCATCTCGGCGGGCGGCATACCGATACCGCGGTCGGCCACCTCGATGAGCAGGCCCTGGTCGTGCGCCTGCGCGAACGTGAACTTGACGTCGGTCTCCGGCGGCGAGGCGCGCAGCGCGTTGTCCAGCAGCTCGGCGAACAGGTGCGCGAGGTCGGAGGCGGCGGGTTCCTTGAGCGAACCGCGCGGCGTCGCGCCGAGCTTCACGCGCTCGTAGTCCTCGACCTCGGAGATCGCGGCGCGCAGCACGTTGGCGATCTCGACGGGGGCGGACTTGGCGCGGCGCTGCCTGGTGCCGGCGAGAATCAGCAGGTTGTCGCCGTTGCGGCGCATACGCGCGGCGAGATGGTCCAGCCGGAACAGGTTCTCCAGCAGGCGCGGGTCCTTCTCGTCGTACTCCATCGCCTCGATGAGGGTGAGCTGATGGTCGACCAGCGACTTGGACCGCCGCGCCAAGGTCTCGAACATGTCGTTGACCTGCGAACGCATCTTCGCCTGGTCACTCGCGAGGCGCAGCGCCTGACCGTGGATGTCGTCGACCGCGCGGGCGAGCTGGCCGATCTCCTCGGTGCTGCGCACCGGCATCGGCTCAAGCGGCACTTCCTCCGGCGAGGCGCCGTTGCGTAGCTGGGCGACCTCGTGCGGCAGGTCGCTCTCGGCCACGCGCAGCGCGGCCAACCGCAGCCGGTGCAGCGGGACGATCATCGAGCGGGCCACGAAGACCGCGAGCAGGAGCGCGGCGAGGATGGTCGCGATGACGACCGCGGTGTAGGTCCACGCGTCACGCTGGGCGGTGGACACCAGCGACTGCATCGCCGAGTCGATGTCCTTGGTCGCCTTGCCGACGACGTGCTCGTAGACCGCGAGGCTGTCGGTCAGCGACTTCTTCAGCTCACCGACCGGCAGCTGACCCGCCTGCGACTGCGGGCTGGTCAACAGCGCGATCCTGGTGTCGATGCCCGCGCGCAGGTCGGCGATGGAGGTGTCGCCGTCGGAGAAGCGGTGCGCCAGCACGTTGAGCAGCGCGCGCTCGGTGTTGGAGGCGACGAGGAAGCTCTGGACGCCGGCCTGCTGGGAGCGCAGCACCTCCGGGAAGGCCGCGAGCTCACTGACCAGCGTGGCACGGGTGTTGAGCGAGTCGACCAGACGCAGTTTGGCCGCGTCCACGGCGGTGTCGCTGACCTGGCCGACCGTAGTCTCGACGATCCGGACGCTGTCGTTGCGGACCCGGTCGATCAGCGCGAGGGTGTCCGACGGCGGGCCGGTGGTGACCGATTTGCCCTGGGCGCGCACGCCCTTGGCCTGGGTGAGCATGCTGTCGATGGCCGTGCGCGCGCCGGGCACGCTGTCGAGCTTGGCGACGGCCTTCTCGGCGTTGGCGATCGCCTTGTCCAGGTCCGCGAGGTTCTGATCCGTCACCACGGACTGGTTGGACCCCAGCGAGATCATCTGCGAGCCCGCGGTGGTCGCGGTCTGCGCGCTGAGCGCGGTGACCGAGGGAATGGCGGCGACGTTCTCCGAGATGTCGGCGAGCCGGTTCGATTCCGCGAACTCCGACGAGATCCTGGACACGCCGAGCCCGACCGCGACCGCCAGAGGCACGGCGAGTACCGCCGTCACCTTCCAGCGCAGGTCCCAGTTGCCGAGCGCCCAGCGGCTACTGCCAGACCTAGCGGCGTCACGCATCTCCCACTCACTTTCCAAACTGGCCTCTACCACGCGCCATCAACCGAACCTCCACAATCGCGTGCTTGGCTCGACAGGTGGAGCTGGCCGAGAGCTGCGGCTGGCCGAGAAATTGCGTCTACGACGGCCCAAATAAGTGACATCAGATTCTAACGGATCAATAACTTCTTGGGTGACGGGGCGTGATGTCGCGATCATTGACCTGCCGATTCCAGGCAAAACCAGAGGTCGCGGCACCCACCCGGGCGTCGCGTGAAGTCTGCCACAATCAACCAGATCTATCGAGGCGGGCATCGAGGCGAGGCTAGGGAGTCACCGGGTTGAACGTGCGGCAGGAGTACCGACCGGCCTATCAGACCAGCTTGGTCGATCCCGCCGAGTTCTGGGCCGGCGCGGCAGAGGCGATCGACTGGGACGTGGCTCCGACTCAGATCGTCGACAGCGGCGCCCGCCCGGTGGCCAAGTGGTTTCCCGACGCCCGCCTCAATACCTCCTTCAACGCACTCGACCGGCACGTGCACCCGACCACCCCCGGTGCGATCAGCCGCGCCGATCAGCCCGCACTAATATACGACTCCGCTATGACGGACGCCACCGTCGTCTACACCTACGCCGAGCTGCTCGACGAGGTGGCCCGGTTCGCCGGGGCGATGGTCCGGCTCGGCGTCTCCGCGGGCGATCGCGTGGTGATCTACTTGCCGATGATCCCCGAAGCGGTGATCGCGATGCTGGCCTGCGCCCGCATCGGCGCGGTCCACTCGGTGGTGTTCGGCGGCTTCGCCGCGCCGGAGCTCGCCGCCCGCATCAATGACGCGGAGCCGGTGTTGATCGTCACAGCGTCCGGCGGCCTGGAACCGGGCAAGAAGATCGAATACCCGCCGATCGTGCTGCGGGCTCTCGATCTCGCCGAGACCACCGCGCCGCGCACGGTGCTCGTCAAGCAGCGTCCCCAGTTCGACGTCATCCCGTTCCCCGCGCCGCAGCCCGCCACCGAATACCTTCCGAGCTCGACGGCGACCGTTGCCGCGCAGTGGCTCGATTGGGACGACGCGGTCCGCGACGCGGCACCGGCCGAACCCGTGTCGGTGGCCGCCACCGATCCGCTCTACATCCTCTACACCTCCGGCACCACGGGGAAGCCGAAGGGCGTCGTGCGGGACAACGGCGGGCACGCGGTCGCCTTGGCCTGGTCGATGCGCAACATCTACGACATCGACGCGGGCAACGTGATGTGGGCCGCCTCCGACGTGGGGTGGGTGGTCGGTCACTCCTACATCGTCTACGCGCCACTGCTGGTCGGAGCGACCACGCTGCTGTACGAGGGCAAGCCGGTCGGCACGCCGGACGCGAGCGCGTACTGGCGGGTGGTCGAGCGGCACAACGTCGAGGTGTTGTTCACCGCTCCGACCGCGCTGCGCGCGATTCGCAAGGCCGATCCCGACGCGGAACTGGCCCACCGGTACAACCTGTCCTCGCTGCGCGCGCTGTTCTGCGCGGGCGAACGACTGGACCCGGCCACCTACACCTGGGCCGAGGAAACGCTGCTCGCCGGCCGCTCGGACTGCCCGGTCGTCGACCACTGGTGGCAGACCGAAACCGGTTGGCCGATCTGCGCGAACCCGCTCGGCCTCCAGCAGTTGCCGGTCAAGCCGGGGTCGGCCTCGGTGCCGGTGCCTGGCTATCGACTACGGGTGCTCGACTCCTCCGGCAACGCGGTGGCGCCGAACACCGAGGGCAATATCGTCATCGGTCTACCGCTGCCCCCCGGCACGCTGACCGGGCTGTGGCGCGACGATGCCCGTTACGAGCGTTCCTACTTGTCCGCCTATCCCGGCCACTACCTCACCGGTGACTCCGGCTATTTCGACGAGGACGGCTACCTGTACGTCCTCGGCCGCAGCGACGACGTGATCAACATGGCTGGGCACCGGCTGTCGGCGGGCAGCATCGAGGCGGCCATCGCGGGGCACGAGGCGGTGGCCGAATGCGCCGTCATCGGGCTGCCCGACGAGCTCAAGGGGCACCGGCCGCTGGCGTACGTGGTGCTCAAGTCCGGGGTGGAGATCGATCCGGACCGGTTGCGCGACGAGCTGATCGAGCGAGTGCGCACCCAGGTCGGCGCGATCGCCACGCTCCACGACGCCGTCATCGTGACGGCGCTGCCGAAGACCAGGTCCGGCAAGATCCTGCGCAAGACCATCCGGCAGATCACCTCCGGCGACACGTTCGAGGTGCCCTCCACCATCGAGGACCCGGGCGTGCTCGCGGCGCTGGAGCAGCAGATCCGCGCCGCCCGTCCGGAGTGGCTGCACCCGGGGCACGACAACACCGAGAACACCGACGACGTGGTCGCGCCCGACGTGGATCCGGTTGCGCCGTCCTGATTTTCCGCACGGCCCGATCACGTCCTCAGAGTTTCCACAGACGACGTTCATAACGGTGCCAGTTGTTGGAAATAGCCTCGAGACCGCCCCGAAATCCTTCGATGATCTGGAGGCAATACATGATCTGGAGGCAATACATGATGAAACGTTCCGTAGGCCGCCCCGCCGTCGCCGCTCTCGCCGCAGGCGGATTCGCCACGGTCACGTTGTTCCTGAGCCCCGCGATCGCCGGCGCGGGCCCGATGGAACTCGCCGAGCCGCTGCTGACCTCGAACTGCTCCTTCGCCCAGGTCGACGCGGCACTGCACGACAAGGCGCCGCAGCTGGCCGCGATGCTCGACGCCAACCCGAGCCAGAAGGCGGAATTGCAGCGCAGGTTCGATCAGCCGGTCGAGCAGCGCCGCGCCGACCTGCAGCGAGCCATCGAGCAGAATCCCGAGGCCGCGCGTCAGGCCGAGAACGACCCGCGGACCGCGCAGTTGCGCGACACCATCCGCATCGTGGCGGAGTCCTGCCACAACTACTGAGCGATCAGGTGATTTCGCCGGTATCCGGGTATCTCGCCGGGTAGCGCGAAATTCGCGAGCAGGACCTGAACCCGAGTCCCGAGTCCCCGGCTCGCACGGCGTCGACCCGGAAGACGACGACCCGGAAGACGACGATCCGGAAGACTCGAGAGGCGGGGGAGCACAATGGATGACGTGACCTCGACCCCGAACCCGACCGTCCTCGTCGTCGACGACGACGAGGACGTGCTCGCCTCGGTGGAGCGCGGGCTGCGGTTGTCCGGCTTCCAGGTTCTCGTCGCCAGAGACGGCGCGCAGGCGCTGCGCAGTGTCAACGAGAGCGCGCCCGACGCCATCGTGCTGGACATGAACATGCCCGTGCTCGATGGCGCGGGCGTGGTCACGGCCTTACGCGCGATGGGCAACGAGGTGCCGATCTGTGTGCTCAGCGCCCGCGCGTCGGTTGACGACCGGATCTACGGACTGGAATCCGGCGCCGACAACTACCTGGTCAAACCGTTCGTGTTGAAAGAGCTCGTGGCGCGGATCCGGGCACTGCTGCGCCGCCGGTCCGACGCGGCGGCCCCCGCGACGCCGGGCGCGATCACCGTCGGCCCGCTCGAAGTGGACGTCGCCGGCTATCGCGCGCTGCTGCACGGCCGCGAGATCGAGTTGACCAAGCGGGAATTCGAATTGCTGTCCACGCTGGCCAGGAACGTCGGCGTGGTGCTGAGCCGGGAACGCCTGCTGGAACTGGTGTGGGGCTACGACTTCGCCGCCGACACCAATGTGGTGGACGTCTTCGTCGGCTACCTGCGCCGCAAGCTGGAGGTGGACGACACGCCCAGGCTGCTGCACACGATCCGCGGCGTGGGGTTCGTGCTCCGAGCACCGAAATGACCGTGCCCACCGCACCGGCCGATCCGCCGGAAACCCGGCGGCGACGGTCGTTTTCGCTGCGCACCCGGGTGGCGGGCGCGGCAGCCGCTGGCGCGATCGTCATCGTGACGCTGATCAGCCTGATCAGTATCCGTGCCATCGAACGCAACAACGTGCAACAGTCCGATCAGCAGCTCGCCGTCGCGGCGCGGATCGTCCTGATCGAGCCGCAGATCGCGGTGCACTTCATCAACCTGACCGGATTGAACAACGACATGGCGGTGACCGTCCGCGACAACGGCGCGGTGGTCGCGAGCACGGCGACCACACTGCCCGCGCTGTCCTCCGGTTCCCGCACCGTCAGCGTGAGCGGCACCCCCTATCGAATCCTGACCACCACCGAGAACCAACCCGCGGGCCGGGTGGTCTCGCTCGGCATTCCCGCGGCGGGCGCCGCGCAGGCGACCGCCGAGCAGCAACGCTGGGTACTCGGCGGCGCGCTGTTGTCCATCGCCGCCGCCGCTGCGCTGGGCTGGCTGCTCGCGGGCGCCGCGGTGCGCCCGATCGTCCGGCTCACCCGGCAGGTCGGCGCGCGCAGCGGGTTCCCCGATCCGCGCGATCCGCAGACGCCGGTGGCGGGCGCGGGCGTGCACGAGGCGGAGAAACTGGCCGACGCGGTGAACACCATGCTGCGGCGGGTGGACCAGGCCCAGGCCGAGACCGCCGCCGCGCTGGAGACCGCGCGGGACTTCGCCGCCGTGTCCGCCCACGAGCTGCGCACGCCGCTGACCGCGATGCGCACCGATCTCGAGGTGCTGCGCACCCTCGACCTCGACGAGGCGCAACGGGCGGAGATCCTCGACGATCTGCAACGCAGTCAGGGCCGGGTGGAGAGCACACTCGCGGCGCTGGAACGGCTGGCCACCGGCGATCTGACCAACGAGCGCGACCATGTCGCCACCGACGTGGGCGACCTGTGCGACCAGGCCGCGCACGACGCCATGCGCCATTTCCCCGGCCTCAGCGTGCGCATCATTCCGATGCCGAACTGGTCACCCGCGGTTTGCCCGCCGGGCTGCGGCTGGCGGTGGACAACGCGCTGGCCAATTCGGTCAAGCACGGCGGAGCCACCGAGGCGTTGGTCTCCGCGCACCGTGGGCCGGGCGGCCACATCGTTATCTCGATCATGACAACGGCCGGGGCATACCGCCCGAGGAGCGCCAGGCCGTCTTCGAGCGTTTCTTCCGAGGCAGCCAGGCCAGTAAGGGCGGCTCCGGCCTCGGCCTGGCTCTGGTCGCCCAGCAGGCGCAACTCCACGGCGGGCGGGCCTATTTCGACGCGGGCACGCTCGGTGGGATTCGCTTGGTCCTCGATCTGCCCGAGCGCTCGACACGATGAGACCGCTGCCCGCCTCCGGCGAGGCGGCCTCGAACAGTGGGTCCCGCCGGATCGTCCGGCAGTGACCGGAAACGACAGTGGCCTGTCTCCCCCGGTGGGGAACACAGGCCACTGTGGATGACAGCGTCAGTTGGCGTTCAGCAGGTCGATGACGAAGACCAGCGTCTTGCCCGACAGTGGGTGGCCCCCGCCCGCCCCACCGTAGGCCAGCTCCGGCGGGATGGTCAGCTGACGACGGCCGCCGACCTTCATGCCGGGGATGCCGTCCTGCCAGCCCTGGATGAGGCCGCGCAGCGGGAAGGTGATGGACTCGCCACGGTTCCAGGAGGAGTCGAACTCTTCACCGGATTCGAATTCGACGCCCACGTAGTGCACCTCCACGGTGCCGCCGGGGACGGCTTCCTTGCCCTCGCCCTCGATGATGTCCTTGATCACCAGCTGGGTGGGCGCGGGCCCGGCCTGGAACTCGATCTCCGGTTTGGTCATTCGGCTATCCCCTTCGATAGGTGATGGATGGATTTCGTCAACGGTTGGTGATCTCGCGGTAATCGCGGGCGCCGTAGCCGGTGTAGATCTGCCGGGGACGGCCGATCTTCAGCGGCTCGCTGTGCATTTCGCGCCAGTGCGCGATCCAGCCGGGCAGCCGGCCCATCGCGAACAGCACGGTGAACATGCGGGTGGGGAAGCCCATCGCCTTGTAGATGACGCCGGTGTAGAAGTCGACGTTCGGGTACAGGCGGCGCTCGATGAAGTAGTCGTCGGTGAGCGCGGCCTCTTCCAGGGCCTGGGCGATGTCGAACAGCTCGTCGTGGCCGCCGAGCTTGCTCAGGATGGCGTCGGCGTGCTTCTTGGCGATCGAGGCGCGCGGGTCGTAGTTGCGGTAGACGCGGTGTCCGAAGCCCATGAGCTTCACCCCGTCTTCCTTGTTCTTGACCTTGCGGATGAACTCCTTGACATCGCTGCCACCGGCCTTGATGCCGTCGAGCATCTCCAGCACGGCCTGGTTCGCGCCGCCGTGCAGCGGGCCCCACAGGGCGTTGATGCCGCCGGACACCGAGGTGAACAGGTTGGCGTCGGAGGAGCCGACCAGACGCACGGTCGAGGTGGAGCAGTTCTGCTCGTGGTCGGCGTGCAGGATGAGCAGCATGTCCAGGGCCGCGGCGACCTCGGGGTCGACCTCGTAGGGCTCGGCCGGGAAGCCGAAGGTCATCCGCAGGAAGTTCTCCACCAGGCTCAGCGAGTTGTCCGGGTAGAGGAACGGCTGGCCGACCGACTTCTTGTACGAGTAGGCCGCGATGGTGGGCAGCTTGGCCAATAGTCGGATGGTGGACAGCTCGACCTGTTCCGGGTCGCGCGGGTCCAGCGAGTCCTGGTAGTAGGCCGACAGCGCGTTCACGGCCGAGGACAGCACCGGCATCGGGTGCGCGTTGCGCGGGAAGCCGTCGAAGAACCGCTTCAGGTCCTCGTGCAGCAGGGTGTGCCTGCGGATGCGGTCGGTGAAATCCTCGAGCTGGGCCTGGGTGGGCAGCTCGCCGTAGATCAGCAGGTAGCTGACCTCGATGAAGGTGGAGGCCGCCGCGAGCTGGTCGATGGGGTAACCGCGGTAGCGCAGGATGCCCGCCTCACCGTCGATGTAGGTGATCGCCGACTTGGTCGGGGCGGTGTTCATGAAGCCCGGGTCGTAAGTCACGTACCCGGTGCTGGCCAGCAGCTTCCCCAGCTCGATCCCGTCGTTGCCCTCGGCGGCCTTGGTGACCGTCATCGGGAACTCGCCGCCGGGGTAGGAAAGAACCGGCTTGGCGTCGTCGTCGACGTTGATGATGTTCTCAGCGGGCACGGAAGGATCCCTCTCAGGCTAGAACCACAGGCACCGGCGCGGTCGGCGCGCGATGCGCTTGCCTCAACGCTAGCCGTTCACCGACGCGGACAATACCGGAGGGTAGTCCTGCGGCGGCTCACAAACACATCCTGGCGCGGTGAGGTCGGGCGACCGCGGCGAGGCGCGGTCGCCGGGCATTCGCGGTGCACGTCACACGGCAATTTCGGCATGAGCGCGACCGACACGGTAACGCGTGAAGGCCGGGAACGCGACCGCCGCGACGAGCACGCCGACCACCACGAGCGCGCCGCCACCGGCGGCGGCCACAGCAGTACCCAGGCTCGCCGCGGCGAAACCGTGTGCAACATCACCGACCCGGGGGCCGCCCGCGACGACCACCGTGAACACCCCTTGCAGCCGCCCGCGCAACTCGTCGGTGGCCACCGTTTGCAGCATCGTGACCCGTAACGCGGCCGAGACCATGTCCACCGCCCCGCCGAAGGCCGAGCAGGCCAGCGCTATCCACAACCCCGCTCCCAGGCCGAGCCCGTGCCCGGTGAACCCGACCGCGAGGCCGAAGCCGACCATGGCAAGGCCCCACAGCACGATGCAGACCAGCACGGCGAAACCCTGCCTGCGAATGCGGGGAATCCAACCGGAGAACACCCCGCCGAGCACCGCTCCCGCCGACATCGAGGCGAACAGCAGACCGAGGGCGACACCGCCGGTGGCCGGGTCGCCGAAGGTCTCGTGTGCGATCTGCGGGAACAGCGCGCGCGGCATGCCGAACACCATGGCGATCACGTCCACCGCGAACGACGCGAGCAGCACCCTTTGGGTGGCGAGATAACCGAAACCTTCCAGCACCGTGCGGAAACCGGCACGGCGCACCGTTCCGGTCGGCGGCAGCGCGGGCAACCGCCACACCGCCCAGAGCGTGGCCAGCAGTGCGACGGCGTCGATCAGGTAGAGCGTGGCGAGCCCGACGACGGGAATGAGCGCGCCCGCCAGCACCGGTCCGGCGATCGCGCCGAACTGCATGACCGTCATGTTCAGCGAATTCGCGGCGGGCAGTTGATCTTCCGGCAGCAGACGCGGGATGGTGGCGTTGCGGGTGGGCTGATTCACCGCGAAGAACGCCTGCTGCACGGCGAACAGGCCGAGCACCAGCCACACGTTGCCCACCCCGGCCGCCGCTTGCAGCCAGAAGGCCACGGCCGTGAGCCCGGTGCCGCAGTTGGTGATCAGCAGGAGCTTGCGCCGGTCGAGCACGTCGGCCAGCGCGCCGCCCCACAGGCCGAACACGATCAGCGGCGCCAGCCCGAACAGCCCGGCCAGGCCGACATAGCCGGAGCTGCCGGTGATCTGGAAGATCTGCTGCGGAACCGCGACGACGGACAGCTGCGCGCCGATCATGGTCACGATGCCCGAGCTCCACAGGCGCCTGAAGTCCGGATCGCGCAGCGGAGTGGTGTCGGCGAGCAATCTCACCGGTCGCAGCGTATCCAGTCCTGCCCGCTCGGTTCGACGCGAGAATTCTCACGCTCGAACCAGGAATACGTCAGGGTTGCAGGCGCTCGATCGTGGTCGCCCCTTCGGCGATCCGCACCCGGATCCGGTTGTGCAGCCTGCCACGCCGCCCTTGCCAGAACTCGACCTCGTCGGGTCGCAGGAGGAAGCCGCCCCAGTGCGGCGGTACCGGGATCTCGTCGACGTCGGCGAACCGGGCGGTCGCCTCGGCGAGCGTGCGATCCAGCTCCGCGCGCGAGCCGATCGGCTCGGACTGCCGCGACGCCCACGCGCCCAGTTGCGAGTCACGGGGCCGGGAACGCCAGTAGGCCGCGGTCGTCTCGGCGGGCACCCGCTCCACCGCGCCCCGCAGGTGCACCTGCCTGCCCAGCGCGGGCCAGAGGAAGGTGACCGCCGCGTACGGGACGGCGGTCAGTTGGGCGCCCTTGGCGGAGTCGTAGTTGGTGTAGAAGATCACACCCTCCGGTGAGAGCCCTTTACACAGCACGGTCCGTGCGACCGGCCTCGGCGTGCCGTCGGCCAGCGACACCGTGGCCAGCACCATGGCGTTGGGTTCGGCGATGCCGACGGCCGTGGCCTGTTCGATCCAGTGCCGTAGCAGCGGCTCCCATCCGCCCGCGAGCCAGGTCTCGTCCAAGTCGACGTCGTCGTTGCCGCCGTGCGGCAGGCCGCCGTAGTCGACCCGCATGCCGGCGAGGTCCGGTGAATTGTCCAGGTCACGCATGGGCCAGACGTTACTCCGCGGTAGCAGGGAGCTAAGGTTTTGATGATCGGCATGTACTCGTCAAATCGGGCACCTTCCCATCGACGAGAACATGCGACCCAAGTGCAAGGAGAGTCGCAACATGACTACCAGCCCCGCGGTTTCCGGTGGGCAGGCCACCGTCCCCAGTGACTTCGTCAGTGGCCTCGAGGGTGTGGTGGCGTTCACCACCGATATCGCCGAACCGGACAAGGACGGTGGCGCGCTGCGTTACCGCGGCGTCGACATCGAGAACCTGGTCGAGAGCCGGGTGACCTTCGGTGACGTGTGGGCGCTACTGGTCGACGGAGCGTTCGGGCGCGGCCTACCGCCCGCCGAACCGTTCCCGCTTCCCGTGCACACCGGCGACGTGCGCGTCGACGTGCAGGCCGGTCTGGCAATGCTCGCGCCGATCTGGGGCTACCAGCCGCTGCTCGACATCAATGACGAGACCGCGCGGGAGAATCTCGCCCGCGCCTCGGTCATGGCGCTGTCCTATGTCGCGCAGTCGGCGCGCGGCATCTACCAGCCCGCGGTTCCGCAGAAGAAGATCGACGAGTGCGCCACCGTCACCCAGCGCTTCATGACCCGCTGGAAGGGTGACCCTGACCCGCGCCACACCGAGGCCATCGACGCCTACTGGGTCTCCGCCGCCGAGCACGGCATGAACGCGTCCACCTTCACCGCCCGGGTGATCGCCTCGACCGGCGCCGACGTCGCCGCCGCGCTCTCCGGTGCGATCGGCGCCATGTCCGGTCCGCTGCACGGCGGCGCGCCCGCGCGCGTGCTGCCGATGATCGAGCAGGTCGAGAAGACCGGCGACGCACGCGCGCTGGTCAAAGGCATTCTGGACCGCAAAGAGAAGCTGATGGGCTTCGGACACCGGGTGTACCGGGCCGAGGACCCGCGCGCCCGCGTGCTGCGCGCCACCGCGAAGCGACTGGCCGCACCGCGCTACGAGGTCGCCGCCGCACTGGAGCAGGCAGCCCTTGCGGAACTGCGCGAGCGTCGTCCGGACCGCGCCATCGAGACCAACGTGGAGTTCTGGGCCGCCGTGATCCTGGACTTCGCCGAGGTCCCCGCCCACATGATGCCCGCCATGTTCACCTGCGGCCGCACCGCGGGCTGGTGCGCGCACATCCTCGAACAGAAGCAACTCGGCAAGCTGGTCCGCCCCGCCGCCATCTACACCGGCCCCGGCCCCCGCAAACCCGAAGAGGTCGAAGGCTGGGCCACCATCGCCCACACCTGATCCACCACAGGCCCAGGTCTACGAGCCGGGCGTGACGGGGGAATATGTTCTTCTGCGGTCGCGTCCGGCGCGCGTTGCATCCCGAGGGTGAGGCTTGCGGTCAGGCCCCACGCGGCCCGGCTGGGACCCGCTGTCCGTCGCGGGTGGTCACAGTGATGCGCGGCTGTTCGCTGCCGGTGGCGCGGACGACCGCGAACGCCAACCCCTCCGCGCCGATCGCAGTGATCTGTTCCTCCAGGCTGGATGCCACCGACAGGGATGCCGCGTCCTGTGCGGCGCGGCCGATCACCGCGATCCAGCCCACGCCGGTGTGGTCAGCGGTCGCGGACCGGAACCGAGTCCCGAGCCGCTGCAATGGCTCTCACGCCAAGGTGTAGGCGTGCCGAAGACCGGTAGGCCGGGGTGCGCCGAACGTTGTTCCGTGGGTAGTCCACCGGTTTCCGTCGGGGTGCACGAACACGATGTAGCGGCCCCGCTCACCGTCGATGACGACAGCGGCGATCTCGTCGCGGACAATCGCGCTGACCGAGGTGAGATCCCGGTCCGCGGGCACCAGCGCATCGAGCGCCACGGCGACCGCTGGATGGTTCAGAGTGTCCATTCGCCGTGCCGAATCCTTTCATGTCAGCGGATCGCTCAAATGACGGCGCTGTTGTCCGGCCTCAGTCGTATCAGCGTGCGGCGTGCTTAGACCGACTTTCCGTTAGTAGGTCCTGATCAAGCCACTAGCGGGAGATAAACGCAGCCGCAGACCAGCTGATTCGATTAGTCGTCAACAGACCGGATCACAGTGGTTCCGTCAAGACTGCGCACCCGATACTTGCCCGGTCCAGGTGTTGGGGCATCAATGATTTGGGCCAGCCGCCGGATCAGTTCGGCGGGGTCTACGCCCATCCGATCGCGCACCTCGACGGTCGAGATGGCGTCCGGGTCTGAGAACGCGGCGATCAAGACGTGCTCGACGCCCACCCATCCGTCACCACGGTCCCGTGCGAGCTTCTCGGCGTCGGCGAGCAGCCGCTCGTACATGGGTGTTCGGATGATCGGCTCCGCCATCGCTCCACCTGCCCATCACATATAGAGAATCTCGGTCCATTCGTAGTAAGTGTGCCCCCACGAGTCCTTGTACTTCCTGCACGACCAGTACCGCCACCCCAGACCGTCATGTGTCCGCACCATGTCACCCTCATTGAGTCGGCTGCAGGTCAGTGCCGGAGTGCCGTCCGGCGTGGACTCCGATTCCGGGAACCGCGCCGAGTCGCTACCTCGGCACGCGGAGTTGTCATCCTTGGGATCGACGTGCCCGAACAGGCATGGCCCGGCGTGTGCTGACGCAATCGCGGTCAGCGTGAGCGTGCCGCCGACAAGCGACACCGTGAGAGCGCAGCCTGCGAGCAGCGCACGGGCTGTGGTCCTGAGCTTCATGGGTTCCTCCTTCGAGAGTGGGCGTGCCGACCACCTCGCCGGGTCGGTGTCGTCGGGTTGCCGTCGATGTCCGGCGCGATTCCGGCCGCGCGCAATGTCCGCTGGATCTCCTGCTTGCGGGCGCAGTGGGTGAGTCGGCAGCCCAGATGCCGCGCCCACTGCTGGCGGGCCTGCTCGACCGTCAGCGGCAGAGGCGGCGGTTCGTGGCTGAGGCGTTCGTCGATCTCGGTGAACCGCGGCCCCATAGCCGGTGCACCGGTCGCCAGCCAGGCAGCGGCGAATACGCAGACGATGACCGCGGCGGCCATCGCGGCGAGGATCAGCACCGGCCCGGCGGGCATGGCTGTCCATCCACCACCGCGGCGACGAGGTCTGCCCACTGCGTAGCGAGGTAACCCACCTGCGTCCACGCCGCGTGCAGGGTCTCCCCGCAGACTTCCTCCTGCGCGAGCAACAGCACCTCGGCATCGACGTACGCGGCGGCGAGCGCGTCAGCGGCGGGCCCGACATCGGACGCGCCGGTGGCCGGCGCGAGGTGTGTGATCACCCATTGGTTGATCAGCGTGACGAGCTCGGCACGGCGGCGGTCGACGTCGGCGGCGCGGCCCGGGTCGATTCGGCGGGTGCGGTGCAGGCACGCGAGTGCCCGCGCCCATCGAGTGACGAGGTGATCGCCGGGTTTGTCGCCTGCGACGTAGCGGATCGCCGCGCTGACCTCGTGCCAGTCCGGTAACCCGTGCTTGAACCTGTTCCCCGCGTCCATACCCGGCTGATCCTGTGATCCGAGCGAGTAGGCCATCGCCGCGAGATATGGCAGGCATCGACCACCGTGGCCGGAGTGGTCGGCAAGGATGAAGCGGGCGCGGTCCAGGTCGAGATCGGTGGGTTCGGTGCCGCAGTCGCGGTAGTGCGCGGCCCACAGGTCCCGGGTGTCTCGCGTGATACGCATGGCAGCCTCCGTGGCAGACGGTTCGAGCACACCAGCGCCGGGATCGGCCGCGCAGTTCGAACCGAACTGACTCCCACGCGGCCGGGTACGTATCCGAGACGGGTGAGGGATCGCCTGCGGCCCAGCACCGGTGTGCTGTCTCAGCGTCTCCGCGGCGGGTGGAAGCGACTAGGCATCAGCGATGCAGTTGCATCGCAACTTCGCAGCATCTCCCCTGAACGATTGGAGAGTGGATGCGGTTGGCCGGGTGTAATTTTCGAAACACAACGGCGGCACGAGCAGGGGGCTGAAGCGAGCCGATGATTATTTATCGCTGGACGGGAGTGGAATCGAAAGCGCTGCGCGATGCGATGCTGCTCAGCGTCGAGAAGTTCGCAGCCAGAACTGGGATCTCGGCGCGGTCGGTCACCAACTGGGAACTTCAGGGGGTCTCTGCGCACATGCGGCCGAGCAGCCGGGAACTGCTGGACAAGGCGCTCGCGGAAGCGTCGCCGGAGGTGATCGCCCGCTTCGAGCGGGCTCTCGCCGAGATCGGGTCGCAGCGAAACGAACCCGAGGACGGTCCGCCGGTAACAGTTACGCTGGCGAATGACACCCCCGCTCGGCTGGTGCCGATCGCGTCGGGTGCTGGTGATGCTGATCAGGTCTGGGTTCGCGCCCGGACCGCCGCCGGAGAGGTCGTCCTCGTGTCACTCCCACGTCGTACTGTCGTCGCAGGATTCGGAGTTGGAGCCCTAGCCGCCGCCGTGGGCGCCAAGTCCGCGGCGGCCTTGGCCCACAGTCACGTCGACCATCCCGCCCACTTCCGCACGCTCCGGTTGGCACTCATCGAAAGCGACAACCTCTACGGCGGCCAGTCGGTGATCCCGCTGGTCGAGCAGAACCTCGAGATCATGAACCAGCTGCGGCGCGCGGGGATCGGCGACGCCGCCGAGATGCAGCGGATGCGGATCTTCTACGCGGAGTTCGCGGCGTGGCTGTACCAGGACGCCTGTAACTGGCCGCGTGCTCAGCACTGGACCGACCGCGCGCTGACCTGGTCGCATCAGCTCGGCGATGACTACTGCATCGCGGCCACGCTGATCCGTAAGGCGCAGATCGCGAACGACATGGAAGACGGTGCCGAGGCAATGGAGTTGGCGGAGGCCGCCGAACGCGCCGCACCGCCGGGAACGCGTTTCGCTGCGGTGGCAGCGACCTTCGCCGGGTACGGTGCCGCGCTGGCCGGTGACCGATCGGGCAGCGCTCGCGCGTTCGACCGGGCGCGCACGCTCGCGGACGACGCCGACACGGATCCGGTGTGGGGTGGGTTCCTCGACGAGCCGTACATCGACTCCCACCAAGCGCACGGGCATGCGACGCTGGGCGACTATCGGGCCGCGATCGACCAGTTTGCGCGGGCGATCAATGGAATGCAGTCCGGGTTCACGCGCGATGAAGCTGTCTACACCTCGCGGCAGGCGCTCGCGTACGCGCGCGCAGGTGAGGCAGAGCCCGCCGCCACGCTGGCCCTCGCCGCGATGCAGGTCGGCGTGGGCACCGGATCCGAACGCGTCCTGCGGAACGTGCGCGCCGTCGATGAGTTGCTGTCGGCGCGGCATCTGCCCGAGGTCGCCGAGTTCCGTGCGGCGGCCGAGCGTTGGGCGGTCGTCTCGTGACGCGGCCGTTCGTGCTGCTGTCCGTCGCGACCAGCATCGACGGCTACATCGACGATACGACCGCCGAACGGCTGCTGCTGTCCAACGCCGAGGACTTCGACCGCGTCGACCAGGTCCGCGCCGAGTGCGACGCCATCCTCATCGGGGCTGGCACGATTCGCGCCGACAATCCCCGGCTCATCGTGAAGGGCGAAGACCGCCGAGCCGAGCGCGCCGCAGCGGGCCGGACACGGCAGCCGTTGAAGGTGACCGTCACCGACGGCGGCAACCTCGACCCGGACGCGAAGTTCTGGCACCACGGCACCGACGAGCACCGGCCCGTGGTCTACACGACCGACGCGGGCGCAGCGAAGGCGCGCGAACGACTCGGCGAACTGGCCGACGTCGTCGCGCTCGGCGAGACGGTGGACTTCGGGGGGCTGCTCGACGACCTCGGGGTCCGGGGCGTCGGCCGGTTGATGGTCGAGGGCGGCTCCCACATGCACACGGCGTTCCTGTCGGCCGGACTCGCCGACGAGCTGCATCTCGCGATCGGCCCCATCCTGGTCGGCGACCCTGGCGCGCCGCGGTTCGTGAATCCCGCGCAGTTCCCGGGCGGTTCGACGCGGCGGATGCGGCTGGTCGACGTTACTCAGCTCGGCGACGTCGCGGTACTGCGCTACCACCCGAAGGCATAGGGCGGTACCGGTCGTCCACATCGTCCTGCGGCGACTGGTGTTCCTCGCCCATCGCGGCCACGTCGAGTACGTCGAGGATCCGGTCGAGCACTACCCCCGCGTAGCATCCGGGGCAGCAAGAGGACTCGAGGGATGCTGGACAAAGGAATATCGCGGCGCCGGATGCTCGGCGCGGGGGCCGTTCTGGCCGCGGGATTCGCCGCCGCCGGGTGCGGCACCACACCGATCACCTCCGTCGCACAGGCCGAAACGTCGGCTGCCCCCGCCACGAGCGCACGGTCGGCGCCGGCGGCGGCGGTCGCCACCCGGTACGCCGGGATGCAGCCGAGCCAGTGGGGCGTCGAGATGGCGGGTATCGCAAGTACTTTCGCGGCTGCGGGCAAACAGATCGCGCTTACTTTCGACGCGTGCGGCGGGCCGGGTAACAACGACTTCGACGAGTCGCTGGTGACGTTCTTGATCAGCGAGCGTATTCCGGCGACGCTGTTCCTCAACAAGCGCTGGATCGATGCGAACCGAGATCGAGCCGCGCAGTTGGCGGCCGATCCGTTGTTCGAATTCGCCAATCACGGCGTCGCGCACAAACCGCTTTCGGTGAACGGCCGCGAAGCGTATGGCATCGCGGGCACCCGCTCGGCGCAGGAGGCCGCCGACGAAGTGTGGGCCAACCATGAGTTGCTGATCACGCTGACGGGCCGAGCGCCGCGATTCTTCCGTGCGGGCACCGCGCATTACGACGACGTGGCCGTGGCCATCGTCCGCGAATTGGGGGAAATCCCGCTCGGTTTCAGCATCAACGCCGATTCCGGCGCGACCGCGTCCGCCGCCCGGGTGCGATCGGCGATGACTGCCGCCGCCCCGGGCGCTATCGCACTCGCCCATATGCACCGGCCGCACTCCGGAACGGCGGCGGGCATGATCGCGGCGCTGCCGAAGCTGCGCGCCATGGGTTACACCTTCGTGCACCTATAGGCGCTCGCGTTCGCCGGCGGTTCACTCCTCGAGCGAGGCGGCCCAATCGACGGCCACGCTCTCGCCGCGGTCGACCTCGAAGAAGGCGACCTCGAGGTGCTGGCCCAGGTCGACGAGCCCGATGGCGTTCAGCGGCACCGGCTGCACCAGCCGGACCCGCCACGGCTTCGGCTCGTCCCAGGCGCGCAGTTCGAGATCCAGACGCAGCACCGGGTCGTCGCGCCCGGAATAGTCGGCCGCGACGGGCGCGGCGGCGAGCACGGTGGCATCGGCGCGGCGGCCGTCGGCGAGGATCTTCGCGATGCTCGCGCGAGCGGATTCTTCGAGGTCGGGGGCGTACAGCACCAAGCGGTCGCGATCGCGCGAGTCCACGCGGCAGCACACCACGTCGCCCGGCCGCATCCACTCCAGGTCGGCCTCGGCGACCCGCTGCCGCACGCGGGTCTCGTAGGGAAACTCCCCGGCCAGCTGCACCCGCACCCAGAACAGGTGCCCTGGTTCGGTGCGCCGCGGACGCACGCCGAGGATCGTCGCGGTTCCCGCTTCCCCGCGAATCAGAAGTTCCCGCCGCATCGCGTCCGAGACCGTCGCGCCACGTAAGCGGAAATTCCGCGCCCGCTCCCGCAGGCGCCACACCGAGTTAGCTGACGGCATGCCCATGGGCGCTTACGTTAGCCGGAGTGTGCGTGCCGCCACAGCGATACCACCGACTACCCTGTTCGCCATGACCTCTGCGTTTCCGACCATTCCCGACGATCTCAAGCCCGCCGACGGACGGTTCGGTTGCGGCCCCTCCAAGGTGCGCCCGGAGCAGCTGCAGTCGCTGGTGAATGTCGGCGCTTCGGTGTTCGGAACCTCGCATCGGCAGAAGCCGGTCAAAGACGTGGTGGCGCGCGTGCGCTCCGGCCTGCGGGACCTGTTCGGCCTGCCGGACGGCTACGAGGTGGTGCTCGGCAACGGCGGGACCACCGCCTTCTGGGACGCCGCGGCGTTCGGCCTGGTCCGGGAGCGTTCGCTGCACCTGACCAACGGTGAGTTCAGCTCGAAGTTCGCCGCCGTGACCAAGGGCAACCCGTTCATCGGCGACCCGATCGTGGTCTCGGCCGAGCCGGGCAGCGCGCCGGAACCGGTGTCGGACCCGTCGGCGGACCTGATCGGCTGGGCGCACAACGAGACTTCCACCGGTGTCGCCATCCCGGTGCAGCGTCCGGCGGGGTCGGAACACGCGCTCATCGCCATCGACGCCACCTCCGGGGCGGGTGGCCTCCCGGTGACCATCACCGACGCCGACGTGTACTACTTCGCGCCGCAGAAGTGCTTCGCCTCCGACGGCGGCCTGTGGGTCGCGCTGATGAGCCCGGCCGCGCTGGCCCGCGTCGAGGAGATCAAGTCATCGGGTCGCTGGACGCCCGAATTCCTGTCGCTGCCGATCGCGATCGACAACAGCACCAAGGACCAGACCTACAACACCCCGGCGCTGGGCACGCTGCTGCTGTTCGCCGACCAGATCGAGTGGCTCAACAACAACGGCGGCCTGGACTGGGCGGTCAAGCGGACGCTGGACTCCTCGTCGCGGCTGTACACGTGGGCCGAGTCGAGCGAGTACGCCACGCCGTACGTCGTGAACCCGGCGCACCGCTCGCAGGTGGTCGGCACCATCGACTTCGCCGACTCGGTCGACGCGGCCGCGGTGGCGAAGATCCTGCGCGCCAATGGGATCGTGGACACCGAGCCGTACCGCAAGCTGGGCCGCAATCAGCTGCGCATCGGCATGTTCCCTGCGATCGATCCGGACGATGTCAGCCAGCTGACCCGGGCCATCGACTGGGTCGTGCAGAATCTCGGCTGAGCGCCGCGCATTTCGACCCGACGGCCGCAACACGCCCGGGATCGACACGCCGCAGAATTAGGTTCAGCGGATCGAACAGAGCAGATTAGCGGGGCACGGAGGTCTCTTCGGAGATTTCCGTGCCGCGTGTCCTGCCCCATGAATCTCAGATGTGCACTACTGTTTCGGAAAGTGGGCGGTGTCGCGAGTCGACGCGATAAGGAGGTAACGGTGCGTGAACTTCGAGTGATCGGGGTGACGCCCGACTCCACGCACATCGTGTGTATCGACACCGAGTCCGGTCAGAAGTTCCGGCTGCCCGCCGACGACAAACTGCGAGCCGCCGCGCGCGGAGACCTTGCCCGATTCGGCCAGATTGAGATCGAAATGGAAGCAACTATGCGTCCCCGCGATATCCAGGCCCGTATTCGCGCTGGGGCCTCCGTAGAACAGGTCACCGAAGAATCCGGAATGCCGGCCAGCCGGGTGGAACGTTTCGCCTATCCGGTGTTGCTGGAGCGAGCGCGCGCCGCCGAGCTCGCCCAGAAGGCGCACCCGGTCCGCCCCGACGGTCCCGCCGTCGACACCCTCATTGATGTGGTCACCGCGGCGTTCACCGCGCGGGGGCACAACATCGAGGGCGCCGAGTGGGACGCCTGGAAGGACGAGAAGGGCTACTGGGTCGCCCAGTTGCAGTGGCAGAACGGTCGATCGGAGATCGCCGCGCACTGGCGCTACCAGCCGGACGCGCACGGCGGCTCGGTCTCCCCGCTCGATGATCCGGCCTCCGATCTCATCGATCCGGACTTCGGACGCGCGCTGCGCGGCCTGGCGACGATCCTGCCTCCCGAACCGGAGCCCGTCGCGCCGCAGCCGGAGCCGGTGGCCGAACCGCGTCCAGCCCCGGCCGCGCCGCCCGCCCGCACCGCGAGCCGCCAGAGCCAGCCCACGCTGGACGAGTACTACGAACAGCGGGCCGTCGCGGCCGGTGGCAGCGCCGCCGCGATCCCGGCGGCAACCACGGCGACGCCCGCCGCAGGCGCCGGTAACACCGCGCCCGCCAATGGCTCCGCGACCACCGCGCCCTCCACCGCGGCCGACAGCGGTGCGCCCGCTCCCGCCGCGGCGACACCCGCCGTTACCGAGGAGCCGGCGAAGCCTGCGGCCAAGGCTCCGGCGAAGCCGACGCGCACCAAGCGCGGCAAGGCTCCGATGCCGTCGTGGGAGGACGTGCTACTCGGGGTGCGCAGCTCGGGTCACTGAGCGCACTGGTGGTCGACGACGTGGGTCGGCCCTGAGCAGGTCACCACACCGGTGCGCCGCTCGGCGTCGCCGGGCGTCGCTCGGAGTTCGCGGAGTCGATTCGTGCAACTGTCGGGAGGTGCCGGGATGCTGTCCAAGGCTTCGTCGCTCTGGTATGTCGACGCACCCGACCCCTCGGCGGTGCTGCGCGGGAACCACGACCCGGATCCCTCGGCCGCGCTGGCGCTGGCGAAGCAACTGCACGAAGACCGCGACGTCCAGCCGATCATGGTCGGCACGCTGGCCGGTTGCACGGGCCCGGACACCGACGAGGTGTGCATCGGCTGCTTCCCCGGCGTGACGGTGCTGTGCTCGGCGCAGGCCGCGCGCGTCCGCCCGACCCGGATTCCGGAGTTGCTGGTGCGCCCGCTGGCCTCCGAGCACACCTACCTGGTGTCGTTCGACACCGAGCACGGCTGGGGCGCGTTCGCCCATTGGGAGCGCGGCGAGTTCCGCAGGTCGTTCAGCGCCACCCGGGTGAACATCCTGGAGGACGAGGGACTTCCGCTGGTGTGGGAGCGGCCGTACTGGGCAGGTGAGCACCCGGTGCGCTGGCGCGCGGGCGAACTGCCCGACCCCCAATCGCTGCCGTTCGATCCGCCCGAATTCGCCGACGCCGCTAACGAAGAATGGCTGGGTTTTCATCACCAGGGGCCGTCCGCGCCCGGCGCGCTCGAGCCGGGCGACATCCCCGTTTGCAAGTTCGCGCTGCATCCGAAGGGGAAGATGCCCGCCCCGGCGAGTCGCGGCGCCGCCGACGGCGAGCCGCACACCACCCCCCGCAGGCGCGGCTTACTCGGCTGGCTACGCGGGGGCGATCCCGTCTCCTGAGCGGGTCGCCGCTCGGCCCGGTGAAGGGGGCTAGGCGGCCAATCCGCCCAGCAACAGCACGATCCAGCCCAGCAGCACGCCCGCCGCGCCGCCGCCGATGATCCATCGGGTCACCGGGGCGAACCGCCAGCGCCACGCGGTGGGCGCGGCGCCGCCGACCGCGATCAGATTCACCGCCACCGCGAGCAGCGGATGCACTTCGGCCAGCGCGGCCCCGAAGGAGTACACCGCGACCGCGGCCAGCAGCGCGACCATGGTCGCCACCGTCAGGCCCGCGCCCCATGGCGTCGGGTCCTGGTACGACGGATACGGTCGATACGGCCCGGTCACGCCGTCCTCACCCGCTCGTAGAACGCCATCGCGGCCGCCGTCGCGACATTGAGCGAATCGGTGCCCGGGGTCATGGGGATCCGGGCGCGGACATCGGTGGCCCGCATGGCCTCCTCGGTCAGGCCGGGCCCCTCGGCCCCGAGCAACAGTGCCACCCGCTCCCCCGTCATCGCCGTCGCCAGATTCACCGCCGCGGAGTCGGGAGTGAGCGCGATGATCTGGAACCCGTTGCGCCGCAGTATATCCAGCCCGACCGGCCAATCCGGCACCGACGCGAACGGCACCCGCAGCACATGCCCCATCGACACCCGGACGGCGCGGCGGTACAACGGGTCCGCGCAGCGATCGCCGAACAGGATCGCGTCGGCCCCCAACCCGGCCGCGTTGCGGAACATGGCGCCGAGATTCTCGTGGTCGTTGACGCCTTCGAGCACCGCGACGGTCCGCGCCCGCGCGATCACCTCCGCCACGCCCAGCTCGGCGGGACGGCGAGCGACGGCGAGCACGCCGCGGTTGAGATGGAATCCGACCACCTCGGCCATCACCTCGGCGGTGGCGCGGTAGTACGGCACATCGACGGCCGCCAAGTCGTCGGCGAGTTCGGCGCGCCTGCGCTCCACCCCGAGCAGCGCCGTCGGCGCGAAACGCGAATCCAGCATCCGCCGGACCACTACGACGCCCTCGGCGATCACCAACCCCTTGCGGCCGGGGAGATCGGGCCTGCGATCGGCCGACTTGAGATCGCGGAAGTCATCGACCCGAGGGTCGGCGGGGTCGTCGATATCATCACTTCGGCCACCGCTCCATCCTGCCGGGCGGCGCCCGCCGGGTCCGAATCGGTGTTGGCCGGGCAGTCGCGGACCGGCGAGAAAATCCGGTGCGGGCCGGTGCGCGAAGTGGGAGGGTCGAGGCATGACGCTGCCTGGAATCACCATTCGGCCGGCCACCGAGGAAGACGGGCCCGCGATCATGACGCTCGTGGAGACCTCGTTCGGCACCCGCTACGACCCGGCCGAACTGGAGCGCATACCGCTGCTGTTCCCGTCGCAGAACACGATCGTGGCCGTCGAGGGCGGGCAGGTCGTCGGGCACACACAATCCACCACCCTGACGGTGACGGTGCCCGGCGAGCGGACCGTACGGGTGTGCGGCATCGCGGGGGTCGGCGTGGCGCCGACGCACCGGCGGCGCGGCAT
This sequence comes from Nocardia asteroides, assembly GCA_051451085.1. Taxonomy (GTDB): domain Bacteria; phylum Actinomycetota; class Actinomycetes; order Mycobacteriales; family Mycobacteriaceae; genus Nocardia; species Nocardia asteroides_B. The sequence continues at coordinate 2,277,502 of JBPAJV010000001.1, read as the reverse complement.
CCTGCGCGCCATGTACACCGAACAGCACCGGCGCGTCGAGGCGGCCGGACTGCCCCTCACCATGTTCACCGCGAGCGAGGGCGGCATCTACGGCCGGTTCGGCTACGGCCCGGCCACCCGGGAGAACGCGGTCGGCATCGATCGCCGCTTCGCCGCGTTCCTGCCGTCGGCGCCGGATCCCGGCGGGGTCACGCTGCGCACGCCCGGTGAGCTGCGCGCGGCGGCCGAGACGATCTACGACCGGTGGCGCAGGCTGGTGCCCGGCGCACAGGTCCGCCCCGCGGCGGCCTGGGACATCGTGTTCGACGATCCGGAGCGCTTCCGCGAAGGCGGCAGCACCCTGTTCGGATTGCTGCACGCCGACGGCTACGCCCTCTACCGGTTCCACGCGAACGGCAGAGGGAGAACGGTCGAAGTAGTCGAACTGCGGACGGTGACCACCGAGGCACACGCGGCGCTGTGGCGGGCACTGCTCGGACTCGATCTGGCCGAGCGGGTAGATGCCGTGCTCACCGACCACGATCCGTTGCCCTACCTGCTGACCGATCCACGGTTGGTGCGCACCACCGCCCGCTACGACGGACTATGGCTGCGCCTGATGGACGTTCCCGCCGCGCTGACGGCACGCGGGTACACCGGTGACCTGGACGTGGTGCTCGCGGTGACCGACCCGTTCCGCGAGGCGGGCGGCACGTTCGCTTTGCGCGTGCGCAACGGACAGGCGGAGTGCGCACCCACCGACCGCCCGGCCGATATCGAACTGGGCATCGACGTTCTCGGCAGCATGTACCTCGGCGCGTATCCCGCGCGGGTGTTCGCCGCGGCGAACCGGTTGCGGGGTAAGGACTCCGCACACGTGCGTGCGCTCGACGACGCTTTCCGCGCCGAGCGAGACGCGATGCTCGGCTGGTTCTTCTGACCGCACCCAGCGCGTCCGTTCCACAGCAGTGATGCCCGAAACGGCGTGCGGCTGGCATGCTGGAGTCATGAAGCCGATCCAGTTGGTTCTCAACATCCTGTGGCTGGTCTTCGCCGGGTTCTGGCTGGCGCTCGGCTACATCGCGGCGGGAATCATCTGCTTCATCCTCATCATCACGATCCCCTTCGGCATCGCGTCCTTCCGGATCGCCGCCTACGTGCTGTGGCCGTTCGGCCGCAGCACGGTGGAGAAGCCGGGCGCGGGCGCGGGCTCGCTGCTGGGCAACATCATCTGGTTCATCGTCGCGGGCTGGTGGCTCGCGCTGGGCCACCTGCTCACCAGCATTCCGCTGTTCGTCTCGATCATCGGTATCCCGTTCGGCTGGGCGAACTTGAAGTTCATCCCTATTTCGCTGTTCCCGCTGGGCCGGGAGATCGTAGACAGCGACCAACCGTTCGGCGCGCGATAGGCACTGCCCGGGGGCGTCCTCGAAGCGGTCGAGGGCTCCGGGTTACCACTTCGACGCGAGATCGTGGGCGGACACGCCACCGCGTTGCCATATCTTTGTGATCTGCATCACAGAGTGTTAACGAAATCACATCCCCGTGCGAAAGTTAGCTAGAAGGTAACTGCTAGACCCAGTGCCCACGCGCCCCGTCAGGGCGCCGAGCCGACCGCATGGGAGGGCTCCACCATGACCGACCGCACCGCCCGCCGGTCCGACTCGGACACCGCGCCGCTCGCGCCGATCGCACTCGTCCTGGGACTGCTGCTGCTCGTCGCCGCTTGCACCCAGCTCACCAACCTGCCGAGGTGGGCCGACGACTACGGGATCCTGGTCTATCCGGCCTTCGTCCTCTGCCTGACGATCGCAGGTGGCCTGCTGCGGTGGGGCACCGGAATCGTCGTCCGGCTCGTGCGGACACAGCACTGAGTCGTGCCGCCGCGACGGCGGTGGGCGCGAATCTCGTTGCGCTACTCGGATTCCGCGACGATCTGCTTCATGATCGCCACCGCACGGGTGAGCACGACGAGCTGCTCATCGGTGAGCGTGGACAGCTGCTCGGTCATCCACGCCTCCCTGGCGCTCGCCTCGTCGGCGATGAGCGCGCGGCCCGCGGGTGAGAGCGAGACGATGATCTGACGGCCGTCGGTCGGATGCGGATTGCGCTCCACCAGATCGAGGTCGGTCAGCGAGGCGATGACCCGCGTCATGGACGGAGGCTGCACGCGTTCCTTCGCCGCGAGCGCCCCCGGCGTCATAGCGCCCTCCCGCGCGAGGGTGGCGAGCGCCGAAAGTTGGGTCAGCGAGATCTGCGAGTCGGCACGACGGCCGCGCAGGTGCCGCGTCAGTCGAACGACCGCCAGCGAGAGCTCACCAGCGAGGGCTCTGACATCCGATGGCGTTGTCACAGTGGCAAACGATACGGGACCGCGCGCTGCCGGTCGCGGGTTCCCGCCATGGCGGGACCACCTCGCGTCCGCTCGGTCGGCGGACTTCGTCCGGGCGGGCCGATTAGGCTGAACCCGTGCCGCCGAATGTCCCGCAGCTCCCGCCGCGTCTGACCGATCCGCGCCCCGTGCTCGCGGTCGGCAGCGCGCTGTGGCTGATCGCCACCGTGGTGGTGTGGGTGGGTGGCGACCGGTGGGCGCCTGCCCGCCCGGTCTGCCTGATGGGGCTGGTCGTCGGGCTGATCGCACTGGTCATCTATCTGGTCCAGCGCCGCGGCGCCCGGCGCGGCGACAAGGGTGCGCAAACCGGTTTGTAGCCGATCGGGTCAGCCGCCGCGCACCTCGAATTCGTCGGTCACACCGGTGAACGGGTGCAGCGAGCCGTCCGGATCGAGACGGGTCGCGTAGTGCTGGAACCGGTAACGTCCCGGCTCGGCGTCCAGGGGGATGTCCCAGGTGAACCGCGCCACCGACTCGGCGTGCCCGCGCTTGCTCCAGTGGTACCGCACCGCCCACTCGCCCTCGTTCGCCACCCGCACCCATGCGCCGGAACCATTGCCGCGCTGCACTTCCAGGAACGTCCCGTTGCGGCGGGTGTCGTGCTTCGGGTGCGCCGAGACGAACTCGGCTTCCACGCGGCCGCCACGGTCGTAGACCGGATGCGGTTGCACCAGCACGTCACCGAAGCCGCGCCCCGGCGCGGCCGCGTCCGGACCGGCGCCCGGCTGGAAGTTCGGTTGCGAATGGGACACATCGCGCGGCGCCGGGCCGCGCGGCACCTGCCCGCGGGCGGCGAACACCGTGGCCAGACGAGTGAACTCCTGCTGATAGGCGCACAGGGTGTAGCGGCCGAACAGCGTCGAGGCGCCTTCGTACTGCTGCGAGTCGTACTCCTCGGGCGTGGTGACGTATTCGTGGTAAGCGTTCGCGTACCCCTGCATGAGCACCTGCTCCAGCGGGACGTTCAGCGCCGCCGCGACAGCCCGGCGCACGCGCAACCCCGCCGTGATGGTGAATTCACCGCCAGCGGCGGCCAGATAGAGCTCGCCGAGGCGAACGAGCTGAATCGGCAGTACATTCGGCACCCACGCGACGGGAGGCAGCAGTCCGAGCGGCACCGCGATCGCTTTCGGCGCCTGCGCGTCCGCCAACCAGGACGGCGCGGGCTGAGCGGGATCGCCCAGTGCCGCGAGGAACGGATTGCGCACACCCTCCGGAATCGGGCCACCGGGCAGGCCGGGACCGTCCTCGACGCTGCCCGCGATCAGTGAGACGCCCGCCGCGGCCGGTGCGGTGCGCCGCGGCAAGCCATCCGGTGTGAATCGACCGTCCACGGCGATGTCGGCCAAGTCGATGTAGCAGAGCATTCCGTCGACCGGACCGGAGATCGGCCGCGCCTGCGTCACCGCGTCTTTCGAGGCGGCGTACTGCCGCTCGCCCAGGATGCGGGTGTTCTCGAACTCGTCCTCGGTGGGGCCCGAGCCCGGACGCAGGTTCAGATTCGGGGACATGTCACCGGCGTTGGTCTGCGCGAAGGCCGCGACGAACGCCGGTTCGCCGTCCAGGTAGCGCACGCCGTGCTCGATGTGCTCGGCGGAGAACGAGGCGTAGCCCTTGTTGTCCGAGCTGATCAGCCGGTTCCCGTTGGTCATGGAGGTGTTGTGGGTGGCGAACCAGGTGATGGTGCCGACCATCCGTCCGCCTTTACGCAGGACGAGAGCGGTCACGGCGGGATCTATGGCGTCCGGGAAATGGTCTTTGTCGGCAGGCGGATTGAGTTCCCAGGCCACTCGCGATCGGTTCACGCTCGCGTTGTGCAGTTCGGCGCGGCCGAGCGCGAGCGTGCCGGGACCGACGTCGGCGTGCGCGGCGGCGATCGCCTCGACGATCCCGTGCACCTCGGCGTCGTACACCTGCTGCTGGAAACCGAGAATGGACAGGTTATAGGCGTAGTCGTGGCTGGAGCCGCCGCAGGTGGCGTGCGAATGCGTAGAGGTGAGCAGGACGTTCTGCTCGGTGTACAGATCACCGAAGCGCCGGGCCAATTCGGTGAGCACGCCACGGTGCACGGACTGGAAGATCATCCCGTTCTCGGCGACCACGAAGACCGTCCGCCGCCCCGCGTACCCGATGACGAACGCCCGCGCGCGGGGGCGCAGGTGAATGCCCGCGGTCTGTTGCTCCAGCTGGGAGTAGCCCATCATCCCGCATTCGGCGGCCGGGCCGGTGATATCGGACAGGCCTACGCCGATCTCGTAACCGCCGGAATCCGGGTCGGCGGCCGAAGGAGCACCGAGTGCGCCGGTCATCCCTGGCACCGTCGCGGCCGCGAGCGTAGCCGAACCGATCGCGGTCCGGGCCAGAACAGTTCTGCGCGACACCGGCATACCCGTCTCCCTTCTGTCCCGATGCAGCAAACCACACACCTGGTCACTCGTCCAGTAGAGATTTTTCGGCCCGCGAATTGACTGCGCGGGCCGTGGGCGCTTAACTCCCTTGGGTGTCCTCCCGATTGAGCGTCGAAGAACGACGGGCCCACCTTATCGAGGCCGCGATCGGCCTTGCCGAGAAAAAGGGCGTTGCGGGCGTGACCACGCGCGATGTCGCTCAGGCAGCCGGTGTCTCGCTCGGTGTGGTGCATTACTGTTTCGAAAACAAGGACGCGCTGATGACCGAGCTGGTCAAAGCGTTGGCGATGGAATTGCGCGATTCCGTCGACGCGAACGAAACGGTATGGCAAGACGTCGGAAGTGGAAAAGAAGCCCTTCAAAAATTGATCCGCGCCGGGTTGGAACTCATGTGGCTGAACATTGAAGCCACTCCGGAACGGCAGCTACTCACTTACGAAACGACCACTTACGCGCTGCGGGAAGGCGAACAAACCCCGGCGAAACTCGCGATCGCGCGCGAGCAGTACAACTTCAATGACTCCACCGTCGCCAACATCCTGGAACACGCCCGCGACGCGACCGGCACCAGCTGGTCGGTCCCGGTGCAGACGCTGAGCCGGTTCACGCTCAATGTCATCGACGGTGTGGTGCTGCGCTGGCTGGTGGACAACGACAGCGAGAGCGTGCGCGGGCAGCTGGATCTGTTGAGCGAGATGCTCACGGAATACGCGGCCCAGTAGCCACGGCTCAGCCCTGCCGGCGCGGGGCTCGAACGTGCACGGCCGAGCCGGTCCGCCACCAGGGCACCGCCACCGTGGCCTCGACCGCGCCGCTGAGCCGCACTGTCAGGTCGTGGTGCACGACCAGTTCGCCCTCTTGCGCGGGCAATGCGAAAATCTGGCGCAGCACGACACCCAACGGCTCCGCCGTCCAGGTCGTACGGCGACCGGTACTCACCACCTCGGCGCTCACAGCCTCGGACACCAGCGGCAGGTCGAGCAAGGCCGCCAGAGCCGGGGCCGTATCGGCCTCACCAGCCACCAAGCGATCGGGCGGTACCGCCAAGCCGAACCACGGTCGGTCGAGAACGAACGCGTCCCCCGGATCGACAACGGCGCCGGTGAGCGCGCGCACGCGATCGGGCGGTTCCAGGTCGGACAGGTCCAGCAGATCCGCGGCGACGGCGGCCGCCAGACGGGCGTGCGTGCGCGAAATCACCTCCGGCGAAGGGGTTCTCGACGGGTCCGCGAGGGCGTTCAACAGCGCGACGGCCAGCTCGTCGGTGATCGTCGCAGGGTCGGCGAGCACAGCGTGGCAAGCGTCCGGGTCTACGCCTGGGACCGGGAACGCCGGTAGCAATCCATCGAACTCGAGATCGCCGGGATGGCGGAACAATCCGAGCGGAGTGCTGTCGATCCGGGCGTATCTGCGCAGCCACCACGCGGTGTAGCCGTCGGGGTCGGCGAGCAGGCGACGGGTGCGCGGCGTCGCGGCCAACTGCCGCAACGCCTCCGGCCAGGCGGCGTCGTCGATCAGGTCGAGATCGCGGACGGCGACCAGCTCCGGCGGATCGTCCGGCAGCGTGGACCACCAGTGTTCCTCGTCGTCCAAGTCGTGGTCCGGGCCGGTCGGATCGGCCTCGACGACCACACTGAAATCCCAGCCGACGCCGACGGCGCGCAACGCGTCGGCACCGTAGCGTCGCACCAGCTCCGGATCGACCGTGCCGAAAGGCGCGTCGGGCACGAGCAGGTCACCCAGCGGTGCACCGGGCAGCAGCAGTTCGTCGGCGGAGCGCGGTTCGCCCTCGCTGTCGGGCAGTTCGAGCAACCCGAGCCAGGAAGGCAACACCGCCGGGTCGGCGTGCGCGGCCAGACGCAGGACGGCGTCGGCGGTGTCGGGGTCGCCCGGGTGGTCCTCCAGGTCGGCGCGCAAGCCAGGGTCGGTCAGCAGATCTTCGGCGGTGGCCGATCGCGCGCCCAGCCGAGCCAGGAGGGGGTGCGCGGCTTCGGGATGCACCAGCCTGGCCCAGTGCACCGGGATCGCGACCTCGAGCTGATCATCCAGCACCACGGTGCGCGGCCCGGTGACCAATCTGCCGTCGGCGAGCGGAACCGCCAGCGCGCCCAGCTCTTCCGCCGCGAGCGGATCCACCACGAACGATTCCAGCGCGGTGTAGAACGACCGCCACCACCCCGGCGGCCGCTCCAGGCCCCCGGACAATTCCGCCAGCCGCGCCAACCCGAGCCGGTGCACGTCCAGCGCGCCCATGGCCTCGGCGTGGGGCCGTCCGGAGAGGTCGGGGATCACCAACGGACCGACCACGTCATCGAGCAGGGCGGCCAAGTCCATGGTCAGACCGGCGAAGACGTAAGCGCGTGTCGGGACCGCGACGTCCAGGGGCGTTGACGGTCCACCGGCGGGATCGAACTGGGGCAGCGACGCGAGTTCATCATCCGGAGTGCTGCCGTGCCTGGATGCGCTGCTGTGCTCATCAATGGTTCGGATTCCGGCCGGTTCCGTGCCGGACCCCGCGCTGGGCACCTCGGCGCCTGCCATGCGCTCCGGCGCAGATTCCGGAGCCTGAACCCATGCCGCGCCGTCCAACCCGGCCGCCTCGGCATCGCGCACGGCGTCCAACCCGGCCGCCTCGGCATCGCGCACGCCGTCCAACCCAGCCGCCTCGGCATCGGGCACGGCGTCCGAACCGCCGCCCGGTGGTCCGGCTACCCACGCTTGCTCGTCATCGGCCCAGACGTCTGGAGTTTCGGAGTCGGCTGGACGCTCCGGCCGAGCACGCCGACCGGCGACGACCGGAAGCCAAGGACGCGATCGCAGCTCGCGCAGGAGGGCTTCCCGCAGCAGAGCATCGGCCTCGCCGCGCGCGAAACCGGGCGTGGGCACGAGCACGAGCCGGTCGCGCGGCGGCAGGGCGCGGGCGAAATCCGCGTAGCCGTCGGCCAGCTCGGCGAGCCGGGCGCCGGGCAGCAACCTGCGACGATCCGGCTGCATCGGGATGTCGGCGATGAGCAGGGCTGGCAGGGACAGTTCCTCGTCCGACCTGGTCGGAGCCCGCAACACATCCGGCGCGGCCGCTACCGGCCTGCCGTCGCGCACCGGCAGCAGCCAGCGCGCCCGCGGCGTGCGGTACTGCCACCAGGTTCGCTGTTCGCTGCCGGGGCCGTCGACGTAGACCTCGTGCATGCCGTCCCCCAGGTCCTCCGCACTGCTGACGAACTCGTCCGAGCCGATGCGAATGCGGTGCAGGGCGGGCAGTTCCAGCAGGAGATCGACGGCTTCGGCGCACATCGCGGCCAGCAGCGCGTCGGCGTCGATGTCCGCTCGCAGGCGCAGCACCACCTCGGTGTCGAGCCCGTTCGCCGGTCGCGTTCCGATCGGCCAGGCCAACCGCAGCACCGGAGGGGCGAATTCGCCTGTGTCGACAGGGGGTGTCCGGATATTGTCGCGGGCCAGTGCTTCGCTGGTCGCGGCGCGGGAGAAGCGCAGCGACCCGGAGACCGACCGCAGCTCGATGTCGTCGCTCACCGCCAGCACCGCGGTGAATCCGACGCCGAACCGGCCGACGGCGCGGTCGCCGGACTTCCCGGATGCGCGCAGGGCGGTGAGCGCGTGGACGCCGGAGACGTCCAGCGGCGCACCGGTATTGCCGACGCGCAGCTCCCGGCCGTCGAGCCGGACGACGAGCTCGCCCGCCACACCCGCCTTGCGCGCGGCGTCGGCGGCGTTCTGCGCCAGCTCGGTCAGCAGCCGGTCGCGGTAGCCCGCGCGCACCAAGTCGTGCTCGGTGGCGGCGTCCTCCCGCAACCGGGTCGGCGAATCGCGCCATGCCGCGAGCACCGCCGCCCGCAAGGCCGAAGTGCCGAACGGATCGGCGGTCTCGGTCAGTTCCGCGGCGATGACTGGGACTCCGGCCGCGCGTCGGCACCCGGCTCGCCGTCGTCGGACGGGACGGCCGCGTCGGCTTCCCCGCCCACGGGCGATCCGGCGGGGCTGGACGCGGACGTGTCCGACGCCGCCCCGACGGTCACGGGCTCAGCCGGACTCGCCTGCGTGCCGGACTCGGCGGGAATGTCCTGCGTGGCGCCCGTCAGGGGTTGCACCGCGTCCGAATCGCTCTCCGACGGGGCGAAATCTCGCGCACTCGTACCCGTGGGATGCTCCGGAGTGGAGGAGATGTCGTCCTTCGCCACGCTCGGGTCGCTGGAAACCACGTCGTCGGCCTGCGCGGGAACCGCGAATCCGGTGCCGCCGGCCCTCGCCGACTCACCAGCCGCGTCCTCGGCCTGCTTCTCCCGCACGGCGCTCGATGCGCTGGCTACCGAGGTGGGATCTATTTCACCGACCTCAGCGGCGGGCACGGCGTCGGCGACTTTCCCGTATCCGGTCGAATCACCGGCCGTGGTGTCCGGGCTGTCGGTAGGCCCGGCTTCGGGCGCGCTCGAAGCCCCGACGGTGTCCTCCGCTGCCGCAGGACTTTCAACAGCCGCGACCCCTTCCGCACCGACACCGGCAGGGCCTTCGGTGACCGAACCGCTCTCGCCAACCTCCGCGTCCGCGGCAGCAGCGTCCTCGACACCGGCAACGTCTCCGGTGACCACGCCACCCTGGGCAACCCCCGTGTCCGCGGCGGCAACGTCCTGCGCGGCAGCACGGTTCTCGACACCGGCGGCGCTCTCGGCAACTCCCGCGCCCACAGCCGTCACAGCATCCTGCGCGGCGGCACCGCTCTCGACAACCGCACCACCCTCCGCGTTTCCGGCATCAACGGCAACATCCTGCGCGACAGCACGGTTCTCGACAGCGGCGTCTCCGGTGACCGGACCGCCGACCGCGACCCCCGCATCGTCCACAGCCGCGACGCTCTCGGTTTTCGCGCGGTTTTCGGCGTTCCCCGCCTCCTCGGCTGCTGCCTCGGGCGCACTACTCGCCTCGGCCGGGCCGCGATCCGCGCCCGTGGAGGTCGATGCGGCGGCATCCCGCGCGGCGGACCGGTCGGGACCGAAGGTGATCAGCTCGATGGCCGCGTCGTCGTACGCCTCGTGCAGCGGGGAGCCGCTGCCGGTGGGAACCTCGGTGTCCGAATGCGCGCCGCAACCGTAGGCGACGTGGACGACGTGCCCGTCGGCGCCCATGGCGTTGCCGCAGACACCGAACGCGGCGCGCAGCGCCCCGGCCAGCGGCAGGTAGAAACCGCAGCTTCCGCAGGTGGCCGGCGCGGCCTTTGCCATCTCCGAGTCGGGGCCGTATTCGGCGTACCAGCGTTCGGCGGCCGCTTCGCGACCTTCCCTGCTCATCACCTTGGTGCGGCCGAGGCCGACCTGGTAGGCGACTTCGTCCACCACGGGATCACCGGTCGCCACGTAGCCCGGCACCAGGCGCGGGTCGTCGGCGGGCGGGGCGAGCAGATCGCCCGGCGCGAGGTCGCCGGGGCGTACTCGCTGCTCCCAGGGCACGAACTCGGGTGCGACCAGGGCCTCCGGCCCGGGCAGCAACGCGGACTCGCTGACCGTCGCGTGGTCGGCGCCGGGCGGGGCTGCCACCACGACCGCCCACTGCCACCCGCGATAGCCGGGCAGCGTGGCCTCGAAGCGGTGGGTCGCCGCGACCTCGTCCTCGGCGATCACGCCGAGGTGCGCGCCGACGGCCGACGGTTCCAACTCCAGGAGCGCACGGCGGGCCAAATCGACGGCATCGGCCAGAATCGGCCGTACGCCGGACTCCGAAACAGAAACTGCGCTCACGGCCTACATTTTGCCGTATGGAGCGCAATCGGCGTTCGTTGGCCATCGGTGTGCTGGCCGCTGCGCTCGTCTCGGGCGGATGCGGCGGCGCCGAGGACACGACACCCAGGATGAACATCGAGGTGGTCGGCACCAGGCCGCACGATCCGACGGCGTTCACCCAGGGTCTCGAGATCGACGGCGAGGTCCTCTACGAGGGCACCGGCCTGGCGGGCGCGTCGCGCGTGCGCGCGTCCCGGCTGGCGACGGGCGAGGAACTGGCCGAGGCCGCGTTGCCCGCGCCGTACTTCGGCGAGGGCATCACCGTCGCCGGGGCCACGCTCTGGCAGCTGACCTGGCATGACGGCGTCGCCATCGCCCGGGACCCGGCCACGCTGGCCGAACGCGGCCGGGTGAGCTACGACGGCGAAGGCTGGGGTCTGTGCGCCATGGGCGGCCGGCTGATCATGAGCGACGGCACCGACCGGCTCACCTTCCGCGATCCGGAGACCTTCGCTCCGATCGGCTCGGTCGAGCTGACCAGCCGCAACGGGGCGCGCCTCAACGAGCTCGAATGCGCGTCGGACGGCTCGGTCTACGCCAACGACTGGCCCACCGACACGATCCTGCGCATCGACCCGGATTCCGGTGCGGTGCTGGCGTTCGCCGACGCCGCCGGTCTGCTCCCGGCGACCGCGCGGGCCGGCGCGGACGCGCTCAACGGCATCGCCCAGCTGCCCGGCACCGACCGCTTCCTCATCACCGGCAAGAACTGGCCGACCATGTTCGAAGTCCGTTTCACACCCGCCTGAGCGCGACGATGGCCGCTTTCCGCCACCGCCCCGGAGCGCGAGTGAACGCCCAGGACGGGAGTACGCCAGAATTGAAGTCGTGACCACTCCCCGCGAACCTTCCGGTCCCGACCGTGAGCGGTGGGCGGGCGAGGAGTCCCCGCCGTTCGACCGGCATCCGGGTTTCGACCGATACCCGCCCCCCAACGCGCCGCGCCGCCGCAGGCCGCTGCCGCCGCTCGGACCGGAACCCGGCCGCGCCGCCGAGCGGGGCTCGCCGCCGCCCGGCCCGCGACGGGAGGCAGAGCGGCCGCCGGAACCTCCGCGGACCAAGCGTCTACCGCGTGAGCGCGGCGCGGAGCGATGGAAGGCTCCCCACCGCACGCCTCGGCACCCCGAGCCGCCAGAACCGGACTATCCGGACACCGCTGTCGAAGAACAGGTCCCACCACCGGAGAACACGGCCCCTTCCGGCGCTCAGCGCATGCCCCGCAAACTGACGGTCACCCGCGTGGCCGCCATGCGCGGCAGGGAGCTGACCGAGAAGGGCATCGCGACCTTCCAGCGCGCGGCCAAGGCCGACGGCGCGGACAAGTCGGGTCTCACGGCGCTCACCTACGCGACCATGGCGAACTTCGCCCTCGACGCCGCGATCGCGGTCGCCTTGGCCAACACCCTGTTCTTCGCCAGCGCCACCGCGGAGAGCAAGACGAACGTGGCGCTGTACCTGCTGATCACGATCGCGCCGTTCGCGGTGATCGCGCCTTTGATCGGCCCGATGCTCGATCGTTTGCAGCGCGGTCGCCGTTTGGCGCTGGCGACGTCGTTCGCGGTGCGCGCGGTGATCACGGTGGTGCTGATCTTCCAGTTCGACACCTGGGCGTTGTATCCGCTGGCGCTGTGCATGATGATCGGCAGCAAGTTGTTCTCGGTGCTCAAGAGCGCGGTCACGCCCCGGGTGCTGCCGCCGGACATTGATCTGGTCCGCACCAACTCCCGTCTCACGGTGTTCGGGCTGGTCGGCGGCACCATCGGCGCGGGAGCGCTGGCCGGGCTGACCGCGGCGATCGCGGGCTCCAACGGCGCGTTGGTCTTCGCGACGCTGATCGCCTGCGGGGGAACCTACCTCAGCCTGCGCATCCCCTCCTGGGTCGAAGTGACCGAAGGAGAGGTGCCCGCCACGTTGAGCTACCACGGCGCCGACGCGCGCACCGAGGTGCTGTCGTCCGGCAAGGAGTCTTCGGTGCCGCCGCGCAAACGCAGGCAGCCGCTCGGCCGCGCCGTGGTGACCGGGCTCTGGGGCAACAGCGCCATCCGCGTGCTGACCGGGTTCCTCACCTTCTACGTCGCGTTCGTCGCCAAGGCCACCGAGCACCGGCCCGTGCAGCAGGCCCTCATGCTCGGTGCGGTCGGCGCGGCCGCTGCCATCGGCAATTTCGCGGGCAACGCGACCGGCGCCCGGCTCGAGCTCGGCAGGCCCGCGCTGATCGTGCTCGGCTGCACGGCGGCCTGCGCGCTGGTGGCGTTGTTCGCGACATTCGCCGACAACCTGCTCGGCGCGGCGGTCGCCGCCTTGGTCGCGGCCGCGATGAGCGCGCTGGCGAAGGTGTCGCTGGACGCCTCCATCCAGGACGACCTGCCACCGGAGTCGATCGCCTCCGGCTTCGGGCGGTCGGAGACCGTGCTACAGCTCAGCTGGGTCGTCGGCGGCGCGGCGGGCGTGCTGCTGCCGACCGATTACTGGAAGGGCTTCGCGGTGGTCAGCGCGGTGCTCGTGCTGGGCTTGGTGCAGACTTTCCTGAGCTTCCGTGGCCATTCGCTGCTGCCGGGCCTCGGCGGCAACCGTCCGCAGCACGCGGAGCAGGAGGTGCCGACCACGCGCCCGGACGGGAACAGCGCACCCCGCGCGCACGCTCCCGGCCCCCGCGGCGGCGACACCACACGCATTCAACGAGGGCAAGGAGACCCGATCTGGTGAGCAGGCTCAACGCACGCACGATCGCCGCGCTGGTCGCGGCCGCCTTGCTGGTGTTCACCGTCGCCTTCGTCGGCGTGCTGGCGGTGCTGATCCGCAACGCCGACGAACCCGATGTCACCCTCACCGCGTACGCGCACGGCAAGACGGTCACCGTGCGGCCGTTCAGCTACTGCTCGGTGACCATGCGCGAGTGCAGCGTCCTGCCGGAGGAGGACGTGACCGGCACAGTGTTCGCGACGCTGAACTGCGCCCCCGACACGCCGGACTGTCATCGCGGGCGCACTGTCGAACTGGAAGTTCCCGCCGGTTACCCCCTGCAACTGTCGCTGCCGAAGCAGGTCGCCGACGCTCCCTGGCTCGCCCAGCTCGTCTACCTCTTGCCCAACGGCGACAAGGTGGATCAGGTGATCAGCCGCAACGACTACCCCGACCGCGCCCTCGCCCTGACCATCGATTCGAAGCCGGAACCCGATCTGCGGCTCATCGGCGTCGAGTTCCAGCTGCCGATCCTCGCCCGCGACGAAACGGGCAGGGAGTTCTACGTGCCGCACGCAGCCTGGTCGATCAGCACCGCGTAGCGCGCGCCGTTCCGACGACCGGCCGCCGGCTCGCGGTACGGGACGATCAGGTCGGGCGCCGCGTCGTCAGCGCGGTGCGCATCAAGCGTCCGACGGCGTCGATGCGCTCCGAGGAACCGCTGCCGCCGACTTGCACGACGGTGATGACCACGGCGGTGAAGATGGCTTCCAGCGCGATCGCGGTGTCCCGGGGATCGAGGTCATCGGCGATGTCCCCGGCCTGCTGACCGGCGCGCAGCGCCGCTTCGAGCACTTGCCGGATGCGTCGCGGCACGACGCCGTCGATCAGCCGGACCAGCAGTCCGGGTTCGTGTCCCGCGAGCACCCGATGCACCAGCGGATATGCGTCCAGCCGCGTCACGAAACGGCTGACGACCTGCTGCCAGTAGGCGGCGTCCATCGGCCCCGACGGGGGTAGCGCGTCGTCGCACAGCCGGGCGGCATCGCGATCGAACGCGGCGACGAAGAGTGCTTCTTTGTCCGCGAAGTGGAAGTACACCGCCGACGGCGCCAGCCCCACCTCGCGCGCCACCGCCGCCACCGAGGTCGCGCGGAAACCTTGATCGGCGAATCGGCGCGTGGCGACGTCGAGGATCGCCTGCCGCGTCTGTTCGCCGCGCGCCGTCGCGGACGTCGTCTCGGGTGGTGACACCCGTGCACAGTATCGCGCCGGTTCGGCCACCGAAAAAGTTTATTTGAAAGATTTCGTCGATTCATCAGTTACAGTGGGGGCGCCCGTTCGACCGCAGCAGGAAGGTGCTCCCGTGTCCGACCCCGATCAGCCCCTGACATTCGCTCATTCCGCACGTCCCAGCCGACGTCAGGTGCTCGGGATGATGGCCGCCTCCGTGCCCGTCCTGAGTGGCGCCCTCGCCGCGCACAGCGCGGCAGCCCCGGCCACACGGCCGAACATCCTGGTGATCATGACCGATCAGGAGCGCGCCGACGTGGTCCTGCCTCCCGGCTTCACGCTGCCCGCTCGTGCCGGGATCGCCGCCAGCGGCGTCCGGTTCGCCATGCACCACGCGCCGACGGCGCCGTGCTCACCCGCGCGGTCGGCGTTCTTCACCGGCTCGCACGCCCCGGTCACCGGCATGACCGACAACGTGCGCGGCAACGACCTCATGGGCGCGGCCCTCGGGCCGCTACACGCGTGGAGCCCCAACCTGGACACCACGATCCCGACCATCGGCACCGTGCTGAAGCAAGCGGGCTACCGGACCGCCTACATCGGCAAATGGCATCTCTCCGAACCGGTCGGCACCGACAGCGCCGCGTTGTCGGCTTACGGGTTCGACGAGGCCTACGACATCCTGTCCGGCGGTGGACCGAACGAGGGCGCCCACGAGGACCCCGGTGTCGTGGAGAACGCCGTCGGCTGGCTACGGCGGCACGGCGGCGACAACCAACCGTGGCTGTGCGTGGTCAGCATGGTCAATCCCCACGACATGATGTATTGCCCGCGCTTCTACCGGCTGGCGGACGTCCCCGATTACGGCGCCGACATTCCACCCAACTTCGAGTCCGACCTGTCGACCAAGCCACGGGTCCAATCGGTGTGGCGCACCATGAACGAGGCCGTCGGCGGCCTGATGCCCAACGAAGTCGACTCCGCGCTCGGACGCGCCCAATGGCGGCAGTGGGGCAACTGGTATCTGGAATTGCTGCGGCGCACCGACGAGTTGATGACCGAGGTCCTCGGCGCGTTGGACGGCACCGGCGGGGCGGGCAACACCGTCGTGATCCAGGTCGCCGACCACGGGGAACTCGGCGGCGCGCACGGGCTGCGCCAGAAGGGCGCGATGATCTACCGGGAGAACAACCGCGTGCCGTTGGTCATCGCCGACCCACGCAACCCGGCCACGCACGGAACCACCACGGCGGCACTCACTTCACATATCGACCTGGTGCCCACCGTGGCCGCGCTGGCCGGGATCGACGCCAGCGCGGCGGGCCCGCTCGTCGGCAAGGACCTCACACCTCTGCTGACCAATCCGGCAGGCACCGTCCGTGACGCACTGCTGCTCACCTCCGACGCCAAATCCAGTGGCGGTCAAGCTCCCGGCGTCAAATACTGCCTGCGGGGCGCGATCACGCCCCGTTACAGCTTCGCCCGATACTCGACACCACAGGAGATCGCGGGCGCACGCGGTGAATTCGAGTACGAACTCTACGATCGTCAGGAGGACCCGCTCGAGCTGCGCAACCTCGCCTACAACGGCGGCGCGGCCGACGTGGTGGAAGAAATGAACGATCTCGTGGACGCCCTCGTCGCCCGAGAACTGCGCCGAAGCTGAATGTCGAGCGCCTGCGGACATGGTCGCGGGCGCGACACGCACATGGTCGCGGGCGCGAGATCGGACTACCGATCCAGTTCCCGCGCCACCGCGCGCACGACCTCCGAGATGCGCTGCGCCGTCTTACGATCCGGGTACTTGCCCTTGCGCAGGTCCGGCTGCACCTTCGCCTCGAGCAAGGTGATCATGTCCTCGACCATGCCGTGCAACTCGTCCGGCGTGTGCCTGCGCGCAGGAGGTTCCTTGCGCGCGTTGCGTTCCTGGCCCTGCCGGACCGAGGGCGGCGCTTCCAGCAACTTGAGGCTCAGCGCCTGCGGACCGCGACGACCGGCGGCCATACCGAACTCGACGCGCTGACCCGGCTTGAGACCCTCGACACCCTGGGCAGCGCGGACGAGCGGACGTAGACGTCCTCACCCTCGTCCTGGGAAAGGAAGCCGAAGCCCTTTTCGACGTCGTACCACTTCACCCTGCCGGTCGGCACTGCGCTCACCCGTTCGTCATCGAAACTCGGACCCCTACGGCCCGAGCACATCTGTCCACCGGGCCGGTCACGCGACCGGCCCTTTTCTGTGCGAAAAGAACGCGCCCAGCAGGATTGCAGGACGCGATTGCCATCGAGTCTACCCCGGTGCGAATAACACAAGCACATCAGTTTTACCGTCGAGCCGTGACGAACCCTTCCGCTCCGACCCCCTCCGGCGGCGCCCCCCGGCGACGCGGCGACTGGTTGCTGCAACTCGCGCTCTGTCTGTTCGCGCTGGGATTGCTGGCAATCGTCGCCATCTTCGCGATCCCCCTGCTGACCGACGGCGAGCCGGGTCTGTGGCTCTACTTCGGAGCGATGCTCGCGCCACTGGGGTTCGTGCTCGCCCTCGTCTTCGCGCTGCGCTCGGGGCGCCGAGCCCGCTGAAACCGGAGCGTGCTGAAACCGGAGCGTCCATGTCCGATCCGGGCGCAAACCGGTTACCCGTCGCGATCGTTACCCACTCGGACATGTGATCCTCATCACATTACGAGACGGTCACGGCGGGGTCACGACGACCGCGTGGCGCGGGCGCGACCCCTCTAGCTGCACGAAAGCGATCTCCCCCACCGATATCGCGTCGAGACCCATTGGTACACGCCGGTTACCAAATAGTGATTTTTCCCGCCGTTCGTCGTACGGTCTTATCCAGCCGGGACACCCGGCGACCACCGGCCCGCCGCACCGAGCCTCGCCCCGCGGGTACCGGAACCCCGACGGAAACGTAGGGGCGAGGGCGGAACGGACGACCTCTCAGTCCGAACCAGAACCGAAGACGTCGCAGGTGCGTCGAGAGGAAGACGAACCCGATATGAGTGGACGCCATCGCAAGCCAAGCTCGACCGGCCGCACGGTAGCCAAGGTTGCCGTCACCGGCGCCATCATCGGCACCGCCGGTGTGGCCCTCGCAGGCAACGCCAGCGCGGCACCCGACTCCGACTGGGATCGACTCGCTCAGTGCGAGGCCGGCGGCAACTGGGGCATCAACACCGGCAACGGTTTCCAGGGCGGGCTGCAGTTCTCGCCCAGCACCTGGCGCGCCCACGGCGGCCAGGAGTACGCCGCCTCCGCCAACCAGGCCACCCGTGAACAGCAGATCGCGGTCGCCGAAAAGGTGCTCGCCTCGCAGGGCTGGGGCGCTTGGCCCTCCTGCTCGGCCAAGCTGGGCCTGAGCAGCGCGCCCACCCCGCGCTCGGCGCCCTCCACCCCCGAATCCCCGAGCTGGACCCCCGCGCCGCAGGCCTCCCCGGCCGCGCCGGCGGACAGCACGAAGCAGATCTTCTCGGCCGTCGACCGCGCTCTCGAGGTCGTGCAGGCCCAGGGTGTCCAGGTGCCCAAGGAAGCTCTCGACTTCTTCAACGCCGCCAAGTCCAGCGGAGTCACCCTCGACCCCGCGATCGTGAACTTCTACGAGGCGAACAAGGGCCTGCTCCCGTCCTGACCGCCACGCGACTTCAAGAAGGGCCCCGCATCAACGAGGATGCGGGGCCCTTCTTCGTAGCCGAGAACGTTCCGGTCGCGTGCTCAGCGGTTGATCACCGTGTTCGGGTGCGTGTAGGGCAGCTGCTCGGCGGGGACCGGAAACTCGGTGTCCTCGCCGTACGGCGAGAGACCACCGGAGCGGGTCGAAGAGAGCTCGGTGACCGCGTGGTCACCGTCGGCGACCTTCGGCCAGCCGTTGTCGACATAGGATTTCTTGGATTTGTTCACCACGGCCCCATTCTGGCACGCGCCGCTCTCCCCGGACGCGCCGCAGCCCGCACCGCCTCGGGCCCACCGGCTGACCCGGGCGGGCGATCGCCCAGCATCGTAGGCTGGATCGGATGACCGTGACCGATTCCCTGGCCGGATGGCTCGGTGCCCGCAGTGATGCCCAGCTCGTGACGCTGCTGCAGCTTCGGCCCGACCTGGCCGTGCCGCTGCCCTCCTCGATGGCCGTGCTGGCCGCGCGCACCGAACAGCGCGCGTCGGTGTTGCGCGCCACGGAGGACCTGAACACCCTCGAATTCGCCATGGTGGAAACCCTTGCCGTGCACGGGGTGACGCACCCGGACCGTGGCCCGCTCAGCCGCTCCGAACTGCATGTGCAATTGAGCGAACGGGCGACGGCCGCCGCCATTGATGACGCGCTGGAGCGGCTGACCGCTCGCGCGCTGGTCTGGCTGGACGCCGAGCAGGGACTGCATCTGATTCCGGCGGCCGCCGAAGCCCTGCCCTGGCCGGTCGGCACCGCCACCGAGATCCCCGACGCCCTCACCGAACCCGAGGTGATCGCGGCGCTCCCGGAACTCGCCCCCGCCGAACGGGCCCTGCTGGACAAGCTGGCCGCGACCGGCCCGCGCGGCCGCACCAGGGACGCCGCACCGGGCACTCCGGCCGATCGGCCGATTCAGCGGCTGCTGGCGCGCAGGCTGCTGCACTGGATCGATGACGAGACCGTCGAACTTCCCGTCACCGTCGGCCAAGTGCTGCGCCGGGAACCGGTCACCCACCCGCACGCGCTGACACCGCCGCACCCGGAGACCACCAGGCACACGCCCGCCGACGTGAACGCGGTCGCGGCGGGTGAGGTCGGCGAGCTGCTGCGCCACTGCGCCGCCGTGCTGGAGGTGCTCGGCCAGGCGCCCGCTCCCGCCTTGCGCGCGGGTGGACTCGGCGTGCGGGAGCTGCGCCGCATCGCCAAGCAAGCCGGTGTCGACGAGCCTCGGGCAGGTTTGCTGGTGGAACTGCTGGCGGCCGCGAAACTGGTCGAGAAAGGTTTGCCGGACCCTCCTCCCGACTTCGATTCGGCCGACGAGTTCTGGGCGCCGACACCGCTGGTGGACTCCTGGCTGGAGTCACCGCCCGCGCGGCGCTGGGCCACGCTCGCGCTGACCTGGCTGGACCTGGATCGGATGCCGTGGATGATCGGCATGCGCGACGCCAACGACAAGCCGCTGGCGGCGCTGTCGCTGGAACTGCGCACGCCGCACGCGCCACGCGACCGGCGCGCGATCCTCGGCCTGCTCGCGGAATACCCGTCCGGCACGGCACTGGCCCCGGCGGACATCGGCCGGATTCTGGCCTGGCGGCAGCCACGCAGGCGCAGGAGCTTCCGGCCGGAGGTGGTCGAGCAGACCCTGGCCGAAGCGGCGGCGCTGGGGTTCGTCGGCCGTGGGGCGCTCGGCTCGGCGGCGCGGGCGCTGCTGCACGCGGCGGCGACCAGCGTGGCCGACGCCGAGGCGGCGATGGAGGCGGCGCTGCCGGAGCCGGTGGACCACTTCCTGGTGCAGGCGGATCTGACGGTGATCGCCCCCGGCCCGCTGACGCCGGATCTGCAACGTCGCGTCGCCCTGGTCGCCGACGTGGAATCCGCGGGCGCGGCGACGGTGTACCGGATCGGCGAGTCGTCGGTGCGTCGCGCCCTGGACGCCGGATCGACCGCCGCCGAGTTGCACGCGCTGTTCGCCGGGCACTCCCGTACGCCGATCCCGCAGGCGCTGACCTATCTGATCGATGACGTGGCCCGGCGGCACGGTCAGCTACGCGCGGGCATGGCGCAGTCGTTCATCCGCAGCGACGATCCGGCGCTGCTGGCACAGGTGCTGTCCGCACCGGTGGCGAGCACGCTGGCGCTGCGGTCCATCGCGCCCACCGTCGCGATCGCCCAGGCGCCGCTGGCCGAACTGCTCGAGCAGTTGCGGGCGGCCGGTTTCGCGCCAGCGGGCGAGGACTCGGCGGGCGCGATCGTCGATCTGCGTCCGCGTGGCGCGCGGATCGCGGTCCGGCCCGCGGCGCGGCAGCCGTATCGGCCGACACCACCCAGCGCCGAACAGCTCGAATCGCTGGTCACGGAACTACGTGCGGGCGAACGCGCCGCCAGCGCCCGCTCCGCGCACGCGGTGCGCCCGGACGGGACCCGGACCAATACCGCCGCCACCCTGGCCCTGCTCCAGCTCGCGGCGCGGGTGCGGCGGTCGGTGAACATCGGCTACGTCGACGCCCAAGGGGTCGCCACCCAGCGGGTGGTGGAGCCGTTGAAGGTGGGCAACGGGCAACTGGACGCGCTGGACCCGGTCACCGGCGCGGTCCGGCACTTCACACTGCACCGGATCGCGTCGGTTGCCCTGCTGGAATGATCAGCCCTTCGGGTTGCCCGTGCAGAAGGTGACCTTGGGGTCGGTTTCGATGAGCCGGAAGCCGGTGGCGTCCTCGCCGCACAGCAACTCGTCGGCCTGGCCGTCGATCCGCTTCAGCACCTTGAACGTCGCCTCCGCGGCGCCGCAGTCGACGTGCTTGTATCCGGTGGTGCTGCTCTCGTTGTAGCAGCTGCCTTCCTTGAAGTTCGGCGCCAGGCACAGGAACGCGGTGGTGCCGCCGCCCAGGGTCTCCTCATAAGAGGTGTAGTCGGGGGCGCAGTCGGTCTTTTTGTCGTAGGACTGCGCGACCTTGTACACGGCCTTGTCCGACGAGCAGTCGACGGGCTCGGTCTTGGAATCGACCGCGGAGCCCTCGATGACGTTGATGCAGTCGCCGACCTGGGCCTTGGCGGTGTCCGACTTGCCCGCGTCCCCGATCAACGAACAGCCGGCCACCGTGATCACCACCGCGGCCACCGCGACGAGGGCGAGCACAATGCGTGCCAGCGGCCTCGCTCCTGGAAACTTCACCTGAAAACCTCTCTCACCGAACAAGTTCACGGGCTCGTGAACGCGGTGAGGATACCCGCACGACCAGGCGGCCGCATCAGCGCGCCGGGTGAGCCCGAATGGCGGGCGTACTACAGGTGCGTGCCGTACAGCCCCATGAGCGTGTAACCGAGGATGCTGGGAAGCAGACGACCGAGCAACAGGAACGCAGAGTAATTCACTGGCAACGCCTTTCGCATTTGTACGCAACTGGACTCTTGTCCGGTATGCGGAGTGTGTCGTCGTCCGAGACCGGGTCGTTACGCTTGATCGGTATGACGGTCGAGGACGTCGCACGCGACCTCTACGGGCTGCCGCTCGCGGAGTTCGTCGCGGCGCGCGCGGACCGGGCGGCTGCGGCCAGGCGGGCGGGCGACAAGCAGCTCGCGACCGCCATCGGCAAGCTGCGCAAACCCACCCTGACCGCGTGGGCGGCGAACCTGCTTGCCCGCGCGGCGCCCGACGACGTGGCGGCCTTGCTGCGGCTGGGCGCCGCCCTGGCGGCCGCTCAGCGGAAACTCTCGGCCGAGGAGTTGCGCACGCTCACCGCGCAGCGACAGCAACTGGTCAACGCGCTGTCCAAGAAGGCGGGCGCGCTGGCCGCCGAACAAGGCCATCCCGTCGGCGAGGGGGTCGTGCGGGAAGTCGGGCAGACTCTGACGGCGGCGCTCGCCGATCCGGAGGTGGCCGAGCGGCTGCGCACCGGAACGCTCGCTGCGGCGGCGAGCTACGAAGGCTTCGGGCCGAGCGGACCGAACCTGCTCGCGGTTCCCGAACCGGCCGCGCCGCCCGGGCGAGCGGCGTCGCGGCAGAAACCAGACGACAGCGCGCGCCGTGAGCTGGCAGCCGCCGAGGATGCCCTCGGTTCCGCCCGCGCCGCAGCGGATTCGGCCCGATCCGCGCTCGCCGGCGCCACCGAGGCACTGTCCGCCGCCGAAGAACGCGTCGCCGCGCTGCGCGACGAGCTCGCGCGCGCCGAACAGCAGCGGCAGTTCCGCAAGTCGGCCGAGCGAGCGGCGAAGGAGGAACTGCACGCCGCGCGACGCCAGCTGGAGCGGGCCGAACGCAGAGTGGCCAAGGCCGGGCAGCGCGTCGCGGACGACTGACGCTTCAGCTGCGCAGCGCGCCAGGGAACAGGTACTCCTCCGGCGGCGGCGCGGTGGTGTTCAGCCAGGCGTGGAAGAAACCGGTCAGATCCATGGGCGACCTGGACTGCACGAACGCGCGGAACTCCGGCATCGAGGCGTTGCCGTAGGCGTGCGCGGCGAGGAAATCCCGGACGGCCGCGAAGAACACCTCGTCGCCGATCTGCTTGCGCAGCGCGTGCAGGAACAGCGGGCCGCGGTAGTAGACGGAGGTGAACTCCTTTCCGGCGCCCGGGTTCTCCAGCGGGATGCGCCAGAACTTGTCGCTGTCGCGGTACTTGCGGATCGTCTCGCGGTAGTCGTCGTCGACGTTCTCGCCCTCCATCCGCTCCGGCCACAGGTAATCGGCGGTATAGCTGGCGAAGCATTCGTTCAGGCAGATGTCCGACCACTGACGCACCGACACCCAGTCGCCCCACCATTGGTGCGCGATCTCGTGCACCACGGTCTGCAGATCGGTCCACGGCGCGTAGAGCGGGCGGGTCTGGGTCTCCAGCGAGAAGGTGATGTCGGCGTCCAAGTAGATGCCGCCCGCCGCGTCGAACGGATAAGGGCCGTAGAGCTTTTCGGAGAAGTCGAGGATCTCCGGCAGACGCTGTTCGAGCTCGCGGTGGCGGCTCTGCGTGTTCGGCGCGAACGCGCTGATCAGCGGAGTGCCGTCGGCCCTGCGCTGCTCGAGGAAGTCGAACTTGTCGATCGCGACGGTGGTCAGGTAGCCGAGCACCGGCTTGTCGCTGGCCCAGCGGACCGTCCGCTTGTCGCCGCGCACCACGTTCTCGGTTCGCACACCATTGGAGACCACCTCCCACTCGGCGGGGACGGTGGCGTCGAGGGTGAACGTGGCCTTGTCCAGCGGAGTGTCGTTGAGCGGGTACCAACTCGTCGCCGAGTGCGGCTCCCCCGCGACGAACGCGCCACCGCTGGGAGCGAAAGTCCATCCCTCGCCTTCGGTGTTCACCGCGGGGCCGGCGTAGTCGACGGTGACGGTGAACGGCAGGCCGGGCAGCAGCGGGAGCATCGGCGTCACGGTCAGCTCGTGCTCGCCGTTGCGCTCGAACCCGGCCGGGAGCCGGTTCACCGACACCATGCGCACCTCCGGTCCCGCGAAGTCGAGGTTGAACACACGCAGGGCCTGGGTGGCCGTGGCGGTGATCGTGGCGCTCCCGGTGAGTTGGCGGCTCGGCGGGTCGTAGTCGATACCGACCTCGTAGTGCTGCGCGTCGTAGCCGCCGTTGCCGTCCAGCGGGTAGTACGGATCGCCCAGACCAGGCGCGCCGACCAGCGGATCCGCGGGCGGATCGGCGTGCGCGGGCGCCACGGGCGCCGCGACGAACAGGCATGCGACCGCGGCCGCCATCCGGCCGGACAACCTCATGGGAACGACCACCCCTCTCCACCCCGCGTGTCGCCGGTGCCGACGCACCGACCTCGGTGGATGGTAGCGGCTTCAGTCGCCGCTTCCGGTCAGCGCCACCGACGCGCCCACGCCGAAGATCATCGCCCCACCCGCGCCACCGACCGCTTCCAACCGGCGCGGCGATCGGGCGAACCAGGACCGCGCCGAGGCGGCCAGTAGCGCCCACGCGCTGTCGGAGACGAGCGCGATGGCGAGGAAGACGGTGCCGAGCAGCAGGAACTGCCACGACAGCGACCCCGAGGCCGGATCGGCGAAGTGCGGCAGCACCGCGGAGAAGAAGACGATCGCCTTCGGATTCGTGAGCCCGACGATCGCGCTCTGGCGCAGCACGCGCGCGTGCCGCGCGGGTTCGACCGTGGCGCCCAGCGCCTCCCGCAACGCCGAGCGCTGGCGAATCGCCTGGATTCCCAGGTACATCAGATAGAGCGCGCCCGCGAATTTGACCACGGTCAGCGCCAGCGCCGACGCCGTGAGCAGGGCGCCGAGGCCGATGGCGACCAGGACCAGGGCCACGTAGACGCCCGCCGCGTGCCCGAGCACCGAGAGCAACGCCGCGCGGCGGCCGAGCGTGAGCGCGCGTCCGACGGTGAACAGCACGCCGGGACCGGGCACGACGATGATGACGACCGCTGCGGCGACGAATGCCAGCAGATTGGACGCTGGAACCATCTTCCGAGTGTAGGCGCGGGCAGCCGGGAAACGGACGTTCGCGGCCGGATTCAGGAGCCGAGGTCGCCGGGCAGGTGGTGCGGATCGAGCAGCAGTCGTTTCGTGGCGGTGTGGCGCACCTTCTCGGCGAGGGCGAGATTGTCGGTGAGCAACCGCCATTCGGTCTCGCTGATCGCGGCGCGGGCGCGGGCGATGACCGAGACGTCGGTGGTGCCCCAGGCGATCGGCATGGCGCTCACCGACTGCCAGCGTTCGCCCACCTGCCGTGGCGCCCGGTCGGTACGCACCGCGACCGACGGCACTCGCTCCCCGGCCTTGGCTTGGTGGCCGGGAAGGGCACGGACCTTCCGGGTGACCAAGGCATAGCGCGGGTCACGCGTATCCGGCGTGGACACGTCGACCAACGCGAGCAGCACCGCCGCACCGGAGGGACCCGCCTCCGAGACCACCGCGGGAACGAGCTCTCCGTCCGCGTAGAGCTTGTCGATGCTGGAATGCCGCGGCGTCCACAGGGCCACCCACAGCGCGGTCACCGCACCGAGCGCGAACGCGACCGCGACCAGATACGCCCAGGTGTGGTTGAGCCGGATCAGGAACGCGGTTCCGGTCGCGGCGACGACGGCGGCGGCGATCGCCATGAGGCGCAGGCGGCGGAGGTCGGCGAAGACTTCGTTCACCGCGTGGGCGTGCTTGCGGTCCACCGGGAATTCGAAGTGTCGCACGCCCTCATTCCTAGCACAGCTTGTGGAGGGATCGCCTCCGCTTATCCGATGGCGGGGCCGAGCAAGTCGTCGGCATCCGTGATGCGGTAGGCATACCCCTGTTCGGCGAGAAAACGCTGGCGATGCGCGGCGTATTCGGCGTCGAGGGTGTCACGCGCGACCACCGAGTAGAAATGAGCCTGACCGCCGTCGTGTTTCGGCCGCAGCAGCCGCCCGAGTCGCTGCGCCTCCTCCTGGCGCGAACCGAAGGTACCCGAAACCTGGACGGCCACGGACGCTTCCGGCAAATCAATGGAGAAGTTCGCCACCTTGCTCACCACGAGCACCGGGATCTCGCCCCTGCGGAAGGCGTCGAAGAGTTCCTCGCGCTCTTTGGTCTTCGTCGATCCCTGGATCACCGGGGCGTCGAGCGCCGCGCCGAGTTCGTCGAGCTGGTCGAGGTAGGCGCCGATGACCAGGCTGGGCGCGTCGCGGTGCTGGGCCAGGATCAATTCGACCACCGCGATCTTGGTGTGCGCGGTGGAACACAGCTTGTAGCGCTCCTCCGGCTCGGCGGTCGCGTAGGCCATCCGCTCGGCGTCGGTCAGCGTGACGCGCACCTCGATGCACTCGGCGGGGGCGATCCACCCCTGGGCCTCGATGTCCTTCCACGGCGCGTCGTAGCGCTTCGGGCCGATCAGCGAGAACACGTCGCCCTCGCGGCCGTCCTCGCGCACCAGCGTGGCGGTCAGGCCGAGCCTGCGGCGGGACTGGAGGTCGGCGGTCATCCGGAAGACCGGGGCGGGCAGCAGGTGCACCTCGTCGTAGATGACCAGGCCCCAATCGCGGCTGTCGAACAGTTCCAAGTGCTTGTACTCGCCCTTGGTGCGGCGCGTGATCACCTGGTAAGTGGCGATGGTGACCGGGCGGATCTCCTTGCGTTCACCGGAGTACTCGCCGATCTCGTCCTCGGTGAGCGAAGTGCGCGCGAGCAACTCGCGCCGCCACTGCCTGCCCGCCACCGTGTTGGTGACCAGGATCAGCGTGGTCGCCTTCGCCTTGGCCATCGCCGCCGCGCCGACCATCGTCTTGCCCGCGCCGCAGGGCAGCACCACCACCCCGGAGCCGCCCGCCCAGAACGAGTCGGCGGCCATCTGCTGGTAGTCGCGCAGATGCCAGCCGTCGGTCGCGTAGTCGAGTTCGATCGGATGCGCTTCGCCGTCGACGTAACCGGCGAGGTCCTCGGCGGGCCAGCCGATTTTCAGCAGCATCTGCTTGATCCGGCCGCGTTCGGACGGGTGCACCACCACCGTGTCGTCATCAATGCGCGCGCCGAGCATCGGCGCGATCTTCTTGTGCCGCAGCACCTCCTCCAGCACCGCACGATCCAGGCTGACCAGAGTCAACCCGTGCGCGGGATGTTTGACCAGCTGCAACCTGCCGTAGCGGGCCATGGTGTCCACCACGTCGACCAGCAACGGCTGCGGCACCGCGTACCGGGAGAAGCTGACCAGCGCGTCCACCACCTGCTCGGCGTCGTGACCGGCCGCCCGCGCGTTCCACAGCGCCAGCGGCGTCACCCGGTAGGTGTGCACATGCTCCGGCGCCCGCTCCAACTCCGCGAACGGCGCGATCGCCTGCCGCGCCGCGTCGGCCAACTCGTGGTCGACCTCCAACAGCAGCGTTTTGTCACTCTGCACGATCAGCGGACCGTCGTTCACAGTCCCTCCTCCGATAGATTCCCCGCCATTCTCCCCGACCCCTCCGACAACCCGCAGGTTACCGGCCCTTCCCCGCAGGGCGCGGGTGGCAGCGACCGGGTGTAACGCCGCAAGGGCGCGATGTCTTCCCGCGCCCCGCACGGGACGGGCCGGCTCAGCCGTGCGCGAGCGCGCGTTCGGCGAGCGCGCCCATCACGGGGCCGAGTGTCCGCGCGTAGCTGATCGTGAGGTGGTTGTCGTCGCGGTAGACGAGGTTGTTCCCGACGATGACGGGGCACCGGGCGGTCGTGCAGAACAGCGCGGTCAGCTCCGCGTACTGCCCGCCCGCGGCCGTGACCGCCGCGCGCTCGGCCGCGATGCCCGCGTCGTCGACCGCGACCGGCCGCGCCGGGGCGCACGCCGAGGCGTCATGATGTGCTCGGCCACACAGGACGGCACGGTCGCATGGGGATCGGGAATTCCTCCGAGCACGAGGACCGCCGAACCGTTCGCGCGCAGCTGGGCGACCGTGCGGTTCAGGCTGTCGATCCAGGCCTGGTCGTAGGAGACGAAGCCGAAGTCTCCGCCGTAGCGGCGGGACATGCCCACCACGACCAACCGCGGCGGCTCTCGCCGCAACCGGGTGTGGATCTGCCCGCGCCATTGTTCGCACTCGGTGTACGCGCGGCCGAGATAGGGACTGGTGATGCGCAAGTCGAGCAGTGGGCAGGTGACCTTGGCCATGGTCTCCAACCGCCAGCCGCGCGCCCCGGCGATCGGCTCGAACGCCGGATGCCACATGGCGGCGTGCGAATCGCCCACCAAAGCCACGGTGGTGCCCGCGGTCGTCACCCCGGACGCGCACTCGGCCTGACCGGTCTCGTGCCAGGACCGCACGCAGCCGTTGCCGAACACCTCCGCCTTGTCGCCGCGCGCGGCGGCGAGCGAGGGAGTGAGGTTGGACGGAACATCCCGCACATCGGCCGCGACCGCGACCGCTGCTCGGATCTGCGCCGTCAGCTGCCGGATCGCCTCGTCATGGGGATCGGTGGCGGAGGTGACCGGCGCGACGGGTGTCGTGAGCGTGAGACTGCGGGCGGCCGCACCGCGACCCACCGGGGCGGGCACGACGACGAGCATCGCCAGCACCACCGCGAGAGCGATCGCGGTGCTCGCGCCGCCACAGGCGAGGCTGCGCCGGTGCGAACTACGCAGCGGCGCGGCGAAGCGGACCGGATCCTCGACCAGCCGCTGGGTGAGCATGGCGAGACCACCGGCAACGGCGACCGCGCCGAGCGAGCCGACCACTCCGAGCCGGTGACCGAGGGCATGGGGCGCCAGCACGAGCACCGGCCAGTGCCAGAGGTACCAGGAGTAGGAGAACCTGCCGATCGCGCGCAGCTGCGCCACAGCCAGAACGCGCCCGACTCCGAATCGCGTGCTGCCACACCCGGCGACGATGACCAGCACCGCGCCGAGCACGGGCATCAGCGCGGCCGCGCCGGGATAGGGCGTGTCCGGGTCGAGGTGAGCGCAGGCCGCGACAATGGACGTCATCCCCGCCCAACCCGCGCAGGCGGACACCCATCCGGGCAATCGGGACCACGCGGCGGCCGACAGCGCCACCAGACCGCCTGCCGCCAGCTCCCAGGCCCGCGCCGGCAGGGAGAAGAACGCCCAAGGCGGCAGCGTCTCCGTCCAGGCCAGCGCGACAGCGAACGAGAGCGCGGCGACGATCACGAGGACGATCAGGTACGGCAGCCACGCGGCCGCACCGGTTCGCCGCCGCACGAGCCAGGCGGTCGCGATGACGAGCGCGGGCCACACCAGATAGAACTGCTCCTCCACACCGAGCGACCAGAAGTGCTGGAACGGCGACGGCGGCTCGTGCGCGGCGAGGTAGTCGGTGCCGTGCAGGGCGAACCGATAATTCCCGGCGTACAGCGCGCAGGCGATTCCGTCGCCGAGGACCTGGCGCGCCCGCAGCGGCGGCAACAGCGCCGCCGCGCCGATCGCCGTGGCCACCAGCACGACGGCCGCCGCGGGCAGCAGCCTGCGGGCGCGCGCGCCGTAGAACCGGACCAGACCGACCGTCCCGGTGCGCATCGCCTCCCGGCAGAGAATTCTTGTGATGAGAAATCCGGAAATGACGAAGAACACGTCCACGCCGACGAATCCCCCATTGATTGCCGGCACACCCGCATGGAAAAGAACCACGGCCAGCACGGCGACGGCCCGCATTCCCTCGATATCAGGCCGGAAATCGTCCTGCGGCGCTCCGTCGTAATTCCGGTCCGTCCGCCGATTTCGCAACCCGCCGACCATGGCCGCCATGCGCAGCATTGTCACCGTTTCCGCAGGGCATGTCCCAGCGACTCGCCGCCTATCAGGCATTTCCGACGAAACGCGGGCACAGCATCCATCCCCTTCGGCGCGGTCGAGAGCCGTCTGTCGAATCCCAACCGCACCCGGCGACGCCCGTCCAGCGCTAGTGAAGTGGACCGCGACAGCGCGACGCCGGGTCAGCGAGGATCGGGGAATGATCGAGATGGCGGCGGTGGCGGGAGTTGCGGCGGCGGCGCTGGGAATGGTTCTCACGCCTGGGCCGAACATGATGTATCTGGTGTCGCGGACGGTGGCGCAGGGGCGGCGGGCGGGATTGGTGTCGCTGGCGGGGGTGGCGGCTGGGTTCGGGGTGTATCTGGCGGCGGCGACGGCGGGGATCACGGCGGTGTTCGCGGTGGTTCCGGGGCTGTATATGGCGGTGAAGCTGGCGGGGGCCGCTTACCTGGGTTGGCTGGCCTGGCAGGCCGTGCGGCCAGGGGGTATCTCGGTGTTCACGCCCACGGCGCTGTCGGCCGACCCCACGCGACGGCTGTTCACGATGGGGCTGGTCACCAACCTGCTGAACCCGAAGATCGCGATCATGTACATGGCGCTGA
Source organism: Nocardia asteroides (assembly GCA_051451085.1). GTDB lineage: Bacteria > Actinomycetota > Actinomycetes > Mycobacteriales > Mycobacteriaceae > Nocardia > Nocardia asteroides_B. Next base: position 2,247,589 of record JBPAJV010000001.1, on the reverse strand, counting down.
TCCCGCAGTTCGTCGCACCGGAGCACGGCCGGGTGTGGTTGCAGAGCCTGTGCTTGGGTGCGGTGCAGATCGGGGTGGCGCTCACCGTGAACGGCCTGATCGTCCTCGGGGCGGGCGGTCTGGCGACCTTCCTGACCGGCCGCCCGCTCTGGCTGCGCACCCAGCGCTACCTCACCGGCACGATGCTCGGCGCGATCGCCGTGCTGCTGGCCACCGACCGCACCCGCCCCACCCCGGCCTGAGCCGACGCGCGGGCGGTGCGCCAGCCACTCGGGTCACGGCTGTACGGAAGGGCCCGTCAGGCGATAGTGCAATTCGGCGAATTGACCGGCCTGCTCGACGGCGACCAAGCGCATCCGGTCGGACAGTATGCGCCGAGGCAGCAACGGCGCACCCGCCCCCAGCGTCACCGGGGCTACGCTGACCATCACGTCGTCGAGCAGCCCCGCGTCGGCGAATTGCCCGGCCAGGTCGCCGCCACCGACGACCCAGATGTTGCGCTCACCCGCCGCCTCGGCCATTTCTCGGTGCACCGACTCGATAGCTTCCGAGACGAATCGGAGATTCGCACCGGGTATCGCGGGCAGCGTGCGATGGGTGAACACCCAGCACGGGAGGTCGCCGTAGTTTTCGCGCCAACTGTCCGGTGGTTCGTTGGTCACCATCCATTCGTAGGTGGTGGCGCCCATGCACATGGCGCCTACACGGGCGAGGAATCCGGCGATGCTCGCCTGCGCGTCGTCCGCGCCGTCCACCTGGAAAAGCCAGCTCAGCGAGTTCTCCGCGTCGGCGAGGTATCCGTCCAGACTGGTTGCCGTGTAGTACTGGGTAGCCATGCCACGCAGGTTGCCAGCAAAACCTGACAGCTCACGGCAAGGTTTTCACTCAGCCGAGCCGCAGCCGGCGAACTCCTTCGTCCAAAGTCTCGTCGCGCTTGCAGAAGGTGAACCGCACCAGATGGTTCCAGGCCGCGGTGTCGTCGGCGAACACGCTGACCGGCACCGCGGCCACACCGAGGCGCTTCGGCAGTTCCCGGCAGAACGCCAGACCGTTGGCGGCGCCGAGCGGGGTGATGTCGGCGACGACGAAGTAACCGCCCGCACTCGGGTACACCCGCAGCCCGGTGTCGGCCAGCGCTGCCGACAGCCGGGTCCGTCTGTCGGACAACGTGTCGCGCAGTTCGCCGACCCAGCCGAGCTCGTTGTCGATCGCATGCGCGACGGCGGGCTGGAACGGACCACCCGCTACGAACGTCAGGAACTGTTTGGCCGCGAGCACCCCGTCGATCAGTTCTTTCGGCCCGCATGCCCAGCCCGTCTTCCACCCGGTGACGCTGAAAGTCTTCGCGGCGGAGGAGACGACGATCGTCCGCTCGGCCATGCCCGGCAAGGTCGCCGGGCTGACATGTTCCGCGCCGTCGTACACCAGGTGCTCGTACACCTCGTCGGTGAGCACCAGGATGTTGCGCTCGCAGGCGATCTCGGCGATCGCCCGCAGATCCGACCGCCCCAGCACCGTGCCGGTCGGATTGTGCGGCGAGTTGACGATGAGCATCCGCGTCGCCGGGGTGATCGCGGCGCGCAGGCTGTCCAGGTCGAGCACGAACCGGTCCCCGTCCGCCACCAGCCGGGCCGTGCGCCGCCGCGCCCCTGCCAGGGCCACCGCCGCGGCGTAGGAGTCGTAGTACGGCTCGATCAGCACGACTTCTTCGCCGGGTTCGACCAGTCCGAGTACGGCCGCGCTGATCGCCTCGGTCGCGCCCACGGTCACCAGCACCTGCGAATCCGGATCGTAGTCGGTCCCGTAGCGCCGGGCCCGGTCGGCGGCGACGGCTTGTCGCAGCACAGGCATCCCGCGCCCGGGCGGATACTGGTTGAGACCGTCGGCGATGGCGCGGCGCGCCACTTCGAGCATGCTCGCGGGCCCGTCGGTGTCGGGGAAGCCCTGGCCCAGGTTGACCGCGTCGTGCCGGACCGCGAGTTCGGTCATCTCGGCGAAGATCGTGGAGGCGAAGGGGCGTAGACGGGCAACGGTCCGATGTCGCGAGGGCATAACCGGAGACTAGCCCAGACTGGAAAACGTCCGCTTTACGATAGCCGACCGCTATGCGCGCGACGTCAGTTCAGCCGGACTCCGCCCAACTTGTCCGGATTCGCCAGATCGTAGGTGCCCCACACCAGCCCGTCCCGCACGGTGAAGCCGAGAACTCGCGCGGGATAACCGGCGCGGCCCTCCACAGCCGGACGCGCCGCCACCCGCAATCCCAACTGACCGTTGACCGAGACGAATTCGTAGACCGAAGACGCGTCCTCCAGCCCGTACTTGCGTACCAGTCCCAGGTAGAAGCGGGCGATGCGATCCGCGCCGTGCAAGATGTTGATCGCGGTGGCGGTAGTGCCGTTGGCATCGCCGATCATGACCGCCTCCGGATGCAGCGCCGCGGCGACGGCGGTCACGTCACCGGAGCTCAGCGCGACGAGAAAACGCCGCACGGCGCTCTCGTGCTCGGCGTCGGGCACCGGCTGCGGCGCCTGTGTCACCGCCTTGCGGGCACGGACGGCCAGCTGCCGGGCGGCGTCGGCCGAGATGCCGAGGATGTCGGCGATCTCGTCGAACGGCACCGACAATCCGTCGTGCAGCACGAACGCCACTCGCTGCGGCGGCGTGAGGGTGTCCAGCACGATCAGCGCCGCGAACCGGAACTCTTGTTTGCGCACCACGGCTTCCAGCGGGTCGGGGGCGCTCGACGGCGTGGGAGCGGTCACCACCGGTTCCGGCAGCCACTGGCCCACGTAACTCTCCCGCCGCGCCGCCGCACTGCGCAGCCGGTCCAGACAGATGCGGCTCACCACGGTGGTCAGCCAAGCCCGCAGGTCCTCGATCTCGGACTGGTGCGCGCCCGCCAAGCGCAACCAGCTCTCCTGTACCGCGTCCTCGGCATCGCCGACGCTGCCCGTCAGCCGATAGGCGACCGAGAGCAGATGCGCCCGATGTGACTCGAACAGGTCGGAAAGCAGCGCGGCAACCATCGAGGGAAGTCTACGGTCCGGCGGCGCGATCTCCCCGCGCGGCATACGCGGCAGGACCGATGAACCGGATGATTCGCCGGACCGTCCGTGGCAGCATGACGCGATGGACCACCGTGTGTTGTCGAACGGAACGATCTGGCTGTCGCCTCCGACGATGGACGACGTCGACACCATCACCGAGTGCTGCCAGGATCCGGCCATCGCGGAGTGGGTCACCGTTCCCGTGCCATACGTCCGCGACAGCGCCGTGTCGTTCATCGAGGAGATCGTCGTTCCCGGCTGGGCGGCGCGCAGCCCGACCTGGGCGCTGCGGCTGCGCGCCGACGGGCCGGTGGTCGGCACGATCGGGCTGGGGGAACGCGACGAGAGCGCGGCCGAGATCGGTTTCTGGCTCGCTGCGCGACAGCGGTCGCGCGGCTTGATGACCCAGGCGGTGCAGCTGGTGTGCGAGTTCGGTTTCCGCGGCGACGGCCTGGCTCTGCAGCGCATCGCCTGGCGCGCGTTCGTAGGCAACTACGCCTCGGCGGCGGTCGCGCGACGCGCCGGATTCCGGTACGAGGGCTTGTGCAGGCTGGGCAGCGTGCAGCGCGGACGACGCCGCGATCACTGGCTCGCCGCGCGCCTGCGCACCGACCCGCCCGGCCCGGCCGACGACTGGCCCGTCGAGTTCTTCCGTGACCGGACGCCGATCGCGCGCACGCCCGGCATCCCGGATCTGGCGTAGCGGGCGCGGATGGCAACCGATGCGCGATTCGCCTGGATCGTCGAGACCATGGCGCTACGGCCCGCCGACCGCGTCCTGGAGATCGGCCCCGGTGCCAGCGATTCGATCGCCTGTCTCGCCGAGCGGGCGAGCGACGGCGCGGTCGTCGGCGTGGAACGCTCCGCTACGGCGATCGGCCGCGCCCGCGAACGGTACGCCGCGCATCTCGCTTCGGGCCGGGTGCGGCTGGTGCACGCCGATCTCGCGGACCTGGAGCCGGACCTGCTGCTGCGTGCGGCCGGGCTCGGTGCGGGCGATTTCGACAAAGTCTTGGCGGTGAACGTCAACCTGTTCTGGACCAAACGAGCCACCGCCGAACTGGCGTTGATCCGGCGGCTGCTCGCGCCGGGCGGCGCGCTGTGCCTGTACTACGGTTACGGCGCGCCCGGCGCCGTGCGTACGGCCGGGCCGAGACCGCCGCTCCCCCGGCTCACCGAGCACCTGACCGGGGCAGGCTTCGACATCCGGACCATCTCCTCCGGCGACCTGGTGGGTTTGATCTGCACCTGATCCGGAGGAGACCGCGCGGGGCCGAACCTACCGGCGAGGCTTCCGAGTCCGCGCAGACCGGCTCTCCCGCAGACAGCTCAACCGCCGGGCGAGGGCCACACCGATCCGGTGGGCCGGGATCGGCCGACCCCCGGATCGAGCGCGGTGGCTCGTGTCCGGGCGGGCGAAACTCCCGCTTCGTCGGCTCGGACACGAGCCCGACCGCGCGCGGCGTTTCTCGAACGCGCACGTGAGAGGTGCGAATCGGGCCATCGAACGCCGTCAGCGCTCGCGGCGCTGCCCCACCGCGTCGGCCAAGCGGTCGAGCTGACCGGCAGTGGTCTCCCAGTCCAGGCACGCGTCCGTGATGGACTGCCCGTAGGTGAGCTCGTCGGCGCGACCGAGGGTGAGGTCCTGGCGGCCCGCAACCAAGAAGCTCTCCAGCATGACGCCGACGACGCCGGACTCGCCCTCCGCCACTCGCCGCGCGATGTCGGTGACCACGTCGACCTGCTTGTTGTGGTCCTTGTTGCTGTTGCCGTGGCTGGCGTCCACGACGACGCGCTGCGGCAGCGACGCCTTCTCCAGCCGCAGGCAGGTCTCGGCGACCGATGCCGCGTCGTAGTTCGTCCCGTTGCTGCCGCCGCGCAGGATCACATGGCAGTCCGGGTTGCCGGTGGTGCGGATGAGCGCGGAGCGACCGTCGAGATCCGTGCCGGGGAAGACGTGGCTGGCCGCCGCCGCGCGCACGCCGTCCACCGCCACCTGCACGTCACCGTCGGTGCCGTTCTTGATCCCGACGGGCATGGACAGCGCGCTGCTGAGCTGGCGGTGTACCTGACTGGCCGCGGTGCGCGCGCCGATCGCACCGTAGGACACCAGGTCGGCGATGTACTGCGGAGTGATCGGGTCCAGGAACTCACAGGCCACCGGAAGACCGAGGGCGGTGATGTCGACCAGCAGCTTGCGGCCGAAGCCGAGGCCGGTGTTGACGTCGAACGAGCCGTCCAGGTGCGGATCGTTGATCAGGCCCTTCCAGCCGAGACTGGTGCGCGGCTTCTCGAAGTAGACCCGCATGACCACGTGCAGCCGGTCGTCGAGTTCGGCGGCCTTCGCCGCGAGGCGGCGAGCGTAGTCCAGCGCGGCGGCGGGGTCGTGCACCGAACAGGGACCGACGATCACCATGAGGCGATCGTCGGCGCCGTTCAGCACGTCGACGGTGGCTTTGCGTCCCGCACGGACGGTGTCGGCGAGGGCGTCGGTGATCTGGTGCACGCGACGCACCTCCGCAGGCGAACGCAGCGGGCTGATGTTGAGGGTGCGTTGATCGTCCAGATCGGAATGCCGCGCGTCGACGTCGGCTGCGGTTGTCATGTCGTGGGTTTCCTTTTCTCGGGGCCGACCCACGGACGAAATCCGCCGAGCCGGTCCATCGTCCGGCTCGGGGTGGAAGTTCGTCAGCGCACGTGGTTGCCGCAGACCAGCCCACCCAGGGCCGGCTTGCTAAACCAGAAATACACGCGCTGCACGTCACGGACAGTACCAGCCCGCGACCGATCGGTGAACGACGTTGTTAGATACGCCACCAACTCAGATACGCCACCAACTTGGATACGCCACCGACTCAGCCCCACTGGCCCGGCACGTAACTCCCCGCCGGAGTACGGGCGATGACGTTCATCCGGTTCCAGGCGTTGATCATCGCGATGGCCGCGATGAGGGCGGCGATCTGGTCGTCGTCGTAGTGCTTGCGCACCTCCTGCCACACCGCGTCGCTGACCGCGCGGCCGTCGCCGATGCGGGTGGCCTCCTCGGTGAGCGCCAGTGCGGCGCGCTCGGCCTCGGTGAAGACGGTGGCCTCGTGCCAGGCGGCGATCAGGTTGAGCCGCACGGAGGTCTCGCCCGCGTGCGCGGCGTCCTTGGTGTGCATGTCGGTGCAGTAGCCGCAGCCGTTGATCTGGCTGGCGCGGATCTTCACCAATTCGTAGGTCGCCGCGTCCAAGGTGGAGTCGTTGATCACCTTCGATGCCATGGTGAGCCGCTTGACGAAGCTGCCGCCGACCGGGTTGGTGAAGAGTTCGAAGCGCTGTTCCATCGTTTCCGTCCTTTGCCGTTCCTTCTGGGTTCATCAGGAGGACGACGCGGGGAGGCGCAGTGTGACAACAGCTTACGAGACCTGGGTCACATCACCGTCGCCGGACGGACGACGGCTCATTTCACGAAGTCGTAGGTGACTCCGGTCAGCTTCTCCGACAGCTCCCACAGATCGGCCGCGACCTTCTCGTCCCTGGACGCTTTCGACGATCCGGACGGCCCCGGGAATCCGCGCATGCCGCCGAGTCCCGTCGGTCCGTAGTAGCCGCCGGGCTGGACATCGCCGGTCGCGGCATACAGCGTCGGCAGCGCGCCCATCGCGGCGTTCTGCGCGAAGACCTGGTTGCCCACCCACATCACCCGGTCGAGGAACGACTCGGTGTGCGACTGCAACTCGGTGGACGCGTAGCCGGGATGCGCGGCGACCGAGACTTTCGCCGAGCCCGCCGCGGTCAACCTGCGCTGTAACTCGCGAGCGAACATCAGGTTGGCCAGCTTGGCCTGCCCGTAGGCGGCCCACCGCTGATACTTGCGCCGCTCCCAGTTCAGATCGTCCAGATCGATCCGCCCGATCTGGTGCGCACCGCTGGAGACGGTGACGATCCGGTCCGAGATCTTGTCCAGCAGTAGACCCGTGAGCGCGAAGTGACCGAGATGGTTTGTGCCGATCTGTTTCTCGAATCCGTCGACGGTGCGCCCCTCCGGCAAGGCCATCACGCCCGCGTTGTTGATCAGCACGGCGGCCCCGGTGACCGTCTCGGCGAACCGACGGACCGAAGCGAGATCCGCCAGATCGAGTTCGCGCACCTCGGCACGGTCGCCGAGCTCGGCGGCGACCCGCTCCCCTTTGGCGACGTTCCGGCAGGCGAGGACCACCTCGCCCCCTGCGGCGGCCAGCGCGCGCGCCGTCTCGGCCCCCAAGCCGCTGTTGGCCCCGGTAACGATGAACTTCCGACCGGTCTGGTCGGGAATGTTCGAAGTGTCCCACCTGGTCATGGCGGCAAGTTTAGTGCGCGACGGTACCGGGCGGCAGGGTCGAACACGCCGATGCCGGGTCGGCGGCGAACCGTGACCACCGTCCGGCCACCCCGAATTGAAGTAGGGTTGCCTAACCTATATGAGCGACCCTTGGCTTGATACTTGTGAGGTAGACCGTGACTTCCACACCGACCGAGTCCGCGCATCGCGACGGCTATGTACCTTTTCCCGCGCACACGGCCGCGGAGTATCGAGCCGCCGGATACTGGGCGGGACGTCCGCTCGGAGACCTGCTGCGTGCCACCGCACACCGGTATCCACAACGCCCCGCGCTGCTCGACGCGGAAGGAACGCGCGACTACGCCGAGCTCGACAGCGCCGCCGACCGAATGGCCCACGGCCTGCTCGCACTCGGCATCGCTCCCGGCGACCGGGTGGTGGTCCAGCTGCCGAACGTGCCCGAATTCCTGACCGTGCTGTTCGGCCTGCTGCGCGCCGGAATCATCCCCGTGCTGAGCCTGCCCGCGCATCGACGAGCCGAAATCGAGCACCTCGCGCGACTTTCCGACGCGGTCGGCTACATCGTCGCCGACCGCGTCGGCGACTTCGATTACCGGGACCTGGCGACGACCGTGCGCGACGCGGTGCCGTCGCTGCGCCACATCCTGGTGCTCGGCGACCCGGGGCCGTTCACCGACCTGGCCTCGATCCCGCGCGACGGCGGCGAGCTACCCGACATCGATCCGAGCGACATCGCCTTGATGCTGGTCTCCGGCGGCACCACCGGCCTGCCCAAGCTGATCGCGCGCACGCACGACGACTACGTCTACAACGCCATGGCCAGCGCCGAGGTGTGCGAACTGACCGAGCGGGACGTGTATCTGGCCACGCTGCCCGCCGCGCACAACTTCCCGCTGGCCTGCCCGGGCATCCTCGGCACCATCGGCGTCGGCGGGGCGGTCGCTTTCGTCGGCGACCCGAGCCCGGAGAACGCGTTCGCCGCGATCGAGCGGCACCGGGTCACGGTCACCGCCGTGGTGCCGCCGCTGGCCCAGCTCTGGTGCGCCGCCACCGAATGGGAGGCCGCCGACCTGAGCTCGTTGCGTCTGCTGCAAGTGGGCGGCGCGCGACTGGCCGAAGTCAACGCCAAGGACGTGACCCCGGCGCTCGGCGCGACCCTGCAACAGGTGTTCGGCATGGCCGAGGGCCTGCTCAACTACACCCGGCTCGACGATCCCGCCGAATTGCTGCACACCACCCAGGGCCGTCCGCTCTCGCCCGCCGACGAGGTCCGCGTGGTGGACGGCGAAGGCAACGAGGTGCCGCCGGGCGCGGAGGGCGAGCTACTGACCAGGGGGCCGTACACGATCCGTGGCTACTACCGGGCGCCCGAGCACAACGCCCGCGCGTTCACCCCGGACGGCTTCTACCGCAGCGGCGACCTGGTCCGCCGCCTGCCCAGCGGGCATCTGGTGGTGTCCGGCCGGATCAAGGACGTGATCAATCGCGGCGGCGAGAACATCTCCTGTGACGAACTCGAGGAACACCTGCTCGCCCATCCCGCCGTCCGGCATGCCGCCGCCGTGGGTCTGCCGGACGCCGCGCTGGGCGAAAAGGTCTGCGCCGTACTGGTCGTCGACGGCGAGATGCCGACGCTGGCGGAGATCAAGACCTTCCTCGCCGCCCGTGGCCTGGCCACCTACAAGCTGCCGGATGTGCTGCGGCGCAGTGACAAGCTGCCGATCACCGCGGTCGGCAAGATCGACAAGAAGGCGCTGCGCGCCGCGGGGTAGGCCGCGAGACCGACGGGCAGCGCGTCATTGATGCGCTGCCCGCCGGCTTCCCTATGCCTTCACCACGTAGGGCGCGATGCTGCCCAGCTTCTCGCAGGTCTCCTCGAACTCGCGTTCCGGCCGCGACTGCCCGACGATCCCCGCCCCCGCGCGCAGCCACGCTCCCTCGGTGTTCTGGTACACCGCGCGCAGCACGAGGGTCGCCTCCATCGCGCCGGTCGGCGAAACGGTCACCACCGCACCCGAATACAGCCCACGGGGGTCGTGATCGAGCCGGAACACCGAGTCGACACCCTCGCGCTTGGGAATGCCCGAAGCGGTCACCGAGGGGAACAGCACCTCCAGCGCGTCCCAGCTGGACCGGTCGGCGGCCAGCCGCCCGCGCACCGTGGACGCCAGGTGCTGCACGCTGCCACGTTCGCGCACGGCCATGAAGTCCGACACCGCGGGCGTGCCCGGGTCGGCGACCGCCGCGATCTCGGCGAACGACGTCTGCACCGAAATCGCGTGCTCCACGATCTCTTTCGGATCGGTGACCAGGTCGGCCCTGGCGGCGAGGTCGGCCGCGGCGCCACGGCCGAAGGCGCGGGTGCCCGCCAGCGGCTCGGTGGTCACCACGCGATCGTCGTCCACGGAGGCGACCAGTTCGGGGCTGAAACCCGCCGCTTCCAGACCTCCGAGCCGCAACAGGAACGACCGCGCCGGCGTGTTGTGGGCGCGCCCCAGCCGATAGGTGGCCGGAATATCCACGGCGAACGGCAGATCGACTTTCCTGGACAGGATGACCTTCTGATACCGGCCCGCGCGGATCTCACCGACCGCTTCGGCCACCCGGCCCTGGTAGCCGGTGGGATCGATGCGGATGTCGGCCGGATGCGGCTGCGGCAGTTCGGTGTTCTGCGACTGCGCGATCAGGTCGTGGATGTCGCCGGTCTCCGCCGGCGTCGCGCCGGACACCCTGACGCCGAATTCGCCCACCCGCACCTCGATCCGGGGGATCATCAGATGCGCCACCGTGGTGCGCGGGTCCAGGTGTGCGGTGGCTTCCAGCGCCCACGCACAGAACTCGAAGCCGATCCAGCCGTACGCGTCGCGCCCGTCCAGGGGAAGGGCGGCGAGCGCGCGGTCGAGCACTCCCGCCGGATTGCCCTGCCACGCACTGGTCGTGGTCCGGCCTTCCCAAGTGACGCGCAGTTCGCGCACATCGAGTTCGACACTGCCGATCGGATCGGCGGCGAACACCCATTCCTCCGGACGCTCGTACATCACGTACTCGCCGAACCGATCCGCCCCCGCCAGCCGGGACATCGCTGCCGCCGGATCGGTCACATACTCAACCCGCAGGCGTTCCGTGGTCGACAACGATCCTCCAAAGGTTACCCTGGCCTAACTAATGGAGGTAAGGTTAGCATTACCTCCTTCGCTGCGCGGGTGTGCGCGCAGCCACAAGATGAACGCGGAGTGGTCGATTCGAACGACGGTGGTCAACCTTCCCTCCCCGAACTCGCCACGCGGACTGCCTGCGCGGAGCAGACCCGCCGGGATTGAATAGTGGAGAGCGTCACCTGCGGAGGGAAGAACATGATGATCGATCACCGCGGCGATTCACCCGCGACAGCCCGGCCCGGGACCGCACCGCAATCGGTGGTGGCCCTGATCGACGCCGCGTCGGGGGTGGAACGCGAACTGGTCGGCAAATGGCTGGCCGACGGCGGGATCAGCGCCGAGTTCGGCACCGACGCGCCGGTCACCCAACTGGACCTGGACGCGAGCGCCGTCGCCGTCCGGCTGGTCGGCAGGCGCGACGATCCGCTCGTGGTGCCGATCCGCGTGCTCTGGCTGCCGCCGGAACGCGACGGCGTCCGCCGCGTCACCTTCGCCGACCTCGCCCTGCTGACCAACCCGCGCAAACCCAACCGGTTGGCGCAGCGCAGGCTGCTGTCCAAGTCACCGGACCGGCACGTCGTGCTGACCGGCGCCCCGGCCCGGCTCAGCGAGCTGCGCGCCAACAACCCGGAGGCCTCCGCGCTGTTCGACAAAGGCACCGCGGAGCCGTTCGCCCGCGCCGTCGTGCGCGCGGCGGTGGTGGCACTGGAACGCGCCGAACGCACCATCATCGGCGACCGGTACAAGGTGCCCAAGCTGGTCGCGGAGGAGATCCTCGACTCCCCCGAATTCCTGCGCAGGCTGGAGCTGATCGCCGACCAGATCGGCGCGAGCCCGCACGAGGTGTACCGCCGCGCGGAGAAAGCACTCAACGAACTGGTCGCCGCCCAGAGCAGGCTGGTCTCCGACCTGTTCACCCAGGCCATGCGACCGGTGCACGCCTCGACGTGGAACGTGGACTCCGACGAGTCCGGCCTGGCCGGGTTGCGCGACCTCAACCGCCGCTATCCGCTGGTGTTCCTGCCCTCGCACCGCTCTTACGTCGACGCGTTCGTGCTGGGAGACGTTCTGGCCCGCAACGACTTCCCGCCGAACCATGTGATCGGCGGCGCGAACCTCGGCTTCTGGCCGATGGGCCCGATCGCCCGGCGCACCGGAACGGTGTTCATCCGGCGCAGTTTCGGCGACGACGAGGTCTACAAGGCCGTCGTCGAAGAGTACTTCGCCTATCTGCTGGCCAAGCGCTTCAACCTGGAGTGGTACTTCGAAGGCGGCCGCACCCGCACCGGCAAGCTGCGGCCGCCGCGCTACGGCTTGCTGAACTACCTGGCCGCCGCGGTGCGCTCCAACCGCATCATGACGTCATGCTGGTGCCGGTCTCGATCACCTACGAGCGGCTCAACGAGCTCGGCGCCATCGCCACCGAGCAGGAGGGCGGCAAGAAGAAGCCCGAGGGGCTGACCTGGCTGGCGCGCTACATCCGTAGTCAGCAGCACTCCGCCGGGCACGTCTACGTCCGCTTCGGCGAGCCGCTGTCGGCCCGGGATCGACTCGCCGCGCACGGCGATCCGCTGACCTCCCCGCCGCTGACCATCCCGCTGCATCACACCGAGCCCATCCCGCCGCCGCGCACCGAAGCCGGAGTCGTCGACAGTAATCCGCCGGAAGTCGCCGAACTGGAGCGCAGGGCCGTGCAGCGGCTGGCGTTCGAGGTCGCGGTCGGAATCAACGCGGTCACGCCGATCACGGTGAACGCGCTGGTCACCCTCGCGCTGCTGGGCGTGGACGGACGCGCGCTGACCCTCGGCGAGGTGCGCACCGTGCTGGCCCCGGTGCTCGGTTACATCGACAAACGCGAGCTGCCACGCGGCGAACTCGACGCGCTGCGCGACGAACAGGGCTTGGCCGTGGTGCTGGAACAGCTCTCACTGGCCAAGGTGGTCACGGTGTATCGCGGCGGGATCGAGCCGGTGTACTCCATCGAATCCGGCGCGCACCTCGAGGCGGCGTTCTATCGCAACAGCGCCGTGCACTGGTTCGTCAACCGCGCCATCCTCGAGCTGTCCATCCTGGCCGCGGTCGACAACGACGACACCAACGCACTGAAAACCGGATGGGATGAGGCCTTCCGGCTGCGCGACCTGCTCAAGTTCGAATTCTTCTTCCCCGAGCGCGGGGAGTTCGCCGATCAGATGGTCGCCGAGATGCTGCTGGTCGATCCGGACTGGTACAGCCATTCTCGCCGCGACACCCTCGGCTCCAACATTCTGGCGAAGCTCACCGCTTCCGGTTTCACGATGGCCCACCGCGTGCTGCGCTCGTTCGTCGACGCGCAGTTGGTGGTGGCCGAACGGCTGGCCGCCCGGGACGGGGGCGACGAGATCGACCGCAAGGAGTTCATCACCGAATGCGTGGCCGTCGGTAAGCAGATGATGCTGCAACAACGGCTGCACAGCCCGGAGTCGGTCTCCACCGAGTTGTTCACCAGCGCGCTGAAGCTCGCCGACAACTACGGTCTGCTGGAGACGGCGCCCGACGACGAGCCGGCGGAGCCCGGCGCCGATGCGGCCCGGCGTGGCCTCGAACTGGCGCGGCGCAGAGCCGAATTCGCCGAACGCCTGCGTGCCATCGGCGCCCGCATCGCGCAGGCCGCCGCGCTGGACCCATCCAATCTGGAGGCGCGGTGAACGGGATGTCTCACGGTATCCGGGAGGCGCGATGACCGTCGCGCGCGCTGACCTCGACGCCGCGATCGCCGCTATCCGCTCCGGCCCGCAGGGCCCCGCGGTCGGCGCGTTCTTCGAGTTCGGCGGCACGCTCGTCGACGGTCCGGGGCCACGGCACCGACTGCGCCGCAAGCCCGCCGACGTCTTGCTCGGCGGCATCCGCAATCACATGACCGACGGCGAATACAACCGGTTCCTGCGTGAGTTCGCCGAGACGCTGGCCGGATGCTCCGAACCGGAGCTGGACGAGCTGAGCGGTCATCTGTTCAAGCGCACTCTCTACGGGCACCTGTATCCCGAAGCGTGGCAACTCATGCGCACCCATCGAGCGGCCGGGCACACCATCGTGCTGGTCAGCTCGCTGACCAGGTTCCAGGTGGCGCCGGTCGCGGCGCACCTGGGCATCGAGCACGTGCTCTGCACACCCATGTCCACCCGCGACGGTGTACTCACCGGTTATCCCGACGGGAAGACGCTGTGGCGCGACCGGAAGGCAGCGTCGGTCGCCGGGTTCGCCGCCGCGCACGAGATGGATCTCGAGCACAGCTACGCCTACGCGGGCGCGATCGCCGATCTGCCGGTGCTGTCGCTGGTGGGTCATCCGGTGGCGGTGAATCCCGACACCGCGCTGGCCGAGGTCGCCGATCAGCAGCGCTGGGCGAGGGTGACGTTCCGGCCGCGCCGCCCGCCACGCGCGAGCGATTACGCGCGCACCGCCGCCGGCTTCGCCGGGCTGCTCGGCGGAGCGCTGTTCGGAGTCGCCTCGAAAGCGCCGACCAAGGACCGGCAGCTGATGGCCGACGCGCTGATGGCGCACGCGGCGCGCAACACCCTGCGCATCGCGGGGGTGCGCATACGGGTCACCGGAGCCGAGAACGCCCGATCGCCGCGTCCGGCGGTCTTCCTGTTCAACCATCAGAGCCAGTTCGACATCATCATCGTGCCCGCGGTGCTGGGTGGCGGCGTCACCGCCATCGGCAAGAAGGAGCTGACCAAGAATCCCGTCTTCGGGCCGCTGATGCGCTTCGTCGGCGTGACGTTCATCGACCGCGCGAATACCGCGCAGGCCAAGGCGGCGCTGCTGCCGGTGGTGGAGACCTTGCGCGGCGGCGTGTCGGTCGCGGTGTCCCCGGAGGGAACTCGCTCCTATACCCCCGAGGTGGGGCCGTTCAAGAAGGGCGCGTTCCACATCGCGATGCAGGCCGGGGTGCCGGTGATTCCGGTCGTCATCCGCAACGCGGGCGAGATCTGCTGGCGCAACGCGATGGTCGCGCGCCCCGGCACGGTCGACGTGGCCGTCCTCGACCCGATCGACGTGAGCCGTTGGGACCCCGGCCGTTTGGACGAGAAAGTCGCGCAGGTACGCCAGTTGTTCATCGACACGCTCTTGGATTGGCCCCGCTGAGCGGACGGTGTTCGCCCGGTCACAGTCGGATTGACCTCAATAATTATTGAGGTTTCACCATGGTCCTCAGCCGAAGTGAACACTTCAGAGGAGGACCACCATGTCGACCACCACAGCACCCGCTCTCCGCATTCCCGCCCTCACCCGGCCGATCGCGATCCTGGGTAGCGTCGCCGTTTCGGTGGCGGCCAATCTCGTCGTCTGGTTGCTCGGCCTGGCCGCGGGCGGCTCGTTCGAGACGACCGAGGCGGGGAAGACATCCGAGGTCACGGCGAGCGTCGTGTTCGTCTCCTCCGCCGTGCCACTGCTGATCGGCATGACCGTGGCCGCGCTGCTGTCCTACCTCTGGGTTGGTGTGCTGCGGGTGGCCCAGGTGGTCGGCGCGACGCTGGCGGTGGCGACCATCGGCCTGACCCTCGCGGCGGACTTCGACCTCGTCAGCACCATCGCCCTGTCGGCCATGCACCTGGTGCTCGCTCCGGTGCTCGTGGCCGGTCTCGAGACGATGCGCAACCGGCTCGGCCGCTGATCGAGGGCACGACGAGTCCCGCTTCCCTGGAGAAGCGGGACTTGTCGATGTGGCTCAAACCGCGCGGCCGAACAACAGCTTCCACGGCATCAGCGCCGATTCGAGCTGCACCTTGAGGCTCATCTTGGACGCGCCGAGCGTCCGCTCCTCGAACCGGATCGGCACCTCGGCGATCGCGATCCCCTTCTTGATCGTCCGATAGTTCATCTCGACCTGGAAGGAGTACCCGTTGCTGCGGATCGAGCCGACGTCGATGGCGCGCAGGGTGCCCGCCTTCCATGCCTTGAAACCCGCGGTGGCGTCTTTGACGCCCAAACGCAGGATCAGGTTCACGTAGAAGTTGGCCCAGGCCGACAGCGCCTTGCGGTACCACTTCCACTCGGCGGCCGTCGACCCGCCCGGGACATAGCGGGAACCGAGCACTACGCCCGCGTCGGTGCTCGAAAGCTTCTCCAGCATCGCCGGGATCACTTCGGCCGGGTGGGAGAGATCGGCGTCCATCTGGATCACCACGTCCGCACCCTCGTCCAGCGCGCGGGTGATACCAGCGACGTACGCGCGGCCGAGACCGTCCTTTTCGGTCCGGTGCAGCACACCGACCACGTTCGGCAGTTCGGCGGCGAGCTTGTCGGCCACCTCGCCCGTGCCGTCCGGCGAGCTGTCGTCCACCACGAGTACGTGCAGGTCGGGCACCGGCAGCGCGGTCAGCCGCTCCACCGCAACCGGCAGATTCTCCCGCTCGTTGTAGGTCGGCACAACAACGGTAACCCTCAAGGGTCGCCCTCCCTGCTGATCCTGGTTTCCGCTCGCAGCCCACGCCAGGACCTCCGAGCATTCGTCGAGTTCTGGAGAACCGTACTCGATACACCTGATCGCGAGCTGAGCGGCTGCGCCCGGCATCGCGCCGTCCGAGCCTCCGACCTGCGGCTCAAGATCAACTTATCGTGCGCGGGAAGACCGGCGCGCGCCGCTTCAGTCGCCGTCCCGCCAGGTCCGGTCCCGGGCGTCTTCGCGCTCATTGCGCGCGTGCGCGATCTCCAACGCCCGTTCCGCCGTCGCCTTGTCGGGATAGGGCCCCATTCGGTCGCGGAACCAGCACTGCCGCCCTTGCTCGGCCCGCTTGTGCTTCAAGCAGTAATACCAGCGCTCAGCCATACCTCCAGCATCCCACCGAACTCGGCTCCTCAACCGCATTTCCCGCGCCCCTCGACAGTCCTCGGGCCGCTATTCACCGCGCGGGCTACCAGAGACTCCGGTAATGGACGAGAGCGTCGCACAGCAGAACCGCACCGAAGATCGCGAAAAGCACCCGCACCGAAATCGGCCCGTAAGCGGTGATAACGCGAACAACCTTCCGATACATCCGCCGGGCTCCGGTCGTTCGGCGCATAGCGAGGCCGAGGATCACCAACGGCGGCAGCAATGCCAGCGCGCAATAAGCGACGACCAGCAGCGGCCACAACGCCGGTAACGGATTCCGCGCGGAGATCATCGCGAGCCCGGCGAGATAAGGCACCGCGGTCGGCGCCTGCGCGATTCCGATCACCACGCCGATGCCCGCGAGTATCCACGGCCGGCGTCGTAAGGCGGCCGCCCGCTCCGGCGTCGCGGTTCCGGTCATCCGGACGCAGGCGAGAGCGACGAGCACCACACCTGCCGCGAGCTCACCCCAATACCGCACCGCCGGAGTGAGCTGGAAGTCGAGCAGATCGGTCAGAAAGCCGATCCCCAAGATGGTGCAGATCCCGAAGGCGGTAGTGACGGCGAAGACGCCCGCCAGGAGACTCAGACCACTCACCAGCGGCGAGCGACGGCTCAGCCTGCTGTCGTAGACGACGGCCGTGGTGACGCCGATCAGCAGCAGATCGAGCGAGTCGAGGAAGGCGAACCCCGCGAGCGCGAGGAGAAGGGTCGACATGGCCGCGCCAGCCTACCCGCGCGATATCTGCCGCGCGCCCGCCCGGTCCTGGATCTCCCTGCCGCACTATGGCATCGTCACACAGCGGAGCCGGAAGACGCCTCGGCGTCCCGGCCGGGACCCAGGCCTCGCACTTCGGGTGATACGCCAGGGATGCGGGCAACGATCGCAAACGGCCGGTCGGCTCCACCGCTCGGCTCGGCCGGTCGGCCGAATCACTCCAGTGGTGCGGCCCTTGTCGGGCGCGTCCGTGCACTTCGCGTGCATCACGGTACGGTGTTCGCTCGACCCCCGAGACCGGAGGCGGGAGTATCTGAACGCGAAAAATCCCCCCGACCAGAGGTGATGTCGGAGGGATTCGGTGGCCAGGGCCGGGATCGAACCGGCGACCTTCCGCTTTTCAGGCGGACGCTCGTACCAACTGAGCTACCTGGCCGCAGGCACCCGAAGTGAATGCCATACGCGAAACGCCGGATATCTCCGGCGCTTCTTTGCGACCCTGACGGGACTCGAACCCGCGACCTCCGCCGTGACAGGGCGGCGCGCTAACCAACTGCGCCACAGGGCCATGCTCTGCTACCAACGATCCTGAGATCGTACCCCCTACGGGATTCGAACCCGCGCTACCGCCTTGAAAGGGCGGCGTCCTAGGCCGCTAGACGAAGGGGGCTCGTCCCGGATTTCTCCGGACCGGCTTTCAACGGCTGTCCGTTGGGAGCTGGGATAGCTTATGACAGACCCGACTCGATTCCCAAACCGGCTGGTCAGAGACTCAAACCGAGCTCCTCCAAACGGGCCTGCGCGCGCCAGCCGTCGCTGCGGAACTTCTCCAGCCATTCCAGGGTGGCCATCGCCTCGACGACGACCTCCAGCGCCTCCTCGAATCGCGCCCGCAGATGATCTGACCGCCGATCACGTCCACCATGTACCGCTGGCCGGCCAGCGCGGCGGCGAGCGTGCGGGTGAACCGGTCGGGATCGGCATCAGCGCGCAGCTGCCCGTGGTCGATCGCGCGGACGGTGAGCACCCTGGTCGTGCGGCCGAGGATGCGGCCGCCGCCCGCCTGCACGTCACGGTAGAAGTCCGGTTCGATGATCAGG
The DNA here is from genome assembly GCA_051451085.1 of Nocardia asteroides. Taxonomy (GTDB): domain Bacteria; phylum Actinomycetota; class Actinomycetes; order Mycobacteriales; family Mycobacteriaceae; genus Nocardia; species Nocardia asteroides_B. The sequence continues at coordinate 2,229,379 of JBPAJV010000001.1, read as the reverse complement.
CGGTACTCGGCCTGCACGATGATGTCGTGCTCCAGCCGCAGCGCGATCTCGTCGACCACCCCGTGCAGGATGTTGAGCGGACTGAGATCCGTGCGGGCCAGCCAGCGCTCCGCGGAGGCGCGGTACCGTTCCACCGCCGTCTCCAGCACCGCGCGCGCCAGGTCTTCCTTCGAATCGAAATGGAAGTACATGGCGCCCTTCGTGGCACGCGATCCTTCCAATATGCGGTTGAGCGATGCAGCGGCATAGCCGCTCTTCCCGAACTCAACGGCGGCGGATCTGATAATCGCTGCCCGTGTCCGGCGCGCCCGCTCTTGCTGCCGTGCCATGCTCGAAACGCCTCCGAAGCCTACTCGCCGCCAATCAGCCACCCCCGAAGGAACGGATCCTCGGCGCGAATTCATGAGTTTTTATCGATACTTCAAACCCGGTTTTCGCCCGGTTTCAAACTTCCGGTACGAAAACTCGCGAAAAACCTGAAACACACCAGCTGGTATAGTTCGCCTGCCCGGGTGCGCCGCAGGGGGTGCGCATCCGGGCATTTCTTCGTCTCGAACGTGCCTCCTCCTGCGGCATCGAGTTCCGTCGAACCATGGCCGGCCGGACCGACCGCGGCGCCTTCGGACACAGCAACGACAATCCGAATTCCGCGGCGCCGACCGAGTCGACGATTCTTTCGGAATTCACCAAGGCGTCACCGTACCCGGAATCCCGTTCCGACACGCGGCAAACCGAGGAGTAAGAGCGCCATCCGGTTCCGCTTTCTGTTACGGCAAATATACGGCAACCAAACCGCACCGTCCGGTGGGGACGTGAATTAACCAGCGGCCCAGCGATGTTCACCCGAGCCGGCCGACGGCCAGGACGACCGGCCACCGCGCACACGTCGCCCGCCAACTCATCCCATGAGCCTTCCCCGGCCTGAGCCGTTCACCCCCTGCAAATCCAAAGAGATTGTCAGCCAACATGATTGGATGATATCCAGATCCGGGTAAGATGAACAAAGCTGGGTACCAAATGTTTACCGCCCGCATCGCCCCTTGCGCACGAGGCGTCACCCGTCCCGGCGCTAACCGTACGACGTACCCGGGCCGCCACGCCGGCGCCACCCGTCCACCCCGCCCGCCGACACGAACTCCCCCGATTGGGGCATCCGCCCCCAACCGCACTACACTGTTCCTCCGCGCCCCTATAGCTCAGTTGGTAGAGCTACGGACTTTTAATCCGCAGGTCGTAGGTTCGAGCCCTACTGGGGGCACACACGTCGGGCGCCCGGTCACCCCGGGCGCCCGATCTGTTTTCCGGAGTTCTCCGCAGTTCTCCGCGGTTCTCCGCGGTTCTCCGCGGTCGGCACCCGGCTGACCTGCGTCGAGGTGCCGCCCACGCTGCCGCACGCCGTGCTGCCGCGCCACGGGGCCGTAGGATCTCGGTTGCTTATGGCCGGTGATGCCACCGCCGAAGAAACTGGAGCAATCCGTGCAGGCAGACGAGCGGAGCGGCGATGGCCGCGACTTCGATCACGGGAAGGATGCCGACTCGGGCGGGGGTGATGCGGACTGGCGAGAATGGCTCGGCGATCCCGGCGCCGATGCCGCAGGCGGCGCGGAGATGGCGCTCCGGCCGTTCGAGGGCCGAGGGCTCGCGGCGGCGGTCGGCGACGTACACGGTGACGACGACGTACACGGTGACGACGACGTTCCTTTCGATGCGGCGCTGGTCGATCGGTCCGGCGGCGGCCGACGGGCCTCCGTGTCGTTACCGTCCAAGCCGCGGCGGCGCCAACCGCGCGAGTCCGGGCGGCTCGCGGCTGTGGGCGTGGTCGCCGGTGTAGTGACCGTCGTCGTCATCGTGCTCGCTGTCGCCATCGGCACGGAGAAGGCCAGGAACGCCCAACGCGAAGCCGCGGCCACCACGGTCGCGACCGCGTCGACCACGCTCGCGGTGACATCTCCCCCCGTGACGGCATCGCCCACGCCGGACGCGCCGCCACATGCCCACACCATTCCCGGATGTGCGCAAGCCCGTACCGACAAGCGGGTCTCGGGCACCGGACCAGGCGGCACCGGCAACGGACCCGACGCCATCCTGGCCTTCGAACACGCCTACTACGTGCTGCGCTCCGGTGTCGCCGCGCGGGCGGTGGTCGAGGGAACCTCGATACCGGACGCCGAGCGCATCCAACGCGGAATTCGATCAGGTGCCCGTCGACACCCGCTATTGCGTGGAGATCAGCGCCTTGTCGGACGGGCGGTACCTGGTTGACCTGTCCGAGCAGTGGCCCGGAGAAGCGGCGGTGACCTACACCCAGGTCGTGACCGTGACCAGCCGTGACGGCCGGACCCTGATCACGGCGATAGCGCCCGCCTGAGCCGGTGCGACGGCGGTCGCGGTTCCATGGGCGCGGCGGGCGGCCGTTCCCGGACGAAACGCCGACCGCGCCATTCGGCGCGACGGCCGGGACGCCGTCCACAGTGGTCACCGCACGCACCGGTCGCCCAGCGGATTGTGGGATCGGGCACGTCGCGCTAACGGTCGCAGGCACGCGTCGATAAACCCCTTGCAGCGGAAAGAACCCATACACTCGTGTGGATCACTGAACGGCGATGGCGTCGCATGAGGTGGATCACCAGGGCATTGATCGTCTAACAGATGCGTTTCGCATCACACCTACGGTGCCGTAAGGTATGGCCGCATCGGTATCGGTCTACCTTGGGATGACCTGCACGACCGGAAGCACACACTGAAGGGTTCATACATGGCAAGGGATCTGACTCAACTCGAGCTTCTGACGGAGTTGGAGCCGGTTGCCGAAGAAAACGTCAACCGGCACCTCTCCATGGCAAAGGAATGGCATCCCCACGACTACGTCCCGTGGGACGACGGCCGCAATTTCGCGGCACTCGGCGGGGTGGACTGGGATCCGGAGCAGTCTCGGCTCAGTGAGGTCGCGAAGGCCGCCATGGTCACCAACCTGCTCACCGAGGACAACCTGCCCTCCTACCACCGGGAAATCGCCGAGAACTTCTCGCAGGACGGCGCGTGGGGCACCTGGGTCGGCCGCTGGACCGCCGAGGAGAATCGCCACGGCATCGTGATGCGGGACTATCTGGTCGTCACCCGCGGCGTCGATCCCGTCGCCCTCGAGCAGGCCCGGATGGTCCATATGACCAACGGTTTCGCCTCCCCCGCCGAAGCCGATGCCGGCTTCCTGCATTCCGTCGCGTACGTCACCTTCCAGGAACTCGCCACCCGGGTCAGCCACCGCAACACCGGCAAGGTGTGCGACGACCCGATCGCCGACCGCATGCTGCAGCGCGTCGCCGCCGACGAGAACCTGCACATGATCTTCTACCGCAACATGTGCGGCGCCGCCCTCGACCTGGCTCCCGACCAGGCCATCGAGGCGATCACGCTGATTCTGGAGAACTTCCAGATGCCCGGCGCCGGCATGCCCAACTTCCGCCGCAACGGCGTGCTCATGGCCAAGCACGGCATCTACGACCTGCGCCAGCACCTGGAGGAGGTCGTCCAGCCGGTGCTGAAGAAGTGGAACATCTTCGATCGCACCGACTTCACGCCGCGCGGCGAAGCGGTCCGCGAGCGGCTCGGCCTGTTCCTGGACAAGCTGTCCAAGGACGTCGTCAAGTTCGAGGAGCAGCGCGACCGCATGCTCGCCCGCGAAGCCGCCAAGCGCGACCGGCAGATGGCAGGCAGCTCCGTAGGCTGACCGCGCGCGAACGACGCGACGAGACTGCTGTCCGGCCCGCCGGACGGCAGTGTCGTCCGAACGGACCGGTGTGCCGACATGCACACTGGGCGAGCGACCCGATCCGGCCGACTCACGTGCGGAAATGAGACACTGGTCGGCGTGACGATGACTACCGAGGCGATGGCCAAGCTGCGGATCGGGCCGTATCCGGTCGATCCGCCGGTCGTGCTCGCGCCCATGGCCGGCATCACGAACCTCGCGTTCCGCAAGTTGTGCCGCGAATTCGGCAGCTCGACCTCGATCTACGTGTGCGAGATGATCACCGCGCGGGCCGTGGTCGAGCGCAACGAGAAGACGCTGCACATGATGTCCTTCGACGCCGACGAGCATCCTCGCTCGATGCAGCTCTACGGCGTGGATCCGGCCACGCTCGGCGAAGCGGTCCGGGTCATCGTCGGCGAGGGCTGGGCCGACCACATGATCTCAACCTCGGCTGCCCCGTGCCCAAGGTCACCCGCCTCGGCGGCGGCGCCGCCCTGCCGTACAAGCGGGCGCTGTTCCGTCGGATCGTGCGTGCCATGGTGGGCGCCGCGGAACCGGCGGGTGTCCCGGTCACCGTGAAGTTCCGCATCGGCATCGATGACGACCACCACACTTATCTGGACGCGGGACGCATCGCGGAAGCCGAGGGCGCGCGTGCGGTCGCGTTGCACGCCCGCACGGCCGCGCAACGGTACTCCGGTTCGGCCGACTGGACCGCGATCGCCCGGCTCAAGGAGGCCGTCACCTCGATCCCGGTGCTCGGCAACGGCGACATCTTCTCCGCCGCCGACGCCGTGCGGATGATGGACGAGACCGGCTGTGACGGCGTGGTCGTCGGTCGCGGCTGCCTGGGCAGGCCGTGGTTGTTCGCCGAATTGCAAGCGGCGCTGCGCGGTGAGCCGCTGCCCGCCGCACCCGATCTGGGCCGGGTGGGCGCGGTGCTGTATCGGCACGGCACGTTGCTCTCGCAGCATCTCGGTGAGGACAAAGCGATGCGCGATCTGCGCAAGCACATGGCTTGGTATCTGATGGGTTTCCCGGTCGGAGCCGACCTGCGTCGCGCGTTCGCCACCGTGGACAGCCTCGCACAGCTGGAAGACCTTGTCGGACAGCTGGATCCCAGCGTGCCCTTCCCGAAGGACGCGGAGGGTCCGCGCGGCCGACAGGGCTCGCCGGGCAAGGTCGCGCTGCCGCACGGCTGGCTCGACGACCCGGACGATCCCGCGGTGCCGCAGGCCGCCGACGTGATGCACAGCGGCGGATGATCCGGCAACCGCACAGCGAACGATGCTGCCAAACAGCGCTGTGACCTCTTCGATTTCGCGGTGGGGTGGCCCGCCGTGGCGGAATCGTTATCATTGCGGAATCGGTGCCGCCGGTCGGGTGCGATCCAGGCGGAAAGCAGGACGAAAAGCGAGGTTCGTTGGTGGGTGACGATCGGCACGGGCGTTCGCCACGTCCCGGAGGTCGCGCCCCGTGGGAGCGGTATCCCGCGGCGGACAATCCCGAACGAGACGCCACACGCACCTCTCGTCGTTCACGCCACACCGACGACACCGCCGACCAGAGTTCCGCGCCGCTGACGGTCCAGGATCTCGTCCAGCGAGTCGACAACGAACGAACCGGACGCAGAGGCCGCCGAGCCGAGCCGACCCCACCGGAGCCGGGCGCGGCACCGAGCCGAGGACGCCGGGCGGAGCCCCCGCCGCCGCCGGGCGCGGGCACGCCGCCGAACCGGGCACGCCGCCCCGAGCCGGTCCCTCCTCAGGCAGGTCCCCCACCAGGACGCGGCAACCGTGCCGATCCACGCCAGGAAGCCCCTCGGCGCCCTGTCGAGCCGCAGGCCGCCAACGGCCGCGGCGCCGCGGCCGGTCCCCGCCGCGCACCCGATGCCCCGCCGCCGCGCCAGACGGGCGGCTCGCCGGTTGTGCAGGACATCGCGGGAGATCTCGCCGCACCGGCCGCTCGCGCCACCGGCCGCCGCACCGCCGAGCGCGCGGCGGTCGCCGCGCCCGTCGCGCGTCCGGAGCCGGAACAGGCCGAAGAGGTCACCGACGTCCTCCCTCCGCTCACCGAGCCGACGCGCGCCAAGCGCAGGAGCGCGGGCTGGCCAACCAAGGAGCGCAAGAGCGCCGAACCGGAGACGGTCGGCTCGCCCGGGCAGACGCGCTTGCAGGCCACCAGGGAGCGCCGCAACAAGCGTCTGCGCGCCACGGGACGGGCCGGACTGGCCGTCACCGCGGTGCTCGTGCTGCTGGCCACCGGCGGCGGATGGAGCTACATGCAGTCCATCGGCAACGGCTTCACCCAGGTCTCCGCGATGATGAGAAGTCCGACGACGTCATCGACGCGGGTGCGCAGCTCGGCGACGAGAACTTCCTCATCATCGGCACCGACACCCGCGCGGGAGCCAACGGGCAGGTCGGCGCGGGCTCGGTCGCCGACGCGGAGGGCGCGAGGGCGGACACCGTCATGCTGGTGCACATTCCGCAGAATCGCGCCCGGGTGGTCGCGGTGTCGTTCCCCCGGGATCTCGACGTCTCCCGTCCGCAGTGCAAAGGCTGGGACAACAACAAGCCCGGCTACACCGAGGAAACGTTCTCCCCGTCGATGGGCGACAAGCTCAACGCCGTGTACGCGTTGGGGGGACCCAAATGCCTGGTCGCCACGATCCAGCGCCTGACAGGCAGCTCCATCAACCACTTCATCGGCGTGGATTTCGCCGGGTTCCAGGCGATGGTCGACCAGATCGGCGGCGTGGAAGTCTGCGCGTCCAAGCCGCTGATCGACGGCGAACTCGGCACGGTGCTGGAGAACGCGGGCAAGCAGCGCATCAACGGCGAGGTGGCGCTGAGCTATGTGCGGGCGCGCCACGTCTACGGCGAGGAACGCAGCGACTACGACCGCATCAACCGACAGCAGCGTTTCCTGGCTTCGCTGCTACGCGGCGCGCTGTCGAGCAAGGTGCTGTTCGATCCGGGCAAGCTACGCGGTTTCGCTGATGCCTTCAAGGAGCACACCTTCGTCGACAAGGTCGATCCGCAGGACCTGATCACTCTCGGGCGTTCGCTACAGCGCGTTGACGCGGGCACCGTGACCTTCCTGACCATCCCCACCGCGGGAACCACGTCCTACGGCAACGAGATCCCCCGCGAGTCCGATATCAAGGCGATCTTCAACGCCATCCGCGACGATCAGCCGCTACCCGGTGAGAAGCAGACCGTGCCACAGGAGGCGCCGTCCACCACCGCGCCGCCCACCCCGCCCAAGTACATCGCCGCCAACCCGGGCAGCATCTCGCTGGCCGTCCTGAACGGATCGCAGCAGCCCGGCGTCGCGGCGAGCGCGGCCACCAAACTCGGCAACCAAGGCTTCCAGATCTATACGAAAGACAACTTCCCCAGCGGGTCCGCCACCACCAGGGTCCGGTACGCGCCCGGGTACGAGGCCGAGGCCGCGACCGTGGCCTCCGCGATCCCCGGAGCCACCATGGAGGAAGCCGACGAGCTCGGGAGCATCGTGCAGGTCGTTCTGGGCCAGGATTACACCGGCGTGATCCGCGCGCCCGTCCCGTTCGGCGACGAGATCACCAACGTGACCGCGTCGACGGAAAAGACACCGGTCACCCTTCCCTCCGACCTGGAGCACATGAACGCCGCCGACGATATCTGCAAGTAGCGCTGCGGCCGTGCATCCCGGCGGCATGCCGCGTCGTGGTGCGACGCACGTCACATCCAGTCGCGACAGGCGGGTCGGCGGCGAGCGGTATGCCGGGCGTCGGCAACCTGCGCGCTAATGATGCACACCGGTCATTCACTCCGCGTTCGTGACTTGGTCAGCGCGGGGAACTAGGGTCAGGTTCCATGCGTGTCATCTACAACGAGCAAATGGCCGAACTCGCCCACCTGCTGGGCGAGATGGCCGGCCTGGCCGGCTCGGCCATGGAGCGGGCGACGCAGTCGCTGCTCCAGGCTGATCTCGCCTTGGCGGAGCAGGTGATCAGTGAGTCCGACCGGATCGCCGAGCTGATCCAGGACGCCGAGGAGAAGGCCTTCGCTCTGCTCGCGCTGCAGGCGCCGGTGGCCGGTGATCTGCGGCAGGTGGTGAGCACCATCCAGATCGTCGGCGACGTGAACCGTATGGGCGCGCTCGCGCTACACGTGGCCAAGGTCGCACGCAGGCGCCATCCCAACCATGCGCTCCCCGAGGCCGTCAACGGCTACTTCGCCGAGATGGGCCGCATCGCGGTGAACATGGGCGCGGGCGCCAAAGAGGTGCTGGAGACCCGCGACCCCGAGCGGGCGGCGCAGTTGAACGAAGACGACGAGGCGATGGACGATCTGCATCGCCACCTCTTCACACTGCTCATGGACCGCGACTGGAAGTACGGTGTGGCCGCAGCCGTCGATGTCACGCTGCTCGGACGCTACTACGAACGCTTCGCCGACCATGCCGTCGAGATCGGCCGCCGTGTCATCTTCCTCGTCACCGGCGTCCTCCCTCCGGACCCGGACGCGGAGGGGTAATACCCAACACGCGAGAAGTCCTGGGCCGCGATTGGCTGCCCAGGACTTTCTGTTTCCGAGTCGGGTCGGCGCGGACGCGCTCCGCGACCGCGATCAGCCGAAGCGGCCGGAGATGTAGTCCTCCGTGGCCTTCTGCGACGGGTTGGAGAAGATCTTCTCGGTGTCGTCGATCTCGATCAGCTTGCCCGGCTTGCCCTGGGCCTCCAGGTTGAAGAAGCCGGTCTGGTCACTCACGCGCGCGGCCTGCTGCATGTTGTGGGTGACGATGACGATGGTGAATTCCTTCTTCAGCTCGGTGATCAGGTCCTCGATCGCCAGGGTGGAGATCGGGTCGAGCGCCGAGCAGGGCTCGTCCATGAGCAGCACGTCGGGTGAAACGGCGATGGCGCGCGCGATGCACAGACGCTGCTGCTGACCGCCGGAGAGGCCGCCGCCGGGCTTGTCGAGCCGGTCCTTCACCTCGTTCCACAGGTTGGCGCCGCGCAGCGAGCGCTCGGCGACGTCGTCGAGCTCCTTCTTGTTACGCACACCCTGCAGCTTCAAGCCCGCGACCACGTTGTCCTTGATCGACATGGTGGGGAACGGATTCGGCCGCTGGAAGACCATGCCGATGGTGCGGCGCACTCCCACCGGGTCGATCTGGGTGCCGTAGATGTCCTCGCCGTCCAGCATGACCGCGCCCTCGACCCTGGCATTCGGAGTTACCTCGTGCATGCGGTTGAGCGAACGCAGCACGGTGGACTTGCCACAACCCGAGGGACCGATGAAGGCGGTCACGCTGCGCGGCAGCACGGTCAGCGAGACATCGGACACGGCATGGAACTTGCCGTAGTAGATGTTCAGATCTTTGACGTCGATCCGCTTGGCCATTTTCGGTAATCCGTTCCGCTTCTATCGGTTCCGGGTGAGCAGGCGGTTGAGTACCGCAGCCGCCAGGTACAGGAGGGCGATGATGAGAATGAGGGTCAGGGCCGCGCCCCACACCCGCTCGCGTCCGGCAGCTTCGGGGTTGGCCAGCTCCTGGTAGATCAACAGCGGCAGCGACGCCATGTTGCCGTCGAAGATGTTCATGTTGATCGAACTTGCTGTAGCCGACCAGCACCAGCACGGGAGCGGTCTCACCCATCACCCTGGCGATGGCCAGCAGGATGCCGCTGATCATGCCGGGCAGCGCGGTGGGCACCACGATCCGCACGATGGTCTTCCACTTCGGGATGCCGAGGGCGTAGGACGCCTCGCGCAACTCGTCGGGAACCAATTTGAGCATTTCCTCGGTGCTGCGGACGACCACGGGCAACATCAGCAGCACCAACGCCAGCGACACCGCCAGCGAGCTCTGCGGGAACCCGAGCGTGGCGATCCACAGCGCGAAGATGAACAGGGCGGCGACGATCGACGGCACGCCCGCCAGGATGTCGACCATGAACGTGGTGGTCTTGGCCAGCAGACCGCGGCCGTACTCGACCAGATAGATCGCGGCCATGATGCCGAGCGGCACCGCGATCACCGTCGCGACCAGCGACTGCACGATCGTGCCGTAGATGGCGTGGTACACGCCGCCCGCGACCTGGTTGGGCAGCACGCCCTTGAGGGAGTTCTGCCACCAGGCCGCCCGGATCACGGCGTTGAAACCCTTGGTCACCACCATGATCAGCACCCACGCCAGCGGCACCAGCGCGATGCCGAACGCCAGCCAGACCAGACCGGTGGCGATGTTGTTGCGTACCCGGCGGCCCACGCTCACGTCGCGGAAGGTGGGCGGCTTGATCGGCCGGTCCAGAGTCGAGGTGGTCATCACCCGTTCACCCTTCCGCCCGCGGCGAGCCGGGCCAGCGCGTTCACGACGAAGGTCAGCGCGAACAGCACGAAGCCTGCCGCGATGTACGCGCCGGTCGGCAGCGGGTCACTGAATTCCGCGGCCGCCGAGGCGATTTTGGAGGCGAAGGTGTAGCCGCCGTCGAACACCGACCATTGCCCCGGTTGGGCGGCCGTCTTCAGCACGATCAGCACGGCGATCGTCTCACCGAGCGCGCGGCCGAGGCCGAGCATGGCTCCGGCGATCATGCCGCTGCGGCCGTACGGCAGCACCGTCATCCGGACGACTTCCCATTTCGTCGCGCCGAGCGCCTGCGCCGCCTCGATGTGCGCACGGGGAGTGAGGTTGAACACCTCGCGGCTGACCGACGTGATGATCGGCAGGATCATCACCGCGAGCACGACGCCCGCGGTGAAGATCGTGCCGCCACTGGCCAGCGGGATGTTGCCGTCCGAGAAGAGGAACAACCATCCCAGGTTGTCGTTGAAGAAGGTCTGGACCGGCTCCAGTTGCGGAGCCAGCACCAGGATTCCCCACAGACCGAACACGATCGAGGGCACCGCAGCGAGCAGATCGACGAGCACCGAGAACGGCCGCGCCAGCGTCTTCGGCGCGTAGTGCGTCAGGAACAGCGCGATGCCGATGCCGATGGGAACGGCCAGCACCAGAGCGAAGATCGAACTCAACACCGTCACCATGAACAGGTCCCGGATGCCGAACCGCAGGTTGCTGGCATCGGAGGTGTTGAACTCGGCGCTGGTGAAGAAGTTCGCGTCGTTCTCCAGTACCGATGGCACCGCTCGGATCAGCAGGAAGAGCGCGATCAACGCGATGGACGCGACGATGATCGCCCCCGCCGTCGTGGCCAGCGAGCGGAAGATGATCTCCGCGCGCGGGCTGTGCGGGCGACCGCTGCGCGCGGTCGGTTCGGTGCTCGGCTCACTCGGCATGAGCGCAGTATCTCCGCCTGCTCGCTGGCCGGTCGAATTCGACTGGCCCGCGGCGGCAACCTCGTCGTGCACTGTCATGTGGGGACTGCTATCAGGAGATGGCGTTGATGGCGGTGGTCAGCTTGGTCTTGAATTGCTCCGGGATCGGGATGTACCCGGCCTCGTCCAAGCCCTGCTGGCCGTTGGTGACCGCCGAGGTCAGGAAGGCTTTGACCGCCTTCGACGTGGCGGCGTCGGCGTACTTCGAGCACACGATCTCGTAGGTCGGCATCACGATCGGGTACGCGCCCGCCACCGACGGCTTGTAGAACGAGGAGGTGTCGATGATCAGGTCGTTGCCCTCGCCGGAGATCTTCGCCGACTCGATGGCCTTGCCCGCCGACTCGACGCTCAGCGTCACCGGGTCCTTGCTCGCCGAGGTGATGATGCGCGCGATCGAGAGGTTCTGGGCCTTCGCGAACGACCACTCGTTGTAGGTGATCGAGTTCTTGGTGCTCTTCACCGCGGCCGAGGTGCCCTCGTTGCCCTTCGAGCCCGCGCCGACCCCACCGTTGAAGGCCTTGCCCGCGCCCTTGCCCCAGGCGCCGTCGGAGGCGGCGTCCAGGTAGAGCTGGAAGTTGTCGGTGGTGCCGGACTCGTCGCTGCGGAAGATCACCGCGATCGGCTCGGACGGCAGCTTGGCGTTCGGGTTCAGCGCCTTGATCTCGGGAGCGTCCCAGGTCTTGACGGCGCCGTTGAAGATCTTGGCGGTGGTGGGGCCGTCCAGCGCGAGATCGGTCACGCCGTCGATGTTGTAGGTGACGGCGACCGGGCCGAACACGGTGGGCAGGTTCCACGCCGGCGAGGCGCAACGGTCGGCGGCCTTCTTCGGCTCGTCCTTCTTGGCGCTCAGCGGGGAGTCGGAGCCACCGAAATCGGTCTGACCGCCGATGAATTCGCTCACACCGGCGCCCGAGCCGCTGGAGGTGTAGTTGAGCGTGGCACCATCGCAGTTCTTCTCGTACGCGGCGATGAAGCGCTCCATCGCGTTCTTCTGCGCCGAGGACCCACTGGCCTTGAGGGCCTCCTTGCCACCGCACGCCACGTCGACCTTGGCCACGTTGCTGGTGTCGGAAGAGGTGTTGTCATCGCTGCCACAGGCGGCGAGCGTCATCGCGCCGACGGCCAGCACACCGACGAGGGCGCTGCTGCGCTTGAGATTCACTAATTCCTCCGGAATCGCGTCCTACTCGTCCGGTCCCTCACCGGCCCGGACGGGTGCTGTGGTGCTGTTCGCGGGGAACTTGCGCACCAGGCAGCAGTGTGCTGCCCTCACCCAACCTAAAGTCACGTGGTTGACAGTTGGACCGACCTGAGTGAACGGAGAGTGAACAGCCCGGCGCGATTGCACCTGGTAAATGTGACGTTTGCCCCAGTTTTACTCACGCACACCCCGACTGCCGCCTGCTATTCAGACTCTGCCGCGGCGTAGGCCACGTCGACATGCGCGGGAGCGAATCCCAGCCGGGTATAAGTGCGCACCGCGGCGGTGTTGTCCGCCTCGGTGTAGAGCAACACCTCGGCCAACCCACGGTCCCGCAAGTGGCGCAGACCGGCCAGGGTGAGCAGACGACCGAGTCCTCGGCCTTGGGCGGCCGGGTCGATGCCGACCACGTAGACCTCGCCGAGCGGCGGGTGTTCCTCGTAATGCACCTTGGTCCAGTGGAAACCGAGCAAACGATCGGGAGCCGCGGTGTCGAACGCCAGGAACAGGCCCGCGGGATCGAACCACGACTCGGCGCGGCGGATCTCGATGTCCCGCTGGGTCCACCCGCCCTGTTCGGGGTGCCAGGCGAACGCGGCGCCGTTGACCCGCAGCAATTCCGCGTCGTCGGCGGGCCCTGCGTAAGTGCGCACCGCGAGGTCGTCGGGTACGACCAATTCCGGTAGCTCAGGCGTTGCCAACGATCGGCGCATCTGCCACAACTCGCGCGCCGTCCGCAACCCGAGTCGCGCGGCGACGGCTTTGGCCGCCGGACGGTCACCGTGCGCCCAGACCCGCGCGCCCGGCCCGCCCGCCGCCAGGACGGCCTCGACCAATTCGGTACCGACACCGTGGCCGCGCTCGGCCGGATCGACCGCGACCTCGGCCATCGCGGGATGTTCGCCATGCGCTGGAATCAGATTCGCGTAACCGACGAGCACACCCTCGCGCCGTGCGAGCAGATGACGCGCGGCCGCCTCGTCACCGGAAGTGAGGGACAGCACCGCCTGTTCCGAGATCGGGGCGACCCCGTCGGCCGCGGCGGAGCGGGCCAGCAGATCGGTGATCGCCCGCGCGGTGCCGGCATCCGGGCGGCCGGTCCACTGTGTCGTCGCGCCGGTCATCGGCCTCCGTTCCTCGAACCATCGGACCCCGCTCCCGGCAACGCGGTGGAGACGGGCGGCATTCCGGCCTTCGCCGACGACGGCTGCCCGGTAGCGCCCGCCCTGCGGGAACTCACGGCACGGAGCCGTTGACCGGCGTGAGGGGAGAGTCGTCGGTGCCCTCGTTGTCTTCGTCCGGGAAGTTCACCGGCTCGCCCTTGACCGCGGCGCGCGACGGGCGCACGGCCTTGTACCCGACGTTGCGCACCGTGCCGATCAGCGACTCGTACTCGCTGCCGAGCTTGGCGCGCAACCGTCGCACGTGCACGTCGACTGTGCGAGTGCCGCCGAAGAAGTCGTAACCCCACACTTCCTGCAGCAGCTGCGCGCGAGTGAAGACCCGGCCCGCGTGTTGCGCCAGATACTTCAGCAGCTCGAACTCCTTGTAAGTGAGATCGAGCGGGCGTCCGCGCAGGCGCGCGGTGTAGGTACCCTCATCGATCACCAGCTCGCCGAGGGTGATCTTGCCGGTGTTCTCCGGGCTGGCCACGCCGCCGTTGCGCCCGACGAGCAGCCGCAGCCTGGCGTCGAGCTCGGCGGGGCCGGTGCCGGGCAGCAGGATGTTCGTCGAGCCCCCAGTCGGCGTTCACGGCGACCAGGCCACCCTCCGTGAGCACCGCGACGACCGGTACGGAGGACCCCGTGCTGCCGAGCAGGCGGCACAGCCCGCGTGCGGCGGCCAGATCGGTCCTGGCGTCGACCAAGGCGACGTCGGCGGTGCCTGCCTCGAGCAGCGAAGCCACTTCCGTCGGCGCCGGGCGCACGTTGTGCGCGAGCAACGCGAGCGAGGGCAGCACCGACTCGGGGTTGGGGTCGGAGGTAAGCAGGAGCAGCTCCACAGGGCCCTCCTCCCATCTCGTAGCCACGCGGATACGGCAGCACCGCCGCGGCCACGTCGCTAATCACAGGTAATCGGATGCAAGATTAGCGCGTAACAAGGCATGACCACGCATTCCGGGGTCGTCCACCGCACCGGAGGACACCCGGTGGGCGGGCTCGAGCCAACCGATATGGTGCGTACATGGGTTACGTATCGAGTATGCCCGCCGACGGCGGGGCGCCCGATACGGCAACCGAACGCGTGCCGCGCGGCTCCAGGCCGCCGCGGCCCGAGACCCGGAGAGACGGGGGAGCATGCGCAAGCTGATCATCGGCCTGCTGTGTCTGGCGGGGTTCGCCGTCGTCGCCGACTTCAGTACTGCGGCCTATTCGGAGTACCGCGTGTCCCGGGCGCTGCGCGACGGCGCCGATCTCACCGCCGATCCCGAGGTGACGATTCACGGTTTCCCGTTCCTCGGCCAAGCCTGGGACGGCCGCTACGATCACGTGGAGATCCGGGCGCGCGCGAAGCGGCACGACATCCCCGGCGAGATCGCGCTGGAGGCGACGTTGACCGGGGTGCGACTGCCGGTCGGCGAACTGGTAGACGGCAGCCTGCGCGGCGTTCCCGTGGAGCGGGTGGACAGCCGTTTGCGGGTGGAGCCCACCGAGCTCGGCAGGCTGTTCACCATCCCGGATCTGCAAGTGCATTCGCGGCCCGCCGACAAGTCCGACGGAACCGGCGGATCTGGCGGTTCCGGCATGACCACCACCGGCGCGCTGGTGCTGACCGGCACCCTGCCGGAGACCCCCGGCGCGCAGTACGGCGGCGAGAAGGTCAGCGTGCAGGCCGATCTGCTGCTCGACGGCGACCAGGTGAAGATCGTGGCGACCGGCTTCTATCGCGGCGGCCCCGGCACCGAGACCATGCCTGTGGCGGTGATCACCGAAGCCGATCGCCCCGCGGTGCTCGCTCGGTTCACCCGTACCATCGACACGAAGGAGTTGCCGTTCGGTGTCCGGCCCACCAAGGTCTCCGCTCAGGGCGGTCAGATCGTCGTGGAGGGCAAGGGCGTGAACGTCACGATCGACCTCGACCGATTGCAGCGACCATGATTCAGATCACCATCCTGGCAGTGGCACTGCTCGCCGCGCTGGCGGTGGGCATCCTGCTGCGCAAGCGCGAGGGTAAGGTCCGCCCGGGCAGCATCGACGCGTCCGGCCCGGCCCGCGCGCGACTGCTCGCGGCCGTTGGCGTGACCGGCGCGGGTCCCGCGGTGCTGCATTTCTCCGCCGAATGGTGCGGACCGTGCGACGCGGTTCGCCGAGTGGTCGCCAACGTCACCGACCAGCTCGCTGGATCGCCGCAGCCGCCGCAGGACATCGAGGTGGACATCGACGCCGAGCCCGCCCTCGCGCGGGAGTTGAACGTGCTCTCGCTGCCCACCACGTTCGTCTTCGATGTCGAGGGCAGAGAGCGGTTCCGCATCTCCGGCGTTCCGAAGGTCACGGATCTGCACTCCGCGCTCGAGCCGCTCACCCTGGCTGCCTGAGCCGCCTGAGCTGCGACGACAAGCCCCCTCGACGGACCGGATCCACCCCGGGTCCTATTCCCCCGTCGAATTGGGTAAACTGCTGTCGTGCTTTCCAACCACGAGCTGATGCTCACCCGACGCCGCACAGTGGATCTGTGTCGGCTCGGTGGTTGTTGCTGCCTGTGCCGCTGATCGGTCGGCTTTCCCGGATTTCCTGACGCCGACCTCTGTCCGCCGCGCGAGTGATCTCCCGATCCCCCGGCGAATTGGCAAATTTTCAGTCATCGGACTTATTCAGCGCAGGAGTACGCATAATGTCCACCGAGATCCGTAATACTTCCGGAACCACTCCCTCTTCCGCCGGTCAGGTGGATGTCCGCGGCCCGCGATTCGCGGCCTGGGTGACCACCGGCGTGTTGGTCCTGGTCCTGATCGCCGCCGCCATCTCGCCGGTGGCCGCGGCGGTGCTGATCGCCGTACAGGCGGTGTCTTCGCGGTCGGCGCCGCTCTCGGTCCGCGCCGCCATCCGTACGGGCGGCTCTACGCCACCTTCGTCGCGCCGCGCCTGGCGCCGGTCAGCGAGACCGAGCCCGCGGCTCCGCTGCGGTTCGCGCAGCTGCTCGGTCTCGTCTTCGCGGCCGTCAGTCTGCTGGGCTTCGCGCTCGGCTCCACAGTCGTCGGCGCGGTGTTCGCCGGCTTCGCCCTGTTCGCTGCGTTCCTGAACGCGGCGTTCGGGATCTGCCTGGGTTGCCGGATCTATCCGCTGGTGACCCGCCTCCGCCGGACCGGTCCGGACAGCGGTGTTCGCGAGCCCTCCGTGGTCACGCGAGCTTCCGCCGCCAGGCCGGACGCGCACCCCACCGGGTCACCGGCATCGAACTGACCCTGCACGTCATCTCTGAAAGGAAAACAATGGCTCGCTCCGATGTCCTGGTCTCCGTTGACTGGGCCGAAGAGAACCTCAACGCCCCCGGCGTCGTCTTCGTCGAGGTCGACGAGGACACCTCCGCCTACGACGGTGGTCACATCGAGGGTGCCGTCCGGCTCGACTGGAAGAAGGACCTGCAGGACCAGGTTCGTCGCGACTTCGTGAACCAGGAGCAGTTCTCCGACCTGCTCTCGGCGCGCGGCATCTCGAACGACGACGAGGTCATCCTGTACGGCGGCAACAACAACTGGTTCGCCGCGTACGCCTACTGGTACTTCAAGCTGTACGGCCACAACAACGTCAAGCTGCTCGACGGTGGCCGTAAGAAGTGGGAGCTGGACGGCCGTCCGCTGTCCACCGAGCCGGTGAACCGGCCCGCCACCCAGTACAAGGCCGCCGCGCCCGACCTGTCCATCCGCGCCTTCCGCGACGAGGTCATCGCGGCCATCGGCACCAAGAACCTGGTGGACGTCCGTTCCCCCGACGAGTTCACCGGCAAGATCCTGGCGCCCGCGCACCTGCCGCAGGAGCAGAGCCAGCGTCCCGGCCACATCCCCGGCGCCATCAACGTGCCGTGGAGCAAGGCCGCGAACGAGGACGGCACCTTCAAGTCCGACGCGGAACTGGCCGAGATCTACAAGGAAGCCGGCCTGGACGGCGAGAAGGAGACCATCGCGTACTGCCGGATCGGCGAGCGCTCCTCGCACACCTGGTTCGTGCTGCAGGAACTGCTCGGCCACCAGAACGTCAAGAACTACGACGGGAGCTGGACCGAATACGGCTCCCTCGTCGGAGCTCCGATCGAGTTGGGAGAGTAATAGACATGTGTGCAGCACCTACCCAGGGTCAGGCCATCCCCGCCGGCGTCGACGTGGAGAAGGAGACGGTCATCACCGGCCGTGTCCTGAGCACCGACGGTCAGCCGGTGGGCGGGGCGTTCGTGCGCCTGCTCGACGGCAACGGTGATTTCACCGCCGAGGTCGTCGCGTCGGGAACCGGTGACTTCCGGTTCTTCGCGGCTCCCGGCTCGTGGACCGTCCGCGCGCTGTCCTCGGCGGGCAACGGTTCGGCCGAGGTGCGCCCCGAAGGCGCGGGCATCCACTCGGTCGACGTCGCGGTCGCCAAGTAAGACACCGCACTCGCGTAACGGCCCCGGCGCTTCCCTTCGGAAGCACCGGGGCCGTTTGCGTGCCGTGGCAACGGGGTCGTTAGACTCGAAATCGTGGTCCTCTTCTTCGAGATTCTGCTGGTGGCCGTGGCCGTTCTGATCGGCTGGTTCGGCCTCTACGTCTTCTACCGGCTGTTCACCGAGTCATGAGCGAACTCGCGAGCGAAGGTTCCAACCCGGCCGAGCGAGCGAGTGAACAACTGAACGGTGCTGCTCCGGCCGATTTCGCCGGTCGCCGCAGTGGCGACCAGGCCGTCGCCGACGCTGCCGAGCGGGCCAAATCGACCGGCGCCCGTAACATCCCGGCTCTGCCGGATCTTCCGTTGCCCGAGGACACGGCCAACCTCCGCCTGGGCCCGGATCTGAGCGCTTCGATGCTCGCGCTGCTCCCATTGGTGGGCGTGTGGCGTGGCGAGGGCGAGGGCAACGATCCCGAGCGCGGGGACTACCGCTTCGGCCAGCAGATCGTCGTGTCGCACGACGGCGGTGACTACCTCGCCTGGGAGTCCCGGTCCTGGGTGATCGGCGCCGACGGCACCTATGACGGCCCCGATCTGCGCGAGAGCGGCTTCTGGCGGGTCGGCATCGACGGCAACGACGAGGTCATCGAGTTGCTGCTGTCGCACAGCAGCGGCATCGTCGAGCTGTTCTACGGACAGGCGCTGACCCAGTCGTCCTGGGAACTGGCCACCGACGTGGTGATCCGCAGCCAGTCCGGCGTCGTCGTCGGCGGCGCCAAGCGCCTCTACGGCATCGTCGAAGGCGGCGACCTGGCCTACGTCGAGGAACGCGTCGTAGCCGACGGCCCCCTCGAACCCCGCCTCTCCGCCCGCCTCCAGCGCTACATCGGCTAGAGCCCCCACACCAAAGGCCCAAGGCCGACGACAACTGATCTCACAAGCACATGGGTAACTCACCGGGCACGCCCAAACCCCCCACCCCAACTGGAACGGCCTGAATTCCCGGAGAGGCGGACAGACAGAACAGCCCCCGAGCCATACCGGTGCTTCTTGCGTCGCACAGGTCCGGTCGGACAGACCGGGGCTCGGGGGCCGGGTGACTGCCTGGAATTCGCTCAGCGCTCGCGCGGGCGAAATCCACCTGCAGCGGTGGCGCTAGCGGACAGCCACCTCACGTGTCCTATGAATATCCATTCTTCGAACCACCTCCTTCCTCGTGTACGAACGAATCTAGCGATGCGTCAGTAACTCGGCAACGGAATTTCTCGGTCGGCGGAATCGGCGGCCTCGCGCGCGGTTTCGTGGCTCGCGTAATCGGCCGTGACCTGGCCTGACGCCGCTATGCGCAGCACCGTGTCGGCCCGCTGGTCCTCCGGCAGTTGGTGGGTGACGACGACCACGATCCGATCGGGTTCGACGAGCCCGCTGTCTACGTCCAGCAAGTTGCGCAGCAGCCGCGCTCCGGCTTCGGCCTCCAGGTGCTCGGTCGGCTCGTCGAGCAGCAGCACCCGGGCCGGTGACACCAGGGCGCGGGCGAGCAGGATGCGGCGGCGCTGGCCGCCCGATACGGCCGCCGCTCCCCCGGCCAGATCGGTGTGGATTCCTTCCGGCAGCCCGTCCAGCCACTCGCCGAGACCGACAGCGCGCAGCGCGATCTCGGCTTCCGCCGCCGTGAGATCACCACGGGCGACGCGCAGGTTCTCCAGCACGGAGGTGCCGAAGAGGTGCGCGTCCTCGGCGAAGAAGGTGACGCCGGGGCGGGGTGTGTCGAACATGCCCGCCCAGGTCATCAGCAGGGTCGTCTTCCCGGCTCCGCTCGGGCCGATCACGGCGATCCGTCGTCCCCGGGGCAGCTCCGGCACGCACGCCTCGCCTGGACGCGCCGAACCGGCGAGAAGCGTCAGCTGTCCTGGTCCCGGTGCTTCGAAGCGGCGCTCCGTCTCGCAGGTTTCGCTTCCGCGCGCGGCACCGTCCAGACCTCGGACGACGGCACCTGCCGCAGCCGGAACGGAAGCTCCGAGAACAGCCACCTCGTCGGCGGAACGCACCCGAGTGGTAACCGAGTCCGAAGCGCGGGTCTTCTCGCTACGTTCGTAGACGGCCGTTTCCTCATCACGGTTGTTCGCCGCATTCACGGAGGCCCGGGTAGCCCGCCGTGCCCAGGGGTTCGCCGCGGTACCGCCGGGGGTATCGGCTTCCAACTCGGTCAGGCGATGCAGGGCCGCGCGGGCGGTGGTCATGGCCTGCGCCGCGGCGGGCAGCGGGCCGACCGCTTCGAAGGCCGACAACGGCAGCAGAACCAGGACGACGAGCGCCATCGGCGTCATCGCACCGGGTGCGCCGCCGTCGGGCCCGTAGAGCGTGATGCCGATGAGCAGGGCGGCGAGCACGCTGACGCCGATCGAGAACGGTGTGGTCGCGGCCGACCATGCGCTGCGGGCGGCAGCCCGGTCTTCGGCGGCGACCGCACGGCGCGACGCCGCCCCGGCCGCGGCCACCGCGGCGTCGAGGCGTCCGGCGACGCGCAGTTCGGCGGCGTGGTCGAGCACGGTCAAAGCCTGTGCCGTGAACTCGGCGCGGTCGGCGCGCACGGCGCGTTCCGCCGCGGACGCCGCCTCGGCCGACAGCCACGGTGCGACGATGCCCGCCAGAGCCAGCGCACCCGCGAGGATTGCCGCCGCGGCGAGCGAGATCGTCGCCAGCAGCGCGACTGCCGCGATCGAGAGCACCGCGGCGACCGCGACCGGGACGAACACACGCACCACCACCGCGCCGAGATCATCATGTCGCTGCCGATCCGGACCAGGAGGTCACCACGGCGGGGCGGGGTGGAACTCGCGGCGTTCGTGCGGCCGGACGGTGTCGCCGGCCGGCGCAGCCAGAAATCGGAGCGGGCCAGCGTTCGATAGACCGTCGTGCGCGCCGTCGTCATGGCGCGCAGGGCGACGTCGTGGGTGGCGAGTCGTTCCAGGTACCGGCACAGGCCCCGGGAGATGCCGAGCGCGCGGACGGTGACCACGGCGATGCTCAGGTCGAGCACGGGCGGCATCTGCCAGGCACGCGCGATCAACCACGCCGCCAGCGCCGCGAGCCCGAGCCCGCTGCCCAGCGCCAGCACACCCCATCCGATCGCCACCGCGACCCGCCGACGGGACAATTCGAGCAGTGCCCACATCCGGCGCAGATCGCCGAGCACGGTGGAGCCGGTGCCGCGCGAAACCTGCCGCGTCATCGGGATGGCTCCTCTCGCCCACCGCGCATGGCGGCCCGCGAACCTCTGGCGTCCACCGACGGCCACGCACCGAACGCACTGTGGGTACGCGTAGCGGGCAACACGGTCAGGGTCACGGTGCTGCCTCCCCGCAGGCGACCGCCCGTGAACGCGACCGAGTACGACAGGCACCGTCCCCCAGGTCCCCGCGCCGGACGGATCACACACTGGCGGGTGCTTCGCCCACTCATCGCACAGCCTCCGCTCGGTCGGCGCACACCCGCACGATGCGACCGGCGGCGGCCGACACGGGCAACATCCCCCGCCGACTACAGCCCGTTGACGGGACAGAGCACGGCATCGTCCCGCGATTCCCGCGCTCGACGGTGAGCGCAGGGCGGATTCCGCCCGAGCCGCACATCGCAGAGCTTCCGCTCGGTCGGCGCGCACCCGCACGATGCGACCGGCGGCGGCAAGCAGGGGCGACCTCTCTCGCCGACGACCGCCCGTGAACGCGACCAGACCGGGCCGACCTCCTTTCGCGGGTCCTGCGCTGGCCCGCGAGCGCCGGACGAATCACACACTGGCGGCGGGTGCTTCGACTACTCATCGCACGGCCTCCGCTCGGTCGGCGCGCACCCGCACGATGTGGTCGGCGGCGGCCAGCACGGTGGGGCGATGTCCGATGACGACGACCGTCGCACCCGCGCGGGCCCGTTCCCGCAGCGCCGCGAGGACGGTGGCTTCGGCAGCTCGGTCGAGGTGCGCGGTCGGTTCGTCGAGCAGCAGGATCGGGCGGTCGGTGGCCAGCACCCTGGTCAGCGCGAGACGTTGACGCTGGCCGAGGGACAGACCCACGCCACCGGGGCCGACGGCGGTGTCCCAGCGGTCGGGCAGTTCGTCGAGGACGGCGTCGAAACCCGTCGCGAGACACGCCGCTTCCAGATCGTTGAGGACGCGCGCGGCACCGCGCGCGGTGCGGTCCACCGGGTGCGCGCCGAGCAGGTCGAGGTTGTCGCGCAATGTGCCGGGCACCAGCACCGGCCGTTGCGGCAGCCACGCCAGCCGCCCCCACCAGCGGTCGGCGTCCAGCTCCCGCACGTCAATACCATCGACGCGCACGGCGCCTCGGTCTGGCGTGCTCAGACCCAGGATGGCTTGCAACGCGGTGGACTTACCGCTTCCGTTGGGACCGGCGAGCACGGTGAGGCAGGCGGGCCGCAGTGTCGCCGACAGTCCTGCTGGCGCGAATCCGTCCCGCGCACGCACCGCGAGGTCGCGGAGTTCGATCGTTCCCGCGCCCGCGCAACTACCGACGCGGACCGTCGGGACGGCTGTTCCCGGCGCGAGGAGGCGCCCACCGTCGGCACGGTCGCGCACCGGTTGGCCCGGTGCCGCCACGGCGACTTGCTCGGCGGGAGTGGATTCGAGGATGGCGAACGCCTTGTCCGCGGCCGCCATGCCGTCCTGTGCGGCGTGGAACCGTTCGCCGACCATCCGCAGCGGCAGGTAGACCTCGGGCGCGAGCACGAGCGCCACCAGGCCCGCGTACAAACTCATCTCACCGAACACCAGGCGCAGCCCGATGGAGACGGCGATCAGCGCCACGCTCAGGGTCGCGAGCAGCTCCAGCACCATCGAGGACAGGAACGCCATGCGCAGCGCCCGCATGGTGCGCTGCCGCAACGCGTCACCGAGATCGCGCACGCGGTACCGCATGGTGCGCGCGTGTCCGGCAGTGCCGTCGTCCTGCCGCGCCCGCGCGGCATCGCCGGGAGAAAGGTCGTCAGCGTCACCGGTTTCCCGGCCGAGCGCGCGCAGCGTCGGCATGCCCGCGAACAGATCGAGCAGTTGGTCCGACAGCCGGGTGGTGGCCGCGAGCGTGGCTTCGGCCCGCCCCTGGGTCAGCAGCCCGATGAGGATCATGAAGATCGGGATGAGCGGCAACGTGATCACCACGATCACACCGGAGGCCGGGTCGTGCGCGGCGATGACCGTGAGCACGATCGGCGGAACCAGCACCGCCAGCAGCAGAGCGGGCATGTAGCCGACGAGATAACCGCGCAGCCCGGACAATCCCGTGCCGACGACCACGGCGAGCTCCGTTCGGCGCGTGTCCAGTTCGCGCGGGGACAGCCGCGCGCCCGCGGCGAGCAACGCGCCCTCCAGCTCCGCCACCACGTTCGCGCCCGCTCGGTGCGCGAGCCGGGACTGCCACCAGGTGGCGAGCACCCGGCCCGCGATCGCGAGCGCCAGCACGACCAGTTCTACCGTCCACGCGCCGAGGGTCCGCAGGCCCGGGTCGGTGACGACCCCGGCCAGCACCCGTCCGATCGTCACCGCCGCCACCACGATCGCGGCGGTGACGACCAGCGACAGCGCCACGCTCAGCGTCAGATAGCTGCGCGCTGAGCGGGCGTGACGCCACAGGCGCGGATCGATCGGTGGCCGGGCCATGACATCAATCCCGCGCTGGCTGCAAGGGCAGGCCGACCGGAGGCGGGATGTGCTCGACGGTGATCCGTTTGCGGAACACCCAGTACGTCCAGCCCTGATACACCAGCACGACCGGGGTGACCAGTGCCGCGGCCCAGCTCATCACCTTCAGCGTGTACGGCGTCGAGGACGCGTTCTGGATCGTCAGGTCGAATGCCGCGTCGATCGTCGAAGGCAGCACGTCGGGGAACAGCGACCCGAACAACAGCGCGGTGGCCGCAGCGACGGTCACCGTGGTGCCGGTGAACGCCCACCCGTCGCGGTGCGCGAAGTCGGCGGCGGCCGCGACGACGAGGCCGAACACTGCCAGCGCCAGCGGTATCCACGTCCAGCCGGTGCCGTACGACAGCTGGGTCCACACCCCGAATCCGCCGACCACGAGCACGGTCGGGGCAAGCAGCAGCCGGGCGGTGCGCCGCGCGTCGTCGCGTACTTCACCCGCGGTCTTCAGCACCAGGAACATCGCACCGTGCAGCGCGAACAGCAGGCCGGTCGCCAACCCGCCCAGCAAGGCGTAGGGCCCGAACAGGTCCGCCACCGAGCCCGCGAACTGCTTCTTCTCGTTGAGCGGGACCCCGTGCACCACGTTGGCGAACACCCAGCCCCAGGCCAGCGCCGGAACCCAGGAACCGATCCCGATACCGATGTCGCAGCGGGCCCGCCAGCGTGGGTCATCGATCTTGCCGCGATACTCGATGGCGCAGATCCGCAGGATCAGCGCGACGAGCACCAGCAGCAGCGCCAGATAGAAACCCGAGAACAGGCTGGCGTACCACTCCGGGAACGCGGCGAACATCGCCGCGCCCGCGGTGATCAACCAGACCTCGTTGGCGTCCCAGACCGGCCCGATCGTGTTGAGCACCACGCGTCGGCGCGCGTCGGATCCCTTGCCGAGGACGGGCATGAGCATGCCGACGCCGAAGTCGAAGCCCTCCAACACGAAGTAGCCGGTGAACAGCACGCCGATCAGGACGAACCAGAACTCTTGCAGACTCATCGCCGGCTCCTAGTAGGCGAACGAAAGTTGTTCGATGGCAGGTTCTTCGGCGCGCCCTTCGCCCGAGTTCGCGTCCGTGTCGCGCGGCTCGGTGGCGGCGGGCTTCGCCGGGTCCGGCCCGTGGACCACGTACCGGCGCATCAGGTAGAACCACACGATCGCGAGCGCGCCGTACAGCAGCGTGAAGGTGATCAGCGAGAACAGCACGACGCCGGGTGAGTGGTTCGAGACGCCCTGCGCGACGGTGAGGCGCACGTTCGGGTCGCCGGTGGGGTTGGGCACGACCACCCAGGGCTGGCGGCCCATTTCGGTGAACACCCATCCGGCGCTGTTGGCGAGGAAGGGCGTCGGGATGGCCAGCAGGCTCAGCCAGGAGAACCAGCGCTGGTCGGGTACCCGTCCGCGACGAGTGAGCCACAGCCCGGCCAGCGCGAGCAGCGCCGAACCCGCCGAAAGGCCGATCATGGCGCGGAACGACCAATAGGTGACGAACAGGTTCGGCCGGTAGTCACCCACACCGAACTTCTCGTTGTAGGCCTTCTGCAGGTCGACGACACCGTCCAGCGTGACGCCGGTGAACTCGCCCTTCGCTAGCCAGGGCAGCACGTACGGCACTTCGAGCACGTGCGTGACGCTGTCGCAGTTGTTGTGCGTGCCGACGGTGAGCACGGAGAAGTGGGGGTCGGTCGCGGTGTGGCACAGCGATTCGGCCGAGGCCATCTTCATCGGCTGCTGCTCGAACATCAGCTTGCCCTGCACGTCACCGGTGTAGACCAGCGCGGCGAGCGAGACGATCATCACGACGATGCCCGCTCGCGCCGCGGGCCGCCACATCGCGCGGGCGTCGGCGAGTTTCGCCTCGTCACCGCTGCGTGCGTTGCGCACCATCCACCACCCGGCGATGCCTGCGACGAACGTGCCCGCCGTGAGGAAGGATCCGGCGACCACGTGCGGGAAAGCCGCCAGCAGTGTGTTGTTGGTGAGCACCGCCACGATGCTCTCCAGTTCCGCGCGCCCGGTTTCGGGGTTGTAGCGGGCGCCGACCGGATGCTGCATGAACGAGTTGGCCGCGACGATGAAGTACGCCGAAGCGTTCACGCCGATCGCGACCATCCAGATCGCGCCGAGATGCAGCAGTTTCGGCAACCGGGTCCAGCCGAAGATCCACAGCCCGAGGAAGGTCGACTCCATGAAGAAGGCGATCAGGCCTTCCAGCGCGAGCGGGGCGCCGAACACGTCGCCCACGAATCGGGAGTACTCGCTCCAGTTCATGCCGAACTGGAACTCCTGCACGATGCCGGTCGCGACGCCGAGCGCGAAATTGATCAGGAACAGCTTGCCGAAGAACTTGGTCAGCCGCAGCCAGTGCTGCTTGCCGGTGACGACCCAGGCGGTCTGCATGGCCGCCACCAATGGGGCCAGCCCGATGGTCAGCGGCACCAGAAGGAAGTGGTAGACCGTCGTGATCCCGAACTGCCATCGGGAGATGTCCAAGGCGTTCAAGACCGGCCTCCTACCTGTCTACGACGTGTCGTAGTAAGACTACGCCGGAGGCGGCTCACGACAATGCGTCCTAGGCCACGCCACCAGGGCCGATCCGGCCCGTTTCGACCTGTTTCCCGTGCTCATCGCCGCCCCGCGCCCGCCCGAGTAGGACGGAGATCACGGAGCGGCGCCCATCACCGTGACCACCGCCGCCCGCTCCTGGGCCGCGCGACAGCGGAACGGTCCCTGCCGAGCCGCCCGAATCCGTAGCGGCGGCAGGGTCACCAGTCGCCGATGGCTCCCGCGCGCTCGATGCCTCGGTCGACCAGCGCGATGATCTCTTCGGCGTTGTCGGGCGCGGACATCCGCAGACCGTCCAGCGAATTGACCCGCGCCGCAAGCGAGATGCTCGACAGCATCCAGATGCTGTCGCAGGTGAGCAGGTCGGCGGTGAACAGCGAGTCGTAGCGGCACTGCCAGCCCGCCTTCTCGGCCTCGGCGAACAACGCGCGCTGGGTGACGCCGGGCAGCACGCCGTTCTTCGCGGGCGGGGTGATCAGTTGCTTGTCGCGTGCGATCACCACGGTGGAGCGCGGCCCCTCCAGCACCCGGTTCTCCGTGCTGGTGAAGATCACGTCGTCCGCGCCCATCCGCGCGGCGAACCGCAAGGCGGCCATGTTGGTGGCGTAGGACAGCGTCTTGGCCCCGAGCAATTGCCACGGCGCCGCCTGCGCGAGGTCGATCGAGATGCCGCGCGACAAGCTCACTACGGCGACGCCTTCGGTGCGGGCCTTCGCCACGCGCTCGGGCACCGGCGCCACGAGCACGAAGGCCGTCGGCACCGGCACGGCGGCGGCGAGGTCGCCGGTCTTGACCTTGTCGGGCGTTCCGGCCAGCTCGGAGTCACGGCCGCGGGTCAGCACCAGCCGCATCACGCCTTCGCGTTCGCTGCCCCACTCCTTCGCGGCGGTCTCCACCGCCTCGCGCCATTTGCCCAGCTCCGGCTCGGGCAGATCGAGCGCTTGGGCGGAGCGGCGCAATCTGCCTAAATGAAATTCGATCGCGCACGCCACTCCCGCGCGCACTAGAACCGTCTCGAAAACACCATCGCCACGCAATACGCCAATATCGTCCGCAAACAACAACGGCGCATCCGCATCCCGGACCGCGCCATCGAGAGTTACCAGAACTCGATCCACCATGCGACGAGCGTAGGCGGTGAGAGGGGACAATGCCTATGTCACGGCCGGTTTCGCAAGACCTTTTGTCAAGGTTCACCGCGGTGCCGGGCGGAACGCTCGGACAATGCCGATCCGCTATGCCGGACTCCGGCGCGGCGGCCCGGTTGGCGCGCCGCCGGGCGGCCCCGCCTAAAGTGGGAAAGGTGTCCGTGGTCGTTGCACCCAGCCCCATCCTCACTGTGTCGGGAGCCGTCGCGGGAGCGGCTGATTCACCCGACGCCGCCGTCGCCTGGCACTACGGCGATCCGTTCGGCGAGCAGCGCGCCGCGGCGAACCGCGCCGCGATCGTCGACCGCTCGCATCGGTTCGTCCTGCGCATCACCGGCGCGGAGCGGCTCACCTGGCTGCACACCATCTCCAGTCAGCATGTCGCCGCCCTCGGCGACGGGCAGTCGGCGGAGAACCTCGACCTCGATCTGAACGGCCGGGTGCTGCACCACTTCGTGCTCACCGAGCTGAACGGCACCGTCTGGATCAATACGGAGGCCGAACGCGGGCCCGACCTGCTCGCTTTCCTGCAGAGAATGGTCTTCTGGGCCGACGCCCAGCCGGTCGACGCCGCCGACCACGCGGTGCTGAGCCTGCTCGGCCCCGAGGTGGCGAACCTGACCGAAACGCTCGGCGTCAGCGCACTGCCCGGCGTGTACGAGGCGGTTCCCCTGCCCGGCGGCGGCTTCCTGCGCCGGATGCCGTGGCCGACCGCGGACTCCTTCGATCTGGTCGTGCCCCGCGCTCAGCTGACCGACCTGTGGGCCCGGCTCACCGCGGCAGGCGCCGTCCCGGCCGGGATGTGGGCGTTCGAGGCGCTGCGCGTCGCGGACGTCCGCCCGCGGATCGGACTGGACACCGACGAGCGGACCATCCCGCACGAAGCCCGCTGGATCGGCGGCGTCGCCGAACACGGCGCGGTGCATCTGGACAAGGGCTGCTATCGCGGCCAGGAGACCGTTGCCAGGGTGCACAATCTCGGCAAGCCGCCGCGGCATCTGTTGCTGCTGCACCTGGACGGCTCGACGGACGAGCGCCCCGGCACCGGCGATGACGTCACCGCGGGCGGCCGCGTGGTCGGCAGGCTGGGCACGGTCATCGACCACCACGAGTTCGGCCCCATCGCCCTCGCCCTGGTCAAGCGTGCCGTTCCGGCCGATACCGCACTGGTGGCCGGACCTGTCGCGGCGTCCATCGACCCCGATTCGGTGCCCTCCGACGACGTACCGCAGGCAGGCCGGATCGCGGTCAACCGGCTGCGCGGGCGCTGATCCGTTGGCCGACGACCAGCCGGCGCGGGACGTTTTCCGGCCGACGTCCCCACCCTCGCTCAGCGCCGAGTGCCCGATTCCTGACGAGAGGAGCGCCGCCCATGCGCGTCGGTGATACCGGCGAGGTCCTCGCCGCCTGCGTCGTGCACGCCGAACTCGAGGTGCCGGGGCGGGTCGGCCGCACCGCCATCGACAAGCGGCCGGTGACCGGGCGGGTCGCGGTGCGCGCACGCGGCTTGGACGGCGACTATGTCTGCGACACCAAGTACCACGGTGGCGTGCACCAGGCCGTCTACGCCTATGCCGAGGAGGACGCCCGCCGCTGGGGCCAGGAACTCGGCCGCGAGCTGCCCGCCGGGTGGTTCGGCGAGAACCTGCGAGTCAGTGGCCTGGCGGCCAGCGACGCGGTGATCGGGGCGCGCTGGTCGGTCGGCGACACCTTGCTCGAGGTCAGCGCACCGCGCGTGCCGTGCGCGACGTTCCAGCACTGGAGCGGCGAGAAGCAGTGGGTGAAGCGGTTCACGCTGCGCAGCGATACCGGCACCTACCTGCGGGTGCTCACCGAGGGAACGATCGGGGCGGGCGATCCGATCACGGTGGTGCACGTCCCCGAGCACGGCATCACCGTCCGCGACGTGTTCACCGGCGCCGATCTCGACCTGCTCGCGATCCTGCTCGCCGACGAGCCGACCGTTTCCGACGACGTGCGCATGCAGGTCGAACGGCACGCGCGCAGGCACGCCAACGCCGCGCGGGCCACCGCGCGACGGGACACGACGGCGGCCGCCGACGGCCTCGGCACGGGAGCGCGGCTGTGAGTGTGGACCTGGTCGAAGTCGTCCGCTCCGGCTTTCGCGAATGCGTGCACCGCGGCTCGGTGGTGGTGCTCGACGCCGCAGGTGAGCCGGCACTGGAGCTGGGCGAAGTGCATCTGCCGATCTTCCCCCGATCGACGAACAAGCCACTGCAAGCGATCACCCTGCTGCGCAACGGTTTCGAGCCGCTCGACGACGCCGAGCTGGCCATCGCCACCGCCTCGCATTACGGCGAACCGGATCACGTCGCGCTGGTGCGCAGGCTGCTCGACCGCTTCGGCTTGCCCGACTCGGCCCTCGCGTGCCCGGCCGATCTGCCCTACGACGAGCGGGCCCGCGCAGCGGTGCTGTCCGACGGGCAGCAGCCGCATCCCATCTACATGAACTGCTCCGGCAAGCACGCGGCGATGCTCGCGACCTGCGCGGTCAACGGCTGGCCCACCGCTGGCTACCAGGACCAGGCGCATCCGCTGCAGCGCGCGGTCATCGCCACGGTGGCCGATCTGACCGGCGAGCCGGAAGCGGATCTGGGCATCGACGGCTGCGGACTGCCGATCATCCCGGTCTCCCTGATCAACCTCGCTCGCGTGTTCGCGACCATGGCGACGGCCGAGCCCGGCACTCCGCAACGCCGGGTGGCCGACGCGGTGCGCGCCCATCCGCGAGTGATTTCCGGCACGAACGCCCCCGATCTGCTCGCCATGCGGGCCACTCCCGGGCTGGTGTGCAAGATCGGCGCGGACGGCGTGCACGCGGGCGCGCTGCCGGACGGATCGGCTTTCGCGTACAAGATCGACGACGGCCACGATCGCGCGCGAATGCCCCTGACGCTGGCCATTCTGCATCGGATGGGAATCGAGTGGACCGATGCGCACGCGGAGCTGGCGGCCCCGGCGGTGCTCGGCGGAGGCACGCGGGTGGGTGTGATTCGCGCTATACCCGGAGTCCTCTAGCTATTCCACGGCGGGCGACAAGCGGGCAAACGGCACCAGTTCCGGAGTTCTTCACCCACTCCTGGAAGCGAGACCGCCGGACACACGCTAAAGTGTCTGTCAGGAAGAGTATTAATTCGAACGGGGCCGCCACCAAACCCCAGGCCGCCCCGCTGTGACGCGAGGGGGTCAGCCATGGGCCGTGGCCGGGCTAAGGCAAAGCAGACCAAGGTCGCACGCGAGCTGAAGTACAGCTCGCCGACGACCGACTTCGCGAGCCTTCAGCGCGAGCTTTCGGGAAGCCCCAACTCCCAGCGGAGTGGTGGTGTGCTGTCCGATGAGCACGACGCGGACGACTCTTTGTCCCGCTGGGATGAGGACGACTACGACGACTGGCGCCGCTGACTCGGATTTACGTTCGAAGGGGGAGGCCGACGGGCCTCCCCCTTCGAGCGTTGTCGCGGGTTGACGTCACTGGCGCCGAAAAGGCTTGCATACACCGGAGTCCCGCATCGAACCGGATGCGGGACTCTGACGTGTCTTCGCCCCCCGATCAGAACCGCGGGTGCTCACCGACCAGCACGGCGCGCGCGGCATCCGCGTCCTTGGCCTTCTTGACCGCCCCCAGCGTCCAGCACTCGATGTGCCGCGCGGTCAACACCGCCAGCGCCCGGTCCACGTCCTCCGGAGCGACGACGGCGACCATGCCGACGCCCATGTTGAAAGTCTTCTCCATCTCCGCCCGCTCCACCCGGCCGCGCTGGGCGATCATCTTGAACACCGGCGCCGGGTTCCAGGTCCCCCGGTCCAGTTCGGCCACCATGCCGGCGGGCAGCACCCTGGCGAGGTTGGCCGCCAGCCCGCCGCCGGTGACATGGGCGAAGGTGCGCACATCGGTCTCGGCGATCAGCGCCAAGCAGTCCTTCGCGTAGATCCTGGTCGGCTCCAGCAGCTCCTCACCCAGCGTGCGGCCGAATTCCTCGACGTGCCCGGTGAGCGACATGCGGTCGATGTCGAGCAACACCTTGCGGGCCAGGCTGTAGCCGTTGGAGTGCAGGCCGGAGGAACCCATGGCGATCACCACGTCGCCGGGACGGACCCTATCCGGCCCGAGCACCGCGTCGGCTTCGACCACGCCGATGCCGGTGGCGGACAGATCGTAGTCGTCCGGGTCCATCAGACCGGGGTGTTCGGCGGTCTCGCCGCCGAGCAGCGCGCACCCGGCGCGCACGCAGCCTTCGGCGATGCCGGAGACGAGTTCGGCGACCTTCTCCGGCACGACCTTGCCGATGGCGATGTAGTCCTGCAGGAACAGCGGCTCCGCACCGCACACCACCAGGTCGTCGACCACCATGGCGACCAGGTCGAGGCCGACCGTGTCGTGCTTGTCCATCGCCTGCGCCACCGCGATCTTGGTGCCGACGCCGTCGGTGGAGGCCGCCAGCAGCGGTTCCCGGTAGCCGCCCTTCAGTGCGAACAGCCCGGCGAATCCACCGAGGCCGCCTTGGACCTCCGGCCGGGTCGCCTTCTTCGCCAATGGCCCGAACAACTCGACTGCGCGGTCACCTGCCTCGATGTCCACGCCTGCCGCGGCGTACGAAGCACCACCACTGGGGGTCTGTTCAGTCATTTTCGGGGAAAGCTCCAAACCGAATCGCCGGATAGATGCCTGCTCACGCTACCGGAGCCGGATAACGACCCCGCACCGGTGTTGGCTCGCCCTCTTGACAATAGGGCAGCGCGAACCGTACAGCGGGCCTTCAGTCCACTTCACCGCCGGCGAACCACTCGGCCGTCCGGGCCCGGCGCTCACGCTGCCGCACCGGGTCGGGCACCGGGACAGCCGCGACCAGACGCTGGGTGTACTCCTCCCGAGGGGCGCGCAAGATGTGATTCCGATCACCGTGCTCGATTACCGCACCGTCGCGCAACACCATGATCCGGTCGGCGAGCTGATCGACCACCGCCAGATCGTGGCTGATGAACAAGCATCCCCACCCGCATGCGCGCCGCAGCTCATCGAACAGCTCCAGTACCGCCGCCTGCACCGAGACGTCCAGCGCGCTGGTCGGCTCGTCGGCGACCAGCAGGTCCGGGTCGAGCACCAGCGCACGGGCCAGGCTCGCGCGCTGCCGCTGCCCGCCGGACAGTTCGTGCGGGTATCAATGTTCGGCACCGACGGGCAAACGCACGTCGTCGAGCAGTCCGCGCACCCTGGCACGAATCTGCGCGGAGCTCCCCGCCTTGTGCACGAGCAACGGCTCGGCCACGCACTCGCCCACGGTGAGCCGGGGATTCAGCGAACTGGCCGGGTCCTGGAAGACGAACCCGAAGCGGCGCCGGATCGGCCGCAACTTCCGCTGCGACAGCCGCGTGATGTCCTGGCCGCGCACCCGCACCGTCCCCGACGTCGGCCGTTGCAGCGCCGCGACGCAGCGGCCGATGGTCGACTTCCCCGATCCGGACTCACCCACCAAGCCGAGCGTTTCACCGGCTCGGAGACGCAGGCTCACCCCGTCCACCGCGCGGAAACGCGGCCGGCCGAACGGGCCGGGGAATTCGACCACCAGATCGCGCACCTCGAGCACCGGATCGCCCGCACTGTCGGCGGTGCGGGAGGGGCGGCGCTCGATCTGCTCGGTACCCAGGTGCGGCACCGCCGCGAGCAGGGTGCGCGTGTACTCCGCCGCCGGACGGGCGAACAGCTCGTCCACCGGCGCCTGCTCGACCACCGCACCGTCCCGCAGCACCACCACCCGGTCGGCGATGTCGGCGACCACGCCCATGTTGTGCGTGATCAGCACGATCGCACTGCCGATCCGGTCGCGCAGGTCCCGCAGCAGGGCGAGGATCTCCGCTTGCACCGTGACGTCCAGTGCCGTGGTCGGCTCGTCGGCGATGATCACCTGCGGTTCGCAGGCGATGGCCACGGCGATCATCACGCGCTGTTTCTGGCCGCCGGAGAGCTGGTGGGGGTAGTAGTCCACCCGGTGCTCCGGATCGGGCAATCCGACCAGCCGCAACAACTCCACCGCGCGTGCCTTCGCGGCTTTCTTGGTCAGACCGGTGTGCGCGCGCAACGCCTCGCCGATCTGGAAGCCCACCGTGAACAACGGGTCCAGCGCGGAGCCTGGCTCCTGGAACACCATCGAGATCGAGCCGCCGCGCAGTGCGGTGAGCTGCTTCTCGCTCATGGCGGTGACCTGCCGCGCGCCCAGGGTGACCAGGCCGCGCACGGTCGCCGTCTCCGGCAGTAGTCCCATCGCCGCGCGTGAACTCACCGACTTGCCCGAACCCGATTCACCGACGATGGCCAGCACCTCGCCCGGATAGACCTCGTAGGTGACATCGGTGACCGCGTGCACGGGCCCCGTGTCGGTGGCGAAGGTGACCGAGAGCGATTCGATGGACAGGGCGGGACGGCTCCGGTCGGACGGCTCAGTCATCGGTCGCGTCCTTCCGGCTGACGTCCGCCGCGCCCGGCTCGACGGGGACATCCCCCGCCCCGCCCGCCGCCACCGCGCGACGGGTGCGCAGGATCGGGTTGAGCGCTTCGTTGAGGCTCTCGCCGACCAAGGTGATGCCCAGGACCACGAAGACGATGGCGGCGCCGGGGAAGACGCCGGTCCACCAGATGCCGTTGGACACGTCCGACAGGGCTTTGTTCAGGTCGAAACCCCACTCCGCGGCCTGGGTCGGTTCGATGCCGAAACCGAGGAAACCCAGGCCCGCCAGGGTGAGGATGGCCTCGGACCCGTTGAGCGTGACGATCACCGGCAGCGATTGCGTGACGTTGGCGAGGATGTGACGGAAGAGGATTCGCGTGGTCGAAGCGCCGGTCACCCGGGCCGCGTCCACGTACGGCTCCTGTTTCACGGCCACGGTCGCGTTGCGCACCACCCGGAAGTACTGCGGCACGAACACCGCCGTGATGGCCACCGCCGCCGACAGCACGCCGCCCAGGCTGGTCGAGCGGCCGCCCGCGACCACGATCGACACCACGATCGCCAGCAGCAGTGTCGGGAACGCGTACATCGCGTCCATGAACAGCACGAGCATCCGGTCCGGCCAACGGCCGACGTAACCGGACAGCAGCCCGAGCGGCACCCCGATCAGCAGCGAGAGCGCCAGCGAGATGGTGATCACCCACAGTGCCGTGCGCGCGCCGTAGACCACCCGGGAGAACACGTCTTCCCCGCGCACCGAGGTGCCGAACCAATGCTCGGCCGACGGCGCCTGCTGGCGGACGAAATCGACTCCGTCGGCGGCGCTCTGGGCGAAGCCGTACGGCGCGATCAGTGGGGCGAAGAGCGCGGCGACCACGAAGACGCCGACCGCGCCGAGCCCGAGGATCAGCGTCACGCGCTGCAGGCCCGCGGTCATCGAGAACAATCGAAGGCCCGGCATCCCCCGGCGCGCCTCGGGCGGCGTGACCAAGGGCTCGTTCAGCAGTTCCGGAGCGGTCATCAGAATCTCACCCTCGGATCGATCAGCGCCACCAGCGCGTCCACCACGAAGCTCATCACGGCCACGATGAGCGCGATGAACGCGACGATGCCTTGCACCGCGACGAAATCGCGCGCCGACAGGTACTGCGTGAGCTGATAGCCGAGCCCTTTCCATTCGAACGTGGTCTCGGTGAGCACCGAAGCGCCGAGCATCATCGCGATCTGCATGCCCATCACCGTCACGATCGGGATCATCGCGTTGCGGAAGGCGTGCCTGCCGGTCACCACGCGCCGCGACAGGCCGCGCGCTCGCGCCGCGTCCACGTAGTCGGCGCGCAGCGTCTGGATGAGGTTGATCCGCACCAGCCGCAGGAAGATGCCCGCGGTGAGCAGGCCGAGCGCGATGGCGGGCAGCACGGCGTGCGCGAGCACGTCGAGCAGGTATGCGGAGTCGCCGTACAGGATCGCGTCGAGCACCATGATGTTCGTCTTCGGCGACACGTGCCGCAGTCGCAGTTCCACGTCGGTGCTCGCCCGGCCCGCCACCGGCAGCCAGCCCGGGTGCACGGCGAACACCAGCTTCAACAGCAGACCGACGAAGAACACCGGCGCGGCGTAGAACAGGATGGCCAGCAACCGCAGCCCGGTGTCGGCGGCCGAATCCCGGTGCGTCGCGGCGTATCTGCCCAACGGGATGCCGATCGCGAACGCGACGAGCAGCGCCCAGCACACCAGTTCCAGCGAAGCCGCGCCGTAGGTGAGGACCACCTCGCTGATCTCCCGGTTGTCCTGGGTGCGGCCGAGATCCCCGTGCAGGAGCCCGGTGAGATAGTCGCGGTACTGGACCAGGACCGGCCGGTTGAACCCGGCCGCTTCCTTGCGCGCTTCGATCTGTTCCTGGGTCATGCGCCCGCCCATCGCCGCGCTGACCGGATCGCCGACCACGCGCATCAGGGAGAACACGACCGTCACCAATATCCACGCGGTCACCGGAATCAGCAGCAGACGGACGCCGAGGTAGCGCGCCAACGCCAGGTGACGGGATTGCTCGCCACCCGTGCCTGTGCGCAACAGGCCGGAGCGCCGGGCCAGGACCGGCGTCGGCTCGATGTCCGTCGGATTCGCCATCCCGGGTCCGGCTGGGTCGCCGGAACTCACTTGCTCAGCACCGCGTAGCGGAACTTGAACGACGCGTCGAGCGTCTGCTCCACGCCTCGCACCCCGGTGCCCGCGACCGCGATCTGCTTTCCCGACAGCAGCGGAATGATGGGCAGGAAGTTCTGCGCGAGATCACGTTGCACCTGTTGGATCTGCTGGAGCCGCTTGCCCTTGTCCGGCTGGGTCGCCTGGGCGATCAGCTGCGCGGAGATGCCTGGGTCCTCGAAGTGCGACTGCAGGAAGTTGTTCGGGCCGAAGAACGGCGACAGGTAGTTGTCCGGGTCCGGGAAGTCCGGGAACCAGCCGAATTGGTAGAGCGGGTATCCGTCGCGGGCGCGCTCCCGCTGATAGGTCACCCACTCGGTGGATTGCAGGTTGACACGGAACAGCCCCGTGGCCTCCAGCTGCGCTTTGATCGCGGCGTACTCCTCGGAGCTGCTGGAGCCGTAGTGGTCGGGGTTGTACTGGAGATTCAGCACCACCGGCGTCGCCACCCCGGCGTCGGCGAGGAATTTCGCCGCCTGATCCTTGTTCGGCTGGGCGCCGTAGATGTCCTTGAACGGCTCCGCCGCGCCGGGCATGCCCTGCGGTACGGACGAATACGCGGGCAGATACGTCTTCTTGTAGACGCCGTCGGCCAGCGCGGTCCGGTCCACGGTGGACGCGACGGCTCTGCGCACGGCCAGTTTCCGCTCCGGCGTGCCGCCCGGCATGGTGTCGAGGTTGAACACGATATAGCGCAGTTCGCCGCCGGGGCCCTCGTGCACGGTGACCTTGCCGTCGCCGCGCAGCGATTCGATATCGGTGGGCGTGAAGGAGCGATACCCGACGTCGAGCGACCCGTTCTGCAGGTCCAGCTTCATGTTGTCGGTGGTGGCGTAGTACTTGGTCGAGACCGTCTCGGTCCTCGGCGTGCCGAGAATGCCGTTGTAGTCGGCGAACGCACGGTATTCGACGAGCTTGTTCTTGTCGTAACTGGCGATCGTGTACGGGCCGGAGTAGCCCTTGGCGCGCACCACGTCTTCGTCCGGCATCACCTTGTCCGGCGCATACACCCTCTCGTCGACGATCGGACCGGCCTGGGTGGGCAGGATCGCCGGGAAGGTCTGGTCGTCGGCCACCTTCAAGGTGAAGGCGACGGTGCGGGTGTCCACCACGTCGGTCTTCTCCAGGTTGCCGAGCAGCGACGCGGGCCCGTTCGGGTCGTTGATCCGCAACATCCGGTCGAAGGAGAACTTCACGCTGGTCGCGGTGAGCGGGTTGCCGTTGGCGAACCGCAGGTTGTCCTTCAACGTGCAGGTATACACCGTGGGCGCGGTGAACTCGCATTTCCGCGCCGCGTCCGGCCGGGGCGTCGCGTCGCCCGGAGCGAAGTTGAGCAGGTACTGGTAGATCTGCGTCTCCGCGACCAGCGACCCGTTGTCGTACGCCGCCGCCGGATCGAGCGAGAAGATCTTGTCGGTGGTGCCCGTCACCAAGCCGTCGCCCCCCTCGCCGGTTCGTCCGGAACCGCAGCCCGCCAGCACCGATGCCGCCAACGTCACCAAGCCGACGACCGCGACGGCTCGCGTCCCCGCCGGTCGCCCGAACCTCGAATTCCTCATCACGGCCCCACTTCTCGAGCGCCGCACCGCGTTCGCCCTTGATCGCAGGCCCGATGCGGACACGGGTGAACTTCCGATCTGATCGGCACCGTACCTACGAAGCGTTTTCGGCACGTTACGTTTCCGAAGAAAATCCGCGGCACCGCCAGCTATGCGCCGCGACTACACCACGCGAAAAACCGGTCGTGCGTCCAGGATCGGCGGAGAGCGGACCGCGCGCTGTCTCGAGCACGCCAGATCACCGTGCACGACAGTCGAACACGGTAGCCGACAGGGTCGGAGAAAGCACAGCACCACGGCGAGCGCCGAGAAAGGGTGGCTACGCCGTGCGAAGCAACGAAGCTCAGGGACGGCTCAAGGCGCTCGCGTTCGCGTTGTCGCTGAGCAGCGCGGCCTCGGACTGGCCGGTGAGCATGCCCTCGAGCACGTTCTTCCCGATGGCCGCCTCGGTGGGCAGCGGGATCGGGTAGTTGCCGTCGAAGCACGCGGCGCACAGCCGCGAGCGCGGCTGCTCGGTGGCGGCGATCATGCCGTCGAGCGAGATGTAGCCGAGGGTGTCCGCGCCGATGGACCGGCGCACGCCCTCGACCATGTCCGCCACGTCCCCTTCGGTGCCAGCGCCGTTGGCGATCAGCTCCGCCCGGGAGGCGAAGTCGATGCCGTAGAAGCACGGCCACTTCACCGGCGGGGAGGCGATCCGCACGTGGATCTCCAACGCGCCCGCCTCCCGCAGCATCCGGATCAGCGCGCGCTGGGTGTTGCCGCGCACGATCGAGTCGTCCACCACGATCAGGCGCTTGCCCCGGATGACCTCGCGCAGCGGATTGAGCTTGAGCCGGATGCCGAGCTGCCGGATGGTCTGGCTCGGCTGGATGAACGTGCGCCCGACGTAGGCGTTCTTCATCAGGCCCTGGCCGTAGGGCACGCCCGACCCTTGCGCGTAACCGACGGCGGCCGGGGTGCCGGATTCGGGCACCGGGATCACCAGGTCGGCGTCGACCGGATGCTCCTTCGCCAGGCGACGGCCGATCTCCACCCGGGTGGCGTGCACCGACCGGCCCGCGATGGTGCTGTCCGGCCTGGCCAGATACACGTATTCGAAGACGCAACCCTTGGGTTCCGGGTTGGCGAAACGCATCGAACGCACCCCGTCGGCGTCGATCGCCAGCAGTTCGCCGGGCTCGATCTCGCGGACGAAGGCGGCGCCGACGATGTCCAGCGCGGCGGTCTCACTGGCAACGACCCAGCCACGCTCGAGCCGGCCAAGGCACAGCGGACGCACGCCGTGCGGGTCGCGCGCGGCGTAGAGCGTGTGCTCGTCCATGAAGGTCAGGCAGAACGCGCCCTTCAGAGTGGGCAGCAGTTCCATCGCGGCCTGCTCGATGCTGGAGTCGGCGGCGGCGTGCGCGAGCAGCGCGGTGACCACGTCGGAGTCGGAGGTCGCGGCGGCGGGCTGCGGGCGGCCGCCACGGACCGAGGGGCCGAGCAAGCCGTATTCACGTGCGCGACCGGCCAATTCGGCGGTGTTCACCAGATTGCCGTTGTGGCCCAACGCGAGTCCGGAACCGACCGAGGTGGTGCGGAAGATGGGCTGGGCATTCTCCCAGGTCACTCCACCCGTGGTGGAGTAGCGGCAGTGACCGACGGCGATGTGACCCGGCATCGCCGCCAGCGTCTGCTCGTCGAAGACCTGACTGACCAGGCCCAGGTCCTTGAAGACGAGAATTTGCGAACCGTCCGAGACCGCGATGCCCGCCGCCTCCTGCCCACGGTGCTGCAGCGCATACAGACCGTAATACGTGAGCTTGGCCACTTCTTCGCTGGGCGCCCAGACTCCGAAGACTCCGCACTCCTCGCGCGGCTCGTTCTCATCGACGTCCGGGGCGGTAGAGGAGGTGGCGGAAAGGCTGTCGACCGGCAGTTCGGCGTTGGTCACCGTTTGCTCCCTGTTCGGGCGGGCTGGGGGCGAAATTCATTCTACGGGTCGACGGTGGCGGGCTCGCACGGCCGCCGCATCCGAACAGCAATCCGAGACGACGAACGCCGTCGTTTCGGCGGCGGCAGCTGTTACGGTGCGCACCGTGACGACTACGGACGACACGAGCGATCGGGAGCCGGGCGTTGCCCCGGGTCGCAGGCCATGGCCGCGGATGGTGCTGTTTCCGCTCGCGGTGCTGAGCCTGCTCACCGCTCTGCTCGGCATCATGTACCTCGACTACGTCGTCGATCCGGAGAAGAACCTGCACGACTTCCCGATCGCCCTGGTCGATCAGGACGTCGGCGACACCGTCGGCACCGGTGCGGACAAGCGGCAGGTCAATTTCGGCGACCAGATCACCGAAGCGCTCGTCGCCGGCGTGCCCTCCGACAAGGTGGACCTGCGCGTGATCAGCATCAACGAGTCCGAGCGGCAGATGCAGTCCGGGCAGGTCTACGGCGCGATCGTCATCCCGAGCGATTTCAGCAAGCGGCTCGGCATTCTGGGTGTGGGCAGTGTCATACCCGGCGATATCCAACGACCGATCATCACCGTGCAGACCAACCCGCGCACCGGCGCGTTCGGCACCCAGATCGTGCTGCGGGTCGGCCACGAGGCGCTGGCCGAGGTGAACGAACAGGTCGGCAAACAGTTGCTCGATCAGGTGAACGCGCAACTCGCGCCGCCGCCCGGCGGTCCACCGGCCCCCGAGCTGACCGGGGCGGCCAAAGTCGCGCTCGCGTCGCCGATCGAGGTGGTCGAGCAGCAGTACCACCCCCTGCCGCACGGCAGCGGCCAAGGGCTGACCGCGTTCTTCTACGCTCTGTTGCTGCTGTTGGCCGGTGTGGTCGGCGCGATGGTCGTCCACACCATGATCGATGCCCAGCTCGGCTTCGTGCCCACCGAATACGGCCCTTGGTACGTGCACTATCCGCCGACGCCGATCTCGCGGTTCAAGACGCTGTTGATCAAGTGGGGTGTGTTCGCGCTGGCGGCCGCCATCGTCGCCGCGGTGTTCCTGGTCGTCGGCGAGTCACTGGACATGCCGATCGGCAATCCGCTCGCCTTGTACCTCTACAGCACGCTCGCCCTGATCGCCGTCGGCGTGACCGGTCTGTCCATGCTGGCTGCGATCGGCTCGGCGGGCCTGCTGGTGAACCTGATCCTGTTCGTCATCCTCGGCTTGCCGTCCTCCGGGGGCACGGTGCCGATCGAGGCGACGCCGCAGTACTTCGGCTGGCTGGCCTCCTTCGAGCCGATGCACCAGGTGTTCCTCGGGGTGCGCTCGATCCTGTACTTCGACGCGAAGTTCGAGGCTGGCCTCACGCGCGGAGTCTGGATGGCCGTTCTCGGCCTGGCGATCGGGCTGGTGTTCGGCGCGGCGGTCACCCGCTTCTACGACCGCAAAGGACTGGAGCGCCGCAACATCGTCCAGGCGTGAGCGCGACGGGCTCGTCTGCCGGATGCGACCGGATCGGCGTTCGGGTCGCGCCGCACCCGCCGGACGCGGCGCCGGGCGCGGAACTGGACGGCCCCGAGCCGCGACGCGAACACCTCGCGTCCGGAGCCGATGGCACGAATCGGGTTATGACAGCCCGATTCCGGGTCTCCGGTGCGCGGCCGGAGTGATCGGCGTCAGTGGCTCGCGGTCCGGACGATCGGTAGCCAGTGGGCCAGCTCGGCCGCGCGGGAGCCGGAGGCGCTCACCGCGCCTGAGGTCACAGCGGTGTCGAAGTCGAGCAGGCCGGTAGCCAGCAGCAGCCAGGTGCGCGGGTCGGTCTCGACGACGTTCGGTGGAGTGCCCCTGGTGTGCCGCGGACCTTCGACGCATTGCACCGCGACGAAGGGCGGCACCCGCACCTCCACCGAATGCCCGGGTGCGGAGGCGGCCAGCGAGCGGGCCGTGGTCCGCACCGCCGCCCCGAGTTCCGCACGCGTGGGCGCTTCGGCCGACTCGTCGCGCAACCACTCGCTCACCACCGCGACCGCTGCCCGCGTCTGCGCCGGGTCCACCGTCCCTCGTCCTGCCACCTTCCCGACCCTACTTCCCCGCCTCGCGCGGGTCGCCCGGTGCCGCGCACCCGAGACTGGACAAGCCACCGGGCAAGCGACGCTCACGCTTTGGGCGTGGCGCGCATTCCGACGTAGCAGCATTCGGTGCCGTCGGCCAGGGTGTCGAAGACGACGGGCATGTAGTCCTCG
Source organism: Nocardia asteroides (assembly GCA_051451085.1). Taxonomy (GTDB): domain Bacteria; phylum Actinomycetota; class Actinomycetes; order Mycobacteriales; family Mycobacteriaceae; genus Nocardia; species Nocardia asteroides_B. The sequence goes on along the minus strand of JBPAJV010000001.1, from coordinate 2,187,694 downwards.
CTGAAAGAAGGACCCGCCCCGGATGCGGCGAAGACGGTGGGTCCCACGGGCGTCAGGTCCATGCTCAGCGCGGGTGACATCCCCGCCATGCCGTCGACGAACTCGTAGAGCATGTGGCCGGCGCCGTCGTCGCGCCTGGTGACTGTGATGACCACCCCCGCGCGCCGGTAGGCGCCGACGAACGGGGCGATGTCCACGGCGACCGGCGGGTCGGCAGGGCCGAACACCTCCGGGACCCGCACGCCCGCCGATTCGGCGAGCAACTCGCGAAACAGCGCCGCGTAGAGCGGCCTGGCGCCACCGCCGTTGGTGAGCAGAGCCACCGCGACGCCCGCCTCCGGCACGGCCCGCAGGTACGCGTACTGACCGATCGCGGCGCCGTCGTGGCCGAATCCTTTGACGCCGTCCCAGTCGTAGAGGGTCCACCCGAGACCCCAGCCGTCGGCGCTGACGGTCCACTTGTCCGGGACGTCGACTTCCCGCCGCCGCATCGCGGCGACCGCTGCCGCGGAGAGGACCTGTGTCCCGTCGGCGGCGCGCCCGCCGTCCAGATGCATGCGGGCGAAGCGGACCATGTCACCCGCCGATGTGATCACCCGCGCCGCCGGACCGACGCTGCGCGGCATCACGTCCCACTCCGGGGCCGGGTCCGGGTCGACGCCCGCAGGCCCGAGGTGGCTCATCGCGACCCGGAACCGCAGCGCCTGTTCGGGCAGTGTCACCAAATGGTCCAGGCCCAGCGGGACGGCGAGCATGTCGTGCACGGCCTCGTCCCAGGTCTTGCCGGTGAGCACTTCGACTACGCGGCCGAGCACCACGTAACCGAGGCTGCCATAGGACATCGCCGTACCCGGCGCGCAGTCCAGCGCCACATTCCGCGCCGCCCGCACGTATTCGGCGAGGCAATCGTCGCCCCGTCCGGTGTCGTGGTTGAAGTCGTTCGTGACTCCGCCGGTATGGCTGAGCAACTGCCTGATGGTGATGGTCGCCGTCGCCCGTTCGTCCGGGGTGGCGAATTCCGGCAGCACGTCCACCACCGGCGCGTCGAGGTCCAGCTCGCCCGCGTCGACCAGCAGCATGATCAGCGTCGCGGTGTACACCTTGGCGATCGACCCGCAGAGGAACACCGAGTCGGTGGTCACCGGCACGCCCGTCCCCCGGTGCAGGACGCCACTGGCGATCTCGTAGACCTGTCCGTCCACCAGCACGGCCAGCGCCGCGCCGGGGACGTGGTGCTCGGCGCGCAACTCGTCCAGACGCGCCTGCCACCGAGCCACGGAGAACCGGCGGCCGACGGAATTCGTGCTGCCCCAGTCGCCGCGCACCTGCCACGCGCCGGTCTCGTCCCAGTTCGCCGTGTTCGACATCGTTTCGCTCCACTCGTTCGAGTCTGCGCACAGTGTGCGCGCAATGCGCACACTGTACTCAAGGAGGAACGACGTGCGCAACCCGTCAGCACAATGCGGCTCGACGCTCGCTGGCGGAAGGGGCGAAGCCACCTCGACGACGTCCTCCACTCGACGAAAGCGGCGACTCGGAAAACGGCGACTCGGAAAACGACGACGCGGAAAACGACGACGCGGCCTCCACGCCCCCGTCGCGGGATGAAACGGCTCGGGTCGGCCGCTGCCGCAAACGCGGCAACGGAATGGACGCGCGGCCGCCGCGGCGAACCATCGCCCGGCACAGTGCCCGCGCTCGACTTGCGACTACCCGGTTCTCAGCCGCGTCCGGCAGTCCACACGTCGGAAAGGGTCATCGTCAACCGTTCGTCCCAAGGCGTCCGCCGATCGTTCAGCGCTTACGCGAGGCCCCTCCGAAGCGCTGGGCCAGGCGCGGTGCGATCGCGCCGCCCGCGTTCATGGCGAGGTGCAGTAGCGCCGGGGCGGCGGTACCCGCGGTACGACGACGCAGCCAACCGAACACGACGCCGCCCGCGGTGGTCACGGCCACGGTGGCGGGAATGCTGTCACCCACGGCTCGCGCGGGAGCGATGTGCCAGAGGCCGAAGGTCGCCGCGCCGAGCAGCGCCCCCGCGCGCGGCCCGACAACGGCGTCCAGCAGAGGCTCCAGCGTGCCGCGAAAGACTAGTTCCTCGCTGTAGACGGTGCCGAGGGGAATGTGCACGGCCACCCACTCCGCCGTCGGCACGCCGGGCGCCCGGTCGACGAGGGCGGCCAGCTGCCACCGCAGTGATGGAACGGCGAGAGCAGCGGCATATCCGGTCGCGGTCATCGACGCGGTGAGCAGGCCCCAGCGCGCACCGCTCACCGAGCATCGGTTCGGCTGATCGCGCAGCGCGAGCGCGTACGCGGTGGCGAAACCGGCGTTGAGGGCGGTCCGGCCGCGTATGCCGAGACCGAGCCTGGGCAGGACCGCGTTGCTCCAGACGAGCGGAAGCGACAAGGCCGCCGCGAGTCTCGCGACACGTCGTGGGCTCACTTGGTCTTCCGCTCGTATTCCTCCGTGGTCTCCACTTCCACCCGGATCCGTTCGGATCGCTCCGCGCTCCAGTCCGGCGGCGCGGCGATGGCCGCCCAGCCGTCGAGCACCAGGCTGCCGTAGCGATGTCCGTGCCCGTCGGTGACGCCTTGGGCATTGGTCAGGTCGGCGGCGACCTGCCAGAACGTGACGAACGGCCACCACCGCATCTGGGAGGACACGTCCGAGCCGCGCGGCTCGGACAGCCAATCCGGTTGCGAGAAGATCAGATCCGGCGACCACCAGACGATCGGGTCGGACGCGTGTTGCAGATAGGCGATGCGCGGCGGACGCCACTCCGAGGAAGGCCGCGCCAAATCGGCGCTGTCGGAGGCGAACCGGACCACCAGCCCGTTGGCGTAGAGCGGCTCGACCTCGCGTGAGCCCGGATCGCGGCGGGCGACGAATTGCTGCCACAGCCGGTTGGAGTTGGGCGGGCCGACCCACAGCGCGCCGTCGACCTTCGCCCGCAGGTCGGCCAGGCCGTCGAACGCAGCCTCCGACCCCTGCGAGCCCAGGCTCTCGCCGTACACCAGCAACTTGGGTCGCACCTGCGGCGGACGCGCGGTCCAGTGCTCGTACACCGCGTCGAACAAGTCCTTGCCAGCCGCGGCGGCCTTGGTGCGGTCGGCCAGGAACGACAGCACGCTCGGCAGGTAGGAGTACTGCGTGGCGACGATCGCGGTGTCGCCGTCGTACATGTACTCGATCGCTCCCGCGGCCAGTGAGTTCACCCATCCGGTCCCGGTCGTGGTGACCACCACGAGCACCTTCCGGTCGAACGCCCCGGCACGCTCCAGCTCGGACACCGCCAGTTCGGCCGGTCGCTGGCCGCCTTCCACCGACTCCAAGCCGACGTAGGCCCGGATCGGCTCCTTGGCCGGACGGCCGGTGACCGAGGTGATGCGACCGGCCGTGGGGCCGTGCGAGACGAACCAGCGTCCCTCGAATCCGAGGGTCTCCCATTCCGCCAACGAGGCCGGGCTGCCGGAACGCTCCGGCTGCTGCGGCTGGACCGCGTTCACCGAGGTGTGGTCGTTGCGCACGCTGAAGGCCGAGTTCGCCACCGCGAAGAACGCCTGCGTGGCGACGCCGTTGAAGATCGTCACCGCCAGCACCACCAGCACCAGGAACCCGGCGGCGGGCGCGAGTTCGCGTGGCACGCGCACCCACCGGTTGAGCAGGCGGGCCAGGAACAGGATGATCTCCCGCACCGTGCGGTAAGCCGCGACCGCCGCGGCGCCGACCGAAAGGCTGAGCAGCCCCGTACGCAGATAGGCGGGCGTGGTGGTGCCCTCCATGCCCATCAACGCCGTGATCTCGCGCTGCCAGCGCGCCGACTGCACCAGCATCAGCGCGGCGCTGAGGGCGGCAGTGAAAAGCACGGCGGACTTGACCGCGTACCGCACCCAGGTGGGCGGCGCGGCGATCTTCAGCCGGGGGCGTACCCAGAGCCGGAACAGCCACTCCAGCAGACAGCCGACGCCGTATCCGAGCGCGGCGTTGATTCCGCTGATCAGCCCCTGGAACAACCAGTCGCGCGGCAGGAGCGAGGGCGTCACCGACAGGGCGAAGAACACCGTCGCGACCACCAGGCCGACGTAGTTCAGGTCGATGATGTCCTCGGCGCGCCGGGTCACCGCGACTGCGCGCGTACGCAGCCGCCGCATGGCACCGGCGGTTTCGAGCATTGGATCAGTATGGCGGTCACCTCCGACGATCCGGCGCGTCGCCCGGCGCGACGCGGTCGCGCTCGACGCGGATCACACCGCACGCGCAGCCCCCCGGACCGCGGTGATCGGACGCCCCGGCACGGATGGCAACTACCCATGCCGCTCGAGTAGTTGTACACGGGTGCCGCGGGCGCGCCCGCCGGAAACTTCTTGTCCATGAGCACATCCACCGCGCGCCCGAAGGCCAGCACCGCCTACGTCGCGCAGGCGGCGATCGCCTTCGGCATCAGCTTCGTCGGCGTCGGCGTCGGCGGAGTCGGCGTCGGCGGAGTTGGCGTCGGCGGAGTTGGCGTCGGCGTCTACGCGCTGCCGCTGGACATCTGGCAGCGCGGATTCCTCGCGATGTCCGTGCTCTTCCTGGTCACGAGCACGTTCACGCTCGCGAAGGTGGTTCGCGACCAGCACGAGGCGGCGACCATTCACGGTCGCATTGATCAGGCGCGGATGGAGAAGCTGCTCTCCGAGCACGATCCGTTCAATTCCGTCGCCTGAACACGCGCACCCGGGCGGGCCCGGTAACGAGGGGTCCAGGCCCGCCCGGGTGGGCGTTTGGTCAGACGGCGCCCGCGCCGAACAGCCGCGGCAGGGTGCCCTCGTGCGCGGCCCGCAGCTCCTGCATGGTGATCGAGAACTGGCCCTGCACCTCGACCGAATCCGAGCCCTGATCGACCACGCCGATCCGAACCCAGGGCAGTTCGCGCGCGGTGCACATGCGGGTGAACCTGGTCTCCTCCGAGCGGGGAACGGCGACCAGCACGCGGCCGGCCGACTCGGAGAACAACATGACGAACGGGTCGGCGTCCTCGGGCAGCAGGATGCGGCACCCGGTCTCACCGGCGAGCGCGGCTTCGACACGGCCTGGGCGAGGCCGCCCTCGGACAGATCGTGCGCGGCGCTGATCATGCCGTCGCGCGAACCCGCGGTCAGCACCTCGGCGAGCAACTGCTCGCGGGCGAAGTCGACCCGCGGCGGGACACCGCCGAGATGGTCGTGCGCCACCTGCGACCAGATCGAACCACCGAACTCGTCGGCGGTGTCGCCGAGGAGGATCAGCGTCTCCCCCGGTTCCAGGCCGAGCCCGGTCGGGATGCGACGGTGCACGTCGTCGATCACGCCCAGCACACCGACCACGGGAGTCGGGAGGATCGCGGTCTGGCCGGTCTGGTTGTAGAAGCTGACGTTGCCGCCGGTGACCGGGATGCCGAGCGCCACGCATCCGTCGGCCAAACCGCGCACCGCCTGCTGGAACTGCCACATCACGCCGGGGTCCTCAGGCGACCCGAAGTTCAGGCAGTTGGTGACCGCCTTCGGCGTCGCACCGGTGGTGGCGACGTTGCGGTAGGCCTCGGCCAGCGCGAGCTGCGCACCGGTGTACGGGTCGAGCTTGGTGTAGCGGCCGGACGCGTCGGTGGCCAGCGCGATACCGCGACCGGTCTGTTCATCGATCCGGATGACGCCCGCGTCGGCCTGGTCGGCGAGCACGGTGTTGCCGCGCACGTACCGGTCGTACTGCTCGGTGATCCACTTGCGGCTGCACAGCTGCGGGCTGGAGACCATCCGCAGCAGCGTGGCGCGCAGTTCGTCGGCGGTCTTCGGCCGGGCGAGCCGGTCGGGGGTGTCGGCGATCAACGCGTCCTGCCACTCGGGCCGCGCGACCGGGCGCTCGTAAACCGGGCCCTCGTGCGCCACGGTGCGCGGCGGCACGTCGACCACGGTCTCGCCGTGCCAGGTGACCACCAGCCGGTCACCGTCGGTGACCTCGCCGATCACCGTGGCCAGCACGTCCCACTTGCGGCACACGGCCATGAACGCGTCCACGTTCTCGGGGGTGACGACCGCGCACATGCGCTCCTGCGACTCGCTGGAGAGCACCTCCGCGGGAGTCATGTTGGCCGCGCGCAGCGGGACCTTGTCCAGCTCGATGTGCATGCCGCCGTCCCCAGCGGCCGCGAGCTCGGAAGTGGCGCAGGACAATCCGGCGCCGCCGAGGTCCTGGATGCCGACCACCAGCTTCGCCGCGTACAGCTCGAGACAGCACTCGATGAGCACCTTCTCGGTGAACGGGTCGCCGACCTGCACCGAGGGCAGCTTCTTGCGGCCGGAGCCGGATTCGTCACCGGAGAAGGTGTCCGAGGCCAGCACCGAGACGCCGCCGATGCCGTCGAGGCCGGTGCGGGCGCCGAACAGCACGATCTTGTTGCCGGTACCGGAGGCGAAGGCCAGGTGCAGGTCCTCGACCCGCATCACACCGGCGCACAGCGCGTTCACCAGCGGGTTGCCCTGGTAGGAGGCGTCGAACACGGTCTCGCCGCCGACGTTCGGCAGGCCGAGCGAGTTGCCGTACCCGCCGACGCCACGCACGACGCCGTCCACCACGCGCCGGGTGTCGGCCGCGTCCGCCGCGCCGAAGCGCAACTGATCCATCACCGCGATCGGCCGCGCGCCCATCGCCATGATGTCGCGCACGATGCCGCCGACGCCGGTGGCCGCGCCCTGGTACGGCTCGACATAGGAGGGATGGTTGTGGCTCTCCACCTTGAAGGTGACCGCCCAGCCGTCGCCGACGTCGACGACGCCCGCGTTCTCACCGATGCCGGCGAGCATGGATTCGCGCATCTCGTCGGTGGTGGTCTGGCCGAAGTAGCGCAGGTGCACCTTCGAGGACTTGTAGGAGCAGTGCTCGCTCCACATCACGGAGTACATCGCCAGTTCGGCGTCGGTCGGCCTGCGACCGAGGATCTCCTTGATGCGCGCGTACTCGTCGTCCTTGAGGCCGAGTTCTTTGTAGGGTTGCGGCACGTCGGGGTTTGCTGCGGCTGCGCTGACGGTGTCGACCTGCGGAGTCACGGAGTACCAGGGTCCTTTCGGCCGGGCATTGTGAAGCGACGAGCGTTGTCACTGGGTGGCGGCGAGATGCCTGGGTTCAAGTCTAGAGGCAGTGGGTAGGGCCCCATCGCACCGGCTAGTCTGAGCCGGTGAACGAAGGATCGGGGGTCGCGGATCCGGGCGGGCGATCGATCGCCACGGACGCCCAGCCGCCCCGCAGCGGGGAAGCGGGAACCGCGCCCGGTGACGGGTCGCCGAACCTGTCGGCACCGAAAGTGCGCTGGCTGATTGCTGCTATCGCCCTCTTCGCGGTGTCGGCGCTGGTGTCGCTGCTGGCGCACTGGTGGCACGGCTACATCGACCTCCAGGTGTACCGCAACGGCGCCCGGGTCTGGCTGGACGGCGGCGAACTGTACGGCCCGATGCCGCCGGTCGAGGGAATCGGGCTCCCGTTCACCTATCCGCCGTTGGCCGCGCTGTTCTTCGCGCCGCTTGCGCTGATGCCGCTGCTGGCGGCCGAGGTGCTGGTGGTCGTCACCTCCGTGGCCGCCCTGGGCATCTCGCTGTGGCTGGTGCTGGCGCGCCTGCGCCCCGAGCTGTCCCGCCCGTCCGTGCTCGTCCTGGTCATCGGCGCGGTCGCGGTCGCGCAATTCTTCGAACCGGTGCGCCAGACCTTCGGCTTCGGGCAGATCAACCTGGTGCTGATGGCAGCGGTAACCCTGGACTGCCTGATGCGCAAGCCGTTCTGGCCGCGCGGCATGCTGATCGGCATCGCGGTGTCGGTGAAGCTGATCCCGGCCGGTTACCTGCTGTATTTCGTGCTGCGCAAGGATTGGAAAGCCGCGGGCACGCTGGTGATCTCCGCGATCGCGGCGGTGGGCCTGGGATTCGCGCTGTTCCCCGGTGATTCCGTGGACTACTGGTTCCACACCCTCGCCGACACCGGCCGCATCGGACCCCCGTACTTCGCGGGCAACCAGTCCATCAAGGGCATGGCGTTCCGCTTGGGTGTCGACGACACGGTGGCCACCGTGCTGTGGATCACGCTGTCCGTGCTGGCCGTCGCGCTCGCCGCGGTGTGGATGCGCAGGCTGATCGACGCGGGCGCGCCCGTGGCGGCGCTGCTGGTGAACGCCGCGGCGGTGCTGTTGGTGTCGCCGGTGTCGTGGTCGCATCACTGGGTGTGGATCGCGCCCGCGCTGGTGGTCACCGCCGACCTCATGGTCCGGGGCGCGCGCGGCCCCCGGGTGATCGGCGCGGTCGCGACGGGCGCCGTGCTGTTCCTGATCGGACCGCACTGGCTGCTGCCGCACTCCCGCGACCGCGAGCTGGAGTGGGCCTGGTGGCAGCAGATCATCGGAAGCAGCTACGTGCTGGTCACTTTCGCCGTCTTCGTCGTCGCGGTGATCAGCTACCGCCCCTCGGTCTCGGGTGTGAGGAAAGCGGCCAGCGCCGCGGCATAGGCCGGGACGTCGAAGGCGCCCATCAGCTCACGGGCCGAGTGCATCGCCAACTGCGGCGCGCCGACATCGACGGTCGGCATGCCGGTGCGCGCGGCGGTCATCGGGCCGATCGTCGAGCCGCAGGGCAGGTCGGCGCGATGCACATAGCGCTGCAACGGAACTCCGGCCTGCGCGCAGGCGAGCGCGAACGCCCCCGCGCCGGTGGCGTCGGTGGCGTAGCGCAGGTTCTGGTTGACCTTCAGCACCGGCCCGCCGTTGACCTCGATCCGGTGCGCGGGCTCGTGCCGCTCCGGATAGTTCGGGTGCGTCGCGTGCGCCATGTCGCCGGACGCGCACACCGAAACGGCCAGCGCGGCAAGGTAATCGGCGCGGCCACCGCCGCGCGCGAGCACGATGCGTTCCAGCACCGCGGGCAGCAGATCCGATTGCGCGCCACGGTCGGACTGGCTGCCGACCTCCTCGTGGTCGAACATGGCCAGCACCGGGATCGCCGCGCCCGGCTCGTCGATCGCGGCGAGGAACGCCCGCAAACCCGCGAAGCAGGTGCCCTGGTTGTCCAGGCGCGGCGCGCTGACCAAGTCCTGGTCCCGTCCGACCAGCCTGCTCGGCGTCAGGTCGTGGGTCATCAACTCCCAGCCGAGCACGTCTTCGGCGTCGGCCCCGGCCCGGTCGGCCACGAAATCCACGAATGCCGCCGCCTCGTAGCCGACGCCCCAGACCGCGTTGACGTGCCGCTGCGGATCGAGCGTGACGCCCCTGCGGTCTTCGGACAGGTGGATTGCCAGCTGCGGAACCCGCAGGATCGGCTCATCGATGCGAACCAGCAGTTCGCGCACGGTGTTTCCGTCGCGCACACTCAGCCGCCCCGACACACCGAGCTCCCGATCCAGCCAAGAGTTCAGCCACGCACCGCCGTACGGCTCCAACCCGACCAGCTGCCAGCCCGCCGAAGTGAGGTCGGGATGCTGTTTGACGCGCAGGTTGGGGCTGTCGGTGTGCGCGCCGACCACACGGAACGGGGTCGCGCCCGCCGCGTTCCCCGCCGCCCAGGCGACCAGCGACCCGCCGCGAACCACGTAGTGCCTGCCCGAGCCGTCCGAGGGCCAGGACTCCGATTCGGCGAGCCGGGTGAACCCGTGCGCGTCCAGTTCCGCGGCGACCGTGCGGCAGACGTGGAACGGTGACGGAGACGCATCATGAACGCGCACAGCCCGGCGGCCGTGGCTGCGGTGGTGGAGACGGGCATGCCTGCGATCCTAGGCAAGCGGGCCGCGTCCGGCGTGTCCCGGTCGCTGGGCACGCGTGAGCGATACCGGTCGAGACGATGCGGACCCTGCCGCGCGAACGGAGAATTCGCCCCCTGAGATCAACTCTCGACGCTGCGGATTCGGGCCGGAACATAACCAGAACAATGTTTTGCCGACAGATCACGAATCGGACGTTCACGGCATTCATCGGATGAATGTCGATACTTCGGAGTATTACTCCGAGGCGATGGAAACCAGATCGAGCAATCGCATGAGTTCGGTGTATCGGCGGGCGCCGATACGCCCGCGCAACTCCTGCTCGGCGCGCGCCTCCTCCGTCCGCACCTCGGCGACCAAGTCGGCGCCGAGCCTGCTGAGGCCGATCAGGATCCGGCGCCGATCGTCCTGCGCGGCGAGCCGGAAGATCAGGCCGCGCTCGGCCAGATAGTTGGCGTGCCTGGTGGCCGAGGAGGGCGCGAGCTGCGATCTGGCCGCGAGCTCGGTCATCGTGATACCCGCGTCGCCGCACAGATGCGACAGCATCGACCACTGATCGGCGGAGAGTTGCCTGGCGCACAGCGCCGCGTCCAAGTGCCGCACCCAACCGCGCTCCGCGGCACGCAGCGCGCCATGCAGCGTCGAATTTCCGCTTACAATAGACGTCATATTTCCTGCCTGCCATGAATTTCGCTCGAACGAGAAGAAGAGTACCGAATGTCGACGTCGAGCGAGAGCCCCGAGGGCACACTGGAGATACTCAACATAGTCCCGCGGCAGGGACCGGGCGGTATCGTCGCGCCGTCCTGCGACGCGGCGGTAACACTGGCGGTCGAGGAAATCAACCGTGGCCCGGGAATTCTCGGGCGCGAAATTCGTACTACGAATATCGACGGTGGACGCCCACCGCACGAGGTCGCCGCCGAGGTTTCCGCGCTGTTGTCCACCGGCATGGTGCACGCCATCACGGGGTGGCACACCTCCGCGGTCCGGCGGGCCGTGGCGCGCGCGGCCGCGAGCCGGGTCCCTTACCTGTACGCCACCAGTCACGAGGGCCTGACCGACGAACTGCCCGGCGTGCTGATGCTGGGCGAGCATCCGGCCGGGCAGACCGTCGCCGCCGTGCACTGGCTCGAGCGCGAATACGGCGTGCGGCGCTGGGCCGTCATCGGCAACGACTACATCTGGCCGCGTCGCTCCGCCGCCGCGATTCGCGCGAGCCTGTCCGATCCGGCCGCGATCGTGCTGGAACGGTTCGTTCCGCTGGGCACTCCCGATTTCACCGGTTTCCTCGACCATCCCGCACTGGACCTGGCCGACGGTGTGGTGATCCTGATGGTCGGCGCCGACGTCGCCCGCTTCAACCGGCAGTACGCGGCTACCGGCCGCGCCGCGAATCAGCCGCGCGTCAGTCCGGCGGCCGATGAGAACGTGCTGCTGGCGGCGGGCCCGGAGGCCAACCACGACTTCTTCGTGGCGTCCAGCTTCTTCCTCGACGACCGCACACCCGACGGACGCGACCGGATGACCCGCTACCGCGCACGGCACGGCGCGTTCGCCCCCGCGCTGACCAGTTTCAGCAACGCCACCTACGAAGCCATCCACACGCTGGGCGCGCTCGCGCGAACGGTCGGATCACTGGACGTACCCGACATCCTGCACGCCCTCGACCACGGCCTTGCCCTCGAAACCCCCTCCGGCATCCGTGGTTTCCGAGGCAATCAGGCAATGCAACGCGGTTACCTGGCCCGCGCGGACGGCGTCGACTTCGACATCATCGCCCGCATCAGCTGACCTCGGCGAAACGCACCACGGGCGGGAGAACGACGAAGCCCAGGGTCGCGCGCTCGCCACCCGACGCTCTCAGCGCACCACCCGATTCCAAGCAAAGCGAGACCTAGCCGCTCCCGCTAGAGCGCCCGCCACCGACAACGGCAGATTCAAGATCGCGCGATCACCACCCGACGCGCCCAGCGCACCACCCGATCCAAGCAAAGCGAGATCGGGCAACCGCCGTTCACGGCCCAAATCCGGTTCACGCAGCCACCACCAACGCGACAAAGTAACCCGCGCGCCACCGACAACGGCAAACCCAGGATCGCGCGATCACCACCCCCGCGCCCAGCGCACGTCAACTCCCGGTTTCGAGCGAAGCGAGACCGAGCATGCGCCGTTCGCGGCCCGGCTCGCGTTTGCGCGGCCGCCGCGTAGGCGACGAAGGAGCAAGCGGCGGTCGCGCAAACGCGAGCCACAAAGGGGCCGCGAACACGCAGCGCCGCAGGCGCTGCCAAACAAGCACAGCCGCGAACACGCAGCGCCGCAGGCGCTGCCAAACAAGCACAGCCGCGAACACCCAGCGCCGAAGGCGCTGGAAAAACTACACAGCGACCAGTGTGTCCAGCACGGAGAGGAACAGGCCGAGACCGTCGTCGCTCGGTCCGGTCAGCGGCTCGGTGGCGTGTTCGGGATGCGGCATCAAGCCGACGACGCGCCCGTTGGCCGAGGCGACGCCCGCGATGCCGCGCTGCGAGCCGTTCGGGTTGTCGCTGGCGTAGCGGAAGACCACCCGGCCTTCGCCTTCCAGTTGGTCCAGAACGGCCTCCGACGCCTGGTAGCGCCCCTCGCCGGACTTGAGCGGAACGAGGATCTGAGCGCCCGGCTCGAACCGCGAGGTCCACACCGTCGACACCGATTCCACGGTGAGCCACTCGTCGCGGCAGATGAAGTGCAGGCCTTCGTTGCGGGTCAGCGCGCCGGGCAGCAACCCGGCCTCGCACAGCACCTGGAACCCGTTGCAGATTCCCAGCACCGGCATTCCGGCGCCCGCCGCGCGCACGACTTCGCCCATCACCGGTGCGAACCGGGCGATGGCGCCTGCGCGCAGGTAGTCGCCGTAGGAGAAGCCGCCGGGCACGATCACCGCGTCGACGCCCTTGAGGTCGGCGTCGGCATGCCACAGGCTGACCGCCTCGGCGCCGGCCAGGCGCACCGCCCTGGCCGCGTCGACGTCGTCGAGCGTGCCGGGAAAGGTGATGACCCCGATGCGCGCGGTCATGAGACGCGGACCACCTTCCACTCCTCGATCACCGTGTTGCACAGCAGCGATTCGGCGATCTGCTCGAGCGCCGCGTCGTCGACGCTGTCGTCGACGTCGAGTTCGAATCGCTTGCCCTGCCGCACGTCCGAGACGCCCTCGAATCCCAGGCGCGGGAGTGCGCCGACGATGGCCTGCCCCTGTGGATCCAGGATCTCGGCCTTCGGCATCACCTCGACCACGACTCGTGCCACGCGTTGCTCCTCATGTGGTTGTGGGGTTACCTCAGCAGCGTAGTTGTGCTGGTCGGCCGTGGCATCCGCGGGGTAGCCACTACCTCGGCGATGTCACGGAGAACACACCGGTCGTGGATAGCATGGCGGCATGCGCATAGCCCACTTCGGTCATTCCTGCCTCCTCGTCGAGCTGCACGGCAAGAAGATCCTGTTCGACCCGGGCACCTTCTCGCACGGCTTCGAAGGCCTCACCGGCCTGGACGCGATCGCGGTCACCCATCAGCATCCCGACCACATCGACCCGGACCGGATCGAGGCGCTGATCGAGGCCAATCCGGGGGCACGGTTGCTGTCGGATCCGCAGACCGCCCAGCAGCGCGGCGAGCCGTGGGAGGCGGTGCGAGCGGGCAACGTGCTGACCCTCGACGGCCTCCAGATCACCGGTGGCGGCGGCAGGCACGCTGTCATCCACCCGGAGCTCCCCGTGATCGACAACACCGTCTTCCTGCTCGGCACCCCGGCCGACCCGGCGCAGCTCGTGCACCCCGGCGACTCGCTGTGGGTGCCACCGGTCCCGGTCGGCGTGCTGGCCGCCCCGGCCGTCGCGCCGTGGATGCGCATCAGCGAAGCCGTGGACTACCTGCGCGCGGTCGCGCCGCGGGTGGCGCTGCCGATCCACTTCGGCATCATCCGGCCCGAGGCACAAGGGATCTATTTCGGCAGGTTGAACGAGATGGCGCCCGAAGGGACCGAATTCCGGGTGCTGGAACCGGAGGACGCGACCGAGCTGTAGCGCCTATCCGGTGTAGGTCGCGAGGAAGAGCGCCTCCGCCAGCGCCATGTGCTCGATCTCTTTCGGATCGACGCTCTCGTTCGGTGCGTGGATGAGGGATTTCGGTTCCTCGACCCCCAGCAGCATGATCTCCGCGTCCGGGTAGGTGGCGGCGAAGACATTGCACAGCGGGATCGAGCCGCCCTGGCCCTGGGTGGTCGCGGGACGGCCGTAGGACGCGGCCAGAGCCGCCTCCATCGCGCCGCGCGCCGGTCCGCCGGTCGGAGACCGGAACGGCGCTCCGACGCCTTCCAGCTCGACGCTCAGCCGGGCCCCCCACGGCGTATGCGCCTCGAGATGCGCGACGAGCGCCCGGTGCGCGTGTTCGGTTTCGGTGCCCGGCGGGATCCTGAGATTCAGGCGGGCCCGCGCGATCGGTGGAATCGCGGCCGCGGAACCGACCACCGGCGGCGCGTCGATGCCGACCACCGTCAGCGCCGGTCGCGCCCAGAGCAGGTCGGCGACGGTGCCGTCACCGGTGAGTTCGACATCGCGCAGGACGCCCGCGTCGGCGTGGAACTGCTCGGGCGGGTACTGCACGCCGGGCCAGACCTGGTCGCAGGCCAACCCGTCGATCGTGGTGTTGCCCCGCTCGTCGCGCAGCGAGGCCAGCAGCCGGATCAGCGCGGCCAGCGCGTTGGGGGCGGGGCCACCGAACATGCCGGAATGCAGGGGGCTTGCGAGAGTTTCGACAGTGACCACGACGTTCACGCTGCCGCGCAGTGTCTCGGTCAGTGTGGGCAGGCCTGCGGCGAAGTTGCCGCAGTCGCCGATGACGATGGCGTCCGCGCGCAGCAGATCCGGATTGGCTTCGACGAAGCGCTCCAGTCCCCCGGTGCTCTGCTCCTCCGAGCCTTCCGCGACCACGGTGACACCCACCGGCAGGTCGGGGCCGAGCGCGCGCAACGCCGTCAGGTGCATGACGATGTTGCCTTTGCAGTCCGCGCTGCCGCGCCCGTACCAGCGCCCGTCCCGCTCGGTCAGCTCCCACGGCGACGTACGCCACGCGGCCTCGTCCATCGGCGGCTGGACGTCGTAGTGACAGTAGAGCAACACCGTCGGCGCGCCCTCCGGCGCGGGCCGCGACGCGACGACGGCCTTGGTGCCGTCCGGCGTTTCGTGCAGGCCGACCGTGGTGAGTCCCGCGGCGGCGAACGCGTCGGCCACCCACTGCGCCGCACGGTCGCACTCCTCGAGCGGGAACTGCCGGGGATCGGCCACCGACCGGAACGAAACGAGCTGAGCCAGATCGGTTTTCGCCTGTTCCATCAATCCCGCCACCGCACCGCGCAGCGCCGCGACGCGCACATCCTCCGTCATTCCCCAACCTTATCCTCCGTCGATTCGGCGCCGAGTCCGCGCAGCGGCCGGGCGTACGGCCACGGTCCGTCGTCCGGGTGAGCGGGAAGTGCGTCCGGAAGGTCGCCCCGGTGTGTCGAGGAGGAAGCCTGGCAATCGGGTGGCATCCTCCGGAAGAGATGAGGCATACCCGTACACCTGTCGAACCGGGAGGCCCTATTCATGTCCGAAGGAGCCGATGACCTGTTCGCCCTGCCGGGGCTGAGCCGATCAGCGCCACGATCCGGGTTCCCGGCGCACGAGATGTTCCCGCAGGTCGCCTACGAAATCGTGCACGACGAGCTGATGCTCGACGGCGTCTCCAGGATGAACCTCGCCACCTTCTGCACCACGTGGGTGGACGACCAGGCCCGCAGGCTCATGTCCGAATGCCTGGACAAGAACATCGTCGACAAGGACGAGTACCCGCAGACGGCCGAACTGGAGCGCAGGGCCGTCCGGATGGTCGCCGACCTGTGGCACGCGCCGGACCCGGCCGGCACGCACGGCACCTCGACCATCGGGTCCAGCGAGGCGGCGATGCTCGGCGGCCTCGCGGCGAAATTCCGCTGGCGCAAGGGCGGCGGCACCGGCACGCCCAACTTCGTCTGCGGGCCGGTCCAGGTTTGCTGGGAGAAATTCGCGCGATACTTCGACGTGGAGATCCGCCGGATCCCGCTGCGCGGGGACCGGCTCACCATGCATCCCGACGACGTCGCCGAACATTGCGACGCGAACACGATGATGGTCGTGCCCACTTTCGGCCAGACCTACACCGGTCTGTTCGAGGACGTCGCCGGGATCAGCGCGGCGCTCGACGCGCTGCAACGCGAGCGCGGCTGGGACATCCCGATGCACGTGGACGCGGCCAGCGGCGGTTTCCTCGCCCCGTTCGCCGCACCCGACCTGGTCTGGGATTTCCGGCTGCCCCGGGTGAAGTCCATCAACGCGTCCGGGCACAAGACCGGGCTGGCCCCGCTCGGCGCGGGCTGGGCGATCTGGCGCGCGGCCGCCGACCTGCCGGAGGAGTTGATCTTCGATGTGGACTACTTGGGCGGCAGCATGGCAACCTTCAACCTGAATTTCTCCCGGCCGGGCGGGCAGGCGATCACGCAGTACTACGAATTCATCCGCTTGGGACGCGCAGGCTACGCCAGGGTGCAATCAGCGATCTACCGGGTGGCGCAGCACTTGGCCGCGGGTGTGCGCAAGCTGGGGGTGTTCGACCTGATCCACGACGGCGATCCGCAGCGCGGCATCACGGCGGTGTGCTGGCGGCTGACCGGCGATCCCGGTTTCAACCTCTACGACCTGTCCGACCGGCTGCGTTCCAGGGGCTGGTTGATCGCGGCGTATCCGCTGCCCGCCGACCGGGACGAGACGGTGATGCGCGCCGTCCTGCGCCATGGCTTCACCGTCGACATGGCCGATCTGCTGATCGCCGATCTCGAACGCTGCATGGAACAACTGCGGCAGCGACCGTTCTCGACGTCGCTCACGCACGCGGAGGCGGGCGGTTTCACGCACTCCGCGAGGCCTGCCGTACCGGAGACGGGAGTCGCCGCGTCCTGAGCACGACAGCGCTGAGCATGACAGCGCCGCCGCCCGGCTACGCCATTCGCGGGCGGCGGCGCCGATCGGTCGCGCGGTAGCGGTCCCGACCGGCCGTGGACGACGGCGCCGACACATCGCCGCCCACGGCGTCAGTCATGCGGCTCGAACAGCCGGAAAGGGTTCCCACCGATACGTCGTGCCCACGGCGCCGTGGAACAGCGCCAGGTCGACGGCATCGAGCATGGCCTGGCGCGGACCGGAACGCGCCAGCTGAGCGGCCGACACGGCCAGCCGGAGCACACCGCCGCGGCGGGCGGTGCGCGCGGCGCCCATGACCAAGGCGCGGCACCACCACGGCTCCGCGCGGAAACCCTCGCCGATGCCGTACACCCTGGACTTCTGCGCCATATTGCGTTCCAGGTCGACGATCGAGGTAAGGCCGAGCGCCAGCCGGAAACCCACCTCGGGCAACGCGTCCAGCGCGCCCGCCGAAGCATCCCAGCGCGGGGCCGCGAACAGGCGGGTGCGCAAGTCGACCTGCTCGAGCACCCGATCCGCGGCGGTCAGCCGCAACCGCGCCTCGTGCCTCGGCAGCGCCGCGAATTCGGCGCGCCGCCGTTTGGTGGCCGCCTGGTCGTAGCCGTGCAGCACGATGGCGTCGCCGCGGGCCCGCCGCCCGCGCAGCCAGGCCTGCGTCGCCGGGTCGTCGAGCAGCCGGTACTTGCCCTTCAAGCGTGGCGCGACCAGCAGCGAGAGGGGTACGCCGCGCCGATCCATCTCGTCGGCGAAAGTAATCGCCGTGTCCCGGGTGGTGTCCCTGATCCCGGAGATCGATACGATCAGCTCAGCGTTCATGGACCTACGGTGCCAGCCGCACATGTCCTCGACGTGCAGGCCGCATGACCAGGCGGCGAACACTGCGTCACGCCTGGGTCGAGCGGCCGCCCCGCTCGCGGCGCGCCGCCGTCACCGTCCGCGCGCCGCGCTCCCTACGCGTCGGCGAGACCGAGCGTGTCGAGCACCCAGGCGTGCTCGAACGCCACTTCCCGCCACTTCTCGTAGCGCCCGCTGACCCCGCCGTGGCCCGCGCTCATCTCCGTCTTCAGCAACATCGGCGCGTCGCCGGTCGCGGTTGCGCGCAGCTTGGCGATCCACTTCGCCGGCTCGACGTAGAGCACGCGGGTGTCGTTGAGGCTGGTGATGGCCAGGATCGCCGGATAGTCCTTGGCCGCGACGTTCTCGTAGGGCGAGTAGGACTTCATGTACTCGTAGACGTCCTCGTCCGCCAGCGGGTTGCCCCACTCGTCCCACTCGATCACGGTCAGCGGGAGCGACGGGTCGAGGATGGAGGTGAGCGGATCGACGAACGGGACGTTGGCCAGGATGCCCGCGAACAGTTCCGGGGCCAGGTTCGCCACCGCGCCGACCAGCAAGCCGCCCGCGCTGCCGCCGTCGGCGATCATCCGGTCGGCGGCGGTGACCCCGGTATCGATGAGATGCCGTGCGGCGGCGACGAAGTCGGTGAAGGTGTTCTTCTTGGTGAGCTTCTTGCCGTGTTCGTACCAGAGCCTGCCCATCTCGCCGCCGCCGCGCACGTGCGCGACCGCGAAGACCATTCCGCGGTCCAGCAGCGACAGGCGCGCGACCGAGAAGGACGGGTCGATGCTCGCCTCGTAGGAGCCGTACCCGTAGAGCAGCAGCGGTTTCGGGCCGTCGACGGCCGTCGTCTTCTTCCGCACCAGTGAGATCGGGATGCGCGTGCCGTCTTCGGCGACCGCCCAGTCCCGGTGTTGCTCGTAGTCGTTCGCGTCGTAGCCGCCGAGCACGGGCTGTTCCTTGCGCAACAGCAGCTCGCCGGTGGCCGGAACGTAGTCGAATACCTGCATCGGCGTGATGAACGAGGTCAAGCCGATGCGCAGGGTCGGCTGCTCCCACTCGGGATTGGAGCCGGCGCCGACGGCGAAGAGCTCGAGATCGAAGTCGAGCTCGCGCCGCTCGCCGTAACCGGAGTCGGTCAGCGGCCACACCGCGATCCGGGTGAGCGCCTCGCGCCGATAGCTGAGCACCAGGTGGTTGCGGAAGGCGTCGATGTCCTCGAGCCGGACGTCGTCGCGATGCCCGATCAGCTGTGTCAGGTTCGACGGGTCATCGACCGGCGCCTCGGCGAGCACGAAGTTCTCCGCCTTCACCCCGTCCACCACGTCGTTGTGCAGGATCAGGAACCGGTCCTCACCGCCGATCACCGCGTGCTCGGCCGAGTACTCGACACCCTCACGACGCGGCAGCAGCACCCGGAACTCGCCCTCGGGATCGTCGGACTCCAGCACCCAGCCCTCGCTGGTGATCTTGGAGCCGACCCAGATCATCAGGTACTTCTCCGAGCGGCTCGCCCCGATGCTCACCCAGTAGCGCTCGTCCGGTTCGTGGAACACCTTGACGTCGGGATCAGCGCCGCCGAGCCGGTGCCGCCACACCGTGTCGGGCCGCCACGACTCGTCCACGGTCTGATAGAAGACGTGGCTGCCGTCCAGCGACCACGTCGCGCCCGGTGCGGTGCCCGCGATCTCGTCGCCGAGCAGTTCGCCGGTGCGCAGATCCTTGAAACGCAGTACGTACCGTTCGTCGCCCACGTTGTCCACGGAGTAGGCGAGCAGATTGCCGTCATGGCTGATCGAGAACGCGCCGAGCGCGAAGAAATCGTGGCCTTCGGCCAGCTCGTTGCTGTCCAGCAGCACCTCTTCGCCCGGCACTTCGGTCTCGGCGTCCAACTGCGGCGGCGTCCACGCGTCGAGGCCTTCCGCGCCCGCGGCGATCGGGCACCGGCAGTGCACGCCGTACTGCTTGCCCTCGAAGCTGCGCGAGTAATACCAGTAGTCGCCGAGTCTGGTCGGCACCGAGAGATCGGTCTCCTGCGTGCGCGCCTTGATCTCGTCGAAGATCGTCTCGCGCAGTGTGCTCAGGTGCTCGGTGCGCGCCTCGGTGTAGGCGTTCTCCGCCTCCAGATAGGCGATGACGTCGGGATTCTCCTTGTCCCGAAGCCATTCGTACTCGTCGACGAAGACGTCGCCGTGGTGTACCCGCTCGGTGGGCACCGTCTTGGCGACCGGCGGCGCCACCGCGCCGCTACCTGGGTCGGAGATCGTTCCGCTGTCGAGAGCCATGGCGTCCACCCTACTGTTCGGGCGCCGCCCCGCCCGCGGCTCGGATGATGCCGTCGAGCACGTCGCCGGTCCGGCGCAGATCGCGCATCGCCTGATCGATCCTGGCGCGCTCCTCGGTGAGCTTCTCCACCAGGAACGGCGTCGCCCTGGCGTTGGGGGTGCCGTCGACGTCGTGGATGCACGGCAGCAGTTCTCCGATGGTGTCGCTGTGCAGGCCGGCGGCGAACATTTCCTGGATGCGCCGCACCCGGTCGACCGCCGCCTCCGGATACTCCCGCTGCCCGCCGGAAGTCCGTTCCGAGGCCAGCAACCCTTTGGTCTCGTAGTACCGCAGCGACCGCACGCTGACGCCGGTTCGCTCGGCCAGTTCACCGATCCGCACACTCGCTCCTTGACCTAACATCGATGTCAGGTTTTACGGTACAGCCATGCTGCTGTTGACCGAATACCGCAACCACCCACTCGACCTGCCCAACCGGATCGTCATGGCGCCGATGACCCGGCTGCGCTCACTGCCCGACGGGTCACCGACCCGAGACGTCGCCGACTATTACGCCCAGCGCGCGGCGGCCGGGCTCATCGTCACCGAGGGCATCTGGCCGCACTCCACCGGACAGAGCGAAGCCTGGGTGCCCGGATTGCAGACGCCCGCGCACGTCCGGGCGTGGCGTCGGGTCACCGAAGCGGTGCACGCGCGGGGCGGACGGATCTTCGCGCAGCTCATGCACGGCGGGCGCAAGGGCCACCCGCGAGCGCGGATCGATGGGTCGTGGCCCGCCGGGCCGTCGGCGGTGCTGGACGACGACCGGGTGCACCTGATCGACGGCGGCAAAGCCGACCCCATCACGCCCGCCGCCCTCGATCGCGCCGGCATCGACGCCGCCGTGCGGCACTACGCCGACGCCGCCCGCAACGCCGTAGCCGCGGGCTTCGACGGAGTCGAGATCCACGGCGCCAACAGCTATCTACTGCACCAATTCCTGGCCGACAACACTAACCTGCGCGACGACGAGTACGGCGGTTCGATCGCCAACCGCGTGCGGCTGCCGCTGGCCGTGGTGGACGCGGTGACCGAAGCGGTCGGCGCGCGGCGCACCGCCATCCGGCTCTCCCCGGGCAACCCGCAGTTCAACATGGCCGAGGCCGATCCGGCCCCGCTCTACCGGGCGCTCGTCGCCGAACTCGACCGGCGCGACCTCGCCTACCTGCACCTCACCGACAACGACCGCTACCACGCGCTCAGCGACCTGCGGCCGCGCTGGCGGGGCACGCTGATCGCGAACATCGGTGAGAACCGCGAGCCGACCACGGCGGCGGGTGCGGAGCAAGTGCTGCGCACCGGCCTCGCCGATCTGGTCTCGTTCGGCAGAGCGTGGATCGCCAATCCCGATCTCGTGCACCGCGTTCGCTACGACCTGCCCCTCGCTCCGATTCGCGAAGAGTTCCTGTACGGCCGCACGGCCGAGGGTTACAGCGACTACCCGAACTGGTCGGCGGCCGAATTGGTGCGCGACTGAGGCCGGGCTGTGCGCGGCCGGCCGCGCCCGAGGTGAGTGATCAGTCCCCCAGCGCACCCCGGATCGAGGCGGCGAGGTAGTCCAAGTCCGCCCGATGGGGACTGGTCGGCCTGCCGCGCAAACCGAATCCGTCACCCGGCGTGCGCGGGATGACGTGCAGGTGCACGTGGAATACCTCCTGCCCGGCCGTCACCCCGTCCGCCAGGAAGAAATTGACCCCGTCGCACCCCACCTCACTGGCCCGCAACGCCGCCGCCAGCCGCTGCCCCACCTGGAACAGCTTCCCCCCGACGACCGGATCGAGCTCGGCGAGACTGCGCGCCGCCACCTTCGGCACCACCAGCAGATGCCCCGGCGTCATGGGCCGGATGTCCATGAACGCCAGCACATCGTCGTCCTCGTAGACCTTGCTCGCCGGCGCCCGCCCAGCGACGATATCGGCGAAAATCGTGTACGGATTCACGACAGTCCCGGTCCGCTACAGGATCGGTGAGGGTGAGTAGCGTGCCGCGTCCGGGTAGCGGTCGACCAGTTTCTGCACCTGTCCGATGACGTCGGCGGCCTGGGAGTCGGCGGCGCCGACGAAGGCGGACTTGTCGGCCAGTGCCGCGTCGAGCGCGGGGCGATCCAGCGGGAGGCGCGCGTCGGCGGCGAGGCGGTCCAGGAGGTCGGGTTCGCGGCCCTGCTCGCGCATGGCCAAGGCGACCGCCACCGCGTGCTCCATGATGACCTCGTGCGCGGTCTCCCGGCCGACCCCGGCCCGGACGGCCGCCATGAGGATGCGGGTGGTGGCCAGGAACGGCAGGTAACGGTCCAGTTCGCGGGCGATGACGGCCGGGTAGGCGCCGAATTCGGCCAGGACGGTGAGGAAGGTCTCCATCATCCCGTCGACGGCGAAGAACGCGTCCGGCAGCGCGACGCGCCGGACCACCGAGCAGAACACGTCGCCCTCGTTCCACTGCGCGCCCGCCAGCTCGGCCGCCATCGAGGCGTAACCGCGCAGCACCACTTGCAAGCCGTTGACGCGTTCGCAGGAGCGGGTGTTCATCTTGTGTGGCATCGCCGAGCTGCCCACCTGCCCGGGCTGGAAGCCCTCGGTGACCAGCTCGTGCCCGGCCATCAACCGGATGGTGTGCGCGAACGAGGACGGGCCCGCGCCCACCTGCACCAGTGCGGTGAGCACGTCGTGATCCAGCGAGCGCGGGTAGACCTGGCCGACGCTGGTGAGCACGGTCGCGAAACCGAGATGCCTGGCCACCTGCTGCTCCAGCCGGGCCAGCTCGGCCGGGTCGCCGCCGAGCAGGTCGAGCATGTCCTGGGCGGTGCCCATCGGGCCCTTGATCCCGCGCAGCGGGTAACGGTCGATCAGCTCGCGCAGCCTGGTCAGCGCGATCAGCAGCTCGTTGGCGGCGGAGGCGAACCGCTTGCCGAGCGTGGTGGCCTGCGCCGCGACATTGTGCGAGCGGCCCGCCATCACCAGCGCCTGGTACTCGGCCGCGCGCTCGGCCAGTCGCGCGGCGATCGCGACGCCGTGGGCGTGCACGTGCTCGAGCGAGAGCCGGATCTGCAACTGCTCCACGTTCTCGGTGAGGTCGCGGCTGGTCATGCCCTTGTGCACGTGCTCGTGCCCGGCCAGCGCGTTGAATTCCTCGATGCGCGCCTTCACGTCGTGGCGGGTGACCCGCTCGCGTTCGGCGATCGCGGCGAGGTCCACCTCGTCGAGCACCCGCTCGTAATCGGCGATGACGCCATCGGGCACGTCGACGCCCAGCTCCGCTTGCGCCCGCAGGACCTCGAGCCACAGCCGTCGCTCGAGCACGACCTTGTGCTCCGGCGACCACAGGTGCACCAGCTCGGGGCTGGCGTAGCGGGTGGCGAGGACGTTGGGCACCAGGCTCACGACAGCGCCTCGCCGACGCTGGTCTCCGTGGTGCCCTCGGGCGCTGTATCGCTGGTTCGCTCGCTCACGGCCAGTCAGTCTAGTGCGCGGTAACGATCCACTTGCTGCGGCGTGGCGCGCACGGGGCCGTCGGTGGTCAGATACGCCCCCGTCGTCTCCGGCGCCGCTCCCCGCGCCGGCGGCGCGACGATGTCGATCACTTCCAACAGCGCGCCACGGGCCATCCGCCGCGGTTCCGGGTCCATCTCGGTCAGCGCCGCGACCACTGCTCCGTCCACCACCGCGATCAGCCTGCGCAACTGTTCGGGCCGCACCATCCGGTCGGACCGGCGCAGCACGTTGGCCAGTAGCTCGTCCAGCTGAGCACGCAGCCGGAGCTGGACTTCCCGCAGCTCCGGGTGCCGCGCCGAGGCGACCGAACGCTCGTAGCGGGCGATCAGCCTGCCGCGCGCGCCCTCGTCGGCGCCGTCGGCTCCCACCAGCAGATCGAGCACCAGGTCGACGGTGGCTTCCGCGCCGCGGCGGCGGTGGCTCACCTCGCCGACCCGCCTGCGCATCGCGTCCAGCTCGGCGTTGCCGCTGAACTCGACCGCCCGCGCGATCAGGTCGTCCAGTGATTCGAAGTAGTAGGTGGTCGACGCCAGGGGCAAATCAGCGCGGGTCGCGACCGAGCGATGCCGCACCGCTTCGAATCCGCCTTCGAGCAGCAGCTCGGCAGCGGCGGCTATCAAAGCCTGGCGACGCCGTTCGCCTTTCGGGGTCGTCGCGGTGATCACCGTGCCATCGTGCCAGTCGTCATCAGTTCTTCCAGGGGAAATCAGCGAGGAAAAGCAACCATCGTTGTTTTACCGCATCCGCGCGGCCGGGGTGCCGAACTGCGGAAAGTTGTTGCCGGACAGAGCCTTCAGATACCTGGATAGTGCCCTAGACGCAGCAGCGCCGCCTCGATGTCGGCGGTGGCTCCGGCGAACGAGAAGCGAACCGTCCGGTGTCCGTTAACGGTGTCGAAGTCCACCCCCGGCGCGAGCGCGACACCCGTGTGGTGCAGCACGTTGGCGCACCAGGCACGGGAGTCGTCGGTGAGGTGACCGATGTCGGCGTAGACGTAGAAGGCGCCGTCGGCCGGGGCGAGGTCGGTGATACCCAGTTCCGGCAGCCCGTCCAGCAGCAAGCGCCGGTTCACCGCGTACCGCCGGACGTGCCCGTCGAGCTCCGCTTTGGCCTCGGCTCCGAACGCGTGCAGCGCCGCGTACTGGGAGATGGCGGGCGGGCACACGGTCAGATTCGAGGCCAGCCGCTGTAGCGCCGGACGCAGCCCGCTCGGCGCCAGCATCCAGCCCAGGCGCCAGCCCGTCATGGAGAAGTACTTGGACACCGAGCCGATCACCACCGCTTCCCGCGAGGTCTCCCAGGCGGAGGAGGTGGCGCTGTCGGCTCCGGCGGTGTCGTAGGTGATGCCGTGGTAGATCTCGTCGGAGATCAGCAGCGTGCCGCGATCCTCGCACCAGCGGGCCAGCGCGGCGAGTTCAGCGGGCGCGATCATGGTGCCGGTGGGATTGGCGGGGCTGGCCACCACCAGACCGGCGGGCGGTTCGGGCAGCGCGTCGAGCATCGCGACGGTGGGCTGGAATCTGGTCTCCGCGCCGCACTCCAGCTCCAGGACCCGGCAGCCGAGCGCGGTGAGCGTGTTGCGATAGGCGGGATAACCTGGACGCGCGACCACGACGGTGTCACCCGGGTCGAACGCGGCGAGGAACACCAGCGAGAACGCGCCGGACGAGCCGGTCGTCACGACCACGTCGTCCGGATCGACCTGGTAACCGTAGGTCTCCCTGTGGTGTTCGGCGATCGCCTCCCGGATCGGGAGGATGCCGAAGGTCTCGGTGTAGCCGAGCAATTCGGACCGGATGGCCAGCTGGGTCGCGCGCAGGACCGGCGCGGGAGCGGGCGTCGACGGCTGCCCCGCAGCGAGCACGAGCACGTCACCGTGGGTCCGGGCGCGTTCCGCGGCGGCTTTCCAGACATCCATCACGTAGAAAGGTGGAATGGTCGACCGGCGAGATTCTCTGGACACTCGACAGACGGTAGAGCACGCCGCTGACGCTCGACTGCGGCTATGGTTCGCTTGATGCTCGAGAAGGCTCGACGGGAGAAGCTCGACCGAGTGCGCGGCGTGGGTGGCATCGGGGTCATCCCGCGCGACTGGCGCGCGCACTCGCCACGACGATCCGGAAAACAGCTGTTCGGGGGCGGGGGAAGATTCGATCCGCGCGCCCTGTGGTCGCGCCGCGGCGACTTGCGGACCTGGTGGGATCGCAGGCCCGACCCCCGCGACCTGTGGCGGCGCAGGCCCACCGGCGAAGAGTTGCTCGCGCTGGCACGCAAGCACCAGGTGCTGCTGGCCGGTCTCGCCGTCACCGCGCTGTTCGCCGCGAGCGACACGTCCTTCGCCGGGACGGTCACCGATCGCACCCCGGGGCCGGATCGCGCCCAGCGCGTTGCCGTCGCGTATCCACTCCAGATGCAGAACACCCCGCCGTCGACCACCCGGTTGCTCAACGCGATCGCCAACGGTGAGCGGCTGCGTGAACAGGCGGTGGTCGCGGCGGCCGCGCGGGCGACGCTCGAACGCGCCAAGGCCGAGGCGGCCGCCGCCGTCGCCGGCGAGCGTCAGCCGTGGATGACCAGTGCCGCGCCGGTGCAGCCCGGCTCGATCCCGCCGGGCAGCACCGGGTTCGTCCTGCCCGCCCGTGGCGTCTTCACCTCCGGCTTCGGCTCCCGCTGGGGCACCTTCCACAACGGCATCGACATCGCGGGGCCGATCGGCACCCCGATCTACGCGGTCGCCGACGGCACGGTCGTCGACGCGGGACCGGCGCAGGGTTTCGGCCTGTGGGTACGCATCCGCCACGACGACGGCAGCATCACCGTCTACGGGCACATGTACGACTTCTTCGTCTCGGTCGGCGAGCGGGTGCCCGCGGGAATGCAGATCGCCCGCATGGGCAACCGCGGCGACTCCACCGGCCCGCACCTGCACTTCGAGGTGATCGTGGGCGGACAGCACGTGGACCCGCGGCAATGGCTGGCGCTGCGCGGGCTCACGTTCGGCTGAGCGGGGCCCGCGTCGGTTCGGTCCGGCTCAGACCTTGATGCGATCCTCGACGGCGGCCAAGCCGATGTCCGTGCGGTAGTGGCTGCCCGGCAGTTTGATCGCGGCGATGCGGTCGTAGGCGCGGGTGCGGGCCTCGACCAGATCGGCGCCGACGCCGACCACGTTCAGCACCCGCCCGCCCGCGGAGAGCAGTGCGCCGTCCTCGCGCTGGGTGGTGCCGGCGTGCAGAACCGTCGCGTTCGCGTCGGACGCGCCCTCTCCCGCGCCGGAGATGGCGTCGCCGAGGCGCGGGCGGCCCGGGTAGTTCTCCGCGGCGAGCACCACGGTGACGGCGGAGCCGTCGCGCCAGCGCGGCGGGGCGACCTGCGCCAGCGTGCCGGTGGCGGTGGCGTGCAGCAGCTCGCCCAGCGGGCTGTCCAGCAGCGCGAGCACCGCCTGTGTCTCCGGATCGCCGAAGCGGCAGTTGAACTCGACCACGGCGGGACCGGCCGCGCCGATCGCCAGGCCCGCGTAGAGCAATCCGGAGAAACCGCAGCCGCGCCGCACCAGTTCGGCGGCAACGGGTTTCACCACGTCCTCCACGATCGCGGTGACGGTCTGGGCGGGCAGCCAGGGCAGCGGCGTGTACGCGCCCATGCCGCCGGTGTTGGGGCCTGTGTCGCCGTCACCGACGCGCTTGTGGTCCTGCGCGGGCAGCAGCGGAACCACCGTCTCCCCGTCGACCAGGCAGAACAGCGAGACTTCCGGGCCGTCCAGGAACGACTCCAGCAGCACCGGGTGACCCTGTTCGAGCAGTTCGGCGCCGTGCTCCCGCGCCGAGGAGCGGTCGGCGGTCACCACCACGCCCTTGCCAGCGGCGAGCCCGTCGTCCTTCACCACCCAGGTGGGGCCGAAGCGGTCGAGCGCGTCGTCCAGCTCGGCGGGGTTGTCCACGACCTCGCTGTGCGCGGTGCGCACGCCTGCCGCGGCCATCACGTCCTTGGCGAACGCCTTGGAACCCTCGATCCGGGCGGCCGCGGCCGAGGGGCCGAAGCACGGGATACCGGCGACCCGCAGCGCGTCGGCCACGCCGAGCACCAGCGGGACCTCGGGGCCGATCACCACCAGGTCGGCGTCCACCTCGGTGGCGAGCGCGACCACGTCCTCGGCGGCGCACGGGTCCACCGGGCGCACCTGCGCGTGCTGGGCGATCCCGGCGTTGCCGGGGGCGGCGAAGAGCGCGGTCACCGCGGGGTCCCGGCGCAGGGCCAGGACAAGGGCATGTTCACGGGCTCCGGAACCGATGACGAGTACACGCACGGCTGACAGCCTAAACGAGCCATTCGGCGTCTTCGCCGCTGCCGGTCCGCGCGGAGGGGATGATGAATGGGGACAACGGATGTGGACGCCCCGGCGTCCACACCGACCGCTGTGTCCTTTCCGGCAGCAGCGGGGGCCGACCCGCCGCTGCCGCTCGCGCACCTGAAGGAAGTGCTGACCATGGGGCTGATCGACGGACTGATGGGCAACGCCGGCCGGATCGATCCGGCGCAGGCGCAACAGGAGTACGCCAAACTCCTCGGCAACGGCGAACAGGTCTACGCGGCGTACCTGCTGGTGCGCGACGCGATGCTGTTCACCAACCGCCGCCTGATCCTGATCGACAAGCAAGGCGTCACCGGGCGCAAGGTGAGCTACCACAGCGTGCCCTACCGCGCGATCACCCATTTCTCGGTGGAGACCGCGGGCACCTTCGACCTGGACGCCGAGCTGGCCATCTGGATCGCGGGGGCCACCGAGCCCCTGCTCAAGCGGTTCAACCGGCAGGTGGACATCTACGAGGTGCAGGGCATCCTGTCGCACTTCGCCGCCGTGTAGCGCGGGCCGGTCCGGCGTCCGGGCGCGCGGGCGGGGTTACGCTGCCGAACATGGCTTCTGTCTTCAGCGCGATCATCGCCGGTCAGCTCCCGGGCCGTTTCGTCTGGGAGGACGACGAGTTCGTCGGCTTCCTCACCATCGCCCCGGTCACCCCTGGTCACACCCTCGTGGTGCCCCGCAAGGAGATCGACCACTGGCAGGACGTTGACGCCGGCACCTTCGCCAGGCTGACCGCCGTCGCCCAGAAGATCGGTCAGGCCGTCCGCGCGGCATGGGACGCGCCGCGCGCCGGTCTGCTGATCGCGGGCTTGGAGGTGCCGCACCTGCACGTGCACGTCTTCCCGGCCTTCACGCTGGGTGACTTCGACATCTCCGGCGCCGATCCCGATCCGAGCGCCGAGTCCCTGGACGAGGCCCAGCAGAAGATCAAGCAGGCGCTGCGTGACCTGGGCCACGGCGCCAACGTTCCCGACTGAATCGGGTTCCGAGCGACGGAAAGGCCCGGCCGCGGCTCGCGGCCGGGCCTTTCCGCTGTCCGTGCGGGCTCTCTCGTTCAGCTCGCCACGTCGTGCAGCGGCGTGTCCACCCCGCCGACCGCGACCGTCGCCAGCGTCTGAGCCGGGGTCCAATAGATCCGGCCGTGCTCGAAGTCCTGGTATGCGCCGGTGTCCCAAGGGATCTCGTCGCTCATCGGCCAGCCGAGCGGCCCGTTCTCGTAACCAGAGCGGTTCCAGCGGTCGCGGATCGCGCCGTGCACCCACCAGACGTCGGCGCTCGATTGCCGCCGGTAGAGCGCGCCGCCCTGGAAGCTCTGCACCTCACCCGCCGGCTGGCCGTCCGGCCCCCGCAAGACGGTGCGGCCGGTGATCGGGTAGCCGAGCGGGCCCGCCTCCCAGCCCAGTGCCTCGAACTTCCCCCACAGCGTCGCCGGGATGGCGTGCGCACCGGTGTCCGGGTGCCAGTAGATGTATCCGTGCTGGAACTGGGCGAAGCGCCCCAGGCCGTCGGGCGTCGCGATCTCCCCTTGCGTGATCCGGGTACCAAGCCACGGATTCGCGGCGGCGCAATCGTTGATCGCGTTCGGCTCCGACCCGCCCGGCACGCCCGTGGCGAAGCTACGCACATCGTCGGCGAACACGTCCCACGGGAAATTCGGTCCCACGTCCGTGTGCGTGCCGATGCCGAGGCACTGGGTGACGTACTTGTGGTCGGAGATGCCCTGCCGCCGCTGGTAAGGCGGCGCGATGACATGCGTGTCGAACCCGTATTCGCGCGCGTCCTGCACCGCGAGCCAGGCCGCGATCCGGATGTCGTCGCGGATGAGCAGCCACTGGGCCCGGCTCCAGGCGGCGCGGCTGCCCGCGAAGCAGAGGTTGATCGTGAACGAATTCGCGTCCAGCACCGACCAGCTGGCCAGATCGGTATCGACCACGTCGACGACGACACGATCGCGCACGGTGTAGTGGTAGCTCACCCCGTTCGCGGGATTGTTGAGGTAGTTGGCCAGGCTCTCGGCTGTTCCGTTGCCTTCCTGAGTGTGGAGCAGGAAATTCTGGACGCGCGCACCGTGGCGGCTGGACGCGGAGTTGCCCATCCGGTCCAATTCGATGTACTCCGGCTTCTGCACTGTTCCCCCTTGATTCGGATTCGGTGGCGCTGCCTTCGACCACTGGCCGTAGTCGTCGGCGAGCACCTTGTTGACGTCCACCACGACGCCGCCGACCCAGTCGCGGTCGATGCGGATCTGGTGGATGTGCGCGGCCGGATGGTCACCGTTGATCGAGGAATCGCCGGACCAGTTGTGTTGCCAGAACCACGTGGCGACACCGTCCTCCAGCGCCCATTCGATGCATCGGGCATTACCGTACATGCCGGTCCACTCCAAACCGACCACCGAGGCCCAGCCCCGCAGAAACGGCGCGATCAACGAATTCCATTCGCTCAGCGTAGGATTCGCGTCGACCGGGGCGTACAGCGGACGATATCCCGGTCCGCCTGCCGCGAAGTGGTAATTCAGAGCGATCCGGGCGTGGTGCACGCCCGCGTCGTAACCGCCCTTCCAGTCCGACGTCTCACCCTTGCCGTACTGGTAATTGGTCACTATCTCGAGCCCGATGGCGCGCAGGCGGTCGCAGTATTCCCGCCGCAGCGGCTTCGCACCGAAATTCGTGCCGGGACGGGAATCACTGAAGTAGCCGATGACGCCCGCGTACCCGGCGTCCTTGATCGCTTGCGGCTCGATCAGCGCGGCGGAGAAGTCGATCAGCTCAGTCATCACACACCCCCTGATTCGTACGACCCCGCGCATCGGTCGATGGCAACGCGTTGTATTCGTACATCTCAGCAACTTTCGGCAGATGGAGATTCCGACACCGTCGATTTTCCCGAATATGCGCGGAGTATGCCAGTATGTTTCATTCGTAGCTCATCCGGTGTTTGCGCGTGATCTGTCGCGGCCCATTGCGAGATCCGTTTGCGCACACCAGACTATAAACGGACTCGTAGCCGAAAACATGCTAGTCAGTCGGTAATCAGATCTGCTGGATGTTCGCTGAACCTCTGACATACTGGTCGGCCGTTTCAATGGTCGGTCATTGCCGTGCATGGAATGCACGAACGTCCCCTGCATCTATCAGAAATCGAATGGGACGCGTTGAAAGAGACACCAATTCATCGACAGTGGCGCGATTGCCCCCGCGAGCACCTCCTGTGCCCGTCGATCCGACTCAGATCTTGACGTTGGCCCACTCGGCGAAGCGGGCCAGCGAATCGGTGCCGCGGCGGGCGTGGGCGAGTACGCGGACGGTCTCGTGGACCTGGGGATGATTGCGGGTCAGCCCCGGCGCGATTCGGCGCGCCTGATCGAGACTGGTGAGCGCACGCTGCTTGTCGCCGTGCAGCAACCACGCGCGGGATACATCGATCCAGTGATGCCCGGCACGCGACGGCGTGAGCGAGTCCGGCAGCCGGATTCGCTCGGCGCGTGTGACCGCGGTCGTACCATCGGATAACTCGACGGGCACGGCGACGGAATGGATCGCGACATTCGGCAGATGGAACCCGGTGCCGTACTCCTGATACCGGTCGGAGCCCAGCGCCTCTCCGATCCGGCGAGCTTCCCGCAGATGTGCCTCGGCGGCGTCCGCGTCGAGCGCACGGGCCGACAGGATCGACCCCCCGCAGGTGCAACGCGCCACGCACCGCGAGGACTTCTGATGTCGTCGGCAGCCGTTCGCTGGCGGCGTGCGCGCGTTC
The DNA here is from genome assembly GCA_051451085.1 of Nocardia asteroides. Lineage (GTDB taxonomy): Bacteria > Actinomycetota > Actinomycetes > Mycobacteriales > Mycobacteriaceae > Nocardia > Nocardia asteroides_B. Next base: position 2,156,148 of record JBPAJV010000001.1, on the reverse strand, counting down.
GATGATGCGCAGCCCACCGGCGTACGCGCCGGAGTACAGCAGGATCAGCGCGCGATGATATTCCGCCGCGATCGGCCACGCGGGATCACCACTGCGTTCGGCGGCCCACACGCAGCGTTCGGCGGCCAGTCCGGCGAGGTCGAGGTAGCCGTACCGGTAGGCGACCGACGAGGCGCTGTTGTAGGCGTAGGCGAGCGTCGAATAGATCGCCTCCAGGCGACGACCTGAATGCTCGTCGCTCGCGAGCGCGTGCAAACCGTGGATGACGTCCGGCAGTTCGGCTGTGCCGTCTCCGTACCGGCCGCGACGCCTGCTCTCCTGAACCCGATGCAGTGCCGCGGTCAGCTCCTCCAGGGTGCTCGACGCGTCCAGTGGCTCATCGTTGTAGGCCGATATCTTCCGGCGCAATTCCCGGATGGTGGCATGTGCCCCGGTGTCGTCGCGCGCCGGGGCGTAGGGCTGCCCGGTCAAGTCTTCGACGCGCACCCCGAGAGCACCGGCCACGGCCGCGACGAACGCGGGCGAGGCGGGACGAGCACCTCGCTCGACCTTGCGCAGCAGCGATACCGAAACACTCGCCCGCTGCGCGAGCTGAAGTTGCGTAAGCCGAACGAGCTTGCGCGCCCTGGCGGTACGTTCCCCGATTCCGGCATCCTCCATGTCTCCACGGTGACACACGATGTGCCGCTCAGTATTGGACTGAGGACCGCTCGTCTACCGGATGTCAGGCGTCGGCGGTCATGTCCGGGTCGACACGGCGCAGTGCTGAGGCCAACCATTCGGACCGGCGGTGCTCGGTCGGCATCGCGGCCAGCCCCTGCGTCGCCTCCTCGATCGCTTCGGCCGTGCGTCCCATCAGCGCGAGGACGCCGCCGCGCTGTACGGCGCCGAATCCGGGGCTCCACCAATACGTCGATGCGGGTGGTTCGATCCCGTCCGCCGCTTGCGCCGCCCCGTCGGCCAGAGCCAGGGCGCGTTGCGCTTCGCGTGCTTTCAACGTCGCGGCAGAGCCTCCTCCATAGACTGCTGCGTAACAGTTTTGCCACACAGGAACGAATTCGGGGTGCCCAGGAGATGCCCGATCCGGCAAACTAGTCGGCTGCCTCGTTGATCCGGCTTCGCCGAGCGAAGTTCAGAGGATCATCTGCGGGTCGATCTGAGTGAGCATTGAACGCGCCCAGTCGGTTCCCTTGTGATCGTCCGGTAGAGCCGCGTATCCGATCTCAGCCTCCCGTATCGCGTCCGGAGCACGACCCATCGCGGCGAGCACCACGCCGCGTTCGAGGCCCCAGAACCCCGGGGTGTACCAGTACCCGAACGCCGGAAGGTCGGTCCCTTCCGTTTCTCCCGCTGCGGCGTCGGCTATGTGCAGCGCCCGTGCCGCTCGGCGCCGGTCCCCTTGCAGGGCGAGCAGTTCGGCCCGCTGGTAACGGTCGTAGACGCCGAGGATCGGGTGTGCTCGCGTGACGGCTATCGCCGACTCGGTGAGGTCCACGGCGCGCTGTAGGTCGCCGTTGTGGCGGGCGGTGTACGCGCGGAAGCTGTGCGCGTGTGCGAGCTGCGACGGGTCGTCGCCCTCCTCGGCGAGCTTCGCGGCGTCGCCGAGCACCCGGTCGGCGAGGTGCGCTCTCCGTGTCGCATGCTCCAACCATCCCCGATATCGAGCCACCTCGGACGCGAGGCTGGCTGACGCTGTACCGCCTGCTCGGTGGCGAGCCAGAGTTCGCGCGGTCGCGTCCATGCCGCGGACCAGCTGCACGACGGACGCGGCACCGGCCGCGTCCTCGAGATGCCGGGTGCGGTCCAGAATCGCCGCGAGGTCTTCGAGACCGGCGCGTCCCGCACTGGACGGGTCGCCCACGGTCGCACCCAGCCGCTCCAAGTCGACGGCTTCTAAGCCCAGAACGGGGTCGGACAGCACCGACTTATATGCGTCGAGCACCGCTGAGGTCACTGGCCGCTGGCCGGTCTCGACCAGCGAGAGATATCCGGGGGTGAAGCACGTCTTACATGCCATGCGCCGCAGCCCGATACCGGCGATTGCGCGCAGCTCGCGCAGCAGTTCGCCCGTCACCCCGGAATCGGTAAACACATGCAAACAGTAAGCCTGTTCACCGAACGATGCTGGCAGAACACACTTTCGGCAGGCCTCGACGCCGGGCCGAGATCCCGAACTCCCCGGCGTCGGGCGCCACCCCAACCACACCACCACAGCGCGCCGAGGAGGTCACCGATGACCAACGAACTCGCCACCACGCTCACAGTCACCGCATCCGTACTGACCGGGCTCTGGCTCCTATTCGACGGCCTGCCCCGAATACTCGAACCCCGCCGAAAACAACCAACACCCGACAGCACACAAACCATTCACGCCACATACGCCTGCCACCCAGCGCCCCTCGTACCCTTCACCATCCCACAGGCCCGCATCGTCATGCAGAAACTCATCCGCTGCGACGCCGACCGATGCGACTGCAAAGCCGCCGCCTTCCGCGTACTGATAGAAGCCGGACTCGCACGGCCCGCCAAGGCCCTGCGGTGAACCCAGGACACCGCAGCGACGACACGCTGCGATTCCGGGGATTCGCCGACGACGGCACTCCGCAATACATCGGCCCCGACGGCTGGCCACGCACACCCGAAGAACACGCCGAAATCCTCGAAGACGAAGCGATCGACCGCGCCCGCGAACTGCTGAACCAGCGCCCCAACAACACCGCGTGACCCACACACCCAGGGAAGCGCTCGAGTTGCGTCGTGTGACGGCAAGCGGGTCCCCGGGGAGCGGGGAGTTGGCCTCTGTCGAGGACGGCCGCGACCGCTGGGCCGCAGGCGCGCAGCGGCTGAGGAAGAGCCCCCTGTCAGGATTGAACTGACGACCGCTCGCTTACAAGGCGAGTGCTCTACCACTGAGCTAAGGAGGCGGGGAAGCGGTTGTCATCATAACCGGGCTTGTCGGCTGTGTGACAACAGAACCGGCGTCGACGCCGGTCGCGACCAGGTGGAGGCGACAACCGCTTTCGAGTGAAGCGAGATCGAGCGTTGCTCGTTCGCGGCCCGCTCAGGCCCGAGCGACCGGCACGCCCGCGACGAAGTCGCGAGCGGCGGTCACTCGGACCCGAGCCATGTCAGAGCCAACGAACCCGCCGCGCGGGGTGCGCGGCATCTGCGGACCGATCAGGACTGGGCGCCCTGCCGTGCCGCGTCGTCGGCGGCCATGGCGTCCCGCAGGCTCTTGGGGCGCATGTCGGTCCAGTTCTTCTCCACGTACTCGACACAGGCGGCGCGGCTGTCCTCACCGAACACGACTCGCCATCCGGCTGGAACCTCTGCGAAGGCCGGCCACAGGGAATGCTGTTCCTCGTCGTTGACCAGGACGAAGAAGCGGCCGTCTTCATCATCGAAGGGGTTGGTGCTCAATTTCACCTCACTGGATACTGGCGCTATGTACGGGATCGCTCCTGGATCACACGGTGCCGGGTTGCTGCCAACCCCTGGCGCCGAGAGACCCCGAGCGTTGTTTCGACACTAGCAAGCAAGACGTTACGCCTGGGCGGTTACCTATGCTGTCACCACGGCCGCCGTCACCACGGCCGACGCGCAATCAGCCGGCGAAGAAGTCCAAGAGAATCTTGTTGACCGCTTCCGGGCGCTCCAAATATCCGAAATGCCCGGCGTCCGGTACCTCCTGGTATCGCGCGCCCGGAATCACCTCGGCGATCTCCCTGGACAGATACGGCGGAATCATCCGGTCGTCGGCGAACCCGACCGAAAGGCAGGGCACCCGGATGGCCCGGTAGGCCTGCACCCGGTCGAAATCGTGGTCCATCCTGCGCTGGGCGCGAATACCGGGCGAGACCGGCCCGCCGGTGAACTCGAACAGGTCGAGCCAGTCGCGCGCGGCATTCGGCTCGGCCATGGTCGCGGGCGAGAGGTTCATGACGGCGGTGATCGCGGCCTCGTATTTCGGCGGCAGTGTCACCCCGCTCGCATCGAGCTCGTGTTCGCCGAGGGAGAGCGTCTTCTGGAACTGGTCCAGCCGCCCGTGTCCGGCCATGAAGACCGCCTTGCGCACCAGGTCGGGGCGGGCCAGCGCCAGCTCCTGCGCCACGCGCGCCCCCATCGAGGTGCCGACCACCAGCGCCGGGCCCTCGTCGAGGAACTCGATCAGGGCGGCGGTGTCGGCGACCAGCTCGTTGATGGTCATGCCGGAGGCGGCCTCGAACGACGGCGCGATCCCCCGATTGTCGAACGTGCACACCCGGTAACCGGCGGCGATCAGGGCCGGCACCTGGTGCAGCTCCCACACCCGGCCCGGACTGCCGGTGCCCATGATCATGACCACCAGCGGCGCGGAGCCCTTGGCGTCGGTGCCCCTGGCGCGGTCACCCTTCACCTGATAGTTGAGGGAAATCCCGTTCACCGTGGCCAGCGGCATATCGACCCTTTCGTGGAGTTGGTGCTGCGCTTCCCCACGGTATAGGGACCGCCGGGAACGGCGCACCGACCGGGGTGCCCTGATGGCGGGCGCCACCCTTCGGCCAACGCCCCGGCGGGCGCACCCTCCAGCGTCGCATACCATTGGCTTTTCGCAGGGTAAGAGCGCACTGAAGCCGGGAGGACTTGACGATGGCCGCGAAGGGCAGCGCGAACGACATTGCGGACGACGATCTGGAACCGCTCGCCGACGAAACCGCGCGTCAGGCGCAGCGGGTGGTCGCGGCCTACGCCGAGGACGCCGATGAATGCCGGATGTTGTTGTCCATGTTGGGTATTGGACCGAACGCGCGAGGCGAATAACCTCGTTCTCGACGCCAACGGCGACGTCGACTGCACAACTCCAGCGGGATACAGCAACGCGCAAAGGATGCGTGAGTGGACCAGATGACTCCAGCCGACGACTCCGAGCACGCCAGACCGGCCTCGACCGCTGACACCGGCGCAGCCACCACCGGCGCAGCCACCACCGGCGCGAATGCCACCGGCGCGGATGCCACCGGCTCCGCCGCGGGCTCCGGTTTCGTCGTCGTCGCCAACCGGCTCCCCGTCGACCTCGAGCGCCTGCCCGACGGCAGCACCCGGTGGAAACGCAGCCCCGGCGGTCTGGTGACCGCGCTGGAGTCGGTTCTGCGCAACAACAAGGGGGCGTGGGTCGGCTGGGCGGGCGTGCCCAACGTCGACGTGGACCCGATCATCGAGGACGGCCTCGAGCTGCATCCCGTGCCACTGTCGGCGCAGGAGGTGGCCGACTACTACGAAGGCTTCTCCAACGGCACGCTGTGGCCGCTCTACCACGACGTGATCGTGCGGCCGGTCTACGACCGGAAATGGTGGAGCGCCTACGTCACTGTGAACCGGCGCTTCGCCGAGGCCACCGCCGAGGTCGCCGCCGAGGGCGCGACCGTGTGGGTGCAGGACTACCAGCTCCAGCTGGTGCCGAAGATGCTGCGCATGCTGCGCCCGGACCTGACCATCGGCTTCTTCCTGCACATCCCGTTCCCGCCGGTCGAGCTGTTCATGCAGATGCCGTGGCGGACGGAGATCGTGGAAGGCCTGCTCGGCGCCGACCTCATCGGCTTCCACCTGCCCGGCGGCGCGCAGAACTTCCTCTACCTGGCCCGCAGGCTGGCCGGCCAGCCGACTTCGCGCGGTTCGGTCGGCGTGCGCTCCAAGCTCGGCGTCGTCCAGGTCGGTTTCCGCACCGTGCGGGTCGGCGCGTTCCCCATCTCGATCGCCTCGGCCGAGCTGGACGAGCACTCCCGGCGCAGATCGGTGCGCGAACGCGCCGCCAAGATCCGCGCCGAGCTGGGCAACCCCAAGAACATCCTGCTCGGCGTGGACCGGTTGGACTACACCAAGGGCATCGACATCCGGCTCAACGCGCTCGAGGAGCTGCTGCTCGACGGCCGGGTCGATCCGGCCGAGACGGTGATGATCCAGCTGGCCACCCCCAGCCGCGAACGCGTCGAGAGCTACATCCAGATGCGCGGCGACATCGAACGCCAGGTCGGCCGGATCAACGGCGAGTTCGCCCGGGTGGGCTACCCGGTGGTGCACTACCTGCACCGGCCGATCCCGCGCGACGAGCTGGTCGCGTTCTTCGTGGCCGCCGACGTGATGCTGGTGACGCCGCTGCGTGACGGCATGAATCTGGTCGCCAAGGAGTACGTCGCGTGTCACAGCGGGCTCAACGGCGCGCTGGTGCTCAGCGAGTTCACCGGCGCGGCGGCCGAACTGCGGCAGGCGTACCTGTGCAACCCGCACGACCTGGACGACGTGAAGGACGCCATCGTCGCCGCGCTGGAGGACGAGCGCGACGTCAAACGCAGGCGGATGCGCTCGCTGCGCAGGCAGGTGCTGGCCCACGACGTGGATCGCTGGGCGCGGGCGTTCCTGGAGGCTCTGGCGCAGGACCAGGTCGCGGGCAGTGCGCTGCTGACCGACGAGGACGTCTACCCCGAGGACCGCGAACCACGCTGACCGGCGTTCACAGGAATCACCCAGCTTCCGTCCAGGAACCTCGCAGCAGGGTATCGGACCATGGAGCCATGAGTGGTGCGCCCGTGCAGCAGACGCCCGAGGCCAGGGTCCTGGTGGTCGACGACGAACCGATGATCGTCGAGCTGCTCGCGGTGAGCCTGCGCTACCAGGGCTTCGAGGTGGACACCGCGGCCGACGGCGCGCAGGCGCTGGACAAGGCGCGCACCTTCCGTCCGCAGGCGCTGATCGTGGACGTGATGATGCCAGGGATGGACGGCTTCGGCCTGCTGCGGCGGTTGCGCGCCGACGGGATCGACGCGCCCGTGCTGTTCCTGACCGCCCGCGACGACGTGCAGGACAAGATCACCGGCCTGACCCTCGGCGCGGACGACTACGTCACCAAGCCGTTCAGCCTGGAGGAAGTGGTGGCCCGGCTACGGGTCATCCTGCGCCGCGCCGGTCACGCCGCGCCCCAGCGGGAGAGTTCGCGGATCCGGTTCGAGGACATCGAGCTCGACGACGACACCCACGAGGTGTGGAAGGCGGGCGAGCCGGTCGCCCTCTCACCCACCGAGTTCACGTTGCTGCGCTACTTCATGGTCAACGCGGGCACCGTGCTGAGCAAGCCGCGCATTCTCGACCACGTCTGGCGCTACGACTTCGGCGGCGAGGTCGGCGTGGTCGAAACCTACGTCTCCTATCTGCGCAAGAAGGTGGACACCGGGAACACTCGATTGATCCACACCCTGCGCGGCGTCGGCTACGTCATGCGCGCGCCACATCGCAAGAGCGGTACATGAGTCCCGGCCGGATCGTCACGGCGCGCGCGCGAGTGTCCGGTCTGCTGTCCGCGATTCCGCTGCGCGTGACATTGATGATCCTGCTGGTGCTCACCGCCGGGCTCGGCCTGCTCGTCTCGGGCATGGTGGTCACCTCGGCGCTGGAGCAGCAGCTGACCGACCGCACCGACCAGCAATTGCGCGACGTCGCGCGGGAATGGTCCCGCCGGGGACCGCCACCGCCGGTGCCCGCGCCCGACCCACGCCACACTCCGAGCCAGTTCTACGTGCACTCGGTGCGCGCCGACGGGCGCACGTTGTTCCTCCGGCCGTTCGCCGTCGACACCGAGCCGGACCTTCCGTCGGCACCACGCTCAGGGCCTCTCACCGTCGGCTCCGTGGACGGCGGCCCGATCCGGTGGCGCGCGCTGACCTTGCGCACACCGGAGGGCACCACGACGGTGGCGCTGCCGCTCACCCAGAACACCGACACCGTGCACCGGCTGGTGATGCTCGAACTGATCGTCGGGGCGATCGTGCTGGCCGTGCTGGCGGTGATCGCCTACTTCGTGGTGCGGCGCAGTCTGCGGCCGCTGCGCCGGGTGGAGAGCACCGCCGCCGCCATCGCCCGCGGCGACCTGCACCGCCGAGTGCCGGTACACGGCACGAACACGGAGGTCGACCGGCTGTCCAGGTCGCTGAACGGAATGCTGGCGCAGATCCAGCGCGCGTTCACCGCCACCGCCGCGTCCGAGGAGGCGGCGCGCCGGTCGGAGGAGCGCATGCGGCGTTTCGTCGCGGATGCCAGTCACGAACTGCGCACTCCGCTGACGACGATTCGTGGGTTCGCCGAACTGTATCGCCAGGGCGCCACCGACGATCCCGACACCTTCATGGACCGCATCGAGCGCGAATCCCAGCGGATGGGCGTACTCGTGGAAGACCTGCTGATGCTCGCGCGGCTGGATGCCCAGCGCCCGCTCGAGCTGGGACCCGTCGACCTTCTCGCCGTCGCCAGCGACGCGGTGCACAACGCGCGCGCCGTGGTCACCGCCGGGCGCACCGACGGGCCGGTCCGGACCATCGAACTGAAGATCGAACCGGGCGAGGGCACGCTCGAAGTGGTCGGCGACGAGGCCCGGCTGCGCCAGGTCCTGGGCAATCTGCTGAACAACGCCGTCACCCACACCGCACCCGGCGCGAAGGTGGCGGTGCTGCTGACGCCCGCCGCCGACCATGTTCTGCTCGAGGTGGCCGACACCGGTCCCGGTCTATCGCAGGAAGAGGCCGAACGCGTCTTCGAGCGCTTCTATCGCGCCGATTCCTCACGCGCCCGCAGCAGCGGCGGCACCGGGCTCGGCTTGTCCATCGTGCAAGCGCTGGTGGCCGCGCACGGCGGCGAGGTCGGCGTGCGGAGCTCTCCCGAGGCGGGGACGACGTTCACCGTGCGGCTGCCCCGCGAGCCGTCCTCGGAGTCCTAGCGGGCTCAGACCGGTGTGACCGCGTCGACCAGCCAACGCGAGTCGGACTTGACCAAGCTGACGCGCACGCGGCTGCCGGTGGTGGTGCCCTGTGGCGTGTCCTTGCTCGTCATCACCTGGTTGAGGAACAGCAGGACCTGCGCGTGCGAGCGACCGGCGGAGATGACGCCGCCCGCCTGCGTGGTCGCGGTGACGGTGAGCTGCTTCTCCTTGGCGCCCGGCGCGATCTGCTTGTCGATCAGCGTCAGGTAATCCGCACGGAAGTCGCCGCTGAGATTGTCGGCGGACTTGCGCAGCTCCGTGTCCACGGTCTGCGGGGTGTAGGTGAACATCGCCTCGACGGTGCGCCCCGCCGTCGCCACCGCGTCCTTGCGCGACTGCTCGGCCTGCCGGTCCTCCCAGTAGCGGTAGCCGTTGACGCCGCCGAGCACCGCGGCGGCGGCGACCACCACGCCGAGCACCGCCAGCAGGATCCTGGCTCGCATTCCGTTCACGCCGTCACCGCCGTTCATGCCACGAACTCCACATCGGACACGGTCAGCCCGGCATCGCCGCGCGACACGGTGACCCGGAACCGGTAGTACCTGGTCTGCGGCTCGGCCTGGCCCGCGTTGGTCAGCGTCTGCTTGGCGGCGACCAGCACCCGGCCGGAGCGATCGTCGTCGCTTTCCAGCGCGGCCTCGACGATCTCTCCGCTGGAGACGACTTTGGCCTGCTGCACGATGCTGGTGAACGGGTCGACCCGGCCGTCGAACTCGGTCTTGAACTCGCCCGAGGCCAGCGACAGGATCCGGTCGATGTCCTGCTTGGCCGAATCGGCGCGGATGGTGGTCAGGTTGACGATCGCCTGCCTGGCGGTCTCCACGTATTCGGCGCGCCGCTCGTCGCGTTCGTGCGCCGAGCGCATCGCGAGAACCGAGAAGGCCGCACCGCACACGAGGGCGATGACCAGCAACGCCGCGGCAGCCGTCGCGAGCACGCGCGGAATGTCGCGGCGCTTGCCCCCGGCGGGCCCGGTTGAAGGCGCGTCGGGGGACGGTTGAGTTTTGGTCAACGCGACCGTCGCCGTGGTCGAGTCGTTCGTGTCCGATTCCGGACCATCGGTGGCCGGTTCCGCGGCTCCGGCGACCGGGTTCGGATCCTCTGCGGCCGGTTTCGCGGCTCCGGTGGCCGGGTTCGGATCCTCTGCGGCCGGTTTCGCGGCTCCGGCGACCGGGTTCGGATCCTCTGCGGCCGGTTTCGCGGCTCCGGTGGCCGGTTTCGCGAGCTTCGTGTCCGGTTTCGACGGCGTCGTCGTGGCCAGTTTCGAGAGCTCGGTAGCCGGATTCGAGTCGACTCGAGCGGACCCCGGGGCCGGCTGGTCGGCAGCCGGTTCCGGCGTGCTCTCCGCCGCGGTAGCGCGGACAGCGGAAACCTCGGGGGCCACCGCCTCCGGCGCGATAGCTGCCGCGTTCTCCTCGACCGGCGGCCCGGCCGAGCGCACCGCGCGCCGTCGCGCGCGGTGTCCTTCTCCGTTGCTCTCACTCATCGTTGCTGCTCCTCGAGCATCGCCTGCCAGCTCGACGGTACCGTGCCCGAACCGCTCGGTCCGATATCGCCTTGTCGGTATGTCCGCCCGTCGGGACCGATGTAGACGCCCGTGGCCGGGTCGTACGCTCGCGCGGCGGCTGGTGTGCCGCCGCCGTAACTCGCCGGCGCCACGACCGGCGGCTCGTCGGCGGGCGCTGCCGCCGGCGCGACCGGCTGCGGCGGCCCGAACGGCGGATTGTCGCCCAGCGGAACGTACCCGGTGCGGCACAGTTCCGGCGTCGGGGCGCGCACACCGGGCACCTCGGCACACGGTGTGTTGCGGATACCGCGCACCGCCTCGGGGGCGTCCTGCGGCACCTTGCAGTACAGGCCGGGTGGCGTGTCCGGGGTGTCGAGCTCGCTCGGCGAGCGCCGCTGGTCCGGAGGAAGGAATCCGGTGGTGCACGCGGGCGGGTCGTTGACCAACGCCATGAAGTCGACCAGCGCGCCGTATTCGAGCGGGCCGCGGACGGCGGTCAGCAGCGCGGCGACCAGCGGCGGGTAGATCACCAGGATCTGTTCCAGCCCGGCATGATAGGTGACCGCGACCTGGCCGACGCTGACCAGGTTCGACAGCAGCAGCGGCAGCGTCGGGCGCAGATCGTTGAACAGGTTGGTCACCCGCTGCATCCCGGACGGACCCTCGCGCAGCACACCGCGCAGCGCCGGATCGTGGCCGCGCAGCTGATCGGTGACCGTCGCCAGATCGGCGGTCCAGGAACGAATGGCGGCGTCCGAGCGGGTCTGGGTGTCCAGCAGCGGGCCGATCTGGTCGAGCAATTGCTTCGTCGGTTCCGCGTTGGCCTGCGCCTCCTGCACCAGCAGCGACGCGGAGTCGATGAACCGTTGCAGATCCGGTCCCGCGCCGTTGAACGCGAGGAACGCCTCATTGATGACCTGCCGCAGCCGGGTGTCCGCGACGCTCGACAGCAACCGGTCGGCCTGGTCCAGCAGTGCGCCGACGTCTTGCGGCAGTTTGGTGCGCTCCACCGGGATCACGCTGCCGTCACGCAGGTTCCCGCCCGTGCGGTTCTCGGCGGGCACCAGGTCCACGTACTGCTCGCCGACGGCGGAGACGCTGCGCACCCACGCGTCGACGTCGGAGGGAATCTTGTAGTCGCTGGCGATGGACAGCCGGGCGTCGACGCCGACCGGCGTGAGCCGCACCTCCTTCACCACACCGACATTCGTGCCCCGGTAGGCGACGTTGGCCGTGGGGTAGAGACCGCCGGTCGCGGCCAGTCGCACCGTGACCTCGTAACGCCCGATCCCGAACATCGCCGGCAGCTTCACATAGGTGCCGCCCATGATCACCAGGCCGATCACCGTCAACACGGAGAAGATGATCAGCTGGGTACGGACGAACCGGGTGAGCTTCACTGTCCCGGACCCCCTTGTGGCGCGGGGTTGCCCGGCATGGGCACGGTCAACCCGGGAATGGCGGGCAGGCCGGGTATCGGCGGCAGCCCCGGAATGGTGGGGGCGGGCTGGGTCTCGGCGGGCGGCGGCGCCTGTAGCGGCCCGGTGGCCGGGTCGCCGTTCTGGGCGGCGGTGCCCGGCGCGAAGCTGCCGAGGGCGCCTTCGACGCCGCCGAACCGTCCGCCCAGCGGTGTCCCGGTGAGGAAGTTGGAATCCAGACGGCGTCCGGTGATGTCCACGGTCATGAACAGATTCAGGTAGTCACCCTTGATCGCGTGGTCCAGGTTCTTCATCGGGAAGGGGAACGTGGCCAGGATCTTCAGCGCCTCGGTCAAGTTGTTGCCGGTGTCCGACAGCGACTTCAGCACCGGCACGAGGCTGTGCAGATTGGCCTTCAGGTCGTTGCCGCTGGCATCGACGACGCGCCGGACGACGTCGCTGAGCTCGCCCAGCGCGCTGAGCGCTCTGGTGATGTTCGCCCTGCGGTCGGCCAGCACGGTCAGCGCGGGATGGATCTGCTCGATGGCCGCCGCCACCACGTCACGCTGCTGCGCGAGCTGACCACCGAGCCGGTCCAAGCCGCTCATCGCGGCGATGATGTCGCCCGTCTGGCGGTCCAGGTTCGTGGCCAGCTCGTTCAGCTGCGGAAGCAGATCCCGGATCGCCTCCTCCCGCCCGGTGAGCGCGGAGTTGAGTTCGCGGGTGATGGTTTCCAGCTGCGCGACGCCGCCCCCGTTGAGCACCACCGACAGCGAGGACAACACCTGCTCGGTGGTCGGGAATGCCCCGGCCCGTGCCAGCGGAATGACATCGCCCCCGCGCAACTCGCCTTCCGGCGGCTGATCGGCCGGGGCGGAGAGCTCGAGGTGGTTGGACCCGAGCAAGCTCGTCTGCCCGATCTTGGCGACCGCGTTGGCCGGTAGGCGCACGTCCGGGTTGAGTGTCACGGTGACCAGCGCGTGCCAGTCCTCCACCTCGATCTTCGAGACGGTGCCGACCGTCACGTCGTGCACCCGCACCGGCGAATTGCGGGTCAGCGTGGTGACGTTCGGCATCTGGACGCGCACCTGGTAGGAGCCGGGCGCGGTGCCCTCGGTGCCGGGCATCGGCAGCGAGTTCAGGCCGTCCCATTGGCATCCGGAGACGCCGAGCGCCACCGCCAAGCCCACCGCGACGGCGGCGGTGCGGCGCATTCGCCGCGTCGGCATCATCGCCCTCCTCCCGTGATGCCAGGAATCGCCAGTCCGGCGATGCCGTCGGGCACGCTGATCGGAGCCGGCTGCGGCTGCGCCGGGGTCTGGCTCGCGACCCGCCCGGCCAGATCGGGATCGGTGTACACCAGCTGATCGGGGAACGCGGTCACGCCGCTGGCCGGGTTGGTCATGATCGGCACGTAGTTCATGCTCAGGCTGTTGATCACGGGCGCCAGGTACTGCGCGCAGAGGTCGGCGCTGCGATCGGAGTCGTTGGTCTCCAGCGCGCGGACCGAACCGCAGAGGAATCCGAGCGGGTCGGCCGGGTTGTTCAGCGCGATCGCGCCGGTCAGGGTGCCTTGGGCGGGCTTGTAGATCTGGTAGAAGTTCACCAGCGCGGTCGGGCCGGAGTGCAGCACCCGTTCCAGTTCCGGCCGCTTGTCGACCAGGACCTGGGTGGCGTCGGCCAGCCGCTGCACACCCTCGGTGAGTTCGGCTCCGCTGCCGTCGATGAACCGCCGCACGTCGACGATCGCCGCGTCCAGGTTGTCCAGTCCGGCGCCGAGGTCCGCCGAAACACCGGCCAGTACCGACGACACCGACGCCAGCCGCCCGCCGAACTGCACGATCTGCTCGTTGCTCGCCGACAGCACCTCCACGAACTTCTGTAGGTTGCGCACGGTGCCGAACAGGTCGGTGCGACCGTCCGACAGCGTGCTCAGCGTGGCCGACAGCTCCCGCAAGGTGTCGCGGAACCGCTGTCCGTTGCCGTCGAGGTTCGCGGCGGCGGTGTCGACGAACCGGCCGAACGAGCCCTGCTCGTCGTCGCCGACCGGACCGAGCGCGGTGGCGAGCTTGGACAGCTCGGCCTTGATGTCGTCCCACTCGACCGGCACCGCGGTGTGCTCGATCGGGATCACGTCGCCGTCGGTCAGTTTCGGGCCGCCGGTGTAAGCGGGCGCGAGCTGGATGAACCGCGCCGAGACCAGGGAGGGCGAAATGATCACCGCTTTCGGGTCGGCGGGGACGTCGACGCCGCGCTCGAGCGTCATGGTCACCTTCACCCGGTCGGCGCCGGGTTCGATGGCATCATGCGGCCGACCTCGACGCCGAGCACCCGCACGTCGTCACCGGCGTACAGGCCGGACGTGGACGGAAAATAGGCGGTGACCTTGGTGGTCCCGATCCGGGTTATGCCGTTCCACGCGACGGCCACCACGAGCGCGGCGACGACGACCCCCGCCACCACCAGCGCCCACCGGGGCAGTTTCCGCAAGGCGCTCAGCATGTACATCCTCCCGGACGCGGCTCCCAGTTCGCCGGAGCCGGTCTGCCGACGGCCCGGAACGGGTGAAGGACGGACGAATAATGCCCACTCATCGCGGCGGCTCCTGTATCGCGGGTTCGATCGACGGGGGCGGGGTGAGATAGCTCTGTAGATCGTGCGGCAGGTGCTGCGGCCACACCAGCGCGTCCACCAACGGTTGCAGCGTCTTGCTGGCGGCGTTGATCACGTACGCCTGGAAGTACGGTCCGCTGCCGACCTGCTCCCCGAGCGCGGCGGCGAACGGGCCGAGCCCAACCAGCGCGTCGGCGAGATTCTGCTTGTTGCGCTGCAACAGCGCCAGCACCGAATTCAGCTTGTCCAGGGCCGGTTTGAGCTGCGCCTCGTTGTCGGCGACCAATCCGGACAACTGCTGGGCGAGTCCGTTGACGTACACGATCAGCTGCCCGAGCGCGGTCCGCCGCCGGTCCAGCTCGCCGAGCAGTTCGTTGCCGTCCAGCAGCAGAGCGTTGATCTGGTTGCCGCGGTCGGCGAGGATCTGGGTCACGTTCTGCGCCCGCCGCAGCAGATCCGACAGCGCCTGGTCGCGCGCGTTGATACTGCGTGACAGCGCGGTGACGCCGTCGAGCGCCGAGCGCAGCGGCGCCGGTGTATCGGCGAAGGTCGCCGAGAGCGCGTCGAGGGTCTGGTCGACCCGGTCCATGTCCAGACCGTGCACGGTTCCCGCCAGCTCGCTCAGCGCCTCGTTGAGCGAATAGGGCGAGGTGGTGCGGTCGAGCGGGATGGTGTCGTCGGCGCGCAGGGCGCCGGGGCCGGACGGCGTCACTTCCAGCGACTTGCGTCCGAGCACCGTATTGGTCTTGATCGCCGCCGAGGTCTTCTCGCCGAGCACGATCAATTCGGTGAGGGTGAATCGGACCAGCACTTTCGCGCCGTCCAGGGCCACGTCCTCCACCCGCCCGGATCGCACGCCCGCGACCTGGACCGGGTCGCCGGGCAGCAGGCCGCCCGCGTCGGCGAAGTAGGCGGTGAACGTCGCGCCGGAACGGATGAACGGCAGCCGGTCGAATTGCAGTGCCGACAGCGCCACCGCCACCGCGAGCACGAGGCCGACGATGCCGATGGTGATGGCGGGTGATCGCTGCTCGTTCATCGGTTGTCCGCACACCTTCCGGTCGTCTGAGCCCCGGGCATGTTGATCTTCATCGTCTGCCCGTTCGGGCCGTCCACCAGGAAGTTCGTCGAGCAGACGTAGAGCTGGAGGAAGGAGCCGTACGAGCCGATGCGGATCAGCTGACGGTAGGTCGACGGCAGCCGCTCCAGCACCCACTCGACGGTGTCCGACCCGGCGTCGAGGTTGGTCGCCAGACGCCCGGTCTGCTCGATGGTGCCGTGCAGATCGGGACGGGCCTGGGCGAGCAGGTCGGTCAGATCTCCGGTGGCCCCGGCGATTCGCGGGATGGCGTCGCCGATCTGGTCCTTGTCGGCGGCCAGCCCGCTGATCAGGCGCTGCAACTCGACGATCGTGGTGGCGAACTGGTCGCCGCGCTGATCGATGGTCTGCAGGACGGTGTTCAGGTCGATCACGCTGCCGATCAGCGCGTCCCGGTCGGCCAGTGTCTTGGCGAACGAGCCGCCGCTGTTGAGCAGGGACACCAGCGTGCCGCCCTGGCCCTGGAAGATCTGTAGCAGGGCGTTGGTCAGGTCGTTCACCTGGCCGGGATCCAGGCCGCGCAACAGCGGGCGGAACCCGCCGAGCAGCATGTCCAGATCCAGCGCGGGCGCCGTCTGTTCCTTGACGATGGTTCCGCCGGGTTGCAGCACCCGGTTCGAGCCCGGCCCCTCGGACAGCTCGAGATAGCGGTCGCCGACCAGGTTCTCGTATTTGATCGCGGCACGGGTGCTGGTGAGCAGCCGGTACTTGCGGTCGACGTCGAACTCGACGTGCGCCAGATAGTCCTTGCCGACCCGCACGGAAGTCACCGAGCCGACCGGCACGCCCGCGATGCGCACCTTCGCTCCGGGCAGCATGCCCGAGGAACTGGTGAACACGGCGTGGTAACCGTTCTCCCGCGCGAAGCGCATCTGACTGAACACGATTGCCAAGCCGGCGAAGATCAGTGACATCACCAGCGTGAAGATGGCCAGCTTGACGGTTGTCGCGGTGTTCCTCACGGGCGCGGCACCCCCGGTAGTCCGGCGAACAGGAGCTGGAAAATCTTCGGCGGGTTGACACTCAGCGTCGTCGATGGTGTGTACACGAGCCCCTCCGAGGTATCGGTGACGACGTAGTCCGCGTGGCTGCCGGGTACCCGATCCAGCAAGCCCGCGCACTGCGGGCCGCCGGTGGCGTTGACCTTGGGCAGATGCTCCGGGTAGGTGTAGGGCTTCGCGCCGTACATGAAGCCGGTGTTCAGCGCGACGCCCTCTTGCAGACCGCCGAAGACCGCCTCACCCATCGGCAGCGCCTTACCGAGGCCGCCGATCAGGCAGTACAGTGCGGGCGCGTACTCGTCGAGCAGTCCGGTGGTCGGGCGCAGCAGATCCAATGCCGTGCCGAGCTGGTTCTCGTTCTCGCGCAACACCGAACCGGTGGTGTCGGCCAGGCCGACGAGGTTCACCAGGACGTTGTCGAGATCGTCGCGCTGCTCGGTGAGGGTCTTGCCGGTGACGGTGAAGTTGTCCACGGTGCGCAACAGATCGTTCACCGTATCCGCGTACAGGTCGGTGACCTCGCCGGTCTTCGCCAGATCCTGTTGCAGCGTGGGCAGATACGGGTTGATATCGCGCAGGTAGGCGTCGCTCTGCGCGAGCAGGTCGCCGAGTTTCTGGCCGCGACCTTGCAGTGCCGTGCCCAGCGCGGACAGTGTCGCGTTCAGCTTCTCCGGCTCGATCTTGGCCAGGACATCCGACAGATGCTGGAACAGGGTGTTGAACTCGACGGTCACCCGCTGCGCGGTGAGGGTCGCGCCCGATCGCAATGGCGTGGAGGAAGGCTGCGGCGGCACGACGAAGTTGACGTACTTCGCGCCGAACACCGTGGTGGACCTGATGTCGACGTCCGCGTTGGACGGCACGAGCTTCAGCAGCTCGGGGTCGAGGGCCAGTTTCAGTCTGGCGCCCTCGGCAGTGTGGTCGACGGACGCGACGCGGCCGATCTCCACCCCGCGCACCTTCACCTTGGCGTCCGGGTCGAGCACCAGGCCGCTGCGCGGCGCGTCCACCGTCACGGTCGCCGTGGGCGTGAACCCGCCGACGAACATGATGAGGGCGACCGCCACCACCGCCACCAACGCCAGCACCATGGCGGCTCCGGCCAGTTTCAGGCCCAGTCCACCGCGCAGTGCCCGCACGAGGCGGCTGTCTGTTTGCTTCGATTCCGCCATGTCGCTTATCCGGAGAGATGGAAGTTGCCGGAGGTGCCGTAGATGGCCAGCGAGATCAGCAGGGTCACCGTGACCACCGCGACCAGGGAGGCCCGCACCGCGTTGCCCACCGCGACACCCACGCCGACCGGCCCGCCCGCGGCGTTGTAGCCGTAGTAGGTGTGGATCATCATCACCGCCAGGGCCATGAAGATCGCCTGGGCGAACGACCACAGGATGTCGCTGGGAATGAGGAACGTGGAGAAGTAGTGGTCGTAGACGCCCGCCGATTGGCCGTAGATCACCACCGTGGCGAACCGGCTGGCCAGGAAGGAGGCGATCACGGCGAGCGCGTAGAGCGGGACAATCGCGATCATCCCCGCCAGCACCCGGGTGCCGACCAGGTAGGGCACCGGCCGGATCGCCATCGACTCCAGCGCGTCGATCTCCTCGGCGACCCGCATCGCGCCCAGCTGGGCGGTCGATCCGGCCCCGATGGTGGCGGCCAGGCCGATGCCGGAGATCACCGGCGCCGCGATGCGGACGTTGATGAACGCGGCGAAGAAGCCGGTCAGCGCCTCGACGCCGATATTGCCCAGCGAGCTGTAGCCCTGCACGGCGATGGTGCCGCCCGCGAAGAGGGTGAGGAACCCGACGATCACCACCGTGCCGCCGATCACCGCCAGCGCGCCGGTGCCCATGCTGATCTCGGCGATCAGCCGGATGGTCTCGGTGCGGTAGTGCAGCAGCGCTCGGGGAACGGAGCCGAGCGCCTGGGCATAGAACACCGCGTGTTTGCCCACCGAATCGAGCGAGTCCGATATCCGGCGCACCCGCCGGACGGTGCGGGGGAAGCGGGATTCGATTACGAAGGCCATCGCGTCACCGCGCCGTGAACTTGATGCCGACGGCCGTGACCACCACGTTCACGACGAACAGGGCCATGAATGCGAAGACCACGGTTTGATTGACCGCATCACCGACACTCTTGGGTCCACCTCTGACATTCAGGCCCAGATAGCAGGCGACCAGTCCGGCGATCAGCCCGAACAACCCGGCTTTCACCTCCGAAATGATCAGCTCGGGCAGATGGGTGAGCAGCGTGATGCCATTGACGAACGCACCAGGGTTCACGTCTTGCAAATACACCGAGAACAGGAATCCGCCGACGATGCCGATCGTGCACACCAGGCTGTTGAGCATCAACGCGACGAACATCGAGGCCAGCACCCGGGGCACCACCAAACGGTGGACCGGATCGATGCCGAGCACCCGCATCGCGTCGATTTCCTCGCGGATGGTGCGAGCGCCCAGGTCCGCGCAGATCGCGGTGGCGCCGGCCCCCGCGACGATCAGCACGGTGACGATGGGCCCGACCTGGGTGACCGCGCCGAACGCGGCGCCCGCGCCGCTGAGGTCGGCCGCGCCGATCTCGCGCAACAGGATGTTCAGCGTGAAGCTCACCAGAACGGTGAACGGAATGGCCACCAGCAATGTCGGCACGATCAATACCCGCGCGATGAACCAGGACTGGTCGATGAACTCCCGCCATTGAAAGGGCCTGCGCACGCTGGAACGTGCGACATCGGCGGTGAGTTCGAAGAATCCGCCGACGGCCCGCAACGGCACGGCAAGGACCTCGTTCATCCGCGATCCTCCTTGCTCAACCGGCGAACACAGCACACGGCGCGAATCTCCACCGTGGCCGCACCGCCGGAACGATTAGAACATGTTCACCGTGTTGCCGGAAGCATTTTTCACACTTTTGAAGTGCAGTTTTCTCGAAAAATCGGCGTATTTATTTGGAACCGGTGTCAATGGGAAATGATCCCACCTTTGTGAGGTAGGACATAGCCCGTCCCTATGTCTACCAAGCGCCGATCCCCCGATCAACAGCTGGACACTTGATCAGTAGCGCACCGGCGGCTGGCCGGCGCCGCTCATCCCAGCTCGGTCAGCGAAGATGCCGAGAAGGTCCGCCCCTCCGGACGCTCGGCGAAGTAGCCGCTCAGCGTGTCGGCCAGATCCCGGTCCGACCATTGCCCTCCGTCCGCGTCGAACCGGCGTTCGACGACCGGCGCCGCCATGAGCGCCACCATTCCCCCGTAGACGACGAACAACTGACCATTGACGGCGTCCGCCGCGGGCGAGGCCAGATAGGCGACCAGCCGGGCCACGTGATCGGGTGACAGCGGGTCGGCTTCTCCCTCCGGGGCGGGGCTGAACACCGCCTCGGTCATCGCGGTGCGCGCACGCGGCGCTATCGCGTTGGCGCGCACGCCGTAGCGGGACAGAGCGCGCGCGGCCGAAAGGGTCAGCGCGGTGATGCCCGCCTTCGCGGCGCCGTAATTGGCCTGTCCCTCCGGGCCGAGCAATCCGGCCTCGGACGAGGTGTTGACCAACCGGCCGTAGACCGGCGCGCCCGCCTGCTTGGACTTGCCGCGCCAATAGGCCGCGGCATTGCGCGACAACAGGAAATGGCCGCGCAGATGCACCGCGACCACCGCGTCGAAGTCATCGTCGGACATGTTGAACAGCATCCGGTCGCGCGTGATGCCCGCGTTGTTGACCACGATGTCGACCGACCCGAAGGACTCCTCCGCGGTGCGGATCAGCGCGTCGGCGGTCGCACGCTCGGCGATACTGCCCGCGACGAACTCCGCTTTGGCGCCGAGCGCCCGGATCTCACCGAGCGTGTCGGCGACCGCGTCCGACTCCGAGAGGTCGTTGACCACCACCGACGCGCCGGCTCCGGCGAGCGCGAGCGCTTCGGCCCGCCCAAGTCCGGCGCCGCCGCCGGTCACGATCGCTACTCGGCCCGCAAGGCTCAGATCATTGCTCACGCGGCCGACTCTAGAACGTGTTCCAACTTCCGGCAAGGGCCGTTCACCGCAGCCGCAGCGCCGCCTTGGGACACTGCGCGACAGCGTCCTCGACATCGGCGAGCCGATCGGAGGGCACGTCGGCGTCCGGGATGTGCAGCACGTCCTCGTCATCGAGTTCGAACACGTCGGGGGCGATTCCGACACATATTCCGTTCGCTTCGCACTGATCCGGATCGACACTGATCTTCATGGCAACTCCTTTACCACCGCCCTGGCGGAAGCCTAACAAGCCGATCGGCTCCGCCGGGGCGTCATCGGGGGATTCCGTATCAATACTGGAACATGTTTCAGTCCATATGCAATGATCGGGGGAACCCGATCCGAACGAAGGCTCGGTCCTACCCACCCCGCCGACGCCGCAAGCTCTGTCGGCGCACCATCCCTAGAGGTATTGCCATGCGCATTGCGTACACGCCCCAGCAGGAGCAGCTGCGCGCGGAGTTGCGCGACTACTTCGCGCGGCTCATCACCCCTGAACGCAGGGCGGCCCTGAGCGCGCAGACCGGCGAGTACGGGCAGGGCAACGTCTACCGCGAGGTCGTCCGGCAGATGGGCCGGGACGGCTGGCTGGCGCTCGGCTGGCCCAAGGAGTACGGCGGCCAGGACCGCCCCACCATGGACCAGCTGATCTTCACCGACGAGGCCGCGATCGCGGGCGCGCCGGTGCCGTTCCTGACCATCAACTCGGTCGCGCCCACGATCATGCACTACGGCAGCGAGGAGCAGAAGAAGTTCTTCCTGCCCAAGATCGCGGCCGGGGAACTGCACTTCTCCATCGGGTACTCCGAGCCGGGGGCGGGCACCGACCTGGCCAGCCTGCGCACCACCGCGGTGCGCGACGGCGAGGACTACGTGATCAACGGCCAGAAGATGTGGACCAGCCTGATCGCCTACGCCGACTACGTCTGGCTGGCCGTGCGCACCGATCCGACGGCCAAGAAGCACAAGGGCATCAGCATGCTCATCGTGCCGACCACCGCCGAAGGCTTCTCCTGGACCCCCGTGCACACCATGGCCGGGCCGGACACCAGCGCCACGTACTACCAGGACGTGCGGGTGCCCGCGAGCGCCTTGGTCGGGCAGGAGAACGGCGGCTGGGCGCTGATCACCAACCAGCTCAACCACGAGCGCGTCGCGCTCACCTCGGCCGCCCCGCTGGCCCTGGCGCTGCGCCAGACCGTCGAATGGGCGAGCGACACCAAGGCAGGTGACGGCTCCCGCGTGATCGATCGGGAATGGGTACAGCTCAACCTCGCCAAGGTGCACGCCAAAGTCGAATACCTCAAGCTGCTGAACTGGGAGATCGCCAGCCGCGCTGACGCGGGCGGCGAAGCGGCACCGCGGCCGTGGGACGCGTCGGCCTGCAAGGTGTACGGCACCGAGTTGGCCACCGAGGCCTACCGGTTGCTCATGGAGGTTCTCGGCCCGCAGGCGTACCTGCGCCAGGACTCCCCCGGCGCGCAATTGCGCGGGCGACTGGAGCGGATGCACCGCGCCGCGCTCATCCTCACCTTCGGCGGCGGCACCAACGAGGTGCAGCGCGACATCATCGCCATGACCGCCCTCAAGCAGCCTGCCGCGGCACGCTGATCGAAAGCAGGGAACCACCATGGATTTCACCCCCACCGAAGCCCAACTGGACCTCGGCCGGCTCACCGGCGAGGTGTGCGGGAAGCTGGTCACCGCCGACCGGATGCGCGAACTCGACGCCGCCGATCACCGATTCGACCAGCCGCTGTGGAGCTCGCTGGCCGAGACCGGTGTGCTCGCGGCGGCGCTGCCCGAATCGGTCGGCGGCAGCGATCTCGGCGCGCTCGAACAGACCGCCGTCCTGCGTGAACTGGGCAAGCACCTCGCGGCCGTGCCCTATCTGTGGTCGATCGTGCTCGGCGCGGGCGCGCTGGCGCGCTTCGGCGACGCGGCGCAACGGGAGCTGGCAACCCGGGCGGGCGCTGGCAGCGTCATCCTCACGGTGGCGCTGGCCGAGGAGCGCAACTGGGAACCGGCCGCGCCGACCACCACCGCCGTCGAGACCGCTGACGGCTGGCGGCTGACCGGCGCCAAGACCACCGTGCCCTGCGCCGACCGCGCCGAGCGAATTCTCGTGCCCGCCACGGTGTCCGGGAGCGCCGCGGTGTTCCTGGTCGATCCCGCGACGGCGACGGTGACGGCGCAACAGGTGGTCGACCGCAGCCCGGAGTTCGCGGTCGAACTCACCGATACGCCCGCCGAGCTGGTCGGCACCGTGTCCGGGGGCGCGGAGATCCTGGATTGGCTGCTCGTCCGCGCCTGGGTCGGCCTGAGCGCCGCCCAGCTCGGCACACTGGAGCGAGCGCTGGAGCTGGTCGCCGACTACGCCAGGGAGCGTGAGCAGTTCGGCAAAGCGGTCGGCAGCTTCCAGGCCGTCGCGCAACGGCTCGCCGACGCCTACATCAATGTCCAAGGCCTGCGCCTGGCGGTGACCCAGGCGGCTTGGCTGCTGTCGGAGGACCTGCCCGCCGCCGAGGCGGTGCACACCGCGAAGTTCTGGGCCGCCGACGCGGGCCACCGCGTCGCGCACACGGTCGTCCACGTGCACGGCGGGGTCGGCATCGACCGCGACCACATCGTGCACAACTACTTCACCGCCGCCAAACACAACGAGTTCGCCCTCGGCACGGGCACCAACCACCTGCGCGCGCTCGGAGCGCTGCTGGCCTCCTAGCCGCGAGCGAACCGACTCGGCCCGCACGGCGGCACGCCTCGCGGGGCGAACCCGTAATCGCGGGCCGAACCCGTAGCGTGGCGGACCGGCGATTCAGCCGCACGTAAAGGCCTCGCATGGCAGCACGCCGCGCGGGGCGAACCCGTAATCGCAGGCCGAACCGTAGCGTGGCGGACCGGCGATGCAGCCGCGCGTAACAGCCTGCGCATGGCAAACGCCGCGCGGGGCGAACCCCATACCGTGGCGAGCCGACGGCTCAGCCGCGTGGCGAATTCGCTCGGGTCGGCAGCGGCCAGCTTTCCGGATCACGACCGGCGACCCCGTCCTACGGCGTCGAGGTCAGGTAGCGCTGAAGGGTGGGGCCTATCTCGGCGACGATCTGCTCGCGCGTCAGGGCGACGACCGGGGGCAGGCACAGAACGTAGCGGCACAGGGCGAGCCCCAGCATCTGCGTGACGATCAGCCCGCCCCGGCGCGGAGCGTCGGCGGGATCTCCGAAACGCAGCACGGCGGGCAGTATCTGCTCGACGAAGACGGCGCGGACGCGGTCGGCGACCGCTTCGTCGGTGATGGACGAGCGCAGCAGGGTCAGCAGCACCTCCTTGTTCGGCTGCTCCTCCCAGATGTCGAAGAAGCGGCGCACCAATAGTTCGCCGAGGCTGTCCGGAGGCTCCGCGCCGAGGTCGGGCAGATCGAGCCGGACGTCGACCGCGGCCGCGAAGAGGCCGTCCTTACTGCCGAAGTACCGCATGACCATGGACGGGTCGATGTCGGCGTCGGCGGCGATGGCGCGGATCGTCGCCTTGCGGAAACCTTCTGCGGCGAACCGTGCCCTGGCCGCGTCGAGGATCGCGGCGCGCGTGGCATCGGAGCGGCGAACTGGCGCCTGATCAGGCTCTACGGTCATGCCAACAATTGTAGGCCAACATATGTTGACTTCCTAGTGGAGCCACGACTATGCCAACAGATGTTGGCCTACAAGCGTTGACCTAGGAGTTCCCATGAACGCCACACCGAACCAGCTGCCCGCCGAAACCTCCGTGGTGATCGTCGGCGCGGGACCCGCCGGGCTGACCGCGGGCATCACGCTGGCCGACGCGGGCGTTGACTTCGTCCTCCTGGACCGGCTGAGCGAAGGCGCGAACACCTCGCGCGCCGCAGTGGTGCACGCCAGGACGCTCGAGGTGCTCGAGCAGCTCGGCATCGCCGAGGAATTGGTCGCGACGGGTGACATCGTGGCGCGCTTCACCATTCACGACGGCGGCCGCACCCTGGCCACCATCGACTTCGACGGCCTTCCCACGCGGTACCCGTACACCTTGATGACCCCACAGGACACCACCGAAGCAGTGCTGCTGAAGCGGCTGCGGAAGGCGGGCGGAGACGTCCAGCGGCCATACCAGGTCACCCGGGTCGTGCCGGAAAGCGACGGCGTCACGGTCGAATACACCGACGCCGCGGGCGCGGCGGGCAGTATCCGCGCCGACTATGTCATCGGCACCGACGGCATGCACAGCGTCGTCCGCGAGCAAGTGGGCATCGGTTTCACCGGCGCGACGTACCCGGAGTCCTTCGTGCTCGCCGACGTGCGGATGGACTGGCCGATCGCCCGTGCCGAAGTGGCTCTGCACCTTTCACCGGAGGGCGTCACCGTGGTCGCGCCGCTGCCCGACGAGAACGAACCCAACCGCTACCGCGTGGTCGCCACGGTGGATACGGCGCCCGAGCACTCGACCGTCGCGGACATCCAGTCCATCCTCGACGCCCGGGGCCCCGGCGGCGACGTGCGGGTTCGTGAGGTGCTGTGGAGCTCACGCTTTCGCGTGCACCACCGGGTCGCCGACCGCTACCGCAGCGGCCGCGTCCTGCTGGCCGGCGACGCGGCCCACGTCCACAGCCCGGCGGGCGGCCAGGGCATGAACACCGGCATCCAGGACGCCGCCACCCTCGGTCCCCTCCTGGCCCGAGTACTCGCGGGCGAGCCCGAAGCTCTCCTGGACGACTACGAAACCACCCGCCGCCCCGTCGCCCTCGGCGTCGTCTCCTTCACCGACCGCATGACCAGAATGGCGACCCTGCACCCACGCCCCGCCCGCGCGCTGCGCAACCTCGCCCTCACCACCCTGGCCCGCATCCCCGCCTTCCGCCACCGCCTCGCCTACCAACTGGCCGAACTCGCCAACCGCTGACACTCCACAACCAATTCGAGGCCAAGGAGACAGCGATACGGCTGCTGGCACGGACCCTCGCCATCATCGCCCGGTCGAATCGAGGACTGGCGGAGGAGGCCTTCGCCGAGGAACTCCCCTGGATGAAGTGGCTGCCGGAGACCGGTCGCACCGAGGCGGTGCGCGAACTGCTGGACCAACTCATCGCAGGCGCCGACACCGGACTGTTCATCCCGTTCGCCCGTGAGCTGGTGGCCTGGCGGAACACGGCCGAGATCTACGCTCAGCCCGAACTGGCACGCCGCTTGGCGGGGCCGTTCGACCCCGCCGACTTCAGCGAGGTGTCCCGCCCCGGAACAGCGGAATGAAGCTGCACCGAGGTGATGAGGTACCGCGGCCCAATCCGTGGCGGGTGGTCGTACGTGAAATACGAGCTGAAGTCGGTCAAGCTGGGCGGCGCCGAGTTGGAGCAGTGGCAATACGAGATCACCGGGGGCGGACGAATCTGGTACGCGATCATGACGCGAACCGCATCCTGTATCTGACTCTCGCCGGTACCGGGCATCCGCGGCAGACCGACCGACGCCGAGGGACTGTTCGAGCCGGGCTCGTGGTCGGCCGCGGGTTGCCGGAGGCCGACCACGAAGCCGGTTCCTACTTCGCGCTCGCCTCGGCGTGGTCGTCGGCGGGGCGCGCCTGGGTTTGTTCCTTTGCCCAGCGGTAGTCGGGTTTACCCGCCGGGGAGCGCTTGATCTCGTCGACGAACCAGAGGCTGCGGGGCAGTTTGTAGGGGGCGATCTCCTGGGTGAGCATGGGGCGCAGTTCTTCCAGGGTGGGGCGGGCCTCGCCGCGGCACTGCACGACCGCGACCACTCGCTGGCCCCAGCGTTCGTCGTCGATGCCGACCACGAGCGCGTCGAAGATCTCCGGATGGGTCTTGAGCGCGCCCTCGACCTCCTCGGGGTAGATCTTCTCGCCGCCGCTGTTGATGCTCACCGAGCCGCGGCCGAGCATGGTGACCGTGCCGTCCTCCTCGACGCGAGCGAAGTCGCCGGGGATGGCGTAGCGAACGCCGTTGAACTCCTTGAAGGTCGCGGCGGTCTTCGCCTCGTCCTTGTAGTAGCCGAGCGGGATGTGGCCGCGCCGGGCCAGGACGCCGACCGCGCCGGAGCCGGGCCGCACCGGGTTGCCGTCCTCGTCGAGCACCTCGGTGGAGGCGTCGATCTTCACGCGCGGCCCTCCGGTGTGCGTGGCGCCCTTCGCCACGATGGAGATACCGCCGAAGCCCGTCTCCGACGAGCCGATCGAGTCGGAGATCATCCGGTTGGGCAGCAGTTCGAGGAACTGGTCCTTGAGCGCGGGCGAGAACAGGGCCGCGCTGCTGGCCATCACGTACAGGCTCGAAAGATCGTAGGGCTGCCCGGTTTCGGGGTTGCCTTCGATCAGCGCGTTCGAGCATCGGCCGCGCCATCGCGTCACCGGTGATGAAGATCAGATTGATCTTGTGCTTGTCGACGGCCCGCCACACGCCGTGCCCGGAGAACTCCGGGATCATCACGGCCTTGCCGCCGCCGAACAGGCTGTGGAAGGTGGCCCACTGCGCACCGCCGTGGATCATCGGCGGAATCGGGAACCGCACCATCGGCGGGCTGCCCGCGCCGACCTTCGCCAGTTCCCACTCGTCCTGCACGTATTCGCCGGTGATGAAGTTGATGCCGGCGCCGAGCACGCGCCACACGTCCTCTTGACGCCACATCACGCCCTTGGGCATGCCCGTGGTGCCGCCGGTGTAGACCATGTACAGGTCGTCCGGGGAGCGTTCGCCGAAATCGCGCTCGCCAGAGGACTGCGCGAGCGCCGCCTCGTATTCCACCGAATCCGCTGCGGTGGCGATCGCGCCGGTCGTATCGTCGTCCACGACGACGACGGTGCGCAGCTGCGGAGTCCTCGGACGAACGGCCGCGACTCTGTCGCTGTAGCGCCGCTCGTGGATCAGCGCGACCATATCCGAATTGTCGAAGATGTATTGCAACTCGTTCTCGACATATCGGAAGTTCACGTTGATCATCACGGCGCGCGCTTTGAAGATGGCGACCATGGCCTCGACGGCCTCGATCGTGTTGCGTGAGTAGATGCCCACCTTGTCGCCCGGCTGGACTCCCTGTTTTTGCAGGTAGTGAGCGAGTTTGTTGGCCCGCTCCTCCAACTGGGCGTAGGTGACCTCGCGGCCGTCGTCGGCCAGCGCGACGCGGTCGGGCATCAGGTCGATGGCATGTTCGACAAGGTCCGCTATGTTGTAGCTCACAGCCATAAAAATAGAACGTGTTACTGTTTCTGACAAGGCTCGAAGTCAGGAGAATCACCGATGCCGCACTGCCTCGTCGAGAAGCGCGACCATGTCCTCATCGTCACCATGAACCGGCCCGAGGCGCGCAACGCGCTGTCGGGCGAGATGATGGCGATCATGAAAGACGCCTGGAACCAGGTGGACGAGGATCCCGACATCCGGGTGGCCATCTTGACCGGCGCGGGCGGGGCGTTCTGCGCGGGCGCCGATCTCAAGGGCATGACTTCCGAGCACCCCGGCGACACCATCGACGGCGGCGGCTGGAACCCGGCCAAGCTGGAAGCGCTGCTCAAGGGCCGCAGGCTGACCAAGCCGCTCATCGCGGCGGTCGAGGGCCCCGCCATCGCTGGCGGCACCGAGATCCTGCAGGGCACCGACATCCGAGTGGCCGGCGAGAGCGCGAAATTCGGTGTGTCCGAGGCTCGTTGGGGTCTGTTCCCGCTGGGCGGCTCAGCGGTGCGGCTGGTCCGGCAGATCCCCTACACCGTCGCCGCGGAGATCCTGCTCACCGGGCGGCACGTCACCGCGGCCGAAGCCAAGGAGTTCGGCCTGATCGGGCACGTGGTGCCGGACGGCACCGCGCTGGACAAGGCGCTAGAGATCGCGGCACAGATCGCCGCCAACGGCCCGCTCGCGGTACAGGCCATCCTGCGCACCATCCGGGAGACGGAGGCCATGCCGGAGGAGGACGCCTTCCAGATCGACGCCAAGCTCGGCATGACGGTTTTCCGCTCTGCCGACGCCAAGGAGGGCCCACGCGCTTTCGCGGAAAAGCGCAAGCCCTCTTTCACCGGAAACTGAGAACTGCGACGGAAAGCCCAACGCCCCCGGTGCGCGCACCGCGCTACGCGCACCGGGGACGACCCCTCGGCTGGGCTCAGTTCGCGCCCGGGTAGTCCATCCAGAACGGCTCCCACTGGTGGCCGTCCGGATCGATGAAGGTGCGGCCGTGCATCCCGACCTGCGCCTCCTGCGCCCGCTTGTCCTCGTTCACCTCTTCGGTCGCCCCCGCCGCCAAGGCGGCGTCGGTCAAGCTGTCCACCTCTGCGGCGCTGCCGAGCGAGAGCGCGTACGCGGCGCCGATCGCCGCCGTGGTGTCGGCCAGCGGCCGCTTGCTGAAAGTGGTGAAGAAGTCCTTGGTGAGCAGCATCAGGCAGATGTTGTCATCGACCACGATGCAGGCGGCGTTGTCGTCGGTGAACTCTTGGTTGACCTTCCAGCCCAGCGCCTCGTAGAAGCCCTTCGACCGGTTCAGATCGGCGACCGGGAGATTGATGAAGATCATCTTGCTGCTCATGGCCTCTTCCTCTCGAGCAAGTTCGTTCGTGTCACTGGATAGGACGAGACCGGCACGGTGAACTCATCGCGGGCGCGTTCGTGACGCTTCACACAGCCGGAACAGGTTTAACGATCTTGATCGCCGCCGCACCGGAGTTCCGATGACCTGTTGTGTGTCGGTGCCCTGTGGCA
The DNA here is from genome assembly GCA_051451085.1 of Nocardia asteroides. Classification (GTDB taxonomy): domain Bacteria; phylum Actinomycetota; class Actinomycetes; order Mycobacteriales; family Mycobacteriaceae; genus Nocardia; species Nocardia asteroides_B. Next base: position 2,127,003 of record JBPAJV010000001.1, on the reverse strand, counting down.
GGGTGACAGCCATGAACGACTCGTCCGGCTCCCCGGCCGGCCTCGCTCCCGATCTGCTCACCGCGTTCGAGACCCACCGCAGGGAACTGTGCGCGTACGCCTACCGCATGCTCGGCTCCTCCTTCGAAGCCGAGGACGCGGTACAGGAGGCCTTGACCAGGGCGTGGAAGTCCTATGACTCGTTCGAGGGCCGCTCCAGTCTCCGCTCCTGGCTGTACAAGATCACCACGAACGTCTGCCTGGACATGCTCGACGGTCCCCAGCGGCGGGCCAGGCCGATGGATCTGTCCGGTCCATCGCGGCCGGATTCGCCGCTGCCCGCGGCCCAGCCGGACTACGTCTGGATCGAGCCCATCCCGAACGCGCTCGCCTTCGGCGCCGACCCGGCCGAGCATGCCAGCGCCAAGGACACCCTGCGCCTGGCCTTCGTGGCCGCCTGCCAGCATCTGCCCGCCACCCAGCGCGCGATCCTGATCATGCGCGAGGTCCTGCGCTTCTCCGCCAACGAGACCGCCGAGGCACTGACCATGTCGCCCGCGTCGGTCAACAGCGCGCTGCAACGGGCCCGCGCCACCATGTCCAAGGTGCGGCCCGCCGCCACCGACACCTACGACGAGACCGATCAGGACCAGCGCAAACTGGTCGACGATTTCGTGAAGGCGTTCGAGGCCTACGACATGGATACGCTCACCACCCTGCTGAAAGCGGACGTGGCGCTGTCCATGCCGCCGATCGAGCTGTGGGTCTCCGGCCCGGAGAACGTGGCCGCGTTCATGCTCGGCACCGGAAGCGCCTGCCGCGATTCACGCCTGATCCGGCTGGACGGCGCGAACGGCATGCCCGCCTTCGGCCACTACAAGCCGAGCGAGGAACCGGGCGTGTGGATCCCGTGGTCGATCACGGTGCTGGAACTCGAGGGCGACACCATCGCCGGGCTGAACTTCTTCCTCGACACCGAGAAACTGTTTCCGCTGTTCGGCCTCGCGCCCGAACTGCGCGAGCCGGTCGGCTGAGGAAACAAGCGTGGCGGAATGGTGGCCGGCTCATCGAGCCGAGCCACCATTCCACTGCCCGTACCGCGCTGAGCGGAGTCAGATGCCGGTTGCCGGTTCGCTCGGTCGGTATTCGATGATCTTCGGTCAACTCGCCGGGATGTACCGATCGCGGAGTTTGCGCTTGTAGAGCTTGCCGTTGGGATCGCGTGGCAACTCGGGGAGATAGTCGATCGACTTCGGCATCTTGTACTTCGCCAATTGGGTGGCGGCGAAAGCGAGTAGCTCCTCGGTGAGCGCGTCGTCGCCCGCCGCTCCGTCGGCGGGTTGCACGACGGCCTTGACCTCCTGGCCCCAATCCGGGTGCGGGATGCCGAAAACGGCTACGTCCGCGACCTTCGGGTGGGTGATGAGAACGTTCTCGACCTCCGCCGGGTAGATGTTCACGCCACCGGACAGGATCAAATCCGAACGCCGGTCGTGCAGGTAGAGGTAGCCGTCCTCGTCGAGGTGCCCGATGTCGCCGACGGTGAACAGGTCACCGACGCGCGAGTCCTCGGTCTTCTCCTTGTCGTGGTGGTACTCGAAACTCGAAGCGCCCATGCGCATGTACACCAAGCCGGTTTCGCCGACCGGCACCTCGGAGCCGTCCTCCTCGCTCAGCACCTTGATCACCGACCACGGCCACGCCTTGCCGACCGAGCCCGGCTTGCGCAGCCACTCGGTTCCGTTGATCACCGTGCCGCCGCCCTCGGTGGCCGCGTAGTACTCGGTGACCGTCGGGCCCCACCACTCGAGCATCCGCCGCTTGGTCTCCTGCGGGCACGGCGCGGCGCCGTGCACCATGCTGCGCAGCGAGGACACGTCGTACTTGGCGCGCACCTCTTCCGGCAGGGCGAGCAGACGGTGGAACTGGGTGGGCACCATGTGACTGTGCGTCACCCGGTGCTTCTCGATCAGGCGCAGCATGTCCTCGGCGTCCCAGCGATCCATCAGAACGAGCTTGTGGCCCAGCTGGATCGAGATGGTGGCGAAGTTCAGCACCGCCGTGTGGTACAGCGGCGAGCCGCAGATGTGTACGTGGTCGTCGTAGGGCGCGAGCTCGAAGAGACCGAAGAACGCGGTGGTGTGCGGCGGAACGACATCGGGATCGGCGCCGGTGAGCGGCCGCCGGACTCCCTTGGGCCGCCCCGTGGTTCCCGACGTGTAGAGCATCGGCGCCCCGGTGCTGCGGTCGGAAGGGCGTCCGGTGTCCGCGGCTCCGAGCCAGGCCACCGACTTGAAGCCCTCGATCTCGCCGACCGCGAAGCGCGCCGTCGCGGGCAGCCCCGCCTCGTCGGCGGCGGCCTTGGCGGCGGCGGCGAAACGGTCGCTGGCGATGAAGGCCTTCGCTTCGCTGTCGGCCAGGATGTAGGCGACCTCAGGACCGGTCAGGTGCCAGTTCACCGCCACGATGTACAAACCGGACTGGTAGGCCGCGAAATAGGCCGCGATCGCCTCCACGCAGTTGTGCACCATGCTCACCAGCACGTCACCGGTTCGCAGGCCGAGCCCACGCAAGCCGGTGGCGTAACGATTGGCGAGCGTGGCCAATTCGCGATACGTCACCTCCCGGCCCCACGGATCGACCATTGCGATCCGATCGGGTTCGGCTTCGGCGATGTTCCACAGACCGAGAATTTTCACTGACTCCTCCGTAGGGGGATGGTGCGGAGGCGGAGCCGACGGGGCGGGTGAGGCAGTCACCCCATTGAATCTAGAACGTGTTCTACTGTTCGACAAGGGGGGCGAGCCGATGCAATTGCGCGACATCCGGAACCGACACCAGCATCATGGTGACGCCCGCGGCCTCCCACACCCGCAGTTGTTCGCGCACATGCGCCTCGTCGCCGATGATCGCGGTGTCCAGAATCAGTTCGTCCGGCACCACGGCGGCGGCCTCGGCCTTCTTGCCCGACTGGAACAGCTTGCCGATCTCGTCCACCTCGCGGTCGTATCCCATGCGCCGGTACACCTGGGCGTGGAAGTTCAGCTCGGGCGCGCCCATGCCGCCGATGTAGAGCGCCATGATCCAGCGCATCCGCTCCAGCTCGCTCGCGGGGTCGTCGGTGATCACCACCTGGCAACTCGCGGCGATCTCGAAGTCGTCCCTGGTGCGGCGCGCACCCGCCCGCGCGAAGCCTTCGTCGAGCCAGTCGTTGTACATCCCGGCCAGCCGCGGCGCGTAGTAGATGGCCAGCCAGCCGTCGGCGATCTCGGCGGTGAGGGCTACGTTCTTCGGCCCTTCCGCGCCGAGCCAGATCGGCAAATCCGCACGTAGCGGATGCACGATCGGCTTCAGCGGCTTGCCGAGCCCGAGCGAGCCCGGCCCGGTGTAGGGCAGCGGATAGTGCGGGCCCTCGTTGGTCACCGGCGCCTTACGCGCCAGCACCTGCCGCACGATGTCCACATACTCACGGGTGCGCTGCAATGGTTTGGCGAATGGCTGGCCGTACCAGCCTTCCACCACCTGCGGACCCGAGACGCCCAGGCCGAGAATGGCGCGGCCGCCACTGAGGTGGTCGAGGGTGAGCGCGTGCATCGCGGTCGCGGCGGGCGTGCGCGCCGACATCTGCACCACCGACGTCCCCAGGCGCACCCGCCGGGTGGACGAGCCCCACCAGGTGAGCGGGCCGAAGGCGTCCGACCCCCACGACTCGGCGGCGAACACGGCGTCGAACCCGGCTTCCTCGGCCGCCACCACCAGCTCCCCCGCGTTCGCGGGCGGCTGGGCCATCCAGTACCCGAGTTGCAATCCGAACTTCACGCCGGACCCCTTTCCGATCAACTGCTTGCCACCAGAGTTAGAACCTGTTCTACTCGATATCGTGACTCAGGGGAATACTGCATCCACGGCAATCGCTGGTGGTAGCGGCACGGCATTGGACACAGCCGCCGTGCCCGAGGTACTCAGCGCGCCCCTACGGATGCGTTTCGATTACACCCGCTCCACCGGATCCACCATCGGGACTTTTCTGACCCGGCTGCGCGACCACGAGATCGTCGGCGCCCGCGGCTCGGACGGCCGGGTGATCGTGCCGCCACCGGAATACGACCCGATCACCGCCGAACCGCTGACCGAGTTCGTCGACGTCGCCGATACCGGCACCGTGGAATCGTGGACCTGGGTGCGCGAACCGCTGCCCGGCCAGCCCTTCGACCGCCCGTTCGCATGGGCGCTGATCCGCCTGGACGGCGCGGACACCACGCTGCTGCACGCGGTCGACGTGGCCACGCCGGAGGACATCCACAAAGGTCTGCGGGTGACCGCCCGGTGGGCCGAGCAGACCGAAGGCAGCATTCGCGACATCGTCTGCTTCACCCCCGGCGAGACCTCCGCCGCGCCGGTGGAACCCGCCTCGGCCGACCCGGTCACCATGATCACCACGCCGGTCGATCTGTCCTACAAGCACACCGCGTCGCCGCAGGAAACCGTCTACCTGCGCGGCCTCGCCGAAGGCAAACTGATCGGCGCGCGCACCGACGCGGCGGGCAAGGTGTACTTCCCGCCGCGCGGCGCGAATCCGACCGACGGCAGGCCGACCGACGACTTCATCGAGCTGTCCGACCACGGCACGGTGACCACGTTCTGCATCGTCAACGTGCCGTTCCTCGGGCAGCGGATCAAGCCGCCGTACGTCGCGGCCTACGTGCTGCTGGACGGCGCGGACATCCCGGTGCTGCACCTGGTGCTCGGGTGCGACGCGAGCGAGGTGCGCATGGGCATGCGGGTGCAAGCGGTGTGGAAGCCGCGCGAGGAGTGGGGCTACGGCTTGGAGAACGTCGACCACTTCCGGCCCTCCGGCGAGCCGGACGCCGACTACGAGACCTACAAGCATCACCTCTGAGAGGCGCACGTTGACTGACAACGCCACCGACATCGCGGTCGTGGGTTTCGCCCACGCGCCGCACGTGCCGGAGACCTTCGGCACCACCAACGGTGTCGAGATGCTGGTGCCCTGCTTCCAGCAGCTCTACGACCGACTCGGCATCACCAAGTCCGACATCGACTTCTGGTGCTCGGGCTCGTCCGACTACCTTGCCGGACGTGCCTTCTCGTTCATCTCGGCGGTCGACGCCATCGGCGCGGTGCCGCCGATCAACGAATCGCACGTGGAGATGGACGCCGCATGGGCGCTGTACGAAGCGTGGGTGAAACTGCGCTCAGGGCAGGCGACGACGGCGCTGGTGTACGGCTTCGGCAAGTCCTCCGCGGGCACGCTGCGCCAAGTGCTCACCATGCAGCTCGACCCCTACCTGGTCGCTCCGCTGTGGCCGGACGCGTGGTCGATCGCCGGTTTGCAGGCGCGCGCCGGTCTGGACGCGGGCCGCTGGACCGAGCGGGACATGGCGGCCGTGGCAGCCGGCGACGGTGACGTCGACAGCCTGCTCGACCAGCCTTACGTCGCCGATCCGCTCCGCGCGCACGACATCGCGCCGATCACCGACGGGGCGGCCGCGATCGTGCTCGCCGTCGGCGATCGCGCGCGCGAATTGTGCGAGCGTCCCGCCTGGATCACCGGCATGGCGCATCGGATCGACACCCCCGTGCTCGGCGCGCGTGATCTCACCGTCTCGCCCTCGACGACCGCCGCGGCACACGCGGTCACCGGCGGCGACGTCAGCGGTTTCGACATCGCCGAGCTGCACGCGCCGTTCAGCCATCAGCAGCTGATCCTCGCGGAGGCGATCGGACTGAACAACGGCACGAAGGTCAATCCGTCCGGCGGCGCGCTCGCGGCCAACCCGATGTTCGCCGCGGGCCTGGAGCGCATCGGCTTCGCGGCCGAGTCGATCATCGCGGGCTCGGCCGATCGTGCGCTGGCCCACGCCACCAGCGGCCCCGCGCTGCAGCAGAACCTTGTGACCGTCTTGGAAGCGGAGACCCGATGACGTTCCCAGCCGCGGTGCTCGGCACCGGACAAACCCATCACGTGACGAAACGTTCCGATGTGTCCATGGCGGGCATGTGCCGCGAGGCCATCGATCGCGCCCTGGCCGACGCCGGTCTCACCATCGCCGACATCGACGCCGTCGTGGTCGGCAAGGCGCCCGACCTGTTCGAGGGCGTCATGATGCCCGAGTTGTTCATGGCGGACGCGCTCGGCGCCACCGGCAAGCCGCTGCTGCGGGTGCACACCGCCGGTTCGGTCGGCGGCTCCACCGGCATCGTCGCGACCAACTTGGTGCAGGCGGGTGTGCACAAGCGCGTGCTCGCGGTGGCATGGGAGAAGCAGTCGGAGTCCAACGCCATGTGGGCGTTGTCGATCCCGGTGCCGTTCACCATGCCGGTCGGCGCGGGCGCGGGCGGATACTTCGCGCCGCACGTGCGCTCCTACATCCGGCGCTCCAACGCACCGGGTCACATCGGCGCCATGGTCGCGGTGAAGGATCGCCGCAATGGCGCCAAGAACCCGCTCGCGCACTTGAAGCAGCCCGACATCACGCTGGAATCGGTGCTCGCCTCGCAGATGCTGTGGGACCCGATCCGCTTCGACGAGACCTGCCCCTCCTCCGACGGCGCCTGCGCGATCGTGCTCGGCGACGCGGACGCGGCCGCCGAGGTGCAGGCCACCGGCCGGAAAGTCGGCTGGGTGCACGCCACCGCGATGCGCACCGAACCGACCACCTTCGCCGGGCGCGACCAGGTCAACCCGCAGGCAGGCCGGGACGCGGCCGCGGCGCTGTGGGAGGCGGCCGGCATCACCAACCCGCTCGAGGAGATCGACGTGGCCGAGATCTACGTCCCGTTCTCCTGGTTCGAGCCGATGTGGCTGGAAAACCTCGGCTTCGTGCCGCAGGGTGACGGTTGGAAGCTCACCGACAAGGGCGAAACCGAGATCGGCGGCACCCTTCCGGTCAATCCGTCCGGTGGCGTGCTGTCGTCCAACCCGATCGGCGCCTCCGGGCTCATCCGGTTCGCCGAGGCCGCCAAACAGGTCATGGGGCGGGCCGGGGACTATCAGGTCGAGGGCGCGCGCAAAGCGCTCGGCCACGCGTACGGCGGTGGCTCGCAGTACTTCTCGATGTGGGTGGTCGGATCGGAGCGGCCGTGACCTCGCTGAAGTTCACCGTCGGCATCGCGCTGAGTCCGCTGGACCAGCTGACGGAGCTCGCGAAGACCGCCGAGGAGTGCGGTTTCTCCTCCATCGCGCTGCCGGACTCGCTGTTCTACATGAAATCGGCGTCGGCGAAGTACCCCTACACCGCCGACGGCAGCCGGTTCTGGGGCCCGGACACCCCGTGGGTCGACCCGCTGATCGGCGCGACCGCGATGGCGGCCGTCACCAGCCGGATCCGCTTCTACACCAACGTGCTGAAGCTGGGCTCACGCAATCCACTGCTGCTGGCCCGGCAGGTCGGCTCGGTGGCCAACCTGTCGGGCAACCGCTTCGGGTTCGGAGTGGGGATCGGCTGGGCACCGGAGGAGTTCGAGTGGTGCGGCGTGCCCTTCGCGCGCCGCGGCGCCCGGGTGGACGAGATGATCGAAGTCATCAAGCTGGTGCTGGCCGGTGGAATGGTCGAGTACCACGGCGAGTTCTTCGACTTCGAACCGCTGCAAATCAGCCCGGCGCCGAGCGAGCCGGTGCCGTTCTACATCGGCGGGCACACCGAAGCGGCGCTGCGGCGCGCTGCGCGGGTGGGCGACGGCTGGACCTCGGCCATGATGACCTACAACGAGCTGTGCAGCACCATCGGCAAGCTCGATGAGCTGCGCGCGGAGTTCGGCCGTGCCGACGAGCCGTTCGAGATCCAGGCGGTGTGCGTGGATCGCTTCGGCCGGTCCGGCTATCAGGACTTGGCCGACGCGGGCGTCACCGACGCGATCGTGGTGCCCTGGCTGGCCGACGGCATCGGTTTCGACGGCGAGCTCGCCGCCAAACAGGACTCACTGCGCAAGTTCGCGCAGCAGTACATAGCCGAACCCGTCCGCACCGCTCGGTGAGGACGCCACACCGGGCCGAGGGAGGCCATATGACCACCACCGAGCATCCGGCCAGGGCGGCGGGCCTGGCCTCCCAAGCCGCCGTGCGAGCACGGGACAAGCAGGCCTGGGTCGCGCTGTTCGCCGAAGACGGCATCGTGGAGGACCCCATCGGGCCGTCGGGATTCGATCCCGACGGCAAGGGCCACCGCGGCACGGACGCCATCGCCGCGTTCTGGGACAAGGCGATCGCGAAGACCGATCTGATCGAATTCCTCTTCGGCGACTCGTTCGCCTGCGGCAACGAGGTCGCCTTCACCGGCACGATCCGCAGCACCATCGGCGGTCATCGGATCGACGCCGACGGCGTGTTCACCTACCGGGTGGACGCGCACGGCAAGATCGCCGCGCTGCGCGCGTTCTGGGAGGTGGACCGCGCGATGAAGACCGCACGGCCGATCGACTGAGGTAGGCGGATAGCAGGAGGGCCCTCGCACTATCGGTGCGAGGGCCCTTCCCTGTCTCAGTGCGCGACCGGGCAGGTCTTGTAGTCGACCGGGAACTCTTTGATGCCGTTGAGCCAGCCGGAACGAAGCCGCTTCGCGTCGGCGACCTTGGTGATGTCGGGCAGGTGATCGGCGATGGCGTTGAAGATCAGATCGATCTCCAGCCGCGCCAGGTTCGCCCCGATGCAGAAGTGCGCGCCGGTGCCGCCGAAGGCCAGGTGCGGGTTGTCCTTGCGCATGATGTCGAACTTCTCCGGGTGGTCGAAGACCTCCTCATCGAAGTTGGCCGAGCGGTAGAGCATGACCACCCGCTGGCCCTTCTTGATCTGCACGCCGCCCAGTTCGGTGTCCTCCAGCGCGGTCCGCTGGAACGAGGTGACCGGAGTGGCCCACCGGATGATCTCGTCGGCGGCCGTGGCTGGGCGTTCCTTCTTGAACAGCTCCCACTGGTCCGGGTTCTCCAAGAACGCGATCATGCCGTGCGAGATGGCGTTGCGGGTGGTCTCGTTGCCCGCGACGGCCAGCATGATCACGAAGAAGCCGAACTCCTCTTCGGTGAGCTTGTCACCGTCCACATCGGCCTCGATCAGCGTGGTCACGATGTCGTCGGCCGGGCACTGCTTGCGGGAGGCCGCCATCTGGTAGGCGTAACCCAGGATTTCGGCGGAGGCTGCCACCGGGTCGGCGGTGCTGTCCGGGTCGTCGTAGCCGGTCATGTCGTTGGACCAGGTGAAGACCTTCATCCGGTCTTCCTGCGGCACGCCGATCAGCTCGGCGATGGCCTGTAGCGGCAGCTCGCACGCGATCTGGGTGACGAAGTCCCCGGAGCCCGCTTCGGCCGCCGCCTTCACGATCATGCCGCGCGGGCCGACAGCTCCGCGCGCAAGCCGTTGATGGCGCGGGGCGTGAAGCCGCGCGAGATGATCTTACGGAGCTTGGTGTGCTCGGGCGCGTCCATGTTCAGCAGGACGATCCGCTGTAGCTCGATCTGCTCGCGGGCGATGTCGTCGTTGAACCGGGGGATGGCGGTGTTCTCGTAGCTGGAGAACACATCGCTGCGCCGCGAGACCTCCTTGACGTCGGCGTGCTTGCTGACCACCCAGAAGCCGTCGTCGTGGAAACCGCTGACGTCGGGCGACTGCGGATTCCACCAGATCGGCGCGGTCCGGCGCAGTTCGGCGAACTCCTCGACCGGAACACGCTCGGCGTAGATGTCCGGGTCCGTGACGTCGAACCCGTCCGGAAGATTCGGCCGGGCATTCCGAGTGTCTACCACCAGATGTCTCCTTCAACAAACTGAAACACGTTCTATAATCATTGAAGCACAGGCGGGAGAATGAGGAAAGAAACCGGACAGATCCGCCTCCGACAAGTGCTATGAACGCGTTTCAATTTTCTGTCCCTGAGGAAAGGTTGGACATGGGCACACCCGTGATCGTCGAGGCCGCACGAACCCCGATCGGCAAGCGCGGCGGCTGGCTGTCAGGGCTGCACGCGGCCGAGCTGCTCGGCGCGGCCCAGCGCGGGCTGCTCGAGCGCGCGCACCTGGACCCCGCGCTGGTCGAACAGGTCATCGGCGGCTGCGTCACCCAGGCGGGCGAGCAGTCCAACAACGTCACCAGGGTCGCCTGGCTGCACGCCGGCCTGCCGTGGCAGGTCGGGGCCACCACCATCGACACCCAGTGCGGATCGGCCCAGCAGGCCAACCACCTGATCGCGGGCCTGATCGCGGCCGACGCGATCGAGATCGGCATGGCCTGCGGCGTGGAGGCGATGAGCCGGGTCCCCCTGGGCGCGAACGTGGGCGAGCACGCCGGGCCGCGCAGGCCCGCCTCGTGGAACATGATCTGCCCAACCAGTTCGAGGCGGCGGAGCGGATCGCCAAGCGGCGCGGCATCACCCGCGCGGACGTGGACGCGTTCGGCGCGCGCTCGCAGCGCCTGGCCGCACAGGCCTGGGCCGAGGGCCGGTTCGATCGCGAGGTGCTCACCGTCACCGCGCCCGCAGTGGACAAAGAAGGCAACCTCACCGGCGAAAAGCTCGACGTGACAAGGGATCAGGGCCTGCGCGAGACCACCGTCGAAGGCTTGGCGAAGCTGAAGCCGGTCCTGGAGGGCGGCGTGCACACCGCCGGATCGTCGTCGCAGATCTCCGACGGCGCCGCCGCGGTGCTGCTGATGGACGAAAAGGCCGCGCAGCGGGCCGGTTTGCGTCCACGGGCACGAATCCGCACCCAGGCCGTGGTCGGCGCCGAGCCCGAGTTCCATCTCGACGGCCCGGTACAGGCGTGCACCAGGCTGCTGGAGCGTTCCGGCATGAAAATCGGCGACATCGACCTTTTCGAGATCAATGAAGCGTTCGCTTCGGTGGCACTTTCCTGGGCATCTGTACATCAGCCGGACATGGATCGGGTAAATGTCAACGGCGGCGCCATCGCGCTCGGGCATCCCGTCGGTTCCACCGGATCTCGCCTCATCACAACGGCTTTGCACGAACTCGAACGGTCCGATCGCACCACCGCAATGGTTCTCATGTGTGCCGGTGGCGCACTGGCGACAGGAACGATCATCGAACGTTTGTGACTTCAACCATTTCCTGCGGGTTGGTTGAACGTTCATCCCCTAGGGGCGCAAACGTGTCGTACGCCACACAAACTCGAGTACCGTCGAGTCCATGAGACATCAGCTATCTTGCGGCTATCAAGACCCCTTGCGGCGAGACCGCAGCGACGGGCCAGAACCGGTTCGTACCGCGGGTTCTCGAGAGGCCTTGGCGTGACCCGCAAACGCGACCGTCCCAGTGCCTTCGCCGCCTTCCGACCTAGAAGCTTCAAGGAAATCCGGAATCAGGCGTAGGTTTTCAGTTACTGAGCCGCTAATATCAATGATACGTATCCGAGATAACGACTGTTAGTACAGCGAAGGGAATTGGGCGGCTCACAATGGCTGATTTCGCGGCGCGGCTGAACAAGCTGTTCGAAACCGTGCATCCCCCGGGGCGTAAGCCGCACACCAACGCGGAGGTCGCAGCGGCGCTGACGGCTTCCGGACATCCGATCTCGAAACCGTACCTGTCGCAGTTGCGGTCGGGACAGCGGACGAACCCGTCCGATGAGACGGTGGCCGCCCTGGCGAAGTTCTTCAAGGTCAAGCCGGACTACTTCTTCAACGACATCTATGCCGCCAAGATCGATCACGATCTGGAGCTGCTGTCCCAGCTGCAGGGCTATGGACTGCGACGGTTGTCGAGTAGGGCGTTCGACTTGTCCGAAGAATCACAGAACCTGCTCACGTCCATGGCGGAGAAGTTGCGGGCGAGCGAAGGCTTGCCCGAAATTCCTCCGGACGGCACCGAATAGGTTCTCCTGCACGGCAGCACAGTGCGACCCACCGGGTCGCACTGTGCTGTGTTATGCGCGCGTCACCGGGCGCAGCACACCACCGGCGCGGCCGTGCCCCGAGAATTGGGGGCACGGACGCGTGCCGGTAAGTGCTGCGGTCCGGATCACACGCACCGATAACGCCTTTCGGCGGGTTCCTCCCAGGATGCTTCCCGCCGAAGAGATTCCAGCCCAACCGGTCTGTCCGAATAGTCCGACTAGTAGCGCTTATTCGCCTCGTATTGATCGCATTCGCGCGAAGTCGATCAAATTCGAGCGGGCATGGACGCGATCCATCGATTGGGCGCCCGATCGACCGGACCGGTCGCGCGGACTAATGCCGTCGGGCGGAGCAATCCACCGGGCGTCCACCACGAACTGCCCCACTGGGTCACGCTCCCATCGCGCGGCCCGCCGGTCACCGCGCCGGGGCGGCGGTGCGGGTTTCACCGGCCCGGCGCTACCGCTGCCCGATCAGGCTCCGTAGACCGGCTCCGGCGGAGTCGCTTTGGCGATCAGATCGGCTACGACCGGGCCGAGTTCGGCCGGATCCCAGCGGGCGCCACGGTCGACGGCGACTCCGTGCCGCCAGCCGTCGGCCAACGCCACCTTGCCGCCCTCGACCTCGAAGACCCGTCCCGTCACCGCCGCCGACTGCGTGCTGCCCAGCCAGACGACCAACGGAGACACGTTCTCCGGCGCCATCGCGTCGAAGCCGTTCTCCGGCTTGGCCATCATGTCCGCGAAAACCGTTTCGGTCATCCTGGTGCGCGCGGAGGGCGCGATCGCGTTCACCGTCACGCCGTAGCGGGCGAACTCGGCGGCGGCGGTCAGGGTCAGGCCCGCGATGCCCGCCTTCGCCGCGCCGTAATTGCTCTGGCCGACACTGCCCTGTAGACCGGCGCCGGAACTGGTGTTGATGATCCGGCCGTCGACCGGACGGCCCGCCTTGGCCTCCCCGCGCCAGTATTCGATCGCGTGCCGCATGGTGGCGAAGTGGCCCTTCAGGTGTACGCGGACCACCGCGTCCCACTCGTCCTCACTCAGGTTGACCAGCATTCGGTCGCGCACGAAACCGGCGTTGTTGACCAGCACATCGAGCCTGCCGAAGGTGTCGACGGCCTGACGGATCAGCCTGCGCGCACCTGCCCAGTCCGCGACGTCGTCACCGTTGGTGACGGCTTCGCCGCCCAGCGCCTCGATCTCCGCGACAACTTGCGCGGCAGGCGTTTCCGTCGTGGCCGCGCCGTCCAGCGTCGAACCGATGTCGTTGACCACCACGCGGGCGCCCGCGGCCGCGAAAGCGAGGGCGTGCGCCCGGCCGATGCCCCGGCCCGCGCCGGTGACGATGACGACGCGCCCGGCGCAGATCTGTTCGGTGTCCATACTGTGTCCCTTCCTGGAGTGAACGGTGGTCTGCACCCGTCGCTGCCGGTCCGGCGTGCTGCCCGCTCTGTCGGTGTTCGTCGTCGGCGCCGGAAAGCTCGCCCCGGTGCCTCAGGAGTGCTCGGCGGTCGAGGCGGCGAGGAAAGCGGGAAGCTCACCGCCGCCGTGCACCAGCAGAGTCGCGCCGCTGACGTAGGCGGCCAGCGGCGAGGCCAGGAAGACGGCACAGCGGCCGACGTCATCGGGCCGGGCCATGCGACCCAGCGGAATGGTCCGGCCCACCGCGTCGACACCGTCCTGATCGCCGTAGTGCAGCCGGCTCAACTCGGTGTCCACCGGCCCGACCACCAGCGAGTTCACCCGCACTTTCGGCGCCCACTCGACGGCGAGCGAGCCGGTGAGACTGTCCACGCCCGCCTTGGCCGCGCCGTAGGCGGCGGTGCCCGGCGACGGACGATGCCCGCTGACGCTGGAGACATTCACGATCGAGCCGCCCTCGGCCTGCTCCTGCATCACCGTGTTGGCGGCCTGGGCCATCGCCAGCGGGGCGAGCAGGTTCAACTCGACGATCTTGCTGTGGAAGTTCTTGCTCGCCTCGGCGGCCAGAGCGAACGGAGCGCCGCCCGCGTTGTTGACCAGATGATCCAGGCGGCCGTAGCGCTCGGTGATCGTCTCGATCAGTGCGTGCACCGCGTCCGGATCCCGGACATCGCAAGGTACGTAGTCGATCGCGCGACCGTCCGCTTCGACGGGGGCCTCGGCAGGCCGGCGCGCGCACGCGACGACGGTCGCGCCCGCGGCCAGGAAAGCTCTGCTCACCCCGGCGCCGACCCCGCGCACACCGCCCGTCACGAGAACCACGCGTCCGGCCAGATCAATTTCGAGTGCCACCGTGCTAACCTACCAAGCAACTGCTTGCTTTGCCAATGCGCTGGTACACACGATGGGACTCGCCATGGGGATCAACCGCCACTCCGAATCGACCGGCATCAGCGTCGTCACGGTCGACTATCCGCCGGTCAACGCCATCCCTACCGACGGCTGGTTCGCCATCGCCGACGAAGTGCGCGCGGCGGGCCGCGATCCGGACACCAAAGTGGTGGTGCTGCGCGCGGAGAACCGGGGATTCAACGCGGGCGTGGACATCAAGGAGATCCAGAGCAAGCCCGGACACCAGGCACTCATCGACGCCAACCACGGCTGCTTCGAGGCGTTCGCCGCGGTGTACGAGTGCCAGGTGCCGGTGATCGCGGTGGTCCAGGGCTTCTGCCTGGGCGGCGGCATCGGGCTGGTCGGCAACGCGGACGTGGTGATCGCTTCCGACGACGCCACCTTCGGGCTGCCCGAGGTCGACCGAGGCGCGCTGGGCGCGGCGACGCATCTGGCCCGGCTGGTGCCGCAGCACCTGATGCGCGCGCTGTTCTACACCGCGAGCACCATCACCGCGCAGCAGTTACATCACTACGGCTCGGTCTACCAGGTGGTGCCGCGCGGCGAGCTCGACGCGGCCGCACTGAAGCTGGCCGAGAACATCGCGGCCAAGGACGGCCGGGTCATCCGGGCTGCCAAGCGCGCGCTGAACGGCATCGACGTGCAGGACGTGCACCGCAGCTATCGGTACGAGCAGGGCTTCACCTTCGAACTCAACCTCGCCGGCGTCGCCGACGAGATCCGCGCCCGGTTCGACGACGACCTCGCGGCGCGCAAGAGCGGGCAGTGACACCCGGCGCGAACGACGGGCCCGGAGGCGGAGGGATGCGCGACCACGCGGGGCCCCGAGCGCGCCGCCAACAGGGAGAGGAAAGACCTATGCGAGACAAGCGGATGTCGCTCGATGAGGTCGTCGGCGAGCTGCGTAGCGGGATGACGATCGGCATCGGCGGCTGGGGATCGCGGCGCAAGCCGATGGCGCTGGTGCGCGCCATCCTGCGTTCGGACATCACCGACCTCACCGTGGTCGGCTACGGCGGGCCCGACCTCGGGCTGCTGTGCTCCGCGGGCAAGGTGCGCAAGGCCTACTACGGCTTCGTGTCGCTGGATTCCCCGCCGTTCTACGACCCGTGGTTCGCCAAGGCGCGCACCTCCGGCGCGCTGGTGGCCCGCGAGATGGACGAGGGCATGCTCAAATGCGGGCTGGAGGCGGCCGCCGCGCGCCTGCCGTTCCTGCCGATCCGGGCCGGGCTCGGCTCCGACGTGCCCAATTTCTGGGAGGGCGAGCTGAAAACGGTGCAATCGCCGTACCCCGTCGACGGCACGCCGGAGACTCTGATCGCCATGCCCGCACTGCGGCTGGACGCGGCGCTGGTGCACCTGAATCTCGGCGACGCGCACGGCAATGCCGCCTACACCGGCGTCGATCCCTACTTCGACGACCTGTTCTGCCTCGCGGCCGATCGCCGCTACGTCTCGGTGGAGCGTGTGGTGGAGACCGACGAACTGGTGAAAACCGTTCCGTTGCAGGCGCTGCTGCTCAACCGGATGATGGTCGACGGCGTGGTCGAGGCCCCTGGCGGCGCGCACTTCACCCTGGGCGCGGACGACTACGGCCGGGACGAGAAGTTCCAGAAGCACTACGTCGAATCCGCGAAGACGCCCGAAGCGTGGCAGCGGTTCGTCGACACCTACCTGTCCGGCTCGGAGGAGCAGTACCACGCCGCCGTCCGCCGATTCGCCGAGGAGGCGTGATGACCAGCACCGAGACCGTCACCCGCGCCGAGATCTGCGCGGTGGCCTGCGCGGAGATCTTCCACGGAGCCGGGGAGATCATGGCCAGCCCCATGTCGCCGATGTCGATCATCGGCGCGCGCCTGGCGAAACTCACCACCGAACCGGATCTACTGCTGTCCGACGGCGAGGCGCTGCTGTTCGCCGAGACTCCCCCGCTCGGCGGCAAAGCGCCCATCGAAGGCTGGATTCCGTTCCGGAAGGTCTTCGACGTGGTGGCCTCCGGTCGTAGGCACGTGGTGATGGGGGCCAATCAGATCGATCGGTTCGGCAACCAGAACCTCTCGGCGTTCGGCGCGCTCCAGCAGCCGAACCGGCAGATGTTCGGTGTGCGTGGCGCGCCGGGCAATACGATCAATCACGCCACCAGCTACTGGGTCGCCCGGCATACGAAGCGCGTGTTCACCGACCGCGTGGACATCGTCTCCGGTGTGGGATACGACAAGGTGGACGCCGCCGATCCCGCCTATCGCTTCCACCATCTGCATCGCGTGGTGACCAACCTCGGCGTCTTCGATTTCGAAGGTCCCGGTCACACCATGCGGGCCCGCAGCCTGCACCCCGGCGTCACCGCCGACGAGGTCGCGGAGAACACCTCCTTCGAAATCGCCGGGCTCGCCGAAGCGGGTGAGACGCGGCAGCCGACCGCCGAGGAGCTGCGATTGATCCGGGAAGTGCTCGACCCCAGAAAGATTCGCGATACCGAGGTTCCGTCATGAGCGCGCGCCTGCGCACCGCGCTGACCGATCTGGTCGGCATCGAGCATCCGATCGTGCAGACCGGCATGGGCTGGGTGGCGGGCCCGAGCCTGGTGTCGGCCACCGCCGAGGCAGGCGGCCTCGGCATTCTCGCCTCGGCCACCATGACCTTCGCGGAACTGGAGGCGGCCATCGCGAAGACCAAAGCGCACACCGCGAAGCCGTTCGGCGTGAACATCCGCGCCGACGCCGCCGACGCCTCCGAACGGATCGACCTGCTGATCCGCGAGAAAGTGGCGGTCGCGTCGTTCGCGCTCGCGCCCAAACAGGACCTGATCGCGAAGCTGAAAGACGCGGGCGTGGTGGTCATCCCGTCGATCGGCGCGGCCAAGCACGCGGTCAAAGTGGCGTCCTGGGGCGCCGACGCGGTGATCGTCCAAGGCGGCGAAGGCGGCGGGCACACCGGTCCGGTCGCCACCACCCTGCTGCTGCCCTCGGTGCTGGACGCCGTGGACATTCCGGTGGTCGCGGCGGGCGGGTTCTTCGACGGACGCGGCTTGGCCGCCGCCCTCGCCTACGGCGCCGCGGGCGTCGCGATGGGCACGCGATTCCTGCTCACCCAGGAGAGCACCGTTCCCGATGCGGTGAAGCAGGAGTACCTGCGGCGGCAGCTCCACGACACGGTGGTATCGCTCAAGGTCGACGGCATGCCGCATCGCGTGCTGAACACCGAACTCGTGCAGCGGCTGGAGCATTCGGGCCGCTGGCGCGGACTCGTCGCGGCCGTGGGCAACGCGGCGCGCTTCAAAAGCATGACCGGCATGAGATGGTCCACCATGGTCCGCGACGGCCTGGCCATGCGAAAGACCAAGGACCTGAGCTGGTCGCAAGTCGTCATGGCCGCGAACACGCCCATGCTGCTGCGCGCGGGATTGGTCGAGGGCAACACCGAGGCGGGCGTGCTCGCCGCGGGACAGGTCACGGGCATCATCGACGACCTGCCCACGTGCCAGGAGTTGATCGATCGGATCGTCACCGACGCGGTCGCGCGGATCGAGTCGATCGCGCGACTCGCCGGGAACCCACACGCGGCGGCGCGGGCCGACTGAGGAGCGGCGGCCTGCGGTCCGGGCGCAGGCCGCCATCGGTCCGAAGATCGACGGCAAGCTCCGAGTGGCGTCCATCCCGTTCGCCTTGCGCGTCATCGGTGCGCCGAACGTGGCCCACAGCACACGCCGCCCGTAAGGCAGTCGAGCGACGCGCCTGATCGCCCGACGGGCGGCCGGAACGGGTCGGACCGCCGCCCGTCAGGCGATTTCGCCGTGGCCGCCGGTCGGGCGATCTCGTCGAGGCCGCCTGTCAGCGGCCCCTCGTCGTAGCCGCACCCGGGCAGCACCCTACGCCGCCGCCGTCGGGTCAGGGGTGGATCTGCGCGGCGTCTCGGGTCCGGCGATGACACGTGCGGGTCGGCGGGCACGCACACCTGCCGGTTAGCGTCCTGTTTGCGGTAGATCGTGGTCGGCCCGGACGCATCGGCCTACGCTGGATGGACAACGACATACCGGGCTCGACGATCACTGTCACCTCGATTCGAGTGGAGGCCGCGATGCCCGCGACGAACGACATCTCCGTGCGTAGTCCCGCGTTCGACCATGGCGATCCGATCCCTACGGTCTACACCTGCAACGGCAGGAACGAGCCGCCACCCCTCACCTGGACAGCTCCCGCCCAGGCCGCCGACCTCGCGCTGATCGTGGACGACCCGGACGCCCCCAGCGGCCTGTTCACCCACTGGGTGGTCAGCAATATCCCGCCGACCACCACGTCCATCGAGCAGGGGCAGACACCTGCGGGCGGCGTCGTCAGCCTGAACAGCGCGAACCGCGCCGAATACTTCGGACCGTGCCCACCCGCCGGAACCGGCGTCCACCACTACCGGTTCACCGTGTACGCGCTCTCCCACCCGGTCACCGTGACCCCGGACACCACACCGGACGCCGCGCGATCCGCCATCGTCGACGCGAGCCTCGGCGACGGGCAGCTCATCGGCACCTACACCGCCGACAAGTGGAAGACCTGAACTCCCGCTCGTCCCGATCGAGTGGATCTATTTCCACCGTCTCCCCCGCTGCGCGCGGGAAGTAATCGCAGCGCGATTCGGGGGCGTGTAGATCGGGGTCGAACAGTGCTTCGCACCGGTTTCGCACGGCAGTCGGCACGTCGATACTCCGTTCCAGCTGGTCAGCGCGGCGTCCACGGCATCACGTTCCACATCGACCTCGACATAACGAAGCCAACTACGCTTCCCGGCGTCTTAGTCATCGAATACCACGGGTACCCATGCAGGTGCTCCTCCAGTACCGCAAGGAACTCGGGGCGTCTGTAGATCAGCAACACGAAACCGACTGGTACTGCCGTTATGTTGGCTATTTGCGCTTAAATACACGCGACTGGAGGCAGGTTCGGTACCGTCTGCCGTGAACAGCTTTCAGCACTAGGTTGTGAGTCTTCACTTGGGGGTTCAATGAGCATCAACGTCGATCCGCTGCGTCTGTCCAAGCCTCAGGACTCCAGCACGTATTTGGCGATCAGAACCACGCAGGGAGGACGCGCCGTCTACACCACGCGTGTCCCGCTTCTCGATCTACCCACGATTCTGCCGGTGCCCGATCCCAACAACGTCGACAAGGACAACCGCAAGGTAGATCGTCTACACGCCAAGCACTTCGGGGAGTATCTCGACTCCAAACAAGACTGGGTCGCTCCCGCTCTGTTGGCCCGAGACGGGGGAGGCTGCACATTCGAGAAAGTGGATGATGAGGGGGCGGTCGGCTATTTGACCGTTCCGTGGGCCATCGGTGGCATCTCGTCCCTGCGCACCATTGATGGTCAGCATCGGGTGCTAGGAGTCTCCATCGAGAAACAGCGCATCACGGATGCTATTTCCAACGTCGACCGGGAGATGGCGCGCAAGGTCAGCGCAGACAGGGCGGCCAAGCTTCAGGCCGAGCGCGAACGGCTGATCGGCCAGATGAAACGCCTCAAAGATGAGTACATCGGCCTGGACATCTACGTGGAACCGGATCCGATCAAGGCTCAGCAGATGTTTGTCGACGTCGCGGACAACGCCAAGGGCATCAGCAGCGCGGTCCGCGCCCGCTTCGACAATTATAAGGTCGCGAACCGAACGCTATCGGACGTCCTCGACCACCCACTGCTCAAGGGGCGGGTCGATGCTGAGCAGGACCGTATGACCCTCAAGAATCCCAATCTCATGGGGGCCAAGCACGTCGCTGACATAACTCGCGCTGTCATCGCCGGGGCAGGCGGACGGATCAGCAAGAAGGCCGAGCAGACTTTGACCGATGGCGAGGTCATCGAGCAAGTGAAGGACTTCCTCGACGCCATCTCCAATGCCTTCGCCGACCTTGCCGCAGTGACCGAGGAGGATCCCGAAGCAGTGCGCAAGCCCGATGAGCTGACCATCGCCCAGAAGATTCGTCGCACCTCGCTCCTTGGATCAGTAGGCATGTTGCGTGTCCTTGCCGGGGTTTTCCACGAACTGCGCTCGGGCGATAACCCGGTGGAACTCGGCGACATCACCGAGTTTTTCAAACGACTCGACCCGCACATGGGGGTGCCGGTTACCGAGACCAGCATCTGGCGAACTACTGATACGCACGGGGACTTCGAGCCGGACGCCGCCGCGCCGATCATGCGAACACAGAACATCGTTCACCTGGTGACTGTAATCACAAGCTGGTATAAGAAGCCTCCGGCCTCCTTGTAATCGAAGTCCGCAGAAAGGCGTATTCGAGGTCGGCCGGGTCATTGATGCTTTCCGGCGATGGAGCGTGTCGCAGTCCGTTGGTCAGCCGACTGCCCCGGCCCTCCGGTCGTAATCAAGTGGTGGTTCTTACAGAGTTCGCAACCGCCATCTGACTACGCGTTGCTCGAGCTTGGCACATGGGGCAATGGGTCCTCCGCGTTCGGCTCGCCGGAGGCTGTTGCGGCCCGGGGGACCGCCCAGTAGCGTCGATCCCAGCTTTCAGGGGGCGGAGGAGCCGGTCCGGCCCCGTCGATGCGGTACGGCACCGGCGGCGAGGGACCGATGACGAGCTCAGGGAATGGGTTTGGTGCTGTAGGACTTGTGCTCGTTACCATCCTCGCTTTAGCGGGATGCGGAGACTCCGCGAGAACATTCACGGCGACGACGACCACCGCAGAGACCGCAACGTCCTTATCGGCGCCGAAGTCGGTCGACTCTGATGCCGCTCTCTGGGATCCGTGCTCACTGCCGGAATCGGCTATCTCCGGCACTGGTCTCAACCAGGCGACGAAGGAGAAAGACGTGGCGGGGGTGGACTTCACTGGGTGGAAGGTCTGTGGCTGGCAGGCGGCGGCACGGTGGTACGACCTGGGCGTCCTTTCCGGAGCCTTCCCCTTGGACGACGTTCGTCAGCGCCAAGACAAAGGATCGTTCACCCCGTTGCAGGTGGGCTCGCGACGCGCACTGCAGTACCTGGACATCGGTGACAGCAAGCGGCTCAAATGCAGTGTTGCGGTCGAAAATGCGCACGGCACGGTCATCTTCAAAGTAACAACCCGCTATTCGATCGGAAGGCTGGGCGAGCCGTGCGAGGAGGCCGGTCGTCACGCCGACGACCTGGCGCAATACCTGCCCGCGAACTGAGGAGGGGAGATGGCCCAAGGGGTCGACCCGGCGGAATGGCGCAGACTACTCGACCGAGCGAACGCCGGTGAGTTGTCACTGCACCCGGACGTCGGCGCAGGGCTGGATAGGGCTTGCGACGATTATCTCGACCGCCTTGACGGCATCATGCGAATGGCCGACCGCACTATCGACGTCACAGGGTTCGGCCCCTTTCCGTCTGGGCGTGCGCTGCAGGAGAAGTTCGCGCTGAAAGCGACCGGTACCGACCAATCCATCGACACCGTCCTCATGCAGCACATCGACGCGGTGAAGATCGCGAAAGAGGTTGTGGCCAAGGCTGTGGCGAACTTTGTCGAGCAGGACCGGTCCAGGGCCGATCAGTTCACCGGCTTGGACGCGCAGCCGTGACCTACGAGGAGTATCGCGATCGGATCATCGCCGCGCAGGAGCAGTGGAATCGGGAGCGGGAGACGATCTACGACTTCACCGATCGGTTGGGCACGTCGTTCCAAGGGGAGTACGAGCCGCCGCGAATTCCGGGGCCGGACAACTACGACAGTATGACGTTGGCGCAGATGGTTCGATGCGGTGGAAGCGATGCGGCCGGGCACGGTGCGCGAGGCGGCCGAGGCGTGGCTGAACATCGGGATGAACCTGACCGGCGCGATTCAAGCGTTCAACGAGCAGTTCGGTCGCACCGTGACCGGCGACGGCACGCACCCGGGCTGGACCGGGCAATCCGGCAAGGCGGCGGCGGAAGCGGTTACGAACTACCGGAACCAGTCGGGGAATCTCGCCGATGCCGCGTGTCTGATCAGTTTCAAGCTGTCCGAGATGCATACCGGCCTCGAGCAGACGCAGGCGTTGATGCCGCAGGTCACCGAACGCCCTGACCTGGTGGGCAAGACGCTGCCCCAGGCCGGAGTCATGAAAGCGGGCGACTACACCGAGGAGGAAGCCACACAGGAGGCGCGGCGCATCCTGCGAACGGTGTACGGCCAGGTCGCGAACCAGACCGACCACGGCGTGCCCGTCCTTCCCACGGCTGCGCGGATCGTGGCCGATTCCGGACAGCAGCCAGGGACGTCGTCGGTCAGTTCGCCGCCTGCGACGGCGGCACCGTCGTCTGCCGTCCCGGATCAGTCCGCGGACACGCGGCCGGAGTCCACCGAACAGCCGGATGGCGAGCCACGGGACTCGTCCGAGAACGACCCCGCCGCCACGACGCCCCAGTCGACATCTCCGGCGGGTGTGGACCAGCCGCCCACCCCCGGCACGCTGCCGACGACACCGAGCAGCGTGAACACACCGACCAGCGCCGCAGCACCGGCCGGACCCACGTTCCCCATCACGACGCGGCCGGACCGTCCGCGCAACCCAGTTCTCTCCGGCACGCCGAATACCCAGAACACCCCTGTGCCGGGCCGCAGCATCCAAAGCGCGCCGCAACAGCCGAGCGGGAACCCGGCCCCCACGGCAACGAGCAGCGCGGCGGCACGGCCCGGCACCGTCGGCACGGCCGGTATCGCCCCCGGTATGGCAGCTCGGAGCAAAGAGGACGAGCGGGAGACCTCCGGCGTCAAGGATTACCTGATCAATCAGCACAACGGCGAGGAACTCACCGGGCTGAACTCTTTGCCGAAGTCGGTTCCTCCGGTCGTCGGTGGAGAGAACCCGAATGGCTGACTGGCGCTTCACCGGACAGGAATTCGAGATCCTCTGGTCCGCCTATGGCCGCGACCGCCTGCCCTACCCGCTGCAATACCGGCCGGAGGACATGGATTTCGCCGACCTCAAGCGCCGGCGGGAGGCCGCGGTCGACGCGCTGCTGGGCCGATACGCCGTGGACCTGGAACGGGCGCTGGACGTACTGCTGGAGCCCGAGGTCCGGGTGGAGATGAAGGGGATGGGCGGCCCGGACATGTCGATCGTCTTCCGGTTCCACGGGGCGGTGCACGGCACGAGCGGCGCCACGCTGGTCCAGCTTCCCGGCACCGCGCCGGACACCGGTGGCGACGTGATCGTGAGTTATTGCCCCGCCCGGCGCGTGGCCGCGCACGCGGTCGGCGCGCTGCCCAAGATGCCCGCGGGCACGCACCCGCCGATCGAAGTGCGCCGCGAAGAAGTGACCGCCGACCGCGAACGCCACGTCCGCGGGCCGTACGAGGTCGGCGCCGTCGCGCGTCTGGACCGGATCTTCAAACGCGAACGCCTCGGCCTCGGTGAGGTGACGGTATTCGCGGGGCCGGCTGTCGACGCCCGCCCCGGTTTCGGACGCGGATTCTGGTGGATGGATTACGCGGACGGCCGGTATCTGGTCAGAACCGGCGACCCGATCGTCGCCGAACCCCTCGCCCCCTCCACCATGGCGGCCGAGATTCACCGGCTGGCCGTTCTCACCCAGCGCTACTACCGCCAAGATCGGGCGCACGACGACTACCTGCGATCACAGTGACGGCTCGGGACCGATCACGACCGGATGTCGACCCCGTCACGAGCGCGAGCGTCAGCGGCGAGCCCAGGGGTGGTGGCCGCCGCCGGTGTTAACTTCGCGCTGCTCCACCAACGAAACCGATCACCAGGGAGGTTCGGTAGTGGGAAAGATATCCGTGCGGGCCGTCGCCGCGACCGCCGCAGTCGCCACCGGTGCGCTGACTGTGGGATTCACCGCGCAGCCCGCCCCCAGGGAAACCGTGCGCGGCACTGTCGCATATCTGGCGCAGCACGAAGGACCGATTCAGGACTCGAAAGCGAGTGATGGAGAAGGTACGGACAAAGGCGAAGAGAAGGGGAAAGGCAAGGGGAAGGGCAAGGGCAAAGGAAAAGGCAAGGGGAAGGGGAAAGGTGAAGGCGAGGAGGGCGAGTCGGCAGCCCGAGGCTACGACGAGCCGGACCCGACCGTCCCGAGAGACATCGAAGACGGCTCGTCTCAGGGACAGTCGGACCACGAAGTGCAGTCCGGCTGATCACGGCGAGCTCGCCGGCTCTGCCGCACGAGCGCACGCGGGACCGACGCACGGTCGCCCGCGTGCCGCTCGTGGACTGTGGATCAGCGGGACAGGCGCTCGATGATGGTCACGTTGGCGGTGCCGCCACCTTCGCAGATGGTGAGCAGGCCGTAGCGCCCTCGGATCCGTTCGAGCTCGTTGAGCAGCGTCGCGAAAAGCTTGGCGCCGGTGGCGCCGAGCGGGTGGCCGAGAGCGATCGCGCCGCCGTTGACGTTGACCTTCTCCGGGTCGGCGCCGGTCTCCCGCAACCAGGCCAGCACCACCGGCGCGAAGGCCTCGTTGATCTCGATGACGTCGATGTCGTCGATGGTGAGACCGGTCTTCTCCAGCGCCCACTTGGTCGCCGGGATGGGCGCGGTGAGCATGAAGATCGGGTCCGCGCCGCGCGCGCTCACATGGTGGATGCGCGCTCGCGGGGTCAACCCGTACTCCTCGACGGCCCACTCGGAGGCGAGCAGCGTGGCGCTGGCGCCGTCGGAGATCTGGCTGGCCACGGCGGCGGTCAGCGGGCTGCCCTCGGCCAGCGGGGGCAGCGAAGCCATCTTCTCCAGGCTGGTCTCGCGCGGTCCCTGGTCGATCCAGAAGTCGCCGACCGGCACGATCTCGTTGTCGAAGCGGCCGTTCTTGATGGCGTCGCGGGCCCGCTCGTGGCTGCGCAGCGCCCAGCGCTCCATCTCTTCCCTGCTGATGCCCCACTTCTCGGCGATCAGCTGGGCCGCGCGGAACTGCGTCACCTCACCGGTGCCGTAACGGTGGTCCCAGCCCTGGGCCCCGACGAACGGCGAGTCGAAGCCGTACTCCTTGCCCGCGAACATGGCCGCCGAGATGGGAATGGCGCTCATGTTCTGCACACCGCCCGCGACGATCACCTCGGCGGTGCCGCTCATGATGGCTTGGGCGCCGAAATTGATGGCCTGCTGGCTGGATCCGCACTGCCGGTCGACCGTGACGCCCGGAACCTCTTCGGGGTACCCGGCGGTCAGCCACATGGTGCGGCCGATGTTGCCCGCCTGCGGGCCGACGTTGTCGACGCAGCCGACGATGACATCGTCCACGGCGCCGGGGTCGATCGGGCTGCGGTCGAGCAGGCCGCGCAGGGCGGCGGCGCCCAGATCGGCCGGGTGGACGCTCGCCAGCGCGCCGCCGCGCTTGCCGACCGGGGTGCGCACCGCATTGATCACGTAGGCGTCCCGCAGCGGGGCATACGGACGACGGGACGCGGAAGGTGCTGACATGTAAAGACTCCTACGTGATGTGCTCGCCGGCGGTGAGCCCGTCGAGCACGATGGTCAGGTACTGCTTGGCGAGGTTCTCGACGGTGATCGGCCCACCCGGCCGGTACCACCGCACCGCGACCCAGACCGTGTCACGCAGGAACCGGTAGGCCAGTTCGACGTCGAGCTCCGGCCGGAAGCTGCCGTCCTGGACGCCGTTGGTCAGCACCCGGTGCCACAGTTCGCGAAATTCGCGGTTGTAGTCGTCGATGTAGGTGAACCGCTCCGAGGCGCGCAGCCGCTTCGCCTCGGCCTGATAGATCGCCACCGCGGCGTGCGACCGGTCGAACGACTCGTAGGACGCGAGCACCAGGGCCTCCAAGGTGTCTCGCGAACTCAGGCCCGCGGCGACGATCTCGCGGTAACGGCCGAACAGGTCGTTGAGGAACCCGCGCAGGATCTCGTCCACCATCGACTCTTTGGAATCGAAGTGATGGTAGAGGCTCCCCGATAGGATTCCGGCCGCGTCGGCGATGTCACGCACTGTGGTGGCGCGCAAGCCCCGCTCGGCGAACAATTCGGCCGCCATGGCGAGCAACTCGCTGCGCCGTGCTGATTTCGAGGCGTCTGGTGCGGTCACATGGCCATAGTACAACCAAGCATTTGCTTGGTCGAGTGCTCCCGCTCAACGAGCCGAATACCGCAACGGGGAGGAGACCGAGAGGTCGGCGAGCAGGCGATCGCAGATGACCACGGGCGAGACGCCCGCCCGCGCCATCCGCGCGACGAGCGCGAGACGGCGTTCGCAGCTGTCCCATTCCACGGTGAGCTGGCCACGGTCCGGACCGGCGTCCACCGTGGCCATCACGCGCGGCGGGCCGCCGTGCACCGGTTCCTCGCTCAGTCTCAGCACCATGCCGCGCTGCCAGGCGTGGTAGGTGTCCATATCGGCGCCGATGACCAGTTTGTTGGTGGCGGCGCACAACCCCTGCGCGATCTCGTCGGCGAAGGTCACCCGGTCGAAGCGGAATTTCCGGCATTTGGCGACCACCGCGAGCAGATCCGCGCGTACCTCGCACAGCAGCGCCGTCTGACGTTGCCTGCGCCGCTCCTGCTCGGTCTCGGCGCCGTCGTCGCTGATGCCGATGCGGCGGGCGCGCTCGCGATCGCGCGCGAGATCGGCGCGCAGCGCACCGCGGGGATCGCGGGCGACCTCCCGCTCGTCGACGGCGTGCTGCTCGAGGATGCGCGTGGCGGCAGTCGCGACCGTGCGTGCGGAGGTGTGCTCGATGAGCTCGGCGCCGAGCGTGAGCGCCGAGAGCACCAGACTGTCCAGTCGTCGCCTGGCCAGCACGACATCGCGCACCACATCGAGTTCCAGTTGTTCGCGGGCAGGTGGGCGATCCAGGCCCATAGCCATCGCCCCCTTGGAGAGCGCGGATCCGATCTCATTCAGCATGGCACACCTCGGCGCCCTCCTGCTCGCCCTTTTGTACCTGATCAGCCGCCCATTTCGGGTCGGGTGCGCGATGCGAGAAGGCGATCGCAATACGGCGCGCGAGATCGTGCCCGGCGAGCTCGACGAGCGACTGCTCGGCGGTCGCCGGGTACGCTCGTCCGCCCGCCATCGAGCGGACGACCCGGGGATCCGGTCCGGCTCAGGCGCGTTGGCTGCTGATCGAGACCACCTCGCCGGTCAGGTACGTGGTGTAGTCACTGGCCAGCATGGCGATCGTCGCGGCGACCTCCCACGGCTCGGCCGCGCGGCCGAACGCCTCCCGCTCCGACAGCCGGTCCAGCAGCTCGGTGGAGCTGACCTTGTCCAGGAAGGCGTGCCTGGCGATGCTCGGGGCCACCGCGTTGATCCGGACGCCCAGTTCCGCCGCCTCGATCGCGCTGCACCTGGTCAACGCCATCACGCCCGCCTTCGCCGCGGCGTAGTGCGCTTGGCCGTGCTGCGCGCGCCAGCCCAGCACGCTGGCGTTGTTCACGATCACGCCGCCGTGGCCCGCCGCGCGGAAGTAGCCGAGCACGGCCCGGGTGCAGCGGAAGGTGCCGTTGAGGGTGATGTCGAGCACTCGCTCCCACTGCTCGTCGGTCATGTCCACCACGGGCGTCTCGCCGCCCAGTCCGGCGTTGTTGACCATGATGTCGATCCGGCCGACGGCCTCGGCCGCACCGCGCACCAGCGCGTTCGACCTGCGCGGTGCTCTGCACGTCGCAGGCGATGGAGGCGACCCGCCGGTCCGGGAACTCGGCGGCCAGCTCGGTCGCGGTCTCCGCGAGCCGCCGCTCGTGCCAGTCGGAGACCACCACGTCCGCGCCTTCGGCCAGCAGCCTGCGCGCGGTGGCCGAGCCGATGCCGGTGCCCGCGGCCGCGGTGATCACGGCGGTACGCCCGGTCAGCAGGCCGTGCCCGGGGACGGGCGCGGGGGCGACCGACAGGGGCCCCGTCACGGGCGGGCCTCGCGCGGCAGGCCGAGCACGCGTTCGGCGATGATGTTGCGCTGCACTTCGTTCGAACCTCCGTAGATGGTGTCGGCGCGGGTGAACAGATACAGCCGCTGCCATTCGTCCAGATCGTCCTCGCCCGCCACCAGGCCGCGAGCGCCGAGCACGGCCATCGCCAGCTCACCGAGCCCGCGATGCCAGTTGGCCCACAACAGTTTCGCCACCGAGGCCTGGCCGCCGCCGTCGTCCACGCCGGCGCCCTCCATGGTGCGCATGGCGTGGGCGCGCAGCACCCGCAGCCCGACCCAGGCCCGGTCGATCCGGTCGGCGATCAGCGGGTTGTCGGCCGCGCCGGTGCGGCGGGCCAGGGCCTCGATGTCGGCCAGCTCCCGGGCGAACCGGATCTGCTGGCCCAAGGTGGAGATGCCGCGCTCGAAGGTGAGGGTGCCCATGGCGATCCGCCACCCGTCACCCGGCGCGCCGACGACCAGGTCGGCCGCGGTGCGGGCGTTGTCGAAGAAGACCTCGTTGAACTCCGAGGTACCGGTCAGCTGGATGATCGGTCGCACGTCGACGCCGGGCTGCTTCATCGGGACCAACAGGTAGGACAGGCCCTTGTGCCTGGTGGAGCCGCGTTCGGTGCGGGCGACCACGAAGCACCAGTCCGCGACGTGGGCCAGCGAGGTCCAGATCTTCTGCCCGTTGATCGACCACTCGTCGCCGTCCAGGTGTGCGGCGGTGCTGATCGCGGCCAGGTCGGAGCCCGCCCCCGGCTCCGAATAACCCTGGCACCACAACTCACCGACGGTGCGGATGCCGGGCAGGAACCGGTCTTTTTGCGCCTCGGTGCCGAACGCGAGCAGGGTCGGGCCGAGCAGTTCCTCACCGACGTGCGAGACCCGCGCGGGCGCGTTCGCCTTCGCGTACTCCTCGTGGAAGATCACCTGCTGGCGCACCGTGGCCGCGCGGCCGCCGTATTCCTTCGGCCAGCCAAGGCAAGTCCACCCGGCCGCGGCCAAGTGCCGGTCCCAGGCCAGGCGTTCGTCGAACGCCTCGTGTTCGCGGCCGGGACCGCCGAGACCGCGCAGCGCGCGGAATTCACCGTTCAGGTTCTCCGCTAGCCACGCGCGCACCTCGGCGGCGAACCGCTCGTCCTGGACGGCGGAAAACCGCCCGTCCCGCGCGGCGGTGTCGGATTCTGAGGTCTGGATCGCACCCACGCCGGTAGGATAACCTACCAAGCACTTGCTTTGTAGAGCCCGCGCATAACTGGCTCGCGGACGGTAAGGACAACCGTGACAACCCCTGCACAGACCACCCCGATGGCACTGCACCACGCCGCGCTGACCTTCGGCGACGCTCCCGCGATCGCCGACGGCTCGGTCCGGCTGGACTGGACCCAGCTGCTCGACGCGGTCGGGGAAGTGGCGCGGGCGCTGATCGCACGCGGGGTCCGCGCGGGCGACCGCGTCGCCATGTGGGCGCCCAACACGCACCACTGGGTGATCGCCGCGCTGGCCGCGCACTACGCCGGAGCCGCGCTGGTGCCGCTGAACACCCGCTACGTGGCCGAGGAGGCGGCCGACGTGCTCGGCCGGGTGGACGCCAAGGCCTTGTTCATCGCGGGTCCGTTCCTCGGACGCGACCGGCTGGCCGAACTGCGCGCGTCCGCGCCGGATCTGGCCATCGACACGGTGGTGGTGATCCCGGTCGAACCCGGCACGCGCAACACCGACATCGCCGCGCTGGACTGGGCGGAGCTCGCGACCGTCGCCGCGCAGGTCACCGTGGCCGAAGCCGAGGAGCGCGCCGAGTCGGTCCGGCCCGGCGACATCTCCGACATCCTGTTCACCTCCGGCACCACCGGCCGCAGCAAGGGCACGCTGGTCGCGCATCGCCAGGCGCTGTCGGTGGTGCGGGCCTGGGCCGAATGCGCCACCTTGCGCGGCGACGACCGGTACCTGGTGGTGAACCCGTTCTTCCACAATTTCGGTTACAAGGCGGGCATCCTCGCCTGCCTGGTCACGGGGGCCACGATCATCCCGCAGGCCACTTTCAACGTGCCGGAGACGATGCGGCTGATCGGGGCGGAGAAGGTCACCGTGCTGCCCGGCCCCCCGACCATCTACCAGACGATCCTGGACTTCCCGCGCCGCGCCGAGTTCGATCTGAGCTCGCTGCGGGTGGCCGTCACCGGCGCGGCGACGGTACCGGTGGTGCTGATCGAGCGGATGCGCTCGGAACTGGCCTTCGACGTCGTCATCACCGCATACGGCCTGTCGGAGAGCGCGGGATTCGGCACCATGTGCCGCGTCGATGACGACGCCGAGACCATCGCGAACACCTGCGGCAGACCGATCGCGGACTTCGAACTGCGCCTCGGCGACGCGGGCGAGGTCCTGCTGCGCGGGCCGAACGTGATGCTCGGGTACCTCGACGACCCGGACAGCACCGCGGAGACGATCGACGCCGACGGCTGGCTGCACACCGGCGACATCGGCACGATCGACGACCGGGGGTACCTGAAGATCACCGACCGGCTCAAGGACATGTACATCTGTGGCGGTTTCAACGTCTACCCCGCCGAGGTCGAGCAGGCGCTCGCCCGGCTCGACGGCGTGGCCGAGTCCGCGGTCATCGGCGTGCCCGACACCAGGATGGGCGAGGTGGGCAAGGCGTACGTGGTGCGCAAGCCCGGCTCCGCGCTCACCGAGGACCAGGTGATCGCCCACGCTTCCGCCGCGCTGGCCAACTTCAAGGTGCCGCGGTTCGTCGAATTCCGCGACCAGCTGCCCTACAGCGCCGCCGGGAAAGTGCTCAAGCGTCAACTACGTGAGGAGAAGTCGTAATGTCGGAACCGGCAACCCCGGACGAGGGTCCGGCCATCCCGGACGAAGGCTCGGTCGTCACCTACGAGCGGCGTGGTCGCGTCGCGATCGTCACGCTGAACCGGCCGGACTACCGCAACGCGCAGAACTCGGTGATGACCTACGCGCTCGACGCCGCCTTCGAGCGCGCCGTGGAGGACGCCGAGGTCGGGGTGATCGTGCTGGCGGGCAACGGAAAGCACTTCAGCGCCGGGCACGACATCGGCACACCGGGACGCGACCACCACGTGCGCTACCAGAACAAGGCGGCGCTGTGGTGGGACCACGTGGACCGGGCGGGCGGCGATCAGCGCTTCGCCCGGGAACTCGAGGTCTACCTCGGCATGTGCAGGCGCTGGCGGGAGATTCCCAAGCCCACCATCGCGATGGTGCAGGGCGCGTGCATCGCGGGCGGGCTCATGCTGGCCTGGGTCTGCGATCTGATCATCGCCTCCGATGACGCGTTCTTCTCCGATCCCGTGGTGCGCATGGGCATTCCCGGCGTCGAATACTTCGCGCACCCCTGGGTGATGGGTCCGCGCGCGGCCAAGGAATTCCTGTTCACCGGCGACCGGTTCGGCGCGGCGCAGGCCAAGGAATGGGGCATGGTCAACCGGGTGGTGCCGCGCGCCGAATTGGAGACCGAGACCTTGGCGCTGGCCGAGAAGATCGCCACCATGCCGCAATTCGGTCTGGCGCTGACGAAGAAGGCGGTGAACCAGGCCGAGGATCTGATGGGCATGCGATCGGGCATGGATTCGGTGTTCGGCCTGCACCACTTCGCGCACGCGCACAACGCCGAGGTCGGCGCCGACTCGCTGGGCGGCATGAACGCCAAGTCGATGAAGGCGTCGGCGAGCACCGCGGAACAGAACGGAACGACGTAGTGGATCTGGATCTCGACCAGGCGACCGAGGACTTCCAGCGGGAGGTCCGCGCATTCCTGGCCGCCGCCAAACCCGCCTCGCCATTGCCTTCCATGGATACGAAGGCCGGTTTCGAGGCGCACCGCGCGTGGGAGCGCACCCTCGCCGACGCCCGGCTCTCGGTGGTCGCCTGGCCGGAGGAGTTCGGTGGGCGCAACGCCTCGCTGCTGGAATGGGTGCTGTTCGAGCAGGAGTACTACGCGGCGGGCGCGCCGGGGCGGGTCAGCCAGAACGGCATCTTCCTGCTGGCGCCGACGCTCTTCGAACACGGCACCCCCGAGCAACTCGAGCGGATCATGCCGCGCATGGCGCGCGGCGACGATATCTGGGCGCAGGCGTGGTCCGAGCCGGAAGCGGGCAGCGATCTGGCCGGCATCCGCTCGACCGCACGGCGCACCAACGGCGGCTGGCTGCTGAGCGGCCAGAAGACGTGGAGTTCGCGCGCCGCGTTCGCGGACTGGGCGTTCGGGCTGTTCCGCAGCGACCCCGAGGCAGAGCGGCACAAGGGCCTCACCTACCTCATGTTCCCGCTCACCGCCGATGGCGTGTCGGTGCGCCCGATTCCGCAACTGGACGGCGAACCCGGCTTCGCGGAGATCTTCCTCGATGACGTGTTCGTGCCCGACCGCGATGTGATCGGCGCCCCCGGGGAGGGCTGGCGCGTGGCGATGAGCACCTCCAGCAACGAGCGCGGCCTCTCGCTGCGCAGCCCCGGCCGGTTCAGCGCCACCGCGCAGCGGTTGATCGATCTGTGGCGCGAGGCAGGCGATGGGGACAACACCGCGCAGCGCGACGCGGTGGTGGACGCCTGGATCGGCAGCGAGGCCTACCGCCTGCACACCTTCGGCACGGTCACCCGGCTGAACGAGGGCGGCAAGCTGGGCGCGGAGTCCTCGATCACCAAGGTGTTCTGGTCCGAGCTGGACATCGCCATGCACGAGACCGCGCTCGAGGTGCTCGGCGCGGCGGCCGAGCGCTCCGGGCCGTGGACCGACGGTTACCTGTTCGCCCTGTCCGGCCCGATCTACGCCGGCACCAACGAGATCCAGCGCAACATCATCGCCGAGCGGCTGCTCGGACTACCGAGAGGAAGCAGCCGATGAGATTCGCGCTCAGCCCCGAACAACACGATTTCGGCGCCAGCCTGCGCAAACTGCTGGAGGCGGGTCGCACGCCCGCCGCGGTGCGCGCGTGGGCTTCCGGCGACAGCGGACCGGGTGGCGCGCTGATCCGGCAGCTGGCCGAGGCCGGTGTACTCGGTCTGGCCGTCGCCGAAGAGCACGGCGGCATCGGCGCCGAACCGATCGATCTGGTCGTCGCGTTCCAGGAGATCGGCCGTGCGGCAGCGCCGGGGCCATTGGTGGAGACGGCCGCCGCCATTCCCGCCCTGCTGCAAGCGCTTCCGGACCAGGGACCGGCCGCGCGGTGGTTGCCCGGCCTCGCGGAAGGGACGGCACTGGGCACCGTCGCCTTCGCCGCACCCGGTCGCAGCAGCGTCGCGCTGGACGCCGACACGGCCGACCTGGTCCTGCTGGCCGGCGCGGACGCACTCGCCACCGGCCACCGCGCCGGTTCGGTGCGCTCGATCGATCCGGCACGCCGGCTGTTCGCGATCGCCTCGGCCGAGACCGTCGCCGAGGGCGAGCAGGTCCGCGCCGCCACGGCCGCGGGCTTCGACACCGGTGCGCTGGCCTGCGCGGCACAGCTGCTCGGCGCGGGCAAGGCCTTGCTGCACGCGTCCACCGAATACGCCAAGCAGCGCAAACAGTTCGGCAAGCCGATCGGCGAGTTCCAGGCTGTCAAGCAGAAGCTCGCCAACGTGCTGATCGCGCTGGAGCTGGCCGAGCCCCTGCTCTACCGAGCCGCGTTGACCATGCCCGGGCCCACGCGCGGCCGGGACGTCTCGGCCGCGGTGATCGCCTGCGGTGACGCCGCGTATCGCGCCGCCCGTGCCGCCCTCCAAGTGCACGGCGCGATCGGCTATACCGCCGAGTACGACCTCTCGCTGTGGTTGACCAAAGTGGCCGCCCTGCGCTCGGCATGGGGCACGGCGGATCTGCACCGCGCCCGCATCGCCCAGGCGCTGCGCGAGGACACCGGCTCGGATCGCGCCGCGCGAGGCATCGCATGACCGCCGGGCATGACGCGGGCGCGCGGGCGGCGCACGCGAAGGAGTCCGCCGCATGAGCGCTGCCGAACACCAGGAATTCCTCGCCTCGGTCCGGGCGCTGCTCACCAAACACGCCGGGTCCGCCGCGGTGCGCGCCGCGATGGACACCGAACTCGGTTACGACCCGGCCCTGTGGCGGCTGCTGTGCGAGCAGATCGGCGTCGCCGCGCTGGCGATTCCCGAGGAGTACGGCGGCTTCGGCGCGAGCCTGGTCGAATCCCTACTGGTGGTGGGCGAGCTGGGCCGGACACTCGCCGGGGTGCCGATGCTCGGCTCGGCCGTCCTCGGTGCTCAGGCCGTGCTGCTGTCCCAAGACGCCGAGGCGTGCGCGCGATTGTTGCCGGGGCTTGCCGAGGGCACGCGAACGATCGCGGTCTGCTGGGCGGACGAGCGCGGCTGGGACGAGCCGGGCGTGCGCGCGGCGAACGCCGCTCTCACCGGCACCGCGCACTACGTGCTCGACGGGATGGCGGCGGACACTTTCGTCGTCGTGACCCCGACCGGCCTCTTCGAACTCGAGCCCACCGCGCCGGGCGTCACCCGGCGCCGCGTGCCCGCCATGGACCCCACCCGCGCCTTGGCCGAGGTCACCTTCGACGGCGCGGCCGCGCGACGGCTCGGCTCGGGTGATCCGGCCGCTGCCATCGCCCGGTTGCGCGAGGTCGCGTGGGCCGCGCTGGCCGCCGAGCAGGTCGGCGCCGCGGACCGCTGCCTGGAGATGACGGTGGACTACGCCAAGTCACGCGTGCAGTTCGGCCGCGTGGTCGGCAGCTTCCAGGCCCTCAAGCACCGCATGGCGGACATGTACGTGCTGCTGGAATCGGCCCGGTCCGCGTCCGTCGCCGCCACCGCGGCGGTGGCGGCGAACAGCCCGTCGGCTGCCGAAGACGTCTGGGTCGCCCGCGTGCACTGCTCGGAGGCGCTCACCGCCATCGCGGCCGAGACCATCCAGTTGCACGGCGGCATAGCGATCACCTGGGAACACGACGCGCACCTGTTCTTCAAACGCGCCCACGGGGACGCTCAACTGTTCGGCACACCGCACCGGCCGGTCGGGCAGCCGGCCTGAGCGGAGGCAGGGCGCACCGTTCCGGCCGGTGCGTCCTGCGCCGACCGGCTGTCGGCGCTCGAGACGATCCACTAAGATGTGACGAGCGCCACAGTGCGCATACGCGGGGGTGTGTTTTCGAGTGGCACCGCAGGTCGGGATCGGTGCCGTAGCGAGTCGAGATACCGGCTCGTCTTCCCATGAGTCGTCGGGGCCTACCAGCCGGGAGGATGCCATGACGCAGACAGTGAATTCCGATCTCGAAGCATTACGGTCCACCATGGACGGGCCGGTGTACGGCCCCGGAGACGCCGGATACGACCGGGCCCGCACCGTCTGGAACGCGGACATCGACCGGCGTCCCGCGGTGATTGCCCAGTGCCTTTCATCCCGCGACGTGGCCGCGGCCTTGGCCTTCGGCAGGAATCGCGGGCTGGAGATATCCGTGCGCGGCGGCGGCCACGCCTACAGCGGGACCGCGGTCGGCGAGGGCGGCTTGATGATCAACCTCAGCGCGTTGAAGGGCGTCGTCGTCGACCCGGAAGCCGCGCGGGCCCGGGTGGGCGGCGGAGCGACGATGGCGGATATGGATGCCGCCACCCAGGCGCACGGCCTCGCGGTCACCGGAGGGGTGATCAGCGACACCGGCGTCGGCGGCCTCACTCTCGGCGGCGGCATGGGCTGGCTGACCCGCATGGCCGGGCTGGCCGTCGACAACCTCGTCTCGGCCCAGGTGGTCCTGGCCGACGGCCGGGTGGTGCGGGCGTCCGACAGCGAGCACCCCGATCTGTTCTGGGCACTACGCGGTGGCGGCGGGAATTTCGGCGTGGTCACCGAGTTCGAGTACCGGCTGCACCGCGTCGGGCCGGAAGTCCACCTCGGCCTGTTCTTCTGGGACCTGCCGGACGGCACCGACGCCCTGCGCCTCATCCGCGAGTTCATTCCCACCTTGCCGCGCCGGTCGGGGGCGTTGATAGCGCTGGCGATGTCGGCGCCACCCGCGCCCTTCGTCCCGGAGCGCTACCACGGCCGACTCGGACACGCCCTGATCGTCGCCGGGTTCGGCACAGCCGAGGAGCACGCCGCCGCGGTGGCGCCGATCCGGAACGCGTTGCCGCCGTTGTTCGAGCTCTCGCGCCCGATCCCGTACGCCGGATTGCAGCGGATGCTCGACGCAGCGGCGCCGTGCGGCCTACACGGCTACGAGAAGGCGCTCGACCTCGACGACTTCTCCAACGACGTCATCGCGGTGCTCACCGAGAACGCCGCCGAGAAGACCGCGCCGTTGTCGTTCATGCCGATCTTTCCGCTCGGCGGCGCGTTCAGCTCGGTCGGCGAGGACGACACCGCTTTCGGCGGCGCGCGCACCCCGCACTACGGATGCAATATCACCGCCATCGCTCCGGACGCCGAGACGCTCGCCGTCGACCGGGAATGGGTGCGCGAGACTTGGGAAGCGCTGCGCCCCATGGCCGCCAATCGCGGTGGATACGTGAACTTCATGACAGAAGCGGACCGTGACCGCATCCGCGAGTCCTACGGGGACGCCAAGTACGCGCGACTGGCCCGCATCAAAGCCCACTACGACCCGGGCAACATCTTCCACCGCAACGCCAACATCACCCCCGGCTGACTCGGCCGATCACCCGTCCGAGTGCCCCCGGGCCGGCGCTCCGGCCCGGGGACGCACGCCGTCGAGCACGATCGTGACGAGTCGCCGCTACCGCTGCCGATGGTTCAGGTAGCGGGCGAGCCCGAGACCGGGCTCGCGCGCAGGCTGCGGTGTGGCCGAGCACTTCGCCCCCCACCCGCGCCACGGTCGCGGACAACGCGACTGAGCCGCAGCGGTCGCCTCCGGCCCTGGCGTGGACCGCTGCGAGGAGTACGGTCGGAAGATATGACCGCAGCGAACCGGGGCCGCGTCAGGGTCGAGACCAGCCAGAAGCGCGTACGCGTCTATCTGGGCGGGCACTTGGTGGCCGACAGCGTACGGCCGGTGCTGGTCTGGGAGAGCCCGTACTACCCGACCTACTATCTCCCGGTCGCGGATCTGCGCGCGAAGCTCGAGCCGAGCGAGATCACCGAGCACTCCCCCAGCCGCGGCGACGCCACCGTCTACGACGTCATGGTGGACGGCACCACGGCCGGTGGCGCGGCGCTGCGGTATCACAACTCGCCGCTCACCGAACTCCGCGACCTGGTGCGGCTGGAGTGGAGCGCGATGGACGAGTGGTTCGAGGAAGACGAACCGATCTACGTCCATCCGCGCGACCCGTACTCGCGCATCGACATCCTCGCCAGCAGCAGGCACGTCCGGGTGGAGATCGACGGCGTCACCGTCGCCGATTCGCGCGCACCGCGCATTCTCTTCGAAACCGGTCTCCCGGCACGGTATTACCTGCCGATGACGGATGTCCGCATGGAGTTGCTGCACCCTTCGGCCACCCACACCAGCTGCCCGTACAAGGGCACCGCCGACTACTGGACCGTCCGCGTCGACGGCAAGGAATACGCCGACTACGTGTGGGGCTATCGCACGCCGCTTCCGGAGGGTCAGAAGGTCGCCGGGCTGGTCTGCTTCTACAACGAGAAGGTCGACATCTACGTGGACGATGAACTCCAGCAACGACCTCGCTCACCGTTCAGCTGAGTGCGGCGATAGCCCGCGAGCGGCCAGCCGGTTCGTCGCCGTCACAGTGCCCCGCCAGGGGGCGACCACCGGCGGCACCCGCACGGGCGGCGCTGTTGGGAACGATCGTCCACGCTTTCGGCGGTGTTCGGCGAGCGCGCCTACTGCCGGAGATCAGACAGCCACCAGGGGTGTGCTCTCGGCGGCACGGCGGTATTGCCCTGGCGCCAGGCCGTATTCGCGTTTGAAGGCCTTCGCGAAGGCGAATTCCGAGGTATAGCCGACTCGGCGCGCCACGGCGCCGAGGCTGCTGTCGGTGTCGCGGAGCAGGCGGGCGGCGGTCAGCATGCGCCAGCGGGTCACGTAGGCCAGTGGGGGTTCGCCGACGGTCGCGGTGAAGCGACGAGCGAGGGTGGCGCGGGAGACGCCCGCGACGTCACCGAGATCGGCGACGGTCCACGCTCGCGCGGGTTGCTCGTGCACGGCGCGCAGCACCGCCGCGACCGCCGGATCGGCGAAAGCGCCCGCCCAACCGGACGATCGCGCGTCGACCTGCTCGTCGAACCAGGCGCGCAGGATGAACAGCAGCAACGTCTCCAGTATCGCGGGCACGGCCGCGTCACTGCCGGGGCGCGGCTCGGCGATCTCCGCGGCCAGCAGATCGACGGCGCCGCGCAGCGCGGGATGACGTCCCGGACGTGCGGGCAGGTGAATGAACTCGGGCAACTCGTCGAGGATCGGATGACTGCGTCCACGGCCGAGTTCGTAGGCCCCGCACAGCAGAGCGGTGCGGACACCGGGCCCCACGATCTCCCTGGGCTCGCCGGGCAGCGCGGTTTCGGTGACCGCGCTGTCGAGGCTGTCGACCAGGTCGTGGTCGGCGCCGCGCGGCATGAACAGCACGTCTCCTACCCCGAGGGCCATGGGCTCGCCCTCCGGCGGCACCGCCCAGCACGAGCCCTGCAAGACCACGTGGAAACCCGCGCCGGGCACTACGGGATACCGGCGACCCCACGGAGCGTGCCTGATGAACAAGCCGGAGGTGGGGCTGCCGGTGCGGATGGCCGCGATAGCTTCGCTGAGGATGTCCACCTCATCACCGTAGCACTCTTTCTATGAGCGTTTCAGACAAACTATCGAGCTTTGTAGGCATTGTTCGACTCAACCGGCGGCAAATAGGTTACTCCCCATGACAACGAACGAAGCCACTCCCGCCATCGCCGTCTACGGCGCCACCGGCCACACCGGCCGCTACCTCCTCGCCCAACTGCGCCGCCGCGGGCTCACCCCGATCCTGGTCGGCCGCGACGGCGATCGCGTCCGGGCCGCCGCCACCGCCGCGCACCTGCCGGACGCCGAGGTAAGGGTGGCGGACCTGAGCGATCACGCGGCCCTCGTCACCGCGTTCACCGGCGCGAACGTGGTGATCAGCAGCCTGCCCGCCTATGTGGAGCACGGGGCGGCGGTACTCGCCGCGGCCATCGAGGCGGGTGCGCACTACACCGACATGTCCGGGGAGCAGCTGTTTCTGAAGCGGGTCTTCGACGAGTTCGGACCACGCGCCGCGGCGGCCGGCGTCACCGTGGTCTCCGGGATCACCGACAACAATGTCTCCGGGGACCTGCTCGCTCACCTCACCACCCGCCGGGTGACCGGGCCTGCCGAAGTGGTGCTGAGCCATCTGAGCAAGAGCGGCGGCAACGGATCCAAAGGCAGCGCCAAGACGGTGTTCGCGAGCCTGGAGTGGTTCCGCGGCGGCGGCTGGCACTACGCCGACGGCGAACTGCGCACCGGCGCGACGGCGCGCCACGGGAAGATGACCTTCCCCGGTGACACCGAGCCGACCGTCGTCGCGAAATTCCCGCAGCCCCCGGTGCTGACCATCCCCCGGCACTCGAACGTCGCCCACGTCGAGGGCGTGCTGGCCACCTCGATCCTCGACGCTCTCAGCGGGTTCACCGCCGAGCTCATCGACACGCTGCCGGACGAGCCCAGCTCGGATCTGCGCTATGACGTCGTCGTCGACACGTTCGGCGCGGACGGGCGCGGAATCCGCGGTGTCCTGAGCGGAGTCGACTCCTACCGCGATTCGGCGCTGATGGCGACGGAGACCGCCGTCCGGCTGGCCCGGGGCGACGCCGCGCCGGGTGCGCTGGCACCCGCCGAAGCGTTCGACGCCGCCGATTTCCTCGATGCGCTGGCGCCCTTCGGCATCACCTGGCGTATCGAGGACTGAGCGGCCACACGGATCGGGCATAGTCGAACGATGACCGACAACCGGCCCCCGCTCGCCGTCGCACTCGATCTCGCCCCGCATCCCGAGGGTGGCTGGTACCGCGAGACGTGGCGCAGTCCGGTGGAATTCACGCCGGAGGGTTATCCGGGCTCGCGCGCCGCGGCCACGGCGATCCACTTCCTGC
Organism: Nocardia asteroides; assembly: GCA_051451085.1. Lineage (GTDB taxonomy): Bacteria > Actinomycetota > Actinomycetes > Mycobacteriales > Mycobacteriaceae > Nocardia > Nocardia asteroides_B. The sequence goes on along the minus strand of JBPAJV010000001.1, from coordinate 2,086,946 downwards.
TGCTGCCGGGCGAGCGGTCGGCCCCGCACACGGTGCGCTCCGACGAGCTGTGGCTGTGGCAGCGCGGCGGGCCGCTGGAGCTCGAGATCGGCGGCGAGCTGGTGATCCTCGGTCCCGACGTGGCGGGCGGGCAGCTGCTCCAGGCCGTGGTGCCGGGCGGCGCCAGTCAGTCCGCGCGCCCGGCGGGCGCGGATTACGTGCTGGTCAGCTGCGTCGTCGCGCCGGGATTCGACTTCGCGGATTTCCGGCTGGACTGACCGGGTTCAGCGCACCGGCACCGCGGCGAACCGGGCCAGCTCGTGCGGATCGTGCGCGCAGAACATCCGCACCCGCTCACCGTGTTCGGCGCGCAGCGTGCGCAACCGCTCCAGATTCTCCACGCGCGCTCGCCCCAGCGTGCCGCCGAGCACCTCGAAAACGCCCAGCGCGACCGGTGGGCGCGCCTTCCCCGCGGCGAGCTGGCGATGGTGGAAATAGGCGTCACCACAGTGCAGCAGCCACCCGTCGCTCTGCCGGACCGCGACACCGCTGTGCCCACGGGTGTGCCCGATCAGCGGAATCAGCATGATGTCCTCGAGCACCGGGACGGCGGTGAAGCCGAACCACGTGTCGGCGCCGGTTTCATGGGCCAGCCAGCGGGGGCCGTGCTCCCATTGGCGCGGCTGGTAGCGCACCTTCTCACCGAGCGTGGGGCGCTCGGTGGCCGCGTCCAGTTCATCGGCGAAGACGTGCACGGTGGCGTCGGGGAAGTCCGACAACCCTCCGGCGTGGTCGAGATCGAGATGGGTGAGCACGATGTGCCGGACGTCCTCGCGCCGGTAACCGAGCGCGCGGATCTGGTGCAGCGCGGTCAGTTCCGGCCGCAGCCGAGGCCGCAGCAACCGCGCGGCGCCGAAGCCGAGCCTGCCGCGGTCCAGCACGTTGGCCATGCCGAAACCGGTGTCAACCAGCACCAGCCCGGCATCGGACTCGACGAGCAGGCAATGGCCGACGAGCTCGCCGGTCAGCAGCCCACCGCTGCCGAGCATCGCGCGCCCGCCGACCGGGCACATGGTCGCGCAGTCCAGATGCCGCACCAGCATCGCGGGAACTCCCTCCTGCGGCGCCGGGTCGCACCCGATCCGGCGCCAAGGTCTTTCTGTTCCCGTCAACGTAGCCCGAGCGCGGCTCGGTCGCGACAGCGCGGTCCCCGCTTCGGCGATCGGCGGGCGAACCCCTCGGCGCCGACCGCCCGCGGATACCGTTGCTACTCAGGGATTTCGAGCACGCCCTCGTCCACGGCCCAGGCGATGGTGCGCTCGAGGTTCGGACAGGAGTCGGGACGGCCCGGCCCGTGTCCGCTCGCGCTGAGTTCGGCGAAGACCGGGCAGCGTTCGGCCGGGCTGCCGTTCCACTGCACCGAGGTCTGGTGTGCGCTACTCTTGCGCACCAGCACCTGGCTCTGGCAGGCCTGACACCGCAGCGGGGTCAGGCCGTCCTCCAGGTACCGCTGTTTGTCGGCCACCGTCTGGGCGCGCACTTCGGCTAGCCGCGCGGGCTGGTCGGCGAAATCGGGTGCCTTCGCCCAGGTGGCCGCCATCAGACGCTCGCCTCGGCTTCCTCGGCCTCGCGCTTGCGCCGCAGGTTCTCGGCCACCTCGGCCTCCCACGCCTCGTTCGCCTTGGTGGTGTCCACCTCGAACTCGAAGCGCTGGGTCATCTTCTCGGTGACATCGGCCGCGTCGACGTAGAACTGCTCGTACCAGCGACGCAGCTGGTAGACCGGCCCGTCCTCCTCGCACAGCAGCGGGTTCTCGACCTTGGACTTGTGCTTCCAGATCTCGACGTCCTGCAAGAAACCGACGCTGATGCCCTCGGTCATCTTCTCCGCCAGCCGGTTGGCCATCTCACCCTCGACGCCCTTCGGCTTCTCCAACGTGATGCCCCATTGCAGGACGAAGGAGTCCTGCGTGACCGGATAATGGCAGTTGATCAGGACGCTCTTGACCTCGTAACCGCTGTAGATGTTGACCAGCGGGTTGATCATGTACGAGGGGCCGAAGTACGAGGCCTCGGATTTGAGCAGCGTGTCACCGCCGTATTTGGAGGCCATGCCGATGTCCGGCCTGCCCTTGGTTTCCAGGAACTGGGTGGCGATGTGCCCCTCGAAGACGTTCTTGAAGTACGTCGGGAAGGCGAAATGGATGTAGAAGAAGTGGGCCATGTCGACCACGTTGTCGATGATCTCGCGGCAGTTGGCGCCTTCGATCAGCATCGAGTTCCACGTCCACTCGGTCCAGCCGCTGTCGAGCTGCTCGGTTGGGTTGCCGTCGGCGTCGGTGTAAGGACCCTTGATGTGCGGAATCGTCACCTCGGGCGGTGGCTCGCTGCCCTCGTGATCGTGCCAGACGAACAGCTGGCCGTTGCGCTCGAGCGTGGTCCACTTCCTGGTGCGCGCCAACGGCGGCACCCGGCGCGCGTACGGGATCGCCGTGCACTTGCCGTTGGTTCCCGACCAGCGCCAGTCGTGGAACGGGCAGGCGATGTCGTCGCCTTTGACCTCGCCCATGCTCAGGTCGCCGCCCATGTGCCTGCAGTATGCGTCGAGCACCCGCAGCGCGCCGTCGCTGTCGGCCCAGACGACGAGCTTGGTGCCGAAGATGTTCACCGCGTGCGGCTTGCCGTCCCGGAACGTCTTGGCCAGACCCAGGCAATGCCATCCCCGCGCATAGCGGGTGGGTGCGGTGCCGACATCGAGCTCACGGACCTTCGCACCGCTGCGCGTCGATCGAGCCGCCTCCCGGGGCCCTTCGTGGTTACGCACGCTGCCGCCTCCGTGCCCCTCACTCGGCGGCGGTGGGGTAACTGCCATCGCGTTTCCTCCTCCATCTGTACTAGAACACGTTACAAAACTGGCGCTCTCGACGCCAGCGATTCCCCTCACTTCCTGCATGAGCGCATGTCCGGGCGGGGGTGAACACCGGTTCTCGACAGAAATAGGAACCTGTTCTAGTCTCAGAGGCAAATGACATTCCGGACATCAACCGACCAGGCAGGAGCAGGTCCCGAGATGACGCAAGAAGTGACCGAACGGGTCGAAGCGCTGTTGCCGACGTTGCGCGAACGCGCACAGGAGGCCGAGGACCTGCGGCGCATCCCCGACGAAAGCATGAAGGCGTTGCAGGAGACCGGCTTCTTCCGGTTGCTCCAGCCCAAGCAGTGGGGCGGTCACGCCGCCGATCCGGTGGTCTTCTACGACACCGTGCGCAAGATCGCCAGCGCCTGCGGCTCCACCGGATGGGTGGCCGGCATTGTGGGCGTGCACAATTGGCACCTGGCGCTGTTCGCGCAGCAGGCCCAGGAAGACGTCTGGGGCGAGGACACCGAAGTGCGGATCTCCTCCTCCTACGCGCCCATGGGCGCCGGCGCGGTGGTCGATGGCGGCTACCTGGTCAACGGCGCGTGGGCCTGGTCGTCCGGCTGCGATCACGCCACCTGGGCGGTGCTCGGCGGCCCGGTGATCAAGGACGGCAAGCCGGTGGACTTCGGCAGCTTCCTCATCCCGCGCGACGATTACCGCATCGACGACGTGTGGAATGTGGTCGGCCTGCGCGGCACCGGTTCCAACACCGTCGTCGTGCAGGACGTCTTCGTGCCCTCGCACCGCTTCCTCAGCTTCCGCGCCATGAGCGAGCTGAAATCGCCCGGGCTCGAGCAGAACACCGATCCGGTCTACAAGATGCCTTGGGGCACCATCCATCCCACCACGATCTCCACTCCGATCGTCGGGATGGCCTACGGCGCCTACCAAGCGCACGTCGAGCACCAGGGCAAGCGGGTGCGCGCGGCCTATGCGGGTGAGAAGGCCAAGGACGACCCGTTCGCCAAGGTGCGCATCGCCGAGGCCGCCAGCGACATCGACGCCGCGTGGCGGCAGCTGTCCGGCAACGTCGCCGACGAATACGCGCTGCTGACGGCGGGCCGGGAGATCCCGTTCGACCTGCGCGTGCGCGCCCGTCGCGACCAGGTGCGCGCGACCGGCCGCTCCATCGCCGCGATCAACAAGCTGTTCGAGAGCTCCGGGGCCACCGCGCTGGCGAACGGCACACCACTGCAACGTTTCTGGCGCGACGCGCACGCCGGACGAGTGCACGCTGCCAACGATCCCGAGCGCGCGTACCTGATGTACGGCACGCACGAGTTCGGCCTGCCCGTCACCGACGGCATGGTGTAGGAGGACGACCGTGACCTCGACCGTGGCACTCACCGCCGAATCGACCTCCCGCTACGCGCAGGTCCGGCCCGATCTGCGGCTGCACTACCACGAGGCGGGCGTCGGCAACGGTCCGACGATCGTCCTGCTGCACGGCGGCGGACCGGGCGCGTCCTCGTGGTCGAACTTCGCGCGCAACATCCCGGTGCTCGCCGAGCACTTCCACGTGCTCGCGGTGGACCAGCCGGGCTACGGCCGCTCGGACAAGCCGACCGAGCACCCGCAGTACTTCGTGCACAGCGCCTCGGCGCTGAAGGACCTGCTCGACCACCTGGAGATCACCTCGCGGGTACACCTGCTGGGCAACTCGCTCGGCGGCGGCGCGGCGGTCCGGTTCGCGCTGGACTACCCGGACCGGGCCGGAAAGCTGATCCTGATGGGCCCGGGCGGGCTGAGCACCAACCTGTTCGCCCCTGACCCGACCGAGGGCGTGAAGCTGCTCGGCAAGTTCAACTACGAGCCGACCAGGGAGAACCTGGAGGCGTTCCTGCGCATCATGGTCTTCGATCAGTCGCTGGTCACCGACGAGCTGATCGATGAGCGGTTCGCGTCGGCGAGCACGCCGGAAGCGCTGGCCGCGACGCGGGCGATGGGCAAGTCGTTCGCGAGCGCGGACTTCGAGAAGGGCATGCTCTGGCGCGACGCCTACAAGTTGCGTCAGCCGGTGCTGTTGATCTGGGGTCGCGAGGACCGGGTCAACCCGCTCGACGGCGCACTGGTGGCGACCAAACTGATTCCGCGCGCGCAACTGCACGTCTTCGGCGGGTGCGGGCACTGGGCTCAGTTGGAGAAGTTCCACGAGTTCAACCGGCTGGCCATTGATTTCCTCGCAGGCGTCAAGGAGAAGTGATGGGAATCCGTTCACTGGGATATCTGCGTATCGAGGCGACCGATATGGCCGCCTGGCGGGAATACGGGCTGAAGGTTCTCGGCATGATCGAGGGCAAGGGCACCGACCCGGCGTCGTTGTATCTGCGCATGGACGAGTTCCCGGCCCGGCTGGTGATCGTTCCCGGCGAAAAGGACCGGTTGCAGGTATCGGGCTGGGAGACCGCCGATGCCGGGGAGTTGCAGGACATACGCAACCGGTTGGACGCTGCGGGCGTGCCGTACAAGGAGGGCACCGCCGCGGAGCTGGCCGATCGCCGGGTCTACGAGTTGATCCGCTTCGAAGACCCGTCCGGGAACACCCTCGAGGCGTTTCACGGTGTGGCGCTCGAGCACCGCAGGGTGGTCAGCCCCTACGGGCACAAGTTCGTCACCGAGGAGCAAGGCCTCGGGCACGTGGTGCTCAGCACCAAGGACGACAAGGCCGCGCTGGAGTTCTACCGCGACGTCCTCGGATTCCGGCTGCGCGACTCGATGCGGCTGCCACCGCAGATGGTCGGGCGCCCGGCCGACGGCGAACCCGCCTGGCTGCGCTTCTTCGGCTGCAACCCGCGCCACCACTCGCTGGCATTCCTGCCCATGCCGACGCCGAGCGGCATCGTGCATCTGATGCTGGAGGTGGACAACGCCGACGACGTCGGGCTGTGCCTGGACCGCGCACTGCGCAAGAAGGTCAAGATGTCGGCTACGCTCGGACGGCACGTCAACGACAAGATGCTCTCCTTCTACATGAAGACGCCGGGCGGATTCGATGTCGAATTCGGTTGCGAGGGCTTGGAAGTCGACGACCACGACTGGATCGCGCGGGAATCCACCGCGGTGAGCCTGTGGGGCCACGACTTCACCGTCGGGCAGCGGCAGCAGTGACCGAGAGGGCGAGCGAGACGATGACCGCGGACGGGGTCGAGATCGATCCACGGCAGTTCCGGAACGTGCTGGGGCAGTTCTGCACCGGCATCACCGTGATCACCACCTTCGACGGTGACCAGGCGCCGATCGGCTTCGCCTGTCAATCCTTCGCCGCCCTCTCCCTCGAACCGCCGCTGGTGCTGTTCTGCCCCACCAAGGCGTCCCGGTCCTGGGCGGCGATCGAGAAGTCCGGGCGTTTCTGCGTGAACGTGCTCGCCGAGCAGCAGCGTGAGCTGTGCGCCCGCTTCGGCTCCCGCGAACCCGACAAGTTCGCCGGCGCCGCGTGGCACACCTCCGAACTGGAACTCCCGGTTCTGGACGACGCGCTGGCGGCCATCCAGTGCACGGTCGACAGCGTCGTGGACGGCGGCGACCACTACATCGTGATCGGCCGGGTCCGGTCCCTGTCCGAGACCACGGCCACCGGCCGTCCGCTGCTGTTCTACCGCGGCCAGTACACCGCCATCGAGCCCGACAAGACCACCCCGGCCCCGTGGCGCGCCGACCTGGAGCACTTCCTCACCACAACCACCCTGGACACCTGGTTATAGCGGCGATCGGTGCTGCTGTTCGAGGGACCGGCAGCGGCGGCGCGCTGCCACGCCAGGGCAGCATCGTCGCGCCTGAAGAGGGGGACCGACGCGCTCGTGTCGATGAGGAACCGGGCTGCGCTCACCGACGATATTTCCGCTTGTCTTCGAGGATATCGAGGTCGAACGCATCCTCGGCGACGGCATCCTGCGGACGAGTCGGAGCCAGTGCGCGGCGACGCGTCTCGAGGACCTCACGAAGCGACGCGTTCACCGTGTCCTTCTTCGTTCCCGTGCCCAGTGCCTCGGAGACGGCGTCATGCTGCCCCGTGCGGCTAACACCGCCTTCTGCGATCGCAAGACGACGGTCCTCCAAAGGGATCAGTTGGTGAGCACTTTGCTTGGCAGGATCGACGGTAGTGGACATACCGCACCTTGGGAGAACACCGTGGATCGAATGGACGGCACCGAAATACTGACCTTCGCCGACGTCGCGCAGTGGGAGGGCTGGCTCGCCGCCAATCACGATCGGGCCGCCGACGTCTGGGTGCGGATCGCCAAGAAAGGGGCGGCGGGCAGGGCGATCACCATCTCCGATGCACTCGACGGCGCGCTGTGCTTCGGCTGGATCGACAGTCACCGCCGTGGCCTCGACGGCGATCACTTCCTCCAGCGGTACTCCCCGCGCCGCCCGAAGAGTCCGTGGTCGCAGGTCAACGTCGCCAAAGCCGAAGCGCTGATCGCCGCTGGCCGGATGCGGGCGCCCGGCTTCGCGGCCATCGCCGCCGCGCGGGCCGACGGCCGCTGGTCGGCGGCCTACGAACGGCAGCGCACAGCCACCTGCCCTGCCGACCTGCGGGACGCGCTGCACCGGAACCCGCGCGCACGCGCCAGATTCGAGCGGCTCGACCGCACCGCGCGATACGCGTACTTCCTGCGGTTGATGAAAACGCGCGATCCCGCCGGGCGCGCCGATCAGCTGCGGCGGATGGTCGCCGAACTGACGGGGTAGCCACCGTTCGTGGAACCCGGTCGCATGTGATCGCCTGCGGTGTTCGGCGAACGATCCGCCCGCGCAGTCGCGAGCCAGTACCAGGAGACGACTTCGCTGGTGCGGAGCGCTCGCGGCCGGTTCGGCGGTGCGCGGCCCGCCGTCTCGGCGTCGTACTCGGCAAGGCAGTGCGTGACCCGAGGGCGCGGCGGATGATGCCGATCGAGCGGGACCGAGCCGGACGGTCGGCCCGGCCGGGTGATTCGACGCGGGATTACTGGACCCCGCAGGTCGAAGTGCGCGCGCTCGCTACCGAGAACAATCGGTTCCAGACGTCCGGTGCTCGGCGGAGGTCTCGGTGTGCTGCCGCCCGTCACACCGTGTGGATGTGGTGCCACCGACCGGCTACGCCGACCGGGTGCAACGGTGGAAGCGAGGAACCATGATCACAGCCGAGACGATCGGCCGGATACGCCGGATGCGAGGGGACGGGATTCCCGTCGTCTCGATGTACGCGCACATCCCGGTCGATCCGGGAGAGCGTTCCGGGCTCGTGAGCCGAGTGAACAGCATGGCGGACGAGATCAACCCGGTGGTGCGGGACAAATCCGCGGAGCACGCGGCCAGGCTGTCGGTGCGCGACGACCTGGACCGGATGCGCGAGACGGTCCGGTCCGACAACTGGCAGCCCGGCGCGGTCGCGATGTTCGGCTGCGCGGGCAAGGACTTGTACGAAGCGGTGCAACTGCCGCGTGCCGTCCGCGACCGGGTGGTGGTGGACGCCGTCGCGTGGACCCGGCCGATGCTGGCCGTGCTGGAGGAATACGCGCGCTGCTGCGTCACGGTGGTGGACCGCGCGACCGCGGTGATCTGGGAGCTGTTCGCCGACGAGATCGCGCAGGCGCGCGAGATCCGCGACCCGGCGCTGCGCGATCCCAATTACGCGGCCAACCGCCTCGAGAACAAGGTGCATCACAAGGCCGAGGAGCTGGTGAAGAAGCACTATCGCCGGACAGCGACGGAACTGGCCGAGCTGTTCGACGCCGGCGACTACGACGTGCTCGTGGTAGGCGGCCATCGCGACGAGATCCCGCACTTCCTCGAACGCGCTGCCGCGCGAGCTGCGTGAGCACATGGCGGGCACGTTCACCATCGACACCGGTTCGGCGACGATGGGCGATGTGAAACAGGACGCCGCCGAGATCGTGACCCGATACGAGCGGGACATCGACGTCCAGCGCGTCGGTGAGGTGCTGGAACGGATCGCCACCGGCGTTCCGGCCACCCTCGACGTGGCGGACTGCTTGCGCGCCAGCAGCGTGAAGGCGGTGGACACGCTGCTCATCCAGGACGGCGCGATGGTCAGCGGCGTGGTGTGCGACAGCTGTGGTTGGCTCGGCTTGTCCGGCGCGGAGTGCCCGGTGTCCGGCGACCGGCCCCGGCGAAGCGAGGACATCCTGGACGAGCTCGCCCAGAGCGTCATCGACGACAGTGGTTCCGTCCGGCACGTCAAAGCCGACACCGAACTGAAAGAACACCTGGCAGCGGCCATCTTGCGTTTCCCGCTCCCGCCGTTGCCGTAGGTCCGGAGTCGTGCACAGTCGTCCACAGCGGCGCGCCTCGGCCACGCACCCGCGCGATCCGCGAGCGAATGCGCCGGGCCGGGCCCGGCGCATCGCATCGCACCGCCCGTCAGGCGGAGACGGTCGCCTTCTCGCGCTGTAGTTCCAGGGCGATGTCGATGAGCTGGTCCTCTTGGCCGCCGACGAGCTTGCGCTTGCCCGCCCGCACGAGCATTTCCGCGGCCGAGACGCCGTAACGCTCGGCTTGCCGTTCGGCGTGCTTGAGGAAGCTGGAGTAGACGCCCGCGTACCCCATCATGAGGGCTTGGCGATCGAGCAGGCATTCCTGCGGCATGGCGGGGCGGACGACGTCTTCGGCGGCGTCCGCGATGGCGAAGAAATCTATGCCGGTTCGCACGCCGAGCTTGTCACACACCCCGACCAGCGCCTCGACCGGCGTGTTGCCCGCGCCCGCACCGAAACGCCGCGCGCTGCCGTCGATCTGGGTGGCGCCCGCACGGATGGCGTAGACCGAGTTGGCGACGGCCAGGTCCAGATTCTCGTGACCGTGGAAGCCGACCTGCGCGTCGCCACCGAGCTCGGCGACCAGCGCTGCGACCCGGTCGGACACCTGTTCCAGCACGAGCGCTCCGGCGGAGTCGACGATGTAGACACACTGGCATCCCGCGTCGGCCATGATGCGCGCCTGCGCGGCGAGCACCTCCGGCGGCTGAGTATGCGACATCATCAGGAACCCGACCGTCTCCAGACCGAGTTCGCGCGCCAGGCCGAAGTGCTGGATCGAGACGTCGGCCTCGGTGCAGTGCGTCGCGATGCGGCAGATGGACGCACCGTTGTCCTGCGAGATCTTGATGTCTTCCTTCACCCCGACGCCGGGCAGCATGAGCACGGCGATCTTCGCCCGCTTCGCCGTCTCCGCCGCGATGGCGACCAGTTCCTGCTCCGGCGTCTTGGAGAAGCCGTAGTTGAACGACGAGCCGCCGAGGCCGTCGCCGTGGGTCACCTCGATCACCGGGACGCCGGCGCCGTCCAGCGCGGCCACGATGTCGCGGACCTCGGTGGCGGTGAACTGGTGACGCTTGTGATGCGAACCGTCGCGCAGCGAGGTGTCGGTGACGCGGATGTCGAGTTCTGCTGAGTAGGCCATGTCGAGATCTCCTTACACCCTGGCCGCAGTGATCTGTTCGGCGATGACCTCGCCCACCTGCGTGGCGGCGGCGGTCATGATGTCGAGGTTGCCCGCGTAGGGCGGCAGGAAGTCGCCCGCGCCTTCCACTTCGACGAACACCGACACCTTCGCCATACCGCCGGACACCACCGACGGTTCGTCGAATTGCGGCTCGTTCAGCAACCGGTAGCCGGGCACGTACTGCTGAATGTCGGCGACCATCCGGTGGATCGAGTCGGCGATCGCGTCGGTGTCGGCGTCGTCGGGGATGGCGCAGAAGATGGTGTCGCGCATGATCATCGGCGGCTCGGCCGGATTCAGGATGATGATGGCCTTGCCGCGCTGCGCGCCGCCGATGGTCTCGACGCCGCGGCTGGTGGTCTTGGTGAACTCGTCGATGTTCGCCCGCGTGCCCGGTCCCGCGGAGACCGACGACACCGACGCGACGATCTCCGCGTACGGCACCGGGACCACGCGCGACACCGCCGCGACGATCGGGATCGTGGCCTGGCCGCCACAGGTGATCATGTTGACGTTCGGCGCGTCCAGGTTCGCCCCCAGGTTCACCGGCGGCACGACGGCGGGGCCGACGGCCGCGGGGGTGAGGTCGACGGCGCGGATGCCCGCTTCGGCGTAGCGCGGCGCGGCGGCGCGGTGCACGTACGCCGAGGTCGCCTCGAAGATCAGGTCGGGCAGTTCGGATTGCCCGAGCAACCAGTCCACGCCCTCGTGCGAGGTCTCCAGTCCGAGCCCGCGCGCTCGCTTCAGGCCCTCGCTGTCCGGGTCGATCCCGATCATCCAGCGCGGCTGGATCTTCTGCGAGCGCAGCAGTTTGTAGAGCAGATCGGTGCTGATGTTGCCGGACCCGACGATCGCGGCGGTGACGGTCCCGTTGGACACGACAGCCTCCCTAGGTGAATTGCAGACGGACAGAGCCGAGTCCGGCGAACTCGGCGTGGAACTCATCGCCCGGGCGGGCGTCGATGGCGCGGGTGCACGAGCCGGGCAGCACGATGTCGCCCGCCTTCAACCGGACCCCGAAGCTCGCGACCTTGCGCGCCAGCCACGCCACCGCGATCACCGGATCGCCGAGCACGGCGTCGCTGCGGCCCTCGGCGACCACCTCGCCGTTGCGGGTGAGCACCGCGTCGATGGCCTTGACGTCGATGTCCTTCGGCGCGACGCGCTGGGCGCCGAGCACGAACCCGGCGGAGGACGCGTTGTCGGAGATGGTGTCGGCCAGGCCGATGTTCCAGTCCTTGATCCGGGAGTCGATCAGCTCGATCGCGGGCGCGAAGGCGACCGTGGCGGCGAGCACGTCCTGTTCGGTGCATTCCGCGCCGGGCAGGTCGGCGCCGAGCACGAAGCCGACCTCCACCTCGACGCGGGGGAACAGGTAGCGGCCCGCTTCGACCGGAAGGTCCTCGTAGACCTCCATGTCCGCGAGCAGGTGCCCGTAGTCCGGCTCGTCCACGCCCATCATCTGCTGCATGGCCTTCGAGGACAGGCCAACCTTGTGCCCGACCACGCGCGCGCCGGTCGCCAGTCTGCGCCGGATATTGATCAGCTGGATCTCGTAGGCGTCGACCACGTCGATGCCGGGGTGGCGGGCGATCAGCGGATCGATCGCCACCCGGTCGCGCTCCGCGCGCTCGAGTTCGTCGGCCAGTTCGGTTCGTACCGCGTCGGACAGCACGCTAATTCCCTTCCACAGTTACTTGTTCCAGCGCCGGGACCTGCTCGCCCGCGGCGGACCGGCCCGCCCTGCGTCCGGAGAAGACGCAGTCGGCCAGCGACAGCCCGCTGACGTAGGACTGGGAGCAGACGCCGATCGCGGTGCGCCCGGCCGCGAACAGTCCGGGAATGTCCTCGCCCTCGGCCGTCTTGACCGCGCCGGTGCGCTCGTCCACGACGACGCCGCCGAGAGTGAGCATCGGGCAGGGGTTGGTCAGGCTCGGTTTGATACCCACATCCAACAGCCAGAACGGGCCGGTGCGGACCGGATCGGTGAACTCGGCCGGTTTCCCGACCGGATCGGGGGCTCCGGTCTCGATCGCGGTGTTGTGCGCCTCGACCGTCGCGCGCAGCCCGGCGGGGTCGATGCCCGCCTTCCTCGCGGCTTCCTCCAGGGTGGCCCCGCGCACCGCGGTGCGCCGCATCGTCTCGAACTGCCCGCGCTGGAACCAGGCGCCCTGTTTGCCGATCTGCCCGATCGCGGTGCGCATCAGCGGATCGTCGGCCAGCAGCCAGCCCTTCCCACCATGCGCGGTGATCAGCGCGTTGCCGACCGCGGCGCCGTAGCGGGTCTCATCAATGACGCGGCGGCCGTCCGCGTCCACCAGCAGCGCCCCGGTGAACGCGCTTGGCGGCAACAGGAATCGCCACGCGGAGACGTTGTCCATCCGGTCGACGGCCGCGCCGACCTGCTGGGCCATCAGGATGCCGCTGCCGTCGTCGGCGGTGGTGCCCAGGGGCAGACCACCCTGGAAAGCGGGCGCGTACCGGCGCACCATCTCCCGATTGGCGATGAACCCGCCCGCGCTGAGCACCACGCCGCGCCGCGCGAGAACCCGGATCGTGCTGCCGTACCGGCGTTCCAGCCGCGCCAGCCGCTGTTCCAGCGCCCGCCGCAACGGTGGGTAGTAGATGCCCGGCTTGGCCGCGATCTTCGCCATGCGGGTGTAGCGATCCCGCACCGCGCCGGGCGCGTCGCGCAGCGTGTGGCATTCGACGCCGATCACCGCACCGGCGCCGTCGGTGAGCAATCGGGTTACGCGAGTGAGCGTTTCCACGCGCACACCCGCCCGTGCCGCCGCCGCGGCGAGCGGGCCGGTGAGCTTCTTGCCCGACGTGCCCCTGCCCTTCACCCGATGCCCGCGCTGGGCGGCCGGGATGTCGCGGAACGCGCCGGAGATCTCGCTGCCGGAGTAGTACAGGTAGTAGCGGTCGTTGGGATAAGAAGTCTTGTACGGGCACAGCGAGGCTTCGAACGGGACGCCGTGCGCCTTCAGCCACTCGATCAGCTCCGGGCTCTCGTCGACGAACCGGCGCAGCGTCTCGGGGGTGACCACGTCACCGACCTCGCGTTCGAGATAGGCGTACATCGCCTCCGGGGTGTCCTCGACTCCCGCTTCCCGCTGCACCGAAGTGCCGCCGCCCGCGTAGATGATGCCCCCGGACAGCGCCGCCGCCCCGCCCCCGGCGAACCGTTCGAGCACGAGCACCTGCGCGCCCGCCTCGGTCGCTTCCAGCGCCGCCGCCGCGCCCGCGGCGCCGTATCCGACCACGACGACGTCGGTGGCCAGGTCCCATTCGAGGCCCATGTTCTTAACTCCGGTCTGAAACTGAAACAAGTTTCCTCGACAAATGGAACGTCGAGCAAGTCTTCTGCCACACAACATAGACCAATGGCGCGTCCATTCTATAACGTGTTCTACATGACTGATCGGGAATACGACGTGGTGGTGGTCGGCAGCGGCGCCGCCGGCATGACCGCCGCCCTCACCGCGGCCCACAACGGCCTGAGCGTGGTGGTCATCGAAAAGGCCGCGCACTACGGCGGGTCGACCGCGCGCTCCGGCGGCGGCGTGTGGATCCCGGGCAACAAGGCGCTGCGCGCGTCCGGTCGGCCCGACGACCGCGAGGACGCACGCACCTACCTGCACAGCATCATCGGTGACGTCGTGCCCAAGGAACGGATCGACACCTACATCATCGCGGCGCCGAAGCCTTCGACTTCGTGCTCGACCACACGCCGCTGAAGATGCGCTGGGTGCCTGGCTACTCCGACTACTACCCCGAAGCCCCGGGCGGCCTGGCGGCGGGACGATCGTGCGAACCGAAGCCGTTCGACGCCAAGGTTCTCGGGGCGGCACGGTTCGACCTGGAACCCGCCTACAGCAAGGCGCCGTTGAACGTCGTGGTCACCCAAGCCGATTTCAAGCAGCTCAACCTCATCCGGCGGCATCCGCGCGGCATGCTGCGCGCCATGCGGGTCGGCGCGCGTACCACCTGGGCGCGGCTCACCGGCAAGCATCTGCTCGGCATGGGTCAGGCGCTGGCCGCCGCACTGCGCAAGGGCCTGGTGGACGCGGACGTACCGCTGCTGCTGAACACCCCGCTGACGAAGCTGGTCGTCGAGGGCGACCGCGTGACCGGCGTCGAGGCCGAACACGAGGGCGAGACCGTCCGCTTCACCGCCCGCTACGGCGTGGTGCTGGCCAGCGGCGGCTTCGAGCACAACGCCGAGATGCGCCACGCCTACCAGCGCGAACCCATCACCACCGAATGGACCACCGGCGCGCCCGCCAACACCGGCGACGGCATCCGCGCCGGTCTGGAACTCGGCGCCGACATCGACATCATGGCCGACGCGTGGTGGGGGCCGACGATCTTCAAGGGCGGCAAGCCCTGGTTCTGCCTGGCGGAGCGCAATCTGCCCGGCTGCATCATCGTGAACACCGACGGTGAGCGTTTCGGGAATGAGTCCGCTCCTTACGTCGAGGCCGTGCACACCATGTACGGCGGCGAGTACGGCCAGGGCGAGGGCCCCGGCGAGAACGTTCCCGCGTGGCTGGTGTTCGACCAGCGCTACCGCAACCGCTACATCTTCGCCGGGCTCCAGCCCGGCCAGCGGTTCCCGTCCCGCTGGATGGAAAACGACCTCATCGTGCAGGCGCCGACGCTGGCCGAGCTGGCCGCGAAGATCGGCGTGCCCGAGCAGAAGCTCGCCGACACCGTCGAACGGTTCAACGGATTCGCGGCCACCGGCGTGGACGAGGATTTCCACCGCGGCGCCAGCGCCTACGACAAGTACTACGGCGACCCGACCGTCAAGCCGAACCCGTGCCTGGCGGCGCTGGTGCAGGGGCCGTTCTACGCGGCCAAGATCGTGCCCGGCGACCTCGGCACCAAGGGTGGGCTGGTCACCGACACGGCCGGGCGGGTACTGCGTGAGGACCGGACGGTCATCATGGGTTGTACGCGTCCGGCAACGTCAGCGCGCCGGTGATGGGCCACACCTACGCGGGACCGGGCGCCACCATCGGCCCCGCGATCACCTTCGGTTACCTCGCCGTGCTGGACATCGCCAAGCGCAAGAAGGAGCAGCCCGCCGCCGCTACCGCGGGCGCCTAGCGGAAAACGCGGTGCGGGTCGGGGCCGGAGACGACTCCACCTCGACCGGCCCGCGTCGATACGCACGATCCCGCCGAGCGGGCAACGCACTGGCGAGCCGCTGCCGCGCCGCGCAGGATCGATCCACAACCATGCACAAGGAGACCTGATGCCCATCGACCCGAAGATCGCGCTCGGTGCGCAGCTGCCGAGCCGGGAGTTCGCCTGGACACCATCGGACGTGCAGCTCTATCAGCTCGGCCTCGGCGCGGGCACCCGCTGGACCGATCCGGCCGAGCTGCGCTATCTCGACGACCGGGAACCGCAGGTGCTGCCGACCTTCGCCACCGTGGCGGCGACAGTGCGCGAGACCGAGCCGCCCAAGGTCCGATTCCCCGGCATCGACATCGACCTGGCGAAGGTGGTGCACGGCCATCAGGAGATCGAGGTGCACCGCCCGATCCCGGCGGCGGGAAAAGCGACCAAGACCGGCCGCGTCGCCGAGATCTGGGACAAAGGCTCGGCGGCGGTCGTCGTCCAGGAACACACCGTCACCGGGTCCGACGGAGCGCCGCTGTGGACGGAGCGTTCGTCGATCTTCGCCAAGGGCGAGGGCGGCTTCGGCGGGGAGCGAGGGCCGAGCACCAAGACCGAATTGCCCGATCGAGCGCCGGATTTCGACATCGCCACGCCCACGCTGCCGCAACAGGCGTTGCTGTACCGGATGTCGGGCGACCGCAACCCGCTGCACTCCGACCCCGCCTTCGCCCGCACCGCCGGGTTCCCCGCGCCCATCCTGCACGGGCTGTGCACCTACGGCATCGTGTGCAAGGCCGCGACCGACGCCGTGCTCGACTCCGACGCCGGCCGCGTCACGGCCTTCCGCGCCCGGTTCGCGGGCGTGCTGTACCCGGGTGAGACGATCCGCACCCGGATCTGGCGGCGGGACAACGAACTGATCATCGCCGCGACCGTGGTCGAACGCGACGACGCACCGGTCTTGAGTGACGTCACCCTGCGGTTCCGGCCCGCCTGACCGAGAAGCTCCGCGCCGGGACCGGGCGCGAAGCGCCGGCCGATCACAGGCCTGCGCTACGCCCGGCGTCCCCGGTGCGCCGGATATCGGCGCCGGGCTTTCCGCGCCGGGCTCCCGCGCTCTGGATCACCACGGCGAACAACACCACCACCAGCACCGGCGCGGCCAGTGGCGCCCAAGCCAGGTGCAGCGGGACGAGGGCGGCGCCGACGGCCACCGCCGCGAAACCGACCGCACCGGTCACCGACGGGATCGTGGTGGGCACCACGCCGTGCGGCGCGGTCACCGTCGCGGCGTTGAGCAGATACGTGGTGGCCACCAATCCCGTCGCGGCGGAGGCGAGCACACCCGCGTCGGCGATCGCCAGCACGGCGAGCGCGAGCAGCACCGCGCCGACCGCGGGGGGCCGCGACCACCAGCCGAGCGCCACCAGGACCAGCGCGGGAATACCGGTCCACGGCTCCAGCAGCGCCACCGAGGCCACCAGCAACACCCCGGAGAGGACGGCGAGGAATCTGGTCATCGGCGCACCCGAACGGTCCTGCGGTGCTCCGGGAGCACCCGCATGATCTGGTCGAGCCGGGCGTCCTGCGACCACGCCACGATATCGACGCCGACGGTGCCCATGTCCCGGTACATCGCCGCGCGCTCGAGCTGCCACATCTTGGCCAGGATCGGGTCGAGGTCCGCGCGGAACGGCGTGCCGCGCAGGACGTCCACCACGACCACCACGTGCCCGCGCTTGCGCAGGTCGATCAGGGCGAGCGCGAACTGGGTGTCCAGCAACGTGGAGAAGGCCACCACGATCGCGCCCAGCGGCACGGCGGCGTGCGGCGCGAGGGTGCCGGTGGTCGGGATGTGCTCGTCGCCGACGTCGAGCACGGTGTCAA
Source organism: Nocardia asteroides (assembly GCA_051451085.1). Lineage (GTDB taxonomy): Bacteria > Actinomycetota > Actinomycetes > Mycobacteriales > Mycobacteriaceae > Nocardia > Nocardia asteroides_B. The sequence continues at coordinate 2,069,585 of JBPAJV010000001.1, read as the reverse complement.
CGATGCGGTAGAACTGGCGGCGCCCGATGTCCGGCCGCAGCCAGCGCGGGGCCTGGCCAAGGCAGACCACCGCGGTCCGGTCGCCCGCCTGCAAGGTCGACTGCACCACCTGCGCCGCACCGCGCACCGACAGCTCCAGCGAGTCGGTGGCCGGCCCCGGCGCCTGCTGCGAAGTGTCCACCAGTACCACGACGTCGGCGGAACGATTGGTCAGCCGCTCGGTGACGTACAGCCGCCCACGCCGTGCGCTCACCGGCCAGTTCACGATGCGCAACTGGTCGCCGGGCGCGTAGGCGCGGATGTCCGCGTACTCGACGCCGGGACCGTGCCTGCGGGTCAGATGGGTGCCGAGCCGCTCGGGCAGTTCGGTGCGCGGCAACCGCATCCGCTGCGGATCGGTGATCGGATACACGAACAGCTGGCCCGCGGGCAGCACCGCGGTGGCCACCGCGAGCCCCGCCGGACTGAGCGCCGACACCCGCACCGACACGGGGTAGCGCCCCCACCGGCTCGCCGAGAGGGCCAGCCGCAGCCCGGCGGGCGCGACGCCGGAATCGCTGGCCTCCTCCACCTGGACGCTCAGGCCCGTCGAGCCTTCCGGTTTCAGGCGCAACAGCGCGTGTCCCTTCTCGACGAAGGCGGCGACGGTGAGCACCACTTCCTCGGTCTCGAAGCAGCGCAACGTCCCGCCGCCGTCGACCTGGATCCTGGTCGACGACTGCTGCCACGGCGCGGTGGCCAGCACACCGAGCAACGGGGCGGCGAACACGAGCAGCTGCCACCGCCCGAGGACCACCGCGAGCACCAACGCCGCCGCGGCGCACCCGGCGAGCATGAAGACCAGCGGTGCGGGCCGCCACCGCAATTCGGCGTCGACCGCGGAGCTGGCGTCGCGGTGCCTCATGTCACGGTGGCGCGTGGGACGGGCAGGCGGCGCAGCAGTTCGGTGATCACGTCCTCGCCGCGGATGCGGCGCACCCACATCTCCGGCCGCAGCGTGATCCGGTGCGCCATGGCCGGAACCGCCAGCGCCTTGACGTCCTCGGGGATCACGTAGTCGCGACCGAGCAGCAGCGCCCGCGCCCGCGACATCTGGACCAGGTCCAGTTCCGCGCGCGGGCTCGCGCCGACCTCGACCTGGGGATGCCCCCTGGTCGCGGAGGCGAGGGCGACCACGTAGCCGACCACGTCGGGATGCACGGTCACGTATTCAACCGACTGCCGCATCTCCAGCAGCCCGTTGGCGTCAACGACCTGGTTGACCTGCGGCTGCTGCGCGCCCCGCTCCAGCCTGCGCCGGATCATCTGCTTCTCGTCGTGCTCGGACAGATACCCGAGCCGCAACTGGATGGCGAAGCGGTCGAGCTGGGCCTCCGGCAGGGGATAGGTGCCCTCGTACTCGATCGGGTTGTCGGTGGCGAGCACGACGAACGGTTGCGGCAGCACGAACGTCTCGCCGTCGATGCTGACCTGCCCCTCCGCCATCGCCTCCAGCAACGCGGCCTGTGTCTTCGGCGGGGTGCGGTTGACCTCGTCGGCCAGCAGCACGTTGGTGAACACCGGCCCGCGGCGGAAGGTGAACCGGCCGGAGGACATGTCGTAGATCGTGGAGCCGAGCAGATCCGCGGGAAGCAGGTCCGGCGTGAACTGCACGCGGGTGAACTGCAACCCGAGCGCGGCCGCGAACGAGCGCGCGATGAGCGTCTTACCGAGGCCGGGTAAGTCCTCGATCAGCACGTGCCCACCGGACAGCACGGCGATCATGATCAGCTGCAACTCGTCCTGCTTACCGACCACGACCCGGGACAATTCCCGGAGCACGGCCTCGCTGCGCTGGATGGTCACGTCCATCGGCATGGTCATTTGTGTACCCGCACTTGCCTCAACCCATTTCACATTCTTTGCAGGCGGCTCAGGATCTCGTCCAGCGCCGCACGTCCCGGTGCCCTGCTGGTCTGATCACGAAGGGCCGAATTGGCCGGGTCCACCCAGCGCCATAGTTCGGGCCCGAATTGGTGGATACCCGCGGCCTCGACCGCCCTGCGGTTCTTAGCCACCCGCTGGCCGGTGGACAGTTCGAACTCTTTCGCCAGCAGCGGACGCAGGTGCCGGTCCCAGTCGGCGCGGGTGCCCTCCGCGCGATCGGCGAGCATCTCGGCCCTGGCGTGCCAGCGCTGTAGCATCTCCGCCGGACCGTTCTCCATGTCCTCGAACGCGTCGTCGGACCCGTCCTCGGAACGCTCGCGCAGCGACCACACCAGCCAGCCCAGTGCCACCGCCACCGGAATCCCGGCGACGATCAGCAGCACGCCCCTGGCGCGCTCTACGGTCACCAGCTCGACCAGCACCACGACGATCACGCAGGCGACCACCACCCCCGTTCGCTTCACGCCGTGTCCCTCCTCGCCCGGCCCGTCACGCAGGTACCTCCCCTTGCAGGTCGGCGAGCACGATGCGCAGCAATTGCTCGGCTCGCATGCGCTGCCATTCGAGCATGGCGTGCGGGCTGAACCGGGCCTCCTCGAACAGGGCGACCAGCTCGCGGGCGGACGCGTCGTGCAGCGCGCCGCGTTCGAACGCGCGGGCCAGCACCTCCATCGGGGTGTCCGAGATCAGTGGGGCGGCGGCGCGGTCGGAGGCCAGGCCGCGCTCCATCGCGACGTAACAGGCGATGATCGCGGTACGAGGGTCCTGACCGGGTGCGTTCATCGCGGCCAGGCCCAGTTCGGCGGCACGGGCCAGCGAGTCCGCCACGGTGGGCACGGCGGGAGGCGGCGGCGCGGGGGACGGCACGGGCGTGTGCCGGGACGACACCGCGACCACGACCAAACCGCTCAGCGCCACCGTCACCAACCCAGCGGCCGCGATCGCGGCCAGCACCAGCGCCGTGCCGGTCAGCTCCGCCGAGGTGGGGTCGTATTCGGCGGGCGCCGGGGTCCCCGGCACCGGCGCAGTGCCCGTGGTGGGGGCGGGCGCCGCCGGGCGCGCGGGCTCGCTCGGCGTGCCCGCGCCGAGGAAGTAGATCGCCGACGCTGCCGCGACCAGCACGGCGAGCAGCGCGAGCGCGCCCAGAACGGCCAGTCCCACCCGGCCGAGACGCCACTGCGCGCGCTCGTCCTCGCGCTCCGGCTCCGGCATGGCCAGCGGCAACCGGTGCTGGCTCGCGATCACCCCGGCCAACAGGATCACGATCGACACGGTGAGCAGCACCGGCATGAGGGCGACCGACAGAGCGGACGGAGCCTGCCCGCGCGGCTCGTCCTCGGTAATTCCTGGGATGTATCCGTGCAGCGCGATGGCGGCAAAAGCCAGCAGCGTGATCAGCACGATCACGCGCGATATCGGCGCTCGCGCCCGGGCCACTGCGTTACCACCAAATCTGAGTAGTGCACAAAACAGCCACATAGTTACATGCCGGGCGGTCCGCTCGGGATGGAATGGAATACTTCGGAGTCCCTCCTCTTAAACCGCAGCTGTGCGGGGAGGCGGCGAACGAGCCGTGGCGACGGGGCCTACCGGCCGACGGCGGGCAATGACTGGGACAATTCACAAAGCCGGCTGCTCAAACGTGAGATATCCGGCACTCCCCTTACGCCCCGCACCAGTTCGCCGAGCGCGGCGACGCGACGACGGTGAGTTCCCGATCGGTGTCGTACAGAACATCCACCACGTTCACGAAACGCGTCGCCCAATCGGTCGGAACTTCACATAGCAACGGCACATCACGGATTTCCCACCGGGAAAATCGTTGGGCCAGTTCTACATAATCGGCTGCGGATGTTGGGACTCCACACAATGCCGCGAACACGATGACGAGCATGCCGTCGGCGTCGGCTATCGCGTGCAATCTCCTGGCGCCGACGCGAATTCCGGTGGATGGATCGTTCTCCCGTTGTACCGCACCATATTTCCCTACGCGTCGTCGCCCCGCAGCGGCATGCCCGTGACCGACGTCGCTCAGCCGGGCCAACCCCGCTGACTGTAGGTCTCGCCGGTGCGGTAACCGCGGATGCCGGCGGCCGGATAGGGAATGAGCGTTTCCGGAAGGTCCGCCAGGGGAAACCAGCCGAGCTCGTACGACTTGTCGGGCTCGCGGTTGACCGGCTCGCCCGACCAGCGCCGGGTACGGAAGAACAATCCGATCCGCGCCTCCCGCCCGGAACCGACGACGTGCGCGGTGTGCACATGCCGCAGATCCGCCGGGTCGATCACCACACCGATCTCCTCGCCCGCCTCCCGGACCACCGCGGCGAGCGCCGACTCCCCCACCTCCAGTTTCCCGGCGGGCAGATGCCACAACCCGTCGAATTCGTCCGCGCTGCGCCGCCTGCTCAGCAGCACCTCCTCGCCGCGTAGCAACAGCACGTGCACATCAACCAGATGCCGACCCGCCACCGCCCTCAACCTACGCGCCCGGTCCGCTGCCCGGAACGCCCGGCACACCGGCCGGTCTCCCGGCGGCCGGGCGATTCGTGCGCGAAGACGGCTCAGCCGGTGGTGAGGATCAGCCCGGAGGTGGGGACGCCGGTTCCGGCGGTGACCAGGATGTTGGTCAAGTCCGTGACCGGGTTGACCGAAGTGCCGCGGATCTGGCGCACGGCTTCGGCGATGCCGTTCATGCCGTGGATGTACGCCTCACCGAGCTGTCCGCCGTGGGTGTTGAGCGGCAGCCTGCCACCGACCTCGATGGCGCCGTCGGCGATGAAATCCTTCGCCTCACCCCGGCCACAGAACCCGAGTTCCTCCAGCTGCATGAGGACGAACGGCGTGAAGTGGTCGTAGAGAACGGCGGCCTGCATGTCCTCCGGCCGCAATCCGCTCTGCGCCCAGAGCTGGTCGCCGACCAGGCCCATCTCCGGAAGGCCGGTCATGGCGTCGCGGTAGTAGCTGGTCATCACGTACTGGTCGGCGCCGGAACCCTGGGCGGCGGCGGCGATGACGGCAGGCCGCTGCGGCAGGTCGCGGGCGCGCTCGACGCTCGTCACCACGATCGCCACGCCGCCGTCGGACTCCTGGCAGCAGTCCAGCAGGTGCAGCGGCTCGGCGATCCAGCGGGAATTCTGGTGGTCGTCGAGGGTGATCGGCTTGCCGTAGAAAAAGGCGGCCGGGTTCACCGCGGCGTGCTTGCGATCGGCTACGGCAACGCGGCCGAAGTCTTCGCTGGTTGCGCCGTAGACGTGCATGTAGCGCCTGGCGACCATCGCCACCTGCGCGGCCGGAGTGCCCAGCCCCTGCGGGTAGGACCATCCCGCATCGATACCCGACGACGTGGGCGCGGTGGCCAGCGCCGTCGAGAACTGCCCGAACCGCGACACCGACCGCTCGTTGAACGCGCGATAAGCCACCACGACGTCGGCGATGCCGGTTGCCACCGCCATCGCGGCCTGCTGGACGGTGGCGCAGGCCGCGCCGCCGCCGTAGCCGATGTGGCTGAAGAACTTCAACTGCGGGATGCCGACCGCCCTGGCGACTGCGGCCTGGGTGTTGGTGTCCATGGTGAACGTGGTCAGACCGTCCACGTCCGCGGGCGGGAGCCCCGCGTCCGCCAGCGCCGCGGTGACCGCCTCGGCGGCCAGCCGCAATTCGCTGCGCCCGGAGTCCTTGGAGAAGTCCGTGGCGCCGATGCCGACAACGGCCGCGCGGCCGGAGAGGAGCTCACCCGCCTCCCGGCCATCGCCGCTCGTCGAGACGCCGCGCGATGTCGGTTCAGTCATCGGCCCTCCAGAACGCGATGACGGCCGTGGCCGTGATGTGGTCGCCGAGACTGTCCTTGCCGACCACCTCGATGTGGATGTCCTCGCCGTCCAGCGCGGTCACCGCGCCGGTCAGCGTCAGCGTGTTGCCCGCGTACAGCGGCACGCCCAGGCGCAGCGCGATCGACTTGACGACAGCGCGTGGACCCGCCCAATCCGTGACGAAACGCTGGACCAGACCGGTGTCGGTGAGGATGTTGACGAAGATGTCCTTCGAACCGCGGGCGACGGCTTTGTCCCTGTCGTGGTGCACGTCCTGGAAATCCCTGGTGGCCAGGGCGGTGCTGATGACGAACGTGGGATCGGCCTCGATCACCAGCTCCGGCAGCACCGTGCCCACCCGCACGGATTCCGGTTCCACCGCGGCGGTCACGAGATCACCCGCCAGAACGGCAGGGTCGCCTCGTCGTCGAGCTTCTCGAAGCCCACCTCGACCGGCAGCCCGATCCGCGCCTCGGCGGGTTCGATGCCGCGCAGTTCACCGAGCATGCGCACGCCTTCCTCCAATTCGACCAGCGCCACCACGAACGGCAGCTGCCGCCCCGGCACCTTCGGCGCGTGGTGCACGACGTAACTGAACACCGTGCCGCGCCCGGTGGCGACGACGTAATCGGTGGGTTTCGACTTGTCCTGCCAGATGGCGGGGATGGGGGGATGCCGGAGCGACCCGTCCGGGAGCCGCTGGATACGCAGCTCGCCCGCCTTGGTTCCCACCCAGAAGAACTCGGTGTCCCACGAGACCAGCGGCTTCACCCGCTCGCCCGCGGCGGGTGGCGGCGCCGCGGTGCCGGGGGCGAATTTCAGCAACCGGAACAGCATCTCGGCGACCACCTCGTCACCGACGCGCCAGGTGGTCTGAAAGGTGACGAACCACCCCTCGCCCAGCGCCGTCCGCTTCGGTCCGCGGATATCCGACAGCGTGCTGGTGACCGAGACCTGCTCACCGACAGTGAGGTAGCGGTGATAGGTCTGCCTGCAATCGGTGGCCACCACGGAGGTGTAGCCCGCGGCGTCGAGCAGTTCGGTGGCCGCGCCCATCGGGTCGTCGGCGGGCCGCGAACCGTTGAGTCCGAACATGGTCCACACCTGCGCCATGGCGGGCGGAGCGACGATGCCGGGATGCCCCGCCGAGCGCGCGGCCTCCTCGTCGACGTAGATCGGATTGGCGTCGCCCAGCGCCTCGACCCAATTGTTGATCATCGGCTGGTTCACCGGGTCGCGCCCGAAACGGGGCGCGCACTCACCGGCCGCCCGGATCGCTTCGGCTGCGGCGACGATCGCTTCCGGAGTAGTGGTTTCCGGCACGCGCGGCTCCTTCACTCGTTATCGGGGTACTCGCGGCAACCGCAGTCCGGACGAGGCGACCAGTTCCCGCATGACCTCGTTGACGCCACCGCCGAAGGTGACCACCAGGTTCTGCTTGGTCCTGCGGTCCAGCCAGGTCAGCAGTTCGCCGGTGGCCGGATCGGCCGGGTCGCCGTAGCGGCCGACAATCTCCTCCGCGAGCCTGCCCGCCTCTTGCAGCGCTTCGGTGGAGTAGACCTTGGTGGCCGAGGCGTCGGCGATCACCTGGGACTGGTCGCCTTCGACGGTCCCGGCCACCTGCCAGTTCAGTAATTCGTTCAGCCGGACCATGGCGTGGATGCGGCCCAGCGAGCGCCGCACGTCGAGTTCGGCGAGCACGCCGCGCGGTTGCGCCCAGTCGCGCACCCGGTCGTAGAGCTGCTCGATCTTGCCGGACGGACCCAGGCTCACCCGCTCGTGGTTGAGCTGCGTCGTGATCAGCTTCCAACCCCGGTTCTCCTCGCCGACCAGCATGTTCGCCGGGACGCGCACGTTGTCGAAGTAGGTGGCGTTGGTGTGGTGGGCGCCGTCGCAGGTGATGATCGGCGTCCACGAGTAGCCGGGATCGGTGGTGTCCACGATCAGGATGGTGATGCCGCGATGGCGCGAGTCGGTCGAGCCGGTGCGGCAGGCCAGCCAGACGAAGTCGGCCTCGTGCGCGCCCGTGGTGAAGATCTTCTGCCCGTTGACGATCCAGTCCCCGGACTCGTCACGCACCGCCGAGGTGCGCAGCGCGGCCAGGTCGGTGCCCGCCTCCGGCTCGGAGTAGCCGATCGCGAAATGGATATCGCCGGAGAGGATGCCGGGCAGGAACCGCTGCTTCTGCTCGTCGGTGCCGTATTGCTGCAACGTCGGGCCGACGGTCAGCAGCGTCACCAGCGGAAGCGGGACGTCGGCCCGGACCGCCTCGTTGAAGAAGATCTGCTGCTCGACCGGCCCGAAACCCTGCCCGCCGTATTCCTTCGGCCAGCCGACGCCGAGCCAGCCGTCGCGGCCCATCCGGCGCACGACGGCGCGGTAGGCGTCACCGTGCCGGTTCACCGCCATCTCGGCCTCCTCCTCGGGAGTCACGAGATCGGCGAAGTAGGCGCGCAGTTCGTTGCGCAACCGGCGTTGCTCGCTGGTCAGGTCGATGAACATCTGGCCCCCAATTGATCGAGCCGGAACGACGCGCCGCCGAGCCAGCGAGCGATGTCCTTGGCTTGTGAGTAGTAGCGGTGCATCGGGTGGGTCACGTCCACACCGAGGCCGCCGTGCAGGTGATGGCATTTCTGCATGGCCGAGGGCAGTTCCGAGGTGACGGTGTAGGCCAGGATCTCCAGGTCGTCGTCGGTGCGTTCGCGATGCCCTTCGCTGGGAGCTTCTTGCGCAAGCGCCCAGTTCGCCGAGAGGGCCGCCACGTGCAACGTCCGCGAGACCACGTAGAGGTCCGCGATCTGCTGGGCGACGGCCTGGAATTCGGCCAGCGGCCTGCCGAACTGATGGCGGGTACGCAGGTGCTCGGCGGTGAGGGTGATCGCCCCTTTGAGCAAGCCGTCCGCCACCGAGCCTATCGAGGCGAGCGCCAACCGGTGCAGATCGGCGAGGCCGGTGGTCCACAGGTGGTTGGCGGGTATCTCGACCTGATCCAGCCGCACGGTGCACTCGGGAATGCCCCCCGAGGAGGGGGTCGGCGTCACGGTGAGCCCTTCGGCCTGCGCGTCGACCAGGGCGATACCGGAACTGGTCGGCACGAGCAGCCAGCTCGCCTGCTCGGCGTAGGGCACGGCGACCTTGTGCCCGCTGACGCGCACAGTGCTCCCGCTGGTGACGGCGATGGTCTCCGGCTTGACGGTGAACGGCGCTGCGGGCTCACTCAGCGCCGCCGTGAGCACGGTGCCCTTGGCGACCTCCGGCAACACCCGCGCTATCACGTTCTCCGGCGCGCTGGCCACCAGCGGCAGCACGCCGAAGCCCAGCGTCGGAAGTGCGGGCACCGCGACCGCGTCGGTCGCGAGCTCGGTCAGTAACGCCGAGACCTCGAGTAGCCCCATGCCGTCGCCGCCGTGCCGCTGGGGTACCGCGACGACGAGCAGTCCGGAGTCGACCAGTCTCGGCCACAACTCCATATCGCGAGCGGGTTCTCGCTCCAGCAAGCTCACGACGACCTCGGCGACCGCATCCTGGCCCTCGTCCCTGGTGAAATCCACGTTTTCTCCCGGTTGTCGACGACTAGCTGTTCGCGTCACGAGGCAGCCCGAGAATCCGCTCACCGGCCACGGTGAGCAGAATCTGTTCAGTTCCACCAGCGATCGAAAGACAGCGCGTGAGCAGAAATTCCTTCGCAACTTCGGCATCCTGCGCGCCGGAAGGCCCTGCCGTCTCGACAGCGAATTCCGCGACCGCTTGGCGGTGGCGCACCCCGACCAATTTGCGAACACTACTCTCTGCACCGGGGTCTCCCCCGGCAAGCAACTTCACCGCCGCGCGTTGTTCCAGCAAAAGTCCGGCGACGGCCTCGGCGACGAATCCCCCGAGCCGGTCGTTCACCAGTTCGGCGCCCGGTCCCGTGGCGGGCGATTTCGCGATCAGCTCTTCGAGCACCGGACCGATACCATTGCCACCCATGGCGACCCGTTCGGTCGCCAGCGTCGAACGGGCGATCTTCCAGCCATTGTTCAGCGCGCCGACCACACAATCGTCGGGCACGAACACGTCGTCGAGGAAGACTTCACTGAAACGCGCCTCGCCGGTGATCTGCACCAGTGGGCGCACTTCGAGTCCGGCGGCGTGCATGTCGACCAAGAAATAGGTGATGCCGCGATGCTTGGGCGCGTCCGGATCGGTACGCGCCAGGCAAATCGCCCAATTCGCCCTGTCGCCCAGCGAAGTCCAGACCTTCTGCCCGCGCAGTACCCAGCCGCCGTCGGCCTTTTTCGCGGTGGTGCGCAGCGCGGCGAGGTCGGAGCCCGCTTCCGGTTCGCTGAACAGCTGGCACCAGACCACTTCGCCGCGCAATGTCGGCCACGCGAAGCGATCGATCTGCTCCTGGGTCCCATGTCGCAACAGCGTCGGAATGGCCCAGCCGCCGATGGCCAGATCCGGGGCCGTGAGCCCGGCACGGCGCAATTCCTCGGAGATCACCAGGCCGGTCATCGGGTCCGCGGCGCGCCCGTAGGGCCGTGGCCAATGCGGCATGACCAGTCCCGCCTCGACCAGCGCCTCGCGCTGCCGCTCGGCGGGCTCGGCCGCGATCCGGGCGACTTCGTCGGCCAGTTCGCGCGCGCCACCGTCGTTCCCGGCCTCGCTCGCGCCGGAGACGGCGCCGTCGGCGAAGACCCGGTCGGCGCCGGTGGTGCGCCGCAGGCCCTGGCGGGTCAGTTCGGTAACCCGGGCCCGCCAGCGCGCCGAGCCGCCGAGCAGTTGGCGCAGCGCGGTCGCCCTGCGCAGGTACAGGTGCGCGTCGTGCTCCCAGGTGAAGCCGATGCCGCCGAGCACCTGAACGCAATCCTTGGCGGTGTCGACCGCCGCGTCCAAGGCGATCGTGGCCGCGATGGCGGCGGCGATGGGCAGTTCCGTGCCACCGTCGTCCACGGCGGCCGCGGCGTCGGCCGCCACCGCGCGGATGAGTTCGGTCCGGCACAGCATCCAGGCGCAGATGTGCTTGACCGCCTGGAACGAGCCGATCGTACGGCCGAATTGCTCGCGCACCTTGGCGTATTCGACCGCGGTCTCCAGGCACCAGCCCGCGAGGCCGGCCAACTCGGCGGCGACCAGAGCGACGAGCAGATCCCCCGCGGCGTGCGGCGCGACGAACACCCGTTCGGCCGGCACGCGCAGGTCGGCGCAGTGCACCCGGGCCAGCGGCGTGCTCGGGTCCAGCGGCGTGAGCGGCTCCACCCGCAGGCCATCGGCGCCGGGCGGGATCAGGCACCAGCGCTGTCCTCGCGGGTGGTCCACCGGCAGCAGGACGGCGGTGCCGGGCGCCGCGCCGAGCACGGAATCCCAGGTACCCGTGAGCAACATGCCGTCGCTTGCGGCGGGTACGCTCACCGTCGATCCGACAACGAAGTCGAGCGCGACACCGCACGGCAGGTCCTCGTCGAGCCCGCCCGCGGTGATCAGACCGGCCAGAGCCGTCGCCAGCACGGGGCCGCCGACCAGGTCGTGCGCCGCCTGTTCCAGCAGCACGGCGAGATCGGCGACCGATCCGCCCGCGCCCCCCGCCTCCTCGGCCACCGCGACCCGGAAGATCCCGATCTCGGTCAGCGCGGGCCAGTAGCCGCGCCAGAAGTCGGCAGCGCCGGTCCGCATTGTTGCAATCGGACGGACCGAGGCAGCCCATCCTCGCATCGACTCCTGGACGGCTTTATGCTCGTCAGTGGTGGCGATGGTCACACTCCATACCGCCTTTCCGGCGTGACTCCCACACCTAGAACATGTTCTAATATCCTAGCCGGGCGGAAGTCAAGAGACCATCGCCGCCGCGGCGAGACCGCGCACGCAGCCGACGAAACGACGTTTCCGGAAAGGACTTTCATCAATGGCCAGTCCGTCCCGATCGCAGCCAGCCGACCCGAGCGCGGCGCGGCCAGCAGCAACGGTCACCACGCTCTCCGAGGACGAACTGAGTTCGGCGGCGCAGCGCGAGCGGCGCAAGCGGATCCTGGACGCGACCTTGGCGCTGGCGTCCAAGGGCGGTTACGACGCGGTGCAGATGCGCGCGGTGGCCGAGCGCGCCGATGTCGCGGTCGGCACGCTGTACCGGTACTTCCCGTCGAAGGTGCACCTGCTGGTCTCCGCGCTGTCGCGCGAATTCGAGCAGATCGAGGGCAAACGCAAGCCGCTTGCCGGGCAGTCCCCGCAGGAGCGCATGCACCTGCTGCTCACCCAGATCACCCGGATGATGCAGCGCGACCCGCTGCTGACCGAGGCCATGACCCGGGCGTTCATGTTCGCCGACGCCTCCGCCGCGGCCGAGGTCGACCGCGTCGGCAAGGTGATGGACCGGGTCTTCGCCCGTGCGATGAACGACGGCGAGCCCACCGAGCGCCAGCTGGCGATCGCGCGCGTGATCAGCGATGTGTGGCTGTCCAATCTGGTCGCCTGGCTCACCCGGCGCGCCTCGGCCACCGACGTCACCGAACGCCTGGAGCTGACCGTCGACCTGCTGCTCGGCGAACGCAACCAGTAAGCTCGACCGGGATCCGCCAGCGCACCTCAGGCAATTCGACGCCCGGCCACCGCGCCGGGCCCGAAGGGCCCCTGTACTGCGACGAAGCTCACCAACCCGGATCCCGTCGCCGTTAGCTGGGCAGATCCACCGGACACCGGTTCGGCGCCTGCGTTATCGTGCGCACGCGGACCGGCGCGCTTCTGTGCGGCAAATTCAACACAGTATTGTTTTGCCCGCCCCCTGAAAAAACTCCTCCGATCACTAGGTTGGATGCGTGAGCGCACAGGATCTGCCACTGGAACTTCGCCGTGCACTGTCGACGGTCGCGCGCGTGCCACGGCTGCTGGTCGCATCGGACTACGACGGGACACTCGCGCCCATCGTGTCCGACCCGGCCAAAGCCTTCCCCCATCGGGAATCGGTGAGCGCGTTACGAGCCCTCGCCGGTCTGACCGGGACCACTGCCGCCGTGATCTCCGGCCGCGCGCTGCGAGATCTCGCGGCGCTGTCCCGCTTGCCGGTCGAGGTGCAACTGATCGGCAGCCACGGCTCGGAATTCGACGTGGGCTTCGTGCACGCGATCGACAACGACGCCAAGCACCTGCTCCGTGAGGTGCAGACGGCGCTGAGCCAGATCGCCGCGGACAATCCGGGCGTCACGGTCGAGATCAAACCGGCCAGTGTCGCGTTGCACGTGCGCAATGCCAGCCCGGAGATCGGTCACCGGGCGCTGTCGCAGGTCCGGCTCGGTCCGGCGTGCTGGTTCGGCGTGCAGGTCACCGAGGGCAAGGCCGTCATCGAACTGGCTGTGGTGCAGACCGACAAGGGCACCGCACTCGACACCGTCCGGCATCAGGCGGGGGCCTCGGCCGCGGTGTTCTTCGGTGACGACGTCACCGACGAGAAGGCGTTCCGGGTGCTCGCGGGTCCGGACGTCGGCATCAAGGTCGGCGACGGCGAGAGCCTCGCGAAGTTCCGGGTGGACAGCACCGAGGCCGTGGCCTGGGCGCTGGCCTACCTGCTGGAGGAGCGCCGGACCTGGCTGGCGGGCGCCAGCGCGCCGCGCATCGAGCGGCTGACCATGCTGGCCAGCCCGCGCTCGGTCGCGCTGCTCACCCCGGACGCCACCGTGACCTGGTTCTGCCACCCGGAACCGGATTCGGCCGCGGTGTTCGCCCACCTGCTCGGCGGCCCGCAGGGCGGTCACTTCACCATCGAGCCCGAACGGCCGGGCCTGCCGCTGTCGCAGCGCTACGTCGACGGCACGATGACCGTCGAAACGCGTTGGGCGAGCCTGCAAGTCACCGATTACCTGCCGCACGACGTCGCACCCACCCGCACCGACCTCACCCGGGTGATCACCGGCGAGGCGAAAGCCGTGGTCACCTTCGCACCGCGCCCGGAATTCGGGCAGGTGCCGGTGAATCTGGAAGCGCAGGAGGGCGGCCTGCGCGTGCACGGCACCAACGATCCGATCGTGCTGCGCTCTCCCGGCGTGCGGTGGGAGATCGTCTCCGACGGGACCCACGAGTCGGCGCGTGCCGTGGTCGATCCGTCCAACGGCCCGGTCGTGCTCGAACTGCGCTGCGGCACCTTCGATCTCGATCCGGCCGAGACCAGTGAGGCGCAGCGGCGACGGGATGCGGAACGGTACTGGTCGGACTGGGCCGCGACCCTCACGCTGCCGCCGCTGAAGCCCGACCTGATGAAGCGTTCCGCGCTGACCCTGCGCGGCCTGGTGCACGCGCCGTCCGGTTCGATCCTCGCGGCCGCGACCACCTCGCTGCCCGAGGACATCGGCGGCGTGCGCAACTGGGACTACCGCTACTGCTGGCTGCGCGACGCGGCGCTGACCGCGCAGGCCCTGGTCTCGCTCGGCTCCCTCGGCGAGGCCGAGGACTACCTCGGCTGGGTGCACCGGGTGCTGGAGACGCTGCCCGGCCCCGAGCGGTTGCACCCGCTGTACACGCTCTACGGCGAGACGCTGCCGCCGGAGGCCTCGATCGACCAGTTGCCCGGCTACGCGGGCTCGCGTCCGGTGCGCGTCGGCAACGCGGCCAACATGCAGGTGCAGCTGGACGTGTTCGGTCCGATCGTCGACCTCATCGCCACCCTGGCGCACGCCAGGGAGCTGCGCGGCGTCACCGATCCGGCGGACGTGCTGCCCGACGCCGACTGGGAGCTGGTGTGCGCCATGGTGGCGGCGGTCCAGCGACGCTGGCAGGAGCCCGACCACGGCATCTGGGAGATCCGCGGCAACCCCCGTCACCACGTGTACTCGAAGGTGATGGGCTGGCTGACCGTCGATCGGGCGCTGACCCTGGCGCAGAAGTTCGACCGCGAGGCCGACCCGGCCTGGCCGGTGCTGCGCGACACCATCGCCGACGAGGTGAAGGCGAAGGGCTGGAACGACGAGGTGCAGTCCTACACCGCCGCCTACGACGGCACCGACCTCGACGCGGCGACGCTGCACATCGGGTTGAGCGGCCTGATCGATCCCTCCGACCCGCGCTTCGCGGCGACCGTCGTGGCGACCGAGGCCGAGCTGCGCAGCGGTTCGACCGTGTACCGCTACCACCACGACGACGGCCTGCCCGGCGGCGAGGGCGGCTTCCACCTGTGCGCGGCGTGGCTGGTCGAGGCGTACCTGCTGATCGGAAAGCGCTCGGACGCCGAGGCGTTGTTCGCCCAGCTGGTTGACGTCGCTGGCCCGACCGGCCTGCTCAGCGAAGAGTACGACCCGGTCGCCGAACGTTCGCTCGGTAACCATCCGCAGGCGTACAGCCATCTCGGCCTGCTGCGTTGCGCGCAGCTGCTCGGGCAGCCGGTGGAGGCCGCGCTGGTCTGAAGGCCCGAGCTCACCGGAGGGCCCGTGCACGAGGAATAGTGAACGGGCCCTTAACATTCGCGCTCTACAAGGGCATCGCGTCCTGGCGTCCGGCAGGATTTGCTAGAGTTAAACGGGAACGATTTCCATTTTGATCTGCCGGACTGCCAGGAGTACCCCACGTGAGAACCAAATTCGCCATGAAATGTGTCGGCATCGCAGTGGGGTTGGCATCCGTGACAACAGTCGTCGCCTGTGGCGACTCCACCGACTCGGACCGGCCGACGATCGTCACCTCCACCGACGTCTGGGGTGACATCGCCGCCGCCGTCGCCGGCCCCGACGCCACCGTGCGGTCGCTGATCACCGATCCGAACGCCGACCCGCACTCGCACGAGACCTCCGCTGTCGAGTCGGCCGAACTGAGCGACGCGGATTTGGTGGTCTACAACGGCGGCGGCTACGACGAGTTCGCCGAGAAGGCGGTGGCGGGCACGAACAAGCGCACGGTCGACGCGTTCTCCTTGCGAGTGGATCAGAGCGACGAGAACGAGCACGTCTGGTACGACGTGCGCACCGTAGACGTGGTCGCCGACCGGATCGCCGCCCAGCTCGGCGAACTGGACCCGGACAAGGCCACGGCCTACACCGAGCGCGCCACGACGTTCAAGAACCGGCTCGCCGCGGTCACCGCCATCACCGGCAAACTCGCCGCCGAGCGCCCGAAAACGCCGGTGCTGCAAACCGAGCCCCTCGCGCACTACCTCTTGGCCGCCGCCGGAGTCGAGGACCTGACGCCGCACGAGTTCCAGGAAGCCATCGAGCAGGAGACCGACCCGGCGCCCGCGGCCGTCGCGGCGACCCAGGACCTGCTCACCGGCAAGCGGGTCCGCGCGCTGATCTACAACGTGCAGACCGAGGACAAGATCACCAAGGACCTGCGGGGCACCGCGCAGAACGCGGGCATCGCCATCGTCGAGGTGACCGAGACCCTGCCCGACGGTGTGGATTACATTCAGTGGCAGACGAAGAACGCGCAGGCTCTGGCCGCCGCGTTGGCCTGAGCAGATGAACGAGGGAGCGGCGCTGACCGAGCACACCGACCGGGTGGACCGGCGGCGAGCGGGCACCGGCGCGGACTCGGCCGCGGTGCGGCTGGAGTCCGCGCGCTTGTCCTTCGGTGACCGGACGTTGTGGGAGGGCTTGGATCTCACCGTCGCTCCCGGGGAATTCGTCGCGGTGCTCGGGCCGAACGGATCGGGCAAGACGTCACTGCTGAAAGTGTTGCTCGGCCAGCTCGGCTTGAGTTCCGGCACCGCCCGGATCGCGGGCTCTCCCGCGCGCACCGGCAATCCCGACATCGGCTATGTGCCGCAACAGAAGACGATCGACGCAGGGGTGCAGTTGCGTGGCGTCGATCTCGTCGGGCTGGGCGTCGACGGGCATCGCTGGGGCCTCGGGCTGCGCCATCGCGCCGAACGCAAACGCAAGGTGGCGGCGGCCGTGGCCGATGTCGGAGCGGAGCACTTCGCCCACGCGCCACTGGAATCCATGTCCGGTGGCGAACAGCAGCGCCTCCGGGTGGCGCAGGCGCTGGTCGGCGATCCGAAGGTGCTGCTGTGCGACGAACCGCTGCTCAGTCTGGATCTGGCGAACCAGCGACTGGTCGCCGACCTGATCGATCGCCGTCGGCGTACCCACGGCACCGCGGTGCTCTTCGTGACCCACGAGATCAACCCGATCCTGCCGTTGGTGGATCGGGTGCTCTACCTGGTCGACGGCCGATTCCGGATCGGGAAGCCGGAGGAGGTGATGACCTCGGCGGTGCTGTCGGAGCTGTACCGCACCGAGGTGGACGTCCTGCGGGTGCGCGGACGTCTGGTGGTCGTCGGCACGGGTGACACCATGGACGCGCTCGGCACGGCGGGCGGCCACTGCCACGGACCGGCGGGCGACGAATTCGCCCACGGCGTCTCCACACCGGAGCACACGGGAGCGACCGGTGCCGCCACCGGGTCCGGGGCGGAGTCGTCAGCGGACAGTCCCGCCGACCACCTGGACGGCCACGGCAGCGGCGCGGCGGCGAAGCAGAGCGGAGTGCGCTCGTGACCGACAAGCTCTCCGGCGTTCTCGGCAAGATGCTGGACTTCGGGACCACGGCGAACCTGTTGTCCTACGGATTCGTCCAGCAGGCGTTGCTCGCCGCCGCACTGCTCGGGCTGCTGTCCGGGGTGATCGGTCCGCTGATCATCAGCAGGCAGATGTCGTTCGCGGTGCACGGCACCAGCGAGCTGTCGCTGACCGGCGCCGCCGCGGCGCTGCTGGCCGGCGTCGGGGTCGGCCTCGGCGCCATCGCGGGGTCGGTGGTCGCGGCGGTTCTGTTCGGCGTGCTCGGCACGCGCGCCCGCGAACGCGATTCGGTGATCGCGGTGGTGCTCTCGTTCGGTCTCGGGCTCTCGGTGCTGTTCCTGTGGCTCGGCCCCGATCGTGCGGGATCGAAGTTCTCCCTGCTCACCGGACAGGTCGTCAGCGTCGGCAACAACGGCCTCGGCCTGCTCGCCGTCTGCACCGCCGGGGTCATCGCGGTGCTCGCGTTCGTCTACCGGCCGCTGCTGTTCGCCAGCTCCGACCCGGAGGTGGCGGTGGCGCGCGGGGTTCCGGTGCGGGCGCTGTCCATCGTGTTCGCCGTGCTGCTCGGCATCACGGCCGCGTTCGGCGTGCAGATCGTTGGTGCGCTGCTGGTGCTCGCCCTGCTGATCACCCCGGCCGCGGCGGCGGCGCAGCTCACCGCGAACCCGTACCGGGCGACGGTGCTGGCCGTGGTGTTCGCGGAGGTGGCCGCGGTGGGCGGCATCCTGCTGTCGCTGGCGCCGGGCGTTCCCGTGTCGACCTTCGTCACCGCCATCTCGTTCCTGATCTATCTCGCCTGCCGCCTGCTGGGCGCCCGCAACCGCCGCATCGCCCACGTCCGCTGAGGATCGCGTTTCCGCTGTCCCATCTGCCGCGCCGGTCTATCCGGACCGGGCGATCGGGATCGCGACTGTCGAGCTCCGGCGCGTCGTCACCTCCCCCGCTACGCGATGTTCGCGGTCACGCCACGGTTCGACCTTCGGCGGCCTCGATCGCCCGGTTCGACTCCGGCGAGGGCGCGGACTCTTTGATGGCAGCCGCCTCTTTGATGGCAGCCGCCTTCAGTCACTTCCCGGTGTTTTCGTATGCTCGACCCATCGCGCCCCCGAACGAATGGTGACCAACGATGATCGACTTCGCGATTCCCGCCGACCTCGCCGCCGAACGCGACCGAGTACGTCGATTCGTCGTCGACAAGATCGTCCCGTACGAGCGGGACCCGCGCCTGACCGCGCACGGTCCGACCGACGAGCTGCGGCAGGAACTCGTCGAACTCGCCCGCGCCGAGAAATTGCTCACCGTACAGGCGCCCGAAGCGCTCGGCGGACGTGGATTGACCCACGTCGAGCAGGCGGTGATCTACGAGGCGGCAGGCTGGTCCACGCTCGGCCCGGTCGCGATGAACTGCGCCGCGCCGGACGAGGGCAACATGTTCCTGTTGTCGAAGGTGGCCGATCCCGAGCAGGTGCAGCGTTACCTGGCTCCGGTGGTCGCGGGCCACCAGCGCTCGGTCTTCGCCATGACCGAACCCGACGGAGCGGGTTCCGACCCGGCCCAGCTGGCCACCGAAGCCACCTTCGACGGCTCGAACTTCACCATCAACGGTCGCAAATGGCTGATCACCGGCGCCAATGGCGCGAAAACCTGGATCATCATGGCGCGCCTCGCCGCCAACCCGCACCTGCCCGAGGGCCCCACACTGTTCCTGACCGACGGCGACCAGCCCGGCATCGTCATCGAACGCACGATGAACACGATGGACCGCAACTACGTCGCCGGTCACGGCGTCGTCCGCTTCGACAATCTGGTGCTGCCCAGGGAGGCGCTGCTCGGCGAGGCGGGCCAGGCGCTGCGCTACGCCCAGCTGCGGCTCGCGCCCGCCCGCCTGACCCACTGCATGCGCTGGCTCGGCGCCGCCGAACGGGCGCAGAGCATCGCGGTCGAGCACGCGCGCACCCGCACCGCGTTCGGCAAGCCGATCGGCGAACACGAGGGCGTCTCCTTCATGCTGGCCGACAACGAGATCGCGTTGCACCAGTGCAGGCTGACCATCTGGCACGCGTGCTGGCTGATGGACAACGGCGAGAAGGCGCGGCACGAGAGCTCGATCGCCAAGTCGTTCGTCTCCGAGGAATTGTTCAAGGTCGCCGACCGGTGCGTGCAGGTGCTCGGCGGCATCGGCATCAGCGACGAGACCGTGGTCGAGATGATCTTCCGGGACATGCGCGCCTTCCGGCTCTACGACGGGCCGACCGAGGTGCACAAGTACGCCATCGGGCGGAAGGTGCTGCGTGGACAGTGAAGGACTTTCGGCCCCGCGTCAGGCGCGCCCGCGTCGGCTAACATCCTGTGGCATGAGTTCGGAACTGCACGTCGATGTCTCTCGGGGCGTCGCCGTGCTCACGCTCAACCGGCCCGCGCAACAGAACGCGTTCACCCCCACGATGGCCGCCGAATTGGGCGCCGCGTTGCAGCGCTGTGACGCCGAAGACGCCATTCGCGCCGTGGTCGTCACCGGCACCCCGCCCGCCTTCTGCGCGGGCGCGGACCTGTCGAACCGGGTCGGCGAGGTCAGCGCCACCATCGACCCGCCACCGTGGCGGGTGCGCAAGCCGGTGATCGCGGCCGTGAACGGCCACGCGGTCGGCATCGGCTTGGCGCTGGCCCTCCAGTGCGACCTACGGTACCTGGCGCGTGACGCGGTGTACGGGCTGAATCAGGTGCGCCGCGGCGTCTTGGCCGACGGCTACGCGCACTGGACGCTACCCAGGCTCGTCGGTATGGCCAACGCCGCCGACATCATGCTGACCGGGCGCACGTTCGACGGTGACGAGGCGAAGGCGATGGGCCTGGCCAACGGCTCACTACCCGCGGGCGAGGTGCTACCCACCGCGCTCGCCGTCGCGCACGACATCGCCAACGGCTCGGCCCCGCTACCGGTGGCGTTATCCAAGCGGCTGCTCTGGGAGGGGCTCGGAATGAGCCCGGCCGTGGTCGGTCAGCTGGAGACCGAACTCAACCAGCATGCGACCAAGAGCATCGACGGCGGCGAGGCCATGGCCGCCTTCCGTGAGCGCCGCCAGCCCAGCTGGTCCGGCAGCGTCAGCACGGAATGGCCGGCGTGGGACACCGCGGACCGCGACCGGCCCAGCCTGGACTAGGCGGCCACTCCGCGCGGTATTCCTCACCTCCACGCGACCACGCAGCCCGACGCGGCGCCCTCGAGTCCGCCGGTCCGCCGCGGTTGACGGGTTCCGCCCGGCCCGCACCGCTCACGCGTTGCCGCCGAGCAGGATGAACAGGAACAACAGCGCGAAGATGATCATGAAAATGGTGCCGATGATGCCGAGGATGTAGCCGACCATCACCTGGGCACGACCACCATACGCGCCGCCGGACTCTTCGATCTGGTCGAGCGCGCGCCGCCCCAGCGCCCACGCCACCGGCCCCAGCACGCCGCAGCACAGGATGCTCGCCGCGCCGAGAAACAACACGGCCGTCGCGTTGGGATGCTCGATCGGCGAACCGATGGGCTGATTGGGTATCACCACCAGCCGAATTCTACTGGGCTCTCCCGACTCTCCGGGTCTTTAAGCCCTACGAGTCAGGTACCGCGAGAGTCCTTGCAGGTCTTGGGCTCTGCGCCCGAACACACGCGTCCGCAGGCGACCGGGCGGCCGCCTCCAACGACCGGCGACGCCGTTCTCAGGCGCGGCGTTGGCGGGCGACCTCGGAGAGCACCACACCGGCGGCGACCGACGCGTTCAGCGACTCCACCGGGCCTGCCATGGGAATCGACAAGATCGCGTCACACGTCTCCCGCACCAGGCGCGACAGGCCCTTGCCCTCCGACCCGACCACGATCACGGTCGGTTCGCGGCCGTCGAAGTCGTCCAGCGAGGTGTCGCCCCCGGCATCCAGGCCGACGACCTGAACCCCCTGGGCCGCCCAATCCTTCAGCGTCCGGGTGAGATTGGTCGCGCGCGCGACCGGAAGGCGAGCGGCGGCGCCCGCGCTGGTGCGCCAGGCCACCGCGGTGACGCTCGCGCTGCGCCGCTGCGGGATCAGGACGCCGTGGCCGCCGAAGGCCGCGACGGAACGCACCACCGCGCCGAGGTTGCGCGGGTCGGAGATGTTGTCCAGGGCGACCAGCAGGGCGGGCTCCGCCGAACCGCGTGCCCGGTCGAGCAGGTCGTCCGGGTGGGCGTAGCGGTAGGGCGGCACCTGGAGGGCGACGCCCTGGTGCAATCCGTTGGCGCTCATCCGGTCGAGGTCGGTGCGCGGCACCTCCAGGATGGAGATGCCCGTATCGGCGGCCAGCCGCACACTCTCGGTCAACCGGTCGTCGTTCTCGGTGCCCACCGCGACGTACAACGCCGTCGCGGGCACCCCGGCGCGCAGACATTCGACCACCGGATTACGTCCGAGCACCAACTCCGGGCCGTCATCGGTCTTGCGCCCCGCGGGCCTGGCCGGGCCGCCGCGAGCGGACGACTGCCCTTGCGCGCTCTTGGCTTTCGCGGCAGCCCGCTTGGCAGCGGGGTGCTTGGTCCGCATCTCGGCGGGCGGGGTCGCGCCACGCCCTTCCAGTCCGCGCCTGCGCTTGCCACCGGAGCCGACGACGGCCCCCTTTTTCGTCCCGCTCTTGCGGATCGCACCTCGGCGCTGCGAATTGCCTGCCATCACTCGGCCTTTCCGGATTGCGGTGCGCCCAGCGCCCATTCGGGACCGTCGGCGGTGTCGGTGACCTCGATGCCCGCGGCCTGTAGACGATCGCGCACCGCGTCGGCGGTCGCCCAGTCCTTGGTGGCCCTCGCCTCCTGGCGGCGGTCGAGTTCCGCACCGACCAGCACGTCCAGCGCACCGAGCGCCGCAGAGGAATCGCTGGGGGCATACCACTGCGGATCGAACGGATCGACACCGAGGATGCCGAGCATGGCGCGCACTTGGCTCGCCAGATCGCGCGCGAAGTCGATCGCGCCGACCTCCAGCGCTTTGTTGCCCTCGTGCACGACGCGGTGGATCTCCGCCAGCGCCTTCGGCACCGCGAGGTCGTCGTCGAGGGCGGCGGCGAACGCGTCGGTCCACTTGCCCACGGGAATCTCACCGGCCCGGTCGACCACGCGATTCACGAACGCCTCGATGCGCTGGTAGGACTGCGCGGCGTCGTGCAGCGCCTTGTCCGAGTACTCCAGCATCGAGCGGTAGTGAGCGCTGCCCAGGTAGAACCGCAACTCCACCGCGCGCACCTGCTTCAGCACGTTCGGCACGGACAGCACGTTGCCCAGCGACTTGGACATCTTCTCCCCGCCCATGGTCACCCAGCCGTTGTGCAGCCAGTACCTGGCGAAGCCGTCACCGGCGCCCTTCGACTGGGCGATCTCGTTCTCGTGGTGCGGGAACACCAGATCCATACCGCCGCAATGGATGTCGAATTCCGGACCGAGGTAGAACCCGGCCATCGCCGAGCACTCCAGGTGCCAGCCGGGGCGGCCGGGCCCCCACGGCGACGGCCAGGTCGGCTCACCCGGCTTGGCCGCCTTCCACAGGGTGAAGTCGCGCGGGTCGCGTTTGCCCTCGCCCGCGCTCTCGCCCTGGTGCACGTCGTCGAGCTTGTGCCCGGACAGCTTGCCGTAGTCGGGATAGCTGACCACGTCGAAGTAGACATTGCCCGCGGAGGCGTAGGCGTGACCGCGGTCGATCAGCCGCTGCATCATCTCGACCATCTGGGTGATGTGGCCGGTGGCGCGGGGCTCCGCGGACGGCGGCAGCACGCCGAGCCGTTCGTAGGCGCGGTCGAAGGCGCGCTCGTGCGTGGCGGCCCACTCCCACCACGGCCTGCCCGCCTCCGCGGCCTTGGTCAGGATCTTGTCCTCGATGTCGGTGACGTTGCGGATGAACCAGACGTCGAAGTCGTGCGCGAGCAACCAGCGTCGCAGCACGTTGAACGCGACTCCGCTGCGCACATGGCCGATGTGCGGCTCACCCTGCACGGTGGCGCCACAGAGGTACACCGAGGCACGGCCGGGGACCAAAGGCGCGAAATCGCGCACGGTCCGCGTGTCGGTGTCAAAGAGGCGCAGCGTCACGGCAGTCGATCCTAGCTGGTGTATAAGGTCGTTCACGGACCGGCTCGGGTCCGCCGGAGCAGGATCAACGACAGGCTTGCAGCAGGGCCGTCGCCACAGCGGCGACGCCTTCGCCGCGACCGGTCAGGCCGAGACCGTCGGTGGTGGTACCCGACACCGAGACCGGGGCGCCGAGCAGCTCGCCGAGCACTTGTTGCGCCTCGGCGCGCCGGGGCCCGATCTTGGGGCGGTTGCCGATCACCTGCACCGCCGCGTTGACCACTTCGAAGCCCGCTTCGCCCAGCAGCCTGCGCACTTCCTTCAGCATGGCCGCGCCGGAGACGCCCGCCCATTCCGGGCGGCCGGTGCCGAACACCGCGCCGACATCGCCGAGACCGGCCGCCGACAACAGCGCGTTGCAGAGCGCGTGCGCGGCGACGTCGCCGTCCGAATGACCCGCGCAGCCGTCGGCGTCGTCGAACAGCAGACCCGCCATCCAGCAGGGGCGGCCCGCTTCGATCGGATGGACGTCGCTGCCGATCCCGACGCGCATGGTCACGGCGTCACCGCCGGTCCGAGGCGCGCGCCGTCGAGCACCACGTCGGCGAGCCGGAGGTCGAGCGGAGTGGTGATCTTGAAGGCCAGCGGATCGCCGGGAATGGTGTGGACAGCGACGCCGAGCCGCTCGACCAGGCCCGCGTCGTCGGTCGCCTGGATGCCCTCGGTCGCGTAAGCGGAGCGCAGCAGATCGGCCGCGAAGCCCTGCGGTGTCTGGATGGCGCGCAACAGGGCGCGGTCGGGAGTGCCGGTCACCGCGCCGAGCGCGTCGACGGACTTGATGGTGTCGGCCACCGGAAGCCCGGGGACCACGGCGGGACGGCCCGCACGCAGTTCCGCCGCGACGCGAGCGATGAGCTCGGGCGGCGTGAGCGCTCGGGCGGCGTCGTGCACCAGGTAGTAGGCGGCGTCGGGCGCGGCCGCGATTCCCGCGCGCACCGAGTCGACGCGTTCGGCGCCGCCGACGACCACCCGCACCGAATCCGAGGGCGGCAGCAGGGCAACGGCGCTGTCGACGAGTTCGGTGGGAACCATCACGATGATCCGGTCGACCACGCCGGAGGCGATCAAGCCTTCGACGGCGAGCCGGACCATGGGCGTGCCGCCGACCGTGACGAACGCCTTGGGCTTCGCTTCACCCAGACGCACGCCACGGCCGGCGGCAGGCACCAGAGCAACGACGGGTCCGTCGATGGAACGGACACCGTTGTCAGGTGTATTCACGGTCAGGAAGCCGCTGCGAGGACCTCATCGAGCAGGGTCTCAGCCTTGCCGTCATCGGTGCCTTCGGCCAGCGCGAGCTCGCCGACAAGGATCTGCCGAGCCTTGGCGAGCATGCGCTTCTCACCCGCGGACAGGCCGCGGTCCTGCTCCCGGCGCCACAGATCGCGGACGACCTCGGCCACCTTGTTCACATCGCCGGAGGCGAGCTTCTCCAGGTTGGCCTTGTAGCGGCGGGACCAGTTGGTTGGCTCCTCCGTGTGCGGCGCGCGAAGCACCTGGAAGACCCGATCGAGACCCTCCTGACCCACGACGTCGCGAACGCCGACGTATTCGGCGTTCTCCGCGGGAACCCGAACAGTGAGATCGCCTTGGGCGACCTTCAGGACCAGATACTCTTTTTGCTCACCCTTGATGGTGCGAGTCTCGATTGCTTCGATCAGCGCCGCTCCGTGGTGGGGGTAAACGACGGTGTCTCCGACCTTAAAAATCATGTGTCCCGTGCCCCTTTCGATGTTCACAGTTTAACATGCGACTCGATAACGGCGCGATCAACTGTGCAGGTCAGGGCCACAACGAGGCAACCGTGGGGCTTGACAGATGCCGGGCGGTGTGCATTACGTTGTGCCAGAACGAGTTATCTCCCGGCTCGGTCGGCGCCGTCTTCCTCCCGCGACGCGGCGCCTTCGTGGCAACCTCCGAAGTTCGACCGAACCGTTACCTACGCGCCGACGTGTCGGCGCGGGCGCCCCGTGCTCTACTGCACGCCGCCGCGCTCCTGGCGGCCCGCGCACGCCCCCGGGAGGCGGAGTCGGCGCCGCCGGGACGCGGAGTCGGCGCCGCCGGGACGCGGAGTCGGCGCCGCCGGGACGCGGAGTTGACACAGCCCCCGCGCCCGGGCCCCCGAGGCAACTACTACGCTGCCTAGTTACTACGCTCCCGCGCGGAGCCAGAGCCCGGTCGACATGGAGGGACAACCCGTGACTGCCCTGAAAGCTGTGACCGCCCCGAAGGGGGCGCGACGTCGCATGGTGACGGTTGCCGCACTCGCCGCCGGAGCGGCGATCGCGCTCTCCGGTTGCGGCGCGGGTCAGATCTCGCAGACTGCGGACCAGGTCGCCGCCGTGAACGGCAATTACGCCGACGTCGGCCGCATCGCGCTGCGCAATGTGCACATCGTGTACCCGAACGAGGGCAACGGGTACAACAACGCGAAGGGCGGCAAGGCGCTCATCGCGTTGTCGATCATCAACAACAGCGAGTCGGTCACCAACGAACTGACCAGCATCACCACCGACGCGGGCACCGTCAAGATCACCTCGGCCGACGGTAAGCCCGTCGTCGAGATCGCTCCGCAGCAGACCGTCGTCGCAGCCGACCACCCGGTCAAGCGTTCGGCGCCGACCACCACCGCCGCGCCGACCACCACCGCCGCGCCGACCACCACCGCCGCGCCCACCACGAGCCCGGGAGCGACCACCCGGACCGCCGCGCCGACCACCACGGCCGATTCGCACGGTTCGGACGAGCACGGCTCCCAGCCCGCCGCCGACCCCGAGGCCCAGCCGATCATGATCGAGATCACCGGCTTGACCAAGGACATCGCCCCCGGCCTGACCTACAACGTCTCGTTCAACTTCAAGCAGAACGGCACCGTCCAGGTCCAGGTGCCGGTCGACGCGGGTCTGCACACCGAGCGCCACGAGTCCGACAAGTCCGGTCCGGCCGCACCCGGCCACGGCGGCGGCCACTGAGACGTCCGCAGCGGCGGAAAGCCCGAGGGTCCGTCGTCAACTGAGACCGCCACACCCGAGCCGGGTAAGTCGAGCTTCCGGCCGGAGTGAGAACGACCGTTCGGCATCGCCGACCGGCGAACACTGTCAGGGGTGGTGCGTATGGTGCTCCTGTGGCAAAGACCAAGCCGACTTTCCGCTGCTCCGCCTGTTCCCACGAAGTCGCCAAATGGGTGGGCAAATGCCCTGAGTGCGGGGCCTGGGGCACGGTCGAGGAGGTAGTCGCCGGTCCGGGGGCCGTCGGCGCCCCCGGACGCAGGGCGATGTTGCCCAGCACGGCGGCCGCGCCGATCTCGCAGATCGACTCCAAGGTCACCAGAGCCAGGCCGACGGGCGTCACCGAGCTGGACCGGGTGCTCGGCGGCGGCGTGGTTCCCGGCTCGGTGGTGCTGCTGTCCGGCGAGCCGGGAGTGGGCAAGTCGACGCTGTTGCTCGAGGTGGCGCATGATGGGCGGCCCAGCGCGACGAGAAATCGCTGTATGTCACCGCGGAGGAGTCGGCGGGGCAGGTCCGGTTGCGGGCCGATCGCACCGGCGCGGTGCACGACCGCGTCTACCTGGCGTCGGAATCGGATCTGTCGATCGTGCTCGGCCACGTCGAGCAGGTGCGCCCGACCCTGTTGGTGGTCGACTCGGTGCAGACCATGCTCGCCCCGGACGTGGACGGCGTGATCGGCGGCGTCACCCAGGTACGCGAGGTGACCGCCGCGCTGACCTCGCTGGCGAAGGCCAGCGGGATCGCGGTGCTGCTGGTCGGGCATGTCACCAAGGACGGCAATGTCGCGGGCCCGCGCACACTCGAGCACCTGGTCGACGTCGTACTGCAGTTCGAGGGGGACAAGAACTCCACGCTGCGTATGGTGCGCGGCATCAAGAACCGCTTCGGCAGCGCCGACGAGGTGGGCTGCTTCGAATTGCACGAGGACGGCATCGCCTGTGTCGACGACCCGTCCGGCCTGTTCCTGCACCACCGGACGGATTCGGTGCCGGGCACGGCGGTGACCGTCGCGATGGACGGCAAGCGACCGCTGGTCGGCGAGGTCCAGGGCCTGACGGTGAAGACCGAGATACCGCAGCCGCGGCGCGCGGTGAGCGGACTGGACTACAACCGGGTCGCCATGGTGCTGGCGGTCCTGCAGAGCCGCGGCCGGGTGTTCCTCGGCAAGAGCGACGTCTACGCCGCGACGGTGGGCGGCATGCGTTTGGTCGAGCCGTCCGCCGACCTCGCCATCGCGCTCGCCATCGCCAGCGCCGAGTCCGACGTCCCGATCCCTCCGGGCTGGGTGATCCTCGGCGAGGTCGGACTCGCGGGCGAGGTGCGCAAGGTCACCGGTCTCAACCGCCGGCTCGCCGAAGCCGAACGCCTCGGCTTCACCACCGCCCTGGTTCCTCCCGGCCTCGCACCGGTGCAGAGCACCATGAGAATCCACGAGGTCGCCGACCTCCGCTCCGCCATCCGCATAGCGGGCCTGCGCAAGCTACGCGCGGCCCCCGAAGAGGCCGCCAGCTGATCCGGCCGTGCGCGAAGCGAGACGGCAGCGGTCGGCGCCGCCGCGCACACCGCTCAGGCGATATTGAACGGTTCCGCCGCGCTGCGTACCGATCCCAGCTGCGCCACGACGTTGTAGGCGCCCGGCGGAACCTGAACGCGTTCGCCCGCGCAGTTGGGCTGGGAGGTGGAGCCCGACCAGGTCACGGTGAACGCCGCCTGTTCACCGCGGTTCATCGTGCGGACGTCGGGCTGGCCGTCCGGGTAGCAGTCGGTGCTCGACCACAGGCGCCGCTGACCGTCCAGGGTGTGCACCGAGACCTGCTGTAGGCCGGAGCCCATGTCCCGGGTGCACGCCACCGACGAGATGTTCGTGATGACGATGCCGAACACCGGCTGCTCGCCGGTCCGGTAGGTGGGCTGCTCGACGGTCACCTTGATCGCCAGCGACTGGTCCGGGCACGGGCCCGCCGACACCGCGCTGGTGGTCGCCGCGGCGGATTTCGGCGCGCCAGCGGGCTCACCCGACGGCTTGGCCGCCGCGTCGACGGGCTTTGCCACGACCGAGCTGGACCCGGCGGATCTGGTGTCGCCCGGCGAGTCGCCGCCACGCGCCATCGCGAGCACGACCCAGGTCACCAGCGCCAGCGCCACCACCAGAATTCCGATGGCGAACGCGCGTCGACGCCAATAGATCTCCGGTGGCAGCGGTCCATTCGGTTCCAGCACGACTCAACGGTAAGGGCACCATCGGGCGCATCGTCTCAGGGGCACGGCGTGTCGGCCGCCCGCACCCGTCGGCGGCGAGTACATTCCGCCGGCACGCTGGGCGAACCGGCGGAAACCCTGCGGCTCAGACCACCTCGCCGATGTTGCCGACGACCCGGTGCAGCTGCGCTCTACCCTCGGCCAGCTTGTAGGTGACGCAAGCGATGGCGAGCCCACCGGTCGCGACCCGCTGGGAGATGATCATCGACCGCTCCATGAGCAGGCGGCTGGTCTCCACCACGTGCCTGGCCTCCATCTCGTCGACGGTGGACAGGCCCTCGCGCCGTCCGATGAGAATGGACGGCGAGACCTTCTCGACCACGCTGCGGATGAAGCCGCCCGGCACCTCGCCGCCGTCGAGCGCGTCGATGGTGGCCTTGACGGCTCCGCAGCTGTCGTGTCCGAGCACTACGATGAGTGGCACGTTGAGCACCTGCACCCCGTACTCGATGGAGCCGAGTACCGAGCTGTCGACCACATGGCCCGCGGTGCGCACCACGAACATGTCGCCGAGGCCCTGGTCGAAGATCAGTTCGGCGGCGACCCTGGAGTCGCCGCAACCGAACAAGATCGCGTGCGGATGCTGGCCGCTGACGAGTTTGGCCCGGTCGGCGGCACCCTGGCTAGGATGCAGCAGTGCACCACTGACAAAGCGCTCGTTGCCTTCGCGCAGAGACTTCCAGGCACTGATCGGGTTGTAATCCGGCATACCGACCATTGTGCACAACGGTTTCGCTACCAGCGAGTTCGGTTGGTTACAGGTGGGCAAATACCGCCTGGCGGCAGTAGGACGGGGATGGTGAGGGCAGCACGGAACGGCGTACCGAACGGCATCGACGCGGACACGTTGCTGGATTGGTACGGGCAGACCGCGCGCGATCTGCCGTGGCGGCGGCCGGGCGTCACGGCGTGGCAGATCCTGATGAGCGAGATCATGCTGCAGCAGACCCCGGTCGTGCGGGTGGAGCCGATCTGGCGGGAGTGGGTGGCGCGCTGGCCGGTGCCCTCGGCGATGGCGGCCTCCTCGCAGGCCGAAGTGCTGCGCGCCTGGGGCAAGCTGGGCTATCCGCGCCGCGCGCTGCGGCTGCACGAGTGCGCCAGGGTCTTGGCGTCCGAGCACGGCGACGAGGTGCCCGCCGACGTGGACGTGCTGCTCGGACTGCCGGGTATCGGCGCCTACACCGCGCGCGCCGTCGCCTGCTTCGCCTATGGCCAGCGGGTTCCGGTGGTCGACACCAACGTCCGCCGGGTGGTTGCCAGGGCGGTGCACGGGCGCGCGGAAGCGGGCAACCCGTCGTCGCGCGATCTGCCGGAGACCGCGGCCCTGCTCCCCCTCCAAGTCGACCGCGCCGCGGTGTTCTCCGCGGCCTTGATGGAACTCGGCGCGACCGTGTGCACCGCCCGGACGCCGGATTGCGCGCGCTGCCCACTGCCGAGTTGTGCGTGGGTCGCCGCGGGCCGTCCGGTGAGCGAGGTGGTCCGCCGCACCCAGAAGTACGAGGGCACCGACCGCCAAGCGCGTGGTCGCCTGCTGGACGTCCTGCGCCACGCCAGCGGGCCGGTGGAGCGCATGCGACTGGACCTGGCCTGGACCCGCGACCCGGGCCAGCGTGACCGTGCTTTGGACTCGCTGCTGGTGGACGGCCTGATCGAACAGACGCCCGACGGCTTGTTCGCTTTGGCCGGCGAGGGCGGCCACCCCCGGCTCTAGTTACCGAGCACACGCCGCAGAAAGCGCTCGACCTCCGCCCGGTAACGCTCCGGTTGGTCGTCGTGCACGAGATGACCAGCGCCGGGGACCAACACGTAGTCGGCGCCCGGATGCGCGGCGGCCATCCGCCGCATCTGCCCCGGCGGCGTGATGCTGTGCTCCCCCTCCAACAGCAGAGCGGGCACGCGTATCGCGTGCCACTGCTGCCAGAAGTCGCGCGCCCCCCACTCCTCGGAGATGTCGCGGAAGGTCGCGACCGAGCCGTGCAGCCGGTATCCCTCCGGCCCGCGCTGAAAGGAGTTCAGAAAATACCGTCCCGCGACCGGGCCGAAGAACGCGAGCACGGCCTCGTCGTCCGGGAACGGCTGCGGCCATGCCTCGATCATCGCCGCCCACTGCGCGGCGGTACGACCGGTGAAGTCCGGCGCGATGTCCTCGACCACCAGCGCCCGGACCCGATCCGGGTGCGTCGCTGCGAACACCCAGCCGTGCAGCGCGCCCATCGAGTGCCCGATAACCACCATCGGCTCGGCGATCGCGGCGGTGCCCGCGGCGATGTCGTCGACGAACGCCTCGGTCGTCAATTCCCCTGGCGCGGGCCTGCCGTGCCCGGCGGCGTCGAAGGTGTAGACGTGGCCGTGCTCGCGCAGCCAGCCCAGCTGATCGCCCCAGGTGCGCGCGCTGCCCATCAGTCCGTGCAGCAGCAGGATCGGCGCGCCCGCTCCGCCTTCGTCGTGCAACATCGGTCCGACAATACGAGGCACCGAGCGGCTGCTCGGCATCAGCCGCTAGCTTGGATGCATGGCTGTTGTGAAGATCAACGCGATCGAGGTTCCCGAGGGCGCGGGCCCCGAGTTGGAGAAGCGGTTCGCCCACCGGGCGCACGCGGTCGAGAACTCCCCCGGCTTCCTCGGCTTCCAGCTGCTGCGCCCGGTCGCCGGCGAGAACAGGTATTTCGTTGTCACTCAGTGGGATTCGGAGGAATCCTTCGCCGCCTGGCGGGACGGGCCCGCGCGGGAGGCGCACGCGGGCGAGCGCCAGAAGCCGGTCTCGACGGGTGCGTCCCTGCTCGAGTTCGAGGTCGTGCTCGACGTCGACGCGAAGCAGGCCAACTGAGCTGAATCCGCTTCGCCGGGCAGGTCCGCCTGCCCGGCGACTCGCCCGACGCCGTGGTACGCCCGTGCCGGACGCTGTTGACGCCGCAGTCCATGAGATGTCACAGTTCGAGGGACAAACGCGAGGGTGACGCGGTAATTCCGGTGAGATTCCGGAGCGGTCGCGCCACTGTGTTCCACGCACCGAGTCCGGTGCCGGAAAGCCAGACACCGGCACCGTCGCGCCCACCACCCGACGGGACGCGTATCCCAAGGAGGACTCGAATGGCCATCGCGCATTCACCCAGCCGGGCGACCGATTCCCTGGCCACCGTGCTCGTCACGGTCGGTGTCGTTCTTCTCGCACTGCTCACCTTGTACCTGGTCGGCTTCGACCAGGGCGCCATCTCGCGCAGCGGGATGTACCTGCACGAGCTGATGCACGACGGACGCCACCTGCTGGGGCTTCCGTGCCACTGATCGGTTCGCTCCGAACCCTGCTGCTGCGCGGCCTGCTGGCCGGTCTCATCGCCGGACTGCTGGCCGCCACAGTCGGTTACTTCGTCGGCGAGCCCCAGGTGGACGCCGCCATCGCCATCGAGGAGGCGGGTCCCGCCGGGCACACCCACGGCGAGCACGCCGAATCCGCGGGCGGACACTCCCACGGTCACGAGGAAGAACCCCTGGTGAGCCGCGCGGGCCAGAAGTTCGGGCTATTCCTCGCGCTCGGCTTGGCCGGGCTCGCGCTCGGCGCCATCTATGCCTCGGTCGCGCATGTCGCGCGGCGCTACACCACGTTGCCCGGCCCACGGCTCGCGCTGCTGCTCGGCTTGGCGGGGTGGGCCGCGATCGTCGCGGTGCCGTTCTTCAAATACCCGGCGAACCCACCCGCCGTGGGTGATCCGGACACCATCGACGAGCGCACCCTGTTGTGGCTGGCGGCGGTGCTGCTCGGCATCGTCGCGGTCGCTGCGGCGGTGGCGGTGTTCACCGTACTGCGCGGCCGGCTTCCCATTATCAAGCTGATCGGCGCGGTCGCGGCATTCGTGCTGGTGACCGCGCTCGGCTATGTCCTGCTGCCGGGTGTGAACGAGGTGAGCGCGGACTTCCCGGCCACGCTGCTGTGGCGGTTCCGAGTGGCGTCACTGGCCGAGACCGCGACGCTGTGGGCCGGTTTGGCCCTGGGCTTCGCGGCGCTCACCGAGTTCACGACGCCCACCGATACCCCGGTACGGGTAGCCGCCGCTACCGCGGAGTGATTCGCCTCCGGAGGCGCTGAGGCAGTGTCGGTCCCATGACCGGCACTGCCTTCTCCGTTGGGCCCATGTCCCCGCATGTCCACCCGGCTGGACCACCGCGAGCCGTGCGCGTTGCGTTCGGCGCGCTGGTCGTCGCGCTGGCCGCGGGCATCGCCGAGGCGCTCGCTCGGGCCGCGCTCGCTTTCCCCGTAGCCGACCCGGCGAGCCTTGCGACCGGGCTGGTTGTGCGCACGGCGCTCTACGCTCTGGTCCTGGCCGTTTCGGTGCGCATGACTCGCGGCGACCGCTGGGCCCGGCTGCTGATCACCGTCGGAATCGGTGTGTTCGGCCTGTTGTCACTGATCGTGGAGCCGCTCGCCACGGTGATGTCCGCGAACGAACTGAGCGATGTCTTCCGGGACGCGGCCCCGGCGACCCTGCTGCTCGCCGCCCTCCGTACCGTCCACGTCGCGGCCGTGGCGATCGCCGTCCCCGCGCTGTACACCCGCTCCGCCCGACGCTACTTCCGTGAACGCTGATTACGGCATCCGGCTTTCGTGCCCCGCTCCCGCAATCGAGGGGAGCGGGGCACGAGACGGCTGGTGCCGGTCAGGCGAGAGCCGCGTCGAGGGTGATGTGGTCGACCCCGGCCAGCGCCTTGCTGACCGGGCACCCCGCTTTGGCGGCCTCGGCGGCGGCCTGGAAGGCGTCGGCGTCGATGCCGGAGACGCGCCCCCGGACGGTCAACTCGATCCCGGTGATGCGAAAGCCGCCCGCCGGGTCGGGACCGAGCGTCACGTCGGCGGTGACGTCCAGACTCTCCGGGGTGCCGCCCGCGTTACCGATCTGCGCCGAGAGCGCCATCGCGTAGCACGAGGAGTGCGCGGCGGCGATCAGTTCCTCCGGGCTGGTGGTGCCGTCGGCCTCCTCGGCGGAACGCTTGGGGAACGACACGTCGTACTTACCGACCCCCGAACTGGCCAGTTCGACCTGTCCCGAACCCTCCTGCAGGGTGCCGGTCCAGGCGGTACGCGCGGTACGTGTGGGCATCACGGTCCTTTCGCCGATGATCGTTTCACGATTCAGCACGAAACCTACCCCGGCCGACACGCCGCGGCCCACTGGTTCGCCGATCATCTTCGCCTCTGCGGGTCGCTCGGGTTCGCCGGTATCTCCCGGCGCACCAGGCAGATCCGCGCCGCTACTGCGGATTCGTGATCCTGGCCAGCACGATGCCGCCGAGGATCAACGCCAGCGCCAAGGCGCGACCCGCGCTGAGCGGATCCTTGGCGACGACGATGCCGAGGGTGATCGCGCCGAGGGCGCCGATTCCGGTGAACACCGCGTAGGCGGTGCCGACCGGCAAGGTCTGCATCGCTCGCGACAGCAGGTACACGGCGGTGCAGCCGAGGACGAAGCAGATCAGTGTCGGCACGAGTCTGGTGAAGTTCTCGGTCGGCTTGATGCTCTGCGACCAGGCGATCTCCACCAGACCGGCGACGACGAGCACTACCCAGTTCATCTCAGTACTCCCCCGCCAGCTCCCGCGCGGTGACCAGGGCTCGGGCGTAGGACGCGTCGTGCTCGGCACGCCGGTTCGCCAGCACCGGGTCCTGGCGGGAATTGGCTAGTTCCGCGTGGACGAAGACGGTGTCCGAGACGGCGAAATGGCCTGCGAAGAAGTCACGCAGGAAACGCTCCTGGTAGTCGTAGGCCGCTTTGGGCGCGCCCGGCGAGTAGGCGCCGCCACGGGCGCTCGTCACGACGAATCTCCGGTGCCCCAACGACATGCGCGGGAAGGTCACCTGATCCAGCCAGGCTTTCAGCGCGGCCGGAATCGAATAGTTGTACATCGGCGTGCCGATCACGATCACGTCCGCCGCGAGCAGCTCCGACAGCAGCGGCTCGGCGATCTCCCATGCGGCGGCCTGCGCCGGGGTGCCGACCAGGTCACCGAGCCGCCGCGCGTCCGTGCTCGGCAGGGCGAGCACCGCATCGCACAACTGCGTCCACGCCTCACCGATGAACGGCACCGGGTCGGCCGCGAGATCGCGGTAGCGGTAGCCGCCCTCGGGATGCCGCAGGCGCCACGCCTCGGCGAAGGCGGCGCTCAACTCCCGGCTGATCGAGCGCCGCCTGGCGCTGGCGTCGAGATGCAACAAACTGCTCATGATCAATCCCTTACTAACTGGACACGCTGTCCGATCGTCCGTCGCCCCACGATAGAGTTAAGTGGACACATTGTCCAGTTATTGCCGGATCGGCTACAGTCGAGGCATGGAACCCCGATCCGACCTGCTCGCCGCCACCGGGCCGGACCCGTCGGCGGCCCCGCCGGAGCGCGCCGACGCGGCGCGCAACCGCGCCAAGGTGCTCGCCGCCGCCGCGGAGCTGTTCGCCGGCCGCGACCCTCGAACGGTGACGATGGACGACATCGCGAAGGCGGCCGGCGTCGGCCGGGGCACGCTGTACCGGCGTTATCCGGATACCAAGTCGGTAGCGGTAGCCCTGCTGGACGAACACGAACGGGCGCTGCAAGAGAAACTGCTCGCCGGTCCGCCGCCGCTCGGTCCGGGGGCTCCTCCCGCGCGCAGGCTGGCCGCCTTCTACGCGGCGATGGTCGAATTGCTGGACGCGCACGCCCATCTGGTGCTGGGCGCCGAAGTCGGCGGAGCGCGCTTCGCGACGGGTGCTTACGGTTTCTGGTACGCACATGTGCGAGCGCTGCTGACGGCAGCGGGCATCCGGGAGCCGGACGCGATGGTCGACCCGCTGCTGGCCCCCTTGGCGGCCGAGGTCTACCGACAGCAACGCGAGCGCGGCCTGACCTCCGAACAGATCACCGACGCGCTTCGCGTCATCGCCGAATCCGTCCTGGGTGGTTCGCGCCAAGTCGCGTTCGCGCATCAGCCAGACCGCCCGCCCGCGAACAGCACGAGCCGCCGGCACGACCGGTGACCCTCCGCGACAGCACGGTCGGCACCCCCGGCGCGACCGGGCACCGGCCCGGCGACCCGACCGCCGTGCCGGGCAGATGGTTGGTGATCACTTCGATCGGCGCAAGATACCCGCGACGCCGCGCAGCAGGTTCTCCACACACCGCGAAGTGTCGAATCACCGCAATCGGCGCGAAATTCGTTCTCGAGCGGACGTCGAATCACGGCCGAGCCGCATAGGCTACGTGGGTGCGGGTGGCAGGGATTACGGATCGCAGCTCGGTCGGATCGGACTGGGGAGTCGCGCTCGTCGTGGCCGCGGTCCAGTTGGCAGGGGGCGCCTTCGCGAACACCCGGCAGATGGGCGTGCATTCCCTCGACGTACTCGGTTACCTCCTGCTGCTGGCCGGGCCGGTGGCGCTGATCTGGCGGCGCGCGCAGCCGGTACCCGTGCTGATCGTGACGCTCGCCGTGTGCCTGGGGTACTTCCTGCTGGGCTACGGGTACGGACCGATCTTCGTCTCGCTGGTCGTCGCCTTCCTCACCGCCGCGAGCGCGGGATCCCGGTGGTGGACCTACCCTCTGGTCCCGCTGGGCTATCTGGCGCTGGTCTGGCCGCTGCCCGCGCTGCTGGGACGACCCGCCGATCTGTGGCAGGTGTTCGGGCTGATGGCGTGGCTTTCGGTATTGCTGCTGGCGGCCGAAGGGATCCGGCAGCGCGAGGCCGTGCTCGTCGCGCGCAGGCAGCGCGCCGAGGCCACCCGCAGAGACGAGGAGGCGCAGCGCGAGCGGCGAGCCGGCGAGGAGCGCTTGGCCATCGCGCGAGAGTTGCACGATGTGCTCGCGCACAGCCTGTTGATGATCAACATGCAGTCCTCGGTGGCGCTGGAACTGCTCGACAAGCGCCCGGAGCAGGCGGAGACCGCGCTCATCGCGATCAAGGACGCCAGCCGTGACGCACTCACCGAAGTCCACGAGCTGCTGCACACCCTCCGCTCCGGAACCGCCGCCACGGCGCCCGAGGAGCAACCTCCCGCCGAGGCGAGTGCGCAGGAGCCCGGCCGCCGCCGGATTCGCCGATCCGGTCGCAACAATCGCAATCAGGCCGCGGCCCCACTCGCGCCGAGCGACATCGACCTCGCCGCAACGGATTCCGCCATTGATGACCCGCCACCCGCGCCGCGCGCTCCGGCGCCGAGCATCGGCGACCTGGACGACTTGTTGCAGCGCCCCCGCGCCACCGGATTGACGGTCAACACCCGCGTACTCGGCACTCCACAACAGTTGCCGAGCGTCATCGACGGGGCGGCGGCGCGCATCGTCCAAGAGTCGCTGACCAACGTGCTGCGGCACGCGCCGGGCGCCGATGCCACGGTGACCGTGCGCTACACCCCGGACTCGGTCGACATCACCGTAGACAACACCCGCCCCACCGGCGCCACGTCGCGCTCCGGCACCAGCGGCGGCAACGGGATCATCGGCATGCGCGAACGCACCCATGCGCTCGGCGGCGCCCTCACCGCTGGTCCGCGCCCCAGCGGTGGATTCCGGGTGGCGGCCCGGCTGCCCACGCGAACGCCGGATCCCACCGCGACCGGTTCCGCGTCACCAGGAACACCGGCGCACAGCAATGGGACGGCAGTCGCGCCTGCGCACGACGGCGCGACAGCGGGCACGCCGAAACAGAGCGACGCGGCAGGGGGCGAGCCGCCGCGCAGCGCCACGGCGCCGCAGACTTCCCCGGCACGTACCGATGCCACGCGCACCACGGCCGCCGAGGAATCCGGCAGCGGCTCCCCGATGCGTACGACGCGGGGCGGTTCGCAGGGCCGTTCCGCGGAAGCGACCGAGCGGCCCAGCACATCGGCCGGTCACCCGCGGCACTGACCGGGTGACGCGCTCGGCCCCTGGCAAAGGATGCCCGACGCGGGACACCGGCGATCCGGGCCGCGCGGACGTCACGGAAGGTCCGCCCAGCGCCATCCGGGTTCTGATGGCGGACGACCAAGCATTGGTTCGCGGCGGTTCGGAAGCCGCATCCTCACAAAACTCCGCGCCCGCCGCCAACTGGTGTCCTGGCCTGCGAATCGGGGCTTGTCCGGCCGGGCTGGCAGCAATTCCACGCGACGATGGCGCTCAGCCATCGAGCCGCCTCGGGGTTCCACACTGAGCAATTCTTCAGCGAACCGAATTTCCCAGCTCCGATGCGGTCCAGCAATTATCTGGTGAATATTTGCGCCGCCACGCTCGAGGTCCGGAAAGATACGTTTTCCGGCGTATTCCAAATGCCGAGCCACGCCCGATGACCCACCTGTACCCTTCGGCGCAGTCTTTCGGCATGAATATTTTCACTGCCCCTGAAGCCGTGGGTTTCCCGGCGGCCGGAACTGCGGCGGCTGGCATACCCCGGCCGGCAATCACCCCTGGAATACGGAGAGCCCGTGCCCACCGGGTGGACACGGGCTCTTCGGTTGCGACTTACTCGCCTGCGGCCGCCTCGGTGGGGCCTTCCGTCGCGCCCGTCAGCACGACTTCCGGCTTCTCCTCGGTCTGCGCCTTGGTCAGCTTCGCCTTACCGGTGAAGGTGAACTTGGCGTCCTCGCCGGAGCCCTCGCCGTCCCAGCCCTCGACGTCGACCGAGATGGTCTGACCCGGGCCGATCTCGCCGAAGAGGATCTTCTCCGACAGCTGGTCCTCGATCTCGCGCTGGATGGTGCGGCGCAGCGGCCGCGCGCCGAGCACGGGATCGAAGCCTCGCTTGGCCAGCAGGTTCTTGGCGGTCGGGGTGAGCTCGATCGCCATGTCCTTGTTCTTCAGCTGCGTGGCGACGCGGCCGATCATCAGGTCCACCATCTCGACGATCTGCTCGTTGGTGAGCTGGTGGAAGACGATCACGTCGTCGATGCGGTTGAGGAACTCGGGCCGGAAGTGCTTCTTCAGCTCGTCGTTGACCTTGAGCTTCATCCGCTCGTAGTTCGAGCCCTCGTTGTTGGACTGCGAGAAGCCCAGGCCGACGGCCTTCGAGATGTCGGAGGTGCCGAGGTTCGAGGTGAAGATCAGCACCGTGTTCTTGAAGTCCACGGTCCGGCCCTGGCCGTCGGTGAGGCGGCCGTCCTCCAGCACCTGCAACAGGGTGTTGTAGATCTCCTGGTGGGCCTTCTCGATCTCGTCGAACAGCACGACCGAGAACGGCTTGCGGCGCACCTTCTCGGTGAGCTGGCCGCCCTCCTCGTAGCCGACGTAGCCCGGAGGGGCACCGAACAGCCGCGAGGCGGTGAAGCGGTCGTGGAACTCGCCCATGTCGATCTGGATGAGCGCGTCGTCGTCGCCGAACAGGAAGTTCGCCAGCGCCTTGGACAGCTCGGTCTTACCGACACCGGACGGGCCGGCGAAGATGAACGAGCCGGACGGGCGCTTCGGGTCCTTCAAGCCGGCCCGGGTGCGGCGGATGGCCTTGGAGACCGCCTTGACCGCGTCCTCCTGGCCGATGATCCGCTTGTGCAGCTCGTCCTCCATGCGGAGCAGACGGGTGGTCTCCTCCTCGGTGAGCTTGAACACCGGGATACCGGTCCAGTTCGCCAGCACCTCGGCGATCTGTTCGTCGTCGACCTCGGCCACGACGTCCAGGTCACCCGAGCGCCACTGCTTCTCCCGCTCGGCCCGCTTCGCGACGAGCTGCTTCTCCTTGTCGCGCAACCGCGCGGCCTTCTCGAAGTCCTGCGCGTCGATCGCGGACTCCTTCTCCCGGCGCGCCTCGGCGATCTTGTCGTCGAACTCGCGCAGGTCCGGCGGAGCGGTCATGCGACGGATGCGCATCCGCGCGCCCGCCTCGTCGATCAGGTCGATCGCCTTGTCCGGCAGGAACCGGTCGTTGATGTAGCGGTCGGCCAGGGTCGCGGCGGCCACCAGCGCGCCGTCGGTGATGGAGACGCGGTGGTGCGCCTCGTAGCGGTCGCGCAGACCCTTGAGAATGTTGATGGTGTGCTCGACGGTCGGCTCGCCCACCTGCACCGGCTGGAAACGGCGCTCCAGGGCGGCGTCCTTCTCGATGTACTTGCGGTACTCGTCGAGAGTGGTCGCGCCGATGGTCTGCAGCTCGCCGCGAGCCAGCTTCGGCTTCAGGATCGAGGCCGCGTCGATGGCGCCCTCGGCGGCGCCCGCGCCGACCAGCGTGTGCAGCTCGTCGATGAACAGGATGATGTCACCGCGGGTGTTGATCTCCTTGAGCACCTTCTTCAGGCGCTCTTCGAAGTCACCGCGGTAGCGACTGCCCGCGACCAGGGAACCCAGGTCGAGGGTGTAGAGCTGCTTGTCCTTCAGCGTCTCCGGGACCTCGCCGTTGACGATGGCCTGCGCGAGCCCCTCGACGACGGCGGTCTTGCCGACGCCGGGCTCGCCGATCAGCACCGGGTTGTTCTTGGTGCGGCGGCTGAGCACCTGCATGACCCGCTCGATCTCCTTCGAGCGGCCGATGACCGGATCGAGCTTGCCCTCGAGCGCGGCCTGGGTCAGGTTGCGACCGAACTGGTCGAGCACCAGCGAGGTGGACGGGGTGCCCGCCTCGCCGCGCGAACCGGACTCGACCGGCTCCTTGCCCTGATACCCGGACAGCAGCTGAATGACCTGCTGGCGCACACGGTTGAGATCGGCGCCCAGCTTCACCAGCACCTGCGCCGCCACGCCCTCGCCCTCGCGGATGAGGCCGAGCAGGATGTGCTCGGTGCCGATGTAGTTGTGACCGAGCTGCAGCGCCTCGCGAAGGCTCAGCTCCAGCACCTTCTTGGCGCGCGGGGTGAACGGGATGTGCCCGGACGGGGCCTGCTGGCCCTGGCCGATGATCTCCTCCACCTGGCTGCGCACGCCTTCCAGCGAAATGCCGAGCGACTCCAGCGACTTGGCCGCGACGCCCTCACCCTCGTGAATCAGCCCCAGCAGGATGTGCTCGGTGCCGATGTAGTTGTGGTTGAGCATCCGGGCCTCTTCCTGGGCCAGGACAACGACACGCCTCGCGCGGTCGGTGAACCTCTCGAACATCGCTCCCTCACTCTCCTGCTCCGACATTCTGGCAACAGACGCCGCAGTGTGCTGTGTACAACAACCGTGGGCGTCAGCCTGCCATGAAGCCCGGGGGTTGCGGCCCCCGCCTCCACTCTAGTTGGCGGGAGATGCCGCCGCCGCCGGTCCACCCTATTGCCGACCGGCGGCAGCACGGTCATTCACTCATAACGTGGGCGTCGCCGGATTCGTTTCCGGCCGGGTTTTGCCCTCAGCGAACAGACCGCTCGCCGACCGGATCTCCGCCGCACGCCTACGACCTCGGCCGCCTCCCCGGTGTACGGGTCGGCCTAACCGCAGGGCACTGGGCGTTGATGCCCGGGATCGAGCGCGTTGAGCACGTAGGTCGCGGCCCTCCGGCTGCCCGCTATGCCCGTATGCCCAGAGTAGTCCGTCGCGCAGCCGTCCTGAACCACGATATTCGTCACCCTCGGGCCCGCGACCAGTCCGGCGGTGTACGGCACCACCAGCTCGTCCAGCTCGGTCGCGATGTTGGTGTAGGTCACGTCCGGGTGGTACACACCGTCCGCGTTGAGCGCGCGCACGAACTCCGACCCTTGCAGAACCTGGCGGCAGGCCATGCACGGCGTCCCGGCCACGGCGTCGAAGAACGGGCCGAGACCCATCCGCGTGCCCCATTCGTTCAGGTCGGCCATGCCGCCCGCGTTCGAGCCGAGCCAGGGCGGGGCCAGTCCGACCATCTTGTCCACCTTCGCCGAGCCGCCGAGCCGCTTGACGAAGTAGTTGCCGATGAAATTGCCCTGGGAATGGCCGATGAGATCGACCTCGGCGGCGCCGGTCGCGGCCCGTACCCGGTCGACGAAAGCGGCGAGCTGCGCCGCGCTCCGCTCGATCGGGAGCATGCCTCCGATGGCCGACGCGGGCCACGGCACCTCGTAGGCGCCGAAGGTGGAGGCGTACACGCAAAAGCCCTCGTTGGCCAGCAGCGGCGCATACACGCCCCAATTCGTCTGTGCGCCACCGCCCGTGCCGTGGACGAGAACCACGGGATTCGGATGCCGGGAGCTCGGCCGGCAGGACCAGTCGTTGGTGCCGGGCAGCGAACCGCCCGGATTCGCCAGTTCGGCGGGGATGCCCGCGAAGAAGTTGTAGTCGACCGGATAGCGCTCCTGCGCGTGTGCCGCGCCCGCGGTGGCGCACACCGCGGCGAGCAGAACGATGAACAACGAAAAGCCTGGGACACGTCGCACGATAGCCTCCCGGTCCGGACTCGTCTTGCCGGGAAGCTACCGCACGGAGTGGCCCAGACGGGGCACATTCCGGCGGGTCGTTGCGGAAACTAGCTCTGACCGAGGGCGGGCGCGCCGGACCGGTCCTGCGCCGCGTACTGGCCCGCGACCACGTGGCCGTGGCCCACCGGCGCGGCGGTGGCTCTGCCCTGCTGGACGCCCGCCGCGAACAGCGCGCCGCACAGCGCCAGGAAGGCCAGCGTGTGCAGGACGCCGCGCAGAATGTTCCAGCGCACCCAGGCCGATTCGAACGCGGCGCGCACCGCGGCGAGGTCGGTGATGATGCCGGGTCGCCCGCGGCGGCCAGCTGGTCGTCGAGCGGAACGTTCAAGCCCGAGGTGACCGCGAAGGCGATGACGTTGAGCACCAGCGCGAGCGCTATCCAGACCAGTGTGCTGCGGTGCTCGCGCCCCAGGTGCAGCGCCGCCGCCAGGATGCCGAAGCCGACGGTGCCGAGGAACCCGATCATGAACCAGGGATTGATGATCACCACGTTGATCTTCTGCATCACGTCGATCATCGCGCGGTCGTCGGTGCGGGCCAGCGCGGGCATCACCGAATTGGCGTACGCGTAGAAAAGGCCCGCGATCAGGCCGGTCGCCAGCGTGGCGAGCACCAGAGCGGCGAGACGTGTGGCGGTCATGACTTCCTCCTGCTGGGAAACCCGGCCGGAGTCCTCGCTCCGGCTACGTGTATCCGAGTCAAGCCGCTGCCGCCGGGACTCTCCATGGTCGAGAAGCTCGACCATTTGAGCGAGCGTCTACGGTAGAGGTCTCACAGGTCCCGATCGGAAATGAGCCCACTCTGCATGGCCAGTCCAGCCAGCCGCACCCGCTTCTGGTTCTGCGGCAGATCCTCCACCCCGAACTTCGCGAACAGGGCGCGCAGATGGGTCTTGATCGCGTCGACACTGAGGAACAACTCCTCGGCGATCTGCTGATTGGAGGCGGGAGTCGCGAACCCGGCGCCGTGCTTGTACGGGCGGCACAGCGCGATCAGGACCGAGCGCTGCGTTTCGGTGAGCGACCGCGCGGTGGGTATCGAGCCGGTGGAGGTGCGGGTGATGTCGTCGGAAACGCCGCCGAAGTCGTGGAAGGACACCCGCGAGGTACCGACCCGGATGACATCGCCCGCCATGAGCCTGCGGCGGCCGACGAGCCGGTCACCGTTGACGAAGGTGCCGTTCCTGGAGAGGCCGTCGTCCACGATGGTCCAGTGCGCACCCAAATATTCGACCGCCGCGTGCAGGCGGGAGACCTCCGCGTCCCAGCTCAGGGCGAGATCGGCATGCGGGGAGCGACCGATGGTGACGCGGCCGCGGTCGGGCGTGAGCGTGAACTCCTGCTGTCGACCGGCGTCATCGGTGAACCGCAAGAATGATCCGACGAATCCTGTCACTGCGCCGATACCTCACCTCTCCATACCGCCAGTGACCGTCGCACGTTTCCATGGTGCCGCGTTCGGGAACCACGAGCAAGATGATCGGCCCGCGCGGGGCCGGCCACCGTGTGATCAGGTCTCACCGCTATATCGAAGGCCTATCACAAACAAGACCGCCGCCCCGACGTCGCACGATTCGCCGGGACGGCGGCCGGAAAAAGAACTATCCCTTCGCGGCCTTGTTGTACGCGTCGGTGATGTCAGCGGAGATGCGGCCCCGCGCGGACACCTTGTGTCCATTCCGACGCGCCCACTCACGAATTGCGGCGCTTTGTTCCCGGTCGATGGAGACCCGGCTCTTCGGGGTACCCGCGGCGGCCGCGGCGGCCTTGACCCGGCGGCGGCCGCTGACCCGGCGCGCATTCGAAACCCACTCTTCCAAACCGTCGCGCAGCTTCGCCGCATTTGCCGACGACAGGTCGATCTCGTACGACACACCGTCGATCGCAAACTCGATGGTCTCGTCCGCGATGGACTCACCGTCGACATCGTCGATCAGGCTAACGGTGACCTTCTTTGCCATGAGATGAACGTCCTCTCGAAATCGTGCGACCCGCATACTAGGCCGATTACCCGAGGCAAGAATACCTCGAATTCCGGAAATTCCAAGACGGAGCCGCTGCTTTGCAATCCAGTCGGTCACCTGGTGACCGGACGCACAATTGGGAACAGTATCGTTTCTCGGATTCCCAATCCCGTGAGCGCCATCAACAAGCGATCAATTCCCATACCCGTTCCGGTCGTCGGGGGCATGCCGTGCTCCATCGCGGCGAGGAAGTCCTCGTCCAGCACCATCGCTTCGTCGTCGCCCTGCGCGGCCAGCCGGGCCTGGTCGACGAAGCGCTCACGCTGGATCACCGGGTCGACCAACTCCGAATAGCCCGTAGCCAACTCGAAGCCGCGCACATAGAGATCCCACTTCTCCGTGACGCCCGCCGTACTGCGATG
This sequence comes from Nocardia asteroides, assembly GCA_051451085.1. GTDB lineage: Bacteria > Actinomycetota > Actinomycetes > Mycobacteriales > Mycobacteriaceae > Nocardia > Nocardia asteroides_B. The sequence continues at coordinate 2,025,309 of JBPAJV010000001.1, read as the reverse complement.
CTGCCTGGTCAACGGGGAGGTCTCCACCGGGAAGTCCCGGACGAAAGTCGGTGCGTACAGCTTGTCGCCATACTGGTGTTCCCAGAGTTCCTCGACGAGTTTCCCGTGGCCGTAGCCCTTGCCCTCCGGAATTTCCAGACCCACCCGATCCGCGAGTGCGCGCAATTCGGCGACCGATGTTTCCGGAGTGACCTGCACGCCCAGCGCGTCCGACAGCGAGGGGTACATCTCGACGGTGGCCCACTCGCCGCGGAGGTCGTATTCGGTGCCGTCGGCCAGGGTCACCACCTGGGTGCCGAACGCCTCCTGGGCCACTTCCTGCACCAATTCGCGGGTCATCACCGCCGAGTCGTCATAGGTGCCGTATGCCTGGTATGTCTCGAGCATCGCGAACTCGGGGGAATGCGTGGAGTCCGCGCCCTCGTTGCGGAAGTTCCGGTTGATCTCGAAGACCCGCTCCAGGCCGCCGACCACGCAGCGCTTCAGGAACAACTCCGGGGCGATGCGCAGGTAGAGGTCCATGTCGAGGGCGTTGGAATGGGTGACGAACGGCCGGGCCGCCGCGCCGCCGTGCAGCGTCTGCAGCATCGGCGTCTCCACCTCGAGGAATCCTCGCCGCTCGAGCGCGTTGCGCAGTGCGCGCACCACGGCGATACGGGTACGAGCCATTTCCCTGGCCTCTGGCCGCACGATGAGGTCGACATAACGCTGCCGGACCCGCGATTCCTCGTTCATCTCCTTGTGCGCCACCGGCAGCGGCCGCAGGGCCTTCGCCGCCATGGACCAGGAGTCGGCCATCACACTCAGTTCACCGGTTCGCGACGAGATGACCTCACCGTGCACGAAAACGAAGTCACCGAGGTCGACGTCCGCCTTCCAGGCGGCGAGCGCGTCGGCGCCGACCCCGTTCAGGCTGATCATCGCCTGCAGCTTGGTGCCGTCGCCCTCCTGCAGCGTGGCGAAACACAACTTGCCGGTATTACGGAGGAAAATGACGCGTCCGGCGACGCCGGCCTCTTGTCCGGTGGCGGTGTCCGCGGCCAGGTCGGGATATGCGGCCCGAATTTCCGCGAGGGTATGCGTACGCGGCACGACGACCGGATAGGCCTCGACACCGGCCGCGAGTAGCCGCTCCCGCTTCTCCCGCCGAATCCGTATCTGCTCCGGGGCATCGTCGGCGTCGAGCGACACGGCGGGCCGCGAATCCGATGTCGATGCGCCGGAGGATGCAGAGTTCGGGGTGCTCACATCGAACAACCCTAGCGTGCACCGGAAATCGTTTTGCGCGCCGCCCGGCCTCCGGCCCGTAGTAACGAAACGGTATCGATGCCCCGTCCCGCCCCTGATCGCCCCGCAGGCGCTCCAAAGACGCGAAATAGCCGGTGCGCATCAGGTGACGTCCGAAAACACCTGAGCGCCCGGCTATTTCGAGATGGAAGTGTTCGCGGGGATTTACAGCAAGGCGAGCGCGTCGACCTCCCGCGCGAAGTGCGGCGCTCCGACGGCGACGTTCAACAGTCCGGCCGCCTTCAATGCCTGGTACCCGCCCACCAGGTCGGTGGCCCGGTGCAGCCCGAGTTGCCGCAGCGCGGCGGCGGCCAGGCTGGAGGTATACCCCTCGGAGCACACGACGATCCATTCCACGTCGTGATCGGCGGCCAAGGCCAAGCGCGCGGAACTGGAGGGGTCGAGCCGCCATTCCAGGACGTTGCGTTCGATCACCAAGGCGCCGGGCAAGGTGCCCTCGCGTCCGCGCTGCGCCTGAGGGCGGATATCCACCAGAATGGCGCCGCGCTCGATGGCTTCCGGCAATTCGAAGGCATAGATCCGGTCGAGCTGGGCCCGTGCGTTCTCGAGCATCTGATCGATCGTCAAACGGGTCATCACAGGTCACCTTCGGGCTGGTCGGTGAGGACGGTTCGGGTGCGTCGCAGGGTGCCGTGACCGGTCACCTCGTAATACGACATGGCGGTGAGTGGCGGGGAATAGGCGTGCACGCTCAGCGTCGGGTCGAGCGGGCCCTCGGATCCGACGGCGCCGGGCGCGCGCATGACGTCGTGCACCCATCCGATCGGGAACGATGCCTGATCACCGGCGGCGAGGGTGCGGCAACGTAATTCCGTTCCGTTCCAGCGATATTCGGACAGCGCACCGCTGAGCACGGTGAGCGCGCCGAGCGATCCGGCGTGGTCGTGCAGTTCGGTGGATTTGCCCGGCGTCCAGTTGATCAGCCAGACGTCGACCTCGTCGTCGGTGAGCAACCGGGTCGCCCACCGCTCGTCCGCGGGCCACTTCCCGTCAGCGGGAAGCAGGTGGTCGTAACGCCCGGCCAGCACGTCCTCGGCGCCTTCGTCGGTCAGCCGCAACAGATCGGCCGGACGCAGCCGAGTGGGCAGAGCGGGCGCTATCGGGCGGTCCAGCGGCGGAGTGGCCGACAACGCGGTACGCGCGGAAGAAAGAGAAAGAACAGAAGAACGCATGAGCGAATCTCCAGGAGGAAAGTATCGGTCGAGGGCGGGTACGCAGCCTCGATCGGTCGAGGCATGTCAGCCTCGACAACACTCCTGGGTGATCGCGTCGAAAGTCACGGGACGAAGTCTAACAGCATGCGACACGGTGACGGCAACCGCCTGGCCTGCGACGAACCCGACACCGCGCAAATCAGACACTTCCCTTGCGCCGTTGATTGCGTTCGTATACGAGCCGTAGCCCGGTCAGCGTCAGGTGGGGATCGTGGTCCTCGATCGTTTCGGATTCCGGGACGATGAGCGGCGCGGTCGCACCGGTCGCCACCACCGCGACATCGTCACCCGCGAAGGCGTCGAACTCGTCGCGAATCCGATCGATCAGGCCGTCCACCAACCCGGCGAAACCGAATACGGCGCCGGACTGCATGCATTCCATGCTGTTCTTCCCCAGCACCGACCGTGGCCTGGTCAGCTCCGCCCGGCGCAGTGCGCTGCGTTCCACCAGCGCCTCGGTGGAAATCTCCACACCGGGCGCGATGATCCCGCCCAGGAACTCGCCCTTCTTCGACACCAGATCGACGCAGATCGCCGTGCCGAAATCGACGACGATGGCCGGTGCGGAGTACCGCTGATAGGCGGCCAGGCAGTTGACGATGCGATCCGCTCCGACTTCTTTCGGATTGTCCACCAGCAACGGAATCCCGGTACGCACTCCCGGTTCCACCAGCACGTGCGGAACATGGCCCCAGTACTGGCCGAGCATGCCGCGCAGTTCGCGCAGCACCGGCGGCACCGTCGACAGCGCGGAGACGCCGATCACCTCATCCAGTTGCGCGCCGACCAGCCCGCGCACCTGCATGGCGAATTCGTCGGCGGTCAGCAGCGGATTGGTGTGCATTCGCCAGTGCCGCACCAGTTTCGAATGCGCCCCGGAACCGGAGAACAAGCCGAGTTCGATACTGGTGTTGCGGACATCGATGGTCAGCAGCATGCCCGGCTCGCCGGCCCTCAGACGAACGACAGGGAGCGCGGCGAGGTCAGGCCCGAGCCCTCCGGCGCGTGCGCCGGGTCCGAGCCCAGCTCCACCGGACGGTTGCGGTCGTCGACGAACACGACCTTGGGGTCGTATTCGGCGAGTTCCTGCTCGTTCAGCTGGCCGTAGGCGATCAGGATGACCAGGTCACCGGGGTGCACCAAGTGGGCGGCGGCGCCGTTGATCCCGATCACGCCGGATCCCCGCTCACCGGCGATGACGTAGGTCTCCAGGCGGGCGCCGTTGTCGATGTCCACGATGCAGACCTGCTCGCCTTCCAGCAGGTTGGCGGCGTCGAGCAGGTCTTGGTCCACCGTGACCGATCCGACGTAGTGCAGGTCGGCGTGCGTCACGGTGGCACGGTGGATCTTCGACTTCATCATGGTGCGCAGCATTGCGTCGCCCTTTCTAGTTGGCGGGAGGGAGCAGGGCGGGATCGGACACCGCCGCGACGGGCTGGGATGAGTCCGCGGCGGGCCGCGAACCGGAGACGGTGGGGTGACCGTCGATGGGAGCGCCGAGCGTGACGGCGATGTTGTCGATGAGCCGGGTCGCGCCGACCTTTGCCGCGATCAGCAGTCGGGCGTTGCCGGTGGCCGGGGCGGGCCCCAAGGTTGCCGAGCGCAGTTCCAGGTAGTTGACGTCCACGCCGGTCGCGGCGTCGAGCACCCGGCGGGCGGCCGCGAGTACCGCCTCGCCGCCGAGGCCGCCCGCGTGCTTGCCCGCCGACAGAGCGGCGGACAGGGCGAGCGCCGATTCGCGCTGCACCGGGTCCAGATAGCGGTTGCGCGAGGACAAGGCGAGCCCGTCGGGCTCACGCACGGTGACCACCGGGGTGATCCGAACGTCGAAATTCAGGTCGCGGACCATCTGCCGGATCAACGTGAGCTGCTGGTAGTCCTTCTCGCCGAAGAACGCCTCGGTGGGCCGCGCGATCTGCAGCAGTTTGGCGACCACGGTGAGCATGCCCGCGAAATGGGTCGGCCGGCTGGCGCCCTCGAGCTCCGCCCCGAGCGGACCCGGATGCACGGTGGTGCGCGGACCCTCCGGATACATATCGGACACGCTCGGCGCGAACACCAGTTCCACGCCCTCCGCGCGCAGCAGCTCGACGTCGGCGTCCAGCGTGCGGGGGTACTTGTCCAGGTCTTCGTTCGCCCCGAACTGGAGCGGGTTGACGAAGATCGACACGATGACGACCTGGTTGGTCCGCTTGGCCAGCCGGACGATCTCCAAGTGGCCCTCGTGCAGCGCGCCCATGGTCGGCACCAGGGCCACGGTGCGGCCGACACCGCGCAGGGCGGCGGACACCGCGCCGAGGACGGCGGGATCGTGATGCACGGTCAGCGCCCCGGGACGGTAGGCACCACGCAATTTCGGGTCGAACATCAGCGTCCTTCCAGCAGCTCGATGACGGCGGGAGCGGTGCCGGCCCGTTCCGCGGTGCGCAGCGACAGCGCGCGATACGCCTGTGCCAGCCGGGGATCGACGGACTCCAGCGCGTGCAGATGCGTGGTCACCGCGTCCGCGTCGCCGCGCGCCACCGGGCCGGTCAGCGCGGACTGACCGCGGCGCAGCGCGTTGTCCAGCGCCGCCGAGGCCAGCGGGGCGAGCAGGCGCTCGGCCAGGCCGCCCGGCTGATCGTCGACCAGTTGCTGACCCATCAGGCCCGGGCCCTCCAGCGCGGCGCGCAGCGCGGCCACCGCGTCGACGATCACCGTGACGAGGTGATTGCTGCCGTGCGCGAGCGCCGCGTGGTACAGCGGGCGGTTGCGCTCCGGCACGCGGACCGGCTCGCCGCCCATCTCGATCACCAGCGACTGCGCGATGGCGTAGCCGACCTCGTCGGCGGCGGTGATCCCGAAGCAGGCGTTACCCAGCCGGGTCACGTCTTCGTCGTGACCGGTGAAGGTCATGGCGGGGTGGATGGCAAGCGGAAGGGCGCCGATCTCGGTCAGCGGGGCGAGCACCCCGACACCGTTGGCGCCGGAGGTGTGCACCACGATGGTGCCGGGCCGGACGACTCCCGCGCCCGCCAGCCCACGGATCAAGCCCGCCAATTCGGTATCGGGCACGGCGAGCAGCAGCAACTCGCTGCGAGCGGCCACCTGCTCGACCGGCAGGATCTCCGAGTCCGGCAGCCGGGTCCTGGCACGGCGCACCGAGGCGTCGGAAATCGCGCAGACGCCGAACACTACGTGCCCGGCCCGCTCGAGTGCGGCGCCCAGTGCCGAGCCCACGCGTCCCGCCGAGACGATTCCCACCGTCAGGCGTGCGGGCGCGGGGTCGTAGCCCGAAGTAGCGTTGTCGGAATTCACGCTTCTCGAGGTCAACGTTGTCCTCTCGATGTCGTTCCAGTCCCGCCATGCGGGTACCGGACGGTACGCCAAGAGAATATCGGCAGGCGGTTCACCGCCGCCACGGGGTGCGCGCGTGATCTAGGCCGCAGTGCGAGCCGTGCCCGGCCGCGGCGTCACCGGCGTTCGCGCTCCTCCGATTGCAGGTTGGCCATGATCTCCGCGACCGAGAGACGACGCGACGGCGTCTGTTCGTCGTTGTCGGCCCTGCGCCGCCTGCGCGCGGTGGGCGTGCCGACGGTGCGGGCGGAGGCGGGCCGTGTGACCGGTTCCGGCTCCGGCCGTGGCCGCGCGGCGGGCTGGGTGGGGGGCTCGTCGACCGGCTCCTCGGCCGGCTCCTCGGCCGGCTCGTCGACCGTCTCGGTGAACGCGTCGGCCCAGCCGCGCGGCTCGGCGTAACGCGCCTGCTCCGCGTCGGCCCGCTCGTCGGCGTCGTCATCGGCGGAGACCACCGCGGTCTCGGCGGTGACCGGGTCGTCGTAGGGACTGGCGAAGACCGGCGGCTCCGGGTGATCGGGTTCGAAGATCGGCGTCATACTGCTGCGCGGTTGCTGATCGGCGAACACCGACCACATCCCGGCATTCGCGGAGCTATTGTTCCCCGGTTCCGCGCTCGAGCTGGTCAGCTCCTGGATTCGGGTCGCGTCGGCCCGCAACGCCGGTCGATCCATCAGCAGATCGCCGTCGAACAGTCGTTGCAGGCTCTGCCGCAGCACGGTCAGCTCCGCCCGCAAGGCCGCCAATTCGGCCGCGTCGGCGCCCACTTCCTCGCGCACCCGCGCCTCGACGCCGAGCTCGTACTCGCGCCGCGCGGTGACCTCACGCTCCAGCTGTAACTCGTAGACGGTCTGCAGATCGCGGACCTTCGCCTTGTCGATCGTCGCCTCTTTGCGGTACTTCGTCGCAGCCAGAGCGCCGATCGCCGCGGCCCACAGCGCCGCGACCAGACCTACCCGTACGAACTCCACGCTGTTACTGAAGATCAGGAAAACGCTGGCAACCAGACCGAGCAAGATCAAGACGCCGACGAATAATTTTCCCGCGTCGTCCCGCCGTCGACGGGAAGTGCTGCTACGGGAGGGTGAAACCATGCCAGCCAGGGTAGCCAATAGGTCCCGCCGCGCCCAGATTCCGGTTTTGTGATTCGGTTCGTTCCACTAGCTATGTAGTTGCCGCATCATCGGTAGGGTCCTCCGGCGCCCGGCAGCAGTACTCCAGCCAGAGGGCCGCAGCAACCAAAGCCACCCCCGCCAGCATCCCGACGATCGCGCCAGGGCTGTCGGCCGCCGCGGCGCGCAGGGTGCCGCGCTGCGGGAGGACCCAGCACAAGAAGCCCAGCCAGATGCCTGCCGCGATCGAACCGACCTGCACCGACGCCTTGGCCAACGCGACGGCGCGAGCAGCGGTGATCGGATGCAGTTGATGGCGTCCGTCGCCGATCTGATGGTCGTTGACTCTGGCCCGGATGACGAAAGCCAATACCGCCTCGATGGCGGCCACCGGATACAGCGAGGCGCCCGCGAAGATCGAAATCGGGGGGAAGCTGTCATACGCCACCCGGGTGGCGATCCACGCGACGATCGCCGCGATCAGCACGTTCGCCACGAGGTCGAGGACGCGAGTCGGCTTGAGTTTCACGACGCCGCGCCCGTCAGCGAGAACTCGGTGCGGCGCACACCCGCGCGCTCACCCGGATCGAGCCCGGCCAGCAGATCCGCTACGGCGTGCGGTGCGCCGTCGACCTCCAGCACCGCGTCCGGCGCCACGTCCAGCCACGGCACCAGCACGAAAGCGCGCCGGTGCGCCTGGGGGTGCGGCAGGATCAGATCCGGATCGGCGCTGCGGCACGCGACCGGCTCCCCGTCCCGCAGTTCGGCGCACCACACCACGTCCACGTCGAGTGTGCGTGCGCCCCACCGCACATCGCGAACCCGGCCCGCCGCCTGCTCCAGCTCTTGGCCGCGGCGCAGCCAATCCGCGCAGCCGAAAGCCGGATCCTCCACCAGCACGGCGGCGTTCAAGTAGTCCTCCTGCGGGACGCCACCCCACGGCGCGGTGGCGTACACGGCGGAGACGGCCAGCACTCGCGACCCGAATCCGTCCAGCACACTGCGCAGATGTGCGAGCCGGTCACCCTGATTGGAGCCTATGGACAGCACGGCACGGGTCATCGGCGCGCTCCCGCGGCGCCCGGCCCGATGCGGAGGAGGGCCGCGCGGCAGTTCCGCTCGCTCATCCGGCGGGCTCCCCCCGATGGCGCGAGGTGATCACCCGAACGTCGGCGAAGGTGTGCGGGATCGGCGCGGACGGCTTGTGCAGCACCACCTCGACGGAGCTGACCCGCTGATCGGTCATCACGTCGTCGGCGATCTCCGAGACCACCGTCTCGATGAGGTTGCGCGGTGGGCCCTGGACGATCCGCACCGCGCGCTCGGCCAGCGCGCCGTAGTCCACGGTGGCCCCCAAGTCGTCGGAGGCCGCCGCCACGTCGAAATCCACCCAGACGGTCAGGTCGACCAGGAACTCCTGCCCGTCGCGACGCTCGTGATCGAACACCCCGTGGTGCCCGTAGGCGCGCAGGCCGCGCAGCTCGATGCGGTCGGCTCCGCGCCGGACCGCCGAATCGCGCGGCGGCGCCTGATCTTCGGCGTGGACCGGGGACCGGCTCATCGTTGAGCTCCTTGCGCACTGGATCGAGTGGTGTCGTGCTGGGCGGCGCGCTGCCGTGCGGCATTCTGCCACGCGTCGGTGACCGCGATCGCGTCAAGCGACGCGCGCACGTCGTGGACGCGCACTCCCCACGCGCCGTGCAGTGCGGCCAGCGCCGAAACGGTCGCGGTGGCTGTCTCGCGGCCGTCCGGGGGACGCGGCCCCGACTCGTCGCCGAGCAGCGAACCGAGGAAACGCTTGCGCGAAGCGCCGATCAGGATCGGCAGCCCGTGCGCTACGAGTTCGGGCAGGGCGCCGAGCAGGGTCCAATTGTGCTCGGCGTTCTTCGCGAAGCCCAGACCCGGGTCCAGGACCAGGCGGGAAGGGTCGACGCCTACGGCGACCGCCGAGTCCACCTGCGCGGTGAGCTCGGCGAGCACTTCGGCGACCACGTCGTCGTAGCGGTCGGCAGGTCCCGTGTGCCGGTAGTCCGCGCCCGCGCGCCAGTGCATGAGCACCCAGGGGACCTGCGCGGAGGCGACCACGCGCACCATATCGGGATCGGCGCGGCCACCGGAGACGTCGTTCACCACCGACACCCCGGCTTCGATCGCCGCGGCCGCCACGGCGGCGCGCATGGTGTCCACGCTGGTCGGCACGCCCGCCGCGACCAGCCCGCGGATCACCGGCGTCACCCGCGCGGCCTCGGTCGCGGCGTCGATGCGCACCGCGCCCGGCCTGGTGGACTCGCCGCCGACGTCGATGATGTCCGCACCCGCGGCGTGCAGGCGCACGCCGTGCGCGACGGCCAGCTCGGGATCGAGGTATCGCCCGCCGTCGGAGAACGAATCGCTGGTGACGTTGACCACGCCCATCACCACGCAGGAGCGCCCCCCGCGCGCGCCGACGCTCGCGAGCCCGCTCGCCGCGGCCGGTGGCCGGTCCGGCCGTGCGGTGGCGGTGTCTTCCCCGGTCGCTCCGGTCGCCGCGCGCCCCGCGCTGCTCAGTTCGGACACCGCCTGCCCGCTCACTTCCGGAGGATCAGATCGAGCGCCTCGGCGCGCGAGGCGGCGTTGGACTGCAGCAGTCCGCGCACGGCGGAGGTGGTGGTGCTCGCGCCCGGCTTGCGGATGCCGCGCATCGCCATGCACAGGTGCTCGGCCTCGACCACGACGATGGCGCCGCGCGGGTCCAGCTTGCGCATGACCGCGTCGGCGATCTGACTGGTCAGCCGCTCCTGCACCTGCGGGCGCTTGGCGTAGAGGTCCACCAGCCGGGCGAGCTTGGACAGCCCGGTGACCCGGCCGTGCGGACCCGGGATGTAGCCCACGTGGGCGACACCGTGGAACGAGACCAGGTGATGCTCACAGGTCGAGTACATCGGGATGTCCCTGACCAGCACGAGCTCTTGATGGCCCTCGTCGAAAGTGGTGTTGAGCACCGAATCCGGCTCCACGTAGAGCCCCGCGAAGGTCTCCCGGTAAGCGCGGGCGACGCGAGCGGGCGTCTCACGGAGGCCGGGTCGATCCGGGTCCTCGCCGACGGCGATCAGCAACTCGCGAACCGCCGCTTCGGCCCGCGCCTGATCGAATGATCTGCCGGTTTCCAGTGCGACGGGACCGGGCTCGGTCAGGCCGATGTCGACGCCGTTGTACTCAGCGCTATCCGCTTCGGCGAGGGTGTAACCACCGCCATGCTCGTTGGCCGACAATCGAGGACACCTCCAAACTCCCGGGGTGCCAGCAATTTCTCGGCACCCCACGATGGTCGAGCCTAATCGTCACTCGTCAGTGACGACCGTTCGGTCCATCCCAATCGCCGTTGTCGCCCTCGCCATTCGGGTTGGTCCGACGCGGCTCGTCATAGCCGCCGCGCTCGCCGTACCCGTCCCGGTCGTAGCCGCCCTCGGGGGTGCCCTGGGGACCCCACTGCTGGTAGCCGTGCCGCGGCTGCTGCGAGTCACCCCAGCCCGGCTGGCTTTGCTGCTGCGGCTCGTCCCGCGGCGGCCAGCCCGGGGCCGACCACCCCGCCGGAGCGCCGTAGTCCGGCCGCGAACCGTGCGTGCCCTGGCGCGGATACGCCGGAGCGGGCGCCTGGGGCAGCGGGTAACCGGGCGCGGCCGGGCGCGCGTACTGCGGCGGCGCGCCGTAGCCGCTCTCGTGCGGCGGGTAGCCGTTGGAGGTCTGCGGCTCACGCTGGGCGGAGGCGGCCACCGGCTGCGCCACCGGTTCCGGCGGCCACGACTCGCCGCGCTCGGCGGCCAGCTCGCCCGGCGTCTTCACCGGCGGCTTGTCGGAGGGGACGCGGTCGCCGAAGTCGTTGAACGCGGTGATCCGCGGCCGCTTCTCCACCGACGCGAGAATCTGCTCCAGATCCTTGCGGTGCAGGGTTTCCCGCTCCAGCAGTGCGGTGGCCAGGTCGTTCGAGCACGTCGCGGTACTCGTTCAGGATGGCCCACGCCTCGGTGTGCGCGGCCTCGATCAGGTTGCGCACCTCCTCGTCGATCGCGCCCGCCACCTCGTGCGAATAGTCCGAGCCCATGCCCATCGAGCGGCCGAGGAACGGGTCGCCCTGCTCCTGGCCGTAGCGGACCGCGCCGAGCCGGGCGCTCATGCCGTACTCGGTGACCATCGCGCGCGCGATCTTGGTGGCCTGGTCGATATCGGAGGACGCTCCGGTGGTCGGCTCGTGGAACACCAGTTCCTCGGCCGCGCGCCCGCCCATCGCCATGACCAGGCGGGCGATCATCTCCGAGCGGGTCATCAGGCCCTTGTCGTCCTCGGGCACCGTCATGGCGTGGCCGCCGGTGCGGCCGCGCGCCAGGATGGTGACCTTGTACACCGGCTCGATATCCGGCATCGCCCAGGCGGCCAGCGTGTGCCCGCCCTCGTGGTAGGCGGTGATCTTCTTCTCGTGCTCGCTGATGATCCGGCTCTTGCGGCGGGGACCGCCGATGACGCGATCGACCGACTCCTCCAGCGACTCGCCGGTGATCACCGCGCCGTTCTCGCGCGCGGTGAGCAGGGCGGCCTCGTTGATCACGTTGGCCAGGTCGGCGCCGGACATGCCGACCGTGCGCTTGGCCAGGCCGTTGAGATCGGCGTCCGCCGAGATCGGCTTGCCCTGTGAGTGCACCCGCAGGATGGCGCGGCGACCGGCGAGGTCGGGGTTGCCCACCGGGATCTGCCGGTCGAACCGGCCGGGGCGCAGCAGCGCGGGGTCGAGGATGTCGGGACGGTTGGTCGCGGCGATCAGGATGATGCCGGTGCGGTCGCCGAAGCCGTCCATCTCGACCAGCAGCTGGTTGAGGGTCTGTTCGCGCTCGTCGTGACCGCCGCCGAGACCAGCGCCGCGCTGGCGGCCGACCGCGTCGATCTCGTCGACGAAGATGATGCAGGGGCTGTTCTGCTTGGCCTGCTCGAACAGGTCGCGCACGCGGGACGCGCCGACACCGACGAACATCTCGACGAAGTCCGAGCCGGAGATGGTGAAGAAGGGCACACCGGCCTCGCCCGCGACAGCGCGCGCCAGCAGCGTCTTACCGGTGCCGGGCGGGCCGTAGAGCAGGACGCCCTTGGGGATCTTGGCGCCGAGCGCCTGGTAGCGCACCGGGTTCTGCAGGAAGTCCTTGATCTCGTAGAGTTCCTCGACCGCCTCGTCGGCTCCCGCCACGTCGGCGAACGTGGTCTTGGGCATGTCCTTGGACAGCTGCTTGGCCTTCGACTTGCCGAAGCCCATCATGCCGCCGCGGCCGCCGCCCTGCATGCGGGCCATCACGAAGATGAACAGGCCGAGCAGGATGACCATCGGCAGCACGAACAGCAGGATCTGGGTGAACCAGCTCTCCTGCTTGACCACGGTGTTGTAGGGGGCGCCGGAATTCTTCACGGCTTCGAAGATCTGGGCCGAGGTCTCGCTGCCGCCCGGATACTTCGCGATGATCTTGTTCTGCCCGCCGGTGGCGTCGTTGCCGTCCTTCAGCTCGATGCGCAGCTGCTGCTCGCGATCATCGATCTGGACGTTCTGCACATTGCTCTTGTTCTCGAGCTGGCTCAGGGCAACCGATGTATCGACGCTCTTCCAGCCCCGCGTGTCGTTGCCGAAGTAGCTGAACGCATAGATCACGAGCAAGATGCCCGAGACTATGGCCAGGGTGCGAAACACTGTCTTGCGGTTCATAGAGCGTCGGCCGGGGCGGCCAGTCCTTTCCGGTGTCTCCGGTTCTTGCCTAGCGATGCGTCTGGCGCGTCCGGTCCGCGGGGGTTCGGATGCGGACATGCCACGTTACCGCGTACGGTCTACTCGATACATCGCGCAGTTCGGCTGCAGGTGCAGTTAATGAGGTAAACGGCCGGGGATCGACGGTGGTTCCCGATGTCTCCGGTCCGGCTTCCTCTAAGTGGCAACAATCATGGCATGTTCGGCCTATCGTGAGCGACGACACAACATGGCGGCGCGAGCGACGGGCACGTAGGCGGTTAGCTCGCAGACCACGAAAGGCCCCGGGAGCGCCGCAGACCAGACACGAGCGCAGGGGGTATGGACATAGTCGAGCTACGGACACCCACAGCGATACTGCGTCACGGCCGCGGCAGGCTGATCGTTCTGCGGCCCGGGTCCGACGGCGAGCGCGTATTGGATGTTCCCGTCTCCGACCTGCTGAAGGTCCGGCTGAACCGGCGCGCGGACGACGCCGTCGTCATCGAGATCTATCTGCGGTACCCGACACCGGTGCTCACCGGCGTACCGGCGGACCGCACCCCGCTGCCGGTCCTGATCGCCGAGCACGACGTCCCGGCGGCGACCGAGATCGTCGGCCGGATCAATACGCACATCCTCGCCACGCAGCGCATTGATGTGGCGGCGCCGGATCTGCGCCCGCCCGCCCCGGCCTGGGGCCGCGGCGGCCCGACTCGCGCGGACGTCGAGCGGGCGACGCGCAGGATGTCCCCGCGTCGCGACGCGAAGCAGGCGATAGCGGCTCTGCATCGTTACGTGACGCCGGAGGAGTACGTGCTGGAGACCGCGATCGCGGTCGCGCACCCACCCGCGGGGAACGGCTCCGGCCTGCTCGCCGCGACGACGTCGCGTCTGCTGTTCGTCTCGATCGGCGACCACAGGTACGCCCATGAGCTCCCGATTCCCGTGATCTTGTGGGCGCGCACCACCGATACGCCCACCGCCGGGCGCGGCGAAATCGGTCCGGGACGCGGCGCGACCGGCATCGAGGTGCACGACGGCAGCCGGACGCTGCACTTCGCCGGCACCGACCACGCCGATAGCGAGCGGGTCACCTGCGCGGTGAACTTCGCGGTGCGCCGGGAATCCGCCGACGGCGCCGCCGGGGCGGCGGATCCGGGTGTGGCCCAGCTGTACGCCGAGTGGGAACTGCTGGTCGAGCGGCATTCCCTGGGCATGGTCGACGACGCGCAGTTCCAGCGCTACGGCCGTGGCATCCTGCGCTCACTCCCCGACGGGAGCTGAGTGCAGCGCGACCCGCCGCCACGGGCTGGTCGGGCGCAACCACAGTCGCAGCAGCTCCTTGCGGCGGTCGACGCCGCCGTTCTTCAGTTCGGCCAAGTCCTCGCACGCCTGCCAGTAGGTCCAGCCGGTGAGGTAGGCGTCGCCGAACTGACGCCAGTTGCGGTACTTGCTCTGGGCCAGCGGCAGGGCGCGCGCCAGATAACTCCAGGCCACGTCGGCCTCCAGGTACCCGGCCGTGTAGGCCATTCGCGCCACCGCGACCACCCTGGCCAGGTCCCACGCGTGGATGTCGCTGGGCAGCGGCCGGGCCAGATGGTTCGGTGAAGCCGATCTTGATCGCCTGGGACCAGATGTCGTAGTCGCGGACCAGGGCCTCGGGATTGTCCATCCCCCGAAACGCGCCGACCTGCCGCAGGAAAGCCCGGTGCCGGTCGGCCCGCTCACCGAATCGGTCGCGCTCGCTGGCGTTGATCGACGCCGTCACCAGCGGGTGCACCAGCGCGTAGAGCGGGGCGTGCATGCCGTCGAGCAACTGCTCCATCGAGGCCTGCGCCTCGGTGCCGTCGGTGATGCCCCATGCTCCGGTGAGCGTGTCGATGGCGAGCTCACGCCGGTCGCCGAGGGGATGCGCGCGCTCTGGTCCGAGCAGCAGCGCGTCGTGGAAGGCGTCCCAGCGCGCGGAGTAGAAGGCGCCGAGGGCCAGCGCCCGCAGTTCGTCGTCGGATATCGCGGCGCCGGACCAGTGGTCTTGCTCTCGTTCGTCCAGCTCCGCGTACGGAAAAGTCGTCAAGGTGGGTACACCGCGCGAGGCCATGCCCCGATTGTTCCCCATCGGTCGCGGCGGACGCGGGCTATTGGCGGATGGCAGCGCTCGTCCGTCCGCGTGGACGCTGAGTGAACCGATTTTCCACCGCGGTGACTTCTTGCCCTGACGCATGTCGTGATCTGGAGCTAGTGTGCTCGCATGTGTAGAAACATCACCGTCCTGCGTGGTCTGGAACCTGCCGCAACCGAGCAGGAAATCTATGCCGCCGCACTGCAGTACGTGCGCAAGGTCGGTGGCGTGTCCGGCCTGAGCTCGACCACCAAATCGGCCGTCGACAAGGCCGTGGCGGCCATCGCGGAGGCGACCACGACCTTGCTCGCCGAATTACCCGACCGCAGGGTGGCGCCGACCACCGAGCCGCCGCTGCGCCGCATCGCCGCGCGCGAAGCCGCGGCGAGCGAGTAGCCGGGCGCGCGTCGGGGCCGCGCGTCAGGGCAGGGCGTCCACGCCGTAGACGGCGACGCACACCAGCGCGATCTCCAGCGGCAAGCCGCGCTCTTCGATCGGATATCCCAGAAGTTGTTCGATCCGCTGCACGCGGTAGCGGACCGTGTTCTTGTGCACACCCAGCACTTTCGCCGTGGCCTCCGGGCTGCGGTGGCTGCGCAGATAGGCGTGCAGCGTCTCGCGCAGGCGGGCTGCGTTCGCGTCCCGGCCCGCCAGTGCGCCCAGTTCCCGCTCGACCAGCCCGCGCATGGCCGCTTCGTCGGCACCGGCGAGATAGGCGATCTCCACCGCCCGATACCCGGTGACCCGCAGGCCGCCAGCGGGCGCCCGCTCGGCGACCTGCCGCGCGGCCACCGCCTCGTGATGACTCCGGCGGAAGCCCGCGATCCCCCCGGCGGGCACACCGAACGCCACCCGCACCGGGGCATCGACGTGCGCGGCGGCCAAGCGCTCGACTTCTCCCGGCGCGGCGAGTGCGGCGCCGTGGTCGCCATCGTCCGAACCCGCCCACGCCCACATCGCGCTGGCGCCGGACGCGACGGTGAGCACTCGTGTGCTGCCGAGGGCCGCGGCCAGCCGCGCGGCGACCCGATCCAGCAGTCCGGTCGCCTCCGCGTCCGCGCCCGCGGGCTCGCCGGTCGGCTCGTCGGTCCACAGCACGAACGCCAGGTGCTGTTGGGAGAGCCGGTAGCCCAGCCGCAGCGAAGCCTGCTCGACGTCGACGTCGTCGCCGTCCAGCAGGGCGCGGACGGTTTCGGCGCGCCGGTTGAGCGCGGCTCGCAGCACCTGCTCGCGCTCCTCCATGTAAGTGTCGGTGAGCAACTCGACCGAGGTGCTGATCCACTTCGTGGCCCGATCGAACAGCAGCAGCAGGACCACGCGCTCCAGTTCCGGCGTCGCCTGCCGCTGTTCGACGGCCTCGGTCATGTAGTCCAGTACCGCCTCCATGCCCACGTGGTAGACCCGCAGCAGCACGCGCAGCTCGAATCCGCGCCTGGCCACGCTGCGCGCGAACGCGTGCGCCTCCTCCGGCAGCGAGAACTCGAAGGTGTCGCTGGTCAGGCGGCTGAGCACGATCCTGGCGTGCGCGCGGGTGCTGGCGGCGAGGTCGCGGCGCATATCGCGGTCGGCGAGCTCGGGAATCCGGGCGACGATCGCGTCGTCGAGCCGGGTGACGACCCGCTCCAGCATGTCCCCGCGCATCGTCTCGTAGACGAACTCGGCGAGCCAGTCGCGCACTTCGTCGGGGGCCGGGCTCGGCCTGGCGCCGGCGCCCGGAGAAGGCCGAACGTTCATCGCCATCTCCTTCGGCTCGGCGAATACTCGCCGCGTTTGTTTCGAGGGGACAAAATAGCCCGTCTTCCTTGACAATCGGGGCCAAGAAAGTTTGGTCGGATTGTGTCACGATCATAGTTCAGTGGCCTGCCTCACAGCAGTCAGCAGACCGCGGTTCAACACGACGTCAGTGGGAGAACAGCAGTGACCAACACCGAACCAGCGCCCGCCACCGAGAAGGAGCGGGCAGGCGAAACGACCGCGAAGAAGGACGGCTCCGCCGTCATCGAGGTGCGCAATCCCGGCACCGGCCAGGTCGTTGGCACGGTGCCGGACGAGACCGCCGACGCGGTCGCGGCCAAGATCCGCGAACTGCGGCTGTACCAGCCGGAGTGGGAGGCGATCGGTCCGGAAGGCCGTAAGGTCTGGCTGCTGAAGTTCCAGGACTGGTTGATCGACAACACCGAGCGGCTGGCCACCGTGTTGCAGTCGGAGACCGCGAAACCGCGGGTGGACGCCCTGATCGATCCGGGTTTCGCGACCGACTTGATCGGCTACTACGCGCGGCGCGCGGCGAAGTTCCTGGCCGACGACCATCCGTCGCCGCACAGCCCGCTGGCCCGGGTCAAGCGACTCACCACGGTCTACCGGCCCTATCCGGTGGTGGGTGTCATCACGCCGTGGAACTTCCCGCTGGCCATGCCCGTGATGGACGTCTTCCCCGCGCTGGCCGCCGGGGCGGCCGTCATCCTGAAACCGTCCGAGGTCACGCCGCTGTCCGCGCTGGAACTGGCGAAGGGCTGGGCCGAGATCGGCGCGCCGCCGGTCTTCGCCGTGGTCACCGGGGCGGGCGCGACCGGAGCGGCCGTGGTCGGCAACGCCGACTACATCCAGTTCACCGGCTCCACCGCGACCGGCCGCAAGATCGCCGCCGCCTGCGTCGAGCGGATGGTGCCCTACAGTCTCGAACTCGGCGGCAAGGACCCGGCCATCGTCCTGGCCGACGCCGACCTCGACCGTGCCGCGCACGGCATCGCCTTCGGCGGCATGTTCAACTCCGGCCAGGTCTGTATCTCGGTGGAGCGGGTCTATGTCGAAGCGCCGGTGTACGACGAGTTCGTGGCCAAGTTGACCGCCAACGTCAAGGCGTTGCGCCAAGGGCTGGACGGGCGCGACTCGAAATACGACGTCGGCGCCTTGGCCAACGAGAACCAGGTGAGCATCGTGCAGCGCCACGTCGACGAGGCCGTCGCGGCGGGCGCCAAGGTGCTGACCGGCGGCAAGCGGGCCGGGTTCGGCACCGCCTTCGAGCCGACCGTGCTGGTGGACGTCGACCACACCATGTCCTGCGTCACCGAGGAGACCTTCGGCCCGACGCTGCCGGTGATGAAGGTGGCCGACGAATCCGAGGCGGTACGCCTGGCCAACGATTCCGTCTACGGCCTCTCGGCCTCGGTCTGGACCGGTGACAAGGAGCGAGGGGAACGGATCGCGCGGCAGCTGAACGCGGGCGCGGTCAACATCAACGACGTCTTCGCCAACCTGTTCAGCTACGCCTTGCCGATGGGCGGCTGGGGCCTCTCGGGAGTCGGCGCTCGCTGGGGCGGCGCGAACGGCGTGCGCAAATACTGCCGCCAGCAGGCGATCACCACGCCGATCCTGCCGACCCAGCAGAAGGAACTGTTCTGGTACCCGTACTCGATGCCGAAACTGCTGTTCGCGCTCGGCGCCATGCGCGCCGCGGGTGCGCGCGGCCTGCGCAGGCTGGACATCCCGGCGCTGCTGAAGCTCAAGGGAGACGACAAGTGAGCGAAGCGAAGCAGATCCAGGGCAAGGTCGTCGTCATCACCGGTGGCGCCCGTGGCATCGGCCTCGCCACCGCCACCGCGCTGCAAGCCCTCGGCGCGCGGATCGCGATCGGCGACATCGACGAGACCACGGTCAAGGAGTCGGGCGCGGCGCGCGATTTCGACGTCTACGGCAGGCTGGATGTCACCGATCAGGACTCGTTCGACGGCTTCCTCGACGAGGTGGAACGCACGCTCGGCCCGATCGACGTGCTGATCAACAACGCGGGCATCATGCCGACCGGCAAGGTGGTGGACGAGCCGGACCAGCTGACCCGGCGCATCCTGGACATCAACGTCTACGGCGTGATCCTGGGCTCCAAGCTGGCGTTGCGCCGGATGCTGCCGCGCGGCAGCGGACACATCATCAACATCGCCTCGCTGGCGGGTGAGACTCATGTCCCCGGACTGGCGACCTACAACGCCAGCAAGCACGCGGTGCTCGGGTTCACCGACACGCTGCGGGAGGAGTATCGCGGCACCGGCGTGCGCTTCTCCTCGGTACTGCCCACGCTGACCAACACCGAGCTGGGCTCCGGTGTCACCGCGCCCAAGCTGTTGCGGGCCGCCGAGCCGGAGGAGATCGCGGACGCCGTCGCCGAGCTGATCGTGAAACCCAAGTCGAAGGTGCGGGTTACCGCGGTGGCGGGATTCATCTCCCAGTTCGTCGGCTTGCTGCCCGAGGCGCTCGGGGACGGTATCGGCCGCGCGCTCGGAGCCGGCCGTGCCTTCCTCGACGACGTGGACGCCGAGAAGCGGAAGGCGTACGAGGAACGCGCCCGCGGCGCGTGAGACCGGCGCCGAACCGGGGCGCCGCGGCACGGGACTCGTCTCGGCCGCGGCGCCTCGCTGCGTTCCGGAACACATTGATCGGCAGATCGAGCCGTGCCGCCCGCAGCCTGTGAGGAAAATCACCCACAGCCGCTCCGACCGCGAGTAGCCGGTCAGCGGCGAATTCTCAGCCGATGAGCGGCGACCGCAGCGGTGTCCACAATCCGCCATGGGCGCTCCGGAAACGCCCCCGTTCATGCTGGTCAACTGCCCAATTGCCGGAATCGGTCCGGAATCGCTCGGCGCATGCCGAAAATTCGCCAACCGCATAGTGCGGACGACCATCACAAGCAATATGCTGTCTCTAACAAACCTGCCGACTGTTTCGGCACCCGTATCCGAACTTTTCGGCCTGATAAGGCTGGAAATTCCGGACCGATTCTGATAGCAAGGGGCTATGGACCCGCATTTGCGCGACCTGCGGTATTTCGTCGCCGTCGCTGAGGAACTGCACTTCACCAACGCCGCTCAGCGGCTGCACATCGCTCAACCCACCCTGTCGCGTCAGATCCGCCAGCTGGAACGCCAGCTCGACGTGGTCTTGTTCGACCGCAACCAGCGCAGCGTCGCGCTGACCGTCGCGGGCAAGGAGCTGCTCGAAGGCGCCCGCAAGATCCTCGAGCTGTGGGAGGTCACCAACGTCTCCCTGCAGGAGGCGGGGGAAGTGCTACGCGTTGGCATCCAGTCCGCGCTCGGGCGCGGCCTGCTCAGCGATCTGGAGAGCGCGAGCGGACACCGCCTCGCGCTGCACGCGGCCTCGTGGACCGATCCCTCCAGCGGGCTCGCCGGCCGTCAGGCCGATCTCGCGCTCGTCTGGCTGCCGCTGCCGGACCAGAGCCGTTACCGGTGGCAAGTGCTGCGCACCGAGCCGCGCTGGGTACTGCTCCCGGAGAACCACCCGCTGGCGGTCTCGGACACCATCGAGTTCGTCGATCTGCTGGACGAGCCCTTCGTCGCGCTGCCCACCGAAGCCGGTGCGGTGCGCGACTTCTGGCTCGGCAACGACGGGCGCGGCGGCCGTCCGCCGAAGATCGGCGCCGAGGCCGCGACCGCCGAGGACAAGCTGGAAGCCGTGAGTCTCGGTCTGGGCGTGTGCCTGCTCGCGGAGAACAACGTGCCGATGTACCGCTGGCCCGGTCTGACGGCGCGCCCGGTGTCTGGGCTCGCGCCGTGCGAGCTCGCCGTGGCGTGGCGGGCCGACGACACCCGGCCGACCATCCTCGAGTTCGCCGGACGGGCCGTGGAGGGCGGGTTCGCCGCACAACAGTCGCCGGTCAGCGTCTGAATCGTCCCGGCCGCGTCTCGGGTGCGGTGCGCTGCCACGGGTGGCGGGCCTCCAATTGCGCGGACAGCCTCAGCAGGGTGGATTCGCTGCCGGGCGGCCCGGCCAGCTGGGCGGCCACCGGTGTGCCCGCTCGGGGGTGCATGCCCATGGGAACCGAAGCGGCGGGCCAGCCCACCAGATTCCAGATCGGGGTGAAGGGTGCGAACCGCGCGCCGGTGAGCAGAGTGGCCGGTCGATTGCGGAAGTGCCAGGCCCGCGCCGTGGGTGGCGGGGCGGCGAGCGTGGGAGTGATCACCACGTCGTAACGCTCGAAGAATTCCAGTAGCCGCGCCTCGACCTGGTCGATCTGGGCGGGGCGCGTGAGTCGTAACCGATGCACCGTCCGGCCCAGGGCCAGTCGACGACGGGCTCCGCGCGATAGCTGGTCCGGCGCGGGTAGTTCGGGGGCATCGCGGGCGCCGAGAGCCAGCCAGCGTAGGCAGGCCGCGAACAGAGCCGTTCCGTACGGTAGCTCGGTCGCTTCCACCAGATGGCCCGCCGCCGCGGCCACCGAAGCCGCTCTGCGGGCCGCGGCCGTCCAGTGCCGGTCGACGCGCGTCAGACGGGAAGGTGGATCCACGGCCAGCGCGACGCGTAGTCGACCGGGTGGATCCACCTCGGCTAGGTCCGGCCGCGCCGCGAGGACCGACAGCGCCAGGGCGGCGTCGTCCACGCTCGTCGCGAGCACACCGCTTTCGACCAGCCCCGACCAGGCGCCCGCCCCGGGAACGGCGTACTGCCCCGGCTTGATCCCGAAGACCCCACAGCAGGCGGCGGCGATGCGCACCGAACCCAAACCATCGCAGCCGTGCGCGACCGGGACCAGCCCGGCCGCGATCGCGGCGCCTGCCGCGCTTCCCGCGTTCCGCGCCGGATTCCACGGATTGCGTATGACCCGCTCGGTTCCCGCCCCGGCCACCCAACGGCCCAGTTCGGGCGCCGCGACCGAGCCGAGGACCACCGCGCCCGCGGCGCGCAGCCTGGCCACCACGGGGTGATCCACGGTGGCTGCCGGGCCCCACGGCACCGGCTCGCCCGCGATCGCCACGCCGTGCTCGACCGCGACCGGGACACCGGCGAGCGGTAGCACGTCGAGGTCATCGCGCTCCATCAGGCCGACCGACTCGGCCACGGCCTGTTCGGCGCGCAGCACGCGGAACGCCTCGAATCTCCGGTTCACCGCCGAGATTCGCGTCCCGGCGTCCGCCGCCACCTGGCCGGGATGCAGCAGACCGTCTCGCACGCACGCCGCGATCGTCGCGGCCGGTCCGCGCTCGACACCGGAATCGGCTTCCCCCGCGGGTTGCGACCGCGCGTCGGCTTGCGGTGGGGCGAGCACCGTTTCGGTGGACTTCGCATTCGGAATGGTTGTTCGCGGCGCGGCCTTTCCCGCCGACATCGAGCCGTTCGCCACTACCGTGGCCTGGTCAGACATGTGCTGGTCATCCCCCGTCGCGTCGTTGTCGAAATCGGGTGATCCACTGTCGAGCCGCAAGTTATCATTTCGGATATGGCGCGGGGGATGATGGCGTCGGGTGTGGCGAGAAATTTTCCGGCCCGTCCGACCAACCACCGATGCGGATTCCGCGGCATCCGCCGAGCCACAAGGTCCGAGCATGAGCGCGAACTCTGAGAGACGTTCCGACCCCGACACGGGTGTTTCCACCCGCGCGCGGGAGGGCGACCTGTCGCGTGCCGAATCCGACGCGGTGTCGGCATTCTCGGCGGCATGGGAAACCACCGGGCACCCGCCGTCGATCGCCGAATATCTGCCCGACGCCGCCACCTTGCGCCGTGCGGCATTACTCGAGCTGATTCGCGTCGACTTGCGTCATCGCTGGCTGCGGCATCCCAGGGGAGACGCCGCGGCGGAGCCCACCGCACGCCTGCGTTTGGCCGATTACTGCGCGGAGTTTCCCGAACTCGGCCCCGGCGAATTCCCGGTGAGTCTGGTGTACGAGGAGTTCGTCATTCGCCGCCAGAGCGGGGAACGGGTCGATCCGCGCGACTGCCTGCGCGAATATCCACGGCAGGCGGAGGAACTGCGCGAATTGCTGAACGCCGACGAGATCGACCAGAGCACTCGCCGCGCGACTCCGGACGATCCGACCCGTACCGCCGTGGCGCGCCCGCGCGACGTGCTCGCCGACACCGCGTTGAACCGAACCGCCACGTCCGCTCGTGATTCCGAGGTGACCAGAACCACCGCCGCTGATTCGACCGGCACGGCCACCGCAGTGCCGACGACGATCGGGACCGGACCGGGCCGGTACGACGCGCTCGACCGTATCGAGGTGGGTCAGCGGATCGATGATTTCGATCTGCTGACCGGTTTGGGCAGCGGCGCCTTCGCCCGGGTCTTCCTGGCGCGGCAGCGGTCACTGCAACGCCTGGTCGCGGTCAAGATCTCCACCGACCACGGTACCGAGCCGCAGACGCTGGCCCAGCTCGATCACGACTACATCGTGCGGGTCTTCGACCAGCGGCTGCTCGCCGAGGGCGCCGGACGCCGGCTGCGGCTGCTCTACATGCAGTTCCTTCCCGGCGGCACGCTGCTGGGTCTGCTGCGCTGGGTGCGTGCCACTCCGCCCGCCGAGCGCAGCGGCCGGCTCCTGCTCGACGCCGTGGACGCGGCCATGGAGGAGAAGGGCGAGATCCGGCCGACCGACTCCAGCGTGCGCGCCGAGATCGCGACGCTGAGCTGGCCGGAGACGGTGGCCTGGCTGGGCCGCAGACTGGCCGAGGCGCTGGACTACGCGTCCTCGCACGGCGTGCTGCACCGCGACGTGAAACCGGCCAACGTCCTGCTCACCGCCGAGGGCGTCCCGAAGCTGGCCGACTTCAACATCAGCTTCAGCCGCAATGTGGAGGGCACGAGCCCGGTGGCCTACTTCGGCGGCTCACTGGCCTACATGTCGCCGGAGCAGCTGGAGGCCTGTCATCCCGGCTTCGATCGCAGCGCCGCCGATCTGGACACCCGCGCCGACATCTACTCGCTGGGCGTGGTGCTGTGGGAGCTGCTCACCGGCGCGAAGCCGTTCGACGACAGCACCGCGGGCGCGGGCGACCAGAGCGACGACACCACGCTGGAGGCCATGCTGGAGCGGCGCTGCACCGGCGTCGACGCGTCCGCGCTCGAGCGCGTTCCCCCGGACTGCCCCGCCGCGTTGTGCCGTGTGCTGCTGACCTGCCTCGCGCCGGAGCGCACCGACCGCTGGTCCAGCGGGGCGATCCTGGCCAGGCAGTTCGAAATGTGCATGGACGAACGCGCACGCGAGCTGGTCGATCCGGCGCCCGACAGCTGGCGTCGGCGGCTGCGTGCCCACATCGTGCCGGTGGCGCTGGCGGCGATGGCACTGCCGAACGTGCTCGCCTCGCTGTACAACATCCAGCACAACAACCACCTGATCGTCAGCCGGATGACCGAGGACGCCCAGCAGACCTTCCTCATCATCACCGGCATCGTGAACGCCATCTTCTTCCCGACCGGCATCACGCTCGTGCTGTACATGGCGAGATACGTGCTCGCGGTGCCGCGTGGCCTGCGCAAAGGGCGGCGCTACGACTCGGAGACCCTGCGACGCGCCAGACGGGACGCGCTGCTGATGGGCGACCGTGCCGTGGCCGTGGCGTTCTCGCTGTGGGTACTCGCCGCCCCGGTCTTCTGTCTCGCACTACAGGTGTCGACCGGCGACATCACGTTCGCGGCCATGGTGCACTTCTTCTCCTCGCTCGTGGTGTGCGGTGCGATCGCCGTCGCCTATCCCTTCTTCCTGCTGACCTTCTACATGGTGCGGTGCATCTATCCGCTGTTCCTCCGGCACGGGGACATCAGCCCGGAGGACGCGGTGTGGCTGCGCGGCCTGGACCGGCGCTGCAACGCCTACCTCGCGGTGGCCGCCTCGGTGCCGCTGCTCGCGGTCACCGGCGTGACCTTCCTGCCGCCTGCCGACATTCCGTCGGTGATCTTCGCGGTCCGGCTGCTGTGTGTGGGCGGCATAATCGCGTTCGTGGGCACCTATCTGCTGTTCCGTGCACTGGAAGCGGATCTGCGTGCGCTGGAGCGGGTGGTCGATCCCGACGCCGCCGACACGGCGCCTGCCGAGGGCAGGCCCGCCCGAGCGGCCACGGCCGCAGCGGAGACCAGCGCGTGACCTCGGCACGCACCGACGCCGTCGCGCGGTTCGCCGCCGACTGGCAGAGCAATCTTCACGGCGTCAGTTCGCCACCGCGGATCCGCGACTATGTGCCCGACGGCACGCAGGTGCGCTTGGCCGTACTCGTCGATCTGATCCGCGTGGATCTGCGGCGGCGCTGGGAACGCGAAGGTCTCGGCAAGCGCGGCACGGAATACCGCGACGAATTCCCGGAGGTCGCCGCCAGCCCCGAGCTGGCCGATCTCGTGTTCGAGGAATTCCTGGCGCGGCGGGGACGCGGACCGCTGCCGCCGGAGGATTTCCTCGCCGAGTACCCGGACGTCGCGGACGCGATCCGCGACCGCCTCGCCGATTTCGCCGTCCACGCCGCCGGCATGGGCGCGGCCGAGTCGAGCGCGGCCGTCGCGGCGCTGGCCGACCTCGCGCCCGGTCTGCGCATCGACGACTTCGACCTGCTCACCGACTTGGGCGCCGGCCTGCTCGGCCGCGTCTTCCTGGCCAGGCAGCGTTCGATGCAGCGGCTGGTCGCCGTCCGGTTCTCCGCGGGCAGCGCGGGCGCGCCGCACACGATGGCCCAGCTCGACCATGCCCACATCGTGCGCGTCTTCGACCAGCGGATGCTCAGCGCCGACGCCGCGCGCACCCTGACCGTCGCCGGTCCGCCCCGGAAAGGTGGCCGCACCACCACCACCACATCAGTCGCCGACGCGGACGCGACCGTCGCGGCGCCGCAACCCGACCTCGACGCCACGATCGCCCGACCGCACGACCCCGACGCCACCCTCGCCGCACCACCACCAACCCCGACCACGGACGGCCCGAGTCACCCCTCGACAATCACCGAGCCACCCGACCCCGACGCCACCCTCGCCGCACCACCATCAACCCCGACCACGGATCGCTCAGGTGACGACTCGACAGTCGTGGAGCCTGGCGGGCCCGGCGCAGGACGAGCCGACGTAGCCGTCGACCGCCGATCCACCGCGGACGACGCGACGGTCGCCGCGGAGAGAACCGCCGCCGCCCGAGCGGACACCGACGACACCACCGTGGTCGGTCACCCCGGTACGCGCCGCGACGACGGGCCGATCCCCGATCGCGACACCGGGCCACCTCGCGAATCGGGGGACGGCACCGCGACCGTCACCTATCCGGACGCGGCGCCCGTCGACCGATCAGCCGACCCGGACGCCACGTTCGCGGGTCCGGCCGACCACGCCGACTCCGCGTCCGCCCCACCGCCGCTCGCCCCGGCTGCTCTGGTGACCGCACCGCCGCGCCTGGTCTACATGCAGTACCTCCCCGGCGGCACCGCGGTCGGACTCCTCGCGGAACGCCGTCGTGGCCCGGTGTCCGACGGCGGCGCGCTGCTGTTGCGCGCGGTGGACCACGCCATGGAGGCCAAGGGCGAGATCCGGCCGTCGGATTCCAGCGTGCGCGCCGAGATCGCCCGGCTGAGCTGGCCGGAGACCGTGGCATGGGTGGGCAGGCGGCTGGCCGACGCGCTGGATTACGCCGAGCACCACGGCGTGCTGCACCACGACATCAAACCGGCGAACGTCCTGTTCACCGCGGAGGGCATTCCGAAACTCGCCGACTTCGCCCTCGGCGAGGGCTCAGCACGCGCGCCGCACGGTCCCGTCGCCGCCGACGCGCTGGCCTATTGCTCCCCGGAGCAGCTGGCCCGCTACCTCGACCCCGACGCACCCGCCCCCGGCAACGGCAGCGACATCTACTCCCTCGGAGTACTGCTGTGGGAACTGCTCACGGGCGCGAGCCCGTTCGAAGATCCGCCGCTCACCGGCGACGGCCCCGACGTGTACGCGAGGATGCTCGCGGCGCGCCGCGAGGGCATCTCGGCGGCGGCCCTGTCGCGCCTGCCCGACGACACCCCGGCCACGCTGCGCCGCGTGCTGCTGGACTGCCTGCACGAGGACCCGGAGCGGCGCTGGCGCAGCGGCGCGGAACTGGCGGGACAACTCGACCTGTGCCTCGACACCCGGGCGCGCGACCTGGTCGATCCCCCGCCGGACAGCCTCGCCTACCGAGCCCGCGGCTGGCTGCTGCCGGTCGCGGCCCTCTGCGTCGGCGTGCCCAACGTGCTCGCCAGCCTCTACAACATCCAGCTGAACCAGACGCTGATCATCGACCGGATGTCGGCAGCCAACCAGGACAAGTTCACGACGGTCGGATTGATCAACAACCTCATCGCGTTCCCGGTCGCCGCGCTGCT
This sequence comes from Nocardia asteroides, assembly GCA_051451085.1. GTDB lineage: Bacteria > Actinomycetota > Actinomycetes > Mycobacteriales > Mycobacteriaceae > Nocardia > Nocardia asteroides_B. The sequence goes on along the minus strand of JBPAJV010000001.1, from coordinate 1,998,378 downwards.
GTTGCTGTTCCTGACCCGGCGGCCGCTCGCCGCCGCGCACCGGCTCGGTCGCGGGCGGCGCTACTCCGCGCGCACGCTCGCGCAAGCCCGCCGCGACACCCTGCTGATGGGCGATTGGGCGGTGTGGGTGCCTTTCGGCTTCTGGCTGGTCGCGGGCATCATCTGGCCGCTGGGACTGGCCTTCTCCGGTGTCGACCTGCCGCGCGGGACGTTCCTGCATTTCCTGACGGCGCAGGTGGTGTGCGCGGCGATCGCGCTGGCCTATCCGTTCTTCCCGATCATGGTGTACTCGGTGCGCTCGATCTATCCACAGCTGCTCACGCGCGGTGGCATCGGCCCCGACGACGAGCGCCAGCTGCGCGCGCTGGCCAGGCGCGGCAACTTCTACCTCGGTGTCGCGGCATCGGTGCCCCTGCTCGGCGTGGCGAGCGCGACCTTCGTCGAGGCCGCCGACCTGCAATTGGTGATCGTTCCGGTGCGCGTGCTGAGCGTGGGTGGCATCCTGGCATTCGTGCTGACCTACCGGCTGTTCCGGCTTCTGGAAGCTGATCTGCTCGCTGTGGCGAGGGCGATACCCCAGCGATGACCACTCCGCGACCGCTGGGGCGGCTGGTGAGCCTGTCGCACGTCCACGATCCGGTCACCACGCCGCTGTTTCCGGAGGACCCGGAATTCCGCACCGACATCGTGGCCACCATCGCCAACGACGGCTACCACCTGCGCTACATCCAGCAAGGCGAGCACACCGGAACGCATTGGGGCGCACCGATCCATTTCCGTGCCGACGGGCTGGCAGCCGACGAACTCGACTTGGACGATCTGCTGCTGCCCGCGGTGAAGATCGACGTCCGGCAGCGCTGCGCCGAGAAACGCGACTACGCGATCACGGTGGAGGATCTGAAGCGATGGGAGGAGAAACACGGCCGGATCCCGGACGGCGCGGCGGTGGTCGCCTGGACCGGTTGGGACGCCAAATGGGGTACGCCGGAGTTCATCGGCACCGGAGAGTCGGCCGGCCGGCAGCCGGGGTTCGCGGTGGCGACGGTGGAATGGCTGTTGCGCACCGGCAGGCTCGGCCGCCGCGGCGCGCTCGGTATCGACACGTTCGGCCCCGACGTGGGGACCGACGACACCTACGCGGTGTCCAAGCTCCTCTACGGCGAGCACCGGATCAGCTTGGAGTGTTTGGCGAACCTGGGCGCGCTGCCCGCCACCGGGGCGTGGGTGCTGGTGGGCGGACCGCTCTATCGCGGCGGTTCCGGTTCCCCCGCAACAATTTTCGGTATCCTTCCCGGCTGACGCCTCAGCCGCCGTACACCTTCGGGTCCAAGGTGCCGATGTAGGGCAGGTCGCGGTAGCGTTCCGCGTAGTCCAGGCCGTAGCCGACGACGAACTCGTTCGGGATGTCGAAGCCGACGTGCGCGACTTCCACGGGTGTGCGTAACGCGTCGGGCTTGCGTAGGAGGGTGACCACCTCGAGCGAGGCCGGGTTGCGGGTGGAAAGGTTCCGCTTGAGCCAGGACAGGGTGAGCCCGGAGTCGATGATGTCCTCGACGATCAGGACGTTGCGGCCCGCGATGTCCTTGTCCAAATCCTTCATGATGCGCACGACGCCGGAGGAGGAGGTCGACGACCCGTAGGACGAGATGGCCATGAACTCCATCTGAGTCGGGATCGGTAGCGCCTTGGCGAGGTCGGTCATGAAGAAGATCGCGCCCTTGAGCACGCCCACCAGCAGCAGATCACCCTCGGGAGCATCGGGGGGATACCGCTTGGCGATGAGTTCGGCCAGCTCCTGGGTCTTCGCGGCGATCTGTTCCTCGGTGATCAGCACCGACGCGATGTCGTCCCCGTACACGTCAGCTGGATTCCCTTCCGTGGTGGTGAGCCCGTTGGGCCGGTTCAGTCTGCTTCATCGGTCCGATGTCCATCCTCACCCAGCCGCAGTGTCAGCCTGCCACGTTCGCGCCCGGCGACCAACCTGCTACCCGGCTTTCCTCCGCCGACCGCGACGCCGCCCTGCCCACGCCAAGCCGTCACCAGTTCGTTCACCGCCTGTAAATGCTTCGTGGTCAGCGCTTTCGCCCCATTTGCCAGCAGCCATGCCCGGATCGCCCGTTTACGCAGAGCGGCGGGGGCAGTGGCGAGCGTCTCGATCACCAGCGTCTGCCCATCACTCGCGGTGTGGCGCAGTTCGGCGGCGAGAGCGTCCAGGACCGCCCCGTCCTCACGCAACTGCTCGGCCGTGCGCGCCAGCGCGGGAGCGACCCCGCCGCCGAGGATCTCCTCCAGCAGCGGCAACGCCTCGGTGCGCAGCCGGACCCGGGTGAACTCCGGTGCGACGTTGTGCGGGTCGTCGTGCGGCGTCACGCCCAGGTCGGCACACATCCGCCGGGTCGTCTCCCTGCGTACGCCGAGCAACGGCCGCCCCCACGGCTCGGTGCACGCGGCCATCCCGTGGATCGAGCGGCCACCCGAGCCGCGCGCGAGCCCGAGCAGCACCGTTTCGGCCTGGTCGTCGAGCGTGTGCCCGAGCAGCACCGGCAGGCCCCCGCGCGCCGACTCCAGCGCGGCGTAGCGCGCCCGCCGCGCGGCGGCTTCCACGCCGCCCTCGGTGCCCACCTCGACCGCGAGCACGTGCGCGGACCGGCAGCCGAGGGCGAGCGCCCGCGCCGCGGCCTCGGCGGCGACGGCCCCGGAACCCGGTTGCAGCCGGTGATCGACCACCAACGCGTCGACGGCGTTCGTCTCGACGACCGCCGCCGCGGTGAGGGCCAGCGAATCCGCACCACCGGACAGCGCGACCGCGACGGCCCGCTCCTCGGTTTCGGGCGGCCCGAAGGCCAGCAGCCAATCCCGAACGGCCCTGCGGACGGTGAGCACGGCGGCGGTCTCCGGGAGACGCCGTGCGGTTTCGGCAGTGGGCGCGGGCGGCCGCCCGGGCCCGGACGACCCGGTAGACCCCGCCTCCGGCCCGAAGCGCCCGGGTGTCGTTCCTGGCGCACGCCCCATGGGCGCAGCCTACCGACCGCAGTCGCGCGGCGCCGCACCGCCGGGCCGGAACCGGCGTGCTCGCTCAGGCCAGCACGCGCTCGATCCAGCGCTGCGGATGTTCGATCTCGTCGGTGCGGGGCAGCGTGCCGGCTTCGCTCCACACCGTGTTGAACCGCACCATCCCGACGCTACCGACCACCTCGTCCACGAACTTCTTGCCGCGCACGTACTGGGCGACCTTCGCGTCCACGCCGAGCAGGGCGCGCAGGATGCGTTGCACCGGGTTGGTCGGGCGCCTGCGCCGCTGGTCGAACGCGGTGCGGATCTGCTCGACCGACGGGACGACGGCGGGGCCGACCGCGTCCATGACGTGATCGGCGTGCCCCTCCAGCAGGGTGCCGAGCATGAGCAGGCGGTCGAGCGCCTCCCGTTGCGGCGGCGCCTGGGTGGCACGCAGCAGGCCGACCACTCCGCGCGCGGCCGGGTCGTCGGAAGCGGTCCCGCGACGGCGGTCACGCAACTCGTCGACCAGCCGGGACAGCATGTCGCCGACCGGCTCGTCACCGACCTCGCCGAGCACCTCGACGTTGGCGCGCATGTACTCCCCGAGCCAGGGCGCGGAGGAGAACTGCACCCGGTGGGTCACCTCGTGCAAGCACACCCAGAGCCGGAAATCACTCGGCGACACCCCGAGCGCGCGCTCGACCGCCACGATGTTCGGCGCGACCAGCAGCAGGGTGCCGTCCGGCCCCGTGAACGGGTCGTATTGTCCGAGGATCGCGGTGGACAGGAAGGCGAGCATCGCGCCCGCCTGCACACCGGCGGGTTTGCCCGCAAGCAACTTGCGCTCGGTGTGCGCGGTGCCGGTCCCGGTGAGCTGGGCCATCGAGTCGGCGGCGGCCGAGATCCACCCCGGCCGGTCGACGATCCTGGCGGCCGGCACCGGCCGGTCGTCCAGCAAACCGCTGACCTCGCGCACGGGTCCCTCGGCGCGTACGGAGGAATCGGCGAGTTCGGCGACCACCTGCTCGGCCGAGTAGCGCGAGGTGCGCGGCCCAGCGGGCGCCAACGCCGAGCCGGTTCGCGCGGCCAGGCGCCAATCGACCACGCCGGACAGACCCGAGCGGGCCTTCCGCCGCTCGACCGCACCCGCGGGACCGAATCCGGCTGTGTCGGAACCTTGCTGGGTCATGATCAACCACCCGTCACGAGCATCCACAGTTTCGCAGCGTGCCTGCGATCGCGTCCAACGCGGGCCTGCTCACCTCCGGCGGTCGATCGTTCGACATCAGAGCGAAGGTCAGCACCCGCCCATCGGCGTCCAGCACATACCCGACCAACGCGCTGGACACCGACAGAGTTCCGGTCTTGGCCCGCACCCAGCCCGCGGCCTGCCGGTCCCGGGTGACGTAGCGGCTGGTCAGCGAGCCGGTGGCGCCCGCGACCGGCAAGTTGTCGAGCATCGGCGCCAAGGTGGCCGCGACCCGGTCTGTCTCCGGCCTGGCCTTGGTCCCCGCCGGTTGCACCGCCGTGGCGCCGGTCGGCTTCGCCGCGGTCGCGACGACCCGGTCGAGCAACCGCGCGGGTATCCGATCGTCCACCGAAAGCCCACTGCTGTCATGCATATCCAGGCCGGACAGATCGAAACCGGCCTTGCTCAGGGCAGCGCGCACCGCCTCCACCCCTCCGTCGAAGGATGCCGGGCCGCCGGTGGCCGTGGCGATCTCCCGCCCGATCGTCTCGGCGAGCACGTTGTCGGAGTACACCATCATGTCGCGCAGCCGGTCCCGCAGCGGCGCCGAGCGCACGGACGCGACCTCGGCCGCGCCGGCGGGCGCGACGCCCGCCCGGACCCGCGCCGGGTCCAGTCCCAGTTCGACGGCCAATCGCCGTCCGGCGTCCAACGCGGGCGTGGGGGTGCGCGGCGAGTACTCCACGAGCGGCTGCAAACGGCCGCCGTCGATCATCACCGGCTCGATGGGGGCGATGGAGCCCTCGGGAATGTCGATCGGGTCCCAGCCCTTCGCCATGGCCGGGCCGGTATAGGCGGAGGTGTCGACGACGATCGTGTCCACCGGGCGGCCAGCGGCCTTGATCTGGGCGACGAGGTCGGACAGGCGCGGTCCGTTCGGGTAATAGCCCTTGCCGTCCGGCTGCGCGGTCAGCGTCGGATCGCCGTCGCCGACCAGCACCAGCTCGTTGGGCGCCGCGCCAGCGACCACCTTCGTGGTCACCCGGTGCTCTGCGGGCAGCGTGAGCAGGGCGGCCGCCGTGGTGAGGATCTTCGCGGTGGACGACGGGATCATCGGCCGGCTCGCGTCGCCGCTCCACAGCACCGTCGCGCTGTCGGCGTCGGTCACCTGGCCCGCGAACGCCCCGAGGTCCGGATTGCCGATCACCGGGGCGAGCGCTGCGGCGATCCCCGCCGGGCTCGGCGCGGAACCGGTGGGCCGAGCGGGGCCGACCCGCGGCGACGGCTCGACCGGTGCGGGCGGGGCGGCGATGGTCAGCCCGCCGTGCCGGAACTCGTCGGTCCACGGCCGCACCGCCAGCAGGGCCACGACGGCGACGGCGAGCAGCACGACCAGCGTGGTCGAGATCCAGATCCCTCTGTTGCGACGTCGCCGGGCGGCCAGCCCACCGATGTTCTCGTTACCACCAAACACGTCGCCGCCGCTCTCCTGACCGATTCCCGCAGCAGCCGCCTGCCGCACCCATGTCCCCGGGCACCACACTATCCTCGTTGCGCAACCGTTCCCCCGAACGACCTGGCGAGTCGGCGCACTCCGCAGCGGCCGAGTCGGCGGTCGCCGAAAAGAAGCCGAGTCGCCGGGCTCGGCACCGATGCACGAAGGAGATGGCGTGGAGTTCGACGTCACCATCGAGATCCCCAAGGGTTCTCGGAACAAGTACGAGGTCGATCACGAGACCGGCCGGGTCCGGCTCGACCGGTTCCTGTACACGTCCATGGTCTACCCCGCCGACTACGGTTACATCGAGAACACCCTCGGCGAGGACGGTGACCCGCTGGACGCGCTGGTCCTGCTGCCGGATTCGGTGTTCCCCGGCGTGATCGTGGAGGCCCGCCCGGTCGCGATGTACAAGATGACCGACGAGGCGGGCGGCGACGACAAGATCCTGTGCGTGCCAGCGGGCGACCCGCGGTGGGACCACATCCAGGATCTGAAGGACGTGCCGGAGTTCGAGCTGGCCGCGATCAAGCACTTCTTCGAGCGCTACAAGGACCTGGAGCCCGGCAAGTACGTCAAGGGCTCGGAGTGGGTCGGGCGCGCCGAGGCCGAGGCCGAGGTCGAGGCGTCCATCCAGCGCCTGAAGGACCAGGGCGGGCACTGAAAGCCGCTGAGGCACTGAAAGCCGCTGAGGCACAGGAAAAGCGGGGAGTCCGGTAGGCGCGGACTCCCCGCTTTGCCCTGCGGGCCACAGCGCGGGCCCGGAAAGGCGAAAAGGGACACCCGGATTCCGGATGCCCCTTCTCGGTGACAGGTGGCTCAGTAGTAGATGTACAGGTCCCAGCCGTCGTAGGCCTCGACGCACTCCCAGTAGTAGCCGCCGGTGCTGGGCGACACGCCGTCCGCGCGGCAGGCTTCGAAGGTGGCGTAGGTACCGACGTAGGTGCCGCCGTAGGCGACCTCCTGGTAAACCGGCGCGGCCGAGGCCGAAGCTGCCGTCGACACCCCGGCGACGGCGGCGGCGGCCAGCAGACCAGCGGCGAGGAAAGACTTGATACGCATTGTGTTCACTCCTGGATGTTCGGCGGGATTTCCGATGTCACAAACGATATGGACGATCGGCGCCTCACACACCCACCCCTAGGGTGATGGCAACGCAACCCTGAGGCGAATCACCTTGCCCACCCTGCGTACCTCCCCTTGGGGGGACGGCGCGCCCGAGCCGATGCGGGCGCGCCGTGCGATCACCGGCCGCGAAACTCCGGCGGGCGCTTCTCGAAGACGGCCTTGATCGCCTCGGTGAGGTCCTCCGAGGGCAGGAACGCCGAGTTCCACGCGGCGACGTACCGCAGGCCCGCGGCGACCTCGTCCTTGCGCCGCTGATCCAGCACGTCTTTGACGCCCTGCACCACCAGCGGCGGATTCGCGGCGATCTCGCGCGCGGTGGCGTGCGCCGCGTCCAGCGCCGCTTCCTGGTCGGGGAAGACATCGTTGACCAGGCCGATCTTCTCGGCGCGTGCGGCGTCGATGTCCTTGGCGGTGTAGGCGAGTTCACGCAGATGTCCCTCGCCGATGATGCCGGGCAGCCGGTGCAGGGAGCCGATGTCGGCGACGATCGCGACCTTGGCCTCCCGCAGGCTGAACTTGGCGTCCGCGCTGGCATAGCGGATGTCGACCGCCGCGATCAGATCCAGCCCGCCGCCGATGCACCAGCCGGACACGGCGGCGATCACCGGCTTGCGGCAGTCCGCCACCGCCGTGACCGAGGCCTGCATCTTGCGCAGTTCGGTCAGGAATTCGGTGCGCGGGGCGGCCAGGGCGCGATCGGCCAGGAGCGGGCCGAACGTGCCGCTCATCGCCGGCAGGTCGAGACCGTAGGAGAAGTGCTTTCCCGAGCCGGTCAGCACGATCGCGCGCACCTCGGGATCGGCGTCGAGCGCCTGGAAGACCTCCGGCAACTCGCGCCAGAAGTCGGGGCCCATCGCGTTGCCCTTGCCGGGTCCGGTCAGCGTCACCTGCGCGACGTGATCCTTGGTTTCGACGGTGAAAGCCTGCCAATCTGTCATTTGTACAGCGTATCGAGACTCGCGTGAGCCGGTATTCCGACCCGGGAAACAGCTCGCGTGCGCGACGCGCGGAGATCATTTCGCGGCGAGTGGAGCTCGGCCGGATTTCGCGGTGGTGTACTGGTCCCCTGATCGGACAACAGCGGATCGTGAGCAGGTCAGCAAACCTTCATTCATCCGGGTCGGAGGCCACTGTGCTGATGCATCGCGGAATCGGTCTCGACCGCTTCAATCGAATGCCACGTAGCCGCGCGATCCACGCGCTGTACGAGTGCTGCTGCAACGTGACATGGGCGGCGATCCTGGCCGACGCCCGCCCTTATCGGGACCGGGAGGAGCTGCTGAGCAAGGCCGATGCCGAACTGCTCGCGCTGTCCGAGCGGGATGTCGACCGCGCGTTCGAAGCGGTTGCCCGGCAACGGATCTCGTCCCGCGACGGGAGCGAGCTCGCGCGGGTCACGCGCGAGCGGATCGCCGGGATGCTCGGCCCGAGCGAGGGCTACCCCGAATATTGAACCCGCGCCGCGACTTACCCGGCGTACCGTCCGCAATCGCTCTACCCTGGTGGGATGCGCAGGTCGTCATTGCCACCGGTCGCCTGCCGGGTCGCGGACACCCTCATCGCACGGGGCCATCACGGTCTCATCGTCACTCGGCCGGAACCGGCGCACACCGCCTCGGACGCCGCGCGGGCACTGGGCGTCGATGTGGGAGCGATCACCAAGTCGCTGGTGTTCCTGCTCGACGACGACCCGGTGTTGCTGCTGGTCTCGGGCGCGCACCAGGTCGACTTGGCGAAGACCGGCGAGCGACTGGAAGGAACGCTGACCCGCGCCCCCGCCGACATGGTGCGCGAAGTGACCGGTCAACCCGTCGGGGGCGTCGCGCCGGTCGGCCACCCGACCAACCTGCCCACCTGGGTGGACAACGCGCTGGCCGCCCATCGCGAGGTATGGGCGGCGGGTGGGCACCCGAACACCATCTTCCGCACGACGTTTCCGGAGTTGTTGCGGATCACGGCGGGTCTGCCGGTCGACGTGGACTGACCCGGGCGAGCGCCGCGCGATCACGCCGAACGCCACACACCGCCCACGGGACGGGAGTCCGGGCGTAGTTTCGTCGTGTGACCGACGCACCACGGCCCGAAGCGGACCTACAGATCCCCGATGATCTGAGCGGCATCACCGCGGAGCAGTATCGCGCGTCCATGCGCCACTATCCGGCCGGCGTCACCGTCGTCACGCTGGACTCGCCGAGGGGACCGGTCGGCTTCACCGCCACCTCCTTCGCCTCGCTGTCCCTCGACCCGCCGCTGGTCTCGTGGAATATCGCGCACACCTCCTCCAGCCTGTCCGCCATGCTGGACGCGGAATCCGTCGTCATCCATTTCCTGGGCGAGCATCAGCAGCACCTCGCCCACCGGTTCTCCCGCGCGGCCGAGGAACGCTTCACCGACCGTGCCCTGTGGACCACTTTGGACACCGGCGAACCGGTGCTGCACGGCACCCCCATCTGGTTGCGCGCCACCGTGCACCAGTTGATCCCCATCGGCGACCACACCTTCGTCGTCGGCTTGGTCACCCGGGTGCACGACAACACCGACGAGAAGCCCGCCGCCGCGCCACTGCTCTACTACAACGGGCGCTACTACCGCCCCACCGCTCTGGGCGACTGACCGGGCGACTGCACCGCCCGAGGCCGAACCTGCACCACCGACCGCGCGTCCGGCGCGCGGGTGAGTCGCGGCCTCGATCGGCGCACGCGGGTTCAGCCGACCAGGCAGGGAGCGGCGCCGGTGGGCGCCGTGGAGGTGAAGGGACGCGTTTCGGGCGTGGGGTTCCACAGGCCGTTGGCGACGGTGTAGTCCCAGGAGGGGCCGGTGCGCACCAGGGTGGCCACGGCCTCGATCAGGCGGTCCACGTCGGCGGGGGTGGTGCCGAGACCGATGCTGGCGCGCAGTGCGCCGTCCAAGCCGAGGCGGGTGAGCAGCGGATGGGCGCAGAAACGTCCGTCACGCACGCCGATGCCGTGTTCGGCGGAGAGATAGGCGGCGACATGGCCGGGAGCGAAATCGTCGAGCGTGAAAGCGACGATGCCGACGGCGTCGGGGCTGTCGGTCCAGATACGCAGCAACCGGACGCCGGGGATCGCCGTCAAGCCGTCGCGGAGGCGCTCGGCGAGGCGGCGTTCGTGCGCGGCGAGGGTTTCGGCGTCGATGGCACCGAGCGCGTCACAGGCGGCGGCCAGCGCGGCGGCGCCGAGCACGTTCGGCGAACCGGCTTCGTGCCGCTGCGGAGCGGGCGCCCACTCGGCCGCGTCGGTGCGCACCTCGCGCACGGCCCCGCCACCGGCCAGGTAGGGCTGCGCCGCGTCGAGCCAATCCCGCCCGCCCACCAGCACACCCGCGCCGAACGGCGCGTACAACTTGTGCCCGGAGAACGCCAGGTAGTTGATGTCGATGTCGCGCAGGCTGATTCGCCGGTGCGGCGCCAATTGGGCGGCGTCCACCAGGATCCGGGCGCCGCACTGGTGCGCGATGGTGGCCAGCCGCTCCAGCGGGAGCACCTCACCGGTCACGTTCGAAGCGCCGGTCACCGCGAGCAACGCGGCCGGCCTGCTGCACAGTTCGGCGACCAAGCGGCCGATGGTCTCCTCGATCGTGTCGGCGGCCCGCACGACGCGCCTGCCCTGCCTGGTCCACGGCAGGAGGTTGGCGTGGTGCTCGATATCCAGCACCACGGTGTCGCCGGGAACACAGCACGCGAGCAGATTCAGCGAGTCCGTGGTGTTGCGGGTGAAGACCACCACCTGGTCGTCGGCGGCGTCGAGGAACCGGCGGACCGACCCGCGGGCGGCCTCGTAGCACTCGGTGGAGATCCGCGAGGCGTAGCCCGCGCCGCGGTGCACGCTCGCGTAGAACGGGAGCAGTTGCTGTACACGCTCGCTGACCTGCGTCAACGCAGGCGCGCTCGCCGCGTAGTCGAAGTTGGCGTAAGGCGCCGTTCCGCCTTGCACCAAGGGCACGAGCAGTTCGTCACCGGAGACCCGGGCGAGGGCGGCACAGGTGTTGTCCAGGGCAGTAGTCATCACGTGAAATCCCGTCGGCTCAGGGACTCGCGAGAGGGGATTCGTCGAGTCCGCGCTTGCCGCGCCCGGTCGGGCGGCGGCCGGGTCGTCACCCGGAGCACCCCACCGCGGAGGAGGGTTGCCGGCCAGCAAGCCGGGGCTTCGCGCTGGCACTCGTGACCTGACCCGAGAGTGGCAGAAGCGCCCCGGCACTGTCAACCACGTCCCGCTCGGGTCCCCACGAGCACCGCGTGGACATAACCACCACGCGAAAGCCATTACAAGCACCCCGACGACGGCACGCGAGCCGCGCCGACCTCAGGAAACCGCGCGCCTCTCCGCGACCGGCCGCGCCGCGGGGCTCGCGTCCTCGGTGGCGGCCGCCGCCCGTGGCGATGCTTCGGACGGCCGCGATGAGCGGGATCACACCTCGTCGTCAGCGATCTTCCGGCGAACCGAGAAGACTGCCCCGCCGACCAGCGGTTGCCCTACCGTGAGCCACGAATGACGGGCGGACGTGCAACAACGCGCACGGGGCCCGCCGATCCCGCGCACCGTTCGGTGAACAACGAACGACCATAACCCCGGGTACCGTGGACAACCGGCCACCATGGCGTTTGCCCTCTGGTAACCCAGCTATGACACAACAACAGGAAAGTGTGAGGCAGGTCGATGGGAGGTGCGCAGAGCACCATGCTCGAGACACAAGTCGCCGCGTCGGCGCGCCCGTTGTCACGCGGCGACCGCGCGCCGGAGGCCAGGACGCTGGTCGACATCTTGACCGCGACAGCGCTCGCGCATCCCGACGCCCCGGCCATTGATGACGGCCGAGTGGTGCTGTCCTACCTGGAGCTGGTCGTCGAGATCGAGAAGACCATGGCCCGCCTCGCCACGGCGGGCGTGCGGCCGGGCGACCGGGTCGGCGTCCGCATGCCGTCGGGCACTCGCGAGCTCTACGTCACCATTCTCGCCGTCCTGTACTCCGGCGCGGCCTACGTGCCGGTGGACGCCGACGACCCGGACGAGCGCGCCCAGTTGGTCTTCACCGAGGCACAGGTCACCGCGATCGTCGCCGCGGAGGGCATCGCGACCACCGCCGCTGGCATCCGCGCGGCGGAGCAGCAGCGTGAGGCGAGCTGGTCGACCCTGCCCGGCCCGAGCGACGACGCGTGGATCATCTTCACCTCGGGCTCCACCGGAACGCCGAAAGGCGTTGCGGTCACCCATCGCAACGCGGCCGCCTTCGTCGACGCCGAAGCCGGTCTGTTCCTCCGTGACGCCCCGATCGGCCCCGGCGACCGGGTACTCGCCGGCCTGTCGGTCGCCTTCGACGCCTCCTGTGAGGAGATGTGGCTGGCCTGGCGCAACGGCGCCTGCCTGGTGCCCGCGCCCCGCGAACTGGTGCGCACGGGAGCCGATCTCGGCCCCTGGCTGGTGCGGCGGGAGATCAGCGTGGTCTCGACCGTCCCAACCCTGGCGGCGACCTGGCCGGTCGAGGCACTGGAGGCGGTGCGGCTGCTCATCTTCGGCGGCGAGGCCGTACCGCCGGAACTCGCCGAACGCCTCGCAGGCACCGGTGATTCGGCTCGCGAGGTATGGAACACCTACGGTCCCACCGAAGCGACGGTCGTCGCGTGCGCCGCGCGATTGGACGGCCGGTGGCCGATCCGGATCGGACTGCCGCTCGACGGCTGGGATCTGGTCGTGGTGGATCAGGCGGGCAATCCGGTGGCCGAGGGGGAATCCGGTGAATTGGTGATCGGCGGCGTCGGACTCGCCCGCTACCTCGATCCGGTCAAGGACGCCGAGAAATACGCGCCGCTGCCCTCCGTCGGCTGGCAGCGCGCATACCGCAGCGGCGATCTGGTGCGCAACGACAGCGCCGGGCTGGTCTTCCTCGGCCGCGCCGACGATCAGATCAAAGTGGGCGGCCGGCGCATCGAACTCGGCGAGATCGACAACGCGTTGCGGCGTCTCCCCGGCGTCACGGGCGCCGCAGCGGCCGTCCGCACCACGAAGGCGGGCAACAAGCTACTGGTCGGCTACCTGACCGGGCCCGGGTCGGACTTCGATGCCAAGGCCGCGCGCGCCATCCTCGCCGGGCAACTCCCGGCACCGCTGGTCCCCCGGCTCGCTGTGGTGGACGAGCTGCCGACGCGCACGTCCGGCAAGGTCGACCGGGACGCGCTGCCCTGGCCGCTGCCCGATGCCACCGAGGACGATGACAACGACCTGACCGGCACGGCCCTATGGGTCGCCGGACTGTGGGATTCCATCCTCGGCGCCGAGGTCGGCGATCTCGACGCGGACTTCTTCGATCTCGGCGGCGGCTCGCTCGCGGCGGCGCAACTGGTCACCGCGTTGCGCGAACGGTACCCGCAGATCGCCGTCGCCGACGTCTACGACCATCCCCGTCTCGGCGCGCTGGCCGATCTGCTGGAGCAGACCACGCCCGCCGTGGCGGTCGCCGAACGAACGGTCCGCCCGACGCCGCCGCTCGCGCAAGCGGCGCAGGTGCTCGCCACCATTCCGCTCACCACCCTCACCGGCCTGCAGTGGTTCACCTGGCTTGCGATCGTCGGCAATATCGCGGCCTGGTCCGGCTCGCTGCCGTGGCTGCCGCAACTGTCCTGGTGGTGGACCCTGGCCGCGTTCCTGCTGTTCATCTCCCCGCCCGGGCGCATGGCGATCTGCGTGGCCGGGGCGCGGCTGCTGTTGCGCGGCATCCGCCCCGGGCGTTATCCGCGCGGCGGCTCGGTGCATCTGCGCCTGTGGGCGGCCGTCCGCCTCTCCGAGGCCAGCGGCGCGGAGAACCTCTCCGGCGCGCCGTGGATGGTGCCGTTCGCCCGCGCGCTGGGCGCGAAGATCGGCGAAGGTGTCGACCTGCACAGTCTTCCGCCGGTGACCGGCATGCTCGAACTCGGCGACGGTTGCAGCGTGGAACCGGAGGTCGACCTGTCCGGTTACTGGATCGACGGCGACGTGCTGCATATCGGCCCGATCACCATCGGCCCCGGCGCGGTGGTCGGCTCGCGCTCGATCCTGTTGCCTGGCACGCGGATCGGCAAGAACGCCGAGGTGGCGCCGGGCTCGGCGGTGTCGGGCAAGGTGAAGGCCGAACAGGAGTGGGCCGGTTCGCCCGCGGTGAAGGTCGGCAAGGCCCAGCACCGCTGGCCGCCGCACACGCCCGACCGGGCCCGGCATTGGGTCGGCGTCTTCGGCGTCACGTCGATGGCGTTGGCCGCGATGCCGATTCTCGGCATCGGCGCCGGTGGCGCGTTCCTCGCCTGGTTCGTTCGCGACACCCGAACGCTGGCGGGCGGCGCCGCGCGCGCGTTCGCCGTGCTTCCCCTGGCGACCTTGCTCAGTCTGGGCGTGTACGCCGCGGCGACCATCGTCGCGGTCCGGCTGCTGAGCGTCGGCCTCACCGAGGGCTATCACCCGGTGCGCAGCCGCGTCGGCTGGCAGGCCTGGGCCACCGAGCGGTTGCTGGATTCGGCGCGCACCTTCCTGTTCCCCCTGTACGCCAGCTTGCTCACGCCACTGTGGCTGCGCCTGCTCGGCGCGAAGGTGGGCAAGAGCGTCGAAGCGTCCACGGTGCTGCTGCTGCCGAAGTTCACCACCGTCGCCGACGGGGCGTTCCTGGCCGACGACACCATGATCGCCGGTTATGAACTCGGCGGCGGCTGGCTGCGCATCGGTGCGGCGAAGGTCGGCAAGCGCGCGTTCCTCGGCAACTCGGGGATGACCGCGCCCGGCCGCCGTGTTCCGAAGAACGGCCTGGTCGCGGTGCTGTCGGCGGCGCCGTCGAAGGCGAAGCCGGGCTCGTCCTGGCTGGGCAGCCCGCCGGTCCGGCTGCGCCGCGCAGCGGAGAGCGCGGACACCGCGCGAACCTTCGACCCGCCTGCCCGGCTGCGGGTCGCCCGCGGTGTCGTCGAAACGTGCCGCTTGATCCCGGTTCTGCTGACCTTCGCGATCGGTCTCGGTGTGTTGTTCACCCTGGCCTGGCTCGCGCGCACCTTCGGCCACCTGGCCGCCGGGCTGCTCAGCGGCGTGGTGCTGCTGGCCGCGGGAGCGGTGGCGGGAGCGAGCGCGGTGGCCGCCAAATGGTTGCTGGTCGGGCGGATACGCATCGGGGAGCATCCGCTGTGGAGTTCGTTCGTCTGGCGCAACGAGGTCTCCGACACCTTCGTGGAAACGGTCGCCGCGCCCTGGTTCGCGCGCGCGGCGACCGGCACGCCCGTCCTGAACCTCTGGCTTCGCGGCCTCGGCGCCCGGATCGGCCGCGGGGTATGGTGCGAGTCCTACTGGCTACCGGAGGCGGATCTGGTGACTCTCGGCGACGGCGCGACCGTGGAACGCGGCTGTGTGGTGCAGACCCACCTGTTCCACGACCGGATCATGGCCATGGATACCGTCACCCTCGGTGCGGGCGCCACCCTGGGGCCGCACTGCGTGGCGTTGCCCGCCTCGGCCATCGGCGACGGCGCGACCATCGGCCCGGCCTCGCTGGTCATGCGCGGTGACGTGGTGCCCGCCTCGACGCGTGGGGCAACCCGATCGCGCCCTGGTTCACGGGCGATCCCGGGGCGCGCTGATGGCGGGCAAGCACTACGAAGCCCCCATCGACGAGTACCTCCCGCAGAACGGCAACCGTGGGTATCGGGTTTCCCGGTACGAGCTCGAACTGGCGTATCGGGTGGCCGCCAACCGGCTCACCGGACGGGCGGCGATCACCGCGGTGACCACCGAGGCGCGCCCCCGGTTCGCGCTCGATCTCGCCCAGGCGCTGAGCGTCGCCAAGGTGTCCGTCAACGGGCTCAAGGCCGCGAGATTCACGCACCAGCACGGCAAGCTGGTGATCACGCCGCAACAGCTGATTCCGGCGGGCGGCGTGCTCATGTTGGTGGTGCAGTACGGCGGTACCCCGAAACCGGTGCGCGGACCGTGGGGTGAGGTCGGCTGGGAGGAGCTCACCGAGGGCGCGCTGGTGGCCAGCCAGCCCAACGGCGCGGCGTCCTGGTTCCCCTGCGACGACCACCCGAGCTCCAAAGCGAGCTATCGGATCGCGATCACCACCGATACGCCGTACTACGCGGTGGCCAACGGAACCCTCACGCGCAAGCAGACCAAGTCCAGTCAGACCACGTGGGTGTACGAGCAGGCCGAACCGATGGCGAGCTACCTGGCCACCGTCCAGATCGGGCCCTATCGCAAACATCGCATCGACTGCGCGCACTCCCCGGTACCGATGCAAGCCGTCCTTCCGCCCCGGTTGCGCGCGAACTTCGATCACGACTTCGCGCGTCAGCCGAGGATGCTGGAGGTCTTCAGCGAGAAGTTCGGCCCGTACCCGTTCCAGGACTACACCGTGGTCGTCACCGACGACGAGCTGGAGATCCCGATCGAGGCGCAGGGCATCTCGATCTTCGGGGCCAACCATTGCGACGGCCGCCGGGGCGCCGAACGGCTGGTCGCCCACGAGCTGGCCCATCAATGGTTCGGGAACAGTCTCACCATCCGGCAGTGGCGTGACATCTGGCTGCACGAGGGCTTCGCCTGCTACGCGGAATGGATCTGGTCGGAAGCGGCGGGCGGACCCACCGCCGATCAGCTGGCCCGCGCCGCGCGGCACAACCTCTCCCGCGAGCACCAGGACATCGTCATCGGCGATCCCGGACCACGGCGCATGTTCGACGATCGCGTCTACAAACGGGGTGCGCTCACCCTGCACGCCTTGCGCCTGGAATTGGGCGACTCGGCGTTCTTCGACCTGCTGCGCGAGTGGACCATCCGCTACCGCCACGCTTCGGTGACCACCGAGGAATTCACCGACCTGGCCGGGCACTACAGCTTGGTGCCGTTGCGTCCGCTGTGGGACAGCTGGCTGCGCACCGAGCGGCTACCACAGCTGCCGCCCTACGGCGGCGCGTCGACAGCCTGATCAGAACACGAGATAGCGGGCGGCGAGTTCCTCGACCAGCGGATCGTCCTCCGCGACGTTCGCCAGCGCGTCCAGATCGGTTGCGACGGCGATCTGGCGCGGGTCGTCGTGCTCGGTGTCCCGCGGGTCCTCGATGAGCTGGCGCAGCAATTTCTCCCGCACCCGGGTCTTCAGCGAATCGTGCATACCTGGGTATGCCCCCGCGTCGGCGTGTTACACCGGTGTGAACAGCGTTCCCCACGGTGTATTGCGCACCACGGTGTAGACCGCCAGCAGCGCGAAGAACGTCCACATGGTGGTCCGGCCGATCGAGGGCAGCCGCATCTTCTGGCCGCGCCACGCCCGGACGGTCCAGTCCGTCACCCACACCACGAACGCGAGGACCAGCGGAAGCGCGAGCAAGTTGCTGTGCACGGCGTCGAGGATCTGGCCGTCGGTCAAGTTGTGCACGGCGCGCATCCCGCCGCAGCCGGGGCAGTACCAGCCGGTCAGCGCGTACACCGGACACGTGCCGTAAGAACCCTCGATATGGGGGTCGCGCAGGTGCAGCAACACGGCGACGCCTATTCCGGCGCCCGCCACGAGCAGCGGGATTCCCGCCCCGCGCCAACCGGTCCTCGGCTCGGTTCCCTGGTCCGCCGCGGGGCCGGAGGCAGTGTGCGCGATGTCCACGGGATCAACCGTAACCGGGCGGTCCGCGCGGGCGCCACAGAGCGCGGCGCTACCGGGCTGCGCGAACCGCAGCGCGTTGCCGGACGGTTGGTCGACTCCGATCCCCGGGCCGTCCGGCTCGACCTCCGAGCGGCTCGCAGTCCACGGTGAGGCTCGCCGACAAGTCCAGATACATCGTGCGCGATGTTCCGGTCGAAAATGATCTTTAGCCGGGTGAAATCCGGGGTATTCCCTCGTACAAGCCGGGAATCCCGTCGTACAGCGCTAGCACTAGCAAGCACTGTGCTTGCACTGTACGGTGACGGTGGACACAAAGGAGTGCTCGATGCTGGTGAAGTCGATGAGGACGCTGGCGGACGCGCGCAACGGCGCGCTGACCGCCGACTACCGTGCCGGACTGCGGTCCCGCACCTTCCGGACCGCGTCGCTGAACGCGCCGACCGCCCGGCACGCGGTCATCCCGGTCACCACCAAGGACGGCGCCCGCCTGCGGGTGCACGCGTACGGCCCCGCGCAGGGCGATGTCATCGTCCTGATCCACGGCTGGAGTTGCAGCATCGAGTACTGGAACCCGCAGATCAACGCGTTCGCCGACCGGTACAGGGTGGTCTGCTACGACCAGCGCGGCCACGGCGCCAGCGAATGCGGTAAGACCGCCCCCAGCAAAGAGTCGCTCGCCGACGATCTGTCGGCCGTACTGGACGCCACGCTGCGTCCCGGCCAACGGGCCGTGCTGGTCGGCCACAGCATGGGCGGAATCACCGTGCAGGCGTGGGCCGCGCACTATCCGGAGCAGGTCCGCGAGCAAGCCGCCGCGGCCGTCCTGTTGAACACGTCCTCTGGCAACATCCGCTACGACACCGACCTGCTTCCGCTGCTGAACAAGCCGCTCACCCTGGCGGACCGGCCGATCACCGTACTCGGCGCCACCGTGCGGATGCCGATGATCGTCGCGGAGACGCTGCTCACCGCGCCGGTCCCGCTGCCGGGCGGTTGGCCGGCCAGCGCGCTGCTCAAAGCGCGCGTGATGACCCCGCACGCGACCGAGGATCAAGTGGAGTTCGCGCTCGGCATCGTGCGGTCGTGCCGGCCGCTCATCCGAGGCAGGCACGCGGCCGCGCTCGCCGATATGGATCTCGCCGAAGCCGCCGCGTCCCTCACCGTGCCCACCACGGTGATCGCGGGCGCCCACGACCGCCTGCTGCCCGAACGCATGTCGCGCCGCATCGCCGACGCGCTCGCCGACACCGGGCACCTGGCCGCGTACCACGTGTGGCCCACCGGCCACCTGGGCAATATCGAAGCCGCCGACCGCTTCAACGCGGAATTGGCGGCCATCGCCGAGCGCGCCCATCCGCGCTCCGCAGTCGCCGGCTGACCCCGGAGGACGTTCTCCTGGGCCGGTCAACGGCGCCCGGTCCAGGAGCAACCGTCTGCTCGACTCCGTCGCGAGTACACCGGATCACAGCTGCTCATAGCCCACATAACGGACAGCCGTTAACATTCAGCGAACTTCGATCGACACAGCACACAGACAGTTCGGGTGCCGACGAAGGGAGCGACGTTGAATATCTGGCGTGGTCTGACGGTTCTGGCTTCGGCCATCGGCGCACTCGCAGTGACCACCCCGGCGGCATCCGCGGTTCCCTTAGGCGTCCCCCCTGCGCGAACGCTCTGTGGCGGCGGCGGCGCCGGTATCGGCATGATCGCGGCCTACTACGACCCGGACCGCAACTACTCCGGCGTTCCGACGCTGTGGATCCGTCCGGACTTCGTGTTCACCCCCGACCGCCCCGGCGGTGCCTGCGGCGTGGAGGTCACGGTGTCGTGGCAGAACTCCGACACCGGCGCGCTGGGCACGCTCCCCGCGATCCGGGTCGCCGACGACACACCCGCCGAGGAGAACGTGGCCGGTTCGTGGGTGCCGATCGAGATTCCCTCCGGTCTGGGCCGAGTCGAAGTACTCATCGCGACGGACTTCCCGCATGTACCAGGGAAAGGAGTCTTCGTCGTCACCTAGTTGGGGTCGTCACCTAGGTGGGGTCGTCACCTAGTTGGGAATGAAAGCGCGGCATCAGCCGTAGAACGACGTATGAAACTCGACGACGACGCTCGCGCACTCATCGGGTCGGGTGCCGACGCCACCCTGGTCACGATCAACCCGGATGGCAGCCCACAGGTATCGGTCGTCTGGGTGGCATTGCGATCGACACCGGACGGCGACGAACTCGTCACCGCCCACTTGGGCCTCTATCAGAAGATTCGCAACGTCCGCCGTGACCCGCGCGTGGCGGTGACCATCCTCTCCCCGCAACGGGGTGAGGTCATGCGCCCGTACCTGTCGATCACCGGCACGGCGCGGGTCGTGGAGGGCGGCGCACCGGAGCTACTCGCGGAACTCGCCGAGACGCTGGCGAGCCCGGACGTCGAGTTTCCACCCGCGGACGCCCCGCCGGGTTACCTCACCCGGATCCGGATCGACAAGGTCGGCGGCATCGGGCCCTGGGCCTCCTGAGTCGCTGCGTCGGGAATTTCAGACCGGCGGTGGTACCAGCGCGTGGATGGCCAGGACGGCGGTGTCGTCCTCCAATCCGGGTCCGAAGGAAGTGAGCAGTTCCCGGATGGCTTCGATGCCACGGGATGCGGTGACCGGTGCGAGGGCACGGGCGAAATCGAGGAGCGCCCGGTCGCCGTACCGGTCACCGTTCTCGCTGACGCGGGCCTCGGTGAGTCCATCGGTGTAGAGCAGCAGCGTGTCCCCGGCCTCCAGCCGGACGCTCCTGGTGACGATCCGCGCGTTCGGGATCGCTCCGATGAGCTGGCCGCCTCGGGTGTGCATCTCCTCGACGCCGCCGTCCGGACGCAAGAGCAGCGCGGGCGGATGCCCGCCGCCTGCCAAGGTGATGTCACAACCTCCGCGATCGGGGGTGGGCTTGATGAGGCCGAAGATGATCGTGCAGAAGCGTGGGTCGTGACCGTGGTACCGCTCGGTGAGGGTGGTGTTGAGCGTATCGAGCACCGCGGCCGGGTCGCGGGTGTAGGCGGTGGCCGTGCGCAGTGTGTAGCGGGCCAGCGAGGTCAGCACCGCCGCCGGAGCGCCTTTGCCGCAGACGTCGCCGAGGAACATTCCCCAGGTGTCACCGGCGATGGGGAACAAATCGTAGAAGTCGCCGCCGACCTCGTCGGGTGAGGCGATGTGGTAGTACGCGGCGACCTCGAGACCGGGAACCTCCGGTAGCTCCGGTGGCAACAGTGTGGTCTGCAAAGTGGCGTTGAGACGCTGGAGACGTTCCCGCTCACGCTCGGCTTCGCGCCGGGCCCGCAGCAGCTCGGTCTCGTAGGCGCGGCGCTCGCGGGCATCGAAGATCGTGGTGCGAATCAGCAGCGGTTGTCCGTGGCTGCCGCTCTTGACCGTGGAGGTCACCAGCACGGGTAGTCGGCGACCGTCGGCGGCTTTCAACTCCAGGGCGATGCCACGGACCTCGCCTTGCATGCGCAGCAACGGAGCGAAATGCGTCTCGTGATAGAGCCGACCGCCCACGGTGAGCAGATCGGAGAAGTGTCTACGGCCGACGAGTTCCTCGCGGTGATAGCCCAGCCAGCCCAGCAGTGTGGCGTTCACTTTGGCGATGCGGCCGTCCAGAGTGGTGGAGAGATATCCGCACGGAGCGTTCTCGTAGAGGTCCTCGGGGCTGTCCTCGAGCAGCGCGGCGAACGCCGCGTCGTGATCCTGCCCGGCTCCGAGGTCTCTGCCACCATCTCGGTCGCCCGCCGCGCTGGTCATCCGGTCCCGTCGGCGAAGGCGGCGATGGCGGCCGCGGTCTCGGCCGGGGCGCTGAGCTGGGGACAATGACCGGTCGCCGTCAGGGTGCGGAGTTCGCTGCCGGGAATTCGTTCGTGGACGAACGCCCCGACCTCGGGCGGGGCGATGGCGTCGTTCGAGCATTGCAGGATCAGCGTCGGTACGCGCACGGCCTCGAGATCGGCCCGGTTGTCCGACAGGAAGGTCACCCGGGCGAAAACGCGCGCGATTTCCGGGTCGGTGCGGCAGAAGCTGTTGGCGAGTTCCTCGGCCAGCTCCGGGCGGTCCGGGTTGCCCATGATGACCGGCGCGATCGCACCCGACCACCCCAGGTAATTCGCATCGAGAGCCTCGAGGAGTTCCTCGATGTCGTCCGCGCTGAAACCGCCCCGGTATCCGGTGACCGGATCGTCGATGAAGCAGGGCGAAGGCGCCAGTAAGACGAGCCCGGCGAATGCCTCGGGCTCGCGTGCGGCGGCCAGCACGCCCATCGTCGCGCTCACCGAGTGCCCGACGAAGACGACCGGCCCCAGATCCAGTTCGCGCAGGACCGCGAGCACGTCCTCGACATAGCCGTCCATGCTGGAATAGCGCTGCGGACTCCACGCCGACAGATCCGAACGGCCCGCGCCCACGTGATCGAACAGCACGAGGGTGAAATCGCGCTCCAGGATCGGTACGATCAGCCGCCACATGTGCTGGTCGCACCCGAACCCGTGGGCGAGTACGATCACCGGCGCGCCGGTCTTGCCGCGCACGGTCACGTGGTTCCTGCTGAGTACCTCCATACAGACACCCTCGCAGAAAAACCGCTCGGATGCCCACCGCCGGGCATTCTGCCTGCCTGTGGACGGTGCGAGTGCCGCGCGCGGGCTCGCCTCCGCGTCGATTCGAGGGCACGGGCGGCGTGCGGCAGGATTGCACGCATCATGACCGACGACGAACCCGCCCGCACCAGCCGACGATGGCACATCGCGCGGCTGGCGCTGTTCACCGCGTTCCTGCTCGTGACGTTTTATCTCGTCGCCGTCACGCGGGTGATCGACATCGACAGCGTGCGCGAGATGATCGCGGCGACGGGTCCGGCGGCGCCGCTGGTCTATGTGGTGGCGTCGGCCGGCCTCGGCGCCGTCTTCGTTCCGGGCACGATGCTCGCCGCCGTGAGCGGCCTGCTGTTCGGACCGCTCGTCGGGACGTTCGTGACGCTGGGCGCGGCCGTGGGCACCGCGACCATCACCAACCTCCTCGGACGGCGGGCGGGCCGCGAGAGTGCCCGCGAACTGCTCGGCAGCGAGCGCGCCGATCGCATCGACGCACAGATCGAGCGACGCGGGCTGTGGGCTGTCGTCGGGCAGCGCTTCGTCCCTGGCATCTCGGATGCGCTGGCGTCGTATGTATTCGGCGCTCTGGGGATTCCGTTGTGGCAGATGATTGTCGGCTCGTTGATCGGATCAGCGCCGCGCGCCTTCGTCTATACCGCGCTCGGCGCGTCGATCGGTGACCTTTCCGCGCCGGTGGCCTACGCCGCGATCGCGGTGTGGTGCATCACCGCGATCATCGGCGCCTTCGCCGCGCATCGGGGGTATCGGACCTGGCGCGGCCGAGGTGGCACTGTCGAACAGGGCCAGGCGCATCGCTGATGCCCGCACCAGGCGGTACCACAGCGGCTGGGTGAAGCGGCAGGTCGCCGACTGCAATACGTCTGTGTCACAGACGATTACTGTGAATGGCCTGCGATCCTCCTGGGAATCGCTTGTCTTGCAGGAAATTCGGGCAATACCTCTTGCGAGGATGTACCGGTGGTCCAGCATCGGAGAGAAACGAATAGTCGACCTGGGCCGACAGATCTGCAAGTCGCATGTTCGCACTATCGGAGTCTCTGAGGAGTTTCTATGAAGCGCGTCGCACGGAACATCGCCGGGGTGCTGGCCGCCGCCGGGATCGCCCCCGCTCTACTGGCCGGCACCGCGCAGGCCGACCCCGCAACCGTGTACTTCAGCAACGGGATCATGCAGTGCTCGATCACCGGCGACGGGACGGTCGGCTGTGACCTGGCGAGTCCCATGCGCCTGCAGTACAGCTTCCTGCCGTTCTCCTTCCCGGTGCCCGACATCGTGATCGACCAGCCATCGTTGCCTGCCCATCCCACCTTCGCCGCGGGCAGGCCGCGCACCCTCCCCGGCGGAAACCCGCACATCTACGAAGTTCGCACCGCCGACGGCCAATGGGGCCCGATCATCGAACACGCGGGCGCCAAGTGCGAATCCGGCTTCCACGGCAGCTTCACCTGCACCACGAAGGGCCGCTCCTTCACGTCCTTCAGCGGGAACATCTCCGCCTGAGCCACCCGTGGTTCGCCGCCCCGGCCGGAACCGGCCCGGGCGGCCTTCGGCTCCGGTCCGCGAAGCCGCGTCTTTCAGCTCAGCGCAGCGCCGATCGCTCCGTATCGGCGATGTGTTCGGGCCGGACACCCAGTCCGATGAATCTGCCGATGGCGCGGCGCAGGATCGGCAGCGCTCGGAACACTCGGAAGATCGGCGGGACATGGACGGTGGTGTCGTCGTCGAGATTCCGGGGATAGAGATCGCGAAGGATCACCAGCTGGAACAGTTGGGTGATTCGCACCGGCAGCTCGCGGCGGGCTTGGACGGCGGCGAGATCGTCGTCGGACAAGTTGTGGCCGAGTAGTTTCGGGCCCAGGATATTCGCGGTCGCGACCGCGTCCTGGATGGCCAGGTTGATCCCGACCCCACCGGCCGGGGACATGGCGTGTGCCGCGTCGCCGATACAGAGCAGGCCGGGGCAGTGCCAGGTGCCGAGCCGGTCGACCCGAACGGTGAGCTGATGGACATCGGCCCAAGCGCCGAGTTCGTGGACGCGGTCGGACAACGCGGGCGCGAGTGCGCTGATGCGGTTGTGCAATTCACCGATTCCGAGCGCACGCAGCTCAGGATAGGTATTCGTGGGAATGGTGTAGGCGATCTGCCAGTACTCGCCGCGGTCGATGGCGACCAGCGCTCCTTTGCCGCCTTGGAAGAATTCCACGTGGTCGGTGGCTCTCCGGGACAACCGGAACCACAGCACGTCCATCGGTGGTGAACTCGCGACAGCACGCAGACCCGCTCGCTCGCGCAGGCGCGAGTGCCGCCCGTCCGCCGCGACGACGAGGTCGGCGCGGATCTCGACCGTCCCGGTCTCGGTGGTTGCCCGGACGCCGACGACACGATCCTGGTCGACGAGCAGATCGGTGGCTTCGGTGCGCCGCAGCAGTGTGAAGCCGGGGAATCCGGCGGCTTTGGTCGCGAGGAAGTCGAGGAATTCCCACTGCGGCATGAAAGCGATGTAGGGGCTGCGGACCGGCAGTTTCCGGAAGTCGGCGAACGTCACCGGAGTGCCGCCGACCGCGACGGTGACCCGGTCCATCGTGGTGTGCGGAAGGCGGTGGAATTCCTCGAGCCAGCCGAGTTCGTGCATGAGTTCCTGTGTCGAGGGATGGATGGTGTCGCCACGGAAATCCCGGAGGAAATCGGCGTGCTTCTCCAGCACCGCCACCTCGACCCCTTGCCGAGCGAGCAGGGTGCCGAGCATCAGCCCGGCGGGGCCGCCCCCTACTACGCAGCACTGCACGCGCATCTCACGAACCGCCATTGTCTTGGTTTCCTTCCAGAGGCACACCGGATCCGGGGCAAAGGAGTCCATGCAGCACCAGACCGGCCAATTCTTCGACGTCGACGGCGAGACCGGAGCTACGAGCGACAGCCAAGGGCGCGAACAGGGTGGTGGTGATCGTGTGCGGGTCGTGCGGACGCAATTCACCGGCCTCGACTCGGGAACGCAGATAATCCGCGAGCATCGACTGTCCCTCGGATAGGAACTCCGCGAACGCGGTCCGCACGGCTTCATGCGAATGGCCCGCGGCGAGGAACAACCTGACCAGCTTGACGTTGTCGGACAGCAGAATGTTGAACTCTCGCAGCACCTGTGGCACCACTTCCACTGCCGGACGTCCCCACGCCTGTGCCAGCGATTCTCGCAACTGTTGCGAGAACCCTCGTTCCCGCAACAGGGCGATCACCAGATCCTGTTTGCTCGCGAAGTAGTGGTACAGCAGGCCCGGTGTCACCTCCGCGGCAGCCGCGATGTCCTTGACCGAGGTCCCATCGATCCCTCTCGCGGCGAACGCGTCCAACGCCGCGTCCAGCAACCGCTCACGTCGCCATTCGGCTTGCTCTCTCCTGCTGCCCAACCCGCGCACCTCATTGACTAAACGTTCATTCAATGAACTAGGCTACACGGAGGAAAGCCGGGCCGCATCCTCCCGGATTCGCTGTCGATCACCACTTCCGGCGGCCATCGCGCGAGAGCGGTCGGTTCACGCCGGGAGCGCTGTGCTGGTCGACGAACAATGACGCCCCCAGGCACTCGCCCGCATCAGTGGTCGCCCACCGGCAGGAGGCAGCGGGGCAAGTATGCGATCCACTTGTTGCCGCGCTGCGTGATCCGCTGGGACGGCGGTGGCCCCAGCGGATCGTCGCGAGCCGTCGAGCGTTCTCGACCTCACGCGGTGGCCGTGGGAACCTGCCGGTCCACCACGATGCGCCTGCGGCGCGACGGCATCATCGAGGTCGGGTGTTCGACGCTCCAGGCAGCCGACTTGCAGATGATCTCCTTCAGGCGCGCGGCCGCCTTCCCCGTGAGCGCCGAGGATTTCGGCTCGTCCTCGGGCGTCACCCACTGCACGATGCCGTCGCGACGGCCCAGGCTGATGCATTGGCCGGTGTAGCCGATCGAATTCGCGGGAACGTCTCGACCGGTCAGGCGGGCGGCGATGGCGTCGGCGGCCTGGTAGGCGGTCGGTACTCCGGAGGCGCACGACATCCGCAGTGGTTCGCCGCCCGCGCCGGGAGCGAGCGCGGCGTCGCCGATGGCGTAGACGTCGGGGTGGGAAACCGACCGCATCGTGTCGTCGACGACGATCTGCCCGCTCGGGGACACTCGCAGGTCCGTGGCCGCCGCGATGGTGTGGACGGCGAATCCCGCCGTCCACACCGTCACCTGTGCCGGTAGCGCACGCCCGTCGCCGGTGACCACTCCGTCCGCTCGCACGCCCGTGACATCGGTGTTCTCGTGCACGGTGATGCCGAGCCGGTCGAAGGCCCTGCGCAGGTGCCGCTGAGCCTTCTCACTCAGCCAGTCACCGAAGGTGGCCCGGGCGGCGAGAGCGACCTCCAGATCGGATCGCGCTTCGGCGATCTCGGTGGCCGCTTCGATGCCGGTCAGGCCGCCACCGACGACGAGCACGGTCGCGCCTGCGGCGAGGCCCGCCAGTCGCTGGGCCAGCCGCTGCGCGGATTGCTTACCCGCCAGGTCGTAGGCGTGTGCGGCGACGCCGGGAACGCCGCAGTCGGCGGCGACGCTGCCGAGGGCGTAGACGAGCGTGTCGTAGGTGATCTCACTGCGGCCCTGGGCGTCGACCAGGCCGACGGTCTTGCGATCGACGTCGACGGTGTCCACCCGTGCCAGCCGAAGCCGCACGCCGGTGCCCGCGAAGATGTCCTCGAGCCTGCGGCGCTTCAGTTCCTGCCCGGTAGCAACCTGATGCATGCGGACGCGTTCGACGAATTCGGGATCGGCGTTGACGAGAGTGATCTCGGTGTCGGCGGGGTGCAGCCGCCTGGCGAGGCGCCCGGCGGCGTTGGCTCCGGCGTATCCGGCTCCGAGAACGACGATGCGGTGCTTCATGGTCTCACTCCTGTCTGGAAAGGGTTCGCTCCCTGAACCGGACAGGGGCGCGAATGCTGACAGAAGCTAGACGTGAACTAGGTCACAGGCTCGCGACGAGGGGTTCTCCATGCCCGGACCGTGCCCACCAGCGGGTGGCTCGCTCCAGCTTGGCGGGGTTGACCTGGGTGTGAATCGCCGCGATGCCGTCGGCCGTCACCTCCAAGGTGATGACGCCGACCACCCGTTCGCCGATGACGAGCACCAGCGCGGGAGACCCGTTGGCCAGTGCGGCGAACAACGCGGGACTGCCCCCGAGGACCTCGCGTTTGGCTTCGGTGGGCTCGAACAGGCGGCGCAGGAATCGGGCCACTCGCAACGCACCCGAGATCGGATGCGGCAACGCCCGGACCACACCGCCGCCGTCGCCGACGCTGATCGTGTCGTCGGTCAGGAGCCGCACCAGCGAGTTGGTGTTGCCGCTGAGGGTGGCCGCGAGGAACTCCTCCACGATCCTGCGAGCGGCGGCCGCGTCGACCTGCGCCCGGACCCGGTCGGCGGCGACACGCTGTTTGGCGCGCCGGTAGATCTGCTGACAGTTCGCTTCGGTGAGGCCGAGTATCTCGGCGATCTCGCCATGGGTGTAGTCGAATGCCGTGCGCAGCACGTACACCACGCGTTCCTTGGCCGTCAGCCGCTCCATCACCGTGAGCATGGCTATCGAGACCGATTCCCGCTGCTCGGCGGTGTCGGACGGCCCGAGCATCGGATCCCCGGCGAAGACGGGTTCGGGAAGCCACTGCCCGACATACGTCTCCCGCCGGGCACGCGCCGAGGACAACCGGTTGAGGCAGATGTTCGTGAGCACCTTCGTCAACCACGCCTGCGGTGTATCGACGTACTCCCGATCAGCGGCCTGCCAGCGCAGGTACGCATCCTGCACCGCGTCCTCGGCATCACTGGCCGAACCGAGAAGGCGGTACGCGATCGCCTCCAACCGCGCCCTGGACGCTTCGAACACCTCGACCTCATAAGTACCGGCCGTCATGGATGGCAGTCAATCACGTCTCGACTCGCGATGTCGGCGTCGATCCGCTGAGCGCGGCGAAGAAGCGCGGGATCGTGCGCGTTGACCAGGAGCAGTTCGGCGGCCCGGGTGGTCCACAGTGCGCCGTTCGTGGTTCGCCCGGACCCGAGGCATGTCGTGGGGGATGAACCGCTCCATGGCGGTCAGGGCACTGGGTACATGGCCGGCGCCGTCGATCAGCCCCTGGTAGAAGCATCGGCCGCGTGCAGGACCATCACTTGCCCGTATCCGCGGCGATGGCGGCACGGCCGCGGCTGTGGCCGATCATGACGAGTTCGGAAAGACTGCCCCCGGTTCACTCGAAAGAGGTGAATCGGTCGGGCTCGGATCTTCCTACAGTCGACGGTGGCCCTTGGCTGCTCGGCCAGGAGCCGCAGCACCAGACCGGGGCTTCGCTCGATTTGCGGCGAAGCCGATTCGCGGCGCAATCGCTCATCTCATGGCACATCCGGCTCTCAGGAGGATCCGACTATGACGACGTATGCACCGGTCACCATCCAGCAGGCACAGTTCCCGATCATCGAAACGTTCACCCAAGACACCGTGACCAATCCGCACTGGAAACTGCTGGGCAGCGCGCGGCTGTCCGGCGGCAGTCTGGAGCTCACCCCCAACGCCAATTCCCAGGCCGGCACGGCATTCCTCGATCAGGCGTTCTCCTCCAGGCTCGGAGTCACCATCGACTTCGACTACTCCTGCGAGGGAGGAGCCATGCTCGGCGACGGCTTCAGCGTCTATGTGATCGACGGTGCGCACACCACGCAGCCCGGCGGTATCGGTGCCGCACTCGGCTACTCCGTCACCAAGTCCTCCCCCGGCCAGATCGTCGCGCCTGGAGTCACCGCCGGATTCGTCGGCGTCGGCTTCGACAACTACGGAAACTTCGCTACACCATTGGCCGGTACAGGAGGCGGTGCGCAACGGCCCAATACCCTTGGGGTGCGTGGAGCAGGCAACCTGCGGGAAGGTTTCGCCTGGCTCACCGGCGTCCAGGTACCGGGTGGATTCCGCGCCGATTGGGAGCGCGGCGCCCACATCCAGGTCTCCATCATCGGCGGCAAGCTGACGGTTCGCCACGCCGACAAAACCCACCCGAACGGCACCCTGCTGATCGACAACTTCGATCTCGCGGGCGCCGACGGTCAGCCATCGGTGCCCGAGACCTTCAAACTGGGCTTCGCAGCCGGAACCGGCGCCGCGACCGCCTACCACCGCATCAGGAACCTCAAGGTGACCTTGCCCGCGGAAATGCCGCTGGAGATCAGCGGCCCCCAGACAGCACAGTCGGGACACCGGATCACCTACCGCATCGACGTGCAGAACCTCGGCCCCAACGACGCCCCCGACGCGGTGCTGGACGCGGCCGTCCCGACCGAGCTGACCGATCTGGAAGTGACCTGCCAGGCGCAGAACGGGGCGGTCTGCGGCACCGCTTCGGTCCGCGACGGCCTGCACATGCCGATCGACCTGCCCAAAGGCAGCAAAGCGGTCATCAACCTGACCGGCACCATCGACCCACAGTTCGAGGGCCGACTCACCTGCACCAGCCTCATCACCTCACCCTCACGCGCCAACACCGCCGAACGGCACTCCGGCTCGGTCACCACCGACGTCACTCGGCCTCCCGTCACCGTTTCCCCCGCGATCATCGGACAGTGGCCGCAGACCTGGCCCGAGGACGCGCAGGGATGGGTCATCAGCTACGAACTCACCCTGGCCGCCCACCAGCAGCGGGTGGTGTGGTGGGAGATCCGCTTCGACGTCCCACCACGAACCCGCATCAATCCTCAGCAGTCCCAGTGGTATCGGGTGGTCAAGGACGGCACCGACGGATCGGTCGTCATCACCACACCCGACGACACCCACACCATCGAGCCCGGCACACCCCTGCCCGTCGCCCTGCAACTGCTCTACCCCTCCCAGCACGAGGCGGGCGACGGCACCCTGCGCAACCTCCACGCCACCGAGGTCACCCGCCCATAACCCGGTTCTCCAACCCACTCACTCCGAACCGATGCCCGCCGAATCCACCGCCACCTGGGTGTCGAGACGGAACCGAATAGAACGAGCCCACAAAGAGACCCGGATCAGCGGGTGACGAGTTCAGCGTGCGTCACCATGAGCGGACCCCGGAACCCGGCCGCACCGGCCGGGTTCCGGTTGCCCGCACAGAGTCTCGAAGCGCGATCATCGAGTACGAGACCATCGACCACGCGCAACGACGCGGGATCGACCAGACCGGCTGCCGTCGCCGCATACCCCACCGGTGGAATGCTCCACCGATATCGGCGGATCCCAGCACCACCTCAGCGAGATCGCGCCGGTACTGCTCGGCCGTCCGGGAATCGGCCTCCGCGTGCCCGTGACCGCGAAGATCGAACGTCACCGCACGGCAATGCGCCACCAGATACGACGCCACCTCCGACCACGCCGCACCGTTGTGGCCGCTCCCGTGAACCAAGAACAACTCTGGTGCCCGCACCGCCGAAGTCCACCCCAGAAGATGGCGTCGCGGCACGGATCGGGCCGAGGGAGACATCGACGAGCGCTGCCCGATGTCACACCCGGGCGCGCTGCGTCGTCATCGCGGTGAACCCCTCCGGACCCATCGAAGAGAAATCGAGAAGATTGCCATGAACACTGCATATGTCGTCGTGAACCTCGCCGCTGCCGCCTGGGTCGGCTTCTCGGCGTTCTCGCTGCTGCGGCGGGCCGCGTTCGTCGTGGAGCCGCTGGTGGAATACGGTGTGCCGCAGTCGTGGTGGACGCCATTGGGCCTGGCCAAGGCCGCGGGCGCGATCGGTCTGGTCGTCGGCCTCTTCGTTCCCGCGATCGGCGTCGCCGCGGCCATCGGCCTGCTCCTGTACTTCGCAGGCGCGGTGATCACCGTCCTGCGGGCCCGCTCGTACAAGACCGTCGCGTTCCCGATGTTGTATCTGATCCCGGTAGCGGTCGCGCTGGGCCTGGGTGTCGCCGCGTAAGACGACGGCACCCGAAAGCCGAGTTGTGGTGCACCCGCGCCGGTTTCGTCCGGCAGGGCGCGCTCCTCACGTGCGCGCCGCCGAGGAAGTGATGCGGTTGGGCTGTATCGGGTTGGATGCGGCCTTCCGTTCGCAATCTCGCATTCC
This sequence comes from Nocardia asteroides, assembly GCA_051451085.1. Lineage (GTDB taxonomy): Bacteria > Actinomycetota > Actinomycetes > Mycobacteriales > Mycobacteriaceae > Nocardia > Nocardia asteroides_B. Next base: position 1,967,208 of record JBPAJV010000001.1, on the reverse strand, counting down.
CCGGCTTACGCATTGATACCGCCCCGCTATCGAACCGCAAAGCTCCGGATAGACAGGTGATCCGCCCGAATATGTGGCGGATCGTCTAGACTCGAATTCACGGCTACCGGTCCGGGATGATCTGTCCCCGATGCGGACGCGGCGTGTGAATTCGCGTCACCGCTTTCTCCTCCCTGTTTCGGATGAAACTCCTACGGTAAGGAGCGGTACATGACTGCACGGTTCACCACGATCAATGAGCCGACTCTGGAAGACAAGATCACATACCAGCTGTGCGAGTACGCGAATCTGGTCAACACCATCAGCAAAGAAGACGGCGACCTGGAGGGCACACTTGCCCAGAAGATCCAGCAGTATCTCGACACCAACCAGGAGGTCATCGGAGGGTGGGAGATCGTCTGGGGTCCGGGAGTCGCGGTGTTCGACACCGACTTGTACGCGGTCAACGCCATGTACATGGTGCGAAGCGTCGAGGATCGCTCCCGGTACGTGATCGCCATGGCCGGCAGCAGTGACGCACTGGTGTTCGACTGGCTCGTCGAGGACTCCTTCATTCTCCAGACACCGTGGTTCGCGAATAACGCCGCCTTGCACACGATCGGCACGGCCATCGGGGTGAAAACCCTCCTGAATATCAAACCCTCCGGTTACCGTCCCGGCGCCGGTCGCACCTTGCCCGAGTTCCTGAGCACGCTCGACGACAAGGCGATCGACCTGACCGTCACCGGCCACAGTCTCGGCGGTGCCCTGTCACCCACGCTGGCCCTGTTCCTGCGCGACACCCAGTGGCTATGGGACAACTCCGAGGAAGCCACGATCAGCGTGCTCTCGACCGCCGGGCCGAGTTTCTGCAATCAGGAATTCGTCGACTACACCACCCAACGCCTGCAACGAGTGCAGCGCTACGCCAACGACCTGGACGTCGTCCCGCACATGTGGAACCCGCCCGATATCGATGGCGCCAAGGCTCTCTACTCCAAGAACAACCGGCCTGCTCCCGATGCTATGGACGTTGTCTTCGACTTGCTCAGGACGCAGGCGTCCATATCGGGTCAATATGCGCACTTCGACCCCACCAGCGGCGTATTCCAAGGCACGTTCAACGAGCAGATAGATCAAACGCAGGGCTCGACGCCAGACGATTTGTACTTCAAACAGGTGGGGTACCAGCACATAGCTGGCTACCATGCGTTCTTCGAGATCACCGGCGTGCAGTGGCCGCAGGGCGTCGTAGCCCTCCCGCCGGTCGGCACCGACACCGTGGTTGGCCGCATCCTGGCCTCGGCCGGTGCACCGCTCGGCGACGGCGCGGGGAAGGCGCTGGCGAACCGTCGGCCGGTAACCGTCCCGATCAACGGAGAGCCCGTGGAGTTGCCCACCGACCACCGCAGCCCCCAAGCCGAGCAACTCGTGGACCGCGTCACGGCCGAGTTCGACCCCACCGCATGACCTGACACCCGTGCCCCGCAGCCGGTGGCACGTGAGCTCCGATGCGACACAGCGCGGGAGCGTTTCACCGAGGTGCGGGACGTGGCGGTCGATTCCGGCGGGTAACTCGGCGACAACAGATCAGTCGGCGAGGTCCAGCGTCGGCCGCAGCAGTCGGCCGCCACACCCTCACCGCCGAGACCAATATGAGGCGTGGTTGAGTGGTTCTCCTACTTCTCTTTTGGACATCAAACCCTGGTTCACGGAGTTGGGCCCGCGCGGAGACGTCCGGCAAGCTGCATGGTCCACAGAAATGCTCAAAGACTACTTCTAAAGCGTAGGCAGAGAGCGCCGCACCACCTTTCCGAGGTGCTGTGGCTACGATCTCGGGCCACACGGGCTTGTCGGCCCAAGTGACAGCGGACGTGCTGGGGCACGTAGACCCCGCCATGGCATAGCGCCGGTACATTGCACGTGAACGGGCGCACCATGCCGCTGCCGATGCGCTGGACCGCGCGGGGAGCGGAGAGCCCTGGGAAGGGACCGAGAACGAATTTGTCGGGATGCAGTTGGGAGTCGAGCCGGTCAGGGTTGATCCATCGATCCCTCAAAACTGCATCGACCAGAAAGTATGGAGCCGCCTGGGGGAATCGAACCCCCGAGCGAACCACCGTATATGGCCTGGTCAGCGAGCTGACCTTACTGCATCGCCGCCGCTCAATTGCCATTTCACGACGTGTCGCTGCATTTCAGTACGAAATGTACCATCCACATTGATGACACGGTCATCACCAGGTGGAACACGCGGATGACAGGCCAAGGTGATGACGGCGTCATCACCCTGTCATCAGCCACCGAACGGTGCATCCACCCCCTCGCCCGAGCAATCCCATGGACGGTGAGTTCGATGCGTCCCGGTTGGGCGCATACGTCCTGTCGCATCCAGTTGAGGTCCCAACCTTCTGGTTCCGCGCCAGCACACAATGTCAGATTTCAGCTGACATTGACCCGCCGTGCGTTGCGGACCAGGCCCCTACATCAATTGCTTGGTCGCTCAGCACTCCACGCTCATCCCGCGGGCGGCGAGCACCTCTTCCGCGCCCACGACGATCCCGCCGACGGGGACTCCTCCGGGCGCGTAGGGAGCATGGGCCCAGTTCCGCGACGTGCTAGGCGATGGGCTCATCCCGCGATCGCGGGGAGCGCTTTGTCTTGTGCGGCGCACGACGCCTCACCGGGCTCTTTCCCGCGGGCGCGGACAGCACTCCTTGCCGCGCGCTGCGTCGCTTCATCACGGGCTCATCCCCACGGGCGCGGAGAGCACGACGCGCGCCGGTTCCTGGCCGCTCTGCCAGGGGGCTCATCCCCGCGGGCGCGAGGAGCGCAGGTCGTGGTGGCCGAGCTTATGCGACAGCGTGGGCTCATCCCCGCGGGCGCGGGGAGCACCAGTGTCAGTGGCCAGCTGGAATTCCCCATCGGCGGCCAGTTGACGGGGAGCTATCTGGCCGCGAGGGTTACGTTGCAGCAACGGCGACGCTGGCTGGGGGAGGCGTGATACGCGGTAAGAGGATGTTCGTCGGACCGCCTGCTTGACAGTTCGCCTGCCGAGGCGGTTCTTGGGGGCTGGTCAAGATAGCATCGGGGCTGGTACTAGGTCGGGACTGGAGATGCCTCGTAACAGACGTCCGCTGGATCGGGAAGAGAAGCGCGCGGAGATCGTGGTGGCTGCTCGGCGGTTGTTCGTCGAGGAGGGATACGACGCGGCGTCGATGTCGCGGATCGCCCGCGACGCGGGAGTGGTGTCGAACACGCTGTACTGGTACTTCCAGGACAAGGACGCGGTGTTGATCGCGGTCCTGGACGCGGTCCTGGCCGACTCGATGGCCTCCTACAGCGAAATGCTGGGCTCGGGGCTGGCTGATCGGCTGTTGTGGCTGGTCGAGGAATTGGAGCAACTGGGGCGGTTGGTGAGCACGGTGCACATGCGCGCCGAGAAGTCCGCGTCAATTCAGGAATGGCACGAGCAGTTCCACGCGCTGGCCGAGGGATTGTTCCGGGCAGAGCTGATCGAGCTCGGCGTGCCCGCTGACGAAGTGGATCCGCTAGTCGCGATCGGCGTTTTCGTTGTCGAAGGCTTGCTGACGCATCCGACGGAGCAGCCCCAGCGGCGCGCGGTGATCGAGACGTTGCTGAACAGCGCTCGCAGTCTTGCCGCAGCCGCCGACTGAGTGCCTGGCCTCCGCACGTCCACCAGCCAGGGGCGACCTACTGCGTGTTGTGTGCGGTTTTGTCGAGTTGTGTTGCCAGGAAATGGAGTTGGTCACGCACGGCGCGTTCGAAGTGCTGGCCCAGGTAGATGCCGAAGTGGTCGCAGGGGTAGTTCTGGATTTGCACGTGTGACAGGCCCTGCGCGTGACGCTTCGTGGTCTTCGCGGGCGCGGCCGCGTCGTTGTCGCAGACGCACAGCAGCGTCGGAGTGCTGAAGCGAGCCAGCGCGCGACCGGGCCGATCGAGCGGGAGGTGCAGCACCAGCCGTGCGGCCAGGGCGTTGGCGGCATCGAATTCGCCGTCTGGGCCGCGCAATACACCCCACATGCTGTCGCGACCGACACCGGTCACGGGTTCTTCCCCTGCGTCGATCTCGGTCAGCTCGATGTTCTTCGACACCTGAGCCCGCACCGACGGCAGCCGTTTCAATAACGCGCTAGTGCGCCGCGAGAGCCGGGTCCCCGCGGGCAGGAGTGCGGAAGCACCGGCGAGGGCGTCGGGTGAGGCCACGAACGCGGGCATCCAGGACGTCCCCGCCATCGGCACCAGGATCGGCTTCGCGCCGAACCAGGAACCGACCGTGTCGAGGATGCCCGCCACTGTCAGCGCTGCCACGCTCAGCGGGCCGGTCCGGATGCGCGAGCGCAACGACGCCGGTCCGTCGGTGAAGGGGCACTGGGCCACGACCGCCGCGATTCGGGTGTCTTCGGAGGCGACCTGAAGGACATGTCCGCCGCCGAAAGAGCTGCCCCACAGCGCGATCCGGTCTACATCGACCTCCGGTAGTGTGCGTACGAAGGCTAGGGCGGCATGCCAATCGGCGCGTTGGCGGCCGATATCGAGGAGCTGGCGTGGTGCTCCGCCGCTGGCCCCGAGGTGGCGGTAGTCGAACACCAGCACCGACCACCCCGTCTCGGCGAACCGTTCCGCGTAGGCATCCAGGCGCATCTCCCGCACCGCCCCGAGCCCGTGCCCCATGATCACCATCGGGCGCGGGCCGTTGAGGTCAGGTGCGGTGTACAACCATGCCGCGCACTCGTCCTGGCCAGAGGCGAACGAGACCTCACGCCGCCGCACCACTACCGCCTCGCGCCGATCGGCCGGCCCACTCATTTCCATGACTCGCGTCCTCCCGCTTCACCACCCTCTTCTTGGACGTCATCCAAGAAGTGGGTCGCGGTTACGGTAAAGGCTTCTTGAACGCCAGTCAAGAAGCTGGCGGGTTCCGGGTGTGCGTTGGCGGCCACCCCCGGACCTCCGATCGCGTTGCATTCGGCATGAGCGCGCTCGGCACGGTTGGCTGGTCATACGCCAGGATGTGCCAACTGGCCGCCTGCGGGGACGCGGAACTGGCCATCCGTGGGGAATCTCGGCTGGCCGCTGACACACCAGATCAGCCTTGAAGCCCTGTTTCAGGGCTGGGGCTCATCCCCGCGGGCGCGGGGAGCACGCGGGCCACTGCCGCTGGATCGGCTCGCCGGTGGGCTCATCACGTTGACCGTGCGGATGCCGCGCTTGGATTTCGGCTTGCCCAGCCGCAAGCGGGTGCCGTCGTCCTTCCACGCCTTGTTGATCCGCACCGCACCGGTCTCGGGGTCGATGTCGCGCACCAGCAGCGCGCCGACCTCGCTGGGCCGCGCCATGGACACCAGCCCGAACTCGGCCTGCGGGCGCCAGCGTTCGCCCAGCAGCTGCTCGAACAGCTCCCACTCGTCGTTGGCGAAGATGTCGATCTCCGCCGGGTCGTGGCGTGGCAGCCGGGTGCCCGCGCACGGGTTGTAGGGCAGCAGTGGGGTCGGGCGCTGCTCGACCGCCGCGCGCAGGGCCGCGCTGAGAAAACCGTGCTTGTTCGCGATCGTCTTGGGCGAATTCCCCCGGTCCTGTTCGAGGTAGACGATCCAGGCGGCGTCGGTGTCCTGGGTGACCGCTTCCAGCGGCGCACCCTCGCCGAAGAACGGGACGATGTCGTTGCGAATGAACCTGCGGTACTTGCGGCGCCCGTCCTCCTGTACACCGATCAGCCGGTTGACGTACCGGTGCAACCACGGGGTGAGAAGAATCCCATCGCATCCGGTGTCGCGTGTGGCTTCGAGGACTTTCAGCGCTTCCTCGACGCCGACCTTGTCGATGAGCTCGGCCCACCATTGGGCCTCGGCGTACTCCTCGAAAGTCTCCGAGGACTGACGGCGCTTGCGATCGGTGTCGCGGTAGTAGAAGTAGACCTGCCAGGCGACGCTGCCGTCGCTGCGGGGCCGCGGGCGGGGTGTGGAGGCCATGGTGAACCTTCCGGTTGTCGGAAGACACGTCGCCTCGAGATGCCGTTGATGACGGCGGTGATGACACCAGGTCCGTTCCAGGGTACCGGAATCGCCGTTGACCTGGCCTTTCGTTGGAGCCGCCTGGGGGAATCGAACCCCCGACCTTTTCATTACGAGTGAAGCGCTCTACCGACTGAGCTAAGGCGGCGTGCCTCTCGGCCAAGCGAGTCTATCGTCTCGCGGCCCGATCGCGAAAACGGGTGGTCACGGTCACTGTGAGCGGGCCTCGATGAGGGCGGCGGCCATGGCGGCGAGGGCGAAACGAGGTTTGACGTTCAGGTCGAGCGCTTCGCGGCAGGCGAGGACGGCCTCGATGGACTTCAGCAGGCCTTCGGGGCGCACCCGCTCGGCCAGATCGTGGATCTCGTCGGAGAGGTCCGGGTGGGTGAGCGCGACGCCGGAGCCGAGGCGGGTGGCGCCGAATCGGACGGCCAGCGCGTCCCGGTAGACGCCGGCCACGTCGATCAGGGCGCGATCGAGGGCGTCGCGGCCGGTGCGGGTCGCACGGGACTTCTGCCGCCGCTCCAGATCCTTGAGGACACCCGCCGAGCCCCGGGTCGCGCTCGCCGCGCCCTTGCCGGTGCCGCCTGCGCCGAGTGCCGTCGCGAGCTCCTCGCGCTCGCGTTCGTCACGGGCGGCGCTCATCTGCTTGGCCTCGTCGTCGGCCGCGCGCACCAGCTCGTTGGCGGCGGCGTAGGCCGCGCCGGGCTTTCCGACGGCGGTGACCAGAGCCAGAGCGCGCCGACGACGGGCGCGCGCCTCCTCATCGGTGGCGAGCCTGCGGGCGCGGCCGACGTGCCCGCCGCTGATGGAGGCAGCCCACTGCGCGGTCTTCTCGTCGAGACCGTCGCGTTCGCGCAGTACCCGGGCGATGGCGGGCACCGACGGCGTCACCAGGTGCACATGCCGACAGCGGGAACGCAGTGTGATCGAGATGTCCTCCGGGTCCACCGAGGGCGCGCAGAGCAGGAACACCGTCCGGTCCGGCGGCTCCTCGACCACCTTGAGCAGCACGTTGCCCGCCGCCTCGGTCAATCGGTCGGCGTCTTCGATCACCACCACCTGCCAGCGCCCCGTGCTCGGCCTGCGCGAAGCCACCTGCACGATCTCGCGCATCTCCTTGGTGCTGATGCTCAGCCCTTCCGGCACGACCCGGCGCACGTCACCGTGCGTGCCCGCCATGGTGGTGGTGCAGGCGTGACACCTACCGCACCCGGGTGTCCCCGGGTCGGTGCACTGCAACGCCGCCGCGAAGCACAGCGCCGCAACGGATCTGCCCGACCCCGGCGGACCGGTGAACAACCAGGAATGCGTCATCGCGCCATCGACGGTGCCGCCGCGTGCCGCGACGGCGGCGGCAGTCAGCTCGGACTCGACCGCCTCTTGGCCGACCAACCGATCGAAGACACCCGCCACGCGCTACACCCTATCGGCCCCCGCCGACAACTCCGGGCCGGACACCGCACAGCCCGCTCGGCACCCCACCGACGGCCGCATGCCTGCACTGGCCGAGCTCAACCCACCACTTTTGACCAGACACCGCACACGTCCCCGCACCACCCTCGACTGCCACATCTCCAACCGGCCGAGCCCGGCACACGGCAGCCGGGCCAGACACCGGACAGCCCGCTCGGCACCCCACCCACGGCCACGTCCCCGCACCCACTGAGTTCGACATACGACATCCGGGCCACACACCGCCCACGTCTCCACCACACAACCCCCACAGCCACATCCCCAACCGGCCGAGCTCGGCACACGACTGCCTTCCGGGGCCAGACACCGGATAAGTCCCTGCCCCCCGACAGCCGCATACCCGCATGCACCGAACTCGACACACGACGTCGGGGCCAGCCACCGGAGAGCACCACCGCCACGGCCGTATCCCCCACTCGCCGAACTCGGACACGACCACCATGGCAGACACCGATGATCAGCGAGCCAACGGCGCATTCATCGCGCAACCCTCACAACGCGTGCCGATCGGGTGCGCCATATCAAACCCGAGCCCCGCCGAATGGAGGCAGTTGGGACAGCAAGCGCTCGCGACGCACCGGCCGGATCACCGACGGCACTGTGTTGATGCGCGACTAAGAGGCGCGCTGCTGAGTGCTGTTCGCCCCGTCGAGCGCCTCGCGGATGATGTCCGCGTGCCCGGAGTGATGCGCGATCTCCCGCAGGATGTGCAGCACCGTGTAACGCACCGACTGCCAGACCCGCTCCGGCGTCCACGGCGTGGTCGGATAAGGGATCGAGGTGTCGAGGCTGTCCACCGAACGGATCAGCTCGGCCGTGGCAGCCGCGACCTCGTCCCAGGTGGACAGCAGGCCCGTGACGGTCTCCTCGGGGGCCATGACGTACTCGCCACCGATCTGCGAGATATCCAGTTCCGCGTTCTCGTCCCGCCGCACGATCACCGAGGTCCAATGCCGTTCGCAACTGACCAGATGGTGCAGCAGCCCGCCCAGGGTCAGCTCGCTCACCGTGGTCCGCCGCCGCGCCTGCTCGTCATGATGCCGCGCTGGGTGATACGGAAAAGCGCACGCTGATCGGCGAGCATGGCGATCAGATCCTCGCGCTCCTGGTCGATGGTCATGGCGCTCAGGCTACGGCCGAACTTCGCGCCGAGCGCTCACGACTTCCCAACACCGGTCTTCTTCGCCGCCGCCTTCTGCGCCGTGCTCTTCTTGGCCACCGTCTTGGTGGTCGTCTTCTTGGCGGCGGTCTTCTTGGCCGCCGTCTTGGTGGTAGTCGTCTTCTTGGCAGGCGCCTTCTTCGCGGCGGTCTTCTTGGCCGCCTTCTTCACCGGTCCGCGCGCCCGCCGGTCGGCGAGCAATTCCATGGCCCGCTCCGGGGTGATCGATTCGATCTCGTCGCCCTTGCGCAGCGTCGCGTTGGTCTCGCCATCGGTGACATACGGACCGAAGCGGCCGTCCTTGATCACCATCGGCTTGCCGGTGGCCGAGTCATTGCCCAGCTCACGCAGCGGCGCGGCGCTGGAAGCCTGCCGTCCACGGCGCTTGGGCTCGGCGTAGATCTTCAGCGCCTCCTCCAGCGTCACGGTGAAGATCTGGTCCTCGCTGTTGAGCGAACGCGAGTCCGTGCCCTTCTTCAGGTACGGCCCGTAACGCCCGTTCTGCGCGGTGATCTCCTCACCGCTGGCCGGGTCGGCGCCGACCACCCGCGGCAGCGACAGCAGTTTCAGCGCGTTGTCGAGGGTGATGGTGGCCAGGTCCATGGACTTGAACAGCGAACCGGTGCGCGGCTTGGGCGCCGCCTTCTTCGCGGTCTTCTTGGCGGGCTCCGCGCCCTCCTCGGCCTGCGGTTCGGGCAGGATCTCGGTGACGTACGGACCGAAACGCCCTTCCTTGGCGACGATCTCGTGCCCCGTCTCGGGATCGACGCCGAGCGACCTGCCCTCCTGCGGCGTGGCGAACAGCTTCTCGGCGACCTCCGGTGTCAGCTCGTCGGGCGGCAGATCGTCCGGCAGGTTGGCGCGCTGCGACACCGAATCCCCTTCGGGGTCATCGGGGTCGGCGACCATCCGCTCCAGGTACGGGCCGTACTTGCCGACCCGGACCACGACGTCGCGTCCGGCGGAATCGCTGAACAGCTTGATGGAGTTGATCTCTCGCGCGTCGATGTCGTCGAGCCGCTCCCCCACCATCTTCTTCAGGCCGCCCGATCGCGCGACCGAACCTTCCACACCGTGGTCACCGCCGAAGTAGAAGCTGGACAACCAGTTTCCGCGCTGCTCGCGTCCACCGGCGATGGCGTCGAGGTCGTCCTCCATGGCGGCGGTGAAGTCGAAATCGACCAGGCGGCCGAAATGTTCCTCCAGCAGTCCGATCACGGCGAACGCCACCCAGGACGGCACCAGCGCGCTGCCGCGCTTGTAGACGTAACCGCGGTCGAGGATCGTCTTGATGATCGACGAGTACGTCGACGGCCGACCGATGCCGAGTTCTTCCAGCGTCTTGATCAGCGACGCCTCGGTGTAGCGCGCGGGCGGATTCGTGCTGTGCCCATCGGGGTTCAGCTCGACGGCGGTGACCGCCTGACCTTGTTCCAGCGCGGGCAGCCGGGACTCGGCGTCGTCGGACTGGCCGCCTGCCTCCTCGTCGACGCTCTCCACATAGGCCTTCAGGAAGCCGGGGAACGTGATGGTGCGGCCGGAAGCGGAGAACACACACTCCTCGCCGGTGCCCGCGACGCCGGTGATGCGCAGCGTCAGCGTGGTGCCCCTGGCGTCGGCCATCTGGGAAGCGACCGTGCGCTGCCAGATGAGCTCGTAGAGGCGGAACTCGTCGTTGTCCAACCGCGCGTGCAGCTGGCCGGGCGTGGCGAAGGTGTCGCCCGCAGGACGGATCGCCTCGTGCGCCTCCTGCGCGTTCTTCACCTTGCGGTTGTATTGCCGCGCGCTCGGGTGCACGTACTCCGAGCCGTAGAGCTGAGTCGCTTGCGCGCGCGCCGCGGCGATGGCCGACTCCGACAGCGTCGTGGAGTCGGTGCGCATATAAGTGATGTAGCCGTTCTCGTACAGTCGCTGCGCGACCCGCATGGTCCGCTCGGAGGTGAAACGGAGTTTGCGCCCCGCCTCCTGCTGCAACGTCGAGGTCATGAACGGCGGATACGGCTTGCGGGTGTACGGCTTGGCCTCCGCCGAGGAGACCACCAGGTCGGCGCCGTCCAGCGCCTCGGCCAGCCTGCGTGCGTAGCCTTCGTCCAGCACGACGACGCCGCTCGCGGTCTTGAGCTGACCATCCGAACCGAAATCGCGGCCGGTGGCGACCCGCGCGCCGTCGACCGTGACCAGTCGCGCGCCGAAGGTTCTCGGGTTGGTGGCGTCGCTTCCCTCGCCGTTACCCGCGTCCAGCTTGGCGGCGATGTCCCAGTACTCGGCCGAACGGAACGACATTCGCTCGCGCTCGCGTTGCACGATCACCCTGGTGGCCACCGACTGCACGCGGCCCGCCGACAGGCGCGGCATGACCTTCTTCCACAGCACCGGGCTGACCTCGTAGCCGTAGAGCCGGTCCAGGATGCGGCGGGTCTCCTGCGCGTCCACCAGATCGTTGTCGAGGTCGCGGGTATCCGCGGCGGCGGCCTGGATGGCGGGCTCGGTGATCTCGTGGAACACCATCCGCCGGACCGGCACCTTGGGTTTGAGCGTTTCCAGCAGGTGCCAGGCGATCGCCTCGCCCTCGCGGTCGGGGTCGGTGGCCAGATAGAGCTCGTCGGCGTCCTTGAGCAGGCTCTTGAGCTCGGTGACCTTGGCCTTCTTGTCGGGGCTCACGACGTAGATGGGTTCGAAGTCGTTGTCCACGTCCACGCCGAGACGCGCCCAGGACTGGCCTTTGTACTTGGCCGGGACGTCGGCCGCTCCGCGCGGCAGATCCCGGATATGCCCGACCGACGCCTCGACCGTGTAGTTACGGCCGAGATACGGCGCGATCTTGCGGGCCTTGGTCGGGGACTCGACGATCACGAGACGACGCAGGGGACGGCCCTGGTCGGCTGCACCGCGGTCTCGTGTTGCCACCGGCGAATACACCTTTCCTGATCGACCCGCGCTGCGTCTTCTCCCGCTGTGCGCGGCTGGGGTAAGCGGCTGCGACGGCTGAACGTCGCACCAGACACGTTTATACCGTGACGCCGCGTGTGGTCGAGTGCTTGCGACTCGAACCACTGAGCGTACGCGCGTCAGTTCGAATCAGTATGCCTTGTCTGTCGGCCGCGCTCGCGCCGCGGCGTCTCCGGCGGACCATTCCGCCAGTTCACGCGGGCTGCGCCTACCCCAGATATAGCTCGTCCCTCACCCCGTGACCGGGTGTGAGGGACGAGCGGTAGATCGTCGCGCCGCTCAGCTGAGCGCACGCACTCCAGTGGCCTGCGGGCCCTTGGTGCCCTGGCCGACCTCGAACTCGACCTTCTGGTTCTCCTCGAGGGTGCGGAAGCCCGAACCCTGGATCTCGGAGTAGTGGACGAAGACGTCAGCGGAGCCGTCCTCCGGCGCGATGAAGCCGAACCCCTTCTCCGCGTTGAACCACTTCACAGTTCCCTGTGCCATTCTGTTCCTTCTCTTTTCTTACCGGAACGGCGGACAACTGGGTTCGTCCACCGGGTCCGTTGTGACCGCTGTACTGTTGGTTCCCCCTGCAGGAAAGCACCAAGCACACCGTTCGCAACATCGATCCTGCTGACGGTTTGGACTTTGGATCCGTCCCTCGAACACAGAAGCTTGCGACCAGGAACCAGTGAACCATGTCTTCGGGCAATTCAACAGTCGAGTTACCGACAATTTGCAAAAAAGTTGATCTTGCGAATGTGCAGGTGAGGGACACAATGGCGGAATCCGGACTTGGGGTTCGTTTGCCTGGTGATAACCGAGTCGACGTTCGGCAAACAAGCTGTGACCCAGGTCGCGATTGGGTATCGAAAAGGCAGGTCGGCGTCCCCGGACGCACACGTTTCACACTCCCCGAGCGTGTTGCGGGGTTCGCGTCGTGAATCCGGCGGACTCGGCGCTGCGCGCACGGCTCGGATCCGGCCGGGGCTACGGGGCATCGTTGCTGAATCGTGTCCTAAGCGGCGTTCCCGACGACGACCCCCGGCTGACCCATGTGGTCGAACTGCCGGCGCGGGCCGCCGATCACTCCGGCTGGCCCGCTTGGGCGTCGCCGGAAGTGATCTCGGCATTGCGCGACACCGGCGTCGAGGCGCCGTGGCGCCATCAGGTGGAGACGGCGGACGCGGCGTTCCGAGGCCGTCACGTGGTCGTGAGCACGGGGACCGCCTCGGGCAAATCGCTCGGTTATCAGCTTCCGGTGCTGACGGCGCTGCAAGCGGATCCGAAGGCCACCGCGCTGTATCTGTCGCCCACCAAGGCGCTCGGCGCCGATCAACTGCGCGCCGTCGGAGCCCTGACCCACGAAGGGCCGTTGCGCGACATCCACCCGGCCACCTACGACGGCGATACACCGGCCGAGATCCGGCAATGGGTACGCGCCAACGGGCGCTGGATCTTCACCAACCCCGACATGCTCCACCTGGGCATATTGCGGTCACACCAGCGTTGGGCGCGCGTGCTGCGCAGGTTGCGTTACGTGGTGGTCGATGAATGCCACGCCTACCGGGGCGTTTTCGGCTCGCACGTCGCGCTGGTGCTGCGCAGGCTGCGGCGGATCGCCGCACGATACGGCGCCGATCCCGTGTTCGTGCTCTGCTCGGCGACCTCTGCCGAACCGGCCGCGGCCGCCGAGCGACTGATCGGGGCTCCGGTCACCGCGGTCACCGCCGACGGATCACCGCACGGGCCGCGGACCGTCGCTCTATGGGAGCCGCCCCTGCTCACCGCCGTGACCGGCGAGAACGGCGCACCGGTGCGCAGGGCGGCCACGGCGGAAGCGGCGCGGATCATGGCGGATCTGGTGGCCGAAGGGGCGCGGACCTTGACCTTCGTCCGCTCGCGACGGGCCGCCGAACTGACCGCGATGGAGACCAGAAGGCTGTTGGCCGAGGTAGATCCGGAGCTGGCCGCCCGCGTGGCGTCCTACCGGGCGGGATATCTCGCGGAGGATCGGCGCGATCTGGAAGCGGCTCTGTCGGATGGGTCGCTGCTGGGCGCGGCGACGACCAACGCGCTGGAGCTCGGCGTCGACATCGCGGGACTGGACGCCGTGGTCATCTCCGGTTTCCCCGGCACGGTCGCGTCGTTCTGGCAGCAAGCCGGGCGGGCCGGACGACGCACGCAGGGCTCGCTCGTTCTGCTGGTCGCGCGCGACGACCCGTTGGACACCTACCTCGTCCATCACCCCGAAGCACTGCTGGACAAGCCGGTCGAGGCCACGATCACCGATCCCCGCAACCCTTACGTGCTGGGTCCGCAGCTGCTGTGCGCCGCGCTGGAGCTGCCGCTCACCGATGCCGAGGTGGACGAGCTCGGCGCCCGCGAAGTGCTGGGCGAGCTGGCCGCGAAAGGCCTGATCAGACGGCGCGGCACGGGTGATCGCGCACGTTGGTACGTGACCGCGGAGACGCAGCCGCACGACGCGGTGGACGTCCGGGGCGGCATCGGCACGCCGGTGGCCGTCGTGGACGGCGAGACCGGCAGGCTGCTCGGCACCGCCGACGCGGGGCGGGCGCGGGCGACCCTGCACCAAGGCGCCGTTCACCTGCATCAGGGCGAAACCTACGTGGTCAACGAGCTGGATCTCGAGGACGGCGTGGCCTTCGTGCACGCCGCCGACCCGGGGTGGACCACCAGCGCGCGTCAGGTGACCTCGATCGCCGTCGACGCGGTGACCGAGCACCGGTCCCATGGTCACGTGACGGTCGGCCTGGCCCAGGTACGGGTCACCAGCCAGGTGATCGGCTACCTGCGCACGCTGGTCACCGGCGAAGTGCTCGACCTGGTCGAACTGGACCTCCCGCCGCAGACGCTGCCCACCAGGGCGGTCATGTACACGGTGACACCGGAGCTGTTGGCGCGGGCGGGAATCGAACCGCAGGACGTGCCCGGTGCGCTGCACGCGGCCGAACACGCGGCGATCGGGCTGTTGCCCCTGGTCGCGACGTGCGATCGCTGGGATATCGGCGGCGTGTCCACCGCCGAGCATCCGGACACCGGATTGCCGACCGTCTTCGTCTACGACGGCCAGCCCGGCGGCGCGGGTTTCGCCGAGCGCGGGTTCGCCCGCCTGCGTCAGTGGCTCTCGGCCACCTTGGCGGCCATCGAGTCCTGTGGGTGCGCGGCGGGCTGTCCGTCCTGCGTGCAATCGCCCAAGTGCGGCAACGGGAACCACCCGCTGGACAAGGCGGCAGCGGGACGCCTGCTCACCGCCGTACTGGCCGAACTATCCGCTGGTGAAGGCACCCTACCCATTCGTGACGGCGTCGAGCCGGACATGTGACCAATTGTCGACCTTGCCAGCGCGCACGCTGGGAAGGCTGGGACATCTCCCAGTGGAATGCCAACGCTTCACCTCTGACGAATAAAAAGGAATAAATTCATGTTAACTAGAGTATTGCCACCGGCGCCATTGCGAACATGCGCATTCATTCGTTTTTGATATCCGGGCCCGAGCGGGGAATTCCGCGTACCTGGTTTTTAACCGGCCAGTAGATTTACCGATTCCCGCTACCGGAAGCGACGCAAGGGCGACCGTGTATCGAACTATGTCACTCTTCAACGGGCCCGGCCCGCGCGGTCGCCCGAACGGAGCGATCGGCATACAGACCTATTGGTACATTCCTTTCCACAGCCACCGTCGCGTCCCACTCCGCTGCCTCGCACGTGTGGATTCGGGTTCCCATCCGGCGGGCCACCGCCGCCGCCTCGCCGCATGCGGCGTCGACGCCGTCCACCAAGGCACCGGCCGCCGTCAGTGCCGCCATATCCGCAGCCGCCTGCGCGCGATGACGCGCTACCACGACGGCACCCACCTGCGCGATCAGGAGCGTCACCCCGAGCAGTCCCGCGAGTGCCAGGCACGCGAACACGGTGGCCGATCCCTCCGCGCCGGACAAACGGCGCCCTGGCGCGGAGCGCGTGCGCCATCTCCGCGCGACCCGGTCGCGGCACTCGACCTCTCGATCGCAGCAGCGCGGGCCGGTCACGTCACACCTCCGGCCGACATACGGACACCCGGCGCTGTCCTCACTGCGCGGCCCCGGGTTCGAGCGTCGCGACGGCTTCCGCCCGAAGCGTGAGCAGGGGTAGGAGCGGGCTCCTGGCGGAGACCACGGCTATGGCACGGGTGCCCTCGGTGCGGAGTGCGATGTCGGCCGACGGCGGGGCGATGCGCGCGGCCGCGGGGCGGGCGTTGGCGTGATCGCCCCGTGCGGCGAGGCGCGCCGCCTCTCGCGCGGCGTCGACACAGCGCACCTGTGTCGACGCCGCCAGTAGAGCACCGAGGCAGAGCACAAGGGTGGCGACGACCGAGGTCAGTGCGAGCGCGGCCTCGATCGTCACCGCTCCCCGGTCGTCGCGTAGTCCCGATGCGGCACGGCACCGTGGCGCCGCACCGACGGCTACACCGATGTGTTGAGCGCCCGGTCGATGATCTTCGTCAGCGCGTCGACGATGCTGTCGCCGGTCACCACGCCGTAGAGCACGGCGCCGAAGGCCGCCGCCGCGATCGTGCCGATCGCGTACTCCGCCGTGCTCATGCCGTCCTCCGCGACGACTGCCCGTAGCACCCGGACACGCAGCTCGGTATATATAGCCCCCGGTCTCCGGCCCACGGACCTCGTGAACTTCTCGATACGCACCCGATTCCTCCTCTCCTGCTCGTGCGGCCCGTCCGCATGAGCACGCTGTCGCCGACCTCGTGCGCCGCGTAGTCGGACACCGCGAACCCCTCGGGTCACCGCCGCCGACCGTCATCTCCTGGCCCGAGGAGCGCTCACCGCGCGAAAGAAGCGAAACCATCACCTCGGCCGACGGCCGAAGCCCCGACGAGGCGGTACTCCGGCCGGTCCGCCCGGCTGCCGACCTCGGTGCGGGTGTCCCTGGCCGCCCCGCCGACATCCACCGAACCGGTGACTTCGCGCAGGACGAGCACTGCCCGGCCGGCGCCGCGCGCCGCAAGCCAACGACCTGCCGCGTTACAGCAGCCCGCCATCGAGAACTCGGCTCGCCAACCCGATGACCACCGGCACTATGCCGAGACAGACGAAGGCCGGGAGGAAGCACAGACCGAGCGGACCGCTGATCAGGACGCCGGCGCGTTCCGCTCGCGCGGCCGCCGCGTCCTCGACAGCCGACCTGCGCTGTTCGGCCAGCTCCGTCACCGCGGCGGCCAGCGACGATCCGGATCGCGCCGACCGGCGGGCCATCCTGGCCAGCGATTCGATCTCCTCGGCTCCCGGTCGCCCGCGCGCATCCCGTGCGACCTGATCCCACGCCGCGGCCGCGTCGGCGCCGAGTGCGAGCAGGTCCGCCGCCCGGCGCAGCGCGGCGCCGAGTGACTCCGGCGCTTCCGTCGCCACGGCCCGCGCCGCCTGAGCCATGGGAAGCCCGGCGCGCAGGCAGGCGGCCAGCAGGTCGAGAACCGAGGCGGCAGCCAGCGGATCGGTTGTCCGCTTCGCTCGGCGCGATGACTCGGCCGGTCGGTCGTTCGCCCTGATGAGAGCGTGCCACCGCCTGCTCACGGCCGCTCCTCCGGGAAGCAGGGCCAAGGCCGCCGCCATCAGCAGCAATGGCAGTGCGGTTTCGGTGGCGCCCGTCATCAGCAGCCTTCCTCACAGATAGTCCCGCAGGACATGCCCTCAACCGACGAGTTGCCGGGCCGTGCGCGGCGGCAGCACCATCCGCGTACGCGGCGACCACCGCTCGACCCGGAGCCCTCTGCTGTTCTGGCCCCGCACCGGGCCGACCCGGATGGACCGATGAGGGACGATTCATGTCAGCACCTTTCGCGTGATCGCATCGGTCCACAGCAGGCCCGCGCAGGCCAGGCCCGCACCGAGTGGCAGTAGCACCGTCCCCGCGGACGAGGCGAAGAGCACGTGCAGCGGCGACGCACCCATCATTTGGCCGAGCGCGATGCCGAGGAACGGCAGCCCGGCCAGGACCGCCGCGCTGGCGCGGGCCCCCGCCAGCGCGGCAGTGGTGCGGCCGTGGAATCGAATGCGCCCCGTGAGATCGGCGCGGGCGGCCGACAGCAACTCGGCCAGAGCCAGACCGTGCTGCTCGGCCACCTGCCAGGCGCCGGCGACGCGGGACAGTTCGGTCGCGACCGGGGAACTCGATCGGCGCAGGCCTTCCGCCGCCGAGCCACCGAGCCGGCTGCGTGCTGCGCCGATGGCGAACGTGCGCGCCGATTCTCCCCGCACCTCCCGCGCGGCGGCCTCGGCGGCGGCGCTCGGGTGCGCACCCACCCGCAGTTCGGCGATCACGGCCTCCAAGGCCTCGAGCAGGTGCCCACGCTCGACATCCCTGCGCCGATCCCGTGCCGCCCTGCGGGCACGCAGCCCTACCGTTCCGGCGACCATCCCGGCTGCCAGGGAAGGACCCGGCCCGAAGACGACGAGCGACACGACGACACCCGCGAGGGCACCGACCCGCCACAAGATTCGCCGTTCCGGCGTGCGAAGGGCGTGCCCGGTGAACGTCTGCTCGAACCGGCGCCGGGATCGTGGCGCCGGGATGACGACCAATGCGAGCGCGAGACACACCATCGCGCCGATCATCGGTCGAGCCGCTCGGCGATCAGGGTGAACAGGTCGGCAGCGGCCGGGGCGTTTCCGGTCTCGTGCCAGGCCGGCGTGATCCGCACCCGTCCCGCATCGGTGCGGTGCACGAGGCCGATCTCGCGCAGACCGCGGGTGCCATCGGGTCGGCGGTGCACATGCAAGACGACCTGCACCGCGGCGGCGAGTTGACTGTGCAAGGCCGCTCGATCCATGCCGCCCAGGGCGGCCAGCGCTTCCAGGCGGGCCGGGACCTCGCGCGGCGAATTGGCGTGCACGGTGCCCGCTCCGCCGTCGTGACCGGTGTTCAACGCGGTGAGCAGGTCGACCACCTCGGCGCCCCTGACTTCGCCGACCACGATCCGGTCCGGCCGCATGCGCAGTGCCTGACGGACCAGGTCGCGTACGGTGACCTCGCCGACGCCCTCCACGTTCGCGGTCCGCGCGACCAGGCGGACCACGTGCGGGTGCGGCGGTGCCAGCTCCGCCGCGTCCTCGACGCAGACGATGCGCTCGGACGGGTCGACGGTGGCGAGCAGCCCGCACAGCAGCGTCGTCTTTCCGGTGCCTGTTCCGCCGACCACGAGGAACGCCAGCCTGGCCCGCACGATGCGCTCCAGCAGGTCCTTCGCGTCGGCGGGTATCGAGCCCGCCGCGGCGAGCGCGTCGAGACCCTGGGTGGCCGGACGCAACACGCGCAGCGACAGACAGGTGCCGCCGTGCGCGACGGGCGCGAGTACCGCGTGCAAACGGACTCCGAACGAATCGCCCAGTGCCGCACCGGTTCCGGCCAGCTGCCCGTCGACCCAGGGTTGCGCGTCGTCGAGCCTGCGCCCCGCGGACAGTGCCAGTCGCTGCGCGAGCCGCCGGACGGCGGCCTCGTCGGAGAACGTGATGGAGGTCTTCTCCAGGCCGTGGCCGCGATCGATCCATACCGCGTCCGGGCCCGTCACCAAGACGTCCGCGACGCCGGGATCGTGCAGCAGCGGTTCGAGGACGCCCGCGCCGGTCAGCTCGGTTTGCAACAGCCGCAGGGCGCGCAGCAGGTTGGTGTCGCCGAGCACACCGCCCGCCTCGGCGCGGATCGCGGCGGCGACTTGCGCCGGATCCGGATCGCCGGTTTCGATCGCCAGTCGCTCCCGTACCCGATCCAGCAGCTCGCTGGTCAGTATCGCGTTCATCGCCGCCTCCTCACCGTCGATGTCCTGGTGGTGCGCTGAGCACACCGAGTACGGCTTCGGCGGCGTCGCGCAGCGGCCCGTGGCGGCGGAGCGCGATCCCACCACGCTCGACGCGGTGCGCGAGACCGGCTTCCGCGCGGACGGCGGCGAGCAGCGGAAGGCCGAGCACTTCGGCGACCTCGGCGCCGCGCAGGCCACCGGGCGCTGGGCCGCGAATGATCAAGCCTTGGTTGGGGTTGCGCCGGGCGATGTGCGCCGACACCGCTTCCGCCGCGGCGACGGCACGCAGGCGCGCCGGGACCACCAGCACCACGAGATCCGCCGAGTCGAGCATCTGGTCGGCATGCGGCCCGCGCTCGCCGGAAATGTCGCAAACTACGAAATCGCCTGCGGCACGGCCCGCTTCGATCACCGCGCGGACGCCGGCCGCGCCCAGCTCGCGCGGCAATCGGCCCGCGCCGCAGCGCCCGCAGGACAACACCGCCAATCCAGGCGCCGCGACGGGCAGGGCGCCGTGCAGCGCGGCCGCGGAGACGCGCCCGTCCTCGACCACCAGGTCGGGCCAGCGAAGTCCCGCCGCGTTCTCGATACCGAGCAGCAGGTCGAGGCCGCCCCCGAAGGGCGCGCCATCGATGAGCAAGGTCTCGCGCCGGAACCCTTCCGCGGCGGCGCGCAGCGCTATCGCGACGGCTAGGGTGGACGCCCCGGCACCTCCGCCCGCCCCCGCGACGGCGACCACCACGCCGTCGCCCGCGCGCTGCTCGCCGTACTCAGCAAACATCTCGATGAGTCCCACCGCGGCGCCGGGCAGCGCGATAGCCCGCTCCGCGCCGACCGAGGCGGCGGCCTGCCAGTCGAGCAAACCTGGCTCACCATCGGTTACCAGGACGACTCCGGTCCGGCGCAGGTAGCCGGCGGCCGTCGCCGCCCGCGCCGCGGCGGTATCCAGGATCACGAGCGGAGCGCCCGTCCAGGCATGTCTGCCGACGGGGTGGGTGCGTTCGTCCAGCGTCCGCTCGGCGGCGGCCGCGATGCGCCGGACTTCGTCGCACAGGCGGTCGTCGTCGATGAGCACGAGGGCGGGCGGCGGCCCGCTCGGCTCCGATGCTTCGAGGTTCATGCAGGTCAGCGTGGCCGAACACGGGGGATAGGAGAAGGGGCGAGATACCGAATGGGGATAACTCGCGGCCTGTGGACAACTTCCCGGACCATGCGGGCCGCCGAACCTGCCCGAAATAGAGGACGGCCCCAGCCGGGGGGGAGGAGGCTGGGGCCGTCGGGTTCAGCCCCGGGGGGTCGGGCTGAACGCGCCTGGACCATGTCCAGGTGCCAGCAATACTACACCCAAGCCCCGCCCAGAACGCAAGTCCGCCGTCGGGATTCTTTGTGGCTGTCCCGACCCCGGCGTCTGCGGGGCAAACTTCATGAATGCGCCACCCGCAGCGGCCCCGCAGCGGAGCGCCGCGTGCCGACTGGACGGGGCCGAGAAGTGGGTACGCCGCCCACCCGGGACCGGAGAAAGGCACGACAGCCACACGGCGGGCAGAGTTCATCCACAGCCCGGCGTAGCGGGCACCGCCGCCTATCCTGGGCTGGTGGACAACCTAGCCACTACGAGCGGACGCGTCGCCGCCTTCTTCGATCTGGACAAGACCGTGATCGCGAAGTCGAGCACGTTCGTGTTCAGCAAGCCCTTCTACGCGCAGGGGCTGTTGAACCGCCGTGCCGTCCTGGAGAGCAGTTACGCCCACTTCCTGTTCCTGTTGTCGGGCGCCGATCACGACCAGATGGAGCGGATGCGCGCTCACCTGACCAGCATGTGCGCGGGCTGGGACGTGGAACAGGTGAAGTCCATCGTGGCCGAGACACTGCACGAGCTGGTCGATCCGTTGATCTACGCGGAGGCGGCCGACTTGATCGCCGACCACAAGATCCGGGGTCACGACGTGGTGATCGTGTCGGCCTCCGGCGAGGAGATCGTGGGCCCGATCGCCGAAGCGCTCGGCGCCGCACATACCGCGGCCACCCGGATGGTCGTCGCCGACGGCAAGTACACCGGCGAGGTCGAGTTCTACTGCTACGGCGAGGGCAAGGTCGCCGCCGTCGAGAAACTCGCCGCGAGTGAGGGTTACGACCTGTCGCGCTGCTACGCCTACTCCGACTCGATCACCGATCTGCCGTTGCTCGGCGCGGTGGGGCACCCTACGGCGGTCAACCCGGATCGCAACCTGCGCCGGGAAGCCGCCTCGCGCGGCTGGCCCATCCTGACCTTCTCCAACCCGGTGTCGCTGTGGGCGCGCTTCCAAGCGCCGTCCTCGACGACGCTCGCGGCGACGGCCGCGGTCGGCTTGAGCGCGCTGGTGGCCGGTGCGATCAGCTACCGGATACTGCGCCGCCGACGCTGAGGCGGGTGGTGCGGCGGAGCCGTTCGAACCCGCGCCGACACGGTCGCCGCGTGCTTGCGGAGGTTTTCGCCGACTTAGCAGACGACGCGGGAGACCAGGCATTTAACCACGAAACGCCGGAAAACACGCCGATTATTCAATGTTCTCGGACCACTTGATGTGAGTGCAGTCACAGTGTAAAAAGGTAACTACGGAAGGGCGGGAGGCCAAGGCAGCACCGGAAGAGAAGGTACTGTCTCCCGACCATCCTTCCCAGCACGGACACCAGGCACCCACGCGGAGCACGCCGCGACAAGGGCAGAAGCGTTGTGGGCCTGCGAGATACGGATGGTCGACGGCGAAGGCCTCGCACAGGTTGCGGGGATGAACCGCCGAGGTCCGGATTGTCGCCGAGGCCGCAGAACACAACCCACCTAGCACGCTTGGTAACCGGGTAGTCCGTGCTAGCGGGCGGTGAGGTCGACAGACAACGCCGCCCGCTTTGACGTGTTCGGGGGCTATCCCACCGCGGGGGCTATCCCACCGCGGGGGCTATCCCACCGCAGAGTCGGCAATCAATGTGGCCTCGCGCGCGCCGTCCTCGAGAGCTCCGCAGCAGAAGATCACCCAGCCGCCCACGGCCTCCGGATCGCCGGTGCCGAAGCCGGCGGCCGCGTCCAGATACGCCTGTCGCCTGCGCAACCAGAACACTTCCGGCACGCCGAGGCTGTGCGAGTCCAGCCCACTGGACACCGCGACCAGCCGGGAGGCCGCCCGCGCGACCACACCGTCGGCCGTTCCGAACGGTCGCAAGGCCAGTAGCTCACCGTGTACTACGGCGGCGAGCACGGGCGCGGGCGCGCGGGAACCGAGCACCGTCTGCGCCAGCAGGTCCAGCCGCTGGGCCACCCCCGAGTCGCCGCGTGGCCTGCCGAGCGACTCCTCCCGCTCCACCAGATCGGCCGCGGCGAGCAGGTGCAGCCGCGCCAACGCCTGCAGCGGAGCGCGCTGCCAGATACTCACGAGATTCCGCAGCGCGTCGCCGTCCAACGCCTGACCGACGCGCAGCGACCCGGCCAGGATCGGGTCGGCGACGCGCCCGTCGGCGGGGATGTCCGTGCCGCCGCCATCATGGCCGCCGAGGACCGCGCGGCGCGCACCGCGGCCTCGGCCGCCGTGGTCGGCCATCCCCGCCGGTTGGCTTTGTGCCGGTGCACCTCGGCGAGCGCGTCGCGGGCGCGGTCGGCTGCCTCCCGGACACCGGGGAGATCGACGAGGGGCTGGAGCGGATCGGTCACGGCATACGAGGCTACTTGCGCCGGCGACAACCCATCCGCGCGCGTCTCACCCGGCCAGCAGATCGCGTCCCGGGATGGCGTCGAGGAGTTTGCGCGTGTAGTCCTGCTGGGGATCGTCGAACACCTCGTCGGTCGTCGCCGCTTCGACCACCTTGCCGCGTTGCATGACCAGCACGTCGTCGGCGATCTGCCGGACGACGGCCAGATCGTGGGTGATGAACAGATACGTCAACCCGAGCTCGGCTTGCAGCTCGTTGAGCAGATCGAGGATCTGGGCCTGCACCAGCACGTCGAGCGCGGACACTGCCTCGTCGCACACCACCACCTCGGGCCGGAGCGCGAGGGCACGCGCGACCGCAACGCGCTGACGCTGGCCCCCGGACAGCTCGTTGGGATAGCGCCGCATGACACCGGACGGCAGCGCGACCCTGTCCAGCAGTTCGCGTACGGTCGCCTCCCGCTCCTCGCGCGTCCCGATCCCGTGGGTCCGCAGCGGCTCCTCGATGGTGCGGTAGATCGTGTACATCGGGTCGAGTGAACCGTACGGATCCTGGAAGATCGGTTGCACCCGGCGCCGGAACGCGAAAGCGGCTCTGCGGTCCAAGGTGGCCACGTCCTTGCCGTCGAAGGTGACCGTGCCGGAGCTGGGGGCGAGCAGGCCGAGCACCATCTGCGCCACCGTCGTCTTGCCGGAGCCGGACTCGCCGACGATCGCGGTGGTCGAGCCGCGCCGCAGCCGGAACGACACATCGTCCACCGCGACGAATTCGGTCGATCGCCACGGCGCGCGATCGCGGAGGCGGAACGTTCTGCGCAGGTGTTCGGCTATCACCACCTCGTCGGCAGCGACCGCGCGCTCGGTGTCGGCCGTGGCCGCCTGCTCGGCCCGGGCGCGGATCTCGACCCGTTGCCGCACCGCCGACCGCCGCTGGGCGGCCAGTGAGGGCGCCGAGCTCACCAACCGCTTGGTGTACCGGTGCTGGGGATCGCGCAGGATCCGTAGCGCGGGACCGGATTCCACGACGCGGCCGCGATACATCACCACCAGGTGTTCGGCCCGCTCGGCCGCCAGGCCGAGATCGTGGGTGATCAGCAGGACCGCCGTGCCGAGCTCGGCGGTGAGCTGTTGGAGATGGTCGAGGATCTGCCGCTGCACGGTGACGTCGAGGGCCGAGGTCGGCTCGTCGGCGATGAGCAGCTTGGGCCGGCAGGACAGGCCGATCGCGATCAACGCGCGCTGGCGCATGCCGCCGGAGAACTCGTGCGGATACTGGTTCACCCGGCGCTCGGCATCGGGCATGCCCGCTTCCTCGAGCAGCTCGACCGCTCGCCTCGCGGCGGCCTTGCCCTTCGCGATGCCGTTGGCCTCGAGCGTCTCGCGGATCTGGAATCCGATCTTCCACACCGGATTCAGATTCGACATCGGATCCTGGGGAACCAGCCCGATGCCACTGCCGCGCACCGCGACGATCTCTCGCTTCGAGGCGGCGGTCAGTTCCTTGCCGTCGAACCGGATCGAGCCGGAGGTGACGCGCCCGGTGCCGGGCAGCAAGTCGATGATCGCGTGCGCGGTGGTCGACTTCCCCGAACCCGATTCCCCGACGATGGCAACGGTCTGCCCCGGGTAGACCGACAGGCTGACATCCCGGACAGCGGGCACCGGCTCGCCGTCGGTGGTGAAGCAGACGTTGAGATCGGTGATCCGCAACAGCGGCTCGGCGGACTCGCTCATCGCTTCCTCGCCTTCGGGTCGAGGGCGTCCCGCACCGCGTCGCCCAGCATGATGAAGCTCAGCACGGTCAGCGCCAGCGCCGTGGCCGGGTAGAACAGGATCGCCGAGGTGCGGATCTCCTTCTGCCCGGTGGCGATGTCGGCGCCCCAGGACACCACCGTGCGCGGCAGCCCGACGCCGAGATACGACAGCGTCGCCTCGGTGACGATGAACACGCCCAGCCACAGCGTGGTCACCACGATCAGCGGGCCCGCCGCGTTCGGCAGCACATGACGCAGCAGCGTCTGTATCCGCGAGACGCCCAACGCTTTCGCCGCCGTGACATAGTCACTGTTCTTCGCCTGGATCACTGCGCTGCGGGCGATCCGCGCCGCCTGCGGCCAGGTGAACGAGGCGAGGATGACGATCACCGTCCAGATCGTGCGGGCATCCAGCAACTGCATGATCACGATGGCGGCCAGCATCAGCGGGACCGCGTAGAAGATCTCGGCGAGCCGGGAGACGATCGAGTCCAGCGGCCCGCCGTAGAAGCCCGCCAGCGCCCCGAGCGTGCCACCGATCACCACGAACAGCAGCGTCGCGCCGACACCGGCGAGCACGGAGGCTCGTGCTCCGTAGACAGTCCGGGCGTAGATGTCGCACCCCTGCTTGTCGAAACCGAACGGGTGGCCCGCGCTGCGCGGGTCCATGCTGAAGTCACCGTTGCAGTAACGCGGGTCCTGATCGGTGAACAGCCCCGGCCAGATCACCACGATCAGCACGAACACGATCAGCACCGCCGCTACGACGAAGATCGGGTTGCGCCGCAGCTGCCGCCACGCGTCGCGCCAGATACTCGTCGGTGCGCCGGCGTCGAGCATGGCATCGGTGGCGAGCACCTCCACTTCGTCCGGCGGCGCCACGAAGTGCTCCTGGCCCCGGCGCTGCGTGCCCGTGCCCTCGGTCGGGTCAGGCATAGCGGATCCTCGGGTCGAGTGCGGCGTAGAGCAGGTCGACGACCAGGTTGGTGATCAGGAAGATGACGATCAGCACCGTGACGAACGAGACGACGGTCGGCGGCTCACCCCTGGTGATGGCCTGGTAGAGCGTGCCGCCGACGCCGGGGATGTTGAAGATGCCCTCGGTGACGATCGCACCGCCCATCAAGGCGCCCAGATCGGCGCCGACGAACGTCACCACCGGGATCATCGAGTTGCGCAGGATATGCACCGTCACCACGCGTGGCCTGCCGAGCCCCTTGGCGGTCGCGGTGCGCACGTAGTCAGCGGACATATTCTCCGCCACCGAGTTCCTGGTCAGTCGCAGAACGTAGGCGAACGAGAGCGAGCCGAGCACGAAGGCGGGCACCAGCAGTTCGCCGACCGTCGCCTTCCCGGAGACGGTTACCGGGGCGACACCCCATTTCACCCCGAGCAGATACTGGGCGAGGAAGCCCACCACGAAGACGGGCACCGCGATGACGATCAGGCTGACCACGAGCATCGTCGAATCGAACAGCTTGCCTCTGCGCAGTCCGGCGATCAGGCCGAACACCACGCCGAACACCGACTCGATCAACACCGCCATGAACGCCAGCCGGATCGTGATCGGGAACGCGCGCGCGAGTTCGTCCCGGACCGGCCTGCCGGAGAAGGCGGTGCCGAAGTCCAGCGTGACGATGCCCTTCAGATAGAGCAGGTACTGCACGATGAAGGGCTCGTCCAGGTGGTAGCGCGCCCGCAGTTGCGCCTCGACGGCGGGCGTCATCGGTTTGTCCCCGGCCAGCGCGTGGATCGGATCCCCCGGCACCAGGAACACCAGTGCATAGATCAGCAACGTCGCACCGAGGAACACGGGGATCATCTGAAGCAGACGCCGCCCCACATACCAGGCCATCTCACCTCCCGGGTAGCACCGCGCAGCGCCACGTGGGACGCCAGGCGGTAGCGGCTACTTCTCGATGTTCTCGAAGGCGAACAGACCGTTCCAGGCGAGTTCGGCGTTGCGCACGCGATCGGAGCGTCCCGCTGCGGCCACGTAGTCGAACACCGGGATGTCGGCCAGATCCCGCAGCAGCAGGGCCTGCGCCCGCGCGATGATCTCGTAGGACTCCTCCTGGGTCGGGGCGGCTTGAGCGGCATCCAGCAGGCGATCGAATTCGGGATTGTTGTAGTCGACGTTGTTGGTGTCGGAGTAGCTGTAGTACTGCGAGGTCAGGAATTGCAGCATGGTCGGGTAGTCGCCCTGCCAGCCGTAGCGGAAGGCCTTGTTGATGGTGCGCGCGTTCACCTCGTCGCGAACGTTCTTGAACGTCGGGTAGGGCGTGCCGACGGCGTCGATGCCGAGGGTGTTCTTCACGCTGTTGGCCACCGCCTCCACCCAGGCCTGGTGGCCGCCGTCGGAGTTGTAGGCGATCTCGTAGCGGCCCGACCACGGCGAGATGGCGTCCGCCTGCGCCCACACCTTCTTGGCCTCGTCCGGGTTGTACTCCAGCACCTCCGAGCCGGGCAGGTTCGGCTCGAAACCGGGCAGCGTGCTCGCGGTGAAGTCGCGCGCCGGAATCCGGGTGCCGTGGAAGATGTTCTGCGCGATCTGTTCCCGGTTGATCGCCATCGAGATCGCGCGCCGCCGCAGCAGCCCCTCCTGCCCGGAGAAGTGCGCGACATTGGACTGGATGCCGATGTGCTGGTTCTGGGCGGTGGGCTTGGTGATCGCGCGGTCGCCGAGATCCTGCTGGTAGGAGGTGAGCGCGCTGTCGGGAACGGTGTCGAGCACGTCGAGATTGCCCGCCTGCAGGTCCGCGTAGGCGGTGTCGAAGGATTGGTACATCACGAACCGCAGGCCCTTGTTCTTGGCCGGACGGCCGCCGGGATAGTCGGGGTTGGCCACCAGGTCGATCTTGACGTTGTGCTCCCACGCCCCCGGTCGCGCGAACTTGTAAGGGCCGTTGCCGATCGGGTTCTCCCCGAAGGCTTTGATGTCCTTGAACGCCGCCTCCGGCAACGGATAGAACGGCGCGTACCCGAGAGCGTTCTCGAAGTCGATCGACGGAGCTTTCAGCTCGATGGTGAAGGTGCGGTCGTCGACCACTTTCAACCCCGACATCGTCTGTGCCGTCGGTTTTTCGGCGGACACCTCGTCGAAACCGACGATGGGACCGAACACATAGCTCTGCAACTGCGCGTTGGTGCCGAGCGCACCGTAATTCCACGCGTCGACGAACGACTTCGCCGTCACCGGGGTGCCGTCGGTGAATTTCCAGTTCGGCTCCAGGGTGACCCGGTAGTTCTTGCGATCCGTGGTCTGGATCGACTCCGCCATCTCGTTGTGCGCCTTGCCGTCGGCGTCGTAGTACTTCAGGCCCGCGAACAGCCGGTTGACCACGCGTCCGCCCATGTTCTCGTTGGTATTCGTCGGCACCAGCGGATTCTGTGGCTCGCCCCCGTTGACGGTCACGATGTCGGCATCGACGCCGTCACCCGGGGAACACGCGGACAGTCCTAGGCTCGTGGCCAGCACGACTGCCACCGTCAGCGCCATCGCTCTGTGGAATCTCAACGTGTCCTCCCGGTGCGAGAAGGGGGGAGCCGGACGGCACCCGCGCGAGCACCGCCAGCGCATGCCGACACGATCCCCCTTGCGTGGTTGGCAGAGTAGCCACCGGCGGGGGCACTGTCACCTGATTGCTTCGTGTTCGTCGCAGGTGCCACCGACCCGGCGACGTCGCCGGAAACCTCTGGTTTGGTGCGGAAACATTGCTCCAGCGGGAACTTCGCCACAGTCCGGGACCGGAGCGGGAGTATCCGCCGGAGCCCGTCGGCGGATAAGCGCGCGTCGGCGCGTCGCCCGGAAACACGGTCGGCGCCGCGCACGCGGCGTAGGTCACAGTTGATTACTGTCGAACTCGGCTGCGTCGAACCGTGCGCTCAGGCTACGTGGAAAGAAGAGACGAGATGACTGAAACCAGCGCCGACCACAGGGACTCGTACCCGCCGACCGCGGAGTTCGCCGCGCAGGCGAACGCCGATACCGCGCTCTATGAGCGGGCGGCTGCCGATCGAAACGCGTTCTGGGCCGAGCAGGCCGGGCGGTTGCACTGGGAGCAGCCGTGGACCCAGGTGCTGGATTGGAGTGACGCGCCGGTGGCGAAGTGGTTCGTCGGCGGCAAGCTGAACGTCGCCTACAACTGCGTGGACCGCCACGTCCTCGACGGGCACGGCGACCAGGTCGCCATCCACTGGGAAGGCGAACCCGGCGACTCCCGCGCCATCACCTACCGCGAACTGCTCGACGAAGTCTCCCGCGCGGCGAACGCACTGACCGAACTCGGCCTCGTCGCCGGGGACCGGGTCGCGATCTACATGCCGATGGTCCCCGAGGCCATCATCTCGATGCTGGCCTGCGCCCGCCTCGGCCTCACCCACTCCGTCGTCTTCGCCGGATTCTCCCCCACCGCGCTGCGCCAGCGCGTGGACGACGCTTCGGCCCGCCTGGTCATCACCACCGACGGGCAGTGGCGGCGCGGCAAAGCCACCCCCCTCAAAACCGCCGTCGACGAAGCCCTCTTCGCGCACGGCGGCACCCCCGCCAGCGTCGAGCACGTACTGGTGGTGCGCCGCACCGGCATCGAAGTCCCCTGGACCGAGGGCCGCGACCTGTGGTGGCACGACACCGTCACCCACGCCTCCCCCACCCACCACGCCCAAGCCTTCGACGCCGAACACCCCCTGTTCATCCTCTACACCTCCGGCACCACCGGAAAACCCAAAGGCATCCTCCACACCACCGGCGGCTACCTCACCCAAACCGCCTACACCCACCACAACGTCTTCGACCACAAACCCGGCCACGACACCTACTGGTGCACCGCCGACATCGGCTGGGTCACCGGCCACAGCTACATCGTCTACGGCCCCCTCGCCAACCGCACCACCCAAGTCCTCTACGAAGGCACCCCCAACTCCCCCGACGAACACCGCCACTTCCACATCATCGAAAAATACGGCGTCACCATCTACTACACCGCCCCCACACTGATCCGCACCTTCATGAAATGGGGCAAAGACATCCCCGCCGCCCACGACCTGTCCAGCATCCGGCTGCTCGGCTCGGTCGGCGAACCGATCAACCCCGAAGCCTGGCGCTGGTACCGCGAAGTCATCGGCGCGGGCCGCGCCCCCATCGTCGACACCTGGTGGCAAACCGAGACCGGCGCCATCATGATCTCCCCCCTGCCCGGCGTCACCGCCACCAAACCCGGCGCCGCCATGACACCACTGCCCGGCATCTGCGCCCAAGTCGTCGACGAAGAAGGCAAACCGGTCCAACGCGGCGAAACCGAAGCCAACGGCTACCTCGTGCTCGACCAACCCTGGCCATCGATGCTGCGCGGCATCTGGGGCGACATGGACCGCTACAAAACCACCTACTGGGAACGCTTCGCCCACCAAGGCTGGTACTTCGCAGGCGACGGCGCCAAACTCGACACCGACGGCGACCTATGGGTCCTCGGCCGCGTCGACGACGTCATGAACGTCTCCGGCCACCGCATCTCCACCGCCGAAGTCGAATCCGCCCTCGTCGGACACCACACCGTCGCCGAAGCCGCCGTCGTCGGCGCCACCGACCCCACCACCGGCCAAGGCATCGTCGCCTTCGTCATCCTCACCGCCGAAGCGAAAAACACCACCACCACCACACTCATCGACGACCTCAAAACCGAAGTCGCCCGCGAAATCAGCCCCATCGCCCGACCCCGCGAAATCCACATCGTCCCCGAACTACCCAAAACCCGCAGCGGCAAAATCATGCGCCGCCTCCTGCGCGACGTCGCCGAAGGACGCGAACTCGGCGACACCTCCACCCTCGTCGACCCGAGCGTCTTCGAGGCGATCCGGGCGAGCAAGGACTGACCGAGCACTCCTGAGTGCGGCCGGTGACGAGCTCCGTCACCGGCCGCACCGTTAGGATTGCGACGGGTGTGCCGGGAAGTCTGGTCGGCGAGCGGTCGCGCATCCGTATGCCGGTTGAGACGAGTGTGGCGCCGCTCGCCCGCGCCACCGCTCGAAAGGTTTCCCGTGATCACCCAAGTGCGCTCGGAACTATCCCGCTACCTCCGCACGGAAACCGTGGGCGGCGCACTGCTTCTGATCGCGGCGGCCACGGCGTTGCTGTGGGTGAACTCGCCATGGTCCGCGAGTTATTTGACGATGACCGAGACAGTCGTCGCGATCCCGCCGCTGCACCTCGAGCTGACCCTCGCCGACTGGACCAAGGACGGTCTGCTCGCGGTGTTCTTCTTCGTGGCGGGACTGGAACTCAAACGCGAACTGGTCGTCGGTGAACTCGCCGACCGCAAACGCGCGACGCTGCCGGTCATCGCGGCGATCGGCGGTGTAGTGACACCCGCGCTGATCGCGGCGGTCGTCGGCTTCGGCGTTCCCGGCATGGACCGCGGCTGGGCCATTCCGGTCGCCACCGACATCGCGTTCGCGCTCGCCGTGCTCGCCCTGACCGGTTCACGCATCCCGGCGGGCGCGCGCGTATTCCTGCTCAGCCTCGCGGTGGTGGACGACCTGATGGCGATCGTTTTGATCGCGGTGCTGTTCACCACGACGGTGTCGCTGCTGTGGTTGCTCGCCGCGGCCGGATGCTTCGCCGTGTGGACGCTGGGGCAGCGCGCGCGCATCGGTACCCCGCTGCTCTATGTCCCCCTGGCGCTGGCGTCCTGGTACGCGCTGCACGAAGCGGGCATCCATCCCACCTTGGCCGGCGTCGCGCTCGGCCTGCTCACCCGGGTGCGCCCGGATCCAGCGGAAGCAGAAGCGCCCGCCACCCGGCTCGAGCACCTCTTCCAGCCGGTCTCCGCCGGATTCTGCGTTCCGCTGTTCGCCCTGTTCGCCTCCGGAGTGCCGTTGAATCCCACGGTCTTCGGCGAGTTGCGCACCGACCGGCTGGCTCTCGCCGTGATCCTCGGTCTCCTGGTCGGCAAACCGCTCGGTATTTTCGGGTTGAGCTGGCTGGCAATCCGGTTGGGCGTCGCGACCCGGCCCAGCGGACTCGGCTGGCGGGACATGTTCGCCCTCTCGGTGCTCGGCGCGATCGGCTTCACGGTTAGCCTTCTCGTGGCGGAACTCGCGCTCGCCGATGTCGAGGACGGATCCGCCGTCGAGTTGGCGAAAGCCGCTGTGTTGGTGACATCAATGGCGGCGTCGCTCGCCGGTTCGGCGCTACTGTGGCGGCGTGGGCGTGTCCACCAGGCTCGGCGGGACGCCCGTGCGCTACAACGTGAAGAATACGGCGGCGCGAGCGATGCGCCCGAAGGCGGTAGCCTGCGTGACCACGGAGGGCGCCGGGAGCGCCGCCGATCGAACGGGAGTTTCAGCAGTGCCGGGACAGGGAGAAGGGTCGACCAAGTGAGTTTCAACCACGGCGGTAACGGGAGCGACGCGGAGCGCGGTCGTACGGTCACCTCCATTCCCCTCACGGACGCCGATCCGCTCGGCTCCGCGAGTTTCGGGACCTTGGTCCGTGACGCCGCCGAGCAGATGTCGACCCTGGTCCGCGCCGAGGTCGAGCTGGCCAAGGCCGAGGTCACCGGCGAGATCAAGAAGGGCCTGCAGGGCAGCGTCTACTTCATCCTCGCGCTCACCGTGCTGCTGTTCAGCACGTTCTTCTTTTTCTTCTTCCTCGGTGAGCTGCTCGATGTGTGGCTGGCGCGCTGGGCGGCCTTCCTGATCGTCTTCGCGCTGATGATCGTGGCGACCGCGGTGCTGGCGTTCCTCGGGTACCGGCGGGTGAAGAAGCTGCGCGCGCCGGAGAAGACCATCGACTCGCTCAAGCAGGCGCGCACGGTGCTGCCGCACGGGCTCGGCGCCTCCGCGCACGAGGATCGCCTCGCGCTGGAGAAGCGGACTTCCTAGGCGCGCGTTCGCGAGCCGGTACGGCGGCTACTAGGCTCGTGCGGCGTGTCGGCGAACTTGCTTCCGGATCCGTCCAGCGTCCGTTACGACGGACAGTGGACCCATCGGGACGTGCACGCCAACGGCATTCGATTCCACGTCGCGGACGCGGCGCCCGAGCGGTCCGATGCCCCGCTGGTCGTGCTGCTGCACGGCTTCGCGGACTTCTGGTGGTCCTGGCGGCACCAACTGACCGGCCTCGCCGAACTCGGCTATCACAGCGTGGCCGTCGACCTGCGCGGCTACGGCGACAGCGACAAGCCGCCGCGCGGTTACGACGGCTGGACGCTCGCGGGCGACGTCGCCGGGCTCATCCGGGCCCTCGGCTACACCGAGGCGACGCTGGTCGGCCACGCCGAAGGCGGCTTGGTCTGCTGGACCACCGCCGTACTGCATCCGCGGCTGGTGCGCTCCATCGCCCTGGTGGGCTCGCCGCATCCGTCGGCGCTGAAGAGTTCCGTGCTGCGCAACAGCCGCCAGCGCGCGGCCTGGCTGCCGAACTTCCTGCGCTACCAGCTGCCCCGGTACGGCGAGCATCTGCTGACCACCGCGGACGGCTTCGAAGTGGAACGGCTGCTGCGCCAGCGGGTGAGCGCGGGATGGTCGGGCACCGCCGAATTCGTGGACACCGCGCGACGGATGCGATCGGCGATCCGGATTCCCGGAGCCGCGCATTGCGCGCTGGAATACCAGCGCTGGGCCTTCCGCAGTCAGTGGCGCCCGGACGGTCGCCGGTTCATGGCGACCATGCGCGAACCCATCCGCATCCCGGTGCTCGCCATGCGCGGTGAGCTGGACCCGTACGTGCTGCCCGGCACGTTCCGCCGCGATGTCCATCTCTCGCCGGAACGGCGGCTGGCGGGCATCCCGGCGGCAGGGCACTTCGCCCACCAGGAGAATCCCGACGTCGTTACGGCGGAGCTGGCCAAGCTCCTCGCCTGAGTCCGGACCTTCCGCCCCCGGCCACGAGTGCGCGCGGCCGGGGGCGGACGTCTCAGCTCAGCACGCAGGCGCCGGTATCCACCGCGGCGCTGACCCGTTCGGCCGCGTCGAGCTGAGCACGGACCTCCGCGAGCGTGAGCACGTAACCGGTGTCGTCGTCGGTGACGGCGGCCCCGAAGACCACGCCGAGCACCTGCCCTTCCGTATCCACCAGCGGCCCACCGGAATTACCCGCCCTGACCTGGCCCCGGACGGTGTAGACCTCGCGCTCGACGGTGCCGTTACGGTAGATGGTCGGGCCGGTGAGATCCAGCGTCTCACGCACCCTGGCCGCGCTCGCGGTGTACGGGCCGCCACCCGGGTAGCCGAGCACGATCGCGCTGTCACCCGAACGCGCGGGCGCGGGCGCACGCGGGACCACCGGGGCGGTGAGACCGGGCACGGCCAGCACCGCGACGTCCTTGGACGGATCGAACAGCACGACGTTCGCGTCCAGCGGGCCGCGCGGGGTGTCCACCGCGACACTCGTGGTGCCCGCGACGACGTGGGCATTGGTCATCACGCGCTCGGGCGCGATCACGAAACCCGAACCTTCCAGCGCCCGCTGGCAACTGGGCGCGACACCGCGGATGCGCAGCACGCTCTGTTGCAGCGACGCGGCCACCGGGCTGGCGAGCACGCTCGGATCGGGAGGCTCGACGGCCGCGATCGGCGCCCGGCCGAACGGCCCGATCACGTCCGGCAGACCGGAGGTGTTGAGCAGCTTGGAGAACTCGTTGGGCAGCCTGCGCAGCCAGTTCGGCGCGACATCGTTGACGTCGGCGAGCACGCGCGAGCCGTTGATCGCGGTGGCGATGGCCGGCTGCGAGGAGGTGGCCAGCGGCAGCGCCAGCAGCCACGCGGTGACCAGCACCGCTACCGCCTGGAGCACCGCGCCGACCACGCTGTCCACGCTGCGCGTGAACGGATGACGCATGCCGCTGCGCGCGGCGCGCCCCAGCACCATGCCCGCGACTTCGCCGACGATCACCAGCACGACGATGAGCAGCACACCGGTGAGCACCCTGGTGCGGCCCTCGTCGACGTGCACCAGGATGTGCGGCGCGATGAGGATGCCCGCCACCGCGCCGAGCACCACGCCGAGAAACGCCAGCGCCGAGGCCACCGCGCCCTGTCGCCATCCCGAGGAGGCGGCCAGCAACGCAAGCAGCACGACAGCGATGTCGAGCCAGGCCGAGGAGCTCATAACGTCATCCCCACGGCGGCCAGAGCGGTCTCCAGATCACGAACGTCGTCGTGGTCCCACTCCCGGTCCCACCCGGAGGCCTTGCTGATCCCGGCGAGGATGCCGCCGGTCAAGCCCCAGACCAGCATCCCGTCCACTTGGAACGCTGGGCTCTGATAGCCGAGGGTGCTGCGGACCAGGAAGCGGTTGGCCGGATCGAGCAGCTGCGCGAGCGGGACGCGCACGACCCGCTCGGTCTCGCTCTGGTCGACCACCCGCACCGCGCCCGGCGTGCGCCAGTACGCGAGAACGGGCGTCACGTCGAACCGGGAGGGCGGCACGAACAGTTTCGGCAGCACCGCGAACGGTTCCACGCCGGTACGGTCGAGACCGGTCTCCTCACACGCCTCGCGCAGCGCGGTGTCGATCGGTCCCGCGTCGTCCGGGTCGACCGCGCCGCCGGGGAACGCGACCTGGCCGCGATGCTGGCGCATGGTGGATGCGCGCTGGGTGAGCAGCACCTCCGCGTCGGCGGGCAGTCCGCCGGGCGCGTCCGGGTCCGGGTCGGGCGAGCCCCCGAACAGCACGAGTACTGCGGCTTGACGCGGCTTCGAGGTCACAGTCAGGAGGCGGCGCAGCTCGCGCGCCCTGGTCAGGGTGTTCGGCGCTGTCGGCCGCAGGCTCGGCCGATCGGATCAGCCATTTCGGGAGGCCGGGCGGCATCTCGATGCTCATCGCACACCTCCCCCGCGCATTCGCCCACCGGCCCGCGTGCACGCCCGCACCGTCACCTCCACCATTGATTCGTCCATCCGCGTCGTCATGCGGCTACTCCGAGCTTGCCCGCGACCGTGTTCGCGATGTCGTCCACCCCGTCGAACGCCCGCACCACGACGTCGGCGATCGAGCCGTCGGCCCGCACCAGCACCGAGATCGGTAACACCGCCGGAGCGCCGACCGCGCTGCGCACTCGCGCGTCGGCGTCGAGCACGCCGGGCAGCTTCACGTCCAGTCCGCGCAGCCGGGACAGTGCCTTTGCCTCATCAGGGTCGCTGTGCACGGTCAGCACGGTAATCGCGTTCCCGGCGCGTTGGGCGTATTGCTGCAAATACGGCAACTCCTCAGCGCACGGTGCGCACCAGTAAGCCCACAGGTTCAGCAGGGCGGGTTTGCCCGCCAGGGCCGCGGCCAGGTCGACCGGTCCGCCGTCGGCCAGGCAGCGCAGCGTCATCCCGGCCAGCGGACCGGTTCCGGTGGCCGCGCCGCTCGGGCAGGCAGGCAGGCCGGCCGCGGCGCGCACGTCGGCGGAAACGCCGGAGGGGGTGGGAGACGACTGCCGCTCCGGGGGCTCGGTCTCGTCACCACGCGGCCACACCGCCATCGCCAGCGCCACCACCACGATCAAACCGGCGAGTGCCCACCGCCATGCATGCCCCGCGCTCCTTCGGCCCGAGGGCTCCGAGCTCACCGGCTCACCAGCTCGAGCAGATGCTCCCGCTCCGGCCCTTTCACCAGCT
Organism: Nocardia asteroides; assembly: GCA_051451085.1. Classification (GTDB taxonomy): domain Bacteria; phylum Actinomycetota; class Actinomycetes; order Mycobacteriales; family Mycobacteriaceae; genus Nocardia; species Nocardia asteroides_B. Next base: position 1,930,780 of record JBPAJV010000001.1, on the reverse strand, counting down.
TGGCCGCGGCCTCCGGATCGGTCGGCCCGATCCCGAACGACGGGCAGTCTTTGAAAAGGACGCACGCTCCGCACGCGGGCTTGCGGGAATGGCAGACCCGCCGCCCGTGGAAGATCACGCGGTGCGAGAGCATCGTCCATTCCTTGCGCTCGATCAGCGCGCCGACGATGTGCTCGACTTTCACCGGGTCCTCCTCTTCGGTCCAACCCCACCGGCGCACCAGGCGGCCGAAATGGGTGTCGACCGTGATACCGGGCACACCGAACGCGTTGCCGAGGATGACGTTGGCGGTTTTGCGACCGATGCCGGGCAGCTGGACGAGTTCGGTCAGGGTGTGAGGCAATTCACCGTCGTGCCGTTCCAGCAGCGCCTGCCCGAGGCCGATCAGGGAACCGGCCTTGTTCCGGAAGAACCCGGTGGGTCGAATGTATTCCTCCAGTTCGGCGCGGTTTGCCTCGGCGTAGGCGCGGGCGTCCGGGTACCGGGCGAACAGCGCGGGGGTGGTGAGATTCACGCGCTCGTCGGTGCACTGCGCGGAAAGTATTGTCGCGACCGCCAATTCGAGCGGGGTGGTGAAGTCCAGCTCACAGTGCGCGTCGGGGAAAGCGGCGGCGAGTTCACGGTTCATCCGGCGCGCGCGGCGGACCAGCCCGAGCCGGGTTTCCGCCTGTCGCGCCCTGATTTTCCGTTTCGGAGCCGCGGCGGCGACCGGCGGCGTTTCGGAGGGCTCGGAGCCGGGTGGAAGCCCGTTCCCGGCGGCGGTGGAGGGGGAGACGCGCACGCGTCCACCATACGGAACCGCCGGACAACGTTGCCCTTCCAGTTCAGTTGCCGTGTTCCATCTGAGACCTCGACGGTGTTTACTGCTCGTCATGCAAGGACTCGCTGTGGTGCTCTTCCCAGTGGTGCTGATGCTGTTCGCACTGGGCATGGAGCGGGTCGAGAACCGGCTCCGCAAGCTTCTCGAACCCGACGAAGAGGTTCAGCAGTACCTGGACAAGGCAAGCAACGCCGAGGTGAAGGAGCTGACGAAGCTCGGTCTGCCCGCCGCCGTTGCCCGGATGCGCAAGCGCCGCTCCCGCGGCGAGGAGCTGGACGTGGCCCGCGCGAGCTGACCGGCCGCGAGCGTCGCGCAATCCACTCGTTACGTGGTGTCCGTCACTACGCTGTAGTGACGCCGCGTAGACTGCGCTGTTGGCCGAGTCGCTTCGGTCCAGTACAGAGCCATTTCCCATAAGGAGCACATTCGTGGACGAGGCCCTCGCCAGAGCAGGCATCTTCCAGGGCGTCGAGCCCACTGCGGTGGCCGCCCTCGCCAAGCAACTTCAGCCGGTGGATTTCCCGCGCGGTCACGTCATCTTCAACGAGGGCGAGCCGGGCGACCGGTGTACATCATCACGGCGGGCAAGGTGAAGATCGGCCGCCGCTCGCCCGACGGCCGCGAGAACCTGCTGACCATCATGGGTCCGTCCGACATGTTCGGTGAGCTGTCGATCTTCGACCCCGGCCCGCGTACCTCCACCGCGACCACGGTGACCGAGGTGCGTGCGGTGACGATGGACCGTGACGCCCTCAAGACCTGGATCGACCAGCGGCCCGAGATCGCCGAGCAGTTGCTGCGCGTTCTCGCCCGCCGCCTGCGCCGGACCAACAACAATCTGGCGGACCTGATCTTCACCGACGTCCCGGGCCGGGTCGCCAAGGCGCTGTTGCAGCTCGCGCAGCGCTTCGGTACCCAGGAGGCGGGCGCGCTGCGGGTCACCCACGACCTGACCCAGGAGGAGATCGCCCAACTGGTCGGCGCCTCCCGCGAGACCGTGAACAAGGCGCTCGCCGACTTCGCGCACCGCGGCTGGCTGCGGCTGGAGGGCAAGAGCGTGCTCATCTCCGATTCCGAGCGCTTGGCCCGCCGCGCCCGGTAGACACCGACCATACGGCGACGCCGGGTTCAGCGCTCCACTGAACCCGGCGTCGCGTCGTCCCGGCTATCCGTGCACGCGCAGGTAGTTCAGCTGCGCCTGCACCGAACTGCGCGCGGCCGGCCACAACCGCTTGTCCACGTCGGCGTACACCCGCCGCACCACCGCCATCGCGCCCGCGTCCGGGCCGAGTGCCCGCAGCGCCTCCCGCACCTGATCGAGGCGTTCTTGCCGATGAGCGATGTAGTAACGAGCGACCGGCTCCAGGTCCGGATGATCCGGGCCGTGCGCGGGCAGCAGCGCTTTGCCTTTGCCCGCCTCGACCAGCCGATCCAGCGACGACAGATAGTTGGCCAGGGTGCCGTCGCTGGAGTCGAGCACGGTGGTGCCGGCGCCGAGGATGGTGTCGCCGGTCAGCACCGCGTCGTCGAGGACGAAACTCACCGAGTCACCGGTGTGGCCCGGCGTGTCCAGCACGGTGATCCGCAAGCCCGCGGCCTCGATCACCTCACCGTCGACGAGGGCGGCGTCCGAGCCGCGCTGGAACTCGCGATCCTTCGCCCGCACCGGGGTACCGGTCAGCGAGACCAGCCGATCGATGCCGCCGGTGTGGTCGTGATGGCGGTGGGTGATCAAGGTGAGGGCGACGCGGCCCCCCGTGGCCTCGGCGATCGCGGCGCTGTGCGCTTTGTCCTTCGGCCCCGGGTCCACCACCACACAGTCCGACCGTCCCGGGGCGCGCAGGATCCACGTGTTGGTTCCCTCCAGCGTCATCTGCCCCGGATTGTCGGCGAGCAGCACCGCCGCCGTCTCGGTGACCTGCCGGAGCTGCCCGTAGGCGGGGTGTGTCAACGTCATCGCAAACCTCGGATAGAAACGGAGCCGACAGTTCCGGTCTAGCGCACCTCGGCGATGAGTTCGACTTCCACCGGAGTGTCCCGGGGAAGCTCGGCGACGCCAACGGCCGAGCGCGCGTGCCTGCCCGCGTCACCGAAGACCTGCCCCAGGAACTCCGACGCGCCGTTGATCACCACCGGCTGGTCGACGAATCCGGGCGCCGAGGCGACGAATCCGACCACCTTCACGATCCGCACCACCGCGTCCAGCCCGACCAGGTCGTGCACTGCGGCCAGCGCGTTCAGCGCGCACAGCCGAGCGGCCTCCTTCGCCGCCTCGACCGAGACCTCCGCGCCGACCTTGCCGACCGCCGACAGCTGTCCGTCGACGAACGGCAGCTGACCGGACGTGTAGACCAGCGACCCGGTACGGATCGCCGGGATATAGGCCGCGACCGGGGCCACGACCGGAGGCAGGGTGATTCCGAGCTCGGCGAGGTTCTTCTCCCACTGGGTCACCGCGTCACCCTCCTTCGCTACTTGGGCCGCTTGAGGTAGGCGACGTGCTGCTCACCGGTCGGGCCGGGCAGCACCGTGACCAGCTCCCAGCCGTCGGCTCCCCACTGGTCGAGGATCTGCTTCGTCGCATGCGTCAGCAGCGGCACGGTCGCGTACTCCCACAGGGTCGTATCACTCATGTGCGAGAGCGTAGCTCTGTTCAGTTGCCGCGACTCCGTCGCGGCGTGTTCGCGGCCCCCTTGTGGCCGCGAACGGCGGATGCTCGGTCTCGCTTCGCTCGAAACCGGGGGTTGAGGTGCGCTGGGCACGTCGGGGTGGCTGGGGATGCCTTACGGACTCGAATCGCGTTCGCATCAGGTGGTGGCCGGGATTCTGGCGCCTACTCGGTGGACTCGTTCACCTCGTCCGAGTACTGGCTGAGCGGGCAGGTGCTGATCCGGGGAAGCGGCAGCCACTCGAATTCGCGTGGGTCGCGCATCGGCCAGGGGCGGTCTCGCTCCCGTTCGGATCCGGCGGTGGGGCCGATGACGCCATTCGGTAAGGCCCGCGTCGCTCCTGGTTCGCGATTCTACCGATGGCGCGACTTGGCTGGCGCTCGGGACTTCGTCTCGAAGGTGCCAATCGGGGGACATTCGTGGGGTTCACAGTCGGTGCTGTGGTTGTGCTCGGCCCGTAACCAGGTGGTGAGGGGGCTTCGAGGCACAGGTGGGGGCGTGATTCTGTCTGGTACAGCGGCGGGCTCCGAGCCGGGAGTTGCTGGAGCCCTCGGACGGCATCGGCTGAGGAGTTATAGGCTCGCGATCGTGGGAGTACCAACAGCAGTGCCGCTTTCGGCGGAGCCGGGGCTGGACACAAGGTGGCCGAAGCGCGCTGAGCAGGCCCGCTTGCACTACGTCTCCGGTAAGGGGGGCACGGGCAAGTCGACGGTCGCCGCCGCGCTGGCCCTCGCGCTCGCCGCCGGTGGACGACGTGTGCTGTTGGTCGAGGTGGAGAGCAGCAGTCGATCGCCCAGCTGTTCGATCTGCCGCCGCTGCCGCCGACCGAGACACGTATCGCCACCGCGGACGGAGGCGGCGAGGTGGTCGCGCTGGCGCTGGACATCGAGCACGCCTTCCTCGAATACCTCGACATGTTCTACAACCTCGGCTTCGCGGGGCGGGCGATGCGCCGGATGGGCGCCATCGAGTTCGTCACCACGATCGCGCCCGGTCTGCGCGACGTCATCCTGACCGGCAAGATCAAGGAATGCGCGGTTCGCGTGGACAAGTCCGGTAAACGGGTGTACGACGAGATCGTGGTCGACGCCCCGCCCACCGGCCGGATCGCCAGCTTTCTCGACGTCACCAAGGCCATGGCCGAAGTCGCCAAAGGCGGGCCGATCGCCTCGCAGGCCGAGGGCGTCTCGCAGCTGCTGCATTCCGACCAGACCATGATCCATCTGGTCACGCTGCTGGAAGCGCTGCCGGTGCAGGAGACCGCCGACGCCATCGCCGAGCTCACCGCCGCCGACCTGCGCATCGGCACCGTCATCGTGAACCGGGCGACCGAAGGCCAATTGCCCGCCGACCTGCGCGCCAGGGCCGCCGCCGGTGAGCTGGACGCCGAAGCCCTCCGCGCCGGCCTGACCTCCGCGGGGATCAATCTCTCCGACAGCGACTTCCAAGGCTTGCTCACCGAAACGTTCGAGCACTCCGCCACTCTGCAAGCACAGGACGACAGCGCGGAAGAGCTGGCCAAGGTCGATATCTCCCGGCTCTACCTGCCCGCCCTTCCCGACGGGATGGACCTGGGCGGACTCTACGAACTAGCCGAACACCTCACCGCACAGGGAGTCCGATGAGCACGCCGACCCATCCCCCGGCTGCCCCGCTGAACATTTCGCGGATCATCGCCGACCCCTCCGCCCGCGTGGTGGTCTGCTGCGGCTCCGGCGGCGTCGGCAAGACGACCACCGCCGCCGCGATCGCGCTGCGCGCCGCCGAGCAGGGACGCAAGGTCGTCGTGCTCACCATCGACCCCGCGCGCAGGCTGGCCCAGTCACTCGGCGTCGCCGACCTCGGCAACAACCCGCAGCGGGTGGCGCTGGGTCCGGAGGCCAAGGGCGAGCTGTACGCGATGATGCTCAACATGCGTCGCACGTTCGACGACATGGTGCTCGAGCACACCAGCGGGGAGAAAGCGGCGCAGATCTTCGCCAACCCGTTCTATCAAACGGTCGCCTCCTCCTTCGGCGGCACCCAGGAGTACATGGCGATGGAGAAGCTGGGCCAGCTGGCCCAGCGGGACGAGTGGGACCTGATCGTGGTCGACACCCCGCCTTCGCGCAACGCCCTCGACTTCCTGGACGCTCCCAAGCGACTGGGCAACTTCCTCAACGGCCGCATGATCCGCGTGATCATGGCTCCAGGCCGTGGCGTCACCCGGTTGGTGACGGGCGCGATGAGCCTGGCGGTGCGGGGCGTGTCCACCGTCGTCGGCGGGCAGATGCTCAAGGACGCCTCGAACTTCCTGCAATCCCTGGAGTCGCTGTTCGGCGGCTTCCAGGAGCGGGCGGAACGGACCTTCGCGATGCTGTCGAAGCCGGGAACACATTTCCTCGTGGTGGCGGCGCCGGAACCGGACGCGCTGCGCGAGGCCTCGTTCTTCGTCGACCGTCTCTCGACCGAACGCATGCCGCTGGCGGGACTGGTGCTCAACCGCACGCATCCGGTGCTGAGCTCGCTGTCCGCCGATCACGCGCTCACCGCCGCCGACCAGGTGGCGGACTCCGATCCGCTCACCGCGGCGGTGTTGCGTGTGCACGCCCGCCGGGTCGCCACCGACAAGCGCGAACAGCACCTCCTGCATCGCTTCACCGGCGCCCACCCGCGGGTGCCGATCGTCTCGGTCACCGCGCTCCCGTTCGAGGTGTCCGATCTCGACGCGCTGCGCGCCGTCGGCGATCAGCTCACCGGGACGACCCGCGCGACCGCCTGATACTTAGGCGTATCCGCTATCGGTCCGGACGAAAACAATGGTCCAGAAACGAAACTGAGCCCGCGCGAGCGGGCTCCGTTTCGGTATCGACGACCTACATCGCCACTTGGTGCTGGCGCTGGGCCTGGAAGAAATCGGCCCACGAGGTCACTTCCGGATGCTGCTTCAACAGGGCGCGGCGCTGCCGCTCCGTCATGCCGCCCCACACACCGAACTCGACGCGATTGTCCAGCGCGTTGGCGCCGCACTGCATGAGCACTGGACAGTGCCTGCAGATCGTCGCCGCTTTGCGCTGCGCCGCGCCGCGGACGAACAACTGATCGGGATCCACTTCCTTGCATCGGGCCTGGGCTACCCAGGCGATCCTTGCTTCGGCCTGCTCCACGTCCAATCGAGCGATGGGGGTTGTCATGTGCATTTGGTGTGCCCCTTTGCAGTCCGAACACCGGGTCAACGGCGCTCCAGAATCGCGTTGTCACCACGCAGCACCCAAACCCCGCTGCGAAGTGCACCACATTCCACTTTGAGTGTTAGCTCTATCACACTGGGTTCTCAATCTAGGTAAAGGTATGGCGCTTGCGCAAGACCACCCCCGGATTTTTTGGTACGTCCGTCCCTGCAAAGCGGGGCGCGCACTGGGCGGGCAGGCAGATTGCCCGGCGGCCGTCGTGCGACACGCCGACGCCGATCGCGCGACACGCCCATTCCGCTAGGTGAACAAGCAGTTCCACGCTCCGGACAAATGCCGCCAAGAAGGCTCGGACGGCAACCCGTAGTCTTGATTCGTGCCGATCACACATACGCTCGCGCGGCTGGCCGGCAGCTGCGTGCTGGCCTCCGTGCTCGTCGCCGGGTTGTTGTTCCCGCTCGCCGGCGGCTTCGGGTTCGTCTCCAACCGCGCCGCCGACGCCGTCGACAACGTCTCCGCGGAGCTGGTCGAGGGAACGGTGCCCGCGGTCTCGACCATGGTCGACGCGGCGGGCAATCCGATCGCCTGGCTATACGAGCAGCGCCGATTCGAGGTCCCCAGCGACCGGATCTCCAACGACATGAAACTGGCGATCGTGTCCATCGAGGACCGGCGCTTCGCCGAGCACGAGGGCGTCGACTGGCAGGGCACGCTGCGCGCCTTCCTCACCAACACCACCAGCGGCGAGGTCCAGCAGGGCGCCTCGACGCTGGATCAGCAGTATGTGAAGAACTTCCAGCTGCTGGTCGTCGCCAAAACCGACGCCGAGCGCCGCGCCGCCATCGAGACCACTCCGGCCCGCAAGATCCGCGAGATCCGGATGGCGCTGACTTTGGACCGGGAGCTGACCAAGGACGAGATCCTCACCCGGTACCTGAACCTCGTCCCGTTCGGTAACTCCTCCTACGGCATCCAGGACGCCGCGAAGACCTACTTCGGCGTCGACGCCGCCGACCTGAACGTGCCCCAGTCCGCGATGCTGGCGGGCATGGTGCAGAGCTCATCCAAACTGAACCCCTACACCAACCCGGACGGCGTCCTGGCCAGGCGCAACACGGTGCTGGACACCATGATCCAGAACATCCCCAGCCGTGCCGAAGAGTTCCGCGAGGCCAAGACCAAGCCGCTGGGCGTCCTGCCGGAGCCCAAGGGCCTGCCCCGCGGCTGCATCGCGGCCAACGACCGCGGCTTCTTCTGCGACTACGCGCTGCAGTACCTGGCGAACGCGGGCATCAGCCGCGAGCAGATCGAGAAGGGCGGCTACCTGATCAGGACCACCCTCGACCCGGCCGTGCAGGACTCGGTGAAGCGGGCGGTGACCGACGCGGCGAACCCCAACCTCGACAACATCGCGGAAGTCATGTCCGTGGTCGCGCCGGGGCAGGACTCGCATCCGGTCCTCGCGATGGCCAGCAGCCGCACCTACGGCCTCAACCGGGACGCGAGCGAGACCGTACAGCCACAGCCGTACTCCATGGTCGGTGACGGCGCCGGCTCGATCTTCAAGGTCTTCACGACCGCCGCGGCCATGGAGAAAGGCCTCGGCATCGACGCCCAACTGGACGTGCCGGGCCGGTTCGAGGCCAAGGGCATGGGTAACGGTGGTGCGCGCGGGTGCCCGCCCGCCACCTACTGCGTGGAGAACGCGGGCCGGTACAAATCGCCCATGTCGGTGACCGAGGCGCTGGCCACGTCGCCGAACACCGCGTTCGTCAAGCTGATCCAGGCCGTCGGGGTCACCCCGACCGTCGACATGGCGGTCCGGCTCGGCATGCGCTCGTTCACCGAAGCGGGCACCTCGGGCCACGGCAACCAGAGCCTGGCCGACATGATCAAGGGCCAGAATCTCGGCTCCTTCACCCTCGGCCCGGTCGCGATCAACCCGCTCGAGCTGTCCAACGTGGCCGCGACGCTGGGTTCCGGCGGCCGGTGGTGCCCGCCGAACCCGATCAAGGAGGTCATCGACCGCCAGGGCAAGCCGGTCCCACTCACCCAGCAGGCCTGCGAGCAGGTCGTCGAGCCCGGTCTGGCGAACACCCTCGCCAACGCGATGAGCAAGGACGACACCGCGGGCACGGCGGCGGCCGCGGCCCAGTCGGTGGGCTGGAACCTCCCGATGGCGGGCAAGACCGGTACCACCGAGAGCCACCGCTCCTCGGCCTTCCTCGGGTTCACCAACTCGCTCGCCGCCGCGGTCTACGTCTACGGCGACAGCCCGACGCCCGGCGAGATCTGCTCGTTCCCGCTGCGCAACTGCGGCGACGGCAACCTGTTCGGCGGTAACGAACCGGCGCGCACCTGGTTCAACGCGATCAAGCCGGTGATCCCGCTGTTCCCGCCGCCCGCGCTGCCGCCGCTGGATGACAAGTACGTGCGCGGCGCGAACAACGCGCAGGTTCCGGACGTGGTCGGCATGACTCAGGGTGAGGCCACCGCCAAGCTCGTGGCGGCGGGCTTCCAGGTGTCGCCGGTGACCGGGGCGGGCGATCGTCCCAAGGGCACCGTGATGGGCACCGCGCCGAACGGCTCGGCCATCCCCGGCTCGGTGATCACGCTGTACATCAGCGACGGCACCGTCCGGGCAGCCCCGCCGCCGGGTCCGCCGCCACCGCCGCCGGGCCTGCCGGGTCTGCCGCCACCGCCGCGGCTGCCACCGATCCCCATCCCGATCCCGATTCCGCGCTGAGCACGAGAAAGGGGCCGCGAACCACTCGCCGGGTTCGCGGCCCCTTTCTCGTCGCCGTCCTACAGCCGCGCCTTCACCGCGGCCGAGATGCGCGAGCCATCGGCTTTGCCCGCGGCCAGCCCGGTGGCGATTTTCATGACCTGCCCCATCTGGCGCATGCCGGGACGTTCTCCGGTCTCCTCGGCGACCTGCGCGATGGCGGTGTCGGCCAGATCGGCGACCTCGGCATCGGTCAGCTGGGTCGGCAGATACTCCTCGATGATGCGCGCCTCGGCGTGCTCGTTCGCCGCCAGTTCGCCGCGCCCGGCCTGTGTGTAGACCTCGGCGGATTCGTTGCGCTTCTTCGCCTCTTTCTGCAGCACGGAGACGACCTCGGCGTCGGTGAGTTCACGCGCCTGAGCGCCGGCGACCTCGGCGGTCTGGATCGCCGACAACAGCATCCGCAACGTGGAAAGGCGCAGCGTGTCCTTGGCTTTCATCGCGGCGGTCAGATCCGCTCGCAGCTGCGATTTGAGTTCCGACATGCCGCTCACGGTAGCCGCTGCGGCGCGGCGCTCCCACTACATTTGCCGCGCCGCGCGATTTCCCGCCGCTGGAACGGGCGCTTGTGCGGAAACACACTCGGCGCTCCCGAGCGAGGTCACCTATGCTGGGCGAATGCCCGTGATCTCGACCTCTGCTGTACGCACGACCGCGCTGGGAGCCGCCGGGGCCGCGGTGGCCGGAATCGGCTATGCCTCGCTGGTCGAACGCAACGCCTTCGTCCTACGGGAGGCGACCATGCCCGTGCTGGCGCCGGGGTCGTCGTCGCTGCGGGTGCTCCACCTCAGTGACCTGCACATGATGCCGGGGCAGAAGCTCAAGCAGCAGTGGCTGTGGGAACTCGACCGGCTGGAGCCCGACCTGGTGGTCAACACCGGCGACAACCTCTCGCACCAGAAGTCGGTGCCCGCGGTGGTCCAGGCCCTCGGCGGATTGCTCTCCCGCCCGGGCCTTTTCGTTTTCGGCAGCAACGACTACTTCGCGCCGGTGGCGAAGAACCCGCTGAAGTACTTCAAGAAGGACCACCGCCGCACCTACGGCGCGCCGCTGCCCTGGAAGGATTTGCGCGCGGCCTTCACCGAGCGCGGCTGGCTCGACCTGACGCACGTGCGCCGCGACCTCGAGGTGGCGGGTATCCGCATCGCCAGCGCCGGCGTCGATGATCCGCACCTTCAGCGCGACCGGTACGACACCGTCGCGGGCGCCCCGAATCCGCTGGCTGATCTGCGGATCGGCCTCACCCATTCCCCCGAGCCCCGGGTACTGGATCGTTTCGCCGAAGACGGTTACGACTTGGTGCTGGCCGGGCACACCCACGGCGGCCAGCTGTGCCTGCCCGGTTACGGCGCTCTGGTCACCAACTGCGGGATCGACCGGTCGCGGGTGAAAGGTCCGTCGAAGTGGGGCCAGCACACCCAGCTGCACGTCTCCGCGGGCGTCGGCACCTCCCCGTGGGCGCCGTACCGATTCTGCTGCCGCCCGGAGGCGACTTTGTTGACGCTGGTGGCCGCGCCGCCGAAACGGCCGGGGGCCGACACGGGCCAGGGTGTGTCGGCATCGGAGGCCGTCGCCCGCTAAGGTCCCCTGCCGAGACATGTGTCAGGTAGGGGAAAACTGTGAGTGGATTCGACGACCGGCGCGACGACCCGACGATTCTGGGGCGGCCCGCCGGGCCGCCGACTCCACGGCAACCGCTTTCCGGCGCATCACGTTTCGCCCCTCCTCCGACCGGAGATGCCGACGGTGCTCGGCCGTCGAGCGCGCCACCGCATCCGGTCGCGCCGTCTCCCGAGTCGTCGCCGTGGCAGTCGGCGGGCTACGAGTCCGGGCGTCCCGCTGTCACGCCCTGGCAGCGTGGTCCTCTGGAGTCTTCGACCGAGCATGCCCCCACATTCCAGTGGCAGCCGGTAGCCGCGCCGCCCGACTTCGGGCAGCCCGAGCCCGTGCAGTGGCAGCCGAACGACGAGACGACGCCGACCACGCAGTGGCGCCCCGGCGGGCAGAGTGATCCCGCCACGGCTTGGGCGTCACCAACTGGCCCGGCGTCGAACACCCCGGAACAGGCCGAACCGACCATCCTCGCCCAGTCGCTGGGCAACCCGCAGCCGGGAGTTCCGCCGACCGGTCGCGACGACCCCACCATGCTCGGCCCATCTGTCATTCCGTCCGGGGGGCGGCCGTCGCCGCACGGACGCAACGACCCGACCATGCTGGGGCAACCGCTCGGCGCGCTCGACCAGTCCCCCTCCTTCGGCCGGGCACCCGGCTCCGACGACTCCGCACCGACGCTGCTCGGCTATCCGAGCGGCGATCGGTTCGGCCCACCCGCGCAGACCTTGCAGTGGCAACCGGTAGGTGGGCCGGGGCCGTACGGTGGCCCGTACCCGCCCGGCTACGGCCCGCAGGAGGGATTCGGCGGACCACCGTCGCAGCCGAACCATCCGGACGGTAGCGGCAGAGGCAAGCTCGTTCTGTCGGCCGGTCTGGCCGTACTACTGGTGGCCGGACTCGTGGCCGGTGTCGTGGCTTTGACCAGATTGCAGACAGACGATCCCGCCCAGGACACGCCGCCCGCCATGGTCAACGCGCTCACGACGGCGGCGGCCTCGCCCACCCGCGCGACGACCAAACCGGCTCCGACGACGACCACACGGGCGTCCGGCGACAAAACGCCGGTCATCCCCGGATACCAGGTCGTGCGATCGCCCGACAGCGGCGCCGCCTATGACGTGCCCGCCGGTTGGACGATCGCCCCGCCGAGCACCATCGGCGGCTTCGGCGAGCCGCCGAACGCCGTCGCGGGTAAGGGCTTGGCCAGCGAGGGCAAGGGCTACTGCCCCGGTTCGACCCGGACCGTCGCGTTCCTCACCGGCTCCAGCACCTCCGACCCGGGCAAGGCGGCCACCGAACTCGGCACCAAGACCGCGACGCTCGCCTACAAGGCGACGCCCGGCGGCACACCCGGCGCGCCCGCGCCGCTGGCGTCGCTGGACGGATCACAGCACGGCATGTTCGTGGAGACCAAAGGCACCGTCGCCGACGCCAAGCCGGGCTGCGCGAAGGCGTACTCGGTCTACACCGTCGCGTTCCCCAACGACAACGGAACCTTCGTCATGGTGATCGCCGCCGACACCGGCGTCCCGAACGCACTCGACGCCGAAACCGCCAAACGCATCTTCACCAGCATCCGCCCCATCGAAGGCTGACTGACCTGCCGGTTTAACGTCTCGCGTCCCCCTGTTGTAAGCTACTCCAGGTTCGCAACACCGGGGTGTGGCGCAGCTTGGTAGCGCGCTTCGTTCGGGACGAAGAGGTCGCAGGTTCAAATCCTGTCACCCCGACTCGTGGTTGAGACGACGAAGTGAGGCCCCTGACCGGGACGCGGTCGGGGGCCTTCTTCGTTGGGTCGGAGGCCTCTTTGTCGGGTCGGGGCCGAGGGGACAGCGGGATCGTGGCACTTCGCATCGGGGTTGATTTCGTGGGCGGTCGTCTTCGCCCGGAGCGGCCGAACCGCTCCCGCTGCGCCCGGACGCCGGTTAGCCTCGGAGCACGATCGACCGGAAACCGAAGGGCAGCACCAGCTATGAACGGATTCAGCCGTCCATCCGCCGCAGTCGAGGGTCTGCTCACCGGCAAGACCGCGGTGATCACCGGGGCCAGCCGTGGCATCGGGCTGGCGATCGCGACCAGGTTCGCGGCCGAGGGCGCGAACGTCGCGATGGTCGCCCGCACCCAGGAGCCGCATCCCAAACTGCCCGGAACCATCCACACCGCGGCGGCGCGGGTCGAGGCCGCGGGCGGCGACGTCCTGCCGCTGGTGGCGGATGTCCGGGACGACCGGGCGATGGCCGGGGTGATCGATCAGGTCGTCGAGCGGTTCGGCGGCATCGATATCTTGGTCAACAACGCCGGATCGGTCGATCTGACCAGCGCCGAGCAGATCGGCATGCAACGCTACGACCACATGCAAGCCGTGAATCTCCGCGCTCCCTTCCTGCTGTCGAAGCTGGCTCTCCCGCACTTGCGCGTCTCGGCCCAGGCCGGGCGGAACCCGCATATCGTCACGCTTTCCCCGCCGCTGAACATGAACCCCGAATGGGTCGGCAACGGCGTCGCCTACACCGTGTCCAAATATGGCGTCAGCGTCGCCACCATCGGCTTGGCGCAGGAGTTCCGGCCGTACGGCATCGCCGTGAACTCGCTGTGGCCGCGCACGAAGATCGACACGGCCGCGGTGCGCAACCTGCTCGGCGGCACGGAGGCCGTCGCGGCGTCCCGCACCGCCCACATCTGCGCCGACGCCGCCTTGCTCATGGTGACCAGCCCCGCGGCGACGTATACCGGTCAGCTCCTGCTCGACGAGCACGTCCTCGCCGCCAACGGAATCACCGATCTGGACCGCTACCGCGTCGTCCCCGGTGACGGCGCGCTCGCCAACGACCTCTTCGTGGACGCGTAAGGATCGCCGTCGCGTCCGTCTGGTCCGAGCGCCGGCGACACGAGGACGATCCAGTGCCCGTTCGGAGGAGTCATCAGGCCCGCAGCGGGCATACCATCGCTGGAACAGCTTTCCCGCAATCGACGAAAGGTCGGCAGATGAGCAAGCCCGTCGGCAGCGAGCCCGCGGACAAACCGCTGTCCGGGAAGACGGCGCTGGTCACGGCGGCCTACACCGGAATCGGCAGGTCGATCGCGAAAACGCTTGCCGCGCACGGCGCTCGGGTAGTGGTTCACCATCCGCATTTCCCTGAGCCCGCCGCGGAGGTGGTGCGGGAGATCACCGAGGCAGGTGGCGCGGCGCTGGCGCTGGCGGCGGACGTCGCCGATCGCGACGAGTACGAGGAACTGGTGGAAGTGCTGCTCGAGGAGTGCGGCGGCTGGCATCTGCTGGTCAACACCGCGGCGGTGCCGGAGTCCGAACCGTTCCCGAAACTCACCTCCGAGGCGTTCGACAGCGGTTTCGCGGCGACGGTGAAAGGCGTGTTCCACGGCTTGCAGCTGGCCGCGCAGCACTTGGCCGACGAAGGCCGGATCGTCAACGTCTGCGACCCCGCCGACCCCGGCGGCGCGGTGCACGACGCGACGCGCGGCGCGGTCGAGCAGCTCGGCCAGGCCGTCGCCTCGGATTTCGTGCCCCGGCGGATCACGGTCAACACGGTCAGCTACGGCACCGGCACGACCGACAACGCCGAGCTCGAGACCGTTCTGGCCGGGATGAGCCAGGTCGATCCCGCGGCGGTGGTCGCCTACCTGGCCGGCGATGCGGCGAGCACCGTGAACGCACAGGTCATTCGGATCAACGGGACCGCGGCGACACCACGGTAGAGCGACGTGCTCGCTCTACCGCCGTAGGCGGTGATTTCCCGGGTCCTCGCCCGGCAGTGAATCCATCCGGAATCCACCTGGCGCTCCCGCGTGCGGCTCCCACTGCCCCGAACCGGTCGCCACGTGGAGCGCCGCTTCCGGGGGCGTGGCCTGGACAAGGTCGAGCACGATCTTCTCCCCCAGCACAGCGCTCCGAACTGCGCGGTGAGCAGACGCTAACGCGGCGATAACTTACGGACACGCCATGGAAATTCGAGGTCAATAGCGTATACAGCCATGTCGACACGGATAGCCACCCTGGCGGACGCGGCGGGCAAACCCCTGCGCGACGTGGTGTACGCGGCGCTGCGCAGCGAGCTCATGAACGGGGACATCAAGTTCGGCGAACGCTTGACCGAGCCGAAACTCTCCGCCCGCTTCGGCATCTCGCGCACGCCGATCCGGGAGGCGCTGACCGTCCTGTGCTCGGACGGACTGCTGCAACGCGAAGAATACGGCTTCAGCCCTGTGCGGCCGAGTATTCCGCTGATCCGTGACCTGTACGAGTTGCGAATCACATTGGAACTGGGCGGTCTTCAGCGTGCCATGACCAACCCGGCGGTCACCCATGATCGGGAGCTGTTGGAATCCGAGCGCGCCGCGTGGCTGGAACTGCGGGCCGCTCCGCCGGAGCAGGAGCCCGGTTTCGTGGTGCGCGACGAGGAATTCCACGTCACGCTGCTCACCGCGGCGGGCAACACCGAGATGGTACGGGCGCTCAAAGCGGTGAACTCCCGCATCCGCCACGTGCGCATGTACGACTTCATGGTCAACAACCGGATCGAGACCACCATCGCCGAGCATCTGGGCATCCTGGACGCCGTTCTGGCGGATGACCTTGCGCTCGCGTATCGACTGCTGCACACGCACATCGGTGAATCGCTCGACGTGGTCCTGGAACGGGTCACGCGCGCGATCGCGGCGATGTCGCTGGCGACGGATTAGCGAGGAGCGATCGTGGGGCTGGATTTCGATACGGTGCTCGTCGCCAATCGCGGCGAGATCGCATGCCGCATCATGCGCACCGCCGAGGCGCTGGGCTTGAAGACGGTCGCCGTGTACTCCGATGCCGATGTCGGCGGCGCGCACGTCGAGATGGCCGATGTCGCGGTGCGTCTGGGACCGAGCCCGGCGGCGGAGTCCTATCTGCGCGCCGACCTGGTGGTCGAGGCGGCGCTGGCGACCGGAGCGGGCGCCATTCATCCCGGCTACGGGTTTCTCTCGGAGAAGGCGGATTTCGCCGCCGCCGTGTCCGGCGCGGGGATCGCGTTCGTCGGGCCGACCCCCGAGCAACTGCGCGTCTTCGGTGACAAGCACACGGCGCGAGCGGCGGCGCGTGCGGTGGGCGTGCCGCTCATCCCGGGCAGCGACCTGCTCGAGTCGGCCGATCACGCGGTGGCCGAGGCGGAGCGGATCGGGTTCCCCGTGATGCTGAAGGCGGTCGGCGGCGGCGGGGGCATCGGCATGCAGGCCTGCTTCGGCCAGGACGAGGTGCGCGCGGCCTACCAGCGCGTGCAGCGCGTCGCGGCGGCGAACTTCGGTTCGACGGGCGTCTTCCTGGAACGTTTCGTCGCGCGCGCCCGGCACGTCGAGGTGCAGCTGTTCGGCGACGGGCGCGGCCGCGTCGTCAGCCTCGGCACCAGGGATTGCTCGCTGCAACGCCGGAACCAGAAGGTGATCGAGGAGGCGCCCGCGCCGGGACTCGCCACGGAACTGTCGGAGCACCTGCTCGCCGTGTCCAGGGAACTCGCCCGCTCGGTCGGCTACCGCTCGGCCGGCACGGTGGAGTTCGTCTACGACGCCGACAACGGCACCGCGTCGTTCCTCGAGATGAATACCCGCCTCCAGGTCGAGCACCCGGTCACCGAGGCGGTCACCGGCGTCGACCTGGTGGAATGGATGCTGCGCCTGGCCGGTGGCGATACCTCGATGGTGGACGAGCAGCCCGAGAGCGGCCCGCCGATCACCGGGCATGCCGTGGAGGCGCGCGTCTACGCGGAAGATCCGGGCCACGATTACCGGCCGAGCGCCGGTTTGATCACGGCCGCGCGGTTTCCGGCGGACGCCCGGGTCGACACGTGGATCGATACCGGCTCGGAGGTCAGTCCGTACTACGACCCGCTGCTGGCGAAGGTGATCTGCTCCGGCGCGAGTAGGACGGAGGCTTTCGCCGCGTTGCGCACAGCGCTCGCCTCGACGCGCGTCTACGGCGTGCAGACGAATCTGCCGCAACTGCGCCAAGCCGCGAATGACGCTCGGGTGCTGCGTACCGAGCACACCACGACCACGCTCGCGCGGATTCGCCCGGTCGGCCGCCGCATTGATGTGTTGCGCGGCGGGACGATGACCACGGTGCAGGACTACCCCGGCCGGATCGGTCTGTGGGAGGTGGGTATTCCGCCGTCCGGTCCGATGGACGATCTCTCGTTCACCCTCGCCAACACCGCGGTCGGCAACCCGGTGGGCGTCCCCGCGCTCGAATGCACGTTGCAGGGGCCGCAATTGCGCTTCTCCGATACCACCGTCGTGTGTGTGACCGGCGCGCCGGCTCCGGTGACGGTGGACGGTCATCCGGTGGCCATGTGGGAGCCGGTCACCGTGGCCGCTGGCGCGGTGCTGGACATCGGCGCACCCAGCGACACCGGTCTGCGCACCTATCTGGCGGTGCGCGGTGGCATTGATGCGCCGCTTTATCACGGCAGCGCAGCCACCTTCACCCTCGGCGGATTCGGCGGAGTGACCGGGAAAGCGGTGACCACCGGCGACGTGCTCGGCATCGCCACGGCCGACGCACTCGGCGCGCCCGTCGCCGTGCCGCCGGGCGACCGGCCGTTGTTCACCCACGACTGGCAGCTCGCGGTGGGCGTGGGTCCGCAGACTTCGCCCGCGTACTTCACCGACGCGGACATGGTCCAATTCTGCACGCATCCGTGGCGGGTCGGCAGCCACGCCAACCGCACCGGCATCCGGCTGGAGGGCCCGAAACCGGCCTGGTCGCGCACCGACGGCGGCGAGGCCGGGCTGCACCCGTCCAATCTGCACGACAACCCCTACAGCGTGGGCGCGCTGAACGTCTCCGGCGACACGCCCATCCTGCTCGGCCCCGACGGCCCCAGCCTCGGCGGCTTCGCCTGTCCGTTGACCGTGGTGTCCGCTCATCGCTGGCGGATGGGTCAGTTGCGTCCCGGCGACTCGGTGCGATTCGTGCCGGTCGACGATGATCAGGCGGCGGCGTTGCGCGCCTCCGACGGCAGTCGCGTGCCGGATCTGGTCACCGATTCCCTCGCTGCGCTGCACGACCGGGGCGTGCTCGGCGGTGTCGAGGCGGCGCAGGACCGTCCGCAGGTGCGATACCTGCGCGGCGGGGACGACAATGTGCTGGTCGAATACGGCGAGATGGTGCTCGATCTCGGTCTGCGCATGCGGGTGCACGCACTGGCCGAAGCCCTGGCGGGCGCCCGGCTGGCCGGCATTCTCGACGTGACCCCCGGCGTCCGGTCCCTGCACATCCACTTCGATCCCGCGGTGCTGCCGCAGTACCGCTTGCTCGGTGCGCTGGCCGAACTCGAACGCGAACTACCCGCCACGACCGACTTGGTGGTGCCGAGCCGAACCATCCGGCTACCGCTGTCGTTCGATGACCCGTCCATCGCCGAAGCGATCGACCGCTACCGCAGCGGAGTGCGCGATACCGCGCCCTGGCTACCGTCGAACATCGAATTCATCCGGCGCGTCAACGGGCTCGACAGCGTCGAGGACGTGCGCACCACCGTGTTCGACGCCGAATATCTGGTACTCGGCCTGGGCGATGTGTATCTGGGTGCGCCGCTGGCGGTTCCACTCGATCCGCGGCATCGCCTCGTCACCACCAAATACAACCCGGCGCGCACCTGGACCCCGTCCGACGCCGTCGGCATCGGCGGCAAGTACCTGTGCGTCTACGGGATGGCGTCACCGGGCGGCTATCAGCTGATCGGCCGCACCGTGCCGATCTGGTCCAGCTACCGGCAGTCCGCCCCGTTCGAAGCGGGCACGCCCTGGCTGTTCCGGTTCTTCGATCGCATCGTCTGGGAACCGGTCGACGCGGAGCAGTTGCTCGAATATCGCGCGGCCGCCGCAGCGGGCAGGTTCGACGCGGAGGTGAGCGAGGGCAGTTTCGCGCTCGCCGACCACATGCGACTGCTGCGCACCGAAGCGAACGCCATCGCCGAGTTCGAGACCAGGCAGGCCGCCGCGTTCGAGGCGGAGAAGCAGGCGTGGCGGGCGGCGGGTGAATTCGAGCGCACCACCGTCGCGCCCGTCGTCACCGTGACCGACGACCCGCTGGACAGCCTGCCCCCCGGCGCTACCGTGGTGACCGCACCGATGATCGGCAATGTCTGGCGCGTGGAAGTCCGGCCGGGACAGCGGGTTCCGGCCGGCGCGCCGGTCGCGGTCCTGGAAGCCATGAAGCTCGAGCTACCTGTGCACAGCCCCGCCACGGGCACCGTGCTGAAGGTACTGACCACCCCGGGCGCCAAGGTGGAGCCGGGAACGCCCCTGGTAGTGATCGGAGTCGACTGAATGGCCCCAGGCGTCCTAGGCAACACGGCAGCCGACCCCGTCGCCCGCGTCGCGGCGGCCTATCGGCGGATCGCCGAGGTCGGCCGGCCGGAGGTGTGGATCACGCTACGCCCGGAATTCGAGGTCGCCGCCGAAGCGGCCGCTGTCGCGCAGCGGCTCGCGGCAGGCGACACCCTGCCGCTGGCCGGGCTCCTGGTGGCGGTGAAGGACAACATCGACGTGGCAGGCCTCCCCACCACCGCGGGCTGCCCGGAGTTCGCCTATCTGCCGCAGATCACCGCGGCGGCGATCGAACGATTGACCGCGGCGGGCGCGCTGGTGCTGGGCAAAACGAATCTGGATCAGTTCGCCACCGGGTTGGTCGGCACGCGCAGCCCGTACGGCGCGGTGCGCAACGCCCTCGACCCGGACCTGGTAGCCGGCGGGTCGAGTTCCGGGTCCGCCGCCGCGGTGGCGCTCGGTGTCGCCGACATCGGAATCGGAACCGACACGGCGGGTTCCGGCCGGGTGCCAGCGGCGTTGCACGGGATCGTCGGTATCAAAGCCACGTTGGGGGTCATTCCGGCGCACGGGACCGTTCCGGCCTGCGCGGACTACGACGCCGTCACCGTCTTCGCCGCCGACCTCGACCTCGCGGTGGCCGCTGCCGCGGTGATGGCGGGGCCGGAACCGCGCGACCCGCGCAGCCGGACCTGGCCAGCCGACGTCAAGCTGGCCGCGCCGCTCACCCCGTGCCTCGCCGTCCCGCGCGCCGAGGACCTGGTCCTGCTCAGCGAGCCGTACCGGGACGCGTTCGCGCGCACCGTGGCCGCGTTCGCCGACCTCGGCGTGAAGACCGAGGAGATCGACATTTCCGTCCTGCTCGACGCGGCACTACTGCTCTACGACGGCGCTATCGTCGCCGAACGCTATGCCGCGGTGGGCGCTTTCCTGGACAACGCCCCGGCGGGGGCCGACCCCACGGTCGCCACCATCATTCGCGCGGCGCGAGAGCGGACCGGCCCGGCGTTCGCCGCCGACCTGGACACACTCGCCCACGCCAAGGCGGCGGCGGCCGACCTGCTGCGCGGCTTCGACGCACTGCTGTTGCCGACCACCACCGAGCATCCGAGCATCGCCGCCGTGCGAGCTGATCCGCTGAGGATCAACCGCCGGATGGGTACGTACACCAACTTCTGCAATCTGCTGGACATGGCCGCCGTCGCCGTCCCGGGCGCACCGACCGCCGAGGGGGCGCCGTTCGGAGTCATGCTGGTCACTCCGGCCTTCGCCGACCAGGTCGCCGTAGACCTCGCCGCCCGCCTCCTGGGTCGCGCGAGCGCGCCGTTGCTGGTCGAAGGCGGTGTCGACCTCGCCGTCTTCGGGGCGCACCTGCGCGGGCAGCCGCTGCACTGGCAGCTCGAGCAGCTCGGAGCCCGTTTCCTTGGCGAGATCCTGACCACCGACGCGTACCGCCTGACCGCACTGGACACCACCCCGCCCAAGCCAGGGCTGGTGCGGCACGGCCCGGGTCGCGGCGCTCCGATCGAGGGCGAGCTGTACCGCCTCTCCACGGCGGGCCTCGGCGCCTTCCTGGCCGATCTTCCCGCGCCCATGGCGTTGACCGCGATCGAACTCGCCGACGGCCGCGACGTCGTCGGCTTCACCTGCACCCACGATGCCGCGAGCGCCGCCACCGACATCACCCACCACGCGAGCTGGCGCAGGTACTTGCGGCATCGCGGATAGCTTCTGCCGCACCGATGGCCCGTGGTGGCGAGGCTTCCTCGTCATCACGGGCCATTTTCGGACGGGCCTCTTAGACATTTGTACTAGACGGCCGTGCCAAGTTGTGTTAGACATTTGTCTAAGACATTTGGTCAAACCAAGGGGAGTCGAGGGAAGTCATGAGCGCCCAATTCCTGAGCAGCCAGCTCCGCGTGCTCGTCGCCGGAGGCGGCATCGGCGGCAATGCCGTGGCGCTGCAATTGCTCCGAGCGGGTATCACAGCCACCGTGGTGGAGCGGGCGGCCGCGCCGCGCCCCGGTGGGCAGGCGGTGGACCTGCGCGGTCCCAGCCGGGAGGTAGCCGAGCGGATGGGCATGATGCGGGGGATCCGCGAACGCCGACTCGACGAGCGCGGCATGAAGTACGTCGACGACGCGGGCCGCGAAATCCTCCGGATGTCCGCCGATCTCTTCGACGGCAAGGGCGCCGTCGCCGAGATCGAGATCAGTCGTGGCGACCTCAACCAGGTGCTGCTCGACCTGCTCGCCGCCGAGGGCGGCGTGGACTACCGGTACGGGGAGTGGATCACCGCGATCCGGCAGGACGACGCGGGCGTCGACGTGACGTTCGGCTCCGGCGCCACCGAGCGGTTCGACATCGTGATCGGCGCGGACGGTTTGCACTCCGCCACCCGCCGAATGGTGTTCGGCCCCGAGGAACAGTTCGCGACCTACTTGGGCGGCTACATGTCGTTGTTCACCTTGCCACGGCCGGCCGACCTGGAGCCACATTGGTTCACGATGCACTCGCTGGTCGGGGCCACCGGCTTGGGTATGCGACCCGACGCCGATCCGGCCACCTGCAAAGCGCTCGTCGTGATGCGCGCCCCGGCCGATCCCGCGCTGCGCCGTGACGTCGCGGCGCAGCAGCGGTTCATCCGCGCTCGCCTGGCAGGCGGCGGCTGGGAGTCCGACCGGATCGCGGCGGCGATGTCCGAGGCACCGGACTTCTACTTCAACGAGCTGGCCCGGATCGACATGCCGAGCTGGGTCCAGGGCCGGGTGGTCCTGCTCGGTGACGCGGGATACTGCGGTTCACCGCTCACCGGGCAGGGAACCGCGATGGCGCTGATCGGTGCTTACGTCCTCGCCGGTGAGCTCGTCGCGCACGCCGCCGACCCCGCAGCGGGCCTGGCTCGCTACGAACAGGTGTTGCGCCCCTTCGTCGAGAAGGCTCAGCAGTTGCCGCCGGGCGGCCTGAGGGCGATGACGCCCGAATCGCGCTTCGGCATTCGCGCGGGCCACGCCGTCAGCAGGCTGATGATGTCGAAAGCTTTGCGCCCGGTCATGATGCGAATGCTGAGCAAGACCGAGGCCTACGAGCTGCCCGATTACCCGGCGGTGACCGTCGGCGACCGAGCGCCCTGAGTCCGTCGGGCTCGCAGTTCGACCGGAGTTCCGAGCGGCTCCGGTCGATGCCGTACCGGTAGGCACGCTGTCCCTCGGCATCGGCCGGCCACGCTCGTGCTCCGAGCGCCCGCGGGCCATCGAATCTCGAAGCGCGGCTCAGTCGATCACGGTCCGCTCGTCGAGCAGGAACGGCAGCACGAAGTTTCGCAGCATCGCTCGTTCCTCCTCTTCGCCCGCACCCGGCAGCGTCAAGAGCGACACCATCGCCCGCACCACCCACTGACCCACTCGCTCGGCGGCGAGCGCGGACAGCCCGGGGCGGAATCCGGCGACGAAATCCGTCGCGAGCGCGTCGACAACACCCGGTGAGTTCGCCAGTTGAGCCACGATGCCCGCGTTGGACGGCTCGAACCAGACCGCCAGGTGGGGCGTCTTGCGCACCTCGGCGAGCAGCGCGGTCAGCGCGTCGAGCAACAGCTCCCCCGGCTGCGCGCCGACCGGCACCATCCGGTCGCGCCACACCCGCTCGACCAACTGACGCGCCTCCCGGCCCGCGAAGGCCACGTAGAGCGCCTGCCGATTGTCGAAATAGCGGTACAGCGTCGCCCTGGAACAACCCGCGGCCTCGGCGACCTCGGCCATCCCGACACCGCTGACCCCCTTGTCGATGAACAACGCGCGCACCGCGTCGAGGATGCGTTCACCGGCCAACTCGGCGCGGCCGTCGGCCAGCCAATCACTCATCGTCCGTCCCTCCGGCACAACCACGGCGCTGCGTAGTCACGCGGCGCACCGGAACGGCACGGTAGTCGGCCTGCGCACGTAGGGACCGTTCGCGTATTCGACCGCGTCGATATCGACCACGTACTCAGGAAACCGTTCGAGCAGTTCCTCCAGCGCCACGCGGGCCTGCATCCGCGCGGCCGCCGCGCCGAGGCAGTGGTGCGGCCCGTGCCCGAAGGTGACGATGCGCTGGGGATTACGGTCGATGTCCAGGTCGGCGGCGTCCGCGCCGAACGCCTGCTCGTCCCGGTTGGCCGACCCGAATACCAGAAGTACCTTGCGACCGGCGGGCACCGTCTTCCCGGCCAGTTCCACATCGCGCGTCGTGGTGCGCGCCAACCCTTGCACCGGCGAGGTGAGCCGGGCGAACTCCTCCACCGCGACGCGGATCCGGTCCGGTTCCGCGACGAGCGCGGCACGCTGGTCCGGATGTTGTTGCAGCAGTTGCACGGCGCCGCCGAGCAAGCCCGTGGTGGTGTCGTTGCCACCCGCGACCATGGTCCAGGTATAGGCGAGTATCTGGACCAGCCCGCGCAGGTCCATGTCGTCGGCGGCCATGCCCGTCTGGACCAGCAGTGACACGGTGTCCTCGCCGGGGTCGGTGCGCCTGCGCTTGATCAACTCGGCGAAGTACCCCATCATCTCGGCCGACGCCGCCTGCGCCCTGGGGTTCGTCCGGTCGATGCTGCCCGCGACGACGGCGTCGGTCCACCCGTCGAACCGCGCCCGATCCTGCTCGGGCACCCCGAGGTAGTAGGCCACCACCATGCTCGGCAGCGGCTTGAACAGCTGCGTGACGATGTCGCCGCCACCTTCGGCGGCGATGTCGTCCAGCCGGTCGCGCACGAACCGGCGCACCACCGGCTCCACCTCCTCCACCTGACGCGGCGTGAACCCGCGAGCGACCAGCTTTCGAAAGTCGGTGTGCTGCGGTGGATCCTGCATCACCAGCGGAGGATTGTCGGTGAGGCCCAGTTCATCGAGTTCGCCGTATTCGACCGTCAGGCCGTCACGAGAGGAGAACACCTCGCTGTCGCGCGCCGCCGCGTAGACGTGCTCGTGGCGGGTGAGCACCCAGTAATCGTTCTCCGGTCGCGCCGCCGGTACGACGCGCTGCACCGGATCGTGCTGACGCAGCGCCGCGTACATCTCCCACGGCGATGCCCAAGTGGGGCCGGAGCGAAGTTCGAAAACCGGAGCCGTCCGATACGCCACGTTCGTCATGTATCGACCGTAAGACAGAACTTCTAATCTGTCTAGAACTCGTTTCAGTTCGACCGGGCCGATCACCTTCATCACCGGCCCAGCCGCACCTTCCCCGTCTCGGGCTCGGCGCCGCACACTCGTGGGTTACCTTCGGCAGCGGCAACGACCGTCTCGCTGCCGGTCAGCTCCAGGAAGAGCCAGCGCGAGCGACCGCTCCGCGTCCCGCGTCCGCCGGGCCGGCCACCCCTCGTAGACCGGCCCGGCGAACACCGCCCCCGAGGTCGGACCTGTCACCCCTCGAGACAGGTCGTTCCCCGGTTCGCACCCGCAGATGCTGGGCTTGTTCCTCCCGCGAGACAAACAATGCAGGCGCGGGCTTAGCGCGCACTTAAGAACACCTTGCAAGATCGAAACCGCAGGTGAGCGGGCTTTACCAAGCGGCGATCCGCCAAGCTCCTACCGCATGGCCCCCGATAGCGGGATGATGGTGACAAGTGCGCCAAGGAGATTGGAAGCGACGATGGAAACCGTGGTGGTCTGGATTCTGGCCAGCCTGCTCTACTGGTGGGGCCTGCTGTAGGTGAGGAACCTGGCCGCACCCTCCGGCCAGGTCTACTACATTTCATCGTAGACATCCGGCACGCTCTGCCCCGATCGGGCAATTTCCTCGCGATGCCCAGCGGCCGTCAACCGTAGCGGCGATAACCGTTCCGAGCGGTCGTCAACGAAATCGACCGACGACGACCCTCGTCACCTCGGCCAGCAGGTCGTTGTCCACCTCGGCGTCCGCGTCGGATCGGCGGGTCTGGATGGCGATCACGATCGGGGCCCGGCCGCCATCCGGCCAGACGATCGCGACGTCGTTGGCGCAACCATAGGAGCCGGTGCCCGTCTTGTCCCCGGCCACCCAACCCGTGGGCAGCCCGGCGCGAATGCGCTTGCCGCCGGTGGTGTTCGCTTTCAGCCAGGCGATCAGCTGATCGCGTTCGCGGGCGCCGAGCGCGTCGCCCAGCGTCAAAGCGCGATAGTCGGCGGCCAGAGCGGCCGGAGTGGTGGTGTCCCGCTCGTCACCGGGGATCGCGGTGTTGAGTTCCGTTTCCCACCGGTCGAGTCTGCTCGTCGGATCGCCGAGGGTGCGCAGGAATGCCGTGAACCCCTCCGGGCCGCCGAGCTCGCGCAGCAGCAGGTTGCCCGCGGTGTTGTCGCTCTGGGTGATCGCGGCCTCGGCCACCTGCGCCAGCGTCATCCCCTCGGCCACTCTCGCGCTGGTCACCGGTGAGTGCTCGACCAGATCGGATTCGTGGAAACGGATGACCCGGTCGAAATATCCCGTGTCCAGCGGATGCGCGCGCAGCAACGCGGCGGCCGCGAGCGCCTTGAAGGTGGACAGGAACGGGAAGCGCTCGTCGGCGTGATGGGTCGAGGTCTCACCGGTAGCGGTGTCCACCGCGAACAACCCGACCCGCGCGCCGTAGCGAGCCTCCAGATCGGCCACGGTCGCGTGCACAGCGGGACCCGGCTGGACGCTCGCGGTGATCGGGCTCGGCCGCGCCGCATCCGTTTCCGCACCGCAACCGGCCAGCAGCGTCAATACGGCGGCCAGCGCCACCCGGTAGTCGCGTGTCAGCCGAGGCATGTCATCACTCTGACACCCGCGCACCCACCGGGCAAAACAGAACCACCGAAGGCAGGTACGCGTAGGGCGCGCACCTGCCTTCGGTAGAGATCAATCAGCCCCGCGCACTCTCGAGTCCGGCGCGAACACCCTCCTCGACTCGCTTGCCGAGGTCGGCGTCCACGTTCTTCCAGTACTCGAACACCCGGCTGAGCACCGGCTCCCGCACGCCGCCGAGCACGTGGCCGACGATGTTGTCCACCAGGCGGTCCCGCTGTGCGTCGTCGAGCACCTCGCGCACGAGGGTGCCCGCCTGGGTGAAGTCACCGTCCTCGGCGTGCTGGACGTAGCCCGCCCGGACGATGGCCGGATCGAAGTCCCAGATGCCGCCGTCGGCCGCGTGTTCCGGGTCGGCGTGCGGGCCGCCGAACGAATTCGGCGCGTACACCGGCACATTCGGCTCGTTGTAGTGGTACCGCATGGCTCCCTCCTTGGAGTAGGAGTTCACCTCCGCCGCCCTGGCCTGGTTCGGCGGCAGCTGCGCGTAGTTGGTGCCGATGCGGTAGCGGTGCGCGTCGGCGTAGGCGAAGACGCGGCCGAGCAGCATCTTGTCCGGCGAGAAGCCGATGCCGGGAACGACGTTCGACGGCTCGAACGCGGCCTGCTCGATGTCGACGAAGTAGTTGCGCGGATTGCGGTTCAACGTCCACTTGCCCACTTCGATGAGCGGGTAATCGCGGTGCGACCACACTTTGGTCAGGTCGAACGGGTTGAACCGGTAACCCTCGGCCTCCGCGACCGGCATGACCTGCACGTACACCGTCCAGCTCGGGAAATCGCCGCGTTCGATCGCCTCCCACAGATCCTTGCGGTGATAGTCGGCGTCCTCGCCCGCGATCCGGTCCGCGTCGGCCTGGGTCAGATATTCGATGCCCTGGTCGGTCTTGAAGTGGTACTTGACCCAGAAGCGCTCACCGGCGGCGTTGATCCACTGGTAGGTGTGCGAGCCGTAGCCGTTCATGTGCCGGTAGGTCTTCGGGATGCCACGATCGCCCATCAGCCAGGTGACCTGGTGCGCGGTCTCCGGACGCAGGGTCCAGAAGTCCCACTGCATGTTGTGGTCGCGAAGTCCGTTGCCGGGCAGACGCTTCTGCGAGCGGATGAAGTCGGGGAACTTGATCGGGTCCTTGATGAAGAAGATCGGGGTGTTGTTGCCGACGAGGTCGTAGTTGCCGTCCTCGGTGTAGAACTTCACCGCGAAACCCCGCGGGTCCCGCCAGGTGTCCGGGCTGCCCTGCTCACCGGCCACGGTGGAGAAGCGCGCGAGCGACTCCGTGCGGGCGCCGGGCTGGAACAGCTTGGCCTTCGTGTACTTGCTCACGTCGTGGGTGACGACCAGCTCACCGTAGGCACCCGCACCCTTCGCGTGCACGATGCGCTCCGGCACGCGTTCGCGGTTGAACTGGGCCAGCTTCTCGATCAGGTAGTGATCGTGCAGCAGGATCGGGCCTTGCGCGCCGGCGGTGAGCGATTCGTCGTCGCTTTCGACCGGGATTCCGGTGTTCGTCGTTGTCGGCTTGGTCATGGAGGACTCCTCGGCTGGTGAACATCGTCCCGGGCTGGGCTGCCCCGGGTGTCAGGGTGTGGACCGCTACTGGGAACGGCAGGTCGGGCACAGTCCCCAGAAGACGACCTCGGCCTCATCGATCACGAATCCGTGAGCGTCCGAGGGGTCCAGACATGGGGCTCGGCCCACGGCGCAGTCGACGTCGGCGACCGCACCGCAGCTTCGGCACACCAGATGGTGGTGGTTGTCACCGATCCGGGTCTCGTACCGCGCCGACGAGCCCGCCGGCTCGATCCGCCGCAGGATTCCGGCACGCACGCACGCGTGCAGGACGTTGTAGACCGCCTGCGTGGAGACCGAACCCAGCGTTTCCCGTACGGCGGCAGCGACCGTGTCGGCATCCGAATGCGGCCGGGCCGCGACCGCGTCCAGCACCGCGAGTCGCGGGGCGGTAACCCGCAAACCCGCTGCTCGTAGCCACTCGCGTGCGGCGCCTTTGGTGTGCATGCTTCGATTCTGAGCGTTTTCTGGAACAAGTCAAGAAAATAATCTGGAATCACTCCAGAAAAGTTGCCGACATCACGGCCGCGGCGAGCAGACCCTCGCCCCGTACCCGCTCGACGTCGAGTGGCGAGCGTCACGAATCACCGCAGGAATAGCTCCTGAGAAGCGGTGGTTGAACCCCCTGTCGGCGTCCGGACAGCCCCGGGCCGCACCCTTCGTCGCTACGAGCGACCACCCGCCGAGAGGCGCTTGTGGGACGTCGACACCCGAACGTCGGCGTCCGGACAGCCCCGGGCCGCACCCTTCGTCGCTACGAGCGACCACCCGCCGAGAGGCGCTTGTGGGACGTCGACCACGGTTGCGACACCGAGCCGGTGTCCGAGCTCGCAGCGCCGCCAGGTTCCTCCGAACCTGGCGGCGCTGTCGTTTCACGTCAGCTCGAATCGCGTGCTCAGGGGTGGGAGGTACAGCACCTTGCGGTGGAGGTGTTCGCACGGGCACGTGGGGCCGCGGTCGGAGTCTTCGTCGAGGTGGGCGGGCAGGGAGGCGCCGTCGGGGCGGGTGAGGGTCCACAGCCAC
The DNA here is from genome assembly GCA_051451085.1 of Nocardia asteroides. GTDB lineage: Bacteria > Actinomycetota > Actinomycetes > Mycobacteriales > Mycobacteriaceae > Nocardia > Nocardia asteroides_B. The sequence goes on along the minus strand of JBPAJV010000001.1, from coordinate 1,902,036 downwards.
GGTTGCGGCTCGTCGCCGAAGCCGCAGAGGATGTCGCAAGCGGTGTGGGCGGCCAGCGCGGCGGCGAACTTCCGGGGGTCCAGTGAGACCTGGGTGGGCAGCGGCGGATTCGCACTGATCGAAAATGTGGCGGCGAAGTCGCCTTCGACTGGTCCATGCGTGCAGAAGACCGTGAAAGGGTTGTCGCGGGGGTCGTCACGGAGTGCATCGTCGACGAGGTCGTCGCTGCTCACGAAGATTTCCGAGTCGGGGACCGCGAAGTAGGTCCGCAGGAAGTCGCGCAGACTTGTCGGGTCGAGAGGTCGAGTGCACAGGCCGTCGCACGCAAGCACGCGCCGAGCGTACTGCGCCCGGCATGGCCGCAGCCGGGCGTGTAGGGGTCCGCACCGAGTCTCTCCCGCCCTGCGGCGACGGGATGAGTGCGGGAGGATGTCGATCATGACATCGCGGGATGGGACCTTGCACCGGCGGCTCGGGCTCACCGATTCGGTGGTCATCGGGTTGGGGTCGATGGTCGGAGCGGGGATCTTCGCGGCGCTGGCGCCCGCGGCGGCCTCGGCCGGGAGCTGGTTGCTGGTGGCGCTCGCGGTTGCGGCGGTGCTGGCGTACTGCAATGCGATGTCGTCGGCGCGGCTGGCGGCGCTGTATCCCGTTTCCGGTGGCACATACGTGTACGGGCGGGAGCGGCTCGGACCCTTCTGGGGCTACCTGGCGGGATGGGGCTTCGTCGCGGGGAAGACGGCTTCGTGCGCGGCTATGGCCCTGACCGTCGGTAGCTACGCGTGGCCCGAGCAGGCGCATGCCGTGGCGGTCGGCGCGGTGGTGGCGATCACCGCGGTCAACTACACGGGAGTGCAGAAGTCGGCTTTCGCCACCAAGGTGATCGTCGCGGTGGTGCTCGCGGTGCTCGCCATGGTCGTCGTGATCGGACTGTCCGGAACGCACTCGGCGGCAACGGCCCTCCCCGACCGGATCGGTCCGCGCGAACGTGCTGACGGCGGCGGGACTGCTGTTCTTCGCGTTCGCGGGCTATGCCCGCATCGCCACCCTCGGCGAGGAGGTGCGCGAACCGCAGCGCACCATTCCCCGCGCCGTCATGCTCGCACTCGGACTCGCTCTCGCGGTGTACGCGCTGGTGGCGGTCGCGGCGCTGAGCGTGCTCGGCTCCGCCGGACTCGCGCAGGCCACCGACCCGCTCGCGCGACTGGTCAGCGCGGCGGGCGTGCCAGCGGCCGCGCCGGTGGTACGAGTCGGCGCGGTGCTCGCGGCGGCCGGATCGCTGCTGGCGTTGATCCTCGGTGTGTCTCGCACGACGCTCGCCATGGCGCGAGACCGCTATCTTCCGGGCGCGCTCGCCGCCGTGCATCCGCGCTTCGGGGTGCCGCACCGAGCGGAACTGATGGTCGGCGCGATCGTGGCCGTCGTAGCCGCGTTCTTCGATCTGCGCGCGGCGATCGGGTTCTCCTCGTTCACGGTGCTCTTCTACTACTTGATCGCCAACCTCTGCGCCGCCACGCTGACCGTCGAGGAGAATCGCCCGCCCCGCTGGATTCCGGTGCTCGGTGCGGTGGGTTGTGTCATCGTCGGGTTCTCCCTGCCCTACAGCTCCGTCCTCACCGGGCTCGGCGCGCTCGCTATCGGCGCCGGGTGGTACGCGCTGGGGCGGCGCTACCGCCGTTGACGTCCCGCCGACCGCGAAAAGGACCGGCGAGCGCGACTCGGTCCCGATGCACTTCACGAGCCCTCCGGCATACGGCAGCGACCAGCTGTCCGCACCGGGCTTGGGCACATCCGTTCTCAGTGCCGGGCCGTCCCTCCGCGCTGGCGCGCCCCTCGGTGTTCGGCCCGAGCTGCCGACCTATGGCACGGCCTGCGTCACGCACGAATATCGGCCGTCCAGTTCCCCGCCTGTTGACCGTGTGAACAGCCACAGAAACGCTAGCCTTTGCGCATGGGGCGTTTGGGCGGATTCCTGACGGGAATCGTGGCGGTTTCGCTGGTGGCGGGCAATCTGTTCGCCGCGAACGCGGTCGCCGCGACCGACGATCAGGTGCGGTGCACGGTCACTTCCGGGCGAGACCCGCACCGAGCGGCTCCGGAACAGGTGGGGTTGGACTCGGCGAAGTTGCGCGACGCGCTCGTCTTCGCGGCCGGGCGAAACCGTTTCAACGTGCAGGTGTTCCGGCACAACTGCCTCATCGGCGAGGGGCCGACCAACGACCAGACCGGCAACGTGGCATGGAACATCTGGAGTTCGACCAAGAGCGTCGTTTCCCTACTCGCAGGAATCGCCTGGGATCAGGGCAAGCTCGATCTCGACGCACCGATAGACCGGTATCTGCCCGCCGGGCTCGGCGACGCGCAGCACCGGTCGATCACGGTCGAAAATCTGCTCACCGAGACTTCCGGCATGCGGGTGGGCGTGCTGACCGAGGGCATCACGGGCGTGATCCCGATCGATCCGGACAGCGCGGTGCAGGCTCTCGGCGTGCCGCTGGACAATCCGCCGGGCGCCGTCTTCACCTACAGCCAGCGCAACGTCAACCTGCTGGCCTACGTGCTGGAGCTGGCCGTCGGCGAACCCTTGCAACGCTTCGCGCAGCGAGAGCTGTTCGATCCGCTCGGCATTCTCCGCGGCGACTACTACTGGGCGCGGGACCGGTCGGGGCACACCTACGGTTACGCGCACCTGATGATTCCGCCGAACGACTTCGCGAAGCTCGGGCTCCTGGTGAGCAACGACGGGCGCTGGGGCGACCAGCAGATCGTCTCCACCGGCTACCTGGACATGGCACGCACGCCCTCGCCCGCGAACGCGTGCTACGGATACCTGTTCTGGCTTGGGAGCGGTTGCGCCGAGATCGCCGACTTCCTGCCGCCCGACGTGTACGCGATGGCCGGTCTCGGTTTGCAGAACGTTTTCGTTATTCCGAGTCTCGATCTCACGGTGGTGTGGACCGGCGTCTTCGGCAACGTCAGCAGCCAAGGCATATCGGGCGTCGTGCAGAACACCCAAGAGCTCCCGTACGAGTTCTTCCGTAAGGTGTTCGACGCGTTCTACGACCGGCCGGTCCCCGACCCGGGCCCGTATGTCGAGCCGCCGCTGCGCCTGGACCCTCGCCGCTTCGTCGACACGGACATCCTGATCGCGGTGTTCGGCCTCGGTCCCGCCGCCTATCCGGGCTGCAACGTCTTCGCTTGCCTGAACCACCCGCTGGACCCGCCGTTCGCGGACACCCCGCCGGGCTGCGCGATCCTGGTCTGCCTCGGACCAGATCCGCGCACCCCGGGCATCCGCTGAACAGGCTCGCCCCTACTGGAGTGCGGACAGATCCGTGACCCAGCCGTGCGCGTCATCGGTGCGCAATGCCGCGTGGTGACGTTTGCGCAGCGCCTGCGAGATCGGGCCGGGAACGCCGTCGGCGACCAGGCGGCCGTCCACCTCGACCACCGGCGCCGCGCCGGACGATGTCCCCGTCACGAAGACCTCGTCGGCGATGTACAGCTCGGTGAGATCGACGGTGCGTTCCACCACCGGAATACCGTCTTCGGCCGCCAGGGTGAGCACGGTCCTGCGGTTGATGCCGTCCAGGATGTTCGCAGGACACGTCCGGAGTGATCAGCGTGCCGTTGCGGACCAGGAAGATATTGGCCGCGCTGAGTTCGCAGACATGCCCGTTGCCGTCGAGGAAGACACAGTCGTCGTAACCGCTGTCGATCGCGTCCTGCTTGGCCAGCACCGAATTGACATACGCTCCGTTGACTTTCGCGCGGGAGGGAATCGCGTTGTCCGGAATGCGCCGCCACGGACTGGACTTCAGACGCATGCCGTCCTGCGGCACGATGGGCACGGCGTCGTAGACGAACATGCTGACCTGGATCGCACAGCCTCGCACCCGCGTGCCGGGGATGGATTCGACCACATGCACCGTCGCCCGCACGAAGACATCCGCGATCGGAGCGTTCGCCGCGATCAGCTCCACCACGGCCGCGCGGAACCGCGCGAAATCCCACTCCGCGGCGAATCGATCGATCCCGATGATCTTGCAGGATTCCTCGAGCCGCCGGAAGTGGTCGTCCAAGCGAAAAGCCGTACGCGCTGCCCCATCCACGTGCACGGGGAAGACGGTGTAGACGCTCAGTCCGTACAACACCGCCGAGGAGGCGACGTCGACCGTGGCGGCGTCGGCCGCGACCATTCGGTCGCCGAGATACACATGAGGATGGGGTTTCGCCATCGGCGCAGGCTAACAGCCGCGCCATACGACGAGCGAGGCCTTTTCATCCCCCGACGTCAGTCGTAGTGCTTGCCGACCTCGGCGATCCAGATCGCGCCGTAATCGCGGCAGCCGTGATCCCTCCAAGCCAATAGTACGAGATGCGGTATCACCGTCACGGCGGGCAGCTGGAACGTACGCGAGATTCGGTTCCGGAAACGACGAGCGGGCCGTGGATGCCCACGGCCCGCTCGATCGGGAGAAATCAGCGGTTGCCGATCAGGACCTCGGCGATCTGAATCGTATTGAGGGCCGCGCCTTTTCGCAGGTTGTCGCCGGAGATGAACAACGCGAGTCCGCGGCCGTCCGGCACGCCCGGGTCCTGGCGGATGCGGCCGACGAGCGAATCATGATGCCCGCCGCGGCGAGCGGGGTCGGCACGTCCACCAGCTTCACGCCGGGGGCCTTGGCCAGGATCTCCTCGGCGTGCTCGACCGAGAGCGGCTCGGCGAACTCGGCGTTCACCGACAGCGAGTGGCCGGTGAAGACCGGCACGCGCACGCAGGTGCCGCTCACCGCCAGATCCGGGATTCCGAGGATCTTGCGGCTCTCGTTGCGCAGCTTCTGGTCCTCGTCCGTCTCGCCGGAGCCGTCGTCGACCAGCGAACCGGCCAGCGGAAGCACGTTGAACGCGATCGGCGCGACGTACTTGTTCGGGGCGGGGAAGTCGACGGCGCGGCCGTCGTGGGTCAGCTGCTCGGCATCCGCGATCACCGCGCGAACCTGGGTCGCCAGCTCGTCGACACCGGCCAGGCCACTGCCGGAGACCGCCTGGTAGCTGGACACGATCAGGCGGCGCAGACCGGCGATGTCGTGCAGCGGCTTGAGCACCGGCATGGCCGCCATGGTGGTGCAGTTCGGGTTGGCGATGATGCCCTTGACCAGGTTGCGGGTCTGTTCCGGGTTCACCTCGCTGACCACAAGCGGGACCTCGGGGTCCTTGCGCCACGCCGAGGAATTGTCGATCACCGTGACGCCCGCCGCGGCGAAGCGCGGCGCCTGCACGCGGGACATGGTGGCGCCGGCCGAGAACAACGCGATGTCCAGGCCGGACGGATCGGCGGTCTCGGTGTCCTCGACGACGATCTCGCGCCCGCGCCAGGGCAGCGTCTTGCCCGCCGAACGGGCGGACGCGAAGAAACGCAGCTCGTCGGCGGGGAAATTGCGCTCATCCAGCAGTTTCCGCATGACGGCGCCGACCTGACCGGTCGCGCCGACGACTCCTACCCGTACTCCCATGGCTTACCGTCCTGTTCCGGCGTGGACCACCGCGACCTCGTCGCCGCCCAGGTCGAAGGCCCGGTGCAGCACCTGCACCGCCTCGTCCAGTTCGGTGTCCTTGACCAGGACGGAGATCCGGATCTCCGAAGTGGAGATGAGGTCGATGTTCACACCCGCGTCGGCCAGCGCCTCACAGAAGGTGGCGGTGACGCCGGGGTGACTCTTCATGCCCGCGCCGACCAGCGAGACCTTGCCGATGTGGTCGTCGTAGAGCACCTGGGAGAAGCCGATCTCGGACTGGCGCTTGGTCAGCATCTCGACCGCGCGGGCGCCCTCGGTCTTGGGCAGCGTGAAGGTGATGTCGGTCTTGCCGGTCTCGACCTTCGAGATGTTCTGCAGCACCATGTCGATGTTGATCTCCGCGTCGGCGACGGCGCGGAACACCTTGGCGGCGTATCCCGGTTCGTCCGGCAGACCGACCACGGTCACCTTGGCCTCGCTGCGGTCGTGCGCGACGCCAGTGAGGATTGCTTGCTCCAAGGGGATCTCCTCCATCAATCCGTAAACGTAGGTGCCCTGCTTGTCGGTGTAGGACGAGCGCACGTGCACGGGCACGTTGTAGCGGCGGGCGTACTCGACGCAGCGCAGCATCAGCACCTTGGCGCCGCAGGCCGCCAGTTCCAGCATCTCCTCGTAGGAGACCTGCTCGAGCCGCTGCGCGTCGGGCACGATCCGCGGGTCGGCGGTGAAGACGCCGTCCACGTCGGTGTAGATCTCGCAGACGTCCGCCTGCAGCGCGGCGGCCAGGGCCACGGCCGTGGTGTCCGAGCCGCCGCGACCGAGCGTGGTGACGTCCCTGCTGTCCTGGCTCACCCCCTGGAAACCGGCGACCAGCACGACGAGCCCCTCGTCGAGGGCGTCGCGGACGCGGCCGGGCGTCACGTCGATGATCTTCGCGTTGCCGTGCGCGCCCGTGGTGATCACGCCCGCCTGCGAGCCGGTGAACGAGCGGGCCTCGGCGCCGAGGGAGTGGATGGCCATGGCGACCAGCGCGTTGGAGATGCGCTCGCCCGAGGTGAGCAGCATGTCCATCTCGCGGGCCGGCGGCGAGGGCGCCACCTGCTGCGCGAGATCGAGCAGTTCGTCGGTGGTGTCACCCATGGCGGAGCAGACCACCACCACGTCGTGGCCCTGCTTCTTGGTCTCCACGATCCGTTCAGCGACGCGCCGGATACGCTCGGCGGTCGCCACCGAGGATCCTCCGTACTTCTGAACCACGAGAGCCACGACAGGGTCCTCCAAGATCGACAACAAACTGGTAACAGCCATTCAGAGTACCGGCCCGGGTCCAGCAGTTTTGCCGCTACCTACCCAGCTTGTGCAAAACGCCACAGCCCCTGCCGATCCCGGTCGCCCCACGCGGACCGACCCGGATGAGGGACGATGTGCACATGAAGAGCACGCTGCTCGAGGTGCGAACAGGCCACACGGAAGTGGTACAGGACATCACGCCGCAGTGCGCGGCGTTCGCGCGCGAAGCGGGCGGCAACGGGCTGCTGCACGTCTTCGTGCCGCACGCCACCGCGGGGATCGCGATCATGGAACTCGGCGCGCGCAGCGACAACAACCTGCTGGCCGCGCTGCGCGACCTGTTGCCCGCCGACGACCGCTGGCAGCATGCGCACGGCTCGCGCGGACACGGACGCTCGCACGTGATGCCCGCCCTGATCCCGCCGTACGCGACCGTGCCCGTGCTGGGCGGCAAGCTCGCCCTGGGCACCTGGCAGTCGATCGCGCTGGTCGATCTCAATGTGGACAACCCGGACAGGCAGGTGCGGCTCTCATTCCTGACCGGCGCGGGCTGACCCACGGTAGTGCGTCGCATCGGTGCGAGCACGACCGTTCCCGCGACCGAATACCCGCGGGTCAGGCTCGGGTGAACCAGCTGACCTGCACGCCGTTGCCGAACTCGACGCGCTCGGTCGGCCGGAACAGCGTGGGACGGAACTCGCCCGCGAAACCGGGCACCCCGGCACCCGCGACGACCGGATAGCTCTTCACCACGAGTTCATCGATCTCCGCCGAGAGCGCGGCGGCGAGCTTTCCGCCGCCCGCCAGCCAGATGTCCATCCCGTCCTGTCGCTTCAGCTCGCGGACCAGCCCCACCGGATCGCGCTCGGCCAGCTCGACGGCCGGGTCATCGAACCGGCCCAGTGTGCTGGACACCACGTACTGCTTCATGTGGGCGTATGGGCTGGTCACACCGATGGCCAAGGCCGGATCGTAGGTGCCCCGCCCCATGAGCAGGGTGTCGAACTTCCGGTTGGGCGTTTCCACAGCGAGGCCGACGTGTGGCCGCGCGTGGGTGGGCAGCGTCTCGGGGTACTCCGTGCGCAACCACTCCCACATGTCCTCGGCGACGGGGTAGAAGTCGAGTTCACCATTCGGGCCCGCGATGTAGCCATCGAGGGACAGACCGACGAAATAGACGAGTTTCCGCATAGGAATACCTTTCGGCCGAGGAGCCAGGGATCAGGCCCGCGTGAACCAAGTGACCTGCGCGCCGTTGCCGAACTCTTTGCGCCGCGTCGGGGTGAACAAGGTGGGCCGAAACGCGCCCGAGAACACGGAGATGCCGCCGCCCGCGACGACCGGGTAGCTCTTGATGATCATCTCGTCGATCTCGCCGAGCAGTTCGGCGGCGAGTTTGCCGCCGCCGGCGAGCCAGATGTCCCCGCCTCGGCCCTGCTTCAGGCCTCGCACGAGTCCGAGCGGATCGCGCTCGACCAGCTCGACGGCCGGGTCATCGATCCGGCCGAGCGTGCTGGACACCACGTACTGCTTCATGTGCGCGTACGGGCTGGTCGCACCATCGGCCACGCCTGGCTCGTAGGTACCGCGCCCCATCACGACGGTGTCGCACCGTTTGTTCGGCTCGTCCACCGCCATGCCCACGCCCTGACGCAGATGAGTGGGTATGAACTCGGGATATTCGCCGATGCTCCAGGCCGTCATCTCGGCGTCCCACGGATAGAAGTCGTACTGCCCCTCCGGGCCCGCGATGTAGCCGTCCAGCGACACGCCCACGTAGTAGACCAGTTTTCGCATACCGTTACCGCCCAACTCGTTGTACTCTGTATGTAGTGATTTGAATGTAGTACTACGAATGGAGTGGTGTCAAGTGCGGACCAATCCGCAACGTCGGCAAGCGCTGGTCGACGCCGCGATCGAAGTCCTCGCCCGCGACGGCGCGCGCGGACTGACCTTCCGCGCGGTGGACAAGGAGGCCGCCGTACCGGCGGGCACGGCGTCGAACTACTTCGCCAACCGCGACAACTTGCTGACCCAGGCGGGCCGCCGTTTCTACGAGCGGCTACAGCCGAGTGAGGCCACGATCGCCCAGCTGACCGAAGGACCGAAGTCCCGGGCGAACATCGTCGAGCTGATGAAGGAGACGGTCGGACGCATCGAGGCGTTCCGCACCGGCTACCTGGCACTGCTGGAATTGCGCCTGGAGGCGACGCGGCGGCCCGAGTTGCGCGCGGTGCTCACCGCCCGGGTGCGCGAGGACATCGAGTACAACGTGCGCAATCACCTGGAGGCCGGCCTGCCGGGCGACGAGAAGTCGGTGTTGCTGCTCTACCTCGCGTTGAACTGGCTGATCGTCGATCGGCTCACGCTGCCGGAGGTGTTCACCGAGGAGCAGAGCCAGGAATTGATCGAAGCCGCGGTCGAGCGCGTCATCGGCACGCGGGACTGAACCGGACCCGCCGCACTTGCCGCGAGTGGTTGTGACGCGCAGCACTGCCGTTCGATAATGGGGCGATGATCGCACATGTAGGAGATCGACTCTGCGTGCACGGGCACGTGGTGGGAGAAGTGGATCACCTGGCCGAGATCATCGAGGTCCGCGGACCGGACGGGACGCCGCCCTACGTGGTGCGCTACTCGGACGGTCACGAGTCGCTGGTGTATCCAGGGCCCGACGCCATCGTCGAGCCCGCCACGTCGGAATGAGCGCCACGCCGATACGAACGCCACGCCGGGTCGAGCGCTAGGCGGCTGCCCGCCTTCGCCCGGCCCGGCCGACCGGCCATCGTGCGGCCGGGCGGGTCAAGCGCGTCGCCTGCCGATGCGCGTCAGCGCGACGGCCACGAGCCCCGCGATGAGCACCTTGCCCGCCGTCTCGATGATCGCGTTGACATCCACCGCCGGGTGCCAGGTGAGTCGGCCGTCGCGTAGCACGAACGCCCCGGCCGGCCTGGCCTGCACTCCGAAGCCGGCGCCTTCGCCACCGCCCTCCCCATCGGCGCCGTTGGAGGCGCCACCGCCACCGCCACCGCCGCCCTTGACCACGGCGGCGGGAACGATTGTCGCTCCACCGGATTCATACGGGTCGCCGTAGACCCGGCGCACCGTGATCGCGTCTCGCGCTTGCGCCAGCAGTTCGGCGTATTCCATGCCAACCTCCCACCCGGATCGAGGCGTCGGATACCGACGTCCTTTCGATCCGATCGTAGGCGCGGTAGGCCCGCCCGTCCCCCTCCTTCCATCCGGAAGTTGTTCCCACGGTTGCCGATCGCCGATCTCGACCTGATAACGGCACGTTATCCGGTTAGCCGAGAATCGGTCTCGCACAGTCAGGTTGACGAACCCGACAAATCGCGGAGACAATCGGCCGACTTGTCCAACCGGGGGTCGGAGGCATGCCATGCGCACCAAAACGGATATCCGGTTCTTCGTCGACACCGACCCCGAACAGGTCATGGACGCGCTGACGGCGGTCGAATCGCTCCCGGAATGGTCGTCCTCCTACAGCGACGTGCGGGTCGCGACCCGCGACGCGCGGCGCAGGCCCCGGCGGGTCTTCGTCAAGGCCGAGTTGCTCGGCAGCTCGGATCTGCAAGTCCTGGAATATGATTGGGCCGAGAACCGGTCTTCCTGGATTGTCGCCGACAGCACGAGGGGCGTCCGTGGCGGCGGGTTCTTCGAGGTGTCCGACAGCGTCGACGGCACGCACGTCTGGTACCACGTCGAGCTCTATCTGCCCCTCCCGGTTCCCGGGTTTCTGGTCAAACGCACTTTTCGCAAGGCCAACGAAGTGGTCGTGGAGTGCTTCATCAATTTCGCCGAGCGGTTCCCCGAAACGGAGACCTATCAACCCGTCTAGGCCGGGCAGCTGCGCTGTGAGCGGAATCGGCGGCCGCCGGTAGCGGAATCGGCGGCCGCCGGTACCGGTGCAGCGGCGCCGAACCGATCCGAGTGCGACGATGAGCGCATGATCGGTTCCAAACGGGTGCGGTTCCAGCCGATGGCCGAAGGCGGCTCGGTGACGCAACTCGAGCTGTTCTTCGACTTGGTGCTCGTCTTCGCGTTCACCACGGTCACCGGCTTGGCCGCCGGGGAAACCAGTGCGAAGAACATGCTGCGCGCTCTGCTCGTACTCGCGTTGATGTGGTGGCTGTGGATTGCCTATTCCTGGCTCGGCAATGTGGTCCGGGCCGACGAGGGCCTGGCGCGAATCGGGATGTTCGCCGCCATGGGCGGGGCGTTCCTCGCCGCACTCACCATCCCCGAAGCGTTCGCGGACGCTCCGGGCGGATGGTTCGGCCCGCTGGTCTTCGCCATCGCCTATCTGATCGTGCGATTGGTGCATCTCGGGATCTTCTGGCTGGCCAGCTCCGAAGACGCGCAATTGCGCAACCAACTGCTGCGCTGGGCACTCGGTTCGATCACCCTCGGCACCACCCTGCTGGTCGTCGCGGCGATGACCACCGGTCGCGTGCAGATCGCCCTGTGGATCGCCGCGATCGCGGGCGACTACCTCTGGACGCTGTTCGCGGGCACCGATTGGCGCTTGAATTCGGCTCGTCATTTCGTGGAGCGATACGGGCTGATCATCATCGTCGCGCTGGGTGAATCGATCGTGTCGATCGGCATCGGAGTCGCAGGCCTGCCGATCTCCTGGCCGATCGCGCTCGGCTCGCTGCTCGGCCTCGCCATTTCCGGCCTGCTGTGGTGGGCGTATTTCGACGTCGCCGCCTTGGCGGTGGAGCACGAACTCGTCCGCGCGCAGGGCAAGCGGCAGATCCAGATCGCGCAGGGCTCCTACACCTTCTGGCATTTCCCGATGATCGCCGGGATCATCGGGCTGTCGCTGGGCCTGAAGAAGGTGCTCTATTACGTCGGCGACTCCGAACACCACACGCTCGAAGACGCGCTGTACGGGATTCCGCTCTACGCCTTGTACGGCGGCGTGGCACTGTATCTGGTCGCGCTGGTCGGCTTCAAGCACTACGCCACGGGCAGCATCACCGTGCCCCGCGTGGTCGCCATCGCGGTGCTGCTCGCGCTGATCCCGCTGGCCTGCGCCTTGCCCGCGCTGGCATCGCTGTCGTTGCTGTGCGTCGTCCTGATCGCGTTGATCGCGTGGGAGACGGTGCGTTTCGCGCAACCGCGGGACGAGATCAGGCACGCGGTAGCCGGTTGACGTGGTGGCGCACGCAGTCCTCGTCCGGTGTCCGGCCGTACGCGGACGGCGGCACCCGGACCCCGTCGCGGACCGCGTCGCGAATCTGATCAATGTTCTCCCGCAACACGTCCGCGACGAGTTCGTCGGTGCGCGGATCCTCCAGCACCTGGAACAGGATGCGGAACGTGGTGTCGGCGATCAGCCGGATGATCTCGTCGTGGAAGGGGATGTAGCGCACCCGGCCCGCCTGCGGGTCCTTCTTGATCAGCTCGAGGATCATCTCGTCCAGTTCGGCGCGGTTCTCCTCCAGCGCGGCCGCGATGTTGCGGGTGTAGTGGCCGGTGCGCAGCACGTGCGCCACCTCGTCCATCACCGCGATCGTCATCGGACGGCGGATGGTGTCGACGATGGTCGTCACGAACCGGTTCACCACCGCGGCCGTCACCCGGTCGCCGAACACGCGGTCGGCCACCCGGGCCAGGCGCACCACGATCACCACGATCCGCAACAGCCGGAACCCGCGGAAGAACGGGCTGGTCACCGGAATCATGCCGAGGACTTCGTACCAGTAGACCAACGGAAAGGTCCACGGCCAGCCCGCGCGGCGCCACCGCCACAGGAACTCGGCCGCGAACACCGCGCACACCGTCCAGTCGACGATCACGATCACGCGGTAGGTGTGCCCGGAGACCGGGAAGAAGGTGATCCAGGCCACCAGCGCCACCGAGACGACGGCCAGCGCGAGCATCACGAAGTCGGTCCACAGCATCGGCGGCTTGCGCGGATAGCCCTGCGGCTCCGGCGTTTCCCGCAGACCGTATCTGTCGACGGACGAACTCTCGATGCCCGAGCTGGGGGTGGGAGCGGACACTGCGGATCCCTTCGACGCCGAACGGTGCCGCCGACATTAGTACGCGGAAAGCCCGCTCGGCACGGTTGGCGATACACCCGTGACCGGCGCGGGACGGACTGCCCCGCCCGCGATCAGCGACCGGCGCGAACGATCGCCTCGATATTGCGTTCGGCCAGCGCGGCGATGGTCAGCGACGGATTGACCGTTCCGGTGCTGCCGGGTATCGCCGCGCCGTCCATCACGTACAAGCCGGGGTGGCCGTGTACCCGGCCGTGGCCATCGGTAGCTCGGCCCAGCACCGCTCCGCCGAGCGGATGCGCGGTGAACAGCGCGTTCGCGTCGTAGCCGAGGGCGCTGTACTCGACGAGCGCGTCCGCCCGCTCGGCGATCCTCCGGTCGACCGCCCTCGCCGCCGCCACGGTGTCCTCCCGGTTGCGCACCGACCAGCTCAGCCCGACCCCGTTCGTTGCCCGGTCGTAGCCGAACCGGGTGCGGGTCGGATCGAGCACCATGCCGAGCGAGGCGAGCGCGCCGGTCTCGAACGGTATCCCCGGGATGTACCAGCTCTCCAGGGTCAGCGGCACGCCGGACTCGTCGAAGATCCGGCTCGCGCTCGGCACGCCTTGACCGTGACCGGCCAGCGCGCTGGCGCCACGGGCGAGCACCACGTCACCGTTGGTGCCCCAGCCGTCGCCGATGTGCTCGTTGAGGTTCGGCAACGTACCGGTGGCCTGTGCGCGCACCAGCAGTTCGGAGGTGCCGATCGAGCCCGCGCCGAGGAAGAGCCGATCGCAGGTGAGGGTGCGGGTGGCCAGCACGTCGCCGGTGGGCGAGAGCTTCGCCACGGTGACCGCGTAGCGGCCGCCGGATTCCTGCGCGATGGCGTCGACCCGGTGGCCGGGGAAGACTCCGCACCGGCCGGTGCCCTGCGCGTACGCCAGGTAGTTCTGGTTCAGGTCGAACTTGGCGCCGTTGGAGTTGCCCAGGTTGCTCCTGGCCGCCGTGGCCGAAGCCCGGGTGGCGCCCGCCAGTTCGGCGCGCAGGATGTCCCAGTTGAAGATCGAGTCGTTGGCCCGCGGCTGGTAACCGGCCTTGCGCACCTGATCGTCCCAGGCGCGGGAATGCGCGAACGGCGCGGAGTTGTAGATGTCGGCGGGCATGGCGCTGAGCCGCAACATCTCTCGCACGCGCGGGTAGTAGACGCGCTCCATCTCGCCGTAGTCGACGGTGCCGCCGAAGACGTGGTCGAAGAAGCGACGCTCCGGGGCGATCATCGTGCCGCTGAAGATCACCGAGCCGCCGCCGACCGCGGCCGCGCGCCAGACGTCGATGCCCGGGTACTCGGTGCAGTCGAGCACTCCGCCGAACTTGGCGAAATGCATGGGCACCTTGGTGACGCCGGTGAAATTGGTGCGGTGCCAGAAGCCGCGTCCGTCGGGCAGGTCGTCGCCGGTGAAGATCTCCCGCCACGGGTCGTTCGGCCAGCGCGAACCACGCTCCAGGACGGTGGTGGCGATGCCGGCTTCGGCCAGCCGCAACGCACTCACAGCGGCGCCGAAGCCGGAGCCGATGACGATCGCGGGCGAGTGCTCCGGCGGATCGGGGATCGGGGCGAAGATCTCCGGCACCCAGGTGCGGAACAGCGTCTCCCAGGCCGGGTCGGCGGACGCCGCGCTCGTACCCGCCATCGTTCCCACAGCACCGAGCAGGGCGGCCGTGCCTGCCGCCTTGAACAGGGCACGTCTACGCACCGGTCACCTTCCATCATCAGGCTTAGCGTGCGCAGATTACCGGTATTCCCGGTTTGTGAACACATATCCGTTTTTGCTATCGGTCGAACGGCAGCTCGTCCGCGCGGCAGGTCGCACCGGGAGCTGGTAGCTGCAAGTCGATGAGATAACGCTCGCGCAGCTTGCGGGTGCAATCGTTGAGGGGCACATGCCCGTAGCCGTCCTCGACGACGACCAAGCGCGCGTTCACCAGTTCCTGCTGCGCACGCCGCGCGGCGCTCAACGGGGTGACCGGGTCGAAGCGATTGTTGACCAGCAGAGCGGGCGTGTCCGACCGCAGAATCCACGGCCCGGCGTAGCGCTGGGCATACCCCTCGGGCGGCGAGGGCCAGTACGCGCACGCTTGGCGCAGCGACAACCAGAACGCGCCGTAAGTCGGGCCGACCTCCGCGAGGTCCTTCGACAGCGCGGCCCATCGGCCCGGATCGCGCGGAAAAGTGTTGTCCGCGCAAGAGATCGCGGTGAAGGAATCGAGTGAGTCGTACGGTTGCGTGGTGGCCGCGAGGATCTCGCTCACGGCGCCGGGGTCGCCCGCCGGTCCGCGCTCCAGTTCGGCGAGCAGTCCGGCCAGCGCGGGCCAGCCCTCCTCCGGGTCGTACAGCAACAGCGCGTGCGACGACAGCACCTCGGAGTAGGTGACCGTGCGCGTCCGCTCGCCCGTCCCGATCACCAGCGGTCCCGAGCGAAGACGTTGCAGCACAGCGTCGTTGCGCGCCCGCAGATCGGCGGCACGGACGGGCGCGTCCGCACTGCGCCGCCCGCCGGCATCGCTATCGCTTCCCGCCGCGAAGGCGCACCGGGCCGCGCCCGCCTCCGCGCACAGCCGCAGGAATTCTCCGAGCACCTCTTCGGTCGCGGCGGCGGTGCTGCGGATCGCGCTCACCGTGTCGTTGGTGTACGGGTCCGGGTCGATCATTGATGCCAGGTGCAGCGCACGCACCCGGTCGCCGAACAGCGCGCCGTACACCTGGCCCAGGTAACTGGCGTAGGAGCCACCTTCGTAGGTCAGCTCGGCGTCGCCGACGGCGCGACGCAGCAGGTCGAGGTCGCGCGCCACGTCGACGGTGGTCAAGTGCCCGAGCAGCGCGCCACCGTGCGCCGCGCAACCGGCCGCGAACTCACGGCTCGCCGCGTCCGCCGCATGCTCTTGCTCCGGGCCGAGCGGCAGCCCGGTGCCGGACCAGAACCGCCGCTGCCGCTCGGCATCCGGGAAGCATCGCACCTGCCCGCTGCGGCCGACCCCGCGCTGGTCGAAGGTGACCACGTCGAAGCGGCGCGCGAGCTCGCCGCCGAGCAGCTCCCCGCCCGCGGCCCAGCGCAGCCCCGAACCGCCCGGGCCGCCGACGGCGGCGAACAGCGTGCCGATCCGCCGCTGTGGGTCGGTGGCCTGCTGACGCACGAGCGCGAGGCCGAGAGTCGGTCCGTCGGGGTGCGCGTAGTCCACCGGCACCTGCGCGGTCGCGCATTGGTACCGGCTCAGCTCCGGGTCCGCGCACGGCGCCCAGTCCAGCCGCGGCGTCGGCGCGGCGTCGGCCTGCGCGGCGAGGTTCGCGACCGCCGACTCCTGTCGGCTCGGCGGGCCGCCGCAGCCGCTCACCGCGGGCAGCAGCCCGGCCAGCACGGCGACGATGACGATCTTCCAGCTGGGCACGGCACTCATCCTGTGCGCTGCGCGCGCGGCCGTCGTCCTCCTGAGGATTGACATCCGACCCTGAAATCCGGCACCCCGAGCCGCGAACCGCCCAGGTGCGCTGTCCGGCGGTCCACCGCGTCCTCGCCGACGGCTGGGCATACCTCCCCGACCAGCACGCTAGGACGTCAAGAGGCGGGTCACCGCGATCAAGCCCACCACGACGATGACCGCGCGCAACACGGCCGGCGGCATCCGCCTGCCCATCCGCGCGCCGAGCTGTCCGCCGATGATCGAGCCGAGCGCGATCAGCACCACCGCGCGCCAGTCCACGTCCGCGACGACGATGAAGATCAGCGCGGACACGGCGTTCACGATCAGGGCGAGCGCGTTCTTCACCCCGTTCAGGCGCTGGATGTCGTCGTGCACGAAAACACCGAGCAACCCGATCAGCAGCACGCCTTGGGCAGCGCCGAAGTATCCGCCGTAGACGCCGCTGGCGAAGATCGCGGCGAACAGGATGGGGCCGCCGTGCGCGGGCGCCGGGGCGCCGTCGTTCTCTCTGCGGCGCTTGACCCAGCTCGCCAGCCGCGGCTGCACGACGACCAGCACCAGCGCCACGATGATCAAGATGGGCACGATCGCCTTGAACGCGCCGGGCGGCAACACCAGCAGCAGCACGGCGCCGGCGCTGCCGCCGAGCAGCGACGCGGTGCCCAACCGCATCAGACGGTCGCGCTGACCAGCGAGTTCGCGCCGGTAACCATGCACGCCGCTGATCGAGCCGGGAACGAGTCCGATGGTGTTGGAGACGTTCGCGGTCACCGGCGGCAGGCCGAACGCGAGCAGCGCGGGGAAGGTGATGAGCGTGCCGGAGCCGACGATCGTGTTGATGCCGCCCGCCGCGATACCCGCGCCGAAGACGGCCAGTTGCTCCAGCCAGGTCATAGCCAATCCTTTGAACGTCTCGTCGGACCACGGGCCCGTACCAGCGTTGTCCACTGCGGACCGACGGTAGTGCTGTCGTCGGATCACCCGACGACGGGACCACCCTTTCCGGCGGTAGGGCGGCACGGTAAACTTGCGGACATCATGCAGCGGGCACTTCTTCTCGACCGCCGCGACGGGGTCTGATCGGACCGGCTCCCGTCGCGGGGTTTCGCCGCGCCGGTCGACCCAGCCCATTGGGAAAAACGACATCCTCGGGAGAACCGCCCATGTCCCCTGCTGACGCCTTCGTATCCGGTGCGCGCACCATCACGGCGCCGAGCAAGCCCGCCCCCGCCGACCAACCCGGTTGGAACAAGCAGAAGAACTCCTCGATGCCGACGTTCCGGTATCGGCCCTTCGCCGAAGAGGTCGAGCCGATCACGCTGCCCGACCGCACGTGGCCCGACAAGGTCATCGACCGGGCGCCCGGCTGGTGCGCGGTCGACCTGCGCGACGGCAATCAGGCGTTGATCGACCCGATGAGCCCGGCCCGCAAGCGCCGCATGTTCGACCTGCTGGTGCGGATGGGTTACAAGGAGATCGAGGTCGGCTTCCCGTCGGCCAGCCAGACCGATTACGACTTCGTCCGCGAGATCATCGAGGACGGCGCGATCCCCGACGACGTGTCCATCCAGGTGCTGACACAGTGCCGCCCGGAACTGATCGAACGCACCTTCGAAGCCTGCGCGGGCGCGCAGAACGTCATCGTGCACTTCTACAACTCCACTTCGATCCTGCAACGGAAGGTGGTGTTCCGCGCCGACCGCGAGGCGGTGAAGAAGATCGCCACCGACGCCGCGACGCTGTGCCTGGAGATCGAGAAGCGCTACCCGGACACCAACTGGCGCTACGAGTACAGCCCGGAGTCCTACACCGGTACCGAGCTGGAATACGCCAAGGACGTCTGCGACGCGGTCTCGGCGATCATCGCCCCTTCGCCGGAGAAGCCGCTGATCATCAACCTGCCCGCGACCGTGGAGATGGCGACCCCGAACGTCTACGCCGATTCGATCGAATGGATGAGCCGCAACCTGGCCCGCCGCGACTCGATCGTGCTGTCGCTGCACCCGCACAACGACCGGGGCACCGCCGTCGCCGCCGCCGAACTGGGCTATCAGGCCGGCGCCGACCGGATCGAGGGCTGCCTGTTCGGCAACGGCGAGCGCACCGGCAACGTCTGCCTGGTGACGCTGGGGATGAACCTGTTCTCCCGCGGCGTGGACCCGCAGATCAACTTCTCCGACATCATGAGATCCGCCGCACCGTCGAGTACTGCAACCAGCTGCCCGTGCACGAACGCCACCCCTACGGCGGCGACCTGGTCTACACCGCGTTCTCCGGCAGCCACCAGGACGCCATCAACAAGGGCCTGGACGCGATGAAGGCCGCGGCCGACGCCGCGGATTCGGATGTCGCCGACATCGTGTGGGAGGTGCCCTACCTGCCGATCGACCCGAAGGACGTCGGCCGCACCTACGAGGCGGTCATCCGGGTCAACTCGCAGTCCGGCAAGGGCGGGGTCGCCTACATCATGAAGACCGACCACGGTCTGGCGTTGCCGCGCCGGCTGCAAATCGAGTTCTCCCAGGCGATCCAGAAGATCACCGACGGCGAGGGCGGCGAGGTGACGCCGAAGGAGATGTGGGACGTCTTCCACGAGGAGTACCTGAGCCCGATCCGCCCGCTGGAGCGGATGCGCCAGAAGGTCACCGCGTCGGAGACCGACGGCGGGGAGGACTCGATCGTGGCCGTGGTGAAGGTCGACGGCGTCGAGCAGGAGATCACCGGTAAGGGCAACGGGCCGCTGGCCGCGTTCGTCGACGCGATCGCCACGGTCGGCTTCGATGTCGAGGTGCTGGACTACTCCGAGCACGCCATGTCCGCGGGCGACGACGCGCAGGCCGCCGCCTACGTGGAGTGCGCGATCGGCGACCGGGTGGTGTGGGGCGTCGGCATCGCGACCTCGATCACGACCGCGTCGCTGCGCGCGGTGGTGTCGGCGGTGAATCGGGCGCACTGACAGCGCAACCCGGAACGCTTCCGGACGGGCGCCGCGACGGTCACCCCGCGCGGCGCCCGATCGTGCTGGCGCATACCGCTTGTCGGGGGCCGGGTCGTTCCCCACGTCCGGCATGCCTACCGCGACGCGGGGTAGCGAACCCCGTGCTAGCGTTGGATTCGCACTCCAAGCGCCGAGCTCTCTGCTCGAATTCCCGAGCAGATGGGGGAACCGTGACAACAAACGACCACAATCCGACCTCTCCGCCCTGGCTGCAGAGTCATTCCGTGGATACGGCAGAA
The DNA here is from genome assembly GCA_051451085.1 of Nocardia asteroides. GTDB lineage: Bacteria > Actinomycetota > Actinomycetes > Mycobacteriales > Mycobacteriaceae > Nocardia > Nocardia asteroides_B. The sequence goes on along the minus strand of JBPAJV010000001.1, from coordinate 1,882,502 downwards.
GTCAGCGACGCGGAGTCATCAGCCACCGATCCGTCGCCCGAGCCCATCGGCGGCGCGGAAGCGACCCCATCCGACGTGACGGCCGGGCCTGCCCAACCGGACGCCCAACCCGAACAGCAGGAGCCGCAAGGCTCGACGGAACAGACCACGGTCTACCCGCAAGCCGCCGTTCCCGCGCAGTCCTGGGCTCCCCCGCAGGCTGGACCCGCCGAACCCTACGGTTCGTACGCGCCGCCGAGCCCGGGGGCGTACCCGCCTCCGTCGCCGTTCGCCGGAGACCAGTTTCCTACCGGCGCATTCCAGCCCCCGCCGAGTCACAGCGGTAACCACCCCATAGCCACGCCACCGGACGGTCCTCAACCCGGTTACGGGGAGTACCGCCAGGAGATCGGTGGCGACGGCTTGGTCCGGCGCGTGCCCGTCGACTCAGCGCAGCCCGAACCGCCTGCGCCGCAGCCCGATCAGCCCAGTGGCCCGATCTACAGCTGGGCGCCGCCGCCTCCCCCGGTGACGCATCAGCCTCCGCCGCCCGCCTATCAACCGCCACCCCCGCCGACGACCGGGCAACCGCAGATGCCCAGCTGGCAGGGCGGGCCCGCGCCCTACCAGTCGGCGCCGCCGTTCCAGCCGCAGCACGTGCCGCAGCCCGGCCAGCCGGGGCATTCGGTCAACGACCTGAATCTGCTGCGCCGGGCCCGCAGAGCGCCGCGCAGTGGTTGGCGCCGCGCGGTGCACAAGGCGTCCGGCGGCATGATCAACCCGGGTGAGTCGGCGGCCGACATCGTCTACCAGGACCTCGTCGACCGGGTGAATCAGCCCGTGCGCGGCGACTACCGCATCGCGATCCTCTCGCTGAAGGGCGGCGTCGGAAAGACCACGACCACGGTCGGTCTCGGCTCCACCTTCGCCTCACAGCGCGGCGACCGGGTCATCGCGATCGACGCCAACCCCGACCTGGGCACGCTTGCCCACCGGGTGCCGAGGCAGACCCGCTCCACCGTGCGCAACCTGCTCGAGGATCAGCACATCACCAGGTACTCCGATGTGCGGGCGCACACCTCGCAGGCGCCGAGCCGCCTGGAAGTGCTTGCCAGTGAACAGGATCCGGCGGTCTCGGAGGCGTTCAGCGAAGCGGACTACCGCAAGGCGATCAGCATCCTGCAGTCGTTCTACAACATCATCCTGACCGACTGCGGCACCGGCTTGATGCACTCGGCGATGGCGGGCGTGCTGGATATGGCGAGCTCGCTGGTGCTGGTCACCTCACCGGCCATCAATGGCGCGCGCAGCGCATCGGCCACGCTGGACTGGCTCGACCACCACGGTTACGGCAAGCTGGTGGAGCGAACGGTGGTGGTGGTGAACGCTTCTCGGCGCGGCGCGTCCACCGTCGATCTCGACCAGTTGCGCAAGCTGTTCCTCGACCGCACCCGCGCGGTGCAGGTGGTGCCGTTCGACGACCATCTCGCCGAAGGCGCGGAGATCGACCTGGAACTGGTGAGCAAGCCGACGCGGCGGGCGCTGCTCGAGCTGGCGGCTATGGTGGCCGACGACTTCGGTTACGTCAGCTCGCAGGCGCAGCACCCCTACCGGCAGCCGCCGCCCGGACTCTGATCGGTCCACAAGCCGGCCCGGCACCGCCGCCCGAGGTCATCCCCGTGCGGCGGTGCGCTCGGCGCGCACCGTCCCGGAGTCGGCGGTCGCGAGCGCGGCGGCGGATTCGAACGCCGCGAGCACCGCGGCGATCGCCGGACGGGCGTCGGCCCGCGGGCGGGTAGCCAGTTCGTACATCCGGGCGGCGCGCACGCCCGACAGCCGCAGTACCGCGAGGTCGGGGTGGCCGACCGCGTAGCGCGGCATCAGCGCGACGCCGTAACCGGTGGCCACCAGCGTCTCGATGACCCGAAAGTCGTTGAGTCGCTGTGCGATGCGCGGCTGAACGCCGGTCACGGTGGCGATGGAGCGCAGCACGTTGTCGACGGGGAAGCCACCCCGGACGCTCAGCCAGGTCTCGTCGGCCAGTTCCTCCGGCGCGACGGCGGGGCGGCCCGCGAGCCGATGCGCCGGCGCGACCACGACATTGATCGGCTCACGCATGAGCACCCGGATCGCGACGCGCGGGTCGGCGATCGGCGCGGCGCGCTCGTCGCGATGGGTCAGGACCACGTCGTAGTCGGCGAGCAGTCGCGCCACCTCGGACGGCGGCACGTCCTCGTCCCGTGCGATCACCTCGACGCCGCTGTCCACCATGCCGGGCAGCACGTGCGGCAGCAGCAGCGCACCGCCCGAGGGGAACACCGCGACGCGTACCCGTCCGCGTGGCGAGCCCCGATAGTGCGCCATCTCGGCGACCGCGCGATCCATGGCCGCGAGCACTTCGTCGGCGCGCATCACCAATGCGCGGCCCGCGTCGGTCAGCCGGACCCGCCTGCCGTCCGGTTCGAGCAGGGCCACGCCCGCTTCCCTGGCCAGCACCTTCAGCTGCTGGGAGACGGCGGATGGCGTCATCGACAGCGCGGCGGCGACGGCGGCCACCGTGCCGCGGTCGGCGAGTTCCCGCAGTACGCGGAGCCTTTCCAGTGCCATGGGCGGCCCAGGTGCAGCCGCTGCGGGAGCGAAGTCCATTAAGTATTCCTACACTATCAATCCAGAATTATTCGATTGTTGTGATCGTTAGCGCGCCGCACGATGAGGACGTGACCAACCGTGACCGTCTGCTCGGCTTCGCCGTCGTTCTGCTCTGGGGAGTGAACTTCCTCGCCATCCGGGTGGGGCTCGACCACTTCCCGCCGTTCTTCTTCGCGGCGCTGCGCTTCGTGGTGCTCGCGGTCCCCGCGCTGCTGTTCATCCCGCGCCCGCCGGTGCGCATGCGCTGGATCCTGTTGTACGGGGCCGGGTTCGGGATCTTGCAGTTCGCGTTCCTGTTCACCGCGATGCGGGTGGGCATGCCGACCGGGCTGGCCTCGCTGGTGCTGCAGTCCTCCGCTCCGTTCACCGTGGTGCTGGGAGCGCTGTTGCTGGGCGAGCGAATTCGTCCGGTACAGGTGGCCGGGATCGCGGTCGCGGTGGCGGGCATGGCGGTGATCGGTTGGGACCGGTTGGAACACGCCGCCCTGCTGCCGGTGCTCCTGACCCTCGCGGGCGGCCTCGGCTGGGCCTTCGGCAACATCGGCGCACGTCTGGCCGGTACCGAGACACCCGGCGTCAACCCGCTGCATCTCATGCTGTGGACCACCGCCATCCCGCCGGTGCCGCTGTTCGCGCTGTCGGCGCTCGTGGAGGGGCCGAGCACGGGGGCTCGGGCCATGGCTGAAGCGTTCACGCCGGAGGGCCTGCCCGCGCTCGTGGCGCTCGCCTATATCGCCGTCCTCGCCACCGTGGTGGGGACCGGGTTGTGGACCTACCTGCTCGGGCGCTATCCAGCCGGGCTGGTCGCGCCGTTCTCCCTGCTCGTCCCGGTCGTCGGAATCGCAGCGGCGTGGACTTTCCTCGGCGAGACACCGACACCGTTGTCGCTGGCCGGTGGGGCCGTGGTGCTGGCGGGCGCGTTCGCGGCGACGTCGAGCAGGTCACGCGCGGCCACGGCGGACCTCCGCGCCGGGACACCGGGAACCGCCGTGGTCATCGGCGCCGGGCGATCGGCTTGAAGAAGCGATGGCGCGGGGTGGATCGGCGGCTGCCGCGGGCCGCGCCAGCCGCTTGCCGGGGTCGGTGCGAATTGATCGCTTTGCCGCTTTACAGTAGTGCGCGGCGTGGAAGTTGGTCCTAGGGCTAGGCAGCAGAGCGGCGCATGGCAAATAATCAGTGGACCGTATCGCGAAGAGCATTGCTTCGTAACACGGTCGCAGCAGGGGTGGCTACGGCGGGGGCACTGGCGACGGGGACGGTGAGACCGACGCCGGCCACGGCGGACCCCGGCAAAAGGGTCGCGGTACTCGGTGGCGGCGTCGCGGGCCTGACCGCGGCGCACGAGCTGGCGGAACGCGGGTTCCAGGTCACCGTCTACGAGAAACGCGCGTGGGGCGGCAAAGCCCGCAGCGTCGGCGTGCCGGGTACCGGCGCGGGCGGCAGGCCGGACCTGCCCGGCGAGCACGGCTTCCGCTTCTTCCCCGGCTTCTATCAGCACGTGCCGGACACGATGCGACGAATTCCTTTCCCGGGCAACACGAACGGCGTCTGGGACAACCTCGTCGCGGTGCCGGAGGCGCGCTTCGCCCGGCACGGCGGCGACGACTTCCGCGTTCCGCTCGGTCCGCGTTCCCGCGCGGAGTTCTCCCCGGCGAGCTTCCGCGAGACGCTCGGCGCCACCCTCTCGACGGCGCTGAAGATGCCCCCCAACGAGGGCATCTACTTCGCCCAACGCCTGCTGGTGTTCAACACCAGCTGTGATGCCCGCCGCCTCGGCCAGTGGGAAAGCACTTCCTGGCACGACTTCGTCGGCGGCCACGTGCGCTCACACGAGTTCCGCGCGCTGCTCTCACGCACGCTGACCAGCATCATGGTCGCCGCGAAGGAGAATGTGGCGAGCGTGCGCACCATCGGAACGATGGGCGAGCAGTTCCTCGGCAACCCACTCGGGATCGGCAACGACGGCGGCCTGGACCGCGTGCTCAACGGCCCGACCAACGCGGTGTGGATCGACCCGTGGATGCGGCGGATACGGGAATTGGGCGCGCAGTTCGTGCTCGGCGCCGAGGTGCGCGAACTGGAGGTGCGCGACCGAAGGATCACCGCAGCCCGCGTCGTGGACGAGACCGGCGCGCAGCGCACGATCGAGGCCGACTACTTCGTCGTCGCGCTGCCCGCCGAACGGGCGCGCGCCCTGTGGTCGCCGCAGGTGCTCGCCGTCCGGCCCGAATTGGCCGCGATGGACAACCTGGTCACCGACTGGATGAACGGCATCCAGTTCTACCTGCGCAGACCGGCCGACATCTCGCGCGGGCACACCGCCTACATCGACGCACCGTGGTCGCTCACCTCGATCACCCAGAACCAGCTGTGGCGGCGCAAGCTGACCGAATTCGGTGACGGCGGTGTGCAGGACTGCCTGTCGGTGGACATCTCCGACTGGAACACGCCCGGCATCTTGTTCGGCAAACCGGCCAAGGAGTGCACCCACGAGGAGATCGCGCGTGAGGCGTGGGCGCAGATCCGGGCGCACCTCGACGACCGCGGCGAGGTGCTCGGCGACGCCGATCTGCACTCGTGGTTCCTCGACCCCGGCATCACCTGGCAGGAGGGGCAGCGCCGCAACGCCAACGCCGATCCCCTACTGATCAACACCGCCGGGTCGTGGGCGTACCGGCCGAATGCGCACGGCGCGCTGGAGAACCTCTTCCTTGCGGGCGATTACGTGCGCACGAACGTGGACCTGGCGACCATGGAGGGCGCCAACGAGTCCGCGCGCGCCGCGGTGAACGCGCTGCTGGACGTGGCCGGTTCCAACGCGCAGCGCTGCCGCATGTACACCCTCTATCGCGCGCCCGAACTGGAACCGCTGCGCCGGATCGACGCCGACCGTTACGCGGCCGGACAGCCGAACATGTTCGACGTCCCGGTCTGACCGGTCTGTGACCGATCTCCCCTCGCGGGAATCGGATTCGATCGCCATCTCCTCGGCGACGGTGCTTGAATCGAAGCATGCGCGAGAGCACGGCCCCCGACGAGATCACCGACGCGGCGGACCTGCGAGAGTTGCTCGGCGAGGTGGCGCCCCGCACCGCGACCAAGGAGCGGGTCGCCCTGCACGCCAGGGACCGGGAGTGGATCGCGCTGTCCCCGTTCCTTGTGATGAGCACCAGCGACGCGGACGGCAACTGCGACGCCTCCCCGAAAGGCGATCCGGCGGGATTCGTGCGGGTGCTCGACGACACCACCCTCGCCATCCCGGAGCGCCCCGGTAACCGGCGTGCCGACGGCTACCTCAACATCCTGACCAACCCGCACGTGGGCCTGCTGTTCCTGATCCCGGGCCGTCGCGAGACGCTGCGGATCAACGGCCGCGCCCGGCTGGTGCGCGACGCGCCGTACTTCGACGACATGGTGGTGCGCGGGCACCGTCCGATCCTGGCCGTCGAGGTGGACATCGACCAGATCTTCTTCCACTGCGCCAAGGCGTTCCTGCGCAGCCACCTGTGGGAGCCGGACCAGTGGCCGCAGGACACCTTGCCCAGCGCCGCCCACCTGGTCAAAGAGGTGCAGACGAACGTCACCGAGACGGTGGAGGAGCTGGAGCGCTACTACTCGCCGGAGCACTACGCGGCCAGGCTCTACCGGGACTGAGCCCGCGTGGCCCACGCCACCCGACCGCGGCGCGCCCGCAGCGCGGGGCGAACATAGACTCGCGACGTGGCAGAGATATCGGTGCGCGGACGGCTCGCGCTGGCGGCGGCGGCCGCCGCGTCCTGGGCCTCGCAGAAGGCGGGTCGCGGCAAGGGCTCGATGATCGGCGGCCTGATCGCGTTGAAGATCGATCCGACCGTCATGGACCAGCTGGGACGGCAGCGGCGCACCGTGCTGGTGACCGGCACGAACGGCAAGTCCACCACCACGCGGATGACCACCGCCGCGCTCAGCACCCTCGGCGCGGTCGCGACCCAGGCCGACGGCGCGAACATGGACGCGGGCATCGTCGCCGCGCTCAACGCGCACCGGCGCGCGCCGCTGGCCGCGATCGAGGTCGATGAACTGCACCTGCCGCACGTCACCGATTCGTTGAACCCTTCGGCGGTGGTGCTGCTCAACCTCAGCCGCGACCAGCTCGACCGGGTCGGCGAGATCAACATGATCGAGCGCAAGCTGCGCGCGGGCCTGGCGAAGCACCCGGCCACCGTCGTGATCGCCAACTGCGACGACGTGCTGGTCACCTCGATCGCCTACGACCACCCCAACGTGGTGTGGGTGGCCGCGGGCAGCGGCTGGGCGATGGACGCGACCAGCTGCCCGCGCAGCGGCGAGCCCATCATCTGGGAGGGCACGCACTGGCGCAGTACCGGTACGGATTTCCGGCGTCCCGAACCCGACTGGTGGCTCGACGGCGACGACCTGGTCGGCCCGGAGGGCGCGCGCTTCCCGTTGCGGCTGGCGCTGCCGGGCCGGGCCAATCGCGGCAACGCCGCACAGGCGGTGGCCGCAGCCGTGGCGCTGGGCGCCGACGCGCAGGAGGCCGTCGCGGCGGCGGGCACGGTCCGCGAGATCGCGGGCCGCTACCGCACCGTGCAGGTCGGCGAGCACGACGCGCGTCTGCTGCTGGCCAAGAACCCGGCCGGGTGGCAGGAGGCGCTGTCGATGATCGAGCCCACCTCGGCGGGCCTGGTCATCGCGGTGAACGGCCAGGTGCCCGACGGCGAGGACCTGTCCTGGCTGTGGGACGTGCGTTTCGAGCACTTCGAAGGGGTGCAGGTGGTCGCGGCGGGTGAACGCGCCACCGACCTGGCGGTGCGCCTGACCTACGCGGGCGTCGAGCACACGACGGTGCCCGATCCGGTGCGCGCCATCGCGTCCTGCCCCGCGGGCCATGTGGAAGTGCTGGCGAACTACACCGCCTTCCGTGATCTCAACCGTGACCTCGAGGAGCGGGCATCGTGAGCGAGTCGACCATAAGCATCGGTTTGGTGCTGCCGGACGTGATGGGCACCTACGGCGACGGCGGCAACGCCCTCGTGCTGCGCCAGCGGCTGCGCATGCGCGGCTACGACGCCGACATCGTCGAGATCACCCTGCCCGACCCGGTGCCGGATTCCCTGGACATCTACACCCTCGGCGGCGCGGAGGACTCCGCACAACGTCTGGCCACCCGGCACCTGCAGCGCTATCCCGGCTTGCAGCGCGCCGCCGCCAAAGGCGCTCCGGTACTCGCGATCTGCGCGGCCATCCAGGTGCTTGGCCAGTGGTACGAGACCTCGGCGGGCGAGCGGGTGGACGGCGTCGGCCTGCTCGACGTCACCACGTCGCCGCAGGCCAAACGGGCCATCGGCGAGGTGACGACCGCACCCCTGCTCGACGGGCTCAGCGCGGCGCTCACCGGCTTCGAGAACCACCGTGGCGGAACCAAGCTCGGCGGTGAGGCGCACGGCCTGGCCCGCGTCACCCGTGGCGTGGGCAACGGTGTCGGCGACGGGCTGGAAGGCGTCGTCCAGGGCTCGGTGATCGGTACCTACATGCACGGCCCGGCGCTGGCCCGCAACCCCGAACTCGCCGACCTGCTGCTGATGCGCGCCCTCGGGATCACCGACCTGGCCCCGCTGGACCTGCCGGAGGTCGACCAGCTGCGGCGTGAGCGGCTGCGCGCCTGAGCAGCACTTCGCAGGGCGTCTGCGCTCGACCGGTGACGTCTGCGCTCAGCCGGTCACGTCGGTAACGTCGGTAACATCTACGGAGACGCTGATCGCGCTGTCCTTCGCGTCGGTGAAGATGATGCCGCGCAGCGGCGGGACGTCGGCGTAGTCCCGGCCCCAGGCCGCGGTGATGTACCGCTCGTCGCCGAACTGGTCGTTGGTGGGGTCGAGGTCGATCCAGTGGCCGGTGCGGTCGTGGCCGCCCGCGCCGGGCACCCACACCGCCGCCCAGGCATGGGTGGCGTCCGCGCCTACCATCCGCTCCTTGCCCGGCGGCGGATCGGTTGCCAGGTAACCGGACACATACCTGGCGGCGAGACCGCGCGAGCGCAAGCAGGTGACGGCCAGGCGCGCGAAGTCCTGGCACACGCCTGCGCGCGCCGCGAACACATCGGCCACCCGGGTGGACACCGTCGTCGCCCCGGACCGATAGGCGAAGTCGGTGTAGATGCGCGTGTTCAGCTCCGCCACCGCCTCCAGCAGCGGCCTGCCGGGCGGAAACGACGCGGCGGCGTACCGGGTGATCTCCGGAGCGATCTCCGGCGGATGCAGGTCGAAGGCGAACTCCAGCGCGAACGGACCGTTCTCGCTGGTCGGGCGCGCTTTCTCCCATGGCTCGGCGGCCGGTCCGGCGCGGTCGTGCCCGGGAGCGTCCACTTCCACCAGCGATTCGCCGACGACCGTCAGGGCGCGGTGCCCGGTGGTGACATGGAAATAGGAGGTGATGTTGCCGTACACATCCCCACCCACCGACCGGTCCGACGGCGCGGGATCGATACGGATGTCGTGGGCGAGCAGACGCTGGCCGGGGAGATCACGCGGCGTCAGGTACGCGCGGCCGTAGGAGCCCGCGACCTCCCCCGAGTACGCGTACTCGGTGCGATGCTCCACCCGATAGCGCCGCGTCGCGCCGTCGGCGCCGGTCATCCGACGACCCGGGCGCTACCCCACAGCGGCTGGATGCCCACCGGCGGCGACAGCGTCGTGGTCTCGAAGGATTCGGACACCTTGCGCAGCCGCAGGTGCACTCCCTCCAGCAACTCGGCCAGTTCGGTGCGCCGGTCGTCCGCGTCGGTGACCTCGAGATCGTCGGGGTCCAGGCGGCGCAGCATGCGCCGCGCGTCCGCGAGCAGCCGTTGCGGACGTGACGAGGCGGACGCACCGGGCAGCGCGTGGAAATCGGCGTGCAGCCGGTTGAGCTGATAGGCCAGCGACCGGGGGTTGGCGGTGTCGAACAGCAGGAGTTCGGCGACGTTCGAGATGCGCACCGAATCACGGTGGCGCCGAAGGTAACTCACCGAGGATTCGGTGACGCGCAGCACCCAGTCGGTGACCTCCCGCTCGATCTCGTCCGGATATCGCTGGGTCAGCGCGGCCGACAGCAAGGCGGTCAGGGTGAGACCGCGTTCGATGCGTTTGCCGATATCCCTGACGTACCAACCTGTTTCGCGGATCAGCGATTCTCCGTCGATTCCGGACAGCGCGAGCAGGCCGGCCAGAGCCCGCGAATGCACGTCCGACAGTTCCGCCTCCTGGTCGTCCGCGGCGGCCGGGTAACCGGCCAGCGCGCGGTCGACCGCGCCGAGGATCATCCAGGTGTCCACCGACAATTGGTCGCGCACGGCGCGCGCGGCATTGCCGTACCGATCGATCGCGAAGGCCAGCGATCCGGGCAGTTCCCGATCGATCGTCAGCGTGACGAGGTAGTCGTGGCCCTCCCGGGACGCGCCGGGCACCGGACGCGCCTGCGGGGCCGTGTCCTCCGCTTCGAGGGAGGTCTCATCCGTGTCCGGTCGTCCGGCGACGGCCTCCACACCGGCCGTAACGGACTGTCCCGCATCGGCACCGGCCACAGCTTCGTCGCGGGCAGCGTATTCGCCCTGCCTCTCGCTCGCCGCCGGTTCCGGCATTCCCGCTCCGGATGGCTCGACGGACGCGTCTCGCGCGGCGGAAGACCGCAGCCGATCGCTTCCCGCTGCTCGGCCCGAACCGGGCAGCGCAGCGACATCGCGATGCCCGGCAGCGGAATCCCCGGTCGATCCGGCCGCCGCGTGCGGTGGCTCGTCGCCGTACCGCGCCTGCCCTTCCACGCGGCCCGACAGCGAGAGCATGCCGCGATCGGTCGAACTCTGCTGCGGCGCGAGGGCGCGCACCTCTGGACCGAACAGCCTCTCGGTCGGCGCGGCGGTGGCGGTGGCACGGCCGAGGGCGGCCAACAGGACCGGCAGCGCCTGCGCGCCTTCCAGCCACGGGCGGTAACGGAACTCCTGGTACCGCTCGTGAGTGGCGGTCAGGAGACGGGCCGTGTCCTCCGCGCGCTCGCCGTAGCGGCCCATCCAGAAGAAGTCGTTGAGCACGCGCGGGGAGCTGATCGCTTCCACGATCGGGGCGGTGCGCCGTTCGCGCTCCGCGCGCGGCGGCTCGGTGCCGATCGCGGCGGCGGCCGCGGGCGCCGCTCGCACCCAGACGTCCTTGGCGGCGATCTTGATCGCGGCGCGTTCGGTCGTGCGCTGACGCAGCTGGCCGAGACCGCCGGACATCACGGTGTAGCCGCCGCGGTGGGCGAGCGAGAACAATCGCATGCCGACCGGGGCGGCGGCGATCCCGTCGTGATCGCGGACAGCGGGCGCGACGGAGAACTGCGCGGGTTCCTGGCCGACCCACCGCCACCCGTGCGCCTCGATCCCGGCCTTCACCTCGTCGCGCTGGGCGCGGCTGAGTTCGGGGCCGAACAGCGTGCCTCCATCCACCGCCGAGCGGAGGATCAGTTTGTGGAGGTTGGCGATCAGATGCTCCCGCTCCCGCTCGTGCCCGCCCCAATACGACGGCGCGCTCTCCATCAGCAAGTCCTCACCGAGTAGCGCGCGCGAGAGCCGGGGCAGGAAACCGGCCAGCGCGGGATTCTCCAACAGCCCGCTGCCCAGCGTGTTCACCACCGTCACCGCGCCCCGGCGCAGCACCTCGACCAGGCCCACCACACCCAGCCGGGAATCCGGCCGCAGGTCAAGTGGATCGGAGGACTCGGCGTCCACCCGGCGCAAGACCACGTCCACCCGTTCCAGCGTGCCGAGCGACCGCATCCACAACGCACCGTCCCGCACCACCAGGTCCGCGCTCTCCACCAGTGGAAAGCCCAGCGTGGAGGCCAGGTACGCCTGATCGAAAGCGGTCTCGGAACGGACGCCGGGACTGAGCACCACCACCACCGGCTCGTCGTCGTCGGTCTGCGCCGATTCGATCAGCATCAGGCGCATGGCCCTGGCGAACGGCGTCAGCGGACGCGGATTGGCGTGCTCGAAGGACTCCGGTATCGCGGTGGACACCACCCTGCGGTCCGCGAGCGCGTATCCGGCGCCCGCAGGCGCCTGGGTCAAGTCGGCGAGTGCGCGGAACTGCCCGTCACCCCAGCGGCTGAGGTCGCAGGCGTGCAGGAACAGCTGATGCCGTCCCGGCACGGTGATGCCGTGCGCGGCCCGGACATAACCGCGGTTGCCGAACACGACTTCCGGCGGGAGCAGCCCCGCGCCGAGCGTTCTGCGCGGACCGTAGACATCGGTGAGCACCTCGTCGAGCACGCGGGAGCGCTGTTCCAGCCCGGCCTCCAGCCGGGCCCAGTCGTCCGCGGCGACCAGCAGCGGGATCGGGTCGAGACGCCATGGGGCAGGCGCTGTGGACTCGGCCGAAGGGCCGGTCTCGAGATAGGTGATGCCGTCGTCGTCGATCAGCCTGCGCACCCGGCTGTCCAGCTTGTCAAGGCCCGTGGCGCCGAGTTCGGCGAAATCGACGGACAACTCCGACCACATGCGGCGCACTTTCCCGTCGGCGTCGACCAATTCGTCGTAATAGCCCGCGACGGGCGCACCGCATTCGTCGTAGGCGGCGGTTTCGGCGCTCTCCCTGCGATATCTGATGACCTGCTCGCGCACGGTCGTGCCGGTCGCGGTCTGCCGCAGTTCGTCCCGCAACGTCACCGCGCCGACCTCACTTCCGCCGCCATGTGTGCCCAGTGGTCGCCGCGTACCCCATTTCGGTTCGGGACCGTCGCGTCCAGGGCACCGTTTCCGTGCGCCTGAACGATATTTTCGCATGTAATAGGGCCTGTTATGGCAGAACCGCAGCCTCGCGGCCGCCGCGACTGTCGATTGCGGCACGATAGCGACAGCGCCGGACACGGCGACACACGGCTCCGGGTCCCACCGCGTCGACCGGACCGGTGGTATCACCGAACGACGAATCAGATCTCGTCAGGAGGTCACATGCGTCTACCAGGTTGTTCATCCTGCGCATCCGCGTTCGACCACTGTCACGGAACTTTGATCGTGCACGTGAGCCGGATCGCCGAATGCACCGACGACGAGTGCCTGGACTTCAGCCATGTCCGGCACGCGTTCGTCCTGGACTGCCGGGACCTCGCCGGCGGCTGCCGGTGCGCCGAGGACGACGCGGGCCGCCGACGCGCCTGAGCGGTTCCGTACTCTGGCCCGGTGAGCTATGACCACGTGTTGCTGCCGTCCGGTGTCGCGTCGTCGATCGCCGAGGTCGACGCCTACCTGAGCACCCAGCAGGGCGTCCCCGAGTCGGGGGCGGTCGCGCAGATCGCGGCCGAGTTGAACAGACGCAACGCGGAACTGCCCGAGGAGGACAGTTTTCTCAGCACGGTGCCGGTCGGCGGCGCGGCCAGCGGCGCGGCGCTCTACGTGCCCTGCCCCTACGACGCGATCGGCTTCGTGCGGCACGTGCTGTTCGAACTGGCCACGCCGCTGAACTACGCCGTCTACGACCCGCAGCTGGCGTGGCTGATCGATCCCGCCGGGCACGTCAGGGCCATCGTCACGCACGGCGGTGCGGGTGAGTTCCCGTATCTGACCAAAGCGCTGATCGAGCAGTGGATTCCGGAGCTCGGCCCGCCCAACCCGTATCTCGTGGTCGAGCGCGGCGAGCAGTTCTACATCCAGACCTACCGGGAGAATTCCGGCGCGTACACACTCGAGTACCGGGACGGCTCCCCGGACAAGCATTTCGGCACCACGGTGCCCGATCCCGCCACCGTCGCCGCCCTCATCTGGGACTGGGCCAACGACGACCGCTCACGCTTCCCCGGCCTACCCTGGACCCGTGTGCGGCTCTGACCCGGGTCGCTGATTCCGGGCGGCCGACCGGCACACCGATGCCGGGACGATGGCGAGCTACAGCGCGCGCCGCCCGGACAGCGCGCGGCCGAGGGTCAGCTCGTCGGCGAACTCCAGGTCGCCACCCATCGGCAGGCCCGAGGCCAGCCTGGTCACGCTCAGGCCGGGGAAGTCGCGCAGCATCCGGACCAGGTAGGTGGCGGTGGCCTCGCCCTCGGTGTTCGGATCGGTCGCGATGATCACCTCGCTGACATCGACGCCGTCCTCCTGGTTCCCGATGCGCGCCAGCAGTTCCCGGATGCGCAACTGGTCGGGGCCGATACCGCTGAGCGGATCGAGCGCGCCGCCGAGCACGTGGTAGCGGCCACGGAACTCCCGGGTGCGCTCGATCGCCTGCACGTCCTTCGGTTCCTCGACCACGCAGATCATGGTCCGGTCCCGGCGGGGATCGGCGCAGATGCGGCACAGTTGTCCATCGGACACCGTTCCGCACGTCACGCAGAACTGCACACCGTCGCGCACCTTCTGCAACGCGGCCTGCAACCGATCGATCTCCGGCGGCTCCACCTGGAGCAGATGAAAGGCGATGCGCTGGGCGCTTTTCGGACCGACGCCTGGCAGCTTGCCCAATTCGTCGATCAGATCCTGGACCGGACCCTCGTACAAGTGCTACCTCGGCTCAGAAACCGGGCAGCGATCCGCCGCCGAGGCCGCCGGACAACGGTCCGAGCCGTTCGGCGGCGATGCGCTGCGCGTTGGCCATCGCGTCGTTGACCGCGCCGATCACCAGGTCCTGCAAGGTTTCGACGTCCTCGGGGTCCACGGCCTTCGGATCGATGGTGAGCGACAGCACCTCACCGCTCGCCTTGATCGTGACCTTGACCAGACCGCCGCCCGCCGCGCCCTCCACTTCGGTCGCCGCGATATCGGCCTGCGCTTCCATCACCGCCTGCTGCATCTGCTGCGCCTGAGCGAGCAACTGTTGCATGTCGAACTGACCACCTGGCTGCACGGGAGGGTCCTCTCTGGAGAAGGTGTCATCGGTCAGCCTAGTCCTGCCGCACCGCGCACCCGGCGCGGCCCGACGGTCCGGACCGCGCGGCGCATGGCTGATAACAGGTTGGGTAGTTCCGGTGGAGATCGACCGCAAGCGTCCTACCATCGACACCGGATCGAGACCGGTGTGCAATTCTGGAGACAAAGATGATCGCAGTCCGTGCACGTTTCCTGAGCACCCTGGTGCTCATCCTCGGCATTCCCAGCGTGTTCCTCGGCGCCGCCGGTCCCGCGGCGTCCGCCGACACGGAGATCATGATGCGACCGAAACGCGAGAAGTCGTCGAGGCCGAGACCGTCCCCGCCGTCTCCGACTACGGGAGTGGCTGCGTCCTCTACCCGGACGACAAAGCCGCGACCCTCGATTCCCTGCGCTTCCGGTGCTCGCCGGAGCAGCAGGACGCCATCTTCCGCGACGCGCCGCTCGGCGCGGTTCCCGGCGGGGTGAAATCGGGCTGGGTGACCCGCCCGCCGGTCATGCAGACCGTCGCGCCACCGCTGTGGATCGGCAAGACCTTCTACACCGGACCGGACGGCGGCCACCTGATGAACCGTCTCACCGGCGCGGGCATCGAGGGCTGGCGCGCCGACGTGTACGCGGCGCCCGCCTTGACCGACGGGCGGCCCGCCTGGGCGCTCGACTACACGCCGTCCCCGACACCGCAGGTCTACGACGAGATCCGGGAGGTCACCCCGGGCGTCTGGTTCGGCTACTCGTGGTGGCGCGGCGCGCTCCAGACCACTCTGCTGCTGACCTTCGCGCTCGGCTGACCATCGGATGCCGTTGACCCTCCCGTAACTGGAGGGTGTTGGCTGGTGCCATGTCGGCCACCGTCGCTATCGGAGAGTTCTCCAGACTCAGCCACCTCAGCGTGAAGACGTTGCGGTACTACCACGAGATCGACCTGCTCGCTCCGGTCGACGTCGACGCGAATTCGGGTTATCGGCGGTACTCGACGGCGCAGGTGGCGCAGGCGCAGCTGATCCGGCGATTGCGCGAACTGGACATGCCGGTCCCGGAGATCCGCGCCGTGCTCGCCGCACCGGACGACAACGCGCGTGACGCCGCGCTGCGCGCGCATCTGGAGCGCATGGAGGCGGAGCTGATGCGCACCCGCGCGGTCGTGGCGTCGTTGCGGTCGCTGCTCACGCCGTCGGCGCCGATCGCCGTGGAATACCGGGTGATTCCGGCGTTCCCGGCTGCGGCCCTGCGCGCGGTGGTGGCCCGCGAACACATCAGCGCCTGGTGCGAAGTGGCATTCCGAACGCTGTACGAGGCGCTGGCCGTCGCCGGGATCGCACCCGCTGGTGTCGGCGGTGGCACCTACTCGACCGATTTCTTCGAAGAGGACGAGGGCGAAGTGGTCGCGTTCGTTCCGGTCGCCGACGCCGACATCGTGCTGCCGGCGGGGCTTTCGGCCGTCGAACTACCCGCGCGCCGGTTCGCCGTAGCCGTGCACGACGGCCCGTTCGACGACTTCGACCGCACCTACGGCGCGCTCGGCAGTCATGTCGCCGAACACGACATCGCGTTGCCGGAGCCGATTCGCGAGATGTATCTGCTCGGCCCCGACCGCACCGACGATCCCGCCACCTACCGGACCGAAGTGTGCTGGCCCATCGCCCAGCCCTGAACAAAAGGAGATATCCATGACGCTTTCGATCGCCCACGTCACCATCGACTGTGACAATGCGAGCGCCCTCGCCGAATTCTGGTCGCGGTTGCTGGAGACGCCCCTCGACCCCGGCTCCACGCGGGAATTCGCCACCGTCGGCCGTAGCGCGGGCGCCGCGACGCCGCTGATGTTCATCCGGGTGCCGGACAAGAACCCCGGCAAGAACGTGATCCATCTGGACTTGCACGGAGCCGACCGGGACGGGCAGGTGGCGCGCGCGATCGAACTGGGCGCCGAGCACGTGGGCGACTTCGACGAGTGGGGCATGAAGTGGACGACGATGGCCGATCCGGAAGGGAACCTTTTCGACATCGCGGCCGAGTAGACCGCCGCCCTGGCAGACCGCGACGACGGCCCGGATCGGGCCGTCGTCGCGTCCGGGCGCTCAGGCCAGTTCGCGCTGAAGGTTCGCGAGAACCTCGGCCTGGATCTTCTTCAGGCCCAGCGGCGCGAAGATGCCCTCGAAGATGCCCGAGATGCCGCCTGCGCCCTTCCAGGTGGTGCGCAGCGTGACCCGCGCCCCCGCGCCCTCCGGCGTGACCGTCCAGGTGTTCACCAACGACGAATTCGAGTCGCGCTCGGTGACAATGGAATCCGATACCGAGACGGTCGCCCGCACGTTACGCGAACGCTTCTCGGTGGCCTGCAACGTCCACTCCGCGATGGTGCCCGTGCCCTTGCCGCCCTCGACCACTTTGTAGTCGCGGTAGTGCGACGAGAGGATGCGCGGGCGCACCGTGGCGTAGTCGGCGATGGCCTCCAGCGCGCGCTGCGGATCCGCCGCCACGTCGATCGAACTACTGGCGCTGACCTGTCCCACAATGAGCTCCTTGTCCGGGTGCGATGTCTCGACGGAACCCCATCCTGCCCTGTCCGCGCGGCGGAAAATCGCCGAGGGCAGTCCGTGTGGCGAACTTCTCCGGACAATTCGGTATTCCCGTTCGCAACATATGCGTGACATTTCTCCGCCACCGCACCCTCGCGGTGGCCCCGCCGTGAGGTCCGTACTAGCGTCGAGGGGTGGCAGTGAGTTTGTTGGGGAAGGCCGGACACGCACCGGCCGCACGCGAATCAGGATTTGCCGCGCATCGAGCGGGCGTCGACCGCCTCCTGGCGAGTTACCGCGCGATACCCGAGCACGCCGATGTCCGATTGGCGAAGAAAACCTCGAACCTTTTCCGCGCCAGGACCGTGAACACCGCGCCCGGTCTCGACGTCTCCGGACTGACCCGGGTCATCGCGATGATCCGGTCGCCAAGACCGCCGACGTGGCGGGCATGACCACCTACGAGGAGCTGGTCGCCGCCACCCTGCCCTATGGGCTGGCGCCGCTGGTCGTGCCGCAACTCAAGACGATCACGCTGGGCGGCGCGGTCACCGGCCTCGGCATCGAATCCACGTCCTTCCGTAGCGGCCTGCCGCACGAGTCGGTGCTGGAGATGGACGTGCTGACCGGCGCGGGCGAGATCCTCACCGCCACGCCGCACAACGAGCACGCTGATCTGTTCCGCGGCTTCCCCAACTCCTACGGCACGCTGGGCTACACGGTCCGGCTGAAGATCGAGCTGGAGGAAGTCCGGCCCTACATCGCGCTGCGGCACGTGCGTTTCGAGGATCTGCGCGCCATGGAGGCCGCCCTCGCGACGATCGTCACCGACCGGACCTATGAGGGCGAGCGCGTCGATTACCTGGACGGCGTCGTGTTCTCCGCTGGGGAGAGCTATCTGACGCTGGGCCGAGGGACCGACGAACCGGGCCCGGTCAGCGACTACACCGGAATGGACATCTACTACCGGTCCATCCGGCACGACGACGCGACACCCAAGCGCGACCGCTTGACCGTCCACGACTACCTGTGGCGCTGGGACACCGACTGGTTCTGGTGCTCGCGCGCCTTCGGCACCCAGAACCCCAAGATCCGCAGGTTCTGGCCGAAACGCTATCGGCGCAGCAGCTTCTACTGGAAGCTCGTGGCTCTCGATCACAAGTACCACATCGGCGACAAGCTGGAGGCTCGCAAGGGCAACCCCCCGCGCGAGCGGGTCGTGCAGGACATCGAGGTGCCGGTCGAACGCACCGCCGATTTCGTGGACTGGTTCCTGCGCGAAATACCCATCGAGCCGATCTGGCTGTGCCCGCTGCGTTTGCGCGACACCGGCGCCACGAATCGGCCGGGCGAACGCACTTGGCCGCTGTATCCCCTGGAGGCGGACCGGACCTACGTGAATGTCGGATTCTGGTCGGCCGTCCCCACCGTCCCCGGGCAGCCGGAAGGCGCGGCCAATCGCGCCATCGAACGCAAGGTGACCGAGTTCGACGGTCATAAGTCGCTGTACTCGGATTCCTTCTACGACAAAGATGAGTTCGCTGCGCTTTACGGCGGAAACACCTACACCGAACTGAAGAAACGCTACGACCCGGACCAGCGGCTGCTGGATCTGTATTCGAAGGCGGTGCAACGTAAATGACGACATTCAAGGATCGTTCCGATGTCTTCGCCGATCTCGGGACCAAACTCAGCATTGCCGAAATCTTCGAGACCCTCGTCGAGGGCGAGGTGCCGATCCGGCTGACCGCTTATGACGGCAGCGCCACCGGGCCGGAGGACTCCGAATTCGCGCTGGACATCCGGACACCGCGCGGGATCAACTATCTGGCGACCGCTCCCGGTGACCTCGGCATGGCCCGCGCTTACATCTCCGGCGACATGACGGCCAACGGTGTGCACCCGGGCGACCCGTACGAGATCCTGAAGGCGCTCGAACGGGCTGAAGTTCCGGCGTCCGTCCGCGCTGGCCCTGGTGACCATCGCGCGCTCCCTGGGTTGGGAGCGGCTCAAGCCGGTTCCCCCGCCGCCCCAGGAGACCCTGCCGCGCTGGCGCCGCATCGCCTTCGAAGGCCTGCGCCACTCCAAGACCCGCGACGCCGAGGCGATCCATCATCACTACGACGTCTCGAACACCTTCTACGAGTACGTACTCGGCCCGTCCATGACCTACACGTGCGCGGTCTACGGCGACGAGAGCTGGTCGCTCGAGCAGGCACAGGAGAACAAATATCGCCTGGTGTTCAACAAGCTGCGGTTGAAGGAGGGCGACCGGCTGCTCGACATCGGCTGCGGATGGGGCGGCATGGTGCGCTACGCCGCCAAGCGCGGCGTCGAGGTGATCGGTGCGACGCTCTCGGCCGAGCAGGCGGACTGGGCGCAGCGCAAGATCGCCGAAGAAGGTCTGGCCGACCTGGCGGAAGTGCGTCATTCCGACTATCGCGACGTGCCGGAGGGCGAATTCGACGCGGTGTCCTCGATCGGCCTCACCGAGCACATCGGGGTGCACAACTACCCCTTCTACTTCGACTACATCAAGAGCAAGCTGCGCGACGGCGGCCTCTTCCTGAATCACTGCATCACCCGCCCGGACAACACCCGCACCACCAAGGCGGGCGATTTCATCGACCGCTACGTGTTCCCGGACGGAGAGCTGATCGGTTCCGGCCGGATCATCTCCGAGATCCAGAACATCGGGCTGGAAGTGCTGCACGAGGAGAACCTGCGCGAGCATTACGCCCTGACCTTGCACGAATGGTGCAAGAACTTGGTCGCCAACTGGGACGCCTGCGTGGCGGAGGTCGGCGAGGGCACCGCGAAGGTGTGGGGCCTGTACATGGCGGGCTGCCGGCTCGGCTTCCAGCGCAACGTGGTGCAGCTGCATCAAGTGCTCGGCGTCAAGCTGCCCGCCGACGGCGACTGGACCGTGCCGCTGCGCCCGTGGTGGCAGCCGTGATCCGGTTCGGTCAGTAGGTCCGGCTGCCCGCCCCGTTCAGCAGTTCCGCCAGGAACCGGGCGGGCAGCTCGATGTCGCCGACCTGGGCCGACGCGGGCAGGTCGGCGTGCAGCACGCGCAGGATGCCCACCACGCCCGGACCCGCGTCCAGCAGCGGCCTGGTCCAGCCGAGGTCGGCGCAGGTCGCGACGGAAGGCAGCAGCAGGTTGGTGGCCTCGCCGACCCAGCCCGACGCGGCCAGGCATTCCGCGAGCAGTAACGCGGCATCCAACTGAGCGCGCGGACGGTGCTTCTCGCGCGTGTGGTCGTACAGCGCGCGGGCGCGGCGCACCGCTCGGTCGTCGGAGCCGGGCCGATGTTCGGCCAGCAGGGCGCGGATCGCGGCGAGTTCCTCCGCCTCGGCGGTGAGCAGGGCGGCGCCGGTCAGCCGATGACCCGCCTGCAACGGTGTGTACTCGCTGCCATCGGTGTACCGGCGATCCGCCGCTTCCATCGGCATACCCAGTCGCAGACGCTCCGCCCGGATATGCGCGGCCAAGCGGGCCAGCCGGTTGTCGGCGGCGATGCGCGCGCCCTCGTCCAGGCGGGTGGCCGCGGTGAACAGATCGCCGCGACCCGCTTTGACCCGGGCGCCGACGACGAAGGTGGAGATCAGGAAGTCCACCGGCCCGACCCGGGTGACCAGCTCGTGGCTCTCGTCGAGCAGTCGGTTGGCGGTATCCAGATCTCCTCGGCGGTAGCTCATCTCGCCGAGCAGCGCGGCGGCCACGCGCACCGCGTGCGAGCGCGGGCCGGAGCGCTCGCGCGCGGACTCCCACGCCTGCTGGAAGCACTGGGTGGCGGTGGCGACGTCGAGTTGCTCGTAGGCGGCCGCGCCTTGGCCGCAGCGGCCGAAGACCAGGCCCAGCGGGTCCTTCGACTGCTCGTGGTACCGCTCGGCCCATTCCTGCATCTTCCTGGCGCCCTCGAAATCGAAGACGCACAGCCGCACGAACGTCGTCAGGTTCGCGGCGGTCGAGACCGTCCACGCGGGAAGATCGTCCGGCTGCTGGAGGCAGTCGGCGACGCGATCCAGCACGCCCTCGGTGTGGTCGCGCGCGATCTGATCGGAGGCGGCGAGCACCGCCGCCTGGCAGCGCTGCACACGCACGTCGGCGTCGCCGGTGGAACCGCGCGCCAGAATATTCGACAGCCTGCCCAGCGCGTTGCGGGCCGCGCCGGACTGCTGCAAGTTGACGTTCGCCCTCGCCACCGCGATCAGCAGCTTGGAGCGCGACGCCACCTGCTGCATCGGCAGCTTCGACACGCTACCCAGCAGCGTCGCGAGCCGGGAACCATTGATCAGGTCCATCCCGCCGCTCTCGAGCAAATCCAGCGCCATCTTGAGATCGGTCGCGGCCAGCGCGTGGTCGACCGACTTGCGCAGCAGCTGATGCTCGGCGTACCAGCGCGACGCCTTGCGGTGCAGCGACTTCAGCTTTCCGGGATGGACCCGCTCGAGCCGGGTGCGCAGATGCTCGGCGAACAGCGGCTGCAACCGGAACCACTCCGGGTCGTGCTCGATGCGCCGCAGGAACAGCTCGCGTTGCTCGGCCTGCTCGAGCAGCTGTTCGGCGTCCGATTCCCCGGACAGCGCCGCGGCGAGTGACCCGCACACCCGTTCGGTCACCGCGATCGACATCAAGAACTCGAGCATCCTCGGTTCCAACGTGTCCAGCACGTTCTCGGCGAGGTATTCGCGGATGCCGTGGTTGCCCTCCGAGAGCGTGGCGATCAGCTGGCCGGGGTCGGCGTTGCCGCGCAGGGACAGGCCGACCAGCTGGATGGCGGCGGGCCAGCCGTCGGTGGCGGTATGGATTTCGGTCACCTGGTCTGGTGTGAGGTCGAATCCGTTGCGCTCGACCAGGATCTGCCTGGTCTCCGCCTCGGTCAGGCGCAGCGCGGCCGAGCCGATCTCGACCAATTCGTCGTGCACCCGCATCCGGCTCGTCGGCAGGCCGGACTGCTCCCGGCTGGTCACGACGAAACGCAGGTGGTGGCAACCGTTGTCCAGCAGGGCTTCCATCGCGCGATGCGCGCCCGCGTCGGTGATCCGGTGCCAATCCTCGACGATCACCACCACCGTCTTGCCCGCGGCGTGGATCTCGTCGATGAGGGTGGGAACGACGAAGGCGACGGCGTCGGCGGGCCGTTCCTCCAGCACCTGTTCCAGACCGGCGCCCACGTCGGGGTGCACCCGGCGGATCGCCTGGATCAGGTGGGCCAGCAGCCAGATCTCGTTGTCGTCGTCGCGATCGATGCCGATCCAGGCGACCGCGGCAGCGCCTTCGGCGAGCTCGGCGCGCCACTGCGCGGCCAATGTGCTCTTGCCGAACCCCGCCGGAGCGTGGATCACCGCCAGTCTGCGCCGCCCGCCCCCGCGCAGGATGTCCAGCAGACGCTGTCGCGGAATCGGCTCACGCGTCGGCGTGGGAGGACGGAACTTGGTCACGGCCGTCGGCGGAGTGGTGGCCGATGAGTGCTGCGAGACGACGGGCCGCAGCGTCAACGGCCAGCTGCGCCGCGCGGTGACCGCGGGACGGGAGCCGGTCCACGCCAGGGTCGGCTCGCCGACGGCGGTCGAGGTCGTCGGTTCTGACTCGGTGTCCAGCAGCGCCATCTCATCGGGCAACTGGTCGTGGCTGCGCTGCACCGCGCGCAGCATCTCGCCGAACTCGTAGGCGCTGGCCGGGCGATCCCGTGGATTCGGGGACATGGCGTGTTCGATGACGGTGGCCACATCCGGCGGGATGTCCTGTTCGCGCAGGTCCGGCACCGGCTGCGTGGTGATGCGCAGGAACTGCGCGACCACCCGCTCGCCCGCCTGCCGCTCGAAGGCCGCGTGCCCGGTGAGCAGGGCGAACAATGTCGAGCCGAGGCCGTAGACGTCGGAGCGGATGGTGGGCTCGTCACCTTTGAGGACCTCCGGCGCGGTGAACGCCGGTGAGCCGGTGATCATGCTGCTGGACGTGCGGAACCCACCCGGAATACGGGCGATGCCGAAATCGGTCAGCTGCGGCTCGCCGTAGCCGCTGAGCAGGACATTGGCCGGTTTCACATCCCGGTGCAGGATGCGGGCGCGGTGCGCGCTCTCGATCGCGCCCGCCAGCTTGACACCGGCTCGCAAGGAGTCGGCCCACGTCAACGGGCCTTGCTCGCGGATCAGTTTCTCCAGCGATCCGTGGGTGCAGTACGGCATGACGATCAGCGGCATCCCGGTCATCGTCACGTCCACCTGGAGGATGTCCACGATATTCGGGTGACCCGACAGCCTGCCCATGGCTTGTTCCTCGCGCAGGAACCGCTCCCGGCTCTCCGCGTCGATCTCCGAGCTGAGCACCTTCACCGCGACCACCCGGTCCAGCGCGGTCTGGACGCAGCGATACACCACCCCGAACCCGCCGCGGCCGATCTCCACCGCACCGGACAGGCCCATCGCCTCCAGCTCGTTGGCGATGGCGAGAGGCGCCTGCCGCTGCGTGTTCGCTTCGGCCGCAGTCGCTTCGGGGCGCATCCGGCCCGAACGCGTCTGTGGATTCATGTGATCACCTCGCACTCACATCGAATCGGCGACATCGGCGACCAACTCCGCGCGCCGACCCCCGGACGCGGTGTCCGATATGTCTGCGCATACTCCAACGTAGCGCGGTGCGCGAGCACGCGGGAGATGTTTCCGACAGGACGGCGTGTGGTCCCCGTTCCGCATGTTCGCGCGCCGCTCGGCGCTAAGCTCACCGGCTCGGCGGGCAGTGACCTGCCCGCTCACCCCGGCTGATCGACCACCCGCAGGACGGTTACTCACGCCGCGTGACCGACCGGCGCGAGTGACCTCGACCCGCGCAACCGCCTGTCGCGCGGCTTCCGCCGGAAGCCGCACGCTCCGCAGTACCGGCGGGCTAGGCGACGGCGAGGACGATGACCTGGGTGACCTGGCGGTCGTCGAAATTGTCGTCGCTGACCAGAACGAGGGTTCGCTCGCCGGAGGGCAGGCGCGGGCCCCAGGTCATGCCCTCCACGTTGTCGACGGCGGAGAGGCCGACGTCGTCGAGGTCGAGGACCAGCCGCTTGGCCGCCGGGCGCGCGGCGCCGATCGGGGCGCCGTTGACGTCGGTCGCGGTGCTCAGGTCGGCTTCGTAGACGCGGATCTTGTTCCCGACGCCCGGAGCCAGCGACCGTTCCAGCACAAGCACTTTCGTGGGGTCCAGCGGATCGGCGGCCAGCAGGGAAGCGATCCCGGTCCCGCCTCGGCCCGGTTCGGGCCGGGACTCGGCGAACAACGGCTCCATGCGATACGCGTACTGGGCGAGCAGAGGTCCGGATCGCGCCTGGACGGTGATCCGCACCAGCGCCCCGTCGGCCGTAGTCGCTTCGGGTCCGTCTTGCAGCAGCGGTCCTTCCGTCGCGGTCGCGAACAGCGTCCCCCCGGCCAGGAAGGTAGCTGCCTCCAGCACCTGGTTGCGCCGGGGACCCGAGCCGGGGAGCATCCGTTCGCTCTCCGGGATCGGCAGTTCACCGGCGTATGAGCCGTCCGGCCGCGCGATCCGCACCGATGGGTCCGTGAGGACGGCGCCGTCCCGCTCGCCTTCCTGCGTCCAGTAGTAGTCGCCGGTCCACGGATTGATCCGGATCTCCTCCGGGTCCACCGACATCGGCGCGTAGTGTGCGCCGCCAGCGGTCAGCAGCGGTCGCGTGCCGGTGAACGTCACCGGGCCGACGCCGCGCTCACCGATCTCCATACGCGCCGTGTAGTACCGAGCGGGATCCTTGTTCGATTCGATCATCGCTGATCAGAACGAAATCACCGGTGCGTGGGGAGTAATTGATCCCGGACAGGCCGCCGACGGTGGTGCCCGCGAAGTCCATGCCCGCGGCGATCACTTGCTCGCCCAGCAACCGCACCGCGGGATTCTCCGTGGGTGCGGCGGCAGCCGACGGGGCCGAAAGCAGCGTAAGGGCGCAGATGGCGATCAGAAAACGGTGACTACATCTCGGCACGACCGCCAACCTATCCGGCCGAACCGGCACGGGGGTGAACGGGCCGGAAAACGACGGAAGCCCGCCGCCGCGAAATGCGGTGGCGGGCTTCGCCGGTGAGAACTACTTGCGCAGCGAGGCCGGGACCTCGAAGCGCTCGCCGTAGGTCTTGGCGAGGTAGTCGGCGCGTTCCACGAACGCCGCCTGACCACCCGGGTAACCGACGATGAACTGGTGCACACCACCGGTCCAGGCCGGGAACCCGATGCCGAAGATCGAGCCGATGTTGGCGTCGGCGGTCGAGGTGAGCACACCCTCGTCGAAGCACTTCTGGGTCTCGATCGCCTCCGCGAACAGCATGCGGTCGATCAGATCCTGCAGCGGGACGCCGAAGTCCGCCGTGGTCTTGAAGTGCTCGCGCAGGCCCGGCCACAGACCGGTGCGCTTGCCGTTCTCGTCGTACTCGTAGAAGCCCGCCTTCTCCAGGCGGCCCGGACGACCCTCGGACACCATGTAGTCGATGACGTCCTGCGCCGGGTGCCGCTTGCTGCCCAGCGTGGTGTCGCCGGACTGGGCGGCTTCCTCGGTCTCCTTGGCGATCTTCTGCATGAGCTTCATGTTCAGCTCGTCCGACAGCTGCAGCGGCGCGGCCGGGTAGCCCGCCTGCAGACCGGCCTGCTCGATGGTTGCGGGCTCGATGCCCTCCTTGAGCATGGCGATCGCCTCGTTGACGAAGGTGCCGATCACGCGCGAGGTGAAGAAGCCACGGCTGTCGTTGACGACGATCGGGGTCTTCTTGATCGCGAGGGTGTAGTCGAACACCCGCGCCAGCGCCTCGTCCGAGGTCTTCTCACCCTTGATGATCTCCACCAGCGGCATCTTGTCGACCGGCGAGAAGAAGTGGATGCCGATGAAGTCCTCCTGGCGCTTCACGCCGGTCGCCAGACCGGTGATCGGCAGGGTGGAGGTATTCGAGCCCAGCAGCGCGTCCGGAGTGACGATGTCCTCGATCTCCTGGAACACCTTGTGCTTCAGCTCGGTGTTCTCGAAGACGGCCTCGATGACGAAGTCGACGCCGGCGAAGTCGGCCGCGTCCGCGGTCGGCTTGATCCGGTCCAGCAGAGCCTTGGACTTCTCCTCGGTGGTCTTGCCCCGGGACAGCGCCTTGGCCTCGATCTTCTCCGAGTAGCCCTTGCCGCGCTCGGCCGCCTCGATCGAGACGTCCTTGAGCACGACCTCGTAGCCCGCCTTGGCCGAGACGTAGGCGATGCCAGCGCCCATCATGCCCGCGCCGAGCACGCCGACCTTCTTGATCTCCTTCTTCGGCACGTCCTTCGGACGCGAACCGCCGTTGTTGATCGTCTGCAGGTCGAAGAAGAACGCCTGGATCATGTTCTTCGCGACCGGGCCGGTGAGCAGGTGCACGAAGTAGCGGGACTCGATCAGCGACGCGTTGTCGATGTCGACCTGCGAGCCCTCCACCGCGGCCGCCATGATGGCGCGCGGCGCGGGCATGTTCGCGCCCTTGAGCTGCTTGCGCAGGTTCGCCGGGAACGCGGGCAGGTTCGCCGCGAACGCGGGCGAGGACGGGGTGCCGCCGGGGATCTTGAAGCCCTTCTTGTCCCAGGGCTGCACACAGGCCTCGGGGTTGGCCTTGATCCACGCCTTGGCGGCGGGGACCAGCTCCTCGACCGAGCCGACGAGCTCGTCGACCAGGCCGATCTCCTTGGCCTTGGCCGGCTTGTTGCGCTGGCCCTGCAGCAGCACCTGCATCAGCGCGTTCTGCAGGCCGAGCATGCGCACGGTGCGGATGATGCCGCCGCCTGCGGGCAGCAGGCCGAGGGTGGCCTCCGGCAGACCGATCTGGGAACCGGGCACGTCCGCCGCGATGCGGTGGTGGGTGGCCAGCGCGATCTCCAGGCCGCCGCCGAGCGCGGCGCCGTTGATGGCCGCGACGACCGGCTTGCCCAGCTGCTCCAAGCGGCGCAGCGCGCTCTTGATCTCGCCGAGCTCGTCCATCAGCGCCTGGGCGTCGTCCGGGCCGACCTTCATCATGTTCTTCAGGTCGCCGCCGGCGAAGAAGGTCTTCTTCGCGGAGGTCAGGACCACACCGGTGATGTTGTCCTTCTCCGCCTCGAGCCGGTCGACCGTGGCGGTCATCGACTTCTTGTACAGCTCGTTCATCGTGTTGGCGCCCTGGTTCGGGTCGTCCATCGTCAGCACGACGATGCCGTCCGAATCCTGCTCCCAACCGATCATGTTGGTTTCGCTCACAGCTCTGTGTCTCCTAGGTGAATTAGCGGCGATTCGCGGCCCTGCGTGGTCGGGCAGGCTCCGGGCCCGGCGCTCACGCCGCCGTGAAATCTCAGCTGTCGGTTGGGGCTCAGACCCGCTCGATGATGGTGGCCACGCCCATGCCGCCGCCGATGCACAGGGTGATCAGCGCGTAGCGGCCGTTGCGGCGCTCCAGCTCGTTCGACCATGGTGCCGGTGATCATGGCGCCGGTCGCACCCAGCGGGTGGCCCATCGCGATCGCACCGCCGTTGACGTTCAGCTTCTCGTCCGGGATGTTCAGGTCCTTCTGGAACTTCAACACCACGGACGCGAACGCCTCGTTGATCTCGACCAGGTCGATGTCATCGAGGGTCAGGCCCGCCTTGGCCAGCACCTTCTTGGCGGCCGGGGTCGGACCGGTGAGCATGATGGTCGAGTCGGCGCCGCTGGTCGCGGTCGCGACGACGCGGGCACGCGGGGTCAGGCCGGAGGCCTTGCCCGCCTCTTCCGAACCGATCAGCACGAGCGCGGCGCCGTCGACGATGCCGGAGCTGTTGCCGCCGTGGTGCACGTGGTTGATCTTCTCGACGAAGTGGAACTTCTGCAGCGCCACCGCGTCGAAGCCACCCATCTCACCGATCACGGAGAAGGACGGCTGCAGCTTGGCCAGGTCCTCGGCGGTGGTGCCGGGACGCATGTGCTCGTCGCGGTCCAGCACGACCAGGCCGTTCTGGTCCTTGACCGGGACGATCGACTTGGCGAAGTAGCCGCCGGTGGTGGCCTTGGCGGCCAGCTCCTGCGAACGCACCGCGTAGGCGTCCACGTCGTCGCGGGTGAAGCCCTCGATGGTGGCGATCAGGTCCGCGGAGACACCCTGCGGGACGAAGTAGGTGTCGTAGTTGGTGGCCGGGTCCAGCGCCCACGCGCCACCGTCGGAACCCATCGGCACGCGCGACATGGACTCGACGCCACCGGCGAGGACCAGGTCGTTGAAGCCGGAGCGGACCTTCTGGGCCGCCAGGTTGACGGCCTCGAGGCCGGAGGCGCAGAAGCGGTTGAGCTGGAAGCCGCCGACGGTGTCGGGCAGGCCCGCCACGGTCACCGCGGTCCTGGCGATGTCGGCGCCCAGGTCACCCACGGGCATGACGACGCCGAGGATCAGGTCGGAGATCCGGTCCTCGTCGAGGTTCGGGAAGCGGCCGCGCAGCTCCTGGATCAGACCAACAGTCAGGTCGATCGGCTTGACCGAGTGCAGCGAGCCGTTCTTCTTGCCACGGCCGCGCGGAGTGCGGATGGCCTCGTAAATGTAGGCCTCTGTGGTCATATCGGAGTGTTCCTTCCTCAATGTGCGGCGGCCGGACCCTCGTCCGTCCGAGCGCTGGTGTGCGGCGACACCGCGGGTGCGGCATGGCTGCGGCTGACCTCGCCGACCAGCCTTGCGACCGACCGTTCCTAACGCTGTACAAAACCAGGCAGGCAACGGCGGACGCACGGTCCGGTCGTCCGTACGCCTGGGCATACCATAGAACGTCGGCGTACCGAAGCTCACGGCTACCCGTTCATACTACCGTCGTGTGCGAACTCCGGTTAACTTAACGTCGTAGGAACGGTGCTTGTCAACCATCCAGCCGTGTGGCACCCAGCTCACTCTTCAGCAATTCCAAGGCGACCTCGTCCGGATCGCGCCGGTCGCCGGGGGCTACCGGATCGGCCGCAGCGGCCATCATCTCCTGCTCCTCTTCCGGCGTCGACGCGGGGATGACGCCGTCCGTGTCCCGGCCCCGGCTCGTCGCGCCGTCGTTTCCGCTCGGCTCGGCGTCGTACCTCGGATAGTCCGCCGGGCCGGGGTCGTCCGGTAGGTCGGGGTAGTCGGGCGGCGGAATATCGTCGTCCACCGGATACGGGCGCGGGTCGGTGCCGCTCGCGCGCGAACGCCCCGCGCTCCCCGGCTTGTCCGCACCCGCGTTCTTCGCCTGACTCGGGCGCGAGAACCGCGGCGGCGCGGCGTCCGGAGCCCGGCCTGCCGCGTTGCCGGATTCACGTCCCGGCTGAGTGCCCGCCTGGCCGCGCGCGCGGTTGCCCGCACCGCCGGAGCGCGGCGCCGTCGCGGGCCGCTGCACCGCGCCACCCGCTTCCCAGCGCACCTCGTGATCGCGGCCGAGCACCGCCCGCACCGCGGACCGGACCGCTTCCAGATTGCGCGGATCGGACAATCGCTGGGCCAGCGGCGCGTGCTGATGCGCGAAGACGATGACCTCGCCCTCAACCCGCGCGACCGACGCACCGGCGAGCATCGCCTGCACGGCGGCACCGAACTCCCGCACCTTGGCGCGGATATCCGCCCATGAGGCCTCTACCTCGCGCAGCAGATCACCGGTCGGCGCGGACGGCCGATCGGTCGCGGACTCCTGCGCCCCCGTCACGCGCGAATCCCCCACGTCGGACCGGCCGGGGGGCCTGGTGACAGAAGAACCGGCGACCTCACCCCCAGCCGTCTGCCCTCGTGCCGCCGGATTCGATCACCTCGCCGCCACGCACGTAAACCCCGGCACCCGAACGATCAGCGAGCTCACCCCCAGCCGTCTGCCCCCGTGCCGCCGGATCGATCACCTCGCCGCCACGCACGTAAACCCCGGCACCCGAAGGACCAGCGACCTCGCCACCAGCCGCCTGCCCCCTCGTCGCCGGATCGCTCACCTCACCGCCGCGCACCTGCCCCCTGGCACCCGAAGGATCGGCGACCTCGCCATGAGGCGCTTGCCCCTTGGCGGCCGGATCGCTCGCCTCGCCGCCGCGCGCCGGAGCCGGTTCGGCGGAGGGTGACGCCGCCCGCCCGCCCGCCGACCGGGGGCCCGATGGCGACGACGCGGGGCCGGAACTCGCCTTGTCGCCGGGAACCGACTGCGCGGCTACCGGTCCGGAGGAGGTTTCGATGGCTTCCCCACGCACAGCGGCGATATCCGTCGAGCCGGACCGCGCAGGCCCGGATTCGGGCTCCTCGCGTCGCGACGCGCTCGAACCCTCCTCGAGCCCCCGCGGCCTCTCGCCGGATACGGCGGCCGGTTCGCCCACCGACGTGCGCCGATCGCCGCTCTCGGGCGACCCGCCCCGCCCGGAGGACGGTTCGGCATCGGCGGGCGCGGTCAGGCCCGCCTCTGCGACGGTGTTCTCCGCACCGGCGGAAGCCTGGCCACCCGGCACGGTAGCCGCAGAATCGGAGCCACTCTCCGCGCTCGCACCCGCGCGACCACCTGGCCGGTTCTCGCGACGAATCGCGGCCAGCGCCTCGGCGCCACGGCGACGAGGCGGGTCGGATGGCGACCCGACCGCCGCTACGGACTGTGCGGAAGCGGGAGCGGCGGCGAAGGAGCCACCGGCCAGGCCGCGCTCCAGTCGCTCCAACCGCTGCAACGTGGCGGATTCGGCGTCGGATGCCGAGGGCAGCAACATGCGCGCGCAGACGACTTCGAGCAGCAGTCGCGGCGCGGTGGCGCCGCGCATCTCCCCGAGACCCTCGTGCAGCAGCTCGGCGTAGCGGGTCAGGGTGGCCGAGCCCAATCGCGCGGCCTGATCGCGCATCCGGTCGAGCACGTCACCGGGCCCGGTGACCAGACCGCGTTCGGTGGCGTCGGGCACCGCGCGCAGGAGGATCAAGTCGCGGAAGCGATCGAGCAGGTCGACGGCGAAACGGCGCGGGTCGTGGCCCGCCTCCATCACCCGGTCGACGGTGCCGAACAGCGTGGCGCCGTCCTCGGCGGCCAGCGCCTCGACCGCGTCATTGATCAGCGCCACGTCGGTGACACCGAGCAGCGAGACCGCGCGGGCGTACGTGACGCCCTCCGGGCCCGCGCCCGCCAGCAACTGGTCGAGCACGCTGAGGCTATCGCGCGGCGAGCCGCCGCCCGCGCGAATCACCAAGGGGTACACCGCTTCCTCGACCGGCACGTGCTCCTGTTCGCAGATCCGCCCGAGCAGTCCGCGCATCGTGGCGGGCGGCAGCAGCCGGAACGGATAGTGGTGGGTCCGCGAGCGAATGGTCGGCAGCACCTTGTCCGGCTCGGTGGTCGCGAAGATGAAGATCAGATGAGCGGGCGGCTCCTCGACGATCTTCAGCAGCGCGTTGAATCCGGCGGTGGTCACCATGTGCGCCTCGTCGACGATGAACACCCGGTACCTGGACTCGGCCGGTGCGTAGAAGGCGCGGTCGCGCAATTCCCTGGTGTCGTCGACGCCGCCGTGGCTCGCGGCGTCGAGTTCGATGACGTCCAGGTTGCCCGGGCCGCCTGGGCCGAGCGCCACACAGGAAGGGCACGTGCCGCACGGGGTGGAGGTGGGCCCTTGCGCGCAGTTCAACGATCTGGCGAGAATGCGCGCCGAGGAGGTCTTGCCGCAGCCGCGCGGACCGGAGAACAGATAGGCATGACTGATCCGCCCCGTGTCGAGCGCGGTACTCAGCGGGTTCGGTGACGTGCTCCTGACCCACCACCTCAGCGAACGTTGCCGGTCGGTACTTCCGGTACAGAGCCACGGCCAGAGGTTACCGGCGAGCACCGACAAAGGACATTCCCGCCCGGCGCGCCGGTCAAGGCCGGATTCCGAGGCTGAAATGTGATCCACATCACAACGGGCTCGGCGCCTTCTTCCGCACGGCAGTGGGACACGCACGATGGCAACATTCGAGCTATCGCTCATCCTGCTCGGGCGAAAACGGAACTCGGCGGCCTCGCTACCCCCCATGCGTCGGAAAATATCAACTCACACCCTGATTTACCTCGACTTTTTGGAGATAACGAATCCGTCACCACGGGTGACATCGGCGCAATCGTCTGGCTAACGTGGCAGTCGGCAACTTCGGTAGCCAAACCTTCATCAGGTTGGTGACCCCGGCCGGTCCCTCATCCCGACCGGGGCACAACCAACACAGCTCCCCACGGGTGACCGACGCCAATTCCCCACTTCCACCGGAGGACCGTCCACCGTGTCGTGTGACGACATCGCCGCCGCCTGGCTGTCCAGCACCGATTTCGCAGGCGACCGCTCCGCCGTCGCCCTTCTGAGCCGCGCCATCAGCCCGCAGGAGTTCGCGATCAAGCGCGACTCGCTGCCGGTCACCGCGGCAGCCGATCCGGCCACCGCCGCCGCGATCCTCGAACTCCTCGAACGCGGGCAGGTGCCGACCATGGCCGCGATCCGCACCCTGACCGCGCAGAACGAGATGCGCCGCGAGGCCGAGCGCATCGAACGCCTCGGCCGCCGCGCTCAGCGCAGCATTGATGACTTCGGGCGGGTGCTGGCCAGACTGGCCGACGCGCATTGGACCGCACACGGTTACGGGCCCACTCGCCGCGACGTGCTGTGCAGCGAGCAGATCATGACGCTGATCCGTACCCGGGTCGGCAATATAGCGCCGTCGGCGGTCAAACATCTCTGGTTGATCGAACGCGCCCAGCGCGCGGGTTGGATCGCCTCGAACGCCAACCCCCGATCACTGTGCGCCGCGCGGCGGTTCTGGGCGGCCCAGTACGGCAATCGGGTGTCGTTGCGCCCGGTCAACACCATCGGCACCGCGATCGCGACGTATCTGGCGGACTATGCCGACGAGCACGGCCGCCCGCCACGCTGGTCGGTGGTTGCGCAGGAACTGCGCGACGACCGGGGCCGCCGGATCTTCCACAACACCGCCGACGCCCGCGCCCAGCAGCTCTGGTTGACCACCGCGGAATGGGTCGAGATGCGCGACGACCTTCCCGTGCCCGGTCGGCGTGGATGGCGGGCCATCCGCAAATCGCGCGGCTGACTCGGTGCGCCTCGCGGGGGCTCGACCCCATGAGTTAACAGCGTTACTATAACGCCGTTAACCCATCGAGCGGAGCCGCGATGCTGACCCGGATTGCCCGTTTCACCACCCGATCTCCGCGCGCCGTCCTGGCCGCGGCGCTTGCGATCGCCGTGCTGTGCGGCATCTTCGGCGCCACCGCGCCCGCGCACTTGAAGTCCGGTGGATTCACCTCGAACGACGCCGAGTCCGCCCGCGTCAACCAGTTGATCGCCGACAACTTCGCCGGCGCCGCGCCCAACTTCGTCCTGCTGGTCGAGTCGGACGCGGGCGCGGACGATCCGGCCACCAAGGCGGCGGGCATCGCGCTGGCCGACGCGCTGCGGACACGCTCGGATGTGCAGGGCGTCCAGTCCTACTGGACCACCCCGCCACCCCTGTCCAGCGCGTTGCGCAGCACCGACGGCAAGAGCGCTCTGGTCGTCGCCTACCTCGACGGCGACGAGACGCAGGTCCAGCAGACGGCGGTCGAACTCGAGCAGCAGCTGCCGGGATTCTCGGGCGGCATCACGGTCCGCCAGGGCGGCATCGCCGCGATCTACCACGACGTCACCGAGCAGACCACCCGAGACCTCGCGCTCGCCGAGGGCGTCGCGGTGCCGCTGTCGATGATCGTGCTGGTGCTGGTGTTCGGCAGCCTGATCGCCGCCGCGCTCCCGCTGACCATCGGGGTGTTCGCCATCCTGGCGACGCTGGCGATCCTGCGTCTGTTCACGCTGTTCACCGACGTCTCGATCTACGCGCTGAACATGACGACGGCGATGGGCCTCGCGCTGGCCATCGACTCCAGCCTGTTCATCGTCAGCCGCTTCCGGGAGGAACTCGCCAACGGACTGGATCCGGCCGCGGCCACCGTCCGGTCCGTGCAGACCGCCGGGCGCACCGTGCTGTTCTCCGCGCTCACCGTCGCGCTCTCGATGGCCGTGCTGAGCGTGTTCGACCTGTACTTCCTGAAGAGCTTCGCCTACGCGGGCGTCGCGGTGGTCGCCGCGGCGGCGGCCGCATTGATCATCGTCCTGCCCGCGGCGCTGGTCCTGCTCGGGCACCGGGTGAACGCCCTGGACCTGCGGGCTCCGTTGCGGCGCCTGTTCCGCCGCGACGCGCCCGCGCCCGGCCCGCGAGCGCCGGAGGAGAGCGGTTGGTACCGGCTGGCCGGCGTGGTGATGCGGCACGCGGCACCGGTCGCCATCGTGATCATCGCGCTGTTGCTGGCATTGGGCGCACCGTTCCTCTCGGTGAAGTTCGGCTATCCCGACGACCGCGTGCTGCCCGAGACTGCCGCCAGCCGCCAGGTCGGCGACGCCTTGCGCACCGAGTTCCCGCAGGCAGACCCGGTCGCGAGCACCACGATCGTGCTGGACGGTTACCGCGGCGGCAACGCGGCGATCGGCGGATACGCCGCCGAACTGTCCAAGGTAGACGGCGTGCCAGCGGTCCTGTCCGCGGCCGGGATCTACGTCACCGGCGCGCGAGTCGCCCCGCCTCCGCCCGGCATGTCCAACGACACCGGCACCTACCTGAACGTGGGCACCAAGCTCGACCCCTTCTCGCCCGCCGGTGACCGTCAGCTGAAGGAGATCCGGGCGATCCCCGCCCCCGGCGAAGCGCTCTACGGCGGCGCCGCCGCGGCCAACGCCGACTCGCTCGAGGCACTGGCCGCCCGGCTTCCGCTCGCGGCCGCGCTGATCGCGCTGACGACCTTCATCGTGTTGTTCCTGTTCACCGGCAGCGTCGTGCTGCCGATCAAAGCGCTCGTACTGAACACGCTCTCGCTGGCCGCCGCTTTCGGCGCGATGGTGTGGGTGTTCCAGGAAGGCCACCTGTCCGGGTTGCTCGGTTTCACGCCAGTGGGCTACTTGGTGCCGACCATGCCCATCCTGATGTTCTGCCTGGCCTTCGGCTTGTCCATGGACTACGAGGTGTTCCTGCTGTCCCGGGTCCGCGAGGAGTGGCTGGCCACCCACGACAACACCCGCGCGGTCGCGGTCGGCTTGGCCCGCACCGGCCGTATCTTCACCGCGGCCGCCGTGCTGATGGCGATCGTGCTCGGCGCCCTGGTGACCGCGAAGGTGTCGTTCATGCAGCTGCTCGGCCTCGGCCTCACGCTCACCGTGCTCGTCGACGCCACGATCATCCGTGGCCTGCTCGCGCCCGCGCTCATGCGCCTGCTCGGACCGGCCAACTGGTGGGCTCCCGCACCACTGGCCCGCCTGCACGCCAAGATCGGGCTGACCGAGGGTGAGCAGGACATCGCCGCCCGCCCGCTGGAAACCGCAGGGCGGGCATGATCGGTGGCAGGCGCCCGCGGTCGCCGCGCGGTTCCGGAGCCCGGCTGCGCGAGGAGATCCTGCGCGCCACCGCCGAACTGCTCACCGCCACCGGGCACGCCGAGGCCGTCTCGATCCGCGCGGTGAGCAAGCTGGTCGGAGTCAGCGCGCCGTCGATCTACCGGCACTTCGCCGACAAGGACCAACTGATCGATGCCGTCGTCGCCCAGGTCTTCGAAGACCTCGCCGACGCGATGCGCGCGGCCACCGACCCCGCCACCTCCCCGGTGACGCAGCTGCACGATCAAGGCATGGCCTACGTCCGTTTCGCCCTCGCGCATCCCGAGCAGTACCGGCTGGCGACCGCGCCCACGGAGGCCGAAGGCGCGGTGGACCAGGTGCTCACCAGCGGGGCTTTCCGGCATTTCGCGGACACCGTGCGCAAGTGCATGGAGGCCGGGACGATGGCGCGGCGCGATCCGCTGCCGATCGTGCTGGAACTCTGGTCGGTCGCCCACGGCATCGCCTCCCTTCTGATCGCCAAACCCTTCTTGCCCTGGGGCGACGCGGAAGCCGTCGCTTCACGCGTGATGGGCGCGGCGTGCCTGGGATACAGCGTGCTCGACCAGATCGGCGCGGACCCGCCGACACCGGACCTGGTCACCGCATGGCTGCGAAAGGTCAGGAAGGATCAACCTCCGGCCTGAACCCCGTACGGCCGTGCGGCGGCCAGCCAGGCGGGCTGTGGTGGCGACAGAGGTGACCAAGCGGCTCAGCTGACCGAGCTCGCCG
Source organism: Nocardia asteroides (assembly GCA_051451085.1). Taxonomy (GTDB): domain Bacteria; phylum Actinomycetota; class Actinomycetes; order Mycobacteriales; family Mycobacteriaceae; genus Nocardia; species Nocardia asteroides_B. The sequence goes on along the minus strand of JBPAJV010000001.1, from coordinate 1,846,341 downwards.
ACGCGGTGAACGTATTGCATTGCGCGGCGCGGTTTTTGTCCAGGCCGATCTCGAACCACTGCCCCCCGTTCTCGGACGAACCGTGGTCGCGCATGTCCCCCGCCTGGTCGCCGCGCCCGTAGGCGTCTTTGCGGGCCAAGCTGAGTTGCGCGTCGGTCAGCGAGCCACCCTCCGAGGAGGAGGACAGGTACATGCCGTCGAAACAGTTGGCCTGCAACTCGACTCGGCGCGACAACTCCAGGCCCTTGGCGCTGCGCGGTCCGGCGTCGGCCCGCTCGCTGTTGGCCTTGCGCAGGATGCCGGACATCGCCTGCACGTGATGTCCGTACTCGTGCGCGAACACCGACAGGTAGACCACCCAGTTGTCCTTGAAGTAGTCCGTCTGCAACTGGCTGATCGGCATGTAGATGGTCTTGTTCGCCGGGCAGTAGAACGCGGCGAAGTTGCTGGTCGAGCCGGTGCACGGGGTGGTTATGCCCGCAGTGGTCGCGCTGACGTTCAGCGACGGCGGCTGGAACGGCAGATTCGCCTTGCGCAGCACCGGTTTCCACGCCGTCTCCAGGCACGACGCGGCGCTCTCGAAGAACTTGCGGGCGGCGTCCACCTGTGTGCCCCACGGCGAGTAAGCGCACCGCGCCGGGAGCAGCGTCGCGTTCGGGTCGGTCAGCAGCGGATTGTCGCCGGTCGCCGCCGCCGCGACCGTGCCGTCCGGCTGGGCGTCGAACGTGAAACTCGGTTGCGGGCCGGACGCGTCGCTGTCGCGTCCCACCGAGATCGCGTTGCGCACGAGGCCCGCGGCGACGAGGAACACGACGACCACGAGCAGCGCCACCCATCCGCCGCCGCCCCGTTTGCGCGGCGGCGGGTAAGGCGGGCGTCCGGGCGGACCGTAAGGCATCGGCGGCGGGACCGGCGGGCCGTAACCAGGCGGCGGACCGTAGGCAGGCGGAGGATATCCCGGCGGCGGGCCGTAGCCAGGTGGCGAGGCGTATCCCGGTGGCGGGCCGTAGCCCGGTCGCGGACCGTGCGGCGCGCCGTAACCTGGCGGCGGCGGAACCGGACGCCCTCCGTGCGGGACCGGTCCGTGTCCGTACGGTGGTTGTGTCACGCCCCCGTACCCCCTCGTCTCGATGATCGCCGACAGCCGCTGACGCAGAATAGCAAGCTGTCTAGAGTAGGCAGCCATGCTGACTTTTCGGGGGGCCGCCCTAGGCGCGCTGCTTCTCACCATCGCGGGAATGTTCGCGACGGCCCCGGTCGCCCACGCCCAGCCCGCGACGGGCGGCGTGACCATCACCGCCGATCTGAAGCTGAGCCGCGAGGGCGTTCTCGAAGTGGTCGAGCGGGTCTCGGTGCCGCCGGACGGCTCGTTCCGGATGTCGCTTCCGCTGCGGTTGAAAGTGAGCGACGACGCCGAGCGCGTCTTCCGCGTCACCGACGTGAACACCGAGGGCGCGGGCACCGCGACGGTCGCCAACGACCAGTTCACCATCGAGGCCAGGCCCGGCGAATCCACCTTCGAGTACTCGGTGCGCAACACCGTCAGCGACGCGCCTGGCACTCAGGTGTTCCATTGGCTCGGGGTGCTCAACACCGATATCGCCGCGATCAGCGCCTCGCTGATCAGCCCCAGCTTCGAAATGGGCATCGTCGATTGCAAACTCGGCCCGCCCGGTAACACCCGGCCGTGCGCCGATGTCAAGATCGAGGCCGACGGCGTCCTCTTTCTCGAGCAGACCGACCTGCACAAGGGCGATGCGATCGACCTGACGCTGCAATTGCCGCCCGGCACCGTGCCCAGCAACGCGGACGTGCGCGACAGCGGCGACGCGGGCCCGTTCGCGATCACCACGCCGGTGCTCGTCGCCTTCGGCGTCCTGCTGCTCGCGCTGGCGGCGCTGGTCGCCTTCGTGCTGCGTGCCCGCCGCCGGGAAGCCGCGATCGGCGACGGTTCGGAGACGATCAACCCGCTGCTGCGCGAAGGCGATCGCGTGCAGTTCACCTCTCCCGACGGCACGCTGCCCGGCGAGGCGGGCCTGTTGCTGGACGGGTACGTCGATCCGGTGGACGTCGCCGCCACCGTGGTGGATCTCGCGGTGCGCCGGTACATCCGGATCCTCCCGCTCAGCGACAGCGACTGGCGGATCACCCGGGTGAACGCGCCCGATGATCAGCTGCGCGACTACGAGAAGGCGGTCTACCACGCGCTGCTGCCCGAAGGCGCCGACGCGGTGACGCTGGGCGACCTGCGCAAGCCGGGGCGCGTAGCTGCCGCCGGGGTACGCACCGCCCTGATCGCCGACGCCGTCGCCCGAGGCAACTTCCTCGACCGCCGCCGACCCGGCCTCCCGGTGTGGCTCGGTGGCGCGCTGGTGGTCGCGGGTGTCGCGGCGACCGTCGCGCTCGCGCTCACGTCGGGGCACGCGCTGGTCGGGGTCGCCATCGCGCTCGGCGGTGTCGCGGCCGTGCTCGTGCCGAAGTACCTGCCGGTGCGGACGGCGCGCGGGCTGGAGCTCGCCCGGCAGATCCGGGCACTGCAGCGTGGTCTGGAAATGATCCGGCGCGAACACATTCCGCCGATCGACCAGGAGACGGTGTTCTCCCGCGCGCTGCCGTTCACGGTCCTCGGTGCGCGCGCAGACAACTGGATCCGCGCCTTCCGCGACCTCGACCCCTCGGCCGACGCACAGCCGGGCCTCTACTGGTTCGGCGGTTTCGAACGCGACCGCAACTTGCAGCGCTTCGCGAGCCACTTCCCGTTCTTCATCACGGCGCTGGAAGGGCTGTTCGCGACTGCGGGCGATCCGCACCGCTGAGGTCACAGACGCGAAGAGGGCGACCGGCCGCTCGGCGGCCGGTCGCCCTCTTCGTATCGGTCAGTCGCTCAGTGCGATTCTCCGGACCGCGGCCAGCGGATCGGCGTAGAGGACGCTCAGCGACGTCACCACCGCGGCATATTCCTGGACCTTGCCACCGAATCCGCTGATCCGGATGTCGGTCGGCGGCAGCGTGGAGCCCTGGTTGAACGCCCGCGCCACATGCGCGACCGCCGGGCGGTAACCGGTGAAGGCCTGCCCGCCGAGGATCACCCGGTCGGGGTTGAGCATGTCACGCACCATCGCGACGGTGTGGCCGAGGATCGTGGCCCGCTCCGCGAGCAACTCGCGCGCGGGTTCCGAACCGGCCTCCGCGGCCCGGTACAGATCGGCGATGGTCGAGCCCGCGGTTCCGTTGTGGGCCGGAATGATCCCACGCCCGACCGCCCTCGAGTGCAGCGACCGATCGCCGACGGTCACCTCCAAGCAGCCACGCCGTCCGCAGGCGCATTCGACGTTCGACCCGGTGGGCAGATGCGCGATCGAACCGGGGCCGTTGCTCGGCGTGTGCACGCGACCGTCCAAAGTCACCGCGACACCGGCGGTCTCACGCACGTAGAAGTACAGGCTGCTGCCGCGCTCCACGCGGTCCTTCGGCTCCCCGGTTGGCAGCAGCAGTTCGGAGCCTGCCATCGCCTCGACGTGCGGCGCTACCGAGACCGGCAGTTCCAGCACCTCGCCGAGTACTGGACCGACCTGCGCGCCGCGCCATTCCAGCTTCGGGTGGTCGACGACACCGGTGAGCGGGTCGACCCGGCCACCGATCGCGACGCCCGCCCACAGTGCCCTGCGCCGATGCCAGCGCTGCAGGAACGCCTTCGCGCTGCGGGCGACGGTGGTGGTGGCGAACTCCTGGCCGGTCTGCGGAGTGGCGATGGCCAGGCCGCCGAGGATACGGCCGCGCAGATCGGCGGCGACGATCTTGGTGACCGCGGCGCCGATGTGGATGCCGATGGTCAGGTAGGCGTCGTGGTCGATTTCGAACGGGACGCGGGGACGTCCGACCGCGCCCGATGCCGTCAGATCGGGACGTTCCCGCAGCAGACCGGCCGCGAGCAGCGCGGAGACCTGACGGTTGACCGTCGCGATGCTCAAACCCGTTGCGCGCACGGCATTATCGCGGGAAATCGGGCCGCTGGTCGCGGCGCGCAGGACCGCGGCGGCCGGGTTGTCGGCGATGCGCAGTTCGGGAGCGACAACCGGACGCTGAACGCGGGCACGGCCGCCCGCAACCCTGGCGGCGGAACGTTCGAGAGTGGGGAGGGACATTGTGCGGATCCTTGCTGAAGTCCCGCGATCGAACGGGACGTGCCTACATGGGCGGCGAGGCAGCAAATGAGCAGGAAAAACCGCTCAGCTGCAGCAAGAGAGGCGACACAGTTCGCGCGTCAACGGCAGCCGCAGACCCAGCGCGGCGGTCACGTAAGTGACGCGCGTGAGGTTCGATCGGCCAGCGGACATGTCATTGAAATTAACACCGATTTCCGCGACGCACCAACCCATGACGCGCCGTTGTGTGCGCACGCACATTGTTTCCCCAGGTCGCGAGGCCATGAAAAAGACCTCGCACCGGGAGGCTCACCGGGGCGAGGTCTTTTCACACGGAAGGATTACTTCGGGGCGTTGAACGGCTGATTGATCGTCGTGAAGTACTGGATCGCGGCGCCGATCGCGACCGGGGCGGTGATCAGGATCTGGCCGGCGACGGTGCCGAGGGCGCCCACCGCGGCGACGCCCACGAGGCAGCCGACGCCCGCCGCCGGGATGAACGGACCGAACAGGCCCGCGATGGTCCCCGCGGCGATGGTCGCGCCCGCGATGCCGCCGAGCACGCAGCCGACCGCCGCGCCGCCGATGCCGCCGACCACGGTGCCGATGGCGGCGCCCATGGTGATGGTGCTGGTCAGACGAGTCCAGGCGGCGACCTCCCGGTCGTACTCGGTCTTCCACGGCGCCTTGTCCTCGTACGGCAGCGCCACCGGCTTGTAGACCGCGTGCTCCCGGTCGAACAGCGGCGTCAGCGTCGCGGTGCGGCCGGAGATCTGCGCGGCGATCGGGAACTCGAAGTCGTCCAACCGGAACCGCAGCGGATGGCCGGCGAGCACGGTACCGTTGGAGGCCTTCACTTTGAATACGCCGTCCTCGACGACCAATGAGCCCGAGTCGGTTTCGATGATCGACTGGGTATCGGTGGCGTACGCGGTGAACTCAACGCCGTTTTCGGCGCTTTCTTCCGCCGGCGCGGCACCGGACGTTCCCCCGGCCACTCCGGTCGCGACGGTGACCAGCGCGGCCATCACGGCAAGCTTCCTCATCCTCATGTCCTGCAATCCCTCATCTCAGGTGGAGCCGTTCGAGGCAAAGCTTCCGGCACGAACTCCGGGGAAACGAGGGAAAAAAGCATGCAGATTTCAAATAGGCAACCAGCGGGTTACGAGCACCGGACTACCGAGCCTTGGCCGCCGCTTTCGCCTGCTTCTTGAATTCCCGCACCTGTGTGAGGGATTCGGCGTCGGTCACGTCGGCTACCGATCGGCGCGAGCCCTCCTCGCCGTACGCGCCCGCCGCCGCACGCCAGCCTTCCGGGCGCACGCCACGTTGTTTGCCCAGCAAGGCCAGGAAGATCTTCGCCTTCTGCTCGCCGTATCCGGGCAGGTCCTTCAGGCGGCGCAGCACCTCTTCGCCGTCCGGGTCGCCCGCGGTCCAGATGTTCTCGGCCTTGCCGTCGTAGTGCTCGATGACGTAGCGCGCCAGCTCCTGCGCGCGGCGGGCCATCGACCGGCCGTAGCGGTGGATCGCGGGCGGGGTGGCGGCCAGCTCCTCGAACTCCTGCGGGTCGGCCTCTGCGATGCGCCGGATGTCGAAGCCGCCCATCCGGTCGGCGATCTTCTTCGGGCCGCGGAAGGCGTGCTCCATCGGGTACTGCTGGTCCAGGAGCATCCCGAGCAGCGTGGCGAAGTGGTCCTCGGTGAGGAGCTTGTCCGCCTCGGCGTCCTGCGCCAGGCATAGCGTGCGCGTCACTGTCCCGCCTCTCCGACTATTCAGGGTAGGTGCCGAGGGCTCACCGCCCGGGTCCTCAACTATAGTGACTCGCGTCACAGTGCCTACGCGCGGGTAGATGACCTGCCGCGTAGGCTCCAGGCCATGCCTCAGACGACGGCGACACCGACCAAGACGACGGCAACGGCCATGGATGGACACGGGCCCATGAACACCTACGCATTGCGCCCCGATCGGTTCGACCGAGCAGGTCAGGACCAGCTCGTCGACGTGCGCGACCTGCAAGCCGCGCTGCCCGGTATCCGCCGCTTGCGCACCTGGGCGCACGAAGCGCTCGCGCTGCGGCCCGGCGAACACGCTGTGGACATCGGTTCCGGCACCGGATCGGAAGTCATCACCTTCGCCGAAGCGGTGGGTCCGGACGGCAGCGCGGTCGGCGTCGAGCCGGACCCGCATCTGCTCGCCTCCGCCGAACGCCGCGCCGCCGAGGCCGGCTCGACGGCCAGATTCCACTCCGGCGACGCCTACGGCGTGCCGTTCGGCGCGGACACCTTCGACGCCGTCCTGTGCGAGCGCGTCTTCCAGCACCTGACCGCCCCCGCCCGCGCGGCCAACGAGATCGCGCGCGTGCTCCGCCCCGGCGGACGCGTCGTGGTGGTGGACAGCGACTGGGGCACCGCGATCGTGCACCCCGGTGACCGCAGTGTCGTCCGCGAGGTGATCGACACCCTGGTCTCGGCGACCACCAATCCCCTGTCCGGCCGCAGGCTCCCCGGTCTGCTCACCAAGGCCGGGCTGGTGGTCGACGACATCGCTTCGCAGGCCCTGGTGCAGGACCGTGGCGTCGGCGCGGGCTCATTGGTCACCAGGATCTCGGCGATGGCCGTCGCGCGCGGCGCGATCACCGAGGCTCAGCGCGACCAACTGCTCACCGACCTCGAGGCGGGCGCCGCCAACGGCGACATCCATCTCTCGGTCACCATGTTCGCCGTCCTCGCCCACAAACCGCGCTGAGCGGGCCGATGGCCGTCGACGTGCGGACCGACGTCGTGATCGACCGCTCCCGCGAGCTGGTCGCGGCGTACGCGGCCGATCCGGCGCACGCGCCCGCGTGGTATTCGCGCATCCACAGCGTCACCTGGGAGACGGAGCCGCCGCTGCGCGTCGGCTCCCGCATGGCGTTCGTCGCCCACTTCCTCGGCCGGAGATTGGTCTATACCTATGAGGTCGTCGACTACGAACCCTGCTTACTGCTGGTGATGCGCACCGCCCAGGGACCGTTTCCGATGGAGACCACCTACGCCTGGGTCGACACCCCGGAGGGCGGAACCCGCATGACGCTGCGCAACCGTGGCGAGCCTAGCGGACTCGGAAGGATCGCCGCGCCCGTGCTGGAGGCGGCGATCCGACGGGCGAATCGCGGCGATCTCGCCAAGCTCAAGGAACTGCTGGAGACGGGATAGCGCGCGATCGCCGAACCGGTCGTCTCTTCCGTTACTTGCCGAGCAGCTTCTCGGTGGCCGCCAGCAGCACGCAAGTGGCCAGACCGTCCATCGCCTTCTCGAGTTCGGGCAGCTTCGGGAAGCTGGGCGCGATCCGGATGTTCTTGTCTTCCGGGTCGTTGCGGTACGGGAAGGCCGAACCGGCGGCGGTGAGCGCGATGCCCGCCTCCTTCGCGAGCGCGATCACCCGCGCCGCGGTGCCCTCCAGCACGTCCAGGCTGATGAAGTAGCCGCCCTTCGGCTCGGTCCAGGACGCCACCTTCGACGCGCCGAGGCGGTCCTCGAGGATCTTCAGCACCAGTGCGAACTTCGGCTCGAGGATGGCGCGATGCTTCTGCATGTGCGCCCGCACGCCGTCGGCGTCCCCGAAGAAGCGCAGGTGCCGCAGCTGGTTGATCTTGTCCGGGCCGATGCTCTTCTTCGACGCGTGACTCAGGTACCAGTCCAGGTTCGCGGTGGAACCGCCGATGAAGCTCACGCCCGCGCCCGCGAAAGTGATCTTCGAGGTGGAGGCGAACACCAACGGGCGATTCGGGTTCCCGGCCGCTGCGGCCAGGCCGAGCACGTCGATCACCGGCGCGGCGGTGTCGGTGAGCGGATGCACCGCGTACGCGTTGTCCCAGAACAGCCGGAAGTCGGGGGCCGCCGCCGGCATCGAGACGAGTTCGCGCACAACATCTTCGGAGAAGACGACACCGGTCGGGTTGGAGTAGTTCGGCACGGCCCACAGACCCTTGATCTGCGGGTCGTTCGCCAGCAGTTCGGCGATGGCGTGGGTGTCCGGGCCGTCGTGGCGCATCGGGATCGGGATCATCTCGAAGCCGAGCGCTTCGGTGATGGCGAAGTGGCGGTCGTAACCCGGCGCCGGGCACAGGAACTTCACCGTGTCCTCGGCGGCCCAGCGGCGCTCGGAATCGTTGGTGCCGTAGAGCATCGCATAGGTGATCACATCGTGCATCAGCTCGAGGCTGGCGTTGTTGCCCGCGAGCAGGTTGTCCACCGGGATGTTGAGCAACTCGCCGAAGATCGCGCGCAGTTCCGGGAGACCGTGCAGGCCACCGTAGTTCCGGCAGTCGGTGCCGGTGCCGTCGCGGAAATCGCCTTCGCCGGGCAGTTGCAGCAGAGCGGCGGAGAGGTCGAGTTGCTCGGGCGAAGGTTTTCCCCGGGTCAGGTCCAGCGTGAGCTTCTCGGTCTTGAGCGTCGCGTAGTTCGCGGTCTGGGTCTCGTGCTCGAGCACGAGCTCCGCATGGCTCATCAAACCGATCTGCGTTTGCCGGGGCATCCTGGGCAGCCTTTCAAGCAGCGAGGGGACGATGGGTTTGGCCGGACCGATGTGCGGCGGCGACCGAACTTGTCCGTGCAGACGCATGTGCATCCGCGGACGGAGTTCACGTTACCCGTGCATCGTCCGGAATTGGAGGCGTATCCCAGGTGAGATGGAAGGCGGCCCGCACCGGCCGGGCGAAGACGGGGCAGCCGCGCGGCCCTCGAAGAAGGGGATTGAAGGGGACCCCGCGCACCCGGCAGAGCCCGTTGACCCTTGCTGCCTTCCGGCCCTGGGGGGGTTCACAGGATGCGCGCCGCGCGGGATCCGTCGGCCAGTGTAGCGCCTCCCGCCCACATCACCATCCTCTGGGTCCACCCACCCACCTCACCAGGCAGTTCTTCTCAACCCCCGACCCTATTTGGCGACCGGCCGGGGGCTACCGGTATGCTGCTCCACGGAGGATTCGCCTAGTGGCCTATGGCGCTCGCCTGGAACGCGGGTTGGGTTAACGCCCTCAGGGGTTCAAATCCCCTATCCTCCGCCACGGCAAACGCCTCTGATCAGCTTTCACCGGCTGATCAGAGGCGTTTTTCGCAACCGGGAGCCGCAGGCCCCACTCGACGCGAGACCATGCGTTGCGAACCAGTCCGGCTCCGATGACGCCGTTCCGGCGACGGTCCAGCAGTCCAGCCCGGACGCTTGACCGGCCGAGCACCGACGGTCGCGCCTCGGCGGAGGTCTTCCCCGAGGCGGCTTGTCCGGATTCCGACCGGACACTCGAGCTGCCGCGCCGCCCGACCACGCCCCTCGGCATCCGGGCACCCGGTTCGCCCGACTGAACTGTGCGACATCCGATTCCGATGGGATGATCTCCCCGTGACTCAGTGGCTTCCGCTTTTCGGTTCTCTCATCGTTGCCATTGCGGCATTGGTCGGCGTGCTGGTCAACAACCGCACGAACCGTGCGGCGCTCACCGCCGCGGACGAGCGGAACCGGGTCACGTTGGACGCGGCGCAGCGGAACGTGGAGTCGACCAACGCGGCGGCCGAGCGGCGCGAGCACGACAAATGGCGACGGGAATCGGTGCTGACCTCGGTTTCGTCCGTACTCGCCATCTCCAGTGAGGTCCGCCAGCAGTTGTTGCACTGCGATCGCTGGGCGGCCGGGGAATTGGATCGGGTCGACGAGGAGATCCGGCAGGCCATCGTCGGCTCCCGCGGTTGCATCAGCAGTTTGCGCGTGGTGGCGCACCGCAAGATTCCCAATCGCTGCGAGGACCTGATGCGTACCCTTACCGCGGCGCTGAACATCAGCTTGCAGCGCCGCCGGATCGAGCTCGACGGCGAGGCCACCGCCGAGGAGATCAGCGAGATCCAGGCGCTGTGGTCGCGGGCGATCGAGAACACCGTCGAAGAAGAACGCTCGGTCATCAACGCCACCCGGCTCGAACTGGAGATCAAGATCTCCGCCGAAGTTCACCAGTCCACGCCGCAACCAGCGCTCGTCCGTTCCTGACGCCGCGACAGCGGTAAGCGGTCACGTAGGTGGCGCGGCAGTCGACCGGCGCTGTGTTTCCAGCAGCGCGGTACGCAGGTGAGCGGCGTAGGCATCGAGGTCGGGGACGACCGCCGGATCGGCGTGCAGGGAGACGGTGACGGTGTCGCCGATCCCGTGCACACCATGGGTCAGGTGCATGACGGAGCCGAGGGCCGGGAAGCCTGCGGTGAAGCGCACGGCGCCGCCGCCGAAGACGAGGTCGGCGCGACCGCGGTCGACACTGGAGACGACGGTGTGGCCCGCGATCGCGTCGGGCACGGTGTCGAGCGGATAGCGCTCCACGTCGCGGCGCAGTATCCGGGCCGGCATGGCGGCGGTGACGCGGTCCTGCGCCGACAGCAGCGGGTGCAGTGCCCGGAGGCGCCGATCGGCGAGCGCCGCCGCGATCTTGTCGGCGCGTACGCGCGGATCGGGTTCGTCGATGAAGAGGTCGACGCCGAGGCTGCGATAGTTGTTGCGGCAATGCTCGAGCTTCGGAAGAGCCATCGGGACCTGCGCGCCGAGACGCCGCACCGGCTCCCCTCGGTCGGCCAGGTAACGGCTCAGCGCCAGCGACACCGCGGTGAGGACGACAACCGTGACGGTTCGGCCGGGCACCCGCAAGGCCGCGGCCGGAAAGACGAGCATCCGGGCTTCGTGCCGCGAGATGCCGTCCGCCGCAGGCCGGTTCAGCACGCTCGGCGGGAAACCCGCTGCCGGTGGTGGAAGCCGTCCCGCATCGGTCAATCGCGCCAGCCGCTGCTGTGCTCGAAACGCCTGGTAGCCGCGCAGTGCGGTCAGGGTCACCCGGCCCGGCGTGCGGAGCGCACCGAACGCCGAGTCGACCAGCACTCCGGCCACCGACGCGACGGCCGACAGCGCAGGGCGGCCCGGGGCCGCTACCGCCGCCTCTCGCCGGTCGGCGAGCAGCGCGGACAGCCTTCGTGAAGGCGTTCCCGACCGCGACCGATCACGGCGCCGAGCCGCGCCGACCGCGCCCTCGGCACCGGCGGCCGCGTCTCGACCGCCTCCCCCGTCGGACGCCACCGACCCCGTTCGGCCTCCGTCCCGAATCGCGGCATCTCCCGGCTCGCTGAACAGGGCACGCGCGATCACCGAGGCACGACGGCCGTCCGCCAGGGCGTGCGACATCTGAAGTACCGCCACCAGCGCCGGCTCGTCCGCTCCCGGCGCGCCGACGATGCCGCGGAACACATGCAGCCGCCACGGGCACACGGCGGCATCGACGCCGGTGCCGAGCAGTTCGCCGAGAACGACCAGCAGGTGCGGCCAATCGGGCACCTCGAGTCGGTGTTCCACGAATTGCTCCGCACGGAATTCGCACCGATCCCAGGAGGGGTAATCGAGGTCCGCGGGCAGTTCGCGCACCCGGACCCGAAGGTCCGCGATTCGCGCGCTCCGTTCGACTACAGCGGCGCGCAGTTCCTCGGTAGGCAGTCCGCGATCGGCGAAGCAATACAGCAGGAAAAGGTCGTTGCGCGTGCGTTCGGACAGCCAATACATCGTCGCGTCCTGCGGTGCCATCGCGCTCACGAGTAAAACGATATCGACTCGGATTCCGCCACGGCCGACCAGCCCGCGAGCGGCGAATGATCTTGTTCCACATTCCGCTCCGGAAAACCCCATTGATTCCGCCGCACGGCTCTGCTACCGTCTGTAGTAGCAAGGGATACCACTCTTACCCACGGCGGGGTGCCGGCCATGGCTACAGATTCAGCTCGCATAATCGCCAAGCAAGCCCATGAGGCGGACGAGCGGTACAAGGCCGCGGCGTTCGTGAAGCGGTCGATCAACAAGGTCTTTCCCACGCATTGGTCGTTCCTGCTCGGCGAGATCGCGCTCTACAGCTTCATCATCCTGCTGTTGTCGGGCGTGTATCTGACGTTGTTCTTCGACCCATCCATGGCCGAGGTCGTCTACGACGGCTCCTACCAGCCATTACGTGGTGTCACGATGTCGCGGGCGTACGAGACGGCATTGGATATCTCGTTCGAGGTGCGGGGTGGCCTGTTCGTGCGGCAGGTGCATCACTGGGCGGCGTTGCTGTTCGCGGCGTCGATCATCGTGCACTTGTTCCGGATCTTCTTCACCGGCGCGTTCCGCAAGCCGCGGGAGGCGAACTGGGTGATCGGGTCGCTGCTGCTGATCCTGGCGATGTTCGAGGGCTTCTTCGGCTACTCGCTGCCGGACGACCTGTTGTCGGGCACGGGCCTGCGGGCGGCGTTCTCGGGTATCACGATCTCCATCCCGATCATCGGCACGTGGCTGCACTGGCTGATGTTCGGTGGCGATTTCCCCGGTGACATCATCATCCCGCGCCTGTACATCGCGCATGTGCTGTTGTTCCCCGGCATCATCCTGGCGTTGATCGCCGCGCACGTGGCGCTGGTGTGGTACCAGAAGCACACCCAGTTCCCCGGGCCGGGCCGCACGGAGAACAACGTGGTGGGCGCGCGGATCGTGCCGGTGTTCGCCGCCGACCAGGGCGCGTTCTTCGCCTTCACCCTCGGCATCGTGGGCATCATGGGCGGGCTGTTCCAGATCAACCCGATCTGGAACCTGGGCCCGTACAACCCCTCGCAGGTGTCGGCGGGTTCGCAGCCGGACATGTACATGATGTGGACCGACGGCATGGCGCGGCTGATGCCGCCATGGGAGCTGTATCTGGGCCGCTACACCGTGCCCGCGGTGTTCTGGGTCGCCATGCTGATGGGACTGATCTTCGCCGTCCTCATCGCCTATCCGTGGATCGAGAAGCGGCTCACCGGCGACCGAAGCGCACATCACAACCTGCTGCAACGTCCGCGCGACGTGCCCGTTCGCACCGCGATCGGCGCGATGGCCATCGCGTTCTACGTGGTGCTGACGTTGTCGTGCGTCAACGACATCATCGCGTTGAAGTTCGACATCTCGCTGAACGCGACCACCTGGGCAGGTCGCATCGGCATTCTGCTCGCGCCACCGCTCGCCTACGTCCTGGCCTACCGGATCTGCCTCGGCTTGCAGCGCAGCGACCGGGCGGTGCTCGAGCACGGGGTGGAGACCGGCGTGGTCAAGCGCTTGCCGCACGGCGAGTACATCGAGGTGCACCAGCCGCTCGGCCCGGTGGACGCCCACGGGCACCCGATCCCGCTGGAGTATCAAGGCGCACCCGTGCCGAAGAAGATGAGCAGGCTCGGTGCGGCGGGAAAGCCGGGCACCGGCAGCTTCCTGCGGGCGGATCCACACGAGGAGAGCGCGAAGCACTTCGAGACCGAGCACGAAGAAGAACGCAAACAGCTCGCCGTGCTGCGCAGAGTTCAGGAACGGGCGAACGGCCACGGAAACGGTTTCGACCACCGGTGATTCGCGCCGATCCGCGAAACCGCGACGGCCCCGAGTCCATACGACCCGGGGCCCGCTTTGACTTGTTCAGGCGGTTCCGGAGCGGTTCAGCCGCGCCGGAACTCTCCCGTCGAGACCCCCGTTAGGAATGCATCCCACTCACCCGGCGCAAACGCCAAGACCGGGCCACGTCCACTGTCCTTGGTGTCACGAACCGCGACACTGCCGTCGACGAGAAAAGCGACTTCCACGCAGTTCCCATCCGGACCGCTGTAGGTGCTCTTGCGCCACACAGCGCCCGTCCAATCAACCTCCACGGCACTAGCTCCTTTGCTGCGTCGAGAGCGAGATTTCTCCTGACATCGTTCCAGCTAGCATCGGTACCCGACTGGAAAGCCGAATCCCGTGGTGCCCTCCTCGCCGGAGTGCACATTCCCGGTGCGTCGATATCGCACATCGAGTTCGAGAGGAAATTAACCTCGCGCGGGGCCTGTCCCCGCGCGGTAACACTAGCAGGTCCTTCGAAAGTTTGCCCGCCTCTTGCCTATTCAATCGTCGCAACCACACACGTTTGCGAAGCAGGGAAGTTGCGGAAGCATTGCCAGCTCCTGGCATTCATTCCCCGCACTGGCGTACCACAATCTTTTTAACGGATGTGATTGCTCTGTTATCGGCCGACAATTCGCGCGCCCCCGCGACCCGCGTCGACGCCGGGGCAGCGGCCGTGCATGATGGAACCTATGGTCGAACGCGATCGCGACGACGCAGGTCGTGCCCGTAATGCCCGTCCGCGCGACCGACTCGGGCGTCCGTTGCCCTTCGGGAGCACCGGAGTCGCCCGAATTCCGGACGATCTCGATCTCCCACCCCAGCAAACCTTGACCTTCGCCCAGCAACTGCTGGACGACGGACTTGCATTCAACGCACATGAGGTTTTAGAGGCCGCGTGGAAGAACGGACCGTTCGCCGAGCGGATGCTGTGGCAAGGGCTCGCGCAGTTCGCTGTCGGCCTGACCCACATTCAGCGCGGAAATCCCAAGGGAGCGCGTACACTGCTCGGCCGCGCTGTGTCGCGGTTGACGGCATACCGCCCGGAGGACGGTCAGGTGCCCTATGACATCGACCTCGCCGGACTGGTCGCGCACGCCGAATCACTGCTCGCCACACTCGTGGCGGGAGACGAACCCGCGGAGGCCGACCTGCGGCCGCGTCTGCGCGGTTGACGACCTCGCTTCTACCATGGCCCGCGTGCGCACCTCACCGTCGACCAGCCGAGCCCGTGCCTGATCCGGGTGCAGGCCGGTACGCGCCAAGCCCGTCCGGGGACCTGCACCTGGGCAATCTCCGCACGGCGCTGCTGGCCTGGGCGTTCGCCCGCTGCACCGGCCGCCGATTCCTGCTCCGGATCGACGACCTGGACCGGGTGCGCCCCGGCGCGCAGCAGCGGCAGTTGGACGACCTCGCCGCGATCGGCCTGGACTGGGACGGGCCCGTGGTACGTCAGTCCGAACGGTTGCCGCACTACGAGGCGGCCATCGAACGCCTGACGAACGCCGGTCTGACCTACGAATGCTTCTGCACCCGAAGAGAAATACAGAAGGCCGCGTCGGCGCCGCACGGGCCGATGGGCGCGTACCCAGGCACCTGTCGCACGCTCGGCGCGTCGGCGCGGGCCCGGTTGCGCGCCGAGGGCCGGCGGGCGGCGCTGCGCCTGCGGGCCACGACCGCCGAGTTCGAAGTGCACGACGACCTGCACGGTCGCTATCGCGGTCCGGTCGACGACGTGGTGCTGCGGCGCGGCGACGGCATCCCGGCCTACAACCTCGCCGTCGTCGTGGACGACGCGGCCCAAGGCGTCGACCAGGTGGTTCGCGGTGACGACCTGCTGCCGTCGACCCCGCGACAGGCATACCTCGCGACCTTGCTCGACCTTCCGGTGCCGCGCTACGCCCACGTGCCGCTGGTCCTCAACACCGAGGGACGGCGGCTGGCGAAACGGGATGGGGCGGTGACACTCCGCGAACGATTGGCGCTCGGCAACACGCCGGAGGAAGTAGTCTCGGCACTGGCCGCTTCGCTCGGCTTCACCGCGACATCGTCGTCCGAGCTACTCGAGCGTTTCGACACCCGGCGGCTACCCCGGGAACCGTGGATACTCGACGTCGATGGGTTGTTGCGAAGCAGCCCATGTCCGTAACGTACGCATCGTCCAACTACTGATCAATCGACGAGGACAAACAACTATGACAAGCGGTGGGTACGACCCCAACCAGTATCCGCAGGGCGGGCAGCCGTACGGGCAGCCGTACCCGCAGGGCGGCGACCAGTACGGGCAGCAGCCGCAGTACGGTCAGCAGCAGCCGCCACAGTACGGGCAGCAACCGCAGTACGGCCAGCAGCCCCAGTACGGTCAGCAGCAGCCGCAGTACGGCCAGCAGCCCCAGTACGGGCAGGATCCCTACGGTCAGTACCCGCAGCAGCAGGGCTTCAACAACTACGGCGGTCAGCCGGGTGACCTCGGCACCCGTATCGGCGCTCGCGTCATCGACGCGATCATCCTGATGATCCCGTACTTCATCCTGTACATCCTGGTCAACAACTCGGTGGGCCTGACCATCGGTCTCGGCCTGGTGTGGACCCTGGTCCAGCTCGGCTACTTCGTCGGCATGGAGACCTCGCAGGGCACCACGCTCGGCAAGAAGATCCTCGGCCTCAAGGTGCTCGCCCCTGGTGGCGCCGCCAAGATCGACCCGGTCACTTCGCTGAAGCGCAACCTGTTCGTCGCGGCGAACATCATCCCGTGCGTCGGCGGCCTGGTCTCGCTCGGCCTCGCGATCTACATCATGGTCACCATCTCGCAGGACCCGAACAAGCAGGGCTGGCACGACAAGTTCGCCGGTGGCACCCAGGTCGTCAAGGCCTGATCCGCGACAACGGCACCGAACGCGCAGGGGCGCACCCGAATCGGGTGCGCCCCTCGTCGTATCCCGGCTCGGGCCGCTACGCGCTGGTCGCCCCGGCGATGATCACGACAACGAACCACAGGATGCCGAGCACGATCGCGCCGACGCCGATCCAGATGCCGGCCAGCGCCATCCCGCGCCCTTCTTGGCCGCTCTGCTTGATCTGGTTCAACGCGACCGTTCCCAGGATGATGCCGACGATCGAACCGAGTCCACAGGTGACGAATCCGACCAGTGACGAGATCAGCGCACCGATCGCCATGCCATTGGTGCCCTGCGCCGGGAAGCCATAGGGCTGGTAGGGACTCTGGTAGCCGTAGTTCGGCTGGGGATACGGCTGCGCTGGCTGCTGATAGGACGGGTACTGCGGTTGCGGAGGCGGCGTCATCGGCTGCGAGGGCGGCTGCACCGGGTACTGCGGCGCCGACGGGTAACCCGACGGCTGCTGTTCGGGGCTGGGGTACTGCGGCACCGAACTCTGCCCACCGGACTCCGGCGACACGCCTTGGCCGCCGTACTGCTTCCACCACTCGTCGGAATCGCCGGGATTCGTCATTGCTACAGCGTATTCCACAACCTGGTTGGATGATGCGGGTGAGTGAGTCGAAATCCACCCAAGAGCAAGGCGGGCCTGGGCGCCCCGCGGACCATGCGGCATTCGCCCAGGTGGCGCGGGGGTACTACGCACCGATCGTGGCCCTGTTCACTGCGACGTTGATCATTTCCAACATCTGCGCCACCAAGGGCGTGGAGTTCCTCGGCGACCGGTCGGTCTCGCTGGGGCCGCTGCAAATCCTGCCGATCGCCACCGACGGCGCCTTCTTCCTCTTCCCGCTGGCCTACATTCTCGGTGACGTGCTGAGCGAGGTGTACGGCTTCCGCGCGACCCGGCGCGCCATCTACTACGGCTTCGCCGGGTTGCTGCTGACGGTCGCTTGCTTCGCCATCGCGATCCGGCTGCCCGCCGCGGGTTTCTACGAGAACCAGGAGGCGTTCCGCACCGTCCTCGGGACGACACCGCGTCTGGTCATCGCGGGCTTGGCCGGCTTTTTCGTCGGACAGTTGCTGAATTCGGCGACGCTGGTGCTGATCAAGGAGCGGACGAAGGAAAAGTACCTGTGGGCGAGGCTGATCGGATCGACCATCGTCGGCGAGTTCGCCGACACGCTGATCTTCTGCTCGATCGCCGCGGGCGCCATCGGCATCGACACCTGGCAGCAGTTCGTCAACTACGTGATCGTCGGATTCATCTGGAAGACCCTCTGCGAAGTGGTGGTGCTCCCGATCACCTACCGGGTGATCGCCTTCCTCAAGAAGCACGAACCCACCTACGCGCCGACCGAAGCCGATCCACTGCACACCTGACGCGACGGCAGGCCGGGCGCGGGCCTCACGAACGACGATCGCAGGCCGCGGCGCTACCGATCGCCCGTACGGCCCGCGCCCTCCTACGCCCTCGGGCCGCTCATCCGCGCCAGCGGCCGAGTGTCTCCGCCTTGTGTTCGTCGAAGTAGCCGCCCTCGATGCTGTGCCGGATGCGGTCGACCAAGCGCACCGTGAAGCGTTCGTTGTGGATCGTGCACAACGTGGACGCGAGCATCTCCTTGGCCTTGAACAGGTGATGGATGTAGGCGCGGGTGTAGTTGGCGCAGGTGTAGCAGTCGCAGTTCTCGTCGATCGGGGTGAAATCGCGCCGGAAGCGGCTGGTGTTGATGTTGAACCGGCCGGTGTCGACGTAGATCGCGGCGTTGCGGGCGACCCGGGAGGGGTTCACGCAGTCGAAGGTGTCCGCGCCGTTCTCGACAGCGGTGAAGACGTCCTCCGGCTCGCTGATGCCCAGCATGTGACGCGGCTTTTCCTCGGGGAGCTCGTCGCAGCACCACCCCACGATGGCGCCCAGGTTGTGCTTCTCCAACGCGCCACCGATGCCGTAGCCGTCGAATTCCGTTCCGCCGCTTCCCCGAATAGATTCCAGCCCCCGACATGCCTTGCGGCGCAGGTCCTCGTACTGCGCACCCTGAACCACGGCGAACAGCGCCTGATACGGGCGGTGGGTGCGGGCCGCGGTCAACCGCTCGTGCTCGTCGATGCAGCGCTGCGCCCACTCGTGCGTGCGCTGCACCGATCGCTCCTGGTAGGCGCGGGTATTGAGCAACGTGGTGAGCTCGTCGAAGGCGAACATGATGTCGGCGCCGAGCTGGTGCTGGATGCCCATCGACACCTCGGGGGTGAACCGGTGCGCGGAGCCGTCCAGGTGTGAGCGGAACGTGACGCCGTCATCGTCCACGGTGGCCAGGCGCTCTTTGCCGGGTGCGATCACTTCGTCGCTGCGGACGTCGACCGCCTCCATCGCCAGCACCTTCTTGAAGCCGACGCCCAGTGACATCACCTGGAACCCGCCGCTGTCGGTGAAGGTCGGCCCCGCCCAGTTCATGAACGCGCCGAGCCCGCCCGCTTCGTCCACGATGTCGGCCCCCGGCTGCAAGTAGAGGTGGTAGGCGTTGGCCAGCAGCGCCTGCGCGCCCAGTTCCCGCATGGTCTCCGGCAGCACCGCCTTGACCGTCGCCTTGGTGCCCACCGGAATGAAGGCGGGCGTGGCGATCGGCCCGTGCGGCGTGGCGATCACCCCCGACCGGCCGTGCCGGCCGTCCAGGCGCGTACCGACGGTGAAGGAGAAGGATTCGGGACCGGACACCCCGCTATCCTCGCAGTTCGCCGATTGCGGACGACATCAAGGCCACCGATCCCGTGGTCTCCGCGCACTCGCGACGCACCATGCCGACTCATCCTCGTAGCGCGAACACGGCAATCGCCATTAGACCCCGCGCGCCTGGCAATCACCGGAACGAAGTCGCCCCTCCGCAACCACACCGGCTCAACTCCCGGCATCGAGCAAAGCGAGACCGAGCATGCCCCGTGCGCGAGCCCGGCTCGCATTCGCGCAACCGCCGCGTACGCGCCGAAGGAAACCCGCCCGCCACCGACAACGGCAAAGCCAGGCTCGCGCGCTCACCGCCTGACGTGCCCAGCGCACCTCGACTACCGGTTTCGAGCGAAGCGAGACCGAGCATGCGCCGTTCGCGCCGAAGGCGCGGTCAATTCATACAGCTCCGGCGAACTGGGCGTTGTACAAGCGGTAGTACGCCCCGCGCTCCTCGAGCAGGCGTTCGTGCGTGCCGTGTTCCACGATGCGGCCCGCTTCCATGACGACGATCAGGTCGGCGTCGCGGATGGTGGACAGGCGGTGGGCGATGACGAAGCTGGTCCGGTCGCGGCGCAGCGCGGCGGTGGCGTGCTGCACCAGCAGCTCGGTGCGGGTGTCCACCGAGCTGGTGGCCTCGTCGAGGATGAGGATGGACGGTTTGGCCAGGAAGGCGCGCGCGATGGTGATCAGCTGCTTCTCGCCCGCGCTGACTCCGGAGCCCTCCTCATTGATGACCGTGTCGTAGCCGTCGGGCAGCGCGTGCACGAAACGGTCGACGTAGGCCGCGCGCGCCGCGGCGAGGATGTCCTCCTCGCTCGCGTTCGGGTTGCCGTAGGCGATGTTCTCCCTGATGGTGCCCCGGAACAGCCAGGTGTCCTGCAAGACCATGCCGATGCGGGAGCGCAAGTGGTCGCGGGTCATCTCGGTGATGTCGACGCCGTCGACCGTGATCGTGCCCGCGTCCAGCTCGTAGAACCGCATGAGCAGATTCACCAGGGTGGTCTTGCCCGCACCGGTCGGGCCGACGATGGCGACCACGTGGCCGGGTTCGGCCACCAGCGAGAGCCGCTCGATCACCGGCTTGCCGGGTTCGTACCGGAACGAGACGGCCTCGAACTCAACCCGGCCGCGGTCGACCGGGCGGGCGTCGGCCATCACCGGGTCGGGGCTCTGCTCCTCGGCGTCGAGGATCTCGAAGATTCGCTCGGCCGAGGCGACGCCGGACTGCAACAGGTTGGCCATCGCGCCGAGCTGGGTCAGCGGCTGGCTGAACTGGCGGGAGTACTGGATGAACGCCTGCACCTCACCGAGCGACAGGCTGCCCGTCGCCACTTTGAGGCCGCCGACCAGGGCGACCAGCACGAAGTTCACGTTCCCGAGAAACATGATCGCGGGCATGATCAGCCCCGAGATGAACTGCGCTTTGAAGCTGGCCTGGTAGAGCTCTTCATTGCGCTGGTCGAATTCCTCGCCGACCTCGCGGTTGCGGCCGAACGCGGTGACGATCTCGTGCCCGGTGTAGGCCTCCTCCACCTGGGCGTTGACCAGGCCGGTGTACTTCCACTGATTGATGAAGTGCGGCTTGGACCGTTTCGCGATCTGCGCGGTGACCACGATGGCGGCGGGGACGGTGAGCAACGCGATCACCGCGAGTACCCACGAGATCCAGAACATCATGACCAGGATGCCGAGCACCGAGAACACCGAGATGAGCAGCTGGCTCATGGTCTGCTGCAGGCTCTGGGAGACATTGTCCACGTCGTTGGTCACCCGGCTGAGCACGTCGCCGCGCGGCGCTGAATCGAAGTAGCGCAACGGAAGCCGATGGATCTTGTCCTCGACGTCGCCGCGCAACCGCTTCACCGTCCGGTTGATGACGATGTTGAGCAGGTATCCCTGCAACCACCCGAAGACGGCGGCGCCGATGTACAGCGCGAGCACCAGAGCGAGGACCCGGCCGACCGCACCGAAGTCCACTCCGACGCCGGGCACCACGTCCATGGCGCCGAGCATGTCGGCGAAGGTGTCGTCGCCCTCGGCCCGCAGCGCTTCGATCGCTTGATCCTTGGTCACGCCGGGCGGCAGCTGCTTGCCGACCACGCCGTCGAAGACGAGGTTGGTCGCCTTACCGAGGATGTAGGGGCCGAGGGTGTTCAGCACCACCGAGGCGATCACCAGCGCGACGATCATCCCGACCTGTACCCGCTCCGGCGCGAGCCTGCGCAGCAACCGTTTCAGAGAAGGTCCGAACGACTTCGCTTTGGTGCCGGGGGCACCTGGACCGGGCATTCCGGGTCTCATCGCGCCTCCTCGGCACTCAGCTGCGACTCGACGATCTCCCGGTACTCCGGGCAGTCCCGCAGGAGCTGCTCGTGGGTGCCGATGCCCGCCATCGCGCCGTCTTCGAGTACCACGATCTGATCCGCGTCCCTGATGGTGGCGATCCGCTGCGCGACGATGATCACCGAGGCGTGCGCGGTCTCCGGCTTCAGCGCCTCGCGCAGCCTGGCGTCGGTCGCGACGTCGAGCGCGGAGAACGAGTCGTCGAACAGGTACACCCTCGGCTTCTTCACCAGCGCACGCGCGATCGCCAGCCGCTGGCGCTGTCCGCCGGAAACCGTTGTGCCGCCTTGGGCGACGGGCGCCTGCAACCCCTCGGGCATGTCCCGCACGAAATCGGCGGCCTGGGCGATCTCCAGCGCACGCCAGAGTTCCTCGTCGGTGGCGTGCGGGTTGCCGTAACGCAAGTTGCTCGCGATCGTGCCGGAGAACAGGTAGGCCTTCTGCGGGACGAGGCCGATCTGCGAGCGCAGTACCTCCAGGTCGATGTGGCGGACGTCGGTGCCGCCCACGTAGACCGCGCCGTCGGTGACGTCCATCAGCCGGGGAATCAGGTTGATCAGCGTGGTCTTCCCGGCGCCGGTGGAGCCGACGATCGCCGTGGTGATGCCCGGACGCGCCTGGAATCGGATGGCTTTCAGCACCGGCTTCTCCGCGCCGGGGAAGGCGAACTCGGCGAATCGGAAGTCCACGACGGCCGGATCGTCGGTGAACGGCTGCGGCAGGCGGGGCGGGTGGACCGAGGACTCGGTGTCGAGCACCTCGCCGATCCGGTCGGCGGAGACCGCGGCGCGCGGCGCCATCATGGCCAGGAACGAGGCCATCATCACGGCCATCAGGATCTGCATGATGTAGGACAGCAGCGCGGTGAGCGAACCGATCTGCATGTGGCCGGCGTCGATCGCGCGCCCGCCGAACCAGATCACCGCGACCGCGGTGACATTGCTGATCAGCATGACCGTCGGGAACATCAGCGCCATCAGCCGCCCGACGCGCAGCGCGGTGTCGGTGAGCTCGGTGTTGGCCAGACCGAACCGCCAGGTCTCCTGCCGTTCCCGGACGAAAGCCCGGATCACGCGGATACCGGTGATCTGCTCGCGCAGTACCCGGTTCACCTCGTCGATACCGGCCTGCATGTCGCGGAAACCGGGCACCATCCTGGAGATCAGCGCGCCCATGGACAACCCCAGCGCGGGCACCGCGATCAGCAGCAGCCAGGACAGGCCGAGATCTTCGCGCAACGCCATGACAATGCCGCCGACGCACATGATCGGCGCCATCACCAGAATGGTCGCCGACATCACGACGAGCAGCTGCACTTGCTGAATGTCGTTGGTGTTGCGGGTGATCAGCGAGGGCGCGCCGAACATCTTCACTTCACGGGCGGAGAAGGCGCCGACGCGATGCAGCAGCGCGCCGCGCAGGTCGCGACCCGCGCCCATGGCGGCCTGCGCGCCGAGATAGACCGACCCGGCCGACGCGACGATCTGCACGCCCGTCACCGCGAGCATCCACAAGCCGGTGGTCCAGATGTAGCCGATATCACCTTTGGTGACACCGTTGTCGATCAGGTCCGCGTTCAGGCTCGGCAGATACAGCATCGCGATGACGGAAATCAGCTGAAGCGCAACTACCCCCGCCAACTGGGCGCGGTACGGGCGCAGATGGGTCCGTAGCAGTCTGGTCAGCATGATGAATCGCAGGCTACCGGCTGCCGCCCGTAAGCGCCGTGGAGATTCTCGACCTGCATGAATGCTCTCCCGTCCGGGTACGCGCAGCTAGCGGCGCGCCCAGGCGCCCGGGTCTTCGGTGAGCGCCTCGACGAATCCGGGCAGCCGGTTGTCGGCGATGTCGGCGATGGTGACGTTCTCCAGCACCGCGCGAATGTTGACCCGCAGCGCGATCCACACCCGCTGCAACGGCTGGGCCGCACCGGCGTAGTGGACGTCCTCCGGGCGCGCACCGCGCACCGAGGCGAGCGGCCCCTCGATCGCGCGGATCACGTCGGCGATGGAGATCTCGGCGGCGGGCCTGGCCAGCCGATAGCCGCCGTCCGGACCGCGCCTGCTGATCACCAGTTCGGCTCGGCGCAGTTCGCCGAGCACGGATTCGAGCACCTTGGGAGGAATGCGCTGGGCGGTGGCGATCGCTTCGGCTTTGACCACCGGGGCGACCTGTACGAGCGGTGCGCCGAGCCCGAGCGCGGGCTGGTCCAGCCGCGGCGCACTGGCGATTTCGAGCAGCGTTCGCACCGCGTAGTCGACCTTCGCGGTGATGTGCACAGCGGTGACTCCTGGCGTCGAAGTGGGGGTGATTCGAATCTACGCGGCGCCGCCGCCCGCCAGCACGCAGGTCGCGGCATCCAGCAGTGAGGATTCCACCAGCGCGTTGTCGGCGCCAGGCACGAGTTCCTTGGACACCAGCGCCACCCCGATCACCTCGAGCGCGGCGCAGGCGCGCAACTGCGCCTCCTCGGTGGCGTCCGGTCCGGCCAGCCACTCGCGCAGCGCCTGGTTGGCGTCCATCAGATCCGGATAACGGTCGGCCATGGCGTTGATGATCGCCACGGTGTCGCGCACCACCAGCGCGCCGGCGTCCCGGTGATGGATCAGACCGCGCAGATAGGCCCCCAGGACCTGACGGATGCTCTCGGGATCGTGCGGCACCCGGTCGAGATCGTCGACCACCGAGCGCATGTGATCCACGATCGGATTGATGATCGCCAATAGCAGATCGAGCTTCGAGGCGTAGTGATAGTAGAGCGAAGCCTTTGTGATTCCTACCGCATCCGCGACCTCGCGAAGGCTGGTCTGCTCGAATCCTTTCGCCCCGAACAGCTTCACCGCAGCGTCGCGAATCGCGTTTTTAGTGCCTCCACCTGCGGAAACAGCGCCAGGTGTGTCACGCACGGCCATCCGATGATCCTCTCATCACCTTCGCATCGAGCGAATGTCGCCCGGCAGAATAGAGGTTGTACCTCCGCTTAGCTCCTGGGTAGTCTACCTACCGCACGGTAGGCAGAAAGCGTCAGTGGAGGCGGGGGCAGGCAGGGCACCCCCGCGAGTGCTGTCTACACGCAGAACCAGCACGGTCCCAGTCATCGCTAGGAGTAACCACTCGTGTCCGTTTATCTGTATAGATGGGGAAAGTTCGCTTTCCGCAGGAAATGGATAGTCCTTCCCGTCTGGCTCGTCTTGTTCGTGCTCCTCGGTGGCCTGGGGGCACAGCTCAGCAAGCCGATGACGAACGACTTCAGCTTGCCGAACCTGCCGTCCGAACGCGCCAACGAGATCCTCGACAAGCACTTCCCCGGCGCCTCCGCCGCGTTCAAGTTCGACGCGGTCACCGGCACGTATGTCGTCGGCGCGCCCGAGGGGCAGAAGCTGACCGACCCGGCGAACCGTGCGGCGCTGGAAGCGTTCATCGCCCGGCTGGGCCAGCTCGACATCGTCGATCACAGCAAGCCGGTGGTCGACCCGGTCGAGGCCGCCGAGCAGATGGGCTGCCTGGCCAACCCTGATCCGGCGCAGTGCAGCGGCGCACCTCTGAACGTGCTGAGCAAGACCGCGCCGGAGACGGTGGCGGTGATCAACGTGCCGTTCACGATCAAGACGTTCACCGACGTGACCGACGAGCATCGCGCGGCGGCCTACGACGTGGCCGCCGACGCGCGCAACGCCGGGCTCACCGTCGAGATGAGCGGCTCGATCGCGCAGAAGCAGGAAGGCCCGAGCGGCAAGTCCGAGCTGATCGGCATGGCCGTCGCGCTGGTCGTGATGATCGTGGCCTTCGGCGCGATCGTCGCCGCCTTCGTGCCGATCGTCACCGCGATCGTCGGCCTCGGCGCGGCCACCTCGCTGATCATGATCGGTACCTCGGTGATCGAGGTGCCCAGCTTCACCACGTTCCTCGCCTCGATGATCGGTATCGCGTTGTCCATCGACTACGCGCTGTTCATCGTGTCCAGGTACAAGCACGAACTGGCGGTGCAGGATTCGCCGGAGGAGGCCGCGGGTAGCGCGCTCGGCACGGCCGGTTCGGCCGTGGTGTTCGCCGGCCTGACGGTCATCATCGCGCTCGGTGGCCTGAGCGTCGTCGGCGTCAAGTTCATGACCTTCATGGGCCTCGGTGGCGCGATCGCCGCCGCGTTCGCCGTGCTCACCGCCATCACGCTGATGCCAGCGCTGCTCGGCGCGTTCGGCCGCTTCCTGTTCAAGCCGAAGCTGCCGCTGGTCGCCCAGCACGACCCCGAGGACGACACCTCGGTCACCAACGGCATGCGCTTCGGCAAGCTGATCGGCAAGGCCCCGTGGGCCGCGCTGATCCTGAGCATCGTCGTGCTCGGCGCGCTCGCCGCTCCCGCGACCGGCCTGAACCTCGGCCTGCCCGGCGAGGACAGCATGCCCAAGACCTCGACCGTTCGTAAGGCCTACGAGCTGCGCACCGAGGGCTTCGGCGAAGGCAGCAACGGCGTGCTGAACGTGGCCGTGGACCTGTCCGCCGTACCCGCCGAGAACCGGGAGGCCGCGGTCGAGGCCCTGCGCGCCAAGCTGGCGTCCTACTCGGGCATGGACTACGTGACCGCACCGCAGTGGAGCCAGGACAAGCAGGGCGCACTGCTGGACGGCGTCCCGAAGTCGGGCCCGAACAATCAGGCCACCAAGGACCTGGTGCAGGATGCCCGCGAGGCCGAGGGCGCGCTGCAAGCGGAGTACGGCATCGAGTACGGCGTGACCGGAACCACGGCGATCTACGCCGACATCGACCACGTGCTGCTCAGCAAGATCGTGCCGTATCTGGCGATCGTGGCAGGCGCGGCCTTCGTGCTGCTGATCCTGGTGTTCCGGTCGATCCTGGTGCCGTTGACCGCGGCGCTCGGGTTCCTGCTGTCGATGGCCGCGACCTTCGGTGCGACCGTGCTGGTCTTCCAGGAGGGCGCGCTCGGCCTGATCGAGGACCCGCACCCGCTGGTCAGCTTCCTGCCGATCATGCTGATCGGGCTGGTGTTCGGTCTGGCGATGGACTACCAGGTGTTCCTGGTGACCCGGATGCGCGAGGAGTTCGTGCACGGCAAGTCACCCACGGACGCGGTGGTCGCCGGTTACCACCACGGTGCTCGCGTCGTGACCGCGGCTGCGATCATCATGATCTCGGTGTTCGGTTCCTTCCTGATGGAGACCGACGTGACGGCCAAGTCCATGGGCTTCGCCCTGGCGGCCGGCGTGCTGCTGGACGCGTTCGTCGTCCGTATGGTGCTGATCCCGTCGCTGCTGGTGATCATGGGCAAGTGGTCGTGGTGGATGCCGAAGTGGCTGGACCGCATCCTGCCCGATATCGACGTCGAGGGCACGAAGCTGCGTGAGTTGCAGCAGCGTTCGGCCCAGACGACGAAGCAACCGGTCGGCGTCAGCTGATCCGAACCATAGCTCGGCCCCGCACCCGGAATACGGGTGCGGGGCCGAGTGCGTTTCAGCGGCTGGGTTGGGGAAGGTCGCAGTCGCCGACCTTCGGGTTCAACCCGGCGTAGTTGAGCGGACCGGCGAGGGCGGTGAGACCGATCGTGCCCCAACCGGCGCAGTCGATCGGTGGGCCGCTGTCGAAATAGTGCCGCTGACCGGCCGCGAGCAACCCGACCGCCAGCCAGGCCAACAGCAGGAAACCGAACAATTGGGAGCCTGCGCCCGGTCGGCGTCTGGCACGTGCACGTGGTTCGTAATCGCGCATCTCATCGGTTCCTTCCGTGCTCCCCATGCGGAGGGATACCCGGAACTCCCGCAGCTATCTCGACAGCAGCTGTAGAAGCGCACATTCACAGTTGCAGCAAATATTGAGCACACACAGCGGTGTGCTCTGTCCTCTCGCGGACACGACGACGGACGGCCAGGCGGCGCACCATGCCTGGCCGTCCATCCTCAGTGGGGTCGATTACGGACTCGGCTGGGGGACGTTGCAATCCTCGACTTTCGGGTTCACGCCCATGTAGTTGAGCGGACCCGCGATGACCGTGACGACGACAGTGCCGAAACCGGCGCAGTTGACCGGTCCGCTGTCGAAATAGTTGCGTTGTGCCGCGGCGATCACGCCGATCAGCAACCAAACCAAGACGATTATGCTTCCGATTCTCATGTTTCTCTCGCGCATCGTTCCCGCGCGGACTGTCCGACGGCGCATCTGGCATCGCGTCCTTCCCGCACTTACCGTATGGGGCGTATACCCCGGATTCCGTCCGATATCCGTCGTATTCGAGCAATTTTCGGGCGTCGCTCGGGTGCGGGCAGCCCGGGTCGTCCGCTGGTGACTTCGACGGGCATGGCATCGCCGTTCCAGTGGTCGATCCCCGGATGGGTGATCCTCTTGGTCGTCGTGGCGGTCTGATTTCCCTGCGTGCCTGCGGATGCGGCGGTGGTCGGCCAGAATGAGCCCATGCGTGGCTCGATGAGTGAGAGATGGCAGCGGTTCGGCGAGCACCTCGAGTCCGCGCCGGCTCGGTTGTCGAGCGCGGTCCGCCGGGTACTGCGCGGCAGGGCCGCACGGACGCTCGACCCCGACGGCGGCGCCGCACCGGAGCTGGTGGCCTTCGCCGAGCTGGTGGCCGAGCGGTCCTACCGGGTCACCGAGCAGGACATCGCGGCGCTGAAAGCCGCCGGTCACAGCGACGACGAGATCTTCGAGGCGACCGCCGTCGCCGCCTACGGCGCGGCGGATCGACGCCTGCGCGCCGCACGCCGGGCGTGGGAGGGGTACTGAGAATGTGGCTCGAGACAGTTCGGTCCGGGCACGACCGGCCGACCAGGTTCGTGCTGTGGGCGATGCGGCGATTCAGCGGGGTCGAGGTCCCCGCGGTGCTGAAGGTGCTGTTCTATCGGCATCGGTTCTTCGGTTCGCCGCTGTCGGACCTGATCCAGGACACCATGCGCGGCCCTTCGTACTGGACCGTCGCCGAACGCGAGATCTTCGCGACGCACACATCGCAGGCCAACGAGTGCCCGTTCTGCGCCACCTCGCACGAAGCGATCGCGGGCGCGTACGTCGCCGCCGATGTGGTGACGCGCGCCTTGGCCGGCGGCGCGGACTCCCCGCTGCGTCCCGAGGCGCGCGTGATGCTCGGCTTCCTCGGGAAAATGGCCCGTGACCCGGACGGGTTGACTCCCGAAGACGCCGCGGTGGTGCGGTTGGCGGGTGTGTCCGAGGAGGCGTTCGACGAGGCCGTCTGGGTGGGCACGTGCTTCAACGTGATCAACCGGATGATGAACACCGTCGGGGCGGGCCCGCTGGAGGGCAAGCAGCCCCGCGTCAGCGCCCGGTTCATCAAACTCGCCGGTTATCGCATGCCACCGCCGGTGGCCTTGCTCTCACGCGGCGTCTAGCGACGTTTCGGCCGATCCGCTCGCGTACCGGGTGGTTCTGTGTTCTCCTCGAATGGTGAGCCAAGTCCACTTGGGGCACATTTTCCACATCGCCGGTAGTCCCGCCGCCGACGATGTGACCGACGCGCTGGCCGAGGTGCCGGACGGGGCTCTGGTAATCGACGCAAGCGGCCGGGTCGTATTCTGCGGATCGCGCTCCGATATCCCGCCGGAGTATCGCGCCGACGAAGTGTTCGATCATCGGCCCGGTTTTCTTCTTCCCGGGTTCGTCGACACCCATATTCATTTCCCGCAGACCTTCGCCGGGGATGCTTACGGCGGCGGCCAGTTGCTGGAATGGCTCCAATCGTGCATCTATCCCGCGGAATCCCGTTACGCCGATCCAGGATTCGCGGAGCTGGCGGCCGTCGAATTCTGCGCGAGACGCATCGCCGCGGGCACCACGGCCGCGATGGTCTTCGGCTCGGCGTTCCCGCATGCGCAGGACGCGCTGTTCACCGAGACGCGTAGACGTGGCCTCCGAATGGTCGGCGGCCGCGGTATCCAGACGACGGGAGAGCCCTCGGCAGCGGCCCTGATCACCACGGAGGACGAGGCCATACGGCTGACGAGCCAGGAGATCGACAAGTGGCACGCCGCCGACACCGGTGACGTGCGCACTGCGCTGCTACAAGTGGCTGTCGTGCCACGCTTCTCGCTGGCGGTGACCCGCCGGACCTTGGCGGACCTCGGCGACCTGTACGACTCCGTGCGCGAGCGCGGCGTCTATTTCCACAGTCACCTCAACGAGAACAATCGCCCAGGAACCGGCGAAGTCGACGCCACGAAGCAGGCGTACGGCGTGAACACCTATCTCGACACCTACGACGGCAGATTCCTGCCCGGTTCCGCGGTGGGCGGCAAAAGCCTGCTGGGCAAGCGCAGCGTCCTCGCCCACTGCGTGCACTGTCAGGACGCCGAACTGCGCCGGATGGCCGAGACCGGCACCTCGATCGCGCACTGCCCGGTGTCGCAGCAGTTCCTCGGCTCGGGCACCATGCCCTGGAAGCGGACGCTCGCGGCGGGAGTCACGGTAGCCGCGGGCACCGATTTCGGCGGCGGCGACGAATGGCTGATCCCACAGGTGCTGGCGGCCGCGTTCAAGGTGCACATATCCGAGCCGGGTGAGCAGGGCGTCTCGATGCACCCGGCGGTGATGCTGTTCACCGGCACGCTGGCCGGCGCGCGCGCCCTGGACATGGAACACCGATTCGGCAATTTCGATATCGGAAAGGAAGCCGACTTCGTGGTCGTCGAACCGGCGCGGGTCCCGGCGCTGGACAGCGCGCTGGCGCACGGCATTCGTGCCGAGGACCCCGCGCTGGCACGGGATCAGACGCTGTTCGCACTGCTGATGGGTCTTCGCGAGCCCGCGATCACCGAGGTTTATGTGCGGGGCCGCCGCATCGACGTCTTCTAGCCTTCGGATGGACGCCACCGCCACCGCCACCGCTGTCACGGTCTTCCACCGACCGGCGCACGACGCGGCATTTCGTACCTGGTTGGCGCGGATGACCGAGCTTGCGCGCGCCAGGGAGGGCTTCGTGCATGCCTCCGTGGCGGTGACCGACGATCCGCTGTTCGAGCCGGGATTCAGCGTGACGTTCCGATCCGAGGCCGCGCTGCACGGATTTCTGGACTCCTCCGAACGGACCGCCGTCCTTTCCGACGGTACGTCCCTCGGTTTCCATTGCAAGAGTTCGGATTTGATCATCATCGAGGGCGAGCTGCCGCCGCCCGGTGTCGGCGTCTTCCGGCACAGCGTCGCGCCCGGTAAAGAGGCCGAATTCCAGGCGACGGAAGCGCGTCTCGTCGCCGCGAGTTCCGGGTTCCCGGGCTTCCTGGGCGTCGCGCTGTTCCCGGCTCGGGGAAGTCGCTGGTTCTCGGTCCTGCGATTCCGCACCGGGCGGCAGTTGTCGGAATGGATGAGCTCGGACGAACGCGCCGCCGCATTACCGGAATTGCGCGCGAAACTGACCGAGGACTTCACCGTGGACGCGCACACCACGCCGTTCGGCTCCACGGTGCGAACGGTCGGCGGCCAGACCAGGATGACGCCGACGTGGAAGACGGCGATGCTGGTGTTGCTGGTGCTGTATCCGACGGTGATGGTGCTGTCGCGCTTCTTCGGTCCGGTGCTGGACCGGGTGGGTGCGCAACCGTGGCTGGCGTTGTGGCTGAGCCAGATCGTGAGCGTGGGATTGATGAGCTATTTCCTGTCGCCCGCGGTCGCGAGCTATTTCCGCCGGTGGCTCGATCCGATCGACGGCGCCGGCCGCCGGGTCAGCATCGCAGGGGCGGCGGTGGTCCTCGTGCTCTACGCGCTGACCTTGCTGCTGTTCGCGTCGGTGCGCTGGCTGCAGTACTGGGACTACGACTGAACTCAGGACAGGTCCAGATGCCGGTTCATCGACATCGCCGCCTCGGCCAGCTCGGGAAGCTCGAGCACCGTCACACCCGCCTGCTGGAGTTTCTCCACACCCACACAGTTCACGACGAACGTGGACGGCTCCCGCCACGCGATCACCACCACCGGGATACGCGCCCGCAGTACCCGGTCGGTACACGGCAACCGGCCCTTCGTCCCGCGTTCGGAGCACGGCTCGAGCGTGCTGTAGAGCGTCGCACGCGCCAGGCGCGGATCCCCCGGATCGAGCTTGCCGAGCGCCGCCTCCTCGGCGTGTTCCTTCGGCTCGGACTCCCGGGAGTAACCGGTCGCGATCTCCACCCCATCGGCGACGATCACCGCCCCCACCGAGAACGCCCCCTCGGCCACCGGGCACGAGCGCGCCAGCTCGATAGCCCGGTTCATCCAGTAGCGGTGGTCCGGCTCGGTCACCGTGTCGACCTCCTCAGCCTCGCAGATCCCGGACACTCACGCCCAATGCTCCCACGCCGAGCCGCGAAGCCGAACCGGGCCGCTGCCTGAGCGAGAAAAGCCCTCCACCTGCGCGAACAGGTGAAGGGCTTTGGCGGTGGCGGAGGGATTTGAACTCTCTGCCACCCTCCCTACCACAACCAGGGTCAATCTCGCAAACATCGAGCTAGACCCCTATCCTCGTTCACTCGCATCCCCGGTCAGAGACTGCCTTTGACCGGGGTTTCTTGTCAGATTCTTGTCGCGTGAAACCTCCCTGACCACCTGAAACATTCCTACAGGCGAACCGTGCGTGCGGCTCGGTCGCTGCTCTGTGTTCGGATTCCATGTTCCTAGCTCGGGAGATCTCGGCGAGTGTGCCTGAGTGTAGGCCACAGGAGGACGTTGGCGGCTTGCCCCCTAGTCGGTGGTTGATCCGTCAATATCGGCACCTAGGAAATCCCTCTGACAATCCTGGAACAGTCTCGCTCCTGCTATACGGGACGGTTCGGCACAGACCCGGGGCACGGGACCCCTCCCACCCCTACGCCACAACACCGGACCACTCGGTTGTTCTCCCTGTATACGCATTCCAAGGCCCCTCCCCCTCCCTGCATGATTATTGGCCCGAATGCCTGAGAGTGGGCCAACATTGCCGGGGGGAGGGTACATAGCCCCGCCAGGAACCAGATTGGCTCCTAAGCGGCGAAATCGGTTGCAGCCAGACCCGGACCCCTCACCCACCCACACTGACGGGGCGGGCAACGCCGGGGCTGTGAGCAGCGGCGGGAGTCGGTTATCGGTCGCGCGATATTCCGCGCGAGCGTTCTTGCCCTTGTCCGGTGCCGCCACGCACCACGCCCGGCGCATGACCAGGCGGCTCCCGCACCGCCGCTGAAGGTGGTTGCGCTTGGCCGAGTGCGAGAAGCTTCACCACATCCGGGGGCACTCCCCGGGCTTGGAGTCGTGCCAGTTCTTCGGCGCGTTCCTTGTTGTCGGCTGCCTCGCGGGCAATGCGGGCTTGTTCGCGCGCTTTCTCCTCCGCCGTGCGGGCGTCGGCTGCTGCACGCTCCAAGCTGGCGGCGTCGGCTGTCTCTCGGGCCGCCTGTTCCGTAGTATCGGCGGCTTCCCGTAGCTGAAACTGTTCGGGCACCGGGAATTCCAGCGCTACCCGTTCGGCAGCCTCACGTGCCACCCGGGCATCCGGCGTTTCGCGTGCCTGCCTGGCTAGCTTGGCTTGTTCTTGTGCTTGTCGGTCACGCTCGACTCGTTCGGGGGCTTCCGCTCGGCCACGTGTAGCACCGTCGCGGAATCGCAGCATATTCCGGAACTTCTCGGCTTGCCCCCGCGCCTTCGCCAGCAACGCGATTTTATCCCGCCGCTTTTGTAGTTCCTGCGCTTTCTCCTCTCGCGCCTTCTCGGCTACGCCTGGTAACTCAAGCTGCTTACCTTGCTCCGGCAGTTGGAGCTGTTTACTTCGCTCCAAATCCACGCCCAATGCCCAAATTGTCCGGGCTTCAGCTCGCGAGATTTCTAGGTGGGTGAATCTGTCGCGGAAGTCTTGCTTCAAACCGTTGATGAGTTCCCGACAGTCTTTCGATACCGTCTCACCTTCTACTGACCGTAGCGTATGTTCCTGTACGACGCCTTTCTCAAGAAGTACCCGTAATGCCTTGAGCTGCTTTTCGTCCTTGGGTCCTTCGATTCTGCCGGACTTATCCTCGATGGAGAAAGTTTTACCCTGCTCCTCTCTGACGTGGTCGAACTTAATCCGACCTTCCGGGGTCTTGTATATGCGGGAACTGGGGAGATATCCCCGCTCACGGTCCTTGAAGTAGGCTTCGATACCGTTCTCGAATATCCTGCCACGCTCGTGAGGCTTATAGTTCTCTCGGTCTCTTTCGTTTCGTCCAACCGATCCCCCAGAAGCGTGAAGCGATATCGAGAAATTTTTGGCCGTAGCCGTTAGGAAGCAGTTAGGGCAGCTCAGCGGCTGCGATAGTCCTCATGGAGCGATGCGTACTCGCGAATGTCCGCAGCCATTTTGGAAAACATCCCCTCATGCTCCTCGGGGCTATATTCGATCATGCGGCCGATTAGTCCCCATACGGTCTCGACGTCTTCTTCGTCGCCCGTGTCCATCTCTAATGCGGGGTTCACGTCGTCGTAAAACGAATATTCGCGGCCGAACCATTCTTCCTCGATAAATCTAGCTCCTGCGAATTTTTCGAAGCACGCGCCGATGAAACAAATGAACGCGTCAACCATGTCGGCGTTATCGGGTGTCGCCGCAGCGGCAGCCCTGGTCGGGAACAGTTCGGCGACAATTGGGTCTAACCGCTTCACTTCCTCCGAACCTTCCGGCCATGGCTCCGGCGGAATACGTTGCAATCCGGCGTGGTCCATGAACTTCTGGGCTTGCGCCTTGCGTCGTTCAGGGTCGACCCATTTACCCCATGCGGTCTGCTCGACGGGTACGCCGAGATCCATGGTCAGCTGCTCGTCATTCCCCACGCTTAGCTCCTTCTCGTCATGGTCCGAACAGGTCAGTGTCGCGCGTGCACGGTCACCGGGCAAGGAACCATCATCGCTCGACATACAGCCGTTCACACGGCAACCTTGGCCAGCCCTCAGCGCTATCAGGGAGCACGTTCACGGCGTCGACATAGTGCCGCTCCCGATGCTCTTGAACGAACATCAGAGCGGCAGTGAGGCAGGCCACGAAGTCGAACCGTGCACCGTGCAGGAACACCGACAAATGCACATCCGGATCGTTCGGCAGAGGAGAAGTCATCACGCTTTCCTCCGGTCATCAACCACCCGGAACCCGATCCACGGGCAGACACCGCCGATGTTGCGGTCGTGCTTCCCGATCTTCCCGTCGACCAGCGGGACCAGGCGCAGGCAATGTCGGCTGTCCGGGCAGCGGACGTGCGTTACGAAAGCACGCTGCCCGTTCGGTTCTCCGTCTGCTGTCTTCCACCATCGGCACTGCGACAGCGGAACCGTGCGGTCAGACATGAGCGACCGCCCAACGCCTACCGGGACCACCGCAGGCGCGTATGTGCCCGACCACGGCCATTCCGGACGGGCGGAATCTATCCCGGGGTGTCTCTATCCAGTGCCGGACAGCGCCGGACTCCGCTGTGGGCGACGGCAATGCGACCGTTCCGCCCTCCCGGACAATCGACACGTCGAGCCGGAACAGCTCCGCGAAAAGCTTTGTGTCGTCCGGTACATCGGGCCGCACAAGGTACGTCCACCGGTTCGAGCGAGGATGCGCCACGATCGGCCCCAACGCGTCTCTGCGGTGCCGCATCTGGTGCAGAACAGCACGCCCCAACGACGCGGGCATTGTCAACGCACCGACATGCGACGACTTTATGATGATGCGGCCCAACTCGGGCGGGTCGATCACCGCAGGTAGGTCACACACTCGCCGGTAGAAGTGGCAGCGAGACACCGGGGTGTCCCCAAACGCTATGTGGCCCATGAAGACCTCTACTCGTATCGGAAAGGCTGTGGGTGCGCCCGGTCCTCGGCAACCCCCTGACCGGTACCCGAGGGCGAGAAGTCTTGCGGTGTCTGCGGTTCCGCACTCCCTACCGGGCGCACATCCAGTGCAGCACTGCTACAACGTTCTTGGAATGTTCGCGCGCAGGATTTCGCCAACGAGTACACAAGATTCCACACCAACGCCAAGAATGGTTCCTAGACGAACGTGGATCGTTAGCAACCCTACGGAGCCCACACCATGACCACTGGTTCGACCCTCCCGCGCCGGATACTTGCCCGCTTGCTTCGCGAACTGCGAGAAGCGGCGGGAATCGACGTGGAGACCGCCCGCAAAGCAATCGGCGTATCCAAGCAGACGTTTTGGCGGATGGAGACAGGGCAGCCGACCCGCATCAACCCACTGTTCATCACGCACCTTGCTCAGATGTACCGGGTTGACGACGCGACAGCAGATGTCCTGCTGGGCCTGACAGAGGAATCTCAAGGCAAGGGCTGGTGGCACGCCTATGGCGACGCCATCCCGAAACACTTCGACCTCTATGTGGGCTTAGAGGATGCGGCCAAGCGTTTCAGCTCGTATCACACGATGCTGCTGCCTGGACTGTTACAGACTGCTGAGTACCGGCGCGAACTGCACTGGATCGAGTTCCCCGGTATGTCACCCGCCGAGGTCGACCGCCGAATCGAGCTTCACAGCAGGCGGCAAGAACGATTGCACAGCAAGTCCAATCCGCTCGTGCTCAACGCCCTCATTGATGAATCGGTGTTGCGCCGCACCAATGGGTCGCCGGAAGTGATGGCCCGTCAACTCCTGCACTTGGTCGAAGCCGATCACCTGCCGAACGTGTCAGTTCGGATCGTCCCACTGGCGGCGGGGCGACATCGGGGGGTGCTGACGAACTCGTTCGTCCTGCTGGAGTTCCCACGCCACCCCACCGCCAAGCTCACCGAGCCACCTGTTGTCTACATCCAGGGATTCACTGGTGCGCTGTACCTGGAGAAGGCGGAAGAAGTGGACCAGTACCGGGACGCCTATGCTGACATTCAGCGTGTTGCGCTGGATGAGACGGCCAGTCGCAAGCTCATCCTAGAGATTGCAGAGGAGTTAACCCGGTGAGCGTCGATCTGACGGGGGCACGATGGTTCAAGAGCAGCCGCAGTTCCGCTAGCCAGGAATGTGTAGAGGTTGCGTTTCTCGACAGGGGCTTGGTCGGGGTTCGGGACTCCAAGAATCCGACCGGCCCGGCGCTGGTCTTCACCCCCGGCGAGTGGGACGCGTTCACCGCTGGCGTAGCCGATGGCGAGTTCACGCGCCCGTAGACGAAGCGGATAGCCCCGCCCCTTCGCTTGAGACGAGGGTGGCGGGGCGCACTCGTTTATCGGCCCATGTACACCGTGTACGCTCGGTACACCCCTCATTTTCGCTGGTAGATGCCAGTTTTCGAGGGGTGTACGCCCGGTACACCGTGTACGGCTACCCGGCTTCGGTCAACCGGTAGCGGATGCCACCGTGAGCGTCGGTGGCGATGAGGAGGCCCGCGTCCACCAGGTCGTTCAGCGCGTCTTCGAGGACCGGGCGGTGCATGTTGTTCACACGTCTGCGGATATCCGATCCGGTCAACTCGGGGCCATTCTTCCCGCGCAGGACGGTCAACACTGCGTCACGCGCCTTGCCGCGCCGGTGGTCGTGTTCGGCTTCCTCCCGTTCCACCGACGCGATCCCTTTGGCCCGATTCGCGTGCGTAAACCGTTCGTTCAACGCCCGCTGCGTGGCGGTGCGGGTCTGGTCGGAGAACACCATCACATCTCCGGCCAGTGTCCAGTCTTCATCGCTGACGACGCTGCGCCCGTCCAAGATCATCAGCGCCGCCGCAACCTTGAGCCTGCACAGCAGTGCGTGACCGTTGAGCGGATCGACGTTCTCACCACGCAACTGCGCCAGTCGATGACGACGAATCGCGGCGTGCGCCCGCTTCGGGATGGCAAGTTCGCAGGGCAGCCACGCAGGACTACGAACCGTCCAGGGCTCCGGCGCGACCGGGGTGATATCGGGTGCGTCAGGGTCGCGGACATCCAGCCACACGAACCGCTGTGTGGTGCCGCCATCGGCACCCGCGAACAACGGCTCAGCCCGCAACGGTTGCACCCCGACCGTGAGCGCTGCCCGATACGAGTGCGCTGCCACGACCGACCGGGTTGCCTTCTGCGCGTTGGTGAAGCCGAGCTGTTCCCCGCTGTAGAGCTTGCGGAGTTCGCCTTCCACCGTCGAACCCTGTCGACCGAGAAGCGCGGCAAGCGTGTCGATCTCGGGCACAGCGAACAACACCCGGTCGACCTCGTTCGGCGCGTCGTCCGGGGTGCCTGCGGGCCGGAACGTCCGCGAGATGCCCTCACCCGAACCCAGCGGCAACACTGGAATGTCGATCGGCTTGTCCCAGTGGTCCAGGAAGACCACCGCATCGCGGGCCGCGGATTCACTCGCTCCTTTGCCCGCACCCGAGGGGCCGACCAGGGCCACGAACACGTTCAGCGATGTCGGACCTCCGACCGTCGCCGGCAACAGCACATGCGGCGGCACCGACGCGACAGCACGCGCCAGCACCACACCCAACGTCGACCACGGCCCACACATCCGAGCACGCGCGAAGTCCCGCACATGGGTCAGCACAGGCCGCGCCTGCCAGAAATCCACTTCCGGACTGTTGTCCGAATCCGCAGACGCGTTCGAATAGTCCACCAGCATCGTCATCACACCGCACCCCGCTGCGCCGACCGCATCGTCTGGCAGACCTCATGGCGGGGCAACCCGATTTCGGCCGCCGTAGTCGCGAGTGCTCCCAGCACGGCAGGATCGCCACCTTCGGCGTAGGCGCGGCAGGCGGCCCAGAACAGGACGTTGTTGCGCTGTCCCGGCGCAGCCTGCCGAACGAACCGGACCAGCCCCTCACCCGAACCACCACGACGCCGGTACGAGCGGAAGGGCAGAACCACGGGCACACACACCCGACCACGCAGATGCTCCGGCAACGGTGCGATACGCGCACGATTGGTCCACCGGTACCTGGTACCGCTCGGGTGCACGCTCGGCGGTGCCACGACATAGCCGGTTTCGGCCTTGATGTCGATGCCCCGCGCGCCTTCGAGCTTTCCGCGCACCTTGCCACCGCAACGGAACCACAAATGGCAGCCGCCACCGCCCGTAACAGCCATCCAGGTTTCCGGAATCTCTCCCAACGCTTCAACACTGCCACCCGAACGCGGATCGACATCGAGCACGACGACCCTGGCACGCGGGCGAACACCGACGTTGTACAGCGGATTACGCGCCCACCACGCACGAATCTGCTCAGCGTCGGTACTCGCGTCGTCCTTGCCGTGATCAGTCGCAGGCACCTTGGCCCGAGGGGCCAGCGGCAGCACCGCGAGCCCCGCACGCGCGTATGCCAACGCGTGATCCACGTGCGCCCCGACCTCATCGGGCCTGGCCGGAATTCTCGACGCGGCAGTGAAGGCTAAGCGTCTGCCGAAGAACCTGGCGCGTGGTGTCGAGAACCTGCCGGACAAGAAAAAGAAGCGCCATGTGTATCTGACCTCGGCGGACTTGAAGCGCTTGGCGAAGGAGTCCGGGAAACATCAACTCCTGGTGCTCATGCTCGGATACTGCGGCCCGCGCTGGGGTGAGCTGATCGCACTGCGGGTACGCGATATCGACTTCCGCCGCGCCCGCATCACGGTTGCCGACAACGCGGTGCAGCTCGGCGTCGATCACGCGGAGGGCGATACGAAGGGCAAGGAAATCCGAACGGTGCCCGTTCCCCGCTTCATCCTCGATCAGCTGCAACTACACGTGAAGGGCAAGCACCGAGACGCGCTCGTGTTCCCGCACCCGAACGACCCGGAGAAGTACTTGCCGCGTCCGAAGTCGGCTGACGGCTGGTTTGCCGGTGCCGTGAAGCGGTCGAAGGTGCAGCCGATCACGCCGCACGATCTCCGCCACACGTGCGCCTCGCTGGCAGTGTCGGCAGGTGCGAACGTCCTGGCGCTGGCTCGGCTGCTGGGCCACAAGGACGCCAAAGAGACACTGAACACCTGTGCGGACCTGTTCGATGACGATCTGGACCGCGTAGCGTCTGCGATGGACGACAAGTATTCGGGCGGCAAGGGCTCTGCCGCGACAGGCGCTGGTAGCCGCACTTGTCAAACTCTTGTCACGGAGCCCGACCGGCTGCTGCCTTAGTAAAGAAATAGCCCCTCACCTGCGCTGACAGGTGAAGGGCTTTGGCGGTGGCGGAGGGATTTGAACCCTCGGAGGGGGGTTACCCCTCACACGCTTTCGAGGCGTGCTCCTTAGGCCGCTCGGACACGCCACCGCCGACAACCATACCGGACCGGCGCCGGATCACTAAATCGCCAGGAGAGCCGCGATCAGCGCTGGGTGCGGAAGAACGCGTCGAGCAACGCCGCGCATTCGTTCTCCAGTACCCCCCCGCGCACCTGGGGACGGTGGTTGAGACGACGGTCACGCACCACGTCCCACAGGGATCCGACGGCCCCGGTCTTCGGCTCCCACGCCCCGAAAACCAGGCGGCCGACCCGCGCGAGCACCAGCGCGCCCGCGCACATGGTGCAGGGCTCCAGCGTCACGGCGAGGGTGGCGCCCTCCAGCCGCCAGCCGTCGCCGTGGATCGCGGCGGCACGGCGCAGCGCCAGGATCTCCGCGTGCGCGGTGGGATCGCCGAGCGCCTCCCGCGCGTTCGCGGCGCGCGCCAGTTCCCTTCCCGCCGAGTCGAATACGACGGCGCCGACCGGTACGTCACGAGCCCCTGCGGCCGCGGCCGCATTGATGGCGGCCCGCACCATGTCGGCGTCCGAGGGGCCCGGGTCGCCCGGCAGCACGCCCACCTCAGCGCGGCAGCTTGTCCAGCACCGCGGCGAGCTCGTCGGCGAAGCCGAGACGCTGGGCGATCATGCCGAGTTGCTCGTCCGGATAGAGCTCGGTCTCGGCGAGGATGACACTGAGCACCGGTTCGGGCAGGCCGAGATCGGCGAGCACGCCGAGGTCACCCTCTTCCCAGGGTTCGACGTCGTCCAGTTCGTCCGGGTCGATATCGGGGATTTCCACGTTCAGCGCCTCGAGCACGTCCGCGGCGATGTCGTAGTCGATCGCGGCCGTGGCGTCCGACACGAGCATCCGGGTGCCGCTCGGCGCGGGCCGTAGCACGATGAAGAACTCGTCGTCGATGTCCAGCAATCCGAACACCGCTCCCGAGCTGCGCAAAGCCTTCAGTTCGTTTTCCGCGGCGGACAAATCGGTGAGTGCCTCCCGGCTCAGCGGACTGCACCGCCATTTGCCTTCTTCGCGGACAACCGCCACTGCGAACCCTTCCACGTCGTCGTAATCGTCCGACGCCGCCCTGTTCGTGCCCGAGCGCTGTGCTGCCATGGCCGCAACGGTAGTCTGCTCGAGCTGAAATGTTGAAGTCGTATGCCAATCTGTTCCGGTGACTTCGGCGAAGAAAGCACCCTTGTGCGTCCTCGGGACCGGTTTGATCGGTGGGTCGCTATTGCGCGCGGCCGTCGCCGCGGGCTACGACGGCTGGGGATACAACCGCTCCGCGGCGGGGGCGCGGGCCGCGCGCGCCGACGGGTTCGACGTCACCGAAGACCTGCCCGCCGCGCTGCGCCGCGCCGCGCAGACCGACGCGCTGATCGTCCTCGCGGTGCCGATGCCCGCGGTGGATCACCTGCTCTCCGTGATCGCGACCTACGCGCCGGACTGCGCGCTCACCGATGTGGTGAGCGTGAAGGCGCCGGTCGCGGCGGCCGTGCGCGACCGCGGTCTCGCCGACCGGTACGTCGGCGGTCATCCGATGGCGGGCACCTCCGAATCCGGGTGGGCCGCCACCGATCACGAGTTGTTCCGGGACGCCGTGTGGGCGGTCGGCGTGGACGAGGGCACCGAGGTGGACCCGTGGACCCGCGTGGTGCGGCTCGCGCTGGACTGCGGATCGGTGGTGGTACCTGTGGTGGCCGCGCAGCACGATCGCGCCGTCGCGCGCATCTCCCATCTGCCGCATGTGCTCGCCGAGGCGCTCGCGCTGGCGGGTGCCACAGGGGGCGATCTCGCGCTCGGGCTCGCGGCCGGATCGTTCCGGGACGGCACCCGCGTGGCGGGCACGGCGCCCGCTCTGGTGCGCGCGATCTGCGAACCGAATTCGGACGCGTTGCTGGAAGTGCTGGACGAAACACTCACCGTGCTCGGCGCGGCGCGCGACAGCCTGCGCGACGAGAGGTCCCTCGCGGATCTGGTGGAGGCCGGGCACGACGCGCGACAACGCTACGAAGCCGCGCGGCGCTGGGCGATCACGGACATCCGGCCCGGGGACCGTGATTGGCTGGAGAACCTGCGGGCGGCAGGCGAGCGCGGTGGCGTCATCACCCAGTTGAGCTGAACCGCCCGCGCGCTCGATCGAAGCGAGCGCGGCACATGCCGAGGACGATCGGCGAGTGACCGCATGTCCTCGGCGGGTGGACGGCGACCGCCCCGATGACGCCGGGTCAGATCCGTTCGGCGAGGCCGGGGTAGTCCAGCAGAAAACCGTCCGCGTCGACGGTGACCGTCGCGCTGGAGACCGGCGACAGCACACTGATGCCGTCGGCGGCGCTGCTGTAGATCAGCGTGGCCTCTTGGACGAGCAGATCCGGCAGGCGCACGTAGACCACCGGGACCTGGACATCCTCGACCGCGTGCTGCAGGTCGTAGCGACGGATCGGCAGCGTGTTGAAGAACGGGCTGAGCACCACGTCCACGTCCAGTGCCCCGGCGAAGGTGGAGCGGACGTGGTTGCCGCCCGCGTCGACGAGCCAGTAGTTCTCTTCGTCCCTGGCGATCGAGGCGTGCCGCTCGCCCGCGGCGGTGGTGGTGCGCAGCGAGAGCCGCTTCGTCGCGCCGTTCTCGTCGGTGACCAGGTCGTAGGAGGCGCTGAACGCGGGGTGATCCGCGCTCGCGCCGCCGATCATGCGCCCGGCGGCGCGGATGCGGTTGCCGTTGAGTTGCACCCGCACCGACTCCATCCGCGTCGCGTCGTGGGCGCGCCAGGTCAGGATCGCCGGCCACCGGGATGCCTGCGGGCTCGCGGCGGGGCGCTCGGGGTCGGGGGCTGGGGTCGTCACGTATCTACCGTAAGCGACATCCAGCCCCCGCTCGCACAACCATCGCTGATCACACGAGCGACTCCCGCCACGCCGCGTGCAGGCCGGCGAACCGGCCGGTCCCCGCGATCAGAGCTTCCGGCGCGCCGTCCTCGACGATCCGGCCGGATTCGAGCACCAGCACCCGGTCCGCGATCGCCACCGTGGACAAGCGGTGCGCGATGATCACCGCCGTGCGCCCGCGCAGGACGGTCTCCAGCGCTCGCTGCACCAGCCGCTCGCTGGGAATATCCAGGCTGGAGGTGGCCTCGTCCAGCACGATCACGGCGGGATCGGCCAGGAACACCCGGGCGAACGCGACCAGCTGCCGCTGCCCCGCCGAGAGCCTGCCGCCGCGCTTGCGCACGTCGGTGGCGAAGCCCTCGGGCAGCGCCTGCACGAAGTCGTACAAACCCACCGCACGCGCCGCGGCGAACACCTCCGCGTCGGTGGCCTCTGGCCTGCCCAGCCGGATGTTGTCGGCCACCGAACCGGAGAACAGGTAGGACTCCTGGGTGACCATCACCACGTTGCGGCGCAGGTCGGCGTCGGCGAGGTCACGCAGGTCGACGCCGTCCAGGCTGACCACACCGCCGGACGGGTCGTAGAACCGCGTGATCAGCTTCGCCAGCGTCGACTTGCCCGCGCCGGTCGCACCCACCAGCGCGATCACCTGCCCGGCCGGAATCTTCAGGGTGAACTCCGGCAGTACCGGGCGCGCACGGCGGCCGGATGCGCCGGAGGGGTCTCCCGGATCGGTCGATCGAACCGGCTGGTCATCGTCCGCCGCCCCGGCCGAGGCATGCCCCGATGGGACGGGGTCGACGGCATCTGCCGTGGGCGCGCTCCCGTAGCCGAACCACACCTTGTCCATCCGCACCGCGCCGGACGCCTTACCCAACGCCACCGGCTGCGTGGGCTCCGGCACCGACGGCTCCTCCTCGAGCACACCGGAGATCTTCTCCAGCGCGGCCGCCGCGGACTGGTAGGCGTTGAACACCTGCGCGAGCTGGTCCAGCGGACCGTAGAACTCGTTGAGGTACAGCAGGTAGGCCGCGAGCACGCCGACCGCAAGATCACCCTCGATCACCCGCCAGGCGCCGACCACGATGACGGTCACCGTGGTCAGGTTGCCGAGCAATTTGGTCAGGCCCGCGTAGTCGCCCATGCCGCGCATCGCCGCCGTGGTCGCCCTGCGGTACTCGGCATCCTCGATCGCCAGCACCGACTCGTTGCGCCGCTCCCGGCGGAACGCCTGCACAGCTCGCATGCCGCCCATGGACTCGACGAACTGCACGACCACCTTGGCGATCGCGCCGCGCGTGCGGCGATACCCCGCCCGCTGCCTGCGCTGCGCCCAGCGGGTGACCACCGCCAGCGGGACGAAACCGGCCAGCACGATCGCGGCGAGGGCCTGGTCGAGGTAGATCAGCAGCGCCGCGATGGTCAGCACCGACAGGATCGCGCTGAGCGCCTGGTTGAGCGCGCTCTCCAGCAGTTCTTGCAGAGTCTCGATGTCACCGGTCAGCCGCGCCACCACTTTGCCCGAGGTGTACTTCTCGTGGAAGGCCACGCTCAGCCGCTGCATGTGCGTGAAGGAACGCACCCGCAGATCGAACAGCACGCTCTGGCTGAGCCTGCCGGAAACCCGCAGGAAGGTGAACGTGCT
Organism: Nocardia asteroides; assembly: GCA_051451085.1. Classification (GTDB taxonomy): domain Bacteria; phylum Actinomycetota; class Actinomycetes; order Mycobacteriales; family Mycobacteriaceae; genus Nocardia; species Nocardia asteroides_B. Next base: position 1,802,169 of record JBPAJV010000001.1, on the reverse strand, counting down.
GAACACGTTCAGCAGGACTGCGCCGAGATAGCCGGCCACCGTCCAGGCCAGCGGCGCCCAGTTCCCCTCTACCCCGCGTGCGATGCCGGTATCCAGCGCGTATGCGACGAACAGCGGCGCCGACACCGTCGCGGCGTTGTCCAGCACGATGAGCCCCAGCCCGAGCGCGGCCAGCTTCCGATAGGGCCGGACCAGGTCGAGCAGCAGGCGCCGGGATCGACCGGCGAGCACCAGGTTTCCGGTCTCGGTGACCTCCTTGTCCTCGCTCGCGATGCCGCGCCAGTCACCCGCCTGGTCGGCGCGAGAGGGATCATCCTGCCCAGACGGGTCATCCGTGACGACCGCCGTTGTACTCATTACTGCTCACCTCCCATCAGTTCTCGGTAGCTTCTGCTGGTGCGCAGCAATTGATCGTGGGTTCCCTCGGCGACGATCCGGCCGTCGGCGAGCACCGCCACCCGGTCGGCCAGCGCCGCCGTGGACGGGCGATGCGCGACCAGCAACGTCGTCGCGTCGGCCAGCACGGTGCGCAGACGTGCCTGCACCCGCTCCTCGGTCTCGACGTCGAGCGCGGACAGCGGGTTGTCGAGCACCATGATCCGGCTGCGCTTGCCCGCCCCGGCGCCGGTGAGCACCGCGCGCGCCAGTGCGAGCCGCTGCCGCTGGCCACCGGACAGGCTCAGGCCCTGCTCGCCGATCCTGGTGTTCAGGCCCCAGGGCAGGTCGTCCACGAACTCGCCGGCCTGTGCGACATCCAGCGCCCGGCGCACGTCGGCGTCCGTCGCGGACGGGTCACCGAGCGCGACGTTCTCCCGCACACTCGCGGAGAACAACACCGGGTCCTCGAACGCGACCGACACCAGCGAGCGCAGGTCGGCGACCCGCATCGCCGCGATGTCGATGCCATTGATGGTGATGGCGCCACCTGTCACGTCGTACAAGCGCGGGATCAGGTTGAGCAGTGCCGTCTTGCCGCTTCCCGTAGCGCCGACCAGCGCCACCGTCTCACCGGGACGCACGCGCAACGAGACGTCGCGCAGCACATCGCTTTCGGCGTCAGGGAAAGCGAAACGCACGTTGCGCAAGACCAGTTCGCCACGAATGCGCTCGGGCAATTCCACCGGGTCGGCCGGATCGGTGATGTCGATCGGGGTGTCGGTGATCTCCCAGTACCGATCCGCGGCGGTGCGCGCGTCGTTCAGTTCGGCGAGCAGGAAGCCGGTCCAGATGATCGGCCACTGCAAGAAAGTCGCCAGCGTGATGCCCGCGATCAAGGTGCCGAGCGTCATCGTGCCGTGCGCCACCGCGTATCCGCCGTAGCCGAGCGCGAACGCGATCGCCAGCTGCGGCAGGCTCACCATGCTCGACCACAGCGTCGCGTCCAGGCGGGCCTTCAGCAGCTCGGTCTGCCGCAGCTCGTGCGCTTGGGCGGTGAAGCGGCGGCCGAAGTACACGCCCCGCCCGAAGGCTTTCAGCACTCGAACGCCCTGCGCGGATTCCTCGGCCGTGGTCGCCAGGTCACCTGACTGGTCCTGCGAACGCCGCGAAGCAACCGCGTACCGGCGCTCGAAGCGAATGCAGATCACCATCAACGGGATCGAGATCACCGCGAAGATCGCGCCGATCTGCGGGCTCAACGCGAACAGCACCAGCAGGCCGACGGGGATGATCACCATGTGGATGAGCAGGAACGGTCCCGCGAAGGAGACGAAGCGGCGCATCGTGGCCAGGTCATTGATCGCTCGCGACAGCAGCTGGCCCGACTCCCACGCGTCGTGCCTGCCGATCGACAGCGCCTGTAACTTGTGAAAGATCTTGGCGCGCAAGGCCGTCTCGAATCGAGTAGCGGGCGCGGCGATCAGCCAGCGGCGTCCCCACACACCCACCGCCTCCACCAGGCCGAGCGCCAGAACGACGGCCACCGGCCCGAGCGCACCCGCGAAATCGCGATGCGCCACCGGCCCGTCGATGATCCGCGCGATCATCAGCGGAATCACGATCGCCGTCAGGCTCGCGAGAACCGCGAGTCCGCTGGCGGCGAGCAGAAGGCCGACGTGCGGACGCAGGTCCGGCCAGAATCGGCGCAGCGAGTGCAGTCGGCCCGTGGCGGCAGGCCGCTCGGTTCTGTCGGCCTCCGGTTCGGCCGGCGAAACGTCCAGTGCGACAGACAAAACTCCCCCTCGAGGTGTGTGACTGGCGGCGGAGAGCGGGACCTCCGGTGATGTTCGCATCGGGGTCCGACATTCCAGGGTCGCACCGGAGCACGCGCCGACCAACCGATTTTCCGGGGGCCGCCGGACATCGGCGTTCGTCGCGGCGAGGGGTTCGACACTCATTCGCCCAGCCAACAACCTCGAGGGAACTCGAGGTCAAGGCACCGGGATCGAGACCTGTCCGGTGCTGATCGTCGCTGGATATCCGCGGGTCACCGACCGCGGCCGCTACCTCGACAGCTGCCGCGAGGTGGTGGCGCTCGCCCGCGCCGTCTCTAGCCGACCACCACGGTCTCGGAGTCCCACTCCTGCGGCGCGTCCGGGAACGACTGCTGCTGGTGACCGCCGCGCAGCGTGCCTTCCAGGTAGGCGGCCCGGCAGGCGCGGCGGGCGATCTTCCCGCTGGACGTACGCGGGATCGAGCCCGCGGGCACCAGCAGCACGTCACGGACCGTGACGCCGTGGCGGCGCGCGATCGCGGCGCGCACGGTATCGGCGACCGGCTCCGGCTCGAGCTTGCCCGCACGGGCATTGCGCTCGGCCACGATCACCAATTGCTCGGAGGTGTCCTCGGCGTCGAAGGTCAGGCCGGAGTGGCTGCCCTGCTCGAACACCAGCGCGGGCAGTTCGTTGGCGGGCACCGAGAACGCCGCGACGAATCCGGGACGCAACGCCGTGCTGGATTCCTGCGCCGAGAACTCCAGGTCCTGCGGATAGTGGTTGCGGCCGTCGACGATGACCAAGTCCTTGACCCGGCCGGTGATGTACAACTCGCCGTCGAGGTACGCGCCGAAATCGCCGGTGCGCATCCAGTTGGCGTCCTGTGGCGCGCCCTCGGCGTGACTGCCCTCCGGCAACCGCCCGGCCAAGCGCGCGCGGAAGGTGGCCTCGGTCTCCTCGGGACGCCCCCAGTAACCGATGCCCATGTTCTGGCCGTGCAGCCAGATCTCCCCGACCTCACCGTCACGCCGCTCGGTGCCGTGCTCCGGGTCGACGATCACCGCCCACTGCGAGCGCGCGACGTACCCGCAGGACACCTGGGCGATAGCGTTGTCCACGTCCGGCGCGACCTCGACCATCCGTCCGGCGTTCAATTCGGCCCGGTCGACATACACGACCTTCGCCTTGTCCTCGGCCTTGGTGGCCGAGACGAACACCGTCGCCTCGGCCATGCCGTAGCAAGGTTTGATCGCCGTCTCCGGCAACCCGTACGGCGCGAACGCCTCGTTGAACTTCTTCATGATGACACCGAGACCGGCTCGCTGCCGTTGATCAACCCGATCACGTTGGACAGATCCAATTCCTCACCGGGCTTCGGCTTCCCGCGCGCCGCGGCGTGCTCGAACGCGAAATTCGGCGCCGCCGCGAAGGTCCCTGCGCCGTCGGAGGCGGCGGCCAATTCCTTGATCCAACGGTAGGGACGGCGCACGAACGCGCTCGGCGACATGATCGTGATGAATCCGCCGCCCACGGTCGGCAGGATCACACAGAGCAGGCCCATATCGTGGAACAGCGGTAACCAGGTGACTCCACGCGAATTCTCCGTGACGCCGATCGCGTCGATCATCTGCAGCAAATTCGTGCCCACCGCGCGATGGGTGATCTCCACCCCCGCCGGCGTCCGGGTGGAGCCGGACGTGTACTGCAAATAGGCGACGCTGTCGGTATTGATATCGGGGCGCACCCAGGCGGCGCCGACAGTGTCCGGGATCGCCTCGACCGCGATGATGCGCGGCCGCTCCGGCGGCGGCAGGTGCCGGAAGAACTTCCGCACGCCACTGGCCGCGGAGCCGGTCGTGAGGATCGCGGCGGGCTTGCAGTCGCCGAGCACCGCGTGCAGGCGATCGGTGTGGCCTTGCTCCTCCGGGTCGAACAGCGGAACCGCGATATTCCCCGCGTACACCGCCGCGAAGAGCGCGACGACGTACTCCAGCCCCTGCGGAGCGAGAATCGCCACCCGGTCCCCCGGCCGCGTGACCTGCTGCAATCGAGCCGCCACCGCGCGCAGGCGCACACCGAACTGCTGCCAGGTCAGTTCGTGGTATTCGCCGTCCCGTTCCCGGGAGTAGTCGATGAATCGGTAGGCGAGCCCGTCGCCGTTCTCCGTGCTGTGCTTGTCGACGAAGTCGATCAGGGTCCGGTTCCCACGGATTTCGATATTGCCCTGATCATCCAGGAAGTTGTCGAAGGTTTCGTCGATCATCGCCTTATCCTTTTCCAGCGCACAGACACTCGGGCCGTGCAATGACACCGAACACAGGTCGATAACGAAGTCGGGAAGGCTAGCAGGTGTCCCGGTCACCCGGCCGTCAGTACCGGCCGAAGGCGAGCGCGACGTTGTGCCCGCCGAATCCGAAAGAGTTGTTCAGGGCGTAATTGATGCGGCCGGGCCGGGCGGTCCCGTGCACCACGTCCAGCTCGATCTCGGGATCCAGATTGTCCAGATTCAGGGTGGGCGGGACGATCTCGTCCCGCACGCTGAGCACCGTGAGCACGGATTCCAGCGCACCGACCGCGCCGATGGAATGACCGAGGGCCGACTTGGGCGCGTAGACCGACGCGTGCTCGCCCACCGCCTGACGGATCGCACGCGCTTCCGCCGTGTCACCGATCGGAGTGGCGGTCGCGTGCGCGTTGACGTGCGTGACATCGTCCTTGGCCAGACCGGCCGTCCGCATCGCACGCGTCATCGCGCGCGCGGCGCCGGTGCCGTCGGGGTCCGGCGCGACCAGGTGGAAACCGTCGGAGGTGATGCCGGCGCCCATCAACCGCGCCTGGATGGTCGCGCCGCGTGCCTTGGCGTGCTCCTCGGTCTCCAGCACCATCAGCGCACCCGCCTCACCGAAGACGAAGCCGTCGCGGTCGGCGTCGAACGGACGCGAGGCGCGTTTGGGCGCGTCGTTGCGGGTGCTCATGGCGCGCATCATGGTGAACGCCGCGATCGCCAGGGCCTGGATCGAACCCTCCACACCGCCGGCGACCACGACGTCGGCGTCGCCCATGACGATCATCCGCCACGCCTCGGCGATCGCCTCCGCACCGGAGGAACAGGCCGACACCGGTGTGCGCACACCGGCTCGCGCACCGAGTTCCAGCGCGACGCAGGCCGCCGCGCCGTTCGGCATCACCGCTTGGACGGTGTACGGCGACACCTTGCGGTAGCCGCCGTTGTGCAGCTTGTCGCGGGCGTGGATCATCGCCTCCGCGCCGCCGAGGCCCGTGCCGACGGACACCGCCAGACGATGCGTGTCCACCTCGGGGCTGCCCGCGTTGCGCCACACCTCACGCCCGAGGACCAGTGCCAACTGCTCCACGTAGGAGAGCCTGCGGGCCTCGTCCACGTCCAGATACGCGGCGGGCGGAACCTGAAGGTGCCCGCCGATGCGAACCGGCAGCTCGAACTCGTCGATGAACTCGTCTTCCAGGAGGTCGATGCCGCTGTCCCCGTTGAGCAGGCCCTTCCACGTGGAATCCACATCACCCGCGATGGACGTGGTCGCCGCGAGGCTCGTCACCACGACAGAAGGGAACTGTCCGTTTTTCGTGGAGGGCAACTGCATGTTTCGCTCACTTTCCCTAGCGTCGCTCTGGAACTTCGTCGAGCAAAAGCACTGCGCGAACGCGCGCCCACCAGGATCGGGGGCGAACCGCACGGATAGCACTGGAACGCAGGCGGAACGGCCGGTCATCACGTCCGTGTGCGACCACCTCTGTGCATTATTGGAAACGCGCACCGATCGCACTGCGTGACACGCGGACCGTACCAGGTGCCGGAGACGATGGTCGCCTACTTCGGGGATCGCCCCGGATGACTCGAGTAACCTGCTCCCCGGGCACGGAACGCGTGGGCGGCGTCCGGTGTGGACGCGAGAAAGGGAAGGTCGTTGACGGGCGCGCGGATGGTCGGGCTGTTCGCCGGGATCGGCGGACTCGAGCTCGGCCTCGGCAGGCATGGCTGGCACACCGAGCTGTTGTGCGAGATCGAGCCCGGCGCCCAAGGCGTGCTCGCCGCGCGTTTCCCCGAAGTGCCCCTGCATGCCGACATCACCCGGCTGCGCGCCATCCCGGCGGGAACGGAACTGGTCGCGGCCGGATTCCCGTGCCAGGACCTCTCCCAAGCCGGGCGCACCGCAGGCATCACCGGCACGCGCTCTGGCCTGGTCGACGAGGTCTTCCGGCTGGTGCGCCGCAAGCGCGGCCCGCGCTGGCTGCTGATCGAGAACGTGCCGTTCATGCTGCAACTGGGCCGTGGCGCGGCCATGCGGCACATCACCGGCGCGCTCGACGAACTCGGCTACACCTGGGCCTACCGGGTGGTGGACGCCCGCGCGTTCGGCCTGCCGCAGCGCAGGCAGCGGGTATTGATGCTGGCCTCACGCACCGAGGACCCGCGTGGCGTGCTGTTCGGCGAGGACGCCGGTCCCCGCGCGATCGGCGATCCCGAGATCGATCCGTGCGGCTTCTACTGGACCGAGGGCGTGCGCGGCCTGGGCTGGGCGGTGAACGCGGTGCCGACCCTGAAGGGCGGCTCGGCGCTCGGCATCGCCAGCCCGCCCGCGGTGCGGCTGCCGTCCGGGGAGATCGTCACGCCCGGCATCACCGACGCCGAACGCCTCCAGGGTTTCGACGCGGGCTGGACGGCCCCCGCGACCGACGTGCCGGGCATACGCAAGGGACATCGCTGGAAGCTGGTCGGTAACGCGGTGAGCGTCCGCATGGCGGCCTGGGTGGGATCGCGTTTGGCGGCTCCGCTCGATCCGATGCCCGGCGACCAGCCGCTCCCGCCGGGTACGCCGTGGCCGGTCGCCGCCTGGGGACACGCCGGTGCGGCCTACCGCGTGCCGGTCTCCACTTGGCCGGTGCACCAGCCTTACGAGGACCTGGCCCACTTCCTCGGCGACGCGCAGTTGCTCTCCGCCCGCGCGACGGCCGGCTTCCTGCGCCGGACCACCATGGGCAGTTTGCGATTCCCGCCCGGCTTCCTCGCCGACGTGGAAAGCCATCTGGACCGGATGGGCGGCTGGGCGGCATGAGCCGGCGGCCCGCTACCGACCCGGCCACCAGCGCGCGGATGGCGCGCCAGCGGCGTACCGGCACCGATCCCGAGCTCGCGCTGCGCAGGGAACTGCACCGGCGCGGGCTGCGCTACTACGTCGACCGCGCACCGATCCGGGGGCAACGCCGACGCGCCGACCTGGTGTTCCCGCGCAGGCGGGTCGCCGTGTACGTGGACGGCTGTTTCTGGCACCGCTGCCCGCGACACGCCACCGACCCGAAGAACAATGCCGAATGGTGGGCGGCCAAATTGGCCGGAAACGTGGCCAGGGATCGAGCCACCGACGCGGCCTTGCTCGCGGCGGGGTGGCACGTGGTCCGCGTCTGGGAGCACGAAGACCCCGTCGACGCGGCCGACCGCGTGCAGGCGGTGCTGGCCTCAGCGGCGGCGCACCCGCACGAGTGAACGCGGCGCGCGTGCGGCGATGTAGCCGGACACCACCATCACCGTCATGACCGCGATTCCGGCGGCGGCAGTCGCGAAGCCGAGCATGGAGACCTCCTCGAGTTGCAGCTGTCACCCAGCCTGCCGGGCGAAGCTGACAAGACCCTGTGTGCCGGATGGTAATGACGTGTGCGGCCGGTCGCTGTCCGGCGCGCTCGGAACACCCAGCACAATGGGGGCGTGACGGGTGGCCCGCGGATCGCCGTTCCAGCCCCGCGACCGGCATCGGTGCTGGTAGCGGCGGCGATCACGCTCGCTGGGCTGTGCTATTCGTCCTGGGTGCTGCAATTCGCGCTGCCGATCCATCTCGACCCGGTCGACACGTTCCTCAGCGAATTGGACGCGGAAGGGAAGCCGTACCGGGAGGTGTTCGCGACCGCGGACCTGATCGTCGGGGCGATGCTCATGCCCGCGGCGCTCGCCGGTTTGTGGTCGTTCCCACGGCGCAGGCTGACGACCGTCGGCTGGATCGCGCTGTTCTGCTTCGGCGCGGCCACCATCGCCGACGTTCTGCTGCCGCTGCGAACCTGCACTCCCGGCGAGGGCGGATGCGGCGGACTGTTCCCGCAACTCCATCAGCCACACGCGTTGACGAGCACACTGGCCGTCACGTCGATCGCGGTCGCCGCGTTCGCCTTCTGCCTCGCCGCGTTCCGCTACCGACGCTTGCGGGTGCTGCGCGAATTCGGTTCGGTCGTGTTGGCGATCGGGTCGCTGGCGACAGTGTGGATGCTGGTCGCCAACAATCTGTCCGGCGATTACGCCCTGGGGATCGCCCAGCGCGTTCAGGTGGGCGCGATGTCGCTATGGTTGATCGCGCTGGCCGCGGCGGTGATCGCGGAGGGGCGACGGCAGACCGAGGTGATTCGTGGTCGGCCAGGGGACGGCTGACCGCAAGCCCGCCGAGTGGCCGCGCCGTGCGATGCTTTCGCGCATGAGTGATCGCGTGAACATCTCCTCGGGTTCGGAGTTCGAAGACATCGTCGGCTACTCGCGGGCGGTCCGGCTCGGCGGTTTCATCGCGGTCAGCGGCACCACCGCTTCGGTCCCCGGCGGCACGGCGGTAGGCGGCGACGACATCGGCGAGCAGACCAGGGAAATCCTGCGGCGTATCGGCTCCGCGCTGGAAGAGGCGGGTGCGAGCCTGGCCGACGTGGTGCGCACCCGCATCTTCGTCACCGATATGGCGCGCTGGCCCGAGGTCGCCAAGGCGCACGCCGAAGTGTTCGGCGAGATCCGTCCCGCGACGGCCATGTACGAGATCAAGGCTCTGATCACCCCGGCCCTGCTGGTCGAGATCGAAGCCGACGCGATCGTCGGCGGGTAGGGCCGATCGGCGCAGGCCTCGCGGGCTGACTGTGGGTCCAAAATGCGACTCACGGCCACCGCGAGCCTTCGTGGTCATCCTGGTTCCCTTCGGAAGCCAGCCCGTCGTTCGCGGCGGGCCGGGTGCTGTCTCGCTAGGGTCGAAACCGTGACCACCGCCGCCTCGCAGACCCCCGTGCAACTCGACGCCGTCGCCGAGGCGACCGAACGCCTGCTCGCCACGCTCCGCCGCCTCGACGAGCACGCCGTCACCGAACCCTCCGCACTGCCCGGCTGGACCCGCGGCCACGTCATGGCCCACCTCGCCCGCAACGCGGACAGCCTGGTGAACCTGCTGCTGTGGGCGCACACGGGCGTCGAAATCCCGCAGTACGCCAGTGCTTTCCTGCGCGACCACGACATACACGCGGGCGCGGCCCGTCCACTCGCCGAACATCTCGCCGACAACCAGGCCGCCACCACCCGCTTCCTCGCCCTCGCACGCTCGCTCACCGACGACGCGTGGCGAGCGCAGGTCCGCACCCGTCAGGGCCGCCCAATCCCGGCCACCGAAGTGCTGTGGATGCGGCTGCAAGAGGTCGAGATCCACCACGTCGACTTGAACGCGGGCTACCACCCCTCCGACTGGCCCGCACCCTTCGTCACCCGCATCCTCTCCCAAGTCACCGCGGACATCACCCGCCTGACCGCCGACACCCCGATCGAGCCGTTCACCCTCCGCGCCACGGACTCCGACTACACCGCCACCATCGGCAGTTCTCCCACCACCCACACCATCTCAGGCCCTTCTTCGTCCCTCGCCGCGTGGTTGATCGGCCGAAGCCCCGGCTCCGACCTGACCGGTAACCTGCCGAACCTGCCCGCCTGGAAATGAACCACGGCACCGCGTAACAGCGAGGGATGAACCAATGCGCCGACCGGCTCGTAGCACTACTCGGTTCACACGGGTCCAAGGAACCGATGCACAGATTCGGCGAATCGGCGCATCTCCTCGCCTGCTTCCAGCACCGTAACGACGGTGGCGGTCCAGGTGTCCCGCAGCGCGCAGTTGTGCGGGCTCAACGTCCAGGTCATCGCGACGTAGCCACGCGGGTCGTGCTGCGCCTCGACGCACAACTCATGGTCCTGGCTTTCCCAGTTCTGCACCCCATGCCAGCCGGTGAATCCCGCCGCGAGTCCATCCAGAAACCGTGGTAGCGAATCGCCTCCGTGAACATCGACGGTGAGCCCATGAACCGCAGCACACATCTGATCACCGGAGAACTCGGCACACATTGCCACTACATCATCGCCATAGGGCGCGACACGATTCCAGAGCCTGACCTTGGTCCCGAGCGCTGAATACATCAACTCCACCGCCTGCCCGAGCTCCGCCGAAGCGGCGTCGAATTCGCAGCCCACGAAGTGAGGCTAACTCTCGACGGAAGCGACCGACCCAGCTGTGCCCGGCGGTACGCTGGGTGGGTGGATGTCAGGAAGCTGGAGGCGCTGGCACACGCCCTGAGAAGGTCCTGGACCGCAGATACCAGCAGCGCACCAGGTTGGACACAAGCTACCGGCGCAAAAGGTCAGTGCGCCGTCACTGCATGCGTCGTGCAGGACTATTTCGGCGGAGACATCCTCAACACAATCGCTACCCTGCCGAGCAAGGAAAAAGTCTCCCATTATTTCAACGTCGTGGACGGCAGCGTGATCGACCTTACGCGGGATCAGTTTCCTGAGGGGACGACTTTCACACAGTCGACAACAAAGCCGGGCCGATACTCCTCGACGCGCGAGTATTGCCTCTCGTACGAAAACACTCGTCTGCGATACGAGAAGCTCCGCAACCGGGTCGCCCACTATGTTCGTGGAAACATCTAACAAACAAGTCATTAGAGCGCCATCCACGCCTCGAGAAGAGCTCGCGCTTCCGGAACCGACGCGTACGACCGCAACCTGCCGATGATCTCGTCGAGGGCGGTGTGGAGCCTAGTCGATGCGACGGCCCGTATATCGTCGAAATTTCCAGCCAGCGTAAAGCAACCCTCGGAGATGGCCCCGGCAGCGATTAGGTTCTGTGCTAGACGAATCTGCCATGCGTTCCGTTCACGCGGGTAGGTCGCCATACCCTTGATAGCGGACTGCAGGTAGGCCGCCGCGGTTTGGTGGTCGCCCAAGCGCATGAAAGCGAGGCCGGTCAGCCCGCTGAGCTGAGCTTCGGGCACGTAGGCAAGATAATCAGGGTCATTTCCTCTGGTCGACTCATGAGCGCGGTGTGCCCGGCTCACCGCGGTCACCATGGCGGCTCGGTCACCGATCACGCTGTGAGCTTCGGCTTCTCGAATCGCTGCCAAAGCCCGCAGCTTCGGTCCACCTTCACGCCGGGCGGCGAGTTGCGCCGCTTCGGCCAGCTGCACGCCCTCCTTGGGACGTGAACCTTCCCGGTACGACAGCACGCACGCGTTGATCCACGCATGAGCAGCGGCGATGCCGTCACCTGCGACCGTAGCGGCCTGTGCTGCGTCGGCGTAGTAGCGGCGAGCCTCGCGCCAGCGGCCGGCGTCGTAGTGGACCCAGCCTGCGGCGGTCATCATCTCGGCACCCGCGCCGGCCAGTGCCTTGCATACCCGGTCGGTGTAGGTGCCCATATCCAACAACTGCTCGACATACCGCACTTCGTTGGCAGCAACTGCGCACAATCGGTCGCCTCCGCCTATCAGCTGGAGTTCATGAATTTGACGAACGCTCTGGGTGATTCGCTCGACGTCTGTCTGGCCGACCGCGATCGCGGCCTTCGTGACCACGGTGGCAGGGGAACGTTTTCGCCCTGTTGACACGGCGGCACCAGCACCGACTGTCCCTGTTCTCAAGAACTGACGTCGCTTCACATCCGCCTCCTCATCCGACTCCACCACCAGTACGGAGAGCGGAACTTGCAGTGCTCTTGCCACACGACGAAGAACGCGGACATCGTGGACGGCCGGACCGTCATGCTCCAGCTGCGAGACGGCGGGCTGCGTGAAATGAATCAGCGCACCGAACTCCGCCTGCGTCATACCGAGAGATTTGCGAATCCTGCGGATGGTCTCGCCGGTGGTCATATACATCGCCACTCCCCCTTCTACGCCGAATGTTGATGATGGTCGTCGAACCGAGCATTATTTACCAATAACATCTGAACTCCTCGCACCATATACCGATTTCGGTATGCCGCAATAGCTCTCGGCATCCGGGCAGGTACGGGTGATACCTCGGCCGTACGGTCCACTTGGTGCCCGGCACCGGGCAGACGCCGCGCAGCCGCGCGGTGCACCAGCCCGCCAGAGTGGCGAGCCGGTGGCGAAGGCCCCCGGTGCCGGGTACCGCCCAAACGGTCCCCGAGGAAGAAGCGACGCGTGTGATGCCGACCAGTTCCCTTGCCATGTATCAGCTCCTCGCCATGTGCGACGAAGCAGCGCACCAAGCGCCTACTGTGCCGTTCACGATCCCGCAGGCGCACACCGTCATGCGGTATCACGTCGCGTGCCGTGCGAAGCGCTGCCCTCGCAAAGCCGCCGCGCTGCGGACACTGGTCGACGCCGGGCGGGTAGTGCCGTCCACGACGAAACCACGGTGATCACCGTGACCTGTGGCGGCACGGAGGAGCATCCTCCTGGTAGCGCTGACGACGATCCAGCCGACGCCAGGCTGGTGTGCGCGCCGACCGAGCCGCCACGCACACGGCACATTCGCATCGAGTCCGGAGCGCTGACGCTGGACTATCGAGCGAGTGCGGAACAAGCCCAGCACGTGGCCGACGCACTGCGCTCCAGCTCGGAGCTCACGGTAACCGTCGATGACGACGTTCGAGCCGATCTGCCGCCCCTACCCTGCGCTGGCCTGTGGAACTGACGACCCCATCCGGCGACCCCGAACGACCACATCCGAAGGAGCGTTGTGACATCGCCCGACTTCTCGGAGCAATCAGCAGAAGCACCCTGGGCACTTCCCCCATTCGAGGCACACAGAACCTTCGTCCAAGCCGACGGCAAGTTGGCCGAACACCTGTGCAAGGTCCATTTGGTGGACCTGACACCTCAGCGCGCCGCGCAGTTACGAGAAATCCACGCCGACCATCGGCCCGACGATTGCCTGGTACATCTGGCAGCGGCATACCTACTGCTCGGCGATGATTGCGTCTGAGACGATTGCCGAGGCACGAGAAGGCCCTTTCAGATATACCGAAAGGGCCTTCTCAAAGTGCGCCCGAAGGGATTCGAACCCCTAACCTTCTGATCCGTAGTCAGATGCTCTATCCGTTGAGCTACGGGCGCAGGTGTTATTCAGTTGTACCCGGTTTCCCGGGTGTGGCGGAGGCGAGAGGATTTGAACCTCCGGTCCCCGTGAAGGGACAACTCATTAGCAGTGAGTCCCATTCGGCCGCTCTGGCACGCCTCCTGGAGCCTTCTCTTCGAGGGCACCGGTCCTTTCGAACCGCCGAGCCCAAAGGTTACAGGAGCTACCGTCCAGATCACAAAACGGCTGGTCAGCGTAGGTTGCTGTCGAACCAGTCGAAGATTCTGGTCTGCGAATCGACGGCTTCCATGTCGTCGTCCGCCCCCGGGGTGTCGGCGCGGTGATGCAGGCCGGGGTAGGTGACGACCAGGCTGGCCACCGCGGCGCGGGCGGTCGCGTCACGCAACTGGTCGACCTGGGCGGGCGGGGTGGCCGGGTCGTCGGCGCCGAACAGGCCGAGCCACGGCGCCTGTAGGTGCGGAGCCGCGCGCACCAAGGCGTCGGCCTGGTCGGTGAGCGGCTCGACGATGCCGGGGGCCGCGACGCTCACCGCGGCGCCGATCGGACGATTGGTCGCGACGAGGAACGCGGCGGTGCCCGCCGTGTCGAAACCGAGCACGCCGATGGTGTCGGGGAACACCCCGCGCCGGGTGAGCCAGTCGAAGCAGGCGTCGAAGTCTTCGAACAGCTTGTCGCCGAAGACGCCGCCTGGTTCGCCGTTGCCCCGATGGAAGAGTTTGGGTGCGACCACCGTCCACCCCTCGCCCGCCAGTGCGTTCATCAGGTCGCGCAACGCGCCGGTGAACTCGCTGGTCTCGTGCAACAGCACGATTCCACCGCGGGCATTCCCCTCCGGCTCCACCACCGTGATGGGCACCTGCCCACCGCTGGTCGGCCGCACTTCTTCCTGGTCGCTACCCCGCAGCGGGGCCATATCGTCGTAGGTGCCCGACATGAAACCAGCGTAGGGCGAGTTGCTGATCTTCGGTAGAAATTGCACGTCGGGGCCTATCGCCGGGAGAATTTCCGGTACGCCGCTGGGCCTGTTCACCGGGCCGATTAGGGTTGGAGTGTGACAGCGCAGATCCGGCCGGACCTCGAATCGATCCCGGCGTACACCCCCGGCCGCAGCAATCCAGGCGCGGTCAAACTGGCCAGCAACGAGACGACCGTCGGTCCGCTGCCCGCCGCCGCCAAAGCCATCGCCGAAGCGGCGGAGCTGGCCAACCGGTACCCGGACAACCAGGTCACCGAGCTGCGTGCGGCGCTGGCGGAGTTCCTCGGGGTCGGCTTCGAGAACGTGGCGGTCGGCTGCGGCAGCGTGGCGCTGTGCCAGGAGCTGGTCCAGATCACCTGCTCGTCCCCGTCGGATGAGGTGCTGTTCGCGTGGCGCTCGTTCGAGGCGTACCCGATCGTCACCAAGGTGGGCAACGCCACCGCCGTGCAGGTGCCGCTGACGCCGGGGCAGGTCCACGATCTGGACGCGCTGGCCGCCGCCGTCACCGAGCGGACCAAGCTGATCTTCGTCTGCAACCCCAACAACCCCACCGGAACCGCTGTCGGGAAGACGGAGCTGGTCCGGTTCCTGGACGCGGTGCCGTCGCACGTCCTGGTGGTCCTGGACGAGGCGTACTACGAATACGTGCGGCTGGCCGACCGCCCCGACGGCGTGGAGCTCGGCCGCACCCGGCCCAATGTGGTTGTGTTGCGCACGTTCTCCAAGGCATACGGCCTGGCCGGGCTGCGAGTGGGCTACGCGGTGGGCGACCCGGACGTCATCACGGCGCTGCTGAAGGTGCACATCCCGTTCAGTGTGAACCGGCTCGCGCAGGCGGCCGCGGTCGCGTCGCTGGAGGCGCGCCACGAGCTGCTGGATCGCACCGACCTCCTGGTGGTCGAACGCGCACGCGTGCGTGACGCGCTGGTGGCGGCGGGCTATCCGGTGCCGCCGAGCGAGGCGAACTTCGTCTGGCTGCCGCTGGGCGCGCGCAGCGCCGAGTTCGGTGAGGCGAGCGCGGCGGCCGGCGTGCTGGTGCGGCCGTACGGCACCGACGGTGTACGCGTCACCATCGGCGACCCGCACGAGAACGACCTGTTCCTGAGCTTCGCCGGTGCGCGGGACGTGGTCGCGCGGTTCCTGGGTTAGCGGACGCCGATCGCGGGCGCGATCGTGGGCCAGGACAGGGCCAGCTCGTCCTCCCAGTACGGCCAGGAGTGCGTGCCGGTGGCCCGGAAGTGCGCGGTGACCGGGATGCCGAGAGACCGCAGCCGGTCGGTGAGCCGCCGGGTGCACGCGTTGGTCGCGGCTTCCAGCGGTCCGCCGAAGGTGATGGCGCTGGGGAGGTCGACGTTGGGGTTGCCGGGCACGTCGTGCACGCCGGGCAGGCCGCTGCCGACCGAGAGATAGATCGTCTTGCCACGCAACGCGTCCGCGTGCAGGGTGACGTCGTGCGCCAGCCAGGCGGGGTCGTCCTGCTTGCCGAACATATTGTCCGGCTCGCCCATGTAGGTGGCGACCACGGCCCGCGCCTGCGCTTGGCCGATGTCGGTGCCCATCGAGAAGCAACCGCTGTGCGCCGCGATCGCCTTGTAGAGCGTCGGCTGACGGAACGCGAGCATCATCGCGGCCTCCGCGCCCATGGAGACGCCCATGACCGCGTTGGTGCCGTTGCCGTCGAACTCCGCGTCGATCAGCGGGGGGAGTTCCTTGGCCAGGAACGTCTCCCACTTGTTGGTGCCGAGCACCGGGTCGGGCTGCTGCCAATCGGTGTAGAAGCTGGCCGGACCGCCGACGGTGAGCACGACGTTGACGTCCTTGTCCGCGTAGAAGCGGTCGGCGTGCCCGCGCTCGGTCCAGTTGTTGCTGTCGGGGCTCGCGCTGCGACCGTCGAGCATGTACACGGTCGGGCGCGGGCGCGACTGGTCGCGCGGCAGCAATACCTGCACCTCGACCACCCGGCTCATCGCGGGCGATGCCACATAGACCCGCAGCCACCGATCGTTGATCGGCTCGATGCGCTCGATCCTCGGGGTGGATGGCTGTTTACTGGTCGGCTCGGCCGGACCGGGACCGTCCGAGGATCCGGAGTTCACCGGCGGCGGTTTCCCGGGGGCCGCTGTTACCTGGGGAGCACCCAGCCCCACCGCACCGGAAACAAGTGCGGCACTTATCAGGGCGCTGGACACCCAACGCCGCACCCCGCGCCGAGACAGCATGTGGTCCATCCTGCCAGAGCCGCCGAGCATGGGAGGATCGCCGTCGCCCCGGACCATCCCACCGGACTGGACATCCCGCCCGCCGGTCAGCGGCGCCGAGCGCGCGAGAACCCCAGCGGATCGGCCGAGCGCGAACCAGAAACCGACAGTTCGGATTTCTGACTCATCGTCGCGTTTTCGCCTTGGCCGCCCCGGCACGATGAACGACAGAAGCGTTCCCCAGCCGAGGATTGGAAATGCGACGACGGTGATCGCCATACCGGTGACACTGCGCACGAGCGAACCTCTCAACTCTCGAAATGCAGATCACGTCAACAATACTGGACACCGTCGATGCCTGCCCTGCTTGTTCCGGCGACCCAGCAAATCCAGCAAATCATGGCACACCGCCAGCACACCCGCCGTACGCTGAGCGTCGGGCCGATGACGGGGTTCAACCAGGACGGGCATGATCGCGCTTTCACACCATCAGAGTCGAGGTCAACCGGCTGTGCCATGGCAAGCCGAGCAGACCGGACGCCCGGTTCGAAGCCGGGGAACACCGTCCGTCTTTCGAGTAAGTGGCGGCCGAAAGCAATTTCGTGGCATTTTTTCGCGCGCCTTCGTGGACCACCCACCGGAAAGCGATGTCCACTGCGCTTCCGCGCGAATTCTCTGCTTCATCGCAAAACCCATGCCCGACCGGAGAAAACCGTGAATCCAGTGTCACCCGTCTCCTCGATCGAGAACGAATCCGATCTGCAACGCCGGATGCGGGAGTGTGACGAATTCTTCCGGCTGCCCGAACTCGCGCACCTGAGCGCCCGGCGCAGGCGCTGCGCGCTGGAGCAACTCGAACAGACCGGCGCCTATCTCCAGACCGCAGAGGAGATCCTGATCGGAGCGAAACTCGCATGGCGCAATCACGCCCGCTGCGTCGGCCGGAAACACTGGCGCTCCCTGCGATTGCTCGACGCCCGCCGCGTGCGCTCGGCCCGCGATCTTGCCGAGGTCTGCTGGCAGCATCTGCACATGGCCACCAACGGCGGCGCCATCCAGTCGATGATCACCGTCGGCCCGCCGCGACAACCGGACGGCCGTGAGTTCCGCATCGTCAATCCGCAGATCATCCGCTACGCGGGCTATCGCAACGGGGACGGCACGGTCACCGGCGACGCCGCCAACATCGAGCTCACCGAATCGGCCACGAAGCTCGGCTGGCGCGGCGCCGGAACGCCATTCGACATCCTTCCACTGCTGATCAGCACGCCGGACGAGCCGATACGCTGGTTCGACATCCCACCCGAGCTGGCGCGCGAGGTGGAGCTCGAGCACCCGGAGTTCGAGTGGTTCGCCGGTCTCGGCCTGCGCTGGCACGCCCTGCCCGCGGTGTCCGACATGAATCTCGAGGTCGGCGGCATGACCTACCCGTTCGCGCCGTTCAACGGCTGGTATCTGGGCGCGGAGATCGGCGCGCGGAACCTCAGCGACACCAACCGGTACAACATGCTTCCGTTGATCGCGGAGATGATGTGCCTGGACACCAGAGCCGAGCGCAATCTGTGGCGCGATCAGGCGTTGGTCGAACTGAACCGCGCCGTCCTCTACAGCTTCCGCAAAGCGGGCGTGTACATCGTCGACCACCACACCGTCGCCAAGCAGTTCTGCGATCACGTCAAGCGCGAGGAAGCCGCCGGCCGCGCCTGCCCCACCGACTGGTCCTGGATCAACCCGCCCATCTCCTCCGGGCTGACGCCGACCTTCCACCGCTACTACGACCCGCCCGACCTGGACATCCGCCCGAACTTCGTCCGCAGAACCTTCGGCGCGGACCTGGGGCAATCTCGGAAGCCTTGAGTGGATCGCGTGGTTTTCAAGGTTGGCAGCCGAACCTCTAGAGCGATCCCGGATCGATCCGAATCTGCAGTCTCACAGGGACGGTGAGGCCGAAGCGTTTGCTCGATGGCGCATCACCCGATGGACGAGCTATGTAGGCCCCGTTGAGCGCCGGACTCTCGTCCTAGCCAGTTGGACGAAGCCACCCGTACGACCCGCTTTTGCGGAGACGGAGGGATTTGAACCCCCGGTCGCTCTCGCGACGCTCGCTTTCAAGGCGAGTGCATTCGGCCGCTCTGCCACGTCTCCAGGGATCCGATCGTAGCGGACGTCTCAGCCGGAGTGCTTGCCGATTTCCTCGTCGACGCGTTCGAAGACATCGCCGATCACTTCCAGCTGGGTCGGGGCCAGCAGGTTGATGAAGTGGCGGCGGACGGCTTCGACGTGGCCGGGGGCGGCGGCTTCCAGGCGGCGCATGCCCTCATCGGTGAGTTCGGCGAGCACGCCGCGGCCGTCCTCCAGGCAGGAGTTGCGGCGGACCATCCGCTGGTCCTCCAGCCGCCGGATCTGATGGGTCAGCTTGCTGCGCGAGGACAGCACGCCGTCGGCCAGCTCGCTCATCCGCAACGAACGGTCGGGCGCTTCGGACAGCAAAACCAGGATCCGGTATTCGGCGACGGTCAGGTCGCTGTCTCGCTGCAACTGACGATTCAACGCCGTCATCAGACGCTGGTGGCCATCCATGTAGGCGCGCCAAGCGCGCTGCTGCGCCGGGGTGAGCCACTCCGGCTGGGCCACGGCGCGACCGTTCGGTTCGGGATGCACACCAGCCATTCTATGCGCGGCGAACTGCGGAAATGATCGAGGACCGCAGGTCAGCGCACCATGGACAGCAGTGCGCGGCTCACCCCGGATAGATTCGTGCACCCGGAGAGGCCGAACGCGGAGTCGAAATCGGCGAGCAGCATCCGCAGCGCGTGCCGCGCGCCCGCCGCGCCGGCGAGGCCGAGTCCGTAGGCCCACGGCCGTCCGTACAGCACGGCCTTCGCACCGAGCGCCAGCGCGACGAGGACGTCTGAACCGGTGCGCACGCCGGAGTCGAACAGCACGTCGGCGCGGTCGCCGACGGTGGCGACCACGGCGGGCAACGCGTCCAGCGCCGCGATGCAGCCGTCCACCTGGCGGCCGCCGTGATTGCTCACCACGACCGCGTCGGCGCCCGCGTCCACCACCTGGCGCGCGTCGTCGGGATGCAGTATGCCCTTCACCGCGATCGGGAGATCGGTCCATTCGCGCAGCCGGGCGAGGTCGGCGAGCCGCAGCGTGTGGTTGCCGAACACGCTCACCCAGGTGAGGATGGCGGCCCGCATCGCGTCGTCGCTCTCCTCCGGCGCGGCGGCGAGCTTGGCCCGGAACACCGGGTCGGACAGATAGTTCGCGATGCCCTTGCCGTGCAGGAACGGCAGGTGGGCGTGTTCCAGGTCGCGCGGCCGCCAGCCGAGAGTCGGTGTGTCCACGGTGATCACGATCGCGGAAGCTCCGGCGCGTTCGGCGCGCCGGACCAGCGAGCAGGCCAGTTCGTCGTCGGCGGGCCAGTACAGCTGATACCACCACGCGCCGGCCGCCGCGCCGACGTCTTCGATGGTCGAGGAGGCCGCGGTGGACAGCACCGTGCCGATGCCGAGCTCCTTGGTGACCTCGGCCATGACGATCTCACCGCCCTCGTGCAGCAGTTCGAGGACACCGATCGGCGCGGTGAGTACGGGAGCGGCCAGCTTCGTGCCGAGCACCTCGACCGACAGGTCCCGCGCTCCTGGAGCGGTGGACCCGCGCAGCATCCGTGGCAGCAGGCGGTAGCGATCGAAGGCGGAGCGGTTGGCCGCTGCCGTGCGCTCCGCGGAGGCGCTGCCCGCGACATAAGCGAAGGCGGCCGGATCCAGCCGCTGTTTCGCGAGCGATTCCAAACCCGCGGCTGTCATGGGCAACTCGGGTGTCACGCCTCCCAGACCACCCAGGTAGATCTCGTTCTGATAATCGATGAAGCCGCCGCTCACCACCGGAACGGTAGTACGTGACGCCGGTCACCGCAGGCCGCTTGCCAGATTGCGTTCGCCGCGTTCCATCCGCCCCGGACGGCCTGTGCCGTGCGCACTCGGGGGCCCGCGCGCGGTGGTCCGGATCGGCGGAGCACTATGGCACGGTGCGCGCGATCGATCTGACGAGTTTCGGCGGCCCCGAGGTCATGTCCTGGACCGAAGTGGCGGACCCGGCGCCCGGCCACGGTGACGTGGTGATCGAGGTGGCCGCGGCGGGGGTGAACCGGGCGGATCTGCTGCAACGTCAGGGCTACTACCCGCCGCCGCCCGGCGCCAGCCCGTTGCCCGGCCTCGAATGCTCCGGTGTCATCGCCCAAGTCGGTGACGGAGTGCGGGACTGGGCCGTGGGTGATCGGGTCTGCGCGCTGCTTTCCGGCGGCGGTTACGCCGAGCGGGTCGTGGTGCCCGCGACCCAGGTGCTTCCGGTTCCGGACGGGCTGGACCTGGGCGCGGCGGCCGGATTGCCCGAAGTGGCGGCGACCGTGTGGTCCAACCTCGTGATGACCGCCGGTCTGCGCGCGAACCAGCTGGTGTTGATCCACGGCGGCGGCGGTGGCGTCGGCACGCACGCCATCCAGGTCGCCCGCGCTCTCGGCGCGCGGGTGGCGGTGACGGCCGGATCGGCCGAGAAGCTCGCGCGGTGCGCGGAGCTCGGGGCGAGCGTGCTGATCGACTACAAGGAGGACGACTTCGTCGCCGTGGTGCGCGCCGAGGCATCGGGCGCGGGCGGCTCCGGCGCGGACGTCATCCTGGACAACATGGGGGCGTCCTACCTGGCGCGCAACGTCGACGCGCTGGCCGAGCACGGCAAGCTGGTGGTGATCGGCATGCAGGGCGGGGTGAACGGCGAGCTGAACCTCGGTGCGTTGCTGCGCAAGTGGGGCACCGTCCACGCGACCAACGTGCGATCCCGGCCCGCGACCGGCATCGGCAGCAAGGCCGAGATCATCGCCGAGGTGCGCGGGCGTCTGTGGCCGTTGCTCGCCGACGGCACGGTGGCGCCGGTCATCGCCGCCGAACTGCCGATCGAGGAGGCCGCCGAGGCGCACCGGCTGCTGGACTCCGGTGACGTGTTCGGCAAGGTGGTCTTGCGGGTGAAGGAACTCTGAGCGCGGCGGCCCGGCTCACTCCAGCGTGAGCAGCGCCCTGCCGAGCTGATCGATCTCGAACTTGGTGGTGTAGGGCGCGAGGCCGATGGTCACCGCGCCGCCCTCGTCGTTGACGCCGAGCGCGTCCAGCAGCCTGCTGCCGCCGTGTACGCCGCTGACCGTGCCGATCCGATTGTCGGCGAGCTTGGCCGCGACCTTCTCCGCCTGCATGCCCGCGAGTGTGAAGCTGACCGTGGGTATCCGGGTGGACGCACGGCCGATGACGGTGAGACTCGGGATCGAGTCCAGCACGCCCATCAAATGCTCGAACAGCTGGTCGTGGTAGTCCTGCAACGAGGTGATCGACATCTCCAGGCGCTCGCGCCGGGTGCCGCGCGCCCGCTCGTCGAGTCCGGCCAGGAAGTTGATCGAGGTGGTCAGGCCGGCCAGCAGCGCGTACTGGTGCCCGCCGACCTCCAGCCGTTCCGCGCCCTTCGCGTAGGGGTTCAGCGACATGGACGGGATCCGGTCCAGGAATGCCGGGTCGCGGAAGACCAGCGCGCCGATCTGCGGGCCGCCCCACGCCGGGGCGCTCAGCGCGACGACGTCGGCGTTCAGTTCATTGATGTCGATCAGCGCGTAAGGCGCGGCGCCGAACGCGTCGGCCACCAGCAGGCCGCCCACCTCGTGCACCCGGTCCGCGGCCACCCGCACGGCGGGGGCGGAGCCCACGATCGGCGAGGCGGCGGTGAGCGCCACCAGGCGCGCTGTGGGCCCGATCAGTTCCTCGAACTGCCAGGACGGCATCTCGCATGTCTCGATTTCCACCTCCGCCCAGCGCACGTGCGCGCCGTAACGGTTGGCGATGCGAAGCCAAGGCGCGACGTTGGCTTCGTCGTCGAGCCGGGACAGCACGATGCCGGTCCCGAGGCCGAGCCTGGAGCTCAGCGATTCGGCGAGCCAGGCCAGCAGGACCGCGCGGTCGGGGCCGAGCACGACACCCGCCGGGTCACCGCCGACCAGGTCCGCGACCGCCTCGCGGGCCGCGTCCAGAATGGCGGCGCTGCGCACGGCTGCGCCGTTGCGGCCGATATGCGAG
The DNA here is from genome assembly GCA_051451085.1 of Nocardia asteroides. Lineage (GTDB taxonomy): Bacteria > Actinomycetota > Actinomycetes > Mycobacteriales > Mycobacteriaceae > Nocardia > Nocardia asteroides_B. Next base: position 1,779,559 of record JBPAJV010000001.1, on the reverse strand, counting down.
AAAGAGGAAGTGCGAAATCCGGTGGAGACCGCGCGGGATACCGCGTCCGGAACCAGCATGCCCGCTTGCGGGTCGAGGTGGATCCAGCCGTCGCCCAGGGACGGTATCAGGCCCCGAACCCGCGCGACGTCGTAAGTCATGCTGGCCACTCTAAGGGCAGCGGGCGAGCCTGTGTAACCGCGTTCCCCTCCACATCGTGGTGGGAGCACAGCGACCTGGGACTCAGCATGGTGACCGACTTTCGACAAATCCGAACCACACGACCCGAACAGAATAGAACGCCGAGGTCACCCGGCGACATGCACCGGCGACGCGCGCCGAACCCCGTGCCCGCGCCAGGCCTGGGACCACCGGCTTAGCGCGTTCGGGCCGGACACGACATGATAGGGACCATGACGCACTCGGACGAGGCACCGGACCACATCGTCGTTGTCGGACCCGACGGCAGGCCGTTGGCCATCCCGGCGGCAGCCGGGTCGGAGGCGCCCTTCACCGCTCAGGTGGTGACCGACGACGATGACAAGGACAAGGCGGACGAGCGCGACTCCGGTGAATCGCTCGCCGACATGGTCGAGCAGCCCGCGAAGGTCATGCGCATCGGCACCATGATCAAGCAACTGCTGGAGGAGGTGCGGGCGGCTCCGCTGGACGAGGCCAGCCGCAACCGGCTCAAGGAGATCCACACCTCGTCGGTGCGTGAGCTCGAGCAAGGGCTCGCCCCCGAACTGCGGGAGGAGCTCGAGCGGCTCACCCTCCCCTTCACCGACGACGCCGTCCCGTCCGACGCGGAACTGCGGATCGCGCAGGCCCAGCTGGTCGGCTGGCTGGAGGGCCTGTTCCACGGCATCCAGACCGCGCTGTTCGCCCAGCAGATGGCTGCCCGCGCCCAGCTCGAACAGATGCGCCAGGGCGCGTTGCCGCCCGGCATCCACGCCGTCGATCCGCGCGGCGGGCAGGCGAGCCACGTCACCGGCGGTTCCGGCCAGTACCTGTGAGACCGGCGACGCGCGTGTGCCACTCGGTGGCGGCAAGCCGCAGGGGTAGTCTCGTGCACCGTGCCCGCCGCTGCCGCTCGCTCCGACTCGGTCTCCGACCCGGGTGCGGTGCGTCCTGAAGAGAGCTCAGTTGGTTCCGATGACCAAACGCGTTCAGATGACAGCTCGCCGACCGAGGCCGAGCACACCGTGCGTTCCGACGACGCAGAGGAGGGTGTGGTGAGCGCGGCCGCGCCGGAGGCGCAGACCGTGCACTCCGGAGCCACCGTGGCGAGGATCGTCTCGGACTCCCAGACCTTCCGGCGGGCGTTCCAGGATTTCGCGGGCGGATTCGCCCAGCGCGAGCTGTGGCTGTCGCTCGGCTGGCAGGACATCAAGCAGCGGTACCGCCGCTCGGTGCTCGGCCCGTTCTGGATCACCATCGCCACCGGCTTGCAAGCCATCGCGATGGGTGTGCTGTACGCGGCGCTGCTCGGTCAGCCGCTGCGCGAGTACCTGCCCTACGTGACCGTCGGGTTGATCATCTGGAACGTGATCCAGGCGAGCATCCTGGAGGGCTCCGAGGTCTTCATCGCCAACGAGGGCCTGATCAAACAGCTTCCTTCCGCGCTGAGCGTGCACGTCTACCGGCTGGTGTGGCGGCAGCTGTTGTTCTTCGCCCACAACATGGTCATCTACCTGGTGATGCTCGCCGCGTTCGGCGTCTGGCGCCACCTCGGCGTTGCCAGCCTGATGGCGATCCCCGCGATCGCGTTGATCTTCCTGAATTCCATGTGGGTGTCGATCGTGTTCGGCATTTTCAGCACCCGTTATCGCGATATCGCGCCGATTCTCGGCAGCACCACGCTGATGCTGTTCGTGCTGACTCCGGTCATGTGGACGACGAAGACCCTGGAATCGCAGATCGGCACCGGCGACCGCGCGAAACTGGCCGAACTCGTGCCGACGTTCCACTATCTGGAGATCGTCCGGGCGCCCCTGCTCGGCGAACCGCTGGAATTGCGGCACTGGCTGATCGTCGGCGTGATCACCCTGGTGGGCTGGGTCGTGGCGATCTTCGCCATGAAGCAGTACCGTTCGCGCGTGCCGTACTGGGTATAGGAGCGCCCCGATGAGTCGTGTGAGTATCGAAACCCAGGACGCCTGGGTCGAATTCCCGATCTTCGACGCCAAATCGCGGTCGTTGAAAAAGGCGTTCCTCGGCAAGGCGGGCGGCGCGATCGGGCGTAACAAGTCCGACGTCGTCGTGGTCGAGGCCCTGCGGGAGATCAATCTGTCGTTGCGCGAGGGCGACCGGGTCGGCCTGGTCGGGCACAACGGCGCGGGCAAATCGACGCTGCTGCGCCTGCTGTCGGGCATCTACGAACCCTCGCGCGGCAGTGCGCGCATCCGCGGGCGGGTCGCGCCGGTGTTCGATCTCGGCGTCGGGATGGATCCGGAGATCTCCGGTTACGAGAACATCATCATCCGCGGCCTGTTCCTCGGGCAGACCCGCAAGCAGATGTTGTCGAAGATCGATGAGATCGCCGATTTCACCGAGCTCGGCGAGTACCTGTCCATGCCGCTGCGCACCTATTCCACCGGAATGCGGGTGCGCCTGGCGATGGGTGTGGTCACCTCGATCGATCCGGAGATCCTGCTGCTCGACGAGGGCATCGGCGCGGTCGACGCCGAATTCATGAAGAAGGCCCGGCTGCGGTTGCAGTCGCTGGTGGCACGTTCCGGCATCCTGGTTTTCGCCAGCCATTCCAACGAATTCCTCGCGCAACTGTGCGATACGGCGCTGTGGATCGATCACGGCCAGATCCGCTTGCGTGGCGGCATCGAAGAAGTGGTGCGAGCCTATGAGGGGCCGGAGGCGGGGAATCACGTCGCGACCGTGCTGCGCGAAATGGAAGCCGAACGGGCGGCGGCAGCCGAACCGGAAGTTGGGGCAACGGAACGAGAATTGGAGCGGAACAAGGCATGAGCGGTCAGGCCCGGAGGCGGCAGCGAAGCGTAACCACGCAGGCCCCCGCTCATGCCGACAGCAGATCCAGCATGAGCGGTCAGGCCCGGAGGCGGCAGCGAAGCGTAACCACGCAGGGCCCCGCTCATGCCTGGAAGAACGCGGCATGAGTGAGCCGACCGGCCAGGACACCCCGATCGAGGAAGGGGCACAGGCCCGGATCGGTTCCGCGCCGGAAGAGGGCGTCGAACGCGACGACCTCGCCGCTGGGCTCGCGACGACATCCGTGACGACCGATTCGGACTCGCAGCCGCGCGTCGTGGCCGTCGTCGTGACGCACAAGCGCCGCGAGCTGCTCGCCGAGTCGCTGAAGGTTGTCACGTCCCAGTCGCGGCCGGTGGATCACCTGATCGTGGTCGACAACGGCAACGAGCAGGAGGTCGCCGACCTGGTGCGCGACCAGCCGGTCGAATCGACCTACCTGGGCTCGGCGCACAATCTCGGCGGCGCGGGCGGATTCGCGCTCGGCATGCTGCACGCGCTGAGCATGGGCGCGGACTGGGTGTGGCTGGCCGACGACGACGGCAGACCGGAAGGTCCCGACGTGTTGTCCATCCTGTTGGACTGCGCGAACCGGCACGGCCTGGTCGAGGTCTCGCCCGTAGTCTGCGACATTGATGAACCCGACCGCCTCGCCTTCCCGCTGCGCCGCGGCGTGGTCTGGCGACGGTTGCGCTCCGAACTCGGTGACGAGGACTTCCTGCCGGGCATCGCCTCACTGTTCAACGGCGCGCTGATCTCCGCGCGGGCGGTCGACGTGATCGGCGTACCGGATCTGCGCCTGTTCGTGCGCGGCGACGAGGTGGAAGTGCATCGCAGGCTGGTGCGCTCGGGGCTGCCGTTCGGCACCTGCTTGCAGACGGCCTATCTGCATCCCAATGGCGCGGCCGAGTTCAAGCCGATTCTCGGCGGCCGGATGCACACGCAGTATCCCGACGATCCGGTGAAGCGCTACTTCACCTACCGCAACCGTGGTTACCTGATGTCCCAGCCCGGCATGCGGAAACTGCTTCCCCAGGAATGGATTCGCTTCTCCTGGTTCTTCCTTGTCACCCGCCGCGACCCGGCGGGCCTGCGCGAATGGTTCCATCTCCGCTCGCTGGGCCGCCACGAACAGTTCGGCAAACCGGACTGATGCCGGGTGACGCCTCGAGCCGGGCGGGCGCGAGGCACACAGCCGATCGGTGAATCGGAAAATCGGTTGTGCGGGCGTGGGTTGGATGGGAAGGTGGACGAACTGCGAGAGAGGAAGGAGGTGTGGACCGTGACGAGGAACGTGCGGATTGTCGTGTCCGGGCGAGCTGATCTCAGTCGCGCCGCCACACGGAACTCCACCTCATTCTCCGCTCGCTGAACCCTCCGTCGGGTTCAGCGCCCGACGAAGGACTCCTCTCATCATGGTCGACTACGATCTTCTCGTCCCTTACGGCTGGACCGAAGCCGTTTCCGCCCGGTACGCCTCGATGATCGAGGAAGGCTGCGTGCCCGCGCGAGTGATCCGGATGGATCGCAGCGAGTGCGATGTGGCCACGCCGAACGGGCTCGCCCGCGCCCGGTGCCCGCGTCCGGATTCCGAGGTCAGCGGGCTGTGCACCGGGGACTGGGTGACCGTCGACGCAGCCTCGGCGGTGCGCCGGTTGCTCCCGCGCGGGTCGGCGATCGTGCGGTCGTCGGTATCCGGCCGGTCCCAAGGCCAGGTGCTCGCCGCGAATGTCGACACCGTGCTGATCTGCACCGCCGCCGACGGCGACGTGGACCTGGGCCGCATCGAGCGCATGCTCGCGCTGGTCTGGGAGAGCGATGCCCAGCCGATCGTGCTGCTCACCAAGGCCGACGCGGCCGCGGAGGTCCCGGTCGACGAGGTGCGCGCCGTCGCGCCCGGCGCGGCCGTGCTCGCGGTGAGCGCGAACACCGGCGCGGGGCTCGACGTGCTCATCGCGATGCTCGCGGGCACGGTCGCCTTGATCGGCCCCTCCGGTGCTGGGAAGTCGACCCTGGCCAACGCGCTGCTGGGTACGGAGGTCTTCGCCACCAACGCGGTGCGCGATGTCGACAAGAAGGGCAGGCATACCACCGTGCACCGGGAGCTGCGCCCGCTCCCTGGCGGGGGCACGCTGATCGATACCCCCGGCTTGCGCGGTATCGGATTGTGGGACGCGACCGAAGGTATCGAGAAGACCTTCAGCGACATCGAATCTCTCGCCGTGCAATGTCGTTTCGGCGATTGCGCGCATCGCGGCGAACCGGGTTGCGCGGTGCGGGAGGCGATCGACAACGGTGAGCTCACGCAGCGCAGGCTCGACAGCTACAACAAGCTGGCGCGGGAGAACGAGTGGATGCAGGCGCGCACCGACAAGCGGCTGCAAGCCGAACGCGATCGGGTGTGGCGGGGCATCACCAAGCAACATCGCAAGATGTTCCGGGAGAAGAACGCGCGACGCTGATCGAGCGGGGGCACGGTAGGGTGCCCCTCGCATCGTTCGCTATCTGGGAGGGATAGATGAGTCACCCCGGCGGGTACCCGCCACACGGCCAGCAGCCCGGGCAATGGCCCGCGCCGCCGGCGTTCGGTCAGCAGCCGCCAGTCGGCCAGTACCCGCCTTCGCAGGGGCCCGCGCAGTACGCGCCGCCCGGGGGGCAGCATCCGAGTCAACCGCATCTCGCCCAGCCCCAGGCTCCGTACGGGCAGCCCGCCCCGGTCGGCCAGCCCGTGCCGCCTTACGGTCAGCCGCAGCCTTACGGTCAGCCGCAGCCTTACGGGCAACCACAGCCCTACGGGCAGCCACAGCAGTTCGGGCAGCCACAGCAGTTCGCCCCGCAGCAAGGGTACGGACAACCTGCCGATCCACCTGGCATCACCATCGATGCCTCGTACTCGGTGTGGGCGTTCCTGCTCGCGCTCACCAAGCCGAAGATCCTGGTCAACGGTCAGCGGGTGCCCAACACCCGCTGGGGCGCCAATCACATCCCGGTCGGCCCCGGTCAGTACCACGTCCGGGTCGCGACCCCGTGGTTGTTCGATATGGGGCCTGCCAACGTCACCGTGCCGATCGCCGAGGGGCAGGCCACGCGGTTCTACTACAAGGCGCCCGTGGTGATCTTCCTCAACGGGGCGATCGGACCGGTCCCGCAGAAGGCGCCGGGCATGCTGTTCCTGTACATCGTCTGGGCGCTGACCGGACTGATGATCCTGCTGAACATCCTGTTCATCGCGACGCTCTGAGCCGAAAGAGGGCACCGGCTTGCCGGTGCCCTCTCTTCGCAGCCCCTATGCAACTGATTGCATAGGGCGAGGGTTTAGGCTTAGTCTGCAAGCGCGCACAGCTGCGGGCTGCTGCCTGCGGCCGAAACGAAGGAGCAGGTCACATGACGGAACCGGGATCCAAGCCGCTGGCGGGTCGGACGATGATCATGTCCGGCGGCAGCCGCGGCATCGGGCTGGAGATCGCCAAGCGGGCCGCAGCCGACGGCGCCAACATCACCCTGATCGCGAAGACCGATCAGCCGCATCCCAAGCTTCCCGGCACGATCCACACGGCCGCCGCGGAGCTCGAGGCGGCGGGCGGGCAGGTGCTGCCGTTCGTGGGCGACGTCCGCGTGGACGAGTCGGTGGAAGAGGCGGTGCGCCGGACGGTGGAGCGCTTCGGCGGCATCGACATCGTGGTGAACAACGCCTCCGCGATCGACTTGTCCCCCACGGACGCACTGCCGATGAAGAAGTACGACTTGATGCAGGACATCAACTGCCGGGGCAGCTTCCTGCTGTCCAAGCTGAGCATCCCGTATCTGCGCGAATCGGCGAAGGCCGGGCGCAATCCGCACATCCTCACCCTGTCGCCGCCGCTGAACCTGGACCCGAAGTGGGCGGGCGCGTCGCTGGGCTACACCATCGCCAAGTACGGCATGTCGCTGACCACCCTGGGGCTGGCCGAGGAACTGAAGAACGACGGCATCGGCGTCAACTCGCTGTGGCCGCGCACCACCATCGCGACCGCCGCCGTGAAGAACCTGCTCGGCGGCGAGCAGATGATCTCCACCTCGCGCACCCCCGACATCTACGCCGACGCCGCCTACCTGGTGCTCACCTCACCCGGCAAGGAGACCAGCGGCAATTTCTTCATCGACGACGAGGTCCTGGCCGCCCACGGCATCACCGATCTGGACAAGTACCGCGTCACGCCGGGCGACGGCGAGCTGACCACCGATCTCTTCCTCTGAGCCGCGACCGACTCTTCGGGCCGCACCCCGGTCTCACGGCGGTACGCCGACGGTTGGAACGGGGGACGGGCCGCTCAGCCCGTCCCCCACGAGTTACCGGCGAGCTCAGCTGTCGCGCTGAGCCCCTTCGATCCCGTACAACCGCTCCCAGTTCGCACGGCTGGTCAGCTCCGGCATGGCGGCGCGGTACCGCGCCTGCAAAGCGGGCAGTTCCCGGCGCAGGCGACGCAGCACACGCACCATACGGCGGAGCAACTGCATCGCGCGGGCCTTGTCCCGCTGACGCACCCGGACGCCGGACTGGGAGGCGTCGGTGACCACCACGTGGTCGAACAGCGAGACATGCCACCAGTAGGCGTCTTCCCGGGTGACGCCGATGACGCCGTGCTGGGTACGGCCGAGCCACTGATTGATCGCGCGCTTGACCAGTACCAGCAGCGCCCGGCTCGGTTCCCCGCCGGCACGGCGCAACTGGATGTCCGCCGAACGAACCGGCGGCGTCGCGGCCGGGTGCTTGATCGTCTCGGGGTAGTCGGCCCGGCTGGTGCGCGCGGCCGCCAGCGCTTCGATACCGCCGTCGCGCAGCACCTCCGGACCTTTCAGGAAGTCCTCGATACCCTGCAAGGTGGTGTGCACCAAGCCGTACTGCATCGCCACCAGCTGTTCGGACATCTCCCGGAACAGTTTGCGGGTGATGTCCTTCCCGTCCAGATCGGTGTGCAGGGAGCCGACGATCAGCGAGTTGCGCGTGCTGAAGTAACGCGCCCAGTCGTCGTAGTCCTTCCAGTAGAAGTCCGCGTGCCACACCGCCGCGTTGGGCAGCGTGACGGTGACGAAGCCGTGCTCGCGCGCCCGGATGCCGTATTCCACGTCGTCCCACTGGAAGAAGATCGGGATCGGCAAGCCGATCTTCGCGACCACCTCGGCCGGGATCAGGCAGGTCCACCAGGCGTTGTAGCCCGCGTCCACACGACGTTCCTGGTTCTTCTTCAACATGCTGGTGTTGCGCAACGCCTTCGGCACCTTCTGGCCGTGCCGCAGCCGGTGCAGGTGCACCTCCTCGGCTCCGACGTTGAGGTAGTCGGGGTTGAGCAGGAACAGCATCTGCGCGCCGACCAGCGTGGGCTCGACCGTGAGGTTGGCGAACGCGTTGAGCCGCAACACCGTCTCCGGCTCGCACAGGATGTCGTCGTCCATCAGGATGACATCGGCGTGCTCGTTGACCGCGGAGACCTCGTAGAGGCCGCGGGTGAAGCCGCCCGCACCGCCCAGGTTGGGTTGACGCAGGTAGCGCAACTTCCCCTGGAACACCGGCGCGACCTCCTGGTAACGCGGCCGGTTCTCGACCAGATCGGTGCCCTGATCCACCACGTACACCGCGTCGATGGCGGCGAGCACCGTCGGGTCGGAGGCGAGCGCCGCGACCGTCTCGGCGCAGTCGGCCGCGCGGTTGAAGGTGCAGATGGCGATGGCGACCGGGCGAACGCGCTCGGGCGCGACGGCGGTCCAGGTCAGCTCGGCGATGCCGAGCGCGCCGCCGATGGCGTCGAACTCCAGCCACAGGGCGCCGCCGTCGACGTACTGGTCGAGCGGGGCGCTGAGCGTCACCGAGCCGGCGGCGTCGACCCGCGCGGTGTCGATGATCCTGCGGTGACCGGCGATGTCGGAGGCCACCAGACGGATTCTCGCCTTGGCGACGACATCGAGCACCATGGTGACCCGGACTTCGGTGACCGTGGTCCAGCGCTGCCAATAACTGGCGGCGAACCGGCCGAAGTAGGTGTTCGTATGCGCGGTAGCGCCCTTGTCCAAGCGCAGTGTGAGGCGTTCCCGGTGCGCGCCGCCCTTCACCACGGCGTATAACTCGTCGCTCACCTTCGCCGACGGACCGGTGAAGATGCCCCGCTGCAGCACGAGCCGGTCCGGCGCCCGATGGTCGGCGCGCAGCGCGGCAGGCGCCTCAGCGGCCGTCGAGCGATCGTTTGTTTCGGTAACGGCCTCGATAGCCGACTGATCCATGAAATCCTCGAAATTCTCATTGTGCCGGACGGGACAGACACGCCCCTCGATGCCTTCACGGCGGGGGTGAGGATATCAACCGCCCTGTGCGCTTGCCCGCCGTACAGCCACGCCGACGTGTGCTCGAACGATTGCTAAACGTTCGCCGATTCGTTGTCGCCGGCCCTGCCCGTGCCTGTGCCCGCCCCGGTGAAGACGAATTTGTCATAGGCCCAGTACCGGAACACCACGGCCACGATCTGCCCGATCAACGTACCGGAGATGTTGTCCGACAACGGGGTGGACAGGTCGAGCACGTAGCGGGAGAAGCCGAGACAGCCCAGTTGCAGGCCGATCGCGACCACGTTGAACACGGCGTACAGCAGATACTCGCGCCCGGGATTGCCGGTCTGTTTGTGCGCGAATGTCCACCACTTGTTACCGAAATACGTCACCACCGTCGCCACCGCGATCGCGATGATCTTGGCCGGAAGTGGGTAGTGATAGAGCACGCCCTCGCCACCCCAGAAGACCAGGAGGTTGTACGTGCCCGCGTCGACCAGGAATCCGATCGCGCCGACCACCAGGAAAGCCCCGCCTCTGCGCAGCGCGGTGAGCGCCTTGCGAACGACCGCTGTGGTCTCCTGCGTCACTGGCTCGCCCGCGGGTGCGGTGGACTCACTGGATGGCACCGCCCGACGGTACCGCAGGCTCGGGCGACCGCCCGCGCGGGGAATTTACGCTCCCGTACGCGGTGAGGTCGGCCACGCACAGGCTGTGAGTTCCCTGTACCCTCCCCGTGTTCCCACATTCACCACCGATCGCGAGGATTGACCCGGGTGGACTCCACCGAGCTCCGTATTGCCGCCGTGGTTCCGTGTCACAACGAAGAGGCTTCGGTCGCCAAGGTCGTAGCCGATCTACAGGCCGCCGTGCCGGGCATCGTCGTCTACGTCTACGACAATCTGAGCACGGACAAGACCGCCGAGCGCGCCCGTGCGGCGGGGGCGATCGTGCGGCACGAGCACACCAAGGGCAAGGGCAATGTGGTGCGCCGCGCTTTCGCCGACATCGAGGCCGACGTGTACTTGATGATCGACGGTGACGACACCTACGAGGCGTCGGCCGCGCCGTTGATGATCAAGACGCTGCTCGACGGTCCCTACGACCACGTGCTCGGGGTGCGCAAGCAGGACGAAGGCGCCTCGGCCTACCGCACGGGACACGAGACCGGCAACCGGGTGCTCAACGGCGTGGTCGGGAAGGTGTTCGGCGAGAACGTCGAGGACATGCTCTCCGGCTTCCGGGTGTTCTCCCGCCGGTTCGTGAAGAGTTTCCCCGCGGTGTCGCGCGAGTTCGAGATCGAGACCGAGCTCACCGTGCATTCACTGCACCTGCGGGTGCCGCAGACCGCGGTGCCGGTCGGCTTCCGCGACCGCCCGGCGGGCAGCGAGAGCAAGCTGCGCACCTACCACGACGGGTTCAAGATCCTCGCCCTGATCATCGGGTTGGCCAGGCACGAGCGGCCGGTCGCGTTCTACGGCCTGTTCGGCACGCTGAGCTGGCTGGTGTCGATCATCCTGACCATTCCGATCGTCATCGAGTTCTACAACACCCACGAGGTGCCGCGGTTCCCGACGCTGTTCCTCGGCTTCACGCTGCTGCTGCTGGGCAGCCTGGCGTGGACCGCCGGCCTGATCCTGGACGGCATCCGCCGCTCCCGCCACGAGGCCGCGCGCCTGGTCTACCTGCGCTACGCCGCGGTGGGCGCGGACGACCAGCGGATCACCGGCGGCGACGTCGTCGCCCGTGACGGCGGAGCCGGGCGGTGACGACGTCGGCGGATCGCACGGCGACGCCGGACAAGGACCTGAACGAGCCCGCGGATACCGCGCCGCTACCCGCGACCGACACCGCACCGCTACCCGCGGTGGAGGCCGAGGTCGCGGAGGCCACCGGCACCGGCAGTCCCGTGCCGGAATTCGCACGCCGCGCGGTGGAGCGGCTGGGCGGGGCGACGATCGCCTTCACCCTGCTGGCGACCATCTTCGGCGCGCTGTTCACCGTCCTCACCCCGCCGTTGTGGGGTCATGACGAGATCACCCAGTTCGGCCGCGCCTACCAGGTCGCGCACGGCGGAGTCCTGCCCCAGCGGATCCACGACGATCGCGGCATCGCCTACGGCGGCGACGTCCCGTCCAGCATCACGGCGCTGATGGGCTACGCGCTGAAGGACTACACCACCAACCCGGACGAGCCCGACCCCATGGTGGACGACCCGGGCCGCTACGACCAGTTGACCAGCGCCGCGGTCTCCGACGCCACCGAACCGGTCTGGTTCACCAACACCGCCGCATATTCGCCGGTCCCCTACGTCCCGGCCGCCATCGGCATCCGCCTCGGCGAGCTGTTGGGACTCGACGTGGGCGGCCTGCTCCTGCTCACCCGGCTCGCCGGACTGGTGGCCTACCTCGTGGTGGTCGGCTTCGCCCTGTACACCTTGCGCGCCCATCGGGTGCAGTGGCTGGCGTTCACCGTCGCGGCGCTGCCGATCGCGGTGTTCCAAGCGGGCACGGTGACCGCCGACACCATGACCAACGCGCTCGCCATCCTGGTCTCCGCGCTGCTGGTGAAGGCCTTGTTCCTCGGTGAGCGACTGCACCGGGTGGAGACCGGCGCGCTGCTGGCCGCGACGATCCTGCTCCCGGTGAGCAAGCCCACCTACGTGCTGCTCGCACTGCTGGTCGCCCTGGTGCCCGCCGACCGGTTCGGGTTCAGCGGCTGGCGACGTGGAATCCCGTGGGTCTTCGCCGCCACCGGCGGGCTGGCCTTCGCGGTGTGGATGAAGATCGCCGCGCCGACCGGCGACGGCATGGGCTTGATGCGGCCGCAGCATCAGTGGCACTCGGTGCGTCCGGGTGACCAGCTCAGCGGCATCCTGCGCGACCCACCGGAGTTCGCGCACGTGTTCGGCGAGAGTATCGCGCTGCGCGACCAGCGCTGGTTCAGCCAGTTCTTCGGCGAACTCGGCTTCGCCTACGTCGACGTGCCCGCCCTGTCGATGCTGGCCTGTCTGCTGGCGTTCGCGGTGAGCATCGGCGTCGCCGAGCGGATGACCGCACCGGCCTTCCGCCGTACGTTGATCGTCGCGCTCACCATGGCCGCGAGCGTTGCGATGATCTACGTGACGCTCTACATGTCGTTCACACCGGTCGGCTACTACATCGTCGACGGCGTACAGGGCCGCTATTTCGTGCCGTTGGCGATCGTGACGCTCGCGGTGCTGCTGCGCTGGATGCCGTTGCGACTCAGTGATTCCGCTGGGAAGACTCCCACGGTGGGCCCGGCGGTCACCGTAGTGGTGGCGACGAGTGTGGCACTGGTCGCGGCGGCGGCGAAGTACTACACGATCGTGTGGGGTTGAGCGGTAGCGCGTTCGGTCGCGTTCAGTCGCCCGCCGCGGTGAGCGTGCGCTCTCCGGCCGCGAGGTAGGCGCGCTCGGTGGTGGCTTTGTAGGGACGCCACCAGGATTCGTTGTCCCGGTACCACCGGATGGTCGCCGCCAGACCGGCGCGGAAGTCCGCGTATCGGGGCTGCCAACCGAGTTCGGTACGCAGGAGTGTCGCGTCGATCGCGTAGCGTTGGTCGTGGCCGGGCCGGTCGGTCACGTGGTCGAAATCGTCGAGGTCGCGTCCGAATTCCGCGAGGATCATCCGCACCACCGACTTGTTGTCGAGCTCGCCGTCGGCGCCGATCAGGTAGGTCTGCCCGATCCGGCCGCGGCGCAGAATCTCCCAGACCGCGCGATTGTGGTCCTCGACGTGAATCCAGTCGCGTACCTGGTGCCCCGCGCCGTAGAGCCGGGGACGCACTCCGTCGATCAAGTTGGTGATCTGGCGCGGAATGAATTTCTCCACGTGCTGGTAGGGACCGTAGTTGTTACTGCAATTGGAGATCGTGGCCCGTACGCCGAACGAGCGGGTCCACGCGCGGACCAGCAGGTCGCTGGAGGCTTTGGTGGCCGAATAGGGGCTGGACGGGTTGTACGGGGTGGTCTCGGTGAACGCCGGGTCGTCCGGGGCGAGATCGCCGTAGACCTCGTCGGTCGACACATGGTGATAGCGCACGTCGTGCCTGCGCACGGCCTGGAGCAAGGAGTAGGTGCCGACGATGTTGGTCTGCACGAACGGCCACGGCTCGGCCAAGGAGTTGTCGTTGTGCGACTCCGCGGCGAAGTGCACCACCGCGTCGACCCCGCTGACCAGTTCGTCCACCAGGTCGAGGTCGGCGATGTCGCCGTGCACGAAGTCGATACGGTCGGCCACCGGCTCGAGCGAGGCCCGGTTCCCGGCGTAGGTCAAAGCGTCGAGGACGATGACGGTCGTATCCGGATGGTCGGACACACCTGCTGGACGAAGTTCGCGCCGATGAATCCGGCGCCCCCGGTGACGAGCAATCGCACCCCATGACTGTACGTGGGGCCGCCGCGACGCGACGACGGACTCGAAAACGGGTGCGGCCGAGGACCACACCCGGTTTCCCTACTGTGTCCTTCGTCACACTCTGTTCCCAGTCACAGGAACGCGCGGTTCGGTTTGTTTCGGAAACGCCCGTGTCAACGCCCACATTTCCGCGAGCGCACCAACCCATCGGTCTCGTCGGTGAACAAAATTTGAATAAACCGTCACAACGGGTTCACCACTCGTTAGCTGGTCTAGATTTTGCTCGTCTAGTCCCCTCCGAACGCTTCACATCGAGGTTCCAAACAAAATGCTGATGAGGAAATTCGCCGCGACGTCGGCACTGCTGATCGCCGCCCTCGGCGTGACCGCCGGCACCGTGAACGCGGCTCCGGCTACCGAAGCCGAGAACGGCGCGGTGAACTTCACCGCTCACGCGACCGACACCCAGTCCATCATCACGACCGATGCCGGTTCCATGGTCGTCGAGGATGGCACTTTCAAGGTCAAGGCCGCCAACGGCAACGTGCTGACCGGCATGCCGCTGACCTTCCGGGTGGACGACTTCGAGTTCCCGATCGCTGCCGAGATCTCGGACCGGACCGCCACCCTGACCCCGCAGTTCGACATGGCGCACGCGACCTACAAGCCGGTCGCCCTGCCCTTCGAGGAGAAGGCGCCGTGGAAGAGCGAGTACGACCGTGAGGTCGCCGCGTTCAACCGCATGAAGGACACCATCTCCACCGGCGCCGCCATCGGCACCCTGGTCGGCAGCCTGAGCGGCGCGGCCGTCGGCTGCGTGCTCGGCGGCATCGCCGGCGCGACCGTCGCCTCGGCGGCCATCATCGGCCTCTTCGGCGCGTTCATCCCGGCCGCCGCCATCGGCTGCCTCGGCGGCATCATCGCGGTCGGCGCCCTCGGCACCGTCGTGGGTCAGCTGCTGATCACCGCTCCGGTCGCGATCGGCGCCGCGATCCAGTACTTCACCACGATCAACCAGCCGTTCAACCCCGCCAAGTAATAACGGCGAAACGGACACACCTGAATCAAAATGGAAGGCTCGCCCGCGCTGACCGCGCGGGCGGGCCTTCCGTTGTTTTCTCCGGCGCCACGGGTGAACGAATGTTGAACAGTATGGAACTTTCGAACTTTTCCTCACGCGCCTGACCTGCGTTATCAAGAATGAATAACTTCTGATCGGAAAATAGGCGGCGAGCCGTCGCCCCCGCCGACAGACGCCGCAACCTCACCCCGGACAGGACGCGAGCCCCGTCCCGCCAGATGCGGCACGAGGCTCGCCTCGAAAGGCCGAACGGTCAAGCCGTCCGTGCCTGCTGGTCGTCCGCGATGCGGGCCCGCACGAACCGTGAGACCCGCGCCAGCGCCGCCCTGCTCTCCGGCAGGCCCGGCGCGATGCTCATGAAGGCGTGTACCTGGCCGCGCCACAGCTCCAGCGCGTTCGGCACGCCCGCCGCGGTGAGCCGCTGCGCCATCAACTCGGAGTCGAAACGCAGCACCTCGTCCTCGGCGGCGACCAGCAGCACGGGTGGAAGCGTGGACAGCGCCGCGTTGACCGGTGACAGACCCGGATCGAGCATTCCGTCGACCTCCGCGCCGATGCGCACCACGGCCCGCAACGCCGACAGCGGGATGTACGGATCGCGCGTGACGTTCACGTAGTCCCGCTTGGCCCCGTAGTCCAGGTCGAGCAGCGGGCTCAGGCCGACCAGCCCGGCCGGCGCGGGCAGCCCCGACTCCACGGCCAGCAGCGCGGTCGCGAAGGCGAGGTATCCGCCCGCCGAGTCGCCCGCGAAGACGATCCGCGCCGGCTCCGCGCCATGGCGCAGCAGCCAGCGGTAGGCGGCCAGGCAGTCCCGCACCGAGTGGGTGATGCGCGTGCCGGGCAGCTGGCGGTACTCGACGTTGACCACGGCCAGGCCGGTGCGGCGGGCCAGACTCGCGGCGATCGGCCGGTGGCTGCGGGTGTTGCAGATCGCGAAGCCGCCGCCGTGCATGTAGAGCACCGCGCCGTGGCGCAGCGCGCGCGCCGCACCCGCGGGCCGGATGATCTCCAGGCGGAGACCGTGCAGCGACACCTGCTCCCGGTCGATGCCTTGCGGCCGCGGACGCAAGCGCGCCAGCCCGTCCACCGTGGCGGCCCCGACCGGAATGGTCGTCCTGGTGACCGGGAACGTTCGCAGCACCGGGCGCACCACACCCATGCAGGCGGCCAGCAGCAGACGCGATTGCGCGCTGGGGCCCCCCGGATTCATCACCACGCCGGGTTCACCGTCTCTGGTCGCCATCGCGCACCTACCTAACAACTGGCGCGCCGAATCACGACCGGACCGAGGTCGCCCAGGCGAGCTGTCGGCGCTGACATCTCACGCAGTGTCTTCTCAGAACACCATGCGCATCGTGACCTACGCAACAGAATCGCTCGATACCCCCTGTAGCGAAACGCTCGTGACCGAATCGTGGACTACTCGGAACCTCACCGACGCCCGCCGCCGTGAAACTGGCAGACTCCATGCATGCGCGGAATCATCTTGGCGGGCGGCACCGGCTCCCGGTTGCACCCGATCACGCGCGGGGTGAGCAAGCAGCTGGTCCCGGTCTACGACAAACCGATGGTCTACTACCCCCTTTCCACGCTGATGCTCGCGGGGATCAGGGACATCCTGGTGATCACCACGCCCGAGGACGCCGCGGCGTTCCGGCGGCTGCTCGGCGACGGCACCCGGTTCGGGCTGTCGCTCAGCTACGTGGTTCAGCCGGAGCCGGACGGCCTGGCCAGGGCATTCGTCCTCGGCGCCGACCACATCGGCACCGATTGCGCGGCCTTGGTGCTCGGCGACAACATCTTTCACGGGCCCGGCCTCGGCACCGGTCTCAGCCGTTTCCACGGGATCGACGGTGGCGCGGTGTTCGCCTACTGGGTCTCCGACCCGACCGCCTACGGCGTCGTGGAGTTCACCGACGGACGCGCGGTCTCCATCGAGGAGAAGCCGAAGGTCCCGCGCTCGAACTACGCCATTCCAGGGCTGTATTTCTACGACAACGACGTGGTGGAGATCGCCCGTTCGCTGCGTCCGTCGGCACGGGGCGAGTACGAGATCACCGACATCAATCGCGCCTATCTCGAACAGAATCGGCTCAGCGTGGACGTGCTCGCCCGCGGCACCGCCTGGCTGGACACCGGTACCTTCGATTCCCTGCTCGACGCCGCCAATTACGTGCGCACCATCGAGGAGCGGCAGGGCTTGAAGATCGGCGTTCCCGAGGAGGTGGCCTGGCGGATGGGCTACATCGACGACGATCAACTGTGCGCCCTCGCCGAACCGCTGGTCCGCTCCGGTTACGGCCGTTATCTGCTCGATCTGCTCGAACGCGGACGGGACTGGTGAGAATGGATTTCCGGGAACTCGCGGTGCCCGGCGCGTGGGTGATCACCCCCCGGCAGCACGGTGACGATCGCGGCATGTTCCTCGAGGGGTTCAAAGCCTCGGAGTTCGAGAAGGCGACCGGGCGGCCGTTCGACCTGCGGCAGGTGAACTGCTCGGTGTCGGCGGCCGGGGTGCTGCGCGGCATCCACTACACCGAGGACCCGCCGGGTCAGGCCAAGTACGTGACGTGCGTGCGCGGCGCGTTCCTCGACGTGGTCGTCGACCTGCGGCGCGGCTCGCCGACCTACGGGCGCTGGGACAGCGTGCTGCTCGACGACGTCGACCGGCGTTCGGTGTTCCTGTCCGAAGGGCTCGGCCACGCGATCCTCTCGCTGGAGGACGGATCGACGGTCACCTACCTGTGCTCGCTGGAGTATCAACCCGAATTCGACCACGATATCGACGCGTTCGACCCCACGCTGGGCATCGAGTGGCCGCGAGTGGGGCGCGACGGGCGCGAGCTCACCTTCATCCGCTCCGCGAAAGATACCGCGGCCCCGCCCTTCTCCTGATCCGCTGACAACAGTCGGACGCGGTGCGGCCATCCGGCAAGACGGCACCGGCATGCGCCGAGCGCCGCCACCCGGTGCGGTGACGGCGCTCGACGGCGTGGCCGGCGGTCAGCTGACGAGTTCGAGTTCCTTCGCCTCGTCCGCCGCCCGCTCCCGGCCGCGCAATCGCGGCGCGAAGGCCAGCAGGGCGACGAGCGCGCCGACGATGGACACCCCCGCGGCGAACTCCAGGCCCGGACGGTAGGTGTCGAGCATCCCGGCGGCGGAGATGTCGGCGTGCGCGCCGGAGGCGATGATCGCGGTGGTCACCGCCAGCACGATGGCCGCGCCGACCTGCATGGAGGTCTGCAACACGCCGGCGGCGAGGCCCTGCTCGTCGTCATCGATGCCGTTGGTGGCCTGAATGTTGATGGCGGGGAAGCCGACCCAGCCGATGCCGATGAGCAGCACCGCGGGCAGCAGCATCGTCAGGTAGGAGGGCGCGGTGTCCAGCCGCAGGAACAGCAGGTAGCCGACGGCCATCACGACCATGGTCACCGCGATCACCGGCCCGGTGCCGAACCGGTCCACGAGCTTGTCGGAGAAGAACGCCGACAGCACCACCAGCAGACCGACCGGCAGCAGCGCCATCGACAGCTTCAGCGGCGACCAGCCCAGGGTGTCCTGCATGTACAGGGTCACGATGAACTGCCAGCTGAAGTAGGAGCCCGCCACCGCGACGATCGCGAGACTGGCGCGGACCAGTGAGGTCTTGCGCAGGATGCCGAGGCGCACCAGCGGGTAGCGCACCCGCTTCTCCACCGCGACGAATCCGGCGAACAGCGCGGCGACCGCGAGGAACGAGCCGATGGTTCGCGCCGACGCCCAGCCTGCTTCCGGCGCGGCCACCACGGTGTAGACCAGCAGCAGCATGGCGGCGGTGGACAGCAGCGCTCCCAGCAGATCGTGTCCGCCCTCCTCGGCGGGCTTGTCCTTGGGCACCAGGACGTAGGCGGCGGCCAGCGCGGCGAGCGCGATCGGCACGGGAAGCAGGAACGTCCAGCGCCAGCCGACGCCGGTCATCAGCCCGCCGAACAGCAGACCCATGGAGTAACCGCCGGCGCCGAACACCGTGTAGATGGACAGCGCCTTGTTCCTCGCCGGTCCTTCGGCGAAGTTGGTGGTGATGATCGACAGGCCGGTCGGTGCGGTGAACGCGGCGGCGAGGCCCTTGACGAATCGGGTCAGGATCAGCAGGGGGCCGGAGCTGACCAGACCGCCCGCCAGCGACGCGACCGCGAAGACCGCGAGGGCGATCAGGAAGACCTTGCGCCGCCCGAGCAGATCGGCGGTGCGGCCGCCGAGCAGCAGGAGACCGCCGTAACCGAGCACGTACCCGCTGACCAGCCACTGCAGGGTGGACGTGGACAGATCGAGTTCCGCGCCGATGGACGGCAGGGCCACACCGATCATCGAAACGTCGAGCCCGTCGAGGAACAGCACGACGCACAGCGTGATCAGCATGCCCCAGAGCCGGATTGACCATCGTGGATCGGTCGCCGGAGCGGCCGAGAGCGTTGCCGGTGAAGTCATGCGGGGAACATTACATGCGCGTGCATTAAATGCCAACACATTAAATGCAGTTGCATGCACTTCGCCTGCCCACTAAGATGGGGCCATGTCGAAGCCGACCACCGTGAACGCCGCCCGGCGCGCCGTCGTGCCGACCGGGCTGGTCGGAGAGTGGCGGGAGCTGCTCGATCGGCACGCGGCGGTGAGTTGCGCGCTCGAGAAGGCGCTGCAAAACGGTCATCGCATCGGGCTGAGCGAGTTCGAGACGCTGGATCGGCTGGTCGACGCGAACTGCGGCGACTACCGCATGAGCGACCTGGCCAACGACATCTACCTGAGTCAGAGCGCGCTGTCACGGGCCGTGGCCCGGCTGGAGCGCGACGGCCTGGTCCGGCGCACCATGTGCGCGCAGGACCGGCGCGCCGTGTTCGTCTGCCTCACCGAGAAGGGCCGCGAAGTCTACGAGCAGGCCCTGCCCACCCATCGGTCCGTGCTGAACGACACCTGGGATCGGCCCGGCCCGCCGAAGTGCTGATCAGCGCCCGGTCAGCCGGCTGCCTCACAGTGCGGCACGAGCGTTCTCGATGCCGGCGCGCGCGTCTACCGCCGCTGCCTCGATGCTCGCGAATGCCGCGCGGTACCGCGCGATCTCGGGCTGTTTGTCCACGTAGACGGGCCCGGTGAACGCCTCGACGTAGACCACCGGCGGTTCGGGCGGCTCGCCGGAATTCGCGCAGGCGAACTCCAGCAACACGAATCGGCCCGACGCCATACCGTCGTGATAGCCACAGTCCGCAGGCACAAGCCCGATCCGGACGTTCGGCAACTCGGCCGCGCGGAGCAGGTGGTTGAGCTGCTCGGCGGCCACGGCCTTGTCACCGATGCGCCGCCGCAGCACCGCCTCGTCGATCAGCGCGTTCAGCCGTAGCGGCGCGTCGGCGCGGGTGACCAGCGCTTGGCGAGCCTGCCGGAAACGCACCCTGCGGTCGATCTCGTGGGCGGACAACTCCGGATGCGCCGCCGCGATCACCGCGCGCGCGTAGCCCTCGGTCTGCAACAATCCGGGAACGAGTTCGTTCTCGTAGGTGCACAGGCTGGTGGCCGCCTCCTCCAACCCGATGTAGACCTCGAAACCCTCCGCGATCACGTCACCGTAGGCCGTCCACCACCCCTTGGCCTTCGTGTCCCGCGCCAGCGTGCGCAGCGGTTCCAGCAGGTTGGAGGGCGCGCCGTAGACCTTGCACATCGCTTCGACATCCAAGCCGCGCAGCGAGGTCTGCCCGGTCTCGATCCGCCAGATCTTCGCCTCCGACCACTCCAGCTGCTGCGCGGCCACCCGCGTGGTCATCCCGGCCCGGTTTCGTAGATCGCGCAGCTGCCTGCCGAGCTGCCGTCTCGGCATGGTGGATCCGGTGGTCCCCTGCGGTAGAGCCATGCTTCCCCCCTGTTTCGCCGTGTACCGGCCGCACCATGAACCGTGCCCGGTCTCCGACGCGGCCCGCCCTCTCCGGACACCCGCGGTGGATGTACCGGGTATCCGAACAGCATTGTTCACAATGAAACTCGCACCGGTCACGGTGAGTGTCCCAGTCAGGTCGGTGGCTCCAACGAGTCAAAATACTTCCGATGGCGCGTTTTCGTCTCTTACCTGCGCGGGTTTCGCTTGCGGAAGCGCCAGAACTGCACCGCCCGAACGTCTTCGGACAGTTGGTTGACCGGCTCGGCCACGTCCGACAACGCCTGGAACAGGTCGTCGGCCAGCTCGCTGATGTGCTCCACCCTGGTCGCCAGACGGGAGGCGTTGACCAGGAATTCGAGCATCAGGCGCACGGCAGCCGCGATGGTCAGGCCCAGCGGCACCCCCAGCACCGCCGCGAGCACGCCGAGCACCGCGGACACCCGCCACGCCGATACCGTCAGCGTGATGGGGACGGCGAACGCGAACACCAGACCCAGGATGTAGGCCAGCGGTAAGAGCGTGCGGGTGGCCGGGCGACGGAACTGCACGTCCAGCAGTGCCCGCGCGGCCGCGGCGCTCCACTGGACGAACGCGCGCGGGCTGCGGAACGGCTCCGCGCGCTCCTCTTCTCCTGCGGTCCCGGACAGCCGCTCGGCCGCCGACTCCTTCCACGTGAGCCAGCGCGATTCCGCCTCGAGCTCTCCCGCGTCCGCGACCTGGCCGCCCGCGGGCGCACCGGTGCCGTTGGATTCGTCACTCATGCCGTGTCCTCCTCCGGACCTGCCGTTCGCGCGTGGTCACGCGAGCTCTCGCCTCGGGGCCTGGCGCCCGTGCTGTCTCCTCCTGCGCAGCCGACGCTCCTGCCGGAATCCTCCTCGCCCGGAGCGCCGGGTTCCAGCCGGAGACACGCTCGACCGTGAAGTTTCGCAGCGGCAACATCAATCACACCATCCACAGCAGTCTCGCAGCTCCGGCACAGCGAGCGGTCAGGCTCGCGGCCGAAAGTAGCTGCGTGGCAGCCATTACGAGCCACCTCGAAATGCCCGGCCGCACGTGGACGAACCCTCTCGGAAATGAGACGTAGGCGACACTCCGGAAATTCTTCCGAAGATCGCGTAACGCTCACGGCGGCCCCGGGCGATACGACCCATGAATGCAGGACCCAGAGATCTACCGGGGAATGGAGAAGACAGTGCGCACCACGTTTCCGACTTCCGTCACGGCGGCCGAGCTGACCGCCGCTGCGCAGGACTACACCCAGCGCGGATGGACGGTCGCCGAAACGGCCAACGGTCTGAGCCTGATCACCGATGACAACCTGTCCGGCATCGAGGTCACCGGCGAGCTGGCCGGCGAGGTCCGCCGCTTCCTGCGGGCGAACAACCTGTCCGGCGCGGTGATCGAGATCCCAGGCGCGGAGCGTCGCGAGATCCACCTGGTGACCGGCGCTCGTAAGGCCGCGATGGCGCTGGAGGCGCTGCGCGAGGCCGGCGCAACCGTGTACACCGACGGCGCGGGCATCCCGCTCCCGCCCACCCAGCTCTCGGCCGGTTCGGCCTGCTGGGGCGTTTCGCCCGCCGAGGCCCGCTGGGTGCCGCCGGTGGTCGCGATCGCCGCCGCCGTGCGCGCCGCCACCGCCTCGCGCCGCGGGAAGCTGACCATCGCCTGCTGAGCACCGCGTCTTGATCGACTTCGCCTGCTGATCGCGGGTCGGGGCCGCGCTACCCGGCCTGTTCGCGACCGGTATCCGTCCCGGCGCTCCGGATCCCCACCCCGGAGCGCCGCCGGGTACCGGTCGTTCGGCGTCGCCGATATCAAGCGTTCTCTTTTCAGTTTCACCGCCGGACGCCAAGATGGGGTATGGCCCCGATCACGCAAACGCGCAATCTGCTGCGGACCTGCCCGCTCTGTGAGGCGGTCTGCGGCCTGGAAATCACCCTGGACGCCGACGACCACGTGACCTCCGTCCGTGGTGACCGGAATGATCCCTTCAGCAAAGGCTTCATCTGCCCCAAGGGGGCCAGCTTCGGCCATCTCGACCAGGACCCGGACCGGGTGACCGAACCACTGATCCGTGACCGCGCGACCAGCTCCTGGCGCACCGCCACCTGGGACGAAGCTTTCGACTACATCGCCGAGCGGTTTCCCGCCGTCGTGGCCGAGCACGGGAACCAATCCGCTGCGGCCTACGTGGGCAATCCCAACGCCCACACCGTGGCGGGCACCCTCTACGTGCCGGTTCTGCTGCGCGCGTTGAGCACCAGGAACATCTTCTCGGCCAGCACCGCGGATCAGATGCCCAAGCAGGTGGCCAGTGGGCTGATGTTCGGCGATCCGCTGACCGTGCCGGTGCCCGACCTGGACCGCACCAACTTCCTGCTGATGCTCGGGGCGAATCCGCTGGAGTCGAACGGCTCGCTGTGCACCGCGCCGGACTTCCCGGGCAGGTTGAAGGCGCTGCGGGCCAGAGGCGGCCGCTTCGTGGTGGTGGATCCGCGCGTGACGCGCACCGCCAAACTCGCCGACGAGCACTTGTTCATCCGGCCGGGCAGCGATGCCTACCTGCTGTTCGGCATCGTGCACACGCTGTTCGCCGAGCAGTTGACCGATCTGCGCGTCGAGGTGACCGGGCTGGACGAATTGCGCACGGCGGCGGCCGCCTTCGACCCGGAAACAGTCGCCACCCGCACCGGCGTCCCGGCGGCCACGATCGTGCGGCTCGCCCGCGAGCTCGCCGCCGCGCCGACCGCCGCGGTGTACGCCCGCATCGGGAC
This sequence comes from Nocardia asteroides, assembly GCA_051451085.1. Lineage (GTDB taxonomy): Bacteria > Actinomycetota > Actinomycetes > Mycobacteriales > Mycobacteriaceae > Nocardia > Nocardia asteroides_B. Next base: position 1,756,138 of record JBPAJV010000001.1, on the reverse strand, counting down.
CTGCACCGCCGAATTCGGCACGATCACGCAGTGGCTCGTCGATGCCGTCAACGCGTTGACCGGCAACCTCGACTCCCCCGGCGGCGCGATGTTCGCCACCGCCGCCGCCGGCGGCATCCCGCGCACCAGGCCGTTTCGCACCGGCCGCTGGACCAGCCGGGTGCGCGAGCTGCCCGAGGCGATGGGCGAACTGCCCGTCGCCACGCTCGCCGACGAGATCCTCACGCCGGGTGCGGGGCAGATTCGCGCTCTGGTGACGGTCGCGGGGAACCCGGTGCTGTCCGCGCCGAGCGGCGCGCGCTTGGACGAGGCCTTCGCCCAGCTCGAGTTCATGGTGAGCGTTGACCGCTACGTCAACGAGACCACCAGGCACGCGGACGTGATCCTGCCGCCGCCGCGCCCGACCCAGTCCCCGCACTACGATTTCGCGCTGTTGCAGTTCGCCGTGCGCAACTACACCCGCTACTCGCGGCCGCTGGTGCCGCTGGGTGACCGACCGTCCGAGCCCGCCGTGCTGGCTCGTCTGGCCGCCGCGCTGACCGGCAGGCCGCACGACGGCTCGGACGGGATCGATCCGCTCACCGCCGTGGACGAACTGGTGATGGCGGGCCTGTTGCAGAAGGCGGGGCTCGCCGACCGGCGCGGCGACCTGATCGGTGAGACCACCACCGAGCAGCGCATCGACCTGATGCTGCGCCTCGGGCCGTACGGCGAGTGGAACGGCGGCACGCTGAATTTGCAAGCGCTGTTGGACAACCCGCACGGCATCGATCTCGGCCCGTTGCAGCCGCGCCTGCCGGGCGTGCTGCGCACGGCGAGCGGTCGGGTGGACCTGGCCCCGCAGCCGCTGCTGGACGACGTGGCCCGGATGCGGGCGCGCCTGTCCGACGCGGCCCCCGAGATCGTGCTGATCGGGCGACGGCAACTGCGGTCGAACAACAGCTGGATGCACAACATCGCCCCGCTGGTGAGCGGGTCGAATCGGTGCACGCTGCACATCAATCCGGCGGATGTGTCGCGGCTGGGCCTCGGCGACCACGCGGTGGTGAAGTCGGCCGCCGGAACGTTGACGGTTCCGCTGGAGCCGACCGAGGCCATCATGCCCGGCGTGGTGAGCCTGCCGCACGGCTGGGGCCACGGCGACAGCACGCAGACCGTGGCCCGCGCGCACGCGGGCGTCAATGCCAATGTGCTCACCGACGATTCGGTGCTCGACGCGCCCTCCGGCAATGCCGTGTTCAACGGGGTTCCGGTCACGCTCATCCCCGCCTGAGGGCACCGAACATCAGTTGGCAAATCCCGACCGGCCGGAAATCATTCCGGCCGGTCGGCTCTTAGCTAATTTACGGGAATCCTTGCGCGCCATGCGGATCGCGGGCATTATCTACGTGGATTTCGACGTTTTGCCGCGTCCTTCTCATCTAAAATGAGCGCGATCTCGGTGCGACCGCGGTTCAACGTCGAGCCTGGTGGACCCCGCATTCCGGCGACCAGAGGGAACGGCGATGCCCGGCACACACAACGGCAGTGACGGTGAGCGTGAGCTGCAAGTACGGTACGGAACACACGATCGAGCCCAGCGTTTCTACGACGACCAGGTGCTCGATCGGCTCAATCCGGCGATGATCGAATTCATCGGCCGGATGGATATGGCGTTCATCGCCACAGCGGACAAACACGGCGAATGCGACTCGAGTTTCCGGGCCGGTCTTCCCGGCTTTCTGCACGTCATCGATGAACGCAGAATCGCCTACCCGGAATACCGTGGCAACGGCGTGATGGCGAGCCTCGGCAATATCCTGGAGAACCCGCACGTCGGGATTCTGCTGATCAATTTCGTACGGGACCTCATCGGCCTGCACATCAACGGGTCGGCGCACATCGTCTCCGACCCGGCCCTCCGCGGCGTAGTGACCGATCTGCCCCTCGCCCACCGGGGCAGGGCTGCCGAACACTGGGTGGTGGTCGATGTCGAAGAGGCCTACATCCACTGCCGCAAGCACATCCCGCACCTGGTGCCCGCCCCTCGCGAACGCGAGTGGGGCACCGACAACGTCCGCGCCAAGGGCGGTGACTACTTCGGGGCGAAGGCGGAGAAGACCCACCTGGCCGGCTCGCTGTTCACCGCACCTTGATCACCGGAGTGCGGCCCAGCCCACCCAGCACGAGCCGCTCCTCCACCGAGCGCGGGCGCGGCGAGGGACCTTGCGGCCACCAGTCGCCCAGTGAGGCGGTGCTGCGCCGGATCTTCGGCTCCAAACAGACGATGGCAGAGCAGACACGAGCTCTGATCGACGCCAGCCGCCGAATGAACCTCACACTCCTTGTGCTGCCGTTCGAGGCTGGTTATCCCACTGGCGACCCAATCGGTCCGTTCATCATCTTGGAGTTCGGCACGGACGGTAAGGGTCGCCCTGTTGAGCCATCCGTTGTGTACATGGAAGGCTATACGGGCGCGCTGTACGTGGATAAACCAGGCACTGTGCGGCGGTATGGTAAGGCATTCGAGGCGCTCCAGGGCGCGGCCCTGGACGTCCAGGAGAGCCGCAGGCTTCTCCGGGATCTGGAAAGGGCGTATCAACGTGAGCAGTGACCCATCCGGAGCACGGTGGTTCAAGAGCAGCCACAGCGGAGCTAGCCAAGAGTGCGTCGAGGTCGCATTTTTCGAGGGCGGCACGGTTGGTGTGCGCGACTCGAAGAATCCCACTGGCCCCGCACTAATGTTCACCCCCGGCGAATGGGACACCTTCACCGCAGGCGTGACAGACGGCGAGTTCGACCGCCCATAACCCACACCAACCAACGCGGCCCGGCCCACTGACTCCAAGAGTCGAGGCCGGGCCGTATTGCACGCTTCGCCGAAGTGTAGTAATCCGCGCTACCGGTTCTGCTCGGTAGCCGCCTCGGCGAGATAGTTCGCGCGGCTGCTCACGTCTCGGCACCGAGCGCTGGTTGCGCTCGTTTCCGTCCGCATGTCACAGGCGGCGGCGCTGTCTCGTCTCGGGTTCCGACAGGTTCTGCAAAATACGCACTCCCAGAACAAGGAGCCGACCATGAGCGAGCGGACCACAGCACAGAAGGTGGCGCTGATCACCGGGGCGAACAAGGGAATCGGTCGTGGGGCCGCCGAGCAACTCGCCGCGCTGGGCATGACGGTGCTGATCGGCGCGCGGGACTCGCGGCGCGGCGAAGAGGCCGCCGCGGCGCTGCGCGCGACCGGCGGCGACGCGTACGCGGTCACCATCGACGTCACCGATCGGGCCACCATCCAGGCGGCCGCGCGGCAGGTGGATGAACGCTTCGGCCACTTGGACGTGCTGATCAACAACGCGGGCATCACCGGGTCCGGGCAGGTCTCGCCGGCGGACGCCTACGATCAAGTGCCCAGCTCCGTCGACCTGGACATGGTCCGAACGGTGTTCGAAACCAACGTTTTCGGGGTGATCGCGGTGACCAACGCCATGCTGCCGTTGCTGCGGCGGTCACCGGCCCCGCGCATCGTCAACGTCAGCAGTCACGCGGCGTCGCTGACCCTCATGAGCGATCCGGACGGCCCCTTCGCGGCGCTGCTGCCGTCGGCGGCGTATTCGCCGTCCAAGTCCGCGCTGACCGCCCTGACCGTGCACTACGCCAATGAGCTTCGCAAGGAAAGCATTCTGGTCAACGCCGTCGCCCCGGGCTACGTCGACACCGACAGCAACAACCACACCGGGTTCCTCACGGTCGCGCAGGGCGCCGCGATTCTCGTGCGCCTGGCCACGCTCGGCGCGGACGGACCGACCGCCGGATTCTTCAGCGCGGAGGGGCCGGTGCCCTGGTGACGGGAGCCTGCCGTGAGACGGGGTCGCCGCGTGCCGTGGCCGCGAAGAACGATAAGGAGCAGGTGTGAGCCGGATCGAAGAGTTCCAGGAGTTGCGGCCCTTGCTGTTCTCGATCGCCTATCGGCTGTTGGGCAGCGTCGGCGAAGCCGAGGACGCGGTCCAGGAGACCTGGCTGCGCTTTGCGGCTTCCCCGACCAGGCCCGATTCGACCAAAGCGTTCCTGTCGGCGACCGTGAGCCGGATCTCGATCAATGTGTTGCGCTCGGCCCGCGTCCGGCGGGAGGAGTACGTCGGGCCGTGGTTCCCCGAACCGCTGCTGGCCGACCCCTACCAGGACCCGCAGCGTTCGGCGGAGCTGGCCGACTCGTTGTCGATGGCGGCTCTGCTGCTGCTGGAGCGGCTCAGCCCGCTCGAACGCGCGGTCTTCGTGCTGCGGGAGGTTTTCGGGTTCGGATTCCCCGAAGTCGCCGCCGCCGTGGGCCGCTCGGAAGCGGCGTGCCGCCAGCTCGCGGTGCGGGCCCGCCGCCACATGGACACGGGCAGGCCCCGATTCGACGCCGACCGATCGGAGCGCGAGAAGCTCGCCGGGAAATTCCTCGACGCCTTCCGGGACGGTGACGTGGACGGGCTGGCCGCGCTGCTGGCCACCGACGTCCAGATGGTCGGCGACGCCGGTGGCAAGGCCCCGCAATGGGCCGACCGCTTCGTCGGCGCCGGAAACGTCTCCAGGGCACTTGCCGCGCTCGTCCCGCTGTTCGTCCGGCTCGCAGCGACAGTGGAACCGCGCCGAGTGAACGGCCAGCCGGGCGCGATCTTCCGCGACCGGGAGGGCAAGGTCCTCAACACCTGGGCGCTCGACATCCTCGACGGAAAGATCCAGATGATCCGCACGGTGAACAACCCCGACAAGCTCCGCCACGTGGGCCCCGTGGCGGACGCCTGGGCGGCCCTACGCCGAGGAGACCGGACCGACGGGATCGCCGACCGGCAACACCCCCCCCCGGGCCGCTCAGCGGAGCTTGAAGATCACCAGCCGTTGGACGACGAAGTTGATGACGGTGGCGGTGCCCTGGGCGATGACGAAGGCCAGGGGCTGACGCCACCACTGTTCGGGGAGGGTGAAGTACAGGCCCGCGTTGATGCCCACCTGCACCGCGAAGGTCACCGCGTAGAGCAGGACGACCGCGAGGAAGCGGACGCGGCTGGGCGGGGCCTGGAAGGTCCAGCGGCGGTTGATCAGGTAGGCGGTTGTGGTGCCCGCCACGAAACCGATCGACTTGGCGACGCTGACCGGGAGGCCGACCAGGTTGAGCAGGATGCTGTAGAGCCCGTAGTCGACGACGGCCGAGAACCCGCCTGTGAGGGTGAAGCGGACGATCTGCGTCTTGAGGTCGACATCAGTGCTGTTTTCGACTCGGCGCTCCCGGGGCCCTGCGTGGTTACGCATGCTGCCTCCTTCGGGCCCGTCACTCGCGCCGGCAGGCTCGTCGACCAGCGGCAACTCTGCCGGGAGCGGCAGGTGGGGTTCGGCTTGCACGCCGATGAGCGTAGCGGCGAATCGGCGACGGCACGGATTCGGTGCTGGAGGACGCGTGCGTCGACTACCCAGGGGTAGAGCGACCCCGTCCCCATCTGGCGTCATACCTGTAGCCTCTATGCCGATGTCCACGAAAGCTCCGACCGCCACCAAGACAACCGGGAACGACAAGGGCGCCGGCGTCACGAACGACGGCCCCGCCGCGGGGAACGCGTTCACCCTCCCGACGCGGACCCGCACGTTGACCGGGTGGGGTCGCACCGCACCCACCTCTTCCGAAGTGCTCTCGACCAGCGATCCCGAACTGATCGCCAAGGCAGTCGCCATGGTCGCCGAGGACAACGACGGCAAGCCCGCCCACCTGCGGCGCGGCGTGATCGCCCGCGGCCTCGGCCGGTCCTACGGCGACCACGCGCAGAACGCGGGTGGCCTGGTCGTCGACATGACCGCGCTGAACAACATCCACCGCATCGACCGCGACACCCGCATCGTGGACGTGGACGGCGGCGTCAGCCTGGACCAGCTCATGAAGGCGGCGCTGCCGTTCGGGCTGTGGGTCCCGGTGCTGCCCGGCACCCGCCAGGTGACCATCGGCGGCGCGATCGCCTCCGACATCCACGGCAAGAACCATCACAGCGAGGGCAGCTTCGGCAACCACGTGCGCTCGATCGATCTGCTCACCGCCGACGGGCAGGTGCAGCACATCACGCCCAAGCGCAACGCCAAGCTGTTCTGGGCCACCGTCGGCGGCAACGGGCTCACCGGCATCATCCTGCGCGCGACCATCGAGATGGTGCCGACGGAGACCGCCTACTTCCTCAACGACGGCGTGAAGACCACGACCCTCGACGAGACCATCGCCGCGCACAGCGACGGCAGCGAGGCGAACTACACCTACTCGAGCGCCTGGTTCGACGTGATCAGCCCGCTGCCCAAGCTGGGACGCGCCACGATCACCCGGGGCAGGCTGGCCAAGCTCGAACGAGCTGCCCAAGCGGCTGCGCAGCAAGCCGCTGAAGTTCGACGCGCCGCAGCTGATGACCGTCCCGGACATCTTCCCGAACTGGACGATGAACAAGCTGACGCTGATGTCCATCGGCGAGGCGTACTACCGGATGGGCGGCAACTACACCGGCAAGGTGCAGAACCTGACGCAGTTCTATCACCCGCTGGACATGATCGCGGAGTGGAACCGCGGCTACGGCTCCAACGGCTTCCTCCAGTACCAGTTCGTGGTGCCGACCGAGGCGGTCGAGGAGTTCAAGCGGATCATCATCGACATCCAGGCGTCCGGGCACTACTCGGCGCTGAACGTGTTCAAGCTGTTCGGGCCGGGCAACCAGGCTCCGCTGAGCTTCCCGATGCCGGGCTGGAACATCTGCGTCGACTTCCCGATCAAGCCTGGCCTCAACGAGCTGGTCGGCGAACTGGACCGGCGGGTGCTCGAGTTCGGCGGGCGGCTGTACACGGCGAAGGACTCGCGGACCACCGCGGAAACCTTCCACAAGATGTATCCCCGGATCGACGAGTGGATCAAGGTCCGCCGAAGCGTCGATCCCACAGGAGTTTTCATGTCCGATATGGCGAGAAGGCTGGAGCTGCAGTGATCAATGCCGTTGGTAACCCGCAGTCGATTCTGCTGCTGGGTGGCACCTCGGAGATCGGCTTGGCGATCTGCGCGGAGTACCTGAAGAAGGGGCCAGCGCGCATCACCCTCGCGGCGCTGCCCGGCGATCCGCTGCGCGAGGGCGCGGTCGCCCAGATGAAGGCCGCGGGCGCGAGCCAGGTCGACGTCGTCGATTTCGACGCGCTCGACACCGAAAGCCACCCCAAGGTGATCGACGCCGCATGGGACGCGGGTGACGTGGACGTCGCGATCGTCGCCTTCGCCCTCGACGGCGACCCCGAAGAACTGTGGCAGAACCAGGGCAAGGCCGTGCGCGTCGCCCAGGTCAACTACACCGCGGCGGTGTCGGTCGGCGTGCTGGTCGGCGAGAAGATGAAGGCGCAGGGCTTCGGGCGGATCATCGCCCTGTCCTCCGTCGCCGGGGAACGGGTGCGGCGCGCCAACTTCGTCTACGGCTCGACCAAGGCCGGGCTGGACGGTTTCTACCTCGGGCTCGGCGAGGCGCTGCGCCCGCACGGCCCGCGTGTGCTGGTGATCCGGCCGGGCATGGTGCGGACCAAGTTCTCGGCGCACGTCAAAGAGGCTCCGCTCACCGTGGACAAGGAAGACGTCGCCGTGCTGGCGGTCGCGGCATCGCAGAAGGGGAAGGAACTGGTCTGGGCGCCGGGCGGCTTCCGCTACGTGATGATGGTGCTGCGGCACATCCCGCGCGCGATCTTCCGCCGGCTGCCGATCTGATTCTCGGCGAACGGGCTCGGACCCGGTGCCCGCGTGGTCGTCGATCACGCGGGCATTTATCGTTCGACGAGTCGACCCAGTGAACCCGGAGGCGCCATGCGAGTAATCGAGTGCGACGAGCGCGGAGCGATCCGTTGAGCACGGTGATCACGACGGGTGACGCGCCGCCGCGTCCCGCCGATCCGGCGCCGGCGCCGGCGCCGAGCCGCGCGGCGCTGCTGCTGCGACAGATCGCTTCCGGGATCGGCGAGGCCGCGCTCGCCGCGGCCGTCGCCGCGGTGGTGGCCGCTGTCGGGCTCGTCGCGTTCTCGATGGTGCAGTGGCCCGCCTTCAATTCCTCGCACGTCACCCGCGCGCTGACCACGGTCGGCCAGGTCGGGGCGGCGGTGCTGCTCGCGGTCGCGATCGCGCTGCTGCGGCTGCGCAAGTGGCCCTGGGTCGCCAAACTGCTGTCCTGGACCGGTATCTCGACGTTCGTCACCGTCACGCTCGGCATGCCGCTCGCGGCGACGAAGCTGTATCTGTTCGGCGTCTCGGTGGATCAGGAGTTCCGCACCGAGTACCTCACCCGGCTCACCGATTCCGCCGCGCTGCGGGACATGACGTACGCGGAACTGCCGCCGTTCTATCCCGCGGGGTGGTTCTGGATCGGCGGACGCGTGGCGAATCTGCTCGGCTTGGACGGCTGGGAAGTGTTCAAGCCGTACGCGATCGGCTTCCTCGCGGTGGCCGCGGTCGTCGCGCTGGTGCTGTGGTCGAAGCTCATCCGCGCGGACTGGGCCGTTGGCGTCGCGGCGGCGAGCACGGCGGTCACCGTGGCCTACGCCGCGCCCGAGGCCTACAGCGCCGTCATCGTGGTGCTGCTGCCGCCCGCGCTCGTGCTCGCCTGGGGTGCGCTGTACCGGCCGCTGGAGGACGTGCGGACAGCTGCGACAGCGCGGGACACCCACCGCACCGCCGGTGGCTGGGGCGCGGTCGTCGGCACCGGCTTGTTCCTCGGCTGGGCGGCCACGTTCTACACGCTCTACTTCCTGGTGGCTGCCTTCGCGGTCGCTGTGATGGGTCTGCTCGCGATCGTCCTCGCGGTACGCGAACAGCGCGCCACCGGCCACCCACGCCGCACCCGCACGGCGGTGGGCGCGGATCGACCGGCTCGGCGCGCGGCGGTGCCGCCGCTGACGCGACTGGTGGCGATCGCGGTGATCTCCGGTCTCGTGGCGCTCGTCGTGTGGGCGCCGTACCTGGCGAAGGCGCTGCGCGGCACGGTCGCGGGCTCTGGGACGGCCCAGCACTACCTGCCGGAGGCGGGTGCGCGACTGCCGCTGCCGATGTTCGAGTTCTCCCTGCTCGGAGCGCTGTGCCTGCTCGGAACGGTGTGGCTGGTGCTGCGCGCCGCGTCGTCGCGCCGGGCGCAGGCACTCGGGATCGGAGTGGTAGCGATCTACCTCTGGACGCTGCTGTCCATGGCGGTCACCGCCGCGGGGACCACACTGTTGTCGTTCCGGCTGGAGCCGGTGCTGCTCGTGCTGCTGTCCGTCGCGGGCGCGTTCGGGTTCGTGGAGGGCGCGCGGGCGATCTACCAGGCCTTGAACGAGCCCGCCCGGTTCCGGCTCGTGGCGATCGCCGTGGCGACGATCGGCGCGCTGGCGTTCACCCAGCACATTCCCCACGTTCTGACACCGGAGATCACCACCGCCTACACCGATACCGACGGCGACGGCAAGCGCGCCGACCAACGGGCGCCCTCGGCGGTGTCGTTCTATCCGAAGGTGGACCAGGCGCTCACCGCGCAGATCGGTCGCCCGCGCTCGCAGACCGTGGTGCTCACCGCCGACACCAGCTTCCTTTCCTTCTATCCCTACTTCGGCTTCCAAGCGCTCACTTCGCACTACGCCAACCCGCTCGCGGACTTCGCTGGCCGCGCGGCGGCCATCGAGGGCTGGAGCGAACTGAAGACGCCGCAGGAACTGCTCGAACGCGCTGGCCACGAGCCCGTGGCGCGCGCCGGACGCGTTCCTGTTCCGGCGTAGTGGCGATGCCTACACGTTGCGGCTGGCCAAGGACGTCTACCCGAACGACCCGAACGTGGCTCGGTACTCGGTGAGCTTCCCCAAGGAACTGTTCGCCGACCCGCGTTTCACCAGCACGGATATCGGGCCGTTCACCCTCGTCACCGTCCGCCGCTGATCGGGTCGCCTCCGCACCTGCGGATTCGCCGCGATTGAACTCGCTCGAAGTGGATACACCTCTCGTTTGCCGGTCCGCGCACAGCGTGGCCGGGTACGGAGGCCGCTGGCGAGGAGTGATGCGCAGGTGACACGAGCACAGGACGTCGAACCCGGCGAACAGGCGGAATCGACGGCGGTCGCGGTCGCGGCGGATGCGGCGAAGGCGGCCGGAGTGCTCACCCGTCCCGCGCGCACCCGGCGGTTGCCCCGGCTGCGGGTCGGCGGCATCGACCTGCTCGTCGGCGCCGGTTACCTGGCGCTGGCCACGGCGGTGCTGTCGGGTCAGTGGCGTGACACCGGCAGCGGGTACCTGATCAAGAGCGGTCAGGACCAGACGATGTGGGAGTGGTTCTTCGCCGTCACCGCGCACTCGGTGGCCACCCTGAGCAACCCGCTCGGCACCGATCTACAGAACTTCCCGGCCGGGGTGAACATGATGGCCAACACGGCCATGTTCGGCGTCGGCGTGCCGCTCACACCGGTCACTCTGTTGTTCGGGCCCACCGTCACGTTCGTGCTGGTGCTCACTTTCGGCTTGGCCGCGACGGCGTTCGCCTGGTACCGCCTCTTCGCACGGGAGCTCGTCGACGCGCGGGTCGCGGCGGTGATCGGCGGCCTGTTCTGCGGCTTCGCGCCCGCGATGATCTCGCACGCCAACGCGCACCCCAACTTCGTCGTCTTGCCGCTGCTGCCGATCATCGCGGGCCGGCTGATCCGGATGGCGCGACGAGCGGCCGCGGCGGAACCGCACCGGCCGAACGAACGGTCCCGTGCGGCCGTCGCCCTCGGCCTGCTGGTCGCCATGCAGATCGCGCTCGGCGAGGAACCGCTGTTGATCTTCGCCCTCGCGTTCGGGCTGTTCGCGGTCGTCTACCATCTGCACGCTCCTCGCGTCGCGCTCCGGGTGACGCGCAGACTCACCCCGACTCTCCTGCTGGCCGCGGTGATCACACTCGCGCTCGCGGAGATTCCGCTGTGGTGGCAGTTCTTCGGTCCGCAGAGCTACCGCTCGATCGACCACGGGCCCATGGGCAACGACCTCGAAGCGCTGGTGCAGTTCCCGTCCGAATCGCTGGGCGGGATCTTCGCCCCCGGCGAGAACGTGGCGATCAACCCCACCGAGCAGAACGCGTACTTCGGCTGGCCGCTGCTGTTGCTGGTGGTGTTCACGGTGGGGCTGCTGTGGCGCGACCGGGTGGTGCGGGCCGCGGGGGTGGTGATCGCGGTCTTCGGCGTGCTGTCGCTGGGCGCGGTCGCCACCATCGGCAAACGACCGACCGGCATCGAACTGCCGTGGCGCTGGGCCGAAGCGGTGCCGCTGCTGAACACGGTGCTGGAGAGCAGGCTCAGCATGGCGGCGATCCCCGCCATCGCGGTGGTGCTCGCGCTGGCCACCGACCGGGCGGTGCGAACCTGGCGGCAATCGGCCGGTGACTGGAAGCCACTCGTCTGGTTCACCGCCGTCACGTGCGCGCTGTTGCCGTTGACCCCGACCATCCTCCCGGTGGTCGAGCGGGCGCCGACACCGGACTTCTTCGCCGACGGCACGGTCCGGCGCTATGTCGGCGACGGCTCGGTGGTCATGGTGCCGCCGCCCCGGCCGCCCGACGCGCGGGCGTTGCGCTGGCAGGCCGACGCCGGTTTCTCCTTCCCACTCGCGGGCGGTTACTTCGTCGGCCCGACCGGTACGACCAAGAAGGGCATCTACGGCCCCGAGGCCCGCCCCACCACCGCGCTGCTGGTCCAGGCGCAGGACACGGGCGTGGTGCCGCGGATCGACGCCGACGCGCGCGCCCGCGCCCTGGACGACCTGCGCTTCTGGCACGCCAACGTCCTGGTGCTGCCCGCGACGAAGAACGGCGATGTGCTGCGCGAGACCGTCACGCAACTGCTCGGCTTCACGCCGACTCGTGTGGCGGACGTGTGGCTGTGGGACGTTCATACGCTGCGCGCGTCGGGGGCAGTCGGGGTCACACCGGGCGGTAGCTAGCATCAACCACCGTGCGACCGGACCGATCTTCTCGAGCGTTCACCCGTATCCGCTGGCTGGCCCTCGTCTCCGGGCTGCTCGGATTCCTCTTGGCGCTGCTGACCCCACTGCTGCCGGTGCGGCAGGACCGCGCGAGCCTGGACTGGCCCCAGCCCGGCGCCGCCAGTGTCGCCGCGCCCCTGGTGTCCTACGAGCCACTGCGGTTGCGCGCGACCCTGCCCTGTTCGCTGGCGGGTGAGATCGGCGCGGCGGGCACCTTGCTGTCCACCGCTCCGTTGAGCTCCGGCCAGGCGGCGACCAAGGGTCTGGTGGTCTCGGTCGCCGACGGAGCTCTGTCGGTGGTGCTGCGGGACATTCCGCTGCTGTCGGCGCCGCTTTCCGAGGTCGGTTCCTGCGCGACACTCGAGATCGAGTCCCGGGCCGCCGCGACGACCGCCGAACTCACCGGCGTGACCCGCCAGGACGGCACACCGTTCCGCTCCACGGTCACCCGGGACATCCGGCCGCAGATGGTGGGCGTGTTCACCGATCTGGACGCCGACCGGCTCGCCGGGGCGCGGGTGCACGCCGACATAGACTCCCGTTTCTCCTCGACACCCACACCGCTGAAGCTGGCCGCGATGCTCGCCGCCGCAGTGTTCACGCTGGTCGCCTTGGTCGCACTGCACCTGCTGGACACCACCGACGGACGTAAGCCGCGACGGTTCCTGCCCGCGCACTGGTGGCGGGTCACCCCCGCCGACGGCGTCGTGCTGGGAACGCTGGCGCTGTGGCACGTCATCGGGGCGAACACCTCCGACGACGGATACATCCTGAACATGGCGCGCGCTTCCGAGCACGCGGGATACATGGCGAACTACTACCGCTGGTTCGCGGTCCCCGAGGCCCCGTTCGGCTGGTCCTACGAGGTGCTGGCCTGGATGTCCCGGATCTCCGACGCGAGCCTGTGGATGCGCCTGCCCACCTTGCTGGCCGGTGTCATCTGCTGGCTGGTGATCAGCCGGGAGGTGCTGCCGCGCCTCGGCGCCCGGGTGCGGCGCAACAAGGTGGCGCTGTGGACGGCGGGCCTGGTGTTCCTCGCGTTCTGGCTGCCCTACGACAACGGTCTGCGTCCCGAGCCGCTGATCGCCGCGGGCGCGCTGCTCACCTGGTGCTCGATCGAACGCGCCATCGCGACCGGACGGCTGCTGCCCGCCGCGGTGGCCGTGCTGATCGCCGCGTTCTCGCTCGCGGCGGGCCCGACCGGCCTGATCTGCATCGCGGCGCTGATCGCGGGCTCGCGACCGGTACTGCTGATCATCGTCAAGCGTGCGCGCGGCGCCGTCCCGCTGCGGACCGGTCCCGACGCGGACGCCGCCGCAGCGGGCTCCCCCGAAGCCGCGGCCGCGGTGAACGCCCCGGTGGAGGTGCGCGAGTCGTCGCGGGTGAGCACGGTGCTCCGGTTCGCCGCGCTGCTCGCGCCCGGCCTCGCCGCGGGCACGCTGGTGCTGGTGGTGATCTTCGCCGACCAGACGCTGGCGACCGTGCTGGAGGCCACCAGGGTCCGCACGATCGTCGGACCGAACGTCGCGTGGTTCGACGAGCGCACCCGCTGGGACTCGTTGCTCATGCTGTCGCCGGACGGTTCGCTCGCGCGGCGGTTCGGCGTGCTCGTGATGCTGCTGTGCCTGCTGGTCTGCGTACTGCAAGTGCTGCGCAAGGGGCGGATTCCGGGCACCTCGCGCGGCCCTTCGGTGCGCATCCTCGGCATCGTGTTCGCGTCGCTGTTCCTCATGATGTTCACGCCGACCAAGTGGACGCACCATTTCGGCGTGTACGCCGGGCTCGCCGGATCGCTGGCCGCGCTCGCCGCGATCGCGGTGGGAACCACGGGCATTCGCTCGCCGCGCAACCGCGCGCTGTTCGCCGCCGCGGTGCTGTTCCTGCTCGCCGTGACCTTCACCGGCTCCAACGGGTGGTGGTACGTCTCCAGTTACGGTGTCCCGTGGTGGGACAAGGCGCCGCTGATCGCCGGTAAGGGGCTGTCCACGCTGTTCCTCGGGCTCAGCGGCCTCGCGTTGCTGGTCGCCATCTGGCAGCACTACCGTGAGCCGTACCGGCGCGAGCCCACCGGTGGGCCACGCCGTTTCGATCGGTGGGCCTCGGCGCCGCTGACCGTGGCCGCCGCGTTGCTCGTGATATTCGAGGTCGCCTCGCTCGCCAAAGCCGCGGCCACGCAGTACCCCGCGTACTCGATCACGAAATCGAACGTGGAATCGCTGCGCGGGAACTCGTGTGCGCTGGCGAACGAAGTGCTGGTGGAGACCGACACGGCCGATTCGGTGCTGCGACCGTTCACCGGATCACCCGCGGACGGATTGGCCGCGCAGAACAAGGGATTCACGCCGAACGGGGTTGCCAGCGACCTCACCGCCGATGCCGAGGAGACGGTCACCGGCGGCGCGAACTCGGTGGACAAGGATTCGGAGAACAAGACCACCCAGACCACCGGCGCCGGCACCGGAGGCGGCACCACCGAGCAGGCGGGCGTCAACGGCAGCTCGGTCGCGTTGCCGTTCGGTCTGGACCCGGCCGAAACTCCGGTCCTGGGCAGCTACCAGGAAGGCGAGCAGCAGCAAGCGAAGCTGACCACCCAGTGGTACCGGCTCGACCTGACCGACAGCATGCGCCACGACCCCGCCTACCAGGTGCTCGCGATCACCGCGGCGGGCCGGATCCGTTCGGTCGACGCCGACGGCGTGCTCACCTACGGGCAGGAGCTGCACCTGGAGTACGGCGTTCGCGGTCCGGATGGCGAGGTGCGCATGCTCGGTTCGATCAATCCGCTGGACATCGGTCCCGCCCCGTCCTGGCGCAATCTGCGGGTGCCGCTGGATCGGCTGCCCGTTGAGGTGAACGCCGTGCGGCTGGTGGCGATCGACAACGACATCACGCCCAAGCAGTGGCTGGCCGTCACCCCGCCCCGGCTGCCCAAGCTGGCGACATTGAACTCCGTGGTCGGCTCGCAGGCTCCGGTACTGCTCGACTGGCACGTGGGTCTGGCGTTCCCGTGCCAGCGGCCCTTCGACCACAAGGACGGCGTCGGCGAGATCCCGCAGTGGCGGATCCTGCCCGACCGGGTCGGCTCCGACGCCTCCAACGCCTGGCAGGACGATATCGGCGGCGGTCCCCTCGGCTGGACCGGCCTGCTGCTGAAAGCCCAAACCGTCCCCACCTATCTCGACCGCGACTGGGCACGCGACTGGGGTTCCCTCGAGAAATTCACCCCCTACGCCCCCAGCACCCCCGCCACCATCGACGTCGCCACCGAAACCCGCGACGGCTCGGCGAACGACGACCCCATCCGCATCCGCTGACCCCGCGATAGTCGATCGTCACCACCGCGCTCGTGGCACATGGCCATCCGCGCCATGTGCCACTCGCGGCGCAGGGGATGCGGACCAGACGGCCGCGCTGTCGCGGATGGACGTGATGATCGCGCGCTACGACGGCGCGGGTAGTAAACCGGTTGTCCGGTCTGAAAAATAAGCTCCCACCTGTGGCTATGCATCGCAGGACGAATCGGGCCGCCGGCCTTAATCTGATTGCCATGACGACGGCATTCGATGAAATGGATCTGCGCGATCTTGTCGGACTGCTCAACGAAGAGGAACAACGGGAGCTGCGGCCTGCGGTGCTGCGCGTGCTCGGCCGCCTCCCTTCGCAAGAGGTGCTCCGGCGCGAGCTCGGTCTCCGGCTGAAGGTCTGAGCGCCCGGTTTCGCACCGGCGAATACGGCAGGGCCGCCGCGCGGGTTTCACCTGCGCGGCGGCCCTGTGTCTGGGGCAGAGGACCGCTCAGCCCGTAGTCAGGTCGCTGAACGCGACGTCGACGGGTATCGGCACGTCCACGGCCAGTCGGCGAGTGTGTAAGCACACCAGGTGATACCGGCCTTCGGAGAGCCGGTACTCCTCGATTTGCTCGATGCCGTCGCCCGGCTCGGTGAGAAACACGATGAGGTAGACCGGAATCCCGGCTGCCGCGTACGCGGCCTTCTTCTCCACCGTATCGGTGTGGTGCGAGCTGCCTGGAGACACGATCTCCACAACGAGCAGGGCGTCATCGGCATACAGCCTGGCATCGTCGTCCAGGCAGCGGTAGACGACAACGTCCGGTCGGCGCAGGCTCAGCGGCACATCGCTGAGGCGAACGTCCACGTCCGTCTCGACCATCAAGCAGGGCTCCGGTTTGCGCGCCGCTTCCAACTGCACAGCCATGCGCCGCGCTACCCGATTGTGCAACCGCGATGGGCTTTCGCACTTCACGATATGGCCGTCGACGACCTCGATGGTTCGACAGAAGTCGGCGGGCAGCAGTTCATAGTCTCGCGCGGTGATCTGGTCCGGTATCCAGCGGTACCAGTCGCTGGGCGCGCTGCTCGTCATGCCCTGAGACTACCGGCAGGCGGGACCGAATCGTGGTGCGGTTTCCGCACCAGTGCGCTCCTCCGACAGACGACAGGGCCGCCGCTTCGGTGTTCATACCGACGCGACGGCCCTGTGCTGTCCGGGGTGGCCCGGTGGGATCAGAACACCCGCAAGTTGCCCGGCGACCAGAAGCCCGAGCGGGTCACCGTGCCGGTCTCCAGCTTCGCCGGTACCGCGTTGCGGTCGTACTGGTCGTAGCGCTCCAGCGAACCCCAGTCACGCGCCCAGTCGTCCTTCAGGTAGGTGGGCACCGTGACCGACTTCGCCAGCATCTGCGCGAAACCGAGTGGACCGCCGAATTCCTCGGCCTGCCAGGTGTTCGTCGAGCTGATGGCCAGCGGACGATCCGGCAGGATGCGGTAGCCCGGCACCTCGGCGACGCCGTTGCGGTGGTCGAAGGGCCGCTGGCACGGGAACTGCAAGCCAACCGCCCAGTCCAGCAGGATCGGCTGCTGGGAGCCCAGCAGGCTGTTGAGCGACTGCAAAGCCGGCATCCGCGGCGGGGTGAACGCCAGCCACTGGTCGCCGATCAGGATCGGGTCGTTGGCGACAATCCGCACCGCGTCCGCGTCGGGGGCGATCTCGTCCAGGGGCACGCGCAGGTTGCGCCAGGACGGGAACGGACCGATGTCACGCGGCAGGTAGGTGCCGAGCTTCTGCACGCTGCCGTCGGGCAGCCGCTTGCCGTAGTCGACGGTCAGCGACTGGCCGTACTTCATCGCGCCGGTGTCGTCGAAGGAGAGGATGCGCCCCGCCGCCGAGATCACCACCAGCGGCTTGTCCGCCGAACGTGCGGGCAGCTGGTACCAGCTCGAGGTGACGTTCGCGGGCTGCTGCACACCGTTCTGGTAGCTGCCGAGGATCGGCGTGGTCGCCGGGTCCAGACCGAACGGCAGGGCGACGGTGGAGCCGTTGACGCCGCGCGCGCCCTGACCGCCGCCGGTGCCCGCGCTCTGGCCCTCCGCGAACGCCGCCCCAACCGACTGGGTCGAGGTGTTGCCGGTGCCCGGTTTGACCTCGACGCTGTCGGCGGACAGATCGTCGGGCACCCCGTTCGGGTCGAAGCCCACCGCATCGGACCCGGCGAGCGGGTCGGCCACCGGAAGCGCCGGATCGACGATCGGCTCCAGCCTGCCTCCGTTCGGGTCCGGCTCCACCAGCACGTCGTTGGCCAGGCCGCAGGTGCTGCCGCCGAGCGCGTCGATGTTCGAGCGAGCCAGCGAGTACGCCGGGTACTGCGAGACCGCGCCCTTGACCAGCGAGAGCACCTCGAGCGCGACCATCAGCGCCGCGACCACGGTCAGCGGGATCGCCGCGAAACGGCGGATGCGCCTGCCGCGCGCCGTCTTGGCCGACGGCTGCGGCTTGGTGTAATCCTCCCGCAGCGCGTACCAGCCGACCAGCGCGAGCGCGAGCCCGAACAGCATGAGCATGACGGTGTTCGACTGGTAGCCGTGGAGCGAGACCCGCTTGTCGAACCACGGCACGCCGAAGCTGGACACGTACCAGTAGCCGTTGATGCCGGAGAACGCGACCGCGAGCACGAACAGCAACCCGGCCAGGAAGATCGCCCGGTTCTTCCGAGCCCGCAACGCGCTCGCCGACACCGCCACCGCGGTGACCGCCGCGAGCGAGCCCGCGATGCCCGCGTACGCGCCGAAGTGGTGGGTCCACTTGGTCGGGTTGAACATCATGAAGAAGATGGTTCCGAAGACCACGCCCATCAGCCGCCAGGTCGGCCCGCTCGCGATTCCGGGCACCTGCCTGCGCCGCAGCAGCACCAGCATGGTGGTGAACAGGCACAGCAGCATCACCAGGAAGGCGAAGCGGCGCGACAGCGAGCCGTCGACCGTCTCCACGAACAGGTAGTAGTAGCGCAGGTAGTCCTCGTACCAGGCCAGGTTCGGCCCGGTCACCTGACGCACCCGGTTGGCTTCCTGGATGCCCGCGAAGGTCTGGTCGCTGTAGACGACCGTCAGCACGAGCACGCCGGCCGCGGCGATCGGCGCGAGCAACGGCAGCGTCGAACTCCACCGCCCCGCGCCGAGCGCGGCGAACCGCCGATGTTCGCGCACCACGATGCGCACCAGCGGCCGGATACCGGCCAGCAGCGCCGCCACGCACATCAGGCCCGTCGGCGCGGCGGCCAGCGTGAACGCCGCCACCAGGATCGCCACCGCGGCGGGCAGCAGGCGACCGGTCGCGATGGCCCGTTCGATCGACACCCAGGTCAGCAACGCGCCGAGCGCGACGATCGGCTCCGAGCGCAGGCCGTTGTCGAACGGCAGCCAGAACGCGAGGAACACCAGTCCGCCGGTCCACAGCGCCACTTTGCTGGTCCGCACACCGCGGCCGAGCCGGGGCACGACCTCGCGGCTGATCACCAGCCAGCACAGGATCGCGCAGGCCAGCGCGGGCAGCCGCACCCAGGGGCTGGCCGTCGAGATCTCCGAGAAGACCTGGATCACGTAGTAGTACCAGCCGAACGGCGCCTCCGGCACGCCGTACCAGCGGAAGTAGTTGGCCATGTAGCCCGCGTGCGGGGCCACCCGCACCATGCTGAGGATGTAGCCGTCGTCGGAGGTGTTCGCGCCCGCGAAGTGCCACAGCAGCAACGTTCCGACCACCGCGCCGTCCGCCCAGGTCGGCTTCAGCCAGTTCGCCGGGAGGAACCGGCGGTGCCCGCGACCGTCACTGCTGTCGAGACGGGCCAGCGCCGCCAGCGCGATCAACGCGCACAACACCGCCGCGATCATCGCGATCAGTTTGGTCGCGGTCGGGCTCGAGGAGAACCGGGTGTCGACGGTCATGTCGAACGCCAGTCCGGCGGGCGCCGCGCCCTTCAGATCGGAGAACACTCCGACCACCTGGGGCCGCAGATCGCCGCTCAGCTGCCCCTCCACCGGCACGGTCACCAGTTCGCTCGCCCCGGGCGCCCCACCCTCGACCGGCCGCTCCACCTGCTTGGTGAGCCCGTTGAACACGCCGTAGGTGCGTTCGGCGTCCGAAGTGATGCTCAGCGACGCGCACTCGCCCATCCGGCTGCGGTCGGCCGACACCACCACCGCGTTGCGGTCGACCACGTCCACCGAGGTTTCCGAGACCCGCACGAACATCGCCTCCAGCGCGGCCCGATCGCCCTGCGGCGGCGCGGTGGCCAGCAACATGCCGCCGCGCTCGGGTAGCTGGGCGATCGTCTCGCACGGAATCGTCGCTTTCAGGTCGATCGGTACCTGCGACATGAGCGGCGCCTGCACATTGTCGAGCGTGCCGCCCTGGGGCCAATTCAGCACCGCGGTCGTCTGGGTGACCGGCAGGAATGGCGTAGCCAATGCGAACAGCGCGCCGAGCACTCCGGCCAGGAGTGCGATGAGGCGGGCGGTCCGGAAATCGTTCGGGTTCACCACCGGGGCGGCGGGTGGTTTCGTCAGAACAGCGGTAGCGGCGTCGGGCACGGTTGGCAATGCTATCTGGCTCCCCCGCCACTCCGGGTCTTTAGGCCGTGCTAGTCGGGCATCGCGGGATTCGCGTTCAGGTCCACCGTCAGGCGCCGCTCATGTCGCGGGGGTTCCTCGCGAGTTACCCATGCGCATACGAAATCAGTCGTCGGTATCCGACCGCGGGCACCGGGAAAAGTACCCGGATGGCGTACCGGTCTACGCAGGGATGGAAAGGTGGGCTCATGACCAAGGTGAATCTCTCGACGAACTACGGATCGATCGTCCTGGAACTGGACGATCAAAAGGCGCCGAACACGGTGCGCAATTTCGTGGACTACGTGAACGCGGGCCACTACAACGGCACGATCTTCCACCGCGTCATCCCCGGCTTCATGATCCAGGGCGGCGGTTTCGAGCCCGGCCTGCGCCAGAAGGGCACGAAGGACCCGATCGAGAACGAAGCGAACAACGGCCTGAAGAACGACAAGTACACCGTCGCGATGGCACGCACCAACGACCCGCACTCGGCCACCGCGCAGTTCTTCATCAACGTCTCCGACAACGATTTCCTCAACCACTCCGCGCCCACCCCCGCGGGCTGGGGCTACGCCGTCTTCGGCACGGTGACCGAAGGCACCGACGTGGTGGACAAGATCGCGGGCGTCGAAACGTCCTCGGCGGGCATGCATCAGAATGTCCCGGTCGAGGACGTGGTCATCGAATCCGCCACCGTGAGCTGATCTCCGGCACACAGGACGCGAATCGGGCCGCACCCCGCTGTGGGTTGCGGCCCGATCGTGTTCCGGCTGCTACAGCGGCAGCAGGTGGTGCTTGCGCGGATTGCGGGCGAGCGACTTGTCCCGCAACAGCTGCAGCGCGCGGCGCAGTTCGAGCCGGGTCGTCGCCGGCTCGATGACCGCGTCGATGTACCCGCGCTCGGCGGCCACCCACGGCGTCGCCACCGTGGCGTTGTAGAAGTCGATCATCTGCTGGCGGATCGCCGCGCGCTGGTCTTCCGGCGCGGCCTCGATCTGCTTGGCCCCGATCAGGCTGACCGCGCTCTCCGCGCCCATGACCGCGATGCGCGCGGTGGGCCAGGCCAGATTCACGTCGGCGCCGAGCTGCTTGGACCCCATCACGGCGTAACCGCCGCCGTAGGACTTGCGGATCACCACGGTGACCTTCGGCACCGTCGCCTCTACGTAGGAGAACAGGAACCGTCCGCCGCGCTTGATGACGCCGATCTTTTCCTGTTCCACGCCAGGCAGGAACCCCGGCGTGTCCACGACGAACACCAGCGGGATCTCGAACGCGTCGCACAGGCGCACGAAGTGCGCCGCCTTGTCCGAGGCCCTGGCGTCCAGCGCGCCCGCGTACACCATCGGCTGGTTGGCGACCACACCGACGCTGCGCCCGTCCACCCGGGCGAATCCGGTGATGACGTTGCGGCCCGCCGACGCGCCGACCTCGTGGAAGGCTCCGTCGTCGAAGATGCGCAACAGGATCTCGTGCATGTCGTACCCGGCGTTGTCGGAGTCCGGGACGATCGAGTTCAGTTCCAGGTCACTGTCGGTGATCTCCGGCTCCAGGCCGGGATTCACGATCGGCGCCAGCTCCTGGCAACTGGTCGGCAGATAACCCAGGTACTCCCGCACCCACTCGAAGGCGGCCGTTTCGTCCTTGGCCACGTGGTGGATGTTGCCGTACTCCGCCTGGCTGCGCGCGCCGCCGAGTTCCTCGAGGCTCACGTCCTCGCCGGTGACCTCCCGGATCACCTTCGGGCCCGTGACGAACATGTACGCCTCTTCGGTCGCCACCACCACGTCGGTGTTGATGGGCGCGTAGACGGCGCCGCCTGCGCATTTGCCGAGGATCATCGAGATCTGCGGAACCAGGCCGGACAACGGCTCCTGCCGCCTGCCCAGCTCGGCGTACCACGCCAGCGAGGTCACGGCCTCCTGCACGCGCGCGCCGCCGGAGTCGTTGATGCCCACCACCGGGCACCCGACCTTGGCCGCGTACTCCAGGATCCCCGCCACCTTGCGGCCGAACATCTCGCCGACCGAACCGCCGTAGACGGTCTGGTCGTGCGAGAACACCGCCACCGGCCTGCCTTCCACCAGACCGTGCCCGGTGACGACGCCGTCGCCGTAGAGCGCGGCCGGATCGCCCGGTTTGCGCACCAGCGCACCGATCTCCACGAAGGTTCCCGGATCGAGCAGCATGTTGATCCGGTCGCGGGCGCTGGGGATGCCTTTCTTCGCCCGTTTCGCCACCCCCGCTTCACCCGCCGGTTCCTGCGCTAGTTCCAGGCGCTTACGCAGGTCGGCGAGTTTTTCGGCAGTAGTGCTCACTTGGCCCCTTTCGCCTCGATAGCGGCGAGCTTCGCGGTCAGGTCGGCTCCGATCTTCCCGATCCGCGGTTCATCGATGATCTGCAGGTGGTCGCCGGGAATGTGGACGACTTCCAATTGCGGGATGTACTCGTCCCAGCCGCCGTTCGGCAAGCGATCGGCGTAGCGCGGCTCCAGCTCGATCGCGCCGTCGTGGTAGCGATCGGCGAGGTAGAGCACCACGTCGCCGTCGTAACGGCTCGGGCGGACCTGCTGCAATGCTCGGTTCTCGATCCACGAGGTGCGCTGATGCTCCAGAACACCGCCGGGAATCTTCGCGCCGGTCATCTTCACCAGGTCGGTGATCATCTTGATCTGCTCGTCGTCGGAGGCTGCCGCCAGCTCACGCAACTGCTCGGGCGGAAGCTCGCCTTGCACGTTGTAGGTCTTCTTCGCGAAAGCCTGGTAGCGCTCGATCCGGCGGATGCGCTCCTCGGGACTGTTGTCCTCGGGCTCGCTCGGGATCGCGAGGTCGATCAAGCCGACCACCCGGACGTCCGCGCCCTCCGCGCGCAGGATCTGCGCGGACGCCATGGCCAGGACCGCGCCCAGCGACCAGCCGTAGAGCACGAAGGGCCCGTCGCCCTGCAACTTGCGCAGTTCCGGCACGTACTGGCGGGCCCGCTCCTCGATGGCGCCGTCCACCCGCTCGAAGCCGTACATCGGAGTGTCGGCGGGCAGCCGCTTCAACAGCGGCTCGTACACCAGCGTGTTGCCGCCCGCGGGATGGAACACGAAGACCGGCACGGCGTTCGAGCCCTCCGGCCGCGCCCGCAGCGGACGGACGAAGCCGTCCACATCCGCGCCGCTGTCCTGCAGGTTGCGGACGATGTCGGCGAGCTGCTCGATGGTCTCGCAGTCGAGCACGTCGTCGAGGGTGACCTCGGCCTTGACCCGTTCGGTCAGGCGCGCGGCCAGCTTCTCCGCCGTGTCCTCGTCCAGGATGGGCAGCGTGTTGAAGATGCCTCCGGCCGACTTGCCGGTGACCACCGCCCAGGTGGCGAAGGTCAGGCGCTCGGCGGCGTCGCGCGGCGGGACGTCGTCCTCGTCGGCGGGCGCCTGGGCTCCGCCGAACACCGCCGCCGGAGTGGCCGGGGCAACCGGTTGAACGTTTTCCGCTCCGGCATCGGTCTCTTCGACCGTACCTGCGTCCGGTGCCGGGGTCGTGGCGCCCGCCACCGCTGCGACCGGGTCGGCGCCGGTGGCCAGCGCCGCACGGGCCGTGGCGATGAAATCGGCGTCGACGGCCAGCTCGCCCGTGCCGCCCGCGGCCTTGTCGGCCGCCTGCTGGTCGGCCATCGCCTGCACCTCGTCGCGGTGCTCGATCGCGTAGCGCAGCACCTTGCCGACCTCGTGCAGGCTCGCGTCGCGCACGGCCTGTACCTGCAGCTGCGGGATGTCGAATTCGTACTCGACCCGGTTCTTGATGCGCATGGCCATCAGCGAGTCCAGGCCGAGCTCCATCAGCGGGATCTCCATCGGGAGATCCTCCACCGCGTAACCCATGGACTCCGCGACGATCAGCGCGAGCCGCTCCTCGACGGTCTGCGTGCCGTTCGGGTCCCAGCGGTCACCGAAGGTCTCCACCACCTCGATATCGGCGTCGCTCTGCGTCTGCGCGGCGATCGCCGGGACCGGCTCGGCCGCGACGGGTTGCGGCAGCGGGGCGCCTGAGGTCACCACGGCGTCGAACACCAGGCCGAACGCGTCGCCCTCCTTGGCGTGGACCTGCACCGAGGCGCCGCCGGGATGCGGGGTGAGCGTGGTGGTGAGCGTGCCTGCGGCCGGGATCGGCGCGTGCGGGATCGACGCGCCCAGCGAGACGTCGCTGAGCACCTGGGCCGCGGCGGCATGCACCAACCCGGCGAGGTCGGTCACCGAGGAGGCCTGCACCTCCCAGACGTGCCTGCCGTCCGGCAGCGCGACGTGCGCGCCGGGAACCCGGCCGTTGCCGCCTGCGGACAGCTGGACCTTCGGCCAATATTCCTTGCGCACGAACGTGGTTCGCGGGATATCGGCGTAATCGCCCGGACCGAGCAGCGAGAACAGATCCACCTTGTGCCCGTGCACGTAGAGCTGGGCGAGCGCGGCGATCACGCCGGCGGACTCGTCCTCCTTGCGCTTGAGCGTGGGGATCAGCTGTGCGTCGTGCAAGCCCGCGGCGAAGGTGGTGCCAAGGACCTGCATCAGCGCGACGGAATTCGGCGCGAGTTCCAGGAACGTGGTGTGGCCCGCGTCCACCGCGAGCTTCACCGCGTTGGTGAAGTACACGCTGTGGCGCATGTTCTTGACCCAGTAGGCCTCGTCGTGGATGGGGTCGCTGCCGGGGCGGAAGTACTCCTCCTTGTGCACCGTGGAGTACAAACCGGTCTTCAGCTCGGCCGGTTCGATGCCGGCCAGTTCCGCGGCCAGCTCGCCGAGCAGCGGATCCATCTGCGAGGTGTGGCCCGCGCCGCGCGTTTGCAGCACCCGTGCGAACTTGCCCGCCGCCTCCACCTGCGCGACGATCGCCGCGACCTGTTCCTGCGGGCCGCCGATCACCGTGTTGGTCGGCGCGGCGTACACCGCGACCTCGACGTCCGGGTAGTCCGGCAGCAGGTTCGCGACATCCTCGGCGCTGTACTCGATGAGCGCCATGTTGCGCACGTCATCGTCGCTGATCATCTGCTCGCCCTCGCCCATCAGGCGGGAACGGGCGCAGATGACGCGGACGGCGTCCTCCAGCGCGAGACCACCGGCGATGTACGCGCCCGCGACCTCGCCCATGGAATGTCCCACCACCGCTTCGGGTTCCGCGCCGTGCGCGCGCAGCAGCGCGGCCAGGCCGACCTGGATGGTGAAGATGCCGACCTGCGAGGTGCCGACGTTGTAGTCCTGGCTGTCGTCCAGGAACAGCTCGCGCACCGAATATCCGGCCTCGTCCTGCACCAGCTCGTCCACCTCGTCGACGGCGGCGGCGAAGATCGAATTCTCCAGGTAGAGCTGCTTGCCCATCTTGCGGTGCTGCGCGCCGAAACCGGCGAGCACCCACATCGGGCCCATGGCCGCCGGCGCGTCGGCGGTGAAGACGCCCTGGCCCGGCTTGCCCGCCGCGATGGCGCGCAGCCCGGCGATCGCCTCCTCGTGCGTCTTGGCCAGCACCACACCGCGCGAACGCCAGTGGCTGCGCTTGGCCAGCGACCGCGCCACATCGGCCAGCGGAGTCCGCGCGCCCGCCTCGGACTCCAGCCAGTTGGCCAGCTCGGCGGCGGCGCGACGGCGGCGCGAGGGCAGGTAACCCGACACCGGCAGGATCTGCGGCAGCGGCTCGGTGCGCTCGGCGGTCCATTCGGCGACAGACGCGGCGGCTTCACCCGTCACGTCACCCGCGGCGACGAGGGCGTCGGTCTCCGCGACCGCGTCGGCGCTCTCGGCGACCGCGTCGGTGGTCTCGTCCACCGCGTCCTGGTCCAGCTGGGTCTCGAGCTCGGAGAACGGAGCCTCGCTCCCGGCCACGGCGGTCGGCACGTACTCCTGGACGACGATGTGCGCGTTGGTGCCACCGAAACCGAAGCCGGAGATGCCGATGGTGGCCTTGCCGCTGTAGCGCGGGAACTCCATGGGCTCGTCGACGATCTTCAGATGCGCCTGATCCCAGGGGATGTAGGGGTTCGGACCGGCGTAGTTGATGTTCGGCGGGATGACGTTGTGCTGCAACGACATCACCACCTTCGCCAGGCTCGCCGCACCGGCGCCCGACTCCAGGTGTCCGAAGTTCGTCTTGGCCGAGCCGAGCAGAGCGGGCTTGTCGGCGTCGCGGCCACGGCCGACCACCCGGCCGAGGGCGTCCGCCTCGATCGGGTCGCCGATCAGGGTGCCGGTGCCGTGCGCCTCGATGTAGTCCACCGACGACGGCGCGATGCCCGCGTCCCGGTAGGCGCGGCGCAGCACCTCCGCCTGCGCGTCGGGGTTCGGGGCGAGCAGGCCGTTGGACCTGCCGTCGTTGTTGACCGCCGAGCCCTTGATCACGGCGTAGATCGTGTCGCCGTCGCGCTCGGCGTCGGCGAGGCGCTTGAGCACCACCAGACCGCCGCCCTCGGAGCGGATCATGCCGTCGGCGTCGCTGGAGAACGCCTTGATGTGCCCGTCCTTGGCGAGACCGCCGTTGGCGTCGAAACCGAGCGTCGCCATCGGCGCCAGCAGCATGTTCACGCCGCCGGCCAGCGCCAGATCGGCGTCGCCGTTGCGCAGCGCCTGCACCGCCTCGTGTACCGCCACCAGCGTCGACGAGCAGGCAGTGTCGACCGCCACCGACGGGCCACGGAAGTCGAAGAAGTAGGAGACCCGGTTGGGGATGATGGACGTGACGCTGCCCATGATCGCGTAGGCCTCGGCCGACACCGGCACGTTCGGATCGCGCTCGCTGCCCAGCCCGAGCGCCGCGAGCAGCATGAAGTCGTTGCTGCCTGAGCCGATGAACACGCCGACCGGCTCGCCCTTGAGATCGCTCGCCGGAATCCTGGCGTGTTCCAACGCCTCCCAGGTCAGCTCCATCATCAGGCGCTGCTGCGGATCGACCCGCTCGACCTCGACCGGCGACATGGCGAAGAACTCGGCGTCGAAGCCCTTGACGACCTCCTGATCGAGGTAGCCGCCCTTGGTGTTGGCCTTCTCGATCGCCTCGGCCAGCTGCGGCTCCGCCAGGAACTCCGACCACCGCCCCTCGGGCCGTTCCCGGATGCCGTCACCACGGCCGATGAGGAACTCCCACGTCGACTCCGGGGTGTCACCCGCGCCGGGCAGCCGGGTCGACAGACCGACGATCGCGATGTCGTGCGCCTCACCCGGCCGGTAGCCCGCGGTGTAGAACGCGTCGTCGGAGGATTCCTCCGGCACGTCCGGCTCACCGTTGATGATCCGCTCGGCCAGCGACGCGATGGTCGGATGCTGATACACGATCGTCGCGTTCAGCATCACACCGGTCAGTTCCTCGATGTCGCCACCGAGGGCGATGGCGTCGCGCGAGGCGAGCCCGAACTCCTCCATCGGCCGGTCCACGGTGATCTGCTCGATCGGTTGCCCGGTCGCCTCGGAGACCCAGCGCCGCAGCCACTCGCGCAGCTCCGCCACCGACATGTCGGTCGGCGCGCCGCCCTTCGCGGACTCGGCCGGGGCCGCCGCGTCGGCGACGGTCTCCACGGGCGGGGTGTCGGTCGTCTGGGTGGGCGTGCCCTCGTTGTCAGCCATCAATTCCTCAAGCTACCTGTCTGCGTACCGGGCGTACCGTGAAATGACGCTCGGCGCGTGGGAAGCTCGGCGCCGAGCGTCGATGGTCGGTCCGAGGCCGCCCCTGGCAATTACTCTTCCGGTGCATCGGGGAAAGCCTGCTGGGTGTAACCACCCCGCAGCGTTCCCTCCAGATAGGCCGCCCGGCAGGCGCGGCGGGCGATCTTGCCGCTGGAGGTGCGCGGGATCGAACCCGCGGGCACCAGCAGCACGTCTCGAACGGTCACGCCGTGACGCTGTGAGATCGCGGCGCGCACCGCGTCGGCGATGGGCAGCGGATCGGCCTTGCCCGCACCCGGACCCCGCTCGCCCACGATGACCAGCTGCTCGGAAGCGTCGTCGGCGTCGAACTGCAGACCGGAATGGCTGCCCTGCTCGAACACCTCGGCCGGGAGCTGGTTGGCGGGCACCGAGAACGCCGCGACGAAGCCCGGCCGCAGCGCGGTGCTCGCTTCCTGCGCGGAGAACTCCAGGTCCTGCGGGTAATGGTTGCGGCCGTCCACGATCACCAGGTCCTTGACGCGGCCGGTGATGTAGAGCTCGCCCTCGAAGTACACGCCGTAGTCGCCGGTGCGCATCCAGTTCGCGTCCGGCTCGGTGCCTTCGGCGTGGCTGCCCTGGGGCAGGCGCTCGGTGACCTTGTTGTGGAACGTCGCCGCGGTCTCGTCCGGACGACCCCAGTAGCCGATGCCCATGTTGTTGCCGTGCAGCCAGATCTCACCGACGTGCCCATCGGGCAGCTCACGACCGCCGCCGCCGGATTCCACCGACTCCGGATCGATGATCGTCGCCCACTGCGACAGCGCGACGTAACCGCAGGACACCTGGGCGATCGCGTCTTCGTGGGAGGGATCGACCTTCACCATGCGGCCCGCGTTGAGCTCCTTGCGGTCGACGTAGGTGACCTTGGCCTCGTCCTCGGCCTTGGTGGCGGAGACGAACAGCGTCGCCTCGGCCATGCCGTAGCAGGGCTTGATGGCGGTCTTGGGCAGGCCGTAGGGGGCGAACGCCTCGTTGAACTTCTTCATCGAGGAGGTGGTCACCGGCTCGCTGCCGTTGATCAGGCCGATGACGTTCGACAGGTCCAGCGACTCGCCGTTCTTCGGCAGGCCACGCGCCGCGGCGTGCTCGAACGCGAAGTTCGGTGCGGCGGCGAAGGTTCCGGCGCCATCGGAGACCGCGGCCAGCTCCTTGATCCAGCGGTAGGGACGGCGCACGAACGCGCTCGGCGACATGATCGTGATGTACTTGCCGCCCACGGCGGGCAGGATCACCGTCAGCAGGCCCATGTCGTGGAACAACGGCAGCCAGGTGACGCCGCGCGAGTTCCAGTCCAGGTTGATCGCGTCGAACCATCTGCAGCAGGTTGGTGCCCACCGCGCGGTGGGTGATCTCGACACCGGCCGGAACCCGGGTGGAGCCCGAGGTGTACTGCAGGTAGGCGATGTCGTCGATCGCGATGTCCGGACGCACCCAGCTCTCACCGACGCTGTCCGGGATCGCGTCCACCGCGATGATGCGCGGGCGCTGGGCGGCGGGCAGCGAGCGGAAGAACTGCCGGACCCCGGCCGCGGAGGAGCTCGCGGTCAGGATGGCCGAGGGCTCACAGTCGCCGAGCACCGCGTGCAGGCGATCGGTGTGGCCGGGCTCGTCCGGGTCGAACAGCGGGACCGAGATGGTGCCCGCGTAGATCGCGGCGAAGAAGGAGATCACGTAGTCCAAGCCCTGCGGCGCGAGGATCGCGACCCGGTCGCCCGGGTTGGTCACCTGCTGCAGTCGAGCGGCCACCGCGCGCAGCCGAATACCGAACTCACGCCACGTCAGCTCCTGCGCCTCGCCGTCGCGCTCGCGCGAGTAGTCGATGTAGCGATACGCCAGGGTGTTCGCGTCGTTCCGGGTGTGCTTCTCGACGTGATCAACCAGGGTGTGATCCTCGGGAATGCGGATGTTCCCGGTTTCGTCCAGGTAGTCGTCGAAAGTCTCTTCCATTCCTTCTTCTCCTCCGAGGCACACGCAGCAAGACGGCCATATCGCCGCTATTACCTGTGAGGCCCCGACTCGCTTTCGCCCGCGGGTGCTCCAAGTGCAGAGCCAGCCTGCAGATTTTGTGCGGTCTGCGCGGTGACCGCTATCGGCTAGATGTCCTCAAACCAGAGTCATGTTACAGAGAAGACCGGCTCACTCGTCCCGCAGCAGGGGAATAACGGGGGCGAACGCGTCCATCTGGGTCGGGAATACACCGACGTAGGACATCGAGGTGAGTTGCCGCACACGTCGGAAGTGCTCGGCGATCTCCTCGAATGTCCCGATCGCCACGTAGGGCGAGTTCAGGATGTCCTCGACGGACAGCTGAACGTCGACCTCCAGGTTCGGGTGCAGTCCCCGGTCCAGCGCCGACAGCGCCATCTCCGCGGTCTTCTCGCGATCGTCGGTGATCACGACCGCGGTGACGGCCCAGTTCAGTTCGATGTCGGCGAACCGGTCACCGGCGGCCTCCTTGATCAGATTCACCTTTTCCACGGCCTTCTCGATGGTGATGCCGGAGAGCAGGCCCTTGCCGTTCTTGGTGGTCACCGGAACGACGGAGATGATGTCGGCGTGCTTGGCGGCCAGGCGCAGCATCTTCGGACCGCCGCCGCCGGTGCAGATCGGCGGGCGTGGACCCTGCCGCGGCCGTGGCGTGCCCTTGACGCCGCGGACCTGGTAGTGCTTGCCCTCGAAGGTGCACTCCTGACCGCGCAGCAGCACGTCGAGAATGGTCAGCGCTTCGTCCAGCTTTTCCAGCCGGACGCCGGGGGACTCGTAGGGAATGCCCGCGTTCTCGAACTCTTCCTTGATCCAGCCAGCGCCGAGGCCCACCTCGAGCCTGCCCTTGGACAGCACGTCGATGGTCGCCAGATCCTTCGCGAGCACGACGGGGTGCCGGAAACCGTTCGCCAGCACCGACGTGCCGAGCCGGATCTTCTCGGTGGCCTGGGTCAGCGCGCCGAGCGCGGCGATCGGCCCGATCTGGTCGCCGAGGTGATCGGGCACAACGAAGGTGTCGAAGCCGTACTCCTCCGCCTGTTGGGCGGTCTGCACGAACTTGCGCGCGCCACCCTCCTGCTTGTTCCCTTCGCCGGCCGCCGCGAAGCGGAACGGACGCAACGGAGTGCCCAGCGCGGTCGACGCAGCATCCGCGTCACGGCTCGCCGTGGTGGCCGGTGCGGCGGCTTCTGTCATGAACTCATGCTCCTGGCTGTAAGGAAAAGACGGGCGCGACGCCCGCCGTCGGTCGGCGCTTCGGTGGTGCCCGGCGTCGCGATCACCAGCGCACTTTACAGCGTGCTACCCAACTCGAGTTGCGCTTGTCATGCCAAGGGGGTGCGGGGTATCTCACGGCCTGTGAATTTTCACGAATGGGCGGGATGCGGCGCTGCCTCGATGAGACCCGCCGCCCAGTTCACCGTCCACTGCGTGGCGGTGGTGCCGTCACCGTCGACGACGAAACCGTTGTAGAGGGTGTGCACCGGGTTCCCCGCCGCACGGACCAGCGTGTTCACGCTGCCCAGGATGTTCCACGGACTCAGCGCCTCGCGCGGAGCGTCGCAGATCAGGTCGCCGGGCGCGCACATCGTGTAGGTGCGATCGGCGAGTGCCCCGAAGCCCCCTTGACGCGGACCGGTCATCGTGATGCCGGGCACGTTCAGCCCCTTCAGCGCGACTTCGGCACCCACGCCGGCCGGGGGCGTGCCGATCTGGATCGCCTGCCCCGGGCCGTTCTCGCCGGTGCGGCGGCCGTCGGCGATCAACGTCACGCCGAGCACCAGATCGGCGGGCACCGGCCCGTCGCCCGCGCCGATCCGCGCGGCGACGTCACCCACGATCACCGCGCCCTGGGAGAACCCCGCGAGCACGTACGTGGTCAACGGGCACTCCTCGTGGCGCGCGGCCATGACGTCGACGGTGCGCTGCGTGCCTTCGGATCGGCTGTTGTTGTAGGACTGCTGGCCGTCCGGCGGGATCGCGATCGGATTGGAGAACTGCGCGACGTACGGAACGGTGTAGACCTCCACCCGATCACTCGGGAATCTCTGGGCGATCGGGCCGGTGACGTTGAGCATCAGCGACACCGGATTGGCAGTCGGATTGTGCGGATCGTCGAAGCTGTTCGACTCCCAGGTGCCTGGCACCGAGATCATCTGGACGTCGGGGCAGCTGGCGGGCTGCGAAGTCGGCCGTTCCGGCGGTTTCGGCCCCGGGCCCGGCGGACGCAGGCGTCCCGCGAGCAAATACCACAGCAGCAGGACCACCAGGACGATCAGCAGGGCGACGCCGATCACGACCAGACATCCCGCCGGCTTGGACCGGCGGGAGGTCGAACGGACACGCGAACTCACTGGCAGTACGTGGCGCGAGCGGTCGAGATGTAGATCTGCCCGGCCTTCTCCACCGGCATCTTGGCCGGATCGAAGGACGGATCGGAACCTGCCATGGCGTTGACGAAGGTCATCAGATCCTGGTCGGACGCACCCGCGGCGGTGCCCTGGCAGACGTACGCGGCGATGCTGAGCGCGATGTCCGGGCTCGACGGGGTGACGCCCTGCTTGGAGAGCTCGTCCAGGAACCGCTTGTCCTTGTCGGTGAGCTTCGAGGTGTCCGCGGGCGGGACGGCCTCGGTCGGCACCGGCTGCGGACGCTCGGGCGCCACCGTCGGTGTCGGCTGCTCCGGCGCGGGAGCGGGCTGCCCGGTGTCGGCGGGCGCCGAAGCGGCCGGCGACGTCGTCGCCGTCGTGGTGCGGGTAGGCGATGGCGTGCTCGTCGCGGTCGAATCATTGTCGCCGCACGCGGCGAGCAGGCCGGTCACGGCGATCGCCGCAACCACGCCGAATACCTTTCCACGGGTCCGATGCATGAATTCTCGTCCTCGATCTATCGCTGAGCGGGGGTCGGGTCGCCCCCCAGGCTAGCGGGTGGTCCTTGTCAAAGGCTGTGGACTTCCGGCTTGCCGTCGCGGACGGTGATGAATCCGCCTTGGAAGTTCTGCTGGAGTCCGTCCGAGAGGAGGATCTCCTCGCCGGTGGGATAGCCCAGTTTGCCGTTCTCGTAACCGGTCTCGCGCCAGGCGTCCAGAATCGGTCCGTTGCGGACGGCCCAAGCGCCCGACACCGGGCTCCAATAGATGGCGCCGCCCTCGAAGCGGCTGAACCGGCCCAGGTCCCTCAGCTCCTGCTCCCCGGCGACCGGGAAGCCGAGCGGACTGTTCTCGAAGCCCAACTGGGCGTATTTGCCGAGGATGAGACCTTGGACACGATGCACACCGGTGGCAGGGCTGTAATAGAACGGGCCGTGCTCGAACGCTTGCACCGCACCGTCGCGGCTCGGCGTCCGCACCTCCGGCGCGACCGGATAGCCCGCGGGGCCGCGCTCGAACCCTTGCTCACCCCAGGCCTCGAGGATCGCGCCGCGGACCACCTGGGCGCCGGTCTGCGGCGTCCAGTACAGCGAGCCGTGCTGGAAGGTCTGCAACCTGCCGCGCCCGTCGTCCAGCGCGCGTTCCTCGCTGGTCGGCAGTCCGAGCGCGCCGGCGGGACCGGCGGCGGCCTGGTAACCCGCGCCGAGTACGCCGCCGACGGGGTAGGCGCCGCTGCTGGGGGTGAAGAACACCCGCCCGCCCTCGAAGTCCTGCGCCGTTCCGCCCGCCACCGCGTACTCCCCGGTGAGACATTCACCGAGCCAGCCGGTGGCCGCCGCCACAGCGCCGATCGCGCCGCTGGGCTGGCAGGCCGGTTTGCCCTGGTCGACGCCGAGCGCGGACGCCGCCTGACTCCAGGACTGACGCATCTCGAAATCCCAGTACGGCCAGGAATGGGTGCCGGAAGGGCGGTAGTTCACCTGCGCCGGAATCGCGAGCTTCGCCAGCTTGGTCACGAAGTTCTGCGAAGTGAGCCGGGCCAGGATCTCCAGACCCATGCCCGCGACGTTGGTGCTCACGCCGGGAATACCGAGGGCCTGATCGTATGGACCGATCGCGCCACTGCCGCTGGAGATGTACAGGCTGACTCCACGCAGTTTGTCGGCGAGTTCATACGGGTCGTGCGCCTCCCACGCGGGACTGGTCGGCGGGCCCCACATGGCGGCCGCGTCGAAACCACCCGCGTCGGCCATGGCGAATTGGATGGCCTGTGGCATGCCGAGCGTCGTGGTGGTCAGGAAGCCGGAATAGGACGCGGCGTGCCGCACGAAGCCGGGATTGCGGGCGGCGAGGGTCACCGCGGCCGTGCCGCCCATGGAAAGGCCCTCCACACCGCGCACGTTCGTGGCGCGCCAGTGGCTCTCCAGCAGTGGCGGCAACTCCTTGGTCAGAAAGGTCTCCCACTTGTAGGTGCGACCGTTGTTCGGCTCGAGCCAATCGGAGTAGAAGCTGGCTTGCCCCCCGATCGGAAGCACGACGGTGACGTTCTTGTCGGCGAAGAAATCGACCGCGCCCGCATCCCTCGTCCAACCGCTCTCGTCCTCGGTGGCACGCAGGCCGTCGAGCAGGAACAGGACAGGGAACCTGGCTTCGGGGCGGGCATTCCAGTCCCTGGCCAGCAGCAGCTGCACTTGGATGGGCGTGCCCATGGACGGCGAGGTCACCCACAGGGCGACCCGGCGATCGCTGAGCCACTGGACCCTCTCCATGACCGGCGCCGCCGACGCCGCCACGGGCTCCGCGGCAGCGGGAGCGGCCGACGGGCTCGCGACCAGCGGGACCGCCAAGGCGGCGGCGAGCAGCATGAGCCGCCCGCGCGCCGAACGCGTGAGGAGCCGCCCGAACTTGCCACAGCTATCGCGAGTATTCCCTATCACGATAGCTTTGTACTCCTGTTATAGCAGGAAGCGATGGAGACACGCGCTACGCGGCAAACATTGCACGTCGCCTCGCGAGGGCGACTGCCCCCGAACGAGATTCAGGCCGGGCCCGCAGTGCGACATTTCGGCGCGGAGCCACCGATTCACCGAGAAGCGCCCTATACCGCGACAGGCCCGAACCTCTGCCCACCGCCTAGTAGCAGACGGGCAGCGCGGCGATCGCCTAGTGCATCACCCCCGCCGGATTTCGTGCGTCAGCGTGAATCGCGCCGGGGCCGGCGAGTTCGCCGAACCGCCGCATAACGGGGACGGGCCTGCGGATATCGAACTGTCACAGACGATTCGACCGGGAGACGTACTCGGTTCGCGGCGATGGACGATGTCGACGGTACGTCGGAAAAGCATTCGGCGCCGCCACTCGTGATTCGAGTGACGGCGCCGAACGATCGCGGAGAGCCGATCACCGCCGGGTGGTAGTCCGACGGCGACGACGGAAGGTCACCAGGAGCCGGTGGCGTCCAGGATCATGTTGCGCGAGGCGAACAGCTGGCCCTCCCAGTACTTCCAGGAGTGCGTGCCCGCGGCCGGGAAGTCGAACCGGGCCGGGATACCCAGCGAGTTCAGGCGAACCTGGAACGCGCGGGTGTTCACCAGGGAGAGGGCTTCCAGCGCCATCGCGTTGCCGGTGTTGAACACGCCCACCGCCGAGTTCGGCTGATCGAACTGGCCCGGCAGGCCGCTGGCAGCCGAGATGTACATCGGCAGGCCGCGCAGCTGCGGCGCGAACACGAACGGGTCCATCCGCAGCCACTGCGAGCTCCACGGCGCGGCCATCGAGTCGACGTTGAAGCGGCCCGCGTCGAGCATCGCGATGCGGATCGCCTCGCGCATGCCCGGTGCGGAGATGTTCAGGTAGCCCGAGTAGGAGGCGGCGAACTTGAACTGGTCGCGGTGGTAGGCCGCGAGAGCCAGCGCCGCGCTACCGCCCATGGAGAGGCCGACGACCGCGTTGTTGGTTCGCGAGACACCGTAGCCCTCCAGGAAGGCCGGGAGTTCCTTGGTCAGGAACGTCTCCCACTTGTAGGTGGTCTTCTGACCGTTGAGGTTTGATGGCGCGTACCAGTCGGCGTAGAAGCTGGACTGGCCGCCGACCGGCATCACCAGGGTGATGTTGTCGTTGGCGAACTGCTGCATCGCGTTGGTCTCGAACGACCAGGCGTTGCGGTCGTCGCGAGCGCGAAGGCCGTCGAGGAGGTACAGCGCCGCGTTGCCGCCGCGCGATGCCCACTGCACCTGGACCTTGATCGGGCCCATGCTGGAGGGGACCATCAGGTCCTCGTAGCCGCCCGCGGGCGCTCGCAGCACCGGCGCGTGCGCCGACGGCGCCGCGGTGGCCAAGGTCGGGGTTGCCAGGCCTGCGGCGATCGGTAGCGCCAGTACGGCGGCACCGACAGCCAGAATTCGATTACGCCAACCGCGAGGTGCGCCTCGCCGTCCCGACTGTGTTCTCTTCGGCGCGGCCGCCCTGCCGAAACGCATGAATCCTGCTCTCTTTCTGCTGTTATGGCGCCACTGCCACCCGAAGCGGGCGGAGCGGCACCCGTGCTGCCAACGAGACGCGCGTCTCGGAGATGGTCCCGACAATCCGATCCCGTGACGGCGCTACAACGATCTGGTCACACTTGCGCTCGCTGGACGATATTCGACGCCCCTCGCTTTAGCAAGATCCGGGGCTTTCCACTGGCCGAAATCCTTCCGTGCGCGCAAGGTAATGGTGCGGTGACCTTATCGCGTTCGAGCGGTGATGTCGTGCCGGAACCCGAGATATTTCCGTTCCCGGCGGGAACTGTTACCCACTCGAAGCTCGCAACCTGCCACTACCGCGACCTCGTCTCCGCGAGCCGGTACGCCGAGGAGACGAAATCCACTCCCGCCGGGCCCGTGACCAGGCCGAGATCGGGACCGAGATCTGCCGTGATAACCACTGCGATTGACCTCGAGCAAACAACTACTAGCACCGATTACGCTACAGCAGCGATCAATCAGCAAATGATGCGGGGGCACCCGGCCCGCACTGCCTCGGCTCGTGCCCGCACCAGACGAAGGCCGGCATCGAGGCGCGGGTTGCGCTCGATCGGGCACGAGCCGAGGAAGGGCCGTGAACGCACGGCGCCAAAGGTGCCGAAAAAGACTCAACCGATGTGGGCCGACATATCCGGAATCATCCGCATGGCTTCGTCCGACCAGTTGTTCCAGGCGTGAATACCGAAGGGCGGGAAAGAGTAGACGGCGTTACCGCCACCCAGGGTCGCCATGCGGACCTGGAAAGCGCGGGTGTTGGCCAACGCGAGCGCCTCGAGTCCCATGCCGTTGAGCGTGCCGAAGCTCGGCGGGTCGCTGGACGCGGGCAGGCCGCTCGCGGCCGCGATCCACAGGCGGGTGCCATTGCGGACCAGATTGGGGGCGAAGACGAATGGGTCCATTCGCAGCCACTGCGGACTCCACGGCGGAGCCATCGAGTCGACGTTGTAGCCGCCGGCGTCCAGCATGGCCGCGCGAATCGCCTCACGCATACCCGGCGCCGAATTGTTCAGATAACCGGAGAACGAGCCCGCGAAACTGAACTGATCCGGGTGGTAGGCCGCCAGGGTCAGCGCCGCGCTGCCACCCATCGACAAGCCGAAGACGCCGTTGCGGTACGCGCTGAACCCGAGCCGGTCGCGCAGCGCCCAGCGCAGGTTGTTGGTCAGGAAGCTCTCCCACTGGTAGCGGTAGCTCTTGCCCGGTCCGCCCGCGAACCCGTTCAGCCCACCGGAACCGCTGCTGGAGCCGCTGCCCGCCGGGATGCCGAAGAACTCGCTCGGCGCGATCCAGTCGGCGTAGAAGCTCGACATGCCGCCGACGGGCATGACCACGTTGATGTTGTGGTTCGCCAGGGCTTCCGGAACGGTGGTCTCGATCTCCCAGCCGTTCAGTGTCTCGGGAGCACGCATGCCGTCCAGCACGTAGGCGACGCGATTGGTGTTGCCGTCCGCGGCTCGCAGGATACGGGTCTTGATCGGCCCCATGGGTGAATCGACCCAGAAGTCGAAAGCCGCTGGGTTGAATGCCGCCGATGCCGTGGCGCCGGTGCCCGTGATGGCCGTGCCGAGCGGCAACAGCATCGCCACGGCGACGCCGAGGACAGACCGTCGCAACCACGAACCACGTGTTCGAGACCTATCGAGCCCACGTTTCCTGCGCGCACTTCGCATCACATTCGACCTTTCCCTCAGGCGGCCTGGATGGCAAACTTTCAGCGATCTCCATCGGCCCCGTCATCGGACACCGAGACTCGACGTCCATCGAGAAACGGACGAATCGACCTCAGTGCATGTTGTTCCTGTATCAATCGGAAACGAATGCCTTCATGTTGCTGCATCGTGATCCAGTCCACAACTACCCGACTTTCGTCTATGTATTCGTTACCGGAAGTCACTCGGACGACCCGGGAAAGGACCGACCGCCCCGGGCCGGTGGTCCGGGGCGGTCGGTCGTTCGGTTCTTACCTGCCTATCCGATGTTCGCCGAGAGGTCGGGAATCATCCGGTGGACCTCCGACTCCCAATTGCGCCAGTTGTGAATGCCGACGGGCGGGAAGCTGTAGGTGACGTTGTTGGCGCCCAGCGTCATCATGCGCACCTGGAAGGCCCGGGTGTTCATCAGCGCCAGCGCCTCGAGCGGCACGCCTTGGACGACATCCAGCGGCGAGCTCACGTCACCCCCGGTGGGCACGGCGCTGCCCGCCGCGACCCACAGGCGGGTGTTGTTGGCCTTGAGCTGCGGCGCGAAGACGAACGGGTCCATCCGCAGCCACTGCGGACCCCACGGCGGCGCCATCGCGTCGATGTTGTAGCCGCCCGCGCTCAGCATCGCCACGCGGAGCGCTTCGCGCATGCCGGGCGCCGAGATGTTCAGGTAGCCGGAGTAGGAGCCGGCGAAACTGAACTGCGCGGGGTGGTAGGCCGCCAGGGTGAGCGCAGCGCTGCCGCCCATCGACAGACCGAAGACGCCGTTGCGATTCGGATTGAAGCCGAGCCGGTCGCGCAGCGCCCAGCGCAGGTTCTCGGTCAGGAAGGTCTCCCACTTGTAGGTGGTGAACTTACCGAGTGTCTCGTTCCAGCCGGAGGAACCCGTCATCGAGGAGCCCGAGGACGATCCGGACGGACCGGAGCCGGTCGGGATGCCGAGGAAGTTGCTCGGGCCGTTCCAGTCCGCGTAGAAGCTCGACGGGCCGCCGACCGGCATGACCACGTTGATGTTCCACTTGGTGAGTTCGCGGACGATTTCGGTCTCGATCTCCCAGCCGTTCAAGTCGCCACGCGCGCGCATGCCGTCGAGCGCGTACACGACGCGCTGGGTGTTGCCGTCGGCAGCGCGGAACACGCGCGACTTGATCGGCCCCATGCTGGAGTCGACCCAGAAATCGAGTCCCTCCGGGTTGAACGCGGCAGTGGCCGTAGCGCCCTGACCTGCCACCGACGCCCCGAGCGGTAGCACGACTGCCAACGACACCAGCATCGACTTCTTCAGCCAGCCGCCGGCTCTTCGAGCACGCATGCGCCCGGCTCGCGCCCTGCGCCCGATCAAGCCTCGCATCCTTGTTCGACCTTTCCTTCATGCGACCGGAAAGAGGCCGCGTGTCGACGGGGTCCGCCGGTCTCCATCCACGACGAGTGGACACCCCGGCGGGCGTTCCGGCTGAGCCTAACCCGCCGTCGAGACAAGGGAGTTATCAAACCGAGATAAAGCGGCGTACCCCACTTTGGTGAAACTTCCAACGAACCCACCGCGCCCAGGGTGGTCGACGGCAGGTGTGATTCACGAGTTCAGCGCGGCGCGACCGGCTGGGGGAACGGATCGACCAACCCGCACCGCTGGATCTCGTATTTCGGCACCCGATGATGCGGTACTTCGCGAACCGCAGCGCGTTGCGCAGGTTGTGGCGGAAGCGCTCGAAGGTGAGCGGCTCGCGCGAGGAGATCAGCAACGCCTGGGTATCGGGGCAGGACATCGCGGTGCGCGCCTGGGTCACCCACTTCTCGTCGAGGTACCACGGCATCCACGGCTTCTTGTCCACCATGCCGGTGTCCACGACGACCCAGTCCGGATACAGGCTCTTGTCGTGCCCGATCCGGCCGTCGACGAGCCGGTCGGTGTGCGCCGCCAGCGGGTAGGCCAGACCCATCGGATCGATCACGTGCACGTCCAGCGGGACGTTCATGCTGGTCATGCCGAGATTCAGGAAGTAGACCGTGTGCCCGGCGCCCCCTTCCGGGATCGGCTGCGGCGGCGGAGCCACGTACCAGAACATGAACGAGGGCGAGTTGAGCAGCAAGCCGCCGTTCGGGCTGGCGGCGATGTCGTTGACCATGGCCCGGATGCGCGGATAGTCCAGGTAGTCCTCGGCCAGGATCGGGTGGTCGTGCCCGGTGTTGAGCACGTAGTAGACCCGCTCGTCGACGATGCCGGTCGAGGTGATCTTGGTGCCGGTCTTGATCGCGGTGGTGTCCGCCGCGAACAGCGCCCAGCCCGCGACACCCGTGAACGCGACCGCAAGCGCCACGACGGACCAGTCCGCGCGCACACCGCCGACGGGCACCCGGAGCGGAATCACCGCGACCGGCAGCAGCAGCAGGAACAGCTGGGGCAGCAGCATCCGGCCGTGCATGAAGTCGCCGCCGACCCGCAGGGCGTACACGGTCAGCAGCAAACCGCTGACCAGGACCGAAGTGACCACGGCGCCGGGCGAGCGCAGCCGCTCCCTGATCCGGCCGACCGACCAGCCGCGCGCAGCTTCGGAATCGGCGGTCCGGCCCGATCGCCCGCGTGCGGCGAGCACACCGGCGAGCAAGAGCACCAGCAGCGGCGCCCACAAGAAGTACGGACCCACCAGGTCCCAGAGGTAGGTGATGCCCTGCCCCCACTTGGCGCCGCCCGCGTCCTTCGCGACGGCGGTGTTCGGGTAGGGCAGGCCGTAGTAGCCCATGCGCCAGATCTGGTAGCCCAGCGGGACCAGCCCGGCCACCGCGACGATCACCGCGCGCAGCAGGATCGGCCGCAGTCTGCTCCTCGGCATGGGGGCCAGGAAGATCATCAGCAGCGCCAGCGCGCCGACCAGCGTCATCTCCGGACGGATCAGTGGCGCCAGCCCGGCGAGGAAGACCAGTCCGAACAGGCCGGGCAGGCGCACCGTCCGCGCCTGGCTCCAGCGCATCAGCTGCCACCACAGCAAGCCGATCCAGCAGATCACCAACCCGCTCTCCAAGCCGGAGGTGACGTAGTCGCGGGCGGGGGGCAGCGCGATGTAGACGAGCACACCCGCGGGCAGCAACAGTCCGGAGCCCGCGCCGCCCCACAGCCGCGCCGAGCCGAGCATCGCGAAGACGACGGCGGCCAGCGACACGGTGAGCGCGACGCCGAGCACGACGTACTCGAGCCGCGCCTGGGTCAGCCAGCTGAAGAACCACACCAGATAGGTCCACGCCGTGCTGGTGTTGGCTTCGACACGCTCGCCCGCGTTGAAGACGGGGCCGTTGCCCGCCAGCAAGTTGCGCACGGTGCGCAGCACGATCAGGCCGTCGTCGGCGATCCACCGCCGCTGCCAGCCTCCGATCGCGAAAAGAACAACGGTGAGGACGATCCCACCGACGAACGTGGTTTTGGATAGGCGCGCGAACCGCGACGCGGAGCGGGTCTGCCCATCGGCCTGCCGCTCCGCCGCGTATTCCGTTCGCTCCGCTACCAGCATCTCGTCAGGTGAGATAGACAGCGACACCTACCGCTCCGATCCAGGCGATTGCGAGGAACTGGAGGATGCGATCCCCCAGCGCGATCTCTTCCGGTTCGCCGGCCTCGCCACCATCGACGTCGACCGCGTAACGCAGGATTGCGATGGTAAACGGGATCATCGAAATCGCGAACCAATTGGTGTCTTTGATGCCGTCCTGCTGAAATGCCCAGAGCCCGTAGAACACCACGACCGCCGTGGCGGCCAGGGTCCAGATGAAGCGCAGGTAGGTAGGCGTGTAGTACTCCAGCGACTTGCGGATCTTGGCGCCGGTACCCAGCGCGATCTGCAGCTCCGCGTAGCGCTTGCCCGCCGCCATGAACAGCGAGCCGAACGCCATGATCAGCAGGAACCATTGCGAGAGTTCGATGTTCGCGGCCGCGCCACCGGCCACAGCACGCAGCAGGAAGCCCGAGGACACGATGCAGATGTCCAGCACGGCTTGATGCTTGAGCCCGAAGCAGTAGGCCAGCTGGATCCCAATGTAGACCGCCATCACCACGGCCAGCTGCCACGACGCGAGGAACGATCCGGCGATAGACCCGGCCAGCAATGCCACCGACAGCAGATATGCCAGGTTCACCGGGACGATGCCCGCGGCGATCGGCCGGAACCGCTTGGTCGGGTGCGCCCGGTCGGCTTCCACGTCCAGCGCGTCGTTCACCAGGTAGATGCCCGAGGCCGCCATGCAGAACACCACGAAGGCGATGCCGACGTGCGCGAGCACGTCCACGTCGGTGACCGTGCCCGCGGCCAGTGGCGCGGCGAGCACCAGGACGTTCTTGACCCACTGCCGCGGACGGACTGCCTTGAACAGACCGCCGGCCAGCGTCTTGGGCGGGCCTTTGACTACCGCCTCGGCCAGGTCGGCGCCGGTCGGCTCTTCACTCATGTCAACCAAGGCTCTTTCTTGTGCGGTCACTGTCGAGTCTCTTTTCGGCGGCGAGCAGGGCGGCGGCGGACGCGGCGCCGAGCGCGGAACCGGCGAGCACGTCGGTGGGGTAGTGCACCCCGAGGACCACCCGGGAAAGCAGCATCGGGGGGACGAGCACCGCAGGCAAGGGTAGCCCGGTCAATCTGCCGAGCAACACGGCCGCCGCCGTGGTCGAGGTCGCGTGCGAGGACGGGAAGCTCAGCTTGCTCGGCGTCCCCACGTTGACCTGCACCGATGGGTCGTTCGGGCGCGGACGGCGCACCACGCGCTTGATGACGATCGAAGCCGCGTGCGCGCCGACCGCCCCGACCGCCACCCCGGCCCACTGTCTGCGTCGCGGCTTGTCCACCAGCCAGCCCGCGGCGGCGATGCCGACCCAGCCGAGCGCGTGCTCGCCGAAGTGCGACATCCCACGCGCCGCGGCGACCACGGCGGGCTTGCCGCCGACGGCGGCCTGCACGGCATTGATGATCGCGACCTCCGGCGGCGCGGCCGTGGTCGGCTCGTCCGCCGGATGCGCGGGCACCGGGCCGCCGTGGCCGTTGGCGCTGTGCGACGGCGGCCGCACCGCCGCGTCGTCGGCCGCGCTCGCTGACAGACTCACTGCTGCTCACCCTTCGTGTCGATGCCGAAGACCTTCTCCCACGCCGCGGTGCTGGTCAGCTGCGGATGGGCGGCGCGGTAGCGCTGCTGCATCTCCGGGAAGCGGGCGGCCAGTTCCTTGCGCAGGCGCATGGCCTCCTTGAACAGGCCGAGCGCCTGGCGCGGGTCACGCTTGCGGTAGACGACGCCGCGGCCGTCGGCCGTCGTCACGGTGACGCCGTCGACCTGCGAGAGCAGGAACCAGCGCGCGTCCAGCGTCGGCACGTTCAGCTGCGGTGTCCGGTGGTGCTCGGTATGCGCGGGACGGAAGTTGTGCACTACGCCCTTGGCCAGCCGGACCACCTTGGCGATCGGGTTGGCCGGCTCGCCGACCGCGCCGACACCGATGTGGCTTGCCAGCGGCAATTCGGTGGAGGAGGGCAGGATCACCGCGTCCGGGTACTGCCTGCGCAGTTCGTGCACCGCGCCCAGCGCGCTGGGCAGCAGCTGGAACAGGCGTTCTGGACCGGCGAGGAAGTCGCGGATGGCCAGGTTCTGGATCGCGACCGTCGAGTATTCCAGGCACAGCAGGTGCTTGAGGGTCGCCTTGATCGTGTTGACGACCATGGCGCGCCCGTTGCCCGGCAGGTGCAGCGAGGCGACGACCAGCCGGTTGCGCAGGTGGAAGTAGGCCTGCCAGTCGATGGCGTCGTCCTTGTCGCTCCAGGCCATGTGCCACACCGCCGCGCCGGGCAGGGTGACGGTCGGGTATCCGGCGGCGCGGGCGCGCAGGCCGTACTCCGCGTCGTCCCACTTCAGGAACAACGGAAGGGGCTGACCGAGTTCCTCGGCGACGCGGCGCGGGATGACACAGGTCCACCAGCCGTTGAAGTCGACGTCGATGCGCCGGTGCAGCAGCTTGGAGTTGTCCCGGTCCTTGAGCGGATGCTTCGAGAAATCGTGGTCGTACTCCACGTTCGGCGCCGCGGTCCACATGAAGATGCCCCGGTCGACGACCTCGCCCATGACGTGCAGGTGCGAGCGCTCCTGCAGATTGAGCATCTGGCCGCCGACCAGCACCGGCGACTTGGCGAAGCGGGCGAAGGCCAGCGCGCGCAGGATCGAGTCGGGCTCGATCTCGATGTCGTCGTCCATGTAGACGATGTACTCGGCGTCGGTGGTCTTCAGCGCCTCGTACATCACCCGGCTGTAACCGCCGGACCCGCCGAGGTTGGGCTGGTCGTGGATGGACAACCGGTCCCCGAGCGCCGCCGACGATTCGGCGAAGCCGGGCTCGTCGACGACCTTCTTCGTGCCCTGGTCCGGGATGATGACGGCTTTGATCTTCTCCAGCACCAGCGGGTCCGAACCGAGCGCGGCGAGGGTCTTCACCGCGTCGGTGGGCCGGTTGAAGGTGGGCATGCCGACCGCGATGCTGCCCTCGCCGGGCGCGTCCAGCGGCGCGTACCAGCCGCCGGACAGCAGCGTGACCGCCGTGTCCGTGGTGATGTCGAACCAGATCCAGCCGCCGTCCTCGAACGGACCCAGGTCGGTCTCGAACTCGACGACCACCGAGTCGGCGCCGGTCGCGACCGAGAACTCCTTGCCCTGCACGTGGATTCGCGAGCCGTCCGCCTTGGAGCGGTAGACGTCGACGCGGCCGTGACCGGCCAGTTCCAGCCGCAGCACCACCGAGGACAGGATGCTCCAGCGCCGCCAGTAGCTCGCGGGCAGCGCGTTGAAGTAGGTGCAGAACGAGACCTCGGACTCCGCGCCGATCGACAGCGACGTGCGCGTGGTCGCGTGCGCGCGCCTGGCGTTGGTCTGCGATTCCTCGACATAGAGGGTGCGCACGTCCAGCGGTTCACCCGGCCGGGGCAGGATGATCCGCTGGAGCAGCGATTTCGCGCGGGTCTGGGTGGTCATCTCTTCCAAAATGGATTGGGAGGTCATTGCGCTCCT
The DNA here is from genome assembly GCA_051451085.1 of Nocardia asteroides. GTDB lineage: Bacteria > Actinomycetota > Actinomycetes > Mycobacteriales > Mycobacteriaceae > Nocardia > Nocardia asteroides_B. The sequence goes on along the minus strand of JBPAJV010000001.1, from coordinate 1,711,494 downwards.
AGGCCTCCTGGTCGACCAGCGGCGCACCGTCGGCCAGGTGCGGGCGCAGCACGTTGTCGAACATGCTCAGCGCGCTGCCGATCGCCATGTGCATATCGAGGTACTGGTAGGTGCCGAGGCGTCCGCCGAAGACGACCTTCGCCGTCGCGGTCTCCTGCTTCGCCAGCTCGCGGTAGGCCAGCAGCTTCGCCCGGTCCTCCGGTGTGTTGATCGGGTAGTACGGCTCGTCGCCGGTCTGCGCGAACCGCGAGTACTCGCGCATGATCACCGTCTTGTCGGCGGGATAGTCGCGTTCCGGGTGGAAATGCCGGGGCTCGATGATGCGGGTGTATGGCACGTCCGCATCGTTGTAGTTCATCACCGAGGTGCCCTGGAAGTCGCCCACGGGCAGCACCTCGGTCTCGAAATCAATGGTGCGCCAGCCCAGCTCGCCTTCGCGGTAGTCGAAGTAGCGGTCCAGCGGGCCGGTGTAGACCACCGGCGCGTCCGGGTTCTCCGCCCGCAACTGCTCGCGCACTTCGAACCAGTCGGTGTTCAGCCGCACCTCGATCAGATCGGAGGCGGCCATGTTCTCCAGCCACTTCGTGTAGCCCTCGCGGGGCAGGCCCTCGTAGGTGTCGTTGAAGTAGCGGTTGTCGAAGGTGTAGCGGACCGGGAGGCGGGTGATGTTGCCCGCGGGCAGTTCCTTCGGGTCGGTCTGCCACTGCTTGGCGGTGTAGTCGCGCACGAACGCCTCGTAGAGCGGGCGGCCGATCAGCGAGATCGCCTTCTCCTCGAGATTCTGCGCGTCCTTGGTCTCGATCTCGGAGGCCTGCTCCGCGATCAGCTCGCGCGCTTCCTCCGGCGAGAAGTAGCGGCCGAAGAACTGCGAGACCAGACCGAGGCCCATCGGGAACTGGTAGGCCTGTCCCTTGTGCATCGCGAAGACGCGGTGCTGGTAGCCGGTGAACTCGGTGAACTGGGTGACGTAGTCCCACACCCGCTTGTTCGACGTGTGGAACAGGTGCGCGCCGTACTTGTGGATCTCGATCCCGGTCTCCGGATCCGGCTCCGAGTAGGCGTTACCGCCGATGTGGTGGCGCCGTTCGATCACCAGAACCCGTTTACCCAGCACGGTGGCGGCGCGTTCGGCAACGGTCAGCCCGAAGAATCCGGAGCCGACGACGATCAGATCGAACTGTGAGGCGGAATGGACGGAGTTACCCGGGGACGATGCGACGGTCACGGGAGCCCAGAGTATCGGAAGTCCTCGCCGCGTCCGGGCGGAGTCGCGAGTGCGCTGAGCGGCATCGCTCGCCGCACCCGGTTTCACGTCCTCGACCTCCGGATTTCACCCGATGTTCGCCGAGATGGACTCCGTCGGCAACTGACCAGCTGTTTACTCCCCTGACCGAACCGGCTGGCGGTGTTCGCCACGCTCCGTGGCTGCCCCGAACCGGTGTGCGATCAAGGGGACTATCCCCGCGTATGGGCAGGGCTCAAGCCGGGAAACCCACGTCGAGCTCGAGCTTGTCCCGCTCGGTGTACAGCCGCCAGTAGTGATCGCCGAGTTCCTCGCCGCTGATGCGGACGATCTCGAGGCCCTCGGGGATCACCTCCGGGTTCTCGTCGACGATCCGCGCGGCCTTGCTGCCGTCGATCAGCGCGCCGATGTTGAGCAGGCCCACGTAGACACCGGTGCCGCGCAGCTCGACCTCCAGTTGGCGCAGGTAACCGCGCTGCGCGGCCAGCGCGATGCCGAAGTTGGCGAGGTAGGGAGCCACGAGACGCTCGGACGCGCCCGAAGAGAACAGCAGCGCGCCGTCGCCGCGCTCCACCATTCCGGGTGCGAGCGCCCTCGTCACCAGGATCGGTGAGTGCAGTTTCAGCGCCATCGGCGCATCGAGGGAGGCGATGTCCACCTCGAGGGTCGAGGGAAGCCGGTCGCTCATGTCGCCCGCCGCGCCGTGCATCGCGACGTCGATGCGTCCCAAGGTCGCCTCGATCTTCTCGATCACGCCCGTTACCTGCGCGGCGGCGGTGACGTCCGCGGGAAAAGCGGCGGCCTCGATGCCTTCGGCCGCCAACTCCTCGGCGTGCCGCCGAGCCTTTTCAGGATCGCGCCCGATGACCGCCACCCGGAATCCTTCGCGCCCGAATCGGCGGCCCGTGCCCGCGCCGAGCCCTGGACCGTACCCGAAGATCGCGATGGTTTTCGACATTGCCGCTCCCATTAAGTTGAGACATGGTTCAAGTTTCGAGTCGACGCTACAGTAACTTGAACCCATACTCAACATATTGGGCGCGCCCGATTTGTAGGATCGGCTCGTGGACAAGCCGTTACGCAGCGATGCCCAGCGCAACCGGGACGCGCTCGTGACCGCCGCCCGCGCCGTCTTCGAGGAACGCGGCCTCGATGCGCCGTTGAAGGAGATCGCCGCCCGCGCGGGCGTCGCCATCGGCACCCTCTACAACCGCTTCCCCACCCGCGACGACCTCATCGCCGCCGCCGTCGAGGACCGGATCGAGGCGGGCGGGCGCATCGCCGAAGACGCGCTGGCCATCGCCGACCCCTGGGAGTCGTTCGTCTATCTGGTCGAGCGCGTCTGCGCTCTGCAAGCCGCCGACCGGCTGCTCAGCGAACTGGCCGTTCGGGCCGCTCCCAGCCGCGCCATCGCGGAGGCGCAGGAATACGGCCACGGCCTGATGCGCCGGATCATCACCCGCGCCCAGGAAGCGGGCGTTCTGCGCGCCGACTGGGTGCTCGAGGACATCGCCTTCATCACCTGGTCACACACCAGGATCGTCGAGGCAACCGGTCACATCGCTCCCGAAGCATGGCGCCGCCACCTCGGCCTGGTGCTCGACGGCCTGCGCGCGGAGGCCGCTCATCCCCTCCCGGTCCCCCCGATCACCGAAGAGCAATTGATGCGCGCGCTCGGCCGCGAAAGCGACGCCGCGAGCTGAGCCGTCCGAGCCGCACCCAGGCAGCTGGCTTTCGCGGGGCGCGCTCGACTCGGCATGACCAACATGGAGACGGCCGGTACGCGAGTTCGCGTACCGGCCGTCGGTTCGCCGGGATCTACAGCCGCTGCTCGGCGTAGACCTTCATCGCGTCACGCACGTACTCGGCGGTGCCGGCTCCGTGCACGTCGTAGTTGACCGCGAAACGCGGGTCGGCGACGTACATCTCACCCAGGTTGATGAAGGCTTCCTTCACCACCGGCCGGCCCTGCCAGCCGACGCCGATCCATTCGTAGTGGCGCTGGACGATGGCCTGCACCTCGGCGCTGTCGAGCGCGAGGCCGTCGGCGTGCGCCCGGCCGTAGTCGGCCGCGATGTCGAGATGGGTCTGCTGGAACGCCTTCTTGTCCGCGTCGGACATCGAGCGCCACCAGCGGTCGCCGCTCTCGTAGGCCTCCTTGCCCCAGCGTTCGATCACCTCGTCCTTGTACTGCGTGTGGTCGAAGCCGTCGAAAACTTCTGCTGCCACGAGTTGTTCACCTCTTTCCGTCTTGCGCAGCGTGGTGTGCACCGACTCGATCTGCCGCCGGATCCGGTCCTGTTCCTGCCGGAGCAGGTCCAGGTGCGTACGCAGCGCGGCGGCGGTGTCCTGCTTCTCCGCGAGGACCTCGGCGATGACCGGAAGGCCGAGGCCGAGTTCGCGCAGCAGCAGGATGCGTTGCAGCCGCACGAGGGAAGCCTGGTCGTAGTAGCGGTAACCGTTGGCGCCGATCCGGCTGGGCGGCAACAGCCCCAGCTGCCCGTAGTGGCGCAGCGTGCGGCTGGTGGTACCGGCCGCCTTCGCCAGATCCTGAATGGACCATTCCCCGGTGACCATGACCCGGCCCTCCCCTCGTGTTCTCGTCGGTACAACCAGCATGCAAGTTGACGTAACGTCAAGGTCAACCCAGTTTTCGACGGTGGTTTCAGCTGGGCCGCGCCACGCCACCACGCCCGGCTGTACCCCCGGATGGCGTGCTGCCGGAGTGCGTGCTGGGCGGAGTCTCCTGCGCGTACGGCGCTTCCGGTATCGGCTGTAGCATCCTCGAGTAGTCGAGGACCTGCGCGCCCAGCGCGGGCGTCACGATGATGACACCGTTCGTGTAGTGCCGGTAGGTGCCCGCCCCTTGCGGCAGAACCATCTCGGGCCCGAGCGGCGCGCCGATCGCGCTGTTCGCACCGCCGATGCGGCGGTATTCGGCGTCGATCGCGGACTCGGCGACCGAGGATTGCTCGCGCGAGCTCTCGACGGGCGCGGTAGTGACCGGGCGCCCGGGCGCGGGGCCGGCGTGAAGGGTGCCGATGTCGGCGGGGGCTCCACCATCCGGCGCGGCGGAGTACTCCGTCCGCAGAATGCGGCCTTCGCGCAGCAGAACGGTGCCCGCCGTAGCCGCGACGGCGGCCGCCGCCCGCCGGTCCTCTCTCGCGGTGCCCGGATACCGCTGGCAGGCGGTGGTGTCGCAGGTCCGCGCGTACGGATAGCGTTGTTCGGCAAGAACATACGAGCGGGCGGCGATCGCCTGAGCGCGCAGCGCCTCGGCCGCGCCCTTGTCCGCCCAGTTGGCCTGCATCTCGGCGGGAACCACACCGAGCAGATAGTCCTCGACGTCCACCTGGTTGACGGTGCGTGCCGCGCCGTCCTCGACGGCGACGCCGAGCGCACCGCGATACGCCGAACCGCCGCACAGCCGGAGATGCTCCGCCGCAGGACGATCGGACCCTGGGTCGATCGGACGAATCCAAGGGTCATCGGTCACGGCCTGCCACAGCACCGCGCCGTCACAGCCGAGCGTGACGACGACATTCGCGCCGCCGCCCGGCAGTGGCGTCAGATGCGCGACCTGCCCTGGCGCGACTTCTCGCCCCGCCACCCGCGCACCGGTGGCCGCGAAGGCACTGAGGGAGGCCGCGTCCTGCGCCATGAGCCGTACCAGGACGGTCGCGGGCCCGACCCGGGCGAGCACCGCGCCGGGGTAGTAGTGCGCGAGGATGCGTCCGGCGTCCCATCCCTGCCGCGCGCTCTCGAACGCGCCGACCTGGCTCATACCGCGCCCGTGCCCCGGACCGCCCATAGGCCGATAGGGAGGCTCGTCCGGCCAGCTGCCCAGCACTCCGACAGCGATCAGTCCGACGCCGGTCAGCGACAGCGCCGCGTCGCGCACCGCCCGCCCAAGCGAGCTGCTGTGGATTCGTCTCGAGAAAACTGTTTTCACCAGCATTTTCATCCCCTGAACACTCGCTTTACGATGCATCCGTCCAGATGTCGCGACATTCCGGGACGGGGCTGGTCCATAACCGTTCGGACACGTTCTCCCGCACGCTCACAATCATTCAGCTACATTCAAGCAACATAATCCTCAACCAGAGGTTTAGTCATGTGACAAATGTGACTATTGTTACTGTTGTGACCGTTGATACATCAGGAAGTAACCCTCCGAATCGCTCATGATCACTGGTTCGACCTGATTGGAGACGCTCGTGCGGTACCGCAAACCGAAACGTTCCTACGCGCTCCCGGTAGTCACCACGCTCGCGGTCGCGGCCCCGCTCGCCTCGCTCACGCTCAGCGATTCGGCCGACTACCGCCCCACCAACAGCGAACCGGCCGCCGTATCGGCCGAACTCGCCCAGGTCGCGCTCAACCGAGCGCCCGATATCGTCCTACCGCTGCGCGAACTCACCGGGCTCGACCTGCCCGCTCTGCGCCTTTCCGACCTGCGCATGCTGCCGATTCCGGAGTCCATTCCGATGCCGGACCGACTACCGCTACCACCGGATGGGCAGCTACCGGAAGGCGCTCTGATACCCAGCTCGAATTCCAGTCAAACCTCCGGCCCGGAAATTATTTTGAGTCCACCGGCCGGAAACCCGAATTCCCCTGGTCAGGCAATTCCTCGAACCACCACCGGCAGTGTCCGCTTCATCGCTGATCCCAGCCGGCTCCAGCCCGGCACCGGTCCCGACACTCCCGCGCTGTCTCCCGGCGCCGTGACCCCCGAATTGATGAGCCAGGTGGGGGCCCAGGTGAAAGAACTCTCCAGCGACACGCCGTTCAGCATGGTCGCACTCACCGCCGCGAAACTGGCGAACACCAAGGCCACGATCCGGGCTCGTCAGCCCGACGGCACGTGGGGGCCCTGGTACGAGGCCGAACCCGTCGACACCCATCGCACCGATCGCTCCGGCCCTGGCGCGACCGACGGCACCGAACCGATCTACGTCGGCGAGACGAACGCCGTCCAGGTGCTGGTCACCCGCGAGCAACCGGCGGCCCCGACGATCCGGCCGGTCGCGCAGCCGGGTCCGATCGCGGAGAACTCGGCACCGGACCTTCCGGCCGGACCACCCGTCTCGCGCTCGGACGACCCTGCCCAGCAGATCGCCGATCTGACCGCCGTGCTCATCGATCCGGGCCGCGCCACCGTCGACGGCTCGCTGCACGACGTCGCCGCGCCGCTGCCCGGCGGCGGGCCGAACGTGATCACTCGTGCGCAGTGGGGCGCCGACGAATCCATCCGCTGTGACCAGCCGACCTACGACGACGACCTCGGCGGCGTCACGGTGCACCACACCGCGGGCCGCAACGATTACAGCAAGGCCGAGTCGGCGGGGATCGTCCGCGCGATCTACACCTATCACGCGAAAACGCTGGGTTGGTGCGACATCGGCTACAACGCGCTGGTCGACAAGTACGGCCAGGTCTTCGAAGGCCGGTTCGGCGGCCTCGACCGGCCGGTGCAGGGCGCGCACGCGGGCGGGTTCAACGAGAACACCTCTGGCGTCGCGCTGATGGGCAACTACGAGGCCGAACAGCCGACGGAGGCGTCGATCCAGGCGATCGGGGCTTTCGTGGGCTGGCGCGCCAAGGTCGCCGGACTCGATCCCAAAGGCCACACCACGATGTACTCGGAAGGCACCTCCTTCACGCCGTACGCCAAGGGCGAGGCAGTGCGGTTACCGATCGTCTTCGCACACCGCGACGTCGGCAACACCACCTGCCCCGGCGACGCCGCGTACGCGCTGATGGATCGGATCCGCGACATCGCCGCCGGCGCCCCTGGCGCGCCCGGCGGGCACGACAGCCAACTCCCCGCACCCAGCGAATCCGACGTGGCGGCGCTCGCGGCGCTGACCACGAAGCTGCTGAACATGGTGCACGACAACATCATCGCCAGGCACTGGTCGCACTCCGGCGGACCGAACGGACCACTCGGCGCCGCGCGGTCGGACGTGCTGCCCGCCGCGCAGGGCCAGCAGTTCGCGAAATTCTCCAACGGTTACGTCTACACCGCGCCGGACGGGCAGGTGGTCGAGGTGCTCGGCACCATCCTGGACCGTTTCCTGCAACTCGGCGCGGACTCGGGCGTCCTCGGGCTCCCGCTGCGCAACGCATACCCGGTCCCGGACGGACTGCGGGCCGACTTCGAGCGCGGCTCGCTGATCCTCAACCAGCTCACCGGCCTCGTCACAACGGTGTGGAAGACCTACAACGACACCTATCAGGAAGAGATCAGCCGCAAACCGGTCGCGACCCAGGTGAGCGCACCCGCGTCCGGCAGCGCACCGGCCCCCGCTGCCCCGATCCCTGGCAACGTCCCGGTCTTCACTGACCGGGCTCCCGGCAGCGCACCGGTCCCCGCTGGCTCGCTCCCTGGCAGCGTCCCGGCTCCCGCTGCCCCGATTCCCGGCAGCGTCCCGGCTCCCGCTGCCCCGATTCCCGGCAGCGTCCCGGCTCCCGCTGCCCCGATTCCCGGCAGCGCACCCGCCCCCGCTGCCCCGGTTCCCGGCAGCGTCCCGGTACCGGCAGCTCCAGCACCCGCGATCAGCCCGGCTCCAGAGGCGCGTACTCCTCTCGCCCAGTCACCCGCTCCGGCCGGTGCCGCGACCCCGATCGATCCGGCCCCGCGGGTCGGGCAGCATCCGGGTGCCGTTCACGCACCGCACGGGCCTGCACCCGCAGTCACCGATCCGATCGACACGGTGGCACCAGCCCTTTCGCCATCACCCGAAGGCTGAACCGAACACCTGCGAGGGACAGCGAACGGTTCGGAGTCCACGCACGGCACGTGGGCCTCGAATCGTCAGGGGCGGGTGGCCGTCGACCACACAGCGCACCCATCGGTTCTCCAGCGCAGCGCGACCGCGCATAGCCCCGCAGGCGCTGGACCAGCTGTTCCGGCTCCAGCAACCACCGCACCCGCGAAGCCATCACCAGCAGGCTCGGAAATCCGTCGAACGGCGTCCGCATCACAACTTCGGCGCCGTCACGTCACATCAGCGGAACTCCCGTTTCGGGTGGAGTGACTCCGAACGCCCCGGGCCGGGAAGCCGGGACCACTCACACCCACCAGCGTTCGAGGACACGCGCCACGCCGTCGTCGGAGTTCGATTCGGCGATCTCGTCGGCGGCGGCGATGGCCTCCGGGTGGGCGTTGCGCATCGCGACACCGTGGCCCGCCATGGTGAGCATGGGGACGTCGTTGGGCATGTCGCCGAACGCGACGATGGTGGCCTCGTCCACGCCGAGCCGCTGGGCGACCACGGCCAGTCCCGCGGCTTTGGTGATGCCGGGTGCGGACAGTTCGATGAGCCCGTGCTCGGTCGAGTAGGTGATGTCGGCGCGCTCGCCGATCAGCGGAGCGAGCACGGTGCGCATGTCGGAGCTGCGCGCGCCCGGTAGCCGGATCAGCATCTTGATGGCGGGCGCGTCGATGACCTCCTCGCGGGCGACCGAGGTGTCGTCGGGATTCAGCCAGGCGTGCTCGTATTGCGGCGAGCTGACGAACTGCGGCGTCACCGCGTCGTGCGCGCTCTCGCCGACGCGTTCGGCCGCGAGACCGCAGCCGGGCAACGCCCGTTCGGCGACGTCCGCGAGCCAGGCGAGCGTCGGCACGTCCAACGTCATGCTGGCCAGCACCCGGTCGGTGGCGCTGTCGTAGATCACCGCGCCGTTGCCGCACACGCACAGCGGCGCGTAGCCCAGCCCTTGCACCACCGGATCGATCCAGCGTGGCGGACGCCCCGTGGCCAGCACGAACGGCACACCGTCGGCGATCAGGGCGCCCACCGCCGCCTTGGTCCGCGCGGTGACCCGCTCGTCGTGATCGATGAGCGTGCCGTCCACGTCGGTGGCGACCATCTTCGGCTTGGGTAGGTGCAGGGGCGTCACCCATTCCATCCTGCCGGACGTCTCCCGGATCGTGTCCGGCCCTGTGACCGGATAGGCCTGGACATGCCCGTATGTCACGTGGCACGCGCGCGGGGAAGCGCGTCCTTATGATCGGGGACTAATACCGACGCTGGCCCGGCCAGCCGAAAGACCAGAGGACTGATGACCGGCTTCCTGCTACGACGCGCGCTCAACTATGTCGTGCTGTTGCTGCTGGCTTCGTTCCTGACGTTCAGTCTGGCGTCTCTGACGTTCCGGCCGCTGGACAGTCTCGAACAGCGCAATCCGCGACCGCCACAGGCAGTGATCGACGCCAAAGCCGAGGAGCTGCACCTCGACGACCCGATTCCGGAGCGCTACCTCACCTGGATCAAAGGCATCCCGCAGGGCGACTTCGGCACGACGCTGGCCGGCCAGCCGGTGAGCGAGGAACTGCCGAGGCGGGTCGCGGTGAGTCTGCGGCTGCTGATCGTCGGCTCGCTGGTCGGCACGGTGCTCGGGGTGCTGATCGGTGCGGCGGGCGCGATCCGGCAATACAAGTTCAGCGACTACTTCACCACGGTGATCTCGCTGCTGGTGCTGAGCACGCCGGTGTTCCTGCTCGCGACGCTGATGAAATATGGTGCCCTGGAGATCAATTCGCTCACCGGGTCGCAGATCTTCCTCTATACGGGCGAGACGTCGGCGAACCGGATCGAAGGGTTCTGGCCGCAGTTGCTCGACCGCATCCAGCACCTGGTGCTGCCCACCACCGCGCTGGCCCTCGGCGCGATGGCCGGCTACAGCCGCTACCAGCGCAACGCCATGCTCAACGTGCTGCAAAGCGACTTCATTCGCACGGCCCGCGCCAAAGGTCTCACCCGCAGCAAGGCGCTGTACAAGCACGGCCTGCGCACGGCGCTGATCCCGATGGCCACCCTGTTCGCCTACAGCCTCGGCGGTCTGATCACCGGCGCGACGTTCACCGAGAAGATCTTCGGCTGGCACGGCGTCGGTGAGTGGCTCGTCGACTCGATCAACGCCCAGGACCTGTACGTGGTGGTGACGGTGACCGCGTTCGCCGGTCTGGTGGTGCTGGTGTCGGGTCTGCTGTCCGACATCGTGTACGCGATCCTCGACCCCCGGGTGCGTGTGGGATGAGTGACCGGCCCGTAGGAGGGGCAGCATGACCGAAGCCGAGATCATCGTCCAGGGCGCTCCTGAGGTCACCGCGACCGGACGGCGCAAGCTGGTCCTGCGGCGCTTCCTGCGCAACAAGCCCGCCGTCGCGGGCGGCCTGGTCCTCGTCGCGCTGTTCGTCGCGAGCTTCGCGCTGCCGCCGTTGCTGCCCTACGACTACCAGCAACTGGACTACACCGCCCTGCTGCAACCGCCGAGCCTGGACCATCCGTTCGGCACCACTCAGATCGGTCAGGACGTGCTCGCCCAGACCCTGCGCGGGTTGCAGAAGTCCTTGGTCATCGGCCTGTGCGTCGCGCTGCTGTCGACCACGATCGCGGCCACCGCCGGTTCGCTGGCCGGATTGCTCGGCGGCTGGACCGACCGCACGATCATGTGGCTGGTCGACCTGTTGCTGGTGGTCCCGAGTTTCATCATCATCGCCCTGTTCGCGCCGCGCACCAAGGGCAGCGGCTCCATATTGCTGTTGATCGTCCTGCTGTCCTGCTTCGGCTGGATGATCTCGGCCCGGATCGTGCGCGGGTTGACGCTGAGCCTGCGTGAGCGCGAATTCGTCCGGGCCGCGCGGTACATGGGCGCGCCCACCCGCACGGTGATCCTCAGTCACGTCATCCCGAACATCGCCTCCATCTTGATCATCGACACGACCCTCACCGTCGGCTCGGCGATCATGGCCGAGACGGGATTGAGCTTCCTCGGGTTCGGTGTGCAGCCGCCGGACGTCTCGCTGGGTTCGCTGATCGCGGCGGGCACCAAATCGGCGTTGACCTATCCGTGGCTGTTCCTGTTCGCAGGTGGTCTGCTGATCATCACCGTGCTGTGCGCGAACCTCGTCGGCGACGGACTGCGCGACGCGTTCGATCCCGGCGCCAAGCGGGCACGGTCGAAGAAGAAGGCGAAAGCATGACAGGCGCGGGCGCAAGCGAACAGAAGGCCGAGACGACCTCGACCGCACCCCTGCTGGAGATCACCGATCTCCGGGTGTCCTTCCCCAGCGAGGAAGGCCGGATCGACGCGGTCCGCGGGGTCACCTACACGGTGTCCGACGGCGAGGTGCTCGCCATCGTCGGTGAATCCGGTTCGGGTAAGTCGGTGTCCTCGCTGGCGGTGATGGGATTGCTGCCGGAGCAGGCGCGCATCACCGGATCCATCCGGTTTCGCGGCCGGGAACTGCTCGGCCTCGGCGATCGCGAACTGTCCGGGCTGCGCGGCCGTTCCATCAGCATGGTCTTCCAGGACCCGCTCTCCGCGCTCACGCCGGTATACCGGGTGGGCGAGCAGATCGCGGAAGCCCTGCTTGCGCACGGCAAGATGGGCAAGAGCGAAGCCGCGAAACGAGCGGTGGAGCTGCTCGATCTGGTCGGCATCCCGGACCCGGAGGTGCGGGCCAAAGCGTTTCCGCACGAGTTCTCCGGTGGCCAGCGCCAGCGCGTGGTCATCGCGATGGCGATCGCGAACGATCCGGCGCTGATCATCTGCGACGAGCCGACCACCGCGCTCGACGTCACGGTGCAGAAGCAGATCCTCAACCTGCTGCGCAAAGCGCGCGACATCACCGGCGCGGGCGTCATCATGATCACCCACGACATGGGCATCGCCGCGACGCTGGCCGACCGCGTCGCGGTCATGTACGCGGGCAAGATCGTCGAAACCGCCACGGCCACCGATCTGTTCAACGCGCCGCGGATGCCCTACACCGTGGGACTGCTCGGTTCGATCCCGCGCATGGACGGTCCGCCCCGGCGTCCGCTGATCCCGATCGTCGGCGCGCCGCCCGCCATGCACGCCTTGCCACCCGGGTGCTCGTTCGCACCGCGCTGCCCGGTCTCGATCGACGAATGCCGGGCCGCGGAACCGCCGCTGGAGCCGGTGGAACCCGGACACGGGGCGGCCTGCATCCGCACCGCCGAAGTCGGCACCGACGCGCTGTTCGACGCCTACCGCCGCGAGATCGCCGAGCCGGAGACCGAAGCCGAGGTGGACTCGGACGTCGTCTTGCGGGTGTCGGATCTGGTGAAGGTCTTCCCGATCACCTCGGGTGTGGTGTTCCGCCGCCGCAAAGGCGAGGTCAGAGCGGTGGACGGGATCAGTTTCGAGGTACGGGCCGGGCGCACCCTGGCGCTGGTCGGCGAGTCCGGCTCCGGCAAGTCGACCACGCTGACCCAGATTCTCGATCTGGTCTCCCCGCAGGCGGGCAGTATCGAGATCATGGGCAGCGACGTCGCGTCGCTGAGCAAGGCGCGCAAGCGCGAGATCCGCCGGAAGATGCAGATCGTCTTTCAGGACCCCACCGCCTCGCTGGACCCGCGCCTGCCGATCTTCGACGCGCTCGCCGAACCGTTGCGCATCGACGGGCGTTCGCGCGCCGAGATCGCCCGGCGGGTACCGGAACTGCTCGAGCAGGTCGGATTGCGCCCGGAACACGCCGACCGCTACCCCGCCGATTTCTCCGGCGGCCAGAAGCAGCGCATCAGCATCGCCCGCGCACTCGCGCTCGACCCGGAACTGCTGGTGCTCGACGAACCGGTCTCTTCGCTGGACGTCTCGATCCAGGCGGGTGTGCTCAACCTGTTACGCGACTTGCAGACCGAGCGCGGCCTGTCGTACCTCTTCGTCTCCCACGACCTGTCCGTCGTGCGGAACCTGGCTCACGACATCGCCGTCATGTATCGCGGCAAGATCGTGGAATACGGCGCGGCGGAGCAGATCTTCGCGGCGCCGAAGCACGAGTACACGCGGGCGCTGATCGACGCGGTGCCGGTACCGGCCGTGAGCCGGTAGGGAGGAGAGCGCGATGCGGATCCGATCCACCCGAGGCTGCACCCGGCCGCGCTCGGCGCGCTGGGCGGTTCCGGTCGTCGCGCTCGGGGTCGTGGTCGCGGGCTGCGGCGCGAACGACACCGAGTCGGCGACGGGGTTGTCGGACGCGCTCGGCACCACCAGCGATATCAATCCGAAGCACCCGGACGAGTTGCGCGAGGGCGGCAATCTGCGCCTGGCCACCACGACCTTCCCGGCGAACTGGAACACGCTGTCCAACGACGGGAACGACGGCGAGATCGGCGATATCGAGCGGCCCCTGATGCCGCGCGCGTTCACCACCGACGCCGCGGGCCAGCTCACGGTGAACACCGACTACTTCACCGACGTTCAGCTGACCAGCACCGACCCGCAGCAGGTGACCTACACGATCAACCCGAAGGCGGTGTGGTCCGACGGCACCCCGATCACCTGGGAGGACATCCGGTCCCAGGCCAACGCGCTCAGCGGCGCCGACAAGCGCTTCCTGATCGCCCTCACCAATGGCTTCGACCGGGTCGAGAAGGTCGAGCGGGGCGTCGACGACCGGCAGGCCATCCTCACGTTCAAACAGCACTATGCGGAGTGGCGCGGCCAGTTCGCCGGGAACGCGACGCTGTTCCCGAAGTCGGTGACCGGCGATCCCGAGGCGTTCAACAACAGTTTGGTCGACCACATGGGGCCGACGGCGGGCCCGTTCGTGGTCGAGTCCACCGATCGCGCCCAGGGCCGCATCGTCCTGGCGCGCAACCCGAAGTGGTGGGGCCAGCGGCCGAAGCTGGACACCATCACCTACAGCGTGCTCGACCGCGCGGCGTGGGTGGGCGCACTGCAGAACAACGAACTCGACGCGGTGCGGCTGAGCACGATCAATGACGTCGCGACCGTGCGCGGCACCTCAGGGCTGGTGGTGCGGCGAGCGCCGGGCAACCGCTGGCGGCACATCACGTTCAACGGCGCCCCCGGGTCCATCCTCGCCGACCCGAAGCTGCGCGTGGCCATCTCGAAGGCGATCGACCGGCAAGGCATCGCGACCGCCACCCAGAACGGGCTCGTGGAGAACCCGAAGCCGCTGAACAACCACATTTTCCTACAGGGACAGCAGGGCTACCGCGACAACAGCCTAGGCTTCGACCCGGCGGCCGCCGCGAAGGAACTCGACGACCTCGGCTGGAAACTGAACGGCGACGTCCGCGAGAAGGACGGACGCAAGCTGGTCATCCGCGACGTCATGTACAACGACCCGACCTGGGTGCAGATCGCGCAGATCATCCAGCAGAACCTCGCGGCCGTCGGAGTGGGTCTGCAGATCGACACCCGGCCGGGCGCGGGCTACTTCACCGAAGTCATCCAGCCCGGCGACTTCGACGCGGCCCAGTTCATCTTCTCCGGCGACGCGTTCCCGCTGAGCAGCATTCCGCAGATCTACGCGTACCACCCCGACGACCTACAAGGTAATTTCGGCCGCATCGGATCACCGGAACTGAACGCCCTGATCAATCGCACCCTTTCGGAGCTGGATCCCGCGAAGGCCATCGAACTGGCCAATCAGGTCGATCGCGCGGTCTTCGAGGAGGGCCACTCGCTACCGTTGACCCAATCCGAAGGAAACTTCGGCGTCCGCGCCGACATCGCCAACTACGGGTCGCCCGGACTGGCGTCGTACGACTACACCAAGATCGGTTTCCTGAAGTGACACGCAGCAGCGCTGCGGGAAGGAGCGAATCATGCGGATTCGTGCACTGACGACCCGACTGGTGGTCGCCACCGTCGCGATCGGATTGGTGGCGTCAGGGTGTAGTTCCGACGACGAGGGCGCGCCCGCGGGCTCGGCCGCCGAACTCGGCACCACCAACGACATCAACCCGCACGATGTCAGCGAGCTACGCGACGGCGGCAACCTGCGATTGGCGATCTCGGCGTTTCCGGCGAACTGGAACGCCCTGTCCAACGACGGGAACGACGCCGAGACCGGCGCCATCGAACGGCCGATGATGCCGAGGGCCTTCCGCACCAACGCGGCGGGCGAACTGTCGGTCAACACCGACTACTTCACCGACATCCAGCTGACCAACACCGACCCGCAGCAGGTCACCTACACGATCAACCCCAAAGCGGTGTGGTCCGACGGCACCCCGATCACCTGGGAGGACATCCGGTCCCAGGCCAACGCGCTCAGCGGCGCCGACAAGTCGTTCCTGATCGCCAACAACAGCGGCTTCGACCGGGTCGAGAAGGTGGAGCGCGGCGCCGACGACCGGCAGGCGATCATCACGTTCAACAAGCACTACGCCGAGTGGCGTGGACAATTCGCGGGCAACACCTTCCTGTTCCCCAAGTCCGTCACCGCCACCCCGGAGGCGTTCAACAAGAGCTTGGTGGACGGCATCACGCTCACCGCCGGACCGTTCGTCGTGCAATCCACCGACCGGGCGCAGGGACGCATCGTGCTCGGTCGCAACCCGAAGTGGTGGGGTGATACCCCGAAGCTCGACACCATCACCTTCAGCGTGCTCGACTCCGCCGCGCAGCTGCCCGCGCTGCAGAACAACGAGATCGACGCGGTCGGTCTCGGCACGCGCGACGACTTGCGGACCGCCCGCGACACCCCGGGCATCGCCATCCGGCGGGCGCCGGGCAACAGCTGGAACCACTTCACGTTCAACGGGGCTCCCGGCTCCATCCTCGCCGACCCGAAGCTGCGCGTGGCGATCTCCAAGGCGATCGACCGGCAGGGCATCGTCACCGCCATCCAGAACGGTCTGGTGGAGAACCCGAAGCCGCTGAACAACCACGTGTACATCCAGGGGCAGGCCGGTTACCAGGACAACAGCCTCGGCTTCGATCCGGCGGCCGCGGCGAAGGAACTCGAACGACCTGGGCTGGAAGCTCAACGGCGATGTCCGGGAGAAGGACGGCCGCAAACTCGAGTTCCGCGACGTGATGTACCAGGAGGACACCTGGGTGCAGATCGCGCAGATCATCCAGCAGAATCTGGCCGCGGTCGGGGTCAAGATGAACATCGAGACGAAGCCGGGCAGGGGCTTCTTCACCGAGGTGATCCAGCCGGGCAACTTCGACGTAGCGCAGTGGACCTGGGTGGGTGACCCGTTCCCGCTCGGCAGCCTGAATCAGATCTACGGCTACAACCCGAACGATCTGCAGGGCAACTACGGCCGCATCGGATCGCCGGAACTGAACGCGCTGATCGAGCAGACGGTGTCCGAGCTCGACCCGAAGAAGGCGATGGAGCTGGCGAACCAGGTCGACCGCAAGGTATTCGAGGAAGGCCATTCGCTGCCGCTGATGCAGTCCGCGGGCAACGTCGGCGTGCGCGCCGACCTGGCGAACTACGGCGCCGCCGGGCTCGCGTCGCTGGACTACACGAAAATCGGTTTCTTGAAGTGATGTCCGGATCGGGCCACCCGCTGGCCTATCCGCTCACAGTGACGATCGGCGCCCTGGCGGTGTGTGCCGCTTGGGCGCCGTTCGGCACTCTGGACCAAGTGGCGGGCGTAGCGGCCGTGGCGCTCGGCATCGTCGGGTACACGGGGTACCGGCTCGCGGTCGCTCTCGGCGCGATTGCCTTCCCACGGTCGGCGGACACGCGCACCGTGCGGGTGACTCGCCTGCGCCAGCAACATCGCCTGATCAGCCGATCATGGTTGCAGATCGAAGGGGGCGCTCGCCCGCGCTGGCTTCCGGTCTACTTCGACCCGGCGCTGGTCACGCTGACCGAGAGCGAGGCGGAGCTCGGTCGCACGGTGCACGTCGACGGCCGTCGCCTCTACCCGTCCGGCCGCGTCCGCGACGCCGAACCGCCCGGCCGTCTGCTCGACAATCCCAGCCGTCCCGACCCCGGCGCGCCCGCCCACATCGCGAAGGCCACTCGGCTGCGCCGCCGCCTCCTGCTCGACGCGCAATCCACCGTCGCCGCACCCATCGCCGCGCTGTTGTGGGTCTATCTCGACGGGGGCGGCCTTCCCGCGTTCCTGGCCGCCACCACTGTCGCCGCCGCGTGTGCGGTCTGGCTGTCCGCCGTTCGAGGCTCCGATCCCACCTAAGGGTCGATGCACGGCTTCGTCGTCGGTCGCCGGCGGACCTGATTCCCATAGGAACTGACTGCTCGCCGCTCTCCCTGTCGATCAAAGCTCCGCGAAGCGCGGCCGCTCGGCGCGGGCAGCTCTCTCATGGCAAACTGGTCTGACCACTTGACCTCCTGACCAAAAGGGCGCACAGTGGAGACGTGGCTTTGCAACCAGTGGTCAAGCGATCGGTGCCGGCGGACGTGTTCGAACAGATCGCCGCGGATGTGCTCAGCGGTGAGCTGGCGCCCGGGGCGACGTTACCCAGTGAGCGGCAGTTGGCGGAGGCGCTCGGGGTGTCCCGTCCCGCGGTGCGGGAGGCGCTCCAGCGGCTGGCCGCCGCCGGGCTGGTGTCCGTGCGGCAAGGCGACGCGACAACCGTGCTGGACTACCGGCGCGGCGCCGGACTGGAGGTTCTTCCCAGGCTGCTCGTACAGGCCGGGGAACTGGACCCCGCCGTGGCGCGCAGCATCCTGGAGGCTCGGCTGCACAACGGGCCGAAGGTGGCGGAGCTGGCGGCCCGCAGGGTCGGCGCGGTCGGCCCCGGCGAGGTTCGCCCGCTGCTGAAGGCCTCGGTGGAAGCGCTGGCAGCCGGACGGGATCCCGTCGAGCAGCAGCGGCACGCGATGGAGTTCTGGGATCACATCGTGGACGCGGCCGATTCGATCGTGTTCCGGCTGATGTTCAACATGTTGCGCGCCGCCTATGAACCGGCGCTCGCGGCGCTGGCCCCGATCATGTCCGCCGAGGTGGGCAACGTCGAGGCATACCGCGAACTGGCCGCCGCCATCGTGGCGGGCCGGCCGCAGAAGGCCGCCACCACCGCCCGGGCGCTGCTCGAGCCGGCGACCACCGCTTTGATCGAGGTCCTCGGCGGACCACCGGTCACGCACGACTAGGAACAACCATGACCGAATCCAGGGCAAGCGAACGCGATACGGAGGCGCGGGCGCGGGTGCGCCGGGACGAGCGGGCGCTGCGCCGCGGACTCACTCTCGGCCGGGCCTTCCAGGAATTCCTCCGGCATCCCTCGCCGTGGATGATCGGCACCACGCTGGTGGGCGCCCTGATCGCCCGGGTCGTCGTCGGCGATCCACAGCCGACGGATCTACTGGTGCCGGCTTTAATGCTCGCGGTCTTCCCGGTCTTCGAGTGGATCGTGCACGTCACCGTGCTGCACTGGCGGCCACGGCGGCTCGGGCCGATCGCGCTCGACAGCGAGCTGGCCCGCAAGCACCGCGAGCATCACGTCGACCCGCGCGACATCCCGCTGATCTTCATCCCGGCGAAGACGCTGTCGGCGCTGGTCGTCGTGCTGATCGCGCTGGCGGTGTTCGCCTTCCCCCGACCGGGACTCGGGCTGACCTTCCTGATCACCATCACCCTGCTCGGCCTCGGTTACGAGTGGACGCACTACTTGATCCACACCGATTACAAGCCCAAAGGCTCGCTGTACCGGGCGATTTGGCGCAACCATCGCCATCACCACTACAAGAACGAACACTACTGGTTCACGGTCACCAGCTCCGGCACCGCCGATCGCCTCTTCGGCACCTACCCGGACCCCGCAACGACCGAAACCTCCCCCACCGCGCGCAACTTGCATTCGGCCTGAGCGCCGGATCCGCTGGCGAAGGGTCGTTACCGCAGACGGTGGCGGCCCTTCGGCAGTGCGAGGGCTATGGGGACAACGTTGTGCCGCGCGGACGCCGGAGCCGAATTACCGCGTGGGCGACCCGCAAGCCGCTACGGTCCGAGTGGGGTGCAAGGGTGCTCACCCCCTGAGAGCACCCACCCACCCGGGGGGTGGGCACCCTCCACCCCCCGGGGCCCCTGTGGGGGCTTGTGTGGGTTCGGCCCGCACCATTCGGTGCGGCCGGTACCCCGGCCCATCGATCGAGTCGCGACAGCACCGACTCACACGAACACATCCATCTCGGAGCCATCGGATGTGTAGCCAGCGCACGGACAGCGAATCCATTGCGCGCGACCGGACTTTCCGGATCACATCGGCCCACAGCCGTGGCACGGGTGAGCGAAGCCAAGTACCCGCTGCTCCGCTCCCAGTCTTCCCCGCGCCAACCCTTCATAGCCGATAACTCTAAATCTCCGCACCACCCCCAGGCCAGAGTTTGCTCCAAGTTGGCCTGCGACCGGCAGGTCTTCGTTTCCCGCCAGCCGCCTGCGCGAGAGATGAAGCCGCATCCGATGATTCGGCCGTCCCGGATCGGGCGGGTCCGCCCGGTCATCTCATCGCGCGGTAGCACACCCACGTCCGGCGACGGCCGCGAATCCATGTCCACCGTCACACTTGACACCTCGATACCCTAGGGGGGTATGGTAGAGGCACGGAACGAAACAGCCAGAGCACGAGGAGTTCGACCATGAGCACCGCCACCACCGTGACCGTCACCGGTATGACCTGCGGCGGCTGCGCCGCCTCGGTCCGCACCGAGATCGGCCGTATCTCCGGCGTCGCGTCCGTCGCCGTCGATCTCGCCGACGGACGCGTGACCGTCGAGAGCGCCGATCCGATCGAGCGTGCCGAGATCACCGCCGCCGTCGCCCGCGCCGGCTACGCGGTCGCGGGCTGACGAACGGGAGCACCGCGATGAACGCATCCACCAAATTCGGCGGTTTCGCCCTCGGCCTCGCGGCGATCTTCGGTGTCGCCCTCGCCACCGGTTCGATCGTCGGCCCGGAGCCCACCGAACCCGCCGCTCACGACGCGACAGCCCACGACGACCGGGGCAAAGCTCCCTCCGACGCGCAACCTGGCGGAACGATGGCGACCGACCGCGGCTACACCCTGCGACTCGACACCACGCAGACCACCGCCGCGGCGAATGTGCCACTGCGGTTCCGCGTTCTCGACCGGGATGGGAAGGCCGTCACCCGGTACGTGCGCAGCCACGACAAAGATCTCCACCTGATCGTCGTGCGCCGCGATATGGTCGCCTACCAGCACGTGCACCCGGTGCTCGACGGCGACGGGACTTGGAGCGCGCCGCTGGATCTCACCCGCGCGGGCGACTACCGCGTGTTCGCCGACTTCACTCCCGAGGGCGGCGCCGATCTGACTCTCGGCGCGGACCTGCGCGTGGCGGGCGCCTACGATCCTCGGCAACTGCCCGCCGCGACCCCCACCGCCACCGTCGGCGACTACACCGTCGAGCTCGACGGCGTCGTCGTCCCGGGCCGGACCTCCACGGTGACGCTGTCGGTCAGCCGCGCGGGCAAACCGGTCACCGACTTGCAGCCCTACCTCGGGGCCTATGGCCACCTGGTGGCCCTTCGTGCCGCTGACCTGGGCTATCTGCACGTCCACCCCGAGGGCCACCCCGGCGACGGCGTGACCGCCGCCGGGCCGGGCATCACCTTCGCCGTCACGGCGCCGAGCGCGGGCGACTACCGCCTGTTCCTCGACTTCCAGCACGACGGCGTGGTCCGCACCGCCGAATTCACCCTGACCGTAACGCCGGGCACCCCCGCCGTGGACGCCCCGACCCACGAAGAACACACTGGTCAACAGTCGGCGCCGGACGGCAACGGCCACGGCCACTGACCGTCCGCACCGCGTCGCACAGAACGGAGCACCCACGATGACCACCGCGACACAACCGCCGTCCTCCGGGCAGGTCGAACTCGTGATCGGTGGAATGACCTGCGCGTCCTGCGCCGCCCGCATCGAGAAGAAGCTCAACAAGCTCGACGGCGTCACCGCCACCGTGAACTACGCCACCGAGAAGGCGCGAGTCGAGGTCACCGGTGACGTCTCGCCCAGCGAGCTGATCGCCACCGTCGAACAGGCCGGCTACACCGCGGTGCTGCCCGCCCAGCCGGAGCCGCAGGAAACCCTCGCTCCCGAGGAAGACCCCGCCGCCAGCCTGCGCACCCGTCTGCTGGTCTCCCTGGTGCTGACGGTGCCGGTCATCGCCATGGCGATGGTCCCCGCCTTGCAGTTCACCAACTGGCAGTGGCTGTCGCTCACCTTGGCCGCGCCGGTGGTGGTGTGGGGAGCGCTGCCGTTCCATCGCGCGGCGTGGACCAACTTGCGCCACGGCACCGCCACCATGGACACCCTGGTGTCGATGGGGACGCTCGCCGCCTTCGGCTGGTCGCTGTACGCCCTGTTCTGGGGCACGGCCGGCACCCCTGGCATGACACATCCGTTCGAGTTCACCATCTCCCGGATGGACGGCACCGGCAGCATCTACCTCGAGGCCGCGGCGGGCGTCACCACGTTCATCCTGGCCGGGCGATTCTTCGAGGCGCGCGCGAAGCGGCGTGCGGGTGCGGCGCTGCGCGCCCTGCTCGAACTGGGGGCCAAAGAGGTCTCCGTGCTGCGCGACGGAACCGAGCAGCGCGTTCCGGTCGAGCAGCTGGCGGTCGGCGACCGGTTCGTGGTGCGGCCCGGCGAGAAGATCGCCACCGACGGCATCGTGGTGGAAGGTTCCTCGGCCGTCGACGCCTCGATGCTCACCGGTGAGTCGGTGCCGGTGGAGGTCGGCCCCGACGACACCGTGGTCGGCGCGACCGTCAATGTCGGCGGGCGGCTGGTGGTCCGCGCCACCAGGATCGGCTCGGACACCCAGCTGGCGCAGATGGCGAAGCTGGTCGAAGACGCGCAGACCGGTAAGGCGCAGGCCCAGCGGCTGGCGGATCGAATCTCCGGGATCTTCGTGCCGATCGTGATCGCGCTGTCGGTCGCGACGCTCGGGTTCTGGCTCGGCACCGGCGGATCGGTGGCCGCCGCGTTCACGGCCGCGGTGGCGGTGCTGATCATCGCCTGCCCGTGCGCGCTCGGGCTGGCCACGCCGACCGCGCTGATGGTCGGCACCGGACGCGGCGCGCAGCTTGGCATCCTGATCAAGGGTCCCGAAGTGCTGGAGTCGACCCGGCGAGTGGACACGATCGTGCTGGACAAGACCGGCACTGTCACCGCGGGCAAGATGACTCTGCTCGATGTCGTTCCCGCCGGAGACGAGCAGGTCTCGCGAATCCTGGAACTGGCCGGAGCGTTGGAGGATTCCTCCGAGCACCCCATCGCCCAGGCCATCGCCAAGGGCGCGCGCGAGCGGGTGGGTGAGCTGAAGCCGGTGGAGGACTTCGCGAACGTCGAAGGCCTGGGCGTGCAGGGCATGGTGGACGGCCACGCGGTGCTGGTCGGGCGGGCCCGGCTGCTCGCCGACTGGTCGCAGTACCTCGACGACGACCTGACCCGGGCGATGCGCGCGGCCGAAGCAGAGGGCAAGACCGCCGTCGCGGTGGGCTGGGACGGCAAGGCCCGCGGCGTGCTGGTGGTGGCCGACGCGGTGAAACCCACCTCCGCCGAGGCGATCACCCAGCTGCGCGCACTCGGGCTCACCCCGATCATGCTGACCGGCGACAACCGGGCCGCCGCCGAAGCGATCGCCGCGCAGGTCGGCATCGACGAGGTGATCGCGGAAGTGCTGCCGCAGGACAAGGTCGACATGGTCAAGCGGTTGCAGGCCGAGGGCAAAGTGGTCGCGATGGTGGGCGACGGCGTGAACGACGCGGCGGCGCTGGCCCAGGCCGATTTGGGCCTGGCCATGGGCACCGGCACCGACGTGGCCATCGAGGCGGGCGATCTCACCTTGGTGCGCGGCGATCTGCGGGCGGCCGCGGACGCGATCCGGCTGTCCCGCCGGACGCTCGCGACCATCAAGGGCAACCTGTTCTGGGCCTTCGCCTACAACGTGGCCGCGATCCCGCTGGCCATGGCGGGCCTGCTGAACCCGATGCTCGCGGGCGCCGCGATGGCGTTCTCCTCGGTCTTCGTGGTGAGCAACAGCCTGCGGCTGCGCGGTTTCCGCTCGACCGCGAACTGAACACCGGACGGGACGGCACACATCGTGTCGTCCCGTCCTCGCGCCAGTCGGCGAACCACTCGCCGACTGGCCTTATTTTTACGATACGGGGCGTTTCCGCCACTGCCGGTCCTCCCGTGCGGCAACCATGATCTGTGTTGTTCGCAGATCCACACTCTCAGCCGGGCCACTGTTCCACCTTCCGGTCGAGCACGAACAGAGGAAACCCATGATCGTCCGTTCCTTGAAAGAGACCATCGGCACCGAGCGCGAAGTGCGCGGACCCGCGTGGACCAGCCGTCGCCTGGTTCTCGCCCAGGAGAAGGTCGGCTTCTCCGTCAACGACACCGTGGTCGACGCGGGCGCCGAGCTCGAGATGTGGTACGCCAACCACATCGAAGCCGTCTACGTGCTCGAGGGCCGGGGTGAAGTGGTCGATGAGGAGACCGGCGAGACGCATCTCCTGGAGCCCGGTGTTCTGTATCTGGTAGACGCGCACCAGCGCCACACCCTGCGCGCCCACACCCGGTTCCGCGCGGTCTGCGTGTTCGACCCGCCACTCACCGGCCGCGAGGTCCACGACGAGAACGGCGCCTTCCCGCTACTGACCGAGGAGGATCGGTGAGCGACAGCGCTCCGGCACCCGACGACCACGAGGGCGAGCCGCTGCGCGGATTCGCCAGCGACAACAACGCCTCCGTGCACCCGGACATCATGGCGGCGCTGGCCGCCGCCAACGTGGGCCATCAACCGGCCTACGGCGCGGATGTCCACACCGCCCGGCTGCGCGAGCTGATCAAAGACCACTTCGGTGAGCGCGCCGAGGTCTATCCGGTCTTCAACGGCAGCGGCGCGAACGTGGTCGGGCTGCAAGCGATGCGCGATCGGTGGAGCGCCGTGATCTGCCCGGAGTCCGCGCACATCAACCTGGACGAATGCGGCGCACCCGAGAAGGTGGCCGGGCTGAAGGTGGTCCCGGTGCCCACCCCGGACGGCAAGCTGACCCCGGAATTGCTCGACCGGTACGCGTGGGGCTTCGGCGATGAGCACCACGCCCAACCCCGGGTCGTCTCCCTGACCCAGAGCACCGAACTGGGCACCCTCTACACGCCCGAGGAGATCGCGGCGATCGGCGCGCTGGCGCGCGAGCGCGGCATGCTGCTGCACGTGGACGGCGCTCGGCTGGCGAACGCGGCCGCCGCGCTCGACTTGCCGCCGCGCGCGTTCACCATCGACGCCGGGGTGGACGTGCTGTCGTTCGGCGGCACCAAGAACGGCCTCATGTTCGGCGAGGCGATCGTGGTGCTCGAGCCGGACGCGGTGCGCGGCGTGCCGTACCTGCGCAAGGCCGGGCTACAGCTGGCCTCGAAGATGCGGTACGTCTCGGCGCAGTTCGTCGCGCTGCTGGAGGGCGATCTGTGGCTGCGCAACGCCCGGCACGCCAACGCGATGGCGGCCCGGCTGGCCGCGGCCGTCGCCGGGGTCCCCGGCGTCCAGATCGTCCGGCCGGTCCAGGCCAATGCCGTCTTCGCCACGCTGCCCAGGGAAGTCACCGAGCGACTACAGAAGCGGTTCCGCTTTCATATCTGGGATGAGCGCACCGGCGAAGTCCGCTGGATGTGCTCGTTCGACACCACCGAGGCCGATGTGGACGCCTTCGCGGCGGCAATCGACCAGGAAATGGCCGCCCAGGAGTAACACCGGACGGGACGGCACACGTAGTGTCGTCCCGTCCGGGCATCCGCCAGGAGGTCTCTCGCCGCGCGCTTGCCGGGCTGCCCGAGTTCTACGCTCGAGCACAGCGAATCACGGCAATGCATGCGCATAACGCCATGGGCGAGCATACCCCTGGCACATCGAATCACAAACGGAAGAACAGCTCAGCCGCGCAGAGTGGTGACCGTGACCAGCGAAGGCTGGAGGAACGACCCGTAGACCTCGATCGACACTCCGCCGGTCGGAGATTCGCCGGCCCACCGGGCGTGCTCGGTGATGCCCTCTCCCAGCAGCGCTTTCGCGCCCGGCGACCACGCGACGGCCACTTGGCTCAGCGCCGGTCCGAGATTCATGTTCGCGATGGCCGCGGATTCATTGTTGTCGAAGTAGACCTCCGTGCCGCCGGGGAATGGGTTCACCGCCACGGCGGAGGCGCTCGCCCCGCCGAACGCGGCGGCGGACCCGCCTGCCACAAGCGCTACCAAGACCGTCACGACCCGTTGACGCATCCGAATTTCCTTTTCGTGTAAGCACACCGGCCGTACGGCCGGTCATGTCACCTTTGCCGAGCGAGCATCGTTCGGCAATTCGATGTGGTGCTGATCACAGGCAGCCTACGGTGTGTCGCCGACGGCCGTGAAGGCATTCGCGTTATCGGCGGCCCATTCGGCGAAAGCTCTTGCCCGGCGCAAGATTTCGATAACGTCGGCGGTGACGATCGCATTGTGGCCGGCCCGCACATATGCCTGCCCAGCCAGCGCGCCGTCGGCGTATTCGGCGGACATTCCGGACGCGAGCATATGCGCCCGCGCTTCGTTTTCGGGAATATCGGTCACATCCACCGGGTGGCCGGTGACCATCGCCAAAGTCGCGGCCAGGTCATGCGTGGTGAGCAATTCCGGCCCGGTGAGGTGGTAGATCCGGCCCGCGTGATCAGCGGAAACCAACGCCTCGACGGCGACTCCGGCGACATCACGGGGATCGATGACGCCCTGGGCGGCGTCGCCGGTCATATTCGGCACCGGCTGCCCGGCCCGGATCGCGGCGGCCCAGCTCAAGGTGTTGGAAGCGAAGGAGCTGGGCCGCAGAATGGTCCAGTCGACGCCGCTCGCGCGCACGGCCTGCTCACCGGGCAGGTGCCAGGTCCCGACGCGGCCGAGACCGGGCGCTACCCACTACCGCTGACTCGATGTGCGGCACGCTCGCAATACAGCCGTTCGCAGGGGAGGCGAGGCAAGCCCTCTGCGCCGTCCGGCAGGATTTCGACCGCGTCGGGGTAATAGGCGTGCCGCCATTCGCGCGCGGATGTCATCGCCGCCATGACGCATGCGGCGAAATCCATTCGCAGCCCGTGCAGGAACACGCTCACGTGGACGTCGTCCGATGGATTCGTGCAGGGATCGCCGCACATCAGGCATCTGATCCCAGTGTGGGCGTCTCGCGGCCATCTACCTTTTCAGCGACGTTCGTCTCGGTGCGGCGGAAGTACCGGTAATTCTCACGGCTGACGATCACCGCCGCGACGCGCGTCGCGCACGATGCGTAGTCGCAGTCGTCGTGCAACTCGAGCGCATTTCTGGCATTCGCGGGACTGGATACCGCCCACCGCGGATTGTCATGCGCCAGCCGGGACCGCAACTCCGCTATGCGGAGGAACCACCGAGCGCGAGAGACGTCATTCGACATGAGATTTCCCCGGCCTGTGCCGAGTGCGCGGCATCTGATCCGCCCACGCCCGGACGACCTCGATCACCACCCGACCCGATGGGCGGAAGGCATCGCGCGGCGGCACGATCCATTGCCGGATCGTTCCTACGGCAGCGATGGGCGAAGGCAGCGCGATCGTCGCTCCGCACCGCGCGACCGCCACGTCCAGCCGGAACAACTCCGCGAACAGCCGCACGTCATCGGGCAGGTCGGGCTGAATGAGGAATGTCCAGCGTCCCGAACGGGGATGCCCCACGATCGGGCCCAATGTGACGCCTCGGCTCTGCATATGCGCCTTCACCGCTTGCCCCAGCCGAGTCGGCATCGTCATCCCCCACACCGACCCGGCCCGCAACACGATCCGCCCGAGTTCCGGCGGGTCGACCACAGCGGGAAGTCCGCACTCCCGCCGATAGAACAGGCATCGCGATTGCGGTGTATCGCCGCACATTTTCATGCGTATAACCCCCATCTCATCCGAAAACGCGCGTGGTGTACCCGGTTGGGCCGGATCGCGCGGAAAACCTGCCATTGAGAAACCGGAAATGGCATACGGCGCGGTGCTGTAGCCCGCCCGCTACCAGTCCCGCTACGTAGTAGTCTCGGTTCAAAGGTGCAGGCGGATAATGGATTCGCCGTCCACAAGAATCCACAGAATCGAGGGGCGGGCGTGATGGACAATCCTGGACTTCTGCTCAAGAACGCGCGGCGTAGCCGAGGCCTCAGCCTGGCCGCGCTCGCGGCGAAGACGAACTACAGCAAGTCACTGCTCGGTATGGTGGAGAACGGGCAACGCGCTGTGAAGCAAGAGCACGTCATCGGCTACTCCCGCGCTCTGAACATCCCGATCAGCGCTCTCATGGCTCCGCCGCCGGACCCTATTCGTATCGCACACGAATGGCTGGTGGCGGATTCCGCTCCGAAGTCGCACGCTGCCGCCGGGCGACGAGTCGGTGATTCGCTGGCGACCGAGATGGAACAGCGTGTGGTCGAGCTGCGGCACTTGGACGACAGCATCGGTGGAGGCGAATTGTTGCCTCTGGTGTTGTCCGAATACGAACGCGTGCGACAAGCCATCACAGAATGCAGTTACACCGAACGAGTGGCCAAACGCCTGCTGATCGTCGCCGGTGAGCTCGCACAACTCGCAGGTTGGGTGGCGAGCGACGCGGGCAGATACGACGACGCGCAGCGTCTGTACCTGAGCGGCGCGGCAGCAGCCGACGACGCCGGAGACCGCGTTCTGACAGCGCAACTTCTG
Organism: Nocardia asteroides; assembly: GCA_051451085.1. GTDB lineage: Bacteria > Actinomycetota > Actinomycetes > Mycobacteriales > Mycobacteriaceae > Nocardia > Nocardia asteroides_B. The sequence continues at coordinate 1,683,765 of JBPAJV010000001.1, read as the reverse complement.
TCGAGCCTGAGTTATCAAATGGCCAACGTCGGCAATCCCCGAGAGGCAGCGCTGCTCGCACGCACAGCAGTCAAGGGAGCAACGGACGCACCGCCGGTCGTGCGATCCCTGCTGATGGACCGCTTGGCATGGGCGTGTGCGCGCTCACGCGACCGCGATGAAGCCGAACGCGCGCTCGATGCGGTGGACGATGCCTACGAGCGCCGTTCTCCCGGCATTCCCGAGCCCGAATGGGTGTATTGGTTGGACCGCACGGAGATCGACGTAATGGCAGGCCGGTGCTTCGTCGAACTGGGCGAGCCTCGAAAGGCGTGCTCGCTGCTGTCCGGCGCGATTGTGCGGCTCGCCACCGACCGAGTCCGCGAGGTAGCCCTGTATCGCACCTGGCTCGCGGAGTCCTACCTGAAAACCCGCGACCTGGACGCCGCGCGAGCCACCATCGGGGAGGCGAAGACCGCAGCCGAGACCGCACACTCAGCTCGCCTCGACCGGCGCATCGCCGAAATACAAGCAATGCTGGTTTGAGCTGCACCATGGGCAATCGCCGCGACTACTACGGCGATCCGACGCCCCGAAGGTCGGCGCCCTGGTTCCGGGCGGCTGCGCCCTGATCATCGACAACGCCGGGGCTGTCCTCATGCAGCGCCGGGCCGACTCCGCAACTGGTCTCCGCCGGGCGGGACCATGGAGATCGGCGAGACTCTCGAGCAGTGCGTGGTCCCTTCGTTTTCCACACCACAACGAAGGACGCACACAGCAGGTATCTGGGGCTGAGCACCAGCGCGGCTACGCGCGATCGATACGCCGACGCGGACCGCGAGCAGGTTCGTGCGAAGGCCCCGAAGCAGAGCCGTCGCGCCGTCTCACCAGTCCGCAAAGTGCCCTGAGCTCGGCGTCACCGGGCGGAAATACCGTGTCAGCGGCGGTGTCAGGCGGGTGTCAGGGCGGTGTCAGAGCAGCCGCCGAAAGTAGCTGTCATGACGAACAACAGCACCTCCTCCACCGCTTCGAAGTGGACCGGCATGGTGCCGGTCGACGATACGGCCCTGGCCGTCACCGATACCGGCGGGCGCGGCATCCCCGTGGTCTACTGCAACGGCCAGTTCGCCACTCAGGGGTACTGGCGGCAGGTGATCGCCGAACTCGGCCCCGAGTTCCGGCACATCACCTTCGACGAGCGGGCTCGCGGCAAATCGCGGCGTTCGGCCGACTATTCCTTCGAGGCCGCGGTCCGGGACGTCGATGCCGTCCTGGCCGCCCGTGACGTGGACCGGGCGTTGCTGGTCGGCTGGTCCTACGGGGCAGTCGTCGCGGCGCACTGGGCCGCCCGGAACCCGGACCGTGCCATGGGTGCGGTGCTGGTCGACGGCGCGTTCCCGTACGACTGGCTCGACGCGGCCATGGAGCAGCGGATCCGCAAGATGTTCAAGCGGCTGGGCTGGTTCACGCCGCTGCTGCGCCCGACCGGTCTGACCCCGCGGATGACCGCCGAACAGATGGCCGAGAGCAATATCGAACTCGGCAGGCTCTCCCGCGACCGCGAGCTGGGTCCCGTGCTGGACGAGATCAGCGTGCCGTTGCGGTATGTGGTCGCTTCGGGGACGTCGTTCGGAAGCCGCGGTGACGAGCAGGAACGGATCCGCGCCGGCCTCGACGCGGTATGCGACCGCAACCCGAACATCCGGATCAGCGCGAAGGTCGACAGCAACCACGGCGCAATCCTGCGCAAGGATTTCCGCGCCATCACCCAGGCCGTCCGTGAGACCGCAGCGGCCCACGACCAGCAGGGCTCGCCGAGCCGCTGACCGGCCGTCGGCCGGGGCGACCTCGTTCGCCCACCACCAACCCCCGGCAATCCGGGACACATCCAACCGATCGCATGCCACACAACCAATTACGAAGGAGACACCACCATGTCCATCACCCTGATCGACCAGGACAAGGCCACCATCCGCACCGCCGCCTACGGCGCTGTCTCGCTGCTGGCCGCCGCTGACGCCACCGGCTCACCGCACAAGGCCGCCACCCACGGCTCCATCGCCCTGTCGTCGGCGACCGGCCTGGTCGGGCACGTACTAGCCGCGAAGTCCAAGGACATCACCATGAACGGCAAGAACGTCGCCGAACGCGCCGATCATGTGCTGCCCGCCCTCACCGCGGCCATGACCCTGCTCCAGAAGCAGGATCCGGCCGAGGCCGCCAACTTCCGCAGCACCGTCCTCGTCGCCGTCGACGCGGCCATCGGAGCCCGCAAAGGCGCGCCCAGCCCCGTCCTGGCCGACATGACCCGCAAGATCACCGCAGCGCTCGACGCCGCCTGATCGGATGCCGACCAGCATTGCCACGACCTGTCACGAGGTCCTCGCCGGACCTCGTGACACGGCCGGGTGCGGCGGCGCCGGCTCAGGCGATCGCGTCGAGCAGTAGTTTCGCGGCCGACATCGCTCCGTCCGAACGGATCATGCCGGCCACTTCGTTCGCGCGCGCTCCGGTGGTAGACGCCAACGCCACGTCGAGAGCGGCAGACAAGGACGCCGCGCTGGGATCCGCGTCCGCACAAGCCGCGCCGATGCCGAGATCGGCCACCCGTCCCGCCCAGTACGACTGGTCCATCATCTGGGGTACCACCACCTGAGGCGCACCGGCCCGCGCGGCGGCCGTCGTCGTGCCCGCGCCACCGTGGTGGACGACGGCGGCGACCCGGGCGAACAGCGCCTGATGGTTGGCCTCCTCGATGGCCATGCAGTCGGGCGAATCGTCGATGAGCGCCAACTCGGCCCAGCCACGAGAAAGGAGCACCCGGCGGCTGTGGGCGCGGATCACTTCGATCGCCACCCGGGCGATGCCGGGGCGCATGGGCATGCTGCCGAACCCGACGTACACCGGTGGCGCGCCCGCGTCCAAGAACGCCGACAACTCGGCAGGCAACGGGGGTTCGTCGGGCACGAACCAGGCTCCGGTCTGCACCACATCCAGACCCGGCGCTTGCGACCATGGCCCCAGCACCGGGTCCGCGGCCAGCCATGGGCGACCGGTGATGACGTGGTCGCGGACATCGGCCACCGGCGGCAGCCCGAGCGCTGCCCGGCCCGTGTCGAGCGCATGGCCGAATTGTGCGTTCCACCCGTGGGCGTCGACTTCCCACAGCAGCTGATTGTCGATCGCGTCCGGAGCGGGCCGATCGCCCGGCAGCGGCATCGGCGGATGATGCGGCGAGGGCAGCGCGGTCGGCTGGTAGCTCACATATTGGTAGTGGGCGCCGAGCTTCTCGGCGATGGACCTGGCCGCAACCTGTGTCACGCCGGAGGCCACCACCGCGTCACATCCCGCGGCCGCTGCGGAAATCGTGTCGAACTGGATCGCGGGCCAGTCGGTTACGTACTGCGACAGCTCGGCTCGCGACGGCCGCCCGGCCCCCGAACCAGCCTTCAGCGGCCCCAGTGGCACCAGCGGCACGCCGAGGCCTGCGCAACGCGGCGCACAGTCCGGTGGCGCGCACACTCGCACTTCGGCTCCGGATTCCCGCAACCACAGCGCGAGCCCCAACAGCGGCTCGACGTCCCCCCGCGATCCGCTCGCCGTCAACAGCACACGCACGTCGTCACCGACTTCCTGAGGCTGGATCCGCGCCTACCCACTCGCTTCGAACGAGCTCATGATCGCGCTCATACCGGCCATCATCGAGCCGAAGCTCCTCCGGCGACGCCACAGCCGTTCCCACGCCGGGGAATCGCCCAGGGCCGCACTTCCGCGGGCACGCGGCGATTCACCGTGCCTTCGCGCGCCGCCGCCGCTCCATCTCCTCGCGTTCCAGCACGGCCGCCTCCGCCAGGGTCGGGGCGGTCCCGCCGAGCCGGGCGGGCACCCAGCGGGCGCCTTCCACCATCGGGTAGTCGCGTTGCGCGCGTTCCAGCAGTTCACTCATCCGAGTGCGCAGGGTGGCGGTGAGTTTCTCGGCCGGTTCATCGGGTGGGATCGGCGCGCCGACGCGGATATTGATCGGGAAACGATGGCGGCCGAGTCGCTTCGGGATGTCCTTGGTCCAGATCCGGTGCGCGCCCCAGATGATCATCGGGAGGATCGGGACATCGGCTTCCACAGCCATCCGCGCCGCGCCGGATTTGAATTCCTTCAGTTCGAAGCTGCGGCTGATCGTCGCCTCGGGATAAACCACCACCACCTCGCCCTCGCGCAGCGCCGTCACCGCGCGGGCATACGACTCGGCCCCAGCCGTGCGATCGACGCCGATGGCCTTGCAATGCCTCATGAGAAAGCCGACGATGCCGTGCTCGAGCTCGGCCTTCATCATGTACCGGACGTTGCGCCCCGACTTCCGCCCGACCAACCCGACCTCCATGAAATCGAGGTAGGCCGTGTGGTTCACGGCGAGCACCGCGCCTCCAGAACGCGGAAAGTGCTCCTGCCCTTTGATATTGATGCGCAAGCCCTGTGCGAGGAAGATGGCGCGGACCAAGCCGGTGAGGATGTCGTAAACCGGTTCCCGCGCCATCACAGCTCCCGTTAACCCGCCGCGTTCTTCCGCGCGGCCTTGGCCTCCGCTTCGGCGGCATCCATCGCGTCCGCCTCTTCCAGGGTAGGAGCGCTGCCGCCCAGCCGGGCCGGAACCCAGTACGCGCCGGGCTCGTGCACGTAGTCCTTTTGCAGGTCCAGCAGCATGTCCTGCATGGTGGAGCGCAGCTGTGCGGTGAGTTCCGCAGCGGGCTCGACGGGCTGGATCGGCTCGCCGACCGCGATCGAGATGGGCGTGTTGGTGCGGCCGAGCCGCTTCGGGAACCCCTTCGTCCACACCCGCTGCGCACCCCAGATGACGATCGGGATGATCGGCACCTCGGCCTCGATGGCCATGCGCGCCGCACCCGACTTGAACTCCTTGATCTCGAAGCTGCGGCTGATCGTCGCTTCGGGATACACGCCCACCAGCTCACCCCGGCGCAGATAATCCACCGCGGCCTTGTAGGAGTCGGCCCCCGCCGAACGGTCGACCGGGATGTGTTTGAGCGCCCGCATGATCGGGCCGGAGATCTTGTTGTCGAAGACCTCCTTCTTGGCCATGAACCGGATGTAGCGCTTCGGGGTGCGCGCGGGCAGGCCCGCGTAGGTGAAGTCCATGTACCCGGTGTGGTTGACCGCCAGCACGGCGCCACCTCGGGCAGGGATGTGTTCAGCGCCCTTGACGGTGAACTTCAGACCTTCGATGAAGAAGACGGTACGGGCCAGCCCGATAATCGTCCGGTAGACGGGTTCCACAAGTCCGCTAGCGTAGTCGCTGCCCGTCCCCACCGGCAGTTCGCCGCCGCCGCGCGCCGCACCGGTGTGCGGACGCGTGAGCAGCCCCGACCGCACGCCTTAGAGAAGAGGATCGTCGAAGTGGAACGCGCCCGATCGGCATCGCGCGAGTACGACCGTAGTGCAGCACGCGAGCGGAACCGGGCATCATCCGGGCGAGCGACGCGTGCCGCGTTGATCGGCGGCTCGGCCCTGATCGCGACGATCGCGTTGGCCGGTTGCGACTCCGTCGTCGGCATTCCGGAGGAGAGCGCGCCGCAGGCGGCCGTGCGGACGACACCACCGGCCGCCGTCCCGGCCGCGCCGCCGCCGAGCACCTCGGCGCTGCCGCCGGTGCCCGCCGACGCTCCCCCGGTCGGTGTGGTCCCCGGACTGCCTGCCGCCGCTACGGCGGTGCAGCGCTGGGCGGTTGACCTGCGGTCGCACACCATCGCCGAGCTGCAGGAGAAGTGCTGGACCATCGCGCCGAGGAACGTTGCCGAGATGTACCAGGACCAAGAGGCGATCCTCACCGCCTTGGCGCAGCCGGGCACGGCGACCGAAGAGGGCGTCGTCTGGAAAAGCTCGGCGACCACGGTCGCGGTCGATCGCGCCGGGATCGAGACCGGCTACGCCTGCCCACGGGTCGCCACGGCCGGCGCGGAGATCTCCTACAACGACGCCGACGCTCGCCACACGGTGCGCCGGTACCTGTCCCGCTTCGTCGGCACTCCGCTCGACGCAGCCGACAAAGAAGGCGACTACCCTTTGATCTGTAAGGCGTCCCCGGCGACCTGGGACCCCAAAGGCACCGGGCGTCCGAGCCCCGCCCCGCTGGCGAACAACCAGGGCGCGCTCACCGGGGCCACCGAGTTCGCCGACCAGCAGATCCGGTCGGAGCAGGTGAACACCGACTACATCGCGGTGCTCGTGCCGGTGACCAACTCCTCCGGTGTGACGCAGACCCGCACCTTCACCTTGCGCTCCGGGCCGGACGGCTACTGCATCGGCGACGTCTCGCCGTAACTACTACCCTGGTTGGCTGGTAACAGCAGGAGGAGCAGCTAAGTGCAGATCACCAGCGTCGGACACGCCGGATTCCACATCCGCACCGCGGCCGGGTCGATCCTTTGCGATCCCTGGGTGAATCCCGCGTACTTCGGTTCCTGGTTCCCGTTTCCCGACAACACCCAGCTGGACTGGGACGAGCTGGGCGCATGCGACTTCCTGTACGTCTCGCATCTGCACCGCGACCACTTCGACGCGAAGACGCTGACGGCGCACGTGAACAAGGACGCGACCGTCCTGCTGCCGGACTATCCCGTGCCGGACCTGCGCCGTGAGCTCGAACAGCTGGGCTTCCACAAATTCTTCGAGACCGAGGACTCGGTCAAGCACACGGTTACCGGCCCCGGCGGTGACCTGGACATCATGATCATCGCGCTGCGCGCGCCCGCCGACGGCCCGATCGGCGACTCCGGGCTTGTCGTCTCCGACGGCGAGACGACCTGCTTCAACATGAACGACGCCCGCCCGGTCGACATGGACGTGCTGCACGACGCCTTCGGCCACGTCGACATCCATCTGCTGCAGTACTCGGGCGCGATCTGGTACCCGATGGTGTACGACATCCCGGCCCGCACCAAGTCGAACTTCGGCAAGCAGAAGCGTCAGCGCGGCATGGACCGGGCTCGCAGCTACATCGAGCAGGTCGGCGCGACCTGGGTGGTGCCCTCGGCGGGTCCGCCGGTCTTCCTGGACGACGAGCTGCGCTACCTCAACGACGATCGCGGTGACGAGGGCAACATCTTCCCCGACCAGAAGGTGTTCCTGGAGCAGATGGAGATCCACGGCAACGCGGGCGGGATTCTGATGATCCCGGGTTCGGTCGCCGACGTACGCGGCGCCGAGCTGACGTTGACCCATCCGAGCGATCCCGCCGAGATCTACGACAACAAGGCCGAGTACATCGAGCGGATGGCCCAGCGTCTCGCGCCGGTGCTCGAGGCGGAGAAGGCGACGTGGGAGCGCGGCGACGGCTCGCTGCTGGAACCGTTGCAGAAGCTGTTCGAGCCGATCATGGCGCAGAGCGATGTGATCTGCGACGGCATCGGCTACCCGGTCGGCTTGGTGATCGGCGAGGAAACCATCGTGCTCGACTTCCCCAAGCGCACGGTGCGCGAGCCGATCGAAGGCGAGGGCCGCTACCGTTACGGCTTCCGCATCGCACCGGAGTTGGTGCGCACGGTGCTGCGCGACCGCGAGCCGGACTGGGTGAACACCATCTTCTTGTCCACCCGCTTCCAGGCCTGGCGGATCGGGGGCTACAACGAGTTCCTCTACACGTTCTTCAAGTGCCTCACCGACGAGCGGATCGCCTACGCCGACGGCTGGTTCGCCGAGGCGCACGACGACTCCGCCTCCACCGAGCTCAGTGGCTGGGAGGTTCAGCGGCGCTGCCCCCACCTGAAGGCGGACCTGTCGAAGTTCGGCGTGGTGGAGGGCACCACCCTCACCTGCAATCTGCACGGCTGGCAGTGGGATCTCGAGTCGGGTCGCTGCAAGACGTCCAAAGGACACGAGCTGCGCTCGCGCAAGCTGGACTGACCCGCGACTTCCGGCCGGCGCGGTCGCGCCGGCCGGAAGCTTGCCAGACGATTGCTACTGGTTGGTGACCTCGCGGACCATCCTCGACGACCACGGGCACCACATACAGCCGGGCAGGAAGGCGCCACACGCCTCGTCCAGGTGGTCGTTGACGTACATGATGCTGGCGTCGCAGACTTCGATCGCCACGGTGAAGAAAGAGATGGTCTCCGGGTCCAGATGGAAGTCCCAGCCCGGGTTGTACGGCGCGGGAACCTTCCGGATCCGTCCCATGACGTGCACGGACATCTGTTCCTCACCCGACAGGATGCGGCGGGCCTCGTCGATCCGCGCCTGGTTGGTCAACTGGATGATGAACTCTTTGCCCGAGTAGTCGGTGAATGCGAAGAGCGCCATGTGTTTCCCCTCTTGTCGATGGGTCTGTGGTCGATGGATGGCGAATTCCGCACCGGTGCGACTCGATCGTATCGGCGCGCGGCCGATGATTTGCTGAGAATTAGCTATTCAGCTGATAACGGGTCCGAATCGGTCCAGGCAGCCGGAACCGGGCACCCCGCACAGCTCACCGCGAGATCCCGGCCGGAATCCTGTCGTGTGCCGGTCCGCGCGGCGCTGTCCGAACCTTGGCGATCAATTCCCGGATCGCGATACCGCCTCTGGCCACCGGCGCGGCGACGCGTCCCGCCGGGTCGATCAGCACGGCGGACGGGGTGCCGCGCACCCGATAACGCAATGCCGCTTCATTACCTCGCTGCACCAGGGACGGAATCGTCCCAAGGCCGTGCTCGATGCCCCAGGCGGCCTGCTCGGCGGCATCGCCGTTGCCGACCGCCACGATCGCCAAGGCGTCGGCGGTTCGCGCGTGCCAGCGGGGCAGCTCCCGAGCCAGCGCGGCACACAACTCACACCCCGGGTGCACGAAGACCAGCAGCGCCGACCTCCCTCCGGCCAGCAGATCCTCGAGCGTGGTCTTCGTTCCCTCGGTGTCGAGCAGTTCGAACTCAGGGGCCACCGCACCGACCGGCAGACCCTCCGCCCCCAGCGTGGACAGCGCCTGCTCGTCCACCCGGCGGCGCAGGATCCGCAGCTGACCGGTCAACCACACCAGTACCGCGACCACCACGGCGACCACGGCACACCCGATCGCGTCGTCGGCGGGCAGGCCGATCGGCACGCGCGGATGCGTCTGCGCACCGATACCGACAGCCACGGCGAGTACTGCGAGAAGACCATTGCGCACCAGGGTCTTCCGCCCGATCGGCGCGGCGCTCACACCACCGAAACAAGAACAGGAGGGATGCTCACCACGTCGCAGCAAACGCGCGATCGCCGCCGTGAACACGGCGAGCAGCAACAGCGCCACCAGCGCGGCCACGCCGGAAACCCACGGGAGCAACACGCCGACCGCGATGACCGACTCGGCGATCGGCAGCCCCCAGGCCACCGTCGGAATCCAGCGCAGCGGTATCCCGAAATCCTGCACCGCCTGCCGTGTCGCGCTGCGATCCGTCAGCTTGCCCCACGCCGACAGCCCGAACACGACACACAGACCCAGCCGCGAAACCCACACCCCGTATTCGATGAGCATGAGCGCACCATCCCACATTCATGCGGTTCGGGCATCAATGCTCGACGAGTGTCCTCAGGACTGTGAGCGAGTGGCGACGGCGACCGCGACGAGAGTCAGCACACAGCCGACCACCGCGGTGACCGACAGGCCCGCGCTGGTTGGAGTGAGCACGTCGAGCGCAAGGGAGACCAGCAACTGACCCGCCACCGAGGTGAGTCCGAGGAGCAGGACGCCGATCCAGCGAACCGTCAGCGCGGCGAGGGCGATGAAGGCGACGCCGATGAGTCCGCCGAGATACAGCCAGGGCTCGGTGGGGATCTCGGCCGGTCCGCCCGTGGACGCGATCACCACGGAAGCGATGGCGAGCAGAGCGGCCGACCCGACGCAGAAATTGACCATGGCGGCCGAGAGGGACCCACCGACGGCGCCGACCTTGCCGTTCACCGCCTGCTGCCACGCCAGGCCGATGCCGGCCAGCGCGGGCAGCGCGATCAGCAACGCGGGCGGAGCACCGCGCAACGCGTCGGGGACCGAGAGGCCGCCATCGGTGGCCCGGGTATAGCCCGATCCGGCCACCAGGACCGCGACCACGCCGAGCGCCGCACCGGCCAGACGGACCGCGGTGACCGGCGTGCGTCCGCTCGGGCCGAGGCCGATCCGATCGACCACGAGGCTGCTGAGCAACTGACCCGCCACGGTGGCGACGGTGAAGGCGGTGACCCCGATGGCAGCGACGGTCAGACCCTGGCAGGCGACGAAGAACGCGCCGCACAGACCACCGAGCAACTGCCACGGCCGCAAGACGCCTTCGGGCAGAGCCCGCCGCACTTGCCGCATGCCGTCCCGCTGCCGCCCGCTGACCGCGAACACCGCCGCGAGCACGAGCAACCCCGTGGCGAAACTGATGGTCGCGGCGAGGATGCCATCCTCGAGCCGCGCCCCGAGCGCGCCGTTGATCCGCCCCTGCACCGCGACACCGCCGCCGATAGCGAACCCGAAAATCAGCCCCAGCCTCGCCTCCACACTCACCTCCCGCAGGCTACCCAACCGCCCCGGGCCACGAGCGCCACCTGCGGCAGCGCCGGAGCGGAGCTCTCCACGGTGCGTAGCGGACGGTCAGCCGGCACGGGAGGGGAGCCAGCGCGGGGTGAGCGCGGCGATGGCGAGCAGGGACGCGCCGAGCAGCGCCAGGAGCGTGGACATGGAGAACCAGAGGGTGACGAGGGCGGCGAAGCCGAACACCGCGAGGGCGAACACTTCGCCCAAGAGCCCGGAGACCGAGGTGACGGTCGCCCTGGCCGGTCCCTCGATGGCGTCCTGGAGGCGAGCTCCCGCGACGATCCCAGCGTTGTAGACAATGCCGTAGGAGACGCCGATCGCGGTGAACCCGAGACCCGACAGCAGGTACACCGCCTCCGGACGAGTCGTCGCGAGCCCGGTGATCAGCGCTCCGCTGAGGAAAAGTACGCCCGCGACACCCACCGCGATCGACATCGTCCGGCCGGACATCCCTTCGGTGCGTCCCGCCAGCACCGAACCGGTCAGCGAACCGAGCACGGTGAGACCGACCAGCAAAGGCACCACGGCTGTCGACACGCCCGCTTGCTCCGCCAGCAGGGCGAAGTACTCGTCGAACGCCGTGATTCCCAGCAGCAGCGCCTCCAGCAGCACGCCATAGCGCACCGCCCGCACACGAACCGCTTCACCGACACCGGACTTCAGCATGGTGAGGTATCGCGTGAACGGCCGCGACTGTGCCGCGACACGTTCCGTGCCGAGCGCCTCGGTCGCTGAGTCGCCTTCTCCGGCGCGCGCGATCACGGCCGGAGCCTCGGCCCCGTGGGCAGCACCGGCATGATGGACCGCCGGTCGCGCGGCATCGGCCGCGAGGATGTTCCGGCCGTCCCCGATGTGCTCGCCGGTGATCATCGCGTCATGCCGCGCCGTGACCCGTCCACCGGGTGCCGTGGAGTGGCCCGATGACGCGGGGTCCGGGCGCACCGCCGGTGTACCGACCCGGTCGCGGGCCTCGGCGTTCGCAACCGTGGACTCATCCGCGGCAGGAGGCTGCCCGAGCGGCGCCGGCTCCTCGTCCTCCAGATCGTCCACATCGGCCGCGGACACCGTCTTGGGCGCTGTGGGCAGCGACAGCGCGATCACCGTGTGCACCGCCGCGATCGCGACGCTCGACCAGCCGACCAGGGCATAGCCACCGTAGAGGTAGAGCGGAGTCGCGGCGACGATGGCGACGACAACGGCCGCTTCCGCGCCCGCGCGGGTGTATCCGAGGACGCGCGAGTAGGCGGCGGCCGCACCACGAGCGGCGAGGTCGTCGTAGAGCAGCGCCTCGAAGGTGCCGGAGGCCAGCGCACCCGAGGTGCCCCACAGCACGAATCCGGCAGCGAACCCCGCGAAGGAGGGTGCTGCGGTCCACAGCGCGAAACCCGCTGTCAGCAACACACCGCTGAGCACGAGCAGCCCACGCCGCGAGACGGTGTCGGCCCACGCGCCGGAGGGCACCTCGAGCAGGAACGAAGTCGCCGACCAGATCGCGAACAGCAGGGAGATCTGCCCCGTGCTCATGCCGTGGTCGGCGAACAGCAGGGCATACAGCGCGTACAGCGGAATCAGTTCACCGATGCTCTTGAAGAGCACCGCCCGAACCGTCAGCGCGCGTAGATCGAGGGTGCGCGCGCTACGCGCTGAACGGGCGCGCAGCGATCGAGCGAATCAACAGCCGTAGATGAGCAAACGCATGTCGAACAGCATGGCCACGGTCGGCTCGCGTCGTCAAGCGAATTACGGCAACGGCACCCAGCCGTTGGCGGTGAGGGCGTCACCGTCGCCCAGTTCCCGGTCCGTGACGCCGGGGCCGATCCGGCCCTTGTTCTCGTTGAGGTCGCTGATCAGCTCCGACACCGGGTGCGAATCGCTGTAGTGGTACCCCTGCGCGAGCGCGAAGCCCAGTTCGGTGAGCACCGCGGCTTGGTATTCCGTCTCCACTCCTTCGGCGATGACCTGCAAGTCCAGCGCGTTGGACAGGGCCGCGATCACGCCGAGCAACGGGGGCGCGGGCGAATCCGAGCGAATCGCCGCGACGAAGGACTGATCGACCTTGAGGATGTCGCTGGGCAGGGTGGCCAGCCTGCTGAGCGAGGAGTAGCCGGTGCCGAAGTCGTCGATGGCGATGCGCACGCCCCGGTCGCGCAAGGTGTGCAGATTCTCGATCGCGGTCTGCGATTCGGCGGCCAGCTCGCTCTCGGTCACCTCGAGCACCAGTTGATCGGCGGGCCATCCCGTGCTCGCGAGGATCCCCGCCACCCGGTCGGCGTAACCGGTCTCGGCCAGCTCCAGACCGCTGACGTTCACATTCAACGTCAGATCCAGCTGGGCGAAGGTCTCCTGCAACCGCGCGGCGTCCGCGCAGGCGCGGCGCAGCACCAGCTCGTCCAGATCGGCGATGAGGTCGTACTCCTCGGCGACGCGGATCAAGCCCTCGGTGGTCACGTCCGGCTGCGCGCTGGAGGACCAGCGCAGCAGCGCCTCGACGCCGACCGCCTTGCCGCCGCCCTCGGTCAGGCTGACGATCGGCTGGTAGTGCACGTCCAGGGCGCCGCGATCGATGGCCTCGCGCAGTTCCACCGCGAGCGGCAACTGCCGGGAGGACTCGAGCACCGTGCGGTTGCGCCCGGCCTGCTTGGCCCGGTACAGGCCGACGTCGGCGCGGCTGACCAGCAGCGAGCCGGACTCCCCCGGCTGCCAGGAGGTCACGCCCGCCGAACAGCCGGTGGTCACCGCCGCGCGCAACTGTTCGGTGAGCAGGATCGCGGCCTGCTCGGTGGTGTTCGGCAGCAGCAAGGCGAACGCGTCGCCGCCGTAGCGCGCGAGGCGCTGTTCGGGGGTGAGCAGCTTCGACCAGGTGTCGGCCACCCGCTGCAACACGGCGTCGCCCGCGCGGTGACCGAGGTGGTCGTTGATCTTCTGGAACCGGTCCAGGTCGACCAGCACCAGCGCGAGCCCCTGCCCGGACCTGGTGGCCTGCTGGATCGCGGTGTTCAGCGCTCGGTCGAAGCCGCGGCGGTTGAGCAGACCGGTGAGCACGTCGATGTCGGCTTCGGACGCCATCCTGGTCAAGATTCCCACGACGACGCCGACGCCGAAGGTAACCCCGGCCGGGATCAGACCCGACCACCACGGCAGCCCGGGACTCACCGGCCGCGCGGGCAGCACCCATAGGCACAGCGCCAGGGCGAACGCGATATGGGCGGCCGCCTGCGACCAGGCGAAGAACAGGGCGGCGTCGCACGCGATGAACACGTAGAAGGCCGCGAGGCTGATCGCGCCCACGGTGTTCGGGAACGAGTGCACCGCGATCGTCACCAGCACCGTCGCGATCGCGACATAGACGTGGTGGATCGAATGCGGCAGGCGCGGCCCCCACGCGAGCAGCGTGAGACCGAGCGCCAGCGCTACCGCTGCCGCCCCGCCCACCAGCGGCCGATTACCCTCGTCACCTGGGGCGATGGCGGTGATCAGTAAACCGAGCACCCCGCCCATGACGTAGAAAGCCCCGGTGGTCCGAGCCATGACCATAGCCGTCGCCAACGCAGACGCGGCCCGCACCCGGGTTCGGGTATCGCCGCGAGACCCGATTCCTCGCACGATGAATAGCCTAAACATAAGGAATCCCGCCGGTTGCCACATCCCGGGAATCCGGCATGGCGAACCGGCGGCTATTCACCTCGACGTCATTCGCGCGTAGTCAGTTCGACGGTCGGAGCACGTCGATGCCGACAAATGGGACCAGAGCGGGCGGAACACGGACCGACCCGTCGGCTTGCTGATGGTTCTCCAAGAGCGCAACGATCCAGCGAGTGGTCGCGAGTGTGCCGTTCAGCGTCGCGGCGATCTGCGGCCTTCCGTTCTCGTCCCGGTAGCGGACGGCCAGCCGGCGAGCCTGGTAGGTGGTGCAGTTGGACGTCGAGGTGAGTTCCCGATAGGTCTGCTGGGTAGGCACCCATGCCTCGCAGTCGAACTTGCGCGCGGCCGAGCTGCCGAGATCACCGGCCGCCACATGATGACCCGGTAGGGCACCTCGATCGCCGCGAGCATCTCCTGTTCCCAGGCGAGCAGGCGCTGATGTTCGGCGTCGGCCTGGTCCGGCGTGGTGAAGACGAACATCTCCACCTTGTCGAATTGGTGCACCCGGATGATGCCGCGGGTGTCCTTGCCGTAGCTGCCCGCCTCCCGCCGGAAACACGACGACCAGCCCGCGTACCGCTTGGGCCCGCCGCTGAGGTCGAGGATCTCGTCGGCGTGGTAGCCCGCCAGCGGCACCTCCGAGGTACCGACCAGGTAGAGGTCGTCGTCGGCGAGATGGTAGACCTCGGCCGAGTGCTGGCCGAGGAAGCCGGTGCCGGCCATGACCTCCGGACGCACCAGCACCGGCGGGATCATCATGGTGAAGCCGTTGGCAACCGCCTTCTGCGCGGCCAGTTGCAGCAGGCCCAGTTGCAGCAGCGCGCCGTAACCGGTCAGGAAGTAGAACCGGGCGCCGGAGACCTTCGCGCCGCGTTCCATGTCGATCAGGCCGAGCGACTCGCCGAGTTCCAGGTGGTCCTTCGGCTGGAAGTCGAACTCCCTCGGCGTGCCAACGGTCTGCAGCACGACGTAATCGTCCTCGCCGCCCGCGGGCGCGCCCTCCTGCACGACGTTCGAGATGGCGCGATGCGCGGCGTCCAGGTCGGCGTCGGCGGCGTGCTGCGCGGCCTCGGCCTCCTTGACCTTGACCGACATCTCCGACGCCTGCGCCAGCAGCGCGGACCGCTCGTCCTTGCTCGCCTTGCCGATCAGCTTGCCCATCGCCTTGTGCTCGGCGCGCAAGTTGTCCGCGGTGGCCACCGCGGCACGCCGCGCCGCGTCCGCCTCGAGCAGCGCGTCGACGAGGGCGGGGTCTTCACCGCGGGCCCGCTGCGAAGCGCGGACCGCGTCGGGGTTTTCCCGCAGGAATCGGAGGTCGATCATGGGCCACCAGCCTAGTGGTCGGCGTGTTGCCTTTTCACCTCGATATCCCAGGATGCGATCCATCGGTGCGGGAACGCGCGCATAGTGGCCTTGTGGGCACTCCTTTCGACGAGACCGCCATCGACAACGCACTGGCCGACCTCGCGGCGGGCGAGAAAGCGTGGGCCGCGACGCCGCTGCGCCGCCGCCGCGAACTGCTCGACGAACTCCACGCCAGGACCGGCCGCTTCGCCGAGGACTGGGTACGGGCCGCGTGCGTCGTCAAGGACCTCGACCGCGACTCCCCGCTGGTCGGCGAGGAATGGATGTCGGGTCCGCTCACCCTGTTGCAGGCCACGGCCGCGCTGTCGGCGACCATCGGCGCGCTGTCGGCCGGGCGCAGCCCGTTGACCGGCATCACGCTGCGAGAGGCGCCGGGCGGGCGGGTCGCGGTGCCGATCCTCCCGGTGGGCGTCTACAACCGGCTGCTGCTGAACGGCTTCCGCGGCGAGGTGTGGCTGCGGCCCGGCGTCGATCCGGGCGCCGCGCGGAGGCGAGCCGGACTCGGCCAGCTGGACCCCACCGCCACCGGCGGGATCGGCGCCGTGCTCGGCGCGGGCAACATCACCTCGATTCCGCCGCTGGACGCGCTGTACGAGCTGTTCGCGCACAACCGGGTGGTCGCGCTGAAGCTGAACCCGATCACCAACCCGCTGTTCACCGTGTTCGAGATGGTGTTCGAACCGCTGCTGGAGCTGGGCGTGCTGCGGATCATCACCGGCGGCGCCGAGCAGGGCGGCTACCTGGTCCGGCATCCCGACGTCGCGCACGTGCACATGACCGGAAGCGCGCAGACGCACGACGCCATCGTGTGGGGCCACGGCGCGGAGGGCGCGGAGCGCAAGAAGGACCACCGCCCCCTGTTGGACAAGCCGATCACCAGTGAGCTCGGCGGCGTCTCGCCGACCATCGTGGTGCCCGGCGAGTGGTCCGCCGCCGACCTGCGCTACCAGGCCGAGCACGTGGCGACCCAGCGGTTGCACAACGGCGGCTACAACTGCGTGGCCGCGCAGACGGTGGTGATCGGCTCCCAGTGGGACCGCAAGGACGAGTTCCTCGACGAGTTGCGACTGGCCATGGAACGGGCGCCCCAGCGCACGGCGTACTACCCGGGCAGCGATGCCCGTGTCGCCAACGCGCTGGCCGCGTATCCGGAAGCGGAACGTCTCGGTGCGGGACGGGTCCTGGTCGATCACCTGCCGCCAACCGGCACACCGCTGCTGCGCACCGAGTACTTCTCGCCCGTGCTCGGCGTGGTCGAGCTACCCTACGCGGGCGGCAACTTCCTGCACCGCGCGGTGGACTTCGCCAATACCGAGCTGACCGGGACGCTCGGCGCGAACGTGATCGCCCATCCGACGACCATCCGCAGGCTCGGCAGGGGCTTCGACCGCGCCATCGAGCGGCTGCGTTACGGCGCGATCGCGGTGAACACCTGGACCGGGCTGGCTTTTCTCGCGCCGAGGGCCGCCTGGGGCGCCTTCCCCGGGCACTCCATCGACGACGTGCAGAGCGGGATCGGCGTGGTGCACAACGCCCTGCTGCTCGACGACGTGGAGCGCACGGTGGTGCACGGCCCGTTCCGGCCGGCGCCGCGCTCCCTGCTGGGCGGGGAGCTCGCCCTTTCGCCGAAGCCGCCGTGGTTCGTCGGCAACGCAACCGCCGCCGTCACCGGACGCAGGCTCACCGAGTTCTACGCCGGCGCCAACCCGGCGCGGCTGCCCGGTGTCTTCCTGTCGGCGCTGCGCGGCTGAGCCGGGCGCGGCCGGGTGCCGCGCCGATCGGGGCAGGTCGTGGCAACAGGGCACAGACGCTGCCATGATGGACCGCGATGTCCTCCGAACATGTGTCCCGGTCCCCGCAGGCGCCCAAGCGCGGCGCGTCGTCGCGCGCCGACTCGGTACGGCGCTCGTTCGACTCGGCCAAGGCCGCGCTCGCCGAGAGCAACCTGCGCGATGTGCATCTGTCGGCGCGCACGTTGCGCTGGGGTCTGCTCGCGGTGGCCGTCGGGGCCGTCGTCGCAGCCCTGGTGACGTTGTTCGTGACCGGCTTCGACAACGAGAAGGGCCTGGAAGCGCACAATCCGGCCGCGCCGCTGCAGCCGGTGCTGGACAAGGAGTTCGGCACCGCCGCCAAGGGTGACTGCCTGAGCTGGACCAAGCCCGACCGGTCCGACCTGGTGAAGGTCAACTGCTCGAACAAGCACATGTTCGAGGTCGCGGCCGACATGATATGAGCAGGTATCCGGGCAAGGAGTTCGGTCCGGGATCGCGGTTCCCCAACTCACTGCGGCTCACCGAGCTGAAGGAAGAGCACTGCGTGCCCGCCGTGCAGAAGTACATGTCCGGACGCTTCGACCCGCGCGGCAAGTACATCGTCGGACTGATGTACCCCAGCCCGGACGGCTGGCAGCACGGCGACCGCACGCTGCGCTGCGGCTTGCAGGTCGCGGCCAGCGTCGGCACTCCGCCGTCGGCGGGCAGCGCCACCGAGCACGATCAGTCGAGGGTGTACGGGCCCGGCGTGTGCCTGGGCATCAACCAGAACCTGCCCACCGATCCCGTGGACTGCGGCCAGCCGCATGCCGTGGAGATCGTCTCCACCATGATCTGGGCACCCACTTCACCGGCGGCCCGCCCACGAAGGAGGACCAGGACAAGTTCGTCGAGGAGGAGTGCGCCCGCACCTCGACCGAGTACCTCGGCGCGCCGGATGTCATCCGCAACAAGACGCTCACGCTGTTCTTCGACTACATCGATGCCCGCAGCTGGATGGCGGGCAGCCGCAAGCTGGACTGCATGATCGGCAAGGGCGCCGACCGGGAAGGTTTCGCGCCGATCACCGGTTCGGCCAAGGGCGACATCCTGATCAACGGCCAGGCTCCGGTGCCGCCGCCGAACAGCGGACGTTCCACGCCTGCACCGCTGCCCGGCGCAGCGCCGTTGCCGCCGCAGCCCCAGCCGAGATAGCAGATCCCCGATGCCCGTTTCGATGTCCGCCGACCGGTTCGAGGAATTGGTCGGCGACGCACTCGATCTCATTCCGCCCGAACTGACCCGCGCGATCGACAATGTGGTCGTGCTGATCGAGCCGCGCAATCCGGAGGATCCGCATCTGCTCGGTCTGTATCACGGCATCGCCCTCACCGAACGCGACAGTCATTACGGCGGAGCGCTTCCCGACACGGTGACCATCTACCGCGAGGCCATTCTCGAACTCTGCGCCGACGAGGCCGAGGTGGTGGAAGAGGTCGCGATCACCGTGATCCACGAGATAGCACACTATTTCGGCATTGACGAAGACCGCCTGCATCAGTTGGGATGGGGATAGTCTGTACCGAGCTGTATTGCGCACCCCTGGCCAGGGGTGTGTAATCGGCACGGAGATCGAAACGTTGGGGATTCGATGGAACCGATCGCGTTGCTGTCGCGTCCTATCACTCGAAGGGGGAATTCTCGTGGTTCCGCCCCACAGCCACTAGAAGGAGTCGAGTCATGGTTGGACATGTACTGATCGCACCCGAAGCCATTCTCGCCGCCGCGGCCGAACTCGACCTCGTCGCCGAACGTCTGGCCGCCGCCGCGGCGATCACCGCGCCCGCGACGCATGTGCTGCCCTCCGGCGCCGAGGAGGTCTCCTTCCTCAGCGCGAGCCATTTCAACCAGGGCGCGATGTCGCACGACCGCGCGATCGCGCAGGCGATCTTGGAATGCCACCACGCGGCGGCCACGCTGCGCGCGCAGTTGGCGCAGCACGTCGCCGGTGATGTGGTGCGCGCCGCGGGCATCAGCGCCATCCAGGTGTAGTTCGGGAAACCGAGAGTCAGCAACGCTCGAGCAGGGGAGAAGTAAGACATGGTTGCAGGAGTCACCGGGGTGATCTGGGCCGCGCGCCCATCGGAGATCAACTCGGCCACCCTTCACGCGGGCGCGCACGCGATCCCGATCTCGGCCGCCGCCACGGCCTGGGGCGGGCTCACCGCCGCCTGGGTCGACGCGACGACCACCGTCGCGAGGGTGATGGCCGAGCTCGGCGTCGGGATGCAGGGCATCAACGGTATCGCCGCGCTGAGCAAGCTCACCGGCTTCCTCGGTTGGTCCGAGCAGCAGGGCGTGCAGGCGGCCGCGATGGGTGCGAAGGCCGCGGCGAACGCCACCGCCTACACCGTCGCCTCGCTGGCGATGCCGAGTCCGCCCGAGATCGCGGCGGTCAACGCCGCCCTCGCCGCGTCGGCGAACCCGCCGGGCGTGCTGAGCGGCGCGTTCGAGGTCGCGGAAGTCGCCAGGCACGCCATGGACATCCGTGCCGCGCTGGTCATGGAGACCTACGAGGCCGCGACCAGCGCCATGATCGCGACGCCCGCCGAGTTCCTGTTGCCGCCGCCGATCGCCAAGGGCGCAGGAACGGCCACACCCGAACAAGCGGCGGAGACGGCGAGCGAGGTCCCGGCGGATCCGATCCAGGCGGCCGTCGCCGCGACCCAGGCGTTCTTGAGCAACCCCGGTGTGGCGAGCGCTGCCACCCAAGCCGCTCAGGCCGTCGGCTCGATCGCCACCACCGGCGTCTCCACCGTCGGGAACGTCGCCGGTAGCGCGATCGCGGCCGCCACCAGCACCTCCGCGCCCGCGTTCTCCGGCATGGCTCCCATGGTCATGGGCGCCGGCGCGGCGGCCACCGCCGCGGGCGCGGCGACCCGCGCGGTGTCGTTCTCCGGCCTCGGCTCGGCGGCGGGCATCAGCAGCGGTTCGCTCAAGCTGCCGGACGGCTGGGGCTCGAGTGGCACGATCGGCGGCGCTGCCCCGGTGCAGGAGACCGTCGCGGTCAAGACGGTCGACGCCGCGCCGGTCCGGCCCGCGAACACCGCCAACGGCAACCCCTTGCTCGGTAACCAGGTCCGCAGCGACGAGGACGACGAGAACGAGCACGACGGCCGGGACTACTTGCGGTCGACCGAGCACTTCAACGACGGCCGATTCACCGCTGATGGAGTCATCGGCGGTGACTTCAGCGGGACGGCTAGGTGACCGTACTCGGTGCGGGCCGCGACCCGTCGACGCTCGAGGCGGTCGTCCTGTCGCTCGACGAGATGCAGTTTCTCGTAGAAAAATTGCAGATCGAAGTGCCCGTCGTCTTGAACGCTCGGGCACGCTACAACAACCTGACCGACCACAAAGCGGCGATGGACGCGGCCGCCGAGTCGCTCGCCCAGCGGGAACTGCTCATCGACGATGTGCTGCACCGCGATCTGGAGAATCGGCTGCGCGCGCTGAACCGCCCACACTGGATCATCGCGCTGCGGTTGATCGTTGACGGGTGGGTCAGCCGTTTCTGTCTGGCGAAGGGCGTCGACCTTCCGGTCGTCGCCCTTCGGGGACAGGACTCCTACGTCATCAATGAAGCCGGAATCGACCTGCCCGGCACGGTGATCGCGGCACTCGGTTACACCGAGCCGCTCGAGTTGTACGGCATGAACGCACCGACCGAAGAACTGGCCACCATCTTCGGTGACACCGGTGACGCCGCGGCCACCGCGGCACGGCTGGCAAAGGTCGGTAACCCCGCTCACGACGCGAAGACTTTGGCCGCGGCCCTGGTGGAGATCCACTCGTACGCCGAGATCGTCGGGGTGATCTACGGCGACGGCACCAGAGATGTGGCCGACAATCACATCGCCGTTTTCAACACGCGCGCGGGTCGATTCATCGCGACCGCGAGCAAGTCCGACGACGGCGTGAAGTGGACCTCACTCAGCAGCGGCACGCCCGCGCGACTGCGCACGGCGGTGCAAGATCTGATCACCTCGCTGCCGGAACGCGTGGACTTCCCCCGCGATCCGAAACTCTCGTGAGCGCACCGGCCACGCGTCGCTAGCCCATCGGGTCATCCGAGGTCGGCGCGACGTCGTATCCGAACGGCGGCGTGAACCGGCCCCAGCGAATGCACTCCCAGCCGCCGTCCGGCATCGGTACCAGCTCGATGGTCTCGGTGTTGTCGAGGTGGTTGTTCGTGGTGAACGGCGGCCGCACATCCGCGAGCGTGCGCCCGACGAGCCGCATGGCGGCGCCGTGACTGACCACCATCACATCGCCGTGCCCGTCGGCGTCCGGCGTCAGATAGGTGTCTCGCAATTCGGCGATCGCGGGCAGGAACCGGTCCAAGACGTCCTGAGCGGATTCCCCGCCGGGCACCCTCACCGTGAGATCTCCTTCGTGCCAGGCACGGTAGATCCGCTGGAAGGTCCGGTGCGCCTCCTCGCTGTGCTGGCCCTCCAGGTCACCGGCCTGTACCTCGTGCAGTCCGTCGAGCACCATGGCCGCGACACCGGTCGCCGCCTCGATGTAGCTCGCGGTCTGGCGCGCGCGGAGCGCCGCCGAGGAGAACAGCACCTTCGGCGGGCGCAGTAGGCCCTCACCGAACGTCTTCGCCTGCGCCGCGCCGCGTTCGGTCAGCGGTAGACCCGGAATCCTGGTGTCCAGCAGCTTGGCGACATTGCCTTCGGTCTCCCCGTGCCGGACCAGTATCAACCTGCCGGTCATAGGTCCGCCATCCCCTTTCTGAGCTGAATCAACCACTCCGCCGCGGCTTCGTCCGACGGTGGCGGCGTGCCGGTGGCCGAAGTCGCCGGCCAGGACCCCAGATAGCGGATCCGTACCGTGCGGTGCAGCGCCTTGAGCGCCTCGGCCACCGCCGTGTCATCAATGTGCCCGACGCAGTCGAGGTAGAAACGGTAAGTGCCCATGCCGGTTCGGGTGGGCCGCGACTCGATCCTGGTCAGATCAATACCGCGTGTCGCGAACTCGGCGAAGGCGCGCATCAGCGAGCCCGGGACGTTCGGCAACTCGAGCACGATCGAGGTACGGTCGGCTCCCGTGGGCGGCGGCGCCACCGTGGGCCGGGTGCACAGCACGAAACGTGTGATCGCCTGCTCGTGGTCGGCGACGCCGGAGGCCAGTGCGATCAACCCCAGCCGCTCTCCCGCCAGCGCGGTCGAGACGGCGGCGTCGGCATGGCCCGCCACCACGTCTTCGGCGGCAGCGGCATTGGACGCCGAGGTGTAGGACTGCGCGTGCGGCAGGTGCCGCGCTACCCACAGCCGCACTTGGGCGGCAGCCACCGGGTAGGCGGCGAGTGTGCGCACCTCCGGCAGCGCTGTGCCCGGCTTGCCGAGGATCGTGAAACTCACCTCGAGTTCGGTCTCGGCGACGATTTGTAGACGCGGGCCGATTGCCAGCGAGTCGAGCGTCGACGAGATCGACCCTTCGACGGAGCTCTCGATCGGCACCACGGCGCCGTCGACGTCACCGGAACGAATCAGCTCCAGCGCGGCCCCTTGGCTCGGCGCGGCGATCCGCTCGACGGGTCCGTCGAACGTTCCCGAGGATTCGAGTTTTGCGAGGGCCATCTCGGTGAAGGTTCCGGACGGCCCGAAGTACGCGATTCGCGGCACGGTTACGAGATTACTTGCGCGCTCGCCCGGCTCCCCACCGTTTGCGAGGGCGCGGCAACGCGCGCGGCGTTGTTCGACGGCCGCCCGAGCGGAGTTCAGCCTCCGTTGAGCACGCGCAACGCGTCGTTCACCTGGTCACCGGCCTCGGTTTCGACGGCGAGCAGCACCGACCGGACCGCCTCGACGGCCGCTGGTTTCAGCGCGGTCAAGAAGGCGATATCGGGGTTGCGCAGCGCGGCGCCGATGTCCTCGCCGCACAGCGCGGCGGCGGTGGCCGCGACGATGGCGACCGCCCGCTCGCCCGAGGAGGTGCGGGCGACGAAGCCGGTATCGGAGTGGGCCACGTGCGCGAGGAAGTCGGCGATCGCGGCATCCGGAGCGTCCAGCTCCAGAGTCGGCGCGGCGGGGCTTGCGCCGATGTTGCGGACCAGTCCGTCGACCAGGCTCCGCCGTGGCGGCGCCGACAACGTCATCAGCACCGGTTCTCCGGATTCCGACTCTTCCGACACGCCCTCACCGTAACAACTCCGACCGGGCCGACCCGACACAGTCGGCTCCACTCGAGTCGAGCGGAAGGCTTGCGGAACCGAACACCGTCACTTAGCTTAGGGTAACCTAATCAACACGCTCCAGCGCTGCCCGCTCCACGGAGGTTTGTATGCCGCGTCCGACCCCGACCGTCGCACCGTCCACCGCCGAGCGCGTGCGCAGCGCGTGCGCCCACGCGGAGCAAGCGGTCCTGGCCATGCCCGGCATCGACCCGACACCAGCGTCCGTGCACTACGTCCGGCAGTGTGGCGACGCCGTGATCGCGGTGCCGACGGCCTCGATCGCCGCGCTTCTGGCGGGCAATTCCGGAGAGCACGGTGCGCCCGCGGTGCTCGAGCTCACCGACCACGCCCCGCTGCCGCTGCGCGAGCCCGTGCGGGCACTGGTCTGGCTACGCGGCTGGGTGCGCGCGGTGCCCACGCAGGCGCAGCGCGCGCTGGCCACCGAGGTGGCCAAAGAGCACCCGCACCCCGGACTGCTCGATATCGGTTTCGGCGCGACCTTGCTGCGGCTGGTGATCAACTCGGCGGTGGTTGCCGATTCGACCGGCGCGGAATCGGTGAGCAGCGAGGAGCTGCGGCTGGCTCAGCCGGATCCGTTCTGCGCCATGGAGTCCGCCTGGTTGCAGCACATGCAGGCCGATCACGCCGACGTCGTGGCCCAGCTGGCCAGGCACCTGCCGCCGCGGCTGCAGCACGGCATGGTGCACCCGCTTGCCATCGACCGTTACGGGCTCACCTTGCGTGTGGAAGGCCACGACGGCGATCACGATTTCCGCTTGCCGTTCAGCGCCCCCGCCGACGATATCGAGGCCCTCAGCCGGGCCGTGCGCACGTTGGCCGGATGCCCGTTCCTCAACGGACTGCGCCGCATCTGACCCCGGCTCACGGATGCAACCAGCTCCCGACCATGGCCGCGGTTTCGTCGACCAGGCGCTCGCGGTCCAGGTTCGGCGGCGGGTCGAGCCCGATCCGCAGGCTGCTGGCCAGTCCGACGCTGACCATGACGTACGCCTTCACGTCGAGTTCGTCGTCGGGCAGCGGCCCGAGCAGGTGCAGCAGGTACGCCCTGGTCAGCACGAGCAGCCGCCGCTCCAGCTCGCCGAAGCCGAGCCCGTCCAGCGACGCCCGCGCGGCCAGGGCGCGCACCAGCGGCCTGCGCTCGATCAGCGCGTGCACGATGCCGCGCAGGCTGAGCGCGAACGACTCACCGGGATCGAGCGAAAGTCCGGTGAGTACCGCGGCGGTGAACTGTTCCTCGAGTTCGGCGAGCAATCGCGTGCGCAACTCCGCCAGAATCTCTTCCTTGTCGGCGAAGTACCGATAGAGCGAACCGATGCTCATACCGGCGTGCGCCGCGATCCGATTCGTCGAGGTGTTGTCCACCCCACGCTCAGCGAAAAGCTGAACAGCTGCGTCCAGGATGCGATCGCGCGTCTCTTTGGCTCGCTCTTGTTTCGGTCGTATACGTCGATTGATGCCTTCTGTGACCATCAGGAGCGCCGTGGTGCGAAAAGCGAGTATAAGGTGAGCATTTGCTCATTTTAGGCTGAGTCATGGCTCAGGACAGCACGGCGCCCGCGACGATCGCCGCCGTCCCCGACGGCACCGTCCCCACCGAATTCCGCTATTGGGAGCAACTCGGCGACCCACGGATCCAACGCGCGCGCAAGCTGTGGCGCGCGGTGTTCCGGTTCGACCCACAGCCGTCCGAGGAATTGGTCCGCCATTTCGCCACCGCTTACTACCAAGCCGATCCGGTCGCCGAGGCATTCGTCGACGAGGTCTACCTCGGTGCGATCGGACCGAAGAAGGGGCGCGCCATGCTGGACCGAGCCCTCGCTCATGGAGTCGACGCGGTCCCGGACGCGCCCGCCTCACTGGTCCGGCTGTTCCGGGAGTTCGAGACACCCCCCGACTGGCTCGACCTCGCCGCGGTCGAACACGGCGCGAAGGTGTTCCGCCGCTGGGGCACCTCGGTGTTCAGCTTCGCGACGACCAGCACGCTGGAGATGTACTCGGAGAGCTCGATCGCCAAACCGCTGTCCTATACCGGCGGCTACGCCGGAGACCGGGCGCACAAACGGCAGATGGAGACGGTTCGGTTCTGGATCAATGTCTCCGAGCCGGGCGGATTGGCGCCCGGCGCCCGCGGCAGGCAGACGGCCATGCGCGTGCGGATCATGCACGTGTTCATCCGGCGCAAGCTGATGCAGCGGCCGGAATGGGACCACGCAGCCTGGGGTGTGCCGATCAGCGTGGGCGACGCGACGTTGACGCTGATGGCTGGCAGTCTGGTGCCGGGCATCGCGCTGTGGAGCGTGGGCCACCAGACCACGATCCGCGAAATCGAGGCCACGCTGCACTTCTGGCGTTATGTCGGGCACCTGCTCGGGGTCCAGCCCGACTGGTACCCGGAGAACTTCCGGGAATCCGTGCGGTTGATGTTCGCCGCGTTCGTCAAACGGGCGCACACCGCGGGAGCCGACGGCGCGGAACTGGTCGAGTCGTACCTGCCCGCCTTCGCGCCGAAGGCGAATTCGCCATGGCGCAAACGGATTCGCGACGAGATCAACTACCGGATGCAGATCGGCTATACGGCGTTCTGGTTGCCGCCGGGGACCTATCGCCGTCATCGTATGCCCCGGCGTTTCCCCTGGGTACTGCATCCGATCGCCCAGTGGCCGGTGCTGTTCGCGCTGGAGACCGCGCGCAGGCTGGCGCCCGGTCTCGACCGGGTGGCCGACCGGGTCCAGCGATCGCGGCGCGAGAGCTGGTACCGCAATGAAGTCGGCGACACCGACGCCGAGTTCCGGCCGGTTGAGGAGTTCCGGCGCTGACGCGCCGTGCGCCACTCCCGGGGAGCGCAATAGATTCGACCCATGCGCGCGGAGTCCGGAGCCCGGGGGGACGAGGCCGAGCCGACCGATCGGGAACGGCTGGCGATCAAACTCGAGATCGTCGTGGTGTTGCTGGTCACCTTCGGGCTAAGCGGCCTCAGCGCCGCGCTCTCGCTGGTGGAGAGCGCGCTGGCCCCGGGCGGGATCGGTGGGCGGACGGTCGCGCTGAACCCGTCGCGGTCCACGCAATCCACCATCAACCTGCTGTTCCAACTGCTCGGCGTGCTGCGGCTGCTCGGCTGGGCGGCACTGGGGCTGTACCTGCTGTGGCGCAGCGGCATGGGACCGCGACTGATCGGGCTCGCCAACCGGCTCCGCTGGCGCGCGGACGTGCTACCCGGCTTGACGCTCGCCGCCATCATCGGACTGCCGGGGCTGGGGCTGTATCTCGTGGCCCACGCGCTCGGCGTCAGCGTGACGATTGTCCCCGCCTCGCTCGGCGACTACTGGTGGCGGCTGCCCGCCCTCATCTTGTCGGCCTGCGCGAACGCCCTGGCCGAAGAGATCATCGTGGTGGCGTTCCTGCTCACCCGGCTGCGTCAACTCGGCTGGTCGGCGAACTCGGCATTGCTGGCCTCCGCACTGTTGCGTGGCAGCTATCACTTGTACCAGGGGCTGGGCGGCGGGCTCGGGAATCTTGTGATGGGCGTCATATTCGGACGCTATTGGCAACGTTCGAACCGACTGTGGCCGCTGGTTCTCGCGCACGCCACCATCGACGCGGTCGCTTACATCGGCTATACCGTTCTGCGCGGCCATGTTTCGTGGCTTCCGTGATGCAACTGTGCCCTCCGGAACGCTAACGGCCCGGTGCCGCCCGCGAATTACGGAACAGCGCCGCTTCCGCGTGCGCCCGGTGTCCACATGTGGCACCTCACCACCGCCCGATAAGTAGAGTTCCAGTGATGAATGGCGACGACCCCCAGCGCAACGCGCGTACGCGCCGGATGCCGCCGCCCGGCAGGCCCGGCGAACCCCCGATGCGCCGGCGCACGCCCCCTCCGGCGCCCGGTGGCCCGCCGCGGATCGAGCCCACTCAGGTCATGCGCCGCGACGGAACGCCCGATCCCAACGCCCGGCCGTTGGCATACTCGCAGGTCCCGCCGGAACCGCCACGGCGAATGCCGCCACCGGCCCGCGGACACGCCCCCACCCAGCGCCCGGTCCCGCATCGCGAGGGTCCGCCGCACGCGCCCACCCAGCGGCCGGTCCGCTACGACGACGGGCCGCCCCACGCGCCGACGCGGAAACCGCGTCCTTATCGCCAAGGCCCGCCGCCTGCGCCGCCCAGCGGGGCGCGCTCGCCGCGGGCGCCACGACCGCGCCGCAGGCGTCACCCGTTCCGCTGGTTCCTGGTGATCCTGCTGATCCTGGTGGTCGCCGCCGTCGGCGCCGTCATCGAGCTGGACAACTCGCTCAACCGCATTCCCGCGCTCGCGAACTACGCCGAGCGCGTCGGGGACACACCCGGTACCAACTGGCTGCTGGTCGGCTCCGACGGTCGCGGAGGCCTGACCCCGGAACAGGAGCAGGAACTCGCCACCGGCGGCGAGGTCGGCCCCGAGCGCACGGACACGATCATGCTCGTGCACGTGCCGAAGTCGGGCAAGACCACGCTGGTCAGCCTGCCGCGCGACTCGTACGTCAGCATCCCCGGCCAGGGCAAGGACAAGCTGAACGCCGCGTTCGCCATCGGCGGCCCGGCGCTGCTCGTGCAGACCGTGGAGATCGCCACCGGTCTGCGCATCGACCACTACGCGCAGATCGGTTTCGGCGGCTTCGCCAGCGTGGTGGACACGCTCGGCGGCATCGACGTCTGCGTGCCGAAACCGATCGACAACCCGCTGGCAGGCATCGACCTGCCCGCGGGTTGTCAGCGCTTGAACGGGCCACAGGCCCTCGGCTTCGTCCGCAGCCGCGCGACCGCGCTCGCCGACCTGGACCGGATGAACAACCAGCGGATCTTCATGGCCGCCCTGCTCGAGAAGGCGACCAGCGGCTCCACCTTGGCGAATCCGTTCAAGTTGTGGCCGCTGGCCTCCGACACCGCCAAGTCGCTGAAGGTCGACAACGGCGACCACATCTGGGACCTCGGCGGCCTGGGCTGGGCGCTGCGCGGCGACACCGTCGCGACGGCGGTGCCGGTGGCCGGCTTCGACGACACCGCCAGCGGCAACGTGCTGCTGTGGGACAAGGACAAGGCGAGCCGGTTCTTCAACGCGCTGGCCAACGACCGTGCCATCCCGGAGGATCTGCTGACGCGGTAGCGTCGATGCCATGCCGGACACCGACGATGCCGACGAGTCCTTTCCCAACTTGCTGCGCACGCAGATCCGTCACGGATTCACCACCGCCCAGCAGTATCTCGCCGCCGCCGTGTACTTCGATTCGCGTCGGCTGCCGCAATTGGCCGGACACGCCTACGCCCGGTCCCGCGAGCACTACGGCAACACACTGCGCATGGTGCAGTACCTGCTGGACCGGGACCTCCCGGTGCAGATCGGCGGCTTGGACGAGATCGAATCGAGCTTCGAGAGCCCGCGCGGCGCGGTCGCGGCGCTGCTGCGGGTCGAGCAGGCCCGCAGCGCCCGTATCGGTGATCTGGCCCGCACGGCCCGCACCTCCGGCGACTATCTCGGCGAGCGCTTCATCCGGTGGTTCCTCGAGGAACAGGTGAAGAACGTCGCCGGGATGACCACGCTGCTGGCTGTGCTCGATCGCGCCGACGGACAGTTGTTCGACGTCGAGGAGTTCGTCGCCCGCGAGCTGCGCACTCGGCCGCGCACCGATATCCGGGCGCCGAAAATGGCTGGAACGGCGAAAAACTGATTAGGCAATACTAGCCTCAATAAGGCTGCACTTGGATGACACACGCGGTGGCCAGCGCTAATGTCGATGCTATGTCAAGCCATCCGGAATCCCCCCGCAGCAAATTCCACAGCCTGTTGCACGACCAGATCCGGCACGAATTCAATGCCGAGCATCAGTACATCGCGATTGCGGTGTGGTTCGACAATGCCGACCTGCCGCAGCTGGCGAAGCGGTTCTACAAGCAAGCGGTCGAAGAGCGCAATCACGCGATGATGATCGTGCAGTACTTCCTGGACCGGGATATCAGTATCGAGATTTCCGGCATCGACGCCGCGAAATCGCGCTTCGAGAATGCCAGGGAGCCGATCGCCCTGGCTCTCGCCCAGGAGAAGACGGTCACCGAGCAGATCATCCAACTGGCGAGCACCGCCCGGGAAGAAGGCGACTACCTCGGCGAACAGTTCATGCAATGGTTCCTGAAGGAACAGGTCGAAGAAGTCGCGAACATGACCACCCTCCTCACCATCGCCGATCGCGCCGGGTCGAACCTGTTCGACCTGGAGGAATTCGTCGCCCGGGAAATGAGCGGCCCGAGCGACGCCTCCGGTGCGCCTTCGGTGGCCGGCGGATCCGTCTGACGACGCTCGCCGGAATAGCCGGCAGGCCCGGTTCCCTACCCGGAACCGGGCCTGCCGCTGTTTATGGCTTCATACCTTGCTCGGACAATGCGCGGGGGAACAGCGGCGACATTCTGCGGCGGTTCGGTGAGACTTCCCTAACCCGCAGCGGTATCGGCGGCAATCGCAATGCAACTCCGCTATCACAATGAAGTGTTTCACACGAAATGCCGGGACACCGACTCAGCGCAATGTGACCTGACGCGACCGCAGGCCGTCGCGGGAGCGCCGCTCGTCACTCGTCAACGGCGTGTCGACGGCCAGCGCCTCGGACAGGCGCGCACCGAATTCGACCGCGGGTTTCACCCATTCGTCGGCGTGCCGCTCGGGGTCCAGATCGAATACCGGCACCAATACGCCGTGCGTACGGAACGACCCCGCGAACCGGGAACCCTCGCCGAGATGCAGACCGCCCGCGGCGTGCACGCGAGCCAGCGCGAGCATGAGCGCGTCCTCGTCCTCGGGCCGCACCCAGCGGATATGCGCCTTCTCACCCGCGTCCACCCACCAGGCCGCGCCGATCGCGTCCGCGTCCAGCGCGAGCCGCGCCGAGGGCATGATCGCCTGCTTGGCCTGCTCGATGGTGGCGGCGACCTGCGGGTCCGGCTCGACACCCGCGGGCACCCACCAATCGAAGTCCTGATGCACGGTCAGATCCAGGCCCGCGGCGGGATCGATCACATCCGCCAGGCGCGGACCACCCGCGACGCTCTCCACGGAGGTCAGCGAGTCACCGGGCTCGGCGGACTGGGTCCACAGGATCGCCGCGGCGAGATCGGCCGCCGGGTCCGCGCCTTGGAACTGCACCTGCGCGCCGACGTAGCCGCTCGGCTCGTCACCCGCGCGCACCAGCGCGGCCACCGCGCCGGGCAGCACCGTGCCGAGCACGACCGGGCGCTCGGCCGCGACCCCGGGCGACAGCGTCAGCCGCGCGGTGGCCGACGGAACGAATTCGCGCAGCGCGACCAGATCGCACTCCGCGGCCAGACCCTCGAACGGACGCGTGACGATCTGCGCCGCCTGCTCCTGCGCCGCCCGCCGCTCGGCGAGACGCTGCGCCCGGTTCCCGCCGGGCTTAGGACTGTTGCGCTTGCTTTTACCCACGAGGGGTCAACCTACACAGTGTTCGTTCGGCCGCGCCTACGGCGCGGCGTGTCTGTGCCTGATTCGCAGCGCCTGCGGCGCTGCGTGTTCGCAGCCCCCTCGTGGCTCGCGTCCGAGCGACCGCCGCTGGCGACTTCGTCGCGGACGCGGCGGCCACTCGGACGCGAGCCTGGCCGCGAACGGGCAATGCTCGGTCTCGCTTCGCTCGAAAGACGTGGTTGAGCCATGTGGTTTCCCGGCGAGGCAATCACATACCCCGGCGGAGGTCGATGACAGGACGCCTACGAGACCACAACCCGGCGGTACACGGGCCTACTCGGGTACGACCTGAAGCACGCTCGGTGCTTCGACGCCGCGCGGAGCGTTCCGGCATTGCGTCAGTACGACGCGCCGCGCCCTTCTGCGGACATGCGTGAGACCTGCGGGAACCGACAAGCATGCTCGGCGCAGCTTACCGGCAGTTTTCGGGCTCATCGACGTGTCATCCAGCAGGCTCCGGCGACCGGGTTGTGCGATGGCCGGAGCGAGGATGACCGGAGCGCGGATGAGCTGAGCGCCTGGCTCGGGCAGTGATGCCGGGGCTCAGGCGGCGGGAAGCAGCGCCTTCGTGCGGCCGGGATGGTTGGTGGCGATCCAGCTGACACCTAGGTCGGCGCACAGTTGGACGTCGTGCGGATCGTCGACGGTCCAGCAGTAGGTGGCTCGGCCGGCGGCGGCGGCCTTGTCGACCAGATCGGGGTGCTCACGCAAGGTCTTCACCGATGGGCCGACGGCGGTGGCGCCGACGGTCGTGGCGGCCGACCCGCCGAGGTAGCGCGACGACTCGCCGAGCAGGACGGTGGGCAGCAGCGGCGCGGCGCGGCGGATGCGCCAGACCGCGGTGGCCGCGAACGACATCACGACCGCCCGGGAATGGTCGGCGGAGGCGGGGGTGGCGATGCCGAAGCGCTGGAGCTCGGCGAGCAACTTGTTCTCGACCAGCGCGCCGTAGCGGACCGGGTGCTTGGTCTCGATGAACAGCTTGGTCGGCCTGCTGCGCCAGTCCAGCACCAGCCCGATCAGCTCGCTGAGGGTCAGTACCGAGGCGGGCGCGCCGTCGGCGCCGAAGTCGAGCGCCCGCAGCTCCTCCAGCGTCATCTCGCTGACCAGTCCGCTGCCCGATGAGGTCCGGTCGACGGTGCGGTCGTGCACGCACACCAGGTGCCCGTCCCTGGTGAGCCGGACATCGCATTCGACGCCGTCGGCGCCTTCTTGCAGCGCCAGCTCGTAGGCGGCGAGCGTGTGCTCGGGGCGCGCCGCCGAAGCGCCTCGATGCGCGACGACGAATGGCGCGCGACTGCCCTGGCTCACTTGGCCATAACCTCCTCCTGCTCACGGTCCTCAGCACCGTTGTCCTCCTGCGCCGCGACGGCAGGCTCGGCGCGCGCCGGTTCGTTCGCGCCTTCCCGGCCGCCGGGATGCACCGGCTCGATCACCGGCACGGCCGGGTCCACCGCGATCAACCAGCGGCGCGCGGTCCGCTGGCGACCGAGCAGATCACGTTGCTCGATCGCGCGCAGCACCCACAGGGTCAGCAGCGCGACCGCGGCGGCGACCGCGTCGGTGAACGCGGTGAACAGCACCCCGTCCGCTTGCGCTTGCAGCGAATCCGCTGTTCGCCACAGCAGCGCGGCCGCGGCGACGAGGCCGCCGAACACCCAGCCGGCCCACCAGATACGAACGGCGCGGCGCACACGGGGGTCGCCCCGCAGCGCGGCGACTTCGCTCAGGAACACACCGGGCCACAGCAGATTGACCACCGGGACCAGACAGCCGCACACGAGCGCTCGCCGCGAGCGCGGATCGCGCCGCCCGGCGGCGGCATAGGCCAACCGCCTGATCTCGATCAATCTTCCGACCGTGGCCAATGCCGCCAGCAGCGCGAGCACGAGCGCGAGAACCCCGGCGCCGATCACGAACACGTCGGAGGTGACGAGTATCGCTGGATGGATCAGGCGCGTGCGGTTGTGCAGTAGGACCGCGTAGCGCGCCAGCTCGGCGACGGCGGCGAGCGCGAAAACGCACACGGTCGCGACGAGCAGTCCGGTCACCGAGTCGGTCAGCTTGCCGAGCGGACGACGTACCGCCCCCTCGGCCTGTGGCGGCGGGTCGATCAGACCCCAGCGCGGGATCTGGGTGTACCGGGGCGTCCCCGCCGGTGTGACCGGACGGGCGATCGGCTGCGCTCGGCGGCCGCGGTGGTCGGGTTTACGCGCGACCCAGCGGTAGTTGCGGCGCTCGGCGGGCGCGTCGATCGGCGCGGGCGAGAGGAGCACGCCGCGGCAGCGTGGGCACCAGTGCATGGGCGCCCCTTGCACGGCCCAGCGCGCACCGCAGCGCGCACAAGGTTGCACTACCGTACTCACCCGCGCACCTCGTTCTTTCGTCAGTAGATCTTCGCCTCATGGTCGCCCTCCGCGACCAGCGGGCGGCCGGTCCGCTGCCACGCCACCATGCCGCCGCGGACCTGGACGGCCTCATAGCCGATGTGCGTGAGGTATTCGACCACCTGCAAGGACCGGCCGCCCTGCCTGCAGATGACGTAGAGCTCCGCGTCGTACTCGAGCTCATCGATCCGGGCGGGCACGTCGACCATCGGGATGTGAATCGCACCCGGTGCGTGTCCGAGCCGCCACTCGTCCTCCTCGCGGACGTCGAGCAGGATCCGTCGCGGCGCGTCGGCCGACGCGGGCGCGCTGCTGTCGAATGCGGCAGGCACGTCCTCCACCGTGACCGACGGAACGTGGGGGCTCGTCACGGTTTCGATCCTGCCATGGGCGCCGGGCCGCCGCGCAGTTCCATGCCCGGGGAGGGTCTCGACAGCAAGCGGCGACTTCGGGTATGTTCTGCCCTCCGGATCTCGACCGCGCCCCCGCTCGATGCTGCTTGTGCATAACTCGGTCGAAGTTATCCACATAATCCACAAGCTGATCCACAATGCCCAGGTGGCGATGGCGTGTTTTCGCCATGCTCAGACGCTCGCGCGACCGGCAAGCCACTAGCGGGGGGCATTTTCGGACTTTCCGTCCGCAATCAGCGCCGCTGACCTGACGAGTGACCCGGTTCACTCCCTATCGAGCGATGCGAATGACCGATCCGGGACTCCCCTCCACAGTCGATCCCGGAGCGGCCATTCGTCGCCGACCTCGGAGCCTGCGGCCGAGCGGCTCCGATATGTACTTGGACGCGGCCTGCGCGCATTCGGTTCCATCGAATCGAGAACGCCGCCGAAATGACGCGATACCGCAATGAGGATCGGTAGCCTGGGCGCATGAACGCGAGCAGGGGGCTACGCCACGGATTGGACACCGCAGGGCTCAACGTCGCGTTGTCGGAGGCCGCGTGCCTCGGGCTCGCGGTGGACGATGCCGCCAAGGAACTGCGCCTCGACCTCGAAGTGCTGACTCTCCCCGAGCACGGAACGGCGACCGACGACTACCGGGTGCAGGTGACATTCACCGGCGTGAGCCGGGTCGCCGCGTCCCTGCGCACCCAGCACTGGGACGACGTGGAACCCCAGGTGCTGCCGCTGCGCCTGGAGGGCTTGGACGAGGCCATCCGCAGCTTCGGCGGCGGCCGATTGCACGGCTGGGAGTTCATCATATCGACGACAGCGGATGGGCGCTGTGGAGTGAACTGCTCAGCTTCGACACCTCGATCATGAGCGCGAATCCGCGCACGTCCTGGAGTTCTCCCAGGAGGAGGGCATTCGATCCCCGCGAGCTGGATGTCCGGGTGTGGTTCGACGACATCGTGGTGCACGACGCGCGGGGCGAGCAGATTCCGTTGAAGGACTTCATCGCGGGTGGCGCGCGGTGGTGGCGGGCCCACGACGCGGGCGACCCACGGGCTACCCGCCCCGGTATCGCTCCTCCGCTGTAATCGGCTCGTCGCGAACACCGCGCATCCGCGAACGGGTGCGCGGTTCCCGGGCGGGGCAGCCCGAAGCTCGGGCCCACCGGTCAGCTCACGCCGGTCGCGTACACCGGGCAGTATCCGCCGGGATCGTCCGCCAGAACTGATGCAGGGAGGCTCGCAGCCCCACTAGTTCGTCGCACCCCGACATGGTTCGATGCTACGCGTGCGTTCCAGTGGGGCCGGTGTGCGTGATGTGACGCCGCGTGACCCGCCGGATGTGAGCGGTGTCACCGGAATGCGCGGACGTCGGCCCAGGTTGGAATCGACCGGGTGTACGAATGATGGTTGGCTGTGCACGGAACAACGGGCACAACCAGCCCGACATAGGAAGGGACAACGTGGCTGAGTACACGCTGCCAGATCTGGATTACGACTACAGCGCCCTGGAGCCCCACATCTCCGGGCAGATCAACGAGCTTCATCATTCCAAGCACCACGCCGCTTACGTCGCCGGTGCGAACACCGCGCTGGAGAAGCTGGAGGCCGCTCGCGAGTCGGGCGATCACAGCGCCATCTTCCTGCACGAGAAGAACCTCGCCTTCCACCTGGGCGGACACGTCAACCACTCGATCTGGTGGAAGAACCTCTCCCCGAACGGCGGCGACAAGCCGGTCGGCGAACTGGCCGCGGCGATCGATGACCAGTTCGGTTCGTTCGACAAGTTCCGCGCGCAGTTCACCGCGGCGGCCAACGGTCTGCAGGGCTCCGGCTGGGCGGTGCTCGGCTTCGACACCCTCGGCCAGAAGCTGCTGACCTTCCAGCTCTACGACCAGCAGGCCAACGTGCCGCTCGGCATCATCCCGCTGCTGCAGGTCGACATGTGGGAGCACGCCTTCTACCTGCAGTACAAGAACGTCAAGGCGGACTACGTCACCGCGTTCTGGAACGTCGTCAACTGGGCCGACGTGCAGGAGCGCTTCGCCAAGGCCACGTCGCAGGCCAAGGGCCTCATCTTCGGCTGAGCCGGCTCGGCACATCGGAATCGGGTCCGCGATCCGTCGCGCCGCGCGCGGCCGGACTCGCGGGCCCGTTCCGTTCTCCGGCGACGCGAGCGCGTTGCCGGAACGCCCGTCCACCCCACTTCAGGATCGCCTCGGCGAGGTCGGACCGGTTCGGCCGGTAACGCAGCGCAATTGCTGCCCGGGCGACTTCGGATGCCCGATTAGCACTCTTTGGTACTTGTGTGCCAGGTGACTAGTGGTTCATATTCGGGAATCCAGAACAAATGGACGGGCAAGGTCGCCCCCGGTACGACCACGGGAGGCAGAAATGCGCACGAATGAACCGATCGGCATCACGCCGTTCCACGCGCGCGGATCCCTACGAGGCTTCGTGATCTCCGGCCGCTGGCCGGACACCACCAAAGAGTGGGCACAAGTGCTGGTGTTGGCGGTGCGCGTGGCGACGCTACCGGGCCTGCTCACCACCTCGACAGTGTTCGGCGTCCGCGAGGACCTGCCGGACGATCCCGCGCCCGGCACGGTCGGCATCGTACTCGCCGAAGGTCCCGTCCTCGGCGAGGAAGCCGTGGAGCCGGGCCGCTTCGCCGAGCAGGTGCCGCCCGCGCTGCTGATGCTGCATCCGCCTTCGGAAACCCGCCCGTCACTGCCCGAATGCGCAGGCGCGGCATCCGGCTGTGTCTTGCTGCCCGGCGTGCCCCATCTGGGGCTGGAGCACCGTGCCGCGTGGGTCGAGGCCGAGTCGGACGGAACGGTCACCTCCCTGGTCAGCCGGGTCGGACTCGACCCGATCAGCGATCCCGACACCGCGGTTCTGGCTATGCTGCTGGCCGCGTGAGGGTGCCCGAAACTTACCGCTTGGATCGCCAAACTTATTGTGCGCATTGCGATTTCGATAACAGCGGGTTGGCAGAGGCGCAACCGGCAAGGTAGAGTCGCGATCAGCGAAGGGGAGTAGCCCCCAATCGCACAGTCGAACATACTGACTCCTCGCCCCCTCGGGCCGGGTCCGGCTGTGTGAACCGGCATCCGTCCGGTGGGCGAGACCTTCGGCCTGGACAACCTTTTCGTTGCCGGCCGGAGGCTACCCGTCTCTCCGACCGGCAGGCCGGAGACCTGGGAGCCGCCACACATGATCGCCACCGTCTTGCTGAGTATCGGCATCGTCTTCCTCGCCGAACTGGGCGACAAATCCCAACTGATGGCGCTGACGTTCGCGCTGCGCTATCGGTGGTGGGTGGTGCTCGGCGGCATCGCCACGGCCTCCGCCGCGGTGCACCTGATCTCGGTCGCCGTCGGTCACTTCCTCGGCGCTGCCCTGCCCACCACGGCGATCGCGCTGGTCGCCGCCGTCACCTTCCTCGGCGTCGGCTTGTGGACGCTGCGCGAGCACTTCGGCCCCGGCGACGAGGACGCGGAGCCGAAGGCACCCAAGGCCGGTGGCGCGCCGTTCTTCGTGGTGCTGTCCGCGTTCCTGCTCGCCGAACTGGGCGACCGAACGATGTTCGCCACCGCGGCGCTGGCCACCGACTTCGACTGGGTGGGCGTCTGGCTGGGCTCGACCATCGGTATGGTCGCCGCCGACGCGCTCGCCATCGCGGTGGGCATCCTGGTCGGCAAGCATCTGCCGGAGCACGCCATCGGCATCGGCTCGGGCCTGCTCTTCTTGTACTTCGGTGCGGCGACCCTGCTGGGCACGACCGCGCCGGCCCTCGGCGGCGCCGTCGTCGCCGGGCTCGCCGCGATCGCTCCCGCGCTGGCAGGTGGCGCGCTGCTGCTCACTCGGTTGGCTCGCCGCTCGAGTCCAGCGCGGCCCCGTACAGTCGGCCACCCCGGCGCACCAGATCCAGCACAGGTTCCCGCAGCGCGAGCAGACCGTCCGAGTCCCCGACCGCGATCCGGGCGGTGACCATCGAACCGACCGCGGCGGCCAGGGCCTGGCAGGCGAAGCGCTGCTGCTCGGTGCGCGCGTCGAGCACCGTGGCGATCAACTCGATGAATCGCTCCAGCAGTTGGGCGCGGCGTGCGATCGCGGTTGACCCCACCGCGAACACCTCGACCAGGAACAGCCGCGCACTGGCCGGGTCGTCCACCAGATATTGCAGATAGGCGCGAAGAATCCGATCCATCCGGGCCATGGCGTCCATAGCGTCCATGGCGTCCATGTCCGCCTGGGCGCCCGCGCCCGCTCCGGTATCGGTGGCCTCGGCGATCCGGTCGAGCAGCAATTGCACGGCGCGCCCGTAGGCCGCCTCGAAGCAGTCCTCTTTGGAGCGGAACTGCTCGTAGAACGTCTCCCGCGACACGCCCGCTCGCTTGAGGATCGCCGCCACGGATGTGCCGATATAACCGTTCTCGGCCATCGCGTCCGCCGTAGCGACGAGGATTCGCTCGCGCTGCGAGGCGATCACCTGCTCCCGCGGCAGTCCGTGCCTACCCCGGGGTAGGCGTGCGCTGATGGCCGATTCGGTCATGCGGTGACTCCGGTATCCGGTCGAGCTGACTGGGGCTGATTCATTCTGCGCGGTCGGTTCGGCCGGATCGCGGGATAGGGTCACCGGCCCCACGCCGTGGCGGCGGGCGAGGGAGCCGTGCAGGGCCATGCGCCGAGCACCGGTTAGGGTGCAATTGACGATAGGCCAACTGGCTGTCACGAACGAGAGGACCATCGTGGAGATTTCGGGTTCCGCCGCCATTGTCACCGGAGGCGCATCGGGCCTCGGCGCCGCCACCGCCAAGCGTTTCGCCGAACTCGGCGCGACCGTCTTCGGACTCGACGTACCGCAGTCGATCGAGCGCGCCGGCGACAACGTCCCCGCCGGGGTCACCCTCATTCCCGCCGATGTCACCAGCAACGACGAGGTCGGCGCGGCCGTCGCGCAGGTCGTTGAGTCCGGCGCGCCGCTGCGCATCGTGGTCAACTGCGCCGGTGTCGGCTGGGCCGGCCGCATCCTGTCCAAGAACGGCCCGCACGACCTGGAGCTGTTCCGCACCGTCATCACGGTCAACCTGCTCGGCACGTTCAACGTCATGCGACTGGCGGCCGACGCGATCGCCAAGACCGAC
This sequence comes from Nocardia asteroides, assembly GCA_051451085.1. GTDB lineage: Bacteria > Actinomycetota > Actinomycetes > Mycobacteriales > Mycobacteriaceae > Nocardia > Nocardia asteroides_B. Next base: position 1,644,770 of record JBPAJV010000001.1, on the reverse strand, counting down.
GCCGTGGACGAGTACGGCCAGCGCGGCGTCATCATCAACACCGCCTCGGTCGCCGCGTTCGAGGGCCAGGTGGGCCAGATCGCCTACTCGGCCTCCAAGGGCGGCGTGCACGGCATGACCGTTCCGGCCGCGCGTGACCTGGCCCAGTTCGGCATCCGGGTGAACACCATCGCCCCCGGCATCATCGACACCCCGATGCTGGCCGGCGTCACCGAGGAGTACCGCAAGGGTCTCGAGGCGGGCGTGCCCTTCCCGTCCCGCCTGGGACGTCCGGACGAGTACGCGCAGCTGTCGCAGTACATCGTCGAGCACGACTACCTGAACGGCGAGACCATCCGCATGGACGGCGCCCTGCGCATGGCCCCGCGGTAATCCCGCTCCCCCAACCCGGCAGCGCGCGGTCCTTCCTCGGAACGGCCGCGCGCCGCTGTCTCTCACCGCTGCGGCTTGTGACCGATACCGAGGTAGGCCGTGGTGGACAACGGAGAGTTCGGCCGGTACTTCTCGGCGAGGAACGCTTTCATGACCGCGGCGCGCCGGGCCCAGACCTCGGCGGTCACATTGTGGCGCATGAGTTCCAGTGGGGCGCTGCTGCGGACCATGGTCTCCCACATGTCCTCGGGGCCGTCGAAGGTCAGCGCGATCGAATGCCGCTGGATGGACACGGCCTCGAAACCCGCTCCGCGCATCTCGGATTCGAAGACCTCGGGATTCTCCAGGCTCAAGAAGTTCGGTTGCGGTTCCTGGATGTTCGGATCGGCCGCGGCGAGGGCGCCGAACATCATCCGCATCAGCGGCGAGTCCGCGATCGGCGCCCAGCTCGACACCACCGCGGTACCGCCAGGACGCAACACCCGGAACAATTCGGCGAAGCCTCGGGCGCGCTCCGGGAAGAACATCAAGCCGAACAGGGAGAACCCCGCGTCGAACTGGTCGGATTCATACGGCAGAGCCTGTCCGTCACCCACCCGCGCCCGGATATTGGCCAGGCCGGCGGCAGCGGCGTCCTTCGCCAGCCGCGCGATCATCGGCTCGGAGAAGTCGATGGCCTCGACCTGCGCCACGTGGGGCGCGGCAAGCAGACTCAGCGTGCCCGGTCCCGCCGCCACATCCACGATCCGCGACTCGGGTGTGAGCGAGACGAACTCGAGCGCCCGCGCCGAGAACGGTCCCATGATCGCGGGCGCGAACTCGGCGTATCCGTCGGCGACGAGATTCCATGGCTCGGCCACGGCAAGCGGGTTTGCGGACATGTCGTGACAATCCTTTCAGGCAACAACATCTAACCGCGCCACCCGGGGGCGAACTCCCCAGTCCTGCGAATATGCCACCTCGGCGGTCACCGTAACCGGAAAATGGCCGAATCTCGGCCCGACGCGCGGCCGGAGGACTTCGACGTGGTCCTCCGGCCGCGCACGGATCACAACGTGCGCGTGAGCCGATCGGTGAGGATGTGCGCGAAGTGCGCCGGATCCTTCAGCTCACCGCCCTCGGCGAGCACCGCCGTGCCGAACAACAGCTCCGCGGTCTCCGCCAGTTCGGTCGCCGTGCCCGCCTCGGCCTCGTCCTTCTTGGCCGCGTACGCGTCGCGCAGTCCGGTGACCAGCGGGTGCGTCGGGTTGAGCTCCAAGATCCGCTTGGTCTCCGGCAGCGCCTGACCCGAGGCTCGGTACATCCGCTCCAGCATCGGCGTGAAGTCGAACACGTCACCGACCAGGCAGGCCGGGGAGGTGGTGAGCCGGTTGGTCAACCGCACCTCTTTGACGCTCTGCTCCAGCGTCTTGCCCAGCCACTTCAGGACGTCGGCGAAGTCCTTGTCCTGCTGCTCACGCAACGCCTCGGAGGCCTTCTTCTCCTCCTCGGTCTCCAGATCGACCTCGCCCTTGGCGATGGACTGGAACGCCTTGCCGTCGAACTCCGGCACCGAGCCGACCCACATCTCGTCGACCGGGTCGGTCAGGATCAGCACCTCGCGCCCCTTGGCCTTGAACGCCTCCAGATGCGGCGAGCTCTCAACCTGCTGACGCGTCTCGCCGGTCATGTAGTAGATCGTGTCCTGCCCCTCGGGCATCCGCTCCACGTACTGGGCCAGCGTGGTCAACTCGGTCTCGGAGTTCGTCGAGGCGAACGAGGAGACCCGCAGAATGGTGTCGCGGTTGTCGAAGTCGGAGAGCAGACCCTCCTTCAGGACGCGGCCGAACTCCTTCCAGAACGTCTGGTAGCTGGTCTGGTCCTCGGCGCCCTGCAGGTCCTTGACCGTGGACAGCACCTTCTTCACCAGCCGCTTGCGGATCATCTGGATCTGCCGGTCCTGCTGGAGGATCTCTCGCGAGACATTGAGCGACAGGTCCTGCGCGTCCACCACGCCTTTGACGAAGCGCAAGTACTCGGGCATGAGCTCTTCGCAGTTGTCCATGATGAACACCCGCTTCACGTACAACTGGACCCCGCGCTTGTGCTCGCGGGTGAACAGGTCGAACGGCGCGTGCGACGGAATGAACAGCAGCGCTTGATACTCGAACGTGCCCTCGGCCTTCAACGGGATGATCTCCAGCGGATCGTCCCAGCCGTGGCTGACGTGCTTGTAGAACTCCTTGTATTCCTCGTCGGAGACCTCGCTCTTGGGGCGCGTCCACAGCGCCTTCATCGAATTGAGCGTCTGGTCCTCGATGACCGTCGTCTCCTTGGCGTCCTCGCCCGAGCCTTCGGTGACGGTCCGCTCGACCTGCATGCGGATCGGCCAGGCGATGAAGTCGGAGTACTTCTTGACGATCTCGCGCAGCTTCCATTCGAGCGTGTAGTCGAAGAGGTGATCCTCCTCGTCCACCGGCTTGAGCTGGAGGGCGACCGAGGTGCCCTGCGGCGCCTCGTCCAGTTCTTCGATCGTGTAGGTGGAGCTGCCCGCGGTCGACTCCCACCGGGTGCCGGTGGTCTCCCCCGCCCGGCGGGTGGTCAGCGTGACCTTGTCGGCGACCATGAAGGTCGAGTAGAAGCCGATGCCGAACTGGCCGATCAATTCCTCGGCCGCGGCCTCGGACTTGGCCTCGTTCAGCTTCTTGCGCAATTCGGCGGTACCGGACTTGGCGAGGGTGCCGATCAGGTCGACGACCTCGGCGCGCGACATGCCGATGCCGTTGTCCCGGACGGTCAGGATCCGGTTGTCCTTGTCGACCTCCAGCTCGATGTGCAGATCGGAGGTGTCGACATGCAGATCCTTGTCCCGGAACGACTCCAGCCGCAGCTTGTCCAGCGCGTTGGAGGAATTCGAGATCAGCTCCCGCAGGAAGGTGTCCTTGTTGGAGTAGACGGAATGGATCATCAGCTCGAGCAGCTGATGGGTCTCTGCCTGGAACTCGAGTTTTTCGACGTGCTCTGTCACGTCGCGATGGTACCGCCGCGCACGGACTACGTGGCCGAAGGAGGTGCCACCGCGTAACCCGGAACGGTTCCGTTCGCGCGCGACCCGGTGGCGTGCCGGAAATCGGCCAGTTCGGGGACCTCTTCGTCGGCGCGGGTGGTCATCCACTCGCGCAGCACCTGGGTGGCGCGGACGTCGTCCTCGTTGTACTCGAGTAACCGGGTGCGCTGCGTGAGATCGGGCGCGGCGCCGTCGTAGCCGACCGCGAGCCGATACCAGCTCATCGACGCCTCGCCGCCCGCCTCGGGATCACGCCAGGAGAACCCGGCGACCGGGGCGATCTTCTTCAGTCCCTTGCCGTTGGGGCAGATGAACTGGTCGGAGACGGCTTGGAACATGTCCACCCATTGCGGCCCGTCCACGAACGCGCGCACCTGCTCCACCGTCGGCACGCCGGGTCGGCCCGCGAACCGGCGCGCCGACTCGTACAGCCACTTGTCCTCGGCGGTGCGCGAATAGCAATAGGCGGCGAACGTCCTGCCCGCCGCGGCGGCCTCGGCGCGCACCGTCATCAGCCAGGTCCAGAACTCGCCGAAGGAGCGGCCCTCGTCCTCGGTGGGCAACGGGTCCCAGGTGACGAAGGGGCGGTACACGCCGTTCAGCAGCGTCCCCCACAGGTACGCGCCGTACTCCTGGAAGCTCTCCAAGTCGACGTCGACCTCCACGTCCGCACGCCGCACCCGCACCCGCTCGACGCGCCGCACCAGCGGCGCCCCCGCGATCCACGCCCGCGCGGTGACCACGGCCTCGTCGAACGGGCCGTGCTGCCAGTCCTCCGGATCGTCGCCCGACCAGGCGGCGAGCTCGTCGATGGTCTCGACGTCGTGCCTGCGCAGCACCTCGGCGCGCGAGCCGGGCGCCACCAGGCTGACGTCACGGTGTTCGATCAGCCAGCCCTCGCAGCCGGGCCCATCGATCCCCCTGGTCCACCACGGGCACTGCCTGCACTCGGGCACCTTCGACGGGACCGTCGGCAGCTCGCCGCGCACCACCGCGATCCGATCGGCGTAGCGAAGGTCGTAGTCGGCCAGCAGCGGAGCCAGATCGTGCACCAGGATGCGGTCGAAGTCGAAACCGATCACGCCGCCGACCAGCGCGGGGCTGGCCAGACCGTGGCGTTGCAGCATGCGGTGCAGATGGACGAGCCGCTGCTGGTCGCGGGGCTGCTGACGTAGCTTGCGGTGCGGATCGGGCCGCGGATTCCAGTGGTAGGGGTCCGAGGTCGTCGGGTGGAAATCGGCCGGCTCCGGTTGGCGCGGATCGGTCACCTTGTGGTTCACCACGATGATCGGGATGTACCCGCCGCGCTCGGTGTCGCGCAGCAGGATCTCCGAACCGCCGCGCCTACCGGTGTCCGGCTCCTGCGGCAGCAGTCCGCCCCAGATATGCCGCGCGCCGCTCTCGCACGCGCGCATCGTCGCTTCGGCCCGCTCCGCGGCGCGCAGCCCCGGATCGATCACCACCCAGGCGTCGGGATTCGCGCCGACCAGCGCGTCGCGCACCCGGCTGCGGTGGGCGGCGGCGGCATCCCGGCGCTGACGGACGCCCGCGTCCTCGGAGATGCCGATCAGGGCTTCGGGGTGCGTCGCGTCCAAGCGCAGGCGATGTCGGCAGCCGATCAACGCCCTGGCATGATGAAGGCGGTCGGCGCGTCGGTGGCCCGATCCACGGCCGTTCCGTTGCCCTTGCGACCATCCCGGTCACCGATGTCCGAATCCACGCTATGCAGTATGGTCCCTACCCCCGACAGGGTTTCAATTCTGTGCTGCCACCATGGACCGGATAGGGTAACGGCAAAGCGTGTGACATGGGCGGACGGGCCTCCCGGCGCCGTACCGCCATGGCGAACCAGCATGACGGAGGGCCTTCGATGGGGTTGTTCACGAAGCGCAAGCGGCGGCCGAGCCGCAGGGCCGAGGCTAAAGCCCTCAAGCACAAGGCCACGATCGAGGCCAAGCTCGCCGCGAAGAACGACCGCAAAGCCCGCCGGGCCGAGGCCCGCACCCAGCGCAAGGTGGCCAAGGCGCAGATCGCGGCGTTCCAGGCGGAGGAGAAAGCCGCGCTGAAGCTGGCGGCCAAGGCCGAACGCGATCCGTTCAGCGCTGGTCAGGTGAAGAAGTACCTCGGCGTAGCGCGCGTGCTCATCCCGGTGCTCGCTCCGCTCGCCTATCGCGGCGCGACCTTCCTGCGCGGGCAGCTCGACACCCGCCGCGCCCAGCAACTCGGCGTCGGCGTCGACCAGCTCGGCGACTTCTCCGGGCACGGCGCCAAGCTGCAGGCGCGCATCGCCAATGCCGAAGCGGCGCTGCGGAAGATCGACGGACAGGACGGCAAGGACAAAGGCGAGACGCAGAAGTTCGTCGCCGCCACCAAGGACCGCCTCGGCAGCCTGACCGCCGCGGTGCACACCTCCGATCAGATGCCCGCCAACCGCCGCCGTTCGGTGCACGCGTCGATCTCCCACGAGCTGTCCGGGATCGAGTCCGAACATCCTGGCCCGGCTCGGCGTGCGCTGACCTCCTCGCCCCCGATGTCCCCGCACCCGATCACCGGCCGCCTGCGCGGTGGTCTGATCGGCGTGCTCGTCGGCGTGCTGGGCGTCGCGGCGCACGGGACCGCCGGTGGCGGAGCGCCGGGCTCCACCGAACTGACGCTGCTGTTGCTGATCGCCGCCGCGGTGGGGTCCGTGGCGGGAACCGTAGGGTGCCCGCGTCCGTGCGTGGTGGCCGGACTGCTCGGCGCGGGCCAGCTGCTGAGCCACGCCGCCCTGTCGGTCCTGCTCGGCCACAACCACCCCGCAACCGGCTCCGCCGCACTGTTCTTCCCGCTGCCGACCGGAGGAATGCTGCTCGCGCACACCGTCGCGACGGTCGGCTGCGCGGTGCTGATCGTGCTCGCGGAGCGGCTCTACACCGCCGCTTCCGGCGCACTGCGCGCGATTCTCGCCCCGCCTCGGCGGGCGCGGATCGCCGGTGCGCCGCATTGGCCGAATTCCGGACTTCCCCCATATCGCTGTGCTCGACAGGGTGCGCTCGGTCCCCGCGCCCCGCCGGTGTCGGCCTGATCGCCCGACACCCCTCTCCTTTCGCACAGAAGGCTTCAGCATGCACAGCTCGATTTCGCGCGCCGTCGCGACGACGGCCACCACAGCGGCACTCGTCCTGTTCGCCGGTGGCACCGCCGCGGCACACGTCACCGTCGACGCCCCCGGCGCGACCCGTGGCGGATACACCGTCGCCACCTTCCGGGTGCCCACCGAATCGGACACGGCGAGCACCACGGCGCTCACCGTCACCGTGCCCAACCTCAAATCCGCCCGCACCGAACCGGTTCCGGGATGGTCGGCCAAGGTGGAACGCAACGACAAGAAGGAGGTCACCGCGATCACCTGGACCGCGGACCCGGGTGCGCCGGGCATCCCGCCCGGTCGGTTCCAGCGCTTCGCGGTGTCCTTCGGCCCGCTGCCCGAACTCGATTCCGTCAGCTTCCCCGCGAAGCAGACCTATTCCGACGGCAAGGTGGTCAGCTGGGACCAGCCGATCGGCAAGGACGGCGACGAGCCCGAACATCCCGCCCCGTCGGTGGCCTTGGCCGCCGGGGAAGACGACGAGGCGGACGGGCACAAGGTGAGCAGCGAAGCCGCGCTGGACGACGACGAGCACGAGGACGAGACGGCTCGCTGGCTCGGCGGGATCGGCATCGCGCTCGGCCTGCTCGGCGTCGCCCTCGGCGTCGGCACCGTGATCCGGGGGCGGCGCGCATGACCCGCCGCCTGCTCAGCGCCCTCGTGGCCGGCCTGTTCCTGCTCGGACTCGGCATCGCCGCGACCGGAGTCGCCGCCGCACACTCCGCTGCCACCGGGAGCGTCCCCGAGGACAAGGCGACGGTGGACAGCGCCCCGGCGCGCGCCAGCGTCACGTTCAACGAGGAACTGCAACCCGGTTTTCCGTCGCTCACCGTGGTCGGGCCGGACGGCAATCTGTGGTCCAAGGGTGATCCGGTGGTCGAGGGCAACACCGTCAGCGTCGCCCTGGGCGAGCTGGGCCCGGCCGGCGAGTACACCATCGCCTACCGCGTGACCTCGGCCGACGGCCACCCGGTCAGCGGCAAGCGGCAGTTCACGCTCAGCAAGCCGGGCAACGGCACGCCCGGACCGAAGCCGAACGCGAAAGGCGGTGACAACGCCGACGAGTCCGGCGGAATTCCGCTGTGGGTGTTCGTCGCCGGCGCGGTAGTACTGTTCGGCGGCGGACTGGCGTTCGCGTTGTTCGGCGGCAGGAGCCGCGACACGAAGCGGTGAGCGACGTGAGAATCGGCGGCCGGGGTCGCGCTCGGCGCGCCCCGGGTCCGACGCCATGGCCGGCGTTGCTGCTGAGCGTCCCGGCCGGGCTGCTCGGTGTCGCATTCGCCTGGGCACTGATTCTGCCGGGGCCGCTGCCCGCGGAGGCGGTGGTGCGGGTGGTGGCCGACGGCGTCGGTTCGACCGCGCTCGGATTGGCCGCTCTACCCAGGGTCGCGCCGCGCTTGCGAACACCGTGGCGGCTGCTCGCGGTGCTCGCGGGCCTCTGGGCGGCCGCCGAGTTCGCCGTCTTGGTGTTCGAGGCGGCCGAGGTGGTCGGCGTTCCGGTGAGCGAACTCGGCGCCTCGGCGTTCGGCACCTACCTGGTCGAGGTCAGCGGAGGGCAGGTCGGCATAGCGATCCTGGTCGGCGTCGCGACGGTGGCCGCCGGATCGGCGCTGGCCTTCCGGCGTCCCGAGTCCGCCTCCGCCGACCTGGTTCTGGTGTTCGCGGCGGTGGCGCTGGCGCTGCGGCCGATCACCGGCCACATGTCGCAGCAGGCGTTCGGCTCGGTGCTGGCCGCGGTGCACGCGCTGGCGGCGGGCGCCTGGTTCGGGCTGCTGCTCGCGCTGGCCTTGGTCGTGCGAACCCGTGGCGAGTGGGCGCTCGCGCTGCCGAGATATTCGGCGGTGGCGTTGCCCTTGGTGGCGGTCGTCGCGGTGACCGGGTTGCTCAACGGACTGATCCGGGTCGGTGGGATAGCGCCGTTCGTCGGCACCGGCTACGGCCGGATACTGCTCGCGAAGACCGTGGTTCTGCTCGCTTTGCTCGCGCTCGGCTGGTGGTGGCGCCGCAGCTGGGTGCCGAGGGCGGCCGACCACCGGATGGACGCGAAGGACTCGTTGCGTCGCGCGGTCGCCGAGGTGGCCGTGATGGCGCTGGCCTTCGGGCTCGCGGCGACGCTGGCGGTCACCGCGTGAGCCGTATCGCCGGGCTGCGGTTAGGGTCTCCGCATGACCGAAGTGAAGATCGTCGAGGATTGTGTGGCCTCGGCGGAGTCCGCGTTCGCCTACGTGAACGACTACCGGAATCTGTCGCGTTTCCTGCACGGCATCCAGTCCTTCACCCCGGTCGGTGAGCAGACCGAAGGCGTCGGCGCCACTTTCGACGGGCACATGAAGTTGGGACCCGCCTCGCTGAAGTCGCGCATCGAGGTGGTCCGTTGGGAACAGGACTACGCGATCGGCGTCAAGTCCATCAAGGGGATCGAGGTGGAGTCCACGTTCTTGTTCCACGACAAAGGCGACAGCTTGTGCACGGTGGACGCGATCGTGGACTTCCGGTTGCCCGGCGGCTTGGCGGGGCGAGCTCTGGGCAGAACCATCGAACCGTTCGTGCGGATCGCCGTACAGCACACCACGCACAACCTGGTGAGTCAGATCTCCGCCTTCCACGCGGCACGGTAGGAGGGCCGGTTGCGCGCGTGACGGCCGGGTCGGGATGCTGGGTGGGTGAGCGCCAAACCTTCGTTCGGCCAGCGGGTCGGTTATATCTGTGGCCGCACGCTGCCGGAATCGATGTCCGATTGGGTGCGCGACGATTTGGTCGGGCCCGGCGCCACACGGCGGTATCTGCTGCGATTCCTGGTGCCGGTGCTGCCGGTGCTCATGCCGTTCCTGTTGCTGCCCGGCCCGCTGTGGATGGGCCTGGCGATGATGGCGCTGTTGTACATCCCGCTGATCTATTTCACCGTGGCGCTGCTGTACGTGTACCGGCGCCACAGGTTGATCAGGCACGGGCTCGATCCGGCTCTCGCGGACGCCGACGCCCGCCGCCGCGACGAGCGCGAACGCCGCGACTACGAGCGCAGGCACGGACGAGGGTGAGCAGCGCCGAGAGCTAGCGGTGGCTCATATCACGGGCATAGCCTGGAAGCATGAAAAACCCCACGATACGGCAGCGGATCGCCTACGATCTGGGCCGCGAGCTCCCCGAGGAGCTGCACGAGTGGGTCATCCAAGACCTCGTCGGACACGGGGCCATGGAGCGATATCTCGTCCGTTTTCTCGGGCCGATCCTCCCCTTCTTCGGCTTGGTGCTGCTGTTCCCCGGGCCGTTGCCCCTGAAGGTCGGTGTGATCGTGATGATGATCGTTCCGTTGTTCGTCTTCACGATCGCCCTCAGCTACGTCTGGCGCCGCTTCCGCTTGGTCCAGCACGGACTGAGCCCGGGATTGGTCGACCACGGCAAGATCACCGAGCACGACCGCGACCTGTACGAACTGCGCTACGGCCACCGATAGCGCCGCTGATGCGCCAGAGTGACGCGCGCACCGCCCCTTTCGCGGGCCCGGCTCGCGTCCCGGTGGCCGCCGCTTGCCCGGCGAAGTCACCGACCCCGGTCGCTCGCACGCGAGCCATCAGGGGGCCGCGGACACGCCGTGACGAAGTCGCGGCAAAATAGCCCGGTGACCGAATCGCAGAACGTAATCGCCACCGCCGACCTGGCCGATGAGATCGGCCCGGACATCCGCAGCTGCGACACGCAGTTCATCCAGTTCGGCGGGCGTGCGGCGTTCTCCGGACGCATCACCACCATCCGCTGCTTCCAGGACAACCTGCTGGTCAAGCAGGCCTTGGGCGAGCAGGGCGAGGGCAAGGTGCTGGTGGTCGACGGCGGTGCGAGCGTGCACACGGCGCTGGTCGGCGACATCATCGCCGGGCGTGGCGTCGAGAACGGCTGGGCGGGCCTCATCGTCAACGGCGCGGTCCGCGACTCCGCCATCCTGCGCACCCTGGACATCGGCATCAAGGCGCTGGGCACCAACCCGCGCAAGAGCACGCAGACCGGCAGCGGTGAGCGCGATGTGCCGGTCGAGTTCGGCGGGGTCACCTTCGTGCCCGGCGACATGCTCTACAGCGACCACGACGGCGTCGTGGTACGCGCCGAGGACTGAGCCGGCCCGGCGGCGCGCCGGATTCCTCCGGCCGCCGCCCACCGGGCGATCAGGCGGACACTCTGGCTTTGTGCCCGGCCAGGGCGACCACGTCCCCGATGTGCAACTGCCGCCCGCGGCGCAGTTCCACCTCGTCGTTCACCCGTACCAATCCGGCGGCGATCACCGTCTTCGCCTCCGACCCGGAGTCGATCAGGTTTGCCAGCTTCAAGAACTGGCCGAGCCGAATAACGTCGTCATCGATCGGTACTTCGACTGGTTCCGACATGGAGTAAATACTTACCTCCCCATCCGGACTCACCGAACACCGCCCCACACCCCCAGCGATCTTCGGGCAACTCGGCCGCAGCCCGCCGCCGCGCCGGAAATCACGCCGCACCCACCGTGGGCGCCGAATTCACGCCGATTCGCCCGGCCTTCCGCCCAGGTCAGCGCAGAATCACGAAAGTTCTGCCTCGGCTATACCCGGTGGCGAGCACGCCGCGACGAAGTCCCGCCCGTGCAAACAGCGCACAAACACGCGCGCCGCAGGCTTGGCAAATCTGACACACTCACGTACACACTGGTTCCGTGACCTCCACGCAAGCCCAGCAACACCTCGACACCGGACCACCCGCGGAAAAGCCGACTCCGCCGGTTCCACACCGGGGTCACGGACGACTTTCGGAAGTGCCGCATATCGCGGGGATGGCGCTCGGTGTATTCGCGGTGCTGTGTTTCCTCTGGAGCCTCTCGCCCGGACTGCGTTTCCTGACTCAGGTGCCGCGTCGCTATATCAATACCTATTACTTCGACGCGCCGGACACGAATCTGATGTGGGCGCTGGTCGTCGGCTTCACAGCGGGCGCGATCGCCAGTCGCAAAAGGATCGCCTGGTGGTTGCTGGTCGGCTATCTCGGGATCTACACGGTGGTCAACGGCGCCACCTTCGCCGATCGGGGCAGCATCAACGCGCTGGTGGCGATGGTGGTGCACCTCGCCGTGATCGGCGTGCTCATCGCGGCATGGCCGGAGTTCTACACCAAGGTGCGCCGCGGCGCGGGGTGGAAGGCACTCGGCGTGCTGGCCGGTGGTCTGGCGGTCGGCGCCGTGCTCGGCTGGGTCCTGGTGGAATTGTTCCCAGGCAGCCTCCCTCCTGGCGTGCAGCGCCCCGGCTGGGCGCTCTACCGCGTGACGGCGGCGGTGCTGGCGGACAACGAGCATTTCGACGGGCATCCGCCGCCGTTCGTCAATTTCCTGCTCGGCTTGTTCGGCGCCGTAGCGCTGCTGGCGGCGGTGATCATTCTGCTGCGTTCGCAGCGGGCGGCGAACGCGATGACCGGCACCGACGAGTCGGCGATCCGTGGATTGCTGGAGCGCTCGGACGTCGAGGATTCCCTCGGCTACTTCGCCACCCGCCGGGACAAGGCGGTGGTGTTCGCCCCGAGCGGCAAGGCCGCGGTGACCTATCGGGTGGAACTCGGTGTCTGCCTGGCCAGCGGTGACCCGGTCGGCATCCGCGAGGCGTGGCCCCAGGCGATCGACGCCTGGCTGCGGCAGGCGGACCGATTCGGGTGGGCTCCCGCGGTGATGGGCGCGAGCGAGCTCGGCGCGACGGCGTACCGGCGCGCGGGTCTTTCCGCGCTGCGTCTCGGCGACGAAGCCATTCTGGACACCAGGAATTTCTCGCTGGCGGGGCCGGAGATGAAGCCCGTGCGGCAGGCCGCGAACCGGCTGCGCAAGCACGGCGTCGCGGTGCGCATCCGCAGGCACCGCGATATTCCGGCCGAGGAATTCCGCCGGATCATCGCCCGGGCGAATACCTGGCGCGACACCGAGACCGAGCGCGGGTTCTCCATGGCGCTGGGCAGATTGGGCGATCCGCTCGACGGCAACTGTCTGCTGGTGGAGGCGGTCAACCCGCAGGACCGGGTGCTCGGCATGCTGTCGCTGGTTCCGTGGGGCCGCACCGGTGTCTCACTGGAGTTGATGCGCCGCGACCCCGGTGGTCCCAACGGCGTGATGGAGCTGATGGTCTCGCAGCTCGCGCTCGGTTCCGAGCAGTACGGCATCACCAAGGTGTCGTTGAACTTCGCGGTGTTCCGCTCGGTGTTCGAAGAAGGCGGACGGATCGGGGCCGGTCCCGTGCTGCGCTTGTGGCGTGGCGTGCTGCTGTTCTTCTCGCGCTGGTGGCAGCTCGAGGCGCTGTACCGCTCGAACGTGAAATACCAGCCGCACTGGGCGCCCCGGTTCTTCCTGTTCGAAGAGCGCAGGCAGCTGCCGCGAGTCGCGCTGGCCAGCGCGCTGGCGGAAGGGTTCCTGCCGCGATTCGGCAGGGAACCGGACACCGCCACGCACACCGGCGCGCATATCGCGGTGCCCGCGACCGTGACCGGGCTACACGCCGACGGCAGCCCGCCGGACATCGCCGAGGTCGAGGGTGAGGAGGAGCTGCCGCGCAGGCCGGAGCAGGTGCGCGTGCGCATGGACAAACTGTCGCGCTTGGCCGATTCGGGTATCGATCCCTACCCGGTCGCCTACCCGCCGACGCACACCGTCGCCGACGCGCGGCGCTCCCCGCGCGGAACCACGGTCCGGGTCTGCGGCAGGCTGCTGCGCATCCGCGACTACGGTGGGGTGATCTTCGCCGTGCTCCGCGACTGGAGCGACGACATCCAGCTGGTCATCGACCGCGATCGGGTCGGCGCCGAACGCAGCGCCGCGTTCGGTGAGTTCTTCGACCTCGGTGACCTGATCGAGGTGAGCGGCCAGATCGGAGCCAGCAGGCGCGGTGAGCTCTCCCTGCTCGCGGCGGACTGGCGGATGCTGGGCAAGTGTCTGCACCCGTTGCCGGACAAGTGGAAAGGACTGGCCGATCCCGAGGCCAGAGTGCGGCAGCGCTACGTCGACATGGCGATCAACACCGAGATCCGTGAGGTGCTGGCCAAGCGGAGCGCGGTGGTGCGCTCACTGCGGGACTCGCTGAACTCCTGGGGCTACCTGGAAATGGAGACGCCGATCCTCCAGCAGGTGCACGGTGGCGCCAACGCCACGCCGTTCGTCACCCACATCAACGCCTACGACCTGGACCTGTACCTGCGGATCGCGCCCGAACTGTATTTGAAGCGGCTGTGCGTGGGCGGCATGGAAAGGGTGTTCGAGATCGGGCGGACGTTCCGCAACGAGGGCGTGGACTTCAGCCACAATCCCGAGTTCACCATTCTCGAAGCCTACGAGGCGCACAGCGACTACGAGCGCATGATGCACACCTGCCGAAGGCTGATCCAGAACGCCGCGATCGCGGCCAATGGCGCGATGGTCGCGCTGCGGCCGAACGGAGAGGGATCTTTCGAGGAAGTGGACATCTCCGGTGAATGGCGGGTGCGGACGGTGCACGGCGCGGTGTCGGATGCGGTCGGCGCGGAGATCACGCCGGAGACCGCGGTGGAGGAACTGCGCGCCCTGTGCGAAAAGGTCGAGGTGCCTTATCAGCACGGCTGGGACGCCGGTCAAGTGGTGCTCGAGATGTACGAGCACCTGGTCGAAGCCCGCACGGAGGAGCCGACGTTCTATATCGACTTCCCGACTTCGGTGTCCCCGCTGACCAGGCAGCACCGCAGTATCCCCGGCGTCGCCGAGCGCTGGGACCTGGTGGCCTGGGGCGTCGAACTCGGTACGGCCTACAGCGAACTCACCGACCCGGTGGAACAGCGCCGCAGGCTCACCGAGCAGTCGCTGCTCGCGGCCAATGGCGATCCGGAGGCGATGGAGCTCGACGAGGACTTCCTACAGGCGCTCGAACACGCCATGCCCCCGACCGGTGGCCTCGGCATGGGCGTGGACCGGATCGTCATGCTGATCACCGGACGCAGTATTCGCGAGACCCTGCCGTTCCCCTTGGTCAAACCACGCTGACCGAGCCTTCGCGATGGAAGAGTTCTCATCGAGCGAATCGGACGACTATCCTTGGAGATTCGGCTCCGGGAGGAGGCCGATACACCTCGAGGGGTTCGGAAATGTACCTTGACCTGCTGACGAACGCGAGCCTGCTGGACCACACCGTGTGGGCGAGCCCGGACACGTGGAACTCCGCGCTCGACCTGGCGGCCAAAAAGAAGAAGAGCAGCAAAGGCGGGTTGATCGTCGGTGCGATCTGCTGCCTGCTGGTGGTCGCGCTGATCATCGGCGGCGTCTACCTGCTCACCAAGCGCAAGAAGAGCAGCTAGCGGCGAACGCCGACGGCCCGGCTCGCGGGATGCGAGACGGGCCGCCGCTTCGCTGGCGAGGTTGCGTACGCGTCGTTGCCCACCTCCGCCCCACTCCGTCGAGGGCGGCACCGACGCCGGGAAGGCCCACTGGTCAGCTCTGAGCTGGGCATGCCCTGCCGATCGAACAAGACGCCGACTCTTCCACGGTGTCACCCGCGCGCACGAGCCGCCGAGCCGACCGGCGGAATCTACATCCTGTCGAGCTCGGTGAGATCCGCTAGATACGAAGTGAGCTCGGGACCGCCGTCACGGTCGGCATGGATCACGAGCACGTCGGGTTCGGGACGCTGGTCTCGCCCGAGCGTCACCGTCATTTCCCTCCGTACCCGCAGATGCGCCGGGGCGAAATGGCGAAGCGTGGCGTCGAGAAGGGTCCGGACGTGGCTTCACGGGGCCGGATGGAACAGGTCGGGGGCATGCGGCAGAGTGAGACGCGTGCAGTTGATTCTCGTTCGCCATGCCCAGCCGGTCCGGATGCTCAGTTCGGGCGGGCCCGCCGATCCGGAGTTGGCGCCGGTGGGGCTGGAGCAAGCCGAGCGGGTGCCCGGGGCGCTCGGTCATCACCGGGTCTCCCGGGTGGTGAGCAGCCCGCAGCGGCGCGCTCGGGAAACGGCCGCGCCGGCCGCCGCGAAGCTCGGACTCGGCGTCGACATCATCGACGACCTCGCCGAATACGATCGCGATCTGCCCGCCTATATCCCGATCGAGGATGCCAAGGTCGAGTTCCGCGACGCCTATGACCGGATCAAGGCCGGACACCTCCCTGTGCAGGTGGACGGCGCGGCGTTCAAAGCCAGGGTGCACGCGGCCGTGGCCGGCATCGTCGCGGCCACCGATCCGGCCGACACGGTCGTCGCGTTCGCGCACGGCGGTGTGATCAACGTGCTGCTGCAAGAGGTCCTCGGATTGGAGCGGCCGCTGACCTTTCCCATCGACTACTGCTCGATCACCCGGATCCTGTTCTCGCGCACCGGGCGGCGCACGGCCGCCACCGTCAACGAGAACGGGCACGTCTGGGATCTGTTGCCGCGCAATATCGGGACGCGCTGAGCATTCACAGCCGATTGCCAGCACCGTCGCACCGGTGTCCCAGTGACGGAATCTTCGATGGGACCGGTGAGCCGCTGGAGCAGTGGCTCACGGTTCGAGAGAAAGGAATTCCGTGTCGCTCTCCAAAACCGCTACGCCGCTGCGGCATCTGGCCCGGGTCGCTGTGGCCGGTGCGCTGATCGCCGTGCCGCTCGCCACCCTCGCGGCGACCGCGTCCGCCGAAAGCCCCGCCGACCGCGGCGAGGTGCACGTAGTGGACGCACCGCAGCAGGGCGCCGACATCGACGGCCGCCCCCGTCATTTCGAACGCCACGAACGGCATGACGGCCCGCGCCGTGGGCCCGACGATTGCCCGGGACCGGATGGCCCGGTCATCAAGCACTTCCGGCACGACCTGCCGCCGACCGGGTCGAGCTAGTCCGCCGACGGCAACGAGAAGGGCCCACCTCCGAGTTCGGAGGTGGGCCCGCTGGCTCTGGTACCGGCTCAGGCCATGCCCGCGATCCAGTTGTGCATCCAGGAGATGGCCGTTTGACCACCGCCGACGGGGTAACTGCCGTACAGGGTGTGCGCCTGCGACTTGTAGAAGCGCTCCAAGTCCTTGGCCCGCTTCTGGTTGGCCGAATCGGTCAACTGCGCCTGCAGGACCGGCACGCCGCCCGAGGTCATCAGATCGCCGAGGATGTTGCCCGCCTCGATCTGGTAGCGCCACATGTTGGCCGGGTTGGCGTCCGAGGCCTGGGCGAGGAATCCGGCGAACCGCGTAACGAAGTCGTCGGTCGCGGTCGCGCAGTAGAGGTCGTCGAGCGCGCAGATGGTGCGCGTGCGGTCACTGACCCAGCCGAAGCCGCCGACGCGGGGACCGCCCGCGCCCGCGCCCGGAGCGACCGGGCCGACCTGGATATCGGTGGGCGAACGGCGCGGATCGGAGATCAGGCCGACACCGGCCACGCGATCGGGCGACACGACACCGAGGCCGGTGCCGAGCTCGGCGGCGAGATCACCGGCGGCGTCCGCGCCCTGGCTGTAGCCGACCAGCGCGATCTTGGTCGCGCCGCACTGCTGCGCCATGTTCGCGATCAGGCCGCGCGCGGTGTCGACCGCCTCTTTCTTGGAGTTGCCGTAAACCTCGCCCTCCCAGGGGAAGGCGGTGGCGGCATAGGTCACGTAATCGACCTTCGCGGAGGACGGAAGCCCCCGGGTGACGCCGGAGAGCATGCCGGGCTGCGGGGTCCTGTCCCGCCCGGTCTCCCACGTTCCCGGAATCGCCACCACGTACAGGCTCGGGCAGCCGGGAGCGGCATGCGCCGAACCACTACCGAGAACCAAGCCGGACATCACGGTCGCGGACGCGCCCAGAGCCGCGACAACCTTCTTCCACTGCATACCGCTCCAAACCTCGCCCTCGTCGAACTTCCCGCCGAGTTGCCGCGTCAATGCTGAACTCATCGAATGTCGTTCCAGTGCACGCCGGGTGAACACGAGTGGTCCGACCGGCACGACGCGCACCTTTACCCACAACCCAAGATCAGCAACACGCCGGAGATCACAATAAGGCCACAACCGCCGCGATGCCATTCGAACTCCGTAGGGTGTCGGATTTCCGACACTCGTCCGGTACGCGCGGGCAGGAACCCCGCGCCGGAACGCCGAAAGGCGCCTGTGGACCAGTTGTCCGCAGGCGCCTTTCGTTCCGCTCCGGTAAGAGAGGAGATCTAGCGCTGAGCCACCATGGTGGGGGTGATCGGCGCCGGAAGAGCGGTCTCGCCTTCCAGGTACCGGTCGACGCCCGCGGCCGCGGCGCGGCCCTCGGCGATGGCCCAGACGATGAGCGACTGGCCGCGGCCCATGTCACCGGCGACGAAGACGCCGGGAACGTTGGTCGCCCAGTTCTTGTCGCGCTGCACGTTGCCGCGCTGGTCGTAGCCGACGCCGAGATCGGTCAGCAGACCCGGCTTCTCGGGACCGACGAAGCCCATGGCCAGCAGCACCAGGTCCGCCTCGAGGGTGAAGTCGGTGCCGTCGACCTTCTCGAACCGGCCGTTGACCATCTTGACCTCGTGCGCCTCCAGGCCGGTCACCTTGCCGTCCGCGCCGACGAAACGTTCGGTGTTCACCGAGAACACCCGCTCGCCGCCCTCTTCGTGCGCCGAGGAGACCCGGTACATCAGCGGGTAGGTCGGCCACGGGGTCGATGCGGCCCGCTCCTCCGGCGGACGCGGCATGATCTCGAACTGGTGGACGCTCGCCGCGCCCTGCCGGTGCGAGGTGCCGAGGCAGTCGGCGCCGGTGTCGCCACCACCGATAATGACGACCTTCTTGCCCTTCGCGTGGATGGGCGGCAGGCCGTCGGCGTCGGTGACGTCGTCGCCGAGCTGCACCCGGTTGGCCCAGGGCAGGAACTCCATGGCCTGGTGGATGCCGTCCAGATCGCGACCCGGGATCGGCAGGTCACGCGCCAGGGTGGCGCCACCGGCCAGCACGATCGCGTCGAACTGCTCACGCAGCTGCTCGGCGGTGATGTCGACGCCCACGTTCACGCCGGTCTTGAAGATGGTGCCCTCGGCCTCCATCTGCGCGAGACGGCGGTCGATGAAGCGCTTCTCCATCTTGAATTCCGGGATGCCGTAGCGCAGCAGACCACCGATGCGGTCGGCGCGCTCGAACACGGTCACGGTGTGCCCGGCGCGGGTCAGCTGCTGCGCCGCGGCCAGACCGGCCGGGCCGGAGCCGACCACGGCGACCTTCTTGCCGGTGAGGCGGGTCGGGTAGACCGGGGTCACCCAGCCCTCGTCGAAGGCGTTCTCGATGATCTCGACCTCGACCTGCTTGATCGTGACCGGATCCTGGTTGATGCCGAGCACACAGGACGCCTCGCACGGCGCGGGGCACAACCGCCCGGTGAACTCCGGGAAGTTGTTGGTCGCGTGCAGCCGGTCGATGCCTTCGCGCCAGCGGTCCTTGTAGACCAGGTCGTTCCACTCGGGAATCAGGTTCCCCAGCGGACAGCCGTTGTGGCAGAACGGGATACCGCAGTCCATGCACCGGCTGGCCTGGGTGCGCAGCGTCTCGTGGGAGAAGTTCTCCTCGTAGACCTCTTTCCAGTCCATCAGGCGCAGCGGCACCGGCCGCCGCTTGGGCAGTTCCCGTGAAGTGTGCTTCAGAAAACCCTGGGGGTCAGCCACGTGCGGCCTCCATAATCGCCTCGTCCACGTCCTTGCCGCTCTTCTCAGCTTCGGAGATGGCGAGCAAAACTTTCTTGTATTCGCGCGGCATGACCTTCACGAAGTGGTTCACCTGCTGCGACCAATCGCTCAGGATGCGATCGGCGACCGCGGAACCCGTCTGGTCACGGTGCTGGGTGATGATGTCGTGCAGCCAGGTGAAGTCGTCACCGGCCAGCTGCTCGACAGCGTCGGCCTGCTCGGGGTTGAGCTTGGACGCGAAAACGCCGTTCGGGTCGAAGACGAACGCCACGCCGCCGGACATACCGGCGCCGAAGTTGCGGCCGGTCTCGCCGAGGATGACCACCCGGCCGCCGGTCATGTACTCACAGCCGTGGTCGCCCACGCCCTCGACCACCGCGGTGGCGCCGGAGTTGCGCACGGCGAACCGCTCGCCGACCACACCGCTGAGGAACACCTGACCGCTGGTGGCGCCGAACAGGATCACGTTGCCCGCGATGATGTTGCGCTCGGAGGCGAACTCGGCGGGCGCGTCCAGCGACGGGCGGACCACCAGCCGGCCGCCGGAAAGGCCCTTGCCGACATAGTCGTTCGCGTCACCCTGTACGCGCAACGTGATGCCCGCGGGCACGAAGGCGCCGAAGCTGTTGCCCGCCGACCCGGTGAAGGTGATGTCGATGGTGTCGTCGGGCAGGCCGGCGCCGCCGTAGAGCTTGGTCACCTCGTGACCGAGCATGGTGCCGACGGTGCGGTTGACGTTCGTGATCTTGGTCTCGAACTTCACCGCCTGGCCGCGCTCGAGCGCGTCCCTGCTCTGCACGATCAGCTGCTGGTCCAGCGCCTTGTCCAGGCCGTGGTCCTGGGACTTGGTGCAGCGGCGGTCCTGGTACATGAACGCCGTCTCGACGTCGTCCAGGATCGGCGACAGGTCCAGCTTGCTGGCCTTCCAGTGCTGCTTGGCCCGCGAGGTGTCGAGCAGATCGACCCGGCCGATGGCCTCGTCCAGCGTGCGGAAGCCCAGCTGCGCCAGCAGCTCCCTGACCTCTTCGGCGATGAACAGGAAGAAGTTCTCGACGAATTCCGGCTTGCCGGTAAAGCGTTCGCGCAGCACCGGGTTCTGCGTCGCGACGCCGACCGGGCAGGTGTCCAGGTGGCAGACGCGCATCATGATGCAGCCCGAGACCACCAGCGGCGCGGTGGCGAAACCGTACTCCTCGGCGCCGAGCAGCGCGGCGATCATCACGTCGCGGCCGGTCTTCATCTGGCCGTCGACCTGCACGACGATGCGGTCGCGCAACCCGTTGAGCAGCAACGTCTGCTGGGTCTCGGCCAGGCCGAGCTCCCAGGGACCGCCCGCGTGCTTGAGCGAGGTCAGCGGCGAGGCGCCGGTGCCGCCGTCGTGACCGGAGATCAGCACCACGTCGGCGTGCGCCTTCGAGACGCCCGCCGCGACGGTGCCGACGCCGGGCTCGGCGACCAGCTTCACGTGGATGCGCGCCTGCGGGTTGGCGTTCTTCAGGTCGTGGATCAGCTGCGCCAGATCCTCGATCGAGTAGATGTCGTGGTGCGGCGGCGGGGAGATCAAGCCGACGCCCGGAGTCGAGTGCCGTACCTCGGCGACCCACGGGTACACCTTGTGCGCCGGAAGCTGGCCGCCCTCACCGGGCTTCGCGCCCTGCGCCATCTTGATCTGGATGTCGGTGCAGTTGGTCAGGTAGTGCGCGGTCACGCCGAAGCGTCCGGAGGCCACCTGCTTGATCGCGCTGCGCCGCCAGTCGCCGTTCTCCTCCGGCTCGAAGCGCGACGGGGACTCACCGCCCTCACCCGAGTTCGACCGGCCGCCGAGGCGGTTCATCGCGATCGCCAGGGTCTCGTGCGCCTCCGCCGAGATGGAGCCGTAGCTCATCGCGCCGGTGGAGAACCGCTTCACGATCTCCGAGGCCGGCTCGACCTCCTCGATCGGGATCGGGTTGCGCGCCTTGTGCTTGAACTTGAACAGACCGCGCAGCGATGCCAGCCGCTCGGACTGGTCGTCGACGAGCTTGGTGTACTCCTTGAAGATCGAGTACTGGCCGGAGCGGGTCGCGTGCTGGAGCTTGAACACCGTGTCCGGGTTGAACAGGTGGTATTCGCCCTCGCGCCGCCACTGGTATTCACCGCCGACCTCGAGCTCGCGATGCGCGCGCTCGTTGCGGTTCTCCAGGAACGCGACCCGGTGCCGCTGGGCGACGTCCTCGGCGATCTCGTCGAGGCCGATGCCGTCCAGGTGCGAGCGCAGACCGGTGAAGTACTCGTCCACCAGGGCCTGCGACAGGCCGATCACCTGGAACAGCTGGGCGCCGTTGTAGGAGGCGAGCGTGGAGATGCCCATCTTGGACATCACCTTCAGCACGCCCTTGCCCGCGGCCTTGTTGTAGTTCGCGACCGCCTTGCGGTAGTCGGCGGCCAGGTCACCGGTGCTGCCCGGCATCTCCAGCGCGCCGCGCTCGAGCATGTCCTCGATCGTCTCGAAGGCCATGTAAGGGTTGATCGCGGCCGCGCCGAAGCCGACCAGCGTGGCCATGTGGTGCACCTCGCGGGCGTCACCGGCCTCAACGACCAGGCCGACCTTGGTGCGGGTGCGCTCGCGCACCAAGTGGTGGTGCACCGAGGAGGTCAGCAGCAGCGACGGGATCGGCGCCAGCTTCTCGTTGGATTCACGGTCGGACAGCACGATGATCCGCGCCCCGCCGTCGATGGCGGCCGACACCTGGGTGTTGATCGCCTCCAGCGCCTTGCGCAGGCCCTTGCCGCCCTTCTTCACCGGGTACAGGCCGCGCACGACCACCGAGCGCAGCTCGGGGTGGGATCCGTCGTCGTTGATGTGCACGAGCTTGGCCAGCTCGTCGTTGTCCAGGATCGGCTGCTCCAGCGCGATCATGTTGCACGACTCCGGGCCGGGATGCAGCAGGTCGGCCTCCGGGCCGATGTTGCGCTTCAGGCTGGTGACCACCTCTTCCCGGATCGCGTCCAGCGGCGGGTTGGTGACCTGCGCGAACAGCTGGGAGAAGTAGTCGAACAGCAGGCGCGGGCGGGCCGAGAGCACCGCGATCGGGGTGTCGGTGCCCATCGAGCCGAGCGCTTCGCCGCCGGTCTTGGCCATCGGCGAGATCAGCAGGTTGAGCTCCTCGGTGGTGTATCCGAAGATCTGCTGGCGGATCAGCACGCGGTCGTGCGACATGTGCACGTGCGGGCGGTCGGGCAGGTCGGCGAGGCGGGATACGCCCGCGTCCAGCCATTCCTGGTAGGGGTGCTCGGCCGCGAGCTGCGACTTGATCTCCTCGTCGCCGACGATGCGGCCCTGGTCGGTGTCGACCAGGAACATGCGGCCCGGCTGCAAGCGCGCCTTCTGGACCACCTTGGACGGGTCGATGTCCAGCACGCCGACCTCGGAGGCCATCACGACCAGGCCGTCGTCGGTCACCCAGATGCGGCTCGGGCGCAGGCCGTTGCGGTCGAGCACGGCACCGACGACGGTGCCGTCGGTGAAGCACACCGACGCGGGGCCGTCCCACGGCTCCATCAGCATCGAGTGGTACTCGTAGAAGGCCCGTCGCTGCGGGTCCATGTTCTCGTTGCGTTCCCAGGCCTCGGGAATCATCATCAGCACGGCGTGGGGCAAGCTGCGGCCGCCGAGGTGCAGCAGTTCCAGCACCTCGTCGAACCGGGCGGTGTCGCTCGCCCCCGGGGTACAGATGGGGAAGATCTTCTCCAGCCGGTTCTTGCCCGCGGAGTCGACACCGAAGACGTCGCTGCGCAGCAGCGCCTCGCGGGCGCGCATCCAGTTCTCGTTGCCGGTGACGGTGTTGATCTCACCGTTGTGCGCCACCCGGCGGAACGGGTGCGCCAGCGGCCAGGACGGGAAGGTGTTGGTGGAGAAGCGGGAGTGCACGATGCCAAGGGCGCTTTCCACCCTGGAGTCCTGCAGGTCCAGGTAGAACGCGCGCAGCTGCGGCGTGGTGAACATGCCCTTGTAGACGAAGGTCTGGCCGGACAGGCTGGGGAAGTACACCGACTCCCTGCCGACCGCTCCCTCACCCGCACCGGCCGACCCGAGCTCGCGCTCGACCCGCTTGCGCACGACATAGGCGCGGCGCTCCAGATCCAGATCCGACAGTGGATCCGAAGCGTTCTTCGGCGAGGCGATGAAGAGCTGCCGGAAAGTAGGCATGGCGTCGCGCGCCAGCGCGCCGAGCGACGACTCGTCGATCGGCACCTCACGCCAGCCGAGGACCTCGAGGCCCTCTTCCTTGACGATCTTCTCCACGCCGTAGGCGGCGCGCGCTGCTTCGCGCCTGGCCTGCGGCAGGAAGGCGATACCGGTGGCGTAGGAGCCCTCGGGAGGCAACTCGAAGTCCACGATGGCGCGGAAGAACCGGTCCGGGACCTGGATCAGGATGCCCGCGCCGTCGCCACTGTTGGGCTCGGCGCCCGCGGCGCCACGGTGCTCCAGGTTCAACAGAGCCGTAATAGCCTTGTCGACGATGTCGCGGCTGCGGCGGCCGTGCATGTCGACGACGAATGCGACGCCGCAGGCGTCGTGCTCGTTCGCCGGGTCGTAGAGCCCGATGGGTCCAGGTGACCGGTGGCCAGGAAGTTGCGTCATGCCTCTGCCTTCAAGAAAGTCGGCCTTCGAAGAAAAACAGCCTTTCGTCGAACGCCTCCGTACAAGACTGCGCCCGTACGTTCCGAAGCCAGCCGCGCTGATGGTCTTCGGCGTGCAGTCAGGTCTGCAGTTGTTTCCACCCGCTTCTGTGACGTAGTGGGTGCCCTTCGGTAACGGATCCCTAACAAGATCCTTACCTCCGAGCAGGTGCCCACCCGCTACGCTGAGCACCGGCTAGGGGCTGCCCGAGCGGGCGAGGTAGCCGAACGTTCTGTGTTCGGCGTAAGAGCAAACGATAAGTCAGGTCCAGGGCCCAACCAACTTAGGTTTCGCTAATAACCGGGTTTAGCTGGGCTTCTGCATCGGGTCCTCCACGTGTGCGCGTCGTCCAGTGTAAAGCAGCGAGCGCCGTGCGATCGATCCCCATGGCACCCGGTGCCAGCTGGGAAAACCGACGCTCGACACCGACCCGAGACCTTCCTCACCAGGCCCGGAAACCGCCCTCACCTGCGTCGAAATGGATTTCCCCCGCCTGGCGCCCGGCAAACCAAGTGGCGGCGGCTAACTCGGAGATGCGGCCGGTGAGATTTTTCCGACAGGGGCGTGACAAGCCATGAATACGATCCGACCGTCCGGCCTCTTTTGTCCGATGTGGGATTCAGCACATAATCAGCAAACATCGGGAAGTGGTGTTGGACACATCTTTACGGCGCTGCCCCGCCGAGTGAGGGGAGTCCGGGCTACGCGGGGCACAGCGACACGGCGGCCCGCACCAGGGCGGCCCGGTGCAGCGTGTCGCCACGGCCGGTGCCGAACACGCCGAAGACGCTGCGCGCCAATCGCACCGGGCAGTCCGGCGCGGTGAGCTCGGCGCGTCGCGCGGCCAGTTCGTCGAGAATCTCGACGTTCACCCGGTCGATGATCGGGCGCACCGAGGCGAGTTCCTCGGGGGCGGTCGGCGCCGCCGCGGGGTCGAAACGCCACCGCAGCATCAAGCCGCGCTGCACCGTCTTGCTCGCTTCGATCTGCCCGAAGAACACCTGCCGCACCCAGTTCTCCGGCAGCTCACGACCGTTGCCGAGCCGGGCCATCGCGTCGTACACCTCCGCTTCCCTGGCCGGATCATCATGGCCGCAGCGCCGCCGCGCTCGCCGGCGGCCACCCACTTCGCCGCCGCGACGGCGTCGGCGGTGTCCAAGCGTTCGGCCACCAGGGCGACCAGCCGGTCCAGCGACCGGTCGGCCGGAGCGGCGCCCGCGCTAGCCGGCCACATCAGCAACGCCGCCGCCAGCACCGTCAACCCGATCCTGCGCATGCCCTGACCTCCCGAGATGGCTCGCACGGAAACGAATCACCGCGCCAGCGTAGGCGCAGACGCGCGCCACGCCCGGCGGCACGTCGGACGGCCTGTGAGCCTGGACACATCCGGCCGCCCCTGCTCGCTGCGAGCCCGGCGAGCCTGTCACGCTGTCACAACGAATCCGTGACAGTTTCGTCGCGCCCGCGAAAGCGCCTGGGACGTAGAGGATGTGCATTCCGATGTTCGTCACCGGCTTGTTCACCTGGCTCGGCGGGGGCAGGACCAGCGCGATCACCGATCGCCACGAGCGTGCCGGGTACGCCGTCACGGGCGCGGTCGTGTCGCTGCTCGCGACGATCTCCGGTGTGGTGGGCGCCCTGGCCGCCGCGGCGGCCTGGCCGTGGTGGGCCGCGCTCGCGGTCGGCATCGTGGTCGCGGCGCTGATCGGCGCGCTCGCGCGGGCGCTGGCCACAGCGCGGCCCAGCGGAGGGCCGGATCGGCTGGGGCTGCTCGCGCGCGTCGCGGTCGCCGTGCTGGCGGGCGGGTTGATCGCCGAGCTCGCGGCCGTGGTGCTGTTCAGCGGGTCCGTGGATCGGCTGTTGGACGAGAAGGCGCAACGATCGGTCGAGTCGGCGCCGCAGGTGGTCGCGGCGCAGGGCGAACTGGACCGGGCGAAAGCCGACCGGGCTGCGCTCGAACAGGCGATCGCCCGAGCGCAGACGGATATCGACCAGGCTCTGGTGATCGCGCGCTGCGAATTCAACCCGACCCCCGAGTGCCCCCGGACCAGGATCACCGGCGTGCCCGGCCGAGGGCCGGAGGCGCAGACGGCCAACGACATGCTCGACGACGCTCGCAAGCAGCTCGCCGCCGCGCAGGGCCGGGTTGATGCCGCCGACCGCAGGATCGCCGCCGACGAGAACGAACTCTCGGCCGCACGAACCGCCGCCTTCGACAGCGCCGATCGCGGCCTCGGCGCGCGCTGGCAAGCGATGAACGACTACACGGTGCACCACGCGCTGCCGCTGCGCGTCCTCATCATCGTGGCCTTGGTCGCGCTGGCCTTGCTGCCGCTGGTGCTGCGCTGGTGGCGGGGCGAGACGTCGTTCGACCGGCACAACGCGGCGCGCACGGTGCACGACCGCGCCGAGCGCGAAGCCGACGCGGCCATCGCGGTCAAACAGGCCGAAGTGCGCGCCGAGGCCGAGGCCCTGCGCGCCGAACAACAGCTCACCGCCGCCCGCCTCGCCGTCGAGGCGGACACGGCCATCGACCGGGAGCGGCAGCGCACACGCATCATCGCGGCCATCGGCGGCATCGAGATCGGTATCACCGAGCCGCCGCGTCGCCCGGAACTTCCCGCCGCCGCGGCGGACGATCGAAAGGACAGCGCCATGCCCAACGAGGCGACGCCGAACCTACCGGCCCCGGTGACCGTCGACCCGCCCGCCGTCGCGGCTCCGCGAAGCGGTGGCGGTCTCGAATTGCCGCTGATCGGCACGGTGCCGTTCACCGACACCGCGGCGCGTCTCATCCGGCCGCTGGTCCCGTCGTTCGTCGCCGACGCGATCGACACGGCGACGAACCCGCTGCGTACCGCACGCCAGGCGTTCGAGGAAGTCGAGGAGATCACCTTCACCTTGCGGCGTACCCGCAAGGTGACCGTGGACGGACAGAGTTCGCATCCGCAGGCCGTCGGCTACCCGCTGCACACCGGCTCCCCGGAGATCGCCCACGCACAGCACGTTGCTTCCACCGTCGTGGACGCCGACTACTCGACGCCACAGACTCCGCGCTACTCCTCGCTTCCGCCGACCGGAGCCGCGGGCTACGGCCTGCCCACCGGCGCGCGCAGGGAGGAACTGCCCGGCCACCACCGACCCGAACTCCCCGACGCCGGCCGACGCGAGCTGCCGCCCGGACGCTGACCGGCTCACTCGTTCGACAGCGAAGCCGTCGGGTGCGCCGCCCCCGAGGAGGCGTACAGCGCGCGGCCGTTGTCCCCGGCACGGGACCGTCCGCTTGATCCATTGCGCGGACCTGAGAGCGATCCCCGCACGGCGCGATGGCGCGGTATAAGAGGCCGACCGGGCGCCTGTGCGCTGCCGGGGATCCAGGAACATCGACCAGATCGAAGCCGGTGACGCGCGTATCAGCGTGGCCCCACACGCGGACGGTTACGACCTGCGGCGGCCGGGCGCGGCTCGGCCTACGCTGCACCCATGCAACACAGGGAGGTGACACTCGCCGCGGCGCCGTGGGGATCGCGACTGCTCGGGTCCGCCGAGGAGTCCTCTGGGCTGCGGCGGATTCGCATCCAGCTGTTGCTCACCGTGCCCACCCTGTTGGCGAACCTGACTGGCATGGTCGTGTCGATCGCCTTGGTCGGTTTCGTCCTGCCCGGACCGTCGGTGTTCAGCCGGGACCTGCTGGTGCTCGACGTGCTCGCGGCACCGCTGTACGCGGCTTGCGCACTGTTGATCGGACTCTGGTGGGGCACCACCCGGGGGTTGCGCGCGCTGCGGTGGGCCACCGACCCGCTGCGCGTACCCACCGACGAGGAGCAGGCCGCGACCACGGCGATACCGCGCAGGCTGGTCCGCGACCAAGCGCTGCTGTGGTTCGGCGGGCTGGTGCTGCTGACCACGCTGTACGGCCTGGCCGAACCGCGACTGATCCCGAAGGTCGCGTTCGGCATCGCGATCAGCGCCGTCGTGGTGTGCGCGAACAGCTACCTGATCATCGAGTTCGCGTTGCGGCCCGTCACGGCCCGGGTGCTGGAAGCCGCGGTTTCCGGCCGGCGCCGCGGCATCGGCGTCTTCGGGCGCTCGCTGGTGGTCTGGGTGGTCGGCTCGGGCGTCCCGGTGGCCGGGATGATGGTGCTCGCCGTGCTGGCGCTGGTGCTGGACGACGTGACCAAGGCCCGGCTGGCGGTCTGCGTGCTGTCGCTCGGCGGGGCGACCTTGGTGTTCGGTCTGCTGCTGATGACGCAGACCCTCGCCGCGACGGTCGCCCCGATCCTCGGCGTGCGCCGCGCCATGCGTCAGGTCGAGGACGGCGATCTCGACGTCGCGCTCGCCGTCTACGACGGCACCGAACTGGGCGAGCTGCAGAGCGGTTTCAACCACATGGTGGCGGGGCTGCGCGAGCGGGAGCAGATCAGGGACCTGTTCGGCAGGCATGTCGGGCGGGAGGTGGCCGCTGCCGCACTGGCCGGCGACCCGGCCCTCGGTGGCGTCGAGACCGACGCGGCGGCGCTGTTCATCGACATCGTCGGCTCGACGACGATGGCCGCGACCATTCCGGCGCCGGAGATGGTCGCCATCCTGAACCGGTTCTTCGGCATCGTGGTGGAGGAGGTGGAGCGCCACGGCGGGCTGGTCAACAAGTTCGAGGGCGACGCCGCCCTCGCCGTGTTCGGCACGCCAGCGCCGTTGTCCGATGCCGCGGGCGCGGCGCTGGCGACCGCCCGCGCGATCCGGGGGCGGTTGGACGCCGGCGCTGGCGATTTCACGGCTGCCGTCGGCGTGGCCGCGGGGCGGGTGGTCGCGGGCAATGTCGGCGCGCGTCAACGCTACGAGTTCACCGTCATCGGTGACGCTGTCAACGAGGCCGCTCGTCTGTGCGAGCTCGCCAAGCGGGAAGGGTTGCTGCTCGCCTCCGGCGCCACGGTCGAAGCCGCCGCCGCGCCCGAAGCCGCCCGCTGGCGGCTCGGCGAATCCGTCACCCTTCGCGGCCGTCTCGCCCCTACCCGGCTCGCGCGCCCCGCCTGACGCTTCCGGGGAGGCGTTCTGCCGTGCCTCGACCTTCGGCGACCGGCACGCGCCGATGCCGCCGGACCGAGCCCACCGACCCGGCCCGATATCGGCAGGTGGTGAGCCGCCCGTCGCGGCGCCGACGGTTAGACTCGGCCCGTGCTGCCAGCCGCCGAACCGGCCGGCGCCGTCGGGGCGGGAACAGATCCGGTACCGGGGTCTCCTGGAACGACGGTGCCGATCCGCCCCCTGAGTTTCCGTGAACTGCTCGATGCGCCGTTCGCGTTGATCCAGGCGAACATCCGCGCTGTGGCCGGGTCGGGCGTGACCGGTCTGCTCCTCGCCGAGTCCGTGGTCGTCGCGGTGACCGCCGGCGGCTCGGAACTGACCGACGGCTCCGACGCGGGCACCGCCTTGGCGGCCGTCCTGTCGACCGCGGCCTGCGCGTGGTTACTGCGGTTCGTCTTGCGCGGCACGACCGTGGCGCTGGGACTGGCGACCGTCGGCGGCGCCCCGATCGGCCTGCGGACCGCGCTGCGCCGATTCGGCGCGACCCTCGGTCCGCTGCTGTTGTTCCAGCTGTCGTTCACGCTGGTCGGCGTCGGTGTCCTCACGGTGGGCGGTGTGCTGATCGTGACGCTGCCGCTCGCGGCGATCTGGCTGGGCCGGCTGCGCGCCTCTCGCTGGGTGGCGGTGCCGGTGCTGCTGGCCGAGCCCGCCTCGCGGCACGACGGCATCGCTCGCGCGAAACTGCTCGCCGAAGGCGCGGAGTGGTCGATCACCGGGCTGTGGATCGTCCAACGCGCCCTGTTCGGGCTGCTCGCGGTTCCGCTGCTGGCCATCCCGCTGTTCGTCTCCGACTTCTCCGGCACCCATCGGTGGCCGGTGATCGTGCTGGCCACCTCGGCGGTGCTGCTGCTGGCGGCGTTCGCCGAAGTGGTCGAGGCTTCCGCACGGGTGGTGTGCTACGTCGACCGTCGTTGCCGCCGGGAGGGAATGGACATTCGCATTCCCCGGCAGGAGACGCGATGAGCGAGTCACCGCAGCCGCGGCTCCCACCGGCGCGAGGCCCGGTGGAGGTAGACCTGGCCGAAAGCCCCCTCGCGGCGAACGACCCGGCGCCCGGCACTCCTCGGCTCGGCGCCGCCGCCGAACATCGCGCCGCCGCCGAAGCGGCCGCCGGGCAGCGCGATTTCGACCGCGCCCTGCGGGAACGTTTCCGTGCCGTGCTGCGCGGCCTCGAGCAGGGCGGCGTGCTCGAGGTCCGGCGGTCGCGCACCGCACGGGAAACCGCCGACGACGTGACGACCGCGCTGCCGCTCGAGGTCGCCACCGAGATGCAACCGGCCGCGCACAGTTTCGACGAGGTCGTGTACGGCGGACGCCGCGCCACCGAGGACGAATACCGCAGGCTGGAATACGCCGACCGGTACTCCGCTTCCGCGCCGCCGCCCACACCGGAGCCGACCGAGGTCGAAGCCGTGGAGCAGGCGCCGCGCACCGGGCGCGGACTTCCAGCGCTGCCGAAGTTTCTGCGTGATACGAGGTTCTGGGCCGTGCTCGCCGCGACGGCCGCGTTGTTCCTGCTGGTCTACGGCGCAACGCAATCGTGCGGCGCGCCGACAGCGCCGCAGCCGCAACCCCCACCGGATCTGCCCGACGTTCCTCCGCAGGACGACCCCTACGACGGCCCCGGGTTCGGGGCGGGCGACGACCCGATCTGGGATCGGCTGCCCGCACCGGTCTTCTACGGCGGCGTGCAGTTCCTGATCGCCGCCGCGCTGCTGGTGTGGTGGCGCGCCCGCAGGCGGGGCGCGCTGGTACGCGAACCGCGGCCGGTCGAGGTGGCGGCGAACGAGCTGCTCGCCGGACAGGCCGCCCTGTACCGTCGCTCGAAGGATTACGACCACGTCGCCGGGAAGCTGCGGGCGGCCACGCTGCGCCGGGTCCGCACTCCCCTCGGCATCACGGCGGACACTCCGCCGGACCGGATCGTCGCCGTGGTCTCCACACGCATCGGAGCCGACCCGGCCCGGATCGGCGCCGCCCTGTTCGGCCCGGTGCCCGATCCGGGGACGTTGCAGGTCGTCGCCGCGCAACTCGAATGGATCGAAGCGGAGGTCGGATGAGACGCCTTCCCCGCGAACCACAGGAGACACGATGACCAGCACCGAGACCACCCCGACGGCCGAGCAGGCGAGCGCCGCGTTCCACGCCCTGCGCGCCGAGATCGGCAAAGCGGTGGTCGGCAACGACAGCGCGGTCATGTATCTGGTGCTCGCGTTGCTGTGCCGTGGCCACGTGCTGCTCGAGGGCGTGCCGGGGGTGGCGAAGACCCTGCTGGTACGGGCACTGGCCACGGCGCTGGACCTGGAGCACACACGGGTGCAGTTCACCCCGGACCTGATGCCGGGCGATGTCACCGGATCGCAGATCTACGATCCGCACTCCGCGGAATTCACCTTCCGGCACGGTCCGGTGTTCACCAACCTGCTGCTCGCCGACGAGATCAACCGCACGCCGCCGAAAACCCAGTCGTCGCTGCTCGAGTCGATGGAGGAACGGCAGGTCTCGGTGGACGGGAAGCCGCAGCCGCTGCCCGATCCGTTCGTCGTCGTCGCCACCCAGAATCCGATCGAACAGGAGGGCACCTACCCGCTGCCGGAGGCGCAGCTGGACCGGTTCCTGTTCAAGGTGGACATCCACCTGCCCGGCCGCGACGACGAGTTCCGCATCCTGCAACGGCACGCGGCGGGCTTCGATCCGCGCGACCTGACCGCCGCGGGCTTGCGCCCCGTGGCCGGACCCGCGCACATCACCGCCGCCCGCGCCGCTATCGCGAAGACGACGATCAGCCCCGAGGTGCTCGCCTACACCGTGGACGTGTGCCGGGCCACCCGCACCTCGCCCGCCGTCCAGCACGGCGCCTCGACCCGGGGCGCGACCGCGCTGATGGCGGCCTCGCGCGCGTTCGCCTGGCTCAACGGCCGCGGATTCGTCACGCCCGACGACGTGAAAGCCGTGGCGGTGGCCGTGCTGCGGCACCGCCTGCATCTGCGCCCCGAGGCCGAGCTGGACGGCGTGACCACCGAGGGCGTGCTGTCGTCGCTGCTGCTGTCGGTTCCGGTGCCGGTGTAACCGATGGTCGTCACCGGTCGGCTGGCCGCCGCGGCAGGCGTGGCGGCCCTGTTCGTCACCCTGGTCCTGCCGTCCTTGCTCGGTGTCGTGGTAATGACCTCGGTGTTGGCGGCCGGGCTGCTCATCGATGCCGGCGCCGTGGGTCGCGCGCGAGATCTGACGCTGGCCAGGGACGCGTTGACCATCGTTCGGCTCGGGCGCTCCGTCGAGGTTGAACTCGTCGCGGTCAACACCGGAACCCGGGCGCTGCGCGGCACGATCTGGGACGACTGGCCCGACAGCGCGCGCGCCGAGAACCGTGCGCACCGGCTCGACCTCGCCCCGGGCACCAAGGTCCGCTTCCGCACCACGCTCACGCCGACCTACCGTGGCGATCGGGTCGCGGGGCAGATCACGGTGCGGTTGCTCGGCCCGCTCGGGCTGGCGGGCAAGCAGACACGGCGGACCGTGCCCGCCCGGGTACGCGCGCTGCCCGCGTTCCGCGCCGAACGGCTGCTGCGGTCGAAAGTCAGACGGCTGCAACATCTGGAGGGTCGCAATGTGGCCAACCTGCGCGGCCAGGGCACCGAGTTCGATTCGTTCCGCGAGTACGTCGCCGGTGACGACGTGCGCGTCATCGACTGGCGCGCCACCGCGCGCGCCACCAACGTCCTGGTCCGCACCTGGCGGCCCGAACGCAACCGCCACATGCTGATGCTGCTGGACACCGGCCGGGTCAGCGCGGGCCGGGTCGGCGACGGTACGCGCCTGGACGCGAGCATCGAGGCGGCCCTGCTGCTCGGCGGTCTGGCCGCCGCCGCGGGCGATTCGGTCGACCTGCTCGCCTTCGACCGGCGACCGCGCGCGGAAGTTCGCGGCGCGGGCGGAAAAGGGTTGCAGCTGAAGCTCATGCACGCGATGGCCGGGATCACTCCGGCTCTGGTCGACACCGACAGCGCCGCCCTGGTGCGGGCGGCCATCCAGCGCACCCGCAGGCGCAGCCTGGTCGTCTGGTTCACCGGTCTCGACGGCGCCGCGGTCGAGGAGAATCTGTTGCCCGTGCTGCCGGTGCTCGCGCAGCGGCACCGAGTGCTCATCGTCTCGGTGACCGATCCCGATGTCGCCGCGGCCGCCACCCGGCGTGAGAACCTGTCCGACCTGTACGCCGCGGCGGCGGCCGAATCCGTGCTCGCCGAACGGGCGCTGGTCCAGGAATCTCTGCGCCGCACCGGGATCGCGGTGGTCACCGCGTCGCCGGAGCGACTGCCGGAGGCCCTGGCGGACGAATACCTGGAACTGAAGCAGTCCGGCGCCCTCTGAGGGGATCATGTTGCCATGGCATCGGATCTCGCCGCCTTCGTCCGCGGACTGCCCAAAGCGGAATTGCACCTGCACCTGGAAGGAACCTTGGAGCCGGAGCTGAAGTTCCGCCTGGCTCGGCGCAACGGCATCGAGTTGCCGGAGAAGACCGTGGACGAGGTCGAGCAGACCTACCAGTTCCACGACCTGACGTCGTTCCTCCAGGTCTACTACCCGGCCATGCGCGTACTACTGCTACCGCAGGACTTCCACGACCTCGCGTACGAACTATCTGCGCAGGGCGCATGCCCAAGGCGTGCGTCATGTCGAGCTGTTCTTCGATCCGCAGGCGCACACCGGGCGCGGGGTGCCCTTCCCCACCGTGATCAGCGGATATCGGTCGGCGATCGCCCGCGCGCGGCGTGAGCTGGGAATATCCGCCGAGCTGATCCTGTGCTTCCTGCGCGACCATTCGGCGGAGTACGCCATGGCGACGCTGCTGGAAGCGCTGCCGTACAAGAGCTGGATACTCGGCGTCGGGCTGGACTCCGACGAGCGCGGCAACCCGCCGAGCAAGTTCGCCGCGGTCTTCGAACGCGCCCGCGCGGAGGGGTTCCTCCTCACGATGCACTGCGACATCGACCAGCCCAACTCGATCGAACACATCCGCCAGGCACTGGAGGACATCGGCGTCGACCGGCTCGACCACGGCACGAACATCGTGGAGGACGATCGTCTGGTCGGCTTGGCCCGCTCCAACGGCATCGCGCTCACCTGCTGTCCGGTGTCGAACTCTTTCGTCACCGCGCAGATGAAGTCGCGGGAGATCGTCGGCCTGCTCGACCGTGGCCTGACGGTGACCGTCAACAGCGACGACCCCGCGTACTTCGGCGCGTACGTGGCCGACAACTACCTGGCGCTCGCCGAGCACGCCGGCCTGGGCATCGATCGGCTGGGCGAGCTGGCCCGCAACTCCTTCCGCGCCTCCTGGATCACGCCAGCCCGACAGGACGCCTATCTCCGCGAGGTGGACGACTACCTCGCCGCGAACGGCTGACCGGCGCGCAGCGGCGGCCCGAACACCGGGAACAGCGGTGGCGGCAGCACCCGGCGCTGTCGTTCGGCGATGACCGCGCCGAGGATCTGCAGCGGCGGGCAATGAGCCGGGGGCGCGACGCGCAACCGGCCGCACACCTCGGCCACGAGCGCCGTGCCGAGATGATCCCGCGCCGCGGGCGTCAGAGTGCGGAAGCGGGTCAAGTACTGCCGCACCGCCAACGCGAGATCCTCGGAGACTCCGGAGAGGTCGAGCTGAGTACTCCACGCGGCCAGCCACGGCGGCGCGATCGCGAGGGCAGGCGGCGGCAGCGGTCGCTGGGCGTGCACCACGACGGTGCCCGCGAGCACGTCACCGATCCGTCGCGCGTGCGGGGAGCACATCGAGGTGAGCACCGCGATGGCGCCGAACCCGCCGAGCATCCAGAAGTCGACGATCGCGCCGGCGAGGCCGCGGGTGAGCGCGTGCCGGAGGTCGATCGGCCCGCCGTCCTCCCGCACCACGCGCAGCCCGAGCAGCAACTTGCCCAGTGTCCGCCCGCGCCAGACGGTTTCACAGGTCACCGGGTATCCGACCAGCACGGTCACGATGGTCACCAGCATCACCGCGTCCAGCCAGGCGGAATCCACCCCCGCGGGCAGCAGCAGCGTCATGATCGCGAACAGCAGCACGAACCCGAGCGCGCACTGGGCCATCACGTCGATCAGGAACGCGGTGGCCCTGGTGGGGATGCGGGCGATGGGCAGCTCCAGGGCCACTGCTTCGCCGGTGGTGAACTCAGCCATGTCGATAGCATTCTTGCGACCGGCGGGAGTGGGAGGCAACCGAATGGACGTGGACGCGTACAGCCTGGCGCATCGCAGAGCGTGGGACCGGCTCGACTACTTGTCCAAGCGGAGCAAGCTGACCGGCGCGGAGGCGGACGAACTGGTCATGCTGTACCGCCGCACCTCCCAGCAGCTGGCGCGGCTGCAGTCGCACAGCCCGGACCCGGAGCTGATCGCCGGTCTGAGCGCGTTGCTGACCCGCGCGCGTGGCCGGGTGCTCGGAACGCGAGCCGACACCTGGCAGGAGATCGGCCGGTTCTTCGCTCACCGCTTCCCGGCGGCGCTGTACCGGTCGTGGCCGTGGTGGGCCGGTGTGGCCGCGGCGTTCCTGCTCGTCTCGGCCGGCTTGGCCGTGTGGGTGGACCGGTTCGAGGCGGCACGCGAAGTGCTCGGCATTCCGAGTGACACGGCGAGCCTCACCGCGCCCGGCGGCGCGTTCGAGACCTACTACTCGGAACATCCGCAGGGGGCCTTCGCCGCACAGGTCTGGACGAACAACGCGTGGGTCGCGGCGATCGCCTTGTTCACCGGGGTGCTGATCCTGCCCGCGGTCTACCTGCTGTTCATGAACGCCCTCAATCTGGGCGTCACCGCGGGCCTGATGGCCGACGCGGGGCGGCTGGACGCGTTCTTCGGCTTCATCCTCCCGCACGGCACGCTGGAGCTCACCGCGGTGTTCGTCGCGGGCGGCGCCGGTCTGAAACTCGGTTGGACCTTGATCGATCCGGGCCGGCTCAGCCGGGTGGACGCGGTGGCCGGGCAGGGACGGGCGACCGCAACCATGGCGCTCGGGCTGGTCGCAGTGTTGCTGGTCTGTGGCTTCATCGAAGGATTCGTGACGCCGAGCCCGCTGCCCGGGCCGATCCGCATCGCGATCGGGTTCACCGCCGAGGCGTTGTTCCTGGTGTACGTGTTCGGCGTGGGACGCCGAGCGGTCCTGAAGCAAACGGCTGCGAGCGGCTCCGGTTCGGGAGAGCAACTCCCCGCTGTGACACAGCCAACAATCAGCACACGGTGAGCGAAACGACTGGGACAATCGGCAGCTACATGGCGCCGGATCGGTTCGGAACTCCCCCGATTGAGTTCCGCTGGCCGCAGCGAGTTGCTGCTCGAGCTGCGGCCAGCGTTACCGTCAACTCTACACAATCGTTATCCCCACGCAACCCTCCCCGCCGAGGTCAAGCGTATAAAGCAGCGCTCCAGCAAACCCTTGCGGCGCCACCTCTTCGGCCCATGTCAGCTAACCGCATGCGACCTACGAAATACCCGTTTCGAAGGACGGTTGCCACCCCGGTGACCCTGTGGAAACGAGCGCTGGGAATCCACCTCGGCAACGGCTCGGAACAACTCGGAGCGGTTAACCGAGCGATGCGATAGACGGCTCTACGGTTTGCCGACACCCGCTCCCACCTGCACGTTCATTTGCACGAAATGGCAGTAGCTGACCCCGGCGCTAAAGAAAAAGACCACAGGTTTGTTTACGCGGTAATAAACCGGGTATGGACATAGCGGCAACCGAGGAAGACCGGCCAGTTCCCCGACAGGCTCCGGATTAACCGGCAGCGAAAAAGCGCCCGGGGCCCCCGCTGCACGCAGCCCGTTCAGCACCTCGACCGCAACCGTAACGAGGTTTGTGATCTTCGCCTCATCCCTAGCCGCGATCGCCCTGACCTCGCCAAATCGCTACGGTGACAGCCCACTTGGAGAGACGCGCGTCACAGTGCGGCGACCTCTTCCGAGGCAGGCGCGATGCCGGGCGAGCCACCGCGCGGGGCTCCGGTACCGAGCTGGTTCCGCAAGAGGTGACCTGTATCACTTTGCCCCGCGTGGCCGTGCTCAGCCGACGCGGAGGATTCCCGTCACCGTGCCTTGCAGCAGGCGACTGTCCCGCGTGATCAGCGGCGCGGTCTGAAGCGGATCGTCGATGATGGTGCCGGGCAAGGGGTGGGATGTGGTGACCGCGCCGGTCTCCGGGTCGAGGGCGGTGAAGGCGTACCCGTCGAGAGGTGTGGCGTGATCGGCGCCCACGCGAGTCACCGTATAGAGCGCGCCGTCGGCGGTGGACAGACGAGGCACGGCCGCACTGCGAACCGTGTTCTCCCACACCACGTGACACCCGTCGCCCGCCACATTGATCCGCGTCATGCCACCGAGGAACGGCGCGCTGGGCGGCACCGCCGGTCCCGCCCCCTCCGGCAGCGCCGGATACGGGTAACCGTAGGTGCTCGCCACGAAGACCGAACGTCCTATTCCGGCCGGCGAATTCTCGCTTCCCGCACCGCCTTCGCCGAGTACCGCCGTTGAGCACACCAATTGCCCTGTGCCCGAACGGAACACCAGGGCGTGCACCTGGCCGTCGGCATTGTCGATGATGGTCAGGTAGTCCGCACCGGTCTGCGGCCCGAAGTAGGTGGGTGTCGAGCCGGTCCCCCAACTGAGCTGTCCCGGCTTCCGCGCCGATCCCCGGTCGTACGCCGTGCGCCACATGATCTCCGGACCGCCGGACGCACCGACGCGCAGTTCGTACAGCGCGTGCGTCGTCGCGACCGCGACCTGCCCGCTGGGCGCCGCGGAGATGCTGTTTGCGACGCGCTCTCCCGCGGGCAGCGCCGACGCCGCGACTCGCCCGCTGACGGTGACGAACCCGACCACTCCCTGTCCGGTCGCGAACCACACATTGCCCGACCAGTCCGGCACGAGTCCGGTCACGTTGTCCCCGGAAGGCAGCACCGAGCCGAGGTCGGCGGCGACTTCGCTGATCAGCCGCCATGCCCCGGCCGCGTCCCGCTCGTGCCGCACCCGGAGCATCCGGCGGGAGCCGTCCACGACCACCAGACGGTTGGCCTGATCGAGGTAGGCGTACACCCCGCCGAGGAGGCTGCCCTTCACCAACGGCAATGTCGCGAGCGAACTCGCCAACGGGCCCGGCGCGGCGGGGTCGAGCAGATGCACCGTCGGGGTCTGTCCCGCGACAGCGGTGCACAGGGCGACCACGAGACCGTCCGACCCCTCCAGCAGGGTGGGGCACGCGGCGGCCAGCGGATACGCGGTGACCTGCCCGGCGTGCGTCGCCGGACCGGCGAGCGGAGTGACATCCGAGGACCCCGCGTCGCCGTGCATGGTGGCGGTGCCGGGCGGCCCGAGAAAGGGATTCGGCGACGGAAGCGGCCCCCAAGGCTGGGCCGCCGAGGCGGGGAGACCGGGCAGCATCGCCAGCGCGCACGCGGCGAGAAGGGTCATCGGTCGGCGCATCGCGATCATCCTTCGGTAGGGAATAAGGGACGCTTTTACGGCGCCGCGCGGCCGGAGATCGTCGCTACGATGGCGCCATGAACTCTGTCCGGGCCCGGCTGTGGTCCACCCTCGCAGACCAGCTCGGAAATCCCCACGGCGTGCTCGGCAAAGGTATCGCCTTCGCGCTCAATCGCGGCAACAAAGCCGCCATCACCGGGGCGGTCGAAGCCGCCGCCGTCGCGCCCGGGAGCACTGCGGCCGACCTGGGATTCGGTGGCGGACTGGGTCTTTCGCTGCTGCTCGATCGCGTGGGTGCGGGCGGCGTTGTGCACGGTGTCGAGATCTCCGCGGACATGCTGGCGCGCGCCCGCTCGGGTCACGCGGGCGACATCCGATCCGGTCGCCTGAAGCTGACCGAGGCCTCGCTCACCGCGCTGCCGTTGCCCGACAACGAGTTCGACGCCGCGATCACCGTCAACACCCTGTACTTCGTCCCGGATCTGACGGCGGCCTGCACCGAACTCACACGGGTGGTCCGGCCGGGCGGGCGGCTGGTGATCGGTATCGCCGATCCGGACGTGGCCGCGAAAGTGCCGTTCACGGCGTACGGCTTCACATTGCGCCCGGTGCCGGAGGTGATCGCTGCGCTGGAACAGGCAGGCTGTGACGTCGAGCACCGGCGGCTGGCACACAAGCCGATTCCGCACCACTTCCTGGTGGCGACGCCTCGCTGACTACATCAGCGCTCCCCCGTCGACCCTGATCTCGGTCCCGGTCATGTACCGCCCGTCGTCGGAGGCGACCATGGCGACCACCCCGGCGATGTCCTCCGGAGAACCGAGCGCGCCCCCGTTGAGCCAGCCGGTCATCCGGGAGAACAGTTGCGGATCGAACCCTTCGGGCTGATCCAGGATGGACTTCGTGGTGATACCGCTGGTGATACCGGCGGGAACGATGTTCACCGCGCGCAAGCCCTGCTTGGCGTACTCCAGGGCGATGGCGTGGGTGAAGGCGTTCACGCCGCCCTTGGACGCCGCGTAGGACGCGAGGTAGGGAGCCGCGCTGAAGGCCGCCGTGGAGGAGATGTTGACCACCACCCCGTGGCCGGTGTCCAGCAGAGCGGGCAGCGCGGCCTGGGTCATCAGGAACGTACCGGTGAGGTTCACCCTGATGACCTGATCCCACACCGCGAGAGGCATCTCGTGGGTCCGCGCGGGGCGCAAGATGCCCGCCGCGTTGACCAGCACGTCCATTCCGCCCAAGAACTCGAGCGCCGCCGCGGTCGCGGTGCGCACCGACTCCGGATCGGCGGTGTCGACCTGCACCGTCCGCAGTCGTTCGGCGCCGTCACCCGCCTTCTCCGCGGTGGCCGCCAGGCCTGCGGCGTCGATATCGGCGGCGACCAGCTGCGCCCCTTCGTCCAGCAGCCGCAGGGCGATGCCCTGACCGATGCCGGATCCAGCTCCCGTCACCACCACGCGGCGGCCGTCAAATCTGCGCATGCCAAGAATTAGAACACGTTCTCATCCATCGTCAAGGGAGATCAGCCGTTCCCCTGGCGATTCGCAGCACCATGGCGGCCGCCGCCGCGCCGTACGCGTGGCTGGCCGGTTCCGGGCGGCCCGCCGGATAGTTGGAACGATGCGTGACGACGACGCCGTTGGGCAGGGTGACGGTGCGGTCCGCGACGGTCGCGACGCAATTGCCGCCCGCCTTGGCCACGAGGTCCACGATCACGGTTCCCGCGCCGAGCAGGTCCAAGGCCGCCTGCCCGAGCAGGCGGGGGGCCGGGGATCCGCGGTGCACGGCGGTACAGACGACGAGGTCGGGCGGTGTCGCGGCGAGCAGGTCCAGCAGCGCCGTGTTGCCGGCCCCGTTCAGGACGAAATGTGCCGCGCCCGCCTCGAACGCGGCGTCCCGCTGATCGGCGCGGTTACCGACCGCCGTCGGCTTCTCGTCGTCGAACGTGCGCGCGGCCGCGATGGCGGCGAGCCCGGCCGCCCCGCAGCCCAGCACGAGAGCGCGGACCGGACCCACGCGCCGCGACGGGGGAAGCAGCTGCCTGCCCTCGGCATAACCCACCGCGCCCGCGATCCGGCTCATGGTGGACAGCGCATCGATGTCGGTGGTCGTGTCGTCGCGCGGCACGCGGTCGAAGGCCACCGACTCGATACCTCGGTCGCGCAATCGGTCGATCTCCTGGCGGCGGTAGTGCGGGTCCTGAAATCCGACCAGCGTCGTCCCCGCGCGCAGCGGCATTGAGTCCAGCTCGTACGCGGGCGGTTTCACCCAGACGACGATGCCCGCGCGCTCGAATATCGCGGCGCGATCGGTGACGACGACCGCCCCGGACGCGCGGTAGGCCGCGTCGGCGAAACCCGCCCCGTGCCCCGCACCTTCCTCCACGACGACCCGCAGCCCCGCCGTGGACAGCGTGCGCACGCCGTCCGGTGTGAGCGCCACGCGGGTCTCGCGGGGCGCCGTCTCGCGCAGGACTCCGACGATCACCGCGCCGCCCTGGATTCCGTACCCAGGCCGGTCAGGCCGCGAGCCGCGAGTGCGTCGCGATAGGTGAGCCCGCCGACGATGTCGCGGATCAGTTGCTCCAGCCGGTTCGAAGAGTTCCTCGATCAAGGCGGGCGATTCCTGCCGGGGCGCCTTGCGCGGCGCGAGGACGTTCAGCCGGACCCCGGGACGCAGCGAGCCGGTGCGGTCCAGCGCGACGCTGTCGACGCCGGCCACGGCCAGCAACAGGTCCTCCACCTGCGCACTGGTGTGCACGCCCGCCCGGTCGAGGAGGGCGCGATCGAACACCAGCGAGAGGAACATTCCCTCCGGTGTGCCCAGCGGTCGCAGCACGTTGGACCCGAGCCGGGTGTTGATCGCGGCGATGTGACCGCAGGCCCGATCGATCTGCGTGCGCATCAGCTCGTGGTTGCGCAGGAAGTAGTCCTCCGGGGTGTGCTCGAGAATCGCGCGCGCAAGATGGGTGGTCTCCCGCTGGAAGGAGATGGTGAGCCGCTCCCTGATCCGGTCCAGCCACGCGCTGTCACCCGTGCACGCCGCGCCCATCTTGCAGGGGCCGAAGGCGTTGTAGCCCTTGGAGTTTCCCGTGATGGTCAGCATCACGTCGTACAGCCGCCGGATGCCGTGCTCGGTCTCCACGTGCAACGCGGCGATGGGAATGTGCGAGGCCACCAGCCGGTTGAAGGCCATATCGCAGATGACGGGTACACCACACCCGAGCAGCACCCGTCCGATTTCCGCCAGCTCGGTCGCCGTGTAGTTCGCGACCACCGGGTTCCCCGGCAACGTGAGCAGCACGCCGCACAGCTCACCCGTCGCACGCAGCTCGTCCAGGCAGCGGGCCAGCCGGACCGGGTCGATCTTGAACGCGTCGTCCGGCGCCACCGGGCACGACACGATCCGCAGACCGTACTTCTCCACATGGATGCTGGAGCTCTTGTAGAAGCCCTCCGGGCACACGATGACCCCACCGGGCCTGGCCAGGGTGGCCACGGCCTCCTCGAGCAGCATGGTGCTCGAATACGGGCAGACGATCACCTCCTCGGCGCGGACCCGGACCCCTGGCACGCCTTCCACCGGATGCGACAACCGCTCGAACAACTTGCGCGCCGCCAGCTCCCGCAGGATCAGCGGCTGTCGTTTGTCGTACAGCCTGCCGTCGAGATACTCCGCCGACGGTGCGATGTGCAGGCTCTCCCGCCACGCTCGGTCCAGCGCCGCGACGGCGTGCGCGTCCGGCGCACGGCCGGTTTCGCCGTGGTACGCGTCGATGACGCCGGAGTAGCGGCGGCCACCGGCGCCCGCGAACCACGCGTCTCGCGAGACGTGCCCGCGCACCTCCCGTTTCCTGGCCTCGGAACGATTGGTCAGCGCCGCCAGATCGGCGAGCGGATCGGTGAGCACCTGGCTCTGAGTCACGGAACCTCGCCTTCTGAATAGTCTCCTGGCCCGGGCATGGCGTTCCACCTCTCCTGGAGCGCGGCTCGGAACAGGCTGCGGCAGTTGCCCTCGGTGAGTCGTTCGAAATCCGCCAGCGGCGGCTGCGCGACGATCTGGTCGACCACGATGGCCGTACCCGCGCGCCTGAGGTCGTAGAGTTTCTCGAAACGCCGGACCGCGAACGCGACGTCGTGCTTGAGCACGGAGAACCGCGTCGCGACCCGGGCCTGGCGCGAGTAGTCGTATTCGCCTACCGCGACGTAGCGGTCGTCGACCACGAGCATGCTCTGCGCGTTGCGCGCGTACTCCCGCTTGACCAGCACGCTCTCCACGCCCGATCGAGCCTGCTTCCACAGCTTGTCGTCGTATGGCCACACGTCGGAAATGTCGTCCAGCACGTACATTCGCCGCACATTGATCTTCGGCGGATGGGTCTTGTCGGCCAGCCGCAGGATCGCCGCGTGATAGTCGTCGCCGACGTCTCCGCCGATCGTGCCCAGGTCCGCGGTGTGGATCGCGCGGACCGACGTGGTGGCCTGCTCCAGGATCGTCAGCCAGTCGATGACGGTGTTCCACTCCCACACCGTGGCGCTGCGCGAGGGAATCTGCGCGAGGATCTCCTCCGCGCGTTCCAACTGCCGATCGGCGACCAGTCGCAACGGCTCGATTTCCTCGCGCGCGCCGGACGCGTCGATCAGGCTCTGCGCGATACCAAGTGCGCGCTCGACCATTGCGGGGTCTTTGCCCAGCAGCACATTGAACCGCATCCGCAAGTCGTAGTAGGTGCTGCTGGTCGGATCGGTCGCCGGATCGGCGCTGCCGTCGGTGGGCAATTCCGCGCCGAGGGCGAGGCTCAAGCGTTCCCGCAGCGCGAGCGGCGGAACGCGACTGCCGTTCTCGATCTGCTGAATCAGGCTGCGCGAGCAGCCCGCTCTCGTGGCGAGCGCCGCCTGGGTGTAGCCGCGTTCCAGTCTCAGCCTGCGGACCAGGTTGCCGACCTGCTCATCCGAGCCCGAGCCAGCCATCCCATGCCTCCCATCCCGCACCTTGCATACACATGCTCACGCAGTGTCACGATGCGACATTCTAATCATCAAGTGTCAAGCGGCGTCGGATGAATCGCG
This sequence comes from Nocardia asteroides, assembly GCA_051451085.1. Lineage (GTDB taxonomy): Bacteria > Actinomycetota > Actinomycetes > Mycobacteriales > Mycobacteriaceae > Nocardia > Nocardia asteroides_B. Next base: position 1,601,311 of record JBPAJV010000001.1, on the reverse strand, counting down.
TTCGGCTGAATTCGTTGTCAACCAGAAATCCAGCCGCGCAATCAGCGCTCCGATGATCCGCGCCGCAAGGCTGCCACATGCGCCCGAATATGCGCTTCCCGCGCGCCATCCAGAGCTGAGAATCTCACTCCAGCACAGGATCATGACATTCAGTAGACAATAAGCCTTCATTCATGCTTTCCAGCTCAAAAAATATCATCACAAAGCCTCAGGGCTTTGTTGACAGCACAAGGTGTCCGTACCTAGCCTTGATCTCGTAGCCACCGCGATTCGACCTCGGCGCAATCTTTTTCCTTCGCGTCGCCCGGTGGTCCGACAACTGTAGGAGGTGCCGATCACGGATACCTCCCCATGGCGCGGGCCGGGTAGGCGACGCCTCAGCCCAGGCGTGATCGACCTCCGCCACTCGCGCTGATCTCCCGAAGCACTCGGGTACCGAGCAATCCAGGCACGGACGAACCACCGCGTTCGGGCCGTGGCCGAGCACGGCCACCGCACCTGTGACGAACGACGAGTCCGCGCCATCCCGAAACAGAGTGAATGAGAGCGGATCATGGCACTCGACATCACCGATTCGACCATTACCAGCGACATCACCCCGGAAAGCGCGCGCTCGCTTTCCTTCTCCGGCCGTGCGTGGGAACTCAGCTGGCTGCCCACCGTCGTCCTGACCCGCGAGCAGGCGGTGAGCGGGATGGTGCTCGACGAGATGCTCAGCGATCCCGGCACGCTCGCCAGCGACCTCGCGCTCGAACTGGCCGCCATCCGCGCCGCCGACCTGGGCTTCACCCTGCGCGACGTGCTGATCCGGCTCTACGCGCGCATCGCGGAACGCGACAACGAGAACTCCGGCCGCGCACCCACGGCGCTCCCGGCCGCCTGAGCACGACGCCCCGCGACCGCCCGGCAGCGCCCGACCGATCCGCCTGCCACCCGCACCGGCGTCCGCTACTTGCGTGCGACATCCCAGCGGCGAACGATTGAGTCTGCGCCGGCCGCAGTCGCGGGCCGTGCGGTGCCACGCCCTCGGTGGACCACGACGTGACGGCCCGGCGACACTGCGGAGTGATCGCTCCGCCCCAGGAGGAACCGATGTTCATCCAAGTCATTCAAGGCAAGGCCGCCGACCCCGCCCGACTGCGTCAGTGCATGGATCGGTGGAACGAGGAACTACAGCCGGGAGCCGTCGGCTATCTCGGCACGACGAGCGGGCTGTGCGACGACGGCACCTTCATCGCGCTGGCCCGATTCGAATCCGCGGAGGCCGCCCGCCGCAACAGCGAGCGCCCGGAACAGGGCGCCTGGTGGGAGGAGACCGCGCAATGCTTCGACGGGCCGGTGACGTTCATGGACTGCGCCGATGTCACGCAGTGGATGGGCGGCGGCTCGGACCGTGCCGGATTCGTGCAGGTCATCGAGGGTCATACGCGTGACGCTCGCCGGATGCGCGAGATCTTGGCCCAGTCGGGCGACCGGTTGCACGAAGTACGCCCGGAGATCCTCGGCGGCACGCTGGCGACCTTCGGCGACGACGGCTTCGTCGAAACGGTGTACTTCACCTCCGAAGCCGAAGCACGCGAACACGAGAAGATGCAGGTACCGGACGATCTGCGGTCGCTGTTCGAGGAGGAGAACGCGCTCATGGGCGACGCCACCTACTTCGACCTGCACAAGCCCGTGCTGAGTTCGCCGCAGCGGTAACAGCCCGGTCGGCGTGTCCGGCCACCGTGCGGCGAGCCGCTCCCCTTCGGTCATTCCCAGCCTCGAGAAGAGCGGACTCGGGGCCGGGAAGGACTCGCGAGGACAATGTCTTCTCTCGGTGTCGCTGACGCAGGGTGAAGGGTTTGCCGGACTATGGGTCGATCGTTGCGGGTGGATACAGACCTGCTGCGAGCACTGACTCCGGAACTCGCCGCCATCGCCGACGCGGCGCAGGAAGAACTCGATCGACTGAAGGACAGACTCGCCGCCGAAGGCAAGTGCTGGGGTGACGACGAGCCGGGCCGGGCCTTCGGCGATAAATACGAGCCCGCCGCCGAGAAGGGGATCACCGGCTTCGAGAACCTGGTCCACAATCTGCGCGGGACGAGCAGCAGCGTCGCCGATGCCGGTGAGACACTGCAGGACCAGGACCTGAATCTCGGCTCCCTGCTCCGGAATCAGGACCCGTTCGGCTCCTACCCGGTCGCTGGCACTCCGATCGTGGGTAACCCTCCGATCGTCCAGCCGCAATGGCAGAGCCCGGTTCCCTATCAACCCGTCTCCACGCCGGATGCCGCCGAGCCCCCTTCCGCCCGGGACGCCACCGCGCCCTCTGCCGACGACCCCACCGCTCCGGCACCGGACCCCACGGCTGCCCAGGGACCTCAGCAGTACGGCTACCAGCCGCCCGCCGACCCGATCGCGCCGGGCGCGACTGACCCAGGTGACTACGGCCCGGTCGACAGCCCCGGCTCACCCGGGCACGAGCCGCTGCCCAGCTCATCCCCGGCGCCCGCGGTTCCGGACCGGGCGTCGCCGACCGCGCCAGGAGTCCCGCCGGCCACACGAACGCCGGCGTCCCCTGCCACCGCCACCCCCCGTGCAGCCGACTCACCCCCGGCGGCGACACCCAAACCCGGTGCGAACCAACCGGCGGCCGTCCAGCGCACACCGGAGGGCCGATGGACGAGGCCCCCCACCGATTCACCGTGGATGCGGAACGCACCCGGCACGCCGTGGTCACGAAACACCGGCGGTTCGCCACCGGGCCAGGTGTTCCCGCCGCACCGTAAAGGTCCTCAGCCCGACGCGGCGCCACCTGGGAAACCCGGCAAGGACTCGAAACGGCGCAAGCCGAAACCGGTCCCGGCGGAGGCGAAGCGCTCCCGGATACGGACCGACCCGGATGCCGTGGCCGCCGCGCGGGCGCTCGCCGCTCGCCATGGCATCCGGATCGCCGGATTCGATACCTCCGGTGTGGCCACACCTACGGTCGATGAGATCGCGGCGGCCATCGACGACGTCCTCGGCAGATATCCGTTCATCGAACTGACCGGGCTGGAGATCACCGACCTCGGGGACGGCGCGGTGTCCCGCGTGGTGTTCGATCGCGCGGCCGACGAGGGGCAGGGTCGGGCCACCGGCGGCTGGATCCTCCTCGACCGCGTCATGGTGGCGAATCGAGCGGTGGTTTCGGAGAAGGTCGCCACCGCCGTTCGATCGGGTGAGCGGGTAGCTGGTTCCGAGGAGCGGCCGATGTATTCGACCGTCGTGCGCGACCTCGGCCGGATACTCGAGGCGGGGGCCGGTCCCCAGGTCCGCCGGTCGGCGCACCGGTCCTTGCTCATGGAGTACCAGCGCATCAACGGGCCGTGGGGTCGTGGTGACAGACTGGCCGCCATCGTGCGCGGATACCGAGAGTGGCGCGGCCAACTGATTCGCGCCTGCTTCTCGGCGAATCGTTTCGATCCCGGTGCTGCGGTGGTGGAGGCGTTCACCGAAGTCGAATTGCGCGGCGAGCGCGCCTGCGGACCGGCGAAAGTGCTGCACCGGCTGGTCGTGGAGCACGCGCGCGGGCGATCGGGCGCCTGATGGCGCCGCAGGTTCCGGGACTGGAGCAACTTCCCGACTGGCTGGTCGACATGGTGCTCGGGCACATCCCGAAGGGCGATCCGGAGGCGATGCGCCGCGCCGCTGACGCGTGGGCGGAGTCGGCGGACGCACTGGTTCCGGTGCTGCATCGGCTCCGAGCGGCGTCGGCGCAATTGGATAAGGCGGTCGAGGGCGAAACCGGTGCGGCGATGCGGGAGCAGTACCGCAAGCTCATCGCACATACCGAGGCGCAGATCGAATTCTGCAACAGTATGGCCCGGCCGTTGTACGACAACGCCACGGCTGTCCAGGAACAGATCTACGTCATCTACCTCATCGGGCTGGCGCTGCTCAGCCAGGTTGCCGTGAGCATGATGATGCCTCCGCCCGGCAGCATCATGAAATTGATGGCCGACCGCCTCGAGACCAAGGCGGCCATGCAGGTTTCCCAGCGCGGCTTCCTGGTCGCCACGGTGGCCCGTGCCCTCCGGTTGGGGGTGGAGCACCAGCACCTGGTGCTGGCCGCGAAAGGCGTGTTCTTCGGAGCCGCGGTGGGCGGTGGCGCTCCGTATGTCGCGCAACGAAAGCTCATCGAACAGGGCCACCTGGAGAAGGTGGATTGGCGGAAGGTCAAGATCGGGATGGCGGCGGGCGCCGTCGGCGGCTTGGCCGGTGTCGAGGTCGGTCGCCGCGTCGCGCCCGCGGCGATCCGAGCGGGCGGGCGGGTGCTGGGCACCGTGGCGGCGGGCGGCGTCGGCGGTATGGCCGGTGGTCTGGCGGGTGGGGTTACCGCATGGGGTCTGACGGGCGGGGAACTGCGCGGCAAAGACCTGGCCGCGATGGTGTGGACGGGGTTCGGCTCCGGGCTGGTCGGTTCCGTCGGCGCGGCGGTGCGGCCGATGCGGGCCGGTGCGTACACGGGTGCACCCGAACCGGTGGTGCCGGGTTCGGGTTTGTCCCCGGACGGCGCACCGATGCCCAGTGTTTCCGCGACGGGGGACGGTCAGCCACCTCAGGTGCGAACGGCGACTTCCGAAGCGACGTCAACCGCCAGTTACGCGGACCCGCCACCAGCGAAAGGTTCCGGCCCTGAGATCGGTGATGGCTCCGCGCCGCGGCGACCCGACCTGACCAGCGAGATGATGGCGGAAGGCGAGCAGATCTTCCGCGACCTGTTCGACAATGCGCCGGTAGACGTCCGCGAAGCCCTCGTCGCATTTCGGAGAGGTGACAGCCCAGGGCCGTCGTCGGACGGAAGCGACGGAACCACACCGCCCGGGAACACTCCCAACCATCCCTCGGCGGGGCCATCGCACCCCACCTCACCGTCGTCCCCCGGGCGCGGCGGCTCATTTCCCGCGTGGAGCGACACACCGGTCGCGCGTAGCTCGGTCGCCGTGGCCTCGCCCTCCGAAAGCGGCCCGGCCACACCGATGCCGACCCGTCAGGCTCACATCAGCGATCCTCAGGTGCGCCCGGACCAACGGGGCGTCGGTGTGATCACCGAAGGCACCGTCACCCAATCGGACAATCCTGCGATCACCACCGAATACCTCCACGACGGCAGCAGTTCTTTCCGGGTCGAGCACGGACGTGCTGGGGACATGCGCTTGGTGACAGCGCCGGAACAGACGGCCACCAACGCGCCCGAGAATGCGACGGGACTCCGGCCGACCGGCGAAACGCTGAACGAAGGAACACCATCCCGGGAGGAACAGACACTCCTCGATCTCGATTTCGAGGCTGGCTTCGCCCGGCTCCAAGCCGAACTCGCCGCAAACCAGCCACCAGCGAGTGCCGATACCGCGGCGCCATCGGTCCACGCGCCGAAAGCCACAGACGTCCCACCACCGCCACCCACCGCGACGGACAACATTCCGTCACCCGCGAATACCGGACCAGTTCCGGACGGCCCGCCCGCACCCAACCCCGGGATGACCAACCAGTCCCCCGGCACCGCGACCGGCGTTCCGAGCCCGAGGATCGACACCGCTCCACCCGCCGCTCCAGAGCCGAGAAATGCCGTGGCGCAGCCGAGCACGGCCAAAGCTCCGGAAGCTTCGCGCTCGACACCTCCTCCGAGCACAGCGGAGGCGACCAGCACCACGCCGGGCACCGGCGCACCGAAACCACCCACGCCGCCTCCCAGCACGCCGGATGCGACCAGCAGCACACCGCACACCGGCGCACCGAAACCGCCCACCGGACCCACACCGCCCACAGGCGCGCACAGCGCCGTCCCATTCACGGTGCCGCTGGCTCCCACCGCTTTCTCGACTGCGAGCGCGGGAACTCCTCCGGACGTCCCCATTGGGCCGGAATCGAATGCTCCCGATCCGACCGCCCCCACGAGCGCGACGACAACCCCGCCCCCGGCCGCGGGCTTCACCACAACGAACACCGGCGAAACCCCGCATACCGCCGCACCTCCACCGGCCCCCACTGCCGCAGCCGGTTCGGCCGGGCACCGACGACGAACCCGACGCCGAGCCAGAGGAGTTCCCGACACCGCCGGGGACCATCGTCGACGACCCTCGCGACCACAACGTGTGGAAAGACCCCAGGGAACACAGCGTCTGGCAAGACCCTCGGGACCACAACTTCCATAAGAAACCGGCCGGGGATTACGTGACCATCCCCGGCGTCCCCTACCCGCTGGAGGACGAACCACCCGCCAACGCCATACCCGTCATACCGCGCCCGCCCGCGCTGACGCCCCTGCCGATCATTCCGTCGGCTTGGGCCGTGCTTTCGAGAACCCCGGCAACGCCGACTCCGCGTCGCCACGCCCTCCGGACATCACCAACCCCCTGTCGGATCGCCATGTCGCCGCGCCGGAAACCGGTCTGAACGCCGGGCTGGACAAACCGCCCGCGTCACCCGCCCTCCCCTCGCGGTACGCCACCGAACCGAACCCGGAGACTCCCGGCGCCCCGCAGGCACCCGCGGGCCCGCAATTGAACCCGCACTCCCTCGAATACCACCAGGACCCCAGCCGCCTTCCGACCGTAGGCGCAGTCCCGCACCTCCAACCCGCCCCGCAACCGAGCGGGAAGCCGGAACGTAAGCGCCTCATCGCCCAGATGGGTGGAGATTCCGGCAAGGACCCCAAACGACGCAAAAAACAAAATCCGCCCGAATCACCGCCGGCGCCCCCACCACCACAGCCGACGCCCGAACCCCCGGCGCCCACCTCGAAACAGACGCCGAAGCCGAAGCCACGCAAGCGCGACCAGCCACCCGCACCGCTGGTCCGCGAAGAGCTGGTGGTGCGCGAAGAGGGTGAAGCGATCGGCGAGGCCGGTGCGGAAGGCGAGCGTGTCCGCCCCGCCGCCCGGACCCGGCAATGGGTGCGGTCACTACAGCAGAAGCTCCCCTGGCTCACCGACGACCAGATCGACACCGCCGAACTGCTGATCTCCGAGGTGGTGGCGAACTCCCTGCGGTGGACTCAGGGCAAGGTCGCGGTCATCGCCACGGCAACGGATAGCGACGACACCCGTAAGACCCGTTTCACCGTCACCGACGAGAGCGAGATCGTCCCGGAGCGCACCGGCATGCCGACCTGGGACGCCGAGCGCGGCCGCGGCGGCGAGTTCGTCGCCATGCTGTCCGACGAGCACGGAACCACGGTGCGGGACAACGGCAAAGCCACCTGGTTCGAACTGCACGGGCCACGCGGTGACGAGCCGGGTACCGGCGAGGCGAACAGCGTCCCGGGCGGGGGACGCCCCGGCGCTCCGGCCGCGACGCCAGCCGGGAGCGAAGCGCCGACCGGCCAACCTGCCGGCGATCTCACGCCGGACACAGCCGACGCGATCCAGGACGGTCACCATCCCGCCGACAGCTCGCCTGAGCCGGGACAGGCCACCGAACCGGCCGGTAACGCGATGCGGCAGGCGGCGGAAGCGGTGCTCGCGGACTATCACGCCCGGTCGGGACCCGACATCCCCGAAGCCGACCGGTTGACCAACGTCCCGGCCACCACCCTCGCGGACATGCTTCGCGGCGACGACCCCGCCGACGCCACAGCCGCGATGATCGAGGTGATCCGCCGCGGTGACGGCAAAATACTGCGCTGGACGCAGGTCGCCGCCATGACCGCCATGCGCGGCGGCCCGGTCAACATGGACGCGGGAGAAGGCAAATCGCTGGTATTCCTCGCCCACGCCATCCGCGACGCCATGATCACGGCGCTGTACAGATCGTCACCACCCGCGACAACCTCGCCAATCGCGAGGTCGTCAGATACCTCACCGTTCTGGAGGAGTACGGCTTCGACATCGTTCGCATGAACCCCGACGATGCACCCCGCCCTCCCGAGCCCGGTCGCCCCACCATCTACATCGGCACCCAGCAAGACGTCGGCTTCGCCTCGCTACGAGAGCACTGGATTCCCGGCCGCAGCGTCGCGATCGATGAGATCGACGAGGCCCTCATCCACGCAGACACGCAGTACATCCTCTCCGATGGCGCGGACCAGGCCGCCCACCCTGCCATCGCCGCCCAGGTGACCCGTGCCCACAAGTTCCTCACCAACGCACTGGACGACGGGCGGCTCACCGAAGCGGACTTCGGACGCACCCCCGGCCAGCGGGGCGGTCCGGCGCGGCTGACCGAAGAAGGTCGGCGGAAACTGGAACAAGCGCTCGGCCGTGAACCCACCGAGGACGAGCTGACCCGTATCGCCATGGCCGCAGCGGCGCGGTGGGAATACGTGGAGAACGTGCACTACGTCGTGCACAACGACAAAGTGTTCATCATCGACCAGACCACCCACAAAGTTCTCTTCGATCCCACGACCTCCTCCGAGAGCCGCTGGAACGGCGGCCTCGCGCAAGCCATCGAAGCCGAACACGGTTTGCGGATCCGCAACGATCCGTCCAGTTCGAAATCCATCACCGCCCAGCAACTGTTCAGCCCGGAGAACTACGACCATGTGACAGGCGCTTCCGGCACCGCCGAGGGCTCCGCCGCTCAGCTACAGCAGCGCTACGGCTTGGGCGAGGTCGCCAAAATCGACCGTTTCCACACATCGCAGCTCGTCGTCCACCCCGACAGCATTTCCCCGGACGAGGCGTCGAAGCTCGAGACCATCGCCGCGGACATCAAAGCGATGCAGGAAACCGGCAGACCCCAACTGGTGCTGGCCGACCGCAACGACCTCGTCGCCCCGCTGTCCGCCCTTCTCGACCGCCAAAAGGTCGCCCACACTGCCGTGGACGCGAAATGGTTCCTCGACAAAGGCCCCGACGCGGAGGCCGAACTGCAGGACATTTTCGACCACGCGGGCGAACGCGGCAAAGTCCTCGTCATCAACATGCAAGGCGCCCGCGGCGTCGACATCCCCATCGACGACGACATCCGCGATCTCCTCGGCCTCCACGTCGTGGTCACCGGCCGCTCCGCCCGCTCCCGCGACATCGACATCCAGGCCGAGAACCGCTCCGCCCGCAACGGCGACCCCGGCAGCGCCCGCTACTACACCTCACCCGAGGACGACCTCTACGCCCTGTCCGCCCACCCGCTCGTGCAAACCGTCGTCGTCCAGTACACCCGAGCCACCACCGACCACCAAGCCCAGCCGACCCCCGAAACCGAGGCCGCGCTCACCCGGGCCGAAGATCAACTGCGCGCCCTCGTCGACCCACTCCAAGAGTTCGCGGCCCTCCTGAACCAGGCCGCCCACACCCCCGCCGACCACACCACCGATCCAGCCACTCGCGGGCCACCCACCACACCCACCGACGAAACTCTTCGCCAACCGCAACACCCGCCGCCGATCGGCTTCCGTCCGGCGTCCCACTCCCTCCCGACGGCCGCGCCGAACCAGGTGAGCGGTGATTCACCGCAACAGATCGCAGATGCGCGACATGTCGGGCCGACCACGTCCGACACCGATGGCGCGCAGCCGCAGACCGCGTCGCCCGAGTCCGGCGATCGCCAGGCCCCGGGCTCAGTCCTGCATCGGGCGCAGCAAGGCGATCAGGAGGCCTTCGAGGCGCTGCGCAGGCAGTACGGTCGCGACACCCTCCGCCACGTGCGCGAGGTACTCGGCGTGCCCAACGCACCGCAGAACCCTCAGGAAGAACGATTGGCGCAGTTGGCGCAAGGCGTCAACAGCACTGTGTTCCAGTACGCGGAGCGACGGCAGTGGCCCGTTCCCGAGGGGCAGAATGTGGGCAGCTGGTTACACCACATCGCGGATGATGTCGTCGAACACAGTTTCTTTCACCAGATCCGCGCCGGTGTTCTCGAGGCAATGCGGGACGGTGCGGTATCCGAATCGCCGACCGACTACCGCCTGATCACCGAGATGACCAGAGGTACATTCGAGGCGATCTGGACGACGGACTTGTCACAGCCGGAGCGCTTGTGGCTACAGCGCAGATTCTGGCTGGGACTCGACCCGACGGCGGCCGCCTTGCATGCGCGCTCCTCCGGCGCCGGATTATCGGTCGCGCTCATCGACCTGGACGAGGTCGCGATCCGACGACTGGCGCAGGCAGTCGCGGAGCGGACCACGCGCAGCCTCGACGAACAGCCACTGGGCCATGACCTGTCCGAGCGTGAGTTCGAGGTGCTCCGCCTGGTCGCGCGGGGTATGACGAACCCAGAGATCGGCACGGAGCTCGGCATATCGGAGCGAACGGTACAGGCCCACCTTTCCCGTATCTACCGCAAGCTCGGCACCGACGGTCGCATGGAGACGACCGCGACTCTGGTACAGGCGGGCCTGCTTCCCGGCGAGCACGAAGTCGACCGAAGCCGACCCGATCGCGACTACAGCCGTAGCCAGTTCACCGAGCGGGAGCGCGAAGTGCTCGACTTGGTCGGCAAGGGATTGACGAATCCGGAAATCGTAGCGGCACTGGAAATCTCGGACAGCACCGTCAAGTCCCACTTGACGAATATCCGTCACAAGCTCGGTATCGTTGATCGTGCGGAGCTTGCGGCGATCGCCGTGCGCTTGAGCAAGTTCGCCGAACTCTCCGCGCGCGAGTTGGAAGTGCTCGCCCTGGTCGCGGATGGTCAGACGGACGCGGCGATCGCGGAGGCTCTGGGAATATCAGAGGACACCGTCAGGTCTCACCTGGCTCATACTCGCAGCAAGCTCGATACCGATGGCCGCGCCGAATCGGTGGAGGAGGCGAGACGCGCGGGTCTCCTTCCGGCCCGCACCCTTGCCGCAACTGATGAAGCCGACTCTGCCGATAGCCGGGGTGCGTCGTCCGAGCACGATGTCGTAGCGAGCGGCCCGGCGGGGCGAGAAGAGACGAAGACGGACAGGCAACTGCTCCTGACAACCCTCGTGTACGCGCTGGGCGTTGCCGAATCAGCGCCCGCGCGCCTGGCTTTCGAGCGAGTCAGCGAATCGGATCTGCGGCGCTATCTGAACCAAATGGGCCCCACCGAGTGGACTGCCCTTGCCGACGCCGTGCGCGCCGCCCATCTCGGCCGAGATCTCGATACCGGCCAGCGTGACGCACTCGACGAAGTTACCGAGTTGGTCGTTGCCGGGCACAGCCCGACCCCCGGCGACCTGAGCGACCGAGAAGTCCAGATATTGAGCCTGGTCGCCGAAGGCATGTCGAACAAACAAATCGGCGAGGCATTGGAACTGTCGGGCGCCACCGTCAAGGTTCACTTGACCCGCATCGGCCAAAAGCTCGGCATCACCGACCGAGCGGGCATGGTGGTCGCGGCGATCCGGGCACACCAGATCCCGCGCGAGAACCCCGCGAGCACGCCTCATCCCGACAGCGGCAAGCTGACCGATCGTGAGATCGAGATTCTCGGCCTCGTCGCACTGGGGATGTCGAACAAGGAAATCGCCGAGGAGCTCGAGGTGGCCCCGGCTACCGTCAAACATGCTCTGACGCGTAGTGGTGGCAAGCTCGGTATCGGCGAGCGAGCAGGTATGGCGGTGGCGGCGATTCGCGCGGGCAAACTCCCTCTGCACGATCCCGTCGATGAGCTGGCTCCTGCGAATCCCGCGGATACTTCGCACCCCGTTCTGAGGTTGACCGAACGCGAGACCGAAATCCTCCTGCTGCGCGCGCGAGGCATGACGATAGCGGAAGTCGCGGAAGTCTCAGGTATCTCGGCGGCGACCGTCAACACCCATATGGGTCGGATAGTCCGCAAACTCGGCCTCGGTGACAATATCGACCTCGAACAGGCAGCGCGCCGGGCCGAGTGTGTAATCCAACTGGTAAGGGCATTGTGGGCGCTGGGCCACGACAGCGCGATCGAGCCTGCGCTCGGCGAGAACTTGTGGCCTCACGTAGAAAACGCGATAGCGGCGCAGCTCGTCGAAATTGACCTCCCCGCGATCACCGCAGAAGCGGTCAACCAACAGTCCGAAAACAGTGATCCACTGGCATCACTCGTCGATGCCATCCGGAACAATAGGGGCGGCGGCGACACCGCCGTGGTCATCGTAGAGCGGGGTACGAAGTCACACGGCTACGTCATCACCGATGTCGATGGCGAAGTGGTGGTATCCGATTCACTCGCCAGCCCACAAGTACGTCATTACGACGCTTGGGAGCCGCCCTACCCCCGCGTCGACAGAGCGTTCGTCGCGTGGTTCAAGTCCGACGACGGGGTACTGACCGCTGCGCGCGACAGCGTGCCGGACGGTGTTGTGCGATCGCATCCACGCAACGCGATCACCGGCAGGCCGCCGACGGAGCCGGAACGACCGAATAACGGCGACCTCGAGGCGCTGAGCCAACCCTCCGGACGCGGCCCACAACGAGCAGTGCCCCGCGAAGGCTCCATCACCGGCCCACCCGCCGGCCACACTCCTGACATCGAACAGCTACGCGCCGCGGTGGACACGGAACTCCTGGAACTGGTGATCGCGGGGGTTCAGGCAGAACGCGATGCCGCCGTGACGGGTCCGCCCACGGAAGTGGAGCCGGTCGAGCGGATCGACCAGATGCTCGCCGGGTTGTACGAGCTTCGCGCCGCGATGGATCAACCGGATACGCGAATTTCTCCGGCGCGGTTCCGGATACTCGTGCAGCACTTCCACGCGGTGATGGAGCGGCTGGCGGCGTTGACCGACGCCGAGAACATCACAGCCGAGGATCGTCACCCCGCAGCTGGAGCCCAGCAGCTCTACGATCTCCGCGACAGTGCCCAGCAGGTGGCCGAAGCCAGGCAGCGTTTCACTGCGGCCGACCACCGGATCGACGACCTCGCGGCAGCATTGGACGAGCGCCGGACCGGTGAACCGACGACCAGTGGTGACAGGAGCCTGCTGGAGACTGTCGATACCGATCTGCTGCGGTCGTTGCACGCAGACCTCAGGACGGAACTGGCTGCCGCAGTGGTGGATCCGCGTAGCGCGGAACCCGCGGAGGTAGCCAGATATCAGAAGCTCCGTGGCATGTTCGTCCGAGTCGAGGAATTGCTGAACGTAGTAGACGATCCGGATGCGGCGATTCCGCAAGAACGGCTGCGATTGCTGGTTTTCCACTTCCACGCGGCAGTGGAATGGTTGGCATTCAAAGACGCCAACCACGCCGATGCGACGAATTTCCGACATGTCTATATTCGTGGTCGAGAGCAGTTGGTCACGGAAGCGATCGACCGCTTCCGCATAGCCGATGACCGGGTTCGCGCACTCGCATCTTCTTTGAACACGAGCACGCCGAGCGGAGCGGCTGCTGTCCCGCCGGAGGTGGCCTCCCCGGCACAAGACGTACGGCCAGGGACCGGCAGGGATGTCGTCGCGAACGCCGTTGCGAGCTTCCCACAGATATTCAACCGGCCACGGACGCTCGAGGAGCTCCCGAAGACGCTGCCCGACGACACGTCTTACGAGGAAATCTCCGCACTACGTGCGCTTTCCCATGTCGACAACGGAGTCGTGCCGCACGACGTGTCCCGGGAGAGCCTCGAGATTCTTCTGCGGAAGATTTGGGAAAATCGGCATTCCATCGAAACCGAAGACGATGTCTACGTTGTCTACACCGAGTCGTCCGAGACGAATCTCGTCACGGATCACGATCGGTACGTGCAGGAAATACTCGGCATTCTCGAACATCGGCCACTCGGGCAGCAAGAGGCGTCCGCGCAGACTACGATCGGTAAGCTGACATTCCAGCCCAGCGATGCTCGCCACGCGATCCCCAGCGGTATGATCCACTTCATCCGTTTCAAGCGTGCCGGCGCGATTTCGCGGGATGTCCAATTCCGTGTCTACGTGAATCCGCAGGGAGATGCGGCACCCGAGCTGATGCGCAGCCTCGTGCTGGACGTCGTCGACCGGCCCGAACAGTTTCCGGGCATTCACAGCGCGAAGGTCGCCGGTCCGCGCGAAACGAGAGCCGACGGCATCGTCGTCTACGTCAACGAGCTCGCGGATGCCCATCGAGTCGTCGCGTGGCTGCGGGAGCATCACCGCGACAAACTCATGTGGTCGGTACCCCCCATGTCGTTCCAGATGGCGGAGGGGGTCAGCATCGGCGCCGAACCGATGGGCGGGTCGAGCTTCGGTCAGATCCGCGCATGGGCGATCTTCGACGCGCTGCGTTCGACTATGGAGGCCGATGGCGATTTCACCGCGTTCCACGACGGCGTCATCGCAGGCCTGCCCGAGGCCGACGTGGACCCGGACCGTCCGTGGCTGCCGGCCGGCTCGCCCAGATGGCGGGACCATCACGAAATAGATCTGATCTCAGCAGCGGGCGTGACCGATCGGGGCGGGCAATCCAACCACCAACACAACGTGAACGAGGACTCGTTCGGGCTCACGACAGCGAAGGTCGGCGACGAGCGATGGACTTTGGCGGTGGTAGCCGACGGTGTGTCCAGCCAGGGGCACAGCGAAGAGGCATCCGAGGCGGCCACCAGAGCCGCCACGTATGTTCTCCATGAGGAGGCGGCCCGTGTCGCGCGCGGCGGTAGGCCGGACGCCGCAGAGACCGCGAGAAGAGCATTCGAGGCCGCACACCGCGCCGTTCAAGATCTGATAGCGGCGAAATACGCTGCCTCCGACCTTCCTCCGGCCACCACACTGGTGCTGACGGTCGCTACCCCGACCCGGCTCGTCACCCTGTCACGCGGCGATTCACCCGCCTATTGGATCCCACGCGACGGCGGACCCGCGATCAAGCTGACCGACGATGACCCGGCCATCGTCGAAATGGCGGAGAGCCTCGGTATGACCGTGCACGAGTTGAGGCACTCCTGGCTCGCTTCGAGTTTGAACAGCTATGTGGGTAAGGACACCGAACCAGGTGAGCTACAGCCCAGCGTCCACAACGTGACCGAGAGCGGATTCGTGGCGCTGTTCTCGGACGGCGCCGTGAACATCTACCACGAAGACGAATCGAACGGCGATACTCCGGAACAGAGAATCGCCGACTCGCTGCGACAGAAGCTGGCGGAATCATCGGGCAATCTGCTCGAGGCATCGAGAGCGTTCGTGCGGCACGCGATCGATGCTGGTGAGTACGACAACGTCACCGCCGTCCTGGCCAGCCCCGGACCGAGCGCGCCCCACCCGGCCTCATCGAAACAGGCCACGCCGACCGAACCGGCTCAGCCAGAGAACGCCTCCGACCTCAGCGACCAGGCGGGTCCGGATTCAGCCGACCGCACGCCCCGTGGCGGTGGCATCCCACCGAACCCGCTCCCGCCGGGCGTCGAACTCTTCCACTACACCGACCCCAACCCCGCGGACCCTCATTTCCCACACCGCCCCCACGGTGTCGGATTCAACAAGTTCCGCAACCTCAACCAACTTCTCGTCGACTTCCACCACCCTGACGACCGGCTCTGGGACCAACCCCGTCCACGAGCCGGAGAAGACTCACCCGACAACAGCGCCGTCGTCGTCGAATTCCAGGAGGGCGATCCGCTGGACCAGGTGCTCGTCCGCACGAATGAGGTGATCACGCATGCGCTGACCGGGCGAGTGCGGCGAGGCGCCGTCGCGATGTGGACGGCACACGCGGTCCGGACAGTGGACCTGGCGCTCCGAGATGACGTCTCGGCTGGACCGGTCCGGATCGCGGTACGTCTGATGGACGTGCGGGACGATGTCGCGCTGGAGGTCGTGGTGTCCGACGACCGGGGACAGCGCGGGGCGTACCGCAGAGAATCCGACGCCGTGTGGACGGTCGAGGCGGCACGCCCCTACAGCGACCTGGATCAATTCGTGAACTCGGCGCTCCCCCGGCTCGACCATGGCCGGGACAATCCGTTCGGCCCTTTGATCAAGGACCTGACGGCCATCGCCGGTACGGATCCGCGGACAGGTGCACGCGGGATGGGTTCGGTGCGGATCGACGCTTCCCGAGCAGCGCTGGGAACGCACGAACTGCGGGCGGAAATCCGTGGCCCGGGCGGAGCTGCCGAGTTGTCCTTCAGCGCCCCGGACATCAACGCGGGTACCGACCACGGACCCGTGATCCGAGTGTCCACGGCGATCGATCCGGAACAGGACTTCGATCACACGGTCAGCGCCATCGTCTACACCGTTCAGAATCTGACGTCCGAATGGCCGGGCAGCCGAGCCATCGCCGCGAGCGGCATCGCCGAAGACTTGCTCGTGACGCAGGAGAGCTCGGGCGCGCGAGGTCGGTTCGATATCGAAATGTCCAGTCGGCGGCACGGCACTCAGCTGGCGTTCTCGCTCGTCGATCCAGCTACCGGAACGACGACAGCTCGGGCTTCCATCACCGAACAGGACGCCGATGTGGCCCCGCCCGAGAGGGTCGGCGAAACGGCGCTGTGGGAAGTCGTCATCGCGCCGGACGCTGACCGTGCAGGCGTTCTCGCCGACATCGACCGTCAGTTGCGGGGAGTTTGGACCCCGGTCGACCCGGTCATGCTGCTCGTCGACGAGTTGGTCGGCAACGTCGTGCGTCACCCTGACGCCGATGGCGTGCTGGTACTGACAGCGCTCCGGATGGGTGACAGCAGGGTCCTCGCCATCGACCTACATGTGCGCGGTGGAAGCTACTCCCCTTCGGACCTGGCCCGGGACCATGCCGAATACCTCGATGTCCACAACCGGGGTGGAGACGGCTACGTCGTTCGTGCCGTGCTGCGCGACGACACGGCCGAGTCGGCCGGACTGGCTGCCGCACTGCTCGGTGAGAACTCATCGGAGCACGACGGGCGCGTGACCACCACTGCGCTGCCCGAAGGTTTGGGCGCGGAGCTGTCGTCGGCGGCACGGCGGGCGCTGGAAGGACTTGCCTCCACCGCGCCCGCACATTCCGGCGGGCAGGTAGACCTGGCTGTAGTCGAGAGCACACCGGGATACGTCCGGCTGGCCGCGATCGACCTATCCCCCGTTGCCCGGCAGGAACCGGCCGTCGCGCAGGAGGAACGACACGGTGACGAGGCTCAGCGCCCGCAGGCTGTGACGCTGCGCGCGGGCGAGGCCGACGAGCAATTGATCCGGGCGGCGATAGATGGACTCGCGCGACAGTGGCCGTCGACGGCGCGGACGGCCGCAGCCGAGACAGCCGGCGCGGTGGTGGCCGACGCGACCCGGCGCGGGAACACTCGCGCCGAGGTCGCGTTGCCAGAAGCTGACGTTCTGCGGGTGACTGTCGTACACGAAGGCGCCGCCGACTTGACCCCGGAACTCGTGCGAGTGCTGGAGCTCGGCGCTACCGGCTGGCGGGCCGAGTCGTACGGCACCGATAGCCGCCGAGTCGTCAGCGAGTTCCACCTCCTCGACGACGCGGTGAGACTGCCGGAACGTGCGAGCGACACGGTATCCGCTGACGACCCGGTACTGGGTTCCGATGTCGTGCAGCTGAGTCCGGTGCGCAGGGCACCGCGCGTGATCCGCGAGTTGGTCGTGGACAGTATGAGCAGACGGACCGGACCGTTCTGGCTCCACACCGCGCCGATGGTGAACGAAGCGACGACGCTGGCGGAGACCCTGTTGCGTGAGGTGAGCCAGGGTCGCCGACCGGTGACGGCGACGGCGACCATCACCGAGTCCGGCCGGTGGACGCTGGAGGTCGTCGAGGACGGAGCCGAGAGGCCGCGTTCCGGCTGGATCGTGTACCGACCATCGAGCCGGTACGACCCCTGGTTCACGCCGTCCGGGGACTACCCCGTCGACACGGTCGTGGAACACGTTCGCACGTGGGTTCGCGACGAGATGATCCGGCACCGTTGGACCGACCCGGAGCAGCTCGACGCTGCGGAGATCGTGATAACGCGGCGTGTCGGTGCGGTGCTTGCGGCCGCCCCGGCAGTACTTCCGGACGGGCGACCCGAGCAGCGGCGGCTGCACCTGACGGTATCCGGGTCCCCGGGCGCCAAGCTCCTGACGCTGCGCGTAGGTGGCTGGCGCGACGGTGACAACGTTCCGGTGGTCGTGGAACTGGCCGAGCGGACCGTGGTCTCGGGCCTGACCTCGAGCGCCGCCATGCAATTCTTCCGCAACCGGTGGCTGGCGGAGTTGCATTGGTCAGCCGGAGTCGAGCACGCCGCGGCGGCCTCCGATCTGTTCGCGGGCGCCGATTTCCACTCGCAGGCGGAGTGGTTGGTCACCGCGGACGCTCGCGCGGATCGGACCGAACTGTCGCGCAGGACCGACGCGCTGGTGCGGCGGGTGCTGGAGGATGTACCCAGCGAAATACGCAGGGCAACGGGGCTGGTCAAGACGCTGGTCACCGAGCTGTTGACAGCACCGGCACAGGATGGCCTGGTGACCGCGGCCGTCGCGATGGGGTCGCGCGGCCTCGAGCTCCGAATCGCGGTCTCGGTACGTGATACCAGCGGGTTGACGACTGATTGGCAAGTCGAGAGCCTGGTCGATCCACAGGGTGCGAGTAGAGCAGGCGTCGAGTCCTGGGGTCCGTACACGACAACCTGGGTCGCAGTCGATCTGCCCGCGCCGCCCACGGCTGCCGACCAGCGCGCCGCACCGAGACGGCCCGGTGACCCGAACCGACCGCCGGGCAGCGCGACGACCTCGGACTTCCTCGACCGTGCCGCCGCCGCCCTTGGCGAGAAAGCCGCACCGCCGGGGGCGGATGCCGCAGCGGCTCCGACCGGCCGCCGCGGCGTCGCCGAGTTCCTCACCGACGCCGACGAACTGCTGGCCCAGCAGCAGAACGACGGTGCTCCCATGGCACCGCCCTCGCAGGGAACGCGACAGCAGACGACCGATCTGTCGAACGCGTCCACGGACGGGACGCAGTCAGCGGCGCACCCCCATCCGAGCGGTGCCCGACCGGACCGGACGGCGGCGGAACCGGATCAGCCGCCTTCCGGATCATCGACTCGCGCCGGCGACGACGGACAGAGCGTTCGGGGAACCGTCGTAGTGCGAGAAATCGGAAGTCTCCCTGGCGAGAACCGGAAGTCGGTAGCGGGTTTGGTGACTGCGGTAGCCCCGGAGAGCGGCCCGAATCACCTGGTACTTCACGCAGTCGAAGCACGCGGGCCTGCGCACGCGGCATTGGCGAAGACCGTCGGCAGTCCGTGGCTGATCAGCATCGAAACCGACGGCTACGCAGCGCGATGCAATATCCGGTGGCGAATCCACGATGACGGACGATTGCACGCGTTCGTTTCCTTCGAGAACCCGGATGTGCATAATCCGCACTTCGCCAAGGTGCGCGGGTTGATCGACGCCGCCCTGCTGAATCGGTTCCCCGGCCGGGTCATTGATGTCGTCGAAGATTTCGAGGGCAAGATTGTGGCGCTACAGCGCGACCTCGGACCCGATACCGCGCCGGAGCAACCCCGTGCTGTGACTGCGCCGACGCCGTGGAGCAGCCGGAACGCGGTGGCCAGCTCCTCCGCGCAGGCCGATTCTCCTCGCCCCCGCAAGACACCCTGGCAGCAGACCGCATCGTCTGAACCCGGGCGGCGTACGCCCGATGGCGCGGACCGGAAGCGCAAACCGCCGGCCCGGCGCACGGGCCTCATCGGAGGCGTCCCCGACCTTGTGAATCCGTTGGACGATCGCGGCTCACCCTGGGATCGCGGAGGCCCGGTCCCCAGGCACAAGCGAATGGAGCGGCTCGGCGTAGCCCACGCCGACGGCGGCGGTTTCGCTCGCGGCAACCAGTCCGAACCTCCTGCCGACAACAGCAGACCGGACAATGCCTCTGCCTCCGGGGAAGCCGCGCGGAAAACGCCTACCGACGCACCCGGTTCGCCGCAGAGTGACGTAGCGCCGGTCGAACTGTCACCCAGCGCGCGCCGGGTGCTCGACGCGACCATGCGCGAGGTCGAGGAAGTCGCGGCCGAAGCGCTGCGTCCTCTTCGCGACGTAGGTGTAGATGTCACGAGCCTGTATAGGAAGGAAACCGCGGCGATCGAGCGATTGATCGAGATTCTCCGAGCACAGCAGGGGGCTCGATTCGATGCGGTGCTGCGCCGGCTCGTGGCCGACGATCAGGCGGCCGAGACGCTGGCCGAAGCGCTGACGATCGCCGACGCCATGCCGACGATCCGTGAGCAGTACCAATTACTGGCCGAACACATCGAAAGCTACCGCGACTACGCGCACGAAGTGCGCACCGCTCTGGCGATACTGGCCGCTCGGGACGTGCTCGCCGCCGAAGGCGCGGTGCCGTACGTGGACGATGCCGGGCGTCGAGTCGAGGGCATCGGGATCGGGCCGGGCAGGCGGGTCGTGGTCGCGTCTCCGTTCCGCGGACAGCAGGCTCTGCTGGATTCCTTCGTCGAGGGCGGCAGCGCGTTGGCAGCACAAGGGCTGCGGATCGACTACCGGCTGGTGCGCGTCGACGAGGACGGCCGGGTGACCGCCGAGCCGATCTCCGGTCTGCACGACGAGCAGGAACCGATCCAGCACTTCTATCAGGATCGCGAGACCGTCGCATGGATCAACGGCCTCACCGATGAACGGCCCTTCGCCCAGAAGCTGGCGGAAGTGTTGCAAGACTACGGCCTCACCGGTGAACGTCCCGTCACCGAGCTATTGGATGAGGCGGTGATCTCGGGCAAGGCGATGCGTTTGCATCTCAAGCCCGACACAGGCGATCAGACCATGTCCGAGAGCGTGTACCAGATCACCTTCGACAACGGCTTCAAAGTGATCGTGAAGACGGTCCGGAACGTCGATCAAGCCGACGCCGAAGAACTCGGGGCGATCGTTCTCGAAGCGGTCGGGGCGCGGCCGCCGAAGGTCGTCCGCCTCGATGAGCGCGTTCTCGCCGTCGAGTACGTGCCCGGGGTTGTCGCAGAGGACATCTACCAGGACCGTAAGGATCCGTGGTGGTACTTCCGCCCCACTCCAGCGGCGCAACGCCTCGGTCTGGGCGACGTGCTGATCCGACCACCGGACCGCCATGAAGGCCGGAACTGGATACTCGAGCACGGTGTCCATATCGTGCCCATCGACAACAGCCTCGCTTTTGAAAACAATTGGCCGCCGGGGGGTTTCACGGAGCAATTCGTCACCATTGATGTCGATGTATGGGCGTGGATGGAACATCACGTTTCCCGGACGGAACTCGCGGAGATCCGACAGCGCCTCCTGGCAGCGGAGCCGGAATTCGCGCGTTTGAACCGCCGTCATCCACGGCCCGGTGAAGAAACGTCCTGGTATGAGGACGTGCTGGAGCTTTTCTCCGAAATCGAACGGCACGCGGCCGACCGCCCTGCTACACCGAGCGCGGCGGAGATCGAGATCACGGCCCTGCTGGAAGAGCTCCGCGACCAGCTGGTCATGAGGTACTTCGGCGAACTGATGGACGGGCGCCCCGTCAGGGAACCCAGGCACGAATGGACGTGGCGAACCTGGCGCAAGGTTGTCGCGTACCTGGAGCAGCGGTTCGCTGGCTACCCATCGCCGGGCGCGGAACGCGACATCGCCGTTCTGAAAAGTCTTGTTCAACTGCATTTGCACGCGCAGATGAACGAAGTAGGTGCCGATGAGCTCGACGAGGATACGTTCCCGAATCTCACCGACGAGTACTTGGATGCCCTGGCCCAGCGCTTGGACGATATCGAGAAGGGTGCGAAGTACCCCGATTTCAATGGTGAGTCCTACGAAGAATGGCTGGCGCGTTTCGACCGCGAACTCGGTCTCGCCGCAGCGCAGTCGCCCGTCTCGACGGGCGACACCGCGCTACCGGACCGACACGGGGACGACGCCACCACTGCGACCGACCACCGACGGCCGACTGAACCATCCGTCGCTCCGGCCCAGCGGTCCGGCGCGCGCCCGGGCCATCCCGAATCGGTGGCCGATAACCCCGCCGGGCTGGGACTGGACATTCCAGGCCGGGAATCCTCGGACCTCGGGACGGTGCCGCCACCACGCGGGCAAAGATTCGATCCCGGCCTCGTCCATGCGATCGGCCCGCATCCGGACGGACATGCGGTCGGTGGAAGCGGTCATCGCACCGAACCCTCGTCCACGCCCGCCGCCTCGGAAGCAAGCCGGACCGCACCGGCCGTCCAACCGGACAACGACATCACGGACAATCCCGATGAGGCCGCCGCCCAGCCCGAGGCGTCCCCGGCGCCCACCCTGTCGCAGGGACCCGAGCTCAACCGGTTGGTGGATGAGCTCGAGTGGCTCGAAGACGTGCACGGCGAGCGGCCGCTCGCCTGGGTGCGCGCGCACAACCAACTGACGGAGGAAGAGTTCACGCTCACTCCGGAATTCGACGCTCTGCGGGATCGCATCCTCACCATTATCGGCAACCGAGACCGCGTCACCCGCCCGGTTCGATTCGGCGACTGGCTCTACGACTTCCGCCGCGACGAGGCGCATCCGAGGGGACTATGGCGACGCACGGTGGTCGCGGACTACCACGATGGCGAGCCGGTGTGGGAAGTACTGCTGGATCTGGACGCGCTTGCCGCAGCCGAGGGCAAGAGCTGGGTGTGGGGACTGGCGAAGATTCTGCGTGATGGACAGCATCGCGCCTTGATCAGCTTGGCCGACGGCGGCGGTGACATCAACGTCGTGCGCGAATACGACCTCGAGGCAAAACGATTCGTGCCCCCCGCGGAGGGCGGATTCGCTCTTCCACCGGCGCGGAATCGATTCTCGTGGGCTGATGAGAACACGGTCTACGTCGGGACGGATTTCGGGCCCGGTTCCTTCACACGCTCGGGTTCTCCTCGAATCGCCAAACTCTGGCGGCGCGGAACCGCACTGAGCGAAGCCGAGACTCTGCTCGAGGCTGATTTCACCAATGGTGTGGTGGCCGCCGGATACGAAGAGATACCTGGTATGGATCGCCACCAGGTCATCCGGTACATCGACATGAACAACAGCGTGTACTACGTGGTGCGTGCTGACGGCTCGCTACAACAGCTCGACGTCCCGACGGATGCCAAGGTTCGGTGGATCGGGAATCGGTTGATGGTGGAGCCCGGCAGTACGTGGAACGTCGATGGCCGCGAGTATCCTGCCGGTTCCTTGCTGGTCGCTGATCTGGATGCTTTCCTCGCGGGAGAGCGCGCGTTCGATGAGGTGTTCACTCCGGACGCCCATACCGTTCTGCACAGCTATGCATGGACCGCGCATCACTTGCTGCTGACCCTGATGTCCGACGTGCGGACGAAGATCGAAGTTCTGACGCCCACCGCCGAGGGCTGGACCCGCCGGACCATCGAAACCACGTCGGAGATATCGACCACGGCGGTTGCCGGGGTCGACCCGCTGGCGGATGATGACGCTTTGCTGCTCCACGTCAGCGGATTCACAACCCCCGCGAGCGTGCTGGCCGGATCTGTCGACGGCACGTTCCAGGTGGTGAGCAGGAGCCCGCGTTCTTCGATGCCACCGACGTAGTCACCGAACAGTTCTTCGCCGTCTCGGCGGATGGCACCCGGATCCCGTACTTCGTCACCCGGCTCCGTGGGGTCACCGGACCGACCATTATGCACGGTTATGGCGGATTCAAATGGTCGATGACTCCCGAATACGACGGCGTAGAAGGTGCGGCCTGGATCACCGACGGCGGCATCTCGGTGGTGGCCAACATTCGCGGTGGCGGTGAGTACGGGCCGGACTGGCACGACAGCGTGGTGAAGGAGAACCGGCACAAGGTCTTCGAGGATTTCGCCGCAGTAGCGATGGACCTCATCGCGCGCGGTATCACCACCCCGGAACAACTCGGTGCGATCGGCGCGAGCAACGGGGGTCTATTGATGGGCGGAATGCTCACCCGTTATCCGGATCTGTTCGGTGCGCTCGTCGTGGAGTTCCCGCTGCTGGACATGAAACGTTTCCATCTGCTGGGAGCTGGAGTTTCGTGGGTTCCCGAGTACGGTCACCCCGACAATCCCGCCGAGGCGGCGTACATCATTTCCCCACTCCACGAGGTCGTCGAGGGCCGGCCGTACCCGGTGATCCTGCTGCGAACCTCCACCCACGACAACCGTACGCACCCCGCCCATGCCCGGAAGCTGGCGGCGCTGCTGGAAGCTCTCGGCTACGAAGTCTGGTTCTACGAGACCCCCGAGGGCGGCCACAGCGACGCCGGAGACAACCGCCAGACCGCATTCGAGCGAGCTCTCGTCTACGCCTTCTTCCGGCGCAAACTGATGAACGGGCAGCCTCCTCGCCCGGCCGGACCCGCCGCACCGATCGGAGCCATGGGCGTCCCCGACCCCGATGAGCCCATCGACGGCGTCGGCAGGGCCTGGGAACACGGTCGCAAACCAGGGCCGAGACATAAATGGGTGGAAAACCTCGGCGTAGTCGACGCGACCGGCGGCGGCTGGCCGCGCGGAGGTCAGCGAGCCCAACCATCACGCACTTCCGACACGGACGCACCCGCGCGAGGCGGATCCTCCTTCGAGCTGCCGCCGAGCGCGCGCCGAGCGCTGGAGACCGCGCAGAACGACGCGGCCGAGGTGGCAGCCGAGGGGCTGCACCGGGCTCGGGGCTTCGGCGTGGATGTCGAGAAGGTCAGCAGGCAACAGCCTGACGACATCGAGAAGGTGATCAAAGATCTCAAAGCTCGTCAACGTCTCCGGCTCGACGCGGTCCTACGGCGGCGTGTCGTCGACAGTGTGACGGCCCGTGTTCTCATGGACGAGGAGGTGCTCCCGGGAATCACCGACCAATTCCAGATGCTGAAACCGCACATCGAGGTCGCCCGTCGATACACGAGCGAGGTCCGCGAAGCTCTTGCGGTTCTGATCGCGCCGGATGTGCTGACGGCAGCGGGTGCGGTCCCGCTCGGCGACGGAATCGGAGTCGTTGCTGGGGGTGAGCGCTTCCTGGTCGCATCGCCGCTGCTCGGGCAGGAACGCCTGCTGGATCTCGTGGGACCTGGAGTGCGGGCGTACGCGGCGAGCCAGGGTATTCCGATTGATTACCTGCGGATACAGATCGATGAGGGCGGTGGGGTGAGCGTCGAGAAGATCTCCGGCGTTCACGACGAGCCGGAATCGGCCATCCGGTACTACACCGACCCCGACGATATCGCGTGGATGCGCGGACTCACCGATGAGCGGCCCTTCGCCGAGAAGGTTGCCGAGGCCGAAGCCTCGGGTCTGAGTAAGCCGCCCCAAGTCATCAAGGGTGACAAGGGCGACGCCACGATGTCCGAGAGTGTCGCGATACTGCACTACAACAACGGCTTCCGGCTGATCGAGAAGAAGGTCCGGCATGTGGACCACGCCGATGCCGAGGAGTTGGGAGCGCGGACTCTTCGAGATGTAGGAGCGCGTGCACCATCGGTGCTGCGCCGCAGCGAACTCGTCCTTTACATAGAGTACGTGCCGGGGGCCGATGAGAATGAGCTACCGGCCTCGTGGCGGTACTATTCCCCGAGACCGGACGCTCGGCGGTTAGGGCTGGGCGACACTCTCATCCGGCCCTGGGATCGCCACGAAGGTGCCAATTGGCGACTCTCCCGGCACATGCACGTGGTGCCCATCGACAATAGCAACGCCTACATCTCGGAGTGGCCCGCAGCGGGGTTCGCCGACCATTTCGTGCATCACGGCGTAGTACCACGATTGCGTCCACACCATGTGCCGCGCGCGGAACTCGAGGCTGTCCGGGCCCGGATCATCGCTTCCGAGGAGCATTACGCGCGTTTGAACCGAGGTCACTGGTACCGGGAAGTGGTCTCCATCTTCACCGCGCTTCAGGAGAAACTGGTCGTCGATGCCGAACGGCCGCTTCCCTCCCGAGCGGAGGTGTTGCGAACCCTGGAAGAACGTCGCGATGATCTGGCACACCGCTTCGGGCTCGATCTCGAGCAGGTCACCCGGAACGCCCAGGTCTGGCGGGAGGCGATCGACGACCTCCGGCAGACCTACTCGCGGCAACCTGTGTTGCTCGAGTATGTCGATGAACTCGCCGGCCTGGGCACACTCGTCCTACATGCGCAACTGAGCGAAGTGCGGGCCGAAGAACTCGACGGTACCTGGGAAAGCGCCGAGGAGCACGGCTCCACGCGCACGGAACTACTCGACGTGTACCTAGCGGGCCTGGCGCAGTGGCTCGACGACCTCCACGCCGGCGCGCCATACCCGGAACCCAACGGGGAATCTCACGAGGAATGGCAGGCGCGCTTCGACCGCGAGCTTCAGCAGGCGGCAGCGCAGTCCCCTGCCACCTCGCCCACCACGACAGCGAACCGGCCCGCCCGAGGGGCGATGCCACCCAGCTCGACGGAGATCGCCACTGCGCTGGACATCGACGTGCGGCGTGCCCGTGATTTGGCAGACCCGGCCGTCGCCGTTCCACCCGGTGGACTGAGCCCGGGGGTAGTAACCGCCTACGGTCCCGGAGACGCAGGGCACACGCAACCGCCCGATCCGAAGAATTCGTCGGACCGAGATGATCCGCCGCGCCGGCGACCCCGCCTTCGCCGGATACCACCGAAGTCGAGCCGGGACCGGTCGCCGAGGGTGCGACCGGGCCGGAGGCGGCTGCGACACCGAACCGGTACGAACCGGCCGCTTCGGTTCATCACGATGAGCGGCCGCCAGCAGCGGTCACGGCCACGCCGGGTGGTGACCCCATCTTGCCTGCTCTACCCGCAGCATCCGAGCTCGGCGACTTCACGTACCCGGAACTTCGGGAATGGGCCGCCATGTTGCCCGACGAGGACGTAAGTCAGCTGATCACCCAGTTGCGCACCGAAGCCACCGCGCACCTGGACGCTTTCGGACGCGGCGAGCTCCCGCACGCGGCGGAGGCCATAGCCACCGCGCGAGCACTCAATTCGCTGGTGTGGGAGCAGAGCCACCGGCTGTTGACGGCCACGCACGCCGGGCCGATTCGTGACTATGCCACGCTCTTCGCGGTTTCCCGGCAACTCGCCGCACACCTCCCCGTGGCCCGGGAGCTGTACGAAGCGGCGAACACCGTGGTCGGCATCGCCGGGGCGCTCGTCATCGACGCACCCGACGCCAGCGAGTCTCCCACTTCGAGCCCGGCCTCGAACGTCAACGTCTTACACAGCTTCGTGGAGCACCTCGCACGGACTGTCGCCACCATAGAGCGATCCTTCGAACCCGTTCCGTGGGATCGCGAGCCGTCGTTTCCGGCGGATGCCGTTCCCGCTGCCGAACACTGGGGAAGCACCAATGCCGCGGTCGTGA
The DNA here is from genome assembly GCA_051451085.1 of Nocardia asteroides. Lineage (GTDB taxonomy): Bacteria > Actinomycetota > Actinomycetes > Mycobacteriales > Mycobacteriaceae > Nocardia > Nocardia asteroides_B. The sequence goes on along the minus strand of JBPAJV010000001.1, from coordinate 1,574,185 downwards.
AAGTGCAGGACCTGAAGGTGCATTTCCGAGGGGTTCGCATATCGGATGGAACCGATTGGTCGGAGTTCGTCGATCACTACCTGACCGCGAGGTCGGAGCAGGGATTCGAGCCGGACGTCGCTCGAGCCCTGCGGACGCTGTCGTCGCAAGCGACGCCACTCGATGACGGACAGACTCGATCAGATCAGGATTTCGCCCGCGCGATGACGTCCTACCTGCCCGATCTGACCACCGCGACAGGGTATTACCTGACCAGGACCACCGACGCCGCGGCGGCCCTCGAACTGCTTCGACGTGCTGACCGCGCGTTCAGCGCGACCGCCGAACGCCTACCCGCTTCGGAGCCGGCGCAGGACGCCGCCCGAACGATCAGCAAGCTCCACACGCTCATCGTCAGCTCCATCGAGCAGCTGCCCGCCCACGAGCACATGAGCAGGCTGCGCGATTTCGCGAACATCGCCTTCGCCCCGGGCAAGACACTCGACCGGTCACTCGAGCCGATACTGCACGAACTGCGCAGACTGGGTGAAGAGCAGTCGATCGCGCCACAATCAGCGGCCACCCCACCCGGCACGAGCGCGCCGGACGACCTCGACCCCGCTACCAACCCGGTGTTCGCGGCAGTGCTGGATCCAGCCGGACGTCCGGCCTTCGATCGCATGGAAGCGGCGCACTTCCCGCCCGTCTTCGAATACGCGATGAAGGCGCAGCTCGCCGCAGTCGACGACATCGTCGCGACCCCGGGACCATGGACCCCGGACAACACACTGCACCCCTTCATCCAGTCCGGTGTGCTACTGGGCGGCGTGAAGCAACTCTTCGCCGAGAAAGCCGCGGTGGATCGGGATGGCGCGACCGCGGAGATCGAGCCGGTGATCGCGGAGTTGACGCAAGCGCATCAGAGCGAAATCCTCACCAACCATGCGTTGTCCGAGAGATTCGCATTTTTGTACGAGCACCGCGCCGACCTGAGCCTGAGCGAGGAAGAACGCGGCTATCTGGAGCGGAAATACCAGTCTTTCAAGAATTCGGGAGCTTTTCTCCCCTCCGATCAGGACAGGCGCAGACTGGCCGAGCTGGACTCCGACATTTCCGTCTTGCAGATCACATACAAGGATAATCAAGAAAAATCGCTCAAGGAATTGGAAATCCGCGTGGAGAACGCCGAAGAACTACGCGGCCTGCCTCGGGACCAGATCGAAAGCGCACAGTCGCGGGCCGGGCAGGCCGGCGGTTACGTGTTACCGAAAACGTCCTCGATCAGCGGTACCTGGCACCCTAGCCTGACGTATCTGAAAGATGCCGGGCTACGCGAGCGAATCCACGAGAAGGTGGCCGGGTTGGCCATCGTCGACCACGACAACTCACCGAATGTTCTGCACCAAGTCACCAGACTGGCCGCACGCGCCGAGTTGACCGGTCATCGCAATTACGCCGAATATGTGATGTCCGCCAGCATCTTCGATTCGGTGCCCACTGTGATGAACATTCTGGGCAGGCTTGCCCGCGCCGCGGCATCGGCGGCGCGCACCGAATTCCCACTTCTCGCCGAAGCCATCGACGCAGAGAAGATCCGGCCATCGGACAGGCATTACGCGCTCGACGTCCTGGTGAATCGACAGGTCGGGATCGATGAGCAGAAGATGCGTGAGTTCTTCGATCTGGACCGCGTGTTGAATGAAGGCGCGTTCCGCCTGGCCCAGAACTTGTTCGAAATCACCATCACCGAAATAGATGAGCAAAGAAAGCCACCGGTCTGGCACGATGATGTTCGCGTCTTCACAGTCGCGAACAAGGAAGGACGGCATATCGCCGACTTCTACTTCGATCCGTACTCTCGCGAAGGAAAGAATGGCGGTGAGTGGACGGACCCGATACGCCTGAAATTCACGCCGACCGGCCAGACTCCGCTGATCGGCGTTCACCTGAACCTCGAGAAGCCGCCTGCGGGCAAGCCCACCTTGATGACGCCGTACCAGGTGAGCACCCTGTTCCATGAGTTCGGACACGCACTGCATTTCGCGCTGGGTCCCGGCACCCACGAGCCGGCCGATCGCCACGTGGTCTTCGGCTGGATCGAGGCCGTCGCCAAAGTGTTCCAGCAGTTCTGGAGCCACCCGAAGGTGGTCGGGAACTACGCGGCGCATTACCGAACCGGCGAGCCCATCCCTCGTGAGATGCTCGAGAAACTGAACGAGTTGCGAACCGCGTATCGGGGCACCCACACCATCTTGAGGTTGGCGGGCGCATACATCGACCTGGCGTGGAGTTCGTTGTCCTCCGCACAGATCCCTCGCGGTGCAGACCCTCGTGTGATCGTGCGGGAATTCGAAGAAGCTGTTTTGAAAGCAGCTGGCATCTACTTTCCCGAAATGGGCAATCCCTACCCCTCCCAATGGTTCCGCCATCTCTTCGCGAAGATGGGTTCATTCGATATCTACTTCGGCCAGTACTGGGCATACTTGCTGAGCGACGTCATCGCTTTGGCGGTTTTCGAACTGCGGATCGATCCGAGCATCGAACAACACGGTGGACTCACCCCGGAAACCGGGAGGATCATTCTGGATGGCGTATTTCGGTACGGGGAACACAATCTCGCTCAGGCGATCGAGCGACTGATCGGAACGCAACCCGCAGTCGAGCCGTTTCTCATCGACCAACGCCTCCTCTGGGCAGAGGCGCTGTTGGAACTCGGAGAGCACGCGACGATCGACTGGCTGACCACGCCCGGCGAACGCCCGCCGGGGACCGACCTCGAGGCGTGGTGGAACGACCGCCTGACACCACAGTTGCGGGCGGCGGTGATCCAAGCGTTCCCCTCCCACGTCCTGGCGATGGACATCACGCTTTCGCCGGAGACCGTCGCGGCCGCCGAACAGCGGCGGATGACGCTGTTGCAGTACTCGCGGGATGCTCAGGCCGGTGCGGATCCATCCGGATCCACGACCACCGCTAGCCGATCCGATCCGACCCGAGAACCTCCGGTAGAACCTGACCTCCCGAACCGGTCCGGATCGGAGGAAGCTGTCCCGACCTCGGTCGCGGAGTCAGCGCCGCAGGCGCCGACCGCCGCACAGGTGACCGAGACCGCCGACGCCGTGGTCGCCGACGCCGCTCGGCGCGGGGCCGCCACCCACAGCGTCTCGATGGCGGGCGATGCGGCCGCGCCGGCGCTGCCGGATTCCGTCGAACTCGAGCCTGGCCTGATTGTCGAGGTCGCTGCGCACGAGGAGTTGACGGAAGCTTTCGCGTCCTTGGCGGGCACCCAGAACGGCTGGGCGGGCGCGGACAGCACGTACTCACTGCGATTGCCGGATGGCCGGCATCTGTGGATGTTCTCCGACACGTTCCTCGGGACGGTGAATCCGGACGGATCCAGACCGGCCCCCATCAAGATGGTGACCAACACGTTCGTAGTGGACGACCACGGCGAAATGTCCACGCTCCACGGCGGCACAGCCGATTCTCCACGAGCGATAGTTCATCCCGCTAAGCGAGAAATATTCTGGCTCGGTGGCGGATACCTCGCTAAGAGCACCGTCGACGTCATGTTCACCCGCTTCCTGCGCAAAGGCAAAGGCTGGAACATCGAATGGTCCGATAACCTGCTCGCCAGATTCGACCCCGGCGACCTCAGCCTGATCGACACCACCCCGATGCCGTCGGAAGCAGGAGTCGCGTGGTCGGCGTGGCTGGATTACGACGGCACCCACACCTACGTGTACGGCACCGAGGAATCCGGCACCGATAAGTACATGCACGTGGCCCGGGTGCTCGGTGACGACCTCCGCGCGCCGTGGGAGTTCTTCGACGGCGAAGGCTGGTCACCGAACGAACGCGACTCCGCCCGCGTCATGCCCGGTGTCGCCAACGAATACAGCGTGACCCGATGGCGCGGCCGCTACCTGCTGATCACCCAAGACACCAGCGCCGCGTTCAACTCCGAGATCTGGGCCTATCTGTCGGATTCACCCACGGGCCCGTTCACCTCACCGACTCTGGTGTACCGCGCCCCCGAAGCCGGTGCATCGGGCTCGTACGGCGACCCGCAGGTGTACGCCTACAACGCTCACGAACACCCCGACCTCCGCTCCGGGGACACGCTGATCGTGAGCTACAACGTCAACAGCCTGGACTTCAACGGTGTACTCGCCGACGCGTCGAAATACCGCCCACGATTCATCGCCCTGACGTTGAACCCGGGCTTCGGTGCCCACCCGCAGACTCCCGACTCGGGGTCTGCCACGGCCGGAACGCCGGAAGCGGCGCCACACTCGACGCCGACGCCGAGTGCTTCCCAGCCGAATCCGTCGAGGCAAGACAGCGCACAGGCGGTCGCTGTCCCGCCCCGACCGGCGGGGGCAATACGTCGAGCCGCTCCACCGGGTTTCGCCGAGTTCCATACCGCGCTCGGCACCGCGTTGGCAGCGATGACGGCGAAACCCACCTGGGAACAGGTGATCGCAGAGGCGACCCCGCAGCAAATGGAAGAGGCGCTTCGCGAACTGACCAGTGAACAGTTGGCCGTCATGAGCAGTCTGAAATCAGGCGCATCGGTCGTACAGACAGCCCGGGACTGCAACTGCTCTTGGGACGGGGTGATCATCAACGCGAGGCAGGCGGTCGGCCGGATCATCCGATCGATCACCGAAGCTCAGGCACAATCGAGCCCGGTCGCCCTAGTGATGGCCGAGGCGACGCCGGCGCGAATACAGGACGCGCTGCGGCGGCTCGGCCCTGCGCGGCGCATTGTGGTGGGACTGTTCCGGGACCGGCAGACAGTCGCCGACATCGCGGTGGCGATGGGGCTCGACGAGGCCACGGTCGAGCTGATGGCCGCTGGAGCCGTCAGACGGATGGCCAAGGAGATCGCCAAGAGTGCGGGCGTGAGCCTCGGCTCCGCGCTGGACACGGCGGCCCGCCCCAGATCGGAAGACGGTTCCCAGAGCAGGCAGCGTCGCGCCGCTGACGAGCCTGCGCCGGAAGTTTTTCTCCTTCGCATGGTCCTGGACCGGTGGGAAGAGCTGAGGCCGAGCCCGTATGCCGGAATCGCCGACCGCCGCCCCGCGCAAATCGCCCACCCGCTGCGATCGGAGACCGCGAATACAGTCCCTAGGAGGAGAACTCGTACATCACCGTCGTCTCCCGGTCATCCCGATACCGGCCTCACCGGCCGCGAGGTCGAAGTGCTCGGCCTGGCGGCCCGGGGGCTGTCGGTGCGAGACATCGCTCGAGCAGTAGGAGTAGCACCGCACACTGCGGAAAGTCACCTGGGTCGCGCCCGCAGCAAACTCGTCGGCGCAGGCACACGCGCGGAGGCGATAGCCGAGGCCGTACGACTCGGAATCGTCACCAGCGGCGACCCCGAGGCGGACGAGTCCGGCACTGCGCATTCACCTCCCACGAAGGCGGACAGGTCCAGTGCCGAGACGGCGAACAGGATGCCGGAGAAACACCGGGACAACGAGACCGCCCTACCGCCGCCGCGCGGGCAGCGGTTCGACTTCGGCATGCTGCACGCTTTCGGCCCGAACATGGGGCCGGACGCGCATGCCTTCGCACGGCCCGGCCGAGGACATACCGATTCCGGAGGCCACGAGATCGCGTCCGGCCCAGCTCCATCGGTTGCCAGCTCCGGCTCGGACGCGATTGCACTGGACCTTGTATCGGTGACGAGTTCGCAGCTGCCGGCGACGCCCGGCTCCGTGGCGCCCGAGACCGTAGCACGTACCGGTTGGCGGCCACGGCGAATGGGGGTCGAGGTCGAACTGGGGCGTCGGCTCTACCATCGTCCGCAGACCAGGGAAGTGACGGTCGCGGTGCTGGACCGGTTGCGGCAACTGCTGCAAGCCCTGCATCCCGAGGCCACGCCGGAGGAGATCGACGCCGCCTTCTACGCACCGGAGAATCAGCGGTGGGGCGGTATGGTCGAGCGTTCGGTGCCGTTGGAGGACTTGCGACGCGACGGGAATCCACGCGAGTTGATGTCGGCCCTGCTCAACGCGATGATCCGCAACGCGGAGTTGAAAGAAGCCGCCGCGGGTACGACCCTCGACGAGGGTTTGGCGAAACTGCTGAATCAAACCGGATGGGAGAAAAAGGCAGAGAGGCTGGGGCTGAACGTCGCCGCGCTGCGGGAGGTCCGGGCATCCATCCGGCGGAAGAAGTCGGAGGTCTCGGCAAGCGATCTGCGCGACGTGAGCCATGCGGTTCTGAGCAGCACGGCGGCACGTGCGGCATTCGCCGAGTACGAGTTGCGCGGCGAAGCGAGCAAACAGCGGACGCCGGACATGATGCTGCGCAGGCACCTGACTGTCCAGGACTGGGCGCTGCTGGGCATGCCGCTGTCGCAACGAGAACTCGAGGCAGTCCCCGGCGAACTGCACGCGTTGCGCATCGACCGGCTCGATCCCGGAACGACGCTTCCTCGTCGCCGAGGCCGGGTGGACGTGACGAAGCTGGAGGACGCACTGAAGGCCGAGGACGACACGGTCAGTCACGTACTTCCGCTCTACCGCTACGACGAGAACGGCCGACGCGTCCGCGATGACAACGGCGACGCTCTGGTCGAGGCCGTGCTCGTCTATCGCGACGAGGGGGTGGTGGATGCCGCGACGGCGCTCGCTCTGGATCCCGACCGCTATGCCGTTCCCCTGACCTGGCGCCCCGGCGTGGCACTCGTCGAATTCGAGCCGGACAGCCCTTGGTTCCGCGAAGTCGCCATCGAAGGCGGTGTTCCACTGGCAGCGGGGATTTCGGGCAGCGCTGCGCGCTTGATGTCGCGGTACAACTGGCTGGGACTGCCGGAAGAGTGGGCAGACGCCTTCCGTGGCGCAGTGGCAGCGTTCATGATCCCGCACCACCACACGCTCTACGAAACCGAACTCGGCATGCGCATGGTCGGCCCCGGGATGGTGCCGGAGTCCGTCTTCCCCACCCACGGCGGAGACCCGGAGATCCTCTTCCGCGCCGCCGACGAGCTGATGCGGGACTCCGAGCCCACGGCCGCGTCCGAAGCGCGAGGCGTGGTTACGCATGATGCCGCCGACAACGATCTGGAAAATCCGGCGGTTCGACGAATCAGCGACCTCGATGCGCGACTTGTCGAATCGAACCGCACTACCGTGCAACGCCTTCGGGAGGGCGAAGCGGTCAGCGGGGATGAGTTGAACCAGGAGATTCAGCGCGCCGAATCCGACCCCCTGCCATTTCCACGATGGAAGTATTGGACGCGCGGCCGATGGGACTCGGTACCGGAATACGTGAACGACATTCCGGCCCCTAATCTTCCGCCGCAGCGTGCCCGTGGTCTGGATGGGCTCGGTTTCGATTCGCCATCCGCGGTGGCGGATCCCTTCGGCGGAGTGCCGCGCGGTGTGCCGCGCGGTTCTGTGGCGCATGCCGCCGAGCCCAACCGCCGCGAGGACGGTGCCTTCGCGCCAATCGCTCACACCCCGGCGCCCGCGGTCGCCGTGGAGTCCACCGATGCGGTGAAGCCTGTGGAAGACGCGAAGCTCGCCGCACCGGCAACGGACTCGCAGTACTGGGCCGAAGTAGACGCCGCCATCGAGCAAGTAGTGGCGATCAACTCCGCGTTCGAGTACCTGCGTGAGATGCCGAAGCCCGCCGAGGGGGCGCCGTTCGGGGCGGAGTGGGTCAGCAATCGCCGGGAATGGTTCCACGCCCTCTTCCACGAAGATATCGAGAAGCTGCGGAGTATAGAACTCACCGAAAAGGATCTGCTCGAGCTGGCGCGGCTGATCAAGCGTGCGCCGCTCTACATAACGCTCCTGTTGGTCAACGTGACCGGTTCGTCGCTCGACCAGCTGGTGCATGGGCACAAGGTCGATTGGCGCACACTGTTCTTCACGCAGGAGAAGATCACCCGTGACGGTGAGGTCATCCCCGTGTGGAAGTTCCGGACCCTGCCGGTGGGCACGCCGGAGAAGTCCAGCGACCGGAACGTCATCAACGAGATCACCCCGTGGGCCAGGCTGCAGCGCACCACCTCGATGGACGAGTTGCCGCAGCTGGCGTTGATCGCCGCAGGGATCATGCAGTACTTCTCCGGCAGGCCGATGCTGAACCCCGACATCGAGCTGATGGACGACGCCCGCAGGCGCGGGGTGATCACCGACGACGAGTACGCGTTCTGGCTCCGATTCCAGAAGGACGATCTGTGGTCGGCCGCGTTCTTTCCAGGGTGCCGATGGCTCGAAGCCCAAGGAGACGACTACCTGAAGGCACGGGTCCTGTGCGCGTTCATCTGGTCGAGGATGGGCTCACGCGCTGCCGAGGAATACCTGATGGAGGTCGTCGACAGATACCTGTTCAGCACAGTTCTACGGGAGAGCGCGGAATTCGTACTCGGCACGGCGACAGAGATCGTGGAGGGCATCGCCGGTCTGCTCCCTGGACGAGCCGGTCAGAAGCTCCTGGCGACCGGGAACCAGGTCTTCGGCGGCGTCACCGGCAGGATCGGGAACACGATTCGCGGCGTGGCCGGTCGAGCCGCGGACCTCGTGTACCCGGCGCCCGAGCACCGCGCCAGCGCCGCGAGTGACCACGCGGGCTCCGCCGCGGCAGCCATAACGACCGCGGGCGATGACGGCGCCGGCACTGCCGCGCAACCGGCAGAGAGCGCGCCCGGGGCTGCGCCTACGGACCGTAGCTCTCACGCGCCACCGGTCGATGCGCGAAATATGGCGCACAGGACCGCTCGGCAGACGCGTGGATTCGATCACCCCGCCGCACCGCACGCGACGTCCGATCCGGCTTCGGTGCTGGATCTTCCGCCACGACGTGCCGGTGGCCTGGATGGGCTCGGTTTCGATCCGCCACCAGCAGCGGCGGATCCCTTCGGCGGTGTCGCTCGGGGTGTGCCCCACGGCGTGCTGGCGCACGCCGCGAATCCGGATGACCCGAATGGCGGCGCGTTCGGCAGTGGACGAAGCGAATCCGAGCGAATCGCCGAAGTCGCGCTGTCGACCTTCAACGTCTCGGCCACCTTCGACAGCCTCCGGAGTTGGGCCGCACACCTCTCCGACGACGACCTTCACCACTCGCTGGTTCGCTTCACCCAGACGGTTACCGACCGGATCGCGGCCATCCATCGCGGCGAACCGCCCTCGTTCACCGACCATGTGATCAATCCGGCCCGCTTGTTGAGCGCCATCGTCGCGGAAGCCACTCGCCGCTTCGGCGACAGCGTTCCTCCTACCGCGCCGACCACCTACCGCGAGTTGTTCGCCATCGAGCCGGGACTGCGGGCGAACCAGCGCACCGTCGCCGACGTGAACGCCGCCATGACCGCCGTGCTCGACGCGGCGTTCGCGGTGGCCCGCACGTCCACTACACACCGCTGGTCGGTGAACGCCATGCACCATACCGTCCCGGCACGTCTGGCGGAGATCACACGCCATATCGAAGAAGCCGGCGAGCACAGCATTTGGCTCGAGCAGGATTCTTTTCCACCGTTCGCCGCCCTCGAGCCGGAACACGCGCGGCTGGTGGAGTCCTACCTGCGAAATGATCGGCACAGCAGGGCAATGTCTCGAATGGTCACGCAGTGGGCCGAGGTCATGAACACACTGCTCCGGCCACTATCCGGTAAGGACTTCTCATCGGAATACACGGCGATCTTCCAGTCACTGCCTGTACACGCCGTTGCGCTCGAACGGGCGGGAACCGGCTCTGACCGGCTGTTCGCCGCTACGATCGCCACTGCCCTGCCAGATTTGCTCGATGCGGCGTTCTATCTGCTCCCCACGAGCAATGCCGCCGTGGGGCTCGATCATCTGAGGCAGGTCGACGACCTGCTGGCCGAGGCGACCGCTCGCTTCAGCGACAGCTCTGCCATCTATGCCATCCGGAACGCCGCCGAGGACGTACACAGACTGCGCGAAGAGATCTTCGCCGCAGCGGCCCGGCGATCGCCCGAAGTACGAGCGCGGCGCATACATGAAACACTCTCGGACTATCTCGGCGACCTGTCCGAGTCCACCATCATCCAATCATTCCGCTGGGGCATACGGGCGCTGTGGGAGCTGGGTAGTCAGAGGCCGGGGATCGACTACGCCACCCGCGACTACCGTCTGGATGCCGACCTGCCGTGGGACTGGGACACCACCGATGACGAGCGTGCCCTCGCCGCAACGGCAGTGGACTTGCTACGAAACTTCTGGGGACCGGAAGCCGGCATCTCCTCATTGCTGAGCCTCAGCGATTCCCGAGACTTGCTCGAGGATGCCTTCGACAGCGTCTCGAACAACATGCGATGGTGGTTGACGATCAAAAGGTGGACCAGCGGGACCATACCGATCGGCACCCTGCTGGCGGGAGCCACGGACTTCTTGATGTCGCAGATGGAGTTGGCGGTGCTGAGACAGTACCCCCACATCATCGGGGCCGCCGCGGGCATCCCGTATCGGGCGCGGGATCTGGCGAATCGGCTATCGCTCGCCCGTGACCTGCGATCTCCCCGCGTAGCGCCCGAGCGCAAGCACGAACTGGCCGCGCTGCGCGACCAGCTGGCGGAGGTCAGACGCGGCGCCTTCGGGCTCGCCGTCCCGGGCTCCGGTCCGCCACCGGTGCTGCTGGTCTCCTACGACGCCGTCGCGGAAGGCGGCACGGGCCGAGCTGTCGTCTCGATCGGCGAAGCCGACAAAGCGTCCTTCATGGCGTACAACGTCACCGGAGCCGACACGCGCGTAGCCGATCTGTCGCACTGGCCGGTGCGCGCCTGCCAGCAGTACGAGAAAGCTCAGCGGCATGCGCCCGGCGACGCCCCCGTAGCGGTCATGTTCACTGTCGGCTCGCCGCGCGGCATCATGCACCTTCGCACACCGCAGGGCCGGGCGCCCCGAGATCGGGCAGCGTCGTCGAAGCCCGGGACGTAGCCGGGGACATCCTGGCGCGAGAACTCATCTCCTACGACTGGACCCGCGAACTGGCCGTGGGGGACAGCGCAGGTTGGTCTGTGGCGCTGCGGCGGTCCACCGTGATCGGGCACGACGACGGTATCGGCGTGCTGCGCTCCGCCGCCGAAACTCTGCAACTCAGTCGAGCTGTGGACCAGGTAATTCTCGTCCCCGGCTCGACCGGCGACCGGCTGCTCACCGCCAGTCAGCTCGGTACCGGCACCGAACATGTGTACACGCTCAACCCCCATCGCGACCGGAACGACGATCCGAACACCATCGGACTGATCGTGGTCGGACACGGCGGCGATATCGAGTCCGCATCCGACGCCTCCGGCCGATCAAGCGCTCCTCTGATCGAGACCCCCACCACCGTCCGCGATCCGTCTCAGCTGCTCTCCGCACACGAATACCGGCCGCTCGAGGGCCGACGGGGATTCGCTATGACCGACGACGAGGGCGCAACGGTGTACCTGGCGGCACAACCACTGCTCCGTGATGCGCGGTCGGGAACCTACAACACGACGGTCATCCTGGAAGACCTAGGCTTGGTCCTGCGCGTCGGCCGGCCCGACACCGGCAGCTACGATCCCCGTTTCGGACCCGAGCACAGAACCCTGCCCGCCATTTCTCAATATGTTCGCAACGCCCCTCAACTGCTGAAAGTCATCACCGGCCAGATGCCCGACGGGCGCGTCATCAATGAATCCGCGCCGATTCTCATCGAGAGGCTCGCGCGGGGAGACAATCTCGCCGAAACATTCCGGCGAGCCGACCGCAGAACCATCCGATCCCATCAGAGTCTGATCTTGCGCACCTTCGCGACCATCCACGAGCAGCTGCGATCGATGCCGGAAAACCATCCACTGCTGGATCAACTGACACCACCGGGCGTCGCGAGGGGCGACACCGGAGGGTGGTACCTGAATCACATCGACTGGTACACGAAGCACTTCTATCGACGACACTATGACAGCTTCGGTCGCCTGTTCGACGAGTTAGGCCTGCTCCGCGGAAACCCCTTCCTGCCATTGATCGATGAGGCGCGATCGATGCAGGAGTCCCGCCACCACGTCCTGCATGCCGACCCGAACGCCGACAACTTCCTCATCAGCAACGAGCTACACGTGACCCTGCTGGACTGGGAGCTGGCCGTCACCGGTCCGAGCGCCTACGACTGGGCACGGTTGGGACATCTCATTCCCGGCATCGAGGTGCCTCGCGAACTCGGTGGCCCCGACATGGTCGCATTCACCCGTCTCGAGAAGTTCAAGCGGGTCATGAACGACACCGTCAAACTGGCGCCGCTGGCTGCCGCCGGACAACTCACTCCGCAACTCATCGAATTCATCCAAACCGAATTCAGCGAGGCCGTGATCCAGGTGCGTCTGCTGTCCGGCCACCTCCTGTTACTGCCGCCGCGCGCGGAACTCGAGATTCTCCGCTCATGGCGACCGTGACCGCCCGGTAGTACGACGAGCACGTCGCGCCCCGGTTATCTTCGACGTTCGCGCGACCACCCCGGACAGGCAGTGCCGGCTCGGAGGTATGCCGCGAGACCAGTGGCCGGACACCGAAAACGGAGGACGACGTGGCAGACGAACCCGGTGGGCTGACCGCCGAACACCCGCTCGCTCGTGCGCTGGCGGCGCACGCGCCGACGGGGTGGACGCGGGTGGACGCGGTGTTCGCGGTCACGGTGATGGGTGAGATCGGCCAGCTCGTCTATACCGTTCGCGATGAAGTCGTGCCGGTGAACCCACCGGAGCCGGTGCTCGCCCTCGTCCGGGAGCACCGTTCTTTCGCTGCCGGTTCGGGTGCGGAACCATGGTGGCGATTGCTGATCGCGATGACCGGTACCGGCGAGATCGAGGTCGCCTACGACTACGGCGACGAGCCCTTCCCGGATGGTCAGCTGTTCGTGCCCGAGGCATATCGCGCCGACCTCGAGGCCTATCCGCGCGGGAAGCTGCCGGTATGGCTGGCCGCGTATATCAGGCATGGCGACCGGCAGCGGCGCACTCCACAGCAAGCCGCCGCGCAGGCTCGGAAGGACCGGGCCGAACAGGTGTGGGCGGTGCTCGCGGAGAACGAGTTCCCGCCGTTCCCGCAGATGTGGTCGCGCTGGACGACGATCGCCGCCGCCTTCGTGGCCGCCAAGTCGGAATGGGGTCCGCGGATGCTGCCCTGGGTCGGGGTGTTCGAAGGCACCGCCCGCGGCGGGTCCACCTTGCACGCGCTTCCGGCCGGACGAGCCGTGCTGTCCGGCGGGGTATGGAACGCGCCGACCCTGGACGCTGTCTACAACGCGGGCGCGCCGATGCCCGAGCTGTACGGCGGTGCGCCGGACTGGGTCGCCGACCCGGTGCTGAATCCGCGGGCCGCTTCGGGGCTGCTGTCGTTCTGCTACTGGTGGGAGGCCGGGCGCTGGTACCGCGGGCAGTCGCCGCCTGCCCAGGAGTGCGCGCCCGCGGTGCCGGGGGTGTGGACGCGCGAGACGGCGATCCAGATTGTGGCGGGAGTTCTCTCCGGCCGGTCGGACGAGGATCCGTCAGCGGCCATCGGAGCATTGCTGTCCGCCGCAGAGGCGGGGAGGGTGACGCGAGCGGAGGTGGCCGCCGTCTTCGGCGATGACGGCCGTTTCGACATCGACGGCGCGCTCTATCAGTTCTCGGTGGCCGGGCTGCTGTCCACGATGCCCGAGCCGATGCCGGCCGAACAGGCGATCAGCCGGGTGCGGGACTACATCACCGGACGGCAACTGGACACCACCGGCTACCCGCTGTCGCGGCTGACCGCCGACCGCTTCCGCTTCGGCTGGAAGGTGCACGTACCGGCCGCGCCGAACGAGCAGTCCCGCCGGGCGGTCTTCTACATCGCCGACGACGGCGAGTTCGCGCACTCGTCGTCATCGGTCGACGCGGATCAGTTCATCGCCGCGTTCGAACAACGCTTCCTCGACCGCCACGGCCCTATCGCCTGAAGGGCGCCGCTTCCTCCCGGAGTCTCCTCACACGGCTCACCGCGTACAGGTGCGGCAACGGCAACCTACCGGGGTGACGACCGCCGGTCCCGGACCGAGGATCCCCGGCGCCGCCATCCAACGGCAGCCGGGGTACCACCGGCCCTGGGAGGCTTCGACCGATCGCGCCGCCCCGAGAAGCCGGGCGAGGCCGCGGTCGACAAACAGAAAAGCGGTCGACAAACAGAAAAGCCGCGCATCAGCAAGGAAGCTGATACACGGCTTGTCCGCAATCTGTGGGCGAAGGGGGACTTGAACCCCCACGTCCCGAAGGACACTGGCACCTGAAGCCAGCGCGTCTGCCATTCCGCCACTCGCCCGAGCGACGGGAAAGACAGTATCACGGCCGCGCTCCAGACACGAAATCGCCATTTCAGAGGCCTGACCGGGGGGCTGGACCGGCCTGGGAACCCAGGGGCGCCGCCAAGAGTTACAGGTGTGGACGATCGTGGATATCATGCAATGAACGTGGTCGATCAGCGACACGCCATACACGCGTGTCGTTGTTACGAATCAGGAAGAGACGCTCACCGAAGGGAGGCCGAGATGGGCATCGTTTCGCGATTCGAGCGCCGCCTGCAAGGCGCCGTCGGTGACGTGTTCGCGAGAGTGTTCGGCGGCAGTGTCGTGCCCCAGGAGGTGGAGGCGGCGCTGCAACGCGAGGCCGCCGACCATGTACAGGACCTGGGCGGTGGGCATCTGCTGGCACCCAACAGCTATGTGATCACGATCAACTCTTCCGATCACCAACAGCTGGACGCCGACCACGACCTCACCACCCGCGCGTTCGCCAAACACCTCCAGGACTACATCCGCGACCAAGGCTGGCAGACCTACGGCGAAGTACACGTGGCGTTCGAGGCATCACCTACGCTGCACACCGGACAGTTCAGGGCGAGTGGCCGCGTCGATCCCGACGTCGGACACAGAGCCAGCGCGGCTCGCGGCCCCGAATCACCGCCACAACGACCTGCAAACCCGCAACCAGGAGCTGGCCCCATGACGCAGAACTCAGGCTACGACCCGAGCCGTGAGCCCGCGGAGTCCGATCCACGCAACCGCGGGTACGCTCCACCGCCTGCCGGTCGCGGCGGTCCGCAGAACGGCGCGTACCGCGACGACTACGGCCGCGGTGGCGCGTACGGGGCGGATTACCAGGCCCCCGACGCACAGCAGGGTTACGGCGACTACCAGAACGGCTACGACTACCAGCCGGGCGGCCAGGGTTACGGCCAGCAGGGTTACGGCGAGGCGGGCTACGGCCAGCAGGGCGGCTACGGCGAGGCGGGCTACGGCCAGCAGGGCTACGGCCAGCCCGGCTACGGCCAGCAAGGCTACGGCGATCAGGCCTACGGCCAGCCGGGCTACGGCGAGCCGGGCTACGGCCAGCCCGGCTACGGCGAATCGGGCTACGGCGAATCGGGCTACGGCCAGCCGGGCTACGGCGATCCCGGCTATGGCCAGCAGAGCTACGGGCAGCCGGGCTACGGCCAGTCCGGGTACACCGATCCCAGCTACGGCGATCAGGGCTATGCCGATCAAGGCGGCTACGGTCAGGACGACCAGGGCGGCTACGGTCAGGCATATTCCCAGCAACCCGGATACGGCGCGCCGCAGGGTTACGCGGGCGGAGCGGGCTACGGCGCCACGCCGCAGGCCGGTTCGGGCTATTCGGCGACCCTCCAGCTGGACGACGGCAGCGGCCGGACTTACCAGCTGCGGGAAGGCAGCAACATCATCGGTCGCGGCCAGGACGCGCACTTCCGTCTGCCCGACACGGGCGTTTCGCGCAGGCACATCGAGGTGCGCTGGGACGGACAGACCGCGATGTTGTCCGACCTCGGCTCCACCAACGGCACCCTGGTGAACGGCTCCCCCGTGCAGGACTGGCAGCTCGCCGACGGCGATGTCATCCGTGCCGGGCACTCCGAGATCCTGATCCGCATCGTCTGATCCCGTAAGCTCGCGGTGCAGGTCACGACATGGCTCTCGAGGGATTCGTCGGTCGTATCGTGATCGAAATCGACCGACGGCCCTATGATGCTGCCAACACACGCGCGGCGCCGACACCGGGGCCGGCAAGACCAGCAGGCTGGTGGGGGTGGTCGAACCGCACCTACGGCACCGACGTACACGGTCGAACAGGAGGTGGAGCGCCGTGCAGGGACTGATCCTGCAACTGACCCGTGCGGGGTTCCTTCTGCTGTTGTGGTTGTTCGTGTGGGCTGTGTTGCGCACGTTGCGCAGCGACATCTACGCGGCATCCGGCATTCGGATTCAGCCCAGGGCCGCACGCGGTTCCGCGGTGCTGCCTTCCTTCAGCCGGGGCCAGAAGGGCGCCAAATTTCTTGTGGTGACTCAGGGTTCACTCGCCGGCACCCGCATCTCGCTCGGCACCCAACCGGTGCTGATCGGGCGTGCGGACGATTCCACGCTGGTACTCACCGATGATTACGCCTCGACCAGGCATGCGCGACTGTCTCCGCGTGGTGACGACTGGTACGTGGAAGACCTCGGCTCGACGAACGGCACCTACCTCGATCGCGCGAAAGTCACCACCGCCGTCCGAGTTCCGCTCGGCACGCCCGTCCGTGTCGGCAAGACAGTGATCGAGCTGCGATCGTGACACTTGTTCTCCGCTACGCAGCGCGCAGCGACCGCGGTCTCGTCCGAGGCAACAACGAAGACTCCGTGTACGCGGGCGCCCGGCTGCTCGCACTCGCCGACGGCATGGGCGGCCATGCCGCGGGAGAAGTCGCGTCCCAGTTGATGATCGCCGCGCTCGCCCACCTCGACGACGACGAGCCCGGCGACGATCTGCTCGGCAAGCTCGACGCGGCGACCCGAGAAGGCAACGCCGCCATCGCCGATCAGGTCGAGGAGGAGCCCGAGCTCGACGGCATGGGCACCACGCTCACCGCGATCCTGTTCGCGGGCAAGAAACTCGGCTTGGTGCACATCGGCGACTCGCGCGCCTACCTGTTGCGCGGCGGCGAGCTCACCCAGATCACCCGGGACGACACCTTCGTGCAGTCCCTGGTCGACGAGGGCAGGATCACACCGGAGCAGGCGCACACGCACCCGCAGCGTTCGCTGATCATGCGCGCGCTGACCGGCAACGAGATCGAGCCGACGCTGATCATGCGGGAGTCACGCGCCGGTGACCGCTACCTGCTGTGCTCCGACGGTCTCTCCGACGTGGTCAGCGACGAGACCATCGCGAACACGATGCGCGAGGGCACCACCGACGAGTGCGCCGACCGGCTCATCGAGCTGGCGTTGCGCAGCGGTGGTCCCGACAACGTGACCGTCGTCGTGGCCGACGTCATCGATCTGGACTACGGGCAGAGCCATCCGATCGTCGCGGGCGCCGCCTCGGGCGTCGACGAGGACACGCCGCCGCCGAACACGGCCGCGGGCCGGGCGTCGGCGTTGCGTCCGCCACGCGCCGCGCCGCGCCGGGCCGCCGCCGCCCCCGAGCCGCCCGCGAAGAAGTCGCACCGGTTGCGCTGGATCGTGCTGGCGCTGGCGCTCGTCGTCGCCGTGTGCGTCGGGCTCGTGGTCGGCTACAAGATGATCCGCAGCAACTACTACGTCGGCGCCGACGACGGTTCGGTAGTGATCCTGCGCGGGCTGCCCGGCTCGATCCTCGGCTACTCGATCCACGACGTGAACTTGGTCGGCTGCGTGACCCGCAACGGTGAACTCACCCTGACCGAGCCGGGCGCGGAAGTGCCGTCCGCGTGCAAGCCGCTGAAGGTCAGCGATCTGAAGCAGACCGGACGCGATCAGGTGGACAAGGGGTTGCCGCCGGGTTCGCTGGACAAGGCCCGCGATTCGATGACCTATCTCGCCCAGCGAGAACTGCTGCCGCCGTGCCCGGTCAAGGAAGCGGCGCCGCAGCCGGGCGTCGTCCCGCCGACCGAGCCCGCCCCGCCCGCACCCAACGGCGGCCCGCCCGCGCCGGCCACCGGTGCGCCCGCACCGGCGCCGGAACAGGGCGACGCCAGGGGTACCGAGATCAAGACGCCGACGAAGTCGGAGGCTCCTGCCCCGCCGTCGAGCGCAGCGCCGACCCCCCAGACCACGGGGGAGAACTGCCGGGTGACGGACTGATGTCCGCGCCGGCACCGCCGTCGGCTGGAGCTTTTCCCAGTCCCCCGGGCGGCTTCGCTCCCGCGCCACCGCCGAGCACCAGACGAAATGTCGAACTGCTGCTGCTCGCGGCGGCGGCGGTGATCACCACCGTGTCCCTCTTCCTGGTCGAGGCCAGCCAGGAACAGTCGATCACCTGGGACATCGCCAAGTACGGCTTGGCGTATCTGGCGTTGTTCGCCGTCGCCCATCTGGCGGTGCGGCGGTTCGCTCCGTTCGCCGATCCGCTGCTGCTGCCGATCGTCGCGTTGCTGAACGGGCTCGGCCTCGTGCTGATCCATCGGCTCGATCTGGCCGACCAGCAGACGGCCGCCTATAACTCATGGGCGGCTCCTTCCCCCGACGCCAACCAGCAGATCCTGTGGACCGCGCTGGGCACGATCGTGTTCATCACGCTGCTGATCGCCCTGCGCGACTACCGCACCCTGGCTCGCTACAGCTACACCCTCGGCTTGATCGGTCTGGTCGCGCTGACCATCCCGGCCCTGCTGCCGAGCAAGTTCTCCGAGACCAACGGCGCGAAGATCTGGATCCGGCTGCCCGGATTCAGTGTCCAGCCGGGCGAGTTCGCGAAGATCCTGCTGATCATCTTCTTCGCCTCCGTGCTGGTCGCCAAGCGTGAGCTGTTCACCGCCGCAGGACGGCACGTGCTCGGCATGGAGTTCCCGCGCGGCCGCGACCTCGGTCCGATCCTGGCGGTGTGGATCGTCTGCATCGGCGTGCTGGTGTTCGAGAAGGACCTCGGCACCTCGCTGTTGATCTTCAGCACCGTGCTCGTGATGCTCTACATCGCGACCGAACGGGTCGGGTGGCTGATCATCGGCGGCGGACTGCTCGCCCTCGGATTCTTCTTCGCCTACCAGCTGTTCGGACATGTGCGGGTTCGGGTGGAGACCTGGCTGCACCCGTTCGACGACTACAACAACACCGGCTATCAGATCTCGCAGTCGCTGTTCGGTCTGGCCACCGGCGGTCTGGCGGGCACCGGACTCGGCAGCGGCAGGCCCAACCAGGTGCCGTTCGCCAAGACCGACTTCATCATCACCACCATCGGCGAGGAACTCGGGCTGATCGGGCTCGCCGCGGTGCTGGTGCTGTTCCTGGTCTTCGTGGTGCGCGGGTTGCGCACCGCACTCGCGGTGCGGGACAGCTTCGGCAAGCTGCTCGCGGCCGGACTCTCGTTCACCATCGCGATCCAGCTGTTCGTCGTCGTCGGAGGTGTGACCAAGCTGATCCCGCTGACCGGCCTCACCACGCCGTTCATGTCCTACGGCGGCTCTTCGCTGCTTGCCAACTACGCGTTGCTGGCGCTGCTGATCAAGATCTCCGACGCCGCCCGCGCCCCCGCCCCGGTGCGGAAGAGAGAGCCGGCGCCGATCGCCGACGCGCAGACCGAGCTGCTGCGCCGCGACGGCGGACGACCCGAGGCGGGGCCCCTGACATGAACACTCCACTACGCCGGGTCGCGGTAGCGGTGATGGTGATGGTCGTCGCGCTGCTGGCGAATGCCACCTACGTGCAAGTGATCAAGGCCGACGATCTGCGCTCGGATCCGCGCAACTCACGGGTGCTGCTGGACGAGTACGCCCGCCAGCGTGGGCAGATCTCGGCGGGCGGCACCGTGCTCGCCAGCTCGATCGCGACCGACGACCGCTACAAGTACCTGCGCACCTATCCGAGCGAGCCGGAGGCCTACGCGCCTGCCACCGGCTTCTATTCGATGCAGTACGGCAGCACCGGACTCGAACGAGCCGAGGACTCGGTGCTCAACGGCTCGGACAGCCAGCTGTTCGGCAGCCGCCTCGTCGACTTGATCTCGGGCCGGGACCCGCGCGGCGGCAACGTGCTCACCACGCTCAATCCGGTGATGCAGCAGGTCGCCTACGACCAGATGACCAGCAAGGGCTACACCGGCTCGGTGGTGGCGATCGAGCCGAGCACCGGCAAGATCCTCACCATGGTGTCCACGCCGAGCTACGACCCGAACCTCTTGTCCGGGCACGACGGCGCACGTGGCACCCAGGCGTGGGAAACCCTGAGTGCGGATCCGCGCCATCCCATGTTGAATCGCGCTATCTCCCAGACCTATCCACCCGGGTCCACGTTCAAGGTCGTGGTCACCGCAGCCGCGCTCGCCAACGGTGTCGCGACCGCCGAGGACCAGTTCACCGCCGCGCCGAACATCACGCTGCCCGGCACCAGCACCACACTGGAGAACTACAACGGCTCCACCTGCGGTCCCAACCCGACCGCTTCGCTGCTCGAGGCCTTCCGGCGTTCCTGCAACACCGCGTTCGCCGAGCTCGGCGTCAAGGTGGGCGCCGCGAAGCTCAAGGACGAAGCGGCCGCGTTCGGTGTCGGGCCACACCGCGGGATTCCGATGCCGGTGGCGGAGAGCACCGTCGGCACGATCTCCGACGACGCGGCGCTGGCCCAGAGCAGCATCGGGCAGCGCGACGTGGCATTGACCCCGCTGCAAAACGCGGTGGTCGCCGCGACCATCGCCAACGGCGGCGTCCGGATGGAGCCCTATCTGGTCGATCAGTTGCAGGGACCGGATCTGAGCGAGTTGTCCAAGACCAAGCCGGTCTCGGTCGGCCAAGCCGTCAGCGCCGAGGTAGCGTCAACCTTGACCAATCTGATGATCGCGTCGGAGAGCAACACCGCCGGAGGTGACCGGACCCCCTATCAGATCGCGTCCAAGACCGGTACCGCGGAGCACGGGACCAACCCGCGCAACACGCCGCCGCACGCTTGGTACATCGCGTTCGCCCCCGCGCAGAACCCGAAGATCGCCATCGCGGTGATCGTGGAGAACGGCGGGGACCGGGCGCTTGCCGCGACCGGTGGCTCGGTGGCCGCGCCGGTGGCTCGCGCGGTACTGGACGCCGGTCTTCGAGGGGGCTGAACGATATGGATGTGCGAGTGAAGGTACGGGGACCTCGATGCTGAACAACGGTGCGATGATCGCCGACCGGTACCGGCTGCAGCGACTGATCGCGACCGGCGGCATGGGCCAGGTCTGGGAAGCGCTGGACACCCGGCTCGACCGCAGGGTCGCGGTCAAGGTGCTGAAGTCGGAGTTCTCGGCCGACCCGACGTTCCGGCATCAATTCCGCACCGAGGCGAAGACCACCGCCCAGCTGAATCATTCCGGTATCGCGGGGATCTACGACTACGGCGAGACCATCGACCCGCAGGGCAGCGAGATCGCCTATCTGGTCATGGAATTCGTCCAGGGCGAGCCGCTGAACACCGTGCTCAACCGGCTCGGCAGATTGTTGGTGGCCCAGGGCCTGGATCTGCTCGAGCAGACCGGGCGCGCGCTGGAGGTGGCGCACCGCGCGGGCGTCGTGCATCGCGACGTGAAACCGGGCAACATCCTGGTCACCCCGACCGGACAGGTCAAGATCACCGACTTCGGCATCGCCAAGGCGGTGGACGCCTCGCCGGTGACCAAGACCGGCATGGTGATGGGCACCGCCCAGTACATCGCGCCGGAACAGGCGGTCGGCGAGGACGCCACCGCGGCCAGCGACGTCTACTCGCTCGCCGTGGTCGGCTACGAAGCGCTGGCCGGACAGCGGCCGTTCACCGGCGACGGCGCGATCACCGTCGCGATGAAACACGTGCGCGAGACACCGCCTCCGATGCCCGCCGACCTCCCCGGCAACGTGCGCGAACTGATCGAGATCACGATGGAGAAGGACCCGGCCCGCCGGTACGCCAGCGGCGGCGAGTTCGCCGACGCGGTCGCCGCGGTGCGGGCGGGCCGTCGTCCTCCACCGCCGAGCGGGGCCCACCCCGCCACGCCGTTGACCGGCGCCACGCGGGTGCTCCCTCCCGGCCCCACCGCCGTCATCCCCTCCACACCCGCCGACTTCGACGGTGCGACGGTGCGCTACTCGACGCCGGCGGCCGGCTCGGTGGGTGCGGCGAATCGCACGGTCGCGGCTCCGGCCACGGTGCTCAGCCGTGGCGCGGCGAGCAATACGCCGCCCGGCGACGGCAGCCGGTTCACCACCACCCAGAAATGGTTGGGCGGTCTCGGCATCGGCGCCGTACTGCTCGGTGCGCTCACGATCTTCCTGCTGTTCGGCGGCGACACCAACCCGGATTCGACACCGTCGCCGACGACGGCGATCGTGCCGAACCCGAAGCCTGCCCCGCCGGTGGCCAGCACCACCACCCCCAAACCCGCACCTCCGCCGGTGGTCACCGAATACCAGGAACCGATCACCACCGAGCCGCCAACGACGACCCCGGAGCCGACGACGACCACCCCGCCGCCCACCACCACGGCACCGAGCAGCACCAAGCCGACCACCACCGTGCCCACCTCCACCATCACCCGGCCGCGCGTCCCGACCCTCGACATACCGTTCCCGGAGCTCCCCGGTGCCCGAGGGCCCTCGGCCACCCGCGGCGGATCCGCCACTCCTTCGCAAGGACTGCCATGACGACCCCGAAGAATCTCTCGTCTCGCTACGAGCTGGGCGAGATCATCGGGTTCGGCGGCATGTCCGAGGTGCACAAGGCTCGCGACGTCCGGCTGAGCCGGGACGTGGCGATCAAGGTGCTGCGGGCCGACCTGGCCCGCGACCCCACGTTCTACCTCCGGTTCAAGCGCGAAGCGCAGAACGCCGCCGCGCTCAACCACCCCGCCATCGTCGCGGTCTACGACACCGGCGAGGCGGAGGTGGACGGCGGCCCGCTGCCGTACATCGTGATGGAGTACGTGGACGGCGACACGCTGCGCGACATCGTGCGCGGCAAAGGACCGCTGCCGCCGCGCCGCGCGATGGAGATCATCGCGGATGTCTGTGCCGCACTGGATTTCAGCCACAAGGCCGGGATCGTGCATCGCGACATGAAGCCTGCGAACATCATGATCAACCGGTCCGGCGCGGTGAAGGTGATGGACTTCGGCATCGCGCGCGCGATCGCCGACAGCTCCAACCCGATGACCCAGACCGCGGCGGTGATCGGCACCGCCCAGTACCTCTCCCCGGAACAGGCCCGCGGCGAAACGGTGGACGCCCGCTCGGACGTCTACTCCGTCGGTTGTGTGCTGTTCGAAATCCTCACCGGCGAACCGCCTTTCACTGGTGACTCACCGGTTGCCGTCGCCTACCAGCACGTCCGGGAAGACCCGCGGCTGCCTTCGCACGTGCACCCCGGGGTACCGCGCGAGCTGGACTCGGTCGTGCTCAAGGCGATGAGCAAGAATCCCGCCAACCGGTACCAGACCGCCGCCGAGATGCGCGCCGATCTGATCCGGGTGCTCGGCGGCCAGAAACCCAGCGCCCCGATGGTGATGACCGACGAGGACCGCACCACCTTCATGGGCGCCGACGAGCTCCCTCCGCGCGGCTACCGCACCGTCGAGCACGACGACGACACCGCCGAGCAGGACCCGGCCGAGCCGAACGGCCAGCGCCGGACCGCGTACATCGCGCTCGGCGCCGTCGCGGCCGTGGCCGTGGTCTTCGCGTTGTTCTGGGTGCTGCTCGGGCCGGGAAGCCGGCCGGACCAGGTCGCCGTTCCCGACTTGTCGAACAAATCCTCGCAGCAGGCGCAGGACGCGTTGCAGAAACTCGGCTTCACCGTGGCGATACAGCAGAAGCCCGACAGCAAGGTCGCCACGGGTAACGTGATCGCGACCCAGCCGCTCGGCGGTTCGCGCATCGACGAGGGAAGCACCGTCACGGTCCAGGTGTCCACCGGGCCCGCGCAGGTGCAGGTGCCGAAGCTCACCGGGCTCACCCAGCAGCAGGCAGAGCAGGAGTTGAACTCCAAAGGCCTGCGCATGAACCCGAACGTCGAACGTAAGCCGTCGAGCACCGCCGAGAAGGACCAGGTGATCGAGCAGAACCCGTCCCCGGGTTCGAAGGTGGACGTGGACTGGGAAGTCGTCGTCACGGTCGGCACCGGCCCGGAGGCGGTCCGCGTTCCGTACGTCGTCGGTCAGTCGATCGACGTGGCGCAGCCGAACGTCGAGGGCAACGGCTTCCAGGTGGTCGTCCAAGAGGTGCAGTCCTCCAAGCCCAAGGGCGAAGTGGTCGCTTCCAGCCCGGCGGGTGGCAGCAACGCGGAGAAGGGCTCCACGGTCACCATCCAGGTGTCGGCGGGTGACCTGAGGATGCCGTCGCTGATCGGTCTCACCGTCTCGCAGGCCGTGGAGAAGCTGCGCGCGGAAGGCTGGACCGGGAGCACCAGTCAGATCAGCCAATCTCCGCAGGGCACCTTCGACGCGGGCAATGTCGGCCGCATCCTCAGCCAGCAACCGTCCGCGGGCAGTTCGATCCAGAAGAACAGCGCCATCCTGGTGGGAGTGGGGGTGCTCGGCCCGCCCTGATCGGCCGGAGCGCGGGTATCGAGAAAACGAGACCATCCGGTGTGAATTGCGGGAGAATGATGCTGCTCCATCCCAATCAGCGCAGCTGAGCACGAGGAGGTAGCTCATGACCACTGCCAGGGACATCATGAAACCCGGCGTTCAGTGGATTCCTAAGGACACGACCATTCTGCAAGCCGCGCGAACCATGGCCGAGCTCAATGTCGGGTCCCTCATCGTCTCGGACGAGAACGAGCGGATGTGCGGCATCGTCACCGACCGCGACATCGTCGTGAAGTGCATCGCGCAGGGCAAGTCCCCGTCGGACTGCAAGGTCGATGAACTGTGCGAAGCGACGCCACGGTGGGTCGACGCCGACGCCGACATCGAGGAAGTTCTCGATGAGATGGAAAGCAACCGGGTCAAGCGCATGCCGGTGATCGAGAACAAACGGCTGGTCGGCATGATCAGCGAGGCCGACCTCGCCAGGCACCTGGACGACAACCAACTCGGCGAGTTCGTGACCGCGGTCTACGGACGCCCTTAGGTCACGAACCGGCGCGGAGCAGGTCTTCGCGCGCCGCAAGAACACCTCGACACCGTCACCGAGTTCCCGGTCGGCGATGAGGGTCCCGGGTGCGTCGGTGCCCGGCGAAAGGGTCACGGTGTCAGAGGGCCGCGGGCGGCCCGGCGGCCGTCCGCGGATCGCTTTCGCGCTGTGTCGTACGTCGATCCCCGACGTACGACACCGGCATCAGCTGGGCTCGGCCTTCACCAGATAACGCAACACCGCGACGTCCCCGACTTGCGTCACGTCGGTGAGCCGCATCCTGCGGTGCGGTGCGCCCGGGAAGTGGGCCGGGTCGAGAAAGCGCGGCGCCGCGGCGTCGCCCACCAGGATGGGTGCGACCGCCAGGTGCAGTTCGTCGGCCAAACCGGCGGCCAGGAATGCGGTGTGCACGCGCGTGCCGCCCTCCACCATGAGCCGGCCGACCCCCCGTCGGCCGAGGTCGTCCAGCATCGCGCCGAAGTCGACAACGGCGCCGAGAGCCACGACCTCGGCCGATCCGGCCAGCCGGGAGGCGAGTTCGGTCGCGCCGGACTCGGTGGTGTAGACGACCTTGTCGCCGCCGTGGTGCCAGAACCGCAGCGCGGGGTCGAGCTCGCCGCTCGCGGACACCGTCACCTTCAGCGGATACTCCGGTTTGCCCGCCGCGACGCGAGCCGCCCGGCGATCGGCGCTGTCCACGAGCAGTCGCGGATCGTCGCTGCGCAAGGTCTGCGCTCCGACCAGGATGGCGTCGGAGCTCGCGCGCACCTGATCGACCCGATCGAAGTCCGCCGCGTCGGAAAGACGCAGCCTCTCGGGACTGGCGTCATCAATGTATCCGTCGATGCTCACCGCGACCGACAGCAGCACATGCGGACGCGTCACTGCAACACCAATGCGGCGACCTCCGCCTCCAGCGTCCGTACCAGGCCCTCGGCGGGGCGCTCTCCGCACGCACCGAGCCAGTTCGCCAGCATCCGATGCCCGCCTTGGGTGAGCACCGATTCCGGATGGAACTGCACGCCGTGAATGGGCAACGTGCGGTGCCGCATGGCCATCACGATCCCGCTCTTGGTGCGGCCGAGCACCTCGATCTCCTCCGGCAGGGTGTCCTCGACCACGGTCAGCGAGTGGTATCGCGTCGCGGTGAACGGGTCGGGCAGACCGGCGAGCACGCCGGCTCCGATGTGGAATACCTCGCTCGTCTTCCCGTGCAGCAACTCGGGGGCCCTGGTGACGGTGGCGCCGAACGCCTCGCCGATGGCCTGATGGCCGAGACACACGCCGAGCAGCGGCACCTCTTGTTCGGCGCAGGCGCGCACCAGCGGGATGCTGGCGCCCGCACGGTCCGGCGTACCGGGGCCGGGGCTGATCAGGATGCCGTCGAAATCGCGCACGACCGCGCCCACGTCGGCCAGATTCGGGTCGTCGTTACGCCACACGACGGCATCGACACCCAGTTGGCCGAGGTACTGGACCAGGTTGAAGACGAAGCTGTCGTAATTGTCGACGACCAGAACACGCATGGCATCGAGATTACGTGCCCGGCCGACGCGGCGTCGCATCCATTACCTGTTGGGATAGCCTAGAGACCACGACCTGTACGCCGAATACGAGGACGTCATGCCCAAGTCGAAGGTCCGTAAGAAGACCGACTATACGATCAACCCCGCCAGCCGGACCCCGGTGAAGGTGAAGGCTGGGCCGTCTCCGGTCTGGTATGTCGCCATCATGCTCGGGTTCATGCTCGCCGGGCTGCTCTGGCTGCTCGTCTACTACTTGGCGGCCGAGCAGATCAGCTGGATGAACGACCTCAACGCATGGAACTTCCTGATCGGCTTCGGCCTGATGGTGGTTGGCCTGATCATGACGATGCGCTGGCGCTGAACCCAGCCGCACCCGACAAGGATTACAGACGTGTCATTCATGCACACCTGTGGATGAGCCTGTGGACAACTCGAGGAGCGATTGGGGAATGCGGTGAGTCCGGAGCGCTCGGTCCCTGACCCGCGGGACCGCGAAGAGCCGAGTATGGCCTGGACCACGCCGACACCCGCGCTCGTCGCCGTGACGGTGGGTGGCATCGCCTTGGCCGTTGCCGCGGTCGTGACCACCGAAGCCGCCAGTCGTCTGCTGGTCGGACTGGCCGCCGTCGGCCTGCTGGCCCTCGCCGGGCTCGGCTTCCGGCAACGTCCACGCCTGTCCGCCGTGTCCGGTGCGCGGCCCCGCTTGGTGGTACGCACCCTCACGGGACCGGACGAATACGGTCCCGAACAGATCATCCGCGCGCGCGTGGTGAGCTACCGGCGGCTCGGGCGCAAGACACCGATGCTGGAACTGGACGTCGAGCGCGACGGCGTGGAACGACTGCTGATCTTCGGCCGCTGGGATCTGGGCGCCAACCCGGAGATCGTCTACCGCGACCTTGTCGAAGCGCTTCGGCTCACCGAGAACAAGACCCGCTGACCGAACCTCCGGTACCCGGGATGTTTCACGTGAAGCGAATCCGGGTGTCACACAGCCAAAGCCATGGCGCTCACGGCCACTGCCGCCAGTGCCGCGATGGCGACTGCCGCTATCGCCACCCAGCCGATCGCCCGCGCCGTCTCCGGCGTTCTCACCCGCAGCCAACCGGGCAGGAACAGGATGCCCAGCGTCGCGAGCGTACCCGCGGCCAGACCTCCGAGATGCCCCCACAGGGAGATGCCGGGCAGCGACAAACTGATGAAGACGTTGATGCCGATGATGATCAGCATCTGATTCGGATTCTGTCGCAACCGGAGCAGGATGATCGTGATCGCACCGAACATGCCGTACACCGCGCCGGACGCGCCCGCCGTCAAACTGTTCTGCGCGAACAGCATGACTCCCGCGGACCCGCCGAGCAGCGAGACCAGGTACACCGCGAGATAGCGCAGCCGCCCGAGCACCAGTTCGGCGTCCCGGCCGACGACGTACAGGGCGAACATGTTGAGCAGCAGATGGATGGGGCCATAGTGCAGGAACCCGGAACCGAGCACCCGCCACCATTCGCCGTCGGCGACCGCCGGAGCGAACAGCACCCAGTCGAAGAACAGGGCGGAGCCTCGCTGGTTGTCCATCAGGCTCTTCGCCTGGGCCGCGGTGATCGCGTAGATCACTACGTTGATCGCGATCAGCGCATAGGTGACGTAAGGCGCGGACGTGCGGGCCGCCGCCGCGCCCGAAACGGTCCGCACCGGCGCGACGCCGCGCTGGTCCGCGCGCAGACAATCGACACAATGCTGACCGACGGCCGCGGGGCGCAGGCACTCCGCGCAGGACGGCCGCCCGCACCGCGTGCAGGCCAGGCCGGTCGGGCGATTCGGGTGGCGGACGCAGGTGGGTGCGGGCGGCTGGGGATTCATGAGCTCATTCGATCGTGATCTTGGTGATGACAACAGGTTCCACGGGCCGGTCGTCGCGATCGGTCCTGGTGGTCGCGATTGTGTCGACGACCTTGCGGGAGTCCGGATCCACCACCGCGCCGAAAATCGTGTGCTTGCGGTTGAGGCGCGGCTGC
The DNA here is from genome assembly GCA_051451085.1 of Nocardia asteroides. GTDB lineage: Bacteria > Actinomycetota > Actinomycetes > Mycobacteriales > Mycobacteriaceae > Nocardia > Nocardia asteroides_B. Next base: position 1,545,661 of record JBPAJV010000001.1, on the reverse strand, counting down.
GGGCTCACGGTGATGAAGAATTGCGAACCGTTGGTTCCCGGGCCCGCGTTGGCCATCGCCAACAGGTAGCCGCGGTCGAACCGCAGCTCCGGATGGAACTCGTCGCCGAATTCGTAACCAGGGCCGCCGCGACCGGTGCCGGTCGGATCGCCACCTTGGATCATGAAACCCGCCATCACGCGATGGAACAAGGCACCGTCATAGAACGGGCCGACGCTGCCTCCGCTGGCGTTCGCGGTGGTGTACGGCGCCGAGCCGTCGGCGAGAGCCAGGAAATTGCGGACCGTCTTGGGTGCGTGGTTACCGAAGAGCGAGAGTTCGATATCGCCGTGATTCGTGTGCAGCGTCGCCACGGATGTCGGGATCGGTGAGGTCACGCCGCCCATCGTGCCACGGTCGGCGGCTCGGCCGCGGAACTGGGCCGGACCGTGCTGTGAGCTGCGCCTCCTGCGCGAATCACCGGGCTGTGCCTAGAGTGGTCCAATGACCTCGGGGCGCCTGCATGTCTCTTCGCGTTCACGTAACCGGCTCATCCTCGCGGCCACCGTCGCGCTGGCGGGTGGCCTGGCCTATCTGATCCGCACCCGGCGGCCGCAGCAGCCGGAACCCGCCCCGGCCCCGCCGCGCATCGGATACTCGCGCAACGGCTCCGCGCCGGCCCCGGTCGCGGGAGCCGGCGCGGAACACGAGCACTGACATCGGGATCGCGGATCAGCGGCTGACCGTCTTCTTGTACTGGCGCAGGGCCAGCGGCACGAACACCACCAGGATCACCACGACCCAGACCAGGGAAGTGATCACCGGGTGCCGCAGCGACCAAGCGTCCGATGTCGGCGCCAGCGGACTGGTGTTGCCGAACAGGTCGCGGGTCGCCTGAGTGAGTGCCGACACCGGGTTCCATTCCGCGATCACCCGCAGAGCGGTCGGCAGCTTGTCGCTGGGGACGAACGTGTTGGCGATGAAGGTGAGGGGGAAGATCACCATGAAGCTGGCGTTGTTGAACACCTCCGGCGCTCGCACCAGCAGACCGACCACGGCCATGATCCAGGAGACCGCGTAGGCGAACAGCAGCAGCAAGACGTAGGCCAGTACCGCGTCCAGGAACGATCCGCGGATGCGCCAGCCGACGACCAGACCGGTCAGCGACATGACCGTCAGGCTGACCACGTTGATCACGACGTCGCTGATCGTGCGGCCCACCAGTACCGCCGAGGAGGCCATCGGCAGCGAGCGGAACCGGTCGATGATGCCCTTCTGCATGTCCTCGGCCAGGCCCGCCCCGGTGAAGGTCGCACCGAACACCACGGTCTGCGCGAAGATGCCGGCGATGAGGAACTCGCGGTAGCCGCCGGAGAGCCCTGGCACGTCGATGGCCGCGCCGAAGACATAGGCGAACAGCAACACGAACATGATCGGCGAGAGCGTGGAGAAGATCAGGACGTTGGGTACCCGCTTGATCTTGATGACGTTGCGTTTCGCGATGGTCACACTGTCGCTGACCACGATGGACAGTCGCTCGCCCAACGAGGGCCGTGCCGAGGCCGTGGCCGTGGCGGTCATCGGATCGCTCCTTCTTCAGCTTCCAGTTTGCCGTTCGCCGCGTCACCGTCGGCCGGAGTCACCGCTTCGTGACCGGTGAGGGTGAGGAAGACGTCGTCCAGCGACGGGCGCCGCAGACCGACGTCGTGGATCCGCACGCTGTGCTCGGCGAGCCGCCCCACCGCCTCCACCAGAGCCTGCGATCCATCGGAGACCGGGACGATGATCCGGCGCAATCCCGGCTCGACATGGATCTCGCCGTCGGCCAGGCTCTTCAGCACGGCCTCGGCCGTCGCGAGATTGTCCACGCGATCGACGGTCAACTCGATCCGGTCGCCGCCGACCATGGTCTTGAGTTCGTCCGCGGTGCCCTCGGCGATCACTTTGCCGTGGTCGATCACGGCGATGGAATCGGCGAGCCGATCCGCCTCCTCCATGTACTGCGTGGTGAGCAGCAACGTGGTCCCGCCCGCGACCAGTTCCTCGATGACGTCCCAGAGGTCCAGGCGCGCCCGGGGATCGAGGCCGGTGGTCGGCTCGTCGAGGAACAGGACGGGGGGATTCGCGACCAGCGCGCCCGCCAGGTCGAGGCGGCGGCGCATACCGCCGGAGTATCCCTTGACCGGCCGGTCCGCGGCATCGGTGAGCCGGAATCGTTCGAGCAATTCGCGCGCGCGTTCCTTACTTCGCTGCACGCCCATGTGGTAGAGACGTCCCACCATTTCGAGATTCTCGAAACCGGTGAGGTATTCGTCGACCGCGGCGTACTGGCCCGACGCGCCGATACGCGAGCGCAGCGTCTGGGGATCACGCAGCACGTTCGATTCCCGCGACCGTCGCGTGTCCGGCGTCCGGCACCAACAGGGTGGTCAGCACCCGGACGGTGGTGGTCTTACCTGCGCCGTTGGGTCCGAGCAGTGCGGTGACGGTTCCTTCCGGAACGCTCAAGTCGAGTCCGTCGAGGGCCACCAACTGGCCGTACCGTTTGACCAGACCCTCGGCGACTATTGCGTCGGGCATGATTCTCCTGAGTTCGATGAGTGCGATGTGGTGTGCGCGCGGCGCCCGCTTTCCCTGGCGCCGGTCGATTCGCTGGTCGGGTGACCAGCCGATACCCGAATCAGTATTGTCCGGGCGACCGACATATTCATCCGATTTGATTCGGGTGGCGAGGCGAGGATCGAAGAACTCGATGACGCGAGAAGGCCGCATTCCGATCCAGTCGGTGCTCGGGGGTACCGGATCGGAATGCGACCGGTTCGATGGTCGCGCGTGCCGAGGTGTGAAAGCGTGCGTAGCGGACTACCCGAATCACCGGAGAACGGTACTCGGATAGCGGAAGTCGTGCCGCGGACCGTAGCGGCGAGCGGAGGCGTTGAAGCCGAACTGTCGAGTCGATGGACACGAACGCATGTTCGCATCGGGGTACGACAAGTTCGGGCGGCGCTACGATCCGCGTGACACGCGGAGCCACCCGCCGCACGTGGCCGACACGCCGGAATTCCCTCTCGGCAGTGTTCGTGTGGCGATCGGTCGGCATGTTCCGCCCGGCCGGGCGGCACGGCAGGTCATGTCGGCGCAGAGCACGAAAAAGCCTTTTCAACAGGCTTTTTGGCAAACAACCGGCCAACGGCCCGGCATGGTACGAACGTGCAACCGGCCGACGACGGCGGGAAACGGTCCCGCGCGAAATGAGCCGACCCGAAAAAACTCGAGACGTGGCGGTCCCCACGCACCCACAATCGCACATCATCGAGTAGCATCGTTCAAGTCGGCCCCTCCCCCCCGGGCCGACCCTACGCGGGCCTCGGCTAACTCCCCCCCTTCGCCGAGGCCCGCTCCCCATTTCCGGGCCGGTTGGAGGATTTATTCCGGCTGATGCTCGTGCGGTTCGACCGCCCGCCACGCGGCGGCGAGCCGCTGTCCGCGCACGCGCCCTGCGGTGGCGAGCAGTGGCCGGTCCCGCTCCCACCGCTGATGTGTCACCGGGTCCGCGGACTGCCACAACGGATCCAGTTCCGCCACCAGGTCACCGAACGATGCGAAGACGCCGCCGAGCGCGATATGGACGCCGGGAGAACTCGGCGCGGCGATGTCCAGGCCGCAGACGGCGGCCACCACGCTCAGCAGCCGTTGCCTGATCTCCCGTGGCCAGCCCGACGTTCGGGCCACGCGCAGCAACCAGCCCAGCGTGGCGGCGAGCACGTGGATGTCCTCGACCGTGCGGAACGGTTTGAGGTAGTCCAGGTATCCGTCGCCGGGGAGCACTCGTGCGGGCACATCGGTCAGCACGACCGAGGCGTGCGGAACCTCAGGTGCGAACGGGAGGGCGGGGTGATCGGTCAGGCACACCCCCGCCTCGGCCGCATCGATCAGGCAAGCGCGCAGCTGATTGCGTCCGTCGACGCCCTCGCCGACACTGGCGATCACCACCAACTGTCGCGCGTAGATACCCATGGTCGCGAACGACTTCGTGCCGTCGACCAGCCAGACGCCATCCCGTTCCGAGAGCCTGGTGCGGATCGCGCCGGGGTGACCACCGCCCTCCTCGGTCGCGCACATCGCGACCAGTTCGTCCTCCGGCAAGTCTGGAATCAGCGTCCGCAGCGCCTCCTGGTAGCCGGACAGGAAGGCGAACCCGAGCCGGTCGGCACCGAAGCCGCCCGCGACCGCCACTTCCACCGGCTGATCGAACCTGTTCGCGGCCACCCGATGTCGTGTCCACGCCGCGGCGACATCGTCCAGCGGCGCTGTCGTCACGGGCTCGGTCAGTAGGAAGTCGAGCAGAGTATCCACCTCAGCACGGTAACCGAGTGGCGGTTCATCGAGGCGGGCCCGGCCGAGCGCGCACGACTACCTCGAGGGTGCCTGCCAGATCCGGCTCCGCAGATCCATCCCGCGAATCACCTGGATGCGCCACGGATCCAAGCGCAAGATCTGCAACTGCGGATCGTGCGGCGACCGCCAGAACTGTCCGAGATCGTAACCCGCGCCCCGCGGACTCGTCTCGCGGTACAGCTTCCACACCCGCTCCCGGACGTCGGGCGTGTCGACCCACTCCGCGGTCGCGTCGATCGCGACCGAGTTGTTGGTGCCCTGTGCCCAGTAGGAGAAGTTGACATGCGGATTGTTCGCGATGTGAGCTGCCTTGACCGGCGTTCGATAGGTACCCAGCCAACCGAGCGGACTGCCGTCCACATTCTCCCAAATGGGGATCAGCACTCTGGTGCGGGGCCGATTGCGCTTGTCCACCGTCACCATGGTCGCGTAGACGATGCGTCCGACGTAAGCATCGAATTCCGTCTCGATTTCCCCGAACGACGCCACCTTCTGCGTCATGCCGCTGCCTCCGCTTCCGCCCCTGGCACTGCGAGCCCCTGCCCACAACCACCGTCCACGGGCAATTCGACCTTCACCCCGCCGGCGAGCAGCGCCTCGACGAAGGCCGACCCCATGCCATGCGTCCCGCCGGGCACCACGGCTTTCTCTCCTGCGATCACGATCGGGAATCCCTTCTGAGTCAGTTACTTTTCGTAACCGACAGCATCTTGCGTCACCGATTCGAGCCAGGGAAGAAGGCACTTCGAAGTCACTGGGTCACCGTGCGGGAACCGCCTGGCGACCGCACCCGGGCAGAGCATTGGCGATCGATGGGCAACCGTCGGCGATGCGTGGCCGAATTCCATTCGAGCCCCTGCTTCACTGAGATATCGCCCGCGCCGGAAGGAGTTCGACCTGTGCCGGAACTGGAAGAAAGCCGCAAGAAGGCCCTCTTCGACTCCGAGGCCAGACTGTCCTGGGTGCTCGCCGCCCTCGCCGGGCTGATCGGCGCGGCGGCGTTCATGCATACGGCTGGCTATTTCGTCACCTTCATGACGGGCAACACCGAACGAGCTGTCCTCGGGTACTTCCACGACGAGCCGGAGATGGCGTTGGCGGCCACCGGGTTGCTGACGTCGTTCCTGTCCGGTGTCGTAGTGGCGTCGTGGTGCCGCAGACGCTACTGGTCCGGGCATCCACACGGACCCACCTTGCTCACCACGGTCTGCCTGGCGTCGGCCTCGGTCATCGACATACTCGAGTACCAGACGGCTACCGAGCCGATCGGCCTGCTGCCGATCATGTTCGTCGCCTTCGGTGTCGGGGCGCTCAACACGTCGTTCGTGCAAAACGGCGAGGTGTCGGTGCCGCTGAGTTACGTCACGGGGACGCTGGTCAAGATGGGGCAGGGCATCGAGCGCCATATCAGCGGCGGCGACTACGCCGACTGGCTCGGATACTTCCTGCTCTACGCGGGGTTCGCGCTCGGCGCGCTGGTCGGCGGGCTGCTGAGCCTGCTGGTCGCGGGCTGGGCCATGCTGATCACCGCGACGGTCGTGTGCCTGCTCGTCACCGGGTTCACCTACTTGCACCTGGATCGGCACGGACCTCTCACCCAGTAGAACCGCCGCCCCGCGTCTGTCGGTTCGCGCGGCTACGGTGGGCGCGTGCACCCTATCGACGACGAAGCCTCCGCCTTCGCCGCACTCGTCTTGCGACATCTGGCCACGCTGGGTGAGACCAGCGTCGAGTACGACCGGGACGAGTTCACGCTCCGAACCGGCGATTTGATTCTCCCCTTGCACAACATCTTCCGGGAAACACGGGATCTCGACGCGGCCGAGCGCGACGCCCGCATAGCCCAGCACTGCATCGCCCTGCGCGAGCTGCGAGAACCCGAGCCGGACTGGTCCTCGGTGCGGTCGATGCTACGACCTGTCCTGCGTCCCGCCAGTTTCGGCGTCGGCGGGCAACCCGAGTCGCGGCCGATCGCACGGCATGCGTTCCCCTTCGTGGATGAGATGGTGGCCATCGATATGGCCCATACTCGCTCGATCGTCAGCTACGCGTCATTGCGAGAGTGGGGCGTGAGCGCCGAGGAAGTGTTCGCGGTCGCGCGCGAGAACCTCGGTGCCATCGCGCAATACGTCAACGAGGACGCCATCCTGCGATTCGTGGACGACGGCGACGGCTATTTCGCGTCATGGCCGCTGCTGCCCGGCTGGCTCGCCGGATCCGGGGGCGGTTCCGAACCACCCGTCGCCTTCATGCCCGATGTCGACACGCTGATCATCACTCCTGGCGGAGACGAACTCGAGCAGGTCTTCGAGGTGGTCGAGGAGCAGTACCGCGAAGCGTCCCGCCCGATTTCACCACAGGGGTACACCGTCGATGGCAGCGGGACGGTAGTTCCGCTCGATCGTTCGCCCGCGCACCGGCATCTGCCCGCCGTGCAGCGCGCCCGATGCGGTCTGGCGGTCACCGAATACGACGCGCAGGCCCAGGTACTCAACGAGATCGTCGAACGCGATCTGGAATTCACGCCTTACGCCATCGAACCCGCCTTCGTCGGTTCGGTCATGTACGGCCACGGCGACAACGGTCCCTACACGATCACCGTCTGGGGCGAGGGCGTCGAATACCTCCTTCCGGAGGCCGACTACGTCGCCTTCTGCCGCGACGACCACAACGGTGAGCTGGATGTTCTCTTCCAGGTCCCCTTCGATGCGGTAGCAGAGCTGGCGGGCCTCACCCCGATCCCGGATCTCTCACCCCGGCGCTACGAGATCCGGGATTGGCCCGATGCCCGGACCTTGGCCGAACTGGAAGCCGCCGCAGTGGTTCCGTGAGCAAAAACCGCCGCACTGTTCGCACCGGATCGGCGTGGAATTCTCGCGCAGTTCGCGATGCCTGCCGGTGCGGATGCGCAGAGTAGGTCAGAATCGGCGGGCGCCGGTCACCGGCATCGAGGAGACAGGGGACGTGGTCACCCCTGTGCCGTAGGTCGATGCGTGGATGACTTCGCCGTCGCCGAGGTAGAGGGCGGAGTGGCTTCCGCCGTAGAACGAGACCATATCGCCTGGTCGCAGATCATCGAGCGGCACCGGTGTTCCGGTGGCGAGCTGGTCGTAGCTGGTGCGTGGCAGATCTATGCCGGCTTGCTCGTAGGACCACTGCACCAGTCCCGAGCAATCGAAGGAGTCGGGGCCGACGGCGCCGTAGCTGTACTCCGAGCCGAGTTTCGTCCGTGCCGCGTCCACTGCCATCTCACCGGCGCTTTTCTGAGGTACGAGCGCCGCGGGCGGGGTCGGCGCCCTCGGCATGATATCGGGGAAATTCTCGAGGAAAGGCAGCTCGATTTCCGGCAGTATGCCGAGGAGTGGAATATCGATCGCCGGAACGATCGTCGGCATCGGCAGTTCGATTACCGGGACGACCACAGAAACCGGGGACTCGACAGCCGGGCCGAGCGTGGCGGGTGCGATTTCGATCTGTGATACCGGCATACCGGCTGTTTTCTCGATTTCCGAGATCGCGGCTGTCACCGGCTTTTCGGTGACCGTCAGTATGGCGTTGTGCCGGAGCAGGTTTTCCGGTGCGTCGAGAAGAGGCAGATCGGCGGGAATTTCGATCGTTCCCACTCCCGGGATGGTCACCGGCTGGGCCGATGCCTCCGCGGCGTTGAACAACATGCCCAGGAGGGTGGCCGCTCCGGTGGCGAGTGCCCAGAAGACAGCTCGTCGCAGGTAGCGGATATATCGGACGTCGGTCGATGATGCCATGATGCGGTCCTCCGATGCTCATATCGCCGGTCTCGGCGGGAGCCGTACGGGCCGCGCTACACGGCGCGACCGGCTTCACCGACGACCTCGAATTGATTCGAAAACCATCACGGTGCTTCGTCAGTCCAGCGGATCCGATCCGAGTGTTCACCTTTCGGCATACTGCACAACACGCAAAGCCCGACACACCCTTATTTCATAACAAAACAATAACTCGTGTCGTTCGCCAATACGAATTTCACCGACCAAAATACGACCTGTCGAAGCAATGACCCCGCAGGAAACCCTTCCCGCTGCGGGGCCATCGTCGGCTCCGGTTTCACGCGATTATCTGTTCCTCGATCTGTTTCGCGATCGTCCTGAGTTTCGCGGCGAATTCTCGGGCCGCACGGGGGTCGTCGCTCGAGCCCTTGACGACGCGCCTGGTGAGCGCGGCGAGCCGAGACTCCATGGCGGTGAAGATATCCGCTGCGCGGTCGTTCGGGCCGTGCGGCAATTCCCCGCGCAACCACGCCTGCAAGCGCTCCACCACCACTTCTTCGTCATAGCGGTCGGGAAGGAGTGCGACTGCTTGCCGCAGCTTCCCCGCGGTGACCTTCACGTCGGCGCCCGCGGCCACGGTGGTGTACACGGTCACCGCCGCGTCCTCGCCGTATTCGGCCACTACCGGAAGCAATTCACGGACCTGGCCCTCGTTGATCGCGGGCGCTATCGGATGCAGCCGAGCTGCCAGCGGCCAAGCGCGAATCAGCTTGTGGGCGTAGGACCGCTGCATATCCCACCGCTGTTCCACGTAGTCGTCGAACGTCTCGTGGCTGTCGCGGTACAGCCGCCCGTCCCGCACGATCTGCAAAGCGCGCCCGGCCGCCCAGAACGCGATGCGCAGCGTGTGATCGACGATTCGCAGGCCGTCAGCTGCGCCCGCTCCCGGTCGCTCAACGGCCCGTCGCCCGCGTCGGGTACCGGCATGGTCAGCACGTTCGGACTCACGGACGGCTTCGCCCGCCGCCATTCGGCGTCCCGCAACGGCGAAACCGGCGGCGTGTGCTCGGCGCCGTCGGATAGCGGATTCGCGCCGCCGATCGAACCCTTCCTGCGTTGTGGGGGCATCAGGCCGGCACCTCCATCAGGATCCGGTAGGAGCTCACCAGCTCGTCACCTACCTGCCGGTACTCCCCCAGATCCTCGATCGGGTTCTCGGCGCCCTCACCGACCTCTCCGTCGGCCGCCTCTCGATACCATTTCCAAGCGCTCAAATAGGAACTGAATACGTCGTAGCCCGCACTTTCCAGATGACCGCGCTGCGCCCGGTATTCGGTCGAGACGTTTCTGCCTTTCTTCATGATCACCGGCACTTTGGTCATCAGCACCCGCACCCGGATTTCCCGATCGCTGTCGGCGGCGGCCTCCTCGGCGGCTTTGAACGTACTCGGAACTCGTTTGACCTCCGACGGGCTCACACTCGTCAGGAGCAAGAGCTCGTCGCTTTTCGGTATGGCGGCCTTGAAGATCTCGGCCGACTCGCCCCCGGCATCCACGATGATCACGTCGAAATCGGCCGCGTGGTCGGTGATGCAGTCGTCGACATGGCGGGAAGGGAACGCGACCAGGTCGAACGGCACCTCGATGCCTCCTTTCACCAGCCGCCGGTACCAGGAGTAGCCGGTCTGGCTGAGCGGGTCGGCGTCGATCACCAGCACCCGCAGTTCGTGAACCGAAGCGAAATAGCTCGCCAAGAAGAAGGCCGAGGTGGTTTTCCCGACACCGCCCTTGAGATTTCCCAGCGTGATGACCAGAGGTACGGGCAATTCGAGTGGCGCAACAGAATTCGTCATAGACGGTCCTCCCAGGGTGAGGAGTGCATTACTGTGCGGGGCCAGTTTGGCACAAGACGGGCGAAATTCGTCTGATTGCGAGGCCTGTGGCGCTGTTCGGTGTGTGTCCAATTGGACACAAAGCGATCCCGGCTCGGCGGGGAATTACGGCGCACTGAGCGCGGGCACTCGGTTACGAGCCTCGGCACCGCGCCGGACGGCGTCTATGTACTCGTAGTCACCGCCGGAACGCGGAAGCCTGGACGTCGGTTACACGCTCTGATAGCCGGTGCTGCAGCCCGGTTCGACCCGACGGGTCGGCAGCGATGGCACGGCAGCTGTGGACGGTGCAGCAGTCCGTGCGAACAGTCCATCGAGCACCCGCGAACGATCCGAGTGAGCACAACGGGGACCTTTTCGGCCGACCCAGGGTCGCGTAGTGCGGTCAAGTGGAGCCTAGGGGAATCGAACCCCTAACCCCTGCCTTGCAAAGGCAGTGCTCTGCCAATTGAGCTAAGGCCCCGTGGGAATCAGCGCGTGGTCACCTCGTGCCACATGTCCGCGTCGCCACGCTGGCGCAGCTTGGAGATGCCGAAAAGGACCAGAACCACGACACCGGCGGTGAGGAGAAGTTTCATGGTTTCTACCCTACTGCGCTGCCGGACACGCGCCCACGGGACCTGAAGTCTCCGGATTCCGGTCTGAGCGGTTTCCTTCGCTCAGTATTATTTGATGTAATCATCAGGTTTGCCCTTTAGTTCAGTTCCATGGTCGGCGCACCCTCGTTCCATACAGCGCAATGCCGAGCCGCCCATTGTCTGATGAATTCGTCATCACTGAGCGATAGGCGGTACCATGGTCGAGCGACCGACAGGGAAGGAGCAGGCAGTGACGGATCAGGCCGGTGCGCAACCCAACCGCCTGCAGCGCCGCAAGGCCCGCACCCGCGCCGCCCTCATAGCGGCGGCACAATCCTTCATCGCCACTGGAAGGCTGCACGCGCCCATCCTGGAGATCACGCAAGCCGCCGACGTGGGCATGGGCTCCTTCTACAACCACTTCCAGAGCCGGGAAGACCTGTTCCAAGCGGCGGTCGAGGAAGCGCTCGACCAGCACGGCGCCGTCCTCGACACCCTGACCGCAGGTATCGACGACCCGGCCGAAGTCTTCGCGCAATGTTTCCGACTGACCGGCCGCATGCACCGGAGAGTGCCCACCCTCAGCAAGGTGTTGCTGAACAACGGACTGGCCCTCACCACGTCCGACAAAGGGCTCGCCCCTCGCGCTCGTCGCGATATCCAGGCCGCGGTCCGAGCGGGCCGGTTCCAGACGCGCGACGGGGAATTGGCCATGACGATCGTGGCCGGAGCTGCGCTGTGCCTGGGCAGGCTGCTGCACGACCAGCCGGAGCGCGACGACGCGGCCGCCACCGATCAGGTCACCGAGGACCTGCTGCGCATGTTCGGCGTCCCAGCCGACGAGGCCCACGAGATCTGCTCGCTCCCCCTACCGTCATTGGACACGGTGCCGAGGCGCGGCGACGCCGCCTGAGCGCATCTTCTCTCCGGGGTCACACGCCCAGCGCCGCCCCACCGAGCGCTACACGGCCACCTGACGACATCGTCGGAATACCGCTCGCCCCGACCACCGACGTCCCGCCGTTTTGACCATGTCAACGGCGAGAAGGTACCGTTTCCAAGCATCCGTACGTCGCAAGCCGGACGCACGGCGACGGGGCCTTAGCTCAATTGGCAGAGCACTGCCTTTGCAAGGCAGGGGTTAGGGGTTCGATTCCCCTAGGCTCCACAGAGGGAAGGCGAGTGCTTATGAAAGCACTCGCCTTCTCGTTTCCCCGCCCCCCCGGCGCATAAGCCGAACAACCATGGTCCTACCGAGGCCAAAGATGGGTTCGGTACGGAAAGGCTTGCGATCCCCGTGCCCTTGTTGCGGGCCGCACATGGATGTGGTCACCGATGACGCTGACGGGGTTCTGCTCGAGGGAAGAGCAGTGCTGCCGAATCGGCATAGGAATCGAACACTCGAAAGATCGAAGACCAGAGTTTCTTCGAGTGGGCCTAGGAGGACTTGAACCTCGTCCGCACACCCGTCGTTTTACCAGGTCAGCGAGCTGATCCTTGCGCAACACTGCCGCTCGACTGCTGTTTCACGACGCGTCACTACATTTCACGACAGACCATACCAGCTTTGGTGATGACGCGGTCATCACCAAAATCAACGCAGGATGGACCCCCGTGATGACGGTGTCATCACCGATGTGCGCCACGTGGAGACGCTCGATATGCCCCTCATCTCCGATGACATGGTCCCGCTCGCGGATGGCACTACCCCCAGCTGCCGCGCGATCAAGTATGGCGGCATCTGGACGAGGATCCTTCCGTAGGTGGGCCTGCGAGCAATGCTCACAGGCCCACCAACACGGCAGTCAGAGATCTCCGCACCGCGGTCACGACTAGCTTCTCAGGCGACGCGTCGATTTGTTGACGCCGCACAACCTAGCCACCTACCAACGGTGCTTCAAGCACCACATCGGCGTGGCGGCAGACACGACTGACGGTTACCCGTCGCCGTCGCGCCCGCCACCAGCCGAATTCTCCTGCCTGCTCGATCAATGACGTCGGCTCGCTCCCACGCGAGACTCATCGAACCATCCGCAGCCCACGAGACGCGGGTGTGAAGGGGTCACCGTCGGACCCAACACATCCCTGTGAGCTGTGCGATTTCATCTCTACTGAGCCCTTTGTCCTGCAACGCTTCGACAATGCTGGCGGCGAGTTCTGGCCGCTCCTCGGGTACGAGATCGGCACCTGTCTCGTTGGTCTTCCAGCCACGTGCCTTCAAGCCCCTGTAGAACCGCTGCCGTCCGTCGCTGGTGACGCGCCCGAATCGGTACGCCCGTTCGTACAGTGCTTGCATCGACACCCCCCAGACCGCTTTGAGGTCGATCAGTCGGGCGGGCTTGAGCGCTGTCGCGGTCAGCTCGCGCTTGATGACGTGCTCGGGCATAAGCAGTTCCACCCGCGAACTTGTCCGCTTGTTTTCCATGCCTGCCCCGCAAACGATCGTGTCGTGTTTCCGATCTTTCCCGCCGGGTACCGCCGTGGGGTCATCGAGCGAAAGGGAGTGATGCACTATGCGCAAGACCATCGCGATCCCCTTGACAGCCCTGATCCTCACATTCGGCGGAGTCGGCACAGTCGAAGCGACCCCTGCTGCTGCGACCACACAGACAGCCCAAGAAACCCGCGTCGACGACGACCACAGTGACAAGACCGGCCTGTGGGGCCTCCTCGGCCTCGCCGGCCTCGCTGGACTCGCTCGCCGCAGAGACGACCGCACAAGCCCCACCACCGCAACCCGCCCCCGCCAGCCCTGAGGCAATAATCAGCCAAGGGCCCCTGTCACGCGATAGGGGTCCTTGGCCGGATCACCTGCCAGCGCAATGAGCGAGCGGACTTTCGAGTCCGTCTCTGCGGCTCCGCACCGACCCATGCTCCCACCTACGCTCCATGACCCCATTCGGTTACACGCCCTGGGCAGCGCTGCTCTTGGGAGACCTTGTGGGGCCGGAACCGTGCACGCGACTGCGTCGCGCCCGTTTGCCCTATGCGGGTAATGGCCGTGCGCTCGGGAGCCGATGCAGGTCTGCCAAAGAACACGCGTACTCGCGCCCGACAACAGCGACTCGGCCGCATGGAGCACCCACCGGAGATTGATCATTCGCCGGAGGTTGGCTCCGGGTCAGCGGCGGATTGGTCATCTGCTGCGACCAGAGCGTGGGCGACGTGGGTGGTGCGGCCTGCGTGGGCTTCGGTGCGCATGCGTTCGGACATGTGCGGGTAGTGCAGTTCGAACGCGGGACGCTCCGAGCGGATGCGGGGCAGTTCGTAGAAGTTGTGGCGCGGCGGGGGTGATGTGGTCGCCCATTCCAGGGAGTTGCCTTGGCCCCAGGGATCGTCGACGGTGACGACCTCGCCGTAGCGCCAGCTCTTGAAGACGTTCCATACGAAGGTGAGCATGGAGACGCCGAGCAGGAAGGACCCGATTGTGGAGATGGTGTTCAGGAGCGTGAAATCGTCGGTGGGCAGGTAGTTGGCGTAGCGGCGGGGCATGCCCATGTTGCCGAGCCAGTGCTGGATCAGGAACGTCAGGTGGAATCCGATCAGGGTGGTCCAGAAGTGGATTTTGCCGAGCCGTTCGTCGAGGAAGCGGCCGGTGAGTTTGGGGAACCAGAAGTAGATGCCCGCGAAGGTGGCGAACACGATGGTGCCGAAGAGCACGTAGTGGAAGTGGGCGACGACGAAATAGGTGTCGTGGACGTGGAAGTCCAGCGGGGGGCTGGCCAGGATGACGCCGGAGAGGCCGCCGAGCAGGAAGGTGACGATGAAGCCGACCGAGAACAGCATCGGTGTCTCGAAGGTCAATTGGCCGCGCCACATGGTGCCGATCCAGTTGAAGAATTTGACCCCGGTCGGTACGGCGATCAAGAAGGTCATCAGCGAGAAATACGGCAACAGCACCGCGCCGGTGGCGTACATGTGGTGGGCCCACACGGCGACCGAGAGAGCGCCGATGGCCAGCGTGGCGTAGACCAGGGCGGTGTAGCCGAAGATGGGCTTGCGGCTGAACACCGGGATCACTTCGGTGACGATGCCGAAGAAGGGCAGCGCGATGATGTAGACCTCGGGATGCCCGAAGAACCAGAACAGGTGCTGCCACAGGATCGTGCCGCCGGTCCCCGGATCGTAGATGTGCCCGCCGAGATGCCGGTCGTAAGCCAACGCCATCAGCGCGGCGGTGAGAATCGGGAAGGCGAGCAGCACGAGGATGCTGGTCACCAGGATGTTCCAGGTGAAGATCGGCATCCGGAACATCGTCATCCCTGGTGCGCGCAGGCAGATCACCGTGGTGGTCATGTTCACCGCGCCGAGGATGGTGCCGAGCCCGGAGACCGCCAAGCCCATGATCCACAGGTCCGCGCCGACTCCGGGGGCGTGCTCGGCCAGGCTGAGCGGGGTGTAGGCGGTCCAGCCGAAGTCAGCGGCGCCGCCCGGGGTGAGGAATCCGGCCGTGGCCATTGTGGCTCCGAACAGATACAGCCAGTAACTGAAGGCGTTGAGCCGGGGAAAGGCGACGTCCGGCGCTCCGATCTGCAACGGCAATATCGCGTTGGCGAAACCGAATACCACGGGCGTCGCGTAGAACAGCAGCATGATGGTGCCGTGCATGGTGAACAACTGGTTGTACTGTTCCGGCGAAAGGAACTGCAGACCCGGCCTGGCGAGCTCACCGCGCATCAGCAATGCCATCAGGCCGCCGATGAGGAAGAATCCCGTCGCGGAGGTCAAATAGAGGATGCCGAGCACTTTGGGGTCGGTGGTGGTGACCATTTTCCAGAGGAACGAGCCTTTTGGCCCGACTCGCGCGGGGTACGGCCGCGTCGCCTCGACAGGTGAGATTTCACGCGCCATCGCAGCCATCGTGCACCTTCTTCCTCGTCCGAGCGTCCCCGCAGCACCCGAGCAGTGAGAGCCGAAACCGAATGATGACGGGTTGTCCGACAGTGCCCGATAGGCCGGGAACGGAGGCTCAACCCTGTATACGAGCTCGCAGGTTCGGACGTGTCCACGCCATTAGCCAGCCTACTTCCATCGCGGCGTCGAGCAGGTAGGTCTTCGGTATGTCGCCTTCCGGTACATACTTCAGATCGATCGCCAGCAGCCATGCCGCGGTAATGATTCCAACGCGGCGCGCGTGGACGACACCTGCGGGGGAAAAGGTGGCCAGAATCTGCGCGACGCCGTTACCGGCAAGCAGCCCCGCGACGGTGTATTGCAGCCAATGATCGTTCTTGGGCCCGAAGACTGCCTCGAAACTCCGTCGATGCAACAAGGGCCACAACCCGCCGACGACATTGAACACACCGTGGGCGCGCGCCAAGCCAACGCCAGGCGAGAGCCGGGCGGGACTGCGGTCGGTAACCTCCACCGCTGCCGGTGGTTCGATGCGATACGCCATGGCGATCGGCTCCCTTCTGGATGGGCGAGCAGCCGGTTGGAACACCGTCGGTGCGCGCTCAGGCTGCACCGGTTGTTCGCGTCCGGATTGCTCGGGCGGTCAGCATCGGGTGAGGGCGTCGCGGACCATCATCAGGTGGTGTTCGATGATCGGCTCGGCGTCGCGAGCCAGGGTCGTCACCTGTTCGGAGCTACCGGCCGATTGTTGTCGGGCGCTGGCCTGCAGTGCCTGGATGTGGAAGTTCTCCTGCATGGTCAGCCAGGCGAGGTCGAAGTCTCGGCCCATTTTCATTCCGGTGCTCAGCAGCTGCTGGGTTTGATCAGGATTCGGGGTCAGCGGCAGCATCACCCCGTTCGGCAGGGCGATCGCCGCCCCCATCGCGTCCAGCCTCGTGTGATCGGACACCAGCATCGCGCCGATCTCCCGCACCTGGGGACATACCCCCATCGGTGCAGCGCGCGCACCGGAGAGGATTTCCGCCATATGCGACTGATGCGACACCATCAGATATGTGCTGTCCTGTCCGGTCAGCGCGACCGGCGCCGCATATCCGCTCCCGGGAGCACCGCACAATCCCAACCCGGTAGCCAAAGCCGCAGACACCAGCAGACGTCGTAGTGGTCGCATTTCCGTCTCCTACGGTCGGTGGTCATTCACCGCCCGGGTGCCCAATCGCGGACGCAGTACGCCACCCAGGTGCGATCGGCCGAAGGTGCGCACAAGATGACCACGGCGGCAGCCGCCTTACGTAAGGCGGTGGCGAGCAGCTGATACGGCCCGCCACCGCCGGAATAGTTTCCGTCCGCCGCGTGTGCCACTCGAGCGATGTAGCGACGTGTGCGCTCAGGTGGGCGGTGGGTCCGGTGGCTGATGTGACCTCCTGCCGGTGAGCAGGTCACGCGCTTTGTCGGTCAGTGCTGCTACCAAGCCGCCGGTCTTTTGCGCACCTGGAGTCGACGGCGTATCCGGATGCGGTCGGGTCGGGGCCACCTTCTTCGCCGTGGCCATCTTCTGCCCGAGTTCCTCCATCGTGTCCCGGTCGGCCGCCTGCCGGAACAGGGGCCACACCTGATCCTGCTCGAACTCGATGTGCTCGCGGACCACGACGATGAACTCGCTGAGTGCCTGCTCGAACTCGCTTGATCCGGCTTCGGAATCCTCGATCTGCTGCAGCAGACGCTTGGCGCGGTCTTCCTGCTGGAGAGCCCGATCGGCCAGCTCGTCACCGTCGGGAAGCGCCTGCCGCACCGCCGGCCAGAAGAATTGCTCTTCCACCGCTTCGTGCTGCGATGCGGCGATCACCAGGCTCGTCGCGAGATCCGAACGCGCCCGAGTCTCGGCCGCACCATCACCGCGCCCGCGTTCGAACTGTTCGATCATTCCCAGCACGCTCTCGTGATCGTTGCGTAGGAAGGTCAAGGCATCCATCGGTACACCTCCGGTGTGAGTTGCCTGGAAGACACCGGCGATGGTCAGCCGGGCATGTGCTGTTCGTGGGTGAACGGCTTGGTGCCCTGCACCGCGGGTTCGCCCTGCGGATTCTCCTCGGCGCCGTGGTTGGCTCGCTCGTCGGAGCCGAGCCAATCGGTGACCGGGTTGTCGACATAACGCCACTGCATGCCCTCCGGCCAAGGCCCTTGCCCTTCGTTCCAGGGGCCGCGGGCGCTGGCCGCACCATTGGACATGTTGAACGCGACGTTCTGGAACCGATCGTCACCGGGCAGCGTTCCGGGCGGGAAGTTGACCGGCAGCTCGTTGAGCGCCGCGGTGAACTGCTGGAAATGCGCGACCTCGCGAGTCATCAAGAACGACAGTGTGTCCTGCACGCCCGGGTCGTCGGTGAACTGCTTGAGGTATTCGTAGACGATCTTCGCCCGCGACTCCGCCGCGAGATTACTGCGCAGATCCACCGAGGGCTCACCGTTGGCATTGACGAACGAGCCCTGCCACGGCACGCCCGCCGAATCCTTGACGTCCGGGCCGCCGCCGGTCAGGGCGAAATACAACGGGTTCACCGCGACTTGGTGGATGACCTGCTCGCGGCCGGCCGAGTTGCCGACCAGCGGCATCCAGTCACACCGCTGGTTGGCCTGCTTCAGATCGTCGTTGAGCCCGTCCAGCAGCATCGTGATCATGGAGCCGACGATCTCGAGGTGACTGAGCTCCTCGGTGGCGATGTCCATGAACAAGTCGTACATCTTCGGATTCTTGCGGCGCAGCACGAACGCCTGAGTGAAGTACTGCATCGCGGCCTTGAGCTCGCCGTTGGCTCCGCCGAACTGCTCTTGCAGCAGGGTCGCGAACCGCGGATCCGGCCGGTCCACCCGTACCTCGAACTGCAGGTCCTTGTTGTGAATGAACATCCCACTCCTCGATGGTCGTCGTCGCACTCCGATTGGTGGCGGCTACCCGGGTTCATCGACCGGAAACATCACTGAGAGAACGCGCGGCCTGCCGGTGCTGCGACAGCACCCCAGCCTCCCGGCGAACACACGGCAAATTCCGATGGGTGCACTATGATCGAGATGCCGGATAGGAGACCGATCGGCATGAACACGAGCGCCGGTGGCGATCGAAGCGTTGTCATAGATGCTGTGCTGGCGACAATTCGGACATGGTCACCATCAGTCGATGATGGTCGACAAGTTGTCGCACACGTTGCAGTGCCTTCGGATCGGACTCAGGTTGCCGCGATGGTGAGGCGACTCGAAACAGCGACAACGGTTGCCGCACGTCGAATCATCGCGTGATCCAGTGATGTCGAAGCGGTGCGGCACGCTGGGGCTGATGCGGAGGGGTAGGAGGTGTCGACGAATGTCGTCTGATGTTCCCTCGTCTGCTGATGCCTCGTCCGTCGAGGACGTTGTGGACCCGGATGTGGCCGCGGATCGGATCGTTGCAGCGTTCGCGCGTATGTCGGGTCTGTTCTTGTCTGCGGAGACGGTGAGCACGGCACTGGAGATGGTTACTTCTCTGTCGGTGGAGATGGTTCCCCATACCGTGGGTGCCGGGATCACCTTGTTGAACAGCGAAGGTCATCGCACCACCACGGCGGCTACCGACGCGGTGGTCGAGCGGGCCGACGATATCCAGTACCAGCTGGGCGCGGGACCTTGTCTGACCGCGTGGGCGGATCGAGTGGTGGTGCGCGTCGACGATCTGGCGTCCGACGAGCGTTGGCCCATGTGGTCGGGGCCAGCGACGGAGTTGGGGTTGCTCTCGTCGTTGAGTGCGCCTCTGGTCGCGGGCACGAGGGCGCTGGGCGCGATCAAGGTTTACGCCGCGCAACCCGGCGCCTATACCGAGCGGGAGGAGCATCTGCTCTCGATGTTCTCGTCCCAGGCGGCGATGCTGCTGGCCGGTATGCGAGCCGCGGAGGACGCGGAGCGGGTCACCGGGCGGATCGCGGACAGCCTGCGTGGCCGTGAGGTGACTACGCTGGCCAAGGGCATCATCATGGCCCGCGACGGGGTCGATGAGCGGGCGGCGTTCCTGATCCTCGCGCACACCGCTCGTCGGCAAGGCAGCACCGTGCGGCGCGTCGCCGAACGCCTGGCCATGTCCACCGTCCGTCATCGGCGCTGATCGGCAACCGCTGTGCCGACAGCTGACACCGTCTCCCAGACATGGTGGTCGCTATGAACGACGAGCCCGCCACCCATCAAGGCACAGAACACGGCAGTGACCGCTCCCACGAACAGCAGCGCAGCCTGGTCCTCGCCTTGAAGGGCGCCGAGCTGAACCTCGAAGAACTGTGGATGAGCTACTTCACCATGGGCGGAGACGCCGGCTGCCTCGAGATCGACGCCTATGTGCACGGGCTCGGCGAACTTCCCACACGCGACCGCGACATCCTCGCCCATGCCGTCAACGAACGCCTCGACCAACTCGCCTGGACCAAACGCGCCACCTACAGCCGCACCATCCGGGACACCGAAGCCAGCAGCGCTCCCTTGGCGGGACTGGTGGCCCTTCTCGACGGCGCCCACAATGCGGCGCCCGAGCGGCTACCTGCCATCGCGGCAGCCGCCGGCGACGCCCTGGGCGTGCGTATCGCCATGTACCTGGTCGACTACGAGGAGAGTTATCTGCATCCCATCCGTTCGCCGTCCAGTGTGTGGGAGCACGCAGCCCCGGACGAGGCCCTGGATGTCGATACGACTCTGCCGGGCCGCGCATTCCGCCTCGTGCAGACACTACCTTCGCACGTAGCCGACCGGCCCCGATTGTGGGTGCCGTTGCTCGATGGAAGCGAACGCCTCGGCGTCCTCGACGTCCAGGTCGATGACCCCGAGGACCTGTATGACCCGGGACTTCGGGTGCAATGCCGATGGATGTCACGGCTGCTCGGTCACTTGGTCACGGCGATGACCGGGTTCGGGGACGCTCTGGACCGAGTCCGGTTGACCACGCCCCGCACCCCCAACGCCGAGTTGATCTGGTCGATGCTGCCTCCGTTGACCGCCGGCGTGGACAACTTCGTGATCAGCGGCGTCGTGGAGCCACGTCACGACCTCAACGGCGACGCCTTCGACTACGCGCTGTCCGACACCACCGCGCAACTCATCGTTCTCGACGCGGTCGGCCACGACCCGGCCAGCGGCCTCATCGCGGCGACGGCGCTGGCCGCCTACCGCAGCGCGCGCCACGCCGGCCACGGATTGTTCGAACAAGCCCGCGTCATCGACCAGACCATCGCCGACCAATTCGGACACGGGAAGTTCGCCACCGCGGTCCTTGCCGAACTGCACATGCCCACCGGCCGACTGCGCTACATCAACGCCGGCCACCCCGAACCGATGATCATGCGCGGCGGCAGAATCGTCAAACCCCTCACCGGCGGACACCGACTACCGCTGGGCCTCGGCGACGGTGAGCTCACCGTCGCCGAAGAAGTACTGCAACCAGAGGACTGGCTCGTCCTCTACACCGACGGCATCACCGAGGCCCGCGACTCCGAAGGCGCGTTCTTCGGCGAAGAACGCCTCACCGACTTCCTGCGCCGCGAAGCCGCAGCCGGTTACCCACCACCCGAGACCGCACGCCGACTGATCAACGCCGTCCTCACCCATCAACACGGAACCCTGCAGGACGACGCCACCGTCCTACTCGCCCGCTGGACCAGCCCCGGCAAGCTCACCCCGTGAGGATCCGGCATCGACGCGTGGCTGACGCCCAGTGACAGCTCCGGCTTCGGTGTCGAGCACGTGCGACCCCTTATGCGGTCACATCCGATACAGCATCGGGCAGAACTGGAAGCGCATCCTGTCGAGCTGATCGCCCTGACTCGGCACGTCTGATGTCTGGTCAGGAAACGGAGGCCGGGGAGACTTCGAGCGGTGCGGGCTCATCCTGCCATCGGTGGACCCCGGCACCGAGCGCGTAGGACAGGTGACCGCCGAGCGCACCACCGGCACCCATCGCCGCCAGGCCCGCCGCGCCGAAGACAGTGGCCGTGAACTCGCCCCTGGTCAAATAGGCGGCGAAGAACAACAGGGCCGCAACACCATTCGCCGCAGCATGCACGAGGCCCACGCGCCGCTGGTAGATGTCGAGGTCGCGGAAGTCCGCCAGTCCGGCGGCGACTGTCGCAGGGGTGGCCAGCAGGCCGATCAACACGAGTCTGCGCGCCGCGTCGTTCTGTCCGGCGATGCGCAGCGCGGCGGCGCTGGACCAAGCGCCGATCGGCAGGGTGACCAGGATCGGGTGAACAGGGTGGCCCAGCTGGGAGCCGCGTACCCAGTCGGCGACACGGCCTTGTCCGAAAACGCGGCGTATCGACGTGGCGAGCCTCTCGGCGGGTTGGTCGAGCCGGTCGGCCGCCTCGACCGTCCGCAGCATCCGAGGAATATTCATGACGTCGCGATACCCGCCGCGCTGTGGGGTGAACCCGGCATCCGCGGTGATCGGGTGGGCGGACCGACCAAGCGCGACAAAGCCTCACCGGCCGCCGTCACAGCCGTTCGCGCTACAGCACCACGGTGTGACCGCGGGGAAGCTCGACGACGCGGTCGCCCCAGCCGCGCCGCCGCATGTGGGCGTGGAACTCGCTGAGCGGCGAGGCGAAGACGGTGTAGTCGTCGTAGTGCACCGGAATCGCGCGGGGCAGGTCGAGTAGGTCGACCAGCCCGGTGCCTTGCCGGCCGTCCATGGTGACAGTCAGCCCGAAAGGAAGTCGCGGGCCCGCCGGCAGTCTGGTGCCGCCGAGGTGCAGTATGCCCGCGTCGATCGTGTCGAATCGTGCCGGGACCTGATGCAGTTCCTGCACGAGCAATGTGTCGCCGGAGACGTAGAGCCGCCGCTGCGGCGGGCCGTCGGCAGGCCCGAATTCCAGCATGGTGCCCATGACAGGCGGCAGGAAGCGCCAGGTGAACGCCGGTGCGTGCCGGCCAGGCAGCGAGGTCACGCGTACCTTCGCGGCGCCTTTGACGATCTCGCTATCCTCCCAGGTGCGCAGTGGTGTGGCCGCGGAAAAACCGCGCCGGTGCAGACGCGTGGCGGCGTGCGGTGTGGTGAGGATCGGCAGGGCGTGATCGAGGTCGCGTTGCGCGGTGCGGTCCCAGTGATCGCCGTGCATGTGCGAGAGCACGATGGCGTCCAGGGCTGGCAATTCATTGATGCGCAGGGCCGGTTCGCGCAGGCGCTTGGAGACCAGGCCGTATCCGAGGTACGTGTGCTGGCCTCGGTGCAGGAAGTTCGGATCGGTCATCAGCATCAGCTCACCGAAGCCGATCAGTGTCGTCGCGTTCCCGATGAATGTGACGGACAGATCCATTCCTGCCTCCGTTCCGGACCGGACGGTCCTCCTCGGACTGCCCCACCTGCCGCAGGGTATGCAACCGACCACTACCGCCCCTTGTGGTGTGGTCGACGTCCGCTATCCGGGTGAGCTCAGGCGCCGGTCGGGGACGGGGTGGTTTCGTTTTGCCCGCTCGAGTGGGGGTAGGACGACAGGACCTGGAGAGAGGAGACGGTATGCGAGCGATGGTCTATCGCGGGCCGTACAAAGTGCGCGTCGAGGAAAAGGACATCCCTTCCATCGAGCATCCGAATGACGCCATCGTCCGGGTTCAGCGCGCGGCGATCTGTGGTTCGGATCTGCATCTCTATCACGGGCTCATGCCCGACACCCGGGTGGGAATGACGTTCGGGCACGAGTTCGTCGGCGTGGTGGAGCAGGTCGGCGGATCCGTAGAGAACCTGCGGCTGGGTGACCGGGTCATGGTGCCGTTCAATATCTACTGCGGCTCGTGCTACTTCTGCGCTCGCGGACTTTATTCCAACTGTCACAACGTGAACCCGAACGCCACCGCTGTGGGCGGCATCTACGGCTACTCGCACACCTGCGGTGGCTACGACGGAGGCCAAGCCGAGTACGTTCGAGTGCCGTTCGCCGACGTGGGTCCCGCCAAGATCCCGGACGGGCTCGATGACGAAGACGCGCTGATGTGCACCGATGCCCTGGCCACCGGGTATTTCGGTGCGCAATTGGGTGACATCACCGAGGGTGATGTGGTAGTCGTGTTCGGTTCGGGGCCGGTTGGTCTGTTCGCCGCGAAGTCGGCGTGGCTGATGGGGGCGGCGCGAGTCATCGTGATCGACCATCTGGAGTACCGGCTGGAGAAGGCCCGCAGCTTCGCCCACGCCGAAACGATCAACATGGCCGACTGCGCCGACATCGTCGTCGAAATGAAACGAGCCACCGACTACCTCGGCGCCGACGTCGCCATCGATGCGGTCGGCGCCGAGGCCGACGGCAACCTGATCCAGCACGTCACCGCGGCCAAGTTCAAACTCCAAGGCGGCTCACCGATCGCGCTCAACTGGGCTATCGACTCCGTCCGGAAAGGGGGCACGGTGTCGGTCGTCGGCGCCTACGGACCCTTGTTCAGCGCGGTGAAATTCGGCGACGCGATGAACAAGGGCCTGACACTCAACATGAATCAGTGCCCCGTGAAACGCCAATGGCCGCGCCTGCTGTCGCATATCGAGAACGGCTATCTGAAGCCGAGTGACATTGTCACCCATCGTATTCCGTTGGAGCACATCGCCGAGGGCTATCACATCTTCTCCGGCAAACTCGACGAGTGCATCAAGCCGGTGATCGTCCTTCCTCAGAACGCGTGACAGGAGTTCGGATGCCTTACACCAAACAACACCCGCCGGTTCCCGCTGCCGACGAGCTGCGAGCCCGGATCCCCGGATGGGGTGTCGATCTGGATCCGAAGGATCGGCCGTCGGTCCCCAAACTCGTCTACGATCCCGGTGCCACCGGCGCTCACTGGGAGTTTCCGGACCGGCAACTGGAGAACGTGCCGCGCGAACGCTCGATCGAGCACAAGTTCCTGACCCCGGTGTTCGGTACGTCGACGCCGCTGCAAGGTCTGTCCGGAGTGATCCGCCGCTTCGCCTACAAAAAATACAGCGAAGCCCGCACCGCCCACTGGTTGCTGTTGATCGTCGGCGACCGGGTCGATGTAGCAGAGAACCGCGTCCGGTCACTACTGGCCGGAAAGCCGGACAACCTGATCACCGAAACCGGTATCAAAGCCGAATTCACCCACCACGGACTGCGAAGCCGCATCACCGGCAGCCGCGTCGATCGCACCCACATGTGGATGGACCCGCTCCTCGTCGCCGCCCCCTGGATAGCGTCGGGAATAGCCGGTGCCGCGGCATGGAGGGCGCTGCAGCGCCGCC
Source organism: Nocardia asteroides (assembly GCA_051451085.1). GTDB lineage: Bacteria > Actinomycetota > Actinomycetes > Mycobacteriales > Mycobacteriaceae > Nocardia > Nocardia asteroides_B. Next base: position 1,520,970 of record JBPAJV010000001.1, on the reverse strand, counting down.
GAACTCGGTAGACGCGCCGCGCGCCGGGGCGTGCGGCCTACCACTGGGTACTCATGCTGACCAACCCGAGGGGATCATCGCGATCGCCTGCACATGCCCCTTAGGGCGAGTGGGTTCACCGGTCGGCCTGCTCGCTCGACGAGGGTGATGCCGAGGCTGGATGTCGGCCGGTGGTCAGACTTGGGTGCGCTGGGCGATGTGAACGGTGTGTCGGCCCAAACGTTTGTAGTAGCGGCCCGCCAGGACAAGATCCACCGCGGTTGCGATGGATTACCGCCGGTTTCTTCGAGCACGGCGGCCGGCAGGGTGCGGTGCAGTTCGTTCATGGTGTCGTCTTGGCCGGCCAGGCGGGCGGCATCGGCGGGATTACGGGTGGCCAGCACCGCAGCGGCGTTGGTGGCCCGCCGCGATCGCGGCCGAGCCTTGTTTAAGCCACCCACACCAGCGCAGTGGCGAATGTGCCCGCGAAGAAGGGGCTGGCCATCAAGGCGACCTCGCCGTCAGCGGTGGAGTAACGGCACAACAGGCGGCGGCGCACTGGGGTCTCCGGATCGAAGCGATTCCGATGCCTGAGGGCCGCCCGTACCCCGCTAATCCGAGTGCGGATGCGCTGCCGTAACCGGGGGTCGGAGGATCGAATCCTCATAGCGCACACAATAAAAGCCGAGGCCAGCGCCGGTACGTGGAGTGGCAAGCGCCCTCATGTCATCAATGGGCGATGACTGTGTCATCACCAAAAGCGGACTAAAGGGACATCAAATAGGCGAAAACAGCCTCTCACCTGGTGTTATAGCAGACTGGAATGGTGGGCCTAGGAGGACTTGAACCTCCGACCTCTTCGTTATCAGCGAAGCGCTCTAACCGCCTGAGCTATAGGCCCGTACCTTGTGTTGTTGCGGTGAACAACAACGTGTAGAGACTACACAACACTTATCCACTGAACCAAAACGGCTGGTAGAAGCGCTTTCGGTGCTCGCTTTCGCCACTCGCGCGGCGGTAGCCGACAGAAACGGCCGGTACCCGCGCGGTGGGCGGGTACCGGCCGTCCGGAACTGCCTGTGATCAGTCGGGGTCGGCCAGGGTGACCTGGATGCCACCGACGAGGTCGCAGCACTGGTTGTAGATGAAGGTGCCGACGGTGCCGAGCGCGGTGAACAGCACGACGTTGATCAGGCCGATCACGCCCGCGTAGCCGAACACGGTGCCCGCGTCGATCAGCCCTACCGAGCCGCTGTCCTGGGACACCATGTCGGTGAACGTGTTGTTCAGCCGCTCCCACACGCCCATGCCCTCGAGCACGATGTACAGCAGGCCGACCGCCAGCATCCACACGAAGAACATCGCCACACTGATGACCAGGGAGATTTTGAGCGTCGACCAGGGATCGATGCGGCGGATCTGTACCGTGGCCCGCAGCGGTTCACCGGAGGCGACCGCGGCGACCGCGACCGGCACCGCGGGGGAAACCGGGCCGGACTGCGGACTCGCGGGTTCGGTCGGCGGCAGGGGGTGCCGGATCTCGGACAGGTCGGGCATGTCCTTGATGAGCTCCGGGCGCGCGATGCTGCGGGTGGGCCCGTCGATGCCGACGGACTTCACCATCGCCGCTTCCTTGCGTGCCGCCTTGGCCGCCAGGTCCGCGGTGGTGCGGGCGTTGCCCGCGCCGCCGCCCAGACCGACCGACCCGCCGGCCGAGGTCGGGCGTCCGGTGACCGGCGCCTGACCCGGGCGGTACAGGTTGGACTGCGGCTCGCGCTGCGGAAGCTGCGCCCACCCGTCCTGGTACGGCGACTGCTGTCCACCATTGGCGGCACCGACCGGTTGCTTGTCCTCGCTCTCGGGCGCGGACTGCGGGGCCTGGTTGATCCGCGCCGTCTGCTGGTCGAAACGGTCCTGGCCGTCACCACTGGGCGGCTGGTCGGGCGCGCCCTGCTGCGGCGCGAAATCACCTTGCTGATCACGGATCTCGGGTGACTGCGCGTTCGGCTGGTTGCCACCGGGCTGGTTGGCCTGCGGCCCACCAGGATGCCCGCCCGACTGCGGCCCACCCGGATGCCCGCCCGACTGCGGCCCACCAGGGTGGCCGCCGGACTGCGGCCCACCAGGATGCCCGCCGGACTGCGGCCCACCCGGATGCCCGCCGGACTGCGGCCCATTCGGCTGGCCCTGGAGCCCACCCGGCTGCGCGCCACCAGGGTGGCCGCCGCCGGGCTGACCGGCGCCAGGGTGCCCGCCCGGCTGGCCGCCGCCCGGCTGGCCGCCGCCGGGCTGACCGTTCTCGGCCGAGGCGACCGGCCGTGGGATCGGCCGCGGCGGGATCGGGGACGGTGCGATCCGCTCGGTCACACCGTTCGTCTGGTGCCGCTCGTCATTCGGCTGATTCGGAGTGGTCAATGGGAATCCTTAGATCCGTTCGTTGCCGCCGCTGTTGGGTTACTTCTCGGAGGAGCCGGTGTCGCCGCCACCGGAGAGCTGATCGGGATCGGGCTCGTCGGCATTGCGCGCGATCGCAAGCAAAGTATCGCCCTCGGCGAGGTTCATCAATCGCACGCCCTTGGTCTGTCGTCCAGCCTTACGAACCTGCTTCGCCGCCGTCCGGATGACGCCGCCACCGGAGGTGATCGCGTACAACTCATCTTCGTCGTCGACGATGAGCGCCCCGACCAGGGTGCCACGTTTCGCGTCGAACTGGATGGTCAATACGCCTTTACCACCGCGGCCCTGCGGGGTGTACTCCTCGATGGCGGTCCGCTTCGCATAGCCGCCGGACGTGGCGACCAGCAGATATGTGCCGGCCCGAACCACGTTGAGCGACAACAGCTCGTCGCTGTCGTTGAACCGCATGCCCTGCACGCCCGAGGTGGCGCGGCCCATGGGACGCAGCGCCTCGTCGGTGGCCGAGAAGCGGATCGACTGGCCGAGCGCGGAAACCAGGAGCAGGTCGTCGTCGGCCGAGCACAGCACGGCGCCCACCAACTCGTCCTCGTCGCGCAGATTCACCGCGACGATGCCGCCGCTGCGGTTGGAGTCGAAGTCGGTCAGTTTCGACTTCTTCACCAGGCCGTTCTTGGTGGCGAGCACGAGATAGGGCGCGTCGTCGTAGGACTTGATCTGGATGATCTGGGCGATCTTCTCGTCCGGCTGGAAGGCCAGCAGGTTCGCCACGTGCTGGCCGCGCGCGGTGCGGTTGGCCTCGGGCAGCTCGTAGGCCTTGGCCCGGTAGACCCGCCCCTTGTTCGTGAAGAACAGCAGCCAGTCGTGCGTCGAGGTGATGAAGAAGTGCTTGACGATGTCGTCCTGCTTGAGGCCGGCGCCCTGCACGCCCTTGCCGCCGCGCTTCTGGCTGCGGTAGAGGTCGGTCTTGGTGCGCTTGGCGTAGCCGGTCTCGGTGATCGTGACCACCACGTCCTCGCGCGCGATCAGATCCTCATCGGCCACGTCGCCGTCCGCCGCGATGATGCGGGTCCGCCGGTCGTCACCGTACTTGTCCACGATCTCGCGCAGCTCGTCGCGCACGATCGCGCGCTGACGCTCCGGCTTGTCCAGAATGTCCTTCAGATCGGCGATCTCGAGCTCGATCTTGGCGAGTTCGTCGACGATCTTCTGCCGCTCCAACGCCGAAAGGCGCCGCAGCTGCATGTCGAGGATCGCGGTGGCCTGGATCTCGTCGATGTCCAGCAGCTGCATGAGGCCGGTGCGCGCGGTCTCGGTGTCGGCCGAGCGGCGGATCAGCGCGATGACCTCGTCCAGCGCGTCCAGCGCCTTGACCAGGCCGCGCAGGATGTGGGCTCGCTCCTCGGCCTTGCGCAGCAGGTAGCGGGTGCGCCGCACGATCACGTCGAGCTGGTGGTTGACGTAGTGGCGGATCATCTGGTCCAGGCGCAGGGTGCGCGGCACCCCGTCGACGATGGACAGCATGTTCGCACCGAAGCTGGTCTGTAGCTGGGTGTGCTTGTAGAGGTTGTTCAGCACCACCTTGGCCACGGCATCGCGCTTGACGGTGACCACGATGCGCAGACCCGCGCGGTCGGAGGACTCGTCGTGGATGTCGGAGATGCCCGCGATCTTGCCGTCGCGCACCTGCTCGGCGATCGAGGAGATCAAGTTGTCCGGGTTGACCTGATAGGGCAGCTCGGTGATGACGATCGTGGTGCGGCCCTTGTTGTCCTCCTCGATCTCGACCACACCGCGCATGCGGATGGAGCCGCGACCGGTGGAGTAGGCGTCGTGGATGCCTTGGCTGCCGACGATCAGTCCGTCGGTCGGGAAGTCCGGCCCCTTGACCCGCTCCATGCACGCGGCCAGAGTGGTTTCCTCGTCGGCATCGTGATGCTCCAGCGCCCAGTAGATCGCCTCGGCGACTTCCCTGAGGTTGTGCGGCGGGATGTTGGTCGCCATGCCGACCGCGATGCCGCCCGAGCCGTTGATCAGGAGGTTCGGCACCCGGGACGGGAGCACCACCGGCTCCTGCGAGCGGCCGTCGTAGTTCGGCACGAAATCGACCGTTTCGTGGTCGATCTCGCGCAACATCTCCATCGCGATGGGCGTGAGCCTGCACTCGGTGTACCGCATGGCGGCCGGGCCGTCGTTGCCACGCGAACCGAAGTTGCCCTGCGGGTCGACCAACGGGTAACGCAGCGACCATGGCTGGGCCATACGCACCAGGGTGTCGTAGATCGGTACGTCGCCGTGCGGGTGGTAGTTACCCATGGTCTCGGCGACCGGGCGCGCGGACTTCACGTAACCGCGGTCGGGCCGGTACCCGTTGTCGTACATCGCGTAGAGGATGCGCCGGTGCACCGGCTTCAGACCGTCGCGCACATCGGGCAGCGCGCGGCCGACGATCACGCTCATCGCGTAATGATGTAGCTGTTCTGCATCTCCTGCTGGATATCGACCGGCTCGATGCGCTCGCCGCCGGTCGGGGGCAGGGTGGTGTCGGTCATGAGGTCTCCTGTGTCTTGCGGCTGCTCGCGCACCCGTTCGGCGTCATGGGCGCCGCAAGATGATGTAGTGCGGGATCGTGGGTTCGCGCGTCACCAGATGCGCGGGGCTCACAGATCGAGGAAGCGGACGTCCTTGGCGTTGCGGGTGATGAAGCTGCGCCGCGCCTCGACGTCCTCGCCCATCAGAACGCTGAACAGCTCGTTGGCCGCGGCCGCGTCGTCCAACGTCACTTGACGCAACAGCCGCACCGCCGGATCCATGGTGGTCTCCCACAGCTCCTTGGGGTTCATCTCGCCGAGACCCTTGTAGCGCTGTACGCCGTCGTCCTTGTTGATCTTCTTGCCCGCCGCCAGACCGGCTTCCAGCAGGCCGTCGCGCTCACGATCGGAGTAGGCGAACTCCGGCTCGCTGCGCTGCCACTTGAGCTTGTACAGCGGCGGCTGCGCGAGGTACACGTGGCCGTGCTCGACCAGCGGGCGCATGAACCGGAACAGCAACGTGAGCAGCAGCGTCGAGATGTGCTGGCCGTCGACGTCGGCGTCGGCCATCAGCACGATCTTGTGATACCGCAGCTTGCTGATATCGAACTCGTCGTGGATGCCGGTGCCGAAGGCGGTGATGATCGACTGGACCTCGTTGTTCTTGAGGACCTTGTCGATCCGCGCCTTCTCGACGTTGATGATCTTGCCGCGAATCGGCAGGATCGCCTGGTACATCGAGTCGCGGCCGGACTTGGCCGAGCCGCCCGCGGAGTCACCCTCGACGATGTAGATCTCGGACTTGCTCGGGTCCTTCGACCGGCAGTCGGCCAGCTTGCCTGGCAGGCCGCCCAAGTCGGTCGCGGACTTACGCCGCACCAGTTCGCGCGCCTTCCGCGCGGCGACGCGGGCCTGTGCCGAGGACACGGCCTTGTTCACAATGGTCTTCGCGTCGGCCGGGTTGGCCTCGAACCAGTGGGTGAGATGCTCGTTGCAGGTACGCTGCACGAACGACTTGACCTCGGTGTTGCCGAGCTTGGTCTTGGTCTGGCCCTCGAACTGCGGCTCGCCGACCTTGACGCTCACGATGGCGGCCAGGCCCTCACGGATGTCGTCACCGGTGAGATTGCCGTCCTTCTCCTTGATGAGCTTCTTGTCCTTCGCGTACTTGTTGACCACCGTGGTCAACGCGGCGCGGAAGCCCTCTTCGTGCGTACCGCCCTCGTGGGTGTTGATGGTGTTGGCGAAGGTGTGCACCGACTCCGAGTAGCCGGAGTTCCACTGCATCGCGACCTCGAGCTCATGACCGGGGCCTTTGCCGGTGAACCCGACGACCGAGTTGTGGATCGGCTGCTTGGTGCGGTTGATGTGGCGGACGAAGTCCTCCAGACCACCCGGATAGTGGTAGGTCCTGGTCTTCACCTTGTGCTCGGTGGGCGCGCTCTCGTCGGCGTGCTTGGGCGCCTCGGCGGTCTCGCTGACCACCTCGTCGGTGACTTCGGATTCGGTCACGCGCTCATCGGTGAGCGTGATGGTGAGTCCCTTGTTAAGGAACCCCATCTCTTGCAGCCGCCGCGCCACCGTCTCGAAGTTGAAAGTAGTGGTCTCGAAGATCTCGGGATCCGGCCAGAAGCGGGTGGTGTTACCGGTCCGGGTGGTGGGCTCCCCCTTGACCAGCGCGTCCGGCTTCGCCTCGATGTAGTTCTGGCTCCAGTGGAAGCCGTCGCGGTCGATCTCCAGCTCGACCCGGGTGGAGAGCGCGTTGACCACGGAGATACCGACGCCGTGCAGACCGCCGGAAACCGCGTAGGACTCGGAGTCGAATTTGCCGCCGGCGTGGAGTTGGGTCATGACGACCTCGACGGTCGGGATGCCCTGCTCGTGCATCTCGACCGGGATACCACGGCCGTCGTCCTTCACTTCGACCCCGCCGTCGGCCAGCAGAGTGACGTCCACTCGTGTGGCGTGTCCTGCCATCGCCTCATCGACGGAGTTGTCGACTACTTCCCAGATCAGGTGGTGCAGACCACGCTCGCCGGTGGAGCCGATGTACATGCCCGGGCGTTTGCGGACCGCCTCGAGCCCTTCCAGAACCGTGATGGAGGAGGCACCGTAGTCTTGCTTTCCGGTCGCTCTGGTCGAACCCGATGCGTTGGAGTCTTTGGCAGCCACTGGTCGGTAGCTCTCCTTACTTGCTGATCCCGGCATAGAGCGATCGGACAGCACACGTGGGGCCCTGGTCATATCTCTCGAGAAATGAGGGTCCACACGCGGACTGTGCGGAACGCGCCGAAGGTATCGCCGCTAGTTACGTCACCATCCTACTGGTACACCCAACTTACAACCCACCTCCGACACCCCTCACAGCGCCGTGGGTGCGAGAAATCGGATTCCGGCGACTCGGTTCCGCCTTCCGCCGGTTTTGATCCATCAGAAGTCGGCTGAGAGATGCGTGGCGGGTGCCGTTCCGAGCCGCCGGGGATCAGCGCCCGGCGTCGACCCGATCGATGAAGGCGGCGGTGTGGCGCGCCAGCTCCGCCGGGTGCGAGATCGGCGACCAGTGCCGCGCCGCGATCTCGACCCGGGTCAGACGTGGTACCCATCGGTCGGCCTCGGCGTTCACCACGGGCCGCACGGCACGGTCACCGGTGGCGACGATCAGCTGGACGGGCACCTCGATCGGACGAGGCCTGGGATGGCGCAGGTGGGTCCGGATGTTCGCGCGGTAGAGCTTCAGCCCGTTGATCATATCGGTACGCAGCGTCGGCGCGGTCTCCACCAGCGCGGGGTCGAGGCCGTCGAAGAACGCGAGGAATCGCGGCCAGCGGCCGGACAGCACCCGCAGCACCGGATCGGGCAATCGCGGGATCTGGAAGGCGACGGTGTACGCCGAGGCGGCGGCCTGCGCGAGCGTGCCGCGCAGTCGCGCCGTGGTGAGCGGGCCGCGCAGATAAGCGCCGAGGAAGTCCAGGTTCGGACCGGACACCGAGGTGAACGACGCGATCACCGTCGCGGCGTCCGCCGCGGCGGCCACTTCCCACCCGATCACTGATCCCCAGTCGTGCCCGAGGACGTGCAATCGTTCGCCCGGTGCGACCGCGTCGGCGACCGCGCGCACGTCTGCCGCGAGTTCTTCGAGTCGATATGCCTCCACCGCCGTCGGCGCCGAACTGCCACCCACGCCGCGGTTGTCGAAGGCGATGACGCGGTGACGCCCGCCGAGCAGCGCCGCGACCCGGCTCCACAGCAGATGAGTATCCGGCCAGCCGTGAATCAGCAGAACCGGAAGGCCCTCGGGATTGCCGCATTCGTAGACCGCGAGTTCGACTTCGCCGCGGCGAACCGTCCGAGTAGCGGTCGCCGGGAAAGGACCGATCCCGGTGGTGATCGTCATCGAAACCCTCTCTGACCGGACGCCTCCGGCGCACGGCGGTCTCCGGGCACGACGTCGCCCTCGGGCCGCCGCCACGACGGCGCGTCGATTCGAAGCGTTCCACGTGAAACGCCGGCTTCAGATTAACGTAACACCGAGTATCAGATACTGGCCGGGTCTGGGTCACCCATAGGTATCGCGGGGGCCGCGGCCTTTGATGTGCCGCTCGCCCTTGCGCCAACTCGGGGCCGCGGGTCCCGAGATCTTCAGGGAAGTCACCACGCCTTGCCCCACCGCGGCGTTGATCTTCGCGAGGATCTGGCCTTGCAGCATCCGCAACTGGGTGGCCCACGCGGTGGACTCGGCGGAGATGCTGAGTACGCCGTCCTTCAAGGTGACCGGGGTGGCGTGCGCGGCGATGTCCTCGCCGACCACTCCGGCCCAGCGACCGAAGACCATGCCCTCGGCCACCTTGCTCGACCACCCCCGGTTTCTGGCGATGGAGCCGGCCAGCTTGGACAACAGCTGCGGATCGCGGTCGTCCGGACCGGAGCCGGACCATCCGGTACGTCTGCGCGCGCCGGTCCGCAGCCTGCGCTGCGGCGAGGAACGGCCTTGGCCGACAGCCTTACCGCTGGCCCGTGCCGCGGCGCGCGCCTCTTCCAGGGCGCGCCTGGCCAGATCGATCCCCCGCAATTCGGGTTCCGGTCCTGCGGATTCAGCCTCCCCTGGCTGTTCACTCATCGCCCTCTCCCTTGGCGGCCGGTGCGTTGTCCCCAGTTTCGATCGAGTTGTCCCCAGCCTGAGCCGAAGATTGCCAGCATCGGGGGGTGTGGGCGGGTTGGCTTCACAGAATCCCTATTCGCCGCCCACGAGGGCGAATTCTCACCCATAACCGACCACTTGCTGACCTGTTGCCGGGGTGTTCTCCCCAGGAAAGGTCGAACCTGAACGGAAGAGTTTTCCACAGGTGTTGGGCAATCGGTCTCAGCTGTTGAGAACTTCACCGGCGCTCCCGACGACTGGTCACTGTAGTGGACTCCGGCCGGGGATGCTCGAGCACGGATCGCCTGTCCACTCCGACTGTGGACAACTACGGCGCCCTGAACTCGGTCGACCGGGTGACCGCACCGTTCTCCGCCTCGATCGACGACGGGGCGGCCTCGGTGCTGCGCGCTTCGCCGCCTCCCGCTGGGTCCGGCGCGAGGATCCGCGAAACACGGCGATCGGGAGCGCCCGCGGTTTCGACGCGCAGCGGCGCGGCCGCGAGCTCGGCGGGCACGTCCTCCGGGACGGCCGCCGTGATCAGCACTTGTTCCGCGCCCGCGGCGACGGCCGCCAGCGCGGCGCGGCGGCGACGATCGAGCTCGGCGAATACGTCGTCGAGCAGCAACACCGGTTCGGCGCCGCTCGCGCGCAAGAGCTCGAACGCGGCCAACCGCAGGGCCAGCGCGAACGACCAAGACTCGCCGTGGCTGGCGAACCCTTTCGCGGGAGACTCGCCCAGCATCAGATCCAGCTCGTCCCGATGCGGACCGACCAGGCATACTCCCCGCTCGAGTTCCTTCGGCCGCGCGGCGGCGAGCTCGCGCAGCAGGATCGCCTCCAGTTCCTGGGTGTCCTCCGGGCGCGGTGGTCTGGCCGGGTCCAGAAACTCCGCGGGCAGCGCGGCGCTGCGATAGGCGATCGATGCCGGCCGCGACTCGGGGGCTATCGAAGCGTAGGACTCGGCGAGGTATGGCGCGAGATCGTGCACCAGGCGCAATCGCTGCGCGAGCAAAACGGAGGCATGTGCGGCGAGGTGCCCATCCCACACGTCCAGGGTGCTCAGATCCGCCCTCGATCGGGATTGCCGCCCCGCGGTTTTCAACAGCGCCGAGCGCTGGCGCAGCACCCGGTCGTAGTCGCCGCGGACCGCCGCCAATCTGGGCAGCCGAGTTGTGCACAACTCGTCCATGAACCGGCGGCGCTCCCCTGGATCGCCGCGGACCAGCGCCAGATCCTCCGGCGCGAACAACACCGTTTGCAGGATTCCGAGGATTTCCCTGGTCCGGCGGACCGGCGAGCGGTTGATCTGCGCGCGATTGGCGCTGCCCTGGTTCAACTCGACGTCGATGCGCAGTTCGCGGCCGGTGTTGACCACCGTGGCGCCGATGCGGGCACGCTCGGTCCCCGTCCGGATCAGCGGCGCCTCCGTGGCGACACGATGAGACCCGAGCGTGGCCAGGTAACCGATCGCTTCCAGCAGGTTCGTCTTGCCGTTGCCGTTCGATCCCAAGAAGACGGTGCGGCCTGGGGATAATTCGAGTTCCGCATACTCCCACGAGCGGAAGTCACGCAGCGACAGAGCCCGCACGAACATCCGCTATCGCGCCCCTGCCTGGGCCGAAGCGGACATTCCCGCCGATCGGTACATCGTCATCGCGCCGATTGGACACGGGTCGCTGTGCATGATCCTTGTGGAAGACCTGTGGATAACATCTGCTCCCAGCTGCGCGGCGACCTCGTTCTCCGACGTCGCTGGGAATTCTCCCGCAGCGTGGTCGCGCGCTCGATCACGCGGCGCGCGCGATACCCGATCGTGCACAGACGATCAGCCCGGAAGCCGGACCGGCATCAGCAGATAGATGTACGGGCTCGACAGCGCCGCGAACGTCCCCGAGTCGAGTACCTCGGGCTCTTCCTCGGACGCGGGCAGCAGCACGGCGGGCCTGCTCGGCGTGGTGAATCCGAAGGTGACCCGGTCCGAGTGCAACGCGGACAAACCGTCGACCAGATAGCCGGGATTGAACGCGATGGTGAGCGATTCACCGCGGAAGTCGGCCTCGAGCCATTCCTCGGCCCGGCCCGCGTCGTCACCGCCCGCGGACAGCAGCAGGCCGTTGGAGGAGAACTCCAGCCGCACCTGGGCGCCTCGTTCGGCGACCAGTGCGACGCGCTTGATCGCGTCGGTCAGCGCGGCGACGGCGAGCGTGGCGATCGACGTGTGCTCCTTGGGGAGCAACTGGCGGAACTTGGGGAATTCCGCGTCCAGCAGACGAGTGGTGGTGCGGCGGCCCGCGTTGACGATGCCGAGCAGGCCATCCGACCCCGCACCGGTCCCCAGGGAGAGTTGGACGGGCGCGTCGGAGGGTCCGAGCGTCTTGGCGGCCTCCGACAGCGTCCTGGCGGGGATCAGCACCGACGTCTCGATGTCGGCGCGCGCGGGCTGCCATTCGATGTGGCGGACGGCCAGGCGGAACCGGTCGGTGGCCGCGAGAACGACCTGAGATCCCTCGATCTCGACCCGGATTCCGGTCAACATGGGCAAGGTGTCGTCGCGGCCCGCCGCGACGGCGACTTGGCCGACGGCTTCGGCGAAGACCTCCACGCTCAGCTCACCGGTCTGCTGCGGCACCTCGGGCAGCTGGGGATAGTCCTCGACCGGCATGGTCGGCAGGGAGAATTTCGCGCTGCCGCAGGCGATCAGCACGCGGGTGCCGTCCACCGAGACGTCGACGGGCTTGTTGGACAGTGCCTTGGTGATGTCGGCCAGCAGACGCCCGGACACGAGCACCTGGCCGGAACCAGCCACCTCGGCCGCGACCCGCACCTGCGCGGAGACCTCGTAGTCGAAGCCGGAGACGGTCAGGCCGTCCTCGTCGGCGACCAGCAGCACACCACCGAGCACCGGAACCGGAGGCCGGGACGGAAGACTGCGCGCCACCCAGGCGACGGACTCGGCGAAATCCTCGCGGGCGACCCGAAACTTCATGCTTGCAAGCTCCATCGCCCGATCTGTCCTCTCCCGGTTCCGTGATCTGTTGTCGGCTCGTCAGTGTCGGTGCTCGAAAGGGTCCTGCCGAATCGGCCGCCATCGAAGTCTGGCACAGGCGACCGACATCAAACCGTACCCGCGTGGGGGACGCGCACCTAGCCCGACCCTCCGGCGCCATGGATGCGCGCATTCCGATCGTGCACGAGAAGGCGGACGAATCGGCATCCACTCGGTGTGCCGCACGCGGCACATCCACCTCGACCGCTCGGCCGACGGATCCGGATCCGCGCCCTGCCTTCCTTGCGAGGAACCAGAGCGACCGGCGAAGGCGCGGTGCTCGATCGAACTTTCCACACAACCTGTTTTGAAGAGAGATCTCTAATGAGAAGAACTGAAGTAGTAGTAGGCGCTGTGGATTCTGTGGACTGCGGCCGAATCCGCTGCTCAGAGGGCGTGGTGCCGTGGGGATGACCACGGGGTGTCTCGAGGATGAACACCCGGCGTCTGTGGAGGTTTCCAAGTTGTTCCGCATCCATCCTCGAGCGCTCCTCGAGTTGTTCCACCGGATTCACCCGGTTGTGCACACATGTGCACGAAACCGTGGACAGCTCGAGGAATCCTCGAGGACTCCACACGAACTCCTCGAGGATTCCACAAGGCCTGATCCGGACACCCTGCTGGTCAGCGGGTGTGAGCAACCGAGGCTGGGGAAACTGTGGACACCGGCCTGTGGGCGAATGTGCGGGGACGCGCGCCCCGGCCTGTGCACGAATCGGTGGACAAACCGGGGGATTCCTCGAGGACTCCACAAGGATTCCTCGAGGAATCCACAGCCCACAAAAAAGCACCGCCCCAGGTCAGGGGCGGTGCTCAGGTGTGGATGACGCTCAGCGGGAGCGCTGTTTGATCCGGGCTGTGAGTTCTTGCACCTGGTCGTAGACGCGGCGCCGCTCGGTCATCTCCTTGCGTACCTTCTTCTCCGCGTACATCACCGTGGTGTGGTCGCGGCCGAACGCCTGCCCGATCTTCGGCAAGGACAGATCGGTGAGCTCCCGGCACAGGTACATCGCGATCTGCCTGGCTTGGGCCAGCGGCCGGGCTTTACCGGGACCGGTGAGTTCTTCCAGCGTGGTGTTGAAGTACTCCGCCGTGACGGCCATGATCGTGGCCGCGTTGATCTCCAGCGCCGCCGTGTCCGGCATCAGATCGCGCAGCACCACCTCGGCCAACGGAAGATCCAGCGGCTGGCCGTTCAACGAGGCGAACGCGGTCACCCGGATCAGCGCGCCCTCCAGCTCCCGGATGTTGCGCTCCACCCGGCTGGCGATCAGCTCCAGTACGTCGTGCGGCACGTCGAGCCGGTCCATCCGCGCCTTCTTGCGCAGGATGGCGATGCGCGTCTCCAGCTCCGGCGGCTGCACGTCGGTGATCAGTCCCCACTCGAACCGCGTCCGCAGCCGTTCCTCCAGCGTGGCCAGCTGCTTGGGCGGACGATCCGACGAGACGACGATCTGTTTGTTCGCGTTGTGCAGAGTGTTGAAGGTGTGGAAGAACTCCTCTTGGATGCCTTCCTTGCCTTCGATGAACTGGATGTCGTCGACCAGCAGGATGTTGGTCTCGCGGTAACGGCGTTTGAACGCGACCTTGCGGTCGTCGCGCAGGCTGTTGATGAAGTCGTTGGTGAACTCTTCGGTCGAGACGTACTTGACCCGCATGCCGGGGAAGAGCCGCTGCGCGTAATGGCCGGCCGCGTGCAGCAGGTGTGTCTTGCCCAATCCGGAGGCTCCCCAGACGAACAGCGGATTGTAAGCGCGGGCGGGGGCTTCGGCGATGGCGACTGCGGCGGCGTGCGCGAAGCGGTTGGACGCCCCGATGACGAACGTCTCGAAGGTGTACTTCGCGTTCAGGCTGGCCGAGGACGACGGCGGAGCAGGCGTCTCCTGCGACTTCGCGAAATAGGTCGGCCAGGAATTGCGAACGTTCACCACGGGCTCGTCGTCGTGATCGCCGCGCGGGTGGTCACCGACCGGCTCGCGTACCGGATCGGGTGCCAGACCGGTGTCGTCGTCGGAGGTCTCGCGCCCCGGAGCTCGGATCGGTCCCCGCATGCCACCCGGGGACGGTTCGGGAGTGAACAAGGACTCCTGCCCGGGCGGGATGCCCGGCTCCCGGCGCGGCGGAAGGCCGGGATCGCGGCGCGGTGCCACGTCCGGACCGGACATCGTGGGCAGCTCGGCGGTCGTGGAGTACTCGCCGCGCGGGGGGTAGTCGGCGTGGGCGTACTCCGGCTGGCGATACTCCTCCGGCGGCGCGAAGTCCTGCCCGTACTCGGCGCCCGGGTAGTCGGAGCCGTCGTTGTACCCGGATACGGGAGTGAAGTCGGCGGGCTGGGCATAACGCGGCCCCGGGTAGGCGTCGCGGCCGGGAAATTCCGAACCAGGGTAGGCGGCGGGAGCACGGCCTTCGCGCGTGCGCTCCGGCCTGCTCGTCATTCGGGCGTGCCGGGGTGTGTTGCTCTGCCGGTCGACGGTGGGGGTGGTGGGGGCGGCGATGCGGACGCCGAGTCCTTCCACTTGGGGACCGAGCCTGCGGGCGAGGGAACGGAGAATGGGCTCGCGCAGATCGCGTTCGATGGCCTCCTGGGCCAGCGACGATGGCACCGAGAGCAAGGCGAACCCCTGCGCGACCGTCAGCGGCTTGACCAGCTTCAGCCAAGCCTGCTGTGCTCGGGTCACCGGAGGGATGGCGCCGTCCGCTGAGCCGGTGGTCAGCTCGGTGACAACCTCGGGCCATACGGTGGCCAGCACGTTCTGCTCGTCGTCCATGCGATTTCCTCCCCGGAGTAGGTCGATAGGAGCAGACGGCCGGGGCACGCGTGAAGTGTGATGCTCGGGGTCTATCCCGTGAGCCCGCGTACGTCCGTAACCGGTTCGGACGCTGCCCGGGTCCCCCATCTGGACAGCGGCGTGGCACCGTCGGCCCTACGAATATGCCACTCCAGGGGTCTTTCCACACAATTATCCACAGATGTGGAGAACCCTGGGGAACTGAGGAACGCGCATATGCGCGCGTAGGGCGACGCTGCGACCTGCGGTTCTGTAGCAATCGGCTGGCTACGTACTCCGGGTGGCCGGCCCGTGGCCTGGCTAGGGGTGTGGACGAACTCACTGTCGTCGCGTCCTCCGCACCGACCCGAGCCGATTCTGCCTGGTCGTCGGGCCGCGGCGCGAAGGGTGGGGCGAGTTTGACCCGTCACGGGCCGATCAGTACCCTCGTACAGTCACCCCTTGGTGCGGTGGCGGTCTTGTGCTGACCGCGTTTAGGTCGTGATCGACCGACTGTGCGCCAGGACCGACGCGCGCCGATGATGACCAGACCTGCGATTCATTCGCGCAATACACGTATCACCGACAAGCTTCGGGCACCACCTGGTGCCCGCCTACTCGAGGAGTGTTGACCGTGGCCAAGGGCAAGCGGACGTTCCAGCCGAACAACCGTCGTCGGGCGCGGGTTCACGGCTTCCGCCTCCGGATGCGCACCCGTGCGGGCCGCGCCATCGTCTCGGCGCGTCGCCGTAAGGGCCGCGCTTCCCTCACTGCCTGATCCTCGCTCTCGGACGCTCGGGTGTTGCCTGAGCCGTATCGGTTGCATCATCGTGCCGACTTCTCCCGGACGGTGCGCCGCGGCCAGCGAATCGGGAGGCGTGATCTGGTCGTGCATGCGCTCACACACGGGTATGACGGAGTCGTGGGTGCGAATGGACGACATGATCAGGTCCCGGAGGACATGCTGGTCCGCGTGGGCGGACCTCGTTTCGGGTTGATCGTCAGCAAGGCGGTGGGCAACGCGGTGATTCGACATCGCGTTGCCCGCCGCCTGCGTCATATGTGCGCCCAGGTGGTGGACGAGTTGCCGGCCGGAACCGATGTCGTGATTCGTGCGCTTCCGGGTGCCGCTACGGCGTCGCCGGAGGACCTGCTGCGCCAACTGCGTACCGCGCTGCGCAAGCTGGGTCTCAGCGCCGAGGCGGGCGTGTCGACAGGCGGTCCGGCATGAGCCTTACGGCGAGAATCGCCCGGCTGCCCGCGAACGTGCTCATCTTCTCGATCGAGCTGTATCGGACCTACGTCTCCCCTACCCGTATGCCGGTGTGTCGATTCACCCCGACCTGCAGCGAGTACGCCGTCACCGCGTTGCGCACTCGCGGCCTGTTCGTCGGGCTCGTACTGACGGTCGTGCGCTTGGCGAAATGCGCGCCCTGGCACCCTGGTGGGTGGGACCCCGTCCCGGAACGGAAGCGGAGCAAGCTCCGCGCCGAGCCGGCGGATGGGGCAGCGACCGACGCGGCGTCGCAGGAATCGAGCCTGTCCGCCGGACCGCGGTCGGAGCCGAACGCTTGTAAAGGATCGCCGCACGCGGTGATCGGCGACACGAACGACGGGAGTGCATAGAGCCGTGCTCGACTTCATCTATTACCCGGTGTCCTGGATCCTCTGGTTCTGGCATCGGGTCTTCGGGTTCGCGTTCGGCGCGGACAACGGTCTCACCTGGGCGCTGGCCGTGGTGTTCCTGGTGTTCACCCTGCGTCTGGTGCTCTACAAGCCGTTCGTCAAGCAGGTGCGCACCACCAAGCAGATGCAGGAGCTGCAGCCGCAGATCAAAGAGCTGCAGAAGAAGTACAAGAACGACCGCCAGAAGATGGCGCTCGAGATGCAGAAGCTCCAGAAGGAAAACGGCTTCAACCCGCTGATGGGTTGCTTGCCGATCCTCGCCCAGGTGCCGGTCTTCCTCGGGCTCTTCCATGTGCTGCGGTCGTTCAACCGGACCGGCCACGGCTTCGGGCAGCTGGGCCTGACGCCCGAGCAGAACGCCAACACCGCCAACTACGTGTTCAGCGCCGCCGACGTCCAGTCCTTCCTGAGCGCGCGCATCTTCGGTGCGCCGATCTCCGCGTTCATCACCACGCCGGTCGCCGAGCTCCAGGCGTTCGCCGACTATGGCGGCGTGCCGAGCCGGTTGAGCATCGCGCTCGTCGCGATCCCGTTGATGGTCATCGCGGGCCTGGCCACGCACTTCAACGCGCGCGCTTCCGTGGCGCGGCAGACGCCGGAAGCGGCGGCCAACCCCCAAGCCGCGATGATGAACAAGCTCGCGTTGTGGGTGTTCCCCCTCGGCGTGCTCGTCGGTGGTCCCTTCCTGCCGATCGCCATCTTGCTCTACTGGGTCTCCAACAACATCTGGACCTACGGGCAGCAGCACCTCGTCTTCGGGCGTATGGCCAAAGAAGAGGAAGCCAAGAAGCAGGCGAAGCTGGAACAGCGCGCGCAGAACGCGCCGAAGCCCGGCGCCAAACCGGTCAATGTGAAGAAGAAGCCCACGCCCGCCGCGACCGATACCGCGTCGGAGGAGGACGGTGCGGCCGCGTCGACCAACGGCACCGCCAAGCCGTCGAAGCAGGCCGCGGGTCAACGGCGTCCGGCACAGAAACGGCCCGGCAATCGGGGCAGGGCGAATCAGAAGCGCAGGCGCTGACCACACGACGGGTGGGCCGAGCCGCCCACCTCGATCGCTCGAGCCACCCCTTGATCGCGAATACCGCCCGGCGGCGATTGCCCGGCGCGCGCGATGAGCAGATGAAGGAAATCAAATGACTGTTGAGACCGACGGAGGGGACGCCACCGTGGCGACGACGATGGCGAACGCCGGAACCGACACCGGCGATGTCGTGAGTGATGCCGAGGAAGCGCTGATCGAGGAAGGCGAGATCGCCGGCGACTACCTCGAGCAATTGCTCGACGTGCTCGACTTCGACGGCGACATTGATCTCGACGTGGAAGGCGACCGCGCCGTGGTGAGCATCGACGGCGGGCGTGACTTGACGAAGCTCGTCGGGCGCAACGGCGAGGTGCTCGATGCCCTGCAGGAGTTGACTCGCCTCGCCGTCCAGCAGGCGACCGGAGTACGCAGCCGGTTGATGCTGGATGTGGCGGGCTGGCGTGCCAAGCGGCGCTCTGAGCTGAGCGAGCTCGGTGCGGCGGCAGCACAGCGGGTGCTGGAATCGGGTGAGCCCGAGTCACTGGCACCCATGACGCCGTTCGAGCGCAAGATCGTGCACGACGCCGTGGCGGCCGTGGAGGGCGTCAGCAGCGAGAGCGAAGGCGTCGAGCCCAACCGGCACGTGGTGGTCGTTCCCGGCTGATCGGCTTCCTCGGAGCGAGCGGCGTGTTTCGCGGCCCGCCTGGGTAGTGGTTGGATAGGGCCTCTGGTCTTCGGACCGGGGGCCTTGTTCGTGTCTGGAGCCGATCGCTCGCTCGTAGATCGACCCGAGTTCGGAAGGATGTTTCACGTGGAACGAGATCTCGGTGGAACCGCCGCGGCGCCCGCGGAACTGGAGCCACCCGCGTCGGCGGCCACCATCTTCGGCGACCGACTCGATCTCGCGCGTCGATATTGCACAGCGCTGGCGACAGCGGGCGTGGAGCGCGGGCTCATCGGCCCGCGCGAGGTGCCTCGCCTCTGGGATCGTCACATCCTCAATTGCGCGGTACTCGGAGAGCTGATCGCCGAGGGGGCGTCCGTGGTCGATATCGGCAGCGGCGCGGGCTTGCCCGGTATCCCGCTCGCGATCGCGCGGCCGGACCTCCGGATCACCCTGGTGGAACCGCTGCTGCGCCGAACCATCTTCTTGAGCGAGTTCATCGAATCGGTCGGACTGGATCTCACCGTGGTGCGGGGGCGCGCCGAACAATCCGGCGTGATGAAGGAAGCCGGTGGCTCGGACGTAGTCACGTCCCGCGCGGTGGCTCCGCTCGGAAAGCTCGCTCAGTGGTCCCTTCCCCTCCTCCGCGACCATGGGCACATGCTCGCCCTCAAGGGGGCCAGTGCGGCGGAGGAACTCGAACGCGATGGTGACGCACTGGCGAAAGCCGGAGCAGGCAATGCGGTGGTGTTGGAATGCGGCGTCGGCCTGGTGTCCACGCCGACCATGGTGATCAGCGTCGAGCGGCTTCCTCGCGGCGAGCGGACTTCCCGGCGGCGCGCCGAGCGATCGGAAGGGCGCGGAGCGAAGGCGGCGGCTCGCACCGCGACAACGGAACGCGGGCGCGTCAAGCGTGCCGCGCGGAAGGCCAAGTAGCAGCGGTGCCGTTCGAGCTCGAGGTCTGGATACTGGAGTCCGAACGCATTTCGTCACTCTGACGGAATGGTGAACCAGTCCGCGGTGAAGCTATTCGGCGGCCCGGCTCGGGCGGACTTCCGATCAGCTGAAGCGAACGACGCGGCATGCCTGCCGTCCCATTCTGTGCTTAGTTGCCTGGGCGCCCAACGATTACGTTTGCCTTGGCGCGTCACGGGCGGGGACGCCGCTACCGCGATTGTTCAGTGACGCGGCGCGCCGCCCAACTTCTCAACAACACATGCGCCCCCCGTTTCCCGCGTACCTCTGCAGCAACGAGGGTGTCGCCTGTTTCTCCTCCGCCCGGGGTCGGCGTATCGAATCGTGTATCCGCCCGACCTGACCGTGCGCCGCGCCCTATCCGAATGTTTTACGTGAATCTGAGCCGGGCGCGGAGCGGACCTCCGCACCGGTCGCAGATCTGCAACACGCGCCCGGGCCGCGCCTATCTGTGCCGTCCTCGGCGTGGCGTCTCGTCGTCCGAGGATTGCGGCGGAGCCTCCCCCGCTTCGGTGGTCGTCGCTCGGGGCCGCCCTCGGAGGTCGGGAGGCTGGCTGTCCAACTAGTCACGAAGCATCAACTCACGGGGCCGGTTCTGCGCGTGCTGTTGCTATTGATTCCCTTCGAGGTGGAATGAGGAGTCCACACATCGAATGATTCACGTGAAACATTCAAAGTCGCTTTCAATCCGTCCCCGCCGCCACCTCTGCTCTCTGTGCGCTCTTAATGCCGTCGGAGGTGCGAGCGAGCGGTGACGGGCCAGGCGAACCGATCGCTGATGGACACGTATTCGCACACAAGAGGGACATCCGCAGGACCGCACGAGCTTCCGCGTGGCTTTGGACGAGCTTCTGCGGACGGCACGACCCGTCCACGGACGAGTCGGGCTCCCGTAGACGAGTGAGGCTCCCGTAGACGTGAGGCTCCCGTAGACGAGTGAGGCTCCCGTAGACGAGTCGGGCTTTCGTAAACGGCTTGAGCCACTGCAGACGGTCCAAGCTCTCGTGGACGGAGCGTACTTCCGGGCGAGCCGACTTCCTGGAACGAGCCGATCTCCCGGGGTAAGCCGACTTCCTTGGGGACGAGCCGAACTATTGGGGGGCGAGCTGACTTCCCGGGAGACGAGTCGAACTCCCACAGGCGAGTGGGACGGAACCAAACTGTGGGAGGGCGAGTCGAACTTCCGGGGGCGAGCCGAACTTCCGGGGGCGAGCCGACTCCCACGGAAACGCGCCGAACTCCCGGGGTAAGCCGACTTCCTTGGAGACGAGCCGAACTATTGGGGCGAGCCGACTTCCTGGAGACGAGTCGAACCTCCGGGGCGACCCGACTTCCCGGAGACGAGTCGAACTCCCGGGGCGAGCCGACTTCCCGGAGACGAGCCGAACTCCCGGGGCGAGCCGACTTCCCGGAGACGAGCCGACTTCCTGGAGACGAGTCGAACCTCCGGGGCGACCCGACTTCCCGGAGACGAGCCGACTTCCCGGAGACGAGCCGATCTCCCGGGGCGAGCCGACTTCCCGGAGACGAGCCGACTTCCTGGAGACGAGTCGAACCTCCGGGGCGAGCCGACTTCCCGGAGACGAGCCGACTTCCCGGAGACGAGCCGATCTCCCGGAGACGACCCGACTTCCCGGAGACGAGCCGATCTCCCGGAGACGCGCCGATTTCCCACACAGGCGAGTGGGACGGATCCGAACTCTCGGAGTGCAAATCGAATCTCGGACAGAGCCCAGTTTCCCGGCTGAGCACGAACTTCCGGAGACGAGTCGAGCTTCCGGGGACGGGCCGAACTCGTGGAGCGGAGCCGAACTCTCGGGACGGAGCCGAACTCTCGGGACGGAGCCGAACTCTCGGGACGGAGCCGAACTCTCGGGACGGAGCCGAGCTCCCAGGGACGAGCTGAGCCTCCGCAGGAGTCTGATGGACGAGGCAGGGTGGACAGAGTGGGGCATTCACACTCGGGGCATTCATTCTCGCGCGACAGGCAAGCATTCAGATCCTGGCAAGCGTGCGGAGCCGAGTGTTCGATTTGCCTGCCGAGCCGCGCGATACGACGGAAGAACTGGACGCACTAGGACGGCGCGTCCAAGGAGCGACTGCGCGTAGCTATCCGGTATCCGATGTGCCCGAGCGCCGGCGAACCGCAGCTGTCCTCCGTCCTGAACAGTCGACCAAGGGCGATGTTTCATGTGAAACAACGAGCGCGTCGAGGTGAATTCATGCGGATTTGCGTGTCGCTTTGCGCGTCGCCGCGATTCAGCTTTCTTAAAGCGCTCAGTGCTGGCAAGCTAGTGTGCGTCGGGCGTGAGCGTAGGTGCCACGGAGGGATCTGGTTGTCACAGCGGCGTGGAGCTCCGCTCGGTCGATCGGTCGCCGCGGACCCGGGTTGTGCATCGTGTTCGATCCGGCAAAGGCTGTTGCAGACACGGCGTCGACCCGTCCCCCGTCGCGCGCACGTGGTCTGAAGTTTCTCGGGTTAGGAGCTGTCTATGTCGAGCGGTCCGGCGAATGTTTCACGGGAAACGACGTCGCGCGTGCCGGGGATGCTGGACTCCAGCAATTTCGACGCGGAGGCATTCGGAAGCACGCCGTTCGGGCACATCTCCCCTAGCGAGACCCCGATAGCTGCCGAAGCTCAACGCGCGAGTCAGGTCCTCCATCCAGGAAAGGTGACTGTGCCGAAACCGCACGAGCAGCGCATCATCACGATCGCCAATCAGAAAGGCGGCGTCGGGAAGACGACTACCGCCGTGAATCTGGCGGCCGCTCTGGCGCACCAGGGGATGACGGTGCTCGTGATCGACCTCGATCCGCAGGGCAACGCCAGCACCGCTCTGGGCATCGAACACCACTCGGGCGTGCCTTCCAGTTACGAGCTGCTCATCGGTGAGGTCTCGGTCAAAGAGGCGATCCAAACGAGTCCGCACAGCGAGCGTCTCCTGTGCATCCCAGCGACTATCGATTTGGCAGGCGCCGAGATCGAGCTGGTGTCGATGGTGGCCAGGGAGGGGCGGCTTAAAGCCGCCATCCAGGAGGCGAATATCGCCGGCTACGACATTGATTACGTGATGATCGACTGCCCGCCTTCGCTGGGGCTGCTGACGGTCAACGCGCTCGTGGCGGCGAAAGAGGTGCTGATTCCGATCCAGTGCGAGTACTACGCGTTGGAAGGTGTCGGTCAGCTGTTGCGCAATATCGGCTTGGTGCAGGCGCATTTGAATCCGGAACTCCACGTCTCGACCGTCATTCTCACGATGTACGACGGACGCACCAAGTTGGCCGACCAGGTGGCCGAGGAGGTCCGGGGGCACTTCGGCGACGTGGTGTTGCGGTCGGTGATTCCGCGCAGTGTCAAGGTGTCGGAGGCGCCGGGTTACGGCATGACGGTGCTCGATTATGATCCAGGCTCCCGGGGCGCGATGAGCTACCTGGATGCCGGACGTGAGATGGCGGCCCGCGCGGTAGCTCCGCACGCGGCCGCGACGAAGTCGGCGCAGTGACTCGGTCGGCCGAGTCGAGGCTCGGCACAGTCCGGTTTGGTGGCGGAACGAGGAAGGGGTCGGTAGACCGATGAGTCAGGCGAAGAAGGGTGGGCTCGGGCGCGGTCTCGCCGCGCTGATCCCGACGACACCGACGGCATCCCCGGGTCTCAGCAATGCTGCCGCGAGTGTCATCGGTCTGGATTCGGTCGGCCCGCAGCCTCCTGCCACCTACCTCCATCGGGTACCCGATCCGGCCGAGAACGCCGAACTCGAGGCAGGCGGCGCCATCTACCGGGAGATCCCACCGGACCAGATCGAGCCGAACCCGAAGCAGCCGCGCACGGTCTTCGAAGAAGACGCGCTGGCCGAGCTGGTGCACTCGATCCGCGAATTCGGCTTGATGCAGCCGATCGTGGTGCGCCGGACGGAACCGGGTGTGGACCGCTATCAGCTGGTCATGGGTGAGCGGCGCTGGCGGGCCTGTCAGGAGGCAGGCCTGGCCGCCATTCCCGCGATTGTCCGCGAGACCGCGGACGAATTGATGCTGCGCGATGCCCTGCTGGAGAACATCCATCGGGTGCAACTGAACCCGCTCGAAGAGGCGGCGGCCTACCAGCAGCTGCTGGAAGAATTCGATGTCACCCACGAGGAATTGGCTGCTCGAATCGGCCGCTCTCGTCCGGTCGTGACGAATATGATCCGTCTACTGAAGTTGCCTATCCCGGTGCAGCGCCGGGTCGCGGCGGGCGTACTGTCCGCCGGGCACGCGCGAGCACTGCTCGGTCTCGAAGCGGGTGCGGACGCTCAAGAGGCGCTCGCCACCCGAATCGTCGCCGAGGGACTCTCGGTCCGGGCCACCGAGGAAGCCGTCATGCTGGCGAACCGAGAGCAGGATGCGGCCGCGCCCGCTCCCGTCGCTCGCCGCAAGCCGATCGAGATGCCGGGCTTACAAGCCGTGGCGGATCGTTTGTCCGGCTCCTTCGACACCCGAGTGCTCGTAAGCATGGGCAAGCGCAAAGGCAAGATCGTCGTCGAGTTCGGGTCGGTCGAAGATCTCGAGCGGATTGTCGCCCTGATGGAGCTGAACACACCCAATGTGCGACAGAAGTGACGAATCTAACTTGTGGTTCCGATAGGTGCGGGTTCCCGGCCGAAACGTCACAGTGACGGCAGGGGTTCGCATGGCCGTGGAGCGATTCAGCTCCCGCCGCAGCAACACGAGTTCTTCTGACCAACAGCACAGCGACATGGAATGAGGCGGGTTCCCCTTGATCGCTTATTCTTGCTGGCGAGCAAACTTCGATGCGACGTGAGCGTGGATGAATCGGACAGCTGGAGGCTGAGCAGAGCGGTGTCGACCAGCGTCACAGCACTAACTCTCAGCGGACTGGACAAGCTTCCCGCGCATGCGCGCCGCTGTGTTTTCTGGGAGATGGACCCCGCGGTGGCTGAGGACTCGCGAAACTTCAGCGATCCGGTCTTCGAGAAGGAAGCCTGGCTGTCCACGGTCATGCTGGAGTGGGGTTCGTGCGGACAGGTAGCGAACGTCGACGGCAACGTCGCCGGCTGCGCCCTCTACGCGCCGCCGAGCGCGGTACCACGGGCCGCCTTGTTCCCCACCTCCCCCGTGAGCCCGGACGCGGTCCTGCTGACCACGCTGCGGTCCGAATTCCCCTACCAGGATGCCGACGTTGCCCACCGTCTCATGCAGGCCGTGGTAGCCGATCTGGTGCGCCGCGGCGTCCGCGCGCTGGAGGCGTTCGGTATCCGTACCGAACCGCCGACCCAGGCGCTGTCGGAGCGATTCGGCTCGATGACATTGCTGGAGCGGATCGTCGCTCCGATCAAGGGATCGGGCGCGGCGACCGAATGCTCGCCGGAGAGCTGCATGATCGACGCCGACTTCTTGGAGGATGTCGGTTTCGAAGTGGTGGCCCCCCACCACCGCTTCCCGCGGCTGCGGTTGGAGCTCGACTCCGACCACGGCTGGAAGGAAGACGTCGAACGGGCGTTGGAGCAGCTGCTCGCGGCGGCATCGATGACCGTGCCGACCCGCATCGGGGCGCGCTGACACAGATACGACAGCGCCCCCTGCCTCTCGAAGCGGCAGGGGGCGCAGTGCGTTCTGGACAGGACGAGGCTACATGCGATCGGCGGCGGCCAGCTCTTCGGCCAGCAATTCCGCGAAAGTGTAGGTGCCCGTAGGCTGGTCGTCCTGCCCGAGCAGGTACAGCCGTTTGACCGAGATCAGAATGGCTTCGGCGATCACGTCGCGCATGCGCGGATTGGTGAGCACCGAGGCGTCGTATTCGTTTGTCAGGTAACCGATATCGACCTGCACGGTGGGCATCTTGGTGAGGCGCAACAGGTCCCAGGTCCGCGCATGGGTACGGCAGTCCTGCAACGACGTTCGCGCGACGACCTCCCGCTGGATGAATCCGGCCAGGACCTGTCCGATCATGGACACCGAGCCGTGCGAGTTGCCGAAGTAGAACCCGGCGACGCCGTTGGCCAGTGGACTGGGGTTGGTGGCGCAGCGCAGCGAGATCATCAGATCCGCGTCGAAGGCGTTGGACGTGTCGGCGCGTTCGGCATCGGTGGGGTTGGCGCCCCACGGACGGGACAGGAAGGTCTCCATGCCCGTGGCCGCCATCCGCCCTTCCAGTCGGCTTGCCAGATCCCACAGGATTTCCGACTCGTAGACGTCGCCGTACTCGGTCGGCACGGCACAACCCTTGTCCGGACCACCGAGACCCGGGTCGATCACGATCCGCTTGCCGGTCAACTGCGGACCCGCCCGATGCACCACCTCTTCCTCGGCGATCCGGTGCGGATTGCCTCCGGTGACTCGCGCGCCGAGCAGGTCCAGCGAGCGCAACGTGTCGGGACCGCAGATGCCGTCGGCCGACAGTCCGATCTCGCGCTGGAACGCGGTCAGCGCGTCATGGGTGTGCGGGCCGAAGTAGCCGTCGACGCGGTGCACGTAGAAACCGAGATCCTGCAGCCTGCGCTGGAGCGTGGCCACGTCGTCGCCGTACAGCGGAGCGGACAGCTGGTAGATCAACGTCCGCGCGCCGAGCCGGTAGGACGCCTCCTTCAGCGCCCGATAGGTAGCCGGACCGACCACTCCGTCGACGAGCAAGCCGCGATGCTGCTGGAACGCGCGCACGGCGGAGTCGAGATGGTGGTCGAAGGAGACTTCGGTGTCCTTCCAGTACTCGCGCGCGTCCGCGGAATCGGTACCGACGTGCGCGTGTAGGAACCCGAGGCTTGCCAGGGTGCTCCGAACCTCTGCTACGGCTGGACCGGAATCGCCGTGACGAAGTCGGTGCATGCGTGAGAGCCCTTTCCTTCCGTCAACCCGCGGGTACCCACTCATGCGATGGGATACACCTTCGCACGACCGGAACGTCGGTCGATTGTCTCAGACCTGGACCGGGTTTCGACAATCCCCGGGTCCAGGCATCCTACGGCGCGTCGTCGGATCGTGTCGTCAGATGACGTCTTCGAGTTCGCGCAGAAGAGCCGCTTTGCCCTTCGCTCCGACGATCTGCTTGACCGGCTTACCACCGCGGAACAGCATCATAGTGGGCAGGGAAAGGATCTGATAATCGCGGGCGGTGACCGGGTTGTTGTCCACGTCCAGCTTCGCGATGGTCAGCTTGTCAGCGTGCGTGCCCGCGATCTCCTCCAGGACGGGCGCGACCATTTTGCACGGCCCGCACCAGTCGGCCCAGAAATCGACGAGGACGGGCTTCTCACTCAGCAGCACGTCATCGGCGAAGGACGCGTCGGTGACGACGACCGTGTTGGCGGATTCGGACATGACTATTCTCCTTGCGAAACAGCGAGATGGAAGCTGGTAGCTCGAACGAACGCGAGCTCAGTTGGCGGGGACGCTCACCGACTCACCCGCGTGGGCGAGGGTGTTCGAGGTGATGTCACCCTGCTCGGCCAACCAGCGCTCGGCGTCGATGGCCGCTCGGCAGCCGGTGCCCGCGGCGGTGATCGCCTGACGATAGGTGTGGTCGACGAGGTCGCCCGCGGCGAAGACACCCGGGATGTCCGTCGCGGTCGTCGGGTGCTGCACCAGCACGTATCCCTCGTCGTCCAGTGCGACCTGGCCCTTGACGAGCTCGCTGCGCGGATCGTGACCGATCGCGACGAACAGGCCGGTGGCGGGCAATTCGGAGGTCTCGCCGGTCCGGGCGTCGCGCAGAGTCAGATGGGTCACGCTGGTCTCACCGTGCACCTCGGCGACTTCCGCGTTGAGCACGAACTTGATCTTCTCGTTCGCCTTCGCGCGCTCCAGCATGATGCGGGAGGCACGGAATTCCTCGCGGCGGTGCACGATGGTGACGCTCGAGGCGAACTTGGTGAGGAAGGTCGCCTCTTCCATCGCGGAGTCGCCGCCGCCGACCACCACGATGTCCTGCCCCTTGAAGAAGAATCCGTCGCAGGTGGCGCAGGCGCTGACACCACGGCCGAGCAGCCGCTGCTCACCGGGGACGTTCAGGTAGCGTGCGGCCGAGCCCATGGCGAGGACGACCGCGTAGGCCAGGAAGGTCTCCCCACCGACGACGACCTTCTTGATCGGGCCGGTCAGGTCGACGGCGTCCACGTCTTCGGTGCGGATGTCGGCCCCGAACCGCTTCGCCTGCTCGCGCATCTCCTCCATGAGGTCCGGGCCCATGATGCCGCCGCGGAAGCCGGGGAAATTCTCGACTTCGGTGGTGGTCATCAGCGCACCGCCGAACTGGGTCCCCTCGAACTGCAGCGGCTGGAGCTCGGCGCGACCGGCGTAGACGGCGGCGGTGTAGCCGGCCGGTCCGGAACCGATGATGATCAGGTCGCGAACTGGCGTGCCGGTATCGCTCGTTCGCTCGCTACGCTCGCTCATGGGGCCCTTCCGGGAAGATTCGATCGGACGTGTCGGTCAACAACAGGGTAATGGCTGTTGTTCCCCGGTTGCCGGGGTCACACCGTCCACGTGGCCCAGATCGCAGGTCAGCCGATGTCCTGCAAAGCTCTGCGCTGTGGATCACCTGTACCGCAACCCGTTCCGACGACCAGCGCGGTGATCTTGGGCGGGTGCGGCCCGTTGAGCAGTATCAGCACCGCGTCGCCGCCGCGGAACCGGAAATCCGTGGAACCGAGCACCGTGCGATCGAGTCCGTTCGCCCGGACACAGCGCTCGAGCGCGCCCGGCCCGGCCAGCGGTCCGGTGACGTTGTTGCGTCCGAGTGCGCTGAGGGCCACCGTGGCGGTGAGATCCTCGCCCGCCTGGTCGTTACCGGTGGTGGGCTGGGCGGTGGGTGCGGGGGCGTCGCCGTCGCGCAACGTGGAAGCGAGGACACTGGCGCACGCCACCGTGACAACCGCCGCGGCGGCCGCGGCGAACCAGCGCAATCTGCTCCGTCGACGGTCGGCCGAGACGACCGGTGCGGCTTCGGAAACAATTACGCGGCCGGGAGATTCATCGCCCGCCGGGCGTGGCAGCTCATGAACCGCAGCGTCCTGTGCCGCCGCGTCCGTCCAGGGGCCGAGGTTGTCGACGAACAGCTCGAGCCGTGCCGCCACGTCCTCGGGCATCCGGTGGATGACGCGCTCGTCCCGGCCGAGGGCACGTAACTCCGCGCTGACGTCGTCCAGAGAGCGCAGGAAGCGCATTGCTTCCGCGTCGCGCGAGACCAGCGGCCACAGCTGCGCGCGCTGCGCCGGTGAGACATTGTCGGCGTGCAGGTCGGCCAGCAGCTCGGACGTGTACGGGGGCTGCGGCACGGACCGGGTCGCCATCGCACCTCCGTTGTTCGCATCTGACATCGCGGGGATCCCCTCGCCGACGGGGACTGCCTCTGGATCGTTCAGTGGTTCGTCACTGTTAATGACGCATCCCAACTACCTCCGGTTCCCCGGATCACGCAGAAAATCCAATCGCTCTTTCAAACGCTGCCGGGCGCGGGCGCACCGGCTCTTGATCGTTCCTTCGGGCACACCGAGCAACGCGGCTGCCTCGGCCACGCTATACCCCTCCACATCGACCGCTACGAGCGCGGTCCGCTGATCCGGCGGCAAGGAGAACAGCGCCCGATCAATGACCATGGACATCTCCACCTCCGCCATCTCGTCACGCTCGTCCTTGGGCTCCGGCATCGTCTCCGGCGACAGCGACAACGCGCGCCTGGTCTTGTTGCGGCGGATCCGGTCCAGGCAGGCGTTCACCACGATCGCGTGCAACCAGCTGCGCACCTCCGCCTCCGCGCGGAACGAGGCAGCCGTGCGATGCGCCGACAACAGCGCGTCCTGAAGCGAATCCGCCGCGTCCTCACGCGTGTAGGACGTGCGCAGGGCGGTCTGCCACAGATGATCGTTGTGCCTGCGCAGCAACTCGGCGAACGCGTGCCGCTCACCGCGCACGTGCGCCCGCAACAACTCCACATCGGTGCGATCACCGGGTACGAACGAACGCTCGTGACATACCACCGGCCGCGACGACCCCCCGCCGAACTCCTCGTTCACTTCGGACGACAATGCCAACCCCTTGGACAGCCCTCACGGCGGCAACGGGCATGGTTGACCATCACCGAAATTTCGCAGCATCCAGGATCGAGAACAGCCGGAACCTGGGAAGCTCCCCTGCTGAGAGCGCCCGAAGATCATATCGCCCGTTACGATTTCGCAGCAACCAACTGATCTAGGCCGGGGACGAGGAAGGCGCGACCGTCAGCGCCGGGCTGTTGATCGTCCGCACGGGCGATCGCGTGCGGGGCAGCCTCGCTACGGCGCGGCGTCGAGACGGATATCGGCGATAGCGGTCTGGAACTGTCCTCCGGAATTCCCCAGTCCGGTGATCCAGACGAGAACGTAGCGGGCGGCCTGGTCGGCACGCACCGGGATGTCGGTGACGCCGTCGTCCAGCCGGGCGGAACCGATCAACTGGGTCTGATCCAGCGTCGGCGACCCGGTGGGCGAGGTGCGGATCTCCACCGACGTGCCCGCGCTGGGCGAGTGGATCGAGACGTTGGTGAGCTTGGCCGGGGCGGGCAGCGTCGCGAGCAGCCCGACCCCCTTCTTGAGAGCCGGGAACTGCTGGAAGTACTGATCGGTGCGCCACTGGGTGCCCGGGTCGTTGTCCAGGACCGCTTGGACGTTCGCCACACCGTCGGCGGTGCCCTCCGGGGAGAACACCGACACGCCGGTCACCGGGACCGGCACCCCGGTCGGATCGAGGTTCGGCCCCGCGGCCGCGGGCGTGGGTACGGGCTGGTTGTTCGTCGTCAGGCCGATATTGCGTTGTTCGTTGAGCGGCGCTTCCGAGGCGCTCGGCGCGAACACGCTGACCATCCACCAGATCACGATGCCGACCACCAGAGCGGCGAGGATGCCGAGGCCGACCATGATCCACATCATGCGCTGTGAACGTTCGCGTTCGGCCGCGAGCAGTTCCGGGTCGGCGAGCGAGTCGTCCATGTTCGCGGGCGCGCGCTGCCCGAGCCGAAGCACCGGGATGAAATCTGTCTTCTGATCGACCACCGACGCCTGCTCCAGCACGTGCTGAACCGTCGCCGCGGTGCGCACGCCCTTGTTCGACTCCAGCGAGCGCACGGCGACCGCGGAGATCTCGAACGGTACCTCGGGGCGGATCTGCCGTGGCTCCACCGGAGTGCCGTCCGGGCCGAAGTCGGCCAGCCGCAGCCCGCCGACGGTCGCGGCGGTGCCCGTGAGGCCGCCGGAGCGGATCGGCCAGCGCGCGGTGATCAGCGCGTAGAGCATCGCGCCGAGACCGCGCACGTCGGACTGCGCGTCGGAATCGGAGAGGGTGCCGGGGAACGCAAGCACCGCGTCACCGGAGGCGCTGATGCGCACCCGGTCGGGATGGTCGATGGACAGCGACCCGCCGCCGCGGTGGGCCAGCTCGGCCGCCGAGGCGAGGGCGCGGATGGCGCGTGCCGCGCCGATCGGCGACGGCACCGTCTCGGCCATCTCGCGCAGCGAGCGTCCCGGCGTCCACTCCGCCACCACGATGCCACCGGAACTGCCGCGCACGACGTCCAGGACGCGAGCCAGGCCCGGCGAGTTGATCCGGCCGAGGCGCAGCGTCCGGGACAGGATCGCCTGGGGGCCGTCCTGGCCGGAGTTCTCGGTCGCCTTCTGATCGGCGTCGACGAAGGTCAGCGCGACCTCGCGATCGAGTTTGATGTCCAGCGCCTGCCAGAACTTCAAGCCGCGGGCACCGCCGTGACTGGCGAGCAAGCGGTAGCGCCCGCCTGCCACCGAAGCGCCGGGAATCAGCTTCGGGCCGCGCGGGATCCGCCGTGCGCCCAGGTTCTCCCCACCCATCGGCGGCATCTCCGGCGAACCGATCGGGATCATCCCGGTGTCGTACATCGGGTCGCGCGGCGGCAGCTGATTCTCGTGCGATCTCGCCGGGGCCTGCTCCGACGGAGCCGTGCCCGGCTCCTTGTTCGCGTACGCGGGATCCAACGGCTCCCCCGCGGTCGGCGGTACATCGGTGGACAGTCCGCCGGGCGTGGTCGCAGAAGAATCGGCGGCCGGGACGCCGCCCACCGCGTCGTCGCTCACCCTCGGTCCTCCTTCGCCCTGGTATGTCGAGGTTCCGGCGAATTCGCCACTTGTGCTTCTCTGCCGAACAGGGTACGGGAACTCCCCCATGCCGGTGCGGTCAACGGCGTCGGGTCTGATCACAGGCAGCACCATGGTCTGGGCGTCCATGTACGGATCGAACCGCGGGTACGCCAAGTAGGGATCCGGCCTGCGGAGTACCTGCGTGACATAGGGATCTTCCGCCGGGCTCTCCAGATCCAGCTCGGGCGCGGGAGGCGTCCAGCCGAGGCGCCGGGAGATGGACACGGTGATCGCGACGATCTCCGGGATACCGGCGAGTCGCATCAGGCCGAAGGCCACGGCGAACATGACGATCGCGGTGATGGCGATGCGGATCAGCGAACCGGGGCCGTGGAAGGACGCGGTCAGCCGATCCAGGCCGAGTACCCGGTCCACGATCCACATCACGGCCCCGCCCGCGAGTGACGCGAGCACGACACGTGTCACCGTGCGGCCCACATTGGCCATCCGGAGATCGCCGAGACTGCGGTGCAGCAGCAGACCACCCACCACGGCGCCGACCGCGAAACCGAGGCCGTTGGCGACGCCGAGTGCGATCACCACGTGCTCGGCGTCGGTGAGCACCGGAGCGAGCGCCGAGAAGACGATCTTGGCGGCGGTGATGCCGAGAATGATCCAGGTGGGGATCCACGCCTGCTCCCTGGCGTAGAACACGCGCAGGTGGATGAGCACGAGCGAGTACGGGATCAGTGCGAACGCCAACCAGCTGACCGCAAGCCCGAGACGTTCCGCGTCGGATCCGAAATTGCCGTACCCGTAGAGCGCTTGCCCCACCTGCGGACCCGCCAGCGTGAGGAAGGTGACGACCGGGACCAGCGCGATCATGGTCAACCGGGTGGCGGCGGAGAGATCGTCGACCACCGCGGGCGTGTCGTCGGCGGCTGCGTTGCGGCTCAGTCGCGGCATGATCGCGGTGAGCACCGTGACACCGAGTACGCCGTACGGCAACTGCAACAGCAACCACGCGTTGTTGTAGATCGCCGGACCGGCCGCGTCGGCATGCGAGGAGATCCGCGTGGCGAAGACGAAACCGGCCTGGCTGATGAGGACGTAGAGGATGATGGCCGCGCCCATGCCGCCGAACTGCTTGAGGCGATCGTCGATGCCCCACAGCGGCCGCAGATCAATGCCTGCCCTGCGGATCGCCGGAATGAGGCTCACCGCCTGCACGACCACGCCGATCGTGACGCCGACACCGAGCACCAGCAGCTTCGGGTCGCTCATGCGGACCGGGTCCAGCGTGATCTCGCCCGGCATCAGGACGTACAAGCCGAGCACGGTGAGCACCACGAGGTTGTTCAACACCGGAGCCCACGCGCCGGGCTTGAACATCTGCTGCGTGTTCAGGATCGCCGTGAGCAGCGCCGACATGCCGTAGAACAGGATCGCGGGCAGCAGCAGAAAGGCCAGTGCCGTGGTCAGCGCGGTGTTGACCTTGCCGTCGTCGGACAGGAAGACGTGGGTGGTCAGCACCGGCGCCGCGGCCGTCGCCAGCAGCGCCGCGGTGGCCAGAACCACGAAAGCGGCGGTGACCAGGCGCCGGACGAACGCCGCCCCGCGATCCGGGTCCTCCTGCTCCGCGCGCACCAGCGTCGGCACCACGATCGCGGTGAGCACCGCGCCGAGCACCAGTTCCGCGATCATGTTCGGGATCTGGCTGGCGACGGTGAACGCACTGGCGATGGCGGGGCCGAGCACGGTCAGCAGCAGCAGTTGCTTGCCGAACCCGGTGATCCTGCTGATCAAGGTCGCGAAGGCGATGGATCCCGAGTCGCTGAGCAGCCGGGAACTCGCGCTCTGCTTGGTCTCGTCCGCCTTCGCCGTCTCAGCGGTGCCGGTGGCGGCGGGCCATTCGCTGGTCCGTGGGCGATCCGGTGGCGCGGGTTCGTGCCGGACCGGGGTCGCGGGCCGTTGCCGCGGCGGTGGTGGCGGGAACTGCTGCGGCTGCGGCGGAGCGTAGCGCGGCGGCGGCACCCGATCGGATTCCGGCGCGGCGGCCGGCATCGGCCCGGAGTGCGGAGGGCGCTGGGCCGCGGGGATCGGACCCGATTGCGGCGGGCGGGGCACAGCCGGGATGGCACCGGACCGAGGTGGACGCGGTGCGGCCGGAATCGCGCCGGACTGCGGTGCGCGTGGTGTCGCTGGTATGGCGCCGGACTGCGGTGCGCGTGGCGCGGCAGGTGGCGGCGCCTGCCTGGGACCGCCGCCCGGTCCAGGGCGCGCGGGCGCAGGCGGGACCGGTCGCGGTTGCGCGGGCCCTGCGGCCGGGCCCGGCGGCGGAGCGGGATATTGCCGCTGGCCCGGGTGTGGCGCGGGGCCAGGGCGCGGCGGTGGCGGCACAGGCGGCCTGGGCTGGGCGGCCGGTGGGGGCGGCGGTGGCATGCGCTGACCCGGCCTCGGCTGCGGCGCGGCCGGAGGACGACTTATCTGCGGTACGCGCGGCGGCTGGCCGTCGTCGTAGGTGCCGTTCACGCCGGAATGCTCGGGTTCGGGCTGCGCCCGGCCGCGTTCCCACGGAGCGGCAGGCGTTCGGCGAACCGATGGTCCGTCGAGACGGTCGCCTGGTCGAGGGCGATGAGCCGATATGTCATCGTCGCTCATCATGCCTCCTGTACCCGCCGGGATATCCGCACCCCCATCGGTGCGGCCAGCCGCGGCCCGCCGCAACGGTTCGCCGTGACCGGCGAACATTCTGTCACTGGTTGCCTCCCGGACCGGGCAGGCCCGGGAACACCGTAATTGTCCTCCACCGTGCCACACGACACCGCGATACACCACATCGACGCAGGTAGAAGCAGTGTGGGCGACTCCGTCGACACGGGATCGGTCACCACGTCTCCTGCAGCTCCTCCTGCTCTCGCTCCTGCGCCCGCAGCATCCGTTTGCGCGCACGCCCGTACCGGTTGACCCGGCGCCGGGTGCCCGGATCGAAGCCCTCGTCCGCCGGATCGGGCTGCCCGCGGAACCGGCGCCACAGACGGCGACCGGCCAGCAGGAGCAGCAGGAGTGCGGCGCATCCGGTAATTATCGCCAAGGCTTGACCGTAGGCATTCGAACGCACCGAGACCTGCGTGGGATTGCCCAGCGCGACACCCTCCGGCGTGGTGAGCGAGATCGGGATGACCAGGTTCCGGCTGTCGGTGACCTCCGTCGGAATCTGGAACGACCGCGACCCGTTCGCCGGGAGCTGCTGTTCGCCGGGATCGGTGATCTCCGTCTCGGCAGGCGCCTCGATCCGGAACCTGACCCGGATGGCCACCGGCAGATCGTTGCGCGCGACCAGCAGCAACGGGCTCTGCTCGGAGGCGAGCGTGTACACCCCGCCCGGTGGCAGCACGGTGACCGAGCGGATGAGCTTGTCCATCGTCCGCGTGTTCTGGTCCAGCCTGCGCTGGGCGAAGGTGTCGGCGGGCGCGGCGTCGCCCGCACGCCGGTCCGAGAGGCTCAGCACGCGCAACAGGTCGTCCCGCAGCGGCGTCAGGAAAGCGTGCGGCGTCGGCTCGGCCTCCGGCACGTCGACCAGGGCGCGCATCATCTCGGTGATCCGGCGCCCCTGGTCACGGACGGGTGGCACGAACCGGTCCGGCACCGCGTCCTGCGCCGCCTGCGGCAGATAGTCCAGCTCGTAGGGTTGCGGGGCCGGTGGCAACGCCACCAGGTCGGGGAACGGACGCGCCGTGGCGAGGTTGCCGCGCAGCAGCAAGTCGACTTGCCGCAGCAACGCGGTCGCCTCGTCCTTGTTCGCGCCCCACTGCTGTGGCGGCACGAGCAACAGCGAACGCGGCCGGTCGGTCTCCGGATGCAGCGCACTCCACGAGATCGCTCCGAGAGCGTCCTGCAAGCGCGCCGCGCGCGAGTCGTTGGTGACGTCGTATCGGACCCGGGCCGGGGTGAACGGCGGCGTGGGCGGGTTCGAGCCCACCGCGGCGAGCGCGGTCGCCGACCAGATGTCGAAGGTCACCGCACGCAGGGCGGGGTCGGCGGGCGGGGCGGGTGTACCGGTGGCGGGTGGTGCCGGATTGTCCGCGACCGGCGGCGTCGGCGCCGGTGCGGCCGGCTGGCTCACCGTGATGCCGGGCAACCGGACCACCTCCGGGATCGCCGGCTCCATGGTGGTCATGTCCGCACTCGGACCGCTCGTGCTCTGGCCGCTGTCACTACTGGACTGGGCCCAGTCCACGCTGCCCTGCGGAACGGCCGCCGTCGAGGCCAGCACCGCGGTGGTGAAACCCTGATCCCGCAACAACTGGCCCCCGCCCGCGTCGATGCTGCCGGAATCCGGGAGGCTGACCCCGCGCACCGATCGAATGGACAGGACCGAGTCGATGATCTCGGCTGGTTCGTTGATCGCGCGCGCGGACAGCGCCGGATCGGCGATCGCGGCCAGCGCGGTGAGATCGACCTGCGCGAACGGCAGCGCCACGGTGCACATCGACCCGGCCAGCGCGCGCAAGCGGTCCAGCCAGGTCTGGGCCTGTTCGGCGCCCGCGCCCGCCCTCGTCGCCCCATCGGGATCGGACGGACTGGCCAGCACGCGGTAACCCCTGGTCATCGCACGCACCGTGAGCAGCAGGTCGGGGTCGATGGCGAGACACACGGCGGACGTCAGCTCGGTGTCGCGGCCCGCGCCTGGACTCGACGTCCCCTCCAGCGCGGCCAGCAGTTGATCGAGACGGCCGCCCTTGCCCAGCGAAGCGGCCAATTCGTCGTCGGTGAGCTCCACCTTGCCGTCCACGCTGCCCGGATGGCCCGCGACCTGCCTCGGACGGTCGGCAAGCGGCCACAGCAATGTCGTCGCCACCGGCGCGTCGGTGGGCGCGGGCACCGGCGGGGCCGCGGAACCGGCGCCGTCGCCCGTCGTTGGCGGCACACCGAGCACCGGGAGCAGGAACCTGGCGTCGTCGAGCCTGGCCTGCGTGCCGTAAGCCGGTTCGCCGTTGACGTTCAGCAGCAGCGGGTACACGCCCGGCTCGGTGATGCGCAGCGATGTGGCGCCGCTCTCGGAACGCAGCGGGATGCTCAGCGTGAACTGCTTGCGCTGTCCCGGATTCAGCCGCTGCGCGACATCCTCGAACTCGCCGTTCACGTCGTAATTGACCTCGTCGAGGCGCAAGGTGGCGCGCAACCCGACCGGGGCCGTGATGGCCGCTGCCCGCTGGATGCGGATGCTGACGTCGTCGACCACGCGATCGCCGATGTTGGTGACCGTGCCCGAGACCGTGAGCACCGAATCGCTGCTCGTGGTCACCGTGGTCGGTGTCACGGAATCGAGGGAGAGCTTCAGGAACTTCGGATTCGACGAGGTGCCGGACCCGGTCGGTTGCGCAGAGGCCGACGCGGGATCGAGCAGTGGCAGCGTCGTCACCGGGCCGAGGATGGTCAGGACCGCCACGAAGATCCGGAACAGTCCACGCGTCATCGCTTGCCGGTCTCCATCCGGTCGATCAGCTTGTTCGCCATCTCGGCCAGCCTCCGCTCGTCGGCGTAGGCCAGTCGAGAATCGAGTTCGCTCAACGGGACCCAGGCGACCTGGGTCACTTCCACGTCGGCGTCCGACAGTTCACCACCGACCGAACGCAGCAGATAATGATGCACCGTTTTGTGTACCCGCCGACCGTCGGTCACGAACCAGTAATCATGCTGCCGAGTTCGGCGACCACCACACCATTGATGCCGGTCTCCTCGGCGACCTCCCGGATCGCGGTTTGCTCGGCGGTCTCACCTTCTTCGATATGTCCTTTTGGCAGCGACCACAGTAACCGCCCGCGGCGATCGGTGCGTCCGATGAGGGCGGCGCTGCGCGATTCCCGAGGACCGTCCAAACCGTCGACGACCAGACCACCCGCCGAGGTCTCCCGAACCGTGCGCATCCGCGGCTTCGCGGCATTGGCGGTCGAACCGCGGCGCCGAGGCTGGCGGCGTCGACTGTTCGCACGATCGGCCGGAGACACCTGGCAATCCTACTGTGTTGGATTTCCAGCGCCTGCGGCGCTGGGTGTTCGCGAGCCGGGCCGCGAACGGCGCATGCTCGGTCTCGCTTCGCTCGAAACCGGGAGTGGGGGTGCGCTGAGCGCGTGAGGGGGTGATCGCGCGGCGCTGGGTTTTCGTGGCCTCCTTGTGGCCGCGAACAGCGGATGCTCGGTCTGGCTTCGCTCGAAGGACGTGGTAGGTGAGCTGGCACGTGGCGTAGTCGAGCTTTGGACCTGGTGTTCGCGGCCTGCGATGACGACTACTGAGCTTTGTTTCGAGCCTCAGGGCGCGGTGCGGGCGGCTCGAGGTGGTGTTTCGGTGTTCGATTCTTCGGTGTCGGGCGTCGCCCCTTGGTGGATGGGTGCCGCCGCGGCTCGGAGGCGGGTTGTCTTTCGGGTCGCGGCGGGTTCTGTCCGGCTGCTCGGGAGTAGGTGGTGGGTGGATTCGGTGAGTCGGTCGAGTCGTCGCGGTGATTCGACGCCGCTGGCTGGGTTGATGCCGGTCTCCTTATATATCTGAGCTGCTGCGGGCCCTGCGCCGCGATATGCGCTGTCGTGGCTCGGTAAGCTGCTCATTCGTGGTTTCGCCGAAGTCCCAGGACGCTGTGCTGGATAGACGTACCCGACTGCTGGCCGCCGCGGCGGTGACGCTCGGGGGGCTGTCGGATGTGCTGACGCCCCTCGGTGAGATGTTCGCGGCGCGGGGGCATGAGCTGTACCTGGTCGGCGGCAGCGTGCGGGACGCGGTGCTCGGCAGGCTGGGAACCGATCTGGATTTCACCACCGACGCGCGGCCGGAGGTCGTGCAGGACCTGCTGCGCGGGTGGGCCGACCATCTATGGGACACCGGCGGTCTGGCATTCGGCACGGTCAGCGCGGCCAAGGGCGGTCAGCAGTTGGAGATCACGACCTTCCGCGCGGACAGCTACGACCGGGTGTCCCGGAATCCGCAGGTGACCTTCGGCGACTCGCTCGAGGAAGACCTGGTGCGCAGGGACTTCACGGTGAACGCGATGGCCGTGAAGATCGGCGCGGACGGCGCGCTGGAGTTCGTCGACCCGCTCGACGGCATGAACGCCTTGCTCGAGGGGGTGCTGGATACTCCTGCCGCGCCGGAGGATTCGTTCAACGACGATCCGTTGCGCATGCTGCGCGCCGCGCGGTTCGTCTCCCAGTTGGGCTTCGAGCCGCATCCCCGGGTGCGGGCCGCGATCACCGCTATGGCCGACCAGATCGATCGCATCACCGCCGAACGGGTGCGGGTCGAGTTGGACAAGCTGATCGGAGGCGCGCATCCGATCGACGGCATCAACGTCATGTGCGAGACCGGGCTGGCGCAGCGGGTGCTGCCCGAGGTGCCCGCGATGAAGCTGGAGATCGACGAACATCACCAGCACAAGGACGTCTACTGGCATTCGCTCACCGTGCTGGAACAGGCCATCGACCAAGAGGAGGGCGACCCCGACCTGGTGCTGCGCTGGGCCGCGCTGCTGCACGACATCGGCAAGCCCGACACCAAGCGCAACGAGCCGGGCGGCGGCGTCAGTTTCCACCACCACGAGGTGGTCGGCGCGAAGATGGTGCGCAAGCGGATGCGGGCCTTGAAGTACCCGAAGCAGTTCACCGAGGACGTGGCCCGGCTGGTGTTCCTGCATCTGCGCTTCCACGGCTACGGCAAAGGTCAGTGGACCGATTCCGCGGTGCGCCGCTATGTCACCGACGCCGCCGAACTCCTCCCCCGCCTGCACAAACTCGTCCGGGCCGACTGCACCACCCGCAACAAGCGCAGGGCCGCCGCGCTGCGCGCCACCTACGACG
Source organism: Nocardia asteroides (assembly GCA_051451085.1). Classification (GTDB taxonomy): domain Bacteria; phylum Actinomycetota; class Actinomycetes; order Mycobacteriales; family Mycobacteriaceae; genus Nocardia; species Nocardia asteroides_B. The sequence goes on along the minus strand of JBPAJV010000001.1, from coordinate 1,481,823 downwards.
AGCTGGAGGCGCGGATCGAGCGGTTGCGCGAGCAGGAGGACCTCGCCAAGGTTCGCCCGGACCTGGACGGCAACGCGATCATGGAGTTGCTCGGCCTGCCGCCGGGACCCGAGGTCGGTCGGGCCTGGCGCCATCTGAAGGAGCTGCGGCTAGACCGTGGCCCGCTCAGCCGGGACGAGGCCGAGGCGGCGCTGCTCGAGTGGTGGAAGACGCAGAGCTGATCGGGTCAGAAGACGATCAGAGTGGTGCCGGCCAGGATCGCCGAACGCATCTGGGCGAGGTCGAACGATCCGGTGATCTCCGGGAGTTCGACCCGGAACCGGATGAGGTCGCCCTCCCGGTCGGCGCGTGCGATCCGCGCGTTCTTGGGCAGGTGTTCCAGCGGAATGGCGGGAACGTCGATCAGGCGTCGCGGTATGCGGACCCCGCCCCAGGTCGCTCTGCGTACCTGGATGTCGAGCCGGTTGTCCCGGACCGACGCGTCCACCAAGGCGGTCAGCAGCCGCGTGCGGTGCCGGGCCCGGATCAGCCCGCTCGGGTGGACGTCGAGGGCCCAGTCCAGTGGTTGAGTGTTGAGCCAGCCGACCAGCGCGGCGGTCGTGACAGTGCCGTCGATGTCGAGGCGAGCGATGCGAATCTTGGTCGGCACCCCCGGAATCAGGCGGACCCCGTGGGCGATGACGGTCACGGCCTCGATCGGATGCTCGTCCCAGCGCAACCGCGACAGCACCGTCTTGGTCTGGAAGTGCGCGCCGCGGCGGCGCACCTTCAGCACTTGCAACGTGGCGTGCAGGTCGTGACCCAGCAGTGTCGCGCTGACCTCCTGCCCGCCGAACCGGCTGAGAATGCCCTCGCTGAGCATGGTCATCACCACGTCCGGCAGCAGCGCGGTGACGGTGCCGGCGCCGAGATCGGCGACCGGGTCCATCCAGGCGGTGCTGAGCGCGACCCACTGTTCCAGCCAGGACTGATCGAACAGGCGCTTTCCGAGGTCGACGGCCCGCAGGGGCGACCAGGACTTCGGATCGAAATACGTGGCCATGATTGGACCGAGCGTACTTGGGGTGGCGCCGCGAACCCGCGCGCTGTGACTCAGGTCGCGCGACCGGGACGTTCTTGCCCGGGGGAACGCCGGGCACGAGAATCGGAAGGCCGTCTGCACACACTCCTGGGAGGACGCACATGGCGCTGGATCTGAACAGTGATCTCGGCGAGGGCTTCGGTCCGTGGACGATGGGCGACGACGCCGCCATGCTCGACATCGTCACCAGTGCGAACATCGCCTGCGGATTCCACGCGGGCGACCCCGCGATCATGCGCAGGACCTGCGCCGTCGCGGTCGAGAAGGGGGTACGGATCGGCGCCCACGTCGGGTATCGGGACCTGGCCGGTTTCGGCAGGCGAGAGATCGCCGTCGCGCCCGGCGAATTGCGCGACGAGGTGCTGTATCAAATCGGCGGCCTCGACGCTTTCGCGAAAGCCGCCGGCGACCGGGTGCGCTACGTGAAACCGCATGGGGCGCTCTACCACTCGGCCGCCCGCAATCCGGAGCTGGCCGGCGCGGTGCTGGCCGCGATGGCCGAGTACGACCCTCGGCTCGCGTTGCTCGGTCCGGCGGGCACTGAGTTGGAGTCGGCCGCGCGGGCAGCCGGAGTGCGATTCGTCGGCGAAGGTTTCGCCGACCGGGCGTACACGCCCGATGGCGCGCTGGCCGCACGCGGTACGCCCGGGGCGGTGTTGGACCCGCTCGAAGCGGTCGCGCAGGCGGTTTCGATCGCGAAATCGGGCGCCGTACGAACGGTCGACGGCTCCGCCGAGGTCGCCGTGCGTGCCGCGAGCCTCTGCGTGCACGGTGATTCGCCCGCGGCCGTGGAGATGGCCCGGCGCATCCGCACCGCGCTGGACGAAGTCGGCGTGCCGGTGGAGCCTTTCGGCTGAGGCCGGGACATGACGACGAAAGGCGCGGGAACACCCGCGCAGCGGCAGGCGGCGGAGGACGCGATCCGCCCGGCGGGCGATCGGGCGCTGCTGATCACGCCCCAGCGTCGTGTGGTGGTCGCGGACCTCGTCGCGGCGCTGCGGGATCACCCGGTACCCGGCGTGCGAGATCTGCTTCCGGCCGCGGAAACCGTCCTGCTGACTCTCGATTCGCCCCGTGACGCGGCATCCGTGCGCGCGGCGCTGACGAAGCTGCTGGTCGCCCTGCACGCCGAGTCGTCGCCCGGTGTTTCCCGTGGAACATCACCGGATCGGGCTTTCCGTGCCGAACCGGTGTCGATTCCGGTGCGCTATGACGGCGCCGACCTCGATGACGTGGCCCGCAGTCTGGAGCTCACGACCGCCGAGGTGATCGCCGCGCACACGGGCACGGTGTGGCGATGCGCGTTCGTCGGATTCGCGCCGGGCTTCGGTTACCTGGAATCGCCCGACGGCAGGCTGTCCGTTCCGCGCCGAGCGCAGTCGCGCACATCCATTCCGGCGGGTGCGGTCGCGCTCGCCGGTGGATACAGCGCCGTCTATCCCCGGAGCACGCCCGGTGGATGGCAGCTGATCGGAACCACCGACCTCAGGATGTGGGATGCCGAGCGCGATCCGCCCGCGTTGATCCGCGCGGGGTCCACGGTCCGTTTCATCATGCGGGAGACGGCCGATGATCGTCGTGGAGCAGGTCGGTCCACTGGCGACCATCCAGGATCTCGGGCGGCCCGGCTGGTTCGATTCGGGTGTCGGTGCTTCGGGCGCGGCCGATCGCGGGTCGCTGCGCCTGGCCAATCGGCTGGTCGGTAATCCGGAGGGGCATGCGGCCGTCGAGGTGTTGCTCGGCGGGCTCGCGCTGCATGCCGAGGAGCACGTCATGCTGGCCGTCACCGGAGCACCGGCGCCCGCGACGGTCGAGGGCAGGCCGGTCGGTCACGCCAGCGTGCTGGAACTCGAGCCGGGGCAGACGCTGCGGCTCGGCCTGGCGTCCACCGGACTGCGCAGTTACGTCGCGGTTCGTGGCGGCATCGACGTGCCGAAGACGCTCGGATCCCGCAGCCGCGACACCATGTCCGGACTGGGGCCGGAGCCGCTGGCGAAGGGTGATCTTCTTCCGATCGGGCCTTCTCCGCGCACCATCCCGGTCGTGGACTTCGCGCCGGTCGCCGCGTTGCCCGCGGACGTCGTCACCGTGCGGGCCGTACTCGGTCCGCGCGACGACTGGTTCATCGACGCCACCACCCTGTTCGACGGCGCATGGGCGGTCTCCGCCGATACCGATCGGATCGGCGCGCGATTGGATCGCCGCGCAGGCCCGCCGCTGACCCGCGCGGTCACCCGTGAACTGCCGACCGAAGGCATGGCGCTCGGCTCGATTCAGGTGCCGCCGAGCGGACAGCCGGTCGTCTTCCTCGCCGACCACCCGATCACCGGCGGCTATCCGGTGGTCGCGGTGGTGGTCGACGCCGATGTCGACGCCGTCGCGCAGGCGCGGCCGGGTCAGCCCGTGCGATTCGAGCGCGTGGGCTGACTCCGGCTCGGACTCGGCTGGAGCCGGGCGTGCATGAGATACACGTTGTAGGTGTCCCACGCCGAGAGCATGAAGTACAAGTCCTCGCTGGTCGACCACGGATGGATGAACCCGCCGTAGGACTTCGGATAGTCGGCGGTGGACACCAGCGGGATCGCTTCCGTCCAGGCCCCCTGCGGGCTCGCGGCGGTACGCATCACGACGGCGCTGCGGGCCGAATCCAGGTAGACCATCTGCCACTGCTCGGTCTCCCGGTCGTAGCGCACCGAAAGTTCGCTGGCCATGCCGAGCACCAACGGAGTGGCCTGGTTCTCGGCCGCGGGCGCCCAGGTGCCGCCCACCCAGTACTGATAGGCGGACTTGTTCAGGATCTGGTGCTCGGGCACGCGGGCCAGGGCGATCATGCCGATGCGCCCGTTGGGTGTGCCGAACATGTAGACGTGCTCGCCCTGCGGCACCATCGCCGCGACCTGGAACTTACCGAGACCGAACAGGTTTTCCCACCTTGCATGCCGGTCTTTCGTCCAGGTGCGCCCGCGATCGTCGGAGTAGGCGATACCGCCGTAGTTGGTCCACCACAGACCGGGGATGCGGCTCCACCTGTTCACCGACATATAGCTGAGGTACTGCCGGTTCCCGACGGCGAACCCGGAGGTGGGGATGGTGGTGGTCTCCCAGTTCTTGATCTTGCGGCTGCCCAGTATCTCGGCGGCGTGACAGCGACTGTCCTGCGCGAAGGTGTCCAACGTCAAGCCGTCGGACAGCTCGCTGTCGGTGCTGAATCCGATGACGTTGCTGCGCCAGTCCTGGTCGTCGTTGCCGGCGCCGCCGACGCCCCAGCCCTTGCCGAAGGTGTCGCCGAAGACCACGGCGACCTCACCGGGGGCGGTTTCCCACATCAGCCCCAGATCGGTTCCGTCGACCTGCCAGCGCATATCGGTGCGGTTCCGCGAGCCGTGCCCGGTCACCTGCTCGACCAGGCGCACCGACTCGACCCTCGGCGCGGCCACCGGCGCCGCGAGCGGGCCCGGCTCGGCCGGGTTCACCACCTGTGGAGGAGCCGGTTGTGGCTCCTCGCCGGGACCACCCGGCACCGGGATCGGGATCGGCTCGATCTCCGGCTTGAACTCGACGCGCGGCAGCTTGACCGGCTCGCCGGAACCGGAACCGGAACCAGACCCGGAACCGGAGCCGCTGCCGGAACCGGATCCCGAGGCGGAGCCGGAGGAACCGAAGTTCGAACCGGTCTCCTCATCGGTGCCGGTCTCGGGCGTTGGACTCGGATCGGGGTCCGGGTCGGGATGCTTCGGGTTGTCCCTGATATCGGGACACGGGTTGTCGCACGGATCGGCGGGCAGCGGGTCGGGGATGATCCGCGTGTTGTCCTGCGGCGGATCGGGCACCGGGACCGGCGTGAGTTCCGGGATCGGCACCGGGATGTCGATCTGCGGCGGCAAGGGCGGCGGTGGAGGCTGCGCGGGGTCCGGCTCGCGGTTGAGGGGGTCGAATCCGACTTCACCGCAGCTGTTCACCGGCGGCGGCGCCCACGGGAACGGTGCGGCCTGGGCGGTGTGCATCGGCACGGTGAGTACGCCGACGAGCAGTGCGCCGAACACCGCCGGTGCACAAGGGGATGTCCGCACGGATTCGCGCATCGGTCGGCCCGGCCGCGGCTATCCGGCGGTCGGGCGCCCGATGGCGGACCGAGTCTCGCACGCGCTCAGCAAGTCTGGAACCGCGTCGGGGTTGTGCACCGGAGAACGCATGTCGTGTTGACTCCTGTCGGTCGGCCGCTGACAGGTCAACCTACCGGAACGAAGCCCGCGAACGCGGGATGGCGAATCGAAAAATCCCGCGCGATGGAACCGGCGCCGTGGCGGGTGCGTCCAATGACGTATGAACGAGATCGAGTACGTGTTCGGTACCGGTGACGGACTTGTGCACGTCTGGACCAGCGAGGCGGATCTGGAACTCGGCGATACGGGATCGGCCGACGCGGTGCGGCTGGATTTCGACGGAGACGGTGTCACCGACGACGCGCTGTGGGATGCGACCGGCTCGGGCCGCGCCGGCATCGCGGCGCTGGATCTCGACGACGACGGCGTGCTCGACCACTTCTTCACCGATCCCACCGGCCTGGGTACGTGGAATCACCAGATCACCGGTCTGCCCGGTGATGCGGAGAACGAGCCACTCGACTGGATCGTGCGCACGGACGCGCAGGCACCGGATCGTCTGCTCGGCGACCTACGACTACCGGATGCCGACAGTGCGGTCACCCAGCCCGGCAGCGCGGCGGCCGAAACGCCGCCGGAGTGCTTCACGCAGTGGTTGAGCCGCGAAGACCGGAAGCCCGGCGACCAACCGCTTCTCAGCTGAGCGCGCGTCGTCGCGCGTTCAACCCGATCGCCGCGATACCTACGGCGTAGATCGCGGCGCCGCCCAGCACCAGCACCACCGATCGGCCGTCGTCCGCAACGATCACGGCCGCGGCCGCCAGCGCCAGCACGAACGCGATGTTGAAGACGGTGTCCTGCAGCGCGAACACCTGGCCGCGGCGAGCGTCGTCGATATCGATCTGCATGGTCGCGTCACCGGTCAACTTGATCGTCTGTCCGGCCAGGCCGAGGAGGAAGGCGCCCACCAAGAGCAGTTGGTGCGCGCGGTCCACCGCCGGGGCCGAGTGGGCGAACGCGATCGGTGTGACCAGTGTCGATTGCACCAGCATCGCGGTGATCAGGCCGGCGACGACCGTACGACCCCGCCCGAGCCGGGGAATGAGCAGTGGCGCGACGACGGCGGCCACCAGCATGCCCGCCGCGGTGGCGGCGATCGCGACACCGAAACCGACCAGGCCACCGCTGAGCCCGGAGCCGTCCACCGGGGCTTGGCGCAGGACCAGCACCATGATCAGTGTATTGATGCCGAAGACGATCCGATGTGTGCCGATGCCGAGCATCGCCGTCGTGACCGCTCTGGACTCCCAGACCGCCGTGGCGCCGGTACGCAGACCGGTGGCGATCGCGTGCACGGTGTTCTCACCCTTCGCCGCGTCGGGCGCAGGGCCGAGCGCCCGCGGCCGGAACCCCGCCGCCAGCACGGCGCCGAGCACCGACCCGGTACCGCTGATCGCGACCGCGACCGCCGAGGCGAAGTCCCCCGCCCCGATCAGCCCGATCATCCCCACCGCCACGGCCGCACCCGATCCGGCGCACCCGGAAGCGACCGTAGCCAGCACCGAATTCATCGGCACCAGCCACTCCTGTGCCAGCACCCGCGGCAACGCCGCCGACACCCCCGCCAGGACGAAACGGCTGACGCCCACCACCGCCAAGGACAGCAACAGCAGCGGTGTCTCGCCGATTCCGGCCAGCAGGCCCGCGCAGACCAGCGCGATCAGCGCCGCGCGCAGTACATTCGCCACCAGTAGTACGGTCCGCCGATCCCACCGATCCAGCAGCGCGCCCGCGTACGGGCCGATCAGCGAATACGGCAACAGCAGCACCGCGAAGCCCGCCGCGATGGCCAGCGGATCGGTCTGCCGCTCCGGGTTGAACAGGATCGCACCCGACAGCGCCGCCTGGAACATCCCGTCGCCGAATTGCCCGGCGAAGCGCACGACTGCCAGTCGCGGCACGCCGGGGCTCTCCCGGAGTACGGCGCGCAGTCCACCCGGCCGATGCTCCGCGGGAGTGAGGCCTTCGGCGTGACCAGTCGACACGTCCGCGAGGGTACTGCGTTCGCCCCCGCCGCATGCGCGCGCCGACCGCCGAGCACGCGGCGCGAGTCAGACCCGGTCGACCAGCATGCTCACCGTCTCACGCATATCCGGCGCCATCGGCAGCTCGTCGAGCGTGCCGGCGTCGATCCAGGCGAACGCGTCGTGCTCCCCTGGCGCGAGGGCGACCTTGCCCGGTTCCGCCTCCACGACGAAGCTGTATTTCCGCACCTTCGACTTGGTCCTGGTCGCGTAATCGAATCCACCGAGGAAGTCGACGAAGGCGCGCACCCGCAGTCCCGTTTCCTCCAGCAATTCCCGCTCGACACACGCGGCGAATGTCTCGTCCGATTCGACACCTCCGCCGGGCAGCTCGTACATACCGCCGTGATAGTCGTCGGCGACTCGGCGGACCAGCAGGAGCCGGCCCGCCCGGAACACGGCGACGCCGACCACGAAATGCGCGATGCCGTCGCGACGCGCTTCGCTGCGGAGTTGCTGCTCGATCCGGGCGAGGTCATCGGGCTCCAGCACGTCGTTCCCTCCGGTTGGCTATGGGGCGCTCGGCATTCGGGCCCGGGTCGCGATATCCGGCGAGGTGGCCCGACGTTTCGACGTACCGGTTGGTTCTGCTCGCCTCCCGTTCACCTTCCGGCCGCTCGCGTAAAATGCCGAGTGCGGCACAATTTACTAGGAATGTGGAGTACCGCGGTGGAAGTGCTCCTACCCTGAACGGCGATCGGTGCACGGTCCCGAGAGGAGGACCATGATGTCCACACTCACGACACCACACATCATGTCCACCGTGGCGGCGACCGCATGAAGACGCGCGTCTCCTGGCTGGATTCGAAGCATTCGTTCTCCTTCGGGGAACACTACGATCCCGAGAACACCCACCACGGCTTGCTGCTGGTGAACAACGAAGACGTGGTCTCACCCGGCCAGGGCTTCGACACCCATCCGCATCGGGATATGGAGATCGTCACCTGGGTGCTCGGCGGCAGCCTCGTGCACCAGGATTCTCTGGGCCACAGCGGCATCATCTATCCCGGACTGGCCCAGCGCATGAGCGCGGGCACCGGCATCCTGCATTCGGAGAAGAACGACTCCTGGCGTGTGGACGGCCGCACCCCCGAACACGACGAGCCGGTGCATTTCGTGCAGATGTGGGTCGTGCCCGACGAACCCGGTCTCACCCCTGGCTACGAGCAACTCGAGATAGACGACGAACTGGCCGGCGGCGGTTTGGTGACCGTCGCCTCGGGTCTGCCCCGTTACCGCGACCGGACCGCCATTGCCATCAACAGCAGCCATTCGGCGCTGCACGTGGCCCGCATGGCGGGCGCGGAGCAGGTGATCGAATTTGCCCGACGCGCCCTACCTGCATCTGTTCGTGGCGCGCGGAGAGGTGGACATGGAGGGTGTCGGCCCGCTCTATGAGGGGGACGCGGTGCGTTTGACCAGGTCGGGCGGACAACGTGTGGTGGCGCGAAGGCCCTCGGAAATCCTGGTGTGGGAGATGCACGCGCGGCTGGGCGCCCAGTAGTGCGTTCGCATTAACATCCGTCCGCAAGGAGCGCGATCAGTAGGCGACCGCCGCGCACTCCCCCGGGCCACCTCGTCCGGACCGAGCATCGCGAGGCACCGACGGAGAGGAAGTCCATGTCGCAATATCCGCCCCCGCCGCCCGGTCAGTACCCGCCGCCGGGGCAGAATCCGCAAGGGCAATATCCGCAAGGGCAGAATCCGCCGCCGGGCGGTCAGTATCCCGGTGGGCCCGCCTACTGGCAGGAATCACCGAAGGGCCGGGGCCTGGCGATCACCGCGCTCGTGCTCGGCGTCCTCGCGCTGTTGTTCTTCTGGACGGTCATCGGGGGCTATCTCTTCGGCATCCTCGCCGTCATCCTCGGCATCGTCGCGGTGTTCAAGGCGCGCGCGGGCACGGCGGGAGGCATGGGCCTGGCGATCGCCGGTGTCGTGCTGGGCGTGCTCGGCATCGTCGGCGCCGTCCTGTTCACCATCTTGGGTTACAGCCTGTTCGTCGACTCCGGCGGCAAGGATTTCCTGGACTGCGTGAACAAAGCGGGCAACGACCAGTCCAAGATCGAGCAGTGCGAGCGGGAGTGGAATCAGAAGATGCAGGACAGGTTCAGCGTCACGCTCACTCCGCCGCCCGCGCCGACGCCCCGGTAGCCGCCGCGCACGCCCGGGTCGCGGCGACGACGTCGGCGAAGGCACGGCGGAAGTCGCCGTCTGGTGCCACGACCCAGGTGCGGTAGCCGCCGTGCTCGTCGGCGGGTGAGGGCAGCCCGATGTGACTGCCAGGCAACGCGATCGAGGCGCAGACCCGGAAAAGGTCGGCGAACAGTCCGGCGTCCAGGTACGAGTTGTCGGTGGGCGTAGCATCCCCACCCATGGCACCCGTCTCGCCGACCGTTGCCCGCTGGGAGCTGGTGCTGAGGCTGCGCGAACTACGCGAACAACGCGGATTCGACTCCGCTGGGTTCGCCAGGCGAGTGGGCTTCACGCCGGCCAACTGGTCGCACGTGGAGAAGGGCAGGCGCGTGCTCACCACCAAGACCATCGGCCCCGTGCTGGAACTGCTCGAGGTCGAAGCCGAGGAGCGCGCGGAGCTGCTGGCCCTGCTCGAGGCGAGCAAGCAGCGCGGATGGTGGGCGAAGTCGTCGGCGTTGATCGGGCCGGAGCTACAGCGGCTGTACGGCATGGAGCACGGCGCGCAGAGCATCCGCAGCTACGACAGCCTCGTCGTGCCGGGCTTGTTGCAGACCGAGGACTACGCTCGCGCGTTGATCAGCGCGGACGTGATGATCCGGCCGGTGCAGGTCGAGCAACTGGTGGCGATCCGGATGCGCCGCCAGGAGCGGCTGCGCGGCGCGGACCCGGTCGAACTGACCGCGGTGTTCGGCGAGGGCACTCTGCTGCAACAGACCGGCGGTGCGGACGTGCTGCGCGGACAGTTGAACTACCTGGCCGATCTGATCGAGGAACTCGACACCGTCTCGGTGCGCGTGATCCCGTTCGCGGCCACCGCGGGAGCGGTGCTCGGCGGGTCCAGTTTTCACCTCATCAATTTCGCCGGTGAACAGTTGCCCACCTTCGGCTGGGTGGAGAGCGCGGTGTTCGGCGGCGCCGTGGAGGACCCGGATCTGGTCCGTGATCTCCGCTTCGCCTACCTGCGCGCGGTGGACCAGGCGTTGTCACGGTTGGAGTCATTGGCCCTGATCAGGCACTATTCCCGCGTGTAAAATCCTGCCCATGGCCATCACCGCGCGGCCGGTGCGTACCGGCTGGTTCACATCGACCAGATCGAACAACGGCAACCAATGCGTCGAGGTCCGGTTCGATGGTGATGCGGTGCTCATCCGTGACAGCAAATACCGCCGCGACCCGGCGAACCGCCCCGCCGACGAGCCCGTCATCACCGTCACCGCAGCCGAATGGACCGCGTTCCTCGACGCCGTGCGCGCCCGAGGGCGATCGAATGGCGAATTGCGCGCGCACACCGCCGGCAACGGACACACCGCACTGCGCTACGGCGGAACCACCCTCCTCTACACCCCCGAGGAGTGGGACGCCTTCCTGCTCGGCGCGCACGACGGCGAGTTCCATCCCATCGTCTTGCCCGCCTGACTTCCCTGCTCGGCGCCCCTCGGTCGGCCGCGGCCGGGGGGCCGGCTCATCCGCCCATCGGCATACTGGACATCGTGACTTCCGAACCGACCCGTCCTTCCGGTATCGATCTGTCCTACCTCGACCAGGGCGTGCGGGTGCAGGACGACTTGTTCGCGCACGTCAACGGCAAATGGCTGGCAGAACACAAGATCCCGGCCGACCGGGCCGTGGACGGCGCGTTCCGTGCGCTGTACGACCAGGCGGAGCTGGACGTCAAAGCGATCATCCAGAATGCCGCGCAGGCCGACGCCGAGCCGGGCAGCGACGCCCGCAAGATCGGTGACCTGTACTCCAGCTTCATGAACACCGACGCGGTGGCCGCCGCAGGGCTCGCGCCGATCGCCGCCGAGCTCGCCGCGATCGCCGAGGTCGGCGACAAGAAGGCGTTCGCGTCGCTGCTCGGCCGATTGCAGCGCACCGGCGTCGGGGGCGCCGTCGCGGTGTTCGTCGACACCGACGACAAAGACTCCAACCGCTACCTGGTGCACGCCACCCAGTCCGGCATCGGCCTGCCGGACGAGTCGTACTACCGGGCGGAGGAGTTCGCCGAGATCCGCGCGAAGTACATCGCGCACATCAACCGCATGTTCGCCCTGGCCGCCGCCGACCCCCAGGTCGCCGGGTCGCTCCCGGACGAACTCGACTCCGTCGGCGAGCGCGTCTTCGCGCTGGAGCGGAAACTGGCCGCCGGGCACTGGGACGTGGTACGCCGCCGGGACGCCGAACTGCGATACAACTTGACCACCTTCGCGGCGTTGTCCGAGGACAGTCCCGAGTTCGATTGGGCCGGGTGGACTTCCGGTCTGGCCGAAGGCGTCGAAGCGGCGGGGCCCGAGCTGTTCGCCGAACTCGTCGTCCGTCAGCCGGATTATCTGCGCACGTTCGCGCGCCTGTGGGCCGACGAGCCGCTCGCGGACTGGCGCGCGTGGGCGGCATGGCGGGTGCTTCGCGCGCGGGCGCCGTATCTGACCGACGCGGTGGTCGAGGAGAACTTCGACTTCTACGGTCGTACGCTCACCGGCGCCGAGGAGAACCGGGAGCGCTGGAAGCGCGGCGTCACGCTGGTGCAGAACCTGCTCGGCGAGGCGGTCGGCAAACTCTTTGTGGCCGAGCACTTCCTGCCGCAGGCCAAGGCCCGGATGGTGGAGCTGGTGGCCAACTTGCGGGAGGCATACCGCCGCAATATCGCCGAACTGGAATGGATGGGCCAGGGCACGAGAATCGCCGCGCTGGAGAAGCTGGAGAAGTTCACGCCGAAGATCGGCTACCCGGACAAGTGGCGGGACTATTCGTCCCTGGTGATCGACCCGGCCGATCTGGTCGGCAACTACCGCAGAGGGCATGCGGCCGAACACGATCGCGAGCTGAACAAGCTCGGTGGCCCGGTCGACCGGGACGAGTGGTTCATGACGCCGCAGACGGTGAACGCCTACTACAACCCGGGCATGAACGAGATCGTCTTCCCGGCCGCCATCCTCCGGCCGCCGTTCTTCGACATGGACGCCGACGACGCGGCCAACTACGGGGGCATCGGCGCGGTGATCGGCCACGAGATCGGGCACGGTTTCGACGACCAGGGGGCGAAGTACGACGGCGACGGCAACATGGTGGACTGGTGGACCGACGCTGATCGCGCCGAATTCGCCCAGCGCACCCAGGCGTTGATCGACCAGTACGATGTGCTCTCGCCCAAGGACCTGCCGGACGAGCACACCGTGAACGGTCAGTTCACCGTCGGTGAGAACATCGGTGACCTCGGCGGCCTTTCGATCGCGCTGGAGGCGTACAAGATCTCGCTGGATGGCGCCGACGCGCCGGAGATCGACGGGCTCACCGGCCTGCAACGCGTCTTCTTCGGCTGGGCACAGGTATGGCGCACGAAAGCGCGCACGGAAGAGGCCATTCGCAGGCTCGCCACCGACCCGCACTCGCCGCCGGAGTTCCGCTGCAATGCCGTGGTGCGCAATATCGACAGCTTCCACGAAGCGTTCGAGGTCAAGCCGGGTGACGCGCTGTACTTGGAACCCGCTGAGCGCGTGAAGATCTGGTGAGCGCGGGCCGGGAAGAGCAAAAGCCGGACATTACGATCGACTGCTTCGGGCAGTGATCGTAGTGTCCGGCTTCGAGCCGAGCGGAAGTTACCGCGACCTCAGTTCCAGTCGCCCAATCCGTCGCTGGCACTGAGCGTGCCGCCCTGGGTGTTCTGCACGATCACCGGGTCGCCCCGCCGCGCGTTCTCGAAGAACCACTTGCCGTCTTCGGTGCTGACGTTCAGGCAGCCGTGGCTGGCATTGGAGACGCCCTGCTGAGCCACCGACCAGGGGGCCGCGTGCACGAAGATGCCGCTGTTGGAAATGCGGGTGGCGTACTCGACCTCGAGCTTGTAGCCCTCCGGGTCGGTGATCGGCACGCCGTAGGTCGACGAGTCCATGATCATCTTGCGCTGCTGCTCGCCGACGATGTAGATGCCGTTCGGCGTCTCGTGCTTGGGCTTGCCCATCGAGGTGGGCATCTCCCGCACCACCTCACCGTTGCGGGTGACCGTGATGGTGTGGGTCTCGTCGTCGGCGGTAGCCACGAACGCGTCACCGATACGGAACGAGCTGGTCGTGCCGCCCGCCTGTACCTGCACATCGGTGTTGTCCGGCCAGAAGTCGTTCGGCCGCCAGCGCACCTGCTTGTCGCCGCGCCAGTAGAAGTGGCCGGGAGCAGGCTTCGACGAGGTGATCTGGATGGCCTTCTCGGCGGTGGCGTGGTCGGTCACCGGTTCCTTGAAGGTGATGATGATCGGCTGTGCGACGCCGACGACCTCGCCGTCGGCGATGTTGATCGAAGGCGGTGCGAAGTTCGCCTGTGGCGTCGGCTCGGTGGCCGCGGCGGCCGATCCGGTGCCGAGTCCCGGAATCGGTTCGGCCTGCGCGGGCGCGACGAGCAGGACACCGGCCGCCGCGATCGCGGCAGACAGCAGGACGCCCTCGCGCATCCGGTGGGCCAGCCGTGCTCCCTTACGGCGAGCAGGCAACGACCCGGTGTGCAAAGCGGCATGCATAGGTTTATCGTCCATTCCATCTCTCGCGCGCACGCGTACGCGCGCGTAGCGAGATATTTCATTTCAGCGCGGAGCCAGAAGAGCGCCCCACTGGTATCGACGGCCCGACCCGTCGTCCATTCCTACCGTCCCGGCGCGTGCCGAAGCCAGTTGTCTTTCAGAGTGATTCGTCACCATCCGTTGATGTGGCATGAGTCACGATCGCTCACGCCAGGTATCGACTCGGGGAAAGGTCCCGGTCACGGCGGATCGCGGGACCTCCGGCGGGCTGCCGGATGTTGTCCGACAGCGCCGGGAAGCAAACTTCTCAGTGACGAACATCACCGACGACATCGAAGGGAATCGAGCGAGACGGACCGGTCGCGATGTTGTGCGGCACCGCAGGCGGAACCTTCCCCCGCGCATACCGCGGCGGGAGCCGCAGGCTTACCCGCCCCAGGATGGTGGCCAGCGCGATCCGCAATTCGTAGTCGGCCAGGGTGGCGCCGACGCAACGGCGGTTGCCGCCGCCGAAGGGGGCGAACTCGAACGGCCGGTATCGGTGCCCGGCGAAGCGGCCGGGATCGAAGCGCCACGGGTCGGGCCACACCGCCGGGTCCGAGTGCAGCAACGGCACCGCGATCCCCATGGTGTCCCCTGGCGCCAGTGCGACGCCGCGCAGCGCGAACGGCTCGGTCAGGCGACGCAGGACGATCGGTACCGGTGGGTGCAGCCGCAGCGTCTCCTGGCAGACCGCGTCCAGGTAGGGCAGCGCGGCCAATTCCGCAGGTTCGGCGTCCTGCCCTGCCTCGCGCAGCTCCCGCCGCAATCGGGCCAGCGACTCCGGCGCGCGGTGCAGGCGGAACAGCGCCCAGACCAGGGCGGTCGCGGTGGTCTCGTGCCCGGCGACCAGCAAGGTACGGATCTGCTCGCACAGCTCGGCGTCGGCGTCGGCGGAGGCCTCTGGGTACACCGACAGCAACACGTCGAGCACGTCGTCGCGGTGGGCGCCCGCGCGCCTGCGCGCGAGGTCGGCTCGGATCAACCGGTCCAGCCGCTCGCGTGCGGCGAGGAACCGGTCCCACGGTCCGTGCCCACGCAGTCCGCGCCGCAGCGGGGGCAGCAGAAGCAGCGGCCCGGAAAACGCGGTGAGGAAAGCGGTCACCGCGGCGGTGTACTGCGCTCGCCGCCGCTCGTCGCACCCGCCGAGCACCGCCGCCGTGATCACCCGCAACGCGAGCGCGCGAGCCGCCGCCCGCGCATCGACTCGCGCGCCGGCCACCCACGGCCGACCACTCTCCCCGGCCAACTCCCGCAGGGTGGCCTCTTGGATCAGTGCGCCGTACTCCCGTATCCGCGCGCTGTGGAAGGCGGGTGCGAGCAGCGCACGGTCGCGGCGGTGGCGCTCGCCCGAAGCCAGGATCAGCGACGCGGCGCCGACCATCGGTTCGATCGGATTCGGTCGCGGCGGCCGGGAGACCTGCGCCGGCGCGCGAAACAGCTCTTTGGCCCCGATGGCGGTCCCGGTGAACAGCACGGCACCGAATCCGGGAAACCGGACGAAGAACGGGTCGCCTTCCCGCGCCCTGCGCCAGCGGAAGTACCGGTCGAAATCAATGCCTGCGGCCACCGCGTGCAGCACCGTCGCGCGCGGCATGCGCGGTTCGGCGCGGCGGTCGCCGAGCTCGGCTCGTCCTGTTGGCGCGTCCATACCGAGAAACACGAACGCGCGGCCACACCGGTTCGACGCGCCCGGTCGCTGCGGGACGGCCGCGCTAGTGCGCGATCTGCTTGTGCTTGCGCACCGTGGCCTGCGCGGTAGCCGCCAGCCGCGCCAGCCTGGCGTCGCCGAGCGCGGTCACCATGCTGCCGAGCCCGTTGGTCACGAACGCGATCGACATGCCGAGATCGAGGTCGGCATACGCGCCCGAGCCGCCGATGCCGTAATGGCCGAACGCGTGATGCGGCTGCTGCTTGGACATCAGCACGGGGCGGTGGTAGCCGAGGGTGAAGTGAATCGGCAGGCCGAGCACGTAGTCGCGACTGTGGGTGGGTTGCACCTGGCCGATCTTCTCGATCGTCTCCGGGGCCAGGAACCGCACGAGCTGTTCCGGCTCGGACGTGGCGACGGGGTGTACGCTCCGCTCCGATCGGCCCGCGTAGACCACGCCGCCGTTCGCCAGCGCGCCGTACATCCGCGCCAGGGCGCGTGCCGAGAACACCCCATTCCAGCCCGGCATCACCGCGTCGTGCACCCGTGGGTCGCGGACCAGCTCGTCGAAACTTTCCGGCATGCCCGCCTCGGCGAGCCCGCGCACCGGCCGCACCCAGGACAGCACCGAGGAGGCCGTGTTCCAGCGGATTCCCGGCGGGCCGAGGGGGCGGAAGATCTTCGCTATCCGGTGCCGTTCGGATTCGGGCACCCGGAACCAGTACTCATCCAATCCGAGCGGTTCGGCGATCTCGTCGCGCAGCACGTCGGTGAACGGTGTGCCCGTCACCCGCTGCACGACCTCGGCGACCAGCCAGCCGAAGGTGATCGCGTGATAGCCGGAGGTGCGGATGCGCCGGGGATCCGGCGGGCTGTCGGCCAGTGCCCGGACCACGGCTGCGTAGTCCAGAATGCCTTCGCGGCCGGGCACCAGGCCGCGCACGCGATGCAGGCCGGCGCGGTGGCAGAGCACGTCACGGACGGTGATGTCGTCCTTGCCGTGCGCGGCGAACTCCGGCCAGTACTCGGCGACCGGGGTGTCGTAGTCGACCAGCCCGCGTTCGGCCAGGCGGTGCACCACGGTCGAGGCCACGCCCTTGCCGGTGGAAAAGGTCAGCGCGACGGAATCGCCGTTCCAGCGCCGCTCCTTGTCCGCCCAGCCGGCCCAGATGTCGACCACGGGTCTGCCGTCGAGGTAGACCGCCAGCGCGCCGCCTCCGCGTGCCGGTTGGGCGAACAGGCCGAAGAACTGATCGGCCAGTCGGATGAAACGCGGGTCGACCAGCATCTCGCGCGGTGCCGCCAGCTTCTCGCGCCTCGAATCGGCGGGCTCGAAGTCGTCCGCCGCCATTGCCGAAACCATGGGGTCACCTCCTGACCGCCGTTAGCCGGGCTGGTCAACCAGGGTAACCCGTTCAGTCGGTCTGCCAGAGCCCAAAAGGCGTGGCGAGGCATGCGGCGCCGGTACCGGCGTCCCACGCGAAGGCCGCGATGCCCAGGCAGACGACCGCCTGTTCGGCGGTCTCCACGCCCGCGCGCGACCCTTCGAGCGCGATCGAAACGGCGAAGGTCCCTGTTTCCGGGTCGTCGGTGGTCGAGGTGAGCGCGACCGCGTCGGGACCGAGGCCGACCGCCACCGGTACGCCACCAACTCCTTCGCTCGCGCCGACACCGCCCGCCGCGCCGATGCCGATGGCCGTCGCGCCGCGGGTCGCGTTGGCGTAGCCCACCCCATGATCCCGGTGGCGGTGGCCCGTCCGTCGCTGTCGGTCGCCGCGCGGCAGGCCGTCTGCCCGTCGATGACGGTGATGTCGGTCCCGTTCTCGGATCGGCAGTGCACGTCGGCGGCGGCGGCCGTCCCCGGGAAGACGAGGGAGCCTCCGATCGCCGCGGTCGAACACACGATTGCGCTGATCAGCTTCACCGGGGACTCCTCTCGCACCAGAAATCCCACCATACCCAGACCTATTGGCGGTCGCCCGTTTCCGGTTCCGGCTCGACGCGCGCTCGGTCGATGGTGTATTCATGGCGTGGTATTTCAAGCACAGCCATGGCAACTTCGGATTACGGGGGCGTGAGTTCGCCAGCGTTACAGCTCGGGAGGACTGTACGTGTCTCGTCAATGGACCTGGGGTCGACTGGCCCTCGCCGGGCTCGCCGTCGCGGCGGGGCTGTCGCTGATCGGGTGTAGCTCCACGATCAGCGGTACCGCCCAGCCCGCCGTCGACAACGGCACGATCGACGCGGTCTCGGTGACCAACACGCCCAAGCCGTCCTCCGGCAAGCCCACGCCGAGCACCGGCAAGCCGACGACCAGCAAGCCGAGCGGCAGCACCGACTTCCAGGCCGAGGTCGGTGACTGCGTGACCCTCGGCGGCACCACCACCAACGCCACCATCGAGAAGGCGTCGTGCGGCAGCCGTGCGTCGAACTACAAGGTGATCGACAAGAAGGCGAAGAGCTCGCAATGCAGCAGCGACGCCGACAACTACTACGCCGAGACGATCAACGGCATCGAACAGGGAGCCCTGTGCCTCGACATCGACTGGGTGGTGGGTGGCTGCATGGACGTCGGCGGCGATGATCCCAAGCGCATCAATTGCACCGGCTCCTCGCCCGCGAAGGGCGTGAAGGTGGTCAAGATCCAGCAAGGCGCCGATGACGTCAGCGTCTGTGGCAGCGGCACCGGATACGTCTACGACAAGCGCCGGTTCGTGGTCTGCGTCCAAGAACTCTGACCGGTCCTTCGATCCGGTACGGGTCGTGCCACACGGCGCGACCCGTTTTTCATCGCCTCCGCCGCCCGCCCGTGGACGGCTAGGTTGGTTCGGTGAGCACCACCGAACTACCGCGCTTGCGATCCGGCACCGGGCGTTGGATTCTGCTGGCCACCATCCTCGGCTCGTCGGTCGCCTCGCTCGACGCGACGGTCGTGAACATCGCCCTGCCGCGGATCGGGGATTCGCTGGAGACGGATGTCGCCGGGCTGCAATGGACGCTGAACGGCTACACGCTGACCCTGGCCTCGTTCATCCTGCTCGGCGGCTCGCTCGGCGACAAACTCGGCCGCCGCCGGGTCTTCGTCTGGGGAACCGTGGCCTTCGCGATCGCGTCGGTGCTGTGTGGCGCGGCGACGACCATCGAAATGCTCGTGGCGGCCCGGATCCTGCAGGGTGTCGCGGGCGCGATGCTCACGCCGGGCAGTTTGGCGCTGATCTCCTCGTCCATCGATCAGCGCGATCAAGGCGCCGCGATCGGCCTGTGGTCGGGCTTCGGCGGTGTGGCGGGCGCGCTCGGGCCGTTCCTCGGTGGTTGGCTCATCGAGGTCGCGGGTTGGCGGTCTATCTTCTTTCTCAACATTCCGTTGACACTGGTCGTCGTGCTGGTCGCGGTACGACACGTGCCGGAGAGCCGGGACCCGAACGCGGCGGGTGAACTCGACGTACCCGGCGCCGTGGTGGTGGCGTCGGCACTCGGTGCGTTGACCCTCGGACTGATCGACGCCATGCCGCTGCTGGTCGTGGCCGGAGTCGTGCTGCTCGGGGTCTTCGTCGTGATCGAGTTGCGCAGTGACCATCCCTTGGTGCCGCCATCGCTGTTCGGCTCGCGGGTGTTCACCGCCGCTAATCTCGTCACGCTCGCCGTCTACGCCGCCCTCGGTGGGGTCTTCTTCCTGCTGGTGCTGGAATTGCAACTGGTGGCGGGATACTCGCCGCTGATGTCCGGCGTCGCTACCGTGCCGGTCACGATCATCATGCTGGCGTTCTCGGCTCCCGCCGGACGCTGGGCGCAGGTGCACGGGCCACGCATCCCGATGACCGCCGGACCGCTGCTGGCGGCGGCCGGTCTGCTGCTGTTGCTGCGCATCGGGCCCGACACCGGGTACCTGACCGATGTGCTGCCCGGCGTCCTCGTCTTCGGGCTCGGGCTCGCGGTCCTGGTCGCGCCGCTGACCGGCGCCGTGCTCGGGGCGGTGCCGCCCAGCGAGGCGGGCATCGCCTCGGGCGTGAACAATGCCGTTGCGCGAACCGCGCAACTGCTCGCGGTGGCGGCGCTGCCCGGGCTCGCCGGCATCTCGGGGGCGCTGGGTGATCCGGTCGCCTTCGACGACGGCTTCGCCACCGCGATGTGGCTGTGTGCCGGATCGCTGGTGCTCGGGGCGGTGCTCGCCGCGGTGCTGCTGCGTCCCGAGCGGCGCGCTCCCACGTTGGACAGCGTCGACTGCATGCCGCAATGCGCGGTCGCGGGTCCGGCGCTGGCGCCGGCCCGCGGCCAGAAATGAAGCGGCCCGAACGGATCGTCTCCGCTCGGGCCGCTCATCGAATGGGATCGGCGATCAGATCGGGATGTATCCCGCGCCGATGCCGCCGCGTCCGTTGACGTCGGCCATGATCGCGCTCATGTTGGTGCCGACCTCGGGACCGAAGCAAGCGATTGCCAGATAGGCGTTCACCATGCCCACCAGCGTCGTGCCGACGACGACCGGTGCGCCGGAGTCGCCTTCCACCACGCACATCTGGCTCCAGGTCTCGATATTCGTGCCGAATACGTCGCCCCAGGCGATGCCGCAGGTGTTACCGGTGGTGCGGCCTTCCTTGCACACGATCTGCGGGAAGGCGGCCGGTGCGCCGAGTCCGGTGATGGTGACGTTGCCGATCCGGTTCACCGGAGTGATCTTGCCCGGATCGAACTGGATGATGGCGTAGTCGAGTTCGTGGTTGGAGTAGACGAACCGGCCGATCACGCCCGCGCCCCGATCGGCTTCGGCGTAGACCTGTGCGCCCGGGTCGCCGCAGTGGCCGGCGGTCAGCCCCACCAGTCGTCCCGCGTTGTCGTGGCCGACGGTCGTGACCGTGCACTCGAATTGGTTGTCGATGATGATGCCGGATCCACCGCCCAACACCGGCGGGCCCGGTTGGGCGTTGGCGGCCCCTGTGCCCGTGCCGAGCAGCGCCGCGCCAAGGGCGACGGCGAAGGCGGCGTTGGCCACCTTGGCGAGTTTGCTGAACATGTCCCTCCAGACGTCGGAAGCCCGCACGATATCAATCTGTCGCACCCATCGTGTCAGTAATCGACCTCGGGCGCGTCACCTACTACGGGTTGTCCCCACGACTCCGCGCTTCAACCCTATTCAATACATCTGGGTTGAAACGTATCTTATCTACTCGATAGCATTCGGCTATCGCAATTGTGAAAAGCCCGTCGCCGTTAGTGGTTCGGTGATAGTAAGGAGTCGTTCCGTTGGTCTCCGGAAACAAATACGATTTTCTATGAGAAATATCCAAAGTAATTCGCCGGTCCCCTCGGCATAGACTGCGGATTCGCGCAGGTGGGCTGTGGCTTGTGCCAGAGGTCGGCACGGTGACTTTGGGTTCGTTCCCAGTGTTCTCCGCGTCAACCATCGCTTTCCCGCGACAGTGAGCGACATCTATGACTGCGATCACAAGGGGGTGGTGTGTTCTGCACTACTCCGTAGTAAGGTGCGTCAAGCAAACGAGTCGCCGGGGCAGCCAACCGGCGTCGAGGAGGATTAGCCAGTGCAGTCGACCGAGAGTCCACCATCAGGGTCACGGTTCAGTGATGCGGTCGATTGGACGAAGTCTTACTGGCAAGATCACCCGAAGCGTTCGCTGGAGACCTTCGGCAGGCAGATCACCATGGGCTTCGCCGCCGTCGCCGAACTGTTCGTCTCGATATTCCGCAGACGCTTCCCCTTCGCGGAGTTCGTCCGGCAGTGCGCGTTCATGGCCAGTGTGTCGGCGGCGCCGACGCTGCTGGTCGCCATCCCGATCGGTGTGATCGTCTCCATCCAGGTCGGATCGGTCGCCGGTCAGGTCGGCGCAACCTCCTTCATCGGCGCGGCCAACGGCCTCGGCATCATCCAGCAGGGCGCCCCGCTGGTCACCTCGCTGATGATCGCGGGCGCCGTCGGCTCAGCGGTGTGCGCCGATCTCGGCTCACGGACCATCCGCGAGGAGATCGACGCCATGAAGGTCATGGGCGTCGATCCGATGCGCAGGCTGGTGGCTCCTCGCCTCGGCGCCGCGATGCTGGTGAGCGTGCTGCTGTGCGGCTTCGTGGTCTTCGTCGGATTCCTGACCGGCTACATCTTCAATATCTTCGCGCAGAACGGCACGCCGGGCTCCTACGTCGGCACCTTCTCGTCGTTCGCAGTGACCACCGACCTGCTTGTCGCTCTGGCCAAATCGCTGATTTTCGGTCTGCTGGCGGCAATCATCGCCTGCGATACCGGATTGAACACCCGGGGCGGTCCGGGCGGTGTCGCCAACTCGGTGAATTCCGCGGTGGTGAGCTCCGCCATCATGCTGTTCGGAGTGAACCTCATCATCACCCAGGTTTACAACGCACTATTCCCGTCACAGGTGGTCTGAGCCGGTGTCATCAACCTATGTACCGCCGCTGCTGCGGCCTCTCCAGACGTTCCGGAAATCCGCGCAGGCTCCGGTCGATCTGCTCGCCAGGCTCGGCCACCAGGTGTTCTTCCTGTTGCGCTCGATCGGCTCCATTCCGCTGGCGCTCAAGCATTACCCCAAAGAAGTGTGGCGCCTGCTATCGGACGTCACCTGGGGCAATGGCAATCTGGTGGTCGGTGGCGGCACCATCGGCGTCGTCGTCATTCTGAGCGCGTTCGGCGGCATGACCGTCGGCATCCAGGGCTACAACTCGCTGAATCTGCTCGGCCTGAGCCCGATCACCGGCGCCATATCGGCGTTCGCGACAACCCGCGAACTCGGCCCGCTGCTGGCGACTCTCGCCTTCGCCGCCCAGGCGGGCTGCCGGTTCACCGCGCAGCTGGGCGCCATGCGCATCTCCGAGGAGATCGACGCGCTGGAGTCCATCGCCATCCGGCCGCTGCCCTATCTGATCAGCACCAGGATGTTCGCGGCGATGATCGCGATCATCCCGCTCTACTGCCTCGGTCTCACGATGGCCTACGTCTCCTGCTCGCTCACCGTGCAGCTGATCGGCGGCACCGCCACCGGCACCTACCAGCACTACTTCTATCAGTTCCTCATCCCGACCGACGTCATCTATTCGCTGATCAAGGCCATCCTGTTCGTCGCGATCACCACGTTCATCCAGTGCTACTACGGCTTCTTCGCCTCCGGCGGGCCGGAGGGCGTCGGCGTGGCCGCGGGCCGCGCGATCAAGATGTGCATCATCGCGGTCGTTTTCGCGAACCTGTTCATGACATTGGCGATCTGGGGTGTCAACCCCGGCATCCGAATCTCGGGGTAGGCACCAGATGATCATCGATCCCAGTGGGCGCGGGCCCACGATGCGGCAGCTGCTCATCGCAGGCGTGTGCGGCCTGGTCGTCTTCGCGTTGGTGCTCGGCTTCCTGATGCTGCGCTACCAGGGCTACTTCCAGGAGAAGATCAACGTCACGGCGAACTTGACCACCACGGGTGACGGTCTGCCCGAGCAGGCCGACGTCAAGTTCCGCGGCGTGCTCGTCGGCGCGGTGAAGACCGTCGACGTCGCGGCCAAAGGTGAGTTGCAGAAGGTCCGGATCGAGATGAAGCCGGAATTCGCCGGCGACATCCCGGCCAATGTGACCGCTCGCGTGGTGCCCAGCAACCTGTTCGCCGTCACCTCCGTCGAGCTGGTCTTCAACGGCCCCGCCGACCAGTACCTGCACGAGGGTTCGGTCATCGAGGAGGACCGCAGCAAAGGCACCATCGCGCTGCAGGACACGCTCACCACGGTCCGCAACATCCTCGACAAGATCGATCCGGTGCAGTTCGGCCGGGTGCTCGGCACCCTGTCGCAGGCGCTCGACGGCAGCGGCCGGGTGCCGGGTTCCACCGTCGAGCGGCTGGACCGCTGGCTGCTGGCCGTCGACGAGTCGATCCCGGATCTCGGCGTGCTGCTCAGCGACTTCTCCGCGTCGTTCAACGCGCTCAACCAGTCCGCGCCCGAACTGGTCGACGTGCTCGGCACCTCCGTGCAGACCGCGCGCACCATCGCCGACCGCCGCAGCGAGCTGGTCTCGTTGATCACCGGCACCGGCGGGACCATCGACACGGTCAACGACCTGTTCGCCCGCAACCCGAACGTGGGCATCGAGGTCACCGAGGGGACGAACGACATGTTCGGCGCGCTCGCCGCGGACCCGGACGCGATCACCCGGAGTCTGCTGAACCTCAGCGAGACCATGCGCCGGATGGACACCACGTTCAAGTGGGGCCCGCAGAAGCAGCAGGTCTGGGACGCGGGCATCACGCTCACCCCATACCGGCCCTACACCGTGGCCGACTGCCCGCGCTACGGCGATATGGTCGGGCCGAGCTGCTACACCGCACCCGCCGTCGCCGATGTCGGCGAGCTGCCCGAACAGCTGAAGCCGCGCGCGCTCGCCTCGGCCGCCGGACTCCCGCCGGTGGTGCCGATGCCCGGTCTGCCGCTGATCCCCGGCGTCACCACTCCGGACCCGAACCGCGCCACTGCGGCCGCCCCCACCGGTGGCGTGCCCGCGCCGTTCGCCGGTACCCCGCTCGAGGGCCTGTTCCCGATGCTGCCGCCGGGCCTGCTCCCGCCGGCCGCCGCACCGGCCCCCGCGCCCGCGGCCGCCGCGCCGGAGGGCACCCCGTCGGCGGCGCCGATCTCCTACCGGGGTGACTCGGCGATTACCGCGCTGCTCGGCCGCAAGCCGACCACCACCGAATATCTGCTGCTGAGCTCGATTTTGAAGGGCGGAACCATGCAGGTGTCCGACAACGGTGCCGGACGATGAGCATTCGCAAACCGCTGATCGGATTCAGCATCTTCGCCATCGTTTCGATCCTGGTCACGGTGGTCGTGTGGAACACGCTGGCGCGCATCGTCAGCGGTGACACCTACACCTATTCCGCGACGTTCTCCGACGTGCTCGGTCTGCACGAGGGCGACGACGTCCGCATGGCGGGCGTGCGGGTGGGCAAGGTCGAGAAGATCGAGCTGGGCCGCGACGCGAATCTGAAGAAGTCGGTCGCCAAGGTCACCTTCGTCGTGCAGCGCGACCAGACGATCTACAACGACACCAAAGCGCTGGTCCGCTACCAGAACCTGATCGGGCAGCGGTACGTGGCGCTGGCGCCGGGCAAGTCGCCGAATCCCGCGCCGCTGAAGAACAACGATTCGATCCCAATCGATCGGACCGAGCCGTCGTTCGACGTGTCTGGTCTGCTCAACGGCTTCCAGCCCCTGTTCCAGGTGTTGCAGCCCGAGCAGGTCAACCGGCTGTCGGAGACCTTCATCCAGGCGTTGCAGGGTGACGGCGTCTCGTTGAGCGCGTTCATCGTCCAGGCTGCCCAGTTGGCCACCGACTTCCAGCGCAGGGACGCGATCCTGTCCGATGTGATCACCAACCTGTCGGGCGTGATGTCGGGGTTGGCGAAACGAGGAGATGAATTGGAGACCCTGGTGACCCAGACCCGGGCCTTGATCGGCGGGCTGTACGAGCAAGGACAGTCCTTGCTCACCTCGACCGAGCAGATCGCGAGCGCCACCACCTCGCTGGTCGGCATGATGGACCGGATCCAGCCGGACCTGCGCGACGCGCAGAACTCCACCAGCGCCGCGCTGACGCTGCTGTTGGACAACGGCGCCAAGCTCGACCAGGCGGCGATCGACCTGCCGAACGTCCTGTCGGCGGCGGGCAGGCACACCTCGGAGGGCGGTTACGCCAACGCCTACCTGTGCGGGCTGGACGTGTCGCTCTACGGCGTCCTGTTCCCCCGCGGCCTGTTCTCCCAGATCGGTGGCACTTCGCACTCGGCGGTGTGCCGCCCATGATGACGAAACTCAGGTCCAGGTTCGAGAGCAACCGGTTCTTCTGGTTGGGCATCATCGGCGGCGTCCTCATCGTGGTGCTGCTGCTGGTGTCCAGCGTGTACAAGCTCGTCGGCGTCGGCGAGCAGTCGATCAAAGCCGAATTCGTGCAGGCCGCGGGCATCAAGGTCGGCGACAAGGTGAACATCGCGGGGGTGTCCTCCGGCCGGGTGGTCGACGCCGAACTCGAGGGTTCCCATGTGCTGCTCACGCTGAGCGTCAGCGACGACGTGAAACTCGGCCCGGACGCGCGCGCCTCGATCAAAATGGCTACGTTGCTCGGCGCCAGGTACGTCGACCTCGAGCCGGGCGACGGCTCCGGCCTGAAGGGCAAGCGGATTCCGGTGTCCAACACCGCGGTTCCGTACAACCTGGCCGATGTGGTACAGGTCGGCACCCCGAAGTTCGAAGCGCTCGACACCAGGAAGCTGGCCGAGTCGCTGAACCTGATCAACGAGCAGATGAACGGCTCGCCTCAGCTCACCGCCCAGGCGCTCGACAGCGTCGGCGCGCTGGCCAAGGTGATCGACAGCCGCAGGGCCGAGGTGGACACCCTGCTGAAGGACTTGGACCGGGTCACCACGATCCTCGGCGACAACCGCAACAGCATTCTGCTGGTGATCACGCAGGGCGAGGCCATCGCCAACCGGGTGATGGAGCGCCAGGCGCTGCTGCGGCAACTGCTGGACAACGTCGCCTCGCTGACCAAGCAGCTGGAAGCGATCGGCGCGGAGAACAACGACCAGCTCGGCCCCACGATCCAGCAGCTGAACACCATGGCCGAAGGTCTGCAGAAGAACAAGGACAACTTGGATCGGATGCTGTCGATCATGCCGCCGACCCTGCGCTACCTGGCGAACTCCTGGGGTGGCAGTGGTCCTTACGGCGACGTCGGCCTGCCGTGGCTGTTCCCGGACAACTGGTTGTGCTTCGCCCAAGTCATCGAGGGGTGCCAGGGATGAAATTCCGCACGGGCTTTCCGCTGAGAACCGTCGCGAAGACGCTCATGATCAGCGCGGCGGCGCTGACGGTCGGCAGTTGCTCGCTGCTGCCGAGTTCGGTGAACGACGCGTTGGGTACCACCCTGCGGATCACCGCTGACTTCGACAACATCGCGGGCATCTACGAGGGCAATCCGATCACGGTGCTCGGGCTCGACGTCGGCAAGGTCGACAAGGTCGTGCCCAAGGGCACCCTGGTCGAAGTGCACATGTCCATCGACAAGGACGTGAAGATCCCGAAGGAAGCGATCGCCGCGATCGTCTCGCCGTCCATCGTGACCGACCGGCACATCGAACTCACCCCGGTCTACACCGGCGGCGCGACCTTGTCCGACGGCGCTCACCTGCCCAAGGCCCGCACCAAGACACCGGTCGAGCTGGACACGATGATCAAGACCATCGACCAGTTCGCGGCCGCGCTGAAGCCGGAGCCGGGCCAGGAGGGCATCGGCCCACTGTCCGGCCGGGTGCTCTACCCCATGCTCAACGGCAACGGTGAGAAGATTCGTGACACCCTCAACGCGTTGTCCAGTGCGCTTCGGGTGGGTGTGGACAACAAGGACGCGATCTCCAGCATCATCATCAAGTTGAACGAGCTCACCACCATGCTGGCCGAGAACGACCAGTCGGTGCGCGATTTCAGCAACCGGGTGACCCAGATGACCGGCCTGCTCGCCGAGCAAGCCCCCGGCCTGCAGGCCACCCTCGACCAGTTGCTCGCGTTCCTGCAGAACACGAGCACCACGCTGACGCAGTACCAGGATCAGCTCTCGGGCAGCATCAGCGGCCTGACCAACGTGACCCAGCAGCTGCGCGACAACGCCTACGGGCTCACCGAAGTCGCCGACCTGGCGCCGATGGTCATGCAGAACGTCGACAACATCATCAACCGCGAGCACGGGTACGTCCGGCTGCACGCGGTGATCGGCACCGCCCTCTCCGGTGAGATCGTCAGCCTGTTCTGCGAGCGCATCCAGATGAAGGCCGACGGCTGCCGTACCGGGAACATGCAGGACTTCGGACCCGACTACGGGCTCACCGCCGCACTGCTCGGACTGACGAAATGACGTACCGAATGACGATCAAGGCACGCAGGGCGCTGGTCGCCGTCGCAGCGGTGGCCGGTGTGGCGGTCACCTCCGGCTGTGGGCTCACCGTGGAAAAGCTGCCGCTGCCGAAACCGGGCCTGTCCGGGGAGACCTACACCATCCACGCGGTGTTCGAGAACGCCCTGAACCTGCCCGACCAGGCGAAGGTGAAGATCGGCGGCTCGGACGTCGGCGTGGTCACCGACATCAAGACGAAGAACTTCCAGGCCATCGTGGATCTGACCATCCGCAAGGACATCGAGTTGCCCCAGGGCAGCACGGCGGAGCTGCGTCAGGCCACCCCGCTCGGTGACGTCTTCGTCGCGGTGTCCAAGCCCAAGACCGAGCCCGGCGCGGAGATGCTGCACGACGGCGACACGCTCACCCTCGACAACACTTCCGCGGGCGCGACCGTCGAGCAGTTGCTCATCTCGGTCTCCATGCTGTTCAACGGCGGCGGCATCGCCAGCCTGTCCAAGCTCGGCGCCGAGCTGGACTCCATCGTCGGCGGCCGCGGCGAGCAGCTGGCTCACCTGATCACCGAGATGACCGGTGTGGTCGGCAGCCTGAACGCCAACTCGGCGCGGGTGGACAGCGTCCTCGGTGAGTTCAGCACGCTGGCCGACACCATCGAGGGGCGGCGGTCGCAGCTCGGCGAGGTGGCCGACACGCTGCCGCAGATGATCGGCGCCATCGCCGAGAACAACCGGGCACTGGGTGATCTGCTCACCAAGTTGTCCACCGCCAGCGCCGCGCTGGGCGATTACGCGAACACCTCGACCGACCAGTTGAGCGGACTGCTGCAGAACACCCGGGCACTGATGGACGCGATCGCCGCGACCGGTGACGGCTTCGGCGTACTGCTGGACCGGCTGCGCGAGATCCGGCCGAAGGTGGACGCGACCTTCCGCGGCACCAGCTTCGCGGTGTACGCGACGGCGACCAACCTCGACATCAGCGCGTTGACCGATCCCGAGCACGGCAAGCTCCAAGACCTCAATGACTTGCAGGACTTCGCGGGCAGCTTGATTCAGGTGCTGCAACTGGTGCAGGGCCGGGTGCAGGGAGGACATCGATGACCTCGCTGCGCAAACTGTTCGGAAGCAAGATCTTCCTGTCGAACGTGGGCCTGGTGCTGGTGCTGCTGGTCGGCGCGACGTATCTGCTGGTGAACGTCATGCGGGTGAACCCACTGCAATCCGACTACACCGTCACGGTGAATCTGGACCGCTCCGGCGGTCTGCAACCCGGCAACGACGTGACGCTGCGCGGGTGGCGGATCGGCAAGGTGACCTCGATCGAGCTCACCGATCGTGGTCAGGCCATCGCCGCCAAGGCTCAGATCGAGGCGAAGTACAAGATCCCGCTGGACACCCGGATCGCGGTGCAGGCACTGTCCGGCGCTGGTGAGCAGTACATCGACTTCCGGCCGAACGCCGAACAGGGGCCGTACCTGGCCGACGGCGCGGTGATCAAGTTCGATCCGGAGAAGATCTACACGCCGACTCCGGTGTGGTCGGTCCTGGACAACTCCAGCGCCCTGATCGCGCAGATCAACCCGGACCACTTCCAGGTCATCCTGAACGAGCTGGACATCGCGCTCAGCGGCGGTCCGGATCAGCTGCGCGGCCTGGTCAACGGGATCAGCCTGGCGACGGCGGGCCTGGACTCGTTGCTGCCCCAGACCACGAACCTGATCACGAACCTGCGCACGATCGCAGCCACCACGTCCAACGCCCAGCCCGACCTGGACACCTTGACCCGCAACTCCGGCGTACTGTTCGAGCAGTTCAACAACGCCAACGCCGAACTGCAGCGGGTGCTGGATCAGGCGCCGGGCCAGCTCACCAGCCTCGGCGCGGTGGTGGACCGGACAGCCGATCCGATCACCAGCCTGGCGACCAACTTCCAGGCGATCACCAAGGCGGCGCAGCTGCGGCTGCCCGCGTTGCGCGCGCTGTTCCCCTCGCTCGCGCTCGGTGGCGAAGCGCTCGGCGTCCCGGCGCACGGCGGCGAGTTCCACGCGATGATCGACATCTGGCCGCGACCGTTCTGCACCTACAACACTCCGAAGATGCGCAACGAGGTCGTGCAGGACGGCACGATTCCGAAGTGGAACTACTGTGAGAACCCGCCGCCGGGACAGATGATCCGCGGTGCCGCGAACGCGCCGCGGCCCGACGTGCCGAACAACGGCGCGCACATGCCCCCGGGCGTGGATCCGAACGAGCGGACCCTGCCTCCGGTGCGGTGAGTCGTACCCGGCCCGGCGGCCATCCCGTCGGGCGGGCATACTCGCCGGTGGAACCCGTAAGGTTCGCTGCCGCGGGCCGCTGAAGCCAATCGGCGCGCATCGACGCGCGCCGGGAAAGTGCAGGTTTTATCATGTCTACCGACGACGCCGAGACCGACAAGGACGCCTCGACCACGGCCGCCGCCTCCGGCAAGGACACCGACGCGGTGACCGGGAAGTCGGAGGATGCCGCTGGCGCGGCGAAGCCCGAGCTGTCCGAGGCGGAGAAGGCAGACAAGCCCCAGGCGAGCAAGAAGCCGGCCGCGAAGAGCGACGCCGCCGAAGCGGCCGCGCCCGGGCCGTCCGGGAAGAACACCTCGCTTCCGCTGGTGGCCGCGTTCGTGGCCGGTGTTCTCGCGGTCGCGGCGATCACCGCCGTGGTCGTGTTCTTCCTGCAGGGCAAGGAGCGTGGCGACAAGCTCGACGCTATCCGTGACTCGACGAACGCCGCGTGCAAATTCGGCAAGGACGTCTCGGTCTACGACTACTCGAAGAACCTCGACGACTACTTCACCACGGTGAAGGCAGGTTCGAGCGGGGAATTCCTCAAGGAGTTCGACGACGCGACCAAGGCCCTGCGGGACGCCATGGTGCAGGCGCAGGTCAAGTCCTGGGTGGACGACGTGCAGTGCGGCTACCAGTCCGGTGACAAGACCTCGGCCAGCGTGCTGGTGACCCTCACGCAGTTCCGGACCAACTTCACCCAGGCCAACCCCGAGCGGCAGTTCGTCGTGGTGATCGCCCAGTTGCAGAAGTCGGGCGACAAGTGGCTGGTCGAGAAGCTCGATTCGCCGATGCTGAAGGGTGCGGGCACCGGCCTGCCGGGTGCTCCGGCGCCGGGTGCTCCGGCGCCGGGCGGAACCCCGCAGCCCGCACCGCCTGGTCAGCCCGCACCGCAGCCGGGCAACTAGCCGAGCGCCTCCGGCGGTGGGCCGAGCCACCACCGCCGGAGGTCATTCGGGCAGCCTGCGCCGCCTCGGCGGGGCGGATGTCCTCGGCGGGGCGGATGTCAGAACAGTGTCAGAGCCTGTGGCGCCGACGGCGCGGCCGCCTTCCCCGCGGCCTTGTCCTTCGGCGCTTCCGGCGCCGTCGACGTTTCTTCCACAGTCACCGCGAGCATTTCCACGGTGTTCGCCTCGGCGACAGCCGCGGTGACCGCGGCCTGCCGAGCCGCTTCTCCGGCCAGCGCGTCGGCCTGCTCGTTGAAGTAGTTGCCGACATGGCCGCGAACCCAACGGAACCGGACCGGTCCCGGCCGGGTCGAGATGGCCCGATCGATCTGCCGGATGAGTTCGACGTTCTTCACCGCGCCGCCGGTGGATGTGCGCCAGCCGTTGAGCCGCCACCCCGACACCCATTCCGAGGCGCACTTGATCGCGTAGAGCGAATCGCTCTCGATGAGAAGGGGTTCGGACCCTGGATGGGCGACGATCGCCTCCAGCACCGCGCGCAGCTCCGCGACCTGGTTGGTTCCGGACGCGGCTCCTCCACTCGCCGAGGAGCCCTGATGATTGACCCAAGCCCAGCCGATGGCGCCGCCGGGATTACGGAGGCAGGATCCGTCGGTGCTCACGATGATCATGGCTGGCACCCTACGCAATCCGACCGACAAGATCGGTACCGTGGAATTCCTCTATCTCCCTCCGCAACCGGGACTCCGTACGCCGTAGCGCCGATTTGACCGCGGCGTCCACCAGGCCGCCGCCGAGGCGACCGGTGAGGCCGCGAAGTGGACTGTACTCCGCCTCGGAGGTCAGCACCGAGCGTCCGTAACCGAGCGGGTCGAAACGCAGTCTCAGCGATCCCGAGAAGAGCCCACGCAGCGTGTATTCGATCACCGCGTTACGGCGGTACTCGGTGATCTCGCAGGTCGACGTCGATCGCCAGAGCGCGAGGCGGGTGGTGATGTCGAAGGTGGCGCCCAGGCCCCGGTCCTGGTCACCGATCGGCGCGAAGTCCGCGATGCCGAACATCCAATCCGGGACGAATAGATGGTTGTCCGTGTAGTTGAAAGCGACCTCGACGGGCGCTCCGACGTCACTCGCGTACTTGATGTGGCCCATAGGCCCTCCCTGTTCCACGACTGGCGTTAAAAGTACTACAGCTCTCCTCTTTATTCGAGGCTTGTGCGCGATTCACTGTGCCGAATCGCCCGATTGCGACCGACCGGTTGTTCGGGAAGGGAGTCGCCCTGCGCGCGGTCAGAGCTGATCGACGATGTGCTCGGCGATCGGCATGGCCGAAGTCGCCGCGGGCGATGGCGCATTGAGCAGATGGACCGACCGCGGTGTGCGCTCGATCATGAAGTCGTGCACCAGCGTTCCGTCACGCAGGACTGCCTGTGCGCGAATACCCGCTTCCCGGGGGAGAAGATCGGCGAGTGTCAGGTCCGGACAGTAGCGGCGGCATTGCGCCAGGTATCCGCGTTTGAACAGCGAGTTGCGCAGTTCCCGCAGGCCGGTGCGTACATTGGCCTTGGCGACGCGGTGAAATCCGGGAAATCCGAGTACTTCTCGCGCGTCCCTGAGATCGAGACTGCCTTTGCGATAGCCCTCCCTGGCGAGTCCGAGGACCGCGTTCGGGCCCACGGTCAGCGCGCCGTCGATCGTCGGGCTCAAATGCACGCCCAGGAACGGCAGATCCGGATCGGGGATGGGGTAGATCAACGTGCTGACCAGGCCATTTCGCTCTTGTGGCAGCTGGTAGTACTCACCCCGGAACGGGATGATGCGGAAGTCGGTGCGCAGCCCGGCAGCCCGTGCCATCCGGTCGGCCTGCAGACCCGCGCAGACCACCAGGCGGCGTGCCGTCCACGAACCGGCCGGGCCTGCGGCGGTCACCGCGTCCGAGGTCTCGGTGAGCGTGGTGATCTCGGCGCCGAGCACCAATTCTCCGCCCGCGCAGCGGACTTCCTCGGCGAGCGCTTCGGTCACCCGGGTGTAGTCGATGATGCCGGTGCCGGGAACGAACAGCGCCCCGACGCCGGTGACGCGCGGCTCCCGCCGCGCGAGTTCCGCCGCATTGATCAGTTCGACGGAGACGCCGTTGGTGATCGAACGTTCGTGCAGCGCGAGCATGCGTGCGTATTCGACGTCGTCGGTGGCGACCAACAGCTTTCCGCACTCCCGGTACGGGATGTCGTGGGCTTCGGCGAAATCCTTGGTCCACCGAGCGCCCCTGCGGCACAGCGTGGCTTTCAGGCTGTCCGGTGGATAGTAGATACCGGAATGGATCACGCCGCTGTTGTGGCCGGTCTGATGTGCGGCCAGACGCGGAGTCTTCTCCAGCAGTACCAGGCTCGCACCGGGGTTGCGCGCCAGGATGCGGTGCGCGGTCGCGACGCCGACGATGCCGCCGCCGATGACGCAGAAGTCGTAGGCGCTCATGGCGAGCAGGGTAAGCCGTGCCTCAGACCCGGACGGAATCCGCTGTTCCCCCGACGGTGGCCGGCCCGAGGTCGCCGTCCGGACGTGCGGTCGCGGTGGGCGCGGAGTGACGATTCAAGCGCAGACCGTGCTCGCCGAGCTTCGGGTCGGAAAACGCCAGTCGCACTTCGCCGTTGCGCGTGTCGATGTCGGTGCGCATCGTGGTCAGGCCCGGCTCCTCCGGAGTGGGCACGACGAAGCTCCGGAGCACCGTGAAGGCATTCGTGTCCACGGTGACGGAAACGGTGTCTTGCTCGACCTCCGCGAGTCGCGCGCCGACATAGGCGTCACCGAGCCGGACTTCGCCATCGAGGGGTGCGGGAGCGGTAGGGGCGGTCGGCGCAGAGACCGGTCCGGGCTTGTCTTCTTCTCGCCGGTCCGTCTCGACGGCCCCCGGGGCGGGAACCGTCGCGGGCAGGGCGGAACTGCTGGCCGTCAGTGCCGGGTAGGAGACGGCCCTGCGCCCGTGGCCCGGGTCGTGCGGAGGCGCCGGGATGACCGGTGCGGCGAGCCGGGTGTCGGGGTGCTGCGCATCGGCGATCTGATGGACGACATACGCGCCGGCCGCGGCGGTCAGGCTCAAACTGGCGGCACCGGCGAGCACGATGGCGGCATGCCGCGCGACCTGGGCAGGTCGATGTGCTGTCACGATGCGTTTCCTTTCCTGCGACGCTGCTTCCGAGGGCGACCAGCGCCACGGGAAGCTGTACGCCCGTCCAGGTTACCTGCGGGGTGCCGCGCGGTGCCGTATCGAGGAGAGCGGGATCACAGCGGTGGTCGACCGCGATCGACGACGGAAAATCCCAGCCCGCCGCCGTGTACATGGCATTGATGTTTCCGGGAACGCACCGGCGGGTAAATATTCGTCAGCTGGCGAGCGCCATCCTCGACTGCCACCTCGAGACACCCGGCCAACGGCGTCCGGCCGTCGACATGAACACGGCGCACCCAAGTGTGGCGCTCGCCCGCTCCCGAATCGTCATCGATCGGGCCGGGTGCGGGCGGGTCAGGCGAACTGGCCCGCCGCTCTTCCGTCGCCCGTCGGCCCCGCGAAAGCCTGTGCGATGGTCAGCCATTCCGTGGCGTCGTCACCGTGCGCCACGATGGCCAGGTCGTCGGGATGGCGGCGCTGGGTCACCAAGAGGCAGAAGTCGAGCGCGGACCCGGTCACGCGCTGCTCGGCGTCCTCGGGGCCCCAAGACCAGATCGTGCGATCCGGCGCGGTCAACTCGACCCGGAATTCCGCTGCTGGCGGGGTTTTTCCGTGCACGGTGTAAGCGAAGTTCCTGGTGCGCACACCGATATGGGCCACGGTGCGCAGCCGCGCTGTGGGCGTGCGGTGCACACCGAGCGCGTCGGCCACGTCCTGCCCGTGCGCCCAGGTCTCCATGATGCGAGCGGTGATCATGGAGGCCGCGCTCATCGGTGGACCGAACCAGGGCAATTTGACGCCCGGTGGTACGGCGCGCAGTGCGGCGGTGAGCGAGGCGCGTCCGCGCCGCCACCGATCGAGCAGGTCGGCGGGGGGTTCGCTGGCCGCCTTCTCGGCGGCCTCGTCGACGAACGTCAACGCGCGCGGGCCTGCTTCGGTCAGCAACCTTTGGAAGCCGTCGGCATCCGCGGCGGCGATCGCCGCGACCTCGTCGGTCCAGGCCAGATGGCCGATCTGATGGGCGATGGTCCAGCCGGGCGCGGGTGTGGCGCGGGCCCACTGCTCGATAGCCAGCGGGCCGACGAGTCGTTCCAAATCCGCGCATTCGTCCGCGAAATCGCCGAGCAGCGCCTCGAGGTCAGACATCCGTTCCCCTACCGATTCGGGCGCACCGCCTCGTGCGCCGCCGTGGTCCAGCATCGCAGTGCGGCCAAAAAAAGGCAAGCATGCTTGTTTTATCTTTGCGGAGCGGTTGCCGCTACCAGCCGAAGGCCACCAGGTGCGCGGCTCCCACGACGAGGCCGAGCACCGCGCCGTGCAGATAGAGCAACCAGGCGTCCTGTTCGACGGACGCGTAGAACATCTCCATGAACTCTCCCGGCGTGAGGTCCCGCAGCTTGCGCGCAGCGAATCCATCATGGTCTTGGCCTGCGCGAGGTTGAACTCCTCGTCCTCGGCCAGGGTCGGCGCCAAGCCGACCGCGGCGCCCGCCGCGCTCACGGTGAGGTTGTCGAACTGGCGGCGCCCCAAGGCCGCGCGTACCAGCGTGCTGGTCGGCCCGAGCTGACGGTTGATCTCGTCGGCGATCAAGCGCTCGAGCAGTTGCCTCGTCTTGTCCCCGTTCGGGCCCTCCAGCAGTTCCTTGGACAGATTCGGCAGCGTCAGCACCTGGTAGGCCAGGATGTGGGCGAGATCGGTCGCCGCCTGCGACTGCCGTTTCGCCAGCAGCGCCTGCTTCCACAGGTACTTGTACCTCGGTTGCGGGTCGCCCGGCTCGAACACCATCTTCACCGCGATGACGTTCACGATCACCCCGATCGCAGCCGAAGCGAGCAGGACGATCACCCAGCCCGGCACCAGGCCCAGCACCGGGATGTTGTGATGGACATGCAGATAGAGGGCCAGCAGCACGCCGAAGGGCGCGCCGAGCAAGCCGATGCGCACCATGAAGCGCAGTTCCGGCGCCGCGATGGTGGTGGTCAGGTCCTTCAGGATGGACGGGTTCTCCTGCAGGTAGCGGATCACAAAGCTCTTGATGTCGATGAGCTGGTCGACGTTGTCACCGAGCGAGGCGAAGGCGCGGCGCGACAGCGCGGGCAGTTCCCGGTCCACCCGCTGGTAGATCAGCTGTTTGGCGGCGCGCGGGACCGTGCGCCACAGGTCCGGGTTGTCCCGGTACATCAGCTCGTTGACCAGCGGCCGCACCTGCTCGCGCGCGAGCACCGCGATGTAGTCGGCGATGCCGTCGAGGTCGAGTTCGTAAATGAAATCCCTCGGGCTGCCGATTCGCATCAGGGCCTTGTCCACGCAGATGCTGGCCATCTTCTCCGCGCGAGCCGGTATGAAGCCCTGGAAGCCGAGACGGCGGCCGTCACCGGAGAAGGTCGGCAGCACCTGGACCCGGCGCGGGAAATAGGGGTAGAGCACGTGCAGGCCGGGGACGCGGATGCCGCGGAAGATGATCGGCCAGAACAGCATGAGCACGCCGGTCCAGTTGGTCAGCCAGCCCGCCAGTGCGCTGAAGATCGGGAACGTGACCAGGTCCACCACGAACTTGGACTGCCCGGTCAACTCTTCCCAGTCGATGAACACGCCAGCGGCGAGCGACGACATCGATGGGTCTCCCTAAGCCGATCCGGCGGTACCGCCGGTATGAGATATCAAGGCCCCAACGTTCTCATTGCCTTGGACGGAGTGTCAACGCGCAGAAGGCCGGAGAAGGATTCACGGCAGTGGTCCGGATCACAGTCGCACGCAAGCGATTCGCCGTCAGCGAACGGCTCGGTTGAGCCGGAACAAACGGGGACACTCTTGGGTTGAGTAGGCAACGCTCAACTTTTGGAAGGTCGAAGACGTGACTACACCACAGAACCTGCCGGTGCTGTTCCTGACCGATCCGATCGTGCTGCCGGGCATGGTCGTGCCCATCGAACTGGACGAATCGGCGCAGGCCGCGATCGAATGCCGCGCGCGCCGCCGGAACCGACGCCGTGCTGCTCGCGCCGCGGCTGAACGAGGGCTACGCCACCTACGGTGTGGTCGCCACCATCGAACAGGTCGGCCGGATGCGCGGCGGTGCCCCGGCGGCCGTTCTCAAGGCCGAACGGCGCGCCAAGATCGGGCACGGAGTCACCGGCCCCGGCGCGGCCCTGTGGGTCGAGGCCGAGCCGGTCGAGACACCCGCTCCGGACGGCCGCACCAAGGAACTGGCCGCCGAATACAAGAAGCTGGTCGTCTCGGTGCTGCAGCGCCGCGAGGCGTGGCAGATCATCGACGCGGTCAATCAGCTGACCGATCCGTCGGCCATCGCCGACACCGCGGGCTACGCCACCTACCTGACCGCCGAGCAGAAGCGTGAACTGCTCGAGACACCCGAGGTGGCCAAGCGGCTCAGCGCCCTGATCGAGTGGACCAAAGCGCACATCGCCGAGGCCGAGATCAGCGAGAAGATCAGCGAAGACGTGCGCGAGGGCATGGAGAAGAGCCAGCGCGAATTCCTGCTGCGCCAGCAGCTCAACGCCATCCGCAAGGAACTCGGCGAGGACGAGCCCGACGGCGCCGACGACTACCGCACGCGCGTAGAGCAGGCCGACCTGCCCGACACCGTTCGCGAGGCGGCGCTGCGCGAGGTCGGCAGGCTGGAGCGCGCCAGCGACCAGAGCCCGGAGTCCGGCTGGATCCGGACCTGGCTGGATACCGTGCTCGAGCTGCCGTGGACGGTCAAGACCACCGACAGCACCGACGTCTCGGCCGCCCGCGCGGTCCTGGACGCCGACCACCACGGTCTGGACGAGGTCAAGGACCGCATGGTGGAGTACCTGGCCGTCCGGGCCCGGCGCGCCGCCCGCGGCCTGGAGGTCGTCGGCGGACGCGGCTCCGGCGCGGTGCTGGTGCTGGTCGGCCCGCCCGGTGTGGGCAAGACCTCGCTGGGTGAGTCGGTGGCGCGGGCCCTCGGCCGCAAGTTCGTTCGCGTGGCACTGGGTGGTGTGCGCGACGAGGCCGAGATCCGCGGTCACCGCCGTACCTATGTGGGTGCGCTTCCCGGTCGCATCGTCCGCGCCATGAAGGAAGCCGGCTCGATGAACCCGGTCGTCCTGCTGGACGAGATCGACAAGGTCGGCTCGGACTTCCGCGGCGACCCGGCGGCCGCCCTGCTCGAGGTGCTCGACCCGGCGCAGAACCACACGTTCCGCGACCACTACCTCGATCTGGACCTGGACC
Source organism: Nocardia asteroides (assembly GCA_051451085.1). Classification (GTDB taxonomy): domain Bacteria; phylum Actinomycetota; class Actinomycetes; order Mycobacteriales; family Mycobacteriaceae; genus Nocardia; species Nocardia asteroides_B. Next base: position 1,443,651 of record JBPAJV010000001.1, on the reverse strand, counting down.
TGTCCGAACGTGCTGTTCATCGCCACCGCGAACGTGATGGAGACCATCCCCGGCCCGCTGCTGGACCGGATGGAATTGATCACGGTCGACGGCTACACCGAGGACGACAAGGTCGCCATCGCGCGCAACTTCCTGGTGCCGCGACAGCTCGAGCGCAACGCGCTGACCGCCGACGAGGTGACGGTCAGCGAGGAGGCGCTGCGTGAGATCGCGGCCAACTACACCAGGGAGGCCGGCGTCCGGCAGATGGAGCGGCTGATCGCGAAGGCGTTGCGCAAGGCGGCCACTCGGCTGTCGGAGCGCGAAGCCGTCCCGGCGGCAGCGGGCTACGACCCCGAACTGGGCTACGAAGTGCCGGTCGAGCAAGCGCTGACGATCGGACTGGACGACTTGAAGGATTACCTGGGTCGTCCGCGCTTCACCCCCGATTCCGTCGAACGCACCGCCGTCCCCGGCGTGGCCACCGGCCTCGCGGTGACCGGCGCGGGCGGCGACGTGCTCTACATCGAGGCGAACGCCGCCGAGGGTGAGCGTTCGCTGACGCTCACCGGCCAGCTCGGCGACGTCATGAAGGAGTCCGCGCAGATCGCGCTGACCTACGTGCGCTCGCACCTGGAGGAAATCGGGATCGAGCCGTCGGTGCTTGATCGCAACATCCACATCCACTTCCCGGCGGGCGCGGTGCCGAAGGACGGACCGTCCGCGGGCGTCACGATGGTCACCGCGCTGGTGTCGCTGGCGCTGGGGCGTCAGGTGCGATCGGACGTCGGCATGACCGGCGAGGTCACGCTGAACGGCCGGGTGCTGCCGATCGGTGGCGTGAAACAGAAACTGCTCGCCGCCCAGCGAGCCGGACTGAAGACGGTGTTCATCCCGGCGCGCAACGAGCCGGATCTGGACGACGTCCCGGCGGAGGTGCTCGCCGCGCTGGATGTCCGTCCCGTCGCCGACGTGGCCGACATCCTGGCTTACGCCATCGAGCCGGTCGCCGAACCGGCGTTGGGGTCCGCCTTCGCGGCAACCGCCTGACCTGGTCCGCGACGGCCGGGCACGAAGCGTCTTTCGTGCCCGGCCGTTCGCCTGTCGCCCGATCGGGACGCTAAGGCTGTCGCTGGAACGTTGCGGACGGCTTACCGCGCGTCCTACCGGTATCCCCGGTGGTCAGTTCGGTTTCGGCGAGACGGGTGGTGCCCTGGGCAACCGCACACAGCACGGGTTCGCGGTCGGGGCTCTCCGCGTAGATCTGGCAGTGGGCAACCGCTTGGCGCCGCGTCGCGCCCGTGACGGAAGCCTCGATACGCAATCGGGCGCCCCCGGCCGGGCGAAGATAGGTGATCGTGACACCGCCGGTGAGCACGTTCGCGCCGAGGACCGTTCCGGCGGCGAAGGTGAGGGCGTTGTCGGCGGCGTAGGCGAGCACGCCGCCGTGGACGAAGCCGAACTGCTGGGTCAATTCGCGGCGCAGCGGGATGACCAGCGTGGCGGTGCCGTCGCCGAACGCGGTGATCTCGGTGCCGACCAGGGTGGCGAAGGGCTGCGCTGCCAAGATCTTCTTGGCGCTGTCGAGGTCGAGATTCGTGGTGGTCGTCACCGGGAGACCTCTCGCGCGGCGCGGGTGCGGTCGGCGGCGAGGGCGAGCCAGGCGGCGTCGGCGAGTTCGCCCGCGACTTCCGCCGGCGCGATACGCATCTCCCCGCCCAGCCATTGCCTGGTGTATTCCTGCGCCGGGCCCAGCCACAGCGCGTAGACCAGATCGATCGGCAGGTCACGCACCAACCCGTATCCGGCGTGCGTTCGCCACCAGCGTGTCACGTCGGACATGAAGCGGCGATTGCTGTCGCTCTCGCGCACCCCCGGAGGCCGCGCGGAGGTGAGCACCGTTGCCCGGTACTGGTTCTCGCTCACCCACCGCAAGTGCTCGCGCACGCCCGCGGTGACACCTTCGCGCGCGTCGGTGCTGTCGCCGACCACTGCCCAGAAATGCTCCTGGTAGTCGGCCAGCGCGTTCGCCCATACCTGCCGGTACAGGTCGGACTTGTCCGGGAAGTGGTGGTAGAGCGCCCCCACGCTGGCGCCCGCCGCCTCCCGGATCTGCGTCAGCGTCGCGTCGAGCGCCCCGTGCTCGGCGAACTGACGCTCCGCCGCCAGCAATAACCGATCTCGAATCTTCATATCCAGAATTTAGTTCTGTTTTGTGGTGGGCACAATACGTGGACGATCGCGAACCACGTGCGGAAACGTGAGTTGGGGTCGATCGCAGCGGAATGCAGGCAGGTGTCGGGGCCCTGCGGTAAGAACGGCATGTGGCCAGATGGCTGTTGCACGTCGATCTCGACCAGTTCCAGGCGGCGGTGGAGTTCCGCCGTCATCCGGAGCTGCGGGGACTGCCCGTCATCGTCGGCGGCCACGGCGATCCCACCGAGCCGCGCAAAGTGGTGACCTGCGCGTCCTATCCGGCGCGCGCGTTCGGCGTGCGGGCCGGGATGCCGTTGCGCAACGCCCAGCGCAAATGCCCCGATGGCGTGTTCCTTCCGTTGGACCTGACCGCCTACGAGGACGCCTCCGACGAGGTGATGGCGCTGCTGCGGACGTTCCCCGGGCGGGTCGAGGTGTGGGGCTGGGACGAGGCGTTCCTGGCCGCCGACACCGATGACCCGGAGCGCCTCGCGCGGCAGGTGCGCGGCGCCATCGCCGGGCTCGGGCTGAGCTGTTGCATCGGCATCGGCGACAACAAGCTCACGGCCAAGCTCGCGACCGGGTTCGCCAAGTCGGCGGGCAAGTTTTCGGCCGCACCGGTCACCGACCCGGGCGCGGCCGAGGGTGTCTTCCGGCTCACCGCCGCGAACTGGACCGACGTGATGGCGCATCGCCCGACGAACGCGCTGTGGGGTATCGGCGATCGAATCGCCGCGCGCCTCGCCGATCTCGGCATCCGCACCGTCGGCGATCTGATGGCGGCCGACCGGCATCGCCTCGCCGCGGAGTTCGGACCGAACACCGGGCCGTATCTGTGGGTGCTCGGCCACGGGAAGGGCGATACGGACGTCACCACCGAGCCTCGGATTCCAGTGGGGCGCAGCAAATCCGAGACCTTCCCGCACGATCTGACCGACCCCGCCGAGATCCGTGCCCAAGTCGAGCGGCTGGCCACCGAGGTCGCCGAGGAGATGGCAGCGGCGGGCCGGATCGCCACCCGCGTTTCCGTGACGGTGCGCACCAACACCTTCTACACCCGCAGCAAACAGGAGAAGCTGCCCGAACCGACCATCAATGTCGCGCGGATCGCGGAGACCGCCTTGCGGATCGTCGACCGATTCGAGCTAGACCGACCGATTCGTCTGCTCGGCGTCCGGCTGGAACTCGTACCGCAGTAGCTCCCGGACCGGACCGGACACTCGTATGCTCGTCCGCATGGAGTTCTGGGCGATGGTGGCACACGAAACGGATAGCGGGATCGTCCTGACCCGGCAGCAAGTCGGCGAGGATTTCCTCGGGCCGGGCGACGTGACGATCAAGGTGCACTACTCGAGCGCGAACTACAAAGACGGTCTGGCGATCACCCGAGGCGGCGGGGTGGTCCGCAACTACCCGATCGTGCCCGGGATCATGTGATCGGTGAGGTGGTCGAGTCCGCCGACGACGATTTCGCGCCGGGCGACCCGGTGATCGCGCACGGCTACGACATCGGCGTCTCGCACAACGGCGGCTTCGCCGAATACGCCAGGGTGCCCGCGGAATGGGTGGTCAAGCTGGAGGACCTGAGCCTTCGCGACGCCGCCGCGCTGGGCACCGCCGGTTTCACCGCGGCCTCGAGCGTGCAGGCCCTGCTCGATCGCGGACTCACTCCTGATGCGGGCCCGGTCCTGGTCACGGGGGCGACCGGCGGCGTCGGCAGCGTGAGCATCGACATCCTCTCCGGTCTCGGCTTCGAGGTCATCGCTTCCACCGGCAAGACCGACGCGGGCGATCTGCTCAGTGAGATCGGGGCAAACGAGGTCATCGGCAGACTGCCGGAGCCGGACGCCAAGCCGCGGCCGCTGAGCAAGGCGCGGTGGGCCGCGGCCGTGGACAGTGTCGGCGGCGCCTCGCTCGCCTACATTCTCAGCGCGATCGGCTACGGCGGCGTCGTCGCGGCCAGCGGGCTCACCGGCGGCTCCGATCTGCCCACCACGGTGATGCCGTTCATCCTGCGCGGCGTCGCCCTGGAAGGCATCATTCGGTCAACCTCCCGATCGAGCGCCGCCGTGAAGTATGGACACAGCTCGGAAAAGAGCTGCGTCCGCAGCACCTCTCGGTGCTGGAGAACCACGCTCCGGTCACCGAGGCGGAGAAGGTGCTGCGCTCCATCCAGAAGGGCAGCCACAGGGGCCGCACGGTGCTCGGAGTTCAGGGCGAATTCTGACGCACTCGCGGGCGCGCTCACATAGGGGTTCGCGCCGAGCGCGCACGCCCGCGCGCTAGTTCGAGCCGAGCCGATGTGTCGATGTCCGGCTCGATTGATCCGAGCCGGACATTCGCGCGCCGGGATATCGCTGCCGGAAGGTCGCGCAACGCCTACGCATCCTGCGAATCCCGTGCGCACGGAAGAGTGCCGTACGCATTTGCGAACAGCGTGCGCTACGCTGGCGGTGGACGAAAGGAATGCCATGCCCGCGGAAAAACAGCAGGTGGGATCAGTGTGGACACGCCCGCGGCGCGGCAGGGAGCAACCGGCGCTCACCAGGGAGCAGATCGTGGCCGAAGCGGTGGCGCTGCTGGACGCGGAGGGTATGGAGGCGCTCAGCATGCGTCAGCTCGGCGCCCGGCTCAACGCGGGCGCGACCTCCCTCTACCGCCACGTGGCCAACCGGGACGAACTAATCGAGCTGGTGGTCGACGAGGTATACGGCGAAATCGACGTTCCGGAGATCGATGACCCGGCGCACTGGCGCGCGGCGACGCGCGAGTGCGCGCGGAGCCTGCGGGCGATGATCCTCCGGCATCCGTGGATGGCATCGACTCTCGGTCAGGTCGGGCTGTCGTATCTGGGACCGAATGTCATGCGGCTCAACGACCGCATGGTGGGACTCTTCGAAGCGGGCGGCTTCCCCGCCCAAGAGGCGGGCGACGGTATCGGCTCCGTCATCAGCTTCGTGGTCGGAATCGGCATCACCGAGGCGGCGTATTTGAGCATGCTGGCCCGCAGCGGGAAGACGGAGAAGGAGTGGCTGGCCGAGCTGCGGCCTGCCGCCGAAGCGGCGGCGCGCGAATTCCCCCGCGTCGCACACGAGAGTTGGAGCCAGGATCCGGAGCAGGTGCGCGAGCGCAAATTTCAGTACGGACTGGACCGGGTGCTGGACGGACTCGACGCACGCCGCGTCATCTGAGATCTACCTCGGACGACGCCGCGCGTGGGAAGGTCCGGTCACCCCCGAAAGCCGTGATCCGATACGGTTCTTCCGCATCCACCCATGTGCTCGCTCCGGTCGAGAGGCGAAATCTGTTGTCGGCGAACCTGTTCTGGCGCTCGATTTCGATGGCTGCGGTTTCCGTGCTGCTGGCGGTGCCCGCTTACAGCCAGGCGGAGCCGGTGGACGACCCGCACCCACCCGCCTTGGACCGGTTCTACCGCCAGTCGCTGGAGTGGAAGCCGTGCGGTATCGAGAATCTGGACAAGGCCGGCGGGGAGTGCGCCGATGTTCTGGTACCGCTGGACTACGGGCAGCCTGCTGATCGCACGATCACGGTGGCGATATCCCGGGTGAGAGCGGGCGATCCGGCGCGGCGGCGAGGGATTCTCCTGTCGAATCCCGGCGGCCCCGGTGGGCCGGGACTGGACAGTGTCGATCTGCTCGGTGACGTGCTGTCGCGGGACGTGCTCGCGAGCTACGACCTGATCGGGATGGACCCGCGCGGGGTGGGCGATTCCAGCCGCAGTCCGCGATGCGGCTGGCCGGTCGGCGAGATGGTGCGTTCGGCTGGCCTGGAACCGTGGGGTTTCGTGCACGACACCGTGCAGTCCGCGGGCATGGCCGCGAGCTGCGTCATTCGTGACCCGGGCTTGGTGCGGCAGTTCACCACGCGGAACACGGCGCGCGACATGGACATCGTCCGCGCTGTCCTGGGCGAGCGGAAGGTCAATTTCTACGGCTTGTCCTACGGCACCTACCTCGGGGCGGTGTTCACCCAGATGTTCCCCGAACACAGTGACCGGATCGTGCTCGACAGCGCGATCGACCCGGACCGGTACTGGACCGGCTTGGTGCAGGACTGGGGTCCCGCGGACGAGATCGCGCTGGACGATTGGGCGGTGTGGGCAGCGGCCCATGACCGGGAGTACCGGCTCGGCGCGACACCGCAGCAGGTTCGGGCGAAGATCGAGGAGCTGGTGCGTCTCGTCGCGCGGCAACCGATCGTCATCGACGGGTTCGCGATCGATGACCACTGGCTTCCGTTCATCCTGCACGCCTTGCTGACGAACTACCGGCTGAACGAGCCGTTGGCCGCCACGGTGCGCGAGCTCGCCGACGACGCGGGCGGTCCGCCGACGACCTCGCGCACGCCCCGGTTGCGCGCCATCGTGCAGGCGCTGCGGGACAACGAGAACTCCGTTCTGGCGCAGATCGCCTGCGGTGATGTCGGCGCACCGATCGATCCCACCTGGTACTGGCGCACCATCGAAGAGAACCGGGCCACGCAGCCGGTGTTCGGCGCGCTGGCGGGCAATATCCAGCCGTGTGCCTTCTGGCCCCGGCCGGTCGAACCTCCGACCGAGGTCAGGAACGCGGTGCCCGCGCTCATCGTGCAGGCGACGGGCGATCCTCGCACTCCTTACGACCATGCCGTTCGACTGCATCGGTATCTGTCCGAGTCGCGGCTGGTCACCCTGCGCGACGTCCGCATCCACATGACATTCCGGCCGGACCTGAGCAGCTGCGTCAACGACGCGATCAACACCTACTTCGGTGCCGGGGCGCTGCCGGACACCGACCTCACCTGTACCGCCGACCGGGCAGCGACCTAGCCCGGGCGGCGGCCTGGCCTGGAGGCGGCGGTCATGCGCGTGCGGCGGCCTGGCCCGGAGGCGGCGGTCAGGCGGCGGTCAGGCTGCGGCCGGCACGGGCTCCTCGGCGAACTGGGTGCGATACAACTCCGCGTAGCGGCCGTCGGCGGCCAGCAGTTGCGCGTGCGTGCCGCGCTCCACGATGCGTCCCTGCTCCAGCACCAGGATCTGGTCTGCGGCGCGAATCGTGGACAGCCGGTGCGCGATCACCAGCGCGGTCCTGCCCGCGAGCGCTTCGGTCAGTGCCTCCTGCACGGCGGCTTCCGAGGTGGAGTCCAGCGACGCGGTCGCTTCGTCCAGGATCACCACGCGCGGCTGCTTGAGCAGCAGGCGCGCGATGGTCAGACGCTGACGCTCGCCACCGGAGAGCCGGTAGCCGCGCTCGCCGACCACGGTCTCCAGCCCGTCCGGCAACGAGGCGACCAGGTCACGCAGCCGCGCGCGTTCCAGCGCGTCCCAGAGCTCGTCCTCGGTGGCCTCCGGCCGCGCGAGCAGCAGGTTGGCCCGGATGGTGTCGTGGAACAGGTGCCCGTCCTGGGTGACGAGCCCGACCGTTTCGCGGATCGACCGGCCGCTCAGCTCGCGCACGTCGGCGCCGTTCAATCGCACCGCGCCGCCGTCGACGTCGTAGAGCCGCGAGACCAGTTGGGCGATGGTCGATTTACCCGCCCCGGAGGAACCGACCAGTGCGATCAACTGGCCCGGCTCGGCGCGCAGCGACACGTCGTGCAGCACCTCCACCCCGCCGCGAGTGTCGAGATTCGCCACATCCTCCAGCGAAGCCAGCGACACCTTGTCGGCCGACGGGTAACCGAAGCTCACCCCGTCCAACTCCACCGCGACCGGGCCCTCCGGAACCGGTTTCGCGCCGGGCGCGTCCTCGATCAGTGGTTTCAGGTCGAGCACTTCGAAGACCCGCTCGAAGCTCACCAGCGCGGCCATGATCTCCATCCGCGCGCTGGCCAGTGCGGTCAGCGGCGTGTAGAGCCTGGTCAGCAGCAGTGACAGCGACACGACCGCGCCCGCGTCCAACTGCCCGCGCAGCGCGTACCAGCCGCCGAGTCCGTACACCAACGCGATCGCCAGCGCGGACACCAGCGTGAGCGAGGTGACGAAGACGGTCTGCAACATCGCGGTGCGCACGCCGATGTCGCGCACTCGCCGCGCCCGCAGCGCGAACTCGGCGGACTCCTGTTCCGGACGGCCGAAGAGCTTGACCAGTGTCGCGCCCGGTGCGGAGAAACGCTCGGTCATCTGGGTGCTCATCGCCGCGTTCAACCGGGCGGCTTCCCGCTGCATGTCCGCCAAGCGGTTGCCCATCCGGCGCGCGGGGATCACGAACACCGGGAGCAGTACCAGCGCGAGCACAGTGATCTGCCAGGAAATGCTGACCATCACGCCGAGCGTCAGCGCGAGGGTCACCAGGTTGGCCACCACGCCGGAAAGGGTGTCGCTGAACGCCCGCTGGGCGCCGATGACGTCGTTGTTGAGGCGGCTGACCAGCGCGCCGGTTCTGGTCCGGGTGAAGAACGCGACGGGCATCTTCTGCACGTGGTCGAACACGGCGGTGCGCAGATCGAGGATGAGCCCCTCCCCGATGCGCGCGGACATCCAGCGAATCGCCAGTCCCAGCCCCGCGTCGAACACCGCGAGCACGCCGATCACGAGCGCGAGCACGACGACAACGCGTGGCGCGGCGCCGCCGACGATCTCGTCGACCACCCGCCCCGCCAGCACCGGCGTCGCCACGGCGAGCACCGCCGAGACGACGCTCAACAGCAGGAACGCCCCGATCCTGCGCTGGTGCCGCGCGGCGAACCGGATGATGCGCTCGGCGGTGGCCCGCCGGAACGGCCGCTGTTCCTGTGGCGCGTTCGCCCGCCGGTACATCTGGCTCCACGCCACGGATTCGATGCTCACGTTGCTCTCCCTCTCGCTCCCCACCCCATCAAAGACCTGGCCACCGACACTAAGACCTCAACTATGGTTGACCTCAAGAAGATTCCGCCCCCACTCCGTTTCCGCCGACAGCGAAACCGGAAGATCCGACCTTCGTCTCGAGCGAGGCCGGTCGGCGGCTCGGGCCGGGATGTCTGCCGTGCGATCGCCGATCGGTCTGCCGTACGTGTGACAGACGGTCGCCAGGACAGCGGCGGAACTCCAGGGTGGTGCGATCACCGCCCACGCACTTACGCCACCTCGACCCCGGTCTCGAGCGGTGTCAGGTTGAGCACGCCGTTCGCGGCCCGGGCTTCCGTGTGCGGGGCCGCCGCCTACGCGCCGAAGGAGCCCGCCCGCTACCGGCAAAAGCAAACCTGGGGTCGCGCGATCACCGCCCGACGTGCTCAGCGCACCATCACTCCCGGCTGCGAGCGCAGCGAGATCGAGCTTGCGCCGTTCGAGAGCCAAAAGGGGCCGCGAACACCCAGCGCGGGCAGGCGCTGGAGGAACAAACACCTCTAGGCTGACGGAGTGACCGAGAACCGGATGGCGGCACTGCGTGGCAGGATCGCGGGTGAGGTCGACACGTCGGAGCGCCGGAGGGCGGAGTACTCCTCGGACGCTTCGAACTATCGGGTTCTCCCGGCCGCGATCGTCTTCCCGCGCGACGACGATGACGTCGCGATAACCTTGGGATTCGCCCGTGACCACGGCTTGCCGGTGACCGCGCGGGGCGCGGGAACGTCGGTGGCGGGCAACGCGATCGGCCCTGGGCTGGTGCTGGACTTCAGCAAGCACATGAATCGGATTCTCGCCATCAATTCCGCCGCGCGTGTCGCCACCGTGCAGCCGGGCGTGGTCCTCTCGGAATTACAGCGTGCGGCGGGTCCGCACGGGCTGCGCTTCGGGCCCGATCCCTCGACGCAGAATCGCTGCACCCTCGGCGGCATGATCGGCAACAATGCCTGCGGACCGCGGGCCGTCGCGTGGGGGCGCACCTCCGATACCGTGCGTGAACTGCGCGTCCTTGACGGCACCGGCACCGAGCGCAGGCTGGCCAACGAGCTGTCGGCGGTGCCGGGTCTCGCGGAATTCGCCAGGGCGAATCTGGCGGTGCTGCGCACAGACCTAGGTCGCTTCGAACGGCAGGCGTCCGGATACGGCTTGGAACACCTGCTGCCCGAACGGGGCGCATCGGCGGCGAAGGCGTTCGTCGGCAGTGAGGGCACCTGCGGCCTGCTGCTGGAGGCGACCGTCGAGCTGGTCGCCCTGCCCGCGGCCACCGTGCTGACGGTGCTCGGCTACCCGGACATCGCCACCGCGGCCGACGACGTCGCCGCCGTGCTGGCCTGTGCCCCGATCGCGGTCGAGGGCATCGATGCGCGGCTGGTCGACGTGGTCCGCGCGCACCGGGGACTGGTTCCGGATCTACCGCGCGGCGGGGGTTGGCTGTTCGTGGAGACCACGGGACAGACACCCGCCGAAGCGCTGGCCGTCGCGCAGCGGCTGTGCCGGACGGCGGGGGCGGTGGACACCCGGATCGTCACCGATCCCGGGACCGCGGCCGCGCTCTGGCGGATCCGGGCCGACGGCGCGGGCCTGGCGGGTCGCACACCCGACGGACGGCCGGCGTGGCCGGGATGGGAGGACGCGGCCGTTCCCCCTGCGCGGCTGGGCGCCTACCTGCGCGATTTCGCCGCGCTGACCCGCGACCACGGTGTCGACGGACTGCTGTACGGGCATATCGGTGACGGCTGCATCCACGTCCGCCTCGATCTTCCGATCGCCGACGCGCCGCGTCGATTCCGCGCTTTCCTCTTCGACGCGGCGGAGCTGGTGGTCCGGCACGGCGGTTCGCTCTCCGGCGAGCACGGCGACGGCCGGGCGCGCTCGGAACTGCTCTCGGTGATGTACTCGCCCGCGGTGCTCGACCTCTTCTCCGGGTACAAGGGACTGTTCGACCCCGGTGATGTCCTGAATCCGGGTGTGCTCGTCGCACCGCGTCCGATCGATGCCGACCTCCGGCTGGCGGGGCTGGCGCGCGTCCGGCCGTCGGACGGTTACGCGTTCGCCGAAGACGACGGCGATGTCGGCGTCGCGGTGCATCGCTGCGTCGGTGTCGGGAAGTGCCGCGCCGACGGCGGTTTCATGTGCCCGTCCTACCTGGCCACCCGGGATGAGAAGGACAGCACGCGCGGGCGGGCGCGGGTGCTGCAGGAGGTGGTGCGCGGCGCGCTGCCCTGGTCGTCGGAGGCGGTCGCCGAATCACTCGACCTCTGCCTGTCGTGCCGGGCATGCAGGTCGGACTGTCCGGCGGGCGTGGACATGGCCGCCTACAAGTCGGAGACGCTGTATCGCCGCTACCGGCACCGGCCGCGCCCGATCGATCACTACTCGCTGGGCCTGCTGCCACGATGGCTGTCCGCGGCGAGCCGGATGCCGCGCGTCGTCAACGCGTTGACCAGCCGGGCGTTGCCGCGGCGAGCCGGTTTGCGCGCGGCGGGCATCGACCCGCGCCGTACCGTGCCGCGCCTGGCCGAGCGCACCTTCCGCCGGATCTGGCGCGACCTCGACGAGGGCGCTTTGTTGGCCGAGTCGTCGTACGCGCCCGAGGAGCGGGCGGGCTCGGGCGAGGTGATGCTGTGGATCAATACCTTCACCGACGCGTTCGACCCGGAAATAGCCCTGGCCACGGCACGGCTGCTGACCACGCTCGGCTACCGCGTCCGGATCCCGGAGCGACGTGTCTGCTGTGGCCTCACCTGGATCAGCACCGGGCAGCTCGACGGCGCCCGCGCCAGGCTGCGGGCCACATTGACCGCGCTGGAGGAGCACGTCCTGGCGGGCGGCGTGATAGTGGGACTAGAGCCGTCTTGCACTGCGGTCCTGCGCGCGGACCTGACCGAGCTGTTGCCCCGGGACCCGCGGTCGGCTCCCACCGCCGCCGCGGTCCGAACCCTCGCGGAGTTTCTCTCCGAACAGCCGACCTGGCGTCCGCCGCAGCGCACCGGACAATCGGTGGTAATCCAACCGCATTGTCACCAGCACGCGGTTATCGGATTCGCGGCGGAGCGCCGGCTGCTGGCCGGTATGGGCGTGCGACTGACCGAAATAACCGGATGCTGTGGATTAGCGGGGAATTTCGGGATGCAAAAAGGCCATTACGACATTTCGGTCGCGGTCGCCGAGAACGGCATGCTGCCCGCTTTGCGCGCCGCGGGCGAGGACGCGATCTTGCTCGCCGACGGCTTCTCCTGTCGCACCCAAGCCGCAGCCCTCGCGGGGCGGCGGGCGCGGCATATCGCGCAGTTCCTGATGGGTGAGTGACCTTTTCGCGCCCGGGCGCGCATCCGGGCCCGCGCGCCGCGAGGCTCAGCTACCGAACGGCAGGGTGCCGGGCGGGATCTGGTAACCGGAGCTGCCCGCGAAAACCCCGCCCCAGGCGTTGAGCAACCAGTTGAGCACATTGGTGATCATCGGAAACCTCCGTCGTGGCTACAGCCGGCTATTTGCCGATCGAAATCAACATCGCCGGAAATCTCGTCCTGTTACAGCCGGATGATCCGAACTGCGGTTATGCATAAGAGGCATGAAAAGCTTATGGGTGTGCCTCGGATGATAAGGCGTGTCGCTCGCCGAGAGGGGGACGCGGCGGCGCGTGCCGCGACGGGCAGAATGATCCGGTGCGCAACGTGACGGTCGAGCCGGGACCGAGCCGGACCCTGACCACGGGCAGGCCGATCGATCTGGCGTGCACGGTTGCTCCTCTCGGCCGTGGCGCCGGCGATCCGTGCCACCGGGTGACCGCCGACGGTGCGCATTGGCACGCCTCCCGCATGCCGACCGGGCCGGTCACCTACCGGCTGACCCAATCCGGCCCTCGCGCGGTGCGGGCACGAGCCTGGGGGCCGGGCGCAGTGGAGTTTCTCGATGGTCTCGAGCGCATGCTCTGCCTGGACGAGGACGTCTCGGCGTTCCTGCCGGATCACCCGAAACTCGTCGATGCCCAGCGCCGCTTCCCCGGCCTGCGCATGTTGCGCACGGGCCTGGTCTTCGAAGCCTTGGTGCCCGCCGTGCTGGAGCAGAAAGTGCACACCGTCTCCGCGCGAGCGTCCTGGCGGAGGTTGGTGCGGCAATACGGCGCACCAGCGCCGGGGCCCGCGCCGGAGGGAATGCGGCTACCGCCGGACCCGGATACTTGGCGGCGGATTCCCTCCTGGGTCTACCACCGGGCCAATGTCGGACCGCAACGGGCGCAGACCATCGTGCGCGCGGCTCGGATCGCCGAGTCGCTGGAGCGCGCCGCACGGGTCGATCCGGTCGAGGCGGCGCGCATGCTGCGCAGTGTCCCCGGCATCGGGGTATGGACCGCCGCGGAGATCGCGCAACGGGCTTTCGGCGATGCGGACGCGCTGTCGGTCGGCGATTACCACCTGGCCGCCGCGGTCGGTTGGACCTTGCTCGGCCGTCCGATCGACGACGACGCGATGGTCGAATACCTGGAACCGCTTCGGCCCCATCGTTATCGGGCAATTCGCCTTCTCGAGATCAGCGGCCATTTTCACAAACCCAAGTTCGGCCCGCGCACCGCGCTCACCGACCACACCTGGCACTGAGCCGGATCGCGCGCGATCGCGCCGTGCCACCGCCTTTTTCCCAGTTTTGCACGTTCTTTATCAGTCGATCCCGGTCGGCGCAACGCGAAACTAGGAGTAGTCGCGCCACACTCGGCCATCGCCGCATTCTCATCGGTACGCGAGCGGGAGCCGCAGTCAGATAGCAGGGGCTTCGGTATGGCGCGCACATGAAGTCGAACCACACAATCGCAGGGGGTTGTCAGTGGAACAGAGCTCACTCAGGGATACACCGCGTTCCAGATGTCAGTTCTATCGGCGCGAATGTGACCTGCCCGCCGTCATCGACCCACCCGGACTCGGACGGATCGTGATGCGCGCCGGATCGGTATGGGCCTTGACCATGCCGAGCAGTCTCGGTCAGGCGGTCAAGGCACATATGCAGAGCACACGCGTCCGGCTCGGCCCGATCCTGGCGCACCCGCGCTCGAATCGGTGGACCTTTCTGATCGCGCCGGACCTGCCCGAGAGCGATACGCGACTGTTCGCGGAGCTGTTCCGCCTGAACGTGTCGGTCTCCCGCACCGGATCGACGATCGCATTGCCGTCACCTACTGCGGCGGTAGGCGCGATCCGCTGCTGGATAGTTCCACCTCGCAATAGATTTCGGCCCTCCGGCCGGGTGGTCGTGGCGGCCATACGCGCCTGGGCTGGCCCTCCACCGCGCCGCCGCTGAGGCCGGTGGGCCGCTGTGATCAGCGGTCGGGAATATGGTGGCACCGGGTCGTTCATCCGGCCCGGTTTTCGCCCGACAGCGCCGGTCGGCGGCGGTACTATCGGGCGCGCGTGAGATCTCGGTCCGTACACGTCTGCCGACGCAGACAGCGAAGGAGTCCAATCCGTGAGCATTCAGGGCAACGCGAACATAGACCTGACCGGCGCCACGTGGCAGAGGGCAGGCGAAGGGGAGGGAAACGACAGCGTCGAAGTGGCATTGCTCGCCGACGGACACGTGGGTCTGCGCAATGGGAAGGACCCCGACGGGCCGGTGCTGGTCTTCACGCCCGGGGAATGGGCCGCGTTCACGGCCGGTGTGCACGACGGGGAGTTCGACCGGCCGGAGTAAAGCGCGGGCACCCGAGGATCACGAAACGACACATTTTCGGCAACGAACAGATGTTTGCCGGGGGCCACGTGTGGGTATTTCTCAATGCGTGGACCGTGGGCTCAAGAGTTCCCATCCCCGGTACAAGAAATTGCGTCCGGGCGATTGGGTGGAATGGCTGATCGTCGCGCTGCTGTTCGCGGTGTCGGCGGTCGGAGTCTTCGTCCTCACCAACTCGTTGCTGTCGGCACTGCTCGTCGGCTTGCTGGTGTGGATCGTCGCCCTCGGTGTAGTGGCGATTTTGTAAGGGTGCGCCGACCGGCCGGGAGTTCCCCGGCCGGTGGTTCTCGGCGTCCTAACGGCGGAACAGCTTGTTGCCCAGCCACACCAGCGGGTCATATTTGCGATCGGCCACCCGCTCTTTCATCGGGATCAGCGCGTTGTCGGTGATCTTGATATGTTCCGGGCAGACCTCGGTGCAGCACTTGGTGATGTTGCACAGGCCGAGGCCATGCTCGTCCTGGGCGAGTTCGGTCCGGTCGCCGACATCCAGCGGATGCATCTCCAATTCGGTGATCCGCATCAGATAGCGCGGCCCCGCGAAGGCTTGCTTGTTCTCCTCGTGGTCACGCACCACGTGACAGGTGTTCTGGCACAGGAAGCACTCGATGCACTTGCGGAATTCCTGCGAACGTTCCACATCGATCTGCTTCATCCGGTAATCGCCCGGCTTCAGGTCGGCGGGCGGCGTGAAAGAGGGTATCTCCCTGGCCTTCTCGTAATTGAACGATACGTCCGTCACGAGGTCCCTGATCACGGGGAACGTGCGCATCGGCGTCACGGTGATCACTTCGTCCTCGGCGAAGGTGGACATCCGCGTCATGCACAGCAGACGCGGCCGACCGTTCACCTCGGCCGAACACGAGCCGCACTTGCCCGCTTTACAGTTCCACCGCACGGCCAGGTCGGGCGCCTGCGTGGCCTGTAACCGGTGGATGATGTCGAGCACCACCTCGCCCTCGTTCACCAGAACGGTGAAATCGTGCAGTTCTCCGCCGTCGAGATCACCGCGCCATACGCGGAATTTGGCGTCGTAACCCATCGCTACGCCTCTCGCTCCGTCGAATGCCCGGCCGCGGCCGGGTGCCCGGCGAGTTCATCCGGGGTGTAGTACTTCTCGAGCTCGCCGAGATCGAAAAGGGCGAGCAGGTCCGATCGCATCGGAGGTTGTTCCTTGCGCGTCACGGTGACGTCGGGAATCGGGTCGCCGGCTGTGCTCGGCTCCACCGCACAGACCAGGAGCCTGTTGCGCCACTCCGGATCCATCGACGGGTGGTCGTCGCGGGTGTGCCCGCCGCGGCTCTCGGTCCGCAGCAGCGCCGCGTGCGCCACGCATTCGCTGACCAGCAGCATGTTCTGCAGATCGAGCGCCAGATGCCAGCCGGGATTGAACTGGCGATGACCCTCCACGGTCACGTGACGGAACCGGGCCCGCAGCTCGGCGAGCTTATCGATCGCCGCGCGCACCTCGTGTTCCTTACGGATGATGCCGACCAGGTCGTTCATCGTCTGCTGGAGATCGGTGTGCAAGGTGTAGGGGTTCTCGCCCTTGCCGTCGGCGGGGGGATCGAACGGCGCCACGGCGGCCTTCGCGGCCTTGGTGACATCGTCGTCCGAGACCGACGGCCGCTCGGCGAGCTGCTCCACATAGGAGGCTGCGCCGAGTCCGGCCCGGCGGCCGAACACCAGCAGGTCCGACAGCGAGTTACCGCCCAGGCGATTGGACCCGTGCATGCCGCCGGAACACTCCCCCGCCGCGAACAGCCCGGGCACCGTGGCCGCACCGGTGTCCGGATCGACCTCGACCCCGCCCATCACGTAGTGACAGGTGGGGCCGACTTCCATCGGCTCCTTGGTGATGTCCACGTCCGCGAGCTCTTTGAACTGGTGGTGCATCGAGGGAAGCCGCCGCACGATCTCCTCGGCGGGCATCCGGGAGGCGATGTCGAGGAAGACGCCGCCGTGCTCGGTGCCGCGTCCGGCCTTCACCTCTTCGTTGATGGCCCGCGCCACCTCGTCCCTCGGCAGCAGATCCGGCGTGCGGCGCGCGGAGTCGTTGTCGCGCAGCCATTGGTCGGCCTCTTCCTCGGTCTCGGCATACTGCCCCTTGAAGACCGGCGGGATGTAGTCGAACATGAACCGCTTGCCCTCGGTGTTCTTCAGCACACCGCCGTCGCCGCGCACGCCCTCGGTGACCAGGATTCCCTTCACACTGGGCGGCCAGACCATGCCGGTGGGGTGGAACTGCAGGAACTCCATGTTGATCAACGTCGCGCCCGCGCGCAGCGCCAGCGCGTGCCCATCGCCGGTGTACTCCCAGGAGTTGGAGGTCACCTTGTACGACTTGCCGATGCCGCCGGTCGCCAGTACCACCGCGGGGGTCTCGAACAAGATGAACCGGCCGGATTCCCGCCAGTAGCCGAACGCGCCGGAGATGCGGTCACCGTCCTTGAGCAGTTCGGTGATGGTGCATTCGGCGAACACCTTGATGCGCTTCTCGTAGTCACCCGTCTCGGCGAAGTCCTCCTGTTGCAGCGAGACGATCTTCTGCTGCATGGTGCGGATGATCTCGAGACCGGTCCGGTCACCGACGTGCGCCAGTCGGGGGTAGGTGTGACCACCGAAATTGCGCTGGCTGATGCGGCCGTCCGGCGTGCGGTCGAACAGCGCTCCGTAGGTTTCCAGTTCCCACACCCGATCGGGCGCTTCCTGGGCATGCAATTCGGCCATGCGCCAGTTGTTCAGGAACTTTCCGCCTCGCATCGTGTCCCGGAAATGAACCTGCCAATTGTCTTTCTCGTTGACGTTGCCCATCGACGCCGCGCAGCCGCCTTCGGCCATCACGGTGTGGGCTTTACCGAACAGGGACTTGCACACCACCGCGACGGACAGTCCGTGCTCCCTGGCCTCGATGACCGCTCGCAATCCGGCGCCGCCCGCTCCGATCACGACGACGTCGTACTTGTGCCGTTCCACTTCTGCCATGCAGAGAAACTCCTCGATTTGGCGGTCAGTCGATGAACCGCAGGTCCGAAATCGTCTTGCTGGCAACCAACATGACGTAGAAGTCGGTCAGCACGAGCGTGCCGAGGGTGGTCCAGGCCAGCGTCATGTGCCGGGTGTTCAGCTTGGAGACCTGGGTCCAGAACCAGTAGCGCACCGGATGCGCGGAGAAGTGCTTGAGCCGTCCGCCCGCGATGTGCCTGCACGAGTGGCACGACAGCGTGTACGCCCACAACAGGATGACGTTGCCGAGCAGGATGATGTTGCCGAGGCCGAAACCGAAGCCGCCGGACTTCCCGTGGAAGGCGATGACGGCGTCGTAGGTGTTGATCACCGAAACCACCACGGCCACATAGAAGAAGTAGCGGTGCGCGTTCTGGATGATCAGCGGCAGCCTGGTCTCGCCGGTGTACTTCGCGTGCGGCTCGGCCACGGCGCAGGCGGGCGGGGAGAACCACACGGACCGGTAGTAGGCCTTGCGGTAGTAGTAGCAGGTCAGCCGGAAGCCGAGCAGGAACGGCAAGACCACGAAGCCGAGTGGCAGGATCGCGGGCAGCTCACCGAACGGCGTCCCGAAATGACTGGAACCCTCCACGCAGGAGGTGCTCAGGCACGGCGAGTAGAAGGGTGTCAGGTAGTGGTATTCCGGAACCCAATATGCCGTGCGCACATACGATCTGATCAAGCCGTAGACCAGGAACGCGCCTAGTCCGAGCACCGTGACGAGTGGGGGGATCCACCATCGGTCGGTGCGCAATGTGCGTTCCGAGATCCGGGCCCTTGTTCTGCTGAATACGCCGGTGCCCTCTTCCGGGGCGGCGGTCGGTGCGGCACTCACTGGTGGATGCCTCGCTGATCTTGTGTGCGGGTGGTCATCGTTACCTCCGCAATCGAATGTGATGCTGAGCACCATACGACACGTCCGCTATTGATCGAGCGGGGTCTCGACAAACCAGGGCCGCCGTCAACCGTATGATTTGCGCCACATCCAGCGCTGCTCCTGATTGCTTAAGCCAGGTAGCGGGCTATTCGGACTTTTCGCGCCTCGTCCGCGTTGAGCGGGATTCGAGCGGGTCGATCGGAGGCATCCTCGGACGTCGGATCGGCATTCCGGTCGTCACGTGGAGGCCAGGAACGGAGCCGCGCCGGGATGAGAAGACGGCCGATCCGAAGCTGCCGGTTGATCGCTGTCCCGTGGCCGGTGCGGATCCGACCGCGGACTTCGGACTCGGCCCGCTGGACATGGTGGATAGCCGAGCGGTGACCGGAGATGCTTCCGGAGCTACAGCCCGTGGGTGAACCTCTGTGTCGCAGAGGATTTCGATGCGGACGGCGAACGCATCGCGCTCGGCCATCGCGGCCGGGCTCGTCACCGCATCGGCGGCGAGTCCTCATGCGGCCAGATCGGCAGGTGGCGGCATCGGCCGACGTCAAACCCGATCGAGGGACTGGTGTAACGACGCCAACGATGGCCTACTGAACGCTGTGGGCCTGGAAGCGCCGCACGCGTCCTCGGTCACGGCGTTACCGCGCACCTCCGTCGACGGATTCCAGCGGCTCGGACGTCGAAGCCTCGCCGCTGCGTCCATCGAGGGTGACCGATGTGCTGTCACGGGCGGCGCCGGCCCGGCAGTGCCGAGGATGGGCGGCTCACACCGCCCATCTGGCGACTACTTCGTGCGTGGGCGGGAGTGGAAGCCGAGCCCCTCGTCCTGCGCGCCCATCCACGCGGCCTCGTCGGACTTGCTGTCCGGCACGTAGATGACGTCCTGTGCGCGGCGCCGCACCTCCGGGGGCGGTGACTGCTCGAGCTCGTCGGCGTCGATGACGAGGCGCTCGAGGTCGTTCTCCAGCCGGCGTACCGTGCTGGCGTCGCCGTACTGCGTGCGCAGTACGCCGATGGATTGCCGGAGCTGGCCGACCGCGTAGCGTAGTTCCGCGAATTCGCTGCGTGTCATGATACCTCCTGTATTCCCTGGCGGACATGCGAACTCGGTGCTGTGATGCGCCGTTGCCCATCTGCCTCGGACCGCACGTCACCGAGTTGTGTGAGCCACCACACAACGTGATCTACAACACAGTACCGAAAGAATCTGTTCCTGGCTCGTCCCTGGCTGGAATCCGATGTTCGCTGATGGATTGCCGAAGGTTATCCAGCGGCCGCGTACTCGGCGCGGGAGCCGGCGGCGGCGAAGGCCCGTTCCACGAGCGAGACGATCGAGAGCGCGACCTCCTCCGCCCGTTCGAGCATCACGCTGTGCCCGGCGCCTTCCAGCCGGACCAACTCCGCGCCGGCCAGCTGGGAGGCCAGCGCCACCGAGTGCGCGAACGGGAAGATGATGTCCGCCGAGCCGGCCAGCACCAACGTGGGGAGCGGGCCGAGGCGGTGCAGGGTCGCGGTCTCGTCGAAGGTGATCAACGAGTGCAGGAAGCCCGCCATGGTCAGCAGCGGCGTGTCGTTCATCATGGCGGTGGCCAGCGCAGCCATCCTCGGGTTCACCTTCCCGGTGCCGAAGTTGGCCGGGCGCATGATCGGTGCGACCAGGCGGCGGGTCAGGAGCTTGGATGCCTGCATCACCCGAGGGGCGCGGGTGACGGCCGCTTGCAGCGAGTTCACCGCCCGGCGGTTGAGCAGGCGCGCGAGCCCCGCCTCGGCGATCCCGTTGGCGGCGGCCGCGAGCAGCCCGACGCCCGCGATGCGCGTGCCGATGGCCTCCGGGTGGAGCCGGGCGTAGGCGAGCACGACCATCGCCCCCATCGAGTGACCGACCAGGATCACCGGCCCGGTCGGCGCGATCGTCCGCAGCACGGTGTCCAGGTCGTGGCCGAGTTGCTCGATGGTGTAGGTGGACGGATGCGCCACTCCGGATTCGCCGTGGCCGCGGTGGTCGTAGAACACCATCCTGGTGCTGTCTTCCCACTGCCGCAGCAACTGATCGCGCAGGAAGTCCCAGGATTCGGTGCGCAGGCAGTGGCCGTGGACGAAGACGACGGTCACACCGGTGTCGTCCGCGCCGAAGACGCGAACCGCGAGGGGAACGCCGTCTTCGGCCGACACCGTGATGCGGCGACCGTCGTAGTCGGCGGCGCGGCGGGCGATGGTCGTGGACATGGCACCCTCCTCGACGAGGCGCCTGTGCAGCGCTTCCTGCCCGGTTGTTCGACCTGGGTTTCCGCGCCGTTAACCACTCACACCTGCCGTTACGCACACGTTGTGCAACCGAGGCCGCCAGTCGACCAGACCGCCGCCACCGCCTTCGCCAGAAGAATCTATGGTGCGATAGCGCTGGTACTAGATTCTTTTAGATTCCTGTCTCCCGCGCAGCGGGGCCGGTTTCGGAGGACAGTCTTCGGCTCTCTAGGAAAACTCGAAGAGAGCCGAAGAGTGTGCTTCCGATCATGCCTGTGCGCGGGTGCGGGTAGAGGGCAAGAACGGACGCAAGAGGTTCTCCTCCGTCGACGGACCCATCTGCCACTCCGCGATCCACGGCCCGGTCCCCTCGCTCGGGTCGAGCACCCCCTCCTCCAGCCAGGCGTAGCGGCCGTCGAGGACGCCGCGGGTGAGGGTGCGGTCGTCGTCGTCGGTGTTCTCCCACAGCGCGTTCGAACAGCTTGCGCACGCGCAGTCGCGATTGCCTGCAGAAGGTGTCCGCGAGCTCTTCGGCCGCCTTGCTCTCCGGCGCGCCCGCCGCGCGCAGCGCCTCGGCCCGCACGCAGGCCGCCGACATAGCGAACAGCTCGGCGCCGATGTCCACGATCCGGCCGAGGAAGTTCTGCCGGTATTCCAGACCCGCCTGCCAGCGGCCCATCGCGTACATCAGCGACCTCGCCTGCTTGCGCGCACTGCGCTCGACGAACCGCAGATGCCTGGCCAGCACGCCGAATTCGGTGTACGCGGCCGGCACCGTGCCCGCGCCGACCGCCAGCTGCGGGAACCATTTGGCGTAGAAGCCGGTCGCGCCGACCGCCGCCTTCGCCTTGTCCTTGAACTCGGCCTTACGGTCGACCAGCGCGCCCGCGGCCGCCATGTGCGCGTCGGCCATCTCGCGCGCGATCAACAGCCGCATGATCTCGCTGGAGCCTTCGAAGATGCGGTTGATCCGCAGATCGCGCACCAACTGCTCGGCGGGGACGGCCCGCTCGCCCCGCGCGGCGAGCGAGGCCGCCGTCTCGTAACCGCGCCCGCCGCGGATCTGCACGAGTTCGTCGGCGATCTGGCAGCTCATCTCGCTGGCCCACAACTTCGCCAGCGCCGCCTCGATCCGAATGTCGTTGCGCCCCTCGTCGGACATGGTCGCCGACAGATCCAGCGCCGCTTCCAGCGCGAAGGTGGTGGCCGCGATGAACGCGATCTTCTGGCCGACTGCGGCGTGCTCGCCGACGGGCCTGCCCCACTGCACGCGCTGGGTGCTCCACTCCCGCGCGATCTTCAGCGACCACTTGGCGGCGGCGGTGCACATCGCCGGTATGGCGAGCCTGCCCGCGTTCAGCGTGGTCAGCGCGATCTTGAGACCATCGCCCTCGCGGCCGATCAGGTTGCGCTTCGGCACGAATACGTCGTGCATCCGGGTCAAGCCGTTCTCGATGCCGCGCAAGCCCATGAAGGAATTGCGCCGCTCCACGGTGATGCCCGGTGAATCGGCCTCGACCACGAACGCCGAGATGCCGCCCCGGTGCCCTTCACTCTTGGGTACGCGCGCCATGACCACCAGCAGTTCGGCGACCACACCGTTGGTCGTCCACAGCTTCACACCGTTGAGCAGGTAGCCTTCGCCGTCCTCGGTCGGCGTGGCGGTACTGGCCATCCTGGCCGGATCCGAACCCACATCGGGCTCGGTGAGCAGGAACGCGCTGACCGCCCCGGCCGCGCAGCGGGGCAGGAACTCGGCCTTCTGCTCGTCGGTGCCCGCGAGTTTGAGCGGTTCGGGCACGCCGATGGACTGATGCGCGGAGAGCAGGACGCCGAGGCTCGGGTGGGTCGAGCCGACCAGCATCAACGCGCGGTTGTAGCCGAGCTGGGAGAGCCCCTGACCGCCATACGATCGCGGGATCTTCAGGCCGAAGCAGCCGAGTTCGGCCAGGCCCTTGACATACTCGTCCGGGATCCGGCCCTCCGCTTCGATCACCGAGCCGTCCATGGACTCGCACAGCGTCCGCAGCCGGGCCAGGAACGCTTCGGTCCGCTCGGCGTCCTCGGGGGCGGGTTGCGGATACGGGTGGATCAGGTCCAGCCGGAATCGCCCCAAGAACATCTCCTTGGCGAATGACGGCTTGGCCCAAGTCGTTTCCCGGGACTCCTCGACCAGTGCGCGGGCCTGTTCTTCGGTGGCGTCGACTTTCGCGGCTGTCGCCATGATGTCCTCCCTCGGACGTGATCAGGATCACATCCGAGTGTAGGAGGGTTTGTTACCCATCGGTAGGCCTGCTGGTCGACAGAACTCTACGAATATCTATGGATCTTGTTAGATGGACGAATAGGTGCCGATCGCCTCGGGACGGGAGATCGAGCAGCGTCAGACCGAGCGCAGGTAGCGGCCGAAGTGCGGCACGGTGAAGCCGATGGTGCCGCGCTCGGCGGAGTAGATGAGCCCCTTCTTGATCAGGCCGTCGCGGGCGGGCGAGAGCGAAGCCGGTTTGCGGCCGAGTTCATTGGCCACCGCCGCGGTCGCCACCGGGCCGTCGTCGCCGGACAGGTCGGCCATCGCGCGCATGTACTCGCGTTCGGCGGGCGTCGCCCGTTCGTAGCGGGAACCGAAGAACCCGACCGCCAACTCCTCTTCGGCGGCGGGCGACGCCACCTCCACGTCCTCGGCCGTTATCGGGCTCTCCGGCGCTTGATCCCAGGTCGCTTTCCCATACGCCTGCACGAAATACGGGTAACCATCGGCCTTGCGGTACAGCGCGTCCAGCGCGGCGTCGGTGAACTTCACGTCTTCGCGCCGGGCGGGGGCGATCAGCGCTTGATCCGCGGATTCCCGGTCCAAGCGGTCGATGCGGTGGTAGCTGAAGAGTCGCTCCGAATAGCTCTTCGAGGCGGACAGCACAGCGGGCAGATGCGGAAGGCCCGCGCCGACCACGATCAGCGGCGCGGCGTCCTGGCTCAGTTCGTGGCACGCGCCGCAGATCGCGGAGATGTCGGCGGGACCGAGATCCTGCATCTCGTCGATGAAGATCGCGATGCCGACGCCGATGTCACCGGCCAGCGCCGCCGCCTCGACGAGCAGCTCCACCAGGTCGATCTCGATGTCACCGGAGTCGGCGCGCCCGCTCACCGCCGGCACGTCGATGCCGGGTTGCCAGCGTTCCCGCATGCCCTTCTCCGCCGTGGCCCGCAACGCGAAAGCCTTGAGGATGCCGAGGAAATCGTCCACCCGTTCCGGATTGCGGTGCGAGGTGGCGATCGCCCGCGCCGCCATGTGCAGCGCCGAGGACAGGGGGCGGCGCAGTTCCTGGTCCGGCCGCGCTTCGATCTTGCCGGTCCCCCAGCCGCGCGATATCGCGGCGGAGCGAAGCTGGTTGAGCAGCACCGTCTTTCCGACTCCGCGCAGACCGGTGAGCATGACGCTGCGTTCGGGGCGACCGCGCGCGACGCGTTCGAGCACGATGTCGAAAGCCGTGAGTTGCTTGTCGCGCCCGGCCAATTCGGGTGGGCGCTGTCCCGCTCCGGGGGCATACGGATTCCGCACGGGGTCCATGCCCTGACACCGTAGCGCGTTTCGTCCGAATAATCTGGGTGCGTCTATGGCGTGTCCTAGAGAGCCCTAGCGGTCCGTATTGCACTATTGCTCGAGCCGCCGGTTCTCTAGGCTGGTGGCGGTTCGCCAGAATGGTCGCGCGGCATGCCGCGCGGGAACGGAGGGGCATGTCCGACGAACCGAACCCAGCGGGCCTCGCCGAAGTGGTCGGCTCCTGGAACGTCCCGGCGGGCGCCACGGTGGCTCAGCGCATCCGGTCCAACATCCTCATCGCCATCGAGCGCGGCTACGACGATCCGCAGCTGGTCGCCGATCTCGCGGTGGGCCCGCTGGTCATGGCGCTCGGCAAGCTGGAAGTGGAGTTGGCCGAAGCGCGCCGCAGGATCGACGAGCTCGAGCGGGCGGTGCACGGAAGGCAGCCCTGAACGAGCCGCCGCCCCTGTGGGGTGCGTATCCGTTCGGTGACCTGATCGTCGCGAGTGAGATCGCGCCGTGACCCGGCTCGCGGGCCGGTTCTCCGATCGCCGGGCGGCGGCTGCGGCGGCTATGGAAAAGATGCTGCTCTGTGCGCTGGACAACATCGCGTCGGCACCGTAATCTTCTCGTGACTTAGTGGAACCAGTCGTTTCGTAAGAGAAACGGCGCCACTAGTTACCGCCTAAACGGCTGTCGGGGCCAAACGGTCTCGGCTGTCGTGCCGGGGACCCACAGGTTCGTCTGGGGTGAATCCTCGCGGTCGTTTTCGGTCGCAAGGTAGGGCCGTTCTCCCGGCCCGAGCCCGTCAGCTAACCCGGTCGGCGGAAGAGCAGCAAGATCGGAGACGTAGCTCGGTGGGTAAACACAGCTTGCAGCGGGATTCTCGGGTACCGAATTCCGTCAAGGGTGCGATTGTCATGGGTGCGGTGGCCGCGACCGGCGCCATGCCCGCGATTCCGGCCATGGCCGCGACCATCAACGTTCCCGGTGTCGGCAATTTCGATGTTCCGCAGGAGTGGGAACAGCCGGTCCAGCAGCTCAATCAGCAGATCCAGCAGGCGCTCGCGGCCGTTCCCGCCGCCCCGCAGGGTCCGCAGCAGGTTGCTCCCCAGGCTCCCAACTTCGCACCGATGTTGCCGGACCTGTTCGGGCAGCACAGCAACACCCCGGGCGACATCGCCCTCGACGCCGCCAAGACCAAGGTGGGCGCCCAGTACTCCTGGGGCGCCGCCGGTCCCCGGGCCTTCGACTGCTCCGGCCTCGTCCAGTGGGCCTTCCGCCAGGCGGGCGTCGAACTGCCCCGCACCAGCTTCGAGCAGTCGCACGTGGGCGCCCCGGTCGCCTACCACGACCTGCAGCCCGGTGACATCGTGATCACCAACGGCGGCGGTCACGTCGGCATCTACGCGGGTGACAACAAGCTGCTGAACGCGGTGCAGTCGGGTACGCCGGTGTCCTACACGCCGCTGCGCCCCGACATGGTGGTCACCGCACGCCGTATCGTCTGACGAGTGGCCCGCGCCGAAACCGGCATCCAGAGCACCGCTACCCAGGCCCGCGTCGATTCGTGGACCTGGGCGGTGCGCCTGTTCAAGACCAGGTCCGCCGCCGCGGAGGCATGCCGTGGCGGGCACGTCCGGGTGAACGGCGCGACGGCCAAGCCCGCGCAGCCCGTGCGCCCCGGTGATGAGGTCCGCATCCGGACGGGCGGTATCGAGCGCATCGTCATCGTGGAACGGATCGTCACCAAGCGCGTCGGCGCGCCGATAGCCGCGCAATGCTTGATCGATCGAAGCCCGCCGCCTCCGCCACGCGAAATCCTGGCGAGCATGCCCCGCCGCGACCGTGGCGCGGGGCGACCCACCAAACGGGAGCGTCGCGAGACCGATCGCCTCATGGGCCGCTCCGAGGACTGAACGGAAGCCGGGCGGCGGCTCGCTGTTCAGATCATCGCCACCGGGCGCAACTGTCCCGCCAGGTAGCGGGCCCTGCACTCGCCGCGGCGCAACTTCCCGCTGCTGGTCTTGGGAATCCGCCCGGCCTCGACGAGCAGCACCGCGCGTGGCATCACCTCATGGGTCGACGCGACCGCCGTCCGGATACGCCTGGCCAGCGCGAAGAGTTCGACCGGCTCGGCGTCGCTCATCGCGACGAGCTCGGCGACCACGACGAGATCTTCGCGAAGCCCGTCATCGTGCCCGAACGCCGTCACATGGCCCGGCCTGACCTCCGGGGCGCAGGCCTGCACCGTCGCCTCGATGTCGGCGGGATAGTGATTGCGTCCGTCGACCACGACGACGTCCTTGCGGCGACCGGCGATGTAGAGCTGCCCGTCGTGCTGGAATCCGAGATCGCCGGTGCGCAGCCAGCGCACGTCGCTGCCGGGCAGCGTGGCGCCGAAGACTTCCTCGGTGGCGTCCGGCCTGCCGAAATATCCGTCGCACACATTGCTTCCGGCCACCCAGATCTCGCCGACCCGGCCCGGGGGCAGCACGGTTCCGGCCATCGGATCGACGATCCGCAGCTCCTGCCCGACCGGCGCGCCGCATCCGACCAACGGCGCACCGTCCTGCGATTCCGGCTCGGCATCGGGCAGTGCGACCACGCGACCGTCGGCCAGTGCGGCACGGTCGAAGCGGTGCCACACCGGGGCCGCGTTCTGGTCGCAGACCGTCACCGTCAAAGTGGCTTCGGCCAAACCGAATCCCGGCGTATGCGCGTGGTGGCGGAAACCGTAAGGCCCGAAGGTCTCGGTGAATGCGTCGAGCGCATCGGCGCGGACCGGCTCGGAGCCGTTGAGCAGGATGTCCAGCCCCGACAGGTCGAGTCCGGCCCGTTCGGCGGGCGTGGTCCCCGACACCGCGAGCGTCAGACCGAAGTTGGGGCACCCCGTGGTTCCGGCGCGGTAGTCGGCGATCGCGCGTAGCCAGCGGATCGGGCGCTTCACGAACTCCGCCGGCGCCAGCGTGACTCCGTGCACGCCCGACCACAGCGGCAGCGACAGGCCGAGGATCAAGCCCATGTCGTGGAAGAACGGCAGCCATGTCACGACGGGTCGATCGTCCGCGGCCGACACGGCGTTCCCGAGCTGCGTCAGCGCCGTGGCGAGGTTGTCGTGGGTGACCCGGACGCCCGCGGGTGACTTGGTCGATCCGGAGGTGTACTGCAGGTAGGCCAGCTCGTCGCGTACCGGGTCGATGACCGGTGCGGCCGCGATCTGTCCCCCATCCGGTGTGACCGCCCGAGTGGCCGGTACGGCGAGATGTGCCGGC
This sequence comes from Nocardia asteroides, assembly GCA_051451085.1. Lineage (GTDB taxonomy): Bacteria > Actinomycetota > Actinomycetes > Mycobacteriales > Mycobacteriaceae > Nocardia > Nocardia asteroides_B. The sequence goes on along the minus strand of JBPAJV010000001.1, from coordinate 1,415,983 downwards.
AGCGATCCCGTATGCCGTACGGAAGAATCGCCGCCGCTCGCCGCTGACACATGGCTTGTCGTCGACAGAACTCGCTCGGTCGGATGCCAGTCGGATCCGGACAGCTCCGGCGGCACCTCGAGCACGCGACCACATGCCGGTCCGAGGATCTGCGCGGTCATCTCGTCATGCGCCGAGAGCAGGCTGGTCGTGGGCCGGGCGTCGGCCAGGACGGCATGCAGGCGATCCCGGTTGCGTGCGCCCGTGGCCGGGAACAGCGGCACCGCGACCCGGTTGCTGTATAGGCAGGCCAGAAACGCCACCGCGTAATCGACTCCGTGAGCGCAGAGAACGGCCACTCGGTCACCGGGCGCGCTCTCCTGCCGTAGTCGAGCGGCCACCGCGCCCGCCGCGGCGTGCAGTCCCGCGTAAGTGAGCGTGACCGGAACGCGCTCTCGCAGATGGAAGCGCAGTTCGGTGAAGGCGGGCCGGTCCGGCCGGGTGGCGGCCCAGCAGGCTACCGCAGCCGCGAGACCATTGCCGGTGCTGCGGTCGCCCACGGTCACGATGGCTCGCCGGTGTTCGCGGCGACCCGCTCCAGGAGGGCGGCGCCGAGGGCGGTGATGGACGGATGCTTGAACAACTCGGCGGTGGCGATCCGGACGCGCAGCCGGGATTCCAGATTCCGGCGCATCTCGATCGCCAGCAGCGAGGTGAGCCCCAGGTCGTTGAAGTCGGCGCCGGGGTCGATGTGCTCGGCGGGCATATCCAGCGTGCTCGCCAGCACGCGGCGGATCGTCGTGGTCAGCGGTTCGGCGGGCTCTGGTGGCGCGCAGGTGCGCGCGGTCCCGGTGTCTGGCGTGGACGCGGGACTCGAATCGGGCCGCGCCGCGAGCAGAGCCGCCAAGCGCACTGCCACAGGCGAGGTGTCCGGAGTCGGGGCGTATTCCAGCGCGAGCAGATAGGGGCCGTCGTAGCGCAGTGCCTCGGACAGAATCGCGCTTCCACGCAGTGGCTCGAACGCCGCGACGCCCGCTCGCCGCAGGTGACTCGCCCCACCGGCCGCGGTGGCGAGACCGGAATCCCAGAGTCCCCAACCGATGCTCGTCACGCGTCGGCCCGGATCGCGCCGGGCCAGAGCGTCCATCGCCGCGTTGGCGGCGGCGTAAGCGGCCTGCCCCGGCGCTCCCAGCGCGCCGGTGGCCGAGGAGAACAGCAGGACGAAGTCGGTGGCGTCGGTCGCGGTGAGCTCGATCAGATTTTCCGCCGCGATGGGCTTGGGCAGGAACGTCCTGGCCAGCTGACCTGCGGTGACCGCGTCGAACGCGGCGTCCTCCAGCACGCCGGCCGCGTGCACGACGCCGCGGATCGCCGAGTCGGAGGCGCGGATATCGCTGAGCGCGTTGGCTAGATCGTCTCGGTCGGCGGCGTCGCAGCGCACCACGACGATGCGGTCCTCCAAGCCTTCGAGCAGCGCGGGCACCGGACGGGGAGCGCGGGTCAGCACCACCACGTCGCGCGCGCCCGCGTCGAGCAGCCAGCGCACGGCGACCGCGCCGAGCGCGCCGAGCCCGCCCGTGACGACATACGTCCCACCGGCGTCGATGCCCGCGACCGGCAGGGTTCGCGCTCGCGCGGGTAGAAAACGCCGGACGGCTGGGTCGCCCGCGCGCAGGCGCAGTTCGCCGGGGATCGCGCTGTCGGTAGCCGCGACCAGCCGGGTGAGCGGCGGCAGGCTCCTTGGGTCTCGATCGGTCCAGACCAGCCGTACCGTGCGGCCGGTCTCGAGTTGCAGCGAGCGCACCAGCCCCGCGATGGCCGCGGCCTCGACCGAGGCCGGCGCACCGGAATCCTCGGGCCGCGAAGGTGGTCGGGTCGGCTCCCCCAGTGGTAGTACGACCGTCAAGGACATGGTGGCGTCGTGAGCGGTGATCAGTTGCAGCAGCTCCAGGACCCGACCGGCGGCGGCGACGCTCGTACCGTCGCGCGCGCCGGGGTCGGCGGGCCAGACCACCGCTACGGCGTGGCCGCCGGCGCGCCCGGTCAGTACGGCGGTGACGAGGGAGCTCGCGTCGTCCGGCTCCCGAGCGATTCGTTCGGTCGGCACCTCGGCGTCCAGTGCGCGGGCGAGCCGGACCGCGAGGTCACAGGCGCCGACCACCACCGCGCGCCGCACAAGGGTTTCGGTCGCGTCACCGAGTCCGAGCGAGTCGGGATCGCGCGACTGCCAGACCTCTTCGCGGAAGGGTGTGGTGTGGCCGTCGTGCTCGGCACGCGCCGCGCGGAGTGCGCTGTACTCCTCCTCGGTCCCGGGTTCGGCGTAACGAATGTGCACACCGGAGAAGGCCAGGCACGGCACGCCGTGCTGATCGGTCGCGATGACATCGCCGACCAGTCCGGTGTCGCTCCGCTCTCGGATCAGCGCGTGCACCTCGAGCACGTGGCGATTCGGCTCGTGTGACAGCCAGGCGGAGTCCATGCCGATCGGTAGCGGAATTGATGTGGCGGGCAAATCGTCGAACACCGCGGCGGCGAGCACATGCAGGCAACCGTCGAGGGTTGCGGTGCGATGCAATTCGGCGGCGTCGAACAGGCCGAGGGCCCGCCCGGTGCCCGCGGCGATCCCCCGCAGCGAACGGTACCGGGGACCGTACTCCAGGCGCCTGCGGCGCAATTCCTGATAGAAGGCGCCGGTGGTGATGACGCGCATGTGATGCCGGGCGGCCCGGTTTGCGTCGACCACCCGCATCCATGCGACGATATCCGCGGGTGTGGGGTCACCGGCGGGCCGGGCCGAAGCCAGCGTCCCGGTGCCCGTGACCTCCGCCCGCATGCTTTGCTCCGCCCCCGGCCCGCGATAGACCACCTCGGACAGCGCGCTCGGATCGGTCCTTTCGTGTACGGCGAAATCGGCCAGGGCGGCCGCCCCGGCGGTGTCCCGAGCCAGGTGCAGCAGTCTCCGCAGCCAGAAGACGGCGGGGACAGCGCTGTCGCCGTGCACCACGTGATGGGCCAGATCCTCGGCGGGGAAGGTGGATTCGGGGACGTGCGCGCTCGCGGACCCGGTGGTCAGCAGGGGGAACTTACGTTTGCGCCAGTGCCGGGGTGTGGGGGCGCCCGACGGCCCCAGCGCCGACCAGTCGACCGGCCTCCCCTCCAGATACAACCGCGCCAAGCCCGTGAGGAAGCCGCTCGCCTCGTTGTCGCGCAGCGCTACGGAATGCGCGCCCTCGCGGAAGTCCGGATACTCCCGCACCGCCGCGAGCAACACGGGATGCGGGCCGATCTCGACCACGGTGGAGATACCGTCTTCGGCCGCGCGCTCCATGGCGGCCGCCAGTTCGACCGTGCTCGCCGCGTTCTCGGCCCAGTAGTCGCGATCCATGGCCGCGGTGGTGATCTTCGCGCCGCGCCGGGCCGTCGAGTACACCGGTACGCGCGGCGTCAGTGGGGTGATCTCGGTCAATGCCGACACGAACGGCGCGAGAACGGTGGCGACTTGCGGGCTGTGCGCGGCGAAGTCCACCGCGAGCCTGCGCGCGAACATGTTCCGGCGAGTGGCCCGCCGCACCAGGGTGTCCACGTACCGTGGCGTGCCGGACACGATCACCGACCGTGGGCCGTTGACAGCGGCGATGGCGACTTCCGCGCGCATCGGCTCCACGAGCTTCGCGGCTTCGTCCTGGCCCGCCTCCAGCACCGCCATCGCGCCGCGTCCGTCCAGGTGGGCGAGGGTCGCGCTGCGCAGCACCACCACGCGCGCCGCGTCCGCGAGCGACAGCGCGCCGCTGACCGCCGCCGCCGCGATCTCGCCCAGGCTGTGCCCGGCCACGGCGTCGGGACGGATTCCCCACGCCGCCAGCAATTTCACCAATGCCACCTGGAACGCGAACAATGCCGGCTGCACCAGATCCGTGGCTGGAGTGTCTCCCGCGAAGGTGAAGCCGTGGCGCGGCGTCCAGATGCGCGGTCCGCTCGCCCCCACGATCGCGTCGGTGGCTTCGGCGAGCGCGGCGGCGAAGACCGGGTACCGCGCCGCCAGCGCGCGGCCCATCTTCGGATGCTGGCCACCCTGCCCGGAGAACAGGAACAGCAGGCCGCCGCGGCGGCGGTTCGCCACCGGGCCGAGCACCGCGTCGGTGTCGCCGCGGCCCAAGGCGCGCAGCCGTCGTACCGCGTCGTCGTGATCGTCGGCGAGAATCGCCGCTTTGGCCGGCTCCGGGAGCGACCGCGCCGCCGTGGCTGCCACCGCACGCAACGGTGCCCGCCCCCGATCCAGTTCACCGGCCAGCCGCAGTGCGCGCTCGCGCACCTCCTCGTCGTCGCGAGCGGTGAGCGGCACCACCATCGGGAATTGGTCACCCTGCTCGGCGGGGACCGGCGGGACGCCCCGCAGCACGACGTGCGCGATCGTGCCGCCGAACCCGAAAGAGCTGACACCCGCCACACGCTCCGGCCCGCTCACCCGGCTCCAGTCCACCGGCTCGGTCGGCACGCGCAGCCCGCGTTCGGCCAAGTGCAGCAGCGGGTGCTCGGTGTGGACGTTGATCGTCGGCGCGATCACGCCGTGATGGATGGACAGCGCCGCCTTCACCATCCCGGTGACGCCCGCGGCGGCTTCCAGGTGTCCGACGTTGGATTTCACCGAACCGATCCAGATCGGGCCGTGCTCACCGTCGCCGAGCGCGGCGGCGAGCGCGCCGACTTCCACCGCGTCGCCCAAAGGCGTTCCGGTGCCGTGGCATTCGATGTAACCCGCAGTGCTCGGGGTGCGCCCGGCCCGCGACCACGCGGTGCGCAACGTCTCCTGCTGGGCGCGGCCGTTCGGCGCGTACAGGCCGTTGGAGCGCCCGTCGGACCCGACGGCGGTGCCGACGATCTCCGCGTACACCCGGTTGCCCTCGCGCGCCGCGTCCGCGCTGCGCTGCAGGATCACCACGGCGCAGCCGTCACCGCGGGTGTAACCGTCCGCGGTGACGTCGAACGGCGTCGTCCGGCCGCCCGGCGACAGGAAACCGCTTTCGGCCAGGTAGTTCGACGTGTGCTCCAGCAGGACCAGATTGACGCCGCCCACGATGGCGAACGGCACCGTGCCGTCGGCGAGCAGCCGTACCGCGAGGTCCACCGCGGCGAGCGAGGACGAGCAGGCGCTGTCGAGCACCAGGCTCGGCCCGTGCAGATCCAGCACGTAGGACAACCGGTTGGCGATGATGCTGAGCGCGGACCCGGTCACCGCGTAAGGGGCGTCGTGACCCGCCCTGCCGAGCACCGCGATCCCGTGGTCGTATCCGGACGCGCCGAAGACCACCGCTGCGCCCGAACCCCGGGCGCGGTAACCGATTCCGGCGTCGTCCAGCGCCTCCACCGCGACTTCCAGCGCGAGCCGCTGCTGCGGATCCATGACCGCGGCCTCGCGGTCGGAGATGGCGAACCAGTCGTTGTCGAAGGATTCGACATCGTCGAGGTAGCCGCCGCGCCGGGCGCCCGGCCGTCCGGCGGGCGGGGTGGACGTGGCGTCGCGGCCGTCGACCAGCAGCTGCCAGAACTCGGTCACGCTCGCCGCTCCGGGCAGTCGGCAGCCGATGCCGATGATGGAGACGGGAGGATGCGAGCCGACGTGATCAGTAGTCGCGCTGCTCATCGCATCGCGAGATACTCGACAAGCTGTTCGATGTCCGGATGGTCGTAGATCGCGGTCAGCGGAACCTCGACTCCCATGGCGTCTTCGAGATGGGCGGTCAGCCTCGCGAGCTGGGTGGAACCGAGGCCGAGATCGGTGAAGGGCGAGCTGGTCGACACCGCGGCGGCGTCGACGCCTAGTAGATCCGCGACAGCGAGGACGGCGGCGGCGGTGAGCGCGGTGCGCCGGTGATGACCGAGCGAACCGCCGTTCTCCTGCGCACCCCTGTGCCCGTCCGGAAGACTGGGCCGCATCGCGTTCTCCCTCCCCGTCTCCCGGCTGCTGTTACCCACTAAAGAACGGTACCCACGCGATTATGCCGGAGAAATCGCGCGGAGCAAGGTCGCGTTTCCGCTGCCTGCCCGGCTCTTTCGCGAACCGGCGGTGATCACATACCGTGGCATCGTGACCGAACCGGACAGCGGTGCCGCCACCCGTGCCGAGCGCACTCCGACTCTGCCCACCCTGCTGCGCTGCTGTGCCGCGCTGGCGGCCACGCCGGGCCGGTTGCTGCGGCCACGCCGCCCCGACACCGCACTGCTGGCGAACCTGGAAGTGCTGCCGCTACCCGCCGCGAGCGCCACGGTCCGGCTGACCGTGCTGGCCCAGGCCACCATGTCCGCGCCGACCACGATCGTGGCCGAGGGTGTGCGCAGTCTGCGGGAGATGCGGCTGTCGATGGCGGCGTTCCTCGTCGAGCATCCCAAGGCGCGCTTCCTGGTCGATCCGGCGTTGTGCGCGGGCGTGCACGAACGCGTGCTGCCCGAGCTGCCGTTCCCGGTGCCGCTGCTGGTCGCGCCGGACAAGCCGGTGCTCGGTCTGTCCGACGCGCTCACCGCGCACGGCGTCGCGGGCGCGGACATCGACTTCGTGGTGCCGACCCACCTGCACTGGGATCACGTCTCGGGCCTGCTGGAGCTGCCCGCCTCGGTGGAGGTGCGGTTACCCGCGGCCGAGTACGACTGGGCGATGGGCGGCCCGCACGCACCGGCCGGTGTCGCGCGCGGACCGTTGCGCGGGCGCACCTTCGACCGCTTCGAGCTCGACGGGCCGCCGGTGCTGACGTTCCCGCGCAGCAAAGACCTGTTCGGTGACGGTTCGGTGCTGCTGGTCGATCTGGCGGGTCACACGCCGGGCAGCATCGGTGTGCTACTGGCGGTGGACGACGGCACCCGCGTGTTGTTCGCGGGCGACGCCGTCTGGAGCAAACTGCAGGTCGATCTGCTGCGGGAGAAGGCGCCGATGCCCGGCAAGCTGTTCGACGCCGACCGGGACGCCGCCTTCACCACCATCCACCGTCTGCACGCGCTGCCCGACGGCATCGAACTGATCGCCGGCCACGACTACGCGGCGGTCACCGCCCGCGCGGCGAAGTAGCGTTCAGCCGGCCACGACGGTTTCGGCGAGGCGGGCGGTGATCAGCTCCTCGGCCTCGCCGACCATGCGGCCGATCAGCTCGGCGCAGGACGGGATGTCGTGGATCAAGCCCTGGCACAGGCCCACCGACCAGATGCCAGCGTCCAGGTCGCCCTCCTCGAACACCCGGCGGCCGCGCGCTCCGGCGACCAGGTCCCGCACGTCGTCGAAGGTGCCGCCGGCTTTCTCGATCTCGACGACCTTGCGGCTGACCTCGTTGTCCGCGACCCGCGCCGTATTGCGCATGGTGCGGAAGATGAGCTGGGTGTCGCGTTCGGAGTTCGCGACGATCTTCTCCTTGACCTTCTGATCGATCGAGGACTCCTGCGTGCACAGGAACCGGGTTCCCATGTTCACGCCGTCCGCGCCGAGGGCGAGCGCGGCGACCAGGCCGCGGGCGTCGGCGATCCCGCCGGAGGCGATCATCGGAATGCTCAGCTCGCGGGCGGCGGCCGGGATGAGCACCAGGCCGGGAACGTCGTCCTCGCCGGGATGGCCCGCGCACTCGAAGCCGTCGATGCTCACCCCGTCCACGCCGATCCGCTCGGCCTTCAGCGCGTGGCGCACGCTGGTGCACTTGTGCAGCACCTTGATGCCCGCGTCCTTGTAGTAGGGCAGGAACGGCTCGGGATTGCTGCCCGCCGTTTCGACGATCTTGACACCGCTGTCGATGATCGCCTGCACGTACTCCGCGTACGGCGGCGGGTTGATCGACGGCAGGATGGTGACGTTCACGCCGAACGGCTTGTCGGTCAGCTCCCTGGTGCGCTCGATCTCGCGGCGCAGGTCGTCCGGGGTCGGCTGGGTCAGGGCCGTGATGAAGCCGAGGCCGCCCGCGTTGGCGACGGCCGCGACGAGCTCGGCCCGCCCGACCCACATCATGCCGCCCTGCACGATCGGGTGTTGCACCCCGAACTTCTCGGTGAACCTGGTCCGCAGCATTGCGCTTCTCCTATACCTCGCGCGGGCGTGCCGGTTCGCCCGTTGTGGTCGATGGTGACACGAGAATCGCTGCGCATTCAACTCATAAGTAAGCCGAGGTTCGCATATCAGAGCATCTTCGACGGGCTTGATTCCTTCTCGATACCCTTGTCAAGGAGCGCAAACAGCCTGCTAGAGGCCTCAATCCCGGCGCGCATGCCCGAAGCGGGCAGATTAACCAGGATTCATCCCGCGATCTCTTGCCGCGCGATTATGTTAGTTGCTATTCTGCTCGCGATTCAGCCCGTCGCCGCCGTCGGACATCCCGGCGGGCCGATGACGGTCCGAGAGGAGTTCGTGGCAATGACCACCGGGGCAGCAGCGCTCGACGAGCCGTTCAGGTCGCGGCGCAACCACTGGAACAACCAGATCGCCGCACACGCGCAGATGCGCCCGGACGCGGTCGCGCTGCGCTTCCGCGGCGTGGACACCACTTGGCGGCAGCTGCACGAGCGGTCGCTGAAATTCGCGGACGGATTGGCCCGCCGCGGTGTCGGATTCGGTGACCGGGTGCTGATTCTGGCGCTGAACTACCCCGAGTACCTCGAAGCCGTGTTCGGCATCAACGCCCTCGGCGCGATCGCGGTCCCGGTCAACTTCCGGCTCACGCCGCCCGAGGTCGCCTACATCGTCGGCGACAGCGGAGCCAAGGCGATCGTCACCGATACCGTGCTGCAGCCGCTGGCCGTCGCCGTGCGGGCGCAGGCCCCCGCCCTGGAGACCTGCGTGGTGATCGGCGGCGCGTCCGGCGACGGCGTGATCGGTTTCGACGACCTGCTCGCCGAAACCGGTGACCCGCACACCCCGCTGGACATTCCCGAGGACACCCCCAGCCTCATCATGTACACCTCCGGCACCACGGGCAGCCCGAAGGGCGCGGTGCTGACGCACGCCAACATGAATGCCCAGGCGCTGACCTGTATCCGAGCGCTGGAACTGCGGCCGGAGTCGGTGGCGCTGTTGACCTCGCCGCTGTTCCACATCGCCGGACTCGGCAGTCTCGCACCGGCTTTCGTGCTCGGCTCCAAGACGGTGCTGCACCCGCTCGGCGCCTTCGACGCGGGTGAATTCCTCGACGCGCTGGAGCGCGAGCAGGCCACCTCCGCCTTCTGCGTGCCCGCGCAGTGGCAGCTGGTCTGCGACCACCCGACCGTGAAGGATCGCAAGCTCGCGTTGGAGGCGCTCAGCTGGGGCGCCGCGCCCGCCTCGGACACCGTGCTGCGGGCGATGGCCGAGTGCTTCCCGAACGCGTTCAACGTCGCGGTGTTCGGACAGACGGAGATGTCGCCGATCACCTGCGTGCTGGAGGGCAAGGACGCGATCCGCAAGCTCGGCTCGGTCGGCAAGGTCATCCCCACCATCCAGGCGCGCATCGTCGACGACGAGATGAACGACGTCGCCCCCGGTGAGGTCGGTGAGATCGTCTACCGTGGCCCGACCCTCATGCAGGGCTATTGGAACAAGCCCGAGGCCACCGCAGAGGCGTTCGCGGGCGGTTGGTTCCACTCCGGTGACCTCGTCCGCCAGGACGAGGAGGGCTTCATCTACGTGGTGGACCGCAAGAAGGACATGATCATCTCCGGCGGCGAGAACATCTACTGCGCCGAGGTGGAGAACGTCCTGTTCGCGCACCCGAAGATCCGGGAGGCGGCGGTCGTCGGCCGCGCGCACGAGAAGTGGGGTGAAGTGCCGGTCGCGGTGGTCGCGCTGCACAACCCGGACGACGAACTGACCCTCGCCGAGCTGGAGCCGTTCCTCAACGAGAACTTGGCGCGCTACAAGCACCCCAAGGATCTGGTGCTGGTCGCCGAGCTGCCTCGCAACGCGAGCGGCAAGGTGGTGAAAGTGCAGCTGCGCAAGGATCATTCGTCCTGAGCGCGGAGTGCGCTGGTTTCACGTGAATCGGACAGTGCTCGCCGGCGTGGATGCGTAAGGTCATCGCATGGTGATCCCACGCATCCGCGCCGCCGTGCTGGCGCTGCACTGGCAGGTGAATGTCATCCGGCCGGAGGGGTTCTTCGGCCCCATGCTGGCCGCGCCCGTCGCGGCGTCCGGTGTGGTTGCGCGAGCCGCCGACTTCCACGCCGCGGCGCTCGCGGCAGGGGTGCCGGTGATCTTCACCCGGTTCACCATCCCGGTCGGTGAGGGGGAATTGGTGCGCAACACCGGATTCATGCGCTCGGTCGGCGCGGCGCAGACCGAATTCCGGCCCGATTCGCCCGGCGCCGCGATCATCCCGGAGATGGCGGCACAGCCGACGGAGATCTTCGACAATCAGAAGCTCTCCGGTCTCGCGGGCAGCAAACTGCCGGAATGGTTGGCGGATCAGGGCATCGAGACCTTGTTCGTCACGGGCGTCGCGACCAATCTCACCGTCGAACAGACCGCCCGGCACGGCACCGATCTCGGGTTCACCGTGCACCCGGTGGTCGACTGCCTGGCCGCCGCTACTCCGGAAGCGCACGAGGCCGCGCTGGCCGACCTCGAACTCGTCACGGCGGGCGTGGTGAGCGCGGCCGAAGCTCTGGAACGCTCGAGCTCCCGCTGATCGGGACGCTCGTTCGTTCCCCACGCCGGAACCGGCCACCTCGCCACGTGCGGCCGTCATCGAGCGGCCGGAGGGGGTCCCTCTTCATCGTCGCGCGTCTCCTCGAGGAGTCCGGGCCCGACCAAGCGCAGCAGACGGCGATACGCCTCCTCGGCCGAGAGCGGCGGGTGCGGCTCGGCGATGGCTCCGAGCAGTCCGACGACACCCCAGGACAGGAACGTCACGGTGGTCGCGAATTCGTCCTCCGGCGTGCTGAGCCGGTCACGCAATCGCTCGGCGAGTATCTGCGCGACCATCACCCTCGTCGTGCGCAGCAATACGGTGCCGCTCTTGCGGCCCACCAGGGCGCGGTAGATCTCGGGATTGGCGGCCGCCAGCTGGAACAGCGTGCGCACCGGTGCGAGCAGTTCCGCCCCCTCGGTGTCCGTCGCCGCTGCGGTCATGGCCGCGCGCAGGTAGTCGGTGCTGCTCCGTAGCAACAGGTCGTCTTTGTCCCGGTAATGCGCGTAGAACGTCGAGCGTCCCACATCCGCGCGCTGCAGGATGTCACGCACGGTGACCCGGTCGTATCCGCGTTCCACCATCAGCTCGATCAAGGCCCGGTGCAGCAGTGCCCTGGTGCGCCGGACCCGCCGATCCGTGCCGCCGGCGATGTCCTGTTCTTCCAGCACCGCGCCTCCTGAACAAATGTCTCGCATGTGTTCGATTCCGGACGGATTCCCGGCATTGCCCCTGGTGACCGGGGCGATCTCCGCTGATCCTGAACATATGTCCGGAAATGAACTCCAGTCTGCCACCACTTCCCCCGAGGACGTCGGGGTGCTGCTCACCCGGCCACGCCGCTACCGCGCGTTCAAGGTCGCTTTCCTGCTCGGCCGCGGCGGTCGGCTGAATGCCAGGCTCGCCGAGCTGGCCGGCCCGCCGCCCGGGGCCGACGTCATCGACGTCGGTTGCGGTCCGGGCGATCTGGCTCGCGTGCTGGCGCGCCGCGCGGGCCAGGTCATCGGAGTGGACCCGTCGACGCCGATGATCGCCTACGCGACCGCGCGGTGTCGTGACCTGGCGAACTGCCGCTTCGAGCTGGGGACCGCGCAGTCGCTGCCCTTGCCCGACGCGTCCGCTGATCTGGTGACCTCGACCTTCGCGATGCACCACATCCCGGCGCCGCACCGCGGCGATGCCCTCGCGGAGATGTTCCGGGTGCTGCGACCGGGTGGCCTGCTGCTACTCGCCGACACGCATCCGACCGACCCGTTCCTGTCCGCGGCCGTGCGCGTGATGGCGCGCTTCGCGGCCCACCGTACCCACGACACCGCGCACGACCACGAAGATCCCTTGGCGACCATCGACCTGCGCCGGTATCGGGACCTGGTGCGCGCGAGCGGTTTCCAGAACGTTGAATTCCGCACGGTGCGACCGGCGACCGGCGTCTTGTCGGCCACGAAGCCTAGATGAGGTCCTTCTTCGTCATCCAGCGCATCGTCCACCAGCCGCAGAACACCGGTAGCCAGCAGGTGAGTACCCGATACAGCAGCACGGAGGGCACCGCGATGTTCGCAGGCAGGCCGAAGGCGGCCAGACCGCCGATCAGCGCGGCCTCGACCGCGCCGACACCGCCCGGGGTCGGCGCGGCCGAGGCCAGGGTGCCGCCGATCATGGTGACGATGGTGACGGTGATGAAGGTGGTGCCGCCGCCGAAAGCCTCCACACTGGCCCACAGCGCACCGGCCATACCGAGGGTGATCGCCGCGCAGCCGAGGACGATCACCGCCGATCGCTTGGGATCGCGGGCGAGTTCGGCGAGGTCGCCGAGAACTTCCTGCAGTTGCGGACGCACCGCGTTGTTCAGCCAGCGGCGCAGTTTCGGCACGAACATGAAGGTGCCGACGATACCGACGCCGACACCGGCCAGCAGATAGAGCACCGTGGCGTCCGGGACGAAGTGGGACAGATCCGTCGAGGTGCCCGCCAGGATGCTGAACGCGAGCAGCAGGCTGACGTGCGTGATCACCTGCACGGCCTGTTGCAGCGCCACCGCGGCCGTTGCGCGCACCGCGCCCACGCCGCCCTTCTGCAGGAAGCGCACGCTCAGCGCGAGGCCGCCGACCCGCGCGGGTGTCGTCGTCGCGGCGAAGGTGTTGGCGATTTGCATGATCACCAGATTGCGGAAGGTGACCGCGCCCGACGCACAGGCCCACAGCGCCGCCGCGGCGCCGACATAGGTCAGCGCCGAGACCGCGAGCCCGAGCAAGGCCCACCACCAGTTCGCCGTGCGCAACTGGGTGAAGAAGGTCGGCACGGCGCTGATGAACGGATAGGCGACGTACACCAGCGCGATCAGCAGTACCAGCTGGATGATCTGGTTACGGGAGAACCGGGTGATCTGCTCGGCTTCGATCCGGTCCTGTCCGGTTTGCCTGCGCACCTCGTCGCGTGCGTCGGACAGCGCGGTCTTCCATCCCGGGACGGTTTTGCGGATGCCGGTCGGGATGGCCGACTTCGTCAACCGGCTGGCCGCGGCGAGGACCCGGGCTGCCCCGAGGGTTTCGATCGCCGCGCGCACGGCGGGCTGCTTGCCGAACACCGCGGTGGTCGTCACCAGCAGCTGGGCGATGTCGGATTGCAGTTGCGCGTCCGACGCTCCGTACTCGGCGTTGCCGAAACCGCAGAACAGTGTGACGCCGTCGTCGACGCGAATGTCGATCGGTCGCAGGTCGCCGTGCGAGATCTGTTTCCGCTGCAAGGTGTCCAGCGCCTGCCACACGCCTGGCAGCACGTCGGCGGACTGGTCGGTGAGCGGTGTGCCCCGAGGCTGCGTGCGCGCGTACAGCATCCAGCCACGCGACAGCGCGGCGACCGCGACGGGACTACCGCTGCCCAGCCCCAGCTCGCCGACGGCGATCGCCATGAGTGCGCGGTGCTCGACCACGCGGTGCATGGAACCGTGGATGGCGGCGGTCTCGCTGGAGCGGAACGTGAGCCAGCGCCACAACTGGCGCAGCGCGCCGAAGCTGCGCTGATTCTTACCGAACATCTCGATCACCAGTTCGCCTTCCGGCCCTTCGGTGGCCGCGGCGAGCAGCAACGGCCCCCGGCCCGCCGGATGCACCACGGTGAAGCCGGTGACGGTGTGGCCGCGTTCGGCCAGCACTCGTGCCGCGGCATGCAGTGGCACCTCCAGCGCTGGCGTGCCGACCACGAGCACGATCACCGCGCCGACCAGCCAGCCGACCGCCAGTCCGAACATCGCCCGAGCGGGCACCACGGTGCTGACCACGAGATGGATCGGCGCGAACGCGAGCAGCAGGAACCACAGCCAGCGGCGCGGCCGGACGGGCAGCCACGGGCTCGCGACGGTCAGCATCGCGGCGATCATCGCGATCCAGCGCGGGTCGTCCAGGAATTGCGACAGGAAGGTGTCCAGCCGGTCCGGCACCTGCAGATGCCATTTCGGCGCGGACAGGCCGGTGCCGGTGATGGACAGCAGCAGTCCGGCGACGGCACCGGCCGCCGCGTAACCCGCGAGCAGCTTCCATTGCCTGCCGATGATCAGCTCGATCAAGATCGCGAACGGCAGCGCGAGAATCGCCATGCCGTAGACCAGATACACCAGGTTCGACTGGTCCGGATTGAGGAAACCGACGATGCCGGACAGCGAGCGTTCCAAGGCCAACCACTCCGGACGGGTGATCAGCGAGGCCGCGATCACGACCGCTACCCAGAGTGCTGCAAGGACCACGCGGACGATGTCGCTCGTCCGCCGGATCAGCGGCTGTAGCAGGCTGCCGGTGACGGGGATCTCCCGCCCGTCCACTCGCATGCTGTTCCGCCTCTCCGGGTGCGTTCAGGTGCTCCTTCGCCTCTCCGGCACTCCAGGCCGTACTGGCGGAGAGCCGCCAGACCCGCGTTCAGGTCCTGTGTAGGGCGCCACTCCTATTCTGGACGTACTCGGTGAGTTACCTGTGTGCGTACGAGATCGGTTGGTACGTTCGCTGCACGATACCGGCCATACGGACAACGAGGTTCGCTGAACCCCGCCGGTGTCCCGGCCCCTCGATCCACTGTGCCGACATCACCGATCCTCGAGGTTGATGCTCACACTAGTGTCAAGTTCGAGCATGAGGGTATGGACAACGAACTCTTCGACTACAGCCCGATCATCGACCGCCCGCCGCTGCGATGGCCCGGCGACGCCCGGGTCGCGTTCTATGTGGGGCTCAACGTCGAGCACTATCAGGTGGACCGTCCGTCCACGAGCATCTTCCCCGGCACCGCCGGGCTGGCGCCCGATCCGCTCAACTACGGGTGGCGCGATTACGGGCCGCGCGTCGGCATCTGGCGAGTGATCGAAGTCCTCGACCGGCACGGCATACGGGCCAGCGCGCTGCTCAATTCCGATGTGGTCGAACACCATCCCCAGATCGTGGCCGCAGGGGTGCGGCGGAACTGGGCGTGGCTGGCGCACGGGAAGAACAACTCGATCTTCCAGGCGGACCTCCCGGCGGACGAGGAACGCGCGTACCTCGCCGACGTCGTCACGGCCATCGAACGGGCGACCGGCCGCAGGCCGTGCGGCTGGATGGGGCCCGCGCTCACCGAGTCGTTCCGAACACCGGCGCTGCTGGCCGAACTCGGCCTCGGCTACGTCCTCGACTGGACCAACGACGACCAACCCTATCCCCTGTCGGTCCCCGGTCTGCTCAGCGTCCCCTACTCGGTCGAACTCAACGACAACACGATCTTCCTGGGCAAAGCCACCAGCGGACCGGATTTCGTGCGCATCGTCCGCGACCAGCTCGACCAGCTCTACGCCGAGTCGGCCGACAGCGGCCGCGTCATGGCGTTGGCCCTGCACCCGTTCGTGATCGGGCAGGCATTCCGGATCAGATACCTCGACGAAGCACTCGACTATGTGGCGACTCACCCCGGGGTGTGGCTGACCACCAGTGACGAGATCGCCGAACACTACTCGGCCGCACCGGTGCTTGCCGAAAACTCGCGAGCCGAAGACGATCGGATCACGTAACCGAGGCCGGGAGGCAGTAATGGCAGCGCAGGAACACCGACAGCAGGATCTCACCGGGAAGACGGTGGTGGTGACCGGCGCCAGCTCGGGCATCGGCGCCGCCGCGGCGCAGCGGCTCGCCGCGCGCGGCGCGACGGTCGCGGTCGTCGGGCGATCGCCGGAGCGGACCGCCGAGGTGGCGGCGAAGGCGGGTGCGGAGCCGTTCGTCGCCGACTTCGCCCGGCTCGACGACGTCCGCAAGCTGGCCAACCAACTGCTCGACCGGTATCCCCGGATCAATGTGCTGACCAACAACGCGGGCGGCGCGTGGCCGAAGCGCACCGTCACCGACGACGGCAACGAACTCACCTTCCAGGTCAACCACCTGGCGCCGTTCCTGCTGACCAACCTGCTGCTGGAGCGCTTGACCCGGTCGCAGGCCAGGGTCGTCAACACCGCGAGCTTGACCTACCGGATGGCCGACCTGAATCTGGCGACGGTCAACGCGGCGACGGGCTCGTTCCGCCAGCTCGGTGCTTACGGCGCATCGAAGCTGGCGAACATCCTGTTCACCAGCGAGTTGGCCCGCCGCACCGAGGGCACCGGGCTCACCACCGCGGCCTTCCATCCCGGCGCGGTGGCCACCCACGTCTACGACAACGCGCCGCTCGGCATCGGCTGGTTCATCCGGTCGCCGTTGGCGCGGCCGTTCTTCCTCCGCCCGGAGAAGGGCGCCGAACCGTTGGTGCACCTGGCCACCACCCCCGACGACGCGGCGATCAACGGACGGTACTTCCACCGGTTCGAGCTCGAGCCGCCGCGCAACAAGCAGGCGGTGGACGACGATCTCGCGCGGCGATTGTGGACGCTGTCCGAGCAGGCCACCGGTCTGGCAACGGGCGGATAGTCCCCCGTCGCGGGTTACGGTTCGGCGTCGGCGAACGGCGGGGAGACGCTGTCGGCCTGATCCGGGTCGACACCGACCCCGTACACGCCACCGGACCGGTCGCTCGCGTCCAGCTCGACGATCGCCCGCGCGACTCGCTCGGTCGGCACCAGCGCGGGAAAGGTGGTGGGCGCGATCGCGTTCACGCGCACACCGAACTCGGCGAACTCGGCGGCGACGTTGCGGGTAAGCTGGTTGAGCGCGGCTTTCGACGCGGAGTACAAAGTCTGGCCCGGATAGACCTCCGACCCGGAAATACTCGATACGTTGACGATGTTGCGGTTGCGCGCGCGATTCTCCGGGCCCGCGTGCAACCAGCATCGCTGCGCCAGCCGTGTCGACAACCGCAGCGGCACCGCCACATTGAGCGTGAAATGGGGAGCGAAGTCCTCCAGCGCCGCGTCGCCGTCGACGATGCCGCGCGGGTGCAGCCGTACCTGCGCCGCGTTGTTCACCAGCAGGTCGACCCGGCCGAATCGGGCCAGCGCCAGATCCACCACCCGTTCCACCTCGCCGGGCTGGGTCAGATCGGACCGAACCACGAAAATTCGCGAATCGTTCTCCGGCACGGACGCGTGCGGAGCCAGCGGATCGACGTACCACTCCAGCTGCGACGGCACCGCGGGGGTGCGGGTGCGGCACACGGCGACGATGTCGTAATCGCGATAGTAGGCCTGGCAGAAGGCGTCGCCCAGGGTGCCGCTCGCACCGGTGAGCAGGCAGACGCGGCGTTCACCAGTGGACAATCTTGTCTCCTCCCCAGCGCCGTTCGGCGTCGGCCCTGGTGCGATGCACCCACATCACCACACTCGTGCGGTCTCGGACATTGTTACCCGCGAAGGTGTGCCAGCTGCGTGGGGTGACTTCGAACAGCACGAGCGAATTGTCCAGCGGCGGTACGAGGGTCACCGACGGCAGCGTGGCCGCCTCGGCGACGTGGTCGTACAGTGCGGTCTCGCCGCCGTCGCCCGGCTCCCATCCCGGGTTGCCCAAGTAGAACAGCACCGCGACGGCCCGGACGGTTTCCCGCGCGACGACGCCGGGCGCTCGCGCACCGGTCTTGGTGTCGACCGTGCTGTCTGGCAGCCGCACTTCGTGCCTGCCGGGTGGCGGCCCGGGGAACCAGGCCGGGTTGAGGTCGTTGTGCGACCAGCCGAACGGGCTGCCGGGCCCGTGATGGTGCACCGACCCTTCGACGTCGCCGGTCGCCTCGACTCCGCCGAGCCGGGCCACCAGATCGTGCCACTCCCGAGAGCTGAAGATCGCCAGCGGACCATCGCGCAGATCGGCCAATCGGATGCCGTCGGCGCTGTAGCCGTCGGCGACGGTCCCGAACAGGTGGGTACGGTCCCGGCGGACCCGCTCGAGTTCGTCGGTCAACCGGTGGTAGAACTCGGGAACGAAGACATCACGGGCGTACACGTGCGGAAACGGTTGGCTGCGGCGGATCCAGCGCCGGTGGGCGAACAACTCGGCGAACCACTGCGGGACCGGCGTCGCGAGTTCCGACTCGGTTGTCACCATTACTCCCTCCCGTCGAACCTCCGTGATCATATTGGCCGCACCCGCCGCGCGCGGGCCGGTCTCCGTGCTGCGAGGATCGTGCGGTGAGCCGGGATCTGCGGGTGTGTTTCGTCGGGGATTCGTTCGTCGCCGGTGTCGGCGACCCGCGTTGCCTGGGCTGGGCAGGCCGGCTCGCGTCCGCGGCGCACGCGCGGGGCGTACCGCTGACCGCCTACAACCTCGGCGTGCGCAGGCAGACCTCGGCCCAGATCCTGCGGCGTTTCGACGCCGAGTGTTCGCCTCGGCTGCCGCCCGGCGCGGACGCCGGGGTTGTGCTGTCGTTCGGTGTGAACGACGCTGTCCACGAGGACGGCGGTCCGCGGGTGAGGCCCGAGGATTCGGTGGTCAACTTGCGCGAACTGCTGGGAAAGGCGGCCGGGCGAGGCTGGCCGGTACTGATGGTCGGCCCGCCGCCGATCGCGGACCACGAGCACAATGCCCGCGCCGCCGAGTTGGACGAGCGCTTCGCGCGGGTCTGCGCCGCGTCGGAGGTGCCGTATGTGCGTGTGCACGAGGCGCTGCGTGCCAACGCGGTGTGGATGACCGAGGTCGGTACGGGTGACGGCGCGCATCCCGCTGCCGCGGGGTACGACGAGATCGCGGCACTGATCGCGCCGCATTGGCACGCGTGGTTATCGCGGTGACGTGCCTCTTCGCGAGAATCTGACACGCTCGGCTCTATCTACGAAGCTGTCTGGGACAGAATTAACCGACTGAAATGCTGCTGCCGTTCGCCTCGGTCCGCCGCCTTCGCGCTGTCGCCAAATCTGCGGGGGTAGTCGCCGGAACCTGGTCGATCGTGAGCGCACCGCCCAATTGCGGTACCCAGCGGACGATCTCGTCGCGATACCGCCCTTCGGTCTCCAACTGCCCGAGCACACCCACCAGCGTGAGGAACGAACGCGCGAACGGTGTGAAGTAAGCGGGCATCGTCATCTCCCGCACCACGTTCGTCAACCGAGGGTTGGTGGTGCGCAGCACTTGCCGGCGCAACCAGCGCGTGGTGAGCCGGTAGGTTTCGTGCCGGAGCGGTTCACCGCACGGGATGATCGCGGCGTAGAGGGCCTCGCTGTCGAGGGTCCGTCCGGTCTCCACGAAACCGTGCCTGCGGGTGGCCGCCACCAGCTCTCCCGGACCGCCCCGGAAGATCGCTTCGCAGCAGTCGAGGGTCAGCTCGTTGAAGCCCGCGGGCGGCCAAGCGCAGCAGGCGCCGAAATCGACCACGCCGAGCCGTCCGTCGGGCAGCACACGGAAGTTGCCCGGATGTGGATCGGCGTACAGCAGACCGTGACGGCCCCACCCGGACGTCACGAAACGGACCATGAGCATGCCCACCCGGTCGCGTTCGGCGCGCGTGCCGGAGGCGACGATGCGCGACACCGGCGTGCCGTCGAGCCATTCGCTGATCAGTACGTCGCCTTGCTGGGCAACGACATCCGGTATGTGAAAGTCCGGATCGTCCGCATACGCGGCGGCGAAAGCGCGCTGATGGCCGGCCTCGGCCGCGTAGTCGAGCTCCGCGGTGACCGACGCGCAGATCGCTTCGGTCACCGCCTTCACGTCCGCGCCCGGCAGGAACACCGTGGCGAGATAGGACATCCGGCGCAGCTGATCCAGATCGCGCTCCACGGCCTGTCTGCCGCCTGGGTACATCACCTTGACCGCGACCGGCCTGCCGTCGTGCCAGACCGCGCGGTGCACCTGTCCGAGTGAGGCCGCGGCGGCGCGCCGGTCGTCGAACTCGCGGAATCGGGAACGCCAATCCGCGCCCATGCTGTCGGCCATGGCGGCGTGCACCGTGTGCGGCAGCATGGCGGGCGCGGCGTCCTGCAATCTGCTGAGCGCCATCCGGTACGGCTCGGCCAATTCCCGCGGCAAGGCCAGCTCGTAGATGGACAGCAGCTGCCCCAGTTTCGCGGCGCAGCCTTTCAGCTCGCCGAGCACCTCGAAGATGTGCTGGGCGGTGCGGAGCTGGATGTCGCGATTGACTTCTTCGGCCGATTTGCCGAGCGCCCGCTTGCCGACACCCGCGGCCTGCCGTCCGGCGAACGCCATCGGCAGCGCGGCGAGCTTCGCCCCGCGAACGGCACTGTGAACAGGGGGTTTACCATGGGAGCGCGATGCGAAAAGCCGGGATCGCTTGCCCGTGGCCCCCTCTTCGGGGCGCTCTCCGATGGGCCGGATGGTCATGACTCACCTCACAGTCGCGCGCACAAGTGTGACACAGGTGCAGTACCGGACAGTAGGGCTTAGACTGTCTGGGACGTATTCGAAAGTAGTCGAAAGGTGACTTCGATGGGTTCCCAGACGGTGGTCGCCGACGTTGCCGACGAGCTGGCGCGCCGGGTTGCCGCGGGGGAATATCAGCCGGGGGATCTGATGCCGTCGGTGCGTCAGGTCGCCGAGGAATTCGAGATGAACCGCGCCACCGCTCAGCTGACTCTGGGCCGGCTGGAGTCGTACGGTTTCGTCGAAGCGCGGCGCGGCAAGGGATTCACGATCCGTGACGTCCGGGAGGCAGGCGGAGTCGACGTGTACCGCCAGTTGTTCCGGTTCTCGATTCCCATGCCGGACATCGCGATAGAGATGTTCCACGACATCGTCGACGTCGAACGCAATCTCGTGCTCGAGGCGCTGCTCGCCTACACCGGTGGGGAACAGCGGATCGACTCGGCCGAATTGAAGGCCGCTATGATGAACTCGAATCAATTGCCCGTCAGGATGATCCGGACTTGCGGCGGATGCTCGGGCTCGAAGTCGCGCTGGTACGCAGGTTGCTGACGGCGCTGGGTCTGCCGATGCAGCGCGCGATCTTGAATTCGATCGGTGAGATGGTGCTCGAGGTGCCGGAAGCGATCGACGCCTACTTCGCGGGCGCGCCGGACCTGCACGTCCTGGTCTGGCGAGCGCTGGCCGCGGTGTGGGATTCCGGCGCCGGGCCGAGCGAGGCCCAGTTGGCGTTGTTCGAGGACTTGTTCGGGATGTACCACGAGAAGGTCATCGCGCGCTTCGAGGAATCGGTGGGCGGGGTCGCGGACGGTCTGGACGAGTCCCGCGCTGCCACCGCCTGAGTTTCGTACGCCGCGCAACCTGTCTGGGACGGAATCGGCCGGTAGGCCGGGGAGGTCCGCTGAGCCCGCCCGAAAGCGCTAGGCGGCAGGACGCGGCGTACCTCGCCGTCCCAGACGATCCAGGCTTCAGATCCAGGCTTCAATGGCTTCCAACGTTATCCTGCCCTGGAAGCGTGGGTGATGGCGAATGCTCACTACGCAACGGGAATAGAAGCGGTGCGACGCCATTCTGCTCGGCGCGATCGCCGACCGGTGCTGGGCTCGGACGCGGCGTGTGGCCCGTTCGCGCCGGACCCGGACGAGCGAGCCGCGCGGGAATTCGCGCGGCCTCACCGGTCCGGAACCGGCTCCCGGACTCAGAGTCCCCCGTTGAGCTTGTTGAGGCGCTCGCACGCCTCGACATACTCCTGGATCAGCCGGTTGACCACGTCGGCGGAGCGCTCGACGCGATTCATCATGCCGACGATCTGGCCGACCGGGTTGAAGTTGACGTCCTTGGCGGCCTCCGGATAACGGTGGCCGCGCTTCACGCCGTCCAGCGCGACCATCATCTGCAACGGCATCGGCAGCGGGTCAGGAGTGTCGGCCTGCTCCCACGCGTCGGTCCAGTCGTTGCGCAGCATGCGAGCGGGCTTACCGGTCCACGCGCGCGAACGAACCGTGTCGTGGCTGGTCGCGTCGATGTAGGTCTGCATCTGGGCGGGCGGCACGTTCGCTTCCTCGACGGTCAGCCACACCGACCCGGTCCACGCCCCGGCGGCGCCCATCGCCATCGCGGCGGCCACCTGGCGGCCGTTGCCGATGCCGCCCGCGGCCAGCACCGGCAGGTCACCCACGGCGTCGATGACCTGCGGCCACAGCACCATCATGACACCTCGCCGCAGTGCCCGCCGCCCTCGGTGCCCTGGCACACCACGAAATCCAGACCCGCGCGCTTGTGATTGAGCGCGTGCTTGACCGAACCGCACAGCGCGCCGATCAGCCTGCCGGAGTCCTGCACCTGCTTGATCACGTCCTCCGGCGGGGTGCCGAGGGCGTTGGCCACCAGCTTGGCCTTCGGATGCCGGAGAATCACCTCCACCTGCGGTCCCGCCGTGGTGGCGGTCCAGCCGAGCAGCTGATTGTGGTGCTCGTCCTCCGGCAACTTGGGCACGCCGTGGTCGGCCAGGATCTTCTCGGCGAAGTCGCGGTGCCCCTGCGGGACGAGTTCGGCCAGCTTGGCTTCCAGCTCCTCCGGGCTGAGCCCGTCGATGCCCTTGCCCTCGTACTTGGACGGAATCACCAGGTCGACGCCGTAGACGCCCTGCACATGCTCGTCCAGCCAGGCCAGCTCGACCTCGAGTTGCTCGGCGGTGAAGCCGACAGCGCCGAGCACGCCGAGCCCGCCCGCGTTGCTGACCGCGGCCGCCACGTCGCGGCAGTGGGTGAAGGCGAAGATGGGAAATTCGATCCCGAGCCGTTCGCAGATTTCGGTACGCATGGCGTGCTGGTCTCCCTAACTGCTCCGCCGCGAACGGCGCGGCGCAGATGTCCTAGAACGAGTTGCATAAGTGGCGCTCGGCGCGACGCGCCCGCTGCGTGTCGAGTCCGCCGCGAGCCGCAGATATCGCCATGAAGCGGCTGCGGCTTCGTCGACAGGCATTCGCACCATGCATCGACAGTAACACGTTCTAGTTTTTCGGGGAATGCACTGCCGCGTCAGACCATGGCCAGCTCCAGTTCGGCAAGGGACTGCTCCAGATGATCGAGCAGGCGGGGCAGCTGCGGCACACTGCGGCGGCAGCCGACCACGCCGAAATCGAGATTGCCCGCGTTGGAGGTGAGCGTGATGTTCACCGCCTGGCCGTCGAACGGGATCGACAGCGGGTAGGTCGCGTCGAGGCGCGCGCCGTTCCAGTACATGGGCTCGCGCGGTCCCGGCACGTTCGAGATGACGATGTTGAAGGTGGGGTTGGTCAACGGGATCAGGCCGGGCACGAGATTGAGCGCGAGCGGGCTGAGCATCAGCGCCGACAGCGCCATTGTCTGGTTGCACGACAGCGAGCTGTAGATGTCCTTGCCGTCCCGCATCAACGCGCTGACCACACGCAGGCGCTCGAGTGGATCGGCGATATCGGTGCCGAGATTGCACAGCACCGCCCCCACCTTCACCCCGTTGGTCTCGTTGTCGTCCTCGGCGCGCAGTGACATCGGCACCATCGCGATCAACGGCTTGTCGGGCAACGCGCCCCGCTCGAGCAGGTACCGCCGCAGCGCGCCCGCCGACATGGTGAGCACCACGTCGTTGAGCGTCGAGCCGGTCGCCTTCTTCACCTGCTGCAGCCGCTCCAATGGCCAGGACCGGACCGCCGAACGGCGCGCGCCACCGATGGGCACGTTGAACATCGTGCGCGGGGCCGCGAACGGCAAGGTCAGCTGTTGCCGTGACAGGGCGGTACGTGCCGCGCGCAGCAGCGACGCTCCGGAGGCCGCCGTGGAGAGAAGGCTGCGCGCGGCCCCACCCCTGCCTGATCCGGCCCTTCGTTCCGCTCGCGGCAGGTGCCACGGCACCAGTGTCGCGGTGGAGGACGGATCACTGGTCAATGTGCGCCGCAGCAGGCGTTGGGCGGAAATGCCGTCGATCAACGCGTGATGCATCTTCGAATACAACGCGAACCTGCCATCGGCGAGGCCTTCGATCAGGTGGAACTCCCACAGCGGGCGATGCCGGTCGAGCAAGGTGCTGTGCAGACCGGAGGCCAACTCACGAGCTGGTCCATCCGGCCCGGCCCTGGCACCGCCGAGCGCCGCACGTGGTAGGCGAGTTCCACGTCGTCGGCACGAGTCCACGCCATCTGCGGCGATCCGAAGATCGTTGCTGGATGTTTGCGGAACGTCGGATTGATGTCCGTATCGCGCAATAGTTCGTCGTGGACCCGCGCGGCGAAGTCGTCCCCGGCGTCCTCCGGAGGCTCGAACAATTGCAGCGAACCGACGTGCATCGGCTGTTCCCGGGACTCGGCGAGCAAGAAGACGGCATCGACCGGCGCGATGAATTCCATGATGAGTCGCCCCCTGACGACATGGTGAAGAGTTCGGATTTCAGATCGACCACGTTGTCGGCGGGCCCGCGCAGCCATGAAAACCGCCGCGACACGACCAATTTACCCGGACGGGGTGAACCGCGTTCGGCGAATCACCGAACCTTCGCGGCCAGCAGGTAGGCCTGCCCGAACCGCTCGTCGGGCTCCGGTTCGCGCACCATGCGAGCGATCATGGTGAACCCCGCGGCGCCGAGCAGACGCGCGAGCCGCTTGGGCGCCCACCGGTAGGCGCGAGTCACCCTGTGGTCGAACGCTTCCACCGCGTCGGGCAGGTCGGCCGTCTGGAAAGCCAGCAACACGTGCCCTTTGCTCGCGAGTACCCGATAGAACTCGCTCAACACGTGCGGCACCCGATCCGGTGGAATGTGGATCAACGAATACCACGCCACGATGCCGCCGAGCACCTCGTTGCCTATCGGTAACTCTTCCACGGAACCTTGCGCGAAGGACAGCTGTGGATATTCCGCGCGAGCCAGTTCCACCATTCGCGGCGAGAGATCATGCCGAACACTCGTGCCCCCAGCGACGCGAGATGACCGGTGATACGCCCCGGCCCGCAGCCGAGATCGGCGACCGGCCCGGAACCATTGCCGAGCACCGATTCCACGAACGCGCCGAGCATCGCCCGGTCGAGCACCGCCCCGGCGAGGTGGTGGCGGAAAAGCTCGGTGTAGGTCTCGGCGATGTCGTCGTAGGCGGCACGGGTGGCCGCCACATCGGGGCGTTCGTCTGCGAAGTCTTCGGTCACGTTCAGCACCCCGAACAGCGTATTACCTGCCCTGCGCACTCTCCGGCTCGAATGCCCGGGCGACAGCGAGACTGTCCTCGTAGACGTGGTGGCGGGTGATCGAACCGTCTCGCACCGTCAGATGCAGGGCGAACCGCGCGCGATAGGCGCGGCCGGTGCTGCGAGCGGTCTGCCGGATCTCTCCGAGCACCACGGCGTCCGCGCCGTCGACGAGTACGCGGTCGACGCGGGTGTCCACCTCTTCGGGCACATGGTGTTCGGCGATCGAGCGGTAATGCTCGGCGACGTCGGCGCGAGTGCGGCGGTGCCGGATCCACGGCGTCTGCGTCCGACCGTGCTCCGCCTCCGGCCAATCGAGCTGCCAATCGGTGTGTTCGGCGTACAACTCGGCGATGTCTTCCGGCGTACCGGCACCGATTCGCCGCAACAACTCTTCTACGACCGTTCGAGTGGCGGGCGCGGTGACTGACACGAGTGGGTCCTTTCGAAGCGTTGCCGCGCGGTCGCGCGGCGTGCACCCTGATTCTGAGCAAGCGCGCGCCGGAAAGCGATTACCTCTCGGGTAATTGGGCGGCGGCCTCCGGTGCGGCGGGCGCGACCACCTCATCGCGTGCCCCCGTGTCGCGCCCGCGTGCGGTTCCGAGCACCGAACCGAGGATGACCAGCGGAAAGCCGATCGCCATTCCCGCAGTGAGCGGCTCGTCCAGCGCCGTGACACCGAGCAGGATCGCCACCGCCGGATTGATGTAGGTGATCACCGTCGCGCGCGCCGGGCCGACCTCGGCGATCAGCGCGAAGAAGAACAGGAACGCCACGGCCGTGCAGATCACCGCGAGGCCGAGCACCGACCAGGCCGAATCGGCGGTGATGTGCGAAGGCCACAGCCAGCAGGCGAACGGCGCGTAGATCGCGGCGGCCAGCAGCAGCGAGCCGGTCACCACCCCCAGCGGAGGCAGATCGGCCAGCGCTCGATCATGACGATCGGTCCCACCGCGTATCCGATCGTGGTCAGGCCGATCGCGGCGATCGCGGCCGGATTCGCCAGGTCGACGTCTAAGCCGACGAGCGCGGTGACGCCCGCGAACCCGACGAGCAGGCCGATCACCCGGCGCGCGTCGAAGCGGTCGTGGCCGAGCACGGTCACGATCACCACGGCGATCAGTGGCACCGCCGCGATCAGCAAGCCCACTGTCGAGCTGTTCAGCGTGGTCTCGGCGTATCCGATCAGGAACCACGGACCGGTGATCTCCACCAGGGTGTAGAGCAGCAGCGGCCGCCACCGCCGCAACACCGGCACCAGCACACCGGAGTACAGCGCGACCGGCAGAAGCAGCAGGCCACCGATCAGCGTGCGCCCGAACGCCACCACGAGCGGGTCCAGATCCTCCACCGCGATGCGGATCATCGCGTAGGGCACGCCCCAGATCACGCCCATCGCCAGGAACAGTGCCCAGCCGCGGCGTGTCATCGCGTGACCACCCTCCGGCGCGGACGAACGACCGGCTCGATGACGAAGGGAATCCGCTCGATTCGGCACATACTCCGCTCGCTTTCGACCACTCGGAGCTTAGCCAAGTGATCCGATCATCCGACAGATCCCAGTTCCCGGTCGTGACAAGGCCGGGCGCGCGATTCGGCTGTCCCGATCTCCTGATTTCGCCGAATGCTCCGCGCGGCAACGGTGTTCGGGCTAGTCTCGCCGGGAGCGAAGGGAATGCATCATCGTGGTCGACGTGATCCGCCGGCTTGCCCCGAGCGAGGAAATGTTCGCCGCAGGCGAAGTCTTCATCGGTTATTCGGCACGCGTGTCCGGCCGGTTGGACCTGCGGGCGCTGACGGCCGCGTTCGAGGCGGTTTCCCGGGCGCATCCGGTCCTGCGCGCCCGCATCGAGCCCTCCGTCGAGGGTGGTCATGTCTTCGCCGTAACGGAAGCCACGCCCGAGATCTTCGTCGCCGACGCGGATCCCGAATGCCCGCTCACCGGAGCGAGATTCGACCAGCGCGCGAGTGTTTGCGGGCTGTGTGTGGTGCGCGACGGTGACAACGCGAGCGTCACACTAATGCTCCATCACAGCGTCGCGGACGCGTATCACGCGTTCGCCATCGTCACCGGGCTGTGGGCCGGGTATCGGGAAGCGGCTCGCGGCGGTTCGCCCGAACTGCCGGTGCACGCGTTCCCCGAACCGGTGGAACAGCTGCTGGCGGCGCGCGGCATCGAGAAGATGGCGTTGCCCGGAGCCGTGCCTGCCGGTGAAACCCCGTCCGCCGCGCCATCGCCGCTCCAGCCGCGCGACGACGAGTACCCGATCCTGCGCACCACCCGATGCCTGCTCACCCAGGAGGAGACCGATGCGCTGGTGGCGCTCGGGCATCGCGAGAACGTCACCGTGCACGGCCTGGTGTCGGCGGCGCTGCTGCGCACCGAAGCCGAAATCCGCGAGCTTCCACTGACCGGGCTGCTCTACCTGTACTCCGTCGACCTGCGGACCAGGGTGAATCCCGAAATCGGCGCCACAGAGGGGACCAACGTCCTCGGTTTCGCCAATTACCTGTCCCCCGCGTCCGAGGTGACATTGGTGGAATCGGCCCGTGGCATCAGCGAGGCTCTGCACGCCGGGTTGGGCGCGGGCATCGTGCAACGCACACCGTTGAGCATCCCCGACATGGCCGCCGCTCCCAGGCCCGCCCTGCCCGGCGTGGTCATCGCGACCAACTGGGGCACCATCCCGCCGCTACCCGAGCAAGCCGGCTTGCGCGTCGAGGACTTCCACTCCACCATGCTCGCGAAACCGGATCTGACCGGCCGCCGCCCCCAGCAACCGGGCGGCGGCACCTGCGTCATCAGCACCTTCGCCGGGCGGCTCAGTGTGGAGATACACCATCCGGAAGAATTCACCGATCTTCAGCACCACCGCGTCGAGGTGCTGACCCGCCACCTGCGCGCCGCCATCGCCTGACGCTTTCCGGGCGCCTATGCGACGGTGGTTCGGCTTGACCGAAACCACGTCGGCCGCGACCAACGTCCGGTAGACGCGATCGCGGCCGACGGGGTGATCAATTCGACGCTTGCGCGGTGGTGCTGGTAGTCGGTGCCACCGATCTCGTTGTGGTCGGGGTCGGTTCGGTGGTGGTCGGCTCGGTCGTCTCGACCTGCGCCGCGACCGGAGCCGGAGCGGGCGTCGTGGTGACGGCCGGTGCGGAGGTCGTGTTCGAGGTGCTCGACGACGGCGCCGTGGTCGTCGGCCGTCCGGTGGCGTCGGTCGTCGTGGGAGCGGCGCTCGTCGGCGTCGGCGAGGTGGTCGAAGCCTTAGCAGGCTCGGTCGTCGGGGTCGCCGACGAGGTCTCCACCGTCTTGTACACCGCGGCCAGGTCCGCCTCTTGCGGCTTGGACGCCGTATCGACCTGCTTACCGGCCTGCGCCTGCTTCGCCAGGTGGGTGAGCCAGGCAGCCGCGTACTCGGCGGAGGTCAGCGGCTTGCCCGCGGCCGGGTCGGCATCGTGCCAGTAATCGAAGTGATGACCACTGTGGTTCGGCCCGAGCGTGAGGTTGTACGGATCGCTCATGATCACCGGGATCGTGTTCTGGTTCGTCACGATCAGGCCGATGATCTCGTTGAGCACCTTCTGCGGCAGGTAGGCCAGCGGTGACATCTGGTCGGTCGCGATCGAGTCCGCCTTCGCCGGAGCCTTCGGCGCCTCACCCGGCTTGTACGCCGGATCCGAGACGCGCAGCAGCACCTCGAGGAAGGTCTCGTCGCTCTGCATCCAGTTCGGCTGCGACTGAATGTCCGCGAACGCCGCCAACGCGATGCGGCTGAGCGCCACCGCGACGTCCTGGCCGGTCGCAGGCGTGAGCCCGTCTCGTTCCAGCGCGTTGACGTTCAACTGCCTGCCCACGTTCACCACCAACTGCAACAGCGAGATGTTCTCCGGCGCCGAGCAGGTCAGGTCGCCATCGGAGCAGAACGACGCGATCTTGCCGTTCAGCGCGCCGAAGTCGCCGCTGGTCCCCTGCACCGCGCCCTTGCCCGGCACCGGTGTCGTGCCGTTCTGATACTGCTGGTCGAAGCCGTCGGGATTGCCGAAAGGATCCTCCGAACCGGGGAACGGCCCGTCGCCCGCGGAGCGACCGGAGTCGGCGAGGATGACGACGCCGACCACATCAGCCGGATCGACGATCCCGTATTCACCGTCCTGACCTGCCTCTTGGTGGCCGATCTTCATCGCCACACGGCGGACGACGTCGGCGCCCTCGCTGTATCCGACGATCGAGAACTTCGTGTCGGGGCAAGCCTGGGCGATCTCACGCATGACCTGCTCGGTGTTCGCGACGCCGGCGTTGACGGCGTCCTCGTAGGTGGCCATGTTCGCCGGATACGCGATGTACACCGCGGCGTACGCGCCGGGTTCGACGTCATCGGCCGGTGCGTTGACGACCGGGTCGACCCATTCACTGCTGTGGTCGCCGGACAGCGCGGCGGGCAACGGGTTACCGTTGGCATCCACGAGCATCTTCGTGGTCCCCGCCACAGGAGTGTCGTTGCGGCCTGCCACCGAGATGGTCACCATGTCGTGGCATTCGGTCACCGACGTAGTGAGTTGCGTCTCCCTGGTTTCCGGCGCCGATGTCAGTGCCAAGGAAGCGGCGACGACCGCCGCCACCCCCAGCGCCGCAGGCGCGGCAACAGCCGAAGCGATGCGATGTCGCGCGAATAACTCGCGAAGAGCCATGTCCTGATCCCCGTTCCATACACCAACAAAAGTGGACGGACAAGCCCCCCGACGGGCCATACGTCACCGAGGACGTCGTAGCCGGGGCGGCGAGCGTTACGGGGCGGGTTCGAGCAGTGCGGACCTCAGCCGCGAGCCATATCCACGAAACGGGACAAATGCAGCTGGTGGGCGACGGTGATCGTAGCGGTCGGCCCGTTGCGGTGTTTGCCCAGGATCAGGTCCGCTTCGCCGCCGCGCGGGTCGTCGCGTTCGAACGCATCGGGCCGATGCAGCAGGATGACCATATCGGCATCTTGTTCCAAGCTCCCCGATTCGCGGAGGTCGGACACCATGGGACGCTTGTCGGTTCGCTGTTCGGGACCGCGGTTGAGCTGGCTGATCGCGACGACGGGAACCTCGAGTTCCTTGGCCAGCAGCTTCAGATTGCGGGAGAAGTCCGACACTTCCTGCTGGCGGGATTCGACCTTCTTGCCGGAGGTCATCAGCTGGAGGTAGTCCACCACAACGAGTTTGAGGTCGTGGCGCTGCTTGAGGCGCCGCGCTTTGGCCCGGATCTCCATCATGGTCAGGTTCGGCGAATCGTCCACGAACAGCGGCGCCTCGCTGATCTCACTCATCCGCCGCGCCAGCTTGGTCCAGTCGTCATCGCTCATCCGGCCGGAGCGCATGTCCCCGAGCTTGATCTTCGCTTCCGCCGACAACAACCGCATGACGATCTCGGTACGGCTCATCTCCAACGAGAAGATGACGCTCGCCAAGCCGTGCTTGATCGAGCAACTGCGCATGAAATCCATCCCGAGGGTGGAATTATGCGTCGGGATCATCGAGCGTCCGGCCAGATACAGGTGATCGGCGTTGTCCACTTCCACGCAACGCACCGGCACGCTGTCGATCCGGCGCACGTCGACGATGAATCGTGAGTTGGAACGTACGGTGCTGCGGCTCGCGCGCCGTTCCTTGTGCAGGATCGCCTTTCTATGAAGGCCGAACACGTCGTCACCGGTCGCGAACGTAAGGGTGTACGCGGTGGACGATTCCTCGGAACGACCTGAGACTTGTTCGCGGGCGAGATGGCAGCGGTAGCCGAGGCTGACGATCAACTCCTGCACGTCCCCTACGAGCCGTGCGTTGGTGGCACAGAACTGCACGGAGCCGCCCTGTGTCACGGTGCCGTCGGTGTCCAGCAAACCGGCCAAGAGCGAACGGCGCTGTTGCTCGGAAGCCCGTAGGTACTCGGCGGGAATGTGCTTGTTACCGAGTACACCGAGGGTGCGCAGGCGCGCTTGCACACCGCCCACGGCGTTCCGGCACTTCTGGCACAGGCGCAGACCGATGGAACGCTCACCGCAATTCGGGCACCGTGGTGGAGGGACCGGAGCGGAATGAAACCGTGCCTTCCCGCCGCCGCACGACCGGCCGCAAGTTCGGACCTCGCTGGTGAAAGGTACGAATTCTCTTCCGCATACCGCGCACGGGCGGGCGGCGATCGGCTCGTCGGCGGGGAGTCTCAGCTGATAGCGCAGCCGCGCCGACTGCGACGGCACAGCGACGATGCCCTCAGCTTCGATTCGCGCGACGATCTCCGGGTCGGCGCAGGTGAGCTGCGCGGCGGCGGAGGTTCCGTCGCCGAGCCAGGCGCCCAGTGTGTAGGGGGGTACGGGCAAGGCGCGCGACGGCAACTGCAACGGCTCGCAGTTCATGACCGCGTGATCGAGCCTGCGGTCGGCGGTCTCGCACCGCAGCGTCTTCGCGATCTCCGCGGTCGTACGCACTTGGGCGCTCACCCGTTTCGATCGCCGGGACGCCCTCGTCTCGGTGCGCCATTGGTGCTGTTCGTCAGCGACGATCACGGTGCCGTCGGAGAACTCCACTTCATAACACGGGCGTCCGGACAACACCTCGGTAGCCGCGACGACGCGGGTGGGCAACCCGTTGGCGTCCAGCAATTCGTCGCCGACCCGCACCTCGCCCATCGTCGTCCACCCGGTGGGTGTGGGGAGTGGAGTATCCACAGCCAGTGCCTTACCTACGCCGGGCCTGGCCGCGACGATGATCATCTGGCCGGGGTGCAGGCCGTTGGTGATCTCGTCGAGTTCGGTGAAACCGGTGGGGACGCCGAGGGAGATGCCGCCGCGGCTGGCGATGGAGTCGATCTCGTCCATCGTGGGCTGGAGCAGTTCCTCGAGCGGGAGGAAGTCTTCGCTGGTGCGGCGTTCGGTGACCTCGTAGACCTCGGCTTGCGCGCGATCGACCACCTCGGCGATGTCCTGGCCGTCGGCACCCGCGTAACCGTACTGGACGATGCGGGTGCCCGCCTCGACGAGCCGGCGCAGGATCGCCTTCTCCGCAACGATTTCCGCGTAGTAGCTGGCGTTGGCCGCGGTCGGGACGGTTTGGGTGAGCGTGACCAGGTAGGGCGCACCGCCGATGCGCTTGAGCTCGCCCCGCCGGTCCAGGCCGGCGGCGACGGTCACCGGGTCGGCGGGTTCCCCGCGCCCGTACAGATCGAGAATCGTGTCGTAGACGGCTTGATGGGCGGGACGGTAGAAATCGCCGGGACGAATCACCTCGACGACGTCGGCGATGGCGTCTTTGCTCAACAGCATGCCGCCGAGCACCGACTGCTCGGCCGCCATGTCGTGCGGAGGCTGGCGGCCGAAATCTTCGCCGGGAGGTTCGGGCGGGAAATCCGTGTGCCCGCGGTCATCGGTGGTTGTCACCAGACTCGACCGTCCTCTCTACCCCACGACCGGGTTCCACCCTGTCGACTCGTTCTACTCCGGGGCACCGACACGTCCACCGAAGCCGTTGACCAGCACTCCAGCTATCGACGCGGCACTCGTCCGTGCACGCGGCGGGAAGCACTCCGCGTACGGCGATGCGACGAACCTAGGCGACCCAAGGGGCCGGTACCAAACCGAGCTGTGCACACAACTGTGGATAACTTGGGGAGAGTTCACCCAACCGTGTGCACCCCCTGTGGACAACTTGGGGAAAACCCAGGTAGGCAGGCTCGAATGCGCAGATAGACAGCGACTTCTGCGTTCATACCGATGTGGATTAATGAAGTACCGGCGTGTCGGCCAAGTTGAACAGCCGGGCGTGTTGGGTTAACAGCACGTGCGCGAGCTATGGCTTGGATCACATCGCGGCCGGTTGGTTCGGCCGGTAATCCACAGGCTGGGAAAACGATGCACCGGTGCGGAGTACGACCCGCCCAGATTGTCCCGAACGACACCCTCTAGCAAATGGCGAATGATTGGCTATTCATGGGTCCGCAGAGCAGGACCGAAGACCGCTCCCCTCTGACAGCTGGGGAGCGGTCCTCGACGTTGTCCTTGAATCAGGCGGCGGTGACCGTGAGGTCGAACTTCGCCACCACGTCCGGGTGCAGGTGCACCACGATGACGTGCTTGCCGGTCGTCTTGATGTGCGCCTTCGGCAGCTCGATGCTGCGCTTGTCGAGCACGGGGCCACCCGCCGCCTTGACGGCCGCGGCGACGTCCGACTGGGTCACCGAGCCGAACAGCTTGCCGGTGCCCGCGGTCTTGACCGCCAGCGAGACCGAATCCAGGCCCTCGATGGCTTGCTTCAGCTCGTTGGCGTGGTCGAGGTCGCGGACCCGACGGGCTTCCTGCGCCCGGCGGATGCCCTCGACCTGCTTCTGCGCGCCACGGCTGGCCACGATCGCCAGGCCGCGCGGCAGCAGGTAGTTGCGGCCGTAACCGTCCTTGACCTCCACGGTGTCGCCGGGGGCACCGAGGTTGTCCACATCAGCAGTCAGAATCAACTTCATTTGCGTGCCTCCCTTTCTCAGCGAGCCGTCGACACGTAAGGCAGCAACGCGACCTCACGCGAGTTCTTGACCGCAACCGCGATATCGCGCTGGTGCTGCACGCAGTTGCCGGTGACGCGGCGGGCGCGGATCTTGCCGCGGTCGCTGACGTACTTGCGCAGCAACGCCGTGTCCTTGTAATGATCGTGACGTTCCCGGTCTTGCTCTCCTTGCAGAACGAGCAAGCCTTCTTCTTGAGCACCTTTTCGCGCGCGGGCGCTTTAGGCATGGTCTTGTACTCCGTAATCATTGATGGCCCGAAGCGAGCGGGCCGCTGTGGCCGTTCTCAGAACGGCGGTTCGTCATCCATGCGGCCGCCGCCCCCGAAGGAGCCGGCCGCGGGCGCACTGCCCCACGGGTCGTCCTCGGCGCCGCCGGAACGCCCACCGCTACTACCGGAGGAGGCGTAGCCGCCACCGCCGCCGGACCCGAAGCCGCCGCCACCGCTACCACGGCTGGTCTTGTTGACCTTCGCGGTGGCGTAGCGCAGCGAGGGACCGACCTCGTCGACCTCGAGCTCGACGACCGTGCGCTTCTCACCCTCGCGGGTTTCGTAAGAGCGCTGCTTGAGCCGTCCGCTCACGATGACACGGGAACCTCTGGTCAGGCTTTCGGCGACATTCTCTGCGGCCTCGCGCCAGATATTGCAGCGCAGGAACAGCGCTTCGCCGTCTTTCCATTCGTTCGAATTACGGTCGAACACGCGGGGGGTCGACGCGACGGTGAAATTCGCCACCGCCTGTCCCGCCGGTGTGAATCGAAGCTCCGGGTCGGCCGTCAGATTTCCGATGACGGTGATGACCGTGTCGCCTGCCATGTGGTTCCTCCTGCTCGGTGTGCAGTCCGCGTCTCGCTGTTGCGCTAGAGCCTAGGCACAGGCTCCGACGCGAACGAGGGTTGCCGGACTACTTGTCGTGGCGCAGAACCTTGGTGCGCAGCACCGACTCGTTCAGACCGAGCTGGCGGTCGAGTTCGCTCACGGTGGCGGGCTCGGCGGTCAGATCGACCACGGCGTAGATGCCCTCGGCGTGCTTGGCGATCTCGTAGGCGAGCCTGCGACGGCCCCAGATGTCGACCTTGTCGATCTTGCCGCCCTCGGTGCGAACGACACTGAGCAGGTTGTCCAGCGACGGACCAACAGTGCGCTCGTCCAGGCTCGGATCGAGGATGACCATCACTTCATAATGACGCACGGACCAATCACCTCCTGTGGACTAGGAAACGGCCACGGACGGTCCGTGGCAGGAGGGTCGTTGCGTCAGCAACCCGAACAGGCTACATGAGCGGCGGCTGAGCAGTGAAATCGCCCCGGCGGGATGTCCGTGGGCGCAGGAGATCGGCGCGTGGAGCCGATGTCCGGAGGGAGGGGAACGGCGGCACGGCGCGGCCCGTCCGCTTAGGGTGGATCCATGCCGACCGGACTCGCCGCCAGCGACCTGCCCCCGGGCGGTGTGCGACGCCACGCGGCGTTGGCCGCGGTGCTGGTCCTGCTCTGCGGTCTCGTCCTGGCGCTGGCGTACGCGAACAAGGCGCGCTGCGCGGGGGCGCCGTTCGATCGGGACGGTCGCAGCGCGGCTTTCGACGTCATCAAGGACTCGGACGTCTGTTATTCGGACATCCAATATCTCTGGCTCGGCCGGGACATCAACGAGCACGTCTTCCCGTATGTGCGCGGCGGCATCACCGACGCCGGTGCGCTGGTCGGCGGCGCGGTGGAATACCCGGTGCTCAGCGGGGTGCTGATGTGGCTCGGCGCGGTCGAGGCACACAACGACGCCGATTTCCTGCGCTACTCCGCGCTACTGCTCGCGCCGTTCGCGCTGCTGACCGCATGGATGCTGGCTCGCCTGGCCGGTGGCGCCGCCCTGTTGTGGGCGGCCGGGCCGCCGCTGGTGCTGTACGCCTTCCACAACTGGGAGCTCCCGGTCGTGTGCACCGCGGTGGCGGCCGTCTACGTGATGACGGCGCTGACGCGCTACTCCGTGCGCACCAGGGGCATCCTGGCCGCGGTGCTGCTGGGTCTCGGGTTCTGCCTCAAGCTGTACCCGGGGATCTTCGTGCTGCCGCTGCTGGCGTACGTGCTCACCGGAGGCGGCGAGCGCGATCGAGAAGGGCCGGGTCGGGGCCTCGACGTCGGCGGCGCTCTGCTCACCGCGGCCGCGGCGATCGGCACCGTTGTCGCGGTGAACCTGCCGTTCGCGGTGGCGGGCTACGAGGGCTGGCGTGCATCGATCACCTTCCAGCAGTTGCGGCAGGCCGACATCACCACCAATTCCATCTGGTACTGGGGACTCCGGCCGATGTTCGGTCCGGATGTCCGCAGCGAGGCGGCGTTTCAACAGGTGGTCTCGGTCGCCTCACCCCTGCTGGTGCTCGCGGCGTTCGCGCTGGCCATGGGGCTGGGCTGGCGGCGCTACTTGACGACCGGGGTTTTCCCGTGGGTCGGGGTCAGCGGTGCGATGCTGTGTGGATTCCTGTTGTTCCACAAGGTGCATTCGCCGCAGTACACCTTGTGGCTGGTGCCGTTCTTGGTGCTGCTGAAGGTGCCCTGGTGGTTGATCGGCAGCTATCTCGTCGCCGACGCCGCCATCGGCGTGGGGGTGTTCCGTTACTTCTACTCGATGGGTTCCGGCACGTCGGTCGAGCTGATGGAGAACATCGTCCTGTTCGGTGTGTGGGGGCGGGCGAGCCTGCTGATCGTGCTGTTCTTCGTGTTCGTGTGGGCGTCGGAGCGCGGAAGCCGTGCGGTGTCGCCCCCGGTGTCGCGGTCGGATCCGCGCGATCTGGTACCGGTGGTCTAGGCGCCGCCGTGCCGGGCTCGGAAGGCGGCGCTTTTGGCGCGGTTACCGCACAGCGTCATGTCGCACCAGCGGCGCGAGCCGCCACGGGAGGTGTCCACGTACAGCCGCGTGCAGGCGGGCCTGCCGCACTGTTTGAGGAGTGCCGTGCTGCCCAGTAGCTCGATCGCGGAGCGGGCGATGGCCGCCAAGGCCGCGTCGGCGTCGCCGGAGCGGTCGACCGTGCCGTCGGCGCGCAGGGCGACGGCGGGTGGAGCGCCGACGGCGAACTCGTTGACGGTCCGGCGGTCGGTGTCGGCGAAGGCGCTGCCCTGCGTGGCGGCGAGCGCTGTGCGATAGACCGCCTCGCGCAGGCGCACCGCCCGGGCGAGAGTATCCGCGTCGCTGTGTGGAGGATGGTCGAGCAGGCCCGCGGCGACGATCCACTCGGCGAGTGCGGTGGGAGTGACGAGGCCGTCGTCGAACGTGGTAGAGCGCGCCTTGACGGTGCCGGCGAAGTCCAGGGCGAGGTTGCCGCTCACGAACGTGAACACTGGCCGATAGTAACCGCCTTGACAGGTTAGTTTGTCGAATGTCACGGTAGTAACCGCCTGAGGTGGTTATTACCGGGGAGGGTCCGTGCAGAGTCGATGCGCGATGGTGGCCGCGCAGCCGCTGTTCGTCTTGTTGTGGAGCAGTGCCTTCATCGCCGGTGTGATCGGCGTCGGCGCCGCGCCCCCGCTCCTGGTGCTGTTCGGGCGCTTCGCCATCGCGGGAGTCCTGCTGACGCTCTACGCCCTGGCGGCGCGAGTGACGTGGCCGCGCGGCAGCCAGTTGCACCACGTGCTCGTCGCCGGGTTGTCGGTGCAGGTGGTCCAGTTCGGCGCCTTCTACACCGCGATGGCCGAGCATGTCCCCGCGGCGGTGATCGCACTGGTACAGGGCTTGAATCCGGTGGTCATCGCGCTGTGCGCCGGACTGATCGGCGAAACCGTGACGATGCGGCAGTGGCTCGGGTTCGCCATCGGCGGAGTCGGGGTCGCGCTCGCGGTGGTCGATCAAGCCCACTTCACGGTCACCGGCTTGCTGCTGTGCGTGGTGGGGCTGCTCGGCCTGAGTCTCGGCACGGTGTACCAGAAGCGGTTCACGCCCACCGTCGACCCACGGGCCTCTACAGCGCTGCATGTGGTGGTCAGTGCGCCGGTCGCCGGGGCCCTGGCCTGGTGGGCGGGCCAGGTGCAGGTGTCGGACATAGGCCGGTTCGCCGGGTCGCTCGCCTGGATGGTGCTGGTGAACTCGATGGCCGCGTTCCTGTTGCTCAACGCGATGCTGCGCCGGTGGGACGCGACCAGGGTGGGCAAGTTGTTCTTCGCGACGCCCGCGGTGACCGCGATTCTGGCCTGGCTGCTGATCGATCAGCCGTTGCGGCTGCTGACGGTCGCGGGGCTCGGCATCGGCTTGCTCGGTCTGGTGTTCGCCGCCCGTACCCCGGCACGGCCCGCGGCCGGGGCGCGGCAGCCGGTGGCCGCCGGGCGCTGACCTACTTACGGGCGCTGTGCCACTGCATGCCCCACTGGTAGGCCTGGTCCAGCTCGCGCTGGGCGCCGTGGACGTAGTG
This sequence comes from Nocardia asteroides, assembly GCA_051451085.1. Classification (GTDB taxonomy): domain Bacteria; phylum Actinomycetota; class Actinomycetes; order Mycobacteriales; family Mycobacteriaceae; genus Nocardia; species Nocardia asteroides_B. The sequence continues at coordinate 1,377,999 of JBPAJV010000001.1, read as the reverse complement.
CACTTCCCGGTGCACGGTGATACCCGCGCCCTGGTTCTGTAGCAAGGCGATGGCGCACGAGCGGGCGCCGTCCACGGGCGAGTCGAGACGAACCTCGACCTGCGGACCGGAGGTGGGGTGCAGCGTCACCACCCCGTTGGCCGCGGCCCAGTTGGGCACGCCCTCGTAGATGAACGCGAAGATCAGGATGCGCCGGAACAATTCCGGCCGGGCGAGGTTGATGTGCATGTTCTCGCCCGCCGTGGCGGAACCGCTGCGATCGTCGCCATCCAGCTCGATGTACGGCTCGGCGTCCAGCGCGCCGAAATTCTGGCCGATCGCCTGGACGACGCCTTTGGCGCCGTTGGCGAGTTCGTAGAGGCAGCCGAGGTCCAGATCGACGGGCTTGGACCGGCGGAAGAATCCTCTGGATCCGCTCGACCAGTTCAGGTTGACCCGCATGGTGCCCTGTTGCTCCCCGGGCTTGGTCAAGTTGATGCTCGGCGTCGCCTTCGACAGGGTCACCTTGGACAGGTTGACGCCGCCGGCGTTGTTGCCGATCGCCATCGCGATCCCCCCTCTGTGGAAACGAGAGCGGCAGCGGCCATCGTCTGCGGATGGGGCCGCTGCCGCACGGGTTCGGCTGCTTGCCGGCAATCAGCCTACCGGCGTCGGTTCCCGTTCGCTGTCCAGTTCTTCCTCTTCCGCGCCGCGGTTGCGGACGATGCTGGAGACGAAGGCCGCGCCGATGAATCCGACGCCGATCAGGCCGGTGATGAGCTCGTTGACGTGCACCCCGATCGAGATGAGCAGGATCGCCGCCAGCGCGCCGATCGCCCAGTGCGCGCCGTGCTCCAGGTAGACGTACTCCGACAACGTGCCCTTGCGGACCAGGTACACCGTGATCGACCGGACGAACATGGCGCCGATCAGGCCGAGGCCGAGCGCGATGATGATCGGATCGGAGGTGATGGCGAACGCGCCGATCACGCCGTCGAAGGAGAAGGACGCGTCGAGGACCTCGAGGTACAGGAACAGGAAGAAGCCCGCTTTACCGGTGGCCTTGGCCAGCTGGGAGGGACCGCCCTCGGTGTACTCCTCGGTGTGGAACATGGAGCCGAGCCCGTCCACCGCGATGTAGGTGATCATGCCGAGCAGGCCCGCAGCCAGGACGGTCGAGCGGTGCGCCTCGTCGGCGATGAACTCGGCGGTGAGGATCAGGCCGCCGCCTGCGACGACCACCGAGAGCATGTCCAGCTTGCCCGCCTTGGCCAGCGGACGCTCCAGCCAGCTCAGCCAGGTGACCTCGCGCTCCTCGAAGATGAAGTTGAGGAACAGCAGCGCGAGGAACATGCCGCCGAAGGCCGCGATCTGCGGGTGCGCGTCGGTGAGCAGTTTCTCATAGCTCGGGCTGCCGTCGGGGAAGGTGAGCGCGTCGTTCGGGGGCGGGTTGAGAGCCAGGTCGAAGGCTTCCACCGGGTCGAGTCCGGCCGTGATCCACACGATCGCGAGCGGAAAGACCAGTCGCATGCCGAACACGGCGATCAACACGCCGATGGTGAGGAAGATGCGTTGCCAGAAGGCGCTCATCCGCTCGAGCACGGTGGCGTTGATCACGGCGTTGTCGAAGGACAGCGACACTTCGAGGATGCCGAGGATGGCGGCGAGCGCGAGGGCGGTCGGTCCGCCGTACAACGCCGCCACGACCAGGGAGACCACGGTGACGAGGAAGGACATGCCGAATATGCGCAGGACCACGCTGGGACCTTTCATGAAGTGAAGACGAGGCGGCGACGGTAGCTACCAGCGTGGCTGCTGGATCGCCGGTTGTCCAACGCTGCTCCTGCGCGCCGACATGCCAGGGTCGCACGACGCAGGGGGCCCGTCGCCGGGCCCCCTGCGACAAGTTTGCTCAGACGTTCACACCGTAGTCACGGGCGATGCCGGACAGGCCGGAGGCGTAGCCCTGGCCGATCGCGCGGAACTTCCATTCCGCGCCGTTGCGGTACAGCTCGCCGAAGACCATGGCGGTCTCGGTCGAGGCGTCCTCGCTGAGGTCGTAACGCGCCAGCTCCTCGCCGTTGCTGCGGTCCACGACGCGGATGTACGCGTTACGGACCTGGCCGAAGGACTGCGACCGGGAGTCGGCGTCGTAGATCGAGACCGGGAAGAAGATGCTCTCGATCGTGGGCGGGGTGTTCGCCAGGTCGACGTTGATGACCTCGTCGTCGCCCTCGCCCTCGCCGGTCCGGTTGTCGCCCGCGTGCTCGATCGAGCCCTCGGGGGAGCGCAGATTGTTGAAGAAGACGAAGTGCTGGTCGGACACGACCTTCTTGTCCGCGCCGGTCGCGATGGCGCTCGCGTCGAGGTCGAAGTCGGTGCCGGTGGTGGTCCGCACATCCCACCCGAGGCCGACTGCAACAGCAGTGAGGTTAGGCGCCGCCTTGGTCAGCGAGACATTGCCGCCCTTGGACAAACTGACACCCATGCGGGATTCCCTTTCAATAGTCCGTCATTGGTTCCCAGCATGTCCGAATCGCCGGGTACGTCATACGACAGTAGTAGGTTTCCGCGAACTTGCGTAGGAACCGGCGCAACCCTCGGCGAACAGGAAGATCTCCTACCATCGGGGCGTGGCAGGCCGGAGGCGCGGATGGTTCCGTTCGTCGGGAAACGACGAGTGGATCGAGCACGCGCGCGCGAAACTGGTCTCCGCGTTCCTCGACATGGACCGGCGCCAGAGCGCGGCCGACGCGGCGGTGCACGCGGCCGAGCAAATCTTCCCGCAGTGGCGTAGCGGCGCGCGCTGGGAACCCGTGCGGCTGAAATGCTATGGCGCCGCGGAGGCCTACCTGACGTTGAGCGCCGAATTGGAGGCCGTGCAGCGCGGCGTCCCGCCGATCCCGCACGCGCAGCAGCGCGTCGACGCCGCGGTAGGGCAGTTGGCGGAGGCGGCGCGCGCGGTCGACGAGTTCTATCGCGGTGACCAGAGCCGGCTCGAGGAAGCGGTGGCCGTACTCGCCGCCGTGCCGCAACTGGCGGAGCAGGTGAGGACCGCCGCGGCCGAGGTGCGCGCGCGGGCCGCCGAGTCGGAGTTCGCGCACTATCCCTCGGTGCGCGACCGCGCGGCCGCTGTCGATGAGGCGCTGGTCACACTGGAGGCGGCGGGTCCGGGCACCTCCGCGGGCACGGTGCGGGATGCCGCGAACCGCCTCGCAGCGATCACCGCGGAGCTGGCGGATGCGCTGGCGCGCGCCCCATCTCGGGCGGCGGCGGCGAACACCGCGATCTCGGCGGTGACAACCCGCCTTGCCGCCGCCCGGACCAGGGCGCAAGGAGTTCAACCCGCCTTCTCGGCCCTGCTGCGCGAGTTCAATGCTGCGAGTTCGGCCGATCTGGCTGACAATGAGCGGGAAAGCCAGCGAGCCATCGAGGCCGCGGACGCGGCCCTGGGCAGGGCACGTGCGGCGGCGGCGGAGAACAATCCGGAGTTTGCACTTGATCTGACCACATCCGCGCGCGGGTTCCTCGCCGAGGCCGAGCAGCGGGTCGACGCCGTCACCAAGCGGCTCACCCTGCTTCGTGCGGTTCGGTCCGACCCGCAAGACCAGGCCAAGGCCGTACGATTCCGGCTGCGGGATGCGCAGATGCTCGCGGTGAGCCGTGGGCTGGTCGCCGAATGGGGTTCGGTGCTCGACGCGCAAGCAGCACGGATCGACCGAATCAGCGAAACACTGTCGGGGCGTCATCCCGACTACTGGGCCTATGTGGCGGAACTGGATGCCGTCACCGAATTCATAGCCGGGGTAGTGGATCGAATGAGAAAACAAGCAGGACCACGACGAGAATGAGGATGGGGTAACGATGACCGCAGGCATCGCCGTCCAGCAGGAGGTTTCCCTGCGGAAGCGAATGCCGCTGCGCCACTTCCGGCAGTTGCACGGCCCAGAGGCGAGGCGACTCTTCCACCGGCAGCCCGAGCCGTTCGGTGACGACCACACCGATCGCGAGCTACTCGCGATCGCGCTCGGCGCGACGCTGTACGCGCCCGCGACCAGGCCCGATCTCGCGCTGACCATCGGCAGGCGCGCCGCGCACGGCGTGTGTTCGATGGTGATCGACCTCGAGGACGCGGTAGCCGATCACGAGGTCGAGTACGCCAAGCAGCAGACCGTCGCCGCGCTCGATCTGCTCGCGGGCAGCCACGACGCCAATCCGCTGTTGTTCGTGCGGGTGCGCGACGCGGATACGATCACCGAGCTCATCGAGCAGCTCGGACCGGGGGCCAAGGTGCTGACCGGAATCGTGTTCCCCAAGTTCGACAGCGTCACCGGCCCGAAGTACCTCAACGCGCTGAACGTGGCGGCCCAGCGGGTGGACCGGCCGTTGTACGGGATGCCGGTACTGGAGTCGGCCGGACTGGTGCACCGGGAGACCCGCGACTACGAACTCACCCAGATCGCCGCGCTGCTGGCCGCGCACCGGGACCGGGTGCTCGCGGTGCGGGTCGGCGCGACCGACATGTGCTCGACGTTCGGTATCCGGCGCGACCGCGACCTGACCATCTACGACGTGCGCGTGGTCGCCGACGTCATCGCCGACATCGTGAACTACCTGGGGCGTGCGGACGGGACGGGGTTCGTCATCACGGGGCCGGTGTGGGAGTACTTCGCCGACCACGAACGAATGTTCCGGCCGTTGCTGCGGACCGCGCCGTTCGAGGAATCGGACGCGGTGCCGTTCCGGCAGTACCTGGTCAGCCGGGACCTGGACGGCTTGCTGCGGGAGATCACGCTGGACCGGGCCAACGGCATCCAGGGCAAGACGGTGATCCACCCCTCGCATGTGGCCGCCGTGCACGCGCTGTCGGTGGTGACGCACGAGGAGTATTCGGACGCGCTGGACATCCTCCGCGAGGACGTCGGTGGCGTGGCGGCCTCCGGTTACCGGAACAAGATGAACGAGATGCGGCCGCACCGCAGCTGGGCGCGGCAGACCCTGTTGCGCGCGCGGGTGTTCGGTGTTGCGAACAAGGGAGTGTCGTTCGTGGATCTGCTGACGGCGTTGGTCACCGTATGAGCCGGACCGCCACCGATCTCGGCAACAACGAAATATTTTGGGCGACAAGAACTCTCGGCATCGGTCTGCATCATGACACGGTGCGCGCGGGAGATCGGCTGCGTTCGGCGCAGTTGCCCATCACTGCGCTGGTGCAGCCGGGTGTCCGCCACAACAACCCGCGCCGGGCGCATCTGCTGGTGTCCACCGTGCTCGGCAAACACGTGCCGACCGACCCGCGGATCGTGCTCGGCGCGGGCAATCATCTGGGTGACCTGGTGCGCGCCGTGCTCGGGGACCGCGAAGCCGTCGTGCTCGGGTTCGCGGAGACCGCGACCGGGCTCGGTCATTGCGTGGCGGCGCGGATCGGCGCGAGCTGCTATCTCCATTCGACCCGGCGGGAGGTGCCGCACGCGCAGACGCTAGCCGGATTCGAGGAGGGACATTCGCACGCCACCTCGCATCTGCTGCAACCGGCACCGGCGGACATCTTCGTCAACGACCTGCCGTTGGTGCTGGTCGACGACGAGATCTCGACCGGCGCGACCGCGATCGACGCGGTGCGCGCGCTGCACGCCTTCTCGCCGCGCACGCATTACGTGCTCGCGTCGCTGGTCGATCTGCGTGACGACGCCGATCGTGCCGCGTTCGACGCCGCTGCGGCGCGCCTGGGAGCGCGGATCGACACGGTGTGCCTGGCCACCGGCCGGGCTTCGCTGCCGAAGGGACTGGTCGAAGCCGTCGGCGCACTCCCGGAACCACGGCTCAATCCGATCGCCGGGCGGCCGGGTTCGTTCGGTCGCGTCGAACTGCCCTGGCCCGCTTCCGTTCCGGAGGGCGGCAGGCACGGCATTCTCGCCTCCGACGTCGCGGCGTTCGAGGCCGCGCTGCGGACTGCGGGCCAGGTGCTGACCGCCCGGCTCGCCGCGGATTTCCCGGGCCGCGCCGCCATCGTGCTCGGGCACGAAGAGCTGATGTACCTGCCGCTGCGGTTGGCGGCGCTGCTCGCCGACGCGGGGACACCCACGCGTTTCCAGACCACCACCCGATCGCCCGCGTACGTGCTGGACGAGCCGGGGTATCCGCTGCGGCGCGGGTTCCGGTTCATCGCACCGGAGCCGGGCGATGTCGCGCCGCGTTACCTGTACAACGCGCACTGGCCCGCGGATCGGCTCGACCTGTTCGAGACGGACCTGGCGGGGCTGGTGGCCGCCACGGGCGGCGAGGAGGATACCGCCGTCTCGATCACCGGTGACGGCGCGCACGCCGATCCGGTGCTCGTCCTCGTGGTCGACTCGCCAGCCGACACCGCCGAGTTGACGGCCGAGCACGGGCTGGTCGGCGTGCTGACCGCTTCCGGCGCCGATGTGCTGCTGGCGGTGTTGCCGGAGGCGGACCCGCGACGGCTGCACGCCGAACGCGCGGGGTCGTCGCGGACCGTGGACGGGAGCCGGGCGTGACGACCACCCGAGTGGGCGCGTTGCCCACTCCGCTGCACGGCCCCGAGTTCGGCTCCTACGCGGCCGACGAGGTTTCCTGGCTGTTGAAGGACCTGTCGGGTGTCGACCTGGAAGCCGACGTCGCCGAGCGGGAACGGCGCATCCAAGCCGGGAAGGCGCACTACGCGGAATCACTGCCGATCGAGTATCAGCCGGACGCGTCCTACCGGGCGCTGTTCGACGAGGTGCTCGCCGACAGCGCCGAGCGGCTGGCGCTGGCCGTGGCGACCGTGTCGGAACTGGTCGTCGCCGAACGCGGCGAGGACGTCGTCCTGGTGTCGCTGGCGCGCGCGGGCACGCCGGTCGGCATCCTCATGCGCCGGTGGTTGCGCGCGCGGCGTCCGGGTCTCTCGGTGCCGCACTACGCGGTGTCGATCGTGCGGGATCGCGGCATCGACGCGGTGGCGCTGGACTATCTGGCCGAGCACCATGACCCGGCCTCCGTCGTGTTCGTGGACGGTTGGACCGGCAAGGGGGCGATCACCCGCGAGCTGACCGAGGCGCTGGACGCCTACCACGCGGCCGGTGGCCCCCGGTTCGACGACGAGTTGGCGGTGCTGGCCGATCCGGGGCACTGCGTGCGCACCTATGGCACTCGCGACAACTTCCTGATCGCCTCGGCCTGCTTGAACTCGACCGTCTCGGGTCTGATCTCGCGCACCGTGCTCGACGACACGCTGATCGGACGCGGCGAATTCCACGGCGCCAAGTTCTACCGTGAGCTGTCCGATGACGACGTGTCCGTGCGTCTGCTGGACACCGTGAGCGGCGCGTTCGACGCGATCCGCGACCGGGTGCCCGCCGAAGTGGCCGCGATCCGCGCGAGCGACCGCACGCCCACCTGGACCGGCTGGGCGTCGGTGGAACAGGTGCGGGAGCGGTACGGCATCGCGAGTGTGAACTTCGTGAAACCCGGCGTCGGGGAGACCACGCGGGTGCTGCTGCGGCGGGTGCCGTGGCGGGTGCTGGTGCGCGAGGCGGACGCGCCGGAGCACGCGCATATCCGGATGCTCGCCGCGGCCCGGGGTGTCCCCGTCGAAGTCGTCGCCGACCTGGCATATTCATGCATGGGATTGATCAAGGACGTGCAGCAGTGAACCTACCGCCGAGAGCCCACCGAAGACGTGCGCTGATCGCCACCGACCTGGACCGGACGATGATCTACTCACGCAATGCCTTCAGCACCACCGCCGAGGTGCCAACCGTCTGCGTGGAGCATCTGGAGGGCGCTCCGCTGTCGTTCATGACCACCACCGCGGCGTTGCGGATGCAGACCCTGACCGAACCCGCCGCCGTCATCCCCACCACCACTCGCACCATCAAACAATTCGGGCGTATCCGGCTGCCAGGGGCGCCGTGGCGCTACGCGATCACCAGCAACGGGGGGAACATCCTGGTCGACGGCGTGCCCGATCTGAGCTGGCGCATCAATATCATGCCGAGGTGCGTGCGGGCGGCGCCACCCTCTCGGAGGTGAGCAAGCAACTGCACGCTCGCATCGACGACTCCTGGGTCACCAAGTTCCGCGTGGCCGACCATTTGTTCTGCTATCTGGTGGTGAAGCCCAAAGACGTGCCCGAGGGTTTCCTGGCCGAATGGGACGACTGGTGCCGTCCGCGCGGTTGGTCGGCGTCCCAGCAGGGCCGCAAGATCTACACCATGCCGCAGGCGGTCTGCAAGAGCCGCGCGGTCGCCGAGGTGCGCAAGCGACTATGGGACAGCGGTGAGCTGGCCGACGATGCCCGCACCCTCGCGGCGGGCGACGGCGCCCTCGACGCCGAGATGCTGCGCGCGGCCGACTCCGCCATCCGCCCCCGCCACGGCGAACTCGAACAACTCAACTGGACCCACCCCAACCTCACCATCACCCGGGCCACCGGCATCCTCGCGGGCGAGGAAATCATCAACTGGTTCAGCAAGGCGGCTCCGGCTTCTCCCGAGTAGCCGCACCGCCTCCTGGTACTGCTCGGTGGTGAGATCACTGCGGATGAACACGCACCGGCGGAGTTCGGCGTCGGCTTCTGCGGGTGGTCAACCAGATCCGGCTCCGCAGCCACACCCGGTGCTCGACATCGTGCAGACGACTTCCGAGGTCCACCACGACCTGCGGCTGGGCACCCAGGCGCGGTTGCGCGAACTACACCGCGACCACGGTCACGAGGCCACCCTGATCAGCGCGCACGACCCGTGGGAATTACAGCGCGCGCCGACGCGTCATCGGCGCTGCCAGCACTGCGCTGTATCGCCGAGATTCCACCACGGGACGTAGCCGGGTTCCTGGTCGAGCAGCGTCCAGCCGGTGTCCAGCGTGTCGAAGAACGCGCTGTCGGCCGTGCGGCCGCCGCGTGGTTCGCCGATGTAGACCAGCGACGAGCCGCCCGCCGCCTGATAGGCGGCGAGAGCGGTCGAAGCCATCGGGTTTTCCCAGCCGGGCGGCCAGCAGAGGAACAGCAGGTCGTCGGCGTGGGCGGCGGCCAGGTCGGCCGTCGAGGCGGGCGGCGATGCGATCGGATGCCAGGTCGCGGGTTGTCCCGCCGCGGCGGGGAAAGCGAAGTTGATCGCGCGATCCGGAGGGTGTGAGTCGAAAGCGCTGGTGGGCACGCCGATCCGGGCGAGTTGATGCGCCCAGTAGCCGCGACCGGAGCCGATTTCCAGTACGGGTCGGCCCTGTGCGACGTCCGCGATCCAGCGCAGTGTGGCAGGTGAGGGAATCGCATAGGCGTAGGCGGCTTGCAGCACGATCTGCGCATAGGCCAGGCGCGCACTGCCTTTGGGGTTCCCGCCGTTCACTTCGGGGCGGTTGGCGCGCTCGCGAGGCCCTGGCGAGACCGCGGCGGCGACGATGTCCCAGTACGGGTTCGTGCTGGCGCCGCCGGTCATGTAGTGCAGCAGGTGTAGGTCGAACGTGGCGTCGGCGATGTCGTCGCCGGTGCCGGGCAACCGGCTCGCGGTGGACCAGTAGTCGGCAACCCGCGGATACGCTGTCGCGAAGGTGGATTCGCTCTGAACGAGATTCGTCGGCGCGGTGCGACGCTGCGGGGAGAGCGCCAAGTCAGCCATGTCCCGATTCTCCGCCGACCGGGAACCGGCGCCTGCGGACATCGGGACGAGTTCACCGTTCCGTCGCGAATCCTTTGCTGTCCGTACGCGATCCGGAGTTCGCGCCCGTCAGTACTGCTGCTGCCCGGCCAGCTGCTGCGCGATGAGCCCTTGCAACCGTTGCAGGCCGCCGACGGTGATGCCGCTCTGTATCTGTCCCTCGATGGTGCGCACCAGCATCGAGTCGCTGAGCACCTTCTCGCTGGACTGGATGAGCACGGTGCCCGCGCCGGTGAACTCGAACTGCCGCTCCTCACCGGAGGTGACGCCGAGGCGCGCCGCGCCGGCGGCCAGGAAGTCGGTGACCCACCGCTGGTCGTAGTGGTGGCTCGGGGACGGGCAATCCGCCCAGCCGACCAGCGATTCCGGGTCGACGCGCAGCGGCGGCTCGGCGAACATCACCGGACCGTTGGACGAGGCCAGGAACTTGCCGGTGCCGATGAGGGTGAGGAACCCGGGCACGATGGATTGGTTGAGCGACAATCCCGGTTCGAAGGCCAACAGGTTCGCCGCTCGGATGGTCAGGTTGCCGTTGTCCTCGAGGTCATAGGAATTGATGTCGTAGCCGCGATCGCCGATGATCAGCTTGCCGTGGCCCTCCGCGACGACGTAATCGCCGGTGAACAGCGGCGCCGAGAACTGCTGCGACACCATGTGCAGCAGACCGCCTTGCAACCCGTGGGTGAGCACCTGGAACCGCATGTCGCCGTAGTACGCGATCATCGCGCCCTTGCGCATGAACCATGGTTTGTTCAGGTCGATGCAGTAGGCGTAGCTGTTTCCCGGGATGTTGTCGCTCTCACCGAGATTCATGGGATTGAGGATCTGGGACATGCTCACAACTTCTCTTCTGAGGCCTGCACGTAGACACGCCCTGTCCGGCGCAATGCAACTGCATCGCTTCCCCGGAACCGCGACCGACGGCATCCCGCCAGCTCAGCGCCGTCTTGAGCTCGGTCTGCACGTTGCCGTAGGCGGCGACGAAAGCCTGTGGGTCCACCACGATCGGATTCGGCCCGCCCACTTGCAGTTCCAGGAATCCGCCGTGCGCGAGCAGCACCGCGGCGCCCTGCCCGGACAGCTGAGTGGTGAACATGCCCTGCCCGGTCAACGCCCCGGAGGCGGCGCCGCGCAGCGCGCCCATCAGGCCGCCACCGCCACCGCCGCCGCCCGAGCTCATCACGGAGACCACCGAACTCTGCAACCCGGCGGTGTTGGCCAGCAGCCGCGAAGCCTCGACGCGCAGCACCGCGCCCGGCTGCATGTGCACCACGTGGACCTCGAGCCCGGCGAATCCGTAATGCACCTCCCCGTTGCCCTGCGCCAGCATGGTGCGCTCGTGCTCGCCCGCCATGGCGCGGCCGGCGAGACTCATCAGCCCGCCCATGCCGCCCATTCCCTGCGCTCCCGGGATCTGGTGCGGCGCGAACGAGACGTCGCCGGTGTAGAACAGCATCGCGCCGTTGCGCGCGACCACTCCGCCCGCCATCCCGACGTTCACTTTGACGACTTTGCCGTTGACCTTCTCGAACACCGCTCGCCCTACCGTTCCGCCGGTTGGATCAACACCACGCCCTGACCGTCCCAGCGCAGCGAGAACGCCTCGCCCGCGTCCTGGCCGACGAACGTGCGCCACGATACGTCGGAGACGAAGGACTGGTTGAGATTGCCGCGCGCCGCCACGAACGCGTCCGGATCCACGATCAGCGGGTACTGCGGGGAAACCTCCAGGTGGATGAGCGGGCCGCCCGCCGAGAGCAGCGCGACCTGGCCCTGTCCGGAGACCGTCGTGGTGAACAGGCCCTGCCCGCTGGACGCGCCGCGCAACCCGGCGAAACGCACATCGGTGCGCAGGTTTCCGGCGAACGCGAGCAGCTGTTGCGACTCCACTTGCAACGTCTCGTTGTTCAGGTCGACGACGGTGACGTTCTGGCCGTTGACCGCGAAGAACACCCGGCCGTGACCGGCGCATTCCATCAGCGACAGTTTCTCGCCGGTGGCCCGGCGCTTCAGCCCGGCGACCACACCGTCGCCTCCGCCGAAGCCTGCCGCCTTGAACTGCACGTTCCCTTCGTAGGCGATCATCGAACCGGAGATCGCGCGGAGGCTGGTTCCGGCCAGATGGGCCTCGATCACCTTCTTCGATTGCTCGAACAGTTGCGCCATGGAGTGTTTGCCTGCTGTCTCGATCGGGAACACGGTGCGATCGCCGTATTCCATCTGCGTGCCGTCACCCTAACCGATGCGCGTGCGGGTGTCGGGGCAGCGCGTCCGTTAGTACAAGCGGCGCGCAGTGCGTTTCTCGTAGAGTGTCAGGCGAACGCACCGACAAGCGAAGGGTCGAACTTGTCCGCAACACTCGCCAAGGGCCAGAACGGTCCGCTGGCCACCAATGACGTGGTGATTTCCGTCCAGCTCTCGGCGCCGGCGGATCTGTCGGCACTACTGGTCACCGAGCGGGGCAAGGTCCGTTCCGACGCCGACTTCGTCTTCTTCAACCAGCCCAGCGGTCCCGGCGTCAATCTGCAGCCCGCGCCCGCTGGTCAGCCCGCGTCACTGGCGGTGTCGTTGAACGCGGTGCCCGCCGACATCGACCAGATTCGCGCGGTGATCACGCTGGACGACGCGAACAGCAATTTCGGCAGGTTCCCCGCCCCCACCGCGATCGTGTCCGACGCGGCCGGTGATCAGTTGTACGAGTACCGGATCGAAGGGTTGAACACCGAGTCGATCGTGATCGCGCTCGAGCTCTACCGTCGCCAGGGCGCGTGGAAGGTGCGCGCGGTCGGACAGGGCTACGCGGGTGGCTTCGCCGCGCTGGTCACCGATCACGGTGTCAAGGTCGACGATGCTCCCGCCCAGGCTGCACAGCCCGGCCAGGCTCCACAGCCCGCCCAGGCGCCGCCCCCGCCGCAGCAGCCGGTCGGGCAGCCGCCGAACTACCCGCCGCCGACCACTCCGGCGTATCCGACCCAGCCGCAGGCATCGCAGTACGCGCCGACCGGCGCCTACCCGCCGCCGGGTCCCGGGTACCCGCCGCAGGGCGCTCCCGGCCAGCCGCCGCAGGGCGGTCCGGGTTACCCGCCGCCCGGCCAGCCCGCGCCGCCGCAGCCGCAGCAGCCGCCCGCCGAAGTCAGCCTGAGCAAGGACCGCCCGGTCAGCCTGGTCAAGGGCCAGCGGGTCACGCTGCGCAAGGAAGGCGCCGCGCTGACCTTCGTCAAAATGGGCCTGGGCTGGGACCCGGTGCGCAGCCGTGGCATGTTCGGCAACCGCACGGTCGACATCGACCTCGACGCGTCGGTCATCATGTTCGCCGATATGAACCCCATCGACGTCGCCTACTACGGTCAGCTGACCTCCAAGGACGGGTCCGTCCGCCACCAGGGTGACAACCTCACCGGCGAGGGCGAGGGCGACGACGAGATGATCCTGGTCGACCTGACCCGCATCCCCGCGCACGTCACCACGCTGGTGTTCATCGTGACCTCCTACAAGGGCCACACCTTCGAACAGGTGCAGAACGCGTTCTGCCGCTTGGTCGACGGGACGAACAACGGCGAGCTGGCCAGGTACACCCTCGCGGGCGGCATGCCGTTCACCGCGATGGCGATGTCCAAGCTCTACCGGGTCGGTGGTGACTGGAAACTGCAGGCGCTCGGTGAGGGCTTCCAGGCCAAGCATCCGGGTGAGGCGGTGCCGCAGCTCGGCCGGTTCCTCGTCAACGGTTGACCGGCGGCGCGACAGCGGGGGAGACAACGTGACACAACTGCAGGCCGGTCAGAACATCCCGCTGACCGGTGAAGTCGTTCGTTTCAGTGCGAAAGCCGAGGCCGGTCTCGACGTTTCCGCGCTGGTGGTCGCCGAGAACCTGAAAGTGTTCTCCAGCGACGATTTCGTGTTCTACAACCAGCCCACCACCGCGGGGGTCGCCTTGGCGGCCGACGGGGTCACGATCACGCTCACCGAGGTGCGCGCCGACGCCAAGGCGGTGCTCCTGGTGGTCAGCGCCGACCCGTCCGCTCCCTCGCGGGCGGACGGCCTCGGACAGGTCACCGCTACTTTGTCCGGAGATGGCGGTGTGATCGCCGAATTCGCGATCACACCGTCGTCCGGCGAGACGGCGTTGATCTGCCTCGAGGTGTACCGGCGCGGCCCGGCGTGGAAGCTGCGCGCCGTCGGCCAGGGCTACGCGGGCGGGTTGGCCGTGCTGCTCACGGCGCACGGCGTCGAGACCGACGCCGACACCGACACCGACGCCGCGCAGCCGGAGCGGACAGACGTGCCGGGCACGCACACCATGGCCGGTCCGCTCGCGGGCGACGCGCAGATCGCCACCGGCGGTGCGCCGCTGGAGGTCGGTCACGGGCTGGAACGGCTGTGGATGGTGTTCGAGGATGCCGCCCGGTCGGCCGCCGCGCTGGTGTCGGCGCGTGAATACGCGGCCAAGCGGTTGGATCAGGAACTGTCGCTCGCTGTTTCCGACCCCGCGACCAGGAATACCCCGGCAGCCGATCAGGCGCGTCGTGCCGCGCAGCAACGCCATGACGAATTGATCGACGTCGCCGAGCAGAATCATCAGCGCGACGCGGGTCAGCTGATGCGTGAGCTCGCCGAGGCCGATCAAGTGCTTCCCCCGGCCCTGGCCTCCTGGGACTCGCCCGCCTGGGACAAGCAGCCCGCGCCGAGCGACGGCATCCGCCTCGGCGAGTTGTACGCGCTCGACCGGGGACCGCTGCGCATCCCGTATTGCGTTCCGGTGCCGTTGAACCGGCCGCTGTGGATCATACCGAATCGTCCCGTGCGGTCGCGCCCGTCGTGGGCGCACTGCTGGCGCGGTTGCTCGTCACGGCGCCGCAGCGGCGGACGTTGCTGGACATCATCGACTTGACCGACGCTTTCAGCGGCTTCTCCGGTCTGCTCGCTCCGGTGCTGAACGGCCCGCCGATCACCGACCACGCCGACATCTCGGCGCGGTTGCAGGCGCTGGTGGATGCGGCCGAGCTGGCCGAATTGGCCTACCAGAGCGGGGCTTTCACCCCGCCCAGCGAGCATCGCGTGCTGCTGGCCGCGGATTTCCCGCACGGCTACCAGAGTTCGGACGCGCAGCGAATCGGCGTCTTGATCACGCGTGGCGAGCTGATCGGATTGTCCATCGTGATCGTCGGAGCCAACGAATCCGAGTCGGCCGACACCACCGTGGCGATGCTGTCGCAGTCGTGCCGTCACCTCCCGACGGTCGGCGGCACACCCCTGTTCGATCCGTGGACCGGCAGCGCGTGGCAGCTCGATCTGGACATGTTGCCGCAGGAGCCGGAACGTCAGGCGCACTTCCTGCGTACCAGGTGAGCGCCTGATCCCGGCACCGCAGGCCGGTCAGCCGCGTGCGAGGGCCGCTCGCGGCCGCAGCGGCTCCGGCAGCCAGGGCAGCAGCGGATCCGGCATGCGATCGACGATCCCGCCGACGGGGTCGTCGACGAAGTCGCGCCGCACCAAGTCCTCTTGCGGGCGATAGATCTGGCGGACGATCACGGCGCACAGCCCGGCCACCGCCAGGTCGCGCAGCGCCACGGTGCCGGTGAACCACTGTTCGGGCAGGCCTTTGCGGTCCAAACCGAGGTAGTAGAACATGCGCGGGACCCAGACCAGCGCGTCGATGGTCATCCAGGCCAGTAGGACGCGCCGGTGCGGCAGCGCCAGGACGGCGAGCGGCACCAGCCACAGTGAATACTGCGGACTCCACACCTTGTTCGTCAGCAAGAACGCCGCGACCACGAGGAAACACAGCTGCGCCAGGCGCGGGCGCTGCGGCGCGGTGAGGCCGATGTAGGCGATCACCGCGCAGGCCGCGACGAACGCCAGCAGGGAGACGGCGTTCAGGATGGCCGGTTGCTCGCCGTGTGCGAGCACGCCGTCGAAGCCGGGCCAGCCGGTGAACGAGGAGATCACGTTGTAGATCGAATCCGGGTCGGCGTGCCGGGTGGTGTTGAGCCGGAAGAACTCACGCCAGCCGTTCGGGAACAGCGCGGCGATCGGCAGGTTCACCGCCAGCCAGGTCGCCAGGGCGGCGCACACCGTGACGGACGCTGCGCCGAGCGGCCGGACGCTGAGGAACTGGACGCGGTACGGCGTCTCGCGTACCCACGCCGAGAAGGCCTGCCAGCTGTCCACATCGCGGATCCGCAGACCGAGGTGCGTGCGCGGCGTACGCTGCATCGTCTCGGTGCGCAGGCACAGCACGATGATGGGGCCGAGCAGCAGCAGCGGATACAGTTTGGCGGCGCCGCCCAGGCCGAGCAGGATGCCCGCGAGCACGGGTTTGCGCCGGGCCCACGCGAGCAGGCCGGTGGCGGCGAAGGCCGTCGCGAGCGCGTCGAAATTGGTGAACGCGTGCACGATCACCAGGGGCGAACAAGCGATCAGCGCCGCGTCCCAGACCCGGCGGCCTGCCAGCAGCGCCGACGCCCACACCGTGATCAGCCAGGCCACCGCGAGCCCGAACGCGACGACGTTGAAGTAGATCACCACTTGCAGCGCGCCGGGCAGCGGCGACGCGTCCCAGCTCTTGGCGATCCGCATCGCGAGGTACTGGTACAGGCCCGAGAGCACCGGATACTCCATGTATCGCGTTTCCCGGCCACCGTCGGGAGTCTGCTCGGTCCACTGCTTCTTGTAGGGGAAGGCGCCCTCGTTCAGTCGTTCCGCGCCGTAGAGCGGCACAGTGTCCGAGTAGCACATCGCCACGTACTGGCGGCCATTGTTCCAGTCGAGCGTGGGACCGCCCGCGCCCGCGGTCTGCTGGATGCACCCCGCTTTGCTGAACCAGCCGAGCGCCAGGAACACGACGGTGAAGGCCAGCAGCACCCGCATGGGCGTCCAGAACCGCACCCGCCCGATCAAGGCATGGTCACCGACGGGCCCGCCGATCACCGTGGACAGTTGCGCGGTGAGCGAGTCGTTGCGACTCGGCCGGTCTCGCGCGTCCGCCGACCGGAGATCGGAGGCGAGTGGCGCGGGCGCGGCGTACTGCGCGCCACCGGCCCCCATCTGGTCCGACAGCGGCGCCCTCCCATTCCTCCGTGGCTCCACCAGCTGCTGATCGGTCACGGAACCCGAGGCTACCCGGAGCGCCGCCCGCCGTCCGGATCGAGTCGCGCCCCGGCCGCCCCGGTGTGGGGCGAGACGCAGATGGGGCCGACCACAGTGGTCGGCCCCATCTGGCTGGCGTCGAGCTACCTTCCCCGCGTCGGGGCCGTTCCGGTCGATTCTTCGTCGTCGCCGGAGTTGCCGCTGTTGCTCGGTCGCGGCGAACCGGTGGCGGTGGGCGAAGAGCCGTCGGTCGGCGCCACCGGCTGGCCGGGCAGCGGGCCCGTGCCCTGGTCACGCTGCTGAGGACGTTGCTGCTGGGGGGCGGGCTGGACGCCGGGGACCGGGATGGTGATGCCGGGCAGGATCTCCACCTGGGTCGGCGCGACCACCACCGGGGGCAGCAGCGGGGAATCGGCCGTGGACGGCGGGGTGTAAGGCGCCGACCACTCCGGGACGCCCGCCTGGCCCTTGATCGGCGCGGGCTTGGGGAACGTCTCGTTCGGGGTTCCCTTCAAGGCGCCGTCCATGGTCGCCTTCCAGATGTCGGACGGCAGGCCGGAGCCGTAGATCATGCCGCCGCTGTAGTTGCGCAGTGGCGAGTTGTCGACGCTGCCGACCCACACCGCGGTGGACAGCGACGGGGTGTAGCCGACCATCCAGGCGTCCTTGTTCTCACCCGTGTCGCCGAGCTGCGCGGTACCGGTCTTGGAGGCGGATTCGCGGCCGCCTGCCAAGCCGTGGTTGCGGGAGTAGGCGGCGATCGGCTTCATCGCGGCGGTGACGTTGTCGGCCACGGCGGCGGAGACGCGCTGCTCACCGGCCACTTCGCCACGGTCGAGCAGGACCTGACCGTCGGCGGTGACCACCTTGGACACGAAATGCGGCGCGTGGTAGACGCCGGAGGCCGCCAGCGTCGCGTACGCGGACGCCATGTCCAGCGGACGGGCCTGGTACTGGCCGAGCACGATGCCGTTGTTCGGCCCGGAGCCGTCCGGCTCGGTGAGCGTCTTGCCCACACCCGGGATGGTCTCCGGAATGCCCAGCTTGTGCCCCATGTCGGCGATCTTGCGCGGACCGTTCTGCATGTCCAGCTGCATCCGGTAGAAGCTGGTGTTCAGCGATCGCTTCAGCGCCTCGGCGATGGTGCACATGCCGCACTGCTCGCCTTCGACGTTGGTGATCTTGATGCCGTTCACCGTCAGCGGCGAGCTGTCATACATCTGCGACAGTGGGATGCCCAGCTCCAGGTTGGCCGCCAGGCCGATGACCTTGAACGAGGACCCGGTCTGCAAACCGGCGTTCGCGAAGTCGTAGCCCTGGCCGTCGTTGCCGCCGTAGTAGGCGCGCACCGCGCCGGTGCGCGGATCGATGGACACCACGGCCGTGCGCAATTGTTCCGGCTCGCCTTGCATCTTCTGGGTGGCCGCGTCGACCGCAGCCTGCTGCGCCTTCGGGTCGATCGTGGTGGTGATCTGCAAACCCGAGGTGTTCAGCTGCTGCTCGCTGATGCCCGCCGCGGCGAGTTCTCTGAGCACCTGTGTCTTGATCAAGCCCTCGGGGCCGGAGTCCTGCTCCTTGTCCCGGGTCGACGCGAGGGGTACGACCTGCGGGTACTGCAAGCCCTGCCGTTCGGCCGCGCTCAGGCTGCCTGCGGAGACCATGCCGTCGAGAACGTAGTTCCAGCGAGTCTTCGCGCCTTCCGGGTTCTTCTCCGGGTCCAGGCTGGAGGGCAGCTGGATGGTGGCGGCAAGCACCGCGCCCTCGGCGACGGTCAGTTCCTGCACCGGCTTGCCGAAGTACGCCTTGGACGCCGCGTCGATGCCGTAGGCGCCACGACCGAAGTAGATGGTGTTCAGGTAGGCGGCGAGGATCTCGTCCTTGCTCCACTGCCGCGCCATCTTGGCGGAGATGACCAGCTCGTGCATCTTGCGGGTCAGCGAGCGTTCGTCACCGACCAGCGCGTTCTTCACGTACTGCTGGGTGATCGTCGAGCCACCGCCCGCGCTCTCCTTGCCGAGGATGTTGTCCCTGGCCGCGCGCGCGAAGCCGGAGATGGAGAAGCCGGGGTTGGTGTAGAAGTCCCGGTCCTCGGCGGCCATGACCGCGTTGCGCACGTGCGGCGGGATCTGCTCGATGGTGACGTCGGTCCGGTTGCCCTCCGGTGGAACCACCTTGCTGAGCACCGTGGTGCCGTCGGAGGCGAGGATGGTCGCCACCTGGTTGGTCTTCAGGTCGCCCGGCTGGGGCACCGACACCGTGGTGTACGCGGCCAGGAAGATGCCGCTCGGCACCAGGATGGCCAGCGCGACCAGGACGTAGATGGTGCGGCGCACGATGCGCCACGGCGACTTCTTCGGCTGCGCGGGCCGTCGCCTGCCCGGCCCGTCGGAGCCGTCGCCGCCGCCGCCACGACGCGGCGGCGGGCCCGAGGGCGGACCGCCTGCGGTCTGCCTGCGTTCGCCGGTGGTGGGGCCGTTGCCCGGGACGCGACGTCCGTCGCGGTCCACGGCTGGGCGCGCGCCGGTGACCGGACGCGGCCCGGTGGCGGGGCCGCGCCGGTTGCGCTCGGCCACCGCCTCCGTCAGCGAGCCGGGGCGCTCGATCTTCTGCGTCGACTGGGGGCCGGGGGCGGCGCCGTTGGGCGCGCCGCGGTTCGGCTGTGGCGGGCGGCCCGGCTGCGGGGGACGGCCGCCCTGCGGCGGTCGCCCCTGCGGCGGAGGGCCGGGACGGCGCGGCGCCTGCGGGCCGCGCGGCTCGCCGGGGTAGGGCGCGCCGGGGCGCCGACCGGGCGGCGGGCCCGGGCGAGCGCCGGGCGCGGGCCCGGGACGGGGAGGCTGGTACGGGTTGGGACTTGGTTGTGAACTCCGTGGAGGACGGCCGCCATGTGGCTCATCGCCGTAGGGGGAAGTCTCGTAGGGCGAATTCACGGACAAGATCTCCATAACTCGTAGCGGTCCAGGTGGCAATCAGCGGTGGTCGTCACCGCGGCGGAAGCGGGCCGGCTCCGCGAGTCACCCGACGGGCAGATGACCAGGCACTTCATTCGGCGGCAGTGCGCCGGTTCGCGCGTGTCCCGGTGCGGCGGCGCGGCGGCGCCGGCGCGGAACCGAGCACATAGGACTGCACCAGATGATTCCAGCTGCAGGTCCGGCATACCTCGACGACATGAACCGAGAACTCCTCGCGGGTCTCGGCGAGGCGCGTGAGCTCCTCGGGTGTGCGAGCCGATCCGGCGACCGGGCCGAGGCCGTCGCCGAAGACCCAGGATACGAGGGTCAGTTGTTCTTTCCGGCAGATGGGGCATGTGACCTCGCTCCCCCGGCCGTGGAACTTCGCCGCGCGTAAAAGATAAGGATTCGCATCACACACCTCGGCGACATCGACCCGGCCCGCATAGACGTCAGCCAGCAGCGACCGGCGCCGGAGGGCGTAGTCGACCACTTGCCGCTGAATTCGCACGAGAACCAGAGTAGCGGTGTTGGAATCGGGCCGCCCCTGGCTGTGTGGATTGACCGGTTGCGATCGGCGTCCGAAGCGGCGCGTCGCGCCGCCGCCCGGACTACGATCCGTCTGTGTCCACCGCAGCATCCGGGCGCACGCGAGCGCGTGACCTCGACCGCGCCGGCGCGTCCAGTCTGCTGGATGCCGCCTACGCCGAGGGGCAGCTCGGCGCCGACGAGTACCACGACCGAATCGCGCAGGCCGCGGCGGCGAAAACGCTCGGCGAACTGACCGTGCTCACCGCCGACCTGCAAACCCCGGCGGCGGTGCGGGAGTTCACCGCCGAGCGCTCGTCGTCGACGCGAAAAGCGTTGCGCCGCGCCGCATCCGGTGGAGGTTATCCCGGTCACACCCGGGCGCGCGATGCCGATCGCGCCACTACTCGCGAACTGCTCGACGCGGCCCGCGCCGACGGCCAGCTGACCGAGGAAGAACACGAAACCCTCATCGAGCTCACGGCCCAGGCGCGCACCCTCGGGGATCTGGACGAGCTGGTCGCGGACTTGCAGCGGCCCCGCGACACCGCCCCCGCGCCGCGCCCGCCACGCTCGCGCCGCCGCCAGTGGTATCTGGGTGGCGTCGCCGTCGCCGCGGCGCTGGCCGCCTGCGCCGGTTTTCTCGCCGTCACCCGGGCGGAGGAATCGCCATCCGCGGCGCGAGCCGTGCCCGCGGTGGACCTCGGGGTCGTGCAGCCGTTGGTGATCCCGACGCCCAGTCTGGTCACCGCCGACGGGGTCGCGACGTTTCTGCGGAACTATCAGCGGAAGTTCGGGGATCTCCGAGTGGACGAACTGACCATGCACGACGGCTACGCCTCGTTTGCCCGGGAGGTGCCCGGTCAGCCGAACCGGAAGGTCGAGTACGACTACCGCGGTGGGTTCACGCAGTCTCGCGAGATCACGACACGCAAGGCCGACACGCCGTCGGTGGATCTGGGCACCTTGAACGTGGAGGCCATCGGCCGGGCGCTCGCCGACGCGGCCGCCATCACCCGGGTACCCGGCGGCGCCGTGTCGCATTTCGTGGTCAGCGTGAACGACGTCGGGTTCTACGGCCGGTACGGCCTTCCCGCCGGGCAACCGACCGTCGTGGTGTACGTGAACAATTCCGTCAAGGAGAACGGCCACTTCCTCATGACCCCGGCGGGCGAGGTGCGCCGCGTCTGGCCGTTCGAGGGATAAGGCAATGGCGACAACCCGATACAGCGGCATCCGCGCCCGCGACACCGACCGCGCCGACGTGTGCGGACTGCTCGACACCGCGCTGGCCGAGGGGCAGATCACCGCGAGCGAGCACGCCGCGCGGACCACGAAGGCCATGCGGGCCAAATCCTTCGGCGAGCTCGACGCGTTGATCGGTGACCTGCAGATCCCGGGCGAGCTGGTGAACGCCCCCGTGGTGCGGGTGGACCGGCGTCGTCCGAGGCGCTGGCTGGCGCCGGTCTCGACGGTCGTCGCCGCGTTGGTCGTGGGGGCGATGGTCGGCGGGATCAGCCGGTGCGGCGTCGACCTGCCCGGGTCATCGGAGAAGGTTCCCGACCTGACCACGGGCGCGGGTCTGGCCTATTTCCTCGCGGAGTACCGGGCCGAGTTCGGCGACCTGGTCGCCGACGAGGTCACGCTGTATCCGAAGTACGGGCTGGTGGACCGGCAGACGCCCGGCCACGCCTCCGAGACCAGCGACTTCCGCTACAACGGAGACTTCCGCACCTCGACGACCTCGGAGCGCAAAGCCGGAACACGCACCCTCGACCTCGCCGCCGTCGACGTACCGACGGTCGCGCGGCTGCTCGCGGGCGCACCGCAGACGGTGAAATGCCCGGACGGCGTGATCACGCACGTCATCGTTCAGTACGACACGCACGGTTCGATGGACCGCGGTCCCGTGCTCGAGATCCACGTCAAAGGCAAGGGCGGCGAGTCCGGGTACATGTCGATCACTTTCGCGGGCGAGCCGCTTCTGGTGTCGCCACCCTCGCGCTGATTTCCCGGTTCGTCCGCCGATCGGCGGACGACTGTGCACAGATGTATCGGTCCGATATAGTTGGAAGTCGCATCCATCGGTTAGGTCTGTACACAGTCAGGGGGTGAAGCCCGGTGCTCGAACTGGCAATCCTCGGGCTGCTCCTCGAAGCGCCCATGCACGGGTACGAGCTGCGCAAGCGGCTGACGGGCCTGCTCGGGGCGTTTCGGGCCTTCTCCTACGGATCGCTCTACCCGACGCTGCGCCGGATGCAGGCGGACGGATTGATCGCCGAGGAGATCCCCGCGGGCGCGACGACACGCCGTGCGCGACGGGTTTACCAACTGACTCCGGCGGGGCGGGAGCGGTTCAGCGAGCTGCTCGCCGACACCGGACCGCAGAACTACACCGACGACGGCTTCGGCGTTCATCTGGCTTTCTTCAGCCGCACTCCCGCGGAAGCGCGGATGCGGATCCTGGAGGGCAGGCGGCGTCAGGTCGAGGAGCGCCGAGAGGGGCTCCGGGAGGCGATCAAGAAGGCCAGCGGGTCGCTGGATCGCTACACCCGGCAGCTTCATCAACTCGGACTCGAATCAAGCGAGCGCGAAGTGCGCTGGCTCAACGAGTTGATTGCGGCGGAGCAATCGACGAAGGCGGCACCACAGAAAGAGGGAAATATCGGCCATGAGTGACATCGAGAAGGCTGACAACGCCACAGAGGTTCGCGTCGCCATCGTAGGTGTGGGTAACTGCGCCTCCTCGCTGGTCCAAGGCGTGCAGTACTACCGGGACGCGGACGAGTCCGCGACCGTTCCCGGCCTGATGCACGTGAAGTTCGGGCCCTACCACGTCCGCGACGTCAAGTTCGTCGCCGCGTTCGACGTGGACGCGAAGAAGGTCGGCTTCGACCTGGCCGAGGCGATCTTCGCCAGTGAGAACAACACGATCAAGATCTCCGACGTGCCGCCCAGCGACGTCGTCGTGCAGCGCGGCCCGACCCTCGACGGCATCGGCAAGTACTACGCGCAGACCATCGAGCTGTCCGAGGCAGAGCCGGTCGACGTGGTGCGGGTGCTGAAGGACAACAACGTCGAACGTGCTGGTGTCCTACCTCCCGGTGGGTTCGGAGGAAGCCGACAAGTTCTACGCGCAGTGCGCCATCGACGCCGGTGTCGCGTTCGTCAACGCGCTGCCGGTGTTCATCGCCTCCGACCCGGTTTGGGCGCAGAAGTTCACCGAGGCCGGCGTGCCGATCGTCGGTGACGACATCAAGAGCCAGGTCGGCGCGACCATCACCCACCGGGTCATGGCCAAGCTGTTCGAGGATCGCGGTGTACAGCTCGACCGCACCATGCAGCTGAACGTCGGCGGCAACATGGACTTCAAGAACATGCTCGAGCGCGAGCGCCTGGAGTCGAAGAAAATCTCCAAGACCCAGGCCGTGACCAGCAACCTGAAGAAGGAGCTCGGCGCCAACGACGTGCACATCGGCCCGTCCGACCACGTCGGCTGGCTCGACGACCGCAAGTGGGCCTACGTCCGCCTCGAGGGCCGCGCCTTCGGTGACGTGCCGCTGAACCTGGAGTACAAGCTCGAGGTGTGGGACTCGCCGAACTCCGCGGGCATCATCATCGACGCGGTGCGCGCGGCGAAGATCGCCAAGGACCGCGGCATCGGCGGACCGGTCATCCCGGCCTCGGCCTACCTGATGAAGTCCCCGCCGCAGCAGCTCGCCGACGACATCGCGCGCGCCCAGCTGGAGGCCTTCATCATCGGAGCGGAGTAGGCACCGCACCGGCATGAGGTCGGCCGAAGGCGAAACGCCCTCGGCCGACCTGCCGTCCGGCTACCGCCCCCGATAGACGTCTTTCCGCCAGCGCGAATGCTGATCTCCGACATACCCAACGTGTACACGGAGGCGTGTACACGTTCGGCCTCGTATTCAGTCGAGCGTATTCAGTCGAGCGAGACGTAGACCTCCACCGAGGCCGGGCCGGTGTAGCGCTCGACTTCGGCGGTGTGGGAGCGGGTGATGGTTCCCGCGTTCTCGGCCTTCGCCACCTGCGCCCACGCGGTGCGCAGCAGGTCGTAGGGCTTGTCGGCGACGACGAACTTGGCGTAGCGGCCCTGCGGGATGATGGTCAGCACGTTGCCGGGGTCCAGTTCCTCCATCGCGCCGATCTCGTAGCCGAGCACGGCGACGGCGTGGTCGTTCTGGCCGATGTAGGCGGCCACCCGCTGCACATTCTTCTCCCGCGCCAGATACCGGTCCCAGGTGAAATTCACCAGGTCCAGGTCACGCGCGGTCACCTCACGGCCGGCCAGCGGCACGGTCAGGCCGGCGACCATGCTCTGCGGCAATGTGACGATCTCGAAGTCCACTGTCTGTTCCTACCCGTTGCCCTGATCGTCCGCCAATGCCACGAAGACTTCCACCGTCCGCGCGTCGGGATAGTGTTCCCAGTCGCCGGTATAGGCGCGTACCAGCCGTCCGGCGGCCTCCGCGTCCCATACCGCTCGCCAGATGCTGACGATGGTGTCGCCGAGATTGTCGCCGCTGGCGATGAACCGGGCGAAGCGCCCCGCGGGCACCCTGGCGAGCACGTCGCCCGGAAGCAGGTCGGCCAAGCTGTGGCAGCGGTAGCCGACGATATGGGTCAGGTACGAATTGATCTCCGGCGCGTGGTCGACGTACGCCGTGGTCGGCGGTCCGGGCAGCTTGCGGGCCAGGTTGCGCTTCCACGCCTCTTCGACTTTCGCGCGGCGCGGTCCTTCGACCGCGAGCGCGGGGCTGCGAAGCACTGTTCCCGCCACCAGCGTCTCGGGTTGGTCAACGACATTGAAATCCACCGGCGTAGCCCCTATGTCTCGTCTGTCTTCAATCGGCGTCGCTCCCGGTGCCCTCCATGGTGCCGCAGGCTACCGCCTCCGGGCCCGTCGCTCGCGCCGCGCTGCCGTCGCTCGAGCGCCTATCCTTCCGCATCGTTTGCGCGGTTTCGGCGTCGGCCCGTGCCGACCCCTCGCTGTTCGCTCTCACTCTGGCAAACGATGCTGCCACGTCATGCGTTCCTCCGGGCGACGGAAGGTCACAGCATCATCGCTATCCAGGAACCGGAATGCTCAGTCCCGGGAAAATCTCCACCTCGCTGGGCGGTGGGGCGCTGGGCGGGATGACGACGGCGGGTTCGCGCTGGGGTGAGCGCTGCGGTGGATTCAGGATGTCGTAGGGCCCGCCGGAGGGAGTCTTGCTCGGGTTCGGCCGGGCCGGTGCCTGCGTGCCAGGGAATTGTTCGATCGGGGTACCGTCGAGTGCCTCGTCCATCACCTGTTTCCAGATGTCGGCGGGCAGGCCGGAGCCGTAGATGTCGGCTCCGCGCGCGGTGCGGATCGGTTGTGACCGCTCGGTTCCGATCCACACCGCCGTGGACAGCGACGGGGTGAAACCGATCATCCACGCGTCTTTGTTCGCGTCGCTCTCGCCGAGCTGCGTGGTACCGGTCTTGGCGGCCGAGGGCCGATTGTTCTTCAGCGCGTGCCCGTTGGAGTACGCCGCGATCGGCAGCATCGCCTCGACGGTGTTCTCCGCGATCGTGCGGGGGATGCGCTGCTGGCCTGCGGGCAATTGCTCGCCGACCCGTTGGTCCGCGTCGCCGCCGCGATCAAGCAGCACCCGCCCGTCGCCGGTCACCACCCGCTGCACGAAATAGGGGCGGTGATAGACGCCCGACGCGCCGAGCGTGGCGTAGGCCGAGGCCATGTCGATGGGCCGGACCAGATACTGCCCCAGCACGATCCCGTTCAACGGTTTCCCGCCGTCCTCGGTGAGGGTCTTGCCCGGCACGCCCGGCAGTTCCTCCGGGATACCCGCCGCGTGCGCGGCCTTCGCGATGGCCTGCGGTCCGTCGAACATCGTCATGGTCAAGCGGTAGAAGCTGGTGTTCAGCGAGCGCTTCAACGCCTCGGCCATGGTGCACTTACCGCACGACTCGCCGTCCACGTTGGTGATCCGGGTCCCCCGGTCGGTCACCGGCGAGCTGTCCAGCACGCGCGACAACGGAATGCTCTGCTGCTGGGCGGCGATCGCCGCGAAAACCTTGAACGCCGAACCGGTCTGCAACGGCGCCTGGGCGAAGTCGAAGCCGACGCCGTCGTAGCCGCCGAAGTACGCGCGCACCGCGCCGGAACGCGGATCGATCGACACCACCGCCGCACGTAATTCCGGTGGCTGCGCGCCGAGCCGGTCGCCCAGCGCGCCCAGGACCGCCTGCTGCGCCCTGGCGTCGATGGTGGTGGTTATCTGCAACGCGCCCTTGTTCAGATCGCGCTCGCTGATGCCGGAGTCGCGCAGTTCGCGCACCACCTGATTGCGGATCAGCCCCTCCGGGCCGCGGGCGACATTGTCGTCGGGGATCTGGCTGAGCGGGATGATCGGGGGGAACGTGGTCGCGTCGCGGTTACCCGGCGCCAGCACACCCATTTCGACCATGCCGTCGAGCACGTAGCGCCAGCGCTCTTTCAGCTCGGGAAGATGGGTCTCCGGGTCCAGGATGGAGGGCGTGCGGATCAGCGCGGCGAGCACCGCGCCCTCCGCGAGGGTCAGCTGGTTCACCTGTTTGTCGAAATAGACCTTGGCCGCCGCCGCGATGCCGTACGAGCCCCGGCCGTAGTAGATGGTGTTGAGGTAGGCGGCGAGGATGTCGTCTTTGCTCCACTGCCGCGCCATCTTGGCCGCGATGATCAGCTCGCGCATCTTGCGGGTTACCGTGCGCTCCGAGCCGAGGAACGCGTTCTTCACGTACTGCTGGGTGATGGTCGAGCCGCCGCCCGCGTTGTCCTTGCCGAGCAGATTGTCGCGCACGGCGCGCAGGAAGCCGGACGTCGAATAGCCGGGATTGGTGTAGAAGTTGCGGTCCTCGGCCGACAGCACCGCGTCGCGCACCGGCTGCGGCACATCGGACAACGGGACCGGCGTCCGATTGCCGTCCGGCGGCACGATTTTCGCGATCACCGTGCTGCCGTCGGACGCGAGGATGGTCGCGATCTGATTCGTCTGCACCGCATCGGGTTCCGGTATCTCGGCGCTCCAGTACGCCAGGACCGACAGCAGCGCGGGCACGACGCCGAAGAGGATGAACAACGCCAGCAGCAGGCGGCGGATACGTTCGGCCCTGCTGCGCGGCGGCCGATCCGGCTCCGCCGGTGGGCGCGGGGTGGACGGGCGCGAGGTGCGGCGGGCCGCGATGCGTTCGCGACGGCCGCGCGCATCTCGTTTCGTCGTACTCGGCCGCTCGGTCCAGCCCGCGATCGAGGCGTACGGTGCGGTCTGGGGTGCCCTCTTGCCGCCGCGCCTGCGTTCTCGCGATTTGCGGAACGAGCTCACGATCATCTCCTCCCGGAGCGCCGGACGAACTCACCTGCACGAACGAACGGAAAAGAGCATCGACAAGCAGAGCTTACCGCTTTCCCGACAAGCGACTTTCCACTTTTCGCGCGCTCGAAACCAAGCCGTGCGCGCGGAGTCGCCCATGCCGCCCGGAACGGCTACACGACTCAGCTCTTGACGCCGCCCGCGGTGAGGCCGGAGATGATCCTGCGCTGGAACAGCAACACCATGACGACCAGCGGGATGGTGACGATCGTGCCCGCCGCCATGATCGCGGCGTACGGCTGCACCAGCGGGTTGTTACCGGAGAAGCGCGCGATCGCGACGGTGACCGGTTCGGTCTGGTCGCTGGAAAGCAAACGGGCCAGCAGATATTCGTTGACCGCGGCGATGAACGCGAGGATCGCGGTGGTGAACACGGCGGGGGCGGCCAGCGGCAACATGATCAACCGGAACGCCTGCATCTTGGTGGCGCCGTCGATCCGGGCGGCTTCTTCGAGTTCCCACGGCAGTTCGGCGAAGAAGGACGCGAGGATGTAGACGGTCATCGGCAGTACGAAGGAGATGTTCGGGATGATCATCGCCTGGTATTCGCCGATCCAGCCGAGGTTGGTGAAGAGCTGGAACAGCGGGGTCACCAGGACGACGACCGGGAACATCGAGGCGCTGAGGATCAGGCCGGAGACCACGTATTTGCCGCGAAAGGTGAGCCGGGCCAGCGCGTAGGCGGCGAACACGCCGATCACCAGTGCGATCACCGTGGTGATCGAGCCCAGGACGAGACTGTTGACCAGTGCTTTGCCGAAGTTGTTGCCCCGGCTGGTGTCGAACGCGTTGCGGAAGTTCTCCAGCGTGACGTGGGTCGGCCACGGGGTGTTGTCGAAGGTGTAGTCGGGGTCGCGGAACGCGGTGACCGCCATCCAGTAGAACGGCGCGAGCCCCCACACGAGCACGATCAGGGCGCCGAGATACAGCCGAACCGAGCCGAGGCGCTTGGTCCACGCAACCGGCCGGGCGGCGGACTTCTCGGTGACGGGCTTCTCCGCCGTCTGCACGGACATCAGTGCGCCTCCCGCTGTTCTTCCTGGGTGCGAACCGCGTTGGCGCCCAGAATCTTCACCAGCACGAACGCCACGGCGAAGATCAAAAGGAAGGTGATCGTGGACAGTGCGGCCGCGCTGTTGGGGCCTTGCCGGACCTGATCGACCACCAGGATCGACACCGTGCGGGTGGACGGATTGCCCAGGGTCATGATGGCGGGCAGGTCGTACATCCGCAGTGCGTCCATGGTCCGGAACAGCACCGCCACCAGCAGCGCCGGCTTCAGCAGCGGCAGCGTGATCTGGGTGAACCGCTGCCAGGCCGACGCGCCGTCGACGCGAGCCGCCTCGTATACGTCGGCGGGAATCACTTGCAGGCCGGCCAGCAACAGCAGCGCCATGAACGGCGTGGTCTTCCAGACGTCCGCCGCGATCACCGCGAACCGGGCCGGCCAGGTGTCGGAGGTCCACAGGATGTGCGTGCCGAGGACCCGGTTCACCACGCCGTCGTACTGGAACATGAACTCCCACAACCGCGCGGTGACAGCGGTCGGAATGGCCCACGGAATCAGCACGGCCGCGCGCAGCAGCGCCCTGCCGCGGAAGGTCTTGCCCATCACCATGGCCATGCCGAGGCCGAGCGTCGCCTCCAGCGCGACGGTGACCACCGTGAACAGCAGCGTGATCCCGATGGCCATCCAGAACTGCGAACCGAGATTGCCGGTCGGGCATGGCACGGTTTCGCCGGTGACGACCTGGCACTGCTGCAGCAGCCAGTGCGTGTAGTTGGCGAACCCGGCGCTGCCGCCTTCGACGAACATGCCGGTCGCCGGGTCGAGGCCGGAGTCCTTCTGGAAGGACATCCACAGCGCGCGCACCACCGGATACCCGATGACCACGGCGAGCGCGATCAGCACCGGCGTGACGAACAACCAGGCTTTCCCCGAGCGCCGGAATTCCGAGGCCATCGTCGCGGCCCAGCCACGCCGGGCCGGGAGGAACTCGTCTTTCGGCACGCTAGTCACCGTTCCCGAAGGATCCGACACCGTTTCTCTCTCCTGCGGGTTCGTTCGCCGGGTCCGTTGCGCTCAATGGCTCACGATCCGGCGGTTTCGATGCCCTTTTGCATACCCGTGATCGCGTCGTCGACGGACTTGGTTCCGTTCAACGCAGCATAGGCGTTGTCCTGGATCGCCTTGGACACGGCGGGATAGAACGGCGTGACCGGGCGCGGCACCGCGCTGGCGATGGAGTCCTTGAGGGCGGGCAGGTAGGGCATCTTCGCGATCAGCGCCGGATCGTCGTACATGGACGCGCGCACCGACGGCAGCGCGCCGGAGGCGACGATGTGCTGGGCGTCCTCGCTGATCAGGAAGCGCAGGAAGTCCAGCGCGGTGGCCTTGTTCTTGGAGAACGCGCTGATCGCCGCGTTGTAACCGCCGAGGGTGGAGGCGCCGACGCCGTTCTCCCCCGGCAGCGGGGCGACCGCGAACTTGTCCTTCACCGCGGAGGCCTCGCCGCCGACGTCACCGAAGGTGGACGGCCACGAGCGCAGGAACAGCAGCTTGCCCTGCGCGAAGGCGTTGCTGGACTCCGGCTCCTTGAACGTGATGGCCTCTTTCGGAATGTCGCCGTTCTTGTACGCCTCGACCAGGACATTCAGTCCGGCGCGGGACTGCGGGCTGTTCACCGTGGGGGTCTTGCCGTCGGCGCCGACGAAGCTGCCGCCGTAGGCGTTGATGACCTCGGCCGCGTTCACGGTCAGGCCCTCGTAGGGCGCGAACTGGCCCGCGTAGCAACCGATGTTCTGCTGGCGCGCGATGGGGCACTGGGCCAGCAGTTCGTTCCAGGTCTTGGGCGGGTTGGGCACCAGGTCCTTGCGGTAGAACAGCAGGCCACCGTTGGTGTTGCGCGGCGCGGCGTAGAGCGTGTTGTTGTAGGTGGCGCTGGCGACCGGCGGAGACAGCAGCGCGCTGGTGTCGATGGCGAAGGAGTCCTTCAGCGGCTGCAACCAGCCCTTGGCGGCGAATTCCGCGGTCCACGGCACGTCCAAGGCGACCACGTCGTAGTTGGACTGCTTGGAGCGCATGTGTTCGACCAGGTCGTCGTACTGCTGCGAGGCGTCGTTCGACTGTTCCTTGAAGGTCACCGGCTCGTCCGGGTGCGCGGCGTTCCAGCGCTCGATCAGCTGCTTGACCGCGCCGGTCTCGGTGGTGTCCTTGCCCTCGACGTAGGTGATCGGGCCGCGCCCGGTGAGATTCTGGCTGGTCGGGCTGCCACCGTTGTCGCTGGAGCAGGCACTGGCGAACGTCGCGGTCAGCAGCCCGACCGAGGCGAACGCCACCGCCGCCCGTGGCACCAGCGACGAACGTAGGGACGACACCTTCTTCACAGCCATCGCAAACACTCCAGGATCATTCGTGAGCGGCAGCACACCCTGCCGGTGCACAAGGCAAGATACATGGTGTCGATCCGGCGTGCGGGAGAGTGGCTGGAAGTGCTCGCTACGCTTGGCCGTGATGACTTCGCCGAACCCGGTTCCCGACCGGATGCTCACCCGCATCGGTGGACTGCTGCGCAAGGCCGAATCCACCGACAACGAACACGAGGCCGAAGCCTTCCTCGCCGCGGCTCAGCGGCTGGCCACCAAGTCGTCGATCAATCTCGCGGTGGCGCGGGCGCACATCGCGGTGCGTGAACGCAGGACCACGCCGGTGCAGCGGGTCATCCCGATCGGCGAGCCGGGCAAACGCGGGCTGCGCACCTACGTCCAGTTGTTCGTCGCGATCGCGGCGGCCAACGACGTGCGCTGCGACGTGGCGCGGACCTCCACCCAGGTCTACGCCTATGGCTTCGACTCCGACATCGACACCTGCGAGGCGCTCTACGCCAGCCTGCTCGTGCAGATGGTGCGCGCGTCCGACCAGTACATCAAGTCGGGCGCCTACCGATCGGCCACCGTCGAGAAGATCGTGGTGGAGAAGCGGTGGGGTCGCCAGGTCCGGCGCCGGGTGCAGGCGCCGGTCGCCGGTGTGACGGCTCGGCTGAACTTCCAGATGGCGTTCGCGGCGCGGATCGGGCGGCGGCTGGCCGAGGTGAAGGCGGAAGTCGAAGCGGAGGTCGAAGCGGAGGTCGAAGCGGGAGTGTTGCCGGGAGACACCGCAGCGGTCGGCACCGCGCTGGCGCTGCGTGACAAAGAGATCGAGCTCACAGATTTCTACACCAGGACGTCGCAGGCGCGCGGCACCTGGCGCGGGCCGCAGGCGTCGGCGGAACATTCGGCGGCGGCGCGGGCGGCGGGGGATCGGGCGGGCCGGGCCGCGCGGATCGGGACGTTGCCCGAACTCCCGGCCGCGCGCGGGATATTGCCGTCTCCCGAGGGCGGCTGAGCGTGGTTGTCGCGGGCGGTCCGATGCCAGCGGACGGCTGGGGCCGTGCGCGGTCGGCGGCACTCGGCGACCGGCCGCGACCGGCCGCTGCGCGATCGGCGTCGCGATGACCGTGCGCGACGGCCAGCGGGCCCGGGTGTACGACGCCGAACAACTGGTGCGCGGGATGTTCGATCGCGCGGACCAGCACGGAGCGCGCACCGTCGAGCTCTACGGTTCGCAACTCACCTTGCCGATCGAGCGCCGGTTCGCCTCGGTGGAATCCGTACAGAGTTATACGGACAAGGTGCTGGCGCTCAACTGGATACGCGCGCGGTGGGGTCGGGCCGCGGTTGCGGTGGGCGTGCGGGCCCGCGCCGGGACGACCGCCGCGCACTACGAGGCGGCGGATGCGGTCCTCGCGGTGCCGCTGCACACCGGCGGGACCGCCTGGGCGTTACGGGAACTGGTGATATTGCACGAACTCGCGCATCACCTGGAACCAGCGCCCGGATCGGTGGCGGCGCACGGTCCCGAATTCTGCGACCGCTACCTGGAACTCGTCGACGGTGTCGTCGGTCCCGAGGCGGCGTTGCTCCTGCGCGCGACGATGCTCGGGTGCGGCGTCCGGATCGGGTGAGCCAAGCGATGACTGTGCTGCCGGTGCACTGGCGTGGTCGCGGCCCGCACGTGGAGTGTCGCGCCCGGGTCGCCGCCCAGTAAGGCGTCGGAGGGCATTGTCATGTGCGCGGGATCAAGGCGGTGACGCGGGCCAATCGCTCTTGCCACCAGGCGGTGCGCTCGGCGTCGGGGTGGCGGTGATGTTCCAGCAGTTCGGGGTCCGGCTGAGGCGGGGTGCGCAGGACCGGGAGATAACCGTCCGATGGACGCAGCACCCCCCGGGTCACGTCGCCGGTGAGCAGGCTCAAAGTGCCGAGACCGCAGGCGAAGTCGAGCTCGGGGAGCGCGCCGGCCAGCGCAAGTTGCGCGGCGAGACCGACGCTGGTCTCCAAGGCAGAGGAGACCACGCAGGGCAGTCCCGCCGCTTCCGCGACGCGCAGGGCGCGGCGGACGCCACCCAGCGGCGTGCATTTGAGGACCGCGATGTCCGCGGCTTCGGCGACGGCGACCCGCAGGGGGTCCTCGGCGCGTCGGATGGATTCGTCGGCGGCGATGCGGACGTCGACGCGGCGGCGCACCGCGGCGAGTTCCTCGATGGTCCGGCACGGCTGTTCGACGTACTCCAAGCCGCCCGCCGCCTTATCATCCGCTGGATGTGGCGCACGGCGGTGCCGACATCCCATACCGCGTTGGCGTCCACCCGGATGGCGCCGTTCGGGCCGAGCGCGTCGCGTACCGCCTCCACCCTGGCCAGATCCTCTGCGAGCGATTCGGGGTGGTCGGCGACCTTCACCTTGGCGGTGCGGCAGCCCGACCGCGTCACGATCGCGTGCGCCTGCTGCGGGTCCACGGCGGGCACGGTGCAGTTGATGGGGATCCGGTCCCGGACCGGCTCGGGCCAGCCGGTCGTCACCTGCTCCAACGCGGTGGACAGCCACGCGGCGGCCTCCCGGTCGTCGTATTCGGGAAAAGGGCAGAACTCGCCCCATCCGAGCGGCCCGTGGATCAGCATTCCCTCGCGCACCGTGATGCCACGGAAACGGGTGCGCATCGGAATGGCGTAAACGATGTTCTGCGCTGCGGAGTCGCTCATCGCCGCCAGCTTATTCGGCGGCTGCCGGTGCCCGGGGATCGCGCGCGGACTCGAGTAGTTTCGCGGAGCCGGCGCGTCCGTGCCGACGGGATCATCGAGAGATGACGCAGCCCGGTACCCCGCAGCCTCGGCCGCCCTACCCCTGGGTGCCGCCTGCGGCCCGGCAACCCATGCGAACCTGGGATGTCGTGCTCGCGGTGGTGCTGTACGGCGTCGCGGTGATACTCGGGCCGGCCGCCGCCTACTTCACCGTCTTCTTCGCCTTCGCCACCGATCCGTGCGGGCCGGACGACTGCCGCACCGGCTACCTCGGCTGGGCGTTCGTGGTGTCCTGGGGCGGGACCGCGTTCGCGATCGTCGGCGCGACCGTGATGCTGATCGTGGCCGCGGTGCGGCGCTGGTATCTCTGGTACTGGCCGGTGCTGGCGATCGTGTTGACGGTCGCCTCGTTCGGTGGCGGTCTCGCGCTCGCGTCCCAGGTCCACCCGGGCGCCTGAGCTGCCGTACGGCCGTGGGTCCGTCATGCTGAAGGTATGGCGCGGCGGTTCCGGCGGCGAATGACCGATGCACTGCGGGTGGTCGTGGGGTCGGCGGTGGTCTTCGGATTCGCCCTGGTGACCGCGTCTTTCGTCCCGCTCTACGATTTGCTGGAGCGTGACGGCCGGGATGGTTCCGGGGCGGGGTATCTTCCATGGGCGCAGGTGATCGCCTGGACGGGCATCGTGGCATCGGTGCTCGCGGCGGCGTTCTCGACGCTGGAGAAAGTGCGTGACCGCAAACCCATCGGCTGGACGCCCTTCATCGCGGTCCCGTTGATCCTCGAATCGTGGCTGGTCGGCTTCCTGATCGCGATCGTGCTGGTCTCGTTCTGAGCGTGGTACCCGTCGGCCGACGGGTACCACGCGAACCCTCAGAGGCGCTCGACGATGGTGGCGTTCGCCAGACCGCCCGCCTCACACATGGTTTGCAGGCCGTAGCGGGCGCCGCGTTCCCGCATGGCGTGCACCAGCGTGGTCATCAGGCGGGCTCCGGACGCGCCCAGCGGGTGCCCGATGGCGATCGCGCCACCGTTGACGTTGACCTTCGCCAGGTCCGCGCCGGTCTCGTGCGCCCAGGCCAGCACCACCGGCGAGAAGGCCTCGTTGATCTCGAACAGGTCGATGTCGGACATGCGCAGACCGGCGCGCCGGAGCACCTTCTCGGTCGCCGGGATCACCGCGGTGAGCATCAACAGCGGGTCGTCGCCTGCCACCGCGAAGCTGTGCAGCCGGGCCAGCGGCGTCAACCCGAGTTGCCCGGCGCGCTCGCTGGTCATGATGAGCACCGCCGCGCTGCCGTCGCTGACCTGGCTGGCGGAGGCGGCCGTGATCGCCCAGCCGATCTGCGGGAAGCGGGCGGCCATGGCCGGGTCGTAATAGGCCGGACGGAGCGCGGCCAGCGTTTCCAATGTGCTGCCGGTCCGGATGCCCTCGTCGGTGGCGAGCCCGTTGATCGGCGCGAGTTCCGCGGCGAACAGTCCGTTCTTGGTGGCCAGCGCCGCCTTCTCGTGGCTGGCGAGCGCGAACTCGTCCAGCTGGGTGCGGGTCAGGCCCCACTTGGCGGCGATCAGCTCGGCGCTGATGCCCTGTGACACCAGGCCTTCGGGGTACCGCTCGGCGAAACCGGCGCCGGAGATGTCCTGCGCGCCGACCAGATTGGCGCCCATGGGGATCCGGCCCATCGACTCGACGCCCGCGGCGACCACGATGTCGTAGGCGCCCGCGATCACGCCTTGCGCGGCGAAGTGGATCGCCTGCTGGCTGCTGCCGCACTGCCGGTCGACGGTGGTCGCCGGGACGGACTCGGGGTACCCGGCGGCGAGTGCGGCCCGCCTGGTCATGTTCGCGCCCTGCTCGCCGAACTGTGTGACGACGCCGCCGATCACGTCGTCGATGAGTGCGGGATGATGCCGCTGCGGTCCACCACCTCGCGCAGGCTGTGGGCCAGCAGATCCACCGCGTTGACGTTGTGCAGTGCGCCGTTCGGCTTCCCTTTGCCGATCGGGGTGCGTACCGCTTCGACAATCACCGCGTCTCTCATGGTGCTTCCCTTCCGGAGGAGAGCCGGGCCGCGATGCCTGGCTCTATCAACACATAGTCAGAGTACGCCTGGCAATACTCGACGCAAGCCAGCCTGGGTATGATGTTCGTCATGGCAGCAGTGATGGAAGGACCGTTGGCCGATCTGAGCGCATGGAAAGCCGAGGAGTGCTCGATCGCCAAGGCGCTCGACATCGTCGGCACCCGTTCGGCGGTGCTCATCCTGCGCGAGGCGTACTACGGGACGCGGCGGTTCGACGGGTTCGCCAGCAGGGTCGGCATCACCGACGCTGCCGCCGCCGCCCAGTTGCGCAAACTCACCGAGGCGGGCTTGCTGGCCAAACGGCCGTATCGCGAGGAGGGCAAGCGAACCAGGCACGAATACGTGCTCACCCGGATGGGACGAGATCTGCTGCCCGCCGTGCTCGCGCTCATGCAGTGGGGCGACGCCTACTTGCAGCCGGGGCCGGTCCCGCTGCTCCTGGTCGAGGAGGCGACCGGCGCCCCCGTGCGGGTGCAGGTGCGCAGTGCGTCCGGCCGGGAGCTGGAGCTCGAGGAACTGGGCGTGCGACTCAACGAAGAGTATGTCCGGGACCGGCGCAAACGCCGCTCCGGTGAAGCCGGCGCCGCGGGTGACGATCGCGCGCCGCGGTGACGGCACCGGGCCCGCTCACGGCTTCGCCGGACGAGCGCGCCCGGTGCGGCGTGCTCAGTTGAGGCGACGCCCATCGGTGTGGAAGAAGTAGATGTGCTCCGGGGCCGTCGACAGCCGCAGCCGGGTGCCCTTCGCGGGCGGGTTGCGCCAATCCGCGCGCGCCACAATGGTTTCCCCGTCGCCGGTGCCGCTCTCGGCGATGGTGCGGCCGTAGATGTAGGCGTCGGAGCCGAGTTCCTCGACCACGTCGACCTCCATCTCGATGCCGGAGCCGTCGCCCAGCTCGAAGTGTTCCGGCCGGATACCGACGGTCACGGTGGTCCCGGCCTCGTCCGCGACCGATCGCGGCAGCGCGAGCGCGTGCCCGCCCAGTTCCGCCTGTCCGTCGGTGACCGGGAGCGTGAACAGGTTCATGGCCGGTGAGCCCATGAATCCCGCGACGAACACGTTGGCCGGATCGCGGTAGAGGTCGCGCGGCGTGGCGCACTGCTGCAACAGGCCGTCTTTCAGCACGGCGACCCGGTCGCCCATCGTCATCGCCTCGACCTGGTCGTGCGTCACGTACACCGTCGTGGTGGCGAGCCTGCGCTGCAACTGGGCGATCTGGGTGCGGGTCTGCACGCGCAACTTGGCGTCCAGGTTGGACAGCGGCTCGTCCATCAGGAACACCTGCGGCTGGCGCACGATCGCGCGGCCCATCGCTACCCGCTGACGCTGGCCGCCGGACAGAGCCTTGGGCTTGCGATCCAAGTACGGTTCCAGGTCGAGCAGCTTGGCCGCCTCCAGGACCCGCTTCTCCTTCTCCGCCTTGGCGACCTTGGCCAGCTTCAGCGCGAAGCCCATGTTCTCCGCGACGGTCATGTGCGGGTAGAGCGCGTAGTTCTGGAACACCATGGCGATGTCGCGTTCCTTCGGCTCGGCGTGCGTCACGTCGTTGTGGCCGATCAGGATGCGGCCGCCGTTGACCTCCTCCAGTCCGGCGAGCATGCGCAACGAGGTCGATTTGCCGCAGCCGGAAGGACCGACCAGGACGAGGAACTCGCCGTCCTCGATCTCCAGGTTCAACCGGTCCACCGCGGGTTTGCCCGCGCCCGGGTAGAGCCGCGTCGCGTTGTCGAAGGTCACAGTGGCCATGACGAATTCACATCCCATCCCGGCAGGAACGTGCCGGACGATCCGAGTAAGGGTCCGGCGATCCTATCGGGCGGTCCGGCGCCGGGCCACGTCAGCGTGGGCGCGCCTCGAAGAACGCGCGCGGGACCTCCACGAGCATGGCGTCGATCTGCTCCTGGGTGACGCCGCGTTCGAGCACGTAGGGGAACACGTCGTCGAACAGGTGGGTGTAGTGCCACTGCGGCAGGGCCGCCATGGCGGCGGGCTCGATCCAGTCGATGTAACAGCTCGCGTCCTGGGAGAGCACCATCCGGTCGGTGTAGCCGCGGCGCACCATTTCGATCAGGGTGTCCGCGCGGGCTTCGAAGGTCGTGTCGAGGTTGATGCCGAAGCGGTCCATGCCCAGCACGAAGCCGGCGTCGGCCAGTTCGGCGAGGTGATCGCAATCGGTGGTGTCGCCGCTGTGCCCGAGGACGATGCGTCCGGCGTCGACGCCTTCCTCTTCGCACATCACGCGGTGGACGTCGAGCCCCGAGCGGGATTCCGGATGGGTGTGCACCGTGATCGGCACGCCGGTCTCGAGGTGCGCGCGGGCGACCGCCCGCATCACGCGCTCGACGCCCGGGGTCAACCCCTGCCGGTCGATGGCGCACTTGAGCATGCCCGCCTTGACCCCGGTACCCGCGATGCCGTCGCGGATGTCGCCGACGAACATGTCGACCATCGGGTCGGGGACCTGCGCTCCGACGATCTCGTTCAACCCGGGCCCGCGGTAGTGGAAGAAGAACGGGACATCGCCGTAGGTGTAGACGCCGGTGGCGACCACCAGGTTCAGCGGCAACTGCTCGGCGATCCGCTGGATGCGCGGGATGTAGCGGCCCAGCCCGACCACCGTCGGGTCGACGATGGTGCGCACACCCGCGTCATAGGCGACTCGCAGCCGTCGCACGGCGTCGGCGATGCGTTCCTCCTCGGCACCCCATTCGGACGGATAGTTCTGGTGGATATCCCCCGTGAGCACGAAAACGTGCTCATGCATCAAGGTGACTCCGATATCGGCGGTATCGATCGGCCCGCGCGCGGTCTCCAGCGTTGACACTGCGGCTTCTCCTCATCTCGGCTGCACGTGCGGGGAATGCTACGAACCGGAATGTGAGACGGGCCATATTCGCGGGCGCTGAAACTTCGTACAACTTTCGTGCGGGGCGCACAGAACAGCGTGTTCAGAGGGATGGGCCCGGCCGCAGCACCGCCGACCCGAGCCAACGCGCGGCCTGCAACGCCAAGTGCAGGTGCAACGTGCGATCGGGATCGTCGAAGTCGTGGCCGATCAGGTCCAGCGCCTGCCGTACCCGGTACTGGACGGTATTGCGGTGCACGGCCGATTCCTGTGCGGCCGCGGCGTAACTGCGGTTGTGGGCCAGAAAAACGCGCAGCGTCTCGCGCAGCCACAGATTGCGCTGGGTGTCGATGGCCAGTTCGCCCAGGCAGTTGGCCACATACTGGCGCAGTTCCTCGATATCGCCGCCGAGCAGCGCGACGGCAGCCACCTGATCGTGCGTCACCGCCCGTGGCGCGCCGGGACCGGCGAGCAGCACCAGTTCGCGTACCCGGTCGGCTTGGCGCAGGCTGCGGCGGAAACCCGCTACGCCGGCGCCGTGCCCGCCGACGGCCACCCGTACCGGCAACGCCATGGCCGACAGCGCGCGCACGATGGCGGCGGCGTCGATGGTCAGGTCGGCGGAGGCCGAGAACCACAACCGAACCTCGCGCTCGTCGGTCGGTACGAGCAGCACGCCGCGCGGATTGCCGAACAGCGGAGCCAGCGCGGCGCGTACGGCGTCGAGGATCTCGACGGCGGCCCGCGCCGAGATCTGCGGATCGGTCCAGGCATTGACGGCGATGTGGCCGCCGGTCAGGGGATAGCGCAGCACTTGCTCGGCCTGGCCGAGGTCGTCGGCCGAGCCGTCGAGCACCCGTGCCACCCATTCCTGCCGAAGTCCGCTGCGACTGCCCACCCACCGGTCGCGTTCCTGTTCGTAGGCCACGCCGACGTGCTCGCATACCCGGTCGATGTACACGGCGGTGCGATTGACGATCCGGATGATGGCCGCCGCGCTGCCGGAACCGCCCAGTTCCACGGCGTAGCGCATCGCCACGTCCAGGAAGGCGGCTTGCCCGACGCGGTAGGCGCGGATCAGGGCCGACAGCGGGACGTCCCGCTGGGCGAGAGCGCGCGCGTACACCAGTGCACGAGGCGGGGCGTGCACGTCGTGCTCGGTGAGATCGTTGCGCACGAAGTCGAGGACCGACAGGAAGTTGTCGGTGGTGCCCGCTTCGAACATGCCGCGCAGCCGGGCGTCCAGGTCCAGCGCAGCGACCTGCGCGCGGATCACCGCCGACACCTCGGCGATCAGCTGGTTCGCGATCACGCAGGATCGTCGAGACGACCGCGCGGACCACCTCGTCGTCGGCCACACCGACACCTCCATCCGCCGGCTGGGCATCGGGTCCCAACCTAGCCCGCGCCCGGCGTGTCGGCGTAGCCGTGGGGACGGGGCGGCGCCCTGCGGGATTCCGGACGCGCCGGTAGCCTCGGGGCCGGGGGCAGGCCGAGCGACGAGGAGCATCCATGAGCCGTCCAGTTCGTATCGGAGTTCAGCTACAACCGCAGCACGCGCCCGACTACGGGCTCATCCGCGACGCGGTGCTGCGCTGCGAGGACGCGGGCGTCGACATCGTCTTCAACTGGGACCACTTCTATCCGCTCACCGGTGACCCCGACGGCGCGCACTTCGAGTGCTGGACGATGCTGGGCGCGTTCGCCGAGCAGACCGAGCGGGTGGAGATCGGCGCGCTGGTCACCGGCGGCGGCTACCGCAATCCCGACCTGCTGGCCGATATGGCGCGCACGGTCGATCACATCAGCGGCGGCCGGCTCGTTCTCGGCCTCGGCGCTGGCTGGTTCCAGAAGGACTACGACGAGTACGGCTACGACTTCGGCACCCCCGGCAGCAGGCTGGAACTGCTGAAGGAGACCTTGGCCAGGGTCACCGCACGGCTGCCGAAACTCAATCCCCGCCCCACCCGCGATCTGCCGATCCTGATCGGCGGCGGTGGCGAGAAGAAGACCTTGCGGCTCGTCGCGCAGTACGCGGACATGTGGCACACCTTCGCCGACCTGGAGGTGCTCGCGCGCAAGAACAAGGTGCTCGCCGAGCACTGCGCCGCCGTCGGCACCGATCAAGCGCGCATCGAGCGGTCGGTGCAGTGGCCGGGGCTGCGGCAGGCTCCCGCCTTCGTCGAGGCGGGGGTGACGACCTTCACCATCGGGGTGAGCGGCCCGCACTACGACCTGAGCGAGGTCGCGACCGCCGTCCGATGGCGCGACGAGGTCAACCCGGAACCGGTCAGCGGACTGGCCTGAGCCGGTTGCCCGCCGGCTGTCGCGCGGCGGGGCGAGGTTCGGATCAGGGAGATCGAAATCGGGGACCTGCGGGCGAGCACGGCATGGCGCGGTCCGGGCTTCGGGGTAGCTGTGGAGTAACACGATCTCGGGGCTAGGGTTGTCCGTCATGGCTGTTCTGCCCGTTGTGCGGTCTCGTGCGTTGATCGCCGCGCTATTGCTTGCCGTCGGTCTCAGCGCGACGGCATGCGGTTCCGGCTCCGACGACGCGGCTACCCAGCGTGATCTCTGCGCCCCGCCCGGTCTGGCCGCCGCCTCGGCCGCGCCGACCAACTTGGCCTCCTCGGCCGCCGCGGGCAGCGACCGCTACACCACGGCGACCACCGTGCCGTTGACCTCGATCGACGTCTCGAAGCTCGGCCTGATCACGCCGGGCAAGCTCAGCGTCGGCACGCTCTCGGATGCTCCGCCCAGCATCTGCGTCGACCGGCAGGGCGCCTTCACCGGTTTCGACAACGAGCTGCTGAAGGCGATCGGCGCCAAGCTGGGTCTCCAGGTGGAGTTCTCCGGCACCGAGTTCGCCGGGCTGCTCGCCCAGGTGTCCGGTGGTCGCTTCGACGTCGGTTCGTCCAACATCACCACCACCGACGCGCGCAGGCAGCTGGTCGGCTTCACCAACGGTTACGACTTCGGTTACTTCTCCCTGGTGGTGCCGAACGGCAGCCCCGTGCGCGGGTTCTCCGATCTCAACCGCGACACGCGCATCGCCGTGGTGCAGGGCACCGTGCAGGACGAGTTCGTGGTGAATCAGCTCGGGCTGGACCCGGTGAAGTTCCCGGACTACAACACCGCCTACGCCAACCTGAAGTCCGGCCAGGTGGACGCGTGGGTCGCCCCGTCCGCCCAAGCGGAGGGCGCGATCGCGCCGGGTGACGGAACGTCGGTGTCGCAGAACACCTTCAGCCTGGACAACTTCGTCGGATACGCCGTCGCCAAGAACAATCAGCCGCTGATCAATGCGCTCAACAGCGGCCTGGACGCCGTGATCGCGGACGGCACCTACGCTCGGCTCTACAGCGACTGGGTGCCACGGCAACTGCCCCCGGGGTGGAAGCCGGGTTCCAGATCCGCGCCCGCGCCGCAGCTGCCGGACTTCGCCGCGCTCGCCGCGGACGAGCAACCGGGCCCGACGGAGCAGAACGCGCCCAAATCCACGGTGCGGCAGCTGAAGGAGACATTCTTCGACTGGTCGCTGTACCGCAAGGCGATTCCCGAACTGCTCCGGACCGGCCTGCCGAACACCCTGATCCTCGCGGTCGTCTCGGGTGCGCTCGGCACCGCTATCGGCATGCTGCTGGCGGTCGCCGGTATCTCGCGTACCCGGTGGCTGCGCTGGCCCGCCCGGGTGTACACCGACATCTTCCGCGGCCTGCCCGCCGTGGTGATCATCCTGCTGATCGGCCTCGGCGTCGGCCCAGTGGTGCGCGAGCTCACCGGCAACAATCCGTACTGGCTGGGCGCGGTCGCGCTGGCGTTGCTCGCCTCGGCCTACATCGGCGAGATCTTCCGCTCCGGCATCCAATCGGTCGAGGCCGGTCAGCTCGAAGCGGCGCGCGCCATCGGTTTCGGTTACCGCCAGGCGATGACGCTGGTGGTGATCCCGCAGGGCGTGCGCCGGGTGCTCCCCGCGCTGGTCAACCAGTTCATCGCCCTGATCAAGGACTCCTCGCTGATCTACTTCCTCGGCCTGCTCGCCACCCAGCGCGAGCTGTTCGCCGTCGGCCGTGATCTCAACGCGCAGACCGGGAACCTCTCGCCACTGGTGGCCGCCGGACTGGTCTACCTGGCCCTGACCATCCCGCTGACCCACTTGGTGAACTACATCGACCGCCGGATGCGGACCGGTCGGCCGGACCGGCCGCTCGACCAGGTCGAGGCGGCCACGATCACAGAAGGGCGCGGATAGATGAGTGCCTCCCTCACCGGTACCGGATTGCATCTGACGCTCGGGCACAACCACGTGCTGCGCGGGATCGACATCCACGTCGACGCGGGCAAGACCACGACCGTGATCGGGCCGTCGGGGTCGGGTAAGTCGACGCTGCTGCGGGTCCTGAACCGGCTCTACGAGCCGGATCGAGGCGACATCCTGCTGGACGGCGAGTCGGTGCTCACCGAGAATCCGGACCGGCTGCGTCAGCGCATCGGCATGGTGTTCCAGCACTTCAATCTCTTCCCGCACAAGACCGTCGCGGAGAACGTGGCGCTCGGGCCGCGCAAGTTGCGTGGCCTGTCCAAGGACCAGGCGCGAGCGCTCGCGGTCGAACAGCTGGACATCGTCGGCTTGGCCGACAAGGCCGACGCCCGGCCCGCCAACCTCTCCGGCGGACAGCAGCAGCGCGTTGCCATCGCGCGGGCGCTGGCGATGCGGCCGGAGATCATGTTCTTCGACGAGGCCACCTCGGCGCTGGATCCGGAGCTGGTCAAGGGCGTGCTCGCCCTCATGGCCGACCTCGCCTCCGGCGGTATGTCGATGGTCGTGGTGACCCACGAGATGGGCTTCGCCCGCACCGTGTCCGACAGTGTGGTCTTCATGGACCAAGGGCAGGTCGTGGAGACCGGTGCGCCCGACGCGGTGTTCGACGACGCGCAGACGCCTCGGTTGCGGAGGTTTCTTTCCCAGGTGCTCTGAGCAGGGCCGGCGCACCGAGGGCAATCTCTATTGATGCGCATCTGCTAATGTATTGTCATCACGATTCCAGCTATCCGCGCAAGGAGAGAGGGAAATTCGATGACCACAGCACACGCGCAGCACACCGGCCACGACCATGTGCACGGCCCGGACTGCGGGCACACGGCGTTCCAGCACGGCGATCACATCGACTACGCCCACGATGGTCATCTGCATCGCGAACACGAAGGTCACTACGACGAATGCGAGCGGTCCGGGCACACCGAGTGCGCCGATCATCCGCATCAGCACGGCCCCAACTGCGGCCACGAGGCCGTACAGCACGGTGATCACGTGGACTACGTACACGACGGTCACCGCCACGCCCCCCACGACGGTCATTTCGACGAACACTGATTCGCGTCGGTACCCGGCTCTAGAGTCGGGCGGGTGATCGACGAACTCGAGCTCCACACCGCGGCGGGTACCTTCGACGCACTGGCCGCCGGCGCCCCCGGTGGCCGGGAGGTGCTGCTGTTGCACGGGTTTCCCGAAGGCGCGCGCGAGTGGGAGTTCCAGCTCGGCGCACTGGGCGGCGGCGGGTGTCACGCCGTAGCGCCCGATCAGCGCGGGTATTC
Organism: Nocardia asteroides; assembly: GCA_051451085.1. GTDB lineage: Bacteria > Actinomycetota > Actinomycetes > Mycobacteriales > Mycobacteriaceae > Nocardia > Nocardia asteroides_B. Next base: position 1,333,749 of record JBPAJV010000001.1, on the reverse strand, counting down.
ACCGGGGATGCGGCCCGAGCGGGTCGCCGAATACCGGCTGGCGGAGCTGGTCGGTGACGTGGTTGCGATCGCCGACGCGCTGGGGTGGGAGCGTTTCGACCTGATCGGGCACGACTGCGGCGCGCACGTCGGGTGGGCGATGGCGGCCGAACTGCCGGAGCGGGTCCGCACGTTCAGCGCGGTGTCGCAGCCGCATCCGGCCGCGCTGCACCAGGCCATCGCCGAGGACGAGGACCAAGCGCAGCGGTCGCACCACTTGACGACGCTGCGCCAGCCGCGCACCGCGGAACGGACCTTGCTCGCCGACGACGCGGCCGCACTGCGGCGGATCTTCGAGTGGAAGGTTCCGGAGGAACGCGTCGAGGAGTATGTACGCCGATTGACCGGGCCCGGCGCGCTCACCGCGGCGCTGAACTGGTATCGCGCCATGCCGCTCACCGGTCCGATCGGCCCTGCGTGCGTGCCGACCCTGTACGTGTGGGGCACCGAGGACGCGGTCTTCGGGTCCACCGCGGCGCTGGCCACCGGGAAGTACGTGTCCGGTCCGTACCGATTCGAGATGCTCGCGGACGTGTCGCACTGGGTTCCGGAGGAGGCGCCCGAGGCGCTGACCCGGCTGCTGATGCGGCATCTGCTGGCTCACCGCTGTTGAATACGGCCGCGCCGCCGCCTATCCCGGCGTTCGCCGGACAGGCGTGCCGAGGGCGGGGAAAGCTGAGCGTCGTCCACCGCGTCCGAAGGAGGTGAACCGTGGACGTCAAGGCGATCAATCGGCGGACCATCGCTCAGTTCCGGGCGGGCGGCGAGATCGACGGGATGCGGCGCGACCGTCTGATCCTGCTGACCACCATCGGCCGCAGAACCGGCGTCCCGTACACCACCCCGATGATGTTCCATCGCGAGGGCGACCGCTTGTTGGTCGTCGGGTCGAACATCGGTGCGCCACGGCATCCCGACTGGTACTTGAATCTGCGGAAGAACCCGCACGTCACGGTCGAGGTGGGCGACGAGACCTACCCGGCGCTGGCCACCTCGCTGACCGGGAACGACCGTGATCGCACCTGGGGCATGCTGAAGCACACCTATCCGTTCTTCGCCGAACACGAGATGAAGACGTCCCGCGTCATCCCCGTGGTCGCTCTTACCCGGCTGTGACCAGGCGGCGAGACGCCGCGCTCCTATCCGCGGCCGGTCAACGGGCGCTCATGTCGGTGGGGGTGCGGCGGTGGGACTCCGGCGCATCGGCTCGGCGGGCGGCGACCAGGTCCAGCAGTGCGGTCAGGTTGTCCGGGTCGGCGGGGTCGAGGACCCCTTCCGGTAGTGCCAGTTCGGTGATCCGCTGTCCCCGTTCGAAGGCGGCGGGGCGCAGCGGCGGCGCGTCGTCGGGTTGTCCGAGGATGGTGGCGATGTTTCCGTCGTTGTCGTAGACGGCGTAGTAGCGCATTGGTTGGCTCCTCAGAGGCCGGTCGAAACGGTCATCCGACTGGTGTAGCTACTTCTCCTGATCAGCACTCGAGATGGGTGACGGCGTTCGAGCTTATCCATCTCGTTCGATGCTTGGCGTCGGTTTGCGCAGTAGTAGCGTTACCCGTTTTCTATCGATCTCCACGGCATCGCCGCACGTAGAGAGGTATATGGAAGATGGGGGAGAAGGTTTGCCCGGGTCAGGCGCACACTGTCGCGAAGGCCGCCCAGAGCACCGGCGAGTGCTCGATCGCGCCGGTGTCGCGCCACGCCGCGAGCCGTCCGCGCTGCCACTCGGCGAGCGCGACGACCGGGTCGGGTCGTTCGTGCGACTCGTCGATGGCGCAGACGGCCTCCTGTAGCGGCCGGGCCTCGGGCGGTGCGCCCGCGATGCGCTGGAAAGCGAGATCGGTGGGCAGCGCCCACCGGCTGGCGGTGACCAGTTCCGCGCCGCCGGTGATCATCGCGGCGGTCAAGCCGAGCGCCTCGCTGAAGCGAAGGTCGCCGCCGCTCTCACAGGCGATCAGCGCGACCCGGCTCGGCATCGGCCACAGCCGTGCTCCGGCGACGGGTTCCGCGTCGATGGTGTGCGTGCCAAGCAGCAGGTCCTTGGCCGAGAGCGGCCGGTGCGTGCGGGACGGTTCGGCGAAGCCGACGGCGTCTGCGGTGCAGGCGAGGTGTAATTCGGCGTCCTCGCTGCGACCGGATTCGGGTGCGGCGGCGGTGACATGCCCGACATAGATCAAGCGACTGGCCCCGGCGCGCAATGCCTCGCCGAGCCAAGCGCGGTCCACATCGGTGCGCCGGAACGCGTCCACGGGATCGCGCACCGCCGGTCGCAACCGGTCGCTCGCGGCGTAACTCGCCACGCGTCGCGCGAGTGGGGCGTCCTCGGTCATCCGGCCGAGTACCGAGCCGAGCGTGGAATCGGCGCGGAAACCGGGGATACGCGGATCCAGCACGGCGACAACCGGACTCGCGGCGGTCTGCGCCCACGCGCGCGCGATCCGTCCGGGCGCTTGCGCGACACTCGCCGGAGCGAGCAGGCTGACGTCGGCGATATGATCAGCCGCACGTCGCGGTCCGGCGCGATGAGCTCCCACGGCACCTGGGCCAGCCGAGGTGACGGTTGCAGCCGGATGTGCGGGCGCACGCCGCGCTGCCACAACTCGTAGAGCTGCGCGGCCAGGCCGTAGGGCAGCAGTGCGCGTGAAAGCGCCTGCGCCACCCCGTATTCCCGCTCGTAGTCGGCGAATGCTCCGGTGGTGAGGGCCTGCTCGAGACCGCCGGACTCGGCCGGACGTGGCAGCGCGTCGGCGAGCAGGCCGACCGCTCGCACGGCCGCGTCTTCCGGCAGGACACCCACCCCGCGCGGCGCGCTGTCGCCGGCCCAGCGCCACGACACGTACACGTCTCCCGCGTCCGCCATGCGGACGAGCACCGTCGGCCGCGTCATACCGTCAGCACCCGATCGTCGCGGATCACCCGGCCGTAGCGCTGTTCGGCGGCGGCGATGAACGGCGCGAGCGCGACCCGTCCTTCCGCGGCCAGTGCCAGGCGCGGCGGCGGTGCGACCGGCAGGCCCGCTCCGGCGGCGACCCCCGCCAGGGCCGCGCCGAGCTGAAGTGCGGCGCTGCCGGGATGGTCGGTGAAATCCTCGGGCGGCGTCGGCAATTCGAGCGGAAGCCGGGTGATGCTCACCCGCTCGGCGCGATCGAGCGCCAGAGCGGATCCAGCGCATTGCGTCTCGATCAGATCGGCAACGAGAAGCCCGTTGCCGGACAGGTAGGCGAAACGGAAGGCCAACCGCATCGCGGGGTCGGCGATCTCTCGGTTCCACTGCTCGCGCTGTGTTCCGTTCGGCAGCGTGTGGCGTACGGCGTCGATGGCGAGCGCGGCCGGAACGGCGACGTGCACCGCCCGCGTCAGCAGGTGCGCCGGCGGCGACTCGGTCGCCGCGATCATGCCCTCGAGGAGCCGCGCGTGCCAGAAATCGAGCTGGGCGCAGTGCAGGCCGAGGCCGCGCTCGGCGTAGGTGGCGAACGCCGCGGCGAGCAGCTGCTCGCCTTCGCCGACCCGGCCGGTCTCGAATGCCACGGTGGCCGCACGGATACGCAGGTCGGCCGCGTCGAGCACGGCAGAGGACTCGATGAAGTACGCGAGACTCCGGCTGTAGAAGTTCCGCGCACTCGCGAGATCGCCGCGGCCCTCCGCGAGGAATCCCATGATCTTGAGTCCGATCCCGGCGCGGTGCGCGAGCCCCGCCTGCTCGAAATACCGCTGGCCGGAACGCAGCGGCGCCTCGGCCTCGTCGTACCGTTCGAGGCGCACGAGCATGGTGGCGAGATTCTGTTCGGTCTCGGCGACCGCGTTGCGATCGCCCGCTGACTCGAACGCGGCGAGCGCCTGCCGCGCGAAATCGACGGCCAGGTCGCGGCGTCCGGTCTCGAAGTAGGTAGCCGCGAGATTCATCAGCGGGTGGCCCGCCAGCTGTGGCGCGAAAACGCGAGCCGCCTCCAGCGATTCGGTGGCCAGGTCGGCGGCGTAGGCCCAGTTCTGCTGGTGCAAGGCGACGGCGGTCAGCGAGAGCAGGCAGGCCACGCGCAGCACGCCGAGGTCGGTGTCGGTGTTGTCGGCGAGCAACGCCCGTGCCTGTTCCAGCGCCGCTCGAGCTTCCTCGAGCTCGCCGAGGTGCTGAAGTGCTTGCGACATGTTGACCAGGGCGTTGGGCCGCAACCGGGGAGCGTGCTCCGGCATCTCCGCCAGCGCCGAGCGGTAGAGCGCGAGGGAGGCGGCGTGGTCGCCGAGTTCGTCGGCCATGCTGGCGGCGTTGATGATCGCGCCGAGCCGGACGTCGCCGGTCGTTCGTTCGGCGGCGTCCTCGAACAGGCGCTTGGCCCCCGCCGTGTCTCCGCTGGTGTAGGCGGCGGCGCCCGCGGCGAGCAGTTCGCGGCCGTCGTCGGGAGTCCCGCCCGCCATGTCAGAAGTCCGAATCCGTCGCGGCGGCGGCGATCTCCGCCAGCAGCGGCGTGCGGACGGGGTCGTCCGGCGCGTCGGCGGTGCGGCGCAACCGCTCCATGACCAGCTCGCGGATTCGTGCGCGGCGGGTCGCCGCATCCGGCTGCCGCTCGTCCACGCCCACACTTGGGACGTAGACGTGCACGGCCACTCCCGCTTCCGCACCGGCCGGGGCCGTTGCCTCGGCCTGCCAGAGTTCGCCATCGCGGATCAGTGGCACGTCGACGGCGTCGGCCCCGGTGCTGATACCGGCTCGGGGGCGCAGGTGCGCCGGGACGTCCGTGGCCGAGAGCGGGGCGGCGACCGCGCTCACCCGCACCATCGTCACGCCGGCGTCCCGCACCACCTCCCAGGACACGGCGCGTTCCGAAGCGTCGAGCAGGCCCGGTGGGCAGCGGTTCCAGTCCCAGCCCGTGGTGCCCCTGGCCAGGACGAGGGCGCGGGGCGCGAGGACCGCGGCCGGTCCGGCGGCCAGCGCGTAATCCTCGGCGCGTCCGAGTATCCCGGCGGCCGTGCGCTCCTCGGCCACCGCGTCGGCCCCGTCGACGATCAGGTCGCATTCCTCGTTCAACGCGGCTATCTCGTCTTCCAGCAGGCGCTCGTCCAGCGGGGCGATGCCGTCCAGGGTCGAGGCGGGCCACCAGCGTGCCGCCCAGCGGGCATAGCCGAGCCGCCAGGCGCGTGCGGCGAGGTTCGGCAGCGCGGGCTCGGCCCGGTACTCCGTTTCGCCGTCCCGCGCTTCATCGAGCGCGAGGGACACCTCGGGGCCGTACACCGCCCAGATCCATTCCTGGGCCGAGACGGGATCATCAATCACGGCCGCCGGTGTCAGCTCCCCGGCAAGCAGGCTCCAGGTCAAGTGCCCGCCCGCTACCTCCAGGACGAGCACGTCCACCCCGGCCGTGTCGTCCACGACGGTCGGCGCGTCGTGCGGCGCGATGATCCACAGGCCGTCTCGACGGCGGATGCGTACGGTCGTCATCAGCTCGCCTTCGATTCCGCCGTGTCCGGTTCACCCGCGTTCGCCCGCACGCTCAGCGCCCGCTTGACCCGCGTGCGATGGTCGAGGATGACCGACCGCGCCACACCGTCGAGCAGATCCCACAGTTCGTCCGGATCGTAGATCGCGAACTCCCGGACATCCCTGCCGTGCAGGCGAACCCACAATCGGCGCAGGTACGGTTGCCACGGTGTGATGAGCTCGGCGGCGATGGCGGCCAGCGGGCCCGTCGGCGGCTCGGCGGTGTCGGTGGTGTCGGTGGTGTCGGCGCACACCACCAGTCGCCGGGCTTGCAGTACGTACGCCTCGCGCTGCCAGCGGCTGTTGACCACCTGATGCGCGGTGGATCGCGTCGCACTCGATTCCGTCTCGGCCACACGCAGGCGCGGGTTGCCCGCCGACCGGGCGCGGCGATGATCGATGGGCGCCAGCCCGGTCGCCAGCGCGGTCCCCGCGGTGGCCGCCACACGCAGCGATTCGTCCAACAGCGCCCACGGTGCGCAGCTCCTGGCGATCTCGGCGTCGACCAGCTCGGGGATCGGCGGCAGCTCAGCGCGATCGGTGGAGGCCTGAAGCACGGTGAAGACGCGCTCGTACACGGTGCGATCGAACGGAAGCCCCAGCGTCGATTTCGACGCCGACGAGCCGATCGCGGGGCACAGCGGCACCGGATGCGTCGTCAGGCCCAGCTCCTGGGCCGAGTGATCGGAGGCGTCCTGCCACAGCCGGATTCCCGTGTGCGTACCGGCGTGGGTGGCGACCAGCCCATCCAGCACCGGCTGTCCATCGGCGGCGTCCTCGCCGAGCCGTGCGGCGGCGCAGGCTTCCAGCAACGCGTCCACCGCCGGGGCGTGGTCACCGCTCGGCGGACCGGTGAGCGGCCTGCGCCGCCAGGCCAAGTCGAGCAGCCCGGCGAGCTCCCGCTCCCGGGCGTGGTCGGTCAGGTATTCCTTCAGCGCCTGCGTGGTGCGTCCCGCCGTGTACTCGTGGATCTCGCGCAGGGCGTCCTGCGCGACCGAGCGCGCCCGCACCGGGTCCGGCATACCGGAAGTGGTCGCCAGCTCGAAACAGCGCTGGAAATACAGATCCTGTGGGTGCCCTTCCGTGATCCGCAGAGTTCGCCGCACCTGCTTGAGCACGGTGAACCAGGCCGCTGTCGCGCGGAGCGCATCGGCCGCGGCTTGAATGCGCGCTTCCAGCAACACCGCGCCGTCGGCCGTCAGGATCGGCCCGGCGCACAGCGGATTCTGCACGGGACGGATCACCAGTGGGTCGAGCAGGAGCTTCACGGTCCGGCGCAGCGGACCCCCGTGCGGGCCGCTGAGCGGTTCGACACCGCCGAGCTTGCGCCACACCTCATCGAGCACCATGGCGCGCGGTCGTCGCATGCGTGCAGTGTATTGGCCGCGACTGCGGCCCGGTGGGTTCACGGCCCTCCCTCGCATTCCCGGAGTGGGCACGAACGGGTGCGGCGAGTAGTGGGCTGACATCGGCCCGTGTGTGGCGTACCGCACACCACTGGATTCGCCGCCTAAGGTCTGACTCGGTCCGCCCATCAGGGGCAGCTGAGTGGAGGGATTCGAAGAATGGAGTTCGAGGCAATCACTGCTGCCGTTTTCATGGCCGTCGCGGCCGTGGGTATCACTGCGGCAACCGCCCATGCCGAACAGGCTGTAACGGAGCAACCGACTGCGGTGCATACGGGCGACACTGTCTCCGGGGTGGATCGTGAAATCATTACCAGCTCACCGTTTCGCCTGTCGGCGTGGTCACTATCACCGTCCGGAACGGTAGATTCGAGATCGCACGCAACGGTGCGGTGATGCTCGAGTCCGGCGACGGAGCGGCGGTAACCGAAGTGCCGCGACGGCTCACCGCCGCAGGACGTTCCATTCCGATCGACCAGCACATCGGTGCGGACGGCCGCACCATGACGCTGACACCGGCCCCGACGGCAGACGACATCGCCCACCTGAAGGACATCAGCTCCTACGACCGGCTCAGGGAGCAGATCAACAAGAACATGCCAGGCGTCGTCGCCGGCGCCATCGTAGGCGGCCTCCTCGGGGCCTGCCTGTTCCTGATCTGGGGAGTCAGCATCCCCGTCGGTGTACTGCTCGGCGGAACCGTCGGCGGCTACCTCTCGGGCGGCCCGGAGTTCCTCGACGCCGTACAGGCGTTCATCACCAACCAGGGCAGGTGAAATAGCGGCCAACGGGTCCGTGCGTCGGGTATCGGGCATCCGTCCGCCGCCTTGCCAGGCAAGCGCCGTCCGGGTGTTCGGTTGCCGAGTGTGCCAGTCCGGAGGCGTTCACGGCCCGTCGTAGCGTCTCTCGTTCGGCGATCGCCGTAAGCCGGTGACGTCGGCAGGGATGACTTCCACGGAGTCGATGAACGGCCGCTGGTGCTGCTCTTGGAGCAACCATAGTGCCGATGTGAGGCAGGCGGCGTGCAACCGAGCGCCACTTCGTAGCCGCGGTCGCGGCCCTCCTCCACCTCGCCGTTAACGGCGTCGGGGATCAGGATCAGTCCCTGCGGAGCGAGTCGGCGAAGGATGTCTTGGTGGCCAGCACGGCAGAAGTGAGTGAAGGTCGAGGTATCCATCACCCAGCGGGGCCCCTCCGGTGTGGTCACAGGCTCACGTAATCGGCGGCCGTCTCCGCCCGCTGCGGTGGGAGGTCGTCGTCCATGAGCGCACCACGCAGCAATTCCACTGCTCTCGCCGCAGTCATCCGCCGGTCGACGTATGCGTCGATGATCGCGGCGGCCATCCCGGGCGATAGCGACGGCGCGCGCAGTTCGTTGGTATCACGGACGATCGCCAGCTTCGCGAACTCCCCGGGCACCGGGTTGCGTCCTTCCATGGAGCGGTACTCGTCGTCGCTGACCAGATTCAGATTCCGCAGATGCAGGATCACCGACGACCATGACATCCGATACGTGCCGGCGACACGGATCGTTCGGTCGCGCACCGAGTCCGTGAGATGGTCCTGCCACAGCATCGTGACACCCGCCCGGGGGGCGAGAAGGTACGCGGCGAACGAGTTGATCATCCGCTCGGCGTCGGCAGCGGCGGCATCGTAGGCGTCGCCGAAAAGCCAGTGTCCGAGTTCGTGCGCTAGTGACATCCGGCGGCGCCCCGGCTTGGCGTCACCGTCGATCACCGCGGCTGCACACCCCCGTTCCACCTCAACGAGGGCGCCATCCGCCCCGCCACCGCCGAGGGGCAGCGAGCACGAGTACAGGCCGAATGTCTCGGCGGCGCGAGCGAGCTCGTATAGCGGCTCAGAACCTACACCGAGGCGTTCCCGCACCTTGCCTGCGATGCTTTCGCAGTCGGCATGCGACTGCGGGGTCTGCCAAGTCGGGCGGTCGGCAATGGCTTTGATCACGCCCGTGGTCACCAGTGAAGCGACGTCACCGGAGAACACCTCCAGTGCGCGATCCAGCCGGGCGGTGGACTCGTGTGTTGGCCCGGCTTCGGAGCGGCGGCTGACCACGGCGGGCAGCGGGTCGCGCACGAACCACGACAGGGGGGTGTCGAGCGCCGCGGCCAAGTCCACGAGTTCGACCGCGGACACCTTGCGCTCGCCCTTCTCAATCCTCCCGAGCGCAGTGCGCTCGATGCCGATGCGGTTCGCGAGATGGTCCTGCGTGAGGTCGAGGCTCTTCCTTGCGGCAGCGATCCGCTCACCGAGCACCTTCCCGTCCATATGTGGGATTTTCCCACATGCGGCGGTGAACGGCCAGAACCGGATCGTGCTCGTAAGGCTCGATGCCGTACTGGGTGCTGGTCGCTCCGGCGGCACCGGCTAGGTGGGTTATCTCATCGCGGGTGCGCAGCCGGTCCCGGTCGCGGTCGCGGTCGACGGTGAGGATGCGTGGTAGGTGCTCGTGGTTCCAGGTGGTGAGGGACGTCGAATTCGTCTTATTGCTCGAACCGCGGACTGGTTCCGGTGCGGTGCTGAGTACGAACGATAAGCGTCGGTGCGTTCGAGGGACCGAAGCCGGTCCGGAGTGTGTTGAGTAGCAAGTCCTCTACCTGCGTGAATGCGGAAAACCTGGGATCGGTAGGGCGTGGATCGTTCCTACCTTTTTCTCATCGGCCCGACACGAAGGGCCGGGAAACACCGACCAGGGGCGCCGCCCCCGCAGACGACAAGGACAGATCATGAACACCACTTCGCTCCGCTTCGCCGCCGCCGCTTTCGCCGCCACCGCCGCCGTCGCGGTGCTCACCGGATGCGGTGACAGCAAGGGCAGCTCGCCCGCCGCGCCCGCGCCCTCCTCGGCGCAGCCGGCCGCCCCGGCGGGGAAGTCGGTCGCTTCGGTCGACGGCAAGGTTTTCGACGCGAAGTTCGACACCACCTGCGCCAAGCAGGGCGGCACGCTGGCGCTGGCGCTGACCGACACCGCGAACGCCGCCTACGGCAACCTCACGGTGAGCGCGACCATCACCGACGGCGGCACCGTGCAGGCGGTCGGGATCGCGGGCAGCAAGGGCGGCGACAACGGCCTGCCCTACGCGGTCGGCTTCGGCAACGGCATGCCGGGCGGCTCCGCCACCGTCGTGAAGGACGGCAACACCTACAAGGTCACCGGCGAGGGCGTCGGCGCCCCCGACCTGACCAACCCGCTGGCCGCGCCGAAGACGTCGAAGTTCGACATCACCTTCGCCTGCTCGTCCATCGTCGGCGCCTGATCGCCGCATGTCCCCCGCTCCGCCCCCGTCATCCCGGTCGGTTACCGGGATGACGGGGCGCGGCGAACGCCCGAAACTTCACACCGAGAAAGAAACGCCATGAAGAAGTTCCGTCTGCTCGCCCTCGCCCTCGGCGCCGCCGCGATCGGCTACTACGTGTACCACGCCGTCACCTACGTCCCCACCAGCGAATGGGAGCCCGCCGGAATGGGCTGGCTCGGCTTGGAGATAGCGCTGCCGATCCTCGCGCTCACGCTGGTCCCGATGGTCTTCGCCTTCACCGGCGAAGGCATCATGGTCGCGCTGACCGGCCGCAACAGCGCGGAGTTCCGCGACGGCCGCACCGGCCTGGGCACGGTGCGGTCGGTGCGGCAGACCGGCGTCACCGTCAACGACCAGCCGCAGGTGCACATCGAGTTCAGTGTGGAAGGCGAGGACGGCAAGATCTTTCATTCCTCCGCGAAGATGATCGTGCCGTTCACCGAGCTGGCCCTGCTGCGCGCCGGTGTGGTGCTTCCGGTGCGCTACCTGCCGGGACGCACCGACCGGGTCGAGGTGGACCTGTCCGGTGACGCGTCCGCCGCCCAGCACGCGATGAACGAGTCCCTGATCCGCAAGGGCATGACCACCCGGCACAAGCTCGACATCGCCGAGCGCGGCATCGCCACCCAGGCGGTGGTGCAGTCGCTGTCGGTCACGGGCACGATCCGTGCGGGGCACTCCGAGGTCGAGCTCGGCCTGGTGGTCACCCGGCCGGACGGATCGACCTTCGCCACCCGCGTGACGAAGTTCCTCGCCCCGGGCAGTGTCGCCCAAGTGCAGGTCGGCCGCGTGCTGCGGGCGCACTACCTGCCCGGGAACGAGAGCGAGGTCGTCATCGCACTCCCCGTGAACGCCTGATGAGAAAGCCGGACGCAATCCGGGCCGGGCCGGTCGAAGGCCCGCCCGCCCGAGACATATGCCGCGTCGATTCGAGACCATCGAATCGGCGCGGCATTCGTTGTTCCCAGGTCCGGCGGTACGGCAATCTGAGGGTTACCTAATTGGGCGGTTGTTCACTTTGTCGTCTATTCCACATCGTCCCCATGGTTTACCGTGCGCCCGTCGGCCCAACCCAGGAGTCACCGTGAGTCTTCAGCCACTCGCCCTTTTCGTGCGGCACGACGGCCGGTCGTCGCGCGCCGCTGTGACATGTGAGTACAAGTGCGCGAACGCCTGCTTCCATGAGGCGCCGAACACCTCCGCGGGCGCGTATTTCGGTGACATCGTCAGCTCCCTGAACCGGCGCGGCCTGATCAAGGGCGGAGCGGCCGCCGTTCTCGCGGTCGGTGCGGGCAGCGTCCTCGCGGCCTGCGGGGACGACGAGCCGTCCACAGCGGCGTCCACCGAGCCCGCGGGCCCGCCCGGAACCGGCACCGACTTCACCGCCGTCGCGCCGAACAAAGAGGACGCCGTGGTGATCCCGGATGGCTACGAGCAGTCCGTTGTGATCCGCTGGGGTGATCCGCTGTTCCCGGACGCGCCCGCCTTCGACTTCGACAAACAGACCGCCGCCGCTCAGGCCGAGCAGTTCGGCTACAACAACGACTTCGCCGCCCTGCTGCCGATCGAGGGCCAGGCCAACGGCTACCTGCTCGTCGTCAACCACGAGTACACCACCGGCCCGCTCATGTTTCGCGGCTACGACAAGGACGCGCCGACCGACGAGCAGATCGCGGTCACCATGGCCGCCCACGGCTTGACCGTCGTGGAGGTGAAGGGCGAATCGGGCACGGGCAAGCTGGTTCCCGCCTTCGGCAAGTACAACCGCAGGATCACCGCGACCACCGAGTTCAAGTTGACCGGTCCCGCAGCGGGCAGCGACTTCGTCAAGACCTCGGCCGACCCGACCGGCACGAAAGTGTTCGGTACCTTCGCCAACTGTTCCGGCGGCGTGACGCCCTGGGGCACGGTGCTTTCCGGCGAAGAGAACTTCAACGGCTATTTCGCCAACGGCGACAAGGTGACCGATCCGGTGGCGGCGGCCCGGCTCGGGCGCTATGGCTTTCCCACCGGCAAGACAGCCAATCTGTGGGAGCGCGCGGACAAGCGTTTCGATCTCGCCCAGGAACCCAACGAGGCCAACCGATTCGGTTACGTGATCGAGGTCGACCCGTGGGATCCGAACTCCACGCCGATCAAGCACACGGCGATGGGCCGGCTCAAGCACGAGGGCGCCAACATTTACGTCACCGGTGACGGCGACGTCGTCTCCTACACCGGTGACGACGAGAAGTTCGACTACATGTACAAGTTCGTGTCCTCGCGCAAGATCCAGCCGGGCACCGGTGCGGCGAGCATGCGGCACAACCTGACCATCCTCGACGCGGGCACCCTGTACGTCGCCAAGCTCACCGGGGACCACCCGGACAAGATCGACGGCACCGGCGCGAAGCCGTCGGACAAGGGCTTCACGGGTACCGGGCAGTGGATCCCGCTGCTGGAGACCGGCGCGGACGGCAAGGGCAAGTCGCTGGTCGAGGGCATGAGCGCGGAAGAGGTCGCGGTATTCACCCGCCTGGCCGCCGACAAGGTGGGCGCCACCAAGATGGACCGCCCGGAAGACTTCGAGGCCAACCCCTACACCGGGAAGGTGTACGTGGCGCTGACCAACAACGACAACCGCGGCGCGGAGGGCAAGCAGGGGCCCGACGAGGCGAACCCGCGCAAGCTCAACAAGAACGGCCAAGTGCTGGAGATCGACGACGACCACACCGGCACCACGTTCACCTGGTCGCTGCTGCTGGTCTGCGGCGATCCCGCCGCAGCGGACACCTACTTCGCCGGATACGACAAATCGAAGGTCAGCCCGATCTCCTGTCCGGACAACCTGGCTTTCGACCCGTACGGCAACCTGTGGATCTCCACCGACGGCAATGCGCTGAAGTCGAACGACGGCTTGTTCGCGGTGGTGCTCGACGGCCCGGAGCGCGGCTCGACCAAACAGTTCCTCACCGTCCCGCGCGGCGCGGAGACCTGCGGCCCGGTGGTCACCGAGTCGCGCGTTCTCGTGTGCGTGCAGCACCCCGGTGAATCCGACGACGCCACACCCGAGAATCCCCTGTCGCACTGGCCCGACGGGGGCACGGCCCAGCCTCGCCCCTCGGTCGTGGCGGTATGGAAGAAGGCGGGCGGACGCATCGGGGCCTGAGTCCGCAGCCGCGGCGCCACCGGCCCACTGCAACCACGGCCGACCGCTGTCCGCGGCTGTCCCCATGGGTGGGGCCGCTACTCGACTGGGCGGGTAGCGGCCCCACTCCCCGGTAACCGGGCCGAGGGTGGCTACCCGCTACCGGTGACGCCGCTCATGTTGGCGAAGCGGGCGAGATCGCCTTGGGCTCCGCTGTAGACGTTGAGGTCCACCCGGCCCGCTATGCCGGGGATGGTGCCGCGGTCGGTGGTCTGCCAGAACGTCCAGGTGGACCAGCCGCCGGGGACTTCGGGCCGGTCGTTGCCGCGGTAGTCGGCGATCCACAGCGGGTAGCCGGAGAATTCGGCGGTGTCGGCCATCGCGGTGCGCCAGAAGTTGGGATACGTGTAGACGATCGGGACGCGGCCGGTGAGAGCTTGCACGGTGGTGAGGTAGCGGCGGGTCCAGTCGATCAGCGCCGCCGGGCCGAGCCCGCCGGAGTCCTCCAGGTCCAGGACGGGCGGCAGGTCCAGTGGACCGTTCTGCCCGAGCGCCACCGCCGCGTACATCGCGGCTTGCGGTTCCGGCGGCAGATGGGGCCGGGCGTAGTGGTAGGTGCCACGGGCCAGGCCCGCCGCGCGCATCAACAGGCTGTCGGGCACGAAGTACGGGTTGATGTAGTTGAGCCCTTCGGTGGCCTTGACCATGGCGAAGTCGTGGCCGGAACGCTTGACCGCGAACCAGTCGATCAGGCGTCCGTCGGTGTGCTGCCAGGAGGACACGTCCGGTCCGGTCGGCGCGGCCGTCGCGGGCAGCGTAGCGGCGAGGATGCACGACAGCGTGATCAGCGACAGCGCCGTGCCGCGGCGGGTGGTCGATCGCCAGATGCCCATGGCGAACGACGATAGCCACTCGCTCTGATTGTTACCAGTGTGACAGGTGGGGTGTCAGAACTCCTCACCCGAGCCAATCCAGGACCGACGCCGCCGTCCACGACTGCTGCATGCTGCCGAGCGGTTCGCCGGTGAACGGCTCGTAATACTCGGCAAAGCTGCCGTCGCTGGCCTGCCGCAGGCCCTCGGCGCGCAGCATGAACGAGCGCTCGGCCCATCCGCGCCTGGCGAAGACCCAGGAGAACAGCCAGCTCATCACCGGCCACACCGGGCCGCGCCAGTACTCCCTCGAGCGGAAGTCTTTGGACACCGGCGAGGTCGAGGGTGGCAGCGCATAGCGCAGGTCCGGATGCCCGCAGAAACGCGGGCCCTCGAACAGTCGCAGCAAGCTGCGCTCGGTGTCGCGAGGCAGGCCACCACACAGCAGCGGCGCGAACATCGAGAGCGTCTCGGTGTTGATCCACCGCTGCAACCGCACGTCGAAGTCGCGGGCCGCGCCGGTGCGGGCGTCGGTCGTCGCGACGACACCGGCGCGGAACCGGTCGGCCCACGCGTACAGGTCGCGCACGTCGGCGTTGGGCTGTTTGTACTCTTCGCCGATATTGGCCAGCACCTCGCAGGCCAGCGCGAAGATCCCGGTGACGAACACGTCCTCGACCGCGAAGCTCATCGTCGAGGCGAGTTGGTAGTCGTCGTAGCCCGCGCGGCGCATCTGCTCGACCAGCCACAGGTAGCGGTCGTACTCGCGATCGGTGGGCCGCTGGGTGGGATCGGAGACCACCAGCACGTCCTCGCGCCGGTAGGGCGGCAGATCGCCCGGGATCACGTGCTCGTAGGCGCGATCCCAGCGGGGCGAGTTGTCCATTCCCGACTCCCAGCCGTGATACAGCGTGATGCGGCCGGTCTCCTTGGGGTCGCGGGCGTGCGCCAGCCAGCGATGCCAGCGCACCAGGTCCGGCCAGCGCCGGTTGAGGAACTCCTCGGCCACCGACCTGGTGCTGCGGCCGTGCCTGCGGGAATGATCAAGGATCCGCTGCACCGCGATGGCGTGCACCGGCGGCTGGGTGATCCCGGAGGTGTCCGGGCCGTCCGGCGCGTTGGTCGCCAGCTTGCGGCACTCCCAGCGGGCCGGGCCGGGAAAGTAACCGTCCACGCCGTTGGCGAAGACGATATGCGGGATCATGCCGTTCTTCCACTGCGCGGAGAGCAGGGTGTCCAGCTCGACCACCGCGCGCTCCACGCTCAGCGGCGCCAGCCCGACCGCGACGAATGCCGCGTCCCAGCTCCACATGTGCGGATACAGCCGTGGCGCGGCGCTGGTCATCGTGCCGAGGTCGTTGCCACGCAGCAGGTAGGCAGCACGGGCCGCGAGCTGGGTTGGGGTGAAGCCCGGATGCGCCATCCCCCTATTCTGCGATGTCACCCGCAGATATGCCCGCTCAGCGGTGTCCGTTTCGTCCCCATCCGACCGGCCCGTGGCCGGTTCGTGTTCGGCGGTTATCACTCTCGAATGCCCCGTCCGTGATTCACTGCTCGCGATTGTCGGTCGATTCGGCTCGCATCGCTAGTCGTTCGTCCAGTGCTACCGGTTTTTACGCCTTACTCACACACCCGGTTACGGTGGGGGCCATGACTTCCGCCGCGACCCCGAAACCGACCGCGTTGATCACCGGCGCCAGCCGGGGCCTCGGAGCCGCCATAGCCCGCGAACTCGCGCCAACGCACGACCTGTTGCTCGGCGCGCGATCGGCGGAATCGCTGCGCGGCATCCTGGCGGAGCTGCCCGCCGCGCACGGCTGGCCGGTCGAGTTGACCGACTATGCCGCCGTCGCCGAAGCGGTCGCGCCGATCCGGAGCCTCAACGTACTGGTGCACAACGCGGGTATCGCCGACCTCGGCACGATCGCGGGCTCCACCGTCGAGCAGTGGCGTAATACGTTGGAAGCCAACTTGATCGCGGTCGCCGAGCTCACCAGGTTGCTGCTGCCCGCGCTGCGGGCGGGCGAGGGCCACGTGGTGCTGATCAACTCGGGTGCGGGACTGCGCGCGAACGCGGGCTGGGCCTCGTACGCCGCGAGCAAATTCGGGCTGCGCGCGTTCGGTGACGCGTTGCGGCAGGAGGAGCCGCAGCTGCGGGTGACCTCCATCCACCCCGGCCGCATCGACACCGACATGCAACGGGCGATCATCGCGGGGGAGGGGCGCGAGTACCGAGCCGAGGATTTCCTCACCCCGGAAACGGTGGCATACACCGTGCGTTCCGCGCTCGGCACCCCGCGTGACGCGCACCCCACCGAGATCGTGCTCCGGCCGTACTGATCGGCGGCCCGCGGTCCACAGTCCCTCGCCCTGCCGCATGCGTGTAAGCGTTCCCGGTTCGGTACTCGGGCTCCTCCGCTCCGGCCTTCCTCAGGCGACGATGTTCACCAGACGTCCCGGCACCACGATCAGCTTGCGCGGCGCGGCCCCGTTCAGCAGCGCGGCGATCTTCTCGTCCGCCAGCGCGGCGGCCTCGATGGTCGCGTTGTCGGCGTCGGCGGGCACCTGGATCCTGCTGCGCACCTTGCCGTTGACCTGGATCGGGTACTCGACCGAATCCTCCACCAGCAGAGCGGGATCCGCGACGGGGAACGGGCCGTGCGCCAGAGACGCGGTGTGTCCCAGGCGTTCCCACAGTTCCTCGGCGATGTGCGGGGCCAGCGGCGCCAGCATCAGCACCAGCGGCTCCACCACCGAGCGAGGCGCGCCGTCCGGGTAACCCTTGGTCAGGTGGTTGGTCAGCTCGATCAGTTTGGCGCCGGCCGTGTTGTCGCGCAGGGCGGCGAGATCCTCGTCCACGCCCGCGATCGTCTTGTGCAGCAGGCGCAGCGTCTCGTCGGTCGGCGCGGCGTCGGTGACCCGCAACGCGCCGGTCTCCTCGTTCACCACCAGACGCCACACGCGCTGTAGGAACCGGTGCGCGCCGACGACGTCCTTGGTGGCCCACGGCCGGGACGTGTCCAGCGGGCCCATCGCCATCTCGTAGAAGCGGAAGGTGTCCGCGCCGTACAGATCGCACATCTCGTCCGGGGAGATGGCGTTCTTCAGCGACTTCCCGATCTTGCCGTACTCCTGGAACACCTCGATCTCGGTTCCGGTGGCGTCGGTCCAGAAGAACTTGCCCTCGCGCTCCACCACTTCGGCGGCGGGCACGTACGCCCCGCGCTCGTCGGTGTAGGCGTGCGCTTGGATGTAGCCCTGGTTGAACAGCCGCCGGTACGGCTCCGAGCTGCTGACCTCACCCAGGTCGAACAGCACCTTCTGCCAGAACCGGGCGTACAGCAGGTGCAGTACCGCGTGCTCGACGCCGCCGACGTACAGGTCGACGCCGCCCGGGTCGTCCAGCCCGCCGACCTCGGCGCGCGGGCCGAGCCAGTACGCCTCGTTCTCCTTCGCGCAGAACGCGTCGGTGTTCGTCGGGTCGGCGTAGCGCAGCTGGTACCAGGAGCTGCCCGCCCAGTTCGGCATGACGTTCGTATCGCGGCGGTACTTCCTGAGCCCGTCGCCGAGATCCAGTTCGACGTGCACCCAGTCGGTGGCCTTGGCCAGCGGCGGCGACGGTTCGGACGTCGCGTCGTCCGGGTCGAAGGTCACCGGAGCGAAGTCGTCCAGCTCCGGCAACAGCACCGGCAGCATGGACTCCGGCAACGCGTGCGCGGCGCCCTGTTCGTCGTAGACGATCGGGAAGGGCTCGCCCCAGTAGCGCTGCCGGGCGAACAGCCAGTCGCGCAGCTTGTACTGGATGGTCCCGGTGCCGTGGCCGTCGGACTCCAGCCGGGCGATGACGGTGGCTTTGGCGTCCTCCACCGACAACCCGTTCAGGTAGTTGGAGTTCACCAGTTCGCCCTCACCGGAGTGGGCCGCGACGGTGATGTCGCCGCCGGAGATGACTTCCTTGATCGGCAGGCCGAACGCGGTGGCGAAATCCCAGTCGCGCTGGTCGTGCCCCGGCACCGCCATGATCGCGCCGGTGCCGTAGCCGCTGAGCACGTAGTCGGCGATGAAGATCGGCACGGGCGCGCCGTTCACCGGATTGGCGGCGTAGGTGCCGAGGAAGACGCCGGTCTTCTCCTTGTTCTCCTGACGCTCCAGATCCGACTTCGCCGCGATCGACTCGCGGTAGGCCGCGACGGCGTCCGCCGGGGACGCGGCGCCGCCGTTGGTCCAGCGGGGATCGACGCCCGGGGGCCACGCGGCGGCGGTCAGCTTGTCGACCAGCTCGTGTTCGGGGGCCAGCACGACGTACGTCGCGCCGAACAGGGTGTTCGGGGCGGGTGGTGAAGACCTCGATCTGCTCGCCGTCGGCGTCGAACTTCACCTGCGCGCCGCGCGAGCGGCCGATCCAGTTGCGCTGCATGGCCTTGACGTTCTCCGGCCAGTCCAGCCGGTCCAGATCGTTGACCAGCCGGTCGGCATAGGAGGTGATGCGCATCATCCACTGCCACAGCCGCTTCCGGAACACCGGGAAGTTCCCGCGCTCACTGCGGCCCTCCGCGGTGACCTCTTCGTTGGACAGCACGGTGCCGAGACCCGGGCACCAGTTGACCATCGAATCCGTCTGATAGACCAGGCGATAGGAGTCCAGCAGCGCGCCGCGCTCGGCGGGGCTCAGCGCCGCCCAGTCCTTCCCGTCCGGGACCGCTCGCGCGCCGGAGGCGAACTGGGCCTCCAGTTCGGCGATCGGGCGGGCGCGGTCGGCCTCCTGGTCGTACCAGGCGTTGTAGATGCGCAGGAAGATCCACTGGGTCCAGCGGTAGTACTCGGGGTCGGTGGTCGCGAACGAGCGGCGCCGGTCGTGACCGAGGCCGAGCCGGTCCAGCTGGCGCTGCATCGTGGTGATGTTCGACTCGGTGGTGTCGCGCGGGTGCGCGCCGGTCTGCACCGCGTACTGCTCGGCGGGCAGGCCGAAGGCGTCGTAGCCGAGGGCGTGCAGCACGTTGCGGCCGTGCATGCGGTGGTACCGGGCGAAGACGTCGGTGGCGATATAGCCCAGCGGATGTCCGACGTGCAGGCCCGCGCCCGACGGGTAAGGGAACATGTCCTGCACGAACAACTTGTCCTGCGGCGTCGGCCCGGCCAGCGGACCCACCGGGTTCGGTGCGTGAAAGGTGCCGCGTTCGTCCCACGTCCGCTGCCACCGGCGCTCGATACGGCCGGCAAGCTCCGCGTTGTACCGGTGCTCTGGTACATCGCTTTCGGTTGCGCGTGTGTCTTGCACGGTCCTGCCTTCTCGTGGTCGCCGATCCCCGACAAACTTCGTCTATCAGGGTAGAACGTCTTCTCGACAGGACCGAAAATCGGGCTGGACCGGACTTCGTCCCGGCCGCCCTGCCGTGGCCTGCCTGCACCGATGCGCTAGCCTGCATTGGTGTTCGTCGTCGCTCTCGTCCTGTTCGTGCCGGCTGTCGTGGCCATCACAACCGGCGCACTCGGGCTGACCGGCCGGTTGCCCCGGAATCGTTTCTTCGGGGTGCACACCGAGGCCGCGTTGTCCACCGACGAGACCTTCCGCGTCGCCAACCGCGTCGCCGCTCCCACCTCGCTCGCGGCCGGTGCCTTGCTGTTCGCCGGTGGTCTCGTCGCGCTGGTCGCCGGTGGGATCGCCGGGCTCGTGGTCGCGGCGGGCGCCGCCGTGATCGCGCTGTTCACCCTCGGCGCTGGCGCGAACGCCGCCGCCCAGGCGGCCCAAGCCATCGCCCCGCCGCCCGAGACCGGTGG
Source organism: Nocardia asteroides (assembly GCA_051451085.1). Taxonomy (GTDB): domain Bacteria; phylum Actinomycetota; class Actinomycetes; order Mycobacteriales; family Mycobacteriaceae; genus Nocardia; species Nocardia asteroides_B. The sequence goes on along the minus strand of JBPAJV010000001.1, from coordinate 1,313,746 downwards.
ATGTGGCAGCTCCTGCGGCGCTTGCTCGCTCCGCGACGCCTGCCAGCCCGCGAGCTGACACCGGCTACACCCACGCGGACGCGCCGACGCCGTTCACCCCGCTTGGGCGCACGCCGGTGGCGCGACACTGCGTGACAGCGGGCTGTCGACCGGCATGACGTAGAGCACACAGAGCGAGACCCGCGCCGCTGCGAGATTGCGCGCCACGTGCGGGTAGCGGGGCCCGCTCGGTTCCCGGAAGACTCGCCACCGCCGGTAGGTGACCGGCGCGCAGTCCGCGCCGGGATGATCCAGAGTTCCGCGCGTGACCAGCACGAACAACGTCCCGTCGTGATAGTGCCATCCGCTGCTGCCGCCGGGCTCGATGATCGTCTGGCGCAGGACGAACGCTCGGCGACCCAGAGCGAACCGGAACAGCACCCGGCTCGCGGTCCCCTGGGCAGGCGCGGCGTTGGGCTCGAACTCCGACCACATCATTCGATCGAACCACCCGGGGTCGCATTCCGCATCGGAACACCCCGCAGCTCGACGGCGAGTGCGGTCCGCCGACGGAGCCCTCTTTTTCTCGGCCCCGGGTCAGGGCGGGAGCGGGACGAGCTAGGGCGCTACGCGATGCGGCCCCGGAGTCAGCGCCTGGAGGACCGCTCGGTCGGCGCAGGGGTCACCGACCGCTATCCGGGCGCTGCCATCGGGATAGGACTTCGCGGTGATTCCCGCGCGGCGGAGTGCGGTGGTCGCGCCGGGCCCGGGCACGTACAGGAAGTTCGCGTGACTTTCCGGTATCGCGAACCCTCGGGCCAGTAGCGCGTCGCGGAGCGCGTCCCGCTGTTCGGTGATGCGGAGGGTTCGTGTGGCGAGTTCGGGTTCGGCGGCGTAGGACGCGGCCACCGCCGCCACCGCCGCCTCGCTCACCCCGAAGGGCAGTTGCCTGCTGCCGACGCGCGCGATCAGCTCTGCTCGGCCGAACGCGTAGCCGATGCGCAGACCGGCCAAGCCGTACGCCTTCGAGAAAGTGCGCAGCACGAGCAGATTGGGATGCTTCGCGATCAGCGCCAGCGGGTTGGCGTATTCGGCGGCGCGGAGGAATTCGACGTAGGCCTCGTCCAGGATCACCGTAACCCGGGTCGGCAGGTCGGACAGGAAGGCTTTCAGCTCGTCCGCCGGGATTACGGTTCCGGTGGGATTGTGCGGGCGGCACACCACCACCAAGGCGGTGCGCCGGTCGACGGCCCGGCGCATCGCCCGCAAATCCTGATTCCCCGCCGAGTCCAGCGGCACGGGCACGGCCGTGACGCCGGTCATCTCGGCCATGATCGGATACCCGTCGAACGTCGGCGCGCCGTGGACGATCTCCGTTCCCGGCGTGGCCAACGTCTGCATGATCTGCAACGCCACGCCGGTCGCGCCGGAACCGACCACCACTTGGTCCGCCCGCACCCCGACGCGATGGGCGATCAGCGTCGGCAGCCGGCGTGGCAGGAACTCCGGGTACCGGTTGGCCTGAGCCAGCGTCAGGTGCACGGCCCGCAGCACCGAAGGCAGGGGCGCAAAGGGGTTCTCGCTCAGCGCGAGATCGAATCGGGGCGGCACCCGGGACGACCGGTGGCGGCGGGAGGGCCGGGTGCCGTCGATGACACGCACGCTCATCGCGCGGCTCCCCAGCGCACGGCGGCCGCGCCCGCGAAATCACCCGCGTGCGCGAACGCCCCCATCAGCACCAGTGATCCGTTCGCCAGTCGTCCCGCCCGGTTCTCCACATCCAGGGTCACCGGGATACCGGCGGCGAACAGATTGCCGTAGGAGTCGAAGGTGTCGGGGTGGCGGTGCGGCGGCAACTCCAGCGCGTTGTGCCAGTTGCGCAGGAACAGCCGGTTCGGCTGGTTGGTGACGAACGTGTCCACCTCGCGTGACCGCACGCCGATCCGATCGCACACCGCCAGAGCCACTTCCGGGACCAGCCGGTTGCCGCGGGCGAACACCTTGGTGATCTTCGATTCGGTGAAGCTGACGCACGCCTGGCCTTCGCCCGGCTCCCAGTACTTGCGCTCGCCGTTGGTGGAGAATTCCATGTCCCCGGCGAACTCGGGATAGGTGCGGCATTCGATGTCCAGGATCGGCGCGCTGTCGTCTTCGCGGAGCAGTCCCACACCGCAGCCGTCGCCGGGCACCGGCGCCTGGGCCAGTTTGCGGATATCGGTCTGGGTGAAGACTTGTCCCGCGCAGTTCTGGGCCGTCGCGATCAGTGCGGTGCGGGCGGGAGTGGTTTGCAGCACCATGCGGGCCAGCGCCATCATGTGCACGAACGCCGCGCAGCCGCCGTTGTGCACGTCGTAGACGAACGTGGGGCGGATGCCGAGCCGTCGCGCGATCTCGGGTCCGGAGCCGAGCACCGGATTGTCCGGCAGCTGGGTGTGCGTGATCAGGACGTTGACCTCGGCGATGGCGTCGGCTCCGTTGCGTTCGATCAGCGGTGCGACGGCGCGCTCCACCATGTCCACCGCGGACTCCTCGCGCGCGACGTGGTGGCGGCCCTCGGGCGAGCGGAACATCACGTTCTTCGCCATCCGGTCCGAGCGCGCGAACTGGGTGAAGTACTCGGTGCCGACCGGTTCGCCGGGCAGATACGAGGCCACGTCGACGAGACTGACCGGTGGCAGGTCGTTGTGGTGCGTGGGTGTGATCACTTGCGCCTCACTTCATCCAGTCGGGCTTGATGGGCAGACCGTGCGCGGCCCGGTATTCGCAGATGGCTTTGAGGTTGTCCATCTCCAGCTGGTGACCCGCCGAGAACATCTCCCAGAAGTCGCCGACCCACACCGGCCGCTGCGGCGGCGCGCTCTCCGGGTAGGGATTCCGGTCGTAGAAGGGGTGCTTGCAGTTCACCCACAGCACCACCGAACCCGGCTTGTCGAAGACCACCTTCGCGTCGATCACGCGCAGCAGGTAGATCATCCACAGGTGCTGTCCCTGGTCCCACGCGCAGTGGTAGTCGACCGTCATCGCGTCGGGGTTCGCGACGGTGCGGGTGAAGATCTTGGTCTCCGCGCCCAGCCGGTTCGTAGGCCAGCCAGAGTCCGGGTTCGTCGGTTTCGACGAACCCGCGCAGGCTGTAGCTCCATTCCTCCAGTGACCGGGTGTCGGCGAGGTACTCATAGACCTCCCGGGGCGGCGCGTCGATATAGGCCTGCACCGGACAGTATTCGCCGTAGATCTTGTCGTGCGGATACACCGACCGCAGCATGTCCATGATGATCGGGGTGGTCGCGTCCTTGTCGGAGTTCTCGATGCGGAGCACGCCCGGCACGACGTCTTCGTGGATGTCGCTGAGCGCGGGGAGAGAACTTGTGGTCACGGTGATACTCCTCTGGGCAGGCAGCGGCACGGTGCGGCTGCGGGCGAAGCGGATGGTCAGCTGGGGTCGGAAGCGGTCAGGAACGGCAGGAAAGGAGGGATCTCGTCGGGATCGCATTCGATCGAAAGGAACGACGGCCCTTCGGTTTCCAGGCAGCGGCGCAGCGCCGCCGCGAGATCGGTGACGGTGCGCACCGAGTACGCGGGCAGGCCGGGGAACATGGCCGCGACACCCGCGCCCAGCTGGGACGGACGGAAACGGTTGAAGCTGTAGCGATCCCGGTAGTACAGCTGCTCCCTGGTCACGCACATGGCATGCGCGTTGTTGTTCAGCACGACGAAGGTGACCGGCAGGGCGTGCTCGATCGCGGTGTGCAGCTCCAAGCCGTGCATGTAGAACGCGCCGTCACCGGCGACGACCACCGTGCGCCGCACGCCGCCGGGCCGCTCGCGCCGCGCGAACGCGGACCCGATCCCCGCGCCGAACGCGTAACCCATCCCGCCCATGCCGAGCGCGACCACGAACCGCCCGTCCCGGGGAACGCGCAGATGGTGCACGACGGCCGCGCCGGTGTTGCCCGCGTCGGCGAAGACATCGGTGCCCTCCGGTAACGCGGCGCCGATCGTCTCGACCAGATCCCGGTAGCGCAGACCGGGGCCGCCGGAGTCGGGAACATCCAGCGCAGTCAGTGGTTGCGCGGCGCGCACGCGGTCGAATCCGGTCGCGCCCTTCGCTGATTCGTCCACGAGGTCGGCGAGCGTCCGCGCGAGATCCGTACTGGTCGCGTGGACAGCGGGCAGGTACGGCGGCGCGGCGCCGATGCTCGCCACCGCGCGCCCGGCGAGCGCGCTCTCCAACCCGGCGCGGGTGGTGACCGGCAATCGGGTGCCGACCAGCAGGCACAGGGCCGAGGACCGGATGGCGGCGGCCAGTTCGGGATGACCCATGCTGCCCGCGACGCCGCAGAAGCCCGGATCGGTGTTGTCGTAGGTGTCCTTCGCGTCCGGCGCGACACCCACGGCGGCGTCCAGCGCGATGGCCAGGCGAGCCAGTTCGTCGCGCGCGTCGTCGCGCGCGACCTGATCACCCGCGATGATCACGATCTTTCCGGTGTGCCCTGCGGTGGCGATGGCGGCGCGGACGCGCTCGATGCCGGACCGGTCGGGCCGATTCGTCGCGTGGCTCGGACGGAAGGGCGCGACGTCACCCATCTCGGCTTGCTGCACGTCCTTGGGCAGCAGCAGTACCGCCGGGCCGCCGCCGCGGGCCGCCCGCACCGCCCGGTCGAGCTGATCCGGCAGGTCGGCGACGTTGTCCACCCGAGCGCAATAGGCGCTGACCGCGCCGAAGAGGCGGACGGCATTGATGGCGCCCGCGCGTCCGCTGGTGTCCTGGAAGGCGCCGTTGCCCTCCAGAGCGGTCGGTGGCTGCCCGACCAGCGCGAGTACGGGTATTCGCGACGCGAACGATTCGGCGAGACCGGCAACGAGATTCATCGCGCCTCCGCCGGAGGTCGCCGCCACCACGCCGAATCCACCGGTGGCACGGGCATGGCCGTCGGCCATGGTGGCCGCGGAGAACTCGTGTTTGGCGACCACGCCGGTGACGAGTTGCGGCGCGTCGAAGATCGCGTCGTAGAGGTCTTCGATATTGGCGCCGCCCACTCCGAAGATATGTCGCACCCCTAGTGCCGAAACGGCCTGCACCAGATAGTCCACGACCCGTGTCCGCATCGGCACTCCTTCCCCTCGACGAGACTCGACTTCGTACAGGAGTGATACGGAGCGGGTCGCCGAACGGTTCAACGGGAGATCGCAATCCGACGAGATCGCTTCACTTGCGTGTACGTATACATCTACGTATAGTTGGGTCATGCCCAACAAGACGATCTACGTCGCCGATGACGACCTCCCGCTCTTCCAGCGCGCGCAGGAGCTGGTCGGCGGCAACCTCTCGGGGGCGGTGGTCACGGCATTGCGCCGGTTCATCGAACTCGAGGAGGGGCGGCTGGAGGGCTACGACGAGATCGTGCTCGGAGTCGGACGCGATGGCGTGCGACAGGTCCGCTTCTCCGGCATCCTGCTCGGGGAGTGGCGCGACGTCAACGATACGCGGATCGAGCACGTCCGCGTGTACCGCACTCGCAAGGGCAAGTACGTGATGCACGCCCAGTATTCGAACTGGGAAGACTATCCCGCCGAAGCGGGCGCGAACTGGCTCAAGGACTGGAAGGACCCGAAAAGCTGGCGCCGCCTGCTGGGTATCGGGCAACAGGACTGGGGTGACTTCATCTTCGTCGTGGTGGATTCCCTCGATGAATTGAAGGGGCAGCTGCCCGACAAGCTCTATCGGCGAGTGGCCGACCTGGCCGAGGGGCCCAAGATCGAGGACTTGGACATCTAGCCGCAGCGGCAACCGAAAACGACCAGCACCGCACCAGGGGGAGCGGTGCGGATAAAACATGCGTTTATTCGCATAGTGGAATGTATTTCAGAAAGGACAGACCATGGTGAACGGCCATCGCATGCCCGCCGTCTCGGCGCGGGGGTTGCGTAAATCGTTCGGCGAGCACGTGGTGCTCGACGGCATAGACCTCACCGTTCCGGAAGGCACGGTCTTCTCCCTGCTCGGGCCCAACGGCGCGGGCAAGACCACCACCGTGCAGATCTTGACCACGCTGATCCGCGCCGACGCGGGAGAGGTCAGGGTCGGCGGTCATGACGTCGGCGCCGAGCGCGAACAGGTGCGGGCGCGGATCGGGGTGACCGGCCAGTTCTCCGCGGTCGACGAATTGCTCACGGGCCGGGAGAACCTGCAACTGATGAGCGATCTGCATCATCTGCCCCGGCGAGACGGCCGAAGGCTGGCCGCGGAGCTGCTGGAGCGCTTCGACCTGGTCGAGGCGGCGGACAAGACGGTGTCCACCTACTCCGGCGGCATGACCAGACGGCTCGACCTCGCCATGACGCTGGTCGGCGACCCGCGCATCATCTTCCTCGACGAGCCGACCACCGGGCTCGACCCACGCAGCAGGCGAGCGATCTGGGACGTCATTCGCGGGCTGGTGGACGACTACCGGGTCACGGTCTTCCTCACCACCCAGTACCTGGAGGAGGCCGACCAGCTCGCCGATCGCATCGCGGTGCTCGACCACGGCAAGATCGTCGCCGAAGGCACCGCCGCGGAACTCAAGCGGCTCGTGCCGGGTGGATTCATTCGCTTGGAGTTCGCCGATCGGGCCGCGCTGACCGCGGCCGCGGGCGCGCTCGGTGTCGTCGCCCCGCCGCCCGACGACGAAGAGGACCACACCCTCGCGGTGCCGAGTGACGGCGGTGTCGCGTCGCTGCGCGCCGTGCTGGATCGGCTCGACCACGAGCGGATCGAGGTCGAAGGGCTCTCGGTGCACACCCCCAACCTCGACGACGTCTTCCTCACCCTCACCGGCCACTCCTCCATCGAAAAGGAAACCGTGCGATGAGCATGTCCTACGCGCTCGCCGATTCGGCGACCATGTTGCGGCGCAACCTCTTGCGCGCCAAGCGTTATCCGAGCATGACCTTCGGCGTCATCGTGATGCCCACGGTGTTGATGCTGGTGTTCAACTTCGTCTTCGGCGGCGCGCTGGAGAAGTCCTCCGGTGGGAACTACATCGACTACCTCGCGCCGGGCATGCTGCTGATGATCCCGGCGTACCTGACGGTGTCGGTCGCGGTGCTGGTCGCCACCGATACGACCAAGGGCATCGTGAATCGCTTCCGCACCATGGACATCGCGCAGTCGGCCATGCTGACCGGTCATGTCCTGGCCACGCTGATCCAAGCGATGCTCGGCGTGGCTGCGATGGCGGGGGTCGCGGTGCTCATCGGCTTCCGCCCCAATGCCAACCCCGTCGAGTGGCTGGCCGTGTTCGGGTTGCTCGCGTCGGTGATGTTCGCGCTCACCTGGTTGTCGGTGGCCCTCGGACTGCTGGCGCCGAACCCCGAGAGCGCGAGCAACACACCCTTCCCGCTGGTGATGCTGCCGTTCCTCGGCAGCGGGCTGGTCGCCACCGACACCATGCCCGCCGGTTTGCGCCAGTTCGCCGAGTACCAGCCGTTCACGCCGTTCACCGAGACGATCCGCGGTCTGCTGATGGGCACCGAGATCGGCAGCAACGGAATCATTTCGATCGCCTGGTGCGTAGGCATCGCGGCGGTCGGGTACCTGTGGTCGTCCTCGATCTTCCGGCGTCAGACGCGCTGACCGATCGCGGTACGGCGATCCCCCGCGGGCGGTGCCCGCGGGGGATCGCTCGATCGATCACACTGTGCCGAGAAGCAGCACCTTGCCGGAGTTCGCCGCGCGGATCTCGACCGAGCGCACCTGGTCGGGTGTGCCGTCGATGGTCCGGTCGATGGTCAGCTCGGTGCCGGGACCCGCGGGCCACTGGTCGAGTTGTTGCTGCTGCCCATTGACGCGGGTGACGTACAACGCGAGGTTCGAGTCGTAGCGCACCTCCTCGCCCGGCGGATAGCTGCACGACATCACGAGCCGGGTCCGGTCGCTGCCCGCCGGGACGAGTTTGAAGCTCGCCGACACCGGCGTCGGCTCGAGCGGATTCATCTGACGTTCGACGAACGCCTGCTCGCTGGTGCCCGGGTCCTGCGGACCGTCGGACCGGGACACCGAGACGGCGATCGGGACCGCGATCGCCACGGCGGCCGCGGCCGAGGCCACCGCGATGCCGACCGAGGTCAACCCGTTGCGGCGGCGGCGCCGTTCGGCCGCGTCGGCCAGGCGCGGTGGCGGCGGCAGCGTCGGCATCGGCGGTGGCAGCGTCGGCATCGGCGGGGGAGGCGGCTCCGGAGCGGGCTCCCCTGCTCGCGGCTCGATCAGCCCGGTCGCGACGTCGGTCTCCACGAGGGCGAGCATGCCCGGCAGACCCGCGAGTTCGGCCACGGCCGCCCGGCAGTCGGGGCAGCTCGCGAGATGGCTCTCGTATCGCAGGCGCTCCTCACGGGTGAGGGAGCCGAGCACGTACGGGGCGTCCCACGTGGTGTAGTCGTCGCTGATGTCCGTCATTGGTTCGTCACCCCCATCTCCTGTAGTGCCAGGCGCAACGCGCGCATACCGTAGTGCATTCGAGATTTCACCGTGCCCGGTGGAACGTCGAGTTCCTCCGCGATCTGGTGGGTGGACAATCCCCGGTAGTAGGCCCGCACGATCACTTCGCGGTGGTCGGCGCTGAGCCTGCCGAGGGCATCGGCGACCAGCCAGCCGTCCAGCGCGCGGTCGGACTGGTCGGGCGCCGCTCGTTCGGGCGGGTTGTCGGTGCGGAACTCGCGCCTGCTCCTGGCACTGCGATGCTCATCGACGGCGAGATTGCGCGCCACCGTGAACAACCACGCCCGCGCCGACGTGGTGGACTGGTCCAGGACATTGGGGCGTTGCCAGGCCCGCAGCAATGTTTCCTGCACGATGTCCTCTGCGCGTCCCGCGTCCCGCACCAAGCCGAGCGTGTACCGCCACAGCGCGGTGGCGTGTTCTCGATAGAGGGTCCGCATCAATTCGGACTGATCGTCGGGTTGGCCCGTCTCGCCGCGTATCTTCCGCACAACTGGAAACCTCTCCGCTCGGATTGCGGGGCCGGTGGGTGGGCGTGCCCGATGAGTCACCCATGCTCTTGCCGGTTCAGTTGTCGTGTCTCATATCGTGTCTCCTTCGGTCCCTTCGAGGAGTACACGTACTCAGTTGCGTTCGAGTTCAATCGGGTGTGAAGCGAGCAAGGAAAGCGGCAGCGGCTGGCGGCGCAGCACGTGCGCCCACAGGTCCGGGCGGCCCGTGCTGATCGGATCCGAGGGCAGTGCCGACACCACGATCCAGTCGTCGTTCTCCAGCTCGCCCTCCAGCTGGCCGAAGGTCCAGCCCGCGTAGCCCGCGAAGATCCGGATGCCCTCGACGAGCGGGCCGACCCGCTCCGGATCGGCGTCCAGGTCGACCAGGACGACCCGTCCGTCGATGCGGCGCAGCCCTGGAACGCCCTCGATGCGCGCGCCGACCCGGACGGTGCCCAGGCACAGCGCGGCGTCCCGTTTCACCGGGCCGCCGATGAACAGCGTGCGCGGCGCGGCGACCACGTCCGCCCAGCGCGGCAGCACCTCGTGCACGGCCGTGTCGCTCGGGCGGTTGAGTACGACGCCGAGACTGCCCGCCTCGTTGTGCTCGATGATGTAGACGACGGTGCGCCGGAAAGTCGGTTCGACCAGTTCGGTGGCCGACACCAGCAACGTCCCGGCGCGAACCACCTGTTCGCCGTGCCGGGAATCGCGTCGTCTGCGGTCGCCGTGTCCGCCGCGAGTCTTCCGATCGTCCGGGTCTTCTGCGCGTGCCACTCCGACATCATCGCAGCTGTTCGCTCACATTGCGCCTTCTGTGGCCGACTTCTGCGTTCCGGATTTGCCGAGCCGGGCGGGACCGGCGGCAGGAGGCCACATTGCGTTACCGTGGCGACGTCGTAGAGTCCAGGCCATGGAACCGCCCGAGGTGCGCCTCGAGAACAGCGACACCGTGTACGACTTCTATCGCGATCATCGCCAGAGCCGCTTGAAGGCATGGGGGGCTTACGCCATCCTCGGCCGTCGCTACCACCCGCGCGTCACCTACGCCGAGGGCGCCCGCGAAGCGCTGCGCACGGTGGTCAGGCAGGGCAGGCCGCTGCTGATCGCGATCAACCACCTCTCCGAGAGCGATCCCTACACCGTGGCCGCGGCCGCGTGGCGTAGCGGCCTACGACGGGTGATCGGACGGGTCCGCGTACTGGCCAAGGACGAACTGTTCGTCGATCCGGACCAGCGGCGCAAGATCGACATGATGGGCGGCATACCGGTGTTCCGTGGCAAGGACCACGGCATCCGCGCGGTGAACGCCGCGGGCCAGCGCATGATGGACATTTGCGCGGAGCGGATGGCCCGCGGCGACGGCATCGCGGTCTTCCCCGAGGGCACCTGCAACACCGTGGATCCGACCCGGGTGCAGGCGGTGGGCAGCGGCATCGGGCACATCGCGTTCCGCGCGCAGAAGCTCGGCGCCGAGCCGGTGCTGGTGTCCATGGGGCTGAGCTACGACCCGCTGCGGGACCCCGCCGTGCAGCCGACGAAGGAAGAGGCCAAGGGGGCCAGTTTCTTCTTCGGCGTCCCGGTGCTCGACTTGCCGACCCGGCCCGGGGACGTCGCCCGGCTGGTGCGCACCGATCTGCAGAAGGCGCTCGACGGCGCCGTCGCGGCGTACTGACTCCCTATTGCGGCAGGTTGAGCCGATCGCGCGCCCAGTGCGGCACCATCGTGAGGTATTCGGGGCGGGTCTCGATGAAGTGATGGACCGTCCGGCACATGGGCAGCGCGCCGAGCTTGTCGGCGCGGGTGCTGTTCAGCGCGGTCTCCACCAGGAGCCGCGCATAACCCTGGCCTTCGTACCGGGAGTAGATCTCGGTGTGCACGAACGCGCGCTCGGATGCCGTGTCCTGGTACTCGGCGTAGCCGGCGATCGCACCGTCGACGTAGATCTCGAAACGTTCCAGTGCGGTGTTGTTGTTGACCTCGGTCGACATGGCTCGACGCTACTCTGTGCGCCGGTGTGCCGGTAAATCACACTCCGCACGGGGCGGAATCCCGCCACCGACTGGTTTGTCCGTGTGGGCCCGTGCAGGACCTGTTGCGCGCCTGTGGGACCGGCGGGCCTGCGCGCTGCCGGTCGAGACCGTCGCGGCACCCGCATCCGCGCCGTCCGGCCGACCCGCCGGACGTGCGGCACGGATGCGAGGGGCGCGGTCGCGTTCGAGAATGTGGGGATGACACGGGCGCCCGCTGCGCGAGTGATTCTCGCCCCGGACAAGTTCAAGGGCTCGCTAGCCGCGCCGGAGGTGGCGGCGGCCCTGGCGACGGGGGTGCGGCGCACCGCGCCGGATGCCGAGATCCGGCAGGTGCCCGTCGCCGACGGCGGTGACGGCACGGTGGAGGCGTTTCTCGCGGCGGGCTGGACGCGGGTCGAGGTGACCGCTCCGGGACCGACCGGCGTACCGCGCCACACCTGTTACGCCCGGCACGGTGCGACGGCCGTCGTCGAACTGGCCGCCGTCGTGGGTCTGGCGATGCTGCCCGAAGGGCGGCTCGACCCATTGCACGCGAGCACTTTCGGGCTCGGGGTCGTCCTGGCGCACGCGATGGACCACGGCGTCACCGAGATCGTCCTCGGCCTCGGCGGCAGCGCTTCCACCGACGGCGGCGCGGGCATGGTGCGGGCACTCGGCGTCCGCGTGCTGGATGCCGACGGCCGGGATTTGCCGCGCGGCGCGGCGGCTCTGACCCGCGCCGCCCGGGTGGACCGCACGGGCCTGCATCCCGGTGTCGCGCGCACGACATTCACGCTGGCCTGCGACGTCGACAATCCGCTGCTCGGGCCGACCGGCGCGACAGCGGTGTACGGGCCGCAGAAGGGAGCGGGGCCCGCCGAGCTCGACATCCTCGAATCCGCGCTCGCCACCTGGGCGGAACTCGCCGGCCCCGCATTCGCGCGGCAGCCGGGTGCGGGCGCGGCGGGCGGTACCGGTTTCGGCGCGCTCGCCGTGCTGGGCGCGCGAGTCCGCAGCGGCATCGAGGTCGTGCTGGAGCTGCTCGACTTCCCGGCTCTCCTCGCGGACGCCGCGCTCGTGGTCACCGGCGAGGGCTCACTCGATCGACAGAGCCTGCACGGCAAGGCGCCGGTCGGCGTGTGCGCGGCTGCCGCCGAGGCCGACGTCCCCGTGGTCGCCGTGGCGGGCCGTTCGCTGCTCGAGCCCGCTGAACTCCGTGCCGCGGGCTTCGCGGGCTGCTACGCGCTCGCCGATCTGGAACCCGACCCGGAACGTTCCATGATCGAGGCGGCGGCGCTGCTCGAGCGCGTCGGCGCGCGGGTCGCCGACGAGTGGCTGGTTTAGCTCACCGACGCGAGAAGGTTCGCGGCCAACTCGTGCCGATGCCGGTCGCCCCACTCCTCGAGCGGGCGCAGTGCCACGGCCAGCTCCTCGCCGAGCGGGGTGAGCGAGTACTCGACCCGGGGCGGGACCTCTGGATAGACCTCCCGGTGCACCACGCCGCTGGACTCCAGCTGGCGCAGGTTCTCGGCGAGGACCTTCTCACTGACGCCGTCGAGCAGCCTGCGGATCTGGCCGAACCGTTGGGGACCGGTGCCGAGCACCCACATCAAGTGCATCTTCCACTTGCCGCCGACGACATTGATCGCGACCGTCATGCCACACACATCGTGATCCGCGTCACTGCTCATGCTCACCGCGCTCCTTTGACCAGGTTTCGAACCTCGAGGTAAGCAACCGCACTTCGACGTTCGGTCTTCCCCACTCTACCTGCGGGAACGACGATCTATCTCGGCGCCGATCGAAACCAGAACGAGAACCGAAGGGACACATCATGTCCGAGCAGACCACCACCCGCGCTGTCTCCGTCGTCGGCCTGGGGCCGATGGGGCAGGCGATGGTTCGGGCCTTCCTGGCCGCCGGTGTCGAGGTGACGGTATGGAACCGCAGCCCCGAGAAGGTCGACGCCATGGTCGAACTCGGCGCGAAGCGCGCCGCGACCGTCGCCGACGCGCTCGACGCCAACGAGGTCACCGTGCTCAGCCTCACCCACTACGCGGCCATGTACGACGTGCTCGGCCAGGCGACCGACCACCTGAAGGGCAAGGTGATCGCCAATCTGTCCTCCGATTCGCCGGAGAAGGCCCGCCAGGGCGCGCAGTGGGTTCGCTCGCACGGCGCGGAGTTCCTTTCCGGCGGCGTCATGTCGGCGGGAGACAACATCGAGCACCCCGCGTCGTACATCTTCTACAGCGGCCCCCGCGAGGTCTTCGACGCGCACGCCGAGCTGCTGCGCCCGTTGAGCCCGCAGGAATACCTCGGCGCGGACGACGGCCTGGCACAGGTCTTCTACCAAGGGCTGCTGACCATCTTCCATCCCTGGTTGCTGGCCTTCGACCAGGCCACCGCGATGATCGACCGCTCCGGCCACGACATCGCCGCGTTCGTCCCGTTCGCGATTCGCTCCGCCGCCGCGTTCCCCTACTTCATGGAGGAGTTCTCGGTGGCCAACCAGAACGGCGGCTGGGCGTCGCTGGCCAGCTTGAAGATGATGGACGCGGGCGCGCAGCACGTCATCGACGCGAGCGAAGAGGTGGGTGTCGACGCCGTTCTCTCGCACACCGCTCAGCAGCTCTGGCGTAAGGCCATCGCCGCCAGCGAGAAGGCCGGCACCCCCGTCTCCACTTACGCCCTCCTCCGCGATCCTTCCTGACCTCGGTATCCGGCCTCGCGGCGGTCGAGCCGCAGCGGCCCCGGCTCGGAAGGCTCGCCGTCGCGAACCGGGGCCGTGCTCCCATCGCGGAAAGGAATCGCACCTTGGATCGTTTCACGGATTGGGGCGGCTACCCAGGCGCTCCAGTGCGTTCGGCGTGTCCGTATCCGAAACGCCGCCGGGTCGAATTGTAGAAGCTTTATCTCGCGCGCCATTTCGACATCGGGTCTTTCGGGCGATCCGTGGGAGGCTGCGCTAGTTGCGCGATTGGGGGAAAATCCGACTTCGAATACGAATAATTTCATACCTGGTGTCTATCGACAGGAAACAGATTGAGGGTGAAAGATCATACCTGACGGTCAACGTCGCCCGCCCGGGGGAATCCATACAAGTCCAATGATCGGACATCCAATGTTTATCAGGAAACTGGTGGGTACTGCTCTGTTGGCCATCGTGTCGACAGGCATAGCAATGGCCACTGCGCACGGTGAGGGCACCCTGGGAAACCTCACGATGAACGGGGTGGACGGGCCTATCGCCTACACCACAACTCTGGCGTCGGACCACAACAGCGCGACCGTCGATCTGGCCTCAGGCCGGTTCGAGGTGACGCCGGACGCGGTCAACGTCATAGCCGACAACGGCGCGATCGTCGGCACGATCCCGACGACGCTGCGCATGGAGACCGGCCAGAACTTCACCGTCGCGCCGGCGCTCGATCCTTCAGGTAAGTCGCTGACCCTGACACCGGCGGCCGGCGTGCCGTCGCCTGGTGCGATCAACACCCCGCCCCAGGTGGAGGGGCTGCTGCACGACGCCCTGTTGATCGGCGTGTTCGTGGGTGCGGCGATCGGATGCGCGATCGGTGTTCTGATCGGTATCTGGTTCTTCCTCGTCGGCGCGGTCATCGGTTGCGCGATCGGCGCTGCCATCGGTGCGACCATCGGTCTGTTCTTGCCGGTCTGATGATGATCTCCAGAAAGAACGAATCGAGGTGATGAGTATCGGCCGGGCGGGTGCGAATCCGCTCGGCCCAGCACTATGTGGAGTGGTCGCCGCTTCGGCTTCCCATGATGACGCCGACGGACGACCGGCAGGTCGGGGATTCGCGAAATGAACCAAGACGAGAACGAGAAGGGGATGAGATCGATGGGTTCGTTCGGACTCGATCTCGGTGTCGGACTCGGCCTGTTCGCCAGGTGGCTCGAGGTCATGTTCGGCCTGGATTTCGGCCTCAGTTGAGCCGTTGTTCCGAAGAGAACGGCGCGGTACGGCCGCGCCGTTCTCTTGCGTAAAGGGAAATCGACAATTCGATCGAAGATTTTCTCTATTGCTCGGACCGAAACTCGGCACTTCCGGCCGCAGATTCTGACGCCCGCACGTAAAACCATTGTCGGGAGCTTCGTTCCCCACCGCCCATCGGCTCAGCGCGTGGTCGGCGATGCGGGAGACCGGATGGCGCGTTGGCAGGAGTGGGCCTGGACGGCCTGCGGCATCTCCGCTCCTGCCCTCGGGTGATGACGCAGACAAGAGAGAGCACTGCTCTTGACTTCGTGACACTCACCGTGGAACACTTCTCTCTATAGAGAGCAGTGCTCACAAGAAGGAGTGGTCATGGACCTCAGCACCCGCTACATCGGCCCCGCCGGACTCGAACGGTTCTTCAACCGGGTCTTCGATCTGCTGCCCCGGCTCGGCATCAGCGTGATGGGATCGCGACTGCTCGCGGTGCGTGGGCGCAAGAGCGGCGAGTGGCGCACCACCATGGTCAATCTGATGGTGCGCGAGGACGGTGAGCGCTTCCTCGTCGCGCCTCGTGGGCACACGCAGTGGGTGCGCAATCTCCGCGTCGCCGGTGGGGGCGAGTTGCGGCTGGGGCGAAAGGTCGAGGCCTTCACCGCCACCGAGGTGGCCGATGCCGACAAGGTGCCGCTGCTGCGCCTCTACCTGCGGAAGTGGGGCTGGGAGGTCGGCAGGTTCTTCGAGGGCGTCACCAAGGACGCCACCGACGAGGAACTCGCCGCCATCGCGCCCGGGTTCCCGGTCTTCCAGTTGAAGTGAGCTCAGGCCGAGCGCGCGAGGAATTCGATAGCGGCGGCGTAACCCTGGATGCCCATCCCCGCGACGACGGCGGTCGCGATCGGGGAGATGTAGGAGTGGTGCCGGAACTCCTCGCGCGCGTGCACATTACTGATGTGCACCTCGACGATGGGGAGTTCCGGAATCACCAGCGCGTCCCGTAGCGCCACCGAAGTGTGGGTGAGTCCGCCGGGATTGACGACGATGCCCGACTCGATGCCGCGCGCCTGGTGGATGCGATCGATCAGCGCGCCCTCGGAATTGGACTGGAAAGCCACGACCGACCGGTCGAACCTCGCGGCCGTCCGCTCGCACAACGCCACGACGTCCTCCAGCGTCGCCGACCCGTACACCTCCGGTTGCCGGATGCCGAGCATGTTCAGGTTCGGGCCGTTCAGAACGAGAATCGGGCCCGGTGTCGCGTCAGCGGTCACAGCCATGCCCGCAACACTAGACCCGACCGGCTACAACCCCCGCGGCCCTTCCGAGCGCAGGTCGTCGACCTTGCGCATGGCTTCGCGCAGTTCCTCCAGCCATGCCTCCGCGTGCTTCCCGGCCAGTTTCACCGTCCAGGCCAGCGCGTCTGCCCGGGAACGGGCGACGCCCGCGTCGACCAAAGTGTCGAGGACTTTGCGTTCCGGCTGGCGCAGCCGGGTCATCACGGGGACGGCCAAGTGGGTGAACAGGACGCGTTCCCCGTCCACGGAGACGCCCCAGGCCACATTGCGCCGGTAGCGGTGCTGCGCTTCGTTCGCGATCTGCATGCGTGCGGGGCGAGTGGACTCACGGAACCGGGCGATCACGCCTTCCTTGGTCGCGCGCGGCACTTCCGTGGTCGCGGCCTCGGTGTCGCCGGTGTCGCCGGCTTCTCCGGTGGCCGGCTTTTCCGGCTGCGGAATCGGAAGCTCACCGATGACGACGATCTCGTCGCGATCCACCTCGATCACCGGCGGGCCGGTGAACCACTCGCTCGGCAATCTCCCGGCGAACCAGTCCGGAACATCCGAGGGGTCCGGCAGGTCGGCTTGTTGCCAGCCGCCCGTTCGTCCGAAACCCCGGCCGCGGTGTGCGTTCCTCATGACGAGTCACCTACTTACTGTGGTGCAGTGCTTTCATTGATTACAAGATTACTGCGTAACGAGTGCGCGTTGTTCCGCTGTCTGCGAACAAGGTCCGATTGCTTCGATTCGCGCGTTTCGGGGTATTTATTGATCCGAAACGTCCACTCCGGGGGTAACCGCGCGACTTTTCGGGAAGACCGGTACGGTAACGGCGCCGGTTGCCGCCGACCGGCTGGACGATGATCATGAAAGACCTCCCGAGATGCGCGATCTCGGGGCACAATCGGGATGCTGAGCATGGGTAACGTCCGCGCTACGGAGGCATCGCGGTCTGGTCTTTTTCGGGTACGGTGGTCTTGTTACTGGAGTGACAAGAGTGAAGAGTGGGCGACATGGACGTGTGGGGATCCCGCCGCTTTCGTGTTCGCGGCGCAATGGCACTCATGGGGGTGGCGGCGCTCGCGCTCGGGATCGGGTCGTGCGGGATACACGAGAAGCAGAACGAAGCCGAAGCGGTCGTAGAGCGCTTCACCGATCTGCTCGACGATCAGGACGCCACCAAGGCGGCAGACCTGACGTCGTACCCCACCGCGGCTTCAGCAACCTTGAAGCAAATGTTCAGCGGACTCCAGGGCGGTGAGGTCGACTACCGCAAGACCCAGTTCATCGGTCTGGACGCGCAGTCGGGCATCTTCAGCATGGACGTCGAGTGGAGCTTCGGCGAGCGGAAGACCTGGAACTACAGCGTGCAGGGCAATGTGCGCAAGCTGGCCATCGGCTGGCGGATCTCCTGGGAGCCCGCGGTCGTGATGCCGCAGCTGGCGCACAACCGCACCGTGCGGCTGGTGCGCACCTACCCGAAGCCGGCGCCGCGGGTCAACGACATCGCCGGTGCGCCGCTGATGACCGAGCAGATCATCAACGTCATCAAGCTGGACCCCACCAAGATGCCCGACCCGGTCGCGTCGACCAACGCGCTGGCCGAAGCCATCGAGCCGGTCGCGCCGTTGATCACCGGGCCGTCGCTGATGCAACAGCTGGCGACTTCGCAAGGCAAGCCGATCGTCGCGGTGAATCTGCGCGAAGGCGACTTCGAGATCCTGGAGCCGCGGATGGCTCCGATCCCCGGTGTGGTGATGGAGAAGCAACCACGGCTGATCTCCGCCGACCGCCGGGTCTGGTCGCCGATGCTGGACGCGCTGCGCAAGGTGCAGCAGGAAAGCCAGGAGGCGCATTCCGGATGGGGCGTCCAGCTGTTCGAGCAGGACGGGCGCTTCATCACCCAGCTCGCCGGTGAGCAGGGGCCGCCTGGACCGGACATCGCGGGCACGATGGATCAGCGCTTGCAGCGCGCCGCCGAGGACGCGGTGGTCAGCGTGGGCACGCCCGCCTCGATCGTGGCGATCCAGCCGTCCAGCGGGGCGGTGGTCGCGGTCGCGCAGAACAGCCAGGCCAGCGAGCACGGCCCGGTGGCGTTCACCGGGCTGTACCCGGTCGGCGGCGTCATGGAGCTGTTCCGCGCCGTGGCGGCGTCGGCGAAGAACAAGGCTCCGCAGGACGTCCCGGTGCAGGACGCGGCCGAGGCGGCGACCGCGCTCGGGGTCGGCATCGACTTCAGGGTGCCCGGCCTCGACGAGGTGACCGGCCGCTTGGCCATCGCCGGACGCAGCGCCGAGCAGGTGGTCCAGGGCGGTGGTTCGGACGCGGTGCTGGCCAGTCCGTTCGGTATGGCCATCGCCGCGGCCACGATCGCGCGCGGTTCGGTGCCGCCGCCGATGATCGAGGCGGGACGGCCGGCAGCCACCGACGCCAGGCTCAACCCGCTGCCGCCGCAGACCGCCGACCGCTTGCGCGCCATGCTGCGCGACGCCACGAACGCGCCGGAACTGGCGAGCGTACGCCGCTACCGGGACGTGGACGCCTTCGCGGCGACGGCGGCCGGGGACGGATGGCTGATCGGATCGATGGGCGATCTGGTCTTCGCGATCCACATCAACGACGTGGACAGCAAGGACGCGACCGCGCGGATGGCGGCCAGGATGCTGCAGGCGCTGGCGACTCCGGAACCGTGATCACCGCACGACTTTGCACACCGCGCGCCAGCCGAGCAAGAACAGGGCGAGCACTCCGCCTGCCACCAGCACGAAACTGAGCGCCGTGCCCTGACCGCTGACCACGCGCAGCAGCATGCCGCCGACCAGGGTGCAGGCCCACACCACCACTCCGGTCGGCCACAGGGCGGTGGCGTCGAACCGTGCGGTGGCACCGGAACGTGACGCGAGCGCCGCCGCGACGACCCAGCCTGCGGCGAGCCCGCTCGCGAACGGCCACAGTGTGCGCAGCAGGCCCGCGAGCACGGCTTCGTCGTGGCTGCGCCTGCCGATCGCGCAGAAGACGACGACGAGCAGCGCATCCGCGACGAACGGCAGCAGTTTCCTCACGCGAGCCAGCGTAACGGGGTGCGGATCGCGGCGGTCACAACCGCCGCTGCTCGAATTCCTTCTCGAACTCCGCGTCCTCGGCCTGTCGTGTGCGGAACATGAACAGGAAGACGATCCAGCCCACGATCGCGACCAGGATGAAGCTCACCATCCGGTAGACGAACGCCGCGGCGACCGCCTGCGCGGCGGGCAGACCCGCGGCGGCGGTCAAGCCGTAGATCAGCGTCGCGTCGACGTAGACGATGCCGCCGGGCGCGAAGGGAATGGAGCCCACCGCCTTGCCGACGGCGAACGCGAGCAGCAGACCGGCGATGCGTGGGTCGGCGCCGACCGCGTAACAGGCCGCGCCGAGACAGGCGACGTCGGCGAAACGGTGGACCAGCGCCCAGAGCGCGACCAGGACGCCGTCGCGCCTGCCGAGCTGCACCGATTCCAGCTGGCCGAGCGTCTCGGCGATTTTGTTCGCGCCGTGGTCGGGCGGGCGTTTGCGCAGCCGGTTGACCAGCGCGAGCAGTTTGCGCAGCAGCGCCGCCAGCGAGCCCGGATTGCGCGAGACGTAATTGCCCGCCCACACCAGCGCGATGACGGCGGCGGGCGAGAGGATCAGTTGGAGCGGGCCGACGCGTCCGCCCGCCAGCAGCGTGCCGCCCACGCCGAGCAGGGCCAGCCCCACCGCGGCGACCACACCGGAGAACACCAGCTGCCAGGAGGCGACGACCGGACTGGCGCCCCACCGCCTGGTCTGCCGATAGGTGAACGCGGTGGAGAAGACCTGACCCGCGGGCAGGGTCACCGACATCGCGGTCGCACCGTAGACCACCGCGACGGATCTGCGCTGACTCACCGCGACACCGCCCGCGTTGAGCAGTTGCTTCTGCACCCGGCCGAATCCGCTCATCGACAGCGCCTGCAAACAGATCGCGGCGGCCACCCAGCCCCAGTGGATCTCGGTGAGCTTGCGCCAGGATTCGTGCAGACGCGGCCAGAGGTACACGCCCTCGGCGATCAGCAGGGCCAGCAGGGCGGCGCCGAGCACCCATTTCAGCCAGCGGAACCTGCCCCGGCGGGGTCCCGCCGTGGGCGGCGGCGCAGGATCTCCTGGCAGTTCCCCGTCGGCCGTCACGCGGTCAGCCTAACGAACGCGCCGTTTCGACCTCGGCATCGTCGGGCGCGTCGGCCCGTTCTCGTGGCCAGGCCAGGAGGGTTTTTCTGCGTCTGCCGCGCAGCTGTACCTCGTCGCCGGTCTCCCACTGCTCCTGCTCGCTTTCCTCGGCGAAATACAGCGCGCTGCCCGAGGCCAGCGTCCGGCCGGGACGTTCTTTGGCCAGCTCGGTGAGCCGGGACGCCTCGTTGACCGGATCTCCGATCACGGTGTACTCGAAACGGTTGGCCGCGCCGATGTTCCCCGCGACGGCCAAGCCGGCCGAAACGCCGATACCGATGTCGAGACCGGGCACTTCCCGGAGGGTTTCGCGCAGTTCGCGCGCGGCGGCGAGCGCGGCGGTCGGCGCGTCCGGACGGTCGAGCGGCGCGCCGAAGATGGCCAGCGCCGCGTCGCCGACGAATTTGTTGACGAAGCCGTGATGGCGGTCGATCACGTCGACCACGATCCGGAAGAACTCGTTGAGCAGGCTCACCACCTCGGTGGGCGGTCGCTCGGCCGCGGTGGCGGTGGAGCCGACCATGTCGACGAACAGCACCGCGACGAACCGGGTTTCGCCGCCGAGTTCGGTGCCGTAGTCCAGCGCCCGTTGCGCCACTTCCTCGCCAACGTGCTGACCGAACAGCTCCTGCAGCTGGCGGCGCTTGGCGGCCTCCTCCATCATCCGGTTGAAGCCGACCTGGAGCAGACCGATCTCGCTGCCGTCGAAGACCTCGACCTGCACGTCGCGCGCCCCGGCCTGGACCCGGTCGATGGCTTGGCTGAGCTGGCGCACCGGGTCGGAGATGCTCGACCCGGTGAGCATGGACAGCGCGAGGGCCTGCATGATCACCACGCCGCACAGCAGCAGGATGGAAATGGCCAGCGATTGCGCGGAGAACTTCACGTCCGAGGAGATCTGCGTGACGCACAGCAGCACGATGGCGATGGTGGGGGCGAAGGTGCCCATGCCCCAGGTCATCGCCATCCTGGTGCCGACGCCCGGGGTGAGGGTGTGGTCGAACGTGCCTTCGGTCAGCGCCTGCGCCGCGACCGGGCGCAGGATGCGTTCGCCCAGCATGTAGGTGAAACCGAACACGATCGTTGCGGCCATGCACTCGGTGACGATGACCGCGCCCGCCAGCGCGGGCGTGTCCTTGATGATCAGCGTGGCCAGTACGGCGCCGCCGATCAGCCACAGCGCGAGATGCAGGATCGCCTGGCGCAGCGGTGCGTGCAGGGCGGCCATCTGCTCCTGGCGGCTCGGCGGCCCGCCACGCATCTGCCAGCGCATCACCGGGCGCAGCATCAGCGCGGACGCGGCCATGCTGAGCAGGCCGCCCGCCACGAAGACCATGGCCGGGATGAGCAGGCCGGTGCGCCTGGCACCGGAGGGCTCGCCCTCGGGAACGGGTAGTCCGTACTGGATGAAGGCCCACACCAGAACCGCGCCGAAAGCGTTCGCCAGCAGCATCGATGTCAGGTACAGCGGCCAGCGCGTTCGCATGGTCTGTTTGACCGCTTCCAGAGGCGCCGACACGAGGACCAATCTAGCGTTTCACTTCCGCGGGCATGTCCGGGGCGCTGGCGGCCGGTCGCCGGGCCGCTGCTCGCGGACATGGTCCGGCCCGGCCCGTTAGGCTCACGGAGGTGACCGACCCGAAGTCGACTCCAGAGCGGAGAATCGCGCTGTCGCGGTCCGCCGCGGACACGGTGCACCCGATCGTCCGGGTATCGGCGGAGTGGGGCTGGCGGCTGCTGGTGTTGTTCGCGCTCGCGCTCGCGATCACCGCGATCGTGCAGAAGCTGGCGACCGTGGTGATCCCGCTGGCGATCGCGCTGCTGGCGGCGGCGCTGCTCGCGCCGCTGGTGGACTGGATGCAGCGGCTCGGCGTGCCGCGCGCGGTGGGTGTCTTCGTGGCGCTGGTCGGGTCGATCGGTGTGGTCGCGGGCATCATGACCTTCGTCGTGGAGCAGTTCGTCGCCGGTGTGCCGCAGCTGTCGGACAAGTTCACCGACAGCATCCATCAGATCCAGGACTGGCTGATCAACGGCAGGCTGCATCTGAGCAACGAGCAGATCCGCAACGCGGGCGACGCCATCGTGAAGGCCATTCAGTCCAATCAGGACAGCTTGACCAGCGGGGCGCTCACCACCGCGACGGTGATCGGTGAACTGCTGACCGGTGCGTTCCTGACGCTGTTCATCCTGATCTTCTTCCTCTACGGCGGCGACCAGATCTGGGAGTTCGTCACCAGGATCGTGCCGACCGACCACCGCGAGCGGGTGCGCACCGCCGGTCGGCTCGGTTTCGGCACCCTGGTCGGGTTCGTCCGCGCGACCGTCGTGGTCGCCGCGGTCGACGCCATCGGCATCGGCGCCGGGCTGGCCATCCTCGGTGTTCCGCTGGCGCTCCCGCTGGCCTCGCTGGTCTTCATCGGCGCGTTCATCCCGATCATCGGCGCTTTCCTGGCCGGGTTCATCGCGGTGTTCATCGCGCTGGTGACCAAAGGTTTCGTCACCGCGTTGATCGTGCTCGGCATCATCATCGCGGTCATGCAGCTGGAGGGCCATGTGCTGCAACCGCTGCTGCTCGGACGGGCGGTGAGCATCCATCCACTCGCGGTCGTGCTGGCGATCACGGCGGGCGTGGTGATCGGCGGGATAGCGGGCGGTCTGCTGGCGGTGCCCTTCGTCGCGGTGATGAACACGGCCATCCGGTCGTTGCTGGAGGGCCCGGAGGAGCTGTACGAGGAGCTCCAGACCGGAGACGAGCATCGCGGGCTGTATTCGGCCGATCCGGATCGCCCCGATCCCGGCCGGTTCGACGTGGCCGCCACGCTGATGGAGGCGACCAGGAAGCGGGCGGCGCAGATGCAGGCGGCGCAGCAGAAGGCGGAATCCGATGACGGTGCCCAAACCGACGACGGCACAGCGAAGGACTGAGCTGCGCGCGGCCGACGTCGCGACCACCCCGCTGTGGCGGGCCGCGCAGGCGCTGCGGCTGGTCACGCTGCTGTACGCGGTCGGCCAGCAGATCGCCTCGGTGCCGTACTACACCAATCAGCGGTTGAGCTGGGTGCTCATCGCGCTGATGGCGGTGTGGTCGGGCGCATCGGCGATCATGCTGTCGCAGTGGCGCTTCCCCGAGGTGGCCCGGTTGCGCGGCTGGGTGGTGATCGGCGACCACGTGGTCGTGATCGGGCTGATGGCCGCGACGCGCCTGGTCGCCGACTACGGGTGGTATCACGGCCACCAGACGCTGCCGACCACGCTGTGGGCCACCAACGCCGTTATCGGCGCGGCGATCCTGCGCGGACCGCTCGCGGGCGTGCTGTCCGGGGCGCTGATCGCCGCCGTGTCGCTGACAGTACGTGATCAGTGGGGCGAGGACGTGTGGACGGACGCGACGGTGCCAGTGCTCGTCTCGGTGGGCCTCGCGCTCGGCCTGGCCGCCAACACCGCGCGCCGCGCCCAAGACCAACTGGAGCGGGCGGTGCGCCTGACCGCGGCGGCCGAAGAGCGAGAACGATTGTCCCGCGAGGTGCACGACGGGGTGCTGCAAGTGCTCAGTTACATCAAGCGGCGGGGCAGCGAGATCGGTGGTCCCACCGAGGAATTGGCGCTGCGCGCTGGCGAGCAGGAGGTGGCGTTGCGCGTCCTGATCTCCGAGCAGGCCGACCACCGGGACGCGGGCGGTGCCGAGGTCGACCTGCGGCCGCTGCTGACCGCCCAGTCCACTCCGACGGTGTCGGTGTCGACCCCGGGCGACCCGGTGCGGGTCGGCCGCTGGGTGGCGAACGAGATCGCCTCGGCCGTCGCCACGGCGCTGTCCAATGTGGAGCTGCACGCCGGGCCGGATGCGCGAGCATATGTGCTGCTGGAGGACACCGGCGACGAACTGGTGATCAGTGTGCGCGACGACGGCGTCGGCATCCCGCCGGGACGGCTGGCGGAGGCGGAAGCCGAAGGACGGATGGGGGTTTCCCGTTCGATCGTCGGGCGAATCGCGGCCCTGGGCGGCAGCGCGGATCTGCTCACCGAGATCGACGGTGGAGTGGGGTTCGGCACCGAATGGGAATTCCGGGTACCCAGATGAGCGAGCGATCGACGGGCAGAGCGGGGCATGCGCTCGTGCCGGAGCCGGGTGCCGGTGCGGCACGGGGATGACCGAGGACGGGAGACGGGGATGACGGATCGGACGGCCGAGTCCATTTCGGTGATGGTGGTGGACGACCATCCGATGTGGCGGGACGGTGTCTCCCGCGATCTCACCGAAGCCGGATTCCGCGTGACGGCGACGGCGGACGGTGTCGGCGCCGCGGCCCGGCGGGCGGGAGCGGTGCGCCCGGACGTGGTGCTGATGGACATGCAGTTGCCCGACGGCAACGGAGCGCAGGCCACCGCCGAGGTGCTGCGGGTGTCGCCGCAGAGCCGGGTGCTGGTGCTCTCGGCCTCGGCCGAACGCGACGACGTGCTCGACGCGATCAAAGCGGGCGCGTCGGGCTACCTTGTCAAGAGCGCGTCCGCGGCCGAGTTGGTCGACGCCGTGCGTGCCACCGCCGCCGGTCAAGCCGTGTTCACTCCCGGCCTGGCCGGACTGGTGCTCGGCGAATACCGGCGGATGGCGACGACGCCGGCACGGCCCGACGAGCCGCACCGGCCCGCGCTCACCGAGCGCGAGACGGAGGTGCTGCGGATGGTGGCGAAAGGGCTGTCGGCCAAGCAGATCGCGGCGCGGCTGGGACTCAGTCACCGCACGGTGGAGAACCACGTGCAGGCCACGCTGCGCAAACTCCAGCTGGCGAACCGGGTCGAACTGACGCGCTACGCCATCGAACAAGGGCTCGAGTAGCCCCGGATCAGGGAATGCCCTGATGCGGGCGCGGCCGTGCGCTCGGTAACCTCGATCGCATGGGCGGGCCCGAATCGGTATCCAATGCGGTCGGCTCCGGCGGCGCGGTGGGCGACCGGGAGTTGCGCGTCTCGGACGCCGAACGCGAGCATGTCGGCCAGCTGTTGCAGCGCGCGGTCGGCCTCGGCATGCTCTCCCTCGGTGAGTTCACCGAGCGGATGGACACCGCGCTGGCCGCCAAGACGCGCGGCGAACTGAACGCCGTGCTCATCGACCTACCGGGCGTCCGCCTGGTCGGCCACCCCGCGGCTCCGCCGTCGACGTTCGTGAACACTTCACCCGCTTTCACCGGGCGGGCCCATCCCGCGCCCCGCTCGAACGCCGCGGGCAACGTGATCCGGTCGCGCCTGTCCGGGGTGAACCGCCGCGGCCAGTGGCAGGTGCCGCCCACGCTGTATCTGAACAACTGGATGTCCGGCGTCACGTTGGATTTCACCGAGGCGATCATGTCGACCCAGGTGGTGGAGGTGCGGGTGGACGACTACTGCGGTTCGGTCACCCTGATCGTGCCCGCCGAGGCCACCGTCGACCTGAACGGGCTCGAGCTCATCGGTTCCAGCGTGAACAACAAGGTGCGCACCGGACCGCCGCTGGGCCCGCTGCATCTGGTGGTGCACGGCCGGATGCGCATGGGGTCGGTCACCGCGAAGCATCCGTTCATGGCGCACTGGCGCCGGTTGACGGGCCGCTGACGGGCTGGGTCAGTTGGTCGCGGGCGCCGTGGCGAGCGTCGGGTAGTCGGTGTAGCCCTCGCCGCCGCCCACGTACATCAGATGCGCGTCGCGTACCGGGTTCAGCGGCGCTCCCGTGCGGAATCGCTCGACCAGATCGGGATTGGCCAGGAAGGACCGGCCCAGCGAGATCAGGTCCGCGCCGCCGGCGAGCAGGTGCTCGGCGGCCGACTTGCCGCCGTCCGCCGGGAGCGGGACGCCCCAGCCCAGATTCGGGTTGGCGATCAGCGTGCCCGGCCACAGCGCCCGGATGCGCTGGAAAAGCGGCTGATCCGGGTCGGCGAAGACATAGTGCAGGTAGGCGAGACCCTTGTCCGCGAGGGCCGAGACGAGTGCGGGATAGATGTCCTCGGTGTCGCCCTCCTCGATGCCGTTGACGGAGACTCCGGGAGAGATTCGCACGCCGACGCGGTCGGCGCCGATGGCGTCGGCGACCGCCTCGACCACTTCGACGGTGAAGCGGATGCGGTCGGCGACCGCCCCGCCGTAGGAGTCGTTGCGCCGGTTGGTGTTCTGCGCCAAGAACTGGTGCAGCAGATAACCATTCGCGCTGTGCACCTCCACTCCGGCGAATCCGGCGGCGACGGCGCCCCGGGCCGCGGCCGCGAAATCGGCGATGGTGGCCCGGATATCGGCAACGGACATCTCGCGGGGGACGACCGCCTCCTGCGCACCGGTCGGAGTGTGGATCGGCTCGGGCAGCGCGATCGGTGATGGCGCGACCGGTGTCAGCCCGCTGTTGCCGGGGTGCCCGACCCGGCCACCGTGCTGCAATTGCAGGAACATGCGCCCGCCCGCCGCGGCGACGGCATCGGTCACCGCGCGCCATCCGGTGATGTGCTCGTCGGTGTAGATGGCGGGTATATCGGCGTAGGTTTGGCCCACCCGGTTCGGCGTGGTCGCCTCGGCGATGATCAGGCCCGCGCTCGCGCGCTGTGCGTAGTAGGTCGCCATGAGCGGGGAAGGCGTGCCGTCGGCGGCGGCGCGGTTGCGGGTCATCGGCGCCATCACCAACCGGTGCGGCAGCGTGAGCGGGCCGAGGGTGGCGGGCCGGAAAAGGGCGGAGGCCGCTGCGTTCGTCATGCGGGGATGGTAAAACATGACACTGATGTGAGATTCAAGCCGAAATGGGAAAGGCCAGGTGGCAGATGCGGATCGGAGAGCTCGCCGAGCGCACCGGCGTGAGTGAGCGCTCGCTGCGCTACTACGAGCAGCAAGGCATGCTGGCGTCCGATCGCACGCCCGGCGGACATCGCGAGTATTCCGAGCGGGCGGTGGACCGGGTCATCCACATTCAGGAACTGCTCGCGGCGGGGCTCACGAGCAAGAAGATCGCCCGGATCCTGCCCTGCATGCGCGACGCGGACGGCGGTCCCAACGAGTACGCCACCCCCGCGCTGGTCGCCGAGTTGCGGACCGAGCGAGACCGGATCACCCGCACCATCGACGATCTCGTGCGCTCGCGGGAGGTGCTGGACGAGGTGATCGAACGAGCAGGCGAGCGGCAGGCGATCTAGGTGTTGACCCCGATCCGGCGGGCGAACGCGCGCAGCGGCACCTTCCGGTCGTGGTCGAGCAGTTCGGACACGATATGGCGGGGCAGCGTCTGATACTTCAGCCAATCCGCGCCACCAACCCGTTCCGCGGTCAGCAACGTGTCGAGCGCGCGCTGGTGCTGGCCGGTGCGGGTCAGCGCGACCGCCGTGTCGGCCAGGTGCCTGGCCCGTGACGCCTGCGGGAGACTGCCGTTGACCGGCATGGTCTTGGCCGCCGCCAGCGCTTCCGGATAGCGCTCGGAGGAAACGTTGACGTCCACCGTCTGCATGACGACCTGCGAAGGGCCGAAGTAGGTCTCGTAGTCCTGCCGATCCGTTCCGATCCGCACCGCGACCTCGTTCGCCGCCTCCACCAGCGACAACGCGTCGTGCACGTCCTGCGCCCTGCCCGCAGCGGTCGCGCCCTGCAACACCAGTGAGCCGTAGGCGGAAAGATGAGTCGCCGTGACCTCGCCGGTGGGTTCAAGGGCCGCCGCCGCGTTCAGCGCCACGCCCCGCGACTCGTCGTAGCGACCTTGCACCAGCAACTGCCAGGCGATCGAACCCCGGATGGTGGCAAGCAGGAGCGGATCGTTGCCCAGCTCGGCGGCCGAGAGCGCCTGCCGGATCGCGAGGAACGCCGGATCGGTCTGGCCGAGATGCACCAGCGTGCATCCGGTTACCCAATACATCCGGGCCAGCAACTCGTTGGCGGGCGCCACCGATCCGTTGCGCGCGGCGTGCACGGTGGCGCGCAGCTGGGTCAAACCGGGCGGGAGGATGGAGGTCAGCAGCTCGTAGCGGCCCGACCAGTAGGCGCCCCAGGCGTAGTCGACCGCCCGGCGACCGTCGTCCAGGCTGACCGCCTCCTCCTCTCTGGTCTCGCCGAGCAGATCGTCGACCGGCGTCAGGGCTCGCCGGATGGCCACGATGCCCGCCTCCGGGTTGGCGGACGGCACGCCCTGGCGCTTGCCGATCAGATCGGCGATGTCCACGTCCAAGGCCCGCGCGATTTTCTGCAAGCTGGCGATGGAGGCGGTCTGCCGGCCGCCCTGCTCGAGTTTGCGCACCAGGTCCACGCTGACACCCGCCTGGTCGGCGAGCTGGCGCTGGGTCAGCGCCTTGCCACGGAACTGGCGGATCCGAACTCCGATCGACGATTCGTCCATACCCAAGTCCTTTTGTTAAATCTGGGTTTCAGAGTACGACGCTATGTTATCTGCGACTACCGAAGTGGGACATTGCGTACGACTCGTCGGCTCTTGGTTGGAATACCGTTGCCTTTCTGCAACTTTGACTGCAAAGGGCGGCGGCAATGAAAACCATGCCGAATACCACCGTGCAGGCCGGGCGTGCCGATCGCGCGTGCCGGCCCGCCGCACAGACCATGCGACCGGCGCGCCACAGCACACCTCGATCGGTACGCCACGTCAGCGCCCTACCAGCGAACGCCAGAACGCGGATGCGCGACCAGCACGGCACGCTACGCCGAAAGTCCACCGAAACAGCCGATTCCGACTTCATCGATCGGGGGTAGGGCAATGTTCGAGGGCTGTCATTCCCCGCACGAAGTCGCGCGTCTGCTGCGGCATACGTACGGGCTGCCGGTTCAGCTTCTCGCCGGACGCCCGACCATCACCACCGGCTCCATCATCGGGGCGATCGTCATGCCGCCGGAATTGGGGCGAAAAGTGCTGGCTCAGTTGGACCGCAATCACACCGCGCCCGTGATCGCAGAGCCGGGCGAACGCAGTTGGACCTTCCTCGTCACGCCGCCGAGCCCCGCTCGACCGGTCGAAGTCTCGGTCCGTCGTGGCCTCGCCGGTCATGGGGTCACCGTGGTCCCCGGCGGACGCATCGTCCTGCTGCCCAGCTCCGACTCTGCCCTCGGCTGGCACTGGGCGGGCGAACCGGCGCCCGGGGTGCTGCGCATGCCGCCCCGCTCGGCGGTGCTCGACGCCGTGCACGAGGTAATCGGCATGCGCGCCTACTGACCATCCGGCGCGACCGGCCCGCACTCGGCTGCCCGGGTGCGGGTCGGTCGGGGCGGGCTACCCGCGCCGACGGGTAGAACTCGGTTGTCTACCAGGGGTTACTACTCATGCCCGCGCGCATCGCGGCAACGAGCATGAGGTCATGACTACCTCTCTCGATCCGGCGCTGCTCGCGCGGCTCTCCGGCGAGTTCACCACGCTGGGGACCCAGCTGGGCGTGCTGGGGCGCGATCTGCGACTGCTACGCGATCAGGTGGCGGCTTCGGCCGAGGCCCGAATGGCTTCCGGCTCGTCCGCCGCGTCCGCCACGTCCGTCACCGAGGAAGCGGCCGGATCAATGCCGGGCGCTCCCGCCTCGGCAGGTCCGGTGCCCGACGAGGTGCCCGGTACGCCGGGTACCACGGCATCCGATGCGCTCGGTCGTCCGGTCGCGGGCGCGTCGTCAGCGGCGACGAACCCGTTCGCGATTCCCGATCCGGGTGCACCGGAGCGCCCGCCGTCCGGTTCGGCACCACCGGTTGTGCCGCCTTGGCCCGGTCATTCGCCGACGGCCGGTATGCCGGGCGCGCCCCCACAGCCCGCGTATGTTCCGCGTTTCGCGCCGCCGCCCGGCGGCGCTCCGGGTGGACATGCTCCTCGGCCGATGGCGGGAGCTGTGCCACCGCGTCCGCCCGTCCCGCCTCGCGCGCAGCCACAAGTGCCGCGCACTCCGTGGTGGCAGCGTGACGGGGTGATCAGCAGGATTCTGGCACTGGCCGGTGTCGCGGTGACGCTGATCGGCGTCGCGATGTTGCTGGTATTGGCCGCTCAGGCGGGGTTCTTCGGGCCGGTGCCGAGAGTGATCGCCGGAGCGGCGTTCTCGGCGGCGTTGGTGGGCGCGGGCGCGCGGGTCTTCGGGCGTACCGGCGGACGGGTCGGCGGTATAGCTCTGGCGGCCACCGGTATCGCGGGCGCGTATCTCGACGTTATCGCGGTGACCGCCGTCTACAACTGGCTGCATCCGGTGCTCGGGCTCGCGGTGGCGTTCGGTGTCGCGGCCGGCGGCGTCGCGCTGGCGATGCAGTGGAAGTCGCAGCCGTTGGCGGTGCTCGTGGTGCTGGCGGCGGCGGCGCTCTCGCCGGTGCTGACCACGCGGCTGGTGCTGCTCGCCTTCTTGATCGTGCTGCAAGCGGCCTGCGTGCCGGTGCAACGCGCGCGAAACTGGCCCTACCTCCATGTGGCCCGCACCTTGCCCGCCGTTCTGGCGACATTCGTGTTCGTCGCCGGTGCGGCGCTGAGTGCTCCCACGGCCGAGGAGCGCGCCTGGCTGCTCGTCGCCGCCGTGGCGGTCGCACTGGTCGGGCTGGGCGGGACGATCGTCGTCGTCCGTGATCGGTCCGACGATCTCACCGCCTCGCTGACGATGGCGGCGGCCGTCGCGCCGCTGCTCATCGCCCCGGGGATGTACCAGGAACGGCTGGTCTCGGTGCTGGTGGCCTCCGCCGCCGCCGTGGTGCTCCTGCTGGCCGCCGCGGTGAGCACCGTGCCGAAACTGAACGCGCACGCTCGAATTCCGGCGCATACCGCACTCGTGGCGGCGGTCGCGGGCTCGATCGCCGTGCTGGAGGCGTGCGTCGGTGCGACCGAGCCGGAGACGCTGCCCACGGCTCTGTTCCTGGTCGCGATGGCCTTCCTCGCGGTGGCGGGCCAGCGCTCGTCCCGCCCGGCGGCGGGCATCGGCGCGGCGTTCGCGGTGCTCGGCGGCTTTACGTTGCTGCGTATCGCGGGGCCGGAAGTCCTTGCCTCGCAGCATCGCTCCGAGGCGCATCTCGGTGTGGACACCGTGCTGGGCGCGGTGCTCGCCCTGGGCGTGGTCGCGGTCGCGCTGTGGTGCGCGCGCCGTCTGCCCGGCTCGTCGGCGGGCGGCGAGTGGCAGTGGATCGCGGCGAGCGTCGCCGGGCTCTACGCGGTGACCGCGACGACGGTCTCCATCGGCGTCGCGATCGGGACGCCGAACGGGTTCCTCCTCGGTCACAGCGCCGCGACCGTCTTGTGGATGGCGGGCGCGACCGGCGCCCTGCTGTTCGGATTGCGCAAGCTCGCCGCCGCGCCCGCCGTCGCCAAACTCGCGCTGGGCTCGGGACTACTCGTCACGGCAGCGGCTCTGGTCAAGTTGTTCCTGTTCGACCTGGCCACACTGGACGGGCTGGTCCGCGTCGCCGCCTTCCTGATCGTCGGCATCCTGCTGCTACTGGCCGGGACCCGCTACGCCCGCGCCTTCGCCGATGCGGGAACACAGCGGCAGACCTGATCACAGGACCATCCACCGAGAAGGCCGCCGTGTTGTTCCGGGTCGAGCACCGAGCAGCGCGGCGGCCTTTCGTTCGCCGCGTCCAGCCGTCACTCGCGGTCGCGGCGGCGCAGCAGTTCGTTGACGCTCACCGTGCGGCCGTCGCCACCGTGGTGCCGGCCTTCCTCGGGCCTGCCGATGTGGCGGCGCGAGGAACGCAATTCGGCCATCCAGCTCTCGATACTGCTGCGATTGGTGGTGTCCGGACCGTTGTTCGGTTCCTCGGGCGCATCGGGCTCGGGCGCGCGGTGGGCGGGGCCCTCGGACGCGGCCGGAGCGGTGGGCGACAAGTGCCGCGCCGCGCGGGGCGCACCGGTCTGATGCGGAAGGTCGACGGTGGGCTCTTGCGGAAGGCCGGACCGGGGACGCGGCAGCGGTGCGTGCGTCGGGCGCGGTGCGGGCGGCGTCACCGACGACACGATCGCTCCTGCGCTGTGCTCGGGGAACACCACCGACGGCACACTGATGTGCGGCGCGTCCGGTTCCTGGGACAGACCCGTCGGCGGCGCCGGTCGCGGCCCAGCGGGCCCCTCCGGGGGCGACTGCGGCCGCTGCTCCGCCTGATCCGGCTTGAAGCGCGGAGCATTCGGCGCCTGCGAGATCCGCCGCGGGCGAACCGGCTCACCTTGCGGGGGCGTGGCATTGCGCGGGGAATCGGGGCGCTGCCTGGACGGATCATCGGCGGCGGCGCGGGCGTCGCCTGCGGCGCCTGCTGAGGCGGCGGAACCCGGTCCAGCCGCCTGGTGGGCGCCTCCGCCTCGATCTCGGCGACCGTGCGCGGCTTGCGCCTGCGCGGCACCTTGTTGGCGTCGGCGACCGCCGGGATCTGCATGGTCACCGGATCGGTGATCGGCGTGGTCTTGACCAGGTCGACGACCTCACCGCCACCGGGGCGTTCGTCGTCGAGAATCGGCTCGCCGAGGCCGATCTTCTGCTGGATGCGCTTCATCCACGCGGGCGCCCACCAGCAGTCGTCACCGAGCAGCTTCATCGTGGCGGGCACCAGCAGCATGCGCAGGATGGTCGCGTCGATGAACAGCGCCGCGATGAGACCGTAGGCGATGTACTGCATCATCACCAGGTCCGAGAACGCGAACGCGCCGACGACGACGAGCAGGATGAGCGCGGCCGCGGTGATGATGCGTCCGGTGTGCGCGGTGCCAGCGCGCACCGCCTCCGTGGTGGAAGCGCCCATGGTGCGCGCCTCGACCATGCGCGAGAGCAGGAAGACCTCGTAGTCGGTGGACAGACCGTAGATCACGGCGATGATCAGCACCAGCACCGGCGACATGATCGGCTGCGGAGTGAAGTTCAGCAGCGTCGCGCCGTGCCCGTCGACGAAGATCCAGGTCAGGATGCCGAGCGTGGTGCCGAGGCCGAGCGCGCTCATCAGCGCGGCCTTGATGGGCAGCACCAGTGAGCCGAACGTCAGGAACATCAGCAGCGTCGTGACGAACAGCACCAGCGCGATCATCGCGGGCATGCGGTTGAGCAGCGCGTCGATGCTGTCCTTCTGGATGGTCGGCTGGCCGCCGACATAGAGTTCGACGTTGTCGGGCACCTCTATCGACCGCAGGTACTCGATGGTCGGGTCGGCGTTCTCCGAATCCGCGAGTGTGGCGCTCGTGCGATAGACGTTCGCCTCGGTGGTGGAGCGGCTCGGTACGTCGAAAGCGCTGGCGAGGCCGGGCGCCTGGCCCGCTTCCTTCCATACCTTGCCGACGGCGGTGCTGTCCTCGGACACCATCACCAGCTGTACCGGGTCGGTCTTCTTCAAGGGGAAGACATCGTAGAAGTCCTCCAGCGCGACGCGGGTCGGGTTGTCCGGCGGGAGGTATCGCTCGTTGATGCCGCCGAAGGCGAGATTCTTGACCGGGATGATCAGCAGCAGCAGTCCGACGCAGATCGGCACCGCGATCTTCAGCGGGTGCTTCATCACCCACTGGGTGATCTTCCCCCAGAAACCGTGCTCGATCTCTTCGGCCGTCTTGGTCTGGCGGAAACGCTTGAAGCCCAGCATGTCCACGCGCGGCCCGAGCACACCGAGCATGGCGGGCAGGATCGTGATGGCGGTCAGGGCGGCCAGCGAGACCGTGGCGATCGTGCCGTAGGCCACGGACTTCAAGAAGCCCTGCGGGAACAGCAGCATGCCGCCGAGACTGGCGATGATCATGGTCGCGGAGAACACGACCGTGCGTCCCGCCGTCATCACCGAACGCCGCACCGCCGCGCGGGTGTCGTAGCCCTCGGCGAGTTCTTCCCGGAAGCGGCTGACGATGAACAGCCCGTAGTCGATCGCGAGACCGAGGCCGATCATCGACACCACGCCCGAGACGAACGAATTCACCTCCGTGAACTTCGTCAGGGCCATGATGATGCCGTTGGCGCCGATGACGGTGAGACCGCCGACCACCAGCGGCAGGCCCGCGGC
The DNA here is from genome assembly GCA_051451085.1 of Nocardia asteroides. Taxonomy (GTDB): domain Bacteria; phylum Actinomycetota; class Actinomycetes; order Mycobacteriales; family Mycobacteriaceae; genus Nocardia; species Nocardia asteroides_B. Next base: position 1,279,418 of record JBPAJV010000001.1, on the reverse strand, counting down.
GACCAGGCCGCCGAAGATGAAGAACAACAGCACCGCCACCGCCGGGATGGCGAGCATCTCCATGCGCTTCTGGTCGGAAGCCATGGTGTCGTTGAGGGTGCCCGCCACCGCCTGCAATCCGGTGACCTGGACGTCGACGCCCGGAATGTAGAAGACGTCCTTCACCTTGCGGTAGTTGCGGACCATCTCGGTGTCGTTGTCGCCGCTGATGGCGACCGAGGCGAACGCGTGCTTCTTGTCTTTCGCGCCGAAGACGCTGGGCTGCGCCGGAATACCGGCGTCGTTGCGCCAGTACGTCCCGTTGATCTTGGTGATCTCGCCCGGATGCTCGCGCGGCAGGGCGGCGAGATTGGCGACGATCTTCCCGCTGAATTCGGGGTCGTCGATCGTCTTGCCCTCGGGCGCGGTGTAGAGCAGGATCACGTCGCTGTTGTGATCCCGGCCGAACGCCGCGTCGGCGATCCGCGCGGCCTGCGCGGACTCCGAGGTCGGGTCGTCCCACCCGCTGGAGCTGAGATGATGTTCCAAGCCGAGGCCGTATCCGCCCAGAGCCAGGAGTGCCGCCACGACGAGGCCGATGACGGCGAAACGCAGGCGGTAGACCAGATCGCCCCAGCGTGTGAACACTAAGCGACTCCTTGGGCGGGGCGAGAGGTGAGCAGTGCCGACAGCGGCCGGAACGGCTGCAGCCAGGCACCCTCGTCGGGCAGCGAGTCGAGGCTAACGCGCGGAAGCGGTTCACGGAACACGCCCGGAATGTCCTCGAGATCGATGAATTCGAGAGTATCGGATGTGACGGCCCAACTCGCGTGCTCGCGGAAGCCGAGTACCTGAACCGGCACGCCTTTGGCGGCGAGTTCCTCCAGCGGTTCGCGGAACGCCTGTCCGTCGGCCGAGGCGACCATGATGCCGGCCAGCCCGGCGCCGCGACTTCGTAACGCGATGTGCGCCAGCATGTCGGCGTCGACGTCGGAATCCTCGTCGATCTTCGGTTTGGCGAAGACCGCGTAGCCGACGTTGCGTAGCGCCTCCACCCACGGCCGCACGACGTCGGCGGTGCCGGGGGCGATGTTGGTGAAAACGGTGGCCTCGGGTTCCACGCGATGCACCGCGCCCACCGAGAGTTCGGCGGTGCGGGCCAGCAGCCAGCGGCCGAGCGCGTCGAACCGGGGGCGGTAGGCGGCGGTCGGGCGACCACCCAGAATGGCGCCGAGGCCCATGTCGAGGTTCGGGGCGTCCCAGACCAACAGGACCCGGCGCACGTCCGGCGCCGAGCTGCCCAGACCTTCCGCTCCGCCTCCGTGCACCTCCCCGGCAACATCGACCACTTCGTGGGCCATCTCACTGACGCTCATCGGTCGATCTTCCCCCATATGAGCTCGGTGATGGCGCTACCGGCGCGATGTGCCTTGCCTTCGAATTTGGTGACCGGACGCTCGAATCCGATCGGCGCCGTGGCGCGGTGTTCGGCACTGACCCCGCCCGTGGTCTCGTTCAATCCTCTGAGCAGGGGCTCTGCCATGCCTACCTCGTGAATGTGCTCGGCGTAACCCGCGTGGTCGGTGGCGACGTGCAGCACACCGCCCGGCTTCAGGCGGCCGGCGATCAGCGCGACCGTCGCGGGCTGGAGCAGTCGCCGCTTGTGGTGGCGCGCCTTGGGCCACGGGTCGGGGAAGAACACGCGGACGCCGGTCAGCGACTCCGGGGCAATCATGTTCTCCAGCACGTCCACCGCGTCGCCGCGCAGCAGGCGGATGTTGTCGATCTTCTCGCGCTCGATGCGCTGCACCAACTGCGCGAGGCCGGGCTGGTAGACCTCGATGCCGATCAGGTTCAGGTGTGGTTCGGCCTGCGCCATGGCGGCCGTCGCGGTGCCCGTGCCGCAGCCGATCTCGATGACCAGCGGCGCCTCGCGGCCGAACCAGGCGGCCGCGTCCAGCGGCTCGTCGGCGACCTCGCGGCCGATCGAGGGCCACATCCGGTCCCAGGATTGCTGCTGGGTCGCGGTCAGCGCGCCCCTGCGCGACCGGAAGCTGGTGACTCGGGGGTACAGGCGCGAGCCGGTCTTGTGCCGGGGCCCGCCCTCGGCCGGAGCCGAAGCTGTGGACGGCGGGCCCGGAACTGACTCGGCAGTATGGTTCGCGGCGTCGTTCACGACGTCCATTGTCCAGCATCCGGCGATCAGTGCGGTAAGCGGTTGCGCACCGGCCGCTGAGCAGGAGGTCAGGCGGCGCGCGCGGGGGCGATTCTCGGCTCGTTCGGCCGCTCTTGGCGCAGCGGTCGGCCCAGCGCGACCTTGGCCGCGGTCACCGCCATCTCCAGCAGGCCGCGCACGCCCGACGGCGAGGCCGCGACCGACCAGACAGTGGTGTCGCCGACGTCGCTCACCGGTTGCCCGGCCAACCGGTCGGCCAGCCAGTCGAGGCTGATCGGGGTGGACAGCGGCAGCAGCGAGAAATGCTCGCTGAGCCGGTCACGCACGTAGGTCACCGCGGCGCCGCCCCTGCGGTAGCGCGCCACCTGGCCATCGATGCCCGAGATGTGAATGACCTGATCGTGGATGGGTTGCACCACCAGCAGCGGGCAGGAGGGCGTCGCGTTGCCCAGCCGCAGATCATCGAACATCGCGTTCAGTTCCGGGGTGTCGAGCACCTCGGTGAGCGGGCGGTCCAGGAAGTCGTCCACCTTCTTGTTGGCCAGACCGAGGATCGCGCCGAGCGGCGTCGCGTTCTCCGCGCGGACGACGAACCGGTGGCCGTCCGAGTTCAGCTCGTTGTCGATCAGCGAGCTCAGCGCGGGATACAGCCTGCGCAGGGCGGCGATGACGATGGCGGGCAGGCCGGCGTAGGGAGTGCCGTTGAGGCGGTCGAAGACCTGGCGCGGGTCACCGACGGGAGCGCCGAGCACCGCGCCGACGATGTCGAGTTCGGGGGCGTACGTCGGTGCCATCTCCACTGTCCAGGAGCTGGCCATGCCACCGCCGGAGTATCCCCACACCGCCACGCGGGTGCGCGGGCCGAGTCCGAGCGGACCGAAGCGCTGTGCCGCGCGGATACCGTCGAGCGCGCGGTAGCCGGGCTCACGCGGCGCCCCGAAGTTCCCGTGCGGTCCCTCGTGGTCGGCGATGCTCACCGCCCAGCCGCGCCGCAGCGCGTTCGCCACCAGCAGCCATTCCACCTGGGTGACCGAGCCCAGCGCCCGCGCGCCGTAGCGAAGGGCGTAGGACGGGGAGCACTTCTCGCTCACGGCGTCCATCGCGGTCTGGAAGGCCAGCAGCGGACGATCCTCGTCCGGCTCGGCGTCGATCGGCAGCAGGACCGTGGTGATCGCCGCTTCCGGAGCGCCGTGCAGATCACAGCTGCGGTACAGTAGCTGCCAGGCCGAGACCTGTTGCGGCACGAGACCGAACAGCGCCACCTCGATCTTCCTGCTCCGCAGGATGGTGCCGGGCGCTTTGGCCGCGAACCCCTTCGGCGGGCGGTGGAACGGGTCCGTGCTGGGCAGCAAGGGCTTGCGGTCCGCCGAACAGGCGGGCTCCGGGTCGACAGCGCCGATGACATCCGCGGTCATCGCAACCTCCTCATCGTCGAGGTCGGTTGCCGCATGCGAAAGTCGAAGCTGCGCACCGATTGTGGTGCCGACCACTCCAGCAGGGTAAGTGACCGACCTGGCGTCTGGGAACCCCGGAGTACACGACGTGCGCCGCACTAGACTCCCCGGCATGAGCGCACCGACTGTATTCGTCACCGGCGCGGCGGCCGGTATCGGGCGGGCGACGGCCTTGCTTTTCGCTGCCCAGGGATACCATGTCGGGGCCTACGACATCGACGAAGTGGGGCTGACCAGGCTCTCCGTGGATATCACCGCCAAGGGTGGCACGGTGCACACCGGCGTGCTGGATGTGACGAACGACACGCAGTGGCAGGAGCGGCTCGCGGAGTTCCACGCCGCGACCGGTCGTCTGGACATCCTGGTCAACAACGCGGGCATCCTGCGCGCCGGGCCGTTCGAGTCGATCGAGTTCTCCGCTCACCGGGCGATCGTCGAGGTCAACCTGGTCGGCGTGCTCGCGGGAACGCACAGCGCGTTTCCCTATCTCCGGGACACTCCGGGCGCTCAGGTGGTCAACCTCTGCTCGGCTTCGGCGATCTACGGCCAGGCCGAACTGGCGAGCTACGGCGCGACCAAAGCGGCGGTCCGGAGTTTCACCGAGGCGCTCGATCTGGAATGGGAGCGCTACGACATCCGCGCGATCGCGATCTGGCCGCTGTTCGTGGCCACGGCCATGGTGGACGGTGTGACGACCGGGACGACGAAGTCGCTCGGTGTGCGGCTGACCGCCGACGATGTCGCCGCCGGGATCTGGGAGGCCACGCGCAAGCGCGCCCGGCTGCCGAAGGTGCACTACGAGATAGGCACGCAGGCGAAGGTGCTGGCCACGGTGGCGAAATACGCGCCGAACTGGGCGGTGCGAACCGCGAACAAGTACTTCAGCGGTAGCTGAGCGGTCCAGCCTGTCCCCGTATCGGACTTCTGACAGAATTGCGCACCGTAAAGGGGGTGGGCAGCATGCCGACAGCCACTGATTCCGATGGGCCGGTGCGGGAGCGCGGCGTTCCCACGTCCGATCACGATCAGCTCGACAAGTTGCTCGCCGAATTACGCTTCGGGACAGGGCGAGACCCGCAGATCGGGTACGCCGCGGCGGCGGCCGTCAGCGCGTGGCGGAAACCGCCGCGCATCCAGGTGACCGGGCGCGCGCACGCGGGGAGAACCACCGTGCTGCACGCGCTCGCGCTGATGTCGGCCGTGGAGACCGATCCGGTGGACCGGCCCGGTGCGCCCGATCCGGAACTCGACGCCGACATCGTGGTCTATGTCTTGTCGGCCGCGCCGACGCCCGCCGATCGCCGGGTGCTGGCCGCCTTGCCGCCGCAGCGCACGATCGCCGTGCTGAACAAGGCCGACGCGATCGGCTCCCGCTGGGGCGACGCGGTGGCCGCGGCCGAACAGTACGGCAAACAGCTGCGGATCCCGGTGGTTCCGGTGGTCGCGTCGCTGGCCGTTCGCACCCGCGCCGGTGCGCTGACCGGCGCCGATCTCGACCTGCTTCGCAAGCTCGCCGCCGAAGCCGATCCCGCGCTGATCCTCTCGCCCGACCTGTTCGTGGCGCCGGGGCCGGACGCCGCCGAGCGGGAGCAACTGCTGCGGCGCTGGGACCTGTACGGCGTCACCTGCGCGTGCACGGCCTTGCGTCACGATCCGGACCTCGCTCCGCAGGCGCTGCTCCAGATCCTGCACGCGGCCAGCGGCATCGACACCTTGCACCGGCTGCTGCACCGCCGCTACGAGCAGGTGTCCGCTCTGCGCGGCGGTGAACTGCTCGACGAGCTGGCCCGCCTCGCCGCTCGCGCGGTGCCGGAGGACGGTGGCCGCGCGCGCGATCTGCTCGAGTCCTATCTCTACAGCGACGACGCGTTGTGGCTCGGTCTCTGCGCGGGTCTCGCCGGGCCCGAAGTGGCACACCTCGCCGCGGGGTATCCCGCACCCGCCCCTTCCGACGCCGACGATGCGCTGGCCCGCGCGGTCCGCTGGCGCGCCGTCGTGGCCAGTGACATGCCCCCGGCCGCGCGCCGCTCCGCGCTGCGGGTGCACAACGGGTACGTCCGACTATGGGAACGGATGAGCAGTGCCGGTCTCTGAACCGCCGGAATCGTCGGCGACCACGCGTGCCGGAGCGGACCCGCCGCCGGACGCGGGCCACGCCGAATCCGATCGGGGGACGCCCGTCGATGGCGAACCCGGTCGCCCCGTGGCCGCGCTCGCCGCATCGCCCGAGCTCGCGGCCGTGGTGGAGCGATGGAACCCGCAGGGAATGGCGCTGCTGCGCGCCGTGCGCGAGTCCAGCGCCGCGGGCGCGGTCACGGTGATCGGTCCCGCCGATGTCAACACGGCCTTGTTGCGCACCGAGCTGGCCCGGTTCGAACCGCGCGTGACGCTCGCCGAACCGGACCCGGCGGTGGAGACCATGGGCTTCGCCTCGCCGTCCGTGGTCTTGATCCTGCTCGACGCGGGCACCATCATCGGCGCGGACACGCTCGCGGTGATCAACCGGCTGCGCGCGAACGGCACGCGGCTGCTGCTCGCCATGAACGGCATCCACGCCTACCAGGACTGGCGCGCGGTCCGTGCGCGCGACTTGGAGCTGCTCGCCGCGCAGGGCGCCGCCGACCTGGACATCGTGCCGGTCTCGGCGCGACTGGCGGCGGCCGCGCGCACCGCGGGCGACGCGGGACTGCTCGATCGCTCCGGTCTCGGCGCCCTGCACGCGCGGCTCACCGCGGCGGCCGCCGCCGACGGTGACCGGTCGGGCGCGGTCCTCGCCCGGGTGCTGGCCGACACGCGCCAGCGGGTGATCGAACAAGTGGCCGCGCTGCGCTCCGGCGCCGAATCGGCGCGGTTGCGCGAGCAACGGGCCGTGCTCTTGGCCGGCCGCGACGGCGGACGGGCCACCGCCATGTCCGCCCTGCGCGGTCAGCTGCACTTGGCCCGGGTGGACCTGATGGCCGATATCGGCGCCAGGATACGGGCGACGCACACCGCCGCGCGCGCCGAGCTGGACCGCTCGCGCCCGGCGGATTTCGACGACTACCCCGCCCGGCTCCAGCACACTGTCACCGAACTCACGGGCGATCTCGATCACGTCATCGACCAGCGGCTCGCCGAGCTGGCCGCCCGCCTGGAAAGCGAAGATACCGGCGTGCCGACCCGACGGCGCGACCCCGCCCCCCGGGTGGGTCCGGACCCGCAGCCACGCCATCGGGGTGTCGAAGATCACCTTATGATCGCGCTCGGCGCGTCGGCCGGGGTCGGCCTAGGTCGCTTGCTGGTTGCTCCGTTCTCCCTGGTACCTGCCCTGGACGTGGCGAGCGTGCCGGTCACTTTGCTGCTCGGCGGCGGTGTGGCGGCGTGGGTTGTCCGTGCCCGCGGGCAGCTGGCGGATCGAGCGCACATCCGGCAATGGGTCGCCAACGCGCTGGTCAATGTAAAAGCGCAGCTCGAGCAGCGAGTGGCGACCGCGCTCGTGGAAGCCGAGACCGTTTTGGCCGATCACGTGGTCCAGGCAAGCACCGCGCGAATGGTCGAGACGGATCGCCGGGTGGCCCGGCTGGAGGCCGATCTGCGCCGGATGGCGGCCGAGCAGCCGGGTCAACTCGCCGCATGCGAGCGCGACATCCGCATTCTCGATCGCTGGATTCCCCCTGTTGAAACGAACGACCGATTGGGTACACAGTGAGGAACCCGATACCGTACCGGCCGTCACATCGCGTTAACCTCTATTCAGGAACTTGGGCGTCCGCTAAGTCCTGATCTGCCGCCCTCCTGGGTGCGTGTTCGACCGGTCGGAGCGGGCGCCTTCCCGCCAACGGTGGCGCTCGGTGCATTCGCGCTGGTCATGGGCCTAGGGCCAGGCGGCGAAGCAGCGAGTAGCCGCCCATCTCAGGAGAGTTTTCATGACGTCAGCGACCATTCCTGGTCTTCGTGGATCCGACGGCAAGGCGCCGACCGAGCACAGCGAACTACTCGCCTGGGTACAAGAAGTCGCCGAACTCACCCAGCCGGATCGAGTGGTGTGGGCGGACGGCTCCGACGAGGAATGGGAGCGGCTGACCGACCAGCTCGTCGCGGCGGGGACGTTCAAGCGGCTCGACGAGAAGAAGAAGCCGAACTCCTTCCTCGCCCTCTCGGACCCCTCCGACGTGGCGCGGGTGGAATCCCGCACGTACATCTGTTCGAAGTCGGAGGCCGACGCGGGCCCGACCAACAACTGGGTCGATCCGACCGAGATGCGCGCCACGATGACCGAGCTCTACCGCGGTTCGATGAAGGGCCGCACCATGTACGTGGTGCCGTTCTGCATGGGCCCGCTGGGCGCGGAGGACCCGAAGCTGGGCGTCGAGATCACCGACTCCGAGTACGTCGTCGTGTCGATGCGCGTGATGACCCGGATGGGCGCCGCCGCCCTGGAGAAGCTGGGCGCCGATCGCCCGTTCGTGAAGGCGCTGCACTCGGTGGGCGCGCCGCTGGCCGACGGGCAGGCCGACGTGCCGTGGCCGTGCAACGACACCAAGTACATCACCCACTTCCCCGAGGACCGGGAGATCTGGAGCTACGGCTCCGGCTACGGCGGCAACGCGCTGCTCGGCAAGAAGTGCTACTCGCTGCGGATCGCCTCGGCGATGGCCCACGACGAGGGCTGGCTGGCCGAGCACATGCTCATCCTCAAGCTGATCTCCCCGGAGAACAAGGCGTACTACATCGCCGCCGCGTTCCCGAGCGCCTGCGGCAAGACCAACCTCGCGATGATCCAGCCGACCGTGCCGGGCTGGCGCGCCGAAACCCTGGGCGACGACATCGCCTGGATGCGCTTCGGCAAGGACGGCCGCCTCTACGCCGTGAATCCCGAATACGGGTTCTTCGGTGTCGCGCCGGGCACCAACCGCAGCTCGAACCCGAACGCCATGGCCACCCTGGAGGCGGGCAACACCGTCTACACCAACGTCGCGCTGACCGACGACAACGACGTCTGGTGGGAGGGCCTGGAGGGCGAACCCGATCATCTGATCGACTGGAAGGGCAACGACTGGTACCAGCGGGAGACCGAGACGCTGGCCGCCCACCCGAACTCGCGCTACTGCACGCCGATGGCGCAGTGCCCGATCCTCGCCCCCGAGTGGGACGACCCGCAGGGTGTGCCGATCTCGGCGATCCTGTTCGGTGGCCGCCGCAAGACCACCGTCCCGCTGGTCACCGAGTCCTTCGACTGGCAGCACGGCGTGTTCATGGGCGCGACGCTGTCCTCCGAGCAGACCGCCGCCGCCGAGGGCAAGGTCGGCACCGTGCGCCGCGACCCGATGGCCATGCTGCCGTTCCTGGGCTACCACGTCGGCGACTACCTGGGGCACTGGATCAACGTCGGCAAGAACGCCGACGCCGCCAAGCTGCCGAAGATCTTCTACGTCAACTGGTTCCGCCGTGGCGACGACGGCCGCTTCCTGTGGCCCGGCTTCGGGGAGAACTCCCGCGTGCTGGAGTGGATCATCGGCCGCATCGAGGGTTCCGCCGATGCCGAGGCGACCGCGATCGGTAACGTGCCCACCGCCGCGCACCTCGACCTCGACGGGCTGGACGTCGACGCCAAGGACGTCGACGAGGCCCTCGCCGTGGACGCCGAGGAATGGCGCAAGGAGATCCCGCTGATCGAAGAGTGGTTCGAGTTCGTCGGTGACAAGCTGCCTTCCGGCGTGCGCGACGAGTTCGAGGCGCTCAAGCAGCGTCTGGGCTGACACTCCACCCAAAGTAGCACCTCGCCCGCACCATCTGACAGATGGTGCGGGCGATTTGTTCTGCGCGACAAACGATTTGCGTGCTTTGCCCGGGGATCGGCCGGATCAAATGCGCTCAGCGCCACGACCACCGTTAGCATCTACGGCAGATGTGCGCTGCTACTCCCAGCGCATCGACGTCGTGCCGCCCGGTGCCGACCTTGGCCCGCGTGGAGCTTTGCAATGCGTAACCAGCGTGCCGCGCCTGGAAGACGACCGTCAATGTCCACCGGCCGAACGTTCGTTATTGACGGCCGAACTCGCCGTCCGCGACGCTTGCGGTGAAGACGTCCCACTCGGCGGGTGTGAAGATCAGCGCCGGTCCTCCCGAGTTCTTCGAGTCCCGCACGCCGACCATGCCCCCGTCCAGGTGTGCGACCTCCACGCAGTCGTTCCCACCCGCGCTATAGCTGCTCTTGAACCAGTGCGCCCCGGACAGGTCGTTACTCACGGCGTGTACTCCTTCGCTGCCTGCCGGAGCAGGCGTTTGCTGTCTGGCACGTCCAACGCTACTCGCTGGATCGCCTGGAATGCAGTCCGATAGCGGCGTACGGTGTCGGTTTTCTCCAGGTAGATGTTCCCGGTGTAACTCTCGACGTAGACCACCGGCGGCTCCAAAGGCTTGCCTTGGTCGTCAGACGCGAAGTCCAGGATCGTGAACGGCCCTGTTGAGATGCCCAGCGGGAAGCCGCACCTGGAGGGGAGCACTTGTACGCGCACCCATGGCGGAAGGTCGGCCAGGTGGCGAAGTTGCGCGGACATGACTCGTGGTCCGCCGACTACGCGACGCGTAACCGCCTCATCTATAACCAGATCGACAGTCAGCGGCGACAGGTCGCGCATGATCAGTGTCTGCCGGTTCCGTCGCACTTTGACCCGTCGTTCGATGTCTTCGGCCGAATCTGCGGTGAAGTACAACCGGTCCAGCGCTCTGGCGTAATCCGGTGTCTGGAACAACCCTGACACCATGTCAGGGCGGTAGATGGTCAGGTGGGTCGCTGCTGTCTCCATCTGGAGGTAGACGTTGAACGTCGGATTCACCTGATCTGGATACTCGTCCAGCCAGGACGGCGTTTTCCCCTGCGCAGCCAATGATCTCAAGATAGGGAGCATCTCCGGGCGTTGGTAGAGCCTGCACAGTCCCCGCAGATCCTCGTCTCGCACAACGACGTTGGCAGCGCCGGTCTCCAGCCGGTGCAAGGTACCGGCTCCGCGTTTGATCGCCCTCGCCGCCACCTCGATCATAGCCCCGACTCTTGGCGCATCCCGCGCAGGCAGCGGCCGAGGCTTCGATACGGAACTCCCGAAGTCGTGTTCGCGTCCTGTGTGAGCGGCATTGCTACTCGGTGGTTCTCGCTGCCCGTGCTGGGCTTCGACATTTGCTCTGACTCCCGTCCGTGGAAGGCACGTATTCGATTTTCTGGAAGGCGCGAGCCCTCTCTTCTGGAAGGCTTGCCAACCGCTTATGGAAGGTGCGTGAACAACGTGTGGAACCGATTGTGCTGGGCCTTTGGAACGTTCGCTGGGAAAACGCTCCGATCTATGTGGACCTTCCACTGGAACGCCCGTGGAAGGCCGGTCGGATGGTCGACTTGCGGAGCGCTCGGCTCGATGAACAACGTTCTTCTCTCCTCAGGAGTTTGTTCAGGGGCGGGCCGGGCGCACCTACACCTACGAGTGCGAGCAGGGGAGCGCGATGCAAATCCGAGAAACGTTCGGAGACACTCCGATGTCCCGATGCCACTACTACCGGAACGTGTGTGATCTGCCCGCGACGGTCGACCCTCCCCATGTGGGTCGGATCGTAGTCCGCTGTGGCTCCGTATGGGGATTACCATGCCGGCGACCCTGGGCCAGGACGTCAAGGTGTGGATGCAGAACAAGGGATACGCGTTGGGGCCGATTCTGTCGCATCCACGGTCGAAGAGGTGGACTTTCATCATCACCCCCGATCTGCCCGACGAAGTTCCGTTGTTCGCTGAGATGTTCCGCTTGAACGTGTCCATCGTGCGGGACGGCGGAACGATCGGTCTGCCCAGCCCAGCCGATCGGGGAATCACATTCCGTGCGTGGATAGTGCGCCCCCGCAACAATGTTCGTCCGCCTGGGCGCTTGCTTGTGCACGCTATTCGCGACATCGTCGCGGCGAGGACTGCGCGGCGTCGGCGGGCGATGGCGTATGCCTGACCCGGCGTCGATCCCCCGGCCGACTCTCACGCTGCTCCACGGTGGGATGACGAATAACGCGTACCTCGAGTCCGATGGCGAAGTCATCACAGCGCAGCCACAGAGCTTCCCGGCGTCGCACAGCAACCCGGCATGGCCTGTGTCGAGTCGCCTCGCTGCCGACAAGGCGATCGAGACACACGGAGATTGCGACTTCTCGGTGTGCTCGACCCGGGTTGCCGCCGTGATCGTTTCGCGTGACGACTTCCGCTATTTCCGAGACCGAGGCATGTGATGCCCTCCCCGATCCCCGACGAACCGGACGTCCACTTGATCGTGCGGATACGCGGCTACCAATTGCACTACGCGGCGTGCTCGACAGCGGCACTGATATTCGTCCAAGACGAAAGTGTCCGCCGTTGCACCGACGCCGTCTGCGTCGCCCGCGGCGGAACCGATCGGCTGCCCCGGTTGCCCTGCGAGCGGCTGTACGCGGAGCGATGAACCCCGATCCGCGTCAGTCCTCCGAGGACCTGCGACACATCCGTCTCTTGCCCGTGACGAGCGCGGGCGCGACACTGACTTGGTAGCCGGTTACAGGATTCCGATGGCTTCAAGTTGATCCAGTATTTCCGAGACGTGCGTGTGGATTGATTTCATCGTGGCGATGAGCGGCACATCGTCATTTGTGCCCGGAATATTGATGACGACGGTTGGCCGAAGCCGGTTGTTGTAGGTGAGCTGGGACTGTGTGACGCCAGGGCGAAGCCGTAAGCGGAAATTCTTGGACACCGCTCCCGGTACGAGTTCGTGTACCGCTGATTCTGGGGTGTTCACGACTTCGTAGTCGTCCGATGGGGCGAAGATCAGCTCGGTTTTGAATTGGTTACTGACTCGCAGTCGGCAGTGCCGATCACGGTCGACCAGTTCGCGGAGAAGGCCAAGGGGGTGGTGGGTGGGTAGCGGGTCGTGGAAAGGCTGATGACGGAGGATCAGGGCTGTGGTGACGGGGTCGAATATTTCCTCGACGCATATCTCCTCACCCTTGCTGTTCGTATTGCTCAGCAGGATCGGGAAACGCTCGGCGTGCGGATAGACGGCGTGGTCCAGTGCTGCTCGCAGGTTGGTGAGCGCATCGCCTGTGATGAGCGCCCAGTCGTCGGGTACCTCGGACACACTGACCGCCGCTACTTCGCAGTCGATCTCGTTTTCGTGTTCAGCATTCGGGAAAAGGTCGACCCGGACTTCGACGTTGTCCGCGTCCTGATATTCCGAGATGATGCTCTCGAGTTCGGTCATGTGGTGCCACGCGCGAGCCAGCTTCATTCGTGCGCTCGCGATTCCGGTGACACCGTTCATGACATCGAGCATACTCACACGGCTCCGGTCTGCCCAGTGAACAAGGACGCCTCGAATTCAGTCGAGGCCGAGAGGGTGATGCGGAAAATGCGAAGAATTCGTCTGGTCGAGCGAACCCGTGAACGCCTGGAAATTCCGGAAAGGCGGATGTGCTCAGTAAACTGTCCGCGCGGAGCGACTTTGTTACTCGGCGAACGGTGACAGGCGAATCATGGTCAGGAAACCCGCGCGATTGAGCCAATGAATCCGGCCCTTCGGCATCGCTTTCGCTTCCGCCCGGAAGGCGGCGATCACTTGGCGCTTGAATCCGAGCCGAGGGTGACGCCGCAGTAGTTCGGCGACCCAATCCCGGTCCAGCTCCGCCAGCCGCGTCCCGAGCACGTCCACCGACGCGCCCGCGGACACGAACCCGCCGGGGTCGCTGAGGTCGTCGGCGACCCCGGGTGTGATGTGGGCGGCGATGGCCGCGCCGATCGCGTCGGCCCGTTCCGGCGGCGCGCCCGCGTCGAGCGCGAGTGCGGCAGCTCGTTCGCCACCGGCCACCGCGAAACAGCGTCCGGGCGTCGGATGTTCGAGTCGCAGGTCGTGCAGCAGGCAGGAGACGTAGACGAGTTCGTCGTCATATGCCGCGCCGTCGAGGTCGGCCAGCACCCGTCCGAAGTAGTAGGTCCGCAGGGAATGGTTGAGCACGGGCGGGGACAGCGACTCGCGCGCCTCGGTCTCCGCCGCGACGGCGAGCTCGGAATCGGGCAGCCGCAGACCGGCGAGCTCCAGCTTCCCGCGCCCCCGCCTGCCCAGTGCCAGCCGCACCCCATTGGGCACCATGGCGGGCAGCGTCCGGGCGGTCGCGGCCGCCAGCCTGAAACGTTGCCCCGTAGCCAGCGCGCCACCGGTGCGGGTGGCCCATGCCCAATCGAGGCCTGTCGGTCCGGCCACTGTGCCCTCCTTCTCCTCGGAACTCGGTGTGCAGTGAAGTCAAGCCCCTGTCACGATCCACGACGAGTGGCGGAAACGACAGTAATACTCGGATTCGTGCCAAACTGATACCGATGAAACAGGTGGTGGCGCTCGCGCTGGACGGCGTCATGGCCTTCGACCTGGCATGTGCCGTCCAGGCGTTCCGGCACGGCCCGGGGAAGACCGGTGAGCCGTCCGGGTTCGAGATGCGGACCTGCGGGGTGCGCCCTGGCCCGGTGTGGACGCCCAACGGCTTCGACCTGCGGGTGGAGCACGGGCTCGAGGCGCTGGCGGAGGCAGATGTCGTCGTCGTGCCCGGCATCGGCCTTCCGACGCTGCCCACGCCGCGGACGGCGCTGGCGGCACTGCGCGACGCGGCCGGGCGCGGGGCGACCATGGTGAGCATCTGCGTCGGGGCGTTTGTCCTGGCCGAGGCGGGTCTGCTGGACGGGCGTCCCGCGACCACCCATTGGGCCTACTGTGCGGAATTCGCGAAGCGGTATCCGGCGGTCGAGCTGGACCCGGCGGCGTTGTACGTCGACGACGGTGACGTGCTGACCTCGGCGGGCTTGTCGGCGGGCTTGGATCTGTGCCTGCACATCGTCCGCAAGGAGTTGGGCGCGCACGCGGCGGCGGAGCTGGCCAGGTGGAACGTCACCGCGCCGCATCGGGAGGGCGGTCAGGCGCAATACGTTGCGGACCGGCCGGGCGCGTGGGCCGCCGACAGCGGTCTCGCCGCCACCTTATCCTGGGCGATCGCCGAACCGGCTGCCGCCGTGAATGTTTCGGCGCTGGCCGCGCACGCGTTGATGAGCGAACGCACATTCATCCGGCGGTTCAAGGCCGAAGTGGGCACCACGCCGCGGCAATGGCTGGATGCCCAGCGCACCGCCCGTGCCAGGGAGCTGCTGGAAACCACGCGTTTGCCAGTGGAAGTCGTTGCGGCGAAGGCCGGATTCGGCAGCGTCACCGCTCTGCGGGTACACCTGCGTGCGGCCACGGGCGTCACACCGGCCGCGTATCGCCGATCGGTGGGCGGGTGACACACGGCGATGCAGCCGAACGCCTCGGCGAATGTGGTTGTGCGAGAGTGTATTCGAGTTATGCTCTCCGGTCCCCCGTCGCGCGGTATCGCGATGGTGCGCTGATCCGCCGCGTGCGGTTGTTCGAATTTTCACGGATCGATGGGTTTACCCGCACGTGGATCTGGGTAATGATCTTGTTGAGAGATTTCGTGTATTCGTGACCTGAACTTGGCGTGTTCTTCCTTCCGCATCACACCGGCGGATTACTGACGGTTAACTGATCGACTGAACGACTTCCCTTCCGACATCGGACCCGCGGTGGCCGCGGCGTACGGCGAGATCGACGCGCGAAAGGTGGTTGGAGCATGGCCGATCTGGAGACGGTGACGTCCTTTGCCCCGATGGTCGACGATATCGAGTCGGCGACAGCGAGCACTCCGCTGCGCCGGGCCGCGGGGCGGCTGCGGGCGGTGCTGCCGCCCGGGTGGCGCGTCGAGATCGTCGACGCCCCACCCGGGCGTTACGGCGATCGCGCGCCGCTGCTGCGAGTGGTCATGCCGCCGGAGTGATCACGCGGTCCAGCCGAGCGGCATGAGTAGCGATTTCTGCTCGCAGAACGCATCGAGACCCTCCGGGCCGTTCTCGCGTCCGAGTCCGGAGGCCTTGTAACCGCCGAACGGCGAACTCGGGTCGAAGGCATACCAATTGATCGCGTACGTGCCGGTGCGTACCCGGGCCGCGATCTGCGCCCCGTGTTCGATATCGGCCGTCCACACCGATCCGGCGAGGCCGTACACCGAGTCATTGGCGATGGCCACGGCCTCGTTCTCGGTCTCGTACGGGATGACCGACAGCACCGGCCCGAAGATCTCCTCCTGCGCGATCGTCGACTTGTTGTCCACGTCGGCGAAGATCGTCGGTTCGACGTACCAGCCCCGATCCAGGCCCTCCGGGCGGCCGCCGCCGAGTACCAGTCGCGCGCCCTCGGCCTTGCCCTTGGCGATGTAGCCCTCGACCCGGTCGCGCTGGCGCTCGGAAATCAGCGGGCCCAGTTGCACACTCGGGTCGTTCGGGTCGCCGACCTTCATCGTCTTCACGTGTTCGACCAGCGCGTTGAGGATCTCGTCGTACCGGCTGCGCGGGGCGAGGATGCGGGTCTGCGCGACGCAGCCCTGGCCGCTGTTCATCAGGCCGGAGAACGCGAGCACCGGGATACCGGCCGCGACGTCCATGTCCGGCAGCAGGATCGCCGCCGACTTGCCGCCGAGTTCGAGCGAGACGCTTTTGAGCTGACCGGTGGCGATGGCGCCGATCTTGCGGCCGACGGCGGTGCTCCCGGTGAAGGTCACCTTGTCCACGCCGGGATGCGAGACGAGGTACTCGGCCGCGTCGGGCTCGGCGGGCAGCACCGAGAGCACGCCTTCGGGCAGCCCGGCCTCGGTGAAGATGTCGGCGACCATGTTGGCGGTGATCGGCGTCAGCGGGGCGGGCTTCAGCACGACGGTGCACCCGGCCAGCAGCGCGGGAGCGAGCTTGTTGACCGCGAGGAACAGCGGGACGTTCCATGCGGTGACCGCCGCGACGACGCCGCGCGGCTCACGGGTGACCCGGGTGGTGCCGAATCCGCCCACCCGGGTCTCCTGCCAGGGGAAGGACTCGGCCAGGGCCGCGTAGGCGTCCAGCGCGGCGACCGCGGGAATCTGGTTCAGCGTCATCGCGATCATCTGCGGCGCGCCGACCTCGGCGGTCAGCGCGGCGAGCAGGTCGGCCGAACGCTGTTCGATCAGCCGGGCCGCGCGGGTGAGCACCGCGGCGCGCTCCTGCGGCGGCGTGGCGGGCCACGGGCCGTGGTCGAAGGCGTGCCTGGCCGCGGTGACCGCGGCGTCGACGTCGGCCCGGCTCACCGCGGGGACGCTGCCCACCGGCTCGACCGTGGCCGGCGAGATGACCTGGACGCGCTCGGCGGTGGCTGGAGCGGTCCAGCGGCCGCCGATGAACAAGCTGTCGTAATGCATGAGAACACGTTACAGTTTTGCCTCCGATCTGTCTGTAACCTGTTCTAATTTCTGCGCCCTCCGGCGCGCTGACCGGTGTGAATCCCGACCTCTCGGTTCGCTTTTCGCAGAACGCACTATTGCGTTCTGTTGCTGGAAGGGGGATGCTGTAGCGACATATCAGCTTGCTCCATTACCGAATCGTTACCGCAAACTGGGGAGTCCGAGTCATGGCGGTGCAAGTGATCGGTCGGTCGTTGATGACAAGCGACCAAACCGAGCATCAGGCTAAGTGCGTCGGCAGCGGCGGGTGGGTGGTCTCCTTCCTACCGGGGCGCACCCTGACGATCGAGCAGGCGACCGCGGCTATGCAGGCCGCGGAGGCGGTCGCCGCCGTCGGGATGCTGGCCGACCTGGTTGGTCTGACCACACTCGAGACCGTCGGGTTGGCGATGCGGGAATCGCCGTGGAGTGAGCCCGTGCACGCGCCGTGCCGGAAGCGCCACTGGCGCCGGGGGTGGCTGGAGCCTTAGCTCGGCTAACTTTTGGTTGCCACCACGACCAGATTGCTCACAAGTAACTCACGCACCATGGGCACCCGCACCAGCCACCACGCCCAGCGGGGGTGATAGCGCGGGAAGACCGTGTGCACCTCGGCCGGAGTACGTGCCGCCCAGCGCAATCCGTCCGCGGCCCGCACCGCGAACAGCGACGTGCCGAACCTGTTCTTGGGTTCGTGCCCGTGCTTGCGCCGATACCGGCGCGCGGCGTACTCGCCGCCGAGGTAGTGCCACGGTCCGGTCTCGTGCCCGCCGAAGGGGCCGTGCCACACCGTGTAGGACAGCACGATCAACCCGCCCGGCCTGGTCACCCGCACCATCTCGTCGGCCATCACCCACGGCTTCGAGACGTGCTCGGCGACGTTCGACGAGAAACAGATGTCGAGCGCGTCGTCGCGGAACGGCAGCGCCATCCCGGACCCGCGGACCGCGCCCGCCACCGAGAGCCCCGCGGCATGCATCTCCGACGGGTCGGGCTCCACCGGGATGTAGCGCGCCCCCGTGTGGGCGAACTCGTCCGCGAAGTAACCCGGCCCGCCACCCACGTCGAGGATTGTCGCGCCGCGCAGCGACCGGCCGGTGAGGTCGGTGTAGAAGTCGGCGATCATCGCGGCGGTGTCGGCGGCCAGACCGCCGTAGAACAGCGCCGGATCGGTCTGCTCGAACCGGAAACTACCGAGCAAGCGCAGCGAACGGCGCAGGGTCGCCCGGCGGGCGAACCGGGGTGAGCTGCTGCGCGTCGGCGTCGTTTCGGCTTCGAGCACGGCGCCGAGTCTCGCACAACCCCGATGCTGGGCATCTCGGGCGGGTGCTCGGGTTAGGGTGTAGCGCGATATCCGACGTTCCCACCGGGACCCACTGACCGAGAGAAGCTCCACCGTGCGCGAAGTCCTCCTGCTCTGCTGGCGTGACACCGGGCACCCGCAGGGCGGCGGCAGCGAGCGGTACCTCGAACAGGTCGGCGCGCAGCTCGCGGCACGCGGGGTCAAAGTCACCCTGCGCACCGCCCGCTACCCCGGCGCGCCCCGGCGGGAACGCGTCGACGGCATCGACATCAGCCGGGCCGGGGGGCGCTACACGGTGTACCCGCGTGCGCTCGCCGCGCTCCTGCTCGGCAGGATCGGCCTCGGCTCGTTGCGCGGCGTGCGGCCCGACGCGGTGATCGACACCCAGAACGGCATCCCGTTCTTCGCCGCCGCCGTCGCCACGGCCCCCTCGGTGGTGCTGGTGCACCACGGACACCGCGAGCAGTGGCCGGTGGCGGGCCGGGTGATCGGCCGCGTCGGCTGGTGGATCGAGTCGCGGCTGTCGCCCCGCGTGCACCGGCGCAACCAATATCTCACCGTTTCGCTGCCCTCGGCGGAAGAACTCGCCACGCTCGGGGTGGACCGCTCCCGAATCGCGGTGGTCCGCAACGGAGCCGAACCGGTTCCAGTCGACGCGCCCACTGGCGCGGCCGAGACCCGCACTGCCGCACCCACTGTCGTGGTGCTGTCCCGGCTCGTGCCGCACAAGCAGATCGAGGATGCCCTCGCGGCCGTCGCCCGGCTGCGCGACCGTATCTCCGAGTTGCGCCTCGATGTGATCGGCGACGGCTGGTGGGCGGACAATCTGCGCGACCATGCCCGCGAACTCGGCATCGCCGACGCCGTCACCTTCCACGGGCACGTGGACGAGCGCCGCAAGCACGAATTGCTCGCCCGCGCTTGGGTGCACGTGCTGCCTTCCAGGAAAGAAGGGTGGGGACTCGCCGTGATCGAGGCGGCCCAGCACGGTGTCCCGACGGTCGGCTACCGCAGTTCGCGCGGGCTGACCGATTCCATCGTCGACGGCGCCACCGGCATCCTGGTCGACGACCTCGCCCAGTTGGCCGAGGCCGTGGGTGATCTGCTGGACGATCCGGGCGCGCGCACCGTCATGGGTGAGAAAGCTCGCGCTCGCGCGCGTGAATTCTCCTGGGAGCAAACCGGGAACGGCGTCTACGAGGTGCTGGCCGCCGCCGCTCGCGGCGAACACGTGACCGGATTGATCGCGCCTCGGACGGTCGAGTGAACCAGCGCCCGGCGATCGGGTGACGGCTGTCGCGGTGGGTGTCCCGGGAGCCTCGGGTGTCGCTCCCCCTGTTCAGGAGCGCTGACGCCGCGTACGGGATCGTGCCCGTGTGCTGAGGACGATCAGCGGACCCGCGACGAGCAAGGCGGCCCAGAGCAGGTGCGCCGCCGCGGTGGCCCAGCGTTGCGCGGCCGTCGAGCCGCCGCGCTCGACGACGCCCGGCACGCGATACAGCGCGAGGTCGGGGTCCTCGTAGATCCGCTCGAGTTGGGCGAGGGTCGTCGCCGAGGCGCCGAGCGGGCCGGGGGTGGTCCGTTCGACGAGCACCCAGCCGACTCCGAGCCCGGCCAGGTCCGCCGCCGAGCCGCCGTGGAGCAGGGCGGACTCCACGTCGCGGGCGCGAGCGCCTTCGCCGGACACCGTGCGGCCACGGACAGGGAGCTCTCCGGTTTGCAGGACATCGTTGGGCAGCATGCGGGGCGCCGGGTCGAGCACGGGCGCCGGGCCGCTGTAGCGGAACTTGCGGAACATCCCGCCCGGCAGCACCGCGACGTCGCCGGGACCGTCCATTCGCTCGGCGACCTGCGCCCAACCGGCCGGATAGCGCACCGCCCGCACGGCTCCACCGACGCCCCAGGCGAGGTCGTGGAGCGGCAACGCGATAAGCGCGACGAAGACGATCGCGACCATCGACTTCACAGCCGGGTGCGGCGTCGCGGGCCGATCGGTGGACGACAGCCGCCGGACCGTCACCGCGCATGCCGCCGCCGCGCACAAGGCGTAGGCGGGCATCGCCAAGGCCACGTACTTCTGGGTGTCCCGTAGCAGACCGGCGCCGGGCACGTGGGCGACCAGCCACTCCAGCACTTGCATGCCCCACGTCGTCGCGCCGAGCGCGGGCAACAGGATCGCGACTCCCGCCAGCGCCAGCAGTGCGCGGCGGACGTGGCGGTTGTCCGGATCGGCGCCTCCCGTGGCGACGGAGCGCATGCCCAGCGCCACGATCACCAGCAGCAGCAGCGTCGCGATGGCGGCCAGCGGCGTGGTGCGCGAATCCGGGACCGCGTCGGCGTTCCAGATCCCGCCGAGGCCCGCCAGACTGCCGAGCGTGCCCAGGCCGGGTTCGGCGCGCGCGGCGAAGGCGGCGATGCCCGCCGGATCGGACGGCTCACCGCCCGCGCCCGACAGGACGGTCGCGGCGAGCCATGGCGCCGAGGCGGCGAGCCAGACGACGAGCGTCAGGACGAGTTGGCGTCGATGGACCAGCGCGAACGCGGTCACGCCCGCCAGCAGCGCACCGGTCGGTGTGAGCCCGGCGGCGGCGAAGGAACCGGCGAGAACCGCCCAAGCGGCTACGGAGCCGGTACCGGCGCGCCCCGCCGCCAGGGGCCGTGTGATCCGGTCTGTTCGCACCTGGTCGGATGCAGTGGTGTCGGGAGATGGCGTCGGTCCGGGGGCGTGGTCGCGCCGAAGCGTTCGGAGGAACCGGCCGCCGATGCGTCCATAGGTGATCCGGCCTGCCCGTGGGGCTCGGTCGTATCGGGTGGGGCGGCAGCGGGATACACCACTCCCGGCGGGACTCGACCCACCGAGCCGTTGTCCGGCTGCGCCGGAGTGTGCGACAGCGTCCGTCGGCGTCGGTTCGCCGTGGAAGCCGATCGAACGCGGAGGGCGGCCAGCGCTGTCCAGGGGAGAGCGGCATAACCGGCCAGCAGGCTCCAGTGCCCCTGGAGCAGCCGCTCGGCCACGTACGGATTCCACAGCGCGACCGTCGCGGCGACCAGTTGCGGCCCGAGCGACGCGCGCAGCAGTTCGCGCGCCAGCGTCGCCGCACCGTACGCCGCGGCCCAGAGGGCGATGATCAGGATCGCCTTGACCAGCAGCCCGCCGTCGATGAACGCCGACAGCACCGCGAGCAACGCATCCTGCGGCACCGCTCGCGGCGCCGCGTCGCCGAGTCCCAGCGCCGAGTCGGTCGGGTAACTGCGCGGCGTGCTCACCGCGTCCCGCAACAGGAGATACCCCGGCGCGGTCAACGGCCCGCCCACGAGCAGCGCCCCGGCCGCGCTGTATCCCGCAGCCACCGCCCGATCCCGACCGCTCCCGCTCACGCCTGAGCACTGTACGTCCCGATCAGCCGCACCGCAGACCCCAGCGGGTTGCGCGCGGAACGTCCCGGCTCGTCGGCGCGGGCGCTCGGGCCGGATGCCGAGCGTCGTATCCGAACTCGGCCGGGCAGGTCGCCGCGCTCGGCGCTCGCCTCCGATCGGTGCCGAGCAGTGCTCCGCCGTGACTGGCACCATGTGCCACGCGCGTGCTCGAGCCGGTCCGGGCGCTCGGTCCGGCGGGGTCCGCGGCGCGCGTGTCGATGGTCCGGTGGGGCGAGACGCCGAACGGGGTATGCGGGTGGGACGATGGGCGGCGTGTCTGCTGTCCGTCGGTTTCCTGTGGTGGCGGATCTGACGTGGGTGACGGCGGGCGCGATGACCGCCAATGTCGCCGGGTATCTGCTGCAACTGCTGGCCGGTCGGTGGCTCGGGGTCACCGGGTACAGCGAGTTCGCGAGTCTGCTCGCGGTGCAGCTGCTGTGTGCCGTGCCCGCGCTGGCTTTGCAGAACGTGGTGGCCCGCGAACTGGTGCGCGGGGCGGGCATGTCGGCGTTGCGCGGTCTCCAGTGGCGGTGCGCGGTGATCGTGGCCGCCGTGGCCGCGGTACTGGTGCCGCTGGTCGCCCTCGGGCTGAACGTCGGGGTGGCCGCCACCGCGGCCGCGCTGGGCGCCGCGCCCGCCCTGGTGCTGTTGTCGGGTGAGCAGGGAGTACTGCAAGGCGGCAGGCGCTTTCGCGCGTTGGGCACCGTGCTCGGCGTCGCGGGTGTCGCTCGGGTGTCACCCGCACTGGTGGTTCTCGCGCTCGGGGGCGGGGCGACGCTCGCGCTGTGGGCGGCGGCGTGCGGGATCGCGACTGCGGCGCTGGTGGCGAGGATCGTCGCCGGAGTCACCGTCGCCCGCGCCGGCATCGAAGCCGCTGAGACCGCACCCGCCCCCGGCGTGCTGCCGGTACTGCGGGCCGCGCAAGTGCAAGCGGCGCTGATGGCGTTGTCGTCCGCGGACCTGATCGTGGTGCGGATGGTGCTCGACGACGTGGACGCCAGCCGTTACGCGCTGGGCACCATCGCCACCAAGATCGCCTTCTGGCTGCCGCAGGCGGTCGGTGTCGTGCTCTATCCACGGATGGCTCAGCCGACGCATTCGGCGAGCGCGGTCCGGGCTGCGCTCGCGGTGCTCAGCGGGATCGGACTGATCGCGGTGCTCGGCGCAGCGCTGGCGGCGCCGCTCGCTCCGCTGCTCGCGGGCGAGGACTACGCCCCGATCCAGGGGTTGTTGTGGGTGTTCGCGCTGCACGGCGCGCTGCTGGCCGTGCTGCAAGGCGCGGTGCTGTCGGCCATCGCCGTGGACCGCACGTCGCTGGCGCTGGTCACCTGGCTGGGGCTGGTCGTCGAAGTCGCCTTGATGCTGTCGCTGGCCCGCTCGGTACCGGCGCTGATCACCACGGCCGTGTCGGTCGCGGCCACCACCACCTTGGTCGTGGCCGTCATCGTCCTACGCGCGGCCGCCCACACGACACGCCCGGAGCCGCTGCGCCCGGTCGGCTGAGCGGCAACTCCCTTCCAGCGCGGCAGGATTTCAGCGGTGCGCGCAGGATTTCAGCGGTGCGCACTGGGCTCCCGCTACCTCGCCGACACGAGGACCCGGAAACGAAACCGGCTCCCCAGCCGGAGGCGGGGGAGCCGGATTCGATGACGATCAGCCGGATCAGGGTTGTTTGTTGATCCGGATCTGCTCGGTCGGCGCGTCGTCGGCGCCACGGTTGCCACGCGGGGCGGCGGCGGTGGGAGCCGGGCCGCTCGGGCGCTGGCCGGGGCCGCCCGCCCGCGCGGGCGTCGGAGCCGAGCCGCCGCGGATACCGAGGAAAGCGCCTGCGATCAGCGCGATCACGCCGAGCACACCGAGGACGATCGGCATGACGCGGCCGTACAGCGACAGCTTGTTGATGTTCTCCTTGGCCACCGAGATCTGCGACTCGATGGTGTTCTCGTCGAAGACCAGGTGCGACTTCAGCGCGGTCACCTCGGGCTTGTCCGCGGTGCGCGAGTAGTACAGGTGGATCGCCTCGCCGCCCTTGACCACGGTGCCGGTCTCCGGCTCGACCCACAGGTCACGGGTGTTGGTGTAGTAGCGGGTCATGGTCACCGGCGCCTCGCCGCCCTCGACGCCCCACTTGGCGGCGGGCAGGCTCAGCCGGTTGGTCGGCGCCTGCACGACATCCCAGAGGTTGGTGGCGGGCACCGACATCTGGAAGTGGTAGACCTTCATGTTGTTGATCTCGGTCTCTTCGACGAAGTTGGCGTCGAAGGTCTTGCGCACGTTGAGATCGAAGTACGGGTAGCTCTTCTTCTCGGTGCCGATCGGGAACCGGTACTGCAGCCCGGTGTGCTGCACCGGCTCGGCGATGCTCTCACCCTGCGGGTTCGTGGTCACCGCGATGGAGCCGTTGGGCTCCTTGTCGACCGGCATGCCGGTCACGCGGTCGATGGTGACCCGGTCGATGGTCGCGGTCAGCAGCCCGGTGTCGCCCTGCTTGTCGATGCGCCGCAGCGTCTGACCCGCCTGCACGGTCATCTGCTCGGCGTCGGCGGGCTCCTCGACGGTGAGGAAGCGCTGCGAGACCAGCGGGACGTTGGTGTCGACCTTGGCCGAGCCCTCCGGCGCGGTCAGCGACTTGGAGTCGAGCACCAGGCTGTCTTCGCCCTGCTGGTTCGTCGCGATCGTGGTGATCTCGAGGTCGAGGGGAGTCTTCGCCAGTTTGTTGACGGTGTAGGTCGGGATCATGATTGCGGCGACGATCAGCAACGCGCCGAGACCCACGAGCAAGCAGGCCACCGTCCTTCTGGTACCGGCACTCAGTGCCATGCAAACTCTCCTCGTCGTAGAACACATGGTCGCTCCGGCGAGCACTGCGGGCATGCCGCGGCACTCGTGAGCCCCGACACTAACAGTCCGATGTCGTACTATGCCGCGTCGAGGCCGGAAACGGCCGAGAAATCGCCCGAGTCTAGCGCGAAATCTGAAACGTCGGGTTATCAACTGTGGATTCGCAAGGCAGACTGGAGCCCGATGACAGCGACCCTGCCCACCGCCGCACCCGCCGAGCAGCGGGTGCGCCCGCGCGCGTTCGTGCCCGCGCTGGAGGGCATGCGCGGGATGGCCGCGCTCGGCGTGCTGCTGACCCACGTCGCCTTCCAGACCGGAGCCGCTGGCACGCCGGTCATCGGCCGGGTGTGGGGCCGGTTCGACATGGCGGTGGCGGTGTTCTTCGCGCTGTCGGGATTCCTACTGTGGCGGCCGCACGCGGCGGCCGCTCGCGGACTCGACACCGCGCCGTCCGTCGGCTACTACCTGCGGCATCGCGCCGCTCGCATCCTGCCCGCCTACTGGGTCGTGGTGTGCGCGGTGCTGGTGCTGCTGCCCAGCGCCGCCGGGACCGCCGGCCTGCGGGTGTGGGTGTCGAACCTCGCGCTGCTCCAGATATACGTGCCGCTGACGCTCACCGACGGCCTCACGCAAATGTGGAGTCTGTCGGTGGAGGTCGCCTTCTATCTGGTGCTGCCGATCCTGGCGTTCGCGTTGGTACGCCTGCGCGGACCGAGGGCGCGCCTGCGTGTGCCGGTGTTGCTCGGTCTGGCTGTGGTCAGCCTCGGCTGGAACCTCATTCCGGTGCCGACTCCGGACGCCATCCACGCGGACAACTGGCTGCCCGGTTATCTGCCCTGGTTCGCGGGCGGCATGCTCCTCGCCGAGCTCGCCGAACATAGCGTTCGGCTATCACGCTGGTGGAAGGTCGGAGCGAATCAGCCCCTGATGTGGACGGTCGCGACGGCCGCCTTTCTGCTCGCGGCCACCGATCTGGCCGGTCCCGCCGGGCTCACCAGGGCCGAACCTTGGCAGTACGTGGTGAAGATGGGCCTCGGCGCGATCATCGGGTTCGCCTTGCTCGCACCGCTGGTCCTGCGCGACCCGGCGGCGCGCGGGCACCGCTGGCTGGAGTCGCCGGTGGCCGCCGCGCTCGGGCGCTGGTCCTACGGCATCTTCATCTGGCATCTCGCGGTGCTGTCGATCGTGTTCCCCGTGTTCGGCATCCTGCCGTTCCAAGGCGACTTCGGCTACGTCCTGGTCCTCACGGTCGCCATCACGCTGCCGGTCGCCGCGGCGAGTTACGCGCTGGTGGAGGAGCCGGTGCGGCGCTGGGTCCGCCGCCGGGACCGGGTGCGCCGGACCCCGGAGCCCGAGCCCGCGCCCTGACCGCCGAAGTCAGCCGTCCAGCTGCCGGTGCATGTCGAGCAGGTGGTGGCGCAGCTCGTGCAGCGTGTGCACCGCGAGCCAGCGCAGCGAGCGATCGCCGGGCTCCGGGTAGGGAAAGCGCAAGGTGCGCTCCCAGTCGTCGCCGTGCAGCCGCTCGAGCACGTTGGCGAACAGCAGCGCGGCGTCGCGGATCTGGCGGGCCACGTCAGCGGGGTTCTGCTCGGCGTAACCGTCGTACTCGACGCGCTCGTCCCGGCCCATCGGCGAAGCGGTCGGGTTGGCGCTGCGGCGGGCTTCCAGCACGCGCTCGCGCTGGGCCAGCAGGACATCTCGCATGTGGCAGGCGTATTCGAGCGGCGACCAGACATCGGGTTCGCCGCGCTGCCGTAGCCTGGCGCTGTCGCTACCGAGCAGGTCGGCGTACTCCACGGCGTGTTCCCGTGCCAGCGACGGCACGTCGGCCGCCGAAGCCAAGTCGTAGACGAAACCGCATTCGGCACAGGTGTTCACGCCGGGTGACGTTAGCAACCAGTGCCGTTGCGGCGCACGGCGAATCGGCGGGCGGCCAGCCGTTCGCCCGCCCGGTCAGCGCCGTGCCGACGAAGCTCCGGACTCCGCCGATTCGCTGTCGGCCCCTTCGGTGTGTGTCGGCCGGGGCAGCGCCGCGATCCCCACCGCGATGATCGCCACCAGTGCGGGCAGTTGCACCAGCAGGGACCCGCCCATGTATCCGTCGGGCGAGCGCCAAGGACCAGTGGACAGCGCGGCGGCCGAAAGCATCGTGCCCACACCCGCCACGACGACGAGCGCGCGAGCGGTGAGATACGACGTGAAACGGTGTGCGGCCAGGGCGATCACCGTGGCGACCGCGCCCACCGGGCCCGCGATCACCGTGGTCGCCCCGACGAGCCCCACGGCGCCCAGCCAGCGGCGGCCCCAGGTGCCCGGCGCTTCGCCACGCGTCTCCAGGGCAGGAGATGGCGCCGCGTGGACCTGCTCGGCTTCCACCGCGTCGGCCCGTGCCCGCCCGCGTCCGCGACGAGGGAAGGCCAGCACGGCGAGCGGCACGAGCAGCAGCAGACCCCCGAAGATGCCGAGTCGATACCAGCGGTCGACCGGGAAAGCGACCGTCACCGGGCCGGTGGCGCCGGCGGGCAGCACCCAGGCTTGCTGCCAGCCGTCGACCACCACCGGTTCGAGCTCGCGCCCGTCAGCGGTGGTCGCGCGCCATCCCACGTTGGTGCTCAGCGGCAGCACCAGCAGCCGTGCGCCCGGGTCCGACACCGGCGCGGCGGGAGTGTCCGTCGCGGTGCGGCGCAAGCGCAGCCGATCCACGAAGAACAGGTCGGTCGGCCCGACCGCAACGTCGGCCCGGCCTTGCGGCAGCGCGAGCTCGCCCGGCACGCCGGAGTCGGGTTCGGCCGCGTCGCCGGTGCACACTCGGGCGGGAACCGGAGCGCCGGAGCGCAATTCGCCGACGGTGGCCGTGACCGTGGTGCGCAGCGGCCGCCCGCCCGCGTCGATCGTCGGTCCCAGCGCGCACGGGACCGTGATCTCGCGGTCCAGCGGTGCGGCCGCCGGATAGTCCGGCCCGAGGACCGTCACCTCCGCCAATCCGGGCGGCTGGGTCTGCACGAAACCCAGCGCGGTCTTGTCCAGCACCGGCCGCCAGGTCCGCATGCTGAGCTCGATGCGGTCGGTCACCGTGGGGTGCAGGGATACGCGCGCCGGCGTGCCCGGATCACCGCCGTCCAGCTCGCGCACCTGCGGACCGTCACCGAGATTCACCGTCACCGATGTGGGCGCCGCGGGCAGGCCGCCCAGCGACGGAGTCAGCTCGAGACCGGTCACCAGCGTGGGCTCGGGCAGCTCGATCGTCAGCGTCGGCCTGCCGCCGGTCAGCTCCCGGACCGAGTCCTCCGGCGCGGTCCAGCTGGTACGCGGATCGCCGTCGGTCGCGGCGAACGCGGCTCCGCGCAAGTCGCCGACGTCGGCCTTGCCCCGCGCCACCGGGCGGCCCTGGTCGGTGAGCAGCGCCTCGAGGGCGGGGCCCTGCCTGGTCCGGACGGTCAGCTCCGGGACGACCGTCATCGATTCCGGGACGGTCAGCGTGCGCTGGTAGGTCCCGGGCTCTTCGGGGGCCAAAGCGAGGCCTTTGCTGCAACGCACCCGGTCGGGCGCGTCGAAACACGCGCTGCGACCGGGGAATTCCTGCCCGAGATCCCACCCGGACACGTGCGCGCCGGTCGGTGCGGCCGGTACCACCGTCCGATGCCGGATGTCCACGCGCACGGGCGCGTTGCGCTCCGAGTAGTCGTCCAGCGTCAATTCGCTGATGCCGAATTGCCCTCCGCTGGAGCCGCCTTCGGTCCGGATGGCGGTGATCGTGAGCCAGTCGGTGCGGCCGGCGGGCAGCGAGAGCGAGACCGGCGCACCGGGCTCGGACACCCGCACCGAGACGGTGCCGTTCGCGGTGCGCACCTCGATCCACTTGATCGGGTCGCCGATGGCGGCCGCACTGGTGGTCAAGCTCAATTGCCCGGCCCGGATCGGCCGATCGAGCGCGAGCCGCAGCCATTGGCCGAGGGCGCGTTCGGTGCCGTTGCTGATCCACGCGGTGGCCGGATCGCCGTCGATGACGGCCGCGGTGGAACTGCCCGGAGCCGCGCCGCCGAGCTGGGTGGCGTCCGCGGCCGAACTCGACGCGGTGATCGTGGCGCCGGACCACTCACCGCGCACGAGTTCGGCGCCGGGCACCGGATAGTCGGGTACCAGGTTGTGGGTGCGCCGCGCGTCGTCGGGAGCGCGCAACGCGGAGTTGTGGTTGTCCACCCGGCCGAAATCCGCTTCGCGATCCATCGGCGTGTCCGTGACGGTCACCGGGCCGATCGGCAACCCGGCTCGGCCCGCGTCGGCGGCGAGCAGGGCGGGGGTCCGGTGGGTGTCCGGATCACGACGCATCCGCTCGAGCACTTCGGGCCCGCCCTGGACGACCGGCACATCCGCGAGCGGGACGGTGTACGCGCCGGGGAACGCCTCCGGTGCGCCGGTACCGCTGCGCACTTCGGCGGGTGTGCCGGGGCCAGGGGCGTCGACCCGGTAGATCTCGACCGCCGGATACGGCGGGCGCAGGTCACCGTCGGCCACCAGGTCGTTGGCGATCACCACGGATTCGATCGGGTCACCGAACTCGGCCACCTTGCGCAGGCCGGGCGACCCGTCCAGCGCCTGGTGCGCGAGCATCGGCCGCGTCGAGCGGGAAGTCTCCGGGTCGAGGTCGTTGCGCAGGACGACGACGCCGATGCCCTGGGCGGCCAGTGTCGCGGCCAGCCCCGCCGAGGGCCGGCCGTCGGCGATGAGCCGCTGGACCGAATCCATCGCGCGGATGGTGCCGGGCGGGTTCAAGGGCACCGCGTCGCGGATCGCCCACGGCGTCTCGGCCAGCGCTTGCAGCGGTTCGTCGCGCGTGAGTCCCCAGACCTGGCTGCCGAAGGGGGCTCCCGGCACCACCAGGGCTCTGGTGCCGGAGGCATTGTCGCGCAGCCAGTCCGCCGTCTGCTGCCAGTAGGCGGGCACCCGGTCGTAAGCGCCGCGCGGCGCGAGCCTGCCGGTCCAGGCCAGCGAGGTGGACAGCGCCAGCGCGGTGAGGATCAACGCCGCGACCGCGACGGCGCGGTCCCGTTCCGGGTGCGCGAACGCGCCGCGCCAGACCGGCATCGGCACGGACGCGGGCAGCGGCACTCTGGCCAGCAACTGAGCCAGCCCGAGCACGAGCGGGATACGGATCAACGGCTCCAGCTTGTGCACGTTGCGCAGCGGGGCGCCGCCGGAGTCCAGGAACACGCGCACCGACTCCGCGAACGGTCCGCCCAGCTCACCGACGAATCCGGCGCAGATACCGACGAGCCCCACACACAGGATCAGGACGAGCCTGCCGCGATACGGCATCGACCGAAGGGCAAGGCCCGCCATGCCCGCCGCCGCGACCAGGCCGGTCGCGAGGACGGCCGCGGGCTGGGTCACCAGCACCGCGCCCGCGATGCGTTCCGGCGAGACGAACGGCGTCCAGCTGTCGGTGCCGCGCAGCACTTCACCGAGGGAAGACCACTGCGTTGTCACGCCCGACGACTCGATGTAGTCCAGGAACGGCGGACTCACCTTGCCGAGCAGCAGCAGCGGCACCGCCCACCAGAAGGTGGCCAGCACCAGCAACGGAATCCACGCCGCGGTGAAACGCCACCACCGCCGGTCCGGCCGGTAACTCGCCCACCACAGCAGGGCGGGCAGGAACGCGGCCACCGTCGCGACCGCGTTCACCGAGCCCATCAGCGCCAGCGCCAGCGCGCTGCCCGCGGGCGAGGCGGCCCCGCCTCGCCGCCGGTCGCGCCGGGCGACGCCGAGCGCCGCGGGCGCGAGCAGCACCCAGGGAGCCAGCATCATCGGCAGCGTCTCCGAGGAGATCGATCCGATCGTGGTCAGTACCCGGGGCGACAACGCGAACGCGATCGCGGCGACGACGCGTGATCCGCGCGTGCCGATGCCGAGCGTCTCGCAGAGACGGACGATGCCCCAGAATCCGGCGAGCAGCAGCAACGCCCACCAGATCCGCTGCGTCACCCAGGCGGGCACGCCGAGCACATCACCGAGCGAGAAGAACGCCCCGTGCGGGAAGAAGTATCCGTAGGCCTGGTTCTGCACCTGGCCCATCGGCGCCTGACTACTCCACAGATGGCTCGCGCGTGCGAGAAAGCCGAGCGGATTCTGCGCCAGGTCGTATTTGGTGTCGGCGACCGTGAGTCCGGGCGCCTGCGCGAAGGTCAGCAGGAACGCCGCGACGACGGTCGCGGCGAACCAGCGTCTGCCCAGCGGCGCGGTGCCGTGCGGCCCCGGCGCCACGGGCGATCCGAGCGAGTCGGCGGATGAAGCGGAGGTCAGCGGGTCAGCGGCTGCCGTACTCAACGTTGTTCAGCAGCGAGGAGTCCTTGTCGCCGCTGCGGTCGATGTCCGGTCGCGTGTTCTGCTGGATTGCCATGGTGATGAGGAAGACCCCCAGCACGCCCAGCACGGCGCCCGCGACAGCACTCGCAACACCAGGGACAGCAAACTTCATCGCGGCACTCCAATACGTCGATGCAGGCACGTTCCCGGCCAACCTAGCAGGACGTCCGGTATTTGTATGCGTTCAGGCCGTCGAATCTTCGCCGACTCTCCCGGCGGACCACTGCCGGGAACCTCCCTCGCCCGCTCGACCGGCCGCCGCAGGACTATTCGATCGGCGCTCAGCGCGTGGGCACAGCGCAGTGCAGCGCGCCGAGCAAGGTGCGGAGTTTCGCGGTGGTCTCGTCGAGTTCCGCCTGCGGATCGGAGGCCGCGACGATGCCGCCGCCCGCGTGCGCCCGCACGGTCCGGCCGTCGGCCGACAGTTCCGCGCAGCGGATCGCGACCACCCAGGCGCCGTCGCCGTTCGCGTCACACCAGCCGACGGCCCCGCCGTAGAACCCGCGGTCCTCTTCGGTGTGCCGGATGGTGTCGAGGGCGAGATCGGTCGGCGTGCCGCAGACCGCGGGCGTCGGGTGCAGCAACAGCGCCAGGTCGAGCGCGGTGATCGCCGGGTCGCTCAGGCGGCCGGTGATCGGCGTCGCCAGGTGCCACACCTCCTGGGTGCTGATCAGTTGCGGCGTGGCCGGAATCGACAGCTGCGCGCAGAGCGGCTCGAGCCGCTGCCGGATCCAGTCGATCACGAATGCGTGCTCGTCGCGGTTCTTCGTGCTGGCCAGCAGGTCCCTGGCCTGGGCGGCGTCGGCCTCCGGATCGGCAGGGCGCGGCGCGGTGCCCGCGAGCGGGCGCAGCGTCACGATGTCGCCTTGCCGGGCGATCAGCACTTCCGGCGTCGCGCCGACCAGGGTCGCGCCTGGACGGCCCGCGGGCGTCAGGTCGACCGCGAAGACGTTCGCGTGCGGATGCCTGGTCAGCAGGTGCGCTGCGACGACTTCGGGATCGAGCGCGCAGCGCGCCTCGGCCAGCACCGAACGCGCCGCGACCACCTTGCGCAGCGGTTGCGCGGGATCCTCGAGCTGCTCGACCAGCTTCGTCACGCGCGCCACGTGCTCGGCGGGACTCGGTATCTCGGTCACCACCCGCACCTCGGGCAGCTCGGGCAGCGCGGCGGGCCGCCATGAACCCGCGGTGTGCTCGGCGTGCTCGGGCACACACAGTGCCGCGGGCTCGCTCGGATCGAAGGGCAACGCACCGACGACCAGTTCCGCGCGCCCCTCCCGCAGCGCTGCCCGCGCTCGCTGCGCGTCGTCGAAGAAGACCCGGCTCCCATGACCCCGAACAACTCCGTCGGCCCGAGCAAGCAGGAACCCATCCATGACCCCAACCTAACCCTGGCGCCGCCCCTCATCGCGCCGGAGCGATCGAGATCTCACGCGGACGCGGCTCGTGAGGTCTTGCCGGGCGGCACCAGCAGGACGGGGCGGTGGCAATGCTTGAGGACGGCGTCGGCGACGCTGCTGTGCAACAGCGCGCGCAGGCCGGTGGCGCCACGGGTGCCCGCGACGATGATGTCGACGTCGAGTTCGTCGGCGCAGTCGACGATGGCGTTCCAGATGGTGGTGGTGCATTCCGCGGTGCGCGCTTCGGCGTTCAGGCCCGCCAGTTCGGCCAGCCGCACGCCCTCGGCGTTGGTCGCGCGCGCGTCGACGTAGGCGATGTCCTCGAGCTGGTCGTCGGGCACCCATTCCGGTTGCATGACCCCCGAAAGTCCGGACAGGCGGGCGGCCTGGCGCACCATGGGTTCCCAGGCGGTCAGCACGACGGCTCGGTTCGCGCTGAGGAATCGCCCGGCGTATTCGACCGCGCGCTTGGCGTTCTCGGAGCCGTCGTAGGCGATGAGCATCAGATCGCAGGGCACGATGACCTCCCGGGGAGCGCATGCCGACACCTCGAGATTACCCCTCGCCCAATGCCGTCAACCGGCTCGTTTCCGAGCCTCGACCTGCGGTAATGCCGGCTGGAGCGGTCTGGTTCCCCTGGGTTGCGGCGTGCTCACGAGCCCTACCGGTCCCGCACGTTGACGCTGCCGGGGCGCGGCACCCGGATTAGTTCATCCGGCGTGCCAGCGGCGGGCGCATGGGCGTCCTGGATCTGGCGGGGCTGCCCTCGATCGAGATCACCGTGGCGGGGCGGAAGACGGGCATCCCGCGCACTACGGCGGAGCGGAGCGGTTCGGGACGACCCGCCGCAGCGACCGTTCGGCGCCGCACGCGAGTTACCTGCCCGGTAGGTTCGGAGCGACTGCGGTGGCGCACCTCGCGACGAGTACGGTTGACCTCTATGCGGAAGACGCCTCTGCTCGTCCTCGCCGTTCTCGCCACCGTCGCGACCGCCTGCTCGAACGGCGGCTCCACCGAGTCGGCCCCGTCGAGCACCACCACGCCGGAAGCGACCACCGCCGCGATCCCGGCCACCGGCTCCGCACCCCCGGACTGCGACGCCGGGTACCTCGCGCAGTTCACCACGCGCGAGAAGCTCGCCCAGTTGCTGACCGTCGGCGTCACCGGCGCCGCCGACGCCACGGGCGTGGTGCGCGACGAGCAGGTCGGCGGCATCTTCGTGGGCGGATGGACCGACCAGGCGCTGCTCGCCTCGGGCCAGATCGCACAGGTCGCGCAGGCCGCCAAGGTGCCGCTGATGGTCACCATCGACGAGGAGGGCGGCCGCGTGTCGCGGGTGCGCGACCTCATCGGCCCTGCTCCGTCGGCGCGGGAGACGGCGCAGACCATGAGCCCCGAGCAGTACTACAGCGCGACGCTGGCCCGGGGCCGGGCGCTGAAGGACCTCGGCGTGACGGTGAACTTCGCGCCCGACGTCGACGTCAGCTCCCAGGCTGACGACACGGTGATCGGCGACCGCTCCTTCTCCGACGATCCCGAGGTGGTCACCCGCTACGCCGACGCCTACATCCGTGCCATGCGCGAGGTCGGCGTCGGCACGGTGATGAAGCATTTCCCCGGACATGGTTCCGCCTCGGGCGACTCGCACACCGGCGCGGTGCGCACCCCGCCGCTGGACCAGATGCAGACCGTGGACCTGGTGCCGTTCCGCAACCTGATCGGTTCGGGCGCCGCCGTGATGGTCGGCCACCTGGACGTGCCCGGCCTGACCACTCCGAACGTCCCCACCAGCATCAGCCCGGAGGCGATGCGGTTGCTGCGCGAGGGCACCGGCTACGGCGCCGCCGCGTTCCAGGGACCGATCTTCACCGACGACCTTGGCGGCATGGCGGCGATCACCAGCCGCATGTCGATCGAGGACGCCGTCGAAGCCGCGCTGGTTGCCGGCGCCGACAACGCCCTGTGGATCACCACCGACGCGGTGCCCCAGGTGCTCGACCGGCTGGAGCAGGCCGTGTCGAGCGGACGCCTGCCGATGGCGCAGGTGGATGCCTCGGTATTGCGTGTGGCCGCGTTCAAGGGTGCGTTGCCGCGCTGCTGAGGCGCGCCGCACGGCCGAGGCGGGCGACTGGTGAGCAAATCGGACCGCCGGAACTTACCTTGGAGTAATATATGAGATTCACCTGTGGTAGGAGTGTGGATGGCGGGCGGTACGAAGCGGCTTCCGCGGGCGGTGCGCGAGCAGCAGATGCTCGACGCCGCAGTGGAGGTCTTCTCGCGTAAAGGCTTCCACGACACGTCGATGGACGCGATCGCCGCCGAGGCGAAGATCTCGAAGCCGATGCTCTATCTCTACTACGGTTCCAAAGACGAACTATTCCGCGCCTGCATCCAGCGGGAGGGGATGCGGTTCATCGAGTCCGTCGCGCCGGCGGGAAACCCGCTGCTGACGCCGCACGAGCAGGTACGCACCGCGCTGGAGGGCTTCCTCGGCTTCGTCGACCGCAACCGGCGCTCCTGGCAGGTGCTCTACCGGCAAGCCATCGGGCAGCAGGCGTTCGCCTCGGAAATCGAGAACGCGCGCGAGCGGGTCATCGAGCTGACCGCCAAGCTGCTGGAGTCCAGCGCCAAGCACGCCGAACCCGGAACGAACTTCGACGTCGTCGCGGTCGCCGTGATCGGCGCGGGCGAGGCCATCGCCGACCGGCTTGCCAGTGGCCGCATCGAGGTCGCCGAGGCGGTCGACCTGCTCGATGATCTGGCCTGGCGCGGGCTGGCCGGTCGCAAGAAAACCGAGTAGCCCGCCTTTTGCCCATACCGGTTGCTTCCGGGCCGCCCTCCTGCCACAGTGCGTTGGTTCGCACAATGCGGACCGGCTCGTCCGATCGAGCCGGGGAGAAACGGGGCGGAAGTGTTCGGGTTGCTCAGGCCGTGTGCGCACGGCGCTCAGAAGTACGGAATTGATGCGGCCGAGTGGCGGGCGCATCTGTGCGGTTTGTGTCTCGGATTGCGGGACGGGCACGGTCAGCTCGCACGCTCCACCACCAACAAGGACGCGCTGGTGCTGAGCATGCTCACCGAGGCGCAGTCCGGTTCGGTGGCGCGCACCACCGCGGCGCCGTGTCCGCTGCGGGGTATGCGCCGCGCGTCGGTCGCCACCGCGGGCTCGCCCGGTGTGCAGCTGGCCACCACCGCCTCATTGCTGTTGGCGGCGGCGAAGATTCGCGATCACGTGGACGACGGCGAGGTGGCCGCGCTCGCGCGCGGGCCGCTGGCGAAGGCCGCGGCGCGGTGGGATCGGCAGGCCCGCGCGGGCGCGGCGCGGATCGGTCTCGACGTCGAACCGCTCGTCGCGGCGCTCGGTGCGCAGGCGCTGCTGGAGCAGCAGGCCCGGGTCGCCGTGGGCGGTTCGCGTGTGACAGTGGCGGTCCCCTCCGGGTTGCTGCCGGAATCGCTTGCCGCTTCGCCGCATTGGCGCGCGGCGATGGCGCCGTCGGCCGATCCGCTCGACCGCTTGACCGCGCCGACCCAGTTGTGTGCCTCGTCGTTCTTCGCACACACGGCCGTGCTGGCCGATTGCCCGGACAATATCGAGCCGTTGCGCGCGGCGGGGTGGGAATTCGGCCGGATCGCGCATCTCGCCGACGCTGTCGCCGACTACGACGACGACACGGCCGACCGCCGCTTCAACCCTCTCGCGGTCACCGGCATCACCGTGCCGGAGGCCTATGATCTGCTGCGCCAATCGAATTCACGCCTGCGCGCGGCCGTCGCGGCGGCCGAGCTGAGCCGGGTGCCCACCGTCCGCTGGATGCTGCTGGACCCGCTGTCCGCGGTGGTGCGGCGGCTCGGCCACGGCATCGGGGCGCTCGCCGCCCACACCTGCTCGGTGCCGCCCGGCACCGAGGGTTCGCCGCGTGCCGAAGTCCGCGTGCGAGGCACCGGGCACCGTCCGCCGACCCGCCGTCCCGGTGTCGGTGAATCTCTTGCGCTCATCCTGGGCGGCTACTGCACCGGGTACGCCTGCTGCGCCGACCACACCCAGCCGTGCACCGGCGAACGCAAGGACGCCTGGATCAAGAACTGCGATTGCAGCGACTGTGGCGAATGCGATTGCGGGTGCTGCAATTGCGGTGACTGCAACTGCTGCAACTGCGGTTGCGACTGCTGACCGCAGGGGCGCGGAACGCGCGAAGCCGCATCCCGGTTCGCGTATGTCGGGATGCGGCTTCGCGGCTGGTTCAGCGCAGGGTCGCCGTCAGGTGCGGGTAACCCTTCTTCGGGTGGCGCAGCGCCAGGTCCCAACCTTCGGGGACCTGGTCGGCGTACACGTTGACGGTGGACGGCAGCAGAATCGGCTTGCCGAACTTCACCGAGTACGTGGTCCGCTCGGGAATGCGCCCTTCGACGGCGCCGAGAATGGTCGCCGCCGACCACATGCCATGGGCGATCGACCTGGGGAAGCCGAACGCCTTGGCGCCCAATGCCGACGTGTGGATCGGGTTGTGGTCACCGGACGCGGCGGCGTACCGGGTGATCATCTTCTGATCCACCCGCAGGGTGCGCAGCGGCGGCGGTGGCACCTCGTCCGGTTTCGGCTCCTGCTTCGGCCCGCCCGACAGCGAGGTGCGCTGCTGGTGCAGGAACGTGGTGACCTGGTGCCACACCAGTTCCCGCCCAACCTTCACATCGCTGATCGCGTCCACGAGCAGCCCTTTGGGGTGCTCGCGCAGATTCTCGATGTGCGTGCGGATGTCCAGCGGCTCGCTCACCGAGATGTCCCGGGTGCGCTCGATGACGTTCTGCGCGTGCACCGCGCCCACCGCGACGAACGGGAAGTCCCGCGCCACCACCAGCTGCATCGCCAGCGGGAAGGTCAGGATGAACGGGTAGGTCAGCGGCAGCGCGTCGCCGAACCGCAGACCGGTAGCCCGGCAATAGGCGGCCAGATGATCCGGATCCACCCGCAGCCCGTCGAGCCGGACGGCGCGGTCCGGCAGCGTCGGCTTGCGCGCCGACAGCAGCGGCACCGCGCCGAGCGCGGCCTTGGCGAACAGCCGGCTGTTCTTCGGCGGTTCGGTGAGGGTGATCACCTGCGT
Source organism: Nocardia asteroides (assembly GCA_051451085.1). Classification (GTDB taxonomy): domain Bacteria; phylum Actinomycetota; class Actinomycetes; order Mycobacteriales; family Mycobacteriaceae; genus Nocardia; species Nocardia asteroides_B. Next base: position 1,242,063 of record JBPAJV010000001.1, on the reverse strand, counting down.
CTTCTCTCTGCCTGCCTGCGCCTGGGTCATCATGCTCCGATCAGGCTCTGCCCGCAGACCCGAACGACATTCCCGGTCACCGCGTTCGACGCCGGGCTCGCGAAGTAGGCGATGGTCTCGGCGACGTCGACGGTCTGGCCGCCCTGCAGCAGCGAACTCATCAGCCGTCCGGCCTCCCGGGTGGCCAGCGGGATGGCGGCGGTCATCGCGGTCTCGATGAAGCCGGGCGCGACGGCGTTGATGGTGATGTTCTTCTCCGCCAGCTTCGGCGCCTCGGCCTCGACCATGCCGATGACGCCCGCCTTGGAGGCGCCGTAGTTCGTCTGGCCGCGATTGCCCGCGATACCCGCGATCGAGGACACGTCGATCACGCGACCGCCCTCCTTCAGCGCGCCTTTGGCCACCAAGCCCTCGGTGATCCGGTGCGGCGCGGCGAGATTGACGTTGATGACCGCGTTCCAGCGGCCCTCGTCCATGTTCGCCAGCAGCTTGTCCCGCGTGATGCCCGCGTTGTGCACGACGATGTCGATGCCGCCGAAGCGCTCGGTGGCGAACTCGGCCAGCTTCTCCGCCGCGTCGGGCGCGGTCACGTCCAGCGCCAGCGCGGTGCCGCCCACCTTGTTCGCGGTCTCCGACAGCGCTTCGCCCGCCGCCGGGATGTCGGCCACGATCACCTGGGCGCCGTCGCGGGCGAACACCTCGGCGATGGTCGCGCCGATGCCGCGCGCCGCGCCGGTGACCACCGCGACCTTGCCGTCCAGCGGACGGTCCCAGTCGGCGGGCGCGCTCGCGTCCTGCTTGCCGACCCGGATCACCTGACCGTCGACGAACGCCGACTTGGCCGAGAGCAGGAAGCGCAGGGTCGACTCCAAGCCGGTCGCCGCGGCGGGCGCCTCCGGGTGCAGGTAGACCAGCTGAGCGGTCGAGCCGCGCAGCAGCTCCTTGGCCACCGAGCGGGTGAAGCCCTCCAGCGCGCGTTGCGCGATCTGCTCGTCCACGCCGCCCGCCAGTTCGGGCGTGGTGCCGATCACCACGATGCGGCCGGACGGGGTGAGGCTGCGCAGGGCGGGCTGGAAGAACTCGAACAGCTGCGAGAGATCCTCGATGGTGCCGATGCCGGTGGCGTCGAACACCAGAGCGCCGTATTTGGTTTCTGGCGTGAGCGCGTCGGCGAAGGTGTAGTCCGACAGCAGGGCGCGCACCGGCTCGGCGACCCGGCCCTTGCCGCCGAGCAGTACCGGGCCCGGCAGCGCCGGCTCGCCCTTGACGTAGCGGCGCAGCGTCTCCGGCTTGGGAAGGCCGAGCTTGCTGGCCAGGAACGCGCCAGGTGCGGAGTGTACGAACGATCCGTAGAGGTTGGGAGCACCCTTACTCTTGCTGGCTGCCACTATTCCTACCTTTTCTGAGTTCTGTCTCTCGGGTCATGGTCTCTCGGGTCATGGTCTCGGGTAACGGTCGCCCCGGCGTGGTTTGCTGGCGCACTTTTGCGGGGTACGTATCGACATTAAACTTACTCCAGAGTAAGTTTGTTGTAAACAACCGCGACGCGGCGCCGATCAGCGTGGAATGTCCGCGCCGGACCGGGCCGCCGGGACATCCGCCCACGAGACCTTGGAGACTCGAGTGACCAGCAAAGCCCGTTCGGCCAAGAGCGCCGCCAAGCCCGGTAAGACCACCCGCCCGGTCGCGATCGTCGGCGGTAACCGGATTCCGTTCGCTCGCTCCGACAAGGCGTACGCGCACGCCTCCAACCAGGACATGTTCACCGCCGCGCTGGACGGGCTGGTCAGCCGCTTCGGTTTGCAGGGCGAGCGGCTCGGCATGGTCGTCGGCGGCGCCGTGCTAAAGCGGGTCGGCGAGCACGGGCTGATCCGGGAGAGCGTGCTCGGCAGCAAGCTGAGTCCCTACACCCCGGCGCACGACCTGCAGCTGGCCTGCGGCACGGGCCTCCAGGCGATCGTCACCGTCGGTGACGCGATCGCTGCGGGGCGCATCGAAGCCGGCGTCGGCGGCGGTACCGACACCACCTCGGACGCGCCGATCGGCGTGAGCGAGGGCATGCGGGAGTGGATGCTCGACGCCAACCGCGCGAAGACCAACAAGGACCGCCTCAAGCTGGTCGGCCAGTTGCGCCCGAGCATGCTCGGCATCGAGATACCGCGCAACGCCGAGCCCCGCACCGGGTTGTCCATGGGTGAGCACGCCGCCATCACCGCCAAGGAATTCGGCATCCCGCGCGAGGCGCAGGACGAACTGGCCTATCTGTCGCACAAGAACATGGCGGCCGCCTACGATCGCGGGTTCTTCGATGATCTGATCACCCCGTTCCTCGGCCTCACCCGCGACGACAACCTGCGGCCGAACTCCTCGATCGAGAAGCTGGCCACCCTGAAGCCGGTGTTCGGGGTCAAGGCGGGCGACGCGACCATGACCGCGGGCAACTCCACCCCGCTGACCGACGGCGCCTCCGCGGTGCTGCTGTCCAGCGAGGAATGGGCCGCCGAGCGCAAACTGCCGGTGCTGGCGAACCTGGTCGACAGCGAGGTGGCCGCGGTCGACTACATCCACGGCCCCGACGGCCTGCTGATGGCGCCGACCTACGCGGTGCCGCGCCTGCTCGCCCGCAACGGCCTCACCCTGCAAGACTTCGACTACTACGAGATCCACGAGGCCTTCGCCTCGGTGGTGCTGGCCACCCTGGCCGCGTGGGAGTCCGACGCGTACTGCAAGGAGCGCCTCGGCCTCGACGGCGCGCTCGGCTCGATCATCGAAGCAAGCTCAACGTCAACGGTTCGTCGCTGGCCGCTGGCCACCCCTTCGCCGCCACCGGCGGCCGCATCGTCGCGTCCACGGCGAAGATGCTGGCCGAGAAGGGCTCCGGCCGGGCCCTGATCTCCATCTGCGCCGCGGGCGGACAGGGCGTTGTCGCCATCCTCGAGCGCTAGAGCCCTCGCGGGTAGGCCTATCGAAGGCGGTATGGGTCCGGCGAAGCGGACCATACCGCCTTCGGTGTGTCCGCTACTTCTCCGGTAGTTCGATGTGCCCGCCGAAAGCTTTGCGCATCGCCGAGAGCACTTTGTCCGCGTACACGGCTTCGCCTCGGGAGGAGAAGCGGGCGAACAGTGCCGACGCCAGGACGGGCACCGGTACGCCGGTATGATGGCGGCATCAATCGTCCACCGGCCCTCGCCGGAGTCGGACACCCGGCCGCTGTAGGAATCCAGGTTCGGGTCCGCGTGCATGGCTGCCGCGGTGAGGTCGAGCAACCAGGACGCCACCACCGACCCTCGGCGCCACACCTCGGTGATCTCGGGCACGTCGAGGTCGTACCGGTAGTACTCGGGATGCTCCAGCGGCGTCTCCTCCGCGGAGAACTCGCCGGAATGCTCGGCTCCGTAATTGGCCCGCTGGAGAATGTTCAACCCTTCCGCGTAGGCCGCCATCGCCCCGTACTCGATGCCGTTGTGCACCATTTTCACGAAGTGGCCCGCGCCCGCGGGCCCGCAGTGCAGGTAGCCGAGTTCGGCGGTGGACGGTTCGCCGGTGCGCCCCGGGGTCCGCTCGGCCGCCTCGACGCCCGGCGCGATGGATCGCAGCAGCGGGTCCAGATACTTCACCGGCTCGGCCTCCCCGCCGATCATCAGGCAGAAGCCTCGGGTCAGCCCGAACACCCCGCCCGAAGTGCCGATGTCCACATAGTGAATGCCCTTGGGTTTCAGCTGCTCGGCACGTCGGATGTCCTCGTGGTAGCGGCTGTTGCCGCCGTCGATGACGATGTCGTCCGGCTCCAGCAGTTCGGCTACCTGGTCGATCACCGCCCCGGTCGCGCCGGCGGGGATCATCACCCACACCACGCGCGGCGTCTCGAGCATGCCGACGAATTCGGCGAGGTCGGTGGTGCCGCGGAAGCTGTCCCCGAGTTCCGCGCGCAGTTCGTCGATGTGAGCGGAGCGACGTTCGTATCCGACGGCGGTGTGTCCGTCCCTGACGATGCGGCGCACGATGTTGGCGCCCATCCTGCCGAGGCCGATCATTCCCAGCTGCATGCCATCCATCTCCTCGTGTACGCGAAGTCTTGCGGCGGGGTCGTCCCTCGATTCTCCCCGCGTGGGATCGGTCACGGTTGGTCCCGCTGGTGTAACGCCCTCGGTGGCACACCGATAAACAGGTCGGCTCCGCGCAGTTGCCAGACCCCCGACCCGGCAACTGCGCGGGCCTCTTTGTGTGGTGTACCCGGTTCTTTGCGCGGGATTTGCTCTACGCCCGAGCTGCGCCGACCGCTGTCGGTGGGGACCACTATCGTTGGCGGGGACTCGCATCGTGCGGGTTCCACAATTCCATGGAACGGGGAGGACGGTTCGTGACGAGCCAGCCGAGCACCGGAGGACGCGGCCCACAGTCTGGTGGCGAAGTCGGACGGCGCCAGCTCCTCGGGGCGGAACGACCCCAGGGATCGGACCGGTCGGTCGCATGGAGCGGCGACGCGCAGCCGACTCAGCCTCTGCACACTACCCGGCGGCGGCCCGTGCCTCCCGCACCTCGCCGTACGACCGCGCGTCGCCCGATCTCGACTCCGCCTTCGAAGCGCCTGGACAGCGCGCTCGTGCGGCGGGTGGGCATCGCGGTCGGGGCTGTCCTGGCCGTCGCGGGTCTCGGCTACGCGGTGGACTGGGCGCTCTCCTCCGGTGAAGTGCCGCGCGGCACCGTCGTCGCCGGTGTCGAGGTGGGCGGCATGGACAGGTCCGCCGCCGATGCCGCGCTGCGCGCCCAGCTCGATCCGAGAGCGGGCCGGGAGCTGCCGCTGCGCATCGGCGACGTGCAGACCAGCATCGTGCCGAGCGCCGCGGGACTGGCCGTGGACTGGGACGCCACCTGGTCGCGGATCGGTTCCCAGCCGTTGTCTCCGTTCACCCGGCTCGCGTCCTTCTTCACCACACGCGACGTGGCGATCGTCAGCTCGATCGACGAGCAGGCCATGGACCGCCAGCTGTCCGAGCTACGGGTGCACGACCGCCCCTCGGTCGAGGGCACCATCATCTTCGACAAGGCCACACCCGTCGCGGTGCCGCCGGTTCCTGGACGGGTGCTCGACACAGCCGCCGCTCGCACGGCATTGGCCGAACGCTGGATCACCGGCGCCACCCTGGATCTGCCGGTGGTCCCCGCGCCGTTGGGCGTGCGTCCGGAAGCCGTCGACAAGGCGCTGCGCGAGATCGCCCAGCCCGCCGTGCGGGCGCCGATCTCGTTCGCGGGCAAGGGCGCGCAGGCCCGGCTCGATCCCGAACAGATCGCCTCCGTGCTCGCCTTCGCGCCGGACGGTCAGGGTGGTCTCGCCGTGTCGGTGCGTCAGGACGCCGCGATCGGCCTGCTCGCGCCGCAACTCGCCACTACGGAGGTCGAGCCGAAGGACGCGACGTTCGCGGTCTCGGGTGGCAGCGCGTCGGTGGTTCCCGCCGTGGTCGGCGACAAGATCAACTGGCCGAAGACGCTGGAACAGTTCACCGCGTTGCTGGTCGCTGCGGGCGAGCGGACCGCACCGGCGGTCTACGAGCGCATCGAGCCGAGATTGACCACCGAGGCCGCGCAGGGTCTCGGCGTGATCGAGCCCGTCGGGTCGTTCACCACCAGCGGTTTCAGCGGCCCTTCCGGCGTCAATATCCGCACGGTGGCCAAGAAGGTCAACGGCGCGATCGTGAAGCCGGGGGAAACGTTCTCGCTCAACGAGTTCACCGGTCCGCGCGGCACCGCCGAAGGGTATGTCGAGTCCGGCATCATCGACCACGGCCGTCCCAGTACCGCCGTCGGCGGCGGTATCAGCCAGTTCGCCACCACCCTGTACAACGCGGCGTATTTCGCCGGCCTCGAGGACGCGGGCCACACCGAGCACAGCTATTACATCTCCCGCTACCCGGCCGCCAGGGAAGCCACCGTCTTCGATGGCGCGATCGACCTCAGATTCCGCAACAACAGCCGAACCGGCATCTACATCGAGACGTTCGCGACCGCCTCCGAGATCACCGTCCGCCTGTGGGGCACCAAGACGGTCGATGTCGAATCCATCACCGGCGAGAAGACCAAACCGACCGAACCCAACACCATCACGCTGCCCAAGGGCAAGGACTGCATCGCCTCCGAAGGCGCCCCCGGCTTCACCATCTCCGACACGCGCGTCATCACCGACCGCAAGACCGGCCGCGAAATCTCCCGCACAACCCGCACGGTGAAGTACGACCCGATCCCGGTCGTGAAGTGCGAGTGAGGGAATAGACGCACCAACTGATCGGCCTCACAGCGGTGTCTTCATCAGCAGCACGTTGTACTGGGTGTGCTGCGTGACCAGGAAATAGAGATCCCGGCCGGTCTGGTACGGGTAGATCATCGGCGCGTACGCCGTGGGGAGGGACCGCGCTTCGATGAGAACACGAGGTTCGCTCCACGGTCCTTCCGGAACGGCCGCGGTGCGCAGGACGACATTGTTGGCCGGGTCGGTGGTCAGCATGACGTACTGGCCGAGGTGTTCGTTCCACATGACCGAGAGCTCGGCGACGCCGCCGGCGATCGGGGCCGCGGTCTTGGCGTCGCTGGGCTTCCACGCCTTGCCGTCCCAGTATTCGTAAGCGTCGATGTTCGCGATCTCGGCTTCTTTCGCGCGGGAGACGAAACCGGGGTTGTTCCGTCCCGCGGGTGTGCCGTAGCGGTAGATGTAGCCGCCTGCCTTCAAGAACGCGTTCTGCTGGAAGTTCTCGTGGCCGTCGACGTTGGCGCGGCGGGTGTGGGTGAGTTGGGACCAAGTGGTGCCGCCGTCATGGGAGGCGGCCAGGGTGGAGAAGTTCGTGTGCCACTTGCCGTGGTCGCCCCACTCCCGGACCGACATCAAGCTCATGTATTGCACGCCGCCCACCGAGATGCCCGCCGTGGGGATCAGGCTGATCTCGATACCGGGGATCTTCGGACTCGGCAGCGGGTTCGGCACCACGTCGTCGAAGATGATGCCGTCGGCCGGGTCGTGTGAGGAACTGCGGAACAGCACATTGCTGGTCCAGGCCCAGATGCTGCCCGCGAGAAGGTTGGGTACGCCGATGCCCGCGCTGTCGCCGAAGGCGGTGATCATCCGGCCGTTGCCGTCGTCCCACATGATGCCGAGGTCGGTGCCGAGCACGTTCACGGCCTGGGTGCGATTCGGGCTGTCCATGCCGGTCACCTGGAACACCGCTTTGGTCGGACCGGGCAGTTCGGGCAGGCCGTGAATGCCGTTGAGCGCCGGGATCGGTATGACGTTGTTCGGGTCGGCTCCCGACGGCGCGGCGGCGGCCAGCGCGAGGACCACGGCGAGCGCACCGGCTCCGGCGAGTGCGGGCAGCGATCGAGTCATCCGGCAATTCCCTTCTCGTGGGACGCAGTCTGCTGGGTAATTCTGCCTGCTCGCCGCCGCGATGTCGCCTACATCGGAACTCAGCGCGTTCGGCCGATCGGCACCAGCCGATAGAGCCACCACGGGCGCTCAGGGAGCTCGGGGCTGTAGACCCGCATGCTCATCGAGCGGATCCGGCCCGTGGCCGGATCGCGTACCCGCAAGGCGCGGCGCGGAATGTCGGCGGCGCGCACCTCGGTGGTCCACATGCGGTCCCAATCGGGGGAGCGGCGGCAGCGCTCGGCGATCTCCTCGACGCGCTCGCGGGGGGCCAGCGGGGACAGGATGCGGAAGGCGTCGACGAGCAGGTGCGCCTCCACGGCCCAGTCCACCATCACTCGCCGGGCCGCCGCGTCGAGGAACATCCACTCCAGCACGTTCGCTCGGGCGACCGCTCCCGGAAAGGCGCGCTCGTAGGCGGAATTCGCTTCCACCAGGTCCTGTGTCGGCATGCGCTGGTAGCAGGACGGGTCGGGGAGGCTGTGCAGATCGGCCCGGTCCTCCGGCGTCGGCATGTCGGGGCCGGGGCCGTAGGCGGCTGTGAAGAAGCTCGGCAGGGTCAGCACGACGATGTGCTTGCGGTACCAGATCGGCACCTCGAGCGCGTCGAACAACTGCTGCAACAAGCCGTGATCCGGCACTACCGCACCGGATTCGACCTGGTCGAGCACCGCTTCGGTGAGGTTGCCGCGCCGGGCGAGGTGGGCGGGCGTCAATCCCGCGGCGAGGCGTCGTTCGCGCAGATAAGCGCCGATGCCGGTTGCGTTGCGCGTCACCTCGGGCACCCCTGTCGACAATTCTCGTGTCGAACTGTGTGAAGAGGGAGGTTCCTGTGGCCTCCCGGGAGCACGCAATCTACCGGAGAGGATCGGCGTCGAGCGGTGATCGAACGTCACGAATCGACAAATGTAGACGACAACGGCCCGGAGGCGATCTCCGGGCCGTTGTGGCGTTCACGCGGGGCGCGCGTCAGAACGCGGCTTCGTCCAGCTCCATGATGTCGTTGTCCAGGTTGGACAGCACGGCGCGGGTGGCGGTCAGCTCAGGCAGGATGTTGCGCGCGAAGAACTGCGCGACCGCGATCTTGCCCTGGTAGAACGCCTCGTCGGCGCCGGTGGCGCCGTTGTCCAGCGCCGCGATCGCGACCTCGGCCTGACGCAGCAGCTGCCAGCCGATCAGCAGATCACCGACCGAGAGCAGGAAGCGCACCGAACCGAGGCCGACCTTGTACAGCTCGCTCGGCTGCTCCTGGGCGCCCATCAGGTGGCCGGTGAGCGTGGCGGCCATGGCCTGCACGTCCTCCAGCGCGGTCGCCAGCAGCTTGCGCTCGCCCTTCAGGCGGCCGTTGCCCGCCTCGGCGTCGATGAACTTCTGCACCTGACCGGCCACGTGGGCCAGCGCGACGCCGCGGTCACGGGCGATCTTGCGGAAGAAGAAGTCCTGCGCCTGGATGGCGGTGGTGCCCTCGTAGAGCGAGTCGATCTTCGCGTCGCGGATGTACTGCTCGATCGGGTAGTCCTGCAGGAAGCCGGAGCCGCCCAGGGTTTGCAGCGATTCGGTGAGGTACTGGTAGGCCCGCTCCGAACCGACGCCCTTGACGATCGGCAGCAGCAGGTCGTTCACCCGCGCCGCCAGGTCGGCGTCCGCGCCGGAAACCAGCTCGGCCACATCGGCGTTCTGGTGGGCGGCGGTGTACAGGTACACCGCGCGCAGGCCCTCGGCGTAGGCCTTCTGGGTGGCCAGCGAACGACGCACGTCCGGGTGGTGGGTGATGGTCACGCGCGGCGCGGCCTTGTCGGTCATCTTGGTGAGGTCCGCGCCCTGGACCCGCTCCTTGGCGTAGTCGCGGGCGTTCAGGTAACCGGTGGACAGGGTCGCGATGGCCTTGGTGCCTACCATCATCCGGGCGTGCTCGATGACCTCGAACATCTGCGCGATGCCGTTGTGCACCTCACCGACCAGCCAGCCCTTAGCGGGGATGCCGTGGCCGCCGAAGGTGACCTCACAGGTGGCCGATACCTTCAGGCCCATCTTGTGCTCGACGTTGGTGACGAAGACGCCGTTGCGCTCGCCCAGCTCACCGGTCTCGTGGTCGAAGTGGAACTTCGGCACGAAGAACAGCGACAGGCCCTTGGTGCCCGGTCCGGCGCCCTCGGGGCGGGCCAGCACCAGGTGCATGATGTTCGGGAACAGGTCGTCGGAGTCGGCGGAGGTGATGAACCGCTTGACGCCCTCGATGTGCCAGGAGCCGTCTTCCTGCTTGATCGCCTTGGTGCGGCCGGCGCCCACGTCGGAGCCCGCGTCGGGCTCGGTCAGCACCATGGTGGCGCCCCAGCCCTGCTCGGCGGCGATCTGCGCCCACTTCTTCTGCTCGTCGGTGGCGTTGTTGTAGAAGATGTTCGCGAAGCCGGGGCCGGCGGCGTACATGAAGGCGGCGGGCTGCGCGCCCAGGATCAGCTCGGCGATGGCCCAGTAGGCGGCGCGCGGAATCGGCAGGCCGCCGAGCTCCTCGGCGATGCCCAGCTTGTCCCAGCCGCCGTCCTGCAGGGTGCGGTAGCTCTTCTTGAAGGATTCGGGCAGCGTCACCGTGTGGGTCGCGGGATCGAAGACCGGCGGGTTGCGGTCGGCGTCGGCGAACGACTCGCCCAGCGGTCCTTCGGCCAGGCGACGCACCTCGTTGAGCATCTCCTTGACGGTGTCCGCGTCGAGATCGCCGTAAGCGCCGCTGTCCAGGATGGACCCCAGGCCCAGGACCTCGAAGAGGTTGAACTCCAGGTCGCGGACATTGCTCTTGTAGTGACCCATTGTCAGTACTCACTCTCCGTTGAGTTGGTGCGGTCGGTTGGTTGCCGTTCCCGCCCGTGTTCGCTCCACCGGGTAGTCGTGCCGGTTTTCCGCATGCTACTCGCGGGTAACTTATTTGACATATTACCGGTCAGTAATGAGGTGGCAAAGAGCTGAGCAGGCAATGTGACGAGTTTTACAGTGTCCGACCGGCGACCGCCCGCTGCGCCGACGCCCCGGACTCGCGCTCATCCGGCACACGGAGTCGTACGGCCCCGTGCAGTCGCCGCAGCACCGGCCGCGACGGCAAGGAACCCCCAGGTGACGTGTCGCTGACCGGTCTGGAGCGAAGCGAGACCGAGCATGCTGGAAAATCAACACGGTGCGGATCGAGACGAGTGCCGGACCGGCGGAGGTGGAGCTCGAACAGCCGCGCAGGCCCGCGTTCCTGTTGCTGCTCACGCATGGCGCGGGCGGTGGAGTGGACGCCGGGGACCTGCTCGCGGTGCGTGACGCGGCGCTGCTCCTGGGCGGCGCGGTCGCACGGGTGGTGCAGCCGTATCGGGTCGCCGGGCGGCGCGCGCCGGGTTCGGCGGTCGAGCAGGACAAGGCCTGGTTGGAGGTCGTCGCGCAACTGCGCGGCCGCAAGCGCGTTCCGCTGATCCAGGGCGGCCGCAGCAACGGGGCGCGGGTCGCCTGCCGCACCGCGGTGGCGGCGCGGGCCCGGGGTGTCCTCGCGCTGTCGTTTCCGCTGCATCCGCCGGGCAAGCCGGAGAAATCCCGCCGGGACGAACTGCTCGCCCCCGGGGACATCGACGTGGTGGTGGTCAACGGGGCCAACGACCCGTTCGGCGTTCCCGATCCGGCCGACGCCGCCGAGGTGCGCGTCATCCCGGGGCAGCCGCATGCCTTCCGCGCCGGCTTCGACCTGATCGCCGAGACCGTGACGCCGTGGCTGCGGCGCTGGTCGTGAGCCGACGCGGGCTGCTCAGTCGGTCGGGCGGGTGGCGATGACCAAGGCGTCGATGGCGTCCCCCGTCTCGGTGGGCCGGTAGACGCGGTCGGCGAGGCGGACGCGCACCTGGCTCGCGGCCGCCAGGGGGCCGAGGTCGGCGACGATGTCGTCGGGGGTGAAGAGGATGGCCGGGTCCTGCGGTCCGCCGCAGCCGTCGGTGATGTTGGTGGTGTCGTGACCGAGCACGAGCAGGGTGCCCTCCGGAGCCAGCAGGCCCGCCGCCTTGCGGACCAGCGTGCGGCGCTGTTCGGCGGGCAGGTGCAGGAAGACCATCAGGACCAGCTCGAACGGTCCGGTGATTCCCGCATCGTCCAGCTCGGTGACGTCGGCGCACTGCCAGGTGATGCGGTTGCGGACCGAGCGGGACAGGCGCGAGGCGACGGTGCGGCCCTTGTCGATACCCACCTGGGAGTAGTCGACGGCGTGCACCTGCCAGCCGTGGGTGGCGAGCCAGAGCGCGTTGCGACCCTCGCCGCACGCCAGATCGAGGGCGCGGGGAAACTCCGGCGCTTCGCCCTCGGGGGCGGCGGCGGTGAGCGGCGCACGGCGTTCCAACCCGTAGACATGCTCCACCACGGTGTTGTTCGGCGGTGCGCCCCAGACCAATTCCGTTTGCGCGTAGCGCTCGTCCCAGTCGGCCGCATCCATGTCTCGAGTCTATTGATCGCGCGGCCCGCGACCCCAGGGGTTGCCCGAGTCAGTCCGATACCTGCGAGAGCCAGCGCACCGGGGTGGTCTCCCGCACGTGGATCAGCACGTCGAACGCGTCGGCGAGCGAGGAGAGCCGGATATTCGCCGTGGCGTCCTCGGCCGGGTCGTAGACGCCGCTGATGGTGCGCAGTCTCGCCGGGCTGGTGAGCCAGCGGCGCACCGGTTCCGGAGCCGCGGCATGCAGGTCGACGTAATAGGCGGGCAGGTCGACCTCGCCCAATACGGCATCGACCAGCTCGGGTCGCGGGTCGGGCGCCACCGCCGTACCGAGGTCGCCGTGGTGGAAGCCGATGCCGACGGACACGTACTGCGCGGCGAGGCGGTCGCGCAAATAGCTTCCCACGCTGCGGAATTCGGCGTCGCCGTAGGCGGTCGGAAGGCCGGTGGTGTGCGCGATCCCGTCCCAATAGACAGTCTTGGCGGCGGTCGAACGACGCAACACCCTCTCGGCGGACGACTTCTCGTCCCGGGCGAATCCCTGGCTCGCGACGCTGTTGCGGTGGAAATCGAGGATCAGTCGGGCGTGGTCGAGCGCCGTGGCGCGCTCCTTCGTATCCGGCAGCTCCGTCAGCAGCCCGACGGCGTCCTCGGCGTGCTCCGCGAACGGGCGGCCGGGATGGATGCCTTGGTGGCGCTGGACGTGCTCGTCGATGTGGTGGGCGGTGCGGATCGGCGCGAGGTGCGCCTCGATCACGGCGACCCGGTCGGGCGCCGCCTGGCGCACGTAGTCGAGCACCGCGTCGTAGTCGCTCGGCTCGGCATGGGGCGGTTCGACGCCGAGGACGCGCACGGGATCCTCCGGGTGCGCCAGGTTGAACGCGCGAATCCAGCGCAGGGTGGCCACCGATTCCTCGGTGCGCCACGGGCGCCACGCGCCGGCGAGCACCGTTTCCGGGTCGCTTTCCCCCGCCGTGACGAACCGGTCCCAGCGGTCACCCGATCGCGCGCTGTCCTGAATCGCCAGTGCGCGGAACCCGTGTCGTTCGACCAACCCGCGGAATATCCGCTCGCGGATGCCGAACGTCTGCCGGGAGAACCGTGTCGACTCGCCGAGCCCGACCACCGTGGCGGTGCCGAGGCGCGCGATCAAGTCGTCGAGATCCGGGCCGGAGGAGGCCGGATCGGAGCTGTCGATCGCGACGGCGTTATCGCGCAGCCACGCGCGGACGTCGACAGTGGTGCTGAGCATGATGCCTCCCGGTTAGGTGAACGAGCCAACGCGGCCAGCCTCATACATGAACCTTTGTTGAGGTCAAGCGGCGAGTTCGCCCGGGAGGCAGCGCGCTACAGCGTCGTGCGCATGAGCAGGACGTTGTATTGACTGTGCACCGTCGTGAGGAAGTACAGATCGCGTCCGGTCTGGTACGGGAAGATCGAGGGCGCGTAGGCGGTGGGCAACTCCCTGGTATCGATCAGCACTTCGGGCTCGCTCCACGGGCCGACCGGCGAAGACGCGCGCCGCATGACCACGGAATTGAACCGGTCGGTGGTGAGTGAGATGTACTGGCCGAGGTAGGCGTTGTACATCACCGACAATTCGCCGACGCCCCACATGATCGGCGCGGCGGCATTCACGTCGTTCTTTCGCCAGGCGCGGCCGTCCCAGTATTCGTATTCGGCGAGATTCGCGATATCGCGTGCGCGCACGCGGGCTACATGGGCGGTGTGGTCGCGTCCGGACCGCGTGCCGTATTCGTAGATGTACCCGCCGTCGGCGAGGAAAGCGTTCATCTGGAAGTTGGCGTTTCCGCCTTCGTTCGTCCGCCGCGTTTCCGGCAGTTCGGCCCAGGTCTCGCCGTTGTCTCCGGAGACGGCGAGACCGGAGAAATTGGTGCTCCACTGGCCCACGTCGTCCCAGGTCTTCACCGACATCAGGCTCATGTACTGCACGCCGTCGACCGAGATGCCCGCGGTGGGAATCCGGCTGATCTCCAGGAAGGGGATCTTCGGACTTGGAATCAGGTCGCGCGCCTGGCCGAACACGTCGCGCACCACGCTGTCGAAGAAAATGCCCTCGGCGGGATCCTTGGTGTGGCTGCGGAGCAGGATATTGCTGCGCCAGGACCACATGCTGCCCGCGAGCAGATTCGGGAAGCCGAATCCCGCGGTATCGCCGAACGCGGTGAGCATTTCGCCGTGCCCGTTGTCCCACATGATGCCGAGATCGGTGCCGAGGACGTTGTAGGTCTGGGTGTTGTTCGGGCTGGCCATGCCGGTCACCTGGAAAACCGCTTTGGTGCGGCCGAGCAGGTTCGGCAATCCGGTCGTGCCGTTGAGCACCGGAATCGGATTGATGGCGTTCGGATTGGCGCGGACGGGGGTGGTCGCCGTGCACAGCAGGGCAGCGACACCCACCAGTGCCGAGAGCAGGAAAGTTGCGGTCCTGATCACTGTCTGTGAGCCCTCCGGTTTCTTCCCGAGAGCGGTGCGAAATACGGACGTCCCGCGATACACAGACCCTTCGCAGTGTGCCGTGCACCACTAGTCGACTGGCTGGCGAAGCGTGCAAATGCTAACAGCGGAAATGTGGCTTCCGCCGAAAACTGGCAAATTTGTAGCTATCTATCAGTCGCTCGGTGCGTGCGGGGTCACTCGACCTGTTGCTCGTGGGCTTCGGCTCTGCTCTAATCGGACCCGAGATACCGTCAATGTTGACGGTTATAGAGCGGAGGATGCATGCTGCCAGCCGGAATGGACCCGAGAACGCCGGTGCTCGTCGGCGCCGGGCAGGTCGTACACCGACCGGGTGAACCGGGTTTGCCCGGCCCCGTCGAACTCGCCGCCGAATCCCTGCGCCGCGCGAGTGCCGACAGCGGCGCCGGCGACCGTTTGCTGCGGTCGGCCGACTTGATCGCCGCCGTCGCTCCGGTCAGCCGCCCCTACGGTGACCTGGGTGCGCTCGTAGCCGCCGATCTGGGCATCACCCCGAAGCGGACCGTGCAGTCGGTGCGTTTCGGCGGGGACGCGCCGCAGCGGCTGCTCAACACGGTGGCGCAGGCCATCGCCGACGGCCGCTCGGACGTCGCGCTGCTCACCGGGGCCGAAGCGGTGTCCTCGTGGAACGCGGCCGGCCGCAACGGCGTCGCGGTGGACTGGCCGCAGCAGCCGGAGGACGTGGTCGCCGACGAGGTCATCGGCTCCGATCGCGGGCCGAACTCGGACATGGAAACCGCCGCGGGCCTGTGGGGTCCGGTGTACTTCTACGCGCTCATGGAGACGGCGCTGCGCCACCGGCTCGGGTCGAGTGAAGCCGCGCACCGGCAGCGGATCGGCGAACTGTGGTCGCGGCTGTCGGAGATCGCGGCGCGCAATCCGTATGCGTGGCAGCCCGTCGCGCACAGCGCCGCCGACCTCGTGACCCCCGCGCCCGCGAACCGGATGGTGTCGACGCCGTACCCGAAGCTGATGGTCGCGAACCTGACCGTCGACCTGGGCGCCGGGCTGATCCTGTGCAGCGCGGCGGCCGCCGACGCCGCCGGTGTGCCCCGGGACCGGTGGGTGTTCCCGCACGCGGGCGCCACCGCGACCGACGAGTGGTTCGTCTCCGAGCGCGCGGACATGTCCCGCTCGCCGGCCATCGCCGCGGCGGGGAAGTCGGCACTGGACGCGGCGGGTATCGCGATAGACGACGTCGCGCACATCGACCTCTACTCCTGCTTCCCGGTCGCGGTGCAGATCGCGGCCGATGAACTCGGTCTGCCCATCGACGATCCGGCGCGGCCACTATCGGTCACCGGCGGTCTCACCTTCGCGGGCGGGCCGGGCAACAACTACACGACGCATTCCATCGCGGCGCTCTACGGCATCCTCCGCGCCGACCCGGGCGCTTACGGCCTGGCCACGGCGCTCGGTTGGTACAGCACCAAGCACGGCGTCGGCGTCTACTCGGCCCGGCCACCCGCGCGGCTGTTCCGCGCGATCGAGGCGCAGGTGCCCACGGCACGGCGCGAACCGGCGCCCGGATACACCGGCCGCGTCACGGTCGAGGCCTACACCGTCGCCTACCGCAAGGGCCCGGCGCCGGATCGTGCCGACGAGCCGGAAGCCGTTGTGGTGAGCGCACTGACACCGGCGGGGACCCGCATACTGGTGCGGGCGTCGGATGCCGACACCCTCGCGGCGTTCACCGCGGGCGATCCGCTCGGCGCGGACGCCGAGGTCGCCGCGAACACGTTCACCCTGCTCAGCGAGAGGAGCGCCACATGAGTGAGGCGGGTGGGCCCGACTCGGTCCTGGTCGAGCGGCGCGACGCGATCACCGTACTGACGGTCGACCGTCCCCGGGCGCGCAACGCGATCGACCTGGCGACGGCGCGGGCCATCGAGGCCGCGGTCGACGAGTTCGAAGCCGACGACACCGCGCGCGTGCTCGTGCTGACCGGTGCGGGCGGAACCTTCAGCGCCGGGATGGATCTCGTGGCCGCCTCGAAGGGCGAGATGCCGATGACGCAACATCGTGGGCCGCTGGGCATCACGGCGAAGCCGCCGGTGAAGCCGATGATCTCGGCGGTGGAGGGTTTCGCGCTGGCCGGTGGTTTCGAGCTGGCGCTGGCTGGTGACCTCATCGTCGCCGCGCGCGACGCGCAATTCGGCATTCCCGAGGTCAAGCGCGGACTGGTGGCGGCGGGCGGTGGTGTGCTGCGGCTGACCCAGCGGTTGCCGCGCAGCATGGCGGCCGAACTCGCGCTGACCGGAGGGCGGGTCGGCGCGGAGCGTCTCTACCAGCTCGGCCTGGTCAACCGGGTCACCGATCCCGGCGCGGCCCTGTCGGTCGCGCTCGAACTCGCGGCCGAGATCGCCGCCGCCGCCCCGCTCGCGGTGGCCGCGAGCAAGCGCATCATCGACCAGTCGCCGGATTGGCCGGTGGCGGAGGCGTTCGCGAAACAGGGCGAGATCGCTCTGCCCGCGCTGATCTCCAAGGACGCCGCCGAAGGCGCGCTGGCCTTCGCGCAGAAGCGCGAGCCCCAGTGGCAGGGACGCTGAACGGCGGGCCGGGACACGTCCGGCAGCCGCAGGCGCAGCGCAGGGAGCGTATGCGGACGCGGCTGCTGGACGCGGCGGTGGAAAGCCTGGTCGAGGTCGGCTACGCGGGCACGACCACCCTTGAGGTGCAGAAACGCGCGGGTGTGCCGCGCGGGACGTTGCAGCACTACTTCCCGACCAGGGCCGACCTGCTCGCCGGCGCCGTCGAGCACGTGGCCCAACGCCGATTCAACCAGCTGACCAGCGAATTCGAGGCGATTCCCGACGAGGCGGACCGGTTGGAGACGGCCGTCGAGCTGACCATGCGGATGCTCAGCGGGCCGTCGTTCTGGGCGGCGCTCGAGATGTGGGTCGGCGCGCGGACCGACCCCGAGCTCCGCGCGGCCTTCCTCCCACTGGAAGTCCGCCTGTTCGAGCTGATGCACACCAGCATTCGCGACAGCTTCCGGCGCGAATTCCCGGACGACCCGCGGGTGCCCACGATCACCGAGTTCACCATCGAGATCATGACCGGCCTTGCGCTGCGCGTGCTGCTCACCGGTGATATGTCCCGCAACCGTGTCCTTCGGCACCGGTGGGGGAACGCGGTGCGGATCCTGCTCGGCACAGCGGCGGCGGACACGTTGCTCGGCCCGCCCGCGCGCTGACGCTACCGCGCGCGGGTGACCGTCTCGAGCAGGACCTGGGCGCAGCCGGCCGGATCGTCGAAGAACGGCGTGTGCCCGCTGCCGCGCAGGGTGACGTGCTCGGCGTGCGGCAGCACGCTGCGCGCCTTGCGGCTCTGCGTCGCATAAGTGAGCAGGATGTTGCGGCTGCCCCACGCGATCGTCACCGGAATGTCGGCCAGCGCGCCGGTTTCGGGCAGCCGGACGTCGGTGAAGGAGGCCAGCGCCTCCTCGAATCCGGCCGCCTCCACCGCGCCGACGGCGGTGTCCAGCGCCACCTTCGCCTCCACTGCCCAAGGCTTGCCGAAGATCAACGAAAGAAAGACGGTCCGTCCAGCGGCGGTGCCGAGGACGGCGGGGAGGGCCGGGCGCAGCCAGCGCCCGAGCGCCCGCGACTTGCCCAGCGACTGCTGGCACCAGACGCGACCGGCGGTGTCCCAGAACCCGATCGGAGAGTAGGCGGTGACCGAGCGAGCCAGCCCGCGGGAGGCCAGGTCGAGGGTGATCAGCCCACCCATGGAGTTGCCCGCGAGGTGTGGCCGGTCGATGCCTTGCGAGGCGAGGAACTCGGCGAGCGCCTCGGCGAGGTTGGGAACCGTGGTGTGCGCCAGCGGATGCGTCGATCCCCCGAAACCGGGCAGGTCCACCGCGATCACCTCGTACGACGCGGCCAGGGTGTCGATGATCGGCTCCCACACCTGCCACCGGCTTCCGACCCCGTGTACCAGCACGAGCGGCTCGCCCGCTCCGACGCGGTGATGGTGCAACGTCGTCATGCGGCCAACCCTAACAGCAGTCACCAGCCATCAGTTGGGATCGAGCCGCGCGCCGCAGCCCCTCGTGCACGCGGCCGAGGACTGGCGCCGACGCGGCCGTCCTCGGTACGATGATTGGTATGGCAACGCGTAAGGTCACCCTTTCGCTGGATGAAGCCGCCTGGTCGTACGCCGAGCAGGCGGCGGCTCGGGCGGGAATGTCGCCGTCGGCTTGGATCTCCAAGGCCGCGCGACGGGAGGCCGTGCGCACGGGGGTGGGTCCGATCTCGGACGTGACCGCCGAGGCCGCCGCGGACGCGGCCGAACTGGCGGCCGCCGAGGAGGCGATGCGTGCGTCGGGGTGAACTGTGGATCTACAACCCGCATGGTTCGCCGCGTCGCCGAACAGTCGTGCTCATCAGCAGTGACGGCATCAACGAATCGCCTCGCCCCTGGCTGATCGCGGCCGAGGTCATCGAGGATGATCCGCAGGACATCCTCGCGGTCCCGGTGGAGGATTACGGCTGGGTGCACGCCGGGAACATCGGGCGCATCTTCCGTGGATGGCTCGCCGAGCGAGTGGACGCGGTGGACACCGACACCCTGGAGCGCCTCGACACCGCGTTGCGCGCGGCGATGGACCTCTGACTCCGCTTCGCCGGACATCTGCGCCGCAACGTATTCCGTTCCTGTCCTTGGGAACCACTACCGCTCGACGCCGCACGGCATTATGGTTGCCACGCCACCGAAGTGGTCAGTCGAGGAAGAGGAGTCAGGTGCGGATCTGCATGATCGCCGCGGCGCTGATCGCGCTGCCGGTGCTCGCGGCATGCGGCAGCGACGAGGACACGGCGGCGCCCACGGTGACGCAGGCCGATCTCGCCAAGTCGTTGCAGGACAAAGGCCTCAAGAACAAGCAACTGGCCGACTGCGCCGCCAAGGTGTTCGTCGATCAGGGGATTTCGCAGGCCGGACTGCGGATCATGATCAGCGACGAATACGACACCAAGGCGCCCAACCAGGAGACGCTGGGCATGAGCAAGGAGGACGCGGACAAGGCGCGTGCCGCCAGCGGTCGTATCGCCGGGGAGTGCATGTCGGCGTCCCAGCAGCGCTGATTCGCCCGCGATCCGCGGGCGCCGCGGTGGTGGCCGGGTAGTCGTGCTTTCGGATTCCTCCAGACTTCGCACCGGATCGATGACTTCCAGCGGGTCGAGGTACCCGGCTCCGGCGTGGTGGATCTGGCGGAGTCCGGCGGGCACGAGGGCCGGGCCGGATTCTCGTTCGACGCCGCCGAACCGGGTGCCTACCGCGTGACCACGGCGGGTAACTCCGACGTGACGGTCGCCGTGGGGCAAGGTCTCGGCTCGTCGTTCGTCGGCACGTTGCTCGGTGCGCTCGCCCTGGGGTTCGGTGGCGTCGTGCTCGGTGTGCTCGTGATCGTGGTGGTGGCGGTCAAGCGAAGCGCGAGCAAGCGCGGCGCGGGATGGGGTTTCGCCGCCGGGGCGTCCGGCCGGGTACTGAACCGGAGTACCGGGCGGGGGCGCAAAGCTGCTTCACAGCGCGACGGTGAGCTCGATCCGGGCCGTCGAGCCCGCTTCCAGACCCTCCGCGACCCGCACCGCCTTCTTCATCGGCAGCACGTAAGTCGCCCGTGACTTGTCGGGAAACAGCGAAGTGGACCACCGGCTGCCGCCGACGACCACATGCACCCGCACCGCTCCGAACCCACCCGAACGATGCGCGTACCGCTCCTCGATCTCATCGGCGACGTCCTCGGGCAGCGACACGAAATGCCAGGCGGCATCCCCCTGGTGTTCCCACACTTCCGCCGTGAACGAGTACCGCGAACCAGCCACGTCGCGACTGTAGCGGTGCCGACCGACAGTTATCGCTCAGCCGACCCGGCGACCGCCCGGATGCGACTCGATTCGGATCGCGCTGCGCGCAACCCGTGAGCACCCGGCTTCGGTGCGCGATCGTGGGCTGATGACGACCACCGAGGCCCACTCCACCACCGACTCCGAATTGGATGCGATCTTCGGTCCGATCTTCGACCGCATCGCCCAGGGAGCCGTAGCGCGCGAGATGATCGAACCCTGCCCTACGAGGAGGTGGGACTGCTGCGCGCGGCGAAGTTCGGCGCGCTGCGCGTTCCGGTCGAGTTCGGCGGATACGGCGTCACGGTCCGGCAGCTGTTCCGGCTGCTCATCGACCTCGCCGCCGCCGAATCGAATCTGCCGCAGGCGCTGCGGGTGCACTTCTCGTTCGTCGAGGACCAGTTGCTGGCGGACCGGGGGCCCGAGCGGGAGCGCTGGTTGCGCGCGGTGTCCGAGGGCACGCTGGTCGGCAACGCGATCACCGAACCCGGCGTCGGGGCGGTCGACCGCTACCGCACCACGCTGACCAGGGACGGCGGACGCTGGCTGCTCAACGGGGTGAAGTACTACAGCACGGGCTCGCTGTACGCGGACTACATCCTGGCCGCCGCCGACCGCGACGGTGAGCGTGTCGGTGTGCTGGTGGACGCGAACGCCGATGGCGTGCGCCAGCACGACGACTGGGACGGCTTCGGGCAGCGGCTGACGGCCAGCGGAACCACGGAATTCACCGACGTGGTGGTGACCGAGGACCGGATTCTCGGCCCAGGCTACGGTGCGCCCGGCCCGACCTATGCGACCTCCTATCTGCAACTGGTGCAGCTCGCCGTGCTCGCGGGCATCGCCGTGCGCGCCGAGCGCGACGTCCGGGAATGGGTCGCGGCGCGCACTCGCGGCTACACCCACTCCGCAGCCGATCTGCCCCGGCACGATCCGCTGGTGCAGCAGGTGATCGGCCGTCTGTCGGCGGCCGCGTTCGCTGCCGAGGCCGGTGTGCTCGCCGTCGCCGACGTGCTCGACAACGTGCTGGCGGGCGGCGCGAAGGACGACAGTGCCCTCGTGGCGGCCGAACTCGCCGCGGCGCGCGCCCAGCTCGCGGTCATCGACCTCGTGCTGCCCGCCACGTCGCTGCTGTTCGAAGTGGGTGGAGCTTCGGTGGTATCGGAACGACTGCGATTGGACCGGCACTGGCGCAACGCCCGCACCATCTCGGTGCACAACCCCGCGATCCAGAAGGCGCGGGCGATCGGCAACCACCTGCTCAACGGCGCCGATCTGCCTTTCGCGTGGAGCGCGGGCGAACGCACGCCGGCCGCAGGAGCGGCGCGGTGACCCGCCGGATCCGCTTCAACGCCTTCGACATGAATTGTGTCGTCCACCAGTCCCCGGGGCTGTGGCGGCATCCGGATGACCAGTCGCACCGATACAAAGAGCTGGGGTACTGGATCGAACTGGCGAAGCTGCTGGAACGCGGTCGCTTCGACGGCATCTTCATCGCCGACGTGCTCGGTACCTATGACGTCTACGGCGGCAACGACATCGCCGCACTGCGCCAGGGCGCGCAGATCCCGGTGGCCAACCCGCTGCTGCTGGTCTCCGCCATGGCCGCGGTGACCGAGCATCTCGGTTTCGGCATCACCACCGGGACCGGATTCGAGCACCCCTACCCGTTCGCGCGGCGGCTGTCGACGCTCGACCACCTCACCAACGGCAGGCTGGGCTGGAACGTGGTAACCGGCTACCTGCCCTCGGCGGCGCGCAATTTCGGCGCCGCCGACCAGCTCGACCACGACGAGCGCTACAACCAGGCCGACGAGTACCTCGAGGTGCTGTACAAGCTGTGGGAAGGCTCGTGGGAGGACGACGCGGTGGTCCGCGACGCGGCGGCGGGCGTCTACATCGACCCGGCCAAGGTCCACCACATCGGTCATCGCGGCACGCACTACACCGTGCCCGGCATCCACCTGTCGGAGCCGTCGCCGCAACGCACGCCGGTGATCTACCAGGCGGGAGCGTCACCGCGCGGTGTGCGGTTCGCGGCCGAGAACGCCGAGGCCATCTTCATCGCCGGTCCGTCCAAACGGGTTCTCGCGCAAACGGTCTCCCGGATCAGGGAGGCGCTGGCGGCGGCTGGCAGGTCCCGTGACGCCGCCCGCGTCTACGCGCTCGCGACGATCGTCACCGACGCGACCGACGAGGCCGCGCGGCGCAAGCACGAGGAGTACCTGTCCTACGCGAGCGTCGAGGGCGGCCTGGTGTTCATGTCCGGTTGGATGGGTATCGACCTGTTCCGCTACGACCTCGACGACCCGATCGGCCGAGTGGAGAGCAACGCGATCCAGTCGGCGGTGGCCGCGTTCCAGGAATTCGACGACGACGGGCGCGAGTGGACGGTCCGCGACATCGGCAAGTGGGCGGGCATCGGCGGCATGGGGCCGGTGTTCACCGGCTCCGGTGAGACGGTCGCCGACCTGCTCCAGGAGTGGGCGGAGGAGACCGACCTGGACGGCTTCAACCTGGCCTACGCGATCACGCCGGGAACGTTCGAAGACATCGTTCAGCACGTGATCCCGGTGCTGACCGCCCGTGGCGCGTACACCGAGCAGTACGTGCCGGGCACGCTGCGCAACGCGCTGTTCGGCGCGGGGGACCGGCTGCCTGCGGATCATCGTGGCGCGAGCTACCGGCTGGGCGGTCCGGGGTCGACCGCGTTGCCGGACACGGTTTCGCGGCCGGGAGCGACGGCCGAGGCTCACTCGTAAGGGCTCCGGGCCGCGTCGGTGCGTCGTCCGGCAATGTGCTTCGGGCGACCGATGGCCTGCGCCGCGGTTGATTCCAGCCGCGGCGCGGCGTAACCGGCGCATTCTCTATTCAGCCGCAGAAGCGTTGACCTGTCCGGAAACAACGTCACCGATGGGGTGGAACCGAGGACGATCGCGCAACACGCTGGATGCGTCAGATCGCGGCGAGGAATATCTCGGCTACCGCTTCCAGCCCCGCACGATCGACCTCGTCGAACCGCCCCGGGCGTGGACTGTCGAGATCGAAAACCCCCACGAGCGTACCGTCCCGCACCAGCGGCACGACTATCTCCGAACGCGTGTCCGCGTCGCAGGCGATATGGCCGTCGAACGCGTGCACATCCGGCACGAGCTGCGTTCGCCCGGTCTGCGCCGCTGTGCCGCACACGCCTCTCCCGAGCGCGATGCGTACGCACGCGGGCTTGCCCTGGAACGGGCCGACCACCAGTTCCCGTCCGTCATAGAAGTAGAACCCGGCCCAGTTCACGTCGGGCAGCGCGTGGAACACCAGCGCGGACAGATTGGCGGCGTTGGCGACCCGGTCGGTTTCGCCTGTGACCAGCGCTTCCGCCTGCGCGGCGAGCTGGCGATACTGTTCGGTGCGGTCTCCGGTCAGATCGGCGACGACAAACGACATGGGCCGAATGGTACGCGCTCGCAACGCGCTGGCAGCCCATTGATTCTCGGTGATCGCAACACTCTCGCAACGCCGTATCGGCACAGCATCATCCCTGCATGACATCGCAGCAATCCGTATCCCGTTCCACTCGTTCGGCCGCGGTTATCGGTGCCGGACAGACCGGCGTCACTGCGGCGCTAGGCCTCCTCGACGCCGGTTTCGACGTCACTCTCTACAGCGAGCGCGATCAGCGCGCTTTGCGTGACGACGTGCCCGCCACCGGCACCGCGCTCGAATTCGGGGAGACCCAGCAGGCCGAGGCCGCGCTCGGGTTGGACAGCTATACCGCGCGGGCGCCCCGGCACACCGGCCTGAGCGTGCGCATCGCGGGGCCCGGCCCCGACCGCCCCGAACTGATCCAATTCGACGGGCACTTCGACGGTTTCGTCGGCGTCGCGGTGGACACCCGCCTCAAGGCCGACGAGCGGCTCACCGCATTCCTGGAGCGCGGCGGCCGGTTCCTGGTCGAGCAGGTGACGCCGGAGACGCTCGACGGCATCGCCGCCGCCAACGATCTCACCCTGGTCGCGACCGGACGCGGCGGACTGTCGGACCTGTTCCCCGTCGACGCGCAGCGCAGCCCCTACGACGCCCCGCAGCGTTCGTTGCTCACCGTCACGGTGACCGGAATCGGTTACGACGCGGACGTTTTCGCCCACCGCAGCGTCGTGGGCGGCGCGCACAGCGGCTTCTCCATCCTCGCCGACCAAGGCGAAGGATGGTGGGGTCCGTACCTGCACAAGGACGCGGGGCCGAGCTGGGCGTTCCTCGGCTGGGCGCGTCCCGGCAGCGACTGGGAGAAGCGTTTCGCCGCGGCCGACTCCGCCGAATCGGCGCATCGGATCGTGCAGGACCTCTACCGCGACTACATCGACTGGGATCTGCCGGAGGTACTGGCGACGAAGACCATTCCCGAGGACCCGCACTCGTGGTTGAAGGGCGCGGTGCGCCCGGTCGTGCGCTCCGGTGTCGGGCGCACCGCGGGCGGCCACGTGGTCGCCGCGCTCGGCGACACCGCCATAGCCTTCGACCCGATCGCCGGACAAGGCGCGCAAAGCGGCCTGATCCAGGCCCAACGGCTGGTCGCGGCGGCCGCCGTACACGAAGGACCGTTCGACGAGACGTGGATCGCCGGGCAATACGCGGCGTTCCTCGCCGCGCGCGGCGACGCGGCCAACAAGGTGACCAGGCTGTTCCTCAGCGATCCCGAGCTGGCCGAGATCGGCAATGCCTTCTTCGCGGCGGCGGCCGTCGACCCGGCGTTCGCTTCCGCGCTGGTGGGTCTGCTACACCGCCCTCAGCCCTTCCTGCCTGTCGATTCGCCCGAAGCGGTCGATGAGTTCATCACGCGGGTAACCGGTACGGAAGCCGCCGCGTTGCTGGGCCGGTTCGCGCCCGCGGGCAAATTCGCCAGGTCGAGCTACTCGCCCGCGCTCGCCGACGCCTGATCCGAATCGCAGGAATCCAAATCTCGTCCCGACCGGGGGCCGGTGCTGGAGTGAAGGGCGCGCCGGACGCACGCGTGGCGTCCGGCCCCCGATCCGACGGTTACCCCCGAGAACTATGGAGCAACTATGACCACGGAGCAGATCGCCGAGCAGATTCGGTTCGCCTACTGGGTGCCCAACGTCAGCGGGGGACTGGTCACCAGCGATATCGAACAACGCACCAGCTGGGATTTCGACTACAACAAGAAGCTCGCGCGGACCGCGGAGAACAACGGCTTCGACTACGCGCTGTCCCAGGTGCGCTACACCGCCTCCTACGGCGCGGAATATCAGCACGAGTCCACCTCGTTCAGTCTCGCGCTGCTCGGCGCCACCGAACGGCTGAAGGTGATCGCGGCCGTGCATCCCGGGCTGTGGCATCCTGCGGTGCTGGCCAAGTTCGGCGCCACCGCCGACCACTTGTCCGGCGGCCGGTTCGCCATCAACGTCGTCTCCGGCTGGTTCGCCGGTGAGTTCACCGCGCTCGGCGAGCCCTGGCTCGAGCACGACGAACGCTACCGGCGCAGCGCGGAATTCCTCGAGGTGATCCGCAAGATCTGGACCGAGGACAACGTGAACTACGGCGGCGACTTCTACCGCATCCGGGACTTCACCTTGAAGCCGAAGCCGCTGAACACGCCAGAACGCCCGAACCCCGAACTCTTCCAGGGCGGTAACTCGACCGCCGCCCGGCGCAACGGTGGGCGTTACGCCGACTGGTACTTCTCCAACGGCAAGGACTTCGACGGCGTCACCGAGCAGCTCGACGACCTGCGCGCCGTCGCCCGCGCGCACGACCGCGAGGTGAAGTTCGGGCTCAACGGCTTCATCATCGCCCGCGACACCGAGACCGAAGCGCGCGACACCCTCCGCGAGATCATCGAGAAGGCCAACAAGCCGGCGGTGGAGGGTTTCCGAGACGCGGTGCAGCAGGCGGGCGCGTCCACCAAGGACCGCAAAGGCATGTGGGCCGACTCGACGTTCGAAGACCTGGTGCAGTACAACGACGGCTTCCGCACCAAGCTGATCGGCACGCCGGAACAGGTGGCCGAGCGAATCGTCGCCTACAAGCAGCTCGGCGTCGATCTCGTCCTCGGCGGTTTCCTGCACTTCCAGGAGGAGATCGAGTACTTCGGTGCGAAGGTGCTGCCGCTGGTGCGGGAACTGGAAGCCGCGCAGCGGCCTGTCGCGGCGGTGAGCTGATGACCGCGGTCGCCGCCGATCGCATCCTGTCGGCCGCGCAGGCGTTCGCGGTCGCGCAGCGGCTCGCGGCGGAATTCGCGCGCGGGGCCGCCGACCGCGACCGGGATCGCGCGCTGCCGTACGCGGAGGTCGACCGGCTGGCGGCCAGCGGTCTGCTCGCGATCACGGTGCCCGCCGCGCACGGCGGCGCGGAGCTGCCACCGAGCGTGGTCGCGGAGGTGACGCGCATCCTCGCCACCGCCGATCCCAATATCGCGCAGATCCCGCACAGCCACTTCGTGTATCTGAACCTGCTGCGGCTCGCGGGAACGCGACAGCAGCGGGAGCGGTACTTCGGACGCGTGCTCGACGGCGGGCGCATCGCCAACGCGCAGTCCGAGCGCGGCAGCGCGACCATCGCCGACATCACCACCACGTTGCGACCGGATGGCGGCCGATTCCGCGTGGACGGCGTGAAGTACTACTGCACCGGGTCGTTGTTCGCCGACCTGTTCGCGGTGCTGACCCGCCTGGACGATCCGGAGGGTCGCAGCGGACTCGAACCGGGCGAGTACATCGCCTATCTGCCCGCGAACACGCCCGGCGTGCGCGTCGTAGACGACTGGGACGGCATCGGTCAGCGCACCACCGGCAGCGGAACGGTGTCCTTCGAGAACGTGGTCGTCGATCGCGATCAGGTGATCCCCCGCTCCGGGGCGGTGCGCGCGCCCACCGGTTACGGCGCGTTCGCGCAATTGCTGCACGCCGCCATCGACACCGGCATCGCCCGGGGCGCGCTGACCGCCGCCACGGGATTCGTGCGCACGAAAAGCCGTCCCTGGTTCGAGGCGGGGGTGGCGAACGCGGCGGACGACCCGTTGCTGATCCAGCGTTTCGGTGAGTTGTCCGTCGCGGTCACCGCCGCGGAAGCGACCTTGTCGTCGGCCGGATGGGCGGTGGACGAGGCCACCAGGACCGATCCGAGCGCCGATCGCGTCGCCAAGGCCTCGCTGGCCGTGGCGACCGCCAAAGTGCTCGCCGACCGCGCCGCCAACGACGTGTCCGCCGCGCTGTTCGAGGTCGCCGGAACGCGCAGCGTGGCGGCGGAGCTGAACCTGCACCACTTCTGGCGCAACGCCCGCACGCACACCCTGCACGACCCGGTGCGGTGGAAATACCAGCACATCGGCCGTGCCCTGCTGCACGACGCCGCGCCCCCGCTGCACGGGGTGATCTGAAAGGAGACGAGATGACGGTCACTGTCGTCGTCGGAAACCCGAAACCGGCCTCGCGCACCCGCACCGCGGCCACACTGGTCGCGCGGGGACTGCGGCCGGACGTGGCACCCACCGTGATCGATCTGATCGAGTTCGGGCCGGGGCTGCTCAGCTGGGGTGATCCGGCGGTGGCCGAGGCGGTGCGCACCGTGGCGGACTCGGAACTCGTCGTCTTCGCCAGCCCTACCTTCAAGGCGACCTACACCGGTCTGCTCAAGCTGTTCCTCGAACAGTTCGAAGGCGGGACCGGACTCGCGGGCGTGCTCGCGGTGCCGGTGATGCTCGGAGCCGGACCGGCCCACGCCCTCGCGCCCAACCTGCTGCTCAAGCCCGTGCTCGTCGAGATCGGGGCCACCGCCGCCTTGCCAGGGCTCTATCTGTCCGATCGCACATTCGCCGAGGACGGCGTCATCGACCGGTACAGTGGTCGGTGGCGTTCGGTCGCCCAGGCACTGGCCCACAGCTCGAAGGCTGCGCATCATGCATGACCTGTTCGAATTCCCCGCCGACGGAGCCGGTCTGCGTCGCGCGTTCGCCAATTTCCCCAGCGGTGTCGTCGCGGTGTGCGCCGAGATCGACGGTGCGCCGCACGGTCTCGCGGTCAGCACGTTCGTCCCCGTCTCGCTCGACCCGCCACTGGTCTCCTTCTGCGTGCAGAACTCCTCGGCCACCTGGCCCAAGCTCGCCGCCGCGAGTCACCTCGGCTTGAGTTTGCTCGGCACCGACCAGCAAGCCGCCGCCCGCTCCCTCGGCACCCGGGACGGAGACCGCTTCCGCGACATCCGGCTGCACCGCGGCTGCGGTGACGCCGTGTTCATCGACGGCGCGTCCGCCTGGATCGAGGGTGTCCAGGAGACGCATGTCCCGGCGGGCGACCACGCCGTGGTCATCCTCCGTATCCACCGCATCGCCACGCGAACCGACGTCGACCCGCTGGTCTTCCACGGCAGCCGTTTCCGGCGGTTGCACGCCGAAGCGGCCAACGGAGCGGCCTGAGCCGTCGCCGTCCGAGGACGGCTCGGTGGCTCTCTGGTTGATCAGCGCAATGGCAGCCGCTACTCGCCCGAACCGGTGAGCGGACCGCCTGGAGTTCGGTTCTGTGACGGGCTGTGAGAGACTCGCGTGTCTCCTTCGAAAGGTCCTGGTCATGACGCTCGGCATGGTTCTCGGTGACTTCTCGCGCACTTCGGCGCGGGTGTAGACAGATCTCGGTCGACCCGGTGCGGTAGTCGCACGGGTCTTCTCGTGACTCCGCGTCGAAGTGCTCCTCGTGCCCTTGCACGTTCGATCACGAGGAGTACGCGGTGTGCACCGTTTCCTGGACCGAAGACAATGCTTTCTCGACCGCCCGCTGGCATTCCGAAAGTAGCTGGGCCGCGCCCGATTCCGTCATGGTGGTCGATGACCGGACGACCGCTGCCGCCGCGTGCCGGATGGCGCGCGCCGGGATCGGCCTGCTGTGGCGGGGTGACTTCCACAATGCGCGACAGCTGTTGCGTGCCATGGGGCGGCGGGTGGAGCGGCGAGTTCCGCCGTCCGACGATCCCGCGGAGGCGTTCCGGCGGTACCGGGCATCGCGTCGTAATCGCGCGAGAGTGCTCGGCAAGTTACTCGTGGTGCTGGAAGAGGACTACTCGTCGGCGTTGCGTCGCGCGCCCGATGTGCGGCGTGCCTGCACCGAGGCGTACGGTGCGCCGCGAGGACGCATGGTGGTCGCGCTCACCGAGCTGCTCGGTGTGCTGGGTGCGGCGCAGTGGCGGGAGAGAGGCGTGTACGTGCCCGCCCTCGGTGACCGCATCCATCCGCACTACGGGGTGTTTTCCCCGGTTCGCGGCGAGTACGTCGATCTCGTCGCGAAGGCTCCGCTACCCGCGCGGGCCGACATCGCGTACGACCTCGGCACCGGCACGGGCGTACTCGCGGCGGTGCTGGCCCGTCGTGGATTCGCTCGCATCACCGCCACCGACAACAACGATCGCGCGCTGACCTGCGCCCGCGCCAATCTCGATCGACTGGGCCTGTCCTCCATCAATGTGCGAGGCCCGGCACTCTTCCCCGACGGCGCGGCCGACCTCGTCGTCTGCAACCCACCTTGGCTCCCCGGCACACCCACCTCGAGCTTGGAAAGTGGCGTCTACGACGGCAACTCCTCCATGCTGCACGCCTTCCTCTCCGGCCTCCGCGCCCACCTGCGCCCAGGCGGCGAAGGCTGGCTCTTCCTCTCCGACCTGCCCCACCACGTCGGCCTGCGCACCCATGCCGAACTCCTCGACCGCATCACCGCCGCCGACCTCACGGTGCGCGCCCGCCTCGACACACGCCCCACCCACCGCCGAGCCCACGACCCCACCAGCCCCCTCCACACCGCCCGCGCTGCGGAGACAACCTCCCTCTACCGCCTGGCCCCCCGTTGAGTGGCACATGACGGAGAGGTCCTCTCGCAAGTCGCCTCCGTCGTGTGTCACTCACGGACGAATCCCATAGGTACGACGTCATCGACTTCTGGCATGGGCAGCGCCGCGCGAGTGCGTACGACTCAGGAGCAGAGACCCTTGGTCGGATCTGTCTGAAAACAAAAACCCGCCCTGTCCGGGGCGGGTTCTGTGTTGAGCCGATGACGGGAATCGAACCCGCGCTGTCTGCTTGGGAAGCAGAAGTTCTGCCACTGAACTACATCGGCTGGAGGCAGATGTGCCAACCGAGACTGTAGCAGAAGCGGCGCGCGGGGTGGGAAAAGTCCAGCTAGACGCTGGTGAGCCGGGCCGATCGGACAGTCAGGGCCGTTGAGTGCGGTCGAGCGCTCCGACCGCCACGCCGGTGGTGAAGGCGTTCCATGCGCTGGCGGTGAACACCAGCGCCGAACCAGTCGAGTCTCTGGAGTCGCGGCCACCGACCCCGCTCCCTCGAAGGAAGGCGACTTCGACACAATCACCGTGCCCCCCGCTGTGGCTGCTCTTGTACCAAGTCCCGCACGCAAGGTCGCCGCTCACCGTCATACTCTTGTCGCTCATTACGACCGGTCGAACGCTCCATCCGCCAGAGCGCTTGGATGTCAACGTCGCGCGGACCGGGGCGAGCATCGCGCTTCCTTCTCCCACCGCGTCTGCTGGGGCCATCCGGCATTGGATAGTTCCTCCCCGCAACCCGTTTCGTCCTTCGGGGCAGGTTGTGATCGCTGCCGTGCGCGCGTGGGCTGATCGAGTACACGGCGGGCGGAGGACTCGAGAGCGCATGCCGGATAGCCGCTGGATCAGGAGCCCCTGCGCGTCTATCCCTTCCAAAACCTCGTCCGACGTAATTTGAGCGCATGGATGACGAGAGCTCTGTGCCGAAGAGGCTTCAAGGGGCCGCCGGTCCGGCCGATACTTCCGCGCCGGCGTCTTCGTTCGACTTGGCAGAGCTTCAGCGTAGTTTGCGGATCGCGACGCGGAACGGGCGATACGCGCTGGTCACCGCTGTCGCCGCAGCGGTGATCTCGGCGGGGGTATCGGCCTGGGCGTCCACCCATGTGAGCAGTACGGAGATGAACCGGCAGGAGCGCTTCACGGCTGCGCAGGCAGTTCGGAAGGATCGCCGCGAAGCATATGTCGGTTATGTCGCGTCGTTTATGGACTTGGCCTCGCGATTGGGTTCGTTCCGTGCCGCGTTGGAAGCTCACCCGCCGGACCGCGCCACCATCGTTTCGGAGCTGAGCAACCTTCAAGAACCACTGCGAGCGCTGATGCGTGCCGAAGCTGCCGTGCGAATCGTGGGCAGCGAGATGGGCCCCACTCTCGCCCGCATCGACCGCCAGCTGAGCGCACTGATGTTCGAGCCCGCCGACTCCTCCTTGTTGGTGGTGAAGACTCACCTCGAACAACGGCCGGGTGTACTCGCAGACGACGACGAATGGCGCCGGGTCGCGGCCGTTGCCCTCGCGGCGATCGAGAGATACTCCGAGGAGACCGCCATCGACGACTTCGCTGAGCGGGCGCGAGCAGACCTGGGTTCCGGATGATCGAAGCGCGACTCGCTCGTCATCCGCGTGCGGTGGCCCGGACGACGTCGCGCTGCTTCCGGCGGAGCTACGCCCGCCCGTAGCCGGAAGGAGTTTCCAAGTTGTCTTGCGCGGACGGGTCGGTGTCCTCTGCGCCCCCATCGGTGGTATCCCGCTCGTCGGCGTCGTCCACCACCTCCTTGCGGCGCACGAGATAGCGGTAGACCGTCAGGCAGAGAATCATCCACAGCGCGCCGATGCACCAAGCGCCCAGGATGTTCGGTGGTCCAGTGGACGCCCAGGTAGATCCGGGTGAATCCCACCGCGAGAACGAACAGCGCGCCGATGGTCGCCACGCCGGCGCGCAGGGCGGTGCCGCGCAGGCGGGGGAGCGTGACCACCAGGACCATGCCGACCACGACGAAGGAGCCGAGGCCGTGGCCCGAGGGATACGCCTGGTTGGACACGCTGATGAGGTGGTCCTCGACGGGCGGGCGGTCGCGGTCGGTCAGTCGCTTGCCGCCGCGCACCAGGAGTCCGCCGCCCAAGCCGGTGATCGCGACGAGCGCCGCCGCCGACCAGCGCCGCTGCCAGGACAGCACGAGGCAGGTCACGGTGGCCAGGGCTGTCATGGCCAAGGTGCCGCCGAGCACGCTGACCACCACGGCCACCGGGGTCAGCGCGTCGTTGCGCTGGGCGACGGCCCAGTCGGCGATGCCGCGATCGATCCCGCCGGGACCACTGTTCCCGACCACACCTGCCGTGAGAGCTGCGGTGCACACCACCAGCAACGCGGTGAGCACCCCGATGGCGTTGCGAAGGAGAGGGGAGGTCACCCCTCCACGTTCCCATGCCGGACGCTGTGAGGTAACCCGGGGCGCTTCCCACCTGCGATGACCCGCCCCACTCGGCGACGCGCACCGCGCGGCGAATACAGCAGCACGCACGTCGGGAGACTCGTCGGCAGCAGCGTGCCGCGCCCGGCAGCGACTCGACCTCCCTCCGCCGACCGGGCGCGGCGGCATGGGCCGATCCGGACCGAGGGCGAGCGGGACGGAGGCTCGCGGCCTACGGCTCGCCGGCACCGCGAGCCGTCCCTTGGTGGGGCGATTGCCGCGAGCCGTCCCTTGGTGGGACGACCGCCGCGAGCCGTCCCTTGGTGGGGCGATTGCCGCGAGCCGTCCCTTGGTGGGACGACCGCCGCGAGCCGTCAGAACTTGCTGTAGCCGCCGTCGATCAGCAGGGTGTCTCCGGTGTGGTAGGCGCTGGTGGGGCTGGCGAGGTAGACGGCTACGGATTCGAAGTCGCTCGGCACTCCCCAGCGGCGGACCGGGATTCTCGGGTGGACGCGTTCGCGGAAACGGTCCCAGGCGAAGGCTCCCTCGGTCATCGGTGTCTCGACCCAGCCGGGCAGCACCGAGTTGGCGCGGATGCCGTGTTTTGCCAGCTCGACCGCGATCGAGTTGACCATGGCGATCAGTCCCGCCTTGCTGGCCGCGTAGGACTGCCCGCGCGGCACACCCTGCTGGGCGGCGAGGCTCGCGGTGGCGACCAAGCTGCCGCCCTCACCCTGGGCGAGCATGATCTTCGCCGCTTCACGCAGCGTCACGAACGCGGCGTCGAGATTGAGGGAGGTGACTCGGCGGAACTCCGCGAGATCGGTCTCCACGAACGGGATGAATCCCTGGCTCACACCCGCGTTGACGAAGCACGAGTCGATGCGGCCGAGTTCGGCTGCCGCGCGGCCGAAGGTGTCGATCACCTGCTGTTCCTCGCCGACGTCACAGCTCAGCGCGAGCACGCGGCCACCGAATCCGCTCAGTTCGGCGGCGGCGGCCTGGTTGCGCTCGGCGTTGCGGCCGACGACGCAGACATCGGCCCCGGCTCGCGCGAGGCCGCGAGCGAATCCGAGACCGATGCCGGAGTTGCCTCCGGTGATGACGGCGACGTGGCCGGTGAGGTCGAACAGCGAGCCCTCGGTCATGATTCATCCCTTCGGTCACGGGCGACGCCGCCCGAGTGATTGCGAGGATATCGCTCTCTCCATATCACTGTGCGGCTGAGGAGCCCCGGCGAACAGGCGCTACGCTCGTCGCGTGCTGCTTTCCGATCGTGACATCCGCGCGGAGATCGCCGCTGGGCGGCTCGGCGTCGAGCCGCTGCTGGAGAACCTGATCCAGCCGTCGAGCATCGACGTGCGCCTGGACCGGATGTTCCGGGTGTTCAACAACACTCGATACACCCACATCGATCCCGCGCAGCGGCAGGACGAGCTCACCACTCTGGTCGAGCCGACCGAGGGCGAGCCGTTCGTGCTGCACCCCGGCGAGTTCGTGCTCGGCTCCACCCTCGAGGTGTGCACGCTGCCCGACGACCTGGCCGGAAGGTTGGAAGGCAAGTCGAGCCTCGGCCGGCTGGGCCTGCTGACCCACTCGACCGCGGGCTTCATCGATCCCGGATTCAGCGGGCACATCACGCTGGAGCTGTCCAACGTCGCCAACCTGCCGATCACGCTGTGGCCCGGCATGAAGATCGGCCAGTTGTGCCTGCTCCGGCTCACCAGCCCGGCCGAGCATCCTTACGGCAGCGCCGTGGCGGGTTCGAAGTATCAGGGCCAGCGCGGACCGACGCCGTCGCGGTCCTATCTCAACTTCCCGATTCCGGCCGCGGCGATCGACGCCGCCGAATCACGCTGACCCGCCGGGTCCGCCTCGTCGACTGTCGGGGGGAAGCGGACCCGGCGGGTGGCGGCGGGGAGCTGATCGCGGAGGTGATCAGTCCCCGCCGCCCGCTCCCACCGCGAGCGCCGTAGTGAGGATGACGGACAGCGGCGGGAGCGTGTCACCGCGGTTCGGCGGGCTGACCCAGAAGCACCCTTCCCGGGTCCAGCGGCCGAGACCGGTCGGCAACATCACGGCGCTGCCGATGGCGGGCAGGCCGATATCCAGCCGATTGAGCACCTCGAGCACCTGTGGTCCCGGTCGGCTGTCGGGCTCGGCGAGGAAGCTCCATCGGATCTGCCTGGCCAACATGGGACCCCTCGTTCCCTGTTGTTCCAGTGCGACGCGGACCTTCTCGGCCCGCGCGGTCGGCAGGTGGACGACGCAGACGCGTCCGGTGATCGGAAGCATGGCGAAACCCCCACGCTCGGTGACCGGCAATCCGAACTCGTGCCGATAGAACGCCACCCAATCGTCCACGGTTCTGAGTTTCTCGACATTCACGGCGAACTCCTTGCCTTCCGACTCAATGGTCGCGGCCCGCAGCTGGATTGGGCATCGCCTGCCTACCCGCCTTGCGCTGCCCTTCCGCTGCCTTTGATACCGGCCGTAATTCAGCTGTGGCCGTGCTCACAAACCCTCCGTACTCTGGTAGGGGTTCGGTCGGAAGGGATGACATCGTGGTCAGGCATTGGTCAGGCAAGGAGGCCCGCGCCCTTCGCGATGCCAAGCGGATGAGCATCAGAGAATTCGCCGCCCATTTGGGGGTGCACGAGCGCTTGGTGTCGAAGTGGGAGGCCGGGGGCGCCCGGGTGCATCCACGTCCGATCAACCAAGCCGCTCTGGACACCTCACTGGCCAGGTCCGACGATGTGGTGCGGGCGCGGTTCGCGGCATTGATCGATCAGCCCTCGAGCGATCGAGCCGCCCCGCCGGGATTCGATGCGCGTGGCGACGCTTCGGCGCGCATTCATTATTCGAGCGACGCAGACCTTTTGGCTCTCATAGACGCCGGTGCGATGAGAGGTGCTGCGTTGGCTGCGATTTCGGAGAGTGATCTGATCATGGCGGCTGCCCACGAGGCGAGCGAACACGCCGGTAAGGCCGAGAGCACCAATGTCGGTGCGAGCACGTTGGAACAGCTCGACGCGGATGTCGTGCGCATCGCGAACGATTACGTGCATATTCCGCCCGTGCCGATGATGGTGGAGATGGTGCGGGTGCGCCGCCGGGTGTATCAATTGCTGGAAGGCCATCAGCGGCCCGCCGATACGAGTCATCTGTATCTGCTGGCGGGCACACTCTCGGGCCTGCTCGCCAACGCGAGCACCGATCTCGGCCACTACGACGCGGCCGGTGAGCAGGTCAGGGCCGCCTGGGCCTACGCGGAGCTGTGCGGGCACAACGGCCTTCGGGCGTGGACCCGCGGCATGCACGCGCTGATCGAGTACTGGTCGCGGCGCCCGCGCCGGGCGGTGCAGCTCGCGCAGAGCGGGCAGGAGTTCGCCGGGTCCGCGACCGCGCAGGTGCGCCTGCTCAACATCGAGGCACGGATCTGGTCGGCGCTGGGCAGCGCCGCGGACACCGATCGCTGTGTCCGGGCGGCCGACGACGCCCGCGAGACCGACGCGACCGACACGTTGCACGACGAGGTGGGCGGCGTCTTCGGGTTCAACGACGCCAAGGCCAACTACTACGCGGGCGCCACCTACATCCACCTCGGTCAGGCGGAGCCCGCGCTGTCGGCAACGCAGCGGGCCATCGAGCTGTATTCGAGCGGGCCGTCCGAACAGCGTTCCTACGGCGCGGAGTCCTTGGCGAGGGTCGACTGCGCGGCCGCGCATCTGATCAACGGCGACCTGGGCGGCGCGGCCGAGGCGCTACAGCCGGTGCTCGGGCTCGACGAGGACAAGCGCATCGCGCAACTCGAGGAGCGGCTGACCGCGGTGCGCAGGCGGATCGCGGCCCCGGCGTTCCGCGACGCGCTCGAGGCGCGACGGCTGGACGAGCGAATCGAGGAGTTCTGCGGCTCCACCGCGGCCAAGAGCATCCCGCCGGGAGGCGCGGCTCATTGAGTGACGCGTCACATCCGGTCCACGCCGTGGACGCCGTCGCGGCCGCGTATGCCCTGGGTGGGCGCGGACAGGCGGTTTAACCAGTTGCGACGGATGGCACCATGGGACGGGTGAGTCCTCATCATCCGCACCGTCCCCCGCGTGTTCTGGAGCAGTCCACGAAGCTGCAGAACGTCGTCTACGAGATCCGTGGACCGGTACACGCGCACGCGGCACGGCTGGAGGCCGAGGGCCACCGCATCCTCAAGCTCAATATCGGCAATCCCGCCCCGTTCGGGTTCGAGGCGCCGGACGTGATCATGCGCGACATCATCGCGGCGCTCCCGTACGCCCAGGGCTACTCCGAATCCAAGGGCATCCTGTCGGCGCGGCGCGCGATCGTGACCCGCTACGAACTCGTGCCCGGCTTCCCCGAGCTCGACGTGGACGGCGTCTACCTCGGCAACGGCGTCTCCGAGCTGATCACCATCACCATGCAGGCCCTGCTCGACAACGGCGACGAGGTGCTGATCCCGGCGCCGGACTACCCGCTGTGGACGGCCATGACCAGCCTGGCGGGCGGCACCCCGGTGCATTACCTCTGTGACGAGACCAACGGCTGGCAGCCCGACATCGCCGACATCGAATCGAAGATCACCGACAAGACCAAAGCGTTGCTGGTGATCAATCCGAACAACCCCACCGGCGCGGTGTACTCCGCCGAGGTGCTCCAGCAGATCGCCGACCTCGCGCGCAAGCATCAACTGCTGCTGCTCGCCGACGAGATATACGACAAGATCCTCTACGACGACGCCAAGCACATCTCGCTGGCCACCGTGGCGCCCAACCTGCTGTGCCTGACCTTCAACGGGCTGTCCAAAGCCTATCGGGTGGCGGGCTACCGGTCGGGCTGGCTGGCGATCACCGGTCCGAAGGACCACGCGGCCGGCTTCCTGGAGGGCATCGACCTGCTCGCCTCATCGCGGCTGTGTCCCAATGTGCCCGCGCAGCACGCGATTCAGGTCGCGCTCGGCGGTCACCAGAGCATCGAGGATCTCATCCTGCCCGGCGGTAGGCTGCTCGAACAGCGCGATGTGGCCTGGGAGCGGTTGAACATGATCCCCGGTGTGTCGTGCGTGAAGCCGAAGGGCGCGCTGTACGCGTTCCCGAAGCTGGACCCGAACGTGTACGAGATCTACGACGACTCCAAGCTGATCCTGGACCTGCTGTTGCAGGAGAAGATCTTGATGGTGCAGGGCACCGGCTTCAACTGGCCGCACCACGACCATCTCCGCATCGTCACCCTGCCGTGGGCCCGGGATCTCGCGGTCGCGATCGAACGGTTCGGCAACTTCCTCGCCAGCTACCGCCAGTAGCGGGAAGGTTGGCGGTGGACAATATAATCGCCCCGCTTCCGGCCCCTAAACAAACCCCATGTACGGATACCTGTCGGATTTGGCGACTAGCTAGCGCAAAACAAGTACTTTTGTGTACAGTAGTCCTCGGCACTTAGAGTGCCCGGCCGGATTGCCTACCCCCCCTGGGCACATCCGGCCTCGGGTTAGGCCGCCTACCCCCCTGGGCCGCCTGCCCTGCGGGCGGCGGAGACATCCCCCTGCTCTCCGCCGCCCCCTCCAAATCCCATTTTTTTCGCGATCGGATCGCTCTGACTGTGTATCAGCTGCGTTCGGTAACCGCCGCGACGGTCTTGAAAATGAAATCCTTTAGGCTCGCTCCGGGCAGAAACACATCTGACAGGTAGGAGCGCGGTGAGCGACCACCATCATCACCACGATCACTCGGGACCGATCGCCATCGGCGCGACCGCGGCCCGGGTGGTCATCGGGCTACTCACCGTGATCGGCGTCATCGTCGTCATCGGCGCGATCGCGCTGTGGCCGAGCGAGCAGCACGTCGACATCCCGCTGCCCATGCAGAACGCGGGCGGCGGCGCGGTGCAGACCGAGGCGGGCACCGTGGTGCTGCAAGATGTCGGCCCGTGCGGCAGTCCGTCGCTGGGCAAAGTGTTCGTCGACAAGCCCGAGCCGCCGCGCAGCAACGCCTACAGCTGTCAGCGCAGCCTGATCGCCATCGAGTCCGGGCCGCACAAGGGCAACCACACCCTGCTGGAGATCGCCCCCGGCCCAGGGCAACCCGATCTGCGCGCGGGCGACGAGATCCGGGTGGTCCGCCAGACCGATCCGAGCGGGACGCCGCTGTACTCGTTCGAGGACTACTCGCGGGGCCTGCCGCTCACGCTGATCGCGCTGGCCTTCGTGGTGGTGATCATCGCGGTGGCGCGCTGGCGCGGCGTGCGCGCGCTGCTCGGCTTGGTGTTCGCCTTCGCGGTCCTGGTGCTGTTCCTGCTGCCCGCCCTGCTGGACGGCAAACCCGCCGTCCCGGTCGCGCTGGTCGCGGGGTCGCTGATCTTGTACGCGGTGCTGTACCTGGCGCACGGGGTGAACCTGCGCACCAGTTCGGCGCTGCTCGGCACGCTCACCGCGATGCTGCTCGCCGCCGCGTTGTCCTGGCTCACGATCGAGATGACGAGCCTCACCGGGCTCTCCGAGGAACAGAACACGAACGTCGCCACCTACATCGAGCACGTCAGCATCACCGGACTGCTGCTGGCCGGATTCATCATCGGTTCGCTCGGCGTGCTCAACGACGTCACGATCACCCAGGCGTCGGCCGCCTTCGAGCTGGCAGCCATCGACGACTCGGCCTCGCGCCGTCAGATCTTCGCGGCCGCGATGCGGGTGGGGCGCGACCACATCGCCAGCACCGTCTACACGCTGGTGCTCGCCTACGCCGGTGGGGCGCTGCCGCTGTTGCTGCTGTTCAGCGTGGCGGGACGGTCCATCCGCAACGTGCTGGCCGGTGACGCGGTGGCCATCGAGATCACGCGCTCCGCGGTCGGCGGTATCGCGCTGGCGTTGTCGGTGCCGTTGACCACCGGGATAGCGGTGCTGCTGGCCCGGCCGTTCAAGTACAAGGAACCGAGCCCGCCGCCGCGCCGAGCTCGGCACGCCCGGGTCTGAGCTTTGTTCCGCCCCGTCCGGCTCAGCGTGGCGGCGGCGGGGGGAAGGGGAAGACCTCCGGCGGGATCGTAGGTACCACGATCGGCGGAAGGCCGGGCACCACAATGGTGTTCGGGCCGGGCGGGGGCGGGGTCTCGCTGGTGGTCTGCCGCCGGTTCGGCGGCGGCGCGGCGACCGATTCGTGCGCTGGCGACTCCGTGGTGCCCGGCGCCACCGCGATCTGCGGATCCAAGCTGGTGGTGCGTGGCGCGGTGGTCGGCGATAACGACGGCGAACTCTCGCTGGTATGCGAGTCTCGTTCCAGCACCTGCGGTCCATAGCCGAGGCCGAGCCCGATCGCGGCGACCACGGCCAGCGCGCTCACCGTCAACACGGCGCCGCTGATCTCCCGTTTGCCGCGCTGGGCGGGAGCGGACAACCAGGCGGGCGACAATTCGTCGTCCAGGACGGCGCTCGCGATCGGAGTCTCCTTGCGGACCGGTCTGGCCAGCAGCGCGGCACCGCGCGCCATGACCGTCTCCGGGCTGTCCGGCACGATGACGGGGACGCCCATCCAGCGTTCGAGCACCTTGGCCACCAGCGGAATCCGGGCGCATCCGCCGATCGCGAGCACACCGTGCACCGGGCGGTCCGAGCGCACGATGACGTCGCGCGCCATCCGCGCCGACGACTCGATCGCCAGCATGATCAGCGATTCGAAATTCTCCTGCGCCAGCAGCACCAAACCCTGTTCGCTTGGCAGCGCCACCGCGGTGTTGGTGGTGAGCTGCTCCTTCGCCTCCCGGCACAGGGCGTCCAGCGCGGCAAGGCCCGCGGCGTTCGGGGGATGGGCGATGCGTCCGGACGCGATCTGCTGCTCGCGAATCAAGGAGTCGAGATAGTCACCGCTGATGTCGCTGGTGCGTTCGCTGTGCCGGACCGCGCGGGTCTGGGTGTCGACCACGCTCACCGTCAGGCCCGAGCTGCCCAAGTCGTAGACGACCAGCGAGGAGATGCCCCGGATATCGCCGGTGGCCTGCGCGAACTCGAGCGCCGCCGCGATCTCCGGCACGAGTTCGTAATTGGTCAGCTGCTGGCGCGCCATGGCCGCGCGAATGGCGCGGGCATGCTGCTCGCTGCGGTAGGCGATCGCGGTCGCGCCGATCCCCGGCGTGGCTTCCAGGGTGACTCCGATGGCTTCGGCCGCCAGCTCTTCCACGCTCTGGTCGCCGACCGGAATGGTCTGCAGATCGAAGGAATGCGGGGAGACATGCCCGTGGGGGTTGCCGGCGTGCGGTCGCGCCATACGGACAGCGCCGGCCCCCACCGAAACTCCCAGTACCGAACTCATCAGCTGCCCATCTCGTTCCACACTTCACGACATGCGAGCCTGCGCCATCCATCGGCGGAGGCCCGCTGGACGGACCCTACCGCCGGCGATCAGCTGTGCTTAAGGCAGGACTGGTCGTCTGTCCGGCAGTCGCCCGCCTCGCCCCGCAACTCTACGGCGTGCCGAGTCCCGCGTACACCCATCCGGCTGCTCTCCAGGTGGCACGATTGAGACAGTTCCGGCCGTCGATGATCATCGGGCGCGCACCACCCGGTCCAGGTCCTGCGGCCGCAGGGCGGTGAATTCGTCCCACTCGGTGAGGACGAGCACCACGTCGGCGCGTTCACATGCCTCGGCCACCGAGGTCGCGTAGTTCAGGGTGGGGAACACCCGCCGCGAATTCTCCAGCGCCTTGGGGTCGTACACGGTCACCACGGCGCCGTGCAGCTGGATCATGCCGGCCACGTTCAAGGCGGGCGAATCGCGGACGTCGTCGGACTCCGGCTTGAACGCCGCGCCGAGCACCGCCACGTTGGCGCCGAGCAGCGAACCGCCGCAGGCACGAGCGGCCATGTCCACCACCTTGGTCCGGCGGCGCATATTGATGTTGTCCACCTCGCGCAGGAAGGCGACGGCGTGGTCGGCGCCGAGCTCGCCGGAGCGGGCCATGAACGCGCGGATGTCCTTCGGCAGACATCCGCCGCCGAAACCCAGGCCCGCGTTGAGGAATCGACGGCCGATGCGCGCGTCGTAGCCGAGGGCGTCGGCCAGCATCGTCACGTCCGCACCGGTCGCTTCGCACACTTCCGACACGGCGTTGATGAACGAGATCTTGGTCGCCAGAAAGGCATTGGCCGAGACCTTCACCAATTCCGCTGTGGCGAGGTCGGTCAGCAGGAACGGAACATCGGCGGCGAGGAGATCCGCGTAGATCTCACGCACCAGATCCTCGACCCACCCGGCCGCTGGCCGCGCCCGGTCGACGCCCAGCACCAGCCGGTCCGGCCGCAAGGTGTCCTTGACCGCCCAGCCCTCCCGGAGGAACTCCGGATTCCACGCCACCTCGACGTCGGCGGAACTCAATGCGCGAGCGCGGGTTCCGAGAGCGGCCGCCGTGCCGACCGGCACGGTGGACTTTCCGATGATCACCGAAGGACGTTCCAGCATCGGGGCGAGCGTATCCACCACCGCGTGCACGTACTTCAGGTCGGCGGCGTACTCGCCCTTCTTCTGCGGGGTGCCCACGCCGAGGAAGTGCACCTCCGCGTGGGCGGCCGCCTCGGCGTAGGAAGTGGTGAACCGCAAGCGGCCAGCGTCGAGGTTGCGGCGCAGCACACCCTCCAGGCCGGGCTCGTAGAACGGCACCACTCCGTCGGACAGCTTCGCGACCTTGCCCGGGTCCACGTCGACGCCGATGACGTCGTGCCCGAGTTCGGCCATGCACGCCGCGTGCGTGGCCCCGAGATACCCGGTTCCGAAGACTGTGCATCGCATGATCGATTGGTAAGCCCCGCCGGTGGACACGCCACGTCACCGAGGCAAGGGTCCGGGCAACAGCAGATGTACATGCGGCGACATGGCGCGGCGCGAACTTCCTGACCTGCGCGAACCGTTCCGGCGCCGCGCTAGCATCGGCGTGGTGCGACGTCATCGGTTGGCCTGGACTCTCCTCGGCGCCGGTCTGGCGGTCGCCGTCGCCACGGCCGCGCTGTGGCCGGTGTACGTGCGCCCGCGTACCGACCGGCCCGCGCGTGCCGACGCCGTTCTCGTGCTGGGCGGGGCGCACGACGGCCGCGAACAACTCGGCCTGCGCTTGGCACGGGAGGGGTACGCGCCACGAGTGGTGTTCTCCGATCCCTATGAGTACAGCCCCATGCTCAACCGCATCTGTCATGGCGGCTACAGCTTCGAGGTTCTGTGCTTCGACCCGTCGCCGCGCACCACCCGTGGCGAGGGCCGCGAACTCGCCCGCCTCGCCCGCGCAGGCAATTGGCGCCGAGTCATCGTCGTCACTTTCACTCCCCACATCTCCCGCGCCCGCTACATCTTGCGAAAGTGCTGGGCCGGAGAACTGCTCTTCATCGACACCGAACCCGACCTTTCCATCCCCCGTTGGGCTTACGACTACGTCTACCAATCCGTGGGTTTCACGAAAGCCTTCTTCGAAGACTGCTAGGGGTGCCCGAGCCGAGCGGGGACGCGGAACAGAACCCCGGGGACCTGCGATCGGCGCCGTGTTGCCTAAGATGTGCTGGCAGGTGACTTCAGTTTGACTCGATGAGAGACTCGACCGTACATTTTGTCACGTGGCGGCGGATGCTCGCCACGGAAGCAACGGTGCACACCCTCTGGGAGGGCAGATGGATTACGACTGGTCAGCGGGGGATCTGGCGTTTCGCGACGAGGTGCGCGAGTTCCTCGACGCTCGGCTGACGCCGGAATTGCGGCGGGCCGGGCGCTTGGCGACGAGCGTGTATCCCGACCACGAGGCGAGCATGGAATGGCAGCGCATCCTGCACGAGCGTGGCTGGGCGGCGCCCGCCTGGCCGGTGGAGTACGGCGGATGCGACTGGAGCCTGACCCAGCACTACATCTTCCAGCGGGAATCGGCGCTGGCGGGCGCGCCGGCGTTGTCGCCGATGGGCATCAAGATGGTGGCTCCCGCGATCATCGCGTTCGGCACCGAGGAGCAGAAGGCGTTCTACCTGCCGCGCATCCTCACCGGCGAGATCTTCTTCTGCCAGGGATACTCCGAGCCCGAGGCCGGATCGGACCTGGCCGCGCTGGCCATGGCCGCCGTCGACGACGGCGAGGACTTCGTGTGCACCGGCAGCAAGATCTGGACCACCCACGCCACCGAGGCCAACTGGATCTTCTGCCTGGTGCGCACCTCGCGCACGGGCAAGAAGCAGCAGGGCATCACCTTCCTGCTGATCGACATGACCGCGCCGGGCATCGAGATCCGGCCGCTGGTGATGACCTCCGGCGAGCAGGTGCAGAACCAGGTCTTCTTCGACAACGTGCGGGTGCCGAAGACCAACGTGCTCGGCCGGATCGACGACGGCTGGACCGTTGCCAAGTATCTGCTGGTGCACGAGCGCGGTGGCGTGGCGGCACCGTGGCTGCAGGTCATGGCTCGCGACATCGCGACCAACGCGGCCCAGCAGCCAGGACCGGACGGTACACCGCTGA
Organism: Nocardia asteroides; assembly: GCA_051451085.1. GTDB lineage: Bacteria > Actinomycetota > Actinomycetes > Mycobacteriales > Mycobacteriaceae > Nocardia > Nocardia asteroides_B. The sequence goes on along the minus strand of JBPAJV010000001.1, from coordinate 1,198,142 downwards.
TCGATGACCGCGCGTTCGCCGCGAAGCTGGCCGATCTGCGCATCCGCACCGAGGTATTGGAGAGCCTGGAGTACCGCACGATCTCCGCGATGGCGCAGGGCAAGGACCCCGGACCGGCGTCTTCGATGCTCAAGATCCTCGCGACCGAACTCAGTCAGAAGCTCACCGAGCTGGCGCTGGAGGCCGCCGGACCGCGCGGTCGCGTCTACCAGCCGCACGCCACCATGCCCGGCGGGCCGGTCGCCCAGTTCACGCCGCCTGCCGACGGCTACCGCAGTGGCGAACAGTGGCAGGCGGTGCGCCGCTGAAGTACTTCAACGACCGAGCGGGCTCGATCTACGCGGGCAGCAACGAGATTCAGCGAAACATCCTCGCCAAAGCAGCATTGGGGCTCTGATGGACTTCACGCTTACCGACGAGCAGGAAATGCTCCGCTCCGCGATCGCCGGATTCCTCGGCGCCCGCTACGACCTGGAGAAGAGCCGCGTGGCCGCGAAATCGGAGGCGGGCTGGCAGCCTGCCATCTGGCGCGGCTTCGCCGAGGAGCTGGGCATCCTCGGCGCGACCCTGCCCGAGCGGGTGGACGGCACCGGCGGCGGCCCCGTCGAGCTCATGGTGATCGCCGAGGAACTCGGCCGGGCACTGGTGGTCGAGCCCTTCGTGGACACGGTCGTGATCGGCGCCGGACTGCTCGAGCGTTCCGGTGGCGAGCACGCCGACGCCGTGCTGCGCCGGATCGTGTCCGGTGACGCGCGCATCGCGTTCGCCGCGCTCGAACCGACCTCAGGGCACGCGCTGCACGACGTGTCGACCACCGCCCGTCGTGAGGGCGACGCCTGGGTGCTCGACGGCGCGAAAACCGTGGTGACCGGCGCGCCGCTGGCGACCCATCTGCTGATCACCGCCCGCACCTCGGGCGAGCGGCGCGACAAGGCCGGGATCTCGCTGTTCCGGGTCGAATTCGACGCGAGCGCTCCGCCCGCCGGAGTCGAAGTGCACACCTACCGCACCATCGACGACCGGACAGCCGCCGATCTCGTGCTCACCGGCCTGCGTCTGCCCGCCGACGCCTTGCTGGGCGCGGAGTCGGACGCCTGGGCCGTCATCGAGCCGACCATCGCGGACGCGACCGCGGCGATCTGCGCCGAGGCCGTCGGCTGCATGCGGAAAGTGCTCGCCGACACCCTCGAATACGCCAAGCAGCGTCAGCAGTTCGGGCAGCCGATCGGCAGTTTCCAGGTGCTACAGCACCGCATGGTGGACATGTACATCGAACTGGAACAGGCCATCGCGGCGGTCCATCTGGCGACCCGGTCGCTGCGCGCGTCCGCCGAGGACCGTGCTCGCGCCGTCTCGGCCGCGAAGGTCACCGTCGCCAGGGCGGCGCGGTTCATCGGACAGAACGCGGTGCAACTCCACGGCGCGATGGGCATGACCGAAGAACTCGCCATCGGCCACTATTTCAAGCGGCTCACCGTGGTCGAGCACGAATTCGGCTCCACCGACGAGCACCTCGCGCGCTACGCCGCGCTGACGCGCCCGTAGTCCGGTTCCCGGGCCGGGGACGCCACCTCCCCGGCCCCGATCCGGCTCTCGGCATGGAGCGGCGTCGAGTAGCCGATCCCGAGTGCGGTGAGATGACAATCCGCCACAAGAGCGTCCGGTGCACTGATCACTTCAGTGCCATGCTCCCTTCATCGCCGCGGGGAAAGGTCTGTCTCGCTGCCGCGAAGCTGCTGTAGCATCGTCGAAACCGCCCTTCTGTTCGCGACTTCACGCGGTGCAGCGTTGACCGTAGCCACCCTTTTTCCGTGCCGAGCGCTTCGGCGGCGAGCAGAAGCGTTTTGTCATCATGTCAATCATTGTCCGTGACCTCCTGAGCGTTCGTGGACAAGATTTCGTCTCAGGTGTGGCTTCATACCAACTCGGCGGTGAGCGTCGAGACCATCGCGTATACGACTTCGGCCGGGTCCATCTCTGGACCCGGCCGAAGTCGGTGTGGAGTTATCGCTGAGCTCAGCTCTTACGACCGGGAGCCTTCGCACCGGACTTGAAGCCCAGGCCGCCGGGCTTGGCGGCGGGCGGTGCGGCCTGCTGCGTGCCGTTGCTACCCGCGCCGTTGGATTGCTCCGGCTCGGCGGTGGCCTCGGCCTCCGGTTGCGTCACCGGAGTCTCGGCGGCGGGAGCCTTATCCGTCGCGGCCGGTTCGGCGGGGGCCGCCGTGGCTTTGCCGGGAGCCTTCGCGCCGGGACGCTTGAAGCCGGACTTCATGGCCAGACCCTTGGCGGGCACCGTGGGCTTGGTTTCGGTCGCGGCGGCCTGCTCCGCAGCCGGTTCGGCTGGCGCTGCCTCAGCTGCCGGGGCCGCTTCCGCTGCCGGGGCCTTGGCGCCGGGAGCCTTGGCCGCGCCATTCATGGCGAGACCGCCACCGGGAGCCTTGGCGCCACCCTTCATGCCCAGACCCTTGACCGGCTTCGCCGCAGGAGCCTCGGGCGTCGCGGCCTCGGATTCGGTGGCAGGGGCCGTTTCCGCCGCCGGCGCCTTCGCGCCGGGCGCTTTCGCGCCGCCCTTCATGCCCAGTCCACCGGGAGCCTTCGCCGGACCCTTCATGGCCAGACCCTTGACCGGGGCGGCAGGCGCCGAGGTGGCCTCGGCCTCCGCCGGTTGCGCGGCCGTGGCCTTGGCGCCGGGAGCCTTCGCGGCCCCCTTCATGCCGAGACCGCCGCCACCGGGAGCCTTGGCCGGGCCCTTCATGGCCAGGCCGCCGCCACCGGGTGCTTTCGCCGGGCCCTTCATGGCCAGGCCGCCGCCGGTCGGCGCGGTCTCGGCCGGTGCGGGAGCCTCGGCGGCCGGGGCGGGCTCCGGCTCCGGTTCGGGTTCCTCCTCGGGCGCCTTCGGCTCCTGGATGACGGTCAGGTTCCCGGTGAGCACCGCGGGCTCGACGCGCTCGATGGCGTCGAGCATCAGCTGCGCGACGTCCACCACTTCGACGCCTTCGCCCTCGCCCTTCTCCTGGCGCGCGGTGACGCCGTCGGTGAGCATCACGCGGCAGAAGGGGCAGCCGGTCGCGATCTTCGCGGGGGAGGTGGTCAGCGCCTCGTCCACGCGGTCGATGTTGACGCGCTTGCCCAGCTGCTCTTCCATCCACATCCGCGCGCCACCGGCGCCACAGCACATGGACCGCTCGCCGTGCCGTGGCATCTCGACCAGATTCGAGCCGGAGGCGGCCATCAGCTCACGCGGCGCGTTGTAGATCTTGTTGTGCCTGCCCAGGTAGCAGGGATCGTGGTAGGTGACGTTCTGGGAGACCGAGGCCACCGGGATGAGCTGCTTCTGCCGTACCAGGCGGTTGAGCAGCTGGGTGTGGTGCACGACTTCATAGGTGCCACCGACCTGCGGGTACTCGTTGTTCAGCGCGTTGAAGCAGTGCGCGCAGGTGACGACGATCTTCTTCTTGCGATCCTCGACGCCCTCGAACACCGAGTTCAGCAGCTCGATGTTCTGCTGCGCCAGTTGCTGGAACAGGAACTCGTTGCCCGCGCGGCGCGCGGAGTCACCGGTGCAGGTCTCCTCCGCGCCGAGCACCATGAACTTCACGCCCGCGGTGGCGAGCAGCTCGGCGACCGCCTTGGTGGTCTTCTTGGCGCGGTCCTCGTACGCGCCCGCGCAACCGACCCAGAACAGGTACTCGTAACCGTCGAAGCTGTCGGCGTCCTGCCCGAAGACCGGGACCTGGAAATCGAGCTCGTTGATCCAGTTGAGCCGGTCCTTGGCGTTCTGGCCCCACGGGTTGCCCTTGTTCTCCAGGTTCTTGAACAGACCCGCGAGCTCGGAGGGGAATTCCGATTCGATCAGCACCTGGTAGCGGCGCATGTCGATGATGTGGTCGACGTGCTCGATGTCCACCGGGCACTGCTCGACGCACGCGCCACACGTGGTGCAGCTCCACAGCACCTCTGGGTCGATGACGCCGCCCACCTCTGCGCCGCCGACCAGCGGACGCTGCGCCTCGGCCTTGGCGGCCTCGGGAATCTTGGCCAGCTCGGCTTCGTTCGGGTTGCCCTCGGCATCGACGAGACCGACTTCGTCGCCGCCCATATCCTTGCGGCCACCGGCCAGCAGGTACGGGGCCTTGGCGTAACCGTGGTCGCGCAGCGACATGATCAGCAGCTTGGGCGACAGCGGCTTGCCGGTGTTCCAGGCAGGGCACTGCGACTGGCAGCGACCACACTCGGTGCAGGTGGTGAAGTCCAGCCAGCCCTTCCAGGAGAAGTCCTCGATCCGGCCCGCCCCGAAGGTGTCGGTGTCGGGGTCCGCGGTCTCCATGTCGACCGGCTTGCCCTTCGACATCATCGGCTTGGCCGGGCCCAGCGCGACGCCGCCGTCCTCGTCACGCTTGAAGTAGATGTTCGGGAACGCCGAGAAACGGTGCCAGGCCACGCCCCAGGTGACATTGCGGCCGACCAGATACAGGAAGGCCATACCGGACATCAGTTTCACGAAGGCGAACAGCGCGACCATCGTGGTGTTGGCGGGCAGCAGCTTGGCGACCTGCATGGTGAAGAAGTCGGTCGCCGGGTTCGCGTGACCGTAGGCGGCGATCTTGCCCGCCTTCACGAAGATCATGCCGAGGCCCTCGAGCAGCACGATCGCCTCGATGACATAGGCCGGGGCGAATTTCGACCCGCTGAAGCGGGAAAGCCGCTCCGGCAACCGGGGATGGTTGAGCTGACGCAGGACGATCAGCGTGACGATGCCGAGCACGGTGCCGATGCCGAGGATCTCGTCCCACAGGTGGTAGATCGCCAGGTCGCCGATGATCGGCCAGTGGAACGCCGGGTCGAACGTCTGCCCGTACGCCTCGAACCACAGCATGAAGCCGCCGAGGAAGCCGATCATCACCAGCCAGTGCGCCCAGCCGACGGTGCGGAATTTGTTCATCCGCGTGTGCGCGATGAACTCCACGATCATCTGCTTGAAGCGCGGGAAGAACGGCCGCCAACGGTCCGGCGCGGGCTGTCCGATCATGATGGCGCGAACGATATTGCGGACGCCGCCGATGAACGACGCCCAACACAGGAGGCTGAGCGCCGCCCCAATCGTGCCCAGCGTCACTGTCAGGGCATTCATGTCGCGACCTTTCTTTAGAGGCACCTCGAAGGCGACCGCTTCCGCTACCGCCTCGGTTGGCTCGTATCCTAACCGCAGGTAAGTTACTCGCCAGTAACAACATTGTCCATCGTACGATCGGCTTTTGGGCTATAGCCCCATATGCAGGGCCTTGACCCTTTATTTACCTGTGATCAATATCACAGTAATTTTCCCGACCCGGGTGGCCGGTGGGTCGATCACCACCGTAAACGGGTAAGCAGGCCGTCCAGTTGGTAAGGATTGGCTTAGTCCCCAAGGGTGATAAGGGATCTCGCTTAAAACGCGGCGTTCTATTAGGCTCACGACGTTCTGATTGCTGCGACCGTCTTCACACTGCTCGGGGAGGATCCGGAGCCGACCACCCGGATGTGCTGGATAGAGCTCTCGCGTGCTGAAGACCAGCGGTGACGACGACCTGATGATGGATTGGAAACTGAATGAAATTCCGCAGAACCACCGCGGCGGCCGCGATGGTCATCGGTGCGATGACCATCGGACTGGGGACCGCCCATGCCGATGCCGAACCGGCCGCTGACCCCATCCGGTACTCGGTCAAGCTGGTGGAGAAGACCGTCGTGACGACGCTCAAGGGGGGCACGTTCGAACTGGCGAAGTCCTCCGAGGACGTCAAGGAAGACGACGTCTACAAGATCAAGGACTCGCAGGGCAACGACGTGCTGACGTTGCCGATCGCGTTCAAGGTCGCCGACACCGTCGTTCCGGTGAAGCCGGTCGTGAAGGAAGAGGGCACGGTTCTCGAGCTCACGCCCGACCAGACCGTTGAGGTCCCCAAGGACAAGCCGGCCAACGCCGTCAACGTCGTCGCGCAGCCGATCGCCTCGCCGATCGAGAACCAGCGCGCGCAGAACGAGTTCGCCAGCCAGTTCGGCATCGCGACCGCGGTCGGCGGCTTCCTCGGCACCGCGGTGGGCGTCATCGGCGGTGCGGTGATCGGCTGCATCCTCGGCCTGCCGTTCCTCGGCGTCGGCTGCATCCCGGCCGCGATCGCGGGCGCCGGCATCGGCGGCATCCTCGGCACCGTGGCCATCGGTGGTCCGGCCCTGCTCGTCGCGGGCATCGACCTGGTGAACACGCTGCAGGCGCCGGAAGGCACCACGAAGTGGGCGGACAAGCCGAAGTAAACCTTCGCACCCCGCTCGTCAGCTCCTCGACGGCCCGCTCTCCTCGGAGGGCGGGCCGTCGGTCGTTCATCCGGCGAGATCGAGCAGGCCGCGGACGACGACCTCACCCAGCTCCTCGCCCATCCTGCCGAACGAGCGCTCGACCATCTCGAAGGTCCCGTCCTCGCGGACGACCAGCACCGTGCTCGCTCTGGTGCCGTGCACGGTGTGCGCGACGAACCGCGCCGAGAGCGCTCGCTCCATCTCGTGCGGAACCCCGGTCCTCGGCAACAGCTCGTCGGGTGCTTCGGTGCGGTCGGCCAGCACCTCGAAATAGCGGTCGACCGCGCCGGGCTCGGTCCGCACCACCTCCCGCAGTTCGGTCACCCCCGCCCGCACTTTGGGCCAGATGGGCTGTGGGGCCGTCAGATCCGCTTCCGCCAGGGTCGGACCTCCGGAGGTGACGAAAGTGCCGTTGGAGAGGCCGTGGAAGCCCGGAGTCAACTCGCGGGGTTCGGCGGCGCTGCGATTGGAATGCCACCACAGCGTGCGCAGGTCGGAGACCACCAAGTTGTAGCCGTTGTAGTCGTCGGGCGCGGCGGCGACGTCGAGGACGTACTTCTCCGGCCCGGGGAACTCGCCCGCCGGACCACGATCGGACGCGCCGCGCAGGAAGTTCATCAGCAACGCGCCACGGGAGCGGGCGTCGGCGCGTTGATCGGCGGGATTGCGCACATTCGTGACCGCGGCGAAGCGATTGTCGCCGTGCGGGTGCGTGCCCAGCCCCAGCCAGGTGCCGGGAGGCTCCTCAGGGGCGCGGCCGACGGCCCCGGTATCGCGTCCGGCCAGCAGACCGGGCGCCTCCGGCCACCAGCGCATGGACTCGGTCGGCCGGGTGTAGAACTCTTCCCGGTTGGCCGCCACGATCAACCGGTACTCCGGATGCGCGCGCCAGCCGATCAACACCAAACACATGCCGACCAGCATGCCGGACCGGTGGCGCACCGCATGCGGCGTTTCCCGCCCAGGAGGCCGCGTAAGGGCAGCGGAAAGCCCCTGAGACGGCGAAAAGGCCGACAGCTCAACGGCTGCCGGCCTTTTGGCGTTCCTGCTGTCAGTTGGTGCGCACGCGGAGTCCGGGGTTGTCGGACAGCACCACGTGCACCGGCTGCGCGAACAGCTGCGGCACGTTACCGGTGAGGGCCCCGATCAGATTCGGGATCTCGCAGATCGGGTAGTCCGCCACCGACGACGCGCTGGAGATGCCGAGCGCGAGGCGGCCGGTCACGATCGGGCCGCCGCTGTCGCCGGGCAGCGCGCAGATGTTGGCCGAGAAGCTCTGGGTGAGCTCCCGGTCGCCGACCTGCACGGTCTGGTCGACGGCGTTGACCACGCCGCAGCTGAAGCCGGTGCGCGCACCGGACTTGCACACCGGAGCGCCGACCACGGGGGTCGCCACGCCTTCGACGGCGATCGGAGCGGCGCCGGGCGCGCGCACGCCGTTGTTGGCGAAGCGGTCCCTGGCCTGGTCGTTGATCCGCACGATCGAGTAATCCTGCTCGCCGAGCACCGACTTCTGGAAGACGCCGAGCTGCGGGCCGAGGCGGTCGCCGTTCATCTCGTAGACGCCCGCGGCGTTGCCGCTACCGGCGGACGGGATGTCGGGGTTGCAGTGGCCCGCGGTGATGTTGACCGTGTTGCCGTTGCGGTCGGTGCCGTTGAAGCCGAGCGAGCAGCGCAGCGAGCTGCGTCCGGCGACCGAGGCGTAGCCGTCGCCACCGGCGAGGGCGCCGCGCGCCTCACCGGCGATCTCACCGGCTTGCAGGGTGCCCTGCTCGCCCGCCACCGGCGGGGCCATCACGATGACCCGGGCCGGGTCGATGAAGTTCGGCATCGGCAGGCCCGCCTGATCGACGCGGACCGCGATCGCGTTGTTGACGGTGTCCACCACCGCGCCGCGCACCAGCGAGCGCACCGCCTCGGGCTGGCCCTCCAGCCACCGCTCGAAAGCGCTCTTCTCGCCACGCAGGGCCGCTTCGCTCTTGGCGACGTTGCGAACCTCGAAACCGGCCGATTCGGCGGCCTTCTTCGCCTCGTCGGCGCCGGGGCCCTGGGCCAGCGCCACGACCGCCTTGCCCGCGTCGTCGAGCCAGGAGCCGGCGAACACCGACGGGTACTGCCGCTGCGCGGTGGTGGCGAACGCGGCCACCTGCTGCGCCAGCTCCGCGCGGTGCAGGTACTCGTCGGGCGAGATCTTCAGATCGCGGGTGACCGCTGCGACCAGTTCGGCGGGAAGGCCGGGAGCCTGGTCGGGTTCCGCCGTCGCCACTGCCGCCGTCGGCCCGAACAGCAGTATCGCCGCCGAGGCGGCGATCACTGTTTTTCGGATTCCGGTCTGTCGCGCAGCTGATCGGGGAGGACCTATACGTGGCAGGAGCATGAGCAGACTATATGGGGTTTGGCGCGCTATGCCTACTCATCTTGTGCTTCTCGACTCCGTCATAGCCGCCCGACCGGGGATATGTGGATTGCCACATGATTCGGGCGCGCGATCAGCCCACGTTCGGCCGCGTGCGCACGGTGATTCCGCTGCCGATCCCGCCGCCGGAGGAGGCGTCGATGTCGGCCAGGATCGCCCGGATCGGAATGCCGAGCGAAGCGGTGCCGCCGTACTGCGCGAGGGCGATGTTGGCCTCGTTGCAGTTGGGCGCGTCCGCCGCGTTGGAACCGCTGGTGATGCCGAGCGCCAGCGTGCCGGACACGATCGCGCCGCCGCTGTCGCCGCCGAGGGTGCAGGCCGAGCTGGCGAACCCGCGCACGGTCTTGCTCTCGCCCTCGGCGGTGTAGAGCTGGGTCTCCACCCGATCGGCCACGACGAAGCCGCAGGTGAACGTGGACGACTGGCCGGATTTGCACACCGGGGCTCCGGTGATCGGATCGGCGGTGCCGGTGATCGCCAGCGTGGTGCCGTTGGCGCCGCGCACGGAGGGCTGGTCCATGCCCGCCCGCACCGCGCGTTCGTTCAGCTTGATCACCGCGTAGTCCAGCGCGGAGTGCCCGCCCAGCGAGGCGCGCACGAAGGTGCCCAGTTCCGGGCTGGCCGGGATGTCGCGCACGTTGGGCAGGTAGACGGCGGCCTCCTGGTTGTCCTTGCCCAGATTCGGATCACAGTGGCCCGCACTGATGTTCAGCGCGTTGCCGGAGGCGTCGATGCTGTTGAACCCGAACGAGCACACGTCGACGGCGCGCAGCGAGGAGTCCGCGAGCGAACCGGGCGCGCTGATGTAGGTGTCACCACCCATCGGCCTGCGCTCGACCGGGCCTCCGCTGCCCGGCGACAGGATGACCTTGATGTTCGCCAGCAGGGTGGGCAGGTTGAGCATGTGGCCCGCGGGAGTGTTGGCGACGCTGAGCACCAGCTGACTGTTCAGGAAGTCGATGGCGACGGAGTTGATCGCCTGCGAGATCTCCCGGGGCAGACCGGTGATCCACTGGTTGAGCTGCACCAGCGAGCTTTCCAGGCTGTCCGCCGAGACGGGGGCGAGGCGGGTCTGATAACCGTCGGCCGCGGCGATCTTGGCCGCGTCGAGCGAGGTCACCGCCATGACGGGCTTGCCGTCGGCGCCGATCCACGCGCCCGCGTAGGAATCCGGTCGCTCGGAACGGAATTCGCGCGCGTAGTCACGCAGCTGCTGGGCGCGCGCGGCGCGGTCCAGGTACTCCGTCGGGGTCATCTTCAGGTCGCGGGCGATGGCCTGCACCAGTTCCGGCGGCAGGTTGTCCGCGGCGAGCTGGACGGGCGCGTCGGGCACCGCCGAAGCGGTGGTCGTTCCGAACAAGGGAGCCAGGAGAACGGTCGAGGCGATGGCGACAGCTTTGACCGCGGCGCGACGCGCCACCAACTTGCGCATGAAGTCCCTTCGTCGGCACGCACGTGCCAGCTAAATCCGTGGCCACGGGCAGAATCCGTTGGCGCACAGTCTTCGTCCAGCAACCGACCGGTGCCGGAAATCACCCGACAACACGGTCAGCGCATCACTCTAAGCCACAAACCCGGTAAGGACGCTACTAATCACCGACTACCCGGTATTCCCATTCCCGGGATCGTGGGTATCTGCGGTAGCTGCGGGAACGGATACGGCGCTGTCGTCGTGCTCCGGGTGGTCGAGGGCCGGGTGGTGGTCGGCGGTGTGGTCGAAGGCTGGGTGGTCGTCGGGGGCGGGGGCGGCGTGGTCGGCTCCGGCGTCGTGGTCTCGGTGATCACCACCGGCGGCTCGGGCGGTTCGGTGGTGGTGGGTTCGGTGGAGGGCGGGACCGGCGGGGGCGGCGGGGCCGGACTGACCGAGGTCGGCTCGGACTTGGCGTCGGGCAGCGGCGGCACCGGGGTCTCGCCGCCGTCGCGGAACAGCGCGGCCACCACGATGCCGCCGAGCACCAGCCCGATCACGGCGGCCACCGCGACCAGCACCGGCGTACGCCGCGGGTCCTTCGCGGGAACCGCTGCCGCCATGGGCTTCTCGGCGGGCTCCGGTTCGGCGGCCGCGACCGGTTCGGCCATCGGGAAGGCCGCCGAGTACGCCTGCGGCTGCGCCTCGGCGGCGGGCACCGCGGGAATGACGATGGTGTCCACCGTCGAGTTCTCGGCGGTGGTCGGGTCCGGCGGGGTGGCGCCCGCCGGTGTGGCCAGCACGGCCGCCAGCGCCGCGCGGGCCGCGTCGTAGGCGAACGACGCGTCGGCCGCCGCGGCCCCCGCGCTCGGCAGTTCGCCCTCGCTGACCAGCAGCACCGAGCGCAGGCCGAGATAGTCCAGCGCGTTGCGCAGCGAACGCACGTGCTCGGCGGGCCAGTCCGCCGGATGGGTCGCGTAGAACTCGGCGGGACCGCTGAGATGCTCGGCGGCCAGATTGATCAGGCAGAACAAGGCGGTCGCGACGAGGTCTTCGGCGCGATAGGCCTCGCCGTCGTCGACCGGGATGCCGGCCGGGTCACCGACGGCGGGCACGAAACCGGTGATCGAATGGGAGTGCCCGGCGGGCGCAGGACCACCCAGCTCGGCGTCACCGTCATCGGACATGTGCAGGATCGACTCTCGGACGATGTACCGCGGTGGCTCGTCACCATCGGTGACGATGACCGCCGTGCACTCGTCCTCGGCGACGCGCAGGCCAACCCCAGTGGCCATCCTCACCTACCTCGCTTCGGCGTTCCGCTGACGGAACCGCACCCGGTCACACCAGAAGCGAGCCGTGTCCCATGGCGCGGAGCATCGACAATAACTCCGAACGGGAGCGGGCACCGACCCGGCGTCGGATGCGCGCTACGTGGTGCTCGACCGTCTTCGCCGAAATGTACAGGCGCGCCCCGATCTCACGATAGGTGAGTCCGAGCAGAACCAGCTCGGCCACTTCGCGTTCCCGCTCACTGAGGATCGCCGACTGCGGCGGCGCGGGCGGCGGCGCGGGAGCCTCGCCGTTGCCCGCGGCCGGTGCGGGCGGGCGGGCCTGCGGCTCCTGCGGACGAGCTTCGGCGCGAACCGTGCGCGCCAGTTTGAGCAGCGCGGTGGCCGTCGCGGAGTCGGGCGCGGCCAGCGCCGCCTCACTGGCCAGCCGGGCGCCGTCCCAGGTCATGCCGATCTCGGTGAGCGCGGCCACCGCCGCGTGCACCGGCGCGGTCGCGACTTGGCCGCGCAGCACGAGCACCCAGGTGCGGCCCGCGTCGGCGAGTACGGCGGCGTGCCGGTCGCCCGCCTCGGCCGCGGCTTTCAACGCGCGCGCGTGCGGCAGCAGGTCCTCCGGGCTCTCGTGCGCGATCGCGGCCTGCACGCCGTACCAATGGAAGGCGTTGGACCAGGCGGGCGGCTCGTCCAGGCGGCGAAGCAGCGCGAGCGCGGCGTCCACCAGGGGCGCGATCCGCCGTTCGTCCCGCATCCGGATGGCGGCCAGCCACAGCTCGCCGATCGGCAGCAGCGCCAGCAGATCGGCCTGTACGTCGTCGAACAGCGGATACGCCGCCTGCCACGCGCGGGCGAGCGCGGTGTGGTCGCCGCTGCGCCGGGCGAGTCCGACCGCGACACCATGCGCGAGCAGCCGGTCGCGGATGTCGAGCTGGTCGTGGTCGAGGGCGGCCACCGTGGCCGCCGCGGCGCGCTCGTCACCGCCGAGCATCGCCGTCCAGGCCGCGAGCACCTCGAGCTGATGGCAGCGCAGCCCGCTCGCGGTGGCTCGGCGCAACGCGTCCTGGGCGCGGCGCGGCTCGCCGGTGCCGAGCGAGAGCAGCGTGGCGGTGGAGGCCGCGGTGCACGGCAGGAAGCGGTCAACGCCCGCGTCCGCGTTCGCGGCCTGCACCAGCGCCGACACCGCCGCCGCGGTGTTGTTGCCCGCGGTGTTGTTGCCCGCGGTGTTGTTGCCCGCGGTGTTGTTGCCTGCGGCGGTGGTGTCCGGGGCGATGGTATCCGCCAGCGCGGTCGCGATCAGGCGCGCGTGCGCGTTCGCCTCCGTGGGCGGCCACTGGGTCGCCGAAGAGGCCATCTCGTGGGCGCCCGCCGCGTCGCCCGCCAGGTACAACACCGTGGCGCCGATCGCCCAATCGGGTCCGACCCGATGCCCACCGAGCCAGGTGTACAGCTGCGCCGCGCGACCCACCAGGCCGCGACGGGTCAATACCGCCGCGCAGATCCGCACGGCCGTCGCGAGCTCGGCGCCGCTGCTGCCCGAGCGGGCCAGCATCGGCTCGGCCAAGCGCATGGCGGTGTCACCGTCACCGGTCCGTGCGGCCGCCTCCGCCCAGCGCAGCGCGATCTGGTCGAGTTCGGCCCCGGCGGCCGCCGCGGCGGCGTAGTAGCGGACCGTGTCGCGGCCGGCCTGCTCCGCCGCGCCGACGAGGAACTCGGCCAGACGCGGGTCACGGACGCCGGACTCGGCCAGTTGCAGCGCGGTGTGGTCGCGCAGCAGGCCCGCCTCGAGCCGGGCGCTGAGCAACCGGCGCTCGACCGCGACGAACCTGCGGTCGCCGAGCAGCGTGCGCAGTGGGGCGACGGCGGGTTCGAGCAGCAGATCGGCATCGGTCACCAGGGCGCTGGCCCTGGCCCGGTCGATGAGGTCCTGCGCGACGGCCGGTTCCACGCCGAGCACCTCGGTCAGCTCGCTGGAATCCAGGCCCGTGCCCGTGGTGGCGACGACCAGCGTCTCCAGCAGATCCGGCTCGAGGTTGTCCAGCAATCCCCGCGCCCACGCGGCGACGGCCGTGTCGACGGCGGCGATACCCGCGTCCAGACGGGCCGAGCAGGCGGCGGTGAGCGCGGCCACCACGCCACCGCGGATACCGGCGGTCTGCGCGTGAATGTGCTGAGCGACCTGGCGCGGCACCATCAGGCCCAGCTCCCTGGCGAACGGCGCCATATCCGCGACGCCGAGCGGGCGCAGGTCCACGATCCGGCCGCGCCGGGCGACCGCTTCGGCGAGCGTCCGCAGCCGCGGGTCGTGCGGGCGCGGCTGGGTGGCGATGACCATGGTGCGCTGTCCGGACTCCACGGCGGAGCGCAGGTACTCGAGATCGAGCCCGCCAAGCGTGTGCACGTTGTCGATGATCAGGGCCGGGCGGACGGCGTCGGTGGTCACGCCCGCCGTGCCGCCCGCGACCGGCGCGGGCGTGCGGGTCACCGGATGCGAGCCGTTGCGCGCGTGCTGGACAGTGGTGATGTCGTCCTGGAGCGGGATGCCCCGGGCGCGCAGACGAGCCCGGATCTCCGCAAGAAGCGTCGACTTACCGGTCTGCGAGCGGCCACGGATCAGGTAGACCACCGGCTGGTCGTCGGCGCAATCCAGGTCACGGAAGAGATCGCGTGCGCACGGGAGGGTGTCGAATGCGGTATCAGCCACCGGAGCCTCCCAGAATCTCTCCGGGAGCGCGCAGCACCGTGCCGAGGGTGTCGCCCAGCACGCCGGTCGGCAGGCTCGGTGCGCTCGGCGGCGTCGGCCGCGGTTGCTGCTGGGTGGGGGGCGACGGGTTGGGCGGCGCGGGTGCGGGGGCGGGAGAAGGCTGCGGCTGGGGTTGGGGCTGCGGCGCGGGTTGTGGCGCCGGGGAGTCGGCGGGCGCCGGGTCGGGCTGGGCGGGCGTCTGCTCGCCGTTCACCACGGCCACCGTGGTGCCCGGAGCCGACGAGGGAGAACCGGCCTGCGGCGACTCGGTTCTCGGGCGTCCGGTCGAGGTCGCGGAATCCGTGGCGGCGACACCGGACGGCGCGGACGGGTCACCCGGTTGCGCCCCCGTCGTCGCGGCGACCTGCGCGGCGCCGGTGGTGGACTGCTCGGTCGAGGCGGGGTGAGTCGGACCGGACTGGATACCGGTGCCGATGGCGAGCGTGCCGGTGGCGAGCAGGCCGATGGCGGCCGCCGTGCCCGCCACCACCGCGATGCGCCGCCTGCTGGTCAGCGCACGCCGGCGTGCCGGGCGTTCCTCGGGCAAGGCCGGAAGTCCCGCCGAGGGGAGGGCTCTGGGCTGCGGCACGGTCTCGTCCTCGGCGACCGGGTCGACCATGGGGAGCTGGTCGGTCTCGGCGGCGAGCAGATCGGCGGCCAGTAGCGCGGCGCCGCGTGCCGTGGTGTGTTCCGGGTCGGGAGCCGCCACGACAGGCAATCCGAACTCGGAGGAGATCAATTCCGCGACCAGTGGGATGGCGCCGCCGCCGCCGGTGAGCAACACCCGGCCGACGTCGCCGATATCGAGCCCGGCTCGGTGCACCGCATCACGGATCGAGTCGATCGAGGTCAGCAGCGGTCCGCGCAGCAGATCCTCGAGCTCGCCGCGCACCAGGCGCACGGTACCGTGCGGGTCGGCGGGATCGACCCGGACCGGAACAACCGTCGCGGTATTGATGGAAAGCTCTTCTTTCGCTTTTCTGCAACGCTCTCGCAAAGCCGATAATTCGCGTTCCACCACCGGATCGAATGGATCGAACTCCGCGGACAGCTCGGCATTTGCCAGGACATAGCGCATGGTCAGCAGATCGAATTCCGCGCCCGCGACGTCGGTGGTGCGCAGCGGTGTGCCCAGCAGGCTGGCGTGCTCACCGGTGCGTACCACCGAGACGGTCGAGCCGGTGGCGCCCAGATCGAAGACGACCACCGCGCCGTCGTCGGTTCTGCCGTGCGCGGCGTCGAGCCAGCGGATCGCGGCGGTCGGCTCCGGGACCAGCGTCACCTCGCCGAGCCCGGCCCGTTCGAGGGCGTCGCGCTGGATCTGGACGGTGTGCCGCGACCACCACGCCGGGTGGCAGGCGACCGTGGCCTGAGTGGCGTTTCGCCCTGTTTCCTCGGCGATCTCGTCCACCAGGCATCCGATCGCGGTGGCGACCAGGTCGGGCGCTGAGTAGGAGGAACCGTCCTCGGCGAGGATGGCGACCGGGTCGCCGACCCGGGCCAGGAAACCCTCCAGCAGGACGTCGCTGGAATGGCGGCCGGTCGAACGGGCGGCCGCGCCGAGCGTCGGCTCCATGTCCGGCGAGAGCCGCAAGACGCTCGGGTGGGAGCGTAAGTAACCGCCGCCGGACGGACCGATGCCGTCGTCGCCATCTTCCGTAGCCGCCACGGCGACCGAATTCGACGCCCCGACAGTGATGCCGAGCGCCAGGCGCTGTGTCATTCGAGAACCCCGTTCGAAAAGCTGTCTGGTCCGGTGTCGCTGCTATGTGTCCGAGATGGTGCGCTGAGCCCTGTTAGTTGCCGACGCAACCGTTCTGTCGGTTGCTGGCCATCAGCCGTTACCCCGTTAGGGGATCGTTTAGGGAAATTCCCCTAATTCCGCTCCCACCCCTAGCGGGCGCCCCCGGCCGGTCGTAGGGGTTCGCCCCGTTTCGGCGTAACGTCCCGCGCTCCTAGCGTGATTTGCATTCCAACGACTGCGGATCATGGAGGTCCGCCGGGACTCAGGAGAAGATTCTCATGACACCCAACGCGATTCTGGAGTTCATCCTCGATCTGCTGCGGAACGACGAGGCCGCGGTCGCCTACTGCGCCAACCCGACCCAGGCGCTGGCCGCCGCGGGCCTGAGCTCGGTGACCCCGGAGGACATCACCCTCTGCGCGCCGATGGTGGCGGAGTCGGCGCTGGTGTCCGGCGGTTCCCAGCTGCAATCCATCGTGGCGGCGGGCGCGCAGACCGGGGCCGCGGCCGCGGTCGGCGCGGCGAGCGCCGTGGGCGTCGCGGCGGTGGCGAACGCCGGAGTCGATCTGGGCGCGGATCTCGGCGTCGATCTCGGTGCCGGTGCCGGTGCCGGTGCGGGCGGGGGTGCCGATGTCGATCTCGGCGTGGGCACGGGCGTCGATCTCGGAACCGGCATGATCTCGGAACCGGCATCGATCTCGGCACGGGCATCGATCTCGGCACGGGCATCGACGTGGGCGGCGGTCTGAACACCGCGATCGAGACGGGCCTCGAGATCGGGGCAGGCCTGGGCGCCGGACTGGCCACGGGCATCGACGCCGTGGTGAACGCGGGCGCCGACCTGTCCGCCGTCGTCGGCGGCCTGCTCGGCGCGGGCGCCCAGGTGATCAGCGGCATCGGCGGTGGCCTCGACCTCGATACCGACATCGAAGGCGCGGGAGACATCGCCGCCGACCTGGGAACCGGCCTCTCGACCGGCATCGACGCGACTCTGGGCGGTGGCGTCGGCGCGGGCCTGGAAGGCGCGGTGGACGCGGCGGCGGGCCTGGGTGCGGGTCTGGAAGGCGCGGTGAACGGGGCAACCGGGGTGACCGCGGGCCTCGGCGCGGGCTTGGAAGGCGCGGTAGACGCCGCGGCCGGTCTGACCACGGGTCTGGACGCGGCTCTCGGCGCGGGCCTGGGCGGCGTCATCAATGCGACGACCGGTCTGACGACCGGGCTCGGCGCAGGTCTGGCGGGCGCGGTCGACGCGGCGGCCGACTTGACCGCAGGCCTCGGCGCGCAGACCGGCGCTGACCTGGGTGCCGGGCTGGGCGCGGGTCTCGAAGGTGCCGCCGACGCGACGACCGGTCTGGGTGCGGGCCTGGAAGGCGCGCTCGGTGGCGCGGTGGATGTCACTTCGGGTCTGGGTGCGGGTCTCGGGGGCGCTGCGGGTGCGGCGACCGATCTGACCGCTGGCATCGGCGCTGGGCTGGGTGGCGCGGTTGGTGGTGCGGCGGATCTCACGACTGGTTTGGGTGCGGGTCTGGAGGGCGCTGCGGGTGCGGCGACCGATTTGACCGCTGGCCTCGGTGGAGGTGTCGGAGCAGGACTCGGTGCTGGTCTGGAGGGCGCTGTCGGTGCGGCTGGCGATCTGACCGCTGGCCTCGGCGCGGGTGCCCAGACCGGCGCTGACCTGGGTGCGGGTCTCGGAGGCGCCGCCGACGTGACGACCGGTCTGGGTGCGGGCCTGGAAGGCGCGCTCGGTGGCGCGGTGGATGTCACTTCGGGTCTGGGTGCGGGTCTCGGCGGTGCTGCGGGTGCGGCGACCGATCTGACCGCTGGCTTCGGTGGGGATTTCGATGGCGCGGTCGGCGGTGCGGCAGACTTCACGACTGGTTCGGGTGCGGGTCTGGAGGGTGCTGCGGGTGCGGCAACTGACCTGACCGCTGGTATCGGTGGTGCAGTCGGCGCTGGTCTGGAGGGCGCTGTCGATGGGACGGCGGGTCTCGGCGCTGGTCTGGAGGGCACGGTGGATGCGGCTGGTGGTTTGACTACCGGTGTGGACGCGGCGTTGGGCGCCGGTGGTGGTTTCGGTGGCGCGGTCGGTGGTGCGGCGGATCTGGGCGCTGGTCTGGGTGCCGGTCTCGAGGGCGCTGCGAGCGCGGCTGGCGGTCTGACCGCAGGTCTCGGCGGGAGTGCGCAGGCCGGTGCTGACCTGGGCGCCGACTTGGGTGGGGGTCTCGAAGGCGCCGTCGGTGGCGCGGTTGATGTCACCTCGGGTCTGAGTGCGGGTCTCGGGGGTGCTGCGGGTGCGGCGACCGATCTGACCGCTGGTATCGGCGGTGGTGTCGGTGCGGGTCTGGAGGGCGCTGTCGATGGAGCGGCGGGTCTCGGCGCCGGTCTGGAGGGCGCGGTGGACGCGCCGTGGGGTGCCGGTGGTGGTTTCGGCGGCGCGGTCGGTGGTGCGGCGGATCTGGGCGCTGGTCTGGAGGGAGCTGCGGGTCCGGCGACCGATCTGACCGCTGGTATCGGCGGTGGTGTCGGTGCGGGTCTGGAGGGCGCCGTCGATGGGACGGCGGGTCTCGGCGCCGGTCTGGGGAGCGCGGTGGACGCGGCTGGTGGTTTGACTACCGGTGTGGAGGCGGCGTTGGGTGCCGGTGGTGGTTTCGGTGGCGCGGTCGGTGGTGCGGCGGATCTGGGTGCTGGTCTGGAGGGTGCCGCGGATGCGGCGACCGATCTGACCGCTGGCATCGGGAGTGGTGTCGGCGCTGGCTTCGATGGTGCGGTCGACGCGGACGGTGGGTCGACTACGGGTCTGGATGCGGCGCTGGGTGCTGGTGGGCAGCTCGGTTCCGGGCTGGGCGCTGGCTTGGAAGGCGCTGTCGACGCGACGACCGGATCGGGCGCGAACGTCGAAGGCGCTGTGGATGGCGCGGCCGGTGTGACCACGGGTCTGGGCTCGGGCATCGGGGGAGCCGCCGGTGCTGCGACCGATCTGACGGCGGGTCTCGGTTCCGGGATCGGCGGAGCCTTGGATGGCGCCGCTGATCTGAATGCCGGGGCGGGCGCGGGTCTGGAGGGCGCGGTGCACGGCGCCGGTTCGGTCGCCACCGGATTGGACGCCGCGCTGGGCGGCGGCGCGCAGGCGGGCGGCGAGCTCGGCGCGGGGGTATCCACCGGACTGCACGGCGCGGGTGAGGCGGGAGCGCAGATCGGTTCCGGCCTGGAGGCCGGTATCGGCGGCGCGTTCGACGCCGCAGGCCAGGCAACGACCGGGCTCACCGGCGGCCTCGACAACTCGGTCCAGGGTTCCGGCAACCTGTCGGCCGGACTCGGGAGCAATTTCTCCTCTGCCATCGGCGGTGCCGGAAACCTCGGAACGCAGGCGACGGCGGGTCTGGAGACCGGTATCGCGACCGGGCTCGGCGCGGCCATGAGCAGTGGAGCGGAACTCGGCGGCGGACTGGAGAGCTCGCTGAACGCCGGCGGGCAGTTCGGCACGGGCCTGGAGACCGGGCTCGGCGCGGCCTTCGACGCGGGGGTCGAAGCGGTGACCGGGCTGGAAACGGGTTTGTCCGGCGGTCTCGGCGGTGGCCTGTCCACCGGCGTGGACGGCGCGGCGCAGGCCGGTTCCGGCCTCGAGACCGGGCTGCCCGGCGTCTTCGACGCGGGCGCGCAGGCGGGCGCCGGTCTGGGTTCGGGTTTGTCCGCCGGTCTCGATGCGGGTGCGCAGGCGGGCGCCGGTCTGGGTTCGGGTTTGTCCGCCGGTCTCGATGCGGGTGCGCAGGCGGGCGCCGGTCTGGGTTCGGGCCTCTCCACCGGTCTCGATGGCGCGGCGGGTGCGGGTTTGGAGACCGGTCTCGGCGCCGCGGGCAACGTCGGCGCGGGTCTGGGTTCGGGTCTGTCGGCTGGTCTCGATGCGGGTGCGCAGGCGGGTGCCGGTCTGGGTTCGGGTTTGTCCGCCGGTCTCGATGGCGCGGCGGGTGCGGGTTTGGAGACCGGTCTCGGCGCCGCGGGCAACGTGGGCGCGGGGCTGTCGAGTGGTCTCGAGGGCGCGTCGAACGCGGGCGGACACCTGGGTTCGAGCCTGGACAGCGGGATCAGCGGCGGTCTCGGCGCGGGCGGGCACGCGTCCTCCGGCCTGTCGTCGGGCATCGACGCGGGTCTCGGCGGCGCGACGCAGTCGACCGTCGGTGGCGCGGTGGACGCGGGCGCCGGACTGGCCGGGTCGGCGAGCGGCGCTGCGCACGGCACGGTGGACACCGGAGCGGGTCTGGGCGGCGGTGTCGGATCGACCGCGAACACCTGGTCCTCGCTGGACGTGTCGAGCGCTTTCGGTTCGGGCCTGGACAGCACGACCGGTGGGCACACCGACTCGGGCCTGTTCGCCGACACGCACGCGGGAACGGATCTGAGCGGTTCGGCAGGCGCCGAGCTGGGTGGCGATACATTCCTGCACTGACGGTTGCCCGGTAGTACGAGAAGAGGTCCATACCGCGATGGGGATGCCCGCGCCGAACGCCACTCCACCGGCGGTACCGCTGTTGTCGGTACTCGGTGAAACCATCGCGGCGGCCCGTGCCGCGGGTCGCAACGATCTGGTCGGCCGCCTGGAAGTGGCGGCCGACCGGGTCCGTGACCCGCGCAGGCGCATCGTCGTCGCCGGGCAGCTGGACCAGGGGAAGAGCAGTTTCGTCAACGCGCTGCTGAACCTGGACATCTGCCCGGTCGGCGACGACGCCACCACCACCGTGCCGATGCTGCTCGCGCACGGTCCCGAGCCCCACGCGGAGCTGGTGCTCGCGGCGCACGGCGATTCCAGCGGCGCGGAGACCAGGGTGACGGTGCCCATCGCGGAGATCGGTGCGATCGACCCGCGCTCACCGCTGGCACAGGGGCGCCGGATCGTGCGCCTCGAGGTTCGGGTACCCAACGCGCTGCTGGCCGATGGCATCGTGCTGATCGACACCCCTGGCGTCGGCGGGCACGGCAACGCCCATGCCGCGGGCGTGCTCGGACTGGTCCCCGCAGCGGACGCGGTCTTGGTGCTGTCGGACGCGTCGACCGAACTCACCGAACCCGAACTGGCGTTCCTGCGGCAGGTGCGGGAACTGTGCCCGACGGTCGCGCTGCTGCTCACCAAGATCGACCTGTACCCGCACTGGCGCCAGGTGCACGAGGCTGATCTCGGCCATCTGGCGCGGGCCCGCCTCGACGTGCCGATGATCCCGGTGTCGTCGCCGCTGCGCAGCCATGCGATGCGGTTGCAGGACCCGCAGCTGGGCGTCGAATCCGGCTTCGGCGTGCTCTACGAGTTCCTGCGCGACCAGGTCGTCGCGCGCGACCAGGCGGCCACCCGCGCCGCCGTGGCCCGCGATATCCGCTCGGCCGCGGAGCATCTGGCCTTGGCCCTGGGCAGCGAGCTGGTCGCGGTCCGCGATCCGGCGCAGGGGGCTGCGGCGGTGCGCGAACTGCAAACCGCCCGTTCCGCGGCCGAGGAACTGCATCGCAGGACCGCCGCCTGGCAGCAGACGCTCGCCGACGGCATCACCGACCTGGCCGGGGACGTCGACCACGATCTGCGCGACCGCTTGCGCACCATCGCGCGCACCACGGAGGAATGGATCGATGAGCACGATCCCGGCAGGCACTGGGATCGCATCGCCGAACACCTCACCGGAACCGTCGACACCGCGCTGGGCGACAACCTGCTGTGGACCCACTCCAGGGCGCTCGAGCTGGCCGAACGCGTCGCCGAGCATTTCTCCGAGCTCGGCGCCGTCGACCTGCCTGACGTGCGCCCCGGCGCGGCCGATACCGGCCGCGCGCTCTCCGGCACGCTCGCCGATCTGGAACCCGACATCGGGTTCGGCAGCAAGCTGCTCGTCGGCATGCGCGGTTCCTACGGCGGCGTGCTCATGGTGGGGCTGGCCAGCACCTTCGCCGGACTCGCCCTGCTCAATCCGATCTCGATCGGCGCGGGATTGATCGTGGGCGGCAAAGCTTTCCGGGACGACAAGCAGGCGAGGCTGGCCAAGCGGCGCATCGAGGCCAAGGCGGCGGTGCGCCGTTTCGTCGACGATGTGGCGTTCCAAGCGGGCAAGGAGTCGAAGGATCGGCTGCACCGCATCCACCGCGCGTTGCGCGACCACTACGCGGGTGTGGCCGAACGCAGTTTGCGCTCGATCGACGAGTCGCTGCGCGCCGCGCAGGAGGCGGCGACCATGGTCACGACCCGCCGCGCCGAACGCGGCGCACAGCTGGAACAGCAGCTGCGCGTGGTGGCGGAGCTGCGCCGATACGCCGACGCCATGCAGAACGCACTACCGATGGGACCCGCCGGTACGGTAGCCCCGTGAGACGTGATGATGGGGCGGTGCCGGGAATCGTCGCGGAGGCGCATCGGCTGGTCGGCGCGGCGCAGGCGGCGCTGGCGAGCGAGCCCCGGCCGCGCGCCCTGCTTGCGGACTGCGCCCGCAGACTGGACCAGCCGTTGCGCGTCGCGCTCGCCGGTTCGATCAAGGCGGGCAAATCGACCCTGCTGAATTCCCTTGTCGGACAGGACATCGCTCCCACGGACGCGACCGAGTGCACCAGGGTGGTCACCTGGTACCGGTACGGTTCGACGCCCAGCGTGACGGCGTACGCTCCCGACGGCGCCCGCGCGCACGTCGTGGTCCGGCGCGGCAGCGGAACGCACGGGCTGACCTTCGATCTGGACCGGCTCACGTGGAATGTCCCGGCCCCGCGCGAAGTCGATCATCTCGAGGTCGAGTGGCCCGCCGCGGCGCTCGCGCACACCACCATCATCGACACCCCCGGCACGTCCTCACTGTCCCGGGAGGTGTCGCGGCGCACGGCGCGGTTGCTGACGCCGGGCGCCGACGACGAGCGGCCCGAGCAGGGGATCGCGATTCCGGGCGCCGACGCGGTCGTCTATCTGCTGCGCAGGCTGGACGCGACGGACGTGCAGTTCCTCGAGCGGGTGGGCGCGGGGACCGCGGCGGCCAATGGCGGTCCCGGCGCCTCCGGCCCGCTCGGCATAGTCGGCGTGGTCTCGCGGGCCGACGAAATCGGGGCGGGCCGCATCGACGCATTGCACTCGGCGCGCGACGTCGCCACGCGTTTCGCGGGGGAACTGGAACGAACGGGTCTGTGCCAGGCGGTGATTCCGGTCGCCGGGCTGCTCGCGTTCGCCGCGGCGACGCTGCGCCAGCAGGAGTTCGCGGCGTTCGAGACGCTGGCGCGTGTCCCGACCGACGAGCTGACCGCGGCGCTGCTCTCGGCCGATCGGTTCGCGCGGGCAGATGTGCCGCTTCCGGTGCCGCCGGAACTGCGCGCACAGCTCGCCGAGCGTTTCGGGTTGTTCGGCATCCGCATGGCGGTGACGCTGATCCGGCTGGGGGTGCGCGATTCGGCCACGCTAGCCGCCGAATTGACCGCTCGCAGCGGAGTGGACGAACTGCGGTCGGTACTCGACGTGCAGTTCGGTCAGCGCGCCGACCAGCTCAAAGCGCATTCCGCGCTGACAGCGCTGGCCCGGGTGCTGACCGCCTACCGAGGCAGCGCGGCCGACCGCCTGCTGCCGAGGGTGCGCACGCTGCTGGCGGACGTGCACGGCTTCGCCGAACTCCGCCTGCTCGGCCGCCTGCGTACCGACGAATTGGCGCTGCCCGCCGAGGATCTCGCCGAACTGCACCGGCTCATCGGCGGTTCCGGCATCGCCCCCCATCTGCGGCTGGGCCTCCCGATCGACGCGCCGGTCGCCGCGCAGCGGGCCCAGGCGGTCGCGGCGGTCCGGAAGTGGCGTGCCAGGGCACGCCACCCTCTCGCGGATCAGTTCACCGCCACGGCGTGCCTGACCGCCGCCCGCAGCGCGGAGGGGACTTTGAGCGTGCTGCCGGAGTGACCGGCGGCGGTTCCCCGTCACGCGTCGCGATAGCACCGTGACCTGCGGCGAGGCGTTCACCGAGCCGCGCGGTCGCCGCCGGTGTAGCGAACTCGCGCCCGGGTATGCGCCCTGGTAGCGAGAGGAGGTAACGATGAGCCAAGAGGACGTCGTACACGAATTGCTCGTCCGTGCGGGTACGGGGTATGCCGAGGAAGCGGGTATCACGCTCGATGACAAACCGGCCGCACTTTTCCAGTTGCTCATGCTTTCCCAACTGCTCAGCGCCCGCATCTCCGCCGACATCGCGATCGGGGCCGCGCGCGAGCTGATCTGTAGCGGTTATCGGACGCCGCACCGGGTCGCGGACGCCAGTTGGCAGGAGCTGGTCGACGCGCTCGGGCGCGGGCACTACCGCCGATACGACGAGAGCACCGCCACGAGGCTGGGCCACAACGCCGCGCGTGTGCTCGATCGCTACCACGGCGACCTGCGGGAGCTGGCGAAGAAGGCGAACAAGGACCCGCAGCGCGCCGCGGAACTGCTCCAGGAGTTCGATGGCATCGGCCCTACCGGGGCCGATATCTTCCTGCGCGAGATCCAGGACATCTGGACGTGGGTCCGGCCGCACTTCGACGAACGCGCACTCCGTGGCGCCAAGCGCGTGCAGTTGCCGGAGGATCCCGACCGGCTGGCGCGCCTGGCACCGAACCACCACACCGCGGATCTCGCGGCCGCCCTGGTCCGGGTGACGTTGAACGAGAAGATCGCCGACGAGGTGCTCGCCGCCGCGTCGTGAAGGCTCAGATGGGCGCGGCGTCGCGGCCGCGCGGGTCGATCAGGATCTTCGCGTGCCGCTCCGGGTTGCCGAGGGCGGTGAAGGCGTCCGCCACGCCCTCTAGCCCGACGGTTCCCGTGATCAACGGGCTCGGATCGACCTTCCCCTCGGCGAGCATGTGCAAGGTGTCGCGGAACTCGCCGGGGTCGTAGCCCAGCACGAACCGCAGCTCGATCTCCTTGTTGATCGCCATCGCGGGATGGAAGCGGTCGGTCTCCATGCACACCCCGACCACGACCACACGCGACAGCGGTGGCGCGGCGGTGAGGATCTGGTCGATGATCCGGGGCACGCCCACGCATTCGAAGATCACCGGCCCGGCCGGCCCCGCGTTCATCGTGTGCGCCAGTCGGAAGACATACCACCACGGCAGGTGGGGGACCCGCCGCAGGCGATCCATGGTGTCGAAGCCGAGTCCGAGGATGTCCGTGACCCCGTTGATCTTGCTCTTCTCCGGCGCGGCCGCCCACGGCGATTCCACCGCCGGATCGACGACCACGTCCGCGCCGCAGACGGTGGCGAGTTCGCGCCGCCGGGGTGAGAAGTCGCTGGCGACCACGGTGCGCACGCCCGCGGCTTTCAGCATGCTGATCACCGCCAGCCCGATCGGCCCGCAGCCGATGACGAACGCGGTCTGTCCCTTGCCGACGCGGCCCCTGCGTACGGCGTGCCAGGCCACCGCCATGGGCTCGGTCAGCGCGGCGTGTTCGGCGGACAAGCCGTTGGGCACCGGCATGGTCATCAATTCCTGGACCACCACCTGTTCGGCGTAGCCGCCGGGAGCCGAGGCCGACAGGCCGACCAGATGCGGTTGCCCGCCGTGCCGGACGATCGGCAGCGCCACCACCGGCGTCCCCGTCTTCCACCCCTTGCGGCAGTCCGGCCCGTAATCCACCACGGTTCCGCTGAACTCGTGGCCGAGCACCACGCTCTGCCCGGCGCGCATGAAGTGCTCGTAACCGGTGGAAACGGCCAGGTCGGCCAGTTCGTCGGCGTGGGTGCGCGCGTGCAGATCCGAGCCACAGATACCGCAGCGCGACACGTCGATCAGCACCTGGCCGGGGCCGGGCCGCGGCGCCGGCAGCTCCGTGACCTCGAACTCGGCGGCGGTGACGACGGCGGCCCTCATGGCGGCTCCTCGGATGGACGGCGCGCGGCGGGCGGCCCGGCCGGGCGCGCCCGCCGTCACCCTACTGCGCGGTAGCGCCCGTCGCCGCTTCCTTCGCCGTCCGGCGGTCGTAGTCGTCGCGGGCCGAGGCGATCTCGCTCTGGTGAGTTTCGGTCCACGTCACCAGCGCCTTGATGGTGGTGTGCAGACTGGTGCCGAGCGGGGTCAGCGCGTACTCGACCCGCGGCGGGATGGTCGGGTACACGGTGCGCCGCAGGAGGCCGTCGCGTTCCAGGTGCCGCAGGGTCTTGGTGAGCATCCGCTGGCTGACGCCGTCGATAGCGCGCTTGAGTTCGGTGAATCGCAGCGTGCGCTGTTCCAGCAGCGCGATCACCAGCAGCGACCACTTGTCGGCGACGCGGTCGAGGATCTGGCGCACCTCGCAGTCGGCTCTGGTGTCCCACTGGAGCACGTCGTAGTCGCCGTCGTCGCAGCACGAAGTCGTCGCCGAGGTGTCCATGAGCGCCGATTCTGCCAGCTCGGAACGCGGTATCGAGGAGGAACCGACGCCACCGCCAGGAACCGGATCATGACGCCGAAATGTGTCGTGGATCACATCCTGGCGTTCGGCTCGGGGGAATTAATCGCGCGAGCCACCCGTTGAGCTTTTCGACAAGATTGAGTGTCTAAGGCTCAAGTTTCGGTTGACTCCGAGAGTCCTGCCCGGCAGGATTGAGCCGACCACGCTCAGTGTTGCTGGGGCCGTGCTCCGTGAGGTGCCAGGGGCGAGGTCTCGATGCCCTTCACGGGGCGTCGCAGGGCGGGTTATCGCCCGGCACCGACACACATAGGTACGTCAACTAGGAGGAACCACAATGGCTCGTGCGGTCGGAATCGACCTCGGGACCACGAACTCGGTCGTCGCCGTTCTCGAAGGCGGCGAGCCGGTCGTCGTCGCCAACTCGGAAGGATCGCGCACCACCCCGTCGATCGTCGCGTTCGCGAAGAACGGCGAGGTGCTGGTCGGCCAGCCGGCCAAGAACCAGGCCGTCACCAACGTCGACCGCACCATTCGCTCCGTCAAGCGGCACATCGGCACCGACTGGACCGTCGAGATCGATGGCAAGAAGTACACGCCGCAGGAGATCAGCGCGCGCACGCTGATGAAGCTCAAGCGCGACGCCGAGGCCTACCTCGGTGAGGAGATCACCGACGCGGTCATCACCGTGCCCGCCTACTTCGAGGACGCCCAGCGGCAGGCCACGAAGGAAGCCGGTCAGATCGCGGGCCTGAACGTCCTGCGCATCGTCAACGAGCCCACCGCGGCGGCGCTCGCCTACGGCTTGGACAAGGGCGACAAGGAACAGACCATCCTGGTCTTCGACCTCGGTGGCGGCACCTTCGACGTCTCGCTGCTGGAAATCGGCGAGGGCGTCGTCGAGGTCCGCGCCACCTCCGGCGACAACCACCTCGGTGGTGACGACTGGGACGAGCGGGTCGTGCAGTGGCTGGTCGACAAGTTCAAGGCCAGCTCGGGCATCGACCTGACCAAGGACAAGATGGCCATGCAGCGGCTGCGCGAGGCGGCCGAGAAGGCCAAGATCGAGCTGAGCTCCTCGCAGAGCACCTCGATCAACCTGCCCTACATCACCGTCGACGCGGACAAGAACCCGCTGTTCCTCGACGAGCAGCTGACCCGCGCCGAGTTCCAGAAGATCACCTCGGATCTGCTGGACCGCACCCGCGCGCCGTTCCAGTCCGTGATCAAGGACGCGGGCATCAAGGTGTCCGACATCGACCACGTGGTGCTCGTCGGTGGTTCCACCCGTATGCCCGCCGTCTCCGATCTGGTCAAGGAACTGACCGGCGGCAAGGAGCCCAACAAGGGCGTGAACCCGGACGAGGTCGTCGCCGTCGGCGCCGCCCTGCAGGCCGGTGTGCTCAAGGGTGAGGTCAAGGACGTCCTGCTGCTCGACGTGACCCCGCTGTCGCTGGGCATCGAGACCAAGGGCGGTGTGATGACCAAGCTCATCGAGCGCAACACCACCATTCCGACCAAGCGCTCGGAGACCTTCACCACGGCCGACGACAACCAGCCGTCGGTGCAGATCCAGGTGTTCCAGGGTGAGCGCGAGATCGCCTCGCACAACAAGCTGCTCGGTTCCTTCGAGCTGACCGGCATCCCGCCGGCCCCGCGTGGCGTGCCGCAGATCGAGGTCACCTTCGACATCGACGCCAACGGCATCGTGCACGTCACCGCGAAGGACAAGGGCACCGGCAAGGAGAACACGATCAAGATCCAGGACGGCTCCGGCCTGTCCAAGGAAGAGATCGACCGGATGATCAAGGACGCCGAGGCGCACGCGGCCGAGGACAAGGCCCGCCGCGAGGAGGCCGAGACCCGCAACCAGGCCGAGTCGCTGGTGCACCAGACCGAGAAGTTCATCAAGGACAACGAGGACAAGGTCCCCGCGGACGTCAAGACCAAGGTCGAGGCGGCCATCGCCGAGGCGAACGAGGCGCTCAAGGGCACCGACATCGCCGCGGTCAAGGCGGCCGTCGAGAAGCTGGCGACCGAGTCGCAGGCCCTCGGTCAGGCCATCTACGAGGCCTCCGCCGCGGACGCCGCGGCGCAGGGCAACGGCGCGTCGAGCGCGGCGCGGGATGACGACCAGGTCGTGGACGCCGAGGTCGTGGACGAGCCGGTCGACACGGAGAAGAAGTGACCGAGGGCAACGCCGAGAAGGAGCCGATCACCTTCGTCGACAACCGGAAGATCGATCCGGAGACCGGTGAGATCCGGCAGCCGGCCGCGGACAACGGCGCCGCGGCCGCGCAGGCGGCGGAGTCGGGCAACGGTGCGGAGTCGGGCAGCGCTGCGGAGTCGGGCAACGCTGCGGAGTCGGGCAACGCTGCGGAGTCGGGCAACGGTGCGGCGGACAACGGTGGCGACGCCAACGCGCTCGCCGACACCATCAGCGGCGAGCTCGCCGAGCGCACCGCCGACCTGCAGCGGCTGACCGCCGAGTACGCCAACTACCGCCGCCGGGTGGAGCGTGACCGCAAGGCAGCGATCGACTCCGCCAAGGCGTCGGTGGTCACCGAATTGCTGGGTGTGCTCGACGATCTCGACCGTGCGCGGGCACACGGCGACCTGGAGTCCGGTCCGCTCAAGTCGGTGGCCGACAAGCTGTCGGCCGCGCTGCTCAAGCAGGGCCTCGAGGAGTTCGGTTCGGAGGGTGAGCCTTTCGACCCGACCCTGCACGAGGCCGTGCAGCACGAGGGCTCCGGTCACGACCCGGTGATCGGCATTGTGATGCGCAAAGGCTATCGCTTCGGCGATAGGGTGCTTCGGCACGCGCTCGTCGGGGTAACCGACGGTGTGGCCGATGCGACGGAAACCGCTGACCAGCCGACCGAAGAGGCATCGGATGTTGATGCCGGCGCGAACGAACAATAAGGACGCGAGAGGAGGAGATGCTCGGTGAGCCAGCGGGAGTGGATCGAAAAGGACTTCTACAAGGAGCTGGGTGTTTCCTCCGGCGCCTCGCAGGACGAGATCAAGAAGGCCTACCGCAAGCTCGCGCGCGACTTGCACCCGGACGCCAACCCCGGTGACACCAAAGCCGAGGAGCGGTTCAAAGCCGTCAGTGAGGCGCACGCCGTGCTGTCGGATCCGGCCAAGCGCAAGGAGTACGACGACACCCGCAAGCTCTTCGCGGGTGGCGGATACGGTCGCGGTGGGTTCGCTCCCGGTGCGGGCGGCGGCTTCTCGCAGGAGTTCAACTTCGGCGACATCTTCGGCGGCGCGAGCGCAGGTGACGGTGGTCTCGGCGACCTGCTCGGCGGTCTGTTCAACCGGGGCGGCACGCGGACGTCGAGCCGTCCCCGGCGCGGCTCCGACGTGGAGACCGAGACGACGCTCGGTTTCCGGGAGGCGGCCCAGGGCGTCACGGTGCCACTGCGGATGACCAGCCCGTCGCCGTGCACCACATGCCACGGCAGCGGCGCCAAACCGGGTACCAGCCCCCGGGTCTGCCCGATCTGCAACGGCACCGGCATCGTCAGTCGCAACCAGGGCGCGTTCGGCTTCAGCGAGCCGTGCGACGAGTGCCGGGGCAGCGGTTCGATCATCGATGACCCGTGCGTCGACTGCCACGGCAGTGGCATCCAGAACCGGACGCGCACCATCACGGTGCGGATTCCCCCTGGAGTCGGTGACGGGCAACGCATCCGGCTGGCCGGTCAAGGCGAGGCGGGACTGCGCGGGGCGCCATCGGGTGACCTCTACGTCACCGTCCACGTCAGCCAGGACAAGGTCTTCGGCCGCAACGGCGACGACCTGACCTTGGTGCTTCCGGTCAGCTACAGTGAATTGGTCCTCGGCACAACGGTTTCGGTGCCAACGCTGGACGGCCGGGTCGGCGTCAAGGTGCCTCCCGGCACCGCCGACGGCCGTATCCTGCGGGTGCGTGGCCGTGGCGTGCCCAAGCGCGGCGGCGGCGCGGGCGATCTGCTGGTGACCGTGAAGGTCGCGGTGCCGCAGAAGCTGGACCGTGACGCCGTCGAGGCGCTCGAGCGCTACCAGGAGGCGGAGCGGCTCAGCGGTTTCGATCCACGGGCGGGATGGGCAGGTGCGTGATGTCCTCTGAACCGAAGAACGCGTCCGGCGGGTCGCGAGCCGAGTTCTTCATGATCTCGGTTGCGGCCCAGCTGGCAGGCATGCATGCGCAGACGCTGCGCACGTACGACCGGCTGGGACTGGTCACGCCGCAACGTACTTCGGGCGGCGGGCGGCGCTACTCGGCCCGGGACGTGGAGCTGTTGCGCGAAGTGCAGCGGCTGTCCCAGGACGAGGGCGTCAACCTGGCGGGCATCAAGCGCATCATCGAACTGACCAATCAGGTGGAGGAGTTACGTAGCCAGGTCGCGGAGCTGACCGCGGAACTGGAGCGCGCGCGGGCGGGATACCGTCCCGATCTCTCCCCGCCGCAACGCAGTACGGCGTTGGTGGTCTGGCAGCCGCGGCACCGCCGCGAAGACGGCAGGCACAGAAGGTAACCGGTACGACGAAGGCCCCGGCTCGGATCGCGATCTGCGACCGAGGCCGGGGCCTTCGTCGTTCCCCGGTCATGCCGGAATTTGCTGACGGTAAACCAGAACATGTTCGGTGAAACTACTGTCGGGTAGTTCATTTCGTTGTCGAATCAACTGGGTATTTTCACCGTAGACCGCGCCACGGTTGCGCCGCGATTTGCCCGAGTCGCTGAGCGTGGGCCGGGTGGCATGTTGCCATGAAGTCGCTAGAACAGACCAGTCGGAACGCATTTTCCGAAGAGGCCGTGATGTTTTGGGTGTAAACCCGACTGAATCCGCGTCAAAACACTGATCTCGCAGTCGGTTTCTCTGGCGTGTCTCGCCGCATATCCTCGTTTCGACAGAATTACACGCGTGATGTTCCTCTGAAAGATTCCGTTGCTGGCAAACCTCGCCTACACTCCTTTCCGTCGGCTGCTGTCGAGTGGCCCCGCAGCATCTCACTCGCCGGCATGGTTCGTGAACGAGTGCGAAATGGGGTTGTGAGAACAATGGATTCGCGCACTGTCGCTTTGATCAGAACCACGTTCAAGGCGGTTGCTGCGGAGGATGGGGGGCCGGAGAAACTGGCCAGATCGTTCTACGCGATCTTGTTCACCGACTACCCGCACGTCCGCGATTTCTTTCCCGCCGCGATGGACGCCCAGCGCGATCGCCTGGTCAAGGCAATCTCCTATGCGCTGGATCGGTTGGAGGAGCCCGACAAGCTCCTGCCCTTTCTCGCCCAACTCGGTAGGGACCACCGCAAATACGGTGTGCAGCCCGCGCACTACACGGCGGTGTCCACCGCGCTGAAGACCGCCGTCAAAGTGTTCGCCGGCACGGAGATGTGGACCGACGAGGTCGACCGAGCCTGGGACGAGGGCCTGCAGATCATCGCCGACACCATGATCGGCGCCGCGGAGAAGGAGACCACGCCGCCGGTGTGGACCGGCACCGTGATCGAGCGCCGCGAGGTGCTGCGCAACCTGGTCATCGTGCGGCTGCAACTGGACCAGCCGATGCGCTACGCGGCGGGTCAGTACCTCAGCGTGCAGATTCCCTCGCGGCCGCGCATGTGGCGTTACCTCTCGCCCGCCGTGCCCGCGAACGCCAACGGAGAGATCGAGTTCCACGTGCGCAGCGTGCTGGGCGGATGGGTCAGTTCGGCCGTCGTCGGCCAGACCGCCGTCGGCGACCAATGGCTGCTCGGCTCACCACTCGGCGGCCTCGGCGTTCCGCGCAACACCAAACGCAAGATGCTGATGATCGGCTGCGGAACCGGGATCGCGCCGCTGCGCGCGCAGCTGATGTCGATGGCGATGCGGCGGACCAATCCTAAGGTGCACCTGTTCGTCGGCGGCCATCATCCGTGCGACCTCTACGATCTGGAGACGCTGAGCAAGCTGGCGATGGCCAACCGCTGGCTCACCGTCACGCCGGTGAGCGAGCACGAGGAAAACCCCTGGTGGTATGCCGAACCCGACGAGCCGCGCACCACCTGGCCGGGCCTGGAACCCCGCGTGACCGGCCAGATCGGCAAGGTCGTCGCGAGCTTCGGGGCCTGGTCCGACCGCGACGTGCAGATCGTCGGTTCCCCCTCGATGGTGCAGACCACCAAGTTCCGCCTCATGGCAGCGGGAACGCTCGCGAAGAACATCCGCCACGACCCGCTGTTCTGATCACAGGCCTTCGAATTGAATCCGCTCCGGGGGGGTTCCCGTTTCGAGGAGGCGGTCCACCGTGGTCTGGACCATGGCCGGGGAGCCGCAGACCAGGACCTGGTGCTCGCGGAACGCGCCGTGGGAGCCGAGTACGTCGGCGAGTGTGCCGTACAGCAGGTCGTCGGGCGGGAAGCCGATGTCGACACGGGACCGCTCGTACCACTCGTCGACCCATGCCGGGTCCTCCGGACTCTCCACCACCGGGATCACGGTGAGCCAGGGCAATTCGCCGGCCAGCAGGTAGAGCATGTCCGAGGCGTACAGATCGCGGGGCGATCGTCCGCCGACGAAGAGATAGGTTGGCGGCGGCGAAGGCTTGCGCGCCAGCTCCAGGATCTGCGCGCGCATCGGCGCCAGACCCGTGCCGCCCGCGATCATCACCACCTCGTCGCCGTCGGGATCGACCCAGAACCCGCCGAGCGGAGCGCCGATCCGCCACTCGTCGCCCGGCTGGGTGTCGGCGACGATCGCGCCGCTGCACCAGCCGCCCGGCACCGTGCGCACGTGGAACTCCAGCTTGCCGTCCAGTGAGGGCGGCAGCGCGGGGGAGAGCCTGCGCCGCACCCCGGGGTGCTGCGGCACCCGCACCTCGACCGACTGCCCGGCGGCGAACGGCACGAATTCGCCGATCAGGCGGATCACCGCCAGATCGTGCCGCAGCCGATGATGACCGACGACGGTCGACGTCCACTCCGGCGCGTGATCCGCGCCGTTACCGAGCGTGCTCGGGTCCCCCAACGGGGCCTCCTTCGTTTACACAGGGTCGCAGCTGATGTTCTGCTCCGGCGTGCCGACCGCGAGGAGCGCGCGCCGGGTGTCCGCGATCATCCGGGCCGATCCGGCGATCTGGATCTGCCGGTCCGCCCACGCGCCGAAGCTCGCGACCACGGCGCCAAGGTTACCGATCAGGCGCCGGTGCATGCCGTACGGTGCGTCCTGCGGAGGATGCGGATACCACCACGGGTTGGTCTTCTGCTCGCACACCGGGACGATGGTCAGCCACGGGTTGCTCTGCGACAGCTGCCACATGTTCTCCACGTCGTACAGGTCGCAGGGGTAGCGGCCGCCGATGAAGAAGTGCACCCGCGGGTTGATGCCGCGCTGGCCCATCTCGATCAGCTGCGCGCGCAGCGGCGCTATGCCGGTGCCCGCGCCGATCATGAGCACGTCGCGCCCGCTGTCCCGGTCGACGTGCAGGCCGCCGAGCGGACCCGCGATCCGCCACCGGTCGCCCACCCTGGTCTCATTGACGATCGCGGGGCTCACCCAGCCGCCGCGGATCTTGCGCACGTGGAACTCGATCTCGCCGTACGGGTTGGACGGGATGGCCGGGGAGAAATACCGCCACATCTTGGGCCGCTGCGGAATCGTGACCGGCACGTATTGCCCGGCCTGATAGGGCACCGGCCCATCGGATTGCAGCCGCACGATGGCCAGGTCCTCCAGCACGCGGCGATGGCCGACGACGGTGGCCTCCCACACCGGCTGCGACTTGTCGGAATTGGCGCCGATCGCCATGGAGGCGGAGATCAGGATGGTGATATCGCGCCAGCCCTCCTCCAAGCCCCGATGCCAGGCCGCGCCGTTGTAGGCGCGGAAGGCCGCGAGCAGCGCCCGGCCCGCCATGTCGTAGTGCGCGGCCTCGACGCCGTACTTGCGATGGTCGCGCGCGAGCTGCTCCAGAAACTTCTGCGCCCGGTCCCAGTCCTCCAGGTGATCGAGCACGTACTGAATGGCCGTGGCGATCCGCTTGGCCTGCATCTCCATGGCGGGCGGGAACAATTCGCGCAGCCGCGGATTCTCGGCGAACAAATGTCCGTAGAACGCACTGACCAACCGCTCGGGTCCATTCGGCGACTCGATCACCGAACGAAAATTGGCGCGGACCAGCGCAGCCGAACGCGCATCCACGACGTGGAGCTTCCTTTCCCTCAGTCTGCCCGGGGACATACCCGTTACCGGCGGTCTCCCGCCGACAAGTATCCCCGAAAATGCCGTGGTCGTGTGGGTATAGGCGTACCTTTGCCTTCGCTGCGGCCGGGGCGGGCCTGCGACGGACTCCGTCCGACCGCGCCCGTCGGCGCCGTAAGACCCGGCCAAACGGTAATCGGTGGGCAAACGACGGATGTCGCTGGCCCGTCGTCGACCGGAACCACGCCACCCGTCCTGGGTGCGCAGACGCGATTTCCAACCGATCAGGTCCCGGCGCGGGTACGAACCACAGGCACGACCTGCTCGGTATAACGACGGATCTGCTCGACCGGTTCCCCCTCGGTCGCCCAGAAGACGAATCCGTCGATCCGCTGGTCACGGTGCAGGGCCAGCAGGTTGTCGGCCACCGCTCGGGCGGGCCGCCCGGTGAGCTCGAGCATGCGCGGCCCCTGCGCGCCGCGCCAGATGATGATGTCGAGCGAGGCCACCGCCTTCGCGAGCAGGGCGGGCCGGCGCAGCGGCAGGTGGTTTCGCGGGACGTCGGCCCGCTACGGCTCAGATGGCCAGCACGGTCTTGCCGCGCGCGCCGTGCGCTCCGATCACGGCGGGTCCCTCCGCGAGCGGGACGGTCGCGTCGATCGGCACGACCACGTCACCCGCCGCCACCCGCTGGATCAGCCGGGCCAGCTCCGGCGCCTTGCCTTTGGATTCGATATTGCCGCCCCGCAGCGACCGCGCGCGCAACGCCTCCTCGTCGGCGGCGAAGGTGGTGGAGTAGACCGTGCCGCCGTCGCGGACCAGCGCGGTCAGCTCCGCGAGCGCCTCAGGCGGGCTCACCAGGTCGAACAGGACATGATGCCCTCCGGATGCGCGGCGGCGACCTGGTCGCGGACGGGGGCCGCGGTGTAGTCCACCGTCTCGGCCGCGCCCAGCCGGGTCATCTGATCGGCGGAGCCGCCGCGCGCCGTCGCGATGACGTGCGCGCCCGCGATATTCGCCAGTTGCACCAGGAAGGAACCGACGCCACCGGTCGCTCCCACGATGAGCACGGTCTGGCCGGGGCGGATGTGGGTGGCGTCGACCAGGTCCTGCGCGGTGACCCCGGCAGTCGGCAGCGCCGCGGCCGCGACGGTCGGCACGCCGGGCGGAATCGGCACCAGCGTGCCGCCCTCGGGCAGCACCGCGTACTCGGCGAAGCTGCCGTGGCCCACCGGCGGGTTGAGGAACTTGCCGACCACCCGGTCGCCGACGGCGAAACGGCTGACACCCGCGCCGATCGTGGCGACCGTGCCCGCGCCGTCCACTCCCAGGATCATCGGGAAATCGTGGGGGAGTTTGCCGTCCAGGATGCCGGAGGCCATGCGCTGGTCGAAGGGGTTCACCCCGGCCGCCTGGAGTTGCACCCGAACGCTTCCAGGGCCGGGCTCGGGCATCGGCATCTCGGCCAGTTCCGGCGTCGCTCCGAACTTCCGTACCACGATCGCGCGCATCCATTCGCTCCTTGATTCGGGCTGAAGAGTGATGCAACAACTGACGCCGTGGTCATCGTAGGCGTCCGAAGGCCCCCGACGTGCGGAATCATCGCATCGGCGGTGTCGTGAGCGTCGCTTTCGCCGGGGTCGGAGCGTAGCGTTCGACTCGATCCGGCGGTGCGGCACCGGCGTGGCGAAGAAATCAAACTTGAGCGGAACAGACTCAACCTTTCCAACGTTGGACGGTAAGGAACGGCGAGAGCTCCGGTTGGGCGGTCGCACCGCGCATCGCGCTCGGCGCCGTGGGAATCGACTAGTAGGAAGGTGACTCGTGGAATCGTTCAATCCCACCACCAAGACCCAGGCGGCTCTGACGGCCGCCCTGCAGGCGGCCTCGGCTGCGGGCAATCCGGAGATCCGTCCGGCGCACTTGCTGGTGGCGTTGCTGGATCAGACCGACGGCATCGCCGCGCCCTTGCTGAAGGCCGTCGGTACGGACCCGGCGGTCGTGCGACGCGAGGCACAGGACATCGTGGACCGGCTGCCGCGGGCCACCGGCGCCACCACCACGCCGCAACTGGGCCGTGAGGCGCTGGCCGCGATCACCGCCGCGCAGCGCCTGGCCACCGAACTCGGTGACGAGTACGTCTCCACCGAGCACGTGATGGTCGGGCTCGCCGAAGGCGATTCCGACGTGACGATGCTGCTCACCAAGTACGGCGCCACCGCCAACGCGCTGCGCTCGGCGTTCACCGCCGTGCGTGGCAGCGCGCGGGTGACCAGCCCCGACCCGGAGGGCACCTATCAGGCGCTGGAGAAGTACTCCACCGACCTCACCGCGGCCGCCCGCTCCGGCAAGCTGGATCCGGTCATCGGGCGCGACACCGAGATCCGGCGGGTGGTGCAGGTGTTGAGCCGTCGCACGAAGAACAATCCGGTGCTGATCGGTGAGCCGGGTGTCGGCAAGACGGCGATCGTCGAGGGCCTGGCCCAGCGGATCGTGGCGGGTGACGTCCCGGAATCGCTGCGCGGCAAGTCGGTGGTGGCGCTGGATCTCGGCGCGATGGTCGCGGGCGCGAAGTACCGGGGCGAATTCGAGGAGCGGCTCAAGGCCGTGCTGGAGGACATCAAGAACAGCGCGGGCCAGATCATCACGTTCATCAATGAGCTGCACACCATCGTCGGCGCGGGCGCCACCGGCGAGTCGGCGATGGACGCGGGCAACATGATCAAGCCGATGCTGGCCCGCGGTGAGTTGCGCCTCGTCGGCGCGACCACGCTGGACGAGTACCGCAAGCACATCGAGAAGGACGCCGCGCTGGAGCGGCGCTTCCAGCAGGTGCTGGTCGGCGAACCGTCGGTGGAGGACACCGTCGGCATCCTGCGCGGCATCAAGGAGCGCTACGAGGTGCACCACGGCGTGCGCATCACCGACTCCGCGCTGGTCGCCGCGGCCACGCTGTCGGACCGCTACATCACCTCCCGGTTCCTGCCGGACAAGGCGATCGACCTGGTCGACGAGTCGGCCTCGCGGTTGCGCATGGAGATCGACTCCCGCCCGGTGGAGATCGACGAGGTGGAGCGCGCGGTGCGCAGGCTGGAGATCGAGGAGGTCGCGCTGGCCAAGGAGACCGACGAGGCCTCCAAGCAGCGGCTGGAGAAACTGCGGGCCGAACTCGCCGACGACAGGGAGAAGCTCAACCAGCTGACCACCCGCTGGCAGAACGAGAAGAACGCGATCGACCAGGTGCGCACGCTCAAGGAGCAGCTGGAGTCGTTGCGCGGCGAATCCGAGCGCGCCGAGCGCGACGGTGACCTCGGCAAGGCCGCCGAGCTGCGCTACGGCCGGATTCCCGCGCTGGAGAAGCAGCTCGCCGAGGCGGAGAAGGCCTCCGCCGCCGCGGGAGACGGCGAGGTCATGCTCAAAGAGGAGGTCGGCCCGGACGACATCGCCGAGGTGGTGTCCTCCTGGACCGGTATCCCGGTGGGCCGGATGCTGGAAGGGGAGACGCAGAAGCTGCTGCGCATGGAAGAGGAGCTGGCGCGCCGCGTGGTCGGTCAGACCGAGGCGGTGCAGGCGGTGTCGGACGCGGTGCGCCGGGCGCGGGCCGGTGTCGCCGACCCGAATCGCCCGACCGGCTCGTTCATGTTCATCGGCCCGACCGGCGTCGGCAAGACCGAGCTGGCGAAGTCGTTGGCGGACTTCCTGTTCGACGACGAACGCGCCATGGTCCGCATCGACATGAGCGAGTACAGCGAGAAGCACTCGGTCGCCCGCTTGGTCGGCGCACCGCCCGGCTATGTCGGTTACGACCAGGGCGGCCAGCTCACCGAGGCGGTGCGGCGCAGGCCCTACACGGTGGTGCTGTTCGACGAGATCGAGAAGGCGCACCCGGACGTGTTCGACATCCTGTTGCAGGTGCTCGACGAAGGCAGGCTCACCGACGGGCAGGGCCGCACGGTGGACTTCCGCAACACCATCCTCATCCTGACCTCCAACCTCGGGGCGGGCGGTGACCGCGAGTTCGTCATGAACGCGGTGCGTTCGGCGTTCAAGCCGGAGTTCCTCAACCGCCTCGACGACGTGGTCATGTTCCACGCGCTCGACGAGGAACAGCTGGAGAGCATCGTCGACATCCAGCTCGATCAGCTGCAGAAGCGGCTGGCGCAGCGCAGGCTGAAGCTGGAGGTCAGCGATTCGGCCCGGTTCTGGCTGGCCGTGCGCGGCTACGACCCCGCCTACGGCGCGCGCCCGCTGCGCAGGCTGATCCAGCAGGCCATCGGTGACGCCCTCGCCAAAGAACTGCTCGCGGGCGAGGTCTCCGACGGCGACAGCGTCAAGGTGACCGTCAGCCCCGACGGCGACGGCCTCATCGTCGGGAGGTGAGCCGAGCGGCCTCGCTGCTGGCAACGCCGGGCAGCGAGGCCGCCCCACCGCCCCCGAATCGCGGTCGGCGATAGCCGTAAAACGCTGGAGAAGTACCGAACTCCTTCCGAGCCGGAGGCCGATCCCAATGGGGCGGGCGCGCGCGACCGAACAGCGCTTACGCTGGAACCCATGACCAACCCGAACGATCCGTGGGGGCAGCGGCCGGAGGAGGCGCCGACCGAACACCTGGGTCCGCCGGGCAAGTCCGGGTACGGCGACCCGGCCCCTACCACGGAGTACCCCGAGGCGTACGGCGCCGGTGCTCCGACGGCATATCCTCCGACGGCATATCCTCCGACGGAGCAGTACGGGTCGTGGGGTCCACCGGGAGCGAACGCGACACGGGAGTTCCCGTCCTACGACTCCCAGTGGGCCGCTTACCCGGACAGTGGGGGTGACCGGTGGTCGGGTACGGTTCCGCCGCCCGGCGGTGGCGTGCCACCCGGACCGCCGGAGCCGCCGCGGCGCAACACGGGACTGTGGATCGCGCTCGGTCTCGGCGTCGTGCTGCTGATCGGCGCGATCGGCGTGGTCGCGGGTGTGCTGCTCGGCAGCGGCGATTCCGGCTCGCCGGACACCGCTGCCGCCTCGTCGGCGCCTCCCACGACAAGGTCCTTGCCGGGAACCAGGACGCCTCCGCCGACCCCGCCGAGCGGGTTGCCGAGCGTGCCCGGCCTCGGCGACGTCGACGGGCTCGGCGCGACCATGGGCACCATCACAGCCAACGACGGGGGCACCCTGACGGTGAGTTCGGTGATGGGCAACACCATCACGGTGCGCACCGACGCGAACACCCAGGTGATCGCCCTGTCGGGTACCAAGGTGTCCGATCTGCCCACGGGTGAACTCGTGCTGATCCAGGGTGACAAGGCGCCGGACGGATTGATCCAGGCGAAGGTCATCATCGGTACCTCGCTGCCCGGCGGCGGCCGATGAGCAGGCCCGCGAACAACCGGCCCGCGCCCGCACCCACGCGGCGGGAGAACGTGATCGGCGACCGGCCGGGTTTCCCTCGGCCCGGCGCGGGGGCAATGACGGACCATGTCCGGCCGGGACCATTAGGCTAGGCGTCGATGACGGCAATGTGGTTCGGGTTGGCGGCGATCGCGCTCGTGGGCGCGATCGTGTTGCTGTATTTCGATCGGCTCCAGCGGCAGCGGACCGGTCACGCGCGACAGGTCTGGGCGAAGTCGCAGGGCTATACCTACGTGTCCGTGGAACCCGCGCTGGCGTCCACGTGGCGGCGGGGCGCGCTGGCCAAGCTCGGCTACCTCTCCGCGGTCGACGTGGTCTCCGGCATCCGTAAGGGCGAGAAGTTCGTGTTGTTCGACCTGGAGGACGCCGCGACCCTGGTCGCGGTCCGCCGTCAGATCGGCTCGGACATCGACGTGGACATGCGGTTGAAGACGGCATCCCCGCCCAAGGACCACGATCTGGAACTGCTCGGCGCCATCGGCGACCGCGTGGTCTTCGCGACCAATCCCGAAATCGCCAGGCACGCCGTGGATCAGCGCATGGTGGCGTTCATCGAAGCGCTGCCGGACACGGTGCAGATGCTGTGGAGCGAGGGCAACTGGACACTGGGCATGCTGTCGGTCGGTACGGTTCCGAAAGACTGGGAGAGCGCGATCGACGCGGTGTTGCGCCTGTCCGGCCTGCTGCACGTGCTGCCGCCGGTCAGCGAGCCGCGCTTCGACGACGGCGGGCACGATCCGGGCCGTCCGCGTCCGCGCGAACGGCAGCGGGGCGAGACCGCTCGGGATGCCGAGGACGAGGCCGCCGACCGGGCGCGCGCCGCCGCCGACGACGACGAACGCCCCGGCGACGACTCCTACCCGGACGACCGCGCGGACGAGCCGGGGCCGGAAGCCGCCCGCCGTCCTTCGCTCGCCGTCGTGCCGAACGCCCGCGCCAGGGCGCGTCAGGACGAACCGGCGCGGGGGCGGGCAGAGCGCGACGAGCGCGCCGGCGCCGAGGGCTGGGCCGACCCCGACGCGCGGCAGCGGCCGTCCGATCCGCCCGGCGGACCGTTCCATCCCGGATTCCGCCCCTACCAGGGACCCGTGCCGAAGTGACCGGCCGCGCGCCCACCGCGGTCGGCTCCGAGCGACTGCGAACGATCGCGCTGTCATGACCGGGCACCCCCATCCCAGGCTGCCCGGCGCCACCCGCCCGGTGGCTTTGATCACCGGGCCTACTTCGGGCATCGGCCACGGTTACGCGACCCGCCTGGCCTCGCTCGGCTACGACTTGGTGCTGGTCGCCCGAGACGAGCGGCGTCTCGCGGCCCTCGCGAGCGACGTGGAGTTGCGGTTCGGTACCCGCTCGCAGCTGCTCGTCGCCGATCTGGCCAGGGCCGACGATCGCGAGCAGGTCGCGGCGCGACTGTCCGACGGCGTCGAATTCCTGGTCAACAACGCGGGTTTCGCGCATTCGGGCGAGTTCTGGACAGTGCCGCCCGAGCAACTGCAGGCACAACTGGACGTCAACGTCACGTCGGTGGTGCGGCTCACCAGGGCCGCGCTGCCATCATGATCGCGGCGGCGAACGGCTGCGTCGTCAATGTGGCCAGCGTCGCGGGCCTGATCCCGGGACGAGGGTCGACGTATTCGGCGTCCAAGGCCTACGTCGTATCCTTCACGGAAGGGTTGGCAGGAGGATTGGCCGGAACCGGAGTCCGGGTCCAAGCCCTGTGCCCGGGATTCGTCCGCACGGAATTCCATCAGCGAGCAGGCATCGAGATGTCCTCGCTGCCCGAAGCGTTGTGGCTGAGCGTCGACCGGGTAGTCGCCGGCTCACTGCGTGATCTGGAGAAGGGCCGGGTGCTCAGCGTGCCCGGTATGCAGTACAAAGCGCTTACCACCGTCGCCGGAATGATCCCGCGAACCCTGGGGACCCGGCTCAATCGCGGGCTGTTCAACGCACGCGGAAGGACTTGACATGATCGACGTACTCACCAACGACAGGGATAGGTTGGCCGCACTGGTGCGGGAGCTCGCCGTCGTGCACGGCCGGGTGACCCTGTCTTCGGGCAAGGAGGCCGACTACTACGTCGACCTGCGTCGCGCGACGCTGCACCACAGCGCGGGCCCGCTCATCGGCAAGCTGCTGCGCGAACTCGTCGCGGACTGGGATTTCGACGCCGTCGGGGGCCTGACCATGGGCGCCGACCCGGTGGCGCTAGCCGTGATGCACGCGCCCGGACGCCCGATTGATGCCTTCGTGGTGCGTAAGGCCGCGAAGTCGCACGGCATGCAGCGCCAGATCGAGGGCCCGGACATCGTTGGCAAGCGGGTGCTGGTCGTCGAGGACACCACCACCACCGGCAACTCGCCCCTGACCGCGGTGCGGGCGCTGCGCGCGGCAGGCGCTACCGTGGTCGGCGTCGCCACCGTCGTCGACCGGGAGACCGGCGCCGACCAGGTGATCGCCGCGGAGGGGCTGGAGTACCGGTCGATCCTCGGCTTGAAGGATCTCGCCCTGGGATAGCCTGGACGATGGTCAAGTCTTCGAAAAGGTGAAGGGTCGTGTGAGTCACCAGTGGTGAGCATTGCAGTAAACAGAAGTCGCGAGAACGTTGCGATGCTCGGTATCGGCGCTTACCGACCCAAGCGCCTGGTCAGCAACGCCGAGGTGTGCGAGGTCCTGGATTCCACCGACGAATGGATCTTCGAGCGCACCGGTGTTCGCAACCGGCGCTGGATCAGTGGTGACGAGACGCTCCGGTCGATCGCGGCGGCGGCGGGCGAGCGCGCGATCGTCAACAGCGGCATCGACCGGTCGAAGATCGGCGCCCTCATCCTGGCCACGTCCAGCTGGCTGACCCTCACTCCGCACGGCGCGCCCCAGGTCGCCTATGACATCGGGATGAACGGCGTCCCCGCTTTCGACCTGACCTCCGGCTGCGGCGGCTTCGGGTACGGCCTCGGCGTGGCCGCCGACATGATCCGGTCCGGCTCCGCCGAATACGTCCTGCTGATCGGCGCCGAGACGATGACCGTCGGACTCGACCCCACCGACCGCGGCACCGCGATGATCTTCGGGGACGGCGCGGGCGCGGTGGTGGTCGGCCCGAGCGAGGAGAACGGCATCTCGCCCACCGTCTGGGGCAGCGACGGCGAGAACGCCGCCGCCATCATGCAGGACATCGACTTCCTGGAATACATGCACCGCGCCCAGGCCATGCAGGGACTCGACCCGGCCGTCGACCCGGTCGGCCGGATGTCGCTGCGGATGGAGGGCCCGCGCGTCTTCCGCTGGGCCGCGGTCACCCTGCCGAGGGCGTTGTCCACCGCGCTCGAGGTGTCCGGCGTGGCCAAGGAGGACATCGAAGTCTTCGTTCCGCACCAGGCCAACGCCCGGATCAACGAGCTGATGAAGAAGAACCTCGGTCTGGCCGACGAGATCCCGATGGCCAACGACATCGAGAACACCGGCAACACGTCGGCCGCGTCCATTCCCCTCGCCATCGAGGAGATGCTGGTCACCGGAAAGGCGAAGGGCGGGCAGACGGCGTTGCTGCTCGGTTTCGGCGCGGGCCTCAGCTACGCGGGCCAGGTCGTCACGCTTCCGCCCGCCCCTGCCGAGCCGAGCTTCTAGCCGATGCGCCCGTTCCGAGCGGGGTATCTCGCGGCGGCGGCGGTCACGGTCTATGGCGCCGTCACCGGGCGGGAGAAGGCGCAGTGGATCGCGAAGCCGCTGCTGATGCCGCTGCTCGCGGCGGATGTGGCGGCCGAGGGCAGCGTGCTGCCACCCCGTGAGCGGGCCGTGCTGATCGGATCGCTCGGCGCGGCCACCATCGGCGACATCCTGCTCATCGATCCGGATGACGACCGCAGGCTCATCGCCGGAGCGTCGTCGTTCGCGGTGATGCAGGCCGGATACTCGACGCTCTGGTGGCGGATGGGTGGCAGGCCCACCGCCGGAGTAGCGATGCCGAGAGTGGCCGCCTGGCTGGGTGCGGCGGGATTGCTGCGCAGGAGAGCGCCGTCGGTGGCGGCGCCACTGGCGGCGTACGGCGTCACCCTGGGCACCGCGGCCGTGCTGGCCTCGGACCCGGCGCTGGCGCCCGCCACGAAAACCGTCGCGGGCGTGAATATTCCGGGCGCGGATCCGCGCAGCCGCCTCGGACTCGGAGCGCTGCTGTTCACCATCTCCGACGGCCTCATCGTGCTGCGGCGATTGTTCGCGCGCGGTGAGCGGGCCCGCCGGGTGACCGAAGGCGTGATCCTGGCGACCTACGCGGGCGCGCAGTATCTGCTCGCCGACCCGAACGCGCACGTCCGGCCGGTGGTCACAGCACCAGAATGATGCGATCCCGGTTCGCCGGGTCGACACGGATCGAGAGGATCTCGCCGACCGCGAGCCGAGTCCGGTCCGCCGGTGTGACATCGAAAACGACTGTGCCCCGGTAACTTTCCGAGCCGGGCACGGTGAGTTCCAGATCCAGTTCGGTGAGTTCGGTGTGATGGTCGGTGCGCTGTAGCGGATGCACGCCCTCGACGGTCGCCCATCCCTCCAATCCGTGCCGCCACAACTGGCGGTCCGCTTTGGACGGCCGGGCCGCCAGCATCATCCCGATGCCCAAGCAGGAGCCGAACAACCCGACCAACGCGACGATCTGATACGGCACGGTCCCCGGCGGCGTTCGTTGCACCACCCACCCCAGCCACAACGCGAGCAGCACCAGATACCCGGCCGTCACCCCGAGCACGGTACGCAGTATCCGCTCGTGATCCATGCCAGCCTCCACCCCGAGTGCCAGAACTCCAGGATAGGCCGGGCAGAGTCGAGGTGCTGGCGCTATCGGCTCCTCCGGTCGCTGGTCAACGCGGC
Source organism: Nocardia asteroides (assembly GCA_051451085.1). Classification (GTDB taxonomy): domain Bacteria; phylum Actinomycetota; class Actinomycetes; order Mycobacteriales; family Mycobacteriaceae; genus Nocardia; species Nocardia asteroides_B. The sequence continues at coordinate 1,153,426 of JBPAJV010000001.1, read as the reverse complement.
GAAGTCGATGGTCGCCGTCGTCGGCGAGCCGCGACCGGCACCGCGCCGGACCGCTCGGCGAATACCGGTACAGCGGAGGCTCTCAGCGTGCGCGGCTACTTGTGAGGGTGGCAAGGTCGATGGTGATCGAGGTTCCGGCGATGTCGACGGTGGTCGTGCCCGACTGCTCGGCGACGAGTTCGTAGTCATGGCCGATGAGGTGATAGGCGGCAATGCTGGTGGGCTCGTCGAGGTCGATCAGCCAGTAGTACTCGATACCGGCCTCGGCGTACTCGAAGAATTTCGTCACCCGGTCGGTACGTCGGGAACCGGGCGACAAAACTTCCACGGCCAGTAGCACATCGGCCGCGTCGAAGCGCGGCAGGTTGGCTTGGATACCGGCTTCGGGCACCACGAGAATGTCCGGTACTCGTATGGTCGGCAGCGGGCCCGCGTCGATGACCACTTCGGTGTCGGCCAGGACGCCGTGCGTGCCGGGCAGTTGCGGTTCCAACTGCGCGCCCAGCCGCAGGATCGCGCGCTGATGTTGCGACACCGGTTTCGGTGACACGACCAGAACCCCCTCGACAAGCTCGTAATTGCGGCTGCTGTCCTCCGGCAGCGCGATCCAGTCCTCCAGGGTCAGCAGATGATCAGGCCAGGTCACGTCGACGGTCATCGCTTCCTCCCCTCCCCGCACGGATACCGCGTTGCGGACAGTCTGGCACAGCATGCCGACGAGCCACAGCGTCGTCGGCCATCGAGTCGTGAAACCGCCAGCACAGGGCGGTGGTGAGCGGGCCGCACCCACTACCATCCTGCTGATGAGCTACCCCCCGCAGCAGCCGCCGTACGGCTACCCGGCCTATGGCGCCTACGGACCGCCGCCGGACCACCCGCAAGCCACCACGATCTTTATCCTGGGCATCCTCAGTCTGGTGCTGTGCCAGATCATGGGGCCTTTCGCCTGGGTGATGGGCAAGCGGGCGCTGAACGAGATCGACACCTCGGGCGGAACCATCGGCGGCCGGGGGAACGTCAACGCCGGTTATATCTGCGGCATCATCGCGACCGCACTGCTCGGTTTGAGCCTGCTGTTCGTCGTGTTGTTCGTGATACTCGGACTGGTGGGCGCGTTCGCGGGGAGTTCGTCCAGCTACTGAGCCGAGCACGGGCCACCCCGCGCGGGCGCGGCGGCCGGAATTAGCATCGTCGGGGTGAGTCACCCGGTGCCGGACGCGGCGGAGCAGGACCTACCCGGGCCGACGGAGTGGGGCGAGCACCCGAACGGCGTCGGTCCGTGGGCGAGCGAGCACGTCGAGCCGCCGCCGGACGATCCGCGCCTGGATCCGGAACTGCTGGCCGGTGGCGATCGCCGCAACGTGGTCGACGCCTACCGCTACTGGAGCCGTGAGGCCATCGTCGCCGACATCGATCGGCGCAGGCACCCGTTCCACGTCGCGATCGAGAACTTCGGGCACGACGCGAACATCGGCACGGTGGTCCGCACGGCCAATGCCTTCGCCGCCGCGGCCGTGCACATCGTCGGCAGGCGGCGCTGGAACCGTCGCGGCGCGATGGTGACCGACCGCTACCAGCACATCCGGCACCACGCCGACATCGGCGAACTGCTGGCGTTCAGCGCGGGCGCGGGTCTGACGGTGGTCGCCGTGGACAACGTGCCCGGCTCGGTCCCGCTGGAGACGGTCACGTTGCCGCGCGCGTGCCTGCTGCTGTTCGGTCAGGAAGGCCCCGGCGTCACCGAGCACGCGAAGCAGGCCGCCACGATGACGGTGTCGATCGCGCAGTTCGGGTCCACCCGCAGCATCAACGCGGGCGTGGCCGCGGGAATCGCGATGCACACGTGGATCCGGCAACACGCCGATCTGTCGAACGGCCTGGTGAGTGCCGGACGAGCGCTGCGCCGTGTGAACAGGAGATCTTCCGGTGACGGAGCGAACCGCCACGATTTCACATCGCTTTCGTAACAAATCGGGCGCGTAAATCCGTTCTGGCCTGGCACCATTGACTCATGACCTCGCGGAGCGACGATATCGAGGCGCCGCACGCGGAGCCCGCCGGAAGAAGTTCGGTGGCGCCGCGTCCGCCGACCGGCCCTGCACCGGCGGGCCGGGACGCCGTCGCGCCCGCGACGCTGTGGTCCGAACGGGCCGACATGGCCGAATCGGCGGTCGTCTCACGGCACCTCCGCGCGCTGTGGGCGTTGCCGGGCACCGAGCTCGGCGTCGTCGGCTGGCCCGCAACCAAGCGCGAGCGAATTTTCGGCTCCTGGCACTACTGGTGGCAGGCGCATCTGATCGACTGCGCGGTCGACGCCGCGAACCGGGTGCCGACGCCGCTGCGCCGCAGGCGCATCGCCGCGCTCGCGCGCTCGCACCGTTTCCGCAATCTGACCGGCTGGACCAACCGGTACTACGACGACATGGCGTGGCTGGCCATCGCACTGGAACGCGCCGAGCGCACCCAGGGCGCCGACGTGCGCAGCGCGCTGGCCGCCCTGGAAAAGGAACTGCACGACGGGTGGCAGCCGCAGATCGGCGGCGGCCTGCCGTGGCGCACCGGCTCGGACTATTTTAACGCGCCCGCCAATGGCCCCGCCGCGATAGCGCTGTTGCGTCTCGGCCGAATACAGCGGGCACAGGAGATGTCCGATTGGCTGGACGCCACGCTGCGCGATCCGGACACCGGTTTGATCCTGGACGGCATCCATCTGCCTTCCGGCGCGATCGAGCGTCCCGTGTTCAGCTACTGCCAGGGCGTGGTCCTCGGTCTGGAGACCGAGCTGGCCGTGCAGACCGGCGAGCCCAGACACGCGGAACGAGTCCACCGGCTGCTCGCGGCCGTCGAGGAACACCTGACCGCCGAGGGGGTCGTCCAGGGCGGCGGTGGCGGCGACGGCGGATTGTTCAACGGCATCCTCGCCCGCTACCTGGCGGTGGTCGCGGTGATGCTGCCGGGCGAAGACCGGCAACAGGTCGCCGACCGTCGGACGGCCGCCACGATCGTGCACGCGTCCGCCGAGGCGGCTTGGGCGAACCGTCTCCAGGTCGAGGGGGAACCGCTGTTCGGCCACGATTGGAGCAAGCCGGCGCAGCTGCCCGGCGGCAGCGCGGGAGCGGGCCACTTCACCTCCGGCGGCTCGGTGACCTCGTCGAAAGTGCCGGGACGCGATCTGTCCGTACAGTTGTCCGGATGGCTGCTCATGGAGGCGGCGCACCAGGTCAGCGCCGCTGGTCTGTGACCGAGGCTCAGCTCTCGGACTCCAGCACCACGCTCGGCGTGGTCTCCAGCGTGAAGTCCTCGGCGGGCTGCGCCATCTCCTGCCGGTAGTGCCGCACGCCGAGCGCCGTGCCGATGATCAGGCCGACCACAAGCGTGCCGATCACGATCGGCATCAGCCACGGCACCCGCTGCAGGAAGCTGCCCGCGTAGTAACCGATGAGCAACAGCACCGGGGCCCAGACGATCGCGCCGATGGTGCTGGCCACGGTGAATTTGCGGTGGTCCATGCGCGCGGCGCCCGCGACCGAGGGGCACAGGGTGCGCACCCAGGGAATCCACCGGGCGATCAGCACCGCGACGAACCCGTGCCGGTGCAGCAGTTCGGCGACGCGCTGCAAATTGCGGACGTTGATGTATCTGCCGTTCTTTCGAGCGACCAGATGTTGCCCGGTCCGGTGCCCGATCACGTAGCCGACCTGGTTGCCCGCGATGGCCGCGACCATAGCGCCCAGCGACAGCGCCCATACATGCGCCTCACCCGACGCGTGGGAGGCCATTACGATGCCCGCGGTGATGAGCATCGAGTCACCGGGCAGGAACAGCCCGAGGATCACGGCGCACTCGAGGAAGACGAAGGTCAACACCACTGTCCAGACGAGCGCGGGGCCCGCCGACAGCAGTGGATCGAAACTGCCCACGGCTAGGGGCGACGATTCCGTCGTCACCGGCTTCAGCGGGTGGGCTCGCTGGTCGAAGCGGTGAGCTCGGCCTCGACCGGTTCGGCCGCAGGGGCGCGCCGGTTGAGCAGCTTCTTCGCCACCGCGCTGATGCCGGGCAGGATCGAGACGAACACGATGAGCAGGAAGATCGCCTCGACGTGGTCGCGGATGAACGCCACGTTGCCCAGGAAGTAGCCGAGGATCGTGACGCCGCCGCCCCACAGCACCGCGCCGACGATGTCGAACGCCACGTACTTGCGGTAGTCCATCCTGGAGACACCGGCCAGCACCGGCATGAAGGTACGCACGATGGGCACGAACCGGGCCAGGATGATCGTCTTCGGCCCGTGCTTCTCGAAGAACTCGTGCGTCTCGGTCACGTAGTGCTTCTTGAAGAACCGGGTGTCCTCTTTGTGGAACAGCGCGGGCCCGATCGCCCGGCCGATCCAATACGCGCACTGGTCACCCGCGAACGCGACCACCACGGTGGCGGGCACCAGCACCCAGATCGACACCGGCGGATTCGGCTGCGCCGCGAGCAGGCCGCCGGTGAACAGCAGCGAATCGCCGGGCAGGATCGGAAACAGCAAACCGGTTTCGATGAAGACGATGACCAGGATGGCCGGGAGCACCGCGTTCTTCAGCCACGTCTCCGTGAGCAGGTGCATCGGATCGAGCAACTCGGTCAGCGCGAGGTTGCTCGTCACCGATTCTGTCGCTGCCTGCAGAATCACGTGGCCTCCTGTCCCGATACGGCTGGCGTGCATCGCTTGCCACCGTGGAGGAAGCTGCCAGCGCAAAATTACCGGCCCCACAGTACCGGCTCCGCCTGAGAATGCTCATGCTGTGCGCGAAATTACCCGTGGGTCATCCGCGCACTCCCTCCCTGCATACCAGGCGAAACAGTGCTGCCTTAGGGTGAAGGCTGACAAAATAGGTCTTTGCCGCACAACACGGAGGTCTTACTGTGCCCATCGCGACTCCGGAGGTCTACGCCGAGATGCTCGGTCGGGCCAAAGCCAACTCCTTCGCCTTCCCGGCCATCAACTGCACGTCGTCGGAGACGATCAACGCGGCCATCAAGGGTTTCGCGGACGCGGGCAGTGACGGGATCATCCAGTTCTCCACCGGCGGCGCGGAATTCGGTTCCGGCCAGGGTGTGAAGGACATGGTCACCGGCGCGGTCGCGCTGGCCGAGTTCGCGCACGTGGTGGCGGCCAAGTACGACGTGACCATCGCCCTGCACACCGATCACTGCCCGAAGGACAAGCTGGACACCTTCGTCCGGCCGCTGCTCGCGATTTCCCAGGAGCGGGTGAACGCCGGTCGCAACCCGCTGTTCCAGTCGCACATGTGGGACGGCTCCGCGATCCCGATCGATGAGAACCTCGAGATCGCGAAGGAGCTGCTGAAGGCCACCCACGCGGCCAACATCATTCTCGAAGTCGAGATCGGCGTCGTCGGCGGTGAAGAGGATGGTGTCGAGGCCGAGATCAACGAGAAGCTCTACACCTCGCCGGAGGACTTCGAGAAGACCATCGACGCGCTCGGTGCGGGCGAGAACGGCAAGTACCTGCTCGCGGCCACCTTCGGCAACGTGCACGGGGTGTACAAGCCGGGCAACGTCGTCCTCAAGCCCGAGGTGCTCGCCGAGGGCCAGCGGGTCGCGGCGGCCAAGCTGGGTCTCGGCGCCGACGCGCAGCTGTTCGACTTCGTCTTCCACGGCGGCTCCGGCTCGCTGAAGTCCGAGATCGAGGACTCCCTTCGCTTCGGCGTGGTGAAGATGAACGTCGACACCGACACCCAGTACGCGTTCACGCGGCCGGTCGCGGCGCACATGTTCAGCAATTACGACGGCGTGCTGAAGATCGACGGCGAGGTCGGCAACAAGAAGACCTACGACCCGCGCAGCTACCTGAAGAAGGCCGAGGCCTCGATGGCGGCGCGCGTGGTGGAGGCGTGCAACGACCTGCACTCCGCCGGACGCTCGATCAGCGCCTGACCCTGATACACCCGTCAGGGGCTTGGTGCACATGAGTCTGGATGTGCGCGTGCTCGGGCCCGTTCGACTGCTCGTCGGTGGTGAACCGGTGGCTGTCGGCGGGCCCAAACCGCGAGCTCTGCTCGCCGCGCTCACGGTGAATCGGCGGCGTGCGGTGTCGTCGGCCGCGCTCGCCGACCTGGTGTGGAACGAGGATCCGCCCGACTCCTATGCCGCCAGCCTGCAAGTCTTCGTCTCGAACATCCGCAAGGCGCTGCGGAATTCCGGCGTCGATCCGGCCGCGGTGCTGCGCACCGAGTCCTCGGGCTATCGGCTGGAGATCGAGGAGACCGCCTGCGACCTGGGCCGTTTCGAGGCGGCGCGGGAGGCGGGCGCTCGCGCCGCCGAGGCGGGCGATCACGCCGGGGCGGCGCAGCTGTTCGGCTCCGCGCTGCGCGAGTGGAGCGGCCGGGCGCTCGCGGATCTGGCCGGTTTGCAGTTCGCCGACGGTTTCGCCACCGCCATGGACGAGGAGCGGCTGCTGGCCGCCTCGGCCCGCATCGACGCCGAGATCGCCTGCGGCCGCGCGTCCTCGGTGATCGGCGAGCTGGTCGCGATGACCACCGAGCACCCGCTGCGCGAACCGCTGTGGGGTCAGTTGATCACCGCGCTGTATCTGTCCGGCCGGCAGGCGGACGCGCTCGAGGCGTGCCGGAAGGTGCGCGGGGTGCTCGCCGCCGAGCTCGGCATCGACCCTGGACCGGCGCTGATCGACCTGGAGCAGCGCGTGCTGCGGCAGGAACCGCTCAGCACGGTCGAGCTCCGTCAGGTCGAGCGGCTGGCCGCGGCGATGACCGAGACGGTCACCGAGATGCCGCGCGCGGTGCGCAGCGGCCACCTGCGCATGCCGGACGGTCGCGTGGTGGCGATCGCCCAAGGCGGCCTGCGCATCGGCCGGATGACCGACAACGACCTGGTGCTGGAGGATCCGAGGGCCAGCCGGTACCACGCGCACATCATGCCGAGCCGGGCGGGCCTGCTCATCAAGGATCTGCACTCGGCCAACGGCGTCTACGTCAACGACGATCCCATCGACAGCGGCGTGCTGCTGGCCGACGGCGATCAGATCCGCATCGGTTCGACGATTCTGCTGTTCCAGGCGCTGCGCTAGTCGCAGGCGATTCCGTCGCCGTCCCGGTCCAGATGCGCGTTGAAGCCGGGCTCCCCGCGGTACAGCGGTCCGGCTCCTTCCGCGCGGACCTGGTCGCAATCGGTGTAGATCCGCTGCGACCGCTCACCGGATTCCTCCGGCCGCCAGCTCTCGCCCTTCGGTCCCGACCGGTTGTGCGGGATAGGGTGGTCCTCATGCGGGCTCGCGATCGCGACGGCCGGGGACGGGACGGCGGACGCCGCCTGTGGCAAGAGTGCTCCGGCCGCGAGCAGGGCCGCGCCGATCGCGGGTACGACCCGCAGAACTGATGTGGTCACGCTTCCATCGTGCTCCGCGTCGGCGAGCCGTGTCGGTAGACCGGTGTCCGAAAGCCGGACCGGGTAGGGTCGTTCCGCTGGTTCGTCTCCGCAAGGTTCGTGTCCGCAACGGATTTCGAGGGGTTTGCTATGGCGATGCGCATGCTGGCCGCCGTGGGTGCGGTCGTGGTCGGTGCGGCAATGCTCGTCTACACCGATCGACCCGCCGCCGCGGCGCCGGAAGCGGCCGGCAGCCCCACCGGAGTAGGGCCGTGCGCGACCGATCCGGTGGCGACCCACGAGCCGCTGATACCCAAGACGCTGGAAGTGCCGATTCCCTATCCGGTGGTCACCGTGCTCCCGCCGCAGGCGCCGGATCCCGTGCCGAGGCGAACGCGGATGGAGCTTCCGCCGGACCCGTGCGTCAATCCCTGCCCCGATCTCACCGATCTGCCCGGTGCGCCGCCCGGTCTCGCGGCACAGCTCGGGATTCCGGAGATCCTGTTGAATCCCAAGCCGTTCCACTTCGCGATTCCCGGCCCCGGTCCCGATCCCGGCCCGGTGCCTCCGCCGCCCGCTCCGGTCCGGCCCCCCGTCGAACCCGCGGCGCAGTCACCCGCCCGGCCCGCGCCGCGCCTGGGGCCCGCCCGTGAGGTGGCGAAGCTGACCGGTGCGAACTCGGTGAACCGCACCGACAAACGGTGGCAGGTGGACGGCACCGACCTGGGCATCATGTGGGAGAGCGCGCCGGGCGAGATCGCGGCCGCGTTCGGTGACACAGTCGGGCGCGGCTTCCATCCGCCGGGTGGCATGGGGTTGGATTGGCGCAGCAACGTGCTCGCCTTCAGTACTGATCGTGACCTCGCCGACGGGATGACCTTCGACCGGATGGTCACCGACGACCGCTGCCACGCGGCCGAGGTGCTCACCAGCCGCAAGCTCGACAACGTCGAGGTCACCACGATTCCCACTTCGGGTTTCGCGCTCGGCGGGCGACAGTATCTGAGCTACATGTCCATTCGGACCTGGAACAGCATTCCCGGCACGTTCTTCACCAACTACGGCGGCATCGCCTACTCCGACGACCACGGCCAGACCTGGACCAAGGACCCGCACGCGCGCTGGGACAACATCTTCGGTCTCGCCAATTTCCAGGTGAGCGCGATGGTCCCGCACGGTGGTTATGTGTACATGTTCGGCACGCCCAACACCCGGCTCGGCGCGGTCGGCTTGGCCCGGGTGGCCGAGGACCGGATCCTCAACACCAGCGCCTACCAGTACTGGCGGGACGGTGCCTGGACTCCGGTGGGCGGCTTCGGCTCGGCCACACCGATCGTGGACGGGCCGGCCGGTGAACTGTCCGTGCGTTATGACGCCGCCCGCGACGTCTGGCAGATGAGCTATCTGGACACCGCGAAGGCCGCGATCGTCGTCCGTGAGGCCGACGCGCCGCAAGGTGTGTGGTCGGAGAGCACGCCGACGGTGTCCGTGCTGAACTATCCGGAGTTGTACGGCGGGTTCATCCACCCGTGGTCCTCCGGATCGGACTTCTATTTCACGATGTCCACCTGGAGTGACTACAACGTCTATCTGATGCACTCGGTCCTGGCCGAGTGATCACCTCGCCTCAGCGCAGCCGGACCTCGGCCATCGCGCGTCCGAACAGCTTGCGACCCTCCGACGAACCGCCGAGCAGGACGGTCGCGGTGCGCCGGCCGGCGTCCAGCGATTTGATCCGGCCGGTGAACTCCACCGTGCTCGCCGCGTCGGCGGCGACCGGAACGAAGCCGGAGAACCGCACGCTGAACTTGCGGATGGCGGTCGGGTCACCCAGCCAAGCGGTGAGATACCCGCCGCCAAGGCCCATGGTCAGCATGCCGTGCGCGACCACGGTCGGCAGCCCGGCCAGCTGGGCGGCGTGGTCGCTGAAGTGGATCGGGTTGGCGTCGCCGGACACGCCCGCGTAGTTCGCCAGGTCGCCACGGGTGAGCCGGAAGGTGCCGCCGGGGAGCTCGTCGCCCGGGGCGAGGTCGTCGAACGCGGGCACGGTGTGCACCGGCGCGAGCTCGTCTTCCACCGGCTCGACCAGCGGGCTCACGCCGAGCGGCACCAGCACGTCGTGGTAGGCGACGGCGCCGGGCGCGCGGGACTCCACCGGACGCCCGTGCATCATGATGTTCTCCACCACGTCGTCCAGGGCCGCGTCGGCCTCGGCGCCGCGGCGCGCGACGATCGTGGTCGATCCGATGATGGCGACGTCGCCGTGCTGGTTGCTCAGCGCGAAGCGCACGACGATGAAGTCGTTGTCACCGAAGCGGCGGATCGACTCGATGACGATCTCGCTGCGCACCCGGTCGCCGGCCAGGATCGGCCGGTGGATCTCGAAGATCTGGTCGGTTTGCAGGAACTGGGACAGGTCGTAGTCGGTGAGCACCGAGTCGAGCAGCGCCCTGGTCCCGGTCATCCCGATCACCGACGCGAAGGTCGGCGGCGCGATGATCCCGGGATATCCGAGGGCGCGAGCGTCCCCCTCGCGCTGATGCGCCGCGTGGTGATTCTGTACCGCGCGGGCGAACTCCCGGATCTTCTCCCGGCCCACCTCGTAATGGTCACGCACCCGGAACCGCTGGCCGGTGGGCGTCACCGGAACGAGATCGATATCCGGCCGCGCCATCGTCTGCTCCCTGCTCATGATCCGGGCCATGCTACTGCCGAGCCGGACCGTTGACCAGGTGTGTGTGACACGCGCGACCGGCATGATGCCCGTCCGCTATGACGCAGCTGAGCGGTTACTGCGTGCCGGAGGGCGGGTCGCAGACCTTCCATCCGTCGTCGGTGTGCTCCAGGTCGAAGGTGCGCGCCGATCGCTTCGCCGGGTCGGCGTCGGTGTAGACCGTGGCCTGCGCGATGGCGGTGTCGCCGGTGATGCGGATGGCGTCGACGCTGTCCACCACCGGAATGTTCTTGCGCTCCATCGACAGCTTGTGCACACCGGCGAACTGGTCACTCGGAATGCCCTGATAGAAGTCGTGCAGGGGACCGCAGGTGGCGGAGCGCAGCGCCTCGAGGTCGCCTGCTCGCAGCGCCTCGGTGTAGCTGGTGATCGCGCCGCGCACCTGCGTCTCGGGTGATTCCTCGCCGGACATCGTGACCAGCGCCACGATCACCGCGACGAGCGCGACCACGAGCACGCCGGCGGCCCCGGCGATGAGCAGTTTGCGGTTCGGCCCGGGAGGCGTGGCAGCGGACGCTCCGGCGCCGGGCTGCGGAACGATTCGCTGCGGCGGCGCGACGGGCCTGGTCTGCGGCGCGCGCGGACCGGCCATGGACTGCGCGGGCACGGTCTGCTGGACGTCTGCGGGTGACGGCGCGGTGGCCACCTGGCGCGGTCGGTCCGGGGAGCGCGGCGGCGACGGCCGGGTCTCCTCCACTCCGGGGCCGTGCTGCGGCGGAGCCGAGGGGCCTTGCGGGCCGGGCTGCTTCGGCCCCGCAGCCGGACGCGGCGTGCTCGGCGGCTTCGTGATCGGGACCGGTCCCGCCGGTGGCGCGACCACGCGATCGGTTCCCGGCCTGCCCCCGTCGGCCGGGCGCTGGATGGGCAGCGCGACGGTCTTCGCGTCGTCGAGGCTGACGACCGGCATCGCCATCGTCACGTCCTCGGAACCGGGCGGGTTGCGCTTCTCGTCCGGTGTGGACTCGGCGGCCTTCGGCTCCGGTGTCTGCCCGGCCGGCGGCTGCGGCTTGCGCATCACGACGGTCGCGCCTTCCGCGCCGGTACGCGCCGAACCGTCTTGCTGGATCGCCGCTGTCTCCACCTCGGAGTCGGTGGCGCCGCTCGCCGCGGCCGCTTTCCCGCTCGAGGTGGTCTGCTCAGCCGACGGACTCGGCGCTGCTTCGGCGGGCTCCGGCGGCTCGGCCTGCGCGGCGGCACCGGCGCCGGTTTCGGGTCTCGCCTTTTGCGCGGCGGGTTGGTTCGCGGTTTCTTTCGAGGCAGGCCCGCCCATTCCCGATGCCGGACGCTGGGCAGCGGACGGCATTTGATCCCGCTTCATCACGACGGTGCGTGCTTCGGTGGAACCGGTAGGCGTTGCGTCGGCGGTCTTCGCGCGACCGCCCTCCGGCTGCTTCGGCGCGCTCGTTCGATCATCGCGGCCGTCTCGTTGCCGCCTTCGGGCTGGTTCGGCGTGGACGTTCGATCGATCGCGGTCGTCTCCGCGTCGGCGTCCTGCGGCCGCGCGGAGCGGGCTCGTCCGGCACCGGGATCCACCGGCGCGGCCTCCGTCTTTCCGGTGTTCGCCGGTTCGGATGTGCTTCCGGTGGCGGGTGCGCGCGAAGGGGCGGGCGCGGAAGGGGCTCCCTTCGGCTGGACGGGGGGTTCGGCCGCTGAGGGAGTCGGCGTGGAAACAGGAGCAGCGGATTTCGGCTTGCCGGTGTCGCCCGGGGCCGGTGAGTTCGGGGCCGAACCGGACGACGCGGTCGCGCCGCGTGCGGATTCGGGGGACGGTGCCTTCGTGCCGCCTGCTGCGGGCGCGCCCGGATCACCGGCCGTCCCGGCGGGGGCATTCGCCGCGGTCGGACGCGAAGGGGGCTGGTTCGTCGGCTTCTTCCTGGCGGGAGCGGACGGCCTGGTGCCGCTCCATGCCCCGAGCCCGGGCGAAGTCTGCTGTCCGGGGCGCGCGTCCTTCGCGGCGGTACCGGCAGGTGTGGACGCGGCCTGGTTCGAGGCCGGGGCCGGGGAGTTCGGGCCGTCCGCAGGGCCGGCCACCGGTGCCGCCGACTTCGCGTTCTCGGCGGCGGCCGGTTTCGGATCGTCGGAGCGCGCCGGGCCACCGGCGCCCGGCTCCGCTGTCTCCGGGGAAGCGTCCGCGCTCGAGGTGTCGCGACCGGACGCGGTGGCCCCGGTCGGTGCCTGGGGACCACCCGGCCGCTGCGCCTTGGCGATGCGCTCGGTGGGAGCGGCCGACGAGACCGGACCGCCTTTGCTCGCGGTCGGAATACGTTCAGTGGCAGCGTCGGGGCGTGCGTCGGCCCCTGCCGTGTCGGCCTGGCCGGCGCTATCTCGCGCCGGATTCTTCTCGTCGTTCGGGTCGGACACGCACACCCCTCGCTAAGGCGGAACTGTTGAACTCGACGGCCAGCCTAATGGGCGCGGCCCCCCGAAGTCCGTCATCAACCCACACCGAGCCGAGCCAGCGGGAACCCCTCGGCGCGAGGGGTCACGGCCGAACCTCGAGCCGTGCCCGGCTGACGCCCGAAAGAGCGGGGAACACGGTCGGCGCAATGCCCGCGCTGCTCGTTGGACGGGGGCGGACGGCCGGTTGACGAGCCGCACGACCGGAGTCGCTCGCAGGTCCCACGCTTAGGCCGAGCCGAGCCGGCCGTACCCAGAGCCGTGCCGGAAACAGCGGGGGGCTGCGCAACGCCCGCACCGCTCGTCGGGCTGGGCCGGGTTGAGGGCGGGCGGCCGGTCGAGTGGCTAACCCTCGCGCCGTGCCCGGTCCGTGCTGGAAACAGCGGGGGCAGGGCACGCCCGCACCGCTCGTCGGATTGGGCCGGGTTGAGGGCGGGCGGCCGGTCGAGTGGCTAACCCTCGCGCCGTGCCCGGCCCGTGCTGGAAACAGCGGGGGCGGCGCAATGCCCGCACCGCTCGTCGGATTGGGCCGGGTTGAGGGCGGCCGGTCGAGTGGCTAACCCTCGCGCCGTGCCCGGCCCGTGCTGGAAACAGCGGGGGCGGGGCAATGCCCGCACCGCTCGTCGGGCTGGGCCGGGCGGCCGGTTGACGGGCGGGCGTGCGTGGTGTCGCAGGTCCCACGCGTGTTGCCGAGCCAGCCGCTTGCGCGGGTCGCGGCCGAACCTCGAGCCGTCCACAACGGGAGGCAGAGTCAGGACGGGCGGCTGCCCCTCGATCCGAGTGTCGTTGGCTGCCCGCGTGTGGGCGGAGGTGAGTCCGCCACGTGCGCGGGTCAAGGCCGGAGAACATCGATGGCGGGGAGCAATCACGTGGTGCGGCGTCGTCGGATGGAAGGCGCGTCGGGCCGAGGCGGAGGCGCGGGTAGTCGTCCGGTGGGCGCGGTCGGACGAAGGGCCGGTCGAATCGGCCGGAGGCGGGGCAGCCGCCTACCGGGCAAATCGGCCCGCGGTGCACAATGAACCGCATGACCTCGTTCGGTGACCTGCTCGGACCGCAACCGGTACTGCTACCGGAAATCTCCGACGCCGAGGACGCGCTCCTCGACAACGCCGATCCGGTGCGGGTCGCGGCCGATCACCCGAGCGCTTCGATCGCCTGGGCGCACCTCGCGGAGGCGGCGCTGGAGCGCGGTGAAGCCCAGGACGAGGCGGTCAACCACGACATCGTCGCGGCCTACGCGTTCGCCCGCACCGGCTACCACCGCGGCCTGGATCTGCTGCGCCGCAACGGCTGGAAGGGCTTCGGGCCGGTGCCGTGGAGCCACGAGCCCAACCGGGGTTTCCTGCGCAGCGTCGGCGCGCTGGCCCGCGCCGCCAAGGCGATCGGCGAGACCGACGAGTACGCGCGCTGCCTGGACCTGCTGGAAGACTGCGACCCCAGGGCGGCCGCGGAGCTCGGCCTCGACTGAGCGTAGTGAGCGCGGTATCCCGTAGCGATTCGATGAGCGGTGACGGCCCGCGGCCGGGTGGGCTCGGTCCCTTCTCTCGTGTCTCCGCCGCCCGTGCGAGCAGTACGGCGAGGCTGCGCACCTCATGGGCGCGGCTGCGCCGATCGGTGCTGCCGATCATCCAGTGCGCGGTCGGCGCCGCGCTGGCCTGGTTCCTCGCGCACCACGTCATCGGCCACACGCTGCCGTTCTTCGCGCCGACGGCCGCCGTGGTCTCCATCGGCATCTCCTTCGGCGCCCGGCTGCGCCGCTCGGTGGAGCTGGTGGTCGGCGTCGCGGTCGGCATCGGCATCGGCGACCTGTTCATCTCCCGCGCTGGCACCGGCGTGTGGCAGATCGCGCTGGTCGTCGCCGTCGCCATGGCGGCGGCGGTGTTCCTGGACGGCGGCTCGATCATCACCATGCAGGCGGCGGGCTCCGCCGTGCTGGTCGCGACGCTGCTGCCGCCATCGGTCGGCGGGGGATTCTCCCGCATGATCGATGCCTTGGTGGGCGGTCTGGTCGGCGTGGTGGTGGTCGCCGCGATCCCGTTGCACCCCGTGCGCAGGGCGCGCACGCTCGCGGCGGACATCCTCGGCGTAATGGGCAGATCGATCACCGAATGCGCCGACGGGCTGCTGGAACAGGATCCGGAGAAGCTGCACCGCGCGCTCACCGCGATGCGAGCCACCCAGCCGCAGATCGACTCGCTGCGCGCCACCCTGGAGGGCGGCCGCGAGATCAGCCGGATCTCCCCGCTGTACTGGAACTCCCGTACCCGCCTCGAACGCATCAGGGCCACGGCGGACCCGCTGGACAACGCCATCCGCAACACCCGGGTCCTGTTGCGGCGCTCGCTGACTCTGGTGCGCGACGACGAGATCCTTCACCCGGGACTGATCAATGAGGTGGAGCGCCTCGGCCAAGCTGTCGACGTGGTGCGCCGGATGATGCTGACCGACCCCGGCGAGCAGCCCGACCCCGCCGAGGCCGCACGCGTACTGCGCTCCGTCGCCAAGGGCGCCCGTCCGGAATTGGTAGCGGGCGCGGGACTTTCGGCGCACGTGGTATTCGCGCAGGTGCGCTCGACGCTGGTAGATCTGATGCAGGTGTGCGGCGTGCAGCGTATCTCGGCGATTGCCCTGCTGCCGCCGACGGTCAAGAATCCCTACGTGCAGCCCGAGATCTGACCCGAACTACTCAGCGGTAATCGGACATTCGCGCCGGACACCGTGGTATGCGCCCCGTGCGGCGCGCCGGAGATTCGGTCTTCGGGTAGTCCGCTACTCGTGCCCGGCGTGTCTTCCCGCCGTACTTTTGCGATGTGACCGCGAATCGAGGGGTATCGCGGTCGACCGCTTCGCACGTGGACGAAATGGATCCTCGGTCAAGGGGTGTGGTGACCGGGGTGGGGCGGATCGGACACGAGCGAAGAAGCGGGGCCGTCCGGTCGCGACCTGACCGGGCGGCCTCGCGCCTCCGGCCGTCGACCGGACGGCCGGGATCAGGTCCAGAACCGAGTCAGGTAGCCGCCGTAGCGCGACCAGTTCGACGGAACGCCGGACAGTTCGAACAGGGCGTACACCGCGTCGAAGAACACCTCGTTGATGGCCGGGGTGAACAGCAGCGCGAACAGGATCAGCATGCCGAACGGCTTGAACTGGTCGAGCGAGCGTCTGGTCTGGTAGCTCAGCGACGGCTCGACGATGCCGTAACCGTCCAGACCTGGCAGCGGGATCAGGTTCAGCAGCGTCGCCGTGATCTGGAGGAAGGCAAGGAAACTCACGCCGAACCAGAACGCGGCATGGTTCTCCGTGCTGCCCCAGAGGCGGACGACCACCAAGAGGACAACCGCGCACAACGCGTTCACGGCGGGCCCGGCGCCGCTGATGATCCGCTGCGTGCGTGGCGCGACATTGTGCGTGTGCACGTAGACCGCGCCACCCGGCAAGCCGATGCCGCCGAGCGCGATGAACACCATCGGCAGCACGATCGACAGCAGCGGATGGCTGTATTTCAGCGGATTCAGCGTCAGATAGCCGCGCAACTCGACCTCGCGGTCGCCCGCACGCCACGCGGTGTACGCGTGCGCGAACTCGTGCAGGCACAGCGTCACCACCCACCCGGCCACCACGAAGACGAAGACCCCGGCTTTGGCTCTGGTGGAATCCAGCGGGGCGTCCCAGGCCAGCGCGGCGCCGACGGCGGTGACGACGATGACGAGCAGGAACACCGGGCTCGGCCGGACAGCGCGCGACCTGCGTTCGATCGGAATACTCATCGCACCAGCAGCCAGGGTTCGTGGTGGCGGTAGAAAGTCGAGCGCGGCACCGGACGGTCGGCGCGGATGCCGTCCCTGGTCACGATGGCGCCGGGCGTACCGAGCTGCGCCGCTCGCCCCTCCACCCAGCGACGCTTGCGGAAGCCCTTGCGCACGGTCGCCCGGACACCGGGCGCTTCGAGGCACGGCGAGACCAGCATGGCGTTCACCTGGCCGGAGAACAGTCGCGTGTCGTCCACGTACGCCTCACCCTCCAGCTTCTCCCCGCCGACGCCGGTGATCACGGCGCGGCCCGCGAGCGCCTTGCCGGTGTCGTCGCGGACCAGGGGCGTCTCCACGGCGCGGCCCTCGATGGCGCGCTTGGCGGCGGCGTTGCCGGTGCCGGTCTGGTAGGCGCGCGACGCGTAGGACTTCTCGACCGGCACGTAACCGATTTCCACGTGCAGCCGCTCGGTGCGCATCAGGTGGGTGAGCACCGCCGCCAGCGCGGCGTCCTCACCCAGCACGATCAGCCGTGGCAGGCTGTCGGCGGCCAGCACCGGAAGCAGCTCATCGATCACGGCGGGTTCGGGGATGGCGGCCGTCAGGGTGGTCGGCAGTGCCGCGAGCGCGATCGGTACGGGGGCGCCGTCGCAGCGGAGAACATGGGTACTCAAGCTGCCGTACACCCTCCTCGGTTCGAGCCGACACCGTCGGGCCCCTCGCCATTGCGGCCGAACCTGCTCGAGGCTCGCCCGTCCACGCCGCGCTGCCGCTCGGCGTGCCGTGCAACCATAGCTCCGCACAGCCGCGACCACACGGTTGTCGAGCCTACGACGAGATCCGCCGCGATGCCGCCGTGGACGGGTCGGCTAGACTGTGCTTCCGGCCACCGCCTCAGTACGGCAGGTAGCTGCAACACACCAGTGTTGCCTGTCGAACCGTAGGAGACACGACCATGCCGGCAATCGTCCTGATCGGCGCCCAGTGGGGCGACGAGGGAAAGGGCAAAGCAACCAACCTGCTGGGCGGTCGGGTGAACTGGGTGGTCCGTTACCAAGGTGGCAACAACGCCGGTCACACCGTGGTGTTGCCGAACGGTGACAATTTCGCCTTGCACCTGATCCCCTCCGGCATCCTGACCCCGGGCGTGACGAATGTCATCGGCAACGGCGTCGTCGTGGACCCCGGCGTGCTGCTGGACGAGCTGGCAGGGCTGGAAGAGCGCGGCGTCGACACCTCGGGCCTGCTGCTCTCCGCCGACGCGCACTTGATCATGCCGTACCACGTGGCCATCGATAAAGTCACCGAACGCTTCCTCGGCAACAAGAAGATCGGCACCACCGGCCGCGGTATCGGGCCGTGCTACCAGGACAAGGTCGCGCGCGTCGGCGTGCGCGTCGCGGACGTGCTCGACGAGAAGATCCTCACCCAGAAGGTCGAGGCGGCGCTGGAGTTCAAGAACCAGGTGCTGGTCAAGATCTACAACCGCCGCGCGCTGGATCCGCAGCAGGTGGTCGACGAGGTGCTCACGCAGGCCGAGAGCTTCGCCCACCGGATCGCCGACACCCGGCTGAAGCTCAATCTGGCGCTGGAGCGCGGCGAGACGGTGCTGTTGGAGGGCTCGCAGGGCACCCTGCTGGACGTCGACCACGGCACCTACCCCTACGTCACGTCGTCGAACCCCACTTCGGGCGGCGCGGCGGTCGGTGCGGGCATCGGCCCCAACAAGATCAACACGGTGCTCGGCATCCTGAAGTGCTACACGACCAGGGTCGGGTCCGGCCCGTTCCCGACCGAGTTGTTCGACGAGTTCGGCGCCTACCTGGCCAAGACCGGCGGCGAGGTGGGGGTCACCACCGGCCGTGCCCGCCGCTGCGGCTGGTTCGACGCGGTGATCGCGCGCTACGCCACCCGGGTCAACGGCATCACCGACTACTTCCTCACCAAACTCGACGTTCTCTCCAGTCTGGCGACGGTGCCGATCTGCGTCGCCTACGAGGTCGACGGCACGCGGGTCGAGCAGATGCCGACCACGCAGACCGAATTCCATCACGCGAAGCCGATTTTCGAGGAAATGCCCGGTTGGTGGGAGGACATTTCCGGCGCGCGCACCTTCGAGGAGCTGCCCGCCAACGCCCAGGCGTACGTGTTGCGCTTGGAGGAACTGTCCGGCGCCCGCATTTCCTGCATCGGCGTGGGTCCCGGCCGGGATCAGACCATCGTCCGGCACGACGTGCTCGGTTAGAACCTGTTCGCGAATTTCGCGCGGTCCAGAGGAATTGGCGAAGGACGTCACAAAATAGCCACGTCTATCGTGCGCGCTCGGCTTCGATCATGATTGGAGAAGAACTACAGTTAGAGCATGGCTCGGAACTGGCCGATGATCGAGCGCGAAAGCGAATTCGAGGCGATCCGCGCGGCGCTGACCGGCCCGGAGCACGTCGGTGTGGTATTGACCGGCGACGCCGGAGTGGGCAAGACCACCCTGGCTCGACATGCCACCTCCGCGATCGGCGGTAATGTGCGCTGGGTCGCGGGCACCGAGTCGGCGCGCAGCATCCCCTTGGGCGTGTTCGCGCACATGGTGGGCGTCTACACGGCCCACGACCCGGTCACGTTCATGTCGGCGGCGCGCGAGGCGCTGCTGGCCGACGGGGACACGGTGATCGGTGTTGACGACGCGCATCTGCTCGATCAGCTGTCCGCCACCTTGCTGTTGCAGCTGGCCATCGATAAGGCCGCGCACATCGTGGTGACCGTCCGCAGCGGCGTGTCGGTGCCCGACGCGGTCACCTCGCTGTGGAAAGACGGCCACCTGACCCGCATCGACCTGCGCCCGTTCACGCAGCGTCAGAGCGTGGAACTGGTGGAGTCGATGCTCGGCGGGCAGCTCGAGGGCTTCACCGCCAACCTGATGTGGGAGTCCTCCGCCGGAAATCCGTTGTTCCTGCGGCATTTGGTCGAGGGAGCGCTGGAGGCGGGCACGCTGCGCCAGGTCAACGGCGTGTGGCAGCTGCGTGGCCGCGCCGCGGTGACCTCGGAGCTGGCCGCGCTGCTCGAGGACCGGGTGGAGCAGCTGCCCGAGCCGGTGCTGCGGGTGCTGGAACTGCTGACCTTCTGCGAGCCGATCGATCTCGACGTCCTCGCCGAATTGGCGGGCGAGGACGCGGTCGAGGCCGCCGAAACGCGCGGTGTCATCCGGGTCGTGGAGAATTCCCGTGACTTGACGGTGCGCTACAACCACCCGCTGTTCGGTGAGGTGATCCGGCGCAGGCTGGGCATCGCCTCGGCGCGGCGCCTGCGCGGCAGGCTGTACTCGTCGCTGAAAGAGCGCCCGATCAATTCCGCGGCCGACCGGATCCGGTTGGCCGAATTGGCGCTGGACAGTGACAAATCCGCCGATCTGGAATTGTTCGAGGCCGCCGCGGCGGACGCGATCGGATTGGCCGACCTGCCCTTGGGCGAGCGTTTCGCGAGGGCCGCGGTGGAGCGCCGCGGCGGTGTGGAGGCCGCCGATCTGCTGGCGCGGGCCCTGCTGTGGCAGGGGCACCGGATCGAGGCCGAGCGCACCTTGGCCAGCTTCGACCCCGATCAGCTCGACGAGGTGCAGCTGGCGCGCTGGGGCAGCACCCGGGTGGCGAACCTGTTGTGGGCCATGGGCGACGCCGACCGCGCCGACGAGGTGCTGCGGCTGGTGCGCGCGAAGGTGCGCCATCCCAAGATCGCGGCCATCTTCACCGGCCTGGCGTCCGCGAGCGCGGTCAACGAGAACCTGGTCGACAATGCGATCACCGAGGCGGAAACGGTCATGTCCGCCGATGACGCGCCGCCGTGGGCGGTCTGGTGGGCCGCGTTCGGGGGCGGCTTGGCGCTGGCGTTGATGGGCAAGGGCGATGCGGCCAGGCGGTACGCGGCCCGCGGGCACGAGGTGGAAGGCCACATCGACGGGCTCAACCGCTTCATGTCCACGCACGCCGAAGTGCTCGCGCTGACCTTCACTGGTGATCTGAACGAGGCCCGGCGCTGTGCCGGGGCGTTCGTCGGCTACTCCGCACCGGGCCAGTACCTGGCCTGGGGCATGTCGAAGATTCTGCAGGGCACCGTCGATGTGGCGCAGGGCCGGTTCCCGGACGGCATCGAGAATCTGGAACAAGCGCTGGCCGCACTGGCCGCGGAGGGCGCGGCCGCTTGGATGTTCCCCGCGCGAATCCGATTGGCGGAGGCCTATTCGGCGCTCGGGCGCGCCGCCGAAGCCGCCGAGTCGATCACGCACGCCACCGAGCGCGGCGGCAGGCACAGCGCCGTGTACGAGCCGCAGCTGGAAGTCGCCCGCGCCTGGCTGTCCGCCGCCGAAGGAACCGTGACCCCGGCGATCCGGATCGCGATCGCCGCCGCCGACGCGGCCGCGCGCTCGCATCAGCACGCGATCGAAGCGATGGCGCTGCACACCGCGGCCCGCTTCGGCGATCATTCCGTCGCCGGACGGCTGGCGGACCTGGCCACCCGGGTGGACGGGCGGTTGGTGCAGGTGCAAGCGCGGCACGCGGTGGCGCTCGCCGCGCACGACGGACCGGGGCTGGACGCGGCGGCAGCCGATTTCGAGCGCATCGGCGTGCTGTTGTCGGCCGCCGACGCCGCGGCGCAGGCCGCGTCGGCGCACGAGCGCAACGGCGACCGGCGCAGATTGCTGGAGTCCGCCGCCGCGGCCAACCGGCTCGCCGCCGCGTGCGGCGGAGCGAGTACCCCGGCGTTGCGGCAGGCCGCCCAGCCCTTGCCCTTGACCGCGCGGGAACGCGAGATCGCGAACCTGGTCGCGGCGGGCTTGTCCAACCGGCAGATCGCCGACCGGCTCACCGTCTCGGTGCGCACCGTGGAGGGCCACCTCTACCGCGCCTGCATCAAGATGGACGTCACCGATCGCGAGTCCCTGGGAGCGCTGATGCGCGGCGAGTCCGGGAGCGGGTGAGGATCGTGCGATCGCCCCTTGTGGTGTGTGCGCTGGCAGTCGGCACTGTTCTCGCCGCCGGGTGCTCGGATGGACAGCCGCAACCGGTCACCAGTTCGGTGCGCCCCTCGGCGACGGTGGATTCGAGAACCGAGACGCCTCAGGAGCGCAACGAGCGGATCAGGCAGAAACTGATCGAACTCGGCTGCTCGTCGAACTCGTGCATCCAGACGTATTTCGGCTGCGCCGACGGCTACATCACCGGAGACGCCTGCGAATTCTTCCGCGCACATCCTGTGTTGTGAAGGGTGGTTGTTCTCCAGCGCGCGCGGCCCGGGCCGTAAGGGCGGATGCCAGGTCTCGCCGGGAGTGGTGGTGTGCTGAGCGCGTGGGGTGGTGACTGCACTGACCAGGTGTTGCGGCGTTTACGGGAGGGCTCAGAACAGCGTGGGCTCGCCGAATCCCGATGTGCGCTCGATGGTCAGCAGGCGCTGTTTGGTGTCGATGCCGCCGGGGGCGGAGAAGCCGTGTAGTGCGTGGTCGGCGGCTAGTACGCGGTGGCAGGGGATGATCAATGGAATCGGGTTGCGGCCCAGAGCTTGCCCGACCGCCTGAGCCGCCCCCGGTGCGCCGACGCGGTCGGCCACCTGTCCGTAGCTGAGGGTGTGGCCCGGGTCGATGGCGCGCGTGACGGTGTAGACGGCACGGTGGAATTGCGGAATCCCGCTGACGTCCACGGCGATCCAGCGCAAGTCGTCGAGTTCGCCCGCGAGGTGGGCGCGAATGCCCACGATGGCTTCGGCGATGGCATCGGTGGGTGGTTGCTCGGAGATCTCCGCCCCCGCTTGCCCGGCGCGGCGACGGGTGATGCGTGCGCGGGTCGCTTCCGGGCTCGCCTCGGGGAGCTGGAAGCGGATCACCCCTTCCTCGCTCCACGCGATCGCGCAGCAGCCGATCGCGGTGTCGAACAGCGTCGCCCCGAGCGGGCGAACCGGCGCGGGACGGCCGGCGGCCACGGGCTCCGTGGCGCAACCGGTGGCTACGGTCGCCGGGCGATCGGCCGCGGCGGCGAGGCGAGAGGCGTCGCTCATGAGCCAAGTCTGCACCGCGCTACCGACAATCTCGCAACGATCAGTCCAGTTGTCGATAACTGGCCTTAGGTGCGCTCGTCGAGCCGATCGTGCCCGTCGGCGGTCGACTGGCCTGCCGCCGCACCGGACCGGGTGCGGTCGCGGCTTCCTGTGACGCTCTCCGCGCCTGAAACGGCACCGATGCCGCAGTGATTCAAATGCGTTTCTTCTCGGCGGGCGATCCCGGATCCGGCACGTCCGCCCGTCCGTAGATCGCGGCGAGATCGGAGTATCCCCGCTGGTGGTCGTAGTAAGAGCGGGTTTGGTGGGCGACCGGCGTGCCCGGGTGGAAGTGTTCCAGCCGGAAAGCGCGTTCGTCCCGGCGCGGCGCGCGGCGGTAGAACAGGTAGCCGGACATGGCGGCCAGGAGCAAGGTGGCGAGGGCGGTCATGTCCGTCAGCGTGCGCGCCACTGGCCTTGCCAAGGAATATCCAATCGACCGATACTGGACCGCATGGCGACGAGAGTGATCGGCGCGGGCAGCCTGGCTCGCGATCTGGGCCGTTGGCGGAACGCGCACGACGGTGCTCCGGAGCCGGGCGGGCGGCGCTCCACCCGCCCGGCGTATCTCGCACTCGCCGAGGGCATCCGGCTGCTGATCCACGACGGTCGCGCACCGCTGGGTGTCGCCCTGCCCAGCGAGCGCGATCTCGCCGCCACCCTCGGGGTGAGCCGCACGACCATCACCTCCGCCTACGCGCTGCTGCGCGAGCACGGCTACCTGATCAGTCGCCAGGGGTCGCGCAGCACGGTGGCCCTGCCCCGTGACGTGCAGCACGACGGCGTCAAACCGGCCAGGAGCATCCTGGCGGCGCTGGCCGCGCCCGAGCTGCCCACCATCGACATGACCTATGCCGCGATGGCCGCCCCGCTCGAGATGCAGGACGCCTATTCCGCCGCGCTGGAAGGGCTCCCGGCCTACCTGGGCACCCACGGCATGGACCCGGTGGGTGTGCTCGTGCTGCGTGAGGCGATCGCCCGCCGCTACACCGAGCGCGGGCTGCCGACCGAGCCCGATCAGATCCTGGTCACCCTCGGCGCCCAGCACGGCCTGCGGCTGCTGCTCAACGTGCTCACAGCGCCCGCCGCCCGCGTGCTCATCGACCATCCGACCTATCCCAACGCCATCGAGGCGATCCGCGACGTCGGCGCCAGGCCGGTGCCGGTGCCGCTGCGCCCGGAGGACCCGGCGGGCGGCTGGGATCTCGACGGCGTCCGCAGCGCCGCCCGCCAGACCGCGGCCAGCTTGGCCTACCTGGTGCCGGACTACAACAATCCGACCGGCTTGCTGCTCGACGCCGACGGCCGCGCCGAACTGGCCGCGATCGCCAGGGATACCAGGATGACCGTCGTGATCGACGAATCCATGGCGGATCTCGGGCTCGATCACCGCGTCGCGCCGCCGCCGGTCGCGGCCTTCGCCAAAGGCTCCGAGATCATCACGATCGGTTCGGCTTCGAAATCGTTCTGGGGCGGTCTGCGCGTCGGCTGGATCCGAACCAATCAGGCGCTGATCACCAAGCTCCTCGGCATCCGTTCCACAGTCGACCTCGGCACTCCCGTCATGGACCAGTTGGCCACCGTGCACTTGCTCGAGCACGCCGACGTCATCCTCGACCGCCGCCGGGACCAATTGCGTTCGCAGCGTGCCGCGCTGCTCGACACGCTCGCCGAGGAACTGCCCGATTGGCGCGTCACCGTCGGCGCGGGCGGCATGTCGGTGTGGGCGCAGCTACCGACCTCGGTCTCCACCGCGCTGGCCGCCACGGCTCCCAATCACGGTGTATTGCTCGCGGCCGGGCCCCGATTCGGCGTGCAGGGCGCGTTCGAGCGGTTCCTGCGGCTACCGTTCACCCACCCGGAACCCGAATTGCGATTGGCGGTCAAGGCCATCGCGTCCGCCTATGCGGCCCTGACGCCGCGCGCCGCGGATCCGCTGACGCCGTTGACCTGCTACTGAGGGAATTCCGCCGTTCCCCGGCCGGGGTGGCATGGGGAGAGCCTCCGCCTGCGGCACTCCCCTCGAGCGCCGCCGGGCACGATCGGCCTGCCACCCCTCGGGACCGGCCCTCATCGTGCCCGGGCACTGTGCGGAAGTTCGCACGGCGCCTCGGCCTCCAGCTCGAGCGGCGGTCAAGTCCCGAACCGGGATGACGTCAGGGGAAGTCCGCGGTTCTCGCAACCTACCAGCTCGCGGACAGTATGGCAGGCCAGGGGCCGAACTGTCGAACCGGTTGGTTTGTTACAACTTTCAATAAATGCCCTGCTACGGGCGGGATGCCGTACGGCATCCCGCCCGATTCTCAATCGGCCCAGACCGATTCGATCGGCGTGGCGGTGGTAGGCGGCGGGGTCGGAATCCCGTTCGGCGTCCGGGAGAATCGCGGCGCGGGAGCGTGCTGGGTGATCCCGTCCAGCTCCAGCAGCGAGCCGCGGGCGGCGATGTGCTCGTTGCGCGTCGCTTCCTCGAAGGTGAGCACGGGCGAGACGCACGCGTCGGTGCCGACGAAGATTTCGGCCCACTCGTCGCGCGTCTTGGTCCGGAAGCGTTCGGCGAACAGCTTTTTCAGCGTGTCCTGTCCGGCCGGGTCGAGCTGGAAGGGCAGACCGTCCGCCTCGATCTCCAGCCCGGCCAGCAGCTGGGCGTAGAACTGCGGTTCGATCGCGCCGACCGCCATGTACTTGCCGTCGGCGGTCTCGTAGGTGTCGTAGAACGACATTCCGGTGTCGAGCAGGTTCACGCCGCGCTCGTCCGACCAGGCTCCGGCGCCGCGCATGCCCCAGATCATGTGCGAGAGCGCGAGGGCGCCATCGACCATCGCCGCGTCGATCACCTGGCCCTTGCCCGACCGCTGCCGTTCGACCAGCGCGGCCAGGATGCCGAACACCAGGAACATCGAGCCGCCGCCGAAATCGCCCACCATGTTCAGCGGCGGGACCGGGCGCTCGCCTTTGCGGCCGATGGCGTGCAGCACGCCGGTGATGGAGATGTAGTTGATGTCGTGTCCGGCGCGGTCGGCCAGCGGGCCTTTCTGACCCCAGCCGGTCATCCGGCCGTAGACCAGGCGGGGGTTGCGGGCGAGCGCGTCGTCCGGGCCGAGGCCCATCCGCTCGGTGACGCCGGGACGGAAGCCCTCGATGAGCACATCCGCCTTCTCCACCAGGCCGAGCACCTTCTCGATGTCGGCCGGGTCCTTGAGGTTGGCCTCGACGATGGTCCGGCCGCGCAACTGCGGACGGTCGAACCCGCCGGGCAGCTGACCCGCGCGCTGCACCCGCACCACGTCGGCGCCGAGATCGGCGAGCAGCAACGCGGCGTGCGGACCTGGGCCGATACCGGCCAACTCGATGACCTTGATGCCCGCGAGCGGACCCTGCTCGGCGGTGGATGGAGTGCTCACGCCTACCTCGGTTCGTCGTTGATCCAGCGCACCGGACAGCCGGTGCGTCCTCCCGGACGCGACCGGGAAGGGTGTATTGACAGTATGACAATAACGCCGCGACCGGAACGGGGTCACACTCGAACACCTTGTGACGCCAGATAGGCGACGGGCTCGACGGTGCGGCCGTTGCGCCGCACCTCGTAGTGCAGGTGCGGGCCGGTGGAATTGCCGGTGCTCCCGACCGCGCCGATCATGGTGCCCGCGGGGACGCGCTGGCCGGTCTGGACCCGGATGCTACCCGGGGTCTGGTGGGCGTAGATGGTCTCGGTGCCGTCGGCGGACCTGATCCGCACTTGATAGCCGTAGCCGTCGCCGAAGTTGCCCGCTTTCACCACGGTGCCGCCGGTTGCGGCGTAGATGGGCGTGCCGGACGGAGCGGCGAGGTCGAGCCCGCCGTGGTGCTTGCCGCCTCGGGGACCGTAATGCGAGCTGATGCGGTACTTCCCCGGATCGATGGGCGAGCGGGGGCGGCCCTCGCCCGGCAGAGCACTGGCGAGCCGCGAGTGTTTTCCGGTTATGCCGTTGAGGTATTGCGCGGTGAGGCGGTCCACCATGGCTGCGGTTTCGGTTGCCCGGGACTGACCTCCTCGGACTATGGCCTGCGCCTTGCGCAAAGCCTCGGAGAGTATCTGATGTACTTTCCGCTGGCCTTCTTTGGTGTAGGCGCCCGGGCCGAGTTCGGCGAGTTGTACGTTGACCTCCCGGATCAGCCGGATCACCGCTTTCCGGTCGGCTCGGTTGTCCCCGGCCAGGCCGGAGATGTATCGCGCGAGATCGTTGTCCAGGTTGTTGAACGCCTTTGCCGCGTTCTTCTGGTACAGCGCCCGCGCCTTGATCGCGGTCGCACCCGCGCCCGTACCGACCGATCCATCGGGTGGTGCGCCCAGACCCGCCCTGCCCACCGCGTCGCCGTCGGTGCCGTAGAGCGCCTCCAGCCTCTTCAACGCGTCCAGTGCTTGTTGTGCCTCCGGGGTCAGCGCGGCTCCATTGGCGGTGGGGGTGGGGGTGGCATTCGACCCGCCGGAGCCCGCGCCGGACCCGC
The DNA here is from genome assembly GCA_051451085.1 of Nocardia asteroides. Classification (GTDB taxonomy): domain Bacteria; phylum Actinomycetota; class Actinomycetes; order Mycobacteriales; family Mycobacteriaceae; genus Nocardia; species Nocardia asteroides_B. The sequence goes on along the minus strand of JBPAJV010000001.1, from coordinate 1,126,597 downwards.
CACCCGCCAGCCCGGAGAGGGCCTGTGCCAGCATCGGCAGCGCCATCATGGCCATCGACCCGGCCATCAGGGCGGCCGGGGCGAGGGCCGCGATCATCTCCGGGTCGATTCCCGGCGGCGGTGGGGGAGGCTCGCCGCTCGCCGGCGGCGGCGGGGCGCCGTTCGGTGACGGCGCGGCGCCTTCGGGCGGTGCCACCATGCCACCGGGCTGCGGCGCCACGATCCCGCCCGGGGGCGCTGCGCCGCTCGCCGGCGGCGGTTGCGCGCCATTGGGGGCGGGTGCGGCCGTGGTGGGTGCGGAGACGGGCTGCGCGCGGGCGTTCGACGTGGGCGTCGCGGTAGTTCCGCCGGGCGCGTGTCGAGCCAGATCGGTGAGGACACGGGCTGCCTGTGCGGCGATGTCGGAGTCTTTACGCTCCGGCGCCGAGGTCGCGGGTCCAGGGATGCCGGTCGAGTCGGCGGCGGGGCCACTCTCGGTAGCTGCCTCGTCCTCCACGAGGTGAGCCGCTTCCCCGCTAGTCACGACCACCTCCGCATGCCCACACGCCCATCCGGCACGCCTCTCACCCAGCGCTGTTGCCGAGATTGATTGTGCCGCTCGCTCTCACCGCGTGGTCCTCATCACTGGGAACGATGCGATGCCGCCATCGGAAGCTGCCGCTACCGAGCGGGATCAGCCGGCCGCGTGTGCAGCCGATGCCTGATCCTTCGGATGCCGGGAGCCTGGGAACCGGGCAGCAAGGGACCCGGATATCGGCTGTGGAGTTCACTGACCGATTCCTGCCCCTGACCGGCTTCGGCCTGACGGAAGTCGGCGCGGATCCGGGGGTCGAGCCGGTATGGGTCCGACATCAGGCGGTATCCGACGATTCGCCGAAGCCGGGCCAGTTCGGCCCGTACCGTCACCGCCTTTCCGCCGGTCCCGTACAGCTCTTCGGCCAAGCGCGCCGCGGTCAGTCCGCCGGGGTTGTCGAGCAGCAGGACAACCAGCTCACTGTGCCGGGGACTGAGTTCATGGACGACGCCGTCCATCCACAGCAGTGCGCGGGCGCGGCCCAATGTGCTGACGTGAGGCGTTCGTTCACCCGAAACGCCCCCGGGCAACGCGTACACGGAGAACGGTCCGCCCGGCGCCAGTCTCTCGATCACCACCCGACGGCCATGGGGCAGTTCGGTTTCGCCCTCCACCAGCGGTGCGGGCCAGACGCCGGGTAGCCAACCCGGAGGCGACGCATGCAACAACCGGCCATCGTGCGACAGCAGGGCGGCGCGCTCGCCCAGCCGGCTGAGGACACGATCGAGGTATCGGGTCCGTATCTCGGCGTCACGCCGCGCGGCGAGTGCGCCGAGATGCGCCTCTGCCAGTCGCGCCGCCGTCGTGACCAGCGGCAACGCCAGCGCACTCGTGTCGCGGAGTCGGCAAGTGACGTCGACGACGCCGATCACCGCGCCACCCACCGGGTCCCTGATCGGCGCTGCCGAGCAGGTGAAATCCGCGGCGACGGACAGATAGTGCTCGGTGCCGCGGACTTGGAACGCGCGCCCCAGCGCGAGAGCGGTGCCAACGCCGTTGGTCCCCGCTTCGGTCTCGTGCCAGCGCGCTCCGGGAACCAGATTGGCTCGTCCCGCCGCTCGTCTGGTCGCTGGATCGCCCTGCACCCACAGCAGATGGCCGTCCGCGTCGGCGCCGAACAAGACGTGACCCGGCTCGAAGACCGCGCCCTGGAGGCTGGCGAACAGGACCGGCCAGACCGAAGCCATCAGATGGTTCTTGCGCCAGGTGCGCACCTCGTCGTCGGTGAGCCCGACCTCGGGGAGATGCCGGTCCGGATGCAGGCCACGACCTCGGGCGCGATCCCATGAGGCGCGCACGTCCGCACGCGTCAAGTGCGTCTGCCTTGTCACCAACAGCGTGTGCCTCGTGATATTCGATCGGCCGCAGTGTCCTACCGCACGGAAATACGGTGTCGGGACAAGCGTAAGTACCGCGTCATCACCCTGACAACGAGTCGCGCTGCGCTGCAACGTCGATGCAACCCCCGTTCGGCGCCTTCCGGTGGCGGCGGATGCGAGCGATCGTGTGCCGGAACGATTCTGCGAACTGGAGGTTGTCGATGCCGTACTTCGAACTGCCCGACGGTGTGCCGATGTACTACGAGGACAACGGGGCCGGGCGTCCGGTGGTGCTGATTCACGGATGGACCATGAACACCACCTTCTGGGCGCAGAACGTGCCCGCCCTGGCAGAGGGCAACCGGGTGATCAATCTCGACCTCCGCGGGCACGGCGCCTCCGGGAAGACCGACGACGGTCACACCCTGGCACAGTACGCGCGCGACGTCCGTGGTCTGCTCGATCACCTCTCGCTGGAGGACGTATGCCTGGTCGGCTGGTCGATGGGCACAGCAGTGATCCTGGCCTACATCCAGCAATTCGGTTGTGAACGTCTGCATTCAGTGGTCTTCGTGGACCAGTCGCCGCGGTTTCTCGACGCGCCGGGCTGGGACTTTCCGCTCCAGGGCGGCTACTCCCAGAGTGATCTCGCGGTTTTCGTGCAGGCGGTGAAGCACGCGCGGCCGTCGGTGATCAAGCCGTTCATCGCGGCCTGCTTCGCCGATACCCCGCCCCCGGAGGTGATCGACGCGGTGTACGCGGAGACGGCGAAGACCCCGACCGCGGCGGCCTGCGCCATCTGGTACGACATGGCCTTCGCGGACTTCCGGCAGGTCCTGCCCCAGGTCACCGTGCCCGCGCTGCTGATATATGGCGCGCGGAGCAAGATCTTCCCCGGCCCGCTCGACGAATGGCTCGCGGCGCATTTGCCGAGCGCGACGGCGGTGCGCTTCGAGTGCAGCGGTCACGCACCGTTCTCCGAGGAACCGGAGCGCTTCAACGAAGCACTCGCCGAGTTTCTGTGAGACGGCGAATCCGATACCCGGCTCCGGAGTGCGGGCCGCTATAGGCTGCACGTGTGGAAGCGCTGTCTGATCAGGGGTGGTACACCCTTCTCGCCGGCCTCGCGATTCTGGTCGGCCTGGTCGGGATCGTCGTTCCGATCCTGCCGGGCGTCATCCTGATCTTCGGGGCGATCGCCGTCTGGGCCTTCCTGACCGGAGGTGCTACGGCGTGGACGGTCCTCGCGATCAGCACGCTGTTGCTGTTGCTTTCGGGGATCGTCAAATACACCTGGCCGGGGCGCAAGATGAAGGACGCGGGAGTGTCGAACCGCGCGGTCTTCCTCGGCGCTGTGCTCGGTGTGATCGGCTTCTTCGTGATACCGGTGGTCGGCCTGTTCGTCGGTTTCGTTCTGGGCGTGTATGTCTCGGAACTCCAGCGGCTGCGCGTCAACCAGCAGGCCTGGCAGGCGACGGTGCACGCGTTGAAGGGCGTCGGCCTGTCCATCCTGATCGAGCTCTTCGGCGCGCTGCTGGCCACCGGCGTCTGGATCGTGGGCGTCTTCGCTGTCTGAGCGCTACCGCTCGATGGCGGGAAACGGGATCGTGTCCCCCGCCCGGCTTCCCGGGAACTCGTCGCGGTGCAGCCGGAGGGTGGGCGGTTCCGGGCGGTACAGCGGCAGCGTGGGGGCCGGATCGTCGCTGACGGGGCGCTCGCGGGCCGGGAGACGGTAGAACGCGCGCGCGTTGTCCTCCAAGACCGCGTGCATGTCGGTGCCCACCACGTCGCAGAGCAGATCGACATCCGAATCCCGGAACGGGCGTCCGGCCCGGGTGCCGGGCAGGTCGGTGCCGAACATCAGCGCTTCGGGGTTCACCGCGTGGATGCGGCGCAGCGTGTTGGCCACGTTCATCGCGACCCGGCCGAACCCGGTCGCCTTGACCTTGGCCCCGCGATCGACGAGATCGAGCAGGAACGGCACGCCCTCCGCGGACATGCCCAGATGATCGACCGACAGCGCGGGCAGCTTGGAGATGACGGGTTGCAGCGAGGCCAGCATGGTGCCGTCGATGTAGACCTCGACGTGCCATCCCGCCAGTTCGTACGCGCGCAGGGCCTGCAACGTCATGCCGGTGATGTCGGTGGCCGCGCGCTTGAGGTTGAACCGCAGCGCGCGCACGCCGACGCGGTCGAGTTCGAGGATCTCCTCGTCGGTGGCGTCCAGGTCGAGCCGGGTGACGCCGACCCAGCCCTCGCCGAGTTCGGCGAGGGCGGCCTTCAGGTAGGTCTGGTCCGTGCCCTGGAACGACCCGCTGACCACGGCGCCGCCGGCGATGTCGAATCGCGACATGCGCTTGCGGTAATCGGCGATGGTGAACGGATCGGGCAGGTAGCCCTCGTTCTCGGCCAACGGAAACCGCGGGTCGAAGATGTGCAGGTGGGCATCGAACACTTGTACAGAATGCCTCAGGGTCGAGTTTTCCGCTGCCACAGCGGAGGTGTCGCGGTGGCAGCGGAGCCGGGCGCCGCGGTCGGATCAGACCTTGTGCGGCTCGCTGGCGCGCAGCATGTCCTCGCGCTCGACGACCTTGACCCGCTCGCGGCCCTCCGGCTCGCCGAGGGAGCGTTCGTGGGCGTCGAGGCGGTACCAGCCCGCCCAGGTGGTGAACGGGATGCCCTTGCTCTCCAGGAACTCGGTGACGGCCTCCGGTTCGGGCCGCTCGGCCGGGGTGAAACCGGGAGCGTCGTCCAGCAGGCAGGCGATCGTCTCGTTGGCGTCACCCTTGGTGTGGCCGATCAGGCCGACGGGGCCGCGCTTGATCCAGCCGGTGACGTAGGTGGCGGGCATGTAGCGGTCGGCGCCGTCGGCGTTCTCGTCGGCGATCACCCGGCCCGCTTCGTTCGGCACGGTGCCGGCCTGGTCGTCGAACGGCAGGTTGGTCAGGTTCTGCGACAGGTAGCCGACGGCGCGGTACACCGCCTGCACGTCCCAGTCCTTGAACACGCCGGTGCCCTTGACGTTGCCGGTGCCGTCGAGCTGGGTGCGCTCGGTGCGCAGCCCGACGACCTTGCCGTTCTCGCCGAGCACTTCGGCAGGGGACTCGAAGAAGTGCAGGAACAGCTTGTGCGGCCGGTCACCGGCGTCGCGGATGGCCCACTGCTCGAGAGTGTTGGCGACCATGTCGACCTGCTTGGAATGACGGCGCGCCGCTTCGGAGCCCTCGTCGTAGTCGATGTCCTCGGGATCGACGATGACCTCGATGGTGGGCGAGTGGTCGAGCTCACGCAGTTCCAGCGGGGTGAACTTGGCCTGTGCGGGGCCGCGGCGGCCGAAGACGTGGACCTCGACGGCCTTGTTGGCCTTCAGGCCCTTGTAGACGTTCGGCGGGATCTCCGTCGGCAGCAACTCGTCACCGGTCTTGGCCAGCACGCGGGCGACGTCGAGGGCGACGTTGCCGACACCGAGGACGGCGACCTTCTCCGCGTCCAGGGGCCAGGTGCGTGGGACGTCGGGGTGGCCGTCGTACCAGGAGACGAAGTCGGCCGCGCCGAAGGAACCTTCGAGATCGATGCCGGGGATCGGCAGGGCGCGGTCGGCGTTGGCGCCGGTGGAGAAGATCACCGCGTCGTAGAAGGTCCGCAGGTCGTCGAGGGTGATATCGGTGCCGTAGTCGATGTTGCCGAGCAGGCGGACCTGCGGCTTGTCCAGCACCTTGTGCAGGGCGGTGATGATGCCCTTGATCCGCGGGTGGTCGGGGGCGACGCCGTAGCGGATCAACCCGAACGGCGCGGGCATGCGCTCGAACAGGTCGATGCTCACCTCGGCATCGGACTTCATCAACGCGTCGGCGGCGTAGATCCCGGCCGGCCCGGCGCCCACGATCGCGATGCGCAGCGGGCGGGGCTTCGCGGTGTGCGCGTCAGGCCCGGAGGAGGAAGCCTGCGTCACCACGGAGGGCTCGCGCACACCGCCATCCGATACTTCACTCTGTTCGGTCATCTCTTTACGCGCACCTTTATGGTCGAAACAATTAATGACGTCTGGGCTTAGCTTAGGCTAAGTTGACGCACCGGCTCGGTCGCACCCCGTCCGGTGCGTATGCCGGCGTTACCGGCTCGTGGCGGCACGGTGCTCCGTTCGCCGCGGCGATGAGCTGCCGATTCGCTATGACAGCAGGCCGCCGTCCCGCGATTCTATCGGGATGGCCGATACCGTTCCGCGTCGGTGCGTGTACTCGGCGGAGGCCACCGCATGCCACATGGGTCGCTTACCCGCTTCCGTGTCGCCTATCGCGGTCGCCCGCATCTCGCCGTCGCCGTCGTCGTCGTCCAGCCGGGGGCCGAGCGCTCGATACCGGCGCGGACCAGGGATCATCGAGCCATGACCGAACAGCAGCCGACTGCGGGCGAGGACGAGATCATCCGGGTCGACCAGACCGACAAGCGGTCCGCGGCCCCCTTCATCGCGGCCGCGGTGGTCGCGGTGATCGTGCTGATCGCGATCGTGCTCGGCGGTGTGCTGTCGCCCGCTGAGAAAAATGTCACAGAAGCCGACCGCATCGTCGCGGCCGTCCGCAACTTCGTCGACGGCGCCAACCGCAGCGACGCGGTGCCGCCGCCCGGCACCGCGTGCCAGAATTTCGACGCGAACCGCTCGCCGCTGGCGGGACAGGACGGCGCCGGAAAGCCCGTGGAGATCACGAAGATCGAGCCGCCGATGGTGGACGGCGACCGGGGCAAGGCGACCGTGACCACGAAGGTCGACGGCAAGGAATCGACCGCGACCTGGAATTTCACCAAGTCCGGCGACAAATGGCTGGTCTGCGTCTGAGTGTTCGCGTGATGCGCGTCATCGTTTGACACGATGACCCGGGTCGGTGCAATCTCAGTCGAAGGTCATGAGAACCAGCGTCAAGCCCCGGCATTGCTGGTCGGCAACCCTCCTCCGCGGTGGGGTGCTCCGGGTGACGACCTGGCGGCGCCTCGGTCCCGGGCGCGGCAAGTGCGGATTCGCAGGAGGTACACATGAGTTATGCCGGTGACATCACCCCGCAGCAGGCATGGGAGCTGTTGCGGGACGATCCCGCGGCCGTCCTCGTGGACGTGCGGACAGAAGCGGAATGGACGTTCGTCGGCGTCCCCGACACGAGCTCGATCGAACGGCCGACGCTGCTGATCGAGTGGGTCGACTCCACCGGTGCGCGCAACGAGGCGTTCGTCGAGCAGTTGAAGCAGGCGCTCGACGGTCGCGACCCCGAGGCTCCGGTCGTCTTCCTCTGCCGCTCCGGGCAGCGTTCGGTGGGCGCGGCGATCGCCGCCACGTCGGCGGGCTACCGCACCTCCTACAACGTGCTCGACGGTTTCGAGGGCCCGCTCGACGAATTCGGGCATCGCGGCGGCTCCGGCTGGCGTGCCATCGGACTGCCCTGGCGGCAGTCGTGATCACCGGCGGCGCGTTCGACAAGCCGCTGCCCGACGGCGTCGGTCCCGCGACGCTGGGCGTGCGCGGCGGGCTGCGGCGCTCCGGTTTCGAGGAGACCGCCGAAGCGCTCTATCTGACCTCCGGCTTCGTCTACGAGAGCGCCGAGGCCGCCGAGGCCGCGTTCACCGGCGAGGTCGAGCACTTCGTCTATTCCCGCTACGGCAACCCGACCGTGGCGATGTTCGAGGAGCGGATGCGCCTGATCGACGGCGCCGAAGCCTGCTTCGCGACCGCCAGCGGCATGTCCGCCGTGTTCACCGCGCTCGGCGCGCTGCTGAAGGCGGGCGACCGGCTCGTCGCCGCGCGCAGCCTGTTCGGCTCGTGCTTCGTGGTGTGCAACGAGATCCTGCCGCGCTGGGGCGTGGAGACCGTCTTCGTCGACGGTGAGGATCTCGACCAGTGGGAGCGCGCGCTGTCGGTGCCCACCCAGGCGGTGTTCTTCGAGACGCCGGCGAATCCGATGCAGACGCTGGTCGACGTGCGCCGGGTGAGCGAACTGGCGCACGCGGCAGGGGCGAAAGTAGTGCTGGACAACGTGTTCGCCACGCCGCTGCTGCAACGCGGTTTCGAGCTCGGCGCCGACGTGGTGGTCTACTCGGGCACCAAGCACATCGACGGGCAGGGGCGTGTGCTCGGCGGCGCGATCCTCGGCGAGCGGGACTACATCGACGGGCCGGTGAAGACGCTGATGCGCCACACCGGTCCGGCTCTGAGCCCCTTCAACGCGTGGACGCTGCTGAAAGGCCTGGAGACGATGCCGCTGCGAGTACGCCATTCGGCGGAGGCCGCCTTGCGCATCGCCCGCTTCCTGGAGAGCAACCCGGCCGTCAGCTGGGTGCGGTACCCGTTCCTGGCGTCACATCCGCAGTACGAGCTGGCCACCGGTCAGATGAGCGCGGGCGGCACCGTGGTCACCTTCGAATTGAACGCCCCCGCGCACGAGGCGAAGAAGCGCGCTTTCGAGGTGCTCAACCGGTTGCGCGTGATCGACATCTCCAACAATCTCGGTGACGCCAAGAGCCTGATCACCCACCCGGCTACCACAACCCACCGCGCCATGGGCCCCGAAGGCCGGGCCACCATCGGTCTGACCGACGGCGTCGTCCGCATCTCGGTGGGCCTCGAAGACGTCGAAGACCTCCTCGAGGACATCGACCAGGCATTGTCCTGACCCGGGGCCTCGACCGGGCATTGTGCTGGGTCGGGTGGCCCCGGCGTCTGGCGCGCGGCCAGCGTGGGTCGTGACCGGGTCAGGGACGCCGTTCGATCTCGGCGAGATGGGCGATGTTGGCCTGGTCGTCGGCGCTCGCGCTCGGGTCGGTGGTGAACCAGGCGTCGAGGATTTCCCGTAATTCCGCGCTGGAGGTGGAACGCAGGCTCAGCGCGAGGACGTTGGCGTCGTTCCAGGTGCGCGCGCCCGCCGCGGTCGAGGCGTCCGCGCAGAGCGCGGCGCGCACGCCGGCGACCTTGTTGGCCGCGATCGAGGCGCCGGTGCCGGTCCAGCAGCAGACGATCGCCTGGTCGGCATGGCCGGAGGCGACGTCACGGGCCGCCGCTTCGCTTGCCCACGCCCAGTCGTCGCGTTCCTCGTCGGACAGCGCGCCGTGGGGCACTATCTCGTGGCCGCGTTCGCGCAGCTCGCTGATCAGTTCCTCGGCCACACCCACCCGCTCGTCCGCAGCCACCGAAATCCGCATGTGCTCAGCGTAGTTGCCGCTCGAGCGGGTCGTGTCGCCTCCGGCCGACGCGGAGGGCGTCAAAATTGACAGTATGCTGTCTAATATGACAGCATACTGTCATGACGATGAGAACAGTCCACATGGCCGTCTACGACACGCTCGCCGACTGGGAGGTGGGTGCGGCCACCGCGCACATCAACACGCCGAGCTGGCATCGGGAGCCGGGGACGTGGCAGGTGAAGACGGTGGGCGCGACGGCGGAGCCGATCACCACGATGGGTGGCATGCGCATCGTGCCGGATGTCGTGCTCGCCGATCTCGCGCCGGACGACAGCGCGATGCTGATCCTGCCCGGCGCCGAGACCTGGGAAGGACCGCAGCTGGATCCGTTCGCGCGGATGGCGCGCGAATTCGTGGCAGCGGGTGTTCCGGTCGCCGCGATTTGTGGTGCGACCTTCGGGCTTGCCAAGACGGGCCTGCTCGATACGCGCAAGCACACCAGCAATGTCGCGGAATTCCTCCGCTACAGCGGCTATTCGGGTGCGGAGCTCTACGTCGACGAACCCGCCGTCACCGACGGTGACGTGATCACCGCCGGTGCGAGCGCGCCGTTCGAATTCGCGCGTGAGGTGCTCGGCAGGCTCGGTGTGTACGAGCCGCATGTCCTGGAGGGCTGGTACCGGTTGTTCGCGCACGCCGACCCGGCCGGGTGGGCGGTGCTCGCGGAGTACGACGCGCAGCATGCGTGAGCGAGCATTGTCGGTGATCCGGTCGGCCGCGGGGTCTTCGACGCGCGATCGGCGAGGTGGAGCATGACCGGGGAACAGGAATTGTTCGCCACCGCGGCGATCACGTCGTTCCGTTTGAACGGCCAGTTCCTCGCGGTGGCCGAGGAACTGGCGCGACCGGCGGGTCTCACCGCCGCCTGGTGGCAGGTGCTCGGCGCGGTGTTGCGGGCGCCGTTGCCCGTCGCCGGGATCGCCCGCGAGATGGGCATCACCCGCCAGAGCGTGCAGCGCATCGCGGATCTGCTGGTGGACAAGGGACTCGCCGAATACCGTCCCAACCCCGCCCACCGCCGCGCGAAACTCGTCGCAGTCACCGACGCGGGCTTGGCCGCCGTCCGTCGCATCGACCCGCAACACGCGGTCGTCTCCCGGCGGCTCGCGAACGAACTCGGCCCCGAGCGGCTCGCGCGCACCGTCGAGGTGCTCACCGAGCTGTCCGCCGCTTTGGACGCGATCACCACGAACGACGACCAGTCACCCGAACCACGCTGAGCCCAGCGGTTTCCGCAGCACGCCACTCAGGGCGCGCCTGACTGGGCGGTCCGCCCAAGGCGGTCCGCCGTGGCGGCGGTCGGCTGGTGGGGCGGCGGTCGGCTGGTGGTGCGGCGGTCGGCTGGTGGTGCGGCGGTCGGCTGGTGGTGCGGCGGTCCGCTGCTGGCGTGATGGTGCCGCTGGTGGTGCGGCAAGTCGGCTGGTGGTGCGGCGGTTCGCCGGTAGCGCGGCGGTCAGGTCGTGGTGCGGCGGTGGAGCAATGGTGCCGCAGTGGTGCGCCGTGGTGTGGCAGTCGGCTGGTGGTGTGGCGGTTCGCCGGTAGCGCGGCGGTCAGGTCGTGGTGCGGCGGTGGAGCAATGGTGCCGCAGTGGTGCGCCGTGGTGTGGCAGTCGGCTGGTGGTGTGGCGGTCGGGTCATGGTGCGGCGGTGAAGCAATGGTGCCGCAGTGGTGCGCTGTGGTGTGGTAGTCGGCTGGTGGTGCGGCGGTTCGCCGGTGGCGCGGCGGTCAGGTCGTGGTGCGGCGGTGGAGCAATGGTGCCGCAGTGGTGCGCTGTGGTGTGGTAGTCGGCTGGTGGTGTGGCGGTCGGGTCATGGTGCCGCAGTGGTGCGGTAGTCGGCTGGTGGTGTGGCGGTCGGGTCATGGTGCGGTGGTGGTGCGCTGTGGTGTGGTAGTCGGCTGGTGGTGTGGCGGGCGTCGGCCGGTGGTGCGACGGTCGAGCGGTGGCGTAGGGGGTTCGCTCGGTGGTGCGGCGGTCCGCCGGTAGCGCGGCGGCCAGGTCGTGGTGTGGCGGTGGAGCGGTGGTGGCGGTCAGTCCGTGAACGGGGACCCGGTCTTGCCGATCAGGTCGGCGACCGAGTCCACGACCATGGTGGGCCGGTAGGGGTAGGCCTCGAAGGAGGCGCGGGTCGAGATGCCAGAGGTGACCAGGATGGTGCGCATGCCCGCTTCCAGCCCGGAGATGACGTCGGTGTCCATCCGGTCGCCGATCATCACCGAGGACTGGGAGTGGGCGCCGATGCGCCGCAGCGCCGAGCGCATCATCAGCGGGTTCGGCTTGCCGACGTAATACGGTTCGCGGCCGGTCGCGCGGGTGATCAGCGCGGCTACCGAGCCGGTCGCCGGCAGCGAGCCATCCCGGGACGGTCCGGTCGGGTCCGGATTCGTCGCGATGAAACGGGCGCCTCGCTCGACCAGCCGGATCGCGGTGGTGATCGCCTCGAAGGAGTACGTACGGGTCTCGCCGAGGACGACGTAGTCCGGGTCGCTGTCGGTCAGCACGTAGCCGATTTCGTGCAGTGCGGTGGTGAGCCCGGATTCGCCCACCACGTAGGCGGTTCCGTTCGGCCGCTGTTCGTTCAGGAAGGTGGCGGTGGCGAGCGCGGAGGTCCAGATCGCTTCTTCCGGGATGTCGAGTCCGGTGTGGCGCAGCCGCGCCTGGAGATCGCGCGGCGTGCGGATCGAATTGTTCGTCAGCACCAGGAACGGCGTCTCGTTGGCGCGCAGCTCGGCGAGGAACTTGTCGGCGCCCGGGATGAGGTGGTCCTCGTGCACCAGCACGCCGTCCATATCGGTCAGGTAGGACAGGATCGGCTCGTCGTCTGCGGTCACGCGGGCCATTATCCGCTATCGCCCGGCGACCGCGCCGGGGACGACCGGCACGGGCCGGTCGCCGCGCGCAGCTCCGGTCGCGGAAACATTCCGGCCCGGAAGCGGTGTTCTCTACGACGTTCTTCCGCGCCGGGCTGTCGGCGCGGACGGCGGCGGCGTTGGCTACTGTCGAGGACGGATCGCGATGGCGGCGAAACGAAACGCGAGGAGCGTGGCAGATGAGCGAACTCAAGCTCGGATACAAGGCATCGGCGGAGCAGTTCGGTCCCCGGGAACTCGTGGAGATCGCGGTGCTGGCCGAGGAACACGGCTTGGACAGCGCCACCGTGAGCGACCACTTCCAGCCGTGGCGGCACAAAGGCGGGCACGCGCCGTTCTCGCTGTCCTGGCTGGCCGCGGTCGGCGAGCGCACCGAGCGCATCCAGCTCGGCACCTCGGTGCTCACCCCGACCTTCCGCTACAACCCCGCAGTGATCGCGCAGGCGTTCGCCACCATGGGTTGCCTGTATCCGGAGCGGGTCATGCTCGGCGTCGGCACAGGTGAGGCGCTCAACGAGATCGCCACCGGATACACCGGCGAATGGCCGGAGTTCAAGGAGCGTTTCGCGCGCCTGCGCGAGGCGGTCGACCTGATGCGCGCCCTGTGGACCGGCGACCGCGTCGACTTCGACGGCCAGTACTACAAGACCGTCGGCGCCTCCATCTACGACGTGCCCAAGGGCGGCATCCCGATCTACGTCGCGGCGGGCGGTCCGCTGGTCGCGCGGTACGCCGGACGCGCGGGCGACGGGTTCATCTGTACCTCGGGCAAAGGAATGGACCTCTACACCGAGAAGCTGATGCCCGCGGTCGCCGAGGGCGCGGCGAAGGCCGGGCGCAGCGTCGACGACATCGACCGGATGATCGAGATCAAGCTCTCCTACGACACCGACCCCGAACTGGCCAGGGAGAACACCCGGTTCTGGGCCCCGCTTTCGCTCACCGCGGAGCAGAAGCACAGCATCACCGACCCGATCGAGATGGAGGCCGCCGCCGACGCGCTGCCGATCGAACAGATCGCCAAGCGCTGGATCGTCGCGAGCGATCCCGACCAGGCGGTGAACAGATCAAGCCCTACCTCGACGCAGGCCTCAACCACCTGGTCTTCCACGCCCCCGGCCACGACCAGCGCCGCTTCCTCGACCTCTTCCGACGCGACCTCGCCCCCCGCCTGCGCGCCCTGGCCTGACCCGTCGCGAGCGGCACACCATCGAGAGACCCTCTCGACCGATGCCGCAGTGGTGTGCCGCTCGCGGGGTCATGCCCGGCGGAGGGCGAAGACGCGCAGGTCGCGCGTGGTGCGGGAACGGTAGGCGGCGTAGGCGCCGGTGATGTCGACGAAGCGGGCGAAGACGGCGTCTTTGTCCGGTCCGTCGACGGGGGTGGCGGTTACTTCGATGCGCTGGCCCGCGATGGCGACGGTCGCCTTGGGGTCGGCGAGCAGATTGGCAGTCCAGGCGGGGTGGTGCGCCTGGCCGAAGTTGCTGCCGATCACGTAGAGCGTGTCGCCGTCGTGCACGTACAGCAACGGCTGGGTGCGGGGTTGTCCGGACTTGCGGCCGATGGTGGTGAGCAGGATGACCGGCGCGCCGATCGGGCCGAGCACGGTGTATTTGGCATCGGTGCGCTCCAAGACCGCCCGGTCCAGCGGAGTGAGGGCCCGGACGAGGCGGGAGCCGGGCTTGGTAGCCGCGAATCTACTTGCCGCGCGGGCGAACAGGTTGGTGCGCGAACCCCACTGCCGATCCGGAAAATGCTCAGCCATGCCCGGACTATAGCGGCGGCGGCGACAGGCCATAGCGGCTCCGCCGGTGCCCGGCCGCGCGACCGGTGACCATGGTGCGCGGCCGGTGCCGTGCATCGCACGGCGCGGCCCGGTAGCCGCCGGTTCACTAAGCTCTCGGTCATGGCCGACAACGCTCCATCCGCCGTGTACATCGCCTCGCCCGAAGGCGACACCGGTAAATCGACGGTGGCCCTCGGGGTGCTGCAGATGCTGTGCGCGACGACCGCGCGGGTCGGCGTGTTCCGTCCGATCACGCGCTCGACCACCGAGCCGGACTACATCCTCGAACTGCTGCTCGAGCACAGTACGGCGGATATCGACTACGCACAGGCGATCGGCACCACCTACGAGCAGGTGCACGCCGACCCGGACGCGGCGATCAGCGAGATCGTCATGCGCTTCCACGAGGTCGCGCGGATGTGCGACGCGGTGGTCGTGGTCGGCAGCGACTACACCGACGTGGCGAGCCCCAGCGAGCTGCGCTTCAATGCCAGGATCGCGGTCAATCTGGGCGCGCCGGTACTGCTGGTGATCCGCGGCGCGGGCCGCACCCCGGACGAGGTGAAGCACCTGGCCGAACTGTGCGAGGCCGAGCTGGCCCACGAGCACGCGCAGTTGGTTGCCGTCATCGCCAATCGTTGCGACCCGCACCGGCTGGACGAGGTGTGCGCGGCGCTGCGCGGCTTCGGCGTCCCCTCGTGGACGCTGCCCGAGGTGCCGCTGCTGATCGCGCCCACCATGGCCGAGCTGTGCGCGGCCGTCGGCGGCGAGATGTACAGCGGCGATCCGGAGTTGCTGCACCGCGAGGCGCTGAAGGTGATGGTCGGCGGCATGACCGCCGAACACATCCTGGAACGGCTGGTCGAGGGCGTCGTCGTGATCGCGCCCGGCGACCGGTCGGACGTACTGCTCAGCGTCGTCAACGCGCACGAGGCGGAGGGTTTCCCGTCGCTGTCGGGAATCATCATGAACGGGGGCCTGCTGCCGCATCCCGCGGTGGCGCGGCTGATGACCGGTCTCAAGCCGAAGCTGCCGATCCTCACCACCGATCTGGGCACCTACGACACGGCGGGCGCCGCCTATCGCACCCGCGGCCGCATGTCCGCGGGCAACCCACGCAAGGTCGACACGGCCCTCGCGCTGATGGAGGAGCGCGTGGACGCGGCGGAACTGTTGCGGCGCATCGACGTGCCGCCCAGCTCCGTGGTGACCCCGCAGATGTTCGAGTACCAGCTCATCGAGCGCGCGCGGGCCGATCGCAAACGCATCGTGCTGCCGGAGGGCGACGACGACCGCATCCTGCGCGCTGCGGGCCGGGTGCTCCAGCGCAAGATCGCCGACCTGGTCATCCTCGGTGACGAGACCACCGTGCGCGCTCGCGCCGCCGAACTCGGCGTGGACATCTCCGCAGCCGATGTACTCGACCCGCGCCGCTCCGGCTACCTGGAGGAGTTCGCCGCCGAGTACGCCGAACTGCGCAAACACAAGGGCATGACGCTGGAGCGCGCCCGCGAAACCGTCGCTGACATCTCCTATTTCGGCACGATGATGGTGTACAAGGGGATCGCCGACGGCATGGTCTCCGGCGCGGCGCACACCACGGCGCACACCATCCGTCCGTCGCTGGAGATCATCAAGACGGTGCCGGGCGTCTCCACGGTCTCGAGTGTGTTCCTCATGTGCCTGGCCGACCGCGTGCTCGCGTACGGCGATTGCGCGGTGGTCCCTGACCCGACCGCGCAGCAGCTGGCCGACATCGCGATCTCCTCGGCCGCGACCGCCGACCGCTTCGGCATCGAACCCCGCGTCGCGATGCTGTCGTATTCGACCGGCGAATCGGGCAGCGGAGCGGACGTGGACAAGGTGCGCGTGGCGACCAAGCTGGTGCGCGAGCGCGCGGCCCAGCTGCCGGTGGAGGGGCCGATCCAATACGACGCCGCGATCGAGCCGACCGTCGCCGACGCCAAGCTGCCCGATTCCGAAGTCGCGGGGCGCGCGACGGTGTTCGTGTTTCCCGACCTCAATACCGGCAACAACACCTACAAGGCGGTGCAACGCAGCGCGGGCGCGATCGCGATCGGGCCGG
Source organism: Nocardia asteroides (assembly GCA_051451085.1). Classification (GTDB taxonomy): domain Bacteria; phylum Actinomycetota; class Actinomycetes; order Mycobacteriales; family Mycobacteriaceae; genus Nocardia; species Nocardia asteroides_B. The sequence goes on along the minus strand of JBPAJV010000001.1, from coordinate 1,110,740 downwards.
TGCTGCAAGGGCTGCGCAAGCCGGTCAACGACCTTTCCCGTGGCGCACTGGTGGCCGACATCGTCAACACCGTGGCGATCACCGCGATTCAGGCGCAGGAGAGCTGATGCCGCCGCTGCGGCACGTGGGCGGCGCACCGCGCGGGACACAGGAGGCGTGATGAGCGAGACGGCCGATGGCATGGTGCTGGTGATCAACTCCGGCTCCTCTTCCATCAAATACCAGCTGCTCGATCCGGATTCGAGCGTGGTCGCCGCCTCCGGAATGGTGCAGCGCATCGGTGAGGAAGAGGGCGGGATCGAGCATCGCGCCGACGGCTCGGCCACCGAGCGCCGCGAACCGATCGCCGACCACGGCGCCGGGCTGCGCCTGGTCTTCGATACGTTCGCCGCGACGGGCCACGATCTGGTCCGCGAAGGTGTGCGGGCCGTCGGCCACCGGGTGGTGCACGGTGGCGAGGTGTTCTATCGGCCCACGCTGATCGATGACGACGTGGTCGCGGCCATCGCCGAGCTGGCAGCGCTGGCCCCGCTGCACAATCCGGCCAACGTCGCCGGGATCGAGAGCGCGCGTGCGCTGTTGCCGGGAGTGCCGCAGGTCGCCGTCTTCGACACGGCGTTCTTCCACGGCCTGCCCGCCGCCGCGAAGACCTACGCCATCGACGCTGAAGTGGCGGCCGCGCACGGCATCCGGAAGTACGGGTTCCACGGGACCTCGCACGAGTACGTGTCCGGCTGTGCGGCCGACCTGCTCGGCCGCGACCCCGCCGAGCTGAACCAGATCGTCTTCCATCTGGGCAACGGCGCGTCGGCCTCCGCCATCCGCGGCGGGCATCCGATCGACACCAGTATGGGACTCACCCCGCTGGAAGGCCTGGTGATGGGCACCAGGTCCGGTGATCTCGATCCCGGCATCGTCGCGCATCTGGCGCGGTCGGCGCACCTGGACATTGATCGGATCGACACCCTGCTCAACCGGGATTCCGGCATCAAGGGGCTGTCCGGCGTGAACGACTTCCGCGAACTGCGGCGCCTCATCACGGACGGCGACGAAGCCGCCCGGCTGGCCTACGACGTGTACATCCACCGGCTGCGGCGCTACCTCGGGGCGTACCTGATCGAGCTCGGCGGCGTCGACGCCATCACCTTCACCGCCGGAGTGGGGGAGAACAGCCCGCATGTCCGCGCCGACGCCTTGGCCGGGCTCACCCGGTTCGGCATCGAAGTCGACCCGGTGGCCAATTCCGCGCAACGCCGTGACGCGCGGCGTATCTCGCCGCCGGACGCGCCGGTCGCGGTACTCGTGGTGCCGACCAATGAGGAATTGGCCATCGCGCGCGCCGCACGGCGGGTGGTCGACCGGCTCGGCTAGATCCAGGTTCGCGCGCGAATCGAGTTGGCCAGATCGACGAGCGCGTAACGGTGCCGGCGATTGGGCGCGCCGCGAGCCAGCGAGCGCAGACCCGCCTCGGTGCCCGCCCGTAGTTCGCGTTCGGTGAACGGCGCGCCGAACAGCGTGGCGTCGGGGCGCTTCGGCGTGTTGCCCGACTGGAGCCACGCCAGGGCCGCGCCGAGGACCAGCACTCGCATCTGCACGGCACGACTCTCGCCGGTGGGCAGGCTCAGCACCCGCGACGCGCAGATGTGCAGGGTGGCCTCGTCGAGGTCGGCCACCGGCACGGCCGTGAGCATGAGCAGCACGGCGGTCATCCGCGCGGTGGTGAAATGCCGCGACGCGGCGGGCACGGCGTCCAGCGCCTGCACGGCCTGGTCCACCCGGCCGTCCGCGGCCAGTTGCCTGGCCAGCCCGAAGGCAGCGCTCACCACGGTGCGGTCGGTACGCCACACCGTCTCGTACGCCTTCTCGGCGTAGGCGCGCCACTGGCCGGGGTCCGGTGAATCCCAATGCTGGAGTACGAGTTCGGCCGTTGCGGCGAGCGCCAGCTGAGGTGCGATCTCGCCGGGGAGCACCCGGAAGACCTCGTCGAAATTCGTCCACGCGCGTTCGTACTCGCGGTCGAGCAATTCGGCCATCCCGCGATACCAGCTCACCCGCCAGTCGTGTTCGGGCAGCCGCGCGAGCAGGTCCAGGACGGTGGCCGATTCCCGCAGATCCAGCCGCACGCGCGCCTCGGCGAGCGTGAGTTCGAGATCGAGCGTCTCCGGAGCGTTGCCCGGGTCGGCTCCGGCGCGATCGCGCGCGTGCCGCAGCGCCTCCAACGCGTGGGCTGGTTCGGGATGGATAGCGGCCGAGAGCAGGGGCGCCGACGGCTCGGACGGGTCGAGCAGCGGCACCGGCAGTCCCGCCACCACCTCGTTGGCGTCGAGCGCACTGCTGCGGGGGCGGCCGTCGATGTAGGCGTCGGTCTGACTGATCAGTTCCTCGGTGCCGAAACTGGCTCGCGGCGGTGTGAAGACCACCGACAACTGCGGATGCTCGGTGTCGCTCTCCAGCGCGAGGATCTTGCGCAGCACACCCGACAGCTGCGCGGACATCGCCCGTGCGGAGGGGAACCGGCGCCGCGGGTCCGGATCGGTGGCGCAGAGCAGCAGACGGTGGAAGGACTGATAGCGCTCGAGCACCGGCTCGTCGGCGGGGTCGGGGAGACCGTCGAGATAGCGCCCGTGCTCCGAGGGCATGTGCAAGGTGAGCACGGCCAGCGTGCGGCCGACGGTGTAGATGTCCGAGGCGACGGTCGGACCGGTGCGCGCGATCTCCGGGGCCTGGAACCCTCTGGTGCCGTAGAGGTTCCCGTACGCCTCGATGGTGGCGACGGCACCGAGATTGATGAGCTTGACCTGGTCCTCGGTGACCATGATGTTGTCGGGTTTGAGGTCGTTGTAGGTCAGTCCGGTCGAGTGCAGGTAGTCCAGCGCGGGCAGGATCTCCAGCAGATAGGCGATCGCCTCGGCGACCGGCATGCGTCGCGGCCGTTCGTAGGAATCGAGGATGTCGCGCAGCGACCGGCCGCCCACGTATTCCATGACGATGTAGCCGACCGGTGTGCCGTCGGCGCCGGTGTGCTCGACGAAGTTGTAGATCTTGACGATGCTGGGATGCGCCATCTCGGCCAGGAATTGCCGTTCGGCCATGGCCACCGCCTGTGCTTCCGCGTCACCGGTGTGCAGCAGGCCCTTCAACACGACCCAGCGGTCGCTGACATTGCGGTCGATCGCGAGGTAGATCCAGCCGAGCCCGCCGTGGGCGATGCACCCCTGGACCTCGTACTGCCCCGCGACCGTGTCGCCCGCGTGCAGCGTGGGGCGGAAGTCGAAGGGGACCTCGCAGGTCGCGCAGGTGCCCGCCGTGGTGGCGGGCCGGGTCGCGGTCGCCCGGCCGACCGGCTTGCCGCAGCGCCAGCAGAATCGCTTACCCTCGGACACCACCGCGTCGGTGAGGACGGCGTCGCGGGGATCGGCCGGCGGCACCGCCGGAATCGGCACGAGCCCAGCACCGAGCCGCCGCACCGCCGGACGGGTTCGCGCGGTGCGCACGCTGCGTCCGGAGGTGCGCAGCGGCGCCGAGGGATTCGTGTCCGTGCGCCGGGTACTGTCCTGACCCGCCGCCTCGGTCGGCGGGTTCTCCGCTCGATCGTCGTGGGCCATCCGCGTGGCGGGGCCGTCGTCGCCGCCGCTGGACCGCGCCGGTTCCGCGACCGCTCGGCTCGCGCCGGACGTCGGTTGCTGCCGCCGGTCCGGCGAATTGATGTCCGGCTCGCGGTCCCAGGCGACCGTTTCCCCGCGTTCGGCCTGCATACGAGTCGCGTCCGGGTCTTCGTCCGCCGCCGACGGATTCGATCCCGGCTCTGCTCGTCCTCCGGCGTTCGCTGGCCGCCCGGCCGTCCGCTCGTTGTCCGTTCCGTCGAGGTCATCGGGCTCGAAAGCCACTGCTTTCGTCGCGACGGTGCCGTACTTCGTCACCGGGGTTTCGATCCGGGCGCGGGCAGCGTCTTGCGCCTCTTCCGTCGCGGGGTGCGGGGGGAGCAGGCCCGTCGGTCCGCCGGGATGGCGCCCGACCAACCCGGTGAATCCGTCCTCGAACACATCGGCCGGACCCGGCCGCCCCGTGACGGTCTCGTCCGGGTCGGGCTCGGGGGCGGGCCGCGTGCTCATGCGCCCGTCAGTCCTGGTAGGTGGGGGTCGGCGGGGTGGGAACGGGGCCGAGGCGAGTCAGATATCGCTGATACAGCCCGACCCACGTGCCGTCGTTGCGGATACGTTCCAGCGTGCCGTTGACGAAGCGCACCAGGTCGTTGTCGCCCTTGGGAATGCCGATGCCGTAGGGCTCCTCGCTGATGCTGCCGCCGACCAGCTCCGTGTACGGGTCCTGCGCGGCCAGCCCGGCGAGGACGGCGTCGTCGGTGCTGACGGCGTCGACCTGGCGCTGCTGCAACACGACCAGGCAGTCCGCCCAGCTGGGCACGGTGAGGATGGTCGCGGCCGGTTGGTCGCGGCGGATGTGTTCCAGCGACGTGGTGCCGGAGACGATGCACACCCGCCGTCCCGCCAGATCGGCCAAGCCGCGGATGCCGGAGTTCTTCACCGCGAGCACCCGCTGATTCGCGTGCAGGTAGACGGTGGAGAACGCGACCTTTTCGCGCCGCTCACAATTGATCGTCATGGTCTTGGCGACCAGGTCGACGGTGTGGTTCTGCAACGCCGTCTCGCGCTCGGCGGAGCCGAGGCTGCGGAACTCGATCAGATCCGGGCTGCCGAGCAGGTCGCGGGCCACCTCCCTGGCGATATCGGCGTCGAAACCGACGATGGCGCCCGAGACCGGGTCGCGATAGCTGAACAGGTTGCTGCCGGTGTCCAGACCGACGAGCAGCCGCCCCCGCGCCCGGATCGCGTCGATCACCGGCCCGCGCGCGGCGGCACCCGCTCCGGTCGGGCGCAGGCTCGCGGTCGGGTCACCGCACTTCGGTGTGCTCGGCGGCGGGGGGACCGGCGAATCGGTGAGCACCGGAACGGCCTTCGCGGGCAGCGGAGGGTCGGTGTACTTCGGCGACTTGGTGGGCGGCGGCGCGCCCGCCTCGCTCGCGCAGCCGCTCGCCAGCGCCACCACGACGAGGACAGCCGTCAGAATGCCGCGCGCGGATCTCATCGGTACTCCCGGAGCCGGGGCCACATGCCCAGTCCGACATAGACTGCCGCCAGAATGCCGAGCACCATCGCTCCCGCTCCCAAGAAGTCCAGAACGCGCGCCGCCTGGGAGATCTCGTCGCGCAGGGTGTTGCGTGTCTCGGCGATGCCTTGCTCCAGCGACCGGTCGAGCGCTTCGACCTGCGCGGTGGCGTCCGCGGAGCCGGGACCGGTCGTCACCGTTGCCGCGCTGTTGAAGTCACCCTTCGCCAGCGCGTTGTTCATGCGCTGATGCGCGACCCGCCAGCGAGCCAGCGCCGGAACGGCATTGCGCACGTCGTCCGCCGCAGGCGCGGAACCGGGGTAGTCGCCGATCAGGTCGGCCAGTCGCTCGATGTCCGCGTCGTAGGTGCGGTCGTAGTCGCCGGTCGCGTCCCGGCGCACCAGCTTCAGCGTCTCCGCCGCACGCGCCTGCTGGGCGAGGATCCGGCTCTCGGTCAGCCGCGAGGAGGGCACCGCGCCGTCGTCGCGGGCGTCGATCATCGACGCCGCCGACACCGAGCCCGCGATCACCGTCCACGCCAGGAGGATCAGCATCGCGGCGGAGGCCAGCAGGAGCCCCGGGTTGAGCACCCGCCGCCAGCGCCGCGCCAGATCCCGTTGGACCCACACCAGCACGCCGAGGGTGAGGATCAGCAGGCCGATCGCGGGCCACGGTGGCCGCACATGGTTGCGCTGCGCGGCGGTCACCGCCGCCGAGCGATGATTGTGCAGCTCCTCGGCCATCGGCAGCAGCGTGGTCTGCATCTGGTTGGATGCCTCGCTCAGATACGCGGCCCCGACCGGATATCCGCTGCGATTGTTCGTCCGTGCGGTCTCCACCAGACCGGAGTACACCGGCAGCCCGGTAACTATGCCGGTGCGCAGCCTGGCATCCGGATCGTGCGCCGCGTCGGGCCCGGCGGCGCCGTCGGATTGGGTCACCAGCTCCGCGGCCGCCTCGCCCATCGCCTGCGTGTAGCGATCCCGGACCGCCTGCGGCTCCAGCCCGCCCGCGATGAAGGCGGTGCTCGCGGCGGCGTCGGCGATCGACAGCGAGGTGTAGAGCCGATGGGCGGAGTGCGCGTTCGGTTCGGTGTCGTAGAGCAATACGTCCAGGCTGCGCTGCCGTTCACCGACCGTCGCCGCGGTCACCGAGCCCGCGGCCAGGCACAGGCCGATGAGCAGCAGGCCGAGCGCGATCAGCCGTCCGGGTGAGGAATTGGCGAACGAACGCAGATTGGCCAGGTCGAGTCGTTCGCGCACGACCGCGACGCTCAGCCCGCCCGGATCGTCCCGACCGGCGGCCGCGGGCGCGGACGACGGCCGGAGTTCGGCCGTCGTCGGCTCGGAGCTAGCCATGTCCACCTCCCCAGTTTGGGCCGCAAGCGCGGATTTCTCGACGGATAGACCGGATATCCGATCCATCCGCGCGTGTCGGTGCGGAGTTTATTGTGGTCGTACGGGCGCCGCGGCGTGTGAAACACCCCCGGTTGGGAGGAAACGGGTGGGGCACTGCCGTAGCTGGACGAGGATTGGGTACGAGATGCGTGGTGACGGTGACGGGTGGTCGCGTGGTCCCGACGGATTGCGGCACTGGGGTCGCTTCGGCGCCGCCGGACTTCTCCTGCGCGCTCCACTCGCCCACGGAGGATCGGCGGTGCTGCTGCAACACCGCGCTCCGTGGAGTCATCAAGGCGGGACTTGGGCGTTACCCGGCGGCGCGCGCGACAGTCACGAGACGCCCGTGCACGCGGCGGTGCGCGAGGCCTGGGAGGAAGCGGGTATCGATCCCGCCGACATCCAGGTGCGCGCCGAGCGGGTGACGGCGTCGGCGCTGAGCGGCTGGACCTATACGACGGTCGTCGCCGACGCGGGCATGACCCTCCGGACCACCGGTAATCGCGAGAGCACCGAGCTGGCCTGGGTTCCGGAGGACGAGGTGGACGAGCGTCCCTTGCATCCCGGCTTCGCCGCCTCGTGGCCGGCCCTGCGCGCCGCACCAGCGCGGGTGCTGCTCGCGGAGATCCGCGACGACCGCGACCTGGCCGCGGCGCTGCCGCGCACGCTCGACCTCGCCGATCTCGGCTTCGTCTGGCTGCATTCGGACCCGGCCGGGCCGGGTGACTACGCCAGGATCGTCGACGAGCCGGGCGCGCCGGCCGCCGAGCCGACGTCCAGCGGAAACACCGCGGTGGAGATCGCGCTGTCGTTCACCCGCGGGCAGGTGCTCTCCTGACCGCCGCGCTCACGCGGCGGCCAGCAACGCCGCTTTGAGTTCGCGCGCCGCCGCTTCTGGATCGCGGGCCTCGGTGATCGCGCGCACGACGACCACCCGCTTCGCCCCGGCTTCCAGCACTTGCGCCAGGTTGTCGGCGTTGATCCCGCCGATCGCGAACCACGGCCTGGTGGGATGGGCCTCCGCGGTCGAGCGGATCAGTTCGGGGCCCGCCGCCTGCCTACCGGGTTTGGTCGGGGTCGCCCAGATGGGGCCGGTGCAGAAGTAGTCGATGTGTTCATGATCGCGGCCAGTCCGGCTTGGGCGCGGTTGTGTGTGGACCGTCCGATCACCACGTCCGGTCCGAGGATCCGGCGCGCGTACCAGGGCGGGAGGTCGCCCTGGCCGAGATGCAGCACGTCGGCGCCCGAGGCCAAGGCGATGTCGGCGCGGTCGTTCACCGCCACCAGGCCGCCGTGCCTGCGCGCAGCGGCCTTCAATTCGGCGAGCGCGCCGAGTTCGGCCCTGGCCTCCAGCGGGCCGAACTGGGCCTCGCCCGCCGATCCCTTGTCTCTGAGCTGGATGATGTCGACTCCGCCCGCGAACGCCGCCTCGGCGAATTTGGCGAGATCGCCCTTCTCCCGGCGTGCATCGGTGCAGAGATACAGGCGCGCGTGCGCCAGACGCTCCCGCGGCGAGGCGGGTCGATTCGGGTGGGAGGGTTGCACGCCCTCGACGGTAGCCGCGCTACCGTGGGGATGCGAAACAGGAGGCAGGTGGATCGGATGCGGACTCTGGCCGTCGTCGGTGGCGGCGCCATCGGGCTGGCCGTGGCCTGGCGGGCCGCCGAAGCCGGTTGGTCGGTCACGCTGCTGGATCCGGCGGTCGCGTCCGGCGCCTCCTGGGTGGCGGGCGGCATGCTCGCGCCGCTGTCGGAGGGCTGGCCCGGCGAGGATCGGGTGCTGGAGTTCGGCGCGGCGTCGCTGGCCCGCTGGCCCGGCTTCGCCGCCCGGCTGGAGGCGGTGACCGGGATCTCGGTCTTCGTGGCGGACGAGACCATGACCGTCGCGCTGGACGCGGCCGACGCGGCCGACCTGCGCACCGTGGCCGACTGGGTCGGCGGCCGCGGGCACGAGCTGACGATCCTGGACCGCGCCGGAGTGCGCGAGCGGGAACCGAGCCTGGCCAGGACCGTGCGCGCCGGGTTGGTCGCACCCACCGAGCCCGCGATCGACAATCGCAAGCTGGTGGCCGCGCTGCGGCAGGCCGCCGAGGCGGCGGGTGTCGTGGTGCGCGCCGAGTCCGTGGCCGCGCTGACGGAACTGCCGCACGACCAGGTCGTGCTCGCCGCCGGGGCCGCGTCGGCGAAACTGTGGCCCGACCTGCCGGTGCGCCCGGTCAAGGGTGAGATCCTGCGCCTGCAGCGGCGGCCCGGCGTCGCTCCCGCGCCGCGCCGGGTGATCCGGGCGCGGGTGCACGGGCGCCCGGTCTACCTGGTGCCGCGCGCCGACGGGATCGTGGTCGGCGCCACCCAGTACGAAGCGGGTTTCGACACCGCGGTCACCGTCGCGGGCGTTCGCGACCTCATCGCCGACGCGGAAGCGGTGTTCCCCGGTATCGGCGAATACGAGTTCGCCGAGGCGAGCGCCGGTTCCCGGCCGGGCAGCCCGGACAACCTGCCGCTGATCGGCAGGCTCACCGACCGGATCGTGGCGGCCACCGGGCACGGCCGCAACGGCATGCTCACCGTGCCGCTCACCGCGGACGCCGTGACCGGCGTACTCGGCGGGGCGATGCCGCCCGAGGCGGAAGCCGCCGACCCGCAACGTTTTTCGACGACTGTAGGAGGAAGCCGATGACGCTGTCATCCGTCCCCATCGGTGTCACGGTGAACGGCGACGAGCACGAGTTCGCCGAGCCGCTCACCGTTCGTGAGCTGCTGGAACGCCTCGGGTTGCCGTGCAAGGGCGTCGCGCTCGCGGTGGACGGCGCGGTATTCCCCAAGTCGCGCTGGGACGAACCGGTCGGGCGCGGCTGGCAGATCGAGGTGCTGACGGCGGTTCAAGGTGGCTGAGTCGTCGACGGTGTCCGGGCAGGCCGATGCCGCGCTGCGGATCGCCGACCGGGAGTTCGGCTCCCGCTTGATCATGGGCACCGGTGGTGCGGAGAACCTGGCCGTCCTGGAGGAGGCGCTGATCGCCTCCGGCACCGAACTGACCACCGTGGCCATGCGGCGCGTCGACGCCTCGGGCGGCACCGGCGTGCTCGACCTGCTGAAACGGTTGGACATCGCGCCATTGCCGAACACGGCGGGCTGCCGCACGGCCGCCGAAGCGGTACTCACCGCGCGACTGGCGCGCGAGGCGCTGGACACGAACTGGGTGAAGCTCGAGGTGGTCGCCGACGAGCGCACCCTGCTGCCCGACCCGATCGAATTGCTCACCGCCGCCGAACAGCTCGTGACGACGGGTTCGTCGTGCTGCCCTACACCAACGACGACCCGGTGCTGGCCCGCCGCCTCGAGGACGCGGGTTGCGTGGCGGTGATGCCGCTCGGCGCGCCCATCGGCACCGGACTCGGCATCGGCAATCCGCACAATATCGAGATGATCGTCGCCGACGCGCGGGTGCCCGTCATCCTGGACGCGGGCATCGGTACCGCGAGCGATGCCGCGCTCGCCATGGAACTCGGCTGCTCGGCGGTGTTGCTCGCCACGGCCGTCACCAGGGCCAAGCGCCCCGCACTGATGGCCGCCGCCATGGCGGACGCGGTTCGCGCCGGATACGCCGCCCGCTCGGCCGGACGCATCCCGAAGCGATTCTGGGCGCAGGCGTCGTCTCCCGCGCTGTGAATGGGCTCCGGATCGGCCGAACGGGTCAGCCGTTGATGGAGAGGCGTCGAGCATCGATCACTACGAACGCGGCGGGCTCGCCGTTGCTTTCGTCAGTTGACTGACGTAGCTCGTCGCTCGTATCGCGAGCGGGCGCGTTCGTATGCGGTCCGGAGCAATCCGAGCATTGCCTCGCCGGTCCGTTCGCCCGGGTTCACGATCGCGAGCCAACCGGCGGACCCGTAGACCGGGTGCGCGATCACCGTATCCAGTGCGCTCTTATCGTCGTCGGCGGAGGGATCGCGGGGGCTGTGGCCGGTCCACCGGGTGAAATCTTCCTTGCTGGCCGCGATGTTGACGCGGAAGGTATCCGGGCGGTCCAGCCGGGATTCCTCGTCACCGGGGTAGTTCTTCGTGACGATCGTCGCGAAGGGCTGCGTCTTCTCCGGGACGACACCGCTGGGGGAGTAGTAGAAGAACGTGTCACCCCAGCTGATCTCGGGTGTGCCGTCGCCCGGCCCCGGGCTGAGAACCAGGACTCCGTCGAGGGCGGATACGAAGCGGATGATCTCGTCGATGGTCATGTCTCCAGCGTTACATTCAAGTGCTTGTGGAGACTTCGAGGCGGTTCGCCAGGTATGGAAGGCCGCCAACCCTCAAATTGTTCGTGGAGGTCACGAGATGCGGATGCGGGAGCGCGCGGCGTCGGGTGCCGACCCGGCCCTGCGCACGGTCGATGTCGCGCGGCGCGCCGGGTACTCGGTGCAGCAGATTCGCAACCTCGAGCGAGACGGGGTGCTGCCGCCCGCGCTGCGCACCGCAGCGGGCTATCGCAGGTACGGCGAGATCCACCTGCGCTCCGCGCTGGCCTACCGCACCTTGGCGGCGGGCGTCGGCCCGACCGAGGCCAAGCGGATCGTTCGCGCGGTGCACCAGCGTCCGATCCCCGAAACGCTCGCCTTGCTCGATGCCGCGCACGCCCGGCTGCACCGTGAGCGCGGCGACCTCGCACTCGCCCGGCGCGCTGCCGAGGCGATCTCCGCCGAGCCGATCGAAGACGTCCGCCCGTCCGACTCGATGAGCGTGTCCGAACTCGCCGCCGCGCTCGGGGTGCGCCCGTCGACCTTGCGGCATTGGGACGCGGTGGGGCTGGTGGTTCCGGACCGCGTCGCCGCACAGGGAACGCGCCGGTATTCGCCTGCCCAAGTGCGGGATGCCCGGATCGTCCACCAGCTCCGCGGCGCCGGATACCGCATCGACCTCCTCCGGACCCTGATGCCGGACCTGCCGCGCGGCGAGCGATCCGAAGACGTCGCGTCCGCGCTGGCGGCTCGGGACGCGAGCATCACGGCTCGCTCGCGAGCCCTGTTGGACGCGGCCGCCGCGCTGGCCGCCGTGATGGCGCTCGCGGCGGGCTCGTCTTCCTGACCGCGCTGCCCACTACGCCCAGCCGCCGGATGTCGTGACGAACAGTGTGATCCCGCCGGTGCGTGGAATCCGGCCGACAAGCCCGCACGCGGCGCCGCAAAGATTCTTTAAGCCTCCGAGAAGATCGCTCGCCCAGACTACGAACACCTGATCGTGTCGCCCAGGACGAAGTGACGGAAGGAGGCAGCGATGGACGGTGGACTCATCTTCGGCGTGCTGCTGGCGTTGCCGGTCGCGCTGATCGTCGTCCTGGTGGCCCTGATCCCGATAGCCATTCGCGCCGAGCGGGCGCGCAAGGCCCACCTGCGCGACTGGGCGACCGCGCACGGATGGACGTTCCTGGAGCGGAGCCGAGCGCCGTGGACCGAACGCTTGCCCGGCCGCAACTCACGCGGACTGGGCATCACCATGACCGGGCCGCTCGGCGGCCGCTGGGTGACCGTGGCGGAGTACTCGTACCAAACGACGTCATCGAGTGGTTATTCCTCGACCACGTACAGCACCACCACTACCACCACCCACCGTTTCTTCGTGATCCTGGTCCTGCTCGACCGGATGTATCCCCCGGTAGAGGTGCTGCCTCGCGGCTTGTTCTCGAAACTCGGGCGCGCGATCTTCGGTGACAAGCCGACCGCGACCGGCAACGTGCTGTTCGACTCCCGATACCGGATCGCCACGGCGGACCCGCGCTGCGCCGAAGCGCTGATCGGTCCTCGGCTCATCAATGCGCACATCACCGGCGCCGTCCCGCCCTGGAGCCTCGTCGGCAACGAACTGCTCACCTACATTCCCACGTCGGGCGACCTGCGTGATCCGACCATGATCCCCGGCTACGCCGCGCCACTGCTGCGCGTCGCCGATCTCTTGGGCCACTGAGATTCGGCCGGTCCCGACGCCGACCACGCCGGTATCGACGCCGACCACGCCGATGTCTGCGCGATCCGCCTGTCCCGGCCTGGTCACAGCCGCTCTACTCGACCTCGCCCGGCCGTGGGTCGAGCAGTTCGCGGGCGCGGTCGATCGCTTCGTCTTCGAGGATTTCGGCGTGTTCTTCGGGTGTGCGTGGCCAGCCGTCGGGGCCGATGTATTGCGGAGTGCCGTCGTCGGCGAATCCCCGGAATCGCAGCGTGTCGTCGCTGCGGTGTCCTGGGTTCACCGCAGGGCCTTGGCGGGCCGTGCGAGTCCGGCTTCTATCAGTACGCGGAAGGCGGCGGCTTTGCAGTCGCATCGGTCGGCGTCGCAGCGGATGAGTTTCTGCATGACGATGCGGGCCTGTGGGATGGTGAAGGGTACGAGGGGCGCTGGGTGGCAGTCGGTTCCGGCCGGACCGGGTAGTCCGTCCCGGCTCGGGGTGGGTGCCTTATGGCAGTGGTCCAGGAACCTGGGCAGACCGTCGAATGGCAGCCAGACCAGAACAAGCACGATCGCGATGATGAGCAGAGTGTTGGTGAGCTCGTCGGGCATCTGGTACCCCCTGGCGCTATGTGGTGTGGTGGTTGGCACCCGACGCCGGAGAGCTCGGGAGCTCGACCCGACGCCGGGGCTGCAATCAGCGTGACAGCGAGAACATCTCGGTCTGCCCCGCAGCGGGACGGCTGGCTAGCATTGGGTTTCGGTGCCATCGAGGGGAGTGCACACATGAGCGACTACCAGTCAGACGAGGGCCGCTTCGTCGGCCGCCAGGTACGCGCCATCCGCGCCCGGCGCGGAATCTCCCAACAGGTCCTAGCTGATCGGATCGGCGTCAGCCGGGGCGCGATCGCGAAGTACGAGAACGGCGAGCGCCCGGTTGACTCGCGCCGCACCCTCTACGCGCTGGCGCAAGCGCTCGGCGTGACGGTCGGCGACCTAACCGGGCACGAACAGGACCGGCTCGACCCCTCGACGGTCGGATTCCACAAGTCGATACCGGATATCGAGACTGCGCTGTGGACGGCGGGCAACACGACACCCACCGCTCCGGTCAGCAGCCTTGACAAGCTTTCTGTGCTGGCGCGGCAGGCGATGAAGCTTCGCCTGGACTGCGACTTCGCGACGCTGGGGCCGATGCTGCCCGCTCTGCTCAACGACTGCTATCGGCAGGTGCGGGATACGACCGGCGCGGAGCGGGAGAAGGCTTGGGAAGTGCTTGCCTCGGTCGCCCGCACCACGGCTCAGGCGTTGCGGGCGCGGGGCTACGCCGCCCTGGCGTGGACAGCGGCCCAGGAGGCGGAACGTGCTGCCGACAACGTCAATTCGGCAGCGGGTTTCGCTGAGGCGGCATTCGTTCGCAGCGGCGTGTTGATGTCGCGGCCCGGGTCGTTGTGCGTTGCCCTCGAATGCGCGGAAGGCGTCGCCGACCGCATCGAATCCCGAATCCGGACGAGGGGCGAAGTCGAGACCTACGGGATGCTGCACTTACAGGCTGGACTCGTCGCCGCCATCCTCGGACGCGACCCCAACGCACACTTGGATGAGGCGGCCGAGCAAATAGACCGCCTCGACACCACGGCCTCGGATACGTCACTGCTGTGCAATCCGTCGTTCCACCCGGCGAACGTCACCCTGTGGCGGATGGCGGCGGCGATGGAGCTGCGCGATCCTGACCGCGTCATCGCGTTAGCGCCCACCGTCGACCCGATGACGATCGGTGAGGACGGACGGCGAGCGCAGTACTTCGTGGAAGTCGGCCGCGCCTACGCTCTGCGCCGCGACTACCGTTCGTCGTTGAATGCTCTGCTACGGGCAGAACACACTGCGCCGCAGCACATCCGCACCATGAACGTCGTGCGGGAGTTGGTCGGGCACATGATGCGGTCGGCTCGGCGCGACCTGATTACGGGCGAACTCGGGCGCCTGGCGCAACGAGTCGGAGTCGTCCCCGCGTAACCGGCCGAGACCTGCCCCTGCGATGTGCCACGCGTCGGGGCGTCACGACCGTAGTTCAACGAAGGCCCGCATCCGCTGTCGATCGGTGGCGGGCCTGCGTGCGTTCCGGAGCGCGTCACCAACTTGCCACGATTCCGGTCGTACAGGGGAGTCCGGGGGGTGCGCCGAAGGGTAGAACCCAGCTCCCTGTACTCCTCTGTACGGGCTTACACCCACCTGGACGTCCTCCGGTCATCCTCGAGGATGATCCGACTCGACACCATTTATCGACGCGCGCGGACGCGATTTGCGGAATGCTGGGCGGCATGATCGAGCTGAGGGGCCTGACCAAGCATTACGGGCAGACCGTCGCGGTGGAGGATTTGACCTTCACCGTTCGGCCAGGACAGGTGACCGGTTTCCTGGGACCGAACGGCGCGGGGAAGTCGACCACCATGCGGATGATTCTCGGAATGGACAAGCCCACCGCGGGCACCGCCCTGATCAAGGGCAAGCCGTACCGCGAGCTGGACCATCCGCTGCGCACCGTCGGCGCGCTGCTGGACGCCAAGTGGGTGCATCCGAACCGTTCGGCGCGCGCTCACCTGGAATGGATGGCCGCGTCCAACGACATCGCCAAGTCCCGGGTGGAGGAGGTGCTGCGGCTGGTGGGCCTGTCGGAGGTGGCGGGCAAGGCCGCTGGCGGTTTCTCGCTGGGCATGTCGCAGCGGCTCGGCCTGGCCGGCGCGCTGCTGGGTGATCCGGAGGTGCTGCTGTTCGACGAGCCGGTCAACGGCCTCGACCCGGAGGGCATCCTGTGGATCCGCCGGTTCATGCAGCGGCTGGCCGCCGAGGGGCGCACGGTGCTGGTCTCCAGCCATCTGCTGTCGGAGATGGCGCAGACCGCCGAGCACCTGGTGGTGATCGGCCGTGGCAAGCTCATCTCGGACTCGACCACCCAGCAATTCATCGAACGCGCCTCGGAGCAGTCGGTCCGGGTGCGCAGCCCGCAGCTCAACCAGCTGCGCAGCGTGCTCACCTCCAACGGCATGACCGTCCGCGAGGACGGCGCGGGCCCCGACGGTCCAGCGCTCGTGGTGGCGAACGTGACCAGCGACGCGGTCGGCAAGCTGGCCGGCGAGAACGACATCACGCTGTTCGAACTCGCTCCGCAGCGCGCGTCGCTGGAGGAGGCGTTCATGCGGATGACCGGCGGCGCCGTGCAGTACCACGGTGAAGGTTTCGACCCGGCGGGAACGGTGAGCCCGGAGGCGGCAGCCGGATCGGCCTCGAAGGGTCCTGGTTCCTACACAGCGATGGGAGGTGCGCTCTGATGGGCGTGCTGGCAGCGGAACGCATCAAGCTCACCTCCACCAGGTCGCCCTGGTGGTGCTCGGCGATCGTCGTCGCCCTAGCGCTCGGCATGGCCGCCTTGCTCGCGTCGGTGGCGCGCGCGTCCTACGGCAAGGAAGGCGCGATCGACCTGACCGTCTCCACCGCCGTGGCCGGGATCAGCGGCTTCGGCGTAATGGTCTTGATGATCATGGCGACCTTGACCGTGACCAGCGAGTATCGCTTCGGGATCATCCGGACGACGTTCCAGGCCACCCCGCACCGGGCGAAGGTCATCCTGACCAAGGCCGGACTGGTCGGCGTGTACGGCGCGGTGCTCACCTTCGTCCTGGTGTTCCTCGCCTACCTGGTCGCCAAAGCCCTCGGCGGGCCGGACGCGGGGGCGACGCTGACCCTGTCCAGCGCGGACGATTGGCGCGAGGTCTACGGCATCCCGATCTACGCGTTCCTGTGCATCCTCCTCGCGGTCGGCGTCGGCGTGCTGGTGCGGCAGTCCGCCGCCGCGATCTCGCTGATCGTGCTGTGGCCGCTGCTCATCGAGGGGCTGCTCGGGGCGTTCGGCAGCTTCGGGCGCAACGTCACCCCGTTCCTGCCGTTCGCGAACGCGAACCACTTCTTCAGCGCCGCGCCGTCCACGGCCAACTGGCATTGGGGGCCGTGGGGCAGCCTGCTCTACTTCACCGTCTTCGTCGCGATCGTCTTCGGCGCGGCCCTGGTCGTGGTGAACCAGCGCGATGCGTGACGTGCGCGGGTGAGCCATCCAGCTACCCGAGTCGCCCTCCCTCGCCACTCGGGTGGTAGGGGCGCCGACCTTGTCGGGAGGTCCGGCGCTCCGCCCACCGCCCGTCACTGCCCGGCGGACGGTGTGGCGATCGGCCCGGCGCGAGACTTCGCGCCGGGCCGATCGTGCGTGTGAACATCGCGGAAACTATGCCCCCTGGCGGTTCCGAGACCCCTTCTCGCCCGAGTAGCCTCGGTTCAGCAACCAGCTCGTTATCCATCGCCGAGCCCGACGGTGTGCTCGCGGAGGTTCGTAGCGGAGGTGGCAGATGGCGATGATCGGTAACACGTCCACGTGCGGTCGGCTGAGATACCCTCGGGGCGTGAGTGAAACACCTTCCGGCGGCGCCGAGCCGGGGTCGGGGCCGGAGGCCGATGGCGTACCGCCCGAGGTGGTCATTCCGTTGGAGCCGTCCGACGCGTCCGATCCTCCCCGCCGCTCCGGCGCGCTGCGCCGCGGCCAACTGTCCGCGCTGCGCCGCGGACAGCTGTCCGCGCTGGTAAGCGCGGCGAATCAGCGGGCGGATCTGATCCGCGTGCTGCGCAGGGCGCGGCACCAGTTGCCGGGCGACCCCGCCTTCGGCGATCCGCTGTCGGTCTCGGGGCCCGGTGGCGCGCGAGCGGTCGCGCGCGCGGCGGACAAACTGGTCGGCGACGCCCCGAGCGCGGCGCGCGAGATCGGTTTCGGCGCTTTGCAGGTCTGGCAGGCCGCGTTGGAGCGGGTCGGGCGAGGCAAAGGTAACCAAGAAGTAACTGTTATGTTCACCGACCTGGTGGCGTTCTCGCGCTGGTCGCTGTCCGCCGGTGACTCGGCCACCCTGGAACTGCTGCGCAAGGTGGCCAAGGCCATCGAGCCGCCGATCGTCGAGCGCGGCGGGCACGTGGTCAAGCGCATGGGTGACGGCGTGATGGCGGTGTTCCCCTCGGCGGATCGCGCGGTGCGCGCCGCGGTGACCGCGAAGCGCAATCTCGCCGACGTGCAGGTGCGCGGCTACACCCCGCAGATGCGGATCGGTCTGCACACCGGGTCGCCGCGCGAGATCGGGGGCAACTGGCTGGGGGTGGACGTCACGATCGCGGCCCGGGTCATGGAGGCGGGCGGCAACGGCAACACCATGCTGTCGGAGGTCACGCTCGCGGCGCTGCGACCGGAGACGCTGGCGGAACTGGGTTTGACGGTCAAGCCCTACCGTCGCAGCTTCTTCGCGACGCCGCTCAACGGCGTCCCCGACGACCTGCGCATCTTCCGGCTGTCGAAGAGCTAGCCGAGCCACCACACGAGCGCGCCGCCCGCCGCGAGGACGGCGCAGACGGCCAGCGCGATCGACAGCGGGCGCGCGGTCTTCCAGGTGGTGTAGGCGCCGCCGAGCAGGAAGCCGGACAGGGCGAACAGAACGATCACGCTGACGTCGCTGGACACCCTGCCCATCTTGCTCCAGCCCGGGCGGGCGTTCGGCGTGGGGGCGGGCCGCGATGCCGGAAAAGACTAGTAACAAGCACGCATGCTTGCTTTTTTTAGGCCCGGGTGTGATGCTGGTCGCGGAACGCGGACTTCACGGGTGTGGCATGCGGCTCATCCTGACAGTTCGCCGTACAGGAGGCATTCCCGCTGATGAGCAGTATGCTGGCCGCCGATCCGGACGTGCTCCGGATCGGCAACTGTTCCGGCTTCTACGGTGATCGGCTCGGTGCCATGCGCGAGATGCTGGAGGGGGGACAGCTCGATGTGCTCACCGGCGACTATCTCGCCGAGCTGACCATGCTGATCCTCGGCCGGGACCGGATGAAGGACCCCGACCTCGGCTACGCCAAGACCTTCGTCAAGCAGATCGAGGACTGCCTCGGGCTGGCGCTGGAGCGCAATGTGCGCATCGTGGCGAACGCGGGCGGTCTCAACCCCGCCGGTCTGGCCGCGAAACTGCGCAAGGTCGCCGCCGATCTCGGACTGGACGCGAAGATCGCGCACGTCGAAGGCGACGATCTGGTCGCGCGCGCCGCCGAACTCGGTTTCGGCGCGCCGCTGACCGCCAACGCCTACCTCGGCGCGTGGGGCATCGTCGAATGCCTGAACGCGGGCGCGGACATCGTGGTCACCGGCCGCGTCACCGACGCGTCGGTGATCGTCGGCCCGGCCGCCGCGCACTTCGGCTGGGGACGAACCGATTTCGACCGGCTCGCGGGCGCGGTGGTGGCCGGGCACGTCATCGAGTGCGGCACCCAGGCCACCGGCGGCAACTACGCCTTCTTCACCGAACTCGCCGATCTGGGCAGGCCCGGCTTCCCGATCGCGGAGATCCGCGCCGACGGCAGCAGCGTGATCACCAAGCACGCGGGCACCGGCGGCGCGGTCACCGTCGACACAGTCGAGGCGCAGCTGATGTACGAGATCCAGGGACCCCGCTACGCCGGACCCGACGTCACCTCGCGCCTGGACACCATCCGCCTCGACCAGGACGGCCCGGACCGGGTGCGGATCAGCGGCGTCACCGGTGAGCCGCCGCCGCCCCGGCTGAAGGTCTCGCTGAACACCCTCGGTGGTTTCCGCAACGAGATGGAGTTCGTGCTCACGGGTCTGGACATCGAGGCGAAAGCCGAACTCGCGCAACGGCAGCTGGAGTCCTGGCTTCCGGTCCGTCCCGCCGAGCTGACCTGGACCCTGGCCCGGCTGGACCGGCCGGACGCGGAGACCGAGGAACAGGCCAGCGCGCTGCTGCGCTGTGTGGTTCGCGACCCGGACCCGAACAAGGTGGGCCGCGCGTTCTCCAACGTCGCGGTGGAGCTGGCGCTGGCCAGTTATCCGGGATGCAGCTTCACGACGCTGCCGGGCAACGGATCGCCCTATGGCGTGTTCACCCCCGGGTTCGTCGACGCCACCGAGGTGCCGCATACCGCGGTGCTGCCCGATGGCAGCCGCGTCGCTATCGCGCCGTCCACCCCGACGGCCGAACTCACCGAAGTGGCCGAGCCGCCCGCTCCGCGACCACTGCCCGCCGGGGAAACGCGCCGTGTGCCGCTGGGCACGATCGCATTGGCCCGCAGCGGCGACAAAGGCGGCGACGCGAACGTCGGCGTGTGGGTGCGCACCGACGAGCAGTGGCGCTGGCTGGTCCACACGCTCACCGTGGAGCGTGTCGAAGAGCTGCTCCCGGAAACGGCCGCGCTGCGGGTCACACGGCACGTCCTGCCCAATCTGCGGGCACTCAACTTCATCATCGAAGGCTTGCTCGGTCAGGGCGTGGCCTATCAGGCGCGCTTCGACCCGCAGGCCAAGGGACTCGGCGAATGGCTGCGGTCTCGTCACCTCGACATTCCAGTGGAGCTGCTGTCATGACGAAACTCTGGGAAACGCCGGAACGACGCGAATTGCGTTCCACGGTGCGCGGATTCGTGGAACGCGAGATCTTGCCGTACTTGGACGGCTGGGAGCGAGACGGCGAGATCCCGCGCGAGTTGCACAAGAAGGCGGGCGCGCTCGGCCTGCTCGGCGTGCAGTTCCCGGAAGCCGCGGGCGGTTCCGGCGGCGACGGTGTGGACGCGATGATCGTCTGTGAGGAGATGCACCAGGCCGGTGCGTCCGGCGGAGTGTTCGCGTCTCTGTTCACCTGCGGTATCTCCGTGCCGCACATCATCGCCTCCGGCAACGCCGACCAGATCGAGCGCTGGGTGAAGCCGACGCTGGCGGGCGAGAAGATCGGCTCGCTCGCGATCACCGAACCCGGCGGCGGCTCCGACGTCGGGCACCTCACCACCACCGCTCGCCGCGACGGCGACCACTACATCGTCAACGGCGCCAAGACCTACATCACCTCCGGCGTCCGGGCCGACTTCGTGGTCACGGCGGTGCGCACCGGCGGTCCGGGTTCCGGCGGCATCTCACTGCTCATCGTCGACAAGGACACGCCGGGCTTCACGGTCAGCCGCAAACTGGACAAGATGGGCTGGCTGGCCTCCGACACCGCCGAGCTGTCCTACGCCGACGTCCGGGTGCCGGTGGAGAACCTGGTCGGCCCGGAGAACTCCGGCTTCTTCCAGATCGCGGGGGCCTTCGTCAGCGAGCGCGTCGGCCTGGCGGTGCAGGCGTACTCGAGCGCGCAGCGCTGCCTCGACCTCACCCTGGAATGGGTGCGCAACCGGGAGACCTTCGGCCGTCCGCTGATCAGCAGGCAGGCGGTGCAGAACACGGTCACCGAGATGGCGCGGCGCATCGACGTCGCCCGCGTCTACACCCGCGACGTGGTGCAGCGCAGCGCCGAAGGCGAGACCGACCTCATCGCCGAGGTGTGCTTCGCCAAGAACACCGCGGTGGAAGCGGGCGAGTGGGTGGCCAACCAAGCCGTCCAGCTGTTCGGCGGGCTCGGCTACATGCGTGAATCCGAGATCGAGCGCCAGTACCGGGATATGCGCATCCTCGGCATCGGCGGCGGCACGACAGAAATCCTCACCGGATTGGCGGCGAAGCGATTGGGGTACCAGTCATGACCATCCTGCGCAGCACCCTGGACACCGCCGCACCGGAGTACGAAGCCGCGGCCGACGCCATGACGGCCAAGCTCGCCGAGGTCGAGGCCGAGTTCGCCAAGGCCATCGCGGGCGGCGGTCCGGACAAGCTGGCCCGGCATCGCAAGCGCGGCAAGCTGACCGCGCGCGAGCGCATCGAACTGCTCGTCGACGAGGACTCGCCGTTCCTGGAGCTGTGCCCGCTGGCGGGCTGGGGCAGCGAATTCCACGTCGGCGGCAGCACCGTCGCCGGCATCGGCATCGTGGAGGGCGTCGAGTGCATGATCGTCGCGCCGGACCCGACCGTGCGCGGTGGCACCTCGAACCCGTGGACGCTGCGCAAGACGTTGCGCATTAACGACATCGTGCGGGAGAACCGGTTGCCGGTGATCTCCCTGGTGGAATCCGGCGGCGCGGACCTGCCCACGCAGAAGGAAGTGTTCGTCCCCGGCGGCCGGATGTTCCGTGATCTCACTCAGGCGTCAGCGGCGGGAATCCCCACCATCGCGCTGGTATTCGGCAACTCCACCGCCGGTGGCGCGTACATCCCGGGCATGTCCGATCACGTGGTGATGATCAAAGAGCGCTCCAAGGTATTCCTCGGCGGCCCGCCGCTGGTCAAGATGGCCACCGGCGAGGAATCCGACGACGAATCACTCGGCGGCGCGGATATGCACGCGCGGGTCTCCGGCCTCGCCGACTACTACGCGGCGGACGAGCAGGACGCGATTCGCATCGGCCGCTCCATCGTCAAGCGGCTGAACTGGCGCAAGCAGGGTCCGGCCCCCCGCGCCGAGGTCATCGAGCCGCTCTACGACCCGGAAGACCTGCTCGGCATCGTGCCGTCGGACCTGAGAATTCCCTTCGATCCGCGTGAGGTGATCGCCCGCATCGTCGACGGCTCGGATTTCGACGAGTTCAAGCCGCTCTACGGCAGCAGCCTGGTCACCGGTTGGGCCGAACTGCACGGATATCCCGTCGGCATCCTCGCCAACGCGCGCGGCGTGCTGTTCTCCGAGGAATCGCAGAAGGCCACCCAGTTCATCCAGCTGGCGAACAAGACGAACACCCCGCTGCTGTTCCTGCACAACACCACCGGCTACATGGTGGGCAAGGAATACGAGCAGAAGGGCATCATCAAGCACGGCGCGATGATGATCAACGCCGTATCCAACTCCAAGGTGCCGCACATCTCGGTGCTGATGGGCGCTTCCTACGGCGCGGGCCACTACGGCATGTGCGGCCGGGCCTACGATCCGCGTTTCGTGTTCGCCTGGCCCAGCGCGAAATCCGCCGTGATGGGCGGCGCGCAGCTGGCCGGTGTCATTTCGATCGTCGGCCGCGCCGCCGCCGAGGCGAAGGGCCTGCCGTTCGACGAGGAGGCCGACGCCGGGATGCGGGCTATGGTCGAGGCCCAGATCGAGGCCGAATCGCTGGCGATGTTCATGTCCGGGCGGCTCTACGACGACGGCGTCATCAATCCGCGCGACACCCGCACCGTGTTGGGAATGTCCCTGTCGGCCATTCACAACGCCCCGATCAAAGGCGCCGACGGCTTCGGCGTCTTCCGAATGTGAGGCGGATTATGACTGCATCGCAGAGCGATTCGACGACGGGCGGCCGGGTGACGGTTGGGCGGATCACGAACGTCCTGGTCGCCAATCGCGGCGAAATCGCCCGGCGGGTCTTCGCCACCTGCCGCCGGATGGGTCTGGGCACCGTCGCGGTGTACTCCGACGCGGATGCCGCCGCGCCGCACGTCACCGAGGCGGACGCGGCGGTGCGCCTGCCCGGCAACACGCCCGCGGAGACCTATCTGCGCGGTGAGCTGATCATCGAGGCGGCGCTGGCGGCGGGTGCGGACGCCATCCATCCGGGATACGGCTTCCTCTCCGAGAACGCCGATTTCGCCAAAGCGGTGCTGGACGCGGGACTGGTCTGGATCGGTCCGCCGGTCGAGGCGATCGAGCAGATGGGCTCGAAGGTCGCTTCCAAGAAGATGATGGACGCCGCCGGGGTGCCGGTGCTCGCCGAACTGGATCCGGCGGAGGTCACCGAGGCGCACCTGCCGGTGCTGATCAAAGCGTCGGCGGGCGGTGGCGGGCGCGGTATGCGCGTGGTCCGCGACCTCGCCGATCTGGCTCCGCAGATCGAGGCCGCCCGGCGCGAGGCGGAATCCGCGTTCGGCGACCCGACGGTCTTCTGCGAGCGCTACCTCGAGACCGGCAGGCACATCGAGGTGCAGGTGATGGCCGACACGCACGGCGTCATCTGGGCCGTGGGCGAGCGCGAGTGCTCCATCCAGCGCCGCCACCAGAAGGTGATCGAGGAGGCGCCCTCGCCGCTGGTGGAACGCACCGAGGGCATGCGGGCGCGGCTGTTCGAGGCGGCGCGCCTTGCGGCGGGCGCGATCGGCTACACCGGTGCGGGCACCGTGGAATTCCTCGCCGACGAACAGGGCGAGTTCTTCTTCCTGGAGATGAACACCCGTTTGCAGGTGGAGCATCCGGTCACCGAATGCACGACCGGGCTGGATCTGGTGCGGCTGCAACTGGAGGTGGCCTCGGGCGGCGCTCTGCCCGCCGAACCGCCCGCGATGCGCGGCCATTCCATCGAGGTCCGGCTCTACGCCGAGGACCCGGCGCACGACTGGCAGCCGCAGAGCGGCACCGTGCACCGGCTCGACATCCCGTCCGTGCGCACCGAATTCGACCTGCTCGACCGGCCGGGCGTGCGCCTGGACACGGGCGTTGTGGACGGCTCGGTGGTCGGCGTGCACTACGACCCGATGCTGGCCAAGGTCATCTCTTACGCCGAAACGCGTGGCGAGGCGGCGCGCTTGCTGGCCGCGGCGCTGCACCGGGCGAAGATCCACGGCCTGGTCACCAACCGCACTTGCTGGTGCGCGTGCTGCGTCATCCGGCGTTCCTGGCCGGTGACACCGACACCGCGTTCTTCGCCACGCACGGGCTGGACGCCCTCGCCGCGCCCTTGGTGCCGGAATCCGACGAAGCGCTGTCCATCGTGGCGGCGGCGCTGGCCGACGCCGCCGCGAACCGTCGCGGCGCGCGGACGGGCGGCGGGCTGCCCAGCGGGTGGCGCAACCTGCCGTCGCAATCGCAGCGCAAGTCGTACGAGAGCCGCGCCACCGGGACGCACGAAGTCGGCTACCGCTTCGGACGGACCGGCGTCACCGTGGACGGGCACGACGGTCTCGCTCTGGTCGAGTCGGCTCCCGATCGCGTCGTGCTGTCGGTTCCCGGCGAACGCGGCCCGGTGCGCAGGCACTTCGCGGTCGCTCGCTACGGCGACCAGGTCTACGTCGATTCGCCGCTCGGCCCGGTGGCCCTGCGCAGGCTGCCCCGGTTCACCGATCCCGCCGACCAGGTGGCCACCGGCTCGCTGCTCGCGCCCATGCCGGGCAGCGTGATCCGGCTCGGCGCCGAGGTCGGCAGCCGGGTCGAACAGGGTCAGCCGATCCTGTGGCTGGAGGCGATGAAGATGGAGCACACCATCGCCGCGCCCGCCGCGGGCGTGCTCAGCGCCGTCAACGTCACCGTAGGCCAGCAGGTGGAGGTCGGCGCCGTGCTCGCGGTTGTCGAACCCGCGGAAACCGTAGAAAACCAGGAGAACTGATGAGCTTCATCGAAACCGACGAGCAGAAGGCGTTGCGGGCCGCCGTCGCCGCGCTGGCCGCGAAGTACAACTACCGCGACTACGTCCTGCCGAAGGCGCGCAAGAACGAGCCGCTGGACGAACTGTGGCAGGAGGCGGGCAAACTCGGCTTCCTCGGCGTGAACCTGCCCGAGGAGTACGGTGGCGGCGGCGCGGGCATGTACGAGTTGTCGCTGGTGATGGAGGAGCTGTCCGCGCAGGGCGCCGGGCTGCTGCTCATGGTGGTGTCCCCGGCCATCTGCGGCACCATCATCACCAAGTACGGCACCGACGAGCAGAAGCAGCAGTGGCTGCCCAAGCTCGCGGACGGGTCGGGCAAGATGGTCTTCGGCATCACCGAGCCGGACGCGGGCTCCAACTCCCACCAGATCACCACCACCGCGCGCCGCGACGGCGAGGACTGGATCCTCAACGGCCGCAAGATCTTCATCTCCGGCGTGGACCAGGCCGAGGCCGTGCTGATCGTGGCCCGTACCTCCGACCACAAGACCGGCAAGCTCGCGCCCGCCCTGTTCATCGTGCCGACCGACGCCGAAGGCTTCACCAAGACGGCGCAGGAGATGGACATCATCGAGCCCGACCACCAATACAACCTGTTCCTCGACGACGTCCGGCTGCCCGCCACCGCCCTGGTCGGCAAGGAGGACGCGGCGCTGATGCAGCTGTTCGCGGGCCTGAACCCGGAGCGGATCATGGGCGCGGCCATGGCGGTCGGCATGGGCCGCTACGCCATCGAACGCGCGGTGGAATACGCCAGGGAACGCACGGTGTGGAAGACGCCGATCGGCGCGCACCAGGGCATTTCGCATCCCCTCGCGCAGGTGAAGGTGGAACTGGAGCTGGCGAAGCTGATGATGCAGAAGGCCGCCACCCTCTACGACACCGGCGACGAGATGGGCGCCGCCGAAGCCGCGAACATGGCGAAATACGCGGCGGCGGAGGCCAGTATCAAAGCCCTCGACCAGGCCATCCAGACTCACGGCGGCTCGGGCCTGACCAGGGACGTCGGGCTGGCCGCCATGCTCGCCGCCGCGCGCATCGGCCGCATCGCGCCGGTGAGCCGGGAAATGGTCCTGAACTTCGTCGCCCAGTACTCGCTGGGCCTGCCGAAGTCGTACTGAGAGGACACGCATGACCGAGACGGGTCCGTTCGTCCGCTACGAGGTGCACGACGGTGTCGCGACGCTCACCTTCGATTCGCCGCACAACCGCAACGCGCTGTCGTCCAAGCTGGTCGCCGAGCTGCTGCGCGGGCTCGATGACGCGGCCGCCGATGAGAAGGTGCGGGTGATCGTGCTCGCGCACACGGGCAACACCTTCTGCGCGGGCGCGGATCTCAGCGAAGCCGGCGACGCCGATCCGGCCGTGGCCGCCGACGAGCGCACCCGGGTCATGATCGGGGTGCTGCGCAGGCTGGTGGAGATCCCGAAGCCCGTGATCGCGCGAATCGACGGCAACGTGCGGGCCGGCGGCATGGGCATCGTGGCGGGTTGTGACGTCGTCGTGGCCGGGCCGGGCAGCAGTTTCGCTCTCACCGAGGTGCGCATCGGGCTGGCGCCGTTCATGATCTCGCTGACCTTGCTGCCCAGGCTCAGCCCCCGCGCGGCCAGCAGGTACTACCTGACCGGCGAGAAGTTCGACGCCGCAGTGGCCGAGGAGATCGGCCTGGTCACGGTGACCGCCGACGACCCGGCCGCCGAAGTGGCGCGGCTGTGCGCGCAGCTGCGCAAGGGCTCGCCGCAGGGACTGGCCGAGGCCAAACGGCTGGTGAACGCGGACATCCTCGCCGAGTTCGACGCCTCCGCCGAGGAACTCGCGCGGCGCTCGGCGAGCTTCTTCGGTACACCGGAGGTGCGCGAGGGCATGCTGGCCTTTTTGCAGCGTCGTCCGCCCAGCTGGGCAGAATAACGACCATGGCGACACCCCACGAACCCAAGCAGGACCGCAGCCGAGCCACCCGGCAGCGCCTGCTCGAGGCGACCATCAACTGCCTGGCCGAGATGGGCTGGGCGGCCGCGACGGTCGCCGTCGTCGCCGAACGGGCCGGGGTGTCGCGCGGCGCGGCCCAGCATCACTTCCCCACCAGGGAGGATCTGATCACGGCCGCGCTGGAGTACATGTTCGACACCCGCAGCGGACAGGCGGTGCAGGAGGCGGCGACGCTGACGCAGCTTGGCGACGGCATCGCCCGCACCGAGGCCGTGGTGGCCGGTCTGGTCGAGTCCTACACCAGCCCGCTGTTCAAGGCCGCGCTACAGGTGTGGACCCACGCCGCCGCCGACCCGGCGCTGCGCGAACGCATCGTCCCGCTGGAAGCCCGTTTCGGGCGCGCCTCCCATCGCCGCGCGGTCGAAGCCCTCGGTGTGGACGACTCCGACCCCGTCGCCCACCACCTGGTCCAAGCGACTCTCGACATGGCCCGCGGCCTCGGCCTGGCCGACGTCCTCACCGACGACTCGGCCCGCCGCAAACTGATCGTGCAGCAATGGGCGGCGACGCTGCACGACGCGCTGCACGCACCGCGCTGACCGCTGCGGGCAACGGCAAGCGCCGGTGGGGGTCGCCACGACGCCGCGCGGTCAGCACAACCCTTGCTGTTCGAGCCGTCCGGAGTCGATCGCGTAGGAGGAGGCTCCGATGGCGGCGCCGATCAGGCCGACGATGATCGCGCCGGGGATCGCGCCGACGAAGAAGACGGGCAGGCCGACGAGCGCGCCGATGGCGGCGCCGATCGCCGCGCCGATCCCCGTGCGCAGTTCGATCGTGTCCCCGGGCGGCAGGCACGCCTTGATATAGGTCACCTGCGGCGGTTCGCCGGTCGATGCGGCGACCGGTTCGGCTCGGTCGGCGGGGGTGGCCGACGCGGTGGCGGCGAATCCGACGGTGAGCGCGGTTGCGACCAGTGCGCTGACCACCGTCACGGCCAGCCTCATGAAAGCGTTCAAGTGTTTCCCTGCATGTTCGCGGTGGACGCGTGACCTGATGGTGGCGGGGCGGCCCCGGCTCCCGACCGGGAGCCGTCACACATCCCGAACATCATCGCTGGAGTTTTGCGGGATGCCAAGACCGAGCGCTCGAATCCTCTGCGTCGGTGACATACCCGGCTTCGCGCCGAACGCGATCCGCACCGGCGCCGAGGTATGGCGTCGGTGCGGATGCGGTGTTCAGCGGGCGCAGGGGGTTCGCGCTGAACACTGGAAGGCGATGCGGTCCCGGGGATGCAGGGCGGCAGGACCGCATCGCGCGGATTCAGCGGGTGGCGGTGAGGTCGTACAACGTGATCCCGTCCACCTGGATGGCGGTGAAGTTCTCCTGAACCCACTGCGCGATCTGGGAGCTGGGGGAGTCCGACGACGAACCCGGTCCGCCACGACCGCCGCCGACGAAATAGTGGATCTCGCCCTCGGCAACATACTGTTGGAACTGCTCGAGCGTCGGCGACGGGTCACTGCCGTTGAAGCCGCCGATGGACATCACGGGCAGTTCGGTGGCCAGCTGCAAGCCCGCGGCACTGTTCGAGCCGGTCGCCGCGGCCACCCACGTGTAGTCGCCGCTGTTCTGCTCGAGCAAGGACGCGACTCGCGCGCTCGGTTCGCCGGCCCCGAGGAGCCCGCCGACTCCGCCGCCATCGGGACCCGCACCGCCGTCTCCAGGGGCGCCGATCCCGGTTCCCCGCGCGGTCTGCCCATCGGGCATCGGTGGCATCCCGCCCGGGGCTTGCCCGGCGCCGTCACCGGTGGTTGCTGTCCCATCCTGCATGCGGCGCCCCATGTCCGGCATGCCCTCGCCCCACGGCGGCCGTCCGTGCATGGCGACGTTCGGCCCGGCCGACGGGATGGAACCGGCGTGCGGCGTCGCGATCGTGTCGACGGTATAGGCGACCGGTCCGGCCAGGAAGGTGAACGCGACCGCCAGCGCCGACACCGCGGCCAGCTTGCGCGGAGCGGGGAAGAGCACGGCGAGCGTCGCGAGCGCGCCGACGACCAGCACCGTCCAGCGCAGCCACGACTGCCATTCCGGACTGCGGGACAACAGCATCCAAGCGGTCGCCGTGGTCAGGCCGACCGCGAGCGCCGATACCAGCCGCACCCACAGCCGGTGCCGTTGCCGCCAGGACAGCACCGCGCCGGCGC
Organism: Nocardia asteroides; assembly: GCA_051451085.1. Taxonomy (GTDB): domain Bacteria; phylum Actinomycetota; class Actinomycetes; order Mycobacteriales; family Mycobacteriaceae; genus Nocardia; species Nocardia asteroides_B. Next base: position 1,081,859 of record JBPAJV010000001.1, on the reverse strand, counting down.
CGACGGGCGCGGCGATGGCCGGAGCCAGGGCGACGGTGTAGTACTGGTGGAAGATGCCCGCCATGAAGCTGAAGACCAGCCCGGTCACCAGCAGCCATCCGCCCCACAGGACGAGCGCCGCGCGCTGCCGGTCGGTGCGGGCCGCCCTCCCGCGCAACACGATTCCCAGTGCCAGCGCGATCAGCGCAGCGGGGATCAACCACGCGATCTGACCGCCCTGCGCCGGTTCGAACATTCGCGTGATGCCGGTGTTCCCCCACATGCCGTTGCCGCCCGGCGGAAGTTCTCCGCCCGGTCCGACGCTGCCGCGCTCGTTGCCGTTGAGCCGGCCGAGCCCGTTGTAGCCGAGCGTCAGTTCCAGGATCGAGTTCTCGTGCGAGCCGCCGATCCACGGACGCTCGGAGGCGGGCCACAGCTCCACCGCGAGCAACCACCAGCCCGCGGCGACCACCATCGCGACGCCCGCCGCGAAAAGTTGCGCGACGCGCTTACCGAGCCTCGGCGGGCCCGCCACCAAGTAGGTCAGCGCCAGGGCGGGCACCACCAGCAGCACCTGCAATTGCTTGGTGAGGAAACCGAATCCGATCAGCGCGCCGGTGAGCACCAGCCAGCGCCAGCGGCCGTCCTCCACCGCCCGGGTCATCGCCCAGGCCGCCGCGACCATCAAGAACACCAGCAGCGCGTCGGGATTGTTGAACCGGAACATCAGCGCCGCGACGGGCGTCACCGCCAGCGCCAATCCGGCGAGCAAGCCGGCCGTCGGCCCGAAAGGCCTGCGGACCGTCGCCCACACCAGCGCGACGGTTGCCACGCCGAGCAGCACCTGCGGCACCAGGATGCTCCAGCTGTTGAGCCCGAACGCCCGCACCGACAGTTCCATCAGCCACAGCGAGGCGGGTGGCTTGTCCACGGTGATCGAGTTCGCCGCGTCGGAAGACCCGAAGAAGAACGCCTTCCACGACACCGAACCCGCTTGCACCGCGGCCGAGTAGAAGGAATTCGCCCACCCGTTGGCGCTCAAGTTGCACAGATACGCCACCGCTGTGCCGAGCAGCAGCGCCGCCAGCGCCGGATACTCCCAGCGCCGCTCGAGCGCGGGCCGCGCTTGCGCCACGACGGGTTCCGTGGTCAGTGTCGCCGTCATCGACGCCCTCCCTTGTCGTCGTGCCCGATTCCCGCGACCGGTGTCCCGCTCGGCTCGCCGGGCCGATCACGTCCCACCCCGTCGCGGAACACCCAGCGCAACCCGACGAACCGCGACAATGTCGCCACCAGATTGGCCGCCACGAGGACGAATAGTTCCAGATGCACCGACGCGCCCGGCGCCCACCGATGCAGCGCGAACAGCGAACCGCTGGTGAGCGCCAACCCCATCCCGAAGATGACCAGACCTTGGAACTGGTGCACCACCGCCCCGGCCGAGCCGCGCACGCCGAAGGTGAAGGCGCGGTTGGCCGCGGTGTTCGCCACCGCCGTGATCAGCAAGGCCGCGAAATTCGCCGCCTGGGCGCCGGTCAATGGTTGCAGCATCACATAGAGCAGCAGATAGGCCAGCGTGCTCAGCACGCCGACGATCGCGAAACGGACCAGTTGCCCGACCATGCCCGGGGGCACGCCTGCCACCAGCGGTTCCCGGCCCACCGCGCTGCGCAACTCCTCGAGCGGTAGCGCGCCGGTGGCAAGTGCCCGGCCGAGCCGCCAGATGCCGAGCAGGTCCTTGCGCGCGGTGTCCACGATGTCCACCCGGCTGTCGGGATCATCGATCCAGTCCACCGGGACCTCGTGGATGCGCAGGCCGGCCCGTTCGGCGAGGACGAGCAATTCGGTGTCGAAGAACCACTCCCCGTCCCGCACCAGCGGCAGCAGGCGGCGCGCCACGTCGGTGCGCAGGGCTTTGAAGCCGCACTGGGCGTCGGAGAAGTGCGCGCGCAGCGAGGCTTTCAGCAACAGGTTGTAGCAGCGCGAGATGATCTCGCGCTTGGGGCCGCGCACCACGCGCGACGCGGAGTCCAGCCGGGTGCCGATCGCCAGGTCGGAGTGCCCGGTGATCAGGGGCGCGACCAGCGGAAGCAGGGCGTTCAGGTCGGTGGACAGGTCGACGTCCATGTAGGCGACCACTTGCGCGTCGGAGCGTTCCCACGCCGCTCGCAGCGCCCGCCCGCGTCCCTTGGCCGACAGGTGCATAACCTGCACGTCGTCCAGTTCCTCGGCGAGCAGTCGTGCGACTTGCAGCGTGTCATCGGTGCTCGCGTTGTCGGCGACCGTGATACGCGACCGGAACGGGAAGCCGTCGCGCAGATAGGCGTGCAGTCTGCGCACGCACACGCCGAGGTCGGTCTCTTCGTTGTAGACGGGTATCACCACGTCCAGCACGGGCGCACCCGTGGTCTCGGTTCGTTCCGCCGCCGCGACGGTCAGGGTCTCGGTCATGGAGACCACACTCGGCGGCCACCCTGCCACGGTGCTGGGGCTCAGCTGTGAGGTTCCTGGTAGCGAGGCGGCGGGCGCGGGCGTGCTACCGGTGGTAACAGGTAGCATCCGGATTCGTGATGCGCAGCGGCCGGACGGAAGACGACCAGCCGCGCGCACGTGTGGACGCCCGCACCGAGCGCTGGCGCGAGCATCGCAGGAAAGTGCGCGAGGAGTTCGTCGACGCGGCGTTCCGCGCGCTGGACAAGTTCGGTCCGGCGGTCAGCATGGGCGACATCGCGAAGGAGGCGGGCGCGGCCAAGCCGAAGCTGTATCGCCATTTCGAGGACAAGACCGACCTCTACAACGCGATCGTCGACCGGGTTCGCGACATGCTCTGGGACCAGGTCATGACCAGCTTCGACCTGACCAGCGATTCGGCCGGTGAGCTGGTGCGCCGCGCCGCCACGGAATACGTGCTGGTGGTGTCACGGCAGCCGAACGTCTTCCGGTTCATGCTGCACAGCCACTTCACGCAGCGATCCGACGACGCCGACCGCGCTCTGCGATCGGCCAGGCAGTCCGCCCAGCGCGCCGCCGAGCTGTTCGCCGGCGCGGTGGACGACGAGTCGGTGCAGGTGACGAGCGCGGAGCTGGTGATCTATTCGATTTTCGGCGCGGTGGCATCGGCCACCGATTGGTGGCTGGGGGTGAACCGGCTGGAGCCGCCGGCCATGTCGGTCGACGAGTTCGCCGCCTACCTCAGCGAGATCATCTTCGCGCTGGTAGCGGCGAGCGCCCGGCTGCACGGCATCGTCATCGCGGCCGATCTTCCGCTGCATTTGGCGTTTTCCCCTGCGTGACCGGAGCGCCACCCGGGACGGCGCCGAGGTCTCGTGCCGCATGCACGCCGAACACCGTTGTTCTGATCGTCTCGCCGTTGAGGCCACCTGTGTGTGCGACGTCCTCAGTATCGCAGCACCCACCGACAAGAAATGGCGTGCTAGCTCCGGTGCAACCGCCACAGCGGGGAGACCGGTCCGTGGCCCGCGCCGAGATCGTAGGACGCGGCGAGACAGCGATAGGTCCACTGCTTGGCGAATTCCACCGCTTCGGGCACCGGGTAGCCGTGCGCCAGCGCGCAGGCGATCGCGGCGGCCAGCGTGTCACCGCCGCCGTGGTCGTTGCCGGTCGCGATGCGTGGCGCGCTGAACTCGAGGAACCGCTCGCCGTCGAACAACAGATCGGTGCTGAACTCGGAAGAACGGAGATGCCCGCCCTTGACGATCGCCCACCGCGGGCCGAGCTTGTGCAGCGCCTCGGCCGCACGCCGGGCCGAAGCGTCGTCGGCGACCTCGATGCCCGTGAGCAGGCGGACTTCGTCCAGATTCGGCGTCACCACGGTCGCCAGCGGAATCAGGGTGTCGCGCAGCGCGTCCAGAGCCTCGGCGTGCAACAGCGGATCGCCGTGCATCGAGGCCGCGACCGGATCTACGACCAGCGGGATGTCTCCGCCGCCGCCGATGCCGACTTCCCGGCATACCGCGGCGACCGCCTCGATGATGGCGGTGGAGGCCAGCATGCCGGTCTTCGCGGCGCCGATCCCGATGTCCCCGGCGACCGAGCGCACCTGATCGGCCACCACCTGCGGCGGAATCTCGTGGAAACCGCTGACGCCCACCGAGTTCTGGACGGTCACCGCCGCGACCGCCACCAGCGCGTGCACGCCGCACAGCGCCATGGTGCGGGTATCGGCTTGAATTCCGGCGCCTCCGCCGGAATCGGTACCGGCGATGGTGAGCGCCCGGACGGGAGTCTGCCCGTCGGCGGGCAATGGCAGCAGTTTCACGACACAAACCCTACGGCGGCCCGCCCGCGTCGCCACCGGCAACCGGACCCGGGCGCCGACGGTAAATGAAAATCGTTATCATTAATTCCATGGATTCCGATCTGCTTCCCGTCACCGTGCTGTCCGGCTTCCTCGGTGCGGGCAAGACGACGCTGCTCAACCACATCCTCGCCAACCGGGAGGGCCGCAGGGTGGCGGTCATCGTCAACGACATGAGCGAGGTCAACATCGACGCCGCGCTGGTCGCGGGCCAAGGCCACCTCGACCGCACGCAGGAGAAACTGGTCGAACTGACCAACGGCTGCATCTGCTGCACCTTGCGTGAGGACTTGATCGAGGCCGTCGCCCGGCTCGCTCGCGAGGGGCGATTCGATCAGCTGGTGATCGAGTCCACCGGTATCTCCGAGCCGATGCCGGTAGCCGCGACGTTCGACTGGGAGTTCGAGGACGGGTTCCGGTTGGGTGACATCGCCCGGCTGGACACCATGGTGACCGTGGTGGACGCCTCGACCTTCCTCGCGGAAGTGGCGCGCGGGCAGGCGCTGGCCGAGCGGAACCTGCAAGCGGGCGAGGGCGACGAGCGCTCCATCGCCGATCTGCTGGTCGATCAGGTCGAGTTCGCCGACGTCGTGCTGGTCAACAAGACCGACCTGGTCGGCGCCGCCGCGGCGGGTGCGGTCGAAGCCACGGTGCGCCGCCTCAACCCGCACGCCCACGTGCTGCGCACCAGCAACGGTGTGGTCGACCTGGCCGAGGTGCTCGACACCGGCCGCTACAACCCGGTGGTCGCCGCGGAGTCCGAGGGCTGGGCGGAGGAACTCGCCGGCGGGCACACGCCGGAGACCGAGGAGTACGGCATCCGCAGTCTCACCTACACCGCCGATCGGCCGTTCCATCCACTGCGCCTGTCCGAAGCGCTGGATCAATTGCGCGGCCTGTTGCGTAGCAAGGGATTCTGCTGGATCGCGAGTCGTTCCACGCTGGCCGCGGTGTGGTCGCAAGCGGGGCCGAACCTGGTCTTCGAGCCCGCCGCATGGTGGTCGTCGCTGGAGGTGCCGCCGGGGCAGGAGATCGTCTTCATCGGAATCGAACTGGATTGTGACAAGGTGCGCGCGCTGCTGGATGCCGCGTTGCTCACCGACGCGGAGTTCGCCGAGGGACCCGGCGCGTGGGCCGGTTATCCCGACCCCTTTCCGGCGTGGGAGGACTTGCACGAGCACGCCTGAGACGGGTGCGGCCCACGCTCCCCTAGCGGGAGGTGGGCCGCGACCGTGCCACCGCATGTGCGGTTCTCAATTCGAGATACCGGCCGCCTGGCGGAGATAGGTGGTATCGGTCAGTTGCTCGATCATGAAGTCGGCGATGTCGGCGCGAGCGATCTTCAGGGTGAGACCGCGCTCGTCCGCCGGGAATCCGCGCCGGTAACTGCCGGTGGCCGGTGCGTCGGTGAACGCGCTCGGTCGCACGATCGTCCAGTCCAGATCGCTGGCGCGGACGTATCGCTCCTGCTGAACGTGGTCGGCGTAGGCAGGGCGCAGCAGCAGCCCGAACATCACGTACTTCCACAGGAAGTTCAGGTTGCCCCGGCTGTCGCCGACGCCGAGCGTCGTCTGGCAGATCAGCCGTTTCACTCCCGTGCGACGCATCGCCTCGATGACCGCTTCGGTGCCGCCCGCCCGGACAACGCCCTTGCGGCCGTTGCCGAGCGAGATCAGCACCGCGTCCTGTCCTTCCACCGCCCGTCGCACCGAGTGCGGGTCCAGCACATCGCCTTCGACTACGCGCAGCCGATCGTGCCGTTGCCTGACGCCCGCCGCGCTGCGCGTGAACGCCGTCACCTCGTGCCCTTCCCGCAATGCCCGCTCGACGACGAGACGACCGACGGTGCCGGTGGCGCCGAAGACTGCGATTCTCATGGTTCCTGTCTCCCTCGGTTCGAAATTGTTGTGCTGACGATGAATCCAGTACATCAACGTGCGGTGAGACGAACCATGGCCGCGAGTCTCGATGGCATAAGCGACTGTCTCAGCGCAGCGTCTCGAAGAACTCGGTGATCTCCCGCGCCATGAGCGCGGGCGCGACGTGGTGCAGGTAGTGGGTGAACACGTCGTGCGTCCGCCACGACACGATGTTGTGGTCGCGCTCGGCGAAGCGCCGGATGCCGTGGAAATCGCCGGTGGAGCCGCACAGCGCGAGCGGAACCGTGGTCGGGGTGGTCGGGCGCTCGGCCTTGTCCTTCTCGAAGTAGTGCCGGATCGCCGAACCCGCGGTGCCGGTCAGCCAGTGGATCGCGATGTTGGTCAGCACGAAGTCGTCGTCCAGGTCCGGACCCAGCAGTTGGCCGTTCCAGCCGACCAGCCCGGCGGGGGAATCCGTGATCGCGTGCGCCAGCGTCTGCGGCTGCTGCGACTGCAGCACGTTGAACCCCATCTTGTTCTTGACGAACCAGTCCAGGGTGGCCAGCGACTGCTGCTCGCCCGCGTCGAGATCGGCCAGTTCGGCCGGATCGCCGGACGGGAACGAGTACACCTGCGTGACGTGCACGCCGGCCACATTGTCCGGCGCCACCCGCCCGAGTTCGGGGGAGATCTGCGCGCCGCCGTCGTTGCCGACGGCGCCGTAGCGGGCGTAGCCGAGCCGGCGCATCAACTCCGCCCACGCGCGGGCGATCCGGGTGTCGTTCCAGCCCGCCTCCGTGGTGGGGCCGGAGAATCCGTACCCCGGGACGGAGGGGATCACCAGGTCGAACCCCGCCGCGGTGAGCGGCTCGATGATCCCCAGGAACTCGACGAAAGTACCCGGCCAGCCGTGCGTGAGGATCAGCGGAAACGCCTTCTCCTGCGCGGATCGCACGTGCAGGAAGTGAATGTTCTGGCCATCGATCTCGGTGGTGAACTGCGGGTAGGCGTTCAGTGACCGCTCCACCGCGCGCCAGTCGAACCCGTCGCGCCAGTATTCGACCAGGTGGCGCACCCGCTCGACGCTCACGCCGTAGGTGTCGCCGGAGCCGGGAATCTGCTCGGCCCACCGCGTGCGGGCGAGGCGATCGCGCAGGTCGTCCAGGTCGGCCTGGGCGACGTCGATGCGGAAGGGGGTGATGGCGGTCATGGGTTGACTCCTCTTTGAAACGGAATGCTCTGTTCTGATTGAACCGTAACAGAACGGAGCATTCCGTTTCAAGTGCTATCCTCGGTTCATGCCGAAAACATCCGAAGCGCCAGCTCACAAGGGTCTACCCGGCCGGAAGGCCCAGGCGGCCCGCAACAACGGCCTGATCCTGGAGGCCGCCCGCGCGGTCTTCCTCGCCGACGCCACGGCTCCCATCTCCGCCGTCGCCGAACGCGCTGGCGTGGGAATCAGCGCGCTGTACCGGCGCTATCCGAGTAAAGAGGTCCTGTTGCGCACGCTCTGCCACGACGGTCTGCGCCGGTACAACGCGGAAGCCGACGCGGCGTTGGAGCAGCCGGACGGCTGGAGCGCCCTGGTCGGCTTTCTCGAGCGGGTGGTCGACGCCGACGTCCATTCGCTCACCGTGCATCTGGCCGGCACCTTCACTCCCGACGAATCACTCCTGCCCGACGTGCGCCACTCCGCCGAGGTGACCGAGGAGATCGTGCGGCGCGCGCATGCCACCGGAAAACTGCGTCCGGACGTGACGCCCCAGGATCTCGGCCTGATCCTGGAGTCGTGCGCGGCGGTCGCGGTGCCCGACCCGCGGCGCACCGCCCAGCTGCGCCGCCGTGTACTCGCGATGCTCCTGGCCGGGCTGAGCGCGGATGGGGAATTACCCGGACCGCCGCCCGCGCCGGACGAGTTCGGCTGGCGTTGGGTGCGGCGATGAATTCCCCCGCGTGAACCGGTCAGCACTGGTAGGAATACCGCAGTCCCGAAAGGATGTGCCAGTGAACTGGACACTCGAGGTCGTGATCGTGCCCGTGTCGGATATCGACCGAGCCAAGGAGTTCTACGCGGAAAAGCTGGGCTTCGCCGTCGACCACGACACCAGGATCGATGACAACGTGCGTATCGTGCAGCTCACCCCACCCGGCTCCGGATGCTCGATCGTGATCGGCAAGGGCGCGATCCCGGACATGGCGCCTGGCTCGCAACAGGGCCTGCAACTCGTGGTCAACGACCTGCGCAAGGCTCACGAGCAACTCACCTCCAGAGGCGTCGAGGTCACCGAGATCCAAGTACTCGGCCAGAACCCGACCCCCATGCCCGACCCACTGGACAACGTCGGCTTCTTCTTCTTCAACGACCCCGACGGCAACGGCTGGGGCGTCCAACAGATCTCCACCCGCCCCTGAGCTGATCCCCTGCGGCAGGCGGCCCAACTCCTTCCAAGGGCGGGCCGGGCTGGTCGCGTCAGGCGAATGGTTCGCGGATTGATTCGTCGACCAGACTCACGAATTGATCGGCGATAGCGGGTGCGGCGGCGATCGTGTCAAGGGAGTCGAGACTGTGCTGACGCGAGGCGGAGTCGAGAACTATCGCGCCTGCCTCCCGAGCGATCAGCACACCGGCCGCGGTATCCCAAGGTTTGTTGGACAGCATGACGCAGGCATCGGTGCGTCCCTCGGCGACCCACACGAGATCGAGGGCGGCGGATCCGAACATTCGCACGCGCTCGACCGTTGCCGCCAGCGCGGCGGTGAGAGCGATCCGGCGCCTGTTCTTCGACTCCGCTTCCGTTCCCACCGCGTAGTCGCCGATGGAAACGATCGCCTCCTCGAGCGTATCGGTGCCGCTCGCCGCGATCGGCTCGCCGTTGCTCCAGGCGCCCTGCTCTGCCGCACCGTAGTACTCCAGACCGAGGAAGGGTGCGCCGACAACCCCGATCACCGGTTTCCCGTCCTGAACCAGAGCCAGCGATACGGCACACAGGGGCAATCCGTGAATGAAGTTGGAAGTGCCGTCGATCGGGTCGAGCACCCACATGCAGGAAGTGTCACTGTCGAACGACGCGTCATCGAGTTCTTCACCGAGGAATCCGATCTCGGGCGTCACATCGGCCAGGTATCGCCTGATGTGGTCCTGGATCCGGTGGTCCAAACCGGTCACGTAGTCGCGATCACTTTTGGTGTGAATGTGGCCTCGATCGGCCGTGTGGAGCAGTCCCGCTCCCTGGTCAACAGCTGAACGGGCGATTCGAAGTAGCTCGTCTCGAGCTCTCACAACGACGAAACCTCCTCGGCGCTGGACCACAGCGTCTCGAACACTTCGGAGAAGGTATCGAAAAGCCCCGTCTCTCGTGATTTTCGAGCGACCAGCGTCGGCGATTCGACTCCCCGTGCTCGCGGTAGGTAGGGCTGGATGATCGAAACTGCTGCGTCGATGATGGTGATATTGAAGCGGACAGTCTCATCATAGGTGCGGATCTGGATAGGGCTCGTCCGCTGTTCGGTGTACCTTTTCTGCACTCGTATCAAGCACTGCATATTGAGTTCGGTGAGGCTCGACAGCACCCCGGGTGCATGGCCCTCCTCGGTCTCCCGGACGCGAATATGGGTACCGGTCGGGTCCAGAAAAAGGCAGCGAAGCGTAGTCCCGGACTCCAGCAACTTCATGAGGTCGGTATCCGAATACTGCTGGCAGAGTAAGTTCAATGACAATCCCGCCATATCAATCCGGCGGGCGCTCTCGAATAGCTTTCGTGGTGGCATTGCGTGCAGGAAGTTGGCTCGGTTCGCGAAAACCGCCTCGACATCGGCCATCACGTGCTCAGAAGCTCGTGCAGCGAAAGGAGGTCTGACTGGCCGTATCCTGCTGGCATCCTCGCATATTGCGAACAGTTCATCGACTGACCAGCCAGGGAACATGATTTCCAGGACTCGGCGATGATGAGGAAAAGGCAAGCTGGCAAGATTGCCGGAAAGCCACCGATAGAACTGCGCTTTCTTGGGTCCGGCTCCGACGAGTTCGGGTTCGGTTTCAGCAGCGATGCGGTCGTATTCGCGATTGAAAGCGGAGACCGTTTGAAGGTGGCGTTGTTGCAGTAAGGCTTTCAGTACGGTTCCCACAGGTGTACCACCCTTCGGGTCATCCTATACTTCCCGGCATTCGCCAGATGAGACATAGAAGATACCTCCCCTACTTCAGTCGATCAAGGTGAGGCATAGGCGGCGGCGCGAACAGACCGGCGCTCTGCCGACACTGCACCACATGGATCAGATCGTCACCGCAGGAGTCGTTGTCGTAGCGCTGGCGCTGCTGGCCGTCGCTACCTTCTATGTCCTGCCGTATCTACTCGACCGAGACGACGCCATACCAGATGCGGCAGTTCCCGCGTTGGACATAATCGACCGCCTCGACATCGAGCACGCTCATGAGGTCATGCAAGGCCATGTCCGGTGTGGCATCGACTCCTGTTCCGATAAGGCGTACGCCTATTGGACTCTGGTCGATGCGGGGCACATCGTCCCCGACGAACGCGCGCAGCGGAGGGTGCGATGACCCAGCCCGTCAGCGCAGATGACGGGCGAATTAGTCACCGGCTCTGTGTCGCCGCCCTGACGGGCAGGAGACGGAGGACGCCGAGTGGTTGAACGGAACGCTTGGGCAGGTCAGCGAAATCGTACCCGTCCGTTCGGGTTTCGGTGACGAACCCCGAGTGGGTCTGCCTCGGTTATCGGGTGCCGAGGAAGAGGGTTTGCGTGCTGCGGCCCAGGGGTCCCTTTTCGTCGTAGAGCGCCGATTCGGCCATACCTATGCCATGGGGTTGGGGGTAGGTGACGGCGTCGAGGCAGACCCATTCACCTGCCGGTTGGCGGTGCAGGGTGACCGTCAGGTCGGTGTTGATGAACAAGTACTCCGACCAGTCCAGGATGGCGCTGACGCCGTTGCCGGAATCCGCCGCCGCGAGCGTGCGCTCCCAGGGGCTGGGGTCGGTGCCCGCGACGATCGGGTATTCGAGTCTGATCCAGCAGACCGCTGGACCGGGTTCGGTGAACGACCCGCTGGCGAAACGATATTCGATCGCGGTGTGGAAGCCGACCGGCTGGGTGGAGGGGAAAGGCGCGGGCACGTCCGCCTCCTCGGGCCCTGGGCGCGTTCCGGCTGGCAGGAACTGTTCCGGCAGCGGCAATTCCGGTTGCGCCAGTTTGAACCGCCAAGCGTTCGCCCGCATCACCGGCCCGCGCTCGGTGGACAGCGTCGCCTCGATGAGTTCGACGCTGCGACCGGGGCGGACGACGCGCGCGACCGCGGTGAGCGGTTCCAGCGGCACCGGGCCGAGGATCTCCACCGCGACCCGGCCGACTTGGAATCCCGCGCGCGGCTCGCACCGCTCGATCACGTGACCCAGCAGCGCCGAGGGCGGCCCCGCGTGCTGGGCGTCCGGCGACCAGGGGCCGCGGGTCAGCTCGGTCGAGACGAACCGGTCCGCCCGATCGGGATCGGGGAGATAGAAGGCGTCACTCACGACTGTGCCTTTCCCGCGCTCGGCTCGGTCGGGCGCGACCGCTGGATCGCTCGGTCGCTTGGCTGGCGCTCACCCACGTCGTACGTCCTCCGGGCCGATCGGTCTTTCCTCTCGACGGTAGCCCGCCGCTCGTCCGAGCCGCCCGTCAGGCTCGCCCGAACGCCAGGGCGACGTTGTGCCCGCCGAAGCCGAACGAGTTGTTCAGCGCGAAGTCGATGCGCTGGGTGCGCGGCGCGCCGGCGACGATGTCCAGGTCGAACGCCGGGTCGGGGTTGTCGAGGTTCAGGGTGGGGGGGACGATCTGGTCGCGCAGGGTGAGCATGGTGACCAGCGATTCCAGCGCGCCCACCGCCCCGATCGAGTGCCCCAGCGCGGACTTGGGAGCGTAGACCGAGGCGCCGGGCACCACGGAGGCGATCGCGTTGGCCTCCGAGGCGTCCCCGATGGATGTCGAGGTGGCGTGCGCGTCGACGTGCTGAATATCCGAAGCCGTCAGTCCCGCGGTCTGGATGGCCTTGCGCATCGCACGGGCCGCGCCGATCCCCTCCGGTTCGGAAGCGACGATGTGGTAGGCGTCGGAGGTGATGCCCGCCCCCAGCACCCGGCCGTGCACAGTGGCGCCGCGCGCGCGTGCGTGCCGCTCGGATTCCAGTACCAGCAGCGCGCCCGCTTCGCCGAAGACGAACCCGTCGCGGTCCCGGTCGAACGGGCGCGACGCGCGTTCCGGGGCGTCGTTGCGGGTGCTCATCGCGCGCATCATGGCGAAGCTCGCGATGGGCACGGCGTCGATGTGCCCTTCGACGCCGCCCGCCACCACCACGTCCGCCTCGCCGGTGGTGATCAGCCGCCAGGCGTGCGCGATCGCCTCCGAACCCGACGAGCAGGCCGAGACCGGCGCGAAAACGCCCGCTCTGGCACCGATTTCCAGGCCGACGGTGGCGGCGGGCCCGTTGGGCATCACCATCGGCACCGACATTGGCGACACCTTGCGGTAGCCACCGGAGCGCAGGGCGTCCACCGCGGAGATCAGGGCGTCGCCGCCGCCGAGCCCGGTGCCGACGGCCACCGCCAGCCGGTCGCCGTCCACCTCGGGCGCGCCCGCCGAGCGCCACGCCCGGCGACCGAGCACGAGCGCCATCTGTTCGACGTAGGAATGCCTGCGCTGTTCGACCCTGGTCAGTTCGGCGCCCGGCGGTGCGGTCAGCTTGCCGCCGATGCGGACCGGCAAGTCGTAGTCGGCCACGAAATCGTCGTCGAGCGTGCCGATTCCCGTGTGTCCGGCCAGCAATCGGGACCAGGTCGTGTCCATGTCGTCGGCCAGTGACGTGGTCGCCGCGTATCCGGTGACAACGACCGAATCCCGAGTTTCTGAAGCGATTGTTACAGTCACGATGTCATGAGTACCTGTACCAATCGCTACAGTCAACTCATGGCCCGCCCTCTCGACCACGTCAAACGCGCCGAACTGCTCGCCGCCGTCGTGCGCTACATCGCCGACCACGGCCTCGCGGACCTGTCGCTGCGCCCGCTGGCCGCCGAGCTCGGCACCAGCTCGCGCATGCTGATCTACTACTTCACGACCAAAGAGGAGCTGCTGGTCCAAGCGCTGGCGACGCAGCGCCCCGACATCGCGGCCTTTTTCGCCGACATCGGCGACGCCGCCGAGCTCCGTGACCGGCTCTGGGATTTCTGGACCGCCAACACCTCGGGTGATGGCCGCACGAGTGTCCGGGTGATGCTGCAAGTCCTCGGCGCGGCGTGCGCCGCGCGCAGTCCTTACCTGGACTACGCGACATCGGCCATTTCCGTTTTCGTGTCGGCGCTGGCCGACGGGCTGCGTGGTCTGGGTGCGGCTGATCCGGAACTCGTCGCCACCCTGCTCGTCTCGGGTTTGCGCGGCATCCTGCAGGATCGTTTGATCACCGGTGAGGTCGAGCGCACCGATCGAGCGGCCCGCCGCCTCATCGAGCAGACGGTGCCCTGAGCCGCCGCCGATCGGCGCCTTCCGGCAGGTGCCGCCGTGAGCGGACACGGTCGTCACCCGGATCCGGTGGCGGTACCTCGACCGACCCGGCATCAGCCGGGCGATCTGCTCCGCGCCCGCTCGGGGAGCCGCGGGTGCCGGCCGTCAACTGAACCGTCGCCACAGGTCGGAGTGTGGTGAATCGACAGCTTGCCTCCGGCCCCTGATGGGCCGATGAGGTATCCCTCACTCGGTTGTGCTCAGTCCGTGACTTGCGGATTCAGTAGCCCGCACTGCCGGTGGATGGTCGCGCCCTGCGTAGTTCGCAGGCCAGTCGGTTCGGCGTCGGGCCGGTCTTCGCCGGAGCGGGCGCAGCCTTGCGAGGTGTAGCCCTGTGCGTTGTAGCCCTGTCGGTCATAACCCCAGCGGTCATAACCCCAACGGTCGTAACCCCAGCGGTCGTAACCCCAAGAGTCGAAGCCGTCGGGGCCGTAAGGGTCCTCTGGCTCCGCAGGCTTCGGGAATGACGGAGTCGTTACAGGCGGTTCGGTTGTTACCGGCGGTGTGGTGGTGACCGGCGGTGTGGTGGTGACCGGCGGTGTGGTGGTGACCGGCGGAGCGGTGGTGACCGGCGGAGCGGTGGTGACCGGCGGAGCGGTGGTCACCGGCGGCGCCGTCGTCACGGGCGCGGTGGTGACGGGTGCGGTAGTAACCGGGGGTTGATCAGGGGTTGCGAATGCCGGTATGACAAGCGCGGCCGGAGCGAGCGCCACCGTCCCGGCGACTGCGGCCAGCAGGACCGACTGCCGAACGGTGCGCGGCCTTCTCCACTGCGACATAGTTGACCTCCAACGCGAAATGAGCGCGCTCGCCGCACCCGAGTCCCCTATCGGTCGAATGTCCAAAATTTGTTACACAGGAGTGACTTTCACGCCGTGTTGATTCAAGCGGTTGGTGAGCAGCGAGGGGTTCCGGACAGTGCCGGTTCATGTACCCGATCTGCGTTGCCTGAATCTGTTGCGGCTGGGCGGCCCGGCCACGGCGGGTGAGCGCGCCACCCGGACGGGGCTGACCACCGGCGCCATCACCCGGATGATCGCCCGGTTGCTGAAATAGGGCTATGTCCGCCGCGAACACGACGAGCACGACCGGCGGCGGGTCATCGTCAGTGTGGTCGAGGAGAAGATCGAGGCGATCACGCCGCACCACGAGGTGCTGGCGCGGGGAATTCGGCGCGGCCATAACGGATTACATCGCCGACCAGCTGGAACTCGTGCTCGCGGTGTTCGATCGGCTGCACGAGACGTCGTTGCGGGTGACCGCGTTGCTGCGCGGGGAACAGTAGAGCGCCGCCGCCCGCCGGAGTGCGGCGGGCGGCGGCCGGTCGCTATGAGACGACGGGCAGGTAGACGGCGTTGCCTTTGCTGGCGAATTCGGCCGACTTCTCGGCCATACCGGCTTCCAGCGCCTGGGTATCGGTCAGCCCCTGACGTTCGGCGTACTCGCGCACGTCCGCCGAGATCCGCATCGAGCAGAACTTGGGACCGCACATCGAGCAGAAGTGCGCGGTCTTGGCGGGTTCGGCGGGCAGGGTCTCGTCGTGGTACTCGCGCGCAGTGTCGGGGTCGAGCGACAGCGCGAACTGATCACGCCAGCGGAACTCGAAGCGCGCCTTGGACAGCGCGTTGTCGCGCTGCTGGGCGTGCGGATGCCCTTTGGCGAGGTCGGCGGCGTGCGCGGCGATCTTGTAGGTGATCACGCCGACTTTCACGTCGTCGCGGTTCGGCAGGCCGAGATGTTCCTTCGGCGTGACGTAGCAGAGCATCGCGGTGCCCGCCTGCGCGATGATGGCGGCGCCGATCGCGGAAGTGATGTGGTCGTAGGCGGGTGCGATGTCGGTGGCGAGCGGGCCGAGGGTGTAGAACGGCGCCTCCTCGCACAACTCTTCCTCGAGCCGGACGTTCTCCACGATCTTGTGCATCGGCACGTGGCCGGGGCCTTCGATCATCACCTGGACGCCGTGCGACTTCGCGATCTTGGTCAGTTCGCCAAGGGTGCGCAGCTCGGCGAACTGCGCTTCGTCGTTGGCGTCGGCGATGGAGCCGGGCCGCAGGCCGTCACCGAGGGAGAAGGTGACGTCGTAGCGCGCGAGGATCTCGCAGAGCTCCTCGAAGTGCGTGTACAGGAACGACTCCTGGTGATGCGCCAGGCACCACGCCGCCATGATCGACCCGCCGCGCGAGACGATGCCGGTCACCCGCTTGGCGGTCAGCGGGACGTAGCGCAGCAGCACGCCCGCGTGCACGGTCATGTAGTCCACGCCCTGCTCGCACTGCTCGATGACGGTGTCGCGGTAGATCTCCCAGGTGAGCGCGGTCGGGTCGCCGTTCACCTTCTCCAGCGCCTGGTAGATGGGCACGGTGCCGACCGGGACGGGGGAGTTGCGCAGGATCCACTCGCGCGTCTCGTGGATGTTCTTGCCGGTGGACAGATCCATGATGGTGTCCGCGCCCCAGCGGGTTGCCCACACCATCTTCTCCACCTCCTCGGCGATCGAGGACGAGACCGCCGAGTTGCCGATGTTCGCGTTGATCTTGACCAGGAACTTCTTGCCGATGATGGTCGGCTCGAGCTCCGGGTGCTTGTGGTTGGCCGGGATCACCGCCCGCCCCGCGGCCACCTCCTCGCGCACCAGTTCCGGCGAGACGCCTTCGCGCGCGGCGATGAAGCGCATTTCTGGCGTGACGATGCCCTCGCGCGCCCAGGCGAGCTGGGTGCGCGGCCCAGACCCTTCGGGCTTGGCCCAGGTGTCGCGCAGCTTCGGTAGACCGTTCTCCAGATCGATCGTCGCCGTATCGTCGGTGTACGGGCCCGATGTGTCGTAGACGTCGAAGTGCTCCCCGTTGGTCAGATTGATCCGGCGCACCGGAATGCGCAGGTCGTCGACCTCGAGATAGTGCTTGACGCTGCCCTCGATGGGGCCGGTGGTGACGCTGTCGACAGGTGCGGTCGCGCCGTCGGACGCAGCGGCGGGTGCCATTTTTCCTCCCTACGCCGGCATTACCCGGTCAGGTTCATACGGTCGACGGCCCTGACGCCTCTCGGCTAGCCGTCCTCTCAGCCCGCTGGTGCGAGCCCCCGTTGGGTGTGAAATTGTCCCGCCCGACCATACCCGGACCGGCTCGACGAGTGCCCGGCGATTGGGCAGGATCGATTGAACTGCCAGGCAGCCGGGGCAGCGCTCGTGCGGGCCGTGGGTGATCCGAGGCGCCGAATGTCGTGTTGAGGCCCGAGTTACGAACCTTCCGCCGTTTCGGGGGTGGCCGAATGGCCGGGCAAACCGTGGGTGCGCCGCGCTTCCTTCATCTCGGCTTCGTAGAGATGGCGGCGGCCGCCGAGCAGTTCGTCCCGGGTGGCCCGTTCGATGCCGCGGAACACGTCGTAGTAATTGTCGTCGTAATCCTCAACGATCTGGAACGTCCAGCGCCCGGCCAGGACGTTGCGCCCGATCAGCTCGGTCGATATGCGGTCGGCGATGTGGGCGTGGCCCGCCACGCGGAACATCTCCACCGCCTCGTCCAGCGCCAGGTCGGCGCCGCCGGTCAGCTGATGGAAGGCGTACAGGTGGCCGCGCGCGCGTTCGACGGTCTCCAGCGCTTCGGAGAGTTTGCCGGTCGCGGCGACGGTGGCGTCGTCGACGCCGTCGGGGCGGCGGTGCAGCACGTCCGGGCGATCGGTCATGACCTCGCTCCTTGTCTGGCATATGGGGCCGTAGCGGGGGCGTACCCGATGCCGTCGTGCTCAAGCACCGGCAGGTTGCTGTGGCTCCGTGCGGCGCGCCCTATCCGCGAGCGGATCTGCCGGCGCGCCCACGCCGGAACGCGTCAGCGGGCGTTGGCGGAGTAAGAGTTCCTGCGAAGCCCTCGATTCCGGGGTACTCAGGGCGGAGCCGCGGGGCGGATGCGGCCGGTGACCTCGCCCAATCCGATCCGGGTCGTGCCCGGTCCGGGAGCCTGCGCCGTGATAGTTACTTCGTCGCCGTCTTCCAAGAAGGTCCGTTGCCGGTCGTTCACCAGGACCGGACGGCTGCCGCCCCATGACAACTCGATGAACGAGCCCCGCTGGTCGGGTGCGGGGCCGGAGATGGTGCCGGAGGCGAACAGATCGCCGGTGCGGGTGGACGCGCCGTTCGAGGTGAGATGGGTGAGCATCTGCGCCGGTGACCAGTACATCCGGGCGTAGGGCGGGTACGCGACCGGCTGGCGGTTCCACGCCACCGTCAAATTGATGTCCAGCCCCCAGCGCTCGGTTCCCCGCAGGTAGGGCAGCGGCTCGGGCGACTGCTCGGGCAGCGGGATCCGCGCGGCCTCGAGAGCGGCCAGCGGGGTGATCCACGGCGACATCAATGTCGCGAACGACTTGCCGAGGAACGGGCCGAGCGGCTGATACTCCCAGGCCTGGATGTCGCGCGCGGACCAGTCGTTGACCAGCGCGACGCCGAAGACGTGGTCGGCGAACTCGTCGATCCCGACCGGAGCCCTGAGCCGTGAGCCCACCCCGATCACGAAGCCGAGCTCGGCCTCGATGTCCAGTCGCAGCGACGGACCGAAGTCCGGTGCGCCGGAATCGGTTCTGCGCTGACCGCACGGACGCGCCACCTCGGTGCCCGAGACCACCACGGTGCCCGCCCGCCCGTGGTAGCCGACCGGCAGATGCCGCCAATTCGGCAGCAGCGGATCGCCATCCGGCCGGAACAGGCGGCCGAGGTTCGTCGCGTGATCGATGCTCGCGTAGAAGTCCACGTAGTCGCCGATGCGCACGGGCAGCCGTAGTTCCACCTCGGACAGGCGGTGTACCGCGGCGCTGTCGATCGCGCCGTCGATCGTTTCGCGGATCCGGTCGCGCACCGCGCGCCAACGCGCCGGACCCTGCGCCAGAAAGGCGTTCAGGTCGGCTGCGGCGAACACCGGATCACCGAGTACCGCGGCCAGATCAATGACGTGATCACCGAGCCGCACACCCACCCGTGGGTCGCCTCCCGCCGGCACGAATACCCCGTAAGGCAAGTTGTCCGGGCCGAACAGGGAGTCCGGAGCTATCTCGAGCGCGGTCCTCACTCGGGGCCCCGCCCGGACCAGCTCCACGCGTAGGCCGGGTCCTCACACGCCAACGCGCCTTCACCGAGTTCCAGCGGGCGGAACGTGTCCACCATGACGGCCAGCTCGTTGAAGTACTCCACACCGATGCTGTTCTCGTAGGCGCCGGGTTGCGGTCCATGGGCATAGCCGCCGGGGTGTACCGATACCGAGCCCTGGGCGATTCCGGAGCCTTTGCGCGCCGCGTAGTCGCCGCCGCAGTAGAACATGACTTCGTCGGAATCGACGTTGGAGTGGTAGTACGGCACCGGGATCATAGCGGGTGGTAATCCACTTTGCGCGGGACGAAATCACAGACGACGAAGTTGCCGCCCTCGAATGCCTGGTGCACGGGCGGCGGTTGATGGACGCGGCCGGTGATGGGTTCGAAATCGGCGATGTTGAACGTCCACGGATACAGGCAGCCGTCCCAGCCGACCACATCGAACGGATGAGTGGCGTAGACCATTCTCGTTCCGGCGATCCGCCCACCGGGTCGGTGCTTGACCAGCACCTCCACCTCCGTGCCGGATTCGGTGATCGTCTCGGTCGGTCCGTGCAGGTCGCGCTCGCAATACGGGGCATGCTCGAGCAATTGGCCGAACTTCGACAGGTAGCGTTTCGGCGGCGTGATATGACCGGTCGCCTCGATCACGTACGCGCGCAACGGTTCCGGCCCGGTGGGACGCCAGCGGTGGGTGGTGGCACGCGGGATGAGCACCTGGTCCCCTTGTCGCGCGGGCAGCACGCCGAACACGGTGTCCACCACCGCCGCGCCCGACTCCACGTACACCAGCTCGTCACCGATCGCGTTGCGGTACAACGGCGACTCGCTCCCGGCCACGACGTAGGAGATGCGCACATCCGCGTTGCCGAGCAGTAGGCGCCGCCCGGTGACCGGATCGGTCCCGGCCGGGGTGTCTCCCGGGAACAGGTCGTGCAGGCGCAGATGACGATGGCGCAGCGGATGATTCGGTGTCGTCCGCTGATCGGGCAGCTCCCACACCGTCGCGTCGACCAGCGCCGGCGGCAGGCCCCGGTGATAGAGCAGCGAGGAGTCGCCGGAGAAGCCCTCCTCGCCCATCAGCTCCTCGTAGTAGAGCCGGCCCTGCTCGTCACGATGCTGGGTGTGCCGCTTCGGCGGTACCGCACCCACTTGCCGATAGAACGCCATGACCGTTCCTCCGCCAGCCGGTGGTCGGATAGTTGGTGACCATCGTAGTGATCGGGCCGGGTGGCGGAGCGGAAACGCGGCCTGACCGCGCAAAATATGCCTGACTGGCGGGCGTCTATCCAATGGAATGACGGCGAATAGGGATAATCGCCGGAATTTTCTCGTCAGGCATTTCGCAGGGCGCGGTAGACCGCGGCGCCGACGAACGCGCCGAGATCCGCCGGTGTCCAGCCGTCCTGGTCCGCGAGCAGCGCGCGCACCGCACCCTCGCCCGCGGACACCCACTGCTCCACCAGCACGGGCAGCTTGCGCTCGGCGTCGGCGGTGCCCCAGGCGCGCAGCGTCGGCCGCAAGAGCTTGGTGCACCGCTCGATCACCAGCGCGCGGCCGCGACCGAACGAATTCGCCACGGCGGGATCGGGATTGCCGTACACCAGGCGCCAGGCGTCGGGCCGGATCGCGGCCTTCGTCAGCAGGGCGCGAAATCCCTCGACGAACACGGTCTCGTCCGCGTCGACGTCACGCGGGGTCACCACCTCGAGCACGCCGCTGACCAGGTAGCCCTCCTCCCGCTGGATCAGCGCCTCGATCAGCTCCACGCGATCGGCGAAACAGGCGTAGACCACCGGCCGGGTCACGTTCATCCGCTCCGCGATCGCCGCCATGGTGACCGCGGCGATACCGTTCTCCACGGCGATGGCCAGCGCGGTGTCGAGCACCTGCGGGCGGCGGCGCTCCGGGCCGAGGTGCTGGGCACGCTGCCGTGGCCCGACGGCCGCATCGCTGTTCAGCCCGCCCAGCCTCGCGCCGGTTGTCCGGCTCCCGCCATTGCGGCGGGGGAAAGGCGGCTGTGCCGGGCGGGTCACGCGGTCCCGGGCCCGTCGGCGAACTCGGCGATCACCGGAGCGTGGTCGCTCGCGCCCTTGCCCTTTCGCGCCTCGCGATCGACCATCGCGTCCGTGACGGTGGCCGCGAGCGCCGGGGAGGCGAGGACGAAATGATACGCATCCCCTCTTTGCGCGGGAAGCGCAGCTGGGTGTAGTCCCAGTAGGTGTAGACGCCAGGGCCGGGGGCGAACGGACGCATCACGTCGGCGTATCCGGCGTCGACGACGGCCTGGAAAGCGTCGCGCTCCGGCTGCGACGTGTGCGTCTTGTCGGCGAAGTACTCCACGGACCACACATCGTCGTCGGTCGGCGCGATGTTCCAGTCGCCCACCAGCGCGATCTTGGCCCCGGGGTCGTCGGCCAGCCAGCGCGCCCCGTTGTCCCGCAGCGCGGCCAGCCATTCCAGCTTGTAGGCGTAGTGCGGATCGCCCAGCGTCCGGCCGTTGGGCACGTACAGGCTCCACACCCGCACGCCGCCACAGGTGGCCCCGATCGCGCGCGACTCGACCACCGGGGTGCTGATCAGCGATTGCCCGGCGTCCTTGTCGAAGCCGGGTTGGCCGGGGAAGGCGTACTCGACGTCGCCGAGGCCGACGCGGGAGACGATCGCCACCCCGTTCCACTGGTTGATCCCCAGGTGCGCCACTTCGTAACCCAGCTCGTCGAAGCGCTCGAACGGGAACTGGTCGTCGCGGCACTTGGTCTCCTGGATGGCCAGCACGTCGATGTCCTGGCGATCCAGCCAGTCCGCGACACGGTCGAGCCGGGAGCGAATCGAGTTGACATTCCAAGTGGCGAGACGCACGGCGGCCTTCCTTCGCGCGGGTGACAGGTCTGTTCTACCGCAGCCCGCCGGGCCCGGCGACGGGTTCGGGCGCGGCGTAGCGGTAGGCGTGGTGTTCGACGAAGCCCAGTTCGCGGTACATCGCGCGGGCCGCCTCGTTGGTGGCTTCCACCTGGAGGTAGGCGTGCGTCGCGCCGCGCTCGCGGCCCCAGCGCACCAGCTCGGCGCACACCAGCGAGCCGAGTCCGTGCCTGCGGTGCGCGGCCGCGACGGCGACGCAGGCCAGGCCGATCCACCGGCGTCCGTCCGGAGCGGTGGTGAGCGCGCCGCGGCCGATCGCGATGGGCCGCGGCAGGCCGAGCGAAGCGAAGCCGAGCTCGCCGTCGAGGACGGCGGTCAGCACTTCGGGAAGCGGCATGGGCGCGGGATTCGCCCGCGTTGCCGCGTCTTCGCCGCCATAGCGGTGCATCTCCAGCCAGCCGGCATCGGGGGAGGGGGCGATGCGCACCATCGAAGGGCCTTGGGGTAGTACGAAGTTGTCGATGTCGATGGCCAGCACGAGCGTCTCCCGCCAGCTGTGCCAGCCGGGCGGCACGGGAGCCAGCCGGTCGGGCACGGCCAGTCGCACGGGCAATCCGTGCGCGGTGTACCACTCGCCGATCCGGTGCAGCGTTTCCGCGGACACCGTGGCGGGGCCCTCGGAGTTACCCAGCGGCGCAGCGGAGTTGGCGCGACCGGTGTATCCGTGGCCCGCGCGCACCAGCCAGCCGTCGATCCAGCCGTGCTCGACGCCCGGCCACGCGTAGGCGGCCGCGGCCTCCAGCGCGCGGATCTCTTTCGTGCGAATCGGCCTGGGGCCGATGGCTTTCAGCGCGACCACACGATCCGGCGCCACCGCGACGACCTGGCCGTCGGCGCCGCGTACGGTCGGCGGGTCGAGCGACAGCAGTTCGCCGATCACGTCGGTCAGCGGTTGGGGATAACCCGCGGGCAGCTGGTAGCGCAGCACCACGCGGCGACCGAGCGGGATATCGGGCAGGCCGGCGGCGGGGTCAGTCGTCATGCCCGAACGGGTCGGGGTCGGTGCCGGGCAGCCAGCTCGAACCCGGTGTGCCCCAGCCGTTGCGTTTGATCGCCTTCTTGGCCGCGCGTGCGTTGCGGCCGACCAGCACGTCCACGTACAGGAACCCGTCGAGGTGCCCGACCTCGTGCTGGAGCATGCGCGCGAAGAAGCCCTTGCCCTCCACCTCGACCGGGTTACCGTGCTCGTCGGTGCCGGTCACCTTGGCCCATTCGGCGCGGCCGGTGGGGAACTGCTCGCCGGGCACCGACAGGCAGCCCTCTTCGTCGTCGTCCGGATCGGGCATGGTCTCGGGGATCTCCGAGGTCTCCAGCACCGGGTTGATCACCGCTCCGCGCCTGCGGGTCGCGGTGCCGTCCGGCCCCAGGTCGGGGCAGTCGTAGACGAACAGGCGCAGCGCGACGCCGACCTGGTTGGCGGCGAGTCCGACGCCGTGCGCCGCGTCGAGCGTGTCGTACATATCCGCGATGAGCGGAGCCAATTCCTCCGGCGACTGGGTGACCCGCTCGGTCGGATTGTGCAGAACCGGGTCGCCGACGATCACGATCGGGAGGATTGCCATGTACCGATTATTGCCGTGGGTGCCACGTCACAGCGCCTCGGGTGCCGTGGCGGGGACCGGGGCTACCGGCAGGTAGGGAACACGCCGCGCCGCGGACCGGGTGAGTCCCCACGCGCGTGGTTGAATGTTCCGCGACGTACAAGCACCATTTTCGTCTGGTGGGCACTCGGCGAGGGAGCGAAATGGACGGCGCAGCGGCACGGGATCTCTCCGCGATCCAGGACGGCCCTTCCGCGAGCGAAGATGTCACGGCGGAGCAGGCGCAGGCCGAGCCGGGCGAGGGCGGCGGTCTGAGCGGGGGTCTGAGCGGCGGTCTGAGCGGCGGGCTGAGCCGTCGCGAACTCAACATCCTGGCCTTCGAGCGTCAGTGGTGGAAGTACGCCGGGGCGAAGGAAGAGGCGATCCGCGAGCTGTTCGCCATGTCGCCGACCCGCTACTACCAGGTGCTGAACGCGGTGGTCGATCGGCAGGAGGCGCTGGCCGCCGACCCGATGCTGGTGAAGCGGCTGCGCAGGCTGCGCGCGAGCAGGCAGAAGGCGCGCGCGGCGCGGCGGCTCGGTTTCCAGGTCTGACCCGGCGATGCGAACCCGGACCCGCCCGGTGCGACTAGGCTCGCGAGGGTGAGCTACCCGAATCCCACCTCCGGTGGGCCACCGTTGCGCGCCCTTGCGATGGTGCTGATCGCGTTGGCCATCGTCTTCGCCGGTCTCGGCGCGATGTCGCTGTCGGATTCCGGCGCCGGCACCGACGCCTCGGGAACCAGCGAATCGCCGAGCTCGAGCGCCACCGCCGCGCCCCAGGTACCGGCGAGCACGACCGCGCCCAAGGCGTCGACCTCGGCCGCGTCCTCCGCCACCGCGGGGGCCACCGTGACCTCGGCCACCGCGCCGACCACCCCCGCCGCATCCGCCGCGGCCCGTTCGGTGCCGGTACGCGTCCTCAACAACAGCATGGTGGCCGGGCTCGCCGCCAAGACGGCCGGGCAGCTCTCGGCGAGTGGGTGGACGATCGCCGAGACCGGCAACTACCCCGGCACCAATATCGCGAAAACCACGGTCTACTACGGCGATTCGCCCGGGGACAAGGAAGCGGCGCAGGCCGTCGCACAGGAGCTCGGCGCGTCGGTGGCGCCGAAATCGGCCGGAATCGGGGACACCGGGCCGGGTGTAACGGTGATCGTCACGGGTAACTGACCCGTGTGGCCGCCGTTCCCCCGCTCGCAGCGGTGAAGGTCAGGTGAGGGCGTGCTGCCCTGTCGGGGGCGCGACGCGGCGGCCGTGGCATCATCTTGTCCGGTAACGAACGTGTCCACCCAGCTTTACTCGTAAACTCGGTACTCGTAAAGGAGTTCCCCGATGGCCCCGTCCCCAACTCGACGCCCGTCCTGGCGGACTGTGACCCCGGTGCTCGCGGTCGCGGTCTTCGGCCTCGCCGCCTGCTCGAACAGCCAGGAGTCGAGTGACGTCCAGGGAACGAACCCGCCGATGTGGACCGGATCGCCCGCTCCGGCCGGACAGTCGAGCACCGACCACGGCACGCCGCACACCGCTGCGGGCGTGACGGTGCAGCTGAAGGACCCCTCCGGCGCCTCGGTCGGCACCGCGAACTTCACCGAGGACGGCAATCACCTCCAGGTCACGGTCGAGGCACACGGACTGCGTCCCGGCTTCCACGGCATGCACGTGCACCAGGTCGGCAAGTGCGAGGCCAACTCGGTCGCGCCGACCGGCGGCCCCGCGGGCGACTTCCTGTCCGCGGGCGGCCACCTGCAGGTCGGCAGCGCCAACGCGCACCCGGCCAGCGGTGACCTGACCTCGCTGGAGGTGCGCTCCGACGGCGCCGCCAAGCTGGTCACCACCACCGACTCGGTGACTCTGGACGAGGTGAAGGGCAAGGCCCTGATCATCCACGCCGACGCCGACAACTTCGGCAACATTCCCAACCGTTACGTCCGTGCCGATGGCGTCGCGGGCCCCGACGACACGACCCTAGCGACGGGCGACGCGGGCGGCCGCGTCGCCTGTGGCGTGATCCAGTAGCGCGGGTGGCATATGGCCGGGGCAGGAATCGAGCACGTTCCCTTCGAAGGTTCGCCCCGGCCCACCATCGGGGTCGAATGGGAGGTCGCCTTGGTGGACAAGGTGACCCGCGACCTGTCGAATACCGCCGCCGCGGTCTTCGATTCGCTCGGTGACCTGCGTGCCCACGACGGCACGCCGCAGGTGACCAAGGAGCTGTTGCGCAACACCGTGGAACTCGTCACGGGCGTGCACGAGACCGTCGGCGCGGCGGTGGAGGACCTGACCGGCACCATGAACACGGTGCGGCGCGCGGCCGATCCGCTCGGCGTGGACCTGTTCTGCGCGGGCACCCATCCGTTCGCGCAGTGGTCGGCTCAGCAGCTGACCCGGTCGGAGCACTACGACGAGCTGATCGACCGCACGCAGTGGTGGGGCCGCCAGATGATGATCTGGGGCGTGCACGTGCACGTCGGAGTCTCCCACCGCGACAAGGTGTTCCCGATCCTCAACTCGCTGCTGCTGTCGTACCCGCATCTGCTCGCGCTGTCGGCGTCCTCGCCGATGTGGTCCGGTTCCGACACCGGTTACGCCAGCAACCGGACGCTGATGTTCCAGCAGCTGCCGACCGCGGGCCTGCCGTTCCAGTTCGAGAACTGGACCCAGTTCGAGCATTTCGTGCACGACCAGCTCAAGACCGGTGTCTTCACCCAGCTCGGCGGCATGCACTGGGACATCCGCCCCGCGCCGAAGTGGGGGACCATCGAGGTGCGGGTGTGCGACGGGATCTCCACGCGCGCCGAGCTCGCCGCGATGGCCGCGCTGATCCACTGCCTGATCGTGGACCTGGATCGCCGCGTGGAGAACGGCGAGGACCTGCCCACCCTGCCCCCGTGGCATGTGCAGGAGAACAAGTGGCGGGCCGCCCGTTACGGGCTGGACGCCATCATCATCACCGACTCCGACAGCAACGAGCGCTTGGTCACCGACGATCTGAACGATCTGCTGAACCGGCTGGAGCCGACGGCGGCGCGGCTCGGCTGCGCGGACGAGCTCGCGCTGGTCGCGGAAATCCCCAAGCGGGGAGCGTCTTACCAGCGGCAGCGCCGGGTAGCCGCGGCGTCGCAAGGCGATTTGGTGGCGGTGGTGGACACGCTGGTCGAGGAGCTGAAACAGTAGCGCCCGGCCGCTGATCGGTCGGCTGCCGTTCAGCTGGCCAGGGGGACGACGTTCATCCCCCGTTTACTATGGTCGGATGCTAGTCGAAGACCCGGGTTCCAGAGTCGGAAGCGCGGTATCGAGTCGTCGGGTGCCGCCGACCCGGGCCCGGGTGACAGCGGCGCTGGCCGTGGTGCCGGTCCTGTTGATCGCTTTGCAGGTCATCGCGATTCAGCAGGGTTTCGAAGGTCCACTGGAGAGTCTGGGGCGCGACTACTTCGGCGCACCCAAATCATGTCGGTGCCATGGGCCGGGTTGGTTCTCGCGCTGGTGGGCGTTTCCGCCCGGCGGCGAGTGGTCGCGGTGAGCGCCGCGGTGGCCGTCGATGTGGTGTGCGCGGGCGCCCGCCTGCTCGCGGGCGAGCCGTTCGCGATAGGCAACGGCCCGGTGATCGTGCTGACCGGCCTGGCGCTGGTGGCCTTGCTGCGCTGGTCCGGCGCCGAACGGCGCACCGCCCTGCACGCGGTCGCGCTCGGCGCGCTGCTCATCCTGGCCACCAAGGTCGGGGACGTGTGGTTGCACATCACCGTCATCGGAAGGCCCACCGTGCTCGACGAGTACGTGATGCTGGCCGATCACGCGCTGGGCGACCCGTCGTGGGTGCTCGGCCGGGCGATCGACGCGCTCGGCCCGGTGGTCTACGCGGTGCTGCATTGGGTCTACATCGAGCTGCCGGTGGCCGCGATCGTCGTCGCTGTGTGGCAGTTGCGCCGCGTCGTGTCGTCGGGCCGCTGGCCGTCGCACTATCTGGTGCGGACGTTCCTGGTGCTGGGTCTGCTCGGGCCGCTGGTGTACGTGCTGTTCCCGGTCGTCGGCCCGATGTTCGCGTACGGACCCGACGGCGGCGGCCTGCAACTGGGCAACTACTGGCCCGGCGTGGTGCCGCCGATCGACCGGACGCCGATGCCGTTGCCGTTCGACGCGGCGATTCCCCGCAACTGCATGCCCTCCATGCACACGGCGTGGGCGTTGTCGGTGTTCCTGCACACCCGCCGCGACGCCGACGGCGAACCCGCCCCGGCCTGGCTGCGCTGGGGCGGCACGTTCTGGCTGCTGGCGACCCTGGCCGCCACCCTCGGGTTCGGCTACCACTACGGCGTCGACCTGGTCGCGGGTGCGGTGCTGTGCCTCACCGTCGAATCGGCGCTGCGCGAGCCGGAGCGCGGCTGGGGCTGGTTCCGGGTGCGGCTGGTCGCCTCCGGCGCCGTCGTGCTGGCCACGCTGCTGCTGTCCTACCGGTACCTCGCCGTGCCCATGGCCGAGTACCCGGTGCTCGCGGGCACTGTCGTCCTCGGGCTGCTGGCCGGGTCGGCCGCGGCCTTCCACGCGACGTGGTTCGCGACCGTGCGGCAGCCGACGCGAACGGAGCGGGAAGCCGAGCCCGTCGCGGGCTGAGCTCGGTTCCCCGGCCTCACAGCTGGTCGATGTCGTCGTCGCGTAGCTCGTTGACGCGCAGCAGCCCGTCACGGTGGCGCTGCTCGCGGTAGGCGGTGCGGCCGATGAGATGGGCGATCACCGGTGCGGTGAGCAGGGTGAACAAGCCGACCAGCGCCAGGGCCCAGACGTTGCCGTGCCCGCGCAGCTGGATCGCCGCGCCCGCCAGCACCATGACCAGTCCGATCACCTGCGGTTTGGTGGCCGCGTGCATGCGGGTCAGCGTGTCGGGGAAGCGCACGATGCCGATCGCGGCGGTCAGTGCCAGCGTCGAGCCGAACAGGATCAGGATGCCCGCGAGCACGTGCCAGAGGTTCATTTGTCGTCCCGCACCCGGAATCGGGACACCGCGGCCGAGCCGAGGAAACCGACCAGGGCCAGCGCCACGATCGCGGGCACCACGGTGGTGTCGGCGCTGTAGGCCGCCCACACGGCCAGGCCGGATGCGGCGATGGCCATCAGCGAGTCGACGCCGACGACTCGGTCCAGCGTGCTCGGCCCCATGACCACACGGTAGGTGGTGAGCAGCGCGGCCACGGTCAGGATGACGGCGGCGAGGACGGCCACCACGGTCACGATGTCACCTCCGGAGGCTCGGCCGATCGGGAGTACGGCCATCCGGTCGGGCGTTCGAACGCCTCGATCAGCAGGCGTTCCAGCCGCCGGGTGGTCCGGTAGAACTTGTCCACGGCAGCGTCGCTGCCGACGTCGAGGACGTGGACGTAGACGACGCAGCGCCTGCGGTCGATCTCCAGCACCATGGTGCCGGGGATCAGGTTGAGCAGATCGGTCCACAGCACCAGCACCAGATCCGACCTGGTCGCGGAGGGCACCCGCAGCACACCGGACACCGGCGTGGGAGCGGGACGGATCGCGAGCCAGGCGACCTGGAGACTCGATTCCACCGCGTAATACGCGCTCATCACGACCAATTCGAGCAGCGGAAGCGGGTTCAGCCGACCGGACACCGGCACTCGCGGCAGCGGCAGCGCCACCATGATCAAGGCGGCGACCGCCAGCCCGCCCAGCAGGTTGGCGATGCTGAGATCACCCCACAGGGCGAGCCAGACCGAAGTGAGCCACACCAGAATGCCGGCGCGGACGACCGTGTCGCGCATCCTGCCGTGCCCGGTCTGCTCGGCGCTCATCGCGGCTCTCCCCGCTCGCCGGGAGAATCGCCCAGCACCGCGCCGATGTACACGCCGGGATCGCGCAAGTCGACCGCCGCGCGGTCGGCGATCGCGAGGATCGGACCGGCCAGCACCGTCAAGCCAAGGCCGACCAGCACGAGCGCGGCGGTCGACAACACCATCAGCGGCGGCATCCGGCCGGGATCGGTGCGCTCGTCGTAGTGCACGTCGGTCGTTTCCTCGATGAGCGTCGGCGGTCGCGCGGCGGTGAGATGGCCCTCGGGCGCGTCCTCGCGCGGCCGCCAGAACGCTTTGCTCCACACTCGCGCGACGGTGTAGAGGGTGAGCAGGCTGGTGAGCACGGCGCCGCCGACCAGTACCCAGGCCAGGACGCTGCCGCGCTCGGCGCCCGCCTGCAAGAGCGCGACCTTGCCGATGAATCCGGAGAACGGCGGGATGCCGCCCAGGTTCAGCGCGGGAATCAGGAACAGCACGGCCAGCAGCGGGCTGGCCGCGGCGAGCCCGCCCAATCTGCGCAGCGAGGTCGAACCGGCTTGCCGCTCGATCAGGCCGGCGACCAGGAACAGAGCGGTCTGCACCAGAATGTGGTGCGCCACGTAGAACACCGCGCCCGACAGCCCGGCCGCGTTGGCCAGGCCGACGCCGAACACCATGTATCCGATGTGGCTGATCAGCGTGAACGACAGCAGACGGCGGATGTCGCTCTGCGCGATGGCGCCGAAGATACCCACGAGCATGGTCAGTAGGCCGCACACCAGCAGTACCGAGTCGAAACCGCCGTCGGGGGACAGCAACGAGTGCGTCCGGATGATCGCGTATACACCGACTTTGGTGAGCAGACCGGCGAAAACGGCCGTGACCGGAGCCGGGGCGGTCGGATAGGAGTCGGGCAGCCAGTTCGACAGCGGGAAGACGGCCGCTTTGATGCCGAACGCCACCAGCAGCACC
Source organism: Nocardia asteroides (assembly GCA_051451085.1). GTDB lineage: Bacteria > Actinomycetota > Actinomycetes > Mycobacteriales > Mycobacteriaceae > Nocardia > Nocardia asteroides_B. The sequence goes on along the minus strand of JBPAJV010000001.1, from coordinate 1,051,823 downwards.
GCGAAGATAGCCGTGCGCGTGCCCGGCGGCACCGCGCCGAACCGGACGGCGAGCTGCGCGAGGTTCAGCGTTCCGGTGGCCGCGTAGGTCAACCCGATGCCGGTGAGGAAGATCAGCGACGAGACCATCGAAACCATCACGTAGGCAACGCCCGCGCGGATGCGCTCGGCGGTAGCGCCCACGGTGAGCAGGACGAACGACGCCGCGAGCAGTATTTCGAAGCCCACGAAGAGGTTGAACAGGTCACCGGCCAGGAAGGCGGCCGAAACGCCAGCGGTCAGCACCAGATACGTCGGCCGGTAGATCGACGTGGGCTGCCGCTCGTCACCGTCGCGGATGTTCTGGCCCGCGCCGTAGAGCGCGACCGACAGCAGAACGATGGACGAGACCAGCAGCATTGCCGCCGAGAGCCGGTCCACCACCAGCGTGATGCCGATCGGGGCCGCCCAGCCGCCGACCTGCAAGGCTGTAATGCCGTCCCGATCGGCCAGGTACAGCAGCAGTCCGCAGATCACGACGACACCGGCGAGCGCACCCAGGATCACCACGCTCTGGATCCGGGGCCTGCGGCCGAACACGAGTGTGGCCGCGGCGCCGAGCAGCGGGACGAGCACCGGTAGCGGCGCGAGAACCGGCAGCAGCGCGGGGGAGGGGCTCACGTCTCCGGATCCTCTCCGGCGCGCCGCCGGGCGACATCCGCGTCCTCTTGGTCGTTGGCGACGTCGTCGCTGGTGGTGAGCATGTAGGCGCGATAGGCCAGGGCGAGTACGAACGCCGCGATGCCCATCGTGATCACGATCGCGGTGAGCACCATCGCCTGGGCGAGCGGGTCGGCCATCTCGCCGGTGTCCGCCGTCCCGTGGATGGGCGGCTTGCCGTCACCGCCGCCCGCGGTGAGGATCAACAGGTTCACGGCGTTGCCGAACAGGATCAGCCCGAGCAGCATCTTCGACACGGCGCGCTCAAGAATGAGGTACACCCCGCACGCGACCAGGATTCCGATCACCACCAGTAACGTCAGATCGACGGTCATGCGTCCGGACCACCTCGCCGCGAGGAGGTCGGCGCGCCGGCCAGTTCGCTGTCCAGCCGCGCGCCCAGACTGCGCAGCACGTCCAGCACGAGGCCGACCACGATGAGATACACGCCGAGATCGAACAGCAGGGCGGTGACCACCTTGACGTGGCCGACCACCGGCAGCGAGATCTCGATGATCGCCGAGGACAGCGGCGGCGCACCGAGCAACAGCGACGAGACGGCGGTGCCCGCGGCCAAGGTGAGACCCGCGCCGAGCACGTGGCCCGCGTCGACGGGCAGCGCCTCACCCAATTCGTAGCGGCCGCCCGCGAGATACCGCAGGGTCAGCGCGAGTCCGGCGGTGAGCCCACCGGCGAATCCGCCGCCGGGGGCGTTGTGGCCGGTGAAGAAGAAGTAGACCGACAGCACCATGATGGTCGGGAACACCAGCCGCGTGGTGATCTGCAGGACCATCGACCGTTCGGCCCGGTCGATCAATCGGCCCGCGGGCAGCCAGCTCACCTGTTCCGGGTCGTAGTCGGGAGAATCCGCCGCGCGTGGCGCGCTGCCGAAACGCCTGCTGCGGAATACCAGGGATGCCACGCCGGTGGCCGCGACGACGAGCACCGAGATCTCGCCGAGGGTGTCCCAGGCGCGCAGGTCGACGAGCAGGACGTTGACGGCGTTCTTGCCGCCGCCGAACGCGTAGGCGGCGTCGGGGATCGCGGGCCAGACGGGCTCGGCGGTACGGGCCGCGACGGCGAAGCCGGTCAGGACCGCGACGGCTGTTCCCGTTCCCACGGCCAGCATGGCCCGGCGTACTTTGAACGCGGCCCTGCGGCGCGCCTCGATCCGCGCGGGGAAAGCGCGCAGCACGAGCACGAAGATCACCAGGGTCAGCGTCTCCACCAGGAATTGGGTCAGCGCGAGGTCGGGCGCGCCGTGCAGCGCGAAGATCACGCCGCAGCCGTAACCGGTCACCCCGACGACCAGTACGCTCGCCAACCGGTTGCGCAGCACCGTCGCGGCGAGCGCGGTCACCGCCATGACCGCGCCGATGGCCGCTTGCAGCGGCGAGTCCCACAGGCGCAACGTGATCCCGGTGCGGGTGCCGAGGGCGAGCAGGACGGTCGGCAGGAGGATCAGCGTCCCCAGGATCATCGCCTGGCTCAGCGGCAGCGACCCGCGCTGCACGGCGCCGGTCATCCGCAGCGACAAGGTGTCCATCGCCCGCAGCGTGGCGTCGTAGGCCCGGTCGGCGTTGCCGAGGCGCGGGTGCGCCGTTTCCGGGAAGCGGTCGCGCAGCCGGAACAGCAGGACGCCGCCGGCCACGATCAGCAGCGTCGACGCCAGCGCCGGATCGAATCCGTGCCACAGCGCCAGATGCGGGGCGGACGGACCGGCCAGCGTTCCGGCGTAGGGGCGCACCCGTGCGTCCACCCAGGTCGGCGCGAGACCCACGACCAGGCCCGCGACCGCGAGCAACACCGGCGCCGCTGAGAACACCGCGCCCGGCGGGTGCCAGCCGAGCCGACCCCGGGCTTCCGGTTGATCCGCGGCGACGGGCACTTCGCTGGGGTGCTGGGCGACGGCTATGGCGCCGGGGGCGAGCGCGGGCTCCTCGCGTTTGTCACCGAAGGCTCCCCAGATGAACCGGATGCTGTAGCCGACGGTCAGCACCGAGCCGAGCACGATCCCGGCGAATACCGCGGCGCGTGCCGGGACCGTGAGCGCCTCCGCGGCCAGAACGGCGCTCAGCGCGCTCTCTTTGCCCACCCACCCGAGCAGCGGCGGGAGGCCCGCCATGCTCAGCGCGGCCAGGACCGCGGCGCCGCACAGCACCGGCGCCCGGCGGCCCAGACCCGACAGTCGCCGCAGATCGCGCGTTCCCGCACCGTGATCGATGATCCCGACCACCAGGAACAGGCACGCCTTGAACAGCGCGTGCGCGACGATCAAGGTCACTCCGGCCAGCGCCGCGCCGGGCGTGCCGATACCGACCAGCACGATCAGGAACCCCAGCTGGCTGACCGTGCCGAAGGCCAGCACCAGTTTCAGATCCACCACTCGCAGTGCGCGCAGCCCGGCCAGCAGCATCGACGCGAGGCCCAGGGTGAGCACCAGCGGATGCCACACCGGGCTCTGCGCGAACGCCGGCGCGAGCCGGGCGACCAGGTACACACCGGCCTTCACCATCGCTGCGGCGTGCAGGTACGCGCTCACCGGCGTCGGCGCGGCCATCGCGCCGGGCAGCCAGAAATGCAGGGGCACAACAGCGGATTTCGTGAGCGCGCCCACCAGCAGCAGCGCCACCGCGACATCGGCGGCGACCCCGCTCGGTGGCTCGGCGGCCAGCAGGTCCGACAGCAGATAACTGCCGTTCACAGTGCCGAGCACGATGATGCCCGCCAGCATCGCCAACCCGCCAGCGCCGGTCACCAGCAGCGCCTGGATCGCGGCCCTCCGGCCTGCCGCCCGTTCGGGATCGTGCCCGATCAGCAGGAACGACAGCACCGTCGTCGCTTCCCAGAACACGTACAGCAGCAGCATGTTGTCGCTGGTGACCAGACCGAACATGGCGCCTGCGAACGCGACCAGCTCGGCGGCGAACACCCCGAGCCGCGGCTCGTCGTCCTCGAAGTACCTCGCGCAATAGACCAGGACCAGCGCGCCGATGCCCAGCACGAGCGCGCACAGGACGGCGGCGAGGGTATCGAAGCGCAGGTCGAGGTTCAGCCCGATGCTCGGCGCCCAGCTCAGCCGAGAACGCTGCGGAGCAGACCAATTCGCGATCACCCAGACGAGACAGCCGAAAGGGACCGAAGCGAGCAGGTAGAAAGCGTTGCGCCCCAGTGCCCGTACCCATAGCGAAGCCGACAAGGCGGCTGCGGCATGGACGAGCAGGATTGCGAGCAAACTCACTCCGTCGGGTAGAGGCGGCGGCGTGTCCGAGACAATCCTACGGAAAGCCCGCATTGCTGGCGGACACGGCGAGTATGGCGTCCGCCATCCTCCGGATTGAGGGCTATATGTCCGCTAACGATTCGCTTCGGAGTTGCCCGTTCGGCTGCGGCTTGGTTCGCGGGCGAAGTTTGCGCAGCATGATCAGCCCGATCGCGCTGCCGGCGACGATCGCGAGCGCGGTACGCCCCGGCGTCGCGTCGTGGAGTGCCACGTCCTCGCGCCAGTCCTTGAACTTGTCCGGCATCACCGACACCGCCGAGGGCAGGTAGAGCGCGGTGATCGCGAGAACGCCGCTGGGCGCGTAGTGCGGTCGCGTCGTGCCGCAGCAGTAACCCGCGGTCAACGCGATGACGCCGCTGATCACGGCGAAGGCGACGGTGCCAGCGGAGGTCGAGGTGACGAGGGCGAAGAGCGCGATCCCCGCCAGCAGCAGGATGGCGACCGCGGTCGACGGCATCCTGGCGCCGATGACGAGCCCGGCGGCGGTCAACGCGATCAGCACCGCGGAGGTCCAACCGGGCCGGACCGCGTAACCCACCGCGTCGACCGCCGCGGTGAGGCTCACGGCCAGGTAGACGCCGGTGCCGTCGCGCCCGGGTAGCAGCATGGCGGCGGCCGTCGCGCTGACGATCGTCGCGGCGACGACGATCCCGATCTCGACCGCGTGACTCTCGGCGGGAAGTTTGCTGTACTGCCTGCCCAGCCATTCGGTGCCGGCCAGGACCACCAGCGCGAGCACCATGGCGGCGAGGATCGGCGTCACCGGCAGCGCGATCGCCATCCGCGGCGTCTTCGGCTCCTCGGTGCGTTTCCAGTTGTGCACGGTGCTGATCACCAGCATGGCCAGGGCCGCGCCGATCATCCAGCGCGTCGGGGTCTCCAGCACCGCGTACGGGTCAGCGGTGATGTTCAGCAACTCCGCGAGATCGCCGAAGCCGAAGAAGCCGACGCCGCCGATCGCGAACGCCGCGCCGGGCAGCGGCCTGCGCAGCACGACCGCGCCCAGCGCGCCGAGTAACACCGCGGCACAGACCGAGTCGATGTAGTTCTGCGTGGTCAGCATCTCGGCCGTGGACACACGGCGGCCCGCGAAGTGATTGATCAGCTGCGTCAGCGCCGCGGCCGTCGCCGCCGCCCACCCGGTCAGCGGACGCTTGGTCGTGGTGACCAGCACGGCGACCGCCACGGCGACGATCATTCCCAGCGCCGCGCTGCGCGGCACGCTGTTGAGCAGGCCCGCGATCCGGTACGACGAAGCTTGACCTTGCGCGCCGACGGTGACCGGCAGGAACAGCGTGACGCCCGCGACCGCGGCTCCCGTGAAGGCCGTGGCCGCGTCGAGCATGTCGCCGACCCTGCGCACGGTTGTCGAACTTACCCGTGGCGCGCACGCGTTCCGGTGATTGCCGACGATTCGCCCGTAACGGGGCGATTCGCGCGCCGGCTACCCGCGATCGAGCGCGTAGCGGCGCAGCGCGTCCACCTGCGACGGCTCGAGCGATGGCCGCACCACCGCCTGGGCGGCCAGCACATCGGCCGCGGTGACGTCGGCGGCCTGCACGTCCCGGCGCATCGCCGCGAGCGCGGCCTCGCGCAGCAGGGCGGCGCAGTCGGCGGCGGAGTAGCCCTCCAGTTCCCGCGCGAGCGCGTCCAGGTCGACGTCGTCGGCCAGCGGCACCGCGCGGCCCGCGGTGCGCAGGATCTCCCGCCGGGCGGCGGCGTCCGGCGGCGGCACGAAGACCAGCCGTTCCAGCCTGCCCGGCCGCAACAGCGCCGGGTCGATCAGATCCGGCCGGTTGGTGGCGCCGAGCACCACCACGTCGCGCAGCGGTTCCACGCCGTCGAGCTCGGTGAGCAGTGCCGCGACCACCCGGTCGCCGACGCCCGCGTCGGCGCTCTGGCCTCGGCGCGGCGCCAGCGCGTCCACCTCGTCCAGGAAGATCAGCGACGGCGCGGAATCGCGGGCACGCTGGAACAGTTCCCGCACCGCCCGCTCCGACGAGCCGACCCAGCGGTCCAGCAACTCGGCGCCCTTCACCGCGTGCACGCTGAGCTGACCGGTGCCTGCCAGCGCGCGCACCAGGAAGGTCTTGCCGCAGCCGGGCGGGCCGTAGAGCAACACCCCGCGCGGTGGGTCGATGCCGAGGCGAGCGAAGGAATCCGGATGCCGCAGCGGCCACAGCACCGCCTCGGTCAGCGCCTGTTTGGTCTCCACCATGTCGCCGACGTCGTCCAGGCCCAGGCTGCCGATGGCGAGTTCCTCCGAGCCCGAGCGTGACAGCGGCCGGATCACCTCGAGCGCGCCGAGCAGATCGGGCTGGGTGAGCTGTGGCTCGCCCTGCTCCCTGGCCCGCGACGCCGCGCGCAGCGCCGCCTCCCGGCACAGCGCCGCCAGATCCGACACCACGAAGCCCGGCGTCCGCGCGGCGATCTCGTCGAGTTTCAGCTCCGCGGTCGGCACCCGGCGCAGCAGATGCTCCAGCAGCGCCTTGCGCACGGCGGCGGTGGGCAGCGGCAGCGCGAGTTCGCGATCGCACAGGTCCGGCGCCCGCAGGCGCTGGTCGACTCCGGCGGGATGCGCCGTGGTGGCGAGGAACGCGACGCAGGGTTCGGCGATCGCGGCGCGCAACTGATCGAGGATGAGGGTGGCGACCGGCTCCGCGTCCGCGGGCAGCAGCGCGTTGATGTCGGTGATGAGCAGGACCCCGCCCTGGCCGCAGCCGATGTCGGCCACCGCTTCGGCGACCTCGCGCAGCCGCGCGCCGCTCTCGGCCGCGCCGATGGTGGGTCCGTCCAATTCCACGACGCGCCGGGGCGCGGCGACCGCGCGCGCCAGCGTGGCTTTGCCGACGCCGGCCGGGCCGGTGATCAGCACGCCGAGATGAGGGCGAGCGCCCAGCGTGCGCAACAGTTCCGGCTCGTCCAGGGCCAGGCTGAGCCATTCGCCGAGCTTCGCGGCTTGACCGCGCACGCCCGGCAGGTCTTCGACGGAGATGCTCGGCGCGATGTCCCTCGCCCCGGCGGTGCGCCCGGCCGCGACGCCGTTGTTGCCCGCCGCGGTGCCGAAGGCGGCGGCTTCGATGGCGCCGCGCGAGGCCTCGCCCACCGGGATCGGCGTTCCGGCCGAAGCCAGATCGGCGGCAACGCGCGCGGCGACCGCTCCCGCGCCCCAGACGACCGCGGTATTCGGCTGCACGCTCACCGGCCCACGTGGATCGGTGGCGGTGACGGTGAGCAACTCCGTGGTCCAGGCGATGCCGAAGGTGCGCGACAGCGCCTGGGCGGTGGCGGTGGAGCTGATGTCGGGGCCGAGGTCGCGCGGCAGCAAGGACACCGCGTCGCCGACGGTGACGACTTTCCCGAGCAGCGCCTGCCGCAGTGTCGTGGCCGGAATCGTGCGGGTGGCGTGCACCGAGCCGCTCACCGAGATCTGTCTCGCGCCGTAGACGATCGCGGGGGACACCACCACTGTCGAGTCCTCGCGCAACCCGGCGTTGGACAGCGTCACGTCGTCGAGCAGGGCGATGCCGGCGGGCGTCCCCTTGGCCGCGACGCCGACCACTGCGGCCGTGCGCCGTGAGCCGACCAGCATGATTCCGTCCCATTCCCGCAATCCCAGCGCGGTCAGCGCCTCCGGATGCAGTCGGACCACCCCCCGGCGGGCGTCGGCGGCCGAGGGATTCAGGCGGGCGGTGAGTGCCAGTTCTGCCACTGTGCCATTCTGCCGCGCACCCCCGCCCTCGGTCACGGTCCGTTGTCTCGGTGGTTGCCCCGGACGACGATCTTCCAGCTACTTCGGCACGATTCCGGCGGCGATCGCGACCGAGGTTCCGGCGACGCTCGGCGACAGGCACACCAGTTTGGCGGTGCCGAGCGCGACGTTGGGGCTGCCCTCGAACGGACCGCCCGGGTTCTCCGCGAGGATCTGCTCGATCAGCGCCTTCTCCTCGTCGGTCGCCAGCTTCCGGAACTCACCGCAGGTGGTGCTGGACGCGGGGCCGAGCGCGGGATCGCTCTGCTTCGTCGTGGCCGGGGTATCCGTTTCCGCCGGATCGTCCGGCGTCGCGGTGCCGGGAGCGGTCGTCGTGCGCGTGGCCTGGGCGGAGGTGGTCGCGCTCGGGGAACCCTGGCGCAGCCCGTTCGCGTCGGTGGACTCGTCCGCTCCGCCGCAGCCCGCCAGCAGGAAACCCACCGTCCCGACGGCCAGGACGATGGCGGGAATTCGTTTCATACCGTGCTTTCCGGGGTGGATCGTGGCGCCGGAAGGCCCGGCGTCCGCAGCAGCGTACCGGTTTCGGGTGGGTCAGTGGATGTGTGCCCGCCAATCCGCGGGAACCCGCCCGCGCGGTCCCGGCACGCTCTGCTCGGCCGGACGACTGCGCGGTGGAGCCAACTCCGGCCCGTCGGCGTACATCTGTCCGGTCTCGAAGTTGTAGTACCAGTCCTCGCCCGGCTCGAAGCTCTGGATGAACGGGTGACCGGTGCTGTTCGCGTGCTGGGTCGCGTGTTGCGCGGGCGAGGTGTCACAGCAGCCGACATGCCCGCACTGGGCGCAGCGGCGCAGATGCACCCACCAGCCGGAGTTCTGCTCGCACTCCAGGCAACCCGGACCGCTGGGTGGTACCGCGGGATCGATACCCGCGAGCTGCTCGGTCATGACTGTCCTTCCGTGCTCGTCGCGGCGACGGCGTCGATCGGCTCCCGTTCGGGACGGCGCAGCGGCAGCCAGACGGTGAACCTGGTGTCGCCCGGCGTGGAGTCCACCCGGATGTCGCCGTTGTGCTTGTTGACCACGATGCGGAACGAGATGTCCAGGCCGAGCCCGGTGCCCTCGCCCATCGGCTTGGTGGTGAAGAACGGCTCGAAGATCCGGTTGCGGGCTTCCGGCGGGATACCGGGCCCGGTGTCGCCGATCTCCACGACCGCGCAGTCGTTCTCGTGCCTGGTGCGGATGGTCAGCGTGCCGCTGCCGTTCATCGCGTACACCGCATTGTCGATCAGATTGGTCCACACCTGGTTGAGTTCGGCCGCGTAGCAGGGCACCTGCGGCAGGGCCCGGTCGTACTCCTTGATCACGCGGACCTCGTCACCGATCTTCCGGCTGAGCATCACCAGGGTGCTGTCCAGCAGTTCGTGGACATCGACCACCTGGAAGGGCGCCCGGTCCATCTGCGAATACTGCTTCGCGGCATCGACCAGCGAGGAGATGCGCGTGGTCGAGTCGGCGATCTCGTTCATCAGCAGCTCGGTCTCGATGGTGTAGTTCAGCCAGCGGATGGCGCCTTGGAACACCTGCTCGGGAGAACCCTCCAAGGTGGCGGCGACCCGTTCCAGCCATGCGGTGTCGAAACCGGCCTGCACGAAGTTCGGCGCGAGGTTCCAGCCGTCGGCGATCCCATGGTCCTCGAGCCACTCGCCGAGCACGTCCTCCCGGTCGGCGGCTTCCATCGGCGTGAGCTCCGGAGCCTTCGCGACCTGGGCGGCCGCCTCCTCTTGCAGGCGCACCAGGGCGCCGAGCGACGACGGGTCGAACTTGCCCTCCGCCATCATCGCGAGCTTGTGCCGCATTCCCGCGACCCGCTCGCGCAGACCCGAGGTGGCGCGCACCGCGGCGGCGGCCGGGTTGTTCAGCTCGTGGGTGAGGCCCGCCGACAGCGATCCGAGCGCCAGCAGCCGTTCGCGCTCACCGATGCGGGCGTTGGTGTTGCGGTTGCCGAAGAACACGCCCTCGAGCAGGTGCACGGCCATCGGGAACCACTCGCGCATCATCCGGGCGAAAACTTCCGCGTCGAGCACGAAGAACCGCGACGGGCGGGTCACCCGCATCGACCCGTTGTAGGTCTGGTCGACCTTGTCGCCGATGTAGGACATCCAGGCGCCCGCGTAGGCGCCGCGATGCTCGGTGCGGACCAGTTCGATCTCCGTGCCGCCGGACTGCTTGGTGAGCACCACCTCGCCGTCCATCAGCACATAGAAGCAGGTGGCCGGGTCGCCCTCGCGGAAGACCAGCCCCGGTTCGATGGTCTCGATCCGGCCGTCGGCGCACAGCCATTCCAGCTGCTCGTCGGTCAGCTTCTCGAACAGGAACAGAGTGCGCAGCTCGGCGGGGTCGCACACCAGTCTGCTGGTGCGGTCGGCGGTCTGGTTCGACGTCATCGGTGCCTCCTGATCACGCGAGGTAGCGGTGCACGAGCATGACGGCCATCGCGCCTTCGCCGACGGCGGAGGCGACGCGCTTGGCCGATTCGGCGTGCACGTCGCCGGCCACGAACACGCCGGGCACGCTCGTCTCGAGATGATGCGGCGGCCGGGATAGTTCCCAGCCAGCGGGGCGGGCGCCGTCCACCATCAGATCCGGCCCCGCGAGCACGTAACCGGCGCTGTCGCGCTTGACCACGCCGTCGAGCCAATCGGTCTGCGGAGCGGCGCCGATGAACAGGAACAACCGCTCCGCCTCGGCCTTCTCCTCGGCGCCGGTCCGGTTGTCGCGCAGCACGATCTGCTGCAAGTGATCGTCACCGTCGGCGGCGATCACCTCGGTGTTGGTGTGCACCTCGATGTTGGCGATCTGCGCGATCTGCTGGATCAGGTAGTGGGACATGGACTGCTCGAGCGAGTCGGCCCGGACCACCAGATGCACGGTGCGCGCGTTGCGCGACAGGAACACCGCGGCCTGGCCCGCGGAGTTCGCGCCGCCCACGATGTAAACGTCGTGATCGGCGCACTCGGACGCTTCGGTCATGGCCGAGCCGTAGTAGACGCCGCGCCCGGTGAAGTCGTCCACGCCGGGCGCCGGGTGGCGGCGGTAGTCGACACCGGTCGCGATGATCACGGTGTGCGCGCACAGGCTGCCGCCGTCGGCGAAGCGTACGGTGCGCGCGGACCCGTTGACCTCGAGCCCCACCACCTCGCGGGTGGTGATCACCTCGGCGCCGAATTTCGCGGCCTGCCGCCGCGCCCGGTCGGCCAGCTGCGCGCCGGACAGGCCGTCGGGGAAGCCGAGGTAGTTCTCGATGCGCGAGCTCTGCCCGGCCTGCCCGCCGGTGGCGGTCCGTTCCACGAGCACGGTGCGCAGACCCTCGGACGCGCCGTAGACCGCAGCGCCGAGACCGGCGGGGCCGCCGCCGACCACGATCAGGTCGTAGAACTCGCCCGCCGGGTCGACGGTCAGGCCGACGTTCTGCGCCAGCTCGCTGTCGGTGGGTTGCACCAGCGCCTCGCCCGCCGAGGTGATCACCACCGGACAGCGCTCCGGATCGGCCCCCGCCGCCTCGAGCAACCGCGCGCCCTCGGGCTCGTCGGCCAGGTACCACCGGTAGGGCAGCTGGTTGCGGGCGAGAAACTCCCGCACCTGCGAGGAGCGCGGCGACCAGCGGTTGCCCACCACTTTGGTCTCGGTGACCGGCCGGTGCTCGCTACTGCGCCAGGCGTCGAGCAGCCCGTCCAGCACCGGGTAGAGCTTCTCCTCCGGCGGATCCCACGGTTTGAGCAGATAGTGGTCCAGGTCAACGACGTTTATCGCGTCGATCGCGGCATTGGTGTCGGCGTAGGCGGTCAGCAGCACGCGGCGCGCGTAGGGGTGCAGGTCCATGGCCTGCTCCAAGAATTCGATGCCGTCCATGCCCGGCATCCGATAGTCGGCGATCAGTACCGCCACCGGCTGCCCGCGCAGTTTCATCTCGCGAAGCGCGTCAAGGGCCTGCGCACCCGATTCCGCGCGCAGAATCCGGTAATCGGCGCCGTAACGGCGGCGCAGGTCGCGGACGACCGCCCGGGAGACACCCGGGTCGTCGTCGACGCTCAGGATGGCCGGTTTCGTAGCAGCGGGTGAAGTCACCTGACGAGTATGGAGCCTCTCGGCGCGCTCTGTCGTGGGCGTTCGCCGAGAGCTCAGAGCCGATGATGCCGGACGAGATCCAGCTCACGCGGAGTCAGCAGACGCTCCAAGCGCTCTTCCCGCGCGGCCGCACGGACATTGCGCGGTACTGCCGAGGCGCCGCCGGCTGCGCGCCCGTCCTCGGGCTCGACAGCCGGAAGTAACGGAACCCGGTCCGCGGGTCGACGATGCAGCAGCGAGCGCAGTTTCACGGCCGATCACCTCACGTTGGGACGCCGAAAGTCGGAGGCAGTGTCTGTGCTTGATCTATCTGTGATTGTGCGCCGTTCATTACAGCGGCCGGTGCCCGCGTAGCGGAAATGTGACGCAACTGCCCTGCCGTTTAAGATGTGCGGCGAATCGCCCGCAAGCGCTCGGACGGATGGTCGTCGGTCCGTCGCTCGTCACCCGGAGGCAGCGTTGCCGAAAAATCTCGAAGCCAGCATCGACATCTCCGCGCCCCCGGAGCGGGTGTGGGCGGTGGTCTCCGATCTGAAGCGGATGCCCGAGTTCAGTCCGCAGTGCGTGCGCATGGTGGCGCTGGGCGCCTTCAAGGCGGGCACCTGGACGTTGCACCTCAACCGCGACGGCAAGAAGTACTGGCCGACCACCGGCCGCATCGTGCGGGTCGAGCCGAACCGGGCGTTCGCCTTCCGGATCAACGAGAACCGGAGCGTGTGGAGCTACACCATGGAGCCGACCGATTCCGGTACGCGGCTGATCGAGCGGCGCGACGTGCCCAACGGAACCAGCTGGTTTTCCCGCAAGGCGATCGATGCCGCGCTCGGCGGCGAGGCTCCGTTCGAGGAGGCGCTGGTGCGCGGCATGCACGAGACGCTGGGCAAGATCAAGCAGGCGGTCGAGGCGAGCGCCTGACACGCGGTGCCCGCCGGGGCGCTGTCACGCGATGTCGTGGACAGCGCCGCGGCGAGCGCGGGGCTACTTCCAGTTGGGCAGGGTGACGACCTGGGCCGCGTAGGACAGACCCGCGCCGAAGGCGATGAGCAGGGCCGTGTCACCCGGCTTCGACTGGCCCTTGCGCAGCAACGCCTCCATGGCCAGCGGGATCGAGGCCGCCGAGGTGTTGCCGGCCTCCTCGATGTCGTTGGCGAGCGCGCAGTGCTCGGGCAGTTTCAGCACCCGGGCCATGATCTCGATGATCCGGCCGTTGGCCTGGTGCGGAATCATCGCGTCCAGGTCCTCGGGGGAGAGACCGGCGCGGTCGATGGCGTCGCGGCACACCTTCTCCAGCGAGTGCGCGGCCCAGCGGAACACCGCGGTGCCCTCCATGGCCAGATAGGGCCGCACCGCGTCCAAGCCCTTCTCATGATCTCGTGGAAGAACTCCATCCAGTCCTTGTCCTGCCGGATGGCGTGGTGCTGGGTGCCGTCCGAGCCCCACACGGTGGGGCCGATCCCCGGCTCGTCGGAGGGACCGACGATCACCGCGCCCGCGCCGTCGGCGAAGAGGAAGGCGGTGGAGCGGTCGGTGGGGTTGACCGTGTTCGTCAGTTTCTCCACGCCGATCACCAGGACGTGCGCGGCGGTGCCGGTCCGGACGAGATCCGAGGCCAGCGCGATCGAGTGGCAGAAGCCAGCGCACCCGGCCGATACGTCGAACGCGGCGGCGCCGTTCATGCCGAGTTCGGTGGCGATACGCGGGGCAGCGGCGGGCGTCAGCAACAGATGGGTGGAGGTAGCAACGATCACGCAATCGACTTGGTCGACCGCGATGCCCGAGGATTCCAGCGCGCCGCGCGCGGCGGCGACGCTCATGCTCTGGATCGTCTCCGATTCGTCGGCGAACCGCCGGGTCTTGATGCCCGATCTCGTCCGGATCCACTCGTCGCTCGAGTTGATCGGACCCGCCACCTCGTCGTTGGTGACCACTCGAGCAGGGCGGTATACGCCGAGCCCGAGGATCGCCGTGTGCTCTGCCCCGGTGGTCTGGGCGATTCGAGCAGCCATCTGCGTCTCCTATGTACCTGCGGCGGCGCCGCCGGGTGTTCCCCGAAGCATCGAAATCGGTCCCTCATCAGCCACTGCCCATCGGTGGATAGACATGAGGCTTCCTCATATTAGCCCGAAAGTCGCTCATTCGCCGCGCGTATTTCGACAATCCGTGGGTATCTCGTCGGAGCACGCCACTGCTGTACGAAGGCGTGGCCCAACTAGGATGCGAGGACACCATGCTCGGTCTCGGGATTATCGGATGGATCATCATCGGCGGTCTGGCCGGATGGATCGCCAGTAAGGTCATGAAGACGGACGCTCAACAGGGCATTTTGCTCAATATCGTCGTCGGGGTGATCGGTGGTCTGCTCGGTGGGTTCCTGTTGAAGTTGCTCGGAGTCGACGTCGAGGGCGGCGGGCTCTGGTTCAGCTTCTTCACCTGCTTGGGCGGCGCGGTCATCCTGCTGTTCCTGGTACGACTGGTCACAGGTGCCCGAGTCAGGTCCTGACCCCCGCGTGCCACGGGCTCCTTTCCCGTAAGGTGTGAACGCTTGCGCCGGTCCTATCGTCGAGGAGGCGCAATCCGTCTGCATCGAGCACGAAAGAGGAGCCTGTGGCCCGCCGTCCCACCCCGCCCGGCACGCCTGAACGCACCGGAGTCGGCCACGTCGTCGATCTGGTCCGTAACGCGATCCCTCCGTTGCATCCCGCCGGGCTTCCGTTCGTCGCCGCACCCCTCGCGGTCGCCGTCGTCGGCGGCAAGCGCAAGTGGGTGCGGCGCACGGGTTTGTTCGCCGCGGCTGCCTGCGCGACGTTCTTCCGCCACCCGAACCGCGTACCGCCGAACCGGCCCGGTGTCGTGGTCGCCCCCGCCGACGGCGAGATCGCCTTGGTCGACACCGCCGCTCCGCCCGCCGAGCTCGGTCTCGGCGATCAGCCGCTGCCCCGGGTCAGCATCTTCCTGTCCGTGCTCGATGTCCACGTGCAGCGCACCCCGGTCTCCGGCATAGTGCGCTCCGTGCTGCACCAGCCCGGCCAGTTCCGTTCCGCGGACCTGCCCGAGGCGAGCTCGGTGAACGAGCGCAACAGCATGGTCCTGGAGACGCCGGAGGGCAGCCGGATCGTCGTGGTGCAGATCGCCGGACTGCTCGCGCGCCGCATCGTCTGCGACGCCCAGGTCGGTGACGTGCTCACCATCGCCGACACCTATGGACTGATCCGCTTCGGCTCGCGGGTCGATACGTATTTCCCGCCGGGCACCGAACTACTCGTTCAGCCCGGCCAGCGCACCATCGGCGGCGAAACCGTGCTCGCCGTGCTCGGCTCGCCCGCTGACGCGTGATGGAGGCGGCGGCACCCACCCAGCGGCGCAGGCGGCGCAGCGTCCGGCTGCTGCCGAGCATCGTCACCATCCTGGCGCTGTGCGCCGGGCTGTCGGCGGTGAAGTTCGGCCTCGACGGAAAACTCGGTATCGCGCTGGCGATGATCGGCGCGGCGGCCGTGCTCGACACCCTCGACGGCAGGCTGGCTCGGATGCTGGACGCCACCACGAAGATGGGCGCCGAGCTGGATTCGCTGTCGGATGCCATCTCCTTCGGCGTCGCCCCCGCGCTCGTGCTGTACGTGACCCTGCTCAGCAGCAACAGTGTGGGATGGATCGTCGCGTTGCTGTTCGCGGTGAGCATCGTGCTGCGCCTGGCCCGGTTCAACACGCTGATGGACGACGACACCCGGCCGGATTGGGCGCGGGAGTACTTCGTCGGCGTGCCCGCTCCGGCGGGCGCGCTCATCGCGATGGTGCCGGTCGCCCTGTTCGTGCAGTTCGGCGACGGCTGGTGGGTCGGCTTCTACGAGGTCGCGGCGTGGACGGTCTTCGCCGCCGCGCTGTGCGTCAGCACCATCCCGACGCTGGCCATGAAGTCGGTGTCGGTGGCGCCGCAGGCAGCGGCCGGACTGCTGGTGCTGGTCGCGCTCGCCGCGGCGGCGCTGGTGACCTATCCGATCGTGCTGCTGCTGGTGCTGGTCGCGCTGTATCTGGGCCACATCCCGTTCGCCTGGCATTCCCAGCGCTGGGTGGCCGCTCGTCCGGAGACTTGGACCCACAAGCCCGCCGAGCGGCGTGCGCAGCGCAGGGCCGACCGGCGGCTGCCCGCCATCCGCCGTCCGGCCATCCCGCGTCCGGCGATCCGTGGCTCCGCGCGTCTGCGGCTGCGCCGACCTGGGGCTAAGCAACGCCAGAACGGTAATCCGCCTCCGGGCGCCGAGATCTAGCGACGCCCGCCGCAGCGAACCCGCTCGGAGCCGTGGTGTCCTCCGTGCCGCGCACCGGCACTCCGCGCACTCCGCGGGGAGCGGTACGGTCGTATCCGTCGGGCGGGCGGGAGGAAGGTCACGATGGAGCCGGACGGGTTGCGGGAATTCGAGGAGCATCGACCGCGGCTGTTCGCGCTCGCCTATCGGATGCTCGGTGCGGCCGGGGAGGCCGAGGACGCGGTGCAGGAGACCTACCTGCGCTGGGACGGCGCCGACCGCGGCGGTATCCGCTCCGCGGAGGCGTGGTTGACCACCGTGCTGGTGAATCTGTGCCGTAGCTGGCTGGTTTCGGCGCGGGCCAGGCGGGAGAGCTACGTCGGCCCGTGGCTGCCCGAGCCGGTGCCCACCGCGCGCGGCGAGCTCGGTCCGCTGGAGACCGTCGAGGAGCGCGAGCTGGTCTCGCTGGCGCTGCTGACCGCGCTGGAACGGCTGACCCCGATCGAGCGCGCCGTCTTCGTGCTGCGCGAGGCCTTCGGGTACGCGCACCGGGAGATCGCCGACATGCTCGATGTGACCGAGACGAACTCCCAGCAGATCTTCCGCCGGGCGAGCCTGCGCGTGCGCGAAGGCAGGTCCCGGTTCGACATCCCGGCCGAGCACGCCCGCGAACTGGTCGAGCGGTTCTTGACGGCGGCGCGCGGCGGTGACCTCGCGGCATTGGAGCGGCTGCTCGCCGCCGACGTGAGCGCGACGGCCGACGGGGGCGGCAAGATCAACGCGGCGCGGCGCCCGATCCGCGGCGCGAACCAGGTGGCGCGGTACCTGGCGGGTCTGCTGCGCTGGGAAGTGCCCGGGATGCGGCTGCTCGTGGAAGAGGTCAACGGGGCGCCCGCCGTGGTCGCGCGGGCGGACGGGGCGCCGCTGCTGGTCGTGGGCATCGATATGGCCGACGGCGTGGTCACCGCGCTGCGGTTGATCGTCAACCCGGACAAGCTGTCCTACCTCGCCGGGTCGAACGGGTCGGATGGCGTCGTCGGCGCGCTGCCGGACCGCCGCCGCCCGATGTGACGCGCTTCATGACGCGGGTCTGTCAGGCTTCGGGGGTCTGTCCGGTCTGAAGGGTGATGGCCGATCGGAAGGAGCCACATCATGACCGGACAGCATCGAATCGTCGTTCTCGGCGCGGGGTACGCCGGGCTGGCGGCGGCGCGCAGACTCGCTCGCACGGCGCGGGAGGCGCGGATCACCGTGGTTGACGCCCACGACTCGTTCGTCGAGCGAGTGCGGCTGCACCAGGGGGCGGCCGGGCAACGGATCTCGTCGTGGGATTTGCGGGAATCGCTGGAGAGCAAGAACATTCGCTTCGTGCGCGCGCTGGCGACGGACATTGATACGGCCGCGAAGCGCGTGACGCTCGACGCCGAGCCCGCCCTCGACTACGACATCTTGATCTACGCACTCGGCAGTGTCGCCGATACCGAGAGTGTCCCCGGTGTGGCCGAGCACGCGTATTCGGTGGCGACTCGAGAAGACGTGCTGGCATTGTCCGCGCCGCGTGGACCGGTGGCGATCGTCGGGGCCGGGGCGACCGGGATCGAACTGGCGGCGGAGCTGGCCGAATCACACCCGCGGACCGAGGTGCTGTTGCTCGGGTCGCAGGAGCCGGGCGCCTGGCTGTCGGAGCGGGCGCGGGCGCACATCAGGCGGACGCTGGAAGGTCTCGGAGTCGAGATCCGGTCCGGCGCCAAGGTGATCGAAGTGACGGCCGACGGCGTGCGTTCGGCGGACGGCGCGCTGGTCGAGGCCGCGACGACGGTGTGGACCACGGGTTTTCGCGTGCCCGATCTCGCCGCGCGCTCCGGCTTGGCGGTCGGCCCCGACGGACGGGCGCTGACCGACCCCACCTTGCGTTCGGTGTCGCATCCCGATATCTACGTCGCCGGGGACGCCGCCGTCGTCGTGGGGCCGGGCGGCCGGGAATTGCGCATGGCCTGTGCGACGGCGCTGCCCACCGGCAAGTACGCGGCGGACGCCGCCGTCGCGCGGATGCGCGGACGCGAGCCGAAGCCCCTGCGGTTCCGCTATGTGCTGCAGTGTCTCAGCCTCGGCCGGCGCGATGGGGTGGTCCAGTTGGTGCACGCGGACGATACGCCCGCCAGGACCGTGCTGACCGGGCGGACCGCAGCTCGGGTAAAGGAGTGGATCGTCCGATTCGCGGCCTCGGCTGCCCGCCCCTGAGGAAGGTGGCGTCAACTAGCGGTTGACGCTGTCCGATCGTCAACTTATGGTTGACGTATGACCGCACAATTCCGCCTCGACGATCTGATCGATGGCATCAAGAAGGCCCGTCCCGACAACGTGCTCGAGCAGCTGTCCGACGCTGTCGTCGTGGCGAATCACCTCGGCGAAGTGGCCGATCACCTGATCGGCCACTTCGTGGACCAGGCCCGCCGCTCCGGCGCCTCGTGGACCGACATCGGGGCGAGCATGGGCGTCACCAAGCAGGCCGCGCAAAAGCGGTTCGTGCCCAAAGCGCCCGATCCGGCCGCGGCCTCGGGGATGGACCCGAACGCGGGCTTCGCGCGGTTCACGGCGCGGGCGCGTGCGGTGGTGATGGCCGCGCAGGAGGCCGCGCGCGCGGCGGGCAACCGGGAGATCGCCCTCGGGCACGTGGTACTGGGGCTGCTCACCGAACCGCAGGGGCTCGCGGTGCACGAACTCACGCATCAGGGCGTCTCCCTCGATGTGCTGTCCGCCGCGGCCTCCGCGTCCTTGCCGCCGAGCGAGGGGGAAGTTCCCGCCCTGGTCCCGTTCGGCACGGAAGCCAAGAAGGTCCTCGAGCTCACCTTCCGGGAAGCGCTTCGCCTGGGACACAACTACATCGGCACCGAGCACATGTTGCTCGCGCTGCTCGAACAGGAGAACGGCGCCGGTCTGCTCAGCGATCTCGGCGTGGACAAGGCCAGCGCCGAAACGCATCTGGGCGAGCTGCTGGCTTCCATCACGTCCGGGGAGTCCTGAGTACCGATGAGCGGCGGGAGGCTCCGCGTGGGGATCGCACTCGTCGTCGCGGTGTCTGTGCTGAGCGCCGTGGCATTGCGATCCGGTCATCGGATGCGCAACGTCGTCAACGGTGTGCGCGGCGCGCACAGCGCACGGGCGCGCCGTCGCAGGGCGCTGCGCACCAGGGGAGCGGGGATCGCCGGGGCGCCACGGACCGCTCCCGCCGGGCAACGGGTGCGCGCGGCCTGATCAGGCCCGTCCGGCCAAGCCTCCGCCCCAGCGCGGCCAGCGGGCTTGGGGTTTCGGCTCGGTGACCAGAGACTCGCGGTGAATGTCGGTGACGTACAGGGGAAGTCGCGGTTCGAGCTCGGCGAGCACGGCGAGGGCGCGTCCGCCTTGCGCCGCCCGGTATTCCGGCATGGTCAGCCCGACCATCTGGAGGAACAGGACGCGGCCGTGCGGAGTGTCGATGCTGCCGAGTTCGGGGTCGGTCGCGAAGCAGACGGCGTGATTGGTGCAATCGGCACGGCCTGCCGCGATCGGCCCGTTCGCCTTGATGGTGTGCCCGGGCTCGAACCACTTGCCGGACTGGAAGACGTAACGGGCGAGGTTCTGCACGAAGTTCGCCGGCCACACCGGCGGTTCGGTCTCGTCGGGCTCGCGCACCAAGCGGAAGGTGAACTCGAAGCCCCAGCCGGACTCCGCCGGGTTGTCCCACTCCTTCTCGTACAACTCGGTCATCCCATAGCTGATGTAGTGCCAGTGCGGCACCGGATCGGTGCGGGAGTACGCGCTGATCCCGTCGAGCGGGTCGGACCCGCCGAGAGACCATGGTTGGTCGGACGCCCAGTGGAAGGGCTCGATATCGCCGTACAGCGGCCGCAACGCCGAATTGATGGCATCCCAGCCGGGTTTTTCACTCACCCAGTCACCATAGGCAGGGGCATGCGGCCGCCTTTTCGGGAGTCGAGCGGTTCGGCGGCTCAGGCATCCGGCACGTCGCGGGCGAGTTCGTCCAGCCAAGCCGCCGCCGACGCGTCGCTGGGCGCGCGCCAGTCGCCGCGCGGCGAGAGCGATCCGCCGGAGCCGACCTTCGGCGCGTTCGGCAGCGTCGAGCGCTTGAACTGGCTGGTCTCCACGAAGCGCAGCAGGAATTCGCCCAGCCAGTGTTTGATCGTGGCGAGGTCGTAGGCGTTGCGCTGGTCGGCGGGTATCAGGTCGGGCCAGCGCCCGGTGGCGGGATCCGACCACGCGTGCCTCGCCAGATAGGCGACGCGGCTGGGCCGGTAGCCGAAGCGCAGGACGTAATAGAGGTGGAAGTCCTGCAACTCGTACGGGCCGACCGTGGCCTCGGAACTCTGGGCGGGTGCGGAGGAGTCGGCGTGCGGGATCAGCTCGGGGGAGATCTCGGTGCGCAGGATCGATGACAGCACCGCACCCGCCTCCCGGCCGAGTTGCTCGGTGTCCACCGCCCAGGCGATCAGGTACTTGATCAGCGTCTTGGGCACCGAGGCGTTGACGCTGTAGTGCGCCATGTGGTCGCCGACGCCGAAGGTGCACCAGCCGAGCGCGAGTTCGCTGAGGTCGCCGGTGCCGACGACGAGCGCGCCGTGCATATTGGCCAGCCGGAACAGATGCGAGGTGCGCTCGCCCGCCTGCACGTTCTCGTAGGTGATGTCGTACCGGGGCTCCCCGTCGGCCGCGGGATGGCCGAGGTCGCGCAGCATCTGCGTGGCCGAAGGGCGGATGTCGATCTCCCGGGCCGTGACGCCGAGGGCGGCCATGAGACGGTGCGCGTCGGTCCTGGTCCTGGTGCTGGTGGCGAATCCAGGCATGGTGTAGGCGAGCACGTTCGCTCGCGGCAGGCCGAGCCGGTCCATCGTCTTGGCGGCCACGATCAGCGCCTGGGTGGAGTCCAACCCACCGGACACGCCGAGCACCACCCGCTCGAGCCCGGTGGCGCGCAATCGCGTACTCAGCCCCTCGACCTGGATGTGGTGCACCTCGGCGCAGCGCTCGTTGCGCAGGGCCGGGTCGGCCGGGACGTAGGGGAAGCGCTCGATCTCGCGGCGCAGGGGGACCGGTTCCTCGGGCACCGGCAACCGTACGTCGATGCGCCGCAGCGCCATCAGCCGGTCCCGGTGGTCGTGCACGTTGTCGGCGAACGCGGTGGTGCGCAGGCGATCGGCGGCGAGGCGGCGCAAGTCCAGATCGGCGGTGACCAGCTGCGGATGATCGGCGAACCGCTCGCCCTCGGCCAGCAGATCGCCGTTCTCGCAGATGAGCGCCTGGCCGTCCCAGGCGAGGTCGGTGGTGGACTCGCCGGTGCCCGCGGCGGAGTACAGATACGCCGCGAGATAGCGCGCCGAATGGGAGGTACACAGCGACCGGCGGTAGTCCGCTTTCCCGATCACGATGTTGCTCGCCGACAGGTTG
Organism: Nocardia asteroides; assembly: GCA_051451085.1. GTDB lineage: Bacteria > Actinomycetota > Actinomycetes > Mycobacteriales > Mycobacteriaceae > Nocardia > Nocardia asteroides_B. The sequence continues at coordinate 1,030,322 of JBPAJV010000001.1, read as the reverse complement.
ACCAGCACGGTGGCGCCGGCCAGCGCGGCGAAGCCGCTGGGCGGCAGCGGGACCCACCCGTCCTCGCAGATCTCCAGGTGGAAGACGAAGTCCTCCAGATTGGTCGCGCGGAACAGCAGGTCCGATCCGAACGGCGCCCGGTGCCCGGCGACGGTGACGTGGTCCTCCAGCACCTCCCGCGCCGCCGCGAACTGACGCTTCTCGTAGAACTCCCGGTAGTTCGGCAGATAGCTCTTCGGCGCGACGCCGAGCACCAAGCCGCGGCAGATCGCGATCGCGCAGTTGAACAACCGGCCTTGGGCCCGCACCGGCGCGCCGACCACGAGCACCGTGTCGAGGTCGGTGCTGGCCGCGACGACCCTGGCCAGCGCCGCTTCGACCGCGGCGTCCAGAGCGTCCTGGTGGAACAGATCGTTGGCGGTGTAGGCGGACAGGCCCAGCTCGGGGAACACCGTCAGCACCGCGCCCTCGGCGGCGGCCCGCGCGGCGAGTTCCACTGTCTGCTCCACGTTGTAAGCCGGGTCGGCCACCCGGAGCCGGGGGACCGCGACCGCGACCCGCGCGAAGCCGTGGCGGTACAGCGAATCGAACGGCAGGTCGGTCACCGTGTCCCCTCTCGGGATCGGGTTGATCATGGTTCCCCTCGGAATCTACGCCCGGACGGGCGCGCCGGCGCGGCGCCGAGTCGCCGGAGCGCACGGGGACAGGGCCGTGGCCTGGGGTTTCGCCGGGGGCGTCGGAAGGGGCGAATCGTAGGTCCGGCAGATGCCAACCGTCGGCGGCTAAGCTATAGCAATGGCGGATGAAATGGATTCCGACCTAATAGCGGGGGAACGGCGCGCAGATCTGCTGCGCGCGCTTTCGTATGTGTCCACCGAGTCCCAGCCGGACGGCAGTTACGTGGTGAACGGCGACCTGCCGCCCGATGTCGCTCCGCCGTTCATCCGCGCCATCATGCGCGTGGAGGCGGAGTTGCTGCTGCACGACGCCGAGCTCGTCACCGTCGAGGGCGGAGAGCCCCGCACGCCGGAGGAGCGCCGCACCGACGCCTTCGTCGCGCTCGTTCTGCGCGTCGACGACCGCCACTGACCCGGCGCGGCGGCACGGGACCTTGCACTCACCCCCCTCGAGTGCTAAAAATGCTCTTGGCACTCTCGACCTGTGAGTGCCAGGTCGGGACGGTGAGACCGGGTTTCGTCGACACCCTCGGTCGTCCGTCGCGGGCACCGAACCTGGCCAGCGTAAATGGGGCGGCCCAACCGGCGGTCGTCCTGTGTGTCAGCCATCCACATGGAGGATCTCAACAACGCCATGGCCAAGACAATTGCGTATGACGAAGAGGCCCGCCGCGGCCTCGAGCGGGGCCTGAACAGCCTCGCCGACGCGGTCAAGGTGACGCTGGGCCCCAAGGGTCGCAACGTTGTCCTGGAGAAGAAGTGGGGCGCTCCCACGATCACCAACGATGGTGTGTCCATCGCCAAGGAGATCGAGCTGGAGGACCCGTACGAGAAGATCGGCGCCGAGCTGGTCAAGGAAGTCGCCAAGAAGACCGACGACGTCGCGGGCGACGGCACCACCACCGCGACCGTGCTCGCCCAGGCGCTGGTGCGCGAGGGTCTGCGCAACGTCGCGGCCGGCGCGAACCCGCTGGGCCTGAAGCGGGGCATCGAGAAGGCCGTCGAGGCCGTCACCGCCAAGCTGCTCGACACCGCCAAGGAGGTCGAGACCAAGGAGCAGATCGCCGCCACCGCCGGTATCTCGGCCGGCGACGCGTCCATCGGTGAGCTGATCGCCGAGGCCATGGACAAGGTCGGCAAGGAAGGCGTCATCACCGTCGAGGAGAGCAACACCTTCGGTCTCCAGCTGGAGCTCACCGAGGGCATGCGCTTCGACAAGGGCTACATCTCGGGTTACTTCGTCACCGACCCGGAGCGTCAGGAAGCGGTCCTGGAGGACCCGTACATCCTGCTGGTCGGCTCGAAGGTCTCCACCGTCAAGGACCTGCTGCCGCTGCTGGAGAAGGTCATCCAGGCCGGCAAGCCGCTGCTGATCATCGCCGAGGACGTCGAGGGCGAGGCCCTGTCGACCCTGGTCGTGAACAAGATCCGCGGCACCTTCAAGTCCGTCGCGGTCAAGGCGCCCGGCTTCGGCGACCGCCGCAAGGCGCAGCTGGCCGACATCGGCATCCTGACCGGTGGCGAGGTCATCACCGAAGAGGTCGGTCTCTCGCTGGAGAACGCGGGTCTGGAGCTGCTGGGGCAGGCGCGCAAGGTCGTCGTCACCAAGGACGAGACCACCATCGTCGAGGGCTCGGGTGACCCGGAGGCGATCAAGGGCCGGGTGGCGCAGATCCGCACCGAGATCGAGAACTCCGACTCGGACTACGACCGCGAGAAGCTGCAGGAGCGTCTGGCCAAGCTGGCCGGCGGTGTCGCGGTGATCAAGGCGGGCGCGGCCACCGAGGTCGAGCTCAAGGAGCGCAAGCACCGCATCGAGGACGCCGTCCGTAACGCGAAGGCGGCCGTCGAGGAGGGCATCGTCGCCGGTGGTGGCGTCGCCCTGCTGCAGTCGGCTCCGGCGCTGGACGAGCTGAAGCTCAGCGGTGACGAGGCCACCGGCGCGAACATCGTGAAGGTCGCGCTGTCGGCTCCGCTGAAGCAGATCGCGTTCAACGCGGGCCTCGAGCCCGGCGTGGTCGCCGAGAAGGTCGCCAACCTGCCCGCGGGCCACGGCCTGAACGCCGACTCGGGCGAGTACGAGGACCTGCTGGCCGCCGGCGTCGCCGACCCGGTCAAGGTGACCCGTTCCGCGCTGCAGAACGCGGCGTCGATCGCGGCCCTGTTCCTGACCACGGAGGCCGTCGTCGCCGACAAGCCGGAGAAGGCCGCCGCTCCCGCCGGCGACCCGACCGGCGGCATGGGCGGCATGGACTTCTGAGTCCCGCCCCCAGGCAACCCTTTTCGAACCGGAAGCCGGTCCACCGCGAGGTGGACCGGCTTCCGGCGTTTGCGCTCAGAGTCCGTCGAGGGTGACGACGGTGAACGGCGTTCTAGGGGTTCCCGGTGCCATCGGGCCGCCTTTGTCGAACTGGGAGGAGACGATCAGGGTTCGGTTGCCGAGGCGGGCCAGGGTTGTGGGGATGGCGAGGGCTTCGTCGGTGCGTTGCTGTGCCAGCGTCGCGGTGGTGCCGTCGGTGGAGAGGGTCCAGCGGCTGATGGTGTTGGTCGTGTTGTGCGCTGCCCAGAGGGTGCCGTCGCGTAGTTCTAGTCCGTCGCCTTGGCGGAGATCGCCGCCTCGCAATGTGACTTTGCTGATCGGGTGCGCGTCCGGCGTCGACGCGATGCGGTACAGATCGCCGCGCGGCATGTCGACCGTGAGCAGATAGCGGCCCGCGGGATCGGCGACGATGCCGTTCAGGCTGAAGGCGCCCGGCTCGAGTGGCGGCAGCGCCGCGCGGAGGTCGAACTGGGGGGTCAGCTCGCCCCGCCCGCCGCCCGACCTGGCGGCGGCGAGTTGGTCGGGGGTGACGCGATAGACGACCGCTCGCACGCTGTCGGTCAGGTACGCGGTGCCGTCCGGGGTGATGGCGAGATCGTTCACGAAGCGCGGGTCGGCGCCGGGCACGGTGAAGTCGGCCAGCAAGGCGCGCGTCGCGAGGTCGTACACCGCGACGCCGGAAGTCGAGTCGGTGACCCAGAGCCGGCCTGCCGCGTCGACTTCCAAGCCGTTGGCGGTCTTGTGGTTGTTGGCGCCTTCGGGCAGGAAGACCTCGGCTCGCGGTGTGTCCGGCGTCGCGCGATAGACCGCCCCGGTGGCGTAGGAGCCGACGTAACTGTCTCCGGTGCGCGCGTCCACCGCGATGCCCTCCGGGTAAACGTGGTCGCCCGGCAATTCGTAGACGGTGTGGACGGCGATGGCGGGTGTGTCGTTCGTACCGCAGGCCACGAGCGTCAGGCAGGCGCTCGCGGTCGCCAGGCTCGACAGCAGGCGGCGGGGCAGTGCGTGGGGCATCGGTTCCACCTATTCGTCATCATGCAATAAATCAAACTCGCATGTACTATAGAAGTTAAAGCTAAATTAGAACTCTAATATCGGTCAAGAGTCGAACGAATAGATGTGCGGATAGCATGCGTTCATGACGTCCATGCCCGCCGCCGAACGGATCGGCTCGTATCTCAAACGCGCCGAGCAGTCCCTCAACACGGCGAAGAACGCCGCGTTGAAGCCGGTGGGCGTCACCGTCCCGCAGTACGCCGCGCTACTGTTCCTCGCCGAGAACCCGGGCATCTCCGCCGCCGCGCTGGCGCGGCTGTGCGGGGTCACTCCGCCTTCGATGAACACGGTGCTGGGCAACCTGCAGGAACGCGGGCTGATCGAGCGCACACCGCACCCGTGGCACAAGAACGTGCTGGAGACCACGCTGACCGAAAAGGGCGCCGAGCTCATGCGCGAAGCCGACATTCGCGCGATCCGGGTCGAACGCGCCTTGGCCGAGGAGTTCACCGCCGCCGAACGAGACACTCTGCAGGAGTTGCTCACTCGATGCGCGGACCGGCTGGACGCGATCCGTCCGGATCGGCCCGAGTAGCCCGCGCGACGCGATGGCAGCGATCCGATGGTCGGCGGTGCGCCGATCGGCCTGCCGGACGGACGTGTCGGTCGTAGGCTGATGCCATGCCTGACCGCGGTCGCATCCGAGGCGTGCTCTATGACATCGACGGTGTCCTGGTGACCTCCTGGCAGGAGATCGAGGGCGCCGCCGCCGCGGTGCGCCGGATCGGCGACAGCGGGTTGCGCCGCGCGTTCCTGACCAACACCACCTCACGCACCTGTGCCGAGATCGCGGAACGACTGCGCGACACAGGTATCGAGGTCGATGCCGCCGAAATCGTCACCGCCGCACGCCTCACCGCCGAGTTCGTGCGCGGCCGTTATCCCGATGCCACCGTGTGGGTGCTCAACCACGGCGACATCGAGGCCGACCTCGCCGGTCTTTCGCTCGGCGAGGATCATCCCGACGTCGTCGTGATCGGCGGGGCCGGACCGGAATTCACGCACGCGGCGCTGAGCCGGGTGGTCGAGCTGATGCTGGACGGTGTGCCCGTCGTCGCCATGCACAGCGGGCTGACCTGGGCGGCGGCGGAAGGGCTCCGCATCGACGCGGGCGCCTACCTGCCCGGTCTGGAAGCGGCGGGCAACGCGCGTATCGAGGTGGTCGGCAAGCCGGCCGCGCCGGGCTTCCTGACCGCGGCGGCGCTGATGCGGCTCGACCCGGCCGAGGTCCTGATGATCGGTGACGACCTGTACTCGGACGTGCTCGCGGCGCAGGACGCCGGATTGACCGGGGTGCTGGTGCGCACCGGGAAATTCCGGCCGGGCGTGCTCGCCTCGGCCGACCGCGCGCCCGATCACGTGCTCGATTCCGTAGCCGCGCTGCCGGAATTACTGGCCGGTCCGACGGAACGGGCGAACCTACCGTAACCGGCGAATCGGAACGAAACAAAAAATTCTACAGTTTCCCTCTAAAATTGCCCGCAATCGCACCGTTGCTCGGTATCGTCTGTTCCGGCAAATAGCCAGTGACAAAGAAACTCTCACCATCGGATCGGAGTTGCCGGATGCTCGTCCCCCTGATGATCGTGCGTGTGCGCAGACTACTATGGTCGCCGGGTTTCGGCCCGGCGACCGAATGATGAGGTAGCAACTGCTCAGCCAACTTTCGGCTAACTCGCAATCGGCCGAGGGTTGTAACGAAGGGCCCGATCGATGACGATGAGTTCGGGCCCTTCTGTATTGTCTGCCCCAATGTCACAGGATGCGAATACGGGTCGAATGTATGCCGGGCAACCCGTGGAGGACCGGCAACGTCAGAGGCGTGCGCGTTTTCTGGAGTCAGGCCTGACGGTCTTCGCGCGGGACGGCTACGCCAACAGTTCGGTCGGCGCCATCTGCAAGGACGCCGGACTCTCCTCGCGGCAGTTCTACGAGGAGTTCACCGGTCGCGAGTCGCTACTCCTAGAGCTCTACGAGCAGATCGACCGGGAGTCGCGCGACGCCGTGAAGAAGGCGTTGGACGCCCAGTCCGGCGCCAAGGCGCTGGAGGTCATCGATGCCGCCGTTCGCGCCTATGTCGAATCCATCGGATCCGATCCGCGCAAGGCGCGCGTCGCCCTGGTCGAGGTGGTCGGCGCGGGACCGAAGGTGGAGAAGTTCCGCCTCGCCGTGCGCCGGGAGTGGGGCTCGCTGCTGGCGGGCGCGGCCGAAGACGCCGCGCTGCACGGCGAGATACCCACCGGGGACTACGAGATGCGGATGCTCGCCATCATCGGCGCCGTCAACTACGTGGTCGACTCGTGGAGCGGCGCCGACCCGCGTCCGCCGCTCGACGACGTCATCCGAGTGTTGAGCAGAGTGATCATCGGCGCGGTCCGCGCCTAGCATCGCGGGCTGCGGCTGCGGCTGCGGCTGCGGCTGCGGGGGCGTCGGGCGCGGTAGCGTGCGGGGATGCGAACAGTTCCGATCCAGATGCCGGACGGCACCATGGTCCCGGTGCGGTTGATCCCCGCCGGGGGCGCGCACCGGCACCCGGTGACCCCCGATGCCCCGCGCCCGGTCCTGGTGATCGTGCCCGGGCTGGGCGTCCCCGGGGGCTACTACGAACTGTTCGCCGACGGTCTGGCGGCGCGCGGATTCGACGTGGCCATCGGCGAGCTGCGCGGCAACGGGGACAGCAGGCCGAAACCGAGCTCCGCCAGCACTTTCGGCTACCACGAACTGGTCTCGATCGACTTCCCGGCGATCTTCGAAGTGGTCCGCGAGCAGTTCCCGGACAGCACACCGTACCTGCTCGGGCACAGCATGGGCGGCCAGCTCGGCGTCATGTACGCCGCGCGCATCCGGGGCAGGCTCGGCGGGCTGATCCTGATCGCGTCCGGCACCCCGTACTACCGCGGCTACCGGGGACTTTCGGGTCCGGGCATGCTGGTCGGCACCGCCGCGATCTCGCTGACGGCGAACCTGGCGGGCTTCTGGCCCGGCGACCGGGTCTCGATGGGTTTCGGCCGCCAGTCCAAGGTCCTGATCTCGGACTGGGCCAGGCTCGCGCGCACCGGCCGATTCGTGCCGGTCGGCGCGGACATCGACTACGAGGAACGCATCGCGCGGCTGCGGCTTCCGGTGCTGTCGATCACGATGACCGGCGACGACCTCACCCCGCCCAGCTCCGCCGAGCACCTGCTGGAGAAGCTGCCCAACGCCGAGGTGACGCGCTGGCGGCAGCCGGAGCCGCTGGGCCACAACGGGTGGATCCGGCAGTGCGGCAGCACGGTCGACCAGATCGAGAAGTGGCTGCGCGACCGCTAGGCGTCCCCGCGTCCGGCGATCAGGCGCGACGTTCGATCAGCATCTGGGTGAAGAACTCGTAGATCAGCGCCGCCTGGAAAGCCGACTGCTTGTTGTCGGCGGCGCCGCCGTGCCCACCCTCGATGTTCTCGTGGTACCAGAACTCGTGGCCTTGCTCCTCCAGCAGCGCGGCCATCTTGCGGGCGTGGCCGGGGTGCACCCGGTCGTCCCTGGTCGAGGTGGTGAGCAGGATCGGAGGATAGGCGCGGTCGGCGCGAGCGTTCTGGTAGGGCGAGTACTTGCTGATGTACTCCCATTCCTCGGGCTTGTCGGGGTCGCCGTACTCGGCCATCCACGAGGCGCCCGCGAGCAGCAGGTGATAGCGCTTCATGTCCAGCAGCGGCACCTGGCAGACGATCGCGCCGAACAATTCGGGATAGCGGGTCAGCATGACGCCCATGAGCAGTCCGCCGTTGCTCCCGCCGACCGCGCCCAGCTGATCGGCGGTGGTGATGCCGCGCGCGACCAGGTCCTTGGCGATCGACGAGAAGTCCTCGTACACCTTGTGCCGATTGGCTTTCTGCACCGAGGTGTGCCACTGCGGCCCGTACTCGCCGCCGCCGCGGATGTTCGTCATCACCCAGGTCCCGCCGCGCTCCAGCCAGCCCATGCCCGACGCGCCACTGTAGGCGGGGGTGCGCGAGACCTCGAAGCCGCCGTAGCCGGACATGACCGTCGGTCCGGCAACGCCCTTGCGGTCACGATGCCGGATCACGAAGTACGGCACCGGCGTGCCGTCGTCGGAGCGGGCGAAGAACTGCTCGGTCTCGACCCCCTCGGCATCGAAGAATCCTGGCTCCTGCTTGAGCAACTCGGTGCGTCCGCCGACCGCGCTGGCCAGCAGCGTGGCCGGAGTGGTGAACCCGCTGGTGTTCAGCATGAACTCGTCGCCGCCCTCCAGCGGGTTGAGGTTCAGCACGCTCGTGGTCGCCATCGACGGGGTGTCGGCCAGTGGCTCGCGACGCCAGCCCTCCGTTCCCGGGGTCAGCACGTAGAGCTTGGTCTGCACGTCCTCGAGCGTGACCAGCAACAGGTGATTCTCGGTCCAGCCGTAGCCGTGCAGCGAGGTGTGCGCGTCCGGGGTGAAGAGGACCTCGAAATCCCGCGCGCCCGCCAGGAACTTCTCGAAGTCGGTGGCCAGCAACGCACCCGCCGGATAGCTCGCGCCGCCGACCTCCCAGGGTGACTTCAGCCGTACCAGCAGCCAGTCCTTGTACCAGGATTCGCTGGCGTCGCTCGGGATCTCCAGATACCGCAGGGTGCCGTCGTCCGAGAGCAGGTAGACCTCTTCGTTGAAGAAGTCGGTGGCGCGGCCCACGTAGTGCCGCTCGTAGCCCGGAGTGCGGTCGTAACCCGCCGAGACCGCGACGTCACCCGGCTCGCCCTCGAAGACGGTCGTCGCCTCCTCCAGAGCGGTGCCGCGGCGCCACAATTTCGCGATCCGGGGATACCCCGAATCGGTGAGCGAGCCCGGACCGAAGTCGGTGCCCACGTACACCGAGTCGATATTGATCCAGTGGATCTCCGACTTCGCCTCGGGCAGGTAGTAGCCGCCGTCGGCCGGGTCGAGGAACACTTTGCGTTCGAGGTCGAATTCGCGGACCACCTTCGCGTCCGCGCCGCCGCGCGACAAGCTGATCAGGGCGCGGGACTGTTCCGGGCGCAGCACGCCCGCGCCGCCCCACACCCAGTTCTCGTCCTCGGCCTCGGCCAGCGCGTCCAGGTCGATCAGCACGTCCCAGTCGGGCGCGTCCTCGGCGTACTCGGCGAAGGTGGTGCGCCGCCAAAGGCCGCGGGGATGCTCGGCGTCGCGCCAGAAGTTGTAGAGCCAGCGGCCGCGGCGCGCCGGGTAGGCGATCTTGGTGTCGGTGTCGAGCATGTCGAGAATGCGGCGCTCGAGTTCGCGGAAGCGATCGGAGTCGGCGAACCGGGCGCGCACGACGGCATTGTGCGCCCTGGCCCAGTCCAGGGCGCGCTCGTCGGTCACTTCTTCGAGCCAGAGGTAGGGGTCGGTCACGTTCTGCTCAACGCCGCTCATCCCCACATTGTTGCCGAGCCGCGCGGCGGCGGGGTCACCAGGAGTGCGCTACGTCGATGACGACGCGCGATCCGGAGCCCGGTCCGTCGAGGGTGTGCACTTTGACCGGCAACCGGGCCCGCGTGCCCAGACCGACGGTGGTCTGGCCTTCGAAGGAACCGGCCCAGGCCACCTGGCGGAAGGTCCGGTGATCGCGGACGTCGGCGAGCTCGCCCCGGTTCGCGGGGTTGTAGGTGGGAGTGAAGGCGTCGTCGTAGGCGGGGGCGTTGACGGTGATGCTCAGGAAGGCTCCGCCGCGCAGCGGGACGGGTGCGCCGGAGCCGTCCATGACCACCTGCTCCACATAGCCGACGTGGTACCCCGTCGCGGGTCCGGCGATGTCGAGAACCAAACGGTCGAAGCACTCGTGCCGCCCGGCGCGCACGCCGGTCAGCGGCGCGAGCGTTCGCGCCTGGCTCACCTTGGGCATCGAACCCCACCCGGAGGCGCACTCCGGGGCGGCGGACGCGGGGACGGGCGCGATCCAGAGACCGGCGAATGTCACGAAGGAGCAGAACAGGAGAAGTAAGCGACGCATGGTCGCACCGCCTTCGGCGCAGGAGGGATTGATGCGTTATATGCATCGGTCCTGGTAGGCGCTCTGTTACAGCCGTGAGTTCGAAAAGCGTTGGCGAACGCGGTAACTCGGTCGCAATGGCGAGTCCCGGCGGCTCGCCGTTTGCTGCTTGCCGATAGCCGTTCCGTCCGGACAGTAGGATCGCTGCTCCGAGGCCGGTCCGACCAGGAGGTTCGAGGTTGCCGCCATTTCTTTGGGAGCAGCACTGCTGTCTGCCGCTGTCACCCGCCGCGCGCATCGGCGACCTCGCGCGCTACCCGGCCGGAGCGTACCTGTCGGTGAACGTCGGATACTCCCGTCAATCGAGCGCCGACTCGATGGAGCTGCTGCGGCGGTTCCGGCGGGACGCGCAGGAGGACGGCCGGTTCCGGCTGGTCCGCACCGTGGACGACATCGGTGATCCGGACACAGTCGCGCTCGCGTTCGATCTCGAGGACGCCGGGCCGCTCGGTGGTGACCTGGACAATGTCGCGCGGTTCTACGAGCTCGGCGTGCGGTCGCTGCTGCCCACCTACAACCACGCCAACGCGGCGGGCTGCGGGTGCCTGGACACCGAGGACACCGGGCTCACCGGATACGGGCGCGACCTCGTCCACGCGCTCAACGAAGCCGGTATGTTCGCCGACGGGTCGCACTGTTCGCGGCGCACCGGGCTGGAGCTGGCCGAGTTGAGCGTCGTCCCAATGATCTACAGCCACTCCAATTTCGCCGCGTTGTGGGACCATCCGCGCAACATCACCGACGAGCAAGCGCGGGCCTGCGCGGCGACCGGCGGCGTGATCGGAATCAACGGCGTGGGCATCTTCCTCGGCCGCAACGCGGTGCACGAGCGCGCCGAGCGGATCGCGGCGATGGCGCGGCACATCGAGTACGGCGCGGAACTCGTCGGCGTCGAGCACATCGGCATCGGCTCGGACTACTCCTTCGACGCCGAGGACTTCAACGCCGAAATGCGCGACAACCCGGGCGCCTTCTCCGAGGCGTACACGAAATGGGGTCCGTTGCAGTGGGTTCCGCCGGAGGACCTGACCGGCGCCGCCGACGTCCCCGGCCTCGATGAGGTGCTGGCCGAGCGCGGGTTCAGCGCCGCCGACCGCGCGGCGGTGTTCGGTGGGAACTTCCGCCGAGTCGCCCGGCAGGTCTGGCGAAGCTGAGCCCTCCGCGTCCTGGGCCGAGACGCGCACGCACTCGGGCTCCAGGATGGTGCGCGCACGGTGAATTCACAGGCGGACGAGCATTTTGCCGATATTCGCGCCGGCGAGGACGCCGAGGAAGGCGGCGGGGGCCTGCTCGAGGCCGGTGTAGACGGTCTCCCTGGTGTGGAGGGTGCCGTCGGCGAGCCATCCGGCGGCCTGGGCGATGAACTCGCCGAAGCGGGGGAAGTAGCTGTTGACCAGTATGCCGCGCAGGGAGAGTTCTCTGGTGGCGGCGAGGTAGAGGTCGGGACCCACTGCGGGGGCGGGGCCGTTGTACCCGCTGATCGCGCCGACCAGCGCGATGCGGCCGCGGGGACGCATGGCCTCGACCGCGACTCGCAGGTGCTCCCCGCCGACGCTGTCGAGGTACACGTCTATGCCCTCGGGAGCCGCCGCCGTCAGCTGTCCGGCGAGATCGCCTTTCCGGTAGTCGATGGCCGCGTCGAAGCCGAACTCGTCGACCAGCAGCGTCGTCTTGGCAGGGCCGCCCGCGGACCCGATGACCCGTGCCGCGCCGAGCTTCGCGGCGATCTGTCCCGCGACGCTGCCGACCGCGCCCGCCGCCGCGGAGATGAACACGGTGTCGCCTGCCTCGACGCGCGCCACGTCGGTCAGCGCCGCGTACGCGGTCAGGCCGGTGGTGCCGAGCGCGCCGAGATAGTGCCGCGCTGCCGCGAGCGAGGTGTCCACGGGTGTGGCGGTGGCGGCGTCCACCACCGAGTAGTCGCGCCAGCCCGCGAAATGGGTGACCGTCGCGCCCACCGGAATGCTCGACGCCGAGGCGATCACCTCGCCCACCGCCGAGCCCTCCAATGCCGCACCGACCTGGAACGGCGGGATGTAGGACGGGCGGTCGTCCATCCGGCCGCGCATGTAGGGATCCACCGACATCCAGGTGTTGCGCACCAGGATCTGGCCGTCGGCGAGGTCCGGGATCGGCCGTTCGGCCAACGCGAAATGCGCCGCCGTCGGCACGCCGGTCGGTCGTGCGGCGAGCTGGATCTCCCGTGTGGTGGTGGGGAGGGTGGTCTGGATCATGGCGGTGCCTTCCGTATGGGTCTGCGCTGTGGCCGGCTGCGGTTCGACCGAATGTGATCCGGCACCGACGACGCTATGGGCGTTCCCGCCGCGCTCCCAGGTCCCGCGCCGCCACCAACCGGTCCTGACGCGCCGATCCGGTGCGCGCGAACCGCAGCGCCCGGCGCGTCCGGAACGTGCCGCACGAGGGCGGATGCCGCGGACCCCAACGCGGCTGAGCGCTGACCACTTGCGCGGATGCGGCCCACCTCCGCGACGGCGCCTCGGTCGCGGAAGTGCGGCCCCCGGCGCGCGTCCGGAACGTGCCGCACGAGGGCGGGTGCCGCGGAGGATGCCCACGCGGCTGAGCCCTGCGCGGATGCCGCGACCTCCGCGACGGCGCCTGCGGGAGTAGAAGTCGAACGGCCGACGATCTCGACGTGCCCTGGCACGGCCCTGGCGGAAGGCGCTAGCGCCGTCTGGCCAGGGACGGCGGTGAGCCGCTCCACCGCTGGTAGGCCTTGCGCAGCGCGCGGTCGTCGGCGAATCCGAGCCGGCCCGCGACGGCGGCGGTGGTCAACCGTCCTTCCGCCAGCAGAGCGCGCGCCCGCTCGTAACGGGCGCGGTCGTATTCCTGTCGCCACGTGGTGCTCTGCTCGGCCAGTTGGCGTTGCAGCGTCCGCGTGCTCACCGCCAGCCGCAGGGCGACGGCGCCGAGCGAAGCTTCACCGTCATCGATCGCCGCCGCGAGCGCGAGCCGGAAGGACTCCAGTGGTCCCGGAATCGGGCGAGCGGTGGTCAGCACCAGATCGGCGTGCCCGCGCAGCAGCTCCGCCAACGCGGGATCGGCACGCACCAGCGGGGCGCGAGCGTCGGCTTCGGCGAAGGTGATGGCGTCGAAGGGGGCGTCGAAGTCGATACGGGCGGTGCCGAACGCCTCGGTGAGAATCCGGTGGCCCGGCGGCGCGGGGCGGCTGAAGACCACCCGTTCGGGGACGACGGGACGGCCGGTGGCTTCGCGGGCGCGGCGCAGGTAGTAGGCGAGCACGTACTCGGTGATCGCGGCGACCGCCGCCGGGTCCGGCGCGGTGGTGTGGAACGCGACGGTCAGTGCCCCGTCATCGACGAGCTCCAAACGTTCGGCGGCCGCGGTGACCAGGCGGTGATACGGCTGGGCCGCGCGGAACGCGTCCGCCAGCGCCGGCCCGTTGGTGACCAGATAATCCCAGGTGGTGAGGGTGCCGAGCGGTGCGGCGGCGGCCACGGCGAGTCCGGCGCCCGGTCCGGTCGCGGTGCGGGCCAGCAGCTCCCACAGCCGCGCCACCGAGCGCAGCGGAATGCGGTTCAACTCGCCGGTCAGCGCCGCGTCGTCGGTACCGGGGATGGCGGCCAGCCGGTCGGGCTCGACTCCCGCTGCCGTGGCGGTGTCGCGGACCAGCCGGGTGAGGTGGGTGGAAGCGGTCCCGTCGAGCGCGTCACGGTGCGCGTCGGCCGAGCCGCGAACGGCCGCCGGGATCGGATCGACACGGCTGCTCACGCGGCATGCTAACCCCGCCGATCCGCCGCGTTCTTCCCGATCGCGGGAAGTTTCCGGGCCGGTGTGGTCCACGCCTCACAGTAGTGGGGGACGGGTGCGTGAACTTCCCGCTGCGGAGTTAGGCTCGGTTCGTGACTTCCCACTACGATGTCGTCGTTCTCGGTGCTGGTCCCGGCGGATACGTCGCCGCGATCCGCGCCGCTCAACTCGGCCTGCGAACAGCGATCGTCGAGCAGAAATACTGGGGCGGTGTGTGCCTGAACGTCGGCTGCATCCCGTCCAAGGCGCTCTTGCGCAACGCGGAACTCGCCCACATCTTCACCAAGGAGGCGAAGACCTTCGGCATCTCCGGCGAGGTGAACTTCGATTTCGGAGTGGCCTTCGACCGCAGCCGCAAGGTCGCCGACGGCCGGGTCAAGGGCGTCCACTTCCTCATGAAGAAGAACAAGATCGACGAGTTCGACGGCAAGGGGACGTTCACCGGCCCGAACTCGCTCTCGGTCGAGCTCACCAAGGGCGGCACCGAGACCGTCACCTTCGACAACGCGATCATCGCGGCGGGCACCGTCACCAAGTTGCTGCCGGGCACCCAGCTCAGCGCGAACGTGGTCACCTACGAGGAGCAGATCCTCACGCGTGAGCTGCCCGGTTCGATTCTCATCGTCGGCGCGGGCGCGATCGGCATGGAGTTCGGTTACGTCCTGAAGAACTACGGCGTCGACGTGCGCATCGTCGAGTTCCTCGACCGCGCGCTGCCGAACGAGGACGCGGACGTCTCCAAGGAGATCACCAAGCAGTACAAGAAGCTCGGCATCACCATCACCACCGGTGCGGCCGTGCAGTCCATCGAGGACGACGGCGCCAAGGTCACCGTCTCGATCAAGGACAACAAGTCCGGCTCGGTCGAGACCGTCACCGTCGACAAGGTGCTGCAAGCGGTCGGTTTCGCGCCCCGCGTCGACGGCTACGGCCTGGAGACCACCGGCGTGCAGGTCACCGACCGTGGCGCGATCGGGATCGACGACTACATGCGCACCAACGTGCCGCACATCTACGCGATCGGCGATGTCACCGGCAAGCTGCAGCTCGCGCACGTGGCCGAGGCGCAGGGCGTGGTCGCGGCCGAGACCATCGCGGGTGCGGAGACCGTCACCCTCGGCGACTACCGGATGATGCCGCGCGCCACCTTCTGCCAGCCGCAGGTCGCCAGCTTCGGCCTGACCGAGCAGCAGGCCCGCGACGAGGGTTACGACGTGAAGGTCGCGACCTTCCCGTTCACCGCCAACGGCAAGGCACACGGTCTGGGCGACCCGACCGGTTTCGTCAAGCTCATCGCCGACGCCAAGTACGGCGAGCTGATCGGCGGGCACCTCATCGGCCCGGATGTCTCCGAACTGTTGCCCGAGCTCACGCTGGCGCAGAAGTGGGACCTGACGGTCAACGAGCTGACCCGTAACGTGCACACCCACCCGACGCTCAGCGAGGCGCTGCAGGAGGCCTTCCACGGCCTGGCCGGCCACATGATCAACTTCTGATCCGGTCGCGGCAGGGGGCGTGCGGTCACGCATCGCACGCCCTTTTCGTCTGCCGCGCAGTGGTTTCCGCGCCGGTAGGGCCGTGAGCGGTCGGCGCGGGCGCGGCCGGTCTGCTATACAGCCTGCATGTTTCGCAGGTGGCTGATCGGAAGTGTGCCGGTGCTCGTCGTGGTGGTGCTCGTGGGAACCGGCACCTTCTACCTGACGAAAGCGCGCACCTTCCAGTTGGCCGGTCACGTGGTCGGCCGGGTGGACACCGACGCGCGGGTGGTCGCGCTGACCTTGGACGACGGGCCGTCCGATCGCGCGCCCGAAGTGCTGAGAGTGCTTGCCGACGCGCGCGTTCCGGCCACTTTCTATCTGAACGGCCGTGATCTCGCGGCGCACCCGGAGCACGGTAGGGCGATAGCCGCGGCGGGCCACGAGATCGGCAATCACACCTATTCGCATCGGCGCATGGTCTTCGTAACCCCTGGCACGGTCCGCGAGGAGGTGGAGAGCACCGACGCCGAGATCATGAAAACCGGCTACGTCGGCCCGATCACCTTCCGCCCGCCCTACGGCAAGAAGCTGTGGGCGCTGCCGCGCTACCTCGCCGAGCACGACCGGACCACCGTGATGTGGGACGTGGAACCGGATTCCGGGAAGACCGCCACCGCGGACGACATCGTCGCCGAAACCCTCGCCGAGGTTCGTCCCGGCTCCATCATCCTGTTGCACGTCATGTTCGGCACGACCGCCGCCTTGGCAGCGGTGCCGCGCATCGTCGCCGAATTGCGCGCCGCGGGCTACGAATTCGTCACGGTCTCCGACCTGATGTCCCGCTGAGCCGAGCGGGAGCCGCCCGCACTCGGGCCGCAACCGGCCACCCGGGCGACCGGACTAGCTCCCCGTCGGGAGCATGCCGTAGGCGTTGGCCGGTGTGAACAGGACCAGGGCGCGGCGGTCGGTGACCATCGCGGCGCGGTACTCGTCCCAATCGGGGTGTTCGCCGGTGGCGACGCGGTAGTAGTCGACGAGCGCGTCGACGGTGGGGTCGTCGGGCGCGGCGGCGACGGGAGTCAGTTCCACCGTGCCCTCGAGTACGGCGTAGGCGAAGAAGTCGTCGCGGGTCACGTGCAGCGCGGCCCACGGGTCGCGCACGAGATTGTGATACTTCGCACGGTCGGCGGTGATGGAGATGCGGATGCGGCCGTCGGCGCCGACGACGTGCAGCACGTTGGACAATTGCGGGCGTCCGTTGCGGCGGATCGTGGTGAGCACGGACCTGCGGTGGTCGCGGGCGAAATCGACTGCGGCGGCGAGTTCCATGCCCGTGTAACCCTCGGCGCCGCCGGTCTCTTCCCGGTCGGTTCAGTCGCGGTGACAGGCCCGGGTGCGCACGACCGATGGTCATGAGTCGAGGCGCCGAGTCCCCGCCGCGCGGCCTCCGTGCCTGGGCCGCCTCCGGTTCCTTTCGTTCGGTTCACACCCATTGCACCAGTTGGATGATGATCCCGTTCGGATCGCTCATCTGGAAGTACCGCTCGCCCCACTCTTCGGTTTCGATGGGCGTCACGATCGGCACCCCCTCGTCGCGCAGCCGGGCGTACTCGGCATGATATCGTCGACGACGAAGACGACGAGCAGACCCTCGCCCGCACTGCCGGCGGCGCTCTTCGGTTTGAAGCTCGCCAGCCCGGTGCGCAAGTAGATGACGTTCACTCCGGCGTCGGCTCGGTCCAGGGAGACGAAGCCGTCGGCCGACATCTTCTCCTCGAAGCCGAGATGGTCGATGAGGAATTTCGCCGAGGCGGCCGGATCGGGGACATTCAGCGAGATGGCGGAAGCGGTGATTTTCATATGTCCTCCTCGGCGTCACGTACTCTGTACTAAGTACACTGTACTTTGTAGAGAGTATCTGAGCTCACCGCACTATGAGCTGGATCACATGATACCATCGGTAGTCCGGAGAGGAGGCGCGGTGGGACAGCCGAAGGAACGCAGCGGCGCGGGTGACCCGGTGCGCACGCTCGAACTGCTGTGGCGGCTGCCGCCGGGCGCCGCCGTCCGGGGCCCGAAGCAGCGCAGCAGTGTCGACGCGGTCGTCGCGGCGGCGATCGAGATCGCCGACACCGAGGGGATCGGTGCGCTCACCATGCGAGCCGTCGCGACCAGACTCGGCCTGACGCCGATGGCCACCTACACCTACGTGCCGGGGAAGGCCGAGCTGATCGACCTGATGCTGGACACGGTCTACGCGCGGATGGAGCGTGCCGACCTCTCCGGCCTGCCCTGGCGTGCGCGGGTCGCGCGCATCGCGGCCGAGAACCGCGCCATGCTGGCCCGGCATCCGTGGGTGGCCTATTTGCCGACCACCCGGCCGCCGCTGGGGCCGGGCCTCGCCGCGAAATACGACCACGAGCTGGGCGCATTCGCGGGCCTCGGGCTCGACGACGTCGCCATGGACGCCGCGTTGACCTTCGTGCTCGGCTTCGTCACGTCCGTCGCCCGCATCGCCATCGACAGCGCGCGGGCGGCGGCCGACAGCGCCCTGTCCGACGAGCAATGGTGGGAACGGGCCGCGCCGGTTCTGGCGCGGGTGTTCGACGCGCAGCGGTACCCGCTGGCCGCACGCGTCGGCGCGGCGGCAGGCGGGGCCCACAACGCCGCCTACAGCGCCGATCACGCCTACGAGTTCGGGTTGGCGCTGGTGCTGGAAGGTCTGGCGCGGCGCATCGAGGGGCCGCCCGCCCGCTCCTAGACGCCGTCGCGCTGGATGCGCAGAGCGGTGATGGTGGACGCCAGCCCGTCGTATTGGTTGATCAGCAGCACGATTTCGATCAGGCTGCGCTCGTCGTAGTGCTTCGCCAGCTCGGCCCAGGTGGCGTCGTCGAGGTCGCGCGTTCGCACGAGTTGATCCACGGCGGCCAGCAGCGCACGGTGTTTGTCCGACCAGCCCGCCGCCCCGGGGCCTTCGCGCAGCCGCTCCAGGATCTCGCTGGTCACGCCCGCGCGCCTGCCGAGACGGATGTGATGATCCATCTCGTAGTCGCAGCCGCGCAGATGCGCGACCCGGATGATGACCAGCTCGGACTCGTGGCGGGGCAGCCGCCCGCCCGGCATGAGTTTGCCCGAGTAGTGCAGCCAGCCGCGGAACAGGCCGCGGGTGCGGCCGAGCGTGCTGAACAAGTGGGCGTCCTCGGTACCCGCGGCGCGCGAGAGCACCTGCCAGACAACCCAGTTGATCGGGCCGAGTTCCCGGAGCCGTCCGGGTGAGATGCGTGGTCGCAGCGCTGAAACCATGCTGGTTGCCACCTCCGCGTGGTCTGTGCGGCCGGCGTCGGTGCCGACCGGGATTCGAGCCTACTCGGCAGTATCCCGTGCGGCGCGCCACCATTCTTTTGCTTTCGGAGTGGTTTTCGGCCGGGTACCCCGTCATCATCAGTACCGGTGCGGGTGACCGCGGCCGCAGTGGGTTTCCGCGGCGTCAGGTGTGGACAACAGGTCGGCAGGGGAACAGATGCTGGTGAGGATCAGGCCCGGAGCGGAACTTTCCGGCGCCGAGCGGGAATTCGTCGCGTGCCTGCGGTCGTATCCGACGGTCGGCCTCGCCGTGATCGATCTCGAGGCGGACAACCGGCGCGTCGACGCCGTGGTGTGGACCCCGCGGGGGTTGACCGTGCTGGAGGTGCACGGGTTCCAGCGCAGGCAGAGCGGCATTCTGAGCACACCGGCCGAAGGGGAGTGGAAGATCAGCGACGCTCCCGTGGAGTTGGACGATCCGGAATCCGGCAGTCCCGCCGAGCGGGTGGAACACGGCATCTACGCGGTCAAGCACATGCTGCAACGGGCATTGCAGGACCCGGGGCACATCAGCGGCGCCGTCGTGCTCGTCCCGTTCCGGGGCGCGGTGGTGCGACCGGCGCGCACGAATCTGCGGCCGGGTTTGGACGTCGTCGTCGGTAACGTCACCGACGCGACCGAACTGCGCATCTACCTGGAGGGATTCTCCGCGGGGCCACGCGACTGGACCGCGGACCGGGTGATCGGCGCGTGCGGTGCGCTGGGTTTGGCGGAGATCGCGCCCTCCCGCGCGGAACTGCTCGAGGCCGGCTTCGAGGAGAACGCGCCGGAGCCGGTCACGACCATCGCGCGCACACCGAAACCGCGCGTCGAACCCACCCCGGGCGCCGCGACGAAGAGCCAGGCCTACGCCGGGTGGTCCGTCGTCGTGATCGGCGTGGTGGGGATCTTGTTCGTTCTCGGCGTGATCGCCACCGCGTTGGCGCACGACTCGGCGCAGCCGCTCCCGGCGACCGAGACGACGACTCCGACGCCGTCGCCGCCCGCGTACCGGCCCACCGAGTGCTTCCCCTTCCAGCAGAGCTGCTGACCCCTCAATCCCGCACGGCGCGGCCCAGTTTGGTCAGGTGCAGCGCGTGCTGCGCGCGGGCGAGCACATGTGTTCGCGAACTGTTCACATGCGCGGTGAGCGTGGCCGACGCGGCGTCCACCGCACCGGACAGCAGGTGCTCGGCGACCGCGATGTGCTCGGCGGTCATCGTGGCGATCCGCTCGGGAGTCGGCATGTCCAGTGTGCGCACCGGCCGTACCCGGATGTGGACGGCGGTGAGCGCGTCGGCGAGTGCGGCGTTGCCCGCCGCCGCGAGCAAAGTGGTGTGGAACCGTTCGTCGGCCGCCACCAGCGCGGGACCCGGTTCCGGCGGGTCGTCCCGCAGCGCGCGCCAGGTGTCGAGTTCCGCGCGCACGAGATCCAGATCGTGCGCGGGCGACGCGCCGGGTGGCCCCACCCGCTGCATGCCCCTGGCCTCCAGCACCATCCGCAACTCGTAGAGGTGGTCGAGTTCGTCCAGCCGGGGACGGTACGGGTACAAACCGTCGGCGAGCCGCTCCACCAAGCCGTCGGCCTGTAATCGGGCCAGCGCTTCGCGCACCGGGGTGCGCGAGACCCCGTAGGTCTCGGCAAGACGTTCTTCGCCGAGCCGTTCGGTCGGCACGATGGCTCCGGTGGCCAGGTCCCGGCGCAGCGAGTCGTACACCTGCTCGCGCAACGGAATCCGACCCCTGTCGCGGGTCATGGCGGCGCTCAGATCGCCATCGCCGAGCGCACTTCGCTCTCGGCGCCGGCGCCACCCGCGCCCGTGGAGCTCACCCGGCCCGATCGCAGCACGTAATAGCGCTGCGCCGCCTGCAACGCGAAACCGATGTGCTGTTCGACCAGCAGCACGCTCAGGCCGCCGCGCCGGGTGAGATCGAGGATGGTGCGCTCGATCTCGGCGACCACCGACGGCTGGATGCCCTCGGTCGGCTCGTCGAGGATGAGCAGCTTCGGCTCGGTGATCAGCGCCCGAGCGATGGCCAGTTGCTGACGCTGGCCCCCGGACAACAGGCCCGCCTTGCGGGCGAGCAGCTCGCGCAGCGCGGGGAACAGGTCGAGCGATTCGTCGATCAGCGCCTTTCCGCGTTTCCGGCCGTCCGCGACCACCTGTAGGTTCTCCGCGGTGGTCAGTTGCGGGAAACTCTGCTGGCCCTGCGGCACGTACGCGATCCCCCGGCGCACCCGCCGCGACGGCGACAGCTTGGTGATGGTCTCGCCGTCGAACTCGATCCGGCCCGACTTCGTGCCGAGCAGGCCGACGGCGGTGCGCAGCAGCGTGGTCTTTCCGGCGCCGTTGTGGCCCATGATCGCGACCACGCTGTCGTCCGGGACGGTCACCGAGACGCCGTGGATCACCTCGGTGCGGCCGTAGCCGGAATGGATATCGGTGAGTTCAAGCATCGCTGTCCCCTTCCTGGGACGACTCCGGGGCCGGCGCAGTCGACGCGTCCTCCAGTTCGGTCCCGACGGCCGCGGCGGTGCCGAGATAGACCTCCTGGACTTTCGGGTCGGCCTGCACCTGTTCGACGGTCCCCTCGCTGAGCACCTTGCCGCCAGCGAGGACGGTGACCGAGGTGGCGAAAGCGCGCATGAAATCCATGTCGTGCTCCACCACCACGACCACTCGGTCGCCACCGATGCGGCGCAACAGGTTCCCGGTCTCCTCGCGCTCCTCGGCGCTCATCCCGGCGACCGGCTCGTCCAGCAGCAGCACCGACGCGTTCTGCACCAGGAGCATGCCGATCTCGAGCCACTGCTTCTGCCCGTGCGCGAGCACCCCGGCGGGCCTGTCGCGAAGGTCGGCCAGACCCGTGGTCTCCAGGGCCTCCTCGATGGCGGGCAGCACCGTTTTGCGGCGGCGCAGCATGGTGAGCGCCGAACGGCCCGCACCCGCGGCGATGTCGAGGTTCTGCAGCACGCTGAGCTGCTCGAACACGCTCGCGGTCTGGAAGGTCCTCCCGACGCCGAGCCGGGCGATCCGGTGCACCTTCTTACCGAGCAGTTCCACGCCGGTCTTCTGCGCCGACCCGGTCGCCGGGACCAGCCCGGTGATCGCGTCGATGAGCGTCGTCTTGCCCGCGCCGTTGGGGCCGATGAGGAAACGCAGATCGCCCTGCAACACCGTGAGATCGACATCGGTGACGGCTTTGAATCCGTCGAAACTCACCGACAGGCCGCGGATCTCGAGGTACTCGCTGGACATCCCGGCGTTGCCGCCGAGTTTCGGTTCGTGCGTGGTCTCGATCATCGCGCTTCCACCTTCTCCGTCACGGGCTCCGGCAGGTCCTCGGCCGTCACCGCCGGGGCGGGGCGACGCCGGAACCGGCTTTCCACCAGGCCCTTCGCCAGGGGCCACAGTCCGGCGAGCCCGGCGGGGACGAAGCCGACCACTACGATGAACAGCACGCCTTGCAGATACGTCCACCCCGACGGGAACTCCTCGGACAGCGCCGTTTGCGCCCACGCCACGCCGATCGCGCCGAGCACCGGACCGAGCAGGGTGGTCCGGCCGCCGATCGCGACGCCGATGAGGAACGCGATGGACGGGACGACGCCGATGTCGGCGGGGGAGATGATGCCCACGATCGGGGTGAACAACGCACCGGCGATGCCCGCGAAGAACGCGGCGACCACATAGGCGACGATCTTCACGTTCGCCGGGTCGTATCCGAGGAAGCGCACGCGCTCCTCTTGGTCGCGCACGGCGACCAGCAGCTCTCCGTATCTGCTGTGCATCAGCTGCCGCACCAGCGCGACCACCGCCAGCAGCGTGCCCGCCGCGATGAAGAACAACATCTGCCGGTTGACCGGGTCGGACAGCTTGAAGCCGAAGAAGGCCCGGAAATCCGACAGGCCGGTGAAGCCGCCGATGGCCTGCTGACCGGTCAGCAGAATGGCCAGGGCGGCGGCCAGCGCCTGACTGAGGATGGCGAAGTAGGCGCCCTTCACGCGGCGCTTGAACACGCCGTAGCCCAAGGCGGCGGCGATCAGCGCGGGCAGCACCACAATGCCGAGCAGCGCCACCGGAGCCGACGCGAAAGGCGTCCAGAACGACGGCAACTCGCGAATGCCCGCGATCTCCATGAACTCCGGCACGTCGTTGCCGAGCCGGGCGGCGTCGGCCATCTGCAGATGCATGGCCATGATGTAGGCGCCGATCCCGAAGAACACACCTTGGCCCAGCGTGAGCATCCCACCGCGCCCCCAGGCCAGTCCGATGCCAACCGCGACGATCGCGAAGCACAAGAACTTCGCCAGCAGATTGAGCCGGAAATCGCTGAGCACGGCGGGCGCGACCGCGAACAACAGGATCGCGGCGACGGCGAATCCGGCCGGGGCGCGCAGCGAGTGCGCGCGCCACCGTGGTGCGAGCGAGGTCATGCGAGGCTCCTTGTCCGGACGGTGAACAGGCCCTGCGGCCGGACCTGCAGGAAGATCACGATGGCGACGAACACGATGACCTTCGCGATGGACGCGGTGGTCGAGTACTCGATGTAGGAATTGAGCAGGCCGAGCGCGAACGCCGCGATCACCGTGCCTTTGATCTGGCCGAGACCGCCGATGACCACCACGAGGAACGCGTCGATCAAGTAGCTCTGGCCGATGGTCGGGCTCGTCGAGCCGATCAGCGTGAGCGCGACACCGGCCACGCCCGCCAGGCCCGATCCGATGAAGAAGGTGCTGATATCGGTGAAACGACTGGATACGCCCGAGGTCTCGGCAAGTCCGCGGTTCTGCACCACCGCGCGGATGCGCCGGCCCAACGGCGTCGCTTTGAGCACCGCGGCCAGCGCGGTCACCGCGACGACCGCGAGAACGAGGATGAAAATGCGCGTCTTGGGCACCACCGCGCCCAGGATCGTGACGCCGCCGCTGAGCCACTCCGGCGCGATGACGTTCTTCGCCGGTGCGCCGAAGATGTCGCGGGCCAGCTGTTGCAGCACCAGCCCGACACCGAAGGTGACCAGCAGGGTGTCCAGCGGCCGGTCGTACATCCAGCGGATCAGGCCCATCTCCAACGCCGCGCCCAGCAGACCGCCGACCAGGAAACCGATCAGCAAGGAGACGACCAGCGAGACGCCCGCCGACGACACAACCTTCTGCACCACGTAGGTCGTGTAGCAACCGGCCATGATGAACTCGCCGTGCGCCATGTTGATCACGCCCATCTGACCGAAGGTCAGCGAGAGACCGAGTGCGGCGAGCAAGAGAATGATCCCAGACTCAGCCCGGTGAACAGTTGTCCGATCACAACTTCCATGGGAGCTCCTGTGTTGGTTTTTCCAGCGCCTGCGGCGCTGGGTGTTCGCGGCCCTCTGGGGGCCGCGAACGGCGCATGCTCGGTCTCGCTTCGCTCGAAACCGGGAGTGGTGGTGCGCTGGGCGCGTGAGGTGTGTCAGCGGCACACTGGCGACCGGGCGATGTCAGGTTCCGGTGTGCCGGGCGTGAAGCCGTATGACCTGGTTGCCTGCCGTCCGACGCTGTCCGCGGCCCCCCTCATTACGCGCTGCGCGTGACCGCCGTCGCGACTGTGCCGCTGGGCGCTTACTCGCAGCTGGGCCGCGGACAGCGACGGCCTACCGCAGGCCCTTGGCCCAGTCGTAGGACTTCAGGTAGGGGTCCGGCGTCACGGCCTTGCCGGAGTCCCACACGGTGTAGATGAGTCCGTCGGGACGGATCTCGCCGATGCGGGCGGTCTTGGTGATGTGGTGGTTGGAGCCGTCGATGGTGACCAGCCCCTCGGGCGCCTCGAAACTGACGCCGTCGGCGGCGGCTTGGATGTCCTCGACCTTGAACGACTGCGCCTTCTCGACGGTGTTCTTCCACAGGTAGACCGAGGCGTAGGCGGCTTCCATCGGGTCCGAGGTCGGCTTGTCGGCGCCGAAAGCGGCCTTGTAGTCGGCGACGAACTTCTTGTTCACCGGGGTGTCGACGGTCTGGTAGTAGTTCCACGCGGTGAGCTGCCCGGCGAGGTGCTGCGCGCCGATGCCGGCGACCTCTTCCTCGGCGATGGACACCGAGATCACCGGCATCTCGGCGGCCTTCAATCCCGCGTTGGTGTACTCGCGGAAGAACGCCACGTTCGAGTCGCCGTTCAGGGTGTTGAACACCGCGCCCGCCTTGGCGGTGCGGACCTTGTTCACGATGGTGGAGAAGTCGGTCGAGCCGAGCGGGGTGTAGTCCTCGCCCTTGATCTCGATGCCGTTGGCCGCGGCGTAGGCCTTGATCTCGCGATTGGCGGTCTGCGGGAAGACATAGTCGCTACCGACCAGGTAGAGGGAGGTGATGCCCTTCTGCTTCAAGTAGTCCAGCGCCGGGATGATCTGCTGATTGGTGGTCGCGCCGGTGTAGAAGATGTTCTTGCTGTCCTCCAGGCCCTCGTACTGCACCGGGTAGTAGAGCAGCGAGTTCAGGCTCTCGAACTTCGGCTTCATCGCCTTGCGGCTCGACGAGGTCCAGCCGCCGAACACCGCGGCGACGCAGTCGGAGCTGATCAGCTTCTCCGCCTTCTCCGCGAAGGTCTTCGGGTCCGAGGCGCCGTCCTCGAGCACGAGATCAATTTTCTTGCCGAGCACGCCGCCCGCGGCGTTGATCTGGTCGACGGCCAGCTTGGTCGAGTTGGCGACGGTGACCTCGGAGATGGCCATCGTGCCGGACAGGGAGTGCAGCGAACCGATCTTGATCGTGTCCTTCGACGTGTCGACGCAGGACGCGGCGCCGGAGCCGGTGGTCGAGGCGTCGTCCTTGGCGCCGCAAGCGGTCAGCAACAGCCCGGCGAGCGCGACCGCGGTGGGTACCGCCATCGTTTTGGCCAAACGCTCGAAGCGACGGGTGGCACGGGAATCTGGCATGGGCGGACCCTTCTCCTCATCAGGTGGTGCGGCGGCGCGCACCGGCGCCGCATCCGACTACCTCCGCGTTCGACCCGGTCACGGCTGTCGACCGGGTTGTATACAGCGGCTGTATTCGTGATGCGAACGGTAGACAGAAGTTGTTGCGCCGGAATATCTGTCGATGACGAGTCCGTTTCGTCTGTTTCGCCCGTGTGAACCTTTCCCGGCAACCGCTCGACGGTGACGGTGAGGTCCGGGCAAACCGGCTGGCCGGGGCGGAGATGGCTACGGTTGCGTAGCGTCGCCGCGATGCGGCACGCTTCGATTCGTACGACGTCTGAACCGTCCCATCCGCGGCGGCGGCCCGCGGACTCGAGTCGAGGAGGACCCGGTGGGCCACTACAAGGCGAATCTGCGAGATATCGAGTTCAACCTGTTCGAAGTGCTCGAGCTGGACAAACTCCTCGACACGGGCGCGTACGGCGACCTCGATTCCGACACCGTCCGGGCGATCCTCGCCGAGGTCAGGCGACTGGCCGAAGGTCCGGTGGCCGACTCGTTCGCGGCGGCCGATCGCGATCCGGTCGTCTACGACCCGGCCACCTTCTCGATCGCTGTCCCGGAGCCGCTGCGCAAAACCGTCGCCGCCGTGCGCGAGGCGGGCTGGAGCAGGCTCGGCATGCCGGAGGGCATGGGCGGAACGCCCGCGCCCGCGGCGCTGGTGTGGGCGGTCGCCGAGATGATCACCTGTGCCAACCCGTCGGCGTCGTTCTTCGCCATGGGCCCGATCATGGCCTCGGTGCTGTACAACGTGGGCACCGAGCGGCAGCGGCACTGGGCCACCCTCGGCTTCGAGAAGGGCTGGCAGGGCACCATGGTGCTCACCGAACCCGACGCCGGGTCCGACGTCGGGGCGGGCCGCGCCAAGGCGATCCGGCAGGAAGACGGTTCCTGGCAGATCGAGGGCGTCAAGCGCTTCATCTCCGGGGCCGAGGTCGGCGACACCGCCGAGAACGTCTTCCACCTGGTGCTGGCCCGGCCCGAGGGCGCAGGGCCGGGCACCAAGGGCTTGTCGCTGTTCTACGTGCCGAAGTTTCTCTTCGATCCCGAGACCTTGGCGCTCGGCGAGCGCAACGGCGTCTACGTGACCGGGGTCGAGCACAAGATGGGCCTGAAGTCCTCGCCCACCTGCGAGCTGACCTTCGGCGGCCACGGCACACCCGCCAAAGGCTGGCTGGTCGGCGACGTGCACAACGGCATCGCGCAGATGTTCCAAGTGATCGAGAACGCGCGCATGATGGTCGGCGTCAAGTCGTCGGGCACCCTGTCGACCGGCTACCTCAACGCGCTCACCTTCGCCAAAGAGCGTATCCAGGGCGCCGACCTCACCCAGATGACCGACAAGGCCGCGCCTCGGGTGACCATCATTCGTCACCCCGACGTGCGTCGTTCGCTGGCTATGCAGAAGGCGTACGCGGAGGGTCTGCGCGCGGTGTACCTGTACACCGCCGCCCACCAGAACGCCGACGTGGCACAACTCGTTTCGGGTGCCGACCCCGATCTGGCGCACCGGGTGGACGATCTGCTGCTGCCGATCGTCAAGGGCGTCGGTTCGGAGCGGGCCTACCAGTACCTCACCGAATCGCTGCAAACCCTGGGCGGCTCCGGCTATCTCCAGGACTACCCGATCGAGCAGTACATCCGCGACGCGAAGATCGACTCGCTCTACGAGGGCACCACCGCCATCCAGGCGCAGGACTTCTTCTTCCGCAAGATCGTTCGCGACAACGGTGCGGCGCTCGGCCACGTCAGCGCGCGGATCGCGGCGTTCCTGGAGGCGAAGACCGGGCGATTCGACACCGAACGCGCACTGCTGCGCACCGCCGCGGCGGACGTGCAGGCGATGGTAGCCGTGCTCACCGGGTTCCTGATGGGCGCCAGGGAGCAGCCGAGCGAGCTGTACAAGGTCGGCCTTGCTTCGGTGCGCTTCCTGCTCGCCGTCGGCGACCTGCTCATCGGCTGGCGGCTGCTCGTGCAGGCGGAGATCGCCGCCGCCGCGCTGACCGAGGGCACACCGGAGAAGGATCGCGCCTTCTACGCCGGGAAGATCGCCGTCGCGAGCTTTTTCGCCAAGAACGTGTTGCCCAACCTGACGGCGGTGCGCGAGATCATCGCCGCACTCGACAACGACATCATGGACCTGGACGAGGCGGCGTTCTGAATCGGCTGTCCCGTCAGCTCTCCGGATCGGACAGCAGTCTGAGCACCACGGGCCGCGACAGCGTGCCCGCCACCTGCTTGGCGAGCCGGTTGGCGCTCTCGCCCTCGGCGTGGGCCGCCCGGAGCGCGGTGGCGAGTTCGGCGCGCGCGGCGTCGGCGGCGGCCTGGGCGTCGCGCAGCCTGCGTGCGGCGCGGTCCACCTGAGTCCGGGAGTCTGTCCCAGCGTCCGCCGGTGCGGCGCCTGTGGTCAATTCATTGACCAGTTCCACCTCGGGTAGCCGTGCCTCCCGCTCGCCCGGTGCCGCGTCGCGCCGCATCGCCGCCCTGGCGAAGTCCATCAGGAACGCGCGGGTGGCGTCCTTGTCCTCCGCGCCCGCCTCGCCCAGCAGCAGCTTGGTGGTCTGCGGGACCGCGTGCGACCAGTTGGCCAGGCCGCACAGCGCGAGCAGCAAACGCCCGGCGTTCGTGGCCTCCACGTCGAACTGCTCGCGGGCACGGTCGGATTTGCGCACATAGTGCCGGGCGCGCCAGCCGTCGATGTCGTGCGCGTCGGCGCCGCGGTGCAGCGCTTCCCAGAGCAGCAGGCGTAACAACTGCGGATTGTCCCGGTGGTAGTCGAACAGCTTGCCGACGTACGCGCCCGGTTCGGTATCGGCCAGGGGCTGCACCACGTCGATGAACTCGCGCAGCGTGTCGATCAGGATGACGTCGAACAGCTTGTCCTTGCTGCCGAACAGCCCGTAGATGCGCTCCTTGTTGACGCCCGCCGCCTCCGCGATGCGGTCGACTCGCGCCCCGGCCAATCCGTACTGCGCGAATTCTTCGCGAGCGGCGCGCAAGAGGGCCTGTCTCGTCGCGTCACTGCGTTTCATCGGGGCCGTCATGACCAGCACTGTACCACTTCATTAAACCAACTATTTGGTTGACAACGAACTCGTGCCGGGCTTACCTTCGACCCATGGCAATGCCCACCTTCCAGTCCGCGACTCCGGTCGCGACCCGCCCTCGGGACACGTCCTCGCGTGCCCACACCGGGCGCGCCCTGCCCTTCTTCGTCGTGGCCGCCCTGCTGGCCACCGGTCAGATGTACGTTCCGATCCCGCTTTTCAGCGCCATGCGGGCCGACTGGGGCGTCGGTTCGGCCGTGATGACCTGGATCATCAGCGCCTTCGCCTTCGGGTACGCCGGCGGCTTCGTGCTGTTCGGTCCGTTGTCGGATCGCTACGGTCACCGCCGGGTGCTCGTCACCGGGATGCTGGTGGCCGCAGTGGTCACACTATTGACCGGCTTGGCGTTCAGTGCGCCGGTGGCTGTCGGCCTGCGCGTCGCGCAGGGCCTGGTGGTCGGCTCGATACCGCCCGCGATCATGGCCTACGTGGCCACCCGCATCGACCCGGCCCACCGCGCCGTCGCGACCATGTCGGTGGCTACGTCGTTTCTCGCGGCGACGGTGGTCGCGCAGATCGTTTCGCAGGCGATGGCGGGTGTCTTCCCGTGGCGCGCCGTCTTCCTCGCGTCCGCGGTGGCTTTCGCCGTCCTGGCGGCGATCCTGCGTTCGGCGCTGCTCGCCGACGCGCCCACCGGCCGTGACCTGCCGCTGCGGCACAGCTACGCCGCGATTCCGGCGGCACTGCGCATCCCTGCGCTGCTGCCGATGCTGATCGCGGGCGCGCTGAGCATGGCGGTGATGGTAGGGGTGTACACCGGCCTGGAACTGACCGGGGTGGTTCGGGATCCGGGCGAACTGCTCGCGCTGCGTGCGGGCGCGCTGCCGGTCATGGTCGCGCTTCCCCTGCTCGCGGTGCCGCTGGCCCGGCTGTCCAAGCACGGTCAGATCGCGCTCGGCGTGCTGATCGCCGCGACGGCGATGGTGCTGGCGACTTTCGAGGGAGCCCACCCGGCCGTGCTGACCGTACTGCTCGCCGTCCTGGTCGGCGGCCTCGGCATCATCGCTCCCGCCGTACTCCAGAGCGCGGGCGAACTCGGCGGCGAGTCCCGCGCCGCCGCCATGTCGGTGGCGATGTTCAGCTTCTACGTGGGCGCGACCATCGGCCCGCTGGTCGCCGCGTTCGCCGCGCCACATGGCTTCGCCGCTCTGGCGTGGACGTTGACGGTATTGCTCGTCGCCGCGCTGGGCATGACGGTGGCCGGAGTGCGCATCGCGCGCAAGGCGCAGCCCGCCTGAACGGTTACTGGTTGGGGGGGGGGGGGGGGGGGGCCGCCTACTTCAGCACGTAGGGCGACACCGAGCTGCGATGTTCGCTGATGTCGAGCACTTTGCCCAGGGGCGGGAACGCGCGCTGCGGGCAGTTGGCGCGTTCGCAGACCCGGCAGCCCGCCCCGATCGGGGTGGGCTGCACTTCGTCGAGATCAATGCCATCGGCGTAGATCACCCGGGCCGCGTGCCGCAGTTCGCAGCCGAGTCCGATGGCGAAAGTCTTGCTCGGCTGGCCGAAACGGGTGGCGCGGCGTTCCACCGTCCGGGCCACCCACAGGTACTTGCGGCCGTCCGGCATCTGCGCGATCTGCGTCATGATCTTGCCCGGATAGGCGAACGTCTCGTAGACGTTCCACAGCGGGCAGGTTCCGCCGCTGGCGGAGAAGTGGAAACCGGTGGCGGACTGACGCTTGGACATGTTGCCCGCCCGGTCGACCCGCACGAACGAGAACGGCACCCCGCGCAGCGACGGGCGTTGCAGCGTGGACAGGCGGTGGCAGATGGTCTCGTAGCTCTGGGTGAAGAACGCCGACAGCCGTTCGATGTCGTAACGGAAGTCCTCGGCGACCTCGTGGAAGTGCGTGTACGGCAGCACCGTCGCCGCGGCGAAGTAATTGGCCAGGCCGAGCATGGCCAGCTTTCGCGCGTCCTCGGAGGCGAAATTGCCCTCATCGACCAGCTTATCCAGCAGTTCGCCGCACTCGAAGTAGGCCAGCTCGGCGGCCAGTTTGAAGGTCCGTTGCCCGCCGGACAGATGCGGCGCGATCTCCAGGTTGCGGGTCTGCGGGTCGTAGCGGTGCAGCACGCCCTCGCCGAGATCAATGCGCTCGGTGATCCGCACGTCATGCGACCGCAGCAACCTGGCGACCTCGCTGTTCACGTCGCCGCCGTGGAAACGGATGCGCGCGGTGAGATCCTCGGCCGCGGTGTCCAGCTCGTGGATGTAGTTCTGGCGCTGGTAGAAGTAGTCGCGGACTTCCTCGTGCGGCTTGCTGATCGCCCCGCTGCCCGCGCCGTCGGCGAACCGGTCCTCGGTGGCGGCGGCCAGCTGCGCGGAGGTGTTGCGGTAGCGGTTGTGCATGTTGACCAGCGCGCGGGCCATGCTCGGGTGCGCCGAGACCATGTCGGCGATCTCCTGGGCGTCCGCCTCGATGCCCAGCTCCTGGTCCATCACGACCTCTTGGAGTTCGGCGATGAGCCGGGTGTCGTCCTGTGCGGAGAAGAAGGTCGCGTCGACGCCGAACACGTCGCTGATCTTCAACAGCACCGGGACGGTGAGCGGCCGCACGTCGTGCTCGATCTGGTTGAGATAACTCGCCGAGATCTCCAGCTGCTGGGCCAGCGCGACCTGGCTCAGCCCGCGCTCGGTCCGCAGCTGACGCAGCCGCGCGCCGACGAAAGTCTTGGCCATGCGTCCAGCTTATGGGTGCTTTCGCATCCGTGCCAATCGATGATTAGCACTGGTTTCCAGCGCGGTGTCGTACCCGGGGGCTACCGTCGGCAGGGTGTTGTTCTCGGATGTCGTGCTGGCCTCGGAGACCGTACGTGCCACAAGGTCACGGAAGACGAAGATCGCCACGCTGGCGGGTCTGCTGACCGCGGCCGCCCCGGAGGAGCTCACGCCGGTGGTCGCCTGGGCATCCGGCGAGCTACCGCAGGGGCGGATCGGCACGGGGTGGCGCACGCTGACCACCCTCGACATCGCGCCCGCTCCGGTGGCGACGCTGACGGTGCCCGCGGTGCACGCCGCGCTGAGCGATCTGGCGGGCACCTCCGGCGCGGGCTCCACGGTCCGGCGCAAGGAATTGCTCGCGTCGCTGTGGTCGGCGGCCACCGCGGACGAGCAGGGTTTCCTGGTGCGGTTGCTCACCGGAGAGCTGCGCCAGGGCGCGCTCACCGCCGTGGTCGCCGAAGCCGTGGCGGTCGCCGCGGGCGTGCCGCCCGATCTGGTGCGCCGGGCGTACATGTTGTCGGGCCGGTTGCCGGTCACCGCCGTCGCGGCCATGACCGGCGGCGCCGCCGCGCTCGCGGCGTTCCGGCTGGAAGTCGGCCGCCCGATCCAGCCCATGCTCGCTTCACCCGGCGCGTCGCTGGACGAGGCGCTGATCGAGTTCGAGGGCGAGGTGAGCATCGAGCACAAGCTGGACGGCGCGCGGATACAGGTGCACCGGGACGGCGACCGGATCCGGGTGTTCACCAGAACGCTGCGCGAGATCACCGCGGGCGTTCCGGAACTCGTCGAGCTGGTCGCGGGCCTGGACTGCACGAGCGTCGTGCTGGACGGTGAGACTCTGGCGCTCACCGACGCCGGGCGGCCACGTCCGTTCCAGGAGACCATGAGCCGGTTCGCCGAGGTGAGCTCCACCCGCGAGCTGCTGCTGCATCCCTACTTCTTCAACTGCCTGCACCTGGACGGCCGCGACCTGCTCGACGCTCCGCTGTCCGAGCGGCGCGCCGCGCTGACGAACGTGGCGGCGGCGCACACCATCCCCGCGCTGCTGCGGCCGGATGCCGAGGCGGCTGCCGAGTATTTCGACGGCGCGCTGGCCGCGGGGCACGAGGGCGTCATGATCAAGTCGCTGACCGCGCCGTACGCGGCGGGCAGGCGTGGCCGGGCCTGGCAGAAGATCAAGCCGACGCACACCCTCGATCTGATCGTGCTCGGCGCGGAGTGGGGCTACGGCCGTCGCACGGGTTATCTGTCGAACCTGCACCTGGGTGCCCGCGATCCGGACACCGGCGAGCCGGTCATGGTGGGCAAGACCTTCAAAGGCCTCACCAACGCGCTGCTGCATTGGCAGACCGCCGAATTCCCGCGACACGAACGTTCCCGCGATCAGCACACCGTGTACCTGTGGCCGGAGCTGGTCGTCGAGATCGCCCTGGACGGTGTGCAGGTCAGCCCGCGCTATCCCGGCGGCGTCGCGTTGCGGTTCGCTCGTGTGGTGCGCTATCGCCCCGACAAGGAACCCGCCGAAGCGGACACCATCGACACCGTTCGCGCGCTGCTGCCGTGATGTGAAGCGCGCTCGCTCCCTCGCCGGCGCGTGTCGGTCGCGCGAGGCTGCTCGAGCCGCTGTAAGTATGGGCAGCGCAAGGTTCCGGATGGCCGCCACAATGTCCTGGTCCGGCCGGTTCGTGCTTCCGGACAAGGAATCGGCGGGCGGGTGGGTTGATGCGGAATGTGCTGTCCGGGCGGTATGCCCGGCTTGTGGTGGTCCTGCTGGGCACCCTGGCGGTGAGTGCGGTCGGTACGCACGCGCGGGCCAATCCGATCGAGCAGTTCGTCACCCCTTCACGGGAGTATTCCGGGATTCTGCCCACGCCGCTGGGCGATCCGTTCTACACTCCGCCGCCGGACTTCGAAAGTCATCCTCCCGGAACCGTTCTCGCGTCCCGTCCGGGTGGCGTCGGCCTGACGGTGTTCCCGTTGGACTCGACCGAGCTGCTGATCCGGTCCACCGATTCCAAGGATCGCCCGGTGCCGGTGGTCGCGACGTTGCTCGTGCCGCGCACGCCGTGGACCGGGCCGGGTCCGCGTCCGGTGCTGTCGTTCAATGCCGCGATTGATTCGCTCGGCCATCGGTGCGCACCCTCCTACGAGCTCAGGAGCGTGGCGGGGGCCAAGCTGTGGGCCGCCCAGATCCCGTTGGCCAAGGGGTACGCGGTGCTCGTGCCCGACCATCAGGGCCCACGGCAGGCGTACGGGGCGGGGTTGATGGCGGGGCACGCGGTGCTCGACTCGATCCGGGCCGTGGTGGGCACACCGGCGCTGGGATTGCGGCCGGACGCTCCCGCCGTGGTCACCGGATACTCCGGCGGCGCGATCGCGAGCGCGTGGGCCGCGCAGCTGGCCCCCGCGTACGCGCCCGAACTGAATCTGGTGGGTGCGGCGTTCGGCGGTGTTCCCGCCGACTTCGGCATGCTGCTGTCCACCATGAACGGCCGCAATCTGGCCTCCGGAGTGTTCTTGGCCGCGACGCTGGGGCTCGCGCGGGAGTACCCCGAAATGCTCGACCTGATGAACGACAACGGCTGGCGGCTGGCGCAGATCGGCAAGGACGTGTGCATGTCGGCGGAGGAATTCGCCGGTGTGGTCGCTCCGATTCCGGTCCAGGCGCTCACCCACGCCGCCGCCCCCACCGAGTTGCCGATGATCCAGGAGATCCTGGCCGCCAACCGGCTGGGCGCGAGCGCGCCGACGGTGCCGGTGTTCCTCTATCACGCCACGCACGACCCGTGGGTGCCGCTGGCCGGCGCGGAGAAGCTCTACGCGGACTGGTGCGGCGCGGGGACGCCGGTGGATTTCCAGGTCTATGTCGGCGAACACTTCATGGTCGGCCTCAGTGGCATCCCGGGCGCGAACTCCTGGATAGATGACCGGTTCGCCGGTCGCGCGGCCGCCCCGCACTGCTCCCGCGCCGGCTGACACCGGACCGACCAGGCTAGTCCATGCCCGCCGGATGACTTTCGGCAACCACATGGCCACGCCGTTCGGGGGTGCAGGACACTGGAGGCGTGACCGTCGAATTCCTGGTTCTCCTGATCGTCATCGTCACGGCGCTCGCATTCGATTTCACGAACGGCTTCCACGACACGGCCAACGCGATGGCGACCTCGATCGCGACCCGGGCGCTGCGGCCCCGTGTGGCGGTCGCGCTCTCGGCGGTGCTGAACCTGGTCGGCGCGTTCCTGTCGGTCGCCGTGGCGGCCACCGTGGCGAAGGGCATCGTCCGGCTCGACGCCGTCGGCGGTCACGACCTGCTCGTCATCGTGTTCGCCGGTCTGGTCGGCGGCATCCTGTGGAACCTGCTCACCTGGCTGTTCGGTCTGCCGTCGAGTTCGTCGCACGCGCTGTTCGGCGGTCTGATCGGCTCGACGCTCGCCGCCCTCGGCTGGAGCGGGGTGATCTGGGCGTCCGGGTCGGACGGCGTGCTCACCAAGATCGTCCTGCCCGCCGTGCTCGCGCCCGTCGTCGCCGCGCTGGTCTCGGCGATCGGCACCTGGCTGGTGTACCGGATCACCCGAGGCGCCGACGAGGAGAAGGTCACCGAGGGCTTTCGCTGGGGTCAGATCGGCTCCGCCTCGCTGGTCTCGCTGGCGCACGGCACCAACGACGCGCAGAAGACGATGGGCGTGATCTTCCTCGCGCTCGTGGCGCACGGCAGCCTCACCAAGAACAACGAGCTGCCGCTGTGGGTGATGGCCGCGTGTGCCGTGGCCATCGCGGCGGGCACCTACCTCGGTGGCTGGCGGATCATCCGGACACTGGGCAAGGGCCTGGTGGAGATCGACTCGCCGCAGGGTCTCGCGGCGGAATCCGCGTCGGCGGCGATCATCCTGACCTCGGCCCACTTCGGGTTGCCGCTGTCGACCACGCAGACCGCGACCGGCTCGATCCTCGGCACCGGCCTCGGTAAAGGCGCCGAGGTGCGCTGGAACGTGATGGGGCGGATGGTGGTGGCGTGGTTGCTCACGCTGCCGTTGGCCGGAGTGACGGGAGCGATCTGCTGGGCCATCGCCCACGTCATCGGCGGGCTGGCGGGAGTGCTCGTGGTCTTCGGTCTGCTGATCGGGCTCTCGGCGCTGATGTACCTGCGCTCGCGGCGCAATCCCGTGCACACCGGCAATGTCAACGAGTGGCCCGGCGAGGGCGCCGACCCCCCGGCGCCCTCCGGCGGCGATCAGACCACGTCGGCGGACTCGAACCGATCGGCCCAGGTGTAGGAGGACCAGGCGTGCACACACTCGTGACGAATCTGAACTCGCTGTGGAAGGTCACCGCGGCCGGACTGGTGCTGGGGGCGGGACTGCCGATGATCTTCGCGATCGGGGTGCGGTTCTGGTCGATGG
Organism: Nocardia asteroides; assembly: GCA_051451085.1. Taxonomy (GTDB): domain Bacteria; phylum Actinomycetota; class Actinomycetes; order Mycobacteriales; family Mycobacteriaceae; genus Nocardia; species Nocardia asteroides_B. The sequence goes on along the minus strand of JBPAJV010000001.1, from coordinate 994,476 downwards.
CCGTGACGGCCGACGCGGATACGGGCGCGGCGCGGCGCAACTATCCCGTGCTCGCGGCGGCGGTGACGTGCTTCGCGGTGGTCGTCGTGGCGATCGTCGGCGGGATCCTGTACACGGCGAAGGCCTTCCTCGCCGCCAGATTCGGTATCCATCTGTTCGGGCAGGCGTGAGGAGTGACACCGTGACCGAACCAGTGAAACCCGCACCGATCCGGCCGAAACTGCTCGGCAAGGTGGTGGGCTGGCTGCGAGCGGGCTACCCGCTTGGCGTTCCGCAGTCGGATTACGTGGCTCTGTTCGCCGTGCTGCACCGGCACCTCACCGATTACGAGGTGGTCGCCATCGCCGAGGAACTGGTGGCCGCCAATCCGGACAGCGGCATCACCCGGGTCGAGATCGAGCAGGCCATCGCCCGGGTCGCCAAGGAGCAGCCGGACGAGGGCGATGTCGCCCGCGTCACCTCGCATCTCGCGGCCGGTGGCTGGCCGCTGGCCGATCCGCCCGCCGATTCCGACTGACCGGGCCGCCGCCGATGCCACCCTTCTTGAACGCGATCATCGGCTGGCTGCGGGTCGGATACCCGGACGGTGTCCCGGAATCGGACTACATTCCGCTGCTCGCGCTGCTGCGCCGCCGCCTGTCCGACGAGGAGGTGGCACGGATCGCGGCCGAGCTGGCCGGTGCGGGCGGGGCGGACATGATGAGACGGACATCCAGGTGATGATCACCAAGATCACCAACGCCATGCCGTCGGAAGCCGACGTGGCACGGGTGCGCGCCCGCGTCGAGGCCAACGCCTGGCCGGACCCGGACGAGCACTGAGTCACGCCTGCTGGCGCGGGCCGCTGAGGTAGGGCAATCGGCGCACGCCCGCCGCGACCTCGTACGCGAGATCCTCATAGCCGAGCGCCAGTTCGGCCAGGCGCTCCCAGGCATTGTGCACGGCCCATTCCGGTGCCGCGGCGAGGATGTCGTCCGCGCAGGTGGAGAATTGGGCGAGGCGGTCGACCACCATGCCAACGGTCTCGGTGTGCATGTGCGCGCCGCCGTGGGGCTGCGGCGCCTCGGTGGCGACCCAGCGGTCGATGGCGAGGACGAGCCGGGTGCGGTGCCGATCAATGTCGTCGGCCCCGCCCGGTTCACGACGCAGCCGACGCCGGTGCAATCCCGCGAGTAGGTGGGCGGACGCCAGGATCGGATGGTCACGGCGAGGCGCGCTGCGACAGGCTTGGAGGACGAGCTCTTTGGTCGGAAGTGGTTCCACTGCGATAACCCCCTGGATCGAATGGTCGCGCCGGTCGTCACGTGAGGCGCGAGGATCGACGCCGCCGCCCGCCCGGACGCGGCAATCGGTACTCCTCGCACGAAGGCCCGGTGTCCCACGGCGATTCGAGGACGACGAGGCCGACGGCCTCCAGCGTGGTGAGTCCGAACCGGCACACCAGCTCCTCCGTCAGCGAAACCATCTCCGCCGCTTGGATAGCCGCCGTCGCCTGCTCCGTGGTCATCATCCGGCCACGCAAGTAGGACACCACCCACGCGTCTTCGCTGACCCGCCGCGCCTGGTGTGGCGTCCGATCGCTCACGATCCAACTCCGGTCGACGACGTGCACGGACATCAGAACCCCCTCCATCCCGCCGAGCGGGTTCCGTGGAGAGGCCCCCGCCTGTGATGCGCAACACATGGAGCCTAGGGGCCGGTCCATTGATAAGTCAAGTTGACCGGTCCTCTTGACAAACTCGCGAACTTGTGAATGCGGGTACGGTCATCTGCACGAACAGCCGGAGCCGGAAGGACTCATCGGACGATGGCACCACTCTCGCCCACGGTCGCGCGCTGGGAACTGATGCTCCGGATCAAGCGCCGCCGCACCGAGTTCGACCTCTCCGCCTCCGTCATCGCAAAGGAACTCGGCTTCACGCTGTCGTACTGGTCGAAGGTCGAGAAAGACCGCGTGCTCGCCGAGGACAAGCTGCTCAAGCTCATGAGCCTGCTGGAATTCGACCCGGCGGAGCGCGAGGAGATGTTGCGGTTGCGCGATATCGCCAAACGCCGCGGGTGGTGGTCGGAGTACGCCGGGCTGGTGTCGGATGAAGTGTTGCGTTTCTACGGGTTGGAGCACGGGGCCCGCGACGTCCGGAGCTACACGAGCATATTGATTCCCGGCCTCTTGCAGACCGAGGACTACGCGAGAGCGGTGATCGCCAACGACCGGGCCCGAATCCGGCAAGTCGAGATCGAGCGGTGGGTCGAGATTCGCATGCGGCGGCAGGCGCGGCTCACCGGATCCGAGCCGTTGCGCGTCACCGCGATCGTCAACGAGGCGGCGCTGACCCAGCGCACCGGAGGTGTGGCTGTCCTGAAAGGTCAACTCCGTCATCTGCTGTCGGTTATCCAGACGCGTGCCGAGACGGTCGACATCCGGGTGGTGCCGTTCGACGCGCCGGGCGGTGCGTTGCTGACCGGCGCGTCGTTCCACCTGCTCGGATTCGACAACGCGCTTCTTCCCGACGTGGCATGGACCGAGACGCTGGTCCATTTCGGAGTGATCGAGGAGGTCGAGCCCGTGCGACACCTCGCCACCATGTTCGGCAACACTCTCGCCGAGCACGCGCTACCGCGAAACGAGACGGTCACGTTGATCGAGAACCGGCTGGCCGCGCTGTAGCGTGAGCGGAATGAGTAGCGCGGCGGAATGGTTCAAGTCATCGCATTCGAACGACAGCACCGCCTGCGTCGAGGTCTGTTTCGACCGCGGGCAGGTGCTGGTGCGCGACAGCAAGTTCCGAGGCTCGCCGGATGCGAGGCCGGTGCTCGCCTTCACACCTGTGCAATGGGCCGCATTCACCACCGCGCTCCGGGCCGCCGAGTCCGCTTAGCGAGCGGAGCCTTCGACTGTCCCCGCGGTTTCCCAGCCGACTCTCAGCTCGGCGACACCGGATACTCAGCTCCACCCGAAAAAGTGGTCCGGTCGATGCGAAGCGACCATCGACACCCCCACCGGTGGACAACTGCCCTGTCCCACCGACCCCGGCCGGCGGCGCAGCCCCCTCGCACGCGTCGCCGGCCTCCCCTCGTCCGCGAGTGGCACATGGCTGCGGCAAAACGCGAGTAGACCTCTCGACCATGTGCCACTCGTCAAATGTCTGCGCCGTGGCGGCGGAGGGCGGCTCGGGTTCGGGTGGTGATGGTGTGCGGGCGGGTGGTGAGGAGGGCGGAGCTTACTCGAATGAGGGTCCAGCCGAGGAATTCGAGGGCGGCCGTGCGGTCGATGTCCCAGGCGCGCTGATCGCGGTCGGTCCAGTGGTGGGCTCCGTCGTATTCGACGCCGACTCGCCATCTGCGCCATCCCATGTCGAGGCGTGCGAATGTCATGCCGTCCGGGCCGGTGACGCGAATCTGGGTTTCGGGCGCGGGTAGGCCCGCCTGCCGGAGCAACAGTCGGGTGCGGGTCTCCTGGATGGACTCGGCGCCTCCGTCGACAAACGGCAGCGCTCGGCGCAGGGCCTTGGCGCCGCGTGCGCGCGGGTGTCGATCGGCCAGCCGCTCGATGTCCGCAGTGGACAGCCGGGTCGCGTTACACAGGGCATCCACGACTTCCACCGCCGCGTCGAAGCTGAGGCGCCGTGCCAGGTCGAATGCGGTTCGAGCCGGTGTGGTGCATCGGAATCCGTCTATGTCACACACTTCATCGGCCGGAATGGCGTCCCGATAGACCAGCACGTGCCGTGGTGGTCTGGCTCGAGTGGGCAGTGTGATCTCCGCGGGCTTGTCCTCCAGCCAGCGGGCCCCGTGCATCGCGGCCGCGGAGAACCCGACCAGAATCCCACCGCCCTTGGCCCAATGTCCCACCGCCTGCGCGCGTCCCCGCGCATCCAAGCGCACCCCTTTCCGGACATACACATCCGGATGCACCCGCTCGAAATCCTTCCGCAACTCCCAAGCGCTCACCGCACCCGCGCGAACCGCCCAACTCCCCGCAAAAACCTCCCGGAATTCCCCCATGCCCCCATCCTCCCCACCACCCCCGACAATCCGCGCGAGTGGCACATGGCTGCGGCAAAACGCGAGTAGACCTCTCGATCATGTGCCATTCGCGGAGGGCTAGGGGGAAGGGTGTGGTTCGATGCAGAATTCGTTGCCTTCGGGGTCGCGGAGGGTGACCCAGCCGGAGCCGTCGGGGGTGCGGTGGTCTTCGTGGAGGGTTGCGCCGAGGGTGAGGGCGCGGGCGATTTCCTCGTCGCGGGTTCGGGTGGTGGGCATCCAGTCGAGGTGGACGCGGTTTTTCACCACTTTCGGCTCGGGTACGCGGATGAACAGCAGGCCCGGTGTGTCTTTCGGGGCTTCGATGATCGCGTAGTCGTCGTCGGAGTTGTTCCCTTCCTTCAGCGGCCAACCGGTGACGGCGCTCCAGAACGACGCGAGGGCGAAGGGATCGGAACAGTCGATCGTCACGTGTCGAACAATCATCTCGTCAGCCAAGCACCTGGATCGTGCGTTGTCGCGGAGCGGCGCAGGTTTCGTCAGGTGAGCAGGCGGAGGAAGTGCTCGACTTCCGCCTGGACGGCGGCGCGGGCTGGGGTTAGGTACTTGCGTGGATCGGAATGGCCGGAATCGCTCGCGAGGTAGGCGCGGATGGCGGCGGTCATCCGGATGTTCAGGCGGGTGGCGATGTTGATCTTCGTCATGCCGTGGTCTACGGCGGCGCGCAGGCCTCGGTCCGGAACACCGGAGGAGCCGTGCAACACCAGAGGCACGGGTACTTTCGCGGCCAGGTGAGCGATCAGGTCGTTGTCGAGCTCCGCCGTGCGGGTGTGCATGGCGTGCGAGGAGCCGACGGCCACCGCGAGCGCGTCGACACCGGTGGCGCGCACGAACTCGACGGCTTCGTCCGGGTCGGTGCGCGCGCCCGGTGCGTGGACGCCGTCCTTGCCGCCCACCGCGCCGAGCTCGGCTTCGACGTGCACGCCGCGCTCGTGGCACCAAGCGGCGATCTCGGCGGTGGACGCGAGGTTGTCGGCATAGTCGAGGGCCGAGCCGTCGTACATGACGGAGCGGATACCGAGATCGACCGCGCAGCGAACCAATTCGGCGCTGGTGGCATGGTCGAGATGGACTGCGACGGCGGCGTCGCTGTCGGCGGCGATGCGCAGGCAGGCGAGGGCGAGCGGGGCGATGCGGCCGTGATAGGTGGCCGTGTTCTGCGACAGTTGCAGGACCACCGGCCTTTTCGCCGACTCCGCTGCGGCGGTGATCGCCTCGGCGTGCTCGAGGGTTATCACGTTGAACGCGCCCAGCCCACCCGGCCGGGCCGCGGAGATCAGCTCCGGGATCGAGGTCAGCGGCATAGCTCGCGCCTTCGCGAGGCCGCGAGGTCGGTGGGTGCGGTGGTCATGGGAACGCTTTCTGTGGTTCGGGTAAGTCCAGCTGTTCGACCTGGACGGTGGGGGCGAGGCGGGTCCGCAGGCAGCGGTCGATCTCACCGGCCACCGGGACGACGACGGCCGCCGCGGAGGTCGCCACCGCATCGGCGAGCAACGCGGGCCAGTCCGTGCCCGACGCGGACGCGAGGGCGGCGATCACCGCGGCCACCGCGGCATCGCCCGCGCCGGTGGGATTCCCGGCGAGCGGTTCGGGCAGCTTCGCCGACCACGCGCCTTCGGAGGTCACGGCGGTGACCCCGTCGGGACCGCGCGTCGCGATCACCGCGCGCACCCCGTTGTCCACGAGCGGGTGTACGGCGGTGACGATCTCGTCGGCGGTCGTGGGTTCCGCGCCGGTGAGACGTCGCAGTTCCGCCCCGTTCGGGGTGAGCACGACGCCGGGCACCTGGGCGGCCAAGCGCAACGCCTCGCCGTCGACATCGCAGACGGTCGGCACGTCGGCCGCGATCGCGGTGCGGGCGATCTCGGCGGGCAGCGAGGGCTCGATGCCGCCAGGCAGCGACCCGGAGATGACCAGCCCGGCGATATCGGGAAGCAGGCCTGCCACCCGCACGGCCAACTGCTCGGCGGCATGTGGATTGGAGACCCTGGCGCCGGGCTCCCACAGCGCGGTGGCGGTGCCGTCCTCGGATTCGCTGATCACCACCGTGCGGCGCACCCAGGGCAGCGCGTGCACGAAGTCGACCGGCATCTCCAGTTCGGCGGCGGCCGCGAAGGCGTGGTCGGAGAACCCGGTGGCCCTGGCGTATTTGCCGAGCTGGTTCAGCACCCTGGTCACGTTGATGCCCTTGCCGCCGATGCGCTGCTCCACCGACCGGACCCGATGGGCCTGCCCGCGTTCGAAGCGTTCGACGCGATAGGTCATGTCGTACGCGGGATTCATTGTCACGGTGAGGATCACCTCAACCACTGTCCACGTCTGAGGACCCTGCGCAAGTGGAGATTGTCACTGGCTGTCAATATGTCCGCGAACTGGCCGGGCCGCAGGTCACCGACGTCGGTGAGCCCGAGCGCCGCGGCCGGGACCGAGGTGGCCGCCAGCACCGCCTCCCGCAGCGGAACAGCGGATTCGCGCACGGCGCGCGCCAGGCATTCCAGCAGTGTGCCGACTCCGCCCGCGATCGACCCGTCGGCGATCCGCGCCACCCCGTGGCGCACGGTCACCGCTTGCGGACCGAGCCGGTACTCGCCGTCGCCGAGCCCCGCCGCCTGCATGGCGTCGGTGACCAGCGCGACTCGCCCCGGCGCGGTGGCGAACACCAGCGCGACGAAACCCGGATCGACGTGCACGCCATCGGCGATGAGCTCGACGGTCGCGTCCCCGGTCGCCGCGGCCACCAGAGCCGCCGCGACCGGTCCCGGCTGCCGGTGATGCAGCGGCGGCATGCCGTTCGCCAGGTGTGTCACCAGTCCACCGGCTCCAGTGGGTCGCAGGGCTTCCCGGAACGACCGGTAGTCGGCGTCGCTGTGGCCGAGCGCGACAACCACTCCGTTGTCGGCCAGCCGCCGCGCTACGGCCGCATAGCCGGGACGCTCCGGCGCGAGCGTCATCGCGCGCAGCTGCGGGCCGCCCGCGGCCAGCAGCTGGTTGGTCAGCCCGAGGTCGGGGTCACGCAGGTAGCGCGGATCCTGTGCTCCGCAGCGCGCCTGGGACAGGAACGGCCCCTCGACGTGGATACCGCCGAGCACGCCCTCCTCGGCGAGTCCGCGCAGGGTGGCTGTCTGCGCGACCATCTCCGCGGCGGGCCCGGTCACCACGCTCGCCACCACCGTGGTCGAGCCGCTCGCATGGTGGGATTCGGCCGCCGTCCGCGCGTGCGCGCCGTGCACGGTGTCGAACCGATAACCGAACCCGCCGTGATTGTGAATATCCACAAGCCCCGGCAGCACGGTGCCGGAAAATGGCGGCTCGGGTAAATCGGGATGCGCCGCCCGCCATTGCGCGAACGACCGCACCGCCTCGATCCGATCTCCGGACACCGAAACGACGCCGTCGGCCAGCGTGACGCTCGCCGACACGATACGGCCGCGAATCAGTTCGGTGGTGTGGGTCATTTCAGCGTCCCTTCGCAGGGAAGATTGCGGCCTCGACCCGGCCACCGGTCGGGCGATGTGGTGGCGAGGGTGCCGGGCGGCGGAAGATCGGGATGAGCTCGGTCAGTGTGATGTTCGCCGACGTGATACGGCGGCGAGTCGGTTCGGTGGTGTGGGTCATTTCGGCGTCCCTTCGCAGGGCAGTTCGCGGGCTCGACCCGGCCGCCGGATGGGCGATGCGGTGGGGACGGTGGGAACGCCGCCGGACGACCAAGCGGCCCCGGGATCGAGCTGACTGTTCGCCGCGCCCGAGAAGCCGCGACTCGGTGCGATGACGAGTGCTCGGCGAAGAAAGCTGGCACGTCGGTTCTCCTCGGCGTCGGAACGGATCGGTATCACCGCGCCGCCGATCAGCGAAGACGCGGCTGGGTGCCTGCGCGGGGCACGTCGCATGGCCGGTCGCGCCAGGCCGGATCGCACGGGTATCAGCACGCCGTCCAGCGTGACGCTCGCCGAGTCGGTGTGTGCGCGAACCGGCTCGGTGTGGCGTCATGTCAATGCCCCGTGGCGGGCGAAAAGGCCGGCGCCCGCCAGGCCCGCGCGAGCGCCGAACCGGCCGAGCACCACTCGCGGCGCGGGGACCAGGCGCAGCCGGTGGCCAGCGCTCGGTGCAACGGATCGGTGAGTGCCGCGCCCGCTCCGGCGAGCCCGCCGCCGAGGACGACGAGTTCGGGGCAGGCCGCGTGGACGATGCCGACGAGCCCGTCGGCGAGCGCCTCGACCGCGTCCTCGACCACGGCCGCAGCGTCGGGATCGGTGGACACGCGGGCGAAGACGTCCGCGGCGCCGCCGGTCACGCGCCCGGTTCGGCGGGTGTAGGCCCGCGCGATGGCCGCGCCCGAGGCGACGGTCTCCACGCAGCCGGTATTGCCGCAGGGGCAGGGCAATCCGTCCGCGCGCCGCACGGGCACGTGCCCGTACTCGCCGACCTGCCCGTAGCTGCTGCGCACCAATCGTCCGTTGACGGACAGCGTCCCGGAGACGCCGGTGCCGAGGATGACCACGCACACGTTCTCGTGGCCGTGCCCGGCGCCGAACCGCCATTCCGCCCAGCCCGCCGCGGCGACATCGTGTTCGATCAGCGTCGGCACACCCCAGCGCTCGGCGAAACGGTCGCCGACGTGCACATCACGCCAACCGACATTGCTGCTGAAAACCGCCACCGAACGGGCGGTGTCGACGATGCCCGGCAGTACCACCGCCGCGCGGCGCACCCGGCGGCGGTCGGATGCCCGCAGTTCGGCCAGCAATCGTTCGCCCAGTTCGCCCATCGCGTCGAACGCGGACGGACCGTGGGGCGTGGTGACCGCGCCTTCGGCCAGTGTCGCGCCCTCGGCGTCGGTGACCTCGCCCTTGATGGTGGTACCGCCGACATCCAGCCCGAGCACGAGCGCATCGTCGGGCAGCGACGCGGTAACCGGCGATGTGCCGGTGGAGCCCGGACCCGCCGCCGGTCGTTCGATTCCCATTCCGGGCACAGTAGTTCGCCGCGAACCCCGCGCCGGTGCGTACGCGGCCCGCGGCGACGCGGTCACGACTTCAGCACCACCGAGCGCTCGAGTCCGCGCGGGTGGTCCGGATCCAGTCCCAGGTCGGCGGCACGCAGGACGCAGAGCCGGTGCACCCGCAGCAGATCCGCCATCGGGTCGATGTCGCGATGTTCCAGATGCGCGCCGGTGGCGGCGACGTCGTCGGCGAAGTTCGGTTCCAGCGGTCCGAAAGCCCATACCGCGCGGCCCGGCGCCGAGATGGCGATGGGGCCGTGCCGGTACTCGGTCGCCGGATACGCCTCGGTCCAGGACTGGCAGGACTCGCGCAGCTTCAGCGCCGCCTCCTCGGCGATGGCCGCCGCGAAGCCCATGCCGACGAAGCTGATCTGCTCGGCGCGGCGGACCGCCGCCAGCGACTCGGCGGCATCCTCGGCGAGCACGGCGCGCGCCTGGGCGATCACCGGCGCCAAACCCTCGCCGAGGTGGCTGCGCAGGATGGCCAGGGTCGTCGTCGCGAAGCGGGTCTGCACCACCGACCGCTCATCGACCCGGTCGATGAGGATCGGGTCGCCCAGTTCCAGGACGGGTGTGCCGGGGCTGGAGCAGATCACCGCGCGGGGCGTGCCCGCCGGGATGGCTCGCATGGCGCGGACGACTTCGGTGGTGGTGCCGGAGCGGCAGATCACCAGGTACCGGTCGTAAGCGCGATCGCGGACGGCGCTGGCGGGCCAGGCGTCGGTGATCCCCTGACCAGCGCTCTCCCGCAGCGCGGCGATCGCTCGCGACATGAAATACGAGGTACCGCAGCCGATTACCGCGACCCGCTCGCCCGGCGCCGGGAGCAGGGCGCGATGTTCGGCGGCGACGGACGCGGCTTGCGTCCAGTCCTCCGGCTGGGTTGCCACCTCGGTGGCCAGGTGCGGTTCCGGCAGGGGCTCGGCAGGCATTGGCACGCCACCAGCTTCGCTCGACGTGATTGTTTATGTCAACTTTGCGCCCAAATCAGTCACATCTGATCACCATCCAAGCTAGATTCAAAGGCACGGACGGTGCGTCCTCCCATCATCGGCGGCTCCGCTGGCGCCGGGTGGGTAAATCTGAAAGGTTCTGCTCGTGAAAAGACCATTCCACCGCGTGCTTGCCGGAGTCGCGATGGTCACCGGCGTCGCGCTGGCCCTCACGTCCTGCGGGTTCGGTCCGAAAGACGCCGCGGACTCCGCCACCACGATCACCTTCCTCGCGCCCGCCTACAGCGACGGCGCCACGGGCACCAAGGCGCTGTGGGACGGCATCATCGCCGAATTCCAGAAGCAGAACCCGGGCATCGCCGTCGATCTGCAAATGGAGTCGTGGAATTCGATCAACGACGTGGTGCGCACGAAGCTCCAGTCGCCGTCGACCACACCCGACATCCTCAACCTCGACGCCTACGCCGGTTTCGCGGCGGATGGCCTGCTCTACCCGGCGGCCGAGATCGTCTCCGCGCCGGTGCTGGCGGACATGCAGCCCGCCTTCGCGCAGAACGCGTCGCTCAACGGCACCCAATACGCGTTGCCGTTGTTCGCCTCCACGCGCACCTTGTTCTACAACACCGAGCTGTTCGAAAAGGCGGGCATCGCCAGGCCACCGAAGACCTGGGCCGAGCTGACCGACGCGGCGAAGAAGATCCAAGCGCTCGGTGGCGGCGTCTCCGGGTACGGGCTGCCCTTGGGCAGCGAGGAGGCGCAGGGCGAGACCTCCATCTGGACCTTCGGCGCGGGCGGCTCCTGGGCCGACGGCGACCGGATCACTGTGGACACCCCGGCGAACCTGGAGGGGGTGCGGGCGATGCGCGAGCTCATCGATGCCGGTGCCACCCAGCCCAATCCCGGCGCGACCGACCGCAAGGACGTGATCAACGCCTTCATCCAGGGCAAGATCGGCATGATCGAGGCGCTGCCGCCCACCATCGGGCAGATCACCGCGAAGAACCCCGGTCTGCGGTACGCCACCGCGCCCTCGCCGACCAAGACCGGCACACCGGTCACGCTGGGGGTGGCGGATCATCTGATGGCGTTCGAGAAGGACGGCGCCAAGGCCCAGTCGATCAAGAAATTCCTCGACTACTTCTACTCGGCGGCGGTGTACGCGAACTTCGTGAAGCACGAGGGCTTCATCCCGATCACCCACAGCGCCGCCTCCGCGCTCGCCGACGACCCGGTCACCAAAGCGTTCGCCGCCACGCTCTCGGTCGCACGGTTCTACCCCAGCAACAACCCGAAATGGGCCGCCGCGCAGGGCGCCATCCGCCAGCAGATGGGCACCATCGGACAGGGCGCGGACCCGGCCCAGGTCTTGCGCCGTATCCAGGAAGCCGCGAACTGACGTGCGGCGCAGAGGCTTCCTGGCGGCGTTGCCGTGGATCGCGCCGTCGCTGGTCCTGATCGCGGGCGTCGTCGCCTTCCCGGCCTGCTACATGGTGTGGACCAGCACCAGGGACCTCAGCGCCTACGGTCAGGACCGTGGCAACGCCGGACTCGCCAACTACCGCGCCCTGTTCCGGATCTCGGAACTGGGCTCGGTATTGGGCCACACGGTGGTCTGGGTGGTCGGTGTCGTGCTGCTCACCTTGGTGCTGTCGGCGGCGCTGGCGCAGTTCCTGAACAAGGACTTCCCCGGCCGCACGGCCGTGCGGCTGGCGATCCTGGTGCCGTGGGCAGCATCGGTGGTGATGACGACGACCATCTTCTACTACCTGCTCGACCCGGACGTCGGCATCGCGAACCGGTTCCTGGTCGACATCGGCCTGCTCGACCGTGGTTACGGCTTCACCAAGCAGCCCACGCAGGCGTTTCTCGTGGCGATGGCCGTCGCGGTGTTCGTCTCGGTGCCGTTCACCACCTACACGATCCTGGCCGGGCTGCAATCGATTCCGGCGGACATCGAGGAGGCGGGCCGGGTCGACGGCGCGGGCGCGTGGCAGCGTTACCGCTATCTCACGTTGCCGCAGCTGCGTCCGGCGATCGCGGTGGCGACCATCATCAACATCATCAACGTGTTCAACTCGCTGCCGATTCTGCAAGTGATCACCGGCAGCATCGCGGGCTTCTCCGCGGACACCACCACCACGCTCACCTTCAAACTGATCCGGCAGAACCAGCAGGTCGACACCGCCGCCGCGATGAGCGTGCTGAACTTCGCGCTGATCGTCGTGATCATCTCGCTCTACGTGAAATTGGTGCGCCCGACCCGGGAGATCGATCGATGACGACGCGGACGCGGGTGCGCGAGCAAGCCGCCGAAGCGCCGGTCGCCGTACCGGCGCCCGCGCGAAGGCAGCGACGTCGCTGGGAGCTCACCGCCGTCGGCATGGTGCTCGCCGCGGTGTTCGTGCTGCCCTTCGTCGTGATGGTGCTCGGTTCGCTGAAGAGCCGGGCCGAGATCCTGCGTATCCCGCCGACGTATCTGCCGATGTCCTGGCATCCGGACAACTACGCGACGATGTGGGACACCCCGGAGACGCCGCTGCCGTTCAACTTGGTCAGTACCGTCATCATCTCCGTCTGCGCCACCGCGCTGGTGCTCGCCGTGGCGATCCCGGCGGGGTACTACACGGCGCGGCACCGCTTTCCCGGGCGCGGGGTGTTTCTCGGCGTGGTGCTGGTGACCCAGATGTTGCAGCCGACGGTGCTGGTCACGGGATTGATCCGGGAGTTCTTCGCGCTCGGCATCAACGACACCTGGCTGGCTATGATCCTGGTGAACGCCGCGTTCAACCTGTCGTTCGCGGTATGGATTCTGCACAGCTTCTTCGCCGCGATCCCCGTGGAGATCGAGGAGGCCGCGCTGCTCGACGGGCTCGGCCGCTGGCAGACGCTGCTGCGGGTGAGTCTGCCGCTGGTCTGGCCCGGCATCGTCACGGCGACGATCTTCGTCGTGGTGGCGTGCTGGAACGAGTTCGCCGCCAGCTTGGTCGTGCTGACCACGCCGGAGAACCAGCCGCTGTCGGTGGCGCTGACCAAGTTCGTCGGCCAGTACGACACCGCGTGGCAGTACGTGTTCGCGATCTCCACCGTTGGCATCATCCCGGTGGTGCTGTTGTTCGCGGTCATCGAGAAGCGTTTGGTGGCAGGCTTGACGGCGGGCGGCGTGAAATAGCCCGGAATGCGTTGTCGCGCAGAGCCGAACCACCGAGAGGCGGGACGGAGGCATCCTCGCGCGTCGACCGTCGGCCGCGCCGACGAGCGGTAGCCGCGCGGTAGCATCGAACGGTGACAAGGCGCGAGCACGGGCCCAAAGACGGTCGCAGCTACGGCGGACTGTCCAAGGAACAGCGGGTTGCCCAGCGGCAGACCCGGCTGATCAATGCCGCCCTCGAGCTATTCGGCACCCAGGGTTACGCGGCCACGTCGATCGAACGCCTCTGTGCCCTCGCGAACGTCTCCACGCGCAGTTTCTACGAGGACATGGGCAGCCGCGAGGCGCTGCTCATCGCCCTGGCCAATCGCATCTCCGCACGGGCGCTGGACCGCGCGCTCGCGGCGCTGGCGGCCACCGAGAACGAGCCATTGCCCGCCCGGGTGGTGGCGACCTTCCGTGCGTATCTGAGCGTCACGTGCGCAGATGCCCGGTGCGCGCGCGTGTGCTACGTCGAGGTGGTCGGCGTGAGCGCCGCGGTGGAGGAGTGGCGCAGGCAGCAGCGGCACTTGCTGTCGGCGTTGCTGATCAGCGAGGCCGAGCGCGCCGTGGGCCGCGGCGAGACCGGCCCGCGGCGTTTCGATCTCTTCGCGCTGGCGGTGATCGGCGCGGTGACATCGCTGGCTCAGGAATTGGTGCGGAGCACCGAACCGGACGCGTCGGTGAGCTTGGACGAGATCTGCGAGGAGATCGCGTATTTCGTGAACTCCGGTCTGTCGCTGACACCGGTCGATCCACCCACGGGAGACGGGGACCGGCGTATTCCCCGTCCCCCGGCGCTGCGCGCGAAACCCACGGTCGAGGCCGATGTGCCCTGAGCCGGCCCGGCTCGGCATCGGCCGTGGGCAATCCACACGGTCGGTGCGCGCGTGTGGTCAGATTGTTCGCGTGCTCGCCGAAACAGCAGGTGCACCGTGCGACCGTGGCGGTGCGAGATGACCGGGTCGACGGATCGTCCGCAACGGTGGAACCGGTTACTGGAGCTGCTCGCCGAATCCGGCAGGCTCTCGGTGGAGGAGGCGGCCGAACGGCTCGGCGTGTCCGCCGCCACGGTGCGGCGCGATTTCACCGCCCTCGCCGAGCAACAGCTGGCGACCAGGACGCACGGCGGTGTCGTGGCGACCGCGGTGGCCTACGACCTGCCCGCCCGCTACCGGCAGAGCGCGGGCGAGGCCAAGCAGCGGATCGCCGAACACGCCGCCTCCCTGGTGGACCCGCACGCGGTGGTGGGAATGAACGGCGGCACCACCACCACGGCGGTGGCCAGGGCGCTGGCCGGGCGCGCCGATCCGGGAGCGACCGGTGACGAGCAGCTGACCATCGTCACCAACGCGCTGAACATCGCGGGCGAGATGGTGCTGCGGCCGCACATGCGCACCATCGTCCTCGGCGGAGTGGCGCGGCGGGAGTCCTACGAGCTGCACGGGCCGCTGGCCGAACGGGCGCTGGCCGAACTGCGGCTCGACGAGCTCGTTCTCGGCGTGAACGCGATCTCCGCCGAGGGCGGCGCCCAGTGCAGGCACATCGACGAGGCCGGCGTGACCACCGAGATGGTGCGGCGTTCCGGCCGGGTGACGGTGGTCGCCACCGGGGACAAGCTCGAACGCTCGGCTCTGGCCCGCATCTGCGGCATCGAGCAGGTGCACGTGCTGGTCACCGACGCAGGCGCCGATCCGGCCGCGGTGGAGAAGATCCGGGCGGCGGGCGTGCGGGTCGACGTGGTGTAGCCGGACGCGCCGGTGGCCTGCGTTCCCCCGAGCTACTCCGCGGTGGCAGGCGCCAACCGCCGCTCGGTCTCCGGGTCCGGCCGCATGCCGCGGGTCCAGACGAAGAATCCCCAGACTACGAAGCCCGCGTAGACGAGGTAGAGGGCGGCCGAGGGGTAGTAGCCCGCTCGCACCAGCAGCGGGATGCCGACCAGGTCGACCGCGATCCAGATCAACCAGAACTCGGCCAGCCCGCGGGCCATGCCGTAGGTGGCCAGAATCGACCCGGTGAATATCCATGCCTCCGCCCACGGGCCATAGGAGCCGAGCCATTCGAAGAGCTGGGCGAACACGACGGTGCCCGTGAGCATCGCCGCCACGAGCACCACGCGTTCGCGCGAACCCGCCCAGCGCGGATCGACACCGCGATGCTCGAGCCCGGTCGCGCCCGCCGCGTGCCGGTACCAGCTCCACCAGCCGTACACGCTGACCGCGACGAACATCAGCTGGCGACCGGCCTGCCCGGCCATGTTCAGCTGCTGGGGCGTGTGGAAGACGCCGCCGACGAAGACGGTGAACAGCAAGGCGTTCCCGGCGATGCCGACCGGCCAGGCCCAGACGCGCCGTCGCATGCCGCCGATCGCGGAGGCCAAGCCGAAACCGTTGCCGATCACCTCGCGCCAGAGGATCTCCGAGCCCGCGATGTGCAGCTTGGCGTCGAGCAGCGTGAGGATCGGGTTCACCTGTCGTGCAACCCGTGGCGGGGCGTATCTCATCCGCCTCGGATCGCCGCGATTCAAAATGCTTCCTGTGGTCGCGGTGCGGACCGTAACGATTGCGCAATCTGGCGGCGCGATTCGCAATGCCGGTGCAATGGCGTGCTCCTATGGTGGCCGTCATGAGCACGGAGAGCGGTACCGCCGGGGGGACCGGAATTCATCTCAGCGGATTGACCAAAACATTCCGGGTCGGGCGGAAAACCGTGCAGGCCCTGGCGAGTGTCGATCTGCGCACCGAACAGGGAACGTTCCTGTCGCTGCTCGGCCCCTCCGGCTGCGGCAAGTCGACGGTGCTGCGCATTCTCGCCGGGCTGGAGACGCCGACGGCGGGCACGGCGCTGATCGACGGCGCGACGCCCGCCGAGCTGCGCGGCCGCCACGCGCTCGGCATCGCGTTCCAGGATGCGGCGCTGCTGCCGTGGCGGTCGGTGGCGTCGAATATCAGACTGCCGCTGGAGGTCGCCGGCATCGGGCCGGAGCCGGGGCAGATGATGACCTGATCCGGCTGGTCGGGCTGGAAGGTTTCGAGAAGGCCAAGCCCGCGCAGCTGTCCGGCGGTATGCGCCAGCGCGTCTCGATTGCCCGCGCGCTGGTGGTGAAACCGGCCGTGCTACTGCTGGACGAACCGTTCGGCGCCCTCGACGACATGACCAGGCAGCGGCTCAATCTGGAGCTGCTGCGGATCTGGACCGAGAAGCCCGCGACCACGTTGATGGTCACGCACGGCATCGCGGAGGCGGTGTTCCTGTCCGACCTGGTCGCCGTGCTGAGCCCGCGGCCGGGCCGGGTCCTGGAACTGGTCGAGATCGACCTGCCGCGCCCGCGGCTGCCGGAGATGATGCGAACACCGGAGTTCCACAAGCTGCACGACTACCTGTCGGAGCTGCTGTTCGGGACCTCGGGGAAAGGCGGCGTGGCATGAGAACCCGGCCGACAGGAGAGACGGCGTGAAACGTTTCGGCGGTGTGCTCGGCGGGCTCGGGCTGATCGCGGTGTGGTGGGCGCTCGCGGCTTTGCACGTCGCGGGCGGCACCATACCGAGTCCCTGGCAAGTGCTGCACACCATGTACACCGACGGGTGGGACCTGTACGGCCCCAATTTCCGGATCACGGCGCTCGGCGCGCTGCAAGGGTTCCTCTGGGGCAACGGCTTGGCCATCGCGCTCGCCATCCTGATCGTGGTGGTCCCGCCGATCGAGTCGCTGGCCACCCAGCTGGCGATTCTGAGCTATTGCACACCGTTGCTCGCGCTGGGTCCGATCATCCTGGTGGTCTTCGGCGGACGCACTCCCACGGTCTTCTTGGCCGCCATGTACGTGTTCTTCACGACTATGGTCGGCACCGTCGCCGGTCTGCGCTCGGCCGACCGGACCAGCCTCGACCTGGTGCGCGCCTATGGCGGCGGACGCTGGCAGCAGTTGTACCGGGTGCAGGCCATCTCGGCGCTGCCACACACTTTCGCGGCATTGAAGATCGCCGCGCCTTCGGCCGTGCTGGGCGCGATCATCGGCGAGTATCTCGGTGGCGTGGACAGCGGTATCGGAGTGGCGCTGACCGCCGCGCAGACCTCCTACAACGTGCCCCGCACGTGGGGTATGGCGCTGGCCGCCGCGGCGCTGGCCGGACTCGGCTACGCGCTGATCGCGCTGGCTGCCCGGCTCGCCGCGCCGTGGACCGCTCAGGAGGCGCGATGAACAACTCGGCGGCGACGCGCGCCGCCTCGATCGCCCGGACCGGGGACGCCGCATGACGCTCCTGCGCCGAATCGGGAAGTTCCTGTTGCCCCTGTGCACCTCGCTGCTGCTGATGCTGGTGATCTGGTACGCCTTCCTCCAGGCGTTCCCGCAGATCGGTCCGCGGGTCGGCAAGACGCCCGGCGATATCTGGGCCTACTTGGTGACGGCGCCGAACGCCGATGCCGCCCGCCAGGCGATCTTCGACGACTTGTGGATCACGCTGCGCGACGCGGCCATCGGGTTCGGCGCGGGCATGCTCGCCGCGCTGGTGGTCGCCGCGCTGTTCGTGTCGTTCGCCGCGATCGAGCAGACCTTTCTCCCGGTGGCGATGCTGCTGCGCTCGGTGCCGCTGGTGGCGCTCACGCCGATCATCGTGCTGGTGTTCGGCCGCGGCCCGGCCGGGGTCGCGGTGCTCGCCGCGATCGTGGTGTTCTTCCCCGCTCTGGTGATGATCATGGCCGGCCTGCGCAACGCGCCGCGACAGGCGCTGGAGCTGGTGGCCGCCTATGGCGGGTCCCGGTGGACCTGCTTGCGCATGGTGGCCGTGCCCGCCGCGCTGCCCTCGGTGTTCGCCGCCGCGCGGATCTCCGTGCCGGGCGCGCTGATCGGCGCGCTGCTCGGGGAATGGCTCGGCAGCGGGACCGGGCTGGGCGCCGCCCTGATCCGTGCCATCCCGACGTTCCAATACAGCAAGCTGTGGGCCTCCATCGTCATCGTCACGCTGGTCTCGGTGGTGCTCTACGCGATCGTCGGCGTCGTCGAGAACCTGGTGCTCGCCCGGATCGGTCCCGAAGCCGGACGGCGGTGACCATCCGGCCCGGCGATCTCGCGGGAATTCCGGCCCGGAACGCCAAAGTAAAGAAAATGAAACGCGCTACACCTAGATTCGGCCCATGACACCCGTGCAACGCTCCACGTTCGGGCATGTGAACCGACGCTCGTTCCTCCGCTACTCCGCGCTCGCCGGTGCCGCGCTCGGCGGCGCGGGTGCGCTGGCCGCCTGCGGCGGTTCTTCCGGTGACTCGCCGGGCGGCTCCACTCCGGACGGCTCGCGCTACGGCAGTGTCGCGGTGCAGCTGTCCTGGCTGAAGAACATCGAATTCGCCGGTGAGTATTTCGCCGACGCCAGAGGCTATTTCCGGGAAGCCGGTTTCGGGTCGGTCCAGCTGATCGCGGGCGGCGCGGCCAGCACGTCGGTGGAGGCCGGGTTGGACACCGGGAAGGTGTGGCTGGGATTGTCCGCGCCACAGACCACCGCACCGGCGATCCTGGAGGGACTGCCCGCCAAGATCGTCGCCACCACATATCAGAAGAATCCGTTCGCGATCGTCTCCTCGGCGGCGAAGCCGATCACCTCGCCCCAGGACATGAAGGGCCGCAAAATCGGTGTGCAGGATACCAACCAGTTGATCTTCAACGCGCTGCTCACCGCCAACGGAATGAAGCCGGGCGACGTCACCGTGGTGCCCGCGCAATACGATCCGACCCCGCTGGCCAACGGTGAGGTCGACGGGTGGGTCAGTTATGTGACGAACGAGCCGATCGTTCTGGCGGCAAAAGGCTTCCAGAACACCCACTTCCTGTTCGCCGACTTCAACCTGCCGCTGGTCGCCGAGACGCTCACGGTCGCGCAGTCCACCATCGACGATGAGCGCGACAAGCTGAAAGCGTTCCTGGCCGCCGAGATCAGAGGCTGGAAGGACGCGGTGGCCGACCCGGCCGAATCGGCGCGGCTCGCCGTCGAGGTGTACGGCAAGGACCAGAAGCTCGATCTCGCCGAGCAGACGAAGGAGGCGATCGCGCAGAACGATCTGGTCGTCTCGCCGGATACGGCCGCCAACGGCCTGCTCACCATGACCGACGCGTTGATCGAGCAGAATATCGCCGCGCTGCGCACCGCGAAGATCGAGATCGAGGCCGCGCGGTTGTTCGACCTGTCGGTGCTGCGCGAGGTGTACGCCGAGAATCCCGGCTTGAAGTGACTAGATGCTCAGACCGACAGCGGTTTTCGGCGTGATCGGGATCTCGCCGCTGTAGGGATCTACCGGGCGCGCCGGTTGCGCGGCGCGGGCGGCCAGCAGTTCGGCGGCGATCGCGACCGCCATCTCCGGTGCGGTGCGTGCGCCGATGTCCAGTCCGGCGGGGGAGTGCAGCCGCGCGAGCGTCTCCTCGCCGAAACCGCCCGCCCGAAGGTCTTCCATGCGCCGGATGTGGACCTGGCGTGAGCCCATGGCGCCGAGATAACCGAGCTCGGGTAGTCGTAGCGCCACGGTGAGCAGCGGGATCTCGAAGGTGGGATCGTGCGAGAGCACGACTATGGCCGTGTTGCGGTCGATCTCACCGGCGGAGGAGAGGGTGTTGAGGTAGCGGTGCGGCCACTCGACCACGACCTCGGCTCCGGGGAAGGATTCCGGCGTGGCGAAATTGGGACGCGAATCGCAGATGGTGACGCGGTAGCCGAGTAACTTGGCCTGCACGGTCAGCGCGGCGGCGAAAGAATTCGCGCCGAAGATGATCAGGCGCGGCGGCGGGGCGAAGGAGGCGACGAAGACATCGGAGTCCGGGAGCGCGACCAGCTCGGTCGCGTGCTTCTTGTCGGTGATCAGGTGCTGGCCGATCAAGTCGGCATCGGAGTTCCACACCACCGTGAACACGGTGACCCTGCGGTGCGCCGCGATCTCCGCGGCGACATCCGGGAACTCCGGGAAATGTCTTCGGGAGAACGGTTCGGTGAAGACGTCCACCATCCCCTCGCCGTTCGCCCCCGGCTCCAGCCCGGTCGCCACGCCGAACCGGTGCATCGCGCGACGGCCGGTGCGCGCCGCCTGGAGCACCGCCTCGTACGCGATCTCCTCGAGCCCGCCCGCGGCGACCGATCCGTAGACGCCGCCGTCCGGATCGACCAGCATCGCCGAGCCCACCGGCAACGGAGCGGCGCCCACGGTGCGCACGATGGTGCCGAGTCCGCCGGTCCGGCCCGAGTGCCACACCCGCAACAGGTCGTCGACGATGTCCCGCATCAGCTAGCTCCGATCACCGTGCGGTCGTGGCCGGGAAGTCACAATCGACACCTGTCGCCAAATCGTCGCACGTGACGCACACCATATCGTCTCTACCGGACAAATAGGTCCGGGCTCCGGAATCTCCCGCCGCGCTCCCACAGATCGCATTCCAGTGCTTGTGAGCGATAACAACGGGGTGACTCGGTGTGTTGTGGAACACAGCGCGGGCCAGGCCGCTCGGGGCCGCCAGCGCGGCGGCGAGCACTCGGGCGACCACGTCGGCGCCGACATCGGGGGTGTCCACCGGCATGATCGCGGCATAGCGGGCGGGCGTGGCCGCCGCCGCGATCAGTCCCGCGCGCAGTGACGCGCTGAGGCCGGTGGCCCAATCGGCGGCCCACACGTGCCGCACATCCGGCGGAAGATCGACGATGCGCGGCGTCGGCCCGGTGGCGCCGAGGACCACGATGACCGGAGCGCAGCCGCCGTCACGCAGCGCGGCGACCGTCGCGCGCAGCCACGCGCCGTCCTCGGCGAGCGCTTTGGGTTTGCCGTAGCGGGTTCCGGCGCCCGCCGCGAGCACCACGCCGGCGCAAGGCGCGACGGCGGGACGATCAGAATCGGCCATGGATAAACGGTAATACCGCGCGGTTTGCGCCGCACGATGTGAAAACCGGTGCTCGAAGGCTTCCCGGTGGCGGTCGGCGGGCGACACGCCGCAGGGCTTCCGGTGGCGGGAGGCCGGGTCGTATTCGATGCTGGTCCGATGACGGATCGGCGCCCCGGGATCGCGGCCTTCAACGCGCTGTCCGAGGACGCGGCCTATCGGGCGGTGCTCGGCTGCTGCTCGTCGCCGGATTTCGCGCGGACGTTGGTCGCGGGCCGCCCGTACCGGAGCGTCTCGGCGCTGCTGGACGCGGCGGACGCGGCGATGGCCCGACTGCCGGACGCCGAACTGGACCTCGCGCTGGCCGGACATTCCCGTATCGGCGAGCGGCCGCACACCGCTGCTTCGGCGCGTGAGCAGGCGGGGGTGGCGGGGGCCGCCGACGCGGTGCGCGCGGCGCTCGCCGAAGGCAACCGCGCCTACGAGGACCGGTTCGGGCACATCTACCTGGTATGCGCGAGCGGCAAGTCGGCCGAGGAGTTGCTCGCGCTGCTCACCGCCCGGCTGCGCAATGACCCCGAAACCGAAAGGCGAATTGTGCGAGAAGAATTGGGAAAGATCAACCGCATCCGGCTTCGCGCGTTGCTGGCGGATCGGCCGTGAGCACGCTGAGCACGCACGTGCTGGACGCGGTGCTCGGTGCGCCCGCTGTTGGCGTCACAGTGACGTTGTACCGGCAGGAGTGGCGACTCGATTGGGGCGAAACGGATATCAATGGGCGGATCGGGGCGCTGGGCGAAGCGCTCGAACCCGGAACCTATCGGCTGGTGTTCGACACCGGCGCCTACTTCGCGGGCCGGGACGTCGAGACCTTCTACCCCGAGGTGACAGTCGCGTTCGCCGTCACCGATGAGCGGCACTACCACGTGCCGTTGCTGTTGTCGCCGTTCGCGTTTTCCACCTATCGAGGGAGCTGAGCCGAGCATGGAATTGACCGGGCCGATCGTCCTGACCGATCACCGATACGGCAAGGCGGAGAACCGGATCGTGCGCATCCACCGGGACGACGCACGGCACGAGATCCGCGACGTGAACGTCTCCACGGTGCTGCGCGGCGACTTCGCCGACGCGTACGTCACCGGCGATCAGGCGAAGGTCCTGCCGACCGACTCCCAGAAGCACACCGCCTACGCCTTCGCCGCACGGCAGGGCCTGCGCACCATCGAGGACTACGCGCTGGCGCTGGCCGATCACTTCGTCGCCGAGATCGAACCGGTGCGCAGCGCGCGCGTCGAAGTCGACGAATACGCCTGGCAGCGGGTCTCGGTGGGCGGCGTGGAGCACGACCACACCTGGGTGCGCCGCGGGCCCGAGGTGCGCACCGCGGCGGTCACCGTGGCGGGCGCCGGAGCCGACCGGCAGGCGTGGGTCGTCGGCGGGGTGAAGGATCTGACGATCTTGAAGTCGACCGGCTCGGAGTTCTCGGACTTCCTCACCGACGACTTCACCGTGCTCGCGCCGACCCGCGATCGGATGCTCGCCACCACGCTGGTCGCCGAGTGGCGGTTCGTCCAGAGCGCTGGCGTCGCCTGGGACGAGGTCTACCACGGTGTGCGGGCCCGATTGGTGGAAACCTTCGCGACACTGCACTCGAAGGCGCTGCAACAGACATTGTTCGAGATGGGCAAGTCCGCGCTGGCGGCGTACCCGGTGCTGGCCGAGATCCGGCTCGCCGCGCCGAACAAGCATCACTTCGACTACGACCTGGCCCGCTTCGGCATCGAGAACCACGGCGAGGTCTACCACGCCGACGACCGTCCCTACGGACTGATCCACGCCACCGTGGCGCGTGCCGACGCGCCGGAAGCGGGTCTCGCGTGGACCAGGTGACCGTCATCGCGGACTGTGCGGTCGCGACCGTCGACGCGCACGGGACCGAGTACGCGCGCGGCTACGTCGTCGTGCGCGGCAACCGGATCGACGCGGTGGGTGCGGGCGACCCGCCGGAACTCGGCGCCCCGGCGCGGCGCGTCGACGGGCGCGGCTGCCTGCTCACTCCCGGTCTGGTGAACACCCATCATCACCTCTACCAGTGGATAACTAGAGGGCTGGCCACCGACCAGACCCTATTCGAATGGCTCACCACGCTCTATCCGGTGTGGGCGGGGATCGATGAGGACGGAGTGCGCGTCGCGGCCACCGGTGCGCTGGCCGCGCTGGCGCGCACCGGGTGCACCACCACCACCGACCACCACTACGTGTTCCCCCGCGACGGCGGTGACCCGCTCGCCGCCGAGATCATCGCGGCGGCCGAGGTCGGGCTGCGGTTCCACCCCTGCCGGGGCTCGATGGATCTGGGCGTTCGTGCGGGCGGGTTGCCGCCGGATCATCTGGTGGAACGTTTGGACGACATCCTCGCCGCGAGCGCGGAAGCTGTGGCACGGTGGCACGACCCGTCGTTCGACTCCATGCTGCGGGTCGCGCTGGCGCCGTGCTCGCCGTTCTCGGTCACCCCGGACCTGTTGCGCGAGTCGGCGGCGCTGGCCCGCGCCACCGGCGTCCGGCTGCACACCCACCTCGCCGAGACCACCGACGAACAGGACTACTGCGTGGCGACGCACGGTCGCACCCCCGCGCAGTACCTGGAACGGCTGGGCTGGTTCGGCCCCGACGTCTGGTACGCGCACGCCGTCCACCTCGATGACGGCGCGATCGCCGCCATGGCGGAGACCGGAACCGGCGTGGCGCATTGCCCGACCTCGAACGCGCGGCTCGGCGCGGGCGTCGCCCGCATCGCCGAGCTGGTGCGCGCCGGCGTCCCGGTGGGGCTCGGCGTGGACGGTGCGGCGAGCAACGAGTCCGGCTCGATGATCGAGGAGCCCCGGCACGCGTTGCTGTGGGCGCGCAACCGGGGCGGACCGCGCGCGATGACCGCGCGCACCGCGCTGGAACTGGCCACGATCGGCGGCGCGCGAGTACTGGGCCGGGCCGCCGAGATCGGATCGATCGAGGTGGGGAAGCTCGCGGATCTGGCGCTGTGGCGCGTGGACACCGCCGCGCACGCAGGGATCGCGGACCCGGTGACCGCTTTGGTGCTCGGCTGCGCGCCACCGCTGGCCGCGCTGCTGGTGAACGGGCGCGAGGTGGTCCGGGACGGCGAAGTCCGCACGGTCGACATGGACGTGGTCGCCACGGAGGTGGCGCGAGCGCAGGCGGCGTTGGTCGCGAAAGCGGGGTGAGCCGCCCGCGCGGGCCTGCTGCCACGGCATCGCCCGGCAATCGCGGCTGTGGGCGCGGTGTCGTGCCCGGTCAGCCCGGACGCGCGATACTTGAAGCCGTGTCGGCTCGGACGGCCCGCGCGAGGCGGACGGGGAGCTGCGGTGTGGCGGACGGAACGCTCGCCCGTGGTGGCGGGTGGCCGTCGCGCGGCGAGGTAACGGCCGCGCAATCCGGCGCGCGTCGCGCGCAATATGGCGGCAACCAACTGGTTCTACGGTGACCGAGAGGCAGGAACGAGGTGAGACGTGGACCTGGACACGATCCGTGAGGTGGTGGTCGCTCGCCGGCGCGAAGACCTGACACTGCTCGGCGGCTCGACCGCCGTGCTGGCCGGAGGGACCTTCCTGTTCTCCGAGCCGCAGGATCAGCTGGTGCGCCTGGTCGACATCACCGGCCTGGGGTGGCCCGCGTTCCGCATCGTGGACAACGGACTGGAGATCGCCGCGACCTGCACACTGGCCGAGTTCGCGGGGGCAGCGCCCGGCCGTGAGCTGGGGATGCCGAGGTTGCGCGACCAGTGGCCGGGGACCGCGCTGTTCGCGCGTTCCTGCCGGGCTCTGCTGGCCTCGCACAAGATCTGGCGCACCGCCACCGTCGGCGGCAACGTCTGCCTCGCCCTGCCCGCGGGCGCGGTGCTCGGGGCGCTGGTCGCGCTCGACGCGACGGCGGTGGTGTGGGCAGCCGACCAGGCCGACCGGCGTATTCCGCTGCGCGAGTTCGTCCTCGGGCCGGGACGTACGGCGTTGCGGCCCGGCGAGGTGCTGCGCTCGGTGCACGTGCCACGGTCGAGTTTGCTGGCCCGGACCAGCTTCCGGAAGATCGCGCTCGCTCCGCTCGGCCGGTCCGGCGCCGTGGTGATGGGGCGGCGGGAGCGGGACGGCCGCAGCGCGGTCACCATCACGGCCGCCACGGTCGAGCCGGTGGTCCTGGACTTCGCGGCGCCGCCGCGCGAGGGCGAAATGCGTGCGGCGCTCGGCACGATCGATCCCGCGCTCTGGTTCGACGATCCGCACGGGTCGCCGGAGTGGCGCAGGCACGTCGCGGGATTGCTCGCCTGCGAAGTCGCCGAGGAACTGCGAGGCTTCTGATGCGCTTGGAGGTGGACGGCAGACCCGTCGAGATCGCGGCGCGGCCGGGCCAGTGCCTGCGTACGGCGCTGCGGGACAGCGGCCACCTAGCGGTGAAGAAGGGCTGTGACACGGGCGATTGCGGAGCCTGCTCGGTACTGGTGGACGGATCGGCGGTGCATTCCTGCGTCTTCCCCGCCTACCGGGCCGACGGACGTGCCGTCACCACCGCCGCCGGACTCGGAACACCCGAGCATCCGCACCCGGTGCAGCGGCGCTTCCTGGACAACGCGGCATTCCAATGCGGCTTCTGCACCGCGGGCATGGTGGTCACGGCGGCGGGACTGGGTGGCGCCGCCGACGAGTGGGCGGACGGACCGGGGGACGTAGTCGCCGAACTGATGAAGGGAAATCTGTGCCGGTGCACGGGCTACCGCGCGATCCGTGCCGCCCTGGGCGAACCACTCACCCCGGACGACCCGGCCGCCGTAGCCCCCGATCCCGCCGAGACGATCGCCGGAGGCGCGGGAGCCGGGGTCGGCGCCCCGGCAGGCCCCCGCATCGTCTCCGGTCGTGAGCCGTTCACCCTGGACCTGCCACCGGCTGGCACTCCCGCCACCGACCGTCCTCGGACGGGCGATGCTCCAGCGCCACCGACCGCTCCGCTGCATATCGCGGTATTGACCAGTCCGCACCCGCACGCGCGCATCCGCTCGATCGGCACCGCCGCCGCCGAGGCGCTACCCGGGGTACACGCCGTGCTGACCTATGCCGACGCGCCCGACGTGCCGTTCTCCACCGCGCGGCACGAGCTGCGCACCGACGATCCCGACGACACCTACGTGCTCGACCGGACCGTCCGATTCGTGGGGCAGCGGGTAGCGGCCGTGGTGGCCGACAGCGTCGGGCTCGCCCGCGAGGCGTGCCGGCTACTCGTCGTGGACTACGAAATCCTGCCCGCGGTGTTCGATCCGCGCGACGCGTTGCGCCCCGGCGCGCCGAAACTGCACGCGGACAAACCGGAGTCCGCCCGCATCGCCGATCCGGGCCGCAACCTCGTCGCCGAACTGCACGGTGAGGTGGGCGACGTCGCGGCCGGGCTGGCCGCCGCGGCCCATGTGGTGCGCGGCGTATGGCATTCGCCGCGCGGGCAGCACGTGCACTTGGAGACCCACGGTGGCGTCGGTTGGCTGGACGAGACGGGGCGGCTGGTCATCCGGTGCAGCACCCAGGTTCCGTTCCTCGTCCGCGACGAGTTGTGCCGCCTGTTCGGACGGTCCTCGGCGCAGGTGCGCGTGTTCGCGGCCAGGGTAGGCGGCGGGTTCGGCGCGAAACAGGAAATGCTGGCCGAAGACCTGATCGCGTTGGCCGTGCTGCGCACCGGCAGGCCGGTGCAGTACGAGTTCACGCGGTCGGACGAATTCACTTCCGCGACGTGCCGCCACCCGATGCAGGTGGAGGTGACGGCGGCGGCCGACGCGCACGGTGTGCTGACCGCCTTGGCCGTCGACGTGCTCGCCGACACCGGCGCCTACGGCAACCACAGCGGTGGGGTGATGTATCACGG
The DNA here is from genome assembly GCA_051451085.1 of Nocardia asteroides. Classification (GTDB taxonomy): domain Bacteria; phylum Actinomycetota; class Actinomycetes; order Mycobacteriales; family Mycobacteriaceae; genus Nocardia; species Nocardia asteroides_B. The sequence goes on along the minus strand of JBPAJV010000001.1, from coordinate 967,529 downwards.
CGTCGGCGAGTCGGTGGAGCTGTATCGCTGCGCCAACAAGCGGGTAGACGCGCGGGCGGTGTACACCAACAACGTTCCCTCCGGGGCCTTCCGCGGTTACGGGCTCGGGCAGGTGATCTTCGGGGTGGAGTCGGCGTTGGACGAGCTCGCGCACGCGCTCGGCATCGACCCGTTCGAACTGCGCCGCCGCAACGTCGTCGTGCCGGGCGACCGGTTCGTCGGCGCCGCGGTGAACGAGAGCGATCTGATGTTCGGCAGCTACGGCCTCGACCAGTGTCTCGACCTCGCCGAGCGGGCTCTGCTGCGCGGCAACGACGTGCACGCGCCTGGCCCGCAGTGGCGGGTCGGCACCGGTATGGCCGCCGCGATGATCGCGACGGTACCGCCGCGCGGGCACCGGTCGGCGGCGTCGGCGGCGCTGCTGCCCGACGGGCGCTACGAGATCCGGGTCGGCACGGCCGAATTCGGCAACGGCACCACGACCGTGCACGCCCAGCTCGCGGCCACCGCGCTGGACACCGACGTGGCTCGCGTCCTGGTCCGGCACGCCGACACGGATCTGGTGGATCACGACACCGGCGCGTTCGGGTCCACCGGCATCGTGGTCGCTGGCAAGGCCGTGTACGCGGCGGCGTGCGCGCTGCGGGCGATGCTGCTGACCAGAGCGGCCGAGCTGTCGGGCGTTGCGGAGCGCGACTGCGAGCTGACCTCCGGCGGCGTGCACTGCGGTGACCGGCTGCTCGACGCGCACGAATTGCTGAGCGGTGGCGACCTCGTCGCCCACGCCGAGCACGGGGGCAGCCCCAGGTCGGTGAGCTTCAATGTGCACGCTTTCCGCGTCGCCGTGCACCCCGGCACCGGATCGGTGCGCATCCTCCAGTCGATCCAGGCCGCCGACGCGGGCACGGTGCTCAACCCGGTGCAGTGCCGTGGTCAGGTGGAGGGCGGTGCGGCCCAGGCCGTCGGCACGGCGCTGTACGAGGACATGCGCAGTGCGCTGGGCGTGGTGGGTGCGCACACCCTGCGGCACTACCACGTGCCGCAGTTCGCCGACGTGCCGCGCACGGAGGTGTATTTCGCCGATACGGCCGACGCGCTCGGTCCGCTGGGCGCCAAGTCGATGAGCGAGTCGCCGTACAACCCGGTCGCACCCGCGCTGGCCAACGCGATCCGCGACGCGATCGGCGTGCGGCCCGACCGGTTGCCGATGACCGCGGACCGGATCTGGGCCGCGCTGCGCGAGAGGGAGTCAGGATGAAGGTGCCGGAGAACGTACGCGCCCGGCTCGAGGCTCTGCTCGACGGCGTCGATGCCGAGCTGCGCCGCAGGTATCCCGGATCGCACGGGCGGTCGCAACCGATCCACACCGTGTACGTCCCGGCCGACCGGGTTGCCGAGGAGACGCCGGGGCTATGGGGCGCCCGCGCGGTCGAACTGCTCGACCGCCACCACGACCTGCTGACCACCCTCGACGAATCCGGCTCACTGCCGGACGTGCGCAAGCGACTGGAATCCGACCCGATCCAGGACTTGCGCATCGACTTCGAGGACGGCTACGGCCTGCGCGCCGACGCCGAGGAGGACCGCGCGGCCACGACGGCGGGCGGCGTGCTCGCGGCTTGGGCGCGGCGCGCCGACGGCCCTGCCGCCAGTGGCATCCGGATGAAAGGATTGGCAGGCGGCGAGCGCCGTCGTGCGTTGCGCACGCTCGACCTCGTGCTGGAAGGCGCGGGCGGGGTGCCGGGGCAATTCGTCTTCACGGTGCCGAAAATCCGCGCTGTGCAGCAAGTTACCGCACTGGTGCAGCTGTGCGTCGGGCTGGAACGCGCGTACGGCATCGCGGAGGGCAGTCTGCGCTTCGAGCTCCAGATCGAGAGTCCGCAGGCGATCCTCGCGGCGGACGGCACCGCGCCGGTGGCCGCCATGCTCACGGTTTCCGAAGGCCGGTGCAGCGCGCTGCACTTCGGGACCTACGACTACACCGCCGCCTGTGGCGTCGCCGCGCCGGACCAAGCGCTCGATCACCCGGCCGCCGATTACGCGAAGGCTGTCATGCAGGTGGCGGCCGCGCAGACGGGAGTGTGGGTGTGCGACGGTTCCACCCAGATCGTGCCCGACGCCGACCCGGAAGCGGCGTTGCGCAACCACCACCGCTTGGTCGCTCGCTCGTTGCGGCGCGGGTACTACCAGGGCTGGGACATGCACCCCGGCCACCTGGTGACGCGCTGGCTGGCCACCTACGACTTCTTCCGCCGCGCGATCGACGTGGCGGTGCCACGCCTGCGCGATTACCTCGCCCGGCGCGGCGGCGACATCGTGGACGAGCCCGCCACCGCGCAGGCGCTGGCCGCCACGGTGCTGCGCGGCATCGAGTGCGGGGCCCGCCCGGACGCGGGTGCGCCGGCAATGACCGAGGCGGTTCTGCGGGCCCTCGCGGCACGTGCGCCCATACCGACGGAGTTGCCGTGATCGGCCATCCGAACGGGACGTTCCCGAAGAAATCAGGAGAGGCGATGCGCGACCGGGGCGACGACGAAGAGTTCACGCTGTTGCCGGACTTGGCGGTCCGGCCGCTCGGCGGCTCGGTGATCTGGGCAAGCGACGAGTTCTTCGCGGAGAAGGAGAATTTGATCGATCCCGGCCCGGCGCTGTACCAGCCGTCCAGCTTCGGGCACAAGGGGCAGATCTACGACGGTTGGGAGACCCGCCGACATCGCGGACAACCCGGCGACGACGCCGCGATCGTGCGACTCGGCGTGCCCGGCGTGATCCGTGGAGTCGTCGTGGACACGGCGTGGTTCACGGGCAACTACCCGCCCGCCGTCTCGGTATCGGCGTTGGAGATCGAGGACTACCTGCCCGCGGAGACCATCGCCGCGCGTGACGATTGGGTGATGCTGGTCGATCGCTCCCCGGTGGCGGGCGACAGTCGCAACCTGTTCCCCCTCGAGAACGAGAAGCGCTGGACGCACGTCAAGCTCACCATGCATCCCGACGGCGGTGTCGCCAGGCTGCGAGTACACGGCGAGGGCAGGCCCGATCCGCGCCTGCTCGGGCTCGGCCCGCTGGACCTGGCAGCGCTGGAGAACGGCGCGCTTGTGCTGGACTGTTCCAACCGCTTCTACAGCTCGCCCAACCAGCTGCTCTATCCCGGCCGGGCGCGGTCCATGGGCGACGGCTGGGAGACCGCCCGGCGCAGGGACGACGGCAACGACTGGGTGCGCATCCGCCTGGCCGGGCCGGGACTGATCCGGCTCGCCGAACTCGACACCTCCTACTTCCTGGGCAACAGCCCGGGTGCGGCCCGGCTCACCGGCCGCACCAACGACGGCACCGAGCTGGAATTGCTGCCGCGCACCACATTGCAACCCGACACCAGGCACCGATTCCCGATCGCGCCGATGGCCGCGTCGGTGGAGGAGGTCCGCCTGGACATCTACCCGGACGGCGGGCTGGCGCGGTTGCGCCTCTACGGCGAGCTCGGCGCATGAGCGAGCGAAGTGTGGTGGGCCTCGCCCACACCGGAGGCGGTCGTCGGCGTGGCGCGTGCGTGGGCGAACGTGGGCGGGCTGCGTATCGCTCACCGGAGACAGGTGTTGGCACGCGGCGCGTGTGTGGGCGCGGTGGGTGTCGCGCCGGCGGAAGGGGTGTGGCGCGTGCGCGGTCGAGCTCGGTGTGGCGCGTATCGCTCGAGCCGGGGCGGGTGTCGGTGGGAGACGGCGCATGAGCGGGCGATGGTGGGGGGCATGGTTGCGGCCGCAGGCGAGTTGTGGCGGAGCACGGTGGTGAACGGCCGGGCCGAGGGGCGGCAGCGGTTCGAGACACCGGAGGGCTACCGCGATTTCGTCGGTTACGGTCCGAATCCACCCGACCCGCAATGGCCGGGGGCGGCGCGGATCGCGGTGCAATTCGTGCTCAACTACGAGGAGGGCGGCGAGAACAACATCCTCGAGGGCGACGAGTTCTCCGAGACGTTCCTATCGGAAATCACGCCCGCGCAGGCGTTCCCGAACCGCCATATGAGCATGGAGTCGCTCTACGAGTACGGCTCGCGCGCCGGTCTGTGGCGGGTGTTGCGTGTCTTCGAGCGACGCGAGTTGCCGCTGACCATCTTCGCCGTCGCCCGCGCCATGCAACGCAATCCGGAAGCGGTGGCGGCCTTCGGGGAATTGGGGCACGAGATCGCCTGCCACGGCTTGCGCTGGAAGTCCTACCAGCTCACCGACCGCGACACCGAACGCGCGCACATGGCCGAGGCGGTGCGCATCCTGACCGAGCTGACCGGCGCAGCGCCGCTGGGCTGGTACACCGGCCGTGACTCACCGCACACCAGGGAACTGGTGGTCGAGCACGGCGGTTTCGTCTACGACGCCGATTCCTACGCCGACGACCTGCCCTATTGGGTACGCGTCCACGGCCACGACCACTTGGTGGTGCCCTACACCCTGGACACCAACGACATGCGCTTCGCCTCACCCGCCGGTTTCCCGACCGGCGAACAATTCTTCGCCCATGTCCGCGACGCCTTCGACGTGCTCTACCGCGAAGGCGCCGAAGGCAGCCCGAAGATGCTCTCCATCGGCCTGCACTGCCGCCTCATCGGCCGCCCCGCCCGCACCGCCGCCCTGGAACGCCTACTCGACCACATCCAGTCCTACGACCAGGTCTGGATCACCCGCCGCATCGACATCGCCGAACACTGGCGCACGGTGCACCCGCCCCTCGCATCCTGAAGGCGCGCGGCAAGCAGTCATCCGGCCGACTTATTCGGCATGGCGGCCCGTTCCGGGGCGGCAGTTCCCCAAATCCTCCTGGTATGACCGCTATTCGAGTTCGACGTCATAAATAACTGATCGGTTGCAATGATTCGGGCCGGGGCAGGGGACGCAGAAAGTTCGGGGCTATTCCCGGCATGCGGTGGTCCATACGCTCGGGGCGTCAGGGGGACAAGTGCCGTAACTAGTCCTCGAGTTCACGATGATAGGAACGACATGACGAAGAAGATCGCGACTACGGTGCTGGTCACCGCCGCCCTTTCGCTGCCCCTCGCGCCCGCCGCGAGCGCCGACCCGCTGAGCAGCGGTTCATCCTCCGGTTCGGGGAAAACGGTGAACAATCTGGTCTGCTCAATCCGCGCTTTCCTCGGCATAGGGGGATGCGTCTTCATCCCCTAACGGCAGTCACAGGGGCCGAACCCGTCGACGAGTGGCACAAGACTGCGGCGAAATGCGAGAAGACCCGCGCTCATGTGCCACTCATCGGCGTATTGGGGGTTTGTGGTGTGGGGGGAATTGGTTTGGAGGCCGTTTGTTGGCAGGGGAGGGCGGGAGTGGCGGGATGAATCGACGGGTGATCGTCACACCGCCGGGCATTTAGATCGACGTTGACGTCGAGTTGGCGTAGCAGCAGATGTGCCGCCACCGCGCGTGCCGGATCGAGCGGGGCGCCTGGAAGTGGGTCGCGTTCTGCACGCTGGTGCGTCGCGGCCTGATCGCGCGCGCCGGTGTCGGCCGACGGGGTGGACTCGGGAAGCCGACCGACGGGATCGCCACCGGTGGTACGGCGGGCGAGCGCGGGCCGCTCGCCCATCGGGGCGGCGGCTCTCGGTCCGGCGCCGCGCCGATTCGCGCACCCCGATCGCTGGGTGGCGTGCGCCACAGTCGTCTTGTGAAGGTCCTCACAGTTGGGAATGGCGGAGCCGGGAGAGCGGGGGCCGGGGCGGCTCGCTAACAGTACGAGCGTTACGCTAAAACCGCACGTCAGGGCTACCGGCGAGTAGATCGCACCTTTGCAATTCGGTGGCAAATTTTGCAGAGTTAGCAAAGGTCGTGAAAAACCTAGCTTAGATTCACATTAACAACAGGTAGACGGCCATTTCTTCGTGTGCCATCGTGTGGAAGTACACCCCGAGGGCCTAGCAAGCCTGCAAATTGCCGCTCCAGCAGTGCCAGCTGCTCCGTAGCTCGCCCGGGCGGCATGAACCGAACGAAGAAGTGGAGTCACAGATGTCGACCACCGGCACCCCGAGGACCGCCGCGGAAATTCAGAAGGATTGGGACACCAACCCCCGCTGGAAGGGCCTTACCCGTAACTACACCGCGGAGCAGGTGTCGAAGCTCCAGGGCACCGTCGTCGAGGAGCACACCCTCGCTCGCCGCGGCTCGGAGATCCTGTGGGATCTCGTCAACAACGAGGACTACATCAACTCCCTCGGCGCGCTGACCGGCAACCAGGCGGTTCAGCAGGTCCGCGCGGGCCTGAAGGCCATCTACCTGTCGGGTTGGCAGGTCGCCGGTGACGCGAACCTGTCCGGCCACACCTACCCCGACCAGTCGCTGTACCCGGCCAACTCGGTTCCGGCCGTGGTCCGCCGTATCAACAACGCCCTGCTGCGCGCCGACGAGATCGCCAAGATCGAGAACGACACCGCCGTCTCCAACTGGCTGGCCCCGATCGTCGCCGACGCCGAGGCCGGGTTCGGTGGCGCGCTGAACGCCTACGAGCTGCAGAAGGCCATGATCGCCGCGGGCGCCGCCGGCGTGCACTGGGAGGACCAGCTGGCCTCCGAGAAGAAGTGCGGCCACCTGGGCGGCAAGGTGCTGATCCCGACCCAGCAGCACATCCGCACCCTGACCTCCGCGCGTCTGGCCGCCGACGTCGCCGACGTGCCGTCGGTGATCATCGCCCGCACCGACGCCGAGGCCGCCACCCTGATCACCTCGGACGTGGACGAGCGCGACCGTGAGTTCCTGGACGGCACCCGCACCCCCGAGGGCTTCTTCGGCGTGAAGAACGGCATCGAGCCCTGCATCGCGCGGGCCAAGGCCTACGCCCCCTACGCCGACCTCATCTGGATGGAGACCGGCGTGCCGGACCTCGAGGTCGCGCGCAAGTTCGCCGAGGCCGTCCGTGGCGAGTTCCCGGACCAGCTGCTGGCCTACAACTGCTCGCCGTCCTTCAACTGGAAGGCGCACCTGGACGACGCGACCATCGCGAAGTTCCAGCGTGAGCTCGGCGCGATGGGCTTCAAGTTCCAGTTCATCACCCTGGCCGGCTTCCACTCGCTCAACTACGGCATGTTCGACCTGGCCTACGGCTACGCCCGCGAGGGCATGACCGCCTTCGTCGACCTGCAGGAGCGCGAGTTCAAGGCCGCCGCCGAGCGTGGCTTCACCGCGATCAAGCACCAGCGTGAGGTCGGCGCGGGCTACTTCGACACCATCGCCACCACCGTGGACCCGAACACCTCCACCGCGGCTCTGAAGGGCTCCACCGAAGAGGGTCAGTTCCACTGAGCAGCGCCGCGAACGGCGCTCGACGGCCTCGCGCGTGGGTGGTTGCGTAAGCAGCCGAATCCACGCACCGATGCCCACAACTGGTGCTCGCTAGGGAAGTGAGGTTCCCGACGTGAAAACCGACATTCCTCTACTCCGGTAGGGGTGTACTGCCCTCCCCGCTGAACAGCCCCGGCGGGGAGGGCATCCCTATACCTTGGACCATCGAAGGGCGCGCTCACACCGGAGCGACACCTTCGCAGACCAGCCACCCCAGAGCCAGACAACCCAGCAGGAGCGGGACGTGAGCAGCGAAAAGATTCAACGCGTCGGCATCATCGGCGCCGGCCAGATGGGCGCAGGAATCGCGGAGGTGTGTGCCAGGGCGCACGTCAACGTGCTGGTGTACGAGCAGACCCGGGAACTGGCCGCGGCGGGCCGCGCCCGCATCCTCCGGTCCCTCGACCGTGGCGTCAGCAGCGGCAAGATCACCGAGCGCGAGCGCGAGCAGGCCGCGTGGCGCCTGCGGTTCACCTCCGATCTCGGCGACTTCGCCGACCGCCAGCTGGTGGTCGAGGCGGTGCTCGAGGACGAGAAGGTGAAGACGAGCATCTTCGCCGAGCTCGACAAGGTCGTCACCGACCCGTCGGCCGTGCTGGCCTCCAACACCTCCTCCATCCCGATCATGAAGATCGCGGTCGCCACGGCGAACCCCGAGCGTGTGGTCGGCATGCACTTCTTCAACCCCGTCCCGGTGCTGCCGCTGGTCGAGCTGGTCACCACCCTCAAGACCAGCGAGTCGGTCTCCACGCGGGCCGAGGCCTTCGCCGGCGACGTGCTCGGCAAGCAGGTCGTGCGCTCGGCCGACCGCTCCGGCTTCGTGGTCAACGCGCTGCTGGTGCCGTACCTGCTGTCGGCGATCCGCATGGTCGAGTCCGGCTTCGCCACCAAGGAGGACGTGGACAAGGCGATGGTGCTCGGCTGCGCCCACCCGATGGGCCCGCTGGCGCTGACCGATCTGGTCGGCCTGGACACCGTGAAGTCCATCGCCGACTCGATGTACGCCGAGTTCAAGGAGCCGCTGTACTCGGCCCCGCCGCTGCTGATGCGTATGGTCGAGGCGGGACTGCTCGGCAAGAAGACGGGCGCGGGCTTCTACCAATACAACCGCTAGTCCGCGCGCTGTGCTGTGGAGGAGTGGCGATCCCGGACTCCGGCCGATCGCTTCTTCCTCCCGCACACGCCGGGTGCGAGTCTTACGAGCGCCGTTCGCGGCCCGGCCGCGAATTAGACACCGAAAGAAGGTATCCCGCTCATGGTGAACGTGACCGACGGCTACGGGTCGAGCATTCTGGGCTATCCCAGGATCGGGCCGCACCGCGAGCTCAAGCGGGCGCTGGAGGCCTACTGGCACGGTTCGCTCGGCCGTGCGGAACTGCTCGCGGTCGGCCGGGAGATCCAGGAGACCCAGTTCAACGAGCTGGCCGCCACCGGCTTGACCCAGGTGCCGGGCAACACGTTCTCGTTCTACGACCACGTGCTGGACAACGCGCTGCTGTTCGGCGCGGTGCCCAAGCGGTTCGAGCCGTACCGCGAGGGCATGCACCCACTGGACTTCTACTTCCTGATGGCGCGTGGCCGTCCGGATCTGCCGCCGCTCGAGCTGGTCCGGTTCTTCGGCACGAACTACCACTACCGCCAGCCGGAAGTGGACGCCGAAACCGAGTTCTCGCTGCATCCCGAGGCGCTGCTGGACGAATTCGACCGCGCGAAGGCGGTCGGCATCGAACTGCGGCCGGTCGTTCTCGGCCCGGTGTCGCTGCTGTTGCTGTCCAAGGCCGGGCACATTCCCGGTGAGTCGGGCGGATTCGAACACGCTGAGCCTGCTGGACAAGCTGCTGCCGGTCTACGAGGAACTGTTCGAGATCCTCGCCAAGCGCGGCGCCACCTGCGTGCAGCTGGACGAGCCCGCGTTCACCAGCGAGCGCACGGCCGCCGAACTGGCCGCGTTCGAGGCCGCCTACCACCGGCTGTCCAAGGCTCCGCTGCGCCCGCGCATGCTGGTCACCGGCCAGTACGGCGACTTCGGTGCGGCGTTGACCATTCTGGCCGGTACCAACGTCGAAGCGATCGGCTTGGATCTCGCGAGCCACCGGATCCGGCCGGAGGAACTGGCCCAGGTGCCCGGCATCCGGCGCAAGCGCCTGTACGCGGGTGTGATCAGCGGCCGCAACGTGTGGCGCGCGGACCGCTACGTCACGCTGGAGTACCTCAACGAACTGGCTCAGGTGTGCCCGGACCTGGTCGTCTCGACCGGGACGACGCTGCTGCATGTGCCCTACGACCTGCTGATCGAATACGACATCGAGGGGCACGTCGCCGACCGGCTCGCTTTCGCGAAGCAGAAGGTGGGCGAGGTGGTCTCGCTCGCCAAGGCGCTCACCGAGGGCCCGTCGGACAAGTGGCGCAAGCGGCCGACCGAGGTGCACTTCAAGCAGAAGCACGCGGTGCGGCAGCGGGTCTACGCGATCACCTCGGACATGCGTTCGCGCGAGCCCTACGAGGTGCGCCGGGAAGCGCAGCAGCGCAAGCTGAACCTGCCGCCGGTGCCGACGACCACGCTCGGGTCCTTCCCGCAGACCACCCGCATCCGGCAGGCGCGCTACGAGCTCGGTGAGGGCCGGTTGTCCTACGCGGAGTACCGCAAGCGGATCGAGGCCGAGATCGAGGCGACCATCCGGTTGCAGGAGGACATCGGCCTGGATGTGCTGGTGCACGGCGAGCACGAGCGCAACGACATGATCCAGTACTTCGCCGAGTTGCTCGACGGCTTCGCCACCACCCGTTTCGGCTGGGTGCAGGTGTACGGCTCCCGGTGTGTGCGTCCGCCGATCATCTACGGCGACGTCTCGCGTCCCGCGCCGATGTCGGTGGAGTGGATCACCTACGCGCAGTCGCTCACCGACAAACCGGTCAAGGGCATGGTCACCGGGCCGGTCACCATGATCGCCCGTTCCTTCGTCCGGCAGGACCAGCCGCTGCACGAGACCGCCGATCAAGTGGCGCTGGCCATCCGCGACGAGGTGGTTGATCTGGAGAAGGCGGGCATCTCGATCATCCAGGTCGACGAGCCCGCGATCCGCGAGATGCTGCCGTTGCGGCCGGAGGGCCGCGCGGAGTACCTGCGCTGGGCGATCGGCGCGTTCCGGCTGGCGACCTCCGGGGTGCGGGCCGAGACGCAGATCCACACGCACATCGGCTATTCCGGCCGCGCCGAGGTGGTCGAGGCGATCGAGGAACTCGACGCCGACGTCACCGCCATCGTGGCGACGCGCTCGATCGAGTGGGTGCTGCGGGCGCTGAAGGAGGACTGCGCCTCCGGGCACGGCTTGAGCCACGGTGTCGGCCCCGGCGTGTACGAGAGCCGGTCGGCGCGCATCCCCGATATCAATGAGCTGGACGAACTGCTCACCGCGGCGGCGGAAGCGGTGACGCCGCAACGGTTGTGGGCCAATCCGGACGGTGGCCTGAAGACCCGCCACTACTGGCAGCTCGAGCCGTCGTTGCGGAACATGGTCGCCGCGGCCCGCCGCATCCGCAGGCGCGTGGAATCCAGCCAGTGAGCTAGCGCGGCTCAGCGCACCGCGGACAGTGCGCTGAGCGTCGCGAGCACGTCGGTGGCGGCGTTGGCGACCGATTCGGCCGTGGCCACGGCCAGCGCCGCCGCCGTGGCGGCGCGAACGTGCGGCACCAGCGCCAAGCAGGCAGCGGCGGCGGCGCGGTCGGCCGGGGTGAGTTCCGCGTCGTCCTCGGCGGCGGATTGCCACGCGGCGGTGGCGATCACCTCGTGCAGCCAGTTGAGCAGCTCCAAGCGCAGTGGTTGCGGCTCGCGCACCCAGGCGCGGGCATAGGTCACGTCGGTGCGTTCGTGCAGCAGGGCGCCGAGCACCACTTCGGCTGCGGGCGCGGTGACCGAATAGATCGAACCCTGGTGCAGGACAGCGGAGAACAGGAAGACGATGCCGCGCACCTGGTCTTCGACGGTCGCGCCGATCAGGTCGGCGAGCATCGCGGGCGCGTCGTCGGCGGGTCCGTGCGCGTGTGTCAGCCCAGCCCAATCCGTTTCGCGCAGCACCGTCGCGGCGCGCTCCTGATAGATCGGGGCGAGCGCGGCCGCCGCGCGGGTACGGGCCTCGGTGTCCGTCGAATCGAGCGCGCGCTGGAAGGCCGCCAGCGCCACCTCCGGCTCGCCGAGCCGCTCGCTGAACACCCCGACGTCGAAGCTGGCTCGCGCGGCGACCGCCGGATCGTCCGAGTCGGCCAGGAACCGGCTGACCTCCCTGGCCCCCGCCAGGTCCCCGGCCTCGCCGAGATGCTGGACCAGGTCGCCCGCGACGACGAGCGCTCGATCCTGCGGCCAGCGGTCGATGACGGCGCGGTAGGCGGCCTTCACGCCGTCCAGGTCGTCCTCCGTGCGCAGCAGATAGGCGAGGTTGGACAGCGCGAGCCGGGCGATGTCGCCGGGGCCCGCGTCGATCGCGTGCTGGTAGGCGGTGCGCGCGGACTCCGAGTCCCCGCGCTTGGCTCGCGAGTAGCCGAGATTGATCCAGGCCCGTGGCGCGGCGTCGGGATGCCCGGAGGAGGCGGCGCGCTCGTACATCGCTTCGGCCGCCGCGGTGTCGCCGCGTTCGGCCAGCAGCAGGCCGAGGTTGTAGGCGGCGCGCGGCGCCGCGTCCTCGTGGCCGGAATCGACCGCGACGTGGTAGGCCCCTTCGGCGGCAGGCTTGTCACCCGCCGCGCTGAGTAGTCCGCCCAGTTCCGCGGCGGCCAGCGGCGCCCAGTCCGGATGGCCGGAGGCGATGGCGACCTGGAACGCCTCGCGCGCTGCCGCCACGTCGTTGCGCCTGCGGTGCATCTTGCCGAGGTCGAAGGCCAGGTCCGGCGGCCGCTTCAGCATTGTTCCCATCCAGCCTCGGCACCGAGTGGTGCGAATCGTTTCCGAGAAGTTCTACATCGGCGCGCGACCCATGGCTACCCATGGAGTGGGATACGCCACGGTCCCGGGAGGGGAGCGGCTGGACGGCTCAGGCGCCGATCTCGCTCGCGAGCGTGCGCAAACCGGTGATCAGGTCGTCGGGCGAGGGGGCGTGCTCGGGATCGACCAGCCATTGCGCCATGAGGCCGCCGATCAGCGCGTGCAACACCGCGCCGACGGCGCGGTCGGTCTCGGCGCCGCGGGTCGGACCGAAGAGTTGCCAGATCGACTCGCGCGCGCGTTCCTGCGCGACCGCCAACTCCGCGCGCACCTCGTCGGAGTGCAGGGCCTGCGCTATGCCTTCGATATTCGCCGACCAGAGCGGCCGGTCCTCGGTGAACGACGCGATGAGCTCGCGCCAGAACGCCTCCAGGCGGGCCGCCGGAGTGTCGGCGCCGTCGTGCGGCAGCGCCGCGGCGATCCGCTGTACCGCTTCGGAACTCGATTCGATCATCGCTTGGTTGAGCAGCTTGTCGCGGGTGCCGAAGTGATAGTTGATCGCGGCCAGGTTGCTGCCGGAAGCGGCCACGATCTCGCGCACGGTGGTTCGCGCGTAACCGCGCTCGGCCAGGCACTGCTTGGCCGCGGCGAGGAGGTCTTCCCGGGTTCCCACTCCTGCACCTTAGCAGCGCGCCATACGCGCGTTTATTACGACCGTTTCAAACGTTTGTATGTGACAAGCGTTTGAAACAGTCGTATGGTGAGGCGGTCACCCAGACGAGAGAGAACGAGATGATGACTGCTCTGCGCGCCCTGTCCCCTTTCGAAACGAGCTACTTCGGCTCCGGCACCAGAATCGGCAGCGTGCCGGTCGGCGGCATGCCGCTGTTCATCGGCTCGACCGTGCACGGTGTTCTCGACGTGCCCACGCTGCGCCGAGTGCTCGCCGAGCTGGCGGCCGCGCATCCCCTGCTGCGCAGCGAGCAGGTGGTGGACGCGGGGGGTGCGCAGTGCTTACGGCGCGACGATTCCTATCTGCCTCGCTTGGCGGTCACCGAGGGCGGCGAGTCCGAGTACCTGGAACTGCTCAACACCCCGCAGGACTGGAACAACGGGCTCTTCCACGCGCATCTGTTCCGCGCGGGCGACCGCGATCGGATCGTGCTGATCATCCATCACGGGATAGCGGACGGCAGATCGGCTTTCGCGCTGCTCGCCGAGCTGTGGGAGCGCTACACCGCGCACGTGACGGGTGCGCCCGCACCGCGACGGAACTCCGATCAGCGCCTGCCCGAGGCGATGGACACGCGGCTGGCGCGGATCGTCTCCGACGCGGAGGTCGCGGGGCTGCTCAACGTGCTGCGCGCGGGCGCGGCCATGATGAGCCCGGAGCTCGCGCCGCGACATCTGCCGGAACACGGTGCCCGCCCCGGCGGCGGGCTGACTCTCGACCGTATCGAACTGGACGACGCCGAAACCGCCGCCGTGGTCGCCGCCGCCCTCGCCCACGGCCTCTCGGTGAACAGCCTGATCGGCGGGGCGGCGTTCGCCGCGTTCCGCGCGCAGTGGCCGCCATCGGCGGGGACGCTGCCGATGGTGTGCGGTCACGCGGTGGACGTCCGCGCGGATCTGGTACCGCCGCTGACGGCGAGCACCGTGCTCAACTGCGTGTCGGGGGCCGGCACATTCGCGCTGGTCGACGCCGAGGCGGGCCCGGTCGAACTGGGGCACGTGGTGGCGGCGGAAATGCGGGCTTCGGCCGATCGACGGGAAGCGCTGGGAGTGATGCTCGCCGCGCAGCGGGTGACCGATCCGGCCACGGCCGCGCTCTTCTCGGCCCAGAACACTTTCACCATCTCGAATATCGGCCGGGTTCCGGCGCATTCGACCCCACCGGGTATGCGGATCATCCGCGACGACGTCTTCGCCATGGCACCGGGCATGCCGCCCAAGCTGACCGTCTTCACGGTCGGGGACCGGATGACCATTCAAGTGGAGTACGACACCGCGCGGCACAGCGAGACCCAGCTGGGCGAGGTGCGCGGGGCGCTGCTGCGGGCGTTGACCTCCGTGCGCGCCGCCTGAGCGGCCGGGTCGCCGGAGAGGGTTGTGGCTGCCGGTCAGGTGAAAAGTCAGCTGCGCGACCGGGTTTGACGGCCCGCCACGCGAATGAGACAGCTGCGCGGTGCGGATAGCGGCGTCTGGCGGGCGAGGGTCAGTCGCTCGGGGGCGGCTGGTGGCGGCCCGCCAGGCGAAGGGTCAACTGCCGGGCGAATTTGCGGCGCCGCTTGGGCGGGCCCGTACGGTCGACGGCTTCCACGTCGGTCTCGACGTCGTAGCGGCGGATGTAGGCGCCGGAGAACGCCTGCACCGTCGCGGTGACCGGGATGGCGAGCAGCGCGCCGGTCGCGCCGAGCAGCGCCGCGCCCGCCAGCACCGCGCCGAAAGCGACGGCCGGGTGCATGTCCAAGGTGGTCGCCGTGACGCGCGGTTGCAGCACGTAGTTCTCGAACTGCTGATAGAGCACGATGAAGCCGAGAATCCACAGCGCGGTGCTCGGCCCGTGCACCAACCCGACGACGACCGGCAGCGCACCGGCCAGGTAGGTACCGACCGTCGGAATGAACTGGGAGACCACGCCGACCCATAGCGCGAGGGCGAACGCGGACGGGATGTCCAGCACCCGCAGCACCACGTAGTGCGCGAGAGTCGAGAAGAGCGCCAGCAGCCCGCGCGAATAGATGTAGCCGCCGGTCTTCTCCACCGCGATGTCCCACGCGCGCAGCACATGCCGCTGACGCCGCGGCGGCAGCAGCGAACAGACGGCGGTGCGGATGCGCGGGCCGTCGGCGGCGAAGTAGTAGGTGAACAGCAGAATGCCGAGGCCCTGGAAGACCGCGCCGAGCGCGGCGGTGCCGATGCCCCAGACGTCGCCCGCCAACCCGGTGAGGTAGCCCTCCAGGGTCGAACTCCATTCGGTGGCGTACTTCTGGATGTCCGTACTGGACACATCCGTCTTGAAGGTGTTGTTGATCCACTCCACGCCCCGGTCCGCGTACTCGGGCGCGTTCTTCACCAGAGTGGTGACCTGCTCGACCAGCAACGCGCCGAGGGTCCAGAGGAAGGCGACGACGAGGGCCGTCAGCACCAAGAACACCAGCCCGGTCGCCGGGCCACGCCGCATGCCGCGCCGCGCCAGCCAGTTCACCGCGGGCTCGATCGCGAAGGCGAGGAACAGCGAGACGAGCAGGACCGTCAGCAAGCCCTGTAGGCGCTCGAGCACCCAGAAGGCGGCCAGCAACCCGGTGATCGTCGCCGCGGCCAACAGGAACGCTCGCGGCAGCCACGGCGGCATGCCGCGGGCTACTCCGTTGGCCGGTCGTGGCGTCTCGTCTTCGTCCTCCACAGACACAAGGTCAAAGTACCCACGCGGCGGCCGGTCAGCGGACGGATACCGCGCGGCCGCGCCGGTGGGGCGAGCGGGCTCACATGGTCGAGACGTCGATGACGAACCGATAGCGCACGTCGCTGGCCACGACCCGGTCGTAGGCGCCGTCGATCTCGTCGGCGGCGATCAACTCGATCTCTGCGCCGATGCCGTGCTCGGCGCAGAAGTTCAGCATCTCCTGGGTTTGCGCGATGCCGCCGATCATTGATCCCGCCAGCGAGCGGCGGTACCCGGCGAGGTGGAACGGACGGACCGTCAGCGGGTTCTCGGGAAGGCCGAGGAGCACCAGCGTGCCGTCCAGACCGAGCAGGCGCAGGTAGTCGTCCACCGGCAGGTCCGCCGACACCGTGTTGAGGATCAGGTCGAATCGGCCGCGCAGTTCGCGGAAGGTCTGCTTGTCGCCGGTCGCGTAGTAGGCGCCCGCGCCGAAGAGTTTGCCGTCGTCCTGCTTGCTCAGCGAGTGGCTGAGGACGGTGACGTCGGCGCCCATGGCGGCGGCGAGTTTCACCCCGATGTGGCCGAGCCCGCCCATACCGACGATCGCCACCTTCTTGCCCGGTCCGGCGCCCCAGTGCCGCAGCGGCGAGTACAGCGTGACGCCCGCGCACAGCAGCGGCGCGGCGACGTCGAGGCCGATCCCCTCGGGAATCGCGACCACGAAGTTCTCGGTCACCACGATCTGCGTGGAGTAGCCGCCGAGGGTGTGGCCGCCCGGCTGCGCCGCCGGGTCGACCGCGGTGTTGTAGGTCATGGTCGCGCCCGCGGTGCAGTACTGCTCCTCGTCGGCCAGGCAGGGGGCGCACACCCCGCACGAATCGACCATGCATCCGACGCCGACGCGGTCACCGACCCGATGCCTGGTGACCGCGGGCCCGACCGCCGCGACCACGCCCGCGATCTCGTGCCCGGGTACGCAGGGATAGCGGGTCCTGCCCCACTCGTCGCGCGCCGTGTGGATGTCGGAGTGGCAGATACCCGCGAACTTGATATCGATCAGCACGTCGTGCGGGCCCAGGTCCCTGCGTTGGATCGTGATCTTCTCGAACGAGCCGTCAGGGGCGTTCAGGGCATAGGCGGCGGCAGTGCTCATGAGGACATGCCTACCGTCGCATGGGTGCGGTTGCCAACTGCGACACGGAAACGGCGTGGTCACGGGCCTTTTTCCGGCGCGGTTCCCGGTTCGATGATCTTCGGCCGCGTTCTTTGGCGACAATGGAAAGCGGTGAGCGGTTCGGCCGAGGCGGGAGAGCCATGGACGAAGAACGGCAGCGATGGACCGGGGCGCGGCGCACGCCGGGTGGCGGCCGTGCGTTCGTGCTCGTCGTCACCTTCGTTCTTGCGGTCGCCGCCTTCCTCGGCTATCGCGGCGAGCTGCCGGATCGCGACCGGCCCGGCCCGGCCGGGACCGCGGCTTCGGTCGCGGTCCCGGCCGAGCCGCTCGATCCAGGACCGGTCACCGCGGCGGTGCGTCCGGCGCTGGTCAACATCAACGCCTCGGCCGAGCGGTCCGGGCCCGGCGCTGCGGGATCCGGCATCGTGCTCACCGCCGACGGCGAGGTGCTCACCAGCCACCATGTGGTCAAGGGCGCGGACACCGTGACCGTCACCGACGTCGGCAACGGGAAGGTCTACGACGCGGTGGTGCTCGGTTACGACTCGGAGGCCGACATCGCGCTGCTCGACCTGGCCGCCGCCGAGTTGCCCACCGCGACGATCGGCAGTTCGGCCGGATTGCGCGTGCGCGAGGAAGTGCTCGCGATCGGTAACGCGGGCGGCGCCGGCGGCCCGCCGACCGCGGTGCACGGCCCGCTCACCGACCTGGACAGCGCGATAGTGGCGGTGAACGCCGCGGATCTGTCGCGCAAGGCGCTCAGCGGGATGCTGGAGGTCGCGGCGGCGGTCACGCCGGGGCAGTCCGGCGGAGCCCTGGTCGACCGCAACGCCGCCGTCGTGGGGGTCATCGCCGCGGCATCCGGCGACGGGACGCGCACGGCGGACGAACCGGCGAACGGTTACGCGGTGCCGATCGACGCCGCGATGCGGGTGGTCCAGCAGATCCGCTCCGGCACACCGACCGACACCGTCCATATCGGCCCGACGGCCACCCTCGGCGTACTCGTCTCCAACGCGCTGCCCCTGGGCACGGGAGCACGGGTGGACATGCCGCTCTACGGTATGCCCGCCTACGCCGCGGGCCTGGCCGCGGGCGACGTGATCACCTCGGTCGACGGGCACGCCGTCACCAACGCGCAATCCCTGCGCGCCGCGCTCAACACCCGCAAGCCGAACGACACCGTCCGTTTGGGCATCAGCGGCGCGCACGGGACGCGCACGGTATCGGTGGTGCTGGTCGCGGGCCCGCCGAACTGAACCGGCCGGATCAGACCAGCGACAGCCAGTAGTCCTGGAAGCGCAGGAACACCAGCAGCAGCACGACCGCGAAGAACAGCGCGACGAGCGTCCACCGCCATTCGGCGAGCACGCCGAGCGGACCACGGGAGCGTCCCCACAACTGGTCGGTGCACACCGCGAGCAGCGGTGTGATGATCGCCCAGACCACCATGCAGTACGGGCACAGCGCGTTGATCCGGTAGAGGCTCTCGAAGATCAGCCAGCAGACGAAGCCGAGCCCGAACACGGTGCCTGCCCACAGTCCGCCCCAGACCCAGCGCGGGAAGCCCACACCGGCCACCGAGAGCAGGCCGAGCGTGCCGACGACGGAGAACCCGACGATGCCGATCAGCGGGTTCGGGAACCCGAAGACCGAGGCCTGCTCGGTCACCATCACCGACCCGCAGGACAGGATCGGGTTGATACTGCACGTCGGGGTGTAGCCGGGGTCGGTGAACAGCTTGAACCGCTCCACCGTCAGCGCCACCGCGGCCAGCCAGCCCGCGAGCCCGCCGATCAGCAGGACCCAGGCGGCGCGCGGCGCGGCGGTGATCACTGGGCCGCGGCGGCGCTGATCACGGGTGCGAGGCCGTTGGGACCGAAGATCTCCTGGCTGGACTCGACCTTCTTGCCGTCTACGAACACCGACGGAGTGGACTGGATGCCGCTTTCCAGCACTTCCTTGGTGCGCGCCTGGATGTACTTGTCGTACTTGTGCTCGGTGATGCACTGGGCGACCGCGTCGCCGCTGTAACCGACGCTCTCGGCGATCTGGACCAGTTGCTCGTCGGACAGCCCAGCACCGCCCTCCGGGGGCTGCTGCGCGAACATCGCCTTCAGCCAGGCCTGGTACTTCGTGGGGTCGGCCTCGGCGACGCAATAGGAGGCGCTGCCAGCGCGCGAGGAGTACCGCGTGGTGGACGCCTTGTCCAGGAAGGCGATGATGTTGTACTCGACGACCGCGGTGCCGTTGTTCACCGCGTCCTCGAGCACCTGACCGTTGGCGGCCTCGAAGGCCTTGCAGGCCGGGCACTGCAGGTCGGCGACGACGCGCACACTGACCTTCGCGTCCGGCTTGCCGATCCGGACGGCGCCGTTGTCGGTGATGGCGGCGGTGACGGCGCCCGCGTTCGCCGGGCCGGGCGCGGCGATGGACGGGGTGGCGCCGGGATCGTCCTTGCGGGCCTTCTGCACCGCGATGCCGATGCCGATGGCCGCGATCAACGCGACGAGCACGGCGGCGACGGCCACCTGGATCAAGATCTTGCGGTTGCGGTCGGCGCGTTCCGCCGCCAGCAGCGGGTTCGACTTCCCACCCTGGTTTTTGCTCACCGTGCGCTCACCACGCCTTTCGCTCGCCGGACGGTTTCTGCCGCCACGATGGTAGATCCGCCGACCACCTCCCCGCGCGATCGGGCCACAGCGGTCATCATGGTCGGAGTACCTGAGAGTTTCCGAAATATGCCGGATACGGCCGCCGAATCGGGCGAGGCCGCGCCGGGACACGCTCAGCGCGGGATGATGGGTTATCGCCCATCGACCGGGCTCCCGTTTCGTCCTGCGGCTGCCTTCAGGCCTGCGCCAAGCGCCGCTTCTGCTGCTCTACGTCGAACCTCGCCGGGGGCCAGTCGAGGTCGAGCCGCTGCATCGCCGCGATCAGCAGTTCGGTGACCGCGAGGCGGGCGAACCATTTGCGGTCGGCGGGCACGACGTACCAGGGCGCGTACTCGGTGGACGTACGGTCCAGCATCGCCTGGTACGCCTCCAGGTAGGCGGGCCAGAACGCGCGCTCATCGATGTCGGCGGGATCGAACTTCCAAAACTTGTCCGGGCGTTCCAGCCGCTCGGCCAGCCGCCGCTTCTGTTCGTCGAGCGAGACGAACATGGCGACCTTCACCACTGTGGTGCCCTCGTCCACCAGTTCCCGCTCGAACGCGTTGATCTCGTCGTAGCGCGGCTCCCACACAGTGGGCGGGACCAGGTTGTGCACCCGCACCACGAGCACGTCCTCGTAGTGCGAGCGATCGAAGACGCCGAGCTGGCCCGCGCGCGGCAGCGCCTTGCGCACGCGCCACAGATAGTGATGGCGCCGCTCCTCCTGGGTCGGCACCCCGAACGCGGCATGGTCCACGCCCTGCGGGTCGACCGAGCCGATCACGTGCCGGACGATGCCGCCCTTGCCCGCGGTGTCCATGCCCTGCAGGATCAGCAGCACACTGCGCCGGTCGCCGCCGGACCGGCCGTTCGCGTACAGCTTCTCCTGCAGATCCGACAGCACCGCGCTACGTTCGGCGAGCAGGTCCAGGCCCGCCTTCTTGCCGCCGGTGAATCCCGGACGACCGGAGGTGTCCAGCTCCGTGATCCGCGATCCGTCGGCCTTCATGGCTTCGGTCGGTGTGACCGTCCACTGCTCGGGCATGCCTCGAACTTAACCACCGAGTGGTCAGATGTGCGCGAGGCGCAGTAACTGGGCGGCGAACTCCTCGTCCGACACCGGCGTGAGGATGAGATCGTGCGCGGTGGTGAGCAGGTAGCGCCCGTCGCCGGTGAAGTCGAGCCAGGTGCGGTGGCGGGTGGGCGGGGACATGGGATTCTCCGGCTCCACCGTGACGGTGATGAAGCCGCGCCCGTCCACCGGCTTGCGCAAGGTTTGGCGGAACTTCGCCGCGCCGCGATGACCGTTGGTGACGAACGGCTCGGTGCGATCCGGACTCAGCACGGCGTCCTGTGGCTCCCGCATCGGGGCGAGCCGGCCCGGGCGCGCCGAACCGATGATCTGCACCAGGCGTTCGCCGACGGCGCGCACATGGCACATCTGCACGGTCATCCGGTCGGGCGTGGCGACCAGGATGCTCGCGTGGTTGTGCACCACAGCGGCGAACGCGAGGATCCGCTCGGCTTCCGCCTCGCTGCCGTTGCGCGAGAGCGCCGAGCGTTCGCCCGACACGGTGATGGTGGTCGCGTCGTTGCGGGCGCAGAGCATCAGCGCGGCGGCCAGGTCGGGGTCGGCTTGCCGGGCGAAACGCTGCGGCAAACGGAGGGCGTGGTACTCCGATTCGGTGCGCACCGTCGCCGATGGCACCATATTGACCGGGTAGGGCCTGCGGTCGAGGCTCGTTTCGTTCGTCCAGACATGCGTGAACTCGTCCGGGGTCAGAACCCATTTCACCGTGCGCCGCCTCCGCGGACGGAGTCCGGATCAGCGGGTGCGCCGTTGTCGGCCGTGGAAGTCTCGTGCGGCTGGGGGAACTGCGGAACGTGGTCGCCGGTGGCGGGCATCGTCGGGGTGTAGACGTAAGTCATCGTGTCCCGGACATCCGCCTCGATGTCTGCCGCCGCACTATCGTGTTCCATCCTACGTTTTCCACCGTAAACCGCTTCCGCGGCCGGGTCCGCCAGCGGCCGATACCGCTGCGGTTGCGCGATCGCGCCCCGGACCGTCTGCGCGGCATCGCTATTCAACTCCATCAGCCGGGCGACCGCCCGGCACACCTCGTGCGCGTCCTCACCCGCGCGGACGAACTGCCTGGTCGCGCCCACGGCGGCGTCGGCGGCCCGGCCGGACCAGCGGGCGAATTCCCGGTTGGTGGCATCCGAGAAGGCTTGGAACGCCTCGGCGACCGCGGTGGCGTTGGCCTGCCACGCCGCGGCGATCCGGCCGAGCGCCGCCGGGTCGAGCGCTTCGTGCACCAGCTCCCAGATCTGCTGGTGGGTGTAGGCGCCGAACAGTTCCCGATCCGGCGCGTAGGCGGGATCGGTAGCTCCCTCGGTGAATCCGGCCAGCTCCTGCCGGATGTCGTCGGCGGCGGCGCGTGCCGCGGAGTCTGCCATCCGTGTTCCCCCTCAGTCGATCTCGGCGCGCGGGTGCCTGCTCACCGGGGCTCCAGATATTCGGAGATGAGCCGCAGCGCGGCTTGATTCGCCGCCTCGGCCTCGGCCAGCCGGTTGGCCGCGGCGAGATACGCGGCCTTGAACAGCAGCGCCGTTTCCTGGAACGCCGTGAGGGTGTCCAGGTATTGCCGGCCTTTCTCGGCGAATCCGCGGGTCAAGCCGTGTCCGGTGGGCAGGTCGGGAAACCCGGTCACGTCGGTGACGAGGTGTTCGCCCGCCATCGCGTGGCGTAGATCGTCGACCAATTTGTCGCACGCCGCGGCGAGATTCTCCGCGACGGCGGTGTCCAGCTCGAACGGTTCGCCCCCGCCCGCGCCGATGGCCGCCGCGTACAGCTCTCGCGCCGTCCCCTGTCCGGTATCGGGTACCGCCACCTGGGAGCCCCCTTCCGCTCGGTCCTGTTCGTACCGCGCTGTACTGGCTGCGCACTTTACCGGTCGGTACACCGTCGTGAGCCGACTCGGTACGGGATTGTGCGGGGCCAACGGTGACCCCAACCGCGGTTGTTACACTGGCCAGCGATCCGAGGGGCGGTGTCGGCAGGGGAGGGCGACCGGTGACCGGAATCCGAGACGTGGTCCCGAAATACCTCCAGATCGCGGGTCATCTCCGCGCGCTGATCGAGCGGGGCGAGCTGGCTCCGGGCGCCGAGGTGCCGTCCGAGCGGGAACTCGCCGCGCATTGGAAGGTCGCCAGGCCCACCGCCGCCAAAGCGCTGAATATGTTGCGCCGGGAGGGAATCGTCGAGTCGCGCCGTGGATCGGGCACTTACGTGGCCGAACGTTTCGTGCTCGCACGGGAAAGCGTGCCCCGTTACGACACGTCTCCGGTCGAGGACGAGTCGGTGACCGTGCTGCGAGCCGAGGTGGTGGAAGGTCCGCGTGCGGTCACCGACTCACTCGGCATACCGCCCCGGAGCCGGGTGATCGTGCGCGAAACACTGCACGCGGTGGACTCCGGTCCGACCCGGCTGAGCACCCGCTGGTTGCCGGGCTCGTTCGCCGGACCCGCCGCCCTCCTGCTCGGCATACAGCCGCTGCCTCAGGGAGTTCCGCGTTATCTGCTATCCGCGCTCGGCCGCGCCACCGTTGTCGTGCGCGAGCGCGTCGGCGCCCGGCTGGCCACGGAGGACGAACGCCGCCAGCTCGCGCTCCCGCACCCGGCGGCGGTATTGGTGGTGCACCGTATCGGCCTGGACGAGGACGGCGTCCCGTTGGAGTGCCGCCAGCTCGTCCACCCGCCCGGCCAGTGGCGTCGGCAGGAGTATTTTCCCAGTTCAGCGGCCGATTTCCGCCGTTGACACCCTTCGACCGCAACTGGCATAGTCCACTTGTCGGAAGTGTCGAAGGGTGGGGAGTGGCGATGTCCGATCAGTTGACCGTCGGCGGCTGGGTGATCGTGGGGGAGCATTGCGCGGTCCGGCTCGCCCCGGTACCTCGCGGTGACTACCTCGCGTTCGTCTTCGAAAGCGGCGGAACCGAATTCGAATTGGCTCTGGCCCCGGCCATCCTTCATCGCATGGTCGATCTCGGCTCCGCCCCGCCCGCACTCGGACCTCGCTGAGCGCTCGAGCCCCGGGATCGCGCACCGGCGCGCCGGGACGGCGTCGGCCGCACCGAGCGGCCGGACCGACTCGGAGTGTGCGCTGCGGCAGGCCTCCGCAGCCGCGAGGAACCGTAGTCCTGCCGGGGACGGGCGTCAGACCAGGCGTCCGGAGCCGCCGAACTGCGGCTCACGCATCGGCGCGCTGTCTCTGGGCCGAAGCGGCGAGCTCGGCGAAGCGGACGACGTTACCGGCCGCGCCCCAGGTGCCTTCGGGTTGCTCGTGGATGAGCACCCACACCCGCAGGCCGTCCGCGTCGCCCAGGCCCGCCGCGGCCGCGACGTCCGCGGTCACGTCCTTGATCAAGCCCGCCTTGCGGCGATCCGACAGCGCGCCGGCGGGCACGGTGACGTCGACCCGGAACCGGGGCAGTTCGTCCTCGTCGCTGCCGAAAGCTTCGGCCGGGACCTCGTCGACGCGGCTCCAGGCCAAGGCGCGGAAGAACGCCGTGTCGGGCGCTCCCTCCCACTTCAGCAGGGTGGAAGCGAGTTTGCGGCGCAACGCGGCACGGGCCTCGGCGACCAGGACTCCGGCGGGCAAGGTCAGCTGGATCATCGGCATGTCGAACTCCGTTGGGAACGGGCACTCGCCCTATAACGACTGTTATAACACCTGCACGGTACGCTATGACAGTCGTCATGGGCAAGGAGGAGAAGCGATGGTCGAGACGCCGCAGGCGCGGGAGCGGATGGTGGCGGGCGCGGCCGACATGATCCGCCGCCGCGGCCTGAACGCGACCAGCGTGCGGGAGCTCGCCAAGCACGCCCAGGCGCCGCTGGGCTCCACCTATCACTATTTCCCGGGCGGCAAGTCCCAGCTGGCCGCCGAAGCCGTGCGGTTCGTCGACGCGCGGGTCGCCCGCAAACTCGCCGACGGGCTGCGGGCCGGTCCGGTCGCCGGTGTGTGGTCGTTCGTGGACCTGTGGCGCGAAGTGATCGTCCAGAGCGATTATCAGGCGGGTTGCCCGGTGCTCGCGGTCTCGATCGAAGACCCAGGGGACGACGATCAACCGCAGCGGGCTGCCGCCGCCGCGTTCGAGAACTGGACCGGATTGCTGGCCGGTTCGTTGCGCGAGCACGGCGCGAGCGACCTCGACGCCGAGCAGACCGCCACCCTCATCGTGGCCGCGGTGGAGGGCACGGTGGCGATGTGCCGGGTCGAACGCAGCACGCGCCCGCTCGACCAGACCGTGGACAGACTCGAAATGCTGATCCGCGCCGTCACCGGCGGTTGATCACCGCGTGCCCGCGTAGGAAGGCGAGCAGCGCCGCTGCCCGCGCTGGCCCTGGACGCGGCTGGCGTGGTGGTAGCGCGCCGCGTCGGCGGGGATTCCGGCCAGCGGCATCCCCGGGATGTGACCGGCTCGGTTCGGTTGTGATCAGGCCGGTTTCGTCGCGCTGACGTACTGGAGCAGGCGATGAACCCGCTGGTCGATCTCCACCAAGCCGTGCTCGGCGAAGAGCGCGGGAAACGTCCGGCTGCCGAACACCCGAAGGCCGCTCAATCCGCCGACCAGGCGGCTCATCTCGCCGATGGGGTTGGCCGCCCGGTGGCTGGTGGTGATGGCGATGCGGCCACCGGGAGCGAGCACCCGGATCATCTCGCGGGCGGCGACGAGCGGGTCGGGAATCAGGTACAGCGCGCCGAAACAGCAGACGGCGTCGAACGTTCCGTCCGCGAACGGGAGAGCGCGCGCGTCACCGCGCAGGTACCCGACGCGTGGTCCGGCGTTGTCGGCGACGGCGCGCGCCAGCATCGGTTCGGAGTAGTCCAAGCCGATCGCGTAGCCCTCACCGGACAGCGCGTTGCTCAGGTACTTGGTGAAATTGCCCGGCCCGCAAGCGATGTCGAGCACCTTCTGCGCGCCGCCGAGCCGCAGGGTGGTGACCGCGTCGCGCCGGTCCGACGCGGTCGTGCGCCCGCTGGCGAGATAGAACAGCGTCGGCCGCCAGGCTCGTTCGTACACCGCGGCGAGCGCCGGGGCGTTCATCGTCTTGCGTGCGAGGTTCACCGGCATGTGTCCCTCAGACGCGCTCGACCGTGATGGTCATGCCCGCCGCCCGCAGCCGGTCGGTGAGCGCGTCGCCCATGGCCGCGGCGGGGGTGAGGATACCGGCGAGCTCGGGTTGTTCGCCGGTGTCGAACGCCAGGCACAGGCCGCTCTCGCCGAGCAGCACCGCGGTGGCCTGGTATCCCGGGTCGCCGGTGCCGGAGAAGGTGGCCACGTACTTCGCGCCCGAAGTGGTGTGCGCGAACGTCTTCATGGTGAACCAACCGCTCTTGCGCGCCTTCTCGCTGGGCCCGGTCCCCGGCTTGGGCAGCACGCGGTCGAGCAGCTTGCGGCCGGCCGAAGCGCGGGACAGCAGCGCGCCCGCGGTCAGGCCCGCGACGATGCCGCCCGCCATGCCCGCCGCGATCAGCGGCGCGACCCGCGACTTCCCCGCGCTCATCACTTCTCGGTAGCGGAAGTTCTTGCCGTACACCCAGCCGAGCAGCCCGTTGGTGCGGCGCACGATCTTGGTGTTGTGCGCGGCCATGACGAACGTGCTCACCCAACCGTCCAAGCTGGGGTCGATGGCACTGGCCCGCGACAGCGCCTGATCGGACTGACGGCCGACGTCGGGATCCATCGACTTGTCCGGACTCAGCGAATACGGATGCGACAACACCGCGCCCTTGGCCCGATCGGCGGCGATCGCCTCCATCATGGCGCGGCCGGAATCATGGTGCCGCCGCTGACGCCGCCTTTGAGCGAAGCCACCAGCGTGGTGTCGACGAGTTCCCCGGTGTTGTCCTCGACCGTGCGGCGGTAGAGCTGGTACACGCTCAGATCGGACGGAATCGAGTCGTAGCCACAGGAATTCACGATCTTCGCGCCCGTCGCGATGGCCTGTTCGTGATAGGCGTCGATGGCCTCGCGGATGAACAGCGGCTCACCGGTGAGGTCGGCGTAATGCGTTCCGGCTTTGGCGCACGCCGCCACCAGCGGCATCCCGTAGCGCAGGTAGGGGCCGACGGTGGTGACGACGACCTTGGTGCGCGCGGCCAGCTCGTCCAGCGCGGCCTGGTCGTTCGAGTCGGCCACCACGAGCCCCCAGTTCGCGGCCTTCGGTCCGAGACCGTCCCGCACGGCGGTCAACTTCTCCAGCGACCGGCCCGCCAGCGCGATCCGCGCGGATTCGGGAGCGGCGTCGAGAAGGTACTCCGCGGTCAGCTTGCCGACGAAACCCGTCGCGCCGAAGAGGACTAGGTCGTATTCCCGAGTGTCTGCCATGGTCTTCCGTTCTGCGGTCGTGTCGCCGGTCGGCGGCTAATTCGTGGTCTTCTTACGCGCTCGCGGCCGTTGCGGCGCGACGTGGGGCCGGTCGGCGAGCCAGGCGTGATGGGCCCGGCCGAGTTCGGTGACCGGCGGTTCGTCGTAGAGCCATTCCCGGGCGATGCGGTGCCAGTTCGCGGTGCATCCGAGGTGACCGAGCATGCCGAAGGTCAGGAAGTCGGCGCGGCGGGAGAACAGGTGCTCCGGTGGCAGATTCTGCTGCTTCATGCCGGTGAACTCGCTGGCTCGCGGATCCACCGCGAGCAGGAACGCGCCACTGGCCAGCTCAGGGGTGATGGTCAGCTCCTCGTCGACCAAGCACCACTCCGAAGCGGCCAGCACGTATTCCAGGCACTCCTCGGCGCCGATCTCTTGCGGCGAATTGATGACGCCGCGCTGGATCATCAACTCGCGCAGATCTTCCGCGCGATCCTCCGCGGCGGCGCGCAGACAGGTGAGCTCGAACTGCACGTGCTCGGCGTCCATCCGGTTGAACAACCCGAAATCCAGGAAGCCGACCCGGCCGTCCGCGGCGAGCAGCACGTTGCCGGGATGCGGGTCGCCGCAGAACTCGTTGAAGGTGAACAGCGAGCCCACATAGAACCGGTAGATGATCTCGCCGATCCGGTCGCGCTCGGCCTGGGGCAACTGCCGGATCTCCTCGAAGCCCTTGCCCTCCACGTACTCGGTGACCAGGACGCGGGTGGTGGAGAACTCCGGCAGCGAGCGCGGCACGATGACGAACGGATGCCCCGCGTAGAGCTCGGCGATCTGCAACTGGGTGGCCGCCTCGGCCCGGTAGTCGAGTTCGGCCTCCATGTTCAGCCGCAATTCGTCCAGCACCGCGGGCGTCACCCACGGCATCGCGGACTGCAGCACGCGCCGGAACATGGCGAGATTCTTCAGATCGGCGCGCACCGCGGCGTCGATGCCTGGATACTGCACCTTCACCGCGACCTCGCGGCCGTCGTGCAGCCGCGCCCGGTACACCTGGCCGATCGAGGCGGCGGCGACCGGCTCGGCGTCGAACTCGGCGAAGACCGCGTCCAGCGGCTTGCCGAAATCGTCCTCGATCACCTGGCGCATGGCCTCGAACGAGACCGTCGGGGCCGCGTTGCGCAGCACCGCCAAGCGCTTCTGGAACCGCTCCCGGTGGTCCTCCGGAACCAGGTCCAGGTCGAGCACCGACATCATCTGGCCGAGCTTCATGGCGACGCCCTTCATGGTGCCCAGCACCATGACCACTTGCTCGGTGGTGCGAATCATCATTCCTCGGCCATCTTCGCCCGGACGGCTTCGGATCTGCCCCGCATGGTCAATCGCGCGCGTTGCGTGCGAAGCACCGAACTGGCTGCTACCGCACCCAGCTTGGTGCCACGAGCAAGCCGAGAGGTCGGTACTTGCTTCGCCATCGAGGTACCTCCGTTGGTGCCGCGGTCGGAGCGACGCACGCGCGGGCGGCAGCTCCGGTGACCGTTCCGTCCCGCGCAGACCGCCGTGGCGTACGGCGCCGGCGGTGACGCAGCGCACTCGGCGCACCGCACGGGTTCAGACTAACCAACGTTTCGGCAAAGTCGAGAGGGCTGGTGAACTTCAGCAAGCGGCCCAGCTAGCACCCCGGCGTCCGGGGCGGATCAGTCCTGCGCGGGCGTTTCGGCGGTGGGCAGCACATGCGTCTGCGCGTTGAACGCCGCGGGGGAACCGCCCGCGCGGGCCATGCCTTCGATCGCGCTCCAGGCCAGCATGGTGAGGTAGTCGATCACGTCCTCGCGCGACAGCGACTTGTTCGTCGTCCACCAGTGCGTCGCCAGCTGGATGCCGCCGACCAGCACGTACGACGCCAGCGCGGCGCCCTCGGTCCGCACCCCCCGCTCGCTGGCGCGCTCGGTGATCACCGCGCACACCACTTCGGCGAAGAGCTTCTCGAATTCGGCGAGGGAGGACTGGTCGGCCGAGCCGTTGCCCATGATGAACCGGTAGACCTCGGGGTCCTCGTCGACGGTGCCGACGTACTCGGCCAGCGCCGAGCGCACCAGCTGGTACTCGTCGGCGTCCAGGCTGATCGCGCCGTACACCCGCGGCATCAGCGTGGTCTCGATGAACCGCTGCATGGTCGCGTGGACCAGGTCGTTCTTGTCGGAGAAGTAGCGGTAGAGGACGGTCTTGGAGACGCCGATCTCCGCGGCGATCTCGTCCATGCCCGCGTTGCTGCCGCGGGCGCGCACCGCGGCGAGGGTGCCGTCGACGAGCTCTTCGCGGCGATCGATCTTGTGTTGCCGCCACCGGCGCTTGCGGCCGTCCATCCGGCCGCCGCGCACCGCCGACGGTCGCTCGTCGATATCGACAAGGTCTTCGGTGGACAGCGTGGGCTCCCTCGTTCGTAAGTTCTCCGGTGGCTACCAGCTTAGGTCCCCGATACCCGTGATATGCGCGTTTGGGCCCGGATGCGGTGCGAACCACAGCGTCGGGCGCGTCCGGGCGTGTCGAGATCCGTCTCGGCCGCTCGCCCATTCCGCCGGGCACAGCAGAATGGGAGGCATGGAGAAAGCCCCCGGCAACACCGCGGTGCTGGACGCCCCCGCCGCGCCTGCCGCCGCGCCCTTCGGCTTGGCCGCCGTGCTCGACGAGGCGGCCAAGCGTCGCGACCTGTGGCGGATGAAGGCGCTGGCGACCGGCCTGCTCGCCCTGGCCACCGCCGTCTACCTGTTCTGTCGCTGGACCGAATCGCGCGGGGCGGGCGGCGACTGGGTCGGCTATCTGCGGGCGGCCTCGGAGGCGGGCATGGTCGGCGCGCTGGCGGACTGGTTCGCGGTGACCGCCCTGTTCCGTCACCCGCTCGGCCTGCCGATTCCGCACACCGCGATCATCCGGCGCAAGAAAGACCAGCTCGGCGCCAGCCTCGGCACGTTCGTCGGCACGAACTTCCTGGCTCCGGAGGTGGTGTCGGCCAAGGTCGGGTCCGCGCAGATCTCGTGGCGGGTCGGGCGCTGGATGGCCGACCCCGGTCACGCCGCGCGGGTGGCGCAGGAGAGTTCGACGATCCTGCGGGCCGTCGTCGGCGTGCTGCGCGACGAGGACGTCGAGCAGGTCATCGACAACACCATCGTCAAGCGGATCGCCGAGCCGCTGTGGGGACCGCCGATCGGGCGGGTGCTGGCGGAGCTGCTCGCCGACAACCGGCAGCAGGCGCTGCTGGACCTGCTCGCCGAGCGTGCGCACCAATGGGCACTCGGCTCGCAGGAGACGATCGATCGGATCGTGCTGCGGGACGCCCCGCAGTGGGCTCCGAAATTCGTCAACATCCTGCTGTCCGAGCGGATCTACCGGGAATTGGTCGAGTTCACCTGGAAGATTCGCTCCAACCCCGACCACGAGGTGCGCCTCGCCGCGAATCGGTTCCTGGAGGAATTCGCCGAGGACCTGCAATACGACGACGCCATGATCAAGAAGGCCGAACGCATCAAGGCGCAGATCATGGGCCGCGAGGAGATCACCGGCCTGGCCTCGGCCACCTGGCGCGCGGCGAAGCGGCTGATCCTGGAATCCGCCGACGATCCGGGCAGTACGTTGCGTCGCAAGGTCGCCGAGAACGTCCAGCAGCTCGGCGAGCGATTGCGCGACGACGCGGATATGCGCGCCAACGTCGACGGCTGGATCGACCGCGGCGCTCGCTACTTGGTGGAAAACTATGCGGGTGAGATAAGCACCCTGGTCACCGACACGGTTGCCCGGTGGGATGCCGACGAAGCCAGCAAGAAGATCGAATTGCAGGTCGGCCGGGATCTGCAATTCATCCGCATCAACGGAACCGTCGTCGGTTCGCTTGCCGGACTGGCGATCTACACGATTTCCCATCTCATGTTCGGCGGTTGAGCCGCAGCGCGCGGAACGTTTGCCGGAACACTGCTAGCAGACTGCTTGCAATAGCTAGCACCCTGACCTAGAATCGAACCCGTACAACCGCCAGAAGGTGAGTGATGGCAGACCAGCCCGAGGTTTCCGCCGAGTACACCGACAGATCGGACGAGCACTCGTCCGGTGTCGGCGAACGAGGAGGGCGCGTCGTCAGTGCGGCGCACGACATCGGAGGCTTCATCAGGGCGCAGCGGGAAGCCGCGCAAGTCTCGCTACGTCAGCTCGCCCAGCTGGCGGGGGTGAGCAATCCGTACCTCAGTCAGATCGAGCGCGGACTGCGTAATCCGTCCGCCGAAGTGCTCGCGCAGATCGCGAAAGCGCTGCG
The DNA here is from genome assembly GCA_051451085.1 of Nocardia asteroides. GTDB lineage: Bacteria > Actinomycetota > Actinomycetes > Mycobacteriales > Mycobacteriaceae > Nocardia > Nocardia asteroides_B. Next base: position 936,391 of record JBPAJV010000001.1, on the reverse strand, counting down.
CGTCTCCTCGGAGGTTTTGTACGTACGGGCTGGCTATCTCGAGCAGCGGCCGCACAGTCCGGTCCGGGACGCCCTGCTTGCCGACACGTCGATCAGTGAGCGGCAGAAGCAGGTGCTGCTGGACATCTATGAATCGTTTCGCCGGGAAAACGGAGGAAACGAGGCAGGGGGGGACGTATGGGACAGCGACGTTCCGCGCACGACAACCGACACTCCGCCACGCCAGGAGAACGAAACACCATGACCGAGAAGAACGCCACCGTCACCAAGCCCCTGCTCGCCACTGTCGGCGCGGGTGACGCCCTCTACGCCGCCGTCAACGACGTCGTCGCCCAGGTGCGCGAGCGTGCGGCCGCCACCGAGGTGCAGACCAGGGTGGAGGAGGCGCGCGAGCGCTTCGCCAACGTTCCCGCCGACGTCCAGGCCCAGTTCGAGTCGCTGCGCGAGCGGCTGGCCGGGCTGCCGTCGGAGCTCCCGGAGGACCTCGCCGAGCTGCGCGAGAAGTTCACCGCCGAGGAGCTGCGCACGCTGGCCGAGAAGTACTACCGGCAGGCGCTCGACATCTACGCCGACCTCGCCGTCCGCGGTGAGGAGGCCATCGAGCGGCTGCGCGCCAACCACCTGGTCGAGGAGCGGATCGGCAAGGTCGAGACCCTCTACGGCGACGCGGTGAGCCGTGCCGAGGACGTGCTCGATCGCGTCAACGGACTGCTCGGCCGCCCGGCCAAGGTCGAGACCGAGGCGGAGGCCGGCGACGTGGCCGAGCCGGCGCCGGTCGTCGAGGCCGAGGTCATCGAGGTGACCACCGAGGCCGCCCCGGCTCCCGTCACCAACGGGGCGCCGAAGAAGGCCCCCGCCAAGAAGGCGCCGACCGCCGCCAAGAAGGCTCCGGCGAAGAAGGCCGCTCCCAAGAAGGCCTGACCGGCTCGCCGCTGAGGCTTTCCCACGCCCTCGCGCACCCCTGGTGTGCGGGGGCGTTGCTTCTATGATGGGTGGGGTGAATATGGTGCACGGATTGACCGGGATGATCCTGCTGGTGCTGTGGCTGGCGGCGCTCGGTGCGACGATTTTCGCGCTGATCCACGCCGTGCGTCAGCGTCCGGACGCGTTCACCGCGGTGGACAAGCTGACCAAGCCGATCTGGCTGGCGATTCTCGGGGCGGCTGTGCTCGTGCTCGTCCTCTTCCCGGCGGGTCTCGGCCTGCTTTCCTTCGCGGCGATCATCGCTACCGGCATCTACCTGGCCGATGTCCGGCCCAAGGTGGACGAGGTGCAGCGGGGTCCGCGCTGGTGAGGGGCGAGCTGGCCGACTGGTAAGGGTGCTTGCACTAGCAAGCGGCGCGAATCGGGGTTACTGTATCTATCAGTAACACAAAGGAGTGTCCGATGCGTGCCATGCTGCCGACCGCGTTGACGAGCTTCCCGGGTCTGCTCCGGAGCTTGCGCGACGCGCACAGCGCCGACTTGCGTTCCCGTACCTACCGGACCGCCGCGTTCAATCCCCCGACCGTGCCCCATGAGGTGATCCCGGTGCGCACCGGCGACGGCGCGCGACTGCGAGTACACGCTTACGGCCCGTCGGATAAGCCGGTCGTCGTCCTCGTGCACGGGTGGACTTGCTGCCTCGAGTACTGGAACCCGCAGATCAACGCGTTCGCGGGCGACTATCGAGTGATCGCCTACGATCAGCGCGGCCACGGTGAGAGCGAGTACGGGTCAAGCGGCTTGACCATGGATCTGCTCGCCGATGACCTGGCCGCGGTGCTCGACGCCGTGCTCGCGCCCGGACAACAGGCCGTGCTGGTCGGCCACAGTCTCGGCGGCATGACCTTGCAGGCGTGGGCGGGACGCTATCCCGAGCGGGTCGCGCGGCAGGCCCTCGCGGTGCTGCTGACCAATACCGCGGCGGACCGGCTGATCCTGGAGACCACGGTCGTGCCGCTGCTGAACCGGCCGTTGCGGCTGCTGCAACTGAAGGTGCCGCTGCCGTTCCTGTTCGGCAGGCTCGGGCTCGGCGCTCCGCTCGTCTTCCCGCCGATCGCGCCGGTGCGGTGGCTGTTCGCGCGCCAGATCCTGAGCACCGCGGCGAAAGGCGAGCTGCTGGATTTCAGCATGGCCATCGTGCGGTCGTGCCCGGCCTGGGTCCGCTCCAAGTTCGGCATCTTGCTCGCGACGATGGACGTCGGGCAGTCGGCGCGCAATCTGGTGGTGCCCACCACGGTGCTCTCCGGCCAGTACGACGACATGACCCCGCCGGTCCACTCCGAGCGCATCGTCGAGATGCTCCGGCAGACCGGCAGCCTCGTCCGCTACCAGGTGCTGCCGACCGGCCACCTCGGCAATGTGGAAGCCTACGAGCGGTTCAACGAGGAACTCGCGCGCGTGCTCGCCGCGGCGGGCAAGCCCGCCCACGCCGACCTCGCGGGCTGACCCGCCCGGCGCCGGTCAGGAGAAGACGACTGTCCGGCGGCCGTGGACCAGGACCCGGCCTTCCAGGTGCCAGCGCAGCCCGCGCGCCAGGACCACCCGCTCGATGTCGCGCCCCTGGCGGACCATGTCGCGCACTTCGTCGGCGTGATCGATGCGGATGACGTCCTGCTCGATGATCGGTCCCGCGTCCAGTTCCGCCGTCACGTAGTGGCAGGTGGCGCCGATCAGTTTCACGCCTCGGGCGAACGCCTGGTGATACGGGCGAGCGCCGACGAAAGACGGCAGGAAGCTGTGATGGATGTTGATGGCCTTGCCCGCCCAGTGCTGGCACAACTCGGCGGGCAGCACCTGCATGAACCGGGCGAGCACCACCGCGTGCGGATCGTGCGCGTCCACCAGGGCGCGGACGTCCTCGAACGCGGGACCGCGCTCGGCCGGGTCCTTCGGGAACGGCACGTGATGGAACTTCACGCCGTGCGCCTCGGTCATCGCCGCCAGATCCGGGTGATTGCCGATCACCGCCTCGATGGTGGCGGGCAGCTCACCGCTCGCGGCGCGTCCGAGCAGGTCGTGCAGGCAATGACCGTCCTTGCTGACCAGCAGGACCGCCCGGCGGCGCGCGCGGGAGTCGAGCAGTTGCCATTCGGTTTCCGGGCCGAGGCCCTCGGCCACCGCGGCGAACCGATCACGCAGTTCCGCGATCCCGAACGGCACCGTCGCCGCCTTGATCGCCTGGCGAGTGAAGAACCAGCCGGTATCCGGGTCGGAGTGATACCCCGCCTCCACGATCGAGCCACCGAACTCGGCGATGAACGACGTGATCCCCGCGATGATGCCGGGCCGATCCGGGCAGCCGAGGGTGAGCACATAGCGGCGGTCGTCCTGAACGGGTGGAGCGGAACTCATGGCTTCATCCTCCCAGGTGTCCCTCAGAAGAATTTTCGCCCCTACGCGGACGCCGAGCGACGGACTACGCCCTGCTTGCCGTCTATCCTCGACGGCGATGGCGTCATTGCTGTGCCTGCGGAGGTGGGGGATGTGGCCCGGTTGATCGTCCGGAATCTGCCCGACGAGGTATACGACGGGTTACGCGTCCGCGCAGCTCAGCACGGCCGTAGTACCGAGGCCGAGGTTCGGGCGATTCTGATCGAAGCTGTCACTCCAGCGGCGCAGGTGGAGCTGGGGACGCTCCTGGCAGAGATCGGTCGAGAAGTCGAACTCACCGACGAGGAGTTCGACGCGCTCACCGCCCGTGATGATGACCGGTGACCCTTGTGGCGTGACTGCGCGTTCCGCAGGTGAGGGTAGAACCAACCGCGCTGCGGTCGTCGGCCTGTGGGGCCGGTCGGTCAGAGGGCGTAGAACGGTTCCGCGTAGCGGAATTCGCCGACGATCCGGGAGTCGTAGGCGGACAGGGATCGGACCTGGAAGTGGCTGATCCAGGCGGGATCGTCGGGGGTGATGCCGAGCCGGGCGGCGGGGACGAAACCGAAGCGCGGGTAGAACTCCAGGCTGCCCAGTAGGCCGATCAGTGGTTCGTCGAGCGCGTCGGCGGCGCCGAGGGCGGCGTGCATGAGGGCCGAGCCGATGCCCGCTCCCTGATGGTCGGCGAGGACGCCGATCGGGCCGAGGGCCAGTACGGGGAACGGGCCGACCGTGGCTCTGGTCAGGCACAGGTGACCGACCACGTTGTCGTGCTCGATCGCCACCAGTGAGAGCGTCGGGATCCAGCCTTCGTCGCTGCGCAACCGCGCGACCAGCCCCACCTCGGGCGGGTCCGCGCCGCCGGGATCACCGGACACGTCGGCACCATCGGGATTCCCGGCACGGGCATAGCGCGGTGCGAATGCGCTGCGATGCACCGCCGCGATCGCAGCGGCGTCGTCCGCGCGTTCGCGACGGATCAGCACGGTCGTCTCCTCCCGAACGAAGTAGGGCCCACCCGCACACGTTAGTCGGTCGAAGCATGGCGAAACGTTTTCCGATGCGCCATCAGCTACGAGTGTGCGGGAAGGGCCGCCAGGCGCGCAACGCAATTCGGGCCCGGTATGCCAGACTCTGACCCCATGGCAAGTTCCACGTCGCTGACCAGGGCCGAAGTGGCCGCCATGATCGATCACACACTGCTCGCGCCGGAGGCGACGCCCGCCGACGTGGAGGCGTTGATCGAGGACGCGCGGGCGCTGGGCGTGCTCGCGATCTGCGTGTCGCCCTCCATGTTGCCGGTGCGCGCGCCCGGGCTCGTGGTCGCGACCGTCGCCGGATTCCCCTCGGGAAAGCATCATTCGCTGGTGAAGGGCGCCGAAGCGCGGCTCGCGGTGGACCAGGGCGCGACCGAGGTCGACATGGTCATCGACGTCGGCGCGGCCCGCGCGGGTGATTACACGGCGGTGCTCGCCGACATCGTCACGGTGCGCGAGGCGGTGGGCGACCGGGCGCTGTTGAAAGTGATCATCGAGTCCGCCGCGTTGCCGGACGACGCGATCGCGCAAGTGTGCCGGGTCGCCGAACGCGCGGGAGCCGATTTCGTGAAGACTTCCACGGGTTTTCATCCCGCCGGCGGCGCGAGCCCGCATGCGGTGCGGTTGATGGCCGAGGCGGTCGGCGGTCGGCTCGGCGTCAAGGCGAGTGGCGGTATCCGGACCGCCGAGGCGGCGGCGGAGCTGATCGCGGCGGGCGCGACCCGGCTCGGGCTGTCGCGATCTCGCGAGGTGCTCGACGGCTTTCCGGCCTGACCGGCGAGGGAAAGGCGCCGGCGGAAGCCGGTTCGCCTCCGTCGATCTCGAAGGCGTTGCGTCGGTGGGTGTTTCAGCAGCGCATGTCGGAGCTGTTGCCCGCGGGCTCGAGCTGGGTTCGGCCACCGGCGAGCTGAACCTCGACGCCGGAGTCGGTCACCCTGACCTCCGTCGCGGTCAAGCCGAGCGGGTAGCTCTCCAGGCTCCGGCTGAAGATGTCCACGATGCTCTGCACCAGGTCGGAGGGCAGGCCGATGCCGAGCAGTTCCGCCGACATCGTCTCCACCTGCACCGCCCCGTTCACCAGCCGTGGCTGGAGCTGGAGTTCGGCGAGGCCCCCGAGCACCGACAGGGTGAGCATGCCGGAGCCAGCCGAGGAGCTGACGCCGCTCACCATGCCGCCGAGCGTCTCCTTGATGCCCTCGTTGCTCCAGGTGACGTCGGCCGAGGAGCTGCCGATCACCGTCCCGTTCTGGTCGGCGACGTCCACGTCCCGGAAGACGGCGTGCACCACCATCCCGACGGCGGGACCGAACTTGGTGTCGTTGCTGTTCACCCGCACCGACGGCACCTTGCCGTCGATCCAGGTGACCAGCATCGGCTTGGGCCCGAAGCTCACGTCGATCTTCGAACCCATGTCTTTCTCGAACTGCGAGCTGATGCAGCTCGACACCGAGTGCCTGGCGTACGCCTCGCCGCCTACCAGGACCGTGGCGAGCAGAATCGCTACCACGGTCAGGGCGATCAGCAGGGCCCGCCGGTTGATCGTCGAGGCGGAGGTTGCGTTCGTACTCATGGCGAAAATTCTTCCCGACCTTTCTGTGCCGTCTCTGAGGAGGCATTGAGGGGTTCGAATGTGACATGAAGCACAAAAACCGAGCGTAGCCTGGTGCCCATGGCCGGCGATGTGGCAAGCCGCGCGAACGGATCCGCGGAACAAGGATGGCGTGTTCTGCGCCGCTGGGCCGGTCGGCACGCCGGTTTCTTCACGACTGGGCAGGTGCTGCGCACGGGGAGCGGGGCGCGAGTGCGGGCGGCCCTCGCCGACGGTTCGGTGACCAGGGCCGGGGTCGGAGTGCTGCGGCTGGCCGGGTGGCCGGAAGGTCCGCTCGACGAATACGCGATGTGGGCGGCCTGGTTCGACGGCCGTGCGGTGGTATCCCATCAGAGCGCGGCGGAGCTGCACGGCCTCGGCAGCCTGGGCCCGCGGTTCCTGCACCTGTCGGTGCGCTCGGGCCGCCCCCCGGCGACACCGCGGCTTGTGGTCCTGCGCAGATCGGTGACCGGAGCCGACGTGGAATCGGCGGGCCCGTTCCTGGTCACCACACCGGTGCGCACGGTGCTCGACCTCGCCGAAGCCGACATCGGTCAGGCCGCCTTGAACGAGGTGGTCGCCGACGCGGTGGCCATCCACCGCTGCGCGGGCGAGGAGATCACCGACGCGGGAGCGCGCTTGTCGCCGCGTGCCGCGCGACGCGTGTACCGGGCGCTCGCCGTAGCGTGACGAAACTCCGTGGGCGGTGGAAAGTCACCGATCAGCGGGCAGCGAGGGGCGCGATGGCCGACCACGGCACCGACAGCACGTTGTCGCGCAGGCGGCGGCGATAGTGCCGAATCGGGAACCCTTCCTCGCGCAGCGCCTGCGCCGCCGCCCGCCACCGCACCCGAGGACCGAAAGGGGCCATCGGCGCGGCACGGGCCCACGCCCGGTCCGCGGCGGCGAGCAGCGCGTGAATGGGTTCACCGGGCACGTTGCGGTGGATCAGCGCCTTCGGCAGGCGTTCGGCCAGATCGGAAGGACGCTCGACGGTGAAGGGATCCCAGGCCAGCGTCAGCGAACGCGGCCCGTCCCGGTCGAGCAGGACCCACGCGCAGCGTCTGCCCAATTCGTCGCAGGTGCCATCGACCAGCAGGCCGTCCGGCGCCAGCCCGGCCGCGACGGTCGACCACGCCTCCGGGACCGCCGCTTCCGGATATTGCCGCAGCACGTTGAAGGCACGAACCAGCACCGGCCGCAGGCCGGCCAATTCGAACCCGCCGCGGGCGAAGGCGACGCCGTCACGCCCGGGCACCACGCGCTGCGGGTCGATCTCCAGCCCCACCACGCGCACGTCGGGGCGCACCGTGCGCAGCCGCGCGGCCAGCTCGAACGTGGTCCACGGGCTCGCGCCGTACCCGAGGTCGATCACGAGGGGATCGGGCGCGGCCGTCAGCCTGCCTGCGACGAGTTCGTCGTTGATCAGCCAGCGATCGCTGCGACGGAGACGGTTGACGGCGGTGGTGCCACGGGTGATGGTGCCGACCGGTTTGGTCAGCGGGTGGAGTGCTGCTCTTCCAACCACTGCACCGTGAACTCGGCCTCGCCGCGGAACAGGTCCACCAGGTTCACCAGCATCAGCTGTTCCAGGCGCGGCCCGACCATGGGAATGAACACCTTCGCCTCCGAGGAGAAGCGCATGGTGCAGCCGGTCTCGGTGGGGAAGAGGCGGATGGTGCCGCCGAGGTTGCCCGGCCCCGCCGGAATGGACGCCGAGTACTTGCCGGTGATCTCTTCCGGCCCGTACGGGCTGTAGGTCTCCTTGCGGGTGATCACCATGTCCTTGCGGATCACCGTTTGGGCGATCTCCGGCAGCATCTCGCGGGGCAGGATGTGATGCAGCTCGATATTGATGCCGCCGTCGCCCGCTTCCAGCCGGACCACCTCGTTGCCGGGAGAGTACTTCCGCATCTCTTGCATCCGCGCTTCCCAGTAATCGCGGTTCGACAGCGCCGCGTACAGTTCTTTTGTGGTGTGCAGCGGATAGCGGGCGGAGTAGTCCAATCGGCGTGCCATGGGCTCACACGTTACTGGGTCCGGCGGGGCCGACCTCGACGGGCAGGTGGAGTGCGGAATCGGCACGAGCCCGGGCACCCCGCGATGTGACGTCGCACAGTGCGCGTCCTACCGGCTCGGATCAGTGCGCCGCGAGCCAGGTGCCGGTGAACTCGGCCTCGTTCTTCAGCAACTCGGTCAGATGCTCCGCGATCGCCTTTTCGATCTTGCCGCCGAACAGCGGAATCTTCACCTCGATGGTGCCGTCGGTGGTGGCGACGGCGCCGGGACCGTCGGCGGCCAGCGTCACGGTGCCGCGCACTTCGGCGGGCGCCCCCTCCACGCGTGCCTCGAAGGTGGCGCGCTCCCCGGTCCAGTCCTCGACCCGCGGAATGATCAGATCGCCGGGGCGCACCGCGGTGACCGCGGCTGGCAGCTGTTCGGCGGCGATGGCCTGCACCATCTCGACGCGTACCTGCTCACCGCTGACGGTGACCGACTCCAGCCGGGCGTTCGGGCCACCGACCTGCGCGATGCGATCCTTCCAGTACTGCTCGTTCGCGAATGCCGCGCGCACCACGGCGGGCGGATGAGAGTAGCGGGCCGTGTACGCCAGCGGGGTAGCCATGGGCCCACACGCTACCGTGTAGCGCTCGTGCGACACGAGCCGTGGTCGCGGATCCACGCCCGCCCGGGGGGTGGCTGACGGCGGCATCCGATCCGGCGCCGGGACGACTGCACCGGCAGATGGCGCGGGGCGCGCACGCTACCGTGTGGCGTGCGAACTTCACGACTGGCGCTGTCGGATCTTCTCGCGGGCACCGGAGCGCGGCTGCGCGCCGGCGTACGGCTGGCGGAGCTGACCACGCTGCGGGTGGGCGGTCCCGCCCTGGTCGCGGACTGCGCCACCACCGAGGCGCTGGTCGCCACCGTGCGCGCGCTGGACGCGTCGGGCGTCCCGGTACTGCTGCTCGCGGGCGGGTCCAATCTGCTCGTCGGTGATGACGGCTTCGACGGTGTGGTGGTCCGGATCGCCACCACGGGCGTCGAGATCGGCTCCGGTGGCGTGGTCGCCGAAGCGGGCGCGACCTGGGACGACGTGGTGCGCGCGACGGTCGCCGCCGGTCTCGGCGGACTCGAGTGCCTCTCCGGCATCCCCGGGTCGGCGGGTGCGACGCCCGTGCAGAACGTGGGCGCCTACGGCGCCGAGGTGGCGAACCTGTTGCGCCGGGTGCGCCTGCTGGACCGGGCCACCGGGGAGATCCGCTGGGTGGAGCCCGGTGAACTCGGCTTCGGTTACCGCACCAGCGTGCTCAAGCACCGCGACGACGCCGTCGTGCTCGCGGTCGACTTCGCGCTGCGCGCCGACGGTTCCAGCGTGCCGCTGCGCTACGGCGAACTCGCTGCGGCGCTGGGCGCCGAGGTCGGTGAGTCCCGGCCCGCCGCGCGAGTCAGGGACGCGGTGCTGCGATTGCGCGCGGGCAAGGGGATGGTGCTCGATCCCGCCGACCACGACACCTGGAGCGCGGGTTCGTTCTTCACCAACCCGGTGGTCGCGCCGGAGCAGGAGGCGCGGGTGCGCGCCGCGATCGCCGCGCACGTGGGCGATGTCACGGTGCCGACCTACCCGGCGCCGGACGGGGTCAAGTTCTCCGCGGGCTGGCTGATCGAGCGGGCGGGTTTCGCCAAAGGGTTCCCCGGCGCCGGGTCGCCCGCCCGCCTGTCGACCAAACACACCCTGGCGCTGACGAACCGGGGGGCGGCCAGCGCGGCCGATCTGGTGGCTCTCGCCAGGACGGTGCGCGACGGCGTGGCCGAGCGCTTCGGGATCCGGCTGGAGCCGGAACCGGTCACCGTCGGCGTCACGCTGTGATCGGCTGAGGGCGACGCCACACGCTGCGGCGACGGAGCCGATCGCGCGCCGCGCGTAGATTCGACGAAGTGAACCACCGCCCGATGATCCGCCGATCGGTTGCCGTGGTGTCGGCCGTCCTGCTGGTGGCCGTCGCCCTGGCGGCAGGCTGCACGATGGACCGTGACGCGAGCGGGCCGGGCTCCGGCGCCGGCCCGATCGCCGAAGTGACATTGGCGCCCGCCGACGGCGCCGCGAACGTGAATCCGACCGCGCCGGTCTCGGTGACGATCAGCGACGGCACGATCAATCAGGTCGCGCTGACCAACGCCGCGGGCAAACAGGTCCGCGGCGAACTCGCGCCGGACCGCCACGCGTACACCATCACCGAGCCGCTCGGTTACGACGCCACCTACACCTGGTCGGGCACCGCCGTCGGGACCGACGGCAAGCCGATCCCGATCGACGGTTCGTTCCGCACGCTCGCCCCGAAAAGCACGGTTCCCGCCACCCTGAACATCGGCGACAACCAGGAAGTCGGCATCGCGGCGCCGATCATCTTGCAGTTCAAGTCGTCCGTAGCGAACAAGGCCGCGGTGGAGCGGGCGCTCACGGTCACCACCGATCCGCCCACCGAGGGCGCGTGGGCGTGGTTCCCCGACGACGGCGGATCGCGGCTGCACTGGCGTCCGAAGAACTACTGGACGCCGGGCACGAGCGTGCACGTCTCGGCCCGGCTCTACGGAGTCGACCTGGGTGGCGGCAACTACGGCTATTCCGATCTGACTTCGGACTTCCGCATCGGCCGCAGCCAGATCGTCAAGGCGAACGCCCCGAGTCACCGCATGCAGGTGGTCCGCGACGGACGGACGGTATTCGACTTCGCGGTCAGCTACGGCGAGGGCAACGAGCCGCGCAACGTCACCAGATCCGGCATCCACGTGGTGACCGAGAAATACGAGGACTTCCTGATGTCGAATCCGCCGTACTACACCAATGTTCGCGAACGGTGGGCGGTACGCATTTCCAACAACGGCGATTCATTCACGCCAACCCGGAATCGCTGTCGGCGCAGGGGGCGGCGAATGTCACGAACGGATGCATCAACCTCTCGCCCGCCGATGCCCAGGCGTATTTCCCCACGGCCCTGTACGGCGACCCGGTCGAAGTGACCGGTACTTCCATACCGCTCTCGGCCGCCGACGGCGACATCTACGACTGGACCATCGACTGGAACACCTGGAAGACCATGTCGGCGTTGCAGGGCGCCCCGTCGGCCGTGGTCTCGGCGACGCCGGTGCCTCCGCAGCCCGCGGGCGCCCGGTGACGGCTAGCGTGCGTTCGCGTCCTGCTCTTCGGCTTCGCGGTCGGCGGCGCGCTGGGCGCGTACCGCGTCGTGCCGCTCGGCGAGCAGGTCGCGGATCTCGGTCAGCAGCTCGATCTCGGTCGGCTCGGCGGCCTTGGGGGTGCCGAAGCGGTTCTTGATCGTCTTCATCGGCAGCATCAGCGCGAAGTACAGCACCGCGGCGACCATGACGAAATGATGACCGCCGTGATGATCGGGCCGAAGGCGATGAAAGTCGCGGGTTTGGAGCCGATCAGCTGCACGCCGAGGCCGAGTTCGTGGGTGCTTCCGAAGACCGCGAGCAGCGGATTGACGAGCCCTTTCGTCACCGAGGTCACCACGGCGGTGAACGCGGTGCCCATGACGACGGCGACCGCGAGGTCGATGACGTTCCCGCGCATCAGGAACTCTTTGAAGCCCTTGAACATGTGCCGAACCACTCCCATCCGATGTCCTGCGTGGCGTGTGGATGCTAGCGGCTCGGGCCGGTCGGCGAAGCTCGACCGCTCAGCTGCGGCGGGCGAACCGGCCCGCGTCCGCCTGGTCGCGCGGCTTGATGATGATCTGATCCAGGTTGACGTGCGCGGGCCGCGACGCGACGAAGCCGATGACCTCCGCGATGTCCTGGGCGACCAGCGGGTCGATGCCCTCGTACACCTTGGCCGCCCGCTCGGCGTCGCCGCCGAAGCGCACCAGCGAGAACTCGGTCTCCACCGCGCCCGGCGCGATCTCGGTCAGCCGCACCGGCTGCCCGAGCAGCTCCCCGCGCAGCGTGCGGTGCAGCACGGCCTGCGCGTGCTTGGCGGAGGTGTATCCGGAACCGTTGTCGTAGGCGGTGAACGCGGCCACCGACGTCACGGTGACGATCAAACCGTTGCCGGAAGCGATCAGCTCGGGCAGCAACGCTTTGGTCACGCGCAACGTGCCGAGCACGTTGGTCTCCCACATCCAGCGCCAGTCGTCCAGGTCGGCCTCGGCCACCGGGGCCAGGCCCTTGGCGCCGCCCGCGTTGTTGACCAGCACGTCCACGCGCTCGATCGCCTCGGTGAACGAGCGCACCGACTCGTCCGACGTGACGTCGAGTTCCAGTGCCGTACCGCCGATCTCGTCGGCGAGGCGGCGAAGCCGATCCAGCCTTCGCGCGCCGACGTAGACGTGGAAGCCCTGCTTCGCCAGTTCCCGTGCGGTGGCCGCTCCGATCCCCGAGCTGGCTCCGGTGACGACGGCGGTGCGAGTGCTCATGCCCGTAGATCCTAGGTGCGCGAGGTTTGCCGGGCTCGGCGCAGTCACCCGGCGCACGGTTAGCCTGAGTGGCATGGCTATTCGGGACGCGGTGAGCGCGGACGGAACGAACATCGTCTACCGGGTGAGCGGTCCGGCGGCCGCTCGGCCACTGGTGCTGCTGCACGGCTGGTCGGCGAATCTGCGCTGCTGGGGCGCGGCCGCCGACGATCTCGCCGCGCGCTTCCGGGTGATCGCCGTCGACCTGCGCGGCCACGGCTACTCCGACGCGCCCGCGGCGGGCTACGACGATCCGAAGAACTGGGCCTCCGACGTCGCGGCGGTGCTGGCGGCCGAGGGCATCGACGCGGGCGCGGTGCTGCTCGGCTGGTCCTACGGGGGGATCGTGCTGTCGGATTACCTGACCGCCTACGGCACGGGCGCCGTGGCCGGCGTCGTCTACACCGGCTCGATGGCGAACATCGGTCCCGGCGTGCCGGGCGCGGCCACCGGCAGCATGATGCGGGAGGCGATACCTGGCGTCTTCGAGGAGAGCGCGGGGCGGGCCGTGCGGGCGTTCGGCGCGTTCGGCAACGCGAACACCGGACCGGGCGCGGACAAGGGGCCGGACGCGCAGCGCCTGTTCGGAGCGAGCCTCGCCACCCCGCCCGCGGTGCGCAAAGCGCTGTTCTACCGGACCGTCGACAACACCGGGACGTTGCGCGCGCTGGACGTGCCGGTGCTGGTCCTGCACGGTACGGCCGATCAGGTCGTCCCGATCGACAACGGCCGCTACATCGCGGACACCGCTCCGCAGGCGCGCGCCTCGTACTGGGACGGCGCCCAGCACGGGCTGTTCATCGAGGACCGTTCCCGGTTCGTCGCCGAGGTGACCGCGTTCGCCGAGAGCCTGTGACCGGTTTCCTGTCCGCCCTGTGATAGCTCTCACTTGCCGCGGATAGCGTGTCTGGGCCGGGTAACGCAACGTGCACTATGGATAGTGTGAGTCAGCGCCTGGACCTACGGCCGAACCGGATCGCCGTGCTATCGGTGCACACCTCACCACTCGCTCAGCCGGGCACCGGCGACGCGGGCGGCATGAACGTCTACGTCCTGCAAACGGCCGTCGAGCTGGCCAGGCGCGGCACCGAGGTGGAAATCTTCACCAGAGCCACCTCCTCGAACGTTCCGCCGGTGCAGGAGGCGGCGCCCGGCGTGCTGGTGCGCAACGTGGTGGCGGGCCCGTTCGAAGGTCTGGACAAGCACGATTTGCCCACTCAGCTGTGCCCCTTCACCGCGGAAGTGCTGCGGCAGGAGGCCAGGCATCTGCCCGGTTACTACGACTTGGTGCACTCGCATTATTGGCTGTCGGGCCAGGTCGGCTGGCTGGCCAGAGACCGGTGGCGGGTACCGCTGGTGCATACCGCGCACACGCTGGCGGCGGTGAAGAACGCCGCGCTGGCCGAGGGCGACTGCCCCGAACCTGCGACCCGTGAGATCGGTGAGAAGCAGGTGATCGCCGAGTCCGATCGGCTCGTCGCCAACACCGCCGAGGAGGCCCGTCAGCTGGTCGAGCTCTACGGCGCCGACTCCGAGCGCATCAATGTCGTCCCGCCCGGCGCCGACCTGGCCCGCTACCGTCCGGGGGACAAGGCCGCGGCCCGCGCCGCGCTGGGTCTGGCCGCCGCGGAGCAGATCGTCGCGTTCGTCGGTCGTATCCAGCCGCTGAAGGCGCCCGATGTGCTGGTGCGCGCGGCGGCGGAGGTGTTGCGCGCGGACCCGGAGCGCCCCTTGCGCGTCCTGATCGTCGGTGGGCCTTCCGGCACCGGCTTGGAGCGGCCGGACGCGCTGATCGAGCTGGCGGCGGAACTGGGCATCGCCGAGCGGGTCAGCTTCCTGCCTCCCCAGCCGCCGGAGCGGCTGGTGCTGGTCTACCGCGCCGCCGACCTGGTCGCGGTGCCGAGCTACAACGAGTCCTTCGGTTTGGTCGCCATCGAGGCGCAGGCCAGTGGCACCCCGGTGCTCGCCGCCGACGTCGGCGGTCTCGGCACGGCCGTCCGGCACGAGGAGTCCGGACTGCTCGTCCCAGGACATCGCACCGCCGACTGGGCGGATGCGCTGCGTCACCTGCTCGACGACCCCGGCACGCTGGGCCGGATGAGCGAACGAGCCGTGACGCACGCCGCCAACTTCTCCTGGGCGCACACCGCCGACGGGTTGCTGGCCAGCTACGCCGCGGCCCTGGCCGGTTTCCACGCGGAACGGGTCGCGCCCGGTGGCCTCGGGCTGGCGCACAGCGCGGTGCGAGACGACGCCTACGACCGCATTTCCGCCGACCGCACTAGCCTGGCCGGAGAACGGATGGCGGCTCTGGTGGGCGAGAGCAGCCAAGCCAGATCGCGGGCGCTGTGGCGGCGCCGGATGGGAGTACGCCGGTGAACGAAGTGCAGTCGACCGCGCAGCTCATCGACGAGACGCTGCGCGACCGGGAAATCGAATACACCAGGCCGGGCGAGGAGACTTTCGTCGTCGTCCTGCCCGGGGAACGCAAACTCAAGACCACCGTGATGCTCACGGTGGGCAAGCACGGGGTTCGCGTCGAATCGTTCGTCTGCCGTAAGCCGGACGAGAACTTCGAAGGCGTGTACAAATTCCTGCTGCGCCGCAACCGCAGGCTCTACGCCGTCGCCTACACCCTCGACCGGGTCGGCGACATCTACCTGGTCGGCCGCCTGTCCGCGCACGCCGTCACCCCGGACGAACTGGACCGGGTGTTCGGCCAGATTCTCGAGGCCGTCGAGGCGGACTTCAACGTGCTGCTGGAACTCGGGTTCGCGGAATCCATCCGCCGGGAATGGAAGTGGCGGGTCTCGCGCGGTGAGTCGCTCCAGAACCTGCGCGCTTTCGAGCATCTGGTCGATTCCACCGATCAGCCCTGATCGGTCGCCGGATCCGGTCCGGCGCCCGTGCACGGGCGACAATCGCGGTGGCTCGGAATCGGCGGAGGGACCCGGCGTTGGCAATTCTCGCTCTGGACATCGGCGCGACCAAGTTCGCGGCCGGGGTCGTCGGCCGCGCGGCCGAGGTCTGTGACGTGCGCACGGTGGACGTGCCGGACGCTGGCGTGTGGGACGCCTGTCGCGCGCTGCTGCTCGCCGTGGCGGGGGAGACGCGGGTCGACTCCGTGGGCATCGGCGCGGCGGGGCCGGTGGACGTGCGCACCGGCGTCACCGGCCCGTTGAACATCCCGGAGTGGAAAGCGGGCTTCCCGCTCGTCGCCGCCGTGCAGGAGCTGTTTCCCGGCGCCGCGATCCGTTTCGCCATCGACGGCGCCTGTCTCGCGCTGGCCGAACACCGCCTCGGCGCGCTGCGCGGGGTGTCCGACGCGCTGGCCATGACGGTGTCGTCGGGGATCGGCGGCGGGATCGTCGCGGACGGCAAGGTGCTGCTCGGCCGCACCGGCAACGCCGGGCATATCGGGCACATCGTCGTGCCCGGCTGGGCGGACACCCCGTGCGGCTGCGGTGGCCGTGGCTGCGTCGAGGCGGTCGCGGGCGGCATGTCGTCGGTGCGCTGGGCGCGGGAGCAAGGCTGGCGCGGGGCCACGGGCGCGCAACTGGCCGCGGCCGCGCACGCGGGCGACGCGATCGCCCTCGCCGCGCTGCACCGGGCGGGCACGGCGCTGGGTGCGGCGATCGCGTCGGCCGCCGCCCTGCTGGACATCGACCGGGTGGTGATCGGCGGCGGATTCGCGCGATCCGGTGCGCCGCTGTTGGATCCGCTGCGGGCCGCGGTGGACGAGCACGCCGGGTTGAGATTCCTGCGCGGCCTGCGCGTGGAGCTCTCCGGGATCACGGGCGGCGCCACGCTGGTCGGCGCGGGTGTACTGGCCGCGGAGCACACCGAGGACGAAGCGGTCTGACGCGCGGGCCGCGGCGGGAACCGATGCGACCCGGCCGAACGCGCATGGGAGGATGACGGCATGACGTACACCCTCGTGCTGCTGCGCCACGGCGAAAGCGAATGGAACGCCCTGAACCTGTTCACCGGCTGGGTGGACGTGCATCTGACCGACAAGGGCATCGCCGAGGGCAAGCGTGCCGGGGAGCTGATGGCCGAGCACGGCATCCTCCCGGACGTCGTCTACACCTCGCTGCTGCGCCGGGCGATCTCCACCGCGAACATCGCGCTGGACGCCGCCGACCGCCACTGGGTCCCGGTGATCCGCGACTGGCGACTCAACGAGCGGCACTACGGTGAACTCCAGGGCAAGAACAAGGCGCAGATCCGGGAAAAGTACGGCGACGAGCAGTTCATGCTGTGGCGCCGCAGCTACGACACGCCCCCGCCGCCGATCGACCCGGCCAACGAGTACAGCCAGGAGGGCGATCCGCGTTACGCGGGTGTCGAGGTCCCCAAGACCGAGTGCCTGCTCGACGTGGTCAACCGGATGGTCCCGTACTGGGAGTCGGTCATCTCCAAGGACGTGCTGTCGGGCAAGACGGTGCTGATCGCCGCGCACGGCAACTCGCTGCGCGCGCTGGTGAAGCATCTCGACCAGATCTCCGACGAGGAGATCGCGGGCCTGAACATCCCCACCGGCATTCCGCTGGTCTACCACCTCGACGCGGATCTGCGCCCGGTGCGTCCGCGCGAGTACCTCGACCCGGAGGCGGCCGCCGCGGGCGCCGCCGCCGTCGCGGGCCAAGGCGGCAAATAACCGCCCACCCCACCCTTCAACGCGCTGCCACCCGCACGGGTGGCAGCGCGTTGTCGTTCGGCGCACCGGCCCAGCACCGGGCGGCACACCGGCCTGTCATCGGGCGACACGCCGCTGAAGCGAGCGCCACCGGCGGTTACGGTCCGAACCGGATTAAGTTACCCACTGTTTTTACCGGCAAGTAGATAGGTACACTCTGGCTCGTTCGACCAGCCGAGAGGTGGATCACGTCCGATGAAGCACGCGTTGCGAGCCACGGTGGCGGCGGTGGCCGTCACCATGCTCGTTCCCTTTCTCACCGGCGGCGCCGATGCCGTCGAACCGCCGACCGGCCCGGACGGCGGCGCCGCGGGAGTGGCCTGGACGGCCGCCCAAGACGGCCCGCAGCAGTACCCGAACATCCACATCCAGTGGGATGTCCCCATCACGATGAGTGACGGCACCGTCTTGAAGGGCAACGTCTACCGACCGGCGGATGCCTCCGGCCGGCCGATCGACGCCCCCACGCCGACGGTCGTCAACCTGACGCCCTACACCAAGCTGGTCTCGAACCTGGCCGACCACGCGCAGTCGATTCCCGGCCTGTCCGACGCGTTGATCGAGCTCTTCCGGCAGATCGACATGAGCGGCACGCCGCTGTCCGGCGTCACCGACCTGACCAAAGCGTTCGGCGGCGGGGAACTGCGCAACTTCACCGTCGACCGGCAGTTGATCAAGAGCGGCTACTCGCAGGTGGTCGTCGACGTGCGCGGCACCGGTTTCTCCCAGGGCATCTGGGACATGCTGCGCGGGCGCGAACAGCAGGACACGATCGAGGTGATCGACTGGGCGTCCCGGCAGCCGTGGTCCAACGGGCGGATCGGCATGAACGGCATCTCCTACTCGGCGATCAACCAGGTGCAGGCCGCCGAGCAGCGCCCGCCCGCGTTGCGGGCGATCTTCCCGGTCGTTCCGGGCAGCGACCTGGTCAACGACGTGCTCGCGCCCGGCGGCGGGTTCGGCTTCAACTTCATCCCGTTGTGGCTGACCGCGATCAACGGCCTCAAGCTGATCCCCGACCTGGCGGCGGTGCTCAACGGGCAACTGGACACCAGGTGGCTGGCCGATCGCGCCCGGGACCCGTTGACCTTCATGGACGTCCTGTTGAACGCCTACACCACCGCGCGCTGGGAGGATCTCGACCCGCGCGCCAAGGAACTGCTGACCGACAATTCCGGGCCGCGGCAGGACTGGCTGGGCGATCCGAGCGAGATCCGCACGCCGACCTTCGTCACCGGCGGTTGGCACGACCTGTTCACCTACTCGGAATCCAAGATCTACAACGAGATCGGGCTGCCGCCGGGCCAGAAGCAGTTGCTGATGGGCGACACCTACCACATCAACTCGGGCAACGAGTACGGCAAGCCGGGCCTGCCGCCGCGGCTGGACGTACTGCAGCGCGCGTGGTTCGACAAGTGGCTCAAAGACATCAATAACGGCATCGACCAGTACGGCCCGATCACCTTGCGTCAGCAGGGCGGCGGCTGGATCACCACCGACTCGTTCGCCGCGCCGACTTCCACGGCGGACGCGCAGCAGGCGACGCACCGCAGAATGTACCTGTCCGCCGCGCCCAGCGGCACCGCGAGCAGCGTCTATGACGGTTCACTCAGCCCGGAGGGCACCGGCGCGCCCGCGCGCCTGACCGTCGCGCCCGGACTGACCGGCCTGTGCTCCAACGACGCCGCCCAGGCCACCGTGGGCGCGCTGGCGATCATCGACGGCTGCGCGAAGGACTCCAGGATCCAGGAGTCCAACGGGCTGACCTTCACCAGCGCTCCGGTCGCCGAGCCGACGTCGATCTCGGGACGGATCGCGGTGCGGCTCAACACGGTGCAGGACGCCCCCGACGGCTACTGGGTGGTCACGGTGAACGACGTCGCGCCGGACGGTCGGTCGAGCGTGCTGTCGTCGGGGCAGCTCATGGCCTCGCTGCGGGCGATCAATGACGCGAACAGCAGCAAGTCCGCCAACGGCGATTACACCGACCCGAGGCCGTTCACCTCGCTGGAGCAGCGGCAGCTCACCATCCCCGGCGAAGTGACCACCCTGGACATCGCGCTGCCCGCCACCGAGGCCATTCTGCAGCCGGGTCATCGTCTGCGCGTGGACGTGTACGCGGGCAACTTCCCCAAGGGCCTGCCGATCCTGCCGATGCTGATCGACACCGGGCTGCGGCCACAGCATCTGGAGCTGGATCCCAACCGTCCGAGCTTCGTCAACATCCCGGTCCGGGGGAATCCGGGCTGGTAGATCCGGGGCGCGGTCCGAGCGTGCACCCTTCGCGCATCATGGTTCACTCTGCGGGGTATGGGCGAGGGTGCGCGCTCTGATGATGACTCCGGGATCGGTGGGAAGAATTTCCCGGCGCGTGTCGATCTTCGTGACTCCCCGTTCGACCTATGGGTGAGAGGGTCCAGGAAGGGATCCGAACAGCCAGGGAGACAACCATGAAGTACATGCTCATCATGCGCGCCACCGACGAGGCCTTCGCGGCGATGGCGAACACCGACTTCGATCAGATGCTCGAGACCATGGGGAAGTACAACGACGAGCTGATCCGGGCGGGCGTGCTGGTCGCCGCGGAGGGATTGGAAGACGCGAGCGAGGGCGTGGTGGTCGACTACTCCTCCGAGACCCCCGTTGTCACCGACGGCCCGTACGGCGAGACGAAAGAACTGTTCGGCGGGTTCTACATCCTCAATGTGGCGTCGAAGGAAGAGGCGATCGAGTGGGCCAAGCGGATGCCGGTCATCGGCTCCGGGTTCAAGACCGAGATTCGCCGTGTTCCGACGATCGACGAGTTCCCGCAGGACAACGTGTGGATCCAGAAAGAGCGGGCGTGGCGCGAAGCCACCGGTCAGCTCTGAGCGGATCGAGGGGCGATGGGCGACCACACCGGTCGTGAAGCCGTCGGCGCGGTCTGGCGGATCGAGTCCGCGCGGATCGTCGGCGCGCTGGCGCGGTATACCGGCGACTTCGCGATGGCCGAGGACCTGGCGCAGGAGGCGTTGGCCGAGGCGCTCGTGACGTGGCCGCGCGACGGCGTGCCGCGCAACCCCGCCGGGTGGTTGCTCACCGTCGGCCGCCGTCGCGCCATCGACGCGTTCCGCCGTCGCTGCGCCCTCGACGAGCGGTACACCGCGCTCGCCCGCGATCTGGGCGAGGGCGGCGCGGTCTCGGGCGGCGCGCCCGCCGATCCGGCCCGCGACGCCGAGGACGTGCTGTGGGACCCGGACCGCATCATGACGACCTGCTGGCGTCGATGTTCATCTCCTGTCATCCCGTGCTGTCGCGGGAGGCGCGGGTCGCGCTCACCTTGCGCGTGGTCGGTGGTCTGACCAGCGATGAGATCGCCAAGGCGTTCCTCGTCCCGGCCGCTACCGTGCAGGCGCGGATCACACGGGCCAAGAAGACTCTCGCGGCGGCGCGGGTGCCGTTCGAGGTGCCATCGGCGCAGGAGCGGGTACAGCGACTCGGCTCGGTGCTCAGCGTGGTCTACGTGATCTTCACCGAGGGGTCATCGGCCAGCTCCGGTGCGGATCTGATCCGGCTGGACCTCGCCAGCGGGGCACTGCGCCTGGCCCGGGTGCTCGCCCGGCTGATCCCGGACGAGCCCGAGGTCCACGGCCTGCTCGCGCTGCTGGAACTGACCGCGGCGCGCTTTCCCGCCCGCACCGGGCCGGACGGCGAGCCGGTGCTCTTGGAGCGCCAGGACCGCCGCCGCTGGGACCGCGCCGCGATCGGCCGGGGGCGCGCCGCCCTGGCCGAGGCCGAGCGGGTCGGCCGGGGTCTGGGCGCCTACGGCTTGCAGGCGGCGATCGCCGAGTGCCATGCCGTGGCCGCGTCGGTGGACACGACGAACTGGGAGCGGGTCGTGCTGCTCTACGAGGCGCTCGGCAGGCTCGCGCCGTCTCCGGTGGTCGAGCTCAACCGCGCGGTGGCGGTATCCATGGCCCAGGGACCGGCCGCGGCGCTGCCGATCGTGGACGAGTTGGCGGCCGCCGAGGCGCTGTCGCAGTCGCATCTGTTGCCGAGTGTTCGCGGCGAACTGCTCGTGCGGCTGGGACGTACGCGGGAGGCGCGCGTCGAACTGGAGCGCGCCCGGGAGATGTGCGGCAACACCCGCGAACGGGCGGTGCTCGAACGCAAGCTCGCCGCCCTCGGCCCGGTCGCCTCGGATTGACCGGCCCGTTCCGGTCAGTCGGCGGCGGCGAAGGCCGCCTCCAGCGGCGGGAACATCGCACGGGCGTCGTGTCCTGCGAACCAGAGACCCACGGTGAACACCGACATGGCCTCCAGGTATCGGGCTCGGTGCAGTCCGCCTGCCGGGATCGCCCGCACGCCGAGGTCTTCGGCCAGCGCCGCGACCGTTGCCACAGCGGTCGCGTCGTCGCCGCAGAGCGGCACCGCCAGACGGCGGCCGTCGAAGATCCGGGTCTTCGCCGCCCAGACCTCGGCGGCGCACAGGTTGAACGCCTTCACCACGTGCGCTCCCGGCGCCTGCGCCGCGATCGACGCCGCGACAGCGTCTTGCGCGAGCACGAACGCGGTGGCGCCCTCGGGTGCCGCCGCGTCCGGCGCGTAGGCGTTGGTGCAGTCGACGATCGTGCGGCCGCGCAGCGTGTCACCGACGGCGCGCAGCACTTCCGGGAGCGCCGGGACGGGTAACGCCAGCAGCACGACCTCGCCGAAAACCGCTGCGTCGGCGATTGTTCCGGCCCGCGCGCCGATCGCGGCCGCCGATTCCGCGGCGGCTCCGCTGGACCGCGCGCCGACGAGCACTTCGTGACCCGCCGCGCCCCAGCCGCCGCCGAGTGCCCGCGCCATAGCGCCCGCGCCGATGATTCCGATTCGCATCCGAACTCCTGACTCGAAAATGTCGCGCGTTCGACGCTAGGGAGTCCGATAGGCACTCGGAGGTGCGTAACAGCGCTGGCAAGCTGGAGCGGTGAGCGCAGCGCCGATCGAACCGGTCATCGCCGAGCGGGTGGAATACGCGCCCTACGGCGACTTCGAATCCGACTGCCCGGCCCGGATGGGTGTGGACATTCTCGGCAACTCCTGGTTACCGGTGATCGTCTATCTGTTGCGGGAGGGACCGATGCGGCCCGGCGAGCTGCGCACGGCCATCGGCGGAATCAGCCAGAAGATGCTGACGCAGACCCTGCGCCGGATGGAACGGATGACGCTGGTGCGCAGGCACCGCTACCCGGAGGCCCCGCCGCGGGTGGAATACGAGCTGACCGCCGCGGGCGCGGACCTGCTGACCCCCATCTACGCCCTCGGCGAGTGGGTGGACAGGCACGGCAGGGCGGTCGGCGCGGCGCTGGCCGAAGCCGACGACGAAGAAGACCGGTTATCGGGTGAATTCGCTGCGGATACCTGACTCCGAACAGCGCGTAAACATGCGGCTAACGCTGCCGGAAGGGCCTATGACCTGCGCGAAACTTCGCGTACCCGGCGTTGGCCGACCGGTCGGCGACCGTACGATTCAAGTGTGAGTGTTCCCCAGGCCGTGCTGCTGGCCATCTTGGCGGCTGTCGTCGGCCTGGCAGTCGGCGGGCTATTGATCCCGTATGTGAATGCCAGGCAGGCCGCGCGCAGGCAGGCCGAGGCCGGTCTCACCATGTCCCAGGTCCTGGACCTGATCGTGCTCGCATCCGAGAGCGGTATCGCGGTCGTCGACGAGTACCGCGACGTCGTACTGGTCAACCCGCGCGCGGAGGAACTCGGGCTGGTTCGCAATCGCCTGCTCGACGAGCGCGCCTGGGCGGCGGTGGAGAAGGTGCTGGCCACCGGCGAGTCCGCCGAGTTCGACCTGACCGCCAAGAACCCGGTTCCCGGTCGCGGCCGCATCGCCGTGCGCGGCGTCGCCAGGCAACTCTCGCGCGAAGAGACCACCTTCACCGTGCTGTTCGCCGACGACGATTCCGAACAGGCCCGGATGGAGGCCACCCGGCGCGATTTCGTCGCCAACGTCAGTCACGAGCTCAAGACCCCGGTCGGCGCGATGAGCCTGCTGGCGGAAGCTTTGCTGGAATCCGCCGAAGACCCGGAGGCCGTGCGACACTTCGGTCAGCGTGTGCTCGGCGAATCCCGCCGCCTCGGCAAGATGGTGACCGAACTCATCGCGCTCTCCCGCCTGCAGGGCGCGGAGAAACTGCCCGAGCTCGAGGTGGTGGACGTGGACACGGTGGTGATGCAGGCGGTCGATCGTTCCCGCACCGCCGCCGAAGCCGCCGGGATCACGGTCAGCACCGACCGCCCGAGCGGGCTCGAGGTGCTCGGCGACGAGACCTTGCTGGTCACCGCCCTGTCCAACCTGGTGGAGAACGCGATCGCCTACTCGCCGGCCGGTTCGCACGTGTCGGTGAGCCGCTCGCTGCGCGGCGATCACGTGGCGATGGCGGTCACCGACCGCGGTATCGGCATCGCCAAGGAAGACCAGGAGCGGGTGTTCGAGCGCTTCTTCCGGTCCGACAAGGCGCGTTCCCGCGCCACCGGCGGCACCGGCCTGGGCTTGGCTATCGTCAAACACGTGGCCGCCAACCACAACGGGGAGATCACCCTGTGGAGCAAGCTGGGCACCGGATCGACGTTCACCTTGCGCATACCCGCCCACCACGAAACCGGCGCGGACGAAGACCACGACGGCGCCGTGGTGAGCACGAAAGAAACAAGCCCGCGTCCCACCGGACCGGGCCGACCGAATGGTGTGGAGGCACGCAGATGACGAGTGTTCTGATCGTCGAGGATGAGGAGTCGCTGGCCGATCCGCTCGCGTTCCTGCTGCGCAAGGAGGGTTTCGAGGTCACCGTGGTCGGTGACGGGCCGTCCGCGCTCGCCGAGTTCGACCGGTCCGGTGCGGACATCGTCCTGCTCGACTTGATGTTGCCGGGCATGAGCGGCACCGACGTGTGCAAGCAGTTGCGCACCCGCAGCGGCGTGCCGGTGATCATGGTCACCGCGCGCGACAGCGAGATCGACAAAGTCGTCGGCCTGGAACTGGGCGCCGACGACTACGTCACCAAGCCGTATTCCGCCCGCGAGCTCATCGCGCGCATCCGCGCCGTGCTGCGCCGGGGCGCTGGTGACGAGCTGGACGGCTCCAACGAGAGCGGTGTCCTGGAAGCCGGTCCGGTCCGGATGGACGTCGACCGGCACACCGTGATGGTGAACGGCAAGCCGGTCACGTTGCCGCTCAAGGAGTTCAACCTGCTGGAATACCTGCTGCGCAACTCCGGGCGCGTGCTCACCCGGGGGCAGCTGATCGACCGGGTGTGGGGCGCGGACTACGTCGGCGACACCAAGACCCTGGACGTGCACGTCAAGCGGCTGCGTTCGAAGATCGAGGCGGATCCGGCCAAGCCGGAGCACCTGGTCACCGTGCGCGGCTTGGGCTACAAACTGGAGGCGTGACCGCGGGCGCGCCGCCCGGGACCGAACGGCCGAGAGCACTGCGGTGCTCTCGGCCGTTGCGCTATGTCGGGGAATCGCGGCGTCAGGGGAAGTAGATCCAGGTGGTGCCGAGCGGGGTCTCGGTCTTCTGCAGGGTGATCCAGCCCAGGTCGTCTTCCTGCATGCAGTCGTAGAGGTCCGCGGTGTTGGTGCCACGGCAGGCGATGGTGTGCGAGGTGCCGTACGGGCTCGCGATCACGAGCTTGCCCGCGGCCTTGGCGTTGACCGCGGCGGGGTCGGTGGCGGCGACGAACTCCGAGGTGAAGTCGTAGAACTTGTGCGGGTCGCCGTTCGGCTCCGCGTGGGCTACTCCGGTCAGCGAGAGGGCGGCGCCCAGGGCGATGGTCGCCACGGTGAGAACTTTCTTGGACATAACGGCACATCAAACCCGATCCGGGTGAAGCTCGCATGGCGACGGGGTTAACCCCGCGCCCGGCGCCCAAGCCGGAGGGCGACCCTACTGGGCGCTCGTTCGGCAAACGGTCAGGTGACCGGATTCGTGGAGTCGCGCAGCCGCTCGGCGTGCACCGTCGCCGGATGCACGGCGATCAGACCGAGCCCCTCCCGGCGTTTGCAGTGCCGGGCCAGTTCCGCATAGGCGGGTGCGCCGATCAGTTCGGTGAGCTCCGGGGCGTAGGACTGCCAGACCGGTTTCGCGCCGACGTGGGCGTCGGGGGAGCCGGAGCAGTACCAGTCCAGATCCTCGCCGCCGGGCCCCCAGCCGCGGCGGTCGTATTCGGTGATCACCGTCCGCAGGATCTGCACCCCGTCCGGCCGGTCCACCCAGTCCTGGGTACGGCGGATCGGAAGCTGCCAGCACACGTCCGGCTTCACTTCCAACGGCTCGATGCCGCGCCGCAGCGCCATGGTGTGCAGCGCGCAGCCGACGCCACCCTCGAAGCCGGGGCGGTTGAGGAAGATGCACGCGCCGTCGAACCGGCGGGTGCGCAGGGCGGGCTCGTCGTCCAGTTCGTCGAGTTCCAGATAGCCGTTCTTGGTGATCTTGCCCTGCGCGTTGGCCGCCTCGGGCATCAATTGCCAGTCCTGCGGTGTGAGCAGTTTCACAGCGCGGGCCAGTCGTTTGCGGTCGTCCTCGTCGGAGAGGAACGCCCCGTGCGAGCAGCAGCCGTCATCCGGCCGATCGGACAGGATGCCCTGACAGGCGGGCGTGCCGAACACGCATGTCCATCTCGACAGCAGCCAGGTCAGATCCGCGACGATCAGATGCTCGTCGTTTGCCGGATCGGCGAACTCGATCCACTCACGGGGAAAGTCGAGGTCGGCTTCGGGGGCTGGGTCGATCTTTCCCGCTGGTCGGGGCCGGGTCCGGCTGCTCGGGGATGCGCCTACCGTCACGAAATAGGACGCTAACAGTTCAGTCGCCTGGGCTGAAGTGCCGCACCACCCAGTACCGTGTTCATGTGCGGCTTGGGGTACTCGATGTCGGAAGCAATACCGTTCACCTGCTCGTGGTGGACGCGCATCGCGGCGGTCACCCCCTGCCGATGAGCTCGACGAAAGCGACTTTGCGGCTCGCGGAGAACATCGACGAGCAGGGATGTATCACCGAGGCGGGCGCGCAACGGCTGATCGACACCATCGCCGAGTTCGCCAGCATCGCCGAGACCTCCAAGTGCGTCGAGTTGATGGCGTTCGCCACCTCGGCGCTGCGCGAGGCGGCCAACTCCGAGGAGGTGCTCGGCCGCGTGCGCGCCTCGACCGGCGTCGACCTGCGGGTGCTCTCCGGCGTCGACGAGGCCCGGCTGACCTTTCTGGCGGTGCGCCGCTGGTACGGGTGGAGCGCGGGCCGGATCCTCAATCTGGACATCGGCGGCGGATCGCTGGAGATGACCAACGGCGGCGACGAGGAGCCCGACGTCGCGTTGTCCTTGCAGCTGGGCGCGGGCCGGTTGACCAGGGAATGGCTGCGGGAGGATCCGCCGGGCAAGCGCCGGGTGGCCGTGCTGCGCGACTGGCTCGACGCCGAACTGGTCGTCCCGGCGAAGAAGCTGATCGAGCCGGGCAAGCCCGATCTGGCCGTCGGCACGTCGAAGACTTTCCGATCCCTGGCCCGGCTGACCGGAGCGGCGCCGTCCGCCGCGGGTCCGCGGGCGCGCCGTACACTCACGAGTTCGGGTCTGCGCCAACTGATTGCGTTCATCTCGCGGATGACGGCGTCGGACCGTGCAGAATTGGAAGGCGTGAGTTCCGATCGGTCACAGCAGTTGGTGGCCGGCGCATTGGTCGCGGAGGCGAGTATGCGGGCACTTTCGCTGGATTCCTTGGAGATTTGTCCGTGGGCGCTGCGTGAAGGGCTCATCCTGCGCAAACTGGATACCGATATGAATGGTGGACCCGAAGCAACGTACTCAACGGGCTCGGCGACCGGAGACGGTCGGCCGGCGTCCGGCGGTGGCGCGCCACTGCCGGGCTCGATCGGGACGGTGTCGTCATGAGTGAGGACTCCAAACAGCTGTCGGTCGCGGAACTGCTGGCGCGCAACGGCCAGCAGGGCGGCGCCTCGTCCGGCGGTGGCAGACGCCGCCGAGGCGGCCGGGGCATCTCCGTCGCGGAACTGACCGGCGACCTACCGGTGATCCGGGAGGGCGGCGGTCATTCCGCGCACGCCGCGCCCGATCCGGGTCCGGAGGAGCCCGCCTACGCGCCGCCCTCGTTCGAACCGCCCGCGCCGGAGCCGGTTTCCTATCAGCCGGAACCGCGACCGGATTCGTCGTCGTATTCGCCCATGTCGGGCCCGATCTCGATGTACGACCCGCTCGCCGGTTATGCCCAACCCGACCCTCCGCAGGCCGATCCGCCGCCGGGGCGATCCAGCCGCGTCATGCCGGGCCGGGAGATGCCCACTTCGCGGCGCGGCGCCTCGTACGACCCGCTCTCGCCGGATACGCCGGTGTCCGACCTGTTCTCGGCCGCCCCTGGTCCGTACCCGCCCGAACCGCCGGGTGTGCCGGAGGCGCCCCCGAGGTCGGGGCGCAGGCGCAGGCGGGAGGAACCCGACGAGGCGGCCACCGAGGTGCGGTCCTGGCAGGAGGTCCGGTCCGAGCCGTTCGGCCTCTCCGCGCTACCCGAGCGCGACGTCGCCGAGCCGGGCCGCGACGCGCACCCCGCATTCGAGGAGCCCGCATTCGAGGAGCCCGGCTTCGGCCGCGCCGCGCTGCCCGAGCGCAATGGCGCTCGCGGCGGCCGCGCGGCCAGGCGAAGGGCGGCGGAGGCCGCGGAAGCGGTCGAGGATCTCGGCCCGTCCACCGCGGCTTGGTCCCCGTCCACCGGCGGTTTCGCCCCAGAGTCCGAACCGCTGCCGCTGCCCCCGCCGCCGGATCCGCGACCGAAACCGGGCAGGCCCGCGCCGCCCGAGCCGCACCAGGAGCCGCACCGCAGAGTGTCCCGGCGCAACGGCGCCGGTGAGAACGGTCTCCCCGCCTGGTCCGCCCGGCGGCACAAGACGCAAGCCGATCCGGCGCCGGAGTCCGGCGGCATCCCGACCGCCGCCTGGTCACTGGCCAGCCAGGATCAGCAGCTGCTCTCCGGCCAGACGGTCGCGGGCGATCTGTTGCGCGACGGCGTCGACCGGGCCGAGCGCGGCCAAGCGCAGCGCAACCGGCGCGGTGGGCGCGCTGCCGTCGACGTCGCTGAGCTGGACGGAGCCACCGACGTCTATGAGCCGATCACGGTCGACGAAGACGACGAGGACGACTTCGCAGACGAGCCGCGCGCGGTCACCAGGGCGACCTCGCCGCGCCGCTCCCGGGCATCGAAGAAGGCCGAGGACGACGCCAACCGGCGCCAGTGGATGATCCTCGGCGGTCAGAGCACCGGCGCCGCGGTCGCGGGCATGTTGCTGTTCAAAGGTTTCGAGCGCATGTGGGAAATGCTTCCCTGGGTGGCGCTGGCCCTGGCGATGATCGTGATCCTCGGCTTGGTGGCCCTCGTGCGTATCCTGCGCCGGACCGACGACATCCTCAGCACCGTGATCGCCGTGGTCGTCGGCATCTTCGTCACGCTGGGGCCGCTAGCCTTTCTTCTCAGTACGAACTGAGTAGGGAGCCGTCGTGGGGAACATCGGACAGGCGAACGAGACCGGGACGCGGCCCGCGCCCGGTGCGGGCCCGCGCACGGGCGCCGGTGCCCCGGAGGACTCCGGGGGCGCTTCTCGTCCGAAGCCGATCCTGGTCGGCCTCTCGACCGCCTCGGTGTACCCGCAGAACACGGAGGCGGCGTTCCGCTATGCCGCCGAGCTCGGCTACGACGGCGTCGAATTGATGGTCTGGGCCGAGCCCGCCAGCCAGAGCATCGCCACCGCGCAGGCCTACTCCCGCAAGTACGGTGTCCCCGTGCTCGCGGTGCACGCTCCGTGCCTGCTGATCTCGCAGCGGGTCTGGGGTTCGGACCCGGTTGCGAAACTGGAGCGCAGTGTGCGCACGGCCGAGGCGCTGGGGGCGAGCACGGTGGTCGTTCATCCGCCGTTCCGCTGGCAGCGGCGCTATGCGGCGGGATTCGCCGCCCAGGTGGCCGAGCTGGAAGACAACAGCCCGGTGATCGTCGCGGTCGAGAACATGTTCCCGATGCGCGCGGACACGTTGTTCGGCCGTCGCGAAGGCGCGGCGAAACGCCTGGAGCGGCGTGGTGGGCCCGGTCCGGCTCTGACCGCGTTCAGCCCGTCCTACGACCCGACCGACACCGGCTTCCGCCACTACACCCTCGACCTGTCGCATACCGCGACCGCGGGGGCGGATCCGCTGGCTCTGGCCGCACGGATGGGGTCAGGTCTGGCCCACCTGCACCTGGCGGACGGCCGGGGCGCCGCGCACGACGAGCACCTGGTTCCCGGGGAAGGCACCCAACCGTGCGTGGAGGTGTGCGAGAGCCTGGTCCGCACCGGTTTCTCCGGCCAGGCCGTCGCCGAGATCAACACGCAGAACGCGCGCACCACCAAGGATCGCGCCGCCATGCTGCACCGCACCCTGGCCTTCGCCCGCGCGCATCTGGCCGTGTCCGCCGCGCCCACGCCCACCGGCGCGCGCCGTGGTTCACCCGAATCGCCGATGTGACGCTCGTCGCTACTCCGGTACGCGGAGATGCGATGCGGGCCCCGCTTCGTTGTACGCTGTACGAACGCCGCTCGGCGACCGTGCGGGCCATGCTGCCGCGAACGACGCCGTCCGGTGCGGTCGAAGAAGGACAGGAGTGAGGATGACGACGGAGCTGACGGCCGACTTCGGTCCGGCGGCCACGACCGACGCACCGTTCAGCCAGGTGTGCGCACTGACCGAGGCGCCAGCTGCCACGGAGGGGGCCGGACGCTATCTGGGCGTCATCGACGACATCTGGACCATCGGCCCGAAGGTGCACGGCGGGACGATGGTCGCGGCCAGCGCGGCGGCGGCGACCAACTGGCTGCGCGCCTGCGACCCGGCACTGGTCGGCATGGCCCCGATCGCCGCGAGCTCCGACTTTCTCGGCGCGCCCAACCCCGGCGCGGTCGAATACGAGGTGCGCGTCCGCAAGGTCGGCCGCCAGATCTGCCTCGCCGACACCGACCTCGTCCAGGACGGCCGCGTCCTGGTCCGCACGGCGCTGACCTTCAGCCGCCTCGACGACACCGATCCGATCTACGCTCCCGAGCACGCCGACATGCCCGCGCAGCCACCCGCCGACGCGATCGGCTACGAGCCCGGCTCGCCGATGGGCGAGATCGTCCACGTCGGGCAGGGCGCCGAGATCTACCTCGACCGCGAGTGGGCCCGCTTCCTCGACGGCGCGAAGGGTGAACCGCGCCTGCGGCTGTGGATGCGCCCGCGGCCGGGTGACGAGCAGGATCCCGACGTCGCGATGTACTTCGCCATGATGAGCGCCGACATGAGCCCGCCGGTGCCGACCAACCTCGGCCATTTCGGCTGGGCGCCCACCGTGCAGATGACCACCTATCTGCGCCGCAGGCCAGCCCCGGGCTGGCTGCGGATCATCGCCACCACGCACGAGGTGGGCAGGCGCATGTTCGACGAGGATCAGCTGGTGCTCGACTCGACCGGTGCGGTCGTCGCGCAGAGTCGTCAGCTGGCGCTCGTTCCCCAGCGCTGAGTTCCGGCGCGCGCCGTCTAGCCTTGAGCCCCATGACGAGAATTGCGGTGATCGGTGGCGGGCGCATCGGGGAGGCGTTGGTGGCCGGGTTGCTGGAGTCCGGGCGGCTGACCAAGGATCTGGTCGTCGTCGAGACCCACCGGGAACGGGCTCATCAGATCGCGGATCGCTTCGGTATCCGGGTCACCGACGACGTGGCCGATGCCGCCGTGGGCGCGGACCTGCTGGTGATCGCGGTGAAGCCGGGCGATGTGGACGCGGTGCTCGCTCCGCTGGGCAAGGCGGAGATCGGCAGCGATCGCGATCAGGTGCTGGTCTCGCTGGCGGCCGGGGTGCCGACCGCGCGACTGGAGGGCAAGTTGCCCGCCGGATTCCCGGTGGTGCGCGTCATGCCGAACACGCCGATGCTGGTGGGACAGGGCATGAGCGTCATCGCGCCGGGGCGCTACGCGCGCGAACACCATCTGGAGCTGGTGACCGAGGTGCTCGGCGCGGTCGGCAAGGTGGTCGCCGTGGCGGAGAGTCAGATGGACGCGGTCACCGCGGTGTCCGGATCGGGCCCCGCGTACTTCTTCCTGGTCGTCGAGGCGATGGTGGACGCAGGCGTCGGACTCGGTCTGACCAGGGACGTAGCCACTCGGCTCGTGGTGCAGACCATGATCGGCTCGGCCGCCCTGCTCGACAGCTCCAGCCAGACCCCCGCCGAACTGCGCGCGGCGGTCACCTCGCCCGCGGGCACCACCGCGGCCGCGATCCGCGAGCTGGAGCGGGGAGGACTACGCTCGGCATTCTGGGAGGCTCTCTTCGCGGCGAAGGAAAGATCGGCTGAACAAGGCGTCTCAGCAGAGTGACCGGTCTGTTTTAAATCGGAAAACCCGATTTCTCACTCCCGTCGCAGTAACACCACTGGTCCCGCTAAGCTTCAAGGAGCACGTGCGTGTCTGTTCCGCCGGTGGGGAAGCCGGCGGCGCGGACGTGCCGGAGGTCAATGGTGCAATGATGTCTGCCAACAAGATGTCTGCCAACAAGATGTCTGCGAATTCCGGAGCGTCCGGCGGCTCCGGTCCCGCAGGCGGTTCGGGGGAATTCCCGTACCCAACGTGAGGCCGCGACGCAGGGGCAATCCGTGCTCGGCGGCGGCACCCAGTTTCTCACCGTCGCCGAGGTGGCGAATCTGATGCGGGTGTCCAAGATGACGGTCTACCGGCTCGTGCACTCGGGCGAGTTGCCCGCCGTGCGCGTCGGACGATCGTTCCGGGTGCACGCCAAGGCGGTGCACGACTACCTGGAAACGTCCTATTTCGACGCCGGATGAGGCGGTTTCGAGACCGGCAGGGCCGGACGGTACGATAGCTCCTCGGTTCGTGTTCGCCCGCCGGTGGCATCGCTGTTGGTTGCCTCGTGGTCTCCGGCGGCGCGAACACTGGGCGTGAGGCTTGCCGAGCGACCCTGGCCCGCAGGCCGGGGCCTCGGCGGACGGGCGTCCGGCAATCGCGCACGGGCAGCGTGCGCGCCGAGTAGAGAGAACGCGAGGACAACCCTATGGGTTCTGTGATCAAGAAGCGCCGCAAGCGCATGTCGAAGAAGAAGCACCGCAAGCTGCTTCGCCGTACGCGTGTCCAGCGGCGCAAACTCGGCAAGTAAGGCATCGCTGCGTGATAGCTGCGGAGGGGCCCGTCACCAATAGGTGACGGGCTCTTTTCGTTTGAAATTTAAAATTTTGGAATTTCGCCATTTGTATCGCGTGACTGAAGTCATCGTTAGATCCTGGTTAATACTCTCGGTGGGCGGGTAGGGACCCGCTACGCTAGGGGCTGGGAATAATCACAACGGCGACTGGCAGAGGAAAGCGGGTGCCGGTGGGTTCTGAGGGTCGGGAAGGACACACACCGAAGGTCGTGCTGGTCACCGGGGCCAGCCGCTTCTTCGGTGGCGCGGTCGTCGCCCGGCTGGCGCAGGACGCCGGGATCGAACGCGTCCTCGCCGTGGACACGATGACGCCGGGCCGCGAGTTGCAGCGGCGCATGGGCCGCGCCGAATTCGTGCGCGCGGACATCCGAAACCCTCTGATCCGTAAGGTGATCGATGGTGGCGAGGTGGACACCGTGGTGCACACCGCCTTGCTGACGCGTCCGCCGGCGGGCGGCGGGCGCGCCGCCATGAAGGATCACAACGTCCTCGGCGCGATGCAGCTGTTCGCGGTGTGCCAGAAGGCGTCCTCGGTGCGCCGGGTGGTGCTGCGCTCCTCGTCGGCGGTGTACGGGTGCAGCGCGAAGGACCCCGCGAAATTCAGCGAGGAAATGAGTGCGCGCACACCGCTGCGTGGCGGGTTTGCGCGCGACATGAACGATATAGAGGGTTATGTTCGCGGGCTCGCCCGGCGGCGCCCCGATATAGCCACGTCAATTCTGCGATTCGCCCCGATCGTGGGGCCGCGACTGGCCGCCCGCGGAGTGCAATACCTGCGTTCGCCGGTGACACCCACCGTATTCGGCCGGGACGCCAGGATGCAGCTGCTGCACGAGGAGGACGCGGTGGCCGCGCTGACGCTCGCGGCGCGGAGCGCGGCGAGCGGCACCTACAACATCGCGGGCGACGGCGCGCTGTCGTTGTCGCAGGCGGTCCGGCGGGCGGGCCGGATCCAACTGCCGGTTCCCTTCACGGTGTTCCGCACCGCGGGCCGTCTGCTCATGGGCCCGGTGATGCGGGAGTTCTCCGCCGAACAGCTCGACTACTTCCATTTCGGTTGTGGCCTGGACACCACCCGTATGCGCACCGAACTCGGGTTCGTGCCGCGCTGGACGACGGTGCAGGCGTTCGACGACTTCATCGGGGGCGCAGCGTTGCGGCCCGTGGTCGATCCAGCGTGGATCGACGCCGCAGAAAACAAACTGCTCGGCCTGCTCGGGGCCGATACGGGAGCACACCAATGAATGACGTAGCGAAAGTCATCCGACTCCACGACTTACAGATCGAGACTCGCCAGCGGCCCGCGCCACGGCGCCTGGTCGCGCCGAGTCCGGTGACATCGCTGATCGAGCGGCGCGCGGCCGCCGCGCCTCCCGCGCCTCAATCGCTGTCGGGGGTGCTGCGCGGCGCGCTCGGCAAGCAGATCACCAAGACGGCGGGTTTCGCGCGCCGCAGGCTCACCGGCGATTACCAGGTCGACGAGTTCGGCTTCGACGAGCACCTGCTGGAGTCGGTCATCCTGCCCGCACTGCGGCCGCTGTCGGATCTGTGGTTCCGGGTCGAGGTCAGCGGGATGGACAACCTTCCGGAGACGGGCGGCGCGCTGATCGTGGCCAACCACGCGGGCACGATCCCGCTGGACGGCCTGATGCTGCAGCTGGCCGTGCACGACCGGCACCCGAAGCAGCGCGCGCTGCGCCTGCTGGCGGCCGATCTGATCTTCGAGACGCCGGTGCTCGGCGTGCTCGCCCGCCGCGCGGGCCACACGCTGGCCTGCCGGGAGGACGCCGAACGGCTGCTGCGCGCCGGCGAGCTGACCGGTGTGTTCCCGGAAGGGTTCAAGGGCGTCGGCAAGCAGTACTCCGATCGCTACAAGCTGCAGCGCTTCGGTCGCGGCGGTTTCGTGGCCGCGGCCGTGCGCACCGGCGCGCCGATCATCCCGTGCTCCATCGTCGGGTCCGAGGAGATCTACCCCAAGCTGGCCGATCTCAAGCCGCTGGCCCGCCTGCTCGGCCTGCCGTACTTCCCGGTGACGCCGCTGTTCCCGCACCTGGGCGTGCTCGGCGCGATCCCGCTGCCGTCCAAATGGCACATCGAATTCGGCGCTCCGATCCCCACCACGCCGTACGAGCCGGAAGCCGCCGACGATCCGATGACGATGTTCGAGGTCACCGATCAGGTCCGCGAGACCATCCAGCAGACGCTCTACAAGCTGCTCACCAAGCGCCGCAACGTCTTCACGGGCTGAAGGACGGTCAGTGACCGTCGCGGCGGCGAGTGACCGCCGCGGCGACCGCGCCGCCCGCGGCGCCGAGGGCCAGTGCGGTGGGCACGCCGATCTTGGCGGCCTTGCGGCCGGTCCGGAAATCGCGGATCTCCCAGCCGCGGTTCTTGGCGACCTCGCGTAGGTCGGAGTCGGGATTGATCGCCACGGCGGTGCCGACCAGCGACAGCATCGGCACGTCGTTGTGGCTGTCGGAGTACGCGCTGCACCGCTTGAGATTCAAGCCCTCGCGGATCGCGAGCGTGCGGACCGCGTGGGCTTTGCCGAGGCCGTGCAGGATGTCGCCGACCAGACGCCCCGTGAACTTCCCGTCCACGCTCTCGGCCACGGTGCCCAGCGCCCCGGTGAGTCCGAGCCGCTTGGCGATCACCTGCGCCAGTTCCACCGGCGTCGCGGTCACCAACCACACCTGCTGGCCCGCGTCCAGATGCATCTGCGCGAGCGCGCGAGTGCCCGGCCAGATCTTGTCGGCGATGATCTCGTCGTAGATCTCCTCGCCCAGCGCGGCCAATTCGGCGGTCGAGCGCCCGGCGATGAACGCCAGCGCTTTCTCCTTGCCGCTGGCCATGTCGGTGCTGCTCTCCTTGCCGGTGACCCGGAATTTCACCTGCTTCCAGGCGACGTCCACCAGATCGGAGGTTTTGAAGTACTTGCGCGCCGCCAGTCCGCGGGCGAAATGCACGATCGACGCGCCCTGCACCATGGTGTTGTCGACGTCGAAGAACGCGGCGGCGGTCAGATCGCGGGGCACCTCCAGCGCCTGCGCCTCGCCTGCGGCCAGTTCCGCGTCGTGCAGCGTCAGCGCGGCGTCGGCACTGGCCTCACCGGCGAGATTGGCCCGCAATTCCTCTTCGCTCGGGCCGAACGGGCTGCGCGAGATCCGGGCGAGCTGGTCCTGCAGACCCTGGCCCATCTGGCTCAGATTCCACCGCGCCGGAAACTCACCGAATCGTCCCGCGATGAATCCGGCCCTCGCCACCTTCGATCGTTCCGGCACCAGTACCTCCGCCCGTCGCGCGAACCATGTCAACAGTAACCGGAGCGGGTGACACTGACGGCAGAAGGCGGCGTGCGACACAATCGCGTGGCGGATTAAATACCCACATGACCAATCCCACACATTCGGTGACATTGCTGACCCGCGCGGGCTGTGGGCTGTGTGCGACGGCACTGGAACAGCTGCGGGCGATCTGCGCCGAATTCGGCATCGAACCGGGCGCCGTCGACGTCGACGAAGCCGCCGCCACCGACCCTGGCCTGCGCGCGGAGTACGGCGACCGGCTTCCCGTCGTCCTGCTCGACGGCCGCGAACACAGCTATTTCGATGTCGACGAGACCCGATTGCGCGCGGACCTGAAGCGCTGAGGTACAGGTTTTCCGTCCGATTCGGCCGCTGTGCTGGTCGCAGCGGAAAATGAGGCCAATTTCACCGACTTTGTGCAGGGCTTCACAAGCAGTTACGGTGGTGGCACGCGACCCGCATGCCGAGGCTGCGGAGCCGCCCCGAAATCCGAAACTTCGACACCATGGCACCGGACCGCCCCCCGGGTCAGAGGGGTCGAGCGACGAACCGGTGCCCGAGGCCCGGGACGAGGAGCCGACGACGTGACAGAGCAGCATGAGGCGCCAGGCGGCGTCTCCGGCAGGGCTCTGCAGAAGGACATCCCGCAGGCCACCGTCGCGCGGCTGGCTACCTACCTTCGGGTCCTCGCCGTGTTCGCCGACGACGGTGTTGCCATCGTATCGAGTGAGGAACTGGCTGTCGCGGCGGGTGTCAATTCGGCCAAGCTGCGCAAGGATCTATCATTCCTCGGCCCCAACGGGGTTCGCGGCGTCGGCTACGACGTGGCCAAGCTCCGCTCCAGGATCGAAGACGTGCTCGGCCTGTCGCAGGGCCACCGCGTCGTGCTGGTCGGGGCGGGCAATCTGGGCCGGGCTCTGGTCGGCTACGGAGGGTTCCGGCGGCGTGGCTTCACCGTGGTCGGCATCTTCGACAGCCACCCCGAGGTGATCGGCATGTCGGTCGCGGGCCTGATCGTGCGCGACGTCACCGAGCTCGCCCGCGCGGTCGCCGAGCTCGAGCCGACGATCGCGGTCATCACCGTTCCCGACGACGCGGCCCAGGACGTGTGCGACCGGCTCGTCGCGTCCGGGCTGCAGTCGATCCTGAGTTTCGCTCCCTGCGAGCTGGTCGCGCCGCCGACGGTCGAGGTCCGTCGCGTCGACCTGGCCGTCGAGATGCAGATGCTGTCGTTCGAGCGGGTACGCAACGCGGAGCAGACCCAGCTGCCGGAGGTCGCGCACGCCGGGTCGGGGCGCATCGCGCATCGGCTGCCGACACCGCACGCGACGCCCGCGCATCCGGCACTCCAGCATTCGACAGCCTCGCATTCGGCGCCCTCGCATACGGCGACCTCGCATACGGCGACCTCGCATACGGCGACCTCGCATACGGCAACCTCGCATACGGCAACGGAGCCAAGCAGCAAGGGATCGGTGGTCACACCATGAGCGTTCTCCTCGTCGGCATCTCACACCGCAGCGCGCCGGTTCCGGTGCTGGAGAAGGTGGCCGTCACCGATGCCGACCGGCCGAAGCTGATCGACCGCCTGCTCGCCTCGAGCCATGTGTCCGAGGCGATGATCGTCTCCACCTGCAACCGGGTGGAGGTCTACGCGGTGGTCGACGCCTTCCACGGCGGTCTCGCCGAGATCGGCGACCTGCTGACCAAGCACTCCGGCCTGCCGATGCCGGATCTGACCAAGCACGCCTACGTCCGCTACTCCGAGGCCGCCGCCGAGCATCTGTTCGCGGTGGCCAGCGGCCTGGACTCGATGGTGGTCGGCGAGCAGCAGGTGCTCAGCCAGATCCGCGGCGCCTACGCCTCCGCCGACGCCCAGCAGGCGGTCGGACGGACCCTGCACGAACTCGCGCAGCACGCGCTGCGGGTCGGCAAGCGGGTGCACGCCGAGACCGGCATCGACCGCGCGGGCGCGTCGGTGGTGTCGGTCGCGCTGGATCGGGCCCAGCAGGTGCTCGGACCGCTGGCCGGACGGACCGCCGCCGTGGTCGGAGCTGGCGCGATGGGCGGCCTGGCGGTCGCGCACCTCTCGCGCGCCGGGATCGGCCGGATCATCGTGGTGAACCGCACGCTCGGGCGGGCGCGCCGACTCGCGGAGACCGCGCGGACGTACGGCGTCGAGGCCTCCGCCATGGAGCTGTCGGGGCTCACCGAGGCGATGGCCGCCTCCGATGTCGCGGTCACGTGCACCGGCGCGGTCGGCGCGGTGGTGACGCTCGCCGACACCCACCGCGCGCTCACCGAGCGCGAGCGCGGGGAAGGCTCCGCCACGGTGGAGCGGCCGTTGGTCTTCTGCGATCTCGGTTTGCCGCGCGATGTCGAGCACGCCGTGGCCGGACTGCCCGGCGTCACGCTCATCGACATCGAGACCTTGCAGCGCGATCCGGCGGCGGGCGCCGCCGCCGACGACACCGCGGCCGCCCGGTCGATCGTCGCCGACGAACTCGCCAGATACCTCGCCGGCCAGCGGATGGCCGAAGTCACCCCGACGGTGGCGGCGCTGCGCCAGCGCGCCGCGGAGGTGGTCGAGGCCGAACTGCTCCGCCTGGATTCGCGGTTGCCCGGCCTGGCCGACCCGGAACGCGACGAGGTCGCGCGCACGGTGCGCCGGGTCGTCGACAAGCTGCTGCACGCGCCGACGGTGCGGGTCAAGCAGCTGGCGTCCACGCCGGGCGGGGACAGCTACGCCGAGGCACTGCGCGAATTGTTCGAACTGAAGCCGGGCGCGGCCCAGGCGGTCGCCGCGCCCATGGAGATCACCGCGGTAACCGGCGATCGGGCCGAGATCACCTTGGCCGACGGAGAGATTGCGCTGGCCGACGATTTCACCGCTGGCCATCGCGGCGAGGAACAGGGGCAGACGGCATGACCATGGTGCACCAAGAAGGCAACGCGACCGCGGACGGCACCCGCACGCCGTGGCGGATCGGTACCAGGGGCAGCCTGCTCGCGCTCACCCAGGCGGGCACGGTGCGCGACGCGCTGATCGCCGCGGGGCAACCCGCCGAGCTGGTGGTGATCAAGACCGCCGGTGACCTGTCGTCGGACCCGGTGCAGAAGATCGGCGTCGGCGTGTTCACCTCCGCTCTACGCGACGAGCTGGCGGCGGGCGCGATCGACATCGCCGTGCACTCCTACAAGGATCTGCCGACCGCGCAGGACCCGCGCTTCACCATCGCCGCCATCCCACCGCGGGAGGATCCGCGCGACGCGCTGGTCGCCCGCGACGGGTTGGTCCTCGGCGAGCTGCCCGCAGGCGCCAAGGTCGGTACTTCGGCGCCGCGCCGCGCGGCGCAGCTGCGAGCGCTCGGGCTGGGCTTGGACATCGTCCCGCTGCGCGGCAATCTGGACACTCGGCTGCGCAAGGTGAGCGAGGGCGAGCTGGACGCCGTCGTGGTGGCCAGAGCCGGTTTGGCCCGCATCGACCGGCTGGACGCGGTCACCGAGTCGCTGGAGCCGGTGCAGATGCTGTCGGCCCCCGCCCAGGGCGCGCTCGCGGTGGAATGCCGTAGTGACCACACCGCCCTGGTGGAGATCCTCTCCGGCCTGGACGACGCGGCCACCCGCGCCTCGGTCGTCGCCGAGCGATCGTTGCTGGCCGAATTGGAGGCAGGCTGCACCGCGCCGATCGGCGCGCTCGCCGAGGTGGTCGAATCGCTCGACGACGAAGGCCGCATCGTGGACGAGCTCTCGCTGCGCGCGTGCGCGGCGGCGGTCGACGGCTCCAACGTGCTGCGAGCGTCGGTGGTCGGCGACCCGGCCGACGCCGAGGAGCTCGGCCGTGCGCTCGCCCGTGAGTTGCTCGATATGGGTGCCCGCGAGTTGCTCGCCACCGAACCGGACGACGGTTCCCCCACCCGGGCGGTGAGTTCGCCCGCCACAGACTTGCCCAACCCCAGCCCAATGGAGAACAGCCGATGAGCGAGCGTCAGCGAGCGAACAACAGGCACAGCCGAGCCCTCGCTCGTGCCGGAGCCGAGCGCAAGCGCGGCGGAGTCATGAGCGAGCGAAGCACAGGCAACCGGCCCTCGGGCATGCCGGAGCCGAGCGCGAGCGAGGTGCAGGCATGAGCCGAGCGACGAAGAAGCATCCCGGCCGCATCCTTTTCGTCGGATCGGGTCCGGGTGACCCGGCGCTGCTCACCGTACGGGCACGGGAAGTGATCGGACGGGCGACGCTGGCGTTCACCGACCCCGACGTCGACAAGGGCGTGCTCGCCCTGATCGGCACCGCGGTCGAGCCGGGGCCCGACGGGGAGCGTCCGGTCGATGTGCGGCCCGCGCTCGGCGAGCCCGCCGAGGTGGCCAAGACGCTGATCGCCGAAGCGCGCGCCGGGCACGACGTGGTGCGCGTCGTCGCGGGCACCCGCTGACCACCGACTCGGTGATCGCCGAGGTCACCGCCGTCACCCGGTCGCACATGGTGTTCGAGGTGCTGCCCGGCCTGCCCAACGGCTCCGCGGTGCCCAGCTACGCGGGCATCGCGCTCGGCTCCGGGCACACCGAGGCGGACGTGCGCGGCGAGGTCGACTGGGCCGCGCTGGCGGCCGCGCCCGGCCCGCTCGTGCTGCACGCGACCTCCGGGCACCTCGCCGAGACCGCGAGCGCCCTGGTCGAGCACGGCATGGCGCCGCAGACCCCGGTCGCGGTGACCGTGCGGGGCACCACCCGTCAGCAGCGCACCATCGAGGCCACCCTGGCCACGTTGAACAGCGCCGCCTCCGAGCTGGTCGGACCGCTGGTGGTGACCATCGGCAAGGTGGTCGCGCACCGCTCGAAGATGTCCTGGTGGGAGTCGCGCGCGCTGTACGGCTGGACCGTGCTCGTGCCGCGCACCAAGGACCAGGCCGCGGAGATGAGCGAGCGGCTCGTCACGCACGGCGCCATCCCGATAGAGGTGCCGACCATCGCGGTCGAACCCCCGCGCAGCCCCGCCCAGATGGAGCGCGCGGTCAAGGGTCTGGTCGACGGGCGCTACCAGTGGGTGGTGTTCACCTCCACCAACGCGGTGCGCGCGGTCTGGGAGAAGTTCGCCGAGTTCGGTCTGGACGCACGGGCGTTCTCCGGTGTGAAGATCGCGTGCGTCGGCGAGGCCACCGCGGACAAGGTGCGGTCGTTCGGCATCAACCCCGAACTGGTGCCGAGCGGCGAGCAGTCCTCCGAAGGCCTGCTGGCCGACTTCCCGCCCTACGACGACGTGTTCGACCCGGTGAACCGGGTGCTGCTGCCGCGCGCCGACATCGCCACCGAGACGCTGGCCGAAGGGCTGCGCGACCGCGGCTGGGAAATCGACGACGTCACGGCCTACCGCACCGTGCGCGCTTCGCCGCCGCCCGCGGAGACCCGCGAGATGATCAAGACCGGCGGCTTCGACGCGGTCCTGTTCACCTCGTCCTCCACGGTGCGCAATCTGGTCGGCATCGCGGGCAAGCCGCACGCGCGCACCATCGTGGCGTGCATCGGCCCCAAGACCGCCGAGACCGCCGTCGAATTCGGCCTGCGCGTGGACGTGCAGCCCGAGGTGGCCCAGGTCGGTCCGCTGGTCGAAGCACTCGCCGAGCACGCGGCCCGCCTGCGCGCCGAGGGCCTGCTGCCGCCGCCCCGTAAGAAGAGTCGCCGCAGTAGGTGATTCCTGCCTGCGCCTGCGGGGCCGCGAACGGCGCAGGCTCGGTCTCGCTACGCTCGGGACCGGGCCGGTGCGGTGACGTCAGGAGTGTGCGGCGGCCGGGCGTGCCGTTCCGAGGCGGGCGCTCGGGAGGGCGCCCGGCCCGGAGCCGGAGTGGCACGCGGCGGACCGCGTCGTGGCTTCGGGATCAGTACCGTCTGCGCATCAGGGTGCGGACCATGGAGCAGGTGGCGTCGGAGGGCGGCCGGATGCCGATCACCTCGGCGGTGTGCCTGATCCGCTTGTTGGTGGCGTAACTCGGTGCGTAGACGCCCGAATCGAGCAGAGCGATTGCCAGGCGCATCGCCTTCA
The DNA here is from genome assembly GCA_051451085.1 of Nocardia asteroides. Classification (GTDB taxonomy): domain Bacteria; phylum Actinomycetota; class Actinomycetes; order Mycobacteriales; family Mycobacteriaceae; genus Nocardia; species Nocardia asteroides_B. The sequence goes on along the minus strand of JBPAJV010000001.1, from coordinate 894,647 downwards.
GCCGCCGGTTGTGCATGACGTACCACGCCCGGGGACGGCCCGCGGGCAGCGGGCGCTTCTGCAGCGGGGCGTAAGGGCGATCGATGAGAACGGTTTGCGGTGTGCGCATTGGCATCCCTCCCGTGGCGATCGGGGGCGGCGAGCCCCCTCGAACGTACCTTCGATTCTACTCCGGGGTACCGACAAACTCCGCTGGCCACAGAGGTTTTCAGGGTTCCGGGCGGGCACCGGCTCACAGATCGTGGAGCAACCGCAGCGACTGTGGATGTCCCAGCGCGGCGGCGCGTTCGAGCCACTGCCGTGCCTCGCGTTGAGCGGGCGTGCGGCCGGTCGCGATCGCGGCGGCGGTGCGCAGCACCTCGGGATCGGTGAAATCGCCTGCGAGATAAGGCGTGTTCGAAGCGCGCAGCAACAGCGCGAGATGAAACATCGAGTCCGGGTCGCCCGCTTCGGCGCCCTTGCGCAGCCACCGCTCACCCGCGACCGGTTCGCCCCGGTCCAGATGCAGGGCGCCCAGCACCGCCATCGCGTCGGTTCTTCCGCGGCGCGCGGCCTCGGTGAGCAGGTCGATGGCGCGGTCGAATTCGCCGCGACGCGCCAAGTGCAAGCCGAGACTGCGCATGGCCGTTGGGTTTCCGGCGCGCACCGCTCGTTCGTACCACTGTTCGGCTTCGTCGTCGCGGCCACGCCGATTGGCGAGAACACCCATGTTGCAGAGCGCTTCGGGCAGCCCTCGCTCGGCGGCGGGCCGCAACCAGCGTTCGGCCTCGTCGAAATTGCCGCGCTCCACGTGTAGCAGGCCCAGCTGCACACCCGCCGGCTCGTTGCCGCGCGCGGCGGCGGTCTCCAGCCAGCGGATCCCCTCGCCGAGCCGGCCGTCGGCCCCCAGCAGCGCGCCGAGCATTCCCATGGCGAGCACACTGCCGCCCGCGGCGGCCCGGCGCAGCCAGTGTTCGGCACCCGCGGCGTCGCCCGCGTCCCACAGCGCTTCGGCGCGCCGTTGCATGGCGAGCAGTTCCACCTCGCTCGGCGGTTCGGTCATCCCAGCGCCTTCCGATACTCCGCCGCGATCACGCCGCCCATCATCGCGGCTGTCCGGCCGGGGCGCGGAACCCGTGCTCACGCGCGTACGCGGTCAGCTGCGCGTCGTAGTTGCGCAGACTGTTCAGCAGCCAGGTGTGCCCGGTGTCCTTGACGACCACGATCGGTCCTCGGCTGCCCGGGGTGAGTCGGGGGACGGCGCCTTCGGTGTACCAGGAGGTGGTCGACCACGGGAAGATGAACGCCCAGCCGATGTCGGCAACGCGCTGCGGCGGGCCGAGCTGCAACGGATCGGCCGGAGTGGCGTGCCGCGCGCTGTGCTCGGCGAGCAGATGCCGCGCGCTGTTGCGGGCCACCCGCACGTCCAGCGGCCCGACGGCGGTGTCCGGAAACGGCAAGGTCGCCTCGGCTACCGCGAGCAGCCGCAGGCCCGCCTCGCGGGTGACCCGGCACGGCCTGCTCTGCAACCGCACCAAGACGGTGCGGGCGGTCTCGGAGAAACGCAACTGAACGAGGGCGTCCTCGGTGCCGCCGACCAGGTGCGTGCCCCGGCTGCGCAGCCATTCCGGCTCGTCGGGACGGATGCCCAGGGTGGCGAAGGCGACGTGCGCGCCGGGCATGACCTGCGGCTCGGCCGATTGTCGCGCGACGAATTCGACGCTCACGCTCTCCACGGCGCTGTCTGCGGCGCGCCAAGCCCGCAGCACGGCAGGCGGCGGGGGCAGACCGTCGGTCAGCACCGGCCACCAGTCCGACAGCAGCACCGCCACCCACGACTCGAAGTCGGCGGCTCTGGCCAGCGAGATATCATGTGCGGATCGGTCATGCTGTCCCCCAGCAAGTCTGGCCTAGTCGGAGTATGCGCCTTCGCGGGGCAGGTGAGGTGTGATTTCGCACACCGTTATCACTCGGTTGACATCGCAGGTCGGCGGGTCGCGCGCGGCATCTGTCCCAGAGGGTTCGGCTCGCGGTCGGCGGGCGCTCGCGACAGCGGATCACTCCCGGCGTATCGTGCGATTCATGACCGGAATGGACCGCCCGCGGCGGTTGCGCCGTACCCCGGCTTTGCGTCGTCTCGTGGCCGAAACAACACTGGAACCACGGCAATTGGTGCTGCCGATGTTCGTCGCCGACGGCATCGCGGAGCCGCGCCCGATCAGCTCCATGCCCGGGGTGGTGCAGCACTCGCTGGACTCGCTGCGCAAGGCGGCCGTCGAGGCGGTCACGGCGGGTGTCGGCGGCCTCATGCTGTTCGGCGTGCCGCGTCCGGAGGACAAGGACGCGGTCGGCACCGCGGCCTGCGATCCGCGCGGCATCCTCAACCGCGGATTGCGCGCGCTGGCCGACGAGGTGGGCGACTCGACCGTGGTCATGGCCGACACCTGCTTGGACGAGTTCACCGACCACGGCCACTGCGGTGTGCTCACCGCCGACGGCGCGGTCGACAACGACGCGACGCTGGACCGCTACGTCGAGATGGCGCTCGCCCAGGCGGAGGCGGGCGCCAACCTGCTGGGCACCAGCGGCATGATGGACGGCCAGGTCGGCGCCATCCGCCGCGGCCTGGACGCGGCCGGTCGCATCGACACCGGCATCCTGGCCTACTCCGCGAAATACGCCTCGGCGTTCTACGGTCCGTTCCGGGAGGCCGTCGGTTCATCCCTGGAGGGCGACCGGCGCACCTACCAGCAGGATCCGGCGAATCGCCGCGAGGCGATCCGGGAACTGGAGCTGGATCTGGCCGAGGGCGCGGACATCGTGATGGTCAAACCGGCCATGTCGTATCTGGACATCCTGCGTGAGGTCGCCGATCGCTCGACGGTGCCGGTCGCCGCTTACCAGATCTCCGGCGAGTACGCGATGATCACCGCGGCCGCCGAGCGCGGCTGGATCGACCGTCGTGGCGCCGTGCTCGAGTCGCTGCTGGGTATCCGCCGGGCCGGCGCGGACATCGTGCTCACCTATTGGGCCACCGAGGCCGCGCACTGGCTGTCGTGACGAATATGGCGGGACCGTTCGCCGCGGGCCCGGTCCGGCCTCCGATGCCGGAGGATGTCGGTACCGCGCGGCAGCTGTGGTGGGGTGTGATCGGATTCGGCGTCGTGCAGTTCATCGCCTCGATCGTCGCCGCGCTGGATCGTCGGCGAGCTTTCGCCGAAGAAGTGTTCGAGCAGGCCAGGGCGCAGGATCCCCAGGTCACGCTGGCCAGCGCCGAGCTGATGGTGTCGCTGGTCTACGTGTTCGTCGTCCTGCTCGGCCTCGGCGTCGCGGCGCTGGCGGCGGTGATCGTGTACCAGTTCGGGCGCGGCAAACTGTGGGCGCGCACCGTGTTGACGGTGCTCGGCGCGTGGGTCGTCGTGATCGGCGTCGGCGCGCTGCTGGCGATCGAGGCGGTGGGCGGGACGGCGTCGCTCGTCGCGGGTGGCGCGTCGATCGTGCAGGCCGTCCTCGCGGCGGGCGCCATCTATCTGTCCCACCGGCCCGAAGCCACCACGTACTTCCAGCCGGGCAGGCGCTGAGGCCGCGATGGAACAAGTTCCCAATTTGTCCGAGACAGTCCGGCATGTATGGTGAGGGTTGTCACAGTGGACATGGGAACCGGTGGTCGTTTGTCGTGCGTTGTCGCGCTTTACGCGCGGGAGCTCGGCAGATGGCTTCGGAGGATCGGAGGCATCAATGCGAGTGGTGATCCAGCAGCCGCACAGCATTCGGCGGGATCTGGCCGTCTTGAGCCTGCTGATTCTGTTCGCCGTGCTGACCGTCGCCGTGCTGTTGCTGCCCGGCCTGAGTCGCTGATTCCGTTCGTTCTCGTGCGGGCGCGCGCTGCCGTGATGGGCTTGTCGTGACCGCCCAGACCGTCTTGTTCGCCGAACCGGGCGCCCGGTGGCGCGCGGTAGCCTACGGCCCGATTCTGTGCGCGGTCGTTCTCGTCCTGGAAATCGTCACCGGTGGCGCCGTGCACTGGTTCGCGCTGATCTTCTGCGCCGCCTTGATCGCGGGCTTCGTCTCGTTGCAGGTGGTCGCGGGCAGGCGGCACGTCAGCGTGGAGCTGACCACCGAGACGCTGCGTTCGGGGACCGAGTCGCTGCCGCTGAGCTCGATCGCGGACGTGCTGCCCGAACGCGACGAGGACTCCTGGGACGACGAAGACTGGGAGTCGGCCAGAGCGCTGGGTGAGCTGACCGGCGTGCCGCGCCGCCGCACCGGCATCGGGCTGCGGCTGGCCGACGGTGGCCTGGTGCAAGCCTGGGCCAGAGACCACAAGGCGTTGCGCACGGCGTTGACCGAAGCCGTCGAGCGCAGCGCGGACGGAGCGGACCGGTGAGGCGCTGGATGGTCGGGGTGCTCGTCGAGCTGGACCTGTTCGTGCTCGCCATGGCGGGGGCGGTGCTGAGCGCTCGGGCGGGCGTGCGCACCACCGACTTCGCGCCGCTCGGTGACCTCCCTGGTTTCACCGCCACTCGCTACGTCGCGCCTTGGTGGCTGCTGGCCGCGGTACTCGTCGCGGTCGCGGGCGTGCTCGCCATCGATGCCGTGGCCCGGCTCGTGCGCGGTCGGCGCGGCGCCGGTTCCGCGCGTTGACCGGCGCGAGTCCGCTTGCCGCCGTTTGATCGCGCGTGGTCCGGGAACGCCCATGCCATGAAATCAACTGTCCAGCGAACACTTTTCGGCGCGGTGGCGGCCGGTGTGGTCGGCGCTGCCGCGGTCGTCCCCGCGGCAGCGTCCGCCGAAGCCGGTGCGGCGCCGCCGGTTTTCGCGGCGACACCGGTTTTCGCGGCGACGCCGCCCGCGCCCTTGCTGCACGCGCTACCCGCGCCGCTGGCCTGCCTGGTGACCACCGGGTTCGCCAAGTTCTGCCTCGGCATCACGTAGCCACGGATTGCCTGCGATCCGCTGCGGACGGCGTGCCAGCGAGTTACCGTGCGACCGCGCGCCGTCCGGTGCCCGACGCCCGTCGACCGCGCGCTTTGGCCGGAATGGCTCTGTGGCCGTTAGTATTTCGGCCGTAGTTGGAACGTGCGTCGATGAAGGAAAGTGTTTGATGAACCGGTTCGCCGTGAAGATCTGTGCCGCGTTTGCCGTGGCCGCCGCCCTCGGAATCGGGGCCGCGCCAGCGGGCGCGACCCCGGGACTGCCCTTGGAGGACGCGAGCCCGGTCGACGCGCCGATCCTGGTGCCGGATTCCGGGTCGGCGGGCCCCTACAACGGGTTCATGTGCTTCCTGCACACCATGTCGGCGCAAGTTCCCTGCATGTACGCCTGACGGCGGCCCGGCGCCCGCTCAGTTCCAATGCTGGTAGACATCCAGCACGCGGCCGTTGCGGGCGCCGGGTGCGTTCAGATAGATGGTGACCCGCCCGTCCGGATGGCCTGCCGCCTCCAGGACCACTTGGCGCAGCGTGGCGTGCACCGCACCCCGCTCGTCGCGGTGGATCGCGGAGTCGTGCTTCAGCCCCGCGCCGATCCGGTTGGGCGGGACGACCATGGTGACGAGCGCCGGAATGGGTCCGGCGGCCAGCGCGCTGGTCGCCGCGTGATCCAGGGGGATGGCCAGCCGCGCTTGGTCGAGTTGATCGAACGGCTGCGCGGCGGCGGACCCGGCGCCAAGGGCCACGGTGGCTCCCGCGACGACGGCGAGTACACCCGCGCTGACGATGGCAATCCGCATGCAGACCCTCCCAGGCGGTAGACGAATGTGAGCTGAGATTACGCATCGGCAACCGTTCAGCGATCGAATTCCGGGGGAACCTCACCTCGGCGTGTTGCCGGATGGCTGCGGCCTGCATCACTGCACTACACCCTGTCGTCGGACCGATTTTCCGGTGCTGAGAGACTGGAACGCGTGAGTTCTTCTCCGCGTGTGACCAGTGCGGGCGTGCCGGTTTCCGCTCAACTCTTCGACCGGGCGAGTTCGGTGATTCCGGGTGGCGTCAACTCTCCGGTGCGGGCATTCCGCTCCGTCGGCGGCACGCCCCGGTTCATCGCCTCGGCCGAGGGCTGCACGCTCGTCGACGCCGATGGCAACGAGTACGTGGATCTGGTGTGCTCCTGGGGCCCGATGATCCTCGGCCACGCGCACCCCGCGGTCGTCGAGGCGGTGCGCGCCGCGGCGAGCGGTGGGCTGTCCTTCGGCGCGCCGACCGAGGGCGAGATCGAACTCGCGGAGACGATCGTGCGGCGGGTCGCGCCGGTGGAACGCGTGCGGCTGGTGAACTCCGGCACCGAAGCCACGATGAGCGCGGTCCGGCTGGCCCGCGGCTACACCGGCCGCACCAAGATCATCAAGTTCGCCGGGTGCTATCACGGCCACGTCGACGCGTTGCTGGCCGACGCGGGCTCCGGCGTCGCCACGCTCGGACTGCCCACCTCGCCGGGCGTGACGGGCGCGCAGGCGGCCGACACCATCGTGCTGCCCTACAACGACCTCGACGCCGTCGCCGCCGCGTTCGCCGCGAACCCCGGGGAGATCGCGTGCGTGATCACCGAGGCGGCGGCGGGCAACATGGGCGCGGTCGCGCCGCTGCCCGGGTTCAACGCAGGCCTGCGCGCGCTCACCACCGAGCACGGTGCGCTGCTCGTCATGGACGAGGTGATGACCGGCTTCCGGGTCAGCAGTGCGGGTTGGTTCGGCCGGGAAGGCGTCGCGGGCGATCTCTACACCTTCGGCAAGGTGATGAGCGGTGGCCTGCCCGCCGCCGCGTTCGGCGGCCGCGCCGAGATCATGAACCATCTCGCGCCCCTCGGGCCGGTCTACCAGGCGGGAACGTTGTCCGGTAACCCGGTGGCGGTGGCGGCGGGCCTGGCGACGCTGCGGGCGGCCGACGACGCGGTCTACGCCGCGCTGGACCGCAACGCGCAGCGGCTCGGCGAGTTGTTCACTTCGGCGCTCACCGCCGCAGGGGTCGGGCATCAAGTGCAGTTCGCAGGCAATATGGTGAGCGTGTTCTTCGCCGAACGCCCGGTCACCGACTACGCCGCCGCCAAGGCGAGCGAGACCTGGCGCTACCCCGCGTTCTTCCACGCCCTGCTCGACGGCGGCGTGTACGCGCCGCCGAGCGCGTTCGAAGCGTGGTTCGTCTCCGCGGCGCTCGACGAGGACGCGTTCGACCGTATCGCTGCCGCCCTGCCCGCCGCCGCGCACGCGGCGGCGGCCGCCACCCCCGAAGGATCCCGCGCGTGAGTCCCGACCTCGACCAGCCCGATGCCGACCGGCGCGAGCTAGCCAAGCCGTCCGCCGAGCCGGAGGTGACCCCGGCCAACGGCGCGGCGAACCAGTCCGCGACCACCGAACCCGTGGCGTCGAGCCTGGTCGACGCGGGCGCTCACTTCGCCGCGGCCGCCGCGTCGGACGCGCCGGTCGTCACGCCCCGCAACGAGAGCCGGGCCGCAAGGGCCGAGAACGAGGCCACCGCGACCGAGCGGGTCGGGCGCGCCGACCGCCGGACCGGCGTCGCCGAGCGGGCGCACGACGGCGGCACCCCGATCGAGACGATCGTGCACGTCCTTCGGCACGGTGAAGTGCACAACCCGAACGGCATCCTCTACGGCCGCCTGCCCGGTTTCAGCCTGTCGGTGGCTGGGCGAGCCCAGGCCGCCGCCGTCGCGCGGACGCTGGCCGATCACGACATCGCGCTGGTCATCGCCTCCCCGCTGCAGCGCGCCCAGGAGACCGCCGAGCCGATCGCCGCGCAGCACGACGTGATCGTGCGCACCGACGAGAACCTCATCGAGGCGGGCAACACCTTCGAGGGCCTGCGCGTCTCGGTCGGTGACGGCGCGCTGCGCAAGCCCCGGCACTGGTGGAAGTTGCGCGACCCCTTCACGCCGTCCTGGGGCGAGCCCTACCTGCAGATCGCGCATCGCATGCTGGCCGCGGTGAACAAAGCGCGCGTCGAAGCGGCGGGCCGCGAGGCGGTGCTGGTGTCGCATCAGCTGCCGGTGTGGACGCTGCGCCGGTTCCTCCAGGGACAGCGCCTCTGGCACGACCCACGTCAGCGGCAATGCTCCCTGGCGTCGCTGACCTCGCTGGTCTACCACGGCGACACACTCGTCGACATCGTCTACTCCGAGCCCGCGGGCGGCTCGGACCCCTCGGTACACGGCGCATGACTCGCGACACCGCGTTCCCCGTCCCGTCCGTGGCACGACCCGGACGGGCGCTGCCGGTTCTGCTCGCGTGTGTGGCGCTGATCGCCGCGCTCGCGGGTTGTTCGACCGGTTCGGACGCGGTGGCCTCGGGCGGCACCTTCGAATTCGTCTCACCGGGCGGCAAGACCGACATCCGCTACGACCCGCCCGCCGCGCGCGGCACCATCGGCGAACTGGCCGGTCCCGACTTGATGACGGCGGGAAAAACCCTCTCGGTCGAGGACTACGCGGGCAAGGTCGTGGTACTCAACCTGTGGGGTCAGTGGTGTGGTCCCTGCCGCGCGGAGGCGCCCGCTCTGGAAAAGGTGTACGAGGCGACCAAGGCCAAGGGCGTCGCTTTCCTCGGCATCAACGTCCGCGATCCGCAACAGGACAAAGCTCAGGACTTCGTGGTCGACAACAAGGTCGGCTACCCGTCCGTCTACGACCCGTCGATGCGGACGCTGCTCGCGCTCGGCGGGAACTTCCCCACCAGTGTCATCCCCACCACTCTGGTCCTCGACCGGCAACACCGGGTCGCCGCGGTCTTCCTGCGGTCCCTGCTCGCCGAGGACCTGCAACCAATTGTCGAACAGATCGCCGCGGAGGAAGAACAGTGAATCGCGACCGCCGTACCCGCCACCTGCGTGCCTGTCGGCCACGGCAGGGCGCCCGACGCATCGGCGGCGGATGGGCCGTCGACGACCGGTGGGCGGGTATCGCCACCGTGCCGCGCAGCGTCGCCGCGGAGTCCTTGCTGGACTTCGCGGTCTTCGAGGCGGCCGAGGAACCCACCGCCACCGAGCGGCAGGTGTCGCCGCGCCGTGCCGCCGGACGGTCCCCGGAGGGCACGCGGGAGGAATCGGTGTGACACCCGAGCGCAACGCGCCCCGTACCGGGGAAGATCGGTGACGGTGCTCGCCGGAGTCGGGGACTCGTTCCAGCAGACCGCGGCCTCCGGGCCGTTGCTGCTGGCGCTCGGCGCTTGCCTGCTCGCGGGGCTGGTGTCGTTCGCTTCGCCGTGCGTGGTGCCTCTCGTGCCCGGGTATCTGTCCTATCTGGCCGGACTGGTCGGTGCGGAAGCGCCGCCTGCCACGGTGGCGGAAGCGACCGGGACGCGGGCCGCCGGACCGGGTTCGGTGGCCGTAGCGCAGTCCCTTCGCGCGGGACGGATGCGGGTAGCGGGTGCGGCCGGGTTGTTCGTCGCCGGTTTCACCGTCGTCTTCGTGCTCGCCACCGCCACTGTGTTCGGTGTCATCCAGACCTTGAATGTGAACCGGGAACTGCTGCAACGGATCGGCGGCGTGGTGACCGTCCTGATGGGCTTGGTGTTCATCGGCTTGGTGCCCGCCTTGCAGCGCGACACCCGGATGGAGCCGCGCAGGCTCACCAGCATCCTGGGGGCGCCGCTGCTCGGCGGGGTGTTCGCGCTCGGCTGGACGCCGTGTCTCGGCCCGACCTTGTCCGGTGTCATGGCAGTGGCCGCCGGCACCGACGGGACCACGGCCGCGCGCGGGGTGGCACTGATCGTCGCCTACTGTCTCGGGCTCGGCCTGCCGTTCGTCGTGCTCGCGTTCGGGTCGGCGAGCGCGTTGCGGGGGGTCGGCTGGTTGCGCCGCAATTCCCGCACCATCCAGATCATCGGGGGCATGTTGCTCGTCGCGGTCGGCGCCGCGCTGGTCACCGGGGCGTGGGACCAGTTCGTCGCCTGGGTGCGTGACGCGTTCGTCTCCGAGGTGACCTTGCCGATATGACCGTGACCGACCAGCCGACGAGCGAAACCACCGCGCGGCCGCCGCGCCAATCCATGGCCGGACGGAGCTGGGCGTTCCTGCGCAACACCTGGCGCGGCCTCACCAGCATGCGCACCGCCTTGGTGCTGCTGTTCCTGCTCGCCTTGGCCGCGATTCCCGGCGCGCTGCTGCCGCAGCGGAACCTCAACGAGCAGAAGGTCGAGCAGTACATCGCCGACCGGCCCACGCTGGGCCCGTGGATGGACCGGTTCGAGCTGTTCGACGTGTTCTCCAGTTTCTGGTTCACCGCCGTCTACGTGCTGCTGTTCATCTCACTGGTCGGTTGCATCCTGCCGCGCACGGTCGACCATTACCGCGCGCTGCGCACGCCGCCGGTGCGGGCGCCGCGCAACCTGACCCGGCTGCCGCACCACTACTCGGGACAAGTCGATCGGTCGCCGCAGCGACTGATCGAGCATGCCCGCGCCCAGTTGCGCGGCTGGCGCACCGAGGTCCGTCCCGGTCCGCGCGCGGGCGAACTGGCGCTGTCGGCGGAACGGGGCTACACCCGCGAACTCGGCAACCTGGTGTTCCATCTCGCGCTGGTCGGGCTGCTGGTCGCCATCGCGGCGGGCAAGCTGTTCGGGTACGAGGGCAGCGTCATCGTGCTGGCGAACAATGGCCCCGGCTTCTGCACCACCTCCCCCGCGGTGTTCGACTCGTTCAAGGCGGGCAACGTCAACGACGGCACCGGCATGACTCCGATCTGTGTCCGGGTGAAGGATTTCCAGGCCGATTACCTGACCAACGGGCAAGCCGAGATGTTCACCGCCGATCTCGCCTACCAGGCGGGGGAGGACTTGCGGACGAACACCTGGCGCGATACCCGGGTGCAGGTCAACCACCCGTTGCGTGTCGCGGGCGATCGGCTCTACCTGCAGGGCCACGGCTACGCACCGACGTTCACGGTCACCTTCCCCAACGGCCAGACCCGCACCGAGTCCATCCAGTGGCGTCCGGACGACGCGACGACGTTCCTGTCCAGCGGTGTGCTGCGGATCGACCCGCCCGGTGGCATGTACGCCACCGACGAGGAGCGCCGCAAGAACCAGATCGCGATCGAGGGGCTGTTCGCGCCAACCGCGATGTTCCACGGGTCGCTGCTGTCCTCGGCGTTCCCCGCGATGAACGATCCGGCCGTCGCGGTCGACATCTATCGCGGTGATACCGGCCTGGACACCGGGAAGCCACAGTCGCTGTTCGCCTTGGACCCCGAACAGGTCAAGCAGGGGCGGTTGACCAAAGAGGCCAGGGTCAATCTGCGTCCCGGCGAGTCGGCCACACTGCCGAACGGCACCAAGGTCACCTTCGACGGTGCGCAGGAGTTCGTGAATCTCCAGGTCTCCCATGATCCGGCGCAGCAATGGGTGCTGGTGAGCGCGCTGCTGATGATGGCGGGCCTGCTGGTCTCGCTGCTGATCAAGCGTCGCCGGATCTGGGTGCGGGTGTATCCGGCCGAGGACACAGCCGGTACCGTTGAGCAACGACGCACTGTAGTAGAGATGGGTGGGCTCGCCAGAACCGACCAGGCGGGCTGGGGCGGCGAGTTCGACCGATTGCGCGCCCGCCTGCTCGATACGGACGCCGAGACCACTGCGGCGCGCGGCGCCGGGACCACTGCGGCGCGCGGCGCCGGGACCACTGCGGCGCGGGGCGCCGGGACCACTGCGGCGCGCGGCGCCGGGACCACGGGAGAGTGAGCATGCCGATCAATGAGACCATCGCCAGGTACAGCGATTTCGCGTTCAAGACCGCGATCGTGGTGTACGCGCTGGTGCTGGTGCTGCTGATCTGGCAGTACGCGACGGCGCGCAGCCGCCAGGTCGCCGAGCGCGAGCTGGTGACGGTGGGCGGCGGATCGGCACCGCAGGGGCCGGGCCGGATCATCGAACCCGCGCGACGGCCGCTCTCGGAGCGGCTGGGCAACATGGCGTTCTCGGTGCTGATGGTCGCCATCGTCCTGCACGTGGGCGCGATCGTGTTGCGCGGCTTCGCGACCCACCGCTTCCCGCTGGGCAACATGTACGAGTTCGTCAGCATGGCGACGGCCGCCGCCGTCCTGGTCGGTGTGGTGTTCCTGCGCGAGCAGCGCTACCGCGCGATGTGGGCGTTCCTGCTGGTTCCCGTGCTGATCCTGCTGTTCCTCGCGGGCACAGTGCTCTACGCCGACGCCGCCCCCGTGGTGCCCGCGTTGAAGTCGTTCTGGCTGCCGGTGCACGTCACCATCGTCAGCGTCGGCAGCGGCGTGTTCCTGTTCGCGGGCGTGGCGAGCATGCTCTTCCTCTACCGCCTGCGCCAGCCGGAGGGCGAGGAGTCGAACAACGTCCTCGGCGTCGTCGCCCGCCGCCTGCCCGACGCCCGCACCCTGGACCGGCTGGCCTACAAGGCAACCATCATCGGCTTCCCGCTGTTCGGCGCCGGCGTCATCCTGGGCGCGATCTGGGCCGAGGCCGCCTGGGGCCGCTTCTGGGGCTGGGACCCGAAGGAAACCTGCTCCTTCATCGCCTGGGTCCTCTACGCCGCCTACCTGCACGCCCGCGCCACCTCCGGCTGGCGCGACACCAAGGCCGCCTGGATCAACATCGCCGCCTTCGTCGCCATGCTGTTCAACTTGTTCATCATCAACATGGTGATCAGCGGGTTGCACTCGTACGCGGGGTTGAACTAGGGCTTCACCTGCGCCTTCCTGTTCTCAGCGGGCGACTGACCCGTGGGCGGAGACGCAGCGGGTAGCTCGGCTCGCCCGACCATCACGGACCCGGCCAGTTGCAGGATGCGGGACCGCATGAGCGGGGATGCGGTACGTCCATCCTCGATCAGGCGGGTTGATCGTCGCCCGATGAACAACCGCGACAGACCACACCCCATGCCGGGAGCTGCTGACGACGCACCTGGCCCTCTGCTGGTGCCCGCTCCGGTGTTCACCGAAGCTGCCTCCTCCTGCTAGAGAGCCGTCGAGGCACGCGCAGAAAGCACGCACGGCGCCGCAACCGGCTTCATCTCGCCAAGACCACGGTACGCACGCCGCAATCCATCTGGTGTCCCATCGCTTCTATCCGGGCTGATGGGTTGCGGTGGCAGGACGGGTTCGGCGGTCAGGATTCGAGGTAGAGCCGTTCGTTGGGCAGGCGGGGGAGGCCGGTCGGGTCCGTGGGGAGGACGGTTACCGCGCCGGGGCGGTGGCGGGCGTTCCAGTCCTGGACGAATATCGTCGCGGCGGTGAGGCATGCGGCGAAGTCCATGCGCAGATCGTGCAGATAGACCGAGAGGTGTACATCGGGTTCCTCTGGGTGTGGAGACTGGGCGGGGCCGGTCATGAGACGGCAGATCGCGCGGGCGGGGATGTGATCGGTTCACTGTGCCGGTTCATCGGCTTGTCCTGACCGCTCGTGTGCGCAGGGACGCGCGCACCGCTTCTACGACCAACCGCCCTGAGGGGCGGTAGGTGTCTCGCGGTTCCTCGAGCCACGCGCGGTACGCGGTGTTGCTGTCGGCAGGGGAAGGGAGTGCGATCAACGCGCCGTCGCGGATCACCTTCACCCGGTCTCGGAACAGGCCCGCGAAGGTCCGGGGTTCGTCGGGCAGATCAGGACGGATCAGGAACGTCCAGGTTCGGGAATGCGGGTGCGCGATGATCGGGCCGAGACCGTGGCCGGCGCTGTGTAGCCGGTCGGTCACTGCGCGCCCCAACGGCTCGGGCGCCGACACACCCCAAACCATCGACCCAGCCCGCACCACGATCCGGCCGAGGACTCCGGGTTCGACTTCGGCCGGGAGCTGACACACCAGCTTGTAGTAAGCGCATCGCCCGAACGGCGTCGCGAGATCGAACTCCCGCACGCCCCTTGCAGCGAGCGCGTCTCTCGCCGCGCTCCGCGGAGGCATCGGTTCGTCTTTCGGATACGACGCGTTTCGTCGTTCCGGTTCGGCCGTCCACAACCCCTGCCGAGTGCTCGCATCCATCCCCTGCGCCTCCCTGCGATCCGATTGGCAGGCACCCGACGCCGAGGGCTTCAGCGCCAGCCATCACCGCACTGGCACGGCCGAGATGAGCACTCGGCCCGCTCACCCCGGCGTCGGGGCCGCAGACAGCGTCACAGGCTGGGATGCGGTCCAACAATGGCACTCTCGGCGACCAGATCGGTGAAAGTGCCATCGAGAACCGAGAAGTTGCCGGACTGTTCAGTACTCCAGTCGCATGAGATCAGCGAGTGCTCGCATCTCAGCGGTCAGGGTGCGACGTCTGGCGATGATCCGGCCGAGTAGATCCTTCGCGGACCGCTGTTCGACCAGCCATGGACGGGCCTCGCGGGACAGCTGGGTCAGAACGTCGAACGCGGTGTCGTAGCTTCGGAGTTCGATATGCGCTGCGGTGACATCGAGCAGATGCCTGTTGCGGTTGTCGGAGGTGGGACGAAGCCCCGGCGGCACGTTGCGAGCCAGTCGTAACGCGAGGTCGGGACGATCGTCCACGATGGCATTCTCGACCCGCTTCATGGCGACCGTGGCAGGACCGAACGTCGTCCAGTACTGGTGGTAGGTACCCGCATCGCGTTTGACCGCCACCGCTGCGGCATTCGCGAGGCGCATCATGTCGTCTGCCTCATCCGACCGGTTGTCTCGTATCGCCGCGGCTGAGCCACGCAACAACAACCAACCCCAGGTCGACAGTTCCCGTGTGGTGGCTACGGACAGTCGGGGCTCGATACGGTCTGCCCACGACACAGCCAAGGTGCGGACTTGATCGAACTGTCGTTCCACGAGCAACAGCCAGCACAGGGTGATCACTGCCGAGGCCGCGTCGAGCGCGTTGCCGGTCGATTCGGCGTCCTGGACGGACAGTTGGAGTGCGGTTCTCGCGTGCTGGAGTTGCCGTGTCTGGACCATCACGGACCCGGCCAGTTGCAGGATGCGGGACCGCATGAGCGGGGATGCGGTACGTCCATCCGCGATCAGGCGGGGAAGCACTCGACTCAACCGGTCGTACTCGTTGTCGTGGTAGAGCTTCACCGCCGCGACGAGTGACTCGTTCAGACTGCGCTCGGGCAGAGGTTCGGACGCCGTTCCGTCGGCAACGGACAACAGCGCCTGTCGAGTAGGGAGCCAGAGTTCGCCGCTTGCGCTTTCGGGACGGCGGGGATCGGGGCCCAGTAGCGCCGAGAGCGGGCAGTTCATCGCCACGGCCAGCCGTCGAAGCGTCGCTATCCGAGTGTCGTCGCGCTCACCTTGCTCGATCTTGCGAATCAGGGAGAGCGATACTCCCGAATTCAGCGCGAGTTCACGTTGCGTCAGACCGCTCCGCTTGCGAACAGATCGCAAGCGTTCCCCGAGATCTGTGCTCATGGCCCGAGGTTACGGGACCTCTCGATTTCCGTCAGGCCGCTTCGGCATGCCGAAGAAACCGAGGCTCGGGTCCGCCTGCCCTCGGGGTTCGGCGGCATCCAGCTGAGGCGTCATCGGCGGTGCAGGAGCAGCGGTGAGCCGTCCGCATAAGGTTGCGCTGGCATTGCTGTTGCCCGCTGCGGCGCTGCTCGAGCGGCCTGTCGCTCAACCATGGGACTGGCGAGCGGACGCTGGCGCGTTATTTCACGGAATGACAGGGTTTTTATTGATGCGTACGTGCCAGAAATCTGGAGGATAATGTTTTCAGACTTTGGCGGCCGAATTGTGCGGCACCGGCTTCGGTCTTGGGAACGTGCACCGGTTACAAAGATCGCGCCGTCGACATGTGAAATGTGTACCGGCGGAACCAATATCGCTTCGGCTGTGCCGTCCTATGAGACATGCTGCTTCGCATGTCTGTTAAGCCGGAGTGGGGACGGCAGTGTGTACGACCGCCGTCGAAGCGGCCTAGAGCCGGGCCACGCAGACGACGAAATGCCGCTGCTGGTAGACGATTCCGCTGTCGGCCGAGCCGCAGGCGTTGACATCGACGGTGTTCTGCTTGATGTCGATCACCCGGACCGCGCCGGGCGCAGGGGCCGCGCAATCCGATCGCTTGGGATTGTCGGGAGTCAGTTCCATGCAGCCGCCGACGACCCAGTCGATGTCAAGGCACAACGCCGCCTGTGCCGCGCCGTGCAACGTTTCGCCGTAGGTGCGGTCGGCGTCGGTGGGGCAGGCGGCGTTGGCCGGAGCCTTCTCGATGACCTTGTAGGTGGAGTTCGCGCTGCCACAAGCGGTTTTGTCGATCCCGCCCGCGCCGCCGAGGTGTACGCAGTCGCCGACGTTCACCTGGAGCGTCGTGGCGCTCTTGTTCGACGCGCCACGCATCGCAGACGTGGTGGGCAATGCTTCCGTGGTGGTCGGCAGCGGCTCGTCGGTGGTGGAAGGTGGCGCCGATGTGGTCGGCGCGTTCGCGGTCTGAGCGGCGTTGGCCGGCTCCTCGGCGGGGCCGGTCATCGAGACGGCGGCGAAGACCACGAGGGCGGCCGCCAGTCCGGTCCCGACCATGAAGGCGGCCAGGGTGATACCGGCACGGACACGTTGGCGCGACACGTCACGTCCTCCAGAGCTGTAAACCCTTCGAACCCACCTAGCGACCCGAAGTTGTGAATCTTGCGGATTGAAGACCAACGCCATGCATACACTACGCGGCACGTCCGCGTCGAGTTTTCCTTCCCAGCGCGAGTGATCCATCCGGGGAATTCACCTGCGTGGCGCCACTGTCGGCGAAGTGATCACAATCGGATAACGAAGGTTGTGATCATGTGTGCCGACCGCCAGATCTGGAAACAAGTCACGGGCGCTGTACAGTCACACGCCATCCGGCCTCCGGAGCCGGGTGTCTCGGTGAGAAGGAATTCCACAATGAAGTTCGGCACTATTGCCGCCATAACGCTCGGTGCGGTTGCCGCACTGGGCATCACCGCGGGGGCCGCGAACGCGCAACCCGTCGAACCAGAACGGGAGATCGCGACAACCGGTGTCGAGCAGGGCGTCGACTACCGCACCACGGTCTCGCGCGAAACAGGAGCCATCACCACCGCCGTCGAGCACGGCACCTTCGCGGTGGTCGACGACGGCACCAAGATCGCACTGACCTCCGACACCGGAGCCGTGGTCGCCGAAGTGCCGCTGACCTTCCAGGTTTCCGGCAGCAAGCTGTCGGTCGCGCACGAAATCAGCGACGGCGGACGGCGTCTGGCGCTCACCCCGGTGGCGGGCACCAAGGAGATCGGCGAGATGCAGCCGATCAGCTCGATGAACCGGCTCATCGCCGAACTGAACAAGAACGTCGTCGGCGTGGTCGCGGGCGCGCTGCTCGGCGGTCTGCTCGGAGCCCTGATCGGTCTGGGCTTCTTCAGCATCATCACCGGCCCGATCGGCCTGGTCGTCGGGGCCATCGCGGGTGGAGCCATCCAGGGTGGGCAGCCGTTCACCGACGCGCTGCTGGCGGTCGTCAACGGCGAACCCTGATCGGTGTCGCACGGATCGGGTGCGGCAGGCGCACCGCAGCGCGCCTGCCGCACCCGGACCGGGATGCCGTTCGGTGTGGTGTCTCCGCCGGGGGATGAGAGCTCCCCGGGCGCGACGACGCCACGACTGATGTGCAACAACGCGCGAACGCCGGTTATCGCCGGACGCGTGCTATCGCGCGGAGTGTGAACGATCAGCGCTCGGCGGAGCCGGACTCGCCGTCACGGTGCTGGCGAGATAGTCGCCAGAGGAATTCCGGGTCGTCGTCGGGTCCGATGACGCGCTTGCGCTGTGGTGAACGCGTCTGCGGGGCAGTGGGTCCGGTCCGCTCGGGGCCGAACGCCTTCCAGCACAACACCGCTATCGCCACCACCGCGATGAGTGCCAACAGGTACGTCACGTCGCTCACCTCCTGATTACGAGGGTAGCCGCGGACGTGCCCGCTTCACACCGCAGACGCCAAATTGGCCTGCGGGCGAGCGCGGACCCGAGCACGACGAGTCCGCGCCCCCTGCGATCAGCGTGCCGTCGCCTCGGTGGTCAGCGATTTGAGCAGCTGAAGTACTTCCGATTCGCGGAACCGGCGATGTCCGCCCGGTGTGCGCAACGACCCGAGGCGCCCGGCATGAGCCCAGCGCGTCACGGTCTTGGGGTCGACGTGGAACAGGGCAGCAACCTGGCCCGGAGTCAGCAGGGTGTCCTGGCCGCCGACGGTGATCGCAGTCATAGCAAACCTCTCCGTTCTCGACAGTTCCCTCATCAGATGGCGCCATCGTCGCACTGAAACCCCTAGGTACTCGAACCACCTACAGTTGGTAAAGGGGAGGTAATAGACAAAACGGATGTGCGCCCCACCCTCGGCTATGGGCGTGCACCGGGGGCGGGCAACAGCTTCGCATAGGCTGATGGATGTGCGTGACGCAACTCCACGAAAAGGTGCTTCCGGACAGCAAACCGCTGGCGCGGGTCGCAGGCTGGCCCGCAATCTAGCGCTCTACACGGTCGCCCGGTTGGGTCTCGTGGTGGTGATCACCGCGGTGATCGTGCTGGCCGCGCGGCTGGTGTCGGTGGACATCCCCTGGGTGGTCGCGGCCCTGTTCGCGCTGATCATCGCGATGCCGCTGTCATTGACCCTGTTCAAGCGACTACGGGCGAAGGTCAACGAGGACATCGCCCTGCTCGACGAGCGCAGGCGCCGCGACAAGGCCGAGCTGCGAGCGCGGTTGCGCGGCGACGAACCAGGTGATCCGCCCACGGCGGGGACGTCTTCGTGAAGTCCTGCGATCACACCGCACCGCGCGACTGGGTCGACAACGCGGTGCGGCTGATCGACGCCGACGCCCAGCGCAGCGCGGACACCCACCTGCTGCGCTACCCCTTGCCCCTGGAGTGGAACGTCCAGCTGTACCTCAAGGACGAGTCCACCCACGTCACCGGCAGCTTGAAGCATCGCCTGGCCCGCTCGCTGTTCCTGTACGCGATCTGCAACGGCTGGGTCACCGAGGGGACGACCGTCGTGGAGGCGTCCTCCGGATCGACCGCGATCAGCGAGGCCTATTTCGCGAAGCTGCTCGGCCTGGACTTCGTCGCGGTGATGCCGGCGAGCACCTCACCGCAGAAGGTCGCGCTGATCGAGGCGCAGGGCGGCCGCTGCCATTTCGTGCGCCGCCCGCCGGACATGTACACCGAGGCGGCGCGACTGGCAGCCGAATGCGGCGGTCACTACATGGACCAGTTCACCCACGCCGAGCGCGCCACCGACTGGCGCGGCAACAACAACATCGCCGAATGATTTTCGAGCAGATGGCGCTGGAGACCGATCCGGTGCCGGAATGGATCGTGGTCGGCGCGGGGACCGGCGGCACGAGCGCCACGATCGGCCGCTACATCCGGTATCGCAGGCACGCGACGAAGCTGGCCGTGGTCGATCCGGAGAACTCCGCCTTCTACGGCGGTTACGAGACGGGCGACCCGGCCTATCAGACCGGCATGCCCTCCCGGATCGAGGGCATCGGCCGTCCGCGCGTGGAGCCGTCGTTCGTCGGCCAAGTGGTGGACCGCATGTTCGAGGTGCCCGACGCGGCGTCCATCGCGACGGCGAGGTTCGCCAGCGCGCGGCTCGGCCGCCGGGTCGGCGGATCCACCGGAACCAACCTGTGGGGCGTGTTCGCCTTGATCGCCGAGATGATCTCCGAGGGGTGCGGCGGCAGCGTGGTCACGCTGCTGTGCGACGGCGGGGATCGGTATGCCGGAACCTATTTCGACGACGCCTGGGTCGCGTCCCAGGGGCTGGAACTCGCGGAGCCCACGGCGATAGTGGAGAAGTTCTTCGCGACCGGGATCTGGGACGGCTGAGCGGTCCTTTCTCGCACGTTTCCGTGCCTGCGCTCCGGGTCTGAACTGGTTGTCCGCCGATGGCGGGATCGGGTTCCCCAAGCTTTCGGTCGTCAATTTTTGTTGACATCACGTGCTGGTGTCAATCAAAATTGACGGCATGACGGAAGCAACCACCCTCGCGGCGGCCGCGGGCAGCCCCGACCCCAAGGTCGGGCTGCGCGCGGTGCTGGCGCTGCGCAGGCTGCTCGAACGTCTCGAAGCGATCCAAGTGGCCAATGCCCGGGCCCAGGGCTGGTCCTGGCAGGCGATCGCGGAGGCGCTCGAGGTCAGCAAGCAGGCGGTCCACCAGAAGCACAACCGGAGAGACAGGAGCCGCTGATGTTCGAACGGTTCGCCGGATCGGCGCGCACGGCGATCGTGATCGCGCAGGAGGACGCGCGCGAATTGCGCTCCTCCACCATTGATGTGGAGCACGTGCTGCTCGGCCTGCTCGCCCAGGGCGGGCCGGAGCTCACCGCGCTGCTCGCCGACGCGGGACTGACCCACGATGGCGTCATTCGCGCGCTGTCGGACCAGCGCACGGATGATCCCCTCGGCGCGGAGGACGCCGAGGCGCTGCGCGCCATCGGAATCGACCTCGACGCCGTCCGCGAGTCGCTGGAGCCGCATTTCGGCGAAGACGCGCTGGAGCGTGCGGCGCCGCGGCCCCGGCGGGGACTGTTCGGCTGGGGTCGCGCCGGGGACTACCGGCACATCCCGTTCACCAAGGACGCGAAGAAGGTGCTCGAACTCGCGTTGCGTGAGGCGCTGGGGCGCAAGGAGAAGACGATCGAATCCGGGCATGTCCTGCTCGGCATCCTGCGGGCGCCCAACCAGACCACCGAGTCGCTGTTCGGCGGAGCCGACGCGGTCCACGCGCTGCGTCCGAAAGTGCACGCCCTGCTCGACCGCGCGGCCTGAATGAGCGGACCCGCGCTGCCGGAGTTCCCGCTTTCCGGCGGCGCGGGTCCGCACCCTGGGCCTAGCATTGGCCCATGCAGCTCGTGATTCGGTTGATCATCAACGCGGTGGCCATCTGGTTGGCGGCCTTCTGGGTGGACAAGATCGACATCCTCGCTCCCGAAGGCGGCACGGGCGCCAAGATCGCCGTCGTCCTCGCCGTGGCCGCGGTGTTCACGGTAGTGAATGCGCTGGTCAAGCCGATCGTGAAGTTCTTGTCACTACCGCTGGTCATCGTGACCCTCGGCCTGTTCCTGCTGCTGATCAACGCCCTCATGCTATGGCTGACCGCCGAGATCACCGAAGCCTTCACCGATTACGGCCTGCGCGTCGAGGGTTTCTGGGCGGCAGTGTTCGGCGGCATCATCGTCTCGATCGTGAACTGGTTGCTCGGCATCCTGGTTCCGGACGAGGACTAGTCCGCGACCCCGGACCCTGCGACGTCCGCGCCGAGCCTGCTCGCGTCGGCCGACGGCCGGGGAAGCGCTAGCCCAGCCCGACCGCCAGCGCGGTCACCGCCGACCAAGCCAGCAGGGCCAGACCGGAATCCCGCAGCGCCGGAATCAGTGCCAAGCCACCCTTGCCGCCGCGCACCGGCGCGTTGGCACGCACGGCGAGCGGTAGCGCGATCAGCCCGGCCAGCGCCCACGGCGTGCGGGCGACCAGCACCAGCGTCGCCAGGAACGGCACCGCCAGCAGCGCGAGGTGCAGCGTGCGGGTGCGCGCATCGCCGAGCTTCACCGCGAGGGTGACCTTGCCGGATTCGGTGTCGGTGGGGATGTCGCGCAGGTTGTTGGCGACGAGCACGGCGCTGGAGAACGCGCCCACCGCGATCGCGAGCAGCCCACCGACCCAGTCGATCCGGCCCGCCTGCACGAACTGGGTGCCGAGCACGGCCACCAGGCCGAAGAAGACGAACACCGCCACTTCACCGAATCCGCTGTAGCCGTAGGGCTTGTTGCCGCCGGTGTAGTACCAGGCACCGGCCAGGCAGGCCGCGCCGATGAGCAGCAGCCACCACGCGCTGGTGAGCACCAGCACCAGTCCGAAGACGGCGGCGACGGCCAAGCTGACGATGGCGGCGGTGCGCACCGCGGCGGGCGCCGCCAGTTTCTGCCCGACCAGGCGCAACGGACCCACCCGGATGTCATCGGTGCCGCGGATACCGTCGGAGTAGTCGTTGGCGTAGTTCACGCCGATGATCAGCGCCAGCGAGACGAGCAGCGCGAGAATCGCTTTCCACCACACCGCACCGTCGATCGACGCGGCCGCGCCGGTCCCGGCGAGCACCGGGGCGATCGCGTTCGGCAGGGTACGCGGTCGCGCGCCCTCGATCCATTGCGCTGCAGTAGCCATGTCCGCAGCCTAATGCGCGTGCGGCGATCAGGCCGTTTCGGCCAGTACCGCCTCCTGCAACCGAGCGAGCCCTTTCTCGAAATCCCGGCCGACGAGTTTGTCCATCGGGAAGACCTTGCCGACGAGGGCCATCAGGCCGGTCTGCTGTCCGGTCATCCGCCAGGTCACTTCGGTGCCGGTCTCGACCGGGTCGAGGATGAAGGTCACCATGTTGCTCGCCTTCATCGGCTTCTGGAATTCCAGCCGCACCGCGATCTCGCGGTCGGCGCTGCCGATGATCTCCATGCTGCCTGCCCCCGCCTTGCGGTTGCCGCTCCAGGCGTAGCGGGCGCCGACACCGGAGTCCGCGCCGGAGTAACTGCGCTGGAGTCGCGGGTCGAGGTCCTCCCACGGCGACCACTTGACCCATTCGTGGAAATCGTCGATCAGCCCGTGCACGCGCGCGGGATCGGCCGTGATCACGGCCGATCGGACCACCTCGAACTCAGCCATAGGGGTCAGCCTAGGCGAGGCGGCCTCCACAGCAGCGGCAAAGGATTCGTGTCGGCCCATCGGGCCTGCTCGTCGTCTAGTGAGTCGTCTCGGCCAACAGGTAGTTGCGCAGTTTGGCGCGGTCGGGCTTGCCAGGGCCGCGCAAGGGGAACTCGTCCAGGACGGCGAGTTCGCGGGGCGCGGCTATGGCGTCCAGTTCGGCGATCACGTAGTCGCGCAACTCTGCCAAGCTGGGGGTCGCGCCGGGAGCCGGGATCACCGCGACGGCGACGCGCTGGCCGAGTCGTTCGTCCGGCAGGCCGAGAACCACCACTTCGCTGATCGCCGGGTGGTTGATCAGCACGGCCTCGACCACCTGCGGGATCACCAGCAGACCGCCGGTCGTGATCGCCTCGTCGAGCCGGCCGGTGATGCTCAGCACGCCGTTGTCGTAGGTGCCCGCGTCCTCGGTGCGGAACCAGCCCGGCTCGGCGAACGCGGGATGGTCGGGCTGGTTGCGGTAGCCGGAGGCGATCATCGCGCCGCCGAGTACGACCCGGCCGTCCTCGATGCGCACCTTCGTTCCGTCCAGCGGCACGCCGTCGTACACGCAACCGCCGCAGGTCTCGCTCATGCCGTAGGTGCGCACCACGGCGATGCCCGCCGCCCGCGCGCGTTCGTAGACCGGCAGTGGAGTGGCCGCGCCACCCACGAGCACGCCGTCGAGTTCGGCCAGCGCGGCAGCGGCGACCGGCGATTCGAGCGCCTTGATCAACTGGGTCGGCACCAGGGCCGTGTAGCGGCGTTCCCCGCGCATTCCCGCGATCGCGCCCGCCAGGGCTTCCGGCAGGAATCCGCCGGAAACGTCGAGCACGGTGGGCTCGGTGCCCGCCAGGATGCTGCGCAACAGCACCTGGATACCGGCGATGTGATGGGTCGGCAGGGCCAGCAACCAGTTGCCGGGGCCGCCGAGCCGGTCGTGCGTCGCGGTGCCGCTCGCGCGCAGGGCCGCCGTGCTGAGCATCGCGCCCTTCGGCACGCCCGTGGTGCCGGAGGTGGTCACCACCAGAGCGACCTCGTCATTGATCGGCTCACCCGGCGACAGCGCGTTGCTCAGGCGTCTGGCCTCGCGCCGGTCGCTGGTGGGAATGGGCAGCCAGGCCGCCCCGTTACCTTCCAGCGCTTCCCGCAGGTGCGGCATGACGTCACCGAGACCGGACCCGGTCGGCATCGGCAAGGTTCGCAGTGTCTTACTCATGCCGTGCCTCGCCGTCCGCCAGGCTCGGTCGTGCCCAGAGCCGCTGTGCTTACGGCTCGCTCGCTGCACTCCCTCACGGTAGGGATCGTGTCATGCCCGCGTCGCCGCACGCGGAACGGGTCGGTATGCCGGAGTGGCGCGCCCGCTGCGCGGCCACCCGGTCGGATCGGGGCTCAAGTACGACAGGCATCGAGACTGCGATTCACTCGTCGGATGGGACGATTCACTCGTCGGATAGGACACGGACACAGCCGGCCCGGACGTCGGCGGTCGGGTGGCCATCCGAGCGTTATCGTCCTCGCAGGTGGTCGCGTTGGCAACTCGGTGCGGCCCGCCGAGCTACCGGACGGCACCTTCGCTACGACTGTGACCAGCGCGAATCTCGCCTGATCGGGTGGGAAGGCGGAACCTCGACCAGCACGATCGGCACACCGTCGGGGTCACGCACCCACATCTCGTGCAAGCCCCACGGCTCCTCGACCGGAGCGCGGTCGATCGCGATGCCCTTCAACGCCAGCTCCGCGGCCGCGTCGGAGACGTCGCGCACCTGGAGCCAGATGGCGCCCTCGAACGTCGACGGCCCGCCGGAGCCGCCGTGCGCGGCCACCTCGATCAGCGACTGGCCTGCGAAGAAGACCGTGCCGCCCGGATACTCCCGGGCGATCGCCAGGCCCAGCCCGTCCCGGTAGAAGGCGAGCGTGACCTCGTAGTCGGCGGGGCGCAGGATGATCCGGCTGCTGAGGATGTCCATGTCAGAAGTACCAGGGGTAGGGAGTCCAGTCCGGCTTGCGTTTCTCCAGGAACGCGTCGCGGCCCTCGACGGCTTCGTCGGTCATGTACGCCATCCGGGTCGCTTCGCCCGCGAACAGTTGCTGGCCGACCAGTCCGTCGTCCAGCAAATTGAACGCGTATTTCAGCATGCGCTGGGCCTGGGGGGATTTGCCGTTGATGTCGGCGGTCCACTCCAGGGCGACGTCCTCGAGTTCGGCGTGGTCGACGACCTTGTTGACCGCGCCCATCTGATGCATTTCCTCGGCGGTGTACGGGCGGCCGAGGAAGAAGATCTCGCGGGCGAACTTCTGGCCGACCATCTTGGCCAGGTACGCGCTGCCGTAGCCGCCGTCGAAGCTGCCCACGTCGGCGTCGGTCTGCTTGAAGCGGGCGTGCTCGCGGCTGGCCAGGGTGAGGTCGCAGACCACGTGCAGGCTGTGACCACCGCCCGCGGCCCAGCCGTTCACCAGCGCGATCACCACCTTCGGCATGAAGCGGATCAGCCGCTGCACCTCCAGGATGTGCAACCGGCCCGCGCGCGCCTGGTCCACCGTGTCCGCGGTGTCGCCGCTGGCGTACTGATATCCGCTCCGGCCGCGAATCCGCTGGTCACCGCCGGAACAGAAGGCCCAGCCGCCATCCTTGGGACTCGGGCCGTTACCGGTGAGCAGAACCGCGCCGACGTCCGGCGTCATCCTGGCGTGGTCGAGCGCTCGATACAGCTCGTCGACCGTGTGCGGGCGGAACGCGTTGCGCACCTCCGGCCGGTCGAACGCGACCCGCACGGTTCCCTGCTCGATGTGCCGGTGATAGGTGATGTCGGTCAGGTTCTCGAATCCCGGAACGGGACGCCACAGCTTCGGATTGAACGTCACCTTGTGATTATCGCTGTGTTGTTTGGCAGCGCCTTCGGCGCTGCGTGTTCGCGGCCCCTTTGTGGCTCGCGTTTGCGCGGCCGCCGCTTGCTCCTTCGTCGCGTACGCGGCGGCCGCGCAAACGCGAGCCGGGCCGCGAACGGCGCATGCTCGGTCTCGCTTCGCTCGAAACCGGGAGTGGGGTGCGCTGAGCGCGTGAGGCGGTGATCGGGCGACTCCGGGTGTGCCGTTGCCCGGTGGCGTGCGGAGGTTTCTTCGTCGCTCAGGCGGCCGCGCAGACGGAAGCCGGGCCGCGAACGGCGGACGCTCGGTCTCGCTTCGCTCGAAACGGGAGTTGGGGTGCGCTGGGCGCGTTCGGGCGGTGATCGCGACTCCGGGTGTGCCGTCGCCGGTGGCGGGCTTCTTCGTCGCCTAGGCGGCCGCGCACACGGAAGCCGGGCCGCGAACGGCGGACTCGCGTTCTCGCTTTGCTCGCAACCGTGGGATGGGCCGGTGGGGTGCATGCGACTCCGGCGATCTCGGGTGCTGGTGGGCGGTTCGGTGCGGGACTTCGATTTGACGGTGTAAAACAACGCGTTACCGTGCAGGTATGAGCGAGCGAGTGAAACCGGTTATCGACCGGAGTGCGGTGGACGGGTCCCGGTACGAGAAGCACGGTGGGTTTCCGAAGGTGACGCGGGCACGGGTGGGGGCGAACTTCGGCGGGTTCGTGGAAGCCATGCGGACGTTGCAGGATCTCGCGGTGTCGGTGGACGCGCCGGACGACGTCTTCGGGGCCGCGCGGGCCAAAGCCCAGGAGCTGATCGAGCTGCTGGAGCCCTACCGCGCTCCGGAGTTGCAGGGCCCGGCGGGCCGCGCCGTCGAATTACCCGGACGGGGGAGTCTGCTGCTGCTGCCGTGGCAGGTGGTCGAGGCGGGGCCGGACGGCATCGAGATGACCGGTGTGTTCCGCCGCTTCCATCTCGGCGGCAACGGGGCCGCGCACGGCGGCGTGCTGCCACTGCTGTTCGACGACTTGCTCGGCATGATCGTGCACTACGCCGGGCGGCCGATCAGCCGCACCGCGTACCTCCACGTGAACTACCGCAAGATCACTCCGCTCGAGACGCAGCTGACGGTTCGCGGGCGGGTCGACCGCATCGAAGGCCGCAAAACTTTCATCACCGCCGAATTGCGCGATGAGCAGGGCAATCTGCTCGCCGACTGCGAAGGTCTCATGGTGCAGTTGCTGCCCTGGCAGCCATAGCCGGGTGAATGCTGGCGCGGGTGCGTATAGTTGCCCTCGCTCGTTCATGATACCGATCCGGAGGAACCTGAAAGTGGTTGCAGCACTGTCTGAATCCCTGCTCGACGACGCGAAGCGCCCGGCTTTCCTTGCCGATGCCGTCGAGGTTCTCGACGCCGAGGTCTCGGACAAGGGTGGTGCGTCCGGCCTGGCTGTGAAGGGTGGCTACGCGGCGGTCAAGAAGATCAGCCCGTCCATCGTGCCCGATGCGCTGGAGTCGTTGGCGCCGAAGCTCGTCGCGCAGCTGGAGCCGTTCTGGCAGGAGTACGCGGCGTCGGGCACCGGCAAGTTCGCCGATCTGCTCGTCGCCAAGTCCGACGAGGTCGCCGAGGCGTTGCTCGCCGTCACCGACGCGCGCGCCGAGTCCTCCACCCGCCCCGCCCTGCAGAAGGTCTACTCCTCGATGCGTTCCTCGGCGAAGAAGAACGTCATCGAGGCGCTGCCGCGGGTCGGCGACCTGATCGAGAAGCACGCCAAGTGATCTCGTAGCGCTGCGACGCGCAGCGCTTTTCGAGGCCGCGTGCGCGCGGCCTTCGACGGCTCGTGTCCGAGCGGCCACCGCTGACGGTTTCGTCTGCGTGTCGGCCGCTCGGACGCGAGCTGCGTTCGATCAGCGGTGCCGGTGGCGCCTGCATGCTCGGTCTCGCTTCGCGCGACACCTGCGGCTGAGCCAGGGGCCTGTAGAGGCGCCTTGGGGGCGTATGGCCCCGTCGGTCGCTGGGCGCGGCTGTTGGGGGGCGAGGCGGCATGCGAAGGGAACTTCTGTGCCGAGAGGTGCCGGAGAGCCTCGAATCGCGCGGCTGGCGATGGCGGCCGGGGTCGGTTCGTTGCCGAGCCTGCCGTGTCACGCCGTGACGTGGGCGAGGCCACAGTGTGATTGCGAGCCTCCCGGCGGCGACTTCTCGTTGACTGTCTGCCAGTCTGGAGACGTGAACCCGTCTACAGCACAAGCGCAGGTCGTCGTCGACGAGCTCGTGCGCGGGGGCGTGCGGGATGTCGTCCTGTGCCCCGGCTCCCGGAACGCTCCGCTGGCCTTCGCCCTGCAGGCCGCCGACGCCGCCGGGCGACTGCGGCTGCACATGCGAATCGACGAGCGCACGGCGGGTTTCCTCGCCATCGGGCTCGCCATCGCGGGCCGGGTCCCGGTCCCCGTGGTGATGACCTCGGGCACCGCGGTGGCCAATCTCGGGCCTGCCGTGCTCGAGGCGAACTACGCTCGAGTCCCGCTAGTGGTGCTCAGCGCGAACCGGCCCTACGAGCTGCTCGGCTCCGGCGCCAACCAGACCATCGAACAGTTCGGCCTGTTCGGCAGCCAGGTCCGCGCCACGATCTCGCTCGGCCTCGCGGAGCAGGAGGAGGGCGACGCCGGCCATCCCCCCTACGGCCAGCAGAACAGCCAGTGGCGTTCGGCGGTCTGCCGGGTGCTCGCGGCGGCGCGCGGCACCCGTTCCGGCAACGCGGGCCCGGTGCACTTCGACGTGCCGCTGCGCGAGCCGCTGGTTCCCGACCTCGGGCCGGGCGAGTCGGCCCCCTCGGGCCGCGCGGGCGAGTCCGCCTGGACCGAGACCCAGTACGCCACGCTCGACGTGCCGCTCGATCTCGACCTCACCCCGGACACCGTCGTCATCTCCGGACACGGCGCCGGGTTGCGCCCGGAGCTGGCGGATCTGCCGACCGTCGCCGAGCCCACCGCGCCCATGCACGGTCCCGCCCTGCATCCGCTCGTGCTGCCGCTGCTGCGGCCGAAGCAGGCGATCATCACCGGCCGCCCCACCCTGCACCGGCAGGTCTCCAAGGTGCTGGCGGACCCGGACGTCCGGGTCTACGCGCTGACCACCGGGCCGCGTTGGCCCGACGTGTCCGGCAACGTGGTCGGCACCGGCACGCGCGCGGTCACCACCGGCGCGCCGAGGCGGCAGTGGCTCGAGCACTGCCGCGAGCTGAACGCCAAAGCCGATCAAGTGGTGCGCGCCGAACTCGCCCGGCACCCGAAACCGACCGGGTTGCACGTCGCGGCGGTCGTCATGGACGCGTTGCGCGACGGTGACCAGCTCTTGCTCGGCGCCTCTAATCCGGTGCGCGACGCCGCGCTGGTGTCGCATCCGCGGCCGGGAGTCAAGGTGCTGTCGAATCGCGGCGTGGCCGGTATCGACGGCACAGTCTCCACGGCGGTCGGCGCCGCGCTGCACCACGACGGGCGCACCATCGCGCTGATCGGTGACCTGACGTTCCTGCACGATGCGTCCGGCCTGCTCATCGGCCCCGGCGAACCGCGGCCCGCCGATCTGACCATCGTGGTCGCCAACGACGACGGCGGCGGCATCTTCGAACTGCTCGAGCAGGGCGACCCCCAGTACGCGGGCGTGTTCGAGCGCGTCTTCGGCACCCCGCACGGCATGGACCTCGCCGCGCTGTGCGCCGCCTACCGCATCCCGCACCGGCAGGTGGACCCGCAGCAACTGGCCGTCGAGCTGACCGGGCACGCCCACGGCACGCGAGTGCTCGAGGTGGCGACCGAACGGTCCAGCCTGCGGGAACTGCACGCGACGGTGCGGGCCAAGATTCGGCCCTGACCGGGCGCGGCGCGGGTCAGAAGCCGAATTCGTCCTCGGGGTCGTCATCGATCGGAACCGCGATGGACTGTTCGATCACGTCCGCCGGGTTCGCTTCCAAGATGTCACGCTCCAGCATCGCCCGTCCGACGACGTCGTCCTGCTCCGGCAGGTCGTCGTCGGCGAGCACCGGCTCCTCCGGATAGGCCGGAACGGACTGCTCGACGAGATCGGCCTCCGGCACCGCGTCGGCAAGGGGATCTGACATCGTGCGCTCCTCTCCGCGTAGGCCTCTCGATCGGCATACCCGTCGTGGCACGCCGCAATCGAGGCGGACGATCAACTCCGACTGCATCGAGGATGCCCGCGGCCGCGCGGTACGGCAAGGCTTTCGGTCAAGGTCGCGGTTTTTCGCCTGCCTGCGGCGCCGCCGCGTCCGCTGGATGCTCGACCAGCGCGAGCGTGCGCCCGGCCATGAAGCGCGCGGTGCGCACCGCCGTCCCCGACCGCGTCACTTCGCTGACTTCGACCACGCCCCGCGCGATCCGAACTTCGACCCGCCGCCCCGCCCGGGTAGCCGCGATCTCGTAACTGCGAGACCCGTCGCCGACGTCGACGACGATCTCGACCCGATCACCCTTCATCTACCAATTGTCCGCTTTTCCAGCGCATTTCGCCGCTACGAGTAGGTAACGGCGACGTGGGCGGACCGGTCGGGACAAGGCGCTCAGGGCGCGGGCCGTCGGGACCCGAGTCCCAGCGTGCGCGCGGCGCGGCCCATGAAGTGAGACATCCTGGCGGGGAAGGAGCCGGGGTCGGGAATTGTGACCGGGCGAACCCGGCCGTTGTGTATCGCGGTCACCCGCCAGCCCGGGGGTGTGCGGAGCAGCACCAGCGTCTGGCGTGACAGTTTGCGCTCGGGCAGCCGGGAGCGCCACGGCATCAGTACCGACGCGGTGCCGTGCAGGATCGCCACATCCGGGGTGAGGAATCGGACCGACTCCACGTCGCCCACCAGTGCGGAGCCCGCGAGCACGCCTCGAAAGAGCTTGTCGTGGTTGTGCTGGTGCTCGGCGCGGCAGATCGCGCGGGTGCCGTCGTAGGACACATAGTCGGAATCGTCGGTGAAACAGCCGGCGTAAGCCTCGGCGTCGTTGTCGGTCCACGCCCGCATGAGGTCTGCGAACAGTGCTCGAATCCGGGCGTCGTCGGTGGTGCGGTCGAGGGTGTCGGACATTGCGTTACGACTTCCTGCGCACCGCGCTCGACGTGCATCGCGCTCAGGCCGACCGCATCGCATCCCGCGATTGATCGCGCCGATGGGCGAGCCATCCGGCGGCGCGTGCGCCGGGTGCCGATGAATTCCGCACGGCCGGTTCGTCTGCATGGTTGGACACGTCCCCTCCCAGGAGATGCCGATGAATCCGGAATTCGATTTGCAACCGGCCGCCGATGCGCTGGCGACCGTGGTCGGCCGCATCACCGACGACCAGCTCCACGCGCCGACGCCGTGCGCAGACACCACGGTCGGCGCGCTGCTCGCGCATGTGATCGATCTGACCGAGGCATTCCGTCAGTCGGCTACGAAGGAGGCCGTCGGCCGTTCGGTCGCACCGTCTGCGCCCGCCGAGCGCACCTTGCCGGACGATTGGCGTCTGCGCATTCCGGCACAGCTCGACGCATTGGTGGCGGCATGGCGGGAACCCGCCGCCTGGGACGGCGTGACGGAGGCGGGCGGGGTGAGCGGGCCCGCTCCGGTCATGGCCAGGTTCGCCTTGGACGAGGTGGTCGTGCACGGCTGGGATCTGGCGAAGGCTACCGGCCAGCCCTTCGACTGCGACGCGGGGCATCTCGCGATTCTGCTGGACATGCTGCGTGATACCCCCGCCGAAGGCGTGCCGGGCCTGTTCGGGCCGGTGGTGCCGTTCTCGGCCGACGCGTCCGTGCTGGCGCGGGTCCTCGCTCTCACCGGCCGCCGCGCCGACTGGACCGCAGAGGCCGAAGGGGTGGCGCTCGGGCCGTAGGTTCGGCTCAGTGCCGGATGGAGCCGGTGACGAAGGTGCCCGCCGTCACGGCGTCGGCAGCGGCGCGGGCGGCCAGGTCCGCCGCGGCGTCGTCGATCGGATCGCCGCTGGCGAGCAGCCGGTAGTAGAGCGGGGCCGACACCGCGGACAGCACCGCGCGCGCGTCGGTGCGTTCCGGCGCCTCGCCCCGGGCGACGGCGGCCGCCACGCAGGCCGACCATTCGGTGAGCCGCACGTCGTAGAACCGGCGCAAGGCGGCCGCGGCGGACTCGTCGCAGGTGGCGGCCGCGATGACGGCGCGGAAGAGCCTGCCTTGGCGTGGATCGGACAGTGTCTTCGCGACCAGGCGGGCGTTGGCGGTGAGATCGCCGAGGAGTGAGCCGGTGTCGGCGTGCGGCAGCGACTGTTCGGCCATGTCGGCCAGCAGGTTGGCGATCAAGCCGGAGGGTGTGCGCCAGCGGCGGTAGACGGTGGTCTTGCCGACCTCGGCGCGCGCCGCGACCTCGGCGAGGTCCAGGTGGGCGAAACCGCGTTCGGCCAGAAGATCGCCCGCCGCCCGGAGTACGGCCGCGCGCACCCGCGCGGTCCGTCCACCGGGGCGCACTGATCCGGGTGTCACCGCGTCCGACTCCATAATGGGACTCCAGTTTCATTTGTGCTCGAATAAGTGTACTGTCCAAGTTGTTAATGGAACTATAGACCCTTTAGGAGGGTGCTCCGGTGAACAGTCAGACAGTGCGGACGCAGATGGAGTACCGGCGGCTCGGCGCATCGGGTCTGCACGTCCCGGCCCTGAGCTTCGGCGCGGGCACTTTCGGCGGGCGTGGTGAACTGTTCGGCGCGTGGGGGGACACCGACGCCGAGCAGGCGCGACGGCTGGTCGACGTCAGCCTGGACGCGGGTGTGAACATGTTCGACACGGCCGACGTCTACTCCGACGGCGCCTCCGAAGAAGTGCTGGGCGCCGCGATCAAGGGCAGGCGCGACCGGGTGCTGCTGTCCACCAAGGCGACGCTGCCGACCGGACGCGGTCCGCGCGACGCCGGCTCCGGCCGGGCCAGGCTGATCGGTGCGGTGGAAGGCTCGCTACGCAGGCTCGGCACCGACTACATCGACCTGTTCCAGCTGCACGCTTTCGACGCGGGCACGCCGGTGGAGGAGGTGGTCGCCGCACTGGACGACCTGGTGCGCGCGGGCAAGATCCGCTACGTCGGCGCGTCCAACTTCGCGGGCTGGCAGTTGATGAAATCGCTCGCCGTGGCGGATCGCAACGGCTTGACCAGGTACGTCGCGCATCAGGTCTACTACTCGCTGGTCGGGCGCGACTACGAGTGGGAGCTCATGCCGCTCGGCCGCGACCAGGGCGTCGGCGCGGTGGTCTGGAGTCCGCTCGGCTGGGGGAGGCTCACCGGCAAGATCCGTCGCGGACAGCCGCTGCCGGTCGGCAGCCGTCTGCACCGGACCGCCGAGGCGGGCCCGCCGGTGGACGACGAGAAGCTCTACGACGTGGTCGACGTCCTCGACGAGCTGGCCGCCGAAACCGGCAGGACGGTCCCGCAGATCGCCCTCAATTGGCTGCTGCGCCGCCCCACCGTCTCGACCGTCATCGTCGGCGCCCGCAACGAGGAGCAGCTGCGCCAGAATCTCGGCGCCATCGGCTGGGAACTCACACCCGACCAGATCGCGCGCTTGGACAAAGCCAGCGCCACCACCCCGCCCTACCCGTACTACCCCTACTACCGTCTTCCGGATTTCACTCGCTTGAACCCGCCTGCGGTGTGAGTACCGGCTCCGGCGGCGGGGGAGCCGTCGGCCCTGGCCGGAGCGGTGCAGCCGACTTCGCCGTCCGGACCGGCTGACGCGGTCGTCAGTAGACGTCGCGAACGTACCGCTTCTCGGCGACCAGTTGCTTCCGGAACGCCACCGCGCCGTCCTCGTCGAGCTTGCCGTGGATGCGCGCGATCCGCAGCAGTGCCTCGTCGACGTCTGCGGCCATGCGGCTGGCGTCGCCGCAGACGTAGAAGTAGGCGCCGTCGCGCAGCCAGGACCACAGCTCGGCGCCGTGCTCGATCATGCGGTGCTGTACGTAGATCCGTTCCCGCTGGTCACGGGAGAAGGCCAGATCGAGCCGGGTGAGGAAGCCGGAACGGAACATGTCCTCCAGCTCGGAGCGGTAGTAGAAGTTCCGCGCCGCGTGCTGATCGCCGAAGAACAACCAGTTGCGACCGGTGCAGCCCAGCGCCCTGCGCTCGTGCAGGAACCCACGGAAGGGCGCGATACCGGTGCCGGGGCCCACCATGACGATCGGTGCGGTCGGGTCGGCGGGCGGACGGAAATGTGGTGCGCGCTGCAGGAAGACCGGCACCTTCGGATCGGTGAGGTCGGCTCCCGCCCGGTCGGCCAGGAAGGTCGAGCACACCCCGCCGCGCCCCGCCGCCGGGTCGCCGTACCGCACGATGCCGACGGTCAGCTCCACCTCATCCGGGCTGACCAGCGGACTCGACGAAATCGAATATTGACGCGGTTGAAGCTTCTTCAGCGTGCCGAGCCACTCCACCAGGTCGGCCCGCACCGGGAAGTCGCGCAGCACGTCCACGGCCTGCCGGTCCCACAGGTAGCTCGCCAGCTCGTTGCGGTTGTCCCGGCGCAGCAGTTTGGCGAGCTTGCCGCTGTGATTGCGTTCGGCGAGGAAGCCGAGCAGATCCGGACCCACCTTGGTGATGTCGTAGTGGGTGCGCAGCGCCTCGGCCAAAGTGAGCTCGCGCTCATCGACCTCGACGGCACGCCTGCCGTCCAACCCGGTGGCGGCCAGCCATTCGGTGACCAGGGCGGGAGAATTCACCGGCCACACGCCCAGCGAATCGCCTACCTCGTAGGACGCGTCCAAACCGCGCAAATCGAATCCGAAGCGGCGCACTTCTTTCGACGACCCGGCGGCCGACAGCAACTCGTTGCGCACGAGCGGAGCACGCAGCGGCGCCGTGCGGGTGAACGGCGCGGGGGCTCCGCGAGTGCGGCCGAGCGCCGGTGCGGCCGTGGGCAGCTCCATCGTCGCGACGCCACCACGGGGCGTGGAGCGCCTGGAGCCGGTCCCATCCTGCGCCGGACCGCCGACAGGGGAGCGGGAGTCACCGGACGGGCCGTCACCGAACACGGCGAGCACGTCATCGAGCCAGCGCTGCGCCGCGTCCTCGTAGTCGGGTTCGCTGTCGACACGCGGGAGCAGCCTGGTCGCACCGAGTTCGGCGAATCTCTGGTCGAGTTTGCGGCCGTAGCCGCAGAAGTCGTCGTAGGAGGAGTCACCGAGCGCGAACACCGCGTACCGCACGCCGGTCAGCCGCGCCGCGCTGTCGGCGAGCCGATCCCAGAAATCGGCTCCGTTGTCCGGCGGCCCTCCGTCGCCGAACGTGCTGCTGACCACGAGCACGTCGCCGTGCAGTGCGTTCGGGTCGCAGGAGTCCAGGTCCTGCAGGCGGGGCGCGAAGCCGTGCCCGGCGAGCTGCGCCGCGACGGTGGCCGCGAATTCCTCCGCGGTGCCGGTCTGCGAGGCCCACAGCACGGTGATCGCGCGGGCGGTATCACCCGCGTCCGCCTCGGGGGCCGCGCCCGCCGCCCCGCGCGAGTACATGCCGGCCAGTAGCCCGTCCACCCACAATCTGCTGTGCGCCGACATCGGCGCAGACTCCGGGAGCACCGGCTGACCGGCCACCGGAAGCGAGTGCAGCGCGGCGAGATAACCGCTCAGATAGATCCGCTCGGTTTCGCTGAGCGTGGGGGCGGTGCCGCCGTCGAGACCGAGCACGGCCGCCAGCGGATGCGCCGGCCCCGCCGCGGGCAGCGCGACGGGGGCTTCCGGTCGCGGCACGGCGGCCACCCGGCGCAGCGCCACAGCGCACGCCTTGAACTCCGGTTGCAGCGAGGCGGGATCGACCGCGTCGTTGGTGACCGCGTTGATGGTCAGGTATTCGCCCTGCTCGTCGTTCCAGTGGAAGGGCACGAAACAATCCCCCTGCCGCACTCGGTCGCCGACCTGCACCGGCAGTACCGCCCGCCCCCGGCGGGAAGCGATCTCGAGCTGGTCGCCCTCGCGCAACCCGAGCCGCTCGGCGTCGGCCGGGTGCACCTCGACGAACGGCGTCCCGTTCAGCTTGGTCAGCTTGTCGATCTTGCCGGTCTTGGTCATCGTGTGCCACTGGTGCTGCAGGCGGCCGGTGTTGAGCAGGAACGGGTAGTCGTCGTCGGGCATTTCCTCCGGCAGCATGTGCGGCCGCGGCCAGAACACGGCGCGGCGGCTCGGCGTGGCGAAGGCCAGCCGGGGCCGGTGACCGTTCTCGTCGACGAACAGCGTTTGGCTGACACCGTCGTTGCGGTAGCGGATCGGATTGCGCCTCTGCTCCGGCCGCGCGCAAGGCCACTGCATCGGCCCATCCCGCAGCGCCTCGTAGCTCACGCCGCGCAGGTCGTAGCCGGTCGCGGGGTTCGAGAACCGCTTGATCTCCTCGAACACCTCGGCGCTGGAGGCGAAGTCGAAGCCGGGGAACCCCATCGCGGTGGCGATGTCGGCGATGATCCGCCAGTCCGGCCGCGCGTCGCCGGTGGGCGGCACCGACTGGCGCAGCAGGGTGAGACCGCGCTCGGAATTCACCATCACCGCATCGGTTTCCGCCCACAGAGTGGCGGGAAGCAGCAGGTCGGCATAGGCGTTGGTCGCGGTCTCGGTGTAGGCGTCCTGGGCGATCACCAGTTCGGCCGCCTCCAGTCCCGCGATCACCGTCTTGCGGTTGGCCATGGTGGCGACGGGATTGGTGCAGATGATCCACGCCGCTTTGATCGCCCCATCCGCCAAGCCGCGGAACATCTCCACCGTGCCGGGTCCGGCTTCGGTGCGCAGTGTGCCGGGCGGCAGTTCCCACGCGGTCTCCACGAACGCACGGTCCTCGGCGGAGAGCAGGCTGCGCTGCCCGGGCAGGCCGGGGCCCATGTAACCCATCTCACGCCCGCCCATCGCGTTCGGCTGCCCGGTGAGCGAGAACGGTCCGCTGCCGGGACGGCAGATGGCGCCCGTGGCCAGGTGCAGGTTGCACAGCGCGTTGGTGTTCCAGGTGCCGTGCGTGGACTGGTTGAGCCCCATCGTCCACAGCGACATCCATTCGCCCGCCGCGCCGATCCACTCGGCGGCGGTCCGGATGTCGGCTTCGGCCAGTCCGGTGATCTCGGCCACCCGCCGCGGCGGGTAATCGGCCAGGAAGTCCGGCATCGCGGCCCAGCCCTCGGTGTGCTCGGCGATGAACTCCGCGTCGATGTCGCCATTGGCGACCAGCAGGTGCAACAAGCCGTTGAGCAGCGCGAGATCCGTGCCGGGCGCGATTTGCAGGAACAGATCGGCGCGCGCGGCGGTCTCGGTGCGACGCGGGTCGACCACGATGAGCTTCGCGCCCGCCTTGAGCCGGTCGGCCATGCGCAAGAACAGGATGGGATGGCAGTCGGCCATGTTCGCGCCGATCACGAAGAACAGGTCCGCGTGCTCGAAGTCGTCGTAGGAGCCGGGCGGCCCGTCCGCGCCCAGCGACTGCTTGTAACCGGTGCCCGCGCTGGCCATGCACAGCCGCGAGTTCGCCTCGATGTGCACGGTGCGCAGGTAGCCCTTGGCCAGCTTGGTCGCCAAGTACTGCGCCTCCAGCGACATCTGCCCGGAGACATACAGTGCGATCGAGTCCGGCCCGTGCTCGTCGAGAAT
The DNA here is from genome assembly GCA_051451085.1 of Nocardia asteroides. Classification (GTDB taxonomy): domain Bacteria; phylum Actinomycetota; class Actinomycetes; order Mycobacteriales; family Mycobacteriaceae; genus Nocardia; species Nocardia asteroides_B. The sequence goes on along the minus strand of JBPAJV010000001.1, from coordinate 857,601 downwards.
CGCCCGCAACCGGGTGGCGGCCTCGTGCACGGCCTCGTCGACGGGGAACGGCACCGGGACCTGGCCGCGCTCGGAGCGCCGGTAGGCGGTCTCCATTCGTCCGGGGGTGCGCATCAGCTCCGCGTGGGTCGCCCCTTTGGTGCACAACCTGCCCGCGTTCGCCGGGTGCAGCTTGTCGCCGCTGACCTTGGCGATGATCGGCTTTCCCGCGCCGTCCGGCGCGGTGGTCACCGCGATCCCGCAGCCCACGCCGCAGTACGAGCACGCCGTTCGGGCGGTGCCGTCGCCGGGGCCGGTCACTGGGTCGGACATGCCTTCGATCATGCTGACCCCCGATTGCGCGGGATTTACCTCGCGTTATCGCCAGGTGACATTCCACCTCACCGCGCGCGAATGGGACGGTGAGGTGTGATCCGGATCTCCGCGCTCAGCCGAGTTTGTACGCCCGGTGCAGGGCGACCACGCCTCCGGTGAGGTTGCGCCACTTCACCGACGACCACCCGTTCGCCGCGATCCGCATCGCCAGCCTGCGCTGGTTCGGCCAGTCCTGGATGGATTCGGCGAGGTAGACGTAAGCGTCGGGGTTACTGCTGACCACGCGCGCCACCTTGGGCAGCGCCTTCATCAGGTACTCCAGGTAGATCGTGCGGAACACCGGGAGAACGGGTGCGGAGAACTCGCACACGACCAGCCTGCCGCCGGGTTTGGTGACGCGCAGCATCTCGCGCAGGGCGAGATCGGTGTCGGCCACGTTGCGCAGGCCGAACGAGATGGTCACCGCGTCGAAGGAGTCGTCGGCGAACGGCAGCGCCATCGCGTCGGCCGCCACCATCGGCACGTCCCGGAACCGGCCCGCGCTGAGCATGCCTTTGGAGAAGTCCGCCGCGAGGCACCAGGCTCCGGACTTCTGTAGTTGCAGCGTGGACACACCGGTGCCCGCGGCGAGATCCAGCAACCGCTCACCCGGCCGGGGCGCCAGCGCCTTGCGGGTCGCCCACCGCCAGTAACGATCCTGTCCGGCGGAGATCACCGTGTTGGTCAGGTCGTAGCGCCGGGCGACGCCGTCGAACATCGACGCGACTTCGCGCGGCTGCTTGTCCAACGAGGCCCGGTTCGATTGCGTTTTCGCCACGCCAAGACCCTAACTCGCGGTTTGTTACGAACCGAGCGTGGCACGGGGATACTTCCGTCACGCTCCCGCGCCATCTCAGGCCGTATGCGGCAACCGAATCCGCGTACCGATCACCTCGGTGTAGTGGCCCATCAGCTGGGTGCAGATCGCGGGCCAGGTCCGCGACAGCACCAACTTCCTGGCCGCCCCGGCGAAGCGGGTCCGCAGCTGCGGATCGTGCAGCGCTCCGACGGCGCTGGGCAGCAGCTCGCAGAACCGGTCCACCGGCAGCAGATAGCCGTTACGGCAGTGGGCGATCAGGTCGCGCGGCCCGCCCGCGTCGGGGCCGATGACCGGGACGCCCGATGCCAGTGCCTCCTGCACACCCTGGCAGAAGGTCTCGTGCTCGCCCGCGTGCACCATCACGTCCAGGCAGGCGTACGCCCGCGCCAGTTCCGCGCCGCCGAGCTCACCGGTGAACACGGCGGCCGGCATCAGGCGGGCCAGCCGCTGGCGTTCCGGCCCGTCGCCGACGATCACCAGCTGGATGTCGGGATCCGCCGCCAGCACCGCCAGCCGTTCGACGTGCTTCTCCGGCGCGAGGCGGCCGACGAAGCCCACCAGCAGGCGGTCCCGGCCCCCGAGCCAGGCGTCGCGCAGTGCGGTGGAGCGGGCGCTCGGCGTGAATCGGGCGATGTCGACACCGCGCCCCCACCGGTGGACGCGTGGGATACCGTGCCGGAGCAGGTCCTCGGCGGCGGCCCGGGACGGGGCGAGCGTGCGGGTCGCGCCCTCGTGGATGCGCCGGGTCCAGCCCCAGGCGGCCCGGCTCGCCAGGCCGAGCCCGTAGCTCTTGGCGAAGCCAGCGACATCGGTCTGGTACACCGCGACGGTGGGCAGGTCCAGCCGCAGCGCAGCGCCGAGTCCGCCTGCGCCGAGCAGGAACGGCGAGGCCAGGTGGACCACGTCGGCGCCGAAGTCCTCGATGGCCGAGACGATGCCCGGCTGCGGCAGCCCGACCGGCAGCGAGCTGATCTTCGGCACCATGACCGCGGGCACCCGGTGGACCGGGAAACGTTCGTACTGGCGTGGTGCGGCGGGCTGCCCGCGCGGGGTGTCCGGCGCGATGATCAGCGCGTCGTGCCCGTGCCGGTCCAAGTGCTCCAGCACCCGCAGCACGGAGTTGACGACGCCGTTCATATTCGGCAGGAACGACTCCGCGACGATCGCTACACGCACGCTCTCAGCGTGACCGGCACACCGCGCCGTGCCGCCACGCCGAAGTGAAGGGCACGGAAAGATCCGGCGAACTATCGGGGCCGCGACGCATCGACGCGGCTCGCGAATGCGTGCATGCGCCTGGACGATCAATGCCGCGGCCGCGGGTTCGGCGGCGAATCAGCGCGCCGGAGCGGGACCGCGCCTGCCGGCGCGGGAGAGCAACCACAGTGCGGGGAGCGCGAGCAGCCACACCACCACGATCACCGACAGCGCGGGCGGAATGGCGACGCGCACGTCACGGCCTTCCACGCGCACGAGGTCGGGATCGCTGCGGCTGTATTCCACGCGAATCCGCTCACCCGCGGTCAGGTTGGTCGGATACAGGACGCCGACTTTCGGATTATGCGTCTCGCCGTCCGGTGTGACGTACATGACCGCCGAGCGCAGCCGCCCCGCCGAGAGCACCTCGGCCGTGGTGCTGCCCTTGTCTGAGCTGATCAGGTAGTCGTTGCGCCAGGCGGCCAGCACCAGCAGCCCGACGAGCACGCTCACCGCCGTCGCGGCGATCAGCACCCCGATCCCGGCCCGCCGCAGGCGGATCGGCCGCCCATTGGACTGGCTGGTTTCCGACACCGCCACAGGCTACCGAGCGGCTCGGCTACGGTGACGGCCATGTCCCGAAAATTCAGCTTCACCGTGCCTTACACCGTCCCGGTCGAAGATCTCCACCGGGCACTCACCACCGACGACGTCTGGCGGGCCCGCTTCGCCGACGCCCCGACCGCGACGCTGGAGGTATCCCATCCGGACGGCGCGGGCACCATCCGCATACACATGACCGAGAAAGCGGCGGAGGACAAGATACCCACGCTGGTCCGCAAGGTGCTCAAGAGCGAACTCACCTTCGCCCGCACCGACAACTGGCAACCGCTGGTCGGGGAGGTCGCCAAAGGCGCCTTCGAGGCCACTACAGGGGGCATCAATACCGCGATGTCCGGAACCTACGAGCTCCGTTCCACCGCGGAAGGTTCGGAGATCGAGGTCGTCGGCACCGTGCAGGTGAAGGTGCCCTTGGTCGGCGGCGCTATCGAGCCGCTCGCCGAACAGTTGCACCACCGGGTGCTCAACAGCGAGCGCAAGTTCATCGAAGAATGGCTGGCCGCGAAGCCAACCGTCTGAGCACGCGCGTTGCCCCGGCGCGCGCCGGGGCAACGCGTCCTAGGCGAAGTCCTGCGGCGTGTACTCCTTAGGTTCCGTCAGCACCAGCCAGTTCCCGGAATTGTCCCGGATGATCGCCTCGGTCCCGTAGGGCCGTTCGGCGGGTGGCTGCACGAACTCCACCCCCTTCGCGGTGAGTTCTTCGAAGGTCTTCTGGCAGTTGTCCGTCCGCAGGCCCAGCGCGCCGTGCGTGCCGTTGGCCAGCGCGCGCCGAACGGCGTCGGCGTAGTTCTCGTCCAGCGGCGGGCCGGGGAGCATCAGCGTGATCTCCAGCTCCGGGTGCGCGGGATGCGCGACGGTGACCCAACGGAAACCGTTGTCACCCATCGTGACATCGCTGGCCTCGACGAAACCGAGCTTGTCGACGTACCACCGCTTGGCCGCGTCCTGGTCCGTGACGTACACCGTGACCAGGGAAACGTTCGTGATCGTTGTCATGCGGCCAAGGCTATGGCGGGCGCCGCGTCGCGGGCTTCTCCGAAATTGCGCCGTTCGCTCAGCGTGGTTTGCGGTCCGACAGGCCGTGCATGAAGACGAAACAACCGGGGATTCGCGGAGCGCCGTCGGCGAACTTCGATTGATACGCCGAAGGGGTCACCCCGACCAATTGCCGGAACTTGCTGCTGAACGAGCCGAGGCTGCTGTAACCGACCAGCATGCACACCTCGGTGACCGTGAGATTGGTCGCCCGCAGCAGATCCTGCGCCCGTTCGATGCGCCGCTCGGCCAGGTACGCGGCGGGGGTGCGGCCGTAGACCGCGGCGAACGCGCGCAGGAAGTGGTATTTCGACACCCCGGCGGCCGCCGCGAGTTCATCCAGGTTCAGCGGGTCGGCGTAGTGCCGGTCCGCCAGGTCCCTGGCTCGGCGCAGATGCGGAAGCAGAGCCAGCGGGGGCAATCCGCGGTCTCGTCGTTCGCCCATCGCCGCCACCACCGGCCCCTATCCGAACGGTGGACGCTCGTCGAAGCGCAGCGACATCCGGCCCGCCATCCGCCAGGCCCGCGCGGTCAGGTCGACGTCCTCGTCCGTCACCAGGTTGCCCATCACCCGAACGGCCGTGCGCCGCAGATACTTCGAGCGCATCACCGGCGGACCGCCCAGCGGCACCATGCGCGGGTGGGTCGCCAGGCCCGCGATCCGCCGGGCGACCGAGAACGTGCGCCCGTAGCGGGCGCGCAGCGTCTGCGGCCAGATCGTGGTGAAGTCGGACTCGTCCAGCAGGCCGGCCAGCATGTGACCGCCCTCCAAGCCGTAATCAATGCCCTCTCCGTTGAGCGGGTTCACACAACCCGCGGCGTCACCGATCAGTACCCAATTGCGACCGGCCACGTTCGAGACCGCCCCGCCCATCGGCAGCAGGGCCGAGGCCACCGCGCGCAGCGAGCCCTCGAATCGCCATTCCTCCCTGCGCTGCGCGGTGTAGTGCGCCAGCAGCGGCTTCAACGCGATGTGCGAAGGCCGCCGCTCCGTGGCCAGCGACCCGACGCCGATGTTCACCTCACCGTTGCCGAGCGGGAACACCCAGCCGTAGCCGGGAACCAGCTCGCCGGAGGCGTCGCGCAGTTCCAGATGCGAGGTGATCCACTGGTCGTCGCTGCGGCCGGACCGGATGTAGGCCCGCGCGGCGGTGCCGTACGCGTACTGCCGATGCCAGGTGCGGCCGAGCAGCCGCCCGACCGGTGAACGCACGCCGTCGGCGACCACCAGTGTCCGGCAAGCGATCGTCCGCGTGCCGTCGGCCGTTCGCACCGTCACGCCGGTGACCCGGTCGCCGTCGCGGGTGACGTCGACCACTTTCGTGCCGTCCACCATCCGCGCGCCGGACTTCACCGCCGTCTCGCGCAGCTTGTCGTCGAGCTCGGTGCGTGGCACCGCGCTTCCGTAGGTGGGGAAGGAACCGCCCGGCCAGCTCAGCAGCGCCTCACGGCCGAAACCGGTCATCCGGAGGCCGTGGTTGACGGTGTGCGCGCGCACCCACTCACCGAGACCGAGCTGCTCCAACTCGGCGGTCGCACGCGGGGTCAGACCGTCACCGCAGGTCTTGTCCCTGGGAAAAACGGCGGAATCGACGAGCACCACGTCCCGTCCCGCCCGCGCCGCCCAAGCCGCCGACGCCGATCCGGCCGGGCCCGCGCCGACCACCAGCACCTCGGCCCGGCTCGGCAACGCGTCCTCGTCGCTGGCGGGACTCGCTTCCGGTGCACCCATGCGCTCCATACTCGCAGGACGGTCTCCGCCATGTCGACGGCGGTCGCGCTCGCGTCGTGGACCATCACGAGCGGCGCGGTGCGGCAGTGGCCGATCCACCACAGAGTGACGGTGTTCATGGGCCATCCGACGGGGACACGCTAGGTTCTCTACCGTGGGGTCGAACGCATCGCTGGGAGAAGAAATGAGCACATCGGCCATGAGCGAACGCAGCGAGCGAATCATGGACACGGCGCGCGGCGGGCACAGCGGAGCCGGGAGCGACGTGAGCACCGTCGTGGCCGGGGTCGACCTCGGTGACCCCGGGCTAGCCGACACGGTGCGCGACGGCCTGGCCGAGGTCGAGAAACTCCTGGTCGACGAGCTTTCCGACGGTGCGGAATTCCTCCAGGAAGCCGCGCTGCACCTGGCCAAGGCCGGCGGTAAACGCTTCCGCCCCCTCTTCACCATCCTCACCGGCCAGCTCGGCCCGCGTCCCACCGATCCCGCCTTGATCACCGCGGGCACCGTCGTCGAACTCGTGCACCTGGCCACGCTCTACCACGACGACGTGATGGACGAGGCCCCGATGCGCCGAGGCGCTCCCAGCGTCAACTCGCGGTGGGGCAACAACATCGCGATCCTGGCGGGCACTATCTGTTCGCCCACGCCTCGCGGCTCACCTCCACCCTCGGTCCCGACGCGGTGCGCATCATCGCCGAAACCTTCGCCGAACTCGTCACCGGTCAGATGCGCGAGACCATGGGCGCGCGCGGATCACAGGACCCGGTGGAGCACTACCTGCGGGTGGTGTGGGAGAAGACCGGTTCGCTCATCGCCGCCGCGGGCCGGTTCGGCGGCACCTTCTCGGGCGCGGGCCCCGAGCACGTCGAGCGGCTCGCGCGCCTCGGCGACGCGGTCGGCACCGCCTTCCAGATCTCCGACGACATCATCGACATCTCCTCCGCCTCCGAACAATCCGGCAAGACCCCCGGCACCGACCTGCGCGAAGGCGTGCACACCCTGCCGGTGCTGTACGCGCTGCGCGAAGACGGCGCCGAAGGCGAACGCTTGCGCAAACTGCTGGCCCGCCCGCTGGAAACCGACGAAGAGGTCGAGGAGGCGCTCGATCTGCTGGCCGGCTCGCCCGGCATGGCGCTGGCCAAGGAGAAACTCCAGGGTTACGCCGACCTGGCCTATGCCGAGCTGTCCGCGTTGCCGGACGGCCCCGCGAACAACGCACTGGAGCGGTTGGTCCGGTACACCATCGAGCGCGTGGGCTGATTTTTGGCCGCGCGGGCGCGGCGGGTTCGCGGCGCGGTGTTGTCGGCCGCGCGGGCGCGGCGGGTTCGCGGCGCGGTGTTGTCGGCCGCGCGGGCGCGGCGGGTTCGCGGCCCCTCGGTGGCTTGCGCCCGAGCGACCGTTGCTGGCGACTGCGTCGCGGACGCAACGGTCACTCGGGCGCAAGCCGGGCCGCGAACGCGCTCGTAAGACTCGCGCTGTGCGGGGCTGGTAGGGCGGGATTGTTGCGGCTTGGTGTGCGCGCACTATGCGGCTTGGCACTGGGGACGGCGACGGTCGAGTTGCCTGGGGCCGGTTTCGACACGTGGCGTTGGTCCCCGGTGCTCGCGGCATGCGGTATCGGTGCCCACGTGGGTGTATGGACGCTCGGTGCCCACGGGGGTGTATGGACGCTCGGTGCGGTGCGGTGCGGTGCGGTGCGGTGCGGTGCGGTGCGGTGCGGTGCGGTGCGGTGCGGTGCGGTGCGGTGCGGTGCGGTGCGGTGCGGTGCGGTGCGGTGCGGTGCGGTGCGGTGCGGTGCGGTGCGGTGCGGTGCGGTGGCGATCGTCCTATTTCGAATGCTCGGCGCGGGGTGTGGACGGATTTCGTGGGTAGGTTCCGGCGCGGCGCGGGATTCACCGGAACTTTGCCTACGGCTTCTATCGTTGACCTGCTGTCAGGCGACTCGATGAACGGGGGAGCTGCCAAGGGAGACACATGCACGGACACGGGTTTGCGAACGGGCTGAAGACCTTCGGGTTGATGGTGGGCCTATCGGCCCTCATCGTGTTCATCGGTGCGTTGTTCCGCAATCCGACGATCCTGGTCGTCGCGATCGTGCTCGCGGTGGGCATGAACGCCTACGCGTACTTCAACAGCGACAAGATCGCGTTGAAGGCGATGCACGCGCAGCCGGTCAGCGAGCTGGAGGCCCCGGTCATGTACCGGATCGTGCGTGAGCTGGCCACCGCGGCCCGCCAGCCGATGCCCCGGCTGTACATCAGTCCGACGAACGCGCCCAACGCCTTCGCCACCGGACGCAACCCCCGCCATGCCGCGGTCTGTTGCACCAGCGGCATCCTGCAGCTGCTCGACGAGCGGGAATTGCGGGCCGTGCTCGGGCACGAACTCTCGCACGTCTACAACCGCAACATCCTGATCTCCTCGATCGCGGGCGCGCTCGCGGCCGTCATCTCGGGCTTGGCGAACCTGGCCTTCTATGTCTCCATGTTCGGCGGCAATCGCAACGGCGAGGGCCCGAACGTCCTGGCCGTACTGCTGGTATCGCTGCTCGGCCCGATCGCGGCCACCCTGATCAAGCTGGCCGTCTCGCGCTCGCGCGAATTCCAGGCCGACCGGTCCGGCGCCGAGCTCACCGGCAACCCGCTGGCCCTGGCATCGGCGCTGCGCAAGATAGAGCGCGGCGTCCACACCGCCCCGCTCCCGCCCGAGCCACGGTTGGCGGCGCAGTCGCACCTGATGATCGCCAACCCGTTCCGTCCGGGTGAGAAGGTCGCTCGCTGGTTCTCCACGCACCCGTCGATGAACGAACGCATCGCCCGGCTCGAGGAGATGGCGGGCGGTCCGCGCCGGTACTGAGTTCGCTCGCCTCGGTCCGCCGAGGCGAGCCGGCTCTCGAACGCGACCGACCCGGCCGCGCTCCGGCCCGGTCAGCGGTAGTTGACGAACTGGAGTGCGATCCCGAAATCCTCGCCCTTCAGCAGCGCGATCACGGCCTGCAGATCGTCGCGCTTCTTGCTGCTCACCCGCAGTTCGTCGCCCTGGATCTGCGCCTTCACACCCTTGGGGCCCTCGTCCCTGATCTTCTTGGAGATCTTCTTCGCGTGCTCGGAGTCGATGCCCTGCACCAGCGAACCTGTGATCTTGTACACCTTGCCGGAAGAGACCGGCTCGCCGGCGTCGAAAGCTTTGAGCGAGATGTCGCGGCGGATCAGCTTCTCCTTGAACACCTCCAGCGCGGCCTTGACGCGCTCCTCCGCCTCGGCGGTGAGCACGATCTTGTCCTCGCCGGACCATTCGATCGACGCGCCGGTGCCGCGGAAGTCGTAGCGGGTGTTGAGCTCCTTCTCCGCCTGATGCAGGGCGTTGTCAACCTCCTGCCGGTCGACCTTGCTCACAACATCGAAAGACGAATCAGCCACGCTGGCGCTCCTGTTCTGACGGTCCGACGGGTGAACTCAACCGGACGCTTCCAGCCACCGTCAGTTCTACCCGGAGACCCGAGGGTAGTCGCGTCGCAGGGCCGATAGCCAGCCGGTTTGCATTCAGGGTGCGGGTTCGATGTATTCTGCTCAGCGCGCGAAACAATGCGCGAACGGCAGGTTGCCCGAGCGGCCAATGGGAGCAGACTGTAAATCTGTCGGTGAAAGCCTACGTAGGTTCGAATCCTACACCTGCCACTCCGCTCACCAGGCGAGCCCTGTACGCAGAAAGCGCGTACAGGGCTCGCTTCGTCATGTCTTGTGGGGGTGCAACCCCACGCCCCCCGGCGGGGCTTCGCCCCCCGGCCCCCCTTGCCGTGGTTGCGTGGGGTGAGGGCGTGCAGTTCGTGTCGGGAAGCTGACAATGGCGCCAGCCACGCCAGCCATGCCAGCCATGCCAGCCACGCCTGACACGCCGCAAGAGCCGCACACTGCGTCGGCGTTGCCCGGTGTCACTCCGGATGCGCAACGTGTGGCGGATTCGATCCGTCGTCAGACGCGGTAAAACACCTCTCTGACCACGCGGTTTGGTGGTGGGAGTGGAGAGTGTGTAACCTCTTTCAAGACTTCACCGCGCTGAGGTCGAGCGTTCGAGGCTCGGTGCGGAAGTAGTCATGCCCCCTTAGCTCAGTCGGCAGAGCGTTTCCATGGTAAGGAAAAGGTCAACGGTTCGATTCCGTTAGGGGGCTCGCCGGATTGCCGGTGGTGACCGACTCGGCATCGCTCCCGTAGTGCGGGCTCGGCACCATGGCAATGCGACGCCGTGGCGGTGTAGCTCAGTCGGTAGAGCAAACGACTCATAATCGTTGTGTCGCCGGTTCAAGTCCGGCCATCGCTACCACAACCGATACAAGCCCATCAGGTACCGGAAAGAAGGCATATCGTGGCCGCGAAGTCCACCGATGTCCGGCCAAAGATCACCTTGGCCTGCGAGCAGTGCAAGCACCGCAACTACATCACCAAGAAGAACCGGCGCAACGACCCGGATCGTCTGGAGTTGAAGAAGTTCTGCCCGAACTGCGGCACGCACCGGGCGCATCGCGAATCCCGCTAGTCCTCCACGCGTCAACTACCGTGGAGTAAGCGCCGGGAGTCGCATCCCGGTATCTCGGGCCGTGGCACCGCGAGGGCCGGACAGTTGTCCGGCCCTGACACATTTTCACGGTGCGGGTGCGGTGGTGAGCGCTCCGCAGACTCCGGGTGACGGGGTCAGATAGGTACAGTCCTCCCGTGACAATCAACACCGGTACAGACGAAGCGGTCCAGACGGGCGAGGCGCTCGACCCCGCGGCGAACGCCGCGGCGATGGTCGGTCACCACTACCGCGTCGACGACTACTACGAGGTCGGCCGCGAGAAGGTGCGTGAATACGCCCGCGCCGTGCAGGACTACCACCCGGTGCACTGGGACGAGGACGTGGCGCAGGAGTACGGGTACGACAACCTGCTCGCGCCGGTCACCTTCATCTCCCTGGTCGGCATCCTGGCCCAGCGCAAGCTGTTCGAGGAGGTCGTCACCGGTTACGACCTCAGCCAGATCATGCAGACCGACCAGATCCTGGAGTTCCACCGCCCGATCAAGGTCGGCGACCAGCTCACCTGCGACGTCTACCTGCATTCGTTCCGCCAGGCCTTCGGCGGCGACATCATGGTGACCAAGAACATCGTCACCGCGCAGAACGACGAACTGGTCCTCACCACGTACACCACCCTCGTCGGCCGCAGCGGCGCCGACATCGACCCGAATCTGAACGCCGCGGTGCGCAATGTGCTCATGCACGGCATCGGCGAGGAAGCGCCGGGGCACCACCCGCGCAGCACGCCCGCCGTGACGCAAGCGCCCGCACCGGTCGCGCAGCTCCCGGAGGCCGTGCGCACCAAGCACGCCATCCGTTTCGAGGACGTGGCGGTCGGCGACGAGGTGACGCCGCGCACCGTCCGGCTCACCCGCGGCGATCTGGTGAACTACGCGGGCGTCTCCGGCGACGCCAACCCGATCCACTGGAGCGACGAGGTCGTGAAGCTGGTCGGCTTGGACGACGTCGTCGCGCACGGCATGCTCACCATGGGACTCGGCGGCGGTTTCATCACCTCCTGGCTCGGCGATCCCGGCGCGGTGAAGGAATACAACGTTCGCTTCACCAGCCCCGTCTACGTGGGCACCGACGAGGCCGCCGAGATCGAGTACACCGGTAAGGTGAAATCGGTCGATCCGCAGACCAGGACCGCGGTCGTGGCCATCGTGGCGAAGTCGGCGGGCAAGAAGATCTTCGGTCGCGCCACCGCGACGGTGCAGCTGGCCTGACCTGGGAGATCGACCCGGATTGGCTATCGGCGCGCACGGTAACGTACACTCAGGTTTCTGGGGTCGCCAGCCGCTGCGCGCTGCTCTGAGGGGCTGGTTCCAGGTGGTCCGCGAGGATCGCCGACGGGGCCGGCAACTGCCGGAGTAGCGCGCGTGTTGTGTGACACCAGAGCACAACTGAATATCGAACAGTGGTTGGACGGCCCACATCGTCCGGCCAAAGGGGCGTAGCTCAACTGGCAGAGCAGCGGTCTCCAAAACCGCAGGTTGCAGGTTCAAGTCCTGTCGCCCCTGCCCTGGATGCCAGCGACGAGAGAGGACCGACGTGAGCGAGCGAAGCGAGCGAGCCATTCGCGCGTCGCGCATCGCGCACGGCGGCACCGAGCGCAGCGAGGAGAAGGCGTGAGCGACGAGCGGGACACTCGCCGCGGCGCACATGCCGCCGACGACGGCGATGGCACCGCCGCAGCGACCCGGCCGAGCGGAAAGCGGTCCGCCCGGCGGACTCGTAGTGCTTCCTCCCAGGTCGACACGGGCGCTGTCGCCACGCTCGACCGTCCGTCGCGTAAGGCAGCCAAGGCGACCGATCGGGCCGAACGCAAGAAGTCGGGTAATCCGTTCAAGCGTTTGATCAAGTTCCTGCGTGAGGTCATCGCGGAACTGCGCAAGGTGATCTGGCCCAACCGGAAGCAGATGGTCACCTATACGAGCGTTGTTCTGGTGTTCGTGATCTTCATGGTCGCGTTCATCAGCGGGTTGGATCTGGCGTTCATCAAGGGTGTCAACTGGCTGTTCGGCTAGCTGAACGACGCCGACGCCGGTAGCCGATCCCGGGCGGACACGGGTGGCAGTGGTTTCGCCGCGCGCCCGGCCCGGCACGCAGAGGATGTACGTGACGACACAGGAAGCGAGTGCCCCAGTGAGCACCCCGGAGAACGACACACACGACAAGTTCCCGGCCGACGACGCGGTGGCCGAGCCCACCGACTCCGTCGAGGAGTTCGCGACCGACGAGCCCGCGGTCGAGGAATCTGAGCCCGCTGAGCCCGCTGAGTCCGCCCCTGCCGCCGCCGTCGATGCCGAGCCCGCCGAGCCCGCCGATCCCGTCGCCGAGATGAAGGCAGCGCTGCGGCGCGCCCCCGGTGAGTGGTACGTCATCCACTCCTACGCCGGCTACGAGAACAAGGTGAAGGCCAACCTCGAGACCCGCGTGCAGAACCTGGATCTGGAGGACTACATCTTCCAGGTGGAGGTGCCCACCGAAGAGGTCACCGAGATCAAGAACGGGCAGCGCAAGCACGTCAACCGCAAGGTGCTCCCCGGCTACATCCTGGTCCGCATGGAGCTCAACGACGAATCGTGGGGCGCGGTGCGCAACACCCCCGGTGTCACCGGTTTCGTCGGCGCCACCTCGCGCCCGTCGCCGCTGTCCATCATGACGTGGTGAAGTTCCTCGTCCCGGCCGCGCAGCAGCAGAAGAAGCCCGCCGCGGCGGCCGCGGCGGCCACCGAGACCACGGGCGGCGAGGTCGCGCCGAAGCCGGTCATCGAGGTCGACTTCGAGGTCGGCGAGTCGGTGACGGTCATGGACGGCCCGTTCGCGACGTTGCCGGCCAGCATCTCCGAGGTCAACGCCGAGCAGCAGAAACTCAAGGTGCTCGTGTCGATCTTCGGCCGCGAGACCCCGGTCGAGCTGGCGTTCACCCAGGTCGCGAAGATCTAGACCAGCTCTGCCACCGGCCGGGTGCACCCACCCGGCCGAGGTTCGCGACATCAGACTTGCAAAGAGCAAGGACACCAAACACCTAGGAAAGAAAGATGCCCCCCAAGAAGAAGAAGCTCGCCGGGATCATCAAGCTTCAGATCCAGGCCGGCCAGGCGAACCCGGCCCCTCCGGTCGGCCCCGCGCTCGGTCAGCACGGCGTCAACATCATGGAGTTCTGCAAGGCGTACAACGCCGCGACCGAGTCGCAGCGTGGCAACGTCATCCCGGTCGAGATCTCGGTGTACGAGGACCGGTCGTTCGACTTCAAGCTGAAGACCCCGCCCGCCGCCAAGCTGCTGCTCAAGGCGGCCGGTGTGCAGAAGGGCTCGGCGGAGCCGCACCGCAACAAGGTCGCCAAGGTGACCATGGACCAGGTGCGCGAGATCGCCAAGACCAAGCAGGAAGATCTGAACGCCAACGACCTCGAGCAGGCGGCCAAGATCATCGCCGGTACCGCGCGTTCGATGGGCATCACCATCGAAGGCTGAGCGGAATCGCTCCCTGGTGGGAGGGCCGGCCAGGCCCGATAACCACGTCTGAACCACTGACACAGCGGCGCGAGCGACGGCTCGGAGGCGAAAGCCTGCGTGACCACGAACAGCTCCGCGAATGCCGCACATCGAACAGGACAGAGAATCATGGCAAAACGAAGCAAGGCGTACCTCGCCGCGGCCGAGAAGGTCGATCGCACCAAGCTCTACTCCCCGCTGGCCGCCGCGCGCCTGGCGAAGGAGACCGCCACCACCAAGACCGACGCGACCGTCGAGGTCGCCGTGCGTCTCGGTGTGGATCCCCGCAAGGCGGACCAGATGGTCCGCGGCACGGTCAACCTGCCGCACGGCACCGGTAAGACCGCCCGCGTCATCGTCTTCGCCGCGGGCGAGAAGGCCGCCGAGGCCGAGGCCGCCGGTGCCGACGCGGTCGGCGCCGAGGACCTGATCGAGCGGATCCAGGGCGGCTGGCTGGACTTCGACGCCGCGATCGCCACCCCGGACCAGATGGCCAAGGTCGGCCGGATCGCGCGTGTCCTCGGCCCGCGCGGCCTGATGCCGAACCCGAAGACGGGCACGGTCACCACCGACGTGACCAAGGCCGTCAACGACATCAAGGGCGGCAAGATCAACTTCCGCGTCGACAAGCAGGCCAACCTGCACTTCGTCATCGGAAAGGCGTCGTTCGACGACGCCAAGCTGGTGGAGAACTACGGCGCCGCGCTGGACGAGATCCTGCGGGCCAAGCCGTCGACCGCCAAGGGCCGCTACGTCAAGAAGGTGACGGTCTCGACGAACACCGGACCGGGCATCCCGGTGGACCCGAACCGCACCCGCAACCTCCTCGACGAGGACGCGTAAGCAGCGGCTGAGCCGACCGCGACGGCGGGAACGCGTCATGCGTTCCCGCCGTCGCGCGTTCGCGGACCGATCCGCCCGGCGGCGCGGGAGTTGTCGTGAGAAACATCACCGTCGGCTCCTCTCCGCTGGGCGGGTGCGCGGAATATGCGAAATATCGCTCGCTACACAACAATTCGACTGCCCGACGGTGCCGGTTCAGCAATGTCCCGCGCCTCGTTTTGGCAGACGAGAACCCTGCCGGGTACATTGGACGTCAGTTATCGACGAGTTCGATCGCTACCCAATCCGTTCTACCGAAGACCGTTGGTCGCCGATCCCGCATGGGTTCGGTCGAAGGTCCGGCGACAGTGCCGGCGGCCCACGCAGGGAGAGCCGAGGCTGGGAATTGATCCGGGTGTGTTCCGGGTCGGTTTTCTATTGCGCCCCGGAACGCTCTGCGTTCGGGGCGTTTGTTTTGTCGCCGGCCCCTGATCGGTAGTTCGCGTATACGAACCGACCAATCAGAGAGGAGGCGAAGTATGGCAAAACCCGAGAAGGTCACCGCGGTCGAGGAGATCGCGGAGCAGTTCAAGAGCTCGACGGCCACCGTCGTCACGGAATACCGTGGCCTGTCGGTCGGCAAGCTCACCGAGCTGCGGCGCGCGCTCGGCGCCGACGCCACGTACTCCGTCGCCAAGAACACCCTGGTCAAGCGGGCCGCCGCCGAGGCGGGCGTGGAAGGCCTCGACGACCTGTTCGTCGGACCGACCGCGATCACCTTCATCACGGGTGAGCCGGTCAACGCGGCCAAGGCCCTGAAGACCTTCGCGAAGGACAACAAGGCGCTCATCATCAAGGGCGGCTACATGGACGGCGCTCCGCTGTCCGTGTCCGAGGTCGAGCGGATCGCCGACCTGGAGACCCGTGAGGTGCTGCTGGCCAAGCTGGCCGGTGCGCTGAAGGGCAACCTCACCAAGGCCGCCGGTCTGTTCAACGCTCCCGCCTCGCAGGTGGCCCGCCTGGCCGCCGCGCTGCAGGAGAAGAAGCAGGCCGAAGAAGGCGGATCGGCCGCCGAGTAATACCCGTGCGGCACGACACGCCCGCGTAGACAGCAACTACCGAAAGGAAAACAACAATGGCCAACGTTGACGAACTGCTCGAGACCTTCGGCAACATGACCCTGCTCGAGCTGTCGGACTTCGTGAAGAAGTTCGAGGAGAAGTTCGAGGTCACCGCGGCTGCTCCGGTCGCCGTCGCCGCCGTCGGCGGTGCCGCCGCTCCGGCCGAGGCCGCCGAGGAGCAGGACGAGTTCGACGTCATCCTCGAGGGTGCGGGCGACAAGAAGATCCAGGTCATCAAGGTGGTCCGTGAGATCGTCTCCGGCCTGGGCCTGAAGGAGGCCAAGGACCTCGTCGAGAGCGCTCCGAAGCCGATCCTGGAGAAGGTCGCCAAGGAGGCCGCCGAGGCCGCCAAGGCGAAGCTGGAAGAGGCCGGCGCCAAGGTCGCGGTCAAGTAATTCCGGACCCGAACACGCCGAACGGGCGGTCCCTTTTGTGGGGCCGCCCGTTCGTTTTTTTGCGGCAATCTCGCCGCTATCGCAAATACCAAAAGGATTGCGGAGTTACTCTGCGGTCAGCTCGGGGTGTGCCCCGTCTCTCTCATGGGTTACAGTGACCGAACCCACTGTGACGTGACGCACCGCGGTGACCGAGCGCGCGGTTCGCCGGTGGGCAGCTCGCTGAGAATTGTGGAGGTTGGCGTGGGCGTCGAGGTCAGGACCGAGAGTGTAACCAAGTCTTTCGGTTCGCAGCGAATTTGGCAGGATGTGTCTCTGACGTTGCCTTCGGGCGAGGTCAGCGCGCTGCTGGGCCCGTCGGGCACCGGTAAGTCGGTGTTCTTGAAGTCGCTGATCGGTCTGCTGCGCCCGGAGCGCGGCTCGATCTACATCGACGGCACGGATATCACCACCTGCTCCAACAAGGAGCTGTACGAGATTCGCAAGCTGTTCGGCGTCCTGTTCCAGGATGGCGCGCTGTTCGGGTCGATGAATCTGTTCGACAACGTGGCCTTCCCGTTGCGTGAGCACACCAAGAAGAGCGAATCCGAGATCAAGAAGATCGTCATGGAGAAGCTGGAGCTCACCGGTCTGCTCGGAGCCGAAGGGAAGCTGCCGGGCGAGATCTCCGGTGGTATGCGCAAGCGCGCCGGGCTGGCCCGCGCCTTGGTGCTCGATCCGCAGATCATCCTCGTCGACGAGCCCGACTCGGGCCTGGACCCGGTGCGCACCTCGTACCTGTCGCAGTTGTTGATCGACATCAACGCCCAGATCGACGCCACCATCCTGATCGTCACGCACAACATCAACCTCGCGCGCACGGTGCCGGACAACATCGGCATGCTGTTCCGCCGTCAGCTGGTCATGTTCGGTCCGCGTGAGGTGCTGCTGACCTCCGAGGAGCCGGTGGTCAAGCAGTTCCTCAACGGCCGCATGATCGGCCCGATCGGTATGTCGGAGGAAAAGGACGAGGCGCAGATGGCGCGCGAGCAGGCGCTCGTGGACGCCGGGCACCACCACGGCGGCGCCGAAGAGGTGGAGGGGATCATCCCGCAGATGCGGGCGACCCCTGGCATGCCGGTGCGCCAGGCGGTGCTGCGCCGCAAGGAACGCGTGCGCGAGATCATGCACACCCTGCCGCACGCCGCCCAGGTCGCGATCCGCGAATCACTTGCCGACAACGACGACACGCAGGTGATGGCGTACAACAGCGGCGATCTGGCCAATTATTCGGGCGGCGCGTACGACACCACCGTGCGACACAACACAACTAACGGGTAACATCTGCGATCGTGAATTCGACCCTGGCGCGATTGCGAACTCCACTGGAGTCGGGGTTTGCCCAGGCAGGCAACATATTCGCGCTGTTCACCGATGTTTTGCGCAAGACCTTCCGCCGCCCTTTCGAGTGGCGGGAGTTCATCGAGCAGTCGTGGTTCATCGCGAGTGTCTCGATCCTGCCCAGCGCGCTGGTCGCGATTCCGTTCGGCGCGGTCGTCGCACTACAGACCGGCTCGCTGATCAAGCAGCTCGGAGCCGAATCCTTCACCGGTGCGACCAGCGTGCTGGCAACCGTCCAGCAGGCGGCCCCCGTCGTCACCGCCCTGATCATCGCGGGCGCGGCCGGATCGGCGGTGGCCGCCGATCTCGGCTCGCGCACCATCCGCGAGGAGATCGACGCGCTGGAAGTGCTCGGCGTCGATCCGGTGCGAAAGCTGGTGGTGCCGCGCGTGATCGGCATGATGCTGGTCGCGCTACTGCTCAACGGCCTGGTCTCGGTGGTCGGTATCGCGGGCGGGTACTTCTTCAACGTGCTGTTGCAGGGTGGCACGCCGGGCGCCTACCTGGCGTCGTTCTCCGCTCTGGCCCAGTTGCCCGACCTGTGGATCGGTGAGATCAAG
This sequence comes from Nocardia asteroides, assembly GCA_051451085.1. GTDB lineage: Bacteria > Actinomycetota > Actinomycetes > Mycobacteriales > Mycobacteriaceae > Nocardia > Nocardia asteroides_B. Next base: position 839,505 of record JBPAJV010000001.1, on the reverse strand, counting down.
GCGGCGGTGTTCGGGCTGATCGCCGGGGTGATCGCCGCGTACAAGGGTCTGCATCCCAAGGGGGGTCCGAAAGGAGTCGGTGACGCGGTGAACCAATCCGTGGTGATCACATTCATGGTGCTGTTCTTCGTGAACCTCATCCTGACCCTGGTGTACCTACAGGTCGTCCCGGCCAAGGGCGCCTGATCGATGGCCACGTCATATCGGACCCCGGTCGCCAAGTCCATGCGCCGGGTGGGTGAACTCGCTCGTATGCCGCTGAACGTCATTGATCGCGCGGGCGACCAGATGTCGTTCTACACCCGGACCATCGCCTGGATCCCGCGGACCGCCGTGCATTACCGCAAGGAGGTCATGCGGCTGCTCGCCGAGGTCACCTTCGGCTCCGGCGCGCTCGCGGTGATCGGCGGCACCATCGGCGTCATCGTGTTCATGTCCGGCTCGGTCGGCGTCGTCGTCGGTCTGCAGGGCTTCAAGGCTCTCGACGCGCTCGGCAGTTCGGTGCTCACCGGCTTCCTCACCGCCTACATCAACACCCGCGAGATCGCGCCGCTGGTCGCCGCGCTCGCCCTCTCGGCAACCGTCGGTTGTGGTTTCACCGCACAACTGGGCGCGATGCGGATCTCCGAGGAGATCGACGCGCTCGAGGTGATGGCGGTGCCCGGCGTGCCGTTCCTGGTGACCAGCCGGGTGATCGCCGGATTCCTCGCGGTGATCCCGCTCTACATCGTCGGCCTGCTGGGCACGTTCCTGGCGTCGCGGACGATCAGCATCTGGTTCAACGGCCAATCCAGCGGGTCCTACGACCACTACTTCAGTTTGTTCCTGCCACCGGAGGACGTGCTCTATTCGTTCCTCAAGGTGCTGGTCTTCGCGTTCGTGATCATCATGGTGCACTGCTACTACGGGTTCCACGCCACCGGCGGGCCCGCAGGCGTCGGCGTCGCGGTCGGCCGCGCGGTCCGCGCCGCGATCGTCCTGGTGAACGTGCTGGACTTCTTCCTCAGCCTCGCGATCTGGGGCACCACCACCACGGTGCGGGTGGCCGGATGAGCCGCACCCGAGCCTGGCGCTCGACGGAGAAACTGCGCATTCGAGTGCTCGGCATCGCGTTCTTCGTCGTGGTCGCGCTGTTCCTGTGGACAACCGTCGCCATCTACAACAAGCAGTTCGTGCGGACGGTGAACGTCGATCTGATCACCGACAGCGTGGGCAACGCGCTGACCCGCAACGCGGACGTGAAGGTGCGCGGCATCAACGTCGGCACGGTGCGCTCGAGCCGCTCCGAAGGCGGCGAGGTGACCCTGAACCTGGCTATCGATCCGGCCAAGGCGCGCCAGATCCCGGCCAACGCGACCGCGCGCCTGCTGCCCAAGACGCTGTTCGGTGAGCGCTACGTGGACCTGGTCATTCCGGCGGATCCCAGCCCGCAGCACCTGACCGATGGCTTGACGCTGCGCCAGGACGTCAGCGGCAACGCGATCGAGCTGAGCAAACTCCTCGACGACCTGCTACCGCTGCTGCAGGCCATCCCGCCGCAGGATCTGGCGGCCACCCTGGGCGCGCTGTCCCAGGCGCTGGCCGGCCAAGGACTTGCGCTCGGGCAGAGCGTGGACAAGCTGGACGACATCTTCCGCCAGGTCAACGTCGTGCTCCCGGATCTGCAAGCGGACCTGCGCAGTTTCGCCGAGGTGGCGGCCACCTACTCCGACGCGGCTCCGCAGCTGATCCAGGCCTTGGACAACCTGCGAACGACCAACGCCACGATCGTGCAGCGGCGCACCGATATCGACGTCCTGTACGCGACGCTGACGCCGACCTCGGCCACCACCGCCGAGTTCTTGATCGCCAACCGGGACAACATCGTCGACGTGGCCGCCGACTCCCGCCCCGCGCTGGAGCAACTGGGCTACTACTCACCGAACTACGCCTGCGCGCTGGCGAATTTCGCGCAGTTGAAGCCGCGCATTGACCGGATCTTCGGCAAGGGCACCGACAACCCCGGCTCCCGGGTGACCATCGAGCTCACCAACACCCGCGGCAAGTACCTGCCCAACCAGGACGAACCGCGCTGGCTGGACACCAGGGGACCGTGGTGCATCCCCGAAATGCCGCTGGGCGTCGACCCGGGTCAGTACACCGGCGGCCCGAACAACGACGGCTCCTACGCCGTCCCCAGCCGCAACCCCGGTGATCAGGAGATCGGCCACCTGGAGCCGCCGCAGTTCGGCGTCTACCCGGCGAGCAAGATGCCGACGATCGCCGGTTCCCCCATGGAGCAGCAGTCGCTGGGCGCGATCTACGGCGCGGCCAACGGTGTCGCCCCTGACCAGGTTCCGGGCTGGGTGACCAGGGCCGGCGCGCCCGCGTTCCGCGGAAGCGAGGTGAGCGTGCGATGAAAGAGCAGTTGCGCGGCCTGGGTGGGCCGCTGACCAAGCTGATCATCTTCGTCGTTGTGACCCTGTTTGTGACGACCATGCTCGGGTTGTCCATCGCCAACTACAGCGGCCGAGGCACCGGCTTCAAAGCCAGGTTCACCGATGTCACCGCGCTCAACCCCGGCGACGAGGTCCGCATCGCGGGCGTCCGGGTGGGCAAGGTCACCGGCGTCTCGATCGTGGACAAGCGTCTGGCCGAGGTCCGGTTCGATCTGCTCGACCGCGACTGGCTGCCCGCCTCGACCACGGCCACGATCAAGTACCGCAACCTGGTCGGCCAGCGCTACATCGCGTTGGAGCAGGGCACGGGGGAGCAGGGCCGCAAACTCAACAAGGGCGGCACCATCCCACTCGAGCGCACCAGGCCCGCGCTGAACCTCACCACGCTGTTCAACGGCTTCCGGCCCCTGTTCCGCACGCTGACCGCCGACGACGTGAACAAGCTGTCCTTCGAGATCATCCAAGTCTTCCAGGGCGAGCAGGGCACGATCCGCGACCTGGTCGCGACCACGGCGAACCTGACCAACAAGATCGCGGACAAGGACGCGGTGATCGGTGAGCTGACCCGCAACCTGACCGCCGTGCTGGACGCCGTCAACCAGCGCGACGACCAATTCGACCAGTTGATCGTGAACACCGAGGCGCTGATCAGCGGCCTCGACGCCGAACGCGACACGATCGGGCGCTCGGTCACCTCGCTGGCCGACCTGACCTCGGCGACCTCGGACCTGCTCGTCCCGGTGCGCCCGACGCTGCAAGGGTCGATCGCGGGTCTGAGCCAGCTGACCGGCACGCTCGACGAGCGCCAGGACGAGGTGAACGAAGCGCTGTACAACCTGCCGCTGAAGATGGAGAAGCTCGGCCGCGCCGCCAGTTACGGCTCCTGGTTCCAGTTCTATCTGTGCGGCATCGACATCGTCGTCGGACCCGGCGCGGTCGAGGCGCCGCAGCTCAACCTGCCCGCGGGCCTGCCGACGATCAACCAGCCGCTGTACACCAACGCGGCGCCGCGCTGCCATGGGAAGGCTCGCTGATGGACGACCGGATTCTGCTCGGCAAACGCAGCCCGGCGTTCCTGGGCGTGCTCGGCCTCGTCGTGGTGCTGCTGGTGACGGTGTCGGCGTTCTTCCTGGACCAATTGCCGATCATCGGCGCGGGCACCAGGTACACCGCCGAATTCTCCGAGGCGGCGGGGTTGAAGAAGGGCAACGAAGTCCGGGTCGCGGGCGTCAAGGTCGGTTCGGTGTCCAATGTCCGGCTCGCCGGTGACCGCGTGCTCGTCGACTTCCGCACCAAGGACACCTGGATCGGCAACCAGACCACCGCCTCCATTCAGATCAAGACGCTGCTCGGTCAAAAGTACCTCGCGCTCGACCCGAGGGGCTCCGAGCCCGCCGATCCGAGTTCACGGATTCCGCTCTCGCGCACGGTCTCCCCGTACGACGTGGTGGACGCGTTCACCGACGCCGCGCGCACCATTGATCAGATCGACACCGCGCAGCTGGCCAAGAGCATGCAGGTGCTGTCGGAGGCGTTCGAGACGACGCCGCCGGAGATTCGCGGCTCCATCGACGGTGTCGCCCGCCTGTCGGAGACGCTGGCCAAACGGGACCAGGAGCTGAAGAAGCTGTTCGCCGCGACCAGGCAGACCACCCAGGTCCTCGCCGATCGCAACGCCGAGTTCGAGCGGCTGCTGGCCTCCGGCGGCCGGTTGCTCGCCGAGTTGAACATCCGCCAGCAGTCCATCCGGCAGTTGCTGTCGGGCGCCAGGACCGTTTCGGCGGAGCTGAGCGCGCTGGTGCACGACAACGAGGAGCAGATCGGCCCCGCGCTGAGGAATCTGCGCGCCTCCATGATCTGCTCAACGCCAACCAGCAGAACATCTCCAAGACATTGGAACTCGCGGCCCCGTTCTACAGCCTCTACGCCAATGTGCTCGGCACCGGCCGCTGGTTCGACGCGGTGATCGTGAACGTACTGCCGCCCGCCCTGCCCGAAATCCCCGGCTACCGTCAGCCGATCCGCACCTTGGGAGGTAACTGACGTGGCGGAGAACTGGCGTAACGATCCGGTCGGCGCGGTGCGCGGTTCCAGCCGTGGCGCCAAGGTGGGCATCGCGCTGGTGGTCGTCCTGGCCGTGCTGGTGGCGGTGGTGCTGTGGTGGCTGTTCAATCGGCTGACCACCACCAGGATCACCGCCTACTTCGATCGTTCGGTCGGCATCTACGAGGGCTCGGACGTGCGGATCCTCGGCGTGCCGGTCGGCTCGGTGGATGCGGTGGAGCCGCAGGGCGACCAGGTCAAGATCGTGATGAGCGTGAACCGCGAGTTCGACGTGCCCGCGGGCGCGCGGGCCGCCCAGATCACGCCCTCCATCGTCTCCGACCGCTACATCCAGCTCACCCCGGCCTACACCGGCGGCCCGAAGATGCCGCGCGAGGCGACCATTCCGCGCGAGCGCACGGTGACGCCCGTCGAGGTCAACCAGCTGTACCAGAGCATCACCGAACTCTCCGACGCGTTGGGTCCGGAGGGCGCCAACGCCGAGGGCGCGGTGAACGACCTGGTGCGCACCGGTGCGGCGAACCTCGCGGGCAACGGCGAGGCGCTGGCCAACAGCCTGACCCAGTTGTCGAGGGCGGCCCGCTACCTCGCCGAAACGCGCGGTGACATCTTCGACACGGTGAAGAACTTGCAGGCCTTCATCACCATGCTGGCCCAGAACGACCAGCAGGTGCGGCAGTTCAACCTCCAGCTGGCCGACCTGTCGACGTTCCTGGCCGGCGAACGCGAGAACCTCGGGGCCGCGCTGCATCTGCTCTCGGTAGCGCTCGGCGACGTCGCCCGCTTCATTGATGCCAACCGAGACCTCATCGCCAGCAACGCCGAAGGACTGATCACACTCACCAAGACGCTGTCGGACCAGCGCGACGACGTGGCCGCCTTGCTGCCGGTCCTGCCGCTGGCGTTGAGCAACCTGATCAACGTGCACAACGCCGAGTCGGGCACCCTCGACATGCGAGCGAACTTCCCCGAGCTACAGGACCCGTTCGGTGTGGTGTGCAAGATGCTCGACCTGTCCAAACTGATGCCCGGCGATCCACGGTTCGAGGCGCTCGGCAGGCAGATGCGGCCGATTCTCGAGCACTGCAAGGAGATCACCGACCAGATCACCGCCGGGGTGAAGACCCCGACGCTGATCCTGCCGTTCGGCATCCTCAGCGGCGAGAACCAGCAGCGTGACCCGGTGCCGGGCACGGTGCCGGGCACGCCGTCGGACCGGCTTCCTCCGTCGCAGGAAGGGGAGCGATGAGCATTCGACTTCGTCCCGCCGCCCGCGTTCTCGGCGCGGCGCTCGCGTTCGGCCTGTCCGCCGCGCTGGTCACCTCGTGCGCCGCCGACGGTATCTACAGCGTGCCGCTGCCCGGTGGCGCCGACGTGGGCGAGCATCCGATGCACATCGACATCCAGTTCGACGACGTGCTCGACCTGGTGCCGCAGTCGGCGGTCAAGGTCGAGGGCGTGCCCGTCGGCCGGGTCGAGAAGATCAGCCTCGGCGAGGATCAGTGGACCGCCACCGTGCGCACCCTGGTGAACTCCTCGGTGGACCTGCCCGCGAACGCGCGCGCCGAGGTGCGGCAATCGAATCTGCTGGGCGAGAAGTTCATCGAGCTCTCCCCGCCCGCCGCCGATCCGGATCCCGGCAGGCTCGGCGACGGGTCGGTCATCCCGGTCGAGCGCACCCGCCACGCCACCGAGGTGGAGCAGGTGCTCGGTGCGCTGTCACTGCTGCTCAACGGCGGTGGCGTCGCCCAGTTGCAGCCGATCGTGACCGAACTGAACAAGACCCTCGGCGGCAGGGAAGACCGGGTGCGCTCGCTGATCGAGCAAGCGAACACGTTGATCGGCGGCCTGAACGAGCAGGTGGACGACATCACTCGCGCCCTCGACGGACTCGACGTGCTCAGCAACCGGGTGAGCAGGCAGACCGAGCAGATCGGCAAGGTCCTCGACGAGTTGCCGCAGGGCATCCGGATCCTGGAGCAGCAGCGCCCGCAGCTCGTCGGCTTGCTCGCGCAACTGGACCGGCTCGGCCAGGCGGGCTTCGACGTGCTGAACACCTCGAAGAACGATCTGATCCGCGACCTCACCGCGCTGCGGCCGACGTTGCAGGAACTGGGCCGTGCGGCGCCGGACCTGGTCGCCGCGGTCCCGCTGATCCCGACCTATCCGTTCCCGGACTCGTCGCTGGAGAGCACCTTCGGCGGCAGTGTGAACACGTGGCTGTCGGTGGACCAGCAGATCGGTGTCACGCTCAGCAATCTCGGCGTGGGCAAGCCCGATCCGGTGTACATCCCGCCGGTCGGTCCGCCGGTGCCGGTGGACCCGACCAATCCGTACTACAACGGTAACGGCCCGCGTCCGGGCTGGCCGACGGTGTCGATCCTGCCGCTGCCGCCGCTCATGGCGCAGCCGCCCGCGCCGGGTGTGCCGCCCAGCCCGGCCGGGGCGATCCTCGAGCAACTCGGCATAGGGAGTGGTCCTCGGTGACACGTCTGGTCCGATGGCAGCTGCTCGCGTTCCTGGTGATCGCGGTGCTCGGCGTCGTGTACGTCGGCGGCAAGTACATCCGGCTCGACCACATGTTCGGGCTCAACGAGTACACGGTGAAGCTGCGCGCGGCGCAGACCGGCGGCATCTACCAGGGCGCCGAGGTGACCTATCGCGGCGTCCCGGTCGGCCGGGTCGGCGAGCTGGAACTCACCGGCGAGGGCGTGGTGATCAACCTCGTCATCGACACGAGCGCGCCGAAGATCCCGGCCTCGGCGAAAGCTGTCGTCGCCAACCGGTCCGCGATCGGTGAGCAGTACGTTGACCTGCAGCCGGACTCGGACGCGGCCCCGTACCTGCGCGACAACTCGGTGATCACCTCGGCGACCCTGCCGGTGCCGGTGGAGGAGCTGGTGTCCAGCGTGGACACCTTCGCGAGCTCGGTGGATCTCGCCGCGCTCAACACGACGGTCCGCGAACTCGGCAAGGCGTTCGACGGCAGAGGCGACGATCTGCAAGTGCTGATCGACTCGCTGAACAAGTTCACCGAGACCTTCCACGCGACGCTGCCACAAACCATTCAGCTGGTCCGCGACGGCCGCGTCGCCCTCGGCACCCAGGCCGAGCAGTCCGCCGCGATCCGCGAATTCAGCGACGGCCTGGACAAGCTCACCGCCCAGCTGCGCTCCAGCGACCCCGACGTGCGCAGACTGATCGGCACCGGAACCGACGCGGGTGAGCAGATCGGCGCGCTGCTCGAGGAGAGCGGTGGCGCGCTCACCGAGGACCTGGCCAACCTGCGGCTGTTGCTGCAGGCGATCTCGCCGAAGTTCTACGCGATCAAGCCGCTGCTGCAGATGCTGCCGCAGCTGTCGGTCGGCGGGTCCTCCACCGCGCCCGGCGACGGGACCAGCCACTTCGGCCTGGTGCTCGAGACCAACAACCCGCCCGCCTGTACCGTGGGCTACGAGGGCACGTATCGGATTCTGGAACAGATGAAGGCGCAGAACCCGGACTTCGACGACACGCGCGACGAGTTCCCGTTCAACAAGGACGCCAAGTGTCTGGTCCCCTTCGGCAATCCGACCGCCGTCCGGGGTGGCGAACGAGCCGAATACGCCGATCCGGCCATCGTCCAGCCCTGGGACGCCAACCCCAAGACCGATCCGGAGAAGTTGAACCTGACTCCGGTCGCCGTGCAGTTGTCGACCCTTCTCGGAGTCACGCCGAAGCGGTGACCAGGAGCAATGACGTTAGGGTGTCTCGCGTGAGCGACTGGAGCGAGCGAATCACGGGCGCGCGGCCCTCGAGCGCGACCTTGCCGGCCGACGGCGGGGCGCGGTCGTGACCGCCGATCCGGCCGAGCGGCCCGAGCCCGAGCACGCGTCGGCTACCGCGACGGCCACGGGATCCGTGCTGGGCGCGGCGGCCCTGGTCGGCTCCGCCGCGCTGCTGGTGATCGCGGTGATCAGCGCCGCGTGGTTCGGAGCGGGGTGGGTGCGGGCGGCGCTGACCGACGGTCCGCGCGCCGACGCCCGCGACACCGCTCTGGACGCCGCGCGGCAAGCCGCCCTCAACATGACCTCGATGAACCTGGACGACGTGCCGGGCTCGTTGGCGCTGGCCAGGTCCTCGATGACCGGCGCGCTGCTGGACTCGGCCACGAAGAACAAGGACCAGGCCGAGCAGTTGGCCCAGCAGAGCGGGATCGGGATGACCTCGAAGGTGCTCGGCGCGGCGCTCACCTCGCTCAACAGCGAACAGGACAAGGCTTCGGCCCTGGTCGTGCTGCAGGTCACCGAGAACGGCAAGGGCTCCCCGCCCGCCGACTACCGCTACACCTGGACCGTCGACCTCGCCAAGGACGGCGACGTCTGGAAGGCCGAGCAGATCTCCTCGCTCAGCCAACCGGTGCTGCTCAGCGGCGGCCCCGCCGCGCCGACGCCCGCACCGGCGGCGGACCAGCCGCCCCCGGCGCCCAAGCCGGGATCGTAGGAGGAACCCATGACGTCTCGACGACCGGTCAACCGGGTCACCTCCAAGCGCAAGCCGGCCGCGCAACCCTCCGCGCGTCCTTCTTCCCCTCGGACGGAGCGGCCCGCAACGGGCCGTAAACCGCGCGTGGCGGGCCTTTCGCGGCCAGCCGCGGATTCGAGTACCGTCCACGCCGGACAGGGCGCGCAGAGCGCGCCCGGATCGTCGCGTCGGCGCATGCTCCCGGCGCGGAAGCCGGGCCGCCCGCCGCGCCGCCACGGCGGCCGCCCCCGCTGGGGTGTCGTGGCAGCCATGCTGATCGCCGCGCTCCTGCTGGGTGGTTTCGCCTGGCTGGCCGCGCAACGGCCCGGGGTGGACACCTCGAACGAGGCGTACGTGGACAACGAGGCCACCCAGGAGGTCCGGGCGGCCGCCGACCACGCGCTGCGCGCCGTCTACGCCTACGACGTGCGTAACATCGACGGCTACCGGGAGACCGCGAAGCAGGTGCTCACCGGGAAGATGCTGGCCGACCTGGACAAGTACGCCGAGACCACCATTTCGGCGGTGAAACAGGCACAGACCAGCGCCGACGCGAAAGCTGATCCGATTGCCGTGACGTTGCTCACGAATGACCGCGCCGAGCTGATCGTCAATCTGGTGGTGAGCGCGACCAAGGACGGCGTGGCGCAGCAGAGCGTCGCCGGGCCGGTGGTCCTGCACATGCAGAAGGTGGACGGACGCTGGCTGGCCAGCGACATCGTGGACCAGTGACGGCCGCCGTCGCGGCGGGGATGACGCAGCGCGGCAGGCGATCTCGCAGGCTCCCCGGCCGGGCCTGCCACTTGACGAGTTTCGCCCGAACCGTCACGCTATTCACAACAGCGGCAGCTGTCACAGAGGCTTCCAGCGCACCGCGGCTCACGACGCAGCCAGCGAATTCGGCCCGGCGCGCCAGCCATGCGGACCATCACGCGGGTGGTACTTTGACACCCCCGTGTACTTGGGTGTAGGTTTGGACGTTGCGCTGGCTGCCTCCTGTCCATACCTCGATTTGCACACGTAAGTTCACCCTTCCGGTGTTACTTCCGTGGTTGCCTGTTCGAGTTTCGTTCGGGTAGTAACCAGCGGAATTCGTAGCAGACAAGCGACGGTCGCGGACCACCACGCGACGCGCGTGAGGTGCTGGAAGGACGCATCTTGGCAGTCTCCACCCAGACCAAGGCAGTTGCCGGAATCCCCGGAGCCCCGTTGCGGGTGTCTTTCGCGAAGATCCGTGAACCCTTGGAGGTGCCCGGACTTCTCGATCTACAAACGGAATCGTTCGCCTGGTTGATCGGTTCCCCGGACTGGCGTGAGCGTGCGGCCGCTCGCGGCGACGTCGGGCTAGTCGGTGGCCTCGAGGAGGTGCTCGAGGAGCTCTCTCCGATCGAGGACTTCTCCGGCTCCATGTCGCTGTCGTTCTCCGACCCGCGCTTCGAAGAGGTCAAGGCCTCGATCGACGAGTGCAAAGACAAGGACATGACCTACGCGGCTCCGCTGTTCGTCACGGCGGAGTTCATCAACAACAACACCGGTGAGATCAAGAGCCAGACGGTCTTCATGGGTGATTTCCCGATGATGACCGACAAGGGCACGTTCATCATCAACGGCACCGAGCGCGTGGTCGTCTCGCAGCTGGTGCGTTCGCCGGGCGTCTACTTCGACCACAGCGTCGACAAGGGCACGGAGAAGGACCTGCACAGCGTGCGCGTCATCCCGAGCCGCGGCGCGTGGCTGGAGTTCGACGTGGACAAGCGCGACACCGTCGGCGTCCGCATCGACCGTAAGCGCCGTCAGCCGGTCACCGTGCTGCTCAAGGCGCTGGGGTGGACCACGGAGGAGATCGTCGAGCGCTTCGGCTTCTCCGAGATCATGATGTCGACCCTGGAGAAGGACAACACCGCGGGCCAGGACGAGGCGCTGCTGGACATCTACCGCAAGCTGCGTCCGGGTGAACCGCCGACCAAGGAGTCCGCGCAGACCCTGCTGGAGAACCTGTTCTTCAAGGAGAAGCGCTACGACCTGGCGCGCGTCGGCCGCTACAAGATCAACAAGAAGCTCGGCATCCACCTGGGCGAGCAGGTCGTCGGTTCGGTGCTGACGAGGGAAGACATCGTCAACACCATCGAGTACCTGGTGCGCCTGCACGCGGGCGACAAGACCATGACCGCCCCCGGCGGTGTCGAGGTCCCGGTCGAGGTCGACGACATCGACCACTTCGGCAACCGTCGCCTGCGCACCGTCGGCGAGCTGATCCAGAACCAGATCCGGGTCGGCCTCTCCCGCATGGAGCGCGTGGTCCGCGAGCGGATGACCACGCAGGACGTTCGAGGCGATCACGCCGCAGACCCTGATCAACATCCGCCCGGTCGTCGCGGCGATCAAGGAGTTCTTCGGGACCTCCCAGCTGTCGCAGTTCATGGACCAGAACAACCCGCTGTCGGGCCTGACCCACAAGCGCCGCCTCTCGGCGCTGGGCCCGGGTGGTCTGTCCCGTGAGCGCGCCGGCCTGGAAGTCCGTGACGTCCACCCGTCGCACTACGGCCGCATGTGCCCGATCGAGACCCCGGAAGGCCCGAACATCGGCCTGATCGGCTCGCTGTCGGTGTACGCGCGGGTCAACCCGTTCGGTTTCATCGAGACCCCGTACCGCAGGGTCGTCGAAGGCCGGGTCACCGACGAGGTGGTCTATCTGACCGCCGACGAAGAGGACCGCCACGTCCGCGCCCAGGCCAACTCGCCGGTCGGCCCGGACGGCCGCTTCCTCGAGGACCGGGTTCTGTGCCGCCGTGGCAACGAGGAGAACGAGCTCGTCGCGGCCACCGAGGTCGACTTCATGGACGTGTCGCCGCGTCAGATGGTGTCGGTCGCGACGGCGATGATCCCGTTCCTCGAGCACGACGACGCCAACCGCGCCCTGATGGGCGCGAACATGCAGCGTCAGGCCGTTCCGCTGATCCGTTCCGAGGCGCCGATCGTCGGCACCGGCATGGAGCTGCGCGCGGCCGTGGACGCGGGTGATGTGGTGGTGAACGAGAAGGCGGGTGTGGTCGAGGAGGTTTCCGCTGACTATGTGACCGTGATGGCCGATGACGGTACGCGTAAGTCGTATCGGATGCGGAAGTTCAATCGTTCGAATCAGGGCACGTGCTCGAATCAGCGTCCGATCGTGGACGAGGGTCAGCGGGTGGAGCGTGGTCAGGTGCTGGCCGATGGGCCGTGCACCGAGAACGGTGAGATGGCGCTGGGTAAGAACCTGCTGGTGGCGATCATGCCGTGGGAGGGTCACAACTACGAGGACGCGATCATCCTGTCGCAGCGTTTGGTGGAGGAGGATGTGCTGACCTCGATTCATATCGAGGAGCACGAGATCGACGCCCGCGACACCAAGCTGGGTGCGGAGGAGATCACGCGGGATATCCCGAATGTCTCCGATGAGGTGCTGGCCGATCTGGACGAGCGTGGCATCGTGCGTATCGGTGCGGAGGTGCGTGACGGTGACATCCTGGTGGGCAAGGTGACCCCGAAGGGTGAGACCGAGCTGACGCCGGAGGAGCGGTTGTTGCGGGCGATCTTCGGTGAGAAGGCGCGTGAGGTGCGTGATACCTCGTTGAAGGTGCCTCACGGTGAGTCGGGCAAGGTGATCGGTATCCGGGTGTTCTCCCGGGAAGACGATGATGATCTGCCACCGGGTGTCAATGAGCTGGTCCGGGTGTATGTGGCGCAGAAGCGCAAGATCCAGGACGGTGACAAGCTCGCGGGCCGGCACGGGAACAAGGGTGTGATCGGTAAGATCCTGCCGACCGAGGATATGCCGTTCCTGCCTGATGGCACCCCGGTGGACATCATCTTGAACACTCATGGTGTGCCGCGTCGTATGAACATCGGCCAGATCTTGGAGACCCATCTGGGCTGGATCGGCAAGGCCGGCTGGAAGGTCGACGTCGCCGCTGACGGTACCCGCCCCGATTGGGCGCAGGCGCTGCCGGAGGAGATGCTGGGCGCGCCGGCGGACTCCAACATCGCCACGCCGGTGTTCGACGGCGCGCGGGAGGAGGAGCTGACCGGTTTGCTGGCTTCGACGTTGCCCAACCGTGATGGTGAGCGGATGGTGAACGATGACGGTAAGGCGACGTTGTTCGACGGGCGTTCCGGTGAGCCGTTCCCGTATCCGGTGGCGGTCGGTTACATGTACATCCTGAAGCTGCACCACTTGGTCGATGACAAGATCCACGCGCGTTCGACCGGTCCGTACTCGATGATCACCCAGCAGCCGTTGGGTGGTAAGGCGCAGTTCGGTGGTCAGCGTTTCGGTGAGATGGAGTGCTGGGCCATGCAGGCCTACGGTGCGGCGTACACGCTGCAGGAGCTGCTGACCATCAAGTCCGACGACGTGGTCGGTCGTGTGAAGGTCTACGAGGCGATCGTCAAGGGCGAGAACATTCCGGAGCCGGGCATTCCGGAGTCGTTCAAGGTCTTGCTCAAAGAGCTGCAGTCGCTGTGCCTCAACGTCGAGGTGCTCTCCTCCGACGGCGCGGCCATCGAGCTGCGCGAAGGCGAGGACGAGGACCTGGAGCGTGCGGCGGCCAACCTCGGCATCAACCTGTCGAGGAACGAAGCGGCCACCGTCGACGATCTGGCGAACTAGGCGGCCGGCCGGACGCCGTCACCGCACGGCGTCCGGCCTCCCACCGCGGATTACCCAACTAGTGAACTTTTGCTCGAATTCGACCCGCACAGGGGAAAGGAAGTTACGTGCTAGACGTCAACTTCTTCGATGAACTCCGGATCGGCCTCGCCACCGCCGACGACATCCGTCAGTGGTCCTACGGCGAGGTGAAGAAGCCGGAGACCATCAACTACCGCACGCTCAAGCCGGAGAAGGACGGCCTGTTCTGCGAGAAGATCTTCGGTCCCACCCGGGACTGGGAGTGCTACTGCGGCAAGTACAAGCGCGTCCGCTTCAAGGGCATCATCTGTGAGCGCTGTGGCGTCGAGGTGACTCGCGCCAAGGTGCGCCGCGAGCGCATGGGCCACATCGAGCTGGCCGCTCCGGTCACCCACATCTGGTACTTCAAGGGCGTGCCCTCGCGCCTGGGCTACCTGCTCGACCTGGCGCCGAAGGATCTGGAGAAGATCATCTACTTCGCCGCCTACGTCATCGTGGCGGTGGACGAGGAGCTGCGGCACAACGAGCTGTCCACGCTCGAGGCCGAGATGGAGGTCGAGAAGAAGGCGGTCGCCGACCAGCGCGACGCCGACCTCGAGGCCCGCGCCCAGAAGCTAGAGGCCGACCTGGCCGAGCTGGAGGCCGAAGGCGCCAAGTCCGACGTCCGCCGCAAGGTCAAGGACGGCGGCGAGCGGGAGATGCGCCAGATCCGCGACCGTGCCCAGCGTGAGCTGGACCGGCTGGAGGAGATCTGGAACACCTTCACCAAGCTGGCCCCCAAGCAGCTCATCGTCGACGAGGTGCTCTACCGGGAGCTGGTCGACCGCTACGGCGAGTACTTCACCGGCGCGATGGGCGCGGAGTCCATCCAGAAGCTGATGGAGAGCTTCGACATCGAGGCCGAGGCCGAGTCGCTGCGCGAGACCATCCGCACCGGCAAGGGCCAGAAGAAGCTGCGCGCGCTCAAGCGGCTCAAGGTCGTCGCGGCGTTCCAGGCCAACGGCAACTCGCCGATGGGCATGGTGCTCGACGCGGTTCCGGTGATCCCGCCGGAGCTGCGCCCGATGGTTCAGCTCGACGGTGGCCGCTTCGCCACCTCCGACCTGAACGACCTGTACCGTCGCGTGATCAACCGCAACAACCGCCTCAAGCGACTGATCGACCTCGGCGCGCCCGAGATCATCGTCAACAACGAGAAGCGGATGCTGCAGGAGTCCGTCGATGCCCTGTTCGACAACGGCCGCCGCGGCCGTCCGGTCACCGGGCCGGGCAACCGCCCGCTCAAGTCGCTGTCGGATCTGCTCAAGGGCAAGCAGGGCCGGTTCCGTCAGAACCTGCTCGGTAAGCGCGTCGACTACTCGGGCCGTTCGGTCATCGTCGTCGGTCCGCAGCTGAAGCTGCACCAGTGCGGTCTGCCCAAGCTGATGGCGCTGGAGCTGTTCAAGCCGTTCGTGATGAAGCGCCTGGTCGACCTGAACCACGCGCAGAACATCAAGTCGGCCAAGCGGATGGTGGAGCGGCAGCGGCCGCAGGTGTGGGACGTCCTCGAAGAGGTCATCGCCGAACACCCGGTGCTGCTCAACCGCGCGCCCACCCTGCACCGCCTCGGTATCCAGGCCTTCGAGCCGCAGTTGGTGGAAGGCAAGGCCATCCAGCTGCACCCGCTGGTCTGTGAGGCGTTCAACGCCGACTTCGACGGTGACCAGATGGCCGTGCACCTGCCGCTGTCGGCGGAGGCGCAGGCCGAGGCGCGCATCCTGATGCTGTCGTCGAACAACATCCTGTCGCCCGCGTCGGGCCGTCCGCTCGCCATGCCGCGTCTGGACATGGTGACCGGCCTGTACTACCTGACCCGCCTGGAAGAGGGCGCGAAGGGTTCCTACCAGCCGGCCACCAAGGACGCTCCGGAGCAGGGCGTGTACTCCTCGCCCGCCGAGGCGCAGATGGCGGTGGACCGTGGTGAGCTCACCGTGCGTTCGCTGATCAAGGTCAGGCTGACCGACCAGCGTCCGCCGAAGGACATCGAGGCGGAGCTGTTCCCGGAGGGCTGGCGGCGCGGCGACGCGTGGACCACCGAGACCACGCTGGGCCGGGTGCTGTTCAACGAGCTGCTGCCCGCGGACTACGCGTTCATCAACGAGCAGATGCCGAAGAAGCGTCAGGCGACGATCATCAACGATCTCGCCGAGCGCTACCCGATGATCGTGGTCGCGCAGACCGTTCGACAAGCTCAAGGACGCGGGCTTCTACTGGGCCACGCGTTCCGGCGTGACGGTCTCCATGTCCGACGTGCTCGTGCCGCCGGAGAAGGCCGAGATCATGGAGCGCTACGAGGCGCAGTCGGATCAGATCGAGAAGAAGTACCAGCGTGGTGCGCTCGATCACCAGGAGCGCAACAACGCCCTGGTCAAGATCTGGCAGGAGGCGACCGAGGAGGTCGGTAAGGCGCTGCGCGCGCACTACCCCGCCGACAACCCGATCATCACGATCGTCGACTCGGGCGCTACGGGTAACTTCACCCAGACCCGTACCCTCGCCGGTATGAAGGGCCTGGTGACGAACCCGAAGGGTGAGTTCATCCCGCGGCCGATCAAGTCCTCGTTCCGTGAGGGCCTGACGGTTCTGGAGTACTTCATCAACACCCACGGTGCTCGTAAGGGTCTGGCCGACACCGCGCTGCGCACCGCCGACTCGGGTTACCTGACCCGTCGTCTGGTGGACGTCTCGCAGGACGTCATCGTGCGCGAGCACGACTGCGGCACCGAGCGCGGCATCGTGGTGCCGATCGCGGAGAAGCAGCTCGACGGCTCGATCATCCGCGACGCGCACGTGGAGACCTCCACCTACGCGCGGACGCTCGCGGCCGACGCGCTGGACGCGCAGGGCAACGTCATCGTGGCGAAGGGCGCCGACCTCGGCGACCCGGCGCTGGAGGCGCTGCTGGAGGCGGGCATCACCGAGGTGAAGGTCCGCTCCGTGCTGACCTGCACCACCGGCACCGGCGTGTGCGCCACCTGCTACGGCCGCTCCATGGCGACCGGCAAGCTGGTGGACATCGGTGAGGCCGTCGGTATCGTCGCCGCGCAGTCCATCGGTGAGCCCGGTACCCAGCTGACCATGCGTACCTTCCACCAGGGTGGTGTCGCGGGTGACGACATCACCGGCGGTCTGCCGCGTGTGCAGGAGCTGTTCGAGGCGCGTGTGCCGAAGGGCAAGGCGCCCATCGCCGAGGTCTCCGGTCGCGTGCGGCTGGAAGACGACGATCGCTTCTACAAGATCACCATCATCCCCGATGACGGTGGCGAAGAGGTTGTCTACGACAAGCTCTCGAAGCGGCAGCGTCTGCGTGTGTTCAAGCACGACGACGGCACCGAGCGTCTGCTCTCGGACGGCGACCACGTCGAGGTCGGCCAGCAGCTGCTGGAAGGCGCGGCGGATCCGCACGAGGTGCTGCGCATCATGGGTCCCCGTCAGGTGCAGGTCCACCTGGTCCACGAGGTCCAGGAGGTCTACCGCTCGCAGGGTGTGTCGATCCACGACAAGCACATCGAGGTCATCGTGCGCCAGATGCTGCGTCGCGTGACGATCATGATTCGGGCGCCACGGAGTTCCTGCCCGGTTCGCTCACCGAGCGCGCCGAGTTCGAGGCCGCCAACCGTCGCGTCGTCGCCGAGGGCAACGAGCCCGCGGCGGGTCGCCCGGTGCTGATGGGTATCACCAAGGCGTCGCTGGCCACCGATTCGTGGCTGTCGGCGGCGTCCTTCCAGGAGACCACCCGAGTCCTGACGGACGCGGCGATCAACTGCCGCTCCGACAAGCTCATCGGCCTCAAGGAGAACGTGATCATCGGTAAGTTGATCCCGGCCGGCACCGGTATCAACCGCTACCGCAACATCCAGGTGCAGCCGACCGAGGAAGCCCGTGCCGCCGCGTACGCGGTGCCGTCCTACGACGACACCTACTACAGCCCGGAGGGCTTCGGCGCTCCGACCGGCGCCGCGGTTCCGCTGGACGACTACGGGTTCAGCGACTACCGGTAATCCGTCAGCCGGCAACAATCGGCCCCCGCTCCCTTTCGGAGCGGGGGCCGATTGCTATTCGTCAGCCGGTGGTGGTGCCGTGCGCGCGTGGCGGGTCAGGAGGCGGGGCGGAGTTGACCGGCCCAGGGAGTCAGCGGGGTGGTCGGGTAGATCGCGTCCTGCCCGCGGAAATCGAAGGCTTGGTCGTGGCCGTAATACCAGCCCACCGACTGAACGGCTTTGTCGTCCTTCAAGAAGAGGTACAAGCCGTTCGGGGGGCCGTCTCCGTCGCTGTTGTAGGGCCTGGGAAGACTCTTCCAGCAGTTGCCCGGGGTGTTCGCTCGTCTGTTGAGTTCTTCCGCCGTGATGTTTTGCGGCACGTCGACCATTCGGTCCCAGCCATCGCTCCAGCCCGCGGTGCGTGCGATATCGGCGAGGGTAACGGGTTCGCTCCCCGTAGCCGCTTTCATCGCCTCCCGGGTGAACGCGCTCGTCGAACCGAGGTTGTCGACGTTCGTCGACATCGTGTAGACGTTGACGCAGTTCAATGCCGAATCGGATCGTTTCCGCTCGGGCAGCAATCCGCAACCCGCGACGACCGATGCCGTCACGATCGCGATCAGAACCGAAATCGTGCCTCGGGCTTTGATCATCGGCTGTCACTTCTTTCCTGGTAGCGGGACTCCGACGCCGGGCGGCGGTCCGGTTTGTGCTTCGGAGACCGCATTGCTCCACGTTATCTGGGCAGGCTTTGTCGTACCGTCGGGGTTCTTGTTCTCGATGACGATCGCGTTGCCGTTGTCGATCTCGTTCCGGATCAGTTCCTTCAACTCGTCCGGCGAGGCATCGGGATTGGCGAGCGCGACTCTGCGACCGAGTTCGTTGTTGTACAAATCCATCGCCTCACGCTGTGGGGTGTTGCCCCCGCTCTTCTCGTGCGCGGTAGCGAACTCCTTGGTCCAGTCCTCGCCGTACTGCTGTGTCATCAACGCGTTCCAGTACGCGTGCCGGAAGGCGTCGCCTTTACCGTCGTCTACCGAGGCCGGGAAGACTTCCTTCGCGGTATCCCTCGCGGTCTCCGTGAGCTGCATCTGTTCAATGACTTGCGCTGGGCCGGTGGGGCTGCTCAGGAGCAGCTTCTTCATCGCGTCGATCTCTTCTGATGTCATGAGCGACGGGTTGAAGTCGGGTTCGATCAGCCGGATCGCTTCCAATTCCGTTCCGACGGGCCAAAGTTCGGGCTCTCCTGTGGAGACATCTGTTTGGTAGTCGGTGAGTATCTTCGCGAGCTTCGGATCGCCCGGCAGCAAAGCGACGCCTTGCTTCACCGCGTCGGGCAGCTTCTCGATCAATCGGACGAAGTTCTCGGCACCCTCTTGATCGTCACGCTGGATATTCCGCAGCGCGCCCTGTATGGCACTGCTCAGCTGGGCGATCACCAATTCTTTCGCGGCAACGGCGGGGCCGCCGAAGGGAAAATACTTCTCGACTGTCTCCCAGTTGGAGTCGTGGGACAACACCTCGCCGTCGTCCTGCACGAAAAGGTTCCAGCGGGAATCCTCGGCTTCCTTCTTCTTCTCTCGGATGGTTCTGATGTTGGCGTCGATGTCATCGCTCAGCGCGCTGATCATCTTGCCCATCTCTTCCAGCACATCCGCGGTGCTGAAGCTCTGGTCGCGATCCGTGCGGCCGCGTACGCGCGCCGCGTCTCCGGCCTCGCTGTCGAAGTAGTCCTGGGAGCGGCCGATCTTGTTCTCCGCGGCGGTGGCCTCCTGATCGATGCCCTGTGCCGCAGTGAGCACCTTCGTCGCGGTTTCCCTCGCGGGTTGGAGGTTCCAGGAGAGCACATCCGTGATCGTCAGCAGATCGACACTCATCGCCCTGCCCTGTTCAGATCCGCCGCGCGGTGCCGGTCGACGTTCTCATAGGCGGTCGCCTGCCTATTGATCTCATCGCAGCATTCGCGGAGCCGACGTGCGTGGTAGTCGATGACCGTGTCCATCGCCTGCAAGACTTCTTCGATTTTGGTGGCGAAGTTGGAGTGCATCATCTGCGGCCGTACCTGTTTGCGGCTGTCCGAGGCGATCGGTGCCTTGCCCGCCAGTGCGTCCGCGTTGGTCCGTACATCCTTTGCCAGCTCGCGCATCTTGGCTGGGTCGACGTCGAACATCAGTGCCTCCGATCCCAGTCGGAGGGCTCGCGCCACTGCTTGTCCTGGTAGGTGTCGTCGCGTCTGAGATGGGACGGCGTCCACTGCAGTGCGGGCTCGCTCGCCGCGGAGTCGTCCCGCTTCGGCGGGTTGTTCACAGGCGCATCGAAGATTCGCCGCGCTTCCGCATTGGCATTGTCCAGCGCGGTGCGATGACGATCGACGATCAGTGCGGCCAGCCGGTCCGGGCCGTTGTCCATCGCGTAGTCGGCGAGATAGAGATCGGTGATGCGGCCGTTGACGTCGGTTTCGACGAAGACGCTGCCGTCTACGGACCGGGCCGATCCGCGTACTGCCGCGAGTTGCTCATTGAGCTGCTTGATTTCCAGCGCACGCGCGCTGACATCGTCCATGGAATCAGGACTCCCCTCCTTGTGCTGCGATCACATTACCCAGCGATCGGCGCGTGGGAGCCCGACTTGCTCGCCGGTCGGTCCGGTGGTGGACAACCGGCGCGGCAGCCAGTATGAAATTAGAACAGGTTTCAGTTGTGTTCCGGGAGGTGGCGGTGGACGGTGCGGCGTTGGGGGATCTGGTGGTGGCCGGGTTCCGGAAACTGGGGTTCATCCAGTACGCGGGGATCGAGTGGGAGGAGTTCGCCGCTGGGCGGAATGTGGTGTCGATCGTGCCGCGCGCGGAGCATCTGAATCACAACGGAGACCTGCATGCCGCGGTGCTTTTCGGGATGGCGGAAACCGCGGCGATGGGTGCTTCGGTGTCGGGAATCGTCGATCTGATGGGGGATACGTTCATCGTCGCCAAGAACGGGCGGATCGAGTACAAAGCCCGTGCGAAGGGGGATGCGGGGCCGTTTCGCGCTACTTCCACGTTCACCACGGAGACGCTCGCGAAGATGCGGGCGGACATCGAGGCGCGAGTGCCGCTGGAGCTGGACGTGCCGGTGGACATCACCGACGACACCGGAAAGGCCGTCGCCACAGCGCTGTTCACCGCGGTGCTGCGGCCCCGCCGGGCCTGATCGAAGCAGATTCGCGGCGGGAGCCGGACCGGCATCGGCCCCTCCGGAGCGCGGCTCGGCGTCCGCGCTCCAGCCGCGACCTACCGCTCGCTGTCGAGCATCGCCATCTGAGCGGTGGCGTAGCGTTCGCCCGCGACCCGGTCGGCGGGGACGGCCGACTCGATCGTGGCCAGTTCCTCGTCGGTGAGCGAGATGTCCAGCGCGGCCACGGCTTCCGCCCAGCGCTCCCGTCTGCGCGTGCCGATGACCGGCACGATGTCCGGTCCGCGGGTCGATGCCCAGGCGATCGCCAGTTGGGCCACGGAGACGTCCTTGCGCGCCGCGATCTCGTCCAGTGCGCGCACCAGTTCGAGGTTCCGATTCAGGTTCTCGCCTTGGAAGCGTGGACTGTGCGCTCGGAAATCGGTGGCGGTGAAGGTGGCACCCGGCTGTATGGCATCGCTGAGCAGGCCGCGCGAGAGCACGCCGTACGCCGTGACACCGATGCCGAGTTCCCGGCAGACCGGGAGGATCGTGGCCTCGATGCCCCGGGAGATCAGCGAGTACTCGATCTGCAAATCCACGATGGGGTGGACGGCCGCCGCCCGCCGGATGGTGTCCGCGCCGACCTCGGACAGGCCGACGTGGCGCACGTAACCGGCCTCGACCAGCTCGGCGATCGCTCCGACGGTGTCTTCGATCGGCACGCCCGGATCGAGCCGCGCGGGCCGGTAGATGTCGATGTAGTCGACGCCGAGCCGCCGCAGGCTGTAGGTCAGGAAGTTGCGCACCGCGGCCGGCCGGTTGTCCACGCCGACGAAGCCGCCGTCTGGGTCGCGCATCGCGCCGAATTTGACGCTCAGCACCACGTCTTCGCGTGGACGTGCGGCGATGGCCTTGCCGATCAGCATCTCGTTGTGCCCGGCGCCGTAGAAATCGCCGGTGTCGACGAGGCGAGCGCCGGAATCCAGCGCCGCGTGGATGGTCGCGATCGACTCGGCGTCGTCGGCGGCGCCGTACGCGCCGGACATGCCCATCGCGCCGAGGCCGATGCGACCGACGGCCGGGCCGGTGCTGCCGAGCCGTACTTCGTTGATCTTCGTTGTCGTCATGGGGCCAGCGTGCGCCGGGCCCGGCGGTCGCGGGAGAGATCGCCTATCGGGGGAGCGCCGGTCCCTGGCTGAGCGCGCCCGCGCGGTGCACAGTGTTGGCATGGACCGTGCCGAGCTCGCCGATTTCCTGCGCCGCCGCCGAGAGCAGCTCACGCCCGCCGACGTCGGATTGCCGCCCGGCGTCCGGCGGCGCACGCCGGGATTGCGCCGCGACGAGGTCGCGCTGCTGGCGGGCATGTCGACCGACTATTACACCCGGCTGGAGCAGTCGCGCGGTCCGCGTCCGTCCACCCAGGTGCTCGCCGCGCTGGCGCGCGCCCTGCGTTTCGGCACCGACGAACGCGACCACCTTTACCATCTGTGCGGCCACGCGCCGCCCGGACGCGAGATCGACGACAAGCACGTGGGTCCCGCCGTGCTGCACGTGCTCGGCAAGCTGGACGACATGGCGGCCACCGTCGTCACCGATCTCGGCGAGGTGCTCGTACAGAACCGGATGCACACCTTGCTCGTCGGCGATTACGGCGACCGGCGGGGATGGGATCGCTTCTACGCCTACCGCTGGTTCACGGACCCCTCCTCGCGCTCGATCGCCCCGGAGGAAGACCGGGAACGGCTCGGCAGGCAGCACGTTGCCGATCTGCGCGCGACGGCGGCGCGCCGAGCAGGCGACGCGGACGTCACCGAGTACATCGCCGTGCTGCGTTCCCGTAGCGCGGAGTTCGACCGGCTCTGGCACGAACACCGGGTGGCGGTTCGCCTGTCGGACACCAAGCGCATCGTGCATCCACAGGTCGGCCTGATCGACACCATCTGTGAAACGTTGCTCACCCCCAACGCCGCCCAGCGCTTGCTGGTCTACCTACCGCGTCCGGGCACGGACGCGGCGGAGAAGCTGGACCTGCTGCGGGTGATCGGCACACAACGGCTCGCGCCCGCCGACCGGCTCGGTTAGAGCGCGGTCACGTACTCGAGCGCCGCGTCGACCGCGGGCTGCCCGCCGCCGACGACGAAACCGGCCAGCGCGCCGATCGCCGCGCCCGCGACCGCCGCGGCGGGCACCGTGATGAAGTCCAGCACGAACAGGCCGAGCGGGAACCCGACGACGAAGCCGATGGCGGCGCCGATGCCCGCGCCAGCCAGGATGCTCGGCATCGCCTTCTCGGCCTCGGCGTAGAACCGCTCCTGAGCGGAGACCTCGCGCACCGGTGTCTCGGTCAGCCCGATCGGTGCGACGGTGAGCCGGTGACCCGCGTCCTCGAGCACGGGGCGCAGCGCGACGCGATGGTCCCCGATGCGCAGCGTCATCGGCAGCGCGGCCACCACGTTGCCGTCGCGATCCGCGACCGTCACCACCCGGCCGTCGTGGACCGAAGCGAACGTGCCGTCCTGGATGGTGGCCACGGCCGCGCGCCGATCATCGGTGGCGGCGACCTCGTAGGCGATGTCGTGGAACGATCCGCGCAGGTCCAGCGGCGCGTCGTCGGGCGAGGGCTGCGCGTGCGCGGCGTTCGTGGTGATCGCGGTGGCCGCCAGCGCGACCAGAGTCGTCGCGATGAATCGAGAGATCCTCATCCTGCTCTTTCCGTGTGCCGCCCCCGTGTCCGGTTCGTCCGAAAAGATACCGGTCGGTGGGCGGTATCAGAAGAGGTTGGGTCACAGAGTTTTTCGATCAGCTCGGCCGAGGCGCGTGGGAGGGGCCTCGGAGGTGGTTCGCGACGGCGCGAGAAGCCGGGAATTGCCTCTTGACGTTCTCGGCCGCACGCGCAACACTGAACTAGATGGTTCAGTATGACTTCCTGGATGCCTCCTTCGGAGCGCTCGCGGATCCCACCCGGCGTGGGATCCTGGAGCGTCTCGGCAGCGGGCCCGCGACCGTCAGCGAACTGGCGGAGCGCTTCGAGATGACCCTCACCGGCATCAAAAAGCACATCCACTTGCTGGAGGCCGCGGGCATGGTGATCACCGAGAAGCGCGGCCGGGTGCGGTACTGCCGCCTCGGCGAGAACGTTCTCGACCGCGAAGTGGCCTGGATGCAGGGCTACCGGCGGATGGTGGAAGCGCGACTGGACCGTCTCGGCGCATTCCTCGAGCGAACGGAGCAGGACTGATGAGCACAACCACGAACGACGCCGTCATCACGACCGACACCGACCGTACGATCCACGTCGAGCGGATCTTCGACGCCCCGCGCGAGCGCGTGTGGGACGCCTACAGCAGGATCGAGCTGCTCTCCCAGTGGTGGGGGCGCGGCAACCGGCTGGACATCGAACGCTGGGAGTTCCGCCCGGGTGGGCACTGGCGCTTCGTCGAGCACTCCGACGAGGGCGCTCACGGTTTCGAAGGCCGTTTCCGCGAGGTCACCCCCCGCGAGCGCATCGTGTACTCCTTCGAATGGGACGGCATGCCCGCGCACGTGGCGATCGACAGCGTCAGTTTCGTCGACCTCGGCGACGGCCGCACCAAGGTGGTCACCGACAGTCAGTTCCACACACCGCAGGAGCGTGACGGGATGTTGCAGTCCGGCATGGAGACCGGGCTCAACGAGAGCTACCGCGCGCTGGACGCACTGCTCGCGCGCGGCTGAGACCGGTCGGCTTCGGCTCCGATCGCGGGCGCGTGAACGGAGCCGAAGCAGGTGGGCAGCGCGTGCAGGCGCAGTCCACATGGCAGGGCGCACCGAGTGAAGTGCGGCTCAGTCCCGGGCAGAGCCGATCTTGCGTTTGCGGGGCTTCAGATGCAGTCCGGGCAATGGCGGCGCGGGAATACGCTGCTGCGGGGTGTGGCCCGCGATGTCGGCGAATCGGGTGACGTCGTGATTCTCCCAATCCGCCCTCGCCGCGACGACGTCCTCGTGGCTGCGGCCGACGAAGTTCCACCACATGACCAGTTCCTCGCCGAACGGCTCGCCGCCGATCAGCGCGAAGTGCGCGCCGCCCGCGCTGGTGAGCCGGAGTTCGTCGCGGTCGGTCCCCAGGTACAGCAGCGGTCCGGCGGCGAGTCGCTCACCCGCGACGGTCACCTCGCCCTCGATCACGAATACCGCGTGCTCGAAGCGAGGGTCGAGCGGCAGCACGGCATCGGCTTCGGGCTCCAGTCGAACATCGGCGCCCACGATGGGTGTGTAGGCCGTGGCGGGCGAGGTCTTCCCGGCCAGCGCGCCGATCAGCACGATCGCCCGCAGCCCGGGGGCTTCGACGATCGGCAGTTCGCGATGCTGCTCGAAATGGGGGGCGATGCGGGTGCGATCGCCCGGCAGCGCGATCCACAGCTGCAAGCCGTGCCCGGCGGGGGCGCCAGGGACGGCGTACTCGGAATGGGCGATGCCGCGTCCGGAAGTCATCAGATTCAGCTGGCCGGGTTCGATCTCCACATCCGAGCGCACCGAGTCGCGGTGCCGGATGCGTCCCTCGAACGGCCAGGTCACCGTTTGCAGGCCGATGTGCGGATGGGGATCGATGTCCGGCGGCGCTCCGGTCTTGGTGACCGTCGGCGAACCGAAGTGATCGAGGAAGCACCACGCGCCCACGGTGGGGAGATCGCGTTGCGGCAATACGCGTTCGACGTACACCCCGCGCACCCCGCCCAGCGGCACTTCACGGGCTGGATACCGCTCCGCGACCGGGCCGGGGCCGGGCGCGGGTTCGCACAGCGTCTCGGCCGGGCGCGGATCCAGATCGCTCACCGATCGACGCCCTTGCCGATCACGTGCTCGTCGTAGTCGGGGTGCTTGTCCAGGTACGCCTTGATGAACGGGCACAGCGGCCGGATCACCCGTCCCCGCTCCACGACGTCCTCGATCGCGCCCTTGGCCAGGATCGAGCCGAGACCCTTCCCGGAGAACGCGCCGTCGACCTCCGTGTGCGTGAACACCGTCTCGTCGCCACGTTCCTCGTAGTCGGCGAAACCGGCCAGCTCCCCGCTGTGGAACACCTCGTAGCGGTGCCGCTCGTCGTTGCGGACGACCTTGGACTCCGAAGCCGATTCGGTCATGATTCCCTTCTCCTTCCGTGCGCGTACCGGGTGCCCGCTAAGAATCGAGACCCGGTTGAACGCGCCGATCGTGGTGGCTACCCAGATGACGACGGACAGCTGCTCGTCGGTCAGATACCGGCGGGCCGAGGCGTACTCGCGCTCGACGACGTGCTCGTCCGGCAGTGTCGCCGTCACTTCCGCGATGGCGAGCACGGCCCGCTCGAACGGGGTGTACGTGCCGCCGCGCCGCCATCCGGGCAGCACCGCGATCTCCTGCTCGGTGGCGCCGGCCGCGAGCGCGGCCCGGTAGTGCACATCCAGGCAGTACGCGCAGCCGTTGAGCTGGGAGACGCGCAGGTTGATCAGTTCGATGATCCGGCGATCCAGCCCCACCGCCGCTCCCGCGGCCCTTACCTCGCTCGCGACGCTGGTGAGCGCGCGGAACGCGGCCGGCGTCTGTTTGTCGATCCAAACGCGCTGGCGGGACTCATCGGGCTTCATATTCGTGGGATGTTAGTCCTCGCCGGTGAACTCCGCTGACCGGGCCGCCGGATAAGCGGACTCCGGTCCGGGTGGGGAAGTGTCGCCGTGACCGGCGGAGGTCCGGTACACCCGGCGCCCGACCTCCGCCGCCGGATCACTCGATCTCGGTGAAACGCCGCAGAACAATTCCTCCCGCGCTATTCCCGGCCGGCCGAAGTGAACGACATGTCCGCGTAGCGATCTCCGGCCACCCGTCCCGCGATCGGCTCCAGCGTCGCCAGCTCGTCGGCGGTCAGCGAGATGGTCGCGGCGGCGACGTTCTCGGCGAGCCTGGCCCGGCTGCGGGTGCCGGGAATCGGGACCACCGCGAGATGGCGCACCGCCGCCTGTGCGTGTACCCAGGCCAGCGCCACCTGCGCCAGTGTGATGCCGCGCGCTTCGGCGATCGCCCGCAGCGGGCCGAGCAGTTCGGCATTGCGCGCCGCGTTCGCGCCGGAGAAGCGCGGCATCGAGGACCGGAAGTCCCGCGCGTCCGCGGCTGCGGTGAACGATCCGGTGAGTAACCCCCGACCGAGCGGTGAGTACGGCACGAACGTCACTCCCAGCTCCGCGGCCGCGGGCACCACCGTCCGCTCGACGTCCCGGGAGAACAGCGACCACTCCGACTGCACGGCGGCGATCGGATGGACCGCGTGCGCCGCACGCAGTTCGGCCCCGGTCACTTCGGACAACCCCAGAGCGCGCACCTTGCCCTCCCGCACCAATTCCGCCATGGCGCCCACGGTGTCCTCGATCGGCACGCCGGGGTCC
The DNA here is from genome assembly GCA_051451085.1 of Nocardia asteroides. Classification (GTDB taxonomy): domain Bacteria; phylum Actinomycetota; class Actinomycetes; order Mycobacteriales; family Mycobacteriaceae; genus Nocardia; species Nocardia asteroides_B. The sequence continues at coordinate 812,265 of JBPAJV010000001.1, read as the reverse complement.
TTGCGGTGCATGTAGTACAGGTCGATGGTGTCGATCCGGAGCCTGCGCAGGCTGCCCTCCACCGAAGCGCGGATATAGGCGGGGGAGTTGTCGAAGCCCCGGTAGGCCGGGTCTTCGGCCTTGCGGACGATGCCGAATTTGGTGGCGAGCGCCACGCGATCGCGCTCGGCGTTCAAGAAATCGCTGAGGAACTCCTCGTTGTGCCCGGAACCGTAGACATCGGCGGTGTCGAACAGGGTGACACCCAATTCCAGCGCTCGATCCAAGGTGGCCCTGGATTCGGTGAGATCGCTGGGCCCGTAGAACTCGCTCATGCCCATGCAACCCAGACCCTGCGTCCCCACCTGGATGCCGCCGGTACCCAGCGTGGTGGTGGGAAGCGTGCCGCCCGTAGTCATAACTTGATTCCTTCGCTGTCGTGCGCGGTGACCGTGGCCTGCGGGATCGTCTCGAGTTCGCCCTCGTACCGGGCGATCTTGTAATCCAGCACGGCCAAGGTCTGACGAAGTTCATCGATCTTGGCGAGCACCTCCGCGCGGGTGTCCCGGAACATTCCCAGCCGCTGCGGGAGCGTGGCGTCACCGGCCCGCACCAGCTCGGCGTAGCGCACCATGTCCGCCACCGGCATACCGGTCGTGCGCAGCCGCCCGATCAGCGCCAGCCACTCGAGATCCCGATCGCTGAACCGCCGCTTGCCGGTGTGGTCCCGGCCGACGTAGTCCATCAGCCCGATCCGCTCGTACCAGCGCAACGTGTCCCGGCTCAGTCCCGACCGCTCGGAGACCTCGCCGATCGAATACCGCGGCTGCTCCCAGTCCTCGCGCGCACGCGCCTGCGGCGCGGTTGCGCTCACGACCGCACCTCGCCGACGCCCGATTCCGTCGTGCGCGACCGCGCGCCGCCTTCCCGGTTCATTCCTCGACGCTCGCTCACCGCACTCGCCCTTCCCGTTGCTCGCCCTTCCCGTTGAACATGGACGACGCTAGTCACCTGGAGTGCACTCCAAGCAAGAGCGAAGTTCGTCGGAGGGCAGCTGCCGGACCGCCCGCCAGCCGCCGTCCGGATCGGCGAACAGGAGCTTTCCACCGTGCGCCGACAAAGTCCCGGATTCGGGCCTACGCTGGGAACATGCCTGGAAAGGACATCGACCGGATCAGGGCTCGTTCGGCCTTGGCGACGGTCAAGGAGAGCCCGGTGATCGCGGCGATCGCGATCGCGCCGTTCGCGCTCGCGTTGGGCGTGGTGTGGTGGTTGTTCGGTGGACTGGCCGCGTTCGCGCTACTGCTCGTCCTCGGCGGGGTCGTCGTGGTGGGCGGCAAGTTACTGCGCTGACCGCGCTCCCGCGCGGTCAGCGCGGAATGTGGAAATGCACCAGTTCCCCGGTTCCCGGGTCGACGTCCGCCCACGGGCGGTCGAAGCTCAGTACGGCGAGTGCCGAGGTGGGGAACTTGCGGCTGAGTTCTACGGCGGGGGGCGCGTCGCGATTGCCCGCCAGTTCCCAGGCCGTCCATGGCATGCCGGGCGCGTGCCCGATCACCAGCAGCGTCGCCACCTCGTCGTCGCTGAGCCGGACCAGTTCGATGAGCGTCTCGGGCTCGGCCTCGTAGATCCCGGCTTCGTAGACCACCGGCGCGGTGACACCGGTGGCGGCCAGCGTCTGCCTGGTCCTGGTGGCGGTGGAGCAGCGCACGGCGTCGATCGGCGGCTGGGTTTCGCGCAACCACCGGCCCGCGAGCGCGGCCTCGCGGCGCCCGCGCGGCGCGAGCGGTCGCTCGTGGTCGTCGACGCCCTGCGGATACGCCGATTTGCCGTGCCGCATGAGGATCAGAGTCCGCGCCATGGCAATACGGTAAGGCCTCCGGGCGCGAGGTCCGGACCACACTCGAGGCAAACTGAAAGCGGCATCACATCACGGGCTGCCGCGGGCGACCCCTGCGGCGGACGTGACGGACGCCGCTCATCTGTCCACCACAACCCCATGGGTGGCCACAGCCCACGTACTTCTTCGAGGATCAGCACAATATGGCCTACGTAATCACGCAGCGTTGTTGCAACGACGCCAGCTGCGTCTCCGAGTGCCCGGTCGACTGCATCCGTCCCACTCCGGATCAGCCGGAGTTCGCGACGACGGAGATGCTCTACATCGACCCCGACACCTGTATCGACTGCGGCGCCTGTGTCGACGCGTGCCCGGTGGAGGCCATCTTCTCCGAGGACGATCTGACCGCCTCGCTGGCGCGGTTCCGCGACATCAATGCCGCCTACTTCCAGCGGCATCCGCTGGAATCGAACTTCGATCCGATCGTCACACCCGCTCGTCCGCCGAAGGAGCTGGGCACGCTGCGCGTCGCGATCGTCGGCGCGGGGCCCGCGGCCTGTTACGCGGCCGACGAGCTGCTGCGGCGGGCCGATGTCGAGGTCGAGATGTTCGACCGGCTGCCGACGCCGTGGGGACTGGTGCGGGCGGGTGTGGCTCCCGATCATCCGGGCACCAAGACGGTGTCGAACATGTTCGAATCCGCCTTCCGCCGCGAGACGCTGCAGTACTACCTGAACGTCGAAGTGGGCACGCACATCTCGCACGAGGAGCTGCTGCGCCACCATCACGCGGTGATCTACGCGGTCGGCGCGTCGAGCGACCGCAAATTGGGCGTGCCAGGGGAGGACCTGCCGGGCAGCCATTCCGCCACCGAGTTCGTCGCCTGGTACAACGGCCATCCGGACTACGCCGACCGGACCTTCGATCTGTCCGGCGAGCGGGCCGTGATCGTCGGCAACGGCAACGTCGCGCTGGACGTGGCGCGCGTGCTGACCGTCGACCCGGACGAGCTGGCCAAGACCGACATCGCCGATTACGCGCTGGACGCGCTGCGGCGCAGCAACATCCGTGAGGTCGTGGTGCTCGGCCGCCGCGGCCCGTTGCAGGCGGCCTACACCTCCCCGGAGTTCCTCGCTCTCGCCCATCTGAAGGGTGTGGACGTCGTCGTGGACGAATCCGACCTGGCACTGGACCACGCCAGCCAGGCGATCGTGGACGACCCGGAGATCGAGCCGTCGCTGGCGCTGAAGTACACCCTGGCCAAGGAGTACGCGGGCGGTCGCAGGGCCGAGGGCAACAAGCGGATCGTGTTCCGCTACCTCACCTCGCCCACCGCGCTCACCGGCGCCGAGCGGGTCGAGTCGGTGCAGATCGCGCACAACGAGCTGTTCGAAGACAACGGTCAGCTCATCGCGCGGGCGACCGACCGCACCGAGAGCATCGACGCCTCGCTGGTGCTGCGCTCCATCGGCTACCGCGGCGAACGCATCGGGGAACTGCCGTTCGACGAGCGGCGCGGCGTCGTGCCCAACGAGCACGGCCGCGTCATCGGCGACGACGGCACGCCGGTGACCGGCGTGTACGTCAGCGGGTGGATCAAGCGCGGGCCGCGGGGGGTCATCGGCTCCAACCGCACCGACTCCGTGGAGACGGTGGAGCTGCTGCTCGCCGACTTCACCGCGGGCCGACTCGCCGCGCCGCGGGCCGACCGCGCCGCGTTGAAGGCGCTGCTCGCCGAACGCCAGGCCGACCTGGTGGACCGGGCGGGCTGGCGAGCGATCGACCAAGCGGAGAAGTCCGCGGGCAGGTCCGCCGGCCGCCCCCGGGTCAAGTTCACCACCCGGGAAGACCTGCTCAAAGCCGCCCGCGACTGACGAACCAGAAGCCGGCCGGATCACCCGGGATCCGGCCGGTTCCCCACGGACCGATCACGAGCTGCTGAGGGGCGGCCGATCGCCCGGCCGGTACGCCCTAGGTTCCCGGAGAGGTGGGCAGCGGCATGATGCGGACCACCGTGGTGGTGGTTCCGCCGACCACGAACCACAGCCGCAGCACCGGCTGTCCGGTCCGGTCACCGGGCTCGTACCGGCTTCGCACGCTCACGTGCTGGCGCGCCAGCACCGGCGCCACGTATTCGATCACCGCGCGGTGCGGGCCCGCGAGCAGTTTCGGATATTCGACGAGGAACTGTTCCACCGCCTGCCAGTAACAGGCGTTGTTGACGTGGTTGTACTGGTCGATATCGGTGGCCCGCACCGGGAACGGCAGATCGGTATCCGACTCCGGCGGCGTGGCGTCGGTCAGATACGGCCGCCACCGCAAGCGGTGTTCGCTGGAAGTGCGCGCGAGGTAGGCGAGGCCCTCGTCGCTGATCCGCGCGGGCATTCCGGTGGACTCGCTGATATTGATCCAGAAGCCCTCGGTCTCGATCAGGCCGCCGTTCCCGCTGGTGATCCGGACGCGCATATTGGTCCAGCGGGTGGACATCGCCGAGCACCACCGCAGCAGGTGCACCTCGTCGGGCCACAAGATCGGCCGGATGACGTCGATGACCGTCCTTCTGATGATCCAATTCGGGTCGGTCCGGTGGAAAAAGGTCTTATGCAGGTTTTCCCAGGCGATATCTTGCAGGTAGCGGGCGATGGCGTCGAACCGCAACCGGTCGTAGGGATCCACATCGCCAGCCCGGACGGGCCACGCCGAAGCAAAGCCCATGCCCTCCTGGGGAAGCGGGGCGAGTGGCTGATCGAGTGACACTTGTGCTCCTCGCGCTGCACGGTGTGCCGCGTTTCTTCATGCGGTGCTGTTGTGACGACTTTACGGGGCGTACGTCACACCCTCGCGTCGAGCCGTCCGTACCTCTTCAATAGTCCGCCTATCGGGACCTGGGCCAGCAACAATGGGGTCTTGCGTCCCGCAGTGTGGTACGGGCGGCGCAGGGTCGGCGGTGGACACCGGCGGCCCGGCCGTCGAGGTCGCCCGGGCACGCGGCTCAGTAGCCCTGGTAGGCGCCGCCCGAATTCACCGCGGCGACGCCGGGAACGTTGCCGAGCGACCCGTAGCGGTCGATCGAATACCGCACTCCGGCGACGATGTTGTCCACCGGGTTCCAGATGTCTTCGTGGCCGGGCGCTTTGTAGGCGTTGAACGTGCTGTCGATGGTCTGCATCAGGCCCTTCGACGGATGCCCGGCCACCCAGTTGCTGTCCCAGCGGTTCTCCGCGTAGGGATTGCCCGCGGATTCGTGCTGGATGATCAGCGCGATGGCCCGCTCATTGATGGACGCCGGGTCGTAACCCATGGCGATGAGCTTCTGTTTGGCCTCGGCGATCCACCGCGCGACGTCACCGCTCGGCAGCGGACCGGTCGGCGCGGACGCACTCGGCCCGCCCTGATACGGCGTGCCATAGGAGGACCCGGAGTTGTTGTGGCCGGACATCAGCTGGCTCGGCCGGTCCGACGACGGGGCGGCGACCGGGGTGCCCGACGTCGCGGCGGGTGTGGTGGCGGCGGGTGTGGTGGCGGCGGGTGTGGTGGGGGCCGACGGTACGTTCGCGCTCGGTTCGCCCAGCCCGGCGAACGCCGCCTCCAATTTCCCGGCCGCGCCCTCGACCTGTGTTCTCGCCTGAAGGGCGACGTCTTCCGCGGTTTTGAGCGCATTGGTCAGCTCCCACGTCCGGGAGGCCGCCTGTAGCGCTTCCTGGAAGACGAGGCCGTCGACGTCGGCTTTGTCCGCGTGCGCGCGGAGGTAGTCGATGCGGGTCTTGGCGTCCACGGTGCCGTTGGGCGCGACATCGAACGGTGGCGTCTGGTTCAGCGCGTCGTCTCGCAGGCTCAGCACCTTCGCCTTCGCCTCGGTGAGATTCTGCACCTGCGTGGTGAACGCGGTCTTCAGCTCGAGCAGGGCGGCGCTCACCGCGGAGGCTCGGGTCTTCTCGGTCTGCATCCTGGCGTTCGCGGCGTCGCCCGCTGCGCCGGACCACTGCCGGGCGTCGGCGAGCGCCTTCGTGTCGTCGGCGCCCTTGCCGACCGCGTTGTCCAGGCCCTGCGACATCCGTTCGGCGAGCGCGCCCGCCGCCGAGAGCAGATCTGGTTGCCAGTTCTCGACGTCAGGGATGGTGAGCGTCATGGCAACCGCAGTCCGATGGCGCGCAGTTTCGCCGCGAAGTCGTCCTCCGCCAGCTCGTACTCGCCCGCCGCGTTGTGCAGGTTGTCCGCGATCGTGGTGAGCCGCGACCCGATACGCTCCAGGCACCGGTGCGCGGCGTCGTTCGCGCGCTGGGCCACCGGGCCGAAATCGGTCCCGGGCAGCGCCCCCACAGCGGCGGCGAGACTCTCCCCTGCGCCGAGTTCGGTGACCGCCGTCGCCTCAGTGCGCAGCGTCTGCGCGAACGAGCGCAACGCCGTGGGATCGACTTGCATCGACGCAGGTCGTGGCTGGTTTTGCTCGACCATGAATCCCCCTTCCCTCCCGACCGCGAGGTCGCGGCCAGCATAGCAAAATCGGGTGTCCCGCCGGGCGGCGTCGAGCGGTGCCCGTTATGTTGTCGGTGTGGCGTCGGCGCGGATCAGGCCGGCGCGGGACAGAGAGGTCAGCACATGCGCGCAGCCCAGGTCAGCAAGCTGGAGGGACCCGAAGCGGTCCGGATCGTGGACATTCCGGAGCCGGCGTCCTACCCGGGCGGCGTCGTGATCGACGTGCACGCGGCGGGTGTGGCCTTTCCCGACGTGCTGATGACGCGCGGGCTCTACCAGATGAAGCCGGAATTGCCGTTCGTCGTCGGCGGCGAGATCGCGGGCATCGTCCGGGAAGCTCCCGAGGACGCGCACGTGCGCCCCGGTGACCGGGTGGTCGCGCTGACCATGCTCGGCAACGCCATGGCCGAGACGGCCGTCACGCCCACGCAGATGGTGTTCGGTCTTCCCGACAACATCTCGCTGGAGGCGGGCGCCGGCATCCTGTTCAACGACCTGACCGTGCACTTCTGCCTGCGCACCCGGGGCAGGCTGGCGGAGGGGGAGACGGTGCTGGTGCACGGCGCCGCGGGCGGCATCGGCACCTCGACGCTGCGGCTGGCGGCCGCGCTCGGGGCGGGCCGGGTGATCGCGGTGGTGAGCACGCAGGAGAAGGCCGAGGTCGCGCGGGCCAACGGCGCCACCGACGTGGTGCTGACCGACGGCTGGCTCGCGGCGGTGAAAGAGCTGACCGGCGGTCGCGGCGTCGACATCGTGCTCGATCCGGTCGGCGGCGACCGTTTCACCGACAGCGTGCGCTCGCTCGCCTCGGCGGGCCGGTTGCTCGTCGTCGGCTTCACCGCGGGGGAGATCCCCACCGTGAAGGTCAACCGGTTGCTGCTGAAGAACGTCGAGGTGGTCGGCGCGGCGTGGGGCGAATGGGTGATGTCGCACCCGGGCTATCTGCAGGAGCAGTGGGCCGAGGTGGAGCCGCTGCTGGCCTCCGGCAAGATCGCGCCGCCGGAACCGGTGCTGTATCCGCTGGACAAGGCCGCGGAGGCGGTCGCGTCGCTGGACAACCGGACGGCCACCGGCAAGGTCGTGGTCACGCTGCGCTGACCTACTCGGACGGCCGGGCTCATGAAGTTGTCCAACCGGGTTCTCAACCGGACCCTCCTGGCTCGCCAGCACCTGCTCGAGCGCTCGCGGCTCGGCGTGCACGCCGTGTGCGACCACCTCGTCGGGTTGCAGGCACAGGATTCGCTGCCGCCGTTCGTCGGATTGTGGAGCCGCGTCGCGGCCTTCGATCCGGCGACGGTCTCGGAAGCGCTGGAGGACCGCTCGCTGGTGCGGATCACATTGATGCGCGGCACCATCCATATGGTCACTCCGCGCGACGCGTTGCGGATCGCGCCGCATGTGCAGCCGGAACTGGAGAAGGCGCCGTTCCGCAAGGGCTTCAACTACGGCGCCATGGTGGGATTGGATCCGGAGCAGGTGCGCGCGAACGGCGACGCGGTGCTCGGCGACGAGCCGATGTCGGCGGCGGACCTGCGCGCCCGCGCCGCCGAGCTCTACCCCGACCGCGATCCGGGCGCGGTGGTGCAGACCTGGCTGTATCAACTGCCGGTGCTGCAGACGCCACCGCGTGGGAAGTGGAAGGACAACAGCAGGCCGATCTGGTCACGCATCGAGCCCTGGCTCGGCGAGCCGTTGGACCCCGCGTATCCCCTGGCGGAACTGCTGATCCGCTACCTGCGTGCTTTCGGTCCGGCGACGACGATGGACATGCAGACGTGGTCGAGGCTGCTCGGCATGAAGCGCGCCGTCGCGGCACTCGGGGATCGGGTGCGCACCTACACCGACGAGCGCGGCCGCACGCTCTACGACGTCGCCGACGGTGAGCTGGCCGATCCGGACGTTCCCGCTCCGGTGCGGTTGCTCGGCTGGTACGACAACGCCCTGCTGTCACATCAGGACCGGACCAGGATCGTGCCCGACGGCGCGCCCCCTCCGCTGCGATCCTTCGCCGCCCAGGTCTCCCCGGTGCTGGTCGACGGCTTCCTCGCCGGCCTGTACAAGGTCTTCGGTACCGGCGCGGCCGCGCGGCTGCGCATCAGCCCGACCCGGAGTTGGACGAAGGCGGAGCGCGCTCAGGTGGAGACGGAGGCGCACGCTCTGCTGGCCTTCTTGGAGGCGGGCGAACGGGGCAGCGTCGAGATCCTCGACGTGCGCGCCGATTTGCGCCCCTGAGCAGGTCCGCTATGGCTCACGGGGCGGACGATAGGCGGGCGCCTTGGTGGTTCCGGTGGGGCTCAGCGTGCGCAGCAGCGGCAGCGCCCGGCGCGACACCACGGTGGACAGCACGATGACGCTGTGCGAGCGCACCACCGAGGAGGTCCGGTCGATGCTCAGCAGCACGGATTGCAGTCCGGCGTGCGAGTCCGCCCCGATCCGGCACAGCACGTTGCCGGACCCGGTGGTGGCGTAGGCCTCGAGCACGCCGGGGATGGCGTCGAGTTCGGCCGCCACCGTGTCCAGCGCGCCTTGGGCGATCTCGAGCGTGACGAACGCCTGCACGTCGAATCCGGCCGCGGTGACGTCGATCTGCGGGTCGTAGGAGGCGATCACGCCGGACTCTTCCATGCGCGCGATCCGGGACTGCACCGTGGCCCTGGCGACCCTGGTCCGCCGGGACAATTCGAGGATTCCGGCTTTCTGGTACTCGTGCATCGCGGTGAGGATGGCGAGATCGAGTTCGTCGAGTCTCGCCGGTGTTCGGGTCATGGCCGCCTCCGTTCGAGGGCCGGGGCGGGCTCGCCGCCCGGCCGGTCGGTGCTATTCAAATTGTCCAGCACCACAGGCCGGTTCCTAGCCGAAACCGCCACACTGCCTATCGGGAATCGCTGCTGTTGCCTACTCGGCGGACCCGGCGATTTCCTTGGAACATGACCATCGAGCACCTGCCGAACGCCCGGCCCGGCGCCGTTCCCAGCGACGGCGAGTTGCGCACGCTCGTGGGGCTGGTCGACCACGACGACAGCGGTGACCCGTTCCCGGTCATCGGGTGGGACGCCTTGGTCTGGGTGGTCGGTAACGCCACTCAGACCGCGCACTTCCTGGAATCCGCCTTCGGGATGCGATTGGAGGCGTACTCCGGCCCGGAGACCGGCAATCGCGACCACAAGGCTTTCGTCCTGCGCAGCGGCGCCGCCCGATTCGTGGTCACCGGAGCGGTGGATCCGGACAGCCCGCTGGTCGCCCACCACGACAGGCACGGTGACGGCGTGGTCGACATCGCTCTGGAAGTGCTCGACGTCGACCGCTGTGTGGCGTGGGCGCGCGCGCACGGCGCCACCATCCTGGTCGACCCGCACGACGACACCGACGACTTCGGTACGGTCCGCTCGGCGGCGCTGGCCACCTACGGCGAGACCAGGCACACCTTGGTCGACCGTTCCGCCTACTACGGCCCCTACCTGCCGGGTTACGTCCCCCGCCGCTCCAACTTCCAGCGGCGCGACGGCGCGCCGAACCGGTTGTTCCAGGCGATCGACCACGTCGTGGGCAATGTCGAGCTCGGGCGGATGGACGAGTGGGTCGAGTTCTACCGGCGGGTCATGGGCTTCACGAACATGGCCGAGTTCGTCGGCGACGACATCGCCACCGACTACTCGGCGCTGATGAGCAAGGTCGTCGCCAACGGCAACCACCGGGTGAAATTCCCGCTCAACGAGCCCGCCGTCGGCAGGAAGCGCTCGCAGATCGACGAGTACCTGGAGTTCTATCGCGGACCAGGCGTCCAGCACATCGCGCTGGCCACCGGCGACATCCTCGCGTGTGTGGACGCCTTGCGCCGGGAGGGCGTCGAGTTCCTGGAGACTCCGGCCGCCTACTACGAAGACCCCGAACTGCGCGCTCGCATCGGACGGGTCCGCGTCCCGGTCGACGAACTGCAGCGTCGCGGCGTACTGGTCGACCGCGACGAGGACGGCTACCTGTTGCAGATCTTCACCAGGCCGCTCACCGACCGGCCGACGGTCTTCTTCGAATTGATCGAGCGCCACGGCTCCTTGGGTTTCGGCAAGGGCAACTTCAAGGCGCTGTTCCAGGCGATCGAACGCGAACAAGCCGCCCGCGGCAATCTGTGAAGCGGGCCGCCCGGGCCAGGTCGGCCGTCGTCGGCCGGTCACCTCGTCGCGTAATCGGTAGAGTTCTTCCCATGCGGATCAAGTCGGCGGTCGTCATCGCGACAGCCCTGGTGCTCGCGCTGGCGGCGTGCGGTTCGGACGCGCAGTCGGATGACTCCGGTCCGTCGCGCCCGGCCCCGAAGGTGGTGCCGCTGGGCCCGTTCGTCGGAGAGTGCGGGCACGTCACCGATGAGGAGGTGCGCACGCTCGGCGGCCTCGGCGCGATCTCCGGGGTGCTCAAGAACGCCGTCGGCTGCAACTGGCAGTCGGCCGGAGTCGGTTCGCCCAGCATCACTTTCGCTTCCTACCGGGGCAGCCCCATCGAGCGGGAGCGGGCGTGGGTGACCGTCAACGGCCGGGAGCCGGACCCGATCAAGGTCAGCGGCCGGGACGGTTTCGCCGCTCTGGATCCGGGCGGGCAGATCTGCGATCTGGCGGTGCAGCTCGGTGACGACTTCTTCGAGTGGTCGACGTCGTTCGGGTTCTTCACCGGCCTCGGCAATCCCTGCGACCGCAGCCGCGCTCTCGCCGAGCTGACGCTGCAACGATTGCAGTAGGGGAGAGCATGAACGTCCGACGAAGTCTGTACCGGCGTGGCGCGGCCGCCGCCGTGGCCGTTGTTCTCGCGTTGTCGGTGGGCGGCTGCAGCCGCGTGGTCTCGGGGTCCGCGCAGCCGGTGGGCGGGAGCAGGCCGGTCGACACCAGGCTGGACAAGTTGCTGCGGGAATGCGAGATCCTCTCCAAAGAGCAGATCGGGAAGGTCATCGGCGAGAGCGTCCAGGTCAGTGAGTTGTTCTTCGGAGCCGTCTGCATGTGGGACCTGATCGGCGCGCCCGGCGGGAACGGCATGGCCACGCTCAACTGGTACGAGAACGGCACGCTGAGCAACGAGAAGCAGACGAACAACAAGCTGGGCTACAGCACTACCAACATCACTGTGCAGAGCGCCCTCGCGCTGCAGATTCGCCGGCCGAACGATCCGGACTCCTGCGGTGTGACCGCGAGCGCCCCGGACAACGGAGTCATCGGCTGGTGGATCAACTACCGGCCCGGCTCGGCGCACCCGGATCCGTGCGACGCTGCCGGGAAGCTGATGGAGATGACCTTGAACCTGGCCAGGTAGACGATCGCCGGACCGACCCGCTTTGACCCTGTGTCCGGGCCACGGGTATCGTGGATCGCTGTGCCCGGAAGCATGCGGGCAAGTTCGTGCGTGACCGTAGGCCAGCGAGAGCGGCCGACGACTCCAGCGTGCCCGGAATCAGGGCTCCGCGCCGCGCGCGACACGCCCGACCTCGGGACGCGAGAAACGTGGCCGGACGTGCGAGTGAAAGCTCGATGACAGCGGTGTGAACGACGGGCCCGGCAGTAGCGGCTTGCCGCCACGAAGGGCCCCGGGAGCGCCGCGAACTTAAAACAGACATGAAGTCCACACACCGCGTTAACTAATAAGGAAAGCCGGTCTATGCCAACCATCAACCAGCTGGTCCGCAAGGGTCGCCGCGACAAGGTCGCCAAGACGAAGACTGCGGCCCTGAAGGGGAGTCCGCAGCGTCGTGGCGTGTGCACCCGCGTGTACACCACGACCCCGAAGAAGCCGAACTCCGCGCTGCGCAAGGTCGCGCGTGTTCGCCTGACCAGCGCGGTCGAGGTCACGGCCTACATCCCGGGCGAGGGGCACAACCTGCAGGAGCACTCGATGGTGCTCGTGCGCGGCGGTCGTGTGAAGGACCTCCCCGGTGTCCGCTACAAGATCATCCGCGGCTCGCTGGACACCCAGGGTGTGAAGAACCGCAAGCAGGCCCGCAGCCGCTACGGCGCCAAGAAGGAGAAGAGCTGATATGCCACGCAAGGGCCCCGCACCCAAGCGTCCGCTGATCAACGACCCGGTCTACGGTTCGCCGCTGGTTACTCAGCTGGTCAACAAGATCCTGCTGGACGGCAAGAAGTCCACCGCCGAGCGCATCGTCTACGGTGCGCTGGAGCAGGCGCGGGAGAAGACCGGCACCGATCCGGTCGTCACCCTCAAGCGCGCGCTGGACAACGTGAAGCCGTCGCTGGAGGTCAAGCCCCGCCGTGTCGGTGGCGCCACCTACCAGGTGCCGGTCGAGGTCCGTCCGGGCCGCGCCAACACCCTGGCCCTGCGCTGGCTGGTCAACTTCTCGCGCGCGCGCCGGGAGAAGACCATGGTCGAGCGCCTGGCCAACGAACTGCTCGACGCCAGCAACGGTCTCGGCGCCTCGGTCAAGCGCCGTGAGGACACCCACAAGATGGCCGAGTCCAACCGGGCCTTCGCGCACTACCGCTGGTGACGTCTGCCCGGCCCGTCGTCTGGGTCGGGGAGGCACAGCCGGAACGCGGCACTCACCGGCCGCGCCCGGCGTTGACAGAGAGGCGACCACAGGGTCGTCCCCGATAATCCCAACTAGCTACGAGCGGGGAAGATTTCCGTGGCACAGGACGTGCTCACCGACCTGAACAAGGTCCGCAACATCGGCATCATGGCCCACATTCGATGCGGGCAAGACGACCACAACTGAACGCATCCTCTTCTACACCGGCATCACGTACAAGATCGGTGAGGTCCACGACGGCGCCGCCACGATGGACTGGATGGAGCAGGAGCAGGAGCGTGGTATCACCATCACCTCCGCGGCTACCACGTGCTTCTGGAAAGAAAACCAGATCAACATCATCGACACCCCCGGGCACGTCGACTTCACCGTGGAGGTGGAGCGGTCGCTGCGCGTGCTCGACGGCGCCGTCGCGGTCTTCGACGGCAAGGAGGGCGTCGAGCCGCAGTCCGAGCAGGTGTGGCGTCAGGCCGACAAGTACGACGTGCCGCGGATCTGCTTCGTCAACAAGATGGACAAGCTCGGTGCGGACTTCTACTTCACCGTGCAGACCATCAAGGACCGCCTCGGCGCCAAGCCGCTGGTCATCCAGCTGCCCATCGGCGCGGAGGACACCTTCGAGGGCATCATCGACCTGGTCGAGTACAACGCCAAGGTCTGGCGCGGTGAGACCAAGCTCGGTGAGCAGTACGAGGTCGTCGAGATCCCGGACGACCTGAAGGAGAAGGCCGAGCAGTACCGCCAGGAGCTGCTCGAGACCGTCGCCGAGTCGGACGAGGCGCTGTTGGAGAAGTTCTTCGGCGGCGAGGAGCTGACCGTCGACGAGATCAAGGGCGCCATCCGCAAGCTGACGGTGACCTCCGAGCTCTACCCGGTGCTGTGTGGCTCCGCGTTCAAGAACAAGGGCGTGCAGCCCATGCTGGACGCGGTCATCGACTACCTGCCCTCGCCGCTGGACGTGGAGGCCACCACCGGCCACGTGCCCGGCAAGGAAGAGGAACTGCTGACCCGCAAGCCGAGCGCCGACGAGCCGTTCGCGGCCCTGGCGTTCAAGATCGCGGTGCACCCGTTCTTCGGCAAGCTGACCTACGTCCGCGTGTACTCCGGCAAGGTCGACTCCGGCGCCCAGGTCATCAACTCGACCAAGGGCAAGAAGGAGCGTCTGGGCAAGCTGTTCCAGATGCACTCCAACAAGGAGAACCCGGTCGGCGCGGCCTCGGCCGGTCACATCTACGCGGTCATCGGCCTCAAGGACACCACCACCGGTGACACCTTGTGCGACCCGCAGAACCAGATCGTGCTCGAGTCCATGACCTTCCCGGACCCGGTCATCGAGGTCTCCATCGAGCCGAAGACCAAGTCCGACCAGGAGAAGCTGGGCACCGCGATCCAGCGCCTCTCCGAAGAGGACCCGACCTTCTCGGTCAAGCTGGACGCCGAGACCGGCCAGACCGTCATCGGCGGCATGGGCGAGCTCCACCTCGACATCCTGGTCGACCGCATGAAGCGCGAGTTCAAGGTCGAGGCGAACGTCGGTAAGCCGCAGGTGGCCTACCGCGAGACGATCACCAAGCCGGTCGAGAAGCTCGAGTTCACGCACAAGAAGCAGACCGGTGGTTCCGGCCAGTTCGCGAAGGTGATCATCGCGCTGGAGCCGTTCGTCGGCGAGGACGGCGCGCACTACGAGTTCGAGAACAAGGTCACCGGTGGCCGCGTTCCAAAGGAATACATCCCTTCGGTGGACGCGGGCGCGCAGGACGCCATGCAGTACGGTGTGCTCGCCGGCTACCCGCTGGTGAACCTGAAGGTCACGCTGCTCGACGGCGCCTACCACGACGTCGACTCGTCGGAAATGGCGTTCAAGATCGCGGGCGCGCAAGCGCTCAAGGAAGCGGCTCGCAAGGCCGGTCCGGTGATCCTCGAGCCGATGATGGCGGTCGAGGTCACCACGCCCGAGGACTACATGGGCGATGTGATCGGCGACCTGAACTCCCGCCGTGGTCAGATCCAGGCCATGGAGGAACGCAGTGGTGCCCGTGTCGTCAAGGCGCTGGTTCCGCTCTCGGAGATGTTCGGTTACATCGGTGACCTGCGGTCGAAGACCCAGGGCCGGGCGAACTACTCCATGGTGTTCGACTCGTACGCGGAGGTTCCGGCCAACGTGTCGAAGGAGATCATCGCCAAGGCGACCGGCGAGTAATGACTCCCGGGCGTTTGTAAACCCTTTCCCCGTGTCCGCGGGGATGACCCCCGCACTGCTGCAATTGCACGCACCAACAAGTCCAGGAGGACAAAAAAGTGGCGAAGGCGAAGTTCGAGCGGACGAAGCCGCACGTCAACATCGGCACCATCGGTCACGTCGACCACGGCAAGACCACGCTGACCGCAGCGATCACGAAGGTGCTGGCTGACAAGTACCCGGATCTGAACGAGAGCTTCGCGTTCGATCAGATCGACAAGGCGCCGGAGGAGAAGGCTCGTGGTATCACGATCAACATCTCCCACGTCGAGTACCAGACCGAGAAGCGCCACTACGCGCACGTCGACGCGCCGGGTCACGCCGACTACATCAAGAACATGATCACCGGTGCGGCGCAGATGGACGGCGCCATCCTCGTGGTCGCCGCCACCGACGGCCCGATGCCGCAGACCCGTGAGCACGTGCTGCTCGCCCGTCAGGTCGGCGTGCCCTACATCCTGGTCGCGCTGAACAAGGCCGACATGGTCGACGACGAGGAAATCCTCGAGCTCGTCGAGATGGAGGTCCGCGAGCTGCTGGCGTCGCAGGAGTTCGACGAGGACGCGCCGGTCGTGCGGGTCTCCGGTCTGAAGGCGCTCGAGGGCGACCCGAAGTGGTCGGAGTCGGTGCTCGAGCTGATGGCCGCGGTCGACGAGTCCATCCCGGACCCGGTTCGCGAGACCGACAAGCCGTTCCTGATGCCGGTCGAGGACGTGTTCACCATCACCGGTCGTGGCACCGTCGTCACCGGTCGCGTCGAGCGTGGCGTGATCAACGTGAACGAGGAAGTCGAGATCGTCGGCATCCGCCCGGACAAGACCAAGACCACGGTCACCGGTATCGAGATGTTCCGCAAGCTGCTCGACCAGGGCCAGGCGGGCGACAACGTCGGTCTGCTGGTTCGTGGTATCAAGCGTGAGGACGTGGAGCGCGGCCAGGTCGTCGTGAAGCCGGGCACCACCACCCCGCACACCGAGTTCGAGGGCCAGGCGTACATCCTGTCGAAGGACGAGGGTGGCCGCCACACCCCGTTCTTCAACAACTACCGTCCGCAGTTCTACTTCCGTACGACTGACGTGACGGGCGTTGTGACCCTGCCCGAGGGCACCGAGATGGTCATGCCCGGTGACAACACCGAGATGACCGTCAAGCTGATCCAGCCGGTCGCCATGGACGAGGGTCTGCGCTTCGCGATCCGCGAGGGTGGCCGCACCGTCGGCGCCGGTCGCGTCACGAAGATCATCAAGTGATTCGTTGAATCGCTGGTAACGGCGCCGCTCCTTCGGGAGCGGCGCCGTTCGCTTTTCCGGGGTGATCAGCAGCCGTAGGCACGGCCGATGGCCGATTCCTGCTCCGTCTCCGGGATTTCGCGCAGGCAGCCGAGCGGGAGCACGCCATCGCTGCTCATCTGCACGCCACTGCCCGAGGCCGGATTGACGCAGGTGAGGCCGGTGGTGGCGAGGCGGCAAGCGTAGTCGCCGAAGGTCAGCGTGCTGTCGTACGGCAGCGTCTGCCCCTCGCCGTGGATGAAAAGTCCGGGGTCTCCGCGAAATTGGCCGACGGTCAGGCGTTGGCCGGAATAGGTGACGTACCCGCCGAACCATTGCCCGAAGCCTTCTCCGGGCGCGGGCGCCGGATCCTTCAATTCGACCATGCAGTCGAATCCTTCCGACCCCAGCGCCGTCCCGGTGATACAGCTGATCTTGCCGGTCGGGCTGACGAACGCGATATCGGCCTGCAAATCGGTGACCGGCCCGCCCTCGACGCGGACGGAGTGATACGGCCCGAGATCGACGGCCGGCCCTTGGCGAACCCAGTCGATCCGATCGCGCAACTCATTCTTCGGCGCCGGTGCGCTCGCCGACGTACGGGGTTGCGACGCGGGCGGTTCCTTCGCCGCCTGCGGGTATCCCGTTGTGGTGTGCGAACACGCACAGGACATCATCATCACCAAGCCCACCAGAACCGCCGACCGCATACCGCACACAATAGTCGTTGCGCCGCAAGGGAATCCGTGCCGACGGTCGCCGTTCTCGAGTTGCGGTCGTCTACTCGGCGTTGCTTTCGCTGGGCTACCGGTGGGCGAACCGCGGCGGGTCCGCAGGCCGTCCCGCTCCGGCATTCGCGCCCGATGAAATCCACGACGCGACGGTTAGCGACGGTCCATCGGCTGATTGTTTGTTACATTTCGGTGGCACGACGTATTCGTCTGTATTCCAGTGATTCCGAAAAGCTTGACCCTGTTTATCGAACTGACGTAAGGCTCGACTGCTCGGCATCGAAACGAAGCGCCAGTACTACATCGAGATGCAGCCGCTGCGCGTGGACCTCTACCACGGCGCCGACCCACCCCATTCCTTGGAGATCGCGTTCGACGAATCCGAAGACGACATCTGGAACCTCACACGGCTGACCCAGCCGATCCGAATCCAGGCCGACGACGAAACTTCCCTCGCGTTCGTGTGGCGCGGCGAGCTGTGGCCCGAGTTCACGGTGCACTGGCGCACCGATATCTCGGGCTACGGCGTGGTCACCGAAAGCCTGGCATAGGTATCGCGAAACGCTTCGCGCACCATCGCCGCGTCCGGTGAGCCGTGGCCCTCTATGCCGGAGACCACTTCGGATACTCGCCAGTAGTTCGACGGGACCAGACGTCCGGAGATCACCGCCGTCAGCGCCACGTCCGCCGCTTCGTCAGGCTTGTCGGCTGCGACCAGGGCCAGCCCCAGATCCAGATTTGCCGAAGCGACCCGGCGCGGCCGGACCGACGCAGCGCCCGCCAGGTCAGCAAGCACGTGCCGCGCGTACGACTCCGCCGCCGGATCGCCGAGCCATGCCAACGTGGTGGCCACGTAGGCGTCCGACTTCGCAGGGTCGTAGCGGAAGTGGTGTTCCGGCCGGTCGGGCGTGCTCAGTCCGGAAACCAGCCGGGCGACTCTGCGCAGCGGTTTGAGCAGAGCGTTGCGGGTAGTGCCGTGTTCTTGTACGGAGGCGGACTCGTCGTAGATGAAGACCAGGAGTTTCTTGTATGGAGCGTTGTCGGTCAGGTACGCGCTGTGGTCTTCGAGGATTTCCTTCTCGATGTCTTTGAAGTCCGATGCCCTACGGGCGTATTTGACTTCGATGAGTAGGTCGAGAGCAGAACATAGAACATCATCTGGAGAGCACCGTGACATGCTGACACGGTGGAGCTGCCTGGTCTCCCGCGCTCGGCCGTCGATCAACTCGCGGACCGCCTTCGATGGACCTGAGGCGACGACCTTGTGACACCGGTCACTGATGGAACCTGTTGTGCCGCAGCATCGTCCAGGAGCAGTGAAGGAGATACCTTCGAACCAACGGAGGGGACGACATGCGAACCATTTCGGCCGGGCGGCGACTTGTCACAGCAATCGCGCTGACGGCTGCGTGCATCGCGGGCGCATCGGCAGCCGGGGTCGGCATCGCACAGGCTGAGATACCGACGATTGCGGCCGAACCCGTCGACGCGGCACACCCGCACTGGTAGTTCGAACTCACCGCCAAGTGGACCGTGACATTGTCCTGCTACTTCGAGAATCTGGACCGGACCGACGCCACCGGCCCAGAGAAGTACACCGGAACGGGAAAGACCAAGGACGCGGCCGAGAAAGACGCCTGGAACAAGGCGCAAGCGGCTGCACCCAAGGGGCGGAAGGTCAAGCACTGCCGCGTCGAGAGCTCATCGAAGAAATAGCAGGAAGGTTGGACGTGAACGACGACGAACGCCAAGTGTGGGAGTTCGCGGTAGGACTCGGGTTGCCGGACGCGACCGGGCCCGGTGCTCTCGACGGCGAGGGAATCCACCCGGTTGCGCTGGCGCTCGAGGAGAGCACCCACCGGATCCGCGGGGTGAACCGTATCCCATGCTTCACCAGCTTCGGACCGGTCACCGCGGTCGATGAGTTCGCTCAGCGCGCGTGGGGCGACGCATACGACCCGGGGCGCGTCCCAGTTGAATGCCGTCTCGCCGTCTATGTGACCGATGACGAGTTGGACGAACTGGTGTCCGCGATCGTCGAGGATCTCGGCATCGATGAGGACGGATACTCGGTGGTAGTCGGCCGGAAGGTCACCGTCGGCCTGCGGGCCATCTCGCTGGAGTCGCCAGAGAACAGCTTCTACCAGCACCTGGTGGGCCAATACCGGGATCAACCCACCACGGATTGACTCCGTTCCGGAAGCGCCTGTGTAACGAGGACTACCAACCGGTCCTACTGCTACATCCCGCGGATGATCAAGCCAATCGCGTAGCAGCCGCGTCTGTGCATCGAGCCCCGTCGCCCCGCGTGGAGCGACGGGGCTCGTCGGTCTCCAGGCTGTCCTCGGCACCCGCTTCAGACTGATGTGTTGGGCCCGGTGACATTACGCCCATCCTTTGGGCCCGACCTCGCTTCCCTCGGCGGCTCGACACGCTTCTCGGACAACGCGATGCGCTGGATTCCGCGCCCTTCGGTGCCGGTTGTCGAGTGTCCAGAAGCCGAACGTTTCTATCGACACCCGGGCGCTGGACGAGTCGGGAAATTTGTGCCCTCGGCAGGATTCGAACCTGCGACACCCGCTTTAGGAGAGCGGTGCTCTATCCCCTGAGCTACGAAGGCGTGGTGGGCGCTGGGCCAACCAGGGACGTCCCGCAGTCTACCGGGTCGGGGGTCCGGAGGCCGCATCGCTTTCGGGTGGGGTCGTGGAGGGGCGGGACGGGCCCCGGATCGGGGGAGGTTGTGCGGGCCTCAGTGGGGGGTGGGGGCTTGGGCTTCGTCGTAGTCGGCGGGGTTGAAGGTTTTCGTTTTCCAGCGGTAGAGCACTGTGGCGCCGGGCCAGTTGTTGGTGATCCGGCCGGAGGCGTTGCGGTACCAGCTGGAGCAGAAGTTCCAGGGGGTGTCTTTCAGGCGGCGCTGTAGCCAGTCGTCCCAGCGCTGCTCGGTGGCGGCGCGGGCGGCGAGGTGGCGGCCGGGGCGGTCGGTCAGGTACTGCACGACCTGGCGGATGTAGCGGGCCTGGGATTCGAGCATGTAGATGATGGAGCCGGCGCCGACGTTGGTGTTGGGGCCGTACATCATGAACAGGTTCGGGAACTGGGGTACGGACACGCCGAGGTAGGCGCGGGCGCCTTCGTCGCCCCAGACGTCGGCCAGCTTGCGCCCGCCGAGACCGTAGATGTTGATCGGCGCGAGGAACTCGGTGCCTTTGAAGCCGGTGCCGAAGATGATGACGTCCACTTCGTGCTCGACGCTGTCGGCGGTGCGGATTCCGGTCGGCGTGATCGACTCGATGGCGGTGGTCTCCACGGTGACGTTCGGCTGCGCCAGCGCGGGGAAGTAGTCGTTGGAGAACAGTCCACGCTTGCACCCCGCCGCATAGTCGGGCGTCAGTTTCGCGCGCAGTTCGGGGTCGGGCACCTGCTTTTCCCGGTGCCGGTCGGCCAGCGCGATCACCGGGCCCTTGATCGACGGGATGTCGGTCAAGGCGAGTGCCAGGAATTCGAAGACGGACCAGATGGCGAAGCGCTCGGCGAGGCGGCTGGGCGGGAAGTACTTAAACAGCGCGTGGTGCAGTGCGCTGTATTCGACGTCGGCTTTCGGCAGCACCCAGGCCGCCGAGCGCTGGAACAGCGTGAGGTGCGCGGCGCCGGGCTGGATGCGCGGGATGTACTGGATGGCGCTGGCCCCGGTGCCGATGCAGGCGATGCGCTTGCCGGTCAGGTCGACGTCATGGTCCCACTCGGCGGAGTGGAAGGCGGGACCGGTGAAGGTCTCGATGCCCGGAATGTTCGGCCATGCGGGGCGCGAGAGCTGGCCGACCGCAGGGATGAGGATGTCGGCGGTCAGTTGCGCGCCGTCGGCCGTGCGGACGGTCCACTGGCCGGTGCGCTCGTCGAACTCCGCGTCGATCACCTCGGTGCCGAAGCGGATGAAGCGTCGCAGGCCGTGCTTGTCGGCGACGCCCCGCATGTACTCGTGGATGTCGCGCTGTTCGGAGAAACGCCGTGGCCAGTCGGATTTGGGTTCGTAGGACCAGGAGTACAGCGGGGACGGCACGTCGCAGGCGGCGCCAGGGTAGGTGTTCTCCCGCCAGACGCCGCCGAGGTCGGTGGCGCGCTCCAGGATGGTGAAGGTGTCCACCCCGGCTCGCCGCAGCTCCAGCGCCATGCCGAGCCCGCCGAATCCGGCTCCGATGATGATGATGGACGGCGTAGTCATATACCGAGGGTACGAAACAGTATTCGCAGGTCCGAAGGCATCCGCGGTCAATCAATCGGCATTTCCGGCCACCTTGCGACGGGGTGGGCCGCGGCCGCTGGGCCGCCCGCCCCGCGCGCACGTGGATCGCGCGAGCTCGCGGGAGGTCGTACGCCCAGGAGGGCGGTGCCCGGCACGCGACGACCGAGCGGATTCGGTACGGCCCCGGACACTTCGCCTGAGGGTGGACGGTCGGGTGCCACGTGAGCCGAGCGAACATCACGGTATGGACAGAATCCGCCCGTAAGCGCTTCGATCGGGGCACAATGTCCCGATCGAAGCGGTATGGCCTCCTACCGCCGAGGCTCGGTGGAGTTCTACCCGCTCGAGCCGATTGCTGCACGTGCAGCTGCGTGTACAGCTGTGCGTGAACTTTTTCGCGGCCTCGACGCATTCATGCTGGTCGCCGAGGGTCTGTGGGGCGTAAGCCGAAATCGCGCGTGCGCCTGCACTCTTGCTATGTCTCATTCAGGTGATATCCGCTCGATCGTCTGGCGCACTGACGCCACACTCGACTAAGACAGAAGACTGTTCGGATTCGGGGTCGACCGGTGTGTCGGCGGCGACGCAGGGGGTGCCGCCGCCACACTGGCCCGGAGCGGCGGTAGTGCGGGGCGCACGAATGTTCTAATATTTGCGTATGAATGCAGATAGCCAGGAAATGCGTCCGCCGCTGGCGGATGATCAGGTCGGCCTGGTTGTCGAGGTGTTCCGCATGCTCGCCGACCCCACGCGCGTGCAAGTGCTCTGGGCGCTGGTCGATCGCGAACTCTCGGTGACCGATCTGGCCGGGCGAGTCGGCAAACCCGCGCCCTCGGTGTCGCAGCACCTGGCGAAATTGCGGATGGCGCGGCTGGTGAGCACCCGCCGGTCGGGGACGACGATCTTCTATCGCCTGGAGAACGAGCACGTGCGGCAGTTGGTGGTGGACGCGGTGCACAACGCCGAGCACGCGGGCCCCGGCGTTCCGGCGCATCACCGCGGCGTGAGCGCGGTGCGCGAGCTTCCCGGCCCGGACGAGGCGAGCGCGTCATGACCCACCAGCACCATCACCACCCGCATCAGCACCACGACCATCCCGGACATCGGCACCGGCACCGGTCGCGCCCGGTAGACGTGCTGCGCGAGATCTTCGTCCCGCACAGCCACGACGCCGCCGACAGCGTGGACGATGCGCTGGAGGCGAGCGCGGTCGGCATCCGCGCGGTCAAGATCAGCCTGGTGGTGCTCGGATGCACCGCCGCGCTGCAACTGGTGATCGTGGCCGCGTCCGGCTCGGTGGCCTTGGCCGCGGACACCGTGCACAACTTCTCCGAACGCGCTGACCGCTGTCCCCCTGTGGATCGCGTTCGCGCTCGGCCGCAAGGCCGCGACCCGGCGCTACACCTACGGATTCGGCCGGGCGGAAGATCTGGCCGGGCTCTTCGTCGTCGCGATGATCGCCCTCTCCGCGCTGGTCGCCGGATATGAGGCCGTGCGCAGGTTGCTCGATCCGGTCCAGCTCGATCATCTGGGCTGGGTCGCCGCCGCGGGATTGATCGGGTTCCTCGGCAATGAGACGGTCGCGCTGTACCGCATCCGGGTGGGGCGGCGGATCGGCTCGGCGGCCCTGGTCGCCAACGGCCTGCACGCGCGCACCGACGGGTTCACATCACTGGCCGTCCTGCTCGGCGCCGGCGGGGTGGCGCTCGGCTTCCCGCTCGCGGACCCGATCGTCGGTCTGCTCATCACCCTGGCGATCCTCGCGGTGCTGCGGACCGCGGCGCGCGACGTGCTGCGCCGGTTGATGGACGCCGTCGAACCGGGATTGGTCCTGGCGGCGGAGCGGGCGCTGGCCGCGGAGCCGGGCGTGCGGAGCGTGCGCAGTCTGCGGATGCGGTGGATCGGTCATCGGCTGCACGCCGACGTCGAACTGGATGTCGCCCCGACCATCACGCTCGCGGACGCGCATCGCATCGCGCACGAGGCCCAGCACTCCCTCACCCATGTGGTGCCCAAGCTCGATACGGCGGTGGTGCACGCCTATCCGGCGCACACCGAGGTCGCGGCAACGAGCTGACCGGCAGTAACTGATGGCGTCCGCCCTCGGATGGGTGCGGGCGGCATTCCCTTCGTGCTTGCCCGCAGCGGCCTACCGTTGGGTAGCATCGCCGTGTGATGTGGCTCATGGTCGGTGCGTGCTGAACCATGCCGGCGCGTGTTCCGATCTCCT
Source organism: Nocardia asteroides (assembly GCA_051451085.1). Lineage (GTDB taxonomy): Bacteria > Actinomycetota > Actinomycetes > Mycobacteriales > Mycobacteriaceae > Nocardia > Nocardia asteroides_B. The sequence goes on along the minus strand of JBPAJV010000001.1, from coordinate 788,739 downwards.
CGAAGCTCCCAGACCTGGTACGAAGCAGTCACCTCACCGAGAACATCGACCTCGGGGGCGCGTGTCCCGGCATCCGGGCGCACGGACGTCGGCGAGTCGTCTTCCGCCGCACCCGGGGGCACGCGCGTGGCCGCGGCCATGGCGTGCCGAGTGCGCCGGTCGAGCGGAACACTTCGTTCGCCACCTGTTGGGCGTCCATGGGCCTCAGGGCGTCGCAAGCGCATCCGCGTATCGAACGCGGACTGTCGAAGCAGTACGCGTCGATCAGCTACGGCCTCCTCACCGCCCGCGTCGAGAAGGAAGTCGGCAGGGAGCTTTCGCGCATCGACCCCCGGTGTACCCACCGAGAGATGCTTCGACCGCCGAGGCCGTCGCAGGCCCCCATTCCCGAGCGTGCGCCCGCCGTGCTCGCAGGTGGTGAACCGATTCCGTATCCCGAGGCGATGCGCTGGGTGAGATCGCTCTGCGGGGTCGCGTCGGAGACCACGGAGGTGGCCGAAACGACTTGGCTTTCTGACGGGAAGTCACCGAAGAAAAAGGAGTTCCGATGTTGAGCACCATGCAGGACGAGCCGTTGTCGCTGGCCACGTTGCTGCGCTACGCATCGACGTTCGCCGGCGATTCCACCGTGTCCACCTGGACCGGCACCGGCGTGCGCACCATGACCTACCGTGAGGTCGGCGTCGAATCGGCCCGGTTGGCGAACGCGCTGCGCGGGCTGGGGATCGGGGTGGGTGATCGGGTCGGCACGTTCATGTGGAACAACAACGAACACCTGGTCGCCTACATCGCGGTGCCCGCGATGGGCGCGGTGCTGCACGCGCTGAACATCCGGTTGTTCCCCGACCAGGTCGTCTATGTGGCCAACCACGCCGAGGATCAGGTGGTGCTGGTGGACGGCACCCTGGTGCCGTTGTTCGGCCAGATCCTGCCGCACCTGACGACCGTCCGCCACGTCATCGTGGTCAACGGCGACGCCGCGACGCTCACCGCGCCCGATGGCGTCCAGGTGCACTCCTACACCGAATTGCTCGGCGCGCAGCCGGACACCTACGACTTCCCGGTGATCGACGAACGCTCCGCCGCGGCGATGTGCTACACCTCCGGCACCACGGGCGACCCCAAGGGCGTGGTGTACTCGCACCGCTCGAACTGGCTGCACGCCATGCAGGTCAGCGCGAACAACGGGATGGGCCTGTTCGGTACCGACACCATCTTGGCCATCGTGCCGCTGTTCCACGCGAATGCCTGGGGCCTGCCGTACGCGGCGCTGATGGCCGGTGCGAATCTGCTGATGCCCGACCGATTCCTGCAGCCGGGTCCGCTGCTCGAGTGCATGGCCGCGCAGAAGCCGACCTTCGCCGCCGCGGTGCCCACCATCTGGGGTGGCGTGCTGGCGGCGCTGGCGGCCAACCCGCAGGACATCACCCACCTGCGCTCGGTCGTGGTGGGCGGCTCGGCCGTCCCGCCGTCGATGATGCGCACCTTCGAAGAACAGCACGGTGTCCGGGTACTGCACGCGTGGGGCATGACCGAGACCTCGCCGCTGGGCAGCGTCGCCCATCCGCCCGCCACCGCCGTCACCGACGAGGAGAAGTGGGCCTACCGCGTGACCCAGGGCCGCTTCCCGGCCGGTGTCCAGGCCCGTCTGGTCGCCGACGACGGCAGCGTGGTGCCCACCGACGGTGTGTCCCTTGGCGAGCTGGAAGTGCGCGGCCCGTGGATCACCGGCTCCTACTACTCGCCGGACGGCGCGGCGGTCGACCCGGAGAAGTTCGACGACGGCTGGCTGCGCACCGGCGACGTCGGCAAGATCAGCCAGGACGGTTATCTCACGCTGGTGGACCGCTCCAAGGACGTGATCAAGTCCGGCGGCGAGTGGATCTCGTCGGTGGATCTGGAGAACGCCGTGATCGGGCACCCCGCGGTCGCCGAAGCCGCCGTCATCGGCGTGCCGGACGAGAAGTGGGACGAGCGCCCGCTGGTGGCGGTCGTGCTCGCCGAGGGCGCCGAGGTGAAACCCGAGGAGCTGCGCGACTTCCTGGCCGACAAGTTCGCGAAATGGCAGTTGCCGGAACGCTGGACGTTCATCGCGGAGGTCCCGAAGACCAGCGTGGGCAAGTTCGACAAGAAGCGGCTGCGCAGCCAGTACGCCGACGGCGACCTGGAAGTCACCACGCTCGGCTGAGACTCCGCGCCCCGCGTCACCACTTGAGCATCGGCAGTGGTGACGCGGGGTGAGTCCGCACTCGTCCCGCGATCAGGAACGCGAGCCTGCGGTGGAAGCCGTAATTCGGGTAGCGCTTCGCCAGTTGGCGGTAGGTTCCGCGCGAGATGCCGAACCGGCCGAGCAGGCCCAGTTCGACGTCGATCGCGTCGGCGCGCCGGAAGATCTCGACCGGATCCTGCGGCGGCCCCGCCGGGCGGATCTTGTGATGCTGGTCGATCATCGCCACCACCAGCCCGGTCAAGTCGTCCCGGTCGATGCTCGCCAGCCAGGCGCGCGCTAGGTCACAAGAGGGGGAGAGGTAGTCGAAGCTGCCCGCCGACCAGATGCCTATGTCGTGCAGTGTCGCCGCGGTCAGGAACTCCTCGCGGGTGCTCGGCGGGGATTGCTGGTCGGTGGCGAGCAGGTCGCACAGCGCCAGGACGCGCAGCACGTGGTTGGTGTAGGCGGCGCGGTCCGCCCCGAGCTGTTGCTGCCACGGCGCGAGCCGGGCCTCGACCTCGTCGCGAAGATCGTTGCTGCTCATGGCGGTTCACCCTACGCGCAGAGTACCGCCGACGACGGCGGCGACGCGCGGGCGCGCCCGCCAAGTACACGAAGAAACCCGGCGCGGGCGAAAGCATTTGCCGCGCCGGGTGTTCAGTTCGCGCCGATCAGCAGTTGCGCAGTTCCGGGTTCTGGTTGAGCAGCTGGGCCCGGGTGCCGATGAACCTGGTGTAGGTCTCGCCGCCGACCGCGGACAGGGGGAACGCGGCGACCCGGTGGCAGTTCTGGAAGGCGAGCTTCACGCCGAAGTGCCGTTCCAGTCCACCACGAATGGCATCGGAGGCCATGGCGCGCAGCAGCTGTCCACGAGCCACCTCGTCCGGCGGCGGCACCGTGTTGTCGGCGAATTCCGCGGTGCCTGATTGCAGCTCACCGGCGACCCGGCTGACGACCTCCCAGGCGTAGGGCAGCGAGTTGCGCACGACCTCGACGAAATCGGCGTCGTCGACCTCGCCGCGCTCGGCGCGTTCGAGTAGTGCGGTGGGGACATCAAGGGACATGGCGCTCTCCTCCAGTGCTGGACGTCGATGCGATGCCCGAGTCTAATCGAAAGTCGTTGTCAGAAATGCCCGATTCGGCGTGAAAGGGCCTTTTCCAGCGCGCTTTTCGTGTCCGCCGCCAATGCCGCGACCAGTTCGCCTGCCGGTAGCTCCGGTGCCAGCGCATGGGTTTGACCCGCCCAGAGGTTGACCCCGTCGGGGTTGCCCGCCGCGCGGGCCTCGGCGCGCAACGGGGCGGTGGCGTAGTGGATTTCCGGGTATCCCGACGGCGCGGTCGCGGTGTGCTCCACGAGGAATTGATTACGTAAGCCGCGCGCCCTGCGTCCGGTGAACGCGCGAGTGAGCATTGTCGGGGTGTCCGCAGCCAGGGCGGCGCGGTGCACGGGATTGGTCCCCGCTTCGGGGCAGCGCAGGAACACGGTGCCCAGTTGCGCGGCCGCGGCGCCCGCCGCGAGCGCCGCGGCGATGCCACCGCCGGTCGCGAGACCGCCGGTCGCCACCAGCGGGCGGTCGGTGGCCGCGGTGAGCAGTTGCAGCAGCGCCAGCAGGCCGAGCGGGTCGGTCGCGTCGTCGGCGGGGCGATCCACGAACGTCGCCCGGTGCCCGCCCGCTTCGGCGCCCTGCGCGATGAGCACGTCGGCGCCCGCGCCGACCGCGACGCGCGCCTCGGCGACGGAAGTGACGGTCACCCAGACCTCGGAACCGGCGGCGTGCAGCCGCGCGACCTCCGTCGAGCTCGGGCAGCCGAAGGTGAAGGACACGACGGCGACCGGGTCGGCGGTGAGCAGGTCGAGTTTGGCGTCCCAGTCGTCGGTGTCGAATCGGGGATCGCCGAGGTCGTGCTCGGCGGCGAGCTCGGCGAGATAGCTCGCCAGGTCGGCGGCGGGGGTCGCGGGGCCGGGCACGAAGAGGTTCACGCCGAACGGCTTCCCGGTGGCCGCGCGCGTCGCCGCGATCCGCGCCGCCGTGTCGCCGGCGCTCAGGTAACCGGCGGCCAGCTGGCCGAACCCGCCCGCCTCGGCCACCGCTACGGTCAGCTCGGGGGTGGAGGGGCCGCCCGCCATCGGGGCCAGCACGATCGGGACGTCCAGTCGGTTGAGGATCACGGTTCGAGTCTCGCGCACCTGGACGTGTGACCCGGACCTCACCAGCCTTTTTTCGCCGGATGGTTGCGGAATGGTCACGACGCGGTAGAGTTCCCGTCACGACGGATGCCAAACCGTTATCACTCGGCTTCACCGGATCGTTATCGAACCGGCTCGGCTCGAGCACCGGCATCCCGGACCCTATCGTCGACCGAGGACTCAGCTTTGTCGCAGCACCGTGTAGGCCCCAGCTCCATTACCGTCCAGAGCCTCCTCGGCGACGGCGGCGAAAAGGTTCGGCCGACGCGGCACCGTGCCGAGCCGTCCGCCACCGAACGGGTGAAGGCCGCCGCCACCGCCGCGGTCGCCGCAGGCGCGCTGATCGGCGCGGCGAGCCAGGTCGCTCCGGCGCTCGCCTACGCGTCGCCGCTGCTGCCGGGCTCGCACGACGCCGACGAGGAACAGCAGGCCGCGCCCACCACGGTGAAGGGCTCGAGCATCCTGCCGGTCGCCGAGGCCAAGGCCGCCGCCGAGCCGGTCGCCGAGGTCGCGCCGGAGCCCGCCGCGGTCGCGGGCCAGATCGCCGCCCCGGTCGCAGCGCCGTTCGGCATTCCCAATCTTCCTCCGGAGATCGCCGCCCCCTTGGCCCAGGCCGAAGAGGTTCTCAAGGGCGTGCAGCAGCAGGTCGCTCCGGCGCCCGCGGTGCGCCCGGTGGCCGGCGCGATCAGCTCCGGCTTCGGCAGCCGCTGGGGCGCCATGCACTACGGCGTCGACTTCGCCGACGCCCTGGGCGCCCCGATCCACTCGGTCAGCAACGGCACCGTGATCGAGGCGGGACCGGCCTCCGGTTTCGGCCTGTGGGTGCGCGTGCTGCAGGACGACGGCACCACCGCGGTCTACGGACACGTGAACGAGATGTTCGTGCACGAGGGTCAGCGGGTGAAGGCGGGCGACGTGATCGCCACCGTCGGCAACCGGGGTCAGTCCACCGGCCCGCACCTGCACCTGGAGATCTGGGATCAGGCAGGCACCAAGATCGACCCGCTGCCGTATCTGGCCGCCAAGGGCGTGCCCATGCAGTGGGGCCCGTCCACGCACTGACTTCCCCTGTCCAGCTTGCGATTCCGATCAGCGCCCGGTCGCGCGCAGCGGAGCTTGCCGCGTCCCGGTGCCGCGGCAAGCGGTTTGCCATCGGGTCTCCCAGAGCCGCCCCATGGGCACCGGTCGGTCGCTAGGCTCGGGCCGTGATCGAGCTGGGCGATATCTTCGAGCCTGGGTCACCGCACGGCCGCGCGTACGCCGTGCTGGTGCACCATCCCCGGTCGAGTCTCGCCGATATCGCGCAGTACCTGGGCGTTTCGGAAGACCAAGCCGCGGACTCGCTGGATGTGTTGTGTGAATTGCGTGCCGCGGTCCGCATCGAGTCGCCCGAGGGCGAACCGCTGTGGGACGCGCACGCGCCGGAATCGCTGTCCGAAGCCGAGGCGCGCCGCAGGCAACAGGAGATCAACCAGATGCACGCTGCCGCAGCCCGGTTGAGCGAGACGTTCCGTTCGGTGCGTCGCTCGCCGCGCGGCAACGGCGCGGTGGTGCCGGTGTACGAGCGGCTGGAGATGCTGGCGGATTTCGAGGAAATGCAGACCGGCGCGCGCAGCTGCGTCAAGCTGGTCGAACGCGGCCCGTATCTCAGCGATCCGGAACGCGAGCGGCAGTTGTTCGAGCTCAAACGGTCCAGGCTCGGCGAAGGCATCCGCTATCAGACCTTGTACCAGGACACTGTCTATCAAGATCCCGAACGCTTGCGGTACGCGCTGTCGACCAATGCCAGCGGTGCACAGGCCAGAACACTGCCGGAGCCGCCGTTCAAACTGATCATCAGCGACGACGAGCGGGCCAGCCTGGTACTGCACGCCGACGAACGCAGGCCCGACCCGATGGGCCTGCGCATCACCGGTTCGCCCACGCTCGAGCTGTTGATCAAGACCTTTGACGTGCTGTGGGCGATGGCCGCGCCCATCTCGGTGAATCCGGCGGCGGAGGCGCTCGACGAACGCGACCGCGCGATCCTGACCCTGATGGGCCTCGGCGCGACCGACGACACCATCGCCCGCAGGCTGGGGATGTCCCGGCGCACGGTGGTCCGCCGGACCGCACGGCTGCTGGAACGGCTCGGGGCGAGTACGCGATTCCAGGCGGGGGTGCAAGCCACCCGGCGCGGCTGGCTGTGAGCAAGCTCACCGAACCACGCGGTCGTGCAACATGACGGGCTCCGCGCCGATATAACGGCAGGCATCAAGCAAGACACCGATTCCATGGGGGAGTGGGCGGCCTCCGACGAGAGGACAGCAGCACAAGAAGGGGGACGCGGACCGCACCGACGGCAGCCGCGGCAATCCGATACAGCGCGCGGGTTGGGCAGTCAAGCCCCTATATGATTGCTCGGTCCGCGCTGGCCCCGGAGAACAAACCCAGAGCAGGGTACGACCCGGGTCCTGGCTCGATGCGAGAGGTGAATGCACTCGAATGGAAACCGCCCGTCGCTCTGCTCGCGGTAGCCGTCGCCGCAGGTCGGGCAGTCCGCTCTTCGCGCAGCTGCTCACCGCCGCGGTCGAGTCCGCCGCCACCGAGGTCGCGATCCGGTTCAATCCCACGGGAGATCCGGCCGATGACAGGGAACTCACCTACGCCGAACTGGACGCGGCGTCCTCGCGGCTGGCCAGGGAGCTGATCGAGCGCGGCGTCGGGCCCGGCGACGTGGTCGCCATCGGAATCGCGCGCAGCGTGGAATCGGTGCTCGCCGTCTGGGCCATCGCCAAGACCGGCGCGGCCTACGTGCCGGTGGATCCGACCTACCCCACCGACCGGATCAACCACATCGTCGCCGACTCCGGCGCCACGGTGGGCTTGACCACCTCGGCGCACCGCCCGGTGCTCGGCACCGGCGTGTATTGGATCGAGCTGGATGACCCGGTGCAGGCCGCGCGCATCGCCGCGCGCCCGGAGCACCCCATCTCCTACACCGACCGGGTCCGCCCGCTGGACGAGCGGCACCCGGCCTATGTCATCTACACCTCCGGGTCCACCGGCAAGCCCAAGGGCGTCGTGGTCACCCACAGCGGCCTTGCCGGGCTGGTGGCCGCGGAGCGCGAGCACTACGGCGTGACCGAGGAGTCACGCGTGCTGCACGTCTGCTCGCCCAACTTCGACGTCTCGGTGCTCGAACTGCTCTTGGCGTTCTCCTCCGGCGCGACGCTGGTGATCGCGCCCCCGTCGGTGTTCGGCGGTTTCGAGCTGGCCGATCTGCTGCGGCGCGAGCACGTCACGCACATGCTCATCACGCCGGGCGCACTGGAATCGGTGGACCCGGCGGGTCTCACGGACCTGCGGGTCGTGGTGGTCCGGGGACCAAGTTCGGTCCGGAACCTGGTGGCCCGCTGGGACGGCCGCGCGATATCAACGGCTACGGCCCCACCGAGGCGACGATCCTGGCCACCAGCACGCCGCCGATGTGCCGGGCGAGCCCATCACCATCGGCACGGCCATCCCGGAGTCGGCGCGTTCGTGCTGGACTCGCGGCTGCGGCCGGTGCCTGCCGGGGTGGTCGGTGAGTTGTATCTGTCCGGTCCCGCGCTGGCGCAGGGTATCTCAACCGGCCTGGCCTGACCGCGGAAGCGATTCGTCACCAACCCGTTCGGCGCCGAGGGCGGCAACCCGGCCGGCTGTACCGCACCGGCGACTGTGCGCCGCACCGACTGGCGTCCGGCGGCATCGAGGTCCTCGGCCGGTCGGACTTCCAGGTGAAGGTCCGCGGTTTCCGCGTCGAACTGGGTGAGATCGATGACGCGCTGAGCCGCCACCCCGATGTCGAATTCGCGGCGACGTTGGGCAAGCGGCAACCGAACGGCGCGACCATGCTGGTGTCGTATGTGTTGCCGCGGCCGGGTGTGGTGGTGGATACGGGTGTGTTGGTGGAGTTCGTGTCGGGGTTGTTGCCGGTGTATATGGTTCCGGCGTCGGTGGTGGTGTTGGATGAGATTCCGTTGACGCCGGTGGGGAAGTTGGATCGGGGGGCGTTGCCGGAGCCGGTGTTGGCGGTGCGGGAGTTTCGGGCGCCGTCGACGCCGGTGGAGGAGGTTGTGGCGGAGGTGTTCGGGGCGTTGTTGGTGGCCGAGGGGGGCGGTCGGGTGGGGGCGGATGATGATTTCTTCGAGTTGGGTGGGAATTCGTTGCTGGCGGCGCAGGCGGCGGCGCGGATCGGTGCGGCGTTGGGTGTGCGGGTGCCGGTGCAGTTGTTGTTCGAGGCGACGACGGTGGCGGGGTTGGCGGCGCGGGTGGAGGCGCGTGCGGGGTCGGTGGCGGGGCGGGCGTTGGTGGCGGGGCCGCGGCCGGATCGGGTGCCGTTGTCGTATGCCCAGCAGCGGATGTGGTTTTTGAACCGGTTCGATCCTGGTAGTGGGGTGAACAATATTCCGGTGGCGGTGCGGTTGAGTGGTGTGCTGGATGTGGCGGCGTTGCGGGCGGCGGTGGGGGATCTGGTGGCGCGGCACGAGGTGTTGCGGACGGTGTATCCGGATGTGGATGGGCAGGGTTGGCAGGTGGTGTTGCCGGTGTCGGATGCGCGGGCGGTGCCGGAGGTGTGGGTGCGGCGGGCGGGGGAGTCGGAGGTGGCGGCGTTGGTGGCCGCGGCGGTGGGGGAGGGTTTCGATGTGACGGTGGCGCCGCCGGTGCGGGTGCGGTTGATCGAGTTGAGCGCTTCGGAGCATGTGCTGGTGTGTGTGGTGCATCACATCGCGGGTGATGGGTTCTCGATGGGTCCGTTGACGCGGGATCTGATGAGTGCGTATGTGCAGCGGGTGCGGGGTGGGGCGCCGGAGTGGGCGCCGTTGCCGGTGCAGTACGCCGATTACGCGGTGTGGCAGCGGGAGGTGCTGGGTAGTGAGGATGATCCGGAGTCGGTGCTGGCCGCGCAGGTGGGGTTCTGGCGGGAGGCGTTGGCGGGGTTGCCCGAGCAGGTGGAGTTGCCGGCGGATCGGGTGCGTCCGGCGGTGGCGTCGTATCGGGGGGCGACGGTCGGTTTCGAGATCGACGCGGTGGTGCACGCGGGGTTGAGCCGGGTGGCCGCGCGGCATCAGGCGACGGTGTTCATGGTGGTGCACGCGGCGTTGGCGGTGTTGCTGGCGCGGTTGTCCGGTAGCCGGGACATCGTGGTCGGTACGCCGGTGGCCGGGCGGGGTGAGGCGGTGCTGGATGATCTGATCGGGATGTTCGTCAATACGCTGGTGTTGCGGACTCCGGTCGATCCCGGGGCGCGGTTCGAGGGGTTGCTGGCCCAGGTCCGCCGCAGCGACGTCGCGGCGTTCGGGCATGCGGATGTGCCGTTCGAGCGGTTGGTGGAGGTGCTGGACCCGCCGCGGTCCCCGGCGCGGCATCCGTTGTTCCAGGTGATGCTGACCTTCCAGAATCTGGCGGCGCCGCGGTTGGAGTTGCCGGGGTTGTCGGTGTCGGGGGTGGATCTGGCGGTGGGGGTGGCGAAGTTCGATCTGCAGCTGGCGATCGCGGAGAACCTCGACCCCGACGGTGGGGCGGGGGGCATGTCGGCGGCGTTCACCTACGCCACCGACCTGTTCGACGTGGCCACGGTGCGTGATTTCGCCGACCGGTTCACCCGCATCCTGGCCGCGGTCGCCGCCGACGAGACGGTGATCGTCGGCGATATCGACGTCCTCGCCCCCGGGGAACGCGAGCTGGTGCTGCACGAATGGTCCACCCCCGCCGCGGTCGTACCGGAGGTGACATTGGTCGATGTCATCACCACCCAAGCCCGCAACCGCCCCGACGCGGTCGCGATCCGCTACCACGACACCGCCTCACCTTCGCCGAGCTGCACCGCCGCGCCAACCAGATCGCCCGGGCGTTGATCAACCAGGGCGCGGGCCCGGAAACAGTCGTCGCGGTCGCGCTGCCACGCACCGAGGAACTACCCGTCGCGCTGCTGGGCGTGCTCATCGCCGGAGCCGCCTACCTGCCCATCGACACCGGCTACCCGGTCCAACGACTGGAATTCATGCTCCAGGACGCGGCCCCGGTCTGCATCCTCACCACCGCCACCGAGCAGGACATGCTGCCCGCGGGCAATATCCCGGTGCTGCTGCTGGAGCAGACCACCGGCTACGACGACACGCGAGTCCGCAACCGTGAACGCCTGCGGCCGCTGCGCCCGGACAACCTGGCGTATGTCATCTACACCTCCGGCTCCACCGGCGTGCCCAAGGGCGTCGGGGTCGCCCACCGCAACGTGGTGGAGCTGTTCGCCAACACCCAATTGCTGTTCGAATTCGACGCCGACGTGTGGACACTGTTCCACTCCTACGCCTTCGACTTCTCGGTGTGGGAGCTGTGGTGCGCGCTGGCCAACGGCGGCACCGTCGTGGTGGTCGACTACCTGACCTCCCGCTCCCGGAGCAGTTCCGGGAACTGCTGATCCGTGAGCAGGTCACCGTGCTCAATCAGACCCCCTCGGCGTTCTACCAACTCGCCGAGGCCGACCGCGCCGCCAGCCCCGATGCGGGCGAGTTCGCGCTGCGCTACATCGTTTTCGGTGGCGAGGCACTGGATCTGCGTCAACTGCAACGCTGGTACGAGCGCCATCCGGTGGACGCGCCCTGGCTGGTGAACATGTACGGCATCACCGAGACCACCGTGCACGTGTCGTTCCTGTCGCTGGATGAGCAGATGGTGGACAACGCGGCCAGCGTGATCGGGCGCGCGTTGCCGGGCCTGGACGCTTACGTGCTCGACGACCGGTTGCACCCCGCGCCGGTCGGAGTTGCCGGGGAGATCTATGTCGCGGGTGCGCAGGTGTCGCGCGGCTATCTGGGGCGTCCCGGGTTGGCCGCGACGCGTTTCGTGGCGAATCCGTTCGGCGCGCCGGGTTCGCGGATGTATCGCAGCGGCGACATCGGCCGGTGGGTCGGGTTCGGTGGTCAGGCCACCCTCGAGTACGCCGGACGCGGGGACCAGCAGGTCCAGTTGCGCGGGTTCCGTATCGAGCTCGGCGAGATCGAAGCGGCGCTGCTGCGGTGTCCGGGCGTCAGTCAGGCGGTGGTGCTGGTGCGTGCCGACGAGCACGCCGGTGACCGTTTGATCGGTTACGTGGTGGCCGATACCGGCGCGACTGTGGACCCGTCGGTGCTGCGGGCGCAGGTGTCGGAATTCCTGACCGGCTACATGGTGCCCGATGTGGTCATGGTGCTGGACGCGCTGCCGTTGACCCCGAACGGGAAACTGGACCGCACAGCGCTGCCCGCCCCGGAGTTCGTCTCCACCACGGTGTTCCGCGCGCCGGGCTCACCGGTGGAACAGGCCGTGGCCGATGTGTTCGCCGGACTGCTCGGCGCCGCCGAGGTCGGCCTGGACGACGACTTCTTCGCCCTGGGCGGCAACTCACTGCTGGCCACCCGCGTGGTGGCGCGGATCAACGAAGCCCTGGACGCCAACGTCGCGGTGCGCGAACTGTTCGAATCCCCCACCGTGGCCGCGCTCGCCGCCCGGGTGGTGCCCGGCGCCGGCGGCGGCGGGCGGCCGGTACTGCAACGCGCGCAGCGGGTGGAACCGATCCCGCTGTCGCTGGCCCAGCAGCGGATGTGGGTACTCAACCAGTTCGACCCCGCCTCCCCCGCCTACAACATCCCGCTGGCGATCCGGCTCAGCGGCGCACTGGATGTCTCCGCGCTGCGCTACGCACTGGCCGACGTGCTCGAACGCCACGAATCCCTGCGCACCCGCTACCCCGCGGGCGGACCCGGCGGACTGCCGTTCCAGCAGATCCTCACCGTCGAACAAGCCCTGCCCAACGGGCTGGAGGTCGTCGTCTCCGACGACCCGATCGAGCAGATCACCGAGCTGATGCTGACCGGGTTCGACGTCACCACCGAAGTGCCGGTGCGGGCGCTGCTGCTGGAATCCGGACCAGACGAACATCTGCTGGCGTTCGTGGCCCATCACATCGCCGCCGACGGCGCCTCCATGGCCCCGCTGGCCCGCGACCTGATGAGCGCCTACCTCGCCCGCATCGGCGGCAACTCCCCCCGCTGGTCGCCGCTGGAGGTGCAGTACGCCGACTACGCCATCTGGCAGCGCGGCGTGATCGGCACCGATGACGACGACAATTCGGTAGCGGCACGACAACTCGCGTATTGGCGTCACCAACTCGCCGGGCTGACCGGCGAGTTGGAACTGCCGCTGGACCGGCCCCGCCCCGCGATCCCCAGCATGCGCGGCGCCAACACCGGTTTCGCGGCGTCCCCGCAGGTGCACGCGGCGTTGGTCGCGCTGGCCCGCGAACACAACTGCACTCTGTTCATGGTCGTGCACGCCGCCCTGGCCGTGCTGCTGGCGCGGCTGTCGGGCCACCACGACATCGCCATCGGCACCCCCATCGCAGGGCGTGGCGAACGCGTACTCGACGACCTGGTCGGCATGTTCGTCAACACCCTCACCCTGCGCACCCACGTCCAGACCGGCATGAGCTTCACCGAACTCCTCGACCAAGCCCGCGACACCGACCTGGCCGCCTTCGCCAACGCCGACATCCCCTTCGAACGCGTCGTCGAAGTCGTCGCCCCCGGCCGCGCCACCACCCACAACCCCCTCTTCGGCGTCGTGCTGTCGTTCCAGAACAACGAACAACCCACCCTCCAGCTACCCGGCCTCACCGTCACCGCACTCGACACCGACAGCGTCGCCGCCAAATTCGACCTGCAAGTCAACGTCAACCCCCACCACCACCACGACGGCACCCCCGCCGAACTCGACACCATCTTCACCTACGCCACCGACCTGTTCGACGAAGCCACCATCCAAACCCTCGGCCGCAGACTCGAACGCATCCTCACCACCATCGCCACCAACCCCCACACCCTCATCGGCGACATCGACATCCTCGACGAAACCGAGCGGGAGCGGATGGCGGCCGCGGCCGAGCCGGTGAGCGTCGAGGCCCCCACGGCGACCGTCGGCACCGCGTTGACCCAAGCGCTGGCCGCCGCGGTCGAGGACGACCCGGACGGACCCGCCGTGGTGTCCGGTGAGAATGCCTTGTCCTACCAGGACTTGGACGCTCGGTCCTCGCGGTTGGCGCGGGTGCTGATCGCGCGGGGCGCCGGCCCCGGCGCGGGCGTCGCGGTCCACCTCGATCGCGGCATCGAAGCCGTCATCGCCGCCTGGGCCGTGCTCAAAACCGGCGCCGCGCTGGTCCCCCTCGACGCGCTCGACGCACCGCTACCCGGCGAACTCGACATCAAGATCGGCCTGACCGTCGGCCGCACCCGCTCGATCGCCGCGGTCGACTGGCTCGCGCTCGACGACCCCACCGTCGTCGCCGAGATCGCCGCCGAATCACCGCGTCCGGTCACCTACGCCCACCGCACCCGCGCACTGCGCGGCAACGACCCGGCGTTCGCCGGAGAGCAGATACTCAGCTACAACGACCTGGCCACCGCGGTGGGCCGCCTGCGCGCGCGCACCGAGCTGACCTTTGAATCGCGCACCTTCCAGCACGGCAGCCCGCAGTCGCCGGCCGCGCTGGTCGAGGTGGTCGCCGCCGGGTCGGTGGGCGCGTCGGTGGTGCTGGTCGCCGATCCGGACGGCGCGCTGACCGAGTCGCTCGCCGACGAATGGGTAAGCCATCTGGTGACCGATCGGACCGGGCTGGACACGCTCGACCCGACGGCGCTGGAAGATTTGCACGCTGTGGTGCTCGACAACGGTGTCGGCGCCGTGCCTGCGGGTCCCTGGACGAATGTGGCCGCGATTGTCGAGCTCACCGAGCTGTTCGACATCGAGTGAAGCGAGATTCGGTCAGACACAAGCCCCTAGTTGTGTGACTATGCACACAGCGAGTTGGTTTGCTGTATCAGGGCGTCCGCTGGAAATGTGTCATGGACGTGGTCTAACAGGCAGGATGTGCAGAGTTTTCATGTTTCGCTTGTCGGGGAATAGTCTGCCGGCTCAGGGATTGGGGACCAGGAAGCACGAAGCGGGGCTCGCGTGACGCGGCCCGCGCGGGTGCGGCCCACGCGCACCCGGCGACCTAGGGTCACCACCCTCCCGCAACTGATGGCGACCGCGGTCGAAGCGAATCCGACCGGCACCGCGGTCGTCTTCGCCGACGCGGTCGGCTCCAGCGGGCAGCTGACCTATGCGGAGCTGGATGAGCGGTCCACTCGGTTGGCGCGTTTGTTGATCGATCGTGGGGTGGGTCCGGAGGATCTGGTCGCGGTGGGGGTGCCGCGGTCGATCGAGTCGGTGGTCGCGGTGTGGGCGGTGGCCAAGACGGGTGCGGGGTTCGTTCCGGTGGACCCGAATTACCCGGCCGATCGCGTCGAGCACATGGTGAAGGATTCGGGCGCCGTCCTCGGGCTCGCCGTCGCGCGCGTCGTGACCGACCTGCCCAGCGAGATCGAATGGCTGGTCATCGATTCGGACGCCTGCGCCGAGCAGCTCGAGCGCTACCCCACCGAACCGGTGACCTACGCGGACCGGCTGCGGCAGCTGCGCGCCGAACATCCCGCTTACGTCATCTACACCTCGGGTTCGACCGGTATGCCGAAGGGTGTGGTGGTCACGCAGGCGGGGTTGGCGAGTTTCTGCGCCGAGCAGCGTGATCGGTATCGGGTGACCAGTGCTTCGCGGACGCTGCATTTCGCGTCGCCGTCGTTCGACGCGTCGGTGCTGGAGTTGCTGCTGGCGCTGGGCGGCGCGGCCACCATGGTCGTGGTCTCGCCCACGGTCTACGGCGGTGACGAGCTGGCCGCGCTGTTGCGCCGGGAGGCCGTCACCCACGCCTTCATCACCCCGGCCGCGCTGGCGTCGGTGGATCCCACCGGCTTGGACGAGCTGCGCGTGGTGGTGGCCGGTGGCGAGGCGTGCCCGCCGGAACTGGTGCGGCGCTGGGTGCGTCCCATCGCCGACGGCGAGCGCGAGTTCTACAACGGGTACGGTCCGACCGAGACCACGATCATGACGAACATCAGCGCGCCGCTGGTGCCGGGCGAGCAGGTGACGATCGGCGCGCCGATCCAGGCGACCACCGAGTACGTGCTGGACGAGCGTCTGGTGCCGGTCCCGATCGGTGTGGTCGGCGAGCTGTACATCGGCGGACCACAACTGGCTCGCGGCTACCAGCTGCGGCCGGGCCTCACGGCCGTGCGATTCGTGCCGAATCCGTTCGACCCGAACCACTCTCGGCTCTATCGCACCGGCGACCTGGTGCGGTGGACGCCGAACGGTGAGTTGGAGTATCTGGGCCGCAACGATTTCCAGGTGAAGATCCGTGGTTTCCGCATCGAGCTCGGTGAGATCGACGCGGTGCTGGCCGCGCACGAGACGGTGGACTTCGCGGTCACCATCGGACACCAGTTGGACAGCGGCGCGACGATTCTCGCGTCCTATGTGCACGCGGCGAGCGGTCGCTCCATCGACACCAACGAGCTGATCGCGCACGCCGAGCGCAGCCTGCCGGTGCACATGGTGCCGACCTCGCTCACCGTGCTGGAAGAGATCCCGTTGACCCCTGTGGGCAAGCTGGATCGGCGGGCGCTGCCCGCCCCGCAGTTGCAGACCAAGGAGTTCCGCGCCCCGTCGGGTCCGTCCGAGCAGTTGGTGGCGAGCGTTTTCGCCGATCTGCTCAGCGCGGGCGACGAGATCGGCGCGGACGACGATTTCTTCGAGCTGGGCGGTAATTCGCTGATCGCGACGCAGGTCGCGGCCCGGCTCGGCGCGTCGGTCGGTGGGCGGGTGCCCGCGCGAACGGTGTTCGAATCCCCGACGGTCGCGCTGCTGGCGGCCCGGCTCGCCGAATTCGGCGGTGACGCCGCACGTCCCGCCCTGGTGGCGGTGGAGCGTCCGGAGCGGGTGCCGTTGTCGTTGGCGCAGCGGCGGATGTGGTTTTTGAATCAGTTCGATACCGGTTCGGCGGCGAACAATATTCCGTTCGCGGTGCGGTTGTCGGGTGTGTTGGATGTGGCCGCGTTGCAGGCGGCGGTGGCGGATGTGGTCGAGCGTCATGAGACGTTGCGGACGGTGTATCCGGCGGTGGACGGTACGGGGTATCAGGTGGTCCTGCCCACCGCACAGGCCGTGCCGGATCTGACGCCGCACGCCCTGACCACCGACCAGCTCCCGGATTGGCTGGGCACTTTCGCCGCCGCCGGTTTCGACGTCGCGGCCGAGGTGCCGCTGCGGCTCTCGCTCGCCAGGATCGGCTCCGACGACTACGTCCTGGCCGTCGTCGTGCATCACATCGCGGCCGACGGCACGTCCATCGCCCCGCTGGTGCGCGACCTGATGACCGCCTATGTGGCGCGGAGCGCGGGCGCCGCGCCCGGCTGGGCGCCGCTGCCGGTACAGTACGCGGACTACACGCTGTGGCAGCATGCCGTGCTCGGCGACGAGAACGATCCCCGCTCCGTGGCCGCGACGCAGATCGCCTTCTGGCGCGACGCCCTGGCGGGCATTCCCGATCGGCTCGATCTCCCGATGGATCGGCCCCGTCCCGCCGCGCCGTCCGGGCGCGGCGGTGTCTACACCTTCACCGTCGACGCCGCGACCCGCGCCCGGCTCGACGAGCTCGCGCACGCCCACGGCGCATCGCTGTTCATGGTGGTGCACACCGCCTTCGCGGCGCTGCTCGCCCGGCTGTCCGGCTCCACCGACATCACCATCGGCACGCCGGTCGCCGGCCGTGGCGAGGCGGAACTCGACGATCTGGTCGGCATGTTCGTCAACACGCTGGTGCTGCGGACCGCGGTCGATCCGGCGGCCTCGTTCACCGAACTGCTCGCGGCGACCAAGGAACGCGACCTCGCGGCGTTCTCGCATGCCGAGCTGCCGTTCGAGCGGTTGGTCGAGGTGCTGGACCCGGTGCGTTCGCAGGCGCATCATCCGCTGTTCCAGGTGGCGCTGTTCTTCCAGAACATGGATCAGGCGCAGCTGGAGCTGCCCGGCCTGTCGGTCGCCGCCGTGGAATTCGACGGCGCGGTGGCCAAGTTCGACCTCCAGCTGACGGTGACGCCGCAGGAGGGACCGGACGCGGGCCTCGCCGCCATGTTCACCTACGCCACCGATCTGTTCGACGAACGATCGGTCGCCGAGTTCGCTGCGCGCCTGAGCCGGTTGCTGCGCGCGGTCGCCGCCGACCCCGATCGCGCGCTGGGTGCGATCGATCTGCTCAGCGTGGTCGAGCGCGATCGCATCCTGCACGAGTGGAACGACACCGGCTACCCGGTGCCCGCCGAGTTGCTGCTGGACGGCTATCGCCGTGCCGTCGAGGCGCACTCGGACCGCGTCGCCCTCGTCTACGGGGGTGTCGAGCTGACGTATCGGGAGTTCGATGCGCGGGTGAATCGTGTGGCGCGGTTGTTGATTTCGCAGGGTGTGGGTGCGGAGTCGTTGGTGGGTTTGGCGGTTCGCCGGTCGTTGGATCTCGTGGTGGGGATGTATGCGATCGTGGCGGCGGGTGGTGCGTATGTGCCGTTGGACCCGGATCATCCGGCTGAACGCATCGCGCACATTCTGGACACCGCCCGGCCCCTCGGCGTCGTGACCACCAGCACGGACGCGGCGGCCCTGCCCGCCGGCGTCCCGACCATCGCGGTCGACTCGCTGGATCTGGACGGCTTCGACGACGCGCCGGTGCGTGCCGAGGAGTTGGTGCGCCCGGTGCGGCCGCAGCATCCTGCGTATGTCATCTTCACGTCGGGATCGACCGGCCGCCCGAAGGGCGTGGCGGTGTCCCACGCCGCGATCAACAACCAGATCGCGTGGATGCTGGCGGAGTACCCGCTCGACGCCGACGACGTGTACTTGCAGAAGACGGCGACGACGTTCGACGTCTCGCTGTGGGGATACTTCATGCCGTTGCGGGTGGGCGCGAAACTGGTCGTCGCCACCCACGACGGGCATCGCGACCCCGCCTATGTCGCGGAGACCATCGCCGCGCAGGGCGTGACGGTGACGGATTTCGTGCCGTCCATGCTGACGGTCTTCGCCGCCCACACCACACCCGGCAGCTGCCCCACGCTGAAGCACGTCTTCGTGATCGGTGAGGCGCTGCCGCCGGAGACCGTGGGCGCCATGCACGCGGTGTCCGACGCCGCCGTGCACAACCTGTACGGCCCGACCGAGGCGGCGGTGTCGGTGACCTACTGGCCCGCCTCGGCAGACGAGCGCACGGTGCCGATCGGTCTGCCGCAGTGGAACACCCAGGTCTATGTACTGGATTCGTGGCTGCGGCCCGTGCCGGTGGGTGTTCCCGGGGAGCTGTATCTCGCGGGCGATCAGCTGGCCCGCGGTTATGTGCGCCGTCCCGATCTCACGTCGGACCGGTTCGTGGCCAATCCGTTCGCGTCGGGTCAGCGGATGTACCGGACCGGCGACCTCGTCGTGTGGCGTAAGGACGCGGACGACGCGGTGCTCGATTACCTGGGCCGTACCGATTTCCAGGTGAAGTTCCGTGGTCAGCGAATCGAGCTGGGTGAGATCGAGACGGCGTTGCTCGCGCAAGCGGCGGTGAGCCAGGCGGTCGCGCTCGTCGCGCCTTCGGCGCTGGGCGATCAGCTGGTGGCCTATGTCGTCCCCGCTCCGGGTGACCGGATCGACGCGGCGGCCTTGCGCTCGGCGATCGGCGAGACCTTACCCACGTACATGGTTCCGGCGGCCATCGTGGCGCTGGACGCCTTCCCGCTGAACTCCAGCGGCAAGCTGGACCGTAAGGCGCTTCCCGAGCCGACCTTCGAGACCAAGCGTTTCCGTGCGCCCGCGACCGCGATCGAGGAGATCGTGGCCGGGGTGTTCGGTGAAGTGCTCGGCTTGGCACGGGTGGGCGCGGATGACGATTTCTTCGCGCTCGGTGGCAACTCCCTGGTGGCTACGCAGGTGGTCGCGCGTCTGGGCGACGCGGTCGGTGCGCGGGTGGCGGTGCGGACGTTGTTCGAAGCGCCGACTGTCGCGGCTCTGGCGGCGGCGCTCGAGTCGCGCACGCATGGTGCGCGTGGTGTCGAGCTCGGCAGTATCGCCCGGCCCGATCAGTTGCCGTTGTCGTTGGCGCAGCGGCGGATGTGGTTCCTCAACCGGTTCGCTCAGACCGATGACGCCGCGGAGCAGATCGGTTCGGCGGCCTACAACCTGCCGTTCGCGTTGCGGCTGACCGGTGATCTGGATGTGTCCGCTCTGGGCGCGGCCTTGAACGACGTTGTCGCGCGTCATGAGGTGCTGCGCACGGTGTATCCGGAGACGTCGGATGGTCCGGTGCAGGTGGTGTTGCCCGCCGGGCAGGTCGCCTTGGACCTGACTCCCCGTGTGCTGCCCGAGACCGAAGTGGCGAGCACCGTGTACGCGTTGGCCGCGGCCCCGTTCGACGTGACGGCCGAGGTGCCGTTGCGGGCGGCGCTCATTAAGGTCGAGGGCGCGGCGGACACTTTCGTGCTGGCGGTGGTGGTGCATCACATCGCGGCGGATGCGTCGTCGATGGGGCCGTTGGTGCGGGATGTGATGATCGCCTACGCGGCTCGTGTTTCGGGTGAGGCGCCGGGGTGGTCGCCGTTGCGGGTGCAGTACGCGGATTACGCGTTGTGGCAGCGCGCGGTGCTGGGTGACGAGTCCGATCCCGACTCGGTTTCGGCTCAGCAGATCAGCTTCTGGCGAGAGCAGCTGGCCGGCCTGCCCGACGTGCTCGAGTTGCCGACGGACCGGCCGCGACCGGCCGTGGCTTCCTTGGCCGGCGCGCGGGTGGATATCGAGATCATGCCGCGACCCACGCGGGACTGGTCGAGCTCGCGCGTGCGCATGGCGCGACGTTGTTCATGGTGGTCCACACGGCGTTCGCGGTGTTGCTGGCCCGCCTGTCCGGAAGTACGGATATCGCGATCGGAACACCTGTCGCGGGTCGTGGTGAGCGTGCGCTCGATGACCTGATCGGTATGTTCGTGAACACCGTGGTATTCCGGACGCGGTTGGAGCCGGGTGAGTCGTTCACGACCTTGCTGGGCAAGCAACGGGAATCCGATCTGGCGGCGTTCGCGCATGCGGATGTGCCGTTCGAGCGGTTGGTGGAGGTGTTGAATCCGCCGCGGTCGACGGCGCGTCATCCGTTGTTCCAGGTGGGGTTGTCGTTTCAGAATGTGGCGCGTACGGCGTTGGAGTTGCCTGGGTTGGTGGTGGCTGGTGTCGATGCTGATTTGGATGTGTCGCAGTTCGATCTGCATTTGATCATCGGCGACGGGTACGACGAGTCGGGTGCGGCTGCGGGTATCGGTGGGTTCTTCACGTATGCGACGGATCTTTTCGATCGGGCGACGGTAGAGCGTTTCGCGGCGCGTTTCTCGCGCATCCTCACAGCTGTGGTCGCCGACGCGAACACCATCGTCGGTGACATCGAACTGCTCGCCGAATCGGAACGCCACGACCTACTGGTGCGCTGGAACGCCACCGATCAGACCGTCGACACGGCCGCGACACTCGTTTCGCTGCTCGACGCCAGTGTTGCGGCGGACCCGCGCTCGACGGCGATTGTCGCCGATGATGCCGGTGGCGGCGAGCGGGTCGAGCTGACCTATGGCGAACTCGATGTTCGGGTGAATCGTCTTGCGCGGTATTTGGTTGGGTTGGGTGTGGGTCCGGAGTCGCGGGTGGGGTTGGCGTTGCGGCGGTCGGTGGATTTGGTTGTGGCGATGTATGCGGTGGCGAAGTCTGGTGGTGTGTATGTGCCGGTGGATCCGGATCAGGCTGTTGAGCGGGCGAGTTATATTTTGGAGACTGCGGCGCCGGTGTGTGTGTTGACGAATGCTGATGCTGGGTTCGTCACTGATGTGGCTGCGGTGGTTCGGGTTGATGAGCTGGATTTGTC
The DNA here is from genome assembly GCA_051451085.1 of Nocardia asteroides. GTDB lineage: Bacteria > Actinomycetota > Actinomycetes > Mycobacteriales > Mycobacteriaceae > Nocardia > Nocardia asteroides_B. Next base: position 767,478 of record JBPAJV010000001.1, on the reverse strand, counting down.
GGGGGTGGACGCGGGGCCGGTGACGGATGCGGATCGGGTGGCGCCGTTGCGTCCGCAGAACACGGCGTATGTGATTTTCACGTCTGGTTCGACGGGTCGCCCGAAGGGTGTGGCGGTGTCGCATGGGGCGATCGCGAATCAGTTGTTGTGGAAGTGTGTCGAGTTCGGTTTGGATGCTGCTGACGCGGTTTTGTTGAAGACGGCGGCGACGTTCGATTTGTCGGTGTGGGAGTTCTGGTCGGCGGCTGTGTGTGGTGGTCGTTTGGTGATCGCGGCGCCGGATGGTCATCGGGATCCGGGGTATTTGAACGAGTTGATGGCGCGTGAGTGGGTCACGACGTTGCATGTGGTGCCGTCGATGTTGGATGCGTTGTTGACGGCGGGTATGCCGGATTCGTTGTGGCGGGTGTTGGCGATTGGTGAGGCGTTGCCGGGTTCGGTGGCGCAGCGGTTGTTGCGGGAGTGTCCGCGTACGGAGTTGTTCAATTTGTATGGTCCGACCGAGGCGGCGGTGTCGGTCACCAGTCATCGGGTGGGTGTGGCTGATGAGTTGTCGGTGTCGATCGGTGGGCCGGAGTGGAACAGCCGGGTGTATGTTCTGGATGGTCGTTTGCGGCCGGTGCCGGTGGGTGTGTCGGGTGAGTTGTATTTGGCTGGTGTGCAGTTGGCGCGTGGCTATTTCGGTCGTGCGGATTTGACGGCGGATCGGTTTGTGGCGAATCCGTTCGAGCCGGGTGGGCGGATGTATCGGACGGGTGACTTGGTGCCTGGAACAGCCATGGTGAGCTGGAGTATCGGGGTCGTGCGGATTTCCAGGTGAAGATTCGTGGTTTCCGTATCGAGTTGGGGGAGATCGAAGCGGCGTTGTTGGCGTTGCCGGGGGTGGCGCAGGCGGTGGTGATCGCGAAGTCCGATCCGGGATTGGTGATCGGTTGGTGGCTTATTTGGTGGCCAGTGACGCCGGGGCGGGGGTGGATGTGGCTGCGGTGAAGTCGGCGCTGGCGGCTGGTTTGCCGTCGTATATGGTGCCGTCGGCGTTTGTGGTGTTGGAGGCCTTGCCGTTGAATGTCAACGGCAAGCTGGATCGTAGGGCGTTGCCGGAGCCGGAGTTCGAGGTTCAGGTGTTTCGTGCGGCTTCGACGCCGATCGAGGAGATCGTGGCGTCGGTGTTCGCTGGGGTGCTGGGTGTGCAGCGGGTGGGCGCGGATGATGATTTCTTCGCCCTTGGTGGTAATTCGTTGTTGGCGACGCAGGTCGCCGCGCGTATCGGTAAGGCGCTGGATACGCGGGTGCCGGTGCGTGTGCTGTTCGAGGCTTCGACGGTGGCCGGGTTGGCCGCGAAGGTGGAGCAGCACGCGGGCGCTGGTGGGCGGAAGGCCCTGGTCGCTGGGCCGCGTCCGGACCGTATCCCGCTGTCGCTGGCGCAGCAGCGTATGTGGTTCCTCAACCAGTTCGACACCACCTCGGCGGTCTACAACATCCCGGCCGCGATCCGCCTGACCGGCGAACTGGAACGTCGAGGCGCTGCTGGCAGGCGGTCGCCGACCTGGTGGCGCGTCACGAGATCCTGCGCACGGTCTACCCGCAGACACCGGACGGCCCGGTACAGCGGATACTCCCGGCGAACGAGGCCGTCAACCTCGACCCGTCCGAAGCCGACGCGGCCGATTTGATCGGCGCGGTGACGGCGGTCGTCACGACCGGGTTCGATGACCACCGAGGTCCCCTTCCGTGTCGCGCTGTTCGAGGTCGCGTCCGCGAACGCGGATGACCCGGCCGAGCATGTGCTGGCGTTCGTCGCCCACCACATCAGTTCCGACGGCTGGTCGCTCGGACCGCTCACCCGCGATCTGGTCCTGGCCTATGAGGCGCGCAGCCGCGGTGCCGCCCCGGCGATGGCCCCGCTGCCGGTCCAGTACGCCGATTACAGCCTCTGGCAGCGCGAGTGCTCGGTTCCGAGACCGACCCGCGGAGCCTGATCGCGCAGCAGGCCGAGTACTGGCGTGCCACGCTCGCGGCGCTGCCGGACGAATTACCGTTGCCGACCGACCGGCCGCGGCCCGCGCAGGCGACCTATCGCGGGGCGACGTACGCCTTCGAGATCGACGCCGAGCTGCACGCCGCGCTCGAACGCCTGGCCCAACAGCACAATTCGACGCTGTTCATGGTGGTGCACGCCGCGCTCGCGGTGCTGCTGGCCCGGCTGTCGGGCATCTCGGACATCGCCATCGGCACCCCGGTGGCAGGCCGGGGCGAGGCCGAACTCGACGACCTGATCGGCATGTTCGTCAACACCCTGGTGCTGCGCACCGAGGTGGAGCCGGGCACGCCGTTCGACGCGTTGCTCGCCGAGGTGCGCCGGACCGACGTCGCGGCGTTCGGTCACGCCGACCTGCCGTTCGAGCGGCTGGTCGAACTGCTCGATCCGGTCCGCTCGGCGGCGCGGCATCCGCTGTTCCAGGTCATGCTCGTGTTGCAGAACCTCGCGCAGACGACCCTCGAACTGCCCGGCCTCACGGTGTCCGGCATCGATCCGCAGGTAACGCCCGCGAAGTTCGACCTACAGATCACTCTTGCCGAACAGCCGGGCGCACAAGGTCTTTCGGTGGTGATCGGCTACGCGACCGACCTGTTCGACGCGTCGACCGTGCGGAACTTCGCGAGCCGATTCCACCGTGTTCTCGCGGCTGTCACCGACGACGCCACCGCGGTGGTCGGCGACATCGACGTGCTCGCGCCCGGGGAGCACGAGCAGGTCCTGGCCGCGTGGAACGCGCCAGGGGCTTGGGTGCCCGGCGCGACTCTGCCGGAGGTGATCGCCGAGCAGGCTTGGCTGCGCCCGGACGCGCCCGCGATCCGCTGCGGCGAGACCACCTTGACGTTCGGGCAGTTGCTGCGCCGTGCCAACCAGGTCGCGCGGGCGTTGATCAATCAGGGCGCGGGCCCGGAATCGGTGGTCGCGGTCGCGCTGCCACGCACCGAGGAACTACCCGTCGCGCTGCTGGGCGTGCTCATCGCCGGAGCCGCCTACCTGCCCATCGACACCGGCTACCCGGTCCAACGACTGGAATTCATGCTCCAGGACGCGGCTGCGGTGTGTGTGCTGACCACGGCGGAGCTGCGGGAGGCGGTGCCGGTGGGGGATCTGCCGGTGGTGTTGCTGGCCGATGCCGCCGCCTGTTCCGACGCGCCGGTGGGTGACGCCGAGCGGGTGGCGCGGTTGCGCCCGGACAACCTGGCGTATGCCATCTACACCTCCGGCTCCACCGGCGTGCCCAAGGGTGTCGGGGTCGCTCACCGCAACGTGGTGGAGTTGTTCGCCAACACCCAGCCGTTGTTCGGGTTCGGCGCCGATGACGTGTGGACGTTGTTCCATTCCTACGCCTTCGACTTCTCGGTGTGGGAGTTGTGGTGCGCGCTGGCTCACGGCGGCAGCGTGGTGGTGGTCGACTACCTGACCTCCCGCTCGCCGGAGCAGTTCCGGGAACTGTTGATCCGTGAGCAGGTCACCGTGCTCAATCAGACCCCTTCGGCGTTCTACCAGTTGGTGGAGGCCGACCGCGCCGCCGACGAGGCCGCCGGTGCGTTGGCGTTGCGGTATGTGGTGTTCGGTGGGGAGGCGCTGGATCTGCGTAAGCTGGGCCGCTGGTACGAACGCCACGGTGAGCGCACCCGGCTGGTGAACATGTACGGCATCACCGAGACCACCGTGCACGTGTCGTTCCTGGCGCTGGAACCACGCCACGCGCAGGACCCGGCCAGTGTGATCGGGCGCGCGATCCCCGGTTTGCGGGCGTATGTGCTCGATGACCGGCTGCACCCCGCGCCGGTGTCGGTGCCCGGTGAGATCCATGTGGTCGGCGGGCAGCTCTCCCGCGGCTATCTGGGCCGTCCGGGCCTGACCGCGACCCGGTTCGTCGCCGACCCCTTCGGCGCGCCGGGTTCGCGGATGTATCGCAGCGGCGACATCGGCCGATGGCGCGTACGCGCCGACGCGGCCACCCTCGAGTACGCCGGACGCGGGGACCAGCAGGTCCAGTTGCGCGGGTTCCGTATCGAGCTCGGCGAGATCGAAGCGGCGCTGCTGCGGTGCGAGGGCATCGGGCAGGCGGTGGCCTCGGTCCGCTCCGACGAACATTCCGGAGAGCGGCTGATCGGCTACGTGGTGGCCGATACCGGCGCCCCGATCGATCCGGTGCTGGTCCGCGCGGAGGTGGCGCGGTTCCTGACCGGGTACATGGTGCCCGACGCGGTGGTGGTGCTGGACGCGCTGCCGCTGACCCCGAACGGGAAACTGGACCGCAAAGCGCTGCCCGCGCCGGACTTCGTCAGCGCGGTCGCCTACCGCGCGCCGCAGACGGCCACCGAGCAGGCGGTCGCCGAGGTGTTCGCCGACCTGCTCGGCGCCGAGCGAGTCGGTCTCGACGACGACTTCTTCGCGCTGGGCGGCAACTCCTTGCTGGCGGCACAGGTCGTCGGACGACTGCGGGAGGCGACCGGATCGGCGGTGCGCGTGCAGTGGTTCTTCACCGACGCCACGGTCGCGGGCCTGGCCGCGCGCATCGACGCGGGCGATGCCGACGTCAACGCGGCGTTGAACGTGCTGCTCCCGATCCGGGCGAACGGTTCGGCGGCCCCGCTGTTCTGCCTGCACCCGATGTACGGCTTGGCCTGGTCGTACGCGGGCTTGGCCCAGTTCCTGCCCAGCGAGCAGCCGATCTACGGCCTGCAATCGCCCGCGCTGTCGGAGGACGGCGAGCTGCCCGGTTCGGTGGACGAGCTGGCCGAGCGCTACTTGTCCGAGATCAAGGCGGTGCAACCGCACGGCCCGTACCGGTTGCTCGGCTGGTCGCTCGGCGGTGTGCTCGCCCATGCCATCGCCACGAAGTTGCAGGACGCGGGTGAGCAGGTGGAGTTGCTGGCCATGATGGACAGCCATCCGAACCCGGATGTCGTCGGCTTCCGCGCCGCGATACGTGGCGCGCTGGCCGAACTCGGCCTCGGCACGGCGGCCGCCGCGGGCGACGATGTCTACGAACTCGACGACGAGGCGCTGGCGACACTGCACGCCATGATCCCGGCGGATCTGGTGGCCGTGACGCCACAGCGGCTGCGCCGGATCTATCGCAGCGCGGTCCGCTCGGCGGAGTTGATCGCCGCGCACCGGCCGGGAGTCTTCCGGGGCACCGTGCAGTACTTCAGCGCGGCCGTCGCCGACCCCGCCGACGAGTTGCGCGCCGCCGCGGCGGACTGGTGGCCCTACGTCCAGGGCATGGTCGTCGACCGGCCGGTCGAGGTCACCCACGCTCGGATGGCCACCGCGGAGGCGCTGGCGGTGATCGGCCCGCAGCTGGCCGCCCTGCTCGACGTTCGCCGTTGATCGTTCCGGCCGACGCCGCGACCCGGATCGCGCGTCGGCAGGGAATAATCACTCCCGGCACTCGTCACACGCGTCTGTTCCGCGACCCGGGCATCCCCGGTCGCGGCCGGTAGCGCTCGGCGTGCGCCGGGCGGTTCGGTAACGATCGGCATACGCGCGTTCGATGATCATGAGGGCGGGCAGCATGGTGACGTGCGTATGGCGGCAATAGACAGGGTGAGGCAGCACGATGGTTCGGGCGGTCGGGCAGCGGTGTGACGAGACTGCGGAAGCGGTGCGCTCATGACCCGCCCAGCCCGGGTGCGTCCCACGCGCACCCGCCGTCCCAGAGTCACCACCTTGCCGCAGTTGATGGCCACGGCCGTCGAGGCCAATCCCGGCGGCGCCGCGTTGGTGTTCGCCGACGCGACCGGCACACTGGCCGAGCTGAGCTATGCGGAGCTGGATGAGCGGTCCACTCGGTTGGCGCGTTTGTTGATCGATCGTGGGGTGGGTCCGGAGGATCTGGTCGCGGTGGGGGTGCCGCGGTCGATCGAGTCGGTGGTCGCGGTATGGGCGGTGGCCAAGACGGGTGCGGGGTTCGTTCCGGTGGACCCGAATTACCCGGCCGATCGCGTCGAGCACATGATCGTCGACTCGGGCGCGGTCTTCGGGCTGACCGTCGACGAGGTCCGCCTGCCGGACCGGGTGGAATGGCTGCCGATCGACACCGTCGAGTGCGCGCGGCGACTCGAGGAATACTCCGCCGACCCGGTCACCTACACCGATCGGGTTCGCCCGCTGCGCGCCGAACATCCCGCTTACGTCATCTACACCTCGGGTTCGACCGGTATGCCGAAGGGTGTGGTGGTCACGCAGGCGGGGTTGGCGAGTTTCTGCGCCGAGCAGCGTGATCGGTATCGGGTGACCAGTGCGTTGCGGACGCTGCATTTCGCGTCGCCGTCGTTCGACGCGTCGGTGCTGGAGTTGCTGCTGGCGCTGGGCGGCGCGGCCACCATGGTCGTCGCGGCCCCGACGGTATTCGGCGGTGAGGAATTCGCGTCTCTGGTGCGCATGCAGGCTGTGACCCACGCGTTCGTGACGCCCGCCGCGCTGGCGTCGGTGGATCCCACCGGCTTGGACGAGCTGCGCGTGGTGGTGGCCGGTGGCGAGGCGTGCCCGCCGGAACTGGTGCGGCGCTGGGTGCTGCCGGTCTCCGGTGGGCGGACCCGTGAGTTCTTCAACGGGTACGGTCCGACGGAGACCACGATCATGACGAACATCAGCGCGCCGCTGGTGCCGGGGGAGCAGGTGACGATCGGCGCGCCGATCCGGGCTGTCGCGGAATACGTGCTGGACGAACGTTTGGTGCCGGTTCCCAGCGGTGTGGTCGGCGAGCTGTACATCGCCGGGGCGCAACTGGCCCGCGGCTACCACGAACGGCGCGGACTCACCGCCTCCCGCTTCGTGGCCAACCCGTTCGACCCCCACGGTTCCAGGCTCTACCGCACCGGCGACCTGGTGCGGTGGACGCCGAACGGTGAGTTGGAGTACCTGGGCCGCAACGATTTCCAGGTGAAGATCCGTGGTTTCCGCATCGAGCTCGGTGAGATCGACGCGGTGCTGGCCGCGCACGAGACGGTGGACTTCGCGGTCACCATCGGGCACCACCTGGACAGCGGCGCCACCATCCTCGTCAGCTATGTGCACGCAGCGCCCGGCATGGTCGCGGACGCGGCCGAACTGGCCGCCTTCGCCGAGCGGAGCCTGCCCGCGCACATGGTGCCGACGGTTGTCATGGTGCTGGAGGAGATCCCGCTGACCCCCGTCGGCAAGCTGGACCGCGAGGCGCTGCCGGCACCGAGGTTGCAAACCAGAGTGTTCCGAGCGCCCGTGGGCCCACTGGAAGAGCTGGTCGGTGAGGTTTTCGCCGAACTGCTCGGCCCGGGAGCGCCGGTCGGCGCGGACGACGATTTCTTCGAGCTGGGCGGTAATTCGCTGATCGCGACGCAGGCCGCGGCCCGGCTCGGCGCCGCGATCGCGGCGCGGGTGCCCGCGCGACTGCTATTCGAGAGTCCGACCGTCGCCGCGCTGGCCGCGCGGCTGGAGCCGTTGAAGGGCGCGGGGGACCGGCGGGCGCTGGTGGCGGTGGAGCGTCCGGAGCGGGTGCCGTTGTCGTTGGCGCAGCGGCGGATGTGGTTTTTGAATCAGTTCGATACCGGTTCGGCGGCGAACAATATTCCGTTCGCGGTGCGGTTGTCGGGTGTGTTGGATGTGGCCGCGTTGCAGGCGGCGGTGGCGGATGTGGTCGAGCGTCATGAGACGTTGCGGACGGTGTATCCGGCGGTGGACGGTACGGGGTATCAGGTGGTCCTGCCTACCGCGCGAGCCGTCCCCGACCTCGCGCCGAAGCCCGTCGCCGAAGACGAACTGCTGGACTGGCTGCGCGGCTTCGCGCTGACCGGTTTCGACGTCGCCGCCGAAGTGCCGCTGCGCATCGCGCTGGCCGAGATCGCCCCCGACGACCACGTGGTCGTGGTGGTGGTGCATCACATCGCCGCCGACGGCGCCTCGGTCGCGCCGTTCCTGCGCGACCTGCTCAGCGCGTTTCTCTCCCGGCGCAACGGGGCGAAGCCGTCCTGGGAGCCGCTGCCGGTGCAGTACGCGGACTACACGCTGTGGCAGCACGCGATGCTCGGAGACGAGGACGACCCGGATTCGGTGGCCGCCGCGCAGATCGCCTTCTGGCGCGACGCCCTGGCGGGCATTCCGGACCGGATCGACCTACCCTCGGACCGGCCCCGTCCGCCGGTCGCCTCCGGCCGGGGCGCGGAGTACAGCTTCGCGGTGGACGCTTCGGTGCACCAGGGTCTGGCCGCGCTGGCGCACAGCGCGGGCGCCTCGGAGTTCATGGTGGTGCACAGCGCGCTCGCGGTGCTGCTGGCCCGGCTCACCGGCACCGCCGACATCACCATCGGCACGCCGGTCGCGGGCCGGGGTGAGCGCGAACTCGACGCGCTGATCGGCATGTTCGTCAACACGCTGGTGCTGCGCACCCGGATCGACCTCGGCGCGTCGTTCCGCGCACTGCTCGCCGAGACGAAGGAAACGGACCTCGCGGCGTTCTCGCATGCCGAGCTGCCGTTCGAACGGTTGGTCGAGGTGCTGGACCCGGTGCGTTCGCAGGCGCATCATCCGCTGTTCCAGGTGGCGCTGTTCTTCCAGAACCTGAGCAGGCCCGAGATCACGCTGCCCGGACTGTCCGCTCGGGTGGTCGAGTTCGACGGCGCGGTCGCGAAGTTCGACCTGCAATTGACCGTGGTGCCCGCCGCCGACGGCTCGGCCACGGGCTTCACAGCGATGTTCACCTATGCCACCGACCTGTTCGACGAACGGACCATCGCCGAGTTCGCCTGGCGGCTGGACCGGCTGCTCACCGTCGCCGCCGCCGAGCCGGACCGGCCGATCGGCGCGATCAATCTGCTCGCGCCCGTCGAGCGCGAACGCATCCTGCACGAGTGGAACGACACCGGCTACCCGGTGCCCGCCGAGTTGCTGCTGGACGGTTACCGGTGTGCGGCGCAGGCTTACGCCGATGAAGTCGCGCTGGTTTACGCGGGTGTCGAGCTGACGTATCGGGAGTTCGATGCGCGGGTGAATCGGTTGGCGCGGTTGTTGATTTCGCAGGGTGTGGGTGCGGAGTCGTTGGTGGGTTTGGCGGTTCGCCGGTCGTTGGATCTCGTGGTGGGGATGTATGCGATCGTGGCGGCGGGTGGTGCGTATGTGCCGTTGGACCCGGATCATCCGGCCGAACGCATCGCGCACATCCTGGAGACGGCGCAACCGGTCTGCGTGCTCACGACCTCCGCCGACGCGGTCGACGTGCCCGAAGGCACTGCGGTTCTGCTGCTGGACGCCCTGGATCCGAACCGCTTCGACGACGCGCCGGTGCGTGCCGAGGAGTTGGTGCGCCCGGTGCTGCCGCACCATCCGGCGTACGTGATCTTCACTTCCGGATCGACCGGCCGGCCCAAAGGCGTCGCCATCTCGCACTTCGCGATCCAGAACCAGATCAGCTGGATGCTGGCGGCGTATCCGCTCGACGCCGACGACGTGTACTTGCAGAAGACGGCGACGACGTTCGACGTTTCGCTGTGGGGATACTTCATGCCGTTGCGGGTGGGCGCGAAACTGGTCGTCGCCACCCACGACGGGCATCGCGACCCCGCCTATGTCGCGGAGACCATCGCCGCGCAGGGCGTGACGGTGACGGATTTCGTGCCGTCCATGCTGACGGTCTTCGCCGCCCACACCGCGCCCGGCTCGTGCCCTACCTTGCGCGACATCTTCGTGATCGGTGAGGCGCTGCCACCGGAGACCGTCGCCGCGGTCCGCGCGGTGACCGACGCCGCCGTGCACAACCTGTACGGCCCGACCGAGGCGGCGGTGTCGGTGACCTACTGGCCCGCGACCGCCACCGACGAACGATCCGTGCCGATCGGTGTGCCGCAGTGGAACACCCGGGCCTATGTGCTGGACGCGCGTCTGCAACCCGTACCCGCGGGCGTACCGGGCGAGCTCTACCTCGCCGGTGACCAGCTGGCCCGCGGTTACGTGCGTCGGCCCGATCTCACCGCGGACCGGTTCGTGGCCGATCCGTTCGCGTCCGGCGAGCGGATGTATCGCACCGGTGACCTGGTGGTCTGGCGCGCCCCGACCGAAATACTGCCGCATCGGCTCGATTACCTGGGCCGCACCGATTTCCAGGTGAAGTTCCGTGGTCAGCGGATCGAGCTCGGTGAGATCGAGACGGCGTTGCTCGCGCAGCCTTCGGTGAGCCAGGCCGTGGCTCTGGTCGCGCCCTCCGCGCTGGGTGACCAGTTGGTGGCCTATGTCGTCCCCGTGCCGGGACGAACGATCGAACAGGCCGAGTTGCTCGCGGCCATCGGGGAAACGCTACCCGCGTACATGGTTCCGGCGGCGATCGTGGCGTTGGAGGCGTTCCCCCTCAATCCCAGCGGGAAGCTGGATCGCAAGGCGCTACCCGAGCCGACCTTCACCGCGCGAACCTTCCGTGCGCCTGCCACTGCGATCGAGGAGATCGTGGCCGGGGTGTTCGGTGAGGTGCTCGGCGTGGGGCGGGTCGGCGTGGACGATGATTTCTTCGCTCTGGGTGGGAATTCGCTGGTGGCCACGCGAGTGGTCGCGCGTCTGGGCGACGCGGTCGGTGCGCGGGTGGCGGTGCGGACGTTGTTCGAAGCGCCGACTGTCGCGGCTCTGGCGGCGGCGCTCGAGTCGCGCACGCATGGTGCGCGTGGTGTCGAGCTCGGCAGTATCGCCCGGCCCGATCAGTTGCCGTTGTCGTTGGCGCAGCGGCGGATGTGGTTCCTCAACCGGTTCGCTCAGACCGATGACGCCGAGGCACAGATCGGCTCGGCCGCCTATAACTTGCCGTTCGCGTTGCGGCTGACCGGTGATCTGGATGTGTCCGCTCTGGGCGCGGCTCTGCACGATGTCGTCGCGCGTCATGAGGTGCTGCGCACGGTGTATCCGGAGACGCCGGATGGTCCGGTGCAGGTGGTGTTGCCCGCGGCTCAGGTGACGCTGGACGTGGCCGTGCGATCGATCCGTGCGGCCGACATCCGGAGCGAAGTGCACAGGCTCGCGTCGACCCCCTTCGATGTGACCGCCGAGGTGCCCGTCCGGGTGCGGTTCCTACAGGTCGCGGACGCGCCCGGGGAATTCGTGCTGGCGGTGGTGGTGCATCACATCGCGGCGGATGCGTCGTCGATGGGGCCGTTGGTGCGGGATGTGATGATCGCCTACGCGGCTCGTGTTTCGGGTGAGGCGCCGGGGTGGTCGCCGTTGCGGGTGCAGTACGCGGATTACGCGTTGTGGCAGCGCGCGGTGCTGGGTGACGAGTCCGACCCGGAGTCCATCGCCGCTCAGCAGATCGGGTATTGGCGGGAACAGCTCGCTGGGCTTGCGGACCTACTGGAATTGCCCACCGATCGGCCGCGTCCCCCGGTGGCGTCGTTGGCCGGTGCGCGGGTGGGTGTCTCGATCATGCCGCGACCCACGCGGGACTGGTCGAGCTCGCGCGTGCGCATGGCGCGACGTTGTTCATGGTGGTCCATACGGCGTTCGCGGTGTTGCTGGCCCGGTTGTCGGGTGCGGATGACATCGCTGTCGGTACTCCGGTGGCGGGTCGTGGTGAGCGTGCGCTCGAACGATCTGATCGGCATGTTCGTCAATACCGTCGTCTTCCGGTCGCGGATCGACGGCGGTGCGTCCTTCGCGGATGTGCTCGAGCGTCAGCGGGATAGCGATCTGGCGGCGTTCGCGCATGCGGATGTGCCGTTCGAGCGGTTGGTGGAGGTGTTGAATCCGCCGCGGTCGACGGCGCGTCATCCGTTGTTCCAGGTGGGGTTGTCGTTTCAGAATGTGGCGCGTACGGCGTTGGAGTTGCCTGGGTTGGTGGTGGCTGGTGTCGATGCTGATTTGGATGTGTCGCAGTTCGATCTGCATTTGATCATCGGCGACGGGTACGACGAGTCGGGTGCGGCTGCGGGTATCGGTGGGTTCTTCACGTATGCGACGGATCTTTTCGATCGGGCGACGGTAGAGCGTTTCGCGGCGCGTTTCTCGCGCATCCTCACGGCTGTGGTCGCCGACGCCACGGTCCCGGTCGGCGATATCGACATCCTCGCGGAGGCCGAGCGGCGCAACGTGCTCACCGCGTGGAACGACACGACCCACCCGGTGGAACCCGCCGCGACGTTGCCGTCCCTGTTCCGCCGGACCGTCGCGGCGGCGCCGGGAGCGGTCGCGCTGGTGGCCGATCTGCCCGGCGGCGAACGCGTCGAACTCGGTTACGCCGAGCTGGCGGCCCGGGTCAACCGCCTCGCCCGTTACCTGATCTCCGTGGGTGTCGGCCCCGAGGCCCGGGTCGCGCTCGCGTTGCGCCGCTCGGTGGATCTGGTCGTGGCGATGTACGCGGTGGCCGAGGCCGGTGGAGCCTACGTACCGGTCGACCCCGGCCGAGCCGCCGAGCGAACCGGCTACATCCTCGCCGCCACCGCTCCGGTGTGTGTGCTGAGCGACGCGGAGTCGGACTTCGACACCGACATCGCGCCGATGGTGCGGCTCGGGGATCTGGACCTGAGCACGGTCGCGAGCGTGCCGCTCACCGAATCCGAACGTGTCCTACCGCTGCGGCCGGAGAATACCGCCTACGTCATCTTCACCTCGGGATCGACCGGGCGCCCCAAGGGCGTCGCGGTGCCGCACGCCGCGATCGTCAACCAATTACTCTGGAAGACAGCCGAATTCGGTCTAACTCCCGACGACTCGGTGCTGCTCAAGACCGCGGCGACGTTCGATTTGTCGGTGTGGGAGTTCTGGTCGGCCGCCGTCTGCGGTGGGCGGCTGGTCATCGCGGCACCGGATGGGCACCGGGATCCTGGGTATCTGAACGACCTGATGGCGCGGGAGTCGGTCACCACACTGCATGTGGTGCCGTCGATGCTCGATGCCTTGCTGGTGCACCGGGCGACCGTGGAGACGGAGGATTGGGCGCCACGGCGGGTGTTGGCGATTGGTGAGGCGTTGCCGGGTTCGGTGGCGCAGCGGTTGTTGCGGGAGTGTCCGCGTACGGAGTTGTTCAATTTGTATGGTCCGACCGAGGCGGCGGTGTCGGTCACCAGTCATCGGGTGGGTGTGGCTGATGAGTTGTCGGTGTCGATCGGTGGGCCGGAGTGGAACAGCCGGGTGTATGTTCTGGATGGTCGTTTGCGGCCGGTGCCGGTGGGTGTGTCGGGTGAGTTGTATTTGGCTGGTGCGCAGTTGGCGCGTGGCTATTTCGGTCGTGCGGATTTGACGGCGGATCGGTTTGTGGCGAATCCGTTCGAGCCGGGTGGGCGGATGTATCGGACGGGTGACTTGGTGGCCTGGAACAGCCATGGTGAGTTGGAGTATCGGGGTCGTGCGGATTTCCAGGTGAAGATTCGTGGTTTCCGTATCGAGTTGGGGGAGATCGAAGCGGCGTTGTTGGCGTTGCCGGGGGTGGCGCAGGCGGTGGTGATCGCGAAGTCCGATCCGAGGATCGGTGATCGGTTGGTGGCTTATTTGGTGGCGGGTGACGCCGGGGCGGGGGTGGATGTGGCTGCGGTGAAGTCGGCGCTGGCGGCTGGTTTGCCGTCGTATATGGTGCCGTCGGCGTTTGTGGTGTTGGAGGCCTTGCCGTTGAATGTCAACGGCAAGCTGGATCGTAGGGCGTTGCCGGAGCCGGAGTTCGAGGTTCAGGTGTTTCGTGCGGCTTCGACGCCGATCGAGGAGATCGTGGCGTCGGTGTTCGCTGGGGTGCTGGGTGTGGAGCGGGTGGGCGCGGATGATGATTTCTTCGCCCTTGGTGGTAATTCGTTGTTGGCGACGCAGGTCGCCGCGCGTATCGGTAAGGCGCTGGACACCCGTGTTCCCGTCCGCGCGATTTTCGAGGCCGCGACCGTAGCCGGACTCGCGGTCGAGGTCGAGCACGGCGCGGGCGAGCGCAAGCGCACGCCGCTGGTCGCCGGGCCGCGTCCGGACCGTATCCCGCTGTCGTTGGCGCAGCAGCGTATGTGGTTCCTCAACCAGTTCGACACCTCCGCCTCGGTCTACAACATCCCCGCGGCGATCCGCCTGTCCGGTGAACTGGACGTGGCCGCGTTGCGGCAGGCCGTCGCCGACCTGGTGGCGCGTCACGAGATCCTGCGCACGGTCTACCCGCAGACACCGGACGGCCCGGTACAGCGGATACTCGCGCCGCGCGAGGTGCCGGTGGATCTGACGCCCGCCCAGATCGGTGACGAGCACGTCGCCGGTGAAGTGCGGCGGATCGTCGCGGCCGGTTTCGACGTCACCACCGAGGTGCCGTTCCGCACCAAGCTGTTCCAGCTGGCGGGCACCGAGTACGTACTGGTCTTCGTCGCCCATCACATCAGCGCGGACGGCTGGTCGATGGGCCCGCTGACCAGGGACCTGATGCGGGCCTACGTGGCGCGCTGCGGCGGCGCGGAGCCGTCCTGGGCGCCGCTGCCCATCCAGTACGCCGACTACGCGCTCTGGCAGCGCGACGTGCTCGGCGCCGACGACGATCCCGAGTCGCTCGCCGGCGCGCAACTGGCGTACTGGACAACCGAACTCGCCGACCTCCCCGACGAGCTGAACCTGCCCTCGGACCGCCCGCGCCCACCCGCCCGGTCCTTCGCGGGCGGCAAAACGGATTTCGTGGTCGACGCCGGCGTGCACGCCGCGCTGACCGGTCTCGCCCGGAAGCACAACGCCACGCTGTTCATGGTCGTGCACACCGCGTTCGCCGTCTTCCTATCCCGTTTGTCGGGCTCCGGCGACATCGCCATCGGCACGCCCGTCGCGGGCCGCGGCGAAGCCGAACTCACGACCTGATCGGCATGTTCGTCAACACTCTGGTGCTGCGCACCCGGATCGAGCCCCACCGAGGCTTCACCGAACTGCTGGCCGCCACCCGGGAAACGGATCTGCGCGCCTTCGCCAACGCCGACATCCCGTTCGAGCGGCTGGTCGAAGTACTCGACCCCGAGCGCTCGGCGAGCCGCCACCCGCTGTTCCAGGTGGCGCTGTCCTTCGAGAATCTCGCCGCCACCGGATTCGAGCTACCGGGCCTGAGTGTCACCGCACTCGATCCGGCCGCCGACACCGCGAAATTCGATCTGCTGCTGACCATCCGCGAACAGCGCACCGAGACCGGCGCGGAAGCGGGTCTGGCCGCCGAATTCACCTACGCACGTGAGCTCTTCGACGACCACACCGTCGTGGAGCTCGGCCGCAGGTTCCGGCGTGTCCTCGCCGCTATCGCCCGGCACCCGGCCACCGCCGTCGGTGACCTGGAGATCTTGGACGACTCCGAGCGCGCCGACCTGATCGCCCGCACCGGCGCACCCGCCGCGCCACCGCGCACGCTGCCGGAGCTGATGGCCGCCGCCGTCGCCGCGAACCCGGCCGGTGTCGCCGTGGTCGCAAACGACCGGACCTTCAGCTACGCCGAGCTGGACGCGGCCTCCGCTCAACTGGCACGCGCCCTGATCGATCGCGGCGCGAGACCGGATGTGCTGGTGGCCATCGCGATCCGCCGTTCGGTGGAATCGGTGCTGGCACTCTGGGCGGTGGCCAAGACGGGGGCGGCGTTCGTCCCGATCGACCCCACCTATCCGGCCGATCGCATCGCGCACATGGTCGCGGATTCCGGTGTGGCGCTGGGCGTGACGCTCACCGCCGAGCTGGGCAACCTGCCCGCCCTCCCGGATGGCTCCTGGGTGGCGTTGGACGATCGCGATTTCACCCTGGACGTCGCCGTGCGCTCGGACCAGCCGTTGCACGCGGGCGAACTGCGCGGAACACCGCGCGCGGGCAATGCCGCCTACGTCATCTACACCTCCGGTTCCACGGGACTGCCCAAGGGCGTCGTGGTCACCCATGCCGGGCTGGCGAATTTCAGCGCCGAACAGGTGGAGCGTTACCGGCTGGATCGATCGACGCGGGCACTGGCGTTCGCCTCGCCCTCCTTCGACGCATCAATGCTGGAACTGCTGCTCGCGCTCGGTGGCGCGGGCGGGCTGGTGGTGGCGCCGCCGCTGACTTTCGGCGGCGAGGAACTGGCCGAGCTGATCCGCGCCGAACGTGTCACGCACGCCTTCCTCACCCCCTCCGTGCTCGCCTCGCTCGACCCGGACGCGCTGTCGGGGATGCGGGTCGTCGTGGCGGGCGGAGAAGCGGTCTCCGCCGATCTGGCGGCCAGATGGACGGACGTGCCGGAGCGCGCCTTCCACAACGGTTACGGGCCGACCGAGACCACCATCATGACCAACATCAGCGACCCGCTGCGGCCCGGCGAACCGGTCACCATCGGCGGTCCCATTCGCGGCATGCGGTCGCTGGTGCTCGACAGCAGACTGCGTCCGGTGCCGGAGGGCGTCACGGGCGAACTGTATCTGGGCGGCATCCAGCTCGCGCGCGGCTACCACGCCCGGCCCGCACTGACCGCCGCCCGGTTCGTGGCCGACCCCTACGGCGCGCCCGGCGAACGTCTCTACCGCACCGGCGACCTGGTGCGCTGGCGCCGGGCCGCAGCCGCTCCGGTCGTGGAATACCTCAGCCGCAACGACTTTCAGGTGAAAGTGCGCGGCTTCCGCATCGAGCTCGGCGAGATCGATGCCGCGCTCGCGGCCCAGCCCGAAGTCGGCTTCGCCGTCACGCTCGGCCGCGAGAACCGTTCGGGCGCGACCGTGCTGGTCTCCTACGTGCTGCCCGCGGACGGCGCCACGGTGGACCCGGCCGTGCTGACCGAGCGGATCGCTCGCACGCTGCCGGAATACATGGTTCCGGCGGCGATCGTGGTGCTCGACGCGATCCCGCTGACCCCGGTGGGCAAGCTGGATCGCAAGGCGCTGCCGGAGCCGGAGGCGGACACCCGCGCCTACCGCGCGCCGCGCACCCAGGCCGAACTGGTGATCGCCGAGGTGATCGGGGAAGTGCTCGGTGTCGACCGGGTCGGCCTGGACGACGACTTCTTCGCCCTCGGCGGCGACAGCATCGTCTCCATCCAGGTGGTCTCCCGCTCTCGCGCTCGCGGCGTCACCTTCGCGCCGCGTGATGTCTTCGAATGCCGCACCGTCGCCGCGCTGGCCCGCGCCGCCGCGGTGGAGGGCGGCCCGGGCGACGAGGCGGGCGAACTACCGCTCACGCCGGACGCCGCGCGGACGGTGAAGGAGGGCCTGGAGGTGCGGGCCATCGCCCTCGACGTCCCCGACACCTGCTCCGTCGAGACGGTGCGCGGGGCGGTGACCGCCGTGCTCGACCAGCACCCGATGTTGTGGGTGCGGGTGGGGTACGACGACAAGGGCACGCCCGTGCTGCGCGTCCCGCCCGCCGCCGAGCGCACCGGTGAGGCGTTCCGCCGCCTGGATCCGCAGCGCGGCGAGACGTCGCTGCCCATCATGACGTGGTGCAGGCGGCCGCGGCGGCGCTGGACCCCGAACAGGGCCGCGATATCTACTTCGTGCTCACCGGCGATCCCGGAGCCCGCTCGACGCTCATCGTCGTGGCCAGCAGCCTGGTGGTCGACGACGTCTCCTGGCGGGTTGTCGTCGACCAGCTCACCGCCCGCTGGAACCGGGCACGCCACGCCGCGCCCGCCGCGCCGGAATCGGGCCTCGGCCCGCTCATCCGGGCCCTGTCGGACAAGGCGCGCGATCCGGCCACCGTCGCGGAGATGGATTGGTGGCGGCGGGCGCTGGGCACCGTCCCGGAAGGCGCGGGCGCCGACAGTCGTGATCTACGCGCCCGCAGCCGGGTCTCGCTCACGATCACGGCGGAAGGCGCGGCCGCCGTCGCCGCGGCCGCCGAGGCCTACCACGCCGGGGTGGACAACATCCTGCTCACCGCGCTGGCGCTGGCCTTGCAGACCTCGGCGGGCGAAACCGTCACGCGCGCCATCGGTTCGGTCGTCCGGTTGCCCGCCGACGGCCGCGCGGCCGCCGGCGCCGACGCGCGGGACATGGTGGGCGGCTTCGTCACCGAATATCCGCTGCCGCTGCGACTGACCAGGATCGACATCAATGACGCCCTGATCGGCGGCCCGGCGGCGGGGACGGCGATCGCGCAGATCAAGGAGCTGCGCCGCTCGGTGCCCTCGCGCGGTGTCGGTTACGGCTTGCTGCGCCACCTCAATGCCGAGACCGCCGCCGAACTGCGCGGCCTCGGCCTCGGCCGTTTCGCGCTGCGCTACCGCGATCTGCGCCCGGCGCGGGTGCACACCGACATCCCCGCCAACGATCTGCTGCTCGTGCTGACCGTCGACGCCACCGACGACGGACTGCTGGCCCGGTTCGACTTCGCGGCGGCCGCGTTCCGCGGCGAGGACGCGAAGATCTTCGCCGAGCACTGGATTCGCGCGCTCGGTGGCCTCGCCGAACACGGATTGCGTCCGGACGCGGGCGGTTTCACGCCCTCGGACTTCCCGCTGGTGCGGCTGAAGCAGCCCGACATCATCGCTTCGCCCGGGTCTACCCCGACCTGTGTGACGTCTGGCCGCTCACGCCGCTGCAATCGGGCATGCTGTTCCACGCCTTGCTCGCCGAGGATTCGGTGGACGTCTACACCACCCAGTTCGTGCTCGAGCTCGGCGGCGCGGTGGACGCGCGCCGGATGCGGGCCGCCGCGCAGGCCGTGCTGGACCGGCACGACAACCTCCGCGTCGCCTTCGCCGACGACAGCGAGGGCAACCCCGTGCAGATCGTGCAGGAGTCGCTGGAGGTGCCGTGGCGGGTGGTGGATCTGTGCCATCTGGACCCGGCCGCCGCCGATGCCGAGTTGCAGCGGCTCGCCGGGGCCGACCTGGCCGACCACTTCGACATGCGGACCGCGCCGCTGCTGCGGTTCGCGCTGATCCGCTCCGCCGCGGCCAGGTACCACCTGCTGGTGACCAGTCACCACATCCTCGTCGACGGCTGGTCGATGCCGCTGTTGATGAAGGACTTGCTCACGCTGTACGCGTTCGGCGGCAACTCCAGGCATCTGCCCACGGTGCCGCCCTACCGCGACTACTTGGCATGGCTGGCCGCGCAGGACGTGGCCGCCGCCCGCGCCGCGTGGCGCGCCGCCCTGGCCGGTGTCACCGAACCGACGCCGCTGGCGCCGGTCGACCCGGGCCGCGAGATCTCCGCCGGCGTCGGTGAGGTGGGCTTCGAGCTGTCGCAAGCCGACACCGCCGCGCTGACCCGGCTCGCGTCCGGTCTCGGCGTCACGGTGAACACCGTGGTGCAAGCGGCCTGGGGTCTGCTGATCGGCCGCACGGTCGACCGCGACGACGTGATCTTCGGCGCCACCGTATCGGGCAGGCCGCCTCAGCTCGACGGCGTCGAGGCGATGGTCGGCCTGTTCCTCAACGCGATCCCGGTGCGGGTGCGGCTGGACCCGGCAGGCACGCTCGGCGGGCTGCTGCGCCAGTTGCAGGCCGAGCAAGCCGCCCTGCTCGACCACCACTACCTGGGCCTGAGCGACATCCAGGAAGCGGTCGGCGTGGAGAACCTGTTCGAACTCGCTGGTCGTGTTCGAGTCCTTCCCGGTGGACCGGGAAGGCTTGGACCAGGCGGGCGCCATCGACGGTATGAGCGTCACCGGCGTCGGCGCGGTCAACGGCACCCACTATCCGTTCACGGTGATGGTGGTGCTGGACAGTCAGTTGCGCGTCTCGGTGAAATATTTGCGCGACCTGACCGGCGAACCGGCGGCGTCGGCGCTCGCGCGGCGGCTCGCCATGCTGATCGGCCGCTTCGTGGCCACCCCGCAGGCGCGCGTCGGCGACATCAATGTGCTGCTGGACGACGAGCGCGCCGAGCTGGCCGCGCGCAACGCCACCGACGCGCCGGAACTGCTCGACGACGCGACGCTGCTGTCGCTGTTCGACGCGCAAGTGGCGCGCACACCGGACGCGCCCGCGGTGCGGTTCGGTGACAGCACGCTCAGCTACGCCGATTTCGACGCGCGCGTGCGGTCCCTTGCCGCCGAGCTGGTGCGCTGGGGCGTCGGCCCGGAGACGCTGGTGGCGGTGGCCATGCGGCGCTGCG
The DNA here is from genome assembly GCA_051451085.1 of Nocardia asteroides. Classification (GTDB taxonomy): domain Bacteria; phylum Actinomycetota; class Actinomycetes; order Mycobacteriales; family Mycobacteriaceae; genus Nocardia; species Nocardia asteroides_B. The sequence goes on along the minus strand of JBPAJV010000001.1, from coordinate 747,477 downwards.
TCGATCTGGTCGTCGCGATCTACGCGGTGTTGCGGGCCGGTGGCGGCTACGTTCCGATCGATCCGGACCACCCGGCCGAGCGCAGCGAGTACGTCCTCGACAGCGCCGCTCCGATCTGCGTCCTGACCACCACCGCCGACGCGTTCGAGACCGCGACCGATGTCCCGGTGGTCGCCGTCGACACGCTGTATCTGTCTCCCGCTCAGGGGCACGGGCCGCAGGAGCGCGTGCGCCCGGACACCGTCGCCTACGTCATCTACACCTCGGGCTCGACCGGTCGCCCCAAAGGCGTGATGATCACGCACCGGCAGATGGTCAACCAGTTGCGCTGGGCGCAGTCGGCCTATCCACACGACGGCGGCGACGTGGTGCTGCACAAGACGCCGATCACCTTCGACATCTCCGCCTGGGAGCTGTTCTGGCCCTTGCAGACCGGAGCGTCGATCGTGATCGCCGTGCCGGACGGACATCGCGACCCGGCCTATCTGGCTCGCGTCATCGTCGAGAGCGCGGTCACCACAGTCCATTTCGTGCCGTCGATGCTGGACGCGTTCCTGGACCCGGCGGCCGGTCCCGCCGCGCGGTACCCGTCGCTGCGGCGGGTGTTCGCCGCGGGCGAGGCGTTGTCCGGGGAGACCGCGGCGACCTTCGCCGCCGCCGTACCCGGCGCCGAGCTGGTCAACTGGTACGGACCGGCCGAGGCCACCGTGGTCACCGATCACCCGGTGCGCGACACCGCAGGGGCGGCGATTCCGATCGGCGTTCCGGTGGCCAACACCCGCGTGCACGTGCTCGACCGGCAGTTGCGGCCGGTGCCGCCGGGGGCGGCGGGGGAGTTGTACGTGGCGGGTGTGCAATTGGCGCGCGGTTATCTCGGCGCCCCTGCCCTCACCGCCGAGCGTTTCGTCGCCCACGCGGACGGCGCCCGGCTCTACCGCACCGGTGACATCGTGCGCTGGCGCGACGGAGCGCTGGACTATCTCGGCCGCGGTGACTTCCAGGTCAAGCTGCGCGGCCAGCGGGTCGAACTCGGTGAGATCGAGGCCGTGCTCGCTGGTCACGCTCAGGTCCGGCACGCCGCGGTCGCCGTGGTGCGTGGCGCTACCGGCGACCGGCTGGTCGCCTATGTGGTCGCCGCTCCGGGGCAGACCGTCGACGAGTCCGGGCTGCTGCTGCACGCCCGCGCCGCGCTGCCGTCCTACATGGTGCCCTCGGCTGTGGTCGTGCTCGCCGAACTGCCGCTCAACGCCAGCGGGAAACTCGACCGCAAGGCCTTGCCCGCGCCGCGCCTGGCGGCCCGCCCGTACCGGGCGCCGGGCACGCCGCTGGAGCGGACCGTGCTCGAGGTGTTCGACGAGGTCCTCGAGCCCGGCGCCGGGCAACGGGTCGGCATGGACGACGACTTCTTCGACCTGGGCGGCAACTCGCTGGTCGCCGCCCGCGCGGTCAGCAGGCTGCGGACGCTGACCGGCGCCGAGGTGCGGGTGCAGTGGTTCTTCACCGATTCCACCCCGGCGGCGCTGGCGGCCAGGATTCTCGCCGCGCTGGCCGACGACCACGACTACGACCAGGACTCGAACGCGGCGCTCGGCGTGCTGCTGCCGATCCGGACCATGGTGCCGCACGACGTTGCCGCCGCCCAGCCGCTGTTCTGCCTGCACCCGATGTACGGATTGTCCTGGTGCTACGCCGGTCTCGCGCGCTACGTCCCCGCGAGCACCCCGATCTTCGGCCTGCAGTCGCCCGCGTTGACCGAGGAGGGCTACCTGCCGGAGTCGCTGACCGAGATGGCGCACCGCTACGTGGCCGAGATCCGCGCAGTGCAGCCGCACGGCCCCTACCGGCTGCTCGGCTGGTCGCTCGGCGGCGTGCTGGCGCACGCGGTGGCGACCGCGTTGCAGGCCGCCGGGGAGGAGATCGGGCTGCTCACCATGCTCGACAGCCATCCGGACATCGACGTCACGGACTTCCGGGCGGCCATCCGCGAGGCATTGGCCGAACTCGGTATCGGCGCGGACACCCTGCTGCCCGGCGACGGCGACATCCACGAGCTGAGCGAGGACGCGCTGGCCGCGCTGCACGCCACCATCCCGCCGGACATGGCGGTGCTCACCCCGGACCGGGTGCGGCGGATCTACCGCAGCGCGGTGCGCTCGGCCGAGCTGATCGCCGAGCATCGCCCGCAGGTGTTCCGGGGCCGGTTGGACTACTTCAGCGCGGCAGGTCACGACACCGCGGCGGCGGGCTGGCAACCCTACGTCGACGGTCGCGTGGACGATCATCCCGTCGGCGTCCCGCACGACCAGATGACCTCGCCGGAGGCGCTGGCGCTGATCGGGCCCCGGTTGTCCGAACTGCTGGATCCCCTGGGATGGGAAACGACACGGAACATGGGGCGGTCATGATCGGACCGACACCGTTCCGGCATGATAGGGCAACGGTGCGGTAACGAAGTCCTCTGTTGCGACGACTACATAGGCCGTATGGTCGGGCGTGGTGTCCAGGACATCCCCCGGCGCGTGGGGCATGCAGAGCGAATCTCGAGACGAAGCGAAGGTGCGAAATTGATACGTCGACAGACCCGGCGCGGTGGCCTGCGGGCCGCGGCCGCGATCGCGGCAACCGCGGTGCTCGCGGGAGTGATGACCGGTCTCGGCGCGTCCAGCGCGACAGCTGACCCGATCATGATTCCAAGACCCTGCTGGGCAACCCGGTCGCCCCGGACGGTTCGCGTATCACCAAAGCCGAATACAAGGACGCGCGCAGCATCCGGCTGTACGTGTACTCGGCGGCGATGGACGAGAAGGTCATCATCGACGTCCAGCGCCCGGCCGACGCGTCCGTGCCGCGGCCGACGCTGTACCTGCTCAACGGGGCGGGCGGCGGCGAGGACGACGCCTCGTGGCAGGCGAAGACCGACGCGCTGCAGTTCCTGTCGGACAAGAACGTCAACGTGATCCAGCCGATCGGCGGCAAGTGGAGCTACTACACCGATTGGATCAAGGACGACCCGGTGCTGGGCCGCAACAAGTGGAAGACCTTCTTCACCGAGGAGCTGCCTCCGCTGATCGACGGCGCGCTGGGCACCAACGGCGTGAACGCCATCGCGGGCCTGTCCACCTCGGGCACCACGGTGCTGGCGCTGCCGATCGCGAAGCCGGGCCTGTACAAGGCGGCGGCGGCCTACAGCGGCTGCGCGCAGACCAGTGACCCGGTCGGCTCGGAGTTCGTCAAGCTGACCGTCGAGACCTGGGGCGGCGGCAACACCGAGAACATGTGGGGGCCGGAAGGGTCGCCGGAATGGGTGGCCAACGACCCGTACGTGAACGCCGAGGGGCTGCGCGGGCTCGAGCTCTACATCTCCACCGGCAACGGCCTGCCCGGCCAGTACGACACGCTCAACGGCCAGTACGCCCTGCCCGGCGCCTACGGCCTGGCCAACCAGATCATCATCGGCGGTGTGATCGAGGCGGGCACCAACTACTGCACGAACAACCTGAAGAACCGGCTGAACGAGCTGGGCATCCCGGCCACCTACAACTTCCGCAACTCCGGCACCCACTCGTGGGGTTACTGGCGCGACGAGTTCCAGCTGTCGTGGCCCGTGCTGGCGAAGGGCCTCGGTATCTGATCGCCTCGGAGCCGATGCACGCGGCCGGGACTCCCGGCTGAGCTTGCCTGGACCGCCTGGTTGCGTCTCAGCAACCAGGCGGTCTCGCTTTGCCGTCGTGCGCGGGGATCAGACCCAGTTCTCGATCCAGTACTTCCAGATCCGAGGCGCGTAGGCCTCCAGCGGCGGAACCCTGATGTCGGTGCCCGCCAGGGCCGCGCTGGCGTGCCTGCAATCGAACCAGCAGGTGAATTCGCTGTGCTCGAGCACATCCAGCGGCACGCCGACCCGGGGCAGCAGCCAATTGGCGCCGGGGACGCGCAACATCATGTCCAGGGTGCGCTTGGGCATCACCTCGACCAGATGCGGCGCGCCTGCCTCGTCGGCGAACAGGTTCAGCGCGTTGACCGCGCTCTGCCTGCGTGGGTCCACCAGGTGATAGGTGGTCTTGTCCGAGCAGGGGCGGTGCGCGATGTGATCGAGGGCGCGGGCGACGAAGTCCACCGGCACCATGTTGGTCTCGCCCAGCTTGGGTACCAGCACCGGCAGCAGTCTCGGCAGCTGCGCGCCCATGCGCAGCAGGCGGAAGAAGTAGTACGGGCCGTCGATCCGATCGATCTCACCGGTCCTGGAATGCCCGATCACGATGGACGGCCGGTAGATCCGCCAGCGCAGCGACGATTCCCGCACGATCCGCTCGGCCTCGAACTTCGCCCGCTGTACGGGAGTGACCAGCGCTTGGCCGCGATCGAACATGTCCTCGGTGAACAGGCCCTCGCTGGACCCGGCCACCTCCACCGTGGAGACGTGGTGCAGCTGATCGACCCGCAATTCCTCGGCGACGTCGACCAGGTGCCTGGTCCCGCCGCCGCGCTCGGTCAGGTCGTAGCCCGCGGCCAAGTGGAAGACGTGCTCGATGGAGCCGCTATGGCGGGCCAGCCAGGTGGGGTCGATGCCGAGGCCCGGGGCGCCCAGATCGCCGCGTACCGGACGGACGCGGTCACCGCCCGCCCATTCTCGCGCACAGCAGGCGAACCGGTCGGCCGAGGCGTCGCCCGGCCGTACCAGTACGTGGATGTCACCCTCGCGTTTCAGGAGCTCGGGGATGAGGAACCGACCGATGAACCCAGTTGCCCCGGTAACCAGGTAAGTCATAGCCGATGAACATAGTCGCCTGCCGGTCGGTCCCTTCCGGCGGGATGATCAGTCGGCGAAGACGGGCTTGCGCTTGGTGAGCATCGCCGTGGCGCCCTCGACGAAATCGGGGGATTTCAGCAGCTCGGTCTGGCCTGCCTTCTCGGCGGCCAGGGCCGTGTCGAGCGCGGTCAGCGTGGCCTGGTTCAGCGCCTGCTTGGTGAGCTCGAGCGCGCGGCGCGGACCGGTCGCGATCTTCGTCACGGCCGCCTCGACCGCGGCGTCGAGTTCGGCGTCGGGCACGACCGCGGCGAACAAGCCCGCGGCGGCGGCTTCCCGTGCGGGCAGCCGTTCGCCGAGCAACGCCATACGCGCCGCCAGCGGGCGGCCCGCCGCAGCCGCGACCAGCGCGGCCGCCCCGCCGTCGGGCATCAAGCCGATGTTGATGAAGGCCAGCAGCAGGTAGGAGTCCTCGCTCGCGTAGACCAGGTCGGCGGCCAGTGCGATGCCGACGCCGACGCCCGCCGCGGCGCCCCGGATCCGCACGATCACCGGGACAGGCGCGTCGACGATGGCGCGTACCAGCCGGTTCGCCGCGTCCATGACCATCTCCGAGGTGATGCCTCGGCGCGCCTCGTCCGCGCCGGACGACAGGTCCGCGCCGGTGCAGAAATCACCGCCGTCGCCGGTCAGCACGATCGCCCGCACCGCGCGGTTCTCGGCCGCCGCGAGGAAGGTGTCACCGAGGGCGACCATGGTGTCGTAGTCGATGGCGTTCTTCCGCTTCGGATTGGTGATCGTGACCCGAAGCACCTTGCCGTCCTCGACCGCCGTGAAGCCGGTGGTGGGTGCGGCCGGGGCCACGGAATCGTTGGTGCTCATGTGCGCTCCTAAGCTGCAATTCGGCGGACGGCAGGCCATGAATAGTGGTTAACTTTGCGAATTGTGGTTAACTTAGGGTCCATTGTCGGGCGCTGTCAACCAGCGCGGCCGGAGAACGGAGAGGTGCATGGTCGCGGATCGCAGCGAGGTCGGCCTCGCTCCCGCGCGGGCCGAACCGGGCAAGCGGGCGGGCGCGCCGTCGGTGCGACGCCGTCCGAAGGACCGCAAGGTCCAGATCATCCGGGCGGCCGCGCGCGCGTTCAGTGAGCGCGGGTACTACCCGGTCGGCGTCGACGAGATCGCCGCCGAGGTCGGCATCTCCGGTCCCGCCCTCTACCGGCATTTCACGAACAAGTACGCGCTGCTGGTCGCGGCCGCGGAGGAGGGAGCGCGGCACCTGCTGACCGTCGCCGAGGCCGCGGACGACCCCCGGCTGGATCCGGCGCAGCGCCTGGACGCCCTGATTCGCGCGATCAGCGAGCACACCGTCGAGATCCGCCGTGAGGCCGGGCTCTACCGCTGGGAACGCCGCTATCTCGAGCGCGACGATCGGGTGCGGATCAAGAAGATCTACGACGACCTGAACAACACCCTCGCCTCGCCCATCGCACTGCTGCGGCCCGGCACGCCACCCGCGGATGTGGCGATGCTGGCGGCGGGCGTGCTCAGCGCCATCGCCAGCATCGCGGCGCACCGCACCGCACTGTCGAGCGCGCGGCTGCTTCCCCTGTTGCGCGAGATGGCCTGGGCCGTCTTGCGCACCGAGTTGCCCCCCGCGCCGGCCGAGCCGGATCCCGGTCCGCCCGTGCGCGGCATCCCGGTGACCTCGAAGCGGGAACAGCTGCTCACCGAGGCGATCCGCATCTTCGGCAGGCAGGGCTATCACGAGGCGAGCATCGAGGAGATCGGCGCAGCCGTCGGCATCAACGCCTCCAGCGTGTACCGGTACTTCGCGAGCAAAGCCGACCTGCTCGCCGCGGCCTTTTACCGCACAGGCGACCGGCTGGCCATCGCGATCACCGAGGCGCTCGCCGAAGCGGCCACCCGGGAGGACGCCGCCCGGCGCGTGGCCGACCGCTACGCGAGACTGAGTTTCGCCATGCCGGAGATCATGCCGGTCTACTACGCCGAGTTCAGCAACCTGCCGCAGGCCGAGCAGCACAAATTGCGCGCCATTCAGCGGCAGAACGTGCTGGAGTGGGCCAACCTGCTCGACGGGGACCCGGTGGAGGCGCGCTTCCGCGTGCACGCCGCCATCAGTCAGGTGATCGATGTGGGCAGGTTGATCCGCTTCGATTCCCGGCCCGCGCAGGTGGCGCGGGTCACCGCGCTCATGGACGCGGTGCTGCTCGACCGCGACTGAGGCGTCCGCGTTGTTCGCGAAGGCGGTTGGTCAGCGGCGGTTGTTCAGGGGCGGTTGTTCAGGGGCGGCGGCCGTGCCGGATGCGGAAGATCACCTTGGCAAGGCGCAGATGGCGCGGGTGCCGATCGAACGTGGAGAGGTTCACCGGCGCCTGATACCGCTTGCGCGTGATGGCCAGGGTCCGGCTGAACTCGCGCAGACCCTGATCGCCGTGGCTGTGGCCCTGACCGTATTCGCCGACACCGCCGAAGGGCAGCGCGGGAATTCCCGTGTAGGTGGTCGAGGAGTTGATGGTGACCACACCGACGCGCAGTTGCTCGGCGAACGACTCGATCTCGTGCACGTCCCTGGTGAACACCGACACCGCGACATCGGTGCCGACCGCGTTGATCCGCTCGGCGGCGTCGTCCATGCTCGCCACCTTGTTCACGATGAGCACCGGGCCGATGCCCTCACCGGTGATCGCGATGCTCTCCTCCGGCACCTCGGCCAGCACGATCGGCTCGATGTAGGGCTCGCGGATCGAGTCCAGCCCGCCGACCACCGCGCGGCCGCCGCGGGCCACCGCGTCGCGCACTTGCCTGCGCACCACGTCGACCTGCGACTCCATGATCATCGGCCCGTAGGAGGCCTTCCGGTCCGCGCCCGGCCGCAGCTTGCGCGCCTGGTCGACGACCAGATCCAGGAACCGGTCGTACACCGACTGGGCGACGTAGGCCCGCTGGATACCGGTGGCGTTCTGCCCCGCGTTGGCCATCGCGCCGAACACGGCCGCCTCGGCGGCGTCGTCCAGTTTGGCGTCGACGTGCACGACCATGCTGCCCTTGCCGCTGCGCTCCACCACGACCGGCGTCATGGTCTGCGCGCACACCGAGATCACCTCCCGCGCGCCCGCCTCCGAACCGGCGTAGGCGATCTTGTCCAGCTTCGCGCGGCACAGCGCGGTTCCGGTGGACTGGTCGCCCGTGACCACCTGCAACACCGGCTGATTCGGCGCGAGCCGCGACCAGCTGTCGGCCAGCCACACTCCCACGCCGGTGGTCAGCTCGTGCGGCTTGAACACCACGGCGTTGCCCGCCGCCATCGCATACGCGATCGAGCCCATCGGAGTGAACACCGGGTTGTTCCACGGGCCCAGCACACCGACGACCCCCAGCGGCAGATAACCGACCGAGGCGCGTTGATTGCGGGCGAGCCAGCTGGAACCGATACGCCTGCGATCCAGCGCGCGGCCGGCGTTGCGCGCGGCCCAGTCCAGATTCTCGACCGCGAGCAGCACCTCGATCGCGGCGTCCGCCTCCGGCTTTCCGGTCTCTTCGCACAGGAGCGCGACCAATTCACCTGAGCGTCTGGCGATCTCGCGCTTCCAGTCCATCAGCCACCGCCTACGGCCGCTGAAACCCAGCTCCGCCCACCATTTTTCGGCGGAGCGGGCCGCGCGCACCACACGATTGAGTTCGCCCGCGTTCATCACGGCGTAATTCCCGACGACCTCGCCGGTGCGCGGATCATATGACGTCAGCACGTTCGTTCGGCCCGTTCCTCCCGGACGCGCCGCCAACCGTGGCTGCGCGGACTCGGCCATGATCACCTCTCGCAGTGTCGAAAACGGCGTGCGGACCGCTCAGCGGGGCACAGTCGCGGACGAGTGAGTGTGGTCCCCCGCAAAGCAGACTATGGTCTGGTGCAGCAGGCCGACAAGGCTCGGCCGCCGGCTCCCGCCCCCATCGAATCGCGCTCACCAGCGTCGATCCCTTGCGTGGGGAATCGGTAGGGGGAAATGTGAGTAAGGACACAATTGGCGCATGCCGGTGCGGCTGGGGTGCGCGCGGCGGAAGCCGAAGCGTCCGGGCCGGTAACATCACGCCGAGCGCGACGGATCACCAATCCGAGCGTGCGCCTGCGCTCGGGCGACCTGGTCGCCGTACCGGCCGATAGTGGAGAGTTGATGCCGAGTTCCAACCAAGCAGATTCGCATGCGGGTGAGCCAGCGGTCCGGGTGGCGGACGTCCGCAAGTCGTTCGGCGACGTGCATGCACTGCGAGGCGTCAGCTTCGTCGCCGAACGCGCCGCCGTCCTCGGCATCCTCGGGCCGAACGGCGCGGGCAAGACGACCATGGTGAAGGTGCTGTCCACCTTGCTGCGGCCCGATTCCGGCACCGCTGTCGTCGCCGGGCACGATGTGCTGAAGGACCCGGCGGGGGTGCGCCGGTCGATCATGATGACGGGTCAGTACGCGGCGCTGGACGAGAATCTCTCCGGCCGGGAGAACCTGGAGCTGTTCGGCAGGCTCATGGGCCTGGGGAAGTCCGCGGCCCGCAAGCGCGCCGACACCCTGCTGGAGGAATTCGATCTGGTGAGCGCGGGCCGCCGCGCCGTGCGCCACTACTCGGGCGGCATGCGCCGCCGCGTCGACATCGCCTGCGGTCTGGTGGTGCGTCCGGAAGTGGTGTTCCTGGACGAGCCGACCACCGGCCTGGACCCGCGCAGCCGCCAGGGCGTCTGGGATCTGGTGACCGCGCTCAAGACGCAGGGCATCACGGTGCTGCTGACCACGCAGTACCTGGAGGAAGCCGACGTGCTCAGCGACAACATCATCGTGATCGACAAGGGCACGGTGATCGCCGAGGGCACCGCCGACGAGCTCAAGGAAAAGACCGGCGGCAGCTACTGCGAGGTCGTTCCGCTGGATCCGAAGAAACTGCGCACCGCCGCTTACGCCCTCGGCGACCTGGTGCCGCCCGCGGTGCTGGCCGACTCGGACGGCGCCGATCGGCTGTCCATCCCGGCGCCGGAGGGCGCCGCCACGCTGACCGAGGCGCTGCGCAGGCTCGACAGCGCCGGCGTCGACCTGGCCGACATCGCGCTGCGCCGTCCTTCGCTCGACGACGTCTTCCTGTCCATCACCGGCCACTCGGGCGGGCACGCGTGACCGCTGCGACCGCCCCGGAGCACACCGACGCCGCGGCGACGACGTTGTTCGCCGAGCTGCCCGCGGCGCGACTGTCGTCGTTCGCGCAGTGGCGCGCGCTGACCGGCCGCATCATCCGCACCATGGCGACCAAGGGCGAGCTGATCGTGGCGATGGTCACGCCGCTGGTCTTCACGCTCGGTTTCTACCTGCCGCTGCGCTACGTGATGAAGTTCCAGGGCATCGACTACGCCCAGTACGTCATGCCGATCATCGTGTTGCAGACCATGGCCTTCACCATGATGTCGAACGCGCAGCTGGCCGCGTTCGAGGCGATGACCGGCCTGAGCACCCGCTTGCAGACGATGCCGATCGGGACGCTGGTGCCGTTCACGGCGCGCATCTGCGCCGGGCTGGTCCGCTCGGTCACCTCGCTCACCGCCGCGGTGCTGTTCGGCTACCTCATCGGCTTCCGCTTCGTCGCCGGCTTCGGCCAAGCCGTGCTGTTCTGCCTGTTCTCCCTCGGCGTCGGCACGGTGCTCGCCATCGGCGCCGACGCGCTCGGCAGCCTGACCAAGAGCCCGGAGTCGCTGAGCCAGGCGCTGACCCTGCCGACCCTGATCTTCGGCATGCTCTCCTGCGGATTCGTGCCCGAGCGCAGCTTCCCGGAGTGGATCCGCCCGTTCGTGCGCAACCAGCCGATCTCGCAGTTCTCCTTCGCCCTGCGTGACATGGCGGCCGACGGCGTGACCTGGCAGGTGCTGTGGGTCCCGCTGGTGTGGTTGATCGGGCTCGCGGTGGTGTTCATCCCGTTGGCCATCTGGGCGAGTGTGAGGCGGTCATGAGTTCGGTGGAATCGACCGTGGAGCGCACCTTCCCCCGAGCGGACGAAGCCGAGGGACGGGCGAGCGAACCGTTGCCGGTGGTCCGGGCGAGGCCGGAGGGGTCTCTGGTCACCTGGGTGACGCAGAGCCTGATCCAGTGCAAGCGGCTGCTGCTGGTCTGGGCGCGTGATCCGGCGACGACGATCCAGACGCTGGTGTATCCGGCGCTGACCTTGCTGATGTTCTACATCGTGTTGAACAAACCGGTCTCCGGCGCCACGGGCATGCCCGCGGTGTACGGCACCGTGCCGTTGCTGACGCTGGTCGCGGCGATGTCCGGTGCGGTGGTGAGCGCGCTCGGCTTCAAGACCGAGAAGATGACCGGGCTGCTCGGCAGGTTCTGGACCATGCCGGTGCACCGGGCCGCCGGGTTCACCGGACGACTGCTCGCCGAGGCGGTTCGGGTCCTGGTGACCACGGTGTTCGTCGTGGCGGTTGGCCTGCTGCTCGGGTTCCGGTTCGGTCAGGGGCCGGTGGCCGCGGTGGCGTTGATCGGCATCCCCGTCCTGTTCGGGGTCGCGTTCGCCGTGCTGGTCACCGCGCTGGCCACGGTCTCCGAGGGTGTGATGCTGGTGAACATCATCGGCATCATCAACACGCTGCTGATGTTCTTCAACTCCGGCTTCGTCCCGGTCTTCGCCTACCCGACCTGGTTGCAGGACGTGGTGGCGAATCAGCCGATGAGTTGCGCGATCGACGCGATGCGCGGACTGTCCTACGGCGGTCCGGTGGCCGAGCCGCTGATCAAGACGCTCGCCTGGACGATCGGGATGATCGTTGTCTTCGCCTACCCCGCGATCAGGGGTTACCGGCGGGCCGCGGAGACCGGGCCCTAGGCGAGGGCACGCGGTCGGGCCCAGGGTGGCCTCAGGCCCTGGTCACCGCGCCGGGCGATCGGCCGTTTCGCGGGCTCGCGTGAAGTCGTAGTCCAGCCAGCGGTCGCGGTTGGTCCAGCCGACCAGGTCGTAGCGCCACTTGAACGGCCAGGTGTGCGCGACCGTGCCGAACAGCACCGCGCCGAGGGCGGTGTAGTCGTCGTGCGCGGACAGCAGGGCGCGCTGGCCGCGCGGGGAGGCGCTGAAGAACGCGTCGAACATGGCTACGGACTGTTCGGTGGTGAGCCTGCCGAGGCCGTAGAGACCGCGCATGCGCATCCAATACACCAGTCGCGCCCGCGGCGGCCACAGTGCGGCGACGGGATCGCGGCCCTGCCGTAGGGCGGTGATCGCGGTATCGGCCAGCGCCAACGAGTCGGCGACGCTGTAACCCGTGCACGGGTGCATCATGCCGCCGCGCGAACCGAACGGAATAGCGCGCGCCGCACCCCTGCGTGGCGGTGGCTGGTCGAGCGGATAGTGCGCCGCCTCGCTCGATTCCTCGCCGCTGAGCCGGATGCCGTGCGCGGCGAGCCGATTGAGCGTGCGCTTGCGCAGTTCGTGCTGTGGCATCCCGCCCCGCAGGCCCAGGCTGGTCTCCTCGAAGATCACCGTGCCGTCGCCGAGCGGTACCGCGTAGAGGAACGACGGCGGCTCGTCCGGTCCCGCGCCGTTCTCCGGTCGCCAGTCCAGCAACAAGCCCTCGCCTGCCGCGACCATCGGCGCGGCCGTCTCGGCGTCGACGAAGATGCCGTGCGCGCTCGCCGCCCTGCGTCGTCCGAGTGGAGGCAGCCCGCGGGTGTCGAACACCGCCGTCGCCCGGTGCAGCGCTCCGTCGGCGAGTTCGACCTCGTGCGCGTCCACCCGGACGGCCCGGCCCGCCACGACGGTGGCGTCGTCGAGCGGCAGCGCGGCGCGCAGACCGGGTTTGGACAGCACGCAGTAGGGCCGATCGATCCGATGTTCGGTCTTCGTCCAGACCGTCGGCGCCGGGATGGTGGTCGCGACGGCAGTGGGCGGCAGCCACTGTGGCAGCTCGTCCACCCAGCAGGAGTAGGTGGGCGGCCACAGCCGGTCGGGGCGGGGGTCGATCGCGGTCACCGACAGCCCGGCCCGCATGGCGCGGTGCGCGAGCGCCCGTCCGGTGGGACCGAGCCCGACCACGCACACATCGACTTCCCGGCCCGCGCTGACACCCATGTGGGCATTCAATCCGCTCGGCCGACGTACGCGCAACTAATTCGATGGCGCCGTGCCCAAGGAATCGGGGTCTCGCGATATCGGAATTCGACCGATCGGCTACGAAACGAATTCCGGTTCGCGCATGCCCCCAGAATCAGTGGCCCAGCAACTTCAGTCGTGAATCGGGTTGGGACGCACCATAGCCTGAGCTCGGAACGCGAGGCGTTCCGGGATTCGGGATAAGGGGAGTCATGAGAGGAAGTCACCTCCGCGGGCTGGTGCTGTCGGCAGTGGTCGCCGGGGCCGCCGCGTCGGCGATCGTGTCGGTGCAGGCGTCCGCGGCGCCCGCCGAGTCTTCTATCGTCTCCGTGCGGGAGCACGACACGCGGAACGTGACATTGACGGTGCATTCCGCCGCCATGGATCTCGATATCCCCGTGGAAGTGCAGCGCGCCGCGGACACCAGCGTGCCGCGTCCGGTGCTGTACATGCTGCTCGGCGCCGGCGGCGGCATCGACGGCGCGACCTGGGCCACGAAGACCGACGCGATGCAGTTCCTCGCGGACAAGAACGTGCACGCGGTGACGCCGATCGGTGGCATGTTCAGCTACTACGCGGACTGGCAGAAGGACGACGCCAGGCTCGGACGCCAGAAGTGGAAGACGTTCCTGAGCAGTGAACTGCCGCCGCTGATCGACGACTACCTCGAGACCAACGGCCGCAGGGCGCTCGCGGGCTACTCCATGTCGGCGACGACGACGCTCGCGCTCGCCGCGACCACCGGGGACCTGTTCTCCAGCGTGGCGGCCTACAGCGGCTGCGCGCAGACCAGTGACCCGATCGGCCGCGAATTCGTCCGGCTCACGGTCGAGGAATGGGGTCTGGCCGAGCTCGACAACATGTGGGGGCCCGCCGACGACCCGCAATGGAAGGCCAACGACCCGTACGTGCACGCGGAGGGCTTGCGCGGGAAATCCATCTACATCGCCAGCGGCAACGGCATACCGGGCGTCTACGACCAGTACGGCGGGGAATATTCCTTGAACGGGCCGTGGGGTTTCGCGAATCAGCTCGTGGTCGGCGGGGTCATCGAAGCGGCCACCAATTATTGCTCGCAGAACATGAAAACTCGGTTGGACAGCCTCGGCATCCCCGCGCGATACAACTTCCGGCCGGAAGGCACCCATTCCTGGGGCTATTGGGAAGACGCGCTCAAGGACTCGTGGCCGACCCTCGCCGCTCCACTGGGAATCTGATCGGTCAGGAATTCGAGATGCTTTTCCGCTCCCGGGCCGCGCGCGCCGCCGGCCTGCTGCTGGTCGCTGCCTGCGCGGCACTCGCGCACGCGCCGAGCGCGACCGCCACTCCACCGACTCCGCCGCTGGCCGGCGCGAACGACTGGTCCTGCCGTCCCACGCAGGCACGACCGGAACCGGTAGTGCTGGTCCATGGCTCGGGTACCGATATCGGCCGCAGTTTCCCCTTGCTCGCTTCCGCCGTCCGGGCCGAGGGCCACTGTGTGTTCGCCGCGAATCTCGGTGCGGCGCCTGCCGTCGTCGACGCGGTGAGCGGGCAGACCGGCTCCAGTTCGACCGGCGTCGGCCCGATCGGGGCCGCCCTGCTGGGGCGGGCGGTCTACGGGGTAGCCGACATCGATCGGATGGCGGGCGAGCTCGCCGAGGTCGTGCGGTCGGTGCGGGAAACCACCGGGGCGAGCCGGGTGGCGCTGGTCGGCCACTCCACCGGCGGCACCGTGATCCGGCAGTACCTGCGGTCTCGCGGCGCCGAAGCGATCTCGCAGGTGGTGACGCTCGGTACGCCGTATCGCGGCACGACCTGGGACGGATTGCGCACCGGCTACCCGGACCTGGCCGCACTCGGCCTGGGCAACGCGCAGATCGCCGCCCAGGTGTTCGGAACTCCGGGACAGCAGCAGGTGGTCGGGTCACCGCTGCTGAACCGGTTGAACGCGGGAGGCGAGACCGTGCCCGGTCCCCGGTACACGGCCATCGCCTCCCGCGCCGACCAGGTGATCACACCGCAGGACACCGCCCTGCTCACCGCTCCCGCCGCCACCGACCGCAACGTCTGGCTCCAGGACGGCTGCCCGGGCAACACCGCCGACCACAGCGGCATGCTCGAAGATCCGCGCGCCGCCGCCGCCGTTCTCTCGGCGCTCGCCGGAGATCAGCGAGCGCTGCCCTGCTGATCGCATCCCGGCCGGACAAGATCATTCGAGACGAACGGAGTACCTCGGTGGGCCTCGGCATCACTTGCACCGGGCTGCGCCGCGAATACGCGGGAGTCGCGGTGGTCGACGACGTGACGTTCCGTGCCCCCGCGGGTCGAGTCACCGCCGTAGTCGGTCCGAACGGCGCGGGGAAGACGACCCTGCTGTCGATGCTCGCCGGACAGTTGCGACCGCACAGAGGGCGTATCCGCGTGGGGAACACCGACCCGGCCCTCGAGCCGTGGGTGGTCCGCGCCGAGGTCGGCTGGGTTCCCGACGTCTCGGCCGCCGGGGAGACGTGGTCGATCGAGGAAGTGCTCCGGTACTCGGCGAGAATCGCCGGTCACGACGCGCATCGATCGGCGCGACTGGTGGAGCGGGCGTTGGACCTATCGCGCTTACGGGAATACTCCGCCGAACCCGTCCTGCACCTCTCGCGTAGCGGCAGGAAATGGGTGAGCTTGGCCAGGGCGCTGGTGACCGGCCCCTCGGTGCTCGTGCTGGACAATCCGATGGCGGACCTGGACGCGGAGGGGCGCGGCTACCTCTCCGGAATGTTGCGCGACTTCGCGCGTCAGGACATGACGGTCGTCGTCTCGGCCTGCGCGCCCGATGAGCTCGCCGGATGCGCGGAGGAAACCGTGCACATCGACCACGGCCGCGTCGTGGGCGCCTCTCCGCGCTGAGCCGGCCTCCGGAGCCATGCCGCCGGGCGACCGCGACTACTTGGGTGTGACCCAGGTGGTGATGTCGGCGTGCACCACCTCCGAGCCGTGCTTGTCGTAGATCGACACCGGCACCACCAGTTCGCGGCCCTCGGTGACGGCCGTGAAATCGGGCAGCTCGGCCAGCTTCGCGACGGCACGCAGACCGGTCTCGGCCTTGGCCAGGTACTGCACGTTCATCGCCTTGGGTATCCAGCGGTGCGTGGCGGGCACCGTCGCCTCGCTCAGCATGCCCATCGCCACCTCGGCCAGATTGCACGCCGCGATGGCGTGGAACGTGCCCAGATGATTGTGGATGCCGAACCACTTCGGCGAGGTCACCTCGCACAGTCCTGGCTCGAGCCGCACGACGTTCGGCAACACGGTGCCGAAGTACGGCACCCGAGCCACCATCCCCAGTGAGAACAGGGCGTGGCCCAGCCGGTTGTCCGGCAACTTCTTCCAGCCGCGATAGGTGGCGGTCTCTTTCGTCATGCGCGTATCTTACTCAAAAGTAAGTTCCACGGGGTGGCAGTGGGTGATCCCGGGTGCGACGCGAGAGTGACCCCACCGATTTGAAGTGGCTCTCGGGCGTCGTGCATACTGTTCGGGTTGCCTTGCACCGGGCCATGTCCGTTTCCCTGTGAAACGGGTGGCAGGGCGGGGCGAGCAGTACCCCATCGTGTACCTCGCCGGTTTCCGGCGTGGGTACGTCCGGGACGAGTTCCAGGCCTGAGATGCGTTGCGATCCGAGGCCGGGGAATGAGCGGGAGGGCGACACGCCCGACCGCGTGTACCGGAGAACCATGACAGATGAACAGCGGCGAGGATCGGGCGTGCCCGGTCGTGGTCTCCACTGTCGGATACCGCCCGAACGGGCGACCTGCGTGACAGCGCGGGTTGCCTCCTCCGGGCCGGACCGATCGGGCTGGGACGTCTTCGTGTGTTCGGGCTGTGCAAATGAGGGTGGTCCAGATGGCCGGCGTAGCCGGCTTCCGGACCACGAAGGAAAGCGGAGAAAAGGACACTTAGCGTGGCGGGACAAAAGATCCGCATCAGGCTCAAGGCCTATGACCACGAGGCGATCGACGCATCGGCGCGCAAGATCGTGGAGACGGTGACCCGCACCGGGGCACGCGTCGTCGGCCCGGTGCCGTTGCCGACCGAGAAGAACGTGTACTGCGTCATCCGTTCGCCGCACAAGTACAAGGACTCGCGCGAGCACTTCGAGATGCGTACGCACAAGCGCCTCATCGACATCCTCGACCCGACGCCGAAGACGGTGGACGCGCTCATGCGCATCGACCTGCCGGCCAGCGTCGACGTCAACATTCAGTGACGGGGACTCGAGACATGACTGACAACAAGAACAGGCCGGCCGCAGGCATTCTGGGCACCAAGCTCGGCATGACCCAGGTCTTCGACGACAAGAACCGCGTCGTTCCCGTGACCGTCATCAAGGCGGGGCCGAACGTGGTCACCCAGATCCGCACCGTGGAGCGCGACGGCTACAGCGCCGTCCAGGTCGCCTTCGGCGCCATCGACCCGCGCAAGGTGAACAAGCCGGTCTCCGGCCAGTTCGCCAAGGCGGGCGTCACCCCGCGCCGCCACGTCGCCGAGATCCGCGTCGCGGACGCCTCCACCTTCGAGGTCGGCCAGGAGATCAACGCCGACGTGTTCGAAGAGGGCGCCTACGTCGACGTCACCGGCACCAGCAAGGGCAAGGGCTTCGCGGGCACCATGAAGCGCCACGGCTTCCGTGGTCAGGGCGCCTCGCACGGTGCGCAGGCCGTGCACCGCCGCCCGGGTTCGATCGGTGGCTGCGCCACCCCCGGCCGCGTGTTCAAGGGCATGCGCATGTCGGGCCGGATGGGTAACGACCGGGTCACCACGCAGAACCTGTCGGTGCACAAGGTGGACGCCGAGAACGGTCTGCTGCTGATCAAGGGAGCGATCCCGGGTCGCAAGGGCGGCGTCGTGATCGTCAAGAGCGCCGTGAAGGGTGGTGCGCACGCATGACGAGCTCAGCTGTGAACACTGAGAAGAAGTCTGCAAACCTCACGCTGCCGGTCAAGGAGATCGGCGGCAAGACCAACGGCACCGTCGACCTCCCCGCGGAGATCTTCGACGTGACCGCCAACATCGCGCTGATGCACCAGGTCGTCGTGGCCCAGCAGGCCGCGGCCCGCCAGGGCACCCACGCGACCAAGACCCGTGGCCAGGTGCGCGGCGGCGGCAAGAAGCCGTACCGGCAGAAGGGCACCGGCCGCGCCCGTCAGGGTTCGACCCGCGCGCCCCAGTTCACCGGCGGTGGCACCGTGCACGGTCCGCAGCCGCGCGACTACACCCAGCGCCTGCCCAAGAAGATGAAGGCCGCCGCTCTGCGTGGCGCCCTGTCCGACCGGGCTCGCAACGAGCGCATCCACGTGATCACCGAGCTGGTGGCGGGCCAGACCCCGTCCACCAAGACCGCCAAGAGCTTCCTGGCCGAGCTGTCGGACCGCAAGAAGTTCCTGGTCGTGGTGGGCCGCGAGGACGTTGCCGCGTGGAAGAGCGTGGCGAACCTGCAGAACGTGCACCCGATCGCTCCCGATCAGCTCAACACCTACGACGTGCTCAACAGCGACGAAGTGGTGTTCAGCGTCGAGGCGCTCAACGCGTTCGTGCACGGCCCCGCGGAATCCGCGCAGGACACCGCGGCGATCGCACAGGAGGAGAGCAAGTGACCACCATCGCCGACCCCCGCGACATTCTGCTGGCGCCGGTCATCTCCGAGAAGTCCTACGGACTGATCGAGGAAGGCACTTACACCTTCCTGGTGCACCCGGACTCGAACAAGACGCAGATCAAGATCGCCGTGGAGAAGGTCTTCGGCGTGAAGGTGACCAGCGTCAACACCGCCAACCGTCAGGGCAAGCGCAAGCGGACCCGCTTCGGTTACGGCAAGCGCAAGAACACCAAGCGCGCGCTCGTGACCATCTCGGCCGACAGCAAGCCCATCGAGATCTTCGGAGGCCCGGTCGCGTAAGCGCCCGGGACTTCAGAAAGCAGAGAAGAACTCATGGCAATCCGTAAGTACAAGCCGACTACGCCGGGCCGTCGCGGCGCCAGCGTCTCGGACTTCGCCGAGATCACCCGGTCGACCCCGGAGAAGTCGCTGCTGCGCCCGCTGTCCAAGTCCGGCGGCCGCAACGCCCACGGCCGGATCACCACCCGGCACCGCGGTGGCGGGCACAAGCGCGCCTACCGTCTGATCGACTTCCGTCGCCTGGACAAGGACGGCATCCCGGCCAAGGTCGCGCACATCGAGTACGACCCGAACCGGACCGCGAACATCGCGCTGCTGCACTTCGTGGACGGCGAGAAGCGCTACATCATCGCCCCCAAGGGCGTGACGCAGGGCACCCGCATCGAGTCCGGCCCCACGGCCGACATCAAGCCGGGCAACAACCTGCCGCTGCGCAACATCCCCACCGGTACCACCATCCACGCGGTGGAGCTGCGTCCCGGCGGCGGCGCCAAGCTGGCCCGCTCGGCGGGCATGAGCATCCAGCTGCTGGGTAAGGAAGGCCCCTACGCCACGCTGCGTATGCCCTCCGGTGAGATCCGCCGCGTCGACGTGCGCTGCCGCGCCACCGTCGGCGAGGTCGGCAACGCCGAGCAGTCGAACATCAACTGGGGCAAGGCCGGCCGCATGCGCTGGAAGGGCCGCCGCCCCACGGTCCGTGGTGTCGTCATGAACCCGGTCGACCACCCGCATGGTGGTGGTGAGGGCAAGACCTCCGGTGGTCGCCACCCGGTCTCGCCGTGGGGTCAGCCGGAAGGCCGCACCCGCAAGCCCAACCGTCCGAGCGACAAGCTCATCGTCCGCCGTCGCAAGACCGGCAAGAAGCGCTGAAGGAGGAGGTAAGAAATGCCACGCAGCCTCAAGAAGGGCCCGTTCGTCGACGACCACCTCCTGAAGAAGGTGGACGTGCAGAACGAGAAGGGCACCAAGCAGGTCATCAAGACCTGGTCGCGTCGTTCGACCATCATCCCCGATTTCATCGGGCACACGTTCGCGGTGCACGACGGCCGCAAGCACGTGCCGGTGTTCGTCTCGGAGTCCATGGTCGGGCACAAGCTCGGTGAGTTCGCGCCGACCAGGACGTTCAAGAGCCACGTCAAGGAAGACCGGAAGAGCAAGCGGCGATGACCGAAAACAACACAGCGACGGTTCAGAACCCGACTGCGCGCGCGACCGCCAAGTACGTTCGCGTGACCCCGATGAAGGCACGCCGTGTCGTGGACCTGGTCCGCGGCAAGCGTGTCGAGGACGCCCTCGCCCTGCTGAAGTTCGCGCCCCAGGCCGCGAGCGAGCCGGTCGCCAAGGTCGTCGCCAGCGCCGCCGCCAACGCCGAGAACAACCTCGGCCTGAACCCGGCCACGCTGGTCATCTCGACGGCCTACGTCGACGAGGGCGCGACCATGAAGCGGTTCCAGCCGCGTGCCCAGGGCCGTGCGTTCCGCATCCGCAAGCGCACCAGCCACATCACCATCGAGGTCGAGAGCATCCCCACCGCCGGTGGAGCCACTCGTAACCGCCGGAAGGGAGGGGCAAAGTAAATGGGACAGAAGATCAATCCCCACGGCTTCCGCCTCGGTATCACCACCGACTGGAAGTCGCGCTGGTACGCGGACAAGCAGTACGCGGACTACGTGAAGGAAGACGTCGCGATCCGCAAGCTGCTCGCCACCGGCATGGAGCGGGCTGGCATCGCCAAGGTCGAGATCGAGCGCACCCGTGACCGCGTGCGGGTGGACATCCACACCGCGCGTCCCGGCATCGTGATCGGCCGCCGCGGCGCCGAGGCCGACCGCATCCGCGCCGAGCTGGAGAAGCTCACCGGCAAGCAGGTGCAGCTGAACATCCTCGAGGTCAAGAACCCCGAATCGGATGCGCAGCTGGTCGCCCAGGCCGTTGCCGAGCAGCTGTCCAACCGTGTGGCGTTCCGTCGCGCGATGCGCAAGGCCATCCAGTCGGCCATGCGTTCGCCGAACGTCAAGGGCATCCGTGTGCAGTGCTCGGGCCGCCTCGGTGGCGCCGAGATGTCGCGTTCGGAGTTCTACCGCGAGGGTCGCGTGCCGCTGCACACGCTGCGCGCCGACATCGACTACGGCCTCTACGAGGCCAAGACCACCTTCGGTCGCATCGGGGTGAAGGTCTGGATCTACAAGGGCGACATCGTCGGTGGCAAGCGTGAGCTGGCCGCCGCTGCCGCCGCGCCCGAGCGTCCGCGCCGGGAGCGGCCGAGCCGTCCGCGTCGGTCCGGTTCCACCGGCACCACGGCGACCAGCACCGAGGCCGGGCGCGCGGCTACCGCGGTGGCCGACGCTCCGGCAGAGACACAGGAGGGCTGACGCATGCTGATGCCTCGCAAGGTGAAGCACCGCAAGCAGCATCACCCGGGCCGTTCGGGCATGGCCAAGGGCGGCACCTCGGTGGCGTTCGGCGATTTCGGCATCCAGGCGCTGGAGCCGGCGTACGTCACCAACCGGCAGATCGAGTCGGCGCGTATCGCGATGACTCGCCACATCCGCCGTGGCGGCAAGATCTGGATCAACATCTACCCGGATCGCCCGCTGACCAAGAAGCCCGCCGAGACCCGTATGGGTTCGGGTAAGGGTTCGCCGGAGTGGTGGGTCGCGAACGTCAAGCCTGGTCGCGTGATGTTCGAGATGAGCTACCCGAACGAGGAGACCGCTCGTGAGGCCCTGCGCCGCGCGATGCACAAGCTCCCGATGAAGTGCAGGATCGTGACCAGGGAGGAGCAGTTCTGATGGCTACCGGAACACCGGCCGCAGAGCTCCGCGAGCTCACCGAAGAGGAGTTGGTGGCGAAGCTGCGCGACTCCAAGGAAGAGCTGTTCAACCTGCGCTTCCAGATGGCGACGGGTCAGCTGGACAACAACCGTCGTCTGCGCGTCGTCCGTCACGAGATCGCGCGCATCTACACGGTCATGCGTGAGCGCGAGCTCGGTCTGGCCACCGGACCCGCTGGCAAGGGAGATGCCGCATGAGCGACAAAGCAGAAGGGCAGCGCGGCACCCGCAAGGTGCGTGTCGGTTACGTTGTCTCGGACAAGATGAACAAGACGATCGTCGTCGAGCTGGAAGACCGTAACCGGCACCCGCTCTACGGCAAGATCATCCGCACCACCTCGAAGGTGAAGGCGCACGACGAGAACGAGATCGCCGGCATCGGCGACCGCGTTCAGCTGATGGAGACCCGTCCGCTGTCGGCCACCAAGCGCTGGCGTCTGGTCGAGGTCCTGGAGAAGGCCAAGTAAGCCTCTCTCGGCATGAAACTCGAAGGCCCGTTTCCCATCCAGGGAGGCGGGCCTTCGCCGTACCCGGCACCTTGGGCATCGCGTCGGTGTGGACGGGGGTGGGTACTGTCGTGTTGTGTTGCGGTAGCGAGCGGACCGCGGTGTCGGCGGCATGCCGGCCGGACCCGGGAACGGCGACCGGTCGCGCCGATGGCCGATCTGGATGGCCGATGTGGAGGTGTGAGCGGTGGGGAATGTGACTCGACCCGGCCGATCCGACGATCGAGTGCTGCTGCGAAAGCACCTGCTGGAGACGCGAATCGCGGGCGACGTCGCGACGCCGAGGGAGGGGAATCTCGCGCACTATCGCAGGATGGTGGACAAGGATCCGAAGTATCAGTTCGGGCTGACGCTGAAGGACTGGACGTTCGACGAGACCTTGGCGATGATGGCGCGACTGTGCGGGGTGAGCCCTGACCCTGGTCACCGCTGGGGGCCCGACACCATCGACGCGGATCTGACGCTCGACGCGCTGGACGCGATGGGCGCGCGGATCGGGCTGGCGGCCCGCCGCCGGGAGACCGTCCTGCTGGCGACCGGGCACCCGGACACGTTGATGGGTGTGTACCGAGCTGTCGAGGACGCGTTGCGCGCGGCGGGATGCGTGGTGCCGACGCCTGCCGCCGGGTGGTCATACCAGGTGGCGACCCGTCTCGGGCATCAGCATCGCGAAATCGTCTACACCTCAGGGGTCGCGGCGCTCGGTGCGGACGGGTGGTTGAGACACACGCACGACCCGGACCCGATGCGAGCCATGCTGCGGGAATTGCGCGACGCGGATTCGCGCTGGCCCGATCTGGTGATCGCCGATCACGGCTGGGCCGGTGCGGCGGGCGAAGCGGGCATCGAGACCGTCGGATTCGCCGACTGCAACGACCCCGCTTTGTTCGCGGGGCAGGCCGAGGGCAAGATCGCCGTCACGGTTCCCCTCGACGATGGAGTCCGCTCGGAGTATTACCGTCCGCTGATCGCTTATCTGCTCGGCCGCGCCGGGCTCGGCGGGTGACGACGATCCGAGGGGGCCGACCTCGTGTCGCGAACGATCGTGTCGAGGTCGGAACGGGACGGGAACCAGGGTAATTCGGACGTCGCCTTGGTGGGATCGCTGACCAGTGCGGCCGGTTCGGGCGCCGGTGGCCGGTGGATCAGCTGAATCCGGCGGCCGGTCTGCCGCTGCACGGCGGCGGCGACGTCCAGAATGCTGCTGCCCTGGCCGCTGCCGATGAGGTACCGCTCGAACTCCCCGGGCTGGGGCGTGCGTTCGAGGCATGCGGCGAAAGCCGCTGCGGCGTCGAGGATGTGCAGGTAGTCGCGGACCGCGCTGCCGTCACCATTGACCTCCAGCGCCGTAGCATTCATCGCGGCGGCGAAGGTCCGGGGAATCAAGCGTGTGGGGTCGGGATCCGCGCCGCCGGCCACGTTCGTCAAGCGCAGCACGGTGGCGGACAAACGGCCGGTGCGCGTCTGCGCGTGAATCGCCCATTCCGCCGCGAGCTTGCTCGCGGCGTACGGATGCGGCGGCGCGTCGGGCAGCTCCTCCGTCATCGGCAGGCGCTCGGGAGTCCCGTAGATGGAGCTGGTCGAGGCGAAGACGATGCGCTCGACCCCGGCCGCCGCCATCGCCTTCAGCAGTGCGGCGGTCCCGCCGGTGTTGACCCGGAAGTACGGAAGCGGATCCGCTGTGGACTCTCGAGCTCGGGTGAGCCCCGCCAGATGACACACCGCCTCGACGCCGTCCAGCGCATCACCCAGACCACGCTCATCCAGCAGGTCAGCGACCCGGATCGTTCCCCCCGCGCACGTGGTGCCCGCGCGGACCATCGCGATCGGCTCGTGCCCGGCGCTACCGAGCAGCTCCACGACCGCCCGGCCGAGATAACCGTTCGCACCGGTGACGAGAACGCGCACCACAAGATTCTGCCACCGGGTAGGAGCCCGGCCTATTGGTATCGTCTCCGATACCGGCCGGGGCATGGCATGGACCATGCGGTTGCCGGACGACGAAGAGGCGGCGCTCAACGCGCAGCGCTCACCGAGGTGCGTCACGTGGCGAGTGTGGAGAGCCGGGCGTGCGGTCGCGAGCGGCATTGTCACGCTGATCGCTGATCGCCGATCGAGTCGCGTCGACGCGCAGCGTCATCGCAGGGGTCGATGCGGCGCCGCCGCATACCGCAGTCGATGTCCGGGCGAGGCGCGGCACCCTCGACCTGGATCTGGTTGACGCGGCATGTGTGGCTCCGGCCGATGAATTCGATGCCGACGCCATCCTCACGCTCGACAGAGGCGATTTCAGAACTCCGCGTCCCCTCGGTCGCTACTCCGCGTTCCGGCTCCTGCCGGACGACCTGCGGCCTTTATAGGCGGGGTCGCGACTCAGCCTGGCGCATTATCTCGGCGGTACGGAGCCCCCGGCCTGAGCGCCGTGGTTGGCTGGGGTGGTGGAGGTCGGGCGAGCGCGGATGGCCGCGGGGGCGTTGTTCGTGCGCGGTGACCACGTGTTGCTCGTGCACAAGACCTACGGCAATGGGTGGGATCTGCCCGGCGGGTACGTGGAGCCAGGCGAGTCGCCCGCTGCCGCTTGCCGGCGCGAAGTCCGGGAGGAGCTCGGGATCGACCGTCGCGTTCGCCGGTTGCTCGTGCACGACTGGGCGCCGAGGCCCGGTGAAGGTGACAAAGTGCTGTACGTCTTCGATTGCGGTGAGCTCGGCGCCGACGAGCGCGTCATCCGATTGCAGGAGTCGGAACTCGATGCCTGGCAGTGGGTTCCGCTCGCCGACCTCGATGACTACGTGATACCGCGGTTGGCTCGGCGGGTGCGGCGAGCGCATCTGGCATACCTCGACGGCTGTCCTCGGTACCTGGAACACGGACGTTCGGTCGGGCCGGGCGACTAAGCCGAGCGGCGGCTCACGGCGTGCGGACCCGCCACCACTTGCGTTATACGTATACATCTACTTATAGTAAGACACGGCCCGCACGATCTGAGAACATGGAATGTTCACTCGGAGAAGCGGATTCGGAGGAGCCGAACTGGCGTCTACGCATGTCTGCATGCGCACTCATCTATGAAACGGGGAAATCATGACCACCGATCCGAACAACCTGGGCGATGCGGGTCCCGTCGGAAAGCGGGTTCGCGGCGTCACGATCGTCAAGGATTCCGAGCCGGTCGCCGCGGACGATCTGCGTCAGATCGTGTTGCGCGTGGGTCCGGGCGGCGGGCGTCAGCAGCGGTTCTCCGGCAGGCTGCTCGGTGAATCCCGCGCATACACCAAGGCCGGGATGACCGTGGTGCGGGTCTACGTGAGCCGCAAAGGCAAATTCGTGGTGCACCGCAGGGAATCGGACTGGCGCGAGATGCCGGTCGCCGTCGACTGGACCGAATGGAAGAATTGGCGCGAGTTGCTGCGGCCCGGCAGCGGCGAGCGCGGGTGGGGGGATTACACGGTGGAAATCGTGGATTCTCCCGCCGAACTGCCCGGCCGGATTCCGGAACACATCTACCGGACGGTCGTCGACGTGGCCGAGAACCCGGCCTCGCAGGACCTGCAGATCTGAGCTACCGCCGCTTTTCCACATCCGGAAAGGACTATTCGCAGATGTTCGCACGACTGGGAGCCGTGGTCGTCCACAATCCGTGGAAGGTGATCGGCCTGTGGGTGCTGCTCGCCATCGCGGTGGTGGCTACGGCGCCGGAATTGAAATCGACGACCGACCAATCAGCTTTTCTGCCTTCGCATTACGAATCCATTCGAGCTTTGGAATTGCAGCAGGAGGCTTTTCCCGAGAGTTCCGCGCCCGCTGCGATCATCGTGTTCGCTCGCGAGGACGGCGCCCCGCTGACCGATGCGGACGCGGCTTCGGTCCTATCGATCGCCGATGGGCTGCGCGACGCGAAGATCAAGGACGTCACCGCGATGCAAGCGGCTCCACCCTCGCAGAACCGGCTGATCCAGATCATCGCGGTACAGATGACCAAGGTGACGAATCCGAGCGACACGGCGCAGAGCGACGCGGTCGAGGCGCTGCGCGCGCAGTTGAAGGACCGCGTCGCCGACACGGATCTGAAGGCGGGCATCACCGGTCAGGCGGCGCAGGTGCTGGACCAGACGGAATCCAGCGAGAAGGGCTTGGCCATCGTCGGCGTCGCCACCATCGTCCTGATCCTGGTGCTGTTGCTGGTCATCTTCCGCAGCCCGGTGATCGCTTTGCTGCCGATCGTGGTGATCGGCTCGATCTCCAGCATGGTCGGCGGATTGATCGCCATGGTGGCCAAGGCGTTCGACCTGCGGATCGACGCCTCGATCAACGCCATCCTGGTGGTCGTGCTGTTCGGCGTCGGCACCGACTACATCTTGTTCCTGATGTTCCGTTACCGCGAGCGGTTGCGCGCGGGCGAGGATCCGAAGACGGCCATGATCAGCGCCGTCACCCGGGTCGGTGAGGCGATCACGTCCGCGGCCGGGGCGGTGATCATCGCGTTCATGGCGCTGGTGCTGTCCACGCTGGGCATGTTCCGCGCCATGGGTCCGGCGCTGGCGATCGCGGTGACGGTCGCGTTGGCGGCGGGACTCACGCTCGTGCCCGCGGTGGTCTCGCTGCTGGGTACCAAGGTCTTCTGGCCGTCCAAATCCTGGCAGACCGAGCCCAAGGGCGCGCGGTTCGCGGCGGTGGGCAACGCGCTGGGCCGACGGCCGGGCGCCTTCGCCGCGGTCTCCGGCGGTGTGCTGGTCGTGCTCGGGATCTTCGCTCTCGGTTTCCACCCGACGTTCGACCTCAGCTCGGGGCAGACCTCGGAGGCATCCGAATCCGTGGTCTACAGCAAGGAGCTGGTCAAGGGCCTGCCCGCGGGCACCACCCAGCCGTCGGACGTGCTGTTGCGCTCCGGGGCGGGCGAACTGACCGTCGATCAACTCGCCGCCTATCGCTCCGCGCTGGCCGCGGTGCCCGGTGTAGGTCAGGTGGCCGAGCCCAAGTTGTCCGCCGACCGGACGATCGCCGACTTCGCTGTGACGCTCGACGCCGCGCCGGAGTCCGATGCCGCGCTGGACATCGTCGAGGGACCGCTGCGCGAGGTCGCCCACTCGGCGGCGCCCGCCGGTGCCACGGCCGCCGTCGGCGGTCTGACCTCGGTCTTCGTCGACTTCCAGGAAGCGATGGCGCGTGACTACGCGATCGTGTTCCCGGTGGCGGCGATTCTGATCATGATCGTCCTCGGCCTGCTGCTGCGCAGCCTGGTCGCGCCGTGGTACCTGATGGCGTCGGTGTTCCTCGGATTCGCCGCCACGCTCGGCGCCGCAGTGCTGGTGTTCCAGCAGATCCAGGGCGAGTCCGGGCTGATCTTCACGCTGCCGGTGATCATGTATCTGTTCGTGGTGGCACTCGGCACCGACTACAACATCCTCATGGTCGCCCGGCTGCGGGAAGAGGCCCGCGAAGGCAACGAGCCGAAACAAGCCGCGGCGCTGGCTCTGCGGCACACCGGACCGACCATCGCGGCGGCCGGGGTGATCCTGGCGGGAACGTTCGCGTCGATGATGCTGGCGGGCAACAATGTGCTCTCGCAGATGGGCTTCGCCATCTCGGTGGGCATCGGGATCGCGGCCTTCGTCATGGCGATGTTCTTCACGCCGGCGGTCACGGCGCTGATCGGGCACAAAGCGTGGTGGCCCGGCCACGGTGACCGGCGTGCCGAGCGGAATCCGGCCACCGAAAGCAAACCCGAGGTGGAGGGTCGATCGCGCGTGGTTTGACGCTGCCGAGCAGACCCAAGGGCTGTGCATCCGAAATTGTCGGATGCACAGCCCTTTTCGACGAAGATTCGATGTGCCTCAGCGATTCGGAGGATAGCGTTGATCACATGGACTTCTTGTTCGTGGCGGCAGGGGTGGCAGTGCTCGCGATCGTCGTCGCAGTGATCTTTCGCCTTGTCAACCGTCGTTCCGGCGGCGAATCGCAGCGGCGCCGGCGCAGCTGGGGAGTCGGGGGCGGTGGCGATTCCGGTGGTGGCGCCGGTACTTGCAGCGGTGGAAGCAGCTGCGCCGGAGGGAGCAGTTGCGGAGGGGGAAGCAGCTGTGGCGGTGGAAGCAGCTGACCGGCTGGGTCAGCCGATGACAGCGTAGGGACGGTGCACTCGGATCGCCGAATCCAGAACTCGGGTGACCGCCGCGCGGGAGACGCCGAGTTCGTTCGCGATGGCGGGAGTCGAACCACCTTGGTCGGCGAGAGTGAGGATCTCCCTGACCTCCTCGATCGGCAAGCTGGACAGACGCCGGGTGGTTATGGCCCTGGCGATCGCGGAGATCTCGTCGTCGTCGGTGTCGGCCTCTTCCGGCTCGGCGGGGAGTCCCTCGTCCTCGTCCACGTCCAGGACCGGCATCGGTTCGGGACGCGAGACCTCCGTGGCTTCCTCGAGCGCGAGTTGTTCGCCCTCCGGGTCGGCGGAGCGGTCGTTCCGCTCGGCGGGCAACGACTTCCCCCGTTTCGCCGCGCGCGGAGCCGTGGCGTTCGGATGCGCCTGTGCGGCGGCATCGGTGGCTGCCGAAGCCGAAGTGCGCACGGGATCGGTGGTGGTCCCGCTCGGATGTGGACCGGCGTCGTTCCCACGGGGGGCGCGATCAATCGGGGAGCCGCCGTGCCCGGGATACGAATGCTGCCGCACCGTATGAGATTCGGGGCCGTGCTCGCTGTTCGGCGGTGCGGGGAGGTGCTCGTCGAACTCGAGGCCGTCGTGCAGGTCATCGAGTGAGATCTGTCGCGCGGCAGACGTCGGCGCGGGTTCGGAACTCGGCTGCCGCGTGCTCGCGGTCGGGTCCGGGGTTCCCTCGACCGTGTTGTCGAGGTGGACGGACGAAGCTGCGCCCGCCTGGTTCTGTTGTCCGACGGCTGCACCGGAGGGAACCTGCGCTGCGGCATCGGCCGTTCGAGCGGTGCGCTCGTGGGCGGGAAGTTCGAAGACGTAATCGGCGACAGCGGAAACCGGATGATCCGCAGGCGGGGTGGTGTGCCCATCGACCCGGGGGTCCGGTTTGCTGACGTCGGGTGAGAAGCCTGAAGCGTGACCGTTTCTGACTGGCTGATCGCCGTGTCCATTGCGCTGCGCGGGGTTCGCCGCGCCCGCGAACTCGTGACCGTTCGTGGGCGGAGGATTCGCCTGGTCGTCGCGTTGCGCGCTGTGCGCATCTCTCGCGGTGAAGTTGTCGGAGGAAGATCCATTGGCGTTCGGACGGACCGTGTGTCCGTTGCGAAGGTTCAGAGCAGCGCCGGTAGCGGGGTCCGCAACGGCGTGTTCGTTGGCGGTCGGGTGGAGGCTGTGCCCATTGACCCGCTGGTCGCCAGCGTTGCCGTCGTCGCTCTCGTCCTTGATCGGCACGGCAGCGTGATTATCCGAGAGGTCGTGACCGTTGATCGTCGTTTCGATCCCGTGACCGTTGGTGAGCGGGAACACATGGCCGTTCCAGGAGGAAGTGATCGCGTGCCCGTCGACCGGTCGCTGTTGCGAAGTGGTGGACATTTCGCGAACTGCGTAAGGCTCGGCCACGGACCGACCGACCGGATGACCGTGCGCCGACCTCGAACCGACGTTGCAAGGATTCGGCGAGCTATCGGTGTGGGCCGCATGGCGTTCCAGCTCGAGATCGCCATCCGAATGGGCCGCGTGGTCGGCTGTGTCCCCGCCGAATTCATGGTGAGCCACCGAGTTGCCGCCGTCGAGCGGGCGCGGACGATCGCCTGCCGCCATCTCGGCGACACGGTCCGTACCGATCCGGACGGGCTGCGCGTCACGATCAATCACCGGCGCGCCGTCGATCAGCACCGCATACCGCGCGGAGACCCAGGCGTGCAACCAGATGACGACGCCGACCATCACCGGCGCGATCGCGTACTCGGCGGCGCGGCCGAGGTCGCCCGCGGCGAGGTGCGGTCCGGTGTTGAGCGCGACGGTCGTGCCGAGCAACGCCGCCTCGAAGAAGATCACCTTGCCGCGCGCCAGCTCCCGGCCCCACCGCGCGGCGGTCGTTGCCGCGACCATGATCGTGATGATGGGAATCGAGATCATCGCCTCGATGCCGTAGCTCAACCAGTACAGCGGGTCCGACATGTCGCCGCTGGGCACGAGATTGTGCTGCACGTTGACGCCTGCCCACACCATGCCGAGCACGACGACGGCGATCAAGGCGCGCGAAGACCATTCCGCCCGCCGGTAGAGCTGCGCCAGTCGCGCGTCCTCGCTGGACACCCGCCGCCGCGCGGCCAGCGCGCGCCGGTGCCAGCGGGCGTCGGCTTCTTCCGAGCGGCGCAACGCGGCCGCCGATTTCCGGTCTCGCCGGTCCGCGGCCAGCTCCGCCTCGATCTCCCTTCGCCGCTGCTTGCGGCGCTGAGCGCGAATCCATTCCGCGAGTTCGCGCTCGGCGGCGATCTCCCGCTCGGAGAGCACCTGCAGCAGCGCGGGGTCGAGTTGCAGAGGCAATTTGCCGCGCGCGGTCTCGACTTGCTGTGCCAGCGCGGCAATCTCGGAACTACCGTTCGACAGTTCGTTCGGGCATCGCGAGCCTTCCCAAGAGCAGGTGTCATGTCGGGTGGTGGAGACATGAGTGCTCGAACATATGTGTGATCGGAGTGAGACTAAACCGACCTCTGCGCGTGGTCAATGTGAAGGACCCGGAGGCGACGGCGACACGCCGAGCTGCCGAAATGTGCGAAGTCTCGCGATTATCCGGATGAGCGGCCATTTCGCCGCCGCCCCCGCGTGTCGAAACTCCGTTCGAATTCACCTGAGGTGCGGAAGGTGGCCTTTCGCACACCGGGGTTGCCCAGCGCGGGATCGCAGTGGGCATTTCGTTTTCCTCGTACGCGCGAATTGCGAAAGCGCGGGGTTCCGGCGGCGAGTGCGCCGCGCTGTGCCGGGATCAGGCGAGTGTGGTGTGCCACACGATGGCGGCCGCCAGTGCTCCCGCGCCGTTGACCGACCAGTGCAGGGCGATCGGGGCGAGCAGGCTGCCGCTGCGGTGGCGCAGCCAGGTGAACACCACGCCCGCCGCGGCCGTCGCCACGACGGCGAGCAGGACGCCGATGACCTGTCCGGCCACACCGCCCCCGACCAGTCCGCTCAGGCCCTGATTGCCCGAAGTCAAGCCGAAGGAGGACGCGATGTGCCAGAGGCCGAAGAGCAGGGAACCCGCCGCGAACACGCCGCGCGCACCGTACGCGCGATGCAGGGTGCCGTGCAGCACCCCGCGAAAGGCGAGTTCCTCGGGTATCACGGTCTGCAGCGGGATGACGATCATCGAAGCGATCAGCGCGCCGGAGATGGTCGCGTAGCGATCCGCCAGGAAGAAGGGCCGGGTCAGCGGGAGCGCCGCCCCGATCGCGACGACCGCGAGGACCAGCGCCACCGCGCCGAGCGCGTAGCGCGACCCGCGCCGCCAGTGCCGGGGTGAGAGGCCCAGTTCCGCCCAGCCGAGGCCGCGCCTGCGCACCAGCGCGAGCAGCGCCACCGCGGCGAGCGGCACCGTGACGATGCTGGCCCACGCGGTGGTGAAGTGCGCGATCAGATTGGTGCCTGCCAGGACGACCACGACGACGGCGACGTCGATGTAGGCGTGTGTTCGGTGGCGGGGATGGGTCGGTGCTGCAAGGTCCGGCTCAGACATCCCGACCGAGTGTACGGATGGCTGCCGGATCGGCCAGGCTCCGGAAGCGAATGCAAGCCAGGTCACTGCTGTGCTCGTCAGCGCCCTCGGTTCGGCGCGGCGCGTGCTTTCGGACGAGGGAACGGACGTCTCAGCCGGCCCAGCCGGCTGGATCGGTCCAGGCTTGCAGCGTGCGCGTGGTGTCGAAGCGGCGCGGCCGGCGGGTGATCGGATCGGTGAACTCGAGCGAGGCGGCCAGCAACTGCAGCGGCCTGGTGAAGTCGTCGACGGGCTTGTCGGTGAAGGTGGGATAGAAGTCGTCGCCCAGGATCGGGATGCCGAGGCTGTTCATGTGCAGGCGCAACTGGTGGGTCCGGCCGGTGTGCGGGCGCAGCCGGTAGCGGCCGATCCCGTCCCGGTGCTCGAGCAGTTCGACCTCGGTTTCCGCGTTGGGTTCGCCGGGCACCTCCTGGGCCGCGAGCACCTGCTTCTCCTTGATGATCCGGCTGCGCACCACGCGGGGCAGTGTGAGATCGGGATCGAACCGGGCGATCGCCTCGTACTCTTTGCGCACGGTGCGCTTGTGGAACATGGTCTGGTACGCGCCGCGGCGGGCCGGATTGATCACGAACAGCACCAGACCGGCGGTGACGCGATCGAGCCGGTGTGCCGGGACCAGGTCGGGAAGGTCCAATTCCCGGCGCAGGCGCACCAGCGCCGTCTGCAAGATGTGCCGGCCGCGCGGGATCGTGGCCAGGAAATGCGGTTTGTCCACGACCAGCAGGTTGTCGTCGCGATGCACGACGGGGATGTCGAACGGGACCACCGTCTCCTCGGGCAGATCGCGATGGAACCAGACCGCGCCGCCCGGCACGTACGGCGCGTCGGGTGCGACCGGCCCGTCCAGATCGACGATGCCACCCGCGTGCAGCAGTTCATGATCCGCGTCGCGGGCACCCGGGGCAGGCGCTCCACCAGATGGTCCCGGATGGTCGCCCAGTCGCCCCGCTCCGGCAGCCGCAGCCGGGCCGGGTCCAAGCCGTGCCGTTTCGGCAACGGCGGTTGTTGCCGCCTTCTCATCGGTATCGACCCTAGCCGCAGGCCGGAGCGGGAAGGTCCGAGGCCGCCGAGGGCGCGGTCTCGCAGGGCGCGGTTTCAGAGGGCGCGGTTTCAGAGGGCGCGGACCGCGATGCCCGGGTAATCGAGCACCAAACCGGACTTGTCGTACTCCAGGGCGCAGGTGAAATCGAACTCGGGGGCGGAGTAGTCGAACCGAGGTCCGTGCTCGCCGTCGGCGACGCGGGTGTATCGCTGTTCCAGCCGTCCCACCGCCGCACCGGAGGCGTGGACGTAGGCCGCGGGCGCCTCCGCGCTGTCGCCGATCTCCGGCGCCAACCGATGCACCGGGAACGCGTTGGTCAGCGCGGAGGACTCGAGATCGACGTCGAGGCAGCCGTCGAGCAGCGGCGCGGGCATGCTGTCCAACAGCCAGGACCCGGCGCCGTCCGACTCCAGCACCAGCGTGTTCCAGCCGCCGGGTTTGCGCACCGCCACCTGGGCCCGCCGCGTCCGCCATGCGGGGTCCAGCGCGATCCGGTAGTCCACCACCCAGGCCGCGCCGTCCTCGGCGGCCGTCGTGCAGCCATTCGATCAGCACGCCGCGCTCGGTGACCCGGAAGTAGGCGACCTCGAAGCCTTCGCGTGCGAGCCGATGCCGCCACGCGGCGCTGGGCGGTGGCGGCGCGAGCATCATCGGATCAGAATCCGCGCAGACGATCCGGAGTGATGCGCAGCACGACCGAGTACTCGGCGTAGAACTGCTCGTCGGTCATCTCGATGGAGCGCATGCCGTCGGCGTACTTCGTCGTGAAGGCCGCGATCTCCTCCGCGCCGGGCTGTTCATCCACGACGCGGGCCGTACCGGTGAGCACGACCACGTCGCCGCCGGTCGCGGTGCTGTTGAGGTTCAGCGCGACCCGTGGATTGCGCTGGATGTTGCGCACTTTCGGCTTACCGGGCTGGCTGAAGATCAGGAACTCGCCGTCGCGCCACTGGAACCAGACGGGATTCGGTTGTGGTGTGCCGGTGGGACCAACGGTGGTCAGCCAGAGGACGGACTCACGGTCGAGTCGTTCGGCGACTTTCGCGCCGAACTCGGTCGCGGTGTCGACGACGGGGGCAGCGGATCGTTCGGATGCCGTGGAGGTCATGGCAGGGACAACGCCGCGGCACCCGGGGCGATTCCGCCCGGCCGGCGACAGCCGACTCGGCGCGCGGGAATCGGTCGTCGCGGGCCCGAGTAGCCGGCGGGACGCGCGCGGCGCGCGCATCGCGAAGGCCATTACGGCGTGGCCCGCTCGTCCAGCACCATCAGGCGCGCCTCGACCAGCGTCCTGCGCGCCCGGCGGCGCACCCGGCACAGATCGACGCTGCAATCCAGGTGCACCTGCATGGCCCGATGCGCCTGGCCTGCGGTCAGGTGGCCGGGATCGCGAGCGCAATTCGACAAAATTGATAACAACTCCATGCCATACATATTGATCTCCCCGCGTGCCTCTGCTTTCGCTCGAAGTTAGCGATGCGCAAGAGCTATCGGGCCGGGATGCGCCGCCGTTCACGGAGGTTTCCCCGGCGCGTCGGGAGTGCGAAAGCCACGGGTTCGCAGCAGTTTTCGCACATTTACGAAAAAAGTCGGGCAGGACAACTCCGGGGTGGCGCCGATCGTGGTGCGCGAGGACGGCGGCCGTGCGCTCCGGCGTGCGCGGGGACCGCCCCTACCGTACTTAGTAAGTTAGCCTAACTTAACTTGCTGTCGACGATGGGCGGATGCCGGCGAGCTGCGCCGGGAAGGTCGGGAGGCGAGGTCTGATGACGGTGAAGGCCTGCCGCGAACTGATCGGCGAGCAGGTGGACACCGACCGGGTGTGGCGTCTGCTGACGCGGCGGTGCTGGTCCTCGTGGTCCGTGCGCTGCTGCAAGCCGGTGCGCTGACCTGGACGCACATGTTGGACGGGAAGTACCAGCTCGACGTGCGCCGGGCACTGGCGGCCGAGCTGACCCGGGTGCCGCTGGGCTGGTTCGGCGAACGGAACTCGACCGAGGTGAAAAAGTACCTCCAAGACGACGTCGAGGCGCTGCATTGTCTGGTGGCGCACGCCAGGCTCGAGGTCGTGAGGGCGCTCGTCGTCCCGCTGGTGACCCTGGGCTATCTGTTCGGTGCCGATTGGCGGCTCACCCTGGTCCTGCTGGTACCGCTGGTGGTCTACGCCGTCGCGCTCGTGCCGCCCGGTACCACGACCGCGATCGTCGGCCCCAGCGGCTCGGGGAAGACCACGCTGCTGCGGTGGCCGCCCGGTTCTACGACGTGGATTCCGGCCGCGTCGTGGTCGGCGAACACGATGTGCGCGAACAACCGTTGGCCACGCGACGACGGCCGGATCGTCGAACGGGGCACCCACGACGAGTTGCTGGCACTCGGAGGTCGCTACGCCGACTTCTGGAACGAACGCTCTGCGCTGCGGGCTGGCGGCTGGAACCCGCCGCGGTCTGACGGCGCCCGGAATGCACTGTCGCCCGCTATCTCCGATAGCGGGCGGCAGTCGTTCCGGCCGGGTGGACTACTTCCAGTAGGCCTGGGCCTTGATCGCGGTTTTGGGCAGTCCGTGGGTGGACTTGAGGGTCTTCGCGATCGAGCGGGTGGTGGAGAAATCGCAGGCGACCCAGCCGAAAGCGTCGTTCGCGCAGGTGATCTCCTGCGCCTGCTCCCGCAGCAGCCTGCCGTCGTCCACCCGCTGCAACCAGGTGACCTGATGGTGTGGCTTGTTGCGAAGGGGAAGCGTCTGGTCCGACTCGTATTGCCATTCCAGCCAGACCCTGGCCGGGACATCGCCGATGGCGTCGAGCAGGGAATTGATCGCGGGCAGCGAGGCGGTGTCGCCGAAGACGACGTATTCACTCGGCGCGGTCTGCGGCAGTGCGAATTTCGAGCCGAGCACGCTGGCGTCGAGCGGGTCGCCGACCGAGGCGTTCCTGGCCCAATCCGCGGCCGGACCGTGGTGCAAGGCGAATTCCATCCAGAACCGGTTGCCCTCGGGGTCGGGGTCGACGAGGGTGAACGCCCGGTGATGCAGCTTGTCGCTTCCCTCCTGAGGAATCCATACGCGAATCCACTGGGTGGGGTGGACGGGGTGATCGGCCAGCAGCCCACCGGCATCGAAGCCGAGCCGTACGAAGTTGTCCGTCACCTTTTCGGTCGATGTCACAGTGAGCCGGTAGTCCTTGCCGCCCCACGCCTTGACCACGACGCCGCTGAATCCTCTGCGCATGCAACTGAGGTTAGCCTAAGAATACTTGGCGGTCACGTCGTGCGGGTCTTCGGCTGTGGCGGTGGAGGTTCGGCAGCCCGTGCCGGCGAAGTTGCCGGCCGAGCGAAGCGCCCGCGTTCGAGAGGGCGGCCATCTTGGCACGCAGTTCGCCGGTGCGGGGCGCCTTGGCGTGCGGCGGAGTGACGAGCGGGGCGGCCTCGGCGACCGTGCTCATGGCGACAGCGCTCACCCGTGGTCGAGTGGAGCACGCGCCTTCACTGTAAGGTAAGGCTATGCAAACATAGACGCGCAGGTTCGGTCGATGTGGGCGTGCCCACGGGTGCGGCGCGAGTCGAGAGTGGGAGAAACAGTGGGAACGCTTGTTGTCGTCGGTGCGGGGCCGAAGGCGTTGGCGGTGGCGGCCAAGGCCCATGTACTGCGCGAATTGGGATTGCCCGCGCCGCGCGTCGTGGTAGTGGAAGCCCACGCGGTGGGCGGTAATTGGCTGCCGAGCGGTGGCTGGACCGATGGGCAGCATCGGCTCGGCACCAGTCCGGAGAAGGACATCGGCTTCCCCTACCACTCCACGTGGGCCCGTGGTCGCAACCGGGCCATCAACGAGGCCATGATGGCCTACAGCTGGACCTCGTTCCTGGTCGACCAGGGCACCTATGCCGAGTGGATCGATCGCGGCAGGCCGAGTCCGCAGCATCATGTGTGGGCGAAGTACCTGCAGTGGGTCGCTCGTGCGATCGATCTCGAACTCGTCGTCGGCACAGTGCGATGATCGCGGCCACGGCCGACGGGTGGCAGGTCACCGCCGTCGACGGTGACGGTCGGCCGACCGGGATCGAGGCGGACGGCCTCATGATCACCGGGCCGGGCCGAAGTGAGAAGGCGCTGGCCAAACATCCCAAAGTGCTCAGCATCGCCGAATTCTGGGATCTGGCGGGTAAGCGCAGTCTTCCCGTCTCCTCCCGGGTCGCGGTGATCGGCGGCGGCGAGACCGCCGGTTCGGCGCTGGACGAACTGGTCCGCCACGGCATGCTGTCGATCTCGGTGATCTCGCCGATGGCGACGATCTACACCCGCGGTGAGAGCTATTTCGAGAACTCCCTTTTCAGCGACCCGATCAAATGGGGCTCGCTGAGCATCGACGAGCGCAGGGACGTCATCAGGCGCACCGACCGCGGGGTCTTCTCGGTTCGCGTGCAGGAGAGCCTGCTCGCCGACAATCGCGTGCATCACATGCAGGGCCGGGTGGTGCGGGTGGCGGATCAGGACGGCGCCGTCGCGCTGACGTTGCGCAACGAGATGCGGCCGGATCAGGTGCACACCGCCGACCTGGTGATCGACGCGACCGGCGGCCGCCCGCTGTGGTTCCTCGAACTGTTCGACGCGAATGCCGCGGATCTGCTCGAGCTCGCGGTGGGCGGCGAGCTGACGCAGGCGCGGATCGAGACCGCCATCGGATACGACCTCGCGGTGTCGGGCCTGGACAGCAAGTTGTATCTACCGAACCTGGCGGCGCTTGCCCAAGGCCCCGGCTTTCCGAATCTCAGCTGCCTGGGCGCACTTTCGGACCGGGTGCTCCAGACGGCGGCGGTCCGGCAAGCCGCGGCGCGCCGGGGGAACGCGGCCTTGCCGGTCGATTGATCAGGTTCGGCCCGCGCGCACGGCTGACATAGGCTAGGCTAACCTTTGTTTTTTGAGGGAAGGTTTTCGGTTCATGCGTATCGTGTCGTTCGGTTTCCAGACCTGGGGTCGTAAGACTCTGCAAGCCCTGATCGACTCGGAACACGAGGTGGTGCTCGCGGTCACGCATCCGGCGAGCGAGCAGTCCTACAAAGCGATCTTCTCGGATTCGGTCGAGGAACTGGCGCGCGAACACGGGATTCCGGTGCACCTCACCGAACGGGCGGACGCGGAGACCATCGATCTCGTCAAGCGAGTCGAACCGGATGTCATCGTGGTGAACAGTTGGTACACCTGGATGCCCGCGGAGCTGTACAATCTGCCGCCGCACGGCACCCTGAACCTGCACGATTCGCTGCTGCCGAAGTTCACCGGATTCTCTCCGGTGCTGTGGGCACTGATCAGCGGCGCTTCCGAAACCGGCCTGACCGTGCACCGCATGGACGAGGGTCTGGATACCGGCGACATCCTCGTGCAGCGCTCGATTCCCATCGGCCCCACCGATACCGGCACCGAACTGGTGATGCGCGGGATGGAGCTGATTCCCGGCGCGCTCGGCGAGGCGCTGGCCGCGCTGGATTCCGGTACCGCGGTGTGGCGACCGCAGAACAAGGCCGAGCGCACCTACTTCCACAAGCGCTCCGAGCGCGACAGCCGGATCGACTGGACCTGGCAGGCGGAGGACCTGGAGCGTTTCGTGCGCGCGCTCTCCGCGCCGTACCCGCGCGCGTTCACCCACTACCGCGGCGAGCGCATCGAGGTACTGGCCGCGCGGGTGTCCGAAGCGCGCTACGGCGGCACGCCCGGCCGCGTCATCGTGCAGGAGGGCGGCGGCGCGGTGGTGACGGGAGCCGACGCCCACCGGGGCGGCAACCGCGCGCTGGTGATCACCCGGGTACGCACCGCGGCGGGCGCCGAACACGACGGAGCCGAATTCTTCGCGCGCGGAGGTTATCTCACCGATCAGTGACTTGATCGCCAGACACCACCGCCCGTCCGGCATGTCCGGACATCGGGCCCGACAGACGATTCGAAGGACGGACATGGCAGACGATATTCTCGAGCGCCGCAAGCAGTTACTACAGAGACGTTTGCGTGAGCAGGGCGTGCAGACATCGCCGCAGGAGCAGGCCGGACCGGACCGGCGCGGCGGCGAGCCGAGCGCCTTGTCGGCGGCGCAGCAGCGGATGTGGTTCCTGCAGCGGCTCGATCCGAGCGACACCACGTTGAACGTCTGCGTCGCCTACCGGCTCGATGGACTCGACGATCCGGAGCGGTTGCAGGCCGCGTTCGCGACCGTCGTCGCCAGGCACGAGGTGCTGCGCACCACCTATCACGTCGGTGACGACGGTGAGCCGTACCAGGTCTCCCGTGACGATGCCGCACTCACCTGGCAGCGGCACGATCTCACCGATCTGCCCGACAGCGTGCTGCAGAGGCGGGTCGAGGTCCTCGCGCGGCGCGAATTCGCCCGCCCGTTCGACCTGTCCACCGATCTGCCGTTGCGGCCGACGCTGATCCGGGTCGGCGCGCAGTCCTACGTGCTCGTCCTCGTGGTCCACCACATCGGCTGGGACGACGACTCGTGGCCGGTGTTCTTCACCGAGCTGAACGCGGCCTACCGTGGCGAGGGTGACCTGCCCGAGGTCAAGGCGCAGTACGTCGACGTCGAAGTGCTCGGGCGATCCGGCGGCGACGAGAGCGCCGGCCTGGAATTCTGGCGCAACGCGCTGACCCCCCTGCCGGAACGGTTGGAACTGCCGAGCCGCCGGGCGGGCGGGGCGGGATCCAAGAACGCCGACCGCGTGGTGCGCGAACTGCCGCGGGAGCTGATGGAGTTGGTGGCCTCGACCGGGCGGGCGCGGTCGGCGACCCCGTACATGGTGCTGCTCGCCGGTTTCCAAGCGCTGGTGCATCGCTACACCGCGGCTACGGATTTCCTGGTCTCCATGCCGGTGACCAACCGTCGCGACGCCAGGGCGGAGGCGCTGATCGGCTATTTCGGCAACACCCTGCTGATCCGTGCGACGCCGCGCGGTGCGGAAACCTTCGCGGCGCTGCTGGATCGGACGAAGGAGACCATGGTCGGCGCCTTCACCCACCAGGACGTGGGCGTCGATCGCGTGATCCAGGCGGTCGCCCCGGAGCGGGTGGCGGGCAGGGACGCCATGGCGCAACTGGTCCAGCTCAGCTTCAGTGTGCGCGGCGCGGCCAACGGATTCGAACTGCCCGGAATCGAAGCGAGCGAACTGAGCCTCGGCAGCGGCGTCGCGCAGGAGCCACTCGGCCTGATGGTCGTCCAGGACGGCGCAGGCGCCCGCGTGGAGGCCACCTATCTGGTCGACGAACTCGAACGATCGCTGGTGGTCCAGTTGCTCGACCACTACGTGCAGCTGCTCGACAGCGCACTGCGCGATCCCGCGCAGCTGATCCGCGATCTCGACCTGCTGGGCGCGACCGAACGGCGCGATCTACTGGCGATCTCGCACGGCACACTCGTCGACGAGCAGCCGACCACCATGATCGCCATGTTCGAGCGGCAGGTGGGCGCGACACCGGAGAACATCGCTCTGGTCTCCGACGAGGTCGAACTGTCCTACCGCGCGCTGAACGAACGCGCGAACCGGTTGGCGCACTGGCTGATCGGGCAGGGCGTTGGCCCCGAAGACCTGGTCGCGCTGCGTATGGCCACCTCGGTCGAATTCGTGGTCGCGATCCTGGCCGTGCAGAAGGCGGGCGCGGCCTACCTGCCCATCGACCCCGCCTACCCGGCCGAGCGGACCGAATATCTGCTCGACGACGCTCGTCCCGAGCTGACGCTGGACACGGTGACGGTGACCGCCGCCGAACAGGACGCCGCGGCGCTGCCGGACCGCGACCCGGTGGACGCCGATCGCACGACGCCGCTGCACCCGTCGAATACCGCCTACGTCATCTACACTTCCGGCTCCACCGGCAAGCCGAAAGGCGTTCCGGTGCCCCACGGGGCGATCGCCGAGCACCTGTCGGGCTTCAACGCGGAATGGGATCTCACCCCGCAGGACCGGGTGCTGCAATCGACCTCGGTGAGTTTCGACGCATCGCTGCTCGACATCTTCGTCACGCTGACCGCGGGTGCGCGCGTGGTGATTCCGAAGCCGAACGCCTACCGCGACATTCCTTACGTCGCGGATCTGGTCACTCGCCACGGCGTCACGGTGCTGCACATGGTGCCGTCCATGCTGGCTACCTTCCTGGTGCTGCCCGAGGTGAACGACTGGCGCACGCTGCGGCGCGTTCCGGTAGGTGGCGAGGCGCTGCCCGGCGAGGTCGCCGACCGGTTCGCCGCCCAGTTCGACGCCGAGCTGCGCAACCACTACGGCCCCACCGAGGCGGTGGTGTGCTCGGCGCACATGGAGGTCGAAGGCCCGCAGGGCAACGGCATCGTGCCGATCGGACGGCCGAACCGCAACGTGTACCTCTACCTGCTCGACGACGCCATGCAACTGGTGCCTTCCGGGGTCGTCGGCGAGATCTACCTCGGCGGACGCCAGCTGGCCCGCGGCTATTTGAACCGGCCCGGCCTGACCGCGGAACGTTTCGTCGCCGATCCCTTCCTGGCGGGCGGACGGCTCTACCGCACCGGCGACCTGGCCCGCCGCAATGCCGCGGGGGAGATCGAATTCATCGGCCGCGCCGACGAACAGGTCAAGGTGCGCGGACACCGAATCGAACTCGGTGAGGTCGAAGCCACCGTCACCGATCATCCGTCGGTCGCGCACTGTGTCGTGATCGTCGCCGAGCACGAGATGCTCGGCCCGGTCCTGGCGGCCTACATCGTGCCGGCTCCGGGCGCGGAGGTAGATCTCGACCAGGTCCGCGCGCACGTGGCGGCGATGCTGCCGGAGTACATGGTCCCCTCGGCCTTCGCGGTCATCGACGAGGTGCCGCTCACCGCGCACGGCAAGCTGGACAAGCGAGCGCTGCCCGCGCCCGCCTTCGCCGAGGCCCGCGCGTACCGGGAGCCGCGGACGCCGACCGAGGTCCGCATCGCCGGACTGTTCGCCAC
Source organism: Nocardia asteroides (assembly GCA_051451085.1). Lineage (GTDB taxonomy): Bacteria > Actinomycetota > Actinomycetes > Mycobacteriales > Mycobacteriaceae > Nocardia > Nocardia asteroides_B. The sequence continues at coordinate 705,656 of JBPAJV010000001.1, read as the reverse complement.
GCTGTTCACCCGCGAGCGGGTCGGCGCCGACGATTCGTTCTTCGAACTCGGCGGCCATTCGCTGCTGGCGGCGCGGCTGATCACCATGATCCGCGCCGAGTTCGGCATCGAGATCGATATGCGGGTCCCGTTCGACAAGCCGACCGTCACCGCGCTGGCCGCCCATCTGGTCGCCGCCTTCCGCGACGAGTTCGACATCGACCTCGACGAGATCGACGCGCTCGACGAGGATGAGGCGACCGAGCAGGCGCCGGTCGCCGACGCACGCGCGGCGCGACCGGAGTTGAAGCGCAGGGAACGTCCGGTACGTATTCCGCTGTCGTACTTGCAGCGTGCGTACTGGCTCCAGCGGCGGCTGGAGGGCGCGATCGACGGCGAGAACATAAGTTGCCCGGTCCGCTTCGACGGCCCGCTCGACGTGGACGCGCTGCGCGCCGCCATCAACGACGTCGTCGCCAGGCACGAACCGTTGCGGACCACCTTCCCCGAATATGAGGGCACGCCATATCAATCGGTGGCGCCGCCCGCGCCGGTGCCGGTTCCGCTCCTTGACCTCGGCGAGGCGGATGATGTCGACGCCTGCTTGGCCGAGGAGTTGGCCGCTGACTGGGGTTACGTCTTCGATCTGGCTGCCGAACCGATGGTGCGGTTGCGAGTACTACGCCTGGATTCGCGGACTCATGTGCTGTCCATCCTGATGCACCACATCATCGCCGATAGGCGGTCCTGTCAAGTCTTCCTGGACGATCTGACCGTCGCCTATCGCGCCCGGCTGAACGGGACGGCGCCGGGTTGGGCCGAATTGCCCATCCAGTTCGCCGATTTTGCGATCTGGCAGCGGGATATCTTCGACCGCGGTCCCAACCGCGAGGTCAGTGCCTACGGACAGGTGCAACTGGACTACTGGCGGAAAACGCTCGATGGTCTGCCCGACGAGATCGCCGTCGCCCACGACTATCCGCGTCCGCCGGTACTCGGCCGCATCGGCCTCAGTGCGACCCGTACACTGCCCGCCGCGACCTGGAATGCGTTGCGTGGCAGGGCCAAGGAGGTCGGAGCGACCGAATTCATGCTCTGCCAGGCGGTCAGCGCCGCACTCGTCAACATCCTCGGCGGTGGCGATGATGTGGCGATCGGCGCAGCAGTGGCCAACCGGATCGGACAGACCACCGACGAACTCGTCGGCCCGTTCGCCAACCTCGTGGTGATGCGCCACAACGTGTCGGGCAACCCCACCCCGCGCACCATGCTCGAACGCGTGCGCAATGCCATGCTGGACGCGATCGGCCACCAGGACGTGCCCTTCGAGCGTCTGGTGGAGACGCTGAATCCGGTTCGCTCGCTTTCGCGTAATCCATTGTTCCAGGTGATGATGCACTTCCGGCATCGCCCGGCCCAAGTGCCGTTCACGGCGGACGGATCGACCATGCTGAGCGGTATCGCCATGTATTACGACGTTTCGTTGTTGGACTTCCACCTCGACTACTCGGTGGAGGCCAACGGTGACTTCATCGCCCGCGTGGTAGTCAATCGGGACCTGTACATCGCGGAGACCGGAGAAGCCTTCGCCGATGTGCTGGTGGGGGTACTGCGCGCGTTCGCCGAACAGCCCGACCGGGCCTTCGGCGAACTCAACGTCCTGCCGGAGGGCTGGGACACCGGCCGCTCGGTGGTCCGGCACGCCGTCGCCAGGCTCGAATCCGATTACGTCGCGCCACAGACCGAGACCGAGCGCACGTTGACGGCGATTCTGGAGGAACTGCTCGACATCACCGATGTCGGTCGCGAGGACGGGTTCTTCGGCCTCGGCGGCGACAGCGTCATCGCCATCAAATGGGCGGCGCGAGCCGCGGAGGCCGGTCTGCCGCTGAGTCCGCAGATGATATTCGAGTACTTCACGATCGCGGAGTTGGCCGCAGCGGTGGACGATGCCGTCGCGAATCCGCCCGCGGTATCGCCCGACGACGCTGTGGACGAACAAGAGCACGCCCCGATGTCCGCCTCCGGGCTCGACGCGGACACACTGGCAGCTCTCCAGAGTTCGTGGGCGACGCAACGCTGATCGCCCTGTCGCGGCATGGATCCATCGCCCTCGTTCACACGAATCGCCGTGTGGGCGGGGCGGTCGTGTCTGCGGGGCATGCGCTCGGGGCGCATTAGGTTAGCCAAACCACATCCCTATATCTCGGCGGCGGTGTGAGTTACCATCACTTCTAGTTAGGCAAGCCTTGCCTTTTGGGCGGGGTGAAGGCCGTATGACGACAGCAGCGACGTGCGGGCGCCCTCCACGGGTGCCGCCGACGGATTCGTCGTCGATACGCCGCGCCGGACGCCGGGATCACCGGGTTCGATTACGCGGCGAAGGCAGCGAGGCAGGAGAACGGGTATGAGTCAGGCCATTGCGGAGATCGAGGATGTGCTGGCGCTCAGCCCATTGCAGGAGGGGCTGTTCTCGCTGGCCCAGCTGAGCGGTGCCGGGCAGGATGTGTACACGATCCCGTTCGTGGTCGACATCGAAGGACCGCTGGACGCCGCACTGCTGCGCCGTTGCCTCGAGACGCTGCTGCGCCGTCACCCGAATCTGCGTGCGGTGTTCTGGGATCGCGACGTGCCCAAGCCGGTTCAGATCGTGCCGCGCCGGGTCGAACTGCCGTGGACCGAACGCGCGGCGCGGGTGGAGGAACTCGAGGACGTCGAAGCCGAGGAGCTGGCACGCCCGTTCGACCTCGGCAAGGGACCGTCGCTGCGCGCCACGCTGGTGACGCTGCCGACGGGTGAGGACGGCGTCGCGCGGTGGCGGTTGATCATGGCCATCCACCACATCCTGCTCGACGGCTGGTCGCTCGGACTGCTGTTCGGTGAGCTGCGGGCGCTGTATCTGGCCGGGGGCTCGGCCGATGCGCTTCCTCGGGTGCGGCCGTACCGGGACTACATCGGCTGGCTGGGCGCAAAGGACATGTCGGCGGCGCAGCGTTGGTGGGGCGAGCAATTGGCCGGTCTCAGCGGGCCCTTGATGATTGCCGACGGCGGAACCAGCATGGGACTCGCCCGGGGAGCGACGTCGGCGACGGCCGAGGTGACCCGCTTCATCCTGGCCGCGGACGACACCGCGCGGCTGCGGGACTGGGCGCGGCAGCACGGACTGACGATGAACTCCGTGGTGCAGTTCGCCTGGACGATCCTGCTGTCGCGGCTGACCGATCGCCGCGACGTCGTCTACGGCACCATCGTCACGGGCCGTCCGGAGCAGATATCCGGCGTGGAACGCATGATCGGCCTATTCCTGAACACCATTCCGGTGGTGTTCAGGACGGATCCGGCTGCGCCGGTCGCGTCCGAATGCGCACGCCTACAGCGCGAATCGGCCGCCATGCGCGATGTCGGATATCTGAGTCTGTCGTCGGTTCAGCGCGCGGCCGGATACAGCTCGCTGTTCGACACCATGTTCGTCTTCCAGAACGCCCCCATGGATGACGCGGTCGGCGCGAGTACCGTGGGCGAGGTCACTTTCCGGCCGATGATGGCCAAGAACCTCACGCACTACCCGCTCACCGTGGTCTCGCTCGTGCACGGTGACGAACTGGCCGTCGTCGTGGAGGCCGTGCGGGAATCGGTGCCGTATCTGCCCGATGACATCGGCGCGGCCATGCTGGCGGTCCTGCGGCGTCTGCCGGACGCGGCGGATCTGCGCACCGACGATCTCGACGTGCTGCCGGATGCGGCGCGCGCGGAGGCACGCCTGTTCGAAACCACGCCCGAACTACCCGGGCGCGAGGCTGGGGTGACGGTTTTCGACCTGTTCGAGCGTCAGGTGAGCGCGACTCCCGACGCGGTCGCGCTCACCACGGACACCTCCACTCTGACCTACCGGGAGTTGTCCGACCGCGCGAAGGGACTGGCCGGTGAACTGCTCGCGCGCGGTGTCGGGCCGGAAGATGTCGTAGCCGTTCAGCTGCCGCGTGGTGAGGGCGCGATCATCGCTGTGCTCGCCACGCTCGCGGCGGGTGCCGCCTATGTGCCCGTCGATGTCGCACTGCCCGCGGCCCGTATCGAATCCATCCTCCGGCAGGCCGGCCCGAAGCTGGTACTCGTCTCCGACGGCGGAGGCGCCGATCTCGATCCGGCGATGGTGCTCGACCTCGACGAGTTCGACATCGCCGCACGCGCCACCGCCGAATTGCCCGCGGTCGCGCGGTATCCGGCTGCCGGCGCCTACGTCATCTTCACCTCCGGCTCCACCGGCGAACCCAAGGGTGTGGTCAATTCCCATGCGGCCCTGATCGCCTACTTCGCCGACCACCGGGAACGGGTGTACCGGCCCGCCGTGGAGAGACTGGGGCGCCCGCTGCGGATCGCGCACGCCTGGTCGCTGAGCTTCGACGCCTCGTGGCAGCCGATGGTCGGATTGCTCGACGGCCACGGCGTCCACCTGTTCGACGACGCGGCCATGCGCGACGCGCAGCGCCTGGTGGAGGGCATGCGGCGACATCGAATCGACATGATCGATACGACCCCGTCGATGTTCCGTCAGCTGGTGGCCGCCGGATTGCTCGACCGGCCGCCCGCCGTGCTCGCCCTCGGCGGTGAGGCCATCGACACGCAGCTGTGGGATCGGCTGCGCGGCCTGTCCGGCGTCGCGGTGCACAACTGCTACGGCCCGACCGAGACGACCGTCGAAGCCGTGGTCGCCGATGTCACCGCGCCCGCAGCCACGGGTCTCGACGTGCCGACGATTGGCAGGCCGACCGCGGGAACAACGGCCTACGTGCTGGATTCCCGGCTGCGCCCGGTGCCGGTCGGCGTGATCGGTGAGCTGTATCTCGCCGGTCCGCAGCTGGCGCGCGGTTATGCGGGACGCCCGGCCGGTACGGCAGGTCGTTTCGTCGCCGACCCCTTCGCCGAGGGGCGGCGGATGTATCGCACCGGCGATCTGGTGCGCCGACTGCCCGGTGGCAACCTCGGCTACCTCGGGCGTGCCGACGATCAAGTGAAGATCCGCGGGTACCGCATCGAGATCGGCGAGGTCGAAACGGCCTTGCGAACCCTGCCGGGAATCGCCGCCGCCGCAGCGACCGTGGTGCGCCGCGGTGATGCGGTGACCTTGGTGGGATTCGTGGTGTGCGGACCTGGCCGCGCCGCCGATCCGGTCGTCCTACGGTCGGCGCTGGCCGATCGACTGCCCGCGTACATGATTCCCGCACGGCTGGTGGTGCTGCCGCGGCTCCCGGTGAACGCCAACGGCAAACTCGACGTGCGTGAACTCGCCGTGCTCGCCGAACGTTCGCTCAGCGGGGAGGGCGCCTCGGCCTTCGCCGAGCCGGGTACCGAGACCGAACGGGCTCTCACCGCGGTGCTCAGCGAGGTGTTCGACGGCCGCACGCCCGGCGTGCAGGACGATTTCTTCGCCTTCGGCATGGACAGCATCGTCGCGATCTCGCTGGTGAACAAGGCACGTCGCCGCGGGCTCGCGATCACGGTGCGAATGGTGCTGGCAGCGCCGACGATCCGGGATCTCGCGGATGCGATCGACAAAGGTGTGGCCGATGCCGCACTGGTGACCGACGACAGCGGCCACGCTGAAGTGCCGCCGCTGCCGATCGTGTCGTGGACGTACGAACACGGGAACTATCGCCGATTCACGCAGAGTGTCCTGCTCACCATGCCCAAGGGCATCTCGCGCGCGGATCTCGAGCTGTTGCTCCAGGCGGTGCTCGATGGGCACGACATGCTGCGCGCACAGCTGGTGGATACCGCGGACGGTCCGCGTCTGGCGTGGCGTGCGCCCGGTAGCGTCCGGGCGACGGATGTGCTCCGGCAGATGATGTCGATGACGCGGCGTCCGCGTTCACCGCACAGCTGGCCTCCGCCGCCCGTGTGGCGATCGACGATATTGATCCGGGTACCGGGAACATGGTGCGCGCGGTGTGGTTGCGTGGTGCGCCGGACGGTGACGTGTTGTTTCTGACGATCCACCATCTGGCGGTGGATGTGGTCTCCTGGCGCATCCTCATCGCGGATCTGGATGAGGCATGGCAGCAGGTGCGCTCGGGCACAGCACCGAAGGTGATGGCCGAGTTCACCTCTTACGGAGCGTGGTCTCGGCTGGTCCGGCAGCGAGCCGAACTTCCCGAGGTGCTGGCGCAGCGGGACTATTGGGCCGCGCAGGTCAGCGCCCCGGACCCGGCGATCGGTCGGCGTAAACCCGATCCGGCGATCGATACGTGGGCATCGCTGCGCGTCACTTCGGCGCCGACATCGGTCGCGACGACCGCGCGCATCCTGAGCGCGCTGTCGAAGGAGGACGGCGTCCGAGAATTGCTGTTGGCGGCCCTGACTCTGACATTGCAGTCGTGGCAACGTGAGCGCGATCGTGACCACACAGGCGGGGCACTCATCGCGCTGGAGAGTCATGGCCGAGCCGACGCGGTGACCGGCGCGGATACCTCGAGCACCGTCGGCTGGTTCACCACCGTCTTCCCGGTCCGGCTCGGCGCCGATCTGTCCATCGACGTGGAGAGTGCCGAGGCGGATTCGAAGGCGGCGCGGGCCCTACTGGATTCCGTCGCGGCGCACATTGCTTCGATACCGGAACAGGGCCTCGACTTCGGGGTGTTGCAGCAAGTGGCCGGTGTCCCGGAACTTGCCGGTGCGCAAGAACCACAGGTCGAGTTCAACTATCTCGGTCGAGTCGACTTGATGGCGCCCGGTGAGTCGGCGTGGTCGGTGATCTCCGATCCGGCCTTGGTCGAGGACATGCCGCTCGTCCCGGAGCCTGATCTGCCGTTGCGCTATGCGCTCGACGTCGTCGCCATGGTGGGTTCTTCCGCCGAGGGGCCGCAGTTGACAACCAGCTGGCGCTGGAGCGATGCCTTGTTCACGGCGGTCGAAATCGACCGCCTCGTCGAGCTCTGGGATCGCAGCATCGCGGCGTTGGTAACAGCGCTCGATCGGCGTACAGTATAAAGTTATGGTAGCCTTACCTAAGATATAGCCGATAACTGCTGCGTTGCACCATGTATCGAACGGATCGCGGGTTTGCTTCCGCTGTAGTTGTCGGCGGGAGTTTCGAAAGTGGGTAGCACTATGCAGCACAAACCGGGATGGATCAGAAAGTTTCACAAGCCGGATTCGCCCGAGCGGCTGCCACTGTTGATCTTTCCGCACGCCGGTGCGGGAGCATCCGCGTATCGCACACTCTCCAAAGCGTTCAGCGCGCATTACGACGTCATCATCTTCCAATATCCGGGACGGCAGGATCGCGCGGGCGAACCGGCCTTGACCTCGCTGCAGGATATTGCCGCGGGCGCTTTCGGGGAATTCCGGATGTCCCCCTACAACCGCGATGTGCCGATCGTCGTATTCGGGCACAGTATGGGCGCGCTCGTCTCCTTCGAATTCACCCGCCTCGCCCTCGCCGCCGGCGTCGACGTACGGCAGCTGACGGTTTCGGCGGCGGTGGCGCCGTCGCGAGCCGAATATCGCAAGCCGACGCCGGAAGACGACGACGAACTGCTCAACCACCTGATCATGCTCGAGGGCATCAATTCCGATGTGCTCGCCAGCCGGGAGATCATGCGGCTCTCGCTGCCCGCCATCAAGGCCGACCACAAGGCATCCGAGGCCTACCGGTGCCCGGAGACCGCGCGGGTCGCCACTCGGATCCACGCGATCGGCGGCGATCGCGACCCCATCGTCTCGATGGCGGACCTGCACGGCTGGCACCGCCACGGCGACGACGTCGAGGTCACGATGTTCGAGGGCGGGCATTTCTATCTGCACAACCACGTCGAAGCCATCGCGGAATTGCTTGCCCGGCAAGCGCATCCCGCACCGGCGTTATGAAATTCGAGGATCAGCGGTGACATCAGCAACGGCGCAGGACGTCGATCACATCGTCATCTCCGGAATGGCCGTCGAGGCGCCGGGCGGAATCGACAGCCCCGGATCGTTCTGGTCCGCGCTGGAAGCGTCGAAGGAATTGGTCGGGCCGTTTCCGCGCGACCGCGGCTGGCCGATCGAGGATTTGCTGTCGGTATCGCAGATCGACGGCTGGAGCAACGTCTGCGACGCGGGCGGATTCCTCGACGACGCAGCGGAATTCGATCCCGCCTTCTTCGGCATCGGCCAGCGCGAAGCGATTGCGACGGACCCGCAGCAGCGAGTCGCGCTGCGCGTCGCATGGCGGGCGCTGGAGAATACGGGATTGAATCCCGGCGCGCTCGGTGGCGAGGACGCCGGATGTTTCATCGGCTGTTCGCCGATGGAATACGGACCGCCGGCTTCGGAGGTCAATGAATACAGCGGAGTCCGGACCATCGGCTATGGATTGCTGAGCGTCGCGGGGCGCGTATCGCATAGCCTGGGTCTGACCGGCCCGTCGATGACCGTCGACGCCGCGTGCGCCTCCTCGCTGACCGCGGTTCACCTCGCCGCGGCCGCGGTGCGCGACGGGGATTGCGAATGGGCGCTGGCCGGTGCGGTGTGCGTCATGGGGTCGCCGATGGCCTTCTACGAATTCGCCAAGCAGAACGCGTTGTCGACCGACGGTCACTGCCGGTCCTACTCCGACGACGCCACCGGCACGCTGTGGGGTGAGGGCGCGGGCATCGTCATCGTCGAACGCGAGTCGCGCGCACGACGCCTCGGGCATCGCGTCTACGGCCGCCTGCTCGCCTCCAACCACAACCACAACGGCAAGGGGAAGCCGATCCTGGTGCCGCGCACCGATGCGCAGGAACGGCTGATCCGCAAGACCATCGCGAAGTCGGGTATCGATCCGGCCGACGTGGGCATGATCGAGGGCCACGGCACCGCCACCCGCGCGGGCGATCCGGTCGAACTGCGCGCACTCCAGAACACCTACGGCGCGGCCGGTTCCGGACCGCTGCTCGGCTCGGTGAAGTCCAACGCCGGTCACGCGCAGGCCGCGGCGGGAATGCTGGGCCTGGTCAAGCTGCTCCTCGCGGGACGGCACGGACGAATCCCGGCGACCCTGTTCGCCGACAAGCCGACCAGCCGGGTGGATTGGGACCGGTCGAGTCTGCGTCTGGCCACCGAGTCACAGCCATGGGAGCCGAAGAACGGCGTCCGCTACGGGGCGGTGTCCTCGTTCGGTGCGGGGGGATCCAACGCGCACGCGATCATCGCGATGCCCGTTCGTGAGGAGAACGACGATGTCTAGCTATCGCCTGCCCGACGGGTCCGTTCCGGTTCTCCTGTCGGCGGATGCTCCCGCTACGCTGCGCGAAGAGGCGGCGTCCATCCTCGCCTACGTCTCCGATCGCCCCGCCGTCACCGCCGAGCGCGTGGCGGAGATGCTGTTTCGCACGCGGGTCGCGCGGCGGCACCGCGCCTTGCTGATGGTGCGCGGCCGCGACGATCTCGACGCGGCGCTGGCGGCGGTGCGCGACGGATACGACCACCCGGCCGTGGTCGGCACCGACGAGCCCGCCGCGGCTCGCAAGCTCGCCTATGTGCTGCCCGGCCAAGGCAGCCAGCGCCCGGGCATGGGCAAACTCTTCTACGACCGGGTGCGGGCGTTCCGCGCCGAGGTCGACCGCTGTGACGCGGTCTTCCGTGACCTGTTCGGCGAATCTCCGCTGCCCTACCTGCTCGACCCCGACGCCGAAGCCGACGACAACGCCAGGATCGTCCAGCCCGCGCTGTTCGTGCAGATGGTCGGTCTCGGCGCGATGTGGCGCTCGGTGGGCATCGAGGCCGCCGTCACGATCGGGCACAGCCAAGGGGAGATCGCCGCCGCCTACCTGTCGGGAACGATGACCCTCGCCGACGCGATCGTCGTCGTCGGTACCAGGGCGCGGGCGGTCGACCGGATCGCCTCCGACCGCTACGCCATGGCGGTGGTCGCCGCCGACCGGGACGAGTGCGAGGGCGTGCTGGCGCGTCAGTCCGGGTGGGCGCAGGTCTCGGTGGTGAACTCGCCCCGCATGGTGGGAATCTCCGGCGACCGGGACACCGTGCGGGCCGTCGTGGACGTGCTCGCCGAACGCGGCCGCTTCGCCCGGGTGATCCGGGTCCGTTACCCCGCGCACACAAGCCTGCTCAACGAGTTCCGCGACGTGATCCGCGACGCCGTGCACAGCAAGCTGGACAACGCCCGCTTCCTCGACGCCGAGATCGCCTGCATCGGCGCGACACTCGGCGATGCGATCACCTCCGACCTGCCGGTCGACGAGTACTGGTTCTGGAATCTGCGCAACCCGGTCCGATTCGACCGCGCCGTCGCCGCCGCGGTCGAGCGGGAGGTCGACACCTTCGTAGAACTGGCCGAACACCCGACGTTGCAGTTGGCCGTCGAGGAGAGCCTCACCGCATTCGCGTCCGATCGCGCCACCACGGTGCGCGGCACGTCCAGCCGCACGGCGACCGACCTGGCCGAATTCACGCGAAATCTCGCTGTTCTCGCCGTCAACGACCTGAACTACCGCTGGGAGAGCCTGCGCGTCGACTCCGACGCCCCGGCTCGCCTGCCGCTGCCGGACTTCCCGAACGTGCGGATGAACGAGATGACGCTGTGGCTTCCGCACGACGTCACCATCGGACACGCCAGGTCCTCCGCGCACGCCACCGCACGCCAGCAGGCCGCCCCCGCCCGTCCGGAACCGGTCGCGGTGACGCAGACCGCCCCGAAACCGCAACTGCTGGTGGAAGAGTGGGTCCGGTTGGTGCGGCGGTCGATGACCGCGCCACGCGCGCTCGGCATCGTCGATCACACCGGGCAGTGCGCCGATCTCGCCGCTGCCCTGGTGGACTACGCGACGAAACAAGGACTGGGCGGGCGACTGGTCGATATCGGCGCCGGTAGCGGCGAGGGCGATATCGACACCGTCGTGGCGCTGCTGCCCGCTCTGCCCGAGCTGGACGATTCCGCCGCGATCGCCGAGGTCGCGGAGTTCCTGGGCGCGCGGCGCTGGTGGTCGAAGCCCGACGCGGGAGTGACCGAGTACTGGCTGCTCACCGTCGCCGGTGAAGCGGTCGTCCCCGGTGACGCGCCGCCGCACCCGGTGCACGCGGCCGCGAGCGCGGGGTTCCGCTCGGCGAGCCCGGAATATCCCGGCGTCGCGTTCCGGCACCTGGATCTCGCCGCCGATCAGGCGAATGCGCAGGCAGTACCGTCGATCGTCACCGCGCTGCACACCGCCGAGGAACCCGAACTCGCGCTGCGCGACGGCAATCTGTACGCCAAGCGCCTGGTGGAAGCCGACCGCTCCGCGCTGCTGCGCGGACCGTCGAAGCCGGAGAACGTGGTCGTCACCGGTGGCACCGGCAGTCTCGGGCTCGAGTTCTGCGAGCACGTGGTGCGCGCCGGTGCACGGCGGGTGACGCTGGTGAGCCGGTCGGGTGAGACGGAGGCGGTCACGCGGCGCCTGCGTGCCGTTCGCGCGCTGGGGCAGGCCGAGGTCACCGTCGCGTCCTGCGATATCGGTGACCGCGCATCCGTCGCGCAGCTGGCCGATCGGCTTCGCGACACACCCGTAGACCTGGTCGTCCACGCGGCGGCGGACAACACGGTGATCGGCGAACTCGAACTCACCGAGATCAGCCACGCCCAGGTCGAACAAGCCCTGTCCGGGAAGGTCGCGGGCATCGCGCATGTCCTCAACGCGCTGACCAGGACCGACGATTGCGAGATCGTCCTGTGCTCCTCCCTCGCCGCCACGCTCGGCGGGCGCGGCACGGTCGTGTACGCGGCGGCCAACCGGATGGTCGACGCGATCGCGCGGCGCTTGACCGCCAACGGTCTGCGTTGTGCGTCGGTGCAGTGGGGCCAGTGGGACGTCTTCGCGGGCAAGGGCAACGCCGATCTCGCGAAACTGGCCGAGGTCGGATACCTCCCCATGGCATCGGCGGATGCGATCGCGCTCGGCCTCGGCGGCCTGCGCGGCAATGCGGTCGTCGCCGCCTTCGACTGGGAGCGCGGGCGCACCGTGCTCGGCGCCTTCGGCTACGGACCTGTCCTGTCCGAGCTGAAGACACCGGTGGCAGTCGCCGCCCCCGCCACCTTCGCGGGCCCCGAGGTGGGCGTGAGCCGTCCGTCGTCGGCGAGCACGGATGTGCCGGGCCGCATGGTGCGCCTGCTCGCCGAGATCATCGGCGCCGACGACGTCGACACCATCGACAGCACCAGGCCGCTGGTCGCCATCGGCCTGGACTCCCTGCAAGCCCTGGAACTGCGCAGGCGCGTCAAGAGCGAATTCAGCGCCGACGTGCCGGTGGCCGACCTCATCGGCGGCGCCTCGCTCGATGACGTGGTCCGGCTCGTCGGGTCCGCGGCCGGAGCCGCCGCGCCGCAGGAGACCGTCGGGGTGGTCGCGCCACCGACACGGTCGGCGCCGAGGGTGCGAAGTCTGGCCTCCGGTGCGATGGCGAGTGCCGCCGATCGCGTCGCCAGGGCGAAAGAGGCCGCCCAGCATGCCGTACCGAGCGATTTCGACGCCGAACGCTTCCGGTCCGCGCGTCACGATATGGATCTGTTCGGACTGCGCGCCATGCTGGCAGCGCTGCGACCGGTGCTGTCGGACAACGAGATTCGCGCCGTGGACGACATCGCGACGCGCATGCGGTTCGCCCCGCGGCATCGGTGGCTGCTGCGGCAGTGGTTGCAAGCCCTGGCCGCGGACGGCTGTGTCGAAGGCGACGTCGACCACGGTTATCGGTACGTGCGGCCGGTGCAGGCCCCGGCCAGACCGAGTCTGGTCGAGGTCTGCGCGGACCTGGGCTATCCGCGCGCGCTCGCGACCTTCCTGCAAGCCTCTGACGACCACCTGACCGAACTCGCCCAGGACAGCATGCGCGTCCAGGAATTGCTGTTCCCCAACGGCGATATGACCACGGCCGAGGCCGCCTACCGGGACAATCTCAGCAGCCGCTACCTGAATCTGGCGGCGGGGCGGGCGGTCGCCGATCTGGTCGACGGCCTGCGCGGCGACCGGTCGCCGGTGCGTGTGCTGGAGCTGGGCGCGGGAATCGGCGGCACCACCGACGACGTGACGGCGGCGCTGTCGGGGCTGCCGGTGGAATACCACTTCACCGATGTGTCCACCTTCTTCCTCGAGGCCGCGAAGCGACGCTTCGCCGACTATCCGTGGATGCGGTACGGCATCGTCGACATGAACGCTGATCTGGGAACACAATCGCGCCACGACATCGTGATCGCCGCGAACGTGCTGCACAACGCCTATGACATCGCCGTGACCCTCCGACAGCTGCACGATCTACTGAATCCGGGCGGCGCGGTGGTGATCATCGAGACCTGCCACGCGCACTGCGAGCAGCTGACCTCGGTGCACTTCCTGATGTCGCCGCGCGAGGATCAGCCGCACGCCGGCCTGACCGACGTGCGCGCGGGCACCGACCGGATCTTCCTGACCGAGCAGGAATGGCGGGACCAACTGGTCGCGGCGGGTCTCACACCCGAGCTGGTCCTGCCCGAGGGCGACCACCCGGTCGCCCAGCTCGACCAGCGAGTGTTCATCGCCGTACGCGGCCGGGGGTAACGGAACGGTCATGTCGGATCAGGCAAGGAGTGACAGCGGAATGGAGTCGGCACAGCAGCCGGGCGACGGCAGGGTCGGCATCACCAGGGAAGAGATCAGGGCCGCGGTGGCCGGCCAGCTCGGGGTCGCCGCGGGCGACATCGCCGATCACGACGATCTCATCCAGTTGGGCCTCGACTCCATCCGCACGATGAAACTGGCCGGCGGCTGGCGCAAACGCGGCGTCGACATCAACTTCGCCCAGCTCGCGGCCAGCCCCACGGTGGATTCGTGGCACGGTCTGCTCGGTGCGGAGGACGGCGGCACACAGGCGGAGCCGGTGGCCGAACCGGTGGCCGAGCCGGTCGCCGACCCGGATGCCGACGACGCGCCGTTCCCGCTGGCCACGATGCAGCACGCCTACTGGATCGGCCGGTCCGACGAGCAGGAACTCGGCGGCGTCGCGGCCCACCTCTACGTCGAATTCGACGGCGGCCGAATCGATCCCGCGCGACTAGAGCGCGCGGTGGCCGACCTGGTCGCGGCGCACCCGATGCTGCGCACCCGGTTCCTGCCCGACGGCACCCAGCAGACCATGCCCGAACCCGGCAGGCCGGTTTTCGCGGTGGTCGATCTGCGTTCGCACGGGCCGGAAGCGGCCGAAGCCGCCCTGACCGAACTGCGCGACCGGAAGACCCACCAGCGCCTGGCCATCGAAGACGGTCAGGTCATCGACATCACGCTCACCCTGCGCGACGAGCACAGCACCCGCCTGCATCTCGACGTCAACATGCTGGCCGGTGACGCGATGAGCTACCGGGTGCTGATCTCCGACCTCGCCGAGCTCTACCACGGCGCGACCGTGCCCGCCCCCGGTTACACCTATCGGCGCTACCGCACCGAACGGCAGGAAGACACCGCCGCCCGTGAGCGCGACCGGCAGTGGTGGCACCGGCGATTGCCGGAACTGCCGGGCGCGCCCAAGCTTCCCACCGTGCCGGTCGGTGAGCGCAAGGAACCGCACCGCACCGTGCGCTATGACCACTGGCTCGCGCCGGAGGCCAAGCAGCGCTTGCTGGCCGCGGCCCATCAGCGCGGGATCACTCCGGCCATGGCGCTGGCGGCGGTCTTCGCCGAAACCATCGGGGGCTGGTCGGCGCAGAGCCGGTTCCTGCTGAACGTCCCGCTGTTCCATCGCGAACCGGTGCATCCCGAAATCGACCGGGTGATCGGTGATTTCACCTCCTCGATCATGCTCGAGGTGGACGTCACCGAGAACTTGTCGGTGGCCGACCGGGCTCGCGCCCTGCAGCGCGGCATGCACGACAGCGGTGCGCACACGGCATATTCCGGACTCGAGGTGCTGCGCGACTTGGGCAGGCACCGCGGCGAGCCGGTGCTGGCGCCCGTGGTGTACACCAGCGCGCTGAATCTGGGCGAACTGTTCGCCGACCGGGTGACCGAAACCTTCGGCGATCCGGTGTGGATCATCTCCCAGGGTCCGCAGGTGCTGCTGGACGCCCAGGTCACCGAGGTGCGCGGCGGACTGCTGCTCAACTGGGACGTCCGCGAGTCGGCCTTCCCGCCGGGCATGATCGACGCCATGTTCGCCCGCTACACCCAGGCGATCGCCCGCCTCGGCGAGGGCGACGCGGGCTGGAACGCCGAGGCGGCCGTGCGGCTGCCGGTCGCCCAGGCCGAGGTGCGCGCGGCGGTCAACGCCACCGACGGCCCGGTCAGCGGCCGCTGCCTGCACCAAGGCTTCTTCGACCACGCCGCCGCGAATCCCGCCGCCCCCGCGGTCGTGTGGGGCCTCGGCGCGGAGACGGGGGGCTGGAGCTATGGCGAACTCGCGTCGCAGGCGCTCGCCGTCGCCGGTGCGCTGCACCGTGAGGGGGTGCGGCCCGGCGACGCCGTGGCGGTCCAGCTGCCGAAGGGGCCGGATCAGATCCTCGCGGTGCTCGGTGTGCTGGCCGCGGGCGCGACCTACGTGCCGATCGGGTTCGATCAGCCGGTCGGCAGGCGCGCCGAGATTCTGCGGACCGGTGCGATCGTCGCGACGGTGACCGTTCCGGGCGGTGACATGGGTGTGCCGATCCCGCGCGTGAGCATCATGCGGCGCGCGAGCATCCGACTCCGCTGGCCGCGCCGATCTTCCCGGACACCGAAGCGATTGCCTACGTGATCTTCACCTCCGGTTCCACCGGTGTGCCCAAGGGCGTCGACGTGCCGCACCGTGGCGCGATGAACACCATCGACGCGGTCAACGAGTGGTTCGAAGTCGATAGCGGCGATCGTGTCCTGGCGCTGTCCGCCCTGGAATTCGACGCGTCGGTCTACGACATCTTCGGCATGTTCTCGGTGGGCGGCTCGGTGGTCGCGGTGGATGCCGAGCAACGGGCCGAGGCCACGACGTGGGTGGAACTGCTTCGCCGGCATCGTGTTTCGATTCTCAACTGTGTGCCCAGCATGCTCGACATGATCCTGGAGATCGGCGGCGACCAGCTGGGCGATTCGTTGCGCGCGGTCACTCTCGGCGGCGACTGGGTCGGCGCTGATCTGGCGCGCAGGCTGGCCGCGCAGGTGCCGGGTTGCCGTTTCTCCGGTCTGGGCGGCGCCACCGAGACCTCGATCCACAACACCATCTGCGAGGTGGTGGGGGAGCCGCCCGCGGAGTGGGCGACGGTGCCGTTCGGCGTCCCGCTGCGCAATGTCCGATGCCGCGTGGTCTCACCGGCGGGCCGGGACTGTCCCGACTGGGTGCCCGGTGAATTCTGGGTCGGGGGCGCGAATGTCGCGGCGGGGTACCGCAACGACCCGGAACGCACCGCCGAGCGCTTCGTGGAACACGAGGGCATCCGGTGGTACAAGACCGGCGACATGGCTCGGTACTGGCCCGACGGCACCATCGAATTCCTCGGGCGCGCCGACCATCAGGTGCAGATCCGGGGCTACCGGGTCGAACTCGGCGAGGTGGAGAGCGCGTTGCGCACGGTGCCCGGCGTACGTCATGCCGTCGCGGCGGTCGTCGGTACGGGCGCGCCGAAACTGGTGGCGGCCGTGGCGGGTGAGCGAGACGTCATCGGCGACATCACCGCCGCTGTCGCGGATCTGCTGCCCGCCTACATGATCCCGACCCGAGTGGAATTCCTGGAACGGATGCCGCTGACCGGTAACGGCAAATTGGACCGGCGGGCGGTGGTCGCGCTGCTCGAACCCGGCGCGGCGGATGTCGCGAACAGCGCACCGCGCAACGATGTCGAGGCAGCGCTCGCCGATATCGTGGCCGGGGTCCTCGGTGTGGACACAGTCGGCGTGCACGACGATTTCTTCGCTCTCGGCGGCGATTCGGTGCTGGCCACCACCGTCATCGCGCGGGTGCGGGAATGGCTGGAAACCGACCACGCGCTGGTGGCCGACGTCTTCGCGGCGCGAACCGTGGCGGGCTTGGCCGAACGGCTCACCGAACGGGAAGCCGATCGTGGCCTACCGGAGCGGTTGTCCGCCGTCGCACGCCTCTATCTGGAGGTCGCGGCGATGAGCGACGAGGAGATCCTGGCCCAGGCATGAGCGCGGGGCCGCCGGCGGCGATGGGCAAGTGGCCGAGTCGCCGGTCGGCCCCTATCGTTCGATCCGTGAACGATCCGGCCGTGAACGACGACATCGGGACCGCCGCCGACGGGATCGCGCGAATATGACGGCGATACCGCTGGTTCCGACGGTGGCGGTCACCTGCTTCGCCGTCCTCGTGGCGGTCCTGCGCTGGATATTCGTCCGGGACAGCGCCACCGATCGCCTGATCAACCGGGCGCTGGGGTGCGCCGGGCTCGGCATGCTCCTCGCGGTCGTGTCGCTCCGATGCGCCGCCCCGACGCTCGTCACGCACCTGGGCGCGATGATCGGATTCCTGACCGCGAGCAGTGTGTACGGCGTCGCACGCCTGCTGGCGGGCGCGGATCCGCGCGAGGCTCGTCGACGCCAGCGCCGATACGATCTCGTCGCGGTCGCGGCGGCGTCGATCACCGTGCTGATCGATGTGGCGATAGCCCTGGACCTCCTGCCCGCCGAGACCTCATCGCGGTGGTACGCCTTCAGCGCCGCCGCGAGCTGCCTTCCGCTGGCGGTGGCGGGTTTCCTGCTCATCCGAGCGGGGATCGGCGAAATCCGCTCCGCCGAGACCGCGATCGTCCAGCGGGTCACCTACGTCGCCTTGATGGGCGTTGGCGCCTTCTGGATCTGTTACGCGGTACTGGTGCTGGTGCGAAGCCTCATGGGGGTCTCGCCGACCGATCAGGGCGAAGGGTGGTCGCTGAGCGGATTCGCCTTCTTCGCCGTCATCACGGCGCTGCTGGCGATTCCGTTGCTGCGCATGCTGCTTGTCCGCCTCGGATGGGATCGCGACAGCCGCGATTGCCGAACATTGCAACCGCTGTGGACCGACCTGACCGCCGCGGTCCCGCATATCGTGCTGGTCGACGAAGCTGTCCGCCGCGGTCCGGCGCTGCGCCGCTACCGGATGGCGATCGAGATCCGCGACGCGCTGCTGCAACTGCGCAGGCATGCGTCCGACTATCCGCCCGACGACATCCGCAGCCACACACTGCGTATCGTCCGCGCCGCGGAAGCCGGACTCGTCGCCGTCTCCGGCACGGATGTCACCGTCAGCCACGACCTCGAGCTGCGTTACCTGCTGGATATGGCGGCCCGGTGGCCGAAGGCGAAACGCGCCTGTCTCGCCGCCGACCGGTCGCCGCGTCTCAGCCCCGCGCGGGGGAGCCGATGATGATGCTGCCGACGCTGCACTCCTCGAGTTCGTCGACACCGGCTGCGGTCACGAACGCCGCGGTGTCGCCGAATCCCTGGGCGCACGCTCCCAAGCCCATGGCGGTCGCCGCCAGGTAGATCGTCTGCATCAGCACACCGACGTGTTTGAGGATGACGGCGTAGGAGACCTGCTCGTAGGTCCACATGACCCGTCCGGAACGCGCGCCCATGATGATGAGCACCTGCGGTTCGGCGCCGTCGGACAACGTCGCCGAGGTGGACTTCACCAGCTTCGCCACTGCCGGACTCTCGGCGGCGGCCACCGGCCGCAGCACGTGCTCGACCGAGTCGTAGTGGTACATCCCCGGTGCGAGCCCTGCGACATTGCGTACCACCGGGTACAGCTCGATTTCATAGACGCTGCCCCCGCTGGGGTAAGGCTTGGACACCAGTTCCTCGCCCTCGGTCTCCGATCGAGTGCTCCTGGTACGGGCGGTGCGATACAGCAGCTCGCCCAGTTGCGTCACGGTGATCGGGTCGGCGTCGTCGAAGGCGCGAGTGGAAATCCTGTCCTCGAGCACCGCGGTCAGCGTCGGGTCGTCGACACGCAATGCGGCCAGGTCGGGCACGGGAAGCGTGACCGGCTCGCCCGGGTAGGCAGCCTTGCGGGCGGGTGGCTGCGGGAACTGGCCCTTCGCCCATTTGGTCGGGCCGAAATGTTCCCACGTGACGGTGCGTTCGCCGAGCGTGCTGCGTCGGTGGAACCACAGGTCCGGCGCACTCCAGCTGCGGGTGGTGAACTCGCGCTCCTCAGCGTCGGGGTCGGCGACGAGGAATCCGCACCGGAACAGGTCGTCGGCGAACTGCGTCTTCACCGCGATCGGCAGCGTGCTGTCGGCCGCACCCGGTCCGTCGAGCAACGCGAGCAATCGTGGATCGTGGATGCGCACATCGCACCACGACAACGGGTGTTCGAGCACGAACCCGGCCGAATCACGATGCAGCACAGCGAACTTCGACAGCGTTCCCGACCAGGCGGGCCTGCTGTCCAGCTGCGGGCGCGGCCGTCCGAACGGATGCACGCTGTAGAGGTCGCGTCCACCGTCGCGGACCGTCACGGACAACCAGCCCGCCGCGGCCAGCCGTTCCATCAGCTCGGACACGTCGTCGCGACCGGCGGCCTGTGCCAGTTCGGCGACGGTCGCCGGTCCCCGGTTGAGGGTCTTGAGCGCGAGCAGTTGCCCCTTGGCCAGGCCGGTCAGTTTCTCGTTGTGCGGAGGATTCAGCAGCACCGCACCGGCGGGCGTGGTCAGGCAAGTTGCCCCGGCGCGCAGCGCGAGCCGGGTCTGATCGGAGGAGGTGAGGGTCGGCACGGCAGACGGCTCTCTACCTGGCGACCGCGGCCAGCGCCGGGGTGAGCTTGTCGAGGATGTAGGGTACCGATAGCGCGGTCGGCTGGTTCACCGCAGCGATCTCCTGGGTGGTCACGAACACCACCGAGCCCTTCTTCACCGCGGGCAGATCGGCGTATCCCGGCAATTGGCGGTACTTCTCGTCCATGGCTCCGGAGTAGCCTGCCAGCAGCAGATCGGCGGTGATCTCGTCGATGCGTTCGGTGGAGAGCGCGACGCGGCCCCCGCTGGAAGGCTGGTCGACCAGATTCTGCGGGATGCTCATGCCGAGTTGCCCGAAGACACGGGCCGACCCGTCGTTGGGGTCGGTGAGCACCATCAGCTGGGATGGGCTGGTCAGCCAGGTGCTGGCGAAGGTCTTGCCCTTCAGACCGGGGTTGGCCGCGATGATCCCCGCGATCTTGTCGTCGACGCTCGCGATGACCTTGGCGGCTGCATCCTGCTTACCGAGGATCTTGCCCAGGGCGGTGACCTGGTCCTGCCAGACTCCGACCGTGTCCTTGCTCAGACCGGGCACGGTGGGCGCGACGCGAGACAGTTCGTCGTAGGTCTTCTGGTCCGCGATGAACGGATCGACCAGGATCAGGTCCGGCTCGAGCGCGGCGACCTGCTCGGAGATGGCCGCCATACTGCTTATCGATTTCGCCGATCCGAGTTTGTCCGGCTGCCACGGCGGCACCGACTGCGAGGCGATGGCGACATTGTCGATGTAGCCGACGGGGACGGTGTCGAGAGCAAGGGCGGTGTCGAGCCACTGATTACCGAGGGTGACGATCTTCTTCGGGGTTGCCTCGATGGTGGTTTCGCCCCGCGCGTGGGTGATGGTGATCCGATCGCCGGAAGCGGAATCGTCGTTCGACGAGCCG
The DNA here is from genome assembly GCA_051451085.1 of Nocardia asteroides. GTDB lineage: Bacteria > Actinomycetota > Actinomycetes > Mycobacteriales > Mycobacteriaceae > Nocardia > Nocardia asteroides_B. The sequence continues at coordinate 685,118 of JBPAJV010000001.1, read as the reverse complement.
CCGCACGCGGTGACACCGAGAGCGAGTGCACCGGCCAGGACAGCTACCGCCGCCCTTGTCCGAATGCGGGGTGCTCGAACACGCTTCATCGTTGAACCTCCTTCATCGGGGAACCTCCCCAGCTCGGCCTGCAAAGCCGAACTCAGCCAAGGCTAACCTATCTTGCCGTTGTCCGAGAAGGTGGTCCACGCGGCTCGATTGGTCGCCGTGTGTGTGGGGTTCTACTGTGCACCACGATGACATCAACACCGCCCGCTGTGTTTGCCGTGACGATGGTCTTCGTGGTCCTCGTGTCCATCGGACGCTGGTGGCTGGTCAATGACGCGGTAGCGGACCAGCTGATCAATCGCGCACTGAGGTGCGACGTCGCGGCCGTGCTGATCGGCTACGTGGTGGCTAATGTCGGCGGTGAGGCGGCATTGGGGCAGCAGTTGTTCATGAGTCTCGGTGTGTTCCCGTTAGCCTATTCCTACGGCTTCGCCAAGCTGCTGGACGGTGCCAGCCCAGAGGGCCTCGGCGCGCGGCAACGCCGATACAACGCGTTCGCGGCGCTGTTCGCACTGGTCACCTGGGTATGCGCAGTGTCGGAGCGGCTCGGCGCCGACCTGCGCTCGGCCCTCGACTGGGAGGGGTTGCTGTGGTCGGTGTCCGGTTTGTTCACCGGCTGTATCGGCGTGCTGTTCGCTCGCGCATGCGTCCGGGAACTGCGGCTGGGGGCGCCGGCCCTGTGGGAGCGACTGACGTACTCGGCGCTGCTCGTGTTCGGGCTCTACTGCTTGGTGTCCACAACGGCTGGGATTATCCAGGTCATGGGGGGCGTTGCGCCGGGCTCTCCCGGCCTTGGATGGGCTGTTGCCTCGATCCTCGCAGTTGGCATCCTCGCGGCCCTCGTATCGATTCCGCTGTTGGAAGCGCTGATGATGCGCGCCGGCTTGGATCGGGACGCTCGCTATTGCCGCCGGTTGCGGCCGCTGTGGCGCGATCTCACCACGGCGGTTCCGGAAGTCGTGCTGAGTCAGCGCCATTCCGAGTCGGCATCACGGCTGTACCGGATGACGGTCGAGATCCAGGACGCGCTGGTTCTGCTCCGGCAGTATGCGCCGACGTCGCTCAACCAGCAGGTGGCGGCCGGCCGTCACCAAGCCGTTCGCGTCGCCTCCGCTGCGCGGTTGGAACAGTGCGGCGCGATCGCACCCGCCGCCCCCGGTGATCACGCGGACCAGCTGCGTTACCTGCTGGACCTCGCGCGCCGGTGGCCGCGCGCCGTCGATCTGGCGGGAAAGCAGGACGGTTCGGCTCGTCCGCCGGATGGGGACGGACAGCACGGTCGGCTGCTCGGCGCATGGTGCGGTCACCAAAAGGTCCGCTCGTTTCCGCACCGAACAGCGTGAGATAGGCGCATCGCGAGTGGAATACCGCTGCCGGCGACGCCGTCCTGGCCGCAGGCGACGGTCGCGGCGGCTGCCCGCTGAGCCGGGACGACCCGAGCGGATGGCGGTGGCCGCTCCCCGTCCCGACGATTTACAGTCACCACGATGGACGCTGTACCGGTTTCGTTGGTGATCGCGGTCGTCGCATTCGTCCTGCCCATGACGATCGGGCGTTGTCTCTTCGTCAACGATACGAACTCCAACCGGCTGATCAACCGGACATGGGGCTGGAACGTTGCGGGGGTACTGGCGTACCAAGTCGTGGCGGCGCTGGGGCATCCGTACTTCGCTCAGTGCCTTTACCTAGGGCTGGGCATGATCGCACTCGCGAGTTTCTACGGGCTTGCCCGGCTCGTCGACGGCGCCGACGCGAAGGGCGCGCGAGAGCGGCAGCGCCGATACGATTCGACAGCGGCTGCCGTCGCCCTGTCGCTGGTCATCGGCGCCCCGGTCGCGCACAGCATCGTTCGCATCGACTACCTGGAAGTCGTCTGGGCCGTCTTGGCGGTTCCCGGATGTACTTCGGGCCTTCTCTTCGGCCGTGCCTGCCTCCGCGAACTGTGTGTCGCGGACTCTCCGGCACGGGAGAAGTTCACCTACGGCCTGCTGCTGGCGTTCTCGATCTACGGGGCGATCTCGTGGCTGACTCTGTTCGTTCGAGCACTCGCAGGCACGCCACCGAGCCAACCCGGAACCGTGTTGGCCGTGTTGGCCGTCCTCATGCTGGGGGCCGTCACGCTGCTGACCGCGATCCCGCTGTTCATTGTGCTGTTGGCGCGAGCGGGCTGGGATCGGACCGGCCGTATCTGTCGTCGGCTGCGCCCGTTGTGGCGCGATTTGACCGCGGCGGTTCCAGAAGTCGTACTACTCCGAGATTCTTCCGCCCCGCGAGAGCCCGCCTCGCAGCTCTACCGAATGACCGTCGAGATCTGGGACGCGCTCCTGCACTTGAAGCCGTACACGCCCGACCCCGAGGAACTCGGCTCGCCCGGTATGAGCGGAGACGAGGTGCGCGCCTTCGCGCTTCGAGCGGCGTGGGCGGTGCGAGCGAAAGGTCACGGCAGCGCACCGGCACCCGATGTCTCCGCGCGAGGCGACACGCGGACCGAAAGACGTGATCGCACGGCGGAACTGGAGTTTTTGGTCCGGTTGGCTCGCGAATGGCCGAAGGCTGTCACGATGGTCGGCTATGGACCGGATACCGCACAAGCGGCCGCCACTGCGGCGGTATCCCAGTAGAACGGCCGCACCTCGGCGATGCGGCCGTCCACAAGGGTGAGCGTTTGCAGGATCGCGAAGGTGAGTTCGCGGCCGGTCGCGCGTGCTCGTGCGTGGACTCCGGTATGCACCACGGCGGTCTCCCCGGTCGCCAGGAAACGTTGGTCGCGCAGCTCGAATGTCTCCCAGGTCTCGCTCATGGCGCGGAAGAACCGCTCCATGCCGTCGTGGCCGCGCCAGGTTCCGCCATACGGCAGATTCTCGGCCTGATGGAGCACCACCGAAGGCGACGCCCTCATCGAAGGCCTGCTCCACACCTCGTGAGCGGCGCTCTCTCGAGAGTTCCCGCGCTGCCGTTCCACTGCGTTCACCGAGTTGTCCACACCTGTGACGGTTGTGCACAGGGTTGGGAAATCAGCTGGTGGGCCGCGATCTCGCGGTTGAGCCGCGAGGCATGCTCGGCGTATGCGACCAGGCTTGGAGCACTTGCGGGACAGACAGTTCGGGGTGTTCACCGCGATGCAGATACAGCACGAGTACAGCCGCGCCGAACTGCGCGCCCGGATCGATAGTGGTGAGTGGGTGCGGGTATTCCGTGGGGTGTACCGCGAGGCGGCGACCCCGGCGTCACCCGGCCTGCGGGTCGAGGCCGCGCGGTTGTCCTTAGGGCTGGAATCCCTGGTTGCCGCCTACCACACCGCCGCCGAACTGCACGGGTTCGCCGTCTTGGACGATCGGCAGACCGACGTGCTCGGCATCCGGGCCTCGGGCTCGCGTCGGCTCGTCGTGCATCGCGAGCGAGTCGATCCGGCGGAATGGGAACTGGTGCGCGGGACCGTCGCCACCAACGCCGTCCGTACCGCCGTCGACCTCGCTCGCACACTGCCCCGGATGGACGCGCTGGCAACGCTGCGCGCGGCGCTGCGCATTGGAATCCCACCCGCCGCGCTAGCCGTCGAACTCGACAAGCACGTGGGTCGGCGTGGCCGACGGCAGGCGGCCGAATTGATCGCGACCGCCGCACGCGGCATGTCGGCCGACGTCGGGTGGTCCGCTGGACCGACGCTCGAGCTCATGCGCGCCGGGGACCGAGAACCGGTTCCGACGGCCCGGGTCCCGGACGTCGGTCCAGAGCCGTGCGGCACCGCGAATTCGTCCGGGCCGCCGGCCGGCCTCCCGCTGGGCGCGGGTTCGCCCCGCGCCCGCGGCTGCCGCGCCTTCGAATCAGAAGGTGACGCGCTGATCGGCCGGCAGGAACAGCTTGTCGCCTTCCTTCACCTCAAAAGTCTCGTAGAACTCCGCGAGGTTCCGGACGACCTGGTTGCAGCGGAATTCCGCGGGGGAGTGGGTGTCGGCGGCGAGGTAGCGGACCGTGAGTTCCTTGGTCTGCTTCTCCCGCCAGCTGCGGGCCCAGGACAGGAACATGGTGCGATAGTCGGGGTTGTCGATACCGCGGCGTTTCTCCGCGATGCGGAAGGCGGCCAGCGTGATCTGGAGCCCACGGACATCGGCGAGGTTCTCACCGACGGTGAGTTCGCCGTTGACGTGCTGACTCGGCTCGAGGCCCTCCGGCACCAGCACGTTGTACTGCTCGACCAGTTGCTTGGCCTTGGCGTCGAACGCGGCGCGGTCCTCGGGAGTCCACCAGTCGCGGCGATTGCCGTCCCCGTCGTACTTGGAACCCTGGTCGTCGAATCCGTGACCGATCTCGTGTCCGATGGTCGACCCGACAGCGCCGAAATTGACCGCGGGCAGGGCGTCTTTGTCGAAGAAGGGCGGCTGGAGATAGGCGGCCGGGAAGACGATCTGATTGGAGGTCGCCGAGTAGTACGCGTTCACCGTTTGCGGCGACATGCCCCATTCGGTCTTGTCGACCGGGGTGCCCAGGCGCGCGAACGCTCGCTTGACCTCGAAATCATTGATGGCGAGCAACGACTCGATCAGCTTGCCCTTGGTGATCTTCAACTTGGAGTAGTCGACCCACTTGTCCGGGTAGCCGATCTTGGGATGATCTTGTCCAGCTTCTCCAGCGACGCCGTCCTGGTCGCGGGCGACATCCAGGTCGAATTGGTGAAGTTCTCCCGATAGGCGGCGATCACGTCGGCCAGCATCTCCTTGGCCCGCTCCTTGGCGTCGGGCGGGAAGTGCTTGGCCACATACAGTTTTCCGAGCTGCTCGCCGAGCTTGTCGTCGACGATCCCGACGCCGTACTTCCAGCGTTCCGGGCGCTCGTCCTGTCCGTTGAGCACCTTGCCCCGGAATTCGAAGTTCGCGTCGTTGATCGCCTTGGGCAGGTACGGCGCGAACTCCCGCAGCACGTACAGCCGAAGATAGTCCCGCCACGTCGCGATATCCACCTCGGTCCACAGCTTGCCGGCCTCCGTGATGAAGGACGGCTGGTTGACCACCATCGTGGCGAACAGCTCGCGCGGACGGTCGGTGTTCCCCGTCAGCCACGGATCCCAGTCGAAGCCGGGGGCGAGTGCGGTCATGTCGGCCCAGCTGTACAAGTTGTACGTCGCGTCGGTGTCGCGGTTGCGCACGTTGTCCCAGTGCGCGGCGGCGATGCGCTTCTCCAGGTCGAATACCCGCTGGGCGATGCCGGCCGGGTCGGCCAGCCCCGCGCCCGCCGCGATGCGCTCGAGGAAGGTGCGGTACTGCCCGAGCACCTCGGCGTACTCCGGCTTCCGGTAGTACTGCTCACCGAGTCCGAGACCGGACTGGCCGACCGAAGGGATGTAGGCGTCGGAGTTCTTCCGGTCGACGCCGATGCCGAGCCCGATCAGCCCGCCGATCGGCAGTTCGGCCATCACCTTCGCCAGGTCCGGCTTGGTGGCGGCCCCGTCGATCTTGGCGAACAGCGGCGCCAGCGGCGTCAGACCGAGCCGTTCGATTTCGTCCCAGTCCAGGCGCGCGTCGTAGAGGTCCTTGATCTGCTGCTCTTCGGAGCCGGGTTCCGGATCGCGAATCCCGTCGATGATCTCCCGCAGCTGCTGCTGCGTGCGTTCGGCGGCCTCGCTGGTGGAGCCGAAGGCGACCTTGTCCGGCGGCAGCTGGTATTCCCGCAGCCACTTGCCGTTGACGTGCCGGTACAGGTCGTCCTGCGGACGGATCGTCTCGTCCGCTCCGGTGAGATCGACGCCGGTGAGCGTCCGGCTCGCGGGCTCGGTGTCGTTCGAGCACGCGACCAGCGCGGCGGCGGCCGGGACCGCTCCGAGCGCGATCAGGAAGGCACGACGATCCAGCTTCCCTGGACGACCGGTAGATGTCACGAGAATCCTCTCCCCGACGCGGCGGTGCCGCAGATGTACGAAGGCAGCCTTGCAGGACACGAGGCTACCGGCGCGGCGCCGGACAGGCCCGGATTCCCGGCCAGGGCACCGCCACGTGGCCGACCCGCTGCTCGATGACGCCCTGATTTGGGAACGACCTGCGGTTTCCCATACACTAGACCGGTTGCCTGCGGGAGCTGTGCCCGCAATCCGGCAGTGAACCCCCAGTGGTTGGTTCCGCGTTTCCGGCTCGAACCGAGAAAACCGCTGGCAGGCGCGCGTCCGGAGGGCAACCGACCATGCCCGTCGGGTCGGCAATCCGGCGTGCACATACGTCCAGGTCAAGGAGGACGCTGAAGTGATTCAGCAGGAGTCGCGACTGCGCGTCGCCGACAACACGGGCGCGAAGGAGATCCTTTGCATCCGCGTTCTCGGCGGTTCGTCGCGTCGCTATGCCGGTATCGGCGACATCATCGTCGCCACCGTGAAGGACGCCATCCCCGGCGGCAACGTGAAGCGGGGTGACGTCGTCAAGGCCGTCGTCGTGCGCACCACCAAGGAGCGCCGCCGTCCGGACGGTTCCTACATCCGTTTCGACGAGAACGCGGCCGTGCTCATCAAGGCGGACAACGACCCGCGCGGCACCCGCATCTTCGGCCCGGTCGGCCGCGAGCTGCGCGACAAGAAGTTCATGAAGATCGTGTCGCTGGCCCCGGAGGTGCTCTGACATGAAGGTGCACAAGGGTGACACCGTGCTCGTCATCTCGGGCAAGGACAAGGGCGCCAAGGGCAAGGTCATCCAGGCCTACCCGAAGGAGAACCGGGTTCTTGTCGAGGGCGTGAACCGGATCAAGAAGCACGTCGCGAACTCCGCCAACCAGCGCGGCGCCTCCTCGGGCGGCATCGTGACCCAGGAAGCCCCCATCCACGTCTCGAACGTGATGGTCGTCGACTCCGACGGCAAGCCGGCCCGCGTCGGCTACCGGACCGACGAGGAGAGCGGCAAGCGGGTCCGGATCTCCCGTAAGAACGGGAAGGACATCTGATATGACCACGACGGAAAAAGTGCAGCCCCGGCTGAAGCAGCGCTACCGCGAAGAGATCAAGGACGCGCTGAACAAGGAATTCGGCTACGCCAACGTGATGCAGATCCCGGGCGTGGTGAAGGTCGTCGTCAACATGGGTGTCGGCGACGCCGCCCGTGACGCGAAGCTGATCAACGGCGCCGTCGAGGACCTGGCCCTGATCACCGGTCAGAAGCCGCAGATCCGCAAGGCGACCAAGTCCATCGCGCAGTTCAAGCTGCGTGAGGGCATGCCGATCGGCGCCAAGGTCACCCTGCGCGGCGACCGGATGTGGGAGTTCCTCGACCGCCTGGTCTCCATCGCGCTGCCGCGTATCCGCGACTTCCGCGGCCTGTCGCCGAAGCAGTTCGACGGCAACGGCAACTACACGTTCGGCCTGAGCGAGCAGTCGATGTTCCACGAGATCGACGTCGACAGGATCGACCGCCCGCGTGGTATGGACATCACCGTTGTGACCACCGCGACCAACAACGAAGAAGGCCGTGCCCTGCTCAAGCACCTCGGCTTCCCGTTCAAGGAGAACTGAGCACATGGCTAAGAAAGCACTGGTCAACAAGGCCAACGCCAAGCCGAAGTTCGCTGTCCGCGCCTACACCCGCTGCCAGCGCTGCGGCCGCCCCCACGCGGTCTACCGCAAGTTCGGCCTCTGCCGCGTGTGCCTGCGCGAAATGGCGCACCGGGGCGAACTGCCGGGCGTGCACAAGAGCTCCTGGTGAGTTCGCGCTCCTCGTGAGCGCACCCGTATAGCAAGGGCTGAGGACACGGACTCGCACTGAGTCCGTGTCCTCGCCTTGTGTAGATAGAGGCGCTTTCCCACGCGGCGACACTGCTCGGACGCGAGTTCGCTCGCCGCGAACGCCGCCATCGAGTGTTCGACCCAAGCCGGAATCCTGCGTCGGTCGGCCGACGCGACCGTGCCTCCGAGTCGCCCGAGATGATCACCGCGTGCACACCGCTCTGGAACGGCGTCTTGCAGTCCTTCCGTCCTTTGACTGTGTTCGGACTCTCGAGCATCTGATGTGCGGTCGGCCTCGGCTGTGATTTGTCCAGGATATCCGGTTCGATGAACCGTTCTATGCCGCTAGCGCTTAACGTCGCGGGGGCACAACAGTTGGTTCGGAAGGTGGCGGCGAGCGTGACAGGTACCGAGGCGAAGCTCGAGGAACTGGTCAAGATCCTGACAATTGCTGCGGAACCGGCGGGTGAGGCCGGTGTCGCCAAGCGTGAGAAGAAGGGCGTACCGAGCGTTCGCCAGCGTGTGAACATGCTGCTCGACCCCGGGACGTTCATCGAGACCGGTGCGTTGGCTCGTCAGCCCGACCGACCGGATGCTCTCTACGGTGACGGGCTGGTCACCGGTCGCGGTTTGATCGGAGGCCGTCCGGTGGTGGTGATCGCCCACGATCAGACCGTGTACGGCGGGTCGGTCGGTATCACGTCCGCCCGCAAGTTCATGCGGGCGCTGCAACTCGCGTTCGACAACGCGTGCCCGGTGGTGACGATCAATGATTCCGGCGGTGCGCGTATCCAGGACGCGGTGGGTTCGATCGCTTCGTTCGGTGATATTTCGCGGGTGCTGGAGAAACTGTCCGGGTATGTGCCGCAGGTGTCGATCATTCTCGGCAAGTGCGCGGCGGGTTCGGTGTACGGGCCGATCAACACCGACGTGCTCATCGGCACCAAGGATTCCTACATGTTCGTCACCGGGCCGGAGGTGATCAAAGCCGTCAACGGTGAGGACATCACCGCCGAGGAGCTCGGGGGCGCCGAGGTCCAGGCCAAACGCGGCACCCTGCATCACGTGGCCGACACCGAGCAGGAAGCCTACGAGTGGGCGCGCAACTACCTCAGCTACATGCCGACGAGCTGTCTCGAGCAGCCGCCGATCGTGAATCCTGGCTTGGAGCCGGAGATCACTGCTACCGATCGGGAGCTCGACACGATCATCCCGGATTCCGATCGCGCCGGTTACGACATGCACGAGATCCTGCTGCGGATTTTCGACGACGGTGAGTTCCATGAGATCCGCGCCGCGTTCGCTCCGAATCTGATCACCGGGTTCGCCAGGGTCGACGGCTATCCGGTCGGTGTGATCGCCAATCAGCCGTTGGTGCTGGGTGGTTCCATCGACGCCGCCTGCTCGGACAAGTCGACCTACTTCATCCGGCTATGCGACGCGTTCAATATCCCGCTGGTATTCGTCGCGGATACCCCGGGCGTGCTGCCGGGCCTCGAGCAGGAAGCCAACGGCGTGATCATCCGCGGCGGGCGGGTACCGCGCGCGATCATCGAGGCGACGGTCCCGATCATCAACCTGGTCGTGCGCAAGTCCTACGGCGGCGCCTACGGGATGATGGCGGCCCGACAGGTGGGCGCCGATATCAGTTTCGCCTGGCCGACGGCACGGATCGCGGTGATCGGCGCCGAGAGCGCGGTCGACCTCATCGGCAAGCGGCAATTGGCGGCGGTGCCGGAGGAGCATCGGGCTGCGGCGCGCGAGTTCATGATCAACCAGTACAACGAAACGATCGCCACCCCGTGGATCGCCGCCGAACGCGGCTACATCGACGCGGTCATCGAACCGTCGCGGACCCGTCTGGAAATCCGGAACGCGTTGCGCCTGTTGCGGGACAAGCCGCCGGTCAAGCCGGAGTTCAACCCGCGCAAGCATCCGGTGTACCCGATGTGATCTTTCGCTGATTCCGCAGCTGGGCGTATGGCACGCCGAACGCGACAGAGCCGCGCGGCGACGGTGTGAGCACCGAGCCTGCGCCAAGTAGGAACCGCAGACGAGCCGGAGAAAGGCGCTGCGGCGGATGGTCTCCGCCGCAGCGCCTTTCGCGACTTCAGCCACAGGTCGATCGCTGATCGTCAGGGCAGCACCTGCGGAATGACATCGGGCGCGACGGTACCCACGATCGCGCCGATCACGGCACCCAGAATGGCGGTGGTCACCACGCCGACCACGGCGCACAGCGCGTAACCGACGACGAAGATCGCCAGGGTCGGAATGCAGGTGATGAGGGCGGCGACCGCACCGACGCCCGCGCCCGCGGCAGCACCGTTCATGACCGGATCCGGGTACTGCGCTCCCGGGTTGGTCGCGATGTCCTTCAGTTCCGCGCCCGTCGCCGCCGAGACCTCTGGGGTCGTCACCGACAGCGTGCGGCCGTCTTCGGACACCTTGGCATCCAGGGCGATGGTGGTACCGGACGGCGTCGCCAGCGTGCGCGGAAGCTCGGTGACCGCAGCGCCCGCCTGGTTCACGACCTTGATCGCCGTCTCGCCGAGCTGGAAGGTGCCTGCCTCCAGCGTGGTGGAAACGGTGCGCAGGTCCGGTGCGACCGTGGCGCGGTAGCCGACGTCCGCGGAGGTGCCCGACGTAGAAATCGCCTGCGCCAACCGCGCCTGCTGCTCGGCGTAGTCGGTGGCCGATGCGGCTCCGGCACCGGCGAACGTAGTCGCCACGGCCAGTGGCAGCGCACCGATGAGCGCCTTGCGACCGATCCGCATGGCAGCGCGATAGAACATTGATTTTTCTCCTCCCCGACCCCCGACACCCCCACGTGGACGAATCGAACGCCGTTTCGTGTGATGTGAACGCACTATTGGTAGCGATCGCGCGGTGGTGAAGGCAAGTCTTGTGACATTGCCGACAATCGGGAACCGATTGAGCGGCAACATATTTCGATACGGCAAACCAACGGCGAATGCCCGTCGCAGGCGCCGCCGCCGTCGCGAAGCTCTTGTTTCAGCGCTGTCCGAACGCATCACGTCGGGACTAACAGGCCGGTAGCGTTCAGTGCGTCCTCGGTCTACCCCCGAGCGCTTGTTGATGATGCGGTCCGGCAGGTGCGGCGGGCGGCGACGGCACATTGCGAAGGGGCGCTTCAGCTTCTCGTGGGAGCGGATGCCAGATTCGGTGAGTGACGGCGGTTGGGCGGCTGGGGTACATTCTCTGAATCATCCGCTGGTTGAGGGGGTCAGAGGCGTGGCGGGGGAACAGCCATCACTGTCGATCGACACCGCTGAGGTCAAGGCTCTGGGTCGCTTGGCGTTCGATGTCGCCACCCAATGCCGGGACGGTTACTCCGCGCTGGAGACCGACGTCCGAGACATGTTGGAGAGTTGGACGGGAAACAATTCCGGCGCTTTCGCGGTCGGGTGGGAGGAGTTCCGCCAAGGGGCGGTGCAGGTGTGGGATGCGCTGTTCGAGCTGGCGGAGAAGCTCGGTGTCACCGCCGACACCGTCCGTGAGACCGACCAGGCTTTCGCCACCGGCGTCAGCTCGCTGGACCTTCCTTGAAAGGTGGGACGCCGTATGTCCGACGCACAAGCCTTTTCGGTGGATCTCGCCAAGCTCGACAACTTGGCTGCCCGCATCCGCGGCTTCGCCGGGCTGCTGGCCGATCAGCTGGCGGCAATAGATCAGAAAGCCAAAGAGGTCGATGCGGCGTCTGCCGGTGCCGTGATGGCGGCCTATCGCGAGGCGCACGACGAATGGCTGGTAGGGGCTACCGATATCCGAGAAGGGCTCACCGCTTTGGAGGAGGCTGTGAAGCTCGCTCATGAGGGATATACCGGCGCTGTCACCGAGGGCCTGAGGATCCTCGGCATATGACGGCCCTCGCGGTCGATCCGAAGGCCTATTACCAAGCGGCTATCAACTGCTTCGACGCCGCATCAGCGCTTCGCGACAGTTTCCTGTACATCTTCGCGGAGCTGTCCGCATGCGGATCGATGGCGGGCGTGGACGAGAACGGCCAGGAGTGGGCGCGTTCATACAACACTTCGGCCTACGAGGCCGTGGGCTTCTTCCAGGATGTCCACTCCACCCTGTACGCATATGGCAGCGCTCTCAACGACATCGGCTTCACACATGCCCAAGCCGATGCCACCGTGAAGGGCGCGCCGCAACCGGATCGGCCCACCGACCCGGGCATGCCGGTTTTCGGGCCGTTCTCGATTCCCGCCTCCGCGGGCGGCCCTGGCCAGGGCATCGTTGACGAGGGCATCAATATCATCAGCCACATCGGCATACCTGTCCCCGACGGCGACACCGGGAAACTCGCCAAAGCGGCCGACGCGTGGGACCGTCTCGGCACGATCTACCAGAACACGAATGCCCGCGACAAGATCACGATCGCGGCGAGCTTGTTCGACAGCGTCACCGCAGATGACGCGGGCTACATCCGCGACGACCTCAAATCCCTCGCCGGCTCGATCATCAACTGCTGACCTCCTGCACCCAGATCAGCCAGTCCTGCATCGCGTATAAGGACGCGCTGACGGAACTCCGCGACGAGATCAAAGGTTTCCTGAAGTCTCTGGCCCAGGACCTCGCCATCGACGCCGCGATCACCATCGGCCTTTCGCTGATCAGCTTCGGAGCCGGAGCGGTCACCGCAGGCAAGGCTCTGGTCACAGTGCAGAAATGGGCGGGAAAGATCAAAGACGGCATCATCGCCTGGCGAGCGCGCAAGGCGTTACAGATCGCCGGCATCAAACAGGAGGCCCAAGATGCCGTTGTCAAGGCCAGGAAGGTGGTCACCGACCTACGTGATCGGCTGCGTAAGAAGGGCGATGATTCCCCTAAGCCACCTAAGAAGTCTCTCAAGGAAGAGTTGGACAACGCTCAGGTATGGACCGGGCGAAACTTGCCAACTCAGGGTGGCCCCCCGAACGGATACCTTGTCAAACGGGATGCTCAGGGAAACATCACACATTACTCGTATTTCGATGCTGACGGGGTGGCGACCAGCCGAGTTGACGTCGTCGGAAAGCCGCACATGGACAAGGCGACAGGGCAATATATTCCGACACCGCACGTTGTGGAAATTCAGAAAAATATCGACCCCGCCACAGGTCGAATCTTCGCGCGTACGATCAATGACAGTGTCAGGCCCGCCCTACCTGAGGAGATCCCATAGTGAACACAGCAGATGGGCAAGTCGATCTGCGGGCAGCTCTGGAGCATTCCCGCAGCGACGAGGGGCTGGTGAGGCTTCGCGCCATCTCCGAGTTGAGTGCGTTGATCTTCGATGCTCAGGCGCGCAGACGCCTTGTGGAGATGCTGGACGACGAGGTGGTCACGATGCAAATCGAAGCCGCGGAGGCACTGGTGCGATACGGCGGACAGGAGGGTCTGCTGTCTGTTCTGGAAGAACTGGGTCGCCGGGACGACGACGATGTTGATTACATCGCATACCGACTCAGCGATCTGGACAACTTGGGCGAGTTCCCGGTTTTGGAGAACGCGTCCTTCATCGCTGAAAAAGATATATCGCCCAATGCGCGACGCGGTCTCAAAGATCTGCACGACGTCATGGGGCGATGAGAAGCTTCGGCGGGCGGTCGGTATGAAGAATGCTGGTCACTGCTCTCCCATGCCTCATCTCGCCTGCCGCTGGGGTCATGTTCTTACACCGCTCGGCGGGAGTGCTCTCGTTATTCGGCGGCACAGTCGACAGCGATGGACCCGGCACCCGCGAGGATGGGTGCCGGGCTCGGGAAACGCTCAGGGGCGGTCGAATTCGCCGTCTTTGGTTGCGGACAGGAAGGTGTCCCATGCGGCGGGGGCGAAGGTCAAGGACGGGCCGGTCGGGTTCTTGGAGTCGCGCATGCCGATCGTGCCGTCGTTGAGGTGAGCGATCTCTACGCACTGTCCGTTGGACTCACTGTGGCTGCTCTTGAACCAGCTTGCTCCGGATAGGTCAGCGGTCACCGTCAAAACTCCTTGCTACCCGGCGGAGCAGGTCTCGCGAGGTCTTCTCGTCCAAGGCCGTCTCTCGGATGGCGTCGGCCATCTCAGTGTAACGCCGCACCAACTCGGGTCTTTCCGGGTAGAGATCACTGCTCATCCCGCCGTCGAGGTAGACGACCGGCGGTTCGATCGGTCTTCCCCTGCTGTCGGTACCGAAGTCCAGGAGCACGAACGAGCCGTGCAAAATGCCGCGCGTGTATCCGGCCGAATACGGGTGGATGCGCAGAGTGACGTTCGGTCGTGTGCTGACGTCGGCCAGGTATCGAAGTTGCGCGGCCATCACTTTCGGTCCGCCAACGACCCGGTAGAGCGCTGATTCATCGAGAAGCACGTGAAGGTCCACCGGTCGAGTCTTGCGGGTGACGGCCACCTGCCTGGTAAGGCGAACACGTACTCGTTGCTCGATCTCTTCATTGAGACCGTCGTGCAGAAAAGCGCCGATCAGCGCGCGGGCGTAGTCGGCGGTTTGCAGCAAACCGGGCACCTGTACCGCATAAGACGTGAGCCGCCGCGCCGACCGCTCCATGCCGACGTACATGTTGAAAGCATCCGAGAACAGTCCGCCGAGCGGAGTGACACCGTCCTCGTCTCGCGCCGTCGCCGCACGCGACGCGAGCCCCACCGCCTGTTCGGTCTGCTCGGCCTGCACTTCGTACAGCATGCACAGTTCGCGTACATCCTGGCGGCGCGGCTTCACCGCCCGTCCGGTTTCCAGGCGTTGTAGGCCGTTGAAGCTGAGTTGGACTTCCTTCGCGGCGACGGCGATCGTCAGTCCGCAGCCCTCGCGCGCCTCGCGCAGGAATCTACCGAGCTGGCGGCGCAGCAGCGTCGGCGACTCGATTTCGGTCATCGGCTTTCCCCCAGGTCCATGAATCCAGCACACGGTCTGAACTGCATCCACTGATACCTCAAAATCGCATGCTGTCCAAAGCTTTCGGAGAAGTTGTCGGGAATACGCGAATCAGGTCGATGTGGTCGGCGCCCGGCTGATGTGCTGTGCCTGCGCCGGGCCGCTGACCAGGGCTTTGTCGGTACGAAGCGGCGAGCATTCCGCGATAGGGCGCACTCCCAACTCACTGGACGACAGGGGAACACCATGCAGGAAGGCTTCTTTCGATCCACCCCAATTACCCGATGCGCGTTCTACCGCCGTATCGGCGGACTCCCGGCAAGCGTGGACCCGCACACCGGACGCATCGAAGTTTCGGCGGGCAGCGTATGGGGATTGGGGGTGGCGGCGCATCTCGGCCACGAGGTTCGCGAAGAACTGCGGCGGCGGGGGAACGCTACCGGACCGATCGTGTCGTACCCGAGGTCGCGCGGCTGGGTCTTTCTCGTGCGTCCCGATCTTCCGGACTCGACCAGTGTGTTCGCCCAGCTGTATCGGGCTGGTGTCACGGTGTACGGCCACGGCCGGGTGATCGCGTTGCCGTCGCCGGCGGACCGGCCTCCAGCGGTGCGGCATTGGGTCGAGCCGCCTCGGGACGGTTTCCGGCCCTCGGCGATGGTGGTCGTCGCGGCGATCAGCCGATGCCTCCCGCCGCGAGCGATCAATATGTCCGCACTGGATACGTCCGTAGTATCCACGCAGGCCAGGGGGATTCGATGACGACCGATCCGCCTGTTCCTCCCGGCGGCAACCAATTCCGTGCGCCGCGCCTGCCGGGCACTCGTGCCTTCTTCGACATCTTCAACGCCCGCGTCGAGCCGGTGGACGCGCTGATGGTGTCGGCCGTGGGACTGCTCGGCGTGTGGGTCCGGCATTACGAGACTCGCAAGCCCGGCCATCCGATGAGCCAGCGTTTGGCCTATTTGATGGGCCTGCATATCTGGGCCATCGACCGATATGTGGAAGACCTGCTCGAAACGGCGGGTCACCGGCCTGCCACGGACGCCGAGGAGATGCGTTACTCCTACGGCGAGATGGTCAGCCTGCTCACCGCGGATTTCGTGCGCTGCCGCCGCGAGGAACGGCAACCCGGCGGAATCACCGAGGACCAGGTGCTCCACCACGTACGCCATTGGGACGGGTTCAACGCCATGGTCGAAGCGGTAGCCGCCGGGCAGGTGCGATTGCGAATCCCGCGCTCCGCGCAACCGGCGTCCTCGGCCGCGGAACCGTGCGACCCGACAACGTGACCACCCCGCGCCCGGGGGAGCCCGACGTCCACCTGCATGTCCTGCTCGACGGAATAAGTCTGGACTTCGCCGCCTGCCACACCGCAGCCATGCGGTTCATCCAGGAATGGCGCACCGTGTGCCCCGCCGCCGACCTAACCGTTCTCCCCGGCGATACCACCGGACTACCGCGTTTGCCGTGCGAGCGCCTCTACTCGCAACCATGAAGGCGCTCGCGCCACCAGCCACGGACGACTCTTCGACTCGGGCGCAATCACCCCGTGCGATGGGGCCGCGAGTGGCACACCGTCGAGAGGCCTACTCGGTCGATGGCGCGGTGGTGTGCCACTCGCGGACGCCGTGTGTCATTGGCGGTCCGGATTGTCTTTGGGGTTGCCGGGCAAGGATGTGGTCGACGCGTGCGGCGAGTGTGGGGTCGCAGTTGGCGGAATGGTTCAGGCGTAGAGGCCGCGATCGGCGGACCCGCATCGCGGCCAGGTGGATAGGGTCGCGAAGGGTGTCCGCACTGGTGACGTCCGTTTGCATTGCCGCGTCCTCGATGACGGCCAAGTCGGCAGTATCAGCGTGGACCGTGATTCGCTCGAGAGGCATACGCACACTGTGGCAGAGGTGTGCGCGTAGTTGTCGCGAGCAATAGGGGAGGCGGTTCATTTCGGCTCTGTGCGAGGGGATGAACGCCGGAGGCCGGGCGCAGCGAGCGCTACGCCGCGCTGGTGTGCGGCGTGAAACTGACGCGCGCGTCGTCGGCGTCGATGGCGATGTTCAGCGAAGCGTCCAGGGCTCGTGCCGGCTTTGTCAGTAGCGGAAGGGTGGGACGGCGTCGGATCCCTCGATCCGGGAGAGCTTCGCCTGCGTCAGTCCTGCTCGGGCGGCGAGTTCGGGTTGGGTGAGTCCGAGCTCCGTGCGACGGTTGTATACGGCGGCGAGCTCCATGGCCAGTCGGATTCCATGACGCATTCCGCTGACGGCCTCGGGCTCGGTCAGGCTGTCGGACTCGCTCGACTTCCATCGACTACGAGGCATCACAGCCGCACCTCGGGCTCGATCTCGATCGAATAGAGCGACTCCACTCCAACAGTTCCTATGTCGTCGACAACATGTTCGCTGAGTAATTGGGACTCGTTCGATGGGCGTGGGCGACGACCAGGCGGGGTGATCAGAACTTCAGCTCCGACCAGGGGATGTGGATCGGGAACGGGAGGTCGATGCTGATCGCGTCGGAGTCGCTCGGTGACCACTCGCCAACCAGCAGGTAGTTGGTCGGATATAGCGGGTGTAGGCCGGGTGGGAGCTTGCCAGGGGCGGTTTCCAGGGCGTATACGCGGACCAGCGCGATGGTGCTCCTCTCGCGCGCGAGCGTCACCTCCCAGTACCAGGGAACGCCTGCATCGGCGTAGCGTCGCTGCTCGTCGTAAGGATCGGTGGCGGTGCTCCACGGACCATGAATTCGGCCCACGAGCAGCACGTTGTCAGCGCGGATGTCCTGGTAGGGGGTGTCGAGGCGGCGGTAGACGAGCACGTCGGGGGTGGCGAAGTCCGACTTGCCGGTCTTGCCGAAGAAGACGTTGGTTTCGAAGTCGACGCGCCACCAGCTTTGTGGCTGCTCGGCCATACCATCGCGTGCGCAGCGCTTGAGTGCGCTGGTCAGCGCGAATGTGAACGCTTGATAGTCGGCGGGTCCCCGCTGTCGCCAGACGACGCGCCCGTTGCGCAGTTCGATCTGTCCGGCGATCTCCTCGGGTAGCTGCTCGAGCTCCTCCCAGGTCATGGACTCCGGGAGATCGGGTCGCTCGACGCCTGAGCTCCACATAGGCCCATGTTAGCCCGGTCACCGGCTATTTCCTCTGGTCATGAGTCCAGTGCGGCGGGCACCTCACCGACCCCGATTTTGCCTCGGTGAACCCCTTGCCTACACTAGAGCGGTTGCCTGGGCACCTCCATGTCCGCATGCGTGCGCTCGGGCGATCGAACCTCCTCCGGTCGGCAAGTGCCGGCCGGACCATCCGAATTGTCGTAGGCCCACCGCTGGACGTGCCGACGCGCACGGCGGCGCTGCATGGGAACCGCGGCGAGAAAGGTGTCTAGGTCGAACCATGACCATGACTGATCCGATCGCAGACTTCCTGACACGTCTGCGCAACGCCAACTCGGCGTACCACGATCAGGTGAAGGCTCCGCACTCGAAGCTCAAGGCGAACATCGCCGAGATCCTCAAGCGCGAGGGCTACATCGCCGATTACCGGACCGAGGACGCACAGGTGGGCAAGACGCTCATCGTCGACCTCAAGTACGGCCCGAGCCGTGAGCGCAGCCTCGCCGGTGTGCGCCGTGTCTCCAAGCCCGGTCTGCGCGTGTACGCGAAATCCACCAACCTGCCCAAGGTGCTCGGCGGCCTCGGCGTGGCGATCATCTCCACGTCCTCCGGCTTGCTCACCGACAAGCAGGCGGCCAAGCAGGGCGTGGGCGGCGAAGTCCTCGCTTACGTCTGGTAAGGGAGGCCACAACAATGTCGCGTATTGGTAAGAAGCCCATCGCCGTCCCGGCCGGTGTGGACGTCACCATCGACGGCCAGGACATCTCGGTGAAGGGGCCCAAGGGCACCCTGTCGCTCACCGTCGCCGAGCCGATCACCGTCGCCAAGGGCGAGGACGGCCAGCTCGAGGTCGCCCGTCCGGACGACGAGCGCCGCAGCCGCGCGCTGCACGGCCTGACCCGGACCCTCGTGTCGAACATGATCGTCGGCGTGACCCAGGGCTACGAGAAGAAGATGGAAATCTTCGGCGTCGGTTACCGCGTCGCGCTGAAGGGCCAGAACCTCGAGTTCGCCCTCGGCTACAGCCACCCGGTGCCGATCGAGGCGCCCGAGGGCATCACGTTCGCGGTGGAGTCGCCCACCAAGTTCTCCGTGTCCGGAATCGACAAGCAGAAGGTTGGCCAGATTTCGGCGGTCATCCACGGCCTGCGCAAGCCCGACCCGTACAAGGGCAAGGGCATCCGCTACGCCGGCGAGGTCGTTCGCCGCAAGGTCGGAAAGACGGGTAAGTGATCATGGCGCAAACCGAAAACCAGAAGGCCAAGCGCATCCCCCTGGGCAAGGACGTGTCGACGCAGCGCCGTCTGTCGAAGACGCGCCGTCACTTCCGCCTGCGCAAGAAGGTGGCGGGCACGACCGAGCGTCCGCGCCTGGTGGTCAACCGCTCCTCGCGGCACCTGCACGCGCAGCTGGTTCGACGACACGGTCGGCAAGACCATCGCCGCCGCCTCGACCATCGAGGCCGACGTGCGCGCGCTGGACGGCGACAAGTCGGCCAAGAGCAAGAAGGTCGGCGCCCTGCTGGCCGAGCGGGCCAAGGCCGCCGGTGTCGATGCCGTCGTGTTCGACCGTGGTGGGCACGACTACCACGGCCGGATCGCCGCACTGGCCGATGCCGCTCGCGAAGGTGGGTTGAAATTCTGATGATCGATAACAAGAACGGAAGGAACGTCTGATGCCGGGACGTCAGAGGCGTGACGGCGGAAGCGGACCCGCCGGACAGAATGGCAGTGCCCCCGAGGGCGGCCGCGGCGACCGTCGCGGTGGCGGCGACCGTCGCGGTGGCGGCGACCGTCGCGACAACGCCGCCGAGAAGAACCAGCTCGAGCGGGTCGTCGCGATCAACCGCGTCTCCAAGGTCGTGAAGGGTGGTCGGCGCTTCAGCTTCACCGCCCTCGTGATCGTCGGTGACGGCAATGGTCTGGTCGGCGTCGGCTACGGCAAGGCCAAGGAAGTTCCCGCGGCCATCCAGAAGGGCGTCGAAGAGGCTCGCAAGAACTTCTTCCGTGTCCCGATGATCGGCTCCACCATCACCCACCCGGTTCAGGGTGAGGCGGCCGCCGGTGTGGTCATGCTGCGTCCGGCCTCGCCGGGTACCGGTGTGATCGCCGGTGGCGCGGCTCGTGCCGTGCTGGAATGCGCCGGTATCCACAACATTCTGGCGAAGTCGCTCGGCAGCGACAACGCCATCAACGTCGTGCACGCTACTGTCACTGCCCTCAAGCAGTTGCAGCGTCCCGAAGAGGTCGCGGCTCGCCGTGGCCTGCCGCTCGAGGACGTCGCCCCTGCCGGCATGCTGCGTGCGCGCGCTCAGGCTGCCGGAGGTGTCAAGTAATGGCAGATCTCAAGGTGACCCAGATCAAGAGCTCGATCGGCGCCAAGAAGAATCAGCGGGACAGCCTCAGGACCCTCGGTCTGCGCGGTATCCGCAAGACCGTGGTCCGCGAGGACAACGCCCAGAACCGCGGGCTGATCAACGTCGTGCGCCACCTCGTGACCGTTGAGGAGGTCTGACATGACCATCAAGTTGCATCACCTGCGTCCGGCTCCCGGTTCCAAGACCGCGAAGACCCGCGTTGGTCGCGGTGAGGGCTCCAAGGGCAAGACCGCGGGCCGTGGTACGAAGGGCACCAAGGCGCGTAAGAACGTGCCCGCCGCCTTCGAGGGTGGGCAGATGCCGCTGCACATGCGGCTGCCCAAGCTCAAGGGCTTCACGAACCCGTTCCGCACGGAATACCAGGTCGTGAATGTCGGCGCCATCGCGAAGCTGTTCCCCGAGGGCGGCGAGGTCGGCAAGGCCGAGCTCGTCGCGGCCGGAGCGGTTCGCAAGAACCAGCTGGTCAAGGTCCTCGGCGATGGTGAGATCGGCGTCGCGGTCCAGGTGACCGTGGACAAGGTCACCGGCTCGGCGAAAGAGAAGATCACCGCCGCCGGTGGCACCGTCACCGAGCTGGGCTGACGGTACTCTGCAAGCAGCGGCGCCGGACGAGTGAAGGCTCGTCCGGTGCCACTGTTAGAGTTCAATTGTTGTCTGCCAAGCCTCGTCGTGGTTTTCGGCGTCCCTTCTGTGTCGAGCAGGGACAGCGCTGAAACATCCATGTCATGACCATGTCGTTCGCCAGGAGGATCAGTGCTTTCCGCCTTCGTATCGGCCTTCCGGACTCCGGACTTACGGCGGAAGATTCTCTTCACGCTGGGGTTGGTCGCGCTGTACCGCGTCGGTGCCGCGCTGCCGTCCCCCGGCGTCGACTACAAGGCGGTCCAGGAGTGCATCGACCTGGTCTCCGGCGGTGAGTCCGCAGGCATCTACCAGCTGATCAACCTGTTCTCCGGTGGTGCGCTGCTGCAGCTGTCGGTCTTCGCGATCGGCATCATGCCCTACATCACCGCGAGCATCATCATCCAGCTGCTCACGGTCGTCATCCCGCGGTTCGAGGAACTGCGCAAGGAAGGCCAAGCAGGCCAGACCAAGATGACGCAGTACACCAGATACCTGTCGATCGCGCTGGCGATCCTGCAGGCCACCGGCTTGGTCGCGCTGGCGGCCCGCGGCCAGCTGTTGCAGGGCTGCCAGGAGGACATCCTGGCCGACACCAGCATCTTCGGCATGATCATCATCGTGCTCGTGATGACCGCGGGCGCGGCGCTGGTGATGTGGTTCGGCGAGCAGATCACCGAGCGTGGCATCGGCAACGGCATGTCGCTGCTGATCTTCGCCGGTATCGCCGCCCGCATCCCCACCGAGGGCAAGGCGATCCTCGACAGCCGGGGCGGCTTGGTGTTCGCCCTGGTGTGCGTCGCCGCGCTGGCCGTCATCGCCGTCGTCGTCTACGTCGAGCAGGCCCAGCGCCGGATCCCCGTGCAGTACGCCAAGCGGGTGGTCGGCCGGAAGATGTACGGCGGCTCCTCGACCTATCTGCCGCTGAAGGTGAACCAGGCGGGTGTCATCCCGGTCATCTTCGCCTCGTCGCTGCTGTATCTGCCCAACCTGGTGGCGCAGCTGACGGGATCGCAGAACAACCAGGATCCGAGCTGGTGGCAGGAGATCATCCAGAAGTACCTGGTGAATCCGAGCAACCCGGTGTACATCGCGATCTACTTCGGTCTGATCGTGTTCTTCACCTACTTCTACGTCGCGATCACCTTCAACCCGGAGGAGCGCGCCGACGAGATGAAGAAGTTCGGCGGCTTCATCCCGGGCTACCGCCCCGGCAAGCCGACCGCCGACTACCTCAACTACGTCCTGAGCCGCATCACCCTGCCCGGCTCCATCTATCTCGGTCTGGTCGCTGTGCTGCCGAATGTGTTCCTCGATATCGGTGCTTCCGGTGGCGTCCAGAACCTTCCGTTCGGCGGTACCGCGGTGCTGATCATGGTGAGCGTCGGTTTGGACACCGTGAAGCAGATCGAGAGCCAGCTGATGAATCGAAATTACGAAGGGTTCCTCAAGTGAGAGTTGTACTGCTCGGTCCGCCGGGCGCCGGTAAAGGCACCCAGGCCGTCCTGCTGTCGGAGAAGCTGGGCGTTCCGCACATCTCCACCGGGGACCTGTTCCGCGCGAATATCAGCCAGCAGACCCCGCTCGGCCGCGAGGCGCAGAAGTATATGGACGCGGGCGACTTGGTGCCCAGCGACGTGACCAACCGGATGGTCGAGGCGCGGGTCAACGAGCCCGACGCCGCCAACGGCTTCGTCCTGGACGGATACCCGCGCACGGTCGACCAGGCCAACGCGCTGGAGAAGATCCTCAAGGACATGAACACCAAGCTCGACGCGGTTCTGCGCTTCGTCGTGCCGGAGGACACCGTGGTCGAGCGGATGCTCGCTCGCGGCCGCACCGACGACAACGAAGGTGTGATCCGTAACCGGCTGCGGGTGTACCGCGAGGAGACCGAGCCGCTGCTGGATCACTACGACGGCCTGGTCGTCTCGGTGGACGGCGTGGGCGAGGTCGACGACGTCAACGCGCGGGCATTGCGCGCGCTGGGCCACTGAGCCAGCTCACGATGGAGCGCTGAGGCCGGATGGTCTTCAACCGCAAGAAGAAGGTCGTGCCGTTTCGGACGGCAGGCGAATTGGATGCCATGGCGGCGGCCGGCGCGATCGTCGGCCGCGCCTTGGTGGCCGTGCGCGCGGCAGCCAAGCCCGGGGTGTCCACCCTGGAGTTGGACGAGGTCGCCGAGCAGGTGATCCGGGACGCGGGCGCGGTGCCGTCCTTCAAGGGCTACCACGGCTTTCCCGCGTCCATCTGCGCGTCGGTGAACGATCGCGTGGTGCACGGCATCCCGACCGCCGAGGAGATCCTCGCCGAGGGCGACCTGGTCTCCATCGACTGCGGGGCGATTCTCGACGGCTGGCACGGCGATTCGGCCTGGACGTTCGGCGTCGGCACGATCATCGAAGCCGACCGGCTGCTCAGCGAGGCGACCAAGTCCTCGATGGAGGCCGGTATCGCGGCGATGTTGCCCGGTAACCGGCTGACCGACGTCTCGCACGCGATCGAGCAGGGCACCCGGGCGGCCGAGAAGGAACACGGGCGCGCATACGGCATCGTCGACGGCTACGGTGGGCATGCCATCGGACGTGAGATGCACCTCGATCCGTTCCTGGCCAACGAGGGGGAACCGGGCAAGGGACCGAAACTCGTGGTCGGCTCGGTGCTCGCGATCGAGCCGATGCTCACCCTCGGCACCACCCAGACCAAGGTGCTCGGCGACGACTGGACCGTGGTCACCGTGGACGGCAGTCGTGCGGCACATTGGGAGCACACGGTCGCCGTGACGGAGGACGGACCCCGGATCCTCACGCCGCGTCCGGAGTAGCGCACGGCGGGTGCGGCCCGATCGGACGGTGCCGTTACGGTGTCACTGCGCGGCGAGGACGCGAGCCGCACCGACGCCAGGCTTTCTGGACGGTCTCGTCGCGGGCCGACCCGGTCGGCACCATGCGCCGACCGTGGATCACCGGACGATACCCGGCTTTCGCCGGATCGGTGTCGTCGTTCCTTGCACCCGCGTCTTCTGCTCGACCGAGGCGGTACGCCCGGGGCGGTGCCGGTGCGAAGTTGTCAGATGGCCTCCCCTCGGTTCCGGCGTGTCCTGAACGATGCCGTCAGCGTATGGCCGGGCAGAGGGGGATGACGTGAGTAGACAGCTACTCGAATTCGTTTGGGCGACGCCGCAGTTCGATGCCCGCGGGTGAGCGCGCCGACTCGGGCGCGGTGCCGCGAAGGCCGTGGCCTCGGTGTTTCTTGTGCGTAAGTAGCCGCTCAGTGCGCGGCGGTGCTCCCCAGACGTCCCAGTGGACGAATGGGGAGCCGCGACCGGATCTAGGAAGCGCCCGGCAGTCTCCGCACGCCCGCGCAGACCTCGGCGGCCAGGTCGTCGTACCCGACGGCCAGCTCGGCCAAGCGTTGCCAGGCGTCCCAGAGGTCCCATTCCGAGGCGCCGGCCAGCGCCGCGTAAGCGTTCGCCGTGAACTGGGCCAGACGGTCGATCACGGCGCCGACCGTCTCGGTGTGCACATGTGCCGCGCCGTGCGCGGGTGGCAGTTGCACTGTGATCCAGCGGTCGATGTCACGAATCAGCCCTGCGCGCAGGGCATCTATCTCATCGAGCGATTCGTTCCCGGCGCTGAGTCTGCGTTCGTGCAGCGTGGTCAGCTGGTGCGCACCGCGCAGCAGCGGATTGCTCTCGTGCAGTTCTCCTCGACAGGCTTGCAGTACTTGATGTTTCGCGGGCAAGGCGGCCCCGGTGGTCATCGCCGGACCGTTCCCGTGCAGGACCGCACGGTGTCGACGATGGACGAACACGAGGGGCGAAACCCGTTTTCCGGAGCCACGATCCAATGCCGGTAGCCCGCGTGGGCATCGGCAGGCGACGGCAAGGCGATCTCGCCGCCGCTTGGCACGATCGAGACGTTGAGACGGAACAGCTCGGCGAACAGCCGGACATCGTCGGGTAAATCGGGGCGGGTCAGGAAGGTCCACCGTTTGGACCGCACGTGGGAGATGATCGGACCCAGACCGATCCGGCGCTGGGTGAGATCTTCGCGCACTTGCTGCCCCAATGCGGCGGGCATCGTGATCGCGCCGACGAATCCGGCGCGGACGACGATTCGGCCGATTTCCGGATGGACTCCGGCGGGCAGGTCGCAGGTGTGTCGATAGTAGGCGCATCGGGCGGTCGGGGTGTCCGCCAACGCCAATTGGTCCATGGGGCCCTCTGGGTGACTGGGTGTGACTTTTTCCAAGCCGCCCGGTCGGCGCTGCGGCATCAGTGCTGTGATCCGGTCCACCGTGCGGGCGTTGTCTCAGTAGAGCACTCCATGGAAAGGATCAAACATTCCGTTCAATTAGTTCTCGAGAAATTCGTTTGCCTGCCGGTTACCGGTGGGTGCGGTGACCGGCGCGAGTCGATCCGCAGCTTCGCGTTCACGTCGGCGTACGTATTTCCTGGTCATATGACCTGTGCGCAGGCGACGGCGGAGAATCGGGCATTTTGTTCACCGTCGCCGCGACGAGGCGTGCTACCTTGCCGCAAATCTATCTCGCGGCCGGAGCCCACGGCCGTGGGTCAGGGCGTGGTGCGGAAGAACAGCACGCGGTCGCCGTGCTCGGACAACGGTGTGTGGACACTGAGCTGGCGCAGGCCACTGTCCGGCAAATAGGTGAGGTTGGCGAACGCCTTCGTGTTGCCGAAGGCCGCGCGGAGTTTGGCCTCGGTCGCCCGGTCGGGGTTGTAGAGGGCCAGGGTCTCGAAGTCCAGGGGCGCGAGCGGTTTGTCGAGCGGAGCCTGCCCGGCCGGGCGGCCCAGCGCCGCGTACTGGGTGGCCGCACCGCGCTCGTACCAGCACAGCTCGTAGGCGACGTTCTCGGTGACCGTGATGGAGGCGACCGGCCAGTCCTGGGACAGGCGCAGCGCCAGCGGATGTTTCGCCACCGGCGTGAGCTCCCAGTTCAGGCTCATGACCGTCACCCAGCCGCCGTAGGGTTGATGATCAGCACGATGTCGTCACCCAGGGTGGGGGAGGTGTTCAGCTCGGGCTCGCGGATCTTCCAGTTCGACTCGTGGGTACCGAGGTAGCTCTCGCGATCGAGGGGGTAGGCGTCGTCGACGGCATAGGCCGCGATGATGGCGGCGCGTACCTGGGAGATGGCGTCCCGCTCCGGCAAGTACACGCTCAGCGCGCCGAAGGTGGAGCCGATCTGCACGGGCATCGCCGGCTGGTCCTGTTCGGCGCCCGGCGCGAGCGGCCGCAGGCCGACCAGGGCCAGCTTCCAGTTGATCTCTTCGACGGTCGACAGGTCGCCGGAGGACTTGAACATGATCTGCTGCTGGGTGAGGCGTCCGGCCTGTTCCAGCGTGCGGCAGCCCAGTTCGAGCAACGCCCGGTGCGACTTCGGGGTGAGATCGAGATCCTGGATGCCGCACGCGCGCAGCCGGATCGACATGGTGGTCGAGGTCAGGGCGGCGTACCGCTCCCGGTACATGGCGATCGCCTGCTTGCGGGACCGGCCGACCATGAGCGTCCGCAGCAGCGTGCTGAGGCTGGCCAGGTACTTGCCGGACAGCTCCGGGTTCGCCGCGGCCAGGGCGGCGCGGATGCGAGCCGCCTCCTCGGTCGCGGCCACGGCGGCGTCCTGATCCAGCCTGCCCAGCCACACCCCGCACTTGGACAAACCGTCGGCGCACGGGCCCGCTACCTCCGGGTGCGCTCGCGCCACCTGGCGGTAGACGTCGCAGGCGCGCCGGATCGTCGTGGTCGCCAGCTCCCTGCGTCCGCTGTGCCGCGCCGCTTGTTCGAACGAGCGCAGCGCGTCGTTCAACTCGCCCGCGAGGCGGGCGGTCAGCACTTGACCACGGGACAGCAGGCGCAGGCGGATCGCCACCGCTTCTTCGGCGGGGGCCAGCGCCTCCCTCGTGCGGTCGCGCGTCGAGCCGTTGGTCTTGGTGGCGATCAGCCCCTTGGCGAGTTCGCCGAGGGAGGTGGCCAAGCGCAATTCGGACTCGACCGTACGGTCGAGCGCCGCATACCGATCCGCAGCGATCTGACGCTCCATCGCGTCCAGATCCATCGCGCTCCTCGTTTCCAGCATGATCCTCCGCCAACGCGCGGCATCCGCGCAACGCATCCTTTTGCGCACCGAGTTTGTCATGGTTGCCGCCCGCGCGCACCTGTATCCGGCCAGGCAGGCAGGGGCGTGGGGCGGTCGGGCACCCTCGGGGCGGCCGGTGCCGGACCGGCGGGCATGATCGAGGATTGTGCGAGCCCTATTGCAGCGTGTGAGTTCGGCGCGGGTCGTCGTCGACGGCCAGGTCGTCGGCCGGATCAATCCCGTCGCCGCCGGCGTACCGCACGGCCTGCTCGCCCTGGTCGGGGTGACGCACTCCGACACCGAGGCGACCGCGAAGGCATTGGCCGACAAAGTGTGGCGGCTGCGCATCCTCGACGGCGAACGTTCGGCCGCGGATCTGCGCGCGCCCATCCTGGTGGTCAGTCAATTCACGTTGTACGCGGACACCACCAAGGGACGGCGCCCATCCTGGTCGGCGGCCGCGCCCGGCGCGATCGCCGAACCCCTCGTCGACCGCTTCGCGCACACGTTGCGCGAACTCGGCGCGACGGTCGCCACCGGGCGGTTCGGTGCGCACATGCACATCGACTCGGTGAACGACGGCCCGGTCACCCTCATGGTGGAGCTGTGAGCTACCGCCGTCTCGCCCCGTAAACAAGGGGCAGCAACGGATTCGGTGATCCGGACCTCGCTCGATCGAGTCCGGCGTCCGCCCGCAAACAACCAGGAAGATCCCGTTCATGTTGGCGTCACTGCGGATTGGTCATCCGGTGTTACCGTGGGTGGGAAGGAATCGAGTTTGGAGGAGTGGTCGCGATGGCGGACAATGTCGAATTCGATGAGCAGCTGTTCCGTAAGGCGGCCCGGAAAACCGGTCATGTCCAGGACCGGATCACCGGCATCATGGACAGGTTGTGCACGTCGATCGCCGCGCGCGGAAACTGCTGGGGCGACGACACCATCGGCCGCAACTTCGCGAACGGGCCGGACGGCCAGGGTGGTTACACCACCGCCAGGGACAACCTGATCAAGGGCGGGCGCAACGTGGCGGGGACCTTCGGCAATTTCAGCGATGGGCAGACGGAGACCGCCAACCTGCTGCGCGACATGGAGCAGGGCAACCGCGACGGCGTGCGCTGACCCGGGGCCCGCGATGACGAACGAGCAAGCCAAGGCGGACTTGGCCGAAATCCTCGACGGCGTGCAGCAGCAGATGCGGATCATCGCCCGGCTGCAACAGGAGCGCGCCGAGCTGACCGGCCGGGCGACGGTGCGCGGCAAGCGGGTGACGGTGGTCGTGAACGCCGACAACACGGTCATCGATACCCAGTTCGGTCCGAATATCGAAGACCTCAGTTATGCCGAGATCGCCAAGGCGATCACCGATGCCGCACAGCAGGCCAGCGCCGATGTCGCCCGTAAGACCCGGGATCTGATGGAGCCACTCGACACTCATCGCGCGCGAATGCCCAAGCTGTCCGATCTGGTCGAGGGCATGCCGGATCTGCGCGCGCCGGAACCGATTCCAGCACCGACGGCGCCCCCCAATGCTCGGGAGCGCAGGGAATTCTCCGACGGCAGCGGCATGCGCTTCGCCGACACCGAGACCGTAGATCGCGATCGTGGTGGATCGGTCACCGATTCGAGCTGGTGAACTCGGTAGCCGCGGCGGGCGATCGAGGTAGCCGGACATGCCTATCGAGCTGCCCGCGGCACTGAAGTACCTCGAGCCGATCGTCGGCATGGAGTGGCCCGAGGGCAACGAGGACCAGATGTGGGCCCTCGGCGGGGACTGGCGCACCGCCGCGAGCGAATTGCGCTCGGTGATCCCCGATATCGAGGCGGCCAAGAGCGCGTCGATGACCGCGTATCCGTCGGGTGACGGCTACGAGGAGATGGTCAAGGCTTTCGACAGCCTCCTGACGTTCAGCGGCAGCAACCCGAAGGACGACCAGACGCTGTCGGAGCTGGCCGATTACTTCAAGGAGATCGGCGACGGCGCTTACGACGTCGGCACCGAGATCGAGTACGGCAAGCTGATGTACTGGTCGTCGCTGGCGTTGCTGGCGGCCGAGCTGGCGGCCTCGTTCTTCTCCGGTCCGTTCAAGCCCGCGGTGGACGCGGCGGCCATCGCGCTCACCAGGCTCGCGGTTCGCATCATCGGTCAGCGGTTGGTGCAAGCGGTGATCCAACGGGTCGGGCGGATCGTCGCGAACCGGTTCGTCAACTTCCTGCTCAGGCATGTCGCGATCGACACGATCCTCGGCACCATGCAGGAACTGGGTGTGCAGGCCTATCAGGTGGAGCAGGGCCACCGCCAGAACATCAACATCGAACAGGTCATCGTCACCGCCGTCAGCTCCGCGGCGGGCGGCGCGGCGGCCGGGCCGCTGGCCGATCGGGTCGGTAAAGCGCTGACCCGGAAGTTCGGCCCGGAATTCAACCCGTATCTGCACGGCGCGATAACCGGCACCACCGCGGGATTGGCCGGAGCCGGGGCGGGTTTCGTGGCCGCGACCGCGACGCAGTTCGGCTTCGACGTCGCCACTGACGGGTTGGACCAGGCGCTGAAGAACCTGGGGAATACCCCGGTCGACTGGCGGATGTTCACCGCGGGCGCCTCCAACGGCGCCATGACCAGCGTGACCAAGGTCGGTTCCGCGCAGATGTGGAACAAGCTGATGCCGACCACGATGAGCCGTCCCGACCTGGGGACTCGCCTGGACAACCTCTTCGCCGACGTGGGGCCGCGCGTGGGTTTCCGGCCCGAGGGCACGGGGACGCCCGGCGCGGGCGACGGCAGCGGCCTGGCCCCCGGCGTCGGAACACAGAACCCCGCGAGTGGGGCGAACAATACGGGCGCGTCGAACGGTGCGGGCGCTCCGCGCGCCGGAGTGCCCGCCGCCGGGAACGGCGGCAACACGTCGACGAGCCCCGCGAACGCGGACACGTCGCGCTCCGGCGAGAGCACCGCGAACGACGCGGATCAGACGTCGAGCGCCGACTCCACCGCCGCGCGGCAGGACGGTGAACCGAGCGGGCGCGACGGTGAGTCCGCCACTGCGGCGCAGACATCCGGTGAGCGCGCGTCCTCCGGTGAGCAGGCGTCGGCGGACGAGCAGTCGTCAGGTGAAAGGTCCGCGTCGGACGAGCGGTCCACGTCGGGGGAGCAGTCTTCCGCCGGGGAGCGGTCCACCTCCGATACCGGTGCCGGCCTCGCCGACGAAGGCAAGCAAGACCGCGGAGCGGGCGCCGACCGGACCGAGGAACCGAATATCGCCGCGGGCCGGCAGGACAGCGCGGTGTCGGCGGATCCGTCGGGTACGCAGCGCGGCACCGCGGATGGCGTGCAGACTCCGGGGACACGATCGCTGTCGGACGCGCCGCTGCCGGGCGCGACGCCGGTCGCGGGCACCCCGATGACCGGTCCGGCGGCCACGCCGCCCACCGGGCCGGCGACCGCGAGCGCGCCGCCGTCCACCGGTGTGGCGCCGGGCGCGGCACCTGCCTCGCCCGCGTCACCCGCGACCGGCGACGCGCGGCCCGCGCCGTCCGCGGATCCGCGTGGCCAGGCCGCCACGGCCGATAGCGACGCCGGGCGCAGGGCGCCCGCGAGCCGGGCCGGGGTCGCGGATCGCGGTTCCCGTCTCGTCGGCGACGAACCGGCTGTTCGAGCGGGCCGGACCGACTCCGAGGCGCCGCGAGCCGAATCCAGCCGGGAGACCGGCGAGACCCGGCAGATCGGTGCGACGCGCCAGGACACAGGGACGCGCCAAGAGGGTGAGACGCGTCAGGACGGGGAGATTCGCCAGGACGGGCAGACGCGTCAGGCGGGCGCGGACCGGCCGGAGGGCGAGACGTCGCGATCCCGCCCCGCACCGGATTCCGAAGACGGCCGGCGTGACAGCGCCGAACCGCTCGTGCTGCCGCTCGCGGGCGACACCGGTGAGTCCAGGCCTGCGCGCCGCCCGGGGCCCGACACCGATGACCCGGCGCGCCGGGACTCCGACGACACTTCCCGCGACGAGCCGGAATCGGACACGCCGCCACGGGATCCGACCGATCGCGGCGAGTGTGCCCGGCTCTCGCTCGAGGAGATTCAGCAGGCCACCGGAAGCGACACCATCCGGCCACCGGACGGTCCCGTCGGCGAGCGCGGCATGTCCCTGCGCGACATCCAACGAGCCGCGGGCGGCCATCTGTGGGATTACCCGGACGGCGGGCCGGACCAGCCGCGCCATCAAGCGATCGCCGACGAACTGCTGCGGATGGCCGCGGATATGGATCCGCGCGACGTCGCCGAAGGCCGTGGGCCGCGCGCCCTCGTGGTGGACGAATACACCGGCCCGGTGGACGAGCACGGCGTCGGCGCCCACGCCTACACCATGACGGTGCGGATGAATCCGGACACCGGCGAATTCCGCATCGAGGTGTCCGACCCGGGCGCGGGCAGCCGCAGGGGTTTCCCGCCCGACCTGCCCACGGATGTCCGGTCGGTGTCGGCGATCCTGTTCGACGGTCAGGGTAAGGCGGTGCAGCCCAGCGGAACCGACCCGCGAGTGCGTCGGACCGACGACCGTCCGATCTACAACCCCGACGGCGAGATCGCCGGTCGGCGCGACGACGAGACACCGAAGCAGTTCCAGGCGCGGATGCGGGCCGAGATGGCCGACATGCGCGCCCGGGGCGAAGCCGAGCGCGCGCGGCGCCTGCGCAACCTGCTGGACCGCATCGATGACGCGGATCTACCGGAAGGGGTGTCGAGACGGTCGTTGCGGATCAGGGCCGCGCAGGCGGAATGGCATGCCCGCGAGTTCCGCAAGAACGCCGACACGTGGTGGAAGGTCGCCGGTGGCCGCCCCGCGGACGACGCGCCCATACCGCCGCGTTCGCCCGCGGATCCGGCGCTGGATCCGGCGCGGTCTCGCGATGACGCGAATTCAGCGGACCCGACCCGGATTCCCCCGGGCGACCGCGATCGCGATGTGGATGACGAGGCGGGGCGGTCGTTCGATCCGGCGATTCAGCGGCGCGATGTGGATGACGAGGCGCGGCCCGAGCCGGGGGATCGGAAGGTGGCGCCGCTGGACCGCGACGGTGCGCGGGACGACGACGCGGCGCAGCCGTCACGCGACCGGACACTCGACGAGTCGCCGGACTTCCTCGGTGAATCCCACGACGTCGAGGACCGG
This sequence comes from Nocardia asteroides, assembly GCA_051451085.1. Taxonomy (GTDB): domain Bacteria; phylum Actinomycetota; class Actinomycetes; order Mycobacteriales; family Mycobacteriaceae; genus Nocardia; species Nocardia asteroides_B. Next base: position 653,130 of record JBPAJV010000001.1, on the reverse strand, counting down.
TTGGAGCGCGGAGGACAGGACGATGTCCCCGCCGGTATGTACCGCGACGACGACGGATTACTGCACAAATTCGGGGATCGCCCCGACTCCTACCGTGATCCGGACGGCACGTGGCATCACAAGGAGGACGGTCCGGGCACCTACCGCAACGACAGCTTCCGGTTGCGCAACGCGGTGAACAACGAATACCTCACCGATCATCTGACGAAGCGCCCGTACCGGTTCCTGGCCGACCTCGGCCCCGAGAGCCCGTACACGGTGGTCGACGAGCGGATCGCCCGCCAGATCGAGAAGGCGGTCAGCGAACGGGAGACGTTGCAGAAGCAACGCAACGAGGCCAACAAGATGGTCAAGCGTCATATGGCGGAGTTCGGGATCAAGAAGATCACCGACTTGGCCGAGGAGAAGCTCGCCACGCGCGTGCAAAGCCTCCTGATCAAGATCTCCGAATCCGGCCTCCCCGAACCGGAGAAGCTGGCGAAGATGGATCGTCTCTTCGAGATGGAACGCCACGCCGTGGAGTTCAACCGGTTGGGTCCGCTACTGGTGAACGCGTCGAAGGCACTCGGTGAACTGGGTGGCAGGGCATTCGCGCTCGATCCGAACAAGCGGCCGGGTGCGGTGCTGCTCTCCCCGTTCGAGGGCGCGATCGACGGCGCCGACACCGTCGACATAGCGGTGCTGGTGCCTGGTGGCGACGGCAGGCCGCCGAAACTCGTCGTGGTCGAGGCCAAGGGTGTCGGTTCGCGGCTCCAAGGTTCCAAAGTCGCCGAAGCGCAACAGGGTTCGCCGGAATATCTGCGCCGCACGGCCGCGATCGATAAGAACCTGCGGCGGATTCTGACCGAGACGCCCGAGGAGATGGCGGCGCGGGGCGTCGATCCGGAAGACCCCGTGGGACGTGCTCTGCTGCGGGCGCGGGAGGAACTGCTCCGAGCGCATTTCGACGGCACGCTGGAGATCGAGTACCACCTCGTGCACGTCTCCAAGGACGGAGACGTCAAGGCAGGCGAGTTCAACTTGAAGCGCGACGGGGTGCTGGTGCGCGTCGAGGTGATCGGTGGGATCACTTCGCCCGCGCTGGTGCGCACGTCGGACCAGGCGCCGACCGCCGACGATCCGGCACGCGAGACCGACGACTCGCCCGTTCCACCGCAGGACGACGGTGCGGCCGCAGCCGCTCGCGACCTGCTCGGTGTGCCGGGCGAGGACGAATGGTCGAGCCTGAACCCGGAGCAGGTCGGCGAGCGGCTGCGCGAACACCTGAGCGACGCGATGGGCGAGCCGGACTTCGAAGTGTTCGGGTTCGACCTGCCCGGTCTCGATCCCGAGGTGGTCCGGGAATACGCCAGGGCGATGATCGATCTGTTCGAGCGGTTCCCGACCGTGGACCTGCGCAGCATCGGTATCGGCGGGTTGCCGCCGGAGGTGATCGGCATGGCGCAGCCTCGGCTGGACGCCTCCGGCCACATGTTCACCGAGTCGATCGTGCTCAGCTATGACCACGCGACCAGCGCGCAGACCTTCCGCGATCGCATGCAGGTCGGTGTCGACAACGGCCGGTTCTCCACGGAAGTGCTGCGCCGCCCGGTACGGGCCGTCGTGGCGCACGAGTACGGCCACGCCCTCGACTACGCGAGTCAGCAGAGCGCGCGCCACCGGGCCGAGGAATTCCTCTACGAGCGCTACGTGGACGACGAAACCCGCGCTCCGGAACTCGGTTTCGAGGACTGGCTGCACCAGCTCAGCGGCCACAGCTTCGACCGGGAGGGGAACCTGCGGCCGGAAGAGGCGCTGTCCGAGGCGTTCGCCGAGTATGTCCTCCGTAGCGACGACGACGATCCCGAACTCCTCAGCCCCGAGCCCGTCAGCCCCGAACCCCTCAGCCCCGAGCCCGTCAGCCCCGAGCCCCTCAGCCCACCGGCACGTGCGCTGCACGACGTGCTGACGCAGCTCGCCGCTGAGCCCGCGGACGTCGGTGACGCGCCTTTGTCGCTCCAGCCCGACCACGTCGATCTGCCGGGCGATGGACCGGAATCGGACGCGGGTGGCGGCGCGAACAAGTCCTCCAACGGGCCGCCGCAGGACTCTCCGCCGCCCGAGGATCCCGGCGGTGGGCCGGAGCCGGGCGACCGGAAGGTCGCGCCGCTGGGCCGCGACGATGCGGCGGAGCCGCCGCGGACCGGCGCCGCTGACGGCGGGTCGGGCAAGCCGCCCGCGGATCCGCCCGCGCGCACGCCGGACGAACCGGACGACGGCGCGAACAATCGCGACGAGCAGCAGGCCGATGAGCCGTACCAGGTGCGAGTGTGGCCGCCGCCGGAGCAGAACGGCGACGGCGCGGACCGGTCGGACGGCGCCGATCCGGCGCCCGAGGAAGGCGCGCGGCGACCGGTCGATGTCGCCGCGGCGACGGAATGGGCGAACCGCGAGTACGACCGGATGCTGGCCGAACGGCACCGGCTCACCCGCGAGATGGAGTTCTGGCAGGCCAAGCGCGACGACCGGATCACCAGGCTCATGGACGTCGCCGATCCGGAGACCGCGCTTGGCACCCGCGAAGCGCTGGCCGACACGATGCGACGGCTGGACGAGGCGGCCACCCGCAGGACCGTCGATATCGCTGCACTGGGTGAGGAGGCGGGCAGGCAGGTCAGTGAACAGCGCTCGGCCGCCGATCGCATGCGGCGGTTGCGGGACATGAACAAGCTGGAGGAGGCAGCCCGGCACGTCATCCAGTTGCGCGAGCGCATCGCGGTTCTCGACAGCAGGCTCAGGGAACTCGTGCGCGACGGCGCCGTCGAAAACAGGCCGTTGCTGGCCGATGCCCTCATCGAGCAGCACCGGTTGGCCGGTGAGCGCGCCCGCGAACTGTTGCGGATCAAGCCGCGGCGCGGCATGCGGGACGATCTGGCGCGGCGGCTGGGGCTGGTGGACGAGCAGGGGACACTCGACGAGGCCGCGCTGGAGCCGGATCGGCTGGCGGAGACGATGCAACGGCTCGCGTCCGAGCATCCGGCCCGCTCCGACGAGATCGACATGCTCGACGAGGTGGCCCGCGAGGTCAACGAGGCGCACAACCGGATCGGCCGGATCCAGGATCGGATGGCCGAGGTCGCGGGGGCCGGGCGCCGGGACGTCGAGGCCGCCGGTGGCCGGATGGCGACCGACTGGGTCGGTGTGGTCGATGGGGAGCCGCCCCGCATCATCGTCTACGGTCCGCGGGAACCGCTGACATCACCGGCCGAACGCAATGGTATGAGCGAGCACGACCTCGCGCTGCAGCATGCCCTGCACACCTCCGAAGCCGTGGTGCGCGCGATGCTGCGGCCCGACGTCACCGTGGAGTACCGCCGGGTGGTCTCCGACCGGACCGGTGACTGGACGATCGACCGCGAGCTGTCAGGGCCGCAGTTGCGGCACCTGGGTGGGCGTTTCGGAGCGCGGAACCAGGCCACGCCACCACGCGGTTTGGACGTGATGATGTGGCGCGCCGCGAACGGGGAGTGGCAGCAGGTTGATCCATCCCGGCCGGACTGGGCGCAGAACCGTCGCGACGTGGCCGCCGACGACTTCAACGATCGTGACCTGCCCGAAGGCGTCAGCGCCTGGGCAGTCGACCAGATTCAGGCGACGGTGCACGACTGGTTCGCCGACCCGCCGCCTCCGGAGCCCACGTTGCGGCATCCGAGCAGTCCGCCACCGCCCGAACCGGTGAATCAGGATCTGTTGCCGCACATCGTGGGCGGCGCGACGCCGGCGAACCCGAACATACCCACCTACGAACTGCCGTTCGCGGACGCGTTTTCGCAGCTGATGCGGTTCGTCATCGAGACGGCGCGGCTGTCGGGGTTCACCTGGTTCGCCGATCGGGACAACCCGGACCGCATTCGTCCCGGAATCAAAGGCCACCCGTGGTTCCGCGCACCGCAGCACGAGCACCAGCCGTTGGTCCGTCCGGTCGAACCGGACGACGTCACCGACGATCGGGGCACACCCGAGCATCTGCGCGAACGGGCGCGGCAGCGACGTGAGGATTGGGCTCGCGTCCAGCGCTGGGCGGACGAGCAGTACGAGCGTTTCCTCGCCGACACCGACGACGTCGAGCGGATCTCCGAGCGGGTGCGCCAGCAGCATCGGCGCGAGCGCGAAGCGGCCACGCGAGAGGTGCTCGATGTGCTGCGCCGCCGCGTACTGCCGCACGCGGCGATCAACCCGCGCGGCGACCTGGACGCGCAGCTGACCGAGCTCGACGGCGCCATGATGCGGCGAATGCCGCGCTGGACGGACAGTTCGCCGAGTCGATCGACCCGCAGCAGCGGCGGCGGATACTCAGTGCCATCGTCGATCTGATGGTCGCGGGCGCGGACGCGGACGCGCTGCGCGCCGCCCTGCACGACCACATGCGCGCCGGGACGCCGGACCTCACCGCCGAGGACGTGCGGCAGATCAAGAAGCTGCTGATGGAGGACGAGCTCCTGATGCTCGATCCGGAGACCGGGCAGCTCGAGCGGCGGCGACTGGATCGGTTGGCCCACATCGCCGAGGCGTGGAGCAGGCTCGCCGACGGCGAACCCCTGCCCGAGGATTTCCGGCTCATCGCCGACGCGTGGGCGTGGTCGGAGCTGGCGCGGCGATTCCGTGAGGAGAGCGACTACAACGTCACTTGGCACCAGATCTACGATGCGGTGTCCCGGCTCGAGGGGCCGCACTGGGACGATCGTCGCCCGCCGCTGTCCGACTGGCGCGCCCGCATCCCGTACACCCCGCCGTTGCCCGCTCACCTCGCCGACGGTCCCGAGTCACAGGAAAGCTCACCGTCGCAGAATGACTCGGATGCCGAGCCGGTGCGTGATCCGGTGCTGGAAGGCATGCTCGCCGATCTGGAGGCGACAGTCGCCCGGATGCGCCGGATGGACGCGGAGGGGGAAGCCTCGGAGGCACGTGCGGCGGACGCGTCGGAAGAAGCGGATACGCAGCCGGAGTCGGGTGACGAGCCGGTAGCGCGGGACGCGGTGCTGGAGGCGATGCTCACCGACCTCGAGGCGACGGTCGAGCGGATGCGCCGGATGGACGCGGAATGGGAAGCCGCCGAGGCCGCGCGGAACCAGCAGCGCCCAGCCGAAGAGGAACGCGGCGACGAGTCCGGGGAGGACGGTCCCGAAGCCGCGGGTGGGGTGCGTCCGGGCGGACCGCCGTCCGATCCGCCGTCGACGCCGTCGGGGGCGGCGGACGAGCCGGGACCGGATCGGGCACGCCGTCTGGGGGACGAGAATCCGCCGGTCGCCGAAGGCGAAGCGTCGCAGCGCACGCCGGACGACGCGGTTACGGAGAACGCCTCCGACGCCGAATTGCTCGGCGCGCCGACCGATGACGCGTGGTCGCGACTGACCCCCGCGCAGGTCGGAGCGAAGCTGCGGGACGACCTGCGGCAGATGACCGGCAACCCCGACTTCGAGGTGTTCGGCTTCGACCGCGATGGTCTCAACCCGGAGGTGGTGCGGGAGATCGCCCGGGCGATGATCGACATGCATGCCCGTTCCCCTCAGGTGGACATACGCCGCATCGGTATCGGCGACCTGGAGGACAGGGTCATCGCGGAGGCGCGCTCGGGGTACGAGAACGGGAACGCGTACACCAAGTCGATCACGGTGAGCGCGGAACGTGTCGCCAGTGCGCGGAACCTGCGCCAGACGATGTCCGACCGGGTCGACGACGGACTGTACGCCGAAGCCGTCCTGCGCAGGCCCGCCTATTCGATCGCCGTCCACGAGTTCGGGCACGCGCTGGAAGACGCGGGTGACAACGCCGCGAAGCGCGGAGCAGAGGACCAGCTGCTCCACCACTACATGGCGAAGCACCCGGACAACCGGACGATGGCCGGTTTCCTGGACTGGTTGCGCGACAACCTCAGCGGCTACAGCCTGCTGACCGAGGGACTCGACTCGTCGGAGGCGCTGGCCGAAGCGTTGGTGCAGGTGGTGGCCGTCGGCCGCGACAATGTCACCGAGCCGGTGCGGATGCTCTACGACCGGTTGATCGAGGCGGTCGAGGGCGACGCGAAACTGCTGGGCGCGCCGTTCGACGACGAGTGGTCCCAGCTCGGCCCGGCGCAGGTCGGGGAGAAGCTGCGCGACACGCTGCGGCGGATCACGGGCAATCCCGAGTTCGAGGTCTCGGGTTTCGACCGGCCCGAACTCAATGCCGAGGTGCTGCGCGAATACGCCCGGACGATGGTCGAGATGTTCGAGCGGTTCCCGCGGGCCGACCTGCGCCGGATCGTCGTCGGCGACCTGCCGCGCGGCGTCTTCGCGGAGACCGGCCTGGGGATCGACCGCGGCAACCGCAAGGTGTACGCGGACGAACTGCTGATCAACGCGCACTATGCCGCGAGCGCGACGGAATTCAGGAAAGACGTCGACAAGGGCGTGGCATCCGGCTGGTTGCAGCCGAACGCCGCGCGCAGGCCGGTCCACGCGATCGCGGTACACGAGTTCGGCCACGTTCTCGACGCGACCAGCAGCGGTTACGCGCGGCGCAAGCTCGACGACGCGTTGCTTGACCACTACCTGTCCAAGCGACTCGGCGAACCGACCACCGAGGGTTACCTACAGTGGCTGAAGGACAATCTCAGCGGGTACAGCTTCGACAAGTCCGGTCTGCTCGATCCGGCGGAGGCGCTGGCCGAGGCGTTCGCCGAAGTGGAATCGCGTGGCCTCGGCCGGGTCAGCGAACCCGCGCGGGTGGCCTATCACCTGCTGCGCGAGGCAGTCGTCCGCGGCGAGCGACGCGGGTGGTTCGGCCGCTTCATCGACGGGCTCCGTTTCCGGCACCATCTTTCTCGCAACGTGTCGGGCGCGGAGGAACGGGATGCCGCCGAAGCTCCGGATTCCAATGAGCGGCGGGCGGTTCGGCTACCGGACGAGCAACCCAGAATCGGAGACGAGCCACGGCTCGAGACCGACGCGCCAGTCGATGTCGGTGCCGATGAGCCGGTAGCGCCCGGCGATCGGAACGGCTCGTACGATCTCGTCCGCCCGGACGAGGGGCGACCGCCCGGCTGGCAGCATCGGCCGGTCGATCTCGCCGCCGCCGAAGTGCGCGAAGTATTGGCGCGCAGCGAGATCGGCAGGCAGGCCCTCACACTGCTGCGTGACCTCGGCGCGAACATCCGGTTCGAGGAGGCCGGCGACGGTCCCGGGCGGCCGGACGTGTTCGACGGGCGGACGATGGACGTGTTCATCGGCACCCGTGGGCGTGATCAGCTCGCGCAGGCGGCGGCGCTCGTGCGGGCCGCCGAGCTGGCCAGGGCGGTCGCCGAGGGCGCGCTCGAGGTGACCCCGGCCCGTATCCGCGCGCTGGACCGGGCCGACCATGTCGCCGCGCGCGTGCGCGCGGAGGCCGAGGCGCTCGGCCGCCAAGCCGAATTCCACCGCGAGATGCGCGAGGCCGGTTACGACCCGTACGGCGGACCGGTCGGCGATCCGGTCGACGCCGCGCAGCGCCGCGCGCTGGAATCGGCCTATCTGCACGCTTTCGACGCTGCGGCCAGAGGCGGCGAACGACCGGAAACACCGGACCCGGCGCGCCAGGCGATCCGGGACGCGGAAGCGGCTCGGTTGACCGCCCGGCGAGACGCGCTGGCCACGGAGGCCGCCGCCGCCCGTGCGGCGCGTGCGGAAGCGGCGGGCGGCCTGGCCCGCGAGGCGGACCTGAACACCCGGGCCGCGCTGGCCGGAACGCTCGAGCAGTTGCACGGCCGGACGATGCGCGTCGACCAGGCGCGCGCCTGGCAGGACCGGCTGTCGGAGCTGGAGCGGGCGGCGCTGCGGGTCATCGATCTGGAAGACGTGCTGGCCAGGACCGATACGCAGTTGCGCCAGGTGCGCGGCGCGGCGGGGCCGGACACGGGCTCGGATATCGAACGGTCGCGTGCGGCGGGGGTCGACGAACTGCTGGCCGACCCCCGGTTCGATGCGCGGGAGGATCCACGCGACGGATTGAGCGGCAGGCGGGAAGCGGGCGAGGAGTGGGACGCCGCGCACCGTCAGCGCTCACCGGAGGGAATGGCGGAGTTCGTACCCTCCACCCGCGCGGTGGCCCGCGAACTGGAGCGGCTCCAGCGGGCCGAGACAGCGGCCGGGCGCGAAGTGACGCGCATCGAAGCCGATTGGGACCGCGCGTTCCGGCGCTTGAAGAACGGTTTCAACCTCTCCGACGACGAGCTCCCCTCCACCCGCCAGGAGATCCTCGACGCGCTGCGGGAGCGGTCCGAGCACATTCAGATCTGGAACGGCACCAGCTATGTGCTGCTACTCGCGGAACTGACCGCGCAGCACGCGCGGGCGAGCGCGGAGCAGGCCAGGCTCGTCGGCGAGATCACCGACGTGGTGCGGCGGGACCTGGCGGATCGCGCCGCCCGCGTCGGTGACGCGCCACCCACCACCGTCCGGGTACACGGTGACGAATCGGGTGTCCTGCATGTACTGCGGGACCCCGCCGACGCTGCCGCGGCACCCGTGCGGCCCGGCCCGCCCCGCTACCGGGCGGGCGAGAGCACGCACCCGCGAACGATCACCGACCACGCCGCGACGATGCGCGACACGGCGTTGCGCGCACTCAACGCCAGTGACCAGGGCAAATGGGCGGCCGCCATGCTGGAGCGGCTCGGTGTGGACATCCGGTTCACCACCGATTCCGAGGCGAGCGTCGTCCGACTGGACAGCGGCCGGTGGGGCCTGCGCCCGTCCGCGGGCTACGACCCGGTCACCAATACGGTCGTGCTGGAATCCGACGCCGGAGCCGAGCGGCATGCCGCGGAGCTGCTGCGCGCGGCGCGGCTGGCCGAGCAGGTCGCCGAGGCCGCTGCCGAGCCGCTCGCGCGGCTGACCCTGTCGCGCGACGAGTACGTCGACCTGATGCTGGATCGGATGGCCGAGGCGTACGCCCTGATGTACGCGGGCAATGCCGATTTCACCGGCAAGATCGACCTGAACCGGATCGGCGTCGACGACCTGGAACGCGCCTACGCCAAGGCCTACGACGACGCGCTGAAGTACGCGCAGAAGACGTACTGGAAGTCCGGCGTCGTCCGGTCCTACCCGCTCTATCACCGAGCCGCCTTCCGCGCGGGCGTGCGCGCCGTGCGCGAGCACTTGAACAGCCTGGGCCCGATGGTCGACTGGCACAGCTACGGCGACCATTTCGGGGCGGCGTGGGACCGGGCGCACGGCATCGCGCCCACCGAACGGGGCACCGCCGACGCACCGGCGGGCCGCGAGAACACCCGCGCCCGCGTCGCCGAGCGCGCCACGCATATCGCGCTCGAGGTCGAATCCTTGCGCATGCTGCGGGGTCTGGGCGAGTACGTTCCGGTCAGCCCGGCCGAACGCGCGTACACCGAGGCATACGACAAGGCGTACGCCAAGGCGGACAAGGCGCACCGCCGCAATCCGGCGACCCCGCCACCGGAGGAGGTCGCCTACCGGGCGGGCCGCGAGGCGATACGCCGCTATCTCGACCGGGTCGGCTTGGACAACGCCGAAATCGCCCTCGACGTGGTCCGTGCCGCGGGCAACCACGACGAGTCGCGGTGGGGCTTCCCGAAGGCGACCGAGGACGAAATCGCCCGGGATCCCGGCGGTTCGATCGACGGCGCACCGGATCACGCGACCGGGCGCCCCGGCGACGACGACCTCGCGCGGCGCGTCCTCGACCAGGAATTCGACAGTGAGCCGCATCCCGAGCGGCTCAGCGATCGCGTCGCGCGGTATCCGGCGCACTCGGAGCCGAGGATGCGGCCGCGGCTGGTCGTCGTCGCAGAGCCGGGTGGACACCTCGACGCCCTGCGGGAACTGGCCGCCAGCCATCCGGAACTCGCCGACGTGCTCTGGGACCGGTCGCACACCCTTGACTACCGCAACGCGGTGCGCGGGGCAGGCGGCCTGCCGACCATGCACCACATCTCGGCCAGGGAAGCCGAGGGGCCGTATCGCCACCCGAGCAAGGACGAAGCGCGCACGCAGATGCTGGCGCACTATCTGCGCTACCGGGGCGATGGCCTGATCCGGATCGGGTTCGACGAATGGCTGAAACAGCTCGGCCCCAACGCCTTCTACACCTCCGAGGACGCCAAACGCGCCCGTGGGACCCGCCGCCAGGGGTGGCATGTCGCGGGCAGGTTGGTCGACGGTTTCCACCAGGTGGGATACCGCACGGCCGCCGACGCCGACCCGCCGCTGACGCCGCCGCACCCCGCGGAGGTCGCGCACCGGTTGTACACCCGCCGGATTCCGCTGCCCGGTGACACCGGCATCCGTCGTCCGGCGCATCACCAGCTGGAGGTCTTCCAGGTCGGGCCGACGCATCTGAGCATTCATCTGGAACCCGACGGCAACGGCGGTTGGCGCGTGCCCGCACCGGTGTCCACCGCCTCGGACTCCGACGTTCTCGCCGCGCATCTCCAGGGCTTGGCGGCTCCCGACCGGAACAAGCTGGTCGCGCGGATCATCGAACTGCTCGCCGACGGTACGGCGGACCTGGCCGAACGCGGTCAGCCACGCGGCAGGTTCGGTCGCTTCATTGATCGGCTCACCGCGGGCAGGCCGTACGCCTCGGACGGTGATCGACCTCCCGGCGACAACCGGTCCGACGAGGACGGGGACACCCCGCGGCTCGACCGGGATCGGATGGCGGACGACCCCTCGCGCGCCGCAAGCCCACCCGAGGACCTTGCCCCGGACCTGCCGGACGCCCAGGTGCTCGGTGCCCCCGAGACCGACGAGTGGTCACGGCTGAGTCCGCACGAGGTCGGGGAGCTCCTGCGAGACCGGCTGCGCACCGCCATGGCCAATCCCGAGTTCGAGGTGTTCGGTTTCGACCTGCCCGGCCTCAACGCGGAGGTGGTGCGGGAATACGCCAGAGCCATGGCCGACATGATCGAGCGATACCCCCACGTCGACCTGCGCGGTGTGGGCATCGGCGACCTGAAGAAGGGGGAACTCGGGTGGGCCGACGGTCAGATCGACGAGGTCACCAGGAAAGTCTTCACCAGGGCGATCGTCTTCAGCTACGAGCACGCGACGAACGCGCGTAGCTTCCGCGCGGCAGTGCACAACGCCGTAAACAACGGCCAGATCAAACCGATGATGCTGCGGCGGCCGGTCTACGCCGTCGCCGTGCACGAATACGGTCACGCGCTCGATCACGCGGGTGGTCTCGCCGCCCGGATGCGGGCGGAACGTCTCCTGCTCGACCTGGCCGCCGAGGACCCGGACGCCGATTTCGGCGAATGGCTGCGGGAACTCAGCGGATACAGCCTCGACGACGAGGGCTTGCTGGACGATCACGAGGCAGTGGCCGAAGCTTTCGCCGAGGTCGTCATGCGCGGCGAATTCGATGATCTCGGCCCGGCGAGCAAACCCGTTAGCGCGCTGCACGACCTGCTGTCGCACCACGCGCGGAACCCGGTCGGGGCCGGTCGTGACATCGCCGCGCCCACCGGCGACCGCCTGCTGCTCGACACCCCCGCCGACCAGGTCCGTGACCTGTTGCGGCAGACCGAGTTCGGCAGACAGGTGCTGGCGAGCCTGGACAACGGTCCCATCCGCACCCGTTTCGAGGAGACCGCGCCGGACGGGCGGACCGGTGAGTTCCGCCGCCGGGAGCTGGCGGCGCTGGCTTTCACCTCGGGCAACTCACACGTGCAGCAGGCGCTGACCCTCGCGCACGAATCGCTGCACGCGCAACGTCATCTCCAGCGCACGACGCCGAACACGCCCGAGCGCATTCGCGCGATGTCGCGTCAGGAATTCGTCGACGCGATGGTCGACGAAGAAGCCGCCGCCACCGGACGGCACTTCCGCTTGGCGGCGGAGTTGCGCTCGCTCGGCTACGAGATCGCAGAGCATCCGCTGGAACCGCACTATCGGGAAGCGTTCGACGAAGAGCTGGGCGACCGGCGGTGGGACAACGAGAGCAGGCGCGCCGAGGCGCACGATCGCGGCGTCGCGGCGCTGCGCGAGCCGCTCGCCCGCACCGAATGGAACAACGGCCGCGACTACGCCGACTACTACGGAACCATCTGGGATGAGGCCCATGCCCGCCGCGACGGTGCGGCCGAGGCGGGCAGGCACCATTGCTTCTCTCCGGTGACCGCGGACGAACTGTGGCAAGGCGCGCTGCACCGTCAGGACGCCGCGCTGCGGGCTCGGGAGGCCGCCGAGGCGTTCGCCCGCCGGGCCGAAGCGGTCTTCGGCGACGGCGTCCGGGACGTCTCGCGCGCGCGGATCGAGCAGGCTTTGCGGGAAACCGAGTCCGCGCTGGAGGCGACCACGGATGCGGACCGGAGTGCCGAGCTGCGGCGCAGGCAACACGATCTGCGCGTGCTCGCCGACGCGGTGGATCTGCGCGACGAAGCCTCCGCCGGGCTCGAGGGACAGCGGCGCAGTCTCGCCGCGCTGGCCGCGCGTGGCGTGCTCGGCGCGGCCGTCCGAGGCGAGCAGGGTGCGCGGGTGCTCACCGATCACGTGGCCTACGTCCCGGGCGAGCCGGACCGGTTGGTGATCGCGGCGGAAGCCGGTGACCAGCAGCGGGTGATGCGGGACGCCGAGCGTGACCCGTTCGCGGCAGCGCTGCTCGGCCGCGACGGCGTCGACCGCCGCTTCCTCGAGGTGGAGATCGATGACTTCGGGCGCGTGCTGGTCCGAGCAGCCGGCGAGCCCGAACCGACCGCGCCGGGGGAATCGATCGGCCCGGTGACGCCGCGCGATCTGGCCGGGACCGCGGCGGCCGAGCGGACCGCTCGCCTGCGCGCGGAGCTGGCCCGGACCGAGCTCGGCAGGCAGATCGACCAAGCCTTGAGCGAGCACAAGGTGCGCATCGAGTACGAATCGGGTGCGCCGGATCGCTACTATCCGGCGCAGCGGCGACTGATCCTCGATCCCGGTCTGTCCGACATCCAGCAGATGCTCGCGCTGGTGCGCGGCGGCGCGTACGCCGACTTCGCGCACGCGCCCGACATGCCCAACGCCGCCCTGACGCGGACCCGGTCGTCGCGTCGCGAGTACGTCGGCACGATGCTCGACCTCGAGACCGCCGCGCGCATCGTGGAATTCGCCGCGACCCGCGAGTTGCGCGCGGCAGGACACGACATCCCGGACACCGCGCTGGAGCGGGTGTACACCGAGGCCTACGACACCGCCTACGCGGCCGCCCGAGCGGCCGAACCGAACGCCTGGCCCGACCGTCTCGAGGATCGGGCGAACGAGGCCGCGTTCGAGGCGCTGCGCCCGTTGCTGGACGCCCAGCCCGCCGGCCCGGATCAGACCTACGCCGATTTCTACCGCGCCGCGTGGGATGCCGCCGACGGCGCCCGTTCGCTGGACCAAGTGGTGGCCGAGGCGCTGGCGTCCGGTGAGGTCGAGGGGATCGTGCTGCGCGAGGGCGATTCGGCGCACAGCGCCCGGCGCGTCGAATTGGTCCGGTTCGGCAACGGCACCGAGCTGATCCGCAAGACCGTCGTGAACCCGCGGCACGCGGTCGCCGAGGTGCTGGCCGGGGTGCTCGGCCGCGCCGTGGACGCCCCGGTGCCCGAGGCCGTTCTGCACGCTCCCACCGTCGTCTACCAGCAGGTGATGCCCGGTGAACCGGCTGGCGACCGGCATCGCGCCTTCACCGATCCGCACGAACTCGGTTACGCCGATTCGATTCCGGGCCGCGCCCTCGGTCTGCTGGACACGCTCGTCCGCCTCCCGGATCGGGATCGTCTCGGCTGGCTCGCCGGGCCGGACCGCGAACTCGCCGGGATCGACCACAGCCGTGCCTTCGAGAACAGTGCCGAGGCGCGGGATGCGGTGAGCCCGTTCGCCGAGGGCTTCCTCGGCCGCGACGACGACGGAAACGTGCGTTACCGCGACAACGGGCTCACCCGCGAGGCCGTGGACGTTCTCACCGAGCGGGTCGCCGCGCTGCGACCGGATTTCGAGCGCTACGGCCGCGCCGCTTGGCACGACCTGGTCATGGAGCGGCTGGCGCTGGTGCGCGAGCACGCCCGTGACGTCGCCCCGGCGCCGCCGTCGTCCGCGCCGCCGGACCTCGCCACGCCTCCGGGCGGCGACGACCACACCGTGGTCCGCGAGTTCAGCAAGATCTACTACTGGCAGGGTGGCGACGAGCACGGCATCTACGCCACCGTCGACCGCGATGGTGTGCTGCGCCTACGCCTCAACCCGGCGACGGAGCCTGCCGAGCGGGCCACCATGTTCCGCGACGCGATGAACGAACTCGGCCACCTGGTGACCGAGATCAGGGGCGAGTGGCACCGGGCGGCCGATCCCGGCGCCGAGGGACCGGACCTCTACCGCACGCCCGAGGAAGCCGCTCTCGGCACCGTCCTCGGTGCGCTGGCCGTCGAGTACGGCTTCACCGAGGTGCGTGTCGAAGCGGGCGATCCCGCCGAGAACAGCGCGCCGGCAATGCGTTTCACCGAGCCGGAATTCGCGGCGCCGGACGAGCGCTCGACCGCCGACGACGCCGGAACACCCGAGCGGACCGACGAGGAGAACGGGCAGGAGCCGCCGACGGACGACGCGGCGGACCCGGCGCGCACGGACAGCGATGTCCGTGACGCGGACCTGTGGCAACTGGACCCGATGATGTCGCCACGACACAGGTGTGGGAGTTGCTCGAGCAGTCCACCGTCGGCCGCGAGGCGGCGCAGATCCTGCGCGCGGAAGGCGCCCGGGTGCGGTTCGCCGACCTCGGCGACGAGATCGGGGCGGCCGACGCCTTCGACCGCCGCACCATGGACATCCTGATCGACACCCATGACCGCGGGCAGGTCGAGCTGGCGAGCGAGCTCGTGCGGCTGGCCGCGCTGACCGAGGCGATCCGCGCCGGACGGGTGGAGGTCACGCCCGCCCGGATCAGGGGCACCACGCGTGAGGACTACGTCGCGGCGCAATTGCGAGCCGACGCCGAAGCGACCGGCAGGCAAGCGGAATTCCTGCGTGAGCTCGAGGACGCCGGTTATCCGGGCAGGCCGACCGCACTGGCCCCGGTCGAGGTCAACTATCAGCGTGCGGTGCGTCAGCAGTACCTCGACGCCTACGACGCGGCGGTGTCGAGTGCGGCGGCGGACGATCCGGCGCCGGATGCCGAGCGGCTGCGGGAGCTGGGACGAGCGGCGGGCGTCGAGGCGCTGCTGGGCGGTGATCTGTTCGACGCGCCGTGGGCGGCCGAGCAGAGCGCGGGCGCGCGCAGCGGGCACGGCCGCGATTGGGACGCCGCCCAGCAGCACGATCGCGCGAGCGACGAGTACCGGCCGACGACCGCGGAGGCCGCGCGCGACACGCAGGAACTCGTGCGCAGGCATGCGGCCCACACCAGGGAGATCGGCCGCATCGACGCGGCGTGGGACCAACTCGTCGGCAGGCTCGACGGATTCGACCCCGAGAACAACGTGGTCGACCGCCGAGCGCTCGCGCCGGATCGGCGTGCGGTGCTCACGCACCTGCGCGACCTCGCGCGCGTGCGCGGCGAACTCGGTGCGCAGCGGCGGTCGGTGTTCGACACCCAGGTGCGGATACTGAGCGAACTCGCCGCCGATCGCCGACGTGCGGTCGCGGCGCGCGAGCAGGTCGCCCTCGAGCTCGCGGCGCGCGTCGGACACGACTTGATGGACAGGCAGGTTCGCGAAGCAGGCGGCAGCTGGCTTACCGACCGGGTGGCGTGGCTGCCGGGAACACCGCCGAAAGTGTTCGTCGCGGAGACCGGAGACCGATACACGCGGGTGACCGGCGACGAGGCCCCCGGCACGTCGCTGCGGCACACCTTGGCGATCGAGGACGTCGTCGCCGACCGGGTCTGGGTCGATGTGGACGATTCCGGCGCGGTGCGCTTGCGGCACGAGCAGACCGACCCGTACTCCGTCTGGCACGACGACGACGGCCACTGGATGCGCGAGCGGAGTCCGGAGCCGCCCGAGGCGCGGCGGGCGCCGGAACCCGACCCGGTCGAGGAGCCGGCACCGGCCGATCAGGTGACCGACCGGTTCGACCGCCTGATGCGCGAGCTCGACGGCGACAACCTGCGCGTGTACATGAATCTGCGCGGCGATCGGGTGCGCGGCGACGGCAATTCCGTCGGCCGGTGGGCGATGAGCGTCATCGACCGGCTCGGCGTCGAGGTCCGTTTCACGTTCGACGACTTGCCGCCCGCCCGCGACGGCAGGCAGGCGCTGCGCTCCGACACCGGATACGTTGCCTCCGCCGACAGGATTGTGCTGCACCTGGATTCCTCGACGCTCGAGTTCGCCGAGGCGATCGTCCACGCCGCCGCGATGGCCGAGCAGACGCGGGCGGGTGACGGCCCGCTGGAACGACTGGCGCTGTCGCGCGACGAGTACGTCAGCGCGATGCTCGACCGGCAGGCCGAGGCGCACGCCAGGGCCTTCGAGTTCACCCGGGTGCGCGAGGAACGCGCGAAGTACCGCAGCGAGGAGGAGCGCACCGCCGACGAGCCACGCACCGTCGAGCACGACGACCGGCTGCGACAGGTTTTCCACGAGGCTCGCGAGAAGGCGCGCAAGATCGCGGCGCGCGCGTATCGGGGCAACTCCTCGATCCGACCGTCGATGCTCGACGCCGCGGCTTTCCGGGTCGCGGTGCGGGACGTGCGCGCGGCGCTGGTCGAGCAAGGTCCGCTGATCGACGGCGTCGACTACGCCACCTACTACGCGGCGGAATGGGACCGCGCCAACGGATTCACCGCCGCCGACCTCGACCACGTTCCCAACGCGCACAAAGCGGACTCGCCCGAGCTGCGGCGGATGCGTACCGGTGACTTCGCTGTCGAGATCGAAACGCTGCGCATGTTGCGGCAATCGGGACGTTTCGTTCCCGTGGGACCGGCCGAGACCGCCTACACCCAGGCCTACGACCGGGCATACCGGAAGGCGTCGCGTGCCGACGACGGTGTGCCGCCCGAGCGCCGCGCGATGGACGCCGGGCTGGCCGCGTTGCGCAAGTACGTGGACAGGGTCGGCCTTCCCGAGGCCGAGATCACGATGGAGGTCGCCCGGTCCGCCGCGGACAACCAGGGCCGGTACCAGCCGTGGCCGATGGCGGAGGACTCGGCGGCGCCCGCCCGCACCGCGCCCGCGGAGTTCGACGACCTGGCGGCCGCGCGGCGCGCGGTCAACGCCCTGCTCGACCGGGACCCCACGGGGGTCCGCCTGACCGAACGCATCGCGCTGTTCACCGGTGCGCGCGGCGAGCGCCGTCTCGTCATCGTGGCCCAGCACGGCGGGCACATGGACGCGCTGCGCGAGTTGGCCGTCCGGAATTCGGCCTACACCGACGTGCTCTGGAGCGGCACGCATCGTCTCGAGTATCTGGCGGTCTCGCCGGACGAGCCGGATGGCAGCACCCGATGGGTGCATCGCGGGATAGCGGAGGGACCGTATCGGGAACCGGACCGCTACGACACGATGAAACAGTTCCTGGCGCACTATCTGCGCTATCGCCTGGCCGGCCGCACCTCTCTCGGCTTCGGGGCATGGCTGCGCCAGCTCGGTCCGGAGATGTTCCACACCAAGCAGGACCAGCGGGAGGCCGACGCGCACGAGGCCTACGAGGGGCGCCAGAACAAGGGCACGCTCCGGTACGACGCGCTGACGCACTTCCGTACGGAGCCGGACGTCGCCGAACCCCATCCGGCGGTGGTGGCCCACCGGCTGGCCACCAGGCAGGTGCCGCTGCCGGATCACAGCGGACCCCAGGTCTCCTGGCCGCGAACCACCATGGGCTCGTTCGAGATCGCCGATTACTCGTTCGGCATCGTGTTGGAGGCCGATGGCAACGGCGGGTGGCGGGTGCCCGCCCCGACCGGTGACGGCGGCCTCGATGACGCCCTCGCCATGCTGTTCCAGGGCATGTCGGATACCAGCGAGAAGAAGCTGGTCAAACGCATCGCCCGCATGCTGGAGGACGGTGGTGCCGATCTGGTCCGGCGTGAACCCCGGGGACGGTTGCGGCGCATCGCCGACCGGCTGTCGTTCGGTTCACGCGACGGCGCGGCCGACGGTGCGCGGGCGATCGAGACAGGCGAGCACAACCCACCCCAGTTCGGCCCGCCTCGTCCGCCCGACCCGGACGAAGCCCGCCGCGCCGAGGCCGACCGGCGGCAGGCGGTGCTGGACCGGCTGGCCGGGGAGAACCGGGCCGCGGTGCGTGAACGCGACGCCGCCCGCGCGGCGGGCGATCCGCGACGGCTGGCCGAGGCCGAGGAACGCGTCGAGCGGCTGGACCGGGCGATGGCGACCGCTCTGGAACGCGACGCGCTGCTGCGCGCCGATGCCCGCCCGGTCACCGATCGCGTCGGCATCCTCGCGGGCGAGCCGCCGATGGTGCTCGTGGTGAATCTCGGTGGCACGGATGCCGTCCGCGCGCTGGCCGATGTCGCCGCCCGGTATCCGGAGGTGGCGCAAGCGCTCGAGCGAGGCGCCCGGCCGCGGGAGTTGCGGGTGGGCACGGACGGCGCCATCAGGATCGTGCCGATCGACCTGCGCGCTGACGTGACCGGCCCGGGAACCGCGGAGCCGGAACGAAGTACGGGAGGGCGTCGGGCCGACGCGGACGACCCGGGCGGGAGCGGCACCGCGCAGCCCGGTTCCGGTGACGGCGGCGGTGAGAAGCCGCCCGCCGCACCACCTTCGGCGGATGTGCCCGGCGACGAGCCCGGCCCGCGATCGGACTGGTATTTCCGGATGCGGGTCGAACAGGCCGACTGGGAAGCGGACATGGCCGCCGACCGAGCCGCCTGGCTGCGTGAACTGGCCGACGCCCGCCCCGGCGACCCGTGGTCCCGATTGCGCGCCGACCAGGCGGGATGGAACGCCCGCATGGCCGCCGACCGCGCGGCCTGGCTGCGACTGGAGCAGGCGGAGCACGAAGCCTGGTCCGCCGCCGCCGAGGCGGATCGACTGCGGCGCGCCGCCGACGCCGACCGCGACGATCCGTGGGCCGAGCTGCGGGCGCAACAGGCGGAATGGAACGCCCGGATGGCGGAGGACCGGGCGCATTGGCTGCGCACGCTCTACACGCCCATCGGGACGACCCCCCACGCCGATCCGGTCGCGGGCACACCGGGCGAGTCCCCGGCGCGCACCGACCCGGCGGCCGACACGAGCGGCCCGGAACCCGGCACGCCGCCGCACGGCGCTGACGAGCCGCGATCCGACGCCGAGGACCCGCGCGCACGGATGTCGCCCGACACCCGTGCGGAATACGACCGGCTCGCCGCCGAACTCGCGCGGGCCGAAGCCAGGCGCGCGGAATCACGCGTTCGGCGCGACGATCTGGCGGGACGACTGCCGATTGATGACGCCGACGACTGGGCGGCGCTGCGACCCGGACCCGACGGCCTGGACCGGACGGTGGAGGACCTGCGCGGCCGGACCATGCCGGTCGCCGAGATGCCGGAACGACTCGCCCGGATCGACGAGCTGGAACAGGCCGCGCGCGACTTCGCCGACGCCGACGCCGATGTCGCCCGCCTCCAGACGGAACTGGCGAACCTGGAGCTGTCCACGACGCCGCTGGCCCGGTACGACGAGCTCGTCCAACAGCGTCAGCGGCTGACGCGCGAGCGCGAATTCTGGCGGGCCAAGCGCGACGACCGGGCAGCGCGCTGCGACCGCTGGGGCGAGAACGTCGCCCTGGACGAGTCGGCGCTGCGCGGTGATCAATTGGAGACCACCATCCTCCGGCTGTACGAGGCCGCGAACGTCCGGACCATCGACGACCTCGGCGGCCCCGACGACGCCCCGCACACCGACCGGGTCGCGGCGGAGCCGCTGGAGGCCGAGCACCGCAGGCAGGTGATCGAGAAGCTCGCGGCGGCCGCCGAGCGGGTCAACCAGCTCGACGAGCGGATCGAGCAGGTCGACCAGCAGATCGCCGACCTGCGCCAGGCCGGCGTCGGCCTGCAACGGTCCCGCCCGCAGGACGTGATCGACGCGCTGCGAGAACTGGCGCAGACCAGGGCCGACGCGCTGCGCGCCGTCAAACCGCGTCGGCACGAGCGCGACGACCTCGCCGCCCGCCTCGGGCTGGTGGACGAGCAGGGCCGGGTCGACCAGGCGGCCTGCGAGCCGGATCGGCTCGACCGGACCGTGGCCGACCTGCGCGCGGCGGTCCGCGACGGGACTCTCTCCGCGGCGGAAGCCGCCGCCCGCCACCGGGACATCGACGCACTCGACGCCCTCGCGCGGGAAGTGAACGACGCGCACCACGCGATCGGCCGCATCCAGGACGAGATGGTTAGGGTGGCGGGCGCGTACCGCGACCTCGTCGAGCGCGAGGGCGGCCGGATGGTGACCGATCGAGTCGGTCTCGTCGAGGGTGAGCGTCCACGGGTCATCGTGTTCGGTCCCCGTCCCGATCCGGACGCGCCGCGCGCCGACCACGACGCCGCCCTGGCCGACGCCCTGCGCCGCAGTTCCGATGTGGCACAGGCGATCGTGCGGCCGGAGACCACGGTCGAATACCGCCGGGTGCTCGCCGACCGCGCGGACAACGTGCGGGTCGAGGCCATGGACCCACCCGAGATCGAGCGGTTGAGCACCGGCTGGATCGGCGGCCGTCGCCTGGACATGACCTCGTGGCGCGACGCCGACGGCGTCTGGCACCGCGTCGACCCGACTCGTCCGGACTGGGAGTTCGGGCGCGACCGATCCGAGCTGCCCAAGAAGTTCACGCCGAAGGATCTGCCGGACGGCGTCAGCGGGTGGGCGATGGAAGACGTCGTCAACGACATCACGCTGCCGACCGACGACGTACCACCGGGCAAGATTCCGGAGAGCACGCTTCCGGTGCACATGCCGCAAGCGCCCGCGCAGTACGACACCTCGGGTGTCGATCCGAAAGATCTGTTCAGCCAGCACTGGGGCGCGGACTCCTACCACGTGGTGCGCCTGCTGCTGATGGCGGCGCAGGTGCCGAAACACCCGGCCGTCAGAGCGTGGATCCAGCGTCATCCGGAGATCGGCGAATGGGTGCGGGCGCGACCGTGGTTGCAGCACCTGCCGCCGTTCGGCACGGTGTTCCGGAACTACCCCTGGTTCGCCCCGCCGCAGCGCAACATCCAGCCGATGCACCGGCCGTGGAACGCGGCCGACCACGTGCCGCCGGGAGACCGGATCGACATCCCGGAAGGCCTACAGCGCGAATGGGACCGCGACATCGCGGCTTGGCAGCGGGTACAGGACTGGGCGGACGCGGAGTACGAGCGGTTCCTCGCCGACGACACCGACCTGGACCGGATCGCGGACGGCATCGAACGGCATCGGCGCGCCGAGCAGCGGACGCGGGCACGCGAGGTGGTGGACGTCGTCGCGCGGCTGGTGCTGCGGCAGCCCGGCATCGATCCGCTCGGCGACGTGGACGCCCAGCTGATGCGCATCCACGACGAGATCGACCGGGTGGCGAGCGAATTCGAGGACCGGTTCGCGGCGCAGGATCCCGTTGCCATCCGCGACACGGTCGAAGACATCCGCGAACTGCTGGCCGGCGGTGGCGATCCGGACTCGATCGCGGCCGCGCTGGCCGAGCACATGCGCGTCGATGTGCCGACTCTCACGCGCGAGGAACTGGCCCGGATCAAGAGCCACCTGATGGTCGACGAGCATCGGGTGCGCGATCACGCCGATCCGCACGGCAGGTACGTCCACACGCGGATGGATCGTCTCGCCGATGTCGCCGAGGCGTGGCACCGCTTGATCGCCGGTGCTCCGCTGCCCCAGGATTTCGTGCTACTCGACGACATGCTGGCCGAGGCACGGTTCCTCGCCGACAATCCCGGGGCGACCTGGCAGCAGGCGAACGCCCACGCGATCGCGCTCGGTTTCCACTGGGACGCCGACCGTCCACCGCTGACCGACTGGCGCGCGGGCATTCCGTACGCTCCGGCTCCCCTTCCGCCGGACCCCGGCTACCTGCCGCCCGCGCCGGGTGCTCCGGGGGCGGCGCCACCACGGCCACCGGGGCCGACCGGTGGACCTGGCGATGGTCCGGCGGGCGGCGACCGTCGTCCGCCGGTCGGCGAGGAGCCGTCGCGTCCGCAGGAGGAAGCCGAGTCTCCGGCGCCGAGCGCCGACGGCGGTGCGCAGAAACCGCCGGAGGACCCACCGGCCGCGCCGCGTCCGGACGAGCCCGAGGAATCCGGCGACGGTGAGCACGGTGTGCCCCGTGAGGTCGGGGAATTCTCGAGCGTTGCGCGTCCGGATGAGCCCGGCGACGATGCGCAGGGCGCACCGGATGACCGGCCCTCCGCCGCGCTTCCGGAGAGCGATCCGGAGGCGCCGGGGCCCTCGCGGCCGGGACTCGACCAGCAGATCGGGGCCGCGCCACCGCCTTCCGCGCGCGACGACGCTCACCGGGCCCTCGCCGAGCTCGACGCGCTCCACCGTCGCATTGATCAGCGACTCGATGAGCTGCTGCGCTGGGCGAGTGCGGATCTGGATCGGATGCAGCGGCGCGCTCTGGACCGCCTCGCCGAACTGGAAGCCGAGGTCGCCGAAAGATTCAACGAGCTGTCCGCGCAGCTGCGCCCGGATCAGGACGCACCGACCACGAACGAGGCGCCGCCGCGCGAAACGCCCGGCTCGGAGCCGGAGAACCCGGCCGAGGCAGCGCTCCGGCGCGTCCGGGAGCAGTTCGACGCCGCGGCTCGCCGCGCCGACGAACAGTTCGACGAACTACTCAGCCACACCTTCGCCCAGCTCGACGACATAGCGGGTGACCTCGATCGGCGCTTCGACGCCGCGGTCACCCGACTCGATCGGCTGGCCGCGGGAGAGGACGGCGCGGCGCACGCCTTCCCCGAAGCGCGGGCAGTGGACGAATTGCACGCCCGCTTGGTGGCGGAGCTGGACGAGATCCACCGCCGCGCCATGGACCGCCTGGCGGACCTCGAACGCGAGCTCGACGTGTCCACCCCCGCCCCGCTCGGCTCCGACACACAATTCGTACCGTCGCTGCCACCTACGGCCGGAGAGCCCGGCGCGGAGGTTACGCGCGCCGGTGACTCCGCTCCTCGTGGGGCGCAAACGTCGAGCCGGGCCGAGCTGGAGCGCGTACGTGACGCTGTGGCGCGGGAGTTGGCCGATGCGCGGGCCGATCCGGCGGATGCTCGGCGTCGTTTGCCGGTGAACGACTCGGATCTGTCGCGGGATGCGTTGGATGAGGCGCTCGAGAATCTGCGTGGGCGCACGATGCGGGTGGATGTGCAGGGTCCGTGGCTGGATCGGGTCGCGGAGTTGGAGCGTGCCGCGCGGCGTGTGTTCGACGCCGAGGACGCATCGACTCTGGTGAACGACGCCCTCCCACCGGCCACGCGAGCCACCGAGCCGCCCGCTGATGACCGAGCGCGAACGCCGGAACCGCCCGATGGGGATGCCGCTGTCGAGGGGTCGGCGCGTGCCGATGCCGAACGAGCGCGTCCGTCTGCTCGGCGGGACGCGGCAGCACGTGAGTTGGCGGATGCGCGGGCCGATCTGGCGGATGCTCGGCGTGGTTTGCTGGTGAACGATTCGGATCTGTCGCGGGATGCGGTGGATGAGGCGCTCGAGAATCTGCGTGGGCGCACGATGCGGGTGGATGTGCAGGGTCCGTGGCTGGATCGGGTCGCGGAGTTGGAGCGCGCCGCGCGACGGGTGTTCGATGCCGAGGACGCACTGGCCCAGGTGGACGAGACCGCCGAACCACCCTCGACGGACGAGGACGCGGGCCTGGATTCGCATGAGGCGCAGGAGCAGGCGCGTTCCCGGGCCGACGGTGAGCCGGAACACCTTACCGGGGATGCGGCGGACGCGCGGCCCGCACCGGCCGAGGGTGGCGATAGTGGTGGCGAGCCTCCGTCCAATCCGCCGACACCACCTGCGGATGCGGAACCGCCCAGCGGTGGCCGTCGCCGGACGGGTGATCCCGTGCGCGATCTGGTCGAGTTCCTTCGCGAACAGCGCGATTGGCCCAACCAGCGCGACGCCGAACCGCTCACCGAGGCCGAGGCCGAGCACGTCCGCCTGCTGGCCGAGGCGCTGGGTCTGGACGAGACATTCACCGGGCTGCGCGATCCGCTCGCGGCCCTGGCCGAGATCGCCGAAATCGCCGAAGCGCGCGGTTTCCGCACGGACGCCGACGGCCCGCGCATGCGCTACCCGGACGATTTCGCGCCCCTCACCAGCGAGGAGCGCTACGGCGACGAACAGTTCTGGCTCGCCGAGGCGCCCGCCGACGCCCTGCGCGAGGTACAGGACGACCTCCGCCGCGCGGGCCTCCCGGTCGAGACCCCGCGTCCGGCGGAGTTGCCCCCGGCACCCGCCAGCCAGGCTCCCCCTTCCGACGCAATACGCGCGTCCGCCGATCACGACGGTTCAGCCGACGTCACACGCTTGTCCGCGCAGCGGGATGCGGCGGCGCGGGAACTGGCGGAGGCGCGGGCCGATCTGGCGGAGGCTCGGCGTGGTCTGCCGGTGAACGACTCGGATCTGTCGCGAGCCGCGTTGGACGAGGCGCTGGACGGTTTGCGTGGGCGCACGATGCGGGTCGATGAGCAGGGTCCGTGGCTGAACCGAGTCGCGGAGCTGGAGCGTGCCGCGCGGAGAATGTTCGACGCCGAGGACCGACTCGCGCGGGCCGAAGACGCGGTGCGGCAGGCTCAACGCCCGGCTGAAGACCGGATTCAGGTCGCCGCCGACATGGAGCGCTTGCCCGCCCAGCGTGACGCTGCGGCGCGGGAGTTGGCGGACGCGCGGGCCGATCTGGCGGAGGCTCGGCGTGGTCTGCCGGTGAACGACTCGGATCTGTCGCGGGATGCGGTGGACGAGGCGCTCGAGAATCTGCGTGGGCGCACGATGCGGGTGGATGAGCAGGGTCCGTGGCTGGATCAGGTCGCGGAGCTCGAGCAGGCCGCGCGGCGCGTGTTCGATGCCGAAGCGGAAGTGTTCCGCTTGGAGGACGCCCTCGCCCGGGCTACCAGGGAAGCCGAACAGAATGGCCGGAGCCTTGAACCCGATTCGCGCCGAGGGATGGGTCAGGGATCGGCATCCGGCCAACAGGTGCGCGCCCCGCGCCCCGAACCCGTCGAGCAGACCCGTGACCGGCTGGCCCGCCGATTCGGCCTCGACGAGGCCGATCTGTCGCCGGAGAACCTCGGCGCCACCATCGCCGACCTGCGTTACCGAAACCTGTTGCGGGCGGGCATGGTGGAGGCACTGGCCGCGGCGACCGAGCGAGCCCGCGACACGCGCCAACCCGACCTGCGCGCTAGAGCGACGGCAACTCGCGACGCCTGGGCACGACGGCTCCGCATCGACCCCGCGGACCTGGACCGTGATCCCGGCGCTGCGGTGGCACAGGCGCGCGCCGCGGTTCGCCGTGACGCGCAAGCCGTCACCGACCTCGCCGACGCCGTGCGAGCGGCGCGTGAGCAGACCGGAGCCGAGCCGCTCGAGCCCGGCGCGACCCGCAGGTACACCCTCGAGGTGGACGGGGAGCGGGTGCCCGCGCGGCTGGTCGCCGACGAGGACGGCGGCTGGCGGGTCGAAATACCCGACCGCCTCGCCGCCCCCGAGCCCGAGGACACCGACCTGCCCGCGCCACGGCCACCGGCGCGACCCATGTCACGGCTGCGCCGCCTGTGGGAGGCGTTGAAGGCGGGATTCCTCGGCCAGAATCCGAAGTACCCGTCCGGCTCCGGCGTCGACAGCGCGGGCCAATCGCTCCTCGGCCACGAAGCGGGGCTGCCGCTCACCAAGCACTACGATCCGACACCCGCACCGGGCGACGAATACGACGTGCTGCAAACCAAGTTCAACCCGGCCCGCATTCTGAAGGAAGCCGTCACCATGTGGCGGAAGCGGGAACTCATCCCGCTGCTGAAGCGCCTGACCTCCCGCGTCGCGAGCCGCGCCGCCGAGTACGGCACACCGACGACTCGCGACGGCGAAGAGTACCGGTACTGGCTGGAGGAGGCCGATCCGGAACTGGTGCGCCGGGAACTCGGGGTCGACCTCGAGGAGCTGAAGCGGCAGGCCGAGGACGCCGCCCGTGCGATCGAGGCCCCGGAGACCGGGCCGGAGCTGACCGAAGGCCAGACCCCCGATGCCACGCCGCAGGCCGGGCCGCCCGGCGAGGAACCGCCCGCGGGCGCCGGTATGCTCGCGGACCTGCTGCACGAGCTGTCCGAGGCATCGGCCCGGCGTCAGAACCTGGCCGACGCCTTGGCCGTCGCGGCCGACGCACTCGGTGTCGATCTCGGCGAGCCGAACCCGGAGAACGTCCGCCGGGCCATCGATCTGCTGCGGTATCAGCAGATGCGCCGGATCGGCGCGCTCACCGGACTCGCCGAGGCGTGCCGCCGGTACAACGCCGAGCACGGCCGGATCGCGTACAGCGACGAGGTCGGGTTCTTCGACGCCAATCCGATGAACCGGTTCCTGGCCGAGGTCGTGCGCGCCTTCGGCGGCGATACCACCCTGTTGAACTGGGAGGGTGTCAACAACGGTGGCGAGCCGAGCCGGGAGTGGGGTGACCTCTACGACACCGACCAGCCGGGGCAGGATCAAGGTTTGCGCGCGTTCTTCGAGAACGCGTTGCGCCGCGACCAGATCAAGGATGAGCGTTCGGTGTGGGCGCAGCTGCTCGGCACCGATCTGGACGCGCTCGACGCGGATCAGTTGGCGAATGCGCTCGCCGAGGAGATGGACCGGATCCGGGAGCACGCCCGCGGGCTGACCGCCTTCCTCGGTGACGCCGAGGAATTCATGCTGGCCGACGCCGCGGCGGACGAGCTCACCGGCCTCATCGGCGATATGGCCGGGCGAGAGTGGGTGCTAGCGCAGGGTGGTGCGCTGCTAGAGGACGGCACCGGGATCGGTCTCGTGCGCGGCGAGCCCGATGGGCCGACGCGCCTGGTGATCGTCGACGGCAGGCTCGACCACGACCGGGTGCTCGCCGACGCGCTCGCGGCGCACCCCGGACTCGCCGAGGCGGTCAACGATGGCGTCGTCGAGGTTCACTACGTGGTCACCGACGTGCGGCCGGGGCGTCCGCTCCCCGGCGGCGGCTTCGCTCCGGAGCGGGTCGCGGTCGTGGACGGCGGAGCGATGCGGGTGCGGCACTTCGCCGGTGAGGTCGAGGGACGCACGCTGAACGCGACCCTGGTGAACGACGGCGACGGCTGGCGCGTCGTGCCGGACGCACCCCGTGACATCGGCTCGGTCGCGAATCGAGCACCGGAACCGATGTCGCGGAACGAGCTCGGCGTCGCCATCCGAGAAGTGGCCGGGCGTCTCGGCATCACCGAAACGGAGCTGGCTGCCCCGGACCTGCTCGACCGGCTCGCGGTGCTGCGCGACGAGAACGCGATTCGCGCGGGCCAGATCGAAGCGATCATCGACTACGCGCGCACGGCCTGGGACATCGATACCTATCACGAGGTCGGTGACGCGCGAAACCTCCTAGCGCATCGGCTCGGCCTGGAGCCGGGGGAGATGACACCGCGGCGTCTCGCCGAGACGATGGCGGACCCGGCGATCCGCAACGCCCTGCGGCAGCAGCGAGCGGAGGCGCTGGTCGCGTACGCGAAGCTGTTGCTCGGTATGGACCGAGACGCGGTCGGCGCCGCCGCCGACCGTTTGGTCCGGCGCCTCGACGCCATGCCGGGCACGGTGCGGATCACCGGCATCGCGCAGCTGGGCGAGGTGATCGCCAATCTGTCGCACCGGCCGAACCTGCATCCGGAGCTGGTCGACGCGCTCACCGACTACGCCGCAGCTCTCGCCGCGGCCGATGTGTTCGACCCCCGCGCGCACGGTGATCGGGCGATCGATCCCCGGGTGTCGGATGTCGAGTTCCCGGTGCACGAGAAGGCCGTCCGGCATCTGCTGGACGTCATCGGCGACGTCGCCCACCTCACCGAGGCTCCGGGCCGCCTCGGCATGCTCGACGGCGGCACCGACATCCCACCCGGACCCGACCGTGGGGCCAGCCGCGACTTCGCGCGGCTGGTCGGCGTGGACCTGACCGACGCGAGCCCCGAACGATGGGCCGAGATCTACGAGGTCTACCGCGACGGCAAGCTCGACCAGAACGAGCGACTGACCCCCGCCCAGCTCGCCGAGGTGCAAGCCGAGCTGCGCGCCGAAGTCGTCCAGCGGGCCGCCGACTCCACCGCCCTCACCGACCTGCTCCAGCGCGCCGCCCGTGCCGATCTGGCGTACCTGTCGGAGCAGCGGGACGCGACGGCGCGGGAGCTGGCCGACGCGCAAACCGCCTCGGCCGCGGCTCGGCGCGGTTTGCCGGTGAACGATTCGGATCTGACCCGGGAGGCGCTGGACGGCGTCCTCAACGATCTGCGTGGGCGCACGATGCGGGTGGATGTGCAGGGTCCGTGGCTGGATCGGGTCGCGGAGCTGGAGCGTGCCGCGCGGCGCGTGTTCGACGCCGAGGCGGAACTCGCTCGGTTGGACGAGGCCATCGACCAGGCAGGGCAAGCCGCCGCGCCACCATCGAACGACGCCGCGTACCGATCGGATTCGCATGATGCGGATCGCGCCGGGGAAGCAGCCACGCATGCCGGACCGGACCGCTCGACCGCCCGGCGTGACGCCGCGGCGCGGGAGTTGACGGATGCGCGCGCTGATCTGGCGGAGGCTCGGCGTGGTCTGCCGGTGAACGACTCGGATCTGTCGCGGGATGCGCTGGACGAGGCGCTCGAGAATCTGCGTGGGCGCACCATGCGGATCGATGAGCAGCAACCGTGGCTGGACCGGGCCGCGAAGTTGGAGCGTGCCGCGCGGCGCGTGTTCGACGCCGAAAACGAACTGGCTCGCGCCGAAGAAGCACGCGCACAGGCGATCGACGCTGCCGGTCCACGTACCGGCGAAGCAGGAGACTCGGTCTCGCGTGGGGCGGACGTCGAGGCCGGGGATTCGGCCCGTGCGGAGACCGATGCACAGCTCGACCGCGCAGCCGCCCGGCGTGCCGCTGCGGAGCGGGAGTTGGCGGACGCGCGGGCCGATCTGGCGGGGGATGCTCGGCATGGTTTGCCGGTGAACGACTCGGATCTGTCGCGGGATGCGTTGGATGAGGCGCTCGAGAATCTGCGTGGGCGCACGATGCGGGTGGATGTGCAGGGTCCGTGGCTGGATCGGGTCGCGGAGTTGGAGCGTGCCACGCGGCGGGTGTTCGACGCCGAGGACGAGCTCGATCGCGCCGAAGATGCCCTGCGCCAGGCAGAACGGGCTCGATCCGCCGAGGAAGGGCAGCCGGGCTCGCGGGTGCCTCGAGATGGTGACGATCCCGATGGCGCGATCTCGCGGTCGGAGCGCGATGGGCAGCACGACTCGCCGGAGGGTGGTGCTCGTTCGAACCGCAGCGGGGACCAAGACCCGCCCGGCGGTTCACCGAGCTCGGCGCAGGCGCGTCCCCGCTGGATGCCGCCGGATTGGGCACTGCGTTCACGCATTCCGCACCCGCCGAAGGACTACGAGTTCGAGATGCCCGGTCCGTTCCACAACGAGGTGGAACCGTGGCCGGTCCCGATGCCACGGCCGGAGGAACCTCCGAAGCCGCCTCAGCCGCCTCAGCCGCCTCAGCCGCCTCAGCCGCCGGTTCCGCCTGAGCCGCCGACGCCGCCTGAGCCGCCGACGCCGCCTCAGCCGCCGACGCCGCCTCAGCCGCCCGTGCCGCCGACGCCGCCCGTGCCGCCGACGCCGCCCGTGCCACCGACGCCGCCCGTGCCACCGACGCCGCCCGTGCCACCGGTGCCGCCTCAGCCGCCGGTGCCGCCTCAGCCGCCGGTGCCGCCGACGCCGCCTCAGCCGCCGGTGCCGCCTCAGCCGCCGGTGCCGCCTCAGCCGCCGGTGCCGCCGACGCCGCCTCAGCCGCCGGTGCCGCCGACGCCGCCTCAGCCGCCGGTGCCGCCTCAGCCGCCGGTGCCGCCTCAGCCGCCGGTGCCGCCGGTGCCGCCTACGCCGCCCGCGTCCCCTCAGCCGCCGACACCACCGGGCTTACCCACGCCTCCGGAACCGCCGCCGCCGCCGTCTGGCGCACCGGCACCTGGCCAACCCATCCCGCCATACCCGCCGACGCCGCCAGGATCGTTGCCGCCGTACCCGCCGTCGACCCCGCCGGGCTCGCAACCCCCCTACCCGTCGATGCCGACTCCGGGACCGTCGACACCGCCCTATCCGGGACCGTCCGCGCCACCCTATCCGGGACCGCCCACACCGCCGTATCCGCCGACACCGCCCGGTTGGCCGGGCCACCCGAACCAGCCCGATGGTGCGCCCTCGCCGATGCCGCCGGGCATGCCTATTCCACCTATCCCGCCCGGCATGCCGATGTCGCCTCCCGCTGACGGTGGCGGGCGGGCCAACGGCCGCGGCGCGCACGGAAACGGGCATCGCGGGCAGGATTCCGGACGCGGTCTCTTCGTCCGGCCGTTCGCAGGCTTCGGCGTGCCCGCCGAGTTCGACCCGATGACCGGCGCGTTGCGCGCCAACCCGTCCGAGGCGGGCACGCACAGCGGCGTCTACGGTGACCTCGGCGGGGTATCGGTGGTGTTCTACCGGCACGGCGGCAAGCTCGCCCTGCGTGTCGGTGACCGCTCGGTCGACCTCGACGGACCCGTCGAAGTCGATTGGGGCACCGTCGGGTGGCGGACCACCCGTTTCGCGGTTGTCGTCGGCGGTGTCGTCTTCTGTGAGCTGACCTACCGCTCGGTGCCGGAGGAGATGGACATCGGCGCGCTGGTCCGGGCCGTGGTCGCCGACCCGGCGCGCCGCACCGAGATCTTCGCGGGATGACCGGAAGCCGACGATGCGGAAAGGTAACCATCGACGTGAGGAGGAATGATGCGCATCGACCATCCGACCGATGACGAACTGCGGGAGAACTTCGACGAGATGCTCCGCTCCGTGCTGACCGGCGGAGGCATCCGCACGGAGACCGGTCTCGACATGAAGACCGAGGACGCGTTGTGGGCGATCGCCCGCGCGTATCCCGACGTGCCGGACGCGCTGGTCGACGCGGCCCGCGCGGCCTTCGCCGGCCAGCTCGACGGGTCCAACGCCCGCGAGCGCAAGGAGGCGCTGGCGCGCAAGATCGAGGCGATCAATCGCCGCCGGACGGCCCGGTGATCGGCCGGTGGTCACCGATGTCACAACCTAAGGTGGGCTCATGACCGAATGGCGGGCGTTGAACGACAGCGAGATCGTCGACCTGGCCACCGGCCTGCGGGCGCTGGAAGGCGCGCAGCCGATGGACGCGATACCGCGGCTGGCGGAGGCGTTCGGCTGGAAAGTACTGACCGTCCATCCGGACCGGGCGATGCTGGACGCCGGATTCGGGATGGCCAGTGGCAACATTCACGGGCGGGAAGGCCGGATCGTCGATATCAAGGTGCGCGTCACCGATTTCGCCTCGGATGACGAGGAGGGGCTGGCCCGTTCGAGGGACGCGTTCGTCTCGATGGTCGCGGCGCTGACCGGCGCACTCGGTGAACCGACCGCCCGCATCCCGGGCGCCACCGCCGAGGTCAGGTGGGCGGGCCGGGATACGACCCTGGTGATCGAGGATCTCGGACGGTCGGTGCAACTGTCTCTGGTGGCCGACTATTGGCTCGAACTGCACGATCAGGCCGTCGAGTTGGAGCGGCAGGAGCGCAGTTGACCGAGTGGGGAGACTTCGCCGCGGGTCTGGCCGCGGAACTCGCCGCGTTGCGCGCTGGTTCCATCGTCAAGCTGGTCGAGTTCGAGACCGGACCACGGCGGCGATACGCCCAATTCCTCCAGCTCGACGACGCGCTCTCGGCCGAGCTGGTCGATGACGAGTGGCTCGACCCTCCTTTGCGAGCCGGTGCTGCGGGCCGGGCGCTGATCGCCGATTCGGGGTGGCGGGAACGTGATCCCAGCCACGGCAACTGGTGGGCCGAGTTGCCCTGGCCGAGTCACACGGCCGATTACCGGCGGCTGGCCGACATGGTCGTCACCGGGTTCCGCGACGGCTTCGGCATCCACGCACCCGACGCGTTGGCGTATACCGCGTGGAACGAACGGATGGACAATCGCGCGCTGGACCTGCCGCTACTCGGCCTGCGGCAGGAGCAATGACGGTCGCCGCGCGCGACCCGGCGCTGTGCCGGGATGAACGACGAACACAACCGGGGCATCGTCGCGTGCGCGCCGCCTCGACAGTGGTGGATGAGGGGAATTGCGCGAGGTGACCAGATCAGACGGCGAGGCCTCCGACGAGCCCGGTGCCGCATCGGCTCCGGATCACGACGACATGGAACAGACGCCCGCGACGGCGGGCGCGGCACGGTCGGCGGAAGCGGTGGCCACCGGTCCGTCGGCGGAAGCTGCCGAGTCGGGGGAGGAGCCCGACGTGGGCTTCACCCTCTCCGAAGCGCCGCCCGCGCAGGATGCCGCCGAGCGGGCGAAGGCGCTCATGCATCAGGTCGCCCGTGAGCTGGGCGCGGGCGCTCCCGCGGGCTGGCAGCGGGTGGACGCGGTGTTCGCGCTGACGGTGGCCGCCGAGGTCGCGCTGGCCGTCTACTCCGTCGATGAGGACCGCGTCGTCCGCGTGACCCCCGGTCCGGAGATCATGGCGCTGGTCCGCGACCATCGGCAGCTGGCGGCCGGGATGGGCGACGGACCGTGGTGGCGTTTGCTCTTCACGCTGACCAGTGCGGGCCGGATGGAAGTCGACTACGACTACGGCGACGAACCGTTCCCGGACGATCAGCTGTTCCCGCCCGAGGTCTACCTGGCGGATCTGACGGCGTTTCCCCGGGATGCGCTACCCGTGTGGCTCGGCGCCTACGTTGGTCACGGCGACCGCCAGTCGCGACCGCCGCAGGTGGCCGCGGCGCAGGCGCGCGCGGATCGGGAGGCGGGCGTGCGCGCCGTGCCGTGCGCGGACGACCTGCCCCCGTTCCCCCTGATGGCCGCCCGGTGGGCGGTGCTCGCCGCGGCGTTCGTCGCGGCCGGATCGCCGTGGGGCCCACGCCTGCTGCCCTCCCTGAGCTGGTTCGAGGGCGCCAAGCGCAGCGGCTGCTCGCTGTACGCGCTGCCCGGTGGGCGGGCCGTGCTCTCGGGCGGGGTGTGGAACGCCCCGGAGCTGGCGGCGGCGTACAACGACGGCGTCCCGTTGCCGGACCTGTACGCGGGCGCGCCGGAGTGGGTGGCGAGTCAGGTGCTGAACCACCGCTGCGCCGGCGGCTTGCTGTCGTTCTGCTATTGGTGGGAGAACGGCCGCTGGTACCGCGGCGAGTCGCCGGGGCCCGACCGTTTCGCCGAAGCGGTGCCGGGCGTGTGGAGCTCGCGAACGGTGGTGGACATCGTGAGCGGCCTGCTCGGTGACGACGCCCGTGAGCGGCGCGGCGCCGTCGGCGCGCTCGTGTCCGCGGCCGAGGCGGGGGTGGTCACCCGGGACATCCTCGCGGACGTGTTCGGTGACGACGGCCGATTCGACCTCGACAGCGCCTTCTTCCAGCTCACCATGGCAGGGGTGACCATGACGGCGCCCGGGCCGATGGCGCAGGAGGAAGCGATCGCGCGAGTCGAGCGGTTCCTGCGGGACCGCGACGCCGACACGGCGGACTATCCGCTGGAGGATCTGCGCGCCGATCGTGTCGGCGTGGGCTGGATGGTGTACGTCCCGGTCGAACCGGGCGAGATCGCGATCGGACGGGCGATCTATTACCTCGCTGATGACGGTGTGCTGGAACGATCTTCGTCCTCGGTCGCGCCGTCCGTTTACCTTCCCGAGTTCGAGCGCCGGTTCCGGGAGCGGCACGGGGCGGTGGGTGGATTCTGGCCGCACGACGAAAAAATCTGAGCCGCAATCGGTTCGAGGAACGGTGTCTGCGGCCGATTCATGAGCAGGTGTGATCGATCACTCGGCGGGTCGCTTCCGAATCAATCACAACGCGGGGCCGGAACTCGCGTCGCTATTCGCAGAAGCAGCGAACCTGCTGGTACGACG
The DNA here is from genome assembly GCA_051451085.1 of Nocardia asteroides. Classification (GTDB taxonomy): domain Bacteria; phylum Actinomycetota; class Actinomycetes; order Mycobacteriales; family Mycobacteriaceae; genus Nocardia; species Nocardia asteroides_B. The sequence continues at coordinate 619,078 of JBPAJV010000001.1, read as the reverse complement.
CGCCGAAAGGGTGGTAGAGCCACCGGTATTCGGGTCTGTACATGCGGAGGCAACCGGAGTACCCATAGAATCGTTGGTGCGTCTTAAGACAATATTTGGTGAGCCGTAAGGACCGGCTGCCATATTGACGTATGGCGCACCGCCGATCGCGGCGCGCAGCGATGAGGAGGGTCATCAGCGTATGAGTTGGCGGGCGCAACAACGCGATCCCGTGCGCGGGGGCGGACGGGACTCCGTGCCGTGGCGCGCGCATGGCCGACGCCCACGTCGGGGGTGGATTCAGTTGTGCGGGTCGAAGTCGGTGTCTTCGGGATCGGACGTCGGCATCATATCGCCCGACCGCTCTCTCGCCCTCGCCCGAATGTTCCCAGCGGTGGCGGGTTCCCACCGCGCCTTCGAGCCGACAGGAGTGTGACCCTTGGGCACCCCGAAGGATGACTGGCGGAGGCTGAGGCAGCCCGGTTCGTTCCGGCTGGAGAAGGATGTGGCCACCGACGCCGCGACGTTCTGCGCCACGCGCTGGACATCCTCGAACTCGTCCTCGGCAATGTCGATCAAGTCACAGTGATCGGCCTGCCCGTTGGACAGGAGGCGTTCGGTCATCTCGCTTCGGGTCGGGAGCTGACCAGCGAATTCCTCGGAGTCGGCAAGCGTTTCCGCGACGAGATCCTGCGGGACCACAAGCAGATTCTGACCGACATGGCTCAGTCGTTCCTGATCGCCGGTAATCGCTATGAGAACGCCGAGCAGGATTCCAGGGCGGAGCTGAGCAGGATCCTGGAACAACGGAGCCCTGCCTCCGGCATCGAACACGCGGAGCAGACCTCCTTCCTGGTCGGGCCGAACGATTCGGTCAGGTGGCGCGACAATCTCCGGCCCACCCCGAGAAGCACCTACACGAGCACGACGAAGGACAACGTCGGGAACTATGCGGGGCTGCCGAACGGTCTGAAGGAACTACCGAAGACGAATCGCATCGACGCCGAACCGGCCTCGACATTGACGTTCGATGACTTCCGTCAGTTGTACACGTCCTTGGAGGGTGTGCAGGCCGTGCTGAATCTGTCCTCCGACTGGCATCGCTTCGCGGTCCAGCTGGATCGAGGATTCGGCGACTTCGACCGCAACATCAAGAATCTGGTGGATTCGGATCGCTGGGACGGGTACGGCGCCGAAAGCGCGAAGACCGCGGTCAACCGGTACGCGGGCAGCGGCATGCAACTGGCTCGAGCGATGTATCTCTTGAGCGACAGCCTGCTCGACGCGTACAACTGGGCCAAGACCACCCAGGTCAATATGCCGAACAGTGACGCGTCGACGCTGAGTGAGCGCAACCGGCAGCTGGTTCTGGAGCTGGCGCAAACGGCCTACCGCAACTGGTACGAGCCGGGCATGGAGACGACGTCCACGGCGATTCCGCAGTTGCCGTTCCCGGAAGGACCCCGACCGCAGGAGCCCGGGCCTCGGCAGGTCGCAGGGCCCGGTCCCGGTCCCGGCCCTGGACCGGGACAAGCGCAGCTGGCGCAGCTGCGGCAGCAGGCCGAGCAGCAGCGTCAGGCCATGGAGCGGCAGCAGAAGGAGTTGCAGGAGCAGCAGCGCAGGGCCGAACAGCAGCGCGCCGCCGAGCAGCAGCGGCAGCAGGCTCAGCAAGCGCAGCAGGCCGCTCAGCAGGCTGCGCAGCAAATGGCTCAGCAGGCTACCCAGGCGGCCCAGCAACTCGGTCAGCAGCTGGCGAGTGCCGCGCAGCAGGCGGCACAACAGGCCGCGCAGCAGGCTGCGCAGCAAGCCGCACTGGCCGGCTTGCCCGGCATGCCGAACTTGAAGGATGTGGCCGACCAAGCGGCGAAGAAGCTGAGCGCGGCCGCGGGCAAGGGCAGCGGCGCAGGCGGACCCGGCAGCGGAATCGGCGCGAAACCGAATGCCGCGCAGAATCTGGACAAGGCGTCGAAGCTGTTCCCACGCGCGACCACCACTGGGGCGCCGGTATCCGCGGTGCGGGCCGGTCTCGCGACCGGTCCGGGCATGGCGGGGGCCCCGATGGGCGGAATGCCGATGGGTGGCCCCGGCGCGGCGGCCGGTGGCGGTCAGCAGAAGGAACACAAGCGTGCCGATTACCTCGATTCCACGGAGCATCTGGAAGAGGCGCTCGGCGAGGCGCCGACCGTGGCGAAGCCGGTCGTAGAGAAATGAACCGCACCTGGAAGCTCCCGGATCTCGAATTCCTGGTCCTCTGGGAATGGTCCACCTCAGAGCGGCTGCCGTGGCCGTTCTATTGCGCCACGCGTTCCATGAACCGCGGCGAGCTGGAGCGTCAGAAGCGGGAGGCGCTGAACGAGGTGCGCCGCGCTCATCCGGAGTTGGCACGCGAGGTGATGGAGGCGTTGACCGGCCCGGACGTGCAGATCACCGTGAGTGGTCATGACGGTAGCGACGACATGAAGGTGGACACCCTCACGCGAATCTTCGCCACCCGCCGGGGCGACGCGGGATACGTGGTGGTGCAGAAGCCCGGTGAAACCTACTGGCACAGCGGCGGATACACCATCACGGAATGCCCGGCGCTGCATCTGGCCGAAAATGTGGTCGAAGAACTCCCCGAGGTGGACGCGGGCCGGGAGCCGGAATTCGTCCTGCCGGTCGAGAACGAGGCCGAAGAGTTGGATTACGGATATGCCCGGTCGGTGGTGCACGATTCGTTCGACGACTCGGTTCACTCACGCGCCCAGCGTTTCCTCTCCGCCCCGGCACATTACGAAGGCACGGTCGAGGTCGTGCAAGGCCGTTCGCTATTCGGTCCCCGCGGGATCACCAGCCACGAGATGCGATGGCGCGATATGGCGGGTGACGGCCGGTACGTCATCACCGGCAGCAACCCGACGGTGGCGGCGCCGGCCGACTCGAAGCGTTTCGTGCAGTTGATCAACGTGCGAATCGCGGAGGTGATCCGTGCGATCAAAGACGAACGAGTATAAGGGGTTGACATGCCTGAGACCCTGATGGAGACATCGTTTTCGGGAGGGGGATGCCGATGACCACGTCGGAGGTGGGAAAGGGTGATTTTCCCACGGAGTTCGCGGCTACGACACTGACGGGATCGATTTCGGTGCGCACCACCGAAATGGGTCTTCCGGTGGCCGTCGAAGTAGACGCCGATCAATTGCGCCGGGATCCGGACGCGCTGGCCGGTGAGATCCTGCGGTTGTGCAAACAGGCGGCCAACCGCGCCGGTCTGGCCAGGCGAGTGCAGTTGCAGCAGCTGGGGTTCACCCCGGAGATGCTGGCCTTGACCGGATTGCCCACCGAACAGCAGGTGGCGAGGCAGGAGATCATCGAGGAACAAGAGTACGACACCGAACCGCAGAGCTGGCTCCGATCCGTCTGAGCCGTCGCAGAATTCGTGAGGTTGTCATGGTCGAAACAATGGACGAGCTCATCGCTCGGGTACAGAATCAGCTCTATCGGCTCACCGATCTCGACGATGCCGTGAAAAGAATCCGGGTCACCGAGACTTCGGCTGACGGCGCGGTGACGGCGGAAGTGGACGGCAACGCCGCGCTGGTGGGTCTGAGCTTTTCCGGTGCGATAACGAAACTTTCGCCCGCCGAGTTCGGAGAAACGGTCGTCGAGACCGCGCGCGCGGCCGCGCACAGAGCATTCGCGGAGCGCGGTGATCTTATTACCGCGTTCAACGAGGAGAGCACCGGGTAGTCACCGGATGTTAACCACGACGGGATCGCGACAGGCGGTCTTTACTAGGTAAGGTTGAATACGAAACGTCGGGGGATGTTTCGGGATTGGACGATGATCATGAGTCACATTGCAGTAGTCCCGGATGCGCTGCGTACCTATGGAAGTGAATCGGCGGCCATGGCTGTCGGTGTGGGAACGGTCGCGGCTGCCGACCAAGCCGCGACCGTCGCCGCGGTGGTCCCGGTATTCGGACTGATCGGTCAAGAGTTCCTTGTCTCGTACGCCTTCGCGCAAGCCAACCACCTGTCGTCGGTAGCGCAGCTCGCGGCCGTGCACGCGGGTACCGCGTTGACCGCGCACCAGGCCGCCGCCACCTACGAGGGCACCGACAGTGCGTCGGGGGCGGCCATCGGAGCGGTCCGCACGCAGTCATGACCACGCCAGCAGCCACGCCGCCGCCCGGCGCCGATCCCCTGGATCCGACCATCCTGGAATTGCTCCGGGGCAGCGCGCTGGCGCCCATGCTGGACATGCCGGTGAACAACGTCCTGCGCAACATGGGTCTACCGCACCTGCCGGAGATGCCCGCCTTCGTGCAGTTGCCGGATATGCCGCCGCTGCCGACGATCATCTCGGCGCGCTCATGCGCCCGCTCACCGATCTCGCCTCCGCGTTCGGCACCGGTCAGCTCGGCGCACCGCAGCCGCCTCCGCCCGCGCAGGCCGGCGACACCGCCGCGGCACCGCCCGCGCCTCCGGTCGACCCGACGCAGTTGCTGCAAAACGTTTCCACCGTGATGCAGACCGTGATGCAGGTCGGCTCGTCCTTGGTGCAGACCTTGATGACGGTATGGCAGGGCATGGCGGCGATGGAGGCCGCGAAGAAGGCCGGTGAGGCGCAGAGCGACGCGGACAAATTGGCGGCGCAGAGCACCCAGGAGAAATCGGTGCTCGTCAACGCGGCAGGCAGCGTCTTCACAGGCGCGGGCCTGATGACCGCGGTGATGGCGAAGTTCTCCACCACCATGGCCTTCGCGCCGCTGCTCGCGGCGTCGCCGGGTGGACAGGGATTCCTGGTCGCCTCCGCGATCGAGGCGATGACCGAGGCGCTCGCGATCACCGCCAAGACGAAGACGGAGTTGATCGGGCACAGCGCGAGCATGACCGAAGCCGGGCAGAAGGTCCCGATCACCAACGCGCCCACGGGCGTGAAGTCGGCCGAACAGCTGACCCAGCTGATGAGCATGATCACGCCGCTGATCAGTACGGCGGGCCAGGTCGCCCAGTCGCTGGGGCAACTGGCGGCGGCGAACCCGTCGCTGCTGGCACCGAAACCCATCAGCGCCCCTGGCGCGCACGATGGCACGGGGGAGTCCGGGGAAGACAAGGACGGCAAGGAGGGATCGCCCATCGGCGGTGTGGGCGGCCCCGGTGGCATCGGCGGTGCTATCGGTAGCGCCATCGCCGCGGCCGCGGCCCCACTGAATCCCTGGCCGGGAACCCGGGTCGCCGGTGGCTCGCTCGGCGGTGTCGGCGCGCCCGCGGCAGGCACCGGCACGGGAATGTCGTCGGCGATGTCCACCACCGCGAGCACCGCCGCGACGGGCACCGGAACCGGCGGCGGCTACATGCCGATGGGCGCCGGGGCCATGGGCGGCGCGGGGCTGGCCCGCGAGAGCGAATCGACCACCGACGCGTTGCGCGGCCAGATGGTCACCAGTCAGCACGGCGACGAAGTGGTCGGCCGGATCGAAGGGGTCTCGCTGCCGGTGGTCGGCGCGGCCGACACGTCATCGGAACCACCGCCCGATAAGGAACTCACGCTCTGACGCGAGTGCCGAGCAGTACACAGGAGGGTCTCATGAACGACGGGAGGGGCGAAGTGTACGACAGCGTGCGATTCGACTCGGCCACGGCGGGCAGGGCGTCATCCGGGCTGGACGCGCTGGCCGACCGGTTGGCGTCGGATCTGCGCTCCGCGGAGGAAGCGCTGACCGTCGCCCCCGCGGGCGCGGACGAGGTTTCCGGCCGTGCCGCGCAGACCGCGAACGACGTGGCGTCGTCGTATCTGGCGAGCGCGCAGGCGAGCGTGCACGAGATGCGCAAGCTGGCGGCCACGTTGCGCCTGCAATCGAACCAGTTCGACGGCATGGAATCGGCCAACACGGCGGACTTGGGCACCACGGGCGGCCGTCCCGCCTGATCGGTCCCCCGCGTCGTCGAGCAACCGGAAGGTCTTCCTCAGCAATGATCGAACCACCGCAGCCGGGTTTCACCGGCGTGGTGTGGACCGCGCGACCGCCCGAGCGGCTCGCGCGGGACCTCACCGCAGGGCCGGGCGCCGTGCCGATGGCCGAGGCCGTCGCCGCGTGGACGCGCCTGGCCGCGTCGTTCGGCGCCGCTGTGGTCGAGTACGAGAAGGTGCTCGCCGACATGCGCGGCGCCTGGCAGTCGGGGCGCAGTGACGAAGTGCTGCAACGCATCACATCCCTGCGCGACTGGCTGGTCGACGCGGCGACCGCGGCGGCGGCCAACGCCACCCGGTTGCAGGCCCAGGTCACCGCGTACGAGATCGCCCGGCTCGCGATGCCGAACACCGCGGATCTCGAATCCATCCAGCAGGTCCAGCGGACGCTGGAGTCGATGGGCGGGATGGTCGGCGCGCCGATTCGTGCGGTCGCGGCGGAGACCGACGCCGAGGCGGACATGGCGAAGGCGGTGGCCTCGCGGGTCATGCAGAACTATGAGATGGCCACCGAGCCCCTCGCCGTGCCGTGGCAGCAGCAGGAGCCGCCCGTGGTGGCGCCGGAGCAGGCGCTGACCGCCGAACGGTCCGCGCCGTCGGCCGAGGTCGTGAAACCCGCGGCGATGCCATTCGGGGCGGTGCCGATCGGCGCGGTGCCCATCCCGGCGATGCCGCGGGTGCCCACCGCGTACCGCGCGCCCGTGTACGCCCAGTCGGCCGCGACAGCCGAGGCCGTCCCGCGCGCCACGCCCGCCGCCACGCTGAGCGCGAGCGGGCAGCCCGCACCGCTCGTGCCCGGTGCGGTGGGTCAGGCCGGCCCGGCGCAGGATACGGCTCGCTTCCCGCGCGCGAGCCTGCCGACCGAGACGGGCGAGCAGATCGGGTTCGAGGGTGGCATCCAAGCGGCGCCCGCGGTGCTCGGCGGCGCTGAGCCCGCCGCCCATGCCGTGGCGCAGCCGGGGACCGGCGCCGAGACGGGAGGTGCGGCGTGACGTCGCTGACGAACGACGCATTGCTCGTCGTCGCCGATCGGCTCGGCGTGCAGACCTTGCCGCTGGCGCTGGACGTTCATCCGCGACAGGATTCGATCGAGGAATACCGTGCCGCGCGGGAACGCGCGGAAGCCGGGTTGATCGGCGACGGCCTGCTCGACGCCGAAGGCGAGGTCGAATCGGAACTGGCGGACGCGCTGTTCGTCCTGGCGCAGCCGGACCGTGAGCTGGTCGCGCGCATCTACACCGAGGACGGATCGCGCCGCTTCTGCTTGGCCCGTCGCGGCGAGCGGCACGCGCTGGCGGTGCGCTCGGGCGACGGTTTCGAGGTCCGTCCGATCTGGGCCGACGGCTCGGAGGCGTCGCTGGCTCGTCCGCTGCTGGCCGCGCTCGGATCGTGCGAACCCGCCGAGATCAGCGGATTCAGCGCGCTCGCCGCCGAGCTGGCCGACCGGTTGGACGCGGCCGAGGGCTCCAGCGGCTACGCCGACGCGATGTACGCCCTTGGCGTCGGCGAACGCGACGCCGCCGTGCTCGGGCTCGCGTTCGGCTCGTGCCGCGCCTACGCCGAGATCGTCGCCTACAGCCACCGAGAGGGGCTGACCAGCCGGGCTCCCGGTGCGGTGGTGGTGTACGACACCGGTCGCGGGCGCATCGTCGCCGCTCCCATGGTCTCACCGGATCATCAGGTCTGGTCGACGGTCACGACGGGCACCGACCACCGGGTGACCCAGGCGGTCGCCACGTTGCTGGAAGGGCTTCCCGGGGGGAGGTGGCTGCCACCGTAGCTCTCGGGTCGCACAACTCGGTTGCCCCCTTGCTCAGTGAGATCCCTCGGATCTCCTTACCAAACAAGTTCTGACGAAAGGAAAACGAAATGTCTTACACAACTCTCGGCGGTGGCTCGGGGCAGACGTACGGTGTCGAAGAAGGCGGCATCGACAGCGTCGTGAGCCGTATGGAGGACTCGATCTCGACCCTCCGCACCTCGATCAACCAGATCGACGAGTCGGTGCAGGCCGTCGCGCGCGGCTGGCAGGGTGACGCCCACCGTGAATTCAACACCGCGGCCGCGGAGTGGCACGACGAGGTCACCGCGCTCAACGGCAAGCTGGACCGGCTCTCGCAGGCCGTGACCGCGGGCAAGAACACCATCGTCGGCTCCGACCAGGCAGGCCTGGCCTAACCCTCGACGGTGTCGCCGTCCGGTCGGATCGCCCATCTCTCAGTAGAAGGAAACAGCAATGACGATCATGTACAACTCCCCGGCCATCACCGAGATGGTCAGTGATCTCAGCCAGTACGGTTCCAACATGAAGGCGCAGATCGACGAGCTCAACAGCGCCGCCGCCGCGTTCCGCGAGAACCTCCAGGGTGAGCAGGCGGTCTCGAACTTCGACACCGCGCACCGCAACCTGACCTCCGAGTTGGAGGACACCTTGCAGAAGCTGGACAACCTCGGCGTCAAGGTCGAGAACGCGCTCAGCCGCGCCATCGAGGCCGACGGCAAGGTCGGCGACGGTTTCGCCGCCTTCTGATCCGGGTAGCGACGAGCAACGGCCGGTTGGGACCTCGAGGTCCCAACCGGCCGTTTCCTGTCCGTAGGCTACCGCGCGGCGAGCGATTCCCCGATGTAGTGCATCTCGTCCGGTGTGGTGACCATCAGCACGGTCGCGCTGCGCGCGGCCGTGCGCACCGTGATCCGGTTGGGCGCCTCAGGATCCTGCACCAGTGTCACGTCCGCGTCCACCGACCCGACCGGGTCGTCCGGCCGCCGGACGTGCACGATCGTCGCTCCGCCCGCGTGTGCGGTCGGCGGGATGCCGTCGAAGACCAGCACCGTCGTGCTCGGGTAGGGCGCGGCGGGCGGTGGCGGGGGAGCGGGCGGATGGTAGCTGGCACCGGCGGCGCGCGGCGCGATGGAAAGCACGTGCGGCGCGTTGAGATTCGCGACCATGGTGTGCCAAGCCTCCGGCCGGGCGGTGTGCACGATGACATGCGCGCCGAGCGCGGTGGCGCGCAGGATCACCTGCTGGGCCAGATCCAGGTTGCCGATGACTTCCAGATGGCGGGTGCCCTCGCCGATCAACGGCACCGCGATGCCCTGGCCGCGCTCGTCCGCGCCGATGAGCTGGCCGCACCCCGCCGTCGGCACCGCGAATCCGGTGAGCGCGGCCATGGTGCCGCGGTAGGCGATGTCGCTGCCCCACCGCCCCGCGTAGCCGATGGGCAACGTGTCCAACAGGATTCGCAGCTGGTTGCCGACCAGCTCACGCAGCCCCGGCAACGGCGGCTGCGCGGGCGGCGTGACGCTGTCGAAGCGGACGACCGCGTTGAGCACCACGGTGTCGGCGAAGTCGGTGTGCCGGTCGTGGCGGCTCGCTCCCGGCCGCAAGCGCAGCGTCACCGTGGTGGACAAGCTGGGCACCGCCCAGATGCCCGCCAGTCCGCGCGGACCGATCATGTCGGCGGCGATCTGGTACTGGGTGAGGAAACGTCCCCGGAATTCCAGCCATTTCGGTGACTCGACGAGCTCGTCGACATCGAAACCGTGGGTGAGCTGGCGCATGGCGGTGTTGATCTCGCTGGCGGTCAGCACGGAAGCGGCGATGTCGTGGGCGGCGAGCCGGTTCGCGACCCGGCGGGTGGCGATGATCGCGGTGCGCAGCGCGCCGGTGCCGCCGCCACCTCGGTTGTCCACCGCCTCGGCGTTGGCCAGCGGATCCATGCGCAGCACCAGCCAGCAGGTGCGGTGCGCGATGGCGGGCAGCGGGCCGAGGATACGGTCGTACAGCTGAGCGGCGGCGCCGGTGCCTGCGGTGCGCGCGCCGGTGCTCACCACGTCTATGCCGGCCAGGGTCAGATCGAATTGGTCCAAGCAGCGCGCTATTTCGGTGAGCGGGAGCAGTTGGTTGGTGCTGAGCGAACCGCGATCGAGCAGGGTCAGCGTGTCCGGTGGCGGATCGATGCGGAGCATGGTGAGCAGCAGATCGCCGTCCCAGCGCACGCCGTAGCCGCCCCCTTCGGCTAGCGGTACGTCGAGGGCGGGCGCCTGTGCGAGGCGCTCGGCGGGGCGCAGGCCCGGACGCCTGCGTGCGATGGCGTTGCCGATGCGCGCGGCGGGCGTGTGACCACCGATCGGCGCGAGGCCGGCCAGCGCGACCACCGCGCCCGCGGCGATCGTGCCCCAGACCGAATCGCTGACCGCGAGAACAATCCACGCGACGGTCGCGCTCAGCAATAGGACGGGCACGATCACCCGGAGCGGGAAAATGCGAAACAGCCAGAATTCCGGGTCTCGCAGCGTGTCATAGGACGATCGGGGTCGATTTCTCGGTGCCTCCGATATTTCGCTATCGGTTGCCTCGCCGTTCATCGTCTCGTTCACAGTTGTCAGTCCCTGCTTCGCCTGAGTGCGGCCGCCGTTGCCCGGCTTCGGATTCCATCGGCTCAGGGCCGTCGGAGAATTACGGTACCGTGTCGGAGAGAATGGTGATCGATAGCTCGATGGAGACCATGTGCCGGCACAGCTGACCACCCGCGCCCAGGTCAACGGATACCGATTCCTGTTGCGCCGGCTCGATCACGCACTGGTTCGTCGCGACGTCCGCATGTTGCACGATCCGATGCGTTCCCAGATCCGTTCGCTTCTGGTCGGCGCGGTGCTCGGCCTGCTCGTGGTGGCGGGCGCGGCGATCCTGGCCTTCCTGCGTCCGCAGGGCGCCATCGGGGATGCCCTGATCGTGTCGGGCAAGCAGAGCGGCGCTCTGTACGTGGTGGTGCAGCGGGAGGACGGCGGCAAGACCCTGCACCCGGTGCTGAATCTCGCCTCCGCGCGGCTGATCACGGGCACCGATGCCGAGCCGCACGCGGTGAAGGACGACAAGCTCAACGATCTGCCGCGCGGGCCCCTGCTCGGCATTCCCGGGGCGCCGGCCGCGTTGCCCGGGTCGAAGCAGGGCGGCAACTCGGAGTGGTCGCTGTGCGAGACGATTCCGCTGTCGGAAGGCGGTAGCGCCGCCTCCTCCTCGGGCGCGACGACGACGGTGATCGCGGGCCATCCGGTGCTCACCGACCGGATCAGGACCTCCGGCGAGGACGAGGCGCTGCTGGTCCGCCGGGACAACAAGACCTACCTGATCTACGGCGGTAAGCGCGCCGAGCTCGACCCGGCCAATTCGGTGCTGAGCAGGGCTTTGAATCTGACCGCGCACCGGCCGCGGCCGGTCGGAACCGGATTGCTCGGCGCGACGACGCAGGTGCCCGCGCTGGCTCCGCCGCAGATCCCACGGGCGGGGGAGCGAGGGCCGGGCCCGTTGGCGGAAATCCCGATCGGCGGCGTCATCTCGGTGTCCGGCGTGGGACCGGACGGCAGCTCCGCGCTGTACGTCGTGCTCGCCGACGGCGTGCAGCCGGTGTCGCCGTTCACCGCGCAGGTGATCAGATACGCCGATTCGCACGGGATGCGGGAGATCGCGACCATGCCACCCGATGTGCTGGACCGCGTTCCGGTGGTCCACCAATTGCCCATCGATGACTTTCCGGTGCGCACGCCACGGATCCTGCCCGCCGAGGACGCGCCCGTCAGCTGCGTGGCCTGGGCGAAGTCGCCGGGCACCGCTCCGGCGCTGCGTGCCGAGGACGCGGGCGACGGCCCTGGTGAACGCGCCATGGTCGGCCTGCTGGTCGGCACGCGTCTGCCGATCGCGGAATCCGCGAAGCCCGTCGACCTGTCCACCTCCGACGGCTCGGGCGACCGGGTCGACGCGGTCTACCTGGCACCGGGCTCGGGAGAGTTCGTCCAGGTGACCGGCATGGAGCCGGGCAGCCCGCGCCGGGGCAGCCTGTTCTACGTCGCAGACACCGGTGTCCGGTACGGGATCCCGGACGCGGCCACCGCGAATGTGCTCGGACTCGGGAGCAACCCGCGCCTCGCGCCATGGGCGATCATCGGCCAGATGGTCCCCGGACCCACGCTGGGGGCGCGAGAAGCGCTGGTCGCGCACGATTCACTGCCCACGCAATGACGTTCGGCGGACCGGTGTTCCGGTCCACCGAACGGTGCGGGTAACGCGGCCGGAGTCAGTCCGTCCAGCCGACGTTCAGTGAGCTGAGCAGGCCGGAGAGGGCCAGCTTCATATCCGACGCCTCGATGCGGCGCAGCACCGCCTCATTGATGTCGGTCAGGTCGAGCGATTCGTCGTTGGCCAACCGGAATTCCCGCTCCTCCTCGGCCGCCTCGATCACGTTCCGGATGAATCGCCCGTTGCCCGCGAGGTCAACGCCGCGCCGCGGCTGGCCGCTCTGGTCGGTACTCTGCATCGCGTACAGGCGCTCGCAGGCCTGCACCAGGTGCTCCAGCGCTCCTTCGGACAGGTCCGAGTCGCGTTTGCGTGCGATGACCTGGCCGATCTGCCCCAGTTCCCCGGGGGTGTAGGAGGGGAACTGCAACCGCTTCGTGAAGCGCGACGCCAAGCCGTCGTTGGCGGCCAGCAACCGATCGATCTCACCGTCGTAGCCCGCGATGATCACGACCAGGCGATCGCGGTCGTTCTCCATGCGCGCCAGCAGTGTGTCCACCGCCTCGCGGCCGAACGCGTCGCCACCTTGCAGACCGGTCTGGATCAGCGTGTACGCCTCATCGATGAACAGCACGCCGTCCATCGCCGTGTCGATCAGCTTCTCGGTCTTGATCGCGGTGCCGCCGAGGTTCTGGCTGACGAAGTCGACGCGTTTGGCCTCGACCACCCTGTCCGTCTTCAACAAGCCGACGCCGCAATAGATCTTCGCGACCACCCGGGCGATGGTGGTCTTGCCGGTACCGGGCGGCCCGGTGAATGCCAGGTGCTGGCCGCGCGGCTGGCTGGACAGCCCCTTCTCGGCCCGGATCTTGGCCAGCTGCGCGGATGACTGCAGCTTGGCGACCTGAGTCTTCACCGACGAGAGACCGATCTGCGAATCCAGTTCGGCGCGGGCCTCGGCGAGGATCCGCTTGGCCCGGTCCTGGCTCTGGGCCTGCTCCATCTGCTCCATGGACGGCGAGGACGCCGGGTCCCACTTGTCGGTCCTGGCGTCGATCACCTCGCGGCTGGTGACGGTGATCCGGTAGGTGCGGTCGCGCATCGCGACCGCGTTGGCCTCGAAGTCCGGCGCCTGCGAATACACCTTCTCGAACAGCGCCTGGGCTTCCTCCTCGTTGCCCGATTCGCGCAGGCACAGACCGCGGCAGAACATCGCGGTCGAGCGAGCCGCCGGGATCGGGCCCGCCTCGGCCTGCTGCATCCGCCGGATCGCCTCGCCGAACAAGCCGAGCTGGGCGCACGCGGTGCCCACCATCACGTGCGCGCCGGCCGCCAGAAACGGATCCTCCCAGTCCGCCGAACCGGCGAGCACCGTCATCACGTCGGGCCAGCGCTGGGTGTTGTAGTGCAGTACCCCACGGACATACGCGCAGATGCGGTTGTCGATCTCGGCGTCGGGATTGCTCAGCTGCCCCTGACGGAATTCGTCCAGGTCGTTGAGCACCCGCTCCGCTTCGTCGTACTCCTTGTCGGCGATCAGCTGCGCCGCCCAGGCCAGCGTGATCTCGGTGTGGCTGGCCAGCGGGTAGTCGATGTACAGGCCGGGCAGGAACCGGCCCGCCAGCTCACGCGGGCGCAGACCGAGCCTGCGCTGCTCGCGGTAGAGCGTGCTCGCACTGGTCTTGTGCAGATTGAACAGAACGTCTTTGGTCAGCTCGCCCGCGGCGGCGCGGCCGAGCCAGGCGTCACACATCGTGGGATCCCACTCCGTGGCGCGTTGAAAAGCCAGTTTCGCGTAGTCGAGATCACGTGCGGATTCTTGCCCCTCGATGGACAATCCGAGCGACAGGATTCCGGCATCGAATGCGCGTTGTGCTTGGCGGTTGCCGGTCATTGCTGTCGAACCCCGAAATCTTCGTTTCTCGTAGTAGAGACGTTCATCTGGATACCAGACTACCGATCGCGCGGGGCCCGGTGCGTCCGTTACATTAGGTTCAGCTGCCGGGAGGTCGCAACGCAAGAGTCGTCTATGTGTGAGAGTGCTTGACGAGTGTTGAAGTCGTTCACTCAGGGCGTGTTCCATCAAATGTCGTTGTCGGTACGTGAACCGTTGTTCCGGATGAGGGCGGGGGAAGATTGCCGTTGATCGAGTCGGCGAGCGGCACACGTGCCACCGAGCCCGTATTGAGCCGTGTATCGGTCATCGGTGGAAACACTCAGGTCGATGTCGGGTTGCCCGCCACCGTGCCGATCGCCACATTCATCGGCGACCTGGTGGCGCTGATCGAATCGCGCAACCCCGACCGGCCGGACGCCGAGGAGGAGTCCGCGCCGCTCGAGGCTCGGCATTGGACCCTGGCCCGGCTCGGCCGGGAGGCGATCGCGCCGAGCCGCACCCTGACCGAGGCCGAGGTCTACGACGGTGAGCTGCTGGTCCTGCGATCGGTCGCCGCGAAGGAAGCGCCCGCGCTCTTCGACGATGTCATCGACGCGGTATCACGGCTGACCGCGGAGGAATTCCGCAGCTGGTCCGGCCTGGCCGCCCGCTGGATGGGGCTGGTCGTCTCGGTGCTGACCGTGCTCACCACGCTGGCCGTGCTGGTGGTCTCGCGCGGGCACGGCGATCCGCTCGCGCCCGCCTTCGCCCTGCTCGGCGGCGGCATCGCGGCCTTCGTCGCGGCGGGCATCGCGGCGCACCGCTACACCGACCCGGTCACCGCGACCTGGTTGTCACTGGACGGACTGCTGCTGCTGTTCGGCGGCGCCGCGTTGCTCGTGCCGGGGACGCTCGGCAGTCCTCATCTGCTGCTCGGCAGCTCGGTGGCGCTCGTCGCGGCGCTGGTGGGTTACCGGGTGACCGGTACCGGCGCCACGCTGTTCTCCTGCGCCGCAACGCTGGCCGTGATCGCGGGTGTCGCCGCGACCGTCTACCTGATCTGGCATCCGGGCCTGCCGAAGTTGTCGGCCGGTCTGCTGGTGGCCGGAATCGCGATCATCTCGGCGGTGCCGCGACTGGCGGCCGTGCTCGCGCGGCTGCCGATCCCGCCGGTCCCGACCGCGGGCGGAGCGATCGACCCGGCCGACCACGAACCCCGGCCGACCATCGAGGGCATCGGCGCCATCGGCGCCAGCGCCCTGCCTTCGGCGGCGGGGCTGGGCATTCGCGCCCGTGCGGCCAACCAGTTCCAATCCGGTCTCATCGGGGCGTGCACGGCGAGCGCGGCCGTGGGCGCGTTCGGAGTGGCCGATCCGCTGGGATCCGCGCGCTGGCAGGGGATCACGCTGGCCATCGTGACCGCGATCATCCTCGCGCTGCGCGGCCGCTCGTTCGCCGATCTGACGCAAGCCGCGACGATGATCGGAGGCGGGTGCCTGACCACGCTCGCCCTGACCGTCGGTTTCGCCTTGGGCGACTCCGCCTACACACTGCTCGCGGCAGGCCTGCTGCTCGCGTTCGCGACCGGTGTGGTCGGCTTCGGGGTGATCGGCCCGCACATCGAGGTCACGCCGGTGACGAGGCGGATGATCGAGATCTTCGAGTACCTGCTGATCGTGTCGGTGATTCCGCTGGTGCTGTGGGTCATGAACGTCTACTCGATGGCCAGGAACATATGACCGGCAGCGCCTTCCGCCGCAGTGCTCTGCGGATGGTCTGCGCCGCAACATTTCTCGGCGCCGGGATCGGCGTGCCGTGGCCGAGTGCCCAAGCGATCGCGCCGCCGGTGATCGATCCCGGCGCGCTCGGCGTCGCACAGGGTCTCAGCGTGCGCCCCGCACCGCTGGAACCGACCGAGCAGCGCGCCGTCTGCGCCGAACCCGTGCTCACCGGCGCGCCACCCAGCGAACCACCGATGGCGCAACGGGTGCTCGATCTGCCGTCGGCGTGGCAGTTCAGCCGCGGCGCCGGGCAGAAGGTGGCCGTCATCGACACCGGAGTGAATCCGCATCCGAGGCTGCGCTCGCTGCAACCGGGCGGTGACTTCGTCTCCGACAGCGACGGCACGGTCGACTGCGACGGACACGGCACCCTGGTCGCCGGAATCATCGCGGCCCAGCCCAGTCCAGGCGACGCCTTCGCGGGTGTCGCGCCCGACGCGGAGCTGCTCACCATCCGGCAGCTGAGCTTGGCCTACGAGCCGAAGGACCGCGGCGGTCGGGACGACCCGCCGGGCAAGATCAGCAGCGACGGCTACGGCAGTGTGCTCACGCTGGCGGCGGCCGTGGTCCGAGCGGTCGATCTCGGCGCCACGGTCATCAACATCTCCGAAGTCGCCTGCACCCCAGCGGGAACCGACACCGCCGACGCCTCGCTCGGTGGGGCGGTGAAGTACGCCTACGAACGCAACGTCGTCGTGGTCGCGGCCGCGGGCAATCTCCAGCCCGACGGCGCCTGTTCGAAACAGAACGAGGGCGCCGGGTGGAACTCGGTGCTCACGGTCGCGAGTCCGGCCTGGTTCACGCCCTACGTGCTCTCGGTGGGCTCGGTGGACTCGACGGGCCAGGTGTCCGAGCTGTCGCTGCACGGCCCATGGGTGGCCGTCTCGGCGATCGGCCGCAACATCGTGTCGCTGGACAGCAAGCCGGGCGGCACCGGACTGGTGGACGGCGTACAGACCACCGAGGGCATCAGGAGCGTCGAGGGCACCAGCTTCGCGGCGCCCTACGTGGCCGGGCTGGCGGCGCTGGTGCGAGCCCGCTTCCCGGAACTCACCGCGCAACAGGTGATGGACCGCATCGTGCGCACCGCCCACGGACCGGGCACCGGACGCGACGACCGCATCGGCCACGGCCTCATCATCCGCTGGCCGCGTTGACCGCGCAACTACCGGAGCGGCCCGTGAGCGCGGGCGCCGACGCCGCGCGGGTCGTCGCGGCGCCGGTGATCGCGCCCGGCCCGGACCCACGGCCGCGGCGGATCGCCGTGATCGGCTCCATCGTCTGCCTGGCCTGCCTCGCGATCGGCGCCGCGGTGGCGATTCCTTTCCGCCGGTCGGGGCAGGACCTGAACGCGGAATTCGATCCGTAGCGCGGGCGACGTATCGACCGCTCGTCGCCGACCGAACGAAGGAACCATGGCTACCGAAGGCTTTGTGCGCCGCCCCCGCATTGCACCGCCCCGGGCACCCGGCGGCGAGGTGGCGCTGACGGCCCCGCCGGAGATCCCCCGCGCCTTGCCCGCGCCGCTGATGATGAAGCTGATGCCCGTCGTCATGGTGGTCGCGGTGGTGGGCATGATCGCCATGATGGCGATGATGGGCCGCAATCTGCTGGCCAATCCGTTCATGATGATGTTTCCGATGATGATGCTCATGTCGATGGTCGGCATGATGGCGGGCTACCGGGGCGGCGGTCCCAAACGCGCCGTCGAGCTGAACGAGGAACGCAAAGACTACTTCCGCTACCTGGACCAGGTGCGAAAGGACGTGCGCCGCACCGGCGGCAAGCAACTGGAGACGCTCCGGTGGAGTCATCCCGAACCCGTCGATCTGCCCTCCCTGATCGGCACGAGGCGGATGTGGGAGCGCAGGCCGAACGACCCCGACTTCGGGCACGTGCGCGTCGGGGTCGGCAGCCATCGGCTGGCCACCAAACTGGCGCGCCCGGAGACGGGGCCGCTGGAGGACCTGGAACCGGTGTCCACCGTGGCGCTGCGCCGCTTCGTGCGCACCCACTCGGTGGTGCACCGGTTGCCGACCGCGGTGTCGCTGCGCGCCTTTCCCGCGATCAATATCAGCGGTCCGAGCGAGGACGCGCACATGCTGGTGCGGGCGATGCTGATGGAGCTGGCCGCCTTCCACGGTCCCGACCATCTCGCGATCGCGATCGTCTGCGCCGATCCGGACGGTCCGGCGTGGTCCTGGGCGAAATGGCTGCCGCAGTTGCAACATCCGACCCAGCGCGACGGCATGGGCTCGGCGCGGATGATGTACCACTCGCTCGGCGAGCTGGAGACGGCATTGGCGGCCGAACTGCTCGAGCGCGGCCGGTTCATGCGCAACCCGCAACCGACCCAGGGACGGCTGCACCTGGTGGTCGTCATCGACGACGGCTACGTCAGCGGCAGCGAACGACTGGTCAGCGAATCCGGCCTCGATTCGGTGACGGTGCTCGATCTCACCGCACCGGAAGGCGGGCTCGCGGCGCGGCGCGGACTGCAACTGGTCGCGGCCGGCGGCGAGGTAGCGGCGCGCAGCGCGGCCGGAGTGGAGAAATTCGCCACCGCCGACCAGGTGAGCGTCGCCGAGGCCGAGTCCTTCGCCCGCTCGCTGGGCAGGTACCGGCTCGCGACGGCGGCCCAGATCGTCAGCCTCGGTGAGGGAACCACGGTAGACCCGGGATTGATGGCGCTGCTGAAGATCCCGGACGCCGCCCAGATCGATCCGGCGCGGGTGTGGCGCCCGCGCACCGGCCGGGAACGCTTGCGGGTGCCGATCGGCATCACCCCCGACGGCACTCCGGTGGAGATCGACATCAAGGAATCGGCCGAGAACGGCATGGGCCCACACGGCCTGTGCATCGGCGCCACCGGCTCCGGCAAATCGGAATTCCTGCGCACGCTGGTGCTTTCGCTGGTCACCACGCATTCACCGGACGCGCTGAACCTGGTGCTCGTCGACTTCAAAGGCGGCGCGACCTTCCTCGGCCTCGACTCGCTGCCGCACGTCGCCGCGGTGATCACCAACCTCGAAGAGGAACTCTCGCTGGTCGACCGCATGAAAGACGCGCTCGCGGGTGAGATGAACCGCCGCCAGGAACTGCTGCGTTCGGCGGGCAACTACGCCAACGTCACCGATTACGAGAAGGCGCGCGCCGCAGGCGTGCCGCTCGACCCGCTACCCGCGCTGTTCATCGTGGTCGACGAGTTCTCCGAACTGCTCTCGCAGAAACCGGATTTCGCGGAGCTGTTCGTGATGATCGGCCGTCTCGGCCGGTCGCTGCACGTGCACTTGCTGTTGGCCTCGCAGCGCCTGGAGGAGAACAAGCTGCGTGGCCTGGAATCCCATCTGTCCTACCGCATCGGGCTGCGCACGTTCTCGGCGAACGAATCGCGCGCGGTGCTCGGCATCACCGACGCCTACCACCTGCCGAGCGTGCCCGGTTCGGGGTATCTGAAGAGTGACGCCTCGGACCCGTTGCGGTTCAACGCCAGTTACGTTTCCGGCCCGTACGTCGCGCCGCAGGGAGCGGTGACCGGCGAAGACGGAACCCCGGTCGCCGGGCATCGGCCCGCGTTGTTCACGGCGGCGCCGGTGGAACTGCCCGAGCCGATCGAGACCGAGGCCGCGGCGGAGTCGGCGGTGCCGTCGAACCCGCTGCTGGAGCTGCCCCCGCCACCGTCGGCCGTCGGCGCCGTTCCCGGAGCCGACGAAGGCATCCCGGACACGCTGCTCGACGTCGTCGTCAAACGGCTCACCGGGCACGGCCGCCCGGCGCACGAGGTGTGGTTGCCGCCGCTGGACGAATCCCCGACCGTGGACATGTTGCTGCCGGACCCGGACTGGCGTTCGCCGGTCAACCGGCACGGTCAGTTGTGGATGCCGATCGGCGTCATCGACAAGCCCTACGAGCAGCGGCGCGATGTGCTGACCATCAATCTGTCCGGCGCGCAGGGCAATGTCGCGGTCGTCGGCGGGCCGCAGTCGGGCAAGTCGACCACCCTGCGCACCATCATCATGGCCACCGCCGCCACGCACACCCCGGAGCAGGCGCAGTTCTACTGCCTGGACTTCGGTGGCGGCAGCATGGCGGGTCTGTCCGGCCTGCCGCACGTCGGTTCGGTGGCGGGCCGCCTGGACGGTGACCGCGTGCGCCGCACCGTCGCCGAGCTCACCACGCTGATGCGTCAGCGCGAGGAGCGGTTCGCCGCACTCGGCATCGAATCGATGGCCGAGTTCCGGCGGCGCAAGTTCGCCGACGGCCGCAGCGTCCCGGACGGCACGGCGGGGCCCGCCGACCCCTTGGCCGACGACAAGTTCGGTGACGTGTTCCTGGTGATCGACGGCTGGGCGGCGGTCCGTGAAGAGTTCGAACGTCCTGGAGCCGCAGATCAACGCCATCGCCGCGCAGGGCTTGTCGTTCGGCATCCACCTGATGATCGCCGCCTCGCGGTGGGCCGAGATCCGCCCCGTGGTCAAGGACCAGATCGGCACCCGACTCGAGTTGCGGCTGGGTGATCCGTCGGACTCCGAGATGAGCAGGCGCACCGCGCACCAGGTTCCGGTCGGCCGCCCCGGGCGCGGCTTGACCCCCGATCAGCTGCACATGCTGATCGCACTGCCGCGCTTGGACTCCGACTCCGATCCGAGCAGCCTGGCCGAGGGTGTCGCGCGAGCGCGTACCGGTCTCGAACAGCTCTACCCGAGCCGCCGCGCGCCCGAGGTGCGCATGCTGCCGCTGCAATTCGGCAGGGACGAGCTGCTGGCCTCGGCGAAGGCCCAGGGCATCGAGCTGAGCCCCACCCGGGTCGTCGTGGGTCTCGGCGAGTCCGAATTGCAGCCGCTGGTCCTCGACTTCGGCCTGGAACCGCACTTCATGGCGTTCGCGGACGTGGAGTGCGGCAAGACCACCTTGCTGCGCAACATCGTGATGGGTGTGGTCGAGCAGTCGACCACCGAGCAGGCCAGGATCATCATGGTCGACTACCGCCGCACCATGCTCGGCGTGGTCGAGGGCGACCACCTGGCCGGGTACTCCACCTCGTCGCAGACCTGCGGTCCGATGATCCAGGAGGTGGCCGGGTATCTGGCCAAACGGATCCCCGGCTCGGACATCACACCGCAGCAGCTGCGAGAACGCAGTTGGTGGAGCGGGCCGGAGATCTACATCGTCGTCGACGACTACGACATGGTGGCCACCGGCAGCATCAATCCGTTCGCGCCGCTGCTGGAATACCTGCCGCAGGCGCGTGACATCGGCATGCACTTGGTGGTGACGCGCCGCAGCGGTGGCGTGTCCCGCGCGCTGTACGACCCGATTCTGGGCACCATGAAGAACTTGTCGGTGGAGACGTTGATCATGAGCGGGTCGCGCGACGAGGGCAAGCTGATCGGCGACGTGCGGCCGAGCAAGTTGCCCCCCGGTCGCGGAACCCTGGTCTCGCGCAGCAGAGGCATCGAGATGGTGCACATCGCGCATCTGCCACCGGTCTGAGCGGCCCGTCGCGTCCGGGGTGCGCTCGGCGCTCAGCGAAGGCGCATCCGCCGATGCCGTAGCGCTCCCGTCAGTTGTTCGATCGAGGTGCCGGCAGAATCGCCGAGTCGACAGAGTGGGTGACCGCCGAAACCGGGACGGGTAATTGGTGCTCCCAGCTGTCGGTCCGCCGCTCGAACAGCGCGCGCGAGGGTCCCAGCGCGAGCGGACCCGCGATGCGAACCAGGCGGAATCCCTCGGACCGGTAGTAATCGTGCAGGTCGGTATTGGTGGTCCAGGCGTCCAGCCGGACCCACGCGCGACGCCGCTGACGGGCCAGCATGCCCGCGTGCGCGAGCATGCGGTGACCGACGCGCCTGCCCGCGAAGCGCAGGTCGACGATCATGAAATGGACGATCACCGCGTCCTCGAGCTCCCACCGCGACCACAGGCCCGCGTCGGCGCGGTCGTTGACCGTGATGGTCCCCGCAGGCTCGCCCGCGACCTCGGCGATCCAGGTTTCGCCCGCGTCCAGGGACCGTCCGACGGCGCGGGCGAAGATCTCGATGGGCAGGCCGCGTCCGGCGACCGTCCACTGGTCGGAGCCGCGCGCGGTCAGCCACGCCGTGCGCTGCACGCGCAGGCGGCAGATCATGCCGAGATCGCCCCCTGTTGCCTGCCGCAGCGCGATCGTCATGGGCTAAGCCGAGCCGGACCCGTACGAGTTGGCGAGTGTGGTCCGGATGACCGCGGTGCCTTCGGCGTCGCCGAGTTCGTAGGCGAGCCGATTGCCGGTGGCGAGCGAACGATGCCGCGTGGCGCGGGTGACTCGCTCGTGCGTCGCTCCGATCCGCAGATGGTCGAGCAGGATGGTGCCGGTGGCGACGCCGAGCACCGACGCCTCCTCCGCGTTGGCCGGACGGGCGACGAGAGTATCGCGATGCGCTGTCTCGGCATGACCGCGGTCGGCGAGGCGGCGCGTGGTGCCCTCCGGAATATCACGGGGAGAGTCGATTCCGGTGGCCTCGGCCAGGTCACGAGGGTAGAAGCTGACCTCCCATGACCACGGTTCGTTGTCGAGGTACTGGACTACGGTCCTGGCCAGTACCCAGGAATCCGGCGGTACGCCGAGCCAGGACGCGACCTCGGGGGTGGCCGGTTCCATGCGCGCGCTGAACTCCTTCGACGGCTCCCGGCTCGCGGCCCGCGCGATCTCCTCGAAGATGTCGTGCGGGGTCTGCGGCCGGTCGGGGCGGATAGAGTCGGTGACAACGGATTCCAGGACTTCTTGGTTTCGGACGATCGTTCCCCGGGAAGTAGCTGTGTAGACCAGATTCTCGGTCACCAGCACCTGGATCGCGTTGCGGGCGGTGGTAATCAATACCTGCATCTGATCGGCAAGCTCGGAGTGACTGGGCAATTGATCGCCCGGCTTCCACTTGGCTGCGCGGATCTCCTCGCGGAGGAGGTCTGCGATCCGGAGATACGTCGGACCGTCCGCCATCTTGCTCCTCGGTTGGTCATGCAGGTAACGAAGTGTACTCTTCGTGACTGCCTACGGCCGGGTAACGCTTGACAGGCGCCTTCAGAGGTTTATTGTAATGAAGTCCTGATCCGGTGTTGTGCGGCGATGACGGCGAGGCAACGTGGCAGGTTCGGATACAACGGTCGTAATGGCCCTCCCTGGCACACCGAGGTGTGTCGATCCTTCGGTGCGCTCCTCGGCACCGGGATTGCTTCCCACGTCCGACCTATTGGTCCGGGCGTGTCGCGGGCACCGGGTAGTCGGTGGTCCGCTCTTGTGGTTCGCTCGTGATCTGGCAGTGCTACATGAGCGCCGCCTGGTCGGACGCGGTGGATCAGTGGATACCGCCGTGGCGGTGATCCGCGAAATCGAGCGTCGCAGAGTCGAATTGGTGATGGCGATCGACGACTGGGTGATGCGCAGCGTGCCGCAGCATCGGCTCGGCGCCACGTTGCACACCGAAACGGTCGGCGCGGTGATCGATCGCCTCGCCGAGTCGTCGGTGCGCGCGCACCACGCGTTGATGACTCTGAACGCGCACGACGAGCTGTTGCACAACGCGTGGCACCATCTCGCCGAACTCGCGGACGCCTACGACGATCTGGTGCGCGACGTCATGGCGGGCAGGCGGCGTCTGCCCGAGTGGTGAGCGGCCGAACCGCTCGCCCTTCTGCCCGCCGGGCCGTTGCCCGGCGGGTGTCAGGGGTGGTAGCGGCGGTGATCGGTGGTGAAGTCGTCCGCGACGGTCGCGGCCAGCTCGACGTAGGCGCGCTTGGTCTGCTTGTGCAGCCGGTGCAGATCGATCTCGGCGCCCTCGGACATGTGCGGGTCGAACGGGATGATGTGCACGGCGCGGCACCGGGACAGGAAGTACTCCCGTAGCTGCTGGATACCGACATTCGGCGATCCGGCACGCGGGGAGTTGATCACCACTACCGCATTGCGCACCAAGTGGTCGTGTCCGTGCAGCGACAGCCAGTCCAATGTCGCTGCGGCGCTGCGGGCTCCGTCGATCGCGGGCGAGGAGATCAGCACCAGCGAGTGCGCCAGGTCGAGCACACCGGACATGGCCGAATGCATGAGCCCGGTACCGCAGTCGGTGAGGATGATGTTGTAGAACCGCTGCAGGATCCGGGCGACGGCGCGATACTCCTCTTCGCTGAACGCCTCGGACGCGGCCGGATCACGTTCGCTGGCCAGCACTTCCAGGCGGCTGGTCGCCTGCGAGGTGTGCCTGCGCACATCCGAATAGCGCTGGATGGACGAATCGAGGAGCAGGTCGCGCACGGTGGACCTGGTCTGGAGCGGCACCCGCTGCGACAGTGTGCCGAAGTCGGGATTGGCGTCCACCGCGATCACCCGGTCGCCCCGGATGGAGGCGAAGATCGAGCCGATACCCATTGTGGTCGTGGTCTTTCCGACACCGCCCTTGAGCGAGAGCACCGCGATCCGGTAATCGCCGCGAACCGGCTGCCTGATCCGCGCGACCAGTTCCTGCAACCTGCGTTCCTCGGCCGACATGCCGGGGTTGATCGCGCCGCCGGACACGTGATGCACCGCCCTGCGCCAACCGGTTCCCGGCGCCTTCTTGGCCCGGCGCAGCGGCACGTTGTCCAGAGACGGCCCTTGGAACGGCGCGCCGGACTGCTGGGCAGGTGGTTGCGGGGAACTCTGCGGCACGCCCCATTGCGGAGCGGGCTGCGCGTGATCCCCAGCTGCCGGATGGTGCTGCGGCGGAGCGGCATACGGCGCCGGGGCAGCGGATTCCGGTGCGGCGGTGGCCGGTTCGTTGCGCCACTGATCGGCGGGCGCCTGTGTGGCGGGACCCGGCATCTGTCCCCCCGTGAATTGCGGTGGGTGACCGATGGGTCCGCCGGTCGTCGCATGCGGCCCCGGCTGCGGATCGCCCGCATGCGCCGGACCCGGTCGGTGCTGGGGTACCGGCTCCTGGTCGAAGTCCGGTGCTTGTTCGATTGGCGCTTGTTCGACCGGCGCCTGCGCGGTGGGCGCGGCGCTCGTCTCGGCGGGCAGCCGGTGTCGTCCACCGCCCACGGGCCGCGCCGCCGCACCGGCCTCGGTGGCGCTCGTCCAGTTCGGCGTCCCGACGCCCGCGTTCCACTGCGTGCGAGCCGAATCCGGGGCCGCGTCCGGCTGTCCGGTCGGCTGCGCGGCGGTTTCCGGGGTGACGGAGACGCTCCGAGGTGCTTGCGGCACCGGACCGGCACCGCCTTGTTCGGCGACGACCTGTTGCGCGGCACCGCGGTCCGCGGGCGGTTGGTTCGACGCCGGTCCGGGGTCGGTGGGCAGGCGCGGTTCCTGCGCCGAGTCGTCGGCGGGCGCTCGGCCGCCGTGCGCGGCGGCTTGGCTGGGCGTGGCGGCTTGGCTGGGCGTGGCGGCTTGGCTGGGCGTGGCGACCTGGCTGGGCGTGGCGACCTGGCCGTGCGCGGCGGCTTGGCTGGGCGTGGCGACCTGGCTGGGCGTGGCGACCTGGCCGTGCGCGGCGGCTTGGCCGTGCGTGACGACCTGGCTGGGCGTGGCGGCTTGGCCGTGCGTGACGACCTGGCTGGGCGTGGCGGCTTGGCTGGGCGTGGCGGCTTGGCTGGGCGTGGCGACCTGGCCGTGCGTGTCGGCTTGGGCGTGCGCGGGCGGGAGTCCGGGGCGGCCCGGCTGACCGCTGTGCTCGGGTGCGCTGTGACCAAGCCAAGGCGGCGGGCCTTCCGCGCCGCGCGATGATGTGTGCCGTTCGTCCGGCACCGGCGCGCCGGAGATGCCGCTGTGCGGCCGCTCGGGCGGCGCGGGGGGATCCGGCAGCGGCGGGAGACGACGTGGCGCGTCCGTCGGGGAGGCCTCGGCCTGCTCGGGCGGCGCCGCGAGCCATGGCGGCGGACCATGGAAGACCGCCGTGGTGGGATCGGACGGCGCGGCCTGCGGCGTCGGCGTCGGATGGTGACCCACGGACGTGGTCGCGGGCTGGGGGTGCGCCGCGCGGGCGTCGCCGACGGACGACGCCGTCGGCTCGCCGGAGCCTTCACCAGTGGCGGATTCCGGCGCCGCGGGGCGCTCTGCCACGGACGGGGTCCGGCTCGCCTCGATCGCCGACGCGTTGTCGCTCGGACCCGGAACGGGGTGATCCACGGCCGCCGATGTCGGCGGTTGCGCGACCGGTGGTGCGCTTTCCGGACCCGGCCCCGTCGCGGTATTCCCGGTCGGGCCCTGGCCCACCGGTGGCGCGACGGGCTGGCCGCCCTGCGTCGCCGTGGCGGGCCACTGGCTCGGGCGCACGGCGGCCAGTGCGGCGTCCAGCCGAGGGTTACCGGTGGCCGGCCATCCGCCGGCCTGCGGGGCGAACAGCGGCCGTCCGGCGCCGGTGGCCTGACCGGGCGTGTTCTCGCCGAGCGATGGCCGGGCCTGCTCGACGTTCGGTGCCGGAGCCTGCCGCTCAGCCGATGGCGGCGGCGGATCGGGCAGCGGCGGGCGATCCGGCCGGTGGGCCTGCGGCGCGACGGGCTGCTCGCTGCGCACGGAGGATTCCGACTGCCTACTGCCCAGCGGCTGGAAACCGGGAGACGGCTGCGAGGGGTTGCGGATGGGCAGGCTGTGCTGCGGAGAGCTGTCGCGCTGGGGCGGCGTCTGCCATGAGCTGTCCTGCGCGGGTGGCGTGTGCGTTGGTGGGATGTGCGTGGGTGGGATGTGCGCCGGTGGCGTGTGCGTGGGTGGGATGTGCGCCGGTGGCGTGTGCGTGGGTGGGATGTGCGCGTAGCCGGTGGACGGGAGCTGACCTGGTCCGGGCTCCACCGGCCCCGGCGCGCGGCTCGGCTCGCTCTGCGGCTGTTGCTCCTCGAACTGGCCGTCGTGCTTGTCGCGGCGCCAGCCTTTGCGGCGCTTCTCCGGCCGCGCGGCTTCCGGGCGTTCCGCCTCGGGAGCGCGGTTCTTGAAACGGCCGCGTCTGCGGCCGGGGGATTCCTCGATGAGGTCGTCGTGCGGAAGGTTCTGCACCGGCGCTTCGTAGCCGCTCTGGCCGACGTCGCTCTCGGACAGCCACGGCGGCAGCATCGGAAGGCCGTCGTTACTACGGCTCACGACTGTCCCTCGCTGTCGCTCGGCTCGGTCGTGGCCATGGGCGCTCTGCCGGTGACTCGCTCGCTACGCTTACCCACGGCCTCGCCTCCCTGCCGCTCACTCCGGCCATGACCGAGGGCGCCTCCGCCGGTGGCTCGCTCGCTGCGCCGGCTCACGCATCCCCCTCGATCTGCTCGACCCAAATACCTGGACAGCGGCCAGTTTACGCGACAACCCGGTGTCGTCGCGGCGCAGGACCGGATGCCCGCCAGCGGTGGGAAGACCGCTGCGAAACCCCTGGCGACGCGGGTATACAGGGAGGCATTTTTGCCCGATCCGGCGCGGATCGGTAAGCTGGAGCGGCGGTGCACCTACGCGCCGCCTGTTTGTGTGCGAGCGGTCCGCTCCGGCGGCCGGTCCATGCGAGCAGAACCAGGCAAACAAACCAGGTTGAGCGTAACCGGGATCGCGGAGGACATGGCGAAGAAGGACGGGGCCATCGAGGTCGAGGGTCGGGTTGTCGAACCGCTGCCCAATGCGATGTTCCGGATCGAGCTCGAGAACGGGCACAAGGTTCTCGCGCACATCAGCGGGAAGATGCGGCAGCACTACATTCGCATCCTTCCCGAGGACCGTGTGGTCGTCGAGCTCTCGCCCTACGACCTGTCGCGTGGCCGGATCGTATACCGCTACAAGTGATCGCGCCCGGCGCGATCAGGTCGGCACGGCCGGCCGTCCCGGTGTATGCCGGGACCGAGTCGAAACGACTCACCACAGAGCTTCCCCAGTCGCCGACTGGGGAAAAACTGTGTTCACACCCGTGTGAACCACAACAGATTGGACGGACGTGAAGGTTCAGCCGAGCGTCAAGAAGATCTGCGAGAAGTGCAAGGTGATCCGCCGTCACGGCCGGGTCATGGTGATCTGCGACAACCTGCGCCACAAGCAGCGCCAGGGCTGAGCGAAGACGAGGGCGACCTCGTCCCACCCGCCCGAGGCATGCCGACGGCGCCGCTCGACGCGACACCAGCCAAGCACCGAACCGCAGTTCGGATTGGCAAGAAGAACTCCCAGCACCAGCCGCACGCTGCGGATATCAGGGTCAGCCCTGGGCGTGCGTGCCTACCACCGGTTCGGAGGCCGGTGCCCCACAAGACGAGGGGACGGACAGGGAGCAGACCTCCGCAACGATTAAGGAAACTGCCAGATGGCACGTCTCATGGGCGTCGATCTCCCGCGCGAGAAGCGCATGGAGATCGCACTGACCTACATTTTCGGCATTGGCCGTACCCGCTCCAAGGAGATCCTCGAGGCCACCGGCGTCAGCCCGGACCTGCGTTCGAAGGACCTCAGCGACGACGATCTGACGAAGCTGCGTGACTACATCGAGGCTTCGGAGTTCAAGGTCGAGGGTGACCTGCGCCGCGAGGTGCAGGCCGATATTCGCCGCAAGATCGAGATCGGCTGCTACCAGGGTCTGCGCCACCGTCGTGGCCTGCCCGTCCGTGGCCAGCGCACCAAGACCAACGCGCGCACCCGCAAGGGCCCGAAGCGCACCGTCGCCGGCAAGAAGAAGTAGGGATAACCGATGCCTCCGAAGAGTCGGGCCGCGGGCCCGAAGAAGACCCAGAAGTCGCGTCGCAGGGACAAGAAGAACGTCCCGCACGGCAACGCGCACATCAAGAGCACGTTCAACAACACGATCGTGTCGATCACCGACCCGAACGGCAACGTCATCTCCTGGGCGTCGTCGGGCCATGTCGGCTTCAAGGGCTCGCGCAAGTCGACCCCGTTCGCCGCGCAGCTCGCCGCCGAGAACGCCGCCCGCAAGGCGCAGGAACACGGCGTCAAGAAGGTCGACGTGTTCGTGAAGGGCCCCGGTTCGGGCCGTGAGACCGCGATCCGCTCGCTGCAGGCCGCGGGCCTCGAGGTGGGCACGATCTCCGATGTCACCCCGCAGCCGCACAACGGCTGCCGTCCGCCCAAGCGGCGTCGCGTCTAGCGGGAAAGGAACAGCGAACAATGGCTCGTTACACAGGCCCTATCACCCGCAAGTCGCGTCGTCTGCGCGTCGACCTCGTCGGAGGCGACCAGGCGTTCGAGCGTCGCCCCTACCCGCCCGGCCAGCACGGCCGCGCGCGGATCAAGGAGAGCGAGTACCTGCTCCAGTTGCAGGAGAAGCAGAAGGCCCGCTTCTCCTACGGCGTCATGGAGAAGCAGTTCCGCCGGTACTACGAAGAGGCCAACCGCCTCAAGGGCAAGACCGGTGACAACCTGCTGCGTCTGCTCGAGACCCGCCTGGACAACGTGGTGTACCGCGCCGGTCTGGCCCGTACCCGCAGGCAGGCTCGCCAGCTGGTCAGCCACGGCCACTTCCTGGTGAACAACAAGAAGGTCGACGTTCCCAGCTTCCAGGTCACCCAGTACGACATCATCGATGTCAAGGAGAAGTCGCTGGGCACCCTGCCGTTCCAGGTGGCGCGCGAGACCATCGGCGACCGTCCGGTTCCCGGCTGGTTGCAGGTGATTCCCGGTCGGCTGCGGATTCTGGTCCACCAGTTGCCGGAGCGCGCCCAGATGATGTGCCGCTGCAGGAACAGCTGATCGTCGAGTACTACTCGAAGTAACGCTCGGCAAGCCGTCCTCGGACGGTGTGCGCGCACAGCACTGTGCTGCTGGTGCGTGGTCGCCCCGCAACGGGCGGCCACGCACAACCCCTGAGACGAGGCGTCAAATAGCGGGCGCCCAAAAAGGAGGATGATCCTAATGCTGATTTCACAGCGTCCGACGCTGACCGAAGAGGTCGTCGCCGAGAACCGCTCGAAGTTCACCATCGAACCGCTCGAGCCGGGCTTCGGTTACACCCTCGGCAACTCGCTGCGGCGTACCCTGCTGTCCTCGATCCCGGGGGCCGCGGTCACGAGCATCCGCATCGACGGCGTCCTGCACGAGTTCACCACGGTTCCCGGCGTGAAGGAGGATGTCACCGACATCATCCTGAACCTCAAGGGCCTGGTCGTGTCCTCGGAGGAGGACGAGCCGGTCACGATGTACGTGCGCAAGCAGGGCCCTGGCACCGTCACCGCCGGTGACATCGTCCCGCCGAGCGGCGTCGTGGTGCACAACCCGGACATGCACATCGCGACCCTGAACGACAAGGGCAAGCTGGAGATCGAGCTCGTCGTCGAGCGCGGTCGCGGCTATGTCCCGGCCGTCCAGAACAAGGCCTCCGGTGCGGAAATCGGCCGGATCCCGGTGGATTCGATCTACTCGCCTGTGCTCAAGGTGACCTACAAGGTCGAGGCCACGCGCGTCGAGCAGCGCACCGACTTCGACCGTCTCATCCTCGACGTGGAGACCAAGAACTCCATCAGCGCGCGGGACGCGCTCGCCTCGGCGGGCAAGACCCTGGTCGAGCTCTTCGGCCTGGCCCGTGAGCTGAACGTCGAAGCCGAGGGCATCGAGATCGGCCCCTCGCCGGCCGAGGCGGACCACATCGCCTCGTTCGGTCTGCCGATCGAGGATCTGGACCTCACCGTCCGGTCCTACAACTGCCTCAAGCGCGAGGGTGTGCACACCGTGGGCGAGCTGGTCGCCCGCACCGAGTCGGATCTGCTGGACATTCGCAACTTCGGCCAGAAGTCCATCGACGAGGTCAAGGTCAAGCTGCACGCGCTCGGCCTCTCGCTCAAGGACAGCCCGGCGTCGTTCGATCCGTCCAGCGTGGTCGGCTACGACGCGAGCACCGGCACGTGGAGCGACAGCGGCACGTTCAGTGACACCGATGGCGGCGAGCAGGACTACGCCGAGACCGAACAGCTCTAGGCCGCCGGGGTAGGCGCCCCGGCCCGGCCGCATACCCGCGGCGTGAGCGACGCGCCCGGAGGCGGCAGCAGAGCGTAACCACGCAGGGCGCCGGGAGCGCCGCGAAAAGACAACAGGAGAACACCACAATGCCCAAGCCCAAGAAGGGTGCCCGCTTCGGCGGGTCGGCGTCGCACCAGAAGGCGATCTTCGCCAATCTGGCCACGGCGCTCTTCGAGCACGGCCGGATCACCACCACCGAGGCCAAAGCCAAGGCCGTGCGTCCCTACGCGGAGAAGCTGATCACCAAGGCGAAGGCCGGCACCCTGGCCGACCGTCGCGAGGTGCTGAAGGTGATTCGCAACAAGAACGTCGTGCACGAACTGTTCGCGCAGATCGGCCCGTCGTTCGAGGGGCGCGAGGGTGGCTACACCCGCATCACCAAGACGCTGCCGCGCAAGGGTGACAACGCGCCGATGGCGATCATCGAGCTGGTCCGGGAGAAGACCGTGACCAACGAGGCCGATCGCGCCCGTCGCGTGGCCGCGTCCAAGAAGACGGAGGAGGCTTCGGCCGCCGAGGTCGTCGAGGAGACGACCGACGAGGCCACCGCCGAGACCGCCGAGGCTCCGGCTGCCGACGAGGCCGAGGCTCCGGCTGCCGCCGAGGCCGCCGAGGACAAGAAGGACGCCTGACGCTCCGCGTCGCAGTTCGCGTACGAGCCCGCCGCCCGCACTGGGCCGGCGGGCTCGTTCGTTTCGACGAGAGGATCATGTGACCGTGTTCGACAGCGAGCAATCGGTGGCACCGATGCCGGATCGCCAGCACGCGGACACGCCCGGCGCGCCCGAGCCCGGCGTGTCACGGGTGCGGCTGGACATCGCCTACGACGGCACGGATTTCATCGGCTGGGCGCGTCAACCGGGTCTGCGCACGGTGCAGGGGGTGCTGGAGGATTCACTGAGCAAGGTGTTCCGCGAGCCGATCCAGCTGACCGTGGCGGGTCGCACGGACGCGGGCGTGCATGCGGAGGGCCAGGTCGCGCACTTCGACACCTCCGGTGAACTGGACGCGGCCAAGCTGGTGCACCGGATGGCGCGCTTCCTGCCGAAGGACGTGCGGATCAAGGACGCGCGTCCGGCTCCGCCCGAGTTCGACGCGCGGTTCTCCGCCATTCGCCGCCACTACGCCTATCGGCTCACCACCGCACCGTACGGCGCGGAGCCGCTGCAGGCGCGCGGCGTGGTCGCCTGCCGGTCCGGCATTGATGTCGCGGCCATGCGCTTGGCGTCGCGGAAACTGCTGGGCTTGCACGATTTCGCGGCGTTCTGCCGACGCAGGGAGGGCGCGACGACGGTCCGCGAGTTGCAGCGTTTCGACTGGGTGCGTGACGGCGATCTGCTGGTCGCCTACGTCAGCGCGGACGCGTTCTGCTGGTCGATGGTCCGCAGCCTGGTCGGCGCGGTCCTCGCCGTCGGCGAGGGGCGCCGCACCCCGGAATGGGTCGCCGACCTGTTGCGGGAGACGGAGCGTTCCAGTTCGGTCACCGTCGCTCCCGCCCATGGTCTGAGTCTGATCGGCGTCGACTATCCGGCCGATGACGACCTCGCGGCCCGCAACGCGCAGACACGGGAGATGCGGTCGGTGCCGGTCCCGGACGGTGGTTGCTGCGGCGATTGAGGACGTCGTCGGCTACCCGCACCCGGGTGCGGGCGCGGGTAGCGCGACACGGTCACTTGGACGACCGCGGGTATTGCTGCTGTGCGGACTGCTGGGACTGTTCCTGCTGCGTCGGCGACAACTGTTCGGGCTGTCTCGACTGTGCTTCGATCGTCCTCGGTTCCTGGGATCCTCCGGAGATCTGGATGCGGCGCGGCTTCGCGCGCTCCGCGATGGGGATCGTCACCGACAGGACGCCGTTGTTGTAGGTGGCGCCGATGTTGTCGACGTCCACGTTCTCGCCGAGAGACAGCTGGCGCATGAACGCGCCCGCGAACCGTTCCGAGGCGATCCACTGGACGCCTTCCTCACTGGGCACCGTGCGTTGCGCCCGCAAGGTGAGCGTGCCGTTGTCCACGCTGACATCAATCGAGCCGGGATCCACACCGGGCAGGTCCGCGTTCAGAACGTAGTGATCTCCCGCTTTGAACAGATCCATCGGCATGAATCGGGGTGCGCGAGCTGTTCCGGCGTTCTCACCGAGCAATTGGCGGGCGACAGTGTCGATGTCATGGAATGGATCGAATCTGAGCACAGCGATCACCTCCAATTCGTAGTGGTGACGCCTGCCACGGCGGCGGGCGCCGATAGCTGTGCAATCGCCACAGTAGCCCTTCCGGATCGGCGCGGCATAGATCTCGCGAAGTCGGCCAGTGCGTGCTCCGTCGGGACGGAATAGCCGCCCGCGAGCGGGTGTTGGGTCGGGACATGGCATTCGACAGTCTCGGACGGTTCGGAGTGTGGCGGGCGTACAGCGGATTCAGCCCGCAGGACGCGCGGGAATTGGAGCAACTGGGGTACGGCGCGCTGTGGTTGGGGGCCTCACCCGCGGCGGATCTGGCGGTGGTCGAACCCTTGCTGGAGGCCACCGAAACGATCACCGTGGCCACCAGCATCGTGAACATCTGGACGGCGCCCGCGAAGGAGACCGCCGACTCCTACCACCGGATCGAGGCGCGCTTCCCGGGCCGATTCCTGCTCGGCATCGGCGCGGGACATCCGGAACACACCGGCGAGTACCGCAAGCCGTACGACGCTCTGGTGGAGTATCTCGACGAGCTCGACGCCGCGGGAGTGCCCGCGCAACGGCGTGCGGTGGCCGCGCTCGGCCCGCGTGTGCTGAAGCTGGCCGCCGAGCGGTCCCTGGGCCCGCTGCCCTACTTCGTACCCGCCGCGCACACCGCGAAAGCCCGTGCGATCGTCGGCCCGGACGCGCTGCTGGCGACCGAGCACAAGGTGGTACTGACCGATGACGCGCGCGCGGCGCACGCCGTCGCCGACCAGACCGTCGCGTTCTACCTCGGCTTGACCAACTACGTGTCCAACCTGCGCCGGTTCGGTTTCACCGATGCCGACCTCACCGACCCGCCCGGTGACCGGCTGTTCGACGCCGTCGTCGCCTACGGCGCGCCGGAGCGGATCGCCGCCCGGCTGTCGGAGCACCTGGACAGCGGCGCCGACCACGTCGCGGTACAGATCCTCGGCGACAACTACCTGCCCGCGCTGCGCACCCTCGCTCCGCTGCTCACCGCCCGACCCTGAGCAATTCGACACCGCCCTCCCCGGCCCTCGGCTGCTGCCGGGGGCCGGACCGTTTTTCCCGGCCGCGGCGATCGTCCTAAGGGACTGTTAGGAAGCGCCGCGAGCCGTTCCCCGTGCTTGTGACTGCCGACACACTGATCTGCGACGACGCGATGAGGCGTCGAAAGAAGGAGATCTTGTGACTACGACACAGCCCGTGGGCGAGCGCCGGGTGGTCGCGAACGTTTTGCGCGGATCCATCGGCAACCTCGTCGAGTGGTACGACTGGTATGTCTACGCCGCGTTCAGCGTGTACTTCGCGAAGACGTTCTTCCCCAAGGACGATCCGACGGCGCAGTTGCTGTCCACCGCCGCCGTGTTCGCGGTCGGCTTCCTGATGCGCCCGATCGGCGGCTGGGCGCTGGGCCGCTACGCCGACCGGTTCGGCCGTCGCTCGGCGCTGACCTTGTCGGTGACCGTGATGGCGGCCGGCTCGCTGATGATCGCGGTGACGCCGGGTTACCAGACCATCGGTATCGCCGCTCCGGCCCTGCTGCTGGTGGCCCGGCTCTTGCAGGGCCTCTCGGTCGGTGGCGAGTACGCCACCAGCGCGACGTATCTGTCCGAGGTGGCCTCGGCGGGCAGGCGGGGGTTCTACTCGAGCTTCCAATACGTGACCCTGGTGGCCGGTCAGCTGGTTGCGCTCGGAGTGCAGATCGTGCTGCAACAGTTCCTCGACGCCGACCAGATGAACGACTGGGGCTGGCGGATCCCGTTCGTCATCGGCGCTGCCGGCGCCCTGATCGTGATGTGGCTGCGGCGCGGCATGGACGAATCCGAGCAGTTCCGCGCCGAATCCGGGCGGGAGC
Organism: Nocardia asteroides; assembly: GCA_051451085.1. Classification (GTDB taxonomy): domain Bacteria; phylum Actinomycetota; class Actinomycetes; order Mycobacteriales; family Mycobacteriaceae; genus Nocardia; species Nocardia asteroides_B. Next base: position 584,505 of record JBPAJV010000001.1, on the reverse strand, counting down.
AGGAGCAAGGTGCGGCGCAGGCCGGTGGGCGGCAGTCGCGTGGATCGCTGCGCATTCTGTTGCAGTATCCCCGCGAGTGCCTGCTGGTCGTCGGTCTGACCCTGGGCGGAACGGTCGCGTTCTACACCTACACGACCTACATGCAGAAGTTCATGATCAACACCTCCGGTATCTCCAAATCGACCGTCGCGTGGATCAATTTCGTCGCGCTGCTGGTCTTCGTGGTGTTGCAGCCGCTGGCGGGCGCGCTGTCGGACCGGGTGGGCCGCCGTAAACTGCTGATCTTCTTCGGTGTGGCGGGCACCCTGCTGACCGTGCCGATCATGACCGTGCTGGCGCGCACCACCGATCCGGTCGCCGCGTGGGGCCTGATGATGGCGGCCCTGCTGATCATCACGGGATACACCTCGATCAACGCGATCGTGAAGGCCGAGCTGTTCCCGACGAAGATCCGCGCGCTCGGCGTCGGTCTGCCCTACGCCCTGACGGTCGCCATCTTCGGCGGCACCGCGGAGACGATCGCGCTGGCGTTGAAGAAGGCGGGCCACGAGTCGCTGTACTTCTGGTACGTCGCGGGGTGCATCGCCATCTCCTTGGTCACCTACTACTTCATGCGGGAGACCTCGACCTCTTCGGCGATCGACGCGGAGGAGCCCACCGCGTCCGGTCCAGCGGCGGACGAGCCGGGACGTCCGCTGGTCACCCTGCGTGACTGACCGTGCGGCACCCGCGCCGATCCGTCCCCTGTGGGAGGATCGGCGCGTGCGGCTTGCGGTGGTCGAGGACGACGACGGTGTGGGAGACGCGCTGGTCGAGGCGCTCAACGCCCGTGGCTACCGCGCCGAACGCAAGCGCCGCGGCGCGGATCTGCTGATCGCGCATCGCGACTACGACGCGGTCGTCCTCGACCTCGGGCTGCCCGACGGGGACGGTTTGCAGGTGCTGCGCAAACTGCGCGAGGTCAGCTCGGTGCCGGTGGTCATTTTGACCGCGCGCAGCGACGAACGATCATCGTGCGCGGCCTGCGCGGCGGCGCCGACGACTACCTGGTGAAGCCGCCACGGATCGCCGAACTGGTCGCGCGGCTGGAGACGGTGACGCGCCGGGCCGCCGCCGCGGCGCAGCAGGCGCGGACGGTGGTCGTCACCGGGGACGTTCGGGTCGACCTGGGCGCCCGCGTGGTTGAGGTCGCCGGTGCGCCGGTGCCGCTGACCCAGAAGGAGTTCGAGTTGGTGGCGGCGCTGGTGGAACGGCCCGGCGCCGCGGTGAGCAGGCAACAGTTGATGGATCGCATCTGGGGCGACGCCTTCGTCGCGGTCTCGCGTTCGCTGGACGTGCATATGACCGGCTTGCGGGCGAAACTGAACCGGCCCGGCCTGATCACAACCATCCGCGGGTACGGGTATCGGTGGGGAGAATGAGCGTGGCCCGGCGGGCCGGAGGTAGGCCATGCGGCGCCGATTGCTCGTCGCGCTGACGGTGTTCGCCGCCATCGCGGTGCTGGCGTTCGCGGTGCCGCTGTCGCTGACCATCGCGACCAGCCGCACCCAGGCTCTGGTGCTGGCCCGGTCCGGCGACGCCGACCGCTTCGCCACCCTCGCCGACGACGCGGTCACCGCGGGGGACAGCCGTGCGCTGGCCGACGAGGCGCTGCGCTATCACGAGCTGTACGGCGAGAACGTGCTCGTGGTCGACGCCAGGGGCGCGACGACGGTGAACGCGGGCGCGGACGTGAACGACCCGGGCATCGTCGCGGCGGTGGCGGCCGCGCGCCGCAATCAGCGCCCGCACGCGGTGGACAAGCTGACGCCGTGGGGTGCGCCGACCATGCTGGTGGCGCGGCCGGTCGGCACCGGCGTGCAGGTGAACGGAGCCGTGGTGATCGAGGCGTCGACCAAGCGCGCCCGTGCCGACATCGCGCGGGCCTGGGCGGTGATCGTGCTCGGCGGCATCGTCGCGATGGCGCTGTTCGTGCTGCTGGCGGTGACGATCGGCCGCTGGGTGCTGCGACCGCTCGCGGCGCTGTCGCACGGCGTCGCGGAGTTGACCGCGACGTTGCCCAAGCCGCGCGCCGACACCGTCGCCCCGGTGTCGATCGCGGGGCGGTACGGCGGGCCGCCGGAGATGCGGGCCTTGGCGGAGTCCTTCGACGCCATGGCCGCGGCCGTCGCCGATTCGGTGGACGCGCAGCGCCAGCTGGTCGCCGACACCGCGCACGCGATGCGCAACCCGCTGGCCGCCCTGACCATCCGGCTGGATTCCCTCGAGCCCGCGATCCCGGCCAGCGCGGCGAGTACCTTCCGCGGCGCGGGAGCCGAGGTCGACCGCCTGACCGCGCTGCTCAACGGCCTGCTCAGCCTGGCCGTCGCCGAGACGCCCGCGGCGTTCGACGTCGCGCGCGGCGCGGAGGCCGATGACCAGTGCGATGCCGTGCAGGTGGTCGCCGACCGATTCGACGCCTGGTGCTCGGCGTTCGAGGCCGCCGGACAGGAATTGCGGGTGGCGCAGGCGGTCCAGCGCGCCGAGGTGGCGATACCGGCCGACGTGCTCGCTCAGATCCTCGACGTACCGCTGAGCAACGCGACCCGCTACGCGGGAGCGGGGGCGCGCACCGATCTGGTGGTCGCTACCGAGCCGGACCGGGTCTCGGTAACCGTCCGCGATGACGGCGCCGGGGTCCGGCCCGACGAGATCGACAAGCTCACCACGCGCTTCTACCGTGGTTCTGGGGCCGGAGCCGGTGGTTCGGGACTCGGCCTGCCCATCGCGGCCGCGTTGGCGCAGGCGCGCGGTGGCGAACTCACCGTGTCGGCGGTGGAACCGCACGGTCTCGCGGTGTGTGTGCGATTGCCCGCCGCGGAGGCCCGATGACCGGCCGCGCGCCGATCGTCCGGCGCGGCATCGGCCGGCGTGGGTTCCTCACGCTGGCCGTCGCGGCGGGGATCGCGGGTTGCGCTCCGAGCGGCCCCGGCGCGACGGTGCGGCTGGCTTCGGGGGAGGTCGGCGGCTTCTACCACGCCTTCGCCGGATTGCTGGGCCTGGTCGCCGCGGACTTCGGAGACGTGCGGATCGAGCGGGTCACCACGTCGGGATCACAGGCCAATCTGGCGTTGCTCGCGCGCGGCGAGGTCGACGCCGCACTCGCGCTTGCGGATTCGGTGCGCGACAACACCGATCGTGTGACGGCCCTTGGACGGGTGTACGAGAACTATCTGCAGTTGGTCGTGCGCTCGGACAGCTCGATCGGCACGGTCGCTGACCTGCGCGGCGCGCGGGTCAGCCTGGGTGCGCACGGGTCGGGCGCGGCGCTGACCGGCGAACGGATTCTGCGCGTCGCGGGGCTCGATCCGGCAACCGACGTGGCGATCTCGCATCGTCCGCTGGCGGAGGCGGTGACCGCCCTGACGGCGGGGGAGGCGGACGCGCTGCTGTGGGCCGGCGGTGTGCCGACCGCTCTGCTCGCGGTGCCGAGCCGGATGCGGCTGGTGGATATGGGCGAGCTCACCGCGCCGATGCGGGAGTGGTTCGGACCGGTATACGACCGGGTCACGATTCCCGGGGACGCCTATCCCGGCGGTGTCGCGGTGCACACCATAGGCGTGGCGAACCTATTGCTCGCCTCCGGCGGCATGCCCGACGACGTGGCCGCTTCGATCGTCGAATTGCTGGTTCGGCACGCCAACGCGCTGGTGCCCACCGAGGCGGCGGGCACCCAGTTCCTCGACGGCCGCTCGCTGATCAGCACCGGGCCGACTCCGCTGCACCCCGGCGCGGCCGAGTTCTACCGCCGCTGGCACGGCTAGCCCGATCAGGAGCGGACCAGGCGGGCGATGGCGTCGGTGGCTTCCTTGATCTTGGCTTCGGCCTCCGGACCGCCCGCGACGGCCGCGTCCACCACACAGTGGCTGATGTGGTCCTCGAGCAGACCCATCGCCACGGCTTGCAGGGCCTTGGTCATAGCCGAGACCTGGGTGAGGATGTCGATGCAGTACTTCTCCTCCTCGACCATCCGCTGCAGACCGCGCGCTTGGCCCTCGATCCGGCGCAGCCGCTTCAGGTAGTCGTCCTTGGCGGTGATGTAGCCGTGCGCCGAGTGGTCGGTCGCGGGGTGGTCGTGGGGGGAAGCTGCCACCGAAGTCTCCTCGTTGCCTGCCGGTCCCGGAAGGGATCAATACCCCCCTAGGGTACAGTTTCCGGCCCGGATTGTCAGGTCGCGCGCCGTGGCCGGCGCGGGGTGCGGCAGGTTCCCGATAGGCCGGACCGGTCGGTGCGCCGCCTTGCGAGCAGCGTAACGCCGATCCCGGCGCGCGACGGAAGCGAGGGAACGAGAGAATCGGGATATGAGCTCGCATCCCCGGCCCGCGCTCGCCGTCATCGGCGGCAGCGGCTTCTACGATTTCTTCGACAACGAGGCGACCATCGTCGAGGTCGAGACGCCCTATGGCGCCCCGAGCGCGGGTATCGCGGTCGGAGAGGTGGAGGGCAGGCCGGTGGCGTTCCTGCCGCGGCACGGCAAGAACCACGAATTCGCGCCGCACACCCTGCCCTACCAGGCGAACCTGTGGGCACTGCGCTCGCTGGGCGTGCGCCGCGTCTTCGCGCCGTGCGCGGTCGGCAGCCTGCGGGCGGACTGGGGCCCGGGCACGGTGGCGGTACCGGATCAGCTGGTCGACCGGACCTCCGGCCGCCCGCAGACGTACTTCGGCGGCGGCGGCATCCACGTGTCCTTCGCGGATCCCTACTGCGAACGAACTGCGCGCCGCCGCCATCAAGGCCGAGTCCGACGCGCTGCGCATGATGCACGCGGCCACCATGGTCGTGGTGGAGGGCCCTCGCTTCTCCACCCGCGCCGAGAGCAGGTGGTTCGCCGCGCAGGGCTGGGAACTGGTGAACATGACCGGTCACCCGGAGGCGGTGCTCGCCCGCGAACTCGAGATGTGCTACGCCGCCGTCGCTCTGGTGACCGACCTGGACGCGGGCCTGGAAGACGGCGAGGGAGTGCACGCCGTCGACGTCTTCGCCGAGTTCAAACGCAACCTCGCGCCGTTCAAAGAGCTCATCCGTCGCGCGGTGGCCGCGGTGGACGGCACCGAGACCTGTGACCGGTGCCGTGTCCACGCGGGCGTGTCGCTGCCGTTCGAACTGCCCTGAGCGATCCGCGCCGGATGTCCCGCGACGGTGGCGCCCGCAGCCGGCCGAATCGGGGGCCGCAGACTGATCCGTGCTCACTCGGACGACAGCGCCGGTCGGTCAGCTCCGGAACGCCTCGGCGTGAGCGGTCGCCCACTGCTGGAAAGTGCGCGGCGATCGGCCGGTCACCTGCTCGACGGTCGGATAGAGCGTCTCCTCGTCCAGCGTGCCGTCGACGAAGAAATTGAGGAACGCGTCGACGTACTCCCGCGGCATGGCGGCGGCGAGCTCCGCCTCGGTCTCGTCGTCGCTGAGTTCCCGCGCCACCAGGGGCCGGCCGAGCACCGTGGCGAGCACCGCGACCTGCTCCGCGGGCCGCAGCGCCTGCGGGCCGGTCAGCTCGAGCGTCTGCCCCGTCAGCCCGTCCCCGGTGAGCGCGGCCGCCGCGACCGCCGCGATGTCGGCGGGGTCGATCACACCCGCCCGGATACCGGGGAACTGCACGCGGACGACGTCGCCCTCGGCCAGCTGCGGCAGCCAGCGCAGGGCGTTCGACATGAACTGCCGCGGCCGCAGCAGCGTCCAGCTCAGTTCGGACGCCCGCACCGCGTCCTCGGACAGCGCCATGTAGCGGGACACGGCGTTGTCCATGTCCCGCAGCGCGGCCGAACCCCCGGACAGCAGCACCACCCGTCGCACTCCGGCTTTGTGCGCGCGCTCCAGCAGGTCCGGCAGGCCGTCGTAGCCGGAGAGCAGGAACAAGCCGTCCACGCCGTCGAGTGCGTCGGCCAGCGACTCCGGCTGGTTGAGGTCGCCGGTCACCGCCTCGGCACCCGGCGCGAGCGTGGCCTTCGCCGGGTCGCGCACCAGCGCTCGCACCGGCTCACCCGTTTGGCTCAGCGTCCGCACCAGTTCCGCGCCGACGTTACCGGTGGCGCCGGTTACCAAGATCATGTTGTCTCCGTGTCGATTCTCCAGTGCCGCAGCGCTGGAACCGGATTCACGCCGTGGCGCTTGTGGCTTTACGAGGAGAAGAACTTGTCGACCATAGGACATCGGGCGGTCTTGTTCATTCTGGATCCGCTCCTCAATGGCGAGAAGACATCGGACGGGGCAGCGACGAAGTACGCGGCGCCCTCGTCGGCAAGGAGCATGTTCGCGGAAGCCGACGAGCGCGCCGACGGTCGGAGCGATCGGGCCCCGGGTTAGGCTCGCGCGGTGGATACCCCGTTGCGGCTCGAGGTCATCGTGGCCAGTGTGCGTCCGGAACGGTTCGCGCCCGTGGTCGCGGATTGGTTCCTGCGTACCGTGCGCGCTCGCCCCGAATTCGACACGGGGGTCATCGATCTCGCGTACACACCGTTGCCCGTCGAGCTCACCGAGAACGAGGAGACATCGGCCTATCGCGCGCGATTGCGGGCCGCCGACGCGTTCGTCGTCGTCACCTCCGAGTACAACCACGGCTATCCGGCATCCCTGAAGACGGCATTCGACACCGCGAAACATGAATGGCGGGCGAAGCCCATCGGTTTCGTCTCCTATGGGGGACTGTCCGGTGGCTTGCGAGCGGTGGAGCAGTTGCGCCAGGTCGTCGCCGAGATCCACATGGTCTCCGTCCGTGAGACCGTCAGCTTCCATCAGGCCAAGAAGCGGTTCGACGAGGCGGGGAACACACGCGACGGCGCCGCCATCGATGCGGCGGACCGAATGTCGCGCCAACTGGCTTGGTGGGGCCGTACTCTGCGCGCCGCGAGAATCGCCGACCCGTACCCCGGCTAGCCGCTACTGGGCCGGAACGGCGCGGCGGCCGCGCGGATGCCCGATGTACGTGGCTTCGCTGGGGATCGACACCAGCGTCAGATCGACCTGTGCGGTGCCGGTGCGCAGCACGACGTGGTTGCCGATCGCGCCGGGCTGGCGGATGGCCAGGTCGGGACGGCTGGCGGGCCAGCCCATCGGGTCGCCCGTGACGTAGATGGTGGTGACACCGGCGTGCGGGGCCGGGGCGAGCACCCCGTCCACCACCGTGGCGGTGAATCCCGCGTCGGACTGATGGGTTTCCACGGCGATGGTCAGCCGCTCCGGATTCCCGATCGTGGTGACCAGGTTCTCCCATGCCCGCGCCCGGTCGGTGCGGATGAGGATCCGTTCGCCGACCGCGAGCGCGCGGAACACCAGCTGCTGCGCCAGATACAGCTCACCGGCGACGTACACCGTCGAGATGCCCGCGCCGACGATGCGGACCGCGACGCCGTTGCCTTCGTCGTCCGATCCGATCAGCTGGCCGCACCCGGAGGAGGGCAGGTGCAGATCATCGATCACGTCGATGAAGTGCTCGATCATCGGGACGGTGTCGTCCACGCCGGGAACCGCGATCGGCAGGTGGGCCAGCAGTGCGTTGCGGTGGCGTCCGTTCATCGAGATCATGCCCGGCAGTTCGGACCGTTCCGGCAGCTCGCGTGCGGTCAGCCGCCAGGCGGCGCCGATGTTCACCGACTCGGCCGAGTTGCCCGGGCGCAGGCGCACGGCGACGGTGGTGCCCCGGGAGGGAGCGACCCACAGCTGGGCGAGCAGATCGGAGTCGAGCCGCTTGGGGTCCACGGCGCTGCCGACATTCACGTTGTTGCCGACTTCGGCATAGCGCCAGCGGTGTTCGAGCGTCCTCGGGTCGTAACCCGCGGTGATCTGCAAGACCGCCTTGCGGATCTCGGGCGCGGTGAGGATGCGGGCGTTGCAGTCGGCGTCCTCGAGCGTGCGCATGATCCGCTGGGTGGCGATGGTGACCGCCCGCGACGCGCCTTCCGCGCCGCCACCGCGCCGTTCGGCGGCCTCGGGGCAGGCCACCGCGTCGAAGCCGATCGCCAGCCACACCGTACGGTGGGCGGTGGCGGGCAGGGGGCCGAGCAGCGATTCGTAGATCTTGCCCGCGGGCGTGCCGGAACGGCTGCGGTGCCCGTGGCTGATGATGTCGATGCCGCTGAGCAGAATGTTGTGCTGATTCAGGCATTTCGCCAGCTCCGCCAGCGGGAGCAAGTGCGAGGCGTGCACCGTGGTGCGGGCGATCCTGGTCAGCCCGCCGGGCGGGGGCAGTACCTCGACCACCGTCACCACGCGGCTGCCGTCCCAGAACAGGCCGAGCGAACGTCCATCCGCGCCGCGGAAATCGACGGTGTCGCCGATCTCGTAGTCGCGGTGGGTGAGGTAGCGCCACCAGGTGGCGACCCAGTCCAGCGAAGTGCGTTTGGCGACCGGAATCAGCGGGATCAGCGCGAAGACCACCGCAACGACGAACGCGGGAATCCCGGGCAGACCGGCGAGCAGCGCGACGAGGCCGGCCAACAGTCCGATGATCTGCGCGATCAACAGATTCTGCATCGAGATGCGCCCGAGGAGCGGGCGTGGCCCCGCGCCTACCGGTTCCGCCATCGTCGTCCCCCAAGTACCCGGTGTCGGCCGATTCGCTGTGGCCGAGCTGAACAAGAGTCCTCGGGAACTGTACTGTGTTCGGCGGACGTGAGCACTGTTCGGGGGAGGAATAATGCCTTCAAAACCCACCACACGCTGGCAGGTGAGCGGCTACCGCTTCCTGGTGCGGCGAATGGAGCACGCCCTGGTGCGCCGGGATGTGCGAATGCTGCACGACCCCATGCGTTCTCAGTCCCGCGCGTACGCGGCGGGACTGATCCTGGCGTGTGTGGTGCTGGCGGGTTGCGGTGTGCTCGCCTTGCTGCGCCCGCAGGACAAGATCGGTGACGCCAAGATCCTGATCGGCAAGGAGTCCGGCGCGGTCTACGTGAAGATCGACGACGTCGTGCACCCGGCCCTGAACCTCGCCTCGGCCCGCCTGGCCGCGGGGGAGGCCGCCAAGCCCGCGATCGTGAAGGAATCCGAGCTGGGCAAGAGGGCGCGCGGCCAATTGATCGGCATCCCAGGGGCTCCCGGGTCGCTGCACTTCGACAAGGAGGGCGAGGGACGCGCCTGGACCGTCTGCGATTCGTTGAAGACCGACGGCACCGACGACCGCAGCAGTTCCGTGCTGATCGGCGATCTGGAGCTCGGTGACAAGGCCTCGGTGCTCGGCTCGGACAAGGCGCTGCTGGTGAAGGGCAAGGACGCGACCTACCTGATCTGGAACAAGACGCGCGCCCGCGTGGACATGAACGACCCGTCCGTGGCGGGCCCGTTGGGCATCCGTGGCATGACCCCCCGCCCGATCAGCGAAGGACTGCTCAACGCGATCCCCGAAGTGAACGCGATCGAGCCGCCGAAGATCGACGATCCGGGCGGGCAGCCGTCCGGTTACTCGATCAACGGTCTGCGGATCGGCACCGTCGTCCAGGTGACCGGCAAGTCGAACCAGAACTTCGTCATTCTGCACAACGGTTTGCAGGCCATCAGCGCGTTCACCGCAGACGTGATCCGCAGCTCGCAGCGAAATCCCGATCACGGCACCGCGATCGGTGATTACGAGCAACAGCATGCGCCGGTGTCGAACGCGTTGCACGTCGACACCTACCCCGATGTCGCCCCGACCATCATCCAGCCCAAGGCACGGCCGGTGAGCTGCTTGTCCTGGAAGCCGATTCCGGGCGTCGCGGGCAATGCCGATGTCGCTCTGCGCGCCGAACTGACTCTCATCGATGGCAGCGACCTGCCGATGTCCGAGAACGCCAAGCTGGTTCCGCTCGCCCAGGCCGACGGCAAGGGCGACAACGTGGACTCCGTGTACTTCAAACCGGGCTCGGGCGCGTTCGTCCAGACCACCGGCATCGAACCCGACAGCCGCCGCAAGGACAGCATGTTCTACATCGCCGACACCGGTGTCCGCTTCGGCATCAAGGACAACGAGGCGGCGAAGGCGCTGGGTATGGACAAGGAATCAGGGGTGACGCCGGAACCCGCGCCCTGGCCGATCGTCGGGCTGCTGGCCAGCGGGCCGACGATGGGGCGCGAGGCCGCGATGGTCGCCCACGACGGCATTGCCGCCGACCCGGCGCCCGCCAAGCAGCCGATCGCCGCGAGGTAGTTCAGCGCTCGGCGGTGCGCGCCGACGGATCCGGCGCAAGGCGCGCACCAGCTCACCGGCGACTCACATATCGTCGCCGGACACACCGAATCGGCGGCGGATCGGGAACGAGGCGAGCAAGCCCAGCGTGAGCAGTGCCGCGATGGTTCCGCTGCCGATCAAGGCCACGTCGCGCGCGCGATGGTCCGGCGGCGGCGCCGGAGCGGGTACCGGGAGCTGAACACTCTTGGCCGGCGACGGCCGTTTGGGCGGCAACGCACCGCTCACCTCGGCGGTCAACGCGGCCACCGGATCGACGGCGCCGTAGCCCACATAGGGATTCCACCCTTCCGCCGGGGCGTGGGCGGTGGCCTGAATGCGTTTGACGACTTCCGCCGCGCTCAGCTGCGGGAACCGAGCCCGCACCAGCGCGGCGACACCCGACACCAAGGGGGTCGCGAAACTGGTGCCCTGGATCGGCCCGAGCTGTCCCTGCTGGCGGATGCTGCCGACCTGTACCGCGGTTCCCTTGCTGTTCGGATCGCTGAACAGCGGATCGAGCGAGGTGATGTTCTCGCCGGGCGCCGCGACGCCGAGCCATGGTCCCGGCACCGTGAACGCCGACGGCTGGCCCTGCGCGTCGATGGAACCGACGGCGAGCACGTAGTCGTCGTAGCGGGCGGGCGATACGTTCAAGTCCACCTTGCTCCACGGGTCCGCGGCGGGGTCGAGCGGATCGATCACCCGGTTGCTGCCCTTGCACGCGTCGGCGCTGTTGCCCGCCGCGACCACGACGACCACGTCCTTCTCGATCGCGGCGTATCGGACCGCGGCGCCGAGGTCGGTGTCCTCGAAGGGCTCCGACGTCGGTCTGCACGCGACTTCGGAGACATTGATGACGGTGGCTCCCATATCCGCCGCGCGACGGATCGCCGATGCCATCGTGCGCGTGGTGCCGTACCCCTCGGGCAGCGCGTTGGGCCCCTTGTCCCGATTCGCGCCTTCCTTCTGATACAGCTTGCTGGTCTGGCGGATGGTGAGGATCCGCGCCTCGGGCGCGACCCCGGAGAAGCCCTGACCGTCCACCTTCGTCGCCGCTATGAGGCCGGCGACGAACGTCCCGTGCGCATCGCAGTCCTCGGTTCCATCACCGTTGCTCACATAGTCGCCGCCCGCGATCAGCCCCGGCAGGCGGGGATGACGGACGACGCCGGTATTGATGACCGCCACGAGCTGGCCTGCGCCCCGGGAGAACCGCCACGCATGGTCGAGATTCAGTGAGCGCTGGGCCTCCGGGATGGACGGCCCGCTGCCGCCGGACCCGGTGCTCACGCACGGAGTGTTCGTCGCCCGCTCGGTCCGGTCCGGCGGAGCGGCCGGTTCCCCTGGAGGCGGTGGCGTGTTCGGATTCACGGTCGGCTTCTCCGCGTGCGCGTGCGGGATCGCGGCCGTCGCGCCGAACCCGACGGACATACTGAGCGCGAGCACGCATGCCGCCGCCCCCGTCCGGACCACACGCAGAGAGTTTCCGCCCAGATGTTTCGGAGTCATCGAGCCGAGCTCACAGACCCCGGACGAGGGAGTAGAGATCCGCTACCCAGAAGACCAGGGGCAGAACGGCGGCGACGAACGTGTACTCGAGCAGTTCGACGCCGCGGCGCATCGGCGGGGTGGCCGACTGGTTGGGGATGATGATGCCGAGGATCAGCGCCGCGACCAGGGTGACCATCGCCGCGCCGAACACGGCCAGCGGCTGGTGCATCGCGAAACCGGCGCCGACCAGCATGATCAGCACGATCGCCGCGCCGCCCGCGATGAGCACGACGGCCTGCTCCGCGCCCGCGTAGGTGCGGCTGCGGAACATCAGCACCGCCGCGCAGACCAGCGCCAGCGCGACGCCCTGCCAGTACGGGTCGTCGGAGGCCGGGTCGGTGGCCGCGAGCGCGCCCGCGGCGGTGACCAGAGTGGTCGCCGCGACCAGACCGGCGAGGTACATGCGGGCGCGTTCCGACTTCACCCGCAGCACCTCCATGGTCGGCAGTGCGCGGTGATCGTCCGGGTCGTCCTCGGTCGGGTCGATCGGCGTGCCGGGCGAAGGGACCGGCGGCAGCGGCAGTTTCGCCAGCAGCATCGACACCCGCGGGGCCAGGGAGAGCCCGCCGAGACCGAGCGCCGCCGCGCCCGCGCCGATCGCGCGCTCCGGCTGGTCGGTGAGCAGGCCCACCAGAGCCGCGGGCACGGCGTACGTGGCGAGGGTCGCCACGCCGATGAACAACGCGAGACCGACGCCGGTGACCCGCCAGGCCAGGATGGCCGTCGCCCCCGCGAGGACCGAGCCGAGCAGGATGTGCGCCCAGCCGTAATGGTCGGGCACGTAGAGCATGCCCGCGCTGAAGGCGGCGGGCAGCGCGCAACCGCCGAGCACCAGCGCGGTGGCGGTGTCGCCGTACATCCTGCTCAACACCATCGCCGTGACGACGAGCAGGACCGCGACCACCAGCGCGATCGACCCGCCCACCCCGATCGGCAGCGAGCCGGGGGACAGCAGCAGACCGAGGCAGCCCACGATCATGGTGATCGCCGCGAGCACCGAGCCGGTGATCCGCGCGACCTTCGGGGTCCAGCTGCGGTAGTGGTCGGTGTCGGCGATCGCGACGTTGTACATGATGTCGTCGAACAGCGGCGTCGGCGCGGTGTGCGAGGCGCTTTCCAGCATCAGCAGCTCGCCGTCGCGGACACCGTGCTCGCCGAGGCTGAGCGAGTTGGAGAACGGCGGATGGCCGATCCGGGCGAGCACCCACTCCGCGGGCTCGTAACGTTCGCCCTCGTTGTCGAAGTCGTTGGTGCGGCTGTGCTGGGCGACCATATCGACGACGCTCGGGATCACCAGCGCGACCGGCACGTCCACCGGTATGGCCATGTCGACCTGGGTGTGCTTGGCCAGAATCGTCACCCGGGCGAGGTCGGGAGCGCGGACGATACCGCGCGAGGATTCTTCGTCGATGTGGTCAAGTCGCGCGTGCGTCAAGCTTCCCCCAACTCGGTCTGCTACCTCGTGATTCCGCGGCCCCGGGGGCCGGGGGGCAAGCTTGCGAACCCACGGTCCGGGCAGCAGAATGCTGGTCGAACTGTACGACATGTCGGCTGTGACCTCTACACTGAGGCCGAATCACAGCTGGCCGAAGGGGGATTCTCGTCGATGAGCACTGTCCGCTTCCAGCGCCGTGCGCGCCGCGAGATGCCTCGAACGCCGGGTGGCGAGGTCACGCTACAGCCTCCCCCCGAAATCCCCCGGGTCACACCGGGAAACCTGGTGATGAAGCTCATGCCGGTCGTGATGGTGATCGGCATGGTCGGCATGATGGCCTTGCTGTTCACCCAGGGCGGCGGTATCGCCTCCAATCCGATGAGCATGATGTTCCCGCTCATGATGCTGTTCTCCATGGTCGGCATGTTCGCCGGTCAGGGTGGGGGCAAAGGGCAGAAGGCAGCGGAGGCGAACGAGGACCGCAAGGACTACCTGCGCTACCTCGACCAGGTCCGTAAGGACGTCAACGAGACCGCAGCACAGCAGCGCGCTTCCGTCGAGTGGAGCCACCCGGAACCGGGCCTGGTCTGGATGCTCGCGGGCACCAGCCGCATGTGGGAACGGCGCGCCGGAGACAAGGACTTCTGCCACGCCCGCATCGGCCTCGGCGGCCAGCGCCTGGCCACCCGGCTGGTCGCTCCCGAGACCGGACCGGTGGAGGAGCTCGAGCCGATCGCCGCCGTCTCGCTGCGCCGATTCGTGCGCGCCCACTCGACCGTGCCCGACCTGCCCACCGCCATCGCGGTCAAGGGCTTCGCCACCATCGCGCTGGACGGCGACCGCGGCGAGGCGCGGGACATGACCAGGGCGATGCTGGTGCAGCTGTGCATGTTCCAGGCGCCGGACCAGGTGCTCGTCGCCGTGGTCTGCGGACCGGACACCGCCGCGGAGTGGGAATGGACCAAATGGCTCCCGCACACCCAGCATCCCGACGCGCAGGACGGCATCGGCACCCAGCGCATGTTCTACGGGTCGATCAGGGAGGCCATGACGGGGCTGCACCCGTTGCTCGGCAACCGGGTCCGCTACTCCCGCAACCAGCCCGCCAACGCGAACATGGTGCACATTGTCATCGTGGTCGACGGCGGTCTGCTCGAGGCGGAGGACAACCAGCTGCGCGAGTCCGGCTACGAGGGTGTCACCATCATCGACCTGTGCGGCTACGCGCCGCGCCTGGCGGTCTCCCGTGGCATCAAGATGATCGTCGAGAACGGCGAGTGCGTCGGTCGCGGCGCGACCGGCAACCAGGAGCGCTTCGCGCTGATCGACCGGATCAGCCCCGAGCAGGCGCAGCAGGTGGCCCGCAGGCTCGCACCCTACCGCGCGGCCACGCAGCGCAGCAGCGACGTGGAAACCGATGATTCCGAAGTGATCTCGAGCTGGGCACAGTTGATGGGTCTCGGTGACATCGGCTCCTTCAATCCGGAACACGCCTGGCGGCCGCGCTACGGCCGGGAACGCTTGCGTGTCCCGTTCGGCGTCGGCGCCGACGGCCTACCGGTGGAACTGGATATCAAGGAAGCGGCCGAGAACGGCATGGGCCCACACGGTCTGTGCATCGGCGCCACCGGTTCCGGTAAGTCGGAGTTCCTGCGCACCCTGGTGCTCAGCCTCCTGGCCACGCACTCGCCCGATCAGCTGAACCTGGTGCTGGTCGACTTCAAGGGCGGCGCGACGTTCCTCGGCTTGGACGGGGTTCCGCACGTCGCCGCCGTCATCACGAACCTGGAGGAAGAGGCCGACCTCGTCGACCGGATGAAGGACGCGCTGGCCGGCGAGATGAACCGCCGCCAGGAAGTACTGCGCGCCGCGGGCAACTTCGCCAACGTCTCGGAATACGAGAAGGCCAGGGCTGCGGGCGCCGACCTGGATCCGTTGCCCGCGCTGTTCGTCGTGCTCGACGAGTTCTCCGAACTGCTCACCCAGCATCCGGATTTCGCGGAGCTGTTCGTCATGATCGGCCGCCTCGGTCGGTCGCTGCACGTGCATCTGCTGCTCGCCTCGCAGCGGCTGGAGGAGGGCAAGCTCAAGGGGCTGGAAAGCCACCTGTCCTATCGGATCGGCCTGAAGACGTTCTCCGCCAACGAGTCCCGTCAGGTCCTCGGTGTACCGGACGCCTACAACTTGCCGAACAACCCGGGCGGCGGTTACCTGAAGGCGGATTCCGGCGAGATCCAGCGTTTTCAGGCTTCCTATGTCTCCGGGCCGTACGTCGGCGGGGGCTCGCAGCGCGACATGATCGTGGCAACGCAGTCCGGCGAGATCGACGTCAAGGCGCGCCCGTTCACCGCCACCCATGTCGACTTCCGCGCCGCGGACCGCGTTCCGCTGCCGCCCGAGCCGAGTACGCAGCAGGAACACCAGGACGAGGACGGCGAGCAGCTGTCGAACCTGAACATGCTGGTCTCGCGCATCCGCGGTCACGGCCGCCCGGCGCACGAGATCTGGTTGCCGC
This sequence comes from Nocardia asteroides, assembly GCA_051451085.1. Taxonomy (GTDB): domain Bacteria; phylum Actinomycetota; class Actinomycetes; order Mycobacteriales; family Mycobacteriaceae; genus Nocardia; species Nocardia asteroides_B. Next base: position 568,827 of record JBPAJV010000001.1, on the reverse strand, counting down.
CCCTGGACGAGGCGCCCACGCTCGATCAGCTGCTGCCGCGCTCCCTGCTCACCGGCGAGTACTCCTCGGTGTCCACACTGCGCGCGCCGATCGGCATCGTCGACCGGCCCTACGACCAGCGTCGCGACCCGATGGTCGTCGACCTTTCCGGCGCCCGCGGCAACGTCGCCGTCGTCGGCGGCCCGCAGTCCGGCAAGTCGACCGCGCTGCGGACGCTCATCATGTCGATGTCGTTGACGCACACCGCCGAACAGGTGCAGTTCTACTGTCTGGACTTCGGCGGCGGCACCCTGGCCAGCCTGCAGGGACTGCCGCACGTCGGCTCGGTCGCCAGCCGGTTGGACGAGGATCAGGTCCGGCGCACCATCGCCGAGATGACCACCATCGTCCGGCAGCGCGAGGCGCGCTTCCGCCAGCTCGGCATCGAATGATGACGGATTTCCGCAGGCTGCGCGCGACGGACCCGGCGAGCAGTCCGGCCGCCGCTGGCGCGCACGAGGATCCGTTCGGCGACGTATTCCTGGTGATCGACGGTTTCAGCTCGATCCGCCAGGACTTCGAGATGCTCGAGCAGACCATCATGAATCTCGCCGTGCAGGGTCTGTCCTACGGCGTGCACGTGGTCATCGCGCTGAACCGCTGGGCGGAGGCGCGGCCCGCGCTCAAGGATCAGATCGGCACCAGGATCGAGCTGCGCCTCGGTGATCCGATGGACTCCGATCTGGGACGCAAGTTCGCCTCCTTGGTCCCGCAGGGGCGGCCGGGTCGCGGTATGACCCCCGAGTGCCTGCACATGCTGACCGGTCTGCCCCGCATCGACGGCAGCTCCGACCCGACCGACCTCACCCATGCCGTCGCCGAGGCGGTCGCCACCATCGCCAGGCTGACCCCGGGCCGCCATGCCCCGCAGGTCCGCATGCTGCCCGAGCAGCTTCCGCGCGAGCAACTGCTGTATCTGGCGGGCGACTGGCCGTCGCAGGTCGATCCGAACGCGAAGTGCCTGCGTATCCCGTTCGGCATCAACGAGTCCGAGCTGGCGCCGGTCTATATCGACTTCGTGGAGAGCCCGCACTTCATCATCATCGGCGACACCGAGTCGGGAAAGACGACGTTGCTGCGCTCCCTCATCGAGGGCATCGCCGCGTCGAACACTCCCGATCAAGCCCGCTTCATTCTCGGCGACTACCGGCGCGGCATGCTCGGCCTGGTCCCGGAGGGCTACCTCGCAGGCTACGGCTCGACGGCGCCCCAGTTCACCCAGAACATGAACGACCTGGCCGCCTACGTCGGCAAGCGCACGCCCGGCCCGGACGTCACGCCGCAGCAGCTGCGGGAGCGCTCCTGGTGGAACGGGCCGGAGCTGTACGTCATCATCGACGATTACGACCTGGTCGCCACGTCGGCGGGCAACCCGGTCCAGGCGCTGCTCGAACACCTGCCGCACGCGCGCGACCTCGGCTTCCACGTGATCATCGCCCGGCGTTCGGGCGGTGCGAGCAGGGCGATGTTCGAGGCGACGCTGGCCAGGATGCGCGATCTGGGCTCGGCGGGCCTGATCATGAGCTGCAGCAAGGATGAGGGCGTCCTGATGGGCACCAAGCGACCGAGCCCGATGCCTCCCGGCCGGGGCACCTACGTCACCCGTAATCAGGAGGGCCTGGTACAGACGGCGTGGATGCCGTCGCCCTGATGTCCGAGGTGGAGCTCGTCGTCACCGAAGCGCGCATCTGGGCGCGCGGAACCAGCACGCACTGGGACGCGCCGCCCTCGGTCGTGCTGGGCAGCAATGGTTTCGACCTGGTCGTCGGGGAGCCGTTGACTCCGCCCACCCAGGTGAGTTCGGTGGTCCAGTTCGTACCCGCCGATGCCATGGCCTTGCCGCCTCGCATGCCCTCGGTGGTGGAGGCGATGGACGCCGTTTTCGCGAGTGTGCTCGACGAACTCCGCGTTCCGGCGCCGTGCGCCCGGATGACGTTGATCTGCCCCACCGAGTGGGGCGCGGCCCGTCGCGGCGTGCTCGCCGAGGCCGCGCGGCGCTGGACGTCGGAGGTCGTGTTCGAGGAGATCGCGGTGCGTTCGGTGGCATTGGATGACGGCACCAGCCACAGCAGGCGAACGCTGGTGCTGGAGTTCGGGATGTTGACCACCACTGCCTCCGTGGTCATCCGAAGCCATCGCGGCGTGCACGTCGAATCCTGTGAACATGACCCCGCGCTCGCGCTCAGCGAAATCGCGCCCCACTCTCCGGCATTCGACGCCCTGTGCGGACTCGTCACCAGGCTGCTCGAAGGCGGCCCGATCGACCTCGCTCAGGCAGCCGGTGTCGCCGACCCCGCGAAACTCGACCTGCTCGGTGCCGCGATCGAGCGGGCGGTGGGCAGTGCTGTCGAGCTGCGCTCGATCGCCGGTCCCGATCTCCTGCGTGGCCGTCGGCTCGAATCCGGCGAGCGGCACGGAATGCCGCCGACGACCGCGCCCACCGAGTGGATGCAACCGCTGCGGGAACGCGCCGCCGCCCACCAGCCTCAGAACAACACCGCGCGTTTCGTGGTCGCCGTGGTCGCCGCGGTTGTGGTCGTCGCTCTGGTTGTCTTCGGCGCGGTCATCTTGTCCGATCACCGAGACAACGAAACAGCAGCGCCGAGCACGGGGGTGACGTCGACCAGCGCCGTGACGCCACCGGCGGAGACATCCGCCGAGGTGCCGCCGGAGACGTTCGGCCGCATCTGGTTTCGGGTTCCGCCGGGCTGGCGGGTGACCTCGGCACCGGAGAGCGGACGCGCTAGGGTCGATCTGGTTCCCGAGAGCGGTGCCAGACAGCGGATAACGGTGATGCAGACGCCGTTGACGGCGGGATCCGATTATGACCAGGTCGCCGCGAAGCTGGAGGCGCAGATCGCGCAGCGCCCGTCGGGAGTACTGACCGACCTGAAACGGGACGTCGAGTTCGGCGGTCGTTCCGCCCTGGCCTACTCCGAACATCCCGGAGACGGGTCCACCGTCCGCTGGCATGTGCTGCTGGAATCCGGCGTTCAGGTCAGCGTCGGCTGTCAGTACCTGGGGGGCGGATGGGATCAGTTGGAGACTTCGTGCTCGAACTTCGGGGACTCCGTCCGCGTCGTCCCGTGAGCCGACGCCGCGGCGTCCCGGTATCGGATGGGAACACGGAAAGCGCTCCAGCGTGGAACGATTCGAGCCCCCGGTACCGAGGTACCGGGGGCTCGAATCAGCCGAGACGGGATCTCAGAAGAGGCCCGCCAGCGTGGTGTCGGTGCCTTGCAGTTCGGAGTTGCCGCTGCTGACCAGCCTGCCCGCGCTTTCCAGCGTGGTGTTCAGCTGGGTGACCTGCGTGTTCCACTGGGCCTGCAGCGAGGCGAACGCGTCGTTCGCGTCACCCTTCCAGTAGTTCGTCACGAAGTCGGTGACCTGCTTGTGGAAATCTTCGAGCATGGTCATGACGCTGCGTGCCTCGGCCACGATGGCCTGGGCGCCCGCCTCGACCTCGCCGAAGTTGGAGGCAATCCGACCGGGGTCGTTCGCTACCATGGGGAGCTCCTTGTTGTCTGTACTACGGCTATCGGATCAGGGAAGGTCCAGGCTGGAGGCCTGCGCCGCCACCTGCTGGGCGAACTGCTGGTCCTGATTCGCGAACGTCCGTCCGGCGTGGGCGAGCTTGTCCGAGGTCTGGTCCAGCTGGTCGTTCAGCTTCCGTGCCTGGGCGAAGTAGCTGTCCATAAACGTGTCGAACGCCTGACGGGCCGCACCGCTCCAGGTGGCGGTGGTCTGATCCGACTTGCTGTTGAGTGCGGTGATCGCGGTCTGCAGATCCTGGTGCCGCTGGCGGCAGTTGTCTACAAACTTCGTGATCGCCTCTTCGCTCGCTTCGAGCTGTCCTGCCATTTCGGCTCCTTTCGGTTCCCGTCTCGGCCAACGGCGGAAGCCTCAGTTGGCCTGTACATCTGGTTGGACGCGGTGCGGGTCTGATCGGTTCCAACCGACTCGAGAAAGTTCCGACTCGAGAAATTCGGCTTCGCCCCACGGGATCAGGGCCCCTGCGCCCCTCGGCCCGGTTCGTTCGTGATTTCGGCGGCCGCGCACGGGCCTGCTCGGAAGACCACGACGCAATCCGGGTCTGCATGACTTGTAACGCCAGCGCTCGGCTCCCCTCCTTCCCCCTGCTCGCTGCTGTAATGATCGGCGAGTGGGCTGGCTGCGGTACACCTTACCGAACGCCTAAGTCCGCCGCTACCAGCAGAATGCACTTCGGCCGTGGCGAAACCCGGTCGTGCCTGGCCCCGTAAAACCCGAGAAGCGGTGAATTCTGCGCCTGTGGCCGCCACACGATTCCGCTCGGAACATGTATTCCGGGTACTTCCAGCGGTGGCGGTCAGTGGCTCGAGAGTGGCTCTGCCGCCGTACGCCGTCACGGTGTGGAACCGCAGTGCCCGGCGGGCTCAGGAAGGGGCGGTGGTCGCGGCCTTCGCCGCCGAAGCCGCCGCCGAAGCCGCCGCCGAAACACTCTCGTCGTCTGCCTCCTCGACGACGCGTCGGTTCGCTCCACCTTGGATGGCCTCGACCTGACCGGTCGGGACATCATGAATCCGACCACCAGTACTCCCGCCGAGGCTCGCGCGCGGCATTATCGACCTCCTGCGCCATCGGTAACCTCTGCGAAGAACCTGAGGTCGCGGTCGTGCCGGTCGCCGTATCACTTCACCCGATTGCGCAGCACCGGCAGCAGGCGTTCGAGCAAAGTCTGTTCGGAAGAGGCGGTCCAATTGCGGATCGCGGCGACGGCCGCCGGATCGTCCAGCGGAATCACCGTGGCTCGGGTGCCCGTCACCTGGTACGGAAGACCGAGCAGACCACCGCCACCGGCCTTTTCGTCGCTGCGCACGGCCAGCACATAGCCATCTGGGGCGACTTCCAGCCTGGTGCTGCTCGTCAATTCCCGAGGCCCGGCCTCCTCGCCCTGCCGTCCGTAGTTCAAGTTGTAGACGAAACCGAGATCCTCCAGGAACTTCGTCTGCGGGGTGCCGCCCAGGAAAATCGACACCTGGGAACCGCGGGGGACGTCCACCATCGTGATCGTCTTGCCCCGGAACGCCGGGTTATCCGCCCGCGCCCGGTCCAGCGGCGACAGCGCGGACGCGCTGGTCGGCGTGGCGACCGCGGGGCCGGGTGCGGACCCGTCCCGGTTCAGTGCCCAGATGCCGATACCCGCGGCGAGAGCCACGGTGACGACGCCCGCGGCTGCCGCGAGCCGCCAATTCTTTCGTGCGGGGTGTGCTGGGGCGCTCGTCTGCCCGGAGACGGCGACGCGGGGATCGGTTCTCGGCCGCGGATCGAAGACCTGGATCGGGTAGGTCGGGGAAGTATTGGTGGAGACGGGGTTGTAGCCGGGAGTGAGGGCACTCGCTGCCGCGTCGGTGAATTCGCGGCAGCTGTGGAAGCGTTCGTCCGGGTTCTTCGCCATGGCTCGGGCGAAGACGTGATCGATCGCGGGAGGCAATCCGGGGCTCACCGCCGTGGCCGACGGCGGGGGCTCGTGCAGATGCCCCATCATCACCAGCGCGGGTTGCGTGCCCGGGAACGGGTTTCGCCCGGTGAGCAGTTTGAAGAACGAGCAGGCCAGGCTGTAGACGTCGGCGCGATGATCGAGCGGGCTGCCGGTGAGCTGCTCGGGCGGCGCGTAGGCGATGGTCGCGACGAAGCTGCCGGTCTGCGTGAGCTCGGTGGTGTCGTCGTTGGATTTCGCGACGCCGAAATCGGTTAGCAGCACACGCTCTTCCTCGCCGTCGGCCGGCGTGGACAGCAGGAAATTCGCCGGTTTGACGTCGCGGTGCAGCAGGCCTTTGCGGTGCGCGTAATCGAGCCCTTTACCGACCTCGGTCGTGATGCGCAGTGCGCGCAGCGGATTCATCGCATGCGGGTCGCGGGCGAGCTCGGCGGCGGCATCGGTGCCGTCCACGTATTGCATCGCGATCCACAACTGGCCCTGTTCCTCACCACGGTTGTAGACCGAGACGATGTTCGGATGGTCGAGCCCGGCGGCGAGATTGGCTTCGCGCTCGAAGCGGGTACGGAATTCGTAATCACGGCTCAGTTCGCCGCCGAGCACCTTCAGCGCATCGGTCCTGGGCAGGCTGGGATGTTTGGCCAGATACACCGTGCCCATACCGCCCGCGCCGAGCACACGAAGGATCCGGTACCCGCCGACGATGGTCCCCGGGCTCATCGCCATCTTCTACGATCTCCTGACTCGACGCGGGCCGCTGCGCTCGCCACGCAGCATACTGGACTCCGGCCGCCACGAAAGTGCGGCATTATCGGCTGTTCGCGAAAACGGAATATTGCGCCGCGGCTCGTTGCTGGGCGTCCAGCAGCTGATTCGCGGCGACGAATCCGACGTATTCCTTGTACGCGACGACGCAGGTGAATCGTCTGTCGTCGAAAAGCCCGGACCGGTTCTCCACACACGAGGAATCGGGCAGATGTGGGGGCGCCTCGGCCGGACCCGCCACCACCGTGGGGGTGATACGTTCCGCGGCGACCCGGCGCGCCGCTTCCGGGCTCGCCGTGCGAATCACCAATGTGCCGCCGGATATCGCGAATTTCTCGGCGCCCATCGCCGTGAAACGTTTCTTCGCGTAATCGAGGTCTTCGGTGTATTGCATGATCCCGCGCAGACCGAACAGGGCGTGCGAATCGTCATAGCTCGGAGCCTGGGCCTTCGCCGGGTTCAGGGTGCGGCTCAGCAGATGGTCCGGGTCCCATGGCAGCCGCAGCATCTCTTCTTCGGTCAGCGGGGGCAGCTGGTCGAGGAGCGGCAGCTGCACGTCGTAAGCCTTCTCCGCCAGCGCGATCAAGGCATCGCGATCGGGCGCGTTGGCCGAGACGAGGAACGCCACCACATACGAACCGTGCGCGAGCACCGTGCGCAGGAACGGGGAGCCGGGACGCCAGTGTGCTCGTGCCTGTGGCTGCCGTGGCAGCGGGACCGGTTCGTTCTGATCGCGGTAGGCGCCGAAGTCGGCGTCGTGGAATTCCAGCGCGGCCTGGCGGGCACGGTCGGGGTCGGGGAACTGCATGACGATCGAGCCGACCGTCGTGGAGTTGGGCCTGGGCTTGGTGGGCCAGCCCGAGGCGAACAGGCTGATGTTCTGGTCGGAGCCGTTGGTGTGGAAGCCGTACATCATCCGGTGCCGCTCCGCGATCGGCCGCATGTCCTCCGGGCGCCCGAGTTCGGCGGGCAAAGTGCCTTTGCTGACGCTCGAGGGCGTCCAGCTGTACTTCATCCGGGGATCATGTCGTAGGCGGAGGCGACGTGATCGGCCAGCCGCATCGCGGCGACCTTCCCCATGTCGATGAACAGCGGCTGATAGTCGTCGTCGTGCGCGTTCGGCGGCTCGGTGGGGTAGTTGCCGGTGTCGAGCCGGCGAATGTCGATCTCACCCGGCTGCGCGGTGCCCGGCGTCGTCGAACCACAGCCGGTGAGGATCGCGGCGGCCACCGCGCACGCGAGTGTCGCGGCGGCGGAGCGGAAGGTTGTCATGCGGCGTTCACCAACAATGCGTACTGGGCGGAAATGCGTTGTTGCGCGTCGAGTAATTGATGCGACCACGCGAACGCCGTGTACCGGTCGTAGGAGACCGAGCAGTAGAACCGGACGACGACCGTCTTGTTGCCGATGTACTCCTTGCATCGCGCGACAGGCAGGCCCTTCGGCGAGTCGGCGCCGCGGAACTTCTTCGACAGCCCGCCGCGCTCCTCCCGCAGCCGTACGGCGGCGGCGGCGTCGCGGGCACGGAACACATCGGTCCCGTCGGTGGCGTACCGATCGACTCCCGCCGCTTCGATGATCCTGCGATCCTCGGCCGAATCGGTGGTGAAGTGCAGGGCGCCCTGACCGGTGTACGCGCCCGGCGGATCGATCCAGGAGTCTTCCCGTGGCCGCGGCAGAGTGCGGTCGAGCATGCGGTCCATATCGATCGGCGCGGCCATCAGCTGGTCGACGGGAGTGGGGGTGAAGCGGCCGATCGCGGGCACGATCGTGTCCAGACTCTTCTCGACCAGGGTGAGCAGCTGGGGCAGGTCGACCTTCTCCAGGAAAATCTTCACGTAGTCGTAGATCCAGGTGTAGACGACGAATTTCCCGGTGGCGAACCAGGAACCGATCGACTGCTCCTGTGGCTGCCAATGCGCGTGCGCCGCCGGGTAGCCGGGGATCTGCACGGGCGTGTTCCGGTTGTTGGCCTCGAAGTCGACCCGTTCCAGGGCCGCTGCTGCGGCGGACGCCTTCTGCTCGTCCGGGAAGATCAGAATCGCGTTGACCAGGTCGGTGCCACGGTTGTCCGGCGCGCTGCCCGCGCTGCTGAGGAACCCGGCGACGAAATCCGGGGCGGCCTCGGCGAACCGGGAGACATCCATGATCCGTCCGAGCGCGCTCTTCGGATCGAGGAAGATCTTGGAGATCGACGGATTCGCGGAGACGAACGCTGGATCAATGTCCGCGGGCAGCGGAACGAAGTTCGCCAGCCGCTCCGCCTCGATCATGCGCGCTTGCTCGGGATTCTTCGCTGTCCCCAAGGCGCGTGGCTGGGTGGCGTAGTTGCCCACGTCCAGCTGCGCCAGGTCGACCGGCGGCGCGGACTGCTCGGGCCCGGCCTCGGAGTCGCCGCACGCGGCGCCCGCGACGGTGACGATTCCGGCCAACATCAGGGCACAGGCGGTTCGAATCGGTCTCGACATGACGCCGTGCTGCACTTCCCTCCCCTAACTGCGGTAGTTGCGGCGGAATCCTACTTCGAGCCCACCCGCGAGCGAAGACCCGAAAACGCCCGCCCTCGACTACTGCTTTCAGAAACTGTTCGCCAGCAGCGCATACTCCGCGGCAACCTTCTGACGCACGTCGGGTTCCTTATCACTGGTGACGACACCGACATACCGCTTGTAGGCGACGTAGCACCGGTACTTGTACTCGCGTTCCGGGTCGCCCTTGCTGTTGAGCTGTAGACATTCGGCGCCGGGAACGTCCTTGGGAGCGCCCAGGGGATCGTAGTGAGCGCCTTCGCTCTCCAGCAGGCCGGTGACCAGCTTCTGGGCGGCGGCGGCGTCGCGGGTGCGGGCGACGTAACTGTCGTCGACCAGGCCGATGTGGTCCACCCCCGCGTCCTCGATCAGGCGCAGGTGGACGGACTCGTCGTCGGCGCGGTGCACCGTGTGGTAGCCGCCGTAGACGGCGAAGGCCGCCGGGTCGGGCGCGCGATCCTTGCGGTCGGCGACCGCGACGCGGGCCAGCAGGCCCTCCGGGTCGACCTTCAAGGTGTCCAGCTCGTCCATCGGGGTGGGAGTGAACTTGTCCAGCTGGGCGACCTGGGCCGCGAGCGTTTTGTCCACCCACTTCACCAGGTCGTCACCATCCGCGGTGGGCCGCTGGATGAACAAGGAGATGACGAATTCCTTGTGTGCCATGAAGGTGCCGACGTTGGGGACACCGGGCCGCCAGTGGATGAAGGCGTCGGGGTACTTCGCCGACGACAGTTTGCGGTTGTCCGGAGAGACGGCGATATCGACGTCCTCTAGCTCGCGCGCGGCCAGTTTCGCGGTGGCCGCGTCGGGGAAGCGGAACAGGGCGTTGGTCACCGCGGTGGCTTCCGGCGCCGGGTTGGATTGACCGGCGGGATCAGGACGGTCGGCGCCGCTGGCGGCGTACCCGACGACCAGCTTGCGGTTGTCGAAGACCGGCCTGGATACTTTGGCCACGAAGTCGAGCGCCTGCTCGGCGTCCGCGACGACGGTGCTGCCGCGCCCGAATTTCAGCACGGGGTCGATGCGCACGGTCGGCACCACGGCCTCGGACATCCGCATGCCTTCCAGCAGGGCGCTTTTGCCGCCGGCGTCCTGGCTGTACTCGTGCTTGTCGACGGGATAGGTGCCGACTTCCAGCGCGCGTACATCGATCTCGCCCGCGGTCGGCGTTCCCTGCACGCCTGCGCAACCAGCCAGCATCCCTGCCAGTGCCAGGCAAGACGCGGTCAGCGCGATGCGTTGCGTCCGAACCATCTCAGGCCCCTCGTTCCTCCCGTTGCTGACACCGAAGTTACCCGACGGAAGCCGGGGAGGGGGACCGATGGTGTTCGTATTGCCATACCCTTGTCGATGTGGCGACGACCTTGCACTGCAACCCCGGTGGAGGCCGATACCGGTGAAGGATCGGCAGGTCGAGGTCGTCGTGGGCAGTCACGCCGTGGCACGGGTCGCGGGCGCGGTCGTCGTCGTCGCGCACCGAGGACCGGGCAGGCCCGCCGAGGACTCGCCCGCGGTCATCGCTCTCGAATCACTGGCGGAGCTGGTGCGCGACGCGACCGATCGGGAGCCGGACGGTCCCGGCGCCTTGGTGGCGCGGCAGGCGACGCGGTGGCTGATGAAGCACGCTGAGCAGATCAGTCCCGGCGAACCCATCGACTTCGGCATTCTCTCGCCCGCCGAGAACGGGGGCGTGGCGATCTTCCTGCACGGCGCGGTCACCGCCGTGCTGGCCGGTGACGGCGCCGTCGAGCGTTATCGCGGCAGCGACGCGGCCTTCACGGTGGATCGGGTGGCCGCGGTGCCCGAGCGCGCGGCGGCCTTGTTCGTCGACGACGCGAAAGGCCGCATCCCGGATCTGCCGCCGGAGCGCGGCATCGGCTGGCTGGTCGAGGGCATCGCGCAGGCCGGTGGCGCGATCGTCTGGTCGGCCGGCTCCCGCGCCGGTGCGCCCGCGAACGGCAGCGCGTCCCGCCCCATGGGCACGCGGGGTGACCGGGAAGCGCGGCCGGTGCCGACGGCGCGCATCGAACCGGAGCCGCCCGCCGAAGGCGAACGGCAGCAGCGGCCCGAGCCGCAACCGCGACACGCGCTCGGGCAGCCGAGGTACCCGACCGCGCCATCGACCGCGATGCTCGACGCGGAAGCCGCGCAGCCCCCGATCGATCCGCACCACGCGCCCACCCAGTTGGGCGGCACCAACCCCGCGCCGCGGCCCGATCCGGAACTGCAGCGCAGGCTGGAGGCCACCGCGAAGGCCACCGCGCTGACCGTCAAGGTGATGGGATTCAAATGCGCGCGAGCGCATCCCAGCGACCCGCGAGCGGCCTTCTGCACCGTCTGCGGGATGCCGGTGGATCAGACCCAGGCGCTGATCGAGGTGGTCCGCCCGCCGCTGGGCATGCTGATCCTCGACGACGGCATGACCTACATGCTCGCCGCGGACGCGGTGATCGGGCGCGACCCGGAGCGTTCGCCCGGCGCGGAGAGCGGACTCGTCCCGCTGCGCGTCGAGGACGCCTCCGGTGGCATGTCCAGGGCGCACGCCGAGATCCGCTTGGTGAACTGGGACGTGACGGTCGTGGACCTCGGTTCGACCAACGGCACCCGCACGCGTCTGCCGGGCTATCGCGATTGGATGCGCCTCGCGCCGCACCAATCCATGGTGCTCGTCCCGGGCACGGAGATCATGCTCGGCAACCGGGTGCTGCGTTTCGAGCTGGCCGCGCCGCCACCGTTCGGGCGCTGAGGCGCGCTACGAATAGCGTGCGTCGCAAATGCTTTCGCCGTCCAGCACTCCCGCGCGGAAGGCCTCGACGCGGGAGAATCCACTGGGAACGGTCTTACCTTGGGCGTCGCTGGCGGCCAATCCGTCGGTGAGCAGACCCGATACCGCCTCGTCGAGATCGCCCGCCGCCAGCTTGATATCGCCCTGACTGACCGGCCGGCCGGATTCGGCGAGCTTGCCGGTGACCACGCCGGACAGGCAGGCCGCGCGCAGTCCGGTCTTGGCGCCGACCAGGCTCTGGCCCCGGCTCTGCTGCACCGCGAGGGTGTAACGGGAGATGAAGACGATATAGCCGTTGTAGTCGCCGGTCACCTTGAGCGGCAGCGGGTCGTCCTCGCCGGAATTCGCGGTGCCCCGCTCGGCGAGGCCGGGAATGTCCGTGGCGATCGTGTTGTCGGCGGGGCAGTACGACACCGGTCCGGTGATCACGCCGTTACGGCATTCGATCTTCGCCCGGGAGTAGTCGTAGGTCGGCTCCTGGTCGACCGGCAGGATGACCTCGAGCGCTTTGGTGAGCTCGACCAAGCTCTCCTTGGTAATAGGGAACTCGCCCCGCCCTTCGTCGTCGCTGAAACTCTGGGGGAGGTTCGCGCGGCGCTGGTCGATCTCGTCCTGGTCTATGCCCTTGCATCCCTTGGGGCCGTCGGTGAAACCGATCTGCACCGCGGTGACGCGTTCGAAGGCCGAACCGTGCACGCTCTCCGGGTCGTCGGGATCGGAGTCGCGGATCGCGACGGTGGCCGCGAGCACCGAGTTCAGGCCGTCGGAGGTGTTGATCGTGAAGTGCGCGGCCTTCCCTTCGGCGACGTGCCGCATGAACGCGCCCGCGAAGCAGTCCGCCTGCTGCTCCTTGACGATCACCGGGTCCTTGGGCCCGACGATCTCGGCCATGGTCTGCACCGCGTGGCCGTACTCGTGCGCGAGCACCATCACCACGGCCATCTTGCCGAAGGTCTCCTCCATGGTGGGAAGCAGCACGGACCGATCCCAGCCGATGGAGTTGTCCAGGCGGCAGTAAGCGGCGTTCACCAAGCGGTAGGTGCTCTCCTTACAGAACTCGACCGCGTCGCTGCGCCCGGATTTCGCGCTCCACGACAGCAGCTTCTCGAACCGGCTGGAACTCGCCTGGAAACTCCTTGCCGAACTCGCCGCGCCAGTAGGTCTGGATATCGTCGACGGCGTTGAGCGCCAACCTGTCCACGGCGCCGCCGTCGCCGTTCGTCGCGGTCAGCGAGCTGTCCGGGACGCCGCTGCGCGGCCCGCTCGGCCCGCTCGTCGTCGGCAGTCCGGCGACTTTGAACGGATCGTCATAGACCGACACGGCCCGGCCGTCGACTACCCGGGTGCAGCTCCCGACCAGCGCCAGAACACTCAGCAGCGCCGCGACCAGCACGGTCGCTCCGACTCTCGGCAAGGCTCCCCCTCGTCGACCGGTACAGCGTTCACGTCGTCGCCGGATCGGGGCATTTGGCGCGTCGGGGGCACCGCCGATGTCCGGGTGATGGAATAGTATCCGCTGCATGTCTTCACCGGGGGCGCAGACCATCACCGTGCGCCATGATGGAAACGAACGAGTATTCGATTCGAGCCAGCAGGTCACCATGGGCCGCGCGCCGGAAGTGACGCTGTTCGTCGACAGCCCGCTCGTCTCCCGTGTGCACGCGACGCTGGCCTGGCAGGGCACCGCCTGGGTGTTGACCGACAACAGGAGCACCAACGGGGTTTTCGTCGACGCGCGCAGACTGACCCAGCCGGTGTCGATCGACCGGCCCACGCAGATCCGGCTCGGCGACGCCATCAGCGGCCCGCTGTTGCACCTGCTCCCCGCGAACCCGCAACCGCAGCGGCCTTCGATGCGGCCACCACAGCAGGCGCCGCAGCCGCAACCACAACCCGGTCCGCCGCCGCAGGCGGTCCGGCGGCCCCCGCAGCAGTTCCAGCGTCCGCCCTTTCCGGCGCCGCAGGACGCGGCGCCCGCGCTGAACGTCAACATGACGACCAGGGCCGACACGTCGAACATGCCGCCGGTACGTGCCAGGGCCGCGACGGCGCCCATCGCCCGTGCCGACCGGATCCCCCAGACCGGGTTGAGCATCGGCCGCACCACCGACAACCAGATCGTCGTCAACGATCCGCTGGCCTCCCGGAAGCACGCCCGTCTCGTCGCCTCCGCCGAGGGGCTCGCGATCGAGGACCTCGGCTCGGCGAACGGCACCTTCGTCAACGGTCATCGCCAGCAGCGGGTGGTGCTGCGCGAGCGGGACATCATCACGATCGGCAACGTCGACTTCGTCGTCCAGCAGGGCACGCTGGTGCACCGGCAGAAGCCGGTCGCCGAGCAGGGTCTGGCGGTGCACGGGGTCGGCTTCACCGTCGAGGGCAACAAGCAACTGCTCGTCGACGTGAACATGTCGGCCAGCCGAGGGACGCTGACCGCGCTGATCGGCCCCTCCGGCGCGGGTAAGTCGACGTTGTCGCGCCTGATCGCGGGCACCACCCGGCCCTCGGGCGGCGTGGTCACCTTCGAAGGGCGCAATCTGCACGCCGAGTACGAGGCGCTGCGTTCCCGCATCGGCATGGTGCCGCAGGACAACGTGCTGCACCGACAGCTCACGGTGCGCCAAGCGCTCGGTTTCGCGGCCGAGCTGCGGCTGCCACGGGACAACAGCAAGCAAGACCGGCAGAAGGTCATCGACGGTGTGCTGCAGGAGCTTTCGCTCGCCGAGCACGCCGATACCAGGGTCGACCGCCTCTCCGGCGGTCAGCGCAAGCGCGCCTCGGTGGCGCTGGAACTGCTGACCGGCCCGTCGCTGCTCATCCTGGACGAACCGACCTCCGGCCTGGACCCGGCGCTGGACCGCCAGGTCATGGTGATGCTGCGCGAACTGGCCGACGCCGGCCGCGTGGTGATCGTGGTGACCCACTCGGTGGCGCACTTGGACATGTGCGACCAGGTGCTGCTGCTCGCGCCCGGCGGCAAGACCGCCTACTGCGGCAACCCGGCCGGTGTCGGCGCGGCGCTCGGCACCAGCGACTGGGCGGAGATCTTCGCCAACGTCGCCGCCAACCCGGACCAGGCGTTCGCGGCCTACCGGTCCCGTCAGGCGTCCGCGCCGCCGCCTCCACCGCCCCCGCAGCCGTACGGGTCCGCGGGCAGTCCACCGCAGTCCAGCCGTGGCAAACAGTTCTCGACCCTCGCGCGTCGCCAGATCCGGCTCATCCTGGCCGACCGCGGCTATCTCACGTTCCTGGTGCTCCTGCCGTTCATCCTCGGCGGGCTCTCGCTGGTGGTGCCGGGCAAGAACGGCTTCCAGCGCGGCGCGTTGAAAGCGCTGCCGGACGGCACGTTCGTGCCGGAGGGCGGTAGCGAGACCCAGCAGCTGCTGGTGGTGCTGATCCTGGGCGCCTGTTTCATGGGCTCCACCCTCACGGTGCGCGACCTGGTCGGCGAACGGACCATCTTCTACCGCGAACGCGCGGTCGGGCTGCTGCCCTCGGCCTACCTCATGGCGAAGATCGCCGTGTTCAGCTTGACCGCGCTGCTGCAATCCGCGGTGCTGGTCGGCATCGTGCTGGCGGGCAAGAAGCGTCCCGGCGAGGGCGCGGTACTGGCCTCGGGCAGCGCGGAGTTGTACATCAATATCGCGCTGACCGCGATCTGCTGCGTGGTCGTCGGCCTGTTGCTCTCGTCGCTGGCGAAGTCGAACGAGCAGGTGATGCCGCTGCTGGTGGTGGCCATCATGTGCCAGCTGGTGATGGCGGGCGGCCTGATCCCGGTCACCGGGCGCGTCGTGCTCGAACAGGTGTCCTGGCTGTTCCCGGCCCGGTGGGGATACGCGGCCGGCGCGTCGACGGTGAACATCCGCGAGCTGTTCCTGAACGCGCAGCCCGACACGCTCTGGCAGCACAAACCCGAGATCTGGGCGCTGAACGCGGGCGTGCTGTTGTTGATCACCTTGATCCTGGCGATCATCACCTGGCGCCGCCTGCGACTGAAGAAGTCGGCGGCGTGACCCGGTCGCGAGCGTCCGCGGTCGCCCCGGTGCGCGAAAGCGGCGCCGAGCGGCGCGGGACGGCAACGACGAGCATCTCGGCCGTGAACCGGGCACACTTATGCCTGTGACGGTGCGAGTAGGGGCAGTGCATCTCGGCTGGGATGTGGTGTCCGTGGCCGCCGGTGGCGGTGGGATTCCCATCCGCCCGGTGCAGGTGGAGGGCATGTGGACGCCGCCGGCCTATCTGCTGGCGGATTCGTCGGGCCGGTTGCACACGGCGGGCGTGGAACGCAACAGGCCCGACCTCGGGATGGCGATCGCCGACGTGCGCGACATCCTCGGACATCCGCAGATCGTGGTCGCGGGCGCGACGTGGCCCGCGGAGCTGGTGTTCCGCGCGCGGCTGTACAACCCGCTCGCGGAGATCGGCAAGCACCTGCGCGGCAAACCGGACCTGGTGGCGCTGCCCTTCCCCGACAGCTGGCCGGACGAGAAGGTCGAGATCTACGCCGCGATGGTGGAACAGCTCGACGTCATGGTGGAGCCGCTGCCGGAGAGCGTCGCGCTGTCCGGCTACATCCGCGCGCTCGGACTGGTGCACCCGCCGGACCGGGCCAGGCCGCACGGCATCGGCGCGACGGGCGTGTACTCCGACGGCCGCACCATGCTGGTGGTCGCGGTGCACGGCGACGACGAACAGCCGACCGAGTCGGTCGACGTCCCGGTCGACGCGGAGGCCATGCGCGATGCCCGTTCGGCGGACGACGTCGTGATCGAGGTGATGGCGGCGGCCCGCTCGATCGGCGCGGACACCTCGACGGTCCTGCTGTCGGGCAATGTGCGCTTCAACGACGCGCTGCGCCTGGCTTTCCAGAACCATCTCGGCCACCGGTTGCATGTGGCCGACCATCCGATGCACGCGCTCGTCCTCGGCGCGGCGCACCTGCTGGTCAGCGACACCGAAGCCGAGGAGCCCGAGCCGACGGGCAGGCATGCCGGGCCCGCGCCCGCCCCGCAGCGCCCGGTCGACACCCGGCCGCAGGCAGAGGACCCGCCGCCCGGTCCGCCGCCGCGAACGGCGGACGCGGGGCAGCGCTCGGCCCAGCCGGTACCCGGGGTCCAGTACGGGCCGGGCTACCCGACCCAGCACGACGAGGCGACGACCAGGATCGGCCGCGACGAAGTGCCGCGTGGTCTGCCGCCGAACCTCGCCGAGCTGGGCAGCCGCTTCACCCGCCCGCCCAGCGCGCCCGACGAGCAGCAGGCCGGACGTCCGCACGGCGACCTCGCGGGCCCGCCGTCGGTGCCGCCGCCAGGGGGGCCGGTGCCGCCGCTCGGTTCACGGCCGCCCTATCCGGGCGCGCCGGAGCACGCGCCGGAGCAGCAGCCCTACCCCGCCCGGCAGCAGGAGGCCTGGCAGGCCCCGGAGTCCGACGAGGACGACCGGCACCGCAAAGGCAAGCTCTGGAACAAGATGAAGGGGAATCTGTTCGGCGCGAACACCGTCGTCGGAGCGGTGGCATTGGCCGTGGTCGCGCTTCCGCCGGGGGGTGACCGCGTGGAGCTGACCGCGCAGCCGGTTGTCGTGGACGCGGGATCGGTCGTCGCGGAAGGGCCGGCCGACGCCGCTGCGGCAGTGCCGGCCGGGTGCCCGGCGGTGCCCTACGCGATCACCAAGCCCAAGCCGGGCGTCACTACCGCGCGAGGGCAGGAAGGCCAGGAAAGCGTCGCGGAGTGCGGGCCGGACGTCGACACCCTGCGTTACCTGATCCCGGGACCACCGGGAGCCATGGACTTCGGCCCCCCGATCGAGATCTGACGCGATTTCTTCCCGCGATACCCCACTGGTATCGTGGCTCGTCGGCGTGTGGAACGTCCGGTCGATCCCTGATGAGCGGCCGAGCGTCCCCCGAGTCCCGGGTCTCCACCGGCCGCCGGGAACAGCTCGACCACACGCTCGGCTGGCAACACCGACGACAGACAGGGAAGCACTGTGCCTACGTACAGCCCCAAGGCGGGTGACGTGACCCGTAAGTGGTACGTCATCGACGCCACTGACGTAGTGCTCGGCCGTCTTGCCGTCCAGGCAGCGAATCTGCTGCGTGGCAAGACGAAGCCGACCTACGCCCCGCACGTCGATGGTGGCGATTTCGTCATCATCATCAATGCCGACAAGGTTGCCGTCAGCGGCAACAAGCGGCAGGACAAGCTGATCCACCACCACTCCGGGCACCCGGGCGGCCTCAAGTCGCGGACCGTCGGTCAGGTGTTGGAGACTCGCCCCGATCGGCTCGTCGAGAAGGCCGTCAAGGGCATGATCCCGAAGAACAAGCTCGGCAACGCGATCGCGGGCAAGCTGAAGGTCTACGCGGGCCCGACGCATCCGCACGCCGCCCAGCAGCCCATTCCGTTCGAGATCAAGCAGGTGGCCCAGTGACCGCTCCCGAGGAATTCAACGAGGACTTCGCCGAGGAATTCGACGGCGCCGAAGCGGTCGAGGACGGTGCGGGCTACGAGGACTCCGAGGCCTCTGACGCCTCTGAGGCCTCTGACGCCTCGGCGTCCTACGCTCCGGTCGTGATCGACCGTCCGGTGCAGACCGTCGGCCGCCGCAAGGAGGCCGTCGTGCGCGTGCGCCTGCTGCCCGGCTCCGGCAACTTCGTGCTCAACGGCCGCACCATCGAGGACTACTTCCCGAACAAGGTGCACCAGCAGCTGGTCAAGTCGCCGCTGGTGACCGTCGAGCGCACCGAGTCCTTCGACGTGCACGCCCGCCTGGTCGGCGGCGGCCCGTCCGGTCAGGCAGGCGCCCTTCGGCTGGCCATCGCCCGCGCGCTGATCGAGGTCACCCCCGAGGACCGTCCCGCCCTCAAGCGGGCCGGCTTCCTGACCCGTGACCCGCGCGCCACCGAGCGCAAGAAGTACGGTCTGAAGAAGGCGCGCAAGGCGCCGCAGTACTCGAAGCGCTGATTTCGGCATCGTCGACCCTCCGCATCCGGCATCCGCGCGGTGCCGGACGCGGTACGGTCGTCGCGGCAGCTGTACGAGAGCAGGCTTCCAGCGAACAGCTGGTCGCCTGCTCTCGCGCTGTATGAAGATGTGGCGTACGCGTGGCTCTCGTGGTGCACGGTCCGGTGCCGCCAGGGCCGACGCGCACGTCACGGATCACCAATGAGGGGCGAGGTATGGGACGGTTGTTCGGCACCGACGGAGTCCGCGGGCTTGCCAACGAGTCGCTGAGTCCGGAGCTCGCGCTGCGTGTTTCCGGCGCGGCCGCGCAGATCCTGAGCCGGGGCAAGAAGCGTGCGCTGGCGGTGGTCGGCCGCGATCCCCGCGCCAGCGGAGAGATGCTAGAGGCCGCCGTGACCGCGGGGCTGACCGCGGCGGGTGTGGACGTGCTCACGGTGGGGGTGCTGCCGACGCCGGCCGTCGCCTACCTCACCGGTTTGTACGACGCGTGTCTCGGCGTGATGATCTCCGCCTCGCACAACCCGATGCCCGACAACGGGATCAAGATCTTCGCCGCGGGCGGGCACAAACTCGACGACGAGATCGAGGACCGGATCGAGGCGCTGGTCACCGCGCAGACGCCGTTCCGCCCGACCGGCGCCGGTATCGGGCGGGTGCGCAACGCGGCGGGCGCGCGCGACCACGGGCTGGTCATCCCGGATCAGTACAGCCTCGCGGGCACCCACGAGCGCTATGTGGAGCACCTGGTGGAGGCCACCGGGCAGGACCTGTCCGGCCTGACCGTCGTGGTCGACTGCGCGCACGGCGCCGCCGCCGAGGTGGGACCGGCCGCGTACCGCGAGGCGGGAGCGACGGTGATCGCCATCAACGCCGAGCCCGACGGGCTGAACATCAACGACGGCTGTGGCTCCACCCATCTCGACCAGGTGCGGGCCTCGGTGGTGGAGCACGGCGCCGACCTGGGCTTGGCGCACGACGGCGACGCCGACCGCTGCCTGGCCGTCGACGCCTATGGCAACGTGGTCGACGGCGACGCCATCCTGGCCATCCTGGCTCTGGCCATGCACGAGGCGGGCGAGCTGGCCGACAACACTCTGGTCGCGACCGTGATGAGCAACCTCGGCCTGCACATCGCCATGCGCGCGGCCGGAATCACCGTGCGCACCACCGCCGTCGGCGACCGCTACGTGCTCGAGGAGCTACGGCGCGGCGGCTTCACGCTCGGTGGCGAGCAGTCGGGCCATGTCGTGTTCCCGCGCTACGGCACCACCGGCGACGGCATCTTGACCGGCCTGCGCCTGATGGCCAGGATGGCACAGTCCCGGCGCACCCTGGCCGACCTGGCGGGCGTGCTGCAAACCGTGCCGCAGATCTTGGTGAACGTACCGGTCAGCGACAAATCCGTGGTCGCGCACGCACCCGAGATACGGGAAGCGGTGCTGGAGGCGGAGCGGACGCTCGGCGATTCCGGGCGCGTCCTGCTGCGCCCCAGCGGCACCGAGGAACTGGTGCGGGTGATGGTGGAGGCCACCGATCCGGCGCAGGCGCGCCAACTCGCCGACGACCTCGCGAAGCGCGTAGCGGCTGTGTGATCTCCCGGCGCCGGTGCGCCGGGTGTTCGCGACTTCGTCTTCAGAGTGTTTCGGTGAGCACGCCCGCGGTCATGTGCCAGCGGCGGGTCGCACGGACGGTGTCGAGCATGCGACGGTCGTGGGTGACGAGCAGGAGTGTGCCGGTGAAGGATTCGACGGCCTGCTCCAGTTGTTCGATGGCGGGAAGGTCCAGATGGTTGGTCGGCTCGTCCAGCACGAGCAGGTTCACCCCGCGGGCTTGGAGCAGGGCGAGGGCGGCGCGGGTGCGTTCACCGGGGGAGAGGGTGTCGCACGGCCGCAGCACGTGCGGGCCGCGCAGACCGAACTTGGCCAGCAGCGTGCGGACCTCCGCCTCGGGCCAGTCGGGCAACGCGGCGCCGAACGTGTCGGACAGCGCGACGGTCCCACGGAACAGGCCGCGGGCTTGGTCCACCTCGCCGATCTCGACGCCGGAGCCCAGGCTCGCGGTCCCGCTGTCCGGCCGGAGCTTTCCCAGCACTATCGCCAGCAGGGTGGACTTCCCTGAGCCGTTCGCCCCGGTGAGCACGATGCGGTCGGCGAAGTCGACCTGGGTGGTGACCGGGCCCAGCGTGAAGTCGCCGCGGGTGACGGTCGCCTTGGACAGCGTCGCCACCACCGAGCCGCTGCGCGGGGCCGCCGCGATGCTCATCCGCAGCTCCCACTCCTTGCGTGGTTCCTCCACCACGTCGAGCCGTTCGATGCGGCGCTGGGTCTGTCTGGCCTTGGCCGCCTGCTTCTCGGTGGCTTCGGCCCGCATCTTGCGGCCCGCCTTGTCCGAATCCAGCCTTCTCGGATCGCGCGCCTTGCGGCGTGCCGTGCGGACGCCGTGTTCGAGCCAGTTGCGCTGCATCTGCGCGCGGGCCTCCAGGCTCGCTTTGGTGTCGGCGTACTCCTCGTAGGCTTCGCGCGCGTGCTGCCGGGCGATCTCGCGCTCCATCAGATACGACTCGTAACCGCCGTCGTACTGCCCGATCTGTTGCTGAGCGAGGTCCAGCTCCACGATGCGATTCACGGTGCGCGCCAGGAACTCCCGGTCATGGCTGATCACCATCAGCGGGACTCGCACGCCGGCCACGAACTGCTCCAGCCGGGCCAGGCCGTCGAGATCCAGGTCGTTGGTCGGCTCGTCCAGCAACAAGATGTCGAAACGGGACAGCAGGACCGAGGCCAAACCGGCGCGGGCGGCCTGACCACCGGACAGACCCGTCATCGGAGTGTCCAGGCCGCTGGGCAGGCTGTCGGCGAGGCCGAGATCGGCGGCGACCTCGCGGGCGCGCTGGTCCAGATCGGCGCCGCCGAGGGCCAGCCAGCGCTCCAGCGCGGGGGAGTACTCGTCCGGCCCCCCGTCGGCCAGTCGCTCGGCCGCGGCGTCCATCGCTCGCTGGGCCGCCGTGACTCCGGTTCGGCGGCCGAGGAATTCGAGAACGGTCTCGCCGTGGACGCGCTGGGCCTCCTGCGCGAGGTAACCCACCGTCGCGTCCGGGGGACTGAGCGTGATGCTGCCCGTCGGCGCCTGCCGGTCGGCGAGCATGCGCAGCAATGTCGACTTGCCCGCGCCGTTCACGCCGACCAGGCCGATCACGTCGCCCGGCGCGAGGGTCAGATCGAGGTCGGCGAACAGTGTGCGCTCGCCGTGACCGGCCGACAGGCCTCGGGCATGCAGAGTGGTGCTCACCAGCACGAGTCTGCCGTGTTCAGGGTCGCACCCTGAGCTCGGCCCCCGGGAGAAATCAGGGTGGCTATCGGCCGCCGGGCCGATGGCGCGGCCCGCGATGACGAGCACAGTGGAGGACGTAGCGTTCACCACCAGAGAGGGAAGACAATGACCGCCCCTACCCGCCGTTTCACCCGCTCCACCCACGACAAGTGGATCGCGGGCGTCTGTGGTGGCCTCGCCGAGTACTTCGGCTGGAACGCCAACGTCGTCCGGCTGCTGTTCGTCGTGTCGTGCCTGCTGCCCGGGCCGCAGTTCGTCATCTACCTGGTGCTGTGGTTGCTGATGCCGAAGAAGTGAGCCAGGAGGCTGCGTGGAGCCCGCAGGGGTGTCAGGATGGAGTGATGCCGCTCGCGCGGCGCCGCGCCACCGTACGAGTCCTGCTGAGGAGGAGTCATGATCACCTCGAGCGAGTTCCCCGGTCTGGATATACCCGGGATCGACGCGTCCTCGTCGCTCGGCGGATTGGGTGCGATCGAACTGCACCACCCGACCCAGGACATCGACGGTGACGGCACTCTCGACACCATCACCACGACGGGTGAGGAGGCGATGCAGGTCTGGACCGACTACGACCACGACGGCTTCGCCGACCACGTCACCGTGGTGGAGAAGGACGGCGACTACGCCGCATGGGAATTCCATCGCCATCCCGACGGCACCTCCGAGTGGGTCCGCACCGACCGAGGCAGGATCGGCGGCTAGCCGGACCCACTCCTGCGCGGAATCGTTTCCCTCGCCCGGAACCGATTCGCACGCGCCTACGTCCAACCATCTGACACAAGTGATTCGGCCGCTGCGAGGCGATGCGCGCCGGCACCGTGGGTGAGAGGCGGCAGTCACATCACAGCACAACCGGTTGTGACGGTAGGGCGGGACAGTGGATTTCCGGCGTCCGGTTCGCCGTAGAAGGGGAATTCGGGGAACCGGGTGTCGGCGTGTTGCGTCGAAGGAAGTACGGCGGGATTCGGCGCGAACGGGATTCGTGCCGGCGCGAAGACACTACGAAGACACTACGAAGATGGAGGGGAATCGTGGGCGGGTCGGAAATGGTCGGTGTTCGCACCGGAGAACTCGGTGCGCTGGGCAGCGACTATCGCAGATCGGCGGACGCCGTCCGCGACCAAGCCGTGCGCATCGCCGACCACCGGTTCGGCGGCAACGGTGAGGCGGGCCGGAACTACGCGCCGCAGGGGACGGCGGTGCACCAGGGACTGGAACGCGTCAGCGCGTGGCTGCGGAACTGGAGCGACGCCACCACCGCGACTGCTGACGCGCTCGGGGCCGCCGTGGTGGCCTACGCCGAGACCGATCAGCAGCGCGCCTCCGAGACGAACAAGACATGAGACCGCCGAATGACGAGGGTTCGCCCCGGCGACGCCGCACATTCGAGGAGGCGGACTCATGACGGTTTCCTGGCAGGGTAAGGCGATCGACATCCTTTTGGACGAGGGCGCCATAGGGTTGCAGTACTGGATCCAGTTCATGCCGCTGTACGAGGCGGCGTTCGGCGGCGACGGCGGACGCGGGAACGTCGACAAGTTACTGGCGATGTACGACGAGCAGCGCGGCACGCGGGTGGAGAAGCTGGAGCAGGCGGGCGACGCGCTGAAAGTCGCGCTGGCCGAGGTCGATCGGCAATGGGACGCGCAGCAGGGCTACAACCGTCGCGTGCCCGAGTTGTGGCAGGGCACGGCCGCCGCCGCCGCGCTCGACATGCTCGGCAAACAGTCGGTCCTGGCCGACGAGGACCGGCAACACGCGCGGGCGGCGATGACCGTGATCGCGGATATGGCCGGTTCGCTGCGCTCGGCGGTCGCCGCGAAGGCGTTCGCCACCCGGGAGTTGCTGGAAGGTCCGGTGGGCGGCAGCAAAGTCGTCGCGATCGACGGTAAGACTCCGGAGGAGGTGAAAGTCATCGTCGACGTGCACAATGCGCGGGAGTGGATCGACGCGGACCAGGTGCGTGCGCTCGGCCGTATTTTCCCCGCGCTCGCGGTGCCGGAGGACAAGATCAACAAGAGCGTTCTCGGCTTCATCAATTCCGACAGCAAGAACCTGCTCACCGGCGCGTACGGCGATCGGGTCCGCAGCGTCACCGACGAGTGGCTGACCAAGACCTTCAAACCGGACTTCGATCGGAAGCTGGCGTCCTATGTCGATGTCTGCGCCGAGGTCGATCGCCTGTTCAAGGATCAGTACAAGAACCTGACCAACGCGCTGGCGCAGGTGTCCGAGCAGGCCTACCCGCGCCCGGAAGGACCGACGCAACCGCAGCCGAATACCGTGCCAGGCCAGAACAATCCGACGGACACGAGTTCGCCGGGGCCGCCGGGCACGCCCACCCCCACGAACCCGGCGAGCACCACGCCCAGCAGCGTCCCCACCGCGACCACACCCACCACGCCCACCACACCGACCACTCCTGGTATCCCGGCCACCCCGGTCATCCCCTCGCTGAGGACGCCGTCGCTGGACGGGCTGGCGGCGCTCAGTCAGGTCGCGCAGGGCCTCTCGTCATTGACCACGGGGCTCGGCCAGTCCGTCAACCAAGGGCTGTCCGCGCTGAGCGGCACGATCAGGAACGGAGTCGACGACGCGATCGAGAAGCTCAGGCAGAGCGTCGATCCGAAGAACGCCGAACCGAATGCCGAGAAGGACGAAGCCCAGGAAGAGAAGTCGCCGCCGAAAGCGGAATTCGATATCGGCGGCAAGCATGTGAAGTTCGAGATGGGACCGGACGGCCGGTTGCGGCTCGTCCTCTCCGATGCCACGGGTGAGGAGCGGGAATACACCGTCGAGGTGAACGAGCACGGGGTGCCGGTCATCTCGACAATCGACCCGAATGGCGAGAACGCGCAGCCTCCGGCGGCGGAGCCTTCGGAGCCCGATCTACCGGCGCCCGAGGCCGAGGAAAAGAACGAATCTCCCGAGTCGGCGCCGGACACCGACACCGGGCCCGGCCTGCCGAGCGCGATCCCACCCGGCACTCGGCGCGAAGAAGACGATGAGCACTACCCGCAGCCGATACCGGAACCGGGCGAGGCGGAACCCGGCGCGCCGGTGGACAGCGGCGCGGAACTCGCCGAAGCGGGGCCGCTGGGTGGCGAGTTCGCCGAGGCGGGTCCATTGTGAACCCGGCCGGGATGTGTACCTCGAAGGAGCGAGGAGGTGACGCATGGTGAACTACGCCGAGGAAGCGAGGCAACTCGCCGCCGAGAACCAGCGCCGCATGTCGCTACTGCTCGACGAGATCCGGTCGATCAACGAGCAGACCGCGGCCACCGGCCGGGAGTTCGCCGATCGTCTGACCGCGGACATGGACCAGTTCTGGGCGGACCAGGTCGCGGAGCTGGACCGCGCCGCCGCCGCGGCGGAGGAGAAGCAACGGCGGGAAGACGAAGTACGGGAGCAGCGAGAAGCCGTCGCGCGGTCACTGGCCGCCCGCCGGGCCAATCAGACGGTCACGCCGGTCGACGAGGAGGACGAGGAGGCCAAGTTCTACCAACGCAAGAGCTGGCTCATCTGAGCCGCGCTCGGGGCGGCCGCTGCTACCGCCGCAGCAGTGCGGCGAGCTGGCCGACCTTCAGCTTCGGCGGCTCCTTCTCCTGCGGTGCTTCCGGGTCGACGAGCGTGGTGTGCGGGATGACTTCCTCGGGGTTGGCGAAGGGGCGGTAGGTCTTGTCGCCCGTCAGGGTGGCGAGCAGGTAGCCGGCCAGCAGGGCGCGGGTGGTGCGCGCGGTCTTCGATTCGTGCTTGCCCGCGCCCACGGCGGCCAGGACGCGCCTGCCCTCGATGATGCCGTTGTGCGAAGCCTTGTCGATGGCGCGCAGGATCGACGGGCCGCGCCACGCGGTGCTCAGCGGAATGGCGTTGGAGCTGACCGAGGTGATGTCGGTCGCGCCCGCCAGGATCAACGCCGGAATGTCGAGCTCGGAGGCGACGGCTTCGGCGGCGGGAGCGGTCGGGGCGGGGAACAGCGCCGCGACGGTGGCGACTTCGCGGCGGCCCGCCGCGATGACGGCGGCGCCCGCCCCCATGCCGTGCCCGGCCAAGGCCAGACGTTCCGGATGCACGCTGATCGCGCCGTCGCCGAGCCGCACGCCGGTGCAGATGTCGAGTGTGGTGAGCAAATCGGCGGCCAGCCCCAGATGTGACGGAATCGGCCCGCGCTCGGTGTCCGGGGCGGCGGCCACGATTCCCCACGAGGCGAGGTGCTCGAGCAGGGTGCGGTAGTGGCCCACCCCGGTCAGCCAGCCGTGTCCGAACGCGACGGCAGGTAGGTTCAGCCCCGACTCGGGCGTGAACACCACCCCCGGCTGGCCGGCGATGGCCAGGTTGCCGCGCAGCACGCGGTGCGGGCCCCGGCTGGTCAGGGTGCTCAGTAGCGATTTCACAGACGCCGACACGACGTGAACGTTATCCGATAAGTAGTGTGGTGAGCCATGTGCGGAATCGTGGGGTACGTCGGGTACCGGGACGCGCTCGGCGTCGTCGTTGACGCGTTGCGCCGCATGGAATATCGCGGATACGACTCCGCGGGTGTGGCGATCCTCGACGGCGCGGGGGCGCTGGCGGTGGAACGCAAGGCGGGCCGCCTGGCCAACCTGGAGGCCGAGCTGGCGGAAACCGGGATCGACCGTTTCGTGGGCACCACGGGTATCGGGCACACCCGCTGGGCCACCCACGGCGCGCCGACCGATCGCAACGCGCACCCGCATCGGGACCACAGCGGCAAGGTCGCCGTGGTGCACAACGGCATCATCGAGAACTTCGCGCCGCTGCGTCGCGAGCTGGAGGACGCCGGGGTCGAGCTGAGCAGCGACACCGACACCGAGGTCGCCGTGCACCTGGTGGCGCGCGCGTATGCCGACGGCCCCACCGCCGGTGACTTCGCGGCCAGCGCGCTGGCCGTGCTGCGCCGTCTGGAGGGCGCGTTCACCCTGGTCTTCACGCATGCCGACCACCCGGACACGATCGTGGCCGCGCGCCGCTCCACGCCACTGGTGGTGGGCGTGGGCAAGGGCGAGATGTTCATCGCCTCCGATGTCACGGCTTTCATCGAGCACACCCGCGAGGCGGTCGAGCTCGGTCAGGACCAAGCGGTCGTGATCACCCTGGACAGTTACCGGGTGACCGACTTCGCGGGCGCCGACGCCGGTTCGCGCACCCGCCCCTTCACGATCGACTGGGACCTGGCCGCCGCAGAGAAGGGCGGCCACGACTACTTCATGCTCAAGGAGATCGAGGAGCAGCCCGCCGCGGTCGCCGACACCCTGATGGGGCACTTCAGCACCGACCGGGACGGCGCGGGCCGGATCGTGCTGGACGAACAGCGCCTCGCCGACCAGGAGCTGCGCGATTTCGACAAGGTGTTCGTCGTCGCGTGCGGCAGCGCCTACCACTCCGGGCTGCTGGCGAAATACGCCATCGAGCACTGGACGCGGCTGCCCGTCGAGGTCGAGCTGGCCAGCGAATTCCGCTACCGCGATCCGGTGCTGGATCGCTCCACACTGGTGGTGGCGATCTCGCAGTCCGGTGAGACCGCCAACACGCTGGAGGCGGTCCGGCACGCCAAAGAGCAGAAGGCGCGCGTCCTCGCGATCTGCAACACGAACGGCGCGCAGATCCCCCGCGAGTCCGACGCGGTGCTCTACACCAGGGCCGGGCCGGAGATCGGCGTCGCCTCCACCAAGGCGTTCCTGGCCCAGGTGACCGCGAATTACCTGGTCGGGCTCGCCCTGGCGCAGGCGCGCGGCACCAAGTACCCGGACGAGGTCGCCCGCGAGTTCGCCGAGCTCGAGGCGATGCCGAAGCTGGTGGAACGCGTGCTGGAGACCGCGCCGCAGGTGCGGGCCATCGCGCGGGAACTCGCGCAGGTGCCGACCGTGCTGTTCCTCGGACGTCACGTCGGCTACCCGGTGGCGTTGGAGGGCGCGCTCAAGCTCAAGGAGCTGGCCTACATGCACGCCGAGGGGTTCGCGGCGGGCGAGCTCAAGCACGGGCCGATCGCGCTGATCGAGGACGGCCTCCCCGTGATCGTGGTGATGCCGTCGCCGAAGGGGCGCGCGGTGTTGCACTCGAAACTGCTGAGCAACATCCGGGAGATCCAGGCGCGTGGCGCGCGCACGATCGTGATCGCGGAGGAGGGCGACGACACGGTTCGCCCGTTCGCCGACGACCTCATCGAGATCCCCAGCGCGCCGACTCTGTTCCAGCCGCTGTTGTCGACGGTCCCGCTGCAGATCTTCGCCGCCGAGGTGGCCCAGGCGCGTGGCTACGACGTCGACAAGCCTCGCAACCTGGCGAAATCCGTCACCGTGGAGTAGCACGGCGGCCGCGCACCCTCCAGGTGCGCGGCCGCTGCTCCACTGTCCGGGCTCCTACGCGTGCGCGGGGGCGAGCGGCTCCGCTCGGACTGCGGGTGTGGCGCGGCGCTCGAGGTATCCGGACAGGACCGCGAGGACCAGGGCGAGCAGAACCAAGCCCACACCGACCCAGTTGGGCGAGGTGTAACCGAGGCCTGCGGCGATCACCACGCCGCCGAGCCAGGCCGATACCGCGTTGCCGAGATTGAACGCGCCGATGTTGACCGCGGAGGCCAGTGTGGGCGCGCCCGCCGCCTGATCGAGCACGCGCTTCTGCAGCGGCGGGACGGTCGCGAAACCGAGTGCGCCGATCAGCACGATCGTGACGGCGGCGGCGACCTTGTGGTGCGCGGTGACGGTGAACAGCGCGAGCACGATCGCGAGCCCGCCGAGGCTGAGGTACAGCATCGGCATCAGGTGCCGGTCGGCGAACTTGCCGCCGATGAGATTGCCCGCGAAGAAACCGAGGCCGAAGAGGACGAGCAGCCAGGTGACCGAGCTCTCCGCGAAGCCGGTGACCTCGGTCATCATCGGCGCCAGGTAGGTGATCGCGGCGAACACGCCGCCGAAGCCGAGCACCGTCATCGCCATCGCCAGCAGCACCTGTGGATTGCCGAACACCGCCAATTCGGCGCGTAGCCGCGCGTCCGCGGGCGCGGGTCGTTCCGGCACCAGCACCGCGACGCCCGCCAGGCCGGCCAACCCGACCAGCGCGACGAACACGAAGGTCAGCCGCCACCCGAAGTGGTGCCCGAGCAGCGTCCCCAGCGGCACACCCACCATGGTGGCGACGGTGAGCCCGGTGAACATGATCGCGATCGCACCGGCGCGCCGGTCCGCGCCGACCAGCGTCCCCGCGACGACCGCGCCGATGCCGAAGAACGCGCCGTGCGCGAGCGAGGCCACGATGCGTCCGGTGAGCATCAGCCCGAACGTGGGCGCCACGGCGGACAGGACGTTGCCCGCGACGAGCAGCGTCAACATGCCGAGCAGCATCCGCTTGCGCGACACCCGGGTGCCCAGCCCGGTCATCAGCGGCGCGCCGACCACCACGCCGAGCGCGTACCCGGTGACGAGCAGGCCCGCGGTGGGGATGGACACCGAATAGGTGTCCGCGATGTCGGGCAGGAGACCGACGACGACGAATTCCGTCGTCCCGATCCCGAAAGCCCCGAGAGTCAGGGCGAGAAGCGCGAGCGGCATGGAGGAGGCCTTCCACAGAACAGTGCGTCAGATCTTTACAGGCGACAACAATAATTGCATACGCCTTATAATTGCAAGCGCGGGCTATTGCGCGACCTGTCTATCCTGGAAGCACCACCCCCGACGCCGAAGGAACGCCATGACCGCGGACGCCGCCCTGACCGGCCTGGCCGATGGCTGGTACGCACTCTCGCTGCTGCACGACCGGATCGAGGCGCACATCGAGCGAGCGCTGCAATCGGGCCACGATCTGAGCGTGCGCGAGTACTCGCTGCTGGTCGTGCTGAGCCGCCAGCACGACGGTCCCGGCGGGCATCTGCGGATGAACCAGGTCGCCGAAGCGGTGGTGCTGAGCCAGAGCGCCACCACCCGCCTGGTCTCCCGGCTCGAGGATCGCGGCTTGCTCCAGCGCTACTTGTGCCCCGACGACCGTCGCGGCATCTACACCGACGTGACTCCGGCGGGCCTGGCGCTGCTCGCGCAGGCCCGGCCCACGCACGACGCCGCCCTCGCCGGGGCGCTCGGTCAAGCCGCCGCCAGCCCCGAACTCGCTCCGCTCGTGGCCGCGGTCGAAGCGTTGAACACCAGCTCGGCCCAGGGGGCACGTCCCCGCGACTACCGCCCGGTGTGAGCCGGATACGGCTTCCTGGGGCGTCGCTATCCGACGGTGACCGAGCCGCGCATCTCCGGGTGCAAGGAGCAGAGGTAGCGGTAGGTGCCCGCCGTGGTGAAGGTGTAGCTCCACTCGCCTTTGTCGATGATCGGGCTGTTGATGCCCATCGCTTTGTCGCCGATGCCCTGCACGGTGTGCGGGACCTTGTCGTCGAATCTCCAGGTGACCGTGTCGCCGATCTTCACAGTGACCTCGGCGGGGGAGAATGTCATGTCGTCCACCACGACGGTGGCGGCGGCGGGTCCGCGCTCGCCGGTCTGCTGAGCCGTGGTGGTGGCGGGCCGAGCCGGTTTCCTCGTGGTGGTGGCGGCCGTGCCGGAATCGTCGCCGCCACAGCCGGACAGCAGCAGCGCCCCGGCCAAGGCGACTCCCGTGAGGAGGCGGACGGTCCCGGTGCGGCGACGGACGCTTGGCATGATGGCCAAGCGTAATAGGCCACACCGACGGAGGGAGCGGCGATGTCCACGCAGCGGGGCTATTTCACCGTGGACCAAGTGCGCGCGGCGGAGGCCGAACTGTTCACCCGGGTGCCGGACGGCGTGCCGATGCGTCGTGCGGCGCATGGGTTGGCCACGGTCGTGGCGGGCGAGTTGCGGGAGCGCACCGGCGGTGTCGCGGGGCGGTCGGTGACCTTGCTGGTCGGCTCCGGTGACAACGGGGGCAACGCGCTGTGGGCTGGAGCGCAGTTGCGCCGCCGCGGCGTCGCGGTCACCGCGGTATTGCTGAACCCGGAACGGGCGCACACGAGAGGGCTCGCGGCATTGCGTGCCGCGGGCGGCCGAGTCGCCGACGACCCTGGCCTTCCGGATCTGGTGATCGACGGCATCGTCGGCATCTCCGGCCGGGGTCCGCTGCGGCCGCGCGCGGCGGAAATCGTCGCGGAGCTGACGGCTCCGATCGTCGCGGCCGATCTGCCCAGCGGCGTCGACCCGGATACCGGGGCGATCGAAGGCCCCGCCGTCCGGGCGGACGTCACGGTCGCCTTCGGCGCGTGCAAGCCGGTGCACGCCCTCGCCGCGGCGCAGTGCGGCCGAATCGAGTTGGTGCCGATCGGCTTACACCTCCCGGAGCCTGGGCTCGTCGCTTCGGATCCCGCGTCGATCGGCGCGCAGTGGCCGGTCCCTGGCGCGGCCGACGACAAGTACACCCAAGGGGTGACGGGCCTATGCGCGGGCAGCGCGACGTATCCGGGCGCGGCGGTACTGTGCGCCGCCGCTGCCGTAGCCGCGACGTCGGGCATGGTGCGGTATGCGGGAACCGCCGCGGCCGAGGTGCTCGATCACTTCCCCGAAGTCATCGCCACCCGGCGCGTAGCAGACACCGGCCGCGTCCAGTCCTGGGTTTTCGGCCCCGGGGCGGGCACCGACGCCGACGCGGGGCAGCGTCTCCGCGAAATCCTGGCCACCGACCTCCCGGTCGTGGTCGACGCCGACGGGCTCACCCTGCTGGCTGCGGAGCCCGACCTGGTGCGCGAGCGCACCGCACCGACCGTGCTCACCCCGCACGCGGGCGAGTTCGCCCGCCTCACCGGCCGCGAGGTCGGCCACGACCGGGTGGCAGCGGTCCGGGAGCTGGCCGAATCCTGGCGGGTCACGGTGCTGCTCAAGGGCCGCGCCACGCTCGTCGCCGCACCGGGCCGTCCTGTGCTGGTCAACGAGGCGGGCGGTTCGTGGGCCGCCACGGCGGGCGCGGGCGACGTGCTCTCCGGCATCATCGGAACGCTGCTCGCCGCCGGTCGCGACCCCGCCTGGTCCGCCGCCGCGGCCGCGCGGGCGCACGCGCTGGCCGCCGACCTCGCCGCCCACGACGGCGCGCCCGCGGGAGCCCCCATCTCGGCGAGCCTCCTGGCGGCTCACGTCCGCCGCGCGATCGGCGTCCTGCGTAACCTCGCCCACCCCTTGTGACCAACCGTGACCGAGCGCGCCAATAGACTCGACCGGAAACGAACGCAACGACTGATTTCGAGAGCACATGGGTAACTCGCCGGGCACGCCCAGAACTCAGGTGGGACCAGACGCGGGACCTGACCGCGAATCCCGCGCACCCGACCGGTACGGCCACGAGCACGCGGAGAGGCGGCACAGCGTGAACGCGCAAGTGGAAACGGTCATCGACCTGGACGCCGTCGCCCACAACGTGCGGATCCTGCGGGAACACGCGGGGGACGCCGCGGTCATGGCGGTGGTAAAGGCCGACGGCTACAACCACGGCGCGGTCGAGGTGGGCCGGGCCGCCCTCGCCGCGGGGGCGGCGGAACTGGGTGTCACGACGGTGGCCGAGGCCGTGCAGTTGCGTGCGGCCGGGATCACCGCGCCCATCCTGTGCTGGCTGCACAACACGGACACCGATTTCGCCGCCGCGGTGGCCGCGGACGTCGAGATCGGCGTCTCCTCGCCGGCGCATCTGCGGGCCGTCGCGGCCGCCGCGCGCCGCGTCGGCCGTCCGGCGACGGTCACCCTGAAGGTGGACACGGGTCTGAACCGCAACGGAGTGTCACCGGCCGAATATCAGGAAGTGCTGACGGCGCTGCGCGCCCTGGTCGACGAGCAGGCGGTGCGTTTCCGAGCGATCTTCTCCCATCTCGCGCACGCGGACGAGCCGGAGCACCCCAACAACGACGCGCAGCGCGCCCGATTCCTGGACGCGATCGCCACCGCCAAGGAACACGGCTTGGAGCCGGAACTGGTGCACATCGCCAACTCCGCCGCCACCCTGACCCGCCCCGACCTGGCCTTCGATCTGGTCCGGCCGGGTATCGCCGTGTACGGGCTGTCCCCGGTTCCCGGCGACGACTTCGGCTTGCGGCCCGCGATGACCTTCCAGGCCCGGGTCGCCTTGGTCAAGCGGGTGGCCGCGGGCGAGGGAGTCTCCTACGGGCACCAGTGGATCGCGCCGCACGACACCACCGTGGCGCTGATCCCCGCCGGCTACGCCGACGGTGTGTTCCGGCCCTTGAGCGGGCGATTCGACGTATGGCTCGGCGGAGCGCGGCGCAGGAACGTGGGCCGGGTGTGCATGGACCAGTTCGTCGTGGACCTAGGTGACAACGCGACGGGTGTCCGGGAAGGCGACACCGCGATCCTCTTCGGCGCGCGGCCGCACGCCCAGGACTGGGCGGACCTGCTCGGCACCATCCATTACGAAGTGGTGTGTTCGCCGCGCGGCCGGGTCACCCGGCGCTACACCGGTGGCGGCCGATGAGCCGTTTCCGGGTGACTCCGCTGCGCGGTGGGCTGGCAACGGTAGGTGTCGTGGGGGCGTTGGCGGGCGCCCACGCTCTGCGCCGCGCTGGTGCGCGCGTGCTGTGGCCCGCGCGGGGCGACGACTATCGTGACGAGGATTTCGCCCTGATCGACGCGGACCGCGCGGGCACTGTGCTCGCCGCCGACGGCGTGCCCCTGGCCACCCGGACCTGCGGCCCCGACGACGCGCCGGTGACGGTGATCTTCACGCACGGCTTCTGCAACAGCATGGCGTCCTTCCACTTCCAGCGGCGCGATCTGCGAAAGCGCTGGGGCGAACGGGTTCGCATGGTGTTCTACGATCTGCGCGGGCACGGTCTTTCCGGTGTGCCGAGCGCCGCGAGTTGTAGCGTCGCCCAGCTCGGGCACGACCTCGCCGCCGTGCTGAACGCCACCGCTGCGGACGGACCGGTGGTGCTGGTCGGGCATTCGCTCGGCGGTATGGCGATCCTGGCCGCGGCCGCGCGATACCCGGAAATGTTCGCGTCCAGGGTGATCGGCGTCGCGTTGCTGTCGACGACGGCGGCCGGGGTCACGACGGCGGGGATCGGGCAGCTGCTGCGCAATCCCGCCATCGACGGCTTCCGGCTGGCGGTGCGCACCGCACCCGCGCTCGTGCAGGCGGGCCGGGTCACCGCCAGGCACGTGATCACGCCGATCCTGCACGTCAGCTCGTTCCACGGTCCGGTGAGCCCGACCTTGTCGCGATTTACGACGCTGATGATCGACCGGACCCCGGTGGAGACCATCGTGAAGTTCCTGCAAGCCATCGAGCTGCACGACGAGTCGGCGGCGTTGCCGACGCTGGCGGGTACACCGGCCCTGGTGCTCGGCGGCAAGCACGATCAAGTGATCCCGTTCCGGAATTCGCGTGCACTGGCCGAGGCTCTGCCCGGCAGCGAGCTCATCCTGCTGGAGGGCGCGGCGCACATGCCACATCTGCAGTACCCCGACGTCGTCAACGCCGCACTGGATCAATTGCTGGTGCGCGCCGGTGCGATCGGCCCGGTGCCGGGAGAGGCCGCGGGGGTGGCGGATGGCTGAGCAACGGACGCGGGTGCTGCCCACCGTCGCCGACACCGAGGCGCTGGGCCGGGAATTGGCCGTGGATCTGCGCGCCGGTGACCTGGTGGTGCTGGACGGTCCGCTCGGCGCGGGCAAGACCGCGCTCACCCGCGGCATCGCCGAGGGTCTCGGCGTGCAGGGCCGGGTGAGTTCGCCGACGTTCATCATCGCCCGCCAGCACCGCGCCGGGCAGCGCGAGGGCGGGCCCGCGGTGCCGATGGTGCACGTGGACGCCTATCGGCTCGGCGGCGATCTGGACGAGCTGGACGCGCTGGATCTGGACACGGACCTGCACCAGGCGGTGGTCGTGGTGGAGTGGGGCCGCGGCGTGGTGGAGCACCTCGCCGAGCGTCACCTGCGCGTGCTGCTGTCGCGTGCGCCGGATTCGGAAGTGCGCACCGCGATCTGGGAATGGGTGGATTAGCCATCAGGTAGCTCTGCATCGGTGGCTCCTACCACCCGGTATCGTTGGGCCAATCATGCTTGTACTAGCCGTCGACACCGCGACACCCGCCGTCACCGCGGGACTGGTGGACTTGGAGCAGGGCGCAGGCTCGGCGGATCCGGTCCTGGCACGCACCGTCGCCTCGCGGGTGCGGGTCGACCCACGTGCCCACGCCGAGGTGCTCACTCCGCAGATCCTCGAATGCCTCGCCGAGGCAGGTCGTTCCAGGACCGATATCGACGCGATCGTGGTCGGCGTCGGTCCGGGGCCGTTCACCGGGCTGCGCGTCGGTATGGCCACCGCGGCCGCCTTCGGTGACGCGCTCGGCATCCCGGTGTACGGCGTGTGCAGTCTCGACGCGATCGCCGCCGACGCCGCCGTCGACCCCGCCGTGGCGCCCCCGGTCGAGCTTCCGCTCGACGCCGAACTACTCGTGGTGACCGACGCGCGACGGCGCGAGGTGTACTGGGCGCGCTACCGCGAGGGTGCGCGGGTGGCCGGACCCGAGGTGTGCAAGCCCTCCGATTTGGACGCAGGCCAGGCCACCGCGATCGCCGGATCCGCCTCGCACGTCGACTACTTCGACCTGCCGGTGCTCCCGGCCGAGACGCCCTCGCCCGCCGGAATGGTGCGCGTCGCCGCCCCCGAGTTGCTGTCCCGCAGCGTGCCGCTGCCGCTGGTTCCGCTGTACCTGCGCAGGCCGGACGCGGTCGAGAACGCCTACCGCAGGCTCGACCGGACGGGAGCGTGACGCGCGTGGGTTTCCGCATCGAGCCGATGGTGGCCGCCGACATCACCCGCTGCGTCGAGCTGGAGCAGTTGCTGTTCCCGGAGGACGACCCGTGGGCCGCCGTGGCGTTCCAGTCCGAGCTGGCCGGCAGGCACAACCGCTACATCACCGCGCGCGACGACGACGGGCGAATGGTGGGCTACGCGGGCATCGCCCTGCTGGGTGACGCCGAACACCCCGAGGCCGAGGTACACACCATCGGCGTCGACCCGCGCTGCCACCGCGCGGGCGTGGGCACGCTCCTGCTCGAGGCGTTGCTCGCCGAGGCGGGCAAGCGCGGCGGGCCGGTGTTCCTGGAGGTCCGCACCGACAACGCACCGGCGATCGCGCTCTACGCCAAGCACGGTTTCCACATCATCGGATTGCGCAAGAACTACTACCACCCCAGTGGCGCGGACGCGTACACGATGCGCCGACCGGCGCTGACCAGCGAGGACCGGCAGTGGCGCACACCGGACGAGGTGCTGTCGTGATCATCATGGGTATCGAGAGCTCCTGCGACGAAACGGGAGTCGGCATTGTGCGCCGCAACCCCGACGGCAGCTGCGAGCTGCTCGCCGACGAGGTCGCCTCGAGCGTCGACCAGCACGCGCGCTTCGGCGGCGTGGTCCCCGAGATCGCCTCGCGGGCGCATCTGGAGGCGATCGTGCCCGCCATGCGGCGCGCGTTGTCGGTGGCGGGCATCGCGAAACCGGACGCGCTGGCGGTGACCATCGGCCCTGGCCTGGCCGGTGCGTTGCTGGTGGGCGTCGCCGCGGCGAAAGCGTATGCCGCGGCGTGGGATGTGCCTTTCTACGCGCTCAACCATCTCGGTGGGCACGTCGCTGTGGACACCCTGGAGCACGGGCCGATGCCGCCCTGCGTCGCGCTGCTGGTCTCGGGCGGGCACACCCACCTGCTGCACGTCACCGATCTGTCCGCGCCGATCGTCGAGCTGGGCAGCACGGTCGACGACGCGGCGGGCGAGGCGTTCGACAAGGTGGCGCGCCTGCTCGGGCTGGGTTTTCCCGGTGGTCCGGCGCTGGATGCCGCCGCGGCGACCGGCGATCCGCGCGCCATCGCCTTCCCCCGTGGCATGACCGGGCCGCGTGATCCGCGCTACGACTTCTCCTTCTCGGGCCTGAAGACCGCGGTGGCCAGGTACGTGGAGGCGGCGCAGCGCGACGGCGTCGCCGCGGCGGACCTGCCCATCCCCGACATCGCGGCATCGTTCCAGGAATCGGTCGCGGACGTGCTCACCATGAAGGCGGTGCGCGCGGCCCAGGACGTTGGCGTCGGCACGCTGGTGCTCGGCGGCGGCGCGACGGCCAACTCGCGGATTCGCTCGATGGCCGAGGAGCGTTGCGCGGCGGCCGGTTTGACCCTGCGGGTGCCCAAGCCCCGGTTGTGCACGGACAACGGGGTGATGATCGCCGCGCTCGGCGCACATGTCATCGCGGGCGGCGCGGCGCCGTCGCCGCTGACGGTCGCCACCGACCCCGGCCTACCGGTGTCGGTCAGTATGGTCCGCTGATCCGCTCGGGCTCGGTGACGGCCTTCGGGCGGTCCCTCGGGCCCGGCTCGGCGGCTGGTGTACTCGTGCGCTCCGGACCCGTATGCGCCACCGGTTCAGTTCGGTACGAGCAGGCCCGGGTTCGAGGCCGGGCCCCAGCCAGGCGGAAGCGGCAGGCTCGACCGCGCGGGCGCCTGGTTGGGCGCCGAGTTCGCACCGGGCGCGGGAACGCTCGGCGCCGCTGCCCCTGCGGACCGTGGATCGGGTGCGTCGCTCAGCGTCGCGTTCGGGTTGCCGAACAGCGGACCGAGCAGTTCGGGAAACGGGATCGGGGGGAGGTTCGGATCCGGCCGCAGCGTGGGCTGCGTAGGCGTGATCGGCTGGGTGGTGGACGGTGCGCCGTTCGTGTGCTGCGGCCCGCGTTCCGTGGTCGGCGCGACGCCGGTGCCCTCCGAGGTGTCGTCGTGCGGCGTGGTGGGCGTCTCGGACGCCGGTGTCGGCAGCTGGGAGGCGGTGCTGGTCGTTCCGGCGGGGGAGACCTCGTCGTCCGCGGTGGGCGCGAACGTCTTCACGCCGTAACCGACGATCAGTCCGACCACCACGATCGCCCCGGCCAGCGTGCCGAACACCTTGGTGACCGTTCCTGCGGGTGCGTCGCCGCCGCGCGTGCCCACCGGGAACGCCGCGGGCTGCACCGAATCCGCGACCAGCGCGGCGCCTTTCGCGGTCACCGCCTCCGGATCCGGCACGGTGAACACGGGGACCTCCAGCGTGGCGGTGAGCGTGTCGAGCACCGCCGGAATGTTGGCGCCGCCGCCGATGACCGCCACCGCCTCCGGCTGCCGGGGCGACCGGCCGAACGACGCCGCGACGAACAGCGCCAGGTCACGCAGCAGGTCCGCGATCAGCTCTTCGAAGTCGGCCCTGGTCAGCTTCAGCGGCCGCCCCGCGACGTGATCGATGGTGACCGCGGGCGCGATGGACAGGTGCTCCTTGGCCGCGCGGCCCCGGTTGGTCAGCATGCCGCGATTCGGACGGGTGCCGCGCCGGGCGAAATGCATGTCCACCAGATGGTGGTAGATCAGGTCATCGATCGCCTTGCCGCTGACCGCGGCGGTGCGGTCGGTGCGCAGCAGGGAGCCGTCGGCCCGGTCGGCGACGGTGACGCTGAGCCCCGAGGCGCCGAGGTCGATGATGGCGACCGTGTCGTAGCGGTCGAGCAGGCCGGTGTGGCGCAGGTAGGTGAGCGCGGCGGTGCCCTCCGGAATCAGCCGCAGGTCGCGCTGCTTGCCGGTGGCCGAGCGGATGATCTGCGCCTGCTCCCTGGTGCGGTAGGCGACCGCGACGCTGGTGGGCGGATGATCGGTCATCGACTCGAAATCGCGTGCCGCGCCCGCGAACCGGCCGCCGACCGGACGGATGATCTCGCGCGGCGGATGGGTGGTCGGCAGCTGCGTGGTCATCAGTTCGATCGAGGACGCCACCAGGTCACCGAGATCGGAATGGGCCGCATCGGCGGAGACGACGCGGTAATCGAAGGTCTGCGCGCCATTGGACGCGGTGGCGACCAACGCCGAGCACACGACCTCCGCCCCGGCGGAGATGCCGAGGGATGTTCGCATGTTCACCTCCCTTCGAGCGGATGGTCATGGTGTCGCCGACCATCTCGAATGGACTGCCGGATCGCCGCATGGATGACGGACGCCCCGGATCGGGAAACGAACCGGCCCCTCGTCCGGGTGGGTCGCGGAGACCGGCCATGGATCACGTGTGTCTTGCTCTCTGGTGCAGCTGGTGGTGCGACGAATGTGCTGCGGCGCTCCGGTTTTCGGCGACGCTGTGGTAACGCTGTGCGGCCCGCCCACCCACCTTCCTGCGACGGACATGGCGGCCGGACCGCGACCGTCGTCAATAGTGTCACAATCCGTTATCCGAACGTTACTGTTTCCCCGAACGAATCGCCAAGCCGTGCGCGTTCGGGCGCGCCGCGCGAAGTTGGCACCGCCCACCCTTGAGCGCTGGCACTCTCATGTATAGAGTGCTAGTCGGCACTGTGTGTAGTGCTTGTGCCAGCAGCTTGACCACTGGGCAGGGGTCCCGGCACCCGCGACGACGGGGCTATGCGCAGGGTCAGCATCGTGACCAACCGACGAGTCCGGGACAACAGTCCCGGACGACCGAATCCCCTGAAAGTGGAGGGCTCAACGTGGCGAGCGTGAACATCAAGCCGCTCGAGGACAAGATCCTCGTCCAGGCCAACGAGGCCGAGACGACGACGGCCTCCGGCCTGGTCATCCCCGACACGGCGAAGGAAAAGCCGCAAGAGGGCACCGTTGTCGCCGTCGGTCCCGGCCGGTGGGACGACGAGGGCGAGAAGCGCATCCCGCTGGATGTCCAGGAGGGTGACACCGTCATCTACAGCAAGTACGGCGGCACCGAGATCAAGTACCAGGGCGAGGAGTACCTCATCCTGTCGGCGCGCGACGTGCTGGCCGTCGTCACCAAGTAGCCGATCGGGCACGCATGCGTTCCGCCCCGGTGTCTCTCGCGACCCGGGGCGGAACGCGTTCGACGCGCCACTCCGGCAACTGAACACGCGGTGCGAGCGACGGGCCCGTAGGCGGGAGCCTGCGTAACCACGAAGGGCCCCGGGAGCACCGCCAAACGGACACAGCGGTGCGAGCGACGGGCCCGTAGGCGGGGCCGGAGCGCCGCAATCCACTACAGGAGCGAAATCCCATGGCAAAGCAGATCGAGTTCGACGAGAAGGCTCGCCGGGCTCTGGAACGCGGTGTCGACAAGCTCGCCGACGCGGTGAAGGTCACCCTGGGCCCGCGCGGGCGGCACGTCGTGCTCGCGAAGTCCTTCGGCGGCCCGACGGTCACCAACGACGGCGTCACCATCGCGCGCGACATCGAGCTCGACGACCCGTTCGAGAACCTCGGCGCGCAGCTGGTCAAGAGCGTCGCCACCAAGACCAACGACGTCGCGGGCGACGGCACGACCACCGCTACCGTGCTGGCCCAGGCGCTGGTGCGCGCCGGGCTGAAGAACGTTGCCGCGGGCGCCAACCCGATCGCGGTCGGCTCCGGCATCGCCAAGGCCGCCGACGCGGTCTCCGAGGCGCTGCTCGCGCTGGCCACCCCCGTCTCCGGCGAGCAGGCCATCGCGCAGGTCGCGACGGTGTCCTCGCGCGACGAGGAGATCGGCGAGATGGTCGGCAAGGCGCTGACCACCGTCGGCAAGGACGGCGTTGTCACCGTGGAGGAGTCCTCCACGCTGCAGACCGAGCTCGTCGTCACCGAGGGCGTGCAGTTCGACAAGGGTTACCTGTCGCCGTATTTCGTCACCGATCCCGACAGCCAGCAGGCCGTCCTGGAGGACGTGTTCGTCCTGCTGCACCGCGAGAAGATCAGCTCGCTGCCGGACTTCCTGCCGCTGCTGGAGAAGGTCGCCGAGAGCGGCAAGCCGGTTCTGATCATCGCCGAGGACGTCGAAGGCGAGGCGCTGTCGACCCTGGTGGTCAACGCCATCCGCAAGACGATCAAGGCCGTCGCGGTGAAGGCTCCGTTCTTCGGTGACCGCCGTAAGGCGTTCCTCGACGACCTGGCCGTGGTCACCGGCGGCACCGTGGTGAACCCCGACCTTGGGATCAGCCTGCGCGAGGCGGGCCTTGACGTGCTCGGCAAGGCGCGTCGGGTGGTCGTCACCAAGGACGACACCACGATCATCGACGGCGCTGGCTCCGCGGCGGACGTGGAGGCGCGCGTCGCGCAACTGCGCCGCGAGATCGAGTCGACCGATTCCGACTGGGATCGCGAGAAGCTCGAGGAGCGGCTGGCCAAGCTGGCCGGCGGCGTCGCGGTGATCAAGGTCGGCGCGGCCACCGAGACCGCGCTCAAGGAGCGCAAGTACCGCGTCGAGGACGCGGTGAGCGCCGCCAAGGCCGCGGTGGCCGAGGGCATCGTGCCCGGTGGTGGCACCGCGCTGGTGCAGGCGAGCGGCAAGCTCGTCGAGCTGCGCGACTCGCTCTCGGGTGACGAGGCCGTCGGCGTCGAGGTGGTCCGCACCGCCCTGCAGGCGCCGCTGTACTGGATCGCCACCAACGCGGGCCTGGACGGCGCGGTGGTGGTCAGCAAGGTGGCCGAGGGCAAGGAGGGCTTCAACGCCGCCACCCTCACCTACGGCGACCTGCTCACCGACGGCGTCGTCGACCCGGTCAAGGTGACCCGTTCGGCCGTCGTGAACGCGGCGTCGGTCGCGCGCATGGTGCTCACCACCGAGAGCGCCGTGGTCGACAAGCCCGCCGAGGAGCAGAACGATCACGGCCACCACGGCCACGCGCACTGAGCCGGACGCCATCGCGCGCCGACCCGGTCGGCGAGGCCCCCGAACCAGCTGGTTCGGGGGCCTTGCCCGTTCCTGTGGCAAGCCGGGCCGGACACGCGTGGACCTCTGACCACCGAGAATGGTCCGGAGCTCGACACGCTGTCCGCCCGAGACCGGAGAAGAGGAATGGTCCGGACTGCTGTACGCGGAGCGGGAATGCCTGGCGAAGCGCCGGATCTAGCTGGCGACCGGTGGCTGTTCGGCGGCGATGGCCGCGAGAAGGCGAGCACGCAGCGACCGCGGTGGGGTGGCCGCCGTGGCCGTGGCGAGAACGGCGAGAGCCTCTTTCGTGTCTCTGACTTCCTGGATGAACTCCGCGCGTAGCACGGGATCCTCGCTGTCGAGCAGGTCCTGCACTTCTTGATGGTCTTCGTCGTCGATTGATCCGAGCGCGACGGTGTGCGCGAGATCGATCTGGCGTTCGTTCATCTCACGTCACCCCCAAACTTTTCTTCAGTCGTGTCAATCCGTCCCGAATCCGGGACTTAACCGTAGGTAACCCTACGTCGAGGTAGGTGGCTACCTCCGCATAGGTGCGCCCGCCGTAGTAGGCGAGCGAGATGGCTTCCCGCTGCGTTTCGGTGAGTGTGGCGAGACCAGCCAGGACGGCCTGTTGCTCGAGCCTGCGCTCGACCTCTTCGGTGACCTCGTCGAATTCGTTGCCGAGCACCCGGATCCCGTACGCGACCTCGCGCTGGGTGTGGGCCTGCTCGGCGCGCACCCGGTCGACGGCGCGCCGGTGCGCGAGCGTCATCAACCAGGTCACCGCGGAACCCTTCGCCGGATCGAAACTCGATGCCATCCGCCAGATCTGAAGATAGACCTCCTGGGTGGTCTCCTCCGCGTATCCCGGATCGTGCAGGACGCGCAACACCAGACCGAAGACGCGCGCACACGTCCGGTCGTACAACTCGGCGAATGCTTCCTGGTCGGCTCGGCCGCACCGATGTAAAAGCGCGGCGAGCTCGATACTTTCGGCTGCGCGTGCCGTAACCGCAGAATCCACCGTGGGTGGGAAGGCTGCTCTTCGGAACGAGTCGCCCTCTGCGGCTGGCGGCCGCGTTGTCACAACGCTCCATTCTGTGTCATCGGTCACTACCGTAGCGCGCCGCTATGACCTCCCTTCCGGTGGGGTGCCCACGACCCCGTCATGGGCCTGCGCCGCGTTGCGGAAAAGCGCCTACGCGCCGCACATCTCGGGAGGAGATCGCCATGACACGCCGTGACACGCCGAGCGCTGTCGCACCGTGCCGGGACGGCAGGTGCACGGATTCCGGCCTTCGCTCCGGCGGCCGGCCGATCATGGTGACCGATCGGAACCCACGCGCCGACCTTCGGGCGGGAATCGATCAGCGTCTTGCGTGACCGACTCGGCCGAAAGCATGTTGCAGTGGCCCGTTGTTTGCTAGGAATTCGACGCCCGGTGGCGCGCGGATGGGAGGAGTTTGGTTCAGACGGCCATGCGGCGGCGGTTGCGCCGCGCGTGCATCTCGCGCTCGGTTTCCGACATGCCGCCCCAGATGCCGTAGGGCTCGCTGACTTTCAGCGCGTGGGCGCGGCACTGCATGAGCACCGGGCAGGTGCGGCAGATCTCCTTGGCGCGCATCTCGCGCGCGGTGCGGGCTCGGCCACGCTCGCCATCGGGATGGAAGAACACCGCGGAATCCTGCCCGCGGCACGATCCTCGCATCTGCCAATCCCAGACATCGGCGTTGGGTCCCGGGAGGTGGGTCGGCATGGGCATGTGAACTCCTCGTGGTGCGAGCTCGTCAGCGTTGTCGAGCAGTTGTTCTGCAACAGTTGTGGGCCAC
The DNA here is from genome assembly GCA_051451085.1 of Nocardia asteroides. Lineage (GTDB taxonomy): Bacteria > Actinomycetota > Actinomycetes > Mycobacteriales > Mycobacteriaceae > Nocardia > Nocardia asteroides_B. Next base: position 525,461 of record JBPAJV010000001.1, on the reverse strand, counting down.
GACGCCGTGTCGGCGGGGGTGCCCGGGGGGCCTCGCCCTTCGCGGTCGCTGCAATTTCGCGCGGCGCCGTCCGTGGCGATGAGCTACGTTAGGTCCAGCCGTGAAATTCCGTCAATAGTTCGGCGCAGCACTTTTCCAAATCTCGCGCTGCGAAATTTAACCTCCGAACTGTTTACTTTTCGCGTGTGTTCCGGCGATACTGTTCGGTTGGCCGGAGGCCGGTGGCTCCCGCCTGTGTCATGGCCGATCTGATTTCCCCAGGTAGACGCGATTTTTGGCGCGTGGCGGCTCGGATGCGCCGATGTGCGGCGTATGGCGGCCGCGACTCCCGGCCTTCGCGGCCCCGGTACCGGCCGGATGCGAAGATGGCGGAAACGGGGCGGGTAGGTTAATTACGCGAAACACGCATGAATTTCCGGGGCGGCCGCTCGGCGATTGCCGGGGCTAGATTTACCTAATGGAAACATCGGCGCGGCGGCGGAAATGCCGGGCGGTTGCGGGTGGGCGGCCGGTGGTCTTTCACCGGCTCCGGCCCGCGCGGCGCGCAGGATAGAGTGCGCCCGTGTTCGCCGCTCCGCTCGCAGATCCTCACGTCACCGTCCTGGCCGAGGCCGCCTTCGGCGCCGACCCGGGTCGTGCCGCCGCCGAGTTGCCGCCCGCGTCGGACGCGCTCGGCCGGTGGTATCGCGCGGTGGTTCTCGGCGGCCAGGGCCGTTATGCCGCGGCGCGCGCCGAATTGCGAACGTTATGCAACCACAGCGCCGACCCCGTACTCCTCTCACTGGCGGGAAGTGCGGAAGGCTCTTTTCTTCGGCAGCTCGGCTGGCACGAGCGTGCGGCGGCGTTCGACGGGCGAGCCGCCGCGCTGCTGCTCGCCGCCGACCCCTCGGCGGGGGACGCCGACGATCCCTCGCGCGGACCGGGCGATTACCGCCCCACCCGCGCCGACGCGATCTGTGACGCCCTCACCGGACTGGCCGCCGACGCGCTCGGGACCGGGCGGCTCGCGCTGGCCGATCGGCTGCTGCGGCGCAGCGCGTCGGCCGCGCGGGAGTACCGGGCCGGCTGGCGTCCCGCGATCCGCCTGCGCTGGGTCCGTGCGGAAACGGCCCTGGCCGCAAATGATTTCGAGGCGGCCGCCGAGCACGCGGCGGCCGCGCTCGAACTGGCCGACCGGTCCCCCTCGGTGCGCCACCGGGTCAAGTCCCGCCTGTTGGTCGCAGCGGCCGACGCGGCGCGCGGCGCGCACGAACGATCGCGGGTCTCGGCAGAGGAAGTCGCCGAGCAGTGCCGCGAGCACGGGCTGCTGCCGTTGCGGTGGGCTTGCGCCATGCTCCGCACCGGATCGGGCGCCGAGAACGCGGCGGCGGAGGCGGCCGAGTGCGCCGCGGCGATCGCCCGGGCAGGCGGCGTATTGCGACCCATGGGTGGTTGGTAGCCGGGCACGGAGACCACCGTGTTGCCCAGATTCCGCCGACGGGTCGCTATTGTTAGATCCGTTCCGCCCCTTCGGTGGAAGCACTGGTCGTCACCGGACCGTGCCACTTTGTAACGCCAGGAATATCTCTGACGATGACGCACACGGGCGAAGAGTTGGACCTCGCCGTCGCTGCCGCTGCGCAGGGCGACAGATCCGCTTTAGCTCAGGTACTGGAGATGATCCGCCCGCTGGTGGTGCGCTACTGCCGCGCGCGGATCGGAGCCGCGGAGCGTGGGCAGCTCTCCGCGGACGACGTTGCGCAGGAGGTTTGCCTGGCTGTGATGACAGCCTTGCCCAGGTATCAAGACCAGGGCAGGCCCTTCATGGCCTTCGTTTACGGGATCGCTTCGCACAAGGTCGCCGACGCTCATCGCAATGCCGCCCGTAACAAGGCGGAGGCGATGGCCGAAGTACCAGATGTCATATCCACCGACCAGGGACCGGAACAACGAGCTCTCGAATCCGAGACGAGCAGACAGATGAACCGCTTGCTCGCGACGCTTCCCGAGAAGCATCGAGAGATCTTGATCCTGCGCTTGGTCATGGGTTTGTCAGCGGAAGAAACCGCAGTCGCCGTGGGCAGTACGGCGGGTGCGATACGGGTGGCCCAACACAGGGCACTCGCGAAACTCAAGTCACAAGTGGCGAGGGCAGGTGAAATGTATGGCTAGGGATGGCGAGCGCGGTCGGGGTGACTGGAAGGCGCGGCTTGGATCGCGGAACAGCGGTCCCTACGCCGAGGCGTCCGGTGACACCGGCCCGGTCGACATCGCCGCGGTACGCCGCGACGATGCTCTGATCGACGCCATCGCCAGCGATGGTCCGGTGCACACCGACAGCGCCGAGGAGTATCAGCTCGCGACGCTGCTCGCGGATTGGCGAGCGGAGCTGATCGCGGCTCCCATGCCGGCCGAACCGGACCTGGATGCGATCGTGGCCGCGGTCAACCAGGAGATCGGCGCGCGGCAGGTTCGCATCGGGGCGCACAGCGGCGGGCGATTGCGGCTTCTGCGCCCGATCATGGGCACCGCGGCGGCATTGGCGCTGGTCTTCGGCGGCATGACGGCGTTCTCGTACAACGCGGAGCCGGGCGACCCGCTGTGGCGGGTCAAGGAGGTCGTGTTCAGCGAACAGGCCCAGACGACCGTCGTGCAGCGCGCGGACAACGATCTGAGCGAGGCATCGGCGCTGGTCACGCAGAACCCGGCGCAGGCGAAGGTGCGACTGGAGCGCGCCAAGGAGAACGCCGCGCAGGTCAGCGACCCTGGCAAGCGCGCCGAGCTGATGACCGAGTGGGAGCGGCTGCTGGCGGAGCTGGGGAAGGTGTCGCCGGAGCTGGCCCAACAGCTGGAGTCGACGGCCCCGCACACCACTGATCCGCGTGCCACCCCGGGCACGAGCGCGACCACGAAGCCCGGCTCGAGCACCGCGGACGGGTCGACCATCCTGCAGGAGCCGGTCGAGACGAACAAGCCGTCGCCCTCGGTGGACGCGACCGCGCCGAACGGAGGCGGCGTGCCGACCACGGTGCCGCCGGTGACCACGCCACCGCCCGCGGCGACCACACCGCCCCCGGCGACCGTGGAGCCGACGGCTCCGCAGCAGCAGCCGCCGGCCACGGATGTCCGGCCGCCCACGGCGGAACCGACCGTGGACACCGGGAACCCGACGGTGGCGCCGCCGCCGCAGCAACCGGCAACGCGGCCGCCGACCCAGGGCAACCAGCCGCCGACCTTCAGCGTGCCGGTCATCCCCAACCCGGGTTCGTTCGTGCCGCCCGGTAGGTGAGGAACTTTTCGAACGCTCGACACGAACCGATCGCCGGCCAGGCGATCGGTTTTTGTCATTCGCGGCGCCGAAGCGCCCGGCTATCCGCGCATCGGATCGCGCCTCGTGGCGTGTTGGGCGGATAGTGGTTGTGCTCAGCTGACGGCCGTGATCGTGTGCGTCGAAGATCACAGCGGCAAGCGCGAGATGCGCGGGCCTCGAACGGCCCGCGCGCGTCGGTAGGACCGGGTGCTAGCCGTCGAAGCCGTCGAACCCGTCGCCGTGGAATGCCTCGTTCATCGAGGCGTCCGCGTAGCCCCTGCAATAGTCCCAGGTGACGTACGCTTCCGGCGTCGGGTCGTAAGCGGGCTCGTGCGGGCGGACCGTGCCGTCGACCAGCAATTGAAGCAAGTTGGCACGCAACATGTCCCAGTCGTGGTAATGGTCCTGCCTACAGTCTTCGCAGCTGACCACGAGCCCGCGGATCCCGCGGTGGGCCAACAGCGCCTCGTAGACCGCGAGGTCGGCGAGATCCTCCTCGACCGCAAGGCGCTCGTGGGGATCCAGCGGTTCGCCGGGCTCGATGGCGTCGAGCGCGGCGGACGGGTCGGAGGGGTCTCCGGCGAACGGATCCGGCGGCAAGCCAGGTGGTAGATGGTCACGCACATCCCCACGGTACGCAGAACAGGGTGGTCTGCGCCAGCTATGCGGCCTGCCAGTTTCGGGGGTGGGCTCACTTCGTCGGCGAGTTCACCGGACAGATACCATGGAGCACAGGCTACGGCGGGCCATCGACATCACCGCCGCCGAACGCCACCGTCCATCCCATCAGCCGTCACGACGCCGGTTTCGCCCGGCGTCGGTCGCTATCGACGTCCAGGAGGGGTCGATCCGAATGAGTAATCCCGTACCGGGCGAACGAATCGCAGTCCGCCCTCATACGGGTGGCGACGATCCGAACAAGATCGCCATGCTCGGCCTCACATTCGACGATGTGCTGTTGCTGCCTGCCGCCTCGGATCTCATCCCCAGCTCTGTGGAGACCTCCAGCCTGCTGACCAGGGAAATTCGTCTGCGTACCCCGTTGGTCAGCTCGGCCATGGACACGGTGACCGAGGCGCGTATGGCGATCGCCATGGCGCGCGCGGGCGGCATGGGCGTGTTGCACCGCAACCTCTCGACGGCCGACCAGGCGTCCCAGGTGGAGACGGTCAAGCGGTCCGAGGCGGGCATGGTCACCGACCCGGTCACCTGCCGTCCGACCGACACCCTCGCCGAGGTCGACGCCATGTGCGCCCGGTTCCGCATCTCCGGTCTCCCTGTGGTGGACGAGACCGGTGCGCTTGTGGGCATCATCACCAATCGTGACATGCGTTTCGAGGTGGATCAGAACCGCCGCGTCGCCGACGTGATGACCAAGGCCCCGTTGATCACCGCGCAGGAGGGCGTGACCGCTGAGGCCGCGCTCGGGCTCCTGCGCAGGCACAAGGTGGAGAAGCTGCCGATCGTCGACGGCAACGGGCGCCTGCGCGGCCTCATCACCGTCAAGGACTTCGTCAAGACCGATCAATACCCCAACGCCACCAAGGACCGCGACGGCCGCCTGCTGGTCGGCGCGGCGGTCGGCGTCGGAGAGGACGCCTGGTCGCGTGCCATGACCCTCGCCGACGCGGGCGTCGACGTGCTCGTGGTGGACACCGCGCACGGTCATCAGGCGCAGGTGCTGCAGATGGTGACCAAGGTCAAGGCCGAGGTCGGCGACCGGATCCAGGTGGTCGGCGGCAACGTCGCCACCCGTGAGGGCGCGGCGGCGCTGGTCGAAGCGGGCGCGGACGCGGTCAAGGTGGGTGTCGGCCCCGGTTCCATCTGCACCACCCGCGTCGTCGCCGGTGTCGGCGCGCCGCAGATCACCGCGATCCTGGAGGCGGTCGCCGCGTGCAAGCCCGCGGGCGTCCCGGTGATCGCCGACGGCGGCATCCAGTTCTCCGGAGACATCGCCAAGGCCATCGCGGCGGGCGCCTCGACGGTGATGCTCGGCTCGCTGCTCGCGGGCACCGCCGAGTCGCCCGGCGAGCTGATCCTGGTCGGCGGCAAACAGTTCAAGAGCTACCGGGGCATGGGCTCGCTCGGCGCCATGCAGGGCCGTGGCCAGGCCAAGTCGTTCTCCAAGGACCGCTACTTCCAGGACGACGTGCTCGCCGAGGACAAATTGGTGCCCGAGGGCATCGAGGGCAGGGTGCCGTTCCGGGGCCCGGTCAACCAGGTGATCCACCAGTTGGTTGGCGGCCTGCGCGCCGCCATGGGCTACACCGGCTCGCAGTCGATCGCGCATCTGCAGGAGGCCCAGTTCGTGCAGATCACCGCGGCGGGCCTCAAGGAGAGCCACCCGCACGACATCACCATGACCGTCGAGGCCCCTAACTACACCGGACGGGCCTAGCCCACTAGGTTCATGTACAGGACCAACCGGTCCGTGCATGATTGAGCTGATTGACCTGCTGTGGCGGTGAGCTTGCTGTGCGGTGGTCGGCGGCGCGTTCCGTGCTGCCCGTCTGCCCATGAATGACACTGGAGGCGCGAGTCCTACGAGCGCCGTTCCGCGGCCCGGCTCACGGTCCAGCGGTCGAAGCGCATGCGCCGCAGGCGCGAGGCTCGACCGCTGGAGCGCGAGCCATCGAGGGCCCGCGAACACGCAGCGCGCAGGCGCTGCAAATTAGACAAGGAGAATCCGCGTGCGCGACATGGTGGAGATCGGCATGGGCCGCACCGCCCGGCGTACCTACGAGCTGGACGATGTCGACATCGTCCCCTCCCGCCGGACCCGCTCGTCGAAGCAGGTCTCGCTGTCCTGGCAGCTGGACGCCTACCGCTTCGAGATCCCGTTTCTCGCGCATCCCACCGACGCGCTGGTGTCGCCGGAGTTCGCCATCGAGCTCGGCCGCCTCGGCGGTCTCGGCGTGATCAACGGCGAAGGCCTGTGGGCCCGGCACGCCGATGTCGGCGCGAAGATCGACCAGTTGCTCGAACTGGTCGGCAAGGGCGGTTACGAGCGCGCCGTGGCGCTGCTGCAGGAACTGCACGCGGCACCGATGCAGCCGGATCTGCTCGCCGCCGCGGTCGCGCAGGTCCGCGCCGCCGGTGTCACCGTGGCGGTGCGGGTGAGCCCGCAGAACGCGCGCACGCTCACGCCCGCGCTGCTACAGGCGGGCATCGACCTGCTCGTGGTGCACGGCACGATCATTTCCGCCGAGCACGTCGGCGACGGCGAGCCGCTGAACCTCAAGACCTTCATCGCCGAACTGGACGTGCCCGTGGTCGCGGGCGGCGTGAGCGACCACCGCACCGCGCTGCACCTGATGCGCACCGGAGCGGCGGGCGTGATCGTCGGCTACGGCTCCTACCCCGGCGCGACCACCACCGGTGAGGTGCTCGGTATCGGCGTGCCGATGGCGACCGCGATCGCGGACGCCGCCGCCGCGCGCCGCGACTACCTCGACGAGACCGGCGGCCGCTACGTGCACGTCATCGCGGATGGCGATATCGCCACCTCGGGCCAGCTGGCCAAGGCGATCGCGTGCGGCGCGGACGCCGCCGTGCTCGGGGTACCGCTCGCCCTCGCCGCGGAGGCGCCCGGCCGCGGCTGGTACTGGCCTTCTGCGGCCGCGCACCCGTCGGTGCCGCGCGGGTCGCTGCTGCACGTCGACGACCCGTGGGACCTGGGTGGCGAGCCGGTCGGCGAGACCGTGCGCCCGAGCCTCGAACGAGTGCTCTTCGGTCCGTCGGACGACCCGTTCGGTTCCCTGAATCTCGTCGGCGGACTGCGGCGTTCGATGGCCAAGGCCGGTTACTCGGACCTGAAGGAATTCCAGAAGGTGGGCCTCAGCGTTCGCGCGTAGGGTCACCGCGCCCGGGCCGGCTTCGTCCGCACGCGCAGGAACTGCTGTATCGCGTGGTTGACCGGCTCCGCGTGGGTCATCGTCACCGCCAGTCGCGCGTCCGCGATCTCGATGAACGTGGCGCCGGACAATCCGCGGGCCAGTTCCCGGGCGCGCTCGCGGTCCATGCCGCTGGCGGTGGGGTGGATCACCAGAGCGGGGCAGGAGATCTCGCGGAGCCGGTCCAGCACCGAATCCCGGCTGAGCAGGCAGCCCGCCGCGACTTCGATGCCGCGGCGGTCGCGCACCAGCCAGCGCTGGGTCCAGATCGAGCGATACCACTCGTCGTCGCCGATCAGCCAGGAAGCCAGCTGGTGCACGGCGCGCTCGCGGGAGCCGTCGTCGTACCACGATTCGAGGAACTTTTGCGTGGCAGTGGACTGCTCCGGCGTGGGGCCGTGCGCTTCGGTGCTGATCAAGATCAGCGCGGAGACGCGTTCCGGCGCGATCAAGGCGGTGCGCAGCGCCGTGAAACCTCCCTGCGCGGTGCCGCCGATGACGGCCTGTTCGGCGCCGAGATGATCGAGAACGGTGAGCGCGTCACGGGCCGCGGTCCAGTAGGTGAAAGGTAGGCCTTCGTCCCTGGTGCGGCCGTGGCCGCGGGCATCCCAGGACACGATCCGGAATTCCGGTGCGAGCGCGGCCATTTGGGCGGCGAACATGGTGCGGTCCATGAAGAACTCGTGCGCCAGCAGTACCACCGGGCCGTCCCCGCCGCTGTCCTCGTAATGGATGTCGGCATTCGATCGCGCGGGCGAAGGGCACGAGCAGAAGGATAACCAGCGAGCCGGGCCGCGCGGGACGATTCGGGCGGCCAGGCTCGCCACCCTGCGCGGCCACTGTGCCGATGATTCGCTCGTTTCGCCGCTCACTAAACTGGGTGGGTGGCACAAACCCAGAGACCGGTCCTCGTCGTCGACTTCGGAGCACAGTACGCCCAGCTGATCGCACGGCGGGTCCGCGAGTCGAGCGTGTACTCCGAGGTGGTTCCGCACACCGCGACGGTGGAGGAGATCGCCGAGAAGCAGCCGCTCGCGGTGATTCTCTCCGGCGGCCCGGCCAGCGTGTATGCCGAGGGCGCGCCGCAGCTGGATCCGCGGCTGTTCGAGCTGGAGCTGCCGGTCTTCGGCATTTGCTACGGCTTCCAGGCGATGGCCCAGGCGCTGGGCGGCACCGTCGCGCACACCGGAACCCGCGAGTACGGGCGTACCGAGCTGAACATCGACGGAGGTTTGCTGCACGGCGGCCTGCCCACCATCCAGCCGGTGTGGATGAGCCACGGCGACGCGGTGACCGACGCGCCCGAGGGCTTCGAGGTCACCGGCACCACCGCGGGCGCTCCGGTCGCCGCGTTCGAGGACCGCGCGCGCCGCCTCGCCGGTGTGCAGTACCACCCCGAGGTGCTGCACTCGCCGCACGGGCAGCAGGTGCTCAGCCGGTTCCTGCACGAGCTGGCCGGTATTCCCGCCACGTGGACTCCGGCCAGCATCGCCGATTCGCTGATCGCCTCGGTGCGCGAGCAGATCGGGGACGGGCACGCGATCTGCGGCCTCTCCGGCGGCGTGGACAGCGCTGTCGCCGCCGCGCTGGTGCAGCGCGCCATCGGTGATCGGTTGACCTGCGTGTTCGTCGACCACGGCCTGCTGCGGGCCGGCGAGCGCGAGCAGGTGCAGCAGGATTTCGTCGCGGCGACCGGCGCGAAGCTGGTGACCGTCGACGCGGTGGACAAATTCCTCGGCGAGTTGAAGGGTGTGACCGATCCCGAGGAGAAGCGCAAGATCATCGGCCGGGAATTCATCCGGTCCTTCGAGGACGCGGTGGGCGAGGTGGTGCTCGAGCACGGTGCGGCCGACGGCGCGACGCCCAAGGTCGAATTCCTGGTGCAGGGCACGCTCTACCCGGACGTCGTGGAGTCCGGCGGCGGCACCGGCGCCGCCAACATCAAGAGCCACCACAATGTCGGCGGCCTGCCCGACGACCTGGAGTTCGAACTCGTCGAACCGCTGCGCTTGCTGTTCAAGGACGAGGTGCGCGCGGTCGGCCGGGAACTGGGCCTGCCGGAGGAAATCGTTGCCCGGCAACCTTTCCCGGGTCCCGGTCTGGCCATCCGGATCGTCGGTGAGGTCACCGCGGACCGGCTGGAGACGCTGCGCAAGGCCGACGCCATCGCCCGCGAGGAGCTGACCGCGGCGGGTCTGGACCGGCAGATCTGGCAGTGCCCCGTCGTGCTGCTGGCGGAGGTCCGCAGTGTCGGGGTCCAAGGCGACGGACGCACTTACGGCCACCCGATCGTGCTGCGCCCGGTCTCCAGCGAGGACGCCATGACCGCCGACTGGACCCGGCTGCCCTACGAGGTGCTCGAACGCATCTCCACCCGCATCACCAACGAGGTGGCGGAGGTCAACCGCGTGGTCCTGGACGTGACCAGCAAGCCGCCGGGCACCATCGAGTGGGAGTGATCCCCGGTTGCGCCGACTCCGCGCAGGAGTGACATCGCCTGGGATGTGCGCGGGTCAGCGGTGGCGCCGGTAGGCGCTGCGCAGGATCAGGTGGCCGAGCAGCGCGCCGGTGGGTGTGGCGCGAGGCGGACGGGGATCCGGCGGCGCCGGCCGGGAGGCGGGTGGGTCTCGATCGTCGGGTTCGTCGGATTTCATCCGGATTCTCCTGCCGTGCACGAGGGGAGTGGCGACAAAAGAACGGCCCGTCTGTACGGACGGGCCGTTCGGCGTATCTGTTCGGCGTATCTGTTCGGCGTATCTGTTCGGCGTATCTGTTCGGCGTGTCACTGACGTTTGCGCGGGGGGATCACCAGCGCGATGCCGATGACGATCGCGGCGAGCACGACGATCCAGCCGATCGGGATCATGCTGGCCGCGGGCCACGACGCGGGCCCGGCGAACGCCCATACGCTGACCGCGAGCGACAACAGGCCTGCGATGAGCAGTGAGGCGGCGGGGCCCCGGCGGGGTTCGGTGGTGTTGTCCTTGTGGTTCTCAGCCACGCCGCACCTCCACGTTCCCGGCGCGGACGTCGACGTTCAGGTCGAGCACCGGCGCACCGGGGGTATCCGGGCCACTGAGGCCGTCGACGCATACGGCCTCGGCCATGGACGCCGTGCAGCGGGTGCGGACGGTCATGTCCGAGGGCAACAGCACGCGGGCTTCGCCCATCCGGACATCGAGGTCCACGGTGCGGTTCTCGGTCAGCTTCACCGAGCGCAGGTCCAGCGTGCCGGAGCCCATGGTCACTTTGTAGTGCGCCGCCAGTTCGGTGGTGGAAGCGGGGGTCCAAGTGCGATCCCCCATGGCGCTCTGGTCGAATTCGATGGGGCCGACCGCGGAGGCGAGCAGGACGAACCCGGCGAGCGGCGCGGTGAGCACCAGCAAGCCGTAGCCGCGCCGCAGAAACGCCCCGAGCACCAGACCGAGACCGATCACCGCCAGTGCCGCCGCGCCGATCCGGCCGGGCGTCATCCACTCCGCGCCAGCGGCCGCCGCGGCGCCCGCGCCTGCCGCCGTCAGCATGGCCAGGCCGATGACCACCGGAGTCAGCCGGGAACGGGGACGCTTGGGCGGCGGCGGCGCCACGACGGTGCGGACGGGCGCGGGTTCGGGAAGGTCCCAGGCGAGCGGAGCGACGCCGAGCGGGTCCCAGGACGGCGGCGTCCGGCCGTCGAAGAGCGCGGGGTGGGGAGTCGCGGGCCGGACAGGGCGTTCGCCGCCGGCATTCGCGGTGCCGTCGAGGTCTTTACCGAGTGAGACGGGACGGTCGGACGACGACGCGCCCGGCCGGGCGTCGCGGCTGCCGGATTCGAGTGCGTCGCCGATCGAAGCGGCCGATTCGATTCCGCCGTCGGCGGAGGAGTGCGATCCGGACTCGCTCACAGGCTTGTCCAGTGCCACGGTTGTGGCCGTGTCGGCCTGCCGGTCGGCCGGGGGCTTGTCCAGTGGCGCCGTTTCGGCATCATTGTCCGCGATCGGTGCGTTCGGCTCTGGGGCGTAGGAATCCGGCAGCTTGGTGTACGGCGTGTACACGGCGGTCGGTGGCAGGTAGAAGTCTCCCGCGGTTCGCGTGGTTCCCGGCGGGAAGACGGCACCGGGGTAGCCGGTGGCGGTGATCCCGGCGTCCGGCGCGAATCCGCCGACCGAGTCGGTGGTTCCAGGTGGCGGAGTGGGCGTGCGCAGGTGCAGCATCCACCAGCCCGCCAGCATCAGCGCGAGGCTGATCAGGCCGGAGCCGCCGAGTCCGACGCCGACCGGGCCCATCGTGCTGACCGCGATGGCCAGCGCCACGATCAACACGATGGTCTTGGTCTGCGAGTGCGAGCTGTCGCCCTTGCCGACCAGCGACTCGGCCGCGGAGGCCCGATCGCCCGCCGCGCTCAGCAGCAGCCAGGCCAGCAGGTAGAGCACGATGCCAGCGCCGCCGAAGATCGTCGAGACCACGAACGCGACGCGAACCAGCACCGGATCGATCTCGTAGCGCCGCGCGAACCCGGCCGCGACGCCCGCGATCGGTCCCTGCCGCGGCAACCGGACCGGCCGGGTCTGCCATATCTGCTGGACCTGGTCGCCGAAGCTCGTTTTCGTCATGTCAATCATCGTGTGCCCGGCCCGCGTATCGGCGCATCGGGGGGAACCCTGAAAAACAGCCTGAACACTTTGGACCGATCCGCCGATGTAGCAACCATTCAGCTATGTCAGGCTTGCCGGGCGCCCACTGGCTCCGTCCCTGGTCGGCGCGGGTGCGGGCGAGCAAGATCAGGGTGAATCCCGGTGGCTGGCAGCTGCGTGGTCGTGCCAGTATCGAAGACATGTACCCGTCTGTTCCCGCGTTCGACACTCGGGGCTTCGACGCCGCACGCGGACCGGGACTCGCGCCCGCGCCGATCCCGGGACCGCCGCAGGCGCGGATGGTCCGCCGCTCCGGCGGCCGGGTCGTCGGCGGTGTGGCGGGCGGTGTGGCCGACCATCTGGGCGTCGACGTGTTCAAAGTCCGGATGGCGTTCGTGCTGCTGTCCGCGCTCGCCGGGGCGGGCATCGTCGCCTACGGGCTGCTGTGGATCTTCACGCCCGGCGGCTCCGACCAGGCGCAGCCCTCCGGCGCCGAGCGGCGGCAGGCGATCGGCCTGGCGATGCTCGGGCTCGGGCTCGCTGTCGCGGTGTCGTGGATGTTCAGCGGGACGGCGGCGAAGGTGATCGCGCCGATCATCGTGGTGGCGGTCGGCGCGGCGCTGGTGTGGCGCGAATACGACGTCGACGGGCCCCGTTCGCTGCTCGGACTGCCCGCGCGGCCGTCGGTGGTGACCTGGTCGCGGATCGTGGCCGGGGCGACGCTGATCGTGGCCGGTCTCGGCGTGGTGGTGCTGGCGCGGATCGATCTGAGCGCCCTCGGTTCGGCGCTGCTCGCGGTGGCGGTGACGCTGATCGGCGCCGGGCTGCTGACGGTCCCGCTGTGGCTGCGCATGATGCGCGCGCTGAACGCCGAGCGCGCCGCCCGCATCCGCAACGAGGAACGCGAGGAGATCGCCTCGCACCTGCACGATTCGGTGCTCCAGACGCTCGCGCTCATCCAGCGCCAGGCCGATGACCCGCAGGAGGTGCTGCGGCTGGCCCGCAGCCAGGAGCGGGAACTGCGCAAGTGGCTGTTCGAGGATTCCGCTCCGGCGCAGTCCAGCCTGGCCGCGGCCCTGCGGACCATCGCGGGGGAGGTGGAGGACCAGCACGGCGTGAAGGTGGCGCCGGTGACCGTGGGCGACGTGTCCATGGACCTCGACGGGTCCGGATCGGGCCTGCCGAAGGAACACTTCACCGCCTTGCTCGGCGCGAGCAGGGAAGCGCTGGTCAATGCCGCCAAGCACGCGGGTGTTCCGGAGATCGACCTGTTCGCCGAGGCCGAGCCGCACCAGGTGAGCGTCTTCGTCCGGGACCGCGGCGTGGGCTTCGACGTCGCTTCCGTGCCGCAAGACCGCCGTGGCCTGGCGAAATCCGTGCGCGGACGGATCGAGCGCCGGGGCGGGCAGGTGGAGATCCGCTCGGCGCCCGGCCGTGGCACCGAGGTCAGGATCAGCATGCCGCGCGCCGACTCCGGCTGCCCCGCTGCGGACGAGGAGCCCGCTCGGGCCGCCCGCTAGCCGTCCGTTCCTCGCCGCCGTTGTTCGCCTGCGGCTGTGCGGAACGCGTGTCGACCGGGCGTCGTGTGAGAAGCGTGCGGGGGACGGGTGTGGTACGGGTGAGGGGTCAAAGGTCGGTTAGGAGAAGTAGGTGACCGTGCGGGTCTTTCTCGTCGATGATCACGCCGTTTTTCGGTCGGGTGTGCGTGCTGAATTGAGCCGGGAGGCGGACATGGAGGTGGTCGGCGAGGCCGGAGGGGTGGCGGAGGCGGTGGCCGGGATCAACGCCGAGCGCCCGGACGTGGTGCTGCTCGACGTGCACATGCCCGACGGCGGTGGGGTCGCCGTGCTCGCCGGGATCGAGCCGGGGCCGGTGTGCCTGGCGCTGAGCGTGTCCGATGCGGCCGAGGACGTGATCGCGGTGATCCGGGCGGGGGCCAGAGGGTATGTGACCAAGACGATCTCGGGTTCCGAACTGGCCGAGGGCATCCGCCGGGTCGCGGGCGGGGACGCGGTCTTCAGCCCACGTCTGGCCGGCTTCGTCCTGGACTCGTTCACCGGGAAGTCCCCGGTGCCCGAACCCCCACTCGACCCCGAACTCGACTCCCTGACTCCCCGTGAGCTGGAGGTGCTGCGCCTGCTCGCCCGCGGCTACACCTATCGGGAGATCGCCGAATCACTCTTCATCTCGGTCAAAACCGTGGAAACCCACGCCTCCAATGTGTTGCGCAAAACCCAGCAGTCCAATCGCAATGCCCTGACCCGCTGGGCACACCGCCGCCGCATCGACTGACCCGCGCATCGCATACCGCTGCCGCTCCACACGGCGGGCCGGGTGCGGACGACTCGGGGCGAGACCTCAGAGGACGGCGACGATGATCGCGATGATGATGATCAGGCCGATCAGAAGACCGACGGCGATGGCCAGCGGGGCGTTGGCCGACTGCGTGTTCCTGGCGCGCTGCGGGGGTGTGGCCGCGGTGGCCCCGGCGGGATTGCGGTGCGGACGGGGAAGCGGCGTCGAATGGGGGCTGCGAATCCCGGACGCCGAGTTGCGCGCGGCCCAGAACGGGATGGTTCCGTCCTCGGTCCGGACGGGCGCGCCGAGGATGTACGGTCCGGTGCCGGGACCGAAAGCGGCGGTGAGGATCTCGTCCCGCGCCTCGGCCATGGTCGGGCGGCGCTGCGGCGCCGGTTCCATCATGTGCAGCAGGGCCTGGGTGAGCACGCCGCTGCGGGTCGGCGGAATGATCTGCGCCATGGCGGCGCGGTGCACGATGACGTCGCTGTCCTCGTCGAAACCGTACGGCGGCTGCCCTTCGATCGCGGTGTAGAGCGTGGCGCCCAGACTGAACACGTCGCTGGCTTTGGTCGGCTGCGCTCCCCGCGCCACTTCGGGCGGCAGGTAGGAGGGGGTGCCGGTGATCACGCCGTCCGGTTCGTCGAGCAGATCGCCCGCCCCTCGGGAGATGCCGAAGTCGCTGAGCTTGGCCATGCCGACGCCGGGGCCGCGGTCGGCGACGAGGATGTTGCCCGGTTTGATGTCCCGGTGCACGATGCCCACCGCGTGCGCGGCGGCCAGCGCGTCGGCGACCTGGGCGCCGATCTGCGCGACCTCGATCGGCGGCAGCGTGTTGACCAGTGCGAGCGCTTTCGCGACACTGCGCGAGGGTAGGTGCTCCATCACCAGCCAGGGCTCACCGGCCTCGAGCACCACGTCGTACACGGCGATCGCGTGGTCGTGCGAGAGTTTCGCGGCGACCCGGCCCTCGTGCATGATCTGGTTGCGGACCGCCTCGGCTTCTTTCTCGTCGAGCCCTGCCGTGGTGAGAACCTGCTTGATCGCTACGTCCCGGTCGAGCAGACGGTCGTGTGCCAGCCAGACCGCGCCCATGCCGCCGCCGCCCAACTTCGACTGAAGGCGGTAGCGGCCCGCGACGAGATACTGGGGGCCGACAGTGGGACGAGCGCGTTCGGTCACGGGTGCAGGGTAGCGGAAAATGGGGCTAGCTGGCCTGATTCGTATCCTCGTGCGGGAGAGACAGAGGGAATGGTCAGGCGGCGCGCCGACCTTCGGACCCGCGGTTCGGATGAGTGCCCCGACCATACCGGTGAACGGTGGCTGGACGCCGTAGCGAGCGCGTCCCCCGGTGCGGCGACTCCAGCATCCCGCACACGCCTGGCTTGTCGGTAGGAGAGGGCGCGGGTCCCGGCGGCAACGGGCAGCGCTTCGGTCGCTGCGACACGAAGCGCGAGCCCTTGACGAAACCTGGGGGTCGGTTTCTACTGGGTCCGTATCGAACGTATATTCGATATCGATCGATAGCTGGATCGGTGCTGCCACTGAATCGTGCGGGCCGCTCCGCATGCTTCGCCTCGGGTCCATCGTGGGAAGTAGGTGGTTGAGATGGGTTCGGATGCGATATCGCAGGGAGGGGTGAATCGGGGCGCGCTGGCGCGCGGTGGTGGGCGGGAGAATGCTCCCTCCCTAGCTGAACTGCGCAGACGCATGGCCGCAGTGCCGGGGCGCGGTGAATCGGCAGCGCAGCGGGCTCCGCTCGACGACGGGCCGAGCGGGGCGGCATTGCCGGTGCCCGCCGCGCTGGCGCCATTGTTGCCAGATGGTGGCTTGGCCAAGGGTTCCGTCGTGGCGTACACCGGGGGCAGTTCCCTGCTGGCCGGTCTGCTCGCCGCGGTGACAGCGGACGGAGGGCATGCCGCGGTCGTCGGCATGCCCCGCCTCGGTCTGCTCGCCGCGGTGGAGATGGGAGCGCAGCTGCGGCGGCTCGCGGTGATCGCCGATCCCGGCCCCGACCCCGTCGAGGTGGCGGCGGTGCTGCTCGACGGGCTCGATCTGGTCGTGCTCGGGCTCGGCGGCAGCGCCATCGCGCCCGCCCGCAGCCGGGTGATCGCGGCCCGTGCCCGCAACAAGGGCGCCACCCTCGTGGTCGCCGACGGGCGCTGGCCCGGCGCGTCGCTCCAGCTCGACGCCCGCGTCGCGGGTTATGCCGGTCTCGGCCGGGGGCGCGGCCGCCTGCGTTCGCTCGGGCTGACGGTCGAGGTGCGTGGCAAGGCGGGACCGCCGCGACGCGGCCGGCTGGATCTGTGCCCGAATGCGGGGCGCGTGGAATGGGTGCTGCGCGAAAAGGCGACTCGGGCGGCTGACGCCGTCGATACGCAGGAGGCGGTGTCGTGAGCGGCTGCCCCGCGGGGGACCAAGGTGGCGCGGCGCCGTGAACCGGCCGGGGTCGAAGCGGGTGCTCGCACTGTGGTGCCCGGACTGGCCCGCGGTCGCCGCGGCGGCGGTGGCGGGGCTGCCCGCGACGCGGCCGGTGGCGGTGTTGTTCGCCAACCGGGTGGTGGCGTGTTCGGCGATCGCACGGGCCGAAGGGGTGCGCCGCGGCCTGAAGCGCCGAGAGGCGCAGGCGCGGTGCCCCGGCCTGTTCCTCGCCCACCAGGATCAGGATCGCGACGCGCGACTGTTCGAACCGGTGGTCGCGGCCGTGGCCGCGACCATGCCCGGTGTGGAGGTGCTGCGCCCCGGTCTGCTCGTGCTCGGCGCGCGCGGCGCGGCGCGGTTCTTCGGGTCCGAGGAGGCGGCGGCCGAACGCCTGGTCGACGCGGTGGCCGCGGCCGGTGCGGAAGCGCAGATCGGGATCGCCGACGAGCTGTCCACGGCGGTGATCGCCGCCCGCCGCGCCGCGATCGTGCCCGGGGGGACGGGAGCGCGCTTCCTCGCGCCACTGCCGGTGCGGGAGCTCGCGGCCGAGCCCAGCCTGGCCGCCCCGGAACGTGCCGACCTGGTCGATCTGTTGCATCGCCTGGGTCTACGCCGGATCGGTGATTTCGCCGCGCTCTCCGCGGCGGAGGTCGCCTCCCGGTTCGGGACCGACGCCGTGCTCGCGCATCGCTGTGCCAGGTCCGAGCCGGAGCGTCCGCCGTCCGCGCGGCAGCCGCCGCCGGATCTGGTGGTGGAGTACCGCTGCGACCCGCCGATCGAGCGCGTCGACGCGGCCGCTTTCGCCGGTCGCCTGCTCGCGACCCGGCTGCACAGCGCGCTCGCGGCGGCCGGGCTGGCCTGCACCAGACTGTTCGGTGCACGCGGAAACCGGGGCCGGAGAGGATCTTTCGCGGATCTGGCGATGCGCCGAACCGCTCACCCCGGAGGGAACTGCGGATCGGGTGCGCTGGCAGCTGGACGGTTGGCTCACCCGGCGGGACGGCGCGCGACCCACCGCGCCGATCACCGTGTTGCGCCTGGAACCGGTCGAGGTGGTCACGGCCGGCGCGCTGCAACTCGGCCTGTGGGGCGGGGCGGGAGAGGAGGACGAGCGCGCCCGCCGCGCGCTGATCCGGGTGCAGGGATTGTTGGGCGGGGAAGCGGTGCGGGTCGGCGTGCTCAGCGGCGGACGTGGCCCCTCCGAACGAATCACCATGGTCGCGCTGGGTGACGAACTCGTCCCCGCGAACGACCCCGCGCAGCCGTGGCCGGGCCGGTTGCCCGAGCCCGCCCCCGCCGTGATCCTGCTGAACCGTCCGCCGGTGCGGCTGGAAGCCGCCGACGGCACGCTCGTCGAAGTCACCGACCGCGGCATGTTCGATTCCGACCCCGCGCTGCTGCGCTGGGGAAGCAAACAGTGGCGGCTGACCGGCTGGGCAGGTCCATGGCCGGTGGACGAACGCTGGTGGGCGCCCGATTCGGACGACGCGGAATTGACTGCTCGCGCACAGGTTCAACTCGACGATGCCCCCGCCGCCGGCCGTGTGCTGCTGCTGATCTATCGCAACCGAACCTGGCACGCCGAAGGACTTTACGATTGACGCCGCAGCGGCGGGGGATTCACGCCGGACGCGACCACACCGTCGCCAAGGTGAACGGATGTCCGCGCAGCGCGGACCATTTCGGCTTGCGTGCCAGGAACGCGTCGTCCACCAGTGCCTCGGCGATCTCGGTGAGCACCCATCCGGTGGCCAGAGCGGCCGAAAGATGCTCGCTGATCAAGTGCAAGTGCGTACTGATCGCCACTGGTTCACCGGAAGGATCGGTGTAGTGCGTCGGCATTCCGGACACCATGATGAATTGCGGGTGGTAGCTGACCGATACGCATCGCGCTCCCGGCGCGGCGAGCCGCCACGCCTCCGCGTAGAACGGCGCCAACTCCGGTAGGTGTTCGTCGATCAGGGACGCGATCACCAGATCGTAGGCGCTTTCTGGCAGGCCGGTGGACCGTACGTCCGCACGGGTGAGTGTGGTGTGGGCGCCGCGTTCGGCGGCCAGCGCCAGCATCCCCTGGCTCACGTCCACCCCGTCGATATGCGTTATCCCGTGCCCTTGCAGCCACGTTCCGGTGCGCCCGGTGCCGCAGCCGAGGTCGGCCGCGCGGCGAACCCGGCCGAGGTCCAGGTTCAATCGCCCGAGCAGCGCGAGATCCATCTCGTCCAGCACCGTCTGCTCGTAGGTGCGCGCCCATCCGTCGTACCCGGTGGCCACGTCGACGGTGCGGTAGTCACGGCGGTCGAAATCGGCGAAGGAGGGCATGCGGCCGAGTATCGTTCCGAGTTCACCGCAACGCCAGGCATTTACCGAGCTGGTCCGAACAACCTTGCGTGACTCGTATTTCGGGAGTGCGGTCGCTCTCGTCTCGGTAAGTGCTCCTCGCGCCGCGCTTTTTGCCGCTGCGTGATCCGCGCTACACCGCGTCGGGCGAGTGCATGACGGCCAGTATCCTCGTTCGTCGTGGATCTGACGCTGGACCAGGTGGCATTCGGAGATGTGCGAATCGCCTATCGGGATTCGGAAGTGGGCGCGGTCAGCGACATCCCCGTGATGCTCGTGCACGGCATGGGCGGCGACGGGCACACTTGGGACCGGTTCGCACGTGTCCTGATGCGATCCGGACGCCGGGTGATCATCCCCGATCTGCGCGGACACGGCCGTAGCTCCCACGCCGACTCCTACCGCTTCGACGACTTCGGCGAAGACCTGCTGCGCCTGTGCGATCATCTGAGGCTGCCCGCGGTGGATCTGGTCGGGCACTCGCTCGGCGGTTACGCGGTGTCGCGCGTCGCGCAGGAGCGGCCGGAGCTGGTGCGCAAGCTGGTCATCGAGGAGTGCCCGCTTCCGCTGCGGTCCGGCGCCGAGGAGGCGCGCCTGACCCGCCGCTTCCCCACCGTGCCCGAACTCTTGCACGCCACCTCCAGCCTGGTCCGCCACCCGCGCGCGGTGATCGCGTTCGACCGCTCCATGACCAAGACCGCGCTGGAGCAGTTCCGCAAGCCGAACCCGGAGTGGTGGGACCGGCTCTCCGACATCACCGCCCCGACCCTGGTGTTGTGCGGCGGACCGGGCGGCATGGTGGACCCGGACAAACTGACCGCCATGGAAGACGGTCTGCCGAACTGCACGGTGACCATGTTCACCTGCGGACACAGCATTCATCGCGACCGCTACCGGGAGTTCGCCGCGGCGGTCCGGCCGTTCCTGGCGGGCTGAACCGGGAGGGGCGGCGTCCGGTTCTAGAGTGAGGGAATGCCCGCGCACGACCGTCCGGTTCTGTTCTCGCTCACCGAACGGCCGGTGCCCGGCCGATGACGCTCGACAGCGCGCTCGCCACGCCCCGCCCGGCAGGCCGCCGACGGTGAGCGGATTCGAGGGAATGCCGTGTTCGGCCGCCGCCGCGGTCGACGTTCCCCTGCCCGGCACCGCTACCCGCGTGACCGGATGGTTGTGTGTGGAACATCCCGGCGCGTGGGGCCGGGACGTGCTCGGCGACGAGGTGCTCGGACCGGAGATCACCGCCGAACTCGCGGCTCGTACGGCGGCGGCGCACGTCCGGCCGACGCTGATCCGCCGCCCGGGACGCCGTGAATTCACCGGCGCCCGGACGGTGCTGCTGGCGAGCTCGCGGCGAGCCGGCCCGTGGTGCGAGCGTCTCGAGATCACCGACCTGGCCCAATTGCTCGAGCTCGACCTGCGACTGCTGAACGGTCCGCCGCCCGGGATCGGCGCACCCGTGCGCGAACCGCTGGTCCTGGTGTGCGCGCATGGCAAGCGCGATCAGTGCTGCGCGCTGCTCGGCCGACCGATCGCCGCTGATCTCGCCACGAGGTATCCGGGGCAGGTCTGGGAATGCTCGCATACCGGCGGCCACCGCTTCGCGCCCGCGCTGGTGCTCCTGCCCAGCGGTCTGACCTACGGCAGGCTCGACGCGCGGGCGGCCGCGGAGGTGGTCGAGGCGGCTCGCTGCGGCTCGGTGGCGCTGACCGGCCTGCGCGGCCGGAGTTGTTATCGGCCGGTCGAACAGGTCGCGGAAGTGGCCGTGCGCGAGCGGATCCGCGCTCACGCCGCCGATCTCACGGTCGAATCCGAGCCGGTCGAGGCGGGGGCCACGGTCGCGGGCGTCGCGATCGTCACCCACCGCGATGGTCGCCGCTGGCGTGTCACCGTCCGCACGCGGGCGCTCGCGCCGCGTCAGGCCAGTTGCCACGCGGCGCCCAAGGCGGTGACCGCGTTGATCGCGGACGACATCGAACCGCTGCCGTGAACGCCGGCTGGTCCGGTCGAGCCTGGTCACAGGCTGAAGTCGGCGCGTGCGCCGAACGCGGTTCCTACGCGATCGCCCTGGTATGCCGGTAGGTGATCACTCAGTTCACCAATGCGTCCCTGGCACCCACCGGGCGGCGCGCCGCAATGCCGTGCCGGTGACGCGGCGGGCGGCCGACCGGGGCCGGAACGGGGCGGGCGGTTCGGCCGATTCGTCGTCGGAGGCGGTTCGCTCGCCCTTGGCCGCGGGGGAGTCGGGCAAGGCGCGGTAGTAGCGGTGCAGGACGCGATCGCGGAACTTCGGGGTGAGCAGGGCGCCGTACTCGGCGATGGTGCCCAACGGCACGTCGATCCGTTTGGGCCGTTCGATCAGGGCGCGCACGATGGTCGCGGCGGCCCACTCGGGCGACTGCGCGGGGCCCTGATCAACGCTCGGCGTGATCATCGGCGTGCGCACCAGCGGCATGTGGATGGTGGTGAACGTGACGCCGTCGGCCATGGTCTCGACGGCCGCCACCTCGGTGAACTTGTCCAGCGCCGCCTTGCTGGCCAGATATGCCGAGAATCGCGGCGTGGCCATCTGCACACCCGCGCTGCTGATGTTGACGATGTGCCCGAACCTTCGTTCGCGCATCTGGGGGAGCAAAGCCAGCGTCAGCCGTAGCGCGCCGAAGTAATTGACGGCCATGGTGCGTTCGAAGTCGTGCAACCGGTCGGTGGAGCGGTGGATGGCGCGGCGGATCGAACGACCCGCGTTGTTCACCAGCATGTCCACGTGGCCGTGCTCGTCGAGGACGGTCTTGATCACGTGGTCCACGGAGTCGGAATCGGTGACGTCGCAGGAGTATCCGTAAGCCGAGCCGCCCCCGGCTCTGATCTCCGCGACGACGGCGGCGAGTTCGTCGCCCCGGCGGGCGAGCAGCAAGACAGTGGCGCCCTTGCCCGCGACCGCCAGTGCCGCGGCCCGGCCGATTCCGGAGGACGCTCCGGTGATGAGGACGTGCCGTCCGGCGAGGTCGCGGTGGCGGCGGGTGGGCTCAGCGGATGCGTCGGTCATCGCTGCTCCTTTGCAGATCTGGTTGCCAAGAACTTACTCTGAAGTAAGTTCAGTGCCAAGTGGCCCTGGTCACGCCCGAGGCCCGCCGTCTGTGGCGCGCGCCGGTCGGGTCGGCGTGGTCGAGAAGCCCACGAGCAGGAGCGTTTCCGTGGGTGCGAAACGCGTCGAACAACGCTCGAAACGTTCGAACATATGTGCGATACTCGGCGCATGTCGGACGATCGGATGGCGGAGGTGTTTGCCGCGGTGCGGCTCGGTGGCGTCGACCCCGCGGCGGGGCGACGGGCGTTGGAAAAGCTCTGGGACGAACTCGGCGAACGGGGAGATGTCCTGCAGCGCTGCGTGGTCGCCCATCATCTCGCCGATCTCCAAGAGGAGGCCGCCGAGGCGCTGCGCTGGGATCAGCGCGCGCTGGCCGCGGTGTTCGGCCCCGGCGTGCCGCTGGACGAAGGTTTGCGCGGTTTCCTGCCGTCGCTCTATCTGAACCTGGCCGACAGTCATCGCCGGGTCGGTGAGTTCGACGTGGCCAGAATGCAGCTGGCCATCGCTCGCGGGCATCTCGACGTCTTGGCCTCCGATGCCTACGGCGCGCTCATCCGGGCTCGGCTGCGCGGCGTCGAGGACGCGCTGGCCGCCGGTTCCGTCGAACCCCTCGCGGTGCGCTGACCTGCTTGTACATCCCATTGCTCGAATGTATGTTCGAGGCGAGGAGGTGAACTGTGGGCTTCGGCAACGGTCCGCCCAGCTGGGCGGAGATAGAGCGGGTGCTGTCGGGCCGGTCCGGGCGGACCGACCCGGAGGCGATGTATCCGGGCGACGGCGGCGACAGCCCCGCGTGGTCGCGCAGGCGGGGGGAATACCGGCCAGAGCCGGTGCGACGCGCCGAGGAATCGCCGGTCCCGTACGCGGAGCTGCACGCGCATTCGGCCTACAGCTTCCTGGACGGGGCGAGCCATCCGGAGGAACTGGTGGAGGAGGCGGTACGGCTCGGCTTGTCGGCGATCGCGCTCACCGACCACGACGGTTTCTACGGCACCGTCCGCTTCGCGGAGGCGGCCAGGGAATGGGGGATGCCCACGGTCTTCGGCGCCGAACTGTCCCTCGGCACGGCACTCGAACCCCTGGCCCCGGGCGCCGAACGCGGCCACGCCGCCGCCCCCGACTCGGCGCCGCGCACCGGCGCGCCGGACCCGGCGGGGCCGCACCTGCTGGTGCTGGCCCGCGGCCAGGA
This sequence comes from Nocardia asteroides, assembly GCA_051451085.1. GTDB lineage: Bacteria > Actinomycetota > Actinomycetes > Mycobacteriales > Mycobacteriaceae > Nocardia > Nocardia asteroides_B. Next base: position 502,336 of record JBPAJV010000001.1, on the reverse strand, counting down.
GGGTTACCGCAGGCTTTCCCGCGAGATCGCCGCCGCTCACCTGGCCGCAGGAGAGAAGGGCATCCTGCGCTACGACCTCGATACGCTCACCGCGGCGGCCGGGGGGCACTGGCACATCCTGACCGGCTGCCGGAAGGGACACCTGCGCCGAGCGCTCGAGCTGGACTTGCGCGCGGGTAACACCCGGCTCGAGCGTGCGGAAGCCGCCTTGCGCGAGCTGACCGAACGCTTCGGCGCCGACCGGGTGAGCGTGGAACTGACCCATCACGGCATCCCGGAGGACGACGAGCGCAACGCCCACCTCATCGCCTTGGCCGACCGTGCCGGCCTATCCGTGCTCGCCACCACCGGAGCGCATTTCGCCGCACCGGGCCAGCGCCGCCGGGCCATGGCGCTCGCGGCGATCCGGGCCAGGCAGAGCCTGGACGAGATCGCGGGCTGGCTGGCCCCGGCCGGCGGCGCGCACCTGCGGTCGGGAGCGGAAATGGCGCGGTTGTTCGCCGACTGTCCGCAGGCGGTGGCGAACGCGGCGGCCCTGGCCCGCGAATGCGCCTTCGATCTGAAGCTGATCGCCCCGCACCTGCCGCCGTTCGACGTGCCCTCCGGCCACGACGAGCAGTCCTGGCTGCGGGAACTCACCATGGCGGGCGCCGCGGCGCGCTACGGCACTCCGGAGCGCAACCCCGAGGCCTACCGGCAGATCGAGCACGAGCTCGCGGTGATCGACGAGCTGCGGTTCCCCGGCTACTTCCTGGTGGTGCACGACATCGTCAGTTTCTGCAAGGACAACGGCATTCTGTGCCAGGGTCGCGGTTCGGCGGCCAATTCCGCGGTCTGCTACGCGATCGGCATCACCAACGTCGACCCGGTACGCAACCAATTGCTCTTCGAGCGTTTCCTCTCCCCGGAGCGCGACGGTCCCCCGGACATGATGTCGACATCGAATCCGACCGCCGCGAAGAGGCGATCCAGCACGTCTATCGCAAATACGGCCGCGAATACGCCGCTCAGGTAGCCAACGTGATCACCTATCGCGGCAAGTCGGCGGTCCGCGACGCCGCACGGGCGCTGGGGTTCTCGCCGGGCCAGCAGGACGCGTGGAGCAAGCAGGTGAGCCGCTGGACAGGGGTGGGCGCCGAGACGAACACCGACATTCCCGCCGAGGTGCTGACACTGGCCGCCGACATCGAGGGGCTGCCGAGGCATCTGGGCATCCACTCCGGTGGCATGGTGATCTGCGACCGGCCGATCGCCGACGTCTGCCCGGTGGAGTGGGCGCGCATGCCCGGCCGCAGCGTTTTGCAGTGGGACAAGGACGATTGCGCGGCCATCGATCTGGTGAAGTTCGACATGCTCGGGCTCGGCATGCTCTCCGCGCTGCACTACATGATCGACCTGGTGCGCGAGCACAAAGGCGAGACCGTGGAGTTGCACGCGCTCGATCTGGCCGAACCCGAGGTCTACGAGATGCTTTCGCGCGCGGACTCGGTGGGCGTCTTCCAGGTCGAGTCACGGGCGCAGATGGCCACCCTGCCCCGGCTGCGACCGCGCAGCTTCTACGACCTGGTGGTGGAGGTGGCGCTGATCCGTCCCGGCCCGATCCAAGGCGGGTCGGTGCATCCCTACATCCGCAGGCGCAACGGCGTGGAGGACGTCGCCTACGATCATCCGGCGCTGAAGAATTCGCTGGAACGGACGCTCGGCGTGCCGCTGTTCCAGGAACAGCTCATGCAGATGGCCGTCGACGTGGCCGGGTTCACCGCCGTCGAGGCCGATCAGCTGCGCCGCGCCATGGGTTCCAAGCGATCCCCGGAGCGCATGGAGCGGCTCAAGTCGCGGCTCTACCAGGGCATGCGCGAGCGCCACGGCATCACCGGCGCGGTCGCCGACCGTATCTACGAGAAGCTCTACGCCTTCGCGAATTTCGGTTTCCCGGAGAGTCATTCGCAGAGTTTCGCCGCGCTGGTGTACTACTCGTCCTGGTTCAAACTGCATCACCCCGCCGCCTTCTGCGCTGGCCTGCTGCGCGCGCAGCCGATGGGCTTCTACTCGCCCCAATCGCTGGTCGCCGACGCCCGCAGGCACGGGGTCGTGGTGCACGGCCCCGACGTCAACGCCAGCCGCGCCGAACCCACCCTCGAGGCCGAGGGCACCGAGGTGCGGCTCGGTCTCGCCGCGGTCCGCCAGATCGGTGACGACCTCGCCGAACGCATCGTCACCGCCAGGGGCGAGCGCCCCTACACGTCCTTCCTCGACCTCACCGGCCGCGTGGAACTCACCGTCGCCCAAGCGGAATCGCTCGCCACGGCGGGTGCGCTCGGCAGCCTCGGCATCACCCGCAGGGAAGCGCTCTGGGCGGCAGGCGCCGCCGCGGGCGAGCGTCCGGACCGGTTGCCCGGGACCGGCGCGGCCACCACCGCCCCGGTTCTGCCCGGCATGAGCGATCTGGAGTCGGCCGCCGCCGACGTCTGGGCCACAGGCGTCTCGCCGGGCAGCTATCCGACGCAGTTCCTGCGCCCGAAGCTGGACGCTCTCGGCGTCGTGCCTGCCTGCGGCCTGCTCGACGTGCCCGACGGCACCCGGGTCCTGGTCGGTGGGGCGGTGACGCACCGGCAACGTCCCGCCACGGCGGAGGGGATCACCTTCCTCAATCTGGAAGACGAGACCGGCATGGTGAACATCGTCTGCTCACTGGGGCTGTGGCGCCGCTACCGGAGTCTCGCCCAAGGGGCCGCCGCCCTGCTCATCCGCGGCCGGGTGCAGAATGCCGAGGGCGTGGTCAGCGTGGTCGCCGAACATCTGCAACGAATGGATCTGCGAATGGCGTCCAAGTCGCGCGACTTCCGGTGAGAAAGCCCTCTTTAAGGAAGTGTTAGAAGCGTTCTAGAGAACCGTTATGCGCCGGCCTCCGGCGCAGCGTGAACGGCTACTGTGCCTGGCATGAGGAAGCTTGCTGTGCTGTGCGTCGGCGTGCTGGGGTTGATCTTGCTCGCCGGCTGCGGTGACGAGGACGCGACACCAGCGCCCGCTCCCGATCGGTCGTCGTCGATAGTCACCGGGCCCGCCGCCCCCGCGCTCGTGCCGCCGGGGTTGCACGAGCAAGCGCCGCCGAAGCGGGACAACTCCGGCGGCGAACCGATGTCCGCGCGCAAGGAGGTGGTCACCGGCACCGTCGAGATCACCGCCGACGCTCCGGTCGCCGCGGCGGGCACGGTCGTCGACCGGGTGCGCGCCGCGGGCGGCCGGGTCGACAGCCGCACCGAGCAGCCCGGCACCGGCGACACCGAGCCGAGTGCCACCCTCGTCGTCCGGCTGCCCGCGGACAAGACCGACGCGTTCCTCGCGGGTCTGGGCGAGGTCGGGCAGGTCACCCGGGTCACCACCAACCGCGATGACGTCACCATGCAGTGGGAAGACCTCGACGCCAGGATCAAGGCGCTGCAAGCCTCGGTCGAACGGCTGCGCGCGCTGATCGCGGGCGCTACCAGCACCTCCGACCTGATCGCCGCCGAGCAGGCGCTGTCGAGCCGCCAAGGGGAACTCGACAGTCTCACCGCGCAGAAGCGGCGGCTCGACGACCAGGTCACCCTGTCCACGCTGACCATCGACATCACCACCGACCACAAGAAGCCCGGCGACGATCCCGACAGCTTCTGGGACGGCATCGTCTCCGGCTGGAACTCCTTGGTGAACTGGTTGCGGGACGCGGTCGTATTCAGCGGCAGAGCGATTCCGTGGCTCGGCTTCCTCGCGCTGGCCGGCGCCGTGGTGTGGGGCATCGTGCGGCTGGTGCGGCGCCGCCGCAAGCCCGTCGCGGGTGCGGAAGAATCGGCACCAGCGGCGGAACCCGCGAACAGCACCTCGGAAGGCCGGGAATCCAGCGCGGGAGACAAGAGTGCCGACGGTGATAAGGGCGACGGTAAAGCCGAACAGCCGTAAGGGACCACTGGTGGAAACCCTCGACGACGGCAGCCTGCTGCTATACGTGCGGGCGCCTGCCGTCGAGGGCAAGGCCAACAAGGCCGCCATCGCACTGATCGCCGAGCACTACGGGGTCCCCAAGTCCGCCGTACGCCTGACAGCGGGTGCGACCTCCCGCTTCAAGCGATTCGAGATCGGCGATCAGACGCCGCCGGGGAAGCCGAGTTGACGCCATGCTTCGTAGACGGCCACCGCGGCCGCGTTGGAGAGGTTCATGGAGCGGCGGCCGGGAAGCATCGGGATGCGCAGTCGCTCGGTGATGTGCGGGTCGGCCAGTACCTCCGCGGGCAGGCCGGTGGGCTCGGTGCCGAACAGCAGTACGTTGTTCTCGCGGTATGCCACGTCGGTGAACCGGGTGGTGGCCTGCGTGGTGAACGCGAAGACCCGCTCCGGGCGCACCGCCTCCCACGCCGCCGCCAGGTTCGCGTGCACCGTCACCGACGCCAGATCGTGGTAGTCCAACCCGGCCCTGCGCAACTTCGGCTCTGAGAGCTCGAACCCCAACGGCTCGATCAGATGCAGATGACACCCGGTCCCCGCGACCAACCGGATCGCGTTGCCGGTATTCGGCGGAATGCACGGCTCGTGGAACATCAGATGGAACACAGCGGACCAGTCAACCAGGTTGGTCGCCGCTCCACGAAGTCGCAGACTTCCGCGAGAACCGGACCAGGTACGAGGAGTGGCCACGGTGAAGTTCGAGGAGATCCAGGCAGCGCCGATGATCCGCATTCGTTCTCGTTGAGAACGGCGACGAGAGGGCCGGTGTCGCAGACGATCACTCCGCCCATTTACCACGTTCCTCGCGGAGCAACTCTCCGGCTTCGCAGCGAGATCACGCTCTGCGTGCAACAAGCCGGTGAAGGAGAGGCGCCTGCGCGACGGCACGCAACGCATGCGCTTGGTCAGGCGTGAGCCGATCGACCAAGCGATGCAGGTCTTCGTAGTTGTGCGCTGCGGTCATAGGGCCGATTTCAGTGGCTTGCCGCCAATGCCGAGGCCGGACCGGGAGTTCGTGGCGAGGATCAGCCGAAGCTGCCGGTGCTCGGCTTGCCGATCACGTCCACGGTGACGACGTCGGTCCTCGACGTATCGGCGTCGCGGGGGTCGCCGATGGGGCGTTCCCAGGCGCAGGCGCCGCGCACGCGCATCTGTCCGGCGGGCAGGGATCCGTTGCCGAGCGAGGTCTGGACCATCTTGCCGTTGGCGATGGCGAACGACGTGGGGTTGTTGCCGCCGAAGATCTCCCCGGTGTCATCGTTGTACACCCAGCACACACCCTCGGCGTTGGGGTTGTGGAATTTCGCCGACACGGTCCCGGATACCGAGAAGACCTCCTCGAGTACCGGAGGCGACAGCGGAGGTGTGGCGGCAGCGGTGGCGCCGGAGCCGAGCGCCATCGCCGGAAGCGCGGCGAGCGCGAGAAGGGGAAGTCGTCGAGCGATCATGATCGAGATGATGCCAGTGAGCGGAGGCGATTTCGTCCGCAGGTGCCCGCTGGGGGCCGGAGGCGGGAGGGTCTGCAAGAATCGGGGCGTGACCGATGCCGACACGCCTATCGCCGAGCACCGGGCCGGGCGCCGGAGTCCGGTGGCGCAATTCCTGCGCTGCCACCTGCCGATGGTCGTGGTGACGCTCGTCATGGTGGTGGCGGTGGTGTTCGTCGTGTCCGATCGGTGGCGGCGCGGGGCGTTCTTCTTCGGCGGTGCGACGCTGCTGGCGGCGGCGTTCCGGCTGTGCCTGCCGACCGCGGCGGTAGGGCTCCTGGCGGTGCGCAGCAAACCCTTCGACGTCGGCGCGCTGACTCTGCTCGGCTCGAGCATTCTGTTTCTCGCGGCCACGATCAATACGCTGGGCGTCGGCTGACCCGCCCGCGTACACCGATCGCGGCCTTGCCCAGAGCGACTCCACCGGAGGAACCGGGGCGGTGGCACCGCGCCGAAAGGCTCAGCGTTCGGGGCGCACACCCGCGCGGGCCAGCCGCACGGTCTCGGTCAGCAGCTTCGACACCGCGGCCGCTTCGGTGAGGAACCCGTCGTGCCCGTCGCGCGAGTGCACGACCTCCAGTCCGTCGCAGCCGGGTAGTAGATCGGCGAGTTCCTGCTGGGTCCGCAGCGGGTACAGCCGGTGGAGTCGACGCCGCCGACCACGCAGGGCACCGGCGTCGCGGCGAGCGCCGCCTCGATGCCGCCCCGGCCGCGACCGACGTCGTGGCGGTTCATCGCCTCGGTCAGCAGCACGTAGGTGGCGGGATCGAAACGCTGACAGAGCTTTTCGGCCTGGTGGTCCAGGTAGCTCTGCACCGCGTAGCGGCCGCCGTTCCACGGGTCCTCGTCGCCCTGCGGCTTGTTCTCGAAGCGATGGTCGAGCTCGAACTCGGTGCGGTAGGTCAGGTGCGCGATCCGCCGCGCCAGGGCCATGCCCGTCATCGGCGCGCGGCCGGTGCCGTGATAGTCGCCGCCCTGCCAGTCCGGATCGGACTTGATCGCCGCGATCTGGGTGGTCTGGGTGCCGATCTGGTCGGCGGTGGCGCGGGCGCCGACCGCGAGGACCAGCGCGGCGGCGACCCGATGCGGCGCGCCGACCATCCACTCCAGCACCCGCATGCCGCCCATCGACCCGCCGACAACGGCGGCGAGCCGCTCGACGCCGAGCAAGTCGAACAGAATGGCCTCCGCGGTCACCTGATCGCGGATGGAGATCTCGGGAAACCGCGCGCCCCATGGCTTTCCGTCCGGCGCGAGCGAGGAGGGCCCGGTGCTGCCCTTGCAACCGCCCAGCACGTTCGTCGCGATCACACACCACTCGTCGGTGTCCAGCGGCGCGCCGGGCCCGACCATGCCGTCCCACCAGCCGGGCATCGGGTGCACGTCGTCGGGCTTGCCGACGACATGCGAGTCGCCGGTCAGCGCGTGCTCGACCAGCACGACGTTGTCCAGGTCGGGGGAGAGCTCACCCCAGCGCTGCACCGCGAGGCGCACATCGGGGATGACCGCTCCGTTCTCCAGCCGCACCTCGCCGATGGGGATGGTGCCGAGCTGCCCATCCGGGGGTGGCAGGACGACAGCGGAGGTCCGCGCGCTCGGTTCGGTACGCACGGTCACGTCGCTGTCGCCGTGGAACCGGCGCGTAGATCGGCGGGCATGTGCTCGTAACTCTGCTCGGTCTCACAGGACCACTGCGTCGGGGCCTGCCCGGCCCCGCGCGCGGTGGATTCACTCATGGTTTGCTCCCAAGAAGGTATACGCCGGTACTGCAGGGGTTAGCGGTGTGTACGACAACACATGCCGGCGACCTCCTGTTACGCGCTTGCTCCCGGCTTTCGGGAGCCCGGTCATCACCCGGAGCACCCCACCGCGGTTGGAGGGTTGCCGATCAGCGAGCCGGGGCTTGACGCTGGTACTCATGACCTGCCCGGCATCATAACCGGCGGGCGGTCAGCGCCCGAAATCCTCCACCGAAGTCACTGGCCGCTGTGCTGGCGGCCCGACTCGGCATGCGCGCGCGAATTCGTCGAAGGCCTCGGTGAACGCGGCGCGTCCCGCCTTGGCGGCGGTCGCGAGATCGTCATCGAGGAACAGATCGCCCGAGCACTCCATGCCGACGTGGCCGATCAGTTGCCAGGTACCGACGATGAGCCGCACCGCCCGGGCGTCGGGCTCGGTGCCGAGGCGCTCGGCGACCACCGCGGCGATCGCCGTCTGCTTGTCGTCGGCGTGCTCGAGACTGCGCGCGCTGACCGACGGGCTGCTGCGCAGAATGCGCTGCACCTTCTGGAACTGCCGGAACGACAACGGATCGGTATCGCCCGCCGCGGCGGCTCGGTCGACCACCTGGAGAAAAGCCTGACGCAGCGACTCGAGTTCGTTGCCGGTGCGGGGCAGTTCGCGCAGCGTCTCGGCGATGGTGCGCCCGAAGTCCTTCACCGGACCCAGGACGATGTCTTCTTTGCTGTCGAAATAGCGGTTGATCGTGCGCGGGGAGACGTCCGCCGCGTTGGCGATCTGCTCGATCGTGGTCGCTTCGAAGCCCTGCTTATCGCACAGATCGAGGGCGGCCGCCATGATGCGCGACCTGGTCTGCTGCTTCTTGCGTTCGCGCAGCCCTGACGTGGCGGGGACGCGGTCGGCCGACGCGCCCGCGCCCATCGGCGCCGATGACTCGAGCATGCCCTCATGGTAACGCAACCGTCCGTTTTCCTGTCCGTAGCCGTCAAATGTCGTATTACGACATTTTTCTCTTGACGACAAAAGTCGCACGATGCCAGGATGGCTCTCGACATCGGAGGACGAGGAGATGACCGTGACCGAAACCGCGACGGCGGCCCACACACCGGGGAGAGTGAGCGGCACAGCGCGCTGGCTCGCGCTCGCAGTGATCGCATCGGCCCAGCTCATGGTGGTGCTGGACGCCACCATCGTGACCATCTCGCTGCCGTTCGCGCAGCGTGATCTGGACATCAGCGACGGCAACCGGCAATGGATGCTCACCGCCTACACGCTGATCTTCGGCGGACTGCTGCTGCTCGGCGGCAGGCTGGCCGACTATCTCGGCCGACGCCGCGTCTTCATCGTCGGCCTGATCGGCTTCGCGGGCGCTTCGGCCTTGGCCGGGCTCGCCCAGAACGGAGCCGAACTCTTCGCCGGGCGCGCGTTGCAGGGCGCGTTCGCCGCGCTGCTCGCGCCGGCCGCGCTCTCCCTGCTCTCGGTGACGTTCACCGAGCCCGGCGAGCGGGCCACCGCCTTCGGGGTGTTCGCCGGCATCTCCGCGGGTGGCGCGGCGCTCGGTCTGATCGCGGGCGGGGCGCTCACCGAATACGCGTCGTGGCGCTGGTGCCTGCTGGTCAACACGCCCATCGCGTTGCTCGCGCTCCTCGGGGCGCTGGCCTGGGTGGTGAAAGACGTGCCCGCCCCGCGCAGCGGGGGATATGACGTGCCCGGTGCCGTCACGGTGACGCTCGGCTTGATAGCCATCGTGTACGGCTTCAGCCGCGCCGCCGATGACGGCTGGCTGGCCGGGACCACCGTGACACTGCTCGTCGCCGGGCTCGCGCTGCTGGCCGCCTTCGTCGTGATCGAGCGGCGCTCGGCTGATCCGCTGTTGCCGCTGCACATCCCCGGGGAGATCAACCGGGGTGGCGCGTTCCTCGCCGCGTTGCTCATCCCGATCGCGATGTTCGCGATGTTCCTGTTCCTGAGCTACTACTTCCAGATCACGCTGGGATACTCCGCGCTGAAGGCGGGCTTCGCCTTCTTGCCCTTCCCGGCGGGCATCGCGATCTCCGCTGGTGTCACCAGCGCTCTGCTGCCGAAGCTCGGTCCGCGTCCGCTGATGCTGGCCGGTGCGGTGCTCGGCGTCATCGGCCTGGTGCTGCTGGCGCAGCTGAGTTACGGCGACAGCTTCCTCGCCGGTGTGCTGCCCGCTCAGGTGCTCATCGCGCTCGGGATGGGTCCGCTGTTCGTCGGGATGCAGACGGTGGCGTTGCATCAGGTGGAGGAGGAGGACTCGGGGGTCGCCTCGGCGCTGCTGAACGCGGCGCAGCAAGTCGGCGGCGCGGTCGGGACAGCGTTGCTGACCACCATCTCGGTGCAGGTCGCCGAGACGTTCGCGCGGGAGAACCCTGCCCTCGACAACCTGGCCGCGCGGGCCGCGATCCACAGCTACGACGTGGCCTTCTACGTGGGCGCCGGATTCTTCCTCGCGGCCGTGCCGATCATCGCGCTGATGATCCGGGACCGGCCGGAGAACCTGATCGAGGGTTCGGAGGAGCACCCCCGGATTCCGGCCGCCGTCTGATCCGTTGGGCACGAGGTCCGCGCGACGTCACGGCGTCGCGCGGACCTCGTCGTCTGCCGGATGGTTGCCGCGCCCGCGCGGGAGGCGGATCATGGCGGCGACGGCGGTGACGGAAGCCGCCGCCTACCAATCGGTAACAAAGGTGGTGCGGCTCACTCCGGGGGCTGCCCGTGCGGTGAGGACTTCGGCAGCAGTACGCTTGTCTTGTTTGCACCACACGTCTCGCCGACAACGCGAGACATATACGTTGTCTGTTGGAACAGCTGGGGTCCGCTCACAAGCGTGTTCGCCTGGCCGTGCAATGAGGGCACCATCCTAGGAGGACACGAAGATCCATGTCCAAGATCAAGGTTGAAGGCACCGTCGTAGAACTCGACGGCGACGAGATGACCCGGATCATCTGGCAGTTCATCAAGGACAAGCTGATCCACCCCTATCTCGACGTGAACCTGGAGTACTACGACCTCGGTATCGAGTACCGCGACAAGACAGACGACCAGGTCACCGTCGACGCCGCCGAAGCCATCAAGCGGCACGGCGTCGGTGTGAAGTGCGCCACCATCACCCCGGACGAGGCGCGGGTCAAGGAATTCGGTCTCAAGAAGATGTGGCGTTCGCCCAACGGCACCATCCGCAACATCCTCGGCGGCACCATCTTCCGCGCCCCGATCATCATCTCCAACGTTCCCCGGCTCGTGCCCGGCTGGACCAAGCCGATCATCATCGGCCGCCACGCCTTCGGCGACCAGTACCGCGCCACCGACTTCAAGGTGTTCCAGGGCGGCACAGTCACCTTGACCTTCACCCCGGACGACGGCAGCGAGCCGATCGTGCACGAGGTCGTGAAGATGCCCGAGGACGGCGGCGTCGTCATGGGCATGTACAACTTCCGCAAGTCCATCGAGGATTTCGCGCGGGCGTCGTTCAACTACGGCCTGCAGCAGAACTACCCGGTGTACATGTCGACGAAGAACACCATTCTCAAGGCCTACGACGGCATGTTCAAGGACACGTTCCAGGACATCTTCGACGCCGAGTTCAAGAGCCAGTTCGACGCCGCGGGCCTGACCTACGAGCACCGCCTCATCGACGACATGGTCGCCTCCTCCATGAAGTGGGAGGGCGGCTACGTCTGGGCGTGCAAGAACTACGACGGCGACGTGCAGTCCGACACCGTGGCGCAGGGCTTCGGTTCGCTCGGCCTGATGACCTCGGTGCTGCTCACCCCGGACGGTCAGACCTGTGAGGCCGAGGCCGCGCACGGCACCGTCACCCGGCACTACCGCCAGCACCAGCAGGGCAAGCCGACCTCGACGAACCCGATCGCGTCGATCTTCGCCTGGACCCGCGGGCTCGAGCACCGCGGCAAGCTGGACAACACCCCCGAGGTCATCGGCTTCGCCCAGACCCTGGAGGACGTCGTCATCAAGACCGTCGAAGGCGGCCAGATGACCAAGGACCTCGCGCTGCTCGTCGGCGGGGACCAGGGTTACCTGAGCACCGAGGAGTTCCTCGGCGCGCTGGACGCCAACCTGGCTCGCGCGCTGCGCTGAGCCGGTCCGGCGTCTGCGCGCCGGAACCACATCGGGCACCCGCCCCACCTCCGGTGGAACGGGTGCCCGGACTGTTTCCGGAGTTATCTCGCGCCGAGGTGTGCGCGGTCCAGCAATCCAGCGACGGCCCGGGTGAAACTCGCCGCGCCGTGGCCCCGTTCGACTTCGGCGTCGAACAGCCGCTGCAAGGGATCGAGCAGGTCGGTCGCCACACCCTGGTCGCGGCTCGCGACGCGGATGTTGGCGAGACCGGCCTGGTTCACCGACAGATCCGAGAAGTTGACCGGATACTGCCTGGAGTCGATCTCCGCGGCCAGCACGGGCAGCATGTCCAGCAGGGAACGCAGCCACGGAACCAGGAAACCGTCGGTGAACTCGCCCGCGGTGAAGTTCTCGCTGCCCACCATGGCCACCGACTGGAAGAAACCGGCGAACATGCCGTACATACCCGCGAGCACGGCCATGTCGTGCAGCCCGGCCAGGCCCGCGTCCGCACCGAGGTATCTCGCGTCTCCCAGTTCGGCGATGGTCGCGCCGTGCTCGGCCCGCGCGACGGGGGAACCGCTGTACATCAGCACCGCGTCGGGTGTGCCGAGAGTTTGCGGGACGCCGAGGACACCCGCGTCCAGGAACTGGCCGCCGCGGGCGCCGATCGCGGCGGCCAGATCGCGCGCCTCGTCCGGACGGCCGGTGGCGACATTCAGCACGGTGCGCCCGCCGAAATCGCCGGACGTCGCGCCGAGCAGTCCGGCGGCAGACGCCGTGTCGGCCAGCGCGAACACGACCAGTTCGCCCGCCGCGACTGCTTCGGCCGCGCTCGCCGCCCGGATGGCACCGCGTTCTTCGAGTTCGGTCCCCTTGCCCGCCGAACGGTTCCACACGGTGGTCGGGTGGCCGTTGCGCAGGAAGATCTCCGCGATGGTCGCGCCCATCCGCCCGAGGCCGAGGACACTCACCGGGGTCCGGCTGTCGTTCATTTGATTCCTCCGTCGATGAGAGTTCGGGGTGTGGGGCGCCCGCGAACCAGTCTCGGTGCGGGAAGGCGCGACCGGTGAGTGGCAGGACTGCCCATAATCGAACGTTTTCTGCCATAAGCTGACGCCATGACCGGTTCAACCGTCGCGATGGCGCTGGCCCCCGGCGCCCTGCACCCTTGGGACTTGTACGAGCTGGGCGTGGTGGCCTCGATCTTCGGCACTCCGCAGCCCGATCTCGCCGACCCTTGGTACGACCTGCGGGTGTGCTCGGTGACCTCGGAAACGAATCCGCAGCCGATGGGTTTCGGCGCGTTCCTGCGGCCGCAGTTCGGTCCGGCCGACCTGCTCGAGGCCGATACCGTCATCGTCCCCTCGGTCGCGCAGGACTGTGTCGCCGCCGAACGCGAATTGCCGCCCGAACTGCTCAACATCCTGGCCGAGGCGCATCGACGCGGCGCGCGCATGGTCGCCCTTTGCGATGGCACTTTCGCGTTGGCTGCCGCCGGAATACTGGATGGTCGCCGGGTTACGGCGCATTGGGAGCACGCACCGCTGCTGGCGAAGCGCTATCCGAACATCGAGGTCGACGGCTCGGTGCTCTATGTCGACGATGAGGACGTTCTCACCAGCGCGGGTATGAGCGCCGCACTCGATCTCTGCCTGCATTTGGTCCGGCGCGATTTCGGCGCCGCCGTCGCCAACCGGTTGGCCCGTCGCATGGTCATCCCGCCGCATCGGTCCGGCGGACAAGCGCAGTTCGTCGACCTGACGGTTCCGGCGCGCGCGGAGGACGACCTCGGTCCGGTGCTGCAATGGGCCGTTGCCCACCTCGACCAACCGCTCACCGTCGAGACCCTGGCCGCCAAGGCGAACATGAGCCGGCGCACCTTCCATCGCCGCCTGCACCAGTCCACCGGCGCGACTCCGATGCAGTGGTTGCTCGGTCAGCGGCTCGCTCACGCGCAGACCCTGCTGGAGTCCACCGACTACGGCATCGAGCGGATCAGCCGGATGTCCGGCCTCGGCACCGCCACCAACCTGCGCCGCCATTTCGCCGAAGTGGTCGGGGTGCCGCCCGCCCAGTACCGGCGGACCTTTCACCGGCGCGAGCCGACGGACGCCTGACTGCGGCGACAAGCCCCTGATTCGAGTTCGCTCCGTGGCCGAACTCACGCGTACCGGGGAAGCGAACACGCGCTGGGAACGGTTACATCAACACGTGACCAGCCCAGTGACCACCCGTGCCGCCGCGCCGTCCGTACGCACCGAGTGGCACGTGCCCGCCATGCTGGCGCTGGCCCTCGGCGGGTTCGGCATCGGGACGACCGAATTCGTCACCATGGGTTTGCTGCCGGATATCGCCTCGGCCATGCGCGTCTCCGAGCCGACCGCCGGCCACGCGGTGTCGGCGTACGCGCTCGGTGTGGTGATCGGCGCGCCACTGATCGCGGCCCTGTGCGCGCGGGTGGCGCGCAAGCGGCTGCTGGTCGTGCTCATGGTCGCGTTCACCCTGGGCAACGCGGCGACCGTGCTCGCGCCCTCGTTCCAGACGCTGGTCATGGCGCGGTTCGTCTCTGGTTTGCCGCACGGTGCCTACTTCGGTGTCGCTTCGCTGGCCGCCGCCACACTCGCCCCGGTCGGACAGCGGGCAAAGGCGGTTGCCGCGGTTATGCTGGGCTTGAGCGCCGCCAACGTTGTCGGCGTTCCCGCCGCTACCTGGCTCGGCCAGCATCTCGGCTGGCGCGACGCCTTCCTGGTGGTCGTGCTGATCGGTGTGGCCACCGTCGCGGCACTGCTGCGCTTCGTTCCGGAACTGAGCGGCGTCACGGTGACCGACCCGATGACCGAACTCGGCGCGCTGCGCCGACCGCAGGTGCTGTTGACGTTGCTGGTCGGCGCCATCGGTTTCGGTGGCATGTTCGCCGTCTACACCTACATCGCCACGACGCTCACCGATGTCGCCGGCTTACGGGCCGGACTGGTGCCGCTGGTGCTGATGCTGTTCGGCGTCGGCATGGTGATCGGCAATATCGTCGGCGGCGTGCTCGCCGACCGTGGCGTGGACCGCGCCGTCTTCGGGGCAATGCTGGCGATGACCGTCATCCTCGGCGGCTTCGCCGCCGCCGCGCACAACCCGTACGCCGCCGCGTTCGGCGCGTTGCTGGTGGGCGGCTCCGGGGCCGCGCTCGCGCCCGGTCTGCAAACCCGGCTGATGGATGTCGCCGCCGATGCCCAGACCCTCGCCGCCGCCCTCAATCACGCCGCCTTGAACATCGCCAACGCCGCGGGAGCCTGGCTCGGCGGCCTGGTCATCGCCGCAGGTCTGGGCTATACCGCCCCGGCCATGGTCGGGGCCGGGTTGGCCGCGTCGGGAGTTCTGCTGTTCACCGTGACGGTATGGATCGCACGAAGGGGCGGCGCGGATACCGAGCCCGCGACGTAGCAGTCGGCGGGCCACAGGCTGCCTCGGCTATTCGGCCCCCCGGCCGACGAGTACCCGGCCGGCGATCTCGTGCAGGTGCGCCGAGGCGCGGCGCCAGCGGCGGTGAGCGCGTTCGGTATCCGGGTCGATGAAGTTCGAGATCAGGATGCCGCGCAGGGCGTCCATGGCCGTGTAGACGAAGTCGCGCGCCTCCTTGCGGCGCACGTCGTCGGGCACGACGCGGGCGACCGCGAGCAGGACGGCGTTGTTGACGAACGGCTCGACCTTCTCCATCGCGGCGGCCAGCACCGGATCGGTCCGGCCCGCCACCCACAGCTCGACGGTCGCGATGAACAGCGGACCCTGGTGCAGGTCCCAGAGGAACTCCAGCACCGCCGCGACCGGATCGTCACCGGCTTCGACACGGGACATCTCCCGCATGGCGGTCTCGGCGCGCAGCTGCGCCAGATGGCTGATCGCGGCCACGACCAGGTCGGTTTTGGAGCCGAAGTGATGTACCTGGGCGCCCCGGGTGACCCCGGCGCGTTCGGCCACCCTCGGTGTGGTGGTTCCCGAGTATCCGTACTCGACCAGGCAGTCCACCGTCGCGTCCAGCAACCGGGTGCGCATCTCGGTGCTGCGCTGCTCCTGCGTCCGGCGCTGCTGCTTCACGATTACGCTCCTGGCCATCGCCCGATCTTACACTTACATACACAGATGTATGTTCGTCGGTGCGGTGCGGTGCGGTGCGGTGCGGTGCGGTGCGGTGCGGTGCGGTGCGGTGCGGTGCGGTGCGGTGCGGTGCGGTGCGGTGCGGTGCGGTGCGGCTGGAGCCGGTGTCGCGGACTCCGGTGACTCGCGGCTCGAAGGCCGGAATACGCAGGAACGAGCCCCGACACTCCCTCGAAGGCGCTCGAATCGGCCGCGCGAACGAGCGGTCGAAGAACATGCGTGTCTCACTGTATGTAAGTCGGAACCGTGCAATGGCCTGGTTGTCGAGCCCGCTGCTCAATGGCGGAGAAGTCCTCTTGCTCACTTACATACAACCACGTATGTTTGTTTTCATTCATTCGGCCGCTTCGAGGCGTCCGCTATGCACGATCTGAGGAGTTCGATGGCGAACAAGGTCTACGTCGTCGGTGTCGGGATGACGAAGTTCGAGAAGCCGGGCCGCCGCATGGTCGAGGAGGCCGACGGCACCAGCCGCGCCTGGGACTACCCGGACATGGCCAGGGAATCGGGAAGCAAGGCGCTCGCGGACGCGGGCATCGCCTACGACCTGGTGGAGCAGGCCTACGTCGGCTATGTCTACGGCGAATCCACCTCGGGCCAGCGCGCCGTCTACGAACTCGGCATGACCGGCATACCCGTCGTTAACGTGAACAACAACTGCTCCACCGGCTCCACGGCGCTGTACCTGGCGGCGCAGGCGATCCGGGGCGGCCTCGCGGAATGCACGCTCGCGCTGGGCTTCGAGAAGATGCAACCCGGCTCGCTCGGGTCCACCTGGGACGACCGGGAGCAGCCCATGGCCAAGCACGTCATGGCGCTGGCCGAGATCTCCGAAGTGCTGTTCCCGGTGGCGCCGTGGATGTTCGGCGCGGCGGGGCGCGAGCACATGAAGCAGTACGGCACCACCGCCGAGCACTTCGCCAAGATCGGCTACAAGAACCACAAGCACTCGGTGAACAACCCGTACTCGCAGTTCCAGGACGAGTACACCCTCGAAGACATCCTCGCCTCGCGGATGATCTACGACCCGCTCACGAAATTGCAGTGCTCGCCGACCTCCGACGGATCCGGCGCGGTGATCCTGGCCAGCGAGGCCTTCGTGGACGCCCACGACCTCGCCGGGCAGGCGGTGGAAATCGTCGGCCAGGCGATGACCACCGACTTCGCCTCGACCTTCGACGAGACCGCCAAGAACTTGATCGGCTACGACATGAACGTCCAAGCCGCGCGGAAGGTGTACCGGCAGTCGGGGCTCGGCCCGGAGGACTTCCAGGTCATCGAGTTGCACGACTGCTTCTCGGCCAACGAACTGCTGCTCTACGAAGCGCTCGGACTGTGCGGCGAGGGCGAGGCCGGGCAGCTGGTGGACGACGACCAGACCACTTACGGCGGCAAATGGGTGGTCAACCCTTCCGGCGGCCTGATCTCGAAAGGGCATCCGCTCGGCGCGACCGGTCTCGCGCAGTGCTCGGAGCTGACCTGGCAGCTGCGCGGCGCCGCGGGCAAGCGGCAGGTGGACGGCGTCACCGCCGCCCTGCAACACAACATCGGCCTCGGCGGCGCCGCCGTCGTCACCGCCTACCAGCGCGCCGATCGCTGACCCGGTCCGGCCCGCGCAGAACTCTTCCGCGCAGAACTCATCCGTGCAGAACTCTTCGAGGAGCAGACACATGGGACACATCGAAGCCACCAAAGACGTCAACGCCGCCCCTGAGGCGCTGTGGGCGGTGGTCGCCGATCCGCAGACCTGGGACAAGTGGTTCACCATCCACGAGCGTTTCATGGAGGAGCCGCCCGCGGTGCTGAGCGAGGGCGCCAAACTGGTCGCCAAGATCGTCATGCTCGGCATGGCGAACAAGCTGGAGTGGACCATCGTCTCGGTGGACGCGCCGCATCGGCTGACCCTCGGCGGCACCGGCATGGCCGGGGTGAAGACGGAGTTCACCTTCGACATCCGGCCCAACGGCGAGGGCAGCACCATCCTGGTGTCCGGCGACTTCGAGGGCGCTCTGATCAAAGGCGCGCTCGGCAAAGCCGTGGAGAAGGACGGGATCAAGCAACTGGACCGCTCGCTCGAGCAACTCACACTCTGGCTTCGGTGGCGTGAGCATGAGTTCGGAGACCACCGCCGCCCGGGTCGTCGAGTTCGATGACAGCGGGTTGGGAACCTGGTCGGACGAGGAGCGATTCGAAGTCACCGCCGAGCGCGTCGCGGAGTACGCCGCCGCGACGAACGATCCGATCGCCGCGCATCGGGCAGGCACGGTGGCGGGGCCGGTCTTCGCGATCGTCCCGGTCTTCGAGGCCATGATGATGCCCGTCATCAATGTCGCGCCGATGGACATCTTCGGCCGGGTCGTGCACGGGGAACAGGACTTTCACTTCCACCGCCCGATCCGGCCCGGCACCGGCTGGTGTCGCGCGCCGAAGCGATCGGCTACACCAGCCGCCCCAACGGGACGACCATCACCATCCGCATCGAATGCCGCACCGAGGCGGGCGAGCCGGTCAACGACCAGTACCTGACCGCGTTCTTCCGCAATATCGACGCGGGCCGGACGGTCGGCGCGGCCGCTCCGGCGCACAAGTTCGACGAACGACTGCGCGAGCAGGACCCGGTCGCCGTGGTGGCGCAGCACGTGGACCACGACCAGACCTTTCGCTACGCACCGGCTTCCGGCGATCCGGTGCCGCTGCACCTGGACGAGCAGGTCGCCAAGGACGCCGGGCTGCCCGGCATCATCGCCCACGGGCTGTGCACGATGGCGTTCGCGTCCTGGGCGGTGCTCACCGAGGTCGCCGGATCGGACGTGCACCGGCTGAAACGATTCGCGGTGCGCTTCGCCAAGCTGGTCTTTCCCGGTGACGATCTGCAGACCCGCGTCTGGAAGGCGGGCTCGGCCGACGGCGTCACCCGCTATGCCTTCGAAACCGTGCGCGGCGGCGACGTCGTGCTCGCGACGGCCTGGCCGAGATCACCGACTGACCCGACGCGGCGGCTGGGCAATCCGCCGCACCTCATCCACCCCGATCGCCGCATTCGGCGTCATCTCAGGAGTCAACACATGGGCGCACTGTCCGGACGGGTCGCCGTCATCACCGGGGCGGGCCGCGGCATCGGCCGCGAGCACGCACTGCTGTTCGCGAAGGAAGGCGCCGCGGTGGTCGTCAACGACCTCGGCGGCAGCAACGCGGGCGAGGGGAGCGACTCCGGTCCCGCCCAGGAAGTGGTGCGTGAGATCGTCGCCGCGGGCGGCGAGGCGGTGGCCAACACCGACGATGTCGCCACCTGGGACGGCGCGCGGAAACTGGTCGAACAGGCGGTCACCGAGTTCGGCGGCCTCGACGTGGTGGTCAACAACGCGGGCATCCTGCGCGACGCGTTCATCGCCGGTATGGAGGAAGCGCAGTGGGACGCGGTGATCTCCGTGCATCTCAAGGGCCACGCCGCGGTGCTGCGCCACGCCGCCGCCTACTGGAAGCAGCAGTCGAAGGCGGGTGCGCAGCCCAAGGCCGCCGTGATCAACACCGCTTCGGCGTCGGGCACCACCCTGCCGAATCCGGGGCAGGCCAATTACGGCGCGGCCAAGGCCGGGATCGCCGCGCTGACCCTGGTCGCTGCCGACGAACTGGCGCGCTACGGCGTGCGAGTGAACGCGATCGCGCCGATCGCGCGGACCCGGCTCACCCTGGCCACCCCCGGCATGGGTGAGATGCTGGCAGCGGAGGCGGAGGCGTCGCAGGGCGCGTTCGACGCCTTCGCACCGGCCAATATCGCCCCGCTCGTCGCCTACCTGGCTGCCGAGAACTGCCCGATCACCGGCAAAGTGTTCGCGGTGCAGGGCGGCGCGATCTCCGAGCTGGCCGGTTGGCACGATGTGAAGACCATCGAAACCGAAGGTCCCTGGCTGATCGACGACATCGCCGCCCGGCTGCCCTGACCTCGGCAACGTGAGGAGAACGACGATGTTCGAATGGTCCGAGACCGATGTACTGATCCGCGATGCCGTCCGGGCGTTCATCATAAGGAGATCCGCCCCAACCTGGACGCCCTCGACAGCGGCGAACTGCCGCCGTACCCGATCATCCGAAAGTTGTTCCAACAGTTCGGCATCGACGTGATGGCCGGCGAGGCCGTGCAGAAGATGCTGGCGAAGCAGGCGGCGCGGACCGACGCCGCAGCAGCCGGGGAGCCGAAGCCGGAGCGGAAGAAGTCCGGCGGCAGCCCGTTCGCCGGGCAGGAATCGCTGATGGCGGTGCTGATCAGCGAACTGTCCGGGGTGTGCATGGGCCTGGTCACGGCGCTGGGGGTGAGTATCGGTCTCGGCGCGACCACGATCATGTCGCGGGGCACCCTGGCGCAGAAGCAGCGCTGGCTGGAGGACATCGTCACCATGCGGAAGGTCGCGTCCTGGGCGATCACCGAGCCGGATTCCGGCTCCGACGCGTTCGGCGGCATGAAGACCTACGTCAAGCGAGACGGCGAGGACTACCTGCTCAACGGTCAGAAGACCTTCATCACCAACGGCCCCTACGCCGACGTGATGATCGTCTACGCGAAACTCGACGACGGCGCGGGCGGCGACAAGCGCGAACGCAAGGTGCTCACGTTCGTGCTCGACAAGGGCATGCCGGGTCTCACCCAGGGCAAGCCGTTCAAGAAGATGGGTCTGCACGCCTCGCCGACCGGTGAGCTGTTCTTCGACAATGTGCGCGTCGGCCGGGACCGGCTGCTCGGCGAGACCGAGGAGCACAAGGGCGGCGACGGCAGGGAGAGCGCCCGATCCAGCTTCACCGCCGAGCGCATCGGCGTCGCCTTCATGGCGCTCGGCATCATCAACGAGTGCCATCGGCTGTGCGTGGAGTACGCCAAGAGCCGCAAACTCTGGGGCCAGGAAATCGGACGATTCCAGCTGGTGCAGCTCAAGCTGGCGAAGATGGAGATCGCGCGGATCAACGTTCAGAACATGGTGTTCAACACCCTGGAGCGCGGCCGGGCGGGCAAACCGCCGACGCTGGCCGAGGCCTCCGCGATGAAGCTGTATGCCTCCGAGGCGGCCACCGAAGTGGCGATGGAAGCGGTCCAGCTCTTCGGCGGCAACGGCTACATGACCGAGTACCGCGTCGAGCAACTCGCCCGCGACGCGAAGTCACTGATGATCTACGCGGGCAGCAACGAGATCCAGGTGACCCACATCGCGAAGGGACTGCTGGCGCACTAGGACGGGGAGCCGTGCGATCTCGCTCGGCTCCCCCCGGCCTCGCACACGAGCGGAACCGGACGTCGTCCCTCGCGACTTCACAGCGAGCCGAGCGGCACCACGCCCACGCCGAAGCCCCGCCGAACCGGCACTCGGCACAAGCCCGAGGGTCCCCGCGTGACTGTCTCGACCTCAGCCCTCTCGACCTCAGCCCTGAAGTCTTCGAAAACGGCGCGCACCTGGTCGTAACGATCACCGCCCACGTGCTCAGCGCACCTCGGCTCCCGGTTTCGAGCGAAGCGAGACCGAGCATGCGAACACGCCGCGACGAAGTCGCGGCCAGATCACACAGCGCGCAAGCGGGTGCGGCTGGCGTACACGTGCTCGGCGATCAGGGTGGCGATGCGGTCGGGGGCTTCCAGCATCGGCACGTGACCGACGCCGTTGACCAGGATGCGGTCGGCGGACTCGGGGAGCTCCTTCAGGTAGCGGCGGGCGTAGACGCGGTTGGGGATGACCCGGTCGTACTCCGACAGCAGCAGCCGGACCGGTGTGCTCAAGGTGGACAGGTCCTCTTGTTCCGGCGCTCGCAGCGCGGCGAGGATCATCGGGACCATCGCCGGGCAGTGCAGCGCGGCGGCGAGGGCGGCGGCGGCGTCGCGCCGGGACACCGCTGCGCCGTGTTTGCTCGTCGCGAGCAGGGCGATGCGTTGGGCGATCGGGTTGCCGATCGCGAATCCGCCCACGTGCTTGCCGATTTCGACGAGCGGCACCAAGGCGAGGAATTTCAGGGTGATCCTGACCTGGGTGAGCGAGGGCGCGTGCCAGCCCCCTGCCGGTGCGATGAGTGTCAGCGTGCGGGCACGCCCGCGGCGGGCGAGTTCTACGCCGACCTGGCCGCCGAGGGAGTTGCCCGCGATGTGACAGGTGCGCCAGCCCAGTTCGTCGAGCTGATCACAGATCTGGTCGGCGAGCGCGTATACGTCGAGCGTCCGGCCCGCTGCGGGCGCGCCGCCCCAGTGGCCCGCGAACGCTGGCGCGAACACCTCGCAGTGCGTCGACAGTCGCTTCGCGGTCTGTTCCCAGCAGTGCGGCGACATCATGAATCCGTGCAGCAACAGCAGCGGGTCGCCGGAACCGAGATGCAATGCCTTGATCGGCTGGGGCCGGTTCGCCCGGGTGGAGCCGCGCGCGGCGGCGGAGGAGGACTGGGAGGCGTCAGACGACATCGTCATCACCCCTTCCTGGACGGCAGTGTCCGGGGGACTTCATCAGAACAGCATTGTACGGTCGTGGAGTGCCGTATATCTCGACAGTGAACGTCAACGGTGTCCGCGCGGCCGCGGGCAAGGGGCTGCTCGCCTGGCTCTCGGTCACCGAGGCCGATGTCGTGTGCGTGCAGGAGACCCGCGCCACCGACGAACAGGTCAGGGCGGCCCTGGCGCCCGCGCTCGACGCGGGATGGCAGCTGTGGCACGCGGAGCCGGAGTCCAAGGGCCGGGCCGGAGTCGGCATCCTGTCGCGCCGCGCGCCGCGCGCCGTGCGGATCGGCTTCGGCAGCAGCGAATTCGCGGCCGCCGGACGCTATCTCGAGGCCGACTTCGACGATGTCACCGTGGCGAGCGTCTATGTGCACTCCGGTGACGCGGGCACCGTGCGCCAAGACGAGAAGTACCGCTTCATGGCCGAACTCGGCGCCTACCTCACCGCGCGAACCGGTGATTTCGTGGTCGCGGGGGACTGGAACATCGCGCATACCGAGCGCGACCTGAAGAATTGGAAAGGCAACCTGAAGTCGGCCGGGTTCCTCCCGCAGGAGCGGGCGTGGATCATGAGCTGCTGGCCGCGGGCTACGTCGACGTGGTGCGCCGCCTGCATCCCGGTGTGGACGGCCCCTACACCTGGTGGTCCTACCGAGGCCGGGCATTCGACAACGACAGCGGCTGGCGCATCGACTATCAGCTGGCCAGAGGGGACGTGGCGAGCCGGGCCAAGGAAGCGGTGGTGGAACGCGCCGCCGCCTACGACCAGCGGTGGTCCGACCACGCGCCTGTCACGGTGCAGTACCGATGAACAGGTCGCCGTTGATCAAGCGCGGTCTCGGTGTCGTGGGCGCTGTCGCGGCGGTGCTGGTCGCCGTGGTGTTCGCGCTGTACGACAGTGGTGATGGCGCGACGTCCACTCCGGCGGGGCGCGCGACCACCGTCGCGGCGAGCACCGTCACGTCGGTCGCGACGCCGCGCGGTGTGGACACCGCCTCGCCGGTCACCCAGGCCGTTGGCGTCCCCGAGCGGGCCTACGCCACGCTGCGGGAGATTGATGCGGGCCGGTGGCCTGGCTCGGCGAACGCTCCCGGCACCAAGGGCGGCGAGCGCTGGATGAACCGAGGCGGCGACCTGCCCGCCACGGACGGGTCAGGTAGGCCGATCACCTATCGGGAATGGGACGTCAATCCCAAGCAACCCGGTCGATCGCGCGACGCCGAGCGCATCGTCACCGGCAGCGATGGCTCGGCCTGGTACACCGGCGACCATTACAAGACCTTCACGAGGATGCGCTGATGACAAAGACCGTCACGCTCTCGCAGTTCCTTGCCCGTCCCGACGCGGAAGACGCGCCGCCCAGCGCCGAGCTCGCCGCGCCGCGCGTCACCTTCGGAGCGCTCGCGGTCGACGCGACCGAGTTCAGCGGGGTGCGCGACAAGGCGCCCTCGGGTTATCTGGTGCGCGAGCTGCGCGGCGCGAAGATGCCCACGACCGCGCGGGTCTTCGACGAGTTCGCCGCCGCGTTCCAGTTCCCGTACTACTTCGGCGAGAACAAGGACGCGTTCGACGAATGCCTGCGCGACCTGGACGATTTCATCGGCGTAGGAGCCGGATACGTTGTCGTGGTCCGCGACTCGGCCGAATTGCTCGCCGACGAGCCGATCGAGCGGGACTGGTTCGCCGAGGCCATGCGCGACTGCGCGGCCTACTGGTCGCGGCGGGACGTGCTGTTCCGGGTCGTCTTACAGGGCGACGCGCCGGACCTCGAGGACGTGTCCCTGCGGATGTGACCCGGCCGGTCACCGCAATCTGTCCGCGAGGTCCTCGCCGAGCAGGACGAACACGTCGACCGTGTGCTCGATCAGCTCCTCGCGCGAGAGGTGCAGATCGCCCTGGAGCCAGGCGGTCAGTGTCTGCACCAGGCCCCCGACCAGGTACAGGGCGCGGAAATCATGACCGAGGCGGGTGCCGAGTCGGGCATCCGGTAGAAATCGGTGCCCTCCGCCGCGACCATCCGCGCGAACGCTCGCACCGTCTCGGTGGTGCGAGCGCGCAGTTCCGGCGTCGCCATGCCCGCGATGAGGGCGGCCTTCGCTTTACGCGGGTCGTCGGTGAGCAGGTGCACGCCCGCGGTGATCGCGGCGTGCGCGGTCGCGCGCGTATCGGCCGCTGCGGTGCGCACGGCCGCGAGGATGGCCGCGGCGAGCTCCTCGGCGATCCCGTCGATCAGGGCGGTGAGCACGGCGTCGCGGCTGTCGAAGTTCTCGTAGTAGTAGCGCTCGTTGAGACCGGCCCGCGCGCACAGCCCCGACACCGTCAGCTTGGCCAGCCCCTCCGTGCCGATGATCTCCAGCGCCGCTTCCAGCAACGCCGCGCGCCGCTGCGCCCGGCGCTCCTCGGCGGAGATACCTCCGTAGGTTCGTTGCACCCTGTCGATTGTGCTGTGTTGGTTTTTCCAGCGCGATGCTCGGTGCCGGGCCACGTCCGGGGCGGTCGAGCTTCGATCAATTCTGGCAGGGAATCTTGCCAGAAAGGGGGATTCTGGTGGATGCTATTGCCAGATGGTCTCGACGAGGAGGCGGCGATGTCCGAGCCCGGGTATTTCAGCGACCACTCGATGATTCGGCGGGTGATGAGCAAGCGTGCGGTCGGGCTGACCTATGGGGTGCGCGCGTTGGTGGTCGGGGCGGTGCACCCGCTGCTCTACGTCGGTACCGCGGAGAACACCGAGCACCGGACGACGCCCTACTCCCGGCTGGCGCTGACCGGGCGGCTGTTCGAGGCGGTGTTCCTCGGTAGCAAGGCCGAGGCCGACCGCGCGTTGAGTTTCACCAGGAAGAAGCACGTCAAGGTGCGTGGCGCGCTCCCGGAGGACGCCGGAGCCCACCACCCGGCGGGCACCGGGTACGCCGCGCTCGACCCGCACCTGATGTTCATGACGATGGCCTTCACCTTCGACTCGGCCGAGGCGATGTACGACCTGCTGGTGCGCACTATGACCGACGGCGAGCGCGAGGGGCTCTACCAGGACTACGTGCGCTGGGGCGAGCTGTTCGGCATGCCCGCGGACGCGGCGCCGGGCAGCTACCGCGAGTTCCGCGCGTTCTTCGACGACTACCTGGCCTCCAACGAGCTGTTCCTCACCGACGAGGCGCGCCTGGTCGGCTCCTATCTGGCCGGTCAGCGGGTGCCCTACTCGCAAGGTGTGCCGTTGCAGCAGGTCACCTCCGCGTTCTATCTGCTCGTCCAGGGCAGCCTGCCGCCGCGGATCCGCCGGATGTACGGCATGCGCTGGAGCGTGGCCGATGAGGTCGCCTACCAGGCGCTGTCCCGCGCGGTCCGTACCGCGCACGTGTCCGTCCCGCTGGTGCCTCCGGTACTGCGCGGTACGCTCGCCGGGCCCAGCGCGCCGGTCTACAAGCTGCTCTCCGAGCGGGAACACGAACTGGTCAGGGGCGGGCGGCCGAGCATGCCCGGAGTGGATCCACGCAACTGGGTGCAGCGAAATTCGGCTTGAGCCGCATGCGAAGATCGGGGTATGTCCAGTCCCGCGCCCGCCCCGGCCGCCGAACGCAAACAGCGAGTGCTGTCCGGGATCCAGCCGACCAGCTCCTCGTTCCACCTCGGGAACTATCTTGGTGCGCTGCAGTACTGGGTGACCATGCAAGACGACTACGACGCGCTGTACTTCATCCCGGACCTGCACGCGATCACGGTGCCGCAGGAGCCCAAGGAGCTGAGGGCGCGCACCAAAGCCGCCGCCGCGCAGTTGCTCGCGCTCGGCATCGACCCGAAGAAGTCCACCCTGTTCGTGCAGAGCCAGGTGCCCGAGCACGCCGAACTGGCCTGGGTGCTCAGCTGCATCACCGGGTTCGGCGAGGCGAGCCGGATGACCCAGTTCAAGGACAAGTCGGTGAAACAGGGCGCGGAGAACGCGACCGTCGGCTTGTTCACCTATCCGGTGCTGATGGCGGCGGACATCCTGCTCTACCGCGCCCATCAGGTTCCCGTCGGCGAGGACCAGCGCCAGCACTTGGAGCTGACGCGGAATCTCGCGCAGCGCTTCAACACTCGGTTCAAGAAGACATTCGTGGTGCCGGAGGCGCACATCGTCAAGGGCACGGCGAAGATCTACGACCTGCAGGACCCGACCGCCAAGATGAGCAAGTCGGCGTCCACCGACGCGGGGCTGATCAATCTGCTCGACGATCCGAAGATCACCGCCAAGAAGGTGAAGTCCGCCGTCACCGACACCGAACGCGAGATCCGCTACGACCTGGAGAACAAGCCGGGCGTCAGCAATCTGCTGGTGATCCTGAGTTCGCTGACCGGCACGCCGATCGTCTCCTTGGAGAAGGACTTCGAGGGTAAGGGTTACGGCGAGCTGAAAGCCGATGTGGCCGACGCGCTGGTCGAATTCGTCACCCCGTTGCGCGCGAAGGTGCAAGAGTACCTGTCGGATCAGGGCGAACTCGATCGCGTCCTCGCCGCCGGAGCAGAGCGCGCGCGAGAGATCGCCGGCCACACCCTCGCACAGGTCTACGACCGGGTCGGTTTGCTCAGAGGCTGAAACGGCTACCTCGCCTTCGCGCGGCCCAGCAGGCGTCGTGTGAGGTCTCTTGTTCGAAGGGGCGAATGGTGCAGGTGATCGACAACATCAAGGCCGGGATCGAACGCCGGGTCCAGGCGCAGCCGTGGTTGGACCATCTGGTGCGCACCCGGTCGTTATCAGCGGCAACGGGGCGACTACTACGCGGCAGGCATCACGTATTTCACTGTGCTGTCGTTGTTTCCGCTGCTGATGATCGCTTTCGCGGTCGCGGGCGTGGTCTTGTCCAGCAATCCGGAGTTGCTCGAAGAACTGCGGGCCAAGATCATCGAGAACATCCCGGGCTCCTTCGGCACTCAGCTGAACGACCTGGTCGATCAGGCGGTCGAGTCGCGGCGCACGGTCGGCGTCCTCGGTCTGCTCACCGGCGTCTACAGCGGGCTGGGCTGGATGGCCAATCTGCGCGCCGCGCTCACCGAGCAGTGGGAGCAGAAGTCGCCGGACGGCAATTGGCTGATGACCAAGCTCTCCGATCTGGGAGCGCTGGTCGGTCTCGGTCTCGCCTTCATCGTCTCGCTGGGTTTGTCGGCGCTGGCCTCCAGCACCCTCGGCAGGCGGCTGCTGGAAAGCATGGGCCTCGGCGATGCGCCGGGGGCGGGCGTGCTGTTGTGGCTGTTGTCGACCTTCCTGGGGTTCCTGGCGTCCTGGGCGGTGTTCGCGTGGGTCATCGCCAGGTTGCCCCGGGAGCCGGTGACACTGGCCAGCGCCGCCAAGGCGGCTGCCATGGCCGCGCTGGTATTCGAGGTGTTCAAGATCGTCGCATCGTTCTACCTGCGATCGGTGCTCAGTAGCCCGGCGGGCGCCACCTTCGGCTCGATCATCGGCCTGATGGTGTTCAGCTACGTCACCTACCGCATCGTCCTGTTCGCCACCGCATGGGCCGCCACCGCCGCGGAGAACGAGCCGGAAGCGGAGATTCCCGCACCCGGGCCCGCGGTGATCGCGCCGCGGGTCGGCGCACGCGATATCTCGGTGGGTGTGGGCGCCGCCTTCTTCGGCGCTGGAGCGCTCGCGGCGCTCGCTCTCTCGGGCCTGCGGCGGTTGCCCGGCCGTCGTTGACCCGGGCCGGCGTCCGCGCTCCGGTCAACGTCTCCGGTTGGCCTGTCGCGCGGCGAGCAACAGCGCGACGACCAGGAGGGCGCCGCCGATGATCAGCACGGTTCTCGCGCCGCTGCGAGAATCGTCGGCGATGGGCCGTGCGGACGGATCGCTGCCCGGCGACGGGGCGGCCAGGTCGGCTCCCGGCGCCGGAGGGGCGGCCAGGACCACCGAGCTCGGTTCGCGCTGGGGCACCACCGCGCCGGGCAGGTTGCCGACCGAGGCGCTGCGCGGCAGCGCGAATCCGTAGTCGAGCAGCCGGGCGGCCTGTTCCCAGGGACGCAGTGGCTGCACGTCGGCCTTCAGCAGGGCGACGGTGAGCCTGCGGCCGTCGCGCTGGGCGGCGGCCACGAACGTCTGGCGCGCGTCGTCGGTGAAGCCGGTCTTGCCGCCGAGGGCGCCGTCGTAGTTGTAGAGCAGTTGGTTGTCGTTGCCGATCGGGTAGCCGGGGCGGTCGGTGTCGCCGGGGATCTTCGGATCCGCCGGATAGCCGGGAAAGTCGACCTGCTCGGTGTGGATGAGCTCGGCGAACAGCGGGATCGTCATGGCTTCCCGGAACAGCACCGCCAGGTCGTAGGCGGAGGTGCTCATGCCGGGGCCGTCCAGGCCGGAGGGAGTCGCGGCGCGGGTATCCATGGCGCGCAACGATCTCGCCAGTTCGTTCATCTTCGCGACGGTGGCCGCGTCGCCGCCCAGTTGCGCGGCGATGGCGTGCGCCGCGTCGTTGCCGGAGGCCATGATCAGTGCCTGCATGAGCTGCCGGTTGGTATAGCGGCCGCCGGGACCGATACCGACGCGGGTGCCGTCGACATCGGCGTCGGCCTGCGTCCCGATGACCACTTTGTCGAGGCTCAGCGTCCGCAGCGCCAGCGTGGCGAGTAGCACTTTGATCGTGCTGGCGGGCCGGTAGCGGCCGTGCGGGTCCTTCGCCGCCAGCACTTCGCCGGTGTCCAGATCCGCTACCAGCCAGGCCGTCGCCGAGATGTCCTGCGGCGCGGGCGGCGCGCCCTTGGGGAGCACGACGCCGCATTCACCGAGACGGGTCCCGCCGATGGGCGGAGAGGGGATCGGTAGCGGTGCCGGGGTCGGCTGACCGGGCGCGGGCACCTCGGACGCGTCGATGGGCGGGGGCGGCAACGTCTTCTGCGGGCAGCCGTCGGTGTTCGGGGTGGCGAACGGCGTTGTGGTGCTCGGCTCGGCGAGGGAAGGCACGGCTGTCGCCCCGATCACGGTGACGGCCAGCACGGCGCTCGCGCAGAGCACGGCGCGGCGAGTGATCTTCATCGCCAGTGAGCCTAGCGAGCGTGCGGGTGATCGGCCGCACAAGCTCTGTCCCGGCACCGAGTCTATTGACAGCTACTACTAAATAAAAGTTACTATCAAAAAGTTGTAACTATCATTTGGAGGCGTCATGAAGAACGACTCGCCCCGTCGCTGGCTCGCCCTCGGCGCGCTCTCCGTGGCGATGCTGACCATCGGTCTCGATGTCACCGTGCTGACCGTGGCGCTGCCAACGCTCGCCGTCGACCTGAACGCGAATACCGCCGCGCTGCAATGGTTCAGTAGCGCCTACACCCTGGCCCTGGCCGCCGTGATGCTGCCGGCCGGCGCGCTCGGCGACCGCTACGGCCGCAAGAAGTTCCTGCTCGCCGCCCTCGTGCTGTTCGGTATCGCGTCCGTCGCCTGCGCGGTGGCCACCTCACCCGGCGAGCTCATCGCGGCGCGCGTCGTGCTCGGGATCGCGGCGGCGGCGATGATGCCGCTGTCGATGTCGGTGCTGCCCGCGATGTTCCCGGAGCCGGCCGATCTGCAACGGGCGCTGACCGTCTGGGTCACCTCGACCGCGATCGGTCTTCCGCTGGGGCCGATCGTCGGGGGCTGGTTGCTGCGCCACTTCTGGTGGGGTTCGGTGTTCCTGATCAACGTGCCGATGGTCGTGCTCGGCGCACTGGCCGTCGCCGCCTTGGTCCCGGATTCGCGCAGCGCGCGGCGCTTCCGGATCGATCTGCCCGGGGTGGTGTTGTCGGCCGCGGGCATGCTGGGGCTGACCTACGGTTTCATCCGGATCGGTGCGGAAGGCTGGAACGACGGGCCGGCCTGGGTGACCGTGGCGGCCGGTGTGCTGCTGTCCGGCGCGTTCCTGCTCTGGCAGCGCAGGAGCACGCATCCGCTGATCGATCTCGGGCTGTTCGCCGCCGACGGATTCCGGTGGGGCACCGCCTTCGCCATCGTGGTCAACTTCGCCATGTTCGGCATCTTCTTCACCGTTCCGCAGTATTTCCAAGCGGTGCTCGGCGTGGACGCGCTCGGTAGCGGTCTGCGACTGCTTCCGCTGATCGGGGGAATCCTGGTGGGCAGCAGGGTGGTCGACAAGGTGCTGCCCAGACTGGGCGTTCGCGTGGTGATCACCGCCGGATTCGCGCTTCTGTCCGGTTCCCTGGTGCTCGGCGCGCTGACCACCGTGGACAGCGGCTACGGTTTCAGCGCGCTCTG
Source organism: Nocardia asteroides (assembly GCA_051451085.1). Taxonomy (GTDB): domain Bacteria; phylum Actinomycetota; class Actinomycetes; order Mycobacteriales; family Mycobacteriaceae; genus Nocardia; species Nocardia asteroides_B. Next base: position 472,209 of record JBPAJV010000001.1, on the reverse strand, counting down.
GCTGACGTCGCTCGGCGCCGGAATGGGTCTGGTGATGCCCGCGGCGATGGGCATGGCGATGGGTGAACTGGATGCCGAGCGCTCCGGTTCCGGTTCCGCGCTGCTGCAAGCGCTGCGGCAGGCCGGAGGCACGATCGGCGTGGCGGTGCTCGGTACCGTGCTGTCCACCCGGTACCGGTCGGAGCTCGGGCCGCTGGACCGGGAACCGATCGCCGACGGCGTGAACGCGGGCGTCGCCACGGCTAACGAGCTGGGTGATCCGTCGATGCTGCACCAGGTGCAGGTCGCCTTCCTGGGCGGCATGAGCGCGATGCTCTGGGCTTGTGCCGCGCTGTGCCTGCTGGCGGCCGTGATCACGGGGACGTTCGTCCGCGCCCCGCGACCCGATCGGGTGCGCACGCCGGGTGCGGCAGAATCAATTCATGTCGGTTGAGCTCCCCGCGAACGGGACGGCGCGAGGTTTGCGCGAGCGGAAGAAGGAACGGACCCGCCGGAGCATTCGTGTCGAAGCATTCCGGCTGTTCCGCGAGCAGGGCTACGGCGAGACGACGATCGAGCAGATCGCGGCGGCCGCCGAGGTATCGCCGAGCACCTTCTTCCGCTACTTCCCGACGAAGGAACAGCTGGTTCTCGCCGACGACCTCGATCCCATGATGCTCGAGGCGCTCCGGCGGCAGCCGCGCGAGGTGTCCCCGCTGACGGCCTTTCGCGGCGCGGTCGTCGAAGTCTTCTCGAGCCTCCCGGCCGCCGACCTCGCTTTCGAGCAGGAGCGGCAGGCGCTGCTGTATCACGTGCCGGAGTTGCGGTCGGCGATCGGCTTGGAGATCGTGCGCAGCATCAATCTGCTCGCGAGCCTGCTGGCCGAGCATACCGGCCGCTCCGCCGACGATTTCGAGGTCAGGGTGGCGGCGGGCGCGGTGGCCGGCGCTGCGTTGGCCATCTCGACGATGACGCCGATGAACGTGGAGAACATCACCCGGGCACTGGACTTACTGGAAGCGGGCCTGCCGCTGCGGCAGGATCACCACCCGTAGCCGCCGTCGGCGAGCTACTGCGCCCCGGCGGCGCTGGCGTGCCGCAACCGCTCGGGCGTGTCGTCGTCCATGGTCGCGAAGAAGCCGCCGATCACGTCCTCGATCTCGCCGATCGAGTCCGCGCAGTAGAGGATCGGCTGATAGTGGGTGATGTCGTAGGTCGCGGTACCCATCTGGGCGATGTCGAGCGGGCGCAGCTCGGCATGCCGGAATTCCTCGATCTCGCCGTAGGAGGACAGCAAGCCCGCTCCGTAGCACCGGATCTCGCCGCGTTCCCGGACGACGCCGAACTCCATCGAGAACCAGAAGACGTCGGCGAGGAATTTCAGCGCGCGGTCGGTGCTCAGCCGCGCCACCGCCGCGCCGACCGTCGCGTAGATCGCCGCGAAGCGCGGGCTGGCGATCTGGTTGGCGTGCCCGATGATCTCGTGGATGGCGTCCGGCTCCGGCGTGTACAAGGGCGCGGAATGGTGCCGGATGTATTGCGTGGAGTGGAAGATCCGGTCGGCGAAGGAGCCGAAGAACTGCCGCAGCGGCACCAGGCCAGCGGCCGGGGCATAGCGGAAGCCGGTCAGGGGCGCGAGCGCCGCCGACACCTCGTCCAGTTGCGGGATGTGATCGGTGGGCAAGGACAGCGCCTCGGCGGCCGCGAGTACTTCCGCACTGGCGTATGCCCGATGTTTGCGCGCTAGCTCGGCCGAGACGATCCGCCAAACCCGCTGTTCCTCGTCGGTATAGGCGATCCGGGGCAGCGGCTTGCCCGGTGCGTAGTCCAGCGCCAGCGCGGCGATGGCATTGCGCCGCGCCCGGTACTCCGGATCGTGCACGCCGGGGTGCTCCTGGCTCAGGTGCACGGTCACATCGCCGTCGCCGGTGCGGGTCACCGGCGAGTACAACTGCGCCTCGGTGAACATATCTCGATGCAAGCACCGCCGGGACCCGCCGACAACAAAAGCCCGTCCAGCTGAGCAATCTGTCTAGCCGAACGGGCATTCCCGTGCGATCACGGCAGCGAATGTCCCGAATCGGGCTGCCTGCTGATCAGTGCGCGCCGTGCAGCGAATGCACCACGGCGTGGCCTTTGCCGCGTCCGATCAACCACTTGTTGACCGGCGTGGTCACCACGAACGCCACCGCGAAGGCGAAGGCGAGGGTGGCCCAGAACAGGACGCTGTCCAGGTGGGCGTCCATGGCGCCGGGGACGGCCAGGATCACGGCGTTGTCCACGATCTCCATGACCGTGATGGATACGGTGTCGGCGGCCAGCGCGGTGCTGACCGCGGCGGCCAGCGGCAGTCCCGCCCGCAGCACGCCGCGCATGGTGAACGCGTAACCGAACAGGAATGCCAGCACGATGGCCAGCGCCATCGTCGACGCGTTGTTCCAGCCCAGCGCGGTGCCGATCACCATGCCCAGGACTTCGCCGATCGCACAACCGGTGAGGCAGTGCAGCGTCGCCATGGCCGCCATCTGCCAGGTAGCCGGTGGGTGGTGCGCGGTGTGCTGTCCCGCGTGCGCGGTGTGCGCGAGGTGTTCGCCCGACGTGTCGTGCCTGTGTTCCATGCGCTGAACTATACCCCCGTAGGGTATTTGCGCAAGCCCGAGTTCGTCATTTGCCGGACATGAGCGGGCGGCATGCCGCAAGATGGCGAAAGTATGAAGGAGGGCGCATGAAATCCGTGCGGATCGATCTCGACCAGAACCTGCTCGCCGCGGCCGCCGCCATCATGGGCACGTCGACCAGCGACGCCACCGTCAACGAGGCCCTGCGCCGGATCGTCGTGCACGAGCGCCAGCTGCACAACCTGGAAAGGCTCGCCGCGAAGGCGTTCGCCGGGCCGGACATCGCGGGGGTGGACCGCTAGGCGACTCCGCTGTCCGGCCGAGGGGCGGCTATCCGGACGAGGATGGCCGCCGCTCGTCGAGCGCGCGCAGCCAGACGGACTCGAACTCTCGAGCATCATCTGAAGTGCGGTGAACTCGGTGTCGGCATTGATCTCTTCCAGCGCCGGAACCGGAATCCGCCCGAGCTCGGTCGTGCCGGTGCCGCGACCAGCGGCGGCCCAGTCGCTGTGGCCGTCGCGGAACACCTCGACCTTGCGTACCTCGAAACCGTCGTCGCCGATCTCGCTGAACAGCTCGACCGGCTCGTCCTCGAAGTCGTGATGCCATTGCGCCTTCAGGTACCACATCGCGCATCAACTCCCCAGTTCGTGACCGACTCGGTTACCGAACCGCACATCAGCCAGCATATGGGGTGCGGGCGGCGGGCGCTGGTGTGCGACCGCGGCCATGGCGTGCGCGAACTGTCGGTGGTCACTGGCAGAATCCCGGACACTGTTGGCGTGACCGAGGGGGTGGGAGTCATGGCGGTCTCTCTAGTCGAGGTGCCGGTGACGCAGCGGCCGAGGGAGCGCCTGCTGGCGCTCGGGCCGCACGCGCTGAGCGACGCGGAATTGCTCGCGCTGCTGCTGCGGCAAGGCAGGCGTGGTGCCAGCGCGCTGGATCTGGCGGTGGAACTGCTGGTCGAGCACGGCGGGCTGGCCGGTCTGGCAGCGGCGCGGCCGGAGGAGTTGTCGCGCCGGGCCGGTATCGGCGTGGCGAAGGCCGCGGCGATCATCGCCGCCTTCCACCTCGGTGTGCGAGCGCGGGGCAGGCCGGACGCCGCGCCCCGTCTGACCAGCTCCAACGACGTGGCGGCTGCCGCTTTCCCGCACTTCGCGGGCGCCCGCGTCGAGCGCCTTCTCGTGCTGGTCTGCGACGCGCGGAATCGCCTGCGCCAGCAGGTCTTCGTCGCCGAAGGCGCCATCGACCAGGTAGCCGTCCCGGTCCGCGAAATATTGAACACCGTCCTGCGGCACGACGGCCGCGCCCTCGCCATAGTGCACAACCATCCCTCCGGCGACCCCACCCCGAGCTCCGACGATTGCCGCGCCACCACCCTCCTGGCCGAAGCCGCTCGAACCGTAGGACTTCGTTTCCTCGACCACGTGGTGATCGCGGGAGAGAAGTGGGCCAGTGCACCGAGGTTGGAAGGCACGGAGAGCGGACGGTGTCTGCCGTGCACTTGACCTTGTCACTGTGCGAAGGCCTTCACTGGCTGTCGGAGGTGATTCCCATCAACACGACACACAGGAATCCACAGGACACACGACTGCTCGACGCTTTGGCCGCGCGGAACTCTTCCACTCGGCTCGAGGCGGCTCTGGCGATCGGCACACGTGCCGAACCCGATTTCGTCAACGCGCTGGTGGCACGGTGCGCGATCGAACCGGACTTCTACGTGCGGGACATGCTCACGTGGGCGCTGACTCGTCTGCCGGCGCGGCTCACGGTTCCGAAACTGCGCGCGGAACTCCTTTCCGGCCGCGCGCAGGCGCGCAGCCAGGCATTGCACACGCTGTCCAAGATCGGGGACCCGACGGCCTGGCCGGCGATCACGCGGTCGTTGCTGCACGACCCCGACGACGAGGTCGCGCGTAGTGCGTGGCGCGCTGCCGTCGTTCTCGTCCCCGAGAGCGAGAAGCAGGAGCTGGCAGCGGAACTCGCCATGCAGTTCGGTCGCGGTGACCGGGAGGTACGGCTCAGTCTGAGCCGCGCCCTCGTCGCGCTCGGCGACGTGGTCGAACCGGTCCTTCGAAGGGCGATGGAAAGTCACGACCCGACGGTGCGCGCGCACGCGAGCGCCACCGAGCGGCTCCTGCGCGACCCGGACGCCGGATTCGACCTCGCCGTCGATTCGGCGAAGCGGGTCGTCGCGCTCGGTCCGGACCGGGAGGAGACAACTGCGTGCTGATCGGTGAGGTGGCGCGCCGCTCGGGGGTGAGCGCTCGGATGCTCAGGCACTACGACTCCCTCGGGCTGGTGCGCCCGACCGGGCGCACCGTGGGCGGTTACCGGGAGTACTCCCCGGAGGACATCCGGCGGATCTTCCACGTGGAGGGACTGCGGTCCCTGGGCATGTCCTTGAGCCAGATCGCACGTGCGCTCGATGACGCCGGATTCACCCCGTCCGGACTGGTCGGCGAGCTCATCGGAAAGACCGAAGAGCGACTGAACCGCGAACGGGAACTGCTCGAGCGGCTCCGTAGGGTCGATGCCGCCGACCCCTCCGGCTGGCAGGACGTCCTGCGGATCGTCCAACTGCTGCGCGGACTCGGTTCGCCGAGTGCCGCCCGGCGACAGCAGGCCGTCCTGGCCCCGGCCGAGGACGTGTCGGTGCCCGCCGAACTGCTGGCCGAGGCGGTGCTCACCGAGTCCGATCCGTATGTCGCGGGGGCCCTGCGCTGGGCCCTCGCCCGGGCGGGCGGTGACGGCGTGGCGGGCGTGGCCTCCGGCATGCGCTCCCACGATGCCGACGTCCGGCGGCGTGCTGTCCTCGCGCTCGCCGAGCTGCCGGGCGACGAGGCGACCTCGGTGCTCTCCGAAGCGCTCGAAGACACGGACGCGACGGTCCGCAGGCACGCGGCGCTCGCCCTGGGTGCGCGAGGCGTGACCCGGGCCGTGCCCGCACTCGTCAGCACGGTGGTGGAGGGCCCCAACGACGTCGACGCGGCCGAACTCCTGGGCACGTTGGCCCGGGAACCGGAGTGGGCGGACCGGATCATGGGTGCGCTGGTCCACGAGCTCACCGCACACGCGGGAGACTCGGCGGTGCGGATGCGACTCACCCAGGCGCTCGCCGAGATGCCGGGGACCATCGCGCTGGATGTCCTACGGCAACTGGCGGGCGACGACGATCGGGCCGTGGCCCTCATCGCGCGCGCCCTCGTGGAAATGCTCGAAGAACGGCCCGGCGAGTGAACCCGGGACAACGGCGAAGGCCGCCTTCCTCATGGAGGTAGGCGGCCTTCGTTTCCGGCTGGCCCGGAAGGTCAGCGGGTGAACAGCAAGGCTCGTTTGACTTCTTGGATGGCCTTGGTGACCTCGATGCCGCGGGGGCAGGCGTCGGTGCAGTTGAAGGTGGTGCGGCAGCGCCAGACGCCTTCGACGTCGTTGAGGATGTCGAGGCGTTCGCGGGCGCCTTCGTCGCGGCTGTCGAAGATGAAGCGGTGGGCGTTCACGATCGCGGCTGGCTAGGCCGCCGCCCCCATGTCTCCGGGGCAAGGAGTGGGCTGCTCTCCGGCCGTGGGCGTCTGCGTAAACGGTCGAACCGTGGCCCGGACGCAGTGGACAATCCACGATGAGCACGTCGTGGACGAGAATCGCCATATCAAGTTGTCGACCGTCGATGTCGAGCTACCCGATGGAGTGAAGTTCACCCAGTATGTGGCGCGGATGCCTCGGTGCGCGATGACGTTGGTGCTTAATGAAAGACGCGAGGCGCTGCTCATGTACCGCCACCGCTTCATCATCGACCGCTGGGTGTGGGAACTACCGGGTGGCTATGTGGATCATGCCGAGGATGTCGCCGCCGCTGCGGCGCGGGAGGTCGGGAGGTTTACCTTGCGCGCGGTGCCGACCTGACCGACACCGAACCAGATATCAACGAGGCCGAGGACATCCGGTGGATTCCGCTCGAGGAAGCGGCCGCGATGATTGATCGCGGCGAGATCGTCGGCGCGGCGACAGTGGTGGCGGTGTACCGGGCGCTCAGTCTGCCCGCCTAGCGATCGAGAGCACCTGCTGGGAATTCCCAGCCATCCTTAGTACTAATCGAAGATGCATGCCGAGAGTTTCCGGCAAACGAGCGGAGTAGCCGCCGCAATCAGGGTTTCCGGCTCTATCGGCTCCCTTATAGCGCCTCCCACCGCCATGGCCGCGTTACCTTTCCGCGCAGGCACGCGATCCGATGCTCGGCCTGTTGGGCGGCTGACTCGCTTGCTCCGGCTTGTCCTATGGCAAAGCCCACCCACCGAAGTTCCTGGATGTCGGCGAATAGTCGGAAGGTCGTCCATGTGGTGACGTCGTAGCCGCCATAAGCGTGAACGAAAGACAGGTAGTCGGTTTCGGAGACTCGTGAGAAGTCCACGTAGTCAACGGCGAGTTGAATGAGATCCCATTCCGGTCGGCCAAGCGACACCTTGTCCAGATCCAGCACTATAGGAATGCCCGTGGGTGGCACGACCAGGTTGCCCTGCCAAGCATCGCCATGAATCACCGAGAGTCGCGGGGTCTCCGGTAGCGCATCGTATTGCCGCCGTAGCTCGTCGTAACGCGTCAGCAGCCATGCTCGGTCATCTTCGTCCACCGTGTCCGCAGTCGACAATCGCGTGCGAAGATCAGCGAACGGGTCGTAATCCGGCAAGCCGGGGTCGGTCGGTGGTGTCAACGAATGGAGGGCGCGCAGCATGGCTCCGAGTTCGGCGGGTGTAGCTGGCCGATGGCCGGGGATGAGATGCCACCAGCTGACAGGTCGGTCGTCCACGAGAATCGGCTGAGGCAGTTCCGATACCGCCTTCACTGTGGGAATGCCTGAACTGTTCAGCCACTGCGACACACGCAGTTCCCGCTCGGCATCGTTCAGGCTGCCGGGCTCTCCGATCCGTGCCACGATGTCGCCAACCCGGTAAATCGCATGAGAACCTTCGCGAATCATCTCTTGGTCAGTCAGTTCGAGGTCGGCCCGTCGAGCGGCTTCCGCCAGGATCGCCTCGGATGACGTTGCTGCGGTCATAACGCTGCGTTCTCCGCAGCTCGGCGGCTGATGACTTCGCGCAGTGCCACGACATCGCTCATGCGCCGGTGACGTGACGCAGCAGCGGCCAATCGTTGAAGTTCGTTGTGGATTCGGTGGGAATCGAGTCGGCTGGCCTGCGTGGCTGCGCGAATTCCAAGGGCAGCTGCTTCCTTCGGGTCGCCGATTCGCATAGTCAGAGTAGCCAAGCGTATGAGCGAAAACGTTCGCGAACGAACGTATTTCGCAGCCTGGAGATCGACAGCTCGCCGAATCCTAGGGGCTGCCAGTTCGATGCGATGCCGCGCCTGCGCGATCGGGATGAGAGCCTTGCCGGTACTGCCGAGGTGCTCCGCCTCATCGTAGAAGCACAGCCAAGGGGCGTCGGTGGCGGGATGGCGCTCAGCAAAGTGCTCATCGGCGCGTACCACCTCGGAGAGTGCTTCGTCCGGTCGTCCTATAGCAGCCAAGTATTGGGCTCGCAGGGCACTCAGCATGGCGCGGGTGGTGGCCGACAGCCGGTCGGATCGCACCTGGGCCAGTTCGATGAGCGACAATCCGCCATCAGCGTTGCCAATATATGCCGTCTTGCGTGCCAGGTCGGCGAGCGCACTGGCGCGTAGTTCCCAGGATTCGGCTGCGTCGGCACACCAAAGTGCGAGTCGGAACCTCCGCTCAGCCGTCGTGTGATCGCCGATGTCGAAAGCGGCGTACCCGGCGACACTGGCGAAGTTGCCAATCGCTTCGAGCAAGGCCCGGCGGGTGCCCGGCGACGCCTTTCCATCGAGTAGCGGCGCGAAGCGGCCGAGTTGCCTGCCCGCAACAAGGCTGATCGAGCCGCCGCCACGCATGTTCTCCACTGATGCGATTGCGCGCGTGGCTGTCTGGATGTCGATGACCTCGGTCGTGCCGATACGGCTGATCGCCTTGTGGTCGGTGCTCGGGCCGAAATAGTGGGCAGGACCGATGTTCGGATCGAAAGGGCTGAGCAGGTTGATCGCGAGCGTGCCGTCCGGCATTGCCGACGCTTCGCGGCGCCGACGATTCGGCACGAAGCCCAGTTCACCATCGGTGGCATGCAGGATCGCGCGGAAGGCTTCGCGGTACAGCTCGTTGGGCCAGCGGACAATGCCGCGCTCATAGCGAGCGATGGTACGGGCATCTAGCTCGCGCCGCTGACCGTGCCGGCGCCAGATGTAGGCGTTGACGACCTCTGCCAGCTCGGCGCGGCTCATTATCTGACCAGATGCCACCCGCGACGGTGTGGCTTCCCGTCGCTGCTGGAGTTGCACGTTCGGTTGCATGCGTCCCCTCATCGGTATCGGTCGGCTCAGTCTATCCAGCGGCGCCGATGCTGGGTCACGGCCGAATTATCTGCCCCGTAACTTGCCCTTTTTCAGAAATGCTGCGGGCACGAGGCTGGAACCACGGCTCCGATGTGCGGGGCCGTCATGCAAAACGTAACCAGTTGGGGGAGTCGATGAGGCTACGCGCATCGGTCCGAGGTGCTCTCGGCGCGGCGCGTCTTACTGACGACGGCATGCGGGCGGTCTTCTGAAAATGTTCAGCGCCGTTCGGCTCTACCCACGGTGTACCACACTACCCACACAATATCCGAGGTCAGTCATGCACCCATTTGTCGCTATTTTGGTCGTCGCGATCCTCGCCACTGCCGTCGCCTTTTGTCTGGGTTTGCGTTACCTCGATCGCGAGGCTGAACCCCCTGCTGCAATGGAACGAATCACGGACGTCCCTCCCCGTGTCTCCGTCGCGGAAGCCCACCGGATCATGCAGCAGTATCGCCATTGCCCGGCGGAAACATGTGACATCAAACGACTTGCCTACTGGACTCTGGTGGACGCCGGACGCATCACGCCGTCACTGCGGGCGGAACGGATTATCCGATGACCATTACCTCGGCCGACGCCGAACAGTGGCGCCATTTCCATCGCAACTGTTTCGTGGAAGGCGCTTTTCGATCCCTCGATGAGGCCAGGTTCGTCCTCAATGCTCATTCGGGGCACGGCCCGAACTGCCTGCAATACCTCGCCGCAGCGGCGTACAGCAGCGGCTTGGCGGACGAGGCGCTGGATGACGCGCATCGGTTGGCTGCGCTGGGATGACGGGACCTGGGCTGCGGTCGACGAGTACGGGATCCCGCATCCGATCGGTGTCGACGACTCGGAAGCGGTCGAAGATTGCGAAGCAGCCGGAGATTACCTGCCACCTCGGGTGCTAGCAGAAGACGAAGGCCGACGATCTCCGGTGAACGAGCGACCGTGACGAATGCGGTCCGCTCCAGGAACCACGAAGGCCGCCTTCACCGGGTGGTGAAAGCGGCCTTCGTCTACGACCGAGCCGGGAATCAGCGGGTGAAGAGCAAGGCTCGTTTGACTTCTTGGATGGCCTTGGTGACCTCGATGCCGCGGGGGCAGGCGTCGGTGCAGTTGAAGGTGGTGCGGCAGCGCCAGACGCCTTCGACGTCGTTGAGGATGTCGAGGCGTTCGCGGGCGCCTTCGTCGCGGCTGTCGAAGATGAAGCGGTGGGCGTTCACGATCGCGGCCGGGCCGAAGTAGCTGCCGTCGCTCCAGTACACGGGGCAGGAGGTGGTGCAGCAGGCGCACAGGATGCACTTGGTGGTGTCGTCGAACCGGGCGCGGTCGGCCTGGCTCTGGATGCGCTCGCGGGTGGGCTCGTTACCGGAGGTCATCAGGTAGGGCTTCACCGCGCGGAAGGCGTCGAAGAACGGCTCCATGTTCACCACGAGGTCCTTCTCCACGGGCAGGCCGCGGATCGGCTCGACGGTGACGGTGATCGACTTGCCGCCCTTGGGCAGCATGTCCTTCATCAGCACCTTGCAGGCCAGCCGGTTGACGCCGTTGATCCGCATCGCGTCCGAACCGCAGACGCCGTGCGCGCAGGAACGGCGGAAGGTGAGCGTGCCGTCCAAGTAGGACTTGATGTAGATCAGCACGTTCAGGAAGCGGTCGGTCGGCAGGACCGGCACCTGGAAGGACTCCCAGTGCGCGCCCTTGTCGTCCTCCGGGTTGAACCGGGCCACCTTGACGGTGATCATCACCGAGCCCTCGGGGACCGGAGCGGGCTTCTGCGAAGAGGGTGCTTCGGCAACAGCAGTCATCAGTACTTACGCTCCATCGGCTCGTAACGGGTCTGCACCACCGGCTTGAAGTCCAGGCGGATGTCCGACAGGAGCTCCGAGCCCTCCTTGTAGGCCATCGTGTGGCGCATGAAGTTCACGTCGTCGCGGTCCGGGTAGTCCTCGCGGGCGTGGCCGCCGCGCGATTCCTTGCGGTTGAGCGCGCCCACCACGGTGACCTCGGCCAGCTCGAGCAGGAAGCCGAGCTCGACGGCCTCGAGCAGGTCACTGTTGTAGCGCTTGCCCTTGTCCTGCACGGTGATCCGGGAGTAGCGCTCCTTGAGCGCGTGGATGTCGGTGAGCGCCTGCTTGAGCGTGTCCTCGGTGCGGAACACCGAGGCGTTGTTGTCCATCGACCGCTGCAACTCGGTGCGGATGTCGGCCACCCGCTCGTCGCCGTGCTCGCTCAGCAGCTGGGCCAGCCAGTCCTGCACCATCCGCGCCGGGTTCTCCGGCAGGTCGACGAACTCGCTGCGCTGCGCGTACTCCGCGGCGGCGATGCCGGCCCGGCGGCCGAACACGTTGATGTCCAGCAGCGAGTTGGTGCCCAGACGGTTGGCGCCGTGCACCGAGACGCACGCGCACTCGCCCGCGGCGTACAGGCCGGGGACGATGTCGCTGTTGTTGCGCAGCACCTCGCCCCGGATGCGGGTGGGGATGCCGCCCATCACGTAGTGACAGGTCGGGAACACCGGCACCAGTTCCTTCACCGGGTCCACACCGAGGTAGGTGCGGGAGAACTCGGTGATGTCGGGCAGCTTCTCCTCGAGCACGTCCTCGCCGAGGTGGGTCACGTCGATGTAGACGTAGTCCTTGTTCGGTCCGGCGCCGCGCCCCTCGAGCACCTCCAGCACCATCGAGCGGGCGACGATGTCGCGCGGCGCGAGGTCCTTGATGGTGGGGGCGTAGCGCTCCATGAACCGCTCGCCGTCGGCGTTGCGCAGGATGCCGCCCTCACCGCGAACGGCTTCCGAGATGAGGATGCCGAGTCCGGCCAGACCTGTCGGGTGGAACTGGTGGAACTCCATGTCCTCCAGCGGCAGGCCCTTGCGGAACACGATCGCCATGCCGTCGCCGGTCAGGGTGTGCGCGTTGGAGGTGGTCTTGTACATCCGGCCCGAGCCGCCGGTGGCGAACACGATCGACTTGGCGTGGAAGACGTGGATCTCGCCGGTGGCCAGCTCGTAGGCGACCACGCCGGTGGCGACCGGACCCCGATCGGTCTCGGTGAGCACCAGGTCGAGCACGTAGAACTCGTTGAAGAACTCCACGTCGTGCTTGACGCAGTTCTGGTACAGCGTCTGCAGGATCATGTGGCCGGTGCGGTCGGCGGCGTAGCACGCGCGGCGGACCGGGGCCTTGCCGTGATCGCGAGTGTGCCCGCCGAAGCGCCGCTGGTCGATCTTGCCCTCGGGCGTCCGGTTGAACGGCAGGCCCATCTTCTCCAGATCGAGCACCGCGTCGATGGCCTCCTTGGCCATGATCTCCGCGGCGTCCTGGTCGACCAGGTAGTCACCACCCTTGACGGTGTCGAAGGTGTGCCATTCCCAGTTGTCCTCTTCGACGTTGGCCAGCGCGGCGCACATGCCGCCCTGGGCCGCGCCGGTGTGGCTGCGGGTCGGGTACAGCTTGGTCAGCACCGCCGTCCGAACACGAGGGCCGGCCTCGATCGCGGCGCGCATGCCCGCGCCACCCGCGCCGACGATGACGACGTCGTAGCGGTGCTCCTGGACAGGACGAGACTCACCAGTCCCGATGGTTCGTTCGCTGCGCTCACTCATGCGAGGGGGCCCGTTCCTAACTGATGTTGGGGTCGAAGGTGAAGATGACGTAGGTGCCCACGCCCATGACCAGGATCATCGAGATGGCCAGCAGGGTCTTGAGCCAGAAGCGGGTCGAGTCCTTGCGGGAGTAGTCGTCGATGACGGTGCGCAGCCCGTTGCCGCCGTGCAACTGCGCCAGCCACAGCATGGTCAGGTCCCAGAACTGCCAGAACGGGCTGGACCAGCGGCCGGCGACGAAGGCGAAGTTGAGCCGCTTCACGCCGCCGTCGAGCAGCAGCATGATCGCCATGTGACCGAGCACCAGCACGATCAGCAACAGGCCGGAGAAGCGCATGAACAGCCAGGCGTACTTCTCGAAGTTGTTGTTCGAGCGCGCGCGCGGCGAGCGAGGCAGGTCCAGGCTGGCCGGACGGTCATAGGACTTACCGAGAACAGGTGCGCTCATGCCTGCACCTCGCTGGCGCTCGGCTCCGGCATGACCGCACTGGCGGCTGTGTTCATGGGTCGCTCGCTTTGCTCGCTCATATCAGTGCTCCGTGAACAGGTAGAAGAACTGGCGCCCGATCGCGGGAACGGCCAGCAGGAACCAGATCGCGAGAATGATCCAGAGCATCAGGCGCTGGTACTTCGGCCCCTTGGACCAGAAGTCCACCAGGATCACGCGGACGCCGTTGAGCGCGTGGAACAGGACCACGACGACCAGGCCCATTTCCATCAACGCCACGATGGGCGTCTTGTAGATCTCGATCGCTTCGTTGTAGGTGTCCGGGCTCACGCGCACCAAGGCGGTGTCCAGCACGTGGACGAAGAGGAAGAAGAAGATGGTGACGCCGGTGATCCGGTGCAGCGCCCACGACCACATTCCGGGGTCGCCTCGGTACAGCGTCTTCCGCTTCGGCTGGGCCGGAGCTTCAATCGTGGTCATAGAGTGCGGTGCCTCCAACGTCGTTGATGGACCCGGTTGCAGGTCCGACGCCGGCGGCGTTGGGGGCGAATGCCCAGGTGGCTGTACTCCGGCCCGTCGCAGGGAACCTGAACCGATCTGTTCTGGACTCTAATCCCCCAGCAATCCCGGAACTAATTCGGCGTACCGTGCGTTGCGCGACACCCGATCGGGTTAGGCTTACCTTTCTTGATGGGCGCGGGGTTCCGTCGTGGCCCTCGCGCGGCCGTCGGCGGCTCGGTTCAAGTGGTGTTCGGCGTGCCCGAATTCGGTGGAAAATCGCTGCGTGTCACGGCATTTGGAGTAATGCGGAACGTCTATGCGCCGCACTGGCGGTTTCTCGTCGCGGCTGTCGCTCTCAGCGGCGTTGGCCCCATTGTGAGCACTCGCAATGTGGAGAATGTCTCATTCGACCTGGCCGAAGCTACTCTTCGGTAATAGGAAATACCGCGCCGAGGCGGCGAGCGATCTATCCCGACGCGGCGGACCGCACGGCCTTCTCGTACGCCTCACCCGCGTCGCGGATCTTGATCGCGAGGAACCGCATCCGGTCGGAGGTGAGATAGCCGTTCCGGAAGGCGGTGGAGTCCAGCTCCGCGGCCACCTGGTCGAGCGCCAAGCGGGCGAACCGGGTCTGATCGGACATGCACCACGTTCTACCAGGCACGGCGGACGAAAACCCCGGTACACGCCGAGACGGGCACAACGGTTGCCGAGTGATGCGCGGCCGTGACGTCACCGCGACGAACTCGCTGTGTGCGGGGCCGCCCCAGGCCCGGGAGTGAAACGATCCACACGGCCGAGGAAGATCGACCGGCCCACCGGACCGCTGGATCCGGCCCTGAGCAGAGAGGTCGCACCGCCTATGCACATCGACTGGGACAAGCTTCGTGCCAGCGCTCATGCGGCGATGGGCCGTGCCTACGCGCCCTACTCCCGGTTTCCCGTCGGCGCGGCCGGGCTCACCGACGACCGGGTGGTGGTCGGCTGCAACGTCGAGAACGTCTCGTATGGGCTGGGCCTCTGTGCCGAATGCGTGCTGATCGGGAACTTGGTGTCGGGGGGCGGAGGGCGTCTGGTGGCCGTCTCGGTGACGGATTCGCGCGGCGAGATCCTGATGCCCTGCGGACGTTGCAGGCAATTGCTCTACGAGCACGGCGGGGCCGATCTCCTGGTCGATCACAAGGCCGGGGCGGTGCCGTTGCGCACGCTGCTGCCCGATGCTTTCGGCCCGGACGATCTCCACGCCGGGCGGGTGTGAGCCGGATAGGCCGGGGATGCCAGCGGTGAGAACCCAGGTCCGGCAAGGGCTCGTGCCAGACTGACGACCGTGACGGCACTGGACGCGGTTTCGATCATCACCACCAAGCGGGACGGCGGCGAGCTGTCGGACGCGCAGATCGACTGGGTGGTCGACGGGTTCACCCGGGGCGTGGTGGCCGACGAGCAGATGTCCGCGCTGGCCATGGCGATCGTCTGGCGCGGGATGACGCGGCGCGAGACGGCGCGATGGACCGCCGCGATGATCGCCTCCGGTCGGCGCATGGACCTCACCGGTTTGCCGCGCCCGACCGTCGACAAGCACTCGACCGGCGGAGTGGGTGACAAGATCACGCTGCCGCTCGCGCCGCTGGTCGCCGCCTGCGGCGCGGCGGTGCCGCAGCTGTCCGGGCGCGGCCTCGGCCACACCGGCGGCACCCTGGACAAGCTGGAATCCATTCCCGGCTGGCAGGCGGACGTGCCCGCGTCGCGGATGCGTGACATCCTGGCCGACCCGGCCATCGGCGCGGTGATCTGCGCGGCGGGGGCCGATCTCGCGCCTGCGGACCGGCGGCTCTACGCCTTGCGCGACGTCACCGGCACGGTGGAATCGATCCCGCTGATCGCCAGCTCGATCATGAGCAAGAAGATCGCCGAGGGCACCGCGGCGCTGCTACTCGACGTCAAGGTCGGCTCCGGCGCCTTCCTGAAGACGCTCGACGGGGCGCGTGAGCTGGCGACCGCGATGGTCGGACTCGGCGACGACGCGGGCGTACGGACGCTCGCGCTGCTCACCGCGATGGACACTCCGCTCGGCCGCACTGCGGGCAATGCCCTGGAGGTCGCGGAATCGGTGGAGGTGCTCGCGGGCGGCGGTCCCGCCGACGTCGTCGAGCTGACCATCGCCTTGGCTCGCGAAATGGTCGCGCTCGCCGGTCTCGAAGTGGACCCCGCCGAACGCGCTGGCCGACGGACGGGCGATGGACCACTGGCGCGCGATGGTGCGCGCCCAGGGCGGCGACCCGGACGCCGCGCTGCCCACCGCCCAGCACACCGAGACCGTGCGCGCCGACGCCGACGGCGTGCTGACCCGGCTCAACGCGCTGAGCGTCGGCGTCGCCGCCTGGCGTCTGGGCGCGGGCCGGGCACGCCAGGGCGATCCGGTGCAACCCGGCGCGGGCGTCGAAATCCACGCCAAGCCGGGGGAGGCCGTGACCTCGGGACAACCGCTGCTCACCCTGCACACCGACACGCCCGAATCCTTCGCAGGCGCCATTGCGGCGCTGCGCGACGCCGTCACCATCGAACCCGACGCCGCGCCCGCGCCCGCGCCGCTGATCCTCGACCGCATCGGGTCCTGAGGCGACGGCGACCGGTTCACGGCATGTCGCGGGACCGGGTGCGGTCACGCGGCCGGACGGTGGCTCCCGATGCGGAACCGCGTGGTGTCCAGCTGTGGACCGGCCCCCATCCGGCGGGCAACGAGATGGTTGCCACGGCCGCAGTCGGCTGCCGTTTTCGCGCGCTGCGGCTACCGTCGATACATGACTGGACCGATGCCTCTCACCCTCGCCTCGATCCGCCAAGCGCCGAAAGCGCTGCTGCACGATCACCTCGACGGTGGTCTGCGGCCCGCGACGGTGCTCGAACTCGCCGCGCACAGCGGCTACGACGACCTACCCGCCTCCGACGAGGCGTCGCTGGCGGCCTGGTTCCGCGACGCGGCCGACAGCGGGTCGCTGGAACGGTACCTGGAGACCTTCGCGCACACCGTCGCCGTGATGCAGACCCCGGAGGGACTGCGCCGGGTCGCTCGCGAATGCGCCGAGGACCTCGCCGCCGACGGCGTCGTGTACGCGGAAGTGCGCTTCGCCCCCGAGCAACACCTGGAACGCGGACTGACGCTGGACGAGGTGGTCGAACACACGCTGGCCGGTTTCCGCGAGGGCGAGGCCGCTGCCGCGGAGCAGGGCCACACCATCGTGGTGACCTGTCTGCTCACCGCGATGCGGCACGCGGCGCGCTCGCGGGAGATCGCCGAGCTGGCGGTGCGCTTCCGCGATCGCGGGGTCGGCGGCTTCGACATCGCGGGTGCGGAGGCGGGCTACCCGCCGAGCAGGCACCTGGACGCGTTCGAGTACATGCGGGCCAACAGCGCGCACTTCACCATCCACGCGGGCGAGGCCTTCGGCCTGCCGTCCATTCACGAGGCCCTCGCGTTCTGCGGATGCGACCGGCTCGGCCACGGTGTGCGGATCACCGACGACATCAGCGTGCCAGGCGCCATCGAGGACGCTCAGCTCGGCGTCGTCGCCAACTACGTCCGCGACATGCGCATTCCGTTGGAGCTGTGTCCGTCGTCGAACGTGCAGACCGGCGCCGTGCCCTCTCTGGACAAGCACCCGTTCGACCTGCTCGCCCGTCTGCGCTTCCGCGTCACGGTCAACACCGACAACCGGCTGATGAGCGATACCAGCATGAGCCAGGAGATGCTCAAACTCGTCGAGACGTTCGGTTACGGCTGGAGCGACTTGGAACGGTTCACCATCAACGCCATGAAGTCGGCGTTCATCCCGTTCCCCGAGCGACTGCGGATCATCGACGACATCATCAAGCCCGGATACGCGGTGCTCATCGGGTAACGATCGCGCGGCATCGGGCGAACCGGCGCGCCGCGGCGGATCGCCGCGCCCGTCGCTCGGACGAACGGGAGGCGGTGCGGCGCCGGGCCGCCACGGTCGCGAGCGACTCGTTTCCGCCGGGCGGGATAGAGGACGGTCGGCAGATGTTTCACGGCAGGCCGGCAACCAGTTCGCTAGCGTGGCGAACATGGCGACCTTGCGTATCCCGCGCCGGTTCAACGGCCCGCCCGACTCCGGCAACGGTGGCTACGTGGCCGGTCTGCTCGCGGCGCAACGCGGCGAGCAGACCGTGACGGTGATCCTGCGCAGCCCGCCTCCGCTGGAGACGCCGCTCGACGTGCGCGACGAACGGCTGTACGACCGCGACACGTTGATCGCCGAGTCGAAGAGCGGCGAACTGGCGCGGGACGCACCTCGCCCCGTCGAGTTCGCCGAGGCGGCCGAGGCGGCGCGCGGGTACACCAGTATCGAGATGTTCGCGTCCTGCTTCGTCTGCGGTAGCGGGCGGGCGGACGGTCTGCGCATCGAACCCGGACGCGTGGACGCGGCCCGGGTCGCCGCGCCGTGGGTGCCCGACGACACCGTGCCGCTGGGGCCGCCGCTGCTGTGGGCCGCGATGGACTGCCCCGGCGGCTGGTCGCTACCCGGCATGCTCGAGCGCCCCGCCCTGCTCGGCTCGATGACCGCCACCGTGCACGACGTTCCCCGGGTCGCGGAGCGCTGCGTCGCCGTGGGCGAGTTCCATGGCGAGCAGGGCCGCAAATGCTGGGCCTCGACCGCCGTCTACGGCGCCGACGAACGCCTGCTCGGACAAGCCGACCAGGTCTGGATCCGGCTGAGCTAGTTACTGCTTGTCGAGCCGCGATTCCAGGTGGCGTTCCAGCTCGCGCCAGGCCTGGGCCTCCGCGGTGAACGGCGGGTTGGGCGCCAACCGGGTGGGGTCGGGGTTGAGCAGGTAGGAGACGTACCAGCCCAGCGGGGTGGACTGCGCCAGCGCCTGCTCCACCGTGTCGTCGTCGGCGTAGTCGGCGGCGTCGGTGAACAGTTCGACCGCCAAGTCCAGCTGTTCGATGTCGACCGCTTCGGGGCCTTCGGCCAGGTCGTCGGCCAAGCCGGGCAGCACGTACACGTTCTCGTCGGTGACCTCGACCTCCAGCGAGCCGTCCACCGCCGCGGTCTGCACGTCGGCGAAGGTGCTCACGCGGGCCAGGTCGTGCTCGTGATCGTCGGCGAGGTAGCGGGCCAGCGCACGCTCGGAGGAGAACACCGTGATCGCGCCTTTGGTGCCGAGGAAGATCGGTTCGTCGTCGAGGTAACAGCGCAACGTGAAGAGGTTGCCCTCGGAGGTGACGATCTTGACCGGGTCGATGCCGACCTCGTGCCAGAACGATTCGTCGTCGTCCTCGTCTTCTTCGTCTTCTTCGTCCTCGTCGAGGTCGACCGGCTCGAATTCCTCGTCCTCGTCACTGTCGGCCGCGTCGTCGGCGTCGACCACGTTCTCCTCGGCGGCCAGCAGTTCGGCCTCGGCGACCGCGACCGCTTCGGCGTCCACCTCGGGCGTCTGCACGACGGAGTCGATGGCGTCCAGGACGTCGTCCCAGTCCTTGGCGATGGCGGCGCCGATCTGGTCCCACAGTTCCTCGCCGTCGCGGCCGACGAACGCGCTCACCCCGCCGGGCAGCGCGCCGAGCACCGGATGCGAACCGAAGAACTTGGTCACCGTCTCCAGCTCGCACACCTCGCCGATGTTGCGCACCATGCCGAGGGTGTCCTCCAGCTCGGCGACGGTGTCCACGTCAGGGTCGCCGGCCGCCAGCTCCGGCACGGCGACCAGATCGAACGTGAAGTTCTCCTCCGGCTCGAGCTCGACCGCCGACAGGCCCGCGACGACTTTCCAGGCCGGATGGTCGACGAGGTCGTTGTCGGAGTTGGTGCGGATGAACGCGGCCAGCTCCGCCACGGACTCGAAACCGTAGAGGGCGTCCTCGTGCCCGAGGAACGCCTCCCACTCGTCGTCACCGTCTCGCCAGCGCGGTGCCCACAGGGTGACGAGATCGCCGTCGGTCAGGCCGAGCTCGATCGGGACGATGTCTCCAGAAGCCATGTGCGGAAGCCTATCGACCTTCCGCGTCAGGCACTATCCGGCCCGCCCCCATTCGTTCCAGCGGGCGGCTGCCCGGCCGGGACGAATGACTCGTTCAGTGTCGCAACGACCTTGGATCGCTGTGCGCCGGCGTCTTCCGCGGCCTGCCTGCACGCCCAGACGATCAGCTGTCCGACCTCGGCCGGCGGGAGCGAAGTGACCGATTCCGCCAAGGTCAGGCCCACCAGCGCGCCGTCGCTGTTCACCTCGACGCTCACCGCGCCGTCCTCGGAGGTCCATCGTCCGCGCACCTGCTTCAGCCCGTACAGCGCGGCTTCCAGCGCCTCCAGCTTCTGGGTAGCCGAGGCGACCAGGGCGTCCATCTCCGCACTCATACCGGCCTCATCCAGCTCGTCGGTCCCGTGTCGGCGTCATCGATCCGGTCCAGCTCGTCCACCGCCTGCTGGCGGGTCGGCAGGCCGAGCCGGTCGAGGATGTCCGAGGGCATGCCCGCCTCGGCGAGCAGTTCGCGCCGCCGCGCCCGCGCCGCGATGGCGGAGCGCTGGGTGAGCCGCAGGATCTCGTTCGCCAGCGACTGTGCGCCGTAACGATATTCGCTGCGCTCGAATTTGATCTCCACCGGCATGCCCTGGTCGGTCGCGCGCACCGAGATGGTGCCCGACCGGTTGCTGCTGGCAGCCACCGTGACGTTGGGGACTCGAGGTCGGGTCATGCCGTCGGCCTGTAGAAACCGTAGAAGTCCATGCCTGAGTTCTCCGTTCGAATCGAGCTGATCTGGACCGGGTCACCCGCCTCAACCAACTGCCCATTGCCGATAACCATGGCCACGTGGCCGTCCCAGATCGCGAGGTCGCCCGGCATCAGGTCACCGGCCGATACCGGTGCGGCCCCGTTGCCCTGCTCTGCCGCGAGCCGGGGCAGGTCGACCCCCGCCTCGCCGTAGGCGTACTTGGTGAGCCCGCTGCAATCCAATCCCGCGCCCGGGCTGTTGCCGCCCCAGACATAGGGGGTGCCGACGGCGCCGATCGCCGACCGGACCGCCGTGGCGGCCTGCTCGTTGGGCGCCTCCACGACACTGCCGTCGGGCAGCGTGATCTTCACACCCTTGCCGTCGTCGGGCGCACCCGAGGAACCGGTGTCGGGCCTGGGCATGCCCGGCGAGCCCGGGGTGGTGCTCGGCCCGCGCATGGCCTGCGACAGCGTCGGCGTGGCCATCGCGGTGCTCAGCAGCTGCCCCGCGCCGTTGAGCGCGCCGGACGCGGTGGACACCACCTGCTGCACGGGCACGCCGGACAGCGACGGGGTGGTCGGCGGCGGGGTGAGCTCGTTCATCGACGCGGTGTGCGTCTGCAATTCGTTCCGCACCCGGCCGACCACGTTGAGGGCCTGGCCGAGATGGTCGATCGCCGTGCCGACGAGCACCGCCAGCCCCTCCGGCGTCGCCAGGGCCGGACCCATGCTCGCGGCGGTGTTCACGAACGACTGCGCGATGTCGGTGAGTTCCTTCTGGCCCGTCTCGACCTCGCCAGCGGCCTGGTTCACCACCGTGGCCATCTCGTTGCCGCGATCGGAGATGGTGGCCGCCGAGGTCTGCACCCGCAGCGCCTTGGCGGTGGCCGCGTCGGCGGCGCGGCCGTCCCACGCGGTGTTCATCCCGTTGATGCTGTCGCGGCCCATCTGATGGATCTGGTCGACCACGGCCGAGGTGCTGCGTAGCGCGTCCGTGGGGCCGCCGGCGGGCAGCACACCGCTGCCGAAGCTGGCGAGCAGGTCGAGGATCGGTTTGGCCAGCGCGTTGACGTCGATCACAGGCTCACTCCAGCTCGCCGGCCGTGTTCCGCAGCGCGCTCGCGTGGGCGGCGTCGGTCTCGGTGAGGACCGCCGCCGCGCCGGTGGCGGCGCCGCCCATGCTGGTCAGCACCGCCGACAGCTGGCCGATCGCGGCGACGTGCCCGGCGTGTGCCGCGGCGTAGGCCGCCATGAAATCACCACCGATGAGGCCCATGATCGGGCCGAGCAACGCGGGTTCCGCCGCCGCGGCGCTCACCCCCGCCGCCGCCATCTCACCCGCCATGACGTGGGCGGTCGCGCCGTAGGCCGCAATGCCCTCGGTGTCCGCCGACATCTTTCGCATCAGAGCTTCCCCCATCTGTTGTTCCCAGGCAGAGTACGTCATCCACTTGGTTCGACGCGCGCTGTTCCGGTTCGGTTCCGCCGCTTCGAAAAAAACTCCGGTGGCGTCCGGCGGCGCACCCGGGACCGACCTTATCGTTCCCTCATGCGCACCCACACCGTGGACCATCCACTCGTCGCCGCCCTGCTCACCACGATGCGGGACGAGCGTACGGCGAACCCGGCTTTCCGTGCCGCACTGCGTGATCTGACGGGAATCCTGATCTACGAGGCGCTGCGCGACGCGGAGGTCGAGCGCTTCGAGATCGTCACGCCCGTCACTTCCACCGAAGGCGTCCGGCTGGCCCGTCCGCCGCTGCTGGTCCCGGTGCTGCGCGCCGGGCTCGGCATGATCGACGCGGCCGCGGAACTGATCCCGGACGCCAGGATCGGTTTCGTCGGCATCGCCCGCGACGAGGACAGCCACCAGCCGGTGCCCTACATGGAATCGCTGCCCGCCGATCTCGCCGGGCTACCGGTCTTCGTGCTCGACCCGATGCTGGCCACGGGCGGCTCGATGCGGCACACCCTGCGACTGCTCGCGGCACGCGGCGCCACCGACATCACCGCGGTGTGCGTCGTCGCGGCGCCGGAAGGCATTGCGGCACTGGCTGACTCGGGCTTGCCGGTGCGATTGGTGACCGCCGTCGTCGACGCGGGGCTGAACGAGAACGCCTACATCGTGCCCGGCCTCGGCGACGCGGGGGACAGGCAGTTCGGACCGCGCTGAGCCGGCCGCGTCAGGGCTCCCGCGTCAGGGCTTCCGCGTCAGGGCTTCCGCGTCAGAGCTTCCGCGTCAGGGCTTCCGCGTCAGAGCTTCCGGCAGAAGTCGCGTAGCGCCGAAAGGCGTTCGCGCGCGGCGGCTCGCGCGGCCGGGAGATCGGCGCGCGAGCCGACCGGTTCGACCACCTCCAGGTAGCACTTGAGCTTCGGTTCGGTGCCGGAAGGACGCACGACCACGCGGGCGCGAGCGCCCTGGAAGATCAGCGCGTTGGTCCGCATCCGGCCGCGCACCCGGAGCTGATCGGTGTATTCCACCGGCTCGCCCGCGATTTCGGCGGGCGGGTCCGCCCGCAGCCGCTCCACCACGGCGGCCGCCTCGCCGGCCGAGGCGAGCCGCAGCGCCACCTGGTCGCCCGCGTGCAGGCCGAATTCGACCGCGTAGGAGTCCAGCTCGTCGTCGAGGACGCGGCCCTCGGCCTTCAGCCGGGCCACCAGGTCGGCCACCAGCACGGCCGTGGAGATGCCGTCCTTGTCCCGTACCGCCGCCGGGTCGACGCAGTGGCCGATCGCCTCCTCGTAGGCGTAGACCAAGCCGTCGCCCGCGCGGGCCAGCCACTTGAATCCCGTGAGCGTCTCCGCGTAGCGGCCGCCACGCGCGGGAGCCAGCTCGGAAAGCAGCCGCGACGACACGATGGTCGTCGCCACCAGCGCGCCTGCCGGGGCGGTGCGCAGCACGCAATCGGCCAGCAGCACGCCGGTCTCGTCGCCGCGCAGCATCCGCCAGGTACCGTCCGGCCCCGGAACGCCCACCGCGCACCGGTCCGCGTCCGGATCCAGCGCGATCGCCACATCGGCGCCGACCCGGGCCGCCGTCGCGAGCAGCAGGTCGGCCGCACCGGGTTCCTCCGGGTTCGGGAACGCCACGGTCGGGAAGTCGGGGTCCGGCCGGAACTGCTCGTCGACCACGTGGACGTCGGAGAAACCCGCCGCCCCGAGCGCTTCGAGGGCGAGATCGCCGCCGACGCCGTGCAACGGGGTGAGCGCGATCCGAATCCCGGCACGCTCGCCCGCGCCACCGATCCGGGCGGGCAGCTCCGCGACCCGGCGGAGATAGCGCCGCACCACGTCGTCGCTCGCGGGAATCACCGGCACGCGCTCGATCGGCTCGGCGACGGCTTCGATGCAGCGCTCGATCTCGGCATCGGCCGGGGCGAGCAACTGCGATCCGCCGTCCAGATAGACCTTGTAACCGTTGTCGGTGGCCGGATTGTGCGAGGCGGTGATCTGCACGCCCGCGACCGCGCCCAGCTCACGCACCGCGTACGCGACCACCGGCGTGGGCAGCGGACGCGGCAGCAGCGTCACCGGGAAACCCGCCGCCGCGAAGATCTCCGCGGTCGCCGCGGCGAACTCGGCCGAACCGTGCCTGGCGTCGCGGCCGACCACCACCGCGCCACCGCCGAGGCACCGGCCGCGCAACCATGCGACGAGCCCGGCGGTAGCTCTGCTCACCGTGGTGACGTTCATGCCGTCCGGACCGTCACCCAGCGGCCCGCGCAGGCCCGCTGTACCGAAGCGCAGCATCTACACCCGTTCCAGCACACCGCGCAGCAACTTGCCCAGTCGCGGCGCCGCCGCGTGCCCTTCGGCGAGCACCTCGGCATGAGACAGATGCGCGCCCGTCACCCCCGCCGCCAGATTGGTGACCAGCGAGATGCCCAGCAGCCGCGCGCCCAGCGCGCGGCAGGCGATGGCCTCCAGCACCGTGGACATGCCGACCAGATCCGCGCCGATCGTGCGCAGCATCCGGATCTCGGCGGGCGTCTCGTACTGCGGCCCGGTCAGGCCCGCGTAGACGCCCTCGGTCAGGCTCGGATCGATCTCCCTGGCCAGCGCCCGCAACTCCGGATCCCAGGCGTCCACCAGGTCCACGAAGGTCGCGCCTGCCAGCGGCGTGCGCCCGGTCAAATTGAGGTGATCGCTGATCAGCACCGGCTCACCGACCCGCAGACCGGATCGGATACCGCCCGCCGCGTTGGTCAGCACCACGATCTCCGCGCCCGCCGCCACGGCCGCCGACACCGGGTGCACCACATCGGCGGGCTGGTAGCCCTCGTAGAGATGCTGGCGGCCCATCAGCAGCAGCACGGCGTTGTCGTCCACCCGCACCGAATGCACCATGCCGACATGGCCCTGGGCGGTCGGCGTCCCGAACCCCGGCAACTCGGGCATCGGAACCGACGCCAGCGGGGCCCCGATCTCGGCGGCCGCGTCCTGCCAGCCCGACCCCAGCACCACCGCGACCCGGTGGCGTGACACTCCCGTACGTTCGGCGATCGCCTCGGCGGCCTGTTCGGCAAGCATGATCGTCACGATAGCTGTGTTTGATTTCCAGCGCCTGCGGCGCTGGGTGTTCGCGGCCCCCTGGTGGCTCGCGTTTGCGCGACCGCCGCTTGCTCCTTCGTCGCCTCCGCGACGGCCGCGCAAACGCGAGCCGGGCCGCGAACGGCGGATGCTCGGTCTCGCTTCGCTCGAAACCGGGAGTCGGGGTGCGCTGGGCGCGTCAGGCGGTGATCGGGCGACTTCGGGATTTGCCGTTGCCGGTGGCGTGCGGGTTTCTTCGTCGCGTTGGCGGCGGGTGCGCGAACGTGAGCCGGACTACGAGTGGCTGCACGCTGGGTATCGCTGCGCTCGAAACCGGGGGTTGGGGTGTGCTGGGGGCGTCAGGCGGTGATCGCGCGATTCTGGGTTCTGCTGTTGTCGGTGGCGGGGGCCTCCCGGCGGGGAAGTGGTGGTCACTGTGGTGGTCGCGGGGTGAATTCGTGGGAAATGTGGTGATCGCCCGGCGGGTGGGGCGCGGGGTGCTCGTGGTTCCTTTCGTGGCTTCTCGGTCGGGCGAAGCACCGCTGGCGTGCGTCGCGGGCGCTGGGACGAATTGGGCTGCGAACAGTGGATGCTCGGTCTCGTTTCACTCCAGAGCGGGGCTGAGGTGTTGTGAGGGTGCGGGGCCGGATCGCGTAACCCGGGTTCGGCTGAGGGTTGGTGAGGGTCTTCGCCATCGGAGAAGAGCGTCTCGGGGATGGTCTGTTTCGGTCGTGGCGGGCCGTGCCTCGGCAGTCTGGGGATTGGTGGCTCGCTTCCCACCGGTGGCTAGTAGCTGAGTGGTCGCCGAGTGGTCGGGGTTAGAAGCGGTCGGACGACTTTTGCTCGACCGGTGGGCGTCGGTCGTCTCGCTGGAGCGGTCGCGGCGGGCGGTGATCGGCGGCGCGTGGAACGGCGCTGGGTCGGTGGCGCGGGGGCCGCTCCGGGGTCGTCGGCGGTTGACGGTCGCTGGGGAGGACCTTTGCTGCTACCCGCGAGTAGGGATATGGGTTGTGGCCCGTTACGCTGCACCGCATGCCGTATCTGGAACGCCAAGGTGAAGTGTTCGTCGTGTACCTCGGCACCGAGGGACAGACGGACAGTGAGAACCGTTTTCACCCGGACTGGATCAATGAGTTCCATGGGCTGCTGGACGAGGTCGAGCGCTCCGAGGGGCCTGCCGCGCTGGTGACCACCGCGACCGGGAAGTTCTACAGCAACGGCCTGGATACCGATTGGCTGTTCGGCAACCTGGACAAGATGCACGGCTACCTCGACCGTGTGCACTCGCTCTATACCCGTCTGCTCGGCTTCCCGCTGCCGACCGTGGCGGCCATCAACGGCCACGCCTTCGGCGCGGGCGCCATGCTGGCCACTTCGCACGACTTCCGGGTGATGCGCGCCGATCGCGGCTTCTACTGCCTGCCCGAGGTGCACCTGGGCATGCCGTTCACGATCGGGATGAACGCCCTGCTCACCGAGCGGCTGACCAACCAGGTCTGTGTGCAGGCGATGACCACCGGCCATCGCTACCCGGCCGACGAAGCCATCGCCGCGGGCATCGTCGACGGCAAGGCCGAAGCCGCCGATTTGCTCGCGACCGCGGTCGAGCGGGCCGCGGCCCTGGCGAGCAACCGCAAACCCAACCTCCCGGTGATCAAGCGCGCCTTGCACGCGAAGGCCTTGGCCGGCCTCACGGTGCCGACCACCCCGGAGAACTTGGCCTTCGCGGCGAGCTGATCCGCCCACCGCGAACAGCACGCCTTCGCGCGTCCGCCCGGCCGCCGCCAACGCGACGAAGAAACCCGCACGCCACCGGCGACGGCAAACCCCGAAGTCGCCCGATCACCGCCTGAGGCGCTCAGCGCACATCGACTCCCGGTGTCGAGCGCAGCGAGACCGAGCATCCGCCGTTCGCGGCCCGGCGAGCCACCAGGGGGCCGCGAACACCCAGCGCCGCAGGCGCTGGAAAACAACCCCGCGCCGAAAGAGCGGCAAAGAAAACACAGTGCGAGACTGTGTTGCATGCCACCACCGCGCAGCGGGCCTCGGGAATCGCAACACGACGGCAACGCCGTGCGCGAGGTCGACGCCGCCCGCCGTAGTGACGCCGCGATCCACGCGGCGTCCGCCGAGCTGATCGGTCTGTCGCACGCGATCCACGCCGAACCGGAGCTGGCGTTCGAGGAGACCCGCAGCGTCGTCAAGACGATCGCGCCGCTCGCCGAGCGTGGCTTCGAGATCGAGACCGGCGTCGCCGGACTGCCGACGGCCTTCCGGGCGCGCTACGGCAGCGGGGCGCTGACCGTCGGCCTGTGCGCCGAGTACGACGCGCTGCCCGAACTGGGCCATGCCTGCGGGCACAACATCATCGCCGCTTCCTCGGTGGGCGCGGCGCTCGGTCTCGCCGAGGTCGCCGACGCGCTCGACCTCACCGTCCTGGTCTTCGGCACACCCGCCGAGGAAAGCGGCGGCGGCAAGGTGCTCATGCTGGAACGCGGCGTGTTCGACGACGTCGCGATGGCGATGATGGTGCACCCGGGTCCGCTGGACATCGTCGGCGCCCGGTCGCTGGCGCTGGCCGACGTGTCGGTGGTGTTCCACGGGCGCGAAGCGCATGCCAGCGCGGCACCGGAGCAAGGCCGCAACGCGGGCGACGCGGTGACCGTCGCACAGGTCGCTCTAGGTTTGCTGCGGCAGCATCTCCTGCCCGGCCAGCAACTGCACGGTATAGTCGGCGACGGTGGCGTAGCTCCCAACATCGTGCCCGGACGTGCGGAACTGCTGTATTACCTACGCGCAGTCGACTCCGCATCCCTCGACGATCTGATGCGACGAGCGTCGGCTTGTTTCGAGGCGGGCGCCCTCGCGACCGGCTGCACCCACGAAATCCGGACGCTCGCGCCGACGTACACCGAGCTGACCCCGGATCCGGAGCTACTGCTCGTCTATCGCGAGCAGCTCACCGGATCGGGACGCGTGCCGCTCGCTCCGGAATTCGAGGCGCAGCGGCCGCTGGGCAGCACCGACATGGGCAACGTCACCAACGTCATTCCGGGGATCCACCCGGTCATCGGCATTGATGCCGGTGGTGCGGTGACACATCAGCCAGGCTTCGCCGCGGCCAGCGTCAACGCCTCGGCGGATCGCGCGGTCCTCGATGGTGCGCTCGCCCTCGCGCGTACCGCTATCGCCGTCGCCCGCGATGACATCCATAGAGACAGGTTGTTGCAACGGCTAGTTCAACGACAGGAGGACATTCGGTGAGCACAACCGGCCGTTCGGCGGCGCCGGCGACGGGCCCGGCAACGGGTATCCGCGTGGCCATGGAGGTTCCCGGTAGCTCCACGGTGTCGGCACCCGTGGGATCCGGGCGGCAGGCGGTGGAGTCGTGGCTGGCCGATCACACGGTCGATCTCGTCCAATGGCGCAGGCACATCCACGCCAACCCGGAACTGTCCCGTACCGAGTTCGGCACCACCGAGTTCGTCTCGGCGTGGCTGACAAAGGCGGGCCTGACGCCGCAGGTACTCCCCGGCGGCACCGGCCTGATCTGTGACATCGGACCGGACGGACCGCGCATCGGCCTGCGCGCGGACATGGACGCGTTGCCCCTGCAGGAGTTCACCGGACTGCCCTTCGCCTCGACGGTGCCCGGCGTGTCGCACGCCTGCGGCCACGACGCGCACACCACCATCCTGCTCGGCACGGCACTGGCGCTGGCCGAGGTGCCGGAGCTGCCGGTCGGCGTGCGGCTGGTCTTCCAGCCCGCCGAGGAGGTCATGCCGGGCGGCGCGATCGACGTCGTCGCCACGGGCGCGATGACGGGCGTGGAGCGGATCTTCGCACTGCACTGCGACCCGCGTCTGGAGGTGGGCCGGATCGGCATCCGGGTGGGGGCGATCACCTCCGCCGCCGACACCATCGAACTGGTGCTCGACTCGCCGGGCGGCCACACCTCGCGTCCGCACCTGACCAGCGACTTGGTCTACGCCATCGGCTCGGTCATCACCGGACTGCCCGGCCTGCTCAGCCGCCGCATCGACCCGCGCACCAGCACCGTGATGGTGTGGGGCGCGGTGAGCGCGGGGAAAGCGCCCAACGCCATTCCGCAGACCGGCATGCTCACCGGCACCATCCGCACCGGCGATCACGCGACCTGGTCGCTGCTGGAGCCGATGGTGCGCGAGATCGTCGACGGCCTGCTGGCCCCGACGGGCGTGCGCTACCAGTTGAACTACCGGCGCGGCGTGCCGCCCGTGGTCAACGACGAGCACTCCACCCGCATCTTCGAGGACGCGATCCGAGCGCTCGGCCCCGAGGCGCTGGCCGACACCCCGCAGTCCGGCGGCGGCGAGGACTTCTCCTGGTACCTGGAGGAGGTGCCGGGCGCGATGGCCCGGCTCGGCGTCTGGTCCGGCGAGGGCGAACAACTGGATCTGCACCAGCCCACCTTCGACATCGACGAGCGGGCGCTCGCGGTCGGCGTCCGGGTGCTGAGCAACCTCGTGCTCGGCGCGGGCTGAGTTCTTTCTCACACCGAAGTTCTTCTCACACCGAGTTCGTTTCACACCGAAGCCGTGGCGTGGCCGGACCCTCGGGTCGGCCACGCCACGGCGTCCGGGCGCGCGGCGGCGTCAGCCGAAGTTTCCCGGGCCGACGTTCCGGCTGTTGCGGGTGCGTAGGGCGTGGACGTAATCCTCTGGCGCTCCGGCCTTCTCGGCGGCGTCGGCGATCACGCCGAGGTAGCGCGCCGATGGCAGGCCGCCCTCGTAGGCGTCCAGCACGTAGAGCCAGGCCAGCGTTGGCTCGCCACCGTCGCCGTTGCGGGTGACGCGCAGGCGGATCTTCTTGTGGATGCCGAAGTCCGACCCCTCCCACCGGTCCAGGCGCTGCTCGTCCTCCGGGGACACGTCGTAGAGCACGACGAACACCCGGGAACCGGGATCCTCCACGACCGTCGCGAGAGGCCCTTCCCAGCCGATGTCATCACCGGCGAAGGTGAGCCGCCAGCCCTCCAACCAGCCCGTCCCGGACATGGGGGAGTGCGGACAGCGCTCGAGCATCTGCGTCGAGTCCATGTTGGACCCATAGGCGGCATAGATCGGCACCAGCAAAGGGTAGCCAATAACCTTCGGAGACCGCGTTTGATTGCCGCACCTGCGGCGCGGCGCGCGGAGGGTAACTGTTGCGCAGCGGTAACGCGGTCGGTAGTGCGAGGGGGTTGCCGGATAACGTTTACCCGTGCCGGAGATCCCGGCGCGAAGCACGAGCGGAGGTATCAATGACCCGCATCGCGATCATCGGTGGCGGACCGGCCGGCTATGAAGCGGCCCTGGTGGCGGCCCAGCACGGAGCGTCGGTGACGCTGATCGATTCCGACGGCATCGGTGGAGCGTGCGTGCTGTGGGACTGCGTCCCGTCCAAGACCTTCATCGCCTCGACCGGCGTGCGCACCGACCTGCGCCGGGCTCGTGACCTCGGCATCACCCTCGACCCGAACCAGGCACGAGTGCAGCTGCCCGAGGTGAACGCGCGCGTCAAGGCGCTCGCGCTGGCGCAGTCCTCCGATATCCGCTCGAAGCTGCAGACCGTCGGGGTGACCGTGCTGGCCGGATACGGCGAGCTGATCGATCGCGGCGGCGGTCCGGCGGCGCACCGGGTGCTGGCCAAGCTGGCCGACGGCGCGCAACAGACCATCGAGGCCGAGGTGGTGCTGATCGCCACCGGCGCGAGCCCGCGCGTGCTGCCGGGCGCCGAGCCGGACGGGGAGCGCATTCTCAACTGGCGTCAGCTCTACGACTTGGACGAGCTGCCCGAAACCCTCGTCGTCGTCGGCTCCGGTGTGACGGGCGCCGAGTTCGTCTCCGCCTACACCGAAATGGGCGTGCGGGTGAAGCTGGTCTCCAGCCGCGATCGCGTGCTGCCGGGCGAGGACGCCGACGCGGCGCTGGTGCTGGAGGACGCGCTCGCCGAGCGCGGCGTCGAACTGGTCAAGCACGCGCGCGCCGACGCCGTGGAGCGCACCGCCGACGGCATCGTGGTCAAGTTGTCCGACGGGCGGACGGTTTCCGGTTCGCACGCGCTGATGACCGTCGGCTCGACACCCAACACCGTCGGCCTCGGCCTGGACCGGGTCGGCATCGAACTCGACCGCGGCGGTTACCTGCGGGTGGATCGCGTCTCGCGCACGTCGGTGCCCGGTATCTACGCGGCGGGCGACTGCACCGGCCTGCTGCCGCTGGCGTCGGTGGCCGCGATGCAGGGACGCATCGCGATGTACCACGCGCTCGGGGAGGGCGTGAGCCCGATTCGCCTGAAGACCGTTGCCTCCGCGGTGTTCACCCGGCCCGAGATCGCGACCGTCGGCGTCAGCCAGACCGCGATCGACAACGGTGAGGTGCCCGCGCGCACGGTGATGCTGCCGCTGAACACGAACCCGCGCGCCAAGATGTCCGGACTGCGACGCGGTTTCGTCAAGATCTTCTGCCGTCCCGCGACCGGCGTGGTGATCGGCGGCGTCGTCGTCGCGCCGATCGCCTCGGAGCTGATCCTGCCGATCGCCCTTGCGGTGCAGAACAATCTGACGGTCAACGACCTGGCTCAGACCTTCTCGGTGTACCCGTCGCTGACGGGCTCGGTGACCGAGGCGGCGCGGTTGCTGATGCGCCACGACGACCTGGACTGAGTGCGGCACTGGCGCGCGCCGTGCCGTGTCCGATCTCGGACATCATGCCCCGCGAACTCGGTGCGGGCACCGAAGGCGGGCCTTCTTGCCACCCTTGGCTATTCGCCGCGTTGCCCATCGTGCGCACATGTGGTTCACTTCCGGCAGAGACGCGATCGCCAGGACGGTCGCGGAGTTCGGTGTGGGGGGATGGGTCCTTTCCAAATCGGCACGGCGAACGGCCCGGGTCGTTCGATGATCAGGCGTCTCACCCAGGGACAACTGCATGCGGCCGGTTCGGCCGCACCCGGGAAGGGAAGCGCGAAAAGTGAAACATCGTAAGCCGAGTCGGGCGCAGCGAGCGATGGCGAGCACCTCGTTGCCACTGGCCACAGCGGCTGCCGTAGCCACTCTCTTCGCTGCGCCGGCGGGGGCGGCTCCCAACGATCCGACCACTCCGCCGACGCCTGCTCCGACGCAGCCGGGCGTGAACGAGTCGCCGAGTACCCCGGAGACCACGCAGCCGGAGGCGGACAAGCCGGAATCCAAGCAGGATCAGCAGAAGCCGGAGAGCAAGCCGACGCCGAGCCAGCCCGGCGTCACCACGCCCGAGTCCGACCATGCCGCGCCGGATCAGAAGGATCCGAAGCTGGCCAAGCCGACCCAGCCGGGCGTGACTCCGCCGCGGGTCGCGCCGCTGCCGGTTCCCGGTCAGCAGAAGCCGAGCGACCCGCAGCCCGCGGTCGTGCCGGATCAGGCCGCGCCGCAGCCGGGGCAGCAAGCCGCTCCCCAGCCGGGGCAGCAGGCCGCGCCGCAGCCGGGCGCCGACAACGACAACGACAACGCCGAGGCGCGTCAGCCGGAGAGCTCCACGCTGGTGCAGCCGCAGCCGCGCTGGCAGGCGCCGCGCCTGGAGGCCGCTCCGCCCGCCCCGGTCGTGGAGATGACCGGTCCGCACGCGGAGATCGGCGCGAACATCGACGGCGGCACCGTCCTGCCCGGCCACGTGGCCAACACCCATCACTTCAGCAACGAGGCGGGCTACGTCGGCACCATCGGCTACCGCACGCCGACCGGTGCGGGTGAAGCGGGCGTCTCGGTGGAGTTCGTCGACAAGAACACCGTCAAGCTGACCACCTACACCGGTGGCGAGGGCCTGGCCCCGAACAACACCACCGCCGTGTTCGACACCACCCAGCTGAACGTGGCCAAGGCCGCGGTGGAGGACTGGATCCGCGAGCAGCCGGGCGGCGCGGCCGCCCTGGAGGCCGCCGCACAGGTTAAGCTTCCGCTTCAGCCGGGCGATTTCGCTCCGCAAACTGTCGAAGTGGGTGGTGTCACCACCCAGTGGGGTGGTTCACTCCAGTACTGACGTGCTGATCTCGACGGGTGGGGCGGTCGTTCGCGGCCGCCCCACTTGTGTGTCCTGGGAAAGGATTGGGTGTGACCTCCGAGGGTGATGCGAGGGAGAACGAATCCGACTCCTCCGGGTCGGGATTCGGTCCGCCGTTGGGGGAGTTCGGGCCGCCGGTTTCCGAATTCGGGCCTCCGGTCACGGAATTCGTTCCTCCGATGGGCGCCGACGCGGGCCCGCGCTGGCAGGTGCCGCAGCAGTCCACCGACCACCCCGAACTGGTTTGGCGTCCAGCGGGCGAGCCGGAGGCAGCGTCCGCCCCATCGTCGCGGTTCCGGGCACCGGAGGCCACGGTCTATCCCGAAGCCCCGCCCGCCCCGCCTGCGGCGCCTGTGCCGCCTGCCCCGCCTGTGCCGCCTGCCGCGCCCGTGCCGCCTGCGGCGCCTGTGCCGCCTGCGGCGGCGGCGCAGTCCAAGAGCGGCGAGCAGCAGGACACCTGGTGGAATCAGCCCACCGCCGAGGGCGGCGTGCCGAAACCGCCGCCGGCGTCCGAGTCGGGTCTGTCCTGGGCGGAGGACCCGGTCGCTATGCGGCTGGCGTTGCGCGTGCCAACGACGCCGGCGCCTTCCCGGCGCTCGCGCTCCTCGCCGCGCTGGGCCGTGCTCGGCGCACTGGCGGCGGTTGTGGTGCTGATCGCCCTGACGGTGACCATCATCGCGGTCTCGCGCGACAACGGGGACGGCACGACCGCGGCCTCCGGTGTCGGCGGCACCACGGCGGCGCTGAGCTGCCCGTCTCGCAAGGACGGGAAGGTGACCATCGGCAACGGCCCGGGTGACACCAGCAGCGGACCCGGGGCGATCCTAGGGTTCCAGAACGCGTTCTATGTGGCGCGTAACGGGGAACTGGCTCGCTCGTTCGTGGCGCCGGACGCGAATTTCTCGCCCGCCGCCGTACTCCAGAAGGCCATCAATGAGCAGGTACCGGTGGGCGCGACGCATTGCGTGCGGATCACCGAAGCCGGCCCCGATTCCTTCGACGTCGATCTGACCGAGCACCGGCCCGACGGCACCACGATCGTGTATCCGCAGAGTGTCACGATCGTCGAGCGGGAGGGCAAGAAGTTGATCTTCGTCATCGGGGAACGGTGATCGCCTCTCACATCGTGAGAATGTTATTTCATATTTTGGTAGCCGGTGTGAAACAGTGAGGGCTCGCGTACCGTGGCGTCCTCCCGGGAGGTTCAATGTCGGCGATCACTCCACCGCTGGCCCGGCGTCTGGACGGCCTGACCAGTTCGGCGATTCGTGACCTCTTGAAGGTGGCCGCGCGCGCCGACGTGATCAGCCTGGCGGGCGGCTTGCCCGACGAGCAGTTGATGCCGCGTGACCGGATCGCCCAGGCCGCCGAATCGGCGCTGGCCGACCGTGCGCGATTGCAGTACACCGAATCGGCGGGCTGGGGGCCGCTGCGTGACGTGCTCGCGGCGCGCGAGACGGTGCGGCTAGGGCGACCGGTGCCGCTCGAGGAGGTGTTCGTCACGCACGGCTCGCAGCAGGCGCTGTCGCTGCTGGCCGAGGTGCTGCTGGATCCGGGCGCGCTCGTCGTGGTCGAAAACCCAGCCTACGTCGGAGCCCTGCAGGTGTTCCGCGCCGCTGGATCGCGCATCGTGACGGTGCCATTGGATGCCGAGGGCATGCGGGTCAACGCGCTGGCCGAGCTGCTCGCCCGGGGTGAACGGCCCGCGGTGGTGCACACGGTGAGCAATTTCCACAATCCGCGAGGTGTCACCATGAGCCCGTCGCGGCGGCGCGAACTCGCCGCACTCGCCGAACGGTACGGATTCTGGGTGATCGAGGACGATCCCTACGGCGAGCTCTGGTTCGATCGGCCGTCGCCGGAGCCGATCGCGACCTACTCATCCAATGTGATCCGGCTGTCGAGCGTCTCGAAGACGCTGGCGCCCACCTTGCGGGTGGGCTGGATGACCGCCCCGGACGCGGTGTGCCGGGGCGTGGAGCTGCTCAAGCAGGGCGCGGACCTGTGCGGTTCGGCCCTGACCCAGCAGATCGCCGCCGATCTGCTCGCCGACACCGAGTGGCTGGCGGCGCAGGTGGCACAGATCCGGCGCGTCTACGGGGCGCGAGCGGGTGTGCTGGTGGGCGAGCTGCGCGCGCGCTTCGGTGACCGGCTGGTGAGTACCGAAGCCGCTGGCGGCATGTTCGTGTGGGTGGACTTCACCGACGGGACCGACACCGTGGACCTGCTGCCCCGCGCCATCGACCTCGGCGTCGCCTACGTCCCCGGAGAGGCTTTCGCGGTGTCGGGTGCGCACCGTAATTCGATGCGCCTGTGCTTCACCACCTCCGAGGCCGCCACGCTCCGCGAAGCCGTCGCGCGCCTGGCGGGTGCGATAGGCGGATGAATCGGGGCGCGCCGTGGTGCTCCCCGCGCGGTCGTCAGTCCACCCAGTTGTAGGTGCGCTCGACCGCCTTGTTCCACGCGGCGAAGCGTTCGTCACGCTCCACGTCCGGCATGGACGGGTGCCAGGTCTTGTCGGCGGCCCAGTTGTCACGGATGTCGTCGGTGCCCGACCAGTAGCCGACGGCGAGTCCGGCCGCGTACGCCGCACCGAGCGCGGTGGTCTCGTTGACCACCGGGCGTACCACGGGCACGTCGAGGATGTCGGACTGGAACTGCATGAGCAGGTCGTTGCACACCATGCCGCCGTCCACCTTCAGTGTGGTCAGCTCCAAGCCGAGCCGCTGGGATGCGGCGTCCGCGCGCATCGCGTCGACCACCTCCCTGGTCTGGAACGCGGTCGATTCCAGCACCGCCCGTGCCAGGTGCGCTTTGGTGACGAAACGGGTGAGCCCAGCGATCACACCGCGTGCGTCCGGGCGCCAGCGGGGCGCGAACAGCCCGGAGAAGGCGGGCACGACGTAGGCGCCGCCGTTGTCGCCGACGCTGCGGGCGAGCGGTTCGATCTCGTCGGCGGAGGAGATGATGCCGAGGTTGTCACGCAACCACTGCACCAGCGAGCCGGTGACCGCGATGGAGCCCTCCAAGGCGTACACCGCGTCCGCGTCGCCGAGGCGGTAACACACGGTGGTGAGCAGGCCGTGCTTGCTGAACACCGGGGTGGTCCCGGTGTTCAGCAGCATGAAATTGCCCGTGCCGTAGGTGTTCTTGGCTTCACCCGGGGACAGGCACGCCTGGCCGAACGTGGCGGCCTGCTGGTCGCCGAGGATGCCGGCGACCGGCACCCCGGCCAGCGGACCGGAACTGATCGGCGCGTAGACCTCCGAGGAACTGCGCACCTGCGGCAGCATCGACTCCGGCACGCCGAACTCCGCGCAGATCGCCGAATCCCACTGCAAAGATCGCAGATCCAGCAACATGGTGCGGGAGGCATTGGTCACGTCGGTGACGTGCTCGCCGGTGAGGTTCCACAGCACCCAGCTGTCGACGGTGCCGAAACAGAGCTCGCCCGCCTCCGCCCGATCCCGCGCGCCGGGCACGTTGTCCAGGATCCAGCGCAGCTTCGGACCGGCGAAATAGGTGGACAGCGGAAGGCCGGTGCGATCCTGGTAGCGGCCCGGGCCCGCGTCGCCGCCCAGTTCGGCGCACAATCGGTCGGTGCGGGTGTCCTGCCAGACGATCGCGTTGTGCACCGGCCTGCCGGTCGCCCGGTCCCACACCACCGTGGTCTCGCGCTGATTCGTGACGCCGACCGCCGCGATGTCGTCCGCGCCGACACCACTGCGCTCCAGGACGTCACCGAGCACGAATTCGGTATCGCGCCAGATCGTTTCGGGATCGTGCTCGACCCACCCCGGCTGCGGGAAGATCTGCTCGTGCTCCCGCTGGGCGACGCCCACGACGCGCCCCTGCCGGTCGAAGACGATGCACCGACTCGAGGTCGTGCCTTGGTCGATGGCGGCCACATAACGACGCATCCGTGCAGTGTATTTTTGCAGCGCCTTCGGCGCCGGGTGTTCGCGGCCCCTTGGTGGCTCGCGGCTGGTGAGTCGAAGCGGTGCGGTGCCCGGTAGGTGTCGGTTGGCTCACTGGGCTGTGGGGATGGCTTGCCGCTCGGTTAGGGTGGGTTTGTTACCGGTGAGTAGGACGGGGCGACACGGAGTCGGGTGCGGGCGGTCGATTTGCGGGGATTCGCCTAGCCTGGTTCTGAACGCTCGATCGGGCACATCCGCATCGGCTGGAGGAGTCGAGCATGGTCAATAAACCGGAGTCGCAGGCGCTCGGACCTGCGCAGCGCACGGCGGCCTGGGAGCGCTTCGGCAAGGATCATTTCGATGTGGTCGTCGTCGGCGGCGGCGTGGTGGGGGCCGGCATCGCGTTGGACGCCGCGACCAGAGGCCTGCAAGTCGCGCTGGTCGAAGCTCGCGACCTCGCGTCGGGCACCTCCAGCCGGTTGTCGAAGATGTTCCACGGCGGGCTGCGGTATCTGGAACAACTGGAGTTCGGATTGGTGCGCGAGGCGCTGCGCGAACGCGAGCTCACGCTGTCCACTCTGGCGCCCCATCTGGTCAAGCCGTTGCGCTTCCTGTATCCGCTGACCAATCGCGTGTGGGAGCGTCCGTACGTGGCGGCGGGCCTGGTTCTCTACGACACCATGGGCGGCGCCAAAACAGTGCCGGGTCAGCGGCACCTCACGCGCGCGGGCGCGTTGCGGCTGGCGCCGGGACTGCGGCGCGACTCGCTGATCGGCGGTGTCAGCTACTACGACACGGTCGTCGATGACGCGCGCCACACCATGATGCTGGCGCGCACGGCCGCGCACTACGGTGCGGTGATCCGCACGTCCACCCAGGTGGTCGGGTTCCTGCGCGAGGCGGACCGGGTGGTCGGGGTGAAGGTGCGCGACACCGAGGACGGGCGCAGGGGTGAAGTTCGTGGACATGTGGTGATCAACGCGACCGGCGTGTGGACCGAC
The DNA here is from genome assembly GCA_051451085.1 of Nocardia asteroides. GTDB lineage: Bacteria > Actinomycetota > Actinomycetes > Mycobacteriales > Mycobacteriaceae > Nocardia > Nocardia asteroides_B. The sequence goes on along the minus strand of JBPAJV010000001.1, from coordinate 434,435 downwards.
GAGGTTCAAGCCCTGTCGCATCAGCGGGGGCGGTTCCACGTGCAGGCGTCCAAAGGCGTGCACATCGTGGTGCCGCGCGACCGGATCGTCAGCGACACCGCGATCATCCTGCGCACCGCGTCCTCGGTGCTGTTCGTCATTCCGTGGGGCGCGCACTGGATCATCGGCACCACCGACACCGAGTGGAACCTGGACCTCGCGCATCCGGCCGCGACCAAAGCCGATATCGACTATCTCCTGGAACGGGTGAACCAGGTTCTGGTCACGCCGCTCACGTCCGACGACATCGACGGCGTGTACGCCGGTCTGCGCCCGCTGCTGGCGGGGGAGAGCGACGAGACGTCCAAGCTGTCGCGCGAGCACGCCGTCGCGCGGGTGGCGCCGGGACTGGTCGGCATCGCGGGCGGGAAGTACACCACCTATCGCGTGATGGCCTACGACGCGGTGGACGAAGCGGCGCAGGACATCCCGGCCCGGGTGTCGCCGTCGATCACGGCGAAGGTGCCGCTGCTCGGCGCCGACGGCTACTTCGCGCTGGTCAACCAGTCGGTGCAGCTGGCGGAGACCTACGGGGTGCATCCCTACCGGATCAAGCACCTGCTGGATCGGTACGGCTCGCTCATCGGCGAGGTCATGGCCTTCGCCGAGGACAAACCGGAACTGCTGCAACCGATCACGGACGCACCGTCCTATCTCCAGGTGGAAGCGGTCTACGCGGCGGCGGCCGAGGGTGCTCTGCATCTGGACGACATCCTGGCGCGGCGGACCAGGATCTCGATCGAGTATCCGCATCGCGGCGCCAATTGCGCCGAGCAGGTCGCTCAGCTGGTCGCACCCATCCTGGGCTGGGACGAGGACGAGATCGACCGGGAAGTCCGCACCTATCAGGCGCGGGTCGACGCGGAGATCCGCTCGCAGACCCAACCGGACGACGCCTCCGCCGATGCCCTGCGGATCGAAGCTCCCGAGCCGCGGCCGCAGATTCTGGAGCCGGTGCCGTCGGAAGGTTGAGCGCACTGTGGGCGACGTGCTGCCGCGAGCGACGAATCCACCGCGACCGGATCGCGGCTCGGTGGAATCGCCGCTGATCAATCCTGGTCGCCGGGTGCTTCCATACGCATCGCCCAGGCGACCAGCGAGCGCAGATAACGCAGCACCAGTTCGTCCGGGTACCCGGACGGGTCGGTGAGATGCAGGCGGGCCAGTTCCTCCATCGCGGCAAGGAGAATTCGCTCCGTCGGACCTTCCGGATCCACGGTGACCCCGAGGTAACGGGACAGGTGCCGCGCGCCGATCGCCCGAGCGTAGGCGCGGCCGAGGGCGAGCCGCTCGCGCAGCTCGGGCGGACCGCCGTCGAAGGGGCTGAGGATGATGCGCCAGCTGGTGGGCGCCGCATGCAGGTAGGCGAGGATGCCCCGGCCGACCTGGTCAACGTCACCGTGGTCCCAGTCCACGCTGCGCACACCGGCGAAGGCGATGGCCGACTCTCGATCCAGTAGCGCCGACGTCAGCCCGGACAAGTCGGTGAACTGCTGGTACACCAGCGCACGGGCCACCTGCGCCTCGCGTGCCACCCGATCGATGGTCACCGCGCCGAAGCCTTCGGCGGCGACGATGTCGCGCGCCAAGTCCAAGAGCTGGCTACGGCGGTCGGCCGCGGACATCCGGCGCTTCGGCCGCGCCCCGGCCGGATCGGTGGTACCGCGCTCGGCCGTGGAGCGATCCGTGGTCACGCCATAGAAGGTAGCTCGAGCAGGAGATCGACTGCCCGGGCCGCGCTCTGCACCGCGCTCTCCATCGTCGCCGACCAATCGGTGGCGGTCCAATCGCCCGCCAGCACCAAGGTCGGCACCGAGGTCCGCTGGTCCGGCCGTAACGCGTGGGTGCCGACGACCTGCGAGAAGGTGGCTTTCGGCATGCGTACCACCTGTGCCTGCACCACGTTCGCCGTTCGCGCCGCCGGGTAGTAGCGGCGCAGCAGCGCCATCTGCTCGGTGACGATCTCGTCGCTGGACTTGTGGATCTGTTCGTACGCGCCGCTGGTGGTCAGGCAGTACAGCCACGCTTTGCCGGTGCTGCGCCCGGTCATCCGCTGGCGATCGAAGACCTCGTCGATGACGCCGGTGCCACCGATCAGCGCCTCGAACTCGGCCGTGGTGCCCAGCGGGCGATCGAGGTAGAGATTGGTGCTGACGATCGGCGTATAGCCCAACTTGTCTGCGGCCGCGTAGATCTCGGCGTGCTCGGGCAAATCGTCGAGCAGTCCGCCGATACTGGAATTGGGCACCGCGCACACCACCGCGTCGGCCGCAATCGTGGTGCCGTCGACCAAGCCGACGCCGGTGACCTTGCCGTCCGAGATATGGATGCGACGGGCGACGGCCCGGTAACGCACCTCCACGCCGTGCTCTTCGAAGACCCGCAGCGCCCCGGTGACGTACAACGTGTCGAGATCGGTGGTGGGGTAGCCGATGTCTACGGCACGCCGGTGCTTCAGACCCAGCCGGATACCGGTGGCCAGCACATCGGCGAACACCTTCGCCGATTCCCGCTGCACCGGCTCTGCCGCGATGCCGAGCGCGAGCCAATCCCACAGCGCCTCACGCGCTTTGGCGGGCATGCCGACCCGCTCGAACCACTGCTCGGTGGTGAGGTCGGCCAGATCGGCCGGTTGACGCAGGCACTGCCAGCCGAGCCGCAGCGTGGCGACCGCGGCGCGCGCACGCTCCAGGAGGCTCGCGTCGGGGTGTGCGCCGGCCAGCGTGCGCAGCGCGGCTATTCCCTTGGTGCGCATGGTGACACTGCGGCCATTCGGCCAGCGCAGTGTTCCCCCGTGCGGGAAAGCGACGTATTGCCGGGTGCCGACGCTGGTGAGATAGCGGAAGAGGTGCTCGTATCCACTGGCGATCACGTGCTGGCCGTTGTCCGGCGGGTCGTCCACCGCCTCGGCCCGCATGGCGTGGGTGCGACCGCCGAGCCTGCCTCTGCGCTCCAGCAGGGTGACCTGCTTGCCCGCCTCCGCCAGCCAGACCGCCGAGGCGAGCCCGGCCAGGCCGCCGCCGATCACCACGTATCGCCGTGGGTCGCTCATGGTGTTCTCCCATCCTAACTGACAATTTGTAAGTTAGGTGTGCGCGAGTGGCCCGTCAAGAGGCGTCGGCCGATATCGCCTGGGCGAAGGAGATTTTCGCGTCCGAAGTGAAGCGCCGGATGGTGCGACGCCGCGGCCGGATCACCCGGCCGGAACGGGCTGACACCGAGGGCAGAAGAAGATGCCGCGCTCTCGTTGCACCACGCGGTCGTAATCCGGGGCGCTGTCACCGAGTAGGTCGGCGGCCAGCGGTGTTCCGCAGCGTGGGCACGAACGATGTGTGCGGCCGTAGACCAGAGCTCGCCTTGGGGGCTTCTGCACCGCTTCGGACAGGATGCGGTGCGCCTCATTGACCATCGCCAGCAGGTCCGGGACGTCTCCCACTCTGGTGGCAGGATGGACACGGCGCAGGAAACACACCTCACTGCGGAAGACGTTGCCGATTCCGGCGAGATTGCGCTGGTCGAGGAGGGCGACGCCGATGGGCTGATCCGGATACCGCTCCAGCCGCCGGACGGCTTCGGCCGCATCCCAGTTCGCCCCGAGCAGGTCGGGACCGAGATGGTCGACCACGCGGTGCTCGTCGCGCACCCGCACCACCTCGACGGTGCCCAGCGAGAAACCGACGGCCTCGACGTCGGCTGTGCTCAGGACGATCCGCGCGGTGACCCGTGGTTTCGTCCAGCGTTGTCCACAGTGGAACACCCGCCAGCTGCCCTCCATCTTGAGGTGCGTATGGATGCTGACCGTAGGGGTACGGATGAACAAATGCTTCCCGTAGCTGCCGACGCTCTCGACCACCTGCCCCCGCAGATCGACCGTCGCGTATCTCGGCACCCGGAAATCGCTGCGCGTCAACTCTTTCGCCGCCAACGCGGCGCGGAGCCGTTTGGCGGCCAGGAAGACGGTGTCGCCCTCAGGCATACCGCGGCCTCGATGCGCTGACGGCCCGGCAGCTTCCCTCTCGCGGCTCTTGCCGCTGTCCGCGGCCGATCGCTGGGACGGCGGACCCGCGTCCGCGCAACGCCCGGTCGGTGCCGGAGTGCGCGCTCACGGGTGGCTCCGCAGCCGCAGGCCGCGCGGAGTGGCGGAGAAGCCCGCTTCGGTCAGGAACCCGGCGAAGGTGTTGCCGTGCACGGTGTCTCCGTTGACCCGGTCGATGACCAGGGAGTCCACCCGGCGGCGCCGGACCAGGTCGGCCAGCGCCGTGGCGGCGCCACGGCGCGCGTCGGGGTCCTCGGTGAAGGTGAGCAGAGTCTTGCCACCCCGTTCCAGATACAGGACCAGTTCGCCGTCGACGAGCACGACCAGCGCGCCGGCTTTGCGCCCGGGACGATGCCCGCCTTCGACATCGCTCTTCGGCCACGCCAGCGCGGCGCCGTACGGGTTCGCCGGATCGCAGGCGGCCAGCGCCAGCACCGTGCCGGTCGGCTGCCTGGACTCGGGGCGGGCGCGCTCGGCGTCGAAGGACCGCAGCCGGTCAACCACGTCGGTGGTGGAGAACTGCGCGCCGCCGAGCGAGTCGACGAAATAGCCTCGGCGGCAACGCCCCCGGTCCTCGAACTCGGTCAGCACCCGGTACATCAGCGCGAATCCGCCGGGCACGCCCTCGTTCTGCACCGATCCCCTGGTCAGTACCCCGTACCGCTCCAAGAGCAGATCCGCGGTCGCGTGCGCGCGCACCGTGTTGTCCGATGCCCGCTCGGGCAGCAGCGACCAGCGTCCGGCGACCGAGGGCGGGCCGGAACGGGTCGGCATGCTCGGCCTGGGCAGATAGGCCCGGCCCCGGGGCGCACGCCGGGGCGTGCGGTGGGCCGTGGTGGTCCGCGTGGTTCCGGACAGCAGTGCCCGCACCGGGGCGAACGTGTCGCCGGAGACCATGCCCGCCCAGACCAGTTCCCACAACGCGGCGGCGACGGCGGCGTCGTCGAGCAGACCGGTGGCGTCGGAGAGTTGCCGGAAGAAGTAGGCGCCGCCGCCGTGGGGCACCGGGACGAGTCGTTCCGTGGAAGACACCGGCCGTCGCGCACGCCGGGCGTCGTCTGCGGCCGACCCGTTCGGTATGGCGGCACCATCTACCTCGGCGGGTCGCCGGTGCGCGCGCAGGCCGTTGACCGCGCTGCCGGGAAGCGGTTCCGGCTCGTCCAACGGCACCGGCGCCCCTTCGATGGGCTCGAGCGGCGTCCACGGCACGAAGGTCGCGCCCATGGCGGTGAGCAGGCGTGACTGGAGATCGGTGAGGTCGATCTCGTCCGGCGGCGCGAGGGTGAACGGCGCCTGCTCGGCCAGGTGCAGCGCGATCCAGCCGTCCTTGGCGGTGATGGCGCCGTGGCCGGACCAGATGACCTCGCCGGTCGCCATGAGTTCGTCGAGCATGGCGGGGGCGTAGTCGCGGACCCGCGCGGGCAGCACGAGCGATTCCCAGGCCGAGGCCGGAATGGGCACGCCGGCGAGCTGTTCCACGACGGCCGCCACACCGTCGACGCCGCGCAGCTCACCGCTGCCGACGTGCTGCCAGGACGCGAGGAAGCGTCCGAACGCGGCGGTGGCGACCGGCTCGACCTCGTGCCGCGCGGCGGCCAGCGAGCGGCGGCGCAGTCGGCGCAGCACCTGCGCGTCACACCATTCCGATCCGGCGGCTCCAGGCGTGAACTCGCCTTCCACCACCCGTTTCTCGGTGACGAGCCGGTGCAGGGCGGTGGCGGCGACGGCGGTGCCGAGCCCGAATCTGGTTGCCACCGCCTCCGTGCCGAACGGGCCGTGCGTGCGGGCGTAGCGGCCGACCAGATCGCCGAGCGGATCGGCCACCGGCTCGATGAACGCCGACGGCGTGCCGATCGGCAGCGGAACACCGAGCGCGTCCCGCAGCCGGGCCGCGTCCTCCACCGCCACCCACCAGATGCGCCCGGCGAAGGAAACCTCCATGGCCCGCCGCGCGGCCACCAGGCTCGCGAACCAGCCGGTGGGCTCCTCCGTGCAGCGCTCGGCGGCCTCCGCGGCGGTGAGCGGCCCGAGCAGCCGCAGCAGATCCGCCAAGCCCTCGGCGTCGCGCGCGTGCCGCTCCGGCGTCAGTCGTTGCAGTTCCCGCTCGGTCTGGTCGATGACGGCGGCGTCGAGCAATTCGCGCAGCTCGACCCGGCCGAGCAGTTCGGCCAACAGCCCGGAATCGAGCGAGAGCGCGGCGGCGCGCCGCTCGGCGAGCGGGCTGTCGCCGTCGTACATGAACTGTCCGATGTAGTCGAACAGCAGGGCGTTCGCGAACGGGGACGGCGTCGCCGTCTCCACCTCCACCAGCCGTATCTGCCGCCGCCCCACCCGGCCGAGCAGGTCGCGCAGCGACGGCAGATCGTAGACGTCGCGCAGGCATTCGCGCACCGTCTCCAGCAGGATCGGGAACTCGGGGAACTTCCGCGCCACGTCGAGCAGCTGGGCCGAGCGTTGCCGCTGCTGCCACAGCGGGGCTCGCTTGCCCGGGTCACGCCGCGGCAGCAGTAGCGCGCGGGCGGCGCATTCGCGGAACCGGGAGGCGAACAGCGCCGAGCCGCCCACCTGTTCGGTGACGATGTCGTCGATCTCGTCGGAGTCGAAGACGAACAGTTCGGCGCCGGGCGGATCGTCGGTGGTGTCCGGCAGCCGCACGACGATGCCGTCGTCGGAAGCGTTCGGCGCGGCGTCCACGCCGAATCGTTCCCGCAATCGCGCGCCGATGGCCAGCGCCCATGGGGCGTGGACCGGAAGACCGTAGGGCGAGTGCAGCACCAGCCGCCAGTCGCCGAGTTCGTCGCGGAACCGCTCCACCACCAGGGTGCGGTCGGTGGGCAGGTGCCCGGTCGCGGTGCGTTGTTCGTCCAGCAGCGTGAGCAGGTTCGCGGTCGCGTTGTCGTCGAGACCGGCCGAGCCCATGATCAGCGGGGCGCCGCCCGCCGTCGCGGGCGCCGCGCTCGGTGCTGCGCCGCCGTCGCGCTGCGCGGCCTTTCGCGACGGCGATCCGGGTTCGGCACGCTCCTGCGCGACCGTGCGCACGAACTCGCCGAGCGCCGCGCCCAGCTCGGCAGGCCGCCCGAGCCCGTCGCCGTGCCAGAACGGCAGGCGGCCCGGCAACCCGAACGCGGGCGTCACCAGCACCCGGTCGAACGTGATCTCCTCGATCCGCCAGCTCGTTGCCCCGAGCGCGAACACGTCACCGACGCGGGACTCGTAGACCATCTCCTCGTCGAGTTCGCCGACCCGCGAGGCCTTCTCGCCCACCATGTACACCGCGAACATGCCGCGATCGGGGATCGCGCCGCCCGAAGTCACGGCCAGCCGTTGCGCGCCGGGACGCCCGGTGAGCGTCCCCGCGTCGCGATCCCAGACCAGCCGGGGACGCAACTCGGCGAATTCGTCGGACGGGTAACGCCCGGAGAGCAGGTCCAGCACCGACTCGTAGGCCGAGCGCGGCAGCGACGCGAAACTCCCTGTGCTCCGCACGACGTCGAACCACTCGTCGACGTCGAGCGGGTCCAGCGCGCACGCGGCCACGGTCTGCTGCGCGAGGATGTCCAGCGGGTGCGCCGGAATGCGGATGGCCTCGATCTGCCCCGCCGTCATCCGTTGCGACGCCACGGCGCAGTGGATGACGTCGGTGCGATGCTTCGGGAAGATCACCCCGCGCGAGATCTCGCCGACCTGATGCCCGGCCCGCCCGATCCGCTGCAACCCGCTCGCGACCGAGGGCGGGGCCTCGACCTGGACCACCAGGTCGACCGCGCCCATGTCGATGCCGAGTTCCAGGCTGCTTGTCGCGACGACGCAGCGCAGCCGTCCGCTCTTGAGGTCGTCCTCGATCAGCGCCCGCTGCTCCTTGCTGACCGAACCGTGGTGCGCTCGCGCCAGCAGGGGACCGGCGCCGTGGATCACCTCGGTGGACGGGCCGAGCTGCGCGGGCGGTCCGTGCTCGGTCTCCACCGGCTCGCCGAGCCGCGCCGCGTAGGCCTCGTTCAGCCGGGCGGTCAGACGCTCGGCCAGCCTGCGGGAGTTGGCGAACACGATCGAGGACCGGTGCTCGAGCACGAGCTCGACGATCGCCTCGTCCACGTGCGGCCAGATCGACCCCGGCTGGTCGGAGTCGCCCGGTTCGGTCATGTCCGCCACCGGCACCCGCACCGACAGGTCGAACGTCTTCGGCGCGGGCGGCGCGACGAGGGTGATCGGCGCGTCGCCCACGAGGAACCGGCCGACCTCCTCCGGCGGCCGCACGGTGGCCGACAGCCCGATGCGCTGGGCGGGCCGTTGTGTCAGCAGATCCAGCCGGGCCAGCGACAACGCCAGGTGCGAACCGCGCTTGGAACCGGCGATCGCGTGCACCTCGTCCACGATCACCGTGTGCACGTCGCGCAGTGTGTCCCTGGCCGCCGAGGTGAGCATGAGGAACAGCGACTCCGGCGTGGTGATCAGGATGTCCGGCGGGGTGCGCAGCATGGACCGGCGGTCGGACGCGCTGGTGTCACCGGAACGGACCCCGACGGTGATCTCCGGCGGCCGCAGGCCCAGGCGCTTGGCGGTCTGCGTGACGCCGACCAGCGGCGCCCGCAGATTGCGTTCCACGTCCACCGCGAGGGCCTTGAGCGGGGACACGTACAGCACGGAGGTGCCCGCCCGCTCGGCTCGCTGCTCCCTGGTGGCCAGCTGGTTGATCGCCCACAGGAACGCCGAGAGCGTCTTCCCCGACCCGGTCGGGGCGACGACCAGGGTGTGCTCACCCGCCGCGATCGCCTGCCACGCGCCCAGCTGGGCCGACGTCGGCGCGGGGAACGCGCCGTCGAACCACAACTGGGTGGCGCGGGAGAACTGGGCCATGGAATCAGTGTGCACCGGCCCACCGACAAGCACGCCCGTACCGCTTCGCGAGCGAAGCGTGAGCAATCGAAGGACGCGCGCCGTACGCTTCGACAGGTGCAAAAAGTGCTCAGACTCGACCTGGTCAGTCATGGGATGACCGAGGCGATGCGAAAAGCACGTTTCCCGGTGGACGAGTCACTCACCGAGGCGGGACGGCGAGCGGTGGCCGGATGCGGACCGCTCACCGCGCCGCGAGTGCTCACCGGGCCGGAGCGCCGGACGGTGGAGACGGCCGCGCTGCTGGGATTGCCCGGCGAGGAGGACACCAGGCTGCGCGACCTGGACGCGGGCGCCTGGCGCGGCGGCGAGCTGATGTCGGTGCCCCAGCAGGAGCTGTACGCCTGGCTCACCGACCCCACCTTCCGCGGGCACGGCGGCGAGTCCGTGGTGGACGTGATCGAACGGACCCGGTTCTGGATGGCCGAGGTCGCCGCGCAGTCGGTGTCCACCATCGCGGTCACCCACCCGGCGGTCATCCGGGCCGCGCTGCTGGTGACGCTGGACGCCCCGCCGAAATCGTTCTGGCGCGTCGATGTGCCGCCCGGCAGCGTCACCCGCCTGCATTATCGCGGCGAATGGACGTTGCACTTCACGGCCTGAGCCTTCGCCGGGGTCTCCGCCGATCGGTCGACCGGGTGGCATTCGGGCCGACCCCCAGCGGCGCGCCCGGCCATCGGCTGCGGCGGCACTCCGTGTCCGAGCTGGGTCCGAGCTGGACGTGCGCTCGCGCGAACAGTGGAACCGCGAAGGATGGGACCGCGTAGAGTGGGAACGCGAAGAGTGGGAACGCGAAGAGTGGGAACGCGAAGAGTGGGACCGCGAAGAGTGGGACCGCGAAGAGTGGGACAAGGACATCAGCTGACGAACGAGCAGCGGCCCGGAGGAATGCCCTCCGGGCCGCTGTGCGTATGACTCAGCAGTTGGTGGGCGCGGGTTCGCCGCGGAACCTGGCCTCCACGTAGTTCCACGCGTCGGCGAAGCCCGCGACCGCCGCGGTCATGTGCTCGGAGATGTCGACGGTGTGGAAGTCCACCGGCGCGCCCGCCTTGCAGTACCGGTCGGCGACCTCGGCGACGGGCCCGTAGAAGGTGAGTGTGTCGAAGCGGCCCTGCCAGAGGTAGGTCGGCACGGCCGGAACGCCTTCGAAGTGCCGCAGGCTGTTCTCCCGCAGCACCGCGCGTGCCTCGGGGCTGTCCATCAGGCTCTTGGACGCCGCCATCTGCTCGGCGCTGCGGAAGGCGCCGTGGAACAGCAGGAACCGCCTGCACGCGTCGTGGGTGAATTCCCGGAACCACAAACCGTTCTCGTTGAGCTGGTCGGAGATCGGCAGCCGGTCCGGGTATTCCCGCTCCAGCCCCATGGCGGCGGCGAAGGCGAGGCCGAATCCGGGGTGCGGGTCGAAACCGAGGGCGAGGGCCATCTCTTCGAGGTCGGCGGGAATGCCGCCCGCCACGGCCGCGGTGAGCTTCAGCTCCGGCGCGTAGGTGGGTTGCAGCGCGGCGGCCCACGCGGTGGCCATGCCACCGCCGGAGTAGCCCGCGATGGCGGCGGGGGACTCCGACAGACCGAGTTCGCTGACCTTGCGGACGGCCCGCACACTGTCGAGCGTCATCATGCCGCCCAGCCGGGCGGCGCCGTAGGCGGAGGTGGGGCCGAGGTAGTCCGGCAGCGAGATCGCCCACCCGCGTCCGATGGGCAGCATCGCGCCGACCGCGTCCTGGAGTTCGCCGTTGAACAGCGAGCGCGACGGATTGCACCGGGTGCCGAGGGAATTGATCAGCGCCTGGTAGGAGACCAGCGGCGGGTTCCGGACCCCGACGGGCAGCAGAACCGTCGTGACGCCCATGACCGGCTTGCCCTGCGAGTTGGTGGAGCGGAAAGCGACCTGCCAGCCCTCGGTGCCCACGTAGAGGCCGGTGTCGATCCTGCGCGTCCGCACGACGTCGCCGGGCGCGAGGTCCGCCAGGCCGGACGGGGCGGTGTAGAACGGGTCGGGATCAGGGGTGGGATAGAGCGGCTGCGCTGTCGCCGGCAGGCCTAGCAGCCCGAGCGAGACGATGCTCACCAGCAAGATCGCAATCCGGAACGGAACTCTGGACACGGTTTTCCTTCGAAAGTCAGCCGTCACCGACCACCGCCGCGCGGCGGGCACGCCGCGGCGTCGATGCGTCGGACGGACCGGCACTACACGGAAAGCCGCAGCGAACCACGTTCGCTGCGGGACAGAGCAGAAGGAACCGCCGCCGCGGCGACGTCGAGTCGATCACGGCGGACTGGCGCACCTCCTTCGACTCCGGGACCGCCGGTAGCCGCGAAGGCGGCACCATCCGCTGCGAAGATAGCGCGCTACCGGCCGCGGCGCCGTACGGTGACAGACGAACCGGACAATTCACAAAGCCGGTGGTCCGCCGTTCGACAAGATCACTATCGGCGGGCTCGCCCTCGTGCCGCCTGGCTCACGGGAAGCTGAGCACCTTCCGGTCACCGAGTGGTTGTTCCAGGTCGACGACGACCACGCCATACTCGCGCTTCTGCTCCGGATTCGCACCCTGGCACGGTGGCATGCCGCGATGCAGGCCGCGAATCAGCCGCACGCTCACCCGGTCGGCCGATTCCTCCACGCGCGCGGTGAAGCCGATGCTCGGGCAGCCGACCGGGCCGGGGATGTGGATCGCCAGCTTGTCCGTGCCGTCCTCGACGTCGTACTCGGAGAACGGCATCGCCGAACTGGGTTCCAGGTCGGCGGCGTGCGGGAGGACGATCATCGTCCCGCCCGCGTACCTGCGGGGGCCCGGGTCGGCGGGCGTCCCGGTGGCGGCGCCGGCGGCGTGCTCCGGTGCGGAAGGGACGGCCGGGTCCGCCTGCTGCCCGCAGGCGGTCAGCGCCCCGAACGCGAGGGCGGCCACGATCGCCGCGCTCCTTCTGAGCATCGCCATCTCTCCACCTTCACACAGGTGAGCGCTCGTGCGGCGGAGGCAGCGCGGTGTCGCACCGGCTCGGCTCGCCTGGGCAGGCTCGTCGACGGCCCGGATGTGCCCGTCATCACACAAACCTCGCACTGTGCTTAGGCGGTGCCCATTCTGATCACCACGGATTGGGCATTTTGCTCAGACGAAATGGTCAAGGTTGTGCGTTCAGTTCTTCAGGGACACGATATCGGCAACAAGTGCTCAACGATGCTCAGCGCTGTGCCGGCTCTGAGCGGACGGGTGGATTCGGATGACCGAGCTCGCTGACCGCGATCTGATCGCAGCTCCCTACGATCTCGCCGACCGATACCGCGCCGGCTCGGGGACCGTTGTCCTCACCGGCGTCCAGGCCATCGCGCGGCAGCTGGTCGAGCAGCACGTGCGTGATCTGCGCGCGGGCCTGCGGATCGGCACATTCGTCTCCGGGTATCAGGGCAGTCCGCTCGGCGGGGTGGACAAGATGCTGGCCGGAATGCCGGAGGTCCTGGCCGCGCACGACATCTCGTTCGTGCCGGGCCTGAACGAGGAATTGGCCGCGACCTCCGTTTGGGGCAGCCAGGCGGAGTTGCCTGGGAGCGCCAGGACGCACGATGGTGTCGTCGGTGTCTGGTACGGCAAAGGCCCGGGGCTGGACCGTGCCACCGATGCCCTGCGCCACGCCAACATGTACGGGGTGAATCCGCGCGGCGGCGTCCTGCTGCTGGTCGGCGACGACCCGGCCGCGAAGTCCTCCACCGTGCCCGCCGTGAGCGAGCGCTCGCTGGCGGCGATGCACATCCCCGTGCTGTTCCCGCGCAACGCCCGCGAGGTCATCACCATGGGCCTGCACGGAGTGGCCCTGTCGCGCGCCTCTGGCTGTCTGGTCGCACTGAAGATCGTGGCCGACGTCGCCGACGGCGCCTGGACCGTCGACGGCTCGGTCGGTGACATCGACATCGTCGTGCCCGGCATCGACTGGGAAGGCACGCCGTTCCGCTACCGGCAGCGTCCGATGGGCGCGCCGGCCGACAGCCTGCTCGCCGAGGCGGATCTGCACGGTCCGCGCTGGGAACTGGTGCGTGCCTACAGCACACGCAACGGGCTGGACGTCATCGAGGTCGACCCGGCTCGCGCCACGATCGGGATCGCCGCCACCGGAACCACCTTCGACGCGGTCCGCCAAGCGCTGGTCGACCTCGGCGTGGACGACGACGCCCTGCGAGAGGCGGGTATCCGGTTGCTGCGCATCGGGATGCCGTATCCGATCGCGCCCGAACGAGTCCGGGAGTTCGCCGGCGGACTCACCCGGCTGATCGTCGTCGAGGACAAAACCGCCTTCGTGGAGACGCAGATTCGCGACATCCTGTACGGCGTCGCGGACGCGCCCGAAATCGTCGGCAAGCGCGACGGAGCGGGCCGTCCACTGTTCGCCAGCGACGGCGAGCTCACCTCCGGACGCATCGCCGCGCCGCTGCGTCGCGTGCTCGACGGGCACGTCCCGATGAAGCGCTCACTGCCGCAGCCGCTCTCGCTGTCGGTGCTGCCCGCCAAGCGCACCGCCTACTTCTGCAGCGGTTGCCCGCACAACCGTTCCACCGCGGTGCCGGAGGGCTCGCTGGCGGGCGGCGGCATCGGCTGCCACACCTTGGTGACCATGTCCGGTCGCACCGACAGCAAGGTCACCGGGTTGACCCAGATGGGCGGCGAGGGCGCGCAATGGATCGGTCAGGCTCCGTTCACCGACGTGCCGCACCTGTTCCAGAACATCGGCGACGGAACGTATTTCCACTCCGGCCAGCTCGCCGTACAGGCGTGCGTCGCCGCCGGGGTGAACATCACGTTCAAGCTGCTGCACAACGACGTCGTCGCGATGACCGGCGCGCAGCACGCGGAGGGCGCGCTCACGGTCCCGATGCTCACCCACAAGCTCACCATCGAGGGTGTCCGGCGGATCATCGTCTGCGCCGACGAGCCAGGGCGTTATCGCAAGCGCGATCTGGCTCCCGGCACCCTGCTGTGGCACCGGGACCGCCTCGACGAAGCACAGCGCGTGCTGCGCGAGATACCCGGCGTCACGGTGCTGATCTACGACCAGCACTGCGCGGCCGACGCGCGGCGTCAGCGCAAGCGCGGCACCTTGCCGGTGCGCCGCACCCGGGTGGTCATCAACGAGGCGGTGTGCGAGGGCTGCGGTGATTGCGGGGTTCGCAGCAACTGCCTGTCGGTGCAGCCGGTCGACACCGAGTTCGGGCGCAAGACCAGGATCGATCAGACCTCGTGCAACACCGACTACAGCTGCCTGGACGGCGACTGTCCCTCGTTCGTCACCGTCGAGTCGCCCGATCCGGCGAAGCGCGCGCGGCGCGCGGGCATTCGCCGCGCACAGCCGCCGCGCCTGCCGGAACTCGCGCACGAACCGCCGACGACCACGCAGAACGTCTTCCTGGCCGGCATCGGTGGCACCGGCATCGTCACCGTGAACCAGGTGCTGGCGACCGCCGCGATGCGAGCCGGGTACGAGGTGGCGAGCCTGGATCAGATCGGGATGAGCCAGAAGGCCGGTCCCGTGGTCTCGCACCTGCGGTTCGCCGTCAACGCGCTGGAGCCGGCCAACCGGCTGGCCCCGGCCTCGGCCGACTGTGTGGTGGCCTTCAACCTGCTGACCGCCGCCGACACCAGGAACCTGGCCTACGGGTCCGCCACGACGACCGTGTCGGTGGCCTCCACCAGCAAGACGCCGACCGGCGACATGGTCTACGACAAGTCGGTCGGCTACCCCGACGAGGCGGTGCTGCTCGAGCGGCTGGCGAAGGTCTCGCGGTCGGTGTGGTCCTTCGACGCCCTGTCCGCCGCGCAGACATTGTTCGGCAACACCGCCGCCGCGAACTTCCTGCTGGTGGGAGCCGCCTACCAGACCGGAGGCCTGCGGCTGCCGTGCGCCGCGATCGAGGAGGCGATCGAGATCAACGGGGTGGCCGTGGACGCCAACCTCGCGGCCTTCCGGTGGGGACGGGTCGCGATCGCGCGGCCGGAGGAGTTCGCCGCCGCCACCGCCCGTCCCGCACCCGGACGGGCCGCGGTCGTGCCGCCGCCGGAAATGTTCGAACGGGCTGACCGCGACGGGGGAGACACGGCGGCTGGTCGAGTCGCGCGCGGCCGAGTTGATCGGTTTCCAGAGCCCGGCGGTAGCCCGCCACTACGTGCGCACGGTACAGCGCATCTGGGACGCGGAGCGGCGGGTGACCGACCGCACCGAGTTCAGCGAGCAGGTGGCGCGGGGACTGTACAAGTTCACGGCGTACAAGGACGAGTACGAGGTCGCGCGCAGGCTGACCGATCCGGCGTTCCTGGCCGAGGTCGCCGCGCAGGTGCCCGGCGGGGCGAAGCTCACCTACCGGTTGCACCCGCCGATCCTGCGCGCCATGGGGCGGAAGAAGAAGATCGGAATGGGGCCGGGCAGCCACTTCGTCCTGCGCCTGCTGGCCGAGGGCAAGCGGCTGCGCGGCACGAAGTTCGACCCGTTTGGATACGCGCACGTGCGGCGGGTGGAACGCGAACTGCTCGCGCACTACACCGCCATGGTGACCGACCTCGCGAGCGAGCTGGACCCCTCCGGCTACGATCGCGCCGTGCGGGCGGCTTCCCTCGCCGATGTGGTGCGCGGTTACGAGGACGTCAAGCTCGCCAACGTGGCGGTCTACGCCGAACGCCTGCGGGAACTCGGTATCGATCCGCCGCGCTGCTAGCGGCTCGGATACCGATGGCCGCTCGGTGCGCAGCGGGGCGTCGCCCGACGGTTCGCGCTCACCCGGTGTAGCCGGTCACCTTGCCGATCCACTCGACGAAATCCGCCGCGTCCTCGTTGCTGCCGTGCCCGGCGTCCCAGTACATCGCGGCGTCGACGTCGTCCCCGAGATTCTCGAGGCGCGCGGCGAGGTTTCCGACGACGGTCAGCGACGTGTCGGTGTCCTTGGTGCCGACTCGAATCCACCAGTGTTTCGCCCGGGCCGGATTCCGCTGGGCGAGGAAGGGCATCGGATTCATCAGCGTGAGCTTCTCCGGCAGGTCGGCGTCGAGTCGCGCCGCCGGGTCGCCGGTCGCGCGCCGCAGGCTGTACAGAGTGAAATGCCGCGCGTTGGTGGTGCCCGTGCCGAACTCGTTGTTCTCCCCGGAGGACAGGTCGAACGCGTCGAACGCGGGCACGCCCTTCTTCCGCTCGCCCACGTGCGCGAGGAAGTCCGGCCAGGTGAACTCCGCCCGATCGCCCGCCCACGTGATCCAGGTGTTGTCCGCCAGGTAGCTGGAGCGGTCGGCGTCGGGCAGCGCGGCGAGGTGTGCGGTCGCCGCCGGCTCGAGGTAGGTCCGCACGAGGTAGTCGCCGTAATTGTCGGCCGTGATGGGTCCGAACCCGTCCTTGCCCCGCAGTTCCAGCGATGCTTGGTAGCCGGGGAACGCCGCGCTCAGGTCCCGCGACGCGGCCGCGTCGAGTTCCCCCGAGCGCAAGGGGTTGGCGCCCCAATTCCACTCGTAGGCCATGTCGGCGTGTTCGAGATCGGTGATGGGGCAGTAGGGCGCGGCCGCGAAGACGGCATCGCTCGCGTCCGCCGCGCCGATATCGGCGAGATACCGGTGGTACATCCCGCTGTCGCCGGAAGCTCCCAGCAGGGCCGACAGCGCACCTCCCGCGCTGACACCGGTGGCCACGATCCGGTCGGTGTTGCCCGGCACGCGACCGGAGTTGCGGCGCAGATAGCGCACCGCGGCCTTCAAATCGACGATTGCGGCGGGAGCGACGCCGTAGTAGGTGCCGTCGGGGCCGACCAGGTCGCGTCCGCGAGCGCCCGACTCCACGACGACGTAACCCGCCGCGAGAGCGAGGTCCTGGTTGCGCGTCCGGTCACCGCCGTCGTCCGGTTCGCGGCCCGTCACGGAGGACGACAGATAGCCTCCGACGGAATTGCTGAAGAGAATCGGAGCCGCGCTCGCGTCGACCGCCGTGCCGTCGATCTCGACGGGCACGCTGATGCTCAGGCTCTGATACGCGGTATCCACCGGCTTCGCGACATAGACGACGCTCTCGTAGAAGCGGTAGGTCACTTTCTTGTCGCGGTCGAAGGTGGCGACGGTCTTCGTCTCCTCCGTGAACGCGTCGGGGTCGAAGGACAACTCGGCCTTGGCGTTGCCGTCCAGCCCACCGCATGCGGCGGCCAGCATCGGTACGGCGACCGCCGCGGCACATCCCTTGAGCATCGCTCTGCGCTGCACAGCTATCTCCTTCGTGCGTGCCGGACCCGAGGCATCACGGCGGCAACGGAAAGACTTCAGCCATCTCCTGGCTACCGTACCGCTGGCGTGCGGGAGCCGGCCGCAGGGCGAGACTTCGTCGCATGTGCCGGCGGTGACCGCCGACGATCGAGCGGGCGGCTCGGTAGTGGTTCCGGACAGTCGCGCGCCGGCCAGTTCGGTGGCGCTGCGTTCGAGGGCCATCCACTCACCTCGGGGGTGCGATCGCGGCTGCAACTTACGTTGACGCCGCGACAGGTCGCCACGGCTGTCGCCGACAGCGCCGCGCACGGCCGGGGAGAGGTGACCGTACCGCGCTGGCTCGCGCCGATGGGCCTGGGGACTCACTTCGACGCCGATCCTGTGGTGGCTCAAACGCTTAGTCGGCGGCACCGAGTACGGCGGATACGACCCGGCGCAACGAAAGGACTACCTGGACCGCATCAACCAGCAGTGAGCCCGTTTCTCCGGGAACGGCGCTTGCCACGGCAATCGTTCGGCACGTGCCTCCGGCTCTCCGCGAAGAAGGACGACCGGGCACTGAATGGCTCAGGCCGGAGAGACTGTGATCTCTCCGGCCTGAGCCTTCGTAGCGGGGACAGGATTTGAACCTGCGGCCTCTGGGTTATGAGCCCAGCGAGCTACCGAGCTGCTCCACCCCGCGTCGCAGGAACAACACTACACATGGTGGTGGTGAATCACCGAATCGCGCTGGTGGGGCGGGGTGGCTCAGCCGAATTCGATGCCCTGGGCGAGGGGCAGTTCGGTGGAATAGTTGACGGTGTTGGTGGCTCGGCGCATGTAGGCCTTCCAGGAATCCGAGCCGGATTCGCGTCCGCCGCCGGTCTGCTTCTCACCACCGAAGGCGCCGCCGATCTCGGCGCCGGAGGTGCCGATGTTGACGTTGGCGATCCCGCAGTCGGATCCGTCGGCGGCCAGGAAGCGTTCGGCTTCGCGCTGGTCGGTGGTGAAGATCGAAGACGACAGGCCCTGCGGCACTTCGTTGTGCAGGGCGATCGCGCGATCGAAGTCGTCGTAGGTGAGCACGTAGAGGATCGGCGCGAAGGTCTCCTCCCGGACCACCGCGGTCTGAGCGGGCATGCGCACGATGGCGGGGCGTACGTAGTAGGCGTCGTCGCCGAACCCGTCGACTCGCTCGCCGCCGCAGACCAGGTCGCCGCCGTCGGTCACCGCCTTGTCCAGCGCGGCGCGCATGGCGGTGTGGGACTTCCCGTCGATCAGCGGCCCCACCAGCACCCCGTCGTCGAGCGGATTGCCGACGGGCAGTTGCCGGTACGCCCGCTCCAGCCGGTCCATCAGCGGCCCGGCCACGGCGTCGTGCACGATCAGCCGCCGCAGCGTGGTGCACCGCTGCCCTGCGGTGCCCGCCGCCGCGAACACGATGGCCCGCGCCGCGAGGTCGAGGTCGGCGGACGCGGTGACGATCGCGGCGTTGTTGCCGCCCAGTTCCAGCAGGCAGCGTCCGAGCCGCTCGGCCACCCGCGGCGCCACCAGCCGCCCCATCCGCACCGAGCCGGTCGCGCTGACCAGCGCCACGCGTTCGTCGTCGACCAGCCGGGACCCGACCTCGCCTGCGCCCTGCACCAGTTGATGCACTTCGGGATCGGTGCCCACCTCGCCGGCCGCGCGCCGCAGCAGCGCGTGACAGGCCAGCGCCGTCAGCGGCGTCGTCTCCGAGGGCTTCCACACCACGGTGTCGCCGCAGACCAGCGCGATCGCGGTATTCCACGCCCAGACGGCGACCGGGAAGTTGAACGCCGAGATCACCCCGACCACCCCGAGCGGATGCCAGGTCTCCATCAACCGGTGGCCCGGACGTTCCGAGGGCATGGTGTAGCCGTACAGCTGCCGGGAAAGGCCGACGGCGAACTCGCAGATGTCGATCATCTCCTGCACCTCGCCCGCCGCCTCGGCCGGGATCTTGCCCGCCTCCAGCGTCACCAGTTCGGCCAGGTCGCTCTTGTGGGTGGTGAGCAGCTGCCCCAGCCTGCGCACGACCCCCGCCCGGACGGGCGCGGGTACGCCACGCCAGGCCTGGAAGGCGGTGGCGGCCCGTCCGATCGCGGCGTCGACCTCGCCGGGCGAGCTGGACCGCAGGGTCATCAGCTGCCCGCCGGTGATCGGCGTGCGCGCGGGCAGGTCGCCGGGTTCCGGTGTTCGAGCGCCCAATTCGCGCAGCACCGCCTCCGCGCGGGCGGCCAGTTGCCGGGTGGTCCGGTCGTCGAGTACATCGGTCATCTGTTGTTCCGCCATACCTTTCGGCCGCGTCGCGGCGTATGTGTCCCACATAGCGGGAGGGTGGGGATGAGGTTTCGGACACGAGGCGCGCCGCCTGAGTTAGCCTTCGCTGATGGCGGATACACCGGCAAGACCCGTACTCGACGACATCGATCGCCTGCTGATTCGTGAACTGATGGCCGATGGACGGGCCACTCTGTCGAACCTGGCCGAGAAGGCGAGTCTGTCGGTGTCCGCGGTGCAGTCACGGGTCCGCCGACTAGAGGCGCGCGGTGTGATCCGCGGGTACACCGCGCACGTCGATCCCGAAGCGCTCGGTCAACTGCTGTCGGCATTCGTCGCGATCACTCCTCTCGACCCGTCGCAACCCGATGACGCGCCCGCGGTGCTGCAGCACATCCCCGGCATCGAGGCGTGCCACTCGGTGGCGGGCGAGGAGAGCTACGTCCTGCTCGTGCGAGTGGCGTCCCCGAGGCACCTCGAACAGTTGCTCCAAGAGATCAGAGCCACCGCCAACGTGCGCACCCGGAGCACCATCATCTTGCAGACATTCTATGACAGGTAGCGTTTGCTCGTAATTAATTCGTTTCGTTGTAGAGGTTCCGTAAAATTTTACGTACCCTCAGGGCGTGACCATCGAACTGGAACGCACCCGCCCGGCGGTCACCCCCGCCGCCCGGGTCCATGAGATCTTGTCGGCGAGCATCCTGGCCGACGGCTTCGACTTGGTACTCGACCTCACGCAGTCCCGCGGCTGCCGCCTCGTCGACGAACGTGACGGCAGCCCCTACCTCGACATGTTCGGCTTCTTCGCCTCCAACGCGCTGGGCATGAACCATCCCGCCCTCGCCGACGACGCGCAGTTCCGCGCCGAACTCACCACCGCGGCACTGAACAAGCCGAGCAACTCCGACATCTACACCGTGGAGATGGCCCGCTTCGTCGAGACGTTCGTGCGGGTGCTCGGCGATCCGCGCTTACCGCACCTGTTCTTCATCGACGGCGGCGGCCTCGCCGTGGAGAACGCCCTCAAGATCGCGTTCGACTGGAAGAGCAGGCACAACGAATCCCACGGCCGCGCACCGGAACTCGGCACCAAGGTGCTGCACCTGACCGGTGCGTTCCACGGCCGCACCGGTTACACCATGTCGCTCACCAACACCGATCCGGTGAAGACCGCGCGCTTCCCTAAGTTCGACTGGCCCCGCATCAAGTCCCCTTATCTCACCGACGCGTTCGACGTCGAAGAGGCGGAGGCATGCGCGCTCACCCAGGCGCGGCGAGCCTTCGAGGAAAACCCCTACGACATAGCATGTTTCATCGCCGAGCCGATCCAGGGCGAGGGCGGCGACCGGCATCTGCGCCCGCAGTTCCTGCAAGCCGTGCAGCGGCTGTGTCACGAGAACAACGCGCTGTTCGTGCTGGACGAGGTGCAGACCGGCGTCGGCATGACCGGAACCCCCTGGGCCTACCAGCAACTCAGCTTGACGCCGGATGTCGTCGCTTTCGGTAAGCGCACCCAGGTATGCGGTGTCATGGCGGGCGGGCGCGTGGACGAGGTGCCCGACAACGTGTTCACCGTCAGCTCCCGGCTCAACTCCACCTGGGGCGGCAACCTCGCCGACATGGTGCGCAGCAGGCGCATCCTGGAGGTGCTCGAGCGGGACGAGCTGATCGAGCGGTCCCGGCCGCTGGGTGCGCACCTGCTCGAACGGCTGGGCGCGCTCGCCGCCCGGCACGTCGATGTCAGCGAGCCGCGCGGTCGCGGACTGATGTGCGCTGTCACGCTGTCCTCGGCCCGGCTGCGGGACGAGGTGCTCACCGCGCTGCGCGAGCGGGAGCGCGTGCTGATCCTCGGCACCGGTGAGCGCGGCATCCGCTTCCGGCCCCCGCTCACGGTCACCGGCGCCGAGTTGGACGAGGCTGTCAACGCGCTGGATCGGGTCCTGACCAGCCTCGAATAGTCGCGAAAGCGACGATCCGGGCATTCCGGTGTCCTCGGCGCGGGGTGCGCCGGAATCCCGTATTCACCTCCTAGGCTTCGCAGCCATGGCCCATCGTCATCACCACTCCCCGAGCAGGTGCGGCGCGTGAACCGGCGGCGCACCT
This sequence comes from Nocardia asteroides, assembly GCA_051451085.1. GTDB lineage: Bacteria > Actinomycetota > Actinomycetes > Mycobacteriales > Mycobacteriaceae > Nocardia > Nocardia asteroides_B. The sequence goes on along the minus strand of JBPAJV010000001.1, from coordinate 412,865 downwards.
ACCGATGCTGCGCGCCCCACCTCGTCATTCCGCTCGTCGTGCTGTCGGCGATAGCGGGCTGTGCCGCCAGTGACGCGGGCACGGTGGGCACCGAGGAAGGCCGGGCCGCCACGACCACCGTAGCGGCCCCCACCACCCCCGCGTTCCCGCCGCACATGACCAACCTCCTGCCGGGGATGCCGCCGCCGCTCTCGCCGACCGACGTCTACGCGGCCAACCGAGAGCTCAGTCCCACCGTGGCCGACCACCGTCCGCTGGTCTACGTGCCCGACAGCCAGTCGAACACGGTCTCGGTGATCGATCCGGACACCTTCCGGGTGATCGACACCTTCCCCGCCGGTGGCTCGGAACCGCAGCACGTCGTCCCGTCCTATGACATGCAGACGCTCTATGTCACCAACGACCTGCCGTTGGGCGGGGGCAGCCTGTTGCCGATCGACCCGCGCACGGGTCGGCCGGGCGAGCCTTTCCCCGTCCGCGATCCGTACAACATGTACTACACGCCGGACGGCAAGTACGCGCTCGTCGTCGCCGAGGCGGACAAGTCGCTGGACTTCTACGACCCGCGAACCTGGGAGAAGATGCACGCCTTGGCGGTGCCCGACTGCGCGGGCGTCGACCACATGGATTTCACCGCCGACGGCCGCTTCGCCCTGGCGTCGTGTGAGTTCATCGGCCGGATGCTGGCCTTCGACGTGGCCCAGCGCACCATCGTCAAGGTCATCGACCTGCCGGGGGGCCGCTCCGGCAAGCCGCAGGATGTGAAGCTCTCGCCGGACGGGCACACCTTCTTCGTGGCCGACATGGCCGCCGACGGCGTCTACCTGTTCGACGCGCACACCTTCGAGAACACCGGATTCGTGCCGACCGGCAAGGGAGCGCACGGGCTCTACGTCACCCGCGACTCCGCTCAGATGCTCATCACCAACCGGCACGAAGGCAGCGTCTCGGTGTGGGATTTCGCGGCGAACGGGCTGGTGCACAAGTGGTTCGTGCCCGGGGGCGGCAGTCCCGACATGGGCAACATCTCCGCCGACGGACGCGTCTTCTGGGCCTCCGGCCGCCACCACGGCGAGGTGTACGCCATCATATCGTCAATTGGGAACTGCTGGCCCGCATCCCCGTCGGCAAGGGGCCGCACGGGCTCACCATCTGGCCGCAGCCAGGACGCTACTCCACCGGGCACACCGGCGTCATGCGCTGATCGGACGCAGACCCAGACCGCCCTCGACGAAACGGCGGACGGATGTCAGGCCGGAGTCGAGGGCGGTCTCGTAGCCGGGACGAGCCCATCCGGTCACGGTCGCGGTGCCGTCGCCTCCCGGCGCCACCCCGATCTCGGCCACCAGCTCGGCGGTGGTCGGTTCGCAGACCGCCCAGGAGAAATACGTCTCCTCCGCCCACCCCGCATTGCGCCGGTCCACGTAGTCCGGCTCGGTGATCCCGCCCGCCGCCAGGGCGGGACGGTCATCAATGCGGTCGTCGGCGCGCAGGGCGCGCAGATACCAAGCGCCCGCGTTGATCTCGATCGGCTCCATCAGCGTCCGCCCCTTCCGCCCGCCGCGATCAGCGCACCCGGCAACGCTCCGTTCGATTTCGCGACGCCGAGCGGCCCCGCTGCGACATGATCGGATGGCCGCGACGCGAATCTCACGCCTTTCTGGGTGCCGCCGCGGATTTCGGGTAGCTCGGTCATAAGGAAGAGGCTAGCGGGAGGTTCTGTCGACATGGGCGAGCTATGGTTCGGCCACTACCGCCTCGATCGGTTGCTAGGTAGCGGCGGCATGGGCGAGGTCTGGCTCGCGTACGACACCACCGCCGACCGTGCCGTCGCATTGAAGGTACTTGCCGCCGCCTACGCGGCGGATACGAAATTCCGGCAGCGATTCACCAGGGAGGCTCGGCTCGCGTCCCAGGTGCGCGGGCCGCACTTGGTGCCGATCCATTCCTTCGGTGAGCTCGGCGGCCGTCTCTACATCATATGGAGTTCATCGAAGGCTGTGACGTGGCCGCGCTGCTGCGGCGCGAGGGGCGGCTGGAACTCGAGCGGGCGATCGACATCGTGGCGCAGACGGCCGTCGCGCTCGACACCGCGCACCGCGCGGGCCTGGTGCACCGGGACGTGAAGCCATCCAACATCATGGTGACGCCCGAGGGCGCGGTCTACCTGATCGACTTCGGCACCGCGCAGCGCAGCGACCAGCCCGCGATCACCGCCACCGGCAACGTGGTCGGCACGCTGGCCTACATGGCGCCGGAGCGGTTCGACGGTGCGGCGGTCGCCCGGTCCGATCAGTATTCGCTGGCCTGCGTGCTCTACGAGTGCGTCACCGGCCGGAGGCCGTTCGACGACGGCGAGCCACCCCGGCTGTTGCGCGCCCACCTGATGCAGACCCCGCCGCTTGCCTCCGCGCTGAACCCGGCCGTGCCGCCGGAGCTGGACGCGGTGATCACACGCGGCATGGCGAAGGACCCCGGCCTGCGTTTCTCGAGCGCGGGGGAACTCGCGTCGGCCGGGTACGCGGCCGTGACGGGCCGGGACGCCACCACGGTGGAGCTCACGCCTTCGGCGCCGACCTTCGTGCTGCCGCCGCCGCGTGGGACGGTCCGACCCGCCGTCACGTCCGAGGCGCGCCCGGTTATCGGGCCGCGCCTCGCCCTGGCGGCTCTGGGGGCGCTCGTCGTGGCGGTCGCCGGGGCGCTGTGGCTCGGACGGCCCGAAGTGGCCGACGCGGGCCCGTCCGCCGCGCCGGTGCCGCCCTCCGAGCAGCACGCGTTACAGCCGGCATCGCCGTCGCACGTCCCGGCCACACGGGCGCCGGTGCCGATCTCCGCGCCCATCCTGGTGCGGCCCGGCGCGGGGCAGCCGTGCGACCCGGTGGCCGATGTGGACAGCGTCATCGTGGACGGCCTCGTGCTGAGCTGCACTTCGGCGGCGGGCCGGGCGAGCTGGCTTCCGGTTCCCGGCGGCGCCACCGTGGAAAACGTCGACGACGCATCCGCGCAGCCCGGCGGGGACGGTGACAAGCGCGACCGGGCCAAGCCCGGCCATGCGAACCAGGGCAACGGCAAGGACAAGCCCAAACCCGGCAGGTAGCGGGGCTTTCGCCGGACTGTCGGCCAGCACACAGTGGTGCGTGACGCGGGGTGCGGTTACGCTCCGAATACGGCTTGTGCTTCGGCGTTCGCGCGATGATCCGGCGTTTTCCGAGGTCACGCGCCGCGGGTGGAGGCCGGGCCGGCCGGACGTCGACGGTGACTGGAGGTTCGCGATGGGGGAGGTGCGATTCGGGGGTTACCGGCTGGAGCGATTGCTCGGCAAGGGCGGCATGGGTCAGGTCTGGCTGGCGTACGACACGGTGGCGGAGCGTCGGGTGGCGTTGAAACTCCTGCCCGCCGAACTCGCGGCCGCGGAGGGATATCGCAAGCGCTTCGAGCGTGAAGCCGAAGCGGTTGCGCGGCTACGCGACCCGCACGTCCCGCGCATCCACCGTTTCGGCGAGATCGACGGCAGGCTCTACATCGACATGCAGTTCGTTGAGGGCTCCGACCTGGCGAGCAAGCTCGCGGCCGAGGGGCCGATGCCGCCCGCCGTGGCGGTGGGCGTCATCGCGCACGTCGCCGCCGCGCTCGATGTCGCGCACCGGGCCGGGCTGGTGCATCGCGATGTCAAACCGTCGAATATCGTCGTCCACCCGAGCGGCTTCACCTACCTGATCGACTTCGGCATCGCGCACGGGCTCGGCCGGACCGCGGTGACCACCACCGGCATGGCGATCGGCACCCTCGCGTACATGGCGCCGGAACGGTTCACCGGAACGGTGGACGGGCGCGCCGACGTCTACTCCCTGGCCTGCGTGCTCTACGAATGCCTCACCGGCGCCCGGCTCTACGGCGACACCGACCCCGCGCAGCAGATGCACGCCCACCTGATGGCGACGCCGCCTCGGGCCGGTTCGGTGTGCGCCGGGGTTCCCGCCGCGCTCGACGCCGTGATCGCCCGTGGTCTGGCCAAGGACCCGGACGAGAGATTCGCCAGCGCGGGCGCATTCGCGGTGGCCGCGCATGCCGCGATCGGCATTCCCGCTCCGGACACGCGGGCCGTTCCGCCGCCGTCGATGCCGGGCCGGCCGTCGACGAAGCCGATGACCGGTGTGGATTCACCGGCCAACGGGCCACCCGAAGCGCCGAACGCGCACCGATCCGAAAACAGCCGTCCGTCGAACACCGCTGCGGCGGATCAACACTCGCGGACATCGGACTCGAAAGCGCCCGCGGCGGACGATGCCTCGCAAGCACTTCCCGGCGCGCAGCCGGGATCACGGCGGACTCATGCCCCGACCAAGATACTGCCGGTTCCCGGTCCGGCACCGACCCTCGTGGCGACCAAGCAGGACTGGCCGATGGCCACGCGGCGACCGGAACCGTCGGCCGGACAGCCTATTCCGTACCAGAGCCCCTCTGCCTCCGGATACGCCCGACCGCAGCCGCCCGCGCCCGCTGGCTATCCGGTTGCGAGACAGCCGTATCCGGCTTCCCGTCGGTGGTACCAGAATGGGTCGTATGCCACTGCCGGGCGTGGGCACGCCAGTTGGCCGCAACGGTTGCTCGCTCTACCGGCGCGCGTGATCTCCCCGAGGCCGGGTCCAGCCGCCCCGCCGTACGCGCAGGCACGAAAAGTCTTTCCGGCTCTCCAGCGTCCTGGCTCCGCGCCGGTGGCACAGCGGCGTCCCGGTGTGCCGGTCCCGCGTCGGCGGCCGAGACGCCGCCGCGGTCTCCTGTCGAAGATGATCGGCGCGCTGGTCGTCGTCTTCCTCGCGCCGTTCGCGTTCGCGGCGGGCTGCCTCGCCTTGATCGCGGCGGGAACCAGGACCGGCGATTCCGGCGCGCCCGCGCCCACCTTGCCGCCCTCGGCGGTGGCGGTGGAGCACCCGGGGCCGGGTCGAGACGAGCATTCGCCCGAGGTAGCGCCGGTCGGCAGTCCCGTGCGCGACGGGAAATTCGAGTTCGTCGTCACGAACGTCGACGCGGGGGTGTCCCGGATCGGATTGCAGACGAGCGCGGGCTCGTTCCTGATCGTCACGCTGGAGGTCCGCAACATCTCCGACGAGACCAAGTGGTTCCTGCCGCTGGGCCAACGCCTGGTGGACGAGCAGAACACCCCGTTCGACCACAACGCCACCGCCACCATGTGGCAGAACGCCCAGCAGCGTCTCGGCTACTCCTTCGAGCTGCGGCCCGGACGGTCCGCCACGACCCAGCTCGTCTTCGACCTTCCCCCGACCGCCACTCCCGACCATCTTGAACTCCACGACTTCGTCTTGTCCGACGGCGTCCGAGTACACCTCGGGTGAGGGCCTTCGCGCAGCCGCGCCGCTTCGGTAGCGGATGCGCGGCGAACCTTCGGTCAGGCGGCTGGGACGACCGCGGAGAGGGCGGTGAGGACCGCTCGGCGGCCGATCCGCAGGGCCTCGGCGAGCAGGGTGGTGTCGCGGGAGGCGCCGCCGATGTCGGGAGCGCCGGGTGGCGGGTGGATCTGCAGGACCGATCCGCCCAGTCCGGCCAGCGTCCGGTCCTCGATGTCCTGCTGCCCCGGCCGTTCCAGCCACGCCCGGTACGCGCCAGGGGCCACGGCCCGCAGGTAGCCGCCGCCGACGATCTGGTGCAGACGTGAAGCCGGTGGACGCCGTTCGTCCACCCGCCGGGTGCGCAGGACCAGCGCATGGGTCGCGCCCGCGCGGATCGCGGTGCGGATCGGCACCGTCTCGGCGAGACCGCCGTCGAAGTACGCGGACCCACCCAGCGCGACCGGTGGCCCGGCCAGGATGGGCAGGCCCGCCGACGCGCGCAGCGCGCGCATGAGCGTGCGCTTGTCGGTGATGTGCGGATGCAGATCCACCGCCTGCCCGGTGCGGATATCGGTGGCGATCGGATGGAACGTCGTGGAGTTCGCCAGGATCGCCTCGAAATCCATCGGCTCGATGCCGTCGTACACCTGGTGCACGAGATAGCGCAGATCGAACGCCGGACGTCCGCGCAGGAGCCGGGCCGGGTCCACGGCCCGGCGCATGATCGTCGGATCGGTCCAGGAACGCATGCCGGGGATCGCGCGCCCGCACAGCAGCCAAGCGCCGTTGATGGCGCCCGCCGACGTGCCGTACACCGCGTCGAACACCCCGGCCAGCCCCAGCTCCTCCAGTGCGGACACCATGCCGCTGGAATACACGCCCCGGCTGCCACCGCCTTCCACCACCAGCGCCAAACGGTGACCGTCGGCGCGGCTCGCGGTGGTACGGCGCGCCCGGATCACCTCCGCGACGGGGGAGAGGCTTGTCGAGCTGGTCACCGGATCACGATACGACACGGTGGTGTGCGGATCGGGTCCAGCGGAGGCAGCTCGCGTGACGGCGGGAGAACCACCGCGTGAACAGCGAAGCGGGCACGGACCTCGGTCCGGTGCCCGCTTCGCGACGGTCTGTGCCGTGTACTACTTGATCTCTGCCAGAACCGTGCCCTGCGTGATCGCCGCGCCGGCCTCGACGGACAGGCCGGTCACCACGCCCGCCTTGTGGGCGTTGACCGGGTTCTCCATCTTCATGGCCTCGAGCACCACGATCAGATCGCCCGCCTCGACCGACTGGCCCTCTTCGACGGCGACCTTGACGACGGTGCCCTGCATCGGAGCGGTGACCGCGTCACCGGAGGCCGCGCCGCCGCCCGCGCCGCCACGCTTGCGCGGCTTGGGCTTCTTGCGGATCACACCGGCGCCGTTGCCCGCCGCACCGGCCGCGCCGGCGCCGACGGTGAAGTTACCGGGCAGCGAGACCTCGACCCGGCGGCCGCCGACCTCGACGACGACCTTCTGCCGCGGCAGGTCCTCGTCCTCGTCGGCCGGGGCGCCCGCACCGGCGTACGGCTCGACGGTGTTGACCCACTCGGTTTCGATCCACTTGGTGTAGACGTCGAACTTCTCGCCGTCACCGATGAACGCCGGGTCCTCGACGATCGCCCGGTGGAACGGGATGACCGTGGCCAGGCCGTTGACCTCGAACTCGGCCAGCGCGCGCCGCGCCCGCTCCAGCGCCTGGGTGCGGTTCTCGCCGGTGACGATCAGCTTCGCCAGCATCGAGTCGAACTGTCCGCCGATCACGCTGCCGGCCACCACGCCGGAGTCCACGCGCACACCGGGGCCGGACGGCTCCTTGTACACGGTGACCGGGCCGGGGGCGGGCAGGAAGCCGCGCCCGGCGTCCTCGCCGTTGATGCGGAACTCGAAGGCGTGGCCGCGCGGGGTCGGGTCCTCGGTGATCTCCAGCTTCTCGCCGTTGGCGATGCGGAACTGCTGGCGCACCAGGTCGATGCCCGCGGTCTCCTCGGTGACGGGGTGCTCGACCTGCAGGCGGGTGTTCACCTCGAGGAAGGAGACCGTCTCGCCCTGCACCAGGTACTCGACGGTGCCCGCACCGTAGTAGCCGGCTTCCTTGCAGATGGCCTTGGCGGAGGCGTGGATCTTCGCGCGCACCTCGTCGGACAGGAACGGCGCCGGGGCCTCCTCGACGAGCTTTTGGAAGCGCCGCTGCAACGAGCAGTCGCGGGTGCCCGCGACGATGACGTTGCCGTGCTTGTCGGCGATGACCTGCGCCTCGACATGGCGGGCCTTGTCCAGGTACTGCTCGACGAAGCACTCGCCGCGACCGAAGGCGGCGACCGCCTCACGCACCGCCGAGTCGTACAGCTCCGGGATCTCCTCGATGGAGTGCGCGACCTTCATGCCGCGGCCACCACCGCCGAACGCGGCCTTGATGGCGACCGGTACGCCGTACTTCTCGGCGAACTCGACGACCTCGTTCGCGTTCTTGACCGGGTCCTTGGTGCCCGCGGCCATCGGCGCCTTCGCGCGCTCGGCGATGTGCCGTGCGGTGACCTTGTCGCCCAGGTCGCGGATGGACTGCGGCGAGGGGCCGATCCAGATCAGCCCGGCGTCGATGACGGCCTGGGCGAAGTCGGCGTTCTCCGACAGGAAGCCGTAGCCGGGATGGATGGCGTCGGCGCCGGACTTGGCGGCGGCGTCGAGGATCTTGTCGAACACGAGGTACGACTCGGCCGAGGTCTGCCCGCCGAGGGCGAACGCCTCGTCGGCGAGCTTGACGAACGGGGCATCGGCGTCCGGCTCGGCGTACACCGCGACGCTGCCGATACCGGCATCCTTGGCCGCCCGGATCACGCGCACGGCGATCTCGCCTCGGTTAGCTACGAGTACCTTCGTGATCCGCGCGCTGGCATGGCTGGGCACTGAGCCTCCTGTGTGCATTCTCTAGGTCGCTTCGCCGGGGGGTGGTCGCTGCGCAGGCTCCGCTCCCGTACTCGACAAACTTACGTCTCGGGCGAGTGTAGGCAGTCTGCCAACAGACGCCGAACTCGGCTAGACCTACTGAACAGTAGGTCGCAGATCACAACGTACGCGGCCGGGGTTTGGGACCGCCCCCTGCCCTACCTGCTCCTGGTGCGCCGCCCACCGCCGCGCGCCGGAATCTCGCCGGGTTCATCCCCCTTGGCGATCGGCATTCGCACCGAGTTGCCCCACTCGGTCCAGGAACCGTCGTAGTTGCGCACGCCGTGGCGTCCGAGCAGGTAGGTCAGGACGAACCAGCTGTGGCTGGATCGCACGCCGACTCGACTGTAGACCATCACGGCGTCCGCGCCGGTCAACCCGCGGTAGACCGCGTCGAGTTCGGCGCGCGGGCGGAATCGCCCGTCGGCGGTGAGCGACTCGGCCCACGGGATGTTCGCCGCGCTGGGGATGTGGCCGCCGCGCAGCGCGGCGTCCTCCGGATCGGCCGGAGTCCCGGTGCGCGCACCCGCGTACTCCTCGGCCGAGCGCACATCGATCACCGGCTTACCGAGATGGGCGAGCACGTCTTCCCGGAAAGCGCGGAAGGTGCTGTCGTCACGGCGCACGGCGGGGTAGTCGCTGCGCACGGGGTAGTCCGGGTCGAACGTCGTGTCGCGGCCTTCGGAGATCCACGCCGCGCGCCCGCCGTCGAGCAGGCGTACGTCCTCGTGCCCGAACAGCGTGAACACCCACGCCGCGTGCGCCGCCTGCGCGTTGCCCCGATCCCCGTAGATCACGACAGTGTCATCACGTTCCAACCCTTTGGCGCGCATCAGTTCGGTGAACCGGTTTCCGTCGATATAGTCGCGCGTGACCGGATCGTTCAGATCGCTTCGCCAATCCAGTTTGGTGGCGCCCGGAACGTGCCCGATGTCGTAGAGCAGCGTGTCCTCGTTGGCCTCGATGATCTTGAGTCCCCGCGCGCCTATGTTTGCCGACAGCCACTCCGTGGTTACTAGTCGGTGAGGGTGTGCGTAGGAACCGAGCGAGGGATGAGGGTCCGGGGCGACGGGCACGGTGTTTGGGTCCTTCACGCATGGGTGGACGGTGGTGGCAGCGATTCGGGGTCTCACAGCGATCGTAGGTGTGAGGCGATAGTGACTGTCGTTTCAGATCACAAATCGGATGAGGGCCGAATAAAGGGCACCTACATCCGATAAAGTCTCCCGGGAGGAGGGGTGAGCTATGTCCGATTCTTGGCCGCGGCGGCGACTGCTCGCGATCCTACGTGGCGCCAGCGAGCCTCTCGACGCCCAGGAACTGGCCAGAATCACCGGACAGCACGTCACCACGGTTCGTTTTCATCTGGACGTGCTCACCCGGGAATCGCTCGTGCGGCAGTTCCAGCAGCCGCCACGCGGCCGCGGCCGTCCGCGCATCGGATACAGCGCGGTGCAGCGATCGGTCGGCTACCAGGATCTGGCGCAGGTGCTCGCCGATCAGCTCGGCCCCGATCCACGGCGCAGATCCGAAGCCGCGATCGCGGCGGGTCACGCCTGGGGTTCCCGGCTCGACGTCGGTGATCATCGGGTCGAGTCGCTGGAGGACGCCAAGGATCTCACCATCACGCTGATGTCGGAACTGGGCTTCGCGCCCGAGCGGGACCCGTCCTCGGAGACCGAGGGAAAGGTGCTGATCCGGTTGACGGCGTGTCCGCTGCGCGAGCTCGCGCGGACCCACTCCGAGGTGGTGTGCGGCGTGCACCTGGGTCTGATCGAGGAGGTGCTCGACCGGGGCGGCGCGCGTGGCGCGATCGACGTGCGGATGCATCCGTTCGTCGAGCCGGAGTTGTGCGTGGCCCGTCTGGAGCTCATCGCCGCACAGCGCGACGCGGCCGCCGGAACCGCGACGGTGCCCGCGGGCGCCGACGCCGAGACGCTGACCGCGCCGTCAGGCCGTGTGGCCCCACAGCTGCGTAACGCCGATCCCAACGTCGCCAAGCAGTCGGCGCAGCAGTGGTAATCCGATACCGATGACGCTGGACGGATCGCCATCAATGCGGTCGACGAACCAACCGCCGAGCCCGTCGAGGGTGAACGCGCCCGCCACCTGGAGCGGCTCACCGGTCGCGATGTAGGCGTCCAGCTCGTCGGGTTCCGGCTTGGCGAAATGCACGGTGGTGCTGCTGCAGTCGACCGCCTCTGCGGTGATCCGGCCGTCGCGCATCCGCAGCACGCAATGTCCGGTGACGAGATCCGCGCTACGGCCGGCCATGTCGCCCCACCGGGCGCGGGCGACCTCCGGTGTGTGCGGCTTGCCCTGCAGCTCGCCGTCGACGAGCAGCATCGAATCGCAGGCCACCACAACGCAATCGGCGGCGAACTCAGGGACGGCGGCGGCCACGGCGGCCGCTTTGGCCCGCGCCAGCTCCACCACGACCGCCTGCGGTGGTGTGCCCTCGGGGAGGGCGGCGGCGACCGCGTCCTCGTCCACCGCGGAGACCCGGACGATCGGGTCGATGCCCGCCGAGCGGAGAACCTCCCGGCGGGCCGGGGACGCGGAAGCCAGGATCAGCCGCGTCACCCGCGCAGGTGGGACAGCTGTGGGAAGGCGTACGGGGAGAACGGCGACGCGCCGCGGTGCATCAGGGTGGGCCGGCCCCACATGTCGGGCGGGCCGGCCGGACCGGCCGGCGCGGCGCTGTTGGCGGCCGCGGACAGCACGCACACCAGCGCGGCGAGTTCCTCGTCGGTGGGCGAGCCCTTCACGACACGGAAGAACGGCTCAGCGGTGGCCTCGGCGGATTGCGCCGCCGCGTTCGAGGCGGACGCACCGCCCTCGTCGGCGATCGGGTCGACTGTGAGATCCAGTTCGACGGCGCTCAACACATCTTCTTCTGCCACGGTCGTCACAGTGCCAGGTCCTCTCTTCGCCTCGATCAGGTCAACTGATCGGGCTGTTCCCGTTTTCCGACAAGCTATGGATGAAGCGATCATCCTCGGATTCACTTGTTGTGTCTTTGCAACAAGGCGGTACACGCCAGAGTAAGTGGTGCCGAGTCCGATGCCACCCGTTGTGCGCGGCCTATCGAGGTTATCGCTCGATCACAGCGGGATGTTGCCGTGTTTCTTCGGCGGCAGGGTCACCATCTTGCGCTCGAGCAGTCGCAGGGCGGACACGATCTGGCCGCGCGTGTGCGAGGGCGGAATCACCGCGTCCACGTAGCCGCGCTCGGCGGCGACGTACGGGTTCACGAGCGTGTCCTCGTACTCGTTCTGGAGCTCGAGCCGCAGCGCATCGACGTCTTGACCGTCTTTGGCGGCCTGCTGCAACTGCTTGCGGTAGACGAACCCGACCGCGCCGGACGCGCCCATGACGGCGATCTGCGCGGTGGGCCAGGCGAGGTTCACATCGGCGCCCATGTGCTTGGAACCCATGACGTCGTAGGCGCCGCCGTAGGCCTTGCGGGTGATGATCGTGATTTTGCCCACAGTGGCCTCGCCGTAGGCGTAGAGCAGCTTCGCGCCGCGCCGGATGATGCCGTTGTACTCCTGCCCGGTGCCGGGCAGGAAGCCGGGCACGTCGACCAGGGTGATGATCGGGACGTTGAACGCGTCGCAGGTGCGCACGAAGCGCGCGGCCTTCTCCGAGGCGTCGATGTCCAGGCAGCCCGCGAACTGGGTGGGCTGGTTGGCCACGATGCCGACGCTGCGGCCGTCGATCCGGCCGAAGCCCACGATCACGTTCATGGCGCGCTCGGCCTGCACCTCGAGGAACTCGTCGTCGTCGAGCAGGCGACGGATGACCTCGTGCATGTCGTAGGGCTGGTTCGGCGAGTCCGGGATGATCGTGTCCAGCTCGAGGTCCTCGTCGGTGAGCGAGTCCTCGATCGCGCCGGGGATCGGGTCGGTGGCCGGGAACCGCGGCGGCTCGGCGCGGTTGTTGCTCGGCAGGTAGGACAGCAGGTCCTTGACGTAGTCCAGGGCGTCCTGCTCGCCGGAGGCGACGTAGTGCGCCACGCCGGACTTGGTCATGTGGGTGTGCGCGCCGCCCAGATCCTCCATGGTGACGTCTTCGCCGGTGACCGTCTTGATGACGTCCGGGCCGGTGACGAACATCTGGCTGGTGCCGTCGACCATCACGACGAAGTCGGTCAGCGCGGGGGAGTACACGTGACCACCGGCGGCCGGGCCCATGATCAGCGAGATCTGCGGGATCACGCCGGAGGCCTGGATGTTGCGGTGGAAGATCTCGCCGTAGAGGCCGAGGGAGACCACGCCCTCCTGGATGCGCGCGCCCGCGCCCTCGTTGATGCCGATCAGCGGACGGCCGGTCTTCAGGGCCAGGTCCATCACCTTGACGATCTTCTCGCCGTAGACCTCGCCGAGGCTGCCGCCGAACACCGTCACGTCCTGGCTGAAGATGCACACGTCGCGGCCGTCGATGGTGCCGTAACCGGTTACCACGCCGTCGCCGAGCGGGCGGTTGTTCTCCAAGCCGAAGTTCACGCTGCGGTGCCGGGCCAGGGCATCGAGCTCGACGAAGGAGCCCTCGTCCAGCAGTGCCAGGATGCGCTCGCGGGCGGTCATCTTGCCCTTGGCGTGCACCTTGTCGACTACGGCCTCACCCATCGGGTGCTTGGCCTCTTCCAGCCGATTCCGCAGGTCAGCCAGCTTCCCGGCGGTGGTGTGGATATCGGGGGAGCCCGCAGAAGGAGACGCGGGCTGCTGCTGGACACTCGTCATGGCTTCGGAGTGTAACCAGTACCAGTGCTTCGTTCTAACCCAGACGGTGCTACCCGCGAGTAGAAAACCGCAGCTAGATCAACTTTCGGATGCAAACTTCCTGGTCGGTAGCACAGTTCGGGAGGCGGAAAATGAGTATCGCCCCCTGGCGGTGGCCGGATAGTTTGAGCGCGACGGATTTTCGAGCTCAGGGGAGGAGCCCGTCATGTGGGAATGGGGTAGAGCGTTCGCCGGGTACGCCGCCGCCACGGCGTGGACGCGAACGACGGAGCCGGAGCCGAAGTACGGCGAACCCGAGTACTGGGCCGAGCCCGCCGGGGCCGACAGGGGCGGGGCCGAGCCCGCCGGGGCCGAGCTCGCCGGGGCCGACAGGGGCGGGGCCGACAGGGGCGGGGGCGGCGACAGCGTGGATGTGGCGGCGCGTGACCCGATCGTCTCCGAGTACGACCTTGCCGGGTAGCGCCTAGGGCGGCGAGTAGCCTGCCGGTGTGCAGAGGCCACCGTTGGATGCAGAGCAGTTGCGGCGCAGTGCCGTCGAGTCGCCCGAGCTGTCGTTCTTCTCGCGGATCGACGTGGTCGAGTCGACCGGGTCCACCAACGCGGATCTGATCGCGCAAGCGGCCGATCCGGGCGCCGACCACGTGGTTCTGCTGGCCGAGACCCAGGTGCAGGGGCGCGGTAGGCACGCGCGCACCTGGGTGAGCCCGCCACGGGCGCAGCTGGCGATGTCGGTCCTGGTGCGGTTGCCCGGGATCGGTCCGGCCTCGCTCGCCTGGCTGGCGCTGCTGACCGGCGTCGCCGTGGTCGACGCGTTGCGAGCCACGGCGGGCGTGTCGGCGGAACTGAAGTGGCCCAACGACGTGCTCATCGACGGCCGCAAGGTGGCGGGCATCCTGGCCGAGGTCGCGTCGAGCGCGGGCGGTGGCGCGCCCGCCGTCGTGATCGGGCTCGGGCTCAACGTGAGTCTCACCGAAGCGGAGTTGCCGGTGCCGCATGCCACCTCGCTGACCATCGCGGGCGCGCGGCAGGCCGATCGCACGGTGCTCGCGCGATCACTACTGGCCGAGTTCGCCCGCCGCTTCACCGCGTGGCGCGACGCGAACTGGGCCACGGACGAGCTGTCCGCCGCCTACCGCGAGCGGTGCGCCACGATCGGCACCGAGGTGCGCGCCGAGTTGCCCGGCGGCCGGACGCTCACCGGCGTCGCCGATGGCGTCGACGACTACGGACGCCTGCTCATCGGGGGGCAAGCGGTGTCGGCGGGCGACGTCACGCACCTGCGCGCCCAGTACTGAGCCGCCGATCGGACCTCGCGTGTGTCCGCCGGGACAGCGCGGGGGAGCGGTGCCAGCACTCCCCGCGCCGAGCCGGTGCCGCTCAGCGTGCTGGGCGATGCCGCGCGGTAGCGCCGGACGGACCGGGGTGGGTGCGCCGGGACAGCGCGGGGGTGGCGAGCGCGGCGCCCGCCACCCCGAGCCGGTCAGGCGTGCTGGGCGATGCCGCGCGCGGCATCACGGGCGAGCGCGCGGTCGCGCTGTTCTTCGAACTTGATCACGTCTTTGTCCAGCTTGTCCAGGAACCGGCCGAGTTCATCGCGTGCCTGCTCGCCGCGCGGCCCGAGATCGTCGCGGTCGAAGACGTTCCACTGCTTGAGCACCGGCTGAAGGACCTCCTCCAGGTGCTGGCGCAGGTCGTAGATGCCGTGCTTGGCCATCAGCACGCCGTAGCGGCGGAAATTGGGCATCCCGGCGCCGGGCATCACGAAGTTCGTCACTATCTTGGTGATCGCGGGCAGCGTCTGGTCGGGCACCAGGTCCAGCGCCGCGCCGCACAGCGTGCGATAGAAGATCATGTGCAGGTTCTCGTCGGCGGCGATGCGCTGCAGCATGCGATCGGCCACGGCGTCGTTGCACGCCTTTCCGGTATTGCGGTGCGAGACTCGGGTGGCCAATTCCTGGAAGGTGACGTAAGCGACGCTGGTCAGGAATCCGCCCCAGTTCTCCGGCGATTGGACGCCATTGCTCATGTGGATCATCCGAGCCTCCTCGAGGGCGACCGGATCGACGCCGCGGGTGACGACCAGGTAGTCCCGCATGGCGATGCCGTGGCGGTTCTCCTCGGCGGTCCAGCGGTCCACCCACACGCCCCACGGGCCGTCCTCGGAGAAGTTCTGCGCGATCTCCCGGTGGTAGGAGGGCAGGTTGTCCTCGGTGAGCAGGTTGGTGATCATGGCGATCCTGGCGACCTCGCTGAGCTTCGATTGCTCCGGCTCCCAGTCGACGCCGCCCAGAGCGGCGAAATTGCGGCCCTGGCTCCACGGAACATAATCGTGCGGATTCCAGTCCTTCGCCATGGACAGGTGCCGATTAAGATTCTCTTCGGCGACCGGTTCGAGTTCGGTCAGGATTTGCAGCGGTGTCAGGTCTTCGGTCACGCGTTCCTCCACGGTCGGAATCGGCGATGATGGTGAGCCGGGCATTGCGCGATCTGGAGAGCCACTGCGCGGAATCGTCACACGCAGGCTGCCGATTGTGCAGGATGACGCGCTGCGGTGTCAGTCGTTCGGGCATCTTCACGCGGTAGGGTTCCTGACATGGGTTATCCGGAGGATGTGCTGGCGCCCGACGAACGGTTGCTGCTGCATCGCCATCCGCATTGGAAGATGCTCTTCTGGCCGATCGTGACGCTCATCGTCGCCACGGCACTCGCCGGTTTCACCGGAGGGCTCATCTCGCAGAAGGCCCAGGGCACCACCGGGTCGGCGCTGCTCGTCGCGGTACTCGTGCTGTATCTGGCGATCGTCCTATGGCGTTGTGTCGCACCGGTTGTCACCTGGAAGTCGACGCATTTCATCGTCACCGACCGGCGGGTGCTGGTGCGCCAGGGCGTGCTCACTCACAGCGGCATCGACATTCCGATGAGCCGCATCTCCAGTGTGCAATTCCGCCACGGGTTGTTCGACCGGTTGCTGGGCACCGGGACCCTGATCATCGAGTCGTCTTCCTCGGAGCCGCTGGAGTACGACGACATCCCGGCGGTTCAGCAGGTGCATTCGCTGCTGTACCACCAGGTCTTCGAAGTGGAACGGCATCGCGACGGGCGCGACGAGCGCTGGGACGACCGTCGCAGCTACCGCTGAGCCGTAACCTGGGCGTATGACCGCTGTACTGCTGGCCGAGGACGACGAAGCCATCGCCGCCCCGCTGTCGCGCGCGCTCGGCCGCGAGGGCTACTCGGTGACCGTCGAGAGTTTCGGCCCCGCCGTGCTGCAGCGGGCTCTGGAAGGCGGCCATGACCTGCTCATCCTCGACCTCGGCCTGCCGGGCATGGACGGGCTGGAGGTGTGCCGCCAGGTGCGCGCCCGGGGAGCCGATCTGGCGGTGCTGATGCTCACCGCCCGCACCGACGAGGTGGATTTCGTGGTCGGCCTGGACGCGGGCGCCGACGACTACGTCGGCAAACCGTTCCGGCTCGCCGAGTTGCTCGCCCGGGTGCGAGCCCTCCTGCGCCGCAGCGGAATCGGCGACGACACGGTCGAGGTGGGCGGCATCCGCCTGGAGCCGGCCGCGCGGCGGGTATTGGTCAACGGGGTCGAAATCGGTTTGGCGAACAAGGAATACGAACTGCTCAAGGTGCTCATCGACCGGGCGGGCCAGGTGGTGCCGCGCGAGACCATCCTGCGTGAGGTGTGGGGCGACGCGGAGTTGCGCGGGTCCAAGACCTTGGACATGCACATGTCCTGGCTGCGCCGCAAGATCGGCGACGAGGGTCCCATGGCCGAACGGCGCATCGTCACCGTCCGCGGTGTCGGATTCCGGCTGAACACGGACTGACGTGCGCCGCCGCATCCTGCGTTCCATGCTCACCGTGCTGACCCTCACCACGGTGGTGCTCGGCGTGCCGCTGATCTACACGGCGTGGTTGTGGGTGGAGGACATCACCCGCAACGACCTGCAGAACCGCTTGGACCGGATCGCGGCGGAGATCATCGCCCAGGAGCGCGACGGCATGGTGCTCGGCGAGCTGGACGTCCGTTCGGTGGCGCCGCTGGTGCCCGAGCACGGCAAGCTCACCATCGTCTATCCGTCGCAGAAGGACAATGCCCTCCGGCGCGACATCGGCATGGTGGAGGTGCGCGATCCGCTGGTCGAATCGCTGTCGATGGGCACGTCGGGCTCGCTGCGCCTCGAGGTGCCATCGGCCCCGATGCACGCCATGCAGCGGCAGGCGGTGGCGGTGGTCGCGCTGGCGGTACTCGCCTCGCTCGGCGCGGCGGTCTCGGTGGCGGTGGTCACCGCCCGGCGGGTGGCCGATCCGCTCCGGGACGTCGCGGCGCGTGCCGCCCGGCTGGCGATGGGCGATTTCCGGCCGGACCCGCGCAGGCACGGCATCGCCGAACTGGATCGCGTCTCCGACGTGCTCGACTCCGCGACCGTGGAGATCGCCGGGCGGCTGCAACGCGAACACGCGCTGGTCGCGGACGTCTCGCACCAGCTGCGCAGCAGGCTGACCGCCGTGCGGTTGCGCCTGGACGAACTGTCGGCCCACTCGGACCCGGAAGTGGTGCACGAGGCGGAGGAGGCGATGGCACAGGTCGACCGGCTCACCGACGCGATCAACGACCTGGTCCGCGCCTCCCGCGACGAGGACGCGGCCGATCGCGATCCGGTGCCGGTGATGGACGAGTTGCGCGGCGTGGTCGCCGAATGGACCCACCCGTTCACCGAGGCGGGCCGGACCCTGACCCTGACCGGGGACGAGTCGCTGCGCGCGCCGCTCACCGGTTCGCGGCTGCGCGAGGCGGTGGCCGTGCTCGTCGACAACGCGCTCATGCACGGTGGCGGCACGTGCACGGTGTCGGTGCGCGAGGTGCGGCCCGGCGCCGATCGGGAGCCGCTGGTGTGCGTCGAGGTCGCCGACGAAGGGCACGGGGTCCGGGACGAGCTGGCGCCGCACATCTTCGATCGGGGCTTCTCCGCCGGCGGTTCCACCGGTGTGGGGCTCGCGCTGGCGCGGGCGCTGGTCGAGGCGGACGGCGGGCGGCTGGAATTGCAGCGGCGCAGGCCCGCGCTGTTCGCGGTGTTCCTCGGATCCTCGAAGGCGCGTCCGGCCAACTCGGTGGCGCCGGAACCGCGGTGACTCAGCTGCGGCCGAGTTCCCCTTCCACGAGATCCACGAATTCCGCTTCCAGCTCGCTCATTTCGTCCGGGAACACCCAGCGGCGCATGGCCCAGAAACGGAACGCCATCTGCAGCAGATTGCCGATGATGAAAGCGCTGATGAAGTCGGCGATGTTCTCGACCGTGAAGCTCACGTTGGGCTGGCGCAGGTCGAAGATGTAGCTGGAAATCCACAGCGGCGTGAAGGCGAGGACGACGCCGACGCCGCTGACGCCGAAGAACAGCAGCGCTTCGTGATGACGTTCCCGTCCGCCGCGATTCTTGAACGACCATTCCCGGTTCAGGATGTAGGACGCGATCACCGCGATGACGCCGGAGATGATCTTGGCCGTCACCGGTTTCTCCGCCAGCACCGTCCACTTCAGTGCGTAGAAGATGCCGCTGTCGATCACGAACGTGGTCGCGCCGACGATCGCGAACTTGATCAATTCCCGATGCCGGTACGCGATATCTTGCAGCGGCTTGGGGAGGACGCTGACCACGTCGTCGACGAATGACACAAGACCGGAGTGTACCGGTACCGATCATTCGCGCCGGACATGACAATATTGTCCGACGTGAGCGCACGTTCCTTCGACCCATCGGCAATGCCAACCGTCACCATGGTCGGCGGCGGCCAGCTGGCGCGCATGACCCACCAGGCGGCGATCGCCCTCGGCCAGCGGCTGCGCGTACTCGCCGAGAACCCCGAGGACCCGGCCGCACAGGTGAGCCCGGAGGTGGTCCTCGGCAGCCACACCGACCTGAGCGCCCTGCGCAAGGCGGCAGTCGGCTCGCACGCACTGACCTTCGATCACGAGCACGTGCCGACCGAGCATCTGGAGGCGCTGGTCGCCGAAGGCGTCAATGTGCAGCCGCCCCCGCGGGCGCTGCTCTACGCGCAGGACAAGCTGGCCATGCGCACCAAACTGAGCGCCATGGGGCTGCCCGTGCCCGCGTTCGCGCCGGTGACCTCGATCATGACGCGGTGCGGTTCGGTGACGAGCACGGCTGGCGGATCGTGCTGAAGGCGGTGCGCGGCGGCTACGACGGGCGCGGCGTCTGGATGCCGGAGTCCGCCGACGCGGCCGAGCGGATCGTCGCCAACCAGCTGGCGCACGGCGTCCAGCTGCTCGCGGAGACGAAGGTGAACCTGAAACGGGAGCTGTCGGCGATGGTGGCCCGTTCGCCGTTCGGGCAGGCGGCGACCTGGCCGGTGGTGGAGACCGTGCAGCGCAAGGGGCAGTGCGCGGTCGTCATCGCGCCCGCCCCCGGCCTGCCGGAGGACACGGCCGCCGAGGCGGAGACCATGGCGTTGCATCTCGCCGGGGAACTCGGCGTGGTCGGCGTCATGGCGGTGGAGTTGTTCGAGACCGCCGACGGGGAGTTGCTGGTGAACGAGCTGGCGATGCGCCCGCACAACTCCGGGCACTGGGGGATGGACGGGGCGCGGACCGGGCAGTTCGAGCAGCATCTGCGCGCGGTGCTCGATTACCCGCTCGGCGACACCTCGCCGCTGGCCCCGGTGACCGTGATGGCGAACATCCTCGGCGCACCGCAGGCTCCGTCGATGTCGATGGACGAGCGGCTGCACCACCTGTTCGCCCGGATTCCCGAGGCGAAGGTGCATCTGTACGGCAAGGGGGAGCGTCCCGACCGCAAGATCGGGCACGTCAACATCCTCGGCGACGACGTGGCCGAGGTCCGGGAGAAGGCGGAGCGGGCGGCGCACTGGATGTCGCACGCGGTTTGGACCGACGGATGGGATCCGCATGAGTGAAGCAGTGGCCGTGACCCCCGCGGTGGGCCTGATCATGGGCAGTGACTCGGACTGGCCGACCATGGAGGCCGCCGCGGAAGCGCTGGCCGAGTTCGGCATTCGTTTCGAGGTGGGCGTCGTCTCGGCGCACCGCACCCCGCAGCGCATGCTCGACTACGCCCGCGACGCCGCGGGCCGCGGGTTGAAGGTCATCATCGCCGGCGCGGGCGGCGCGGCCCACCTTCCCGGCATGGTCGCCTCGGCCACCCCGCTCCCGGTGATCGGCGTGCCGGTTCCGCTGAAATACCTCGACGGCATGGATTCCTTGCTGTCCATCGTCCAGATGCCCGCGGGCGTGCCCGTCGCGACCGTCTCCATCGGCGGCGCCCGCAACGCGGGCCTGCTCGCGGCTCGCATCCTCGCCGCCAACGACCCGGCCCTGCGCACCCGCATGGAGCAGTTCCAGGCCGGGCTGGAACAGATGGTTCTGGAGAAGGACGACGCCCTGCGCACGAAACTTCTGGGCTGACAGTCGCGCGGCCACCGCGCCGCGTTGAGTGATACGCGTCACACACTGTCAGGATATTCGTCCACGCGGTGTCTTGTGCCCGAGCCTCTCGGAGCGAAGGAGACACCATGAGCAAGAACACCGATGCGGTCGTGATCGGCGGCGGATACGCCGGTGTGATGGCGGCAAACCGCCTGACCCAGCGTGACGACGTGACGGTGACCGTGATCAATCCGCGCTCGTTGTTCGTCCCCCGGCTGCGTCTGCACCAACTGGTGGGCGGGACGCACGATGCGGTCGTCGACTACACCGAAGTCCTGGCCGAGGGTGTCCGGCTGGTCGTCGACAGCGTGACCGGCATCGACGCGGCCGGGCGCCGCGTCACATCGGCCGACGGCGGCACGCTCGGCTACGACTACCTGATCTACGCCGTCGGCAGCGGCAGCGCGGGCCCGCAGGTGCCGGGAGCGGCCGAGTTCGCCTACCCGATCGGCACGCTCGAGGCGGCGCGGCGATTGCGGTCTGTGCTGTTCGACACGCCGCTCACGGCTGCGGTGACGGTCGTCGGGGGTGGTCCGACCGGCATCGAGACCGCCGCGGAGCTGGCCGAGCAGGGGCGCGCCGTCACGTTGATCTGCGGCGGTGTCCTCGGTCCGTACCTGCATCCGAGGGCTCGGCGCACCGCCCGCAAGTACCTCGCCGAGCTCGGCGTGAGCCTGCTGGAAGGCTCCGATACGGCGGTCACGGCTGTGACCGGGGACTCCGTGGAACTCGCCGACGGCCGCGTCATGAGCAGTCGGGTCACCATCTGGACCGCGGGCTTCGGCGTGCCCGATCTGGCCGCCCGCAGCGGCCTGAGCACCGATGCCGTTGGGCGGCTGCGCACCGACGAGACGCTGACCAGCGTCGACGACGAACGCATCGTCGCGGCGGGCGATGCGGCGGCGCCGTCGGATCTGCCGTTCCGGATGAGCGCCTACGCGGCGGGATGCCTGGGCGCACACGCCGCCGACACCGTGCTGCACCGGATCGCGGGTGACCAGCCCGCACCGATCGACCTGTCGTTCCCCGCGATGTGCATCAGCTTCGGTCGGCGCGCCGGGATCTTCCAGCTCGGCCGCAAGGACGACACCGCGATACCGCTGTACTTCAGCGGATTCGCGGGCAAGAAGCTCAAGGAGTTCTCCTGCGCCGCCAGCGTCGAGCACTTGGTGAACGAAGCGCGCAAGCCCGGTTCGCACTCCTGGCCCAAGGACGGCAAGCACCGGCCGCACCTGCTGCGGGCCAAGAGTGGCGACGCGACGCCTGCGGTCGTGTAGGACGCCGAATTCCCGGCGATCCGCTCGAGACGTGCGGCAGTGCCCGAAGAGTGGACACTGCCGCACGCACGCCGTCATCGGCGATCCGGTGCCGCTTCCCACAGCTACCGACAGGAAGAACTCCATGGACACGACAGGTGAACCCGGTGATCAGCGGCGGGCGGAGGACGAGCCAGCGGGCTGTGACAGCGGTGACCACGGCACCGTCGAGGCGACCGAAACGTTCCTCGCCCACCGCAGGCTGCTGTTCACCGTCGCCTACGAGCTGCTCGGATCGGCGTCCGACGCCGACGACGTCCTCCAGGAGACCTGGCTGCGCTGGGTCGCGGTCGACGCGGCCGAGGTCACCGATCAGCGCGCCTACCTGGTCCGCATCACTACCCGCCAGGCGCTCAACCGGCTGCGCTCGATGAAGCGCCGCAGGGAGTGTACGTGGGCTCCTGGTTGCCGGAGCCGCTGCTCACCACTCCGGACGTGGCGGCGGACGTGGAACTGTCCAAGAGCGTGTCGATGGCGCTGATGCTGGTGCTCGAGACATTGACCCCGACCGAACGCGCGGTGTTCGTGCTGCGCGAAGCCTTCGGGATCGGTTACGAGGAGATCGCGGCCGCGGTCGGCAAGACTCCCGCGGCCGTGCATCAGATCGCCCACCGCGCCCGCCGCCACGTCGAAGCCCGCAGGCCGCGTCGCTCCGTCACCGCACGCCAGGCCGAGGCGGCCGCCGAGGCGTTCCGGCGCGCGCTGGAGACCCGGGACCTGCAAGGCATGCTCGACGTGCTGGCTCCCGACGTCGTGGCGATCAGCGACGGCGGTGGCATCAAGCAGGCCACGCCACGGCCGGTGGTCGGTGCGCACAAGGTGGCCCGTTTCATCGTCGGCGGCCTCGCGAAGCACGAACTCACGCTCATCGTCGAGCCGACCACGGTCAACGGCAGCCCCGCACTGGCTCTGCGGGTGGACGGGGAACTCGACGGCGTCATCGCGCTGCGTGTCGAGGACGCGCGGATCGCCGGTCTCTACTTCGTCCGCAATCCGCAGAAGCTGACCCACATCGAATTCGAAACCCCGCTGACCCTGCGTTGAACTCCGGTCACGGACCACACTTTCGAGGAGTAGACATGACCACGCGGGCCCCGCTCGCCGCCGATACGTCGCCGTCGCGATGGGTCACGGTGATCAGAGCCGTCGCACTGCTCACAGCGATCATCAGTGTGCTGCTCAGCGCGTTCGCCTGGCCGTCGGTGCGGTCGTCGGCGCACGACGTGCCGATCGCCGTCGCCGGGCCCGCCACCGCGGTCGCGCAAGTCGGCTCCGCCCTCGACCGACGTCTGCCGGGTGCGTTCGAAATCACCGAGGTCGCCGACACAGCGGCAGCCGAGCGGCTGATTCGTGACCGGCGGGTGTACGGGGCGATCGATCTGGGCTCCGGCGCCCCACAGGTCATCGTCTCCTCCGCCGCCAGCCCAGCGGTCGCCCAGATTTTGCAAGGCGTCGCTACCGGCCTCGGCAGGTCGGCGGAACCGAGTACGGCGGCTCGGGACATCGTCGCGTTGCCCGCCGACGACCCGCGCGGCGCCGGTCTGGCCGCTGCCGCCCTGCCCTTGGTGATGGCTGGTCTGCTGGCCGGGGTACTGCTGACCACGCTCGTTCGCGGCACGCTTCGCCGGGCCGCCGGAGCACTCGCCTTCGCGGTCACTGGAGGGCTGGCCGTGACAGCGATCCTGCAATTCTGGCTCGGCTCGGTGAGCGGCTCCTACCTCGCCAACTCCGGCGCCGTCGCGCTGACCATCGCGGCCACCTCCCTCACCGTGCTCGGGCTGGAGTCACTGCTCGGATACGTCGGTATCGGCATCGGCGCGGTGGTCATGATGCTCGTCGGCAATCCGCTGTCGGGTGCCGCGACCGCCCCGGAGATGCTGCCCGGCTGGTCCGGCGCGTTCGGGCAATTGCTGCCGCCCGGCGCAGGCGGCAGGTTGCTGCGCTCCACCGCCTTCTTCGACGGCCGCGGCGCCACCCAGGCTGTCGTCGTCCTGCTGGCCTGGTTCTCGCTCGGTGTGGCGCTGTGCCTGGCCGGCGGGTTGCGCGCCCGCCGCGCCGGCACCGGAGCGGCCCGCGACCGCGCCCCACGACAGCACGGGGCCCTCGGCAGCTGACCCGCGCGGCGCCTTTCGGCCGGTCGCGTTGGTCCGCGCCGATCGCGGCGTGCTTCGATCGGCAGCCGAAGAGCGCTGCCTCGGCCCGGCTTCACGGTGAGCTGTGCCATCGGATCGAAACCTCGGCGACCTCACAGCCGACAGATGCTTCCAGTGCGGAGGACTCGTACTTCCGGGAGCTGACTACGGTGTGAGGTCGTGACTACAGGGGATATCGCTCGGATGCGGGGAGGCGACGACACCGCGCATTTTCGGCTCACGGTGGTGGATCAGGCGCTGCGGTTGTTCGCCGAGAAGGGGTACGAGGCGACGACGGTAGACGAGATCGCGGAAGCGGCGGGGATCTCCCGGCGGACGTTCTTCCGGCAGTTCCGGTCCAAAGAGGACGTGATCTTCGCCGATCACGAGTCGCAACTCGCGCAGGCGGCGGAGTTCCTGGCCGTGTCCAGGGATGACCCGTGGGAGGCGGTCTGTGCGGCGGTGGTGCAGGTGTTCGACCGATTCACGCAGTGGCGGGATATCGCGGCGCGGCGGTATCAGGTGGTGCGCAGGGTGCCCGCGCTGCGTGAGCGGGAGATCGTCACGGTGTTCCGCTACGAACGCTTGTTCACCGACTACCTGCGGGAGCGGCTGCCCGACGCCCCCGATCTGGCGCGAGTGCAGTTCACCGCGGCCGTGACGGCGACGCACAACTACTTGTTGCGCCGCATGGTGCGCGGCGAGTCGGATGCGGGCGCCGCGGACCTGCGGGTGGAGCTGGCGGCCATTCCGCGTGGTCCCGGGCGCACCGCGAACGCCGATGAGCTCGTCGTCGCCGTGTTCCCTCGTGACGTACCGCCGAGGCAGATCGCGGATCTACTGGTTCGCAAGCTCGGTACCTTGTGAGCGAATCGGAGTGCGATCGATCTGACACTGAGTGCCACGTCGAATCGGCATGTTGCTTGCGTCCATGTGGGTATACTTGACTTGAATGTGGCACTGAGTGCCGATGCGCTGACTTTGCTCGGCGGATATCAGCGATCCCCACCGACGACCAGGAGTGAGCCCGATGGCGGGAAATCCCGATTTCGACCTGTTCAAGCTCGAGGACTTCCACAACGAGCTGCGCGAAGCGATCCGCGCCCTGGCGGAGAAGGAGATCGCCCCGTACGCCAAGGACGTCGACGGCAACTCCCGCTTCCCGGAGGAGGCGCTCACCGCGCTCAACGCCTCCGGCTTCAACGCGGTGCACGTGCCAGAGGCCTACGGCGGCCAGGGGGCCGACTCGGTGGCCACCTGCATCGTGATCGAAGAAGTCGCCCGGGTGTGCGGCTCCTCTTCGCTGATCCCCGCCGTCAACAAGCTCGGCACCATGGGCCTGATCCTGAACGGCGCCGAGGAGCTGAAGCAAAAGGTGCTGCCCGACATCGTCAACGGCGAGATGGCCTCTTACGCGCTGTCCGAGCGCGAGGCGGGCTCCGACGCGGCGGGCATGCGCACCCGCGCCAAGCAAGAGGGTGACGACTGGATCATCAACGGGTCCAAGTGCTGGATCACCAACGGCGGCAAGTCGTCCTGGTACACCGTGATGGCGGTGACCGACGCGGAGAAGGGCGCCAACGGCATCTCCGCCTTCCTGGTGCACAAGGACGACGAGGGCTTCGTGGTCGGCCCGCTGGAGCACAAGCTCGGCATCAAGGGCTCGCCCACCGCCGAGCTGTACTTCGAGAACTGCCGGGTGCCGGGTGACCGCATCATCGGCGAGCCGGGTACCGGGTTCAAGACCGCGCTGCAAACCCTGGACCACACCCGCCCCACCATCGGCGCGCAGGCCGTCGGTCTCGCCCAGGGCGCGCTGGACGCGGCCATCGCCTACACCAAGGACCGCAAGCAGTTCGGCAAGTCGATCGCCGACTTCCAGAACACCCAGTTCATGCTCGCCGACATGGCGATGAAGATCGAGGCCGCCCGCCTCATGGTGTACACCTCGGCCGCCCGCGCCGAGCGCGGCGAGCCGAACCTCGGCTTCATCTCCGCCGCCGCCAAGTGCTTCGCCTCCGACGTCGCCATGGAGGTCACCACCAACGCCGTCCAGCTGTTCGGCGGCGCGGGCTACACCACCGACTTCCCGGTGGAGCGCATGATGCGCGACGCGAAGATCACCCAGATCTACGAAGGCACCAACCAGATTCAGCGCCTGGTGATGAGCCGCGCGCTGCTCAAGTGAGGTTTTTCTAGATCACCGGAGGTTCGGGCGCGCTTGCGCACGCTCCGCGGCCGTCTCCAGGCCGTGGAGGAGCGCGGGCCGCCCGAACATTCTGTCGATAGAGTGCGCGCTCGCTCGCAGCTCAACGGCACCGATCAGCGGTCCCGGCTGCTTCGATCACTCGTAGAGGTAGCGGCATGCGATGATCACGACCGAGTCGTCCTCGATGACGTACACGATCCGATGTTCAGTCGTGATTCGTCGCGACCAATAGCCGGCCAGATGGTGTTTCAAAGCTTCCGGCTTCCCGATCCCTTCGTAGCCGTTGCGCTTGATATCCGCAATCAGTGTGTTGATCCGGCGCAAGATCCTCTTGTCGTTGGCCAGCCACCACTGGTAGTCGTCCCAGGCGGAATCTGTGAACGTCAGTTTCACGCGCTCGCCTTGCCGGGCGTTGCCTTGCCTTCGGACCCCTCATCAACGTCTACTAGCTCTCGGGGCGTTGCGCCGCCGCCGCGATATTCGGCTATGGACCGTTCGAGGTGCCGTGCATTAGCCGGACTGCCGAGCAGATACGCGGTCTCTTGTAGCGCTTGATACTCGCTGAGCGCGACAACGACGGCAGGTTCGTGGCCCGCCCGAGTGATCACGACCTCTTCCAGGTCTTCGGTGGCACTGTCGAGAACCGATGCGAAGTTGGCTCGCGCCTCGGTATAAGTCATCGGCTTCATGCCCTCACTGTACAGGATACTGTACAGTGAAGGAGGTGGCGAATCGGCGGACAGCTCTACCGGTCGCCCGCACAGACGGCTGGCGGCTACACCTAGCCGCGATAAATCTCGACGTAAGCGTTGGTAGCCACCGCGAACACACCGGGACCCATTCCCGTGCAGCCCGTGGTGATGCGCTGGCCGTTCGGCGTGAAGGGGTAGCTGAGTGCCTGGTAGGGGCCGATACCGTAGAGCGGGAACGGACCACTGGCGTAGAGGCCGACGCAGTCGACACGCAGGACGTAGTTACTTCCTCCGTCGGGTTGGCAAGTCGCTGACGCGCCGAAGAGATCCCGCTCGACGACGCAATCCTGCGGCGCGGCTTGCGCGGTGCCGGAACCGACGATCGCGACGAAGGCCAGACCCGAGACACCAGCGGCCGCGACACGTGCGGCGGCGACAATCGCCTTTTTCATGAGAGCTCCTTCTGTTTCAGGGTGACCTTCGGCGGAGGACGGCCGAATGTTACTGCGGTAAGGACTGATTCAGCGCCTCCCTGCACGTGCGGTTACCGGTCGCGAGATATACCACGCGTGCGGTCCGGTCCGCGTCCGGTGCCACCACGCACAACACTCGGTGCGTGACCGGGCGGCTGCCGCACTGCCGCTTGCGGATGATGCGCCTGCCCCAACCACACAAGTCTTTCCACCTCCGACAGGCGACCTTTCTCGTCCAGTTCCTTGAACGCCTCGTTCCGCGCCTCGTCCAGCGCCTCGAGCGACGCCGCACGCTCCTTCTCGGCTGCCGCTGCGCGTGCCTCGGCTGCCTCACGCTCCACGCTTGCGGCGGCCGCTTCTCGGGCCGCTCGGTCTGCGGTGGCGGCGATTTCGCGTTCCTGATACTGGCTCGGCACCGGGAACTCCAGCACCACCCGCTCGGCGGCCTTCCGCTCAATCCGCACCCGCTCGGTCTCCGACGTTCGGCGTGCTTGCCTGGCTTGCTCGGCCTCTGCTCGGGCCCGCCGGTCATGTTCGATCCGCTGCGGCGCGTCCGCCCGGCCGCGCGTGGCGGCTTCCCGGAACTGCTGCACCTTCCGGAACTTCTCGGCTCGCTCTTGTGCCCGCACGATCTGACGTACCTTCGCCAGCCGTTCCCGCGCTCGGTCGGCTCGATGCAGTTCATACGGCCGGATCAGCTCCAATTGCTGCGATACAAGAGACCGTCCGAGTTGCATTGCGCGGAGTGCGTCGGCGCGAGAAACGACTACATGCTGGAACTTGTCGCCGAAATCGCGTGCCATATCGTGGAGCTCTTTGGCTATTCTAGGGGGAATCTTCTCACCGGCCACCGTCTCCCAGCGGCTGTTGGTCAGCAGTCCAGCCTCTAGCCCTGCTCGTTCTTTATCCAACTGTTCGCGAGCGTCTATCTCGTTGACCCGTCCTGATTTCCGCTCGATACCTCGTGTACCTCGACCTTCGGTCCGTGCCGAGTCCAGGATGCGCGCACCTGCCGGTGTTTCCAGTCTGAACTGACGAACCCATCCTTTTTCGGGGGTTTCTCCTCCCTCATGCGCCCTCCCGAGTTCGAAGTACAGCCCCTTCTCGTAATTGGTCAATCTACTGCGCATGGCGTCGTATTCGTCGGACACGACTGTACCCACCCCCGATTCAGGTCATGTCAGTTCATTGCGTAGAGGTTCGGGAATTCCGCGCCTGGCGTGCGGCCTCATCGATGTTGTATTCGATCAACTCGGGCCCATCATCTTTGAATAGCCGCTTCGCTATCCAAACCATGCTGCGGGTGTCATCGCCTTGCACAGACGGACCGAATTCGTTGTACAGCGGCGGTCCCCACTCGGGGCGGTTCGTCCATTGCAAACCGCCACGTCGTACATAGCATTCGCCCAGGAATCGAATGAACCCATCGGCGAGTTCGCGATTCTCGGTAGCAATCAATCCGGACTCCCCGAACAACTCTTTCGCCGCTTCCATCACCTGCGTCGACAGTGGTGGTTTCCACCACGGCGCATCATCATTCATATTCGGAACCGTTGTGGCGAGAAATGCCCGCACCCGTGATTCCATCCGGTCTGGTGCAACCCAATCGAGGAATGCTTGGGTTCTATCGTCGAATTCGATATCGAAACCGATCTGGTCGTCGTCCACTGGCCGGGCCTTCCCCTCGTGCTGGCTGTCTTGTGTCGCGTGTTCGAGCAGTACAGTGTTGCGCCTGCACGCATCGGCGGGCAAGCAGCACAAGTGGCGGGCGGGGTGTCGCTTCATCGCTCGATATACAGGCGTTCGCACGGCAGTCGCGGGTAGTCGTCGGTGTGGTCTGTGGATACTTGGACGGCGTCGTGCCAGTGGCGGGCGCGCCATTCCTGGACGAAAAGGGATGCGGCCGAGACGCAGGCGACGAAGTCGAGGCGGGCTCCGTGCCAGAACACCGAGAGGTGGACGTCCGGCTCGGAGGGGATCGGAGACGCTGCGCGGTCAGGCATAGGCCCACAGCCGCCGACGGCGCGCGATCTTCTCGGCCACACAGCCACGGATGGCCGTGACCACTACACGGCCCGAGGGGCGGAATGCCGTGTGGGCCGCGAGATCCACGCGCGGAACTTGGTTCCTGGATCCGCGGGGCTCGGCAACGCGAACAGCCCGCCGTAGCGGATGATCGAGAGGTTCATCTAGGGGGGTAGGTGTCCTAACCTGTTGTATGCCGATCAATCCAAGTAATTTCCCTGGTTTGAACGCGATCATTACCGCAGCGTCCGAGGCGTGCAGAGTTGCGTCGGGGACTGGAAGCGTTGGCGGCGCGTATCCGCCGGGGTGACAGCCGAGATGGGGTGTTGGTGAATTGGTCGTCGTCTCGGGCGAATCGGCGGTTGGGGGATCTGGCCGAGCTGCGGGGGTTGTGCGCGGAGTTCGGCGTGTACTGGTATTACGGCGGCGTGCTCTATGACATGAACGATCCCGATGACCGCAAACGGGTTGCTCAAGATGCTGCGGAGGATGAGCACGCGCCGTAGCGCAATCGTCAGGATACGATGCGCGCGCTGGCGCAGGAGTTTCTGGATGGGAAGCCGCGCTACAACACGTCAGCCGCTACTGAGTCCAATCTGCGCACCGCACTCGATCGCGCCCACGGTGCGAGAGCTGCCCGCGTGTTGAGGTAGACCTCTCTCAGGCGTGGCGAAGTGTTGATCTTTGACAGCTCGACAGCACGTTCCGCTGCACGGCATGCCTGATCAAGATCCTCCCGGACGGTCAATTTTGCCAGGTGGAGCAGAGCAAGCGCTCGGTCGCGTACGTCAGTTTCGGGGATGCGGTCTATCAATGCTTCGATCGTCTCGACCGCCGCGCGCGTCTCGCCTGCCATTTCCAGACTCTTGCTCGTCAGTAGCCCGGTGAGCCAATCACTCATGTAGTAGGCGTACGAGACATCGGGTGTCGTTGGGTCGGCGTGCTTTCCCGAGATTCGATCCAGAAGCGGCCAAGCCTCCCGCGCCCGCCCCGCATACGCGTACGCCTGCGCCGATTGCAAAAGCACGTAATCGGCCATTCTCGGATCTACTACCGGCAGCCGCATCGTGGCATCGGCCAAGTCGGCCGCCGCCTGGTACCGATGCGTCCAGATCGCAAGCTGGGTCCTGTGGCACAGCATCCCCACCGCCACATCCTCATCACCCGCGTCCGTCGCATGGTCGTACGCAGCCACGAAAAGCCGATCAGATTTCTCGTATTGGCCCTGGTCCCATGCGGCCCATGCGTTGCTTGCGGTGGCTTCGCTGGTGAGGGATTGAAGCTCCGGGCGAAGTCTCGACGGGCAGTCGCGCAACAGCGCCGTACAGGCCCGCGCCTGAGCCTCGATGATCGACTGTGCTGCGTTCGACCCCAGCTGATCATCCAACAGCATCGCCGAGTGGATAGTTGTGCGCAAGTGACCGATCGCCTCCGTGGTGACTATCGGTACATCATCACCGCGCAGCGCAGATGAACCCACGACTACGCCTGTTGCGGCAAAGAATTGTCGCCGATCCACGTCGTCTCCAATCAACTTCCGGAACCGATCTTGTGCCCCATGGTCCGCGTCCGCCAGCAGTCTGTCCAGACCTGCCTGATGGACGACACCCACCTGCACCGAAGGACGCCCCTCCCAGAAACTGACCGTTCGCTGACTGCAATGCAGCGCATCCGCGAGGTCGTTCTGCGTCAGCCTGCATGCAGTGCGAAGAGCCTTCACGTCAGCACCGGTCCACACCGTCACGCCCGTCACCGTGCCCCCTACGACTTCACTGGTATGATTGGTAAACCCTGCGCACCTCTTACCTTCCGCCCAGAATCCTCCCCTGGCAACCTTTGATACACGCCCGAAACCGGGAAAGTCTCTCGCACAACCCAACCCCACGCCTAATGAACATGGCGTGTCGTCTCGGGTCGCGAATGCCCCGCCCCGGATTCCGGGGGGCCACCAGCCCTCCATCTTTGGATACAACGGATAGTTCGAGCCAGGGGAGATGTGTATGAACTCGCCGAAACATATTGGTCACACACCGTTGTCGGTGTGTCACTTCTACCGGCACGTGTGTGATCTGCCCGCCGACGTCCACCCACCGCATCTAGGCCGCATCACGCTACGCGCGGAGCGGGTGTGCGGGGTGATGATGCCCGCGTTCATCGGCTCGGAAGTCAAGGCGTGGATGGAGCGAACGGGTCAGCAGGCCGGGCCGGTGATAACGCATCCGCGTTCGCAGCGGTGGACGTTCCTCACCAGTCCGGAACTGCCCGAGGACATCCGGTTGTTCGCGGAGATGTCGCGGTTGGGTGTGTCGATCCTGCGTGCCGGGGAGATCGCGTTGCCCGGTCCCGGTCAGCGGCCCGGTTTGTTCCGGGCGTGGGTGCATCCGCCGCGCGATGCCTACCGGCCCTCGGGGCGGGTTGTGGTGGAGGCGATCCGGGGATGCGTCGCCGAGCGTGTGCGCCAGCGTGAGCGGGGGATGGCGTATGCCTGAACAGCCCAGCCCTGTGGTGCCGCACGGGTGCGGTCCGGCGTATGGGCCGTGGATCACCGTCGAGCAGTGCGGCTTGTTCAGCTTCGACCAGCAGACCGGCGAAGTGCTGTCGGTGAAATGCTCGTCGATGATTTGTTTCGGGCAGATGGTGGAGGTGGTTCGCGGTCGCATGGCCGACCATGATTCCCCGATGGACATCGCGCTCGGTGGCCAGAAGTACCCGTGGATCGGTATCCGCGTGGTGTTCGATCCCACCCGCTATCCCGACCTTGCCGCCCAGTCTGCCCCGCTGCCAACCCAGCCGCCGCAGGCCGGTCGGTGACCGGGGACCAGGACGCCGAGCGCGCCGCCGCCGAACCGCCCGGCACAGAAGCGCGTCCCCCTGGTCCCCCCTTTGCGCCACAGGGAAAGCGCGACGCGTGCCGGGGCACCCAAAAGGGGGAAGGCTGCGCGGACGGAACTCCATCGGTGTGCCCAACCGAACCGCCCGCCAGAATTCCCCCGACTCCGAATGCATTGCGTCACAGCAACAT
Organism: Nocardia asteroides; assembly: GCA_051451085.1. Classification (GTDB taxonomy): domain Bacteria; phylum Actinomycetota; class Actinomycetes; order Mycobacteriales; family Mycobacteriaceae; genus Nocardia; species Nocardia asteroides_B. The sequence goes on along the minus strand of JBPAJV010000001.1, from coordinate 380,451 downwards.
TCAAACCAGGGTGATCCCTTCACGGAAGGCCCCCATGCAGCCCGACACAGCCGAACCGCACGGCATGACATCACCCCTGCCGCACGAACCCGACGTGCACCTGATCGTCCGAATACGCGGCCACCACCTGCACTACGCGGCGTGCCTGACTGCGGCCCTGGTGTTCATCCAAGACGAAAATCTCCGCCACTGCACCGACGCCGTGTGTGTCGCCAGCAGCGCAACCGATCAGCTGCCCCGGTTGCCCTGTGAGCGGCTGTATGTCGAGCGATGATGCGACACCCCGCCTCCGCACACCGCTTGCCCGGCGATACGTACCGACGTGACACTGTAGTGCTCGAAACCGCGACACCAGACAGTCAGCATGAGGGGAAGGCTCCGGCAGTGGACGACGACCAAATGGGTTTCGAAATGGAATTCGATGACAAAACCAAAGCATTTCTCGATTGGGTTGCCCCAGAACGCATGGAATCAAAGGTGCGAGAATTCCTCACGGTCACGGTTCCCGATATGGCGGATGATGCGCCCTGGTGGATGCCACCGCTTTCGACCCGGATCATGGAAGCGGCGAAACAGTTGTTCGGCGAATCCGGATTGACTGCCACCCGAAACCGCGAACTTGCGGACGGGTTTGTCCGGTTCCTGGGCGAATGCTATGTGCGGCGTGGCGGCCTGCAATGGACGAATCGCCCCGAATGGGGTCAGCCTCTGTACAGCGATTTCGGTCCGTCCGTGCGGGGCGACGATATCCGCAGCATGGTGTCGATAGCGCAAGATATATCCGACAGTGACGGGCCGAGATTGATCGAATACAACATCGCCGAAGCTGTGCGCGCAACGCGGAAATTTCGCCCTGCGCCCTGACTCGCTTGATATAAACGGGGGGTGGGCGCAGCCGTGCCCGACGAATACGATGCGGTCCGTAGAAGATTAACCAATTACGAGAAAGGTCTGTACTTCGAACTCGGCCGGGCGCACGAACTGGGAGAGACACTCGAAAAAGGATGGGCACACCAATTCAGGGTAGAAACTGGTCGAGGCGCGCGAATTTTGGATTCAGCCCGAACCCAAGGGAAAGGCGTCCAAGGTGTGGAGCGTAAATCAGGTCGAATCAACGAGGCCGATGCCCGCCTTCAATTACGAAAAGATCGAGATGGACTCAATTCCGGCCTGATCACGCGCTCCCGGTGGGAAACGGTGGCCGGTGAAAAAATTCCAAACAAAGTCCACGAAGACCTTCGAAACATGGCCCGTGATTTCGGCGAAAAATTCCAGCACGTGATCATTTCCCGCGCCGACGCCCTACGCGCTATACAACTCGGTCAGTCGCTGGCATCCAAGCAATTGGAACTGATCCGGCCATACGAGTTGCAACGGGCCGACCGGGCGCGGGAACGGCTGGCGAAGATCCGCCAGATCGTGCGGGCGCAAGAACGAGCCGAAAAATCTCGGAAGATCCAGCAGTTCCGGGAAGCCGCTACGCGTGGCCGGGCGGATGCCCCGCATCGGATCGAACGCGACCGGCAAGCCCGAGCAGAGGCAGAGCGGGCCAGGCAGGCACGCCAGACGCCGGAGCCAGAGCGGGCACGGATCGAACGGGAAGCCGCCGAACGGGTGGCGCAGGAGTTCCCGGTGCCCAGTCAGTATCAGGAACGCGAATCCGCCGACACCGCAGAACAAGCGGCCCGAGAATCAGCCGACGCCGCGAGCGTTGAGCGCGAAGCGGCCGATGCACGCGCGGCAGCAGCCGAGAAGGAACGGGAAGTGGCGCTCAAGGCGCTGGACGAGGCGAGGAACGCCGCGTTCAAGGAACTGGACGAGAAAGGGCGTCTGTCGGAGGTGGAAAGAATTCTGTGGTTGGGGCAGGCGCATCACCCACAAGCAGCGGTGAGGCACCCACCCGGCCAAGCCCCCAGCGTTGTGCGTGGCGGCACCGGACACGGACAAGACCGTGCACGCGGAATAACACGCGACCGATAACCATTACAGCCGATCGGCTCGAGTGTGGTCGGCCTCCTGGCTAGGGGTGGGGTTCGGGTCGCACGCTGGCTTGTGCGGCAGCAGTGCCGCGCCCTCGCGTCCGCTCGTCCTAGGGTGCAATGGAGCATTCATTGGTTCAAGAGCAGCCGGAGCCAGGCCGGAAGGGAATGTGTCGAGGTTGCGTTTCTAGATGGAGGCCTGGTCGGCGTGCGGGACTCGAAGGACCTGACCGGCTCGGCGCTGGTGTTCGCGCCCGGCGATTGGGACGCCTTCACCGCTGGCGTAGCCGACGGGAAGTTCGAGCGCCCTTGAGCCTCGGCGCAGGGGTCTGAGTTCCGAACGGAGGATCGTCCGAGCGGATCTCTCAGCGATGTGCCCCTCGCGGACCTTGCAGCAGGGCGGCGAAGCCGTCGAGATGGCGGGCGAGGCTGTACTCGAACAGTTCGTCCAAGTTCGAGGCAGTGTCTTGCGGGATTGTTGCCAGGAGCGGGAATTGTCCGCTGTCGAGGAGATCGCGTGCTCGGGACCGCAGCGCGATCCGCCACCGGTCGAGGGCATACCGCTGTCCTGTTCCGCTTCGACTTCTCCGCCATCGACGCGGCGAGGGCGACGACCAGCGCGTGCAGGCTGAGCGCTTCGTGCATGCGTGTGGTCATGGGCAGCCCGAGCCCGTCGTCGCGCCACCACCGTCACCTTCGGAACTGGCCGGACAGCGGTACATCGCCTACAACGGCGGGCCGCAGTTCGCCTTCACCGGAGCGCTCTCGATATACGTCGAGTGCGATACGCAGGACGAGGTCGACACCGTATGGGCGGGCCTCACCGATGGCGGCCGAGAGGGACCGGGCGGTTCACTGACCGATCGTTTCGGCCTGACCTGGCCGGTCATCCCGAAAGCCCTGGGCGAACTGCTGGACGGCGCCGAACCGGAGGCGGCCGAACGGATTCTGACCGCGGTGCACGGCATGACCAAGATCGATATTCAGGGCTTGCTCGCGACGAGCGGCCGTTGAGCCCGGCTCCGGCCCGAGGTCAGTGCGGCTGCCTGGCCGGGCGCGGGGTCGGTCAGGAGACCAAGTCCGCGTATTCGCGGTGTTCGGCGATGTACTTCTCCACGTACCAGCAGGTGGGGATGACCGAGAAGCCCGCCTTGCGGGAGTCGTCGAGGGCGTACTCGACGACTTGGGCGGCAACTCCCCGGCCACGGAACTCGGGGAAGGTCAGGGTGTGGTGGAAATCGCGGACCTTGGTAACCGCGTTCTCAGCGTAGTCGGCGTACCCGGCGAGGGTGTCGTCGATGTAGATCTCGAAACGGGTGTCGGCGACATTGTGTTCGAGCTTCGTCGTCATGATCGGGTAGAACTCCTCGGAAGTGGGGAATGTTCCGGCGGTTACAGGATCGCGCCGGGATTGAGGATGCCATCGGGGTCCAGCGCGTCCTTGATGCGCCGGGTCAAGGCCATCACGTCGGGGCCGAGCTGATCGGGCAGCCACGCCTTCTTCAAGCGCCCGACGCCGTGTTCACCGGTGATGGTGCCGCCGAGGGCGATGGCCAGGTCCATGATCTCGCCGAAGGCGCGGTGCGCTCGCGCGGTGAGATCCGCGTCGGCCGGGTCGTGCACGATCAACGGGTGGGTGTTGCCGTCGCCCGCGTGCGCGATCACCGACACCGTCACCGCGTGGCGCTCGGCGATCTCGGCGATGCCGGTCACCAGGTCACCGAGCCGGGGCAGCGGCACGCCGACGTCCTCCAGCAGGAGCGGCCCGAGTTTCTCCACGGCCGGGATCGCGAAGCGCCGCGCGGCCGCGAACGCCTCACCTTCGGTGGGGTCCTCGGTGTGGAAAACCTCGGTCGCGCCCGCTTTCTCGCACGCCGCCGCCATGATCTCGGCCTCGCGCCGGGCGAATTCCCCGGGTGCGTCGGACCGTGCGACCAGCAACGCGGCCGCCTGCCGGTCCAACCCCATCCGCAACTCGTCCTCCACAGCGTTGATCGATACCGAGTCCATGAACTCGAGCATCGACGGCCGCAGCTCACCGGTGATGGTCAGGATCGCCTCGGTGGCCGCGGTGAGCGTGCCGAAGCTGGCGACGACCGTGCTCTGCGGAGGCTGCGCGGGCAGCAAGCGCAGGGTCAGTTCGGTGATCACGCCCAGCGTGCCCTCGCTGCCGACGAATAGTTTGGTCAGCGAGAGCCCGGCGGAGTCCTTCAAGCGCGGGCCGCCGAGCCGCACGGGGGTGCCGTCGGCGAGCACGACCTGCATGCCGAGCACGTAATCCGTGGTCACCCCGTACTTCACACAGCAGAGCCCGCCCGCGTTGGTCGCGGCGTTGCCGCCGATCGAGCAGATCTCGAACGACGACGGGTCGGGCGGATACCACAGGCCGTACTCCGCGACCGCGCGCTTGACCTCGGCGTTGAGCAGGCCCGGCTGCACCACGGCGGTCCGCGTCACCGGGTCGACGGTGATCGCGCGCATCCGCTCGGTGGTCAGCACGATCGCTCCGTCGACGGCCGTCGCGCCCCCGGACAGCCCGGATCCGGCCCCGCGCGGGATCACCGGCACACGGTGGGCGGTGGCCCATCGCAGCGTCGCGCTCACGTCCTCGGTGCTGGTGGCGCGCACCACGGCCAGGGCGGTTCCCGCGTCCGGATCGCGCGCCCAGTCCTGCCGGTAACTTGCCAGCAGGTTGGCGTCGGTGAGCACCGCGCCGTCGGGAAGAGCCGCGATCAGGTCATTCAGGTCCACAACCTTCACGCTAGCGCCCCGCGCCCGGTATCCGCCGATCGGCCGACTCCTCCTGAGCCACCGGACGGTCGCCGCCCGCTCATCTGGCGGACACCTGCCGCTGCCACGCTGGTCGCGTGCACGAGCTGTCCGAGACCGCCGACACGATCGCCGACCGGTTCACCCACTGGTGCGAGACGGTCGTCGACCGGCTCCCGTTCGGGTTGCACCGTCTGGTCCCGCCGACCTTCCTGGGCTTCGCGCTGATCAACAGCGGCACTTTCGGTGTCGACCTGGTGCTGCTCACCGTCTTGCACGGCGTGCTGGCGGTGCCGATCTGGGTGTCGGTGACCGTGGCGTACGTGTGCGCGTTCGGACTGAGCTTCATGCTCAACCGCACGTTCAACTTCCATTCGCACGCGCCGGTCGGCAGGCAAGCCGCGGTGTACGTCGTGGTGGTCGTCGTCAATTACCTCGCGTTCATCCTGGGCGTCGGCAGTGGGCTGGCCGCGCTCGGCCTGCAATACCACGTGTCGCGATTGCTGGCGGGCGCGTGCGAGGCCGTCTACATGTACAGCGCGATGCGCTGGGTGGTTTTCCGCAGATCCGCCGAGCCGCGGCCGGTACCCCACGCGACAGCGTCCACGTTCACGACGTCACCGGATTGATCAGGACCTCGGTGCGATCGCCGTCGACGACGATCGCGTCGTCGTCGGTGAGCGCCCAGTGCGCGACGCCTTCGGCGCGGTAGCGGGCCGCCAGGCGCGTGCAGTGACCGTCGGGATCGGTGGCCGAATCAATGTGCGGAACGATCCGGCGGTCGACCAATCCCAGCCCGTCCCAGCGCGGTCGGACCCCGCACGTCGGCTCGACCTCGCCAGGGTCGTCGGCCGCCTCCAAGCCGTGCAGGTCCGGTGTGAGTACGCAGGCCCCGGCGCTGTAGCCGGCGTAGACGAGCGCATCGGAGGCGAGTAGCCGGGGCAGCACGCGGTCCGCGCCGCTGCGCGCGAACTGGGCGCGCAACACGAAGGTGTTGCCGCCGCGCACCCACACCAGCGGGAATCGCGCCAGCTCTCGCTCCAAGTCGGTTTCCCGCCCGACGTACTCGCGCAGGTCGAGTACCTCCGGCGCATAGCCGAGCGCGCGCAGCGGCGTCACGTCACTGGTCACCGCGCCCGCCCACGTTTCCGGCCAGGCGTCGCACGCATTCGGTATCACCGCGACCCGGCCCGGCCGGCCCGCGAGCGCCGCGAGCCGGTCGTAGTGCGCCCCGAAACGGTAGCTGGACAGAAACAGCCGCACGGCGGATCAGATGGTGAAGGCCAGGTGGCGGACGATGCGCTGCCCGAGTTCGGCGTCGCCGTCGACGGTGATCTCCTCCGAATGCTCCTCGGCGGTCGTGCGGCCGCCACCGAGACGCACGAAAAGCCGCGAGTCCAGGCCGATCTCGACCGTGGCGGGTTCGTCGAACCCGTCCACGTAGCTCGCCCGGCCCGCTACCTCAACGTGCAGGCTCCTGGCCAGCGGACCGCTCAGCGCGAAGGTGATCCGGGAACCGTCCGGCGCGCCGCCCTTCTTCACCACAACGCGCGGGATACTGCCCGCGAACTCGGCGAATGCGAATTCACCGCGCGGTCCGCCTTCTTCGACCGTGATACCGAGCGCGTCGGCGATGTCGAGTTCGTGCATCCAGCAGTCGAACAGGCGCACCCGCATGAACCTGCCGTAGGTGATCTGCCCGATCGGCGAGATCGTCTCCTTCTCCCAGTCCGCGTCGCCCAACCCCGCCAGCACCGCTCGCCTGCGGTCGACGACCTCGCGATACAGCTCGAGCAGGCGGGGGCCGGGCAGTGGGCGCAGCCGGTCCACCCAGATCTCGTTGAGCACCGCGGTCTCGTTGCGCACGTAGGGAAGCGTGCGCACATCGGTCTTGGCCCTGGTCGGGTCGTGCGCGGGCGGGCGGTCACCCAGTAGCCACGACTCGGTGCCGATGATGTGGGCGACGATGTCGAACACCGTCCAGCCGGGCAGCGCGGACGGTGTGCGCCAGCGGTCCTCCTCCAGTGGAGCGACCAGCGCGTCGATCGCGTCCCATTGCCGGGACAGCAGGTCGATCAGCACGGCGCGGTCCAACGTCTCGGTCATCCCTCGTTTTCCTTTTCCGGGCCTTCGCCCTCGTTCTCCAATGCCGCGATGCCGCCCCGGATGGCCGCGGCGGTGGCGACGGGGTCGTGCGGGCGGCGCAGCAGGAAGCCCTTGGCGAACCGCAGTGTGTCGCCGTGACGGCGGGGGATCACGTGCAGGTGGACGTGCGGGACGGTTTGGAACGCGGCGGTGCCGTCGTTGAGCACCAGATTGGCGCCGTCGGCGGCGAGGCTGCTGCGCCGGATGGCCAGTGCGAGCCGATGCCCGGCGCGGAAGATCCGCGCGCCGAGTTCGGCGTCGAGGTCCTCCAGTTCGGCGGCGTGCCGTTTCGGTATGACCAGCGTGTGCCCGCGGGCGACCGGCCGGATGTCGAGGAACGCGCACAGCGCGTCGTCCTCGTACACCTTCGCCGCCGGTGCCTCGCCTGCCACGATGCGACAGAAGACGCAGTCGTTCACACGCTGGACCATACGGCGTACGAGCCCCGCGGAACACCCCGGAGCCGGGATCGGCATGACGCGGGTCACCGCGCCCCTGTCCCGCGAGCCCGCGACCAGGTGCCGAACCTCGAGGTTGGTAACCAACTTCTCCGTACGGTCTTGCCGTGTTCACCCGCGGCGACAACGATCACACTTCGAGAACGAACACGGGTAACCCGCCGCTCGGCGGCGGGCGGCTCGCTCCGTCGCGGACCGTGCACAGCGGACGTACCGGCGCGATCCGCCCGGCGTGTGTGACGGGCATCTCAGCTAGTCTCACGGCGGGCCAGGTACAGTTGCGAGGATTTGGACGACCTTACTCAGCGGTAACATCGTCCGATCGTCTACCCGTTGCCTGAAGCTCAGTAAGAGAAGGAAGTCTGACAAGTGGAGACAACGCAGAGCGTAGGCGATCCATCGCCGCGCGGCGCGCGTGTCGGTGTCGTCCGCGAATCCAACGCGGGCGAGCGACGTGTCGCCTTGGTGCCGAAGATCATCCCGTCGCTGGTGAAGCAGGGCGTGGAAGTCGTGGTCGAGTCGGGGGCCGGGCAGGGCGCGCTGATCCCGGACCAAGCGTATGTGGAGGCGGGCGCGTCGATCGGTGATCCGTGGTCGGCGGATGTGGTGGTGAAGGTGGCCCCGCCGAGTGACGCCGAGGTCGCGAAGCTGTCGTCGGGGCAGACGCTGATCGGGTTCCTCGCCCCGCGCAACGCCGACAATCAGATCGCCGCGTTGAAGTCGGCGGGCGTGCAGGCGTTCGCGGTGGAGGCGATCCCGCGGATCTCACGCGCGCAGGTGATGGACGCGTTGTCCTCGCAGGCGAACGTGGCGGGTTACAAGGCGGTGTTGCTCGCGGCGTCGGAGTCGACGCGATTCTTCCCCATGCTGACCACGGCGGCGGGCACGGTGAAACCGGCGACGGTGCTGGTGCTCGGTGTCGGTGTCGCGGGGTTGCAGGCCCTGGCCACGGCCAAGCGCCTCGGTGGCCGCACCACCGGTTACGACGTGCGGCCCGAGGTGGCCGATCAGGTGCGTTCGGTGGGTGCGCAGTGGCTCGACCTCGGCATCGATGCCGCCGGTGAGGGCGGGTACGCCCGTGAGCTCACCGAAGAGGAGAAGGCCCGTCAGCAGCAGGCGCTCGAGGACGCGATCAAGGGCTTCGACGTGGTGATCACGACCGCTCTCGTCCCCGGCCGCCCGGCGCCGCGCCTGGTGACGGCCGCGGCGGTGGAGGGGATGAAGCCCGGCAGCGTGATCGTGGATCTGGCCGGTGAGACCGGCGGTAACTGCGAGCTGACCGAGCCCGGGCAGACGGTGGTCAAGCATGAGGTGACCATCGCCTCGCCGTTGAATTTGCCCGCGACCATGCCGGAGCACGCCAGCGAGCTGTACTCGAAGAACATCGCGGCGTTGCTGGAGCTGATGCTGGTCGACGGCAAGCTCGCGCCCGATTTCAGCGACCAGGTGCTCGCCGATTCCTGCGTCACCCGCGAAGCGGCCGGACCGGCGGAGCCCGCCGAGGTCGCGGAGCCGGGCGGAGGTGAGTCGGCCGAGGCGGGGTCGGCTGAGGCAGGGTCGGCTGAGGCGGGGTCGGCTGAGGTGACGAAGACGACCGAGGCGAAGGTGGAGAGCTGATGTATACCGAACTGCTGGCGAATATCGCGATCCTGGTGCTGTCCGGGTTCGTGGGTTTCGCGGTGATCTCCAAGGTCCCGAATACCTTGCACACGCCGCTGATGTCGGGCACCAACGCCATTCACGGCATCGTGGTGCTGGGTGCGCTGGTCACCCTGGGCAAGATGGACGATCCGTCGATCGGCATCCAGATCATCCTGTTCGTCGCCCTGGTCTTCGGAACCTTGAACGTGGTCGGTGGTTTCGTGGTCACCGACCGCATGCTCGGCATGTTCAAGGGCAAGAAGCCGGTGGCGGCCGATAGTTCCGCGAAGGCGGGGAAGTAGACCAATGGACAACCTCGTCAACATCCTCTACGTCATCGCGTTCTCCCTGTTCATCTACGGCCTGATGGGCCTGACGGGGCCGAAGACGGCGGTGCGCGGCAACTGGATCGCCGCGGTCGGCATGGGCATCGCCGTGGTCGCGACGTTGATCGCGGTCCGCGACACCGGCAATTGGATCCTGATCGTGGCCGGGCTCGTGCTCGGTGTCGTGCTCGGGGTGCCACCGGCCCGCTACACGAAGATGACCGCGATGCCGCAGCTTGTGGCCGCGTTCAACGGTGTCGGTGGTGGCACGGTCGCGCTGATCGCGTGGGCGGAATTCCTCGACACCACCGGCTTCTCGGCGTTCAAGCACGGTGAGGAGCCGACGGTGCACATCATCGTCGGATCGTTGTTCGCCGCGATCATCGGTTCGGTGTCGTTCTGGGGCTCGCTGATCGCGTTCGGCAAGCTCCAGGAGATCCTGCCCGGCCGCCCGATCGGCGTCGGCAAGCTACAGCAGCCACTGAATCTGCTGCTGCTCGTGGTCTCCGTCGTGGCGGCCGTGGTCATCGGCATCGGAGCCGCCGACGGTGGCGCGCCGTGGTGGTGGATGGTGCTGCTGCTGGTCGCCGCCGGTGTGCTCGGCCTGATGGTGGTGCTGCCGATCGGCGGCGCGGACATGCCCGTGGTCATCTCCCTGTTGAACGCCTTGACCGGATTGAGCGCCGCGGCCGCGGGCCTGGCGCTGAACAACACCGCCATGATCGTCGCGGGCATGATCGTCGGCGCGTCCGGCACCATCCTGACCAACCTGATGGCCAAGGCCATGAACCGGTCCATTCCGGCCATCGTCGCGGGTGGCTTCGGTGGCGGCGGCACGGCGCCCGGCGCGGGTGGCGGCGAGCAGAAGCAGGCCAAGGCCACCTCGGCGGCGGACGCGGCGATTCAGATGGCCTACGCCAACCAGGTGATCGTTGTTCCCGGGTACGGTATGGCCGTCGCGCAGGCGCAGCACGCGGTCAAGGAGATGGCCTCGCTGCTGGAGGCCAAAGGCGTGGAGGTCAAATACGCCATCCACCCGGTCGCCGGTCGTATGCCGGGCCACATGAACGTGCTACTGGCCGAGGCCGAGGTCTCCTACGACGCGCTCAAGGAAATGGACGACATCAACGGCGAGTTCACTCGCACCGACGTCGCCCTGGTGATCGGCGCCAACGACGTCACCAACCCCGCCGCCCGCGAGGATGCCTCCAGCCCGATCTACGGCATGCCCGTGCTCAACGTCGACCAGGCCAAGTCGGTGATCGTCCTGAAGCGCTCCATGAACAGTGGTTTCGCCGGTATCGACAACCCGCTGTTCTACGCCGACCACACCTCGATGCTGTTCGGCGACGCCAAGAAGTCCGTCGGCGAAGTCACCGAGGAACTGAAGGCCCTGTAGGCGGGGTAGTTTCGCGCCGAGCGCCCCTCCGCGCCCAGCGGAGGGGCGCTTTCCTAATTCGATGGACACCGCGGCCCGCCGCCCCGGATCATTCTCCGGGTGTCCGCACGTCATGAGCCCCTTCGGTTGATCGGTCCCGGGCAGCCCTCGGTCGATCCCGCCGAGCGGCTGCCGTGGACCATCACGGTCGATTCCACGTACTCGGTGCGCGACGCGATCGACGCCCTCGCCCTCGGTCCGTTCCTGCGCGGTGATCAGCCGTGCGCGCGTACCGCGCATCTGGAGCGCGTGCGGCCGGACGCGCCGCTGCGTCCCGAACGCGGCCGCGTGGTGCGCACGGTGCGCGACAACGACAGCGGGGCGATGCTCGTGGTCGGGCCCGGTTGGTCGCTGCGGTCGGTGCGCTGGTCGGGTGGGTCGGCGCTGGTCGAGGTCACCGCTGTCACCGACGCGCTCGCCGACGAGTTGCTCGCCGAAGCCGTCCGCGACGCGGCAGCCCCGCCGGAGGTGGGCGACACCGTCGAAATGGGCTTCTGGCACATGCACACGCACGGCCCGCAGCGGCGCTCGCGGTCCATCTCCGCTCCCGAGTGGTCGGCGATTCGCGGCAACTACGCGGGGCAGGTCGCCGCCGCGATCAATCGGCTGATGGCGTCGACCGCCGACGACGTGCGCGGCCGTCTGGTGTTGCTGCACGGTCCTCCTGGCACCGGGAAGACCACCGCGCTGCGCGCCTTGGCACGGGCCTGGGGCGCGTGGTGCCAGTTCGACTGCGTGCTCGATCCCGAGGTGATGTTCGGCAAGCCGGGCTATCTGATGGAGGTAGCCGCGGGCGTCGACAACTCCGACGAGGGCGCGCCCCGCTGGCGGATGCTGGTGCTGGAAGATTGCGACGAACTGATCCGCGGTGAAGCCAAGGAGGCGGCGGGGCAGGGGCTCTCGCGGCTGCTGAACCTCACCGACGGCATGCTCGGCCAGGGCCGGGACGTGCTCGTCGCCATTACCACCAACGAGGACCTGTCCCGCCTGCACCCGGCGGTGACGCGGCCGGGCCGGTGCCTGGCGCGCATCGAGATCGGGCGGTTGTCCGCCGTGGAGGCGGCGGCCTGGCTCGGCCCGCAGCGGAGCGAAACCAGCGCGTATCCGGATGGGGCGACCTTGGCCGAACTCGTCGCGGTCCGCGACGGCGAAGCCAGGATCGACGCCGTGGCGGAGGACCACGTGAATCCGGCACTGTATCTGTGAGCGGAGCGGCACCGGCGCGGCCGATCCGACTGCCGTTGTGGCGCTTCGTCGTTCGCGGGATGGCAAAAGAGGACCAGACGGTATCTCACACGGCGGTGCTCGCCCCGATCGGCTAGATTCCATGGGTTCGCCCGTCGCCCTGTGCGCACGGAACCACGCGAGACCCGGGGAGGGGATCCATGACCACACCACCGAACTATCCGAATCCAGGCCAGCCCGGCTACCCGCAGCAGCCGCCCGGCCCCGCGCCGCAGGGTTTCCCGGGCCAGCCGGGTTATCCGGGCCAGCCCCAGGGCTACCCCCAGCCCGAATACCCCGGCCAGCCGCAGCCGGGGTATCCGCCGCAGGGCGGTTTCCCGGCGCAGGGCGGTTTCCCGCCGCAGCCGGGCTACCCGGGGGGCGGGTTCCCTCCGCCGGGACCGCCGCCGCAGCAGAATCGGGGCGGTGGTGGCGGAATCGGCAAGATCCTCGCCGTGCTCGGTGTCGTGGCGGTGATCGGCCTGCTGGTCGTCGGCGCACGCACCGTGTTCCGCTCGGACGGTGAGAAGATCGAGATCGGTCAGTGCGCGAAGCTGTCCGGCACCACGATCAAAGCGGAGTTCGCCACCAAGGAATGCTCCGATCCGGAAGCCAATTATGTGGTCGCGCAACGGCTCGACGGCGCGAACGCGGAGTGCCCGAACAAGGACTACGCCAGCTACTACCAGACCGGCAGCAACGAGTACACGCTGTGCCTGCGCCTGAACGTCGAGGAAGGCGACTGCATCGACGGCGGCTTCCTCGGCGCCAGCACCAAGGTGGCGTGTACTTCGGCGGCGGACTTCAAGATCGGTCGTATCGTGCGCGGCACCGCGGACAAATCCGGGTGCGGAGCGAAGGCGACCGAGAACGACACCATCGTCTACCCCAAGCCCGAGCCGATCACCCTGTGCCTGGTGCCGCCCAAGTAGTGGTGCGGTGACAGCCGGCGACGAGGGGCCTCGGTGCACGATCGCCACGGACGGGATGTTCGTGCGTGCGCCGATCGCTTCTTCCGCGCCCGCCTCGGCTCGGTGTTAGGGGCGAACGGGCTCGGCCTTCAATCGAGCGCCGCTGGTCGATCAGGTCTCGGGTGCTGAGACGTCAATCCGCCCGCGCCGGTGCGGCGACGACGCTCGCGTACCGGCAGCAGAGCAGTATGGCGACCATCGGCACGATCATGGCCGTGGTCAGTGACACCACGGCGGTGAGCCAGCCGATGACGGTGGGACCGGCGAGCAGCCCGACATAGCCGACGCTGAACACCCGGGACATGTCGGTGGCGGCCGTGCCGGAGCCCAGATTGCCCGCGGCGGAGAAGATCTGCGGGACGCCACCGGCGAGTCCGAGCCCGGCCATGGCCCAGCCCAGCAGCGTCAAGGGAATCCACGGCGAGACGATGATCACCGCGAAGCCGAGCGCGGCGATCAGCGAGCCGTAGCGCACCAAAGCGACCGGGCCGAAGGCGTGCCCGACCCGATCGGTACCGAACCGCCCGATCGTCATCGTGGTGGAGAAGGCGCCGAAGGCCAGCGCCGCGGTCGCCGCGTCGGCTCCAAGGTGTTCGCGCATCTGCAACGTGCTCCAGTCGGCGGCCACACCTTCGGCCAGCAGCAGCGCGAAGGCGATCGCGGCCAGCGCGAGTACTTTGCGGGATCGTTCGCGAGCATCGGCGGGGCCGGGCGGCATCTTGTCGCGGTGGGGCAGTTCCAGAGGTCGGTCCGTCGGCGCGGCGTCGTATGCCGTCGAGGTGACGTCGTGCGCGGGCGAAGCTGCCTCGGGTCGGAGCCCGTCGTGTCCGAGCGGCGCGACGTCGAGTTCGGTCGCGTGCGCGGACCCGGCGCCGTGCGTCGCGGGCACGTCGGGGGCGACCTCCCGCAGTAGCCGCGGAACCAACGCCAGGGTCAGCGCGACACCGGCGGCCGCGGCGAGGATGAGGGTCACCCGGATATCCCAGCCCGCCCGCAGCGTCGCGGCTCCCAGCAGGGCACCGAGCAGGCCGCCGCCGGAGAACAGCGCGTGGAAGGCGGCCATGATGGGCCGCCGGTAAGCCCGTTCCACCAGTACCGCTTGCGTATTCATCGACACGTCCAGCGCGCCGTTGCCGAAACCGAAGCAGGCCAGGGCGAGCGCCAACGTGAAGGGTCCGGTGGCGAGGCCGGGGCCCGCCACCGCCACCGACCCGACGCACGCGGCCGCGCCGACCAGCGTTCTGCTGCCGAATCGATCGGCGAGCGGACCCGCCAACCGCATCCCGGCGATGCCGGCGCCGGACATCAGCAAGATGAACATGCCCAGCGTGGATTTCGAGATACCCGTGCGGTCGATGACGACCGGGATGTGCACCACCCACATGGCGAGCAGGAAGCCGTTCAAGGCGAAGACGGTGAACACCGCCGCGCGCGCGACGCGGATCGGACGATCGACCGTCGGGCTCAACACCACTTCGACGGTACCGAGGTCCGACCCGTTCCGGCCAGCCCCGCTCGCGGAACCGGTCCAGGGCGCCGTTGACCTGGTCGTGCGACCGTGCGTGACGCTCGGCATTGCGCGTCGCGTCCGCGAGCGAGCCTGTTTATCTTGTCAACGCCCGGGGCGGCCGCGGCATTCCGTATTCCGGTGACCGCCGTCGCCGTGCCGCAGTCGGTGAAACCCTGCCGAGCGGGCGGCGGACTCCATTGCTCGGCTCGACGTCTGCTCAGCTCGACGTCGCGATTGTCGTCCATGTGCCGAACACGCTCCCACGTCGGCTCGCGTCGGAATCGGTCAGCCGTGGAACGAGTCGTATGTTCTCGGTCGAGACGAAAACTGACGTAGAAGCGCATGATCATGCGCAATCGTCTACGGTTGCAGTGTGGATGCACTCGCCAGTCTGCTCGAAGGTCCTCGCGCTCGCGGCGCGTTCCTGATGTGCTCGCTGCTGAATCCGCCGTGGTCACTGCGCATCCAGGACGAAGCGCCGTTGACCGTGCTGTCGATGATTCGCGGAGGGGCGTGGATCCGCACCGACCAGGGCGCCCTCCGGCAGCTGAGCGCGGGCGACGTCGCGATTCTCCGCGGACCCGAGCCGTACACGGTGGCCGACGACCCGGCTACCGCGCCGCAGATCGTCATCCATCCCGGTCAGGTGACGAAGACGCCGGACGGCGAGATCCTGTGCGAGACGCTCGGTCTGGGTGTCCGGCAGTGGGGGACCGATCCCCGCGGAGCGACCCTGATGGTCACCGGGACCTACGAGTCAGCCGGCGCGGCCAGCCAGCGCCTGCTGCGCGCGCTCCCGCCGGTGCTGGTGCTGCGCCGCGACGACTTCGACAGCCGGGTGCTCAACATTCTGGTCGACGAGGTGACCAGGGACGAGCCCGCCCAGAGCGTGGTGCTGGACCGTCTGCTGGATCTGGTGCTGATTGCCGCGCTGCGCGCCTGGTTCGCCCGCGGTGACGCACCCGCCTGGTATCACGCCTACGGTGACCCGCTGATCGGCAGGGCTTTGCGATTGTTGCAGCACAATCCGGCGCACGGGTGGACGGTCGCGGGCCTGGCCGAGGCGGTGGGCATGTCGCGCGCGGCGCTGGCGCGCCGGTTCACCGATCTGGTGGGCGAGCCGCCGATGGCCTTCCTCACCGAATGGCGGCTGGCGTTGGCCGCCGACTTGCTCCACGAGTCCGACGCCACCATCGAGGCGATCGCCCGTCAGGTCGGGTACGGCAGCGCGTTCGCGCTGAGCACCGCGTTCAAGAGGCACTTCGGCGTCTCCCCGCGCGACCACCGGTCCAGCCGGGCGCGGTCGGAGCCGGAGGCGGGAGCTCGCGTAGCCACGTAGGGCCCCGCACGTGGCTCGATGGATACAGCCGCGTGCGGTCAGGCCCGGAGGCGGGAGCTCGCGTAGCCACGTAGGGCCCCGCACGTGGCTCGATGGATACAGCAGGAACTTCCCTGAGCTATCGTCGGCCGGGTGACGCAGCAGTATCCGGTGCTCTGGCCGGTGCCGACCCGGTGGGCCGACAACGACCACTACGGGCACGTGAACAACGTGACCTACTACTCGTACTTCGACACCGCGGTCAACGCGTGGTTGATGCACGCCACCGGAACCGATATCCGCGATCTGCCCGCGCTCGGCGTGGTGGCGCAGACTTCCTGCCAGTACCTCGGCTCGATCAGTTTCCCGGACCAATTGCAGGTCGGCTTGCGCATCTCCCGGCTCGGCCGCTCCAGCATCACCTACGATCTGGCCATCTTCCGGGAAGCCGACGGCGCGCTCGAGCTGTCGGCTACCGGGGTCTTCGTGCATGTGTACGTGGACGCCGAGACCCGCAAACCGGTCGAGATACCGGAGATCATCCGCACCGCCGCGGCGGCACTGGTCACGGACTGACCGGCGGGTGCGATCACGCCCGGCTGAGCAGGGTGAGCGGGTCCTCCAGGAATTCCGCGGTGGTGGTCAGGAAGCGGGCCGCTAGCTCGCCGTCGATCACACGATGGTCGAAGCTGACCCCGAGCGTGGTCACCCACCGGACCGCGATCTCGTCGCGGACGACCCACGGCCGCCGGCGGATCGCGCCGAGGCACAGGATCGCGGACTCGCCCGGATTGACCAGCGGGATACCGGCGTCCACACCGAACACGCCGACATTGGTGATGGTGAACGTGCCGCCGCGCAGGTCGGCGGGCGTCGCGTTGCCCGCGCGGGCGGTCTCGGCGAGCCAGCCGATCTCCCGCGTCAGATCGCGCAAGCTCAGGGTCTGCGCTTCCTTGACGTTCGGTACCAGCAGCCCACGCTCGGTGGCCACCGCGACGCCCAGGTTCACGTAGTGCTTGGTGACGATTTCCTGCGCGGCTTCGTCCCAGCAGACATTCATGCCGGGATGGTCGGCGAGCGCGGCCAGTGTGGCCTCGGCGACCAGCGCGAGCGGCGTGAGGGTCAGGCCCCTGAAAGACTTGGTGCCGCGCAGGTGGTTGAGGAGTTCCATCGAGGCGGTGCAGTCCACCGTGACGAACGTGCTCGCCTGCGGGATGGTGCGCGCGCTGGTGAGCATCGCCGCCGCGGTGCGCTTGCGGATGCCGCTGATCGGAGTGCGTTCCTCGCGGACGGACGGGCGGACGGCGCGGGCGGGTGCTACGGCCTGTTCCACCGGGCGCGGCGGCGAGACGGGCACCGCGCCGCGCACGTCATCGAGGGTGACCGCGCCACCCGGGCCGGAGCCCGCGATGAACCACAGGTCTATGCCGAGTTCGCGGGCCAGCTTTCGCGCGGCGGGGGTTGCCGCCGGACGCGTCTCGCCGAACGTTCTGCCCGGTGGTTCCTGCTCGTGGCGTTCGGCATCCGTTTCGGCGGGCCGCGAAACGCTGTGTGATTGTTTCGCGGGAGGCCGCCGCCGGGACGTCGCCTCCTCCTCGGGGCCGTAGCCCACCAAGACCGAAGCGCGAGCCGTCTCTTCCCCGCTGTCATCCGGTACATCTGTGCGCTGCACACGAATGAGCGGGGCGCCGACCGCGACGGTGTCGCCCGGTCGCGCGAGCAATTCGACCACCCGGCCCGCGAACGGCGACGGCAACGACACCACTGCCTTGGCCGTCTCGACTTCGGCGATGGCCTGGTTCAACTCGACCAGGTCGCCGACGGCCACCGTCCACGTCACCAGTTCGGCGTCGGCCAGGCCCTCCCCGAGGTCCGGCAGCCGGAACTCCAGCACGGATGCCGGAAGGTCCGGACGGGCAGAGTTTTCCACGGGGCACCTTTCACTGCGGCGAGCCCGCCTCACGCGGCGAGGGAACGGTCGACCGCGTCGAGCAGGCGGTCGGGGTCGGGCAAATGGTGCTTCTCGAGCTTAGCCGGGGGGTAGGGGATGTCGAACCCGCCGACGCGCAGCACGGGCGCCTCCAGGTGGTAGAAACAGCGCTCGGTGATCCGCGCGGCGATCTCGGCGCCGAGCCCGCCGAAGACCGGCGCTTCGTGGGTGACGATCAGCCGTCCGGTCTTCGCGACCGACTCCTCGATGGTGTCGAAATTGATCGGCGACAGGCTGCGCAGGTCGATCACCTCGAGAGTGCGCCCCTCCCGCGCGGCGATTCTCGCGGCCGACAGCGCGGTCGCCACGGTGCCGCCGTAGGCGACGACGGTCGCGTCCGAACCCGTGGTGCACACGCGCGCGCGGTCGACCGCGAGGCCGCCCTCGCGGTCGAGCGCGGCGAAGTCCACGTCGGCTTTGTCCCAGTACCTGCGCTTGGGCTCGAAGAAGATCACCGGGTCGTTCAGCGCGATGGCCTGGCGGATCATCGAGTACGCGTCCGCCGGGTTGCTCGGCGTCACGACGCGCAACCCGGCGGTGTGCGCGAAATAGGCTTCCGGTGACTCGGAATGGTGCTCCACCGAACCGATCCCGCCGCCGAACGGGATGCGAATGGTCAAAGGCGCGTTGACTTTTCCCTGGGTGCGATAGTTGATCTTGGCCACGTGCGAGACGATCTGGTCGAAAGCGGGGTAGACGAAACCGTCGAACTGGATTTCGCACACCGGCCGGTAGCCACGCAGCGCCATGCCGAAAGCCGTTCCGACGATGCCCGATTCGGCCAGCGGAGTATCATGACGCGGTTGTCGCCGAAGTCCTTCTGCAACGTGTCGGTCACCCGGAACACTCCGCCGAGGCGGCCGATGTCCTCGCCCATCAGCAAGACCTTCGGATCGTCCTCCAGCGCGCGGCGCAGGCCGGTGTTCAGCGCGGCGGCGAAGGTGGTGATCATCGCGGGACTCCTTCTCTCGCTGCGGAGGACCCGCCCGGATCGCGGGCCAGGTACTCCGTGTAAGCCCGCCGCTGTTCGGTGATCAGCGGGTGCGGGGTGGTGTAGACGTGGTCGAACAGTTCGGTCGGCGCGGGATCGGGCATGCCGATGGTCGCGTCGCGCACCGCCCGCGCGACCGCGTCCGAACGCTCGGCGACGCGGACGGCGAACCCGTCGTCCCAGTGGCCCTCGCGCTCGAGCAGCCTGCGGATCCGGTCGATCGGATCGCGCCGCGCCCACTGCTCGGTCTCGGCGGCCGAGCGGTAGCGGGTGGGATCGTCCGCGGTGGTGTGCGGACCCATCCGGTAGGTGAGCGCCTCGATGAACGACGGGCCGCCGCCCGAGCGGGCCCGCGCCGCCGCCTGCCTGGTCACGGCGAGCACGGCGAGCACGTCGTTGCCGTCGACCTGCTTGCCCGGCATGCCGTAGCCGTAGGCGCGGTGGGCGATCGGCGTCGCGCTCTGGACCCGTACCGGTTCGCTGATCGCCCACTGGTTGTTCTGGCAGAAGAACACGACGGGAGCACTCCAGCTCGCGGCGAACCCGAGCGCCTCGGCCAGATCGCCCTGGCTGCTGGCGCCGTCGCCGAAGTAGGCGATGGTGGCGATCTCGGCGCCGTCCAAGTGCGCGGCGAAGGCGTAGCCGGTCGCGTGCAGGCCCTGGGAGCCGACGACGATGTTGGGGTTGGTCATGTTCACCGGATGCGGGTCCCAGCAGTGATGGGCGGCTCCGCGCCACAGCCGGGTGAGATCGGCCGGCGGCACTCCGCGGCAGTAGGCGACCGCCGTCTCCCGATAGCTGCAGAACACGTAGTCGTCGGGACGCAGCGCGTGCGCGGAGCCGACCTGGGCGGCCTCCTGCCCGAGCAGCGGCGCCCACAGGCCGAGCTGGCCTTGCCGCTGTAGTGCGGTGGCCTCGACATCAATCCGGCGGGTGACCACCATGTCCTCGTACAGGCCCCGCAGTTCTCCGGGGCCGATGTCGGCGACGAGCGCGGCGTGCGCGGGATCGAGGACGCGACGACCGTCCGGCTGCACCAATTGCACCGGATACTCGGACTTGCCGGGCATGGGTGATCGCCTCCTCACCAGGCCGTAGCGACACACTGGGATGTGTCCTACCTCACAGCATCCACCTGAATGCGTACTGCGCAAGCGGTCGGCCGGTGGATGGGCAGAATGCTCAATTGCGACCCGCGCCGTGATGTCATACTGCGTGGTATGACCAGAGAAAACGTCGGCGTGAGCCTGGACGCCACCGACGCCAGGCTGCTACTGGAACTGGTCGCCAACCCCCGGGCGACGGGTGTCGAGCTGGCCGCCCGGCTCGGCCTGTCCCGCAATACCGTGCAGGCCAGGTTGTCGCGCTGGGAGGCCGGTGGCGTGCTCGGCAGCTTCGAGCGGCGCGTCGAGCCGCGCGCGCTCGGGTATCCGCTCGCGGCGTTCGTCGCGGTCGTCGTCGACCAGCACCGCCTGGAAGCGGTGGTCGACGAGCTCGCCGAGGTGCCCGAGGTGACCGAGGTGTGCGGCCTGACCGGACTCACCGATCTCACCGTGCGTGTGGTCGCGCGGGACACCGACGACCTGTATCGCATCGCCGGGCAGATCCTCAAGATCCCCGGTGTCGAGCGCACCAACATGGCGCTGGTGATGCGCGAGCTGGTCGGCCCGCGCACCGCTCCGCTGCTGAATCGCCTGGCGAATTCGAGCTGACGCTCACGGCGCCCGGCGCGAGCGAGGGTCGATGACAGTCCCGCTAGGGTGCGGGAATGGAGATTTCGGGCAGAGTTGCCATTGTCACGGGGGCGGGCGCGGGGATCGGGGCGGCGCTGGCCGCCCGGCTCGTCGCCGCGGGCGCGCGCGTGGTGCTCGCCGACCTGGACGCGGCGAGCGCGGCGAGCGTCGCGGAGTCCTTGGGCCCGGGCGCGGTCGCGATGGGCGGGGATGTGGCCGACGAGACGGTCATCCGCGCGCTGATCGACCGCGCCGAGGCCGAGTTCGGTCCGGTGGACCTGTATTTCGCCAACGCGGGCATCGGCGGCGGCGCGGGTCTCGACAGCACCGACGAGCAGTGGGCTGCCGCGCTGGAGGTCAACGTCATGGCCCATGTCCGCGCCGCGCGGCTGCTGGTGCCCGGATGGCTGGCGCGAGGCGGCGGCTACTTCGTCGGCACGGCGTCGGCCGCGGGGTTGCTCACCCAGCTCGGTTCGGCGCCCTACGCGGTGTCCAAGCACGCGGCCGTCGGTTTCGCGGAATGGCTGTCGGTCACCTACGGCGATCGCGGGGTCCGGGTGAGCTGCGTGTGCCCGATGGGTGTCGACACGCGGTTGCTGCGCGGCGGCCTCGTTCCGCCGGAGCACGCCGCCGAGGCGGAACTCGCGGTGAAGGCCGTCACGAGCGCGGGGGCGGTGCTGTCCCCGGACGAGGTCGCCGAGATCGTGCTAGCCGGGGTGGCCGACGAGCGCTTCTTGATCCTCCCGCACCCGGAGGTGCTGAAGATGTATCGCCACAAAGGCTCCGACTATGAGCGCTGGCTCGACGGAATGCGCCGCTTCCAGGCCGCCCTCCAGGCCTGAGCGGTTCCGCGCGGGCCGGGAACGGCTGCGCTCATCGCGGTCCACGCAGCACCGCGCGCACCACGAGCCCGGCGAGCAGGGCCCAGAACGCGGCGCCGATGCCGGCGAAGCCCACCCCGGAGGCGGCGATCACGAAGGTCACCACGCCTGCCTCGCGATGTTCGCAGCGCAGTGCCGCGCCCAGCGCCGTCGCCAGCGTCGCGAGCAGGGCCAGACCGGCGACGGTCTCCAGCGTTCCGGCCGGTGCCGTCGCGATCAACGTGACCAGTGCGGCCGAGCCCAGTGCGAGCGCCAGGTACATCGCGCCGGTGGTGAACGCCGCGATCCAGCGCCGCTCGGGGTCCGGATGCGCGGCAGGGGCCGCCGCGAGCGCGGCGCTGATGGCGGCGAGATTGATCGCGTGGCCGCCCGCGGGCGCCCCGGCGACGGTGCCGAGACCGGTGACGGTCATCGCCGCGCGCCAGGGCACCCGATAGCCGAACGAGGCGAGCACCGCGGTGCCCGGAATGTTCTGCGACGCCATGGTGACGATGTACAGCGGAATCGCGACGCCGATGAGCGCCTGCCAACTCCACTGCGGCGGCGTCAGTTCCAGCCGCGGGGCCATGGCGGCGACATCGAGGTGCCGGTGCTGCGCCACGATGCTGATCGCGGCGCCCGCCGCCGCGGTGGCGAAGGCGGCGAGCACCGCCCAGCGCTGGGCATACCGGTGCAGCACGAGCCAGACCAGGATGACCGGCGCCACCACCGCAGGGCTCGTCTGCACCGCACGGACCGGAGCCACGCACAGCGGCAGCAGCACACCGGCGAGCATGGCCTGCGCGATCTCCACCGGGATGGCCGCTACCAGCGCGCCCAGCCGCTGCCACAGTCCGGTGACGACGATCAGCACTCCCGCGACCACGAAGGCCCCGATCGCGGCGGGCCAGCCGCCCGCTACCGCGCCGGTCCCGGCCAGCAGCGCCGCACCGGGCGTCGACCAGGCCAGCGTGATCGGCATCCGATAGCGGTAACTCAGCGCCATCATGCCGACCGCCTGTGTGAGGCACAGCGCCAGCAGACCCGACGCGGCCTGGGCGGAACTCGCGCCCACCGCGGTCAACCCGCTCAGCACCACGGCGAACGAGCTGGTGAAACCCACGAGCGCCGTCACAGCGCCCGCGCCGACCGGCGTCACCAGCCCGGTCTTCGCCCGTTCGGGTTCCCGCGTCACGGCGGCGGTGGGAAGGTTCGACACCGATCGGATATTGCCGCTGGTCACGAGGGCGTGTCGCCTGCCAGTGCCCGGAAACTGGCCTGACTTGCACCGGCCGGTGACGCGCGACACGAGAGTATGGACACATCGGCACATCCGGGTGCGTAGGGTGGGGGAGTCGGTGCGCGAGGACGCGATTCGGGACGAGGAGCTGAGTTGAGCGCGGTACTGATCTCACCGGGAGAGCTTCGGGAAGCGATGGCGGGCAAGCGCGTTCGCCTGCTGGATGTCCGATGGGCGCTGGGCGACCCGGACGGGCCGCAGCACTATCTCGCCGGGCACATCCCCGGTGCGGTGTTCGTCGACCTGGAAACCGAACTCGCGGCGCCGCCCTCACCCGCGCGCGGCAGGCACCCGCTGCCGGACCTCGCGCAGCTGGAGAAGTGCGCCCGCAGCTGGGGCCTGTGCCACGGCGATCCAGTGGTCGTCTACGACGCCACCGGTGGCATGGCCGCCGCAAGGGCGTGGTGGCTGTTGCGCTGGGCCGGCGTCGCGGACGTGCGCATTCTCGACGGCGGGCTGCCCGCCTGGATCGCGGCGGGTGCGCCGGTCGCGACCGGCGCCGAGCCCGACCCGGAGCCCGGAGATGTCGAACTGAGCTCCGGCCATCTGCCGGTGATCGACGCGGACGCGGCGGCCCGCTGGAAAGGCGTGCTCCTGGATGCCAGGGCGAGCGAGCGCTTCCGGGGTGAGGTGGAGCCGATCGATCCCCGCGCCGGGCATATCCCCGGCGCGCTCAGCGCGCCGACCGCCGACAATCTCGACGCCGACGGTCGCTTCCGCGCGGCGGAGCAACTGCGCGACCGTTTCGCCGGTTTCGGGTCCGGGCCGGTAGCCGTGTACTGCGGTTCCGGCGTGACAGCGGCCCATCAGGTCGCGGCCCTCGCCATCGCGGGCGTGGAGGCGGCCTTGTATCCCGGATCGTGGTCGCAATGGTCCAACGATCCCAAACGCCCGGTCGCGACAGGCAGCTGACCGGCGAACCTACAGCCAGGCGCGAGCCAGGAGATCGTCGTCGGCTACCTCGCTCGCTCTGAGCGGGAACCGGGTGGCCGCGATCGACTCGACATGCGTGCCGTCGTGCCCGATCAGCCACGAGCCGCCCTGCTCCTCGCATTCGGCGATCTTCGCGAACGTGGTGAGCAGGAACGTGATGGCCTCACGCGGGTCCATGGTGCGGGCCAGGCGCTGGGATTCACCGGGCCGCGACAGGTCCAGCCACACGCCGCACTGCCCGTCGAGCCGCATGCCGACGATCTTGTCGACATGCACGAAGGTGAACTTGCGCCGTTCCCACGCGGTCGTCGGTGTGAAGCTCTGCTCGAGCACCTGGAGCAGGATCGTCATGCTGCTTCCTCCGCTTCCTCGACACCAACCTGCGGTTCTTCTGCGATGACCTGCGGATATTCCACTATGCGCCGAACTAGTGCCGATCGGTGGCGACACCTTCGCCTCGCCCTGGGCACTACGTTCGGCTGTCCTTCCGGTACTCGTGGCCCAACTCGTATCCGTATGTCCCGGCACGCTGTCGGTACCGTCCATATTGCTCCTGAACTGCGCGATCCGCATGGATCACCGGCCCGACATTCCGAGCGATCGCCACGAAACCACCGGGAGCGGGGCCGAGCCGTGCGCCTGCCGTGCGGGTCGGCGGATCACGGTGTGCGCGGGCGTGTCGGGGCGGCCTGCTTGGATGGGTTGATGCTGCACGGACTGTGGTCGCCGGGATCCGGGTTGCTGCTCTGGCACGACTCGCCGGTCGCCGCTGTGTCCGCCGAGCTTCCCGATCCGCTGGGGGGCGTGCTGCGGGCGTCGAGATTCCGGCACCGCGCGGAAGTCCTGGTCGTCGCGCACGGCGTGGCGGAGACCGAGCAGGTCCGGGCGCACGCGCTGGCCCCGGTCGCGGCGGCTGAAGCCCTCCGGCAGCGGCTGCCGCCCGAACTGGTGTCGGGGGATCTGCGTTTCCTCGCGCACGTCGCCCGAGGTATCGAGCGCTGGGTGCGTGCCGGGCGGGTCGTGCCGGAGCTGCGCAGGGAAGACGGGCAGTGGTGGGTGCGCTGGCGGCTGGTCGGCGGGGAGCGGCAACGGGCCTGGCTGGCCGAACTGGCCGCCGCCATGCCGCAGGCCCTGCGGGTGGCCGGGCGGCCGGGCGCGCTGCTCGACGACCTGGTCACCGAGCTCACCGATCCGATCGCGCGGGCGCTGGCCGATCCGCCGGATCCGTCGCATCCGCTGCTGGCCGCCCTGGTCGGCGACACTCCGCTGGACAACGGCAGCTACCAGGTCGCGGAGGCGCTCGAGCGCTGGCGGGCCGGACTGACCGGCGACGAACCGGAGCTGGTGCTGCGCCTGCTCGAACCGGACGGCGAGATCGGCCTCGCCGACGAAGCGGTGGCGCTGTGGCGGCTGGAGGTCTGCCTGCGGGTCACCGGCGAGGCGCCGAAAACGGTCGCGCTGCACGACGATCCGGATCTGGTGCGGATCGCGGTGGACAAGCTCGGCGCGGCGCAGCGCGCGTATCCGAGGCTGCGGGACCTGCCGAGCGATCCGCGCGGCATGGATCTGCTGCTGCCCACCGAGGTGGTGCTGGACCTGGTGGCGCACGGCGCGCACGCGCTGCACGCCGCGGGTGTCCAGTTGCTGCTGCCGCGCGCGTGGAGCGTCGCGGAACCGAGCATGCGGCTGCGCGTGGACAGCGCGGTGCCCGCCGCGGAGAGCGCCGTGGGTCTGCGTGGCCTGGTCTCCTACCGGTGGGAGCTCGCGCTCGGCGACATGGTGTTGACCTCGGCCGAGATGGCGCGCCTGGTGCGCGGCAAGTCCGATCTGGTCCAGTTGCGCGGTCAGTGGGTGCAGGCCGATCACAAGGCGCTGGCCGCCGCCGCCCGGTACGTCGCCGCGCACGCCGACGACTCCCCGATCACCCTCGCGGACATGCTCGGCGAGATCGCGGGCTCCCGGGTGCCGCAGGTGCCGATCGCCGAGGTCACGGCCTCGGGGTGGGCGGCGGACCTGTTCGACCGCACGCACGAGCCCGCGGCGGTCGCCACGCCCGTCGGCCTGAAGGCCGAGCTGCGCCCCTACCAGGAACGCGGCCTGGCCTGGCTGGCCACGATGAGCCGGATGGGATGCGGCGCGATTCTGGCCGACGACATGGGACTCGGCAAGACCGTCCAGGTACTCGCCTTGTTGACGCACGAGCGCGAGGTCTCCGCACCGGCCGCCGGGACCGATGGCGCGGCCGGGCCGGGGCCCACCTTGCTGGTGTGCCCGATGTCGGTGGTCGGCAACTGGCAGCGCGAGGCGGAACGCTTCGCGCCCGACCTCAGGGTGTGGGTGCATCACGGTGCGGGGCGGCGGACCGGCGCCGAACTCGACGAGACGGTCGCCGCCGCGGATCTGGTGATCACCACCTACGCGCTGCTCGCCCGCGACGCCGGGGAACTCGGCAGGCAGCGGTGGGACCGCGTCGTCCTGGACGAGGCGCAGCACATCAAGAACGCCGGAACCCGGCAGGCGCGGGCGGCGCGGTCGCTGCGGGCGCGGCATCGGCTGGCGCTCACCGGCACGCCGGTGGAGAACCGGTTGGAAGAGCTGCGTTCCCTCATGGATTTCGCGATGCCGAAGGTGCTCGGCAGCCCACAGTCGTTCCGCGCGCGTTTCGCGGTGCCCATCGAACGCGAGCGCGACCAGAACGCGATCAGCCGCCTGCGCTGGCTCACCCGGCCGTTCGTGCTGCGGCGCGTGAAAACCGACCCCACGGTGATCAGCGACCTGCCGGAGAAATTCGAGATGACGGTGCGGGCCAACCTCACCGTGGAGCAGGCCGCGCTCTACCAGGCGGTGGTCGACAACATGCTGGCGAAGATCGCGGACGCCAGAGGCATGGCGCGCAAGGGCGCCGTGCTCGGCGCGCTCACCCGGCTCAAGCAGGTGTGCAACCATCCCGCGCACTTCCTGGGCGACGGCTCGGCTGTGCTGCACCGGGGAGCGCACCGCTCCGGCAAGCTCGCCCTCGTCGAAGACGTGGTGGACGCGGTGCTGGCCGACGGCGAGAAGGCGCTGCTGTTCACGCAGTTCCGGGAATTCGGCGAGCTGGTCGTCCCTTACCTGGCGGAACGGTTCGGCGCCGCGATCCCGTTCCTGCACGGCGGCGTGCCGAAGAAGAAGCGCGACGCGATGGTCGCCGCGTTCCAGGCCGAGGACGGACCGCCGCTGATGATGTTGTCGCTCAAGGCGGGCGGCACCGGACTCAATCTCACCGCCGCCAATCACGTGGTGCACCTGGACCGCTGGTGGAATCCCGCGGTGGAGAACCAGGCCACCGACCGCGCCTTCCGGATCGGCCAGCGCCGCGATGTGCAGGTACGCAAGCTCGTCTGTGTGGACACGATCGAGGAGCGGATCGACGAGATGATCAACGGCAAGCGGCAACTCGCCGATCTGGCCGTCGGTGCGGGGGAGAACTGGATCACCGAGCTGAGCACCGACGAACTGCGCGATCTGTTCACCCTCGGCGCGGCGGCGGTGGGCGAATGAGCCCGTTCGTCGACTACTCCGAGTACGGGAAGAAGCTGCCGGTGCGCGGCGGGGTCGAAGCACGCAGCAGGCGTGGCTCCTTCGGGCGCACCTGGTGGGGCAGGGCGCTGGTGGAATCGGTCGAGCGGATGTCGGAGCCGGGCCGGCTCGCGCGCGGCCGCAATTACGCCAGGTCCGGACAGGTCGTAAACTACCGGATCGAGCGAGGTGCGGTGACGGCCGAAGTGCAAGGCAGTCAACCGCGTCCGTTCACGGCGGTGTTCACCGTGCGCCCGCTGCGCGAGGACGAACTCGAGTTGCTCCTCGATACCATCCGCGCGGCCCCCGGCATGCTCGCCGAGATCGCCTCGGGCGCGCTGCCGACCGGCTTGGGGCCGCTACTGCTGCCGAGCACGGCGGCGGACCTGGATTTCACGTGTACCTGCCCGGACCCGGGCTGGCCGTGCAAGCATGTGGCCGCGGTCTGCTACTTACTGGCCGAGCGGCTCGACGAACGCCCGCGCGAGATCCTCACCCTGCGCGGACTCGATCTGGACACCCTGATCGGCGGAATCGAACGCGAGCCGCGAGTGCCGGTTTCCGCCGACCCGTACGGCGAGGACGCCGCCCTGCCGGATCTGCCCACCGTCGAATTCCGCCCGGCGCCAGAGGATCTGGATCCGGTACTGCTGCGCAGGGCGCTCCGGATGACTTCCGCCGACGAGACGATCGCCGCCGCCGGTCTGCGCGAACTCACCGCGCTGTACCGGCTGTTCGATCGCTGAAGTTTGGTTGGCACCCAGCATCGGGGCTGTCGGTTACCGCCGGTCTGTCGGGGCGGGATCAATTCCGGCGGAGCGAAGGGACCGGAGACTTCCCGACGCCGGGTGCCGATATCAAGTCTCCCGCCGCTCGACCCGGCGCGGTACTGCCCCTGCGCGCCCCGGCACTGCCCTTGCGCCGAACTTGGCGGCGAACAGCCGACCGTGGCACAGCTTCGCCTCGTGCTCGGAAAAGGGCGCTCAGCAGCGTGAATGCTCTGTTATAGGCTGGCGGTGTGGCAGACAAGAGCCCGCCCGCCGGAATGCCGAACGACGACCTCGGAACTCCGGTGAACCTCCGCGCGCCCCCGCGCCGGGTGGTGTCGCTCGTTCCCTCGCTGACGGAGGCGGTCGCGCTCACGTGCCCCGAGGTCCTGGTCGCCGCCACGCAGTGGTGCACGCACCCGGCCGATCTGCCGGTCGAGCGCGTACGCGGCACCAAGAACCCTGATGTGCGGCGCATCGTCGAACTGGCGCCCGATCTGGTGCTGTGTAACAAGGAGGAGAACCGCCGCATCGACGTGGAACGCTTGCGCGCGGCGGGAATTCCGGTATGGGTGACCGAGATAGAGACCGTCGACGCGGCCATGGTCTCGCTCACCCGGCTCTGCGTGGAGGCGCTCGGCGCCGGTGTTCCGGCATGGTTGGAAGAGGCCCGGTCCGCGTGGGCCGCGCCGCCGCCCGAACCGGCACGTGCCGCTGTCATCCCGGTCTGGCGGAATCCGTGGATGGTGGTGGGACGCGACACTTTCACCGGCGACATCGCGCGGCGCTTGGGCTTGCGGCTGGTGCACGCCGATCGTCCCGATCGCTATCCGCGCGTCACGGAGGCCGAGCTGACCGTGGGTGTCGACATCGCGGTACTTCCCGACGAACCCTACGTTTTCACCGAATTCGATGGGCCGGAGGCTTTCCCGGACATTCCGGTCGCATTGGTGGAGGGCCGCGCCCTCACCTGGTACGGGCCGTCGCTGGCGACCGCTCGCGGCACGCTCACCGAGCGATTGGTTCGGGCGGATCGACCCAGCTCGTGATCGCGACGCCGACCGCGAGGACTCAATCCGCGATCCGGTACACGCGTTGCGCGGTGGTGCGGAAGACCTGCTCGAGTTCCGCCGGTCCGCCGCCGTGGCCCGTGACGAGGGTGGAGATCGCCTCGATGCTGTTCGCGATGCTGGTGACCGGCTTGTCCACCGGGTAGTTCGAGCCCCAGATCAGCCGGTCCGCGCCGAAGACGTCCAGGGCGTGCTCCACCAGCGGGCCGATGCGCTCGAGCAGTTGCGGCACGGGGGTCGAGGTGCCGCGCGGTGGGATCGGGTGGCCCAGAATCGGCATCATCAGCCCGCTCACCTTCGCGACCACGTTCGGGCGCGCGGCCAGCGCGGCGAGATCGTCGCGCCACCGCACCAGCAGTTGCCTGCGCAGTCCGGGGTTGGTTCCGGTGTGTTTGCCGATCGCGCCGAAGATTCCCGCGGGCGTGCCGAGGTGGTTCAGCACGATCGGCACCTCGGGATAGCGCTCGGCCAGCGCGGTGACGTCGGGGATGGCGTGCGAGTAGACCCACGCTTCGAAGGACAGGCCGCGTTCGGCCAGGTGGGCGAAGCCGTCCAGGAATTCTTTGGTGGTGAGTTTGCCGGGTGTATCGGTGAACGATCGCACGCCGGGATCGGGATGGTGGGCCACCATGGTGCGGATACCGCGCAGCAGCGGCGAGGCCGCAGCGTGGGCGTCGAGCAACTCGGCGAACCCGGGGGCCGCCGGATCACCGCCCGCGAGGATCGCGCCCAGCCGTGGCGCCGCCTCCAGCGGCAGCCCGGCGACCCACGCGGTCTCCCCTGCTTTGCCGAGCGGTCCCGGCTGCGACCATTCGACCTCGATGTGCGCGACCACCTCGATCGGTGCGTTCCCGGCATCAGCGCGGTAGTCGAACGGCAGATAAGGCCGCAGGTAGGCCACCGGATCACCCACGAATTCCCGGTCCCGGCGCGGCGCGAGGCGCTTCGCCGCGTCCACCGGCACCGGCAGCAGCCGGAACAGTTTCGCCAAGACGCTGAAATCGCGCGGTGTGGTAAACGGATCCCACTGGTGAATGTGTGCGTCGATGATCCGAGTTGCCGAAAGGTCCATGTCTGCCGTCCCAACCGCGCCGAAGGTTTGCTCGGCGATTGTCACATGCTCGCGTGCCGGTAGCCCGGATTACGGTCGCGCCGGATCACCGGTTCATACGTTGCGGCGATATTGACCGCCGACGGTGAAGAACGTGTCGGTGATCTGCTGCAGCGTGCATACCCGTGCGGCGTCCATGAGCACCTCGAAGATGTTGTCGTCGGTGCGGGCGACCGCTTCCAGCCGGGCGAGGGCGGCGTGGGCGGCATCCCGGTTGCGCCGCTGGAACTTGCGCACCCGCCGCAGCTGGGACTGTTTCTCCGCTTCGGTGCCGCGCGCCAGCTCCAGCACTCGCTGCGGCTCGTCGTGCGAGTTGCGGAAGGTGTTCACCCCGATGATGGGCAGCGAACCGTCGTGCTTGCGCTGTTCATAGCGCATCAATTCGTCCTGGATCTTGCCGCGCTGGTAGCCGGTCTCCATCGCGCCGAGCACGCCGCCGCGTTCGCTGATCCGCTCGAACTCGGCCAGCACCGCCTCCTCGACCAGATCGGTGAGCTCGTCGACCAGGAAGCTGCCCTGGAGCGGGTTCTCGTTCATCGCCACGCCCCACTCCCGGTTGATGATCAGCTGGATGGCCAGCGCGCGGCGCACCGATTCCTCCGTCGGCGTGGTGACCGCCTCGTCGTAGGCGTTGGTGTGCAGGCTGTTGCAGTTGTCGTAGATCGCGATCAGTGCCTGCAGCGTGGTGCGGATGTCGTTGAAGTTCATCTCCTGCGCGTGCAGCGACCGGCCCGAGGTCTGGATGTGGTACTTCAGCTTCTGTGACCGTTCGTTGGCGCCGTAGCGGTCCCGCATGGCGACCGCCCAGATACGGCGGGCCACCCGGCCGATCACCGAGTACTCCGGGTCCATCCCGTTGGAGAAGAAGAACGACAGGTTCGGCGCGAAATCGTCGATGTGCATGCCGCGCGCGAGATAGGCCTCCACATAGGTGAATCCGTTGGCCAGGGTGAAGGCCAGCTGGCTGATCGGGTTCGCCCCCGCTTCGGCGATGTGGTAGCCGGAGATCGACACCGAGTAGAAATTGCGCACGCCGTTGCGCACGAACCATTCCTGGATGTCGGCCATCATGCGCAGGCTGAACTCGGTGGAGAAGATGCAGGTGTTCTGACCTTGGTCCTCCTTGAGGATGTCGGCCTGCACCGTGCCGCGCACCGTGGCCAGCGTCCGGGCGCGCAGGTCGGCGGCCTCCGCGCCGGTGGGCGGACGCCCCTGCTCCGCCGTGAACCGGTCCAGCGCCTGATCATCGCGGTGTTGAGGAAGTAGGCCAGGATGGTCGGGGCGGGGCCGTTGATCGTCATCGACACCGAGGTAGTGGGCGCGGTCAGGTCGAAACCGTCGTAGAGCACCTTCATGTCGTCGAGCGAGGCGATCGACACCCCGGACGTACCGACTTTGCCGTAGATGTCGGGACGCTCGGCCGGATCGTGCCCGTAGAGAGTCACCGAATCGAACGCGGTGGACAACCTTTTCGCGTCGGAATGCTCGCTGAGCACTTTGAAGCGGCGGTTGGTCCGGAACGGATCGCCCTCCCCCGCGAACATTCGCGCCGGGTCCTCGTTGTCGCGCTTGAACGCGAAAACCCCCGCCGTGAACGGGAATCGGCCGGGCAGGTGCTCGGCGCGCAGGAAGCGCAGCAGCTCACCGTGATCGGTGTAACGAGGCAGGGCGACACGCGGCACCGAGTTGCCCGACAGCGTCTCCCGGCGCAGCGGGGTGTGGATCTCCCGGTCGCGCACCCGGACCACCTGTTCGTCCCCACGGTAGGACTCGGCGAGCGCGGGCCACTCGGCCAGCAGCGCGGCGTTCGCGGCGGTCAGATCGGCGCGGGCGCGTTCGGCCAGTTCGGCCACGGCGGTGTCGCCGGGCAGTTCGGCCGCCACCTGTTCGAGGCGTTGCAGCCGTCGCGCGGCGGCGGCTTGGGCGGCGGTCTCGGCATGGTAATCGCGCACGGTCTCGGCGATCTCGGCCAGGTAGCGCACCCGGGCGGGCGGGATCAGCTGGGCGAAGCGAGTGGAGACCTTGGTGTCCACCCGGGGCAGCGCGCCGGGCTCCAGGCGCAGGCCGTGGTCGGCGAGCAGCCCGGTCAGATGCTGGTAGAGCGCCGTCACCCCGTCGTCGTTGAACGTCGCCGCGCTGGTGCCGAAGACCGGCATGTCCTCCGGTGCGGCGTGGAATTCCTCCCGGTTGCGGATCAGCTGCCTGGCCACGTCGCGCAACGCGTCCGCCGCGCCACGGCGCTCGAACTTGTTGATCGCCACCACGTCCGCGTAGTCCAGCATGTCGATCTTCTCCAGCTGGGAAGCGGCGCCGAACTCGGGCGTCATGACGTACATCGACACGTCGACGTGATCGGTCACGGCGGCGTCGCCCTGGCCGATACCCGGGGTCTCGAGGATGATCAGGTCGTATCCGGCGGCTTTGCACGCGGTCAGGATCAGATCGATGTTGCCGGGCAGCTCGTGTCCACCGCGGGTGGCCAGCGAGCGGAAGAAGACGTGGTCGCCGTCCAGGGCGTTCATCCGGATGCGGTCGCCCAGCAGCGCGCCGCCCCCGCGCCGCCGGGTCGGGTCCACCGCGAGGATCGCCACCCGTGGCTTGTCCTGCTGGTCCGAACGCAATCTGCGGACCAATTCGTCGGTGAGCGAGGATTTCCCGGACCCGCCCGTTCCGGTGATGCCCAGCACCGGCACGGCTCGCGCCGCCGCGGCCTCGGTCAGCTTCCGCCGGTCCGCCTCCGGCAGGGCGTCGGCCTGCAGGCAGGTGATGGCGCGAGCCAAGGCGGCGCGCTCGCCGGCCAGCACCGCGTCCACCACCGGCGGCTCGGCCGCGAGGTCGACGTCGCAGGCGCGGATCAGTTGATTGATCATGCCCGGCAGCCCGAGCCGCTGTCCGTCCTCGGGGGAGAAGATCGTCACGCCCGCTTCGGCCAGGCGTGCGATCTCCTCCGGCACGATCACGCCACCGCCGCCGCCGAAGATGCGCACGTGGCCGGCCCCGGCCTTGCGCAAGGCGTCCGCCAGGTATTCGAAGTACTCGACATGGCCGCCCTGATAGGAGCTGACCGCGACGCCCTGGGCGTCCTCGGTGAGCACGGCGTCGACGACCTCGCCGACCGAGCGGTTGTGGCCGAGGTGGATCACTTCGGCGCCCTGACTCTGCAGGATGCGGCGCATGATGTTGATCGCGGCGTCGTGCCCGTCGAACAGGGCCGCCGAGGTGACGAAGCGGACGGGATGGGTGGGTGCGTAGAGCGCACTGCGTTCGGCCACGGGATTCCTCCGAGGATTCCATTGTCGCCCGATACTAGGACGTCAAACTAATCGTACGGTGATGGCCGTCACAGCGCCAGGCGATCGGTGTCCGCGCGGAATGTCGCTCGGCTGCACCGGGACCGGCGGCCGTTCGCGGTGGCGCTGTCCGGTTTACTCCCGTCCGCAGCGGCGGACTCGGACATACTGGGCGCATGGCGAGCGAGGACGGGCGGGGTGCCGCGATAGGGCGGTTGGTCGCCGAGGGAGTGCTGACCCGCGAGCAGGCCGACGCGGTACTGGCCGCGCTCGCCGCGGAGCGTGCGGGGGCGTCCGCGCGCGAGAAGGTCCTCGGTGAGATCGCGGCCTATGTCGGCGCCGGTCTGCTGTTCGGGGGAATCTTCCTGCTGGCGGCTTCGTCCTGGGCGGATC
This sequence comes from Nocardia asteroides, assembly GCA_051451085.1. Taxonomy (GTDB): domain Bacteria; phylum Actinomycetota; class Actinomycetes; order Mycobacteriales; family Mycobacteriaceae; genus Nocardia; species Nocardia asteroides_B. The sequence continues at coordinate 346,676 of JBPAJV010000001.1, read as the reverse complement.
TCGGGCGGCCGGTCCAGGTGGGAGTGCTCGCCGTCGTCGCGGCCGGTCTGCTGCTCGGCGGAGTCCTGCTCACCGGCACGCTGCCGGATCGCACCGGAGCGCACAGCGCCCGCGCCCGGCTGGCGGCCGTGCTCTTCGCGCTGGGTTCCGTCGCGCTCGCCGCCTCCGTCGGCACCGCCCTCGGGGACGGCGGCTCCGATGCGGCTTGGGTTTTCGCCTGTCTGGCGGGGGCGGTGATCGCGATACTCGGTTACCTCGCGCTGCCATCGGCGCTGGGCATGCTGGCCTGCGCCTGTTTCGTGCCCGCGGCCCTCGCGGGGATGCTCACCGAAGTGCTCGGCCTCGACGAGACCTGGGGCAGCGCGGCGGTGTTGCTGCTCGGCGGTGCGTGGTTCGCGCTGACCAGAATCGGCGCGCTGGTCGACATCCGGGCCGGATACCTGATCGCGATCGTCACCTCGGTGGCCGCCGCCCAGAGTCTCGAGATCGATGGCCGGAGCTCCGCGTACTCGGCCACGGCGCTGGTGGCGCTGGTCTGCTTCGCGTTGTACGCGACCCAGCGGTCGGCGGTGCTGGTCCTCGGCGGCGGTGCGGCCATCGCGCTGGCGGCGGGGGAGGCGGTCTCCGACCTGACCGACGACTCGCTCGCCGCCGCGGCGGTGGTCGTGGTGATCGGCGCGATCACGCTCGCCGCGGGAGCGTTCCGGCTCGCGCGGCCACGCCGGGAGAAGGGGTCCGTACCGGCCGTTCGGGTCTCGAAGCCCTAGATTCCGCTGATCGCGGCGCGGCCGGGCCTGCCCGGTCTACCATGCGGCCATGGAAGCGTGGGATGAATCACAAGACGCTTCCGGCGCTGCCAATACTTGGACATCCAACTATAGGATGACCGCATACCGCGACGCGGTGTCTCCATCGGCTACGAGAACAGGACTGGCATGGTTCGCGAACTCACCCATTTCATCGGCGGACAGCATGTGCCGGGTACGTCCGGCAATTTCGGCGACGTCTTCGATCCGAATCTCGGCCAGGTGCAGGCGCGTGTGCCCCTGGCGAGCAAATCCGAGGTCGAGGCGGTCATCGCGAACGCGGAGGCGGCGCAGCCGGTGTGGGCCGCGTTCAACCCGCAGAAGCGGGCACGCGTGCTGATGAAGTTCCTGACGCTGGTGCAGGACGAGATGGATTCGCTGGCCGCCCTGCTGTCCTCCGAGCACGGCAAGACCATCGCCGACGCGAAGGGTGACATCCAGCGCGGCCTGGAGGTCATCGAATTCGCCACCGGCATCCCGCACCTGCTCAAAGGCGAATACACCGAGGGCGCGGGCACCGGTATCGACGTGTACTCGATGCGCCAGCCGCTGGGCGTGGTCGCGGGTATCACCCCGTTCAACTTCCCGGCCATGATCCCGCTGTGGAAGGCCGGTCCCGCCCTGGCCACCGGCAACGCGTTCGTGCTCAAGCCGTCCGAGCGCGATCCCTCGGTGCCGCTGCGGCTGGCCGAGCTGTTCCTCGAGGCCGGTCTGCCCGCCGGTGTGTTCAACGTGGTCAACGGTGACAAGGAAGCGGTCAACACGCTGCTGCACGATCCGCGCGTCAAGGCCGTCGGCTTCGTCGGCTCGACCCCGATCGCGCAGTACATCTACGAGACCGCGACCGCGAACGGCAAGCGCGCCCAGTGTTTCGGCGGCGCGAAGAACCACGCGATCGTCATGCCGGACGCCGACCTCGACGACGTCGCCAACCAGCTGATCGGCGCGGGCTACGGGTCGGCAGGCGAGCGCTGCATGGCGATTTCGGTGGCCGTCCCGGTCGGCGAGGAGACCGCCAACCGCCTGGTGGCCAAGCTGACCGAGCGGGTGCACAAGCTCAACATCGGCCGTTCCGACGACCCCGGCGCCGACTACGGGCCGCTGGTCGGGGAGGACGGCGTGCGCCGGGTGAACAACTACGTCCAGGTCGGCATCGATGAGGGGGCCGAGCTGGTGGTGGACGGGCGTGGCCTGGTCGTGGAAGGAGCCGAGAACGGCTACTTCGTCGGTGCGACGCTGTTCGACAAGGTGACCCCGCAGATGCGGATCTACCGCGAAGAGATCTTCGGCCCGGTGCTCAGCGTGGTGCGCGCCAAGGACTACGAGGAAGGCCTGCGGCTGGCCAACGAGCACGAGTACGGCAACGGCGTCGCGATCTTCACCAGGGACGGCGACACCGCCCGCGACTTCGCCGCGCGCGTGCAGGTCGGCATGGTCGGCATCAACGTGCCGATCCCGGTGCCGATCGCGTACTACACCTTCGGCGGTTGGAAGCGCTCCGGCTTCGGCGACCTGAACCAGCACGGACCCGACTCGATCCGCTTCTACACCAAGACCAAGACGGTGACGCAGCGCTGGCCTTCCGGACTGAAGGAGAGCAACGCCTTCGTCATCCCGACGATGGACTGAGCGATGTTCACACTCGACGAAGACGAGAAGGCGATCCGCGACACCGCGCGCGGCTTCGCCGACGAATTCCTCGCCCCGAACGCGCTGGAGTGGGACGAGCAGAAGCATTTCCCGGTGGACGTGCTGCGCAAGGCGGGCCCGCTCGGCCTCGGCGGCATCTACGTGCGCGAGGACGTGGGCGGTTCGGGGCTGCGCAGGCTCGACGCGGTGCGCATCTTCGAGCAACTTGCCACCGGTTGCCCGGCCATCGCCGCCTACATCTCCATCCACAACATGGCGACGTGGATGATCGACCGCTACGGCGACGAGGAGCAGCGCAATCGCTGGCTGCCCGGGCTGACCGCGATGGAATCGCTGTCCAGCTACGCGCTGACCGAGCCGGGTGTCGGCTCCGACGCGGCGGCGCTGAGCACAAGGGCCGTTCGCGACGGTGACGACTACGTCTTCAACGGCGCCAAGCAGTTCATCTCCGGCGCGGGCGCCACGGACGTGTACGTCGTGATGGCGCGGACCGGTGACGAGGGGGCGCGCGGCATCTCGGCGTTCATCGTGCCCGCCGACACGCCCGGCGTCTCCGTAGGCGCCAACGAGAAGAAGATGGGCTGGAACGCACAGCCGACCCGTCAGGTGATCTTCTCCGACGCCAGAGTCCCGGCGGCGAACCGGCTCGGCGCGGAGGGCGACGGCTTCCGCATCGCGATGAACGGGCTCAACGGCGGCAGGCTCAACATCGCCGCCTGCTCGGTCGGCGGCGCGCAGGCCGCGCTGGACAAGACGGTGCCCTATCTCGCGGAGCGCAACGCGTTCGGCAAGCCGCTGCTGCGCAATCAGGCGCTGCAATTCGAACTGGCCGATATGCGCACCGAGTTGGAGGCCGCCCGCACGCTGCTGTGGCGGGCCGCCGCGGCGCTCGACGCCGACGCGCCCGACAAGGTGGAGCTGTGCGCCATGGCGAAGCGCTTCGCCACCGACGCCGGCTTCGAGGTGGCCAACAAGGCCCTGCAACTGCACGGGGGCTACGGCTACCTGTCGGAGTACGGCCTGGAGAAAATCGTCCGGGATCTGCGTGTGCACCAGATCCTCGAGGGCACCAACGAGATCATGCGGGTGGTCGTCGCCCGCTCGCTGGTAGGAGCGGCATGAGCGAACCGGAAGTTCTGGTGGAAACGCGTGACGGGCTCGGCCTGATCACGTTGAACCGGCCCAAGGCCATCAACGCGCTGAATCACTCGATGGCCCTCGCCATCACCGAGGCGCTGCGCACCTGGGCCGAGGACGACGCGGTGCGTACCGTGGTCGTCACCGGCGCGGGGGAGCGCGGTCTGTGCGCGGGCGGCGACATCGTCGCCATCCACGCCGACGCGAAATACGGAGCCACCACCGCGGATTCGGCGACCGGGAAATTCTGGCGCGACGAATACATCCTCAACGCCCTGATCGGCCGCTACCCGAAGCCGTACGTAGTGATCATGGACGGCATCGTGATGGGCGGCGGCGTAGGCCTTTCCGGGCACGGTAGCCACCGCATCGTCACCGAGCGATCCAAGATCGGCATGCCCGAGGTGGGCATCGGGTTCATCCCGGATGTCGGCGGTACCTACCTGCTCGCCCGCACCCCGGGCGAGATCGGCACGCACGTGGCGCTGACCACCGCGCGCATGACCGCCGGTGACGCGATAGCGGCGGGCTTCGCCGACTACTTCGTCGCCTCCGAAAATCTGCCCGCGCTGCTCGAGACGCTGCGCTCGGAGAGCGCCGACATCGCGATCGCCAAGTTCGCCACCGACGCCCCGGATTCCGCGCTGGTCGCCGCGCAGAGCTGGATCGACGATTGCTACCGCGGCGACTCCGTCGAGGAGATCGTCGCGCGGCTGCAGGCGCACGACGCCGAGGAGGCGCGGGCGGCGGCCGAGGAGATCCTGACGAAATCGCCGGTCGCGCTGAAGGTCACGCTGCGCTCGCTGCGCTCGGCGCGCACCGCGCGGAGCTTGGAGGCGGTGCTGAACGAGGAGTACCGGGTGTCCATCGCGTCGCTGTCCTCGCACGATCTGGTCGAGGGCATTCGCGCCCAGGTGATCGACAAGGACCGCAACCCGCAGTGGTCGCCGCCGACTCTGGCGGACGTCACCGAAGCGCAGGTCAACGCGTACTTCGCCGAGCTGGGCGATCGAGAACTGGGTCTGGTGGCCCCGGAGGTGGCGTGATGAGCAAGCGAATCGGTTTCCTCGGCCTCGGCCACATGGGCGGGCCGATGGCGGCCAACCTGGTGCGGGCGGGCTACGAGGTGCTCGCCTTCGACCCCGTGCCCGCGGCGCGGGAACAGGCCGAGCGCGACGGCGCGGTCGTGGTCGGTTCGGCCACCGAGGCCGCCGCCGCCGACACCGTGATCACCATGCTGCCCAACGGCAAACTGGTCCTCGACGTGTACGCCGAACTGCTCCCGGCCGCCGCGCCGGGCACGCTGTTCATCGATTGCTCCACCATCATGTGGCCGATGCCAAGGTCGCGGCCGAACGCGCCGCCGCCGCCGGGCATCGCGCGCTGGACGCGCCGGTGTCCGGTGGTGTGGCCGGTGCGGCGGCGGGCACCTTGACCTTCATGGTCGGCGGCGCCGCCGAGGACTTCGCCGACGCGCTCCCGGTGCTCGAGGTCATGGGCGGCAAGGTGGTGCACTGCGGCGGCTCCGGCGTCGGACAGGCCGCGAAGATCTGCAACAACATGCTGCTGGGCGTCTCCATGATCGCGCTGTCGGAGTCGCTGGTACTGGGGGAGAAGCTGGGGCTGAGCCACCAGTCGTTCTTCGACGTGGTTTCCACCGCCTCCGGCCAGAGCTGGGCGCTGACCAGCTACTGCCCGGTGCCGGGCCCGGTGCCGACCAGCCCGGCGAACAACGACTACCAGCCGGGTTTCGCCACCGCTCTCATGTCGAAGGACCTGGGTCTGGCCGCCAACGCGTTGCGGGAGAACAACGTCGACGGGCAGCTCGGGTTGCTCGCCGCCGCGATCTACGACCGCTTCAACCAGACGGATGCCGGACGGGACTTCTCGGCTATCGTCACCGATATCCGTAACCGTTCCGACCAAGAGGGTGCATGAAAATGGACGCATCGCGCAGCGATTCCGTGAAGGACGGCGGCCGGGCGACGGGTGGGCCGGACTTCGAGACGATTCTGCTGGAGCGCAAGGGCCGGGTCGGCTGGATCACGCTGAACCGGCCGAAGGCGCTGAACGCACTCAACGCGCAGGTCCTCGACGACGTCATCGCCGCGCTCGACGAGCTCGAGCGCGACGACGAGATCGGCGCCATCGTGATCACCGGTTCGGAGCGGGCCTTCGCCGCGGGCGCCGACATCAAGGAGATGCAGCCCAAGTCGTACATGGACATGTTCATGGACGACTACTTCGCCCGCTGGGACCGGCTGGCGCAGTTCCGCAAGCCCACCATCGCCGCCGTCGCGGGCTACGCGCTGGGCGGCGGCTGTGAGCTGGCCATGATCTGCGACATCCTGCTCGCGGCCGACACCGCCAAGTTCGGGCAGCCGGAAATCAAGCTCGGCGTCATCCCCGGCATCGGCGGCTCGCAGCGCCTGACCCGCGCGATCGGCAAGGCCAAGGCCATGGACCTGGTGCTCACCGGCCGCAACATGGATGCCGATGAGGCCGAGCGGGCGGGACTGGTCTCGCGCATCGTGCCCGCCGCGCAACTGCTGGACACCGCCCTCGAGGTCGCCGAGACCATCGCGTCGATGTCGCTGCCGGTCGCGATGATCGCCAAGGAGGCGGTGAACCGCTCGTTCGAGACGACCCTCGCCGAGGGCCTGCGCTTCGAACGCCGGGTCTTCCACTCGCTGTTCGCGATCGAGGATCAGAAGGAAGGCATGAGCGCCTTCGTCGAGAAGCGTCCGGCGAAGTTCACCAATCGCTGACGCGGGTATCGCCCGGCCGATCCGTTCGGCCGGGCGTACCTTGCGCGGATCAGCCGAACGCCCCCTGCGTCGGCACGACGATCTGTGCGGGCGCGGGGGCCTTGTCGCCTTCGGGCGCGGGCGCGTCCTTGTCCGTGGCGAGCAGACCGGCGATGGTGGCGCCGAGGGCGACGGTGACCGCCGCCGCGGCGAAGAGCTTGCGCCGGTCGACGGTGGCCGGAACCAAGGTGGCTCCTGCCCGCATCCGGGCCATCCGGACGCGGCCACCCCGTCGTTCGGCGGCCAGCAGCACGGCGCCGCGGGCGGAGACGAACTCGGGTTCGGGGTCGTAGACGATGGGCAGGTCGATCAGTCCGGCGAGTTCGGCGCGAATGCTGGGATTGCGGGTGCAGCCACCGAGCAGGACCAGCGCCTCCGGCCGCACGCCGGTCTCGTCGGCGATCTGGCGCACGAACGACGCGGAGTGATGGATGCCCGCCGCGCACAGGTCGGCCAGGTCGCTGCGGGTGACGACGGACCGGTCGCCGGTGTCGTCGTCGGTCGCGGTGACGACCTTGGCCTCGCTCAATTCTTCGCGGTGGCGCCGGATGGTCGGCGTATCGGTGAATACCCCGTCGCGGGCCAGTCGCCAGCGCAACAACGCGTCGTAGCTGTCGCCGCCGAGCACGGTGCTGCGCTTACTGGACAGGATCGCGTCGGTACGGCAATCGGCGTGGGTGACGGTCAGCCCCGAGCTGCCCAGGTCGTAGAGGATCACCGAGCCGCTGTCGGGAAGTTGCCCGGTGAAGCGGAGATAGCGCAGCTGGGCGAGTGGTTCGTCGACGATGGTCACGCCGCGGCCGGGCACGCCGGCGCGAATGGCGTCGGCGTGCAGCGGACAGCGGCACGTCACCGCCGTTCCCGAGATCAGCTCGTCTCGCCGGTCGGCGGCGCCGTTCATCCGGCGGATCGCCTCGAAGACCGGTTCCTCGACACCGCCCCCCGCGCGTCGGGGCACTTCGCAGCGATCGATCGGGGGTAGGTGTGGCTGATCGGAGTGTGTCAGCATCGCGTGGGCGCCGCCAGCGCCCGCCGATACCCCCAAGACCAGCACCATGTCTCCATGGTGAACCTTTTCGCTTCCGCTGCCAAGACGGCATGCCCGGCAATTCGCCGGTGGGATGCCCGGATGTCGTTCCCCGGTCGGCGTTGTCGGATATACGACCGACCGGTACGCCGAATCACTCTGCGGCCGTAGCCGACCAGCGCGCCGTTCCCTCCGCCGTGTCGAAGTCGCCCGCGGCGTGTCGGAATTCGGCGAGCAGTTGCAGGAGGGTGTGCAGCCGTTCCGGGGGAAGCCCCGGCAGCGCGAAGACCTTCGCGTTGAGTTCCTCGGTCGCCTTCGCCACCAATTCGCGCCCGGCGTCGGTGATCTCGATCAAGGTAGCCCGGCGATCGCTGGGATGCGGTACACGCTCGACGAGTTTCGCCGCCTCCAGCCGGTCCACGGTGTTGGTCACGCTGGTGGGGTGGACCTGCAACCGCGCGCTGGCTTTCGCCATGGGCAGCGCGCCGGTTTTGCTGAAACTGAGCAGCATGAGCAGTTCGTAGCGGGAGAAGGTCAAGCCGGTGGGCTTGAGCGCCTCGTCGACCCGCGCCATCACGATCTGCTGAGCCCGCACCAGCGAGGTCACCGCGGCCATGCCGTCGGCGACATCGCCCCAGCCGTGGCCGACCCATTGACGGTGGGCCTCCTCGATCGGGTCGTTCGGGAGCGGGCGTGGCCGAGACATGTTCCGATCATTCCATGCCGCCGCACGTGGACGGGGACATCCGACCAGCCTTCGGATCACCGTGAGCGTAAAGCTGGGCCGGGCCGTACCGCTGGAGGACTATCTATGGCGAGGCGGGCGTGGCTGAGTGGTATAGGCAACGGTCTGCAAAGCCGTTTACGCGGGTTCGATTCCCGCCGCTCGCTCCAAGTGTCCTCGATGTCCGGCTCGGGGCGCGTCACCGCCGAGCCGGACATTTCGTCGACCAGCGGTATGGGATGCCTTCGCCTGATCCGCTGTCGCGGTGCGTCGGCGTTGAGCCCGGGGTCAGGTGGAAGTGCTCGGTTCGGCGTATGCCACCGCAGAACCGAGCACTTCCAGACGCACTCGCCGACCGGTGGCCGGGGCGTCGACGCTGGCCCGGCGCACCCGGACCGGGGTGGCGGCTGCGTCCAGGCCGATCGTCAGAATGACATCCGCTCCGCGGAACTCGGTGGCGAGAACCCGTCCGCTCTCGGATTCACCTCCCGAAACAGGACGAGCCACAATTTGTTCCGGCCGCAGCATGAGCGTCACGGTCCCGGCCGGGGCGTCGCGCTGTACCGGAATCCGCCCGAGCGCGCACTTGGCCACGTCCGCGTCGACCACCGCGTCCAGCAGCACGCAGTCGCCCAGGAAACGGGCGGTGAACAGGTCCTTCGGCGTGGCGTACACCTGCTCCGGCGTGCCGACCTGGGTGAAGCGCCCCTCCCGCATCACCGCGACCTGCTCGGCGAAACTCAGCGCCTCCTCTTGGTCGTGGGTCACCAGAATGCTGGTCATGCCCGCCTCGCGCAGCGTGTCGGCCACGGCCTGCCTGGTCGCCGCGCGCAGGCCCGCGTCCAGGGCGCTGAACGGCTCGTCCAGCAGCATCACCGACGGCTTGCGGGCCAGCGCGCGGGCCAGTGCAACGCGCTGCTGCTGGCCACCGGAGAGCTGGTGCGGCCGCCGGTCGGCGTAGGACGCGTCAAGTGACACCATCTCCAGCAGCTCCCGCACCCGCCCGTGGCTGCGGCGGCGCAGGCCGGGCAGTCCGTAGGCGATGTTCTGACCGACGGTCAGGTGCGGGAACAGCGCACCGTCCTGGGCGACGTAGCCGATATTGCGGCGCTGCGGCGGCACCGCGACGCGCTCGCCGACGACGGTTCGCCCTCCGATCGACACCGAACCCGCGTCGGGCGACTCGAATCCGGCGATCACCCGCAGCAAGGTGGTCTTGCCGCAGCCGGACGCCCCGACCACGGCTGTCGCGGTGTGGTCGGGCACGTCGAGGGTGATCTGGTCGAGAACCCGGGTGTGACCGAATGTCTTCGACACATCGGCGACGAGGACGCGACTCATATCCCGGCCGCCTTCCGCGAGTTGGTGAACAGCAGGTAGGTCACCGGAACCGCGGCGACGATCATGATCAGGGCGTACGGCGCGGCGGCCGCGTAGTCCAATTCGCCGGACAGGCCCCAGAACCGCATCGCCAGCGTGCGGGTTCCGTTGGGAGCCAGCAACAGTGTCGCGGTCAGCTCCGTCGCCACGGCGACGAACACCAGCGCGGCCGAAGCAGCCGCCGCTGGCGCGGTCAGCCGCAGGGTGACCAGGAAGAACGTCGCGGGCCCTGATCTGCCCAGCGAGCGGGACGCCTCCTCCAGCCCGACCGGCACCTGGGCGAGCCCGGCCCGCACGCCGACCAGTGCCCGGGGCAGGAACAACAGCAGATAGGCGGCGATCACCATGCCCACCGTCTGGTAGAGCGCCGGCGCCCATCGGATGGTCACCGTCACCATGGCCAGGGCGATCACGATGCCCGGCAACGAGCTGGTGATGTAGTTGGCGCCCTCGACACACCGGGCGAATTTGGAGGTGGAACGCACCGCGATCCACGCGACCGGGAACGCGCACAGGGTGGTGAGCAGCGCGGCGACCGCCGCGAGGGCGACCGTCTGCCCGAGCGCGTCGCCGATGTCGGTCAGATTCCACACCGCCGCGCCGCCGACGCGCAACCAGCGCCCGATGGTCCACAGCGGTACACCGAGGGCGCCCGCCGTCACCGCGACGAGCACGGCCGAGACCGGTAACGTGCCCCGGCCCAACCGGATCCGGGTCGCGGCGCGCGGCGCGCCACCGCCGATCCGCGCGTAGCGCGCCCGGCCGCGCAGCCCGGCCTCGGTCCCGAGCAGCGCCAGGCAGCACAGCACCAGCACACCGGCGAGCATGCTGCCCGCCGGACCGGCGAAACTGGACTGGTACTGCTCGAAGATGGCCGTGGTGAACGTGTCGAACCGGACCATCACGAACGCGCCGTACTCGGCGAGCAGATGCAGCGCGATGAGCAGACCGCCACCGAGGACGGCCAAACGCAGCTGCGGCAGCACGACGCGCGCGAACACCGCGACCGGTCCCGAGCCCAGTGCCCGCGCCGACTCCTCCACCGCCGGGTCGAGGCGGCGCAGCGTGGCGGCGGCGGGCAGGTAGACCAGCGGGAAATAGGACATCGTCGAGATCACCACGCCCGCCCACAGACCGTGCACGGCCGGGAACACGCTGACCCACGCGTAGCTGTTGACGAAAGCGGGCACCGCGAGCGGCGCCGCGAAAACCGGCCCCCACCACGACTTACCCGGCACGTCTGTGCGTTCGACCACCCAGGCCAGCCCGACGCCCAGCGCCACGCAGATCGGTACGGTGCACACCACCAGGGCGGCGGTATTGCGCAGCAGCTCACCGACTCTGGGCCGGAAGACCAACTCGGCCGCTTGGTCGAGGCCGGTGGAGAAGACCGTCGAAACGATGTACCCCAGCGGGACGAACGTCGCCGCCACCAGCACCAGCGCGACACCCGTGACCACCGGCCCCGGTCTGCCGACCCGGGACGCGCCGACCACGATCCGCGACGCCACGGCTACAGCAGACCCGCTTCGGTCATCAGTGCCGTGACCTTCTTCGAATCGAGCTTCGACGGATCGATCGCGGGAGCCTGCAACTCGGTCAACGGCGGCAGCGCGGGGTTGGCCGCCACGCCACTGGCGACCGGATACTCCATCGACGTGCCGTCACGCAGCACCTCTTGCCCGGTCTTCCCCACGATGAACGCCAGGAACCGCTGCGCCGCCTCCTGCTTCTTACTCGCCTTCAGCACGCCGCCGCCGGAGATGCTGACGAACGCCCCCGGATCCTGGTTCCTGAAGTAGTGCAGGGCGGTGTCGGCGCTGCTCTCCTTCGTCTTCGCCTGATCGCGATACCAGTAGTAGTGATAAATGACGCCGCCGTCCGGGCTGCCGGAGTTCACCGCCTTCATCGTGGCGACATTGTTCGGGAAGGGGGTGGCGTTGTCCTTCATGCCCTTCAGCCACGCACGGGTGGCGTCCTCACCCTTCAGCGCGAGCAGCGCGGCCACGATGGCCTGGAAGTCGGCGCCGGACACGCCCGCGCCCCAGCGGCCCTTCCACTGCGGCTGCGCCAGGTCGAGCAGCGAAGCGGGCAGCTGGCCCGGCTGCACCTTGTTCTTGTTGTAGACGAAAACCGTGGACCGCGCGGCGACGCCGGTCCACTTGCCGGTCGACGGGCGGAACTGCGCGGGCACCTGCTCCAATGTCTTCGCGTCCACGTCGGCGAACAGGCCCGCGTTCTCCACCAGCGCCATGGCAGGCGAGTTCTCGGTGAGGAAGACGTCGGCGGGCGACGCCGCCCCCTCGGCGACGAGCTGGTTGCCCAGCGCGGTGTCTCCGCCCTGGCGCAACGTGACCTTGATGCCGGTTTCCTTGGTGAACGCGTCGGCCCACTCCTTGGTGAGCGATTCGTGTTGCGCGTTGTAGACGGTGATCTGGTTCGCGTCGCCGGGAGAATCGGAGCAAGCCGTGACACCGAGCGCCGCCAGCGCGAGGGCCGACCCGGCGGCAATCATCTTCCATCTGACCGGCTTCATCCTCGTCCTTCCGACCGCGTCCTTCGTGCCCACATCGAGGCGTGCCCAAGGAAGATACCGCGTGCGACGTGCGCAAACCTTGCCGGAGGTGGCGAATCCGCCCACCGATCACGTCAGTCCCGAGAAGTCGCGCAGCACAACGTGATTGCGATCGGCGCAGGTGCCGAGCGTGTAATCCGGGTACAGCCCGAAATACTCACCGCGGGTGAGCGCGCTCCAGCGCCGCGCTTCCTCGGTGCGCGTCTTGTAGAAGTTCACCATGTAGCCGCCTTCGTAAAGGCGCAGCAGGCTGTAGCCGCCCGGATACTCCTTGACCGCGGCGACCTCGAGGAACTCCACCGCGCACGGGGCGTCCGGCCTGGTCCGGCGGTTGCGATGGGTGTGGCCGCTGTGGTGCAGGAAGACGCCGGGGCAGCGGGCGTAGAGCGCTTGCAGCTCGTCGCTGTCACGTCGGTCGAGCACGAACCCCGGCCCGGCGAGGTTGGTCAGTCCGGATTCAGCGGTGACCGGGTGATGGCCGAACAGCAGCGTCGGCCGGTCCGGGTCGGCCCGCAGGCGTTCGGCGAGTTGATCGAACTGCGGCCGATCGATGGACCCGCCCGCGCCGTCGAACCTGCTGGTGTCCAATCCGAACATCCGCAGGCCGCCGACCTCGTGTTCGACCAGTTGCTGCCGGGCGGAGAAGACATCGGTCCAGCAGTCGCGGTGGTCGGCGGACGCGACCGCGCAACCGGCGTATTCGGGGCCGGCGTGCGGCCGGTCGTGGTTGCCGCGCACAGCCAGGTAGTCCCGGCCGAGGGACCCCCACGCGTCGAGCCGGGCCCGCACGGCGCGGGTGTCGTGCTCGGAGGCCTCGGCGGTGAGGTCACCCGCGAGCAGCAGGCGTTCGGCCGCGCGGTCGGGGCGGCGCAGATCGTCCAGGACGGCGGCCAGCATCACCTCGGGATAGGGCGGCAGTCCCTCGCCCTGCCGGAAACCGGGTGGCAGATCGCCTGCGAGCAGCCCGCTGACCTGCTCGCCGTAGTGCACGTCATTGGCCAGCGCCACCGTGCGCAGTATGCGGCCCGGCGGCGGCACCAGCGTGGTGAACTCCCCGCGCGCTTCCGGTGCCGCGGGATCGGACGTGGTGAGCGAGAGCGCGGGCGTCGCGCGCAGGCCTGCCGACCAGGCTTCGAAAAGGTACGCGCGGCCCGGTTCGAGCCCGCCGATCTCGGCGTAGTGGAACGGTGTGGGGCGATCGTCGGCGAAGACCGGCGCCGCTGCGCGCGGAGAGTCGGCGGGGCCGATCCTGACCTGGGTGTCGGCGTCGACGGGCACCGGCCTGCCGGACGGGTCGGGTGCGAGCGTGGTCCAGGTGAGGATCACCGAAGTGTCGGTGACCGTCACCACTTCCAGATCGGTGGCCACGACCGGGTGCGTCCGAGCTCGAGCGGCTTTCGGGCGACCGGCGAGGGGCAGGAGGGCGGCGAGGCCGAGTGCGCCGAGAACTGTTCTGCGGTTCGGTCCGCAGCAACTCATGCGTGCGTGCATGCGCTCAGCGCGTGCCCTCCGCGGAGCAGACCTTCCACTTGCCGTCTTCCTTCTTCAGATGCTCGGTGGTGCTGGTTTCGGTATCGGGCTCCTCGCCGGGCGCCGCGACGGTGAGCTTGCCGGTCACCTTCGCGGTCGCGGTGTCCCCGGTGACGACGATGTCCTCGATCCTATCGATGGAGACCGAGACCGAGGTGCTGTCGATCTCGTTCTTCTCGCTCTCGGTCATCGCTTCGAACGCCGCGCGTTCGTAGGCACACGCCAGCTCGGCGGCCGCGCCGAAGCCGCGGGAGTCGAGCGTCTCGTAGAAGTCGCGGATCGCCAGTTCGACGCGCTTCTCGTTCGAGGCGAGCGGACCTCTGCCCTGTGAGGTCAGAAACACTCCCGCGATCACCGCGCCTGTGATCACCAGCACGACTATCACCACCAGGCCCGCGATCAAGCCGGTGCTGCTCTTCTTCGGCGGTGGTGGATACCCCCGAGATGGGTGACCGGGCGGCGGATAACCTGGTCCCGGTGGGGGTTGTCCCGGCCCAGGGGGCACATTGCCAGGCGGTGGCTGTGGCGGGTAGTGCGGTCGATCATCCGGCGGTTGCCCGCCCGGCGGATAAGCCATGTCGTCCTCCGGTCTACCCCCGGTGCCAGGATCGTTACGGCAAGGGCGTGCCCGGAGGGCCGGGAACCAAACCGGCCGGACCGTCCGCGCGGTCGCCGCGACCCTGTGGCAGACGTCAGGCACGCAGCGCGGCGTGCCACCGTGCGGTGTCGGTGTATTGGTGCAGCCGCGTGATGCGGCCTTCGTCGTCGACCTGCCACAGGTGCACGAATTCGGCCTCGTACGCACGCCCGGTGGCGCGAACCGCGCCGCGATAGTGGCCCGTCACCACGACGGTGCCGTCCGTGGTCTCCTGCCACGTCTCGTCGTACGGCGCGGTGTCGAATGCGCGGGCAACCGCGCCCCAGACCCGTGCCATCGCCGCGAGCGGTCCGTGGAAGGCGCCACCCGCGCCGCACGGCATGCCGGGAGCGGTTCGCGCTTCGAACTCCGGGTGTAGCAGGGCCAGGATCGCTGATCCGTCATTGGTCCGCGTGGCTGCGTAGAAACCCCTGACCACCTCGAACTTCGCCGACATGGCTCGCTCCTTCTAATATGCTCGTTCTAGAATGACCATATTAAATGCAGGGGCGCACATCGGCCAGCGTCGCGTGGTCTTCGTCATACGCCCGATTCGGGCGATGGTTGCCTGGTGCTTGCCGCACATTTCCGGCTAACATTCGAACATGGGTTCGACTAGCGATGAAACGCCGCGAACCGAGGGCACGGCGCCGGAGCTGGTCTATCCGAACGGGACCGGCCACTACTACCGGACCCTGACCTACCCGCCGCGGCCGGTCTGGGTTCGGCTGGACGCGATCCTGATCCGCGATCCGGGGACCCCGCGGCACGTCAACGGCGCCGGTGTCATCATGCGCGGCGAGCGCCCGGGAACCTTGACGCACTGGTTGCCCACCGTCGACGGGGACTGGATGGGGCGGGTGACCTACAGCATCCAGTTCGCCGACGGCCGCCCTGATCTGCACGTGCGCGACCAATTGGTCCCGGCCTACGCGCTGCGCCCGCGCCGCGCCGGGAACGAATCCACCTGACCGGCGGAAGTTGCCGCACCAGAATGTCGCGTGCCGTATGCCATTGCTCTGAATTTGCTTTCCATGTCGTAGTTGGCGACGTCCCTGTGAGCGCTGTGTGGTCTCCTGTTTGCCGGGGTGTGCTCGCGCCTCCGGATGGGTTGTCCGGCCGGTTGCCGATCCGGTTGTCGCGTCAGGGGGCCGGTGATACGTTGCCGGGCATGGGATTTCAGTTGCCGCACCCCGAGGTGCTGTGGGCGCGGGTGACCGTCTTGGACGTGATCACCTCCGCCACACACGCCGATGGGGTCGCGGGCGGACAGGAGATCGGGCAGTCGGCCAGAGTGGAGGGCGGCCGGCTGATCAGCGACGACGGCGAGGGCAATTGGTACTCGCTGGTCAGATATTCCGGCGACCGCGCGCTGCTATTCGGGAGGGACGAGGACAACGAGGTCACCGGGACCTCCTACGATCCCCTGGCCGCGGCGCCCGCCTGGGTGCGCTCCGTGGAGCCGACGACCCAGCTGCCCGGCGGTGCGCGAGGCCCGGTCAGCTTCGTGCGCTGGTGGGAATTCGGTCGCTGGCAGCACACGCAGACCGACCTCGACGACGGCCTCGAACTGAGCCTCAGCGCCGCCTCCGACCGGGAGAGCTTCACCGGCAGCGTCATGAGCGCCGCCATCCACGCGAAGTGGGTGGAAATGGACTACGAAGCGGGCAAGCTGACCGCCCTCACCGTCGACCCGACCGCCCTGCACGCCCTGTGCGACGCCACCGAGAACGGCACGATCACCAAAGCCCACTTCTACTTCCTCCAGCCGGGCCTGACCGCCCCCGCCTTCAGCTACCTGACCAGCGCGGGCGTCCTCACCACCGACAAGCCCACCGAACCTCTGCCGTAAGCGGACACCCGACCAGTGGAGAGCGAAGGGCCCCGGCTTCCGGGGCCCTTCGGCGTATGCGTCAACGGCAGCTCGAAGCGCGATGCGAATATTCAGGTCGCGTATATACCGATCACCGGCCTGCGCGCGGGATCGAGGGTGGCCAGCAGCGTACGCATGACCTCGGCGGCCACCGCCACGCAGCCCGCGGTCGGCTTGCCGACATCGACGTGGACGAAGAACGCCGAGCCTCGCCCCGGCTCCACCGGGAACCGGTTGTAGTCGATGACCAGTGCGTAGTTGTACTGCGGATCGGTTCGACCCAGATTCTCGCTGCGGGTGGTGTCGAACGGACAGTCGCCCTCGGTGCACCGATACTTCTGGTTGTACAGCCAACTTTCCGTATCGGAGACCCACCACCAGGAGTTGGACGGATCCACTGGCAGGTAAGGGAGCTTCGCGCCCACAGCGGGCAACCGGCCGAAACCTTCGGTCAACGCGAAAGTGCCCTCCGGTGTGTACGCCGCGCCTTCCCTGGCCTCCCGCGAAATTCCGGCCGTGCCTACCCAGGCCGGTACGGCCAACGTGCGCTCCCACCTCCGAAACCGATCGCGCTGCCACAGTTCCAGCGTCCCCCGGTCGGCACCCGCAGGGGCCGTCACCCAGACGACTTGCGTCCCCGCGACCGCATCCGGATCGAACGGCGGCCGCTCCCCGACGGTCTCGTACAACACGACGCCGAGCACCGCGACGACAGCCACGAGAAGCCCCGTCACGGCCCAGCGCCGCACAGACATCCGAATAGCCAATCCAGCCTCCTGCGTGGTGTTCCACTCGTCATCTTCACTTCGGACACTCGGCCGGTCTGACTCCGTCGCGGCCCGAGTGAAAGCGGCGACCGGCCGACTGCGCTTACCAGTCGTTAAGGATTCCTTTAGACCGAGCCGCGAGGGTCATCGCGACAGTGATTTCGTTCTCGCATAGGAGACTTGGTGATCACAGCCCGTCTTACCCTCCTAGGGCTTCCCCTGCTCGTGCTGGCCGCTACCACCGGCCTGGCGACGGCTCCCACTGCCGCGGCGCAACCCCCGCTGCCGACCTACACCTGCAAGTACACGCCCATCACTGACTACTTCGTGGTGTTCAACTCGATGCGAGCGCGCAAGTGCGTGGCGTCGCCGGGCGCTCCGCTGGACGGTAACTACTTCTACCCGGTCAGGATGGAGAACAGCGTCACCGGTGAGAAATGGGAGTGCGGTGGCGCGTTCCCCTCCCTCGGCAAGCCGCTGCATCCGGGAATGGGATCCGCCGAGGCGGAGGAGGTGCTCAACGCCGGGGTGAACGCCACCAATTGCCGCCCGATCTGACCACGCGGTGCCCAGGCATCCGCTCGATCTCGAACAGGAACCGCGATGAGCGCAATCCCTTCGGTCCCCCTCGGGCTGCCGATACTCCTGCTGGCAGCTACCGCCGGTCTGGTGACCGCCCCCACCGCTGCGGCACTGGGTCTGCCGACCTACACCTGCAACTACACGCTCGACCTACCGCACTTCGGCTCCGTCAAAGGACGTGAATGCACGGCCTCGGCGGGCGCCCCTCTCAGTGGCCGCCACTGGATTACCTTCCAGATGGAGAGCAGTGGAACGGGTGAAAAATGGGTCTGCGGCAATGTCGAGGCGGCCCTCATTCCGTATTACCTCAACGACAAGATAGATCCGGATTACGAAGATCTGGAACGGGCGTACGGCCGTGGGGCGGACGCCAGTATCTGCCACCGCATACTGGACTGACTCCGCCCGGCGCCTGATCACTGCGGTCTGATCCGGTCGGCGAGGAGGAACGGGGGACGGCGTGCCGGAACGCGACTCGCGCAGGCGGCGACTGCGGCCGACGTAACGTCATGGGGCCTGCGGGCGATATCGGCCGGGGACCGGACACCCGACGTGGGCCTTCGGTCTCCAGCCTGTTCCGGTCGCCTCGTGCGGACGGGGCACGGTGAGTACGTTCTTTTGTCGCTAGAAAGGATTCGCCGATGATCTCGGCAATCACCCCCACCACTCCGGGTCGGATACTGGCCCGCGCAGTAGTCGTCGGCGCGATCGCCGCCGCATCCCTGACGCTACCGATGACCTCCGCCTCGGCCGCCCCGGCGACGCCAGGCGTGGTCGGCACCGAAATCGGGCACGACGGTTGGGATCACCGTCCTGCCTTCCACGGCAATGACCCCGGCAAGGATTGGCCGGGGGATCACGACCGTGGTCGAGGCAATGACCCGCTCTGGCGCCTGCTCCACAATGTCCTGCCGAACGGTGTCTTCGGCAGCAGCTGATGACGCGGTCCCCCAGCGCATCGGCCCCACCGTCTCGGTGCCGGGCCGATGCGGCCCGCGGGCCACGCCTACGCCAGTGTCACCGCGAGCGTCTACTGCCCTGCTGGGTGGTGGGTTGCACCCAGAGGCGGGCTGGCTGCGCCTGCCCCTTATCGGCCTGCCTTCGCGCGTAGAGGCTCCGGGGTCACGAGTGGCGATAGCCATCACGGAGTGACGCCGTAGGCGCTCTTGATCCTGTATGGCGAAATTCGGCAACAACTCGCACAGCATGCCGCGACGGCTGAAAGCGGACTGTCGATCGTCCTAACGTGAGTGACGTCGTTGTCGGCTTCGGATGACGCTCTGGGCCGACTATCGAGGTGTCGGAACCTGTTGCGATTCAACGGTTCCTGTTTGCTCGATCACGTAGGGTGGAGACACCTCCAGCCGAGGGGCGGTGGACTTGGTCCACACACCGCGCCCAGGAAGGAGGTGGTGGGGGATGGCGAAACATCGCCGGAGAAAGAGCAAGGCCCCGGTCGATTACGGCATCATCTTTGCGGTTGCTGCCGTGACCGCCGGGGCTCTCGTCCTGGTCCGCCGAGGGCGGGCTAGCTAACCCACCTGGTGGGGCGTCGCGCGAACGGCGTCCCACCTCTCGGCATCACTCGCGTGATGGTTGCATGGTATCAAGATCCCATGCTCGCTTGCTAGCAAGAGCTGCTAGCTCGCATTCTGGAGCGGTGCCGCTAGCTGTTCTCCAGAATCGAGAGATACAAGCGCGTGGCGACGGCTTCGGCGTCCTCAGTCATGGGGTCTGAGTAGGTTTGCGCTCCTGGAAGGTTGGCGGCGTACGACCGGGCGGCAGTCGCAAGGACGGACATTAGGCCGGAGGAACGCTGGATTGGCGACTTCACTGCCCAGGCGAGGTGCTTCACTCCTGAGGGGAGCTGCTCTTCACACGCCAAGCGGAGGGCGAGTTTGTCGACGGTCATGTCGTCACGCGTTCCGAAGAGAGCTGGGGGCGCGAATCGTTCGGCGATCTGCCACCATCGAACCGTTTGGAATACGTGAACTAGCCGATCGGCGTACTCATCCAGTAGCGCTGGATAGAAGTGCGGGACGAGCCGGTCATATCTGAAGTTGGCGGCTGACTCCGTGCGAATGATTCGGTCAAGCTCGTCCGTAGCATCGAGTGATGCCACTGGATGGGTGAGTCGCTTACCGCCACCGAAGATTGCATCCGCGCCGCTGCCGTTCAAGATCGCGCCAAGCTCTGTGATCCTGTCGATGCTTCTGCGAGCGGCGAGTATCGGGATGCCTGCGGTTACCTCCCAGAGTTCCGACGTGCCAAGTCGCCGCATAGTGTCACGAGACAGTTGGCTGACCTCCGGTGGTGTCAGGCGGATGAGGTCATGTCGTAGCCCGAGGGCTGCGGTTGCGGCCGCTGCGTTCTGTGCGTCTGATTGCCCCTCGGTCAAGATCGTGACCGCTATAGGTTTCGCGCCGAGCGCGACCGCTACGGCTGCGACGTAGATCGAATCGACGCCGCCGCTCAGCAGTACGACCGGCGTTCCTCCGAACTTGTCGAGAACGGCAGTGATCCGCGACCGGGTTTCTTTGGCGATGAGGTGAGCGGCCTCGTGTGGATCGGTGAGTGTTCGCAAGTCAGGTCGGGGGCGTCCGATGTCTTCGAGCAGGTCGGTGACGAACTGGAGCGGTTCGGAGGTCTGCGGGGCCAAGGGGGTTGTGTCGGTCATGTCCACCGTTCCAGTTGTGTTGTGTAGATGAGGCGATGCCGGTCGCCGGGCAGGACCGCATCACTGATGTTCGACAACGCGGCCCTTGGTGTCGATCAAGGTCTTGCAATTGATCAACACAGCTGTGCCCGGGAGGAGCCCGAGTGCTTCGGTCTCGCTTGGTGACGGAAGGCGCGTCGTGATCTCTTCGACGACGCGATCGACTTCGATGCCAACCGTGGATAGCTGATGCATTTCGCCCCTGGCCAAGGCTCGTTGCGGGGGTCGAGAAGCGCAAGCCGCTGACCTACACGCCGGAGGAAGTGTCGAAGCCGCTGGCCAGTCTCGAGGCGGATCGGGACGGGCACCTGTGGTTCCTGGCGCTGTGTGGCCTGTGGCGGAGTGAACTCGGCGGGATGCGCTGGAGCGGAGCCGATCTCGAGCGCAAGACGCTCGTGGTGCGCATCGAGCGGCGGTGAGGCTGTGGAGGACGACCCGAAGACGGAGGCGTCGATGCGCACACTGCCGATGGACGACGAGATGGTGGAGGTTCTTCGGCGGGCGCATCGTCGGCAAGCGGCCGACCGGTTGCAGCTCGGGGTGGCGTACCGGGATGATGGCTATGTCGCGTGCAACGAGGACGGCACGCCGTACCATCCGGACACGCTGACGCATCGGTGCGCGAAGGCGGTCGAGAAGGCGGGTGCCCGGCACATCCGATCGCATGATGCTCGTCACACCTGCGGCACGGCCATGCACCTGCGCAAGGTGCCGCTCGCGGTCATCTGCCTGGCTGGGGCGCGCCGCCGCCAGTGTCACGGCGAGGATCTACACCATTCTCAGGACGAAGCGCTGCGGGCGGCGGCGAGGACTTCGGGCGAGGTTGTGTCATCTCGTGTCATCGAGGCGGGCTGACGGTGCGGACGAGAAAGGCCCCGGCCAGCGAGCGTGCTGGTCACGGGGCCTTTGTCGTGCGTGCCCTCGGCAGGATTCGAACCTGCGGCCTTCTGCTCCGGAGGCAGACGCTCTATCCCCTGAGCTACGAGGGCGGGATAGGGCTCGGTCGGGGCCGGGACGGCGGTCCGATCGGGCTGAGTCAGCCTATCGTATCGGCCGCCGTCCGCCAAAAAGGGCGGACGGCGGCGGTGTTTCGGATCAGGGGAGGGGGGCGGCGCCGCGAGTTCTGAGCATGGTGGTCATCAGCTCGGACTCGCCGCGTTGGGTCTTGGCCATGGTCTCGGCGAGGGTGCGCACCGCGGTGGTGGCGGCGTGCTGGGCGGCGTAGTCGATCATCGGCAGCCCGCCCTCGTGGTGGCGCAGCATGAGCTGCAAGAACATGGTGTCGAGCGTGGGGCTGGTTGCCTGGCGCAATCCGGCCAGCTCCGCGGGTGTCGCCATCCCCGGCATGGCGGCCACCGGGCCGGTGTGGTGCGGCTCGTTCGTCCCGGAGTGGTCGTGTCCGCCCGTCGGCTCGGTCATCCACCCCATGAAACCGTCCACGCCCTGCGCGGGTTCGTTCCACAGCTGCAACCAGCCCTGCATCCGCCCGATCTGGCTCTGCTGAGTGGTCAGGATGTTCGTAGGCCAGGCGGCGCACCTCGGTGTCGGTGGACCGGACCAGCACCACGCCCGCCATCTCGACGGCTTGGGCGTGGTGCGCCGACATGTCCTGGCTGAACCCGGCGTCCACCGGGCCCGGATCGGGCTCGCCCGAGCCGTCCAACGGAATGCGGGCCAGCACGCCGATCGCGAAGCCGATCAGGATGGCGCCGATGACGCCGAGGATCAGCAGAGCGGTCCGCTGACGGCGGAACTGTCCGCTCAACCCGGAATCCGGGGCAGCGTGCTCGCCCTCCCCGGGCGAGGCGTCGCCGGCCGGGGCTTCACGGTCGTCGGCCACTACTGCCCCGCACTCGGTGCGGGCTGGCCGGGCGCGGGCTGCGTGGGCACCGGCACCCCGGGGAGGCTGGGCACCCCCGGCACACCCGGCAGACCGCCCGGCATACCGCCGACCTCGGACGGATCCGGCTGTAGTCCTCTGCCGTCCATCGGCACCGCGTCCGGTCCGGGCGGGGTCGGGTCGAACGGCGGCGGGTTGTCGGTGTCGAACACGATCGTCGAGCAGTCCGCGCCGACCTCGGGGTAGGTGTAGTTGTTCAGCCGCAGCGCGGTGATGAACTGGCCGACGCGCTTGTCCTCCGCGCTGTCCAGCTTCAACTGGTGGCCCCAGGACTGTAGCGACACCGCGGAGTCGAGCCCGGGATAGGGCGACATCATCGTGTACGGCTTGCCCTCGACCTTCGACTTCAGCTTGTCGATGCCGTCGGCGTCCACCTTGTCCGGGTTGTAGGTGATCCACACCGCGCCGTGCTCGAGCGAGTGCACCGCGTTCTCCACCCGGATCGGCTTGCTGTAGACCACGCCGGTGCAGGTCGCCCAGGACTGGTCGTGCGGGCCGCCGAACGGCGGCGCCTGGTCGTAGGCGACGCGCTGGTTCGCGCCGATGTGCAGACCGGCGGGGTATTCCTTCTTCACCACGCCCGGGATCCCGTCGGACGGATCCTTCTTCTCCGCGCTCGGCGTGTACTTGTCCAGCTCGGCCTTTTCCCGGTACTTGGGGACCAGGCTGTAAGCCAGTGCGCCGATCAATGCGATGATTACTACGGCCGCGCCGATGGCCAGCCAGGGGATCTGGCGCGTCTTCTTCGGGAGCTGTCCTTGTTTGCCCCGCTTGCGGGGACCGGACAACTTCGCCGCGGCCTTGGCGGCCTTGGCCGATTTGGCGCTGGGACTGCTAGGCATCGCTCAGTGTGCTCTTTCGACGTGGATGGATCCGCTGGCTGCGCAGTGCCCACCCCGTGGTGTACACCCGCCAAGACCATAGGATAGAGACTCGTGACTCCAGCTGACCTTGCAGATCTCCTTCGCTCCACCGCGGCGAAGGTGCTTGTCGAACGCGGACTGGACCCCGCGGTCCTGCCCGACGAGGTCACCGTGGAGCGCCCCCGGAACCCCGAACACGGCGACTATGCCACGAATGTCGCGATGCAGGTGGCCAAGCGCGCCGGAACCAAGCCGCGCGATCTGGCCACCTGGCTGGCCGACGCGCTGGCCGACGCCGACGGCGTGGCCGCCGCCGAGGTCGCCGGACCCGGATTCCTGAACATCCGCCTCGCCGCCTCCGCGCAGGGCGCGATCATCGAACGGGTGCTCGCCGCGGGCGCCGCGTACGGCACCGCCGAGACGCTGAAAGGCACCAGGATCAACCTGGAGTTCGTCTCGGCCAACCCGACCGGTCCCGTGCATCTGGGCGGCACCCGCTGGGCCTCGGTCGGCGACGCGCTCGGCCGCATCCTGGCCGCGCAGGGCGCCGACGTGACGCGCGAATACTACTTCAACGACCACGGCGCGCAGATCGACCGGTTCGCCGCCTCGCTGGTCGCGGCCGCCACCGGCGCGCCGACCCCGGAGAACGGATACGCGGGCGCCTACATCGGAGAGATCGCCGACAAGATCGTCGCCGCCCACCCCGACGCGCTGGGCAAGCCGGAGGCCGAGCGCCTCGAGCTGTTCCGCGCCGAGGGCGTCGAGCTGATGTTCGCGCACATCAAGGAGTCGCTGCACGAGTTCGGCACCGACTTCGACGTCTACTTCAACGAGAGCTCGTTGTTCGCCTCCGGCGCGGTCGAGCAGGCCGTGGAGCGGCTGAAGAACTCCGGCGACCTGTACGAGAAGGACGGCGCGTGGTGGATCGCCAGCTCGGAATACGGTGACGACCAGGACCGCGTGGTCATCAAGAGCGACGGCAAGGCCGCCTACATCGCCGGGGACATCGCCTACTTCCAGGACAAGCGCGCCCGCGGCTTCGACCTGTGCATCTACATGCTCGGCGCCGACCATCACGGTTACATCGGCAGGCTGAAGGCCGCGGCGGCCGCGTTCGGCGACGACCCGGCGACCGTCGAGGTGCTCATCGGGCAGATGGTGAACCTGTTGCGCGACGGCGTCGCGGTGAAGATGAGCAAGCGGGCGGGCACCGTGGTGACGCTCGACGACCTGGTCGAGGCGATCGGCGTGGACGCGGCGCGGTACTCGCTGGTGCGGTCCTCGGTGAACTCGAGCATCGACATCGACCTGAACCTGTGGGCCAGCCAGAGCAACGAGAACCCGGTCTACTACGTGCAGTACGCGCACGCGCGGACCGCGTCCATCGCGCGCAACGCCGCCGAGTTCGACTACGACTCCGTCACCCGCGACCTGGCGTTGCTGTCGGCCGAGGAGGAGGGCGAGCTGATCCGCACCCTCGGCGAGTACCCGCGCGTCGTGGCCAGTGCGGCGGCCCTGCGCGAACCGCACCGGGTGGCCCGCTACCTGGAGGAGCTGGCGGGCGCGTACCACCGGTTCCAGACCAACAAGAACCTGCGCGTGCTGCCGCTGGGTGACGACCCCGTCTCGCCGACGAACGCCGCCCGGCTCGCTTTGGTCACCGCTACGCGCCAGGTCTTGGCCAACGGCTTGGGCCTGCTCGGCGTCAGTGCGCCGGAGCGCATGTGACCGGCCTGCCGACCAGAGCGAGGAAGGAAGCATCAGTGAGCGAGCGATCCACCGCCGCCTGCGCGGCCGCGCCGGTGCCGAGTGTCAGCGAGGCACAGCCGTGAGCGCGCATCCCGCCGGTCCCCGGCACGCCGAGATCCCGCACGCACCGAGCCTGCCGGAGCGTCCGAGCGATCCGGGGCAGATGATCGATCTGCCCGCGAACGTGTGGCCGCGCAACGCCGCCAGGGACGAGGACGGCGTGGTCCGCTTGGCCGGCGTGCCGGTGCACGAGCTGGCCGCGCGGTTCGGCACCCCGTTGTTCGTGGTCGACGAGGACGACTTCCGTTCCCGCTGCCGCGACATGGTCCGCGCTTTCGGAGCGAACGCGCGCGTGCATTACGCGTCCAAGGCGTTTCTGTGCGGCGAGGTGGCCCGCTGGATCCGCGACGAGGGCCTCTCGCTGGACGTGTGCTCCGGCGGCGAACTCGCCATCGCGCTGCACGCGGGCTTCCCCGCCGAGCGGATCGCGTTGCACGGCAACAACAAATCGGTCGTGGAGCTGGAAGCCGCGGTGTCCGCCGGCGTCGGTCACGTCGTGGTCGACTCGCTGATCGAGATCGACCGCCTGGAAGCCGTCGCCGGCCGCGCGGGCGTGGTGCAGGACGTGCTGGTCCGGGTCACCGTCGGAGTGGAAGCCCATACCCACGAATACATCTCGACCGCGCACGAGGACCAGAAATTCGGCTTCTCGATCGCGGGCGGCGACGCGATGGAGGCGCTCGCGCGCGTCTTCGACGCCGACAATCTGCGCCTGGTCGGTCTGCACAGCCACATCGGCTCGCAGATCTTCGAGATCGATGGGTTCGAGATCGCCGCCCGGCGCATGCTCGGCCTGCTGCGCGAGGCCATAGACAAGTTCGGCGTCGAGCGCACCGCGCAGATCGCGACGCTGGATCTCGGTGGCGGACTGGGCATTTCGTACCTGCCCTCGGACGACCCGCCGCCGCTGGACCGGTTCGCCGCGAACCTGCGCGAACTCGTCGCCGCCGAAGCCGAACGGGCGGGCCTGCCCACGCCGGTCATCGCGGTGGAGCCCGGCCGCGCCATCGCCGGTCCCGGCACGGTGACGCTCTACGAAGTGGGCACCATCAAGGACGTCTCCCTCGACGGTGGCCTGCGCCGCCGCTATGTGAGCGTCGACGGCGGCATGAGCGACAACATCCGGCCCGCGCTGTACCAGGCCGACTACGACTGCCGCTTGGTCTCGCGGTCCTCGCAGGCCGGGCCGGTCGTCGCGCGCGTCGTCGGAAAGCATTGCGAGAGTGGCGATATCGTCATCCGCGACACCTGGATGCCCGCCGATGTCGGCCCCGGCGACCTGGTCGCCGTCGCCGCCACCGGCGCGTACTGCTACTCGATGTCCAGCCGGTACAACCAGTTGACCCGCCCCGCGGTCGTCGCGGTGCGGGACGGACAGCCGCGCCTGATCCTGCGCCGGGAGACGGTGGCGGACCTGCTCAGCTTGGAGGTGGAAGCGTGACGGCGAACGCGAAGAACGGGGTGTGGGGGCCCGACCGCCCGATCGGGGTCGCGGTCCTCGGTATGGGCAACGTCGGCACCGAGGTCGTGCGCATCCTGCGCGAGCACGCGGAGGACCTGCGTTCCCGCGTCGGCGCGCCGGTGGTGCTACGCGGTGTCGCCGTGCGCGATCTCGCCACCGACAGGGGCATCCCGGCGGACCTGCTGACCACCGACGCCGACGCGCTCGTCGCCCGCGACGACGTGGACCTGGTGGTCGAGGTGATCGGCGGCATGATCCGCCGCGCCGGTTGATCCTGGCCGCGCTGAACGCGGGCAAATCTGTGGTGACCGCGAACAAGGCGCTGCTGGCCGACTACACCGGCGAGCTCGCCGCGGCCGCCGAGCGCAGCCGCGCCGACCTGTACTTCGAGGCCGCCGTCGCGGGCGCCATCCCCGTGGTGCGCCCCCTGATCCAGTCGCTGGCGGGCGACCGGGTGAACCGTGTGGTCGGCATCGTCAACGGCACCACCAACTTCATCCTCTCGGCGATGGACGAGACCGGCGCCGACTACTCGGAGACACTGGCCGAAGCCACCCGGCTCGGCTACGCGGAGGCCGACCCGACCGCCGACGTGGAGGGCTACGACGCCGCCGCGAAGGCCGCCATCCTCGCCTCGCTGGCGTTCCACACCAGGGTCACCGCCGCCGACGTGTACCGCGAGGGCATCTCGCGGATCTCCGCGGAGGACCTGGAGACCGCGTCGGCGCTCGACTGCACGGTGAAGCTGCTGGCGATCTGCGAGCGCGTGGACGCGGGCCCCGGCGAACCAGGGCCGGACGAGGGCGGCAAGGAACGCGTCTCGGTGCGCGTGTATCCGGCGCTCATTCCACGCAAACACCCGCTGGCCGCGGTCACCGGCGCGTTCAACGCGGTCGTCGTCGAGGCGGAGAACGCCGGGCGGTTGATGTTCTACGGCCAGGGTGCCGGCGGCGCCCCGACCGCGTCGGCCGTGCTCGGCGATCTGGTGATGGCGGCACGGAACAAGTTCTTCGGGGGTCGCGCTCCCGGTGAATCGGTTTATGCTGAGCTACCGATCGCGCCGATCGGCGATACGCCCACCCGCTATCACGTGAACTTGCAGGTCGAGGACCGTCCTGGAGTCCTGGCCGCGGTGGCGGGCGAATTCGCCGCACACGGGGTGAGCATCTCGACCGTCCGTCAAGAAGGGCACGGCTCGGGTGCGCGCCTGGTCGTGGTTACCCACCACGCCGTGGAGTCGGCGCTCGCGGACACCGTGGCCGCCTTGGCGGAAATGGCATCCGTCACATCTGTGACCAGCGTTCTGAGATTGGAAGGCACCGAAGAATGACCACAGTGTCGCGCAGCGACGCCATGAGGGGCGGCGGCCGGGAGACGGGTGGGCGGACGACCGGCGTCGCGCCCCAGGCAGGAGTGCATTCTCGCTGGCCAGGCCTGATCGCGGCCTACCGCGACCGGCTCGCGGGCGCGGCCGACTGGGAGCCGGTCACGCTGTACGAGGGCGGTACGCCGCTGGTGCCCGCGCCGCACCTGTCCGAAGTGACCGGCTGCGAGGTGTACCTAAAGGTGGAGGGCCTGAACCCGACCGGTTCCTTCAAGGACCGGGGAATGACGATGGCGATGACCGACGCCAAGTACCGTGGCCAGAAGGCGGTGCTGTGCGCCTCCACCGGCAACACCTCGGCATCTGCGGCGGCGTACGCCACGCGCGCGGGCATGAGCTGCGCAGTGCTGATTCCGCAGGGCAAGATCGCGATGGGCAAGCTGGCCCAGGCCGTCATGCTGGGCGCGAAGATCATCCAGGTGCAGGGCAACTTCGACGACTGCCTCGAGCTCGCCCGCAAGGTCACCGCCGATTTCCCCAGCATCGGCCTGGTGAACTCGGTGAACCCGGCGCGCATCGAGGGCCAGAAGACCGCGGCCTTCGAGATCTGTGACGTGCTCGGCAAAGCGCCCGACGTGCACGCCCTTCCGGTCGGCAACGCGGGCAACATCACCGCGTACTGGCGTGGCTACCGGGAGTACTACGCCGACGGCGTCACCGGCGCGCTGCCGCGCATGCTCGGCGTGCAGGCCGCTGGGGCGGCCCCGCTGGTCAACGGCGCCCCGGTGAAGGAGCCCGAGACCATCGCCACCGCGATCCGGATCGGCGCGCCCGCCTCCTGGAACGGCGCCGTAGAAGCCAAGGAACAGTCCGGGGGAGCCTTCCGCGCCGCCACCGACGAGGAGATCCTCGACGCCTACCGCCTGGTCGCGGCCACCGAAGGAGTGTTCGTCGAGCCCGCGTCGGCGGCCAGTGTGGCCGGTGTGCTCGCCGCCCGCAAGGAAGGCTGGCTGGATGCCGGGCTCACCGTGGTGTGCACGGTCACCGGCAACGGCCTGAAGGACCCCGACACCGCGTTGTCGGGCATGCCGCAGGTGCAGCCGATCTCGGTCGACCCGGTCGCGGTCGCCGCCGAACTAGAGCTGGCTTGAGTTGGATTCCCGCGACAGCCAGCTCATGAGCGCCACGCTGCCCGCCGGTCTCACCGTGACCGCGCGGGTACCGGCGTCCACCGCTAACCTCGGCCCCGGGTTCGACTCGCTCGGCATGGCATTGGGCATCTACGACGAAATCCAGGTGCGCACCACAGAATCCGGGCTCACCATCCGGGTCGAGGGTGAGGGCGCCGACGATGTGCCATGGGGCCCTTCGCATCTCGTGGTCCGCGCGATCGAGCGCGGTCTGGAGTCGGCCGGAGTGTGGGCCGACGGCCTCGACGTGGTGTGCCGCAACGTGATTCCGCATTCGCGCGGGCTCGGTTCGTCGGCCTCCGCGGTCGTCGGCGGACTGGCCGCCGGGTGTGCCCTTGCGGGCAAGCTGGATCCGGCGCTGGCCACCTCCGCGGACCGAATGGTCCAGCTGGCCGCCGAATTCGAAGGTCATCCGGACAACGCGGCGGCCAGCGTGCTCGGCGGGATCGTGGTCTCGTGGACCGAGACCGAGCGCCCCGCCGACGAGGCTCCGGCCGTGGAGTACCACGGCCGCGCCTACCACGCGGTGCGGCTCGAGCCCCATCCCGCGCTGTGCCCGGTCGTGCTGATCCCCGAGGTGCGCTCGTCCACCGCGCACACCCGTGGCCTGCTGCCCGACGTGGTGCCGCACGGCGACGCCGCGTTCAACGTCAGCCGCGCAGCGCTGGCCGTGGTAGCACTCACCCAGCGACCCGACCTGCTGATGCCAGCGACGGCGGACCGCCTGCACCAGGCCCAGCGTGCCCCCGCGCTACCGCTGACCACCGCCTGGATCACCCGCCTGCGCGCGGCGGGGATCGCGGCCACCGTCTCCGGCGCGGGACCGACCATCCTGGCCCTGGGCACCAGCGAATTTCCGGCGGAACTCCGGGAACTGGCGGCGGCCGACGGCCTGCGCGTGGTGGAGCCGGGAATCGCCGAGGGTGTCCTGGTCGACTGACGGCGAGTCTGTCTTGCCGAGATTCGCAATGGACAGCTATTCTGGGCAGGTCCGTACATCGTGCGCATCAGACGCCGGTGCTTCATCAGGGCAATCGCTCCAGCAGGCTCCAGGCTCGAGCCTCCAGGCCATGGGGGTGCTGCGTAGCTGCGCAACTGGAATGATCTCTCCCCACCTTTCACCAATGGTGGAGAAGCCGCCGGGCCGGCGGGGCAGGTGATACGGCACATAGCGCCCGGACGGACGCATCCCAGTCCGGCAGAATGCCCGGGCTGCGGGACGAACCCTCGACACAGCACACGGCAATCGAGGGAAGGAAAGGATTTCCGTGACAGATACGGACCTGCTCGCGACACCCGGCGTGGAATCGAACCCGACGGGCGACCGCGAAAGTGAATCCGGACAGATTTCGAAGATGAGCGAACACACCGACGTCGCACGATCGGGGCTGACTGGAATGTTGTTGCCGCAGTTGCGCGCGCTTGCGGGGGAGCTCGGTATCCGAGGCACCTCCGGAATGCGCAAGGGCGATTTGATCGCCGCCATCAAGGAAAATCAGGCCGCCGGAAAGTCGGCGAAGGCGGAAAAGCCCGCCAAGGGTGAGGCCAAGTCCGCGGCAACCGCCAAGGCCGATGCCCCCGCGAAGGCGGGCGCCCCCGCGAAGGCCGACGCCGCCGCCAAGACCTCCGCCCCCGCCGAGCCGGCGCCGGCCAAGGCCGAGCAGGCGACCCTCGACGTGACGCCCGCGGCTTCGGCCGCGCCCACCGAGGCCCCCGCCCCGGCGAAGACGGCCCCCGCCGAGTCCGCGCCCGCCGCCGAGCAGGCGTCGCCCACGGCGACCGAGACCACCGAAGAGTCCGGCCGCGAGAGCGGCCAGCGCGGCCGCGGCCGCCAGCGGCGCGGCCGTGACCAGGCGCGTTCCGCGACCGAGTCCGCGCAGGCCGAGGCGCGTGCCGAGGACCAGAAGCAGGACGCCGAGCCGGGCGGCGGCGAGCGCCGCCGCGACCGTGGCCAGGGCGAGCGGCAGAGTGAGCGTGGCCAGGGCGACCGGCAGAGCGACCGTGGCCAGGGCGAGCGGCAGAGCGAGCGCGGTCAGGGTGACCGGCAGAGCGACCGCGGCCAGGGCGAGCGCGGCCAGAGCCAGAACGGCAGCGCGGGCGGCCGTGGCGGCGACGACGAGGAAGGCGGTCGCGGACGGCGTGGCCGCCGCTTCCGGGAGCGCCGTCGTGGGCGCGACCGTGAGGGTGGCGGCGGCGAGGCCCGCGAGCTGGAGATCCGCGAGGACGACGTCCTGCAGCCGGTGCGGGCATCCTCGACGTGCTGGACAACTACGCCTTCGTCCGCACGTCGGGTTACCTGGCCGGCCCGAACGACGTCTACGTGTCGATGAACCTGGTCCGCAAGAACGGCCTGCGCCGAGGTGACGCGATCACCGGTGCGGTGCGCGCCCCGCGCGACGGCGAACAGGCCAACCAGCGCCAGAAGTTCGACCCGCTGGTGCGGCTGGACACGGTCAACGGCGGCGAGGTCGAAGCGGCCAAGCGCAGGCCCGAGTTCGGCAAGCTGACCCCGCTGTACCCGAACCAGCGCCTGCGGCTGGAGACCCAGCCGAACAAGCTGACCACCCGCGTGATCGACCTGATCATGCCGATCGGCAAGGGCCAGCGCGCCCTGATCGTGTCGCCGCCGAAGGCCGGTAAGACCACGATCCTGCAGGACATCGCGAACGCGATCGCGACCAACAACCCCGAGGTCTACCTCATGGTGGTGCTGGTCGACGAGCGTCCCGAAGAGGTCACCGACATGCAGCGTTCGGTGCGTGGCGAGGTCATCTCCTCGACCTTCGACCGTCCGCCGTCGGACCACACCTCGGTCGCCGAACTCGCCATCGAGCGCGCCAAGCGCCTGGTGGAGATGGGTAAGGACGTAGTCGTGCTGCTCGACTCGATCACCCGGCTCGGGCGCGCGTACAACAACTCCTCGCCCGCATCGGGCCGCATCCTCTCCGGTGGTGTGGATTCCACCGCGCTGTACCCGCCCAAGCGGTTCCTCGGCGCGGCGCGCAACATCGAGAACGGCGGCTCGCTGACGATCATCGCCACCGCCATGGTGGAGACCGGTTCGACCGGTGACACGGTGATCTTCGAGGAGTTCAAGGGCACCGGCAACGCCGAGCTCAAGCTGGACCGCAAGATCGCGGAGCGGCGGGTGTTCCCCGCGGTGGACGTCAACCCGTCCGGTACCCGCAAGGACGAGCTACTGCTCAGCCCCGACGAGGCGGCGGTACTGCACAAGCTGCGTCGCGTACTGTCCGGCCTGGACTCGCACCAGGCGATCGATCTGCTGATCGACCGTCTGAAGAAGTCGAAGAACAACCTCGAATTCTTGATGCAGGTGAGCAAGACCGCGCCCGGCGCGCTCGACGAGTAGGCGGTTCCAGCTCGCGAAAACAGTTGGCACCATCGCAACAGCCGAGAGGGCTCCGCTCGTGCGGGGCCCTTTCGGCGTTCGCGGGGCGAAGAAGGTCAGTCCGATCGCGGCGGCGGCACTGATCAGGAAACCGAGGATGAGCGCACAGGGCTCGACGCGAGGGCCGGGTGCGGCGAATTCCGGACCGAGGACGTATACGGCGTTCTCGGGTGCCGGATAGTGCGGGGGTTCGGGAAGTGCGGACAAACCGATGGCGACCGCGAGAGCCAGTAAAACGAAAATCGCGGACGCGATTCGGATGTTCACGGGGTCTCCTTCCTGTCTCGGCACGCGTGGTGCACCCAGGCTCGCAACTCTATGAACGAATTCGTTCGTATTCCTGAGTAGCGGACTACCCGACTTCAGGGTCCCGGAGGCCAGGGAGATTCGCGTGCCCGGACTTCCAGGGGCGCGGATGCCGGGGGGAGTACGCAGGGCGGGAACAAACCGCTCGCCGGGGGCGTTTTGGGAGCGTAACGGCAGTTCTGGCATACTGAACGGTCGTTGCGTCTGCTCAGATGAGCAGACCTCCCGCCTAGTCGGTTCCGGTTCACGCCGCGCGCGCATTCGCGTGGGCGACCCGGCGGCCAAACTCGAGAGGACATCCATGAAGGCAGGAATTCACCCGACGTATGTCGACACCACGGTCGTCTGTGGTTGCGGCAACACCTTCCAGACTCGCAGCACCAAGGAGTCGGGACACATCACCGTCGAGGTCTGCTCGCAGTGCCACCCGTTCTACACCGGCAAGCAGAAGATCCTCGACACCGGTGGCCGTGTGGCCCGCTTCGAGGCCCGCTACGGCAAGCGTGCCGGCAAGAAGGCCGACGCCAAGTAGCTTCCTCGCCGACGCCCGGTCCTGCTGCGCAGGCCGGGCGTCGGTGTTTTGTATGGACCGGTACCAGGAGAAGGAAGCACTGTGACGCAACCGTCCGCGATCGACGCATTCTGGCCGAGTACGCGGGCCTGGAGACGCAGTTGGCCGATCCGTCGCTGCACAGCGACGCGGGCGCCGCGCGGCGGGTCGGCAAGCGGTTCGCCGAGCTGGCGCCGGTCATGGCCACCTACCGCAAACTCGAGACCGCGCGCGAGGATCTGTCCGCCGCCAGGGAACTCGCCGCCGACGACTCGGCGTTCGCCGCGGAGATCCCGGATCTGGAACGGCAGGTGGAGGAACTGGAGCAGGCCCTCGCCGACCTGCTGGCCCCGCGCGATCCACACGACGGCGACGACGTGGTGCTCGAGGTGAAGTCCGGCGAAGGTGGCGAAGAGTCCGCTCTGTTCGCCGCCGACCTGGCCCGCATGTACGTGCGCTATGCCGAGCGGCACGGCTGGAAGGTCGAGATCCTCGACGCCACCCTGTCCGACCTGGGTGGTTACAAAGAGGCGACGCTGTCGATCAAGAGCCGCGACGCCGCCCGCGACGGTGTCTGGTCGCGCTTCAAGTTCGAAGGCGGTGTGCACCGGGTGCAGCGCGTCCCGGTCACCGAATCGCAGGGCCGCATCCACACCTCGGCGGCGGGCGTGCTGATCTACCCCGAGCCCGACGAGATCGAAGAAGTGCAGATCGACGAGTCGGATCTGCGCATCGACGTCTACCGTTCCTCCGGCAAGGGCGGGCAGGGCGTGAACACCACCGACTCCGCCGTGCGCATCACCCACCTGCCCTCCGGCATCGTGGTCACCTGCCAGAACGAGCGGTCCCAATTGCAGAACAAGGCCCGCGCGATGCAGGTGCTCGCGGCGCGGCTGCAAGCGCTGGCCGAAGAGCAGGCCGACCAGGAGGCGGCGGCGGGCCGGGCCAGCCAGATCCGCACGGTGGACCGCTCCGAACGGATTCGCACCTACAACTTCCCGGAGAACCGGATCACCGACCATCGGATCGGTTTCAAGGCGCACAACCTCGACGCCGTGCTCGACGGCGAGCTCGACGCGTTGCTCGATGCTCTGGGGAAGGCGGACCGCGAAGCGCGTATGGCCGCGGAATGATCGTCTTTCGGGCAGAGTCGGTGCCATGTCCACGACTCGAGTAGCGCTGCGTCCCGTCGTCAACGAGGCCGTCGAGACGTTGCGAACCGCCGGGGTGCACAGCCCGCGGGCCGACGCCGAGCACTTGGCGGCCCACGTCCTCGGCGTGGAGCGCACCAGGCTGGCGCTGACCCCCTTGGTGCCGCCGGGCAAGTTGGAGGAGTTCCGCGAGCTCGTCGCCCGCCGCGCGCGGCGGATCCCGTTGCAGCACTTGACCGGAACGGCCGTGATGGGTGCGCTCGACCTCGCCGTCGGCCCCGGCGTGTTCGTGCCCCGCCCCGAGACCGAGTTGCTGTACGCGTGGGCGCTCGCGCAGCTGGAGGCCCTGCCGCACGATCACGCACCGATCGTCGTCGACCTGTGCACGGGATCAGGCGCGCTCGCTCTGGCAGTCGCGCACGCGCGTCCCGACGCGCAGGTGCACGCCGTCGAGCTCGATCCCGCCGCACTCGGCTGGGCCCGGCGCAACGCCGGCGACCGCATCGCCGCCGGCGACACCCCGATCACGCTCTACGCCGACGACGCCACCGATCCCGAACTCCTCACCGACCTCGACGGCCGGGTGGACATCGTCGTGTCCAATCCGCCCTACATCCCCGAGGGCGCGCGTCTCGACCCGGAGGTGGCGGAGCACGATCCGTCCGTCGCCCTGTTCGGCGGCCCGGACGGGCTGACGGTCATCCGCGGGATGATCCCGAACATCACCAGGTTGCTGCGCCCAGGCGGCGCCACCGCCATCGAGCACGACGACACCAACGGCTCCGGCGTAGCCGCCCTCCTCACCGCCACCGGCGTCTTCACCGACGTCGTCGAACACCCCGACCTCGCGGGCAAACCCCGGTTCGTCGCCGCCATCCGCACCTGACCTGCGCTCCGCCCGTCTGTCACCGGAACCACCCGGACACGTTCAGAACGTGATCGGCACCCGAACGCGACCGCTCATCGCCGAACTAGGACGGCCTGAGTTCTTCGAGAGGCGGCCCAGCATGCCAGGATGGGTGCCGTGAGTACCGTCTACGACTGCGCGGATCCCGACTCGCGTGCCGCCGGACTGTCCGCGGCCACCAGCTCCCTGAAGTCCGGACGACTGGTCGTGCTGCCCACCGACACCCTGTACGGGCTGGCCGCCGACGCGTTCGATTCCGCCGCGGTGGCCTCGCTGCTCGCCGCCAAGCGCCGTGGCCGGGACATGCCGGTGCCGGTGCTCGTGGGTTCCTGGCACACCATCGATGGGCTGGTGTTCTCGGTGCGTCCGCAGGCGCGCGAACTGATCCGGGCGTTCTGGCCCGGTGGTCTGAGTCTCGTTGTGCAGCAGGCGCCGTCGCTCGCGTGGGATCTCGGTGACACCCGAGGCACGGTGATGCTGCGGATGCCGCTGCACCCGGTCGCGCTCGAGCTGCTGCGTGAGGTCGGTCCGCTGGCGGTGTCCAGCGCGAACGTGTCCGGACAGCCACCGGCGAAGACCGCGGCCGAGGCACGCGACCAGCTCGGCGAACTGGTCGGGGTGTACCTCGACGGCGGCCCCGCCGAGCACGCGGTCGCCTCCACCATCGTCGATCTGACCGCCGATCAGCCGCGCGTCCTGCGCGTGGGCGCGGTACCCGTGGCCGACATCGCCGAAGTGCTCGGCATGTCGCCGGAAGCGCTCAGCGGCGCCGCGCAGCTCGGATGATGGGTTCGAGCGCTGTCGTCCCCCTGCGGGAGCTGCTCGTCGTCCTGCTCATCTCGGCGGTGGTGACATTCCTGGCCACCGGCGGAGTGCGGGTGCTGGCGATCGGCTTCGGCGCGGTCGCCGTGCCACGGGACCGGGACGTGCACGTCAAACCGATCCCGCGCATGGGCGGCGTCGGCATGTACATCGGCGTGGTCGCCGCGGTGCTGTTCGCCCACCAACTGCCCGCGCTGCGCAGCGGTTTCGACTACAAACCCAACATCCCGATCGCCGTGCTGGTGGCGAGCACGGTGATCGTGCTGGTCGGCATCGTCGACGACCGCTGGGGCCTGGACGCGCTGACCAAATTCGCCGGCCAGGTCACGGCGGCGGGCGTGATGGCGGTCATGGGCCTGGGCTGGTACGTCGTGTACAACCCGTTCAGCAACACCACGGTGGTGCTGGACGGATTGCAGGGCGGCCTGGTCACGGTGGCGGTCACCGTCACGCTGGTCAACGCCATGAACTTCGTCGATGGCCTGGACGGGCTCGCGGCGGGCCTCGGCCTGATCGCGGCGCTGGCGGTCTTCGTGTTCTGCCTGGGGTTGATGAACGAGCAGGGCGGTTCGGTCGATACCTATCCCCCCGCGTTGCTGGCCGCCGCGCTGGCGGGCGGATGCCTCGGATTCCTGCCGCACAATTTCCAGCCCGCCCGCATATTCATGGGCGATTCCGGGTCGATGCTGATCGGATTGATGCTGGCCGCGGTGTCGACCGGCGCTTCGGGACGCATTCCGCTGCAGGGATACGGCCCGCGCGACATCGTCGGTCTGCTTTCCCCGCTGTTGCTGGTCGGTGCGGTGATGTTCATCCCGGTACTCGATCTGCTGCTCGCCATCGTGCGCCGGGTCAGGGCGGGCGTGAGTTTCTCGACGCCGGACAAAATGCACTTGCATCATCGCTTGCTACAGATCGGTCATTCCCACCGTCGCGTCGTGCTGTTGATCTATTTGTGGGTCGGCGTGCTCGCGTTCGGCGCGGTCGGCACATCGCTGATGGATCGCACCCTGGTCGTGTTGCTGATGGCGGGCGGGCTGGTTTTCGCGTTGGTGATCACGGCGATTCCGGGACTGCGGCGTGGGGACCCGGCGGGTGACGGATCGGCGTCCGGGTAAAGTCGGCGGCTGTGAGCTTCACACCCGAACCCGTCCCCGGCCCCGACGCGCCGCTGCGGTCCGCGCTGCGCTACGGACTGGCCGGCTTGGGCGTGCTGGTGGTGCTGGCCGTCGCGCTCGGCGCCGCCGTCTCGGGTGTCCCCGGCGTGTGGGGCGCCTTGCTCGGCGCCGCGATCGGCGGCGGTTTCATCCTCACCACCGCCGCGGTAGTGCTGTTCGGCGCGAAACTGCCGCCGAGCACCGCGGGACTGGTCATGCTGGTCAGCTGGGTCGGCAAGATGCTGGTGGCGCTGATCGTCGTGGGGATCCTGCACCGGTTCGGGTTCTACGACCGGGTCGTTCTGTTCCTCACCGTCGTCGGAGCGCTGGTCATCGTGCTCGGCGCGGAGACGTACGGCGTTGTCCGGCAGAAGGTTCCGTACGTGACGACGACCGACGCGGACAGTGCCCCCGGTACTCGGGAGTAACGAAAAACCCCACCCCCTACACGCTGTCGTAGATGACTTGGTAAAGTGTTGGTAAGCAAGCGACCAAGTCGGGGCTCGATGAGGGGTCACCGCCGAGATGCCCTGCCTGGGCCGCTATGCTTACTGCCGTGCCGGGCTCCGAGGGTGTTCCGGTTCTGCATGTCGACGAATGTCGCCGACACACGTACAGACGCCTGGTGGAAGACACCACCGCCCAGCTGCTGACGAACTTCGAGCCGACCTGAGTCGACCCAAATTGATCGTCAATGTCCGATCGAACCGCGGGAATGACCGTACCCGCGGCCCGAACACGGGAGAGAACGCTGAGCGTCACCACTCTGGCGGCCGAGTTCCACGCGCCGTCGCTTACCGACTTCTTCCCTCCAGCTGTGCTGTTCGAGGGAACGCCGTTCGAACTCGATCGATTGATGCTGATCCGCATTCTGATGTCGTTCGTGCTGGTCGGCGTGATGCTGCTGGCATTCCGCTCGCCGAAGATCGTGCCGCGCGGCCTGCAGAATGTTGCCGAAATCGGCTTGGTCTTCGTCAAGGAGCAGATCTGCGACGAAGTGCTCGGCAAGGAAACCGGACGCAAGTTCTTCCCGCTGATCGCGACGATCTTCTTCACGGTCCTCTTCCTGAACTTCTCCGGCGTGGTTCCGGGGTTGAACATCTCGTCGAATGCCCGAATCGGCATGCCGCTGACGCTGGCCGTAGTCGCGTACCTGGCGTTCAACTACGTCGGTATCCGCAAGTACGGATTCCTCACCTACATGCGCAGCAGCATCGTCGTTCCGAATGTTCCCCCCGCGCTGCACGTGCTGCTGATTCCGATCGAGTTCGTCTCGACCTTCATCCTGCGCCCGTTCACGCTGACCGTCCGACTCATGGCGAACATGCTGGCCGGCCACATCATGCTGGTGCTGTTCTTCAGCGCGACCTGGTTCTTCCTCTTCGACGCCGCCGCGTGGATGAAGGTGTTCTCGCCGTTCTCGCTGCTCGCGGGACTCGGATTCACACTCTTCGAACTGTTGGTCATCTTCCTGCAGGCCTACGTGTTTGCGCTGCTGACCGCCGTTTACATCGGACTCGCCCAGCACGCGGCCGATCACTGACCCGACCGACACAACTACCGGAAACCTGCTGCACCACGCCGACCGGCGGGTGAGCAACAGAAAGG
Source organism: Nocardia asteroides (assembly GCA_051451085.1). Taxonomy (GTDB): domain Bacteria; phylum Actinomycetota; class Actinomycetes; order Mycobacteriales; family Mycobacteriaceae; genus Nocardia; species Nocardia asteroides_B. Next base: position 308,004 of record JBPAJV010000001.1, on the reverse strand, counting down.
GAATGGAAGACTCATGAGCCTCGCTTACCTGGCCCAGGAAGCCGCCACCAACGAGAGCACCTTCAAGGGCCTGGGCGCCGTCGGCTACGGTCTCGCCGCGATCGGTCCCGGCATCGGCGTGGGTATCGTCGTCGGTAAGGCCATCGAGGGCATCGCCCGTCAGCCCGAGCTGCAGGGCACCATCCGCACCAACATGTTCCTCGGTATCGCGTTCACCGAGGCGCTCGCCCTCATCGGTCTCGTCGCCGGCTTCATTTTCTGATTCCGATGTACGAGTCAGTTTTGCTCGCGGCGGCGGAGGGAGAGGAAGTGAACCCTCTCGTCCCCGAAACGTACGACATCGTCTGGTCGATCGTCTGCGTCGTCATCATCGGCGTGCTGTTCTACAAGTACGTGGTTCCGCGCCTGATGAAGACGCTCGATGAGCGTTCCGAGAAGATCGAAGGCGGCATCGCTCGTGCCGAGGCCGCGCAGGAAGAAGCTCAGCTCACCCTGCAGCAGTACCAGCAGCAGCTGGCCGACGCCCGGCTCGAGGCCGCTCGCATCCGCGAGGACGCGCGCACCCAGGGCCAGGAAATCCTCGCGCAGGTGCGCTCGGACGCCCAGGCCGAAGCCGACCGCATCATCGCGGCGGGCCACACCCAGCTGGAAGCACAGCGCCAGCAGATCCTGACGGAGCTGCGCTCCGAGGTCGGCCGCACCGCCGTCGACCTGGCCGAGAAGATCATCGGACAGTCCGTCTCGGACGAGGCCAAGCAAGCGGCTTCGATCGACCGGTTCCTCGACGAGCTCGACCAGACGGACGCAGGCATCGGGGTCGGAAGGTAACGACGCGAAAGTGAGAAGCATGTACGCAGCGAGCCGCGAGGCCAGTGCCCGGTCTCGGGAGGCGCTTCGGGCCGCTCTGACCGGAAGCGACAGTGCCGCGGCCACGACGGGGTCGGAACTGTTCGCAGTTGTCGCCGTGCTGGACGACCAGCGTTCGCTGCGTGTGGCGCTCGCGGACGTGTCGGTGCCGGGTTCCGCGCGCGCGGAACTCTGTGAGCGGGTCTTCGGCGGCAAGGTCAGCGCTGCCACGCTGGCAGTGCTGACCACCGCGGTGGCCCAGAACTGGTCGCGCACCTCCGACCTGGTCGACACCCTGGTGCTGCTCGGTCAGGAGGCGTTGCTGGAGTCGGCGGCCCAGCGTGGCCGGCTCGAAGCGGTCGAGGACGAGCTGTTCCGGCTCGGCCGGATCATCAGCGACAACCCGGAGCTGGACCAGGCGCTGTCGGATCGGTCGCAGCAGGCTCCGGCCAAGCGCGAGCTGGTCAACCGGCTGCTGGCAGGCAAGACGGAAGCCATCACCCTGACGCTGGCGGAGCAGGTGGTGGCCAGGCAGCGGTCGGGCATCGGCGCCGCCTTCGACGAACTGGCCGACCTCGCGGCTGCGCGCCGCGATCAGATCGTCGCGCATGTGCGCGCCGCGATCGGGCTCACCGAGCAGCAGCGTGACCGCCTGGCCGCCTCGCTGCGGCGCATCTACGGCAAGGCGACCACGGTGCACATCGAGGTCGACCCGAGTTTGCTGAGCGGAGTCGTGGTGCGCGTCGGCGACGACGTGATCGACGGCAGCGCCATCGGCCGACTGGAAAAGCTGCGCCGGGCGTTGACCTAGCGCGCTTCCACCACCCCCGACATTCCAGACCCAGACAGCGAGAGCAGGAAGAACATGGCGGAGCTGACGATCTCCTCCGACGAGATCCGTAGCGCGATCGAGAGCTACACCCAGAGCTACACCCCCGAGACCTCCATCGAAGAAGTCGGTGTGGTCACCGACACCAGCGACGGCATCGCGCACGTCAGCGGCCTGCCCTCGGCAATGGCCAACGAGCTGCTCGAGTTCCCCGGCGGCGTGCTCGGCGTCGCGCTGAACCTCGAGGACCGTGAGATCGGTGCGGTCATCCTCGGCGAGTTCGCCGACATCGAGGAGGGCCAGGAGGTCCGACGGACCGGTGACGTGCTCTCGGTTCCGGTCGGCGACAACTTCCTCGGCCGCGTGGTGAACCCGCTCGGTCAGCCGATCGACGGTCTCGGCGAGATCGAGTCCGAGGAACAGCGCGTGCTCGAGCTGCAGGCCGCGACCGTGCTGGAGCGCCAGCCGGTCGAGGAGCCGCTGGCCACCGGCATCACCGCGATCGACGCGCTGACCGCCATCGGCCGCGGCCAGCGTCAGCTGATCATCGGCGACCGCAAGACCGGCAAGACCGCGGTCTGCATCGACGCGATCCTCAACCAGAAGGCCAACTGGGAGTCCGGCGACCCGAAGAAGCAGGTGCGCTGCATCTACGTCGCCATCGGTCAGAAGGGCTCCACCATCGCGGGCGTGAAGGCCGCGCTGGAGCAGCACGGCGCGCTGGAGTACACCACCATCGTCGCCGCCCCGGCCTCCGACTCCGCCGGCTTCAAGTGGCTGGCCCCCTACACCGGTTCGGCCATCGGCCAGCACTGGATGTACCAGGGCAAGCACGTGCTCATCGTGTTCGACGACCTGACCAAGCAGGCCGAGGCCTACCGCGCCATCTCGCTGCTGCTGCGTCGTCCGCCGGGCCGCGAGGCCTACCCCGGTGACGTCTTCTACCTGCACTCCCGGCTGCTGGAGCGCTGCGCGAAGCTGTCCGACGAGCTGGGCGCAGGCTCGATGACCGGTCTGCCGATCATCGAGACCAAGGCCAACGACATCTCGGCGTTCATCCCCACCAACGTCATCTCCATCACCGACGGCCAGGTCTTCCTCGAGTCCGACCTGTTCAACAAGGGCGTCCGCCCGGCGATCAACGTCGGTACCTCGGTCTCCCGCGTCGGTGGCGCCGCCCAGACCAAGGGCATGAAGAAGGTGGCGGGCTCGCTGCGTCTGGAGCTGGCGCAGTACCGCGAGCTGGAGGCGTTCTCCGCCTTCGCCTCCGACCTGGACGCGGCCTCGCTGGCTCAGCTCGAGCGCGGCGCCCGCTGGGTCGAGCTGCTCAAGCAGGATCAGTACTCGCCGGTGCCGGTGGAGGACCAGATCATCTCGATCTACCTGGTCGACCGCGGCCACTACGACTCGGTCCCGGTCGCCGACATCCGCCGTTTCAACGCCGAGCTGCTCGAGGAGCTGCACCGCAGCGCCGCCGACGCGTTCAAGGCGATCGAGGGCGGCAAGGTGCTCGACGGCGAGGCTGCCGAGCAGGTCGAGGCGGCCACCAAGAAGTTCTTGGGGACCTTCCTCACCTCCGACGGCACCCCCGTGGTGAACGAGGCCGAGGCCGGTCAGCTCGACCACGAAGAGGTCGAGTCGCTGTCGGTGACCCGCAAGCACGTCGAGAAGTAACGCGAGCCGCAATGCGCTATTCGATCCGCGGCATGCGCGAGGGGCACGAAGGAGGAAGCGTGCGCGACCACGTCGTGCCCCGCGAACGCCGCCAAATCAACGCAGCGAATGAAGGGAGTGTGAACCGCTGATGGCAAGCTTGCGTGAATTGCGCTCCCGCATTCGTGGTGTGAATTCGATCAAGAAGATCACCAAGGCCCAAGAGCTGATCGCGACCTCGCGAATCTCCAAAGCACAGGCCAGGGTCGCGGCGGCGAAGCCGTACGCGGAGGAGATCACCAAGGTTCTCAGCGAGCTGGCGAGCGCGTCGAAGAACCTCTCGCATCCGCTGCTGACCGAGCGCCCCAACCCGCGCCGGGCGGCAGTGCTGGTGATCACCAGTGACAGCGGCATGTGCGGTGGCTACAACTCGAACGTGCTCAAGCGCGCCGAAGAGCTGATGACCACCCTGCGCGACGAGGGCAAGGAGCCGGTGCTCTACGTCATGGGCAACAAGGGCCTGACGTACTACGCCTTCCGCAACCGCTCGTACGTGTCGGCGTGGACCGGGTTCTCGCAGCAGCCGAAGTACACCGATGCCTCGGCCGCCTGCAACCACCTGGTGGACGCCTTCATGGCCGGCTCCGACGGGGCGGTTCCCGCTCCGAACGGGACGGGTGACATCGCCGGTGTCGACGAACTGCACGTGGTGTACACCCGCTTCGTCTCGATGCTGACGCAGACCCCGGAGGTGCGCCGCCTGGCGCCCATCCAGGTGAGCTACGTCGACGAGAACTTCGACCTGGGTGAGGGCATCGTGTCGGATTCGCCGACCGCGGATGTGCACGCCCAGTACGAATTCGAGCCCGACGCCGATGTGCTGCTGGCGGCGCTGCTGCCGAAGTACGTCAACACGCGCATCTACGCGTCGTTGCTCGAGGCAGCGGCATCCGAGTCCGCGGCTCGGCGCACCGCAATGAAGGCCGCCACCGACAACGCCAACGAACTCGCGAGTGTGCTCCAACGCGAGGCGAACTCGGTGCGTCAGGCCCAGATCACGCAGGAAATCAGCGAAATCGTCGGCGGCGTGAACGCGCTGGCGTCGAGCTCGGACCGCGACTAAAGCGCCACGCGGCCTGAGCGACGGGCACGAAGGCCGCCCGAAGGCCGCACATCGACACGGAGAGAACCAACACCAATGACCGCAGCTGTCACTCAAGACAAGACGAGCCGGACCGGCGGCGCCGCAGGCCGCGTCGTCCGGGTCATCGGCCCCGTCGTGGACGTCGAGTTCCCGCGCGGAGCCATCCCCGAGCTGTTCAACGCTCTGCACGCCGAGATCACCCTCACCGCGGTGGCCAAGACCCTGACCCTCGAGGTCGCCCAGCACCTCGGCGACAACATCGTGCGCACCATCTCGATGCAGCCGACCGACGGCCTGGTCCGCGGCGCCACCGTCACCGACACCGGAAAGCCGATCTCGGTTCCGGTCGGTGACGTGGTCAAGGGCCACGTCTTCAACGCGCTCGGCGACTGCCTGGACACCCCCGGCCTCGGCCGCGAGGGCGAGCAGTGGGGCATCCACCGCAAGCCCCCGTCGTTCGACCAGCTCGAGGGCAAGACCGAGATCCTGGAGACGGGCATCAAGGTCATCGACCTGCTCACCCCGTACGTGAAGGGCGGCAAGATCGGTCTGTTCGGTGGCGCCGGCGTCGGCAAGACCGTTCTGATCCAGGAGATGATCACCCGTATCGCGCGGGAGTTCTCCGGCACCTCCGTGTTCGCCGGCGTCGGCGAGCGCACCCGTGAGGGCACCGACCTGCGCCTGGAGATGGAGGAGATGGGCGTCCTCCAGGACACCGCCCTCGTCTTCGGCCAGATGGACGAGCCGCCGGGCACCCGTATGCGCGTCGCGCTCTCGGCCCTGACCATGGCCGAGTACTTCCGCGACGTGCAGCACCAGGACGTGCTGCTGTTCATCGACAACATCTTCCGGTTTACCCAGGCCGGTTCCGAGGTGTCGACCCTGCTCGGCCGCATGCCCTCCGCCGTCGGTTACCAGCCCACGCTGGCCGACGAGATGGGTGAGCTCCAGGAGCGCATCACCTCGACCCGTGGTCGGTCCATCACCTCGCTGCAGGCCATCTACGTGCCCGCCGACGACTACACCGACCCCGCTCCGGCGACCACCTTCGCCCACCTCGACGCGACGACCGAGCTCTCCCGCCCGATCTCGCAGAAGGGCATCTACCCGGCCGTCGACCCGCTGACCTCGACCTCCCGCATCCTGGAGGCCTCGATCGTCGGCGATCGGCACTTCCGGGTCGCCAACGAGGTGAAGCGGATCCTGCAGAAGTACAAGGAACTGCAGGACATCATCGCCATCCTGGGTATGGACGAGCTGTCGGAAGAGGACAAGGTCCTCGTCGGTCGCGCCCGTCGTCTGGAGAAGTTCCTCGGCCAGAACTTCATCGTGGCCGAGAAGTTCACCGGCCAGCCGGGTTCGGTCGTTCCGCTCGAGCAGACCATCGACGACTTCGATCGCGTCTGCAAGGGTGAGTTCGACAACTACCCCGAGCAGGCCTTCAACAGCTGCGGTGGTCTCGACGATGTCGAGAAGGCCGCGAAGAAGATCCTCGGAAAGTAGTCACCGATGGCGGAAATGTCAGTCGATCTCGTCGCGGTCGAACGACTGCTCTGGTCCGGCCAGGCCTCGTTCGTCAGCGCGCAGACCACCGAGGGCCAGATCGGCATCATGGCCGGGCACGAGCCGCTGCTCGGCCAGCTGGTTGAGGGCGGCACCGTGACGATCGTGGACTCCGACGGTCAGCGCATCGTCGCCGCGGTTCACGGCGGCTTCTTCTCGGTGACCGCGAACTCGGTCCGAGTGCTCGCCGAGTCGGCGGAGTTCGCCGACGAGGTGGACGTCGAGTCGGCCCGCCGGGTGCTGGCCGACTCCGACGCCAGCGCGGAGCAGCAGAAGGCGGCGCAGGCCAGGGTGCGCGCGGTCGAACAGAACGCGAACGCGTAAGCCACAACCTGTCATCGAGAACGAATCGCTGTCGGCGGTGAAGAGTTTCTTCACCGCCGACAGCGTCTTTCAGGCGAGTCGGACAAGGCCGGGCCATTTGTAAACACGGGGCCGTGGTTGAATGACCGCACGCGGTATGCGCCTCGAGTTGCGCGTGCCGCCAATCGAATGCCGTGTCGGTGACATGGCGGCGGAGCGAAGGGACGTACGGCATTGCAAACCGGGATGGTTCTCCTGATCATTCTGGTGCTCACGCTCGTGTTCCTCGCGCTGGCCTCGACCTACCGCCTGATCATGTTGCGCCGGGGCGGAACCGCCGCGATCCTGCGCGTTCTTCCCGCTCGCGGCGGTCAGGGCTGGCGGCACGGACTGATCCGCTACGACGAGGATCGCCTCGTCTTCTTCAAACTGACCAGCCTGAAACTCGGCCCTGATTCCACCATCGGGCGTCAGGGCATCGAGATCGGTGATCGTCGCGGCCCACGTGGCGACGAGTACGACATCATGACCGACGACATAGCGGTGATCGCGGTGTCGGATCGTGCGGGCGACTTCGAGTTGGCCCTGGATCGGGACTCGCTGACCGCCTTTCTCTCCTGGGTGGAATCCCGTCCGTCCGACCGCACCCGGCGGATGCCGGGTCTGTAGCGCGCCCGGCCCGGACTCCTGAGGGACCGGTTCCGGCTCCGCCCGTTAGGGTTGTGCTGTGAGCGTGCATTTGACGCGGATCTACACCCGGACCGGCGATGACGGGACCACAGGTTTGAGCGACTTCTCCCGGGTCGCGAAGACCGACCCTCGGTTGGTCGCCTATGCCGACTGCGACGAGACGAATGCCGCCCTGGGTGCGGCGATCGCTCTCGGCGGCGCGCAGGGGACGATGCTGGCGGTGCTGCGGCAGGTACAGAACGATCTGTTCGACGCGGGGGCCGATCTCTCCACGCCCGTGGTGGCGGAGCCGAAGTACCCGCCGTTGCGGGTCACCCAGCCCTATATCGACCGGCTCGAGGCATGGTGCGACGAGTTCAACGCCGATTTGCCCGCGCTCGATTCGTTCATCCTGCCCGGCGGCACGCCACTCGCGGCGCTGTTGCACACCGCGCGTACCGTCGCCCGCCGCGCGGAGCGTTCGGCGTGGGCCGCGATCGAAGCCCATCCGGAGGACACCAACGTCCTGCCGGCCAAGTACCTCAATCGCCTTTCCGACCTGCTGTTCATCCTGAGCCGGGTGGCCAATCCCGGCGGCGATATCCTGTGGAAGCCCGGCGGGGAACAGCCGAGCGCCTGACCCGGTAGCAGCGAGGGAGAGTACCCGAGCGACCACCGGGTATGGCAGGCAAGGCGACGTCGATCATCTCGTCGGTCGCAGAACGCCCATCCCGCGGCACTCGCACGAACGGCGAAAACGTCGGGAGGTGAGGTGAGTCGTGGAGAGGCGGCACCGTAGTGCGCCGCCCCAACTATCCTTGCATCCAACAGTGCGCCGAATACGCGGAGAGGCGGCATGGAACGGTTTTTGGTTACCGGCGGGAACAGACTCGTCGGTGAGGTCACGGTGGGGGGCGCCAAGAACAGCGTCCTCAAGCTGATGGCCGCTGCGTTGCTGGCCGAGGGCACCACCACGATCACGAACTGCCCGGACATCCTCGACGTGCCGCTGATGGGTGACGTGCTGCGCGGCCTCGGCTGTGACGTGGCTATCGACGGCGGGGTGGTCACCATCACCACGCCCGCCGAACCGAAGTACCACGCGGACTTCCCCGCGGTGACCCAGTTCCGCGCGTCGGTGTGCGTGCTCGGTCCGTTGATGGCCCGATGCAAGCGCGCGGTCGTCGCGCTGCCCGGCGGTGACGCGATCGGTTCGCGCCCGCTCGACATGCACCAGGCCGGTTTGCGCCTGCTCGGCGCGACCAGCGAGATCGAGCACGGCTGTGTGGTGGCCAGGGCGGACGAGCTGCAGGGCGCCCGGATCCGCTTGGACTTCCCTTCGGTCGGCGCCACCGAGAACATCCTCATGGCCGCGGTGCTCGCCGAAGGCGAGACGGTGATCGACAACGCCGCGCGCGAACCCGACATCGTCGACCTGTGCAACATGCTCGTCCGGATGGGCGCGCGGATCAGCGGCGCGGGCACCTCGGTGCTCACCATTCAGGGCGTTCGAGCGTCTCTCGCCGACGACCCACCGCGTCATCGGTGACCGCATCGTGGCGGCGACCTGGGGGATCGCCGCGGCGATGACCCTCGGGGACATCCGCGTCACCGGCGTGAATCCCAAGCATCTGTCGCTGGTGCTGGACAAGCTGCGGTCCGCGGGGGCGCGCATCTCCTTCGAGCAGGACGGCTTCCGGGTGGTGCAGGCGGAGCGGCCGCGCGCGGTCAACTTCTCGACGCTGCCGTTCCCCGGATTCCCGACCGATCTGCAGCCGATGGCCATCGGGCTCGCGTCGATCGCGGACGGAACTTCGATGATCACCGAGAACATCTTCGAGGCCCGCTTCCGGTTCGTGGAGGAGATGATCCGCCTCGGCGCCGACGCGCGCACCGATGGGCACCACGCGGTGGTGCGCGGTATCCCGCGGTTGTCGAGCGCCCCGGTGTGGTCATCGGATATCCGCGCAGGCGCGGGGCTGGTCCTGGCGGGCTTGGTTGCCGACGGGACCACCGAAGTGCACGACGTCTTCCACATCGATCGCGGTTACCCGAATTTCGTGGAGCAGCTACAGGCACTGGGTGGCGACGTAGAGCGGGTCGGCGCGGCGGATTGAGCGCCGATTCGATCTTCGCCGGCGACGAGTTGCGAAACAGTTTCACGAAAACGCGTGCTGACCAGGCGATTTGACATCGTGAACGCAGACACGTAACTTAATCCAAGTCAGAGCGACACGGACACCGACCCGGGGCCGAGGAGCTGAGCGGAAACGCTGAGCGAGAGGCCAGGGAAACGAGGTAGGACGAGGAGCGCCTGACGATCACACTGGCTCGAACGCGACCCCCGGTTTGCAACTGGGTTCGCGGCTGAGCTAAGCTGGAAAAGTTGCTTCACCGATCAATCGGTTCAAACCGGGCGATGGTGTGTGCGTGTGTTCTTTGAGAACTCAATAGTGTGTCGATGAATGTCAGTGCCAATTATTTTTGGTTCCGGCTCTTCCGCTCCCCGTGTGGAGGGTCGGGCATTTAGTCAGCTTTTTTTCGGCTGGCGATTGTTTTTGCTGGGTTTTCGGACTCTGGTTCAGATATTTTTGATTCGCCTTCGGGTGTTTCGAGAGTCTTCAACGGAGAGTTTGATCCTGGCTCAGGACGAACGCTGGCGGCGTGCTTAACACATGCAAGTCGAGCGGTAAGGCCCTTCGGGGTACACGAGCGGCGAACGGGTGAGTAACACGTGGGTGATCTGCCTCGCACTTCGGGATAAGCCTGGGAAACTGGGTCTAATACCGGATATGACCTCTTGTCGCATGGCTTGGGGTGGAAAGATTTATCGGTGCGAGATGGGCCCGCGGCCTATCAGCTTGTTGGTGGGGTAATGGCCTACCAAGGCGACGACGGGTAGCCGGCCTGAGAGGGCGACCGGCCACACTGGGACTGAGACACGGCCCAGACTCCTACGGGAGGCAGCAGTGGGGAATATTGCACAATGGGCGAAAGCCTGATGCAGCGACGCCGCGTGAGGGATGACGGCCTTCGGGTTGTAAACCTCTTTCGACAGGGACGAAGCGTGAGTGACGGTACCTGTAGAAGAAGCACCGGCCAACTACGTGCCAGCAGCCGCGGTAATACGTAGGGTGCGAGCGTTGTCCGGAATTACTGGGCGTAAAGAGCTTGTAGGCGGTTTGTCGCGTCGTCCGTGAAAACTTGGGGCTCAACCCCAAGCTTGCGGGCGATACGGGCAGACTTGAGTACTGCAGGGGAGACTGGAATTCCTGGTGTAGCGGTGAAATGCGCAGATATCAGGAGGAACACCGGTGGCGAAGGCGGGTCTCTGGGCAGTAACTGACGCTGAGAAGCGAAAGCGTGGGTAGCGAACAGGATTAGATACCCTGGTAGTCCACGCCGTAAACGGTGGGCGCTAGGTGTGGGTTTCCTTCCACGGGATCCGTGCCGTAGCTAACGCATTAAGCGCCCCGCCTGGGGAGTACGGCCGCAAGGCTAAAACTCAAAGGAATTGACGGGGGCCCGCACAAGCGGCGGAGCATGTGGATTAATTCGATGCAACGCGAAGAACCTTACCTGGGTTTGACATACACCGGAAACCTGCAGAGATGTAGGCCCCCTTGTGGTCGGTGTACAGGTGGTGCATGGCTGTCGTCAGCTCGTGTCGTGAGATGTTGGGTTAAGTCCCGCAACGAGCGCAACCCTTGTCCTGTGTTGCCAGCGGATTATGCCGGGGACTCGCAGGAGACTGCCGGGGTCAACTCGGAGGAAGGTGGGGACGACGTCAAGTCATCATGCCCCTTATGTCCAGGGCTTCACACATGCTACAATGGCCGGTACAGAGGGCTGCGATACCGTGAGGTGGAGCGAATCCCTTAAAGCCGGTCTCAGTTCGGATCGGGGTCTGCAACTCGACCCCGTGAAGTTGGAGTCGCTAGTAATCGCAGATCAGCAACGCTGCGGTGAATACGTTCCCGGGCCTTGTACACACCGCCCGTCACGTCATGAAAGTCGGTAACACCCGAAGCCGGTGGCCTAACCCCTTGTGGGAGGGAGCCGTCGAAGGTGGGATCGGCGATTGGGACGAAGTCGTAACAAGGTAGCCGTACCGGAAGGTGCGGCTGGATCACCTCCTTTCTAAGGAGCATCTCCAGTGAGAGTCCCGTGGAGTCGGGATTGCTTCTGGCAGAGCCGTTTAGTCCTCGGATGTGGGACTGCGGAGCTCATGGGTGGAACGCTGGCAGTTTCTTCCATATGGGTCGGAGCCGAGTCTCCGGCTGTGGTTGATATATCGACACACTGTTGGGTCCTGAAAGAACAGACGTTCTTTCCAGGCAAAAAATACGATCTGCTCGGATCTCTTGTGATACCGGCTCCTTCGGGGGTGCTGGTCCTGGGTTCTGGTTCGGGTGGGTGTGTTGTTTGAGAACTGCACAGTGGACGCGAGCATCTTTGTTTGTAAGTGTTGAAGAGCGTTCGGTGGATGCCTTGGCACCAGGAGCCGATGAAGGACGTAGGAGGCTGCGATAAGCCTCGGGGAGCTGTCAACCGAGCTGAGATCCGAGGATTTCCGAATGGGGAAACCCAGCACGAGTGATGTCGTGTTACCCGCATCTGAATATATAGGGTGTGTGGAGGGAACGTGGGGAAGTGAAACATCTCAGTACCCACAGGAAGAGAAAACAATTGTGATTCCGTGAGTAGTGGCGAGCGAAAGCGGATGAGGCTAAACCATGCGTGTGTGATAGCCGGCAGGTGTTGCACGTGTGGGGTAGTGGGGCTCACTTTCCTATCACTGCCGTGGTAGGCAACAGTCAGAAAAGTGCGTGTTAGTCGAAGTGGTCTGGAACGGCCTGTCGTAGAGGGTGAGAGTCCCGTAGGCGAAAATGCGTGCTCTGTTGTAGTGGGTGCCCGAGTAGCAGCGGGCCCGTGGAATCTGCTGTGAATCTGCCGGGACCACCCGGTAAGCCTGAATACTCCCTGGTGACCGATAGCGGACTAGTACCGTGAGGGAAAGGTGAAAAGTACCCCGGGAGGGGAGTGAAATAGTACCTGAAACCGGACGCTTACAATCCGTCAGAGCCTTCCCTTTGGGGTGGGGTGATGGCGTGCCTTTTGAAGAATGAGCCTGCGAGTCATCGGTGTGTGGCGAGGTTAACCCGTGTGGGGTAGCCGTAGCGAAAGCGAGTCCGAATAGGGCGTTGAGTCGTACATCATGGACCCGAAGCGGAGTGATCTACCCATGGCCAGGGTGAAGCGACGGTAAGACGTCGTGGAGGCCCGAACCCACTTAGGTTGAAAACTGAGGGGATGAGCTGTGGGTAGGGGTGAAAGGCCAATCAAACTCCGTGATAGCTGGTTCTCCCCGAAATGCATTTAGGTGCAGCGTCACGTGTTTCACGCCGGAGGTAGAGCTACTGGATGGCCTAGGGGGCCCACAAGCTTACCGAAGTCAGCCAAACTCCGAATGCCGGTGTGTGAGAGCGTGGCAGTGAGACTGCGGGGGATAAGCTTCGTAGTCGAGAGGGAAACAGCCCAGATCGCCGGCTAAGGCCCCTAAGCGTGTACTAAGTGGAAAAGGATGTGGGGTCGCGAAGACAACCAGGAGGTTGGCTTAGAAGCAGCCACCCTTGAAAGAGTGCGTAATAGCTCACTGGTCAAGTGATCCTGCGCCGACAATGTAGCGGGGCTCAAGTACACCGCCGAAGCCGCGGCACTCCGACATTAGCCTGCTTTCGAGCCAGGTGTTGGGGTGGGTAGGGGAGCGTCGTGCAGCCGTGGAAGTCACAGGGTGACCTAGTGGTGGAGGCTGTGCGAGTGAGAATGCAGGCATGAGTAGCGAAAGACGAGTGAGAAACTCGTCCGCCGAATGACCAAGGGTTCCTGGGCCAGGTTAATCCGCCCAGGGTGAGTCGGGACCTAAGGCGAGGCCGACAGGCGTAGTCGATGGACAACGGGTTGATATTCCCGTACCCGTGTATCCGCGCCCAATGGCGAATCATCTGTGCTAATCGTCCTGAACCGGATCTATCACCTTCGGGTGAGGTGATGGGGATGCACGAGACCCTGGGTGTAGTAGTCAAGCGATGGGGTGACGCAGGAAGGTAGCTGGGCCAGGTGATGGAGTACCTGGTGTAAGCCGGTAGGGCGTGGCATAGGTAAATCCGTGTCGCATGAGCCTGAGAGGTGATGCGTAGCCGATTGAGGCGAATTCAGTGATCCTATGCTGCCGAGAAAAGCCTCTAGTGAGTTGGTACACGGCCCGTACCCCAAACCGACACAGGTGGTCAGGTAGAGAATACCGAGGCGATCGAGAGAACTGTGGTTAAGGAACTCGGCAAAATGCCCCCGTAACTTCGGGAGAAGGGGGACCACGTCTGGTGACGGGACTTGCTCCTCGAGCTGGGTGTGGTCGCAGAGACCAGAGAGAAGCGACTGTTTACTAAAAACACAGGTCCGTGCGAAGTCGTAAGACGATGTATACGGACTGACGCCTGCCCGGTGCCGGAAGGTTAAGAGGACCGGTTAGCGTTTTCGGACGCGAAGCTGAGAATTTAAGCCCCGGTAAACGGCGGTGGTAACTATAACCATCCTAAGGTAGCGAAATTCCTTGTCGGGTAAGTTCCGACCTGCACGAATGGCGTAACGACTTCTCTGCTGTCTCAACCACAGACTCGGCGAAATTGCATTACGAGTAAAGATGCTCGTTACGCGCGGCAGGACGAAAAGACCCCGGGACCTTCACTATAGCTTGGTATTGGTGTTCGGTACGGTTTGTGTAGGATAGGTGGGAGACTGTGAAGCGGGCACGCCAGTGTTCGTGGAGTCGTCGTTGAAATACCACTCTGGTCGTATTGGACTTCTAACCTCGGACCCTGATCGGGTTCAGGGACAGTGCCTGGTGGGTAGTTTAACTGGGGCGGTTGCCTCCTAAAATGTAACGGAGGCGCCCAAAGGTTCCCTCAGCCTGGTTGGCAATCAGGTGTCGAGTGCAAGTGCACAAGGGAGCTTGACTGTGAGACTGACGGGTCGAGCAGGGACGAAAGTCGGGACTAGTGATCCGGCACCGGCATGTGGAAGCGGTGTCGCTCAACGGATAAAAGGTACCCCGGGGATAACAGGCTGATCTTCCCCAAGAGTCCATATCGACGGGATGGTTTGGCACCTCGATGTCGGCTCGTCGCATCCTGGGGCTGGAGTAGGTCCCAAGGGTTGGGCTGTTCGCCCATTAAAGCGGCACGCGAGCTGGGTTTAGAACGTCGTGAGACAGTTCGGTCTCTATCCGCCGCGCGCGTCAGAAACTTGAGGAAGGCTGTCCCTAGTACGAGAGGACCGGGACGGACGAACCTCTGGTGTGCCAGTTGTCCTGCCAAGGGCACTGCTGGTTGGCTACGTTCGGAAGGGATAACCGCTGAAAGCATCTAAGCGGGAAGCCTGTTCCAAGATGAGGTTTCTCACCACCTTCGAGTGGTTAAGGCCCCCTATAGACCATGGGGTTGATAGGCCGGAACTGGAAGCACGGTAACGTGTGGAGGTGACCGGTACTAATCGGCCGAGGACTTACCAACAAAGGTTGCTACGCGTCCACTGTGCGGTGTCTGAAACAACACACAGACACCCCCGCGGCACGATCATCGTGTCACCCCATCAAACCCTCGGGTTCGGTCGGGTGTACTGGTGACCCGTTCGTGTGGGGGTGGGTGGATAGTTTCATAGAGTTACGGCGGCCATAGCGGTAGGGAAACGCCCGGTCCCATTCCGAACCCGGAAGCTAAGCCTGCCAGCGCCGATGGTACTGCACTCGACAGGGTGTGGGAGAGTAGGACACCGCCGGAACATCCTTTCCCGAGAGGCCCTCGACAGCAGTCGAGGGCCTCTCGGCGTTTACACGCCCCTTCCCGGCAACACCCCCAGCACGCCGGCCACATCCCGCGAACCAGGCCATCGTCTGGCTGCCTGCTCGCCCTCGCGGAACTACGTTCCGGTGCGTGGAATTCAGTTCCTCATCGCCGGGTCGAGTCGGCGCCACCTTGCTCCGTCGCGGTGAAATCTGCGTGGTTCCGGGCGGCTGGATCGGTACTGGCAAGCATCCGCTAGGCCGACGTCGGATTCGTCATGACCCGCACCAGACCGCGAAAGTGGTCCTCCCACTGTTGTGCCATGGGCTGGCGGCAACCGCCGCGTGGGCCTCGCCTACAGTGCTTGGGTGCGCCTAGTGATTGCTCGCTGTCAGGTCGACTACGTAGGGCGACTCACCGCCCATCTCCCGATGGCCCGCAGGCTACTGCTGATGAAAGCGGACGGTTCGGTGCTCGTGCACTCCGACGGGGGGTCGTACAAGCCGCTGAACTGGATGAGCCCACCGTGCTGGCTGGAGGAACGCAACGGTGACGCGCAGCTGCCGGACGGCGCGAAGGCGCTGTGGGTGGTCACCAACAAGGCCGGCGAAGAACTCCGCATCACCATCGAGGACATCGAGCACGACTCCTCCCATGAACTCGGAGTCGATCCCGGCCTGGTCAAAGACGGGGTGGAAGCACACCTGCAAGAACTGCTGGCCGAGCACGTGCAGACGCTCGGCCCGGGCTACACGCTCATCCGCCGTGAGTACATGACCGCGATCGGCCCCGTGGACCTGCTGTGCCGGGACGCCGACGGCGCAACCGTGGCGGTCGAGATCAAGCGGCGCGGTGAGATCGACGGCGTCGAACAGCTCACCCGCTATCTCGAGCTGCTGAACCGGGATCCGCTGCTGGCTCCGGTGGTGGGCGTTTTCGCCGCCCAGCAGATCAAGCCGCAGGCGCGCACACTCGCCGAGGATCGCGGTATTCGCTGCCTGACACTGGATTACGACGCCCTGCGCGGCACGGAGAGCAACGAATTCCGGTTGTTCTGAACCAAGGGCCGTGCGGGGCGCACACGGGCGAGTAATACGCTTGTCGGGTGCCCCGCCGGAAACCGCGTACGGATCCGCCCGCTGATCGCTCGCGGGCCGGTGGTACGCCGGTCGGCGACGTCTTCGGACGGACCGAGTTCGGTCCGGACGGTGACGAGACGTTCGTGGTGCGCCCCATTCCGGGCAGCCGTGCGACCAAGACTTACCGCTGCCCCGGCTGTGACCACGAGATCGCGCCCGGGGTCGCCCACATCGTGGCCTGGCCCGCTTACGGCGGAGAGGACGATCGCAGGCACTGGCATCGCGGGTGCTGGAACGGCCGTCGTACCCGCAGGATCACCCGTCGCTGGTCTTGACCCGTGGCAGTGGCGGTTGCCGGTTCAACAGGGTGCGGAATTAGGGAAGGCCGCCCTGGTGGGGCGGCCTTCGATGAATCGGTTCAGTTTTTGCCGCAGTCTCCGCGGGCCCGACGTCAGTTGCTGATGTCGGCGCTCTCGCGCTCTTCCGAGTCGATGTCCTCGTCCTCGGTGGCGACCTCGGGGATCGCCTTCTGGCGCGAGCCGGCGACCGACTTGGTGCTGCCGCCGAGCGACTTGCGCTGATCCGGGACACCGTCCAGCAGTTCGCTCTCCCGGTTGACCGCGGCGAGCATCGCGGGCACCGAGTCGAGCTGACCGCGGATACCGAGCAGCTGGGCGAGCACGCGGCCGCGCAGCACGCGCATCTCCTCGGCCAGTTCCTTCGCGTGCGCGATCTTGCGCTCGGAGGTCTGGGTGGCGGAGGTGATGAGGCGGTTGGCCTCGTCGGTCGCGTCCTTGATCCGCTGGGCGGCCTCGGCGCGGCTGGTGGCTTCCAGCTCCTCCATGGCGCGGGTGAGCTTGGTGCGACGCTCGGCCATGGTGGCCTCGAAGTCCTGCTGGGTGGCCTTGCGCTTCGCGTCGGCTTCCTTCGCGATGCGGTCGGCCTCGGCCTGGGCGGCCTCGATGATCTTGGCGGACTCGGTGCGTGCGTTCGCGAGGGTCTGCTCGAACTCGATCTCGAGCGCCTCGCGCTTCTCCTTGGTCTCCGCGAGCAGCGACTCGTACTTGCCACGCATCTCGGTGGCCTGCTGCTCGGCGATCGACACCATCTCCGCGGCCTCGGCCTGCGCCAGGGCACGCACCTCGGACGCCTCGTCGGAGGCGAGCCGGAGCATGCGGGAGATGCGGTCGGACATACCTTCCGCGGTGGTCGGCGGCACCGAGAGTCGGTCGACCTCCTTACGGAGTTCGTCGATCTCGTCGCGCGCGTCTTCCAGCTGGCTCGCGAGGTTACGTGCTTGTGCCGCAGCCGCATCGCGGTCGGTGGCGGTGACTCTCAGTTCCGCGTCGAAGCGGTCGAAGTAATTACGCACCTCGTCTTGCGCATAACCCTTGCGCACAACGGTGAAGGGCAGTGCAACGAAGCGATTGCGATCGGACTCGGGTGACGACATGGCACACAAACTACAGCCTGGAGACAGCCGATGGTGACTCGACTGCGAATGTCATTCCAACGAGTTTTCCCGACCTGACGTCGATACTAGTGCGTAACATCGGCGCTCGGTTCGACCAACTCGATCAGCACACCTCCAGCATCCTTCGGGTGGATGAAATTGATGCGGGAATCCGCCGTTCCATGCCGTGGAGCCTCGTACAGCAAACGCAGACCCTTGGCGCGCAGGTAGGTGGAGACGGCCTCGATGTCGGTCACTCGGTAGGCCAGTTGCTGCAAGCCGGGGCCGCTACGGTCGATGAACTTCGCGATCGTCGAGTCCGCGTTCAGCGGGGCCAGCAACTGCAGGGCGGTGGCGCGATCCGGTGCGCCGGGCAGCGAGAGCATCGCCTCGTGCACGCCCTGGGCCTCGTTGACCTCGCGGTGGGTCTCGATCATGCCGAGGTGCTCGGCATACCAGGCCACCGCGGCGTCCAGGTCCGGCACCGCGATGCCGACGTGGTCGACCGCGGTCACGTAGTCCGCGGGGATGAAAGATGACTGTTCGATAACGTTGCTCACCATTCGAAAGTAGCGCGACCTGGCACGGGGCGCGCGGGCCGCACCCGCTACCGTTGAGTAGAACACCTGCTCTCGCACTGCCACGGGCGTGGGCGCGGGCAGGTCCGATCTACGAATGCGAGGCTCGTCGTGACCACTTCCGTCATCGTATCCGGTGCGCGTACCCCGGTCGGCAGGCTGCTCGGGGGTCTGAAGGACTTCAGCGGTTCCGACCTGGGCGGGTTCGCCATCAAGGCGGCGCTGGAGAAGGGCGGCGTCGCGCCGGATCAGGTCGACTACGTGATCATGGGGCAGGTGCTCACCGCGGGCGCGGGTCAGATCCCCGCTCGTCAGGCGGCGGTGGCCGCGGGTATCCCGATGGACGTGCCCGCGTTGACGCTGAACAAAGTCTGTCTGTCCGGCATCAACGCGATCGCCCTCGCCAACCAGCTGATCCGGGCGGGTGAGTACGAGATAGTCGTCGCGGGCGGTCAGGAGTCGATGAGCCAGGCGCCGCACCTGCTGGAGAAGAGCAGGGAAGGCTTCAAGTACGGCGATGTGACGCTGCGTGACCACATGGCCTACGACGGTCTGCACGACATCTTCACCGATCAGGCCATGGGCGCGCTCACCGAGCAGCGCAACGACACCGACCGGGTCAGCCGGGAGGATCAGGACGCGTTCGCCGCGGCTTCGCACCAGCGTGCGGCGGCGGCGTGGAAGAACGGCGTCTTCGACGACGAAGTCGTTCCGGTGGCGGTGCCGCAGCGCAAGGGCGATCCCGTGCTGGTGACCACGGACGAGGGCATTCGGGCCGACACCACGGTGGAGTCGCTGGCCAAGCTGCGCCCGGCGTTCCGCAAGGACGGCACGATCACCGCGGGCACCGCGTCGCAGATCTCCGACGGAGCCGCGGCGGTCGTGGTGATGAGCAAGGAGAAGGCGCAGGCGCTCGGCCTGAGCTGGATCGCCGAGATCGGCGCCGCCGGTGTGGTCGCCGGTCCGGACTCGACCCTGCAGGACCAGCCCGCCAACGCGATCGCCAGAGCATGCGCCCGCGAGGGTATCTCGCCCGCCGACCTGGACCTGGTGGAGATCAACGAGGCGTTCGCCGCGGTCGGCGTCGCGTCCACCCGCAAGCTGGGCATCGACCCGGAGAAGGTCAACGTCAACGGTGGCGCCATCGCCATCGGCCACCCGCTGGGTATGTCCGGCGCCCGCATCCTGCTGCACCTGGTGCTGGAGCTCAAACGCCGCGGCGGCGGCATCGGCGCTGCCGCGCTCTGCGGCGGCGGCGGCCAGGGTGACGCCCTGATCGTCCGCGTCTGACCCCTCGGCGGGCGACACCCGCACCGAACCATCGGTGTCGAGCGAATCGTTCGAGGCCGAGACTGCGCGCTCGCGTCATGGCCCGGGCGGGAGTGGCCCGTCGTCAGGCGACGTCGCCGCCTGCAACAGCTGCTGGCCGACGTGTCGCGCGTGTTCGCCGACAAGTGCGTGCCCGGGCTGATCGCCAACGTCGAGCACCTGCGCACCCTCGCGAGTCCCCCGGATCGTGACCCCACTGAACTCCGCCATCGGCTACGACGAGGGCAGTGGGTGGCGAAGCAGGTGCTGCGGGAGAAGAACACCATCGGCTCGATAGGCCAGGCCCACAATCGGTGATCCTCCGCGTGCGGGCGGCCGGTCCAGAAGATCCAGTGGCGGCCACGCTGTTCGACCTGTTCCGCGTGGTATCGGCTCCCGCCGGGTGGTGCGCTGACTCCGCGTGGTATCGGCTCCCGCCGGGTGGTGCGCTGACTCCGCGTGGTATCGGCTCCCGCCGGGTGGTGCGCTGACTCCGCGTGGTATCGGCTCCCGCCGGGTGGTGCGCTGACTCCGCGTGGTATCGGCTCCCGCCGGGTGGTGCGCTGACTCCGCGTGGTATCGGCTCCCGCCGGGTGGTGCGCTGACTCCGCGTGGTATCGGCTCCCGCCGGGTGGTGCGCTGACCACTTCCGCGCCCACCTCACCGCAACCCCCGGTTTCGAGCGAAGCGAGACCGAGCATGCGCCGTTCGCGGCCCGGCTCGCGTCCGAGTGACCGCCGCGTACGCGACGAAGGAGCAAGCGGCCGTCACTCGGACGCGAGCCATGAGGGGGCCGCGAACACGCAGCGCCGCAGGCGCTGCCGATCGAATTAGACAGAGCTCACTACGACAGTGTGTAGTGCATCCGGCAGAATGGGGCGCATGGGCAATGTCTTCGACCTGAGCACGGTGGCCAAGCGGTTTCGTTTCATCGCGGTGCTCGAGGCGATCTCGTGGGTGCTGTTGATCATCGGCATGGTGTTCAAGCGAATTCCCGAACCGGTGCTGTGGCCGGTCAAGGTGTTCGGGATGACGCACGGCATCGTGTTCGTGCTGTTCGTGATCAGCGCGATCGTGGCGGCGCGCGAGCTGGGCTGGAACGCCAAGACCACTGTTCTGGCGCTGCTGTCGAGCCTCCCGCCGTTCTGCACGGTGCTGTTCGAGGTCTGGGCGGTGCGCACGGGTCAGCTCGGCGAGCTGAGCGTTGCCGGTTCGGCCGAGTCCGGGGCACCCGCATCCGCCACGTCGTGACAAACTGGAAGTCGTGAATCGACCAGCCGCACGCCGTCCTTCGCCCGCTGTCGCCGCCGCCATGTCCGGGGCGGTCGATCTGTCCAGTTTGAAGCAGCCCGCCGGTGGTGCGGGCGGTGCGGCCGGTGGCGACCACGCGGTGTCCGAGGCCGATTTCGAGACCAAGGTGCTGCGCCGTTCGATGCAGGTGCCCGTGGTGGTGGTGCTGTACTCGCAGCGCAGCCCGGGGAGTGTCGAACTGGTCAGGACGTTCGAGCGTCTGGTGGCCGCCGACGGCGGCGCCTGGGACCTGGCCACCGTCGAGGCCGAGGCCAATATGCGGATCGCGCAGGCGCTGCGGGTGCAGGGCATCCCGACGGTCATCGCGATCGCGGCCGGGCAGCCGCTGGCCGATTTCGAGGGCGCCCAGCCGGAGCCGCAGGTGCGGCAGTGGCTGAACGCGGTGGTCGACGCGGTGGCGGGCAAGCTCGAAGGCGGCGGGCAGCCGCAGCAGCCCGCCGAGGACCCGCGTTTCGCGGCGGCGGAGGCGGCGCTGGAGCAGGGCGACCTGGCCGGGGCCGAGGCCGTCTACCAGGCGATTCTCGACGCCGAGCCCGCGAACGAGGAGGCCAAGGGCGCGCTGCGCCAGCTGCGCTTCCTCGCTCGGGCGCAGGAGCTGCCGGAGTCGGCCATCGCGACCGCCGACGCGGATCCCTCGAATATTGATGCCGCGATCGACGCCGCCGACCTCGAACTGTTCCAGCAGCGGCCGGAAGCGGCGTTCGATCGGCTGATCGAGGTCGTCAAGCGGACTTCCGGGGACGAGCGCACCAAGGCGCGCACCCGCCTGCTGGAACTGTTCGAACTGTTCGACCAGGCCGAGCCGTTCGTGGTGGCCGCGCGCCGCAAGCTGGCCGCAGCCCTGTACTGAGTTCGCGGCCGGAGGCCGAGCATCCACGCCGGTGGTCGTGTGCACTGCCGTGCGCAGGGCGCACGACCGGGCGTGGGTCTCCCGCCGCTAGGCGGGACGCAACCAGATCGCGCCGTGCGGCGCCAGCGTCACCTCGGCGGAGGCGGGACGGTCGTGCCACGGCTCGTCGGTCGCCGTCAGCTCGCCCAGATTGCCGAGGCCGGAGCCGCCGTAGTCCACGGCGTCGGTGTTGAGGATCTCTAGCCAGCGGCCGGTGTGCGGCAGGCCGACCCGGTAGGCGTCGTGGGTCGATCCGGAGAAGTTGTAGACGCAGGCCACCACGGAGCCGTCGGAGCCGTAGCGCAGGAAGGCCAGCACGTTGTTCACGCGGTCGTCCGCCTCGATCCAGGCGTAGCCGCCGGGGGTGGTGTCCTGGCTCCACAGGGCGGGGTGGGCGCGGTAGACGGCGTTCAGGTCGCGTACCAGCGCGCTGATGCCCTGATGCAGGGGATTGTCCCGTTCGTGCCAGTCCAGGCCGCGATCGTGTGACCATTCGCGGAACTGGCCGAAATCCTGGCCCATGAACAGCAGCTGTTTACCGGGGTGGGCCCACATGTAGGCCAGCAGCGCCCGCACGCCGGCGGCTTTGGCGAAATCGTCGCCCGGCATCCTGGTCCATAGCGTGCCCTTGCCATGCACGACCTCGTCGTGGCTGATCGGCAGCACGTAGTTCTCGCTCCAGGCGTACACCAGCGAGAAGGTGATCTCGTTGTGGTGCCAGCAGCGGTGCACCGGGTCGCGGCCGAGGAACCCGAGGGTGTCGTGCATCCAGCCCATGTTCCATTTCATGGTGAAGCCGAGACCGCCGACGTCGGTGCCGCGGGTGACGCCGGGCCAGGTGGTTGACTCCTCGGCGATCGTCACGACGCCGGGGTGGTGCCGGTGCACCGTCTCGTTGAGCTCTTGCAGGAAGTTGACGGCCTCCAAATTCTCCCGGCCGCCGTGCACGTTGGGCTCCCACTCGCCGTCGGCGCGGGAGTAGTCGAGATAGAGCATGGAGGCGACCGCGTCGACGCGCAGGCCGTTGATGTGGAATTCCTCGATCCAGTAGCGGGCGTTGGCGACGAGGAAGTTGCGCACCTCGTGCCTGCCGAAATCGAACACGTAGGTGCCCCAGTCGAGTTGCTCGCCGCGGCGCGGGTCGGGGTGCTCGTAGAGCGGGGTGCCGTCGAATCGGGCCAGCGCCCACTCGTCGCGCGGGAAATGGGCGGGTACCCAGTCCAGCAGGACGCCGATGCCCGCCGCGTGCATGTGGTCGACGAACGCGCGGAAGTCGTCCGGGGAGCCGAATCGGGCGGTGGGCGCGTAGTAGGAGGTGACCTGGTAGCCCCACGAGCCGCCGAACGGATGCTCGGCGATGGGGAGCAGCTCGATATGCGTGTATCCGGCTGCCCGCACGTATTCGGCGAGCTGCTCGGCCATTTCGCGATATCCGAGACCGGGCCGCCATGAACCGAGATGCACCTCGTAGACGCTCATCGGCGCACGGGTCGGGTCGGTGGCCGCACGCCGCTCGAGCCATGCCTGGTCGTTCCACACGTGGTGGCTCTCGGTGACCACCGACGCCGTCGCCGGTGGCGGTTCGGTGGCGAAGGCCAGGGGGTTGGCGTGATCGACGGTCCGCCCGTCGGCGCCGTGCACGCGGTATTTGTATCTGGTACCCGGCCCGACACCGGGAACGAAGACTTCCCAGATGCCGGACGATCCGAGGGCGCGCATCGGCGCCGTGTTGCCGCTCCAGCCGTCGAAATCCCCCATGACGGTGACGCCGCGCGCATTGGGCGCCCACACCGCGAACGACGTGCCCGTCACCGTGCCGTCGAGTGTGGTGTAGCGGCGCGGGTGCGCGCCGAGCACCTCCCACAGCCGCTCGTGGCGGCCTTCGCCGATGAGATGCAGGTCGAGGTCGCCGAGCGTGGGCAGGAAGCGGTAGCCGTCGGCGCTGACGATCGTCTGGCCGCCGGGATAGGTCGTCGCGACGCGATAGTCCATGATCTCCGGGTACGGCAGCACCGCGGCGAAGACGCCGTGTCCCAAGGATTTCAGCGGATGGTCGAGGTCGCCGACCCGCACCGACACGGTTTCCGCGTGCGGGCGCAGCACCCGGACGGCCGTGCCATCGGGGTGGGGATGTGCGCCGAGCACGGTGTGCGGGTCGGCATGGGTGCCCGCCGCCAGCAGCATGAGGTCGCGGCGTTTCATCGCAGCGTCCTGCGGTAGGCCAGCTCGGTGCGAGCCTGCTGTGGCACCGGAGGCAGAGCGATGATGTGCGCGACGGCGCGCGCCGGGTCCAATCGCACGTAATTGGTCTGCGCCCAGTGGTATTCCTCGCCGCTGACCTCGTCGTAGACCACCGGGTGGTCGTGCCACTCCCGGCCGATCGCGGGCAGGTCGAGCGAGAGCATGCCCCACTCGGCGCCGTACGGATTGAGATTCACCACGACCAGCACCGCGTCACCGCCCGCGGGGTCGATCTTCGAGAAGGCGAGTAACGCGTCGTTGTCCACGTGGTGGAAGTGCAGGCAGCGCAACTGTTGCAAGGCGGGGTGCGCCCGGCGGATCTCGTTGAGCCGGGTCAGCCACGGCTCCAGCGATTCGCCGCGCGCGAGCGCCTCGGCGAACGGACGCGGGCGCAGTTCGTACTTCTCCGAGTCGAGGTACTCTTCGCTGTCCGGTCGCACCGCCTGATGTTCGAACAGCTCGAAACCGGAGTAGACGCCCCAGGTCGGCGCGAGGGTCGCGGCCAGGACGGCGCGGATGGCGAACATTCCCGGTCCGCCGTGCTGGAGACTCTCGTGCAGGATGTCCGGGGTGTTGACGAACAGGTTCGGGCGGGCCTCGTCGGCCTTGGCGGCCAACTCGTTGCCGAACTCGGTGAGTTCCCACTTGGCTACCCGCCAGGTGAAGTACGTGTAGGACTGGCTGAATCCGCGCCTGGCGAGCCCATAGAGCCGGGCCGGGCGGGTGAACGCCTCGGACAGGAAGATGACGTCCGGGTCGGTGCGCCGCACGTTCGCGATCAGCCACTCCCAGAAGTCGGCGGGCTTGGTGTGCGGGTTGTCCACGCGGAAGATGGCGACGCCGAGACCGATCCAGTGGCGGACCACCCGCAGCACCTCGGCGTAGAGGCCGTCGGGGTCGTTGTCGAAGTTGACCGGGTAGATGTCCTGGTATTTCTTGGGCGGGTTCTCCGCGTAGGCGATGGTGCCGTCGGGCAGGGTGGTGAACCACTCGGGGTGCGCCCGCACCCACGGATGGTCGGGGGCGCATTGCAGTGCGAGGTCGAGCGCCACCTCGAGGCCGAGTCGCCGCGCTTCGGCGACGAAATGGGCGAAATCGGCTTCGGTGCCCAGTTCCGGATGCACGGCATCGTGACCGCCGTGCTTCGAGCCGATCGCCCACGGTGAGCCGACGTCACCCGGTTCCGCGGTGAGCGCGTTGTTGCGGCCCTTGCGGTTGACCTCGCCGATCGGGTGGATGGGTGGCAGGTAGACCACGTCGAAGCCCATGGCGGCGATGCGCGGAAGCTCCTTGGCCGCCGTGGCGAAGGTGCCGTGGACCGGCTTGCCGGTCGCGTCGCGGCCGCCGGTCGAGCGGGGAAAGAATTCGTACCAGGAGCCATAGAGCGCGCGATGCCGTTCGACCTGGACGGTGTGCTGCGGCCCGCGAGTGACCAAATCGCGCAGCGGCGTGGCGCGCAGGATCTCGGCGACCTCCTCGGCGAAGGCCGGGGCCACCCGGGCGGGCAGTTGCTCGGTGCCGCGCAGCGCCGCCGCGACCGCCCGTAAGCGCTCGAACTGCTTCTTCGGAACCGCTCGAGCCGCGCGCTCGAACAGACGGGCGCCCAGTTCCAGATCGTTGGCCAGATCGGCGGCGCTCTGCCCGACGGCCAATTTGGCCTCGATCGCGGAGCGCCAGGTCGCGATCGGGTCGCTCCAGCCTTCGATCCGGTAGGTCCACGCGCCCGGCGCGTTAGGGGTGAAGGTCGCGTTGAAGACGTCGGGCTCGTAGTCCGGCGTCATGCGGACGCGAGCCGGTCGCGACGCACCCGGGGCGCGGACGACGAGCGTGGCGGCGACGGCCTCGTGCCCTTCCCGCCACACCACGGCGCGCACGGGGAATACCTCGCCGACCACCGCTTTGGCGGGCCGGCCGCCTGGGATGGACGGGGCAGTGTCATCGATAGCGATGCGGCCGGTCACGGGACCAACCTACCGGTAGCCGGGCGCGCGGACCGGATCGGCGAAGTTTTCGTTCGACCCCACGGGCCGTCACGGCGGCGGCCCACCTGGGCGGATGGGTCAGCGCGCGTCGGCGGCGAGACCGACGCCGAGGGCGACCAATACCGCGCCGAGCACGCGTTCCACCCGCTGCCGGATGCCCGTGCGCCGCAGCCACGCGCCCGCGCGGTCGGCGGCGAGGACGACGCCGACACACCACGCGGTGTCGATCACCAACTGGATGAGCGCCAGGATCACCACGGTCGGCAGCACCGGACCGGTGGACGGCAGGAACTGCGGAAGGATCGTCAATCCGAAGACCGCCGCCTTGGGGTTGGCCGCGATCGACAGCAGCGAGGCGCGGAAGGCGGCGGCGGGCGTGCGACCCGCCGGGAGCATCTTCGTCATCGCGTTGCCGAACTCGTCACCGCCACGCGCGCCCCGCCAGGCCTGTACGCCGAGCCAGATCAAGACCAGCGCGCCGACGACGTGCACGGCGGTGTTCATGGCCCGGTTCGCGACGAGCAGGACCGATAGTCCCGCTCCGCCCGCAAGGGTCCAGCCGAGCACGCCGATCTCGTTCCCGGCCACCGCCGCCAGACCCGCCGCGCGACCGTCACGCACGGCGCGTTGCAGGAACAGGGCGGTGGCGGGCCCCGGCAGCGCGGCGAGGAGCAGGCAGGCCGGCAAAAATCGCGGAAGGACCTCTACCCAGTGCGGCATCCGCCGATGCTGTCACCTCTACGTCCCGCCTGCGAGGCGATTTTCGGGGGCGCGATGCCCGGGAGGCCACCACCAGGGAGCCGTGGCCGCCCGGGCGCTCACGCTGAACTCTCGACTGCGCGGAGAGCCCGGCGCTTACGGCAGGACCACACACGCGCCGCCGAGGTTCATCCCGTTGCCCACTGTCATCACCGGTGAAGTCCAGGCGGGACCGGCGCCCTGGGTGGCGGAGATGGTGTGCGGCCCGGAGTCGTCGGGCACCCAGACGGTGGTGGCCTGGTTGCCGACCACCGGTGCGGGATTGGGCTGGAAGGTCCCCGCGGCGCTGTCGGTGAACTGGACGGAATCGGAGGAGGAAGCGTTGTCCACCGTGGCCGTCACCCGGTACTCACAGTTGGTCCCGTAGTCCTCGAAGCCGAAAGTCATGCCTTTGGCCGTGGCCGTCGCCGTGGTGACCGCGGCTCCGGCGGCGGGTGCGACGAGAACGAGTGCCGCCGTGCCGGCTGCGAACGCCGTGAGCGCTGATCCAGAGCGCGACCAGCGCCGATCGCGGGCGCGATTTGGGTGTGCCGTCATCCACATCTCGATCACTCCCGTGCTGATTCGGTTGATGCGGCCGGTTGGTCCGCACAGCTTGTTGGTTTGCCCGGCGTCGCGGAGTTCACCAGCGAACTGTGGTCTCGATCGGGTAGCGGGCCGCCGGGCTCGGCGAGCGGAATGTGTTCGTTCTGTGACGGTAGCGGGCGTTACGCGCTGTCGGTGTGCGGGTTCGCGGGCGCCGCGCCACGGGGCGTTGCCCTCAAAGACGCAGGTCGAGACGTTGTTCCGGGGCGAAGGACGCGCACGGCGCGGACGGCGGGCCCCGTGTAGGTTCTACCCAATGAAGGCATTGCGTCGTTTCACCGTCCGTGCCCATCTGCCCGAGCGCCTGGCGGCCCTGGCCGAGCTCGCCACGAATCTGCGCTGGTCGTGGCATCCGCCGACGCAGGACCTGTTCGCCGCGCTGGATCCTCGGCGTTGGCAGGAGATGGGCCACGATCCGGTCCGGATGCTCGGCGAAGTACCCGCGGCGCGGCTGGACGAGCTGGCCGCCGACCCCGGCTATGTCGCCCGTGTCGACGCCGCGGCGGCGGATCTGCGCGAGTACCTGGCGGCGCCCGGCTGGTTCCAGCGCCGGGAGGAGGGGGTGCGCGGCATCGCCTACTTCTCCATGGAGTTCGGCGTCACCGAGGTGCTGCCGAACTATTCGGGCGGTCTCGGCATCCTGGCCGGTGACCACCTCAAGGCCGCATCCGATCTGGGTCTGCCGCTGATCGGCGTGGGTTTGCTGTACCGCTCGGGTTACTTCCGCCAGTCCCTGACGGCGGACGGCTGGCAGGCCGAGCACTATCCGGCGCTGGACCCGCAGGGCCTGCCGTTGCGGGCGCTCACCTCCGACGGGTCGCCGGTGCTGATCCACGTGGCGATGCCCGACCGCAGGGTGCTGCGTGCGCGGGTGTGGATCGCGCAGGTCGGCCGGGTTCCGCTGTTGCTGCTGGACTCCGACATCGCCGAGAACGACCCCGAGCTGCGGGCGGTCACCGACCGGCTCTACGGCGGCGACCAAGAGCATCGCATCCGGCAGGAGATCCTGGCGGGCATCGGCGGCGTGCGCGCGGTGCGCGCGTACACGGCATCCGCCGGCCTGCCCGATCCCGACGTCTTCCACATGAACGAAGGGCACGCGGGTTTCCTCGGCGTCGAGCGCATCCGCGAATTCGTCGCGGACGGGCGGGATTTCGATTCCGCGCTGGCCGCGGTGCGGGCGGGCACAGTGTTCACCACGCACACGCCGGTCCCGGCGGGCATCGACCGATTCCCGATGCCGATGGTGCGTCGCTACTTCGGCGGTGCGCACGGCGAATCCGAATCCGCGTTGCTTCCGGGCCTTTCCGTGGACCGGATCGTGGCGCTCGGACGGGAAGCCGACCCGTCGGTGTTCAATATGGCGCACATGGGCCTGCGCCTCGCGCAGCGCGCCAACGGCGTCTCGAAACTGCACGGCGAGGTGAGCCGGTCCATGTTCGCTTCGCTGTGGCCGGGTTTCGACCCGGCGGAGGTGCCGATCGGATCGGTCACCAACGGCGTGCACGCCACCACCTGGGCCGCGCGGGAATGGGTGGACAAGGCGCGCGAGCACATCGGCGCGGAGCTGGTCGAGGAAGCGCGCGGCTGGGAACGGCTGCGCGAGGTCGATCTCAGCGAGCTGTGGTCCACCCGCAACACCCTGCGTGGCATCCTCGTCGAGGAGGTACGCCGCAGGCTGCGCGCGTCCTGGCTGGAGCGTGGCGCCGCGGAGGCCGAGCTCGGCTGGGTGAACGGCGTTTTCGACCCCGATGTGCTGACCGTCGGGTTCGCGCGACGGGTGCCGACCTACAAGCGCCTGACCCTCATGCTGCGCGACCCGCAGCGACTGCGTGCCCTGCTGCTGGACCCGCGGCGGCCGATGCAGCTGGTCGTCGCGGGCAAGAGCCATCCCGCCGACGACGGGGGCAAGGCGCTCATCCAGCAGGTGGTCCGTTTCGCCGACGATCCGGAGGTGCGCCACCGGATCGTCTTCCTGCCCGACTACGACATGTCGATGGCGCGGTACCTGTACTGGGGCTGCGACGTCTGGTTGAACAACCCGCTGCGGCCGCTGGAGGCGTGCGGTACCTCCGGCATGAAATCCGCGCTGAACGGCGGGCTCAACCTGTCCATCCGGGACGGCTGGTGGGACGAGATGTTCGACGGCGAGAACGGGTGGGCCATCCCGACGGCGGAGGGGGTCCGCGACGAGCATCGCCGCGACGACCTCGAGGCGACCGCGCTCTACGACCTGTTCGAGCGCACGGTCGCGCCGCGCTTCTACGAACGCGACTCCGCGGGGATGCCGGTGCGCTGGGTGGAGATGGTCCGGCACACTCTCCAGACCCTGGGACCCAAGGTGCTGGCTTCCCGGATGGTCCGCGACTACGCGGTGGAGTACTACGCTCCCGCCGCCGCGGCCTATCAGCGGGCGACCGCCGACGAGTTCGCGGTCGCGCGCGCCATCGCCGAGTACCGCCGCCGGGTCGAGTCGGCGTGGCCCTCGGTGAAGGTGATCCAGGTGGACAGCGCGGGCCTTCCGGATACGCCGGTCATCGGGGCGGGGCTGTCGCTCACCGCGCGGGTCGAGCTCGGCGGATTGAGCGTGTCGGACGTGGTGGTGCAGGCGGTGCTCGGCCGGGTCACGGCGACCGACGACCTCGCCGACACCACGACGGTCCCGATGACGCACACCGGGTCGGACGCGGGAGCCGAATTGTTCGCCGTCGACACCCCGCTGCCGTTGTCCGGAGCGGTCGGGTACACGGTGCGGGTGCTGCCGCACAACGACCTGCTGGCCTCCGACGCCGAGCTGGGCCTGGTCTCCGCGCCGAGCGCCTAGACCGCCGGGTGTCGCCGGTCACGGTGGGACCGCCGCGGGTGCCCCGGGCAGTGAACCTTCGGCTACCGTGCCCTGGCACCCCCCGCATCGTTTCCCGACTGGAGTCACCCATGGTCACCAACGTTCTGCACCGGACCCGAGGACGCCTCGACGGGTACTTCGGGGTCCGGTCCACCGGTTCGACCGTCAAGCGGGAGCTCATGGCGGGAACCGTCACGTTCCTGGCTATGTCGTACGTGCTCGCGGTGAACCCCGCGGTGCTCGGCGACCAGGGAGCGCTGGGCGACAAGGGCATCCCGATGCAGGCGGTGTTCACCGCCACCGCCGTCGCCGCGGTGTTCGGCACGTTGGTCATGGGGCTGTGGGCGCGGTATCCGATCGCGCTCGCGCCGGGGATGGGACTCAACGCGTTCTTCGCCTACACGGTGGTGCTCGGCATGGGCATCCCGTGGCAGGTCGCCCTGTCGGGCACGTTCCTGTCGGGCGTCATCTTCTTCGTCCTGGCCGTGACGAAGATCCGGGAACGCATTCTCAACGCGATCCCGATGCAATTGAAGCTCGCGGTCGGCGCAGGCATCGGGTTGTTCGTGGCCTTCCTCGGCCTGAAGAACGCCGGGATCGTGGTGAACAACGAAGCGACGCTGGTCGGGCTGGGCGACTTCACCGAGGGCACCACGTTGCTCGCGCTGTTCGGGCTGCTGGTGACCGTGGTGTTCCTGGTGCGTGGCTGGCACGGCGCTGTGCTCTACGGCATCGTGCTGACCACCGTCGTCGGCATCGTCAGCGGTCTGGTCGACCTGCCCAAGGGCGTGTTCGCCGCGCCGAAGGGGCTCGAGCACACCTTCGGCCAGGCGATCGTGCACCTGCCCGACGCGTTCACCGGCCAGATGGCCGTGGTGGTGCTGACCATGTTGTTCGTCGACTTCTTCGACGCTTCCGGCACCCTGATCGGCGTCGCGAACCAGGCCGGCCTGCTGGACAAGGACGGTAAGCTGCCGCGCGCCGCGAGTGCCCTGGCGGCGGACTCGGTGGGCACCATGGCGGGCGCCGTCATCGGCACCTCCACCACCACCGCGTATGTGGAATCGACCGCAGGCGTCTCGGCGGGCGGCCGGACCGGGCTGACGGCCGTCGCCACGGCGGGCTGGTTCCTCGTCGCGATGTTCTGCTATCCGATCTTCGCGGTGGTGGCGGGCTCTGGCGAGGTGACCGCCCCCGCGCTCATCGTGGTCGGGATCCTGATGGCCCGCGCGCTGGGGCAGATCGACTGGAACCGCTTGGAATACTCGGTGCCCGCGTTCGTCACCATCGTGATGATGCCGCTGACGTACTCCATCGCCAACGGCCTGGCGATGGGCATGCTGCTGTATCCGGTGGTCATGGCGGCCAGAGGCCGGATCAAGGAAGTGCACCCGGCGATGTGGGTGCTGATGCTGGTGTTCCTCGGTTACTTCTTCTTCCTCGCGGAGTAACTTCCCGCTCGGTTTCGCGCTGAACCATACTTCTCGGCCGGACGTGGAATAGAACCGAGGGGTTGGGCAGTTGCGCCCTTCGTGCGAGAATCGGACCATAGTCCGTTTATTCGCCGGAGTAACGACCGGGCCGGAACGACAGCGCAGGGATGAGGACCAAGCATGACCATCAAATCCGTACTCGAACGGACCAGCACCCCGACCGAATTGGATGGGATCGCCGCCGACATCGGCTTGCTGATCCTGCGAATCGTCTTCGGCGGCTTGCTCGCCGCGCACGGCGCGCAGAAACTCTTCGGCTGGTGGGGAGGTCCCGGCCTGCAAGCCAACGCCGACGGTTTCGAGCAGATGGGCTACAACCCGGGCAAGGTGTTCGGGACGCTGGCGGGTCTGACCGAACTCGGCGGCGGCCTGCTGCTGTTGCTCGGTCTGCTGACGCCGCTGGCCGGGGCGATCGTGCTGGGCACGATGATCAACGCGATCAACGCCACCTGGGCCGGTGGCCTGCTGGGCGGTTACGAGATGGGCGTGCTGTTCGCCGTGGTCGGCGCGGCGCTGCCGTTCACCGGGCCCGGCAAGTTCTCGTTGGACGCCGGGCGCCCCTGGGGGCGGCAGGGATTCGTGTGGGGTGTCGGCGCGCTGATTCTCGCGATCGTGACGGGCGTGCTCACCCTGATCCTGAAGTGGGCGCTCTGAGCCTGCGGCACAGCCGATCGCGCGGCGCGGGAACTTCGGTTCCCGCGCCGCGCTCGTTCGCGGGCGGGGTCATGTCACAGCCGGGATTGCTGTGCCGTCGTTGTCGTGTTGCGACACGTGTCGATCGAGTGAGGAGAAACGATGACCATCGAAATAAGCAATCCGGGTGAACTGCACGACCCGACCGGATTCGGCTACAGCCACGTCGCGGTGGCGCGCGGAGAACTGGTGTTCATCGCCGGTCAGTACGACTCCGACGCGCAAGGGCAGGTCACCAGTTCCGATTTCGCCGTTCAGGTGGACAACGCGTTCGCCAATCTGGGTATCGCGCTGCGCTCGGCGGGAGTGGACTTCGGCGATGTCGCGCAGTTGCGGACGCACATCGTCGACCACGACCTGGAGAAGCTGGCGGTGCTCGGAAAGAAGATCGCCGAGATCTGGGGTGACCGCCCGCCCGCGCAGACGCTGACCGGAGTGGCCGCGCTGGCGCTGCCGGGCATGCTGTTCGAGGTGGACGCGGTGGCCGTGCGCGGCTGATCGCTATGGCCGGGAGGCGGATTCGGTGATGTCCCCGCGCCGCGTGCAGGGCTTGGCGCGGGGACCGGCCGATACATCCGGTGTGGGAATTGGGGGTCACCGGAGTACCGACCCACAATCTACTTCCGAATGGAATTAGATGCCGCGCGGTGTGTTCGGTATCACACCTGCGCCGCGGCTGCCAGCCGTCGCAACGCCTTGACCACCACCTCCGGCTCGGCGGTCTCCCAGTACGGGGGCAGTGTCGCGCGCAGATATCCGCCGTAGCGTGCGGTGGCCAGGCGGGAATCGAGGATCGCGATGACGCCGCGGTCATCGACGCTGCGCAGCAGGCGACCGGTGCCCTGGGCGAGCAGGAGAGCGGCGTGATTGGCGGCCACGGTCATGAATCCGTTGCCGCCCCGCATCTCCACCGCGCGTTGCCTGGCGGCCAGCAGCGGATCGTCCGGGCGAGGGAACGGGATCCGATCGAGGATCACCAGGCTCAGCGACGGCCCCGGCACGTCGACGCCCTGCCACAGCGACAGCGTGCCGAACAGGGAGGTCTCCGGGTCGTCGGCGAACTTGCGGACCAGCGCGCCGGTGGCGTCGTCACCCTGGCACAGCACGGGTGTGCCCAGCCGTTGGCGCAGCGCGTCGGTGGCCGCGCGGGCCGCGCGCATGGAGGAGAACAAGCCGAGGGTGCGGCCGCCCGCCGCCGTGATGAGCCGCTCGATCTCGTCCAGGTAGGCAGGCGCGAGCCCGTCGCGCCCCGGCGCGGGCAGGTGTTTTGCGACGTAGAGGATGCCGGATCTGGCGTGATCGAACGGCGAGCCGACGTCGAGCGAATTCCAGCGCACGGTATCGGCGTCCGAGGGCGCTTGCGCGCCGTTCGCGGTGGCCGGATCGGCGCGATTGCCGGACTGCGCGGGCAGGCCCCAGGTGACGGCGAGCCCGTCGAACGAGCCGCCGATCTGCAACGTAGCGGAGGTCAGCACGACGGTGGCGGTGCCGAACAGCCTGCTGCGCAGCAGCCCGCCCACCGACAACGGAGCCATCCGCAGCGAGCGGCGCACGACACCGCGGATCTCGTCGGCGGCCAGCCAGATGACGTCGCGCCGGGCGGCGGGATCCGGCTCGTCGAAGGCCGTCAGTGCGCGGACGGCGCTGTCGTGTATCTCGTCGATCGCGGCCAGCGCCATGGTGCGGGCAGCGGCGTTCTCCGGATCGCCCTGCGCGGTGGTGCTGCCCGGCGGCGCGAGCGCGGTGCGCGCGTTCCACGCGGCGTCGCGGATCAGGGCCAGCACCGGGGCGACGCCGTCGGGCAAGGTGTCCCAGCGGGCGGCGGGCAGCTCGTCGAGCACCTCGTGCCATGCCTCCGCGGCGCCTTCCAGGCGGTCCACCTCCTGCTCGTCGACGAGCTTGGCGCAGCGTCGTGCGGCCGCGCTGATCGCGGAGGAGGCCAGTTCGGCGGTAGCCACCCCGGTGACCCGGTCGACCAGCTCGTGCGCCTCATGATGACCACCACGTCGTGCTCGGGCAGCACCTGGATGCCGCTGATCGCGTCGATGGCCAGCAGCGCGTGGTTGGTCACCACCACGTCGGCCTGCGCGGACTCGGTCCTGGCGCGCTCGGCGAAGCAGTCCTGGCCGAAGGAGCAGCGGGACTTGCCGAGGCACTCCCGCGACGACACGCTGACCTGCCGCCAGGCGCGGTCGCTCACCCCGGGGGCGAGTTCGTCGCGGTCGCCGGTCTCGGTGTCGGAGGCCCACTCGTTGAGGCGTTGCACTTCGCGCCCGAGGCGGGAGATCGCGAACGCGTCGAACAACTCCGCCTCGGCGGGCTCGTCCGGGACGGCGCTGTTGATCTTGTTCAGGCACAGATAGTTGTTGCGCCCCTTGAGGATGGCGAACCTCGGGGTGCGCCCGAGCGGACCGCTCAACGCGTCGGCCAGCCGGGGGAGGTCACGGTCGACCAGCTGCCGTTGCAACGCGATCGTCGCCGTGGACACCACCACCGTGCGGCCGGTGCGCACCGCGTGGCGCAGGCTGGGCACCAGATAGGCCAGCGACTTGCCGGTGCCCGTCCCGGCCTGCACCGCGAGGTGCTCCTTGGTGTCGATCGCATGATCGACCGCCGCGGCCATGGTCACCTGCCCGGCGCGCTCCTTGCCGCCGAGCGCCTGCACAGCGGCGGCCAAAAGGTCGGAAACGGGCGGGAGTTCGGGCACGCGAGCAGCCTACTCGGCGCCTCCGACACGGCCGGGACGGTCGCCGGGACCGGACGGTCTATCGGCTGATGCTGCCTTCCAGATCGACGCCCGCTCCGCGCATGCGGTCCAGCGCGGCGGTGATCGTTGCGGGCGCGACTCCGGCGGTGAGATCGAGCAGGACACGCGTGTCGAAACCCTCGATCCGCGCGTCCAGGGCGGTCGCGCGCACGCAATGGTCGGTCGCGATGCCGACCACGTCGACGGCGTCGACACCGCGCTCGCGCAGCCAGTCGGCCAGCCCGGTGCCGTTCTCGGTCGTGCCCTCGAAACCGGAATAGGCCGCGGAGTACGCGCCCTTGGAGAAGACCTCTTGAATGGGCCCGGTGGTCAGCGCGGGATGGAAATCGGCGCCCGGCGTGCCGACCCGGCAGTGCGGCGGCCAGCTGTCGACGAAGTCGGGCTCGGCGGAGAAGTGCGCACCGGGATCGATGTGGTAGTCGCGGGTCGCGACGATCGCGCCGTAGCTCGTCGCCGAGAGATGCTCGCTGATCCGCGCCGCCACGGCGGCGCCGCCGGTGACCGCGAGTGCGCCGCCCTCGCAGAAATCGTTCTGGACGTCGACGATGATCAGTGCCCGGGTCATGGCGGCCTCCCGCGGTGTGACTGAGTGACTGACACAGATTCTGCCGCTCGGTCGGACGCTCGGTTCAGCGACTCGCGGGAAACGCGGTCTTCCGCCCAGTGACCGGGGTCCCCCGCCATGGTGCGGACCGGGTTCCGGTGACCTCAGACGAAGGTGGTCACCACGGCGGGCTCGCCCGCCGAGAGCTTGAGCCCCTCCCACGGCAGGCTGATCAACCCGCGCGCGACCAGGTCGCGGCTCTCGGCCAGGGTCGGCAAGCCCTCGACCTGCGCGCCGCCGCGGACCAGCGCCACGAGCGGCTCCATGGCTCGGAAGCCGTCGGCAGGCGGCACCGGCCCGGCCGCAGGGTAGACGATCTCCTCGACGATCGTGCCGGTGTCACGCGCCAAGCGGATCACCTTCTTCGTGCCGCCGCGGGACTGCTTGTGGCTGCTGCGTTTGGCGACCGGGACCCCCTCGACCTCGACCAACTTGTAGACCATCCCGGCCGTGGGAGCGCCCGAGCCGGTGACCAGCGCTGTGCCGACGCCGTAGACGTCGACCGGTTCGGCGCGCAGCGCGGCGATGGCGTATTCGTCGAGATCGCCGGAGACGACGATGCGGGTCTTGGTGGCGCCGAGCGCGTCGAGCTGGTCGCGCACCTGCCTGGCCAGCACGCCGAGATCGCCGGAGTCGATCCGCACACCGCCCAGCTGGGTGCCGGCCACCTCGATGGCGGTCGCGACGCCCTTGGTGATGTCGAAGGTGTCCACCAGCAGCGTCGTCCCGACGCCGAGGGTCTGCACCTGGCTGCGGAACGCTTCGGCCTCGTGCGCCCCGTCCGGGCCGCTGTGCAGCAGGACGAACGCGTGCGCGCTGGTTCCCGCGCCCGGGATCCCGTAGCGGCGCACCGCCTCCAGATTCGAGGTGGCGTCGAATCCGGCCAGGTACGCGGCGCGGGCGCTGTCCGCGGCGGCCAGCTCGTGGGTGCGCCGGGAACCCATTTCGATCATCCGGCGGCCACCGGCGGCGCTGACCATGCGCGCGGCGGCGGACGCGATCGCGCTGTCGTGGTTGAGGATCGACAGGATCAGCGTCTCCAGGACGACGCATTCGGCGAAGGTGCCCCGCACCGACAACACGGGGGAGCCGGGGAAGTACAGCTCACCTTCGGCGTAGCCGTCGATATCGCCGGTGAATCGGTAGTCGCGCAACCAGTCGAGCGTCCGCCGATCCGAGAAGGGGGCCGCGACGGCCAGCTCCGCCTCGCCGAACCGGAAGTTCCGCAGCGCGTCCAGGAGCCTGCCGGTACCCCCGACGACGCCATAACGCCGACCGTTTGGCAAACGCCTAGCGAAGACTTCGAACGTGCATTGCCGATGCGCCGAACCGTCGACGAGCGCCGCGGCGAGCATGGTCAATTCGTACTGGTCGGTCAGCAGCGCCGTGCTGGCGACGCCGTCACGCAGGTCCACGCAGCCACTGTAGACAGGACAGTGCGCCCACGGCGCCCGGCATCGGTCCGGTGAACCGGAGAATCGCCAATCGGGGCTGCGTGGGTGTTGTTTATCCGGAGCCGAGTCGTACCCTTGACCTTATGGCCTTGTGCAACATCGTCCGGGGTGACGTCGTTATGGACGCCGCGAACGCGACATTGTCGGCGGCACAGGCGACACCCGAAGCGGTCGAATACACCGAGATCCTGGAGGCGGAGGACCGCCCTTGGGTGACCGTGGTCTGGGACGACCCGGTCAACCTCATGCACTACGTCACCTACATCTTCCAGAAGTTGTTCGGCTACAGCAAAGCGAAGGCGACCGAGCTGATGCTGAAAGTCCACAACGAGGGTAAAGCGGTGGTGTCGTCCGGTTCCCGGGACAAGATGGAACACGACGTCCAGCGGCTGCACGCCGCCGGACTCTGGGCCACCATGCAGCGGGACGACTGACCGGGGCGACTACCCTGACGCCGTGCGCAAGTGGAGCAGGAAGAACTCGCTGAGCGGTCTCAAACTGCGATCCGAGATGGACGCACGTGAGGCCAACGTGCTTCGGTCGCTGGTCGGTGCGGTCTCCGGCCTGCTCACCGAGCGCGCCGAGTCGGCGCCCGACAACGATCTGGCCGCGCTCACCGGGCTGAGATCGGGCAACACCGTCCCCCCGGAGGACCCGAGGCTGCGCAGACTCCTTCCCGATTTCCACCGCAGCGAACCCGGCTCGCCGGACGCCGAGCGCGCCGACCTCAACAGCGCGCTGCGCGGCTTGCACGAGCCGGACATCATCGACGCCAAGCTGGCGGCGGGTTCGGTCGTGCTGGACACGGTGCCGAGCGCGGGCGGCAAGATCATCCTCACGCCGGAGCAAGCCGACGCGTGGTTGACCGCGCTCACCGACGTGCGGCTCGCGCTCGGCACGGTGCTCGACATCGACGCCGACACCCCCGACCACCTCGACCCCGACGACCCGCGCGCCCCTCACCTGGACGTGTACCACTGGCTGACCTGGATGCAGGACTCGCTGCTGCAGGCGCTGGCTCCCTGACCGGCCACGGTGCGAAGATCGGCGCGAACGACCGGTTCCGCGCCGTGAGGAGTAGAAATGGCGAACGCCGCGCCAGGGGAACGTAATTCGCTCACCGACGTGCCCGGGGTGCTGGTCGGGCATCACCACGTCCTCGACCCGCAGGCCACGCTCGGTTCCGGGGCGGCGACGGGATGCACGGTCGTGCGCGTACCGGGTGGGGCGGTGGCGGCCGTAGACGTGCGCGGCGGCGGGCCGGGCACCCGCGAGACCGACCTGCTCGACCCGGCGAACACCGTCCGCCAGATCGACGCGATCCTGCTCACCGGCGGTAGCGCCTACGGGCTCGCCGCGGCCGACGGCGTGATGCGCTGGCTGGAGGAGAACGGCGCGGGCATCGTCATGGACCCGGCCGACGCCGGCCGGGTGGTGCCCATCGTCCCCGGCGCGGTCATCTTCGATCTCCCCGTCGGCGCGTGGGACATCCGTCCCACCGCCGAGTTCGGTTATCGGGCGGCGGAGGCGGCGAGCGTCGACTTCGACCGGGGTTCGGTCGGCGCGGGCGTCGGCGCACGCGCGGGATCGATCAAAGGCGGGGTCGGCACCGCGAGCATCGTGCTGAGCGAGGGCGCCGCCGCCGGGATCACCGTCGCGGCGCTGATCGTGGCGAATCCCGTCGGTTCGGTCTTCGATCCCCGCACCGGGTTGCCATGGGGGTGCGGCACCGACGGACCCGACTTCTTCGGTCTGCGGCCGCCGACCGAAGCGCAGCTGGCGGCGGCGAACGCGCTGCCGGTGAAGGGCACGGTGCTCAACACCACGATCGGCGTCGTGGCCACGGACGCCCCGCTCGACCCCGCGGGATGCAGGCGGGTCGCGACCACCGCGCACGACGGCTTGGCCAGGGCGATCCGCCCCGCGCACTCACCGCTGGACGGGGACACCCTCTTCGCGCTCGCCACCGGCACGGCGGAGGAGGGCACGGGCCTGCCGCTGCCGCCCGCCTTCCCCGGCGACCTGCTCGTCCTGGATCAGATCTGCACGGCCGCCGCCGTCTGCGTCGAACGCGCCATCGTCGACGCGATCCGCTCGGCACACGCGGTCGCGGGCATCCCGGCCTACCGAGATCTGTTCGCTGTTTGATCTCCAGCGCCTGCGGCGGGGCCCAACCGGGGACCGGGCGGGGTCGTTGGGGGAATAGCCGAATATCCTGGCTCGTTGTCGACTGCGATGGGTCGGCGTTGTGGAAAGGTGTGCGAGTCGTGCTGGTGATCAGGGCCGACCTCGTCGAGGCGATGGTGGCGCACGCGCGCGCCGATCACCCCGACGAGGCCTGCGGTGTCATCGCCGGGCCGGAGGGCTCGGATCGTCCGGAGCGCTTCATCGCCATGGTCAACGCCGAACGTTCGCCCACGTTCTACCGCTTCGACTCCGGCGAGCAGTTGAAGGTGTGGCGCGAAATGGACGATGCCGACGAGACCCCGGTGGTGATCTACCACTCGCACACCGCCACCGAGGCATACCCGAGCCGGACCGACGTGTCGTACGCCTCCGAGCCGTTCGCGCACTACGTGCTGATCTCCACCCGTGACCCGGAGCAGCACGAACTGCGCAGCTACCGGATCGTCGACGGCACGGTCACCGAGGAGCCGGTGCGGATCGTCGACGCGTACGACAACTAGACCGATGCCTGTTCGCGAAACCGAGGAGTACCCATGCCGGTAACCGTGTCCATCCCGACCATCATGCGCGGCCTCACCGGAGGTGAGAAGCGGGTGCAGGCCGAGGGCGCCACGCTGTCGGCGCTGATCGCCGATCTCGACGCCAACCACCCCGGGCTCGCGGAGCGCCTGCTGAAGGACGGCAAGCTGAACCGCTACGTCAACATCTACGTCGACGACGAGGACGTGCGCTTCGCGGGCGGGCTCGAGGCCGAGGTGCCCCAGGACGCCAGCGTCACGATCCTGCCCGCCGTGGCCGGAGGCTGACCCGTCCCGTGGCGCGTTACGAATCGCTGATCGCGACTCTCGGCAACACCCCGTTGGTCGGCCTGCGCACACTGTCGCCCCAATGGGACGGTGACAACCATGTGCGGCTGTGGGCCAAGCTGGAGGATCGCAATCCCACCGGGTCGATCAAGATCGGCCCGCCCTGCGGATGATCGAGCAGGCCGAGGCCGACGGGCTGCTGCGGCCCGGTCGCACGATCCTGGAACCCACCAGCGGGAACACCGGTATTTCGCTGGCGATGGCGGCGAAGCTGAAGGGCTACCGGCTGATTTGCGTGATGCCGGAGAACACCTCGGTGGAGCGGCGGCAGCTGCTCACCATGTTCGGCGCGCAGATCATTGATTCCCCTGCGGCGGGCGGCTCCAACCAGGCCGTCGCGCTGGCCAAGCAGATCGCGGCGGAGAACCCGGACTGGGTGATGCTCTACCAGTACGGCAATCCGGCGAACGCGTCGGCGCACTACGAGACCACCGGTCCGGAGATCTTGGCCGACCTGCCCGAGATCACGCATTTCGTCGCCGGTCTCGGCACCACCGGCACGCTGATGGGAACCGGCCGCTTCCTGCGCGAGAAGGTG
The DNA here is from genome assembly GCA_051451085.1 of Nocardia asteroides. Taxonomy (GTDB): domain Bacteria; phylum Actinomycetota; class Actinomycetes; order Mycobacteriales; family Mycobacteriaceae; genus Nocardia; species Nocardia asteroides_B. The sequence goes on along the minus strand of JBPAJV010000001.1, from coordinate 267,524 downwards.
CCCGGCATCGAGATCGTCGCCGCCGAGCCGCGTTACGGCGAACTCGTCTACGGCCTGCGCAACATGATGAGGGATTCATTCCCGAGCTCTACGACGAGAGCGTGCTGACCACGCGTTTCTCGGTCGGCCCGTACGACGCGGTGAAACGCACCCGCGAATTGGTGCTCGAAGAAGGCATCTTCGCCGGGATCTCCACCGGCGCGATCCTGCACGCCGCCCTCGGTGTCGCCCGCAAGGCGGCGAAGGCGGGCGCGCGCGCCGACATCGCGTTCGTGGTCGCCGACGGTGGGTGGAAGTACCTGTCCACGGGAGCTTACGACGGCACTCTCGAAGAGGCGGAAGAGCGGCTCGACGGCCAGCTCTGGGCCTGATTCCCGGCCGCGCCGGTACCCTCGGTGAGGCGGGGCCGGACCCCGCCACGGCGAGGAGGTGGCCATGGCAGGCGCGGGACTCGGGCCGTCGTTCGACCCGGATCGGTTGGCGGCGATCCGTGCGGGACTGGGCAGGCCCGGCGGTGCGGCAGGGCGGTCCGCGCCACCGGCCGCCGGAGGCTTCGCCGCGATCAGACAGCTGTGGCTGCGCGCGGCGGTACTGATCGTCGGCTTCATCGGGGTGCTCTACGGGCTCGAAGGGGCCGACTCGGTCGTCGACGGACGGCTCGACTACGCGGGCATCGAACCGCGCCGTGCCGACGGCCTGTCCGGCATTCTGTTCGCCCCGTTGCTACACGGCGGCTGGGGGCACCTGATCGGCAATACCCTTCCGGTGCTGGTGCTCGGCTTTCTCGTCCTGTCGTCCGGTATCGGACGCGGGCTCGCCGCGACCGCGATCATCTGGCTGCTTGCCGGTCTCGGCGTCTGGCTCACCGGAGCCACCGGCAGCGTGCATATCGGCGCGTCCTCGCTGGTGTTCGGCTGGTTGACCTTCCTCATCTCCCGCGGCTGGTTCGCCCGCAACGTGGCGCAGATCGTCCTCGGCCTGGTGGTGCTGGCTCTCTACGGATCGCTGCTGTGGGGCGTGCTGCCCGGCCAGCCCGGAATCTCTTGGCAGGGCCATCTATTCGGCGCTTCGAGTGGATTGCTGGCCGGCTGGGTACTCTCTGGGGATGCACGGAGAAACCGCCGCGGGAACCGAGCCGGAATCGGCGCGTCGCCGCGGTGAGCACGCCGCCCGCCGGAGAATGTGGGGGATCCTTTCTTGAGTGAGAATTCCGCGTGGCAGCATGGGGGGATGCGCCTTACCGTCCTCGGGTGCTCGGGCAGTGTGTCCGGCCCGGACTCTCCTGCGTCGGGTTACCTGCTGACCGGCCCGGACATGCCGCCGACGGTCATCGATTTCGGTCCGGGAGTGCTCGGCGCGTTGCAACGCCACGCCGATCCCGGTGAAGTCGACATCTTCCTGACGCATCTGCACGCCGACCATTGCCTCGACCTGCCCGGTCTGCTGGTATGGCGCCGATATCACCCGACGCCGCCCGAAGGGAAGGCGATCGTGCGCGGTCCGTCGGACACCTCCCTGCGCATAGGCAACGCCTCCGCCGAGATCGGCGGCGAATGCGACGACTGGTCCGACGTGATCGACATGCGGCCCTGGATCGAGGGCGAGCCGATCTCGTTCGGGCCCGGGCACACCGTGACCGCGCGTCGCATGTACCACCCGCCGGAGTCCTACGGTCTGCGGATCGTCACCGCTTCCGGCCGCACTTTCGTCTACACCGGCGACACCGCACTGTGCCCCCAGGTGCAGGAACTCGCACAGGGCGCCAACATCCTGATGGCGGAGGCGTCCTGGACCCACGACCCAGCGAATCGTCCACCCGGCATCCACCTTTCGGGCACCGAAGCAGGCCAGATCGCCACCGAGGCAGGCGCCAAGGAACTGCTGCTCACCCACATTCCCCCGTGGACGTCCCGCGAAGACGTGATCGCCGAGGCCAAAGCGCAGTTCGCGGGCCCGGTACACGCCGTGGCCCCCGGCGAGACATTCGACATCTGACCGAAGCCGCCCGGCCCGGGATTCGGCGAGTGCGCTCGCGACATGCAGGGACGGCATCTGGTAGTTCTGCGATGAACGCGACCACGTCTGCCACGAGTACCCACCATGGAGTGGAGTCCCGGACGCCATAGTCCTGCCGAACGCAGTCGTACCAGCGGCCCTACGCCGCCGAGCCGAGCAACGCCGTCGCCGGTTCGCGGCCCACCAGCCGCAGTAGCCGAGCCAGTCGAAACCACCCCGCCTTCGACGGCCGCCGAACGTGGCGACTCGGACGCTTGCCATGCCGCCGGCGCTCGGTCCAACTACCGGTTTCGAGCGATGCGAGACCTAGCTCCCGCCGTCCGCAGCTAGGCTCGCGTTCGCGCGCCCGTCACGGTAGGCGACGTAGGAGCCCGACCACCACCGACAACGGCATACCGGTGGTGCGATCACCGCTCAACGTCCCCAGCGCACCCCGCTCCCGGAGCGAAGCGAGACCCAGCGTGCGGGGTTCGTGGCCGGGCTGCGGTTTGCGTACGTCGCGAGCGGCGTGGCGAAGAAGCCGACGCCGCCGACGATGGCGAACCGAGGATCGTGCGTTGACCGCCTGACGTGCTCAGCGCACCTCGACTCCCGGTTTGGAGCGGAGCGAGACCGAGCATGCGCCGTTCGCGGCCGGGCTGCGGTTTGCGTACGTCGCGAGCGACGTGGCGAAGAAGCCGACGCCGCCGACGATGGCGAACCGAGGATCGTGCGTTGACCGCCTGACGTGCTCAGCGCACCTCGACTCCCGGTTTCGAGCGAAGCGAGACCGAGCATCCGCCGTTCGCGGCCCGGCTCGCGTTTGCGCGGCCGCCGCGTAGGCGACGAAGGAGCAAGCGGCGGTCGCGCAAACGCGAGCCACCAGGAGGCCGCGAACACCCAGCGCCGAAGGCGCTGGAAAAACAACACAGTATTCTGTGGCCGTGTCGAGACGAGCCGATGGCAGGGCGGACGATGAGCTCCGCGAGGTCAGGATCACCCGTGGATTCACCACGCATCCAGCCGGTTCGGTGCTGGTGGAGTTCGGTCAGACGCGGGTGATGTGCACCGCGAGCGTGACCGAGGGCGTGCCGCCGTGGCGGCGTGACTCCGGGTTGGGGTGGCTCACCGCGGAATACGCGATGTTGCCCGCCGCGACGCACACCCGCAGCGGGCGGGAGTCGGTGAAGGGCCGGGTAGGCGGACGGACGCAGGAGATCAGCCGTCTGGTCGGCCGTTCGCTGCGCGCCTGCATCGACTTGGCCGCGATCGGTGAGAACACCATCGCGATCGACTGCGACGTGCTCCAGGCCGACGGCGGCACCAGGACGGCCGCCATCACCGGCGCCTACGTGGCGCTGGCGGATGCCGTGACCTATCTCGGCGCGGCCGGAGCGCTGGCCGACCCGCAGCCCATCTCGTGCGCGATCGCCGCGGTGAGTGTCGGCGTGGTCGACGGCCGGGTTCGGGTGGACCTGCCGTACGAGGAGGATTCGCGCGCCGAAGTGGACATGAACGTGGTGGCGACCGACACCGGGACGTTGGTCGAGATCCAGGGCACCGGCGAGGGTGCCACGTTCCCCCGCTCCACGCTGGACAAGTTGCTCGATGCCGCGCTCGCGAGCTGTGAGCAGTTATTCGTCGTGCAGAAAGAGGCGCTGGCGCTCCCGTATCCCGGTGTGCTTCCCGAGCAGGCCGAAGCGAAGAGGAAGGGATGACCCGACGTCTGCTGGTGGCCAGCCGCAACGCCAAGAAGCTGAAGGAACTGCGCCGCATCCTCGACGAGGCCGGGATCGCCGGTATCGAGCTCGTCGGGTTGAACGATGTTCCCCCGTACGACGAGGCGCCGGAGACCGGCGCGACCTTCGAGGAGAACGCGCTGGCCAAAGCGCGCGACGGCGCCGCAGCCACGGGGCTGCCGTGTGTCGCCGACGATTCCGGCCTGGAGGTGGACGCGTTGAACGGGATGCCCGGCGTGCTGTCGGCGCGCTGGTCGGGCAGGCACGGCGACGACGCGGCCAACAACGCGCTGCTGCTGGCGCAGTTGGCCGATGTGCCGGACGAGCGTCGCGGCGGGCGGTTCGTGTCCAGTTGCGCGCTGGTGGTGCCCGGCGGCGCGGAGACGGTGGTGCGCGGCGAGTGGCCCGGCACGATCGGGCGCGAGGCGCTGGGCGATGGAGGTTTCGGCTACGACCCGCTGTTCTTCCCCGGCGGCGGCGACGTCACCGCGGCGCAGTTGACGCCTGCGGAGAAGGACGCGGTGTCGCATCGCGGGCGGGCGCTGGCCCAGTTGACGCCCGCGCTGGCGGCGCTGGCCGACGGCTGAGTACGGCCGGGACGTCTCAGACGCCGAAGTCGCGCTTGACCTGCTGGGCGTTGACGTGCTCGACGAAGAACGACAGCAGGGGGATGGTACCCGCGAGCAGGGTGCCGACCGTGCGCAGGACCGGCCAGCGGACCTTGACCGCGAGGTCGGCGGTGACCAGCAGATAGACGAAGTACACCCAGCCGTGGACGACGGCGATCCAGCTCGGGGTGGCCACGTCGAAGCCGTACTTGGCGATCATCTCACCGGTGAGCAGCAGCAGCCAGAGACCGGTGATCCACGCCAGCGCCCGGTAGCGCAGGAGCGCGGGACCGATCTTGGCGGCATTCCGTGCGGAGGCGGGCGCGACGGTGGTCTCGGTGGAATTCTCGCTGGTGGTCAACCGGCGCTCCTCTCGCGGGTGTGCAGGCCTGCCGATCGGACCTGCTCATCTATGTCGTTGGCGTGCAGTTCGGCGAGGTACCGGTTGTATTCGGCGAGCACGGGATCTTCGTCGCGGACGGCCTTCGGGCGCTCGGGCAGCAAACCCGCGGGCAGCTCCGTGGGAGCGACCGGTTTCGCGGCGCGCCCAGACCTGGCGGATGTGCGCGGCGTGGCCTCGTCCTCCCCGTCCTCCCCGTCCTCCCCGTCCTTCGTGCCCTCCGTGTCCTCCGTCTCGTTCGCTTCCCGCTCGAGCCGGACGAACCGGAAGTAGGCGAAGACGGCGAATCCGGCGAACAGCGGCCATTGCAGCGCGTATCCGAGATTCTGGCCCGTGCCGCTGGCGGACTCGTACCGTTCCCACTGCCACCAAGCCAGCGCCAGGCAACCCAGCGCGGCCACGATCACCAGCGCGATCAGGGCCGGGCGGTTGTGCGCCGAGCGGCGGGGTGAGGCGGACACGGCTTCTACGGTACCCGTTCTACTACGCGGGCCGTAGAACCAGGTACGTCGTCTCGCATCCGCTGTGACCACGAACATCGCGGAGCGCGGCGGGTGGGTATCGCGGAGCGCGGCGGGCGGGTATCGGGCCCGTGCCGGAGCCCGGTTCTCAGCCGGTGCCGGTGAGCCGGTCGGATACCTCACGCGGCGGTGCGCGAACCCGAGGGGTCGGGTGAGCACTGCGGGCCGCGCGGCGGCGGACCGGCGCGGCCGTCCGCTTGCCCGGACGTGCTGCCCGGGACGCGGCCGACTCGGGGACCGCGCCCGCGCATCTTCATGCTCAGAACGAGTAGACGACGCCGGTCTTGCGCTCGGACTCGGCCCACAGCCGCCGCCACAATTCCCTGTTCTGCGACAGGCGGGTGGACGACGCCGCCTTGACCGGCCCTTGGGTTCCGAACAGCCGGGTTGGCCCCCAGTAGACCTCGGGGTCGGCGTCGGGCATGGTCGCGGCGAACAGCGTCGAGTGCGCGGCCTTCGCCGGTGAGTGTCCGATCAGCCGGATGAACGGCTTCGAGATGTGGTCGAGCGGGGTCTCCGTGTGGGCGAACAAGTCGGTGGCCGAGACACCGGGGTGCACTCCGTAGGAGCGCTTCGCCGAACCGGATTCGGTCAGCCTGCGCTGCAGTTCCCGCGCGAACATCAGATTGCACAGCTTCGATTGCGCGTAGGCGAGATTGCGCTGGTAGCGCCGGTTCTGATAGTCGAGGTCGTCGATCCACAGCTTGGGGGTCTGCTTGTGCGCGATGCTGGAGAGCGTGACGACACGATCGGTGATGCGGTCGAGCAGGAGACCGGTGAGCGCGAAGTGTCCGAGGTGATTGACGCCCCATTGGGTTTCGAAGCCGTCCTTGGTCCGGGAGAACGGGAGGTTCATCAGGCCCGCGTTGTTGACCAGGACGTCGATTTCGCCGCTGTCGGCGGCGAACTTGCGCACCGAGGCGAGGTCGGCCAGGTCCAGTTCGGCCACTCGGACATCGCCGTCGATGGCGTCGGCCACCGCTTGGGCCTTGCCGGAATTGCGGCAGGCCATGATCACGGTCGCGCCCTTGGACGCCAGGACTTTCGTGGCGACGGCGCCGAGGCCGCCGTTCGCGCCGGTGATGACAAAGGTGCGTCCGGTCTGATCCGGGATCTCATTTGGTTTCCACGCCATGGGCCAACCTTACTCTGGAGTAAGTTTCAGGGGGAAGCTTTCGGTGACATTCGGCATCGATCGTCTCAGACGCGAGAGCTCGTGTCCCGGAACGCGACCGCGACACGAGCACTGGATGGTTTACCAGCGGCCGCTGCCGATAGGTTGCTGGAAGGCTGCCGAGGGCACGGCGCCCACCGTCTCGTCCCAGGCCTGCCAGATGGCGGGATCCAGGGCCGGTGAGCCGACCTCGGTGATCGGGACGCTCTCGGCCACTGGTATACCCGCGAAACGGTCCTTCGGCCACAGCAGTGCGCGCGGCTCCGCGATGGGCACGGCTCGGCCCAGCTTCGTCTATGCGGGGTCATGACCTGGAACGCGAGAACGAAGACGTCGGCGTCGGCCAGCGGGGGCGGTTCCCGGTCGCCAGGATTTCGCTACGGTGGGAGATGTGACGGTCACAGTGGGCAGGCAATACGGCGGGCGTGCCGTAGCGGAGCGGAAGGCGGAGCGGCGCCTGCGGTTCCTCGACGCGGCCACCCGCATCTTCGCCGAACGCGGTTACGCGAACTGCTCACTGGCCGACGTCTGCGCCGCCGCGGGCTTGTCCAAGCGGCAGTTCTACGAAGAGTTCGAGACCAGGGAAGACGTGCTGGTCGCCGCGTACGACCGCATTCAGGACGAGGCCGCCGCCGCCGTGCTCGCCCGGATGGGCCAACTCGACCCCAGGTTCGACCTGCCCGCCGCGATGACCGCGGTGGTGACCGCCTATCTGGATTCGATCGGCTCCGATCCACATCGCGCGAAGGTCGCGTTCATCGAAGTGGTCGGGGTGAGCGACCGCATGGAGCGGCACCGCCGTGCGCGCAGGCACGCCTGGGCGTCCGTGCTGGAATCCCATGTGGCGCCGGTGGTGGCGCCGGGATCACGGGTGCGCGGCGCGCCGGGGTGGGGCGCCAGCGCCTTGATCGGCGCGATCAACGGCCTGGCGCACGAGTGGGTGCTCGCCGATCCGCGTCCGGCGGTGGCCGAGCTCGTCGATCTGCTCGTTCCGATCGCGCTGACCCTGATCGAGCGGCCCGCAGAGCACTGAGCGCGCAGAACTAGGCGCGGACGGCGTAATCGCCGATCGCGGGTTCCAGCGTGTCGAAGGCGGTGCCGATGTACTCGGTGAGGGCGGCGGCGATGTCGTCGTCGGGCTCCCCGGCGAGCGTGCGGCGCATGGTCTCGTCGAACAGCACGCGATGCACGCCGCCGAGCAGTGCGGCCACCACGCGCGGCGTGATGTCGGCGCCCGCCGCGCCCGTCTCCGCCGCAAGGGTGGTTGCCAGCGCTTGTTCGCGCTGGTCGTGGAACTCGCGCAGCCGGGAGAGGAGCGCTGAGCTGTCGGCGATCATGCGGGCGAACGCGGGTCCGGAGAAACCGGCCACCGGATCGTGCCCGGCCACGGCGGCCAGATACGCCCGCCGTAGCGCGGCGAGCGCGGACTCGCCGGATGCCCGTTCGCGCACGACCCGGGCGAGCTGATCGACGAACACCTCGTGCAGGTCGAGCGCGAGGTCTTCTTTGCGGGGGAAGTAGTTGGTGACCGTCATCTTGGCGACCTGCGCGGCTGCGGCGACATCGGCGATCGTCACCTTGTCGAAGCCGTGTTCGAGGAACAGCGCGGTCGCGTGATGAGAGATGTTCTCCCTGGTCTGCTGCTTTTTCTTGGCCCGGAGCCCCGGGTCGGCTTTGCCCATGTCACCACCATAGCTGATATCAACCTAAAATTTTTGTTGACATATTTTTATGTTAGGTCTAAATTTGTGCTCGTCATCGGAACGAAGGAGCGCCACCGACCATGAACCACGGACTCGTCGCAGCGACCCCCGCCCACGCCGGCTCCACCCTCGACAGCAAGGGACCCGCCACCATGGCCGACAAGACCACCGCCCATCCCGTCGTCGAGACCGCGGTTCGCCTGCTCCTCACCGGAGGTGGCGGGGAAATCGGCGCCGGCCGCGACCTCGCCTCGGCACGCGTCACCCCCTCCGCTCGGCACTATCCGGGCGCGGTGCGCCGGGGCCGACAGGTGGTTGGGCCGATTCGCGCCACCACCGGCTATCGCGCCAAGCCCCAGCGTCCGCTGCGGATCCCGGGGCGTGGCTGACCCTCCCCATCCCTCCCGTTCGGCGCGCCGCCGAACGCTCCGCTCCACCAGGAAGGACGCTCCGTGACCGAGCTGTGCACCCACCCGACCCGCTTCACCGGCGCCGTCAGCGATGATCCGGTCAAGGACTACCTGCGGCTCATCGGCGGCACGCCGTTGCTCACCGCCGCGCAAGAGTACGAACTCGGCGAGCGGATCGAGGCCGGTGAGCGAGCCGCTGCGCGCCTGGCCGCCGCGGGTGCGGCGGTCGATCCGCTCGAGCGCGGCCGATTGCGTCGCCGGGTCGCGGACGGCCGCCGGGCCAAGGCGCACATGGTCGAAGCCAACCTGCGCTTGGTCGTCTCGATCGCCAAGCGGTATCCCACCCCCACCGGCATGTCGCTGCTGGATTTGGTGCAGGAGGGCACGCTGGGCATGATGCGAGCGGTGGAGAAGTTCGACCATCGGCGCGGGCTGAAGTTCTCCACGTACGCGACGTGGTGGATCAAACAGTCGATCGGGCGCGCGCTGGCCGATCAGGGCCGCACCATCCGGATACCGGTGCACGTCGTCGAAGTGCTCAACCGGCTGAACCGTACGCAGCGCACGCTGGCTCAGCGGCTGGGCCGCGCGGCCACGCCGGCGGAGCTCGCCGCGGAGCTGGATATGCCCGTGGAAAAAGTGCGCGAGCTGCTCGGTCTCGCGCGCGAACCGCTGTCGTTGCACACGCCGGTCGGCGACGATGCCACCGAATTCGGCGAGCTCATCGCCGACACCGCACCGGACCCGTCCGACGCGGTGGCCGCGTCGGCGGTGCGCGGTCAGCTCGATCGGGCGCTCGGCGCGCTGAGCGCACGCGAAGCGGAAGTCATCGCCTCGCGTTTCGGGCTCGGCGGCGCGGAACCGAAGACGCTCGAGGAGGTCGGTAAGACCTACGGGGTGTCGCGTGAGCGTGCCCGGCAGATCGAGGCCAAAGGGATGGCGAAACTGCGCCGGCCTGCCCGGGTCAAGGCGCTGGAGGGCCTTCTCGGCTGATTCGCTGTCGTGTCGCTGGATATCCATCCGCTCGGCGAAGTCCCATACTGGGCTGATGGCCGGTTCAGTTGCTGTCGCCGCGGACCCGGTGGCCCCGATGGGCAGGGCCAAGACCAACATCGTGTTCGGCACCATCGTGCTCGGCATGCTGATGGCGGCGCTGGACCAGACCATCGTGTCGACCGCGTTGCCCAGCATCGTCGCCGACCTCGGCGGGGCGGGGCACATGGCGTGGGTGGTCACGTCCTACCTGCTCGCCGAGGCGGTGGCGACGGCGCTGGCGGGCAAGCTCGGCGATCTGTTCGGCCGCAAGGCGGTGTTCCAGGTCAGCGCGGTGATCTTCATCCTCGGGTCGATGGTCGCCGGCCTGGCGAACGGCATGCTGCTGCTGGTCCTCGCGCGCGGCATCCAGGGCTTCGGCGCGGGCGGGCTGATGGTCACCTCGATGGCGTTGATCGCCGACATCATTCCACTGCGGCAGCGCGGCAAGTATCAGGGCGCGCTCGGTGCGGTGTTCGGCGTGACCACGGTGATCGGCCCGACACTGGGTGGCCTGTTCACCGACCACGCCAGCTGGCGCTGGTGCTTCTACGTCAACGTGCCGGTCGCCGTGGTCATGATCGCGTTGGCGGCGCGCACCATCCCCCGGGTGCGGGCGGCGGCCAAGCCGATCATCGACTACGCCGGTATCGGCCTGGTCGCGCTGGGCGTCTCCTGCCTGATCCTCGGATTGGAATGGGGCGGGGAGCAGTACGCGTGGGATTCGGCGATGATCGTCGGCCTGTTCACGGCGGCGGTGGTCCTGCTGGCCGCCTTCGTGGCTGTGGAATCGCGAGCGGCCGAACCGATGTTGCCGATGGGGCTGTTCCGCAGCCGGGTGTTCACGGTGTGCTCGATCCTCAGTTTCATCGTCGGCTTCGCGATGCTCGGCTCGATGACCTACCTGCCCGCTTATCTGCAATACGTCGACGGGGTGTCGGCCACCGTGTCGGGTGTGCGCACGCTGCCGCTGGTGGCAGGCCTGTTCGCCACTTCGATCCTGTCCGGTCAGGTGGTCGGCAAAACCGGGCGCTACCGGTACTTCCCGATCGTGGGCACGCTGGTCATGGCGCTGGGTCTGTACCTGATGTCGACCATGGGGCGCGACACCGGCACGTGGCTGGAGTCGCTGTACATGCTGATCCTGGGTCTCGGCATCGGCCTGGCCATGCAGGTGCTCACCATCGTCGTGCAGAACACCGTGCCCTACGCGCAACTGGGCACCGCGACCTCCGGCGTCACCTTCTTCCGCACGCTCGGAAGCGCGTTCGGCACGGCGGTTTTCGGCACTCTCTACGGCAACGAGATCGGGCCCGCCCTCGCCGCCGCCCTCGCCCGCGCGCGCGTGGTGCCGCCGGAGGTCGCCGCGGACCCGCAGTCGCTGCGCGCATTGCCCGCCGAGCAGTCGGCCCCCATCATCGACGCGTACGCGACCTCGATCGGTCACGTGTTCTTCTGGGTCGTTCCGGTCGCGCTGGCCGGATTCGTCATCGCGTGGTTCCTGCCGGAGGTGCCGCTGCGCGACAGCGCGCGAGCGGGCGCGGGCGACGTCGGCGAAGGATTCTCGGTACCCGACTCACCCGATCGGTTGGTGCAGTTGGAGCGGGCGATCGCGGGCACGATGCGCGGGCCGGGCGCGGAGGACCCCATCGGCCCGCGCATCCTCGCCGACGCGGACAGCAACCTCACGCGCGGAGAGGCATGGGCGCTGGGGCAGGTGTATCTGCGTGACCGGGTGACCGGGGACGCGACGCTGGCCGCGATCGCGCGGGCGCACCGGCTGCCCGACGAGGTCATCGAGCCGATCTACGACCAGGTCGGCGCGGAGGGATATCTGGCGCGTGAGGGGGAGCGGCTGCGGCTGACCGACTCCGGCGCGGCCGAGATCGAATCGGATCAGAGCGGCTTGGCGGCGCTGGCTCGACAGCAGGCTCGACGACTGGAACGAAGCCGATCCCGTCGACCGCGCGCTGCTGGACCAGGCGCTGACGAACATCGCGACGAAATTGCTGGAAGACCAAGCGCGCGAGCAGGAGACCGTGCCCGCCTGAGTGGTTGCGGCCCACATACTCGTACACGTATATTCGTGAACGAGTAAGGAGGTGCCGCGATGAAGAAGCGCAAGGTGGACAACCTGCTGGCGCTCGCGGTGCTGTCGGTGATCATCGAGCGCCCGATGCACCGGTACGAGATCGCGCAAACCTTGCGCGAGCGGGGCAAGGACCAGGACATGGCGATCAAGTGGGGTTCGCTCTACACGGTCGTGCAGAACATGGCGAAGGTCGGTTTCCTCGAAGTGGTCGGCAGTGAACGAGCGGGCGCGCGGCCGGAGCGGGTGATCTACCGGATCACCGACGCGGGCCGCGCCGAGATGGCCGATTGGACCAGGGAACTGCTGTCGACTCCGGAGCCGGAACATCATCGGTTCGTCGCGGGCCTGTCCATTCTCGCGGTGCTCCCACCCGCCGAAGTGACCGATCTGCTCGGCACCCGCCTCGCGGCGCTGGAGCGAGCGATCGAGCGACTGCGCGGTGAACTCGGCGATCTGGCGGGCACGCTGCCGCGCCTGTTCATCATCGAGTCCGAGTTCGGGCTTGCGATGCTGGAAGCCGAAGCGGCGTGGACCCGTTCGTTGCGCAACGAGCTGGCCGAGGGCACTTTCCCCGGACTTCGCCAGTGGAACGCGTGGCACGACCGTGGCATGCCGCCGTCCGAGGTGGCCGAGCTGGTGGAGAGGGGGATGGCCGAGCAGTAGCCGAACAACGAGCAGTAGCCCGAACAACGAGCAGTAGCCCGAACAACGAGCAGTAGCCCGAACAAATCGGACCCGGCGAGGTGCGGCAACACCACCGCCGGGCCGATCGAACAGTCTCGAACCGCGCCCGCGAACGCGCACCCGGCTACAAGGCTGGCAACCACAGGATAACCGGGTGGGTGTCGCGCGGGTCGGTCCGGGAACGAATCCCGTATCGCACGAATTCTGGAGACACCCATGTCCACAACACGTACCGCGCTGGTGATCGGTGGCGGCATCGCGGGCCCCGTCGTCGCGACGGCCCTGCGCAAAGCGGGCATCGACGCCCGCGTCTACGAGGCCTATCCCGGCCCGTCCTACGGCATCGGCAGCGGACTCGCGCTGGCGCCGAACGGCATCGCCGCCCTCGACATCATCGGAGCGGGCGACCCCGTCCGTGCGATCGCGCAGCCGGTGTCGAAGCTGAGCATGGCGGTGGGAGCCAAGGTGCTCGCGCTGCCCGGGCTCTCCGACGCGCCACCACTGCAATTGGTCGATCGCAGCGAACTGCACCAGGCGCTGCACCGGCACGCGATCGCGGCGGGCGTCCCGTTCGAGTACGGCAAACGCCTGGTGGATGTGCGCGAGGACGAGTCGGGCATCACCGCCCGGTTCGCCGACGGCAGCACGGCCACCGCGGACGTGCTGATCGGCGCGGACGGTATCCGCTCGACGGTGCGCACGCTGATCGACCCGGCCGCGCCGGGGCCCGACTACACCGGCATGCTGGGTTTCGGCGCGATCACCGAGTGCGACGCCGACCTCGCGCCCGACACGATGACTTTCGCCTACGGGAAGCGGGCGTACTACCTCTACTGGCGGACAGGCGACGGGCGGGTGGCGTGGGGAGCGAACCTGCCACACAAGGAGTACCTGTCGCTCACCGCGGCGCGGGCTGTGCCGAAAGCGCAGTGGTTGCGGATCCTGCGCGAAACCTACCGCGACGACACTCCCGGCGGCGAGCTGGCCCGTCGCACCGGCGAGGACCAGCTCGAGGTCGTCGGCGCGCTGCACATCATGCCGCCGGTGCCGCACTGGCATCGCGGACGGATGGTGCTGGTGGGCGATGCGGTGCACGCCCCGTCCAACAGTTCCGGCCAGGGCGCGTCGCTGGCGATCGAGAGTGCCGTGCAGCTGGCCCGCTGCCTGCGTGATCTGCCCGCCGGGGAAGCGTTCGCGCTCTACGAACGCTTGCGGCGCGGCCGGGTGGAAGGTATCGCGGCTCGCGCGGCGAAGATCAATCACAGCAAGACGCCGGGGCCGGTGGGGCGCAAGATCATGCAGCTGCTCATGCCGATCATGGCCAAGACCGTGATGAAACCGGAGAAGACCATGGGACCTGAGCAGCGTTATCGGATCGACTGGGAAGCTCCGGCCGATCGCGAGCTCACCGCGGTCTGAGGTGTGCCGGGCGATCCCGCCGGACCGGCTGGTGGGATCGCCCGCCCACGGAGGTCGGCGCCCCGTCCTCGACATCGGTGGAGAAATACACTCACACGGTGAACGATAGACAATCCGATGGGAGTGTCGATCTCAATCAACTGCGTACGTTCCTGGCCGTCCACCGAGCCGGATCGATCACGGCGGGTGCGCGGCTGGTCGGGTTGTCACAACCGACGGTAACCGGCCAATTGCAGGCACTGGAGAAGCGGCTCGGAGCGCGACTGTTCGAGCGGCTGCCGCGTGGCGTGTCGCCGACCGCGGCGGCGACCGAACTGGCGGCGCGCATCGCCGCGCCACTGGACGCGCTCGACACCGTGGCGAATCCGGCTCGCCGCGCCGAGCCGGCGCCCCAGCCCCCCGTCCGGCTGGCCGGCCCCGCCGAATTCCTCGCGATTCACGCGCTGCCGGCACTCGCCCCGCTGGTCGAGCGGGGTGTGCGGCTGGTGGTTACCGCCGGCTTGTCCAACGATCTGCTGGGTGGGCTGCGCGCGGGGAACTTCGACCTGGTGGTGTCGACCGTTCGGCCCCGAGGCCGGACGGTGGTCGCCGAACCGCTGTGCGACGAGGAATTCGTGCTCGTCGCCGCGCCGCCGATCGCCGCGCGGCTCGGCGGCACGCTCTCGCGGGCCGGGGGAGCGGTCGTGCCTGCCGATGTCCCGCTGGTCAGCTACGCCCCGGATCTGCCGATCCTGCGGCGGTACTGGCGGCACGTCTTCGGGATACGGCTCACCGCCGAGGCCGCGGTCGTCGTCTCCGACCTGCGCGCGGTCGCTTCGACGGTCGCGGCGGGCGCGGGGATCAGCGTGCTGCCACGCTATCTGTGCGCCGCCCAACTGGATTCCGGCGCGCTGGTGGCTCTGCTGGAACCGGACGATCCGCCGATCAACACGGCATTCCTGGTGCGGCGTCCCGGCCGCGCGGCCCGCCCGCACGTCGAGTTGGTGCAGCAGCGACTGCTCGCGGCGGCGCGGGATTGGTGACCGAGTCCCCGTTCAACGTCGTGCCGCGCGATCGCGCAGGATGCGCGCCGTCCGTTCGTCGCCGGGCAGGAAAGCCTCCAGTTGCAGCTCGGCGAGCGTGACGTCGACGGCGGTGGCGAACGAGGTGAGCGTGGTGATCAGGCGCATCTCGCCTTCGGCGCAGCGCAGGCGCAGCGGCACCGCGAAACCGACATGGTCCGGCCCGGGAACGGCCTGCGGCACATACGTTTCCAGCTCCGCGACCAGTTCGTCCAAGGCCGGATTGGGGCTGCGGGCCATCCGGTTGCGCAGCGCCTCGGTGACGTGTCTTCCCCACTCCGGCAGGTTGCGCACGCGGCCGGCCAACCCGTCCGGATGCAGCGCGAGCCGCAGCACGTTGACCGGCGGTTCCAGCAGCCACGGGGCGGCGCCCTCGGTCAGCACGTCGAAGGCGGCGTTGGCGGCGAGCAGGATGCCGTAGGGGCGCACGACGAGCGCGGGGTAGGGCAGATGTCCGTCCAGGATGGCTCGCACCGCTTCCAGCACCGGTGTCAACTCGGCGTTGCCCAGGTCCGATTCGGGGAAGATCGGCGCGTACCCCGCGGCGAGCAGCAATCCGTTGCGCTCGCGCAGCGACAGATCCAGTGATTCGGCCAGCCGCACCACCATGGTGCGGCCGGGGCGGGAGCGGCCTTGCTCCAGGAAGCTCAGATGTCGCTGTGTGGTGTCGGCGCGGATCGCGAGATCTAGCTGGCTGACCCGGCGCAGCGTCCGCCAATGCCTGAGCTGCCGGGCGAACCCGGTGGACTCGGTCGCCGTCGTCATTGCAGCAGTATCGAGTGCTGCGCGCTCGCTCGCCATACCCTGCGGGGAATCGCATACCCGCCGGACGGCGGCGAGACTCTGCCGTATGAGCAAGCAACTCGATGAGCAGGAACTCGCACGCTTCGCCGACCGGTACGTCGCGCTGTGGAACGAGCCCGGCGCGGCGGCGCGGCGCGAGCTGATCCGGCGGCTGTGGTCAGAGGACGGAGCGCAAGTGCTGGTGGATCCGCCGCAGGGGATGCGGGAGGCGCTGGCCGCCTTGTCCTTTCCTGTCCCGACCGTGGAGATCCGGGGCTACGAGGCGCTGGATCGACGCGTCGACCGCGCGTACGAGGAATTCGTCGCCCCGGGCGAGCACGTGTTCGTGTCGAAGGGCCCGGCTGTGCGCCTGTCGGTGAACCTGATCGGACTCACCTGGCACATGGTGACCAAGGCCGACGGTGGTGTTCTCGGCGGCGGATACGACGTCATCGCGCTCGGCGAGGACGGTCGCATCCGATGGGATCACCAGTACATCGGCATCCAGTGACGAACCGAAGGTGGAATCGAGTTCCCGTGCGGCTCAGGGGCAGGCGGTCAGCACCCGCGCCATGGCGTCTTTCTCGGCCGGGGTCACCCAGAGCTGGTAGGCCGCTTTGACCTGGATCTGCCTGGTCACGTAGGCGCAGTGATAGCCCTTGACCGGCGGCAGCCACTCGGCGGCGTCGGAGTCGCTCTTGGACTGGTTGGTCGGGCCGTCGACGGCTTGCAGGTTCAGCGGATCGTTGGCCAGGTCGCGACGGCGTTCGGCGGAAAGCTGCTGCGCGCCTTTCTGCCACGCGTCCGACAGCGCGATGACGTGATCGATCTGCACGTCGTCGGAGGACTTCGTGCCACGCTTGAAATTGATGGTCTTGCCCGTGTACGGGTCGGCGAGCGTTCCGGTCGAGACGATGCACTTGCCCGACTTGAAGGTCACGTCGGTCATGTCGCGTTGCAGGATGTTGTTGCGGGTGTCGCAGCCGTTGTTGCCGCCGGGCACCGAGACGTTGTCGGACCAGGGCGGGCCGAATTCGTCCCGGCTGTAACCGGTTTTAGGCGCGCGCTCGGCGACCCGCAGGGAGTTCAGGAGGGCGATGGCGTCGCGACCGGGAATCGGGGCGGGCGCGTCGGCGCAGGCCCGGCCGCCTGAGCCGCATTCGACGGCTGCCGAGTCGCCGGGGCGGACGGGTGAGCAGGAGATGAGTCCGACGGAAGCCGCGACTATGACGCCGATCAGAGCCAGCCGCTGCGCTGTGGACTTCATCGCACTTCCTAACGCCGAACCCTCTTGAAACTGTAACCGGCGTCAAAGTATCCAGTGGGAGGGTTCGCGCAACCTATTGGCGCGTATGACATTCGGCACAGCAAGAGTGGGCCCGCCCCCGAATCGCCGTGCCGGCGCCGATTCGGGGGCGGTTTATCACGAGAAGACCTATGGAGCCGCGCGGTTGTGCGGATGGTTGTCCACTCCGAAAACCGCACTGGGACGACACCACGGGGCTGATGAGGGGGAGGTCCCGAGGTGTCGAGCCGCGCCTGCTCCGGACTCACTCGTGATGATCAGGGGTGATCGAGATCCGCCCGGTGCCGGTGACCAGGAGTGATTCCTCTGGTTTGGCGTCGGCACGCTGTTGCTCCGCTCGATCACGCTCGATTCTACGTATCGAGACAGTAGATATGCGGGGTGTGGATTGGCAAGTTCGTTCCAATGGTTCGGAAGATTTCTCAGCCGATCTTCAGATTCGGCCATCAACTACTGCATGAGTACGGATGTTCTCGAAGGTTGCCGGAGGTGGCGGGCCGCACCCGGAAGCCGACGGAAGGTGACGATGCTCACTCGCGTACCGGTCACAGGGGCCGGGATCGTGTGTCGAAACGAGTGCAGGCGGAGCCCGCACGTTCGAGGACCGGCGCGGGTAACTCACCTCCGAGTGGTCGAGGGCGGATCGGTGCGCGCGCGTTCGGGGCGGGGCGTTCGCCGGAGTTCCGCTGCGAGGCTCGCGATGTGCGCCGGGCCGACACGGCAGCATCCGCCGATGATGGTGGCTCCCCGTGCGACCCACTCATGAGCACGCGCCGGAGTGAAGCGCGCGGGGCCGGTCCACGTACGGCGGGCGGGGTCCCAGCCTTCTCCGCTGTTCGGATAGACGATCACGGGTTTGCCGGTGCCCGCTGCCAGTTCGACCGCGGTGGCGACATCGGCGGGCGCGCAGCAATTGACGCCGACCGCGACGATCGAGTCCGACGCCGCGG
This sequence comes from Nocardia asteroides, assembly GCA_051451085.1. Taxonomy (GTDB): domain Bacteria; phylum Actinomycetota; class Actinomycetes; order Mycobacteriales; family Mycobacteriaceae; genus Nocardia; species Nocardia asteroides_B. The sequence continues at coordinate 249,647 of JBPAJV010000001.1, read as the reverse complement.
CCACCGCGAAGGCATCGGCGAGGGGCTGGCCCGCGCGCGTGCGCGGACCGTCGACGGTGTAGCTGAGCCACGCGGGCATCCCGATGTCGTCGGCCAATTCCACCAGCGCTTCGGCTTCATCAATGTCGGGCACGGTCTCGAGGGACAGTACATCGGCGCCCGCTTCCGCGAGCGCCTCCATGCGCGGGCGGTGCCACGCCCGCAGTTCGGCCACGGTGCACCCGTAGCGCCCGCGATACTCCGACCCGTCCGCGCGCGCGGCGCCGAACGGGCCGATCGAGGCCGCGACCCACCGGCGGCGGTCGTCGGCGCAGGCGTCACGCGCCGCGCGGGCCAGCGCCACCCCGCGGCGCCACAGCCGCACCGAATCCGCCCGGTCGAGTCCGCGCGCGGCGAAACCCTCGAACGATGCTTGATAGGTGGCGGCGGTCGCGATGTCGGCGCCCGCGCGGAAATAGGCCGCGTGCACGGCCTCGATCGCGGCAGGGTCGTCCACGAGCAGCCGGGCCGACCACAGTCCGCCGGACAGGTCGTGGCCGCGCTCCTGCAACTCGGTGGCCAGACCGCCGTCCGAGATCAGCACCCCCGCCGTGGGGTCGAACCGCACCGTTCTACTGTAGGCCGCCGCTCACTCCTCGTCGGTGGGCTGGGCGGTCGGAGGAACGCCGGTGGCGAGGAAACGGATCAGCCGATCAATGCGTGCGGTGTGGTCGGCGCAGCGTTCCAGGTGATGGCCCAGCAGCGCGATATCATCGCGACGTCGGTGGACGGCTGGGACACCGGATCGCGCAGCGCGGAATCGAGTTGCTGGTGCAGGGTTTCCATGGGGCGCGCGGCGGGCGTCTCCTCCGACAGCGGTTGGTGACCGGCGACCGCCTGTCCGGCCAACGCCGTGCGCTCGGCCGCCAGCCGGCCCATCGCGGCGAGAATGTCCAGGATGGGTTGCCGCGCCACATATCCCGGATGACTCTGGTACACCTTGTCGGCGACCCGGCTGACGAGCCAGCCGATGCGCGACAGTTCACCGGCGATCTGGATCGCGGTCACCACGTGCCGTAGGTCACGCGCCACCGGTGCCTGCAACGCCAGCAAAACCACGGTGCGTGCCTCGCACGCGCCGTACATCTTCTGCAACTGCTCATCGAGCGCGAAGACCTCGTAGGTGGCGGTGAGGTCGGCGCCGACGAGCGCGTCGGTGACCCGCTCGACGGCGTCGTGGGCGAGCGTGCACATCAGCGTCAGATCATTGGTCAACGCGATGAGCTCGGCAGTGAACTGGGTGCGCACCGCCAAATTCTCACCTATCGACGGGTGCGTGGTCGATTCCTCGCCGGATGTTCTTCGATAACGACATCGACTCGGTGCCCGCCGCGATCGAACGCGCCGCTGCGTGGACGGTCGGCTTCCACGGCGGTGTCCTCGAAAACGCTGGTCCAGCGATGATTTCACACCGGACCCGGTCTTAGGGAAAGATCGGTGGCCGCGTGATACCCAGAGCAGCCCGGCGCGCCGAACTGCCGAGAAAGTGCTGGTGGTGCGTGGTTGAACTCGGGTGCCGAGGAATATTGCCGGACAGGTGATCAGTGTCTTACCGCACAGAACGACGCTGTCGGGCATGACAATTCGCCCGACCGCTCGGCGCGTGCTCGCCGGGTCGGCGTCGCCGCGCGCCGACAGTGCGGCGGTGCGGTCGGCCGGCACCGATCCGCACACCGTGCGCACCCATGTGGACGAGCGGTCCCGCGCCCGGTGCGAGGGAGATCGGTCACCTGACCAGGATGCGGATGATTTGCTGGGACGATAGTGGGCATGATCCGTGTGCTGCTCGCCCGCTGGACCGTGCTCGTCCCGCTGCTGGCCGTTCTCGCCTTGGCGGCCACCTGGGGTCGGAGTCTGCCCGGTGTGGCGGTGACGGTCGTGGCGGTGGCGCTGACGGGGGCGGTGCTCTCCGCGGTGCACCACGCCGAGGTGGTCGCGCTGCGGGTCGGTGAACCGTTCGGCTCGCTGGTCCTCGCGATCGCGGTGACCGTGATCGAGGTGGCGCTCATCCTCACGCTGATGAGCCAGGGCGGTGACAAGACCGCGAGCCTGGCCCGCGACACGGTCTTCGCCGCCGTGATGATCACCTGCAACGGCATCTTCGGGCTGTGCCTGCTGGTGGGAGCCCTCCGGCGGCGGGTGGCCGTGTTCAACGCGGAAGGCACCGGAGCGGCGCTGGCCACCGTGGCGACGCTGGCCACGCTCAGCCTGGTGCTGCCCACGTTCACCACGAGCAAGCCCGGTCCGGAGTTCTCGCCCGCCCAGCTGGCTTTCGCCGCGGTGGCCTCGCTCGCGCTGTACGGCTTGTTCGTGATGGTGCAGACGGTGCGTCATCCGGACGACTTCCTCCCGGTAGAGGCGGACGGCGTCGTCTCCGACGCCGACGAGCCCGTCGAGTCGCCCAGCGCGCGCAACGCGCTGAGTGCGCTGGCTCTGCTGGTGGTCGCCCTGATCTGTGTGGTCGGGCTGGCGAAGGTGGTCTCGCCCGCAGTGGAGTCGGCGGTGGCGGCGGCGGGGCTGCCGCAATCGGCGGTCGGCGTGGTGATCGCGTTACTCGTGCTGCTGCCCGAGACGCTGGCCGCGATCCGGGCGGCGCGCCGCGACCAGGTGCAGATCGGCCTCAATCTCGCGCTGGGTTCGGCCATGGCGAGCATCGGCCTGACCATCCCGGCGATCGCCGTGGCCAGCATCTGGCTGGACGGTCCTCTGGTGCTCGGTCTCGGTGCGACTCAGATGGTCCTGTTGGCGCTGACCGTCGTGGTGGGCGGGCTGACGGTCGTTCCGGGACGGGCGACGCTCCTGCAAGGTGGCGTCCATCTGGCCGTGTTCGCGGCGTTCGTCGGCCTCGCTGCCAGTCCCTAGCGGATTGTCGAACCGGTCCGCTGGGGGGCGGGCTGCCAGGGAACAGCCGCGACCGCCCCGAGGGGGACGACATTGTTTCGACCGCCCGCGCGCGGCGGAGCGCGCTGGTCAGTGCGGATGCCGGGCCGCGTAGCGCGCGCGTTCCAGCGCCCGGCGCCTGGCTCGCCGCGGGTTCTCCAAGTCGGCGGGCAATCCGTGCTTCGCGAGCCGGTGCGCACGGTTCATCGGCATGAACGCGACCGTGTAGAACAGGGCGAGCAGCAGCGCGAGCAGGACCATGGCGCCCCGCAACCACAACTCGCCGGGGAACAGCAGGAACGCCGCGAACAGTGGGGTGAACGGCACCATCCCGCGCAGGACGTGCCGGGCGGTGGCGAATCTGCCGGTCAAGTCGTCGCGGACCCATTCGCGCATCGAATCGGGCAGGCGGCGTCCGAAGGCATAGCCGATCCACTGGATGGGACCGGGGCGTCGCTGTGGTGCGGTCATGCCTGGGCTCCTCGGTCGGGGGACGGGGCGCCGGGCTGAGCGAGGACCGACCGGCGGGCCGCCTCGTTCACCCGGGTGAGGACTTCGCGCAGCTCCTCGAGGTCGGCCGAGGTCACGCCGAGGCGTCGCACGACGGCGGGCGGTATCCGCTCGGCCTTCGCGCGCAAGGCGGCCCCGGCCGGGGTCAGATTCACCACCAGGTTGCGCTCGTCCCGGCTGTCGCGCTCGCGGCTGATCAGCCCGGCGGCTTCCAGGCGCTTGAGCAGCGGGGACAGCGTGGGGGAGTCGAGCTGGACGGCCTCGGCGATCGCCTTGACCGACATCGGCGCCTCGCCCCACAACGCGAGCATCACCAGATACTGCGGGTGGGTGAGGCCGAGCGGCTCCAGTAACGGCCGGTAGACCGCCAGCACCGCACGGTTGGCCACCGCGAGGGCGAAACACACCTGGCGGTCCAAGCGCAGTGGATCGTCGATCTGGGTCTCCATCGGTTCTCCTTCGTGCCCCGGCCAACTTAACGCACTATTAGTTAGTGCGTTAATCAATGTGTGCGACATCTCGCGCGAGATCCCGGGTCCGCGGTCGCCGCTCGATACCGTGAAGTGCATGCACAACGACGCGGGTCCGCTACGCATCGAGGAATTGGACGCGGTCCGTGGCTTCGCGCTGTGCGGGATCCTGGTGGTAAACATCTGGCAGATCACCGGGATGGTGGAGACGGACGAGTCGGGCGTGGTGATCCCGGTCCGGCATGCGCTGTCGGTGGTGTTCGAGGGGCGGTTCTTCCCGATCTTCTCGTTCCTGTTCGGGATCGGCTTCGCCTTGCTGCTGGACAGGGCGGCGGAGCGCGGCGAACGTCCGCGCTCGGTCCTGATCCGCCGCTTGCTCGCGCTCGGGGTCATCGGCCTGGTGCATCAGCAATTCCAGCCGGGCGAGGCGTTGCTGCCGTACGCGCTGGCCGGGTTGGTGGTCCTGCTGCCCGCCTCGGCGCTGCCGAACTGGGTGGTGCTGCTGGCGGGCCTGCTCGGCACCTTCGGCGTCGCGCTGGCTCTCGGTGGCGGCCTGGCGCTGGTGCCAGGGTTGTTCCTGCTCGGCCTCGCCACCGCACGCGCCGGAGTCGTGGACACTCTCGACGAGCGGGGTTGGCAGATCGGCGTGGTCTTCGCGCTCGCCCTGCCCGCGGCGATAGTGGCGGGCAGGTGGGAGTACCGCACGCCGTATCTCGAACTCTGGTCCACACCGGCCATCGCTGTGGCGGGTCTGCTCGGCGCGCTGGCGTATCTCACGGGGTTGCTGCTGTTGCTGCGGATCGAGCCGGGACAGGTGCTGGCGGAAGTGCTGCGGCCGCTGGGACGCATGGCCTTGACCAACTACGTCGGCGCCACCGCCCTGATCCTGCTCGCCGCACCGCCGCTGGGCTTGTCCGGTTCCGCCGACTACGCGACGGTTCTCGGTTTGGCGGCTGCCATCGTCGTGGTGCAGGCGGCGGTCAGTGCCCTGTGGTTGCGGCTGTTCGAATACGGTCCGCTGGAATGGGTGTGGCGCTGCGTCACCTGGTGGACGGTGGTGCCGATCCGGCGGGCGCGGACGTCGATTCGGCCGTACTGATCTGGGCCCGCGAGACCCGCGTCGCGAGAACTGTTCGCGCGGAAGACAACTGGAAGGCAACCTTGCGCAGCCGGGCCGACACGCAGGTCGGCGTTGACAACTCGGGCCGAACTCGAGGCGTCTCGGCATCGGTCGGCGGCAGACTCCGCCGGTGGGTCCGGCAGTCGCCGCGATCGGCGACGCTCACTCGCGGTGTTCGTTCTCGATGCGGCGCAGGACATCCACCATCGCCAGCACCGACTCGGCGCGGACCGTACCCTGTCGCAAGCCGTCGCGCAGCACCAGCTCGAGCGCCTCTTGCTCGGCGTTTCCCTTGAGCGCGTCGATCAACGCCAGTTCGCTGCTGCGCGCGGCCGCCAGCTTCGGATCGGTGAACGGGTCCAGGCTGTCGAGCCCGAAGTAACCGCGAAACACCTCCAGCGTCTCGTAGGAGGGGTTCACGGCCTGACCTGTGCGCAACTTCCAAAGGTAGTTGGCGGACAGGCGCGTCCCGGTGGCGCGATGGATGTCCTCGGCCAGCGCTCGGTGGGTGATCTGCTGCCCCCGGCCCTCTTCGCCCGCAGGCGGATGCATTCCGTCGATGAGCGTATTGAGAGCCCGCGTGAACGGGTGTAAGCCCTCCCCCATATCAGCGTGTCTCCTGTAGTTGACAGGGCATGTGGCGTAGATCATACTCGTCGGTGCTCCGCCTGCGCATGCCGATGTGGTGGTACCGCAAGGTGACCACGAAAGGCGCGGCGCCTTGTGCGGCAGCAGGTGGGGCGATCATCGTCGCTCGCCCCATCTCATCGAGACCTGACGGCGGGGTCGCGCCCAACGCGGGAGCCGCTGCGCCGTGCGGCTTTTCGCTCGCCCATGGCGAGTGCCGGATCTACCCACCTGGCGCGGGCGTGATCGAGCGGGTGCGGTGCGCCAAGTGCGTCGCCCCGAGGGAGCGCGCACGCCTTAGCTGGGCGTCGCAGTCTCCGCGCGGTCTCCGCCCGGCGAGTTCGCCGAGCGCGGCGGGGATGCCGCTCGCGACCCAGATCGCCTGGGGCAGCGGGCTCGTCGGCCGTTCGGCCGGAACGAGCGCATCATCACAGGTTCGATCGGCCAGGTCCCGATACCGCCGACCCGGCGCCCCGACGACAACTCGGCGAGTGCGCACTCTCGGTGCGCAGCCGGTCGAGCGTTGACCACGGGTTTCGGGCCGATTCGGAGTCGAGTACGCCCGTCATCCCGGACGGGCGGCGTGGGTATCCGCAGGACGCCGGCTCGGAGACCGGCACGGCGCCGTCGTCGTGCGACGCGCGGGACGATCCGATCAGGTGGCGGATGCTCCGGTCTGCCGGATCGCGTCGAGGACCTCGCCGTAGGTGAGCGTCGTCGTGTTCACGAGCGCGCGCTCGGTGGGGACGTCGATGTCGACGGAATCAATGCCGTTGACGCCGCGCAGCGCGGATTCGATCGCCGACGCGGACTCCCGAGTAACGTTGTGCAGAGTAACTGTGTACGTCATGCATTTCGCATTGACCGATTCGGCCCGCTCAAACTTCCCTTTTCGTCGTGTTTGACCGCCGGTACCCCGGGAATAGCGGTGTTGTCAAACGACTCGACGCAACAGGGATTGCCATGATCATCATCATCGGGCTCGTCGCCTTGATCGCGGCCGTGATTATCGGAGTCGCCGCAGTAGTCGGCAACACCGGCCCCGCTCAGCAACTGACGAGCGATTTCGCGGTATTCGACTATCACTTCCACGGTTCCACCGGAGCGCTGTTCGGTTACGGGGTCGCTCTGGGTGCGATCGGGATGTTCGGACTAGCGCTGGTCCTGTCCGGCGCTTGGCGGGTGACCCGCCGCGGCGTAGTCGCACGCCGGGAACTGGCGCAGTCTCGTCGCGAGATGGCGGCGGTGCGGCGTGATCTGGCGTCGGGCACTCCTGCCCCGGCGCAGGGAGCTGCCCAGGAGCCGGCCTGGCGACGGTGGCTGCGCGCCCCCCGTCCTGGCACCGCCAGGACCGACCGCGGCGCGACGGTGTCGACCTCCAAACCCGTGACTGCGAAATAATCAAGAGAAAAGGAATACGACAATGATTATTCTCGGCCTCATCCTCCTGGTCCTGGGCTGGCTGCTCGGCATTCCGCTGCTGACCACGGCGGGCATCATCGTCCTGATCATCGGGCTCGTGCTGCTGGTGGCCGGCTCGGTGGGTCGTCCGGTGGGCGGCCGCCGCTGGTATTACTAAGGAATTCGTCATGAAGTTCGAAGATCGTCTCGCGCACCAAGTGCAAGCGACCAGGGGCAGCATGAAGAAATTCCTCGGCAGGGCGACCGGTAACTACCGGCTGGAGGCCGAGGGGCGGCGGGAGCAGGCCCGCGGCAACGTCAAGCGCGCCGCGGACAAACTGCGCCACGCGTTCAAGCGCTGACGCCCACCGATCGACCCGCGTGCCGGGCGAAGGCCGACGGCCTCCGCCCGGCACCGGCGTGCTCCGGGACGCCGACGCGGCGCCACTCAGATCCCGGCGACGTCGGCGAGCTGTCCGATGCCGTAGGTGACGGCCATGGCCAGCGCACCGCCGAGCACCACCCGGACCACCGCCCGGCCGCGCGGGCTTCCCCCCAGCCGGGCGCTGACCGACCCGGTGAGCGCGAGCGCCACGAGCACGGCGGCGAAGGTCACCGGAACGCGCGCGGTCACCGGCGGGAGCAGGATGGCGAGCAACGGCAGCAACGCGCCCAGGGTGAAGGCCACCGCCGAGGAGAACGCGGCCTGCCACGGGTTGGTCAGCGCGGCGGGGTCGAGGCCGAGCTCGGCCTCCGCGTGCGCGGTGAACGCGTCGTGCGCGGTGAGTTCTTCGGCGACCTTGCGCGCCGTCTCCGGCGTGAGCCCCTTGGCCTGGTAGATGCCGATGAGCTCGGCCAGCTCGTAGTCCGGCTCCTCGCGCAGCTCCCTGCGTTCTTTCGCCAGCAGCGCCCGCTCCGAATCGCGCTGGGTGCTGACCGACACGTACTCGCCCACCGCCATCGAGATAGCGCCTGCCGAAAGCCCCGCGATACCCGCGGTGACCAAGGCCGACGTGGCGGTCGTGGCGGCGGCGACACCAACGACCAGCCCCGCCGTGGACACGATGCCGTCGTTGGCGCCGAGCACGCCCGCCCGCAGCCAGTTGAGCTTGGCGGCCCAGCCGTTGCCGTGCGGTTCGTGCGGATGGGCGCCGGAGGCGCTGGTCTCGCGATCCATGAAACGCACCCTAATCACGACCGCGACCGGCCGGATGCGATCAGGGCGGGTCAGGTGCGCCGCCCGCGCCCGGCGTGCGGCGGGGAACCGCCAGTGGATGCGGCAGCACCGTGCGGTGGATCATCTGCAGGATCAGCAGGAACAGCACCGACACCCCGGCGGTGAAGTAGTCCCCGAGCAGCACCGCGAGGACCGCGAACGCGCCGAAGAGGGGGAACTCCAGCAGCGCGCACCAGCGCAGGATCCGTAGTCGCCTGGCGTTGGCGGACAGCCGTTGCACGCCGTCGTCGATGATGGTCAGCGCCGTCTCGTACCGCACCATACCGTCGCCGACCTGGACGAACATGTGCACCGCCTGGTCGCGGCTGAGTTCACCGAGCCAGGCTCGGTCGATCAGCCGCTTGCCCTCCTCGGCGACCTCCTTGACAACCGCGTCCATGCGGCCCCTTCCCAGTCGATCCCGGGGAGGAGTCTAGCGGCCGAATCGCGGCTTCCCAGTGGCGATTCAAGCGGGCGGGAAGACGTAGACCCGCTCCGGGTAGACGCGCACGATCAGCCGCCGCGCCTCGGGTTCCGGTGGGGGAGTCGCGCCACCCATGTACTTGGCGTACATCGCGGTCAGCAGCGTTTTGTCCGGGTCGTCGGTGATCTCCACCCGGCCGCGCACCTCCACGTACCGGCCGTCGGCGCGGCTGAGCACCAGCAGGCTCACCCGCGGATCGCGCGTCATATTGCGGGTCTTCAGCCGTCCGGCGATCGTGCTGAACAGCAGGGTGTCGCCGTCGTGGTCGACGAAGATCACCGAGGACTGCGGACGGCCGTCCGCGTTGGCGGTGGCCAGGACGGCGGCGTGGGGGCCGTCGATCAGGGTGCGCACGGTCTCGTCGAGTTGCATCGGAAGTCTCCTCGGTCGGTACGGGCATCACGGTGATCCCCGTAATGCGGACTCGCTCCGCCCGGGGAAGGAATCGGAAGAGCGATTCTTTTCGGCGTTCCGCTCGGTCATATCTGCGACGGCTCACGTTCCGTGAACCGGGAAAGGACCTGCGGATGACCTCGACCAGCGCGCTGCCCGACACCGAATTCACCCGCCGTACCCAGCCGTATCGCCGGGAATTGCTCGCGTACTGCTATCGGATGCTGGGCTCGATCCACGACGCCGAAGACCTGGTGCAGGAAACCTATCTGCGGGCTTGGCGCTCCTACGACGCCTTCGAGGGCCGCTCCTCGGTACGAACCTGGCTGTACCGGATCGCCACGAACGTGTGCCTGACCGCGCTGCGACATCAGGGGCGGCGCGTGTTGCCGTCGGGTCTCGGCGGTCCCGGCGCGGACCCGTCGGCACCGCCCGTTGCCGCCGCCGCGGACGTCCAGTGGTTGCAGCCCGTCCCGGACGCCATGGTGACACCGGAGTCGGCCGATCCGGCCGGTGTCGCCGTGGCCCGCGACAGCCTGCGCCTGGCGCTCATCGCCTGCCTGCAACACCTGAACGGAAGGCAGCGCGCGGTGCTGCTGCTGCGCGACGTCCTCGGTCTGCCCGCGGCCGAGGTCGCCGCTTCGCTCGACACCAGCACCGCGGCGGTGAAGAGTACGTTGCAGCGCGCCCGTGCCCGGCTCACGGAGGTGTCCTCGGCCGCCGAGCAGGCGGTGCCGCCGAGTGAACCCGCGCAACGCGCCCTGCTCGAGGAGTACATGAGCGCCTTCCGCCGCGCCGACGCCGCGGCCATCGAACGCCTGCTGCACCGCGACGCCGTCCTGGAGATGCCGCCGTCGGGCACCTGGTTCGCCGGCAAGCGGATGTGTGTCGCCTACCTGGCCGGGCAGGTTCTCGGCACGCCCGGCGAGTGGCTGCTGTTCCCCGCCGCGGCCAACGGGCAACTCGCCGCGGTGGCGTACCACCGGGAAACCGACTGCGTCTACCGGGCTTTCGGCGTCGCGGTGCTCACCACGACGAAGGACTCGATCATCCGGATCACGGCATTCGGCGATCCGGACTTGGTCACCGCGTTCGGATTCGCTCCCGTCCTGGGGTGAACGAAGCCCCCGTCGCCGTCCGAGCCCGGCAGGAATCTGTGACCGGCGGGGGAATCACCGGGTTCGGTCGGGTCCCGAACGGTCGTCTCGGATGCCGATCCACGCGTAGTCGCGCGCCCTGGTGATCGCCACGAGTTTCTGCCGCTCGGCGAGTTCGGCCCGTTCGCCGCTCGCGCCGGTGCCGCCCGACCAGGTCGGATGGAAGACGGCGGCGAAGTCGAGCCCTTTCGCGCGATGAATCGTGCCGACTTTCACCGCCGCGTGGAGAGATCCGTCGTAGTCCTCGAGAGGCAGGGTCGCGATGCCGACGGCGTCGAGCGCCCCGGCGAGCCGCCCGGCCTCCTGGCGTGTCCTGGTGAGCACGGCGATGTCCGACAGCGGTTTGCCGCAACCGCGGATTCCGCTCACGAGCGCGGCCTCCAGATATTGATCCGGTCCACGCCAGATGTGCACCAGGCCGTCGGGCAGGGTGACGTCGGCGTCGCGCAGCAGCACACCGGGCGCGTCGTCGAAATCGCCGAGGGCGTTCACCGCGTCGATGCCGGCGGCGTTCTCCCAGATCCGGCGGCGATTGCGGTAGTTGACCCGCAGGATCTCGCCGCGGCCGCGCAGGTCGATGCCCGCGTCGGCCATGCGCCAGCCGCCCGCGTACACCTGTTGCTGTCCGTCGCCGAGCAGCAGCAGCGGACTCGATCCGTTGCCCCCCGCGATGGCGTGGGCCAGCCGCAGCCCGGCCAGCGTCATGTCCTGCACCTCGTCGACGACGACCGCGTCATAGGGTTCGGCGAGCGGTTCGTTGCGAATCTCCGCCAGCGCGACGGCGATCACGTCGCTGTAGTCGGAGATGCCGCGCTTGCGCATCTCGCTCACATACGGCACATACAGTTTGTGCCACACGTCGGCGCGGCGGTCGTCGCCGAGACGAACGCCGTTGCGCCCGTGCCGCTCCGTGCGCTGATAGACGTCGAGATCGTCGATCTCCCGCCCTTTGATGACGCGGTCGATCTCCTCTCGCCAGTAGCTCTCGTGCGGCTCGATGTCCTCGAAGTCGGCTCGCGCGTGCGCCCAGACCTGGCCGAATACCGCGTCGGCTCCGCGCGGATCGAGCTTCGGCGCCGCGATTCGCTGCCCGAGGAAATCCAATGCCCAGGCATGCAATCCGATGAACCGGACACGCCCCTCGGTGCCAGGGGCGAGCCGTCGGAAGTAGGTCTCTTGGCAGTTCGCGAGCGTCTTGACGAAGGTGGTGTAGAGCTGCCGCCCGGTGGATCGCTTGGCTTGCCTGGCCATACGGTGCAGGGCCACGACCGTCTTGCCGGTGCCCGCCGGACCGGCCAGCCGGGCCGGTCCGGTGTACGTGCGCGAGACCAGCACGTCCTGTTCGGGGTCCAGGAAGGTCATCCAGTGCTGAAACGGCATGCCCAGCGCCGCGTCCCGCTGCGGCGCGAGCACGTCCGACCGCTCCAGCAGAGCGAGATCGGGTTGCTGGGCGGCCTCCTCGACTTCCAGCAAGTCATAGTCGCGGGCGGACTGATGGGCGATCGTGTTCGCGATGGCGAGCACCCGGGTGGGCCGCAGGTGCCGGTGCCGTGCCCGGATCACCCGATCGAGCTCGCCCGGTCCGGCGACGGCGAACCGGCCGTCCTCGCGCGGACGGCTCCCGCTCGGCGCCAGCAGGACGACCAGCGCATCGTGGGCGACGACCCGCTCGCGCCCGAACTGGAGTCTGCCGAACCGGGCTTCGACATCGCGGCACAGATCTCCGAGTTGGTCCGGCACGTCCTCGCTGAACCGCAGCGCGAACAGGCCGGTGCCGCAGACCAGCAGCGCATGGGCGTGGTCGGCGGGCAGGTGGGCGGGATCGCGGTGTACGAGCAGGTGACGTCCGGGCTGCGCCAGCGCGTCGGCGAGGAACGCGCGCTGCTGCGACGTGAAGCCGGGAAGTCGGGTCAGGGCGTCCGCGACACGTGCGTGCCAGGTGTCGGCGTTCATGGCATCCCCCTTCCGCTGCGCACCTACCCCGCTTTCGACGGTAGAGACGCGGCAGCGAGGAGGGAACGGACCGATGGTTTTCGGGGTCAACCGTTATCGAAACGGGCGAATCGGACGCCGGATCGTTGGCGACCTGTCACCCGAAAGTGTTGTGCGCCTGGGCTCCCGCGCGTCGCAGGGCGGTAGGCGTTGTGCCCCACCATCTTCGGGCACACCGGGTGAACGTGGCCTGCTCGGCGAACCCGATCAGTGAGGCGATCTGACTCATCGGCATATCCGTGGTGGTCAGATACCGGCGCGCCGCGTCGCGGCGGACCTCGTCCAGGATCGCGGCGAACGATGTTCCCTCGGCGGCGAGCCGTCGTTGCAAGGTGCGCGGATGCACGGTAAGCAGCCGGGCCACAGCGCCTATCTCGGGCGCGGACGTGCCGAGCAGCTGCCTGACGGCGGCGCGCACCTGCGGGCCGATCGCCGCGTCCGCGTCGCCGGACTGCTCGGCGAGGAACGCCATGGCCAGCCGGTGCAAGTTCTCGTCGCCGCCGGTCAGCGGGCGGGTGGCCAGGCCACTCGGCACCCGTAGCGCCGCGAACGGCCGTTCCATGCGCACCGGCGCGCCGAACAATTTCTCGTACGCGGCGATCGGGGCCTGCGGCCGATAGGGCAACTCGACCGAGCGCAGGCCATAGCGGTCGTCCACCAGGCGCTGGATGGTGCGATGGACGAACGCCAGCCCGAGGTCGGTGCCCTGGACCGGCGCCGGGAGTTCCGGTCGCACGCCGTAGCGCAGCGCGATCACGCCGCGCTCACCGTAGGGGTCCGGTTCCAGCGTCAGACTGAGCGACCGCGCGTGCAGGAACAGATACCGCGCCGAGCATTCGAGCACGTCGGCCAGGGACGGCGAATTCCGGATGGCCAAGGCGAGCGGACCGAGCATGTCCAGGTCCTGCCGGTGGGAGATCCGCAAGCCGAGGTCAGGGCAGCGCAACCGGTGCGCGGCCAGTTCCAGCACGGCCGCGACCCGCTCGTCGGGCACCAGCAGATCGTCGGTGTCCAGCGCGGCCACCGGCAGGCCGCACGCCCTGGCCAGCGCTTCGGCGTCCCCGCCCAGCTCGGCCACGGTCGCGCGGAAACCGCGCAGGCCCGCCGATCGGATCACCGACATGTCGTCCAGGATCAAATAGTTGTCGCGCGAAGTCAAGAATGCGGCACGCTCGGCTCGCACACTGGAGAGATGACCGAGACCGCCGTAGCACCGGAACACCTCGATGTCGTGATCGTCGGCGCCGGACTGTCCGGTATCGGCGCGGCCTACCGGCTGCAGACCGAGTGCCGGGGCAAGACCTACGCCGTCCTGGAGGCAAGGGACACACTCGGCGGCACCTGGGATCTGTTCCGCTACCCGGGCATTCGATCGGACTCCGACATGTTCACCCTGGGCTACCCGTTCAAGCCGTGGCGAGACGCCAAGTCGATCGCGGACGGTCCGTCGATCCTGCGCTACATCACCGAGACCGCCACGGAACACGGCATCGACCGGCACATCCGCTATCGCACCAAGGTGGTCGCCGCCGACTGGGACAGCGGCGCCGCCCACTGGACGTTGACCCTCGAACACCGCGACGCATCCGGCGCCACCGAGACGCGCACGCTGACCTGCGGCTTCCTCTACGCCTGTGCCGGGTACTACGACTACGAGCAGCCCTACGCGCCGGAGTTCCCCGGCATCTCCACGTTCACCGGCCGAGTGGCGCACCCGCAGTTCTGGCCCGAGGACTTCGACTACCGCGGCAAGCGCGTCGTCGTGATCGGCAGCGGCGCGACCGCCGTCACGCTGGTGCCCGCCATGGCGGAGCAGGCGGAACTGGTGACGATGCTGCAACGCTCGCCGACGTGGATCAGCGCTGTACCCGGCCGCGACAAAGTCGCCGACAAGATTCGCGAACTGCTGCCAGCACGGCTGGCGCATCGCGTGATCCGCACGAAGAACATCCTGTTCGGTATCGGCTTCTACCAGTACTGCCGTCGCCGTCCGGAAGCGGCGCGCAAGTTGCTCACCGGCCTCACCACGCGAATCCTGAAGGACGACAAGGTCGTCGCCGAGCACTTCACGCCCAGCTACAACCCCTGGGACCAGCGGCTGTGCGCGGTCCCGGACGCGGACTTCTTCAAGGCGATGCGCAAAGGTAAGGCCGAGGTCGTCACCGATCACATCGACGCGTTCGTGCCGGAGGGTATCCGCTTGAAGTCCGGCCGGGTGCTGGAAGCGGATGTCGTGATCACCGCGACCGGGTTGCAGCTGCTCGCGTTCGGCGGTATCGCGCCCAGCGTCGACGGTGTACGGGTCGATCTGTCCGAGCAATTCGTCTGGCAGGGGACCATGCTCACCGGCGTGCCCAATTTCGCCGTGTGCATCGGGTACACCAATGCGTCCTGGACGTTGCGCGCCGATCTCACCTCCCGCCTGATCTGCAAGGTGCTCAATCACATGGATCGCAAGGGCTACGCCGCCGTGGTGCCCGAACCGCGCGGCGAGCTCGGGGAGCACCCGCTGCTGGATCTGGCCTCCGGCTACATCCAGCGCTCCATCGGCGACTTCCCCCGGCAAGGAGATCGTCATCCGTGGAAGGTGCGGCAGAACTACTTGCTCGACTCGGCCACCACCCTGCGCACGGACCTGGACAAGACACTCACCGCGACGCCGAAATCGGCGGTACGGCAAGCAGCGTCCGTTTCCTAGCTCTGGGCCAGTGGTAGGCGGTTACCGGGCCCGGAGGACCACTATGCCCGGGGTCGACCGGACGTATTCGAGGAAGGGCGAGTCCACCACTTTGTCGTTACCGGCGAGCGAGGAAGCGTTGCGGAAGACGGGGCCTTCGGCGGTCATGACGAAGATGCCGACATGGGTGACGTCCAGGCCCGCTCGGTCGGCGTAGGCGCCGATGTAGTCGCCGGTGCGAAGCTTGCTCACGACGTCCTGGTCGACGGCGGCGCTGGGAACGTAGGTGACGGTGCGATCGACGACGGGAAGTCCGGGCAGATAATTCCCGCCGTCGGCCTTCGCGTTGAGGTGCTTGGTCACGCTCACCGCCGCGGCGCTCAACGTCGCGGTGATGTCGGTGGCCGCGACTCCGGTGGTGTGCGCCCAATCGCTGAAGAAGTGCTTGCGCTGCCGGAAATCGACGCGACCCCCGGCATAACGGGTTTCGATCAGGTTGGCCGTGAACTGGTCCCGGTCGGTTGATCGGCTCATGGCCTCGACATAGTCGAGGTAGGTGAAGCAGTCCACCCGGCGGAAATCGATGACCAGCTGTTCTGGTTCGGTCGCCGATCCGACGAGCATGTTCGCGCCGTATGGCGTGCCGAGGAACGGGCGCGACAGCAGCTCGATCAGCTCCGCTTTGGTCGCCGATGCGGGCGCCGTCGCGCGCAACGACAGCAGTTCATCGAGCTTTCGCGCGGTCACGGCGTCGAGGTGCACGGCTCGCGGCGCACCGAGCGCGGCTGGCGGTATCGACGCTGTCGCGCAGACGAGGGCCGTCAGGACGAGCAGTACGCGGGCGAGGGTGCGCAAAACGCCTCCAGCAGAGGTGATCGACGGACGAACAGCGTCATCCACGGTAGCCCGGCGGCGGGCGCGGAGGACCCGCGTTGGCCTAGCTGCAGTACACCTAGCGCCGCCCAAACACCCTTCCTGGTGGACTGAACGCCGGGTCACGTCGCTGTGGCCCGGACGTCCCCACCGAAAGGGTTATCCGACATGACGCTCCTCCTTCGCGCCACCCTGGCCATCGGCGGCCTGGTCGCCGCCGGTGCGCTGCTGGTTCCGGCGACCGCCTCCGCCCAGCCGCATCTGGGCGGACTGCTCGAGACGACGTGCAGCTTCGCGCAGATCGACGCCGCCGTTCATGCCCAGTTCCCCGACCTCGCCGCGCGGCTGGACGCGCACCCCGACCGCAAGGCGAAGCTCCATGAATTCCTCGGCCTCCCGGTCGACCAGCGCAAGCAGCGCGCCGAAGAGTTCCTGGACAAGCATCCGGAAGTGAAGAACAGGTTCGAGGAGCACCGCGACTCGCCGCGAGCTCAGGAGCACCGCGACAAGATGCGCGTCCTCGCCGACACCTGCCACAACTACTGAGCACGTGGCCTGACCGGCCGCGCTATACCGCAGCGCGAGGAAGGTCGATGGTCACGGCGAGACCGCCGTCCGGGCGGGCTACCGCGTGCACCGTGCCGCCGTGGGCTCGCGCGACCGACCGCACGATCGACAAACCGAGCCCGGCGCCGCGGGCCTCGGAATCGGCCAAGCGCTCGGTGGCCGCGAGTCTGCGGAACGGCTCGAACAGACCGTCGACCTCGAAAGGCGGGACGGGCGGGCCGCTGTTCGCCACGGTGAGCACGGCCCGGTCGGCGATCGTCCGGGACGTGATCGCGACCCATCCGTGTTCGGGCACGTTATAGCGCACGGCGTTGTCGAGCAGGTTGTGCACCAGGCGTTCCAGGAGGATCGGATCCCCGGTCACCGGCGCCGGGTGAAGGTCGGCGGTGATCTCGGCCCCGGGCCGTCCGGCGCGTGCCCCGGGCGCGTCGGCGGCGATGGCGGCGAGATCGGCGAGATCGGCGCGACGGTGCTCGGTCAGCCGCTGCTCGGTGGTAGCCAGTACCAGCAGGCCGTCGATGAGCCGTTCGTGGCGGTGGTTGACCTCGAGCAGCGTGGCGCCGAGCCTGCGGGTGGACTCCGGGACGCCGGGGTCCTCCAACGCCACCTCGATCAGCGTCCGGTTGATCGTCAGCGGGGTGCGCAGCTCGTGGGAGGCGTTCGCGACGAACCGGCGCTGTCCGTCGAACGCCCGGTCCAGGCGCTCGAGCATCGCGTCGAACGTGTCGGCCAGGTCTTTGATCTCGTCCTGCGGGCCGTCCAGGGCGATGCGCTCGTGCAAGCTCGTGTCGGCGACCCGCCGTGCGGTCGCGGTGATCCGCTGCAAGGGATGCAGGGCACGTCCGGCCAGCAACCAGCCGAACCCGCCCGCCGCGACGCCGACTGCGCCAAGGGAGACCAGCGACCAGATCAGCATGGCGCGCAACGTCTCCCGCCGATTGCGTTCGGCCTGCTCGGTCAACGCCCGAAACAGCTCCGTGGAGATCGGAGCACGGTTCCGCTCCGCCCGTTCGACGAGATGCTCACGCACCACCTGATGCGCGCCGCCCCCGGGCCGCCGCTCCAGCGACTGGTTCAGGTAGAAGTAGGTCAACGCGATGAGCACCGCACCGGCCACGAAGAACGCCGTCGCGTACAGCAGCGTGAGCCGCAGCCGGATCGTGTGCCTGCTCATCGGAGCCGATATCCGACGCCGGGCTCGGTCTCGATCACCATCGGGTCGCCCAGCTTGCGGCGCACGTTCATGATCGTGTACCGCACCACGCCGGTGAACGGGTCGATGTGCTCGTCCCACGCCTTCTCCAGCAATTGCTCGGCCGAGACCACGCCGCCGTCCGCGCGCAGCAGTTCGGCCAGCACCGCGAACTCCTTGCGGGACAGAGCGACCGGCTCGCCATCCCTGGTCACGGTGAACCGGTGCGGGTCGAGCCGGATACCGGAGCGTTCCAGCACCGGGGGAGCGGCGCTGCGCGCACGACGCCCGAGCGCCTGGATCCGGGCGACCAGCTCGGCGAACGCGAACGGCTTGGTCAGATAGTCGTCCGCGCCCAGCCCCAGACCCGCTACCCGCTCGGCGACGGCGCTCGCGGCCGTCAGCATCAGTATTCGGGCGGTGCCGCCGGACTCGACGAGCGTGGCGCACACCGCGTCACCGGATACCCCGGGCAGATCACGGTCGAGCACCAGTACGTCGTAGTCGTTGACGCCCGCACGTTCCAGTGCCGCGGCGCCGTCGTACACCACGTCCACCGCCATCGCATGTCTGCGCAAGCCGTCGGCGATCGCGTCGGCCAGCAATCTTTCGTCCTCGACAACAAGCACCCGCACCCCGCCATCGTGCCTCCCTCCGCTGTTGGGTGGACGTTAGTTCGGCCCCGGTACCCAGGTCTGGGTAGGCTCGCGCCCGACCGGCGCATCCGACTCTCCAGGAGAACAAGCCATGGCAGGCGACTGGAACACCCAGATCATCGAGGAATTCCGCGCCAATCAGGGCAAGGTCGGCGGCCCCTTCGCCGGCCGTGAACTGCTGCTGCTCACCAGCACCGGCGCGAGGTCCGGTCGTCGGCGCACCACTCCGCTCGCGTTCATCCGCGACGGCGACGACATCGTGGTCGTCGCGTCCAAGGCAGGGGCTCCCACCAACCCCGACTGGTTCCACAACGTGAGCGCCGATCCGGAGGTCACGCTCGAGATCGGCACCGAAACCCTCCGGGCGACGGCGACTCCGATCACCGAGGGACCGGAACGCGATCGCCTCTACGCCGCGATGGTGGAGGTCATGCCCGGCTTCGCCGAGTACCAGGAGAAGACGGACCGCGTCATTCCGGTCGTCAAGCTGACGCCGCACTGAGCCCGAGCATGCGCCGCGGTCTCCGCGCGATTGCCACTGGCCGCCACGACCCGGCGGGTCAGGCCGCACCCACCGAAGACAGCAGCATGGGCAGAGCGTTCCGCATCTGGATCTTCCAGGCGTCCCAATTGTGGCCTTGGGCGGGCGCATAGCGTTCGTCCACCTGCGCCCCGAGTTGTCGCAGCCGGTCCACGAAGCGGAAGTTCTGTTCGTAAGCGGCCGCTTCCACAGGGTCGGCCTTGCCGTAGGAGACGAACAGCGGGATGCCGATGAGGTCGGCGGCCCGGCTGTACGGGTTGTTCGCGACCCAGACGTCGCGGTTCACGGTGTAGTCGCCCCACACCCGTTCCCAGTCGGCGGCGCAGCCCCGGCCGGGCTTGTCGGGCTCGCCCGGAGCGCCGGACTCGTGGAGCGGATCGACGTTGCCACTGAAGGACGCGGCGGCGTTGAACCAGCCTCGATGTGCTGCGGCGAACTTCATGGCGCCGAGTCCGCCCATGGAGTTACCCGCGATGGCGCGTGTGGTGTTGGCGCGATAGCCGGTTTCCAGCAGGGTGCGCACGTCGTCCAGGAGGTAGCTCTCCCAGGCGGGCGGGCCGCCGCGCCCGTCGTTGTACCAATCCGAATAGGCGCTGCACCAGCTGGTCTCCGGCAGCACGAAGATCGCGTCCCGGTTTGCGGTGAGCGCCTCGAGATCGCCCTTGTCGGTCCAGGACTTGTGGTCGTCGAAGCCGCCGTGCAGCACCCAGACGGTCGGCCACGTGCGGGTGGCGTCCTTGGACCAGCCGTGCGGGAGCAGCAGCCGGACCACCTTGACCGACCAGTCCGGACCCTCGAGGTGCGGTGAGGAGACTCCGATGTCGAGAATCCGGTCGCTGACCCGGGTCTCCCAGCGCACCGTCGGCGCTGCCTGGGCCGGGGGTACGGACAGCAACGGCGCGGTGAGGCCCGCGATGACGGTCGCGATGGCGAGGGCTATTCGGATCAGTCGACGCAATGATGGGGCCTTTCCCTCTGCGGTCGTATCGAAATACGAACTCTCCCAGACGAATCTAAAGCACCACCGCGCTCTGTGAATAGAGTTGTTCGCAGATAGGCTCGGCGCGCGGAGCGGGAAACCATGCGCTGACGGCATGTTCCGGTTCGAATCCGTGCGAATCAGCCCGCTGTGATCGCGGTGATCAGCGTTTGATCCGTGCCGGTCCGGGTCGTGATGAACTGGGTGAAGGTGTTCGGTTCTTCGTCCGGGAACTGCTGCGTCAACTTGACTTCCCACCGCGCTTGGCCGTCGGGACCGTCCCCGGCCCGGGAGATCTGCACGCAGTACCGAGTGCCGACCGGGACCTGGTTGATACCGCGCTGGATCTGATCGGCGGACGACACCGCCGCGTCCGGCGCGACCACCGCGCGTGCCCGGTACCCGGACCGTTCGGCGTAATAGGCGTATTCGAAAGCGAAGATGGCGTCGGGGCCGTTGCCGGTGCCGCCGGGATCGGTCCCGGAGATGACGTCGGCGGTGCGCTTCTGCTCGCAACCCGGCGTCGCGATGGCCCACGGCGGCTCGAGCCGTGAGGTGGACGCCGAAGCGGTCGGCGCGGTTCCGGCCGCACGCGGCGGCGTGGTCGCCGCCACCTCGCGGGACTTCGTCTCGGAACCGTAGATCATGGCCACGCCGATCGACACCGTGGCGACCACGATGGCGAGCACGATCAACGCGGTCAGCGAGCGATTGCCGCGCTGTTGATCCGTGCGCCGCGGATGACGCACCGGCGTGCCTGGATGGATGCCGGACCGGTTGACGATGCCGGGCGCCTTGACGTGGCCGTCCTCCGTCCTGGCCGGCTCCGGTTCAGCGGGCACGCGCCGCTGCTGCACGGCCGCCGGTTGCGGCGGTCGACGGGCCGGGGGCGCGGGGTCCAGCCACTGCTCCCACTCGCCCAGGCGCGGCCGGGGACTCGGCCGCTGCGGCGGGCTCGGCTGCTCCGCGGCCCCCGGTGCGGGCTCGCGGCGGCGGATCTGCTTGCGACGGCCGGGGGAACGGCGGCGCTTCGACGGTTTGCTCGCGGGAATGCGCAGCATCGGCAGACCCGTGTCGAACGGATTGGCCTGGCCTGCGCCCTGACCGGGTTGCTCCCGGTCAGGGGGTGTCATCGTCGAATTCGCCCAGCACCGGTACGACCGCTGTCACAGCGGATGGGATGGTCACACCGAGCTGTCCGTCGCGCGGCTTGTGCTCGTGGTCGTTGCCGCCGGGCGGCGGGGCGGGCGGCAGCACCATACCGCCGGTCGTGCCGGGGTGACCGGGATGATCCGGGCGGGCCGCGGGCGCGGGCGGCGCGGAGTCGGCAGGCGGCGCGACCGCGGGCGCGGGCCTGCTCTCCGGCCTCGGCAGGTCCGCACGCGCGGCGGGGCTGGAATTGCCGGGCGGAATCACCGATCCGGGACCGGTCGGCGATTTGTGCTCCTGGGACCCGCCGAAATCGAACAACTTCGAGGAGTTCTTCGAGTCGTCGCCGTTCGCGCCGGAGTTGGTGGTGGAACCCGGGTTGATCAGTTCCGGGATCGCCTTGTCGGCGGCGGCTGCGACGGTGTCGATGCTGTGGATGCCCACTTCGGCGATCTTGTCGATGATGTGTGTACCGATGTCGACGCCCGCGTTGATGGCCGTGGTGCCCAGCTCCACACCCGCCGAGATGAGCTGTTGCTGCAATTGCAGCTGCGCGGCCATGGCCGGGTCCATGGGCTGCGTGGTGGCGGGCGTCGTCGTGCCGGGCGTCGTGGTGCCGGGCACGACCTGTCCAGTGCCACCGGGGTAGGCGGCTTGGCCTTGGCTCACGCCGGACGGAGTGGTGACCGTGAGCGGCCCCATCGCGTCGAGTCTCCTGGTGTGGTCGTCCATTTCGGTACGCGCGGCCGTCACCGTGGTGAGCGCGTCGCGCAGCGCCTGGGTGGCGCGGGCGATGACGGCGTCGGTCTCCGGCGCCGAGGTCGCGTTGCCGAGTATCTCGCGTGCGTCCCGCCGGAAGTCGGCGATGATCTGGTCGACCTGCCGGGCCGCCCGCCCGGAGGTGGCGTGCGCGTCGGAGAGGACGGACAGATACGCGGGCCCGCGATCGGAGATGTCGCCGATCTGGGTCTGCGTCGTGCGCATCGCGGGCACCGCGCTGTCGGCGGCGCGGGAGGTCCAGGTCGACTCCAGCGCGTGCAGCCCTTCGCGGTGCGGTCCTTCGGTGTCGGCCACCTGTGTCGAGGCGGCCGAGAGCGCGCCGGTCGCCGCCGCGCTCGGGACGCCGACACCGGTGCCGAGCGAGGAGCGCAGCGTAAGCAGCGGCTTGACCAGCGCTGCGATGATCGGCGGGTCGACACCCGGTTCGGTGCTCAGCGGCCGGGGGGTCTCGGCGGCGGGCTGAGCGGTGTGCGCCCGTTTCCGCAGTCCCATCAGGCTTCTCATGCCAGTTCCTCCCCTGATCGGGTGATCGCGGCCGCCGTCGCGGCGTCCACACCCTGCGCCTCCTCGCTGTAGCCGCGCAGGACCTGGCCGTAGGCGCCGACCAGCTGGCCCGCGGTCGAGAGTGCCTGCGCGTGTTCGGAGACGGCCGCGGAGAAACGGGCCGCGAATTCCGCGCCGACGAGCCCGAGGTCGGCGGCCAGCCGGTCCGGGTCCACCGCGCCGGACGCGACGGTCGCCGCCGACGCCAATTGTCTGGACACCGCGTCCGCTATCGCGGTGTAGGCGGCCACCGCCGCCGGGTCGAGCTTGAGCGTGTCCACTGTTCCCCTCCCGGATCCCAGTCTGTCGCTACCGCGCCATGATTCACCGCCAAGGGTACTGTGCCGGAGGCTTGTCATGCGCCCGATCCTGGGTGGTCTGTTCCGCGCGGACGCCGCGTGCCCGCGCGCTCGATGCCCGGCGCGACGCGCGCCCCAGCCGCAACCCCCGCGCGCACGACGCCGGCCGCTGGGCCGACACGCCTGTTCACGACGCCTTCGGCGAACCGAACGCATTGGCGCGGAACGAGTTCCACCTGAGCGAGCACACGCGTATCGAGATTGTTATTCGCAACAACAAATCCGCTGTTGTGCGCTGCGTCACAGTCGAATATGTTGCTGGGAACAACATTCGTCCACTCCGACCAGCCGGGCACAGTTCTCCCGGCCGGTGATGAAAGGCCCACTCATGCGTCAGGGCATCTTCAGCGCGGCGGCATTGTCGTGCGCGCTTCTGGCCGCCACGCTCACCGCCTGCGGCGACGATCCGGCGGACTCCGGTGGCAATGCGCGAATCGGCGTGATACTTCCCGACAGCAAGACCTCCGCCCGCTGGGAGACCGCCGATCGCAAGTACTTGCAGCAGGCGTTCGCGGCCGCGGGTGTCGAGGCCGATATCCAGAACGCCCAGGGGGACAAGAACGCCTTCCAGACCATCGCCGACCAGATGATCACCAACGGCGCCGCGGTCCTGGTGATGACCAACCTGGACAGTGGCACCGGCAAAGCGGTGATCCAGAAGGCGAAATCGCAGGGCGTCACCGTGATCGATTACGACCGGCTCACCCTCGGCGGCGGCGCCCAGTACTACATCTCCTTCGACAACGTGAAAGTCGGCAGCTTGCTCGGCGCGGGCGTCGCGCAGTGCCTCACCGACCGCAAGGCGGTGCGGCCGGTGGTCGCGTACCTGAACGGCGGGCCGACCGACAACAACGCCACCCTGCTGAAGACCGGCTACGACGATGTGCTGAAGCCCCGATTCGAGGCGGGCGAGTACGTCAAGGGGCCGGATCAGGCCGTCCCGGAGTGGGACAACACGAAGGCGGGCACCATTTTCGAGCAGATGCTCACCGGCCGGCCGGACATCGGCGGCGTCGTCGCGGCCAACGACGGACTGGCCAATGCCGCGATCGCGGTGCTGAAGAAGCAGAAGCTCAACGGTCAGGTGCCGGTCAGCGGGCAGGACGCCACGGTACAGGGACTGCAGAACGTGCTGGCCGGTGACCAGTGCATGACCGTCTACAAGGCGATTCAGAAGGAGGCCGAGGCGACCGCGAAACTCGCGGTCGCCCTGCTGCGGGGAGAGCAAGGCACGACCAACGGAACGGTGCGCGACCCGGAGTCCGGCGCCGACGTGCCGTCGGTGCTGCTCGAGCCCGAACCGATCTACCCGCGTGACGTCAAGGATGTGGTGGCCGACGGCTACGTCACCAAGGCCGAGCTGTGCACGGGCGAGTTCGCGAAACTCTGCGCGGACAACGGGATCTGATGTCGCACGCCCCTTCCGCGGTTCGATGAGGGGATTGCGGAAGGGGCTCCATCCCTTCGGAGGAGCCACCCCATGCCCGAACCGCCGGTCATCGAATTACGCGGAATACGAAAGAGCTTCGGCCCGGTCCAAGTGCTGCACGAGGTCGCCTTCAGCGCCCGTCGCGGCGAGGTGACCGCCCTCGTCGGCGACAACGGCGCGGGCAAGTCCACGCTGGTCAAATGTATCGGCGGCACTCACCCGATCGACGCGGGCGAGTTCCTGTTCGAGGGCGCGCCGGTGCAGGTGCACAGCCCGCGCGACGCGGCGGCGCTCGGCATCGAGATCGTCTACCAGGACCTCGCGCTGTGCGACAACCTGGACATCGTCCAGAACATGTTTCTCGGGCGGGAACGCCGGCGCGGTCTCGTGCTCGACGAGTACGCGATGGAGGAACTGGCCGGGAAGACACTGGCGAGCCTGTCGGTGCGCACCGTCAAGTCGGTCCGGCAGCAGGTTTCGAGCTTGTCGGGCGGGCAGCGCCAGACGGTGGCGATCGCGAAAGCCGTGCTGTGGAACAGCAAAGTCGTGATCCTCGACGAACCGACGGCCGCGCTGGGCGTGGCGCAGACCCAGCAGGTGCTCGAACTCGTCCGCAGGCTCGCCGACCAGGGCCTGGCGGTGGTGCTGATCTCGCACAACATGAACGATGTCTTCGCGGTGTCCGATCGGATCGCCGCGCTGTACCTGGGCCGGATGGCGGCCCAGGTGCGGACCTCCGACGTGACGCACGCGCAGGTCGTCGAATTGATCACGGCGGGCCGCAGCGGCGCGCTCGGACTCGAGGCGAGCGGAGCCGTCCGGTGAGCGCGGTGACGACCGATCTGCTGCACGGCTACCTCCGCCGGGTGCGTGGCGGCGACATGGGCGCCTTGCCCTCGGTGCTCGCGCTGGTCGTGCTCTCGGCCGTCTTCTGGGCGGCGCGCCCGGTTTTCATGTCGGAAGCCAACTTCGCCAATCTGTTCACCCAGGGCGCGGCGATCGCGGTGATCGCCATGGGACTGATCTTCGTGCTGCTGCTGGGCGAGATCGACCTGTCGGCCGGGTTCACCAGCGGCGTCTGCGCCGCCGTGCTCGCCGTACTGCTCACCGACAAAGGGTGGCCGTGGTACGCGGCGGTGCTGGTCGCGTTGCTCACCGGTGTGGCGATCGGACTCGTGATCGGCACGGTAGTGGTGAGGATCGGGATTCCGTCGTTCGTGGTGACGCTGGCGGCGTTCCTCGCGTTGCAGGGCGTCGCGCTGAAGATCATGGACAACGGCCGCAATATCGCCATCCGCGACGAGACCATCGTCGCGATCGCGAACAAGAACGTGCCGCCGCCGATCGGCTGGGCGCTGTACGCGGTGCTGATCGCGGGTTTCGCCATCGTCCAGTACCGGAAGTGGCGCGCGCGAACCGCGCTCGGGCTCACCGGTACCACGGCCGGGGTGGTCGTGGTGCGCGTGGCGATCCTGGCGATCGTCGCGGGCGCGGCGGTGCTGGTGCTCAACGGCGAGCGCAGCCGCAATCCGGCGCTGCATTCGCTGGCGGGGATGCCCGTCGTGGTGCCGGTCATCGTGGCGCTGTTGCTGCTGTGGACCTTCGTGCTGGACCGCACCGCGTTCGGCAGGCACGTCTACGCGGTGGGCGGCAACGCGGAAGCCGCCCGGCGCGCGGGCATCGCGGTGGATCGGGTGAAGATCACCGCCTTCGTGCTGTGCTCGACGATGGCGGCGGTCGGCGGGCTGATCGCGGCGTCGCGCGCGAACTCCGTGGACCCGAACACCGGCGGCAGCGATGTGCTGCTCACGGCCGTCGGCGCTGCGGTCATCGGCGGCACCAGCCTGTTCGGCGGCCGCGGCCGGATGCTGGACGCGGTGCTCGGGGCCGCGGTGGTCGCGGTGATCAACAACGGGATGGGGCTGATGGGCTACAGCGCTGGCACGAAATTCGTTGTGACAGGATTTGTGCTGCTCTTGGCCGCCGGAGTGGACGCCATCTCCCGTAAGCGTGCGCTCCTGCATCGATGAATCCCTGCCCCTCGACGAAAGCCGGTGAATGCGAGCAGCACCTTCGCCCGAGGAGATCCGCACGCGCAACCTCGCCGCGCTGCTGCGGCACGTCCACCGTGACGGGGCGGTCTCACGCGCCGTGCTCGCCGAGCGAATGGGGTTGAATCGCAGCACGATCCTCGCGCTCACCACGGACCTGGCGGCGGCAGGCCTGGTGAGCGAAGAACTGCCCGGCCAGACCGGGCGGGCGGGGAGGCCGTCGCTGGTGGTGCGGCCGCAGGCGGAGCGGGTCTACGTCGTCGCGCTTGATGTCGGCGCGGACCGCCTGGCCGCGGCCCGGGTCGGGCTGGGCGGATCGGTTCTCGAACGCACCGAGACCATCCGTTCCGGTGCGGACTTCGGCCCGGGCGACGTGATCGCCGCTCTGGCGGCGATGGCCAGGGAGATGATGCGCGCGGCTGCCGCGGAGGCCGTGTGTGTGGGCGTGGGCGTCGCGTTCTGCGGCATGGTCAGGGAGGAGGACGGCGTGGTCAGGTACGGGCCGAACCTCGGCTGGGTGGACGTCCCCTTCGGCGCCGAGATGACGCGGGAACTCGATCTCGGCCTCCGCGTGGCGGTCGGCAACAACGCCAATCTCGGCGCGCTGGCCGAACGCGAACGCGGTGTGGGTGATGGCTTGGCGAACCTGATCTACCTGCACGGTGACGTGGGCATCGGTGGCGGCATCATCGTGAACGGTGAACTGCTCGGCGGGGAAGGCGGTTACGGCGGGGAAGTCGGGCACATGATCGTCAATCCCGGTGGGCGGCCGTGCGCCTGCGGATCCCGGGGCTGCCTGGAAGTGGAGACGGGCGAACTCGGTCTGATCGCGGCGGCGGGCCGGACCGAACCCGCGGGACGGGCGGCGGTCGAGGCGATCGTCGATGCGGCCGCTCGTGGCGATCTGGCCGCACGGGACGCTCTGCACCAGGTCGGCGACTGGCTCGGCTGCGGCGTCGCCAATCTGGTGAACATCTTCAATCCATCGATGGTGGTGTTCGGTGGCGTGCTGCGGGAGATCTATCTGGCGTCCGCGGCGCAGGTGCGCAGCCGGGTGGCGGTGAACGGCCTGCGAGCCGTCCGCGAACGGGTCCGGTTGCGTACCAGCGCGCTCGGCGGCGACGCGACCCTGATCGGGGCCGCGGAACTGGCTTTCAGCGAGGTGCTCACCGATCCGTTGCAGACCCTGGCTCGCACCTCCACGGCCCGCGCTTGACGATCCGCGCTCCGATCGCGGGCGCGCCGTCGTGCCCGTTCCGGCCGGTGGCCTTCCGTCGCGGGTCGGCGGTGCTCGGCGGCGCCGACCGGATCGCCGGGTTCACGCGGCGCCCGCGGCGCTGAATTGCGACAGGTGGGTGGTGAGCAGCCGGACGCGCACCCGCTGTTCCTCGGTGGTCTCTTGCGGGTGGTGGATCTCGATGCTCAACCGATCGTCGAAGGTGCTGATGATGATGGTGCCGCTCGGCTGCTGCAGCCGGTGCCCGGTCTTGTCCGGCTTGCCGAGCATGGTCGAGCGGAAATCGGTCACGCGCAGGTCGTCCGGCACCCGGGGTCTGCGCACGCGTCCCCAGTTGGTGGCGAGGACGATCCCCGGTGCGCGCGGTGCGGGGCTGGCGGCGATCTCGGGAATGTGCAGAGGAGTCTGCTGCACCATGCCGGTGTCCACTCCGGCGCGCAGCGCGTCGCTGACGTCGCGGGCCAGCTCGACCAGCGTCGTCCCGGTTCGCGGACCCGGCACGAAGTGCTCGAAGCCGAGTACGTTGGTGCCTTCCGTCATCCCGATCGGTGGCGTCACGCGGGTGCGCAGGTCGACCGAGTAGGTGTAGGCCAGGTCGGTCAGCGAGAGCCCGCGCAACTCGGCCTCGGTGAGCAGGATCGCGGCGGAGGCCAAGCCGTTGATCGTGGTGCGCTCCCGGTGCCCGAGCTCCACCAGCGCGGCGGTCTGCTCGCGCGTCAGCCGGCAACGCGCGGTGCTGGGCAGGAGATACTCGGGATTCGGCGGGCCGGAGGAGGTCCGGGCGACGCCGATCGGGCCTTGGGGCACTGCCGGTGCGCCGATCTTTCGCACGCCGCGTTCGTGTAGCAGGTCTTCCACCGATCGTGGGAAGCCGTGCGGCTCCAGCTCGGCCGGCCGGCCGCGGGTGAGATCGGTATAGCAGGACCAGAGCTCGGCGAACACGGCCAGCGAATGATAGGCATCCGCGACGCTGTGGTGGGTCACCAGAGTGACGCCCGCGGTGACGCCGGCACGGACGACGCACAGCGAGGCGACCGCTTTGCGCTGGTCCAGCCGGGCCCCGGTGAGCAGCCGCTCCGGATCGCCCTCGGCGACCGTCATCTCCGGTGCGGCGCCGGTGGCTTCGAGCAGGAGGTGTCCGCCGTGCCCGTCCGGCTCCAGGCGGGCGGCGAGGATCGGGCGGGAGCGCACCACGGTTTCGAACGCCGCCGACAGGGCGGGGAGATCCAACCGGCCCGCGATCCGAATCGAATAGCCGACGAGGACTTCGCTGTTGGCGAAGATCGCCTCGCTCGGCGCCAGCGGACGGATGACGGTTGTTGCGGTCATGTCGCTTCCTTCACCTGGGCCTGTCCAGAGGCTAGTCCGAAGCCCGGACGCGCCAGGCAATTTCGGCAGCATCGTGTGTGTCCTGTATCGGCGGAACCGGGGACGCCGTTTCGGATCGTTGCCACACCGACACCTTGTCCGAAGCCGGAGCCACACCGCGAGCCCCCGATTAGCTGCCTGCCGTTCTAGACTGATACTCTAGAGCATCGCTCTAAGGAGGTTGTCATGTCCGAACTCGTCACCTACCGGCTCGACGGCGGCGTCGCCACGATCACGTTGGACGACGGCAAAGCGAACGTCATGTCCGAGAACATGATCGGCGCGATCGCCGCCGCCTTGGACCGGGCCGAGGCGGACCGCGCCGTCGTCCTGCTGACCGGACGGCCGCGCATGTTCTCCGCCGGCTACGACCTGGCGACGTTCTCGCGTTCCGCCGACGACATCCGCCGCACCCTGCGTGCCGGCGGCAACCTCGTGCACCGGCTGCTGGGCTTCCCGTACCCGGTCGTGGCGGCGTGCCCGGGGCACGCGATCGCCCAGGGGGCGTTCACGCTGCTGGCCACCGACGTGCGGTTCGGCGTCGCCGGGGATTTCAAACTGGGTCTCAACGAAGTCGCGATCGGACTGACGATTCCGCACTACGGCGTGGAACTGGCGCGGCATCGGCTCACCGCTCCCGGATTCGACCGGGCGGCGAACACCGGAATACTGGTCGGGCCCGAGGAAGCCAGGGAACGGGGCTTTCTCGACGTGGTCGCCGCCGACGCGGACGACCTGCGCGCCCGCGCGACGGCCGAAGCGCACCGGCTGACCGGCATCGACATCGCCGCGCACACGGGAACGAAGCTGCGGGTGCGTGCGCAGGCGCTCGCCGCGGTGCGCTCCGGCATCGACGCCGAGTTCGGCGCGTAGCCGACCGTGCGCACCCGCGAGCGCATTCTCGCCGAAGCGACGCGGCAACTGCTCGCCAAGGGGTATCCGGCGTTCACGGTGGCGGGCGTGCGCGATCGTCTCGGATTGTCCAGCGGCAGTATGTTCCACGCGTTCGGTTCGAAAGCCGAATTGGCCGCGGCGGTCTACGTCTCCGGCATGCTCGACTATCAGCGCACCGTATCGCAGTGCCTCGAGGCGGGCGACCTCGGCGCCGAGGAGGCGATCCGCGCGCTGCTCGCGGCCCATCTCGGGTGGGTGGAGGATCATCGCGACCTCGCCCGATTCCTGTTCGCCACCCTGCCCGACGAGGTCGCGCACATCGCGGAGCCCGAACTGGCGCAGCACAATCGGGTCTTCTTCGGTGCGCTGGAGCGCCGGTATCGACAGTTGCTCGCGACCGCGGATGTGGGCGAGGACGGCTACCCGGTGGCCCATGCGATCTGTATCGGGCCCGCGCAGGAGTATTGCAGGCAATGGGTGCGCGGACGCGTCAGCGCGCCGCCGCGCGCGCTGGCCGCGACCTTGCAAGACGCCGCCGTCGCCGCCCTCGCCACCTTGACCCGATAGCCCGCTCGCGGGGATCGGTTGCGGATCGGCGACGCGTGCTCGACAGTGGTTGTCGAGTTACGGTGCGGCGACGGGAGGCCACCCATGGACCGTGCGGACGTCGTGGTCGTCGGCGCGGGATACGCCGGACTGTGCGCGGCGCGGACGTTGCGAGCGGCCGGGCGCGATGTCGTCGTCCTGGAAGCGAGCGATCGTGCCGGTGGCCGAACGCTGACCGCGCGGACCGGTGACGGTTGGGCCGTCGACCTCGGCGGACAGTGGATCTCTGGCGCGCACACGCGGCTCACCGCGCTCGCCGAAGAGTACGGCGCCGCGATGTACGCGCCGCCGGAAGGGGCCAACCTGCTGGTCGAGGGAGTGGTCCGGCGACGGTTCACCGGTGCGCGCCCGCCCCTGCCGACCGTCGTCCTGGTTGTGCTCGCCCAGGCCATGTGGCGGCTGGAACGGATGGCGGCCCGGATCGACCTCGCGCGCCCGTGGACCACGCCCGGCGCGGCCCGGCTGGACGCGATGACCGCGGCGACCTGGTTGCGCCGGAATCTGCCGGAGCGGCGCGCCCGGAATCTGGCCGAGGTGATGATCGGCGAGGAACTGTGCGTGGACGTCGGCAGCATTTCGATGCTCGGTCTGCTGACCACCATCCGGTCGGCGGGCGGCGTCGAAGCGGGGATCACCGCCGAGACGGTGACGCGACTTCTCGTCGACGGCGCCGACGGGCCCGCCCTGGCCATGGCCGCGGAACTGGGCGACGCGTTGCGCTTCGGCGCGCCGGTCACGGCGATTCGCGGGCAGGCCGACGGTGTCCTGGTGGAAACCGCCACTGGTGACGTGCATGCCGGGCGCGTGATCGTGGCGGTGCCGCCCGCCCTCGCCGGACGCATCGCCTACGACCCGCCGCTGCCCGCCGCGCGCGACCAGTTGACCCAGCGGATGCCGATGGGATCGGTCCTGAAGGCGTTCGCCGTCTACCAGCGGCCGTTCTGGCGCGACGATCTGCTCACCGGCCAGTCACTGAACCTGCACGATCCGGTGCCGGTGACCTTCGACGCGACCCGCCCCGGCGGTCCCGGTGTCCTCGGCGCGCTCGTGCCAGGCCGGGCGGCGCAGCGGCTGGCCGCCCTTCCCGGGGCCGAGCGCCGCGCCATGATCATCGGCTCGCTGGTACGCGCTTTCGGACCCGCTGCCCGTCAACCGCTCGAGTGGCACGAGAAGGTCTGGGCCGACGATCCCTACGCTCGCGGCGGCTACGGCGCATTCTTCCCGCCGGGCGTCCTCACCACCTTGGGCTCGGCCTTGCGCCACCCGGTCGGCGCGATCCACTGGGCCGGGAGCGAGACCGCCACGGAATGGTCCGGCTACATCGAGGGAGCGATTCGCTCGGGCGAGCGTGCCGCCGCCGAAGTTCTCGCGGCGGAGGGGGCCACGGCCACCGCCTGATTGCCGAAGGGTTGCAGAACCTGGCTCCTGGCAATGCGAAGGATCACAATGAAGAGGTGTTCCAGCGGATCGTGGTGGGCTACGACGACTCGCCAGGCGCCAGGGCCGCCTTGACGATGGCGCTCGACTTGGCGGCGGTGCATCACTCCACGCTCACGGTCGTTGCCGTCGAGGAGTATCTGCCGCACTACGGCCCGGTGGTCGGCGAGATGGAGGACGATCGCTCGATCGGGGAGCGTACCTGCCTGCGCTGGCTCACCTCCGCCGCCGAGACCGCCGAACGGCGCGGCGTCGCCGTGCAGGCCGAGCTGCGCGCGGGGCAGGCCGCGCGGGAGCTGGCCACGGCCGCCGCCGATCACCATGCCGATCTGCTGGTGCTC
Source organism: Nocardia asteroides (assembly GCA_051451085.1). Taxonomy (GTDB): domain Bacteria; phylum Actinomycetota; class Actinomycetes; order Mycobacteriales; family Mycobacteriaceae; genus Nocardia; species Nocardia asteroides_B. Next base: position 217,679 of record JBPAJV010000001.1, on the reverse strand, counting down.
GGGCGCAGCGGGCACTCGGGCATCTGGGGCCGTTTCATGGGCAGCACCGCGGAGAAGGCGGCGCGGCACGTCGGCTGTTCGGTTCTCGTCGCGCACGACGGCGAGGGAAAGGCCGACGATCGGTGAGCCCGCCGTCGCGGCCCCCGGATGGTGCCGCCGTCGGCCACCCGGGTAAGAGATGTGCGTGGCAGGTGGAACAAGCGAGGACCCGGCCGATACCGCGAGTCCCGCGCACGGCATCACTCGACCGCGGGGCTTCTGGCGTGCCCACGGCTCGGTGTCGGTGGTCGTCGCCGCGGGTGGCGCGCTCGGCGCGCTCGCTCGCTACGGTCTCGCCCAATGGGTGCCCGCCCGGCCCTGGCACTTTCCGTTGGCGACCTTTCTGACGAATGTCGCGGGTTGCTTCGCGATCGGCGTGCTGATGGTGGCGGTGACCGAGATCTGGGCTGCCCATCGGTTGCTGCGTCCCTTCCTGGGCGTCGGTGTACTGGGCGGATTCACGACCTTCTCGACCTATGCCAACGAGATTCGCGAGCTGGCGCGGCCGGGCACCGGCGTCGTCGCGGCCTGCTATCTGGCGGGCACGCTGATCTGCGCTCTGCTCGCCACGCTCGCCGCCATGTGGCTCACCAGGGCGGGATACGAGCGCCTGCGGCGGGCGGGGGAGGCCGCGCGATGACCGTGCTGCTGGTCCTCGCCGGCGGTGCGATCGGCGCGCCGTTGCGGTATCTCATCGACCGTGCGGTCCAGGATCGCCGCGACAGCTTGTTCCCGTGGGGCACCTTCCTGGTGAACCTGCTGGGTTGTCTCGCGCTCGGCGCGCTCGGCGGAGCCGGTACCGCACTGCCGCCGTCGCTGTTCGCTCTGCTCGGCACCGGGTTGTGCGGAGCGCTGACCACCTACAGCACCTTCGGTTACGAGACCGTGCGGCTGGCCGAGCGCGGTGCCTATCTCTTCGCGGCGCTGAACGTGATCGTCAGTGTGTCCGCAGGGCTGATCGCCACGGTGACGGCGCACACCGCAGTGCGCGCCCTGCTCGGCTGACCCGCGCGGCCGAACACGCCTGTGACGTGATCCAGCTCACTCGACTGCGCTACCGCGCACCGCGCGGCGTCGGTTAAGCTGACCGGACAGATGCAGATATGCGCATACGTTTTGGTGAGGGAAGGGGCTGGGTCGATGGGACACGAACACGGTCACGCGCACGGGCACGGGCACAGGTGGTCCGGTGAGGCCGACCGCAGGTGGCTGACCATCGCGCTGGCCCTCATCGTCGGCTTCATGTCGATCGAGGTCGTGATCGGCGTGCTGGCCAACTCGCTGGCCCTGCTGTCCGACGCGGCGCACATGCTCACCGACGCCGCGTCCATTGTGCTCGCGCTGATCGCGATCCGGCTGGCGGCCCGCCCCGCCAACGGCAAGTACACCTACGGCTACAAGCGCGCCGAGATCCTCTCGGCCCAGGCCAACGGCGTCACGTTGCTCGTGCTCGCGGGCTGGCTCACCTACGAGGCCGTGCGCCGCCTGCTCGAGCCGCCCGAGGTGACCGGCGGGCTGGTGCTGGTGACCGCGTTGGCCGGTGTCGTGGTCAACATCGTGGCCACCTGGGCGATCAGCAAGGCCAACCGTTCCAGTCTCAACGTGGAGGGCGCCTTCCAGCACGTGCTCAACGACTTGTACGGGTTCGTCGCGACCGCCGTGGCGGGTCTTGTCGTGCTGACCACCGGCTTCACCAGGGCCGACGCGATCGCCACGCTGATCGTCGTCGCGCTGATGGTCAAGGCGGGGCTGGGTCTGGTGCGCGAGTCCGGGCGGATCTTCCTGGAGGCGGCTCCCGCCGGCGTCGATCCGGATGCGCTCGGGCGCAGGCTGGTGGACATCGACGGCGTCGACGAGGTCCACGACCTGCACGTCTGGCAGATCACCTCCGGTGACATCGCCCTCTCGGCGCACGTGCTGGTACGGGCGGGCGCGGACTGCCACGGGCTGCGTCAGCGCATCGAGCGTCTGCTCGGCGACGCCTACGGCATCACCCACACCACGTTGCAGGTGGACCACACGGCCGCCGTCGGCTCGGCGGCGGGCGCGGACGCGCAGCGCCTGCTGCCGGTGCTGGAGGATCACTGCGACGACGCCCACGGCCCGGTGCACCGCGATCGGCCGTCGTCCGCGGTGAATGTGGGCGCGCCCTGACCTACCGGGCGCCACGCGCGCGGACGATGCCGGGCGGGATGTCGCGCAGCACCGGAAGGCGTTCGAACACAGGAAGACTCAGCGCGAGCGGGCCGCGGGAAGGGCCGAAGGAGGACGAGATCACCTCGGTCACCCGTGGGCTCCACTCGCGCAGCAGTGCCGCCACCCGGCTGCGCTCGACGCCCCATGGCATGGGCGGAGCGGTGTAGTGCGGCGTCTTCCGGAAGCCCCGTACGGTCTTGCGGGACAACCACGGCGGGATGATGTCGAACATCAATTCCACGCCGGGCAGCCGGTTGAAGATCGCGACGCACAGGCGCCGCACTTCGTCGGGCTCGAAGTACATGAACAGTCCCTGTGCCGTGACGAAGACGCCGCGTTCGGCGTCCACCTCGTCCAGCCAGGCCGTGTCCAGCGCGCTGATCGGCAGGTGACGGCAGCGCTCGCTCGGCGGAAGGAACCGTTCGCGCAACGCGATGCCTTCGGGCACGTCCACGCACACCCAGCGCACCTGCCCGTCGTCGCACCGCTGGAACTGGGTCTCCAGCCCCGAGGCGAGCTCTACCACGGTCGCGCCGGGATGTTCCGCCAGCCAGGGCCGCAGCGCCAGATCGAACCGCAGCGATCGCACCGCGTGCGTGCCGTCGGGCGCGCCGAAGGCTCGCGCGTAGTCGTAGTCGAGCGTTTCGAAGATTCGGACGCAGTCCGGATCGCGCAGAATCCCGTCCGCCCGCCGGGCTTCGGACGCCCGGTTGTAGAGCGTCCATAGCATGGTTTCCGGGACTCCCGTCAACTCGACGTTCCCGCTCATGTTCTCGTCCTCTCCGGCCCCTCGGCCGCGCCCACCCTGAAGGTAAAGTAAGCCTAACCTAAATGACAGGGGAAGGGTCAAGACACGAGGCGTGGGAACGGCTGTTCCGCTTCGACCAGATAGGCCAGCTCCAGCAGCGTGCGCTCGTTACCGCGGGTGGCGGCGAACTGGACTCCGATGGGTAGCCCGGCGGCGGTCAGCCCCGCTGGGACCGTGATCGCAGGCGTTCCCGTGATGTTGTTGATGGGGGTGAAGCAGACGTAGGCGCGCAACCGGTCGATGAGTTCGTCGAACGGCACCGTCGGGCTGAGATAGCCGAGTTCCGGCGTGGTGTGGCCCAGCGTGGGCAGCAGCACGGCGTCGTAGGGGCCGAGTGCCTGTTCGTAGGTGGCGGCGGCCGACCGTAGCCGGTACAGCGTGCGCGGGGCGTGCAAGGCCCGGCGCAGGAAGAGGGCGCGAAGGCCCGCGGTGAGGTCGTCCACCCGGCGCGCGTCGAACCGCCGGTCGACCAACCGTCCCGTCGTGGTGATCGCGGCCGCGAGCAGGCCCCAATAGTGCAGGAAGGCGTTCTCGATCGCGGCGTCGAACGGCAGCGGCACCTGCTCGACCGAGTGGCCGCTCGCTTCGAGCGTGCGGGCGACTTTTTCGACGGCATCCCGGGTCGGCCCGGCGGCGATCGGCCCCGCGATGTTGTCGAGCACGAGCGCGATGCGCATCCGCCGGGTCGCGGGACCGTCCACGCGGCCGATCGGCGGCAGCGCTGGATTGCGCCAATAGCGTTCGGCCGCCGCGGCGTACGCCGCCGTGTCGCGCACCGTCCTGGTCAGCACTCCTTCACTGACGATGTCGACCGGAAGCGTGCGCGCCAGACCGGAACAGACGTGCCGTCCCCGCGTCGGTTTCAAGCCGACCAGCCCGGCGCACGCGGCCGGGATCCGGATCGATCCGCCGCCGTCGTTGCCGTGCGCGATGGGGACGACGCCCGCCGCCACCAGCGCGGCCGCCCCGCCCGACGAGCCGCCCACCGAGTAATCCGTATGCCACGGGTTGCGGGTGGGCGCGACGTGCGGTGACTCGCTGCTGGCGTTGAACCCGAATTCCGGCATGGCGCTCTTGCCGAGCACGGTGAGACCGGTGCTGAGGAATTGCCGGGTGTAGCCGCTGTGGGCGCGGGCGGGCCGCGCGCGGAACGCGGCCGTGCCCTGGTTCGTCGGCATGCCCGCCACGTCCGTGTTGTCCTTCACGAAACTGGGCACGCCGTAGAAAGCGCCGGTCCGTTCGGCGGGCAGCAGGGGCCGGGCATAGCTGGGATAGGCGACCGCCGCCAATTTCTCGACCTGTCGCGCGCGGGCCACGGCGGCCTCGGCGAGTTCGCGTGGCGATACCGCCCCGTCGCGCACCAGCGTGGCCAGGGCGACGGCGTCGTGTGCACCGAGCGCGTCGTCGCCGAAGGCGTGGACGCGCGTGGGTAGGGGAATATGAGCGTCGGCGGTCATGCCCTGAATCTAATGTGTGCACCAGGCAGTTCGTCCAGACCGGATTCGTCCAGATCAGAGAGGACAGCAGGTGGCCGCGACATACCCGGATCCGGTGCCACCGAAGGGCCGGGCCGGCTCGCTGTTGTTCGCGCTGCAACCCGCGGGCCGGCGGTGGAGCGTGGCGTCGCGCGCGGCCGTGGCGTTCGCGGTCCCCGCCGCGATCGTCACCGGTCTCGGTCGTCCGGACGGGGCGGTGTTCGTCATGTTCGGCGCTTTCGCCGTGCTCTACGGGGAGGGGCGACCGTTCCGGGTCCGCGGCAGGGTGGTGCTGGCCGCCGGTGTGGCACTGCTCGCCGCCAGCGGCGTGGGAGCGCTGATCGGCAGTCTGCTGGATACGGGATTCGCGTCTTCGCTGCTCATGGTGATCGTGGTGTCGTCGATCGCGGTGGCCGCGGTCTTCGTCATCGACGCGTTGCGACTCGGGCCGCCTGGCGCGCTCTTTTTCGCCCTGGTCTGCGCGGGGTCGATGAAGGCTGTCGAGACCGGGACCGCGATGGTGACGCTGCTGTGGTGCGCGGCCTGCGGTGTCGTCGCGTCGTTCGTCGTCTCGATGGCCGGAGTGCTGCGTGATCGCCGCAAGCCCGAACGCGTGGCGGTGGACGCGGCGGTCCGCGCCGTCGACATCTATGCCGCGGCGCGGGAGGCGGGAACGCCCGCGATCGAGCTACGCCACCGGGCGGGCGCCGCGATGGCGGACGCGTGGGCCGCGGTCTACGACGCCGGGTTGCCCTCGGACCCCCGGGAAGCCGAGCTGCTGGCCACTCTCCAGGCGGCGCGGCGCGAGCTGGCCGGGCACGCGCCCGACGACGACACCGACGATCTGCTGGTCGATCCGTTGGTCTCGTTCGCTCGTCCCGGCGTCGGCTTCCGGCTGCGGCGTTCCCTGTCGTTGTCCTCGCACGCGACGATCAGCGCGATGCGGGTCGCCGCCGGGTGCCTCGGTGCTGGGGCGCTGAGCGCGCTGCTCGGTCTGGAGCGGCCGCATTGGGCGGTGCTCAGTGCTCTGATCGTCTTGCAGACCGGGCCCGATCGCGTGCGCGGGCAGGTGCGCGCTATCCACCGGTTCATCGGCACGATCGCGGGCCTCGGTTTGTTCGCGGTGGTCTATCAGCTCGGGCCGACCGGTTACGCGCTGGTCGTTCTGATCGCGGTGCTGCAGTTCTGCATCGAGCTGTTCGTGCCGCGCAACTACGCGCTGGCCGTCGTCTTCATCACGCCGGTGGCGCTCATCGCGGGCGGTGTCGCCACCACGGACGGCCCGATCGGACCCGTGATCCGGGATCGGCTGGCCGAGACGGTGCTCGGCGTCGTCGTGGCCGTGCTCGCGTTGTACGGCGTCGCGCCGCACGGGCATCGGCGCACCTTCCACTGGATGGAACGCAGGGTGCGCGCCGCCGCCACCGGCCTGCTCGACCGGCTGCGTCGCAAACCGATGGACGCCTACGCGTGGGTGCTGGTCCAGCATCTGCAATTCGAGCTGGTCGGCGTCGTCCGCAGTGGCATCGACTCGGCGACCGACGACCCCGAGTGGACCCGCGAGTACTGGCCGGAGCACGCGGCCCTCGCGCACTTCGGTCACGATCTGCTCGCCGCCTGCTGGGTGCTGCGGCCGGGTCAGTGGCTGGCGGACGTGGACGGCTGGACGGCCCGGTTGGCGGCCGGGTCCGCGCCGGAATCGGGAGCCCGGCCGCCTGCTAGCGTTCGCCGCATGCACGACAGCGTGACAGTGCGCATGGCCGCCCCGCCCGAGAAGATCTGGGAACTGGTCAGCGACATCGAGAACACGGGGCGGTTCAGCCCCGAAACGTACGCCGCGGAATGGCTCGGCGGCGCCACCGGCCCCGCGGTGGGCGCGAAGTTCCGCGGGCACGTCAACCGCAACGGGTGGGGGCTGAAGTACGCGACGGTGTGCCGCGTCATCGCCTGCGAACCCGGACGCGAGTTCGCTTTCACCGTGCTCGGTCCCCGGGGTATGCCGGTCAACACGTGGCGCTATGTGTTCGAGCCGGTCGACGGCGGCACCGACGTCACCGAGTCGTTCCAGCTGCACAGCAATCCCGTGCTGCGGTTGTACTGGTCGCTGGCCGGGCGGGCGCGCCGCAAGACGAACGTCGAGGGCATGCGCGAGACGCTGAACCGGATCAAGGCCGTCGTCGAATGATCCCGGCGCGCGGCGCGTTCTGGCGCCGCGCCTAGGGTCGGGAGCCATGACTGCTCCTGTGTTGCTCGTACTCGGCGCCGGCCCCGGTCTCGGGCTGGCTGTCGCCCGCCTGTTCGCCGCCGACGGTTTCGCCACGGTGCTGGCTTGCCGATTGCCGGAGGAGGCCGAACCGTTGGCCGAGACACTGCGCGCGGAGGGCTTCGCAGCGGAGGGGGCCGGGGTGAATCTGCGCGACCCCGCCGACGTGGGCCGGGTTGTCGCGGAGGTGGGGGAGCGCCACGGTCGCATCGACGTGCTGCACTTCAACCCCAGCGTCTTCCGGGAGGCCGATCCGCTGCACTTGTCGATCACCGATTTGATCGAGGACTTCACCGTCGGCGCCGCGGCGCTGCTGCCCGCGGTCCAGGCGGCGCGGCCCTTCCTGTCCGAAGGCGCCAGGGTGCTGGTCACCGGCAGCGCGGCCGCGGACAAGCCGTGGCACCGAGCCGCGTCTCTCGGCGTCCAGAAGGCGGCGGTGCGCAATCTGGTCACCAGCTTGGACGCCACCCTCGCGCCGGAGGGAATCCGGGCGGTCGCGGTGCAGGTCGAAGGTGTGCTCGGCGAGGCAGGGTTCACCCGGGACCGGGTCGCCGCGGCGCTGCACGCGGCGGCGGTCCGCCCCGTGGACCGGTGGACGCCGCACGTCTCCTACGACGGTTGACCCGCCGACTACCTCGGCCGGATCGCCGCGAATTCCACCGGCAGACGCGCGGGGCCGCGCAGGTTCACGTGGTCCCGGTACGGCGGCGGATCCACTACCAGCGAGGGTCTCTCGACCCGTTGCGCGAACCGGGTCAACGCCACCCGCGCCTCCAAGCGGGCCAGCGCGGCGCCGACACAGAAGTGCGCCCCGAGGCCGAAAGCCACGTGGCGGTTCTCCCGTGCCGGGTCGAACCGGTCGGGGTCGCCGAACACGGCGGGGTCGCGGTGTGCCGCGGCGATCAGCAGCACCACCAGATCGCCGCGCTCGACGTGCATGCCGCCGATGCTCAGATCGTTGGCGGCGATGCGAGGGATGAGCTGGACCGGGGGGTCGAAGCGCAGCGTCTCCTCGACCACGCCCGCCGCCCGGCCCGGATCCGCGCGCAGGGCGGCGAGTTCCTCCGGTCTGCGCAGCAGGGCCAGTGTCGCGTTCGCGATCAGGTTGACGGTTGTCTCGTGTCCGGCCACCAGCAGCAGCGCGCAGGTGGAGATCAGTTCCGCGTGAGTGAGCGCGTCTCCGGCGTCTTCCGCCGCGATGAGTTCGGACAACAGGTCCTGGCCCGGTGTGTGGCGGCGCCGATCGACGAGTTCTTCGAAGTAGGCGTGCAGTTCGGTCCCGGCGCGCTGTATCTCCGCCGGGTCGGCGCGGAACTGGGGGGCCGCGCGCGAGGTCGGGTCGAGCGTGCGGGACAGCAGCGCGGACCAGGCGCTCAGCCGCGCTTCGTCCGCGAGCGGGACGCCGAGCAGTTCGCAGATGACGGTCACCGGCACCGGATAGGCGAAGTGGTTGACGGCGTCGAGCGTTCCTTCGCGGGCGCGCCGGTCGAGCCAGTCGTCGACGATCTCGGTGATGCGCGGCTCCAGTCGCCGCACCACCCGTGGGGTGAACGCCGTGGACACCAGGCGGCGCAGCCGAGTGTGATCGGGGGGATCGAGGAACAGGAACGAGGGTTTCGCCCGCGCCGCGCCGTCTTCGCGCGTGCCGTCGTAGATCGGCATCGAACCGAGCTGCAACCGGGCCAGCGACCGGTCGACGCTCGCGCGCGGATCACGCAGCATCGCGGCGCAATCCGCGTAGCGGGTCAGCACGACCACCGGCGCGGTCCCGACGCGGAACGCGCCGGTGTCGCGTAGCCGCGTGAGAAGGGGATACGGATCCGGCCGCACCGCGGGGTCGAGCAGGCGCACGTAGTCGTCGGTCGGGTGGTTCGTGGTCGTCATCGACACTCCCAGCAGTCCGGCCCGGAGCGGGCACCGATCTCATCGGTATTATTCCGATACTGCTAGTAGGAAATCAATACCGTACAGGGATGCGAAAATGTCGCCATGACATTGCGCCGCCCGGTCGATGATTCGGTCACCCGCGTCGTCGAACTGCTCGGCGACCGGTGGACCATCCTGCTCATCGCCGAGGCGTTCTTCGGGGTGCACCGCTTCAGCGATTTCGCTCGCAACATCGGCATCACCAACCGCAACCTGCTCACCAGCCGCCTGCGCATGCTGATCGACGCGGGCATCCTCACGCGCACCGACCACGGCGGCGGGCGCGTCGACTACCACCTGACCGCCGCGGGCCGCGAGCTGTACCCGATCGTCACGGCGATGATGGTCTGGGGCGATCATCACCTGGCCGGGCCGGAGGGCAGGCCGATCGTCCTCGAGCATCGCAGCTGCGGGCAGGAGACCTCCCCGGTGCTGGTCTGCGACCACTGCCGCGAACCGATCGACCCGCGCGACGTCGAACCCAAGGCTGGCCCCGGCTTCCGCCAGCCGCCCGGCGCCGATCAAGCCGGGTGAGCGGCGGCGGCAACCGCCGACCCTCGCCGTGCCCCGGCGCCGCCTCGGCGCTCAGGCCAGCGAATCCACCAACGCTTCGGCCAGATACAGCGGTAGGAGTAGGTAGTACAGCAGCATCGCCATCGAGCCGGCTCCGATCGTGAACGCGGGTCCCACGCTGTGCCGCCGTGGGTACGTCGCGCAGGGATTGGAGACCGGGTGGTCTCGCGAGTGCAGGAATGTAGTGCAGGTGCTCGAGGTCGGCAAGGCCGGTCAGCGTGTTGGAAAGGCGGCGAAAACCGGTGGTTCCACTCTCCGCCCCGCCATAACGTCGCCGGACATGGAGATCGACTATCATGGCGGGGCGTGCTCGATGACGGCGAGCTGGTGGAACTGACCGAGTCGCGCGGCGGTACACCGGACCCGGGATGGTGGGACCGCGCCGCCCCGCACAGTCTCGGGTGGGTGACCGCGCGTACCGATGGCGGTGCGCTTGCCGGATTCGTCAACGTGGCGTGGGACGGCGGCGACCACGCGTTCCTCCTCGACCCCGCGGTGCGGCTCGAATGGCAGCACCGGGGCATCGGCACGGAACTCGTGGCGCGGGCGGCGGACGGGGCGCGGGCGGCGGGCTGCACCTGGCTACACGTCGATTTCGAGGAGCGCCTCGCTCCCTTCTACTTCGACGCCTGTGGTTTCCGCTCGACGACCGCGGGCCTGTTGCGCTTACGCGGCCGGGAGTGACGGCCGAAAGTACCGATCGGGACGGTGCCGGTGCGTGCCATGCTGAGGGCCGGAATCGACCGAGGGGAACGCATGCAGAATCGCCCATCGGCAGCGGAGCTGCTGGAATCGCTCGCCGAATTGCTCGAGCAGACCCTGCTGCCCGCCCTGCCCGCGGAGTTACGGCACAAGGCGCGCGTCGGCGCCAATCTCGCCAGGATCGTGCGCCGGGAAATCGAATCCGGACCGGCCGCGGTCGAGGAGGAACGCGCACTGCTCGCCGCGGTTCCCGACGGTGACGACGACCGACTCTGGGCGGCTCTGGTCTCCGTGGTGCGCGCCGATCTCGCGATCGCCAAACCGGGTTACGACGCGTGGGCGGGCGAGTGAGCGGCGATCTGGCGCGCGGCCTGGCGAAGTTCCTCGGGTCCGGAAGCGACCGCGCGGTGACGGTGTCGAATGTGGAATACCTCTCCGCGGGTGCCCGCCGCCGCAACGTCGCCTTCGACGCCGACATGGCAGGGGACAAACGACGATTGGTCGCGACCATCGTCCCGGGCGCGATCGAGCTGGTGCCGGTGGACGTGGAGGCCGCTGTCCGGGAATTGGCGCGATCCCACGGTGTCCCTGTGCCGCCCGTGGTGGCGATCTGCACCGACAGCGCCTATGCCGGAGGGCCGTTCGTGGTCTCCGAACGGATAGACGGAGAGACCGTGCCGCGCAGAGTGCTGCGGCTGACGGAGTCGGCGGATCTCGGCGAACGAGTCGCCGAGCAACTCGGCGAGGCCATGGGCCGCCTGCATGCCATGATCCGGCGACCGCGCCGGCTCGGCTGCCCGAGGCGGCCGCCGATCCCGGGCGCCAGCTGATCGAGGCGGGGGAGCAGGTGCGCGCGCTCTTGGCCGACCGGCCGGTGTTCGCCCTCGCGCTGCGCTGGCTGGAACGCCACTGCCCGCCCGCGCCGCCCCGTACCGCTGTGCTGCACACCGACATGCGCAACGGGAACATCGTCGTCGGTCCCGACGGGCTGCGGGCGGTGCTCGACTGGGAAGGCGCGCAGCGTCACGGTGATCCGATGCGCGACGTGGCCTGGCCCGCGCTGCGCATGTGGCGCTTCCGCGCCGACGACCGGGAGTTCGGCGGGCTCAGCGGCCGCGCCGCGTTCGTGCGCGGATACCGCCGCGCCGGCGGCGAGTTCGACGAAGACCGGTTCCGTTGGTGGAAGGTGATGTGCACGCTGGCCTGGGGCATCGGCCTCGCCGGGCAGGCCGCGGCCCACTGCGACGGCAGTGTGCGCGACATCGTGATGGCGGCCAGCGGGCGCCGGGTATCGGAAATCGAATGGGACCTGCTGATGCAGATCCGCCCCACAGCGAAAGGGTGAATACCGCGATGGACTTCGAGCTACCCGCGGAACTGGTGGATTACCTGGCCGAACTCGACCGGTTCATCGACCGGGAGATCACGCCGCTCGAGCAGATGATGACAACATCCGCTTCTTCGATCACCGCCGCGAGGACGCCCGCACCGACTGGGAGCGCGGTGGCCTGCCGAACGCGCAGTGGGAAGCGCTGCTGGCCGAGGTCCGCAGGCGCGCCGACGCCGCGGGTCACCTGCGGTACGCGTTCCCCGCGCGGTACGGCGGCCGGGACGGCACCAATCTGGGCATGGCCGTGATCCGCGAGCACTTGGCCCGGCGCGGCCTCGGCCTGCACTGTGACCTGCAGAACGAGCACGCCATCGTCGCCAACAACGTCGGCTTGCTGCTCATGCTCGAATACGGCACTCCGGCGCAGCAAGCGGAGTGGGTGGACGGGCTGGCCTCGGGTACGAGATTCTTCGCTTTCGGCATCACCGAGCCCGAGCACGGCTCCGACGCCACCCATATGGAGACCTCGGCGGTCCGCGACGGCGCCGACTGGGTGATCACCGGACAGAAGACCTGGAACACCGGCGTGCACATCGCCGACGCCGACCTGATCTTCGCGCGCACCTCCGGCGGCCCCGGCGACGCGACGGGCATCACCGCGTTCCTGGTGCCCACCGACGCGCCCGGATTCGTCGTCGAGGAGTACCTCTGGACGTTCAACATGCCCACCGACCACGCCCGCGTCGCGCTGAACGGCGTCCGCGTCCCGGACACCGCCGTCTTCGGCGGTGAGGGACGCGGCCTGGCGGTGGTCCAGCACTTCTTCAACGAGAACCGGATCCGTCAGGCCGCGTCCAGCCTGGGTGCGGCGCAGTACTGCATTGATGAGTCGGTGGCCTACGCCAAACAGCGCAAGCCCTTCGGCAAGCCGCTGGCCGCCAATCAGGCGATCCAGTTCCCCTTGGTGGAACTGCACACCCAGTGCGCCATGTTGCGCACACTCATCCACAAGACCGCGTGGTCGATGGACACCTACGGTACGTTCGCCGTCTCCGAACAGGTCTCGATGTGCAACTACTGGGCCAACCGGTTGTGCTGCGAGGCCGCCGACCGCGCCATGCAGGTCCACGGCGGCCTCGGCTACTCCCGGCACAAGCCGTTCGAGCACATCTACCGTCACCACCGGCGCTACCGGATCACCGAGGGCGCCGAGGAGATCCAGATGCGGCGCGTCGCGGGCTATCTGTTCGGATTCATGGAGAGCAAGGCGCCCAAGGGGGTCTGAACGACCGGCTCACAGACGGCGGATCCGGGCCAGCCACGCGGCGGCGTCGACCTGGCCCGACTCCGAAACCTCCAGGTTCGCCGCCTCCTGAGCGACCAGGTCGGTGATCCGTCCCCGGTACTTGGCCTGCCGCAGGTCCTCCACCGTCCAGCCGTCGCGGAACGACTCCCGGATCAGCGTGTCGCTGATGCGGGGGCCGAACCCCGGTTCCACATCGGAGAGCGCCAGCACATACAGCGTGCCGCCCGGCTTGCAGACCGCGTGCAGACTGCGGACGTACGCGGCGCGCGCCTGGTCCTCGGTCCCGAAGACGTGGAACAGCGCGCTGTCGACGACGGTGTCGAACGCGGGCGCCGACCCGGGCGGGTCACCGGCGAAGTCCGGACGGTCGCCGAGGGCGAGCGCGTCGGCCACCTCGAAGACGGCGGACGGCACGCCCTGCCGTGCCGCGTTGGCGCGCGCGTACGCCACCGCACTCGGCGACATGTCGATGCCGCGCACGTCATAGCCCAGTCTGGTCAGCAGAATGGTGTGCTCACCCGCACCGCAGCCGGGATCGAGCACCCGGCCGCCGATACCGCCTTCGCGCTCCAGCGCGACGATGGCGGGTTGCGGCTCACCGATCACCCAGGGTGCGGTGTCGTTGTCGTAGACGGTATTCCAGAAATCCGCGGGACGAGTCATGGGCTCCATGCTTCCTCCTCAACCACCGTTGAGGTCAACCCGGCACCGTCGCCCCCGGCGCGATGTCATGGATGCCGGGCGTGCCCGGCTGTAAGGCGGGTATGCGTCGCCGGACTGTGCGCGGGTACGCACCAGGTATGAGCACACCGAATATCGATCCGACGACGGCGGAGTCGATGCAGGAAGACGCGGATTTCGCCGACGAGCACACCAAACCGACGCACGCCGACGAACACCCGGCCGGTGCAGAACTCGAGACCGACGAGTCGACACCGCGCGGGCACAGCGGAATGGACCGGTGAGCACCGCGTGGCACGGTGCCGTGCGGGAACCGTGCCACGCGGGCGTGCTCAAGCGACGGCGACCAGCCGCGCGGCGTTGGCGGACACGTCGTCGGCCGCCTGGTTGGCGGCCAGTTCGGCGCGCACCCGGTCGCGGTAGCGGCTGATCTCGCGTTCGGTGACCGCGCCGTCCCAGCCGAGGTGGGCGCCGATCAGCCAGGCGACCTCGGGAGCGGCCGCCAAGCCGCGGTCGGCCGCTTCGATGGAGATGCGGGTGCGGCGGGTCAGCACGTTGTCCAGATGCAGCGCCCCCTCGTGCGTCACCGCGTACACCGCCTCCGCGCCCAGGTACTCCGGCGCGCCGGTGAGCGGCTTGCCCAGCTCCGGCTCCCGGGCGATCAGCTCGAACAGGTCGGTGATCAACGAGCCGTAACGGCCGAGCAGACGCTGGAGCGTCGCCCGCGGCAGGCTCGCGCGCTGCGCGAGGCTGTCGAGGTCGGCGGCGAGTTCCTGGTAGCCGACCGCGCCGAGAATCGGCAGGTGCTCGGTCACCGACGGCGCGACCGCCCGGCCGAGCCCGGCCACCGCCGCGTCCACGACGTCGGCGGCCATCACCCGGTAGGTGGTGTACTTGCCGCCCGCGATCACGAACAGGCCAGGGGCCGGTTCGGCGACCGCGTGCTCCCGCGAGAGCGTCGCGGTGTCGGCCGACGCGCCGGACAGCAGCGGCCGCAGTCCCGCGTACGTCCCGACGATGTCGTCGCGGGTGAGCGGCTCGCGCAGCACCCGGTTGACGTGATCGAGCAGGTATCGCACGTCGGCGTCGCTGGCGGCCGGGTGGTCCTTGTCCAGCGACCAATCCGTGTCCGTGGTGCCGATGATCCAGTGCGCGTCCCATGGGATGACGAACAGCACGCTCTTCTCCGTGCGCATGATCAGGCCGGTGTCCAAGTTCAGGCGGTGACGCGGCACCAGGATGTGCACGCCCTTGGACATCCGCACGTGGAAGGGGAACTCGACGCCGGTCATCCGGTTCATCTCGTCGGTCCACACGCCCGTGGCGCTGATCACCCTGCGCGCGCGAACGGCGTGCACCCGGCCGGTTTCCAGATCGGTGACCTCCGCGCCGACGACGCGCTCACCGTCGCGCAGCAGGCCCGTCACCTTGGTGCGGGTGAGCACGGTTGCGCCGTGCCGGGCCGCGGTGCGCGCGATCATCATCGTGTGCCTGGCGTCGTCGACCTGCGCGTCGTAGTACCGAATGGCTCCCGTGAGCGCGTCCCCGCGCAGCGCGGGCGCCAGTTCCAGCGCGCGCGTGCGCGACAGATGCCGGTGCATCGGCAGCGCGCGGGCGCCGCCGATGGTGTCGTACAGGGCGACGCCGGCGCCGATGTACGCGCGTTCCCACACCCGGTGGCGCAGCGGCAGCAGGAACGACACCGGGCGCACCAGATGCGGCGCGAGCCGGTGCAGCAGCAGGCCGCGTTCCTTCAACGCTTCGCGCACCAGCCAGAAGTCGAGCTGCTCCAGGTAGCGCAGCCCGCCGTGGATGAGCTTGCTGGAGCGGCTCGATGTGCCCGCGGCGAAGTCCCTGGCCTCCACCAAGGTGACGGTCAGGCCGCGGGCGGCGGCGTCGAGGGCCGCGCCCGCGCCGACCACGCCGCCACCGATGACGAGCACGTCGATCTCGGTGTCGCCGAGTGCGTTCACCGCGCGGGCGCGGTATCGGGAGTCCAATCGTGCGGACACAGCGGTTTCTCTCCTTGTTTCGGTGATATCGGGTTCCGGTGCTATCGGGTTCCGGTGCTATCGGGGAAGGCCGACGTCAGTCGTCGACGTCGATCCAGTCGAGGGTGCGGGCGACCGCCTTTTTCCAGCGCCCGTAGCCGCGCTCACGCTGCTCCTCCGACCAGGTCGGGTTCCAGCGCTTGGCTTCCTGCCAGTTCTGTTCGAGCTCGTCGGTGCCGCTCCAGAAGCCGACGGCAAGCCCCGCCGCGTACGCGGCGCCGAGGGCGGTGGTCTCGGCGACCACCGGACGCGACACCGGCACGCCGAGGAAGTCGGCTTGCAGCTGCATGCACAGCTCGTTGGCGGTGACGCCGCCGTCAACCCGCAGCACGTCCAGTCGCACGCCGGAGTCGGCCTGCATCGCCTCGACCACGTCGCGGGTCTGGTAGCAGATGGACTCCAGCGTCGCCCGCGCCAGATGTGCGTTGGTGCTGTAGCGGGAAAGGCCGACGATCGCGCCGCGCGCGTCCGAACGCCAGTACGGGGCGAACAGCCCCGAGAACGCGGGAACGAAGTACACCCCGCCGTTGTCCTCTGCCTGCCGGGCCAGCGATTCGCTCTGCGCGGCGCCGGAGATGATGCCCAGCTGGTCACGCAGCCACTGCACCGCCGAGCCGGTCACCGCGATCGAATCCCTCCAGCGCGTACACCGGCTTCTGCGCACCGAACTGGTAAGCGACCGTGGTGAGCAGGCCGTGCTGGGACCGCACGATCTCGGTGCCGGTGTTGAGCAGCAGGAAGTTGCCGGTGCCGTAGGTGTTCTTCGCTTCGCCGGGGCGGAAGCAGACCTGCCCCACGGTGGCGGCCTGCTGGTCGCCGAGCACACCGGACAGCGGAACCGCGCCGCCGAACGGGCCGTCGGGGCGGGTGGTGCCGAACAGCTCCGCGTTCGCCGACGGCGCGATCCTGGGCAGCATCGCGCGGGGCACCCCGAACAGGGACAACAGCTCGTTGTCCCAATCCAGGGTCTCCAGGTCCATCAGCATGGTGCGGCTGGCGTTGGTCGGGTCGGTGACGTGCGCGCCGCCGTCTACGCCGCCGGTCAGCTGCCACAGCAGCCAGCTGTCGGTGGTGCCGAACAGCGCGTCGCCGCGTTCGGCGTCCGCGGCCACCCCCGGCACGTTGTCCAGGATCCAGCGCAACTTGCCGCCCGAGAAGTAGGTGGCCGGCGGCAGGCCCGCTTTGCGCCGGATGGTGTCGCCGTGCCCCGAGCGTTC
Organism: Nocardia asteroides; assembly: GCA_051451085.1. Classification (GTDB taxonomy): domain Bacteria; phylum Actinomycetota; class Actinomycetes; order Mycobacteriales; family Mycobacteriaceae; genus Nocardia; species Nocardia asteroides_B. Next base: position 201,112 of record JBPAJV010000001.1, on the reverse strand, counting down.
CAGTTCGGCGGCGATCCGATCGGTGCGGGTGTCCTGCCAGACGATCGCGTTGCAGTACGGCCGCCCGGTCTTGCGGTTCCACACCACGGTGGTCTCGCGCTGGTTGGTGACGCCGACCGCGGCGAGATCGCTCGCCACGAGATCGGCCTTGGTCAGCGTGGACTGGATGACCGCGCGGGTGCGCTCCCAGATCTCCGTCGGATTGTGCTCAACCCACCCCGGGCGCGGCAGGATCTGCTCGTGCTCGAGCTGGTGGCGGGCGATCTCGTTGCCACTGTGGTCGAACACCATGAATCGGGTGCTCGTGGTGCCCTGGTCGATGGCGCCAACGTACTGGCTCATCGCATTCCTTTCGATGGACTACGGTCGGGAGGATTCAGAACAGGAATTGGGCGGCCAGACCGGCGAGCGCACCGCCCACCAGCGGCCCCAGCACCGGCACCCAGGCATAGCCCCAGTCGGAGTCCTTGCCGCGCGGCGCCGCTTCGGGCGACTCGACCGGCGCCGGAGCGCCCGCGCCCACCGCAACCGGCTCCGCGGCGGCGGGGACGGACCTGCGCACCGGCAGCAGTGCGTGCGCGGCGCGGGGACCCAGATCACGGGCGGGATTGATGGCGTATCCGGTCGGGCCGCCCAGCGAGGCGCCGATGCCGACGACCAGGAGCGCGGCCGCGGCGGGCCCGAGCCCGCTCGGCGTGTGGCCGAAGGCGAGGATCACCAGGACGAGGGTGAACGTGCCGATCACTTCGGTGGCGAAATTCCAGCGCAGTGCGCGGATGGCGGGTCCGGTGGCGAACACCGCGAGCTTCTTCTCCTCGTCGGTCTCCGCGTCGAAGTGGCGCTTGTAGGCCAGGTAGGCGACGTTCGCGCCGAGGAACGCGCCGGTGAACTGTCCGGCCAGATAGGCGAGCGTGGCGGAACCGGAGATCGCGATGCCGGGGGCGAACTCATCGGCCCCGCTGAACAGGACGCCCACGGTGACCGCCGGGTTGAGGTGGCCGCCGGTCTTGTAGGCGACGTAGACGCCGGCCAGCACCGCGAACCCCCATCCCACATTGATCAGCAGCCAGCCGCCGTCGAGCCCTTTGGACTTCGCCAGCAATACGTTCGCGACAACACCGACCCCGAGCAGCACCAGCACTCCCGTGCCGAGCGCTTCACTGAGGAAGATCGAGCCGAAGTTCATCGTTGAGCCTCCGTTCGCCCCGCAGGTCGCGGACGCGACCGTGCGTGCAACGGAAGTTACGGCGGGACGGTCGATGCGGATACCGCCGCCGTTCGACAATGTCGAACGCCTGTGCTGGTTGCCCGAAGGCGGCGCGGCTACCGTCCGAGCGGCGAGGAGGATGTATGGCGCAGCTCACACCGGGTTCCACTGATGTTGCCCGGGTATTACCAGCCGTTCGACATTGTCGAATCACAACGGGCGAGTTAGGTTTCCCGACATGCCGGGTGCGATCCAATCATCGAGCGGGCGGCGGCCGTGCTGCGGCTGCTGGCCCGCGGCTCCGGTCGCCTCGGCGTCGCCGATATCGCAAGCGCGCTCGACCTGCCGAAGCCGACCGCGCACGGCATCCTGCGCACCCTGCGCGGCGTCGGCTTCGTCGAACAGGACCCGGCGACCGGCAAATACCAGCTCGGCGCGGCACTGCTGCACCTGGGCACCAGCTACCTCGACGCCAACGAGTTGCGCTCCCGCGCGATCAACTGGGCCGATGCGCTGGCGGCGCGCACCGGCGAGTCGGTGCGAATCGGCGCACCGATGGACGGCGCGGTCGTCGTCGTCCACCACGTGTTCCGGCCGGACAACAGCGAACAGGCGCTCGAGCTGGGCGAACTCCTGCCGCCGCACGCCACGGCGCTGGGCAAGGTCCTGCTCGCCTACGACACCGAGCTGGCCGCGACCGTGCGCCGCGCCGAATTGGCTCCGCTCACGCACCGCACCCTCGTCGACCGCGCCGCGCTCGCCAGGGCGCTGGGCGGCGTGCGGCAGGCCGGGTGGGCGGGAGACACCGAGGAGTTCCGGACGGGCGAGGCCGGGATCGCGGCGCCGATCCGGGCGCCCGGCGGCCTGGTGGTCGGCGCTATCGGCATCACCGGCGCGGTGGACCGGCTCTGTGACGCCCAGCTGCGGCACCGGCCCGCGCTGGTCGGGCAGGTGCTCGACGCCGCGAGAGCGGTGTCGCGGGATCTCGGTGCCGCTCACTGATTCTCGCGACCGCCGGATTCCGATCAGGAGCAGCCGAGCATGAAGCAACGATACGTGCTGGCCATCGATCAGGGCACCACCTCCACCCGGTGCATCCTGTTCGATCAGCGTGCCCGGCTCGTCGGCGTCGCCCAGCGCCCGCACCGGCAGCACCATCCGCGGCCGGGCTGGGCCGAGCAGGACGCGCTGGAGATCTGGCGCAATCTCGAGCGGATCGTGCCGCAGGCGCTGCGTGATTCCGGCGTCGCCGCCGACCGGATCGCCGCGCTCGGGATCGCCAATCAACGCGAGACCACCGTGGTGTGGGACCGCCGCACCGGGACGCCGGTCGGGCGCGCCATCGTCTGGCAGGACGTCCGGACCGAGGACCTGGTGCGGGAGCTCGAGGGCAAGCCGGGCGCGGACCGGATCCGCGAACTCTCCGGTCTGCCGCTGGCCGGCTACTTCGCCGCGCCACGGCTGCGCTGGATGCTGGATTCGGTGCCCGGTCTGCGCGAGCGGGCCGAACGGGGCGAAGTGCTGTTCGGCACCATGGAAAGCTGGCTGATCTGGAACCTCACCGGAGGTCCCGACGGCGGACTGCACCGCACCGACGTCACCAACGCCAGCCGGACCCTCCTGATGAACCTGCGCACCCTCGCCTGGGACGACGAATTGCTGGAGTTCTTCGGCATTCCCGCTCGCATGCTGCCGCGCATCCAGCCCTCGACCGCGTCCTACGGCACCACGCGTCGCGTGGTGCCCGGCATTCCGATCGCGGCGGCGCTGGGCGACCAGCATGCCGCGTTGTTCGGCCAGACCTGCTTCGCGCGCGGAGAGACCAAGTGCACCTACGGCACCGGCGGGTTCCTCATGATGAACACCGGACGCGAGCTGGTGCGCTCCGAGCACGGTCTGCTCACCACGATCGGTTACCAGATCGGCCCCGAGCCGGTCTACGCGCTGGAGGGACCGATCGCGGTCACCGGTTCGCTCGTGCAGTGGGTACGCGACAACATCGGTCTGATCACCAGTGCGCCGGAGATCGAAACCCTCGCGCGCACCGTCGAGGACAACGGCGGTTGCTACGTCGTGCCCGCGTTCTCCGGGCTCTACGCGCCCCATTGGCGCGGCGATGCCCGTGGGCTGATCGCCGGACTGACCTCCTATATCACCAAGGGCCACATCGCCCGCGCCGTGCTCGAGGCCACGGCGTGGCAGACCCGTGACGTGGTGGAGGCGATGAACGCCGACTCCGGCCTGCATGCCGCCGCCCTGCGCGTGGACGGCGGCATGACCTCGAACAATCTGCTCATGCAGATCGTGGCCGACGTTCTGGATGTGCCGGTGCTGCGTCCGTTCGTCGCCGAAACCGTGTCGCTCGGCGCCGCCTACGCCGCGGGCCTGGCCGTCGGTTACTGGCCGGATCTGGAAGGGCTGCGCAACAATTGGCGACTGGCCGCCCAATGGGTGCCGCGCATGGACCCCGACCTGCGCGAGGACGAGTACGACAATTGGAAGCGCGCCGTCGAGCTGACCTTCGGCTGGGTCCGGTCGCGGAAGCGGTCGCGGCAGTGAACCCGCGGCCCGGCCGCGTGCCGCTGCGCCGAGCGAGCGGCACGCGTGTCGGAATGGTGGGTTAGCGTCGAGAGCATGCGGCTGTACGTGGGATGCGCGATGTGGACGCACGCGGCTTGGCAGGAACGGCAACTCCCGCCCGGGGAGCGGCTGCGCTGGTACGCCACCTGGTGCAACGCGGTGGAGGGCAACACGACGTTCTACGCGACGCCGTCGCAGCGGACAGTCGAATCCTGGGCGGCTCAGTGTGATCCGGCGTTCCGGTTCGTGCTCAAGCTGCCCAGGCCGATCACCCACGAGCGCAGGCTGTCGGGCGTCGAGGAGCAGCTGCGGTCCTTCCTCGCCGCGATGACGCCGCTCGGGGAACGCGTTCACGCGCTGTGGGTGCAGTTGCCCGGTTCGTTCGGGCCGACGGATCTCGGCGCGCTGGCCGGGTTCCTGCGCCGGGCGCCGCGCGACTATCGGCTCGCCGTCGAGGTCCGGCATCCCGCGTTCTTCGCCGACGAGCAGGCGGCCCGCGGGCTCGAGCACGTGTTGTCCCGGGTCGGCGCCGAATGGGTTCCGTTCGACACCACCGTGCTTTTCGACGGCCCGCCCGTCAGCGCGGCGGAACAGGAGGCGGCGTCGAAGAAGCCGCGGGTGCCGCGCCGGATGCGCGCGCTGACCGAATACCCGATCGTGCGCTACCACGGCCGCGACGACGTCCGGCGGACCGTCGCGGGCTGGCGACCGTGGGTCGGCACGGTCGCCGGATGGCTGCGCGAAGGCCGGTCGCCGACGGTGTTCCTGCACACGCCGGACAACGCCGGCTCGCTCGAACTGGCCCGCCGCTTCCACGACGAAGTCCGTGCCCTGGTGCCCGAGCTCGACCCGCTGCCCGAACCCGCCGCCGCCGAGCCGATGACCCTGTTCTGACCGGCGAACGGTCCCGCGAGAGCCGCGCATTCGCACGGGACCGCCCGGGCACTCAGGACTGCAGGCCGACCTCGACCTCGAGGGTGAGGGTGATCTTGTCGCCGATCACCGCGCCCCCGTCGGGCAGCGGCATGTCGATGGTGATGCCGAAGTCACGGCGGTTGATCACGGTCTTGGCTTCGAAGCCCGCGACCGGGCCCTGGCCCATGCCGGGGTTCACGCCGAGGAACTCCACGTCCAGCGACACCGGCTTGGTGACGCCGCGGATGGTGAATTCGCCGTCCACCACGAAGTCGTCGCCGTTCACCCGGAACCCGGTCGACTTGAACGTGGCCACCGGGTACTGCTCGGCCTGGAAGAAGTCCGCGGTGCGCAGGTGCGCGTCGCGCTGTTCGTTGTCGGTGGTGACCGAGTCGACCCGGATCTCGGCCTCGGCGGAGGCGCTGCCGTCCTCGGCGATGACCAGCTTGCCGGAGAAGTCGGTGAAGCGGCCGCGTACCTTGCTGACCATCAGGTGGCGCACCGAGAAGCCGACGGTGGAGTGGGCGGGGTCGACGACCCAGGTGCCCGCGGTCAAGGTGTTGGTGGTTCCGATCGACATGGCGTTCTCCTCAGGTGGTTGATTTTTGAACTAGTTGGACATCGGTTGGGATGGGGACGGTCGCGAAGAGATCAGTGCGTGCCGAGCAGCTGGGCGAACGGTACCGGGGCGGCGTACGGATCGGCGGCACGAGGTCGCGGCGTGTTCGTCAGCATGGCGGCGAATTCGGTTGCGGCGCGGTCGATCCTGGTATGCAAGCCATTCGCCGCCGCGGAGGCCCAGTCCTCGGACGCCGCGTAGACGGCCGTCGGCGCGATCACCGCGCGCAGGTAGCTGAACATCGGGCGCAGCGCGTGCTCCAATGCCAGCGAATGGCGTGCCGAGCCGCCGGTCGCTCCGAGCAGCACCGGCATCCCTGCCAGCGCATCCGGTTCCAGAACGTTCGAAGAACGTCTTGAACAGGCCGCTGTAGGAGGCGTTGAAGATCGGCGTGACGGCGATCAATCCGTCGGCGGTGGTCACGGCGTCGAGGGTGGCGCGCAGTCCACCGGGCGCGAACCCGGTCAGCATGTTGTCGGCCAGATCGCGGGCGTGCTCGCGTACTTCGACGATGTCGAACGTCACGTCCGCCGCCGCCAGTGCGTCGGCGGTGGCGGCGGCCAGCCGATCGGCGAGCAGCCGCGTGGACGACGGCTGGGACAAGCCTGCGGAGACCACGGCGATGCGGGTCATCGGGTCGCCTCCAGGGCGGCGTCGCGGGCGGCGACCAGGCTCGCGTGGGTCGGCGCGTCCGGAACGTGCGCCGGGCGCAGCGCCGCGAACTCCTTGCGCAGCACCGGGACCACTTCTTCGCCGAGCAGGTCCAGTTGCTCCAGCACGGTTTTCAGCGGCAGGCCCGCGTGATCCATCAGGAACAGCTGGCGCTGGTAGTCGCCGAACGACTCGCGGAAGGTCAGCGTCTTGTCGATGACTTCCTGCGGGCTGCCGACGGTGAGCGGGGTCTGCTCGGTGAACTCCTCCAGCGACGGGCCGTGCCCGTACACCGGCGCGTTGTCGAAATAGGGACGGAACTCGCGCACCGCGTCCTGGGACTTTCTGCGCATGAACACCTGTCCGCCCAGGCCGACGATCGCCTGGTCGGCCGAGCCGTGACCGTAGTGCTCGTAGCGCTGCCGATACAGCGCGATCAGCCGCTGGAAGTGCTCTTTCGGCCAGAAGATGTTGTTGGCGAAGAACCCGTCGCCGTAGTAGGCCGCCTGCTCGGCGATCTCGGGGCTGCGGATCGAGCCGTGCCAGACGAACGGCGGTACGTCGTCCAGCGGGCGCGGCGTCGAGGTGAACGACTGCAACGGTGTGCGGAACCTGCCCTCCCAGTCGACCACGTCTTCGCGCCAGAGGCGGTGCAGCAGGTGGTAGTTCTCGATCGCCAGCGCGATGCCGTCGCGAATGTCCTTGCCGAACCAGGGATAGACCGGTCCGGTGTTGCCGCGGCCGAGCATCAGGTCCACGCGTCCCTCGGCGAGGTGCTGGAGCATGGCGAAGTCCTCGGCGATCTTCACCGGATCGTTCGTGGTGATCAGCGTGGTCGCGGTGGACAGCTGGAGCCGCTCGGTCCGCGCGGCGATGTAGCCGAGCATCGTCGTCGGCGACGACGGCACGAACGGCCGGTTGTGGTGCTCGCCGGTGGCGAACACGTCCAGCCCGACCTCTTCGGCCTTGCGCGCGATCGTCACCATGGCGGTGATGCGCTCGTGCTCACTCGGCGTCCGGCCGGTCGTGGGGTCGGTCGTCACATCACCGACCGTGAAGATTCCGAACTGCACGACGCCTCCTTCGGTTCCCAGTCTGACTCAATTTGGTGGATATGGCAACCAAAGCAACCGTGCGCTGCGCGGCGGTATTCCCGGCACGGCGGTGTGGCGTCGGTTACGGCAGGTACTCCGTCAACCAGGTGCGGGTGAGCTCACGAGTCACCTGGGCGCCCGTGTCGAGTTCGGTGGCGCCGAAGGCGTGCTCGAGGAAGGGCAGCTCGACGTAGCGGTGCGGGACGCGCGCGGTCTCGAGTTCGGCGGCGAAAGCCGCGGTGTGCTCGGCGAGCACCAGGTGATCGCTGGCGCCCTGGATCAGCAGCGTGGGCGGGGAGTCGATGGTGACGTGCGACGCGGAGCCGGTCGCGCGGTAGCGGCCGGGGTATTGCTCCGGCGTCCCGCCGTGGTGCTGCCGGGCGGCGTCGGCGCCGATCGCGGTCTCGGTGCCGGAAGCGCCGAGATCGACGGCCGGGTACAGCCCGATCACGGCCCGCACCCGCGGCAGGTCGGCGGCGTTGCCGCAACTGGGGCGAAGGGCGCCGGCGTTGATCTTGTTCGCGACATTGATCGCCAGATTGCCGCCCGCGCTCTCGCCGAAGGTGGCGACCCGGCGCATGTCCCAGTGGTAGCGCTGCGCGTGGGCCGCCGCCCAGGTCAGCGCGCAGGCGATGTCGGCGTCCTGGGTTTCCCAGCGGTGGACGGTCGCGCCGGAGAGACGGTAGTCCACGTCCAAGACGGCGTACCCGTTGTCGGCCAGCCAGCTCGTGTAGGCGTCGGTGCCGCGGCCGCCCGCGACGAATGCTCCGCCGTGGATGCTCACCACCAGCGGGGCCGGTAGGGGCCCTGGCTCGGGCAGGTACAGATCCGCCTGGATCGGCTGCCCGTCGACGGTCGCGTAGGTGACGGTCTCATCAGGGGCGTCGCCGACGGTGCTGAAGGGGACCAGCGGGGCGAACGGAATCCACACGCCCGCCGCGTCGCGCGCCGCGAACACCAGGGTCGCGCTGGTCACGACCGAGGCGACCACGCCGACGACGGCCACGCCGGTGACCGCGCCCGCGAAGCGCCGTCCTCGCTCGCGGGCGCGGAACACCGCCGCGGCGAGCCCGGCCGCGACCACCGCGAGCACCATGTTCCAGGAGCCGAGCGCGTCGCGGACCGCGCCGAGCAAGAGCACCGCCGACTGGGCGATCGCGTTGCGCAGCACCGGCATCGACCAGGAGACCGGCAGGATCGCGATCACCTGGCTGAGCGCGACATACGCGGCGAGCGCTGCGGCGAGTGCGGACAGACCCCCCCTGGCCAGGCGACGCGAAGTCCCGGTCTGTCCGGGTACGGTCGCGTCCGCTCCTCGCTCGTCGGTCATCCGGGTCTCCGCTTTCGTGTCGAGGCCTGCTCCAACATAGGGCTGTCTGCGCGACCGTCGAAATTCGGTCCGGAACGAATCGGGTAGCGGACTACCCGCGACTTCTGGTGGCTCGTCCGCAGAATCGGTCGCCACAGGGTTTCGACCACCGGGTTCCGAAGGGATGCGCATGGCTGAGTATCGCGACTGGTTGGCTCCTGCTCCGAATCCGGAGCCGCCTTTGGACAGTCGTCGGCGCGCCGAGACGCAGAGCGTGGCGGGTGAGCCGCCGCAGGCTCGTGCGCTACCGTGCCGTCCGCGTCCGCACACGGCCTCGGCTCGTTCGAGCGCCGGTGTACGCGGCGCGGTGCGCCGCGGTCACGCGTCGCCGATGCCGATCGAGGACCAGACGCGTGCGGCGGCGCGCCGGTTCGCCGAATCGGCGGTGCGGATCGTGCTCGAGGTGCTCGACCGCAGGCGGCCCGTGCCCCAACTGGCCGTGGTCGCCGACGCAACGGTCGTCGCGGCGGTGCGCACGTTGGTCGACGCCGGTCTCGTCCCGGGCCGCGCGCTGGGTGCCGCGGTGCCGATCCGGGTGAGCGTGGCGCTCGTCGACGCCAGAACCGCCGAGATCTTCGCCGCCTACAGCCGGGGTACGCGGCGGTTCGCTCTGGCCGCGCGGGTGGTCCGTACTCGCTCGGCCGGTTGGCGGCTGACGGCGCTGCGCATCCGCTGACGCGGTCCGCAGCGGTCGGAGATGAGCAGGACGGCGTCGGAGATAAGCAGGACGGCATTCGGATGCGGCAAGGCGCGCGCCCAGGCCGCCGGCTCCGGGGCCTCGCGTGGTCGGTCGGTGAAGCAGCGCCGGGCGAGAGGTACTGCACCGGCATCGTTCGGTGGTCGCGCTGGCCATGGCGCTCCTCCGGCCAGTTCGCCGACGCGCTCAGCCCTCGGAAAGTTGCCCGGCGTTACCAGGTTGACGCAGCTGGGGAAGGTCGGGCTGCTGCTACGGGATCTGCCGGACCGACGTGCGCGGTGCGGTCGCCGTGCTCACCGACCGGGCCGGGAACGATTGGCCCGAATAGCGCCCGGCCATGGCGCGACGGTCCGCCGCCTCCGCATCAATGTGCGCACCGCCGTCCAGCGGACACCGTCGCGGCCAGGGTGGGCGAGGTCGCCCGTCGGCTCAGGCCAGCGATGCCAGCCAATCGCGCATCCACGACAGCGCGGTCGCTCCGCCGCCGACGGGGTAACTGCCGTAAGCGGTGTGCGCCTGCGAGCGGTAGAACTCGTCCAGCAGCCGCGCGCGTTCCTGGTTGGCCGACTCCGACAGCTGGCTCTGCAAGACGGGGAGTCCGCCGTTGGACATGAGGTCCCCGACGATGGCGCCCATCTCGAGCTGGTAGCGCCAGAGGTAGGCCGGGTCCGGATGCGAGGTCTGGGCAAGGAAGCCCGCGAAACGGATCACGAAATCATCCGAGGCCGTCGAGCAGTAGAGATCGCCGACCGCGCAGATGGTGCGGGTCTGCGGGCTGACGAAACCGAACCCGCCGATGCGCGGACCACCCGCCCCCGCGCCGCCGACGGGCGGGCCGACCAGTGCGTTCGGTGGGGGAGCGGCGCGGGTCGGAGATGAGCCCCACCGCGGCGATCCGATGCGGCGCAACGACACCGATCCCGGTGCCGATCTCGGCGGCGAGATCGCCCGCGGCGTCCGCGCCCTGGCTGTAGCCGAGCAGTGCGATCTTGGTCGCGCCGCATTCCCTGGCCATCCACGCGATCATGCCGCGCGCGTTGTCGACGGCTTCGCGCTTGGAAGCTCCATATACCTCGCTCTCCCAGGGGAAAGCGGTCGCGGCGTAGCTGACATAGTCGACGCGCACCGACGGTGGCAGGCTTCCGGTGACCCCCGCCAGCATCCCGGGCCCTGGGCGCTCGCCGTCCGGTTCGCCGGAAGTCTCCCATGTTCCCGGGATCGCCACGACGTACATGCTCGGGCAATCCGGTGTGGCGAGCGCGGGTCCGCTGCCCGGTCCCACACACGACAGCGCCATCGCCGTGATACCGATGGCCGCCCAGATCAACTTCGATCGCATGGCGTTTGCTCCTGGTAGTCCACGCGCCGCAGGCGCTCCCCGGCAGAATCGGCCTCCGCCGGCGCCGTGCGGTGGTCGAACCCGGCCCCGTCGAAGGCTGCATTGAGACTCGATGGTCTCAAAGTGCAGCCAGGATAGCGACCATGTGGGAGACTGCACAATCGAGCCAGGAAGTGACGCGTGTCACAACCAAATCGGCTACCTCGACGCCCGGCGATTGCTAATGGTCCGATGTGAGCAGGACTGTCATGGCCTGCGCCCATCGGTCGATGGTTGCCGCCGCGGCGCGCTCGGTGGTGCGCAATGGGCGCGACATCGCGGTGCCGCGCAGGATCGCGAGCGTGAGATCCCGGACGGCCGGATAACGCGGATGGGCGACGACCTCCGGATCGAACAGCGCGTCCACTACTCGGTGCAGGTCGCGCCCGGCTTTTCGTTCCGCCGCGCGCAACGCCTCGGCAAGCGCCGGATCGGTCCGCGCCGCCGCCCACAGTTCGAATTCGGCTTGCGCCGCGGGCCGGGCCATCGACTCGTACAGGGCGGTCAAGGCGCGCACCATGGGGTCGGCCCCGGCGCCGAGTCCGGCCGCGACCTCCGTGACGGCCGCCTCGTTGCGGGCGACCAAATGGCCGACCAGTTCGGGGATCAACGCGCCGATGGTCGGGAAGTGATGCAACAGCGCGCCACGGCTGACCCCGGCCGCGCGCTGCACGGACAAGGTGGACAGCGCGCGGTAGCCCTGCTCGGCCAGCAGGTCGGCGGCGGCGTCGAGGATGCGGACGCGAGTCGCCCGCTTCTGCTCCTCGCGTAGGCCGGCCAACCTTGTCTCCCTCCGTCCCGGCGAGAATTTCACAGTCAATGTTGACTGTCAACTGGTGGGTGCGCCAGACTGCGGAGACCGGGGGGAGGACGACGTCCGAAGGGAAATCCGATGACCGACAGTGACAGCAAGGCGGGCGACGGCGCGGGCGCGTGGTATCGCGACTGGACCGAGACGCCGGACTCGCCATGGGCCGGGCGCCCGGAGCCGGACGACGCGCGCGAGTACCGGACCTTGACCTACCAACGGGACGGCCGGATCGCGCGCATCACCTTCAACCGCCCGGAGAAGGGCAACGCCATCACCCCCGACACCCCGCTCGACCTGGCGCACGCGGTGGAACGCGCCGACTTGGACCCGAGGGTGCACGTGATCCTGGTGTCCGGGCGCGGCAAAGGATTCTGTGGCGGATACGACCTGAGCCTGTTCGCCGAACAGAGTTTCGCGGTGGCGGGCGGCCCCGACGATGTGGCGGGGACGGTCGTCGATCCGGTGGTGCAGGGCCGCAATCACGACCCGGCGCGGACCTGGGATCCGATGATCAATTACGCGATGATGAGCCGGTTCAATCGCGGCTTCGCCAGCCTCATGCACGCGAACAAGCCGACGGTGGCCAAGCTGCACGGCTTCGCGGTGGCGGGCGGCAGCGACATCGCCCTGTTCGCCGACCAGATCATCTGCGCCGACGACACCAAAATCGGTTATCCGCCCACCCGGGTCTGGGGCGTTCCCGCGGCGGGCATGTGGGCGCATCGCCTCGGTGACCAGCGCGCCAAGCGGCTGCTGTTCACCGGTGACTGCCTCACCGGCCGGCAGGCGGTCGAGTGGGGCCTGGCGATCGAGTCCTGGCCCGCCGACGAACTCGATGCGCGCACCGAGGAATTCGTGGCGCGCATCGCGCGCATGCCGGTCAACCAGCTGATGATGGCCAAACTGGCGCTCAACTCGGCGCTGTCCGCCCAAGGGGTGGCGAACTCGGGCATGATCAGCACCGTCTTCGACGGCATCTCCCGGCACACCAGGGAGGGCTACGCGTTCCAGGAACGCGCCGTCACCGCGGGCTTCCGGGCGGCGGTCCGGGAACGGGACGAACCCTTCGGCGATCACAAGCGGTCGCGAGAGTGAGCCGTTCGCGGCGAGGAAACCGGCGCCGGAGCGGGATCCGCCGTCACGTCGACACCGTCGCCGCAGCGGACGAGCGCCGGGAGCGGTGATTCGATCGGCGCCGCTCCCGGTGGGTCAGCGGGTCGGCGGAGTCGTTCCGGTCGCCTCGTCCTCGAGGTCGTAGCCGAGCCGCACATCATGGGCGACCGCGCCGCCGCTCACCGTCACCCGGCTGGTCACGGGTGGATAGCCGCGCGCGACCACCGTGTAGTCCCCTTCGGCGAGATCGGTGACGACGTAGCGCCCGTTCTCGTCGGTGCGGGTGGTGGCCGTCGGCACGCCCGCCGCGTCGAGCACGCTGATCTGCGCGTCCGAGACCGCGCGGCCGTCGTCCGACCACGCCGACCCGGCCAGCACCGCCATCGGTGCGAGATCAATGTCGTGGCGCAGGAGCCCGCTGTCGGGCACCGTCAGCGCGACCGCGCTGGGGCGCATGTGCTCGGCGACCGCGACCAGCGTGTATGTGCCGGGCACGACGCCGTGGCAGCGGTAGGCGCCGTCGGCCGCCGCGGTCGCTGACCCGACGACCTCGCCGTCGAGGTCGGTCAGCGTGATGGTCGCGCCCGGCAGCGGTGCGCCCCGGGAGCTCGACCGGACCACGCCGGACACCTCGCCGGAGCCGAGCAGGGTGATGTCGAACTGCCGCGGCCGCTCGCCCACGACGACGTTGACCGCCGCGGGCTGATGCCCGGCGGCCGACACGATCAGCACGTAGTCGCCCGCGTCGGGCGCGCAGACGAGGTAGCCGCCGTCGGCGCCGCCGCCGGTCCGCGCGGCTTGCCGTCCGTGGTGGTCGATCAGGGTGAGCGCGGCGCCGGGCACCGGTCGGCCGTCCTCGCGATGGACGTAGCCGCTGAGCGTGCGGCCCTCGTACTCGGCGCCGTCCGAGCTCGCTCTCGGTTCGCGGCGCCCGCCGTTCCCCGCGGCATCGCCGTCGGCGTAGCCGCCGATGGCCGCGGCGAGTGCCGGTTCCGGTTCCGACAATGCCCGCGCTGCGCCCTCCCACACCTGATCGGTGTCCCAGTGCGATCCGGCGGCGTCCGCCTTCTCGCTCGGCGCCTGCGCGGTGGGCGCCGGGTCGTCCCGTAGCGGGATCTCCTTCATGAACAGCAGCACGAGACAGGCCAGCAGCGCGACCCCGGCCGCCGCGTAGAACACGCCTTGCATGGAGTCGGTGAAGCCGGTGAGGATCGGCACTTTCACCTCGTCGGGCAGCGCCGCGATGCCGCTGGTGTTGGACTGGATGGCGCTGAGCTGATCGGGGCCGAAGCCAGGGGGGAGCGTGCCGCCGAAGGCGTCGGTGATCCGGTGCGGCAGCAGGTTGAACAGGATGGTCAGGAATACCGCGACGCCGAGCGTCCCGCCCATCTGCCGGAAGAACGTGGCCGAGGCGGTGGAGACGCCCATGTCGGAGCGAGGTCCGGCGTTCTGGGCGGCGATGATCAGCGTCTGCATGCAGCAGCCGAGCCCGAGACCGACCACGCCGCCGTACGCCAGGGGCTGCCACAGCGGGCTGTCGTAGTGCACCTGCGCGTACAGCAGCGCGCCGACCGCGACGATGAACGTGCCCGCCACCGGCAGGATCTTGTAGCGACCCGTCAGTCTGGTGATCCGCCCGGCCAGCTGCGAGCCGACCGTGATGCCCAGCACCAGCGGCAGCATCAGCAGACCGGCCTTGGTCGGCGAGTAGCCGCGTACGACCTGGAAGTACTGCGGGACCATGGTGATCGCGCCGAACATCGCGACACCGACGATGAATCCGCCCGCGATGGTGACGGTGAAGGTCGAATTCCGGAACAGGCGCAACGGGATCAGCGCCGAGTCCTTCATCAGGAACTCGACCAGCACGAACAGCAGGAGACCGGCCGCCCCGACGCCGTAGCACAGCAGCGACCGCTGCGAGGACCATCCCCAGTGCCGCCCTTGTTCGGCGACGAGCAGCAGAGGCACGACGCAGATGGTCAGCGCCAGCGCGCCGAACCAGTCGATGCGGTGATTCTGGCGCTGGTGCGGCACGTTGAGCACCTTGGCGACCACCAGCAGGGCGAGCGCGCCGACCGGGACGTTGACCAGGAACACCCACCGCCAGCCTTCGATGCCGCCGAGCTGTTCGTAGTCGGAGAAGAAGCCGCCCAGCACCGGGCCGAGCACCGTCGCCGTGCCGAACACCATCATGAAATAGCCCTGGTAGCGCACCCGTTCCCGGACGGGGACGATATCGCCGATGATGGTGAACGCCAGCGACATCAAGCCGCCCGCGCCCAGGCCCTGGAACGCGCGGAAGGCGGCGAGCTGGTACATCGAGGTGGCGAACGTGCACGCGACCGAACCGATGACGAACAGGCCGATCGCGGTCAGATAGAACGGCTTGCGGCCGTAGATGTCGGCCAATTTGCCGTAGAGGGGGGTGGTGATCGTCGCGGTGATCAGATATGCCGTGGTCGCCCAGGCCTGTTCGTCGAAACCGTGCAGGCTGTTGGAGATCTTGACGATCGCGACGCTGACGATGTTCTGGTCGAGCGCGGCCAGGAACATGCCGAGCAGCAACCCGGACAGCACGGTCAGGATCTGCCGGTGCGACAGTGACGTGTCCGCGCCTGCGTCCGGATTCCGCGGAGCCCGGGTGGTGGAATTCGTCATGAAGGAGCCCTATTCCGGATCGGCTTGATGTCGGGGAGTGGTCTCTATTCCTGCGGTGAGCCGGTCGAGCAGAGCGGTCAAGGTGTCGCGGTCCGGCGCGGGCCAGTCGGCGAGGATGCCGGCCAGCCACCGATTGCGCAGTGCCCGGTTCTCCTCGAAGACGCGAACGCCCTCGTCGGTGGCGGCCAGGACGCACGCGCGCCCGTCGACCGGGTCGGCCCGGCGTTCCACCAGGCCGTGCGTCACGAGCGATCTACTCTGTCTGCTGATGGTGGAGGCTTCGGCGTGCAGCAACTCGGCGAGCCTGCCCGCGCGCTGCGGTCCTTCGTGTACCAGGCAGAACAGCACGGAGTAGGCGAGTCGCTCCAGTCCGTCCGGCCCGGACCGGGCGGGCTGCCACTTCGCCCGGTTGAGCGCGCGCATGAACCGGACCAGGCGCTGGCCGAGTTCGTCGGCGGCCGCGAGTTCGGCCGCCGTGACGTCATGCTCGCGAGCGGTTGCGGACATGGCACACACCTCGAAGTTCCCCACCGGCGGATTGTTGGCAACGACAACTAGTTGCTTTTGGCAACTATACATCTCGTTTGCCGGAGGTCTGCGAGGCGGGTCACTTCCTGAGCTGGATTGCTACCGTCGATGGCGTGTCCGAGTCTCTTGTTCGCTCCCGCGCCGCCCTGCCGTCCGACCGCCGATGGGAACCGGTCGGCGGCGGCGAGTCCGGCGCGGAGGTGTTCCGGTCCGCCGACGGCTCCTGTTACGCCAAGTGCGCCGGCCCGGGTGACGCCGTGGAACTCGCCTTGGAGCGGGACAAGGTCGCCTGGCTCGACGGCCACGGTATCCCAGGGCCCCGGGTGCTGGACTGGCGGATCATGACGGCGGCGCCTGCTTGGTGACCAGCGCCGTCCAGGGCGTGGCCGCGGACGCGGTCTGCGCCGAGACCTTGACGCGGGCATGGGCGTCCATCGCGGACGCGGTGCGACGCCTGCACGACGTGCCCACCGAGGAGTGCCCCTTCGACCGTGGCCTGGCGCGGATGTTCGCCATGGCCCAGGACGTGGTGGCGCGGGGTGCGGTGAACACCGAATTCCTGCCGGAGGAGCAGCGGGACACTCCGCCCACCGTTCTGCTCACCAGGCTGGCCGCCGAATTGGCGCCGAGGATGACACAGGAATCCGTCGAGGCCGTGGTGTGCCACGGCGACCTGTGCCTGCCCAACATCATCCTCGACCCGGATACCTATACGGTCGCGGGCTTCGTCGACCTCGGCCGTCTCGGCATCGCCGACCCGTACGCCGATATCGCCCTGTTGCTGGCGAATTCCCGGGAATCGTGGCAGGACGAGCGGCGCGCCGTACACGCCGACCGAGCCTTCGCCGACCGCTACGGCATCGATCTGGACGCCGAGCGTCAGCGGTTCTTCCTGCATCTGGATCCGTTGACCTGGGGTTGACCGGGTCGTGCCACAGGTCGGCGCGGTGCCGCACACCGTCACCGCGCCAGGGCTGCGCGGCATCGCCCGGCTCGAGAGGGAGATTACGGGCCTGCCGAGGTCGAACGGTGTAGTCCGTCGAGCGGGCGCGACCGGGAACGCACCCAGCGCGCGGTGCTCAACAGCCGCGGTTCGATGCTCTCGGGTTCGCTGAAGGAGTTCGGTCTTGCGCTGTTGAGCATTTGACCGACAAAATCCACGGACATATGCAATGTTGTTATTGCGCAACGGCATTGAGAGGGAACCCACGGCGGCCGAGTAGGCGCCGGTAAAAGGGGGTGCGGCGAGATCATGTCGTCGAACACGTCCGAGCCCGGCGGCCGACGCGCCCGCCCAGGCCAGGTCAGGTCCCGGCGCGTGCCCACGTGGCCGGGAATGATCTCCGCCCAGGACCCGCCGTCCCACCGTCGCGGGGCGGTGCGCGCTCGGCGCCCCGCTCGTCGCGGCCGGCGACGCGCCTGGCTGGTCGGCGGTGTCGGGCTGGCGGCCTCGCTCGCCGCCGCCGCGCTGGTTCTCGTCTACACGGACGCCGCGTCCGCGCCCCGGCAATCGGCCACGGTGGCGGACCCGGTGCTCGGCGGCGGTCCCGGCTGCGAGCCGACGCGGGGCCGGCAGCTGGTGCGCGGCAACGGAACCGGCTCGACGGCCTCCGGACCGGACGTGATCCTGGCCTTCCAGCATGCCTACTACGTGACCCGCTCGGGCGCCGTCGCCCGATCGCTCACGGTGCCGGATGCCGCGGTGCCGCCGGTGGCCGTGATCGACGCGGGCATCGCCTCCGTCCCGGCGGGGACCCAGCACTGCGTCATGGTCACCCCCATGCTGGACGGACGATACGACGTGGTGATCACCGAGTTGCGGCCCGATTCCGCCAACCGCACCTATCGTCAGTTCGTCACCGTCGCCGTCATCGACGGCAAGTCGACCATCATCAAGATCGCCGCACCGAACTGAGACCCTATCGATCTCCCGTTGCGTCGTCCGCCGCGGGCGCTTTCGCTACGATGCCACTGCCGGGGCGGTCGATCGGCGCGAATGCGGCGCGTTGACGGTCGATCGCAGGGGATGTCGTCGGTGGTCGCACGGTGGAAAATGATCGCCGCGACGGCATTTTCGGCTTTAATGGCGCTTCCGGGTGTGCCGTCGGTAGCGGAGCCGGAAAGCCGACTGGAGCCGATCCCGCCGGAGCTGGACCCCTGCTATCGCCCGCCCACAGATCTGGTCGTGGCGCAGCGGCCCGGCGGAATACTCGCCGCGCGGCCGGGCACCATCGCCAACCAGCTCGCGGCGCCGCTGGACGCCCAGGCCTGGCAGGTCTCCTACCGGTCGAACGACAGCGCCGACCGGCCGATCGCCGCCGTCGCCACCCTCCTGAAACTGCGTGCGGGGAACGGGAAACGCTCGCCGAGGACAGCGTGGTGGCTTGGATACGCGACCGTTTCACCGGTGTGCCGCACAAAAATGCCTGCCAGACAACGGATCTGATATCCATCGCGTTCGGGCGGTGACCGTCGCGGTCCCGCGAGCCGCGCAGCCGGTCGCGAGGATGGCCGCGCGGCAGGCCGCACGTGTCCGATCCACGCCGCCCGCTGGTCGCGCTACTCCAGCCCCGCCACCTTCCGGCAGCGCCATTCCAGGTAGTTGATCAGCATCCAGAAGTCTTTGAACGCCGGGTTGGTGGTCTGCCCGTGGTGGTAGCGGTAGTAGATCTGCTGGGCGATGACGGCCAGGCGGAACAGCCCGAAGACCTCGTAGAACGGCCAATTCTCGGCCGAGCGGCCGGTGCGCGCGCAGTAGTGCTCGACGATCTGCGCGCGGGTCAGCATGCCGGGCAGGTGACTCGGCTGGCGGCGGGAAGCCCGCATGACCTCGTCGTCGTCGGCCTGCACCCAGTACGCCAGCGCGCCACCGAGATCCATCAGTGGATCGCCGAGAGTCGCCATCTCCCAGTCGAGCACGCCGACGATCGCGCCCGATCCTGACGGGTCAAGCACCAGATTGTCCAGCCGGAAGTCGTTGTGGATCACCGTGGTGGCGACGTCCGGGGGCTGGTTGGCGTCCAGCCAGGCCAGCACCGTGGCGAAATCGCCGACATTGTCGGTGCGGGCGTCGACGAAGCGCCGCGACCAGCCCGCGACCTGGCGTCCGACATAGCCGGCGCCCTTCCCGATTCCGGTGAGTCCGGCGGCGACCGGGTCCACCTCGTGCAATTCGATCAGGCAGTCGAAGGCCGCGGTGGACAACCGCCGCGCCTGGTCGGCGGACAGGCTCGTCCCCGCCGGCAGGTCGCCACGCAGGATCGTGCCCGCCACGCGCTCCATCACGTAGAACTCGCTGCCGATCACCTCCGGGTCGGCGCATCGGGCCACCATCCTCGGCACGTAACGGTAGTGCGGGCGCAGCCGCTGCTGCACCAGGAACTCGCGGCCC
Organism: Nocardia asteroides; assembly: GCA_051451085.1. Lineage (GTDB taxonomy): Bacteria > Actinomycetota > Actinomycetes > Mycobacteriales > Mycobacteriaceae > Nocardia > Nocardia asteroides_B. Next base: position 182,098 of record JBPAJV010000001.1, on the reverse strand, counting down.
ATATCGTGCGCGGAAGCAGCCTTCTTTCCGGCGGGCGGGCGGCGCAGGATGAGGTCGCGGCCGGGGTAGCGCAGCAGATACGTCAGATTGGACGCCCCGCCGGAGAATTGGCGAACCTCCGGCGGCTCGAACAGACCGGGCACTTGGCCGGCGAGCCAGGCGTGCACGGCGGCGACGTCGAAGGCGTCCTCGGACCGGACGGCGGTGGCTTCCGGAGCGGTCACCGATCGGTACCGTACTTTCGGAGTTCCTGACGGGCGATCAGGTTGAGGTGCACCTCGTCGGGGCCGTCGGCGAAGCGCAGCGACCGAATACCCGCGAACGCGCGCGCCAGCGGGAAGTCGTCGGAAAGCCCCGCGCCGCCGTGCAACTGGATCGCCATGTCGAGCACCTCCTGGGTCATCCGGGGCACGACCGCTTTGATCTGGGAGACCTCGCTGCGCGCGCCCGCCAGGCCCTTGGTGTCCAGCAGCCAGGCCGTGTGCAGGACGAGCAGGCGGGCCTGATCGATCGCGACGCGCGCGTTGGCGATCCGCTCCCGGTTCCCGCCGAGATTGGCCAGCGGCTTGCCGAATGCGGTGCGCGAGAGGCTGCGACGGCAGGCCAGCTCGAGAGCGCGTTCGGCGAGGCCGATGGCGCGCATGCAATGGTGGATGCGGCCGGGGCCCAAACGGCCCTGAGCGATCTCGAATCCTCGGCCCGGTCCGGCGATCACGGCGTCCAGCGGCAGTCGCACGTCGGAGAAGCCGACTTCGCCGTGGCCGTAGGGTTCGTCCAGATATCCGAAGGTGCTGAGCATCCGTTCGACGCGCACGCCGGGGGTGTCCACCGGGACCAGCACCATGGAGTGGCGCTGATACGGGTGCGCCGCCGGGTCGGTGAGGCCCATGAAGATGAGGAACCGGCAGTTCGGATGGCCGATGCCGGTGCTCCACCACTTGCGGCCGTTGAGCACGATCTGATCGCCCTCCACCACGGCGGTCGCGGCCATGTTGGTCGCGTCCGAGGAGGCGACCTCGGGTTCGGTCATGCAGAACGCCGAGCGGATCGTGCCGTCCAGCAGCGGGCGCAGCCACTGCTGGCGCTGCTCCGCACTGCCGTAGTGCAGCAGGACCTCCGCGTTGCCCGTGTCGGGCGCGTTGCAGTTGAACACCTCCGGCGCCCAGCCGGAACTGCCCATGGCCTCGGCCATCGGCGCGTAGTCGACGTTGCCGAGGCCTGCGCCGAGTTCCGGGTCGGGCAGGAAGAGATTCCACAGTCCGGCCTCCCGCGCCTTCTGTTTCAGCTCCTCGACCACCGGGGGAACGGCCCAGGGCGATTCCCGCAGGAAGGCGGCGTGCTCCTCGTCCCGCGGCTCGATCTCGTCGCGCACGAACTGCCGCACCTGGTCGGTGAGGCGGACGGCTCGGTCGGAATGCGTGAAGTCCATATCCATCCTCGAGGTTCGCTGAGCAATGCTCAACTTCCGGTCCGGTCATTGGTAACATACTATTGAGCATTGCTCAATAGAGGAGCCTCAATAGAGGAGCCTCAATAGAGGAGGCTCAATAGAGGAGGCTCAATAGAGGAGGGTGGATGACCGGGGTTGCCGCGGAATCCGGCGGCCGCCGCTCGGCGGACGATCGGCGCAGACAACTGATCGGCATCGGTCTCGGCATGCTCGTCGACCGCCCCTGGCACCAGATCACCGTCGACGCGGTCGCGCAGCAGGCGGGCATCTCGCGCGGGCTGCTGTTCCACTACTTCCCGACCAAGCAGGACTACTACGCGCAGCTCGTGCGCGCCGCGGCGCAGCGATTCCTGCGCGCCACCGGTCCCGATCCGGACGCCGCGGACCCGCTGGCGTCGATGATCGCCAACTTCGTGGGCTATATGCGCAGGCGCAGCGGGCCGCTGGTGGGATTGCTGCGCGCCGCGGGGCAGGATCCGGTGCTCGAGGCGATCATGGAGCGGATGCACGACGAGCTGACCGACCGGGTGTTCGCGGCCCTCGGCAGGCCCGCGCGGTCGACCGCCGAGCGCTTGGTGGTGCGCTCCTGGTGGGCGATGGCCGAGGATCTCACGGTGCAGTGGTTGTCGAGGGATGACGTCGATCAAGATCGGCTGGACGGCCTGCTGTTCGACACGTTGTCCCGAGTACTCCGCTCGGTGGAAGCCGAACACGCGACCGATCGGCATTGACGTTCGAGCGAGATCCGTTATAGCGCCGCGAGATTCGTGCCGTCGCCGGAATGGTCGCGGGCGAAATGGACGGGGCGGCCCGGTGCCGCCGAGTGGTGGTACTCGGCGGCACCGGCGTATCCGAACGCGCTGCGGGAGCGCACGCGCTGCCGCGAAGGGAAAGCGCGCCCCCTCAGCATAGAGTGATCAATGGTTCGCTGCCGGGTTCGCCGGTGAGCGGAAACAGCGGGTCTGCGGCCTGCGCCGCGAGGGCGTCTAATCCGGTAAGAGGGGGAAATCGCGTCGCGCCGCGTGTGTCGGCCACGGCGCGCCGAATAGTTTTACGAGTTGGCAAATGAATGGTTTCGCCAGCGGCGGTGGATCGACTATGAATGACAACGTGCCGTTGCCATACGTGATCACCTGTCTGCCATCGAATCTCCCCGGCGGGGAGCGCTGATGGTCATCGAACATCCCATCGAGGACGAGGTTACACAGCTGGCGAGGCGGGTCGAGAAGGCCCGTGGACGGCTCGCCTACCAGTTCGATCCCGCGCTGACCGAGGCGTTGTCGGAGGACGAACTGTATGCCGAACGTGAGCTCGCCGAACGGATCCGAACCCAGGAGCGCGGACAGCGCTGGAAAGAGGCGCAGGCTGCCGCCGCGGCATCCGACCGCGCCAGGCAGACCACCGAAGCGATCGAGAAGGCCGACATGCGAGACCTCCTGCTCGCCCGCAAGGCGATTGCCGCGCAACGACGCGAATCCAGCCCGCACGCGAAACTGGCCTCGCTCTACCGGCATCGGTCCTGGTCGCTGCGCGCGCTGGCCGGCGTGGTCGCGGCGGGCATGTTGTGGTCGGCGGTCAACGTCCAGCACAACATCGCCCCCGGTGGCGCCACCGATCCGCTGTACTGGTTCAGCTACCTGCTCGAAGGCATGATCAGTGTCTGCCTGATCATCATCATGATCGGCACCAACAAGGTCGCCGAATGGGGAGTGGTCGACAACCGCCGTCAGGTCGCGGCGGCCGAGATCGCGCTGCTGGCACTGACCGTCAGCCTCAACACCTACCCGTATGTGCGCACGGGCGCCTGGTACGACGCGGCCGTGCACGCCATCGCGCCGGTGATGATCGGTGTCGCGCTGCTCATCCACGACGCCGCGAGCGCCCGCTACGGCCTCGCCATCGCCAGGGCCACCGAACAGGTCCGCGACCTGCCCGACCCGGCCGAGCAGATCCGGCTCACCTTGCCCAGGTACCGCATGCCGGTCGCGCCCGAGGCGCCGGGCATCCCGCACGAGACCGTCGGCCAGGCCCCGCAGCCCGTCGTCGCGGCGCCTCCCGTTGAGGTCGTCGAGCAGGAGGTGGCCGATGTCGCCGAAACCGATGTCGCCCAAGAGCGTTCCGACGCGCAGCCCGTGGTCATGGTGAAAGCCGAGAAGAAGCGGGCGCCGGTCGATGCGCCGCGCAAGCCGGTGCTGCCGGAGTCCATCGAAGACCTCGACGCGATGGAAGCCTTCCAGGCGCGTCCCACCGTGCCGGTGAAAATCCAGGAGGCCGAGCCCACCATCGCCGCCAACGGCAGCGCGCCCTCGACCAATGGTGCCAAGCCCGTGGTCGGCGAACCCGTGGTGCCCACCCCGCTCTCCTCGGCCGAGTCCGGCGACCGCACGGCCGCGCGCGTGCCTGCCGAGGAGCCCGCCGCCGCGAAAGTGGTCGTCCGGCAGACGCCCCCGGCGAAGCCGAGGACCCCGGTGGCCGAGAGCGAGGCCACGACCGCCGAGATCCCGGCGACGACCCGGCGCCCGCTCGCCGACGTCACCACCGACAGCCTGCTGCCGGAACCCAAGAACGGCAACCAGCCCCCGAAGCCGGACGTCACCCAGCCGCCGACGGCCCGCCCGCCGGACATCTACGACACCGGTTCCTTCCGCGTCGCCGACATCCTCGAGCAGGAACTCGCCGAACTGCAGGCCGAACGCCGCCGCGCCCGCACCAGCAGGCAGCGCTCCACCTCGACGGTCGGCCGCGAGTCCTAGCAAGCCTCATCCCGGCAACGATGCCCGTCGGCGCTCTCTGCGCCGACGGGCATCGCGCGTTTCCGACGCACCGATCCCAGCGGCGCCGTCGACGGCGCACGAGGAGAAACCGGCGTCGGCTGCTGAGAGCAGATCTGCTGACGGCAGCGAGACGGCGGTCCGGCGCCGCGGGTGCGGCACCGTGAAGACATGGCTCACGATGACAAGACCCCGATGTTCAGCTGGCGGGCCAGGGAGCAGCTGCTCAGCCGCCGCATAGTCGTGCTCGACGGCCCCCTCGACGACGACAACGGGACGCTGCTGATGACTCAGCTGCTCACCCTCGCCGCCGAGGATCCGGAAGCCGGTATCTCCCTGTGGATTCATTCGCCGGGTGGTTCGGTGCCGTCCATGCTGGCCATCCGCGACGTGATGCGGCTGGTTCCGTGTGAAGTCTCCACGCTCGCTCTCGGATTGGCTTGCAGCGCGGGCCAATTCCTGCTGTCGTCGGGGAGCAAGGGACGGCGGTTCGCGTTGCCGCACGCCCGGGTGCTGATGCACCAGGGCTCGGCGGGCATCGGCGGCACCGCCGTCGATGTCGAGGTCCAAGCCGACGACCTGCGCTACACCGTGGAAACGGTGCTCGGCATCATCGCCGAGGACACCGGCCAGCCGTACGACCGGATCTACGAGGATTCGCTGCACGACCGCTGGTTCACGGCGGCGCAAGCCAAGGAGTACGGCTTCGTCGACCACATCGTCGACTCGTTCGGGCAGATCGTCCCGCAACGCCAGCGGATCGGAATCTCGGCATGAGCACCTACACCATCCCCAATGTGATCGCCCAGCATCCGCGCGGGGGCGAGCGGATCACCGACATCTACTCCCACCTGCTCGCCGAGCGGATCGTCTACCTCGGCACGCCGATCGACTCGGGGGTGGCCAACGCGCTGATCGCGCAGCTGCTGCACCTGGAATCGGAGAGCCCGGAACAGGAGATCAACCTCTACATCAACTGCGAGGGCGGCGATCTGTCCTCCATGCTCGCGGTGTACGACACCATGCAGCACATCCAGTCGCCCGTGCAGACCACCTGCGTCGGCCAGGCGATCGCGGTCGGCGCGGTGTTGCTCGCGGGCGGCGAGCCCGGTAGGCGCGCCATGCTGCCGCACGCCAGGGCGGTGCTGCACCAACCTGCCGCGCGCGGCCAAGGGGCGATCCCGGACCTGATCCTGCAGGCCGACGAGCTGGTGCGGATGCGGGCGGAGATCGAATCGATCCTCTCGCGGCATACCGGGCAGTCGGTGGAGCGGCTGCGGCACGACACCGACCGCGACCGCGTCTTCACCGCGTCGGCCGCGGTCGAGTACGGCCTCGTCGACCAGATCCTGGGACGGCGCGACTGATCAGGCCGCCAGCGCCATCAGCGTGGGCCCGGTGCCGGAGCGGGGCGCCGACCGTCGCAGGAAAGCGACGTGGCGCCGGGCGCGCAATTCGTCCGCGACCTGGCCGGTGAGCTCACCCAGTGTGGTGCCGAGGGATCCGGCCAGGGCGGCGATCATCTCGCTGGAGGGCTCCTTGCGTCCGCGCTCCACCTCCGAGAGGTACTGCGGGGAGATACCGGCCCGCCGGGCGGTTTCGGCCAGCGTCTCGCTGCGGTCCTGACGCAGCGTGCGCAACTGTTCGCCGAGCACCTCGCGCCAGAGCGGTTCCGGGGGAGTCCGCGATTCCCGCTGCCGAGGCCGGTCGTCGCGTCCACCGGGGATCGAGTGAAGTCTCGGGTGCTCGGTCATGGTCAGAGCGTACGGGGCCGGGTCCGGGGTCTGCCCGGCATTACGCTCTGGGCGTACGAGCCGCGGCGGTCCGCGTGGATTCGGCGTGGTCGCCAGCGTAATCGGAGCGGACCGAGGATGATGGACAACCGTGCCAGAGAATCCGACGGTTCCCGATCTCAAGCCGCGCAGCCGCGACGTCACCGACGGCCTGGAGCGGTCCGCCGCCCGGGGGATGCTGCGCGCGGTCGGCATGGGCGACGACGACTGGGAGAAGCCACAGATCGGTGTGGCCTCCTCGTGGAACGAGATCACGCCATGCAATCTTTCTCTGGACCGGCTGGCCAGGGGCTGCAAGGACGGCGTCTTCTCCGGCGGCGGCTTCCCCATGCAGTTCGGCACCATCTCGGTGTCCGACGGCATTTCCATGGGGCACGAGGGGATGCATTTCTCCTTGGTCTCGCGTGAGGTGATCGCCGACAGCGTCGAGACGGTGATGCAGGCCGAGCGGCTCGACGGCTCGGTACTGCTGGCCGGCTGCGACAAGTCGCTGCCCGGGATGCTGATGGCCGCGGCCAGGTTGAACCTGGCGAGTGTGTTCTTGTACGCGGGGTCGATCCTGCCCGGCATCGCCAAGCTCTCCGACGGCAGCGAGCGCGAGGTGACGATCATCGACGCGTTCGAAGCGGTCGGCGCCTGCGCCCGCGGGTTGATGAGCCGTGACGACGTCGACGCCATCGAGCGGGCGATCTGTCCCGGCGAGGGCGCCTGCGGCGGCATGTACACCGCGAACACGATGGCCAGCGCGGCCGAGGCGCTGGGCATGTCGCTGCCCGGCAGCGCGGCGCCGCCCGCGACCGACCGCCGCCGCGACGGTTACGCACGCCGCAGCGGCGAGGCCGTGGTCGAGTTGATCCGGCAGGGGATCACCCCCTCCGACATCCTCACCAAACCGGCGTTCGAGAACGCCATCGCGGTGGTCATGGCGTTCGGCGGCTCCACGAACGCCGTGCTGCACCTGCTGGCCATCGCGCACGAGGCGAACGTCGACCTCACCCTGGACGATTTCGCTCGCATCGGTCGCCGTGTCCCGCACCTCGCCGACGTCAAGCCTTTCGGCAACCACGTGATGACCGACGTGGACCGGATCGGCGGGGTGCCGGTGATGATGAAGACATTGCTCGATGCCGGGCTGCTGCACGGCGACTGCCTGACGGTGACGGGAAAGACGGTGGCGGAGAACCTGGCCGACATCACCCCGCCGGACCCCGACGGCAAGGTGATCCGCGCGATGGCCTCGCCGATCCATCCGACCGGTGGCATCACCATCCTCACCGGTTCGCTCGCGCCCGAGGGCGCCGTGGTCAAGTCGGCGGGCTTCGAATCCGACGTGTTCACCGGCACCGCACGCGTTTTCGACCGGGAGCGACCCGCGATGGACGCGCTCGAGGACGGCACGATCGTGGCGGGCGATGTGGTGGTCATCCGGTACGAGGGACCGAAAGGCGGTCCCGGGATGCGCGAGATGCTGGCCATCACCGCGGCCATCAAGGGCGCGGGCCTGGGCAAGGACGTCCTGCTGCTCACCGACGGACGGTTCTCCGGCGGCACCACCGGTCTGTGCGTCGGACACGTCGCCCCGGAAGCCGTCGACGGCGGCCCGATCGCGTTCGTGCGCGACGGCGACCCCATTCGCCTCGATGTCGCCGCGGGCACCCTCGATCTGCTGGTCGACGCCGACGAACTCGCTCGCCGCCGGGACGGCTGGAAGTCCCTGCCGCCCCGCTACACCCGCGGCGTGCTGGCGAAATACACCAAGCTGGTGGGCTCGGCGTCCATCGGGGCCGTCTGCGACTGAGGGTCGTTCTCCTCGATTCCGCCCGAGCGATCACGTGGTCGCGGGCGCGCTATCGCATGCCCCTGGCCGCCAGCGCCGAAATCCCCGACCCGCCGCGAATTCGCTCCAGCGGGCTTGCAGGCGGACTGTGAACCTTAAAGCTACGGTAGCGTAGCTACGCTTGCATAGCTACTTTATCGTAGCTATATTGGTGATCGTGAACGCGACGAAGCCATCGGAGAAGGGGCGCCGGACCAAGCACGAGTTACGCGCCGACTGTCATGCGGCCGTCATCGCGGAGGCTGCCGAGACCGGCCTGGGACGGCTCGCGATGGAAGGCGTCGCGCGGCGCGCCGGTGTCGCCAAGACCTCGCTCTACCGGCACTGGCAGACGGTCGAGGATCTGCTTATCGAAGCGCTGGCGCAGGCGTACCCGGTCGAAGTGCCGTCCCCGTCGGGCGGCAATCTGCGCGGCGATCTGCTGCGCGCACTGGAGCAGCTGACCGAATGGCTCTCCGGACCGACCGGATCGGCCACGGCGGCGATCCTCGGCGAACGGCAGCGGCGGCCCGATCTGGTCGAGTCGTTGTACCGCGACGTTTTCGACCTGCGCGGCGGACGGTTCACCCGAACGGTCCTCGACCATTACGCGGCGCTCGGCGAAATCGACGGCGCACTGATCACGCCGATAGTGAGCGATATCGGCGAGGCGCTGGTGATCAAGCATCAGATCAATACGGGGCAGTGGCCCGACGAGAGCGTCCGAACGGCCATTGTCGACCAAGCCCTGTTACCCGCGCTCGGTTTCCCACCTCCGATCGAGAAGAGAAAGACGAAATGACAGACGCACCTCCGAATGCCATCCACGTCGACTGGGCCGCCACCACCGGCACCTCGCGCACCACCTTGACCACGCACCTGTGGACCGCGCCGCCGCTGCGCCGCGGTTCACCGATCCACGACAAGGCCTTCGAGGCACTGCGCGCGCTCGATGCCGACCTCGTGCGGTTCCTGCCCTGGTTCTCCCACCCGCGCATCGCGGTCGCGGAGCTGGAGCCGCCGACCGCGACCGAGACGTTCTGGGACTTCGAGCTGCTCAACCCGCTGGTCGAGGACTTCGTGGACTCCGCCAACGGGCGCCCCGTCGTCGCGAACTTCGCGACGATCCCGGCCTGGATGTTCCGCACCGAGGAGCCGGTGGCCGTAGCGGAGGACCCCGACGAGATCCACTGGGACTACGAGCGCGGGACCGAATTCCGCGATCCGAGTTTCACCGAGGTCGCGGACTACTTCTACCGCGTCGCCAGCTGGTATATCGCCGGCGGGTTCACCAACGAACTGGGTCGCCGCCACGAATCCGGGCACCGCTACCGCTTCGCCTATTGGGAAGTGCTGTGCGAACCCGACCTCGGCCACCGGATCGCTCCGGAGGACTACACGAGGCTGTACGACGCGATCGTCGAGCGTCTTCGGCCGCTGGATCCCGAAATGAAGTTCGTCGGCTTGTCGCTGAGCCATATGCACCGCGACCCCGAGTACTACTGGCAATTCCTGGATCCGGCCAATCACCGTCCCGGTGTTCCGGTCGACGCGTTCTCCTACCACTTCTACGCGTCGTCGGACATCGTCAACCCGTTCGGCCCCACGGGCAACGCGCCGTACGCACACTGGCGCGACATCTTCTTCGCGCGAGCCGATGGGTTCCTGGACCAGGCGCGGTTCATCGAGAGCATCCGGCGCAGGCTCGCCCCGGACGCCAGGACGTTCATCAACGAAATCGGCACGTACCCCGCGGACGTGATGAATCCGAGCCCCGACATTCCTGCGGAGTACTGGGCACTCAGCGCTGCGGTCCAGTCCTACCTTTGGGCCGAACTCGTCGCACTCGGTATCAATGTAGTCGGCATCGCGGAGTTCATGGACTACCCCGGCATGATTCCCGGCACCTCGCTTATCGACTGGGAGACCGGCGCTCCGAACTTGCGCTACGAGGCCCTGGCATTGCTGCTGCGGCACATCGGCCCTGGTGATCGGCTGGCCGCCACAACGACCACCTTCCCCGACCCCCGGATGCACGCGCAAGCTTTCGTCACCGCCTCCGGCGAACGAAAGCTGGTCGTGATCAACAAGTCCGATGCCCCGATGACGATTCCCCTCGACTCCTCTCTCGTCCCGGTCGGCGTCGAGCAGGTCGGTACAGAAGGTGTCCGAGCCACTCCGCTCACCGATCCGATGCTGCCACTCGACGGTTTCGCCACCGCCGTCGTCACCTGCTGAGCGCCGAAGGTCTGGACGTTCCGTTACGCGGCGTGCCTGGGCTTCGCTGCCGTCGCGGGACATCGAGCACGGCCCGCCGAAGCAAGGTCGTCGAACTGAGTCGGAAGCGGCCCGGCACTCCGTTGCGGACTTCCCGTCCGCGAGCACGGTTGCCGACGCAGACGCGTCGTTCGCCACCGCCGTGGCCTACACCGTAGCGATACTCTCCGCCACCGCGCCTCACGACACGGAAACCCGCAACGCCCCGAACCAGACCGGCTAGTTCCGGGTGGCAATACTGCTACTACGCCAACAGCGTGCTCGATGCTATGGAAGAGGAGGCCGCGCGGACTCGCGGCACCGGGCTGGGAGTCCGCGCGGCGCAGCGGAATCGCCGCTACTTGCCTGCCGCTTGGGCGATCAGGTCGCTCACCGCTTCCGGCGCGGAAACGCAGACCGCGTGGGAAGCGGCGACTTCCACCACGTGGGCGCCAGCGCGTTCGGCCATGTACCGCTGAGCCTCCACCGGAATGTTCTTGTCCTCGCTGGTCAGCAGTGCGAACGACGGGATGCCCGCCAGGCGGTCGCGGTGGCGGGCTGTTGCAAGGCGTCGAGGGCGACGGGCCGCTGGGTCGCGGCCATCAGCTCGGCGGTCGCGGCGGGCACGTCGGCGGCGAACTGCCGGTGGAATTCCTCTTGCCGGATGTAGAGCTCGGTGCCGGTGCCTCCGCCGGGCAGCGGACAAGTCGCGGCCCGGGTGGTCGGCCCGAGCGTCGACCCGGGGAATTTGTCGGTCAATCGCAGCGCGCTCTCACCCTCGTCGGGAATGAACGCCGCGATGTAGACGAGCGCTTCGACATTGGTCTTCCCTGCGGCAGCGACCGTGATGACGCTCCCGCCGTAGGAATGGCCGACCAGAACGCACGGCCCTTCCACGGAGTCGAGTACCGACGCCACGTAGGCGGCGTCACTGTCGAGGCCGCGCAGCGGATTGGCGGCCGCGATCACGGAATGCCCCTGTGCGCGCAGCCGTTCGATGACACCGTTCCAGCTGGAGGAGTCGGCGAACGCGCCGTGGACCAGCACGATGGTCGGCGCGGAAGAACGGGTGGGCTCGGTGCTCACGAGTGTCACTCCCTTCGGATTCGGTCGTCGGGTAAAGGTCAGGCGGAGCGCAGGGCGGAGCGCAGCGTCGCGACGGCTTGCGCTACCGCGGCTTTGGCGGCCTGGGTGTCGTGCAGCGAGTTGACCATCACGAAATCGTGGACGATCCCGCCGTAGCGCACCTGGGTGACCGGCACGCCCGCGGCGCGCAACTTGCCCGCGAAGGCTTCCCCCTCGTCGCGCAGCACGTCGGCCTCGGCGGTGATGACCAGCGCGGGCGGCAGTCCGGCCAGCTGCTCGGTGCTCGCCCGCAACGGCGACGCGGTGATCTGCGCCCGGTCTTCCGCGCTGGTGGTGTACTGATCCCAGAACCACTTCATGCCCTCGCGGGTGAGGAAGTACCCCTCGGCGAACTGCTGGTAGGAGCCGGTGTCGAAGTTGGCGTCGGTCACCGGATAGAACAGCACCTGCTGGACGAAGGAGACGTCGCCGCGCTCCTTGGCCATGAGGGTCAGCGCGATGGTCATGTTGCCGCCCACCGAGTCACCGGCGATCGCGATCCGCGACGAGTCGAGACCTTTGCCCGCGCCCTCGGCGGTGACCCACTGGGCGACCCGGTAGGACTGCTCGTTGGCCACCGGATAGCGCACATCCGGCGAGCGGTCGTATTCGGGGAACACCACGGCCGCGTGCGCGCCGACGGCGAGATCGCGCACCAAACGGTCGTGGGTGTGCGCGTTGCCGAAGACCCAGCCCGCGCCGTGGGTGTAGATGATCACCGGCAGCGTCTCGGTCACGCCCTGCGGCTTCACGATCCTGGCTCGCACCGAGCCCGTCGGCCCGCCCTCGACCGTGATCCACTCCTCATCGATCTCCGGCTTGTAGATCGGCGTGTCCTGCACGGCGTCCACCGCCTTGCGGCCCTCCTCGGGCGGGAGCTGGTACAGGAACGGCGGCTGCGAGGTGGCGTCGACGAACTCCTGCGCCGCCTGTTCGAGCGAGATGCCCAGCGGGTTTCCTGACATGATCGTGCCTCTCTGGTTGGGGTGGGAGAACTGTCGCGGCTCAGGACAGGTGAGCGATCGCGTCGGTGATGACGGCCACGACTTCGTCGGGATGGGTCTGCATCACCAGGTGTGGCCCGTCGATCTCGACGACGGCCCGGAGCTCGGCTCGCTGGTAGCCGAAACGCTCGACGTCGGGATTGATGGTGCGATCGGCGCTGGACACGATGCCCCACGCCGGTTTGGTCTTCCACGCGGCCGCCGAGGCGGGCTCGGTGAACGCGATCGCCGACAAGGGCCGTTGCGTGACCGCGAGTACCTTCGCCTTCGCCGGATCCAGACCCGTGGCGAAGATCTCGGGAAACGCCTCGACGCCGACCGAGACGTCCGTGCCGGGCTCGGCGCCCTCGATCGGATACGGCGCGTAGACGAGGTTGGCCGCCAAGTCGGAATCCGGGAATCCGCCCTGCAACTGCCCCAGGCTCTCGCCTTCCTCCAAAGCGTAGCCGGACACGTAGACCAAGCCGACGACATTCGCCGCGACACCGGCGACGGTGATGACGGCCCCGCCGTAGGAGTGCCCGGCCAGCAGCACCGGGCCGTCGATCCGCTCCACGAACGACTTGATGTAGGCCGCGTCCGCCAACAGGCTGCGGTTGGACACCGGGGGGACCGCGACGCGATGACCCTGGTCGAGCAGCCGTTCGGTGACGGGGGACCAGCTCGAGCCATCGGCGAACGCGCCGTGCACCAGGACGATCGTCGGACTTGCCGGGGCGGACATGGCATTCCTTTCTCCAGCGCGCGGTGATTGCGCTGTGCGTGAGCCAGTCTCGATCGGGCACTGCCTGCCACGCCCCTCCCCACGGGCCACAAAAGCCTCTGTTCAGGACACGGCCTGCTCCAGCGCCGGGATTCCGCCCGCCGAGCCGGTGGACCGGAAGCGCTGCTGATACTTGCGCGGAGAGATCCCGAGGCGGGCCACGAACGCGCGGCGCAAGGCCTCGCTGCCGCCGTATCCCGCGGCCATGGCGGCCTCCGTGACGCTGTATCCGGCGTGCAGCATGTCCCGGGCCGTTCCGAAGCGGATGAACGCGACGTATTCCGCGGGCGAGCGTTCGAGTTCCGCGCGGAACAGCCGGGTCAGATGCCGCGCGCTGACCCGCGCGTGGGCGGCCAGGGTCTGGACCGTGTGCGGATACGCCGGGTCGGCGCAGATCAAGTCCACCACTCGGCGGATGAGGGGACTGCGCGGCGCCGGTCCGCTGAGCGAGGCGGAAAACTGCGACTGACCGCCCGCGCGCTGCATGTAGACCACCAGCGACTGCGCGACCCGCCGCGCGACGTCGGCGCCGTGGTCCTCCTCGACCAGCGCCAAGGCCAGATCGACGCCCGCGGCGACCCCGGCCGAGCTGTAGAGATTGCCGTCCCGCACGAAGATCGCGTCCGGGTCCACGTCGATCGACGGGTACCGCCGGGCCAGATCGGTCGCGAATTTCCAGTGGGTGGTCGCGCGCCTGCCGTCGAACAGGCCCAGATCGGCCAGGACGAACGCGCCGCTGCAAATGGACGCCAGCCGCCGGGTGTTGCAGGAAAGGTGCCGCGCGGCCGCGAGAACCTCCGGAGTCATGAATTCGCCAGGCGGAAGCTCGCTTCCGGAATCACCACGGTATCGAAACGGCCCGCGTCGGCGGCCGCGCAGTGCACTTCTACTCGCGCGCCGATCGAGGTCTGGGCATCTTCACCATCGGCCGAGACCAGGACCACCTCGTACCCCGCCACCGACTGGTTCGCCTCGACGAACACCTCCGCGGGCCCGACGAAGTCCAGCATCTTCACGCCGTCGAAGACGAGGATGCCCATCCGTTTGCGGGGCGGGGCGGCGAAGTTGGAAGACATGTCAGCATTATTGTGGAGTAACGCCTCCAGAACAAGTGATGTGCCCGACCTCGCAGGTCGATTGGTACGGTGAGCACATGGGACGGCCGCGACAGTTCGATGAATCGAACCTGCTCGACGCCGCGACCGAGCTGTTCTGGGTCAAGGGTTTCGACAGCACGTCGGTGGAAGACGTCTCGCTGGCGACCGGCGTCGGGAACGGGAGCATCTACGCCGCCTATGGCAGCAAGCGCGGCCTCTTCCTCGCGGCGTTCGAACGCTACTGCGAGGGCCGCGCGCGCCTGGTCCGCGAGGCCGTCGGGTCGGCGGGCGGTTCGGCGCGCTCCGCCGTGCGCGCGCTCTACCAGGCGATCATCAATGACTGTGCCGCGCATCCGGATCGGCGCGGCTGCCTGATGATCAACAGCATCGCCCATCTCGGCACCCGCATTCCCGAGGTCGCCGCCATCGGCAGCCGGACAACCACCGCGATGGAGCAGGGCGTCGCCAACCGGCTGCGCCCCGCGATGCGCGGCGCCGGAGACGACGACGAAGCCGTGCTCTCGGCGCTCAGCGCCAATGTCGTCGTGGTCGCGCAGGGCCTGATCCAACTGAGCCGGTTGGGCATTCCGACGCAGCGGCTGCGGGAGATCGCCGATGTGTCGAGTGCGGCCTTGCCGTCGGCGTGGGCCGACCAGCTCGTCCATTGACCCGCCCGAGCGGATCAATGGCCTCGCGCGGCGATCCGCTTCGTCCGGGGCGGCCGCGAACCCGCGTTCACCCCGCCGTTCAGGGGACCCTGGCGGCCGCGCGGTCGCTCGTTGCGCGCAGCAGGTCGAGTTTTCCCGCGTCGTCGCTTCCCGCCGCTGCCGTGTAGGTGACCATGCGCAGGTCCGCCCCGGGGACGAGGAGAACGTCGCAGTCGAGGGTGATGTCGCCGACCTCCGGATGACGGATCGTCTTCCGGTCGGTGGTGTGCTGGGACGCGGTCGCCTCCGCCCACAACTGGGCGAAGACGCCGGAGGCCGCTCGTAGGTCTCGGACGAGGCGATCGAGCTGGGGGTCGGCAGGGTAGCGCGCCACCGCGTCTTTGAGATCGGCGACGATCGACGCCGGGAAGGCGTCGTCCGCGCGGTCGGACCGGAACGGGCGTATCGAGGCGCGCGCCGTGCCGGTGCCGAAGAGGGCGCGCGCGAGGTTCCGTTCGGTGGCCGGGACCGCCGACGGATCACCGTGCAGAGCGCTCCACATGCCGTTCCACCACACCAGCGTCCAGTCGGCGGCGAACACTCCGATCGGGACGTCTCCCAGACGCGCGGCCAGCCGTTGGATGCCAGGGGGCACGTGCGTGCCGATCGACCCGTCCTGCGGCGGCAGCAGCCCGGCGCTGCGGTACAGCTCGTCGCGCTCGGTGCGGGAGAGCTGGAGCGCGCGGGCGAGCGCCCCAACGACCTGCGCCGACGGATTGCGCGCCCGTCCTTGCTCCAGCCGCAGGACGTAGTCGACCGAGAGCCCGGCCAGCTGCGCGAGCTCCTCCCGGCGCAGGCCGGGGGCGCGTCGGCCGACCGTCACGGCGAATCCGGCGTCGGCCGGAGACAGGCGATCACGCCAGGCGTGCAAGAGCTCGCCGAAGCCGGAGCGATAGGAAGCCACCCGTTCATTCTCGCCGCTGCCCGCCGGACCAGCCTGGGTACCGCCGGTCCTGGGGACGGGCGCGGCACTGGCAGCCGACGGCTACCGCGCCGAACATCGGAGATGCCCGACCGGGCCATCGCACAGGAAGGAGTTGCCATGCCGTCGACCATCGTGATGACCGGCGCGAGTGGCGGGATCGGCCGGGTCGCCGCCGAGCGTATCGTCCGCGCGGCCCCGCACGTGCATCTCGTCGTCGCCGCCCGTGGGTCCAGCGGCGCGCGGCTGGCCGCCGAATTGGGCGCGGGTGGACGCCATGTCTCGCATGTCGCGGTGGACCTCGGCGCACTCGACAGCGTGCGCTCGGCCGCCGACGAGATCCGCGACAGGCTCGACAGCGGCGACCTGCCGCCGCTGCATGGTTTCGTGGGCAACGCGGGCATCCAGTACACGAACGCGCTCACCGAGGGGCCCGACGGGTTCGAGTCCACCTTCGCCGTGAACGTGCTCGCCAATCACCTGTTCGTCCGCCTGCTCGAGACCCGCTTCCGCACCCCCGCCCGGATCGTGATCACGGTGAGCGACACCCATTTCGGCGATTTCCGGCACAACCTGGGTATGGTGCCGGGCCCGGTCTGGCAGTCCCCGGAGGTTCTCGCCCGCCCCGGGGCCTTCCCCTCGCCGAGCACCACCGCCGCCGGGCGCACCGCGTATTCGACGAGCAAGCTCGCCGCGATCTATCTCGTGCACGAGTACGCGCGCCGCCTGCGCGCCGGGATCAATGTCATCGGCTTCAACCCCGGATTCGTGCCCGGCACCGGCCTGGCCCGCGACGCGGGGCCGGTCTCCCGATTCGCCATGCGCTTCGTCCTGCCGGTGTCCACGCTGACGCCGTTCGCGACGAGCCGCCGCGCCGCCGGACGATACCTCGCGGACGTCGTCCTCGGTGACATGGCGGCGCCGACCGGCTCCTACGTCGACCGAGGCAGAGTCGCCCGGTCCTCGGAGGAGTCCTACGACCCGCGGCGCGAGGCCGAACTCTGGGAGGCCGCCGAGCGGGCGATCGCGACTCACCTCACAGGTAGGGGAAACAATCAATGTCGCGATGTGTGAAGCAGGGCTGCTCGACCGGTCGCAGCCAGCGGGCGGGGACCCGGAGCGGTTCGACCTCGGGCAGGCGCACGGGCCGGTCTTCGCCGTCGAACAACGTGCCGCGCACCCGGAACACGCCGACCGGTAGACCGAGACCGTTGGCTTGCTCGGTGGTCAGGACCACGGCGATGCGGGAGTTCGCGGTGATCCGCAGTCCTTCGACGGTGGTCGGATCACTGGTGTGGTCGATGCCGGTGACCGTGAGCCGGAACCGGCCGCCCCGCAGCCACGACCAGGCCCAGGTGAGCGAGCCCGGCTGGTCGCAGTCGGGGTATCGACTGCGCGGCAGTCGCTGCGGGACCAGCACCATGTAGGTGCACCCGACCTCGATATCGCGGGTCCGCATACCTTTCAGCGTGACCGCCGCACCGGCTCGCTCGCAAGGGAACCGGCAAATACAGCCTCCTACGTGGGGCCCAGCCGAAGGGCGCGGCCGTGGCGAGACCACGGCATGGACGAGACCGCGGCAGCATCGAGCGCCCGGAGTCGCGGCGCTGCTCGGCCGGCGCGCGGAGTCCGGCCGTGGCTAGCAGTCGGTACCGGACTCGAGGCTGCCCAGGATCAAGTCGGTGAGCGCCGCGGTGGCTTCGGCGACCGTGGTTCGCTCCCGGTTCAACTCGGCCGCTATCGCCTCGGCCGCGCCGAGAACCCCGACGCAACGCAGCCGCAGCGCTTCGGCAGGAAGATCGGAGTACGGCAGGAGCGCGTCGGCCATCAGGTCCGCGTAGCTGTCGAACATCTCGTGCTGGATCGTTTCCATGTCCGGATCGCCCTTCAGCGCCGCGGAGATGGCGTTGAACTCCGGCATGTCGGTGGCGCAGGCGAAGTACGTGCTACTGGTGACGCGGGCGAGCTCGGCGGCGGTGGGTGCGGCCTCCCGCAGCGCCTGGGCCGTGGCGGCGCGCTGCCGTTCGTCGAGTCGCCGGTACAACGCGAGCAGAAGACCGGGCCGGGTGCGGAAATGGTCGTACACGATGGGCCTGCTCACCCCGGCGGCCTCCGCGAGCGTGGGCAGGGTGAGGCCGTCGGCGCCCTCGGCGCGCACGATCGCCAGGGCGGTGTCGAGCAACTGTTGCCGCCTCGCCTGCTTGGAAAGACGGGTGGATGTGGTGGTCATGGTCCTCCCTTGCGTCGTCGCCCTCAGTTTAGCTACAAAGAGTAGGTTACAAAATGTAGCTTCGGCTCGACGAGGGAGATCACCATGGAACAAATCAAACCCGTCCTGATCATGGGCGGTTCGGGACAGGCGGGTTCGGACGCCGCCGCCGTGCTGCGCCGCTGGTACCCGAGGCTTCCGCTGACAATCGCGGGCCGTGATCTCGGCCGCGCCCACGGGTCGCCGACGAACTCGGCGCCGCGACGGCCGTGACCATCGATCGGGACCGCGCCGATCTAGGTCTCCCGGCCGACGACACCTACTCGGCGGTGGTCGCGGCGGTGTGGGATGCCCGCCAGCACGGGTTGCGCTACGCGCAGCACCGAGGGCTGCCGTACCTCGGCATCTCCAGCGGGCTGGTGGACATCGCGCCGGAGATGGTTGTGGGCGCGCAGCACGCGGGTTCCGCGCCGATCCTGGTGGCGGGCCACATGTGCGCGGGGGTGGTCGTCCTCGCCGCTTTGCATTCGGCCCGCGAGTTCGATCGGATCGACACCATCCGGGTCGGCGTCATACTCGACGAATCGGACATCGGCGGGCCTGCGGCCACTGCCGATCTGGAACGCATGCTGGCCGCCACCCCGGCGGGATACGTGCGCCGTGACGGCGTCTTCACCTGGGTGAACGGTCCCGAGGCGGAGGTGGACGTGCCGAGCCTCGACGGCACGGTGCTGACCGGACAGAACATCGCCATCCTGGACGTGCCGAGCCTCGCCCTCGCGACGGGAGCGCCGGACGTCCGCCTCGCGTTCGCGGTCGGGGAATCCGCAGGCAGGCGCCGCGGCGAATCCGCGTCGATCGAGGTCAGGATCGACCTCGACGGCGTGGATGCGGCGGGTGCGCCGTTGCGCAGGAGCCGTTACCTCGTCCACCCGGCGGGGCAGCGTCCTTGGACGGCGCTGGGCGTCGCGCTCGGTGTCGAACGGCTGCTCGGACTGCGCGGCGAGAGCGTGGCGCCGGGTGTCTACACCCCTGAAGCAGTGCTCGACCCCGCCTACGCGGTCGAGCGGATGGCGGAGATCGGCACCGTGTTCACCGACGTCTGAGGCGGCAGCCGAACGCCACGCGCGCGCTCCCGCCGGCCTGATCTGCTTGGTCGGGCAGGTCAGGCCGGCCGGGAGGGGAATCAGGCGATGGTGACGGTCAGGGTGTAGCCGGTGGCCCCGCCGTCGGCGGAGGAGACGACGACCTGGTAGTCGTTGCCGTCGGCGACGAGATCGGCGTGCGGAACCTCGGCGGCGACCTGCGGCCCGATCAGCGGGGCCACCGAGACGCGTGCGGCGCCGTTCGGAGAGGCGACGTCGAAGCTCAGGCGCTGCCCCGGCGCCGTGGCGATGGAGTAACTGTCGGACTTGCCCTGGACGACGCTGCCGGTGGCCGCGGTGCTGTTCTGGCCCGGCTGGATCTGCAGGCGCTGCACGACACCGGGCACCGAGGGAATGCCGGGCGCGGCGTGTGCGGTGGCGAACCCTACGGTCGCGGTGAAGGTGACGGCGGCGAGCACCGCGGGCACGGTACTGGCCAGAGAACGAAACACTCGAGATGCGGTCATAAGCGACATCTTTCCGCACCATCCGGGTGAGATGACATGTGGGCGCGAAAAATTGGCGCGATCCCGGCCCGGTGCGTGGCGCTCGGCTTCGTGCGACCCCGTCGCTCGCATCCCGGACGACGTACTAGCTGACCGATCGAAGGCGTCGCAGGGTGGACGGATCGAGGTCGAGGGTCAGGTCGATCGGCCCGAGTTCGGCGGCGATGCGCGCGAATTCCGCGACCCAGCGGCTGACCGGCCCGGACCGGTGGACCAGACCCCAGCTCAGCGTGGGATTCTCGGCGATAGGCAGATACACGGCCTCGCCCCGGTCGTAGTACTTGATCGCCTGTCCGCAGGCGAATGCCATCGCGTCACCGGATGTCACGGCCCACAGGACCTCCTCACGCGTGGGCGGCGCGGCGTCCGGATCCCGCGCCCCCGCGGCCACCGGGGAGAACGACTCCTCCCAGTACTCCGGGATCGGCAATCCGGAGGGGAGGACCTCGTAGTCGGCCAAGTCGGCCAAGGACACCGATGCCCGCCCGGCCAGCTCGTGCGCGTGACCGACCACCAGGACTATGGGCTCGGTGAATGCCGGGGGACCGACTCGGAGATCGGGCTCTCGCACGGGCAGAGCGAGCAGGGCCACGTCCACGTCGCCGTTGCGGATCAGCGCGAACGGATCATCAATCCGTACCTCGCGCATGCGGAATTCGACCTGGGGGCACCGGGTCCGGAACAGTGCCGTCATCGGCGCGAGGTCCTGCCACATCGGCCCGAGCACGCCCAGCGTCAAAGTGTCGGGCCCGCCGCGCGCGGTGTTCGCCGCCGACTCCATCCCCTCGAGTATCCGGCGATAACCCGCCTGGAGGTCGTCTCGGAGCTGCTCGCCCAGTGGTGTCAACGTCACTTTGCGACTGGTTCGCTCGAACAACGGCGCGCCGATTCGCCGCTCCTGCTTGGCGATCGTCTGACTGACGCGGGGCGTCGAGATGTGCAACCTCTCGGCCGTGCGACCGAAGTGCAATTCCTCGGCGAGGGTCAGGAAGATCTCGATCTCGCGTAACTCCACCCCGTCATGGTCCTCATCGTTAATCCACGACGCAACCGACGTTTCGCGATTGCTCATTGTTCGCGAGGCGTCGCGGCGAGAGGCTGGTCACGACGCGGCGAGCGGTGGGCCTTCGAGCCCGAGATCCGCACCGCGAGACCCGGTCCGAGACGAGAGGGCACGACCATGGCAGTCGTCCGAACACATCAATACATCGTCGTGACCGGCCAACTGGCGCGATTGCTCGAACAGCGCACCCGGCTGATCCGAGCCATTCGGTCGGCGAACGCTGCGTTCACAGCCGCCACCCTGATTCGCCAGGACGACGGCTCCTACCTCGACATCTGGCGTTGGGAGTCGGCCGAGGCGATGCGAGCACCGACGGCGGGGGTGCTCGCGTTCCCATTCGCCGCCGCCACCGCGGCGCTGACGACACAGCATTCCGTCCTGGGCGGCAAGGTGCTCGACGAGCGCTGGCCCGCCTGAAAACCCATCCCGCTGGGCCGGGGCATCCGCCGCCGGGCGGTCCGCGCCGACCTGTTCACGCAGAAGGAGATCACCATGAACCAGAGCAAGTGGTACCGGCAGTTGCACCGCTGGATGTCCATCGTCTTCACCACCACCGTCATCGTCTGTTTCGGCGCTGCCGCCGCAGGGCTGACCGAGTCCGCGATCTGGGTGTTCTACCTGCCGCTGCCCCCGCTGTTCTTGCTGCTGGGCACCGGTTTGTACATGTTCGTCCTGCCGTACCGCACGAAGCGCGCCCTCCTCCGGCAGACCTAGATCGCCGATCGAGGCGCAGCCCCGGCGAGCGGTCGGCCCCGCCCCCGACCCGGCGAGCGGGTCCGTTCGCCGCCGTCGCGCTACGAGGAAGATCGCTCGGTCGAGTCGCGCCCCACGTGGAACCGTTCGTGGTACAGCCGCGCGGCTTCGGTGATCACGTGGGGGCTCAGTCGAGCCAGCGGCCGGATGTCGGTGAGCAGAGGTTCGTGATCCGGACCGGCTCCGGTGATCCGGCCGGTCAGCAGCCACGGATAGCGATCCTGTTCGGCGCCCAGGTCGGCGTACTGGTGAATCCGGCGTGCGATCCATTCCTCGGGTGTGCGCGTCCACCACCCCTCGGGTTCGATGGTGCTCACCGAGAGACCGGGCATGTCGTGGTCGGCCTCGTAGTCGCGGCTTCCGCCCGCCTCTCGATCCCGGTCCGGGCCGTGTGAGTAACGCAGATATACCGTCGCCTCCGTGTGCGCGATCAGTCGAGCGACTTCGACCAGCCGGTGCAGCGTGGGCAGTTCACGCCCACCGCCTCGCCCCGCCCGGGCCGGGGACGACTGGGGGAGGTCACCGGCCGTGGAATCCGAGCGCCGCGGAGTTGCGTAACTTCGTTCGGTCGTGTCAGCATCTTCGCCGCCCATGCGGTCGGGGTGCCCACTCCTGCTCTGCTGACACAGTCGGCCAGGGCTGACCGGACCGGCTCACCGACCGGCAGCGCGGGATCGCGCCGCTCGACGGGCACCGCAGTTTCCCTGGTCGGGATCCGGGAATGCGACCACCATGACCGAACGCGCGGGATCGGCGGTGGCCGCTGTCAGCCGGTGGACCGGCGAGGGCGACGTCGGCCATCCGCCCGGACACGGATGGCCGCGCCGATGACGGACGCTGATCGGCGAAGCCGCGAGCTGCGGCGGCTGGCCGCGGAGACCTTCGGATTACCGAGGCTGCGGGACGAACAGGTGACCGCGATGGAGCTCGTGCTGGACGGTCACGACGTGCTTGCCGTCCTGCCCACAGGGGCGGGGAAATCAGCGATCTACCAGGTGCCCGCTCTGCTGGTGGACGGTCCGACGGTGGTCGTGTCCCCTTTGATCGCGTTGCAGCACGACCAGATGGAAGGCATCGAGGACAGCAAGGCGCCCCGCGCGGTCGCACTGAACTCCGCGCAGCGCCGCGGCGAGCGCCGGGAGGCCTGGGACGCCCTGCGCCGAGGAGACGCCGAATACGTGTTCTTGTCTCCGGAGCAGTTGGCCAAAGAGGAGTTGGTCAACGCGCTGGCCGCGCTCGGCGTCGCCTTGTTCGTGGTCGACGAAGCCCATTGTGTTTCGGCATGGGGGCACGACTTCCGGCCCGACTACCTGCGCTTGGGTCCGGTGTGTGATCGTCTCGGTCATCCGAGGGTGATCGCGTTGACGGCCACCGCGGCGCCGCCGGTGCGCCGCGACATCGTGACCCGGCTCGGCATGCGCGAGCATCGGGAGGTGATCGCGAGCTTCGATCGCCCGAATCTGCGTCTGGCGGCGCGGCGGTTCACCAGTGCGTCCGAGAAGCGCGATGCCGTCATCGCCCACGTCCGCGAATCCGCCGGCGGCACGGTCACCGGTTGTGGTCTCGTCTACACCGCCAGCCGCAAGGACACCGATCGCTACGCCCGAGAGCTCGGCGCGGCCGGTCTGCGGGTAGCGGCCTACCACGCCGGGATGAAGACCGCCGACCGGGAACGGGTTCACGAGCAGTTCCTGACCGGCGCGGTGGACGTGGTGGTGGCGACCTCGGCATTCGGGATGGGCATGATAAACCCGATGTCCGGTTCGTCGCGCACGCCTCAGTGCCCGATTCGCTGGACTCCTACTATCAACAGATCGGCCGGGCCGGACGCGACGGCGACCCCGCCGAGATCACTCTGTTCTACCGGCCCGAGGACCTCAACCTCCAACGATTCCTCACCGCGACCGAACCGCCCACCGACACTCTCGACGCGGTCGCCCGCGCACTCGCGCGACACGATCACCCGATCCCGCCGCGGCAACTCGCCGAAGAGATCGACGCGCCGCCCGCCCGCCGCACCCGCGCGATCAATCTGCTCGAACAGGCAGGCGCCCTCACCACGACCGGATCCGGCCGGCTCGCCTTCGACGCGGGATTGACACCCGACGACGCGGCCGAGCTGGCCCGCGAGGCCGCCGCCGCGCACGAAACGCTGACCAGTTCCCGGCTGCACATGCTGCGCGGCTATGCCGAAACGACCGACTGCAGGCGCCGCTACCTGCTCGGATACTTCGGCGAGCAACTACCCGAACCGTGCGGCAACTGCGACACCTGCGACGCGGGGACCACCTCCGGCCGCGCCGAGGACAACGGGGAATTCCCGCTCGACAGCCGCGTGCGCCACGAACAATGGGGTTGCGGTGTCGTCCTGTCCACCGAACAGGACCGCATCACCGTCCTCTTCGACGACTTCGGCTATAAGACCCTGTCGCTGCCCGAGATTCGCAAACGCGGACTCCTCGCCCGCGCGACCGACACCGACCCCGGCGATGGAGTGCACGCGGCGGACAACAACTCGCGATAGCGCGCGCACCGCCGGACGAGTGTGCCCCGCGCTACCGCGGCGTCGAGGTGGTCGGGCCGCGTGCGTGGCCGGCACACGACCACGCACGCGAGGCTGTCTAGGACGAAACGGCCTTGCTGACGGCGTTCGGGCCGTCATAGGTCCGGTCGGGGATCGCCTCGAGTGCTTCGAGAATCGACTTGTCCGCACCATTGTCCTTGGCGGCGGAAACAATCCCGTCCCGATCACACGGGTAATCGACGCCGGATAAGTACTTTTGCACCTGAATGGGGTTGACCTGGCTCATCTGCTGCTCCTCTCCGAGGATCCGAGATAGCGGACATGGGGGCACTACCACCACCTGAGCGGCCCAAACCGATCGCCACCGGGCCCCGCCAGGACGGTGCCGACCTCTTCGCCCCGGCCGAACGCGGCGGTGGCTGGCTCGAGTGCGGCGCGTCGGTCACCGGGTTTCGCGCGGTAGCAGCGCCATGTAGTCATTGATGTGGTGCCCCGACTGCCAAGGGCGAGCCGCGCCCGATCTCCACCAGCGCCACCACAGCGAGGGGTGCTTGGCGACTTTTCCGAGCAGGGGCAGGGGATCGAAGTAGTTGGTGCGCGTGGTCGCCTTGCCGTCACGCAGGACGATGCGGTCGATATTCGGCCACTCGATCAGTTCGCGTCCCGCGTGCGCGCGCAGCCGGAACTCGATGAACAGCAGGTTCGAGTCACCTCGCCATCGATCGACCTGCGCGCGCAGATCGGGCAGCCACCGCCAGATGCGCTCGAATTCCGCCTGCGCGGCCTCGATGCCCCGCATCGGTGCGGCCAACGGCTGGGTGAGCACGACGTCGGGGTGCAGTATCTCGAATATCCGCGCCGGTGACGGACTGTTCCAGAAGTCGATGAACTTCTCCACGAACTCTTCTGCCTCGGACACGTGAGAACTCCCTTCGTGTGAAATCGGTCACTGTATACGCCGATCGAACTGTGTCGCACGGCCGATTCGTCACCGGTTGGGACAGGTACGTGGAGCGCGAGGAAGGTAGTCGCCGATTCAGGAGACTCTATTCGAGCCACCCGTCGCGACTTTGTCTTATCGAGGATTGCAAAAGATAGGTCGACCGTGGCCGCGCTGCGGGGCCGGCGAAAGATGACATCGCTCCGGGTGACGGCGACCTCGGCCATTGGCCTTGTTCCGGCTGGTCGATCGGATAGTGCCGCATCGGAACGCCTCGATGAAAGTGCTTGTGAAACAGGTGTGTGACACAACTGGCGGGGTTGCTGACGGTGGGATATCCTGCCAAGGAGTTTGTTTTCCAGAGGGGTTTGACAAAATGGCCTTGTTTGTAAAAGTTCCTCGATGTTTCGGATGACCGCGTCGATGCGGACTCGTTGCGTTTATCGTCGATCTATTGGAGGCCCAATATCCTGGGGGGTTGTGGCGCTGCCTGTGTGAAAAATGAGTGGTGATATCCGATCGGCATGAGGCTAGCTGTGTGTAGGTGCCTCATGCCGGGATCTGTTGTGGCCGTACTCGTGTTCTGCCTGCTCATGAAGGTCGCATGAAGCTGTGGGTGGCGTACGTGTGCCGGTCGTCCGATCGGGATGTGGTATGTCGCCGAGCCGTTTATCGGCCCTGATTCCGAGCTTCCGTAAACCGAATTACGGTGGCCGGTGGGACGAACCGCGTAGTCGGCGATGAAAATCAGTGGGAAGTCGGGGTGCAATGCGGTAAGCGTTGGTGCCGAATGCCGCCCGTCGAGAGAAGTCTGGTGCTTATGTCTAAACTCGAACTCAGGATACTCGGTCCCGTGCAGCCGATCGTCGACGACAGGGAGGTGGTGGTTCCGGGTCGTAAGCTGAAAGCCATTCTCGCGGTACTCGCGTTACGCGCCGGGTCCGAAGTGCGCCGGGACGAGTTGATCGAGGAGCTCGATTTACTACGCACCACGGGAAATGCCGCGAATACGTTACACGCGCATATGCGGCGCCTACGAAGGTGGTTGCGTGACAATGCGGGCGATGCCACCGCGCTCGAGTCGACATCGGCGGGATATCGGCTCCGCGTTGCTCCCGTGGCGGTCGATGCCCATCGGTTCGTGACGCAGGTGGACCATGCGCTGAATCTGGTTCCGTCGGCCCCTTCCGTCGTCGCCGCCATCCTCGAGGAGTCGCTCGACCTGTGGCGCGGCGACGCCCTGATCGACGTGGTGGACGGACCGCTCGCCGCCGCCGCCGCGGCCAACCTGCACCATCTGCGCAGGACCGCCCGGGAACTCCTGCTCGATGCCTGGATCAAGCTCGGCAACTACCGGCGGGTCATCCAGAACGCCAACCTCTTCATCGGCGACGACCCGCTCAACGAACGGATTCGAGTGCATCTGATGACCGCGCTGCGCCGGGACGGGCGGCACGCGGAGGCGGTCGAGGCCTACCGATCGGCCGAGCGATTCCTGCGTGACGAGCTGGGTGTCGGTCCGGGGGACGGTATGCGAAAAGCGTTGGCCGGAATCGTCCGAAGTCCGGTGGCGGCGCCTCTGTAACGCTGCCGAATCCGGGTAGTGCTCGCCGAGGTCGCTCGGCCACGTGTCACCGGATCGCGGTGATGCGCCGCGGGGCGCGGCGTGAACGCGCGCTGAGCCGACCTCCACCCCGGCCTCCTTTCTCCGCTACTCGACTGACCGACTTGCACTGACCGACTATTGGTCATAGACCGACCTTGAGTCGGTAAGTATGCTAGCAGTTGTGAGCGAGGTCAAGGCGAGTAGGCGCGACATGTATGCCGCGCTGACGAAGACGGCGATTCTCGACGCGGCGCGGAAGTTGTTCGTCGAGCGCGGCTTCGATGCGACGTCGGTCGATGACATCGCGCGCGAGTCCCAGCTCAGCAAGGGGGCGGTCTACCACCACTTCCAGGACAAGCAGCAGGTTTTCGCGGAGGTCTACCTCGCGGCGGAGAAGGTCGTGGTCGGGGCTGTCGCGGAATCGGTCATGCAACCCGAGCTCGAGCCGTGGGAGCGGGCCGAGGTCGCGGCGCGCACGGCCTTGAGCCGGTACGCCGCCGAACCGGACACCCGGGCGCTGCTGCGTCAGGTCACCGGCGTGCTCGGTGAGGAGCGCACCCGTGCGCTCGACGCCGAGGTCGCCTTGCCGCTGATCCGCGGGCTGCTCGAGGAGTTGAACCGGCTGGGGCTGTTGCGGCCGGTCGATGTGGAGACCACGGCGCAGATGGTCTTCCGCCTGCTGGCGGAGGCGTCGCTGGCGATCGCGCTGGCCGCGGATCCCGATGCGGCCTCGCGCGATGTCGAGGTCGTCATGCTCAGCATGTTGCGCGGGCTGCGCGCTGAGCCGAATCCGTAGCCGAGCACTGCTCCCATTCGTAACCGCAGGTCGAGAGCTTCCTCTCACCTGCGGTTTTCTTTTGCCGTACCCGTCCGGCACGCAATGACCGACTCTTGACATGTTAGCGACTTGAAGTAGGCTACAGACTGAGAGTCTGTCAACTGACTGCCTCGGTGTAACGGTGGGAGGGCTGCGGTGGTTTGGACTGCGGTGGTTTGGACTGGTCTGGCTCGGTTTGCGCTGCGGGCGCCCCGGGCGATCGCGGTGGTCACGCTATTTCTCGGATTGGGCGCGGTCGCGCTGGCCCTGCCCGCGGTCAACGGCCTGCCCGCGGGCGGGTTCGATGTGCCGACTTCGGAGTCGATGCGTGCGGAGCAAGTGCTCAACGATCGTTTCGACGCGGGCGGCATGCCGATCGTCTTCACCGTGAGCGCCGAGGGCGGCGTCGACAGCCCCGCCGCTCGCGAACGAGGAGAAGCGATCGTGGCGGCGCTGCGCGCCTCGCCCTACGCCAAGCAGATCATCTCGTACTGGACGACGCCGCAGCAGCAACTGGCCGAGCCGCTCGCGGGCGCCGATCGGCGGACGGGGCTGGTCATCGCCAGGATCACCGGCGGCGACAAGTACGCGCCCCAGCGGGCTCGCGATCTCGCCACATCGGTGCCGTCGAACGCCGACGGCGTCACCGTCGCCGCGGGCGGTCCCGCCATGGCCTACAGCGATGTGGAGCGGCAATCCCGCCTCGACCTGATCCGATTCGAAGCCATCGCGACGCCGGTGACCTTCCTCGCGCTGGTGTGGATCTTCGGCAGCGCGATAGCCGCGCTGCTGCCGCTCGCGGTCGCGCTCGTCGCGACCGTCGGCACCACTGCGGTGCTGTGGCAGCTGTACAAGTTCACCGACGTGTCGGTGTTCGCGACCAATATCGCCACGGCCGTCTGCCTGGCGCTCGCGGTCGACTACACGCTGTTCATCATCAACCGGTATCGGGAGGAACTGGCCCAGGGCGCCACGCCGGAGCGCGCCCTCGTCGTGACGATGAACACCGCGGGCCGGACCATCACCTACTCGTCGGTCACCATGGCCTTGATCTTGTCGGCCATGGCCGTGTTCCCGCAGTACCTGTTGCGGTCGCTGGCCTACGGCGGTGTCACCGCGGTGCTGTTGTCCCTGGCGGGCGCGTTGATCCTGGCGCCGGCGCTGATCGTGCTGCTCGGTGACCGGATCGACGCCCTGGATCTGCGCCGCCTGATCCGTAGGCGGTCGGGCCGCGCCGGCGCGGTCGTCCCCGAGGAGCGGTCGAAGTGGTATCGCATCGCCATGTTCGCCGCCCGCCGTCCGGTGGCCGTCGTCGGTGTCTGCGTGGTCGTCCTGCTGGCGCTCGGCCTGCCCTTCCTCGGGGTGAAGCTGGCCTATCCCGACGATCGCAACCTGCCGACGTCCACGCTGTCCAGAACGGCGGGCGACATCCTGCGAGCGGAATTCAGCCAGAACTACGCGGGGACCGCGCAGGTCGTCTTCCCGTCCGGGCTGCGGTCGCCGTCCACGGTGACCGACTACGCGATCGAACTGTCGAGGGTGGACGGCGTCCTGCGGGTCACCGGTCCGAACGGGATCTACGAGAAGGGCAAGGTGATCAGCGCGGCGACGTTCGACTCGGCCATGAAGGGCGACTCCGCGTACCTGACCGTCACCACAGACCGCGATCCGTATTCGGACGCGGGAAAGGCGCAGCTCACCGCGCTCAAAGCGATTCCGGCGCCGGCCGAGACACTGTTCGGCGGCATGACCCAGCGCAATCTAGACAACCTGCACGGATTCACGGATCGAATCCCGTTGGTGCTCGCCATCATCGTCGCGGTCACGTTGATCCTCACCTTCCTGATGACCGGGAGTTTCGTGCTCCCGCTGAAGGTACTGATCACCAACGCGGTGTCGTTGTCCGCCGCGGCGGGGGTGGTGGTGTGGATCTTCCAGGACGGTCACCTGGGCGGATTGGGCACGGTCGTCTACGGCCACACCGGCGTCATAGTGCCGGTCCTGCTGTTGTGCATCGCCTACGCGCTGTCCATGGACTACGCCGTCTTCGTGCTCTCGCGGATCCAGGAGGAGTGGTCGCGGTCGAAGGGCACCGTCGCGGACAACACCCGATCCGTCGCGCTCGGTCTCGCCCGCACCGGACGGATCGTCACGGCGGCTGCGGTGGTCATGGTGATCGTGTTCCTCGGTCTTTCCGCAGGTCAGGTGTCGTTCATGCGTAGCTTGGGCGTCGGTCTGATGGTCAGCATCATCGTGGACGCCTTCTTGGTCCGCGTCTTCCTGGTGCCCGGACTGATGGCGCTGCTCGGTCGCGGGAACTGGTGGGCGCCCCCGGCCATGCGGCGCTGGTACGAGCGCCACGGATGGCGCGAAACGCACGAGCCCGCCGTTCCGGTCGAAACCGTGCCCGCGGCGAAGGAAATGGTCACGGACTGATATGCCGAAAGGACATCACATGAAACGAATTTCGAAGGTTCTCCTCTTTCCCGTGGTCGCGGCGGCGCTGCTGACGGGCTGCGGAAGCGAGGACACCAGCACGGCTCAGCCCCCGGCCACCAGCGCGGCGGGCTCCGGCGACTGCACCCAGCAGGGGAAGTTCCCGCCGTCTCCGACCATGATCACCTCAACGGCCTGCTGAAACGCGGTCTCGACCCGAATGTGCCCTCGAACGACAAGGTTGATCTGATGCAGGGCGGCGCGGGCGACCCGGACTTCTTCAATCGCATGCTGGTGGCGCTGAATCAGGCGAACTTCTCCGTCACGATCAACAACGTCACCGACTACTGCGACGGCACCGCGAACGCCGACGCCACGCTCAGTTTCTACGGTCAGCCCAATGACAGCCAGGTGCCGCTGATCGCCGAGGACGGCAAATGGAAGTTGGAGCGGGTGTGGTCCTGCGGACTCGCCGCGAGCCTTCAGCAAACGTCGCCGATCTGCGCCTGACGGGTGGCGCGTCGCCCCAACGATCACCGAGAGGTTCTCGATCGATGCTCGATTCCGATATTCGTCGATCCCCTCGACTCGGAATACGCCTGATCCTGCTGTGCGTCATGGTCCTGCCGCTGTTGTGCGGGGCGATCGCGTCACAGTTCGTCTCCGATTCGACCGCCGCGGGCAAGCGGAAGGTAGCCGTCGTCGAACCGGCCGCGGCCGCGCCGGATTCGGCGGGTGGCAAGCTGACCGCAGCGTTGTCGGCCAACCGCGACTACGAATGGGAGGTCACCAGCGCGACCGAGGCCGCCCGCAGGCTGTCGGATCACGCCGTCCTCGCGGTGGTCACCATCCCGGATACATTCGCGGCCGCAGGCGCACGCCAAGGTGCGCCGGATGGCAAGCCCGCCGGGACATCCGGTCGTGTCACGGTGCTACCCGCCGGCGACCCGGCCGACCCGGACTACGCGCGGCTGGAACAGACGGTGTCGGCCGCCGCGCTGCGCGCGGGAATCGAGGGGCTGCTGGTCTCGGTGTCGCGAGCACGGACGAATCTCAATGTCGCCTCACTCACCGCCGCCGGGCTCAAGGCGGCGGCCGTCAATGCCGACGGCACCGTGAACGAGGTGCTCAACAGCGTGAAACAGCTCTTCGGACAGACGGATCCGCTCGTCGCGCAGGCGGAGAACCTGGTCGCGGCCATGCATCAGTATTCTGCCCTGGTCGACGGTCTGGCCTCGAAGCTACAGGTCTTCGCCGACAGCATGCGGGGCGTGACCCTGACGCTGGGGGATCTGCAAAGCGGCGTGTCCTCGGTGCGCGACGGACTCGACGCGGTCGACACCATGTTGCAAGCCACCGCGACGGTACGGGCCGAGATGGGCGCGGTGCTACAGCCGATCGTCGAAGTCCTTCGCGCGAGCGGACTACCGGAGGGGCAGCGGGTCGGCGACCAGCTGACCGGTCTGCTGACGATGGTGAACGCCGCCGCGGGCACGCAGGCTCCCGCCACCATCAATACCGCGCAGGTCGGTACCCAGCTGTTGGACAGTCAGTTGCACGACATGTCCGAGTTGCTCGGCAAGCCCGTCGACGCGCAGACCTCGCTGGTCGATCTGCTGGACATGGCGGTCGTGCGCCTGACCGAGATCCGCGCCTTCATGCAGCAGGGCGATGCCACGATCAACCAGGTGATGGCGCAACTCGACAGCGCGAAGGAGCTGGTCCCGAGCATGGAGGGCCAGATCCGAGGTCAGCTCGAACAGCTCAAGGCCGTGACCGCGCAATTGGTGGTGTCGCTCAACACCGGCGTGAACGGTCTGCCGGATACGTCTCCGGCCACCGTCGACCGGCTGAGCCAGAGCGCAGGCGCCGACGCGGCCGCGGGCGCCGGTCGGCGCACCGTCGACACGAATCTGCTGCGGGCCGTGCTGGCGATCCTGTTGGGGGCGTTGGCGATCGTGCTGGCGCGGGCCGTGCTGGCCGAGTGGATGGAGCGCGAGGGGTGGGCGCCGCTGCGGGCCGTTGTCGTCTCGTGGACCTCGACGGGGTTGCTCGGACTCGCTTTGGCCTTCGTGCCCGCCCTCTTCCTCGACCGCGAGAATCCGTTGCTGTTGTTCGCCTGCGCCGGGGCCGCCGTCTTCGCGGCGATCGCGTTGTCGGCGGCGGCGTTCCGGGTGTTCGGTCGCGTCGGCCTGGTGGCGGTGATCGCCTCGATCGCGGCGGTGGCGGTGCTCGACGGTGCCGGTCGCGGCGATGACGCCGCGTTCGGCATACGCCTGCTTCCCGGTAGCTATGTATTCACAGGATTGGATTCGGCCGGTTTGCCCGATTCCGGGGCGATGCTGATCTTGTCCGTGGCTGTGCTGATCGCCTGTGGAATATGCGCGGCGGCGGCTTACCTTCTGTTCGCCGGAGCTGACTCCCGAAAATAGCTGAATCGGCGTCGTCGCCGCCGGATGCCGAGGACTGAAATCTCGGCGAAACCACCGCGACCATTTTTTCAGAGGCGTTTCACGCACGTGCACGACACTGAATCCGACAGCATGATCATCCGGTCCTGCGGTCGGATTCAGTGTCGTTCACGCTGGGCCACCAGCAGTTCAGCTCCTTGGGGGTTCCATGACAGCCGATGCGCTCGAAAACGCCATCGTATCGCCGTCGCAGAAGACGTATTCGTACGGCAGCTATGTAGCAGGCAAGAACGTCTACAGCGACCAATGGGTTCATGTGATCGAACCTCGTCCGATGTTGGACGATTCTTTTGCCAGCCTGTCGCTCAAGCGGAGATTGGACAGCGGTGAGCTGTCATTACCCGATGTGGATACCGACATCGTCGTCGGCCGGGTCTCGATCGCGAGTCCGGAGACCGTTGCGGAAGCGTTGGAACAGGCCGCCGCGGCGGCCCGGGAATGGCGGGCCGCACCCTTGTCGGTGCGGATCGACGACCTCATGGAGTTGCTCTACACCAGATTCCTGGAGAGCGCCGACGAACTCGAACATCTGCTGACCCTCGAGGGCCACCCCCGGGATCTGGCCAAATGGGAGCTGTCGGGGATGATCACCTCCTGCCGCAAGGAGTCGCGCGAGTACTTCCGCGAGCAGATGTGGCGCGAGTTCCAGGTCGACGGCCGTCGGCACATCGTGCGGCGGCAGCCGGACGGCGTGGTCTGCCTGAACCCGCCCGCCAATGCGCCGATGGCGAGCGCGCTGCTGGGCGGGCTGAGCATCGCGGCGGGAAACGCGCTGGTGATCAGGGCTCCTCGGTCGGCGCCGCTCGGCGTCATGCATGCGGTCAACGAGCTGCTCGGCCCGGCGCTCGCGGAAGTCGGCGCGCCCAGCGGCGTGCTGAACGCACTCTGCGGTGACCCGGAGCCGCTGCTGGACGCCTGGCTCGACAGCCCGCACGTCGACGACATCATGTACTTCGGCAGCTCCAAGAACGGCATGGCCTTCGAGCGTCGCTGTGTGGACGCGCGCAAGAAGCCCATCCTCGAACTGGCCGGTAACGACGTCGTCGTGGTGTGGAAGGACGCCGACGTCGAGTACGTCGCGCAGGCGTTGATCGAGAGCTTCTACGGGTCCGGGCAGCTGTGCATGATCCCGAATCAGGTTGTCGCGCACCCCGAGATCGCCGAGAAACTGCTCGATGCCCTGGTAACGGCGGCGCGCGGCCTGCGGGTCGGGTATCCGGACGAGGACGGTGTGCTGTTGTCCCCCGTCCTGCGCAACGAGCGATTCTACGGCTGCCTGAAGGATGCGGTCGACAAAGGCGCGACCCTGGTCACCGGGGGGAACGGCCTGGCACTGGACGGAACTCCGGATCCGGCGGGTTTCTTCCTCGAGCCGACGGTCATCCGCGTGGACGGCTTGGAGAAATCGAGGGAGATCGAAGCGGTACTGCACGAGACATTCTTTCCGCTTCTGCCGGTCATCGTGCCGGAACAGGCCGACGACCAGACCCTGCTCGCGGCTTTCGTCGACTTCGTCAATTCCAATCTGTACGGGCTCCGTAATTCTTTCTGGGCGAACGATCCGGAGGTCGTCGAATATCTGCTCGCGCATATCGTGAACGGCGGGCTGCTCAAGTTCAACGACTCGCATATCTCCTTCGGGGCCGGCCTGCCCTCGCACGGAGGCACGGGGCTCACCGGTGGAGCGTTCGGCGAGGCGAATTATCCCGGTCTGCGTACCACCCATGTTCAGGGCGTGGCCGTTCGCACCGGCCAGACACCGCCGAAATACCGCTAGGAGCGATAGACGATATGCGTAGTCTCGAATATGCGGACGCGGTATGCGACGCCCACCTGCCCGGCCTCCTCGATGAGCTGGCGGCCATCCCGCTGCCGGATCTGGAACGCCCGGGCAGCCCGGCGCTGGACCTGTTCCGCAAACACGGGGGACCGGCGCTGCTGATCCCCAAGGCCTACGGCGGCGCGGGCGTCGGCCCGCTCGACGCGGTGCACGTCGTCCGGTCGATCGGAGCCCGCGCTCCTTCGCTCGCGGTGGCCACCGCCATGCATCATTTCTCGGTCGCCACGATCTTCACCCTGGCCGACAGCCTGCGCTCCAGCGGCCTCGAGTGGGCGTTGCTGGAAGGCGTCGCCGATCAAAGCCTGCTGATCGCGTCGGGTTTCGCGGAAGGCAATCCCGGCCAAGGGATCCTGACCTCGACCGTCACCGGTCGCCGGGCGGAGGGCGGCGTAGTGGTCAACGGTTCCAAGCGGCCGTGCAGTATGTTCGCGATCAATGGATCTGCTGTCGGCCAGCGCGACCGTCGTCGACGAGGCGGGCAGGAAGGAGAACGTTCTGCTCCTACTGCCCGCCGGCGCGCCCGGCATCTCGATCCATCCGTTCTGGGGCACCGACATCCTGGCGGGCGCCGAGAGCGACGAGGTGCGCCTCACCGATGTCTTCGTCGACGAGAAGCTGATCATGCCCGCCACCGTGGGCGGTCAGGGCGATCTGGACGAATTGCAGACGGTGGGATTCATCTGGTTCGAGATGATCATCTCCTCCTGCTACTTGGGCATGGCCTCCGCACTCGTCTCCCGAGCCCTGGCGAAGCCGACGCTGGGGCGCGAGCGTGCGGCCGAGATGGGCATCCGTTTGGAGACCGCGGCCGTGCTGCTGGAAAGCATCGCGCGGTTGCTGGTCGAGGGCGAGACCGACAACGCTGCGCTGGCCAAGGTGACCATCGCGCGCTACGGCGCCGAGGACGCCATCGTGGATGCCGCGAATCAGGCGGTCGCGGCCCTGGGCGGGGTCTCGTTCATCTCCGCGCCGGACATCGCCTATCTCGCCGCCGCTTGCCAATGCCTGCGCTTCCATCCGCCGTCGCGGATGTCCGGCCTGGACGCGATCGCGGCCAACCTGGCCGGCGATGTTTTCCGTATCAAGTGAGGCGGCGACCATGACCGAAGCAGGGATCAGCACGGCCTACAGCCGGACCTCGGCGGTATATCGCAAGAACCTCAGCAGTGGCCGCGCCCGACTCGCGGATATGCTCGGCGGGCATCTGGAAGTGGAATCGAGCGGCCCGTGGGTCGTCACCAGCGATGGACAGCGATTCCTCAACTTCGGCGGGTACGGCGTCTTCATCACCGGAGCGCGGCATCCGATCGTCGTCGCCGAGGTCGAGCGGCAACTGCACAGCCACCCGGTCAGCACCCGCCTCTTCCTCGAGCCCGCACTGGGCCGGGCGGCCGAAATGCTCACCGCGGTCACCCCGGACGGCCTCGACCGGGTGCATTTCGCCTGTTCCGGCGCTGAGGCCGCGGAGGCAGCCATCAAGCTGGCCCGGCTCAACGGACGCACTTTCCTGATCTCGATGGTCGGCGGTTACCACGGCAAGACCATGGGCGCGCTGTCGATCACCGGGAGACTGGTGTTCCAGGACCCGTTCCGGCCGCTGCTGCCCGACGTCGCGCATGTGCCCTTCGGTGACACCAACGCACTGCTCGCGGTGCTGCAACAGCATCCCGACGAGGCCTGCGTCATCGTGGAACCGATCCAGGCGGAGGCGGGTGTGCTGATGCCGCCGCCGGGATACCTGTCGGCGGTCCGGTCACTGTGCTCGGAGTACGGCGCGTTGCTGGTGCTCGACGAGGTGCAGACCGGCCTCGGCCGACTCGGCGCGTGGTGGGGCGCCGACCGGGAGTCGATCCGGCCGGACATCCTGTTGTCCGGCAAGGGACTCGGCGGCGGTGTGATGCCGGTCGCGGCGGCCGTCACGACCGACGAGGTATTCGAGGCGCTCGACCGCGATCCGCTGTTGCACACCTCGACCTTCTCCGGAGTGCCGATCGCCATGGCGGCGGTCTGCGGCGCGATCCGCGCGATCGAGGAGGACGGCTTGGTGGTGCGGGCCGACCGCCTCGGCGAGGTCTTGCTGCAAGAGGTCACCCACATCGTCGCGGAGCACTTGTCCGACCGGGGTTGCCGGGTCCGCGGCGCGGGACTCCTCATCGCCGTCGAGATCGACGATCCGGGAGTCGCGGGCGAACTCCTCATCGAACTGGTGAAGAACCACATCGTCGCGAATCTGTCGATGAATTCGGATCATGTCCTGCGCTTCACGCCACCGGCGGTACTGAGCGACAACGATGTCGACTTCTTTCTCGACCGCTTCGAGAGCGCCGTCCGGGCAATCGCCTGGAACGGCCGAGTGTAGAAAGGCTGGCACACATATGAGAAGTCTCCATATCGAGCTGCGCTCCGAAAGCGTCACGGCGGACGAGGCATTCGCCAGGATCAAGGATTTCGAACGCTATCCGCAACTGGTCGACGAGGTGCGTGATGTCGCCGTCCGGACCCGGGAAGACGGGCATATGGTCAGCGACTGGGAAGTCTTCTTCCGCAACGGTCCGCTGCGCTGGTCGGAGATCGATTATCTCCAGCCGGAGCGGCGGCGGATCGTCTTCGAACAGCTATCGGGCGATTTCCACGTATTCCGGGGCTCCTGGAACGTCAGTCCGTTCCGGCACGGGTCCTGCGTTCGATTCGAGGCGACTTTCGATTTCGGCATCCCCAGTCTGACGGGAATCCTGGAGCCGATCGCGACGAAGGTGCTCAAAGAAGGTATCGCCATCATCGTGCACTCGCTGCTCGAAGGGGCCGACGTGATCGGCGATCCGGCCGTGGAAGCGGCGGTGGCCCGCAAGCTCGGGCTGCCCGGCGAACCGGACCCCGTGCTGTCCCGCTGAGTTCGGCCCGCACTACCCCAAGGATTGCAATGGACGGTCTCAATCGTTTCGAGAGCAAAACCACCTATCGGCTGCTTCGGGCGGAATACGGAATCGGACTCGTCATATCGCTGTGGCTGTTCGTCACACATCTCGGCGATGTGCGCTGGATTCCCGCCGTTATTCTGTTCGCCTACATCGACGTCATCGGCTACATCCCGGGCCTGATCGCACATCTGCGTTCGGAGAACGGCGAGGTCGCCCGCGTGTACTACGTGCTGTACAACACGATGCACAGCGGAATCACCCAGTCCGCGGTGGTCGGCGCCTGGCTGCTGGTCTATGGATTCGAATGGGCGCTGCTGGTCGTCCCGATACACCTTTGTGGCGACCGGGCCCTGTTCGGCAATTTCATGAGGTCTTTCTACGTTCCCTTCGAACCGAAAAAGCTCCCGGCTTTCGCCGAATTCGAGCAGAAGCTCGTGGATCGGACCGCGTCCAGCACCCGGACCCTGGAGCGCCTCTGATGCTGTTGCAGGCCGACCACGATTCGGCGCCCGCTCCGCAACGGTGCCTCCAGCTGTATCGCAAACTGGCGGCCGGGGTCGCCATCCTGTCCGCCGAAGCTCCCTCCGGACCGGTGGGCCTGACCGCGTCCACGGTGACCTCGTTGTCGCTGAATCCGCCGCTGCTGCTGGCGGGGCTCGCGGTCGGCTCCTACACCCTCGCGGCGATCGAACGCAGCCGCACCTTCGGTGTCCAACTGCTCACCGAACAGCAAGCCGACATGGCCGCGGACTTCGCCTCGGCCACCGGCTCCCGGTTCGACAGCCACGATCACCGCTACCTGTTCGGTGTGCCCGTACTGCGCGACACGCTCGCCTGGTCGGTCTGCTTTCTCACCGACGCCAGGCGTTACGGCGACCACGTCCTGATCGTCGGCGAGGTGGCCGCGGTCGGTGTCGCCGACGGGCAGCCCCTGATCTGGCACGACCGGAGCTTCGGGCGGCTGCACACCGACCACTAGGTCGATGCCGCCACCGACATTTCCGAACAACTGTGGAGCCGAACATGAAACCGACACAATCAGAGCACGCTATGACACGGTCGAGGAGCGATGGCGCTCCGGCGGGCGCCCGAGCCGCCTCGCCCATGGAGGCGCTCGCCGCATTGCGCTCCTACGGACAGCATTCCGCCGGCTTCCTGGCCCTCAACATCGGTAACGAGTACTTCACCGTCGACGGATCGTCGGGGGTGATCGTGTACCGCCCGTTCGGACGCGGCTATTGGGTTCAGTTCACCGGGCCCATCGCACCGCCCGAGGAATGCGCCGACCTCGAACGGGCTTTCGCCGAGGCGGCGGCGAGTGCGCGACGGCGGGTCATCAAAGTGCAACTACTGCGTGAGGACGCCGAGCGGGCCGCGGCCGACGGTTACGTCGTGAATCAGTTCGGCTCGTCGTACAGCATCGAACTCGCGCAGTTCGGATTGTTGGGCGGGAAGTTCCGCAAGACCCGCAGCATGGTCTCGCGTTCTCGCAAAGCGGGCGTCACGGTCTCTGAGGTGAGCCCGCAGCGCCAGGCGGAACCGGAATTCGCCGCGCAACTCGACGCCATCGACGCGGCGTGGCTGCGCAGCAAGGGCAAACACACCAAGGAATTGGAGTTCCTCATCGGTCAGCGCGGCGGCCCCATGCAAGAGCACCGCCGGCTTTTCGTAGCGGAGTTCGAGGGGCGTCCGGTCGCGTATCTGCTCTATTCACCGGTCTTCGGACGCCAGCACGGCTGGCTGGCCGATCTCGAGCGGCGGATGCCCGATTCGCCACCGGGCGTCGCGGACCACATTTTCTCCGACGCCGCGAAGCAGCTGCACCGGGACGGCGCCGAGTGGCTTCACCTGGGTCTGACCCCGTTCGTCGGCCTGGAGCCGGAGTACCGGATCGACAGCGGGCACAGCAAGATGGTGTCCTGGGCGCTGAACACGATCCGTGAGCGCGGTGCCGCGCTCTATCCGGCGGATTCGGCGTTGGCATTCAAGCTCAAGTGGCGACCGCATGTCGTCACGCCCGAGTACATCGCCTTCCCCGGCAGATTCCGGCTGCGCGACGCGTGGTGCCTCGCTCGCACGACCAACGCTCTGTGAGGACGAGATGTCCGATGTCACAGCTTCCCGCACCGAAATCGGTGTTCCGGTCTGGCAGTCGAATGTCGCGGTCGTGCGCCGCAGACCTCCCAGCGGAGTCCGGCGTTGTCGCACCGCCGTCGTCGGCGCGGGTCTGACCGGTCTGTCCATCGCTTTGCAACTGGCCGAGCGGGACGCCGATGGTGAGGTCGTCGTACTCGAGGCGGATCGGGTGGGCGCGGGGGCCAGCGGCCGCGGCACCGGATTGGTAGGGCCGCGCATCGGGCCACCACTGCGGGCGGCGCGCAGACGATACGGTGACGACCTCGCGCGGGCCTTGTACCTCTGGTCGGAACGAGCGGTCGAGCATGTGGTCGACCTGTGCGCGCGCCACGGCATCGACTGCGGCCTGACCCGAGGCAGCCAACTGATGGTGGCGCGGGACCGTCGATCGATGGAGGCGGTGGAGGAGGAATTGCTGGCCGCTGGTGCGTTGGGTCTCGACATCACCGCGGTACCCGCCGACGCGGTGCCCGCCGGGGCGGGGCGGTGTCTCGGCGGTGTGCGGTACGCCCCGGCCGCGACCGTTGACCCCGCCGCCTTCACCCGGCAGTTGGCCGTGGCCGCCGAGCGGCGCGGCGCGACCGTCTACGAGAAGGCGCCTGTTCGTCGCATCCGGCGGGAGGGTGCCCGCACCCGCCTCACCACCGATACCGGTGAGGTCGTCGCCGATCGGGTCGTCCTGGCGGTGAACGGCACGGCGAGCGGCGCGGGCTTCCGCACCGGCGTCGTCGGCATGCGGGTGCAGGCCGCGGCGACCGTGCCGCTCGACGCGGACCAGCTCGCCGACCTCAACTGGCTGCGCGAACAGCCCCTGGTCGAAATGGGCGATCTGGCACCGTATTACCGCCTGACGCCGGACGGCAGGCTGATCGTCGGCGGCGGCCGCATTCGGCGCGGCGCCGAGGGCTTCACCCCGCTGGACGCGGGATATCTCCAGGCCGCGGCGGGACTGCTGCATCCGAGCCTCAGCGAGGTTCCGCTGGCCTATGCCTGGTCCGGCCCCATCGGTATGACGCTCGACGCGCTACCGGTCATCGGCGTGCAGCGCAGTGGCAGCGTGGTCGCGGTCGGCTGGCGCGGCCACGGTATCGCCGCGTCCACGTACGCGGGCGCGCTGATCGCCGACGGACTCGGCGGCGCCGGCGACGACCGCGACAGCATCGAGCAGGTATTCCCGGTCGCGCGCGGCCGTGCGCCGTCCCTGCCATCGATCGGACCGGTGCTGCGCCTCGTCGACCTCTATCTGTCCCGGCTCGGGCGCGCGCAGTCCCGGGCGCTCGACGAGCGCCTGGCCGAGGACTTCCCGAAGCCATCACATCACAGCGGCAGTGCCCACCTCGACAAAGGGAGATGAGAATCCGTGAACAGTAGAAAGTCACGTCGATACGACGTAGCGGTGGTCGGCGGCGGGATCGGCGGCTCGGTGCTGGCTGCCATACTCTCCCGCCACGGTGTGCGAGTGGTGATATTCGAGGGCGGCGGTCATCCGCGGTTCGCGATCGGCGAGTCGACCATTCCGGAAACCACGCTCGGTCTGCGCATTCTTGCCGCCCGCTACGACGTTCCCGAGATCGCCGACATGGCGGCCTACGGTTCGGTGCGCCGCAAGATCAGCAGCGCCTGCGGGGTCAAGCGCAACTTCAGTTTCGCGCACCACCGGGAAGGCGAGCCGTTCCGGGCCACCGACTGCACCCAGTTCCCGGCCCTGAGCGCACCATTGGGTCCGGATGTGCACTTCTATCGCCAGGACATCGACGCGTGGGCCTACCAATTGGCGCTGTCCTACGGCGCCGTCGGCTTCAATCACACCTTCGTCGACGAAGTGCAGTTCGATGCCGACGGCGCCACCGTGGTGACGGCGGAGAAGGGGGACTTCCGCGTCGACTACGTCGTCGACGCCGGCGGCATCAACAGTCTGCTCGGCAAACAGTTGGACCTGCGGGTCGTCCCGCCCACGTACCAGACGCGTACGCGGACCCTGTACGGCCACTTCGTCGGTGTGGAACCGTTCGACCGGGTCGCGCCGCCGCGCCGGGAACACAAGATGCCGCAGCCGATGGCGGGTGGCACGCTGCACCACCTGTTCGAGGGCGGCTGGGTGTGGGTCATCCCGTTCGACAACCATCCGCAGTCCACCAACCGCCTGTGCAGTATCGGCATCGCGCTGGATCTGGACCGGTATCCGGTCAATGAGGACGAGACGCCGGAAGAGGAGTTCTGGGCGCACGTCAATCGGTT
Source organism: Nocardia asteroides (assembly GCA_051451085.1). Classification (GTDB taxonomy): domain Bacteria; phylum Actinomycetota; class Actinomycetes; order Mycobacteriales; family Mycobacteriaceae; genus Nocardia; species Nocardia asteroides_B. The sequence continues at coordinate 140,792 of JBPAJV010000001.1, read as the reverse complement.
CCCGACCTTCGCCCGGCAGATGCACGACGCCAGGCCCGTGCGGCCCATCATCCGCACCGGCCGCGTCCAATTCCAGTCCCGCCAGATCGTCGGAGACCGCTGGTGCCTGCTGCCGCACGCCTCCGACTTCATCGACCCGCTGACCTCCAGCGGTCTGTCGATCACGGCCATGGCGGTCAATGCCCTGGCGCATCGTCTGATCGACGCCGTCCGGTCCGATGATTTCGCACCCGAGCGTTTCGAATACCTGGAAACCTGGGTGAAGAAAAGTTTCGCCTATTACGACACGCTCGTGCGGAACAACTACACCTCGTTCGACAGCTTCGACCTGTGGAATGCCTGGTTCCGGGTCTGGACGATCAATACGCTCTACGGAAGCAACGGGATGATGGAGGCGATGTTCGCCTTCGACCGCACCAAGAATCCCGAAGTGTTCTCCGTCCTGGAACAAGCGCCGTATCGCGGCTTGCAGGGGCAGGACAATCCAGAGGTCGCGGAGATGTTCCGCAGGGCCAGCCAGGCCATGCAGGAATACCGGGACAAGGAGATCGAGACCGAAGAGGCGTGCGATCGCATCTACCAGGCGCTGCGCGAGAGCGGTCTGGTGCCGTCGAGCTGGAAGCAGCTGGATCCGGCCGAACGCTCGCCCGCGACCTCGCTCACGCTGATTCCCATGGCGCGGGTGCTGGCCTGGGGCAAGTTCCGCAGTCCGGAACACATTCGCGGCCGGTATTTCGAGCACGGGCTGCGGGAGGTGCTGGGCCGGTCGGGGGCGTTCTACGCGGCCGAATTGCGGCACAGCGCGAGCGCGGCGTACCACGCCAGCCGGGATCTGGTGTCCATCCGCAATCGTGACTGGCGCAAACTGGGCGCGCGGATCGCCCGCGGGTGAGCTGAGCGGCGGATGTTCCGCGCCGCGCGACCATGCGCGGCGCGAACAATGGTTCGAGGGGTTGATGGTGGCGGGCCCGCTTGTGGCGGGCCCGCCACCATTGTCACGCGGTCTTGTGTTCCGCGTAGAAGGCGGCGATCTGTTCGGCGAGTTTGCTGCCGGTCTTTTCGGCCGCCTGATCGACCAGTGGTGCGATCGCCTTGGCCATCACCTTGCCCGTGCGGCCGAGGAAGTCGTTCTCGATCAGAAGTTCCACTCGGCTTCGTGCCGCGTCCACGGCGGCGAATCGGTAGGTGAAGCGGGTGTTCACGCCCTGGATGGACTCCGATCGGATGAGTTCGGGTTCGTCCCAGGCGGTGGATTTCATCCGGGAGTTCAGCACGACCGGGCCGAGCCGGAGCGAACCGTCGAAGATCGAGCCGACGCCCCGATCGATTGCCGTCACCGGCTCGAACTTCGACAAGCCGTAGAGGTACCGGATCGAATTGCGATAGTCGGCGACGTAGCGGAATGCGTATTCGACCGGTGCGGCGCATTCTTCGTCGATATGGATGGTGATCATCTCGTCCGTCCGTTCGGAAGGTCGGGAACGAGGCCCGGGTCTCCGCTGATCGAGGTTCACCGGGGCTCGGTCGGAAGCAGTCGTCCCGGCGTCGGTCGAGACATCAGCGGCGACCGGCCGTTCACCGGAGATTGTCGTCGTCGGCGCTGAAAGACCGCTGAACTCGGGCATTTGGACATTTCAGCCGATGGTGGGTGCACGCGCCGCCGCCTTGGCTCGTACGACACGCAGCGGCACTACTGCCGCGACCAGCGCCGCGATCGGCGCGACGGCCTGCCCCCACGGCAGCGACCCCTCGACTCCGGCGGCCAGTGCGGCCACCGCCGCGAACAGCCCGGCTCCCAGCACGCCGTACCGCAGTTCGCGCCCCGGACCGGAGGTCCGTTCGGAGTGCGCGCCGATGAGATACGCCGTCGCACCGAGCCCGGCGATCAGGGCCGAGATCGCGTCGGCGCGCAGGACCGCCAGCGCGACGACAGCCGTCAGCACCGCGCCACCCGCGCAGTACGCGCTGCGCGACCCGCACAGTCCGAGCACGGCCACCGCCGCAGACCACACGAATCCGGCGGGGGCCGGCTGGAGCGCGAAGACTCCGCTCAGGACGAGACCACCGAGCAGGGCGGTGAGATCCGTTCGCGTCATTTCCCCTGCCTCGGTAGTTCGAACGCGGGCGAAGGCGCATCGAGAGGTTCGGCGATGTCGTCACCCCGGCTGACGACTTCGATGCCCGCGGCGGCGATATCGCGGTGCAACCCCGCGCGTTCCAGGGACCACAGCCGCGCGACGAGTGGGTCGGGATGATCGGTGAACATCGCCTGCGGCATGACATCGACCGCGATCACACGGTGCCCGCGTTTCCGTAATTCGAACAGTGACAGAGCGAATCCGCTGTCCAGCAGTCCCGAGAACGCGACGACGGTGGTCGCGGCGGGCACGGCGGCCTGCGGCGGGACGGTACCGGAGAACGGGGTCGCGGCCTCGCCGTCCGGGTCCAGCAGCGCGGTGACGATGTCGTAGAACTGCCCGCGGCCGCCGCGCACGGGACACCACCCGGCGCGATCCCCGATTCGCACCAATCCGACCCGGTCGCCCGCCCGCAAGGCCGACCACGTCAACTCGGTGGCGGCGCGTACGGCACGATCCAGCGGCTGGAAAGGATATCCGGGCCGCTGCAATGTCGCGTCGAAGACGATCACGACATCGCGAGACCGTTCCGAATAGCGTTCGGTGACCTGCAGATCACCGCGGCGAGCCGTAGCACGCCAATTGACCGAGCGCAGCGCGTCTCCGGGCGCGAAATCACGGACGTTCGCGAAATCCATCCCTGATCCGCGCGCCCGCGAGTGGTGTGACCCGATGCGCGTTCGCGACGACACATCGGGTTCGGGTGCGACTCCAGGCACCGCTCGCGGATAGACCAGCACGCGGATGGGGTCGTGATGGGTTCTGACGGTGGTGAGGCCACCGTGGCGGACCGTCGTCTGGACAGGTATCGCATACCGTCCCCACACGCGGGGGCGAAGGCGGACGGTCGTGGAGGTGGCCGTTCGCCTCCGGGTCTCGATCGACAGACCCTCGACGGGACCGACCTGCGCGGTGACCACCGCCGCGGCAGTCTCCGGTGTGACCGCGAAATCCAATCGGATATCGAGGCTTTCGGACTCGAAGCACGACGCAGTCGGTGTCTCGTCGGTCTCCGGCGCGGTCACCGTGAGCCGGACCGATGACGCCTTCGCCCGCCCCCCGACCGCCACCAGCCCGATCATCGGCGCGGCGAAGACCGCCAGCTGCGGATGGCCCAGCGCTACCGCCAGGGCCAACGCGAGACCCGCGCAGGTCGCCAGCGATACCGCCAGCGGAGTCGGATGAGACCACGACACTCGCGAGGTCACAGGCGGTCCAGTCGATCGATGATCCGGACGAGGGTGTCCCGTCCGGGGCCCGGATCGGCCTGCGCGAGCACGGCGGCGTCGGACGGATCGACCCAGCGCCACAGGTCCGGTCCGAGTAGCGCGGATCCCAGGTCACGCAGTGCGGCACGGTCCGTGGCCCCGCGGTATCCGAGCGACGCCTGGAACTCTCGCGCGAGCAGCGGCCTGATGTGCCGGTCCCATTCGCCCCGCGACCCATCGGCGTGCCGCAGCAGTATCTCGGCGCTGCTCCGCTTGCGCGCCAGCATTTCCGGCCAGGAAGGCTCCGCCGCTGGCGCGGCCGCGGAAGGCAGCTGGGCGGCGGTCGATCGCGCGGCGAGCACGAGGACGACTCCGGCGATCACCGCCCCCGCCGCGGCGGCGAGGACGCGATCGTCGACGACCAGTAGGCGGTGGGTGACGGCGACGCCGACCAGATCCACGGCGATGACGGGTAGCAGGGCGGTGATCAGCGCGCGGTCGACCTTCATCGCACCCGTTCTCCGTCCGATCCGCCCAACCCGCTCAGCACCGCGTCGAGCAGGTGAGCGGCCTCCGTCCGATGCCGCTCGGTCATCGCGTGGGCACTGAAACGAGCCTCGGCGAACAGCGCGACCAGCCGGGCCGCGATATCGGCTGCCACCACGTCCGTGCCGACCGCACGCGCGAGGACCTCCGTCGGCGTATCCGACGCGGTGGGCGATAGCCGGGGATCGGCGGCGAACTCCTGCTCCAGCACGCGGTAGCAGGTGAGCACGACATCACGCGGATCCCGGTGCAGATCGATCGCTTCCGTCCGCGCGCGGGCGGCGGCGCGAGCGAGACGGGTGCGCATCGCCGCTTCCTCGTCGGGCATCGAGGCAGGCCGTTGCCGGGAGGAACGTGCGGCGATGATGCCCGTGGCGACCAGCGCGGCCAGCACGGTGGCGCCCGAAACCACGCCGAGGACGCGTAATGGGCCCTCTTCCAGAGGCAACGGACCTTCGTCTGGCGGCGCGGGCGCCGGTTCTCCCGGCCGGGTCGCGGTTTCCCCCGCGTGGGAGTCCCGCGCAGCGGGCTGCTGCACGGCGGGCGGCGGTACGAGGTGGCGCACCGCGGCCACCGCGGCCGCCGAACCGGCCAGCACCGCGACGATGGCGAACAGCTGCCGCCGGGTCATCCGGACAGGTCGTCGTGCGGCCCGGCTGTCGCCGACCGTATTCGCTCTGGGTGCGGCACTGCGCGCGAACGAGAGCACCGACAGGCCGATGACGAAGACGGCGACGGCGGCCAGGACCGCCAACGGCAGCACGGACTGCCGGGTCGCGGATTCGGCCGGGTCGTGTCCTCGAGCATCCGGCCAACGGCCGCCCAGGCTCAGCACGGTCGCGATCACCGCCGAGAGCGCCACCGCCGAACGGGCGACGGCGGAGACCGGCACCTCAGCCCGCGAGTTCATCACTCGCCCAAACGGTGCGGACGCGGTGATCGGTCCGCGGGGCGGGCACACGGCCGAGCACTTCTTCGACGATGCTCTCGCCGCGGATTCGGCGTACCCAGGACTCGGGCCGCACCGTGATCCGGTGGGACAGCGTGACGCAGGCCAGCGCCTTGACATCCTCGGGCACGACGAAATCGCGGCCGTGCAATAGCGCGTGGGCGCGGGCCACTTGGAGCAGATCCAATTCCCCCCGTGGGCTCACCCCCACCTCGGCGCGCGGATGATTTCGTGTGGCCCGGGCCAGCGCCACGATGTATTCGAGAACGTCGTCGTGGGCTGCTACCGCGTCGACGGCGGCACGCATCCGCAGTAGTTGCGCGGCATCGACGATCGGCCTGGCGGGGGATGCGGCGGGCGCACCGCTCAACCGGCGCCGCAACAGCAGCTTCTCGTCGGCCGCGTCGAGATACCCCAGCCGCAGGCGAACCGCGAACCGGTCCAGCTGCGCTTCCGGCAGCGCGTAGGTTCCTTCGTGCTCGATCGGATTTTCGGTGGCGAGTACGAGGAACGGATCCGGCAGCGGACGCGTCACCCCGTCGACGCTGATCTGCTTTTCGGCCATGGCCTCCAGCAGCGCCGACTGCGTTTTCGGCGGGGTGCGGTTGATCTCGTCGGCGATGAGGAGATTGGTCACGATCGGCCCCGGCCGGTACTCGAAGGTCGCGGCGTTCGCGTTGTACACCGACGAACCCACCAGATCCGCGGGCAGCAGGTTGGGGGTGAACTGCACGCGCTTGGACCCCAGCCCGAGCGTGGCCGCGAACGATCTCGCGATGAGGGTCTTGCCGAGGCCGGGGAGATCGTCGATCAGCACATGTCCGCCCGCCAGGATGGCGGCCAGCATCACCCGCATGGCCTGCTGATTGCCCACGACCGCGCGGTTCATCTCGGTCAGCACCCGCTGGGCGAGTTCGCCGCACCGGGCTGTTTCGGGGGAGTCCGTCGCGAGCGTCATCGGTTACCCCGAGATCCGCGCCGCGCCGACCGCGGTGCCCCAGAACGTCAGCGACATCGCGAGATTCGCGAGCACGGTCACGATGATCGACATCCTGATCGCCCGTCCGGCGGCGACCCCCACGCCCTCCGGCCCGCCCGAGGCGAAGAACCCGTAATTGCACTGGATGGATACCGACAGCACCACCAGGACGACCAGTTTCAGCACCGAGAGCAGCAGATCGGCCGGATGCAGGAACAGGTCGAAATAGTGCCGGTAGGTACCGGGCGTGACGTCACCGAGCGCGGCTACCGTGAGCTCGGTGGAGATATACGAAACCGCCAGCGCCGCGACGTAGAGCGGCACCGCGACGATTCCCACCGCGATGACCCGTGTCGTCACCAGATACGGCAGCGGACGGATCGCGATGGATTCCAGCGCGTTGATCTCCTCGGAGATGCGCATGGCGCCCAGTTGCGCGGTGAAGCGGCAACCCGCCTGCACGATGAACGCCTGCGACGCCAGCAGGGGAGCGATCTCGCGCGTACCGCCCAGCGCGGCGATGGCGCCGGAGACCTCGCCGAGCCCGAGCAGGTCCAGGTTGTTGAATGCCTCGACGCCGACGGTCATGCCGCCGAACGCGCACAGCGCGACCATGACGCCGACGGTGCCGCCGCCCGCCATCAGAGTGCCGTTTCCCCAGGTGACGTTGGCCGTCAAGCGCCACACCTCGTTGGAGTAGTAGCGCAGGGTCTGCGGTATCGCCAGCAGGGTGCGGATCACGAAATAGATCAGGTGCCCGAACCGGACCAGCCCGCGGACGGGTACGCCGGCGACACGCTTGGGCCGCAACAGCGCGGGGGTATGGACAGTCGCCATGATGCACACCTATCTGGCCGGGAGAAGGATGTTGTAGATCTCCGAGATCACGACGTTCGCCCCGAACAGCACCAAGGCGGCCTGTACGACCGTCGCGTTCACCGCATCCGCCACACCGGTGGGTCCGCCACGGGCGTGCAGACCGTGATGACCGGCGATGATCGCGGTGAAGAAGCCGAACAGCGCCGATTTGAACAGTGCGATCAGCAGGTCGTTGGAATTCGCGAAGCCGACGAATGCCTGCAGGAACGATCCCGAAGTGCCGTGCTGCGCGAAGACGAAGAAGCTGTAGGTCGCGGCGAATCCGATGAACACCACGAAACCGCACAGCATCACGCTGACGAGGACGGCGGCCACCAGGCGGGGACCGACCAGCCGCTGCACCGGATCGATCGCCATCGTCCGCAGTGCGTCGATCTCCTCGCGAATCGTGCGTGATCCGAGGTCGGCGCAGACCGCGGAGCCGACCGCGCCCGCGATCATGATCGAGGTCACCAGCGGCGCGCCCTGTTTCACCACCCCGACACTGACCGCGGAGCCGACGAACGAGTCGGCGCCGAACTGTTTGATCACCATGCTGACCTGCAATGACACGACGACGCCGATCGGGACGGCGACGATCATCGTCGGAATCGCCGACACGCTCGACATGAACGCGCACTGCCGCAGGAATTCGCGCCAGTGGAAGCGGCCGCGGACCAGTGCGACCACGACGCCGACGGTCAATTCGTATCCCATGGTCATCTGACGACCGAAGGTGTCGAGGGCGCGGTGGGGATGGTCGCGCCAGAACCTCTTGGCGACCGCCACCAGCGGCGTGGCACCGCGCGCCGGGGTGGTCCGCGTCGTGTCGCCACGGGCCGGTGCGGTTGGCGCGAGGTCGTGACCCTCGCGGGACTCTGCTATCAATGGGTTCTGCATACCGGCATCTATTGACCTACTCATAGTCTAATACTGACTACAAGTATGTGAGTGGTCGATGAGTTTGTCCAGAGCCCCGTTTCCGGTCACGGAATGAAGATTCCGGTAGCGGCGGGTTACACACGTCGTGTGGACGTGGCTGGTCGCTCTCGGTCACCGAGGGCGTCAGGGAACGACGAGGTCGCCATGCTGCCGGATACGGCGCACACCGACCTCACCGAAACGCGACACACCGGGAGCCTCCGCGCGAGGCCGGGTCATCTTCGGCCGCCGTCGCCGAAGGGCTATGCGCCGGATGGGGATGTCGGGCCGGTGTCGGCCTGGTTGTCCGCCGCCGCGATCGCGGCGGGTACGCCGTGCGTGGTGCGGCCCGCGTGGGCTTCGGTGCGCATGCGTTCGGACATGTGCGGGTAGTGCAGTTCGAACGCGGGACGCTCCGAGCGGATGCGGGGCAGTTCGTAGAAGTTGTGGCGCGGCGGGGGTGAGGTGGTCGCCCATTCCAGGGAGTTGCCTTGGCCCCATGGGTCGTCGACGGTGACGACCTCGCCGTATCGCCAGCTCTTGAAGACGTTCCATACGAAGGTGAGCATGGAGACGCCGAGCAGGAAGGACCCGATTGTGGAGATGGTGTTCAGGAGCGTGAAATCGTCGGTGGGCAGGTAGTTGGCGTAGCGGCGGGGCATGCCCATGTTGCCGAGCCAGTGCTGGATCAGGAACGTCAGGTGGAATCCGATCAGGGTGGTCCAGAAGTGGATTTTGCCGAGCCGTTCGTCGAGGAAGCGGCCGGTGAGTTTGGGGAACCAGAAGTAGATGCCCGCGAAGGTGGCGAACACGATGGTGCCGAAGAGCACGTAGTGGAAGTGGGCGACGACGAAGTAGGTGTCGTGGACGTGGAAGTCCAGCGGGGGGCTGGCCAGGATGACGCCGGAGAGGCCGCCGAGCAGGAAGGTGACGATGAAGCCGACCGAGAACAGCATCGGTGTCTCGAAGGTCAATTGGCCGCGCCACATGGTGCCGATCCAGTTGAAGAATTTGACCCCGGTGGGTACGGCGATCAAGAAGGTCATCAGCGAGAAGTACGGCAACAGCACCGCGCCGGTGGCGTACATGTGGTGGGCCCACACGGCGACCGAGAGAGCGCCGATGGCCAGCGTGGCGTAGACCAGGGCGGTGTAGCCGAAGATGGGTTTGCGGCTGAACACCGGGATCACTTCGGTGACGATGCCGAAGAAGGGCAGCGCGATGATGTAGACCTCGGGATGGCCGAAGAACCAGAACAGGTGCTGCCACAGGATCGTGCCGCCGGTCCCCGGATCGTAGATGTGCCCGCCGAGATGCCGGTCGTAAGCCAACGCCATCAGCGCGGCGGTGAGGATCGGGAAGGCGAGCAGCACGAGGATGCTGGTGACCAGGATGTTCCAGGTGAAGATCGGCATCCGGAACATCGTCATCCCTGGTGCGCGCAGGCAGATCACCGTGGTGGTCATGTTCACCGCGCCGAGGATGGTGCCGAGCCCGGAGACGGCCAAGCCCATGATCCACAGGTCCGCGCCGACGCCGGGGGCGTGCTCGGCCAGGCTGAGCGGGGTGTAGGCGGTCCAGCCGAAGTCGGCGGCGCCGCCCGGGGTGAGGAATCCGGCCGTGGCCATGGTGGCTCCGAACAGATACAGCCAGTAACTGAAGGCGTTGAGCCGGGGAAAGGCGACGTCCGGCGCTCCGATCTGCAACGGCAGTATCGCGTTGGCGAAACCGAATACCACGGGCGTCGCGTAGAACAGCAGCATGATGGTGCCGTGCATGGTGAACAACTGGTTGTACTGTTCCGGCGAAAGGAATTGCAGACCCGGCCTGGCGAGCTCACCGCGCATCAGCAATGCCATCAGGCCGCCGATGAGGAAGAATCCCGTCGCGGAGGTCAAATAGAGGATGCCGAGCACTTTGGGGTCGGTGGTGGTGACCATTTTCCACAGGAACGAGCCCTTCGGCCCGACTCGCGCGGGATACGGCCGCACCGCCTCGACAGGTGGAATTTCACGCGCCATCGCAGCCATCGTGCACCTTCTTCCTCGTCCGGGCGCCCCCGAGGTACCCGGTCGACTCGAGCTGAAACCGATCCGGACCACGGTTGTTCACGATGGCCGATTTATTGCCCGGCGGTGGCAGACAGCCGAGGCTGCCTGCCACCGCCGGTAGGTTCCCGCTGCCCATGAGTGGCCTCGGGTCGGCGCGCTCAGGTGGGTGGTGGGTCCGGTGGCTGGTGCGATCGCCTGCCGGTGAGCAGGTCGCGTGCTTTGTCGGCGAGTGCTGCCACCAAGCCGCCGGTCTTCTGCGCACCCTCGCTCGACGGAGTGGCCGGATGCGGTCGGGTCGGGGCGACCTTTTTCGCCGTGGCCATCTTCTCGCCGAGTTCCTCCATCGTCGCCGGGCTCGCGGCCTCGCGGAACGGGGGCCAGACCCGGCCTTGCTCGAATTCGATGTGGTCTCGCAGGGCGGTGATGAACTCGGTCAGCGCCTGCTCGAACTCGCTGGATCCGGCTTCCGAGCGCTCGATCCGCTGAAGCAGACGCTTGGCGGAGTCTTCCTGCTCGATGGCCTGATCGGCGAGTTCGTCACCGTCGGGAAGCGCCTGCCGCACGGCAGGCCAGAAGAATTGCTCCTCGACCGCTTCGTGCTGGGATGCGGCGATCACCAGGCTGGTCGCGAGATCCGAACGCGCGCGGGTCTCGGCCGCGCCGTTACCGCGCCCGCGTTCGAGCACTTCGATCATGCCCAGCACGCTCTCGTGATCGTTGCGCAGGAAGGTCAAGGCATCCATCGGTTCACCTCCTAGTGTGGGTGGCCGCCGGATCAGTGATCAGCCCGGCATGTGCTGTTCGTGGGTAAACGGTTTGGTGCCCTGCACCGCGGGTTCGCCTTGGGGGTTGGCCTCGGCGCCGTGATTGGCGCGCTCGTCGGAGCCGAGCCATTCGCTGACCGGGTTGTCGACGTAGCGCCACTGCATGCCCTCCGGCCACGGACCCTGTCCCTCGTTCCAGGGGCCGCGGGCGCTGGCCGCGCCGTCGGACATGTTGAACGCGACATTCTGGAACCGGTCGTCGCCGGGCAGTGTTCCGGGCGGGAAGTTGACCGGCAGCTCATTGAGCGCGGCGGTGAACTGCTGGAAATGCGCGACTTCGCGCGTCATCAGGAACGAGAGGGTGTCCTGCACGCCTGGATCGTCGGTGAACTGTTTCAGATATTCGTAGACGATCTTCGCCCGCGACTCGGCCGCGAGGTTGCTGCGCAGATCGACCGAGGGTTCACCGTTGGCATTGACGAACGAGCCCTGCCACGGCACCCCCGCGGCGTCTTTGACGTCCGGGCCGCCGCCGGTCAGCGCGAAATACAGCGGGTTGACCGCGACCTGATGGATCGCTTGCTCGCGGCCGGCCGAGTCGGCGACAACCGGCATCCAGTCACACCGCTCGTTGGCTTGCTTCAGATCGTCGTTGAGCCCGTCCAGCAGCATCGTGATCATGGAACCGACGATCTCGAGGTGACTGAACTCCTCGGTGGCGATATCCATGAACAGGTCGTACATCTTCGGGTTCTTGCGGCGTAGCACGAACGCTTGTGTGAAGTACTGCATCGCCGCCTTGAGCTCACCGTTGGCGCCGCCGAACTGCTCCTGCAGCAGCGACGCGAACCGCGGGTCCGGCCGGTCCACCCGAACCTCGAACTGCAGATCCTTGTTGTGAATGAACATCGCGCTCCTCGATGGTCGTCGTCACACTCCGATGAGCAGCGCCTACCCGGTGGGGTCCCCCGGAAACCTGCGCCGACGAGAACGGGGCTCACCGATGCGGCATCGCCACCCCTTCTTTCCGGCGCTTCCGGGGCGCGTTCCGGCTACCGGGCAGGTCGTCAGGTACGCGGGTGCAGTCCGCCGAGCTTGTCGGGGTTGACCTGGAAGCGCAGATTCGCGATGCGACCCCCGACGAGATCGTAGGTCAGGACGCCGACCGGAACCCCCGCGAGCGTCCCGATGACGCTGAGCTCCCCGTTGACGACGCAGGAGCGCAGCTGTATGCCGGTGAGCATCGGTTTGGCCAGCACGCCCAGCAGCCAGCGTGCCACAGGGTCCCGGCCGTGTACCGGGCGGCGGGCCGCGGTGACCTTGCCACCGCCGTCATTCCACATGGTCACATCGGGGGCGAGCAGTTCCATGAGCGCGTTGACGTCGCCGCCGCGGCACGCGGCCAGGAACCTGTCGGTGATCTGCGAGCGGACCCGCGCGTCGGTGTCGAAGCGGGGTCGCCGGGACTGGACGTGGTTGCGTGCCCGATGCGAGATCTGCCGCACCGCCGATTCCGATCGGTTCAGGAATCCGGCGATCTCGGCGTGGGAATAGCCGAACACCTCGCGCAAGACGAACACCGCCCGCTCGGCCGGGCCGAGGGTTTCCAGCACCACCAGCATGGCGGTGGATACGCTGTCGGCCATCTCGGTCTCCTCGGCGGCGGAAGTCGTAGGGGTGAGCAGAGGTTCGGGCAGCCACGGCCCGACGTAGGTCTCGCGGGTGGCGCGCGCGGAGGTGAGCCGGTTGAGCGACAGGTTCGTCACCGTGCGCACCAGGTAGGACTTGGCATGCTCGACCGAATCGCGGTCGACCGAGCTCCATTTCAACCACGTGTCCTGCAGGACGTCCTCGGCGTCGGTGACGCTGCCGAGCATCTGGTAGGCAGTACCGAACAGCAGCCGCCGATGTTCTACGAAGGGGTCGGTGTCCCGGGCAGCGGCAGGCTGGGTGTGGTCGTGCATGGTCGTCACCCTTACAGGTCGGGAATCGCCATCGGATACAGGTGCGGGCCTGCGGTCTCGGTCCGCACCCGCGTCGGGATTCAGGCCGGCCGCCGGGTAGCGCGGCCGCCCTTGGACAGCTGCACGGTAACCGGCATGTGCTTGCTCATGGTGAAAGCGATCGGCGGAGTGCTGCTCACGGCCTCCTTGTAGGCGACGGCGGCGCGGCCCTTCAGGTACCAGCGCTTCGGGGTGTCGTCGGCATTGGTGAATTGGATGACCGCGTCCTTGCGTCCCAGGCTGACCGGCTGGTGGAAGTAGCCGATACGGAACGGCTTCACCTTCTTGCCTTGCAGCAGGCGGGCGATGGTGTCGGCGGTGTACGCGGCGGTCGGCAGTCCGGTCTGGCAGGTGCCGTGGACCTGGCCCCAGGCCATGCGCACGGCGGCGGCGTCACCGATGGCGTGGATCTCCGGGTGCGAGACCGACCGCAGCAGGGTGTCGGTGACGACGAGTCCACGGGCATCGGTCTCGATCCCGGCTTCGGCGGCCAGCGCGGAGACCCGCACGCCGGTGGTCCACAGGGTCAGGTCCGAGGCGATGAGCTCACCGGTCGCCAGGCGCACCGCGTCGGGCAGCACCTTGGTGATCTCACCCGTCTTGCGCACGACACCGAGCCGATCGAGGGCGCGGTCGAGGTGGGCGCGGGCCCGTTCTCCCATCATCGCGCCCACTTCGCCGCGGCTGATCAAGGTCACCGTCGATCGAGGGTGGCTCTCGGCGATCTCGGTGGCGGCTTCGATGCCGGTGAGGCCGCCGCCGCACACGGTGACCGTACCGCCGGCCACGGCGATGTCGTTCAGCTGTCGCGAGAACTCCCGTCCCTTGCGAGGGTCGTCGAGGGTCCAGGCGTGTTCACCAGCGCCGGGCACCAGCCCGGTGTCGGTGGTGCTGCCGAGGGCATAGATCAATGTGTCGTAGGTCAGCGAGCCGCCATCGCTGAGAACCACCCTGCGCGCCGGGGTGTCGATAGCGGTAGCGGCCGCATGACGGAAATCCACCCCGGAGCCTGAGAGCAACTCGGGAATCTGGAAATTCGTGAGCTCCTGCCCGGCGACGACTTGGTGCATCCGCAGCCGCTCGGTGAACCGCGCCGACGGATTCACCAACGTGATGTGCGTCCGCAGTCGGCGCGTCCGCCGCGCCAACCGGACCGCGGCGAGCATGCCGGTGTAACCGGCCCCGAGGATGACGATCTCGTGCGTGCGGGTGTCGTACATGGTGAACTCCTTGCGGCCGATCCTTCGTGGTCGGCCATGGGACAAGTCAGCGCGGCCGAACGTGACAGGCTCGAAAGTGTCCTACGTCACAGGTGATGGCGAAAGGTGGCTACGTCGCGTCTGATACGACATCTGCCGTGGCGGAGGAGGCTTCCGGCTCGGCGCGGTTGGGATCGGCGCGCACGTCGTGCGTCTCAATGCTGATCAGGCGGTAGCCGCGCCGAACGGGTTCGCGACGGACTCGGCCGGACGGCCTCGTTTCACGATCCCGAGTGTGCTCGTGCTCGCCCGAACGACCTGGCCGCGAGGGATAGCCGCGTCGGCGTGCGAAGGCGGACCGAGATTACGGGATCACCAAGCCCTCGAATTCGGGGGCAGCCGAAAAAGACACTGGGACCATATGATTCGGCCATGATCTCACTGACTCGGACACTGCGCATCAGTGTCGCTGCCCTTGCCATCACCACGGGACTCGTCACCGCCGCAGGCCCGGCCGCCGCGGAACCTGTCGGCACGGGCAGCAGTTCGATCGGCACCGGCTCCGCCGGTGTGGTGCAGAACCTCATCACGTCGTTCGCCTGCGCCGTGGGCGCCATGTCTTGCCCCATCGTCATACCCAAGTGACCACCCCGGCGGACCAACGAAAGGTTCTTCGCCTAGCGATCTGCGATGGGCGAAAGGCCACATCCGCCCATCGACGCCCTTTCGTGGGCACTGTCCATTCCCGCGAGTTCCACCTTCGTCGGCCCGCTCGTCACATCTGGTGCGGTCCGCGTAAAACCACTCCGAATACCGCACATTCGCCACTCCGGCTACCGATTCGAGCCCTTCACTTTCTTATTTGAAGCTGCCCTGGCTGGCCTGGCCGTCCCTCGACGAGTCCGTCGTCGAGGGACGCTGCGCATCAGAGCGCTGGTGCAGCCACCGGTATCCCACCCCAACCAGCGGAACTGCTGCGGGGCGAGTGCGGTCATCACGCCCCGGTTTCAGCAGCCGCAGTCTTGCGACGAACAACTCCTCGAGCGGCGAGCGAATCCGCCAGCAGCACGCGGCGGCTGCGGTGCCCGATCAGCAGGGTCCGCTCACCGGTCAGCAGACTTACTCGGCGCCGCAGCCGATACGGACGCGGAAGTACCCGCCTCGGTCATGTCGACGCCATCCTCGGGAACCGGGCGAGCAAGCAGAACCCCGGCATCCAGACCGGTCGGCTCCAGACGCATCCCCGGCCGCCGATCCGGCGCGGTGAACGTGATCTCGCCGAGGATCCCGCCTCCGATGCAGACAGCGCGGATTCCGTAGACGAGATCGTCATCGGCAGGACGGACCACGCGGTTCGTGACCAGCGGTCTGTGAACGAGTTCCTGCAACGGCGACTGCGGCGGGATGGACCGGCGCCATCACCGCCACCACCTTTCCCAGCGGCAGTGCCAGCAAACTCTTCGAGCGGGTCGCGACTGTGGCAATGCGGCGGATCTGCCAGGAATCAATGCAGGTCATAGCGTATTTCTACGGGTCGGCCTCGGTGTGTGCGAGTGCACTTCAACACGAGGCTCCCGGAAGCGTCACGACTGACGGGAATCTGTGCGCGAGAGGGGACTTGAACCCCTACGTCCGTGGACACCAGAACCTAAATCTGGCGCGTCTGCCAATTTCGCCACTCGCGCTTGATGGTACGACCGTCCAAACTCTACCGGGCGATTCGCCCAATACGAAGCATTGGGACGGTGTGGCGTACTGGTCAGTAACCTCACCTGGGATTATAACGATTTGGCAAACCTCAATATGAGGGGCGCTCATGTTTCCTACGTGTTGGTAACCGGATGGACCAGCGGGTTCAAACATGAGGCTGAGTCATGTTTACCGTAGTTCTGGTACTTACGTACCTGAATACTCCTAAGTAACGGTTACACGCCGGGGCAAACGTGAGGATTTCCTCATGATTTTGTGCCATCCTCGCCCCTATCAGGCCGATCACCCGCGATCACTCGTGAACCGGTAGGGACCGGCGTGTCGCCGAGGCATGTCGCATGGAGAAGGAAGTCGAAGCGTCTTGACGATCAACGAGAGCACCAAGACCGAGGCCGGACAGAGCACGAAGGCGGTTGCCGCCGCCGGGAAGGCCGCGTCGGGTGCGGCGCGGTCGCCGCTGTTGGATCGTCTGCTGGACGGCGTGCCGTACGCACTCGCCTTCGGTGGACAGGGTGCGCAGTGGCTGAACGAACTCGAGGAGATCGGGCGCGACAGCGCGCTGGAGCCGGAGCTGACCGCCCTGGTCAATGAGGCGGCCGCGCTGCTCGAACCGGTTGCGGCACAGTTGCTCGTGGTGCGTCCGGTCGGCTTCGACCCGATCGGCTGGATGCTGGAGAACGAGCTCGCCGACGCCGAGGAGGGCGAGGTCTCCGCGGCACCGTCGGAGCAGGTGCTGCGCTCGGCGGCGGTCTCGATGCCGGGTGTGCTGCTGACCCAGGTGGCGGCCGTGCGGGCGCTGCGGCTGCAAGGCCTCGACCCGGCCGAGCACGCGCCGGTGGCGATCGTCGGGCACTCGCAGGGTCTGCTCGCGGCCGCCGCGGTCGAGGCGGGCGGCGCGCGGGACGCGGAGCTGCTCGCGGTGGCGCAGATGATCGGCGCCGCAGGCGGTTTGGTGGCGCGGCGACGCGGGCTGATGCCGGTGGGCGATCGCTCGCCGATGGTCGCGGTGTCCAACGTGGACCCCGAGCAGTTGCGCGCCGTGGTGGCCGAGGTGTGCGAGGGAGCCGATCCGGCAGCGGCCGTTGTGGTCTCGATCCGCAATGGACGCAGGCGCGCGGTGCTGTCCGGGCCGCCCGCGCAGCTGGAGCGGGTGCGCAGGCGGTGCACGGAGATCCACGACGAGCAGGCGCGTGAGCGCGACGCCAAGGTGCGCGGTGGCTCGGTGTTCGCTCCGGTCTTCGAGGACGTGGCCGTCGACGTGGCGTTCCACCACCCCGCGCTGGCCGACACAGTCGATCTGGTGCGCAGCTGGGCCACCCAGTGCGGCGTGGACGCCGAGCTGGCGGGCCGGTTGGCGCGGCAGATCCTGGTCGATCCGATCGACTGGGTGGAGGTCGTCGAGGGCGTGACGGCCTCCGGCGCGCAATGGATTCTGGACCTCGGCCCGGGCGATCTGCTGTCCCGGGTCACCGGGGGCACGTTGAAGGGCACCGGCGTCGGCATCATCGCGGCAGCCACCCGCGCGGGACAGCGCAGTTTGCTCACCCCGGGGGCCGCGCCGGAGCCCGCGACCCCGTGGTCGGCGTTCGCGCCGCGGCCGGTGCGGCTGCCCAACGGGCGCATCGTGGTCGAGACCGCGTTCACCAAGCTGACCGGGCGCTCGCCGATCCTGCTCGCGGGCATGACCCCGACGACGGTCGACGCGAAGATCGTGGCGGCCGCGGCGAACGCGGGCCACTGGGCCGAGCTGGCCGGTGGCGGTCAGGTGACCGAGCAGATCTTCGCCGACCGGGTGGCCGAGCTGAAGAAACTGCTGCACCCGGGGCGTTCGGTGCAGTTCAACTCCTTGTTCCTCGACCCGTACCTGTGGAAGCTGCAACTGGGCGGTAAGCGACTGGTGCAGCGGGCCCGCGCGGCGGGCGCCCCGTTCGACGGCGTCATCGTGACCGCTGGCATCCCGGAGCTGGAGGAAGCCGTCGCGCTGATCCAGGAGCTCACCGAGGTCGGCATCGCGCACGTGGCGTTCAAGCCCGGCACCGTGGCCCAGATCCGGGCCGTCCTGCGGATCGCCGACGAGGTGCCGGACTACCCGGTGATCATGCACATCGAGGGCGGCAAGGCGGGCGGCCACCACTCCTGGGAAGACCTCGACAACCTGCTGCTGGACACCTACGCCGAGCTGCGCGGCCGCGCAAACGTGGTGGTGTGCGTCGGCGGTGGCATCGGAACCCCCGAGCGCGCGACGGAGTACCTCACCGGCCGGTGGGCGGTCCGGCACGGCTACCCTGTGATGCCCCTGGACGGTGTGCTGGTCGGTACGGCGGCCATGGCCACGCTGGAGGCGACCACCGCGCCGGAGGTCAAGCAGCTTCTGGTGGACACTCCCGGCACCCCCGACTGGGTCGGTGCGGGTACCGCGTCCGGCGGCATGGCCTCCGGCCGTAGCCAATTGGGCGCCGACATCCACGAGATCGACAACGCCGCCTCGCGCACCGGACGCCTGCTGGACGAGGTCGCTGGCGACGCCGACGCGGTGGCCGCGCGCCGCGACGAGATCATCGCGGCGCTGAACGCCACCGCCAAGCCGTACTTCGGCGACCTGGCCACCATGACCTACCAGGACTGGCTCGAGCGCTATGTCGAGCTGGCCGTGGGACTGGACCGCCGCAAGGACTTCGACTGCGGCAGCGACCTCGGCGACGCGATCGCGGAGGCCACCCGCTCGGTGTGGCTGGACATCACCTGGCGCGACCGCTTCGCGGAGATGATGCGCCGCACCGAGTCCCGGCTGCATCCGGCCGACCGCGGCGAGATTCCGACACTCTTCGCCGACGACGAGGCCTTCGAGGACCCGGTCGCCGCCCTGTGCGCGCTGAAGGACGCCTACCCGACGGCCGCCCGGACTCTCCTGCACCCGGCTGATGTGCCGTTCTTCGTCGCGCTGTGCAAGACCCCGGGCAAGCCGGTGAACTTCGTGCCGGTCGTGGACGCCGACGTGCGCCGCTGGTGGCGCTCGGACTCGCTGTGGCAGGCGCACGACCCGCGCTACTCGGCCGATCAGGTGTGCGTCATTCCCGGCACCGTCTCGGTGGCGGGCATCACCCGCGTCGACGAGCCGGTCGGCGAGTTGCTCGACCGCTTCGAGCAGGACACGGCGTATTCGCTGGTGCGCGACGGCGTGACGCCCGCCGCGGTGGACGCGCGCCGCACGGCGGGCGTCACCGGCGGCCCGATCGACGCCGTGCTCGCCGCACCGGACGTCCAGTGGGCCGGGCGCACCACGATCAGCCCGGTGCACCGGCTCGGCGATCTGTCCGAATGGGTCGTCGACGACAAGGGCGCGGTGCATCCCGCCAGCGGCGCGACGCTGGTCGAGACCACCGGTCCCGAAGCGGAACACGCCTACCTGGAGCTGTCGGTTCCGCTGCTGGCGGGCAAGGCGGTGCGCATCCGGATCACCGTGCCGGACTCCGTCTACAACGGCGGCGCCCCGGTCGTCACCGAGGCCGACGCCGACTCCGCCATGTCCGCGCTGCTCGCGGTCGCCGCCGGGCAGGATCTCCCCGAGGTCAAGGGCAAGGTCGCCCACGTGAACCTGGCCTGGACACCCGATCTGATCGCCGATCACGCGGGCGTCACCGGCTCCGGCCTGCCCGCCACGCTGAGCACGCTCGGCCGTACCGTGCCCAACGTGCTGGTCGGCGCCTGCTGGCCCGCCGTGTTCGCGGTGCTCGGCGCCACCCGCACCGCCAAGGGCGAGAGCGTCATCGAGGGCATGCTCGACCTGGTGCACCTGGACCACCAGGTGCATCTCGCCGCCGACCTGCCCGCCGAGACCAGCGTGCTCGCGGTGCGCGCGGAGGCGGGGGAGACCCTCGACACCAACCTCGGCCGCGTCGTCGAGGTGCATGTGCGGATCACCGCCATGCTGGACAAGCCCGAGACCGGGATGTCGATGCCGGTGCTGGCCACCCTCACCGAGCGATTCGCGATCCGTGGGCGCAGCGGCGCGGGTGAACTGACCGACCCGCCGCGCGCCGCGGGCACCGTGTCCGACGCGGCGATCGACACCCCGCGCAGGCGTCGCCGCGACGTCACGATCGTTGCTCCGCGCACCATGCACGCCTTCGCCGCCGTCTCCGGTGACCACAACCCGATCCACACCAGCGAATCCGCCGCGAAACTCGCCGGTCTCGGCAGCCCGATCGTGCACGGCATGTGGCTGTCGGCCGCCGCGCAGCACGTGGTGTCGGCGGTCGACCCGGACAGTTCGGTGCCCGCGCGGACGCTGACCGCGTGGACCACCCGGTTCCTCGGCATGGTCCGCCCCGGCGCGCAGATCGACGTGCGCGTCGAGCGGGTCGCGGTCGACGCGGGCAGCGAGATCGTCGAGGTCTCCTGCCGGACCGACGGCGAACTGGTGATGACCGCGACCGGTCGCACCGCGGCCCCGAAGACCGTGTACGCCTTCCCCGGACAGGGCATCCAGCGCAAGGGGATGGGGCTGGACGCCCGCTCCCGGTCGAAGGCGGCCAAGGAGATCTGGGAGCGCGCGGACAAGCACACCCGTGCGGCGCTGGGCTTCTCGATCCTCGCCGTGGTGCGCGACAACCCGACCTACCTGAAGGCGCGGGGCGTCGAGCACCGGCACCCGGACGGCGTGCTGCACCTGACCCAGTTCACCCAGGTCGCCATGGCGACCCTCGGTGTCGCCCAGGTGGCGGAGCTGCGCGAAGCGGGCGCGTTCGTCGAGGGCGCCATGCTCGCGGGCCACTCGGTCGGTGAGTACAACGCGCTGGCGGCCGTCGCCGGGGTGCTCCCGCTCGAGGCGGTGCTCGAGGTCGTGTTCCAGCGTGGTTCGGCGATGCACGAGCTGGTGCCGCGGGACGCGCAGGGCCGCAGTGACTACCGGATGGCCGCGATCCGGCCCTCGCAGATCGGGTTGCCCGACGCGGAGGTCGTCGACTTCGTCAAGGAGGTCGGCGAGCGGGTCGGGGAGTTCCTCGAGGTGGTCAACCTGAACCTGCGCGGGTCGCAGTACGCGATCGCGGGCACGGTGGCCGGACTGGAGGCGCTGGAGGAGGAGATCGACCGCCGCCGCGCCGAATTCGGCGGCAAGCGGGCGTTCATCCTGGTGCCCGGCATCGACGTGCCGTTCCACTCGACTGTGCTGCGCAAGGGTGTGCCGGAGTTCCGGCAGAAGCTCGAACAGCTGCTGCCGGTGGACCTGCGCCCGGAGGTGCTCGTCGGCCGCTATATCCCGAACTTGGTGCCCAAGCCGTTCTCGCTGGAGCGGGCGTTCGTCCAGGAGATCGCGGATCTGGTGCCGTCCGAGCCGCTGGCCGCGGTGCTCGACGACTTCGACAGCTGGGCGGCGCGGCCGACCGAGCTGTGCCGCGTGGTGCTGATCGAGCTGCTGGCCTGGCAGTTCGCCAGCCCCGTGCGCTGGATCGAGACCCAGGACCTGCTGTTCACCGACGTCGCGCAGGGCGGCCTCGGGATCGAGCGTTTCGTCGAGATCGGTCTCGGCGCGACGCCGACGGTGGCCAACCTGGCCTCCCAGACGTTGAAGCTGCCCGCGTTCGGCGGCGCCAAGGTCGAGGTGCTCAACATCGAGCGCGAGGCGGCGATCGTGTACGCGACCGACACCGATCCCGCGCCGGTCGACGAGCCGGTCGAGGAGCCCGCGGCCGCCACGGCCCCGGCGGCGGCCGTCGCCGCCGCTCCGGTCGCCGCGCCCGCGCCGAGCTCGGGTGGACCGCGTCCGGACGACATCGCGTTCACCGCCGCCGACGCCACCCGCGTGCTGATCGCGCTGTGGACCAAGCTGCGGCTCGACCAGATCGGTCCGGTGGACACCATCGAAGGCCTGTGCGACGGCGTGTCCTCCCGGCGCAACCAGCTGCTGGTCGACCTCGGCGCCGAGCTCTCGCTCGGCGCGATCGACGGCGCGGCCGACGCCGACATGGGTGCGCTCTCGGCGACGGTGGAGCGGCTCGCCCGCACCTACCGTCCATTCGGCACGGTGCTCACCGACGCCATCGGCGATCACCTGCGCAAGGTGTTCGGCCCGTCCGGCAAGCGTCCGGCCGCCATCGCCGACCGGGTGAAGAAGGTCTGGGAACTCGGTGACGGGTGGGCCAGCCACGTGACCGCCGAAGTGTCGCTTGGCACCAGGGAAGGAACCAGCGTGCGCGGCGGTGACCTCGGCGGGCTGGTCTCCGGCGCGCTGAGCGACGCCGCCTCGGTCGACGCGGCCATCAATGCGGCCGTGCAAGCGGTCGCGGCTCGTCGCGGTGTGGCGGTATCGCTGCCCTCGGCGGGTGGCGGTGGCGGTGCGACCGTCGACGCCGCGGCGCTGGGCGAGTTCACCGAGCAGATCACCGGCCGCGACGGCGTACTGGCCACGGCCGCGCGCGTCGTGCTCGAACAGCTCGGACTGTCCGAGCGGGTGTCCGCGCCGGAGGCGAGCGACGACTCCTTGGTGGACCTGGTGGCGGCCGAATTGGGGTCGGACTGGCCGCGCCTGGTCGCACCCGTCTTCGACGCCCGCAAGGCGGTGCTGCTGGACGACCGGTGGGCCTCGGCCCGCGAAGACCTGGCCCGGCTGTGGCTCAGCGACGACGCCGACAGCGGCGACGCATCGGTCGAAGGGTTCCTCGGGGCGGGTGAAGCCGTCGCCGCGCAGGCGAACTGGTGGCGGCAGCGGGCGATGCACGAGGCGCGCTCGGTGCTCGCCGGGCGGTACGAGCGCATCGCCGAGGCGGCGCGCAGCACCGAGGAGCCCGGCCTGTGGTCGTCGGATATCGCCGTGATCACCGGTGCCAGCAAGGGTTCCATCGCCGCGGCGGTGACCGGCAGGCTGCTCGGCGGCGGCGCAACGGTGGTGGTCACCACCTCCTCGCTGAACGACAAGCGCCTCGGCTTCTATCGCGAGCTGTACCGGGACAACGCCCGCCACGGCGCGGCGCTGTGGATCGTGCCCGCCAACATGGCGTCCTACCAGGACGTCGACGCGTTGATCGACTGGATCGGCACCGAGCAGGTCGAGAGCGCGGGCGGCGCCAAGGTCAAGATCAAGGACGCGATGACGCCGACGCTGCTGCTGCCGTTCGCGGCGCCGCGGGTGGCCGGTGATCTCGCCGACGCGGGCGCACGCGCCGAAATGGAGATGCGCGTGCTGCTCTGGTCGGTCGAGCGGCTGATCGGCGGGCTGTCCAAGCTGGGCGCCGATCACGACGTGGACGCCAAACTGCATGTGGTGCTGCCCGGTTCGCCCAACCGCGGCCTGTTCGGCGGCGACGGCGCCTACGGCGAGGCCAAGGCGGCGCTGGACGCGGTGGTCACCAAGTGGCGGGTCGAGAAGTCGTGGTCCACCCGGGTCACCCTGGTGCACGCGCTGATCGGCTGGGTGCGCGGCACCGGCCTGATGGGCCACAACGACCCGATGGTCGAGGCGGTCGAGCAGGCGGGCGTGCAGACCTGGTCCACCACCGAGATGGCCAACGAGCTGTTGAAGTGGTGCACGTCGCGGGCCCGTCAGGTGACCGTGAGCGGACCGCAGCAGATCGACCTGACCGGCGGCTTGGCCAGGGCCAAGCTGGATCTGCCCGCGCTGGCCAAGCAGGCCGCGGAGCAGGCGGAAGCGGAGGAAGGCGAGGATGAGGGCCGCACAATCGCCGCGCTGCCCGCGCCGCCGACCGTGACCTCCGCGCTGCCGGTGCCCGAATGGGGAGAGGTGACCGCGGATCCGGCCGACATGGTGGTCATCGTCGGCGCGGGCGAGCTCGGCCCCTACGGCTCGGCGCGCACCCGCTTCGAGATGGAGGTCTCCAACGAACTGTCGGCGGCGGGCGTGCTGGAGCTCGCCTGGACCACCGGCATGGTCAGCTGGGAGAACGACCCGAAGCCGGGCTGGTACGACACCGCCTCCGGCGACTACGTGCCGGAGCACGAGCTGGCCGAGCGCTACCACGACGCCGTGGTCGCCCGCTGCGGCGTGCGCCGCTACGAAGACGACGGCGCCATGACCGACAACACGGCTCCGCTGATGACCTCGGTCTTCCTCGACCAGGACCTGTCGTTCACGGTGGGCGGCGAGGCCGAGGCGCGCGCCTTCCACGCCGCCGATCCGGAGCACACGGTGATCACGCCGGTCGCCGATTCCGGCGACTGGACCGTGACGCGCAAAGCGGGCACCGAGATCCGCGTGCCGCGCCGGGCCAAGCTGTCGCGCACCGTCGGCGGCCAGATCCCGACCGGCTGGGATCCCACCATCTGGGGCATCTCGCCCGATATGGCCGCCTCGGTGGACCGGGTCGCGCTGTGGAACGTCGTCTGCACGGTGGACGCGTTCATCAGCTCCGGGTTCAGCCCCGCGGAGCTGATGAGCTGGGTGCATCCCTCGCTGGTGGCCAACACGCAGGGCACCGGCATGGGCGGGATGTCCTCGATGCGCTCGCTCTACATCGACAACCTGCTCGGGGAGCCGCGCCCGAACAACATCCTGCAGGAGGCGCTGCCGAACGTGGCGCTGGCGCACGTGGTGCAGTCCTACGTCGGCAGCTACGGCGCGATGGTGCATCCGGTGGCGGCCTGTGCCACCGCGGCGGTGTCGGTCGAGGAAGGCGTCGACAAGATCCGGCTCGGCAAGGCCGATTTGGTCGTGGCCGGCGGTTACGACGACCTCGGCATCGAGGGCATCGTCGGCTTCGGTGACATGTCGGCCACCGCGGATTCCGCGGCTATGAGCGCCAAGGGCATCAGCGACCGGTATTTCTCCCGCGCCAACGATCGCCGCCGCGGCGGATTCATCGAATCGCAGGGTGGCGGAACGGTTCTGCTGGCGCGGGGCAGCGTCGCCCTGGAGATGGGCCTGCCGGTGCTGGGTGTGGTGGCCTACGCGCAGTCCTTCGCGGACGGCGTGCACACGTCCATCCCGGCTCCGGGCCTGGGCGCGCTGGGCGCCGGTCGCGGTGGGACGGAGTCCAGGCTGGCGACCGAGCTCCGCAAGCTCGGCGTGACCCCGGACGAGATCGCCGTGGTCTCCAAGCACGACACCTCGACGGCCGCCAACGACCCGAACGAGTCCGAGTTGCACGAGCGCCTCGCGACGGCCATCGGGCGCTCGGACGGTGCTCCGCTGTTCGTCATCTCGCAGAAGACCCTCACCGGGCACGCGAAGGGCGGCGCGGCCGCCTTCCAGCTCATCGGCCTGTGCCAGGTGCTGGAGCAGGGTGTGATCCCGCCGAACCGCAGCCTCGATTGCGTCGACGAGAAGATGCGGCCGTTCCCGCACCTGGTGTGGGTGCGGGAGCCGCTGCGGCTGGGCGATCGTCTCCCGCTGAAGGCCGGTCTGGTCACCTCCCTCGGCTTCGGCCACGTCAACGGCCTGCTGGCGGTCGTGCACCCGGAGGCGTTCATCCAGGCCATCGAGCCGGGACGGCGCGAGGAGTACCAGCGGAAGGCGCAGGAGCGTCAGCTGGCGGGCAGGCAGCGGTTCACGGAGGCCATGTGCGGCGGCGCGCCGTTGTACGAGCGTCCCGCCGATCGCAGGCTCGGCGGGGAAGGCACCCCGGGCAAGCGGGCGCGGCAGCTGGAGGCCGATGTGCTGCTGTCGCCGGACGCACGGCTGGCCCAGGACGGCGCGTACCGGGCGAACGGGATCGGATGCGCGTAACCGGAAGCGCGGCGGGGCAACTCGCCGCGCCGGGTTCGCGCCCGTGCTCGCCGAGCACGTCGTAGGCTGCCCGCCTATGACGATCCTCGGTATCGGCTTGGACTTGGTGACCATCTCCGAGTTCGCCGAACAGCTCGAACGCGCCGGAACGACCATGCTCCGGGAAAGCTTCACCGCGGGAGAGCGACGCTACTGCCAGAGCAAAGGAACCGACCCGGCGCGCAGTTACGCGGCACGGTGGGCGGCGAAGGAGGCGGTGCTCAAAGCTTGGGCATCGTCGCGGTTCGCCCGCCGTCCGCAGATCGGCGACAATCCCTACCCGCTGATCGAGGTGGTCAACGACGCGTGGGGCAGGCCGAGCATCAAGCTGCACGGCTTGGCCGCCGAATTCCTGCCCAGGGTCCGGGTGCACTTGTCGTTGACGCACGACGGCGACACCGCCGCCGCGATGGTGGTGCTGGAGGACCCGGGCGAGCTGGCCGACCTCATCGAAGGCCGCGAGAGCGCGGGCTGAGCCGTGTGGTGGTCCCGGTTATCGCCGGGACCACCCGCTATCGCTCGCTTCCGGTGCGGGATTCTTTCTCCGCCACGAGCAGGTAGGCGACCATCAGCCGCTTCAGTTCGGCGACGGCTTCCGCGCTGCTCTGCTCGTCCTGCACCGAGAAGTTGAGCATCGAATAGACCACGTGCACCAGCACTTCGGCCATCATGGTCCGCCGCGCCCTCGGGGTGCGCGGGGTGAGCGGCCGCAGCATCTGCGACACGACCTCGGCGAACTGCTTCTCGTGGATCGCCCCCGTGGCCCGGGTGGAGGGAGTGGACTGCATCGCCAGCCACACCTCCCGCCGGGACGGGTCGGTCATCCACAGGTTGGCCAGATGGTTGACGAACTGGTTCATGTGCCGCAGCCAGTCCAGCGAGGGGATCTCGCCGTGGAAGTCGGCCAGCTCCTGGGAAACGGCAACCAGGTCTTGGCGATTCAGTTCGCAGACGATGACGTACTTGTTGGCGAAGAACTGGTACAGGGTGCCGATCGGCACCTCCGCCCTGGCCGCGACCTCCTCACAGGTGAACGACTCGAATCCGACCTCGACGAGCAGTTCCCGTGACGCCTGCAGTAAGGCGTCGAACTTGCGCTTGCTGCGTTCCTGCGTCGGCCGGCGTCGCGGCATGAGCTCCTGTGGGTCGTCCTGCAGCTCCAACGCAGGGTCCAGACGGTGCTTCACCCTGGCCTCCGCGCGTACTTCCACGCATCCAGGCTAACGGTAGGGCCACGCCCGCGATACGCGCATCCGGCGTTCGAGTCCAGGGGCCTCGATTTTCGCTACCCATCCGTAGCCGAAGTGGTGTCGAACCTATACCGAGCGCGCGTGCATCGCGGCGTGTGTTCCGAGCAGGGGAATCCATGGGGCTCATGGCTTTCGGCAAGCCCGTGAGCTCGGTCAATGCGCAGAGGAAGGCGTGATCAGTGGTAGCTGAATCTGTGGTGACTCTCGGCGTTTCCACCGAACGAGGCGCCGTGCACGCGGTGGCGCTCGCCGACGGCGAGAAACTGGCCGACCGAGTGCTGCTGCGCCGGGTGGTGCGCACCGAGGGCGGCGCCAAGGCGGACGTGGCCGCGTCGGTGGAGACCGCGCTGAACGCCCTTGCCGCGGGGCTGGGGCCGGATCGGGAGATCGACGGTGTGGCGGTCGCCTACCGCGACGCCGCGGAGCGGCGGGCCATCGTGACCCGGTTGGCGACCGGTCCATGGCACAGCGCCTCGATGGTCTCGGCGAAATCGGCCCATCTGAGCGTGGCGAGCATGATGACGTGGCTCGACGCCTACGACAACCTGCTGATCTGCGAGGTGGTGCCCGGATACCAGGCGTTCACCCTGGTCGACCGCGGCCGCCGCCGGGTGCTCGCCGCGGTGGGGCAGGCGGGCAGGGCGACGCCGCGTTCGCTCGGCATGGGCGTCGCGGCGGCGTGGGATCAGCTGGAGGCGGCGGGGACGCGGCCGGACGCGGTGGCCCTGATCGGCTCGGCGGGCGCCGCGTCGGCGGTGTTGACGGCCGTCGAGGATTTCGGGGCGCCGGTGATCCCTTGCACGGTCGCCGCTTTCGCGTCCGCCGCGGGTGCGGCGTTGAGCGTGCGACTCGAACGGAGCGGCTTCGCCGAGCCGGCGAGCGAGCCGCAGCGGTCGCGCGGCGGGGTCGCGGTGTTCGCCGCGGCCGGTGTGCTGGCCAGCGGAATGGTCGTCGGGGGGAGTTACATGGTGACCGATTCCGGGCGTCCGATGCCAACCGTTGTCATGGCGGACTCCCGGACGGAGGGCGCTGGTGTGACGCACGGAGGTGAACCGGCGCCGGGCGACATGGAGGCTCACGGTCCGTCCGGCGGGCCGCTCGGGACGGGCGCAGAGGGCGCCACGACCGGAGCGCAACTTCCGGACGAGCGCTGGGGGGCTGGTTCCCGCAGTGGTGCGCTGCCGCTGGTGTCCGCAGGCGCCACCGAGGCGGAGACGGAGGGTCCGGCGCCGCTGGTGCCCGGTACCGGTGTCCCGTCCGAGCACAAGGTGGGCGCGCCCGACGGCACGCTGCTCTTTCCCGGAGAGGCTCCGCCACCCGCCGTGTTCACTCCGGAAGCCGCGGACTGGTGGGACGAGCACCTCCGCTTGATGGCGCAATGGGCGGCTCAGCAGGTACTGCAAGCCTGAGCTCGCCGTCAGCTCGAGCCGAGCCCGGCGCCGTGCGCGGCGCCGGGCTCTCGCGGTCGGCCGGGGCTACACCGACAGGTCGCGGCGCAACTTGGCGACGTGCCCGGTGGCGCGCACGTTGTACTGCGCGACGGCGATCTTGCCCGCTTCGTCCACCAGGAAGGTGGAGCGGATGACGCCGACGACCGTCTTGCCGTACATCGTCTTCTCGCCGTACGCGCCCCACGCGGTGAGTACCGCGCGGTCGGGATCCGACAGCAGCGGGAAGGTCAACTGCTCGGCGTCCCGGAACTTGGCCAGTTTGGCGGGCTTGTCCGGCGAGATGCCGATCACGTCGATGCCCGCGCCGTCCAGGTCGGCGAGGTTGTCGCGGAAGTCGCAGGCCTGCTTGGTGCAACCGGGCGTGCTGGCGGCGGGGTAGAAGTACACGATGACCTTGCGACCGCGGTAGCCGGACAACGAGACGTCCTTGCCGTCGGCGTCGGGAAGCGTGAAGTCGGGGGCGGTGTCGCCGGGGGAGAGTCGTTGGTTGGTGGTCACCTCCAGCACGGTATCCGAACGCTGGGACGGCGGATGCTCGCGCGGCCGGATAGCGCAGGGTGTGGGCGGATACACTCGTCCGCGAGCCCTGGGCGCTGGCGTCAGCGGCCGAGCATGCGGCCGGTTCGTGGCCCCGGGTGCGGCAATCGACAACAGGAGGGTGGAACGTGGCAAGGGATACCGAGCGGATCGAGCGGGAGATCGAGGCCGCCCGCACTCGGCTGGCGAGCACGCTCGACGAACTCGCGGTACGCGCGGACCCGCACCGCATCGCGGACGATACCAAGCAGATCGTGGTCTCCAAGTTCAACGAGCCGAAGGTGAAGTACAGCCTGATCGGCGCCGCCGCCCTGTTCGTCGGGCTGGTGCTGCTCAAGCTTTTCCGCTGAGCGGGAAAACGACGACACCCGGTGTGGCGATGCCCACCGGGTGTCGTCGTTTCGCGGTCGGTTCAGACCGTCGGGCAGGCGAAGCCGTCGCCGTCGGGATCCAGGTGCGGGCCGAAGCCCGGTTCACCGCGGAACAGCGGCGCCCGGCCGGCGTTGCGGGCTTCGTCGCAGTTGGCGAAGGCGCCACCGGCGGAGCCGGTCTGCGACAGACCGGCCGAACCGGTGGCGGCGGAGCCGGTGTCGACAGCCGAGGAGCCGGTTCCGGCGGAACCGGACGGAGGGGCGGCTAGGGCGGCGGGAGCCGCGAGAAAGGTCAATCCCGCGACGGCCGCGCTGACGGAGAGCCGGCGAACGTTCATGTATTCCTCTATGTGGTTGCTGCGGTGGATGGGCGTCCGACCGGACGCCGCATCCACTGTTGTGACGGGCCGCTCCGTTGTCAACCTCGGGGGGATGGAACTAGGGCATTAGGGGATCCGCCCGCCGTCGCCGTTCGAGCGGTTGTGCCGGTGGCGCGAATGTGCTCCGCGGGGATGTTTCCCATGCGTCCGGCCTGGTAATCCTCCATCGCTTCGATGATCTCCGCGCGGGTGTTCATCACGAACGGCCCGTACTGCACCACCGGTTCCCGGATCGGCTGTCCGCCGAGCAGCAACACTTCCAGCGCGCCGGTTCGATTGTCTTGGCGCGCATCGGCTGTCACGGTGATCGCGTCGCCGCGGCCCATGACCGCCAACTGCCCTTCGCGCAGCGGCTTGCGCTCCGCGCCGACCGTGCCGCTGCCGGACAGCACGTAGACCATGGCCGTGAAATCTCGCGGCCACGGAGTTTCCAGCAGTCCGCCGGGAGTCAGGGAGGCGTGCGCGTAGGCGATCGGCGTGTAGGTCGAACCCGGACCGCTGAATCCGCCGACGTCTCCGGCGATGAGCCGCACCAGCGCGCCGCCGTCGTGCGAACTCACCAGGGTAAGTTCGCGGGCGCGCAGGTCCTGGTAGCGCGGTGCCGCGAACTTGAGCGAACGCGGCAGGTTCACCCACAGCTGGATGCCGTGGAACCAACCGCCCGAGGCGACCATTTCCTCCGGGGGGACCTCGTCGTGCAGGATGCCGGAGCCCGCGGTCATCCATTGCGTGTCGCCCTCGCCGATGACGCCGCCTCCGCCCTGCGAGTCGTGGTGCACCATGGTGCCGTCGAGCATGTAGGTGACCGTCTCGAAGCCGCGGTGCGGGTGCCAGGGAGCGCCTTTGGCCTCGTGCGGTTCGTAGGCCACCGGGCCCATCTGGTCGAGCAGGATGAAGGGGTCCGCGGTGCGCAGATCCATGCTGGGGAACGGCCTGCGCACTTCGAATCCCGCGCCTTCGCGTTGCTTGTGTGCGGTGACCACGCTGCGGACCGGTCGCTCCCGCAGGGTCGCGTCGGGACGGAGCAGGCGCGGCAGGACCATGATGTCGGGAACGGTGACGGCGGGCATCGGGACCTCCTGGTTATTTGGTGTCCATGTCAACCAACCGCGACTACACTTCATTCCCATGGTCCGGTGGTTGAGTGACGAGGAGCAGGCGACTTGGCAGGCCTATGTGCGGCTGCGCCAGCGTTTGGACGGGGCGATTTCCGCCGGGCTGGCCGAGGACGGCCTGTCGCTGGCGGACTACGAGTTGATGGTGGCGTTGTCGGCGGCCCCCAACGGGTGTCTGCGCGCCAAGGAACTGGCCGCCGAGGTGTGCTGGGAGAAGAGCCGTCTGTCGAAGCATCTGGCCAGGATGGACGCTCGCGGACTGGTCGAGCGGCGGCCCGCCGAGGAAGACGCGCGCGGGATCATCGTCCAGCTCACGCCGGAAGGACGCGTCGCCCTGGAGCGGGCCGCGCCCAACCACGTCGATCTGGTCCGGCGCGTCTTCGTGGAACCGATGACGGCGGACGAGGCGCGCACCCTGCGCGCACTGGCGGACAAGGTGGTCGCCGAGGTGGAACAGGTGACCGAGCTGGGCGCCTGAACGGCGACGTCACCGCGCTGTCCGGCTATCCGGCTGCGCCGTCGCGCCCCCACCAGCGGCGCCACCACCGGCGGCGTGGAGGGGGCGGGACCTTTGCGGCCGGTGTTCGCCAGGATGCCGCGGTCGCGCCGGTCGGTCGCTCGCGTTTCGGCCGCGCGGACGAGCGTGCGGTCCGCCACTGCGCGACGATCTCATCGGCGTTCACGGGTGCGATGGGGACGAACGGTCCCTCCGGTAGTCGCAGCCAGTCCACGATGCGTTTGTTGAGTTCGCTCACCGCTGCCCGCACCTGTCGTTCGGTGGGGAGATCGCGCACCTCATCGGGCAAGTGCTCGATATCGCGCCGCAACAGCAGCGACGGCGGCAACAGCGCGTCACCGCCGACCCCTTCGCGACGCAGATATCCGCGCAGCCACCAATCCTCGTCGTGGACCGTGCCCGCGCCGGGAATCGGCTTGCCGGTGCCGGGCAGGTTGTCGAATTCGCCGCGCTCGGACGCCTCGCGGATCTGCTTGTCTACCCACGATTCGAAGGTCTGCTTCGGCGGCTTGCGCTCGGTCATCGCGACGGCCGGGTCGGCGGGTGCATGACACCACTCTACGGAACCCTGTAGTAGACGTTGAATAACGTTGTGCTACAGAGCTTTTCACTGGAAATCAAAGCCACGGCGTGATGCGAGGCTTGACCCAGAGCAGCTTCTCGTCGGTGTACCCCCGCCGGGCTGCGGGATGCTCCGGATGGCGGGCGGCCCAATCGTCCTTCTCCGTCAGCAGCCGCGCCACCACGGTCCAGGTTTCGTCCGTGCTCGGTGGATTGGTTTCGGCGGCCTTCGCCAGTTTGCGTCGCACGGGCGCTGGCATCGCGAGTACCTCGGCTCCGGTGATGCCACGCTGCCAGAGATAGTTCGCCAACCGTCGCGCCTTCTCGGCGCGGCTCTTGGCCGCCGCGTCGCTGTGTGCGTAATCGGTCATGGCGGGTCCACGGGGTCGCAGGTGCCTAGACCCTAGCCCACCCGGTCCGGAAAGCGCCGCGGCCTCCCCATCGGCGGATGGGGAGGCCGGGTGGCGCAGGTGGCTCAGTACGCGCCGTTGACGTTGTCCATCGAGCCGTAGCGGTGCGCGGCGTAGTTGCAGGCCGCCACGATGTTGGCGACCGGATCCCAGATGTCGTAGGGCGTGCCGGGAACGTGGTAAGCCGCGAAGGTGGGGTCGATCACCTGGAGCAGACCCTTGGAAGGGATGCCCGCGGCGGCATTGGAGTCCCACAGGTTGATGGCCTGGGGGTTGCCGGTCGACTCCCGCATGATGTTGCGATGGATGCCCTCGTAGGTGCCCGGAATGTTGTTGGCCCGCATGATGTCGAGCGCCTGCCGGATCCAGCCGTCGAGGTTGTTCGCGTAGACCGGCGGGGCCGGGGCGGGCATCGGGGCCGGAACCGGCTCCGGCGCGGGTTCGGGTGCCGGGGCAGGGACGGGAGCGGGGACGGGCAGCGGGGCGGGGATGGCCTCCGCGACCGGCGCGGCCACCGGGGCGGGCGCGGCGGCGGGCTGCTGCTCGGCGGCCATGGCGATGCGAGACGGGACGCTGTCGTCGGCGACGGACGACGCGGAGCAAGCGGCCACGGCGACGACACCCGCGGCCGCGGCGGCGACGGTGATGGTCTCGCGCAGCGAGGGGCGGCGAAGGGTGGAAAGGCGTCTGTCAGGCATTGCGAATCGGTTCCTTGATCGGGGACTTACTCGATCCGGCCGCGGTCGGGCAGCACGGATCCTGCGGCGTACGCTCGTGGGGGCGTGCGCCGAAACGGCCATGTGCTGTTGTGTGGTTTTGTTGTGGGGGACCGTTGTGTCCCCGGAACGCGACCGCTTCGTGCGTGCGGCGCCGGATCGCCCTCGTGGGCTCGGCCGCGATGTCGCGCGGGACTTCGCATCCGCGATGCGAAGAAAGGGGCGGAAGTATGGATTGCGGGTCCGTCGCCGGATTCCGCTCCGCCGATCACGTGGCTGGCAACCGCCTGCCGTGTGATCGTTACCGAATCGGTGTCTACAACTCCTCGGGCTGACCAAACTTCAGGTCGCTTTGTGACCTGATTGCAGAATGGTCACGCTTGGTTAACGGAGGGTGAACGATTGGCAAATGGCAGACGCTGTCGATCTTGGAAACCGCGCGCTGAGGTTGCCGAATCGTTATCCGACCTGGGAGTTTGCTGTTAAACCTGTTGTGCCGTAGATCACAGAAATTGTCGGCACGATCGGCTGGATTTCGCCGCCCTGTGGGTCTATTGCTGTCCGAATTGAGACCTGTGGTGCTTCTGGGAAGAAGCGCAGGTCACGGCAGGATCACGGGGCCGAAGCGGCTCGGAGACCAGAAAACCGTGCCCTTGCCAGCCGTTGACTGACAAGGGCACGGTTTGCGTGTGGTGCGCCATCAGGGACTCGAACCCCGAACCCGCTGATTAAGAGTCAGCTGCTCTGCCAATTGAGCTAATGGCGCTTGCTCCGTGTTCCGGTGCGGGACAAACCTTAACAGCCCAGGGCCGCAGAAGTGAAATCGTGTCCTGACCGGCGGTGATGAGTCCGGCTTCCCGGCGCGGTAACGCGTCGCCGCGCGGAGTTGATCTATCGGTTGTAACGCTGCAGTGACGGACGTGGTGTTCACATTGGCCTCACCGTGACGCACTGGCAGAATGTCCGATTGTGGTTTCGACCGCGCGCGTGCACGGCGGGGTGAGGGCGTGGAGGTCGGTATCCGAAGCCATCGGTGTGTCCTGGAGCACCGAGACTTTGAAACGGGGTTGAAATGAGTGGTGGTCAGGGCCGGTCCACACCGGCCACACGGTGGTCGATGCGCAAGATCGCGGGACCGGTGATCGTCGTCGCCGTCGCCGCACTGGCGTTGACGGGCTGTTCGGCATCCGACGCCACGGATGCGGCGCAGGTGGCCATCGACCGCAATCCCATCACGGAATTGATCAAGCCCAAGCTGTTGTCGCCGGTGAAAGACGGTGAGGTCGGTGTCTCGCCGGGCGTTCCGATGACGTTCAAGGTGGAAGACGGCAAGTTCACCAACGTCGCGTTGGTCAACGCGCAGGGCAAGCAGGTGAGCGGCAAGCTCGCCGCCGACGGGCGGTCGTGGGAGACCACCGAGGTGCTCGGCTACGGCAAGACCTACCGGCTGAAGGCCGACGCGATCGGGCTCGGCGGCGCGAACTCCGCGACGCTGAGCTTCACCACGAGCTCGCCCGGTAACCAGACCAAGCCCTACCTGATCCCGGGCGAGGGCGAGGTGGTGGGCATCGGTCAGCCGGTGGCCATCCAGTTCGACGAGAACATTCCCGACCGGAGAGCCGCGCAGTCCGCGATCAAAATCACCACCGAGCCGCCGGTGGAAGGCGCCTTCTACTGGGTGAACAACCGCGAGGTGCGGTGGCGGCCGGAGCACTTCTGGGCGCCGGGGACGAAGGTCACCATCGACGTGAACGTCTATGGGCGTGATCTCGGTAACGGTCTGTACGGTCAGGACAACATCCACTCGTTCTTCACCATCGGCGACGCGGTGATCTTCACCGCCGACGACAACACCAAGCAGGTGACCGTCGAACAGAACGGTCAGGTGATCCGGACCATGCCCACCTCGATGGGCAAGGACAGCACGCCCACCGACAACGGCATCTACATCGTCGCCGACCGGCACGAGAAGATCATCATGGATTCCTCGACCTACGGCGTGGCGGTCAATTCGGCGGACGGGTACCGGACGCCGGTGGACTACGCCACGCGGCTGTCCTACAGCGGCATCTTCTTCCACTCGGCGCCGTGGTCGGTCGGAGCGCAGGGCTACAGCAACACCAGTCACGGGTGCCTGAACCTCAGCCCGGCGAACGCGCAGTGGGTCTATCAGAACGCCAAGCGCGGTGACATCGCGATCGTGAAGAACACCGTGGGCGGCACCCTGTCCGGCGTGGACGGCCTGGGTGACTGGAACATTCCGTGGCCGGTCTGGAAGGCGGGCAACGCGGACGACAATCGCTGAACCGACGAGCGACGCCGAACGGGCCACCGGAGCGCATTCCGGTGGCCCGTTCGGCGTTTGCGGGTGTGTTCACGGCGGCATGGCGCACCTGAGCTGGGCGTCGCCCAGGATCGCGATCCGCCGGTGCGCAGCAGCTTGCCGCCGCCGCAGCGGTGGTGCCCGGGTCGCTGCACGCCGAGCCGCTGAACGAAAACGACCCGGGCGGCTCCGATTCCTCGGAGCCGCCCGGGCCATTGGGGTGAGCGACGGGACTCGAACCCGCGACAGCCAGGATCACAACCTGGTGCTCTACCAACTGAACTACGCTCACCATCGCCGGTGAAGAACCGGCGGGCTAGATATTAGCGTGTCAACCCGCCCAGTCCCTAATCGGCCTCGGGCGAGCCGTTGACCTGCGCTGATTCCGTGCGCTCCACGGCGAGCTCGGCGACCTCGGCGGCGACGGCGGCGATTTCGACGGTGGAGGGGCCGGGCGGCGCGACGAACGCGGTGCGGCGGTAGTACTCGAGTTCCCGGATGGATTCCTGGATGTCGGCCAGCGCGCGGTGGCTCAGGCCCTTCTCGGGCTGGCCGAAGTAGATGCGGGGGTACCAGCGGCGGCACAGCTCCTTGATCGAGCTCACGTCGACCATCCGGTAGTGCAGGTGGGCATCCAGCAAGGGCATGTCCCTGGCGATGAACCCCCGGTCGGTGGCGATCGAGTTGCCGGCCAGCGGCACGGTGCGCGGAGTGGGAATGTATTGGCGGATGTAGTCGAGCACACGCTGCTCGGCCTCTTCCAGGGTGACGGTGGAGCGGCGGACCTCCTCGGTCAGCCCGGAGCGCGCGTGCATCTCGGCGACCACCGCGGGCATCGCGGCCAGCGCGTTGTCGTCGGCGTGGATGACGATGTCCACGCCGTCGCCGAGGATGTTGAGATCGCTGTCGGTCACGAGTGCGGCCACCTCGATCAGCTTGTCGCTGTCCAGGCGCAAGCCGGTCATCTCGCAATCCATCCACACCATGTATTTGTCCGACACCTGTGCAACATTAGCCGGGCCACAGTCACAGGCCCGCGGTATGGCGCGGCAACCGTGCAGCCACTCGCCAGAGCTTGCGATGTGACCGGCGGAAGAGGGGTTCGTTCCGGATCGGTACCGGGCAATCTCGACGTTATGGCAAATGCCGCGTAAAGCAGTCGAAGCGTCGCTGATCGCCCGGTCGCCGACGCCGTGGCTCAGCCGCCGAGCTTCCGGTAGAATGCGCCCGCGATCGGCGCGGTGATCGCGCGGGGGCCGTACTGTCCCGCCACGCTCATGCCCTTGCTGATCAGGCCGGGGACCACGCGCATCTTGTTGCGAGCGAGCGCGTCGATGGACACCTTGGCGGTGTACTCCGAGGACACCCACATGAAGTCGGGCACCATCCGGTCGACGATGGACGCTTCCGCGGGATCCGGGGTCTCGGTGCGCACCGGCCCGGGCGCCAGCAGCGTGACGTGCACGCCGGAGCCCTTCAACTCGCCGCGCAGCGATTCGGAGAAGGTGTTGGCGAACGCTTTGCTCGCGGCGTAGGTGGCGTTGTTCGGGATCGGCATGTTGCCCGCGGCCGAGCCGCTGATCAGGATGCCTCCGCCGCGGCGGGCGAGCATGCCGGGCAGCACCGCCAGGGTCAGGTCGTGCACCGCGACGGCATTGAGCTCCATCTGTGCGCGCTCGTAGGCCGGATCGAGTTCGGCGACCGCGCCGAACGTCGCGATGCCCGCGTTGTTGCACAGGATGGCGATGTCGCGGGCGGACAGTTCCTCCACCAGCGCGCCGCGTTGGTCGCGGTCGGCCAGATCGACGGGGCGCACCTCCGCGGTGATGCCGTGGGCCAGGGTCAGCCGCTGCGCGAGCTCGGTGAGCAATTCGTCGCGGCGGGCGACCAGGATCAGTGAATAACCACGGGCGGCGAGTTCGGCGGCGAGCGCGGTGCCGATGCCGGAGGAGGCGCCGGTGACGACCGCGCGATTCTCGGAGGTGGGGGAGGGCAGGCTCACCCGGTGCAGCCTAGGCGATCCGGCGCGGCGATACGCCGAAGGAGCCTGCCGCCCGGTCGTCGCGCTCCATCACAGCCGTGCGGCCAGGCGGGTGCCCTGGTCGATGGCTCGCTTGGCGTCGAGTTCCGCGGCGAGTTCGGCGCCACCGATCAGATGCGGGCTGACACCGGCGGCGCGCAGCGGGGCCTCCAGATCGCGCACGGATTCCTGGCCCGCGCAGACGACGACGTTGTCGACCGGGATCAGCTGCGGGCGTTGCCGCTTCTCCCCGAAGCTGATGTGCAGGCCGTTGTCGTCGATGCGCTCGTAGTTCACGCCGCCGATCTGCTCGACGCCCTTGGCCTTCAACGCGGCCCGGTGCACCCATCCGGAGGTTTTGCCGAGGTCTTTGCCGAAGGGAGTGGTCTTGCGCTGGAGCAGAACGACTTCCCGTGCCGCGGGGGCGGGTCTGGGTGTGGTGAGCTGCCCGGGAACCTGTTCGTCGTCGGAGGTGACGCCCCACTCCTCCTTCCACTCGTCCAGCTTGAGCGTGGGATGACCCTCGACTGTGAGGAATTCGCTGACGTCGTAGCCGATACCACCCGCCCCGATCACGGCGACGCGCTTGCCGACCTGCTTCTCCTCGCGCACCAGTTCGGCATACGACACCACCATCGGGTGGTCGATACCCGGGATGTCGGGGATGCGCGGCCGCACACCGGTAGCCAGCACCACCTCGTCGTAGTCGCCCGCGATCAATTCGTCCGCGCCGACCCGCTTGTTCAGGTGGACCGTGACGCCGGTCAGTTCCAGCATCCGGGTGTAGTAGCGGATCGACTCGCTGAATTCCTCCTTGCCCGGGATGCGGCGGGCGATGTCGAACTGGCCGCCGATCTTGTCGTCGGCCTCGAAGAGGTCGACGCGGTGACCGCGTTCGGCGAGGTTGACCGCTGCGGAAAGCCCCGCCGGTCCCGCGCCCACCACGGCGATGCGCTTGGTGCGGCGGGTCGGCAGCAATTTCAGTTCGGTCTCGTGCCCGGCACGCGGGTTGAGCAGGCAGGAGACGGTCTTGTGCTGGAAGGCGTGGTCCAGGCAGGCCTGGTTGCAGGCGATACAGGTGTTGATCTCGTCGACGCGATCCTGGGCGGCCTTGTTCACCCACTCCGGATCGGAGAGGAAGGGCCGGGCCAGTGAAACGAGCTGCGCGTCGCCCCGGGTCAGGATCTCCTCGGCCACCTCGGGCATGTTGATCCGGTTGGACGCGCACACCGGGATGCGCACCCGCGCAGTGATCTTCGCGGTGAACTCGACGAAGGCCGCGCGGGGCACCGAGGTCACGATGGTCGGCACCCGCGCCTCGTGCCAGCCGATGTCGGTGTTCAGGATGTTCACCCCGGCGGCTTCCAGTTCGTGCGCCAGCGCGATGATCTCGTCGAAGGTCTGCCCCTTCTCCACCAGTTCCGCCATCGACAGCCGGAACACGATGATGAAGTCCGGGCCGACCGCCGCGCGGGTGCGGCGCACGATCTCCACCGCGATCCGGCGGCGGTTCTCCGGCGAGCCGCCCCACCCGTCGGTGCGCTTGTTGGTGCGCGGCGCGAGGAACTGGTTGATGAAATATCCTTCGCCGCCCATGATCTCGCAGCCGTCGTATCCCGCGAACCGGGCGAGCGTCGCGCAGCGGACGTAGTCATTGATGGTCCGTTCGATGCCCTTGGCCGAGAGTGCGCGCGGCCGGAACGGGTTGATCGGCGCCTTGATCGATGACGCCGACACGCTACCCGGCATGTAGGAGTAGCGGCCCGCGTGCAGGATCTGGATGGCGATCTTGCCGCCGTGCGCGTGGACCGCCTTGGTGATCGTCCGATGCCGGTACGCCTCGGTCTTGTTGGTCAGCTTGGCGCCGAAGGGCAGCAGCCAGCCCGCGCGGTTGGGCGCGTAGCCGCCGGTGATGATCAGGCCGGCGCCGCCGCGCGCGCGTTCGGCGAAGTAGGCGGCCAGCTTGTTGGTGTCCCAGGCGCGGTCCTCCAGCCCGGTGTGCATCGAACCCATCACCACGCGGTTGCGCAAGGTGGTGAAGCCGAGATCGAGCGGCTCGAACAAATGGGGGAAGGAGCTCATCGGTGCGGTCGCCTTTCTCCGTCAATCCGCGCGCGGGGCTGTGTCGCGCGGGTGCAGTGCTTGCAGAACTTCGTCACACCATTCGACGAATCCCGACTCCACGCGGATGCCCGCGCGCAGGACGAGGTACTGGTGCAGAGCCGTTCCGGCGAGCCGGTCCGGGGTGGGAAAGTCGCGTTTCTCGATGTGCCGGTACAGCTCGAGCCGCTGGGCGTGCTGGTCGCGGTGGCGGGCCACCTCGGCGCGCAACGCGGTGATGTCGCCGTAGGCCGCGGCGCGGATCTTCACTCCGAGTTCGTTGCGCGGGATACCGGAGTCGCTCGGCGCGGCGATCCAGCGCGCGAGTTCGGCGCGCCCGGCCTCGCTCACCGAGTACACCTTCTTGTCCGGCCTGCCCTCCTGCGCCACCGACTCGCCGTCGACCCAGCCGGACTCCTCCATGCGCTTGAGGACGCGATAGATCTGCTGGTGGGTCGCGCTCCAGAAGTAGCCGATGGATTTGTCGAAGCGGCGCGCGAGCTCGTATCCCGAACCGGCGCGCTCGGTCAGCGATACCAGCAACGCATGCTCGAGTGCCATGCGGTGAGGATAGTCGTGACAGTCGGTACTATGCAACTAGGTGCATAGTGAACAATGGCCTACCGCAAGGGTCGCGGCGAGCCGCTCACGGCCGGATCGGCAGCGGCTCTCGCTCGGCTCCACCGGTTTCGGCCGGACTCGGACGCTCGCGCGCATTAAGCTGCGCGGCATGACCGAGGTGAACGCCAAGGCGACGGTCGGGCAGGCTGCCGGGCGCGGGCAAGTCGTGGCGTGGGGGCTGTGGGATTGGGGTTCTTCGGCTTTCAATGCCGTGATCCTCACATTCGTGTTCTCGGTGTATCTCACCGACAAGGTCGGTGACGACCTGCCCGGCGATGTCTCCGCCAGTGCGTGGCTGGGGTGGTCGCTGGGTATCGCGGGGCTGATCGTGGCGGTGACCGCGCCGGTCAGCGGCCAGCGCTTCGACGCGTCGGCGAAACGCAAACGTTCCCTCGGTGTGCTCACCGCGCTCACCATCGCCGCGATGACCTCGATGTTCTTCGTGCACGACGACTATCGCGACCTGTGGCTGGGCCTGGTGCTGCTGGCGTTCGGGTCGGCCTGCTTCGAGCTGGCGAACGTGCCGTACAACGCGATGCTGCGGCAGGTGTCCACACCGAACACCGTCGGGCGGATTTCGGGATTCGGCTGGGCGATGGGTTATTTCGGCGGCATCTTCCTGCTGCTGATCTGCTACTTCGGTTTCATCGCGGGTGACGGCGACAACCGCGGCCTGCTCGGTGTGCCCACCGACGACGGGCTCAACATCCGCCTGGTCGCGGTGCTGGCCGCCGTCTGGTTCGCCATGTTCGCCCTGCCGGTCCTGTTCGCGGTCCCCGAATTGCCCAGGACCGATGCCGACCCAGGCGCGGCGAGCGCCGGATTCCTCGGCTCGTATCGGGTGCTGTGGCGCGATCTGCGCGAACTGTGGCGCACCGACCGGCGCACGGTCGGCTTCCTGGTCGCCAGCGCCGTGTTCCGGGACGGCCTGGCCGGGGTGTTCACTTTCGGCGCCGTGCTCGCCGTCCGCGTCTACGGCATCGCCGACTCGGACGTGCTGCTGTTCGGCATCGCCGCCAATGTCGTCGCGGCGTTCGGCGCGATCGTCGCCGGGCGCTTCGACGACCGGATCGGGCCGAAGATCGTCATCGTGGTGTCGCTGGCCGCGATGCTGGTGTGCGGGCTGGCCCTGCTGGTGGTGTCCGGCCCGCTGCTGTTCTGGGTCTTCGGCCTGCTGCTCACCGTGTTCGTCGGCCCGGCGCAGGCGGCTGCGCGCTCGTTCCTGGCTCGGCTCGCGCCGCCGGGTCGTGAGGGTCAGCTCTTCGGTCTGTACACGACCACGGGACGCGCGGTGTCCTTCCTCGCGCCGACGTTGTTCGGCTTGTTCGTCTGGCTGTTCGACGCGGATCGCGCGGGCATCGCGGGCCTGCTGGTCGTGCTCGCGGTGGGACTGGCGGTGCTGCTGCCGGTGCGCCCGCCGGATCCGGTCGCGCCGGAGCGCGGCGCCGCCGAGGAGCCTGGGTCCGCCGCCTGAGCGCCGCTGCTCTCGGCGGGAACCGGATCAGCGCCGGCCCGGAGGCCGCCAGCCGCCCATGCCGAGCGCGATCAACCGCATCTGCTGGACGGTGCGATCGATGATCGTCTGCTGGTCGCGTGGTGCGGCCGACACGTAGGCGGCGATCCCGTCGGTCACCGTGGTGACCATCAGGTCGGCGGCGATCTCCAGGTCGCGCGGCGTCCAGGAGTCCAGCGCTGTGATCCGGGACAGATCGGCGACGAGTTCGCGCACGATCAACTGGATCTCCCGTGCTATGGCCGTGCGCAGGGCCGCCGACCCGCCGTGGCGCTCCCTGGTGAGGAAGCCGAACAGGTCCCGCTTCGGGCCGACCTGGGTGAAGACGAACCGCACGGTGTCCGACAGGCTCGCGTCGGCGTTGCGGCGCACTTCGCGCAGTGCCAGCCGCAGCGCGGTGACGCCGTCGTCGACCAAGGTGGCGCCGAGGTCCTCCAGCGACGCGAAGTGCCGGTAGAACGCTGTCGGCACGATCCCGGCCGAGCGGGCGATCTCCCGCAGGCTCAGCGCGGCGAACCCACGCTCGGCGGCCAGCGCGAGGGTGCCGTCCAGGAGTGCCTGCCTGGTCCGCTCCTTGCGTTCGCCTCGGGTCGCTGCCTGCTCATTCATCCCGGTGAGCATACATCCGTTCACCATTCGACCAATCCAATGATGTAGTTCGAGTCACATGTTTCGCCGGTTGACACCTGGCCCCGGTCATCGGTCACACTAGTTGAGTGTACAGACGTGCACTGAAAAATTGGTCGCACGTCGTCAGCCCGACAAAAGGCACGGAGAACAATGGTGGATCTCATCAACCTGGTGCAGACCCTGACCTCGCCACACCCGCTGGACCGGTATCTGGAACTGGTGCGCCCCACCCTCACGGTGCGGGACATGCGGGCCGAAATCACTCACGTGCGCCGCTCGGCGCCGGGTTCGGTGACGCTCACGCTGCGCCCGACCCGGCAGTGGAAAGGCCATGCCGCCGGACAGTACGTCCAGATCGGCGTGGTGATCGATGGCGTGCGGCATACCCGGTGCTATTCGCCGGTGAATGCGGAAGGCGGCCGCCGCCACATCCAGCTCACCGTGAAGGCGCATCCGGATGGCCTGGTGTCGCAGTATCTCTACCGCCATGCCGCGCCCGGCATGGTGGTCGACCTGACACCCGCCGACGGCGTCTTCCGGCTGCCCGAGCCGCGCCCAGAGCGCCTGCTGCTGATCAGCGGCGGCAGCGGCATCACGCCGGTGCTGTCCATGCTGCGCACGCTCGCCGAGGAGGAGCATCCGGGCGAGGTGGTGTTCCTGCACTACGCGAAGTCGCCCGCGGTGCTGCCGCACCGAGCCGAACTGGACGCGATCGCCCAGCGGCATCCCAACTTCCGCGTCGAGTTGCGGTACCCGGTGCGGGACCTGGCGGCACAGGTCGACCCGCGCGCGCCGTGGGTGGACTTGGCTCGTCCGAAGGCCGGCGGCTACTTCGACTACGACGAACTCGAGCGCGTCGCGCCCTGGTTCGCGGACGCGCAGACCTACGTCTGCGGCCCGCGATCGCTGATGGACGCGGTGCGCACGATCTATCAGGCCGAGCAGCTGGAAGACCGGCTGCACACCGAGGAGTTCACGCTGTCGGTCACACCGGCCGACGCCGCCGACGCGCACGGCACGGTGAGCTTCTCGGCCAGCGGCGTGAGCGCGCCGAACACCGGCGCCAGCCTGCTGGAACAGGCCGAATCCGCCGGGCTCAGCCCGGAGTACGGCTGCCGCATGGGGATCTGCTTCTCCTGCACCGCGGTACGCCGCTCCGGCTGCACGCGCAACCTGCGCACCGGCGAGACCGACAGCGACCCCGACCAGCCGATCCAGCTGTGCGTCAGCGCGCCGGTCGGCGACGTCGAGGTCGACATCTGAACACGAAGGGGAGCGAAACATGACCATACTGACCGAAACCGAGAACGGGCCTCTGGTCCTGAGCCCGGACCAGATCGAGGAACTCGGCCGGGAACTCGATGAACTGCGCGCCGCGATCGTCGCCGATCTGGGCGAGCGCGACCGGGAATACCTGTACTCGATCATCAAGGCGCAGCGCGGCTTCGAGATCGCCGGGCGCGGCCTGATGTATCTCGGCTTCCTTCCGCCGTTCTGGCTGGCCGCCGTCGCGGCGCTGAGTGTGTCGAAGATCCTGGACAACATGGAGATCGGCCACAACGTGATGCACGGCCAGTACGACTGGATGCGCGAGCCCGGCCTGAACTCCAGGGTGTTCGAGTGGGACACGGTCTGCCCGGCCGACCAGTGGAAGCACTCGCACAACTACCTGCACCACACCTACACCAACATCCACAACAAGGACCGCGACATCGGTTACTCCATCCTGCGCATGGACGAGGCCCAGGAATGGAACGTGCTGCGGCTCGGGCAGCCGCTGTACGCCTTCGTGCTCATGCTGCTGTTCGAGTGGGGCGTGATGGGCCACGACCTCGAGGTGGAGAACATCCTCGCGGGCAAGAAGAAGTGGCCGGAGGTCAAGAAGCTGCTCCTGGGCCAGTGGCGCAAGGCGGGCAAACAGGTGCTCAAGGATTACCTGGTGTTCCCCGCGCTGACCGGGCCGCTGTTCTTCCACACCCTGGCCGGAAACGCCACCGCCAACCTGGTGCGCAACGTGTGGGCCTTCGCCATCATCTTCTGCGGTCACTTCCCGACCGGCGTACAGACGTTCACCGAGGAGGAGACCGCCGACGAGACCCGCGGCGAGTGGTACATCCGGCAGATGCTCGGCTCGGCGAACATCACCGGAAGCAAGCTGTTCCACATCATGTCCGGCAATTTGTCGCATCAGATCGAACACCACCTGTTTCCGGACCTGCCCGCCAGCCGTTATCCGGAGATGGCGCCGACGGTGCGCGCTTTGTGTGATAAGTACGGTCTGCCGTACAACACCGGCCCGCTCGGCCGCCAGATCGGCTCGGTGTGGAAGAAGATTTTCAAGCTGGCGCTGCCGCCGAGCTGGGTCGAGAGTGAGCCGTCTCCCGGTGTTATCGTGATGCGACAGCCGAAGGCGAGCGAAGCGGGCGTGTGAATGATCGGGAAATTCGAGAGCAACAAAGATCTCATTCAGGAATTGACGTCTTCCGGCGCCCGGCATGTCGGCAATATCGCCAACATCATCACGGGCACCGTCGCCGAAGTCACCCGGGAGATCGGTGAGTGGATCACCGACGCGATCGAGATGAACGAGGCGGCCGCCGCCGCGCGCCGGGACGCGGCGGCGCAGCGTGACCTCGCTCCCGACCTCGGCGACGAGGCCGAGGCCACGGTCACGAAGCCGCCGGTCGCCGAGCCGGAGGGGTTCCTCGACGCCGAGGTCGTCGAGCCCGAGGTCCTCGAGCCAGAGGTCGTCGAGCCAGGGGTGGACGAGCGGCGCTGATCACCACACCGGCAGCCTGCGCCGGTGTGCGGCGACGTCGGCGATCAGGTCCTGATACCCGTCGATCAGTTCGGCGAGCCGGGTCCAGTGCAGGTGGGCTTCCCCGCCCGCCTGCTCCGGATGCGGCCGAGTCGTGATCTCGTCGCCCAAAGTGTGTCGAGCGGCAACCCATTTCGCCGCGATTCGATCTATGACCGCCCCGAGTGTCTCGGTGTGCAGTGAGGCCCCCG
Organism: Nocardia asteroides; assembly: GCA_051451085.1. Taxonomy (GTDB): domain Bacteria; phylum Actinomycetota; class Actinomycetes; order Mycobacteriales; family Mycobacteriaceae; genus Nocardia; species Nocardia asteroides_B. The sequence goes on along the minus strand of JBPAJV010000001.1, from coordinate 96,224 downwards.
CGCGGTGCTGCACGTTCGCGGCGACCCACGCGTCGATATGTCCGATCCATTCGGCGCGGCAGCCGTCGATGTCCTCCATCTGCCTGCTGCACGCCGCGACGTGCGCGCTGGATGCGCCAGGGGCGTGTGCTCGCTCCAGTGCCCGCTGCCGTCGCTCGTGGCAGTCGACGAGTTTCCGCGCGGCGTGCAGCACGCTGTGCCGGTGCTGATCCTCGCCGGGTTCGCGAATCGCGCGAAGCAGCGCGGCGGGCGGTGGTAGCTCCTCGGCTCCGAAACTGCGCTGAGCGTATTCGGTGGGCATGGCATACCTCTGCGACGCGATGAATCCTGGGTACGCCAGGGCCGAGGGGGATTTCGGGGAGGTGCGCCCCTCGGCTCCGGCGCAGTCCCGCACTCGGCTGCCATCCCACGTTCCACCGGCACGGCAGAGAAACCGGGAATTCCGCGACGATGCGAGAGAAGACGGTCCGAGAAAATCGGGACACTTTCAGGAAAGCGCGGTAGCCGAATCCGCGCAATACTCTGGTCCGCGAATCCGGGACCTGCCGGGAAATCGTTATGTTCCGTTACGGATCGGTCACCCGGCCCGCCCCACCGCGCAGTCGGCGAGCGCATGTGCGGCAACCGATTCGACGCGACCGCTGCGTGTCGCCACCCGATCCGCTAGCCTCGGTGTTCGTGCCCGCCTATGTGTCATCGCCCGAGTTGACATTCGGCTTCATGTTCGCGCTGGAAGACCCCGAGCGAATCGCGGAGGTCGTGCGCACTCTGATCGTCCGAAAAACCGTCTCGGTCTTCCGGCTCGCCCGGCTCTCCGACGACGACGGCCCGCCGGAGCGTTACGTGGTCAACTGGGCGGTCATCCCGCAGATCTCGATCACCACCGCCGCGCCGGATCAGGAGGAGCTGGAAGCCACCCGCACCATGCTGGTCAACGCCTTCCTGAGTGAAGAAGGCGAGGTCAGCCTGTACTCGGCGCAGGCGAGCGGACCGGCCTGACCGGGCTGTCGCGCGATGGCGGGCTGGGGTCTCGATACTGCATCGGCGGTCGAGAGCCGGTGCGCCGGGTGGGTGAGGGCCTCGGCGGCTCGCTGCCCCGGAGGGCGTCGACCGGGTCGGTGCGCGTCGTCTGGCTGTCCGTCATGGCGGTGACGGGTCAGGGGCAACAGCAGCCGACAGGCGTTCAACGCCGAGAATAGCCGAACTACAGTGGTTTTCGTGTCTCCGGCGCGTTGGTGTGTGGGTAGTCCGTCGGTACTGCGCACGCCACTGTGGCACTGCACGTTCTGCACGTCGTTACGCCGCGAGAATCGCCGTTCCAGGGGCCGAAGCAGAGTGCGCGAAGTCGCGCGCTTGACGCATCCGCGATGGCGAATACGCGAATCTTCCGCGCGTAGCGAGTATTCGGCCCTGAGCTCGGGGCTCCCACCGGGCGACCGGCCGGGCACGCGCCGCCGTGCACCCCGATTCGTTGGCATGTCGGTACCGGATGGTGCCGTGCGAAGGCGGCCGGATACGCGACAATCAGGACGTCTGCATTAGTTGTGATTTTGATCACAGCAGCCGTGAGGAGCGTTGATCATGGAACCCGAGAAGCCCGTCGTACCGACCGCGCCGATCCGCGTCCGGGGCGATCTGGACCCCGCGTTGTCGCGGTGGATGTGGCTGGTGAAGTGGCTATTGGCCATCCCGCACTACATCGTGCTGGTCTTCCTGCACGTCGCGTACGCGGTACTCACGATCGTCGCCTTCTTCGCGATCCTGATCACCGGCAAGTACCCGCGAAGCCTGTTCGACTTCAACGTCGGCGTCATGCGCTGGGGATGGCGGGTCGCCTTCTACGCTCTCTCGGTGCTCGGCACCGACAAGTATCCGCCGTTCAGCCTGCGGCCGGACGCGCAGTACCCGGCCGACCTGGAGATCGATTACCCGGAGACGCTGCACCGCGGCCTGGTGCTGGTGAAGTGGTGGCTGCTGGCCATCCCGCACTACCTGATCGTCGCCGCGGCGGTGAGCGGAGGCGTCGCGATCGGGGCGAACGAGAGCGACGACTGGAGCGGCGGCTCCATTTCGCTGCTGAGCGTTCTGCTGCTCGTCGCCGTGATCGGGCTGCTGTTCACGGCGCGGTATCCCCAGGGCGTCTACGACTTCGTCATGGGCATCAACCGCTGGACCATTCGCGTGCAGGCCTACGCGAGCCTGATGCGGGACGAGTACCCGCCCTTCCGTCTCGATCAGGGCGCCCGCGAGTCCGACTGAACCCGATACCGCCCGGCGCGCCGGATCCGCCCGCCGTCTCAGCGGGCGGATTCGTATATCCGCCGGACCACGTCCTCGATCTCGGGCTCTTCGATGGACAGGTCCCGCACTTCGGCGCGCTCCGACACCGCGGCAAGCAGTCGCGCCGCAGTGGTCCGTTCCGGGTCGAAGGCCAGCCGCTGCCGCATGCCGTTGCCTTCGCTGCCCAGCAACTGGGCCGAGGGCAGATCGTCGAAGTCCGGCGCGGGCTCGGCCAAGTCGACCACCAGCACCCGGCGTGCGCCGACGGTGGCCGCGAGGCCGGTGAGCGATCCGTCGTACACCAAGCGGCCGTGGTCGACCACGAGCACCCGGCCACAGAGCCGTTCGATATCGCCCATGTCGTGCGTGGTGAGCAGCAGGGTCGTACCGCGCTCGGCGCGCTCGGCGCGGAGGAACTCGCGCAGGCGCTGTTTGGACAGCACATCCAGGCCGATCGTCGGCTCGTCGAGAATGACCAGCTCCGGCGAATGCAGCAGTGCGGCGGCCACTTCCGCGCGCATGCGCTGGCCCAGCGACAACTGGCGCACCGGTGTGTCGAGGGTGCCGGCCATCTCCAGCTGCTCGATCAGCTCGTGTGCGCGCCGGCGCGCGGCATCCGGCTCCAGCCGATGGATCGCGGCGAGAATCGAGAACGATTCGCGCAGCGGCAGATCCCACCACAGCTGGGAGCGTTGGCCGAACACCACGCCGATCCGACCGGCCAGTTCCCGCCGCTGTCGCACCGGGTCCAGCCCACACGTGCGCACGGCGCCGGAGGTGGGCACCAGGATGCCGGTGAGCATTTTGATGGTGGTGGACTTGCCCGCCCCGTTGGCGCCGATGTAGCCCACGGCGGCGCCGCGCTCGATGCGGACGGTCATCCGATCGACCGCGGTGAGCGTTTCACGCCGCCTGCGCCAGCGTCGGCCGTCCTTGCGATACAGCGTGAACTGCCTGGTGAGTTCGGTCATATTGATGATCGCCTCCGGGCGCTCCGACTGCCCCATCCCTATCCGCCGCCTCCCTGGTAGTGCCGCGTCCCCAATCGCCACGAACTCAGCGCCAGCAGCCAGACCCACAACGCCGCGACCGGAGTCAGCCAGGCCAGCCAGGTGGGCAGCAGCGGCGGGCCGGGCAGCTCCAGCAGCGCGAGGGTGGGGAGGTAGGCCGTGAACGAGACCGGGATGGCGAATCCGAACAGCAGCCGCATCGGGGCGGGGAACACCGACGCGGGTTGTGTCGCCGCGAACGACCCACCGTAGGTGAAGCTGTTGGTGAGCTCGGAACCGTCGATCAGATAGAACTGCAGTCCGGCCGCGCAGACGAACATTCCGCCGAACAGCGCGATGCCGCCGACGAGCGTGAGGGTCAGCAGCGCGGCCGTGGCCGCGTTCCAGTCGACGTCGTTGCGGGCCAGACCCATCCCGAGCGCGACCATCGAGACCGAAGCGCGGGCGAACCGGCGCAGGGAGATGTCGCTGGTGATCAGTTGCAGCAGCAATGGTTGCGGCCGCAGGTGATAGGCGTCGAGCCTGCCCATCCTGATCAGCGTGGGCAAGGTGTCGAGATGGCCGAAGATCACCTGTGACAGCGCGAAACTCGAATGGCTCAGCCCGAACAGCAGCAAGGCCGCGTCCAGGTCGAGCCCGCCCAGCACGCGCGCGGCGCGGAAGATCAGCCACACCTCGGCCAATTCCACCAAGCCCACCACGAAAGCGCTCAGGATCTCACTGGCGAAGGACAAGCGGTAGCTGCGCTGAGCGCGGATCCTGGAGCGCAACACGGCCACATAGGGCGTCGACCACGATCCGGCGCATCGGGAAGCCGTCTCAACCACCCTGCACCTCCAGCCTGCGCCGGCCCGCGGCCAGCAGCACGCGCCCGGTGATACCGATCACCAGCACCCAGGACAGCTGGACGCCGACGACCGCGAACGCGTCCGCGCCGGTGACCCGTCCCGAGAGCACGTCGACCGGAGATTGCAGAATGGACGGGAAAGGCGTGGCCGCCGCGATCGCCTCCAGCCACGTGGGGAACATGTGCACCGGCACGTACAGCCCGGCCAAGAAGGTGCCGGAGGTGTAATACAGCAGCCGGATGCCCCGCGTCTCAACGACCCAGAAGCCGATCAGCACCACGACGAACCGGCACAGGAACGAGATCACCACGGCCGACAACACGCTGACCACGCCGAGGAGGTAAGGACCGGGTGTGGCGGGCATAGCCAGGCCGAAGGTGAGCGCGCCGACGAGCACGCTCGGCACTCCGCGCGGCAGGAACGTGCAGGCGGCCCTTCCGAGATCGTCGGCGAGATAACCACATTGGATATCGACCGGGCGCAGGAAGTCGATCGCGATGTCGCCGTTCTTGACCCGGTCGTCCAGCTGCCCCAGCGGGCCCATGAACTGCATCGCACCGAGCAGCCCCTGGGACAGCCAGACATAGGCGCCGATGCTGCCCCGGTCGTAACCGCCGAAGTCGCCCGCGGCGTCCACCGCGGCGACCAGGACGGCGGCGCGCACGAAGCCGAATACGCAGTTGGTGCACAGCCCCGCGAACATGGCCAGTTTGTAGCGCCACTGTCTACGGAATCCGGCGCCCACCAGAGATGCGTAGATGGCGGCGGCGCTGCGAAATCGTTTTCCGACGGCACGCTGTCCGTCCCCCTCCGGTATGCGGCGCACAAGGAATTGACTGTACTGGCCCCGGCCGGACGCGGGGAAGGTTCAACCGCATCACCTGGAAGGGCCGCGATCGGCGGGAGCGATGGACGAGGGTTCCCGGCGGAGCGCGAGGATCACGCGGCGATCGGCTCGAAGGCGCGCAGCTCCTCGTGACCGGGGCGTACGACACCCGCCGAAGATTCCGGGACTTCGTTCCACGCTCCCGGCAGGTCACGCAGCGGCTCGGAGACCACGAAGCGGGCCTCTTCACCGAGTTCCCACAGCACCTCCACCTCTGGATGCAGTGCCCGCAGCGTCCCGATATCGGTGGAGTAGAACAGCGACCGCGACTGCCGCTCGCTGGAGTACCGGAAGAACCACATCGAGGTGCCGTCGGTGGTCGCGACGGTCATCTGCACCGGGTCGGCGACGGAGTGCGCGCGGCCGACGTCCTCCACGAACCCGACCGCTCGGGAGACCGCGCCGAACGGGTCGTCGAGCAGGCCGAAGGTCAGCGCGAGGAAGAACAGGACTTCCGAGTCGGTGGAACCCTCGATATCCGCGAACAGGGCCGGGTCGATCGCCGTCACCAGGTCACGCTTGGTCTCGTGGAAGCCGCGCAGCGCTCCGTTGTGCATCCACAGCCACCGCTCGCGCCGGAAGGGGTGGCAGTTGCTGCGCTGTACCGCGGTCCCGGTCGACGCCCGCACGTGCGCGAACAGCAGCGGCGTGCGCACCTGCGCGGCGATCTCGCGCAAGTTCCGGTCGTTCCACGCCGGTTCGATGTTCTTGAACACCGCCGGTCGCGGCCCTTCGCCGTACCAGCCGATTCCGAAGCCGTCGCCGTTCGTGGTCGTCGCGCCGAGCGTCGAGTGCAAGCTCTGGTCGATCAACGAGTGCTTCGGCCGGAACAGAAGGTCCTCGGCCCGGATCGGCTCACCCGAGTAAGCCATCCACCTGCACATTCATCGATTGAAGCAGATCTCGGCGGGGGCCGGGCGGAACCGGACGGAAACGCCCCGGCACTGTCGTGATCCCGGCGGCCACGCAGCCGGTTCGACTCGAAGCACCCCCGCAACGGCGGGCTGTCCCGGTCCGCAATCAGCGCGCAAGTGCGGAAGATGTCGGCGAGATCACTCCTCCTGCACCGGGCGGACAGCAACGCCGCGCCGGGACGCGGAAAGTGTTTGAGCATCGCACTGCGGGGTAATAGCACTGGAGACCCGCGTCATCGCAGGTCTCCAGTGTGCTGCGCCCCCGGCAGGAATCGAACCTGCGACCTAGGGATTAGAAGGCCCTTGCTCTATCCAACTGAGCTACGGAGGCAGCGGGTTCCACGATGGCCGACATTGGCCGTGCTGTCCAGCGGGCCAATTATAGCGACCGTCCAGGTGGCCTTATCCTCAGCGTTAGCAACGTTTCAGCCATCCCGAGACAGTAGGTGACGCGCCCGTGGTGATCCGCGGCCCACAATATCGGTACAAACCCGACCGGGCCACGCAATACTCGCCGAACTACGCTCAGTCGTATGTCGTCCGCCCCCACCACGTCCGCCGCTCCTGAAGCCGAGGCATCCCGGTCCGGAGCGACGTTCGCGGCGGTCACCGCGCTGGCCGGCGCCATCGCGGCCGTGGTCGCGGCGCTGGTTGTCGGGCTGTCGGCGGCGCAGGCGCTGAGTCTGCTCGGCATTCCCGACCCCGGCGCGCCGACCACCTATGGTCTGCCCGCCGTCCGGGCACTGGCGGACTTGTCGGCGGCGCTGACGGTCGGTTCCCTGCTTTTCGCGGCCTTCCTCGTACCACCGCAGCCGAAAGGGCTACTGGACGTCGGGGGGTACCGCGCGGTGCGGCGGGCATCCAACTTCGCGTTGGTCTGGGCATGCTGCGCGGCGCTGCTCGTGCCCCTGACGGTCTCGGACACCACGGGCCAGCCGGTGGGGGAGGACCTGCGGCCGGACGTTCTGTGGCGGGCGGTCGGTCAGATCGAGCTGGCCGGAGCGTGGCGCACGACCGTGGTCTTCGCCCTGGTCGTGGCGGTCGGCTGCCGGCTCGCGCTGCGCTGGGGCTGGACTCCGGTCCTGCTCGGGGCCGCGATCGCCACCATGATGCCGCTGGCGCTGACCGGGCATTCCTCCTCGGGCGGGTCGCACGACGTGGCGACCAACAGCCTGATCCTGCATCTGATCGCGTCGGCCGTCTGGGTGGGCGGTCTGTTCGCGGTGCTGGCGCACGCCCTGCGCGGCGGTGCGTACACCGACGTGGCGACGCGGCGGTTCTCGCTGACCGCCACGGTCGCGTTCGGCGTGATCGCGGTCAGCGGGGTGATCAACGCGCTCGTTCGCGTGCCACCGGACGAGGTGTTCACCAGCACCTACGGCAGGCTGGTGCTGGCCAAGGCGGCCGCGTTGGCGCTGCTGGGGGTGTTCGGCTACCTGCAGCGCCGCGCCGCGTTGCCCGCGCTCGCGGCCGATTCCCGTAACCGCGTCGCCCTGATCCGGTACGCGGGCGTCGAGGTACTGATCTTCGCCGCGACCATCGGCCTCGCCGTCGGGCTCGGCCGTACGCCGCCGCCACCCCCGGAATCCGTCCCGACGCCGATGGAAGTGGAGCTGGGCTACGACCTGGCCGGGCCGCCGAGCCTCGCCCGCCTGCTGTTCGACTGGCGGTTCGATCTCATCTTCGGAACACTGTCGCTCGTGCTGGCGGTGCTGTACCTGCTCGGCGTGCGGCGGCTGCGAGCGCGGGGTGACGCGTGGCCGGCCGGGCGGACGCTCGCCTGGCTGTCCGGTTGCGTGGTGCTGCTGATCGCGACCAGCTCCGGGGTCGGCAGGTACTCGCCCGCCGTGTTCAGCGTCCACATGGGGGCGCACATGGCGCTGTCGATGCTCGCGCCCATCCTGTTCGCGCTGGGAGGCGCGGTGACGCTGGCGCTGCGCGCGCTGCCGCCCGCGGGCCGTGGCGGTGTGCCGGGCCCACGGGAATGGCTCCTGGCCGCGGTGCACAACCCGGTATCGCGTTTCCTGACCCACCCCATCGTGGCCTCGGCCATCTTCGTCGCCGGTTTCTACGCGCTGTACCTGGGCGGCATCTTCGACGCCTACGCCGACTCACACGCGGCGCACCTGCTGATGAACCTGCACTTCCTGCTCAGCGGCTACTTGTTCTACTGGGTGGTGATCGGCATCGATCCCAAGCCGAGACAGGTGGAGCCGCTGACCAAGCTCGCCATGGTGTTCGGTTCGCTGCCGTTCCACGCGTTCTTCGGCATCGCGCTGATGAGCATGACCACGGTGCTCGGCGGCTGGTTCTACCGCGGACTGGGTCTGGGCTGGAACGGTGATCTGCTCGGTGATCAGCGCACGGGCGGCAGCCTCGCCTGGGCCAGCGGCGAGGTCCCCTTGGTGGTGGTGATGCTGGCGCTGCTGATCCAATGGTCGCGCAGCGATCAGCGGCTCGCGCAGCGCACCGATCGAGCCGCCGCACGCGACAACGACGCCGCGCTCGCCGCACACAACGCGATGTTCGCCGAACTGGCCAAGCGAGATGGAGAAGTGCGTAAGTGAGTGAACGCGCCACCACGGTCTTCCCCCACAGACCGGTCGGGCGGGTGGAACGGTCGGACGTGCGATCCGCGCGCAGGCGGCTGGCCGGGCAAGTCCGCAAGACGCCGGTCTTCCACACCTCCGTCGCGAGCCCGTCCGGTCCGGTGCCGGTGACGATGAAGCTCGAGCACCTCCAGCACGGTGGGACGTTCAAGGTGCGCGGCAGTCTGAACGCCCTGCTGGAGTCGGGTGAGGGCGTCGATCACGTGGTGATCGCGTCCGGCGGCAACGCGGGTATCGCGACCGCGCTTGCCGCGGCGCGGCTGGGCAAGGCCTGCACGGTCGTCGTCCCGGAGACGGCGCCGCACACCAAGGTCGCCGGGATGTGGTCGCACGGCGCCGAAGTGCTCTGGTACGGCACCACCTACGCCGAGGCGCTGCGGCACGCCACCGAGCTTGCCGCCGAACGCGGCGCGCTGCTGTTGCACGGCTACGACCTGCCTGCGGTGGTCGCGGGCGTGGGCGTGGTCGGGCTCGAACTCGAGGACCAGGTGCGCGGGCGGCCGCCGGTGCTTGCGGCGGTGGGCGGCGGCGGACTGGTCGCCGGGATCGCGGCCGCGGTCGGGCGCCGTCAGCAGGTGATCGGGGTGGAGCCGGAGGGCGCGGCGATCCTGCGGGCGGCGTTGGAGGCGGACGGTCCCGTCGACATCGCCAAATCCGGCATCACAGTCGATTCGCTGGGCCCGACGCGGATCGGCGATATCGCACTCGACGTCGCTCGCCGTCACGGGGTGCGGTCGCTGCTGGTCAGCGACGACGCGATCACCGCCGCCCGGGAGTACCTGTGGCGCGAATTCCGCATCCTGGTCGAACTGGCCGGCGCCGCCGCGCTGGCCGCGGTGCACAGCGGCGCCTACGTCCCGGCACCGGACGAGCGTCCGGTGGTCGTCCTCTGCGGCGCCAACACCGACGTGGCGGTGTTCTGATCTCGCGGGCGTGAAAGCGCTCTTTTTCACAGTCCGGGAAGTTGTGCACATTCCCGGATCGGATCGCTCGGCGCCCAGGGAATGGGCGCACCCTGGAAGAGCCCTCCTGGAGGGGGAGGAATTCCGGACAGATCCGGATTCGAATGTGAAGGGGCGTAATCATGTACGAGGCCAATGCGACCGTGATCGGAACGATCGCCACCCATCCGGTCAAGCGCGACCTGGCCAATGGCGAGCAGGTGGTCACCTTCCGTGTGGCGAGTAATTCCCGTCGGCTGGATCACGCGTCGGGACAGTGGGTGGACAACGGCACGCTGTATCTGACGGTGAGCTGCTGGCGCCGATTGGTGGCCGGGGTCGACGCGTCCCTGCGGCGCGGCGATCCGATCATCGCCTACGGTCAGTTGCGCTCCCACGAATACCGCAGCAAGGACGGCGTGGAACGACGAGATCTGGAGATGCGCGCCACCGTGGTGGGCCCGGACCTGTCCCGGTGCGCGGCGCGCCCGACGCGGCTGTCCGATGAGCCGTCGCGGAATACTTCCGGGGCTCCGAGCGCTGAAGGTCGGGTACCGGTCGGCGACGCGCCGGGGGAGAATGTGGCGGTCGTCGGTTCGGCGCCGTCTCCCGGCAGCGCACCCGAGCCTGCCGGCGCTTGATCACCTGGCCGGTTTCGTCCCGGCGGCAGGGTAGCTCTGCTTCGTCCCCCCATCTCTCGCACCGATAGGCTTCACACTTATGGCTGAGTTCATCTACCAAATGAAGAAGGTTCGCAAGGCGCACGGCGACAAAGTCGTGCTCGACGATGTCACCTTGAACTTCCTTCCCGGCGCCAAGATCGGCGTCGTCGGCCCGAACGGCGCGGGTAAATCCAGCGTGCTGAAGATCATGGCCGGACTGGACCAGCCGAACAACGGTGACGCGTTCCTCGCCACCGGCGCCACCGTGGGCATCCTGCAGCAGGAACCGCCGCTCAACGAGGAGAAGACCGTCCGAGGCAACGTCGAGGAGGGCCTCGGCGAGATCAAGGTGAAGCTGGACCGCTTCAACGAGATCGCCGAGCTGATGGCCACCGACTACTCCGACGAGCTCATGGAGGAGATGGGCAAGCTGCAGGAGGAGCTGGATCACGCCGACGCGTGGGATCTGGACTCCCAGCTCGAGCAGGCGATGGACGCGCTGCGCTGCCCGCCGCCGGACGAGCCGGTCACCACCCTCTCCGGTGGCGAGCGCCGCCGCGTCGCGCTGTGCAAGCTGCTGCTGAGCAAGCCCAACCTGCTGCTGCTCGACGAGCCGACCAACCACCTGGACGCCGAGAGCGTGAACTGGCTCGAGCAGCACCTGGCGCAGTACCAGGGCGCGGTCCTCGCGGTCACCCACGACCGGTACTTCCTGGACAACGTCGCCCAGTGGATCTTGGAGCTGGATCGCGGCCGCGCCTACCCGTACGAGGGCAACTACTCCACCTACCTGGAGAAGAAGGCCGAGCGGCTGGAGGTGCAGGGCAAGAAGGACCAGAAGCTGCAGAAGCGGCTCAAGGAAGAGCTCGCCTGGGTGCGGTCCGGCGCGAAGGCCAGGCAGGCCAAGAACAAGGCGCGCCTCGGCCGGTACGAGGAGATGGCGGCGGAGGCCGAGAAGATGCGGAAGCTGGACTTCGAGGAGATCCAGATTCCCGCCGGGCCGCGTCTGGGCAACGTCGTGGTGGAGGTCGAGCACCTCGACAAGGGCTTCGGCGACCGCCAGCTGATCAAGGACCTGTCGTTCACGCTGCCTCGCAACGGCATCGTCGGCGTGATCGGGCCGAACGGCGTCGGTAAGACCACGCTGTTCAAGACCATCGTCGGGCTCGAGCAGCCGGACAGCGGCGAGGTGAAGGTCGGCGACACCGTCAAGCTGAGCTACGTCGACCAGAACCGCGCCGGCATCGACCCGAAGAAGACGGTTTGGCAGGTGGTCTCCAACGGTCTGGACTACATCGAGGTCGGCCAGCAGGAGATGCCGTCGCGCGCCTACGTGAGCGCGTTCGGCTTCAAGGGCCCCGACCAGCAGAAGCCCGCGGGCGTCCTGTCCGGTGGTGAGCGCAACCGGCTGAACTTGGCGCTGACCCTCAAGCAGGGCGGCAACCTGATCCTGCTCGACGAGCCGACCAACGACCTCGACGTGGAGACCCTGGGCTCGCTGGAGAACGCGCTCGAGAAGTTTCCCGGCTGCGCCGTGGTCATCTCCCACGACCGCTGGTTCCTCGACCGCACCTGCACCCACATCCTCGCGTGGGAGGGTGACTCGGACAACGAGGCCAAGTGGTTCTGGTACGAGGGCAACTTCGAGGCCTACGAGGCCAACAAGATCGAGCGGCTCGGCCCGGAGGCAGCGCGCCCGCACCGTGTGACGCACCGCAAGCTGACCCGCGGCTGAAATCGGAATATGGCAGGCGGGTGCGGGGTGACATGCCGCGCACCCGCTCCACGGGGGCGGCCCGCCGCATCGTCAGGACTTCGCGTCCGGCCGGGCGCGGTGAGCCGGGTTTGATGTTGTTGTGCGCGACTCCCGTTCGGGGTGCGGGAGCGCGCGCGCAGCCGAGCGCTCTCGGGCCACTGCCCGGCGTTTGCTGCCGCACCGGCTCTAGGCGGCGAGACCGGAGATCAACGACCCGACCGGGCGGCGAGCGGCTCGGCGGGGTGGCGGGGTGGGTCTTTATCGGCAACGCGGACCAGGAGTGACACCTACCCGCGCGTAGCTCGCTAGGGTGGGAGTCGTGAATGCGCAGGCGCAGTTCGAGCAATCGGTGGCTTGGTCCGCCGACGCGATGGTCGAGCTGACCCGAGGTACCGGTGCGGCGCCGCTGCCGCCGCGGATACGGCCTGTAGCGCTCACCTGACGTTCGCGGGTCCGATTCCTGTGCTGTGCCCGAGGTCGTTCTGTCCGATCTCGGCACACGGGCGGCGAATTCCGCGGTCGTGGTGAACACCCGGATATAGGAAGGGAATTCACCCACGCGTCATCGGCGCACAGTTACCCTCGGACCAGCGTCACTTTGTTACGGAACCGATATCCGAGGGAGTTGGCGAAAAATGACCGTCTCGTCCGAATTGTCCAGCGCGGCGTGGGCCGCGGGTTTGCCGCAGTCGTTGCGCGGCGAGCTCGCGACGCTCGAGGAAGCGTACTTCCGCCACGTCGACGCGGGCGATGTGGACTGTGCGATCACCGGCATTACCCAGATCTTCCGCAGGCACTTGGAGCTGGGTGTGACGCGCCGCCCTGGTCGCGCGCTGGTGCGGGTGTACCACCCGGACGACGGCTCCGGAATCGGGGCGGCGGTCCAGATCGTCACCGACGATATGCCGCTGCTGGTCGAGTCGATCAGCTCGTCGCTGAGCCGGATCGGCGTCAGCGTCAGCGAGATCATCCACCCCATCTTCGAGGTCGAGCGGGACGCGGAAGGCCGGCTGACCCACGCCGCCGCCCACGAGGTGGACGGTACCGGCGCGGCCGGATTGCGCGAATCCTGGATGCACGTGCAACTGCACCCGTCGACCAGCGCCGCGCTGCTGGCGAAGGTCGAGGGCGCGCTGCCGGACGTGGTGGCCGACGTGCGCCAGGTGATCGGCGACACCGAGGCCATCAAGGAGGTGCAGAGCAAGCTGGCCGACGACCTGGAGCGCGCCGCGCGGTCCGGATCCGCGCCGTTCGCGCCCGCCGAGCTGAGCGACACCGCCAACCTGCTGCGCTGGCTGGCGGGAGGCAATTTCACCCTGCTCGGCTACGCGCGCTACCGATCGAGTACCGACCAGGACCGGGAGTTGTCCACCGTCGTGCCCGCCACCTGCCTCGGTGTGCTGCGGCCGGACGTGGGCACCGACTTCCATGTGCCGGTCAACGGCGGTGACCGTCCGCTGCTCACGCTGACCCAGGGACTGGTTCCCGCCACCGTGCACCGTGCGGTGTACCCGTATTTCGTCAGCGTCGCCGACTTCGACGACCGTGGAACCATCGTCGGCGAGCACCTGTTCATCGGTGTCTTCACCGTCTCCGCCGTGCACGAGAACGTCCTGGACATCCCGGTGATCGCGCGCCGGGTCCGCTCGGCGATCGAGGAGAGCGGGTTCGACCTGGAATCCTTCTCCGGTCAGGCGATGCTCGAGGTCATCCAGTCCTTCCCGCGCACCGAACTGTTCTCCGCCGACGCGGAGACGCTGCGCCGGACCGCCACCGCCGTGCTGGGCGTGAGCCTGCGCCGCCAGGTGCGCTTGTTCCTGCGGGCGGACACCTATGGCCGCTATGTCGCCTGCCTGGTCTATCTCCCGCGTGACCGGTACACCACCAGCTCACGGTTGGAGATGCAGGACATCCTGGTCCGGGAACTGGGTGGCGTGTCCATCGACTATTCCGCGCGGGTGGGCGAAAGCGACCTGGCGCGAGTGTATTTCACGGTGCGCATGGCGGAAGCCGAACTCGGTGTCGCGCATCGGACGCCGCCCGCCGCCGACACTTCCGAACCCAACCGGCTGCGTTTGCAGAACCTGCTCGCCGAGGCCATCCGCACTTGGGACGATCACCTGAACGACGAGGTGAGCACGTCGACGGTGCTCGAGCCCGCTGTAGTGCAGCGCTACGCGGAAGCCTTCCCGGAGGGCTACAAACAGGATTTCGCCGCGGCGAGGGCGCTGAAAGACATCGAACGCCTGGAGCGGCTGCGCGATGGCGGTATCGACCAGTATCTCTACCGGAAGCCGGATTCCACGCCGGGTTCCTGGCGGTTCACGCTCTACATCGGCGGCAGCGGTATCTCGCTGAGCCAGGTGCTTCCGGTATTGCAGAGCCTCGGCGTCGAAGTGGTCGACGAGCGGCCGTACCAGATCGAGCTGGAGGAGGCGGTCGTCGGCGGCGCCGGTGCCGAGCGGTGGATCTACGACTTCGGTCTGCTCGCCCGCCCCGAGTTGCTGCGCAGTTCGCTGGACCGGGATCTGGACGCTGAACTGCTCGAGTCCTCCAAACGCGCCGACGTGCTCGAGGCGGAGGTTCGCGGCCTGCGTGAGCGGTTCGTCGACGCCTTCGAGGCCATGTGGTACGGCCGCGCCGAGGCCGACGGGCTGAACGAACTGGTGCTGCGCGCGCGGCTGCCGTGGCGGGCCGTCTCGATCCTGCGCACCTACGCGAAGTATTTGCAGCAGGCCGGTTTTCCGTACAGTCAGGCCAACATCTGCCGCGTGCTGCTCACCTACCCGGATATCGCGCGCCTGTTCGTCGATCTGTTCGCGGCGCGGTTCGATCCCGACACCGTCTCCGCCGAGCACGCCGCGGAGCTGGAGACCCAGGTGCGCGGGCGCATCGACGAGGTGGTCAGCCTGGACGCGGATCGCATCCTGCGGGCGATCCTCGGCTTGATCAAAGCCACGCTGCGCACCAATTACTACGTGATCGACGCGGAAGGCAGACCGCGCGACTACGTCTCGGTGAAGGTGGAACCGCGGGAAATCGCCGAATTGCCCAAGCCGCGGCCGCAGTTCGAGATCTTCGTGTACTCGCCGCGCGTGGAAGGCGTGCACCTGCGCTTCGGGCCGGTGGCGCGTGGCGGGTTGCGGTGGTCGGACCGGTTGGAGGATTTCCGTACCGAGATCCTGGGCTTGGTGAAGGCGCAGGCGGTGAAGAACGCGGTGATCGTGCCGGTCGGCGCGAAGGGCGGTTTCGTGGTGAAGCAGCCGCCCGCGGCCACTGGTGATCCGGTCGCCGACCGGCAGGCGTTGGGCGCCGAAGGCGTCGCTTGCTATCGCACGTTCATCTCCGGCTTGCTGGACGTGACCGACAATGTGGATCGGGCGAGCGGGCAGGTGCTGCCCCCGCCCGAGTCGTGCGCCGCGATGGCGACGACACCTATCTCGTCGTCGCGGCCGACAAGGGCACCGCGACGTTCTCCGATATCGCCAACGACGTGGCGCAGAGTTACGGCTTCTGGCTCGGTGACGCGTTCGCTTCGGGTGGCTCGGCGGGCTATGACCACAAGGCGATGGGCATCACGGCCAAAGGCGCGTGGGAGAGCGTGAAACGGCACTTCCGGGAGATGGACATCGAATACCCAGACCCAGGACTTCACGGTGGTCGGCATCGGTGACATGAGTGGTGACGTGTTCGGTAACGGTATGTTGCTGTCGGAGCACATCCGTCTGGTGGCCGCGTTCGACCACCGGCACATTTTCCTCGATCCCGACCCGGACGCGGTGGTCTCCTACGCCGAACGGCGGCGGTTGTTCGCGCTGCCGAGGTCGTCGTGGGCGGACTACGACACGTCACTGATCAGCTCCGGGGGAGGGGTGTGGGACCGCACCGTGAAGGCGGTGCCGATCAGCCCACAGGCCAGGGCGGCCCTCGGGCTCGGCGATGACGTCGTCGCGCTGTCGCCGCCGGATCTGGTGCGCGCGATCCTGCTCGCGCCGGTGGATCTGCTGTGGAACGGTGGTATCGGCACCTACATCAAGGCGAGTACCGAGACCAACGCCGAGGTGGGCGACAAGTCCAACGACGCGGTTCGCGTCGACGGGAACCGGTTGCGCGTCAAGGTGATCGGCGAGGGCGGCAATCTCGGCGCGACGGCGCTGGGCCGGATCGAGTTCTGCCGGTGCGGCGGCAAGATGAACACCGAACGCGCTGGACAATTCCGCGGGCGTGGACTGCTCCGACCACGAGGTCAACATCAAGATCCTGCTCGACGCGGTGGTCTCCGGCGGTCAGCTGCCATCGGAGGAGCGCAATCCGCTGCTGGCTTCGATGACCGACGAGGTCGCGCGGATGGTTCTGCAAGACAACGTGGCGCAGAACTTCCTCATGGGTATCTCGCGCACGGAGGCGCCGCCGATGCTGAGCGTGCAGATGCGGCTGATCGAGGATCTCGAGGAGCGTCGCGGCCTGGACCGCGAACTCGAGGCGCTGCCCTCGGACCAGGAGATCAAGCGCAGGCTCGAGGAAGGGTCCGGACTGGCTTCGCCGGAGCTGGCGAACCTGATGGCGCATGTGAAGCTGTCGCTCAAGGCGGATCTGCTCGATTCCGACCTGCCCGACAGCCAGTACTTCGCCGCCCGGCTCCCGGATTACTTCCCGACACCGCTGCGTGACCGCTTCGCGACTGCGATCAAGCGCCACCGGCTGCGCCGGGAGATCGTCACCACCATGATCGCCAACGAGATGGTGGACTACGGCGGCATCACCTACGCGCACCGGTTGAACGAGGAGATCGGCGCCACCACCACCGATGCGGTGCGCGCCTTCGCCGCGGCCAGCGGGATCTTCGACCTGCACGAGATGTGGGCGCGAATCCGCGCATGCGACGCGCCCACCTCGGTGCGCGACCTGCTCGAACTGGAGACCAAGCGGACCCTGGACCGCGCGTCCCGCTGGCTGCTGAGCAACCGGCCGCAGCCGATCGCGGTCGGCTCGGAGATCAGCCGGTACCGCGCCGACGTGCGTGCGCTCGCCCCCAAGGTGGCGGGGTGGCTGCGCGGGCACCACGTGTCCACCCTCACCGACCAGTCCGCCGAGTTGATCGCGCGAGGCGCGCCGACCGACCTCGCCACCGAGGTATTCGGCCTGCTCAACCTCTTCCCGCTGCTGGATATCGTGGACATCGCCGATATCACCGACCGGGACGGTGACGAGGTCGGGTCGCTGTACTACGCGCTGAACGATCACCTCAAGATCGACTGGCTGTTGCAGGCGGTCAGCCATCTCGAACGCGGCGACCGCTGGCACGCGCTGGCGCGGCTCGCGCTGCGCGACGACATGTACGGCTCATTGCGCTCCCTCACCCTCGACGTGCTCTCCGGCGGTGACCCCGAGGAGACGGCGGACGAGAAGATTGCATACTGGGAGTCGAAGAACCAGTCCCGCCTCGGCCGAGCCAGGGCGGCGCTGTCGGAATTGTTCGAGTCCGGAACCCACGATCTCGCCACGCTGTCGGTTGCGGCGCGGCAAGTGCGGAGCATGGTGAGCGGGGTGGGCGCTCAATCGGAGGTACCACGGTGACGAGTTCGGTCAGAAGCGGGAAGGCGGCGGGCAGCCTGGTGCTGCCCCGGCGATTCCATGCCAAGGTGGACGTCAGGTGGTCGGACATGGACGTGTTCCAGCACGTCAACCATGCCCGGATGGTGACGTTGCTGGAGGAGGCGCGGATCCCGTGGCTGTTCGAGGACGGCCGCCCGACCGCCCCGCTTCGTGAGGGCTGCGTCCTCGCCGACCTGCGGGTCCGTTACCGCGGCCAGTTGCGGCACGAGGACACTCCGCTGGATATCGCGATGTGGATCGAACAGTTGCGCGCGGTCGACTTCACCATCGGTTACGAGGTGCGGGCGGCGGGCGCGCTGCCCGATTCCCCGGCGGCGGTGGTCGCGTCCACGCAGATCGCGGCGTTCGACATGCGAGCGCAGCGGTTGCGCAGGCTCACCGACGCCGAGCGTGATTACCTGTCCGAGTGGATGGAGTGAAAGACCGCGCATCGGTGATCGAATGCTGACGGCAGGGCAGCCGTGATGGCGGAACAACGAGTGCTGCATGTGCCCGACCCGGCGGAGCGGGAGAATCTCGCCACGTTCCTGACCAGGGCCGTGCGGCTGGACCCGGCGGCGGTGGTGCGACTGCGCCGCCGCGGGGAGGAGTACGTCTCCGCTTGGGTGGCGACGGGTTTCGAGGCCCTGGCGGTGCGCACCGTGGTCGCCGAACTCGGTGTGGACGATGTGACGGTCGGCGCCGACCTCGTGCTGGCCGGTATGGCCGGCGGTAATCCGATCGACCTCGGATATTCGATGGATTCCGCCTGGCGTGGCGCATTGCCGCCCGTGGACGGTTTCGCGCACGTCGAGGACGTGCCCGCGCGCACCCTGGTCGAACTCGCCGAGCAGGGTGCGCAGCTGGCGAAGGAGCACGGCAGCAACCACGGCCCACCGGCCTCGCTGCTCGATCAGGCGGTGCTGACCGTGTCCGGCTCCGGCGCCGAAGTGCAGGTGCCGATGCGGGTGGTCTTCGCGCTCACGGCGATGGACTTCATTCCGCACTCGGGGGAGAAGGCCGACCCGCGCCGCATCCCGCCCGCCGAGATCGTGCGGGTCCGCGCGACGAGGACCTGGCTGCGCCTGGACGCCCGCTACGGCTCGGTGGCTCGCCGTCTCGGCGGGGGAATCCCCCTGCTGCCGCAGTGAGCTGCCGCGCACGTCAAGGGGCATAACCGAATTGGCGGTAGCGCCGAGAAGTCCGGAGGCGATCGATGGGATAGGCGGCGCCGTCGGCAGGAGGGGACGGCGCCGCCTTCATCGGTGCGGGGCGGTGACGAGCTGGCTCCGGGTCACTCAAGAAACGCCGAGGAAGCGGAGCAACGCCGTCGTCGCGGCGGCGGCGAGAATCACGACCAGAATGGGGCGTCGATACCACGCCAGCACTCCGCCGACGAGAACGCCCGCGGGCACGGCGAATCCGAGGCCCGTGGTGCCGAGCGGCAGGGTGGTCACCGCCACCAGCGCGGTGAGCAGGACGACGGCGCCGATCTCCAGCAGCCGCACCACGCGCGCCGGAAGCCGTACCCGCTCGCGTAGCGCGGGCCCGGCCCAGCGGAACGCGTAGGTTCCGGCGGCGAGCGCGACGATCCCGGCGGCCAGCATCATGCCGGGTCCGGTGCGGTCGTCGGTTCCGGCTTCGCACGCGCCGCGACCAGGAGTCCGGACAGAGCGAGCAGGACCGGCAGTCCTGTGGGCAGGAAGGGGGCGGTGGCCAGCGCGATCACGGTGCCGACGCACACCGCCGCGAGGGTGGTCCGATCCCGCAGGGCGGGTAGCACGAGTGCGAGCAGCACCGCGGGAAACACCGCGTCGAGCCCGAGTGCCGAGGTGTCGGTGACCACCGATCCGATCACCGCTCCGACGGCCGCGCCGCTGGGCCATGCCAGCAGGACTCCCGCGCCGGTGAGCCAGTAGGCCGCCCGCCTGCGTCCGGCGTCGGGCTGTGCGATGGTGAGAGCGACGGATTCGTCGTTCATCAGATGCACGCCCAGCGGCCGCCGCCAGCCCGTACCGACCGCGTCGGGAACCGACAGGCCGTATGGCACGTGCCGCGCGTTCACCAGCAGCCCCGCCAGCACCGCCGCGATCGGGCTGCCTCCGGCCGCGACGATCCCGAGGAACAGGAACTCCGAACTTCCGGCGAGTACCACGCACCCCAGCAGAATCGGCAGCCAGATCGGGAAACCGGCGCTCACCGCCGTCGCGCCGTAGGAGATCCCGATCACGCCGACGGCGACGCACACGGCAACGATGCCCGACAGCGTGTCCCGATCGAGTGTTCGCCATGTCGAACGCATGTTTCTTATAATGAACACCGCGAAGCGCTCCGTCAATCCGGTAGCCGCCGAGGCTTTCCCTCGGAGCTGGTTCGGCGAGGCGTTCCCGGGAAACGGGACGCCCGGTGCATTCGTGCGACCGGGTACCGCGACCGGCGCATGCTCGAGGGGCGGCAAATGGTGGTCGCTTGGCGAGGTGGCTCGTGGATCTGGTTTCCTGTCGATGGCTTCCTCTTGCCGGTTGGTGCGCCGATGCGTTCGCGCGATTCCACGCGGCTCAGTTACCGGTTCCGAGCGGAGCGAGACCGAGCATGGGCGGCGAACACGCAGTGCCGTGGGCGACGCAACTCGAACACGGAGCGCCGCGGGCGCTGTGTCCCCGACACGGAGCGCCGCGAGCGCTGCACATCGAACACGGAGCGGGAATGACGCAGCAGGACGCGACGACACCCCAGGCGATGATCGCCGCCGCGCTGCGCCGCGAGCGCAGCCGGGCCGGGTTGTCGTTGAGCGAGGTCGCCAACCGGGCGGGTATCGCCAAATCGACGTTGTCGCAACTGGAATCGGGTACCGGCAATCCGAGCCTGGAGACGTTGTGGGCGTTGTGCGTGGCGCTGGATATGCCGTTCTCCCGATTGCTCGACCCGCCGCGCCCGAGCGTTCATGTGATCCGCGCCGGTGAGGGCCCGGTGGTGGCGGCCGAGCAGTCGGAGTACCGGGCGACCCTGTTGGCGGCCGGGCCGGCCAATTCCCGCCGCGACCTGTTCCGCATCACGGCGGAGCCGGGGCACGCGCGCCGCTCGGATCCACATATCGCCGGCGTGGTCGAGCACGTCCTGCTCGCGGAGGGGCGTGCGCTGGTCGGGCCGGTCGAAGCCCCCGTGGAGTTATGCCCGGGTGATTACATCGCCTACCCGGGCGACCGGCCGCACGTGTTCGAGGCGCTGGCGCCGCGCACCTGGGCGACGCTGGTGGTGGAGTACACCTGACCCGGTCAAGCCGCGCCTTCGCCGAGATACCGCAACCACACGGGGTCGAGTTCCGCGGTGGTCGACAGCAGTCGCCAGTGCGGGCCTTTCGGCGAGACCAGCGGAGACCGCAGCGTCCAGCCCAGTTCGCTGAGCAATTTGTCGGCCTTGCGGTGATTGCACGGCGCGCAGCTCGCGACGCAGTTCTCCCAGGAATGCTCCCCGCCACGGCTGCGCGGGATGACGTGATCGATGGTCTCGGCTTTGCCGCCGCAGTAGCCGCAGCGGTACCGGTCGCGGTGCATGAGCGCGGCCCGGGTCATCGGTACCCGCGCCCGGTACGGGACGTGGACGTAGCTGCGCAGGCGGATCACCGAAGGAATCGCCACCGACGTCTCGGCGGAGTGCACGACCGGCCCTTCGTCGTTGTGATGAACGGCGTCGGCCTTGTCGCAGATGAGCAGGACGATCGCGCGGCGCGCGGACAATGCGGTGAGCGGCTCGTAGGTGGCGTTCAGCAGCAGCACCCTGGTCTTGAGCCAGTTCGTGCCCTCGGTGGGCGGGGCGGTGGGGCGGGGGCCGTGGTCATGATGGCCACGATGTCCACCCGGATAGTGTTCGGACAAGATGTGCAGCGGAGTAGCCCCCGACCCACGATTGTGGACGTCGGCGGGCTGGAGTTGTCGGTGCGCTCGCGCCTCACGTGACCGTGGGCTGTGCCGCTGCTTCATCTCGACCTCGATTTCATGATTGGCAGGATCATGTGGTATCTGCAAAGCAGAGACTGTCACCCAGTTGACCATGGAATGTCGGGCATTGCACGGTGATTTTCGACAATGTCCGGTTAACTGTGGCTGAAGTGCCGTTCCGGCGCGATGTCGTGGCCGCCGGGCGGCGGTGCGAGGGCGGTGCGGCGGCGGTGTCCGGGCGCGGGCACAATGGACAGCGGCGCATCCGGTGAATCGAGAGGGTCTATGACTTCGGGCGAGCAAACGGCGACGTCGTTCTACGAGGCGGTCGGCGGGGCGGAGACGTTCCGGCGGCTCGTCGCGACGTTCTATCGCGAAGTGGCCGCCGACGAGGTGCTGCGCCCGCTGTATCCGGAGGAGGATCTCGGCCCGGCGGAGCGGCGTTTGCGGATGTTCCTCGAGCAGTATTGGGGCGGTCCGCGCACCTACTCCGACGAGCGCGGCCACCCCCGCCTGCGGATGCGGCACATGCCGTTCACCATCGGACCGATCGAGCGGGACGCGTGGCTGCGTTGCATGCGGATCGCGGTCGCCGAGATCGAGCCGGAGATCCTGGACGACGAGCGTCGCAAGGCACTGCTGGACTACCTCGAGATGGCGGCGCACTCTTTGATGAATGCTCCGTTCTGACAACCTGTTCACCGCTGTGCCGCCGGCTCGGCCGAAAATGTGTTTTCTACCGCGTTGTGGTGGCGGATGATTCGCTGGTGGATGGCAAGTAGCGTGATCCGCGCGTGTGAGAGCCGGGGCGACAAGGGTTTTTCGCCTCAGCGAGCGTCGATGCTGAAGGTTTGCCCGCTTTCTGTAACCGTGCGTCGCCTGAAGGCTTCCACCGCGGAACTTTGGCACTATTGCGGATGTGAGTGATGCACCAGCCGTAACGGCGCCGGTGGATCGCCCCACTCAGTCGTGGTGGCGGTCGGCCGTGTTCTACCAGGTTTATCCCAGATCCTTCGCGGATTCGAGCGGAGACGGGGTCGGCGATCTCGGGGGAGTCCGGGAGAAACTGGGTTATCTCGAACTGCTCGGCGTCGATGCCCTGTGGATCTGCCCGGTCATGCGTTCGCCGATGGCCGACGGTGGCTACGACGTTGCCGACCCCCGCGACATCGACCAGCTCTTCGGCGGGCTGGCAGCGATGGACGCGCTCATCGCCGAGGCGCATGCCCGCCGGATCAGGGTGACCATGGACTTGGTGCCCAACCACACCAGCGACCAGCACCCGTGGTTTCGCGCCGCGCTGGCCGCGGCGCCCGGCAGCCCGGAACGCGACCGGTACATCTTCCGCGACGGCCGGGGCACCGGTGGCGCCGAGCCGCCCAACAACTGGCCGAGCATCTTCGGCGGACCGGCGTGGACCAGGATCACCGAACCCGACGGCACGCCCGGCCAGTGGTACCTGCACATCTTCGCCCGCGAGCAGCCCGACTTGAACTGGTCGAACCCCGAGGTCGCCGCCGATTTCGAGCAGACTTTGCGATTCTGGCTCGATCGGGGAGTGGACGGATTCCGGATCGACGTCGCGCACGGCATGGCCAAGCCGGACGGCCTGCCCGACATGCCCGAGCTGAGTGTCTCCGCGTTGCTCGCGCACGACGACAGCGACCCGCGTTTCAACAATCCCGCCGTGCACGACATCCACCGCCGGATCCGCAAGGTGGTCGACGAGTACCCGGACGCGGTGACCATCGGTGAAGTGTGGGTGAACGACAACACCCGCTTCGGCGAGTACGTTCGCGCCAACGAACTGCACCTCGCTTTCAACTTCCGCCTCGCGGAAGCGGCGTTCGACGCCGACGCGGTGCGCGACGCGATCGACAACTCGCTGGCCGCTGTAGCGCCCGTCTTCGCCGTGCCCACCTGGACGCTGTCCAACCACGACATCGAGCGCGAGGTCACCCGGTACGGCGGCGGCTCGGTGGGCGTCGCGCGGGCACGGGCGATGATGCTGGTGGAACTGGCGCTGCCCGGCGCGGTGTTCATCTACAACGGCTCCGAACTGGGGCTGCCCAACGTCGACGACCTGCCCGACGAGGTGTTGCAGGACCCGGTGTGGGAGCGGTCGGGGCACACCCAGCGCGGCCGTGACGGCTGCCGGGTGCCAATTCCGTGGGAGGGCGCCGCGCCACCCTTCGGGTTCACCACGGCGACGCCGTGGCTGCCGATTCCGGCGGAGTGGGCGCCGTTGACCGTGGAGGCCCAGCTCGAGGAGCTGGGGTCGACGCTGTCGCTGTATCGGCTGGCGATCGAACTGCGCGCACTGCGCCCGGAGTTCGCCGGGGACCGGATCGAGTGGTACGGCAGTCCGCAGGGCTGCCTGGCGTTCCGCAGACCGGGCGGGCTGGTCTGCGTGCTCAACGCCTCCGACGCGCCCATCCAGCTACCGCCGGGAGACGTGCTGCTGGCCAGCGCGCCGACCGAGGGCAGGCAGCTGCCGCCCAACGCGGCCGCCTGGCTGGTCTGAGGCGCGCCGGAAATCCCAGTTCGGGCCGGGTGCGGCCGGCACAGACGGCGGCCCGGCGCGACCGGACGGAGAACTACTACAGAGGATCGTCTACCTTTGATCCGTGAGCATTCTCGAGACAGTGCTGATCTTCGTCGGCATTCCGCTGGTGATCTACGGCGTAATCGCCGGATTGTCGTTTCTCGGTAAGCCACTGCCTGGCGAGAAGCCGGTCCACTTCGCCCTCGGTCAGAAGTGGACCCAGCCGCCGGTGCTGTGGAGTGCCACTGAAGAGGTGATCGGCTCGGGTCACCACTTTCCGGAAACGCCGCATGGACAGCATGCGGCCATCGAGTCCACCGAGGTGGAACTGATCGGAGGACGGGCAAGTGGCAGGTTCTAAGTGGCCCGCGGTGGTCGAAGCCGATCTGCCGCACGGGTACGCGATCACCAGCAGTGGGCGCGTCTCCGGCGTGCACGAGGCGGGCGACGTGTTCAAGGAAGCGCCGTTCAACGATGAAGAGCGGCTCACCATGGACAACGTGCTCACCGAAGCGACCCGCGCGACCAAGGTGCGCTTCAACGTCTACATCGGCGATCTCGGCGCGGACCCGGCCGCGGGCGCGGACGCGATCTTCCCCGGCACGCCCGAGGCGGCGCACTCCGTGCTCATCGCTGTCTCGCCCAACGAGAAGGCCATCGAGGTCCGCTCCGGCCGTGCTGTCGCCGACCGTGCGAACGACCGCGTCTGCCAGCTCGGCGTCACGGCCGCGCTCAGCTCGTTCCGGCAGGGCCAGCTGATCGACGGCGTGGTCTCCGCCATCCGCGTGATGGCGGCGGCCATCGGACGGTGAACACTTTCCCAGCGACGTAATCGCGAGCAGGCGCGTCCACCCGAGTACCGGGTGGACGCGCCTGCTTCGTGTTACGGCTGTGCGTCGAAGGCGCGGGCGCGCAGCGAGCGTTCGATGCCCGCTTTGCCTTCGCTGACCAGGCGGCGCAGCGCCGGCGGATGGTCCCCGGCGAGGAACTTGTCGGCGACGGCCACGGCGTCCTCGCTGATCGCCCAGTGCGGGTAGAGGCCGACCACCACGGTCTGGGCCACCTCGCTGGAGCGACGCTCCCACACGCCGGGGACTTCGGCGAAGTAGCGCTCCACGTAGGGGGTGAGCAGCTCATCCTGCCCTGCGGGCGCGAAGCCGCCGACGATCGAGCGTGCGGTGATGTTGGGCACCGAGTCGTCGCCCATCACCGTCGTCCACGCCTGCTCCTTCACCTCGGCGAGCGGACGCGCCGTCGCCGCGGCGGCGGCCTGCCGCTTGCCCGCGGCGGTGGGGTCGTTGGACAGCTCCTGGTCGATGACCGGCGTGTCCAGCCCGTCGGCATCGATCTCGCCCGCCGCCGCGAGCGCGGCCACGATCCGCCAGCGCAGGTCGGTGTCGACCACCAGACCGGGCAACCCGACCTTCGCCGGATCACCGTCGAGCAGCTCGCGCAGCACCTCGGTGTGCCAGGCCGACAATTTCGCGCCGGTCAGCGCGTTGACGAAGGCCAGCTGGTGGTCGGAGCCCGGTTCGGCCTCGCGAGCCAGCTCCAGCAGCCGGTTGGCGTACTCCGGCCAGCCGGTGGTCGCGGCCCATTCCGGATCGGCGTAGCTGCTCAGTGTGGTGTTGGCCTGCATGAGCAGCCGCTGCACCACGCCGATCTCGGTCTCGGCGCCGACGCCACGCCCGACCAGCGCGACGAAGTCACGGGCGCGGAATTCCGCTTGCCTGGTCATTTCCCAGGCCGCCGACCAGGCCAGTGTGCGCGGCAGCGGCTCCGCGATGTCGGCGATGCGGTTGACCAGCACGTCGAGTGAATCGGCGTCCAGCCGGATCGAGCAGTAGGTGAGGTCGTCGTCGTTGACCAGCACCAACTGGCCGCGGGGAACGCCGACCAGTTCGGGCACCTCGGTGCGTTCGGCGGCGTCGAGGTCGAGCTCGACCCGCTTGATGCGCACCAGCTTCCCGTCCTGGTCGTCGTAGACGCCGATGGCGAGACGGTGCACGCGCCGCTCACCCGCGCCCGGCTGCGCGCCTTCCTGCACCACCGCGAAGGAGCTGAACCGGCCCTCGGCGTCCACCTCGAAGTCCGGGCGCAGGATGTTCAGGCCGGTGGTCTTCAGCCACTGCGCGCCCCAGGTGGACAGGTCGCGTCCGGACGACTTCTCCAGCGCCGACAGCAGATCGTCGAAGGTGGCGTTGCCGTAGGCGTGGTCGGCGAAGTACGCGCGCAGACCGGCCAGGAACGGCTCCAGGCCGACGTAGGCGACGAGCTGCTTGAGGACGCTGGCGCCCTTGGCGTAGGTGATGCCGTCGAAGTTCACCTCGACGGCGGCGAGATCGGGAATGTCCGCGGCGATCGGGTGGGTGGATGGCAGCTGGTCCTGCCGGTAGGCCCAGGACTTCTCCACGTTCGCGAACGTGGTCCACGCGTTGGTGTACTCGGTGGCCTCGGACTGGCACAGCACCGACGCGAAGGTGGCGAACGACTCGTTGAGCCACAGGTCGTCCCACCACTTCATGGTGACCAGGTCGCCGAACCACATGTGCGCCATCTCGTGCAGCACGGTCTCGGCGCGGCGCTCGTAGGAGGCCCGGGTGACCTTGGACCGGAAGACGTAGTCCTCCAGGAAGGTCACCGCGCCCGCGTTCTCCATCGCGCCGGCGTTGAACTCGGGAACGAACAACTGGTCGTACTTGCCGAACGCGTACGGGACGCCGAAATTGCCGTGGTAGAAGCCGAAACCCTGCTTGGTCTCGGTGAACAGCCGCTCGGCGTCCATGTATTCGGCCAGGGACGCGCGGCAGTAGATGCCCAGCGGGATACTGCCGTGCTCGTCGGTGTAGACGTCGGTCCACTGCGCGTACGGGCCGGCGATGAGCGCGACCAGATAGGTGCTCATCCTCGGGGTGGTGCGGAAGACGTGCTTGCCCGGCTGCGGCGCGACCGTTTCCACGACGGCGGCGTTCGAGATCACCCGCCAATCGGCCGGCGCGGTGACGACGAGGTCGAAGGTGGCCTTCAGGTCGGGCTGGTCGAAGCAGGCGAACATCCGCTTGGCGTCGGCGGTCTCGAACTGCGAGTACAGGTAGACGGCGTCGTCGGCGGGGTCGACGAACCGGTGCAGGCCCTCGCCGGTGTGCGAGTACTCGCAGTCGGCTTCCACCACCAATTCGTTGCGTTCGGCCAGGTCGGTCAGCGTGATCCCGGTCGACTCGTCGTAGCCGGAGACGTCGAGGGCGGTGCCGTTGAGCACCGCCGAGCGCACGCCGCGCGCCACGATGTCGATGAACGTGCTGGCGCCCGGCGTCGCGGTGAAAGTCACGGTGCTGCGGGAGAAGAAGGTCTGCTCGCCCGGTTCGCCCGCACCGTCGGTCAGATCCAGTTCGACGTGATAGTTCTCGACCGCGACCGTCGCGGCGCGTTCGATCGCCTGGTCACGAGTGAGGTTGGGTGCGGACATAAGGCTCCTTCGGGGTCGAAGAACTGGCACGGGCGACACCCACGATGCCACCTCGGCGTGGCAGGACGCGCGGGAGTTTCCCGACCAACCCTAGTGATGCGGACGGCGCGACGGCCACGGATGACGGGCGGCGGTATTGTGCCTGGTGCAGCGCAGGTTCACCACCACGGATTCGGAGGCTCGACGTTGAAGCATGTGCACGCCGGGAAGGTGCGTGACCTCTACGAGGACGGCGAGACGCTGCTGCTGGTCGCTTCCGACCGGGTGTCCGTATACGACGTGGTGCTGCCGACGCCGATCCCCGAGAAGGGCGCGCTGCTGACGCAGCTGTCGAACTGGTGGTTCGAGTTCTTCACCGACGTGCCCAACCATGTCGTCTCCGCGACCGACGTGCCCGCCGAGTTCGCCGGCCGCGGCATCCGGGTCAAGCCGCTGAAGATGGTCCAGGTGGAATGCATCGCGCGCGGCTACCTGACCGGATCCGGGCTGGTGGAATACCGGCGGACGGGCTCGGTGTCCGGGGTGGCGCTGCCACCCGGACTGCGCGAGGGCGACAAGCTGCCGGAGCCGATCTTCACCCCGACCACCAAAGCGTCCGAGGGGCACGACGAGCCGATCACCTTCGCGGACGTGGTGAACCAGGAGGGTCGCGAGGTCGCCGAACGACTGCGCGAGCTGACCCTGCACATCTACGCGCGCGGCGCGGCGCACGCCGCCGAACGCGGCGTCATCGTCGCCGACACGAAGGTGGAATTCGGCTGGGACGGCGATGTTCTCACCCTCGGTGACGAAGTGCTCACCTCGGATTCCTCGCGCTTCTGGCCCGCCGACGAGTGGGAGCCGGGCCGGGCGCAGCGCTCCTTCGACAAGCAGTTCGTCCGCGATTGGTCCACCTCCACCGGCTGGGACAAGGAGCCGCCCGGCCCGGAGATCCCGGCCGACGTGGTGGAGGCGACGCGCCGCAAGTACGTGGAGGCCTACGAGCGCGTCACCGGCCGGACCTGGGCGGGCGTGTCACGGTAGCGGCCGGTCCGCCAGCCGCTCGGTCAGCCGTGCCAGGCAGGGCCGCTGGCCCGCGACCAGTTTGTCCAGGGCGACGGCCGCCTCGAACCACTCGGCGCGATCGATCTCCGGGAACTCCGTGAGCCGTCCGGAGCGCGGTGGCCATTCCAGCTGGAATGTTCCCGGCACCACCGCGGCGGGGTCGAGATCGCCCTCGACGGCCCAGACGGCGAGCACCTTCTTGCTCGCGCCGCTGCCGTAGCGCACCTCGCCCAGCGGCAGCCACGTACCATCGGGGACCGGCAACCCGAGTTCTTCGGTGAACTCGCGGCTGGCCGCGGCCTGCGCGTCCTCGGTGGACGGCTCGTACTCGCCTTTGGGAATCGACCACGCTCCCTGGTCTTTGCGCGCCCAGAAGGGTCCGCCCATGTGCCCGAGCAACACTTCGACCGCGCCGTCCGGATCACGGCGGAACAGCAGGACTCCGGCACTGTGTTTCGGCGCCACACGCGTAGGGTTGTCTGCCACACGCGTAGTCTGCCCGCTCGCGCCGTCCACGAGCCATACCCCGCCCGCTGCCGCTGCGCACGCTGCCGCCGGGCGGGCCCCATCGCACGCCCCGCCGTGGCGGGATGGCCGTCGCGCCGCGACTTCGGGGCGGGTTCTGTGGCAGGCGGCCGTCGTCGCCGGATGGGCGTCGTGCCGCGACTTCCGGTCTGGCTTCCCTCGTGGCCCGGTGAGCGCACGCGTCGTATGGCCGGCAGCTGAGCGGAGACGCGCGGCGTCGTGAGATCACCGCACGAGGCCGGTGCGAACCTGCTGGCGCAGCCGCGCGGCGCGAATGGTGAGGTAGTCGCGCTCGGGAGTGCTCGTCGTGCGCGCGGCGGCCTTGGCATAACAGGCGACGGCCGCGTCGGCATCGCCCGCCATCTCGTGCAGATGGCCGCGGACGGCGTCGAGCCGGTGCGTCCCCGCGAGCCGGTCTTCCAGCGTCGCGGCGAGTGTCAACCCGGCCTCCGGTCCCGACACCATCGCCGTCGCCACCGCCCGGTTGAGCGTCACCATCGGGTTGTCCGAGAGCTGTTCGAGCCGGTCGTACAGCGCCAGCACCTTGGTCCACTCGGTGTCCTCGGCGCGTGCGGCTTGCGCGTGCAGAACGGCGATGGCCGCCTGGATCTGATACGGCCCGCGCAGGCCTCGCGCGAGCGTGCCGGTGACCAGAGTCGTCCCTTCGGTGATGAGTTCCCGATCCCACAGCGCGCGGTTCTGCTCGGCCAGCGGGATGAGCTCGCCGTGCGCGCCGGTGCGTGCCGCGCGGCGGGCATCGGTGAGCAGCATCAACGCGAGCAATCCGGTGACCTCGGCGTCCCCTGGCAGCAGCCGGTGCACCGCCCTGGTCAGCCGAATCGCCTCGTCGGACAGGTCCGTCCGCTGTAGAACCTGCCCCGAGCTGCTGGTATGGCCTTCGTTGAAGATCAGGTACAACACGTGCAGGACCGCGCCGAGCCGTTCGCGCCACTGCTCGTCACCCGGCTGGGCGAAAGGACGCCGGACCGTCGCCAGCTTCTTCTTCGCCCGCGTGATCCGTTGCGCCATGGTCGCTTCCGGCAGCAGGAAGGCGCGGGCGATCTGTTCGGTTCCCAGCCCGCCCACCGCGCGCAGCGTCAACGCGATGGCGGCGGCGGGCGACAGCGCCGGGTGACAGCACAGGAACAGCATGGTGAGCGTGTCGTCGTGGTCCACGGGGACGGCGTCGGTCACCTCCCGGTCGAAGGCCGTGGTCTCCCTGCGCCGCCGCGCGACCTCCGCGCGCACGGCGTCGGCCATGCGCCGCTGCGCGACGTGGATCAGCCAAGCCCGCGGATTGTCCGGCACGCCCTCCCTCGGCCATTGGGTCGCGGCCGCCAGCAGCGCCTCCTGCAGTGCGTCCTCGGCGGTGTCGAAGTCGCCGAACCGGCGGACGAGCGTTCCGAGGACCTGCGGCGCCAGTGCGCGCAGCAGGTCCTCGGTGCTCGCCGGGAGCGGTGTGTCGTCGGGCACCGCACGCCGGTCGCTCATTGCTCGGTGGCGGGGGCGCCCATCACCGCGCGAACCTCGATGTACTCGCCGATCGGTCTACCGCCGGGCCCGGGTGCGGCGGAGGCCTGGGCGGCGATCTCGTAAGCCCGTTCGGGGCTGTCCACGTCGACGATCCAGTACCCCGCCAGGAACTCCTTGGTCTCCGGGAAGGGTCCGTCCGTGACCACCGGCGCCGACCGTCCGTCCGAACTGACGATCCGCGCTTCCTCCGGCCCGGCCAACCCCTGCGCGTCCACCAACTCGCCCGCCTCGGCCAGTTGCGCACCCAGCGCCCGCTGGAAGTCTATGTGCGCCTGGATCTCCTCCGGTGACCATTCGGTGATCGGTGTGTCGCAGTACGCGGTGGGCCCGTAGGTCTTCAGCAGCATGTATCTCATGGTTCGTTTCCTCTCCTCCGGCGCTCGGCCGCCCGCGGCGCCACGGTGGCGCCCGTGAGGAGGTCGGAGCTCGGTCCGGGCGCTCGACACACCCGATGAGTGATCCGCATCACAGTGGCGTGGAGGTGTCGGCCAGCCGGTCCGGGTCGACCGGTTCGCCCGCGAGGATCAGCTCCTTGATCCGGTCGGTCACGTCCCACACGTTGACGTTCATGCCCGCGAGTACGCGGTTGCCCGAGTCGAGCCAGAACGCCACGAACTCGCGCGCGGCCGCGTCCCCGCGCACGACGACTCCGGCGTATTCGCCCGGCGCGGCGAACCCGGTGTACTCCATGCCCAGGTCGTATTGATCGGTGAAGAAGTAGGGCAACCGGTCGTAGGTGGCCTGCTTACCGAGCATCGTCGCGGCGGCGACCACGGGTTGGTTGAGTGCGTTCGCCCAGTGCTCCACGCGGATCCGCCTGCCGAGGACGGGATGCTGCTGCGCGGCGATGTCGCCGACCGCGACGATGTCCGGATCGCTGGTGGCCAGGCGCTCGTCGACGAGCACGCCGTCGTCCACCGCGAGCCCCGCCTCGGCGGCCAATTCCACGTTCGGTCGCGCTCCGATCGCCACCAGCACCGCGTCGGCCTCGATCGTGCTGCCGTCGGCGAGCCGGACACCGTTCGCGACCTCGGTCGCGATGGCCTCCTCGGTGGTGATCGCCTCGACGCGCGCCTCGAAACGGAAGTCGACGCCGTTGGCCCGGTGCAGGTCGGCGAATACCGCGCCCATCTCCGGGCCGAGCACCGCTCGCAGCGGCAGGTCGGCGACCTCCACGATGGTCACCTCCACCCCCGCCGCGCGAGCCGCCGCGGCGACCTCCAGGCCGATCCAGCCCGCTCCGATGACGACGATCCGGCGCGCGCTGCCGAACAGCTCGATCAGCGTGTCCGAGTCCTCGATGGTGCGCAGCGTGTACACGTTGGGCGCGTCGGCGCCGGGGACGGGCAGCGTGCGGGGGGTGGAACCGGTGGCGAGCGCGAGCTTGTCGTAGGGCAGGGTGGACCCGTCGGGCAGGGTGATCGTCTTCGCCGCCGGGTCCAGCCCGGTGACCGTGGTGCCGAGGCGAACCTCGACGTGATGATCTCGGTACCACTGCGCGGGAGCGACGGTGAACTCCGGGAACGGCTTCTTGCCCGCGAGATGCTCCTTCGACAGCGGCGGCCGGTCGTAGGGCAGGTGCTCCTCGGCGCTGATCAGCGTCACGCTTCCGTCGAAGTCTCTGGCCCGCAACGCCTCCGCGATCTTGGCCGCGCCCAGTCCGCCGCCGACGACGACGAAGCGCTGGTCAGAACTCATAGCGGACTCCTTCTCGGAGGGGAACCAAGCTCCTGCCGACCAACCCTACTGGCAGCCGTGCCGGCGGCTCCGGAAAACGGTGCCCGGGACGGGAACGAATCGCTGACCGCCGTGGTTGCTCGGTAGGGCGGCGAAGTCTGCGCGCCGTCCGTCCGCCCGTGATCGAGAGGAAGCCGCCCGTGACCGACAAAGCGACCAAGGACGTCGCCGATTTCTGGTTCGACCCGCTGTGCCCCTGGTGCTGGATCACGTCCCGCTGGATCCTCGAGGTCGAGCGGGTGCGCGACATCGAAGCCCGTTTCCACGTGATGAGCCTGTCGGTGCTCAACGAAGGCAGGGACGTGCCCGCGCAGTACCAGGAGCTGCTCGACACCGGCTGGGGTCCGGTCCGCGTCGCGATCGCGGCGGCGCAGGAGCACGGCGACAAGGTGCTGTTGCCGCTGTACACCGCGATGGGCACCCGCATCCACAACCGGCGTGCCGAGTACGAGCGCGACAGCCGCAAGGAGAGTCTGGCGGCGGTGATCGCCGACTCGCTGGCCGAGGTCGGTCTGCCCGCCGAACTGGCCGCGGCCGCCGAGAGCACCGCTTACGACGAGGCGCTGCGCAAGAGCCATCACGAGGGCATGGACAAGGTGGGCCAGGATGTTGGCACACCCACCATCCACATCAACGGGACCGCGTTCTTCGGTCCGGTGCTGTCGCGCATCCCGCGCGGCGAGGAGGCGGGCAAGGTGTGGGACGGCGCCGTGGCGCTGGCCTCCTATCCGCACTTCTTCGAGTTGAAGCGCACGCGCACCGAGGATCCCTCGTTCGACTGAGCGCCGGACGGCGGGCGCCGTCGTGCGGCACCCGCCGTCAGAGCACGGACTTCGGCGGACCGGCGGGCACCTGACCGTAGGAACTCGGGTAGCCGGCCGCGGGCACACCCGCGCCAGCGGGCGGCTCCGGGCGCAGGAACAGTTTCCCGTGCCTGCTGCGGTCGCGCAGCGCCCACATCCGCCAGGTGAGCACCGGGTGGCTGGACAGGGCATTCACCATCCAGACGAAGAAGCCCTTCTCGACCGCCGCCCGATCCGCCATCTCGTCGAAGCCGACCAGGCGGTTCATGTACTTGCCCGCGGCGAGGGTGCCCATGGCGGCGGGCGCGCCGGTGTGCCGATGGCAGTAACCGTGGTTGTCGGCGGTGTACTCCTGCGCGCGAATCAAACTGCTGCCGATGATCGGCAGGAAGGGCACGAGGAACATGCCCAGCTGCCGCCAATACGACGTGTGCCCGGCGGCGATATGGCCGACTTCGTGGCCGATGATGAACGCCAGCGCGTTGGGTTCGCGTGCCGCGCCGCCGATCTCGAACAGATCGCTGTAGACCACCACGTAGCGGCGGAAGCCGTGCCCGCTGGCGAACGCGTTGATCTGGCCGTTGCCGAGCACCACGTACGCGTCCGGCACCTTCGCCATGCCGAAGCGGGCGGCGGCGTCCACCACCATCCGGTAGCCCTCGGGGAACTGGGTCGGCGACATCTTCACGCCGTTCACCCGCTGGGCGGCGTAGTTGATGCCGCGACCGAACCACAGCAGCAGCGGCGCGGCCGCGAACGCCAGGACGTACTGGTCGAAGTTGCCGGTCGCGAGCAGCAACAGCGCGACCAGGTAGGCGAGCACCGTGAGCACCACCACGACGACGAGCATCGGGATCTCCCAGCTGTGCCGGGCGGGCATGCCGAACGGCGAGAGCCCGCGCGGCTGCCGTTGCGGCGGCGCCGGGGGCGGCACCGGTGCGCCGGGGTAGCCGTACGGCGCGGGATAGGACGCCGGAGGTGCGGCCGGATGCGACCCCGAGGTGTACGGCTGGCCGGGGGAGGCGGCAGGCGTGCCCGGAGCGGGCGCCCACCCGCCCTGCGGGGCGTACGGGTCGGCCTGTCGGCCCGCCTGCTCGGGCGGCTGGGGTTCGAACGACTGCATAGCATGAACTCTATTCAGTTGCCGCGGAAGCGGGTCGTCGCGTCGGCCGCGTCTCGGGCTCGGTGGCCGCGCACATTCCTGGCGAATCAGCTGATTCCCGCGAGGTGGCAGCGGTGGCAACCGCGTGGCATGCCCTCTTGCGCCGCGTCCCCCTGCGGCCTGACACAATGCGTGCCATGCGCGTTTACCTGGGTGCCGACCATGCCGGTTTCGAACTGAAGAATGACGTCAAGGCCCATTTGGAGCAGGCGGGCCACGAGGTCGTCGACTGCGGCGCGCTCGAGTACGACGCCCTGGACGACTACCCGGCGTTCTGCATCGAGGCGGCTCGCCGCACCGTCGCCGATCCGGGCAGCCTCGGCCTGGTGTTCGGCGGCAGCGGCAACGGCGAGCAGATCGCCGCCAACAAGGTGCCCGGCGCCCGCTGCGCACTGGCCTGGAGCGTGGAGACCGCCAAGCTGGCCCGCGAGCACAACAACGCGCAGCTGATCGGCATCGGCGGCCGGATGCACTCCACCGAGGAGGCGCTGGCCATCGTGGACGCGTTCGTGACCACCCCGTGGTCGGACGAACCGCGTCACCAGCGGCGCATCAACATCCTGGCCGAGTACGAGAAGACCGGCGTCGCCCCGGCCGTTCCCGCGTACTGAGCGCGCCACGGTTGTAACCGGCCGTGCCGGAGGGACATACGCTGCACCGCCTCGCGCGGCTGCATCAGCGCCGCCTCGCGGGCGGTGTGGTGCGCGTATCCAGCCCGCAAGGCAAATTCGCCGCGGGTGCGGCCCGGGTGGACGGGCAGGTGCTGACCAGATCCGAGGCGTGGGGCAAGCATCTGCTGCACCATTACGACTCGGGCTTGGTCGTGCACGTGCATCTCGGCCTCTACGGCACGTTCACCGAATCCGGCCTGCCGATGGGCGAGCCGGTCGGGCAGGTCCGGATGCGCATGGTCGGGGAGCGGGACGGGCAGCGGGGTTTCGGCACGGACCTGCGCGGGCCCACCGCGTGCGAGGTCCTGCTCCCGCCGGAGGTCGCCGCGCTCACCGGCCGGCTCGGTCCCGATCCGCTGCGGCGCGGCGCCGACCCCGACCGCGCGTGGCAGCGTATCCGGCGTTCCCGCAGGCCGATCGGCGCGCTGCTGATGGACCAGCAGGTGGTCGCCGGGGTAGGCAACGTCTATCGCGCCGAATTGTTGTTCCGGCACGGAGTTTCCCCGTATCGCCCCGGAACGGGTCTGTCCATGACCGAATGGGCGGACATGTGGGCCGATCTCGTCGCCCTGATGCGGGTAGGGGTGCGCGTCGGGAAGATGGTCGTGGTGCGACCCGAACACGATCACGGCGAGCCTTCCTACGCTCCGAATCGTCCGCGCACCTACGTCTACCGCCGCCAGGGCGCTGCCTGCCGCCTGTGCGGGACGCCGATCGCCCATCGAGTGATGGAGGCCCGGAATCTCTTCTGGTGCCCCACCTGTCAGCCCGGATGACCTCGACGTACCGCTGAGCCCCTCAGCCCGCGACAGCGGTGTCGATGTCCGGCTCGTCCGCGAGGGCGAAACGGCGGCCACCGGCCGTCTTCGCGGAGTACATCGCCCGGTCGGCGCGGCGGAGCAGATCGGTGAAATCCAACGGGTTGCCCGGCGGGTTATAGGCGGTGCCGACGCTGGCCGACACCGGAACCGGCCCCGCCGAGGACCAGACCGGATCGCGCAGGGCGGCCACGATCCGATGCGCGAGGTCGCCGAGGTTGTTGCGGTGCGGATTGGTCGCGAGCACGAACTCATCGCCGCCGTACCGGCAGATCACCGTGTCCGGCGGGCAGGCTTCGCGCAGTCTGCCCGCCAGTTCGACCAGCACCTCGTCGCCGATCGCGTGCCCGTATCCGTCGTTGATCTGCTTGAACCGGTCGAGATCGATCAGCACGAGGCCGACGCCGCGAGTCGGGTCGGTGGCCATGATCCGCACCTTGTCCTGCAGCAGTGTTCGATTGGCCAGATCGGTGAGCGCGTCGTGCGTGGCTTCGTGGCGCAGCCGGTGCTGCAACGCGGCGATCTCCTGCACGCGCAGCGACACCTTCGCCGAGAGGTTCTGCTCCTGTTGCGCGAGCGCCCGCTCCTGCAGCGCCTGGGCGTAACTATCGATGGCCTGGCTGGCGATGAACGGCCAGCGCGTGGCCACCAGGGAGCCGGGCGCGCCGGACGGAAAACCGAGCAGCCAGCGCGTGGCCTGCGCCAGCATCCGGATCCGGTCGAACGGCGCTTCGGCGAGCCGGGCTCCGAGCATCCGTGCCTCGGGCACCGGGAACGGTTCGGACCTGGCGAGGGTGAGCAGGCGCTCGACGATCTCGATCAGGACCGGTTCCAGCTGTTGGGGCGCCGCGCCCGACCCGGGCTCGGCACAGACCGCCCGTGCCCATGCGCGGGCCATGGCGGCTACCGGGGGCTCGATGTCGGTCGACATCGGACTCACCCGGTGTGAGCGACGTCGGTACCCGGGTGCCCTGTACTGACACAGGCGCCGGCGTCACCCTGATCGTTCCCACTGCTACGCGGTTGTGTCCACCTGGTTCGGCGCACCCTCACCGCCCCCTTTCCAGATACCCCCGTCCGGCAAAAAGGATCCTAGCAAGCCACTCGGCATCGAAAAGCGGCGATTTGCAACGTGTTCTCGATGCCTCGCGTA
The DNA here is from genome assembly GCA_051451085.1 of Nocardia asteroides. GTDB lineage: Bacteria > Actinomycetota > Actinomycetes > Mycobacteriales > Mycobacteriaceae > Nocardia > Nocardia asteroides_B. Next base: position 59,328 of record JBPAJV010000001.1, on the reverse strand, counting down.
TAGCGATCGGGTAGGAGATCGTTCCCGTTGGGTACGTGTTACACCCGATTCTTGTTTGCTGCAAAATCGCGCCGCAACGCGCTGGCGACACGCGGTACGAGGTGTGGTGCGAGCGGTGCGCGAGCCGTGGGGCGCCGCCGGACCGGGCTCGCGCCGCGGGTGTCACGAGAATCTGTTCTCGCACGCGACGTCCTCGTCTTCCGTCTGGAGTTCCGAACGATTCTGCTGAGCGTTCCAGGGTAGACGGCGGTCGACCCGCCGTGTTCCCGGTCCCGGGGGTGGGGTGTCTTCGCGGGCCGAAAGCCGCACCGGCGAAGCTGCTGTCGGTGCGCCGCGTCGTGGACATCCGGGAGGCGCGCGGCCCGGCCGGTCGCCGTGGTGGCGGCCGCACGGCCGAGGTTGCCGGGTGCGGAGCCGACTGTTGGCGAGAGGTCGTCGGCGTCCACCGCGCCGACTCGCTCCCGGCGCCGCGGCCGTGGCGCCGAGGCACGCCGAGCGTGTCGGCCGTTGCGGCGAGTCGTGCGGTCCTCATCGGAATTCCCTCGAGCGGAGTCCTGGTGTGACAGATGGCGGTGAGCCCCGTTTCCCCGACCGGGGTCACGTGTCATCCGAGTTTCGCCCACCGGAATCCGACACGCCAGAGTTTCACTGAAAAACGGCCTATAAATTTTCCCTCCAGCGCGCCGCTGCGCCCCGGCGGGCGCGCTGTGCGACACTGGGTGCGGCAACCCCGGAGCGCTCCGGTGAGCAACCTGCGAGATCGCGCTGCGCGGGGGGCTGATTGGCGTTTCGGAAGCCGGGTTCGGTACAGTCGGATCGCACACGACATCGTGGCGATCCCATCGGTGTCGTATGCCTGCGGGTGTAGTTCAATGGTAGAACCTCAGCCTTCCAAGCTGATGGTGCGGGTTCGATTCCCGTCACCCGCTCCACGGAGCATTCATCCTCGTCGGCGGCCGCCCCGCCGCCGCGAGGACCACGGGGTGTAGCGCAGCTTGGTAGCGCATCCGCTTTGGGAGCGGAGGGTCGCAGGTTCAAATCCTGTCACCCCGACCAGTGTTCGGGGGTGGGACTCGCGTTCATAACCTCGTTCCGCGTCGTCGGAACGCCGAGCGCTTCGCTTGCGAGCTTGCCGCCCGGCACCGCGTAGCAACTCGTCGGCACAGGGCATGCGTAGGTACATTCGCCGATTCGCCGGCCATTGTGTTCGATGGACGAGACCGGAGACGTCGCACATTCTCCGCCGCGACCGGTCCGTTGCCGGAAAGACGTGAACGAGATTGTCTACGTGAGTATTCGACAGCGCCGGAGGGAAATAGGCGAACGGTCGGCGATGTCCGCAGTTCGTGGTGGCGCCGTTACTGCTCGGCCGGCACCTGCGGGCTGGTGGTCACCGACGGCGGCGGCAGCTCGGAGTGCCGGGCGAAAGCCTGGTCGATGAGCTCGGAAGTGGCGCGGGTGACGATCAATCGGGCGATCGCGAGATCGGTCTCCAGCTTGGTGCGGTCCCGAGGGGTCCGCGCGGATTCCTCGTAGGTCTGCCCGGCCAACCGGAAGAACAGCTCGGTGGCGAAGCGGTCGGCGATGCGGTCGCAGTCGGCGCGGAGGCGTTCGACCAACTGGAACGTGTCCTGCATCGGCAGCCCGGTATCGGTGAGCCGGGTGGCCAGATCGCAGCACCGGGGATTCGTCACCCGGTATGCCTCGAGCGGATCCTCGCTCGAGGCCAGCGCTTGTTTCGCGTAGTCGGGCAGCTCGGCGTAGCTGTCCTGTGGCTCGGTGGTGGCCTCCGGGTCCGGTTCGGCCGCGTTCGCGTTCTTCACCCCGAGGACGTCGGCGAGCCCGTCGCCGCGGTCCCAGGCCTCGAGCAACTCCCTGATCCCGTTCAGCTTCATGCCCCGCCCCAGCAGGCGGCTGATCGTTTGCAGCCGGTTGAGGTGGTCGGACCCGTAATACCCGATCCGCCCGCGCACCTCCGGCGAGGGCAGGAGACCTCGCTCGTGGTACACGCGGACGCTGCGCACGGTGGTCTCGGCTGCCCGCGCCAGTTCGTCGATCGTGAATTCAGAGTCTGCAGCCATGTTTAAAAGGAAACCATAGTCGGGCCCGCCTGGAAAATGGTCCGTTTCATAACGTGCCGTTAAAGACGGTAGCTGGGTGTTGCTTCAAGGTCAACGAGCCGTTACATAGCGGCACAAGAGGTTGTGTGCTGGGCAACAGTGGGCTACCGTGGCGTAGACCAGCTTATCGCGGCTGGGTTCCGGGGACTGTTGAGCAGCCCTGATGACCGTCCGATTCATGGGCCACGCACCTGCCACAGGTGTGTGCTCGGCATCCCCGGAGATGGCTATGAGCATTACGCGAACCCTTCCGATGGACACGAGATCCATTGCGCCAGCAACTATCTCGTCGATTCCGGCAAAGTCGAACCAGCGACCCCCCTGCGCCGACGTCCCCGATAACTGGGACATGGACACCGGGAATCCGGATGCCTGGCGCGCGGCGGTGCGCACCTGCCAGAGCTGCCCCTTGCTCGTCCAGTGCCGCCAGTTGGCGCAGACGCTCACCACCCGCGGCGACGGTCCTCGCGCGATGATCTGGGCGGGCGTCGCCTATGACAATTCGGGCAGCGTCATCGAGAACCTCGACCGGCACCGTGCCGCACCCATCGACCACAAGCGCCCGATGCGCATCATCCGCAACGGCTCACGCCCGCTGCGCACCGTGTCCACTCTTCCCGCGCCCCGCAGGCACATCGTGCTGGGGCAGCCCCTGAAGCCGACCGGCACCGAACGGTCTGTGATCATGCTGCGTGAATCTTTGACGCCTAGTCCATCGAATGGTGCGTAAGTCATGACACTGCTGGCTCTGGAGATCGGGTCCACCACGTTCGCGGCGAGCCGAGTCGCCGAAGACGTGGAGGCGGACGAGATCCGGCGGATCCCGATCCCCAGCTCCGGCGCGTGGGACCGCTGCCAGGAGATCCTGCTCGAAGCCGCGGCCGGGGGAGAGGTCACCGCCATCGGCATCGCCTCGGCCGGGCCGATCAATATGGCGGCGGGCATCGTCGCTCCCGCGGAGGTGCCCGAGTGGCGGGCGGGCTTCGCCATCGCGGACGCGGCGCGGAAATTGTTCCCCTCGGCAAAGGTTCAGCTCGCGCTGGACGGGGTGTGCCTCGCGCTCGCCGAGCGGAGTCTCGGCGTCCTGAACAAGGTCATGGACGCCATGGTGATCACCGTGTCCGACCGCATCAGCGGCGGGGTCGTCGTCGGCGGGTTCACGGTGGTCGGGCGAACCGGCAACGCGGGACATGTCGGCCATGTTCTCGTTCCCGGCTTCGACGAACGCTGCGCCTGCGGTGGGCGCGGCTGCCTGGAGTCCGTGGCCGGCGGCGCGTCGGCGGTGCGCTGGGCGCGCGAGCAGGGCTGGACCGGCACCTCGGTGCCGGAACTCGTAGCGGCCGGTCGTGCGGGTGAAGCCGTCCCCGCCGCTGCGCTCGGCCGGGCGGGTACGGCGCTCGGCCGAGCTGTCGCGTCGGTCGCGGCCCTGCTCGACATGGACCTCGTCGTCATCGGTGGCTCGATGGCGGGAAGCGGTCCCGCGCTGTGGAAACCGCTGGGTGAGGCAGTCGCCACACACGCACGGTTGAGCTATCTGCCGGGCTTGCGAGTCATTCCTTCCGAGCTCGGTGATGTAGCGGTGATCGCGGGCGCCGGCGTACTGGCGGCAAGTATCGGAGCGTGACGCCTTCCCTGCTTCCGTGTTCCCCCGGGTGACAGCGGGATTCAGCCAGCTGCGGGATTAGCCACGCGAATGCCATTGCCGGAGTATCTCGCCGCTGAGTGAGCCACCGGCGAGGGTTTGCGCTCGGTGTGCCGCCAGGTCGTGTGCCGGTCTCGCCCGCCCAGCGCTGAACTTAACGTGAACAAAATGAACACCCCCACGGTGAGGAGATGAACGTACTGCACACTTCTCCATAATGCGGCGTACCTGCTAGGAGTTGATTGAGCCGCTAAATAACGGTACATTGCCTAACGTCACATGTTGTCTCATCCGGGTTGGAGCGTCCGGAGGAACGGCTGGTACGGGCAAGTGCGAAGCGAAGTGGCGCAGTGATTCCATGGGTGACTATCGAGACGTTGGCGCCGGACAGCATGTCCGTCGCGTCGGTGGGGGATGCACCGCGTGAGTTCGCGAGCTGGCAGCGGGTGGTGCAGCGAACGCTGTCGAAATCGCCCGCGCTGTACGACAAACTCACGACCGCGGCACTGACGGAGGCGATCCATACCGCGCACGACCAAGCGCGGGACGTCGACCTGGCTATTCAGACGCGCGCGGGGAAACATCAACTGCTCATCCGCCCGATCTTCGGCCCGGCGGGCGACGTGCACGCGATGCGGTTGTGGCTCGGTCCGGCGTCCGAGCGGGTGCCCGTGTCGCGTCCGGCGGTGGGCGCCATCTGGGATCTGGGCAGTCAGACCATCCAGCAGCCGAGCGGCATCACGCGACTGTCCGGCAGCAGCGTGGAACAGTACGTCCCGAGGATGTCGATCGCGGAGCTGTTCCATCGGGTCTCGAGCTTCGACCGGCACGCCGAGGTTCTCGATCTGCTCTATGACCCCAAGCCCGGCGGTCGGATGCAGTTCGACACCACCGTGGTACACGGATTCGGCCGCCCCGCCCAGTGGCGGATCACCATTCGCGCCCGGGACGACGAGCGCACGCGCGGCGCTTGGTGGCTGATCGAGGATGTGACGTCGGAGAACGCGCCGTCGGCGTGGCCGACCTTGGAACGAATCGGGTTGCGGGAAGCGCATCGCCGGGCGGGTACCCATCTGGCTGTGGTGCAGCTCGAGCACACCAGCATCTCGCACTGGCTCACCGATCCGGCGCCGTGGGTTCGGTGGGACTATCTCTTCCGGCCTGTCGACGTCTTCCATCCCGACGACCGTTCCCGGCTGACGGAGCTCGGCGAACGGCTGCGGTCGGGCGACAGCGCCGGTGTGACGTTGCGAGTGCTCAACTACGGTGGCGGTTACACGCCGACGTCCTTGCTGCTCTACCCCTATCCCGGTTACTCGAGCAGGCAGCTGGCCATCGCGCAGCTGGTTCGCGTCGCCGATGACGTTCCGCTGCTGGAAACCCAACGTCAGGTCCTGGAGTCGCGGCAGCGCAGCGCGCCGATCGGCTACGACGAACAATTACGGCATTGGCTCGCGGGCAGGATGAAGAGCAGCCCGGCCTGCTGACGTTCGATTCCCATGAGTGGGAACTACTGACCGGTTAAGTAAGGACTGTGCTCTCTACCATTTCGGGAGTGAGGACAGTGGGTCGAGGGTCGCCGGATTCGGGTGAGGCGCTGCTTCGCCGGATGGCCGCCCGCCGCCGTCGCGACAACATAGTGGTCGCCGTGCTCGCCGTGCTCGCTGTGCTGGGCGGCGGCCACGCGATTCTCAGTGTATTCGAGTCCGGTCCGCCCGCGCCGTCGGACGATTCGACCACGATGCTCGTCGGACGTGCGCAATTGGCCGGTTCTTTCGCCGAACAATTTGTCGTCACCTACCTCACCGCCGTCGCGGGACAACAGGATCGAATCGGCGAATTCGTCGGTTCCAACCAGCAGATCGCGTTGCCTTCCTCCGCGCGGCAAGTCTCCGACCCGTCGGTCGTCTATGTCTCGCGCACGGTTTCGGCGGGCGGGCTGGATGTGTGGTCGGTGACGGTATCGGTGCGAGTCGGCAAGACCGGCGCCGCCACCGGGCCGGAGCATCGGCAGTTCTACCGCGTCGCGGTGTCGGTGTCCGACGGACGGTTACGCGCGCTGTCGGTGCCCGCGGTGGTCCAGCCCCCAGGAAAGGGCGTCGACCTCAAACTGGCCTATGGCGCACCCTGCGCGACGGATACGCCACTCGCCCAGGTCGCCTCGGGTTTCTTGGGCGCGATGCTGGCGGGCACCGGCGACGTGGCGCGCTACACCACACCCGATGCCGGGCTGACCGCCCTGAAACCTCCTCCGTACACCGCCGTCGAGCTGACCTCGCTCACCTCGGATGATTCCAGCTGTGGCTCCGGTGGTGCCAAGGCACAAGTGCTCGCCACCGTCAATCCCAAAGCGGACACCGGTGCGGCCCCGACCCTGGCTTACCCGCTGACGATGATCCGCAATGCGGGCCAGTGGCAGGTGGTGTCCATAGATCCGATTCCCGCGCTGTCGAGCCCGCTGGCGGTGGTCGTCGGTCAGGATTCGCGCGGCGGAGCGCCGCCCACTTCCACCACCTCCCCATCGTCGTCGGTGCAGATACCGCCGGCGACGCAGAATTGATCAGAGAGGCACCCCGATGGGTAATCTGAGCAACATCCTCTATGGTTTCCTGATCTTTGTCCGATGGGGTGGAATGATCATCATCGCCATCGTCACGATCGGCGTGGTGATTTCCGAGGCAGCGAAATCGAGGCTGTCTCCGGCGCGGATCATCGTCGTCTTCGGTTCGGGGTTGTTGGCCGGGGTGGTGATCTGGATTCTGCCGACGACCATCAATTACGCGCGAACGGACGCCAACCTCATCGTTCCCGATCATCCTATCGGTGGCTATCGATGACCCAGGTGATCAAGGTATTCACGCCGATCAAACGTGTGCCCACGATGATCGGCAAGGCACAGAACGGGCAGAAGCTCCCGTTCGGCCCCTACACTTTGCCCCAGGTCGCCGCCGCCGTGGGAACGATGTCGGTGACGTCGGTGTGCGCCATGACTTTTCCGGTGAACCCGGCCGTCACCTTCATCGCGGGTCTGGCGATGACCATTCTGGCGGTTTTCGTGATCGGCCTCGTTCCGTACACCGGCGTGCGGATGACCTCGCGCGCCTTGTGGCTGGGCAGACTCATCGTCTACCGCAAGCCGGTGTCGGCCTCGGGCATGCCGATCAACAGTGATTCGGTGCGCCACACCATGTTCATCGAGGAGACCGTGGTGCTCCTGCTACCCGACCGTACCGACCCGGTAGCAGCCACCGGACCGAAGGGTGAGCTGCGGCTGCTCGAGGGGGCCGGTGCGGGAGGCAAGGCCACCGACTTGTGGCGACGATTGAACGGCAGCGGCGACAGCAACGGCAACGGCACGGCATCCGGAGGACGTCCCTGATGGCATTCGGACGAGATCTTCAGCCCACCGCGGCGATTCGCGGCAACCTGCAATTCACGCATTCGGGGCTGGTCACCGCGACCTACTTCATCAATCCGCTCGGCTACGGACTGCGCAAGGCCACCGACAAGCACGACGTGAAGCTGGCCCACCACGCGCTGATCAACAACCTGCCCAACGGTTCGCTGCTGCTGGGCATCCAAGCCCAGCTGAACACGCTCGACGTGCTCACCAAGATGGTCGAGGGCGTCGACCTGGACGAGTGCGAGGACTACGCCGACGAGGTGGTCGCCTCTTACGAGCGGGTGCGCGCGATCATGCCGCAGACCCGCATCTTCCTGCTGTCGATCCCGGTGGGCGCCAGCAACTCCAGTATCTCGTCGTTGTCGCGCGTGTGGCGCGGCAGTACCGCCACGATCGACGCGACCGCCATCTCGCGCGCCGAGCTGGACGAGTACGACGAGAAAGCCAACGAGATCCTGTCCAGAGTCGGCAGCGACTTCGATCCCGTCCCCGTCCCCGCCGCCCTGTTCCAGTGGCTGTGGGAGCACTACCTTTCCCGTGGCGCGGCCAGTGACCCGGTGGCTCCGACCAGGGCGGGCGCGCTCGACGACGCCACAGCCGCCGTGTTCCGCTCCGCCGCGCTCGACGAGGGCGCGCAGGCCGACAGCAATCGGCGCATCCGGCCGTCGTTCGTGCCGGTGATCAAGGTCGTGCAGCCGGATTTCGAGTACCTGCCGTCCTATCAAGCGATGCTGACGCCACACTCGTTTCCGTACGCGGGCATGACTTTTCCCGGCGGCAGCGAGTTCTTGAACGTGCTCGAGGGCCTCGGTGACGTCACCGTCGACTGGGGCATGCGCATTTCCACCAAGCCCGCCGACCAGGTGCTCAAGAACAACGAATTGAGCCTGCGGCGGCTCGGCGAGCAGATGGACCAGCGCGACCAGGAGGTCTCCTTCGCACAGAACACGCTGGCCTCCAAGGCGCGGATGCTCGGCGAGTACAACAACCATTTCGAGGTCAACGGCGGTGAATCGGAGGTGTCGTTCACCACCGTCATCGCCATCGGCGGGCCATCCAGGGACGCCACCATGGACGCGGTCAACACGCTCAAGCGCCGCTACAAGCGGTTCCAGGTCGAGATGACCGCTCCGGTGGGCGCGCAGGTCGACCTGTGGTCGATGCTGATTCCCGGCAGCCCGCCGCGGCGCGCCTACGACGACTACGCGCACATCGTCCCCTCGGATATGTGGGCCGGTTTCGTGCCGTTCACCACCAGCCAGATCGGTGACGACAGCGGTCCGGTGATCGGGGTCAACCTGCTGTCGGGCCATTTCGAGCCGATCCATTTCGGCATCATGGAAGCCGCGCTGCACGACCTGTCCGCCTCGTTCGCGGTGACCGGCGAACTCGGTTCGGGCAAATCGTATTTCCTCAAATTGATGGCGGTGCTCGTCCATGACATGGGCGGCCAGTTCCTCGCCATCGACCGAAGCCAGGTCGGCGAATGGGAGCATTTCGCGCGGTCGATCATGACGCGGTCATCATCGATCTGGCCAATCCCACGGTGTCGCTGGACCCGCTGCGCTTGTTCGACCCGCGCATCGCGGGGGAACGCGCGCTGGACTCGATCCTTCCGCTGCTCGATCTCTCGCCCACCTCGGGCGCGGGCGCGGCGGCGAGCAATCTGCTGACTCCGCGAGGCATCGCCGAGTACGGGATTCGCAGCCTGCTGGATCTTTTTCACGTCGTGCGCCGGTTGCGTGAGCACCCGGGGCAGGGCGAGGAGTACGCCGATCTGGCGGCGCGGCTGGGCACTGTGGTCGAGCGCGTGCCGGTCCTGTTCGACCCCAAGCTGCGACCTCTGCGACTCGACGCCGCCGCGACCGTTGTGCGCAGCCACAACCTGCAGTTGCCGACGGCCGAGGAGCTCACCACTCCGCACCTGTACAACCGTCTGCCGTTGACCAAACGGCTCGGCACCGCGCTGTACGAACTGGTCGGCGTGGCGGCGCGAGAGGCGTTCCTCACCGACAACGGCAGGTTCGGCCTGCTCGTGGGCGACGAGGCGCACCACTTCACGCAGACCCAGGTCGGCTCCGCGGTCACCTCCGATTTCAGCCGTGACGGCCGCAAGCACTTGGCGGCGATCGGCCTGGCCTCGCACGATCCGGCCACCGACTTCCAAGGCGCGGCCCACAATCTCATCCCGAACCGGTTCATCTTCCGGCAGCGCGACGAGACGCTGGCGCGCAACAGTTTGGAGTGGCTCGGCGTCGATCTGGACGAGGCACCCTTCCTGTTGCAGATCCTGCGCGAGGAGACCTCGCCTCCGGTCGGGCCCGGCCGCCAGGTCCCAGAGGAACGCCGCGGTGAGATGTTCATGCGCGACGCGCTGAACCGGATCGGCCGTGGCAAGGTCCTCGGCCCGGCGCGGCCGGACCGCGCCGCGGCGATCACCAGCACGCCGACCGCCGTCGCCGGTTCCCGCACCGCGCTTTCGGAAAGATCGGTACGGCCATGAAATCCGCTAGTGGGCGGCGGATCACATCGGATCAGCCCTTATTCGGGATGCCGTGGGAACCGCAGTACTGGGATACGGACCGATGGCGGCCACAAGTGGTGTTCCGGCGAGGTCGTGCCTGGATCGCCGCCACGCGCCGCAGGCGCTGGACGGCGTCGGTCCTCATGGCTCTGCTCGTGCTGTTCGTATTCCCCGGGCTCGGCGGTGCGGTGTCCACCGCGCAGACCGGCGTGGCCTCACGGGCGGCGCCCAATAGCGCGCTGAGCTGGATGCAGGTGAAGGACTCGTCGGGAATCGAAGTCTCGCAATACCTGTTCGTGACCGATCGCGGTGGAGTGCTGAGTCCCGATACCGCCATGGTCGCCTTCGCGATTCTTTTCGTGTTCACTCTGTTTCTGAGCATCGGGACGGCCGGGGTCTGGATGCCGAACAGCACATTGAGTTTCAGCTGGCTTAACATGTTCGCTGCGCCGCTACACGGGGTGGCCGAGACTTTCACCGCGCAGATCGCGACACCGATCATGCTGGTGACGGCCGTGTCCGTCGGTGGAGTATTCGTGGGTCTGTTCTACGTGCGCGGTTATTACGCCAAGGGCACGATGCAGATCGTGACGATGGTGGGCGTGGCGATTGTGGGACCGTTGTTCCTCGCCGAGCCGCTGGCCGAGGCCCTGTCCTCCGACGGCCTGTTGGTGCAGGGGCGTGACCTGGGACTATCGGTGGCTGCCGGCTTGAACGGCAACAGCAATCCGAATCCGAATCAGCTGGTTGCTGCGATGCCGACCGGGATGGCGGACGATTTCATCCGGAAGCCATTGCAGGTGTGGAATTTCGGGCACATCGTGGACGATCGGCCGGGCTGCAAGGCAGCGTGGTCGGCCGGCGTCATGGCCGGTGACGAAGACCAGGTCAAAAGAGGGCTGAAAGCCTGCGGGGACAGCGTCGCCTACGCCGCGGCCGACAATCCGAGTATAGGCCAGATCGGCGCCGGATTGCTCCTGTTGCTGTGCGCGCTCGTTCTTCTGCTGTTCGGGGTGTACCTGTCATTCAAAATCATCTGGGCGGCACTCGACACTATTTACTACGGCTTCATGACAATTTTCGGATTCGCTGCGGGCGGGTTCATCTACGGCCCGACTCAGACGTTCACCGTCCGGTGCGTGGTACACGGCTTCGTCGCGGCGGGGAAGATGGCCGCTTTCGTCATTTTCCTGGGCCTGTACCAGCTGTTCATGGGCAGTCTGTTCCAGCAGGCGCGCGGCCAGGTCATGGCGGTCTTCGTCATCGGGGCGATCGTCGAGATCGTCGCTATCGTGCAGTTGCGGCGCCTCAGCGCCAGTATCGACAGCGGCAACGATTGGCTCGCCAACCGATTCGCGTCTGCGATACAGAATCCCGGTTCGCCGGGGGGCTCGGGCGGTGGCACCGCCTTGGGAATGGGCAACTCCGGTGCGAACAATTCGATGTCCGGGCTCGGCCTCTTCGCCGCGGCTTCCACCATCAACAGCTCGCCGCTCACGGCATGGATGGCCGGGGGCCGCAACTTCCCCATGAGTCCTTGGGCTTGGCTGGACCAAGTAGAGAAGAGGAACAAGGCGAGGGGCATGGCGACTGCGGACCTGCGAGCGGCCGCACACGGTCCCCAGTTCGACCGCGTTTTCGCGGTGGACGCGGCCCGGGCCGGTATCCAACGATCCAGGGTGACTGTCCGTCGGAATTACATGAGAGAAGGCGCCTTCGCCGCGGAGAACGTGGCAGCCGAGAGCTCGGTGGCCGCAGTGCCTTACGCCCTTTATATGGCCGGTTACACCAGAGAGGAAGCAGCGCAGCTCAACACGGTTTTGAAGGACATCAGAGAGCACACGGACGCGGAGCCGCTCGCCTCGACGCATCTGGGCCGCGTCCTCGCCGCCCACAAACATTTCGAGCGAGACCTCCGTGTCAACCCGAGAATGGCGATGGCCAGATTCCACGGTCTGGAGGCTGCTGTCGATCGGTTCAGAGGTGATTTCCCCGGCGGTGTCGACCTCGAAGATCATTTGGAGCATCTGGGTAGGTCCTACATTCGAGGAGGCCCTAACAAGACATTCCTCGACAGCCTGCGGAAGCGCTCGGAAGGGGAAGAAGTTGAGGAAGGAAAGGAGATGCATTACGGGGTCGACCTCAACACGCTGACCTCGTACGACGCGAACCGGTTGAGTAACTGGGTCACGAACGAGCATGCGCTGCGGATTCAGGCGGCAACCAATCTGGTGGCCAGAGATCCGTCCAATTTCAATTCGATCCGCGTGCTGCGGGGCGAGATCGATAGGGCAACCGATACAAGTCATGCGCAAGCAGGAAGGGCGCCTACAGGTTTCAACACGCTTCCGCCACCGGATAGAGTCAACCGTCCATTCGAGCGGCCTAACGCCGGGCATCCAACCGAGGGCGATGAGCCCATCCCGCTGAATTTGCTGGAAGAGGTCAGAAATCGGTACCGCCGCCCGTGAGCACCAAGGCTCCCGGCGCGGGGCAGCGGGCCGGACTCAAGAGAAAGGCACTTGATGATCGGTCGTCTTTTGACGCTCGCCCTGCTGCCATTATGGGTATGGGTGGTGCTGGGGGTAACGACCGGTCTGTTCGCGATCATCGTGCTCATCGTGCTCGTGGGGGGTGGTGGGGTTACCTCGGCGATCGCCTCGGACCTGCAATACCAGTGCGACAGTGTGGTGGGGCCGGACCCCTCCCTGACCGTGACCCCGAGTCGCGCCTCGGCAGCGGCGCGCTCGACTTCACGGAGCACGCCTTCCGCCGGCGTGACCACCGCTCCGACCACGAATCCGTATGCGGACCTGACCATCGCGCCGGATGACACCAGCGCGTCCGACTGGCAGCGTGCGTGCGCGACCGCGCTGAAAGACGCGCCGCTCCAGGATCCGCCGTTGCTCACGGGCAGTTCCGGCATCGGCGCCGCGTGTGCGCGGGAGATCGCCCTCGCCCAGGTGGCATCGACGGCGAGCGGAACCCAGAGCGGCGCCGAGGGCTACGGCGGCGCGGCGGACTTCACCCGATCGGTGATCTACCGTGCCTCGGTGGCGCAGTCGACCGGTCGTTGTGAACTCGTCCCGGTACCTGCGGCGCAGCCCCCAGTGGAAGCCGCGCCGCGACCGAGTGGGTCGCCGCGGCAGCCCTGCGGACGCCTCGACGGCTCCGGTGCGAGTGTGGTCGTGCTGCCGAACAGCATTCGCGCGCAGGCTCCCTGCGGGCAGCGTGTGGACCCGTCCGCGGTATCACCGGGCGACCTGATCTTCTGGAATTACCGCAACAGCGCACCGACTCGAGTGGGAATCGCCGTCAGCGCCACCGAACTCGTCACCGCCGATCCGGCGACCGGGGGCCTTACGAAGTCGGTGGTCCCCGACACGAGTGACGTGCGGGTGAAGCGGGTGCTGGGCGGCGGGATGTGAGGGGTACGCGATGCCACCTACCGATGTAGAGCCTCAGATCGAGACAGGTGAAGGCACTGAGGCGCCTTCGCCTCCGGCGACGCCGTGGTCCGAGCGTCCCGGGGGATCGCGTCCTCGTGCCGGGACCGGGATGCCTGGTCAGCCGGGTGTGCCTGGGCCTGGTCAGCCGGGTGTGCCTGGGCCGGGTCAGCCGGGTGGGCCCGCGGTGGGACAGGCGCAGCCGGGCCCCCAAGGGCCGTCTGGTCAGCCGGGTGTCGCGGGGCCGCCGGGCCAGCCCGGTGCGGTGAGTCCGCCGGGTGCCGGGGGCCCGGCAGCGCCGCAGGGTGTCCCGGGACAGCCCGTGCCGGGTCGGCCGGGTGAGGTGGTGCCCGGTGAGCCGGGTGGCGTGGTTGCTCCGCGGGTCGAAGGTGCGCCGGGTGTGGGAGCCGGGCAGCCGGAGCCGTTGGCGCCGCCGGTGGATCCGGAACTGGTGGCGGGTTTGTTGCCTGTCGCGGCGATGACCGGGACGATGGCGATGGCGATGCTGCCGATGATCGCTTCGGCACTGGCGGGTTTGGGTGGTGGCGGCGGGGGAGGAGGTGGTTCCGCCGCACCGGTCGCCGGTGACGGCGGGAGCGCGGTTGCCGATGGGGGTGGTGGTATGTCGCCGGAGGCGGCCCGGGCACTGGAAGTGTTGCGGAAGCTCGAGGGAGTCTACGGCGAGGCAGATCCGTCGGATCCGCAGGTGCGGGAGTTGCGACAGCAGGCGGGAGTGTCCTCGGGTAAGGGTGCGGGGGCACAGTCGATCCGGATCAGGCAGTTGTACCAGCGCAACGCGGCGACGGCGTTCAACAATGTGGACAACCAGTTGGTGTCGTACATGCGAGGGCTCGCGGGATCGAACAAGGTCGACAAGAAGGCGATCCTAGGTTTGGTGCGCGAGGTGAACGTGGCGTTGGCGGAGTTGGGTCCGCAGGCGTATACCAAGGCCGGGCAGCGGAGAGTGCACCAGATCTTGACCGCGGCGCTGCGCAAGGCGCATTCGATCGTTTCGGGTGGTCAGGCCAAATCGAGTGATATCGCGGGTGCGATCAACAGGTTGACCGCGCAGTATCTGTACAACATCGCGGGCAAGAACTACACGCCACCGGCGCGGAAAGTGGAGACAGGCACCAGCACGGCCGCCGCCAAAGCGATCCAAGTGGCCCTCGCCCAGCTCGGAGACCCTTATGTCTGGGGGGCGGAAGGGCCGAACGCGTTCGACTGCTCGGGTTTGATGCAATACGCCGCCGCGGCGGCAGGTGTCCGTATCCCACGAGTCGCCGCCGATCAATACCGGCAGCTGCCGAAGGTGCATCCGAATGACATCAAGCCCGGCGATCTGATCTTCCCGGCGAGTTCGTTCAAAGGAGCGAACAACCCCGGCCACGTCATCATGTACATCGGCAACGGCATGTGCGTCGAGGCCCCGAGAACCGGCGGTCACGTCCAGTACCGGCGCCTGCCCAGCAATTTCGCCGCCGCGCGGTGGGCCTGACCGTGCGCCTGCTACCACTCGGCGTGGGGAGACGGTCCGGACTACGGCCGGATACCTCGCGCGCGATGATCTTCGTACACGGCGAACTCCTCCAGTAACTGCTCATCCGGAGTCAGGTCCGCGTGCTGATCGGGTCCCAGCTGGCGCTTGACGTCGAACGCGAGCGCTTGGGCTACCGAGGTGAGCGCGGTCAGCGAAGGCAAGTCCGTGACGCTGCCGGTCTCGGCGTAGAACGCCACATCCGCGATGCGGGCCAGCGGAGACGACGGCCCATCGGTGAGCGCGATGGTCGTCGCGCCACGTCGTCGCGCCCATTCGGCAGCCTGCACGGTGTCGCGCGCGTACCGATGGATGATACGGCGATCAGGGTGTCTTGCGCACCGATACCCCGCAGCTCGTCGACGAGAAGTCCGGCGACCGCCCTGATCTGCCTGACGCGCGGCCGGATAGCGCGTAATAGATAAGTCAGCTGATAGGCGACCGACAGTGAGACCCGCAGCCCCACCACATGCACCGTCTCGGCTTCGGCCACCGCGCGCACCGCGCGGTCCCAGTCCTCCCGGTCGATCCGGTCGAACGCTCGTGCCATGCTGGCCGTGTCCCGCTCTAGCACGGCGTTGAGGAATTGTTCGCGCGAGGATGGTTCGGCAGCTCGCTTGCGCACGAGGTGGGCCTCGGCGGCGAGCTGGTCGCGACACAGCTCCACCAGTTCCGGATATCCCGACAGGCCGAGCATGGTGGCGAACCGCACCAGGGACGACCGATGCACTCCGGCCAGATCCGCGCTCGCGCCGATACTGCGGAACGCGGTGCCTTCCGGATCATCGAGTACCAGACGGGCGATGCGCTGCTGCCCGTCGGCGAGTCCGGGTAATCGCCGCTGCAATATCGCTCGTAATTCCGGGAACGTGCGGGGTGCCTCGCTGGCCACTGCTGCCCTATCCGATGACGGCGGAGGCCGACTGCCGATTCATTCGTTCGATATTGCCCCCGAGGTCGGCTCTCACACCACTGATCGGCCAATAATGTCGGGCTGCCCACACGCTCGTCTAGGAAGACCATGGGTTGGGCCCACCGTTCGGATCGAAGCTGTTGAAGTTCGCGAGCCGACGGGTCGACAGCATCAGCGTTCGCAGGACATTCGCGTCGTTCTGGTTGTGGTAGTAGTTCGTGGCCGCGGCCTGGTGCTCCAGCGCCAGTCGCCGTCCGATGTGCTGGCGGACGTCGCGCCCGGCGGCGCGCCACTCGTCCGGGGTGATGGTTCTGAGCTGATGTTCATGGTCCGGTGCGGCCATGATGGTCATGACCCGCCGCACGAACGGGTGATCGTCCGGTACGTGGTTCATCGGCGCGGTGGAGTGCCGCACGAAATTGTCGGCCGCGACCACGGCCTGCGCCGCGAAGGCGGGCAGCGCGCGGCCCGCGTTCTGATGGTTCTCCACCGCGTACCCGGCGGCGATCGCCTTCTGCAGCGGCGCGAAGCCGAGTGGGTTGTAGTCCTTCATACTGGCCTTCTGGACCGCCGCCGCACGCTGAGCGTCCACCACCTGCGAATGGGTGGCGCCCATCGCCAGCAGGATCGGACCGAGCTGCGCGTCCGGCACCTTGCTGTCGCCCAGGCCGTTGAGGACATTGGCGACACCGAGAGCTGCCCTGATGCCACCGTCGATGCCGTCCAACCGGCCGGCGGCCTTGAACCGCCAGTTACCGCGAGCGCCGTGGTTGTACTCGTGCATCTGCCGCTGCATCGGCGAGACGGCGATGGTGTTCAGATCGACCTGTTTCTTCCGGCGCGACAGCGGGTTCAGCGGGCTCGCCGTGGCTCCGAGGAGCCACGCGGTCACCGGCGACGCGTTGATGGTGTTCAGCGTGGACATCCCGGCCAGCAGGCCGCCGCGCAGCGAACCCCCGGCCAGCGCCGCTCCCATGCCGAGGGCAGTCCCTCCGCCACCTCCACCGCCCGGGCGCGACGGGCCTTGGATCGCCGAAGCGAATCGGTTCGCCACCCAGTCGTTACCTCTGCTGAGACTGAGATCGAGTCTGCGCAGCTGTGAGATCGCGATGGCCTCGACGGCTCCTGCGATGATGATCACCGCCATCACCTGACCGCGGGCCTGCTGGAAGAGGTTGTTCAGGAACAACAGATAGACGCCGAGAAAGAGGGTGAACGCCGCCATCCGGGCCGCCGCGAGAAACCCGTCGACGACATTGCGCACCAAGAACGTCTGAGTCGGCCCGTACACGAAACCTCCGGCGGCGAACCCGAAGATGGACATGAAGCAGTGGTAGATGGCGTCCATAGCCGCCTTCATGACTTTGACGGCCAGGTACACCGCGAATGCCAGCAGGACCCCGCCGCACAGCAGCAACAGAAAGCCGGTGCCGACCTGACCCATGGTCGGGTCGGAGGCTTTGGCGTGCGCGACTCCGTCGCCGCACATCCTCATGCCGCTCTTCACCCGATTCTCGTCACCGGCGCGCATCCCCGCAGACCATACGGCGCCGCAGGACGGCCGGTCGTCCACCACGTGCCCGAAGTTCCACACCTGCACCGGGCGCCGGGCGAAATTGTCTGCCAGGTCCTCTTGCATGGACGCGATCAGCAGGGACGGATCCGGGTTCGCATTCCCGTGCAGCCCGGCGGCCACCGCGATACCCACATTCCGGCCCTGTGCCAGTAATCCGTTCGAGGACAACACCTCCGACAGGGGCTGCGCCAAGTACAACGGTCCGAGCACGGCTACCGCCACCATGGTGACGACCTGCACCATCGCCTTCGCGTGGTAGCCGCGCACGAGGAACCACCCGACGCAGAACGCGCCGATCGTCGCCGCGGTCACCAGCACGAGAGGCGTCGCGATCTGACCGGTCAGTCCATCCGCGACGCCACGCAGCGCCGCGGCGAGCCAATCCAGCCAGCGGAAGCTCAACGCATAGCCGATCAGCCAGATGGCCGACGTCACGATGGACATGTAGCCGATGAATTGCAATCCGAGAATCGCCCACAGGATCGTGGCGCCCGGATTCAGCGGCCCGCCGCGATCGGTGGCGAAGGTGTAGCTGGACAGCAGCACGCCCGACGAGTCGCGGATATTCATCCAGCTCAGACCGTCGATCTGGGAGCCGCCCGCCGAGGCGGCCATGCTCTGCGCGGACGCCACCGCACCGAGCAAGCCGGGGAAGACGAACAGCGCGCAGACGATCGAACACACCCATGCGACCCTGCGCCGGAGCGATCGGTCGCCGAGGCGGGTGCGCCTCAGCGCCACCACGGCAGCCCGACAGCAACCCTCCCCGTCGCCGGATGCGCGCTCCGCCTCGTCCGGCGAGCGTGCCGAGCGTTCCGAGCGTGCCGACCGCCTCCGCAAGCAACACGCAACCATGAACCTCAGCATGACGCAACTTATGTTGCACGGCAACCCAATCGCGCAACCTTCTGTTCATCTTTCGGACATTGTTCGGCGTCGCGTGTTGAGCGTGTGAAAAAGAACGGGTGATTGTGAATACCGCAGTGGCGCAGAGAAATTGAACAAATGACCGATGGGTGGGGCGGATCGGTGATCCGCGGACCGGCCGTCCCGGGGGTGCACGCAACCGGTCGATGTGGGCTCGGCCGGTCTCAATACCCCACGTACGATCCGCCGCCGCGCATTTGCACGATCCCCGGCACATTGCTCACCGAGCCGTAACGGTCGATGGCATACCGCACACCGGCGACGATGTTGTCCACCGGATTCCAGATATCGCGGTGTCCCGGAACGGAATAGGCGTTGAACGTCGGATCAATGGTCTGCATCAGGCCTTTGGACGGAATGCCCGCCGCGGCGTTGCTGTCCCACAGATTGATCGCGTTCGGATTGCCGCCGGACTCGTGCTGGATGATCGCCGCGATGTCGGCCGGGTCGATCTGGCGTGTGTCATAACCGTGCTGGCGCAGCACCTGGAGGGCCTCGCTGATCCATTGACCCTGCTGCCCGGAGGGCCGTGTGCGCGGCGGACCGCCGCTGGGGCCGTGCGTATTCGAGGGTGCCGCCCGACGCCGGCGCGGGGGCCGGGCCGGGCGCGTTTCCCGCAGATAGCGATCGGCCAAGGCGGCGACACGATCGGCGGTGAGGACAGCGGCCGCCTGGCCCTGCCCGAGGACGTTTCCCGCGCGCTGCAAGGCGCTGTCCAGCGTCGAGATCACCAGTTGCCTGCTCGCCGTGGTGTCCTGGATGGTGCCGAGTGCGGTCAGAGCCGTGTTCACCTCGGCGATGATCGCGCCGATGGCGGCCCGCCCCTGGGTGGTGCTGTCGACCGCGCCACCGAGGATGCGCTCGAGTTCGGCGTTCATCGATTGCGTCGAATCACCGTGACGTGCTCGGTTCTGGTTACCCGTCGCGTAGTGCTCGGCCAGCGCCCCATCCCACGCCACGGGACCGCTCGGCCGCGCGGCAGAGACGTCCGGCGGCGCGTACTGCTGTCCCGTCGACGCCGTCGGCGCACCGTCGCCGTAGTGGGCGGCGATCGCGGCCAGCGCCCCCATGGCCGGCCCTGCCATCGGAAGTGACGAACCGGCCATGCCGAGCCCGTCCGAGCGTGGCGCGGCCACCGATCCCGCCGTGGTGGCGGGCGTTTCGGTGACTGCCGGTGACTGGCCGCGCGGTTGCGCCGTGGTGGCGGGCGCGGCCGTCGCGGGCGCACCGGCCTGCGGCGGCGGTATCGGAGCCGGACTGCCCCGTCCCGCCGACTTTGCCGGACGGCGCGGCGCGGACGTGGTGGCGGTGGCCCGGCCGTCGCGCACGTCCTCCGTTTCGTCGGAGTCCGGCTCCGTCGGGTGCCGTTTCGTCGGCGCCATCAGTACCCCAGAGGAGGTCGGGCGCTATATGCGGCTCCGATGGGAGGATCTACGCCGACCGAGCTGTGCCGATCGGCTCGGTCTTTGGCTACAGCGGTGGCGCGAGAGGCTTTGTCGATCTGTGACATCGGTATGGCGACCTCCGTCGATCCGCTGGCCTCATGTCACCTGCCCCACTTGGCGCGCGGGCGCCAAGAGGCTCTCGGTCGAGACTCGTCGAGTAGCGTCTCCGCAGCAGCCTAGCTCGGCTTCTCCCGCCTTCTCGCCTGTTGTATCCCCGGCGGCGGGAATAGGGGGGCGCCGCCTCGCGACAGGTAACGCGTACAGTCGCGAAACGGCCTCGAAGTTTCAGGCGTCGAGGCTATTCGGGCACGTCAGTGTGCGTCGGCGCACGTATCGCCTCTGCGGTTTCCCGCACGGTTCTCCCCACTGGTGGGAATCGCAGACAATGAGTTGAGTCGGAAACGAAATCCATGCACGCCGACGGGAGCGCGCCGTGGCCTGAGACGGCGACATGGTTTGTTTGCCGATCCCCGGTATGGCGGCTCGTCATCCGAGGCTTCGGCCGGAAGGCGGACTGATCGTGAAGGTGCGCGAAGCGGACGAGGTGCGCGACGTGAGGGGCCGATTGGCCGGCCGGAAGGGCGCCTGGTCACCAGTGCGGTACGTGCCGTTCCGATCGATCCCCGGCTCGGTCGCTGTGTATGACGGATCGGCGCTGGTTCGCACCTCGGCGGACCATCGTGAAGAGGGAGTGTTCTGATGAGCCTCTGGGGCACCGCGCTCAGTTTCGGTCTACCCATCGTCGGCAACTTGATCCTGCCGGGTTTCGGTGGTCTCCTCGGGGCCGCTGCGGGGAATATCGCCGCCGAATGGGTTGATGGCAACATCGACAGTTTCAGTGACGCACTTGTGGCCGGAGGGGTGGGTGCTGCTGGCTCTATGCTCGGCGGTGCCGCAGGCAGGCTGGCGCTGGGCAAGTTCGGCAAGAACGCGGCGGAAGAGGCGCGCGGGCTCGGCCCCCTGAACGCATGGCGGGAGAAGATACCGAAGAACTTCGCACACAATCTCGGCTTGTTCCAGAATGCGCCGCGCAATTGGAAGTTCGTCGGTGACACTCTGGGGAGAGGTACCGGATCATACCTCGCGTATAAATACAATGAGAGCATACCGGGCGTGGGTTCGATTTTTAGAAACGACGCCCAGGGACCCGGTCCCATGAAGGTCATCAACATCGGTAACGGCCCGGACTGAGGAGTTGTCCCGTGGGGAAGATGACGGACCTCTTCATGCCCGATCCGGCGAATATCCCACCCGGACTCGACTTTCCGGAACAGCTCCAGGCATATTATCGGAAGATGCCGGACACGCTGCGGGCCTATTACGACAGTTTCGGTACGGATGTCAAGACCGAGCCGCCTTCGCAACCACCGGTTCTACAGGTCACCGGCTCGGAGCAGTCGAAGTTCGCGAACTATGTGGTCGCCGCCGAAGCGCTCGAGGATGCATTCAATCTGCTCCATGATTCGGCTGCCGAGTTGATACCGCTGACCAGAGAAGCCGAAGATGTGACGGACAAAGGCAAGGTCGAAGTCAATGCGGTAGTCGATATGATCAATGTCGAGGCGCAAGCGTACCCGAGGGAAGGGCAGAGCCTCGGTGACCACATTCTCGGTTACCTGACCGTCGCGCTGGAGGAGGGGGAGCGCGTGATGCAGGATGCCATCAAAGAGCTGGAAAATGTCGGTGCCGGAATCGATGGCAAGAGCAAAGAACTCAAGGAAGCGCTGGACCTGATCAAACAGCTCAAGGAAGAAAATCAGGACCTCAAGCAACGATTGGCGGACCCGGTCGATCTGACTCCCGCGCCCTACTATCCGCCGAGCGCGACCGACCCCTCCTACATCAATCCGGGCACCTTCCCCGCCGGCTCGGACAACAGCGATCTCGGCAGTCTGACGCCGCCCGCTCTGGACGACTCGGACCTGACCACGCCGGATGTGACCACTCCGGATACCCCGGATGTGAACACCCCGGGTGTGGATACTCCCGGGCTCAACGGCCAGACGCCCGGCGGCGTCGGCGATCTCGGGAACCCCTCGGGCGTGACGACGCCTTCCACACCCCCCGTACAGCCCGCGTCCGCGCCGTCGCCGATGGGCGGCATGGACATAGGCTCGCTGATGGCGCAGCAGATGATGATGCGAGCTCTCGCCGACCAGAACATGAACCAACGTCGCGCGGAGATGGATCCGCGCCGCCTCGAGGACGAAGTCGCTCCGGTCGCCCCGCCGCCGGTTCCTTCGCCGGTCACGGCGCAGCCCGCGACCGTGCAGCAGGCCGCCGCGACCCATCCGGCGGTGACGCAGCACGGTGCGGCGCCCGCCAGCACGGCGTCTTCCACGCAACCCGCCGTGGCCCCCGGCCGTACGCCGGATGCGGACGGCAGCGTGAATTACACGCACCCCAACGGGCGCCCGCAGAAGGTCTCGGTTATGGTCGCCCAGATGCTCGACGCGGCCTACGGCAACGCCGCCGGCACCGACGCGCAGAAGGCCTACGAGAAGACACCGGCGAAGTGGTCGGACAAGAAGCAGATCGGCGACCGCGTCGGCGATTTCCAGTTGATGACCGGCGACGTCGCCACATGGACGAACACAACGGCGGTCCTCGTCGTGTTCCCTCCCGAGGGGAGCGACACTGGTTCATTGGAGGTCATCGTCAAGGGCGAGCTGAAGCCATTCGACCCGAAGATGCCCGAGATCGCCTCGGAAACCAACTTGTTCGAGGGATTCATGCACCCGAAGGGCATCGAACTGACCGCGCCGGCGGACAAGGGCGCGCCCTCTGCGACGCCGGGCTCGGCCGATCAGTCCGCGAACGCGGCAATGCCGGTTGTCGCGGCGGGCTGATCGCGCGAGAAGTGCGGGAGGCGGCAGATGAGGAGAGGAGGTCGCGATGGCGCTGAATGTGGATCCGCAGGAACTCGTCGCTGCGGCGTCGAAACTCGCCGCGGTGGCGCGCGATACCGGAATGGCGCTGCCCGGCGGATGGGTCGTGCCCGCGGGGGCTGACCCGATCTCGGCGGCCGCGGTGCCGCAGCTCAACGCACAGGCCGCGTCGTTGCTCAACGGAATGGCCGGTGTGCTCACCGATATCCAGCGCACCGCGTTCAACATCGGCGCGGCAGCCGCCGACTACACCGCCGCCGACGACCTCGGCGCGCGGATGATCAACGGCGGCGGAAGCGAGCTCGTCGACAATCCGGTCGGTGAAGTGCAGGAGATCGGACACCGGCGCCCGCCCGCGCTCCGGTTTCCCGTCGCGGGCGGCGCCGTCGACCCGCTGACCTTCGCACAGCAGTTGCACTCCGGACCCGGACCAGGGGCGGCGAAGGGATTCGCGGACGCGCTGCGCAAGTTCGCCGGGGGCCCGCATCTGGCGGCCGTCGACGGAGTGAACTCCGCGGCGAAGTCGATGCAGAACTGGGAACCGGTCGGTGCCGCGGCCGCGGCGGAGCTCGGTCAACGCCGTGGATGGCTGGACCAGCTCGGCAGAGGTCTCGGGCTGCTGGCTGACGGCATCGACACCTACAGCGACGCATTCCGCACCGCGAAAGCGAAACATCCGACGCCGGAGGAGATCATCGCCGCGCGCAAAGAACTCATCGCGGCGATGCGCAGCAAGAACGAACTCGGCATCCAGGCGGCCCTGGCGAAGTTCAACGAGCAGAACGCCCGTTCGGCGGAGACGATCACCGGCTATTCCACCGAGGTCGGCTCGAAAGTCGGTGCGGGTGAGGGCACTGGCGATGGCACCGGTGAGAGCGGCGGCAGCGGCGACAGCAGCGCGTTGACCCAGATGCTGCCCGCCCTGATGAGTGCGATGGCCTCGGCCGGAATGCCGTTGAGCCAGCTCGGGCAGTCGGATGCGTCGGAGGCCTACGACGACTACGGCCTCGATGAATACGGTTACGACGACCTCGGCATCCCCAGCGGACTCGGTACGGGCAGTCCGAGCGGGATGCCGGCGGGCAGCCCCGGTCTCGGCATCCCTGACGTCGAAGCCGCGACCATCCAGGCCAGCGCCCTGCCGGTGACCGCGTCGGCCAGCCTGGGTTCGGGCATGCCGCGCACCTCGGTGATCGAACCCCTCGCCGCGCCGTCGGCCGCCAATGCCGCCGCCGCGCGCGGCGGTACACCGATGATGCCGTATATGCCGATGGCGCCGGGAATGGGCAACGGGGCCGGCGGCAACAACGACCGCAACCGAATCGTGGCGTGGCATCCCGATCGCCTGATGTACGTGGACGACACACCGCACACCGAAGCGGTGATCGGTGAACGGCCGACCATAGCCCCGACCGTGACTCCGCCCACGCCCGCACCGAGCAACCAGACCCCTTCTCAACCCGGAGGTAACGCATGAGTGAGCGCAGCGAGGTGGAGTCGTGAGTTCCATCCACCCGGACGTGCAGGCGGCCTTGGACGCCGCCCGCGACCTGCGGCACCGGATCGCGGAGATGCGGGAGAAGATCGACAACATCCGCGCCCGCAGGCCGTCGCCGAGCGGTGCGGTCATCCCGGAGGTCGACGCGATGGGCAGGTTGACCGCTCTCTACCTCGCGCCTGGTACCGCCGCGCGGCTGACCTGCCCCGAACTGGTCGCCGAGATCATGGCCGCCATCCGGGAGAGCACCGCCGACGCGGCGCGGCAGTACCAGAGCGTCATGGAGAATCCCCTCGAGGAGACCGAGCCGGTCGCCACTGCTCCGGGGCAGGCCGGATGACCGAGCCCGCCCCCGAGGTCACCGTCGCGGACACGGTGCGGTGGCTGCACGACGAGGGGCTGGTCCGGCTGGCGGGAGTGGCCGACGGCATCACCGAGACGATCGTCGCCTACACGATTGATGTCGCCACCGGAACCGTCTCCGCGCACCCGGCGAGTGGCGGCGGGGTCGGCGCGGATGTGGTGTCGCTGGCCGCCGACGATCTGCCCTACCCGGTCGGCACCGCCAGGCGGCTGGTGGTCGTGGGTGTCACGTCGACGGATTCGGTGCTCGTGGTGGATCTCGCGGCCACTCTCACGATCGCGATCAACGCCGACCATCCGGCGCAGGTGGCCCGCTCCTGGGTACTGCAATTGCTGCTCAATCCCGAGGTCACCATCACCACCAACAGCGCCGACGTCGCGATCGGCAGCAGCTCCCGGCTGCGGCAGAGTTTCATCCCGGGCGGTGGCGCGACGCTGGTCAACGTGGACGACGCCCGCCCGCCGGTGACGGCGGTGACCTTGAACGCGACCACCGAAGGCCCCGATCATCTCGACGTCGCCGCGGACGGAACCGGCGAACTGTATCTCGGAGCGCGGTTCTGGCAGATGCGCCAAGTCATGCGCATCGAGGACGCCGCCTGGTCCGTGCTCGCGGCACGCCTGGAGTCCACGGCCGACGAGGCCGACCACGTCCTCAACCCCTGACCGGCGAACGAATCGCGGAGAGCAGCCGATGACCGACATGCACCCCATGCACATGGACGACCTCGACGTCGAGGATGACGACGAGCTGGAAGCCGCCGCGCCGGACTGGCGGAACATGACCTACGAGGTGTTCAATCCCGACCACACCGTGGGCGTCGGATGCGACCGAGACGGCGAGATCATCGGTCTGTACATCACCGACGACGCTCGTGACAACGGCGACGAGTGGCTGGCGTCCCAGATCGTCAAACTCGCGCGGCTGGCGCACGCGAAGTCGCGCGTGGGTCTGCGGGCCGAGATGGAGTACAAGGGCACCCGCTCCTACACCGTCGACTCGTTCGACCTTCCGACCGAGGCGTCGTACCGCGCCATGGAGGAGTCCGAGTTCCGACGCGACACCTGAGCGCAGACCGCCGTAACGGCGAGACAGGACAGGCGGCATGACCGACAAACTCGATACCGACGCCCCGCACGAAGTGGTCGCCTCCGCGTACAAGTGGGGGACGGCGATGATCACGGCCGGTGGACAGGCCCGCGGGGTGGTCGATGGCTTCGTGGCGCCGCGACGGCCCGAATCGGACCTCGATCGCCGACTGGTGGCGAAAACGCAGTGGATCAAAGACACTTTCGAGGACGCGGTGCGCGCCAGCGGCCGCCGGGTGGAAATGACCACACAGCACACCGCGCAGACGTCCACCGCCCACGGCGACGCCGATGGAGCAGGCGGCGCCGCCGTGCGCCGCTCGGGAATCATCTGATCGGCTGATGGAACCGGATCGCAGCAGTCCGTACTGGGACGCGATCGTCGGCGACAACTGGCCGTCGATCGCACCGGGGGACTGGTCTGCGCTGGAACGCCGCGCGCGCGACGGCGCGGCGGCGTTGGACCTGCTCGAGGCCAGAGGCAGGCACCGCGACTTCGACGAACGGGTCCGCGCCAGCGCCGGTCTGGACCCGGTCAAGGAAGACATGCTGCGCCAGAGCATGAATCCGCAGGCGTTCGCCGACGCGTTGGAGGCCGCCGCGGACACCTTCCGTGATTTCTCCGACCTGGTGTACCGGACCCGCAACCAGATCTTGGACGTGGTCGACGAGGCCACTTCGAGAATCAACGCGACCAAGCGGGCCGCCGCCGCGGAAGAAGACGAATTCGACGCCCAGGCCATCCGCAACCGGATTCCCGGCATCATCGCCTCCGCCAGGGCGGACGTCGAGGATATCGCCCGGACCGCGCTGGGCGCGATCGGTCCGAACGACTTGCCGAGTCTGGATCGGATCGCCGACGCGCTCGGCCGGCCGGGGCCGTGGATCCCGGGCAACCACGGAGGGCCGGAGGACCATGCCCAGCACCGGCCTGCGACCGACCATTCCGGCAACCCGCGCCACGATCCGCCGCCGGGGCCGAAGCCGCCACAGGACGGCGCCCCGGTTCCGGTGTCGCCCAACGGCGTCGACCAACAGCCGACGACCGATCCGGTGGGCCCACCGCTGCCCGGCGACGAGCTCGTAGAGCAGCCGAATCTCGATTCGGCTCTGCCAGAGGACACCTCGGTTGTTCCGCCGTCCACGAACTATGTCCCCGACCAGCGCACACCTGGTGGGACCACGACCCTGCCCTTCGGCGCCGTGCCTGGCACGGTGCCCGACGATCGCGTCGGCCTGCCCCCTGCCGGCGGCTCGCCCCGTACGCAGATCACAGACACCGAGCCCGTGGTCGCCGGTCCGGACGACGCACCGCAGGAGGAGCATCAGGGTGCGGCGACGCCGGATGGAAGTGCGCCGGACGGTGCGGATCGGGATGCCCCGGTCGAGGCGGCCGTGCCCGGTGACCATGATCGGTCCCCGACCGTCACGGCGTCGGAATCGCACGCCGGTGCCGCGCCCGAGCGGAGCATCGCTTCTTCCGTGCCCGTGCCGAGTCCGGGCGTGGCCTCGGTTGACGCGCCTTACCTCCTTCCTCCGCCCGTCATGGCGCCCGCCTTCGCCCCACCCCCGGCATCGGCCGTGCCGGTCAATCCATCCGGCCCGGCCGTCTCCGCCCCAGCGGCGCAGGCGAACCCGGGCTCCCCACCCGCATCGTCCAAGCCGTCGGCGCCACCGACCGAAACACGAGGTCCGGTCGCGTCGCCCAGGGTCACGGCGGTTGGCGCGGGCTCTCCGTCCAGTGCGGGCTCCCCGTCCGGTGCGGGCTCTCCGCCCGGCGCGGGTGGTTCGGTGAAAGCGCCACCACCGGGGACTGCCGAGCAACGCACGGACGCCGCACGAGGCGAGGGCGACGACAGCGACGAGTCGATCCGCGATGTGGTCGGCGCGGCGATGACGTCGGCGGCCGCTCCGGCATTCGTCCTCGGCGAGCGGGTGGACGGTGACCTCGTGCTGGCCCGTACGCTGCTGAGCGGTGTTCTGGCCGCGGGTGGTGACGCGGTGCTGGGCCTGGGCTGGGCGGTCTCGGTGATGCGGCATCCGAGCGGAATCAGCGCGTTCGTCACCTCCAACGAGGGACGCGGCTGGCTTCCGGCCGGGCTGTACCTGCCGCGTGAGCTTTCCACTCCCTGGGTGTGGGATATCTCCGAAGGGAACGCATGGGAGGGGGTGGCCGACCCCGCGCGTGTGCTGGCGGAGTTCGCGATCGCCTGGGGGCGAAAGTCCGGCGCTCGGCTGACCGCCGTCGTGGCTTCGGGAGAAATCGACACGGAGTTGCGGCGGCAGCTGGGCGAAGTGCCGATGGAGGGCGAAGTGGCCGCATCGTCGGCGATGGACTTCAGCGCTCCGAGGCCGAGTCTCGTCGACCGCCTCGAACTGGTCGGGGCTCCGGCGCTGGTGCAGCGGGCCGTATCGACACCGGAAGCGGAGATCGCCGCCCGGCGCTGGGATCTGGCCTCCGACGCGCATGTTCGTCTGCGCAAAGCGGGACTGGGCTCCGCGGCCGCGCTGGGGGCGCCCGCTGTTCGCGAGCGGATCCTCACCGCGCTGCGGCAGCGGCGCGAGATTCCGCAGGAGTGGTGGGAAGAGTTACGGGACGCCAACGACCTGCTCACCGCGACGATGCTGGCACGCCGCGCCGACGTGTCCAGGGTCGCGCTGGGGGAGTTGCGCGCCGAGCAAGCCGACGGACGGCATACGTCGGACATGAACGCTCTGCGCGGCATGGTATTCGAGCGGCGGTGTGACGAACTGGTGCTCCTGCTGGCGGAGGCCGCGACACGCCAGAGTCTGCGCGACGCGGTGTATGCGCACGCGCAGATCGTGGGGCACCCGGCGTTCGTCGCTCCGGCTCCCGCCCCCGCCGGCGGTCCGGCTCGTCGCCCGACCATTACGGCGGGGCCAGGACACTGAGCGCAGTGCAGCCACTGCGTCGATACGTCGGAAGCGTCGCAACGACATATTGCCAGCGCACCCCTGACGAATCGGCTCCAACCACGAAATTCCCATAGGGGGGAAGGGTTGACAATGGGGTGGCGTGTGGTGTGAAAGGATCTGATCGAACATGCCGGACATCACGGATATCGACCCTCCGTTTTTGCGTCAGCTGCGCGACCAACACCGCCGGGTCGGTGCCGATATCCTGAAGTGGGCCGAACCGCCGACGGAGTGGCTCGCGAACTTCCTGCCTACCTACGGCAAGATCGCATACCCGGTCTACGAAGCGCTGGAGAAGTACTACGACGCCCGGAAGCGTGCGGGCCAGGCTCTGGCCGCTGAACACTTCCGCACCGCCGACTCCTTGGATGCGTCCGCGGACGCCTACGAACAAGCCGACCAGGATTTCGGCATGCAGATCCGGCGGGCGGGGGATCTCACCG
The DNA here is from genome assembly GCA_051451085.1 of Nocardia asteroides. Lineage (GTDB taxonomy): Bacteria > Actinomycetota > Actinomycetes > Mycobacteriales > Mycobacteriaceae > Nocardia > Nocardia asteroides_B. The sequence continues at coordinate 30,577 of JBPAJV010000001.1, read as the reverse complement.
ATCAGCCCGTCTCCACGATCCCTGTAGGAACCACTACCGACCCCCTCGGCCCGAGCGGTCCGACGACGCCTTTCACGCCGCCGCCCGGCGGGCCGCCCGGTGGCCCTGTTTCATCGGCGCCCGATTCGGTGGGCCCGGATGGTACTCAGAGCAATCCGCTGGGCACTTCACCCGGCGGGCCGAACGCAGCGGCACCGAACGGAACGTCGGCGTCTCCGTCGGCTACGGGATTGCCTGGTCCGGTCGCCGCGCCGACGGACTCGGTGAGCACCAACGGCACGCCGAGCGCCAACGGCACGCCGAACGCGGCCGGAAACACCACGGGTGCGCCGTCGAACACCGGCGTGACAGCGCCGACGGCGGGCGGCATGCCGCCCGCCGGGGTGGCGCCGCTCAATGCCGGTGCCGACGATCGTGGTTCGACGCAGCCGCCCAGCGGCGCGACGGGGCGCTCGGACCTGCCCCCCATGCCCGTACCGGTCTCGAGTCCCTTCGCCGCCGCTGTCGCCTCGGCGAAGGACAAGGAGGCCGGACCCTCGTACATGGTGGGCAACCCGGTGAACGACGACCTGGTACTGGCCAGGACGCTGCTGGGCAGCGTGCTCGCCGCCGTGGACTCTCCGGTGGGTATGGCCTGGGCGGTGTCGGTGATGCGCGGTCCTGGCGGGACGGGCATCTTCATCACTTCGAACGAAGGCCGTGGTTGGCTGCCCGCCGGATTGTTCTTGCCTCGTGAGGTTTCCACCCCGTGGAACTGGGACGAATTGCTCACGGCGGACGACGGCGGCGGATCGCCGTGGGAGGGCGTCACCGACCCGGCGCGGGTGCTGGCCGAATTCGGCTTGGCCTGGGGCGCGAAGGCGAACGCGCAATTGTCGGCCCTCGTATCGTCCGGACCGATCGATCCCGGCCTGCGTTCCCGATTCGGTGAGGCGGCCATGGAAGGACTCGTCGGTCCGTCCTACGACGTCGACCTGCGCGAGTTCACCCCGGATACCGCGGACAGGCTCGGTCTGGCCGGTTCGATCCCTGGCCTGGAGCACGTCTCGTCGGTCCCCGACGCGCAGGTGCGATCCCGGTGTGTGGAACTCGCCGCGGACGCGCACGGGCAAGTCGGACGCTCCGGAGCGGCACCCGGCGAAGCGGTCACGTCGCGCCGGGTTCGGGAGAAGATCCTCGCCGAACTGCAGGCCGGGAAGACCGTGCCACGCGAACTGTGGGACGAATTGCGCGACGCCAACGATCTGCTGGCGGCCTCGATGCTCGGGCAACGGGTCGACGTCGGCCGGGTGGAGATCGGGCAACTGCGGCTCGACGCCGGGGCTTCCCCGTTGCGCGGCATGGTCTTCGAGCGCCGCTGCAACGAGTTGGTGCTGCTGCTGGCGAACGAACCGAGCAGGCAGACACTGCGTGACGCCGTCTACGCTCACGAACAGATCACCCTGCATCCCCAATTCGTCACGACACCGGCTCCGGTGTCCACCGCCGTGCAGCCCGAGCGCGTCACGCGGCCCGCGGCCCCGGCGGTCACCGCGCCCGACGTCGCGGGCGGGCCGCCGCCCGGCGTCGTGGTCGCGCCGACGACACCACCGCCGTCGGTGGCGCCGCCGGAGCGGTCGTGAACGTGACACGGGGGTAGGAGACCTGGCGTATCCGGGTCACGCAGCTGTGGTCTATTCAGCCGTGACCCGGATCGCCACCGCTTCCCCGGCACGGCGGAAGCCGAGCGGCGCGATGCGGAGTTCCTGTCAGCACTTCAGCCGCGACTATGGCCGGTCTCCGCGCGACGCGGTCCGGCCGACAGTCCCTCGTAGGACGCGAACGGTCCCGCGCGTGCGAACCGGTGACCGCCGACGCGGCGAGCGGGGGTTGTCGATCGGCAGCACCGACCCTGGACAGCGGACCGCGTCGGCCAGCGCGTGGTAGTCGCCGCGAGAAGAACTTCCGATCGCCCGCGGACGTCCGCACGGCTCCTGCCGGACCGTTCCAGGACTCGTCGATCCGAGCTGCGCGGCTCGAGGCAACGCTAGTAGTGCGCAGCCGCGTAACTATCAGCGCCCGCTACACTGCGCTGGATTCCGGGTCCACGAAGCGCAATGGACTGCGCGTGGGCCGCTCAGTGGCTCGATACGGTCACGCCTCGATGACGGAGTTCGACTCTTGGTCCTGTTCGTCGCCGGGCGCCGCGTCCTGCGTGGCCTCTCGACCCGGTCGATCGGCCGTCGACCCGTCTCTGTTCCGCCGAGCCGGGATCACACCGGGCGCCGAGGAAACCGCCGGAGCGGCACTCTGATCGCTGGGCGGCGCGGTATTCGCGGCCGGAGCCGCGTTGGGAGCGCCCGGCTGCGGGGCGGCCGGTTGGGCGTTCGGATCGCCCGGAGGCGGCGCGGCGGCGGGGGTGCTCGGGTTGCCCGGCGGCGTCTGGCCAGGTTGCCCGGGAGCGCCGTTGTTCTGGTTCTCCTCCGCCTTCTTCGCCTTGTCCTCTTCGGCCTTCTGCATCATCTCCGGTATCTGCTGGACCAGCGGCATCGCCGCCATCGGCAGCATCGCGAGCATGGGAAGCAGTGAGGCGAGGCTACTCGCGATATCGCCACCGCCACCGCCACCGCCACCGGTCGCGCCGCCTCCCCCGCCGGCTTGGCCACCACCGGAGTTGTTGCTTCCGCCACCGTTCGCCACGGTCTCGTTGAGGTCGGCGATCGCGGTGACCTTGTCGTACACCGCCTCTACGGCGGCGGCGACCGCCTTGAGCAGGGGAAGCTCCTGAGCGGGTTTCAGTTTGGCGGTGCCCGCGGCCTTCAGCTTGGTGTTGAGATCGCCCACGATGGTCTTGATGGACCGCAAAGCCTGCACTTGCTCGGCGGCTACCGTGACGGAGGTCTTGACCACCTGGTCGTCCATCTGCAGCAACTTCAGCTGCCTGGCCTCGACCTTGTCGATGGTCTTCCGATATGCCTCGTCCGCCGCGCCTTTGCCGAGGGTTTCGTAGACGGCGGGCTTGAGCAGGTCGGCGACTTCGGGCGGCGGGGTGGTCATGCCCCGGCCGAGGAGATCCACGGCGGTTTGAATGGCGGTGTCGGCCAGGGCGATGAAAGCACGCAAGCCTTCCGAGGCACCGGGCGGGCAATGCAGATCAACCAGCCAGAAGTGCTTGACCTCGGTGGCGACCTTTGCCAAGGGGGTGGATGCCAGCGTCGCCACTTTCGCGGCTTCGGTTGTCGTCGCCGTTGGAGCCATGCCCTCGCCACCGCCTCTCAGGAGTCACCCCCATTGTCCAGGCTTCCCGATTATGGGAAGTCGCGCGTAGTTCGATTACCCACCCAGGAATGGGAATACGAGCGAATCCGGGCGGGCGACACAATAGCCAGAAGTAATGTGAAAGGCGGTCGGTGATGAGCGATGGCGAGTCGGTCGAATGGCGCCGGCACTGACAAACGATTTGGACCAAGTGCTCCGATCGCTGGTCGCGCTGTACGGCGATGGTCAGCCTGCCGGACAGGCGGCGAGCGTCACCCAGGGCCTCGCCGCCGACCTGCGTGCCCATACCGGGGCGGTGGCGCTGCGTTACAGCGAAGCGCAGGGGATGCAGCTCGCGGTCGCGGAATCGCATGCGGGTAAAGACAGCATCGTGCGCAAAGCCGTTGGCGAATCCGGTGACGGGACCGTCAACGGGCGTGGCCGCATCACCAACCACATCGCGGATTTCCAAGCGCGAATGCAGGCGATCGCCTCGGTAGGCGATACTCGTTTCAGTGGACCCGCCTTGCTCGACGCGGCGCAGGCCACCATCTCCAATGCCACGAAACAGGTCAACGCCGACGTCGCGGCGGCTCGGCAGCAGGCCGCGCAGATCATGCCGCCCGCCGTGCCGCCGACCCGGCAGGCCAGGCACGGCAACTCACCGCGCCGGCGGCGTCGCACCCGGTCCAGGTCCAGATCCGCTTCGCGGCTGCGCCGCAACAGCGGGGTGCGCTCGGACGGGACACTGGGTGGCAACGCCGTATCGGCCGCCAGCAACTGGCTCGGCACGCCCTATGTGTGGGGCGGGGGAGGCGCGGGCGGGCCGAGTGGCGGCGGCTTCGACTGTTCGGGACTCACGCAGTACGCGATCGCTCAGGCCAGCAACGGCGAAGTGGTATTGCCGCGCACCACCTACGAGCAGATCTACAGCGGGGTCCGCGTGCATCCGGACGACGTGCGGCCCGGTGATCTCGTCTTCCCCGCCGGGTCGTTCAGTGCGAGAGGGCCCGAGCACGTGCAGCTCGCAGCGGGCAACGGCATGGTCATCGAAGCTCCCTACACGGGTTCGACGGTGAAGTGGTCACGTATGCCGAGCGAGGCCGTCGTCGTGCGGGTGTTGTGAGCTGACGCGGAGGCCGCGGCCTGTCGGGTGACGGCTTCGTGGCCGATCGGCATGCCTTCGCCATGGCATGAGAAAACCCATTCCCAATCGCGGGAATGGGTGGCCGGGCCGGAGTGTCGACAGTGGTAGACGTAGACGCATCGCCGTAGGCGGGTTTCCGAGCCGGGGGAGTAATCCCCCCGCAACGGCCGGTGACCTGCCGGTGCCACCGGCCGTTGCTTTGGGTTCAGATCGTCAGGATGAGGGACTGGCGATCTGTGTTCAGACAGTACCCTCTTCTGTCGGAACGTTCAATAGTGTGCACCTAAATAGCGGCAAGAATTTTTCGGAGAGGGTGGCTACCTGCTGCGCGGCGGCTGGGGGAACCGGATCGCGGCTGGCCAGCCGCCGCCGAAGGGTCGTCCGCAGGGGGATGATCGCCGACCCCGAAGTAAACATACCGTTAACTGACGGCACGTTCAAAATTGGCATGTCGCCGTCGACTCGAGCTTCCGGCGCAGGCGCCGAAGGGTGGGCGGAGTTCGGCGCGGGCCGTCGGCCGGATCCCCCGCGCGTCCGTGTACACGTAACTTCCCAGCATTGGGAATGCGGCGAGTCGGGGGCGTGACCGCCGGAATCTATCGTTCGAGCAGGCTAGTTCGGCGGAAGGGAAGTCCGAGTGTCAGCGGCCGAGGACGCGTTCTACACGGGTGTTCAGAATCTTGGGTTGGTCGCGGGTGGCGTGCGCAACGAGCAGCACGCGGCGGCGGCGTTTCGGGCCGCCACCGACCTCGACCCGGACATGTGCGATGCGTGGCTCGGGCGCGCGATGGCGGGTGAGGTCACCTCGGAGGTGATCTACGGGGCCTATCGGTCGGTGCACAACCTCTACCGCGATCAGCAGCGGGCGGGTCTGGTCGATCGTGCCCTGTGGTGCCAGGTCGAGATCGGCATGTACGGGCTGCGCGTGGCGATGGCCGATCGCGACCAGATCGCGATCGCGCAGGCTTGTTCGTATGCCGAGGGCGGGGAATGGCAGGAGGCCGCGGCGATTCTCGACGAGGTCCCCAGCGACGACGTGGCGGACTTCGTGCGCATGTCGCTGTATTTCCGGACGAAGCAATGGCCGGAGGTGCTCGCCGCGCGCAACGCGCGGCCGGTGCTGGAAGACGGCCTGCTGGATATCGCGGCCGAGTTGATGACCGCGCAGTCGCTGGCGCACCTCGGTCGTTTCGGCGAGGCCATGCCGCGCGCGCAGCGGATCGTGGAGGACAGCTCGTCGGGCAATCTGTCCTACATCTGGGCCGACGCGCACTTCCTGCTCGGCATGCTGATGCGGCACAACGGTGATCACGACGCCGCCGACAAGATTCTCAAAGGACTGCAAGGTTCGGCGCTGTGGCCCGAGCGCGAGGAATGGCAGCGCGCGGTGCGGGACAAGTCCTACCGGTTCGAGGTCGCCACCGCCGAACTCATCGCGTCCCGCACGAACAAATGGGATCCCAAGACGGGTGACGACCCCCGCGAAGCGGCCGCCAGCGCGGCGCGCGCCGAACGGGAGAGCCTGCTGTCGGAAGCTTCGGATCTGCTCCAGGCGCAGATCGGCATGGATTCGGTCAAGGAGCAGGTCGATCGGCTCAAGTCCGGTGTGCTGATGGATCAGGTTCGCGCCAAGCGCGGGCTCGCTGTCGATTCGAAGTCGCAGCACCTGATCTTCTCCGGGCCGCCCGGCACGGGTAAGACGACTATCGCGCGCGTGATCGCCAAGATCTTCGCCGGTCTGGGCGTCGTCGAGAATGCCGACGTCATCGAAGTATCCCGCAACGACATGGTCGGCACCCACCTGGGCCACACGGCGCCGAAGACCAACGCGCTGATCGACTCCGCGCTCGGCGGCGTGCTTTTCATCGACGAGGCGTACACGCTGATTCAGGAAGGTCTCTCCGGTGGAGACGCGTTCGGTAAGGAAGCGGTCGACACGTTGCTGGCCCGGATGGAGAACGATCGCGACAAACTCGTCGTGATCATCGCCGGATACGAGGACCAGATCGATCGCTTCCTGGCGTCCAACGACGGCCTCGCCTCCCGCTTCACCAAACGCATCCGCTTCGCCAGCTACGACGCCAACGAACTGGTGCAGATCGCCGAGCACATCGCGCGGAAGAAGGATTCGATCCTGTCCGAGCAGGCACGCGACGTGCTGCGGCTGCGGTGCGAGGAATTGGCGGTACAGACCAAGAACGGTCGGCGGCTGATCGATCTGGCCGGCAACGGCCGGTTCGTTCGCAACGTGGTCGAGGCCGCCGAAGCCGAGCGTGACTACCGCTTCACGCGGGAGAACGCTGATATCGCCGCGATGACCGACGAGGAACTCATGACGATCCACGCGTCCGATGTCACCGCGGCTCTGGAGAGCCTGGCACCGAGCGCCCGGGTGTGAGGCGTCCGCTGATCCGGCAATCCCGGTGCAGGGAATGAGGATCGTACTCACGGTGTGACCGGTGGTCACGGTGTGGCAGCAGGGCGGCGGAAGGAACGAGAACCGGTGGCGCGCTTCCGGGTTGTGACCAAACACCAGATCTCTGGTTGGCGTTTTCTGCTACGCCGGATCGAGCACGCGCTGGTCCGTCGAGACGCGTCGATGATCGACGATCCGCAGCGCGGTCGCTCGACCGCCTTGTCCATCGGCATCGCCCTCGCGTGCGTGATCATCGCGGGCGCCGCCGTGCTGGCGTTCTTCAAACCCGCGAAGAAGGTCGGGGACTCCAAGATCGTGGCGGAGAAGGACACCGGGGCGTTGTTCGTGCGCCTGAACAATCGGCTGTTCCCCGCACTGAATCTGACCTCGGCCCGGCTGATAGTGGGGTCTCCCGACAAGCCGGTGCAGGTCTCCCGCGACGAGCTGTCGAAGTATCCGCGTGGCCCGTGGGTCGGCATCCCCGGTGCGCCGGGCAGCATCGCCGATACCGACGAGAAGGACTCGTCGTGGACGGTGTGCGACACGGCGCGAACCGGTGCGGCGGCGCCGGTCAACCCCGCGACCGGGCTGCCGACCGTGAGCCGTTCCGCCGTGCGGACGACCGCGATCGGCGGCCCGCTCACCGCCGACGGAGACGCCATCCGCCTGCTCGGTGACGGCGAGGCCCGCCTCCTGCGTGACGACAGTACGACCTGGCTGGTCTACGGCGACGCCGAGAAGGGCGTGGTGCGCGCCGCGATCGACCTCGCCAGCACCGCGGTGGCGTTGGCGCTCGGCATCGACTCGACCGCTCCGGTGATGGCGGCGTCGAAGGGCTTGGTCAACGCGATTCCCGAGGCGCCGCCGCTGCGGGTACCCGAGGTACCCGGAAAGGGCGAGTCGATCACGCTGCACAACGGATTCACCACTCCGGTCGGGTCGGTGCTCACCGTGTCGACGCCGGACCAGGGGGTTTCGTACTATCTCGTGTCCCAGTCGGGGCTGGTGCGGATCAGCGCGGTGCTGGCGGCAATGATCCGCAACGCGGACTCCCAAGGCGCGGTGTCCACCCGGACCGTGGGACCGGACGTGATCGCGGCGAATCTACGCCCAGGACAGTGGCCGGGCACCGCGAGCTATCCGACCCGGCCTATCCGGCTGGTCGATCCCGAACGATCCGGCGTGACCTGCCTGCACTGGTCGCGCTCGGGAAACGATCCCAATTCGGCCACCGAACTGCTGGTGGGCAGGCAATTGCCGCTCACGAAGGACGAGCAGAGCCGCGCGGTGGATCTGGTGACCTCGGCCGCTTCGCGCGGCACCACCGCCGATGCGGCCTACATGCCGCGTGACACCGGCCGTTTCGTGCAGGTGACCGGCAGCGAACCGGGTTCGCCGCTGCGGGAATCGCTCTACTGGATCTCCGACAGCGGCGTTCGCTACGGCGTCATCACCGAAGCGAACGGCGGCGGTAGCGATCCCACCCTGACCTCGCTCGGACTGCGGCCGCCGGTTCCCGCACCGTGGAGCATCATCTCGCTGTTCGCGGTTGGTCCCGCGCTCTCCCAGAAGGAAGCTCGTATTCAGCACGACGGAATCCCGAACAACAAGATCGTCGCCGGGCTCGGTGGTTCATAGTGACCACCACGCGTCGTTTCGTGCGGCCCGCCCGGATGGTGCGTGGCCCCAAAGCCCCCGCCGTGACGGAGTTGCGGTTGCAACCGCCGACCGAGCTGCCGAAGCCGGTTCCGCCCTCCCGGCTGCGGATGATCATGCCCGTGGTCATGGTGGCGGCCATGTGCGGCATGATGGTCATGATGTTCCGCGGCGGCGGAGCCATGAACCCGATGATGCTGATGTTCCCGGCGATGATGCTGGTGTCGATGTTCGGCATGATGGGAGGCTCCTTCGCGGGCAACGGCTCAGGCGGCGCGGCGAGCCTCAACGAGGAGCGCAAAGACTATCTGCGCAGCCTCACCGACAATCGCAAGACCGTGCACGCGGCCGAAGCCGAGCTGTTCGCCTTCCTGCGCTACACCCATCCCGGACCGGACGAGATCGCCCGGTTGATCGGCGGCAAGCGAATGTGGGAGGTGCAGGTCGCGAGTCCGCAGTTCCTGCGTGTGCGGGTCGGTAGGGGGCGCATCGCCAACCAGGTGCGCGTGATCGTCCCGGAAGCCGCGCCCACCTCCGATCTGGACCCCGTCGGCGTGGTCGAGCTGACCCGGTTCGCGAAGGCCTACTCGACGGTCGGCGGAATGCCGGTCGCGATCAACTTGCTCTCGGCTCCGCAGGTCGGCATCGACGGTGACGCGCAACTGGTCGCCGGGCTGATCCGTGCGATGATCGCCGAGGTGGCGGTGCTGCACGGTCCCGACCAGGTGGCGGTCGCGGCGGTGTTGTCCGATCCCGACGCGCCGGAGTGGTCGTGGCTGAAATGGCTGCCGCACACCCAGCATCCGAGCGACACCGACGCCATCGGCTCCAGCCGCATGGTCTACCGCACCGTAGCCGAGTTGCGCACCAAAGTGCTCGCCGGGCTCAATCGCGGTCCGTTCTCGGCGAATTCTCAGCCCACCCTGGACCGCACGCATTATCTGCTGATCGTCGACGTCGGTGGTGCGGCGAGCGATCGCGACATCTCCGGAATGATGGCTGCACGTGGCTGCGGCTGGGATCCACGGAACAGACGCTGCCGCGCGCGCTGCGCTTCACCGTGACAGAGGACCGTTCGCTGAACGAGGTGACCCCGCGTGGCTCGCGTCGCGTCGGGGTGGCCGATTCGCTGTCCGCGGCGGCGATGACGTCGATGGCGCGCAGTCTCTCCCCGTATAGGTTGTCCACGGTGGTGGAGGCGGTAGCGGCCGAGCAGGCCAGCGGCGGCACCTCGTGGGAAGAGATGGTCGGGCTGCCCGATCCGGGTGCGGTCCGCATCGATCTGCAGTGGCCCCGGCGGCGGGACGCGGACCGGTCGCGGTTGAACATCCCGTTCGGTCACGATCCGTCGGGCAGCACGGTATATCTCGACATCAAGGAGTCCGCCGAAGAGGGTATGGGGCCGCACGGTATGTGCATCGGCGCCACCGGTTCGGGGAAGTCGGAATTCCTGCGTACCCTCGTGCTCTCGGCGATCGCGACCCACTCCCCGGACGTATTGAACATGCTGCTGGTCGACTTCAAGGGTGGCGCGACCTTCCTCGGCTTCGACCGGCTCTCGCATGTGACGGCCGTCGTCACGAACATGGAGGAAGAAGCCGATCTCGTCACTCGTATGGAAGACGTGATCAATGGCGAAATGGCTCGCAGGCAACGCGTGCTGCGCGACGCGGGCAACTTCGCCAGCGTGGCCGATTACGAACGCGCCCGCGAGCAGGGCGCCGACCTCCCGCCACTGCCGACTCTGCTGATCGTCCTCGACGAGTTCGCCGAATTGCTCGAGCAGCACCCGAACTTCTCGAAACTGTTCGTCGCCATCGGTCGCCTCGGCCGGTCGCTGCGCATCCATCTGCTGCTGGCTTCGCAGAAAGTGCCCGCCAACCGGATGGGTGAACTCGAGGCGCATCTGTCATACCGGATCGCACTGCGCACCAACCAGACCAGTGACTCACGTGACGCCATCGGCACCGCCGACGCGTATCACCTGCCGAAGAAGCCGGGTGCCGGCTACTTGCGCGTCGGATCCGGTGAGCTGCAACGGTTCCAAGCCGCGTATGTCGGTGCGCCGTACACGGCGCCGGTGCAGAACGCCACGGCGACCGCTCAGCGGGTGCGCCGCGCGGGTAGCGGATATCGACCGCCGCAGCGATTCACCGCCGGTCGTATCGTCGACGTGCGTCCGGCGCCCGTCGCGGAGCCCCAGCCGGTCGCTCCGGAGCCCAGCGCCGAAGGCGAGCCGGTCACCGTCATGGAGACGGTGTTGCAGCAATTCGCCGGTCACGGCAGGCCGGCGCACAAGATGTGGTTGCCGCCGCTGGGCACGCCCCCCACCTTGGATCGGCTCGTCGGCTCGGTTCCGCAGGGAGCGCTGCAACTGCCGATGGCGATCGTGGACAAGCCACGCCAGCAGCGCCAGGACGTATGGTCGGTGGACCTGTCCGCCGCGGGCGGTCACGTGGCCGTGGTCGGTGGCCCGCAGTCGGGTAAGTCGACCGCCCTGCAGACCTTGATCATGTCGGCGGCCCTCACCCACACCCCGGAACAGGTGCAGTTCTACTGTCTCGACTTCTCCGGCGGCCTGTCCGGCCTGCGCAACCTGCCACACGTCGGTTCGGTCGCCTCCTCCCGCGACGGAGACCGGATCCGGCGCACCTTCGCCCTGATCACGAATCTCCTGGCGAGCAGGCAGGCGCTGTTCACCGAACTCGGCATTGATACCATGCGTGAGTTCCGGCGCCGGCGCACATCACCACGGGAGTCGGCCGAGCTCACCGCACGCGGTGACGCGCACGGTGACGTGTTCATCGTCGTGGACGGCTGGGACATCGGCTTCGCCGTCACGGGGCCGTACTACGACGATTACATGCCGGTGATGGAATCCGTTGCCCTGCAGGGCCTCAATTACGGCATCCACCTGGTGGTCAGCAGCTCGCGCTGGGCCGCGATCCGTCCCGCGATCAAGGACCTGCTACAGACGCGCGTGGAGATGCGCCTCGGCGACCTCACCGACACCGCGTTCACCAGCCATCGCGCCGTCGTCGCCGCTATTCCGCCGGACCGCCCAGGACGGTGCATCTCCAACGAGGGTCTGCACATGCTGACCGCCTTGCCGCGCATCGACGCGACCGGGGACGCCGAGTCCGCGGGTGCGGGACTGGCGGCGGCGATCGAGCATCTCACCCGGTCCTACCAGGACCGTCGGGCGCCGGAGGTGCGGCTGCTGCCATCCCGGGTCGGCCTGGCGGAGATCCGGGCCGGGTGGCCGGAGCCCACCACGCTCGCGCAACGGCTCAGAGTGCCCTTCGGCGTGCGCGAATCCGACCTGAGCCCGGCCGCGATCGATTTCGGTGTCTCAACGCATTTCATCGTGCTGGGCTCGTCGGGATGTGGGAAATCCACCGTGCTCGCCGCGTTGCTGGAGTCGATCCGGTTGCAGTTCACCCGGGATCAAGCGCGCGTGCTGTTGGTCGACTATCGGCGCCAGCACATGGACGCCATCCCCGACGAACAGCTGGTCGGGTATCTGACCAGCGAACGGGACGTGTCGGAGAGCCTGCCCGCCTTCGTCCAGAAGATGGCCAGTCGCCGCCCGCCCGACGGCGTGACCTCCCAACAGCTCAAGGACCGCTCTTGGTGGAGCGGGCCGGAGATCTTCGTGGTGATCGACGACTATCACATGGTCGCGCAGCGCGGCGCGCTCAGCCCGCTGGATCCGCTGAAGCAGATCATCGTCGACGGTCGCGATACCGGGCTGCACGTCATCGTGGCGCGCAATATCGCGCAGGCCGACACCGCCATGTACGACAACGTGCTCGGCCAGATCAAGAACCTGAACTCCTCGGGCCTCATCATGGACGGTTCCAAGTTGGACGGCATGCTGATCGGCGATGTCAAGCCGTCGAAACAGCCTGTCGGCCGGGGCATCTTGGTCGAACCGCTGCATTCCCGCAAAGACCTCGTGCAGGCCGCGTGGACGCCACAGGAGTGAAAGCGGCTGCGGGCCTGTGGTATGTCCCATTCCCAAAGTTGGGAATGGCTTAGCGTTCTCCTTGTACCGCTCGATTCGAGTCGGCACCTCTCGTTAGGAGATTCCATGTTTGTCGAAGTCACTCCGGAACATCTCCCTATGATCGCCGCGCAACTCGGCATCTCGACCGCTGACCTGATCGCGGAGATCGGTACCTCCGCCGCGGCCGCGGTCCCGGTTCCACCGGCGATCGACGACGTCAGCCTCATGATGCCGGAGGTATTCGGCGCCTATGGCACCGGGTTCTTCGGCCACACCGTCCAGGGAGTCGCTTACGGCACCGACGGCGAAATGCAGCTACCTCAGGTCGGTGCGGCCTATTCCGGTGAGGACATCCTCGACGGTGCGCAGGTCAGATCGGTGGGCACGACCTTCGCGGTCAAATAGCCCCAGAGAGTTGAGCGAAGGCTGATGTCATGCCGGTAGGGTTTTTATTCGCCGCGCTGCCGCCGGAGGTGAACATTCTCCGGTTGACCACCGGCCCTGGCTCGGCCTCCCTGCAGGCCACCTCGACCGCGTACGCGAAACTGGCCTCGGCGTTGGGCAGGGCGGCCGCCGGAACCGACGGCTCGATGAGCAACATGGCGGAGTCGTGGCGGGGACCCTCGTCCGAGATGTCCCAAGCGGCGTTCCGCAAGCATTCGGGATGGTTGCGCCAGCAGGCCGCCGCCGCGGCGAAGGCCTCGGCGCAGACGACGATGGCCGCGGCCGCGTACGAAGTGGCCCGGGCGGAAATGGTGGGCGTCGGAGCGTGGCTTGCCAAGAACCGCGCGGAGCTCCTCGTGCACACCGCGAGCAAGAACGCGGCGGGAATCCTGGCGAACCAGGTTGAATACGCGATGATCTGGGGTGCGGCCGCCGGTGTCATGGCCGGCTACGCGGGTGCCGCCGGGGCGGCGTTGGCAGGGTTGCCCGCGCCGATCGTTCCTACTCCTATCACGACCGGTGGCGGACAGCCGTCGGTCCCGGTTGGGGATTTCGAGAATTTCGTTCCCGAACAGGATTCTGTTCAAGTCGGTGACCATACAACCACCGACACGATCACGAATACCCACACGAACAATACGAATACCAACACCAATACCAACAACACCGATACCGGACCTGGGGACCAGCCCCGTGATCCCGGCACCGATCCTGGGAAAACGACTCCTGATCCCGCCGACCCGGGGCCTGATCCCACCCAACCCGCGGAGCAGTTGCCATCGCAGGCCGACCAGCCGTCGTCCCACCTGCCCGAATCGCTGTCCGACTCCTCGCTGGACGGCACGGGTTCGCTGGACCAGCAGGGTTTCCTCGGAACCTCGCCGAATTCGACCACCCTCGCCGGGTTGTCCGGCGGTGTCGGAAGCCTCGTCGTGCTCGGCATGACGAAGGGCGGGCTCGGCGCGATGCCGGGCGCTGCGACCGGATTCCGGATGCCGTCGAACTGGCAACTCGGCCGCGGAACAGCCTTCGGCGCGACGCCGAATTCCACGGCTGCCGGACCGGCCTCGCGCAACACACCGCCGCGCGGCGCCACCGCGCCGAAAGCGCAGATGCGGCGGCGCAGGCGCGACGAGGAGCGGGAGAAGTCGAAGGTATTCGTGCCCGGTGAACCTCAGGACGTACCCGTTCTGGAGCAGCCTCCGGTCATCGGCGTCATCGAGTACGCCGATGAGGAACGCCCGGAGGAGATAGTGGATGGACAGTTGGTGCTGGCCGGTGTTCTCCAGAGTTCCGACGACGATCAAGCGCTGGTCGCCGAAAACGTCCCCGGTGGCGCACACCGTGGCCGAGATTAGTTCAAAACGGGAAAGGAACAGAAATGGCCGAAGAACTCATTGCAGAGCCGGATCAGCTGATTCCCAGCGCGAAGACCGCGATGGGCCTGCAAGGCAATCATGAAGGCTATCTGAAGGCCCTCATCGGCGTGCAGAACGAGTTGGAGGCCGCAGTCAGGAGCCCTGGCGGCGGCAACCAGATCCAAGCGGCTATGGCGGAAGCCCACCAGGCGGGCGCCGAACTCGGCCGCCAATTGGAGGACATCATTCAAACGTTGCTGGAGACCGGTATCGCGGTAGATGTCAAGGATATGGAGAACGCCGCCCAGGTCTTGCAGGCGACGGCCTTCGGTCTCGATGGCGTCGCAGGCGACAGGACCAACACAGGCAGGGTCGACCTCCTCTGGTGACCACCGGGCGTTCGGCATTCACGAGCTTGAGAAAGGCTAGAACCTCATGAAATACAACTACGCGGCAGTCACGACGAGCAACCTCACCTTCCAGGGTATCGTGACCAAAATCCAGGGCAACAACGAGGCCCTTCGTAATTTGGAGAATGGCCTCAAGGGCTCCTTCACCGGTGTAGCGGCGGAAAGGGGCTGGCATCCGACGATCGATCGCTTGATGGCGAAGATCGACGCCTACAACGCCAGGCTCGAAAACCTCAAGAAGACGGTCGAGAAGGTGGCGGGCGAGGGCGGCGGCATGCACGTCACCGACAAGGATCAGGGCGGCAGGTTCCTGGCACTCGGTATCTAGCCTGCCGAGCAGCCCCTGTCCACCTTGGCTTCGCCGGACGTGGCGCGGTCAGGCTGCACCGGCCGACTACGACTGTGGTGAGAGTGTGGAATCTGATCCTCCCGTAGCGATCGATTTGAACGTCGATGCCGCCCTGCTGTTGAAAGACATGGTCGGCATCGACGCTTATCCTCCCGTGCTGGCGTTGATGCCCAACGTCTACCGCGACGAGGATTTGCGACGGGTGCGCGCTGTCGTGGCGCAGGAGCTCACCGAGGTGGGCATCATCGACGGCGACAGCGTGCATCCGACGGTCGAGCACTGGCTGCACTGCCTGTACCGGCCGGATGTGGAAATGCTGGCCATGGTCATGGATATCGGACCGGACCGGGAATTCGAGAACGTACTGCGCTTCTCGCTGGTGCGCAGCGACGAGACCCACGTGCTCGCGGTGCGCTGTGACGACAATGTGGTCATTCAGTCGGTGTTCCAGGAGGGGCGCGACCTGGAGAACGTGTCGGCCGCGCTGGCCGCCGCGCTCGGACCGGCGGAGCCGCTACGTTTCACGCCGATGACCGCGACAGTGGAGCAGTTCGGTGAGGTACCGTCCGACCCGGACGAACGGCGGCAAGCGTTGCTGGAGTTGGGCGCTCAACCGCACACCGCGGGTGTGCTCTCGCGGGTGCTGGAGGAGGTGGTGCGCCGGGCCGAGGTCATGATAATCGAGCATCGGGACGGCGGGTCCGCATCAATGCAGGAGTGCCTGAGCGTGCTCGACACGCTGTCGGGGCGACTGATCATCACCCCGAGCAGGGCGATGGATGGAGAAATCTGGTCGACGTACGCTCCTGGCGACGATGCGGCCTTGCGGTCGGGTATCGGGGCGCTCATCGACCTGCTGCCCGGCCGGAGTTGGTTCGACACCAGCAGATCGAGCTGATCGTCGGACCATGGTTGGCGAGAGGACGACGGATATGAACCGAGCACCGAGCATCAACGGTCATACGACCGACGCCGTGCGGGCTCGCGGCGGCTACGACGCGTACTTCGCTCCGACCACCGAGCTGACGGACGCGGCGGTCGCGCAGGGACCCGCGCCCGAAACCCGGCAGGATGCCGGGCCATCCGCCGACAACGATGCCGTGGTGGGAGCGCCGCGCGAGCCGCAGGCACCCCCCGCCGGGGATTCCGAGTCCCGTTCGCAGGGCGCGGTGGCGCCGCCCTCCGGGGCCAATCCGCCGCCTCCACAGGCGGCTGTCCCTCCGCCGCAGGTGAATACTCCCCAGGCGAACTACTCCGTTCCGCCACCACCGACTGCGCCCCAACCAGCCGCGCCGCAGGCAGCGGCACACCAGTATTCGGCGCAGCAGGCCGCCGACCCGTACCAGGCCGCGCAGTCGGTCGCGGAGCCTTCCCAAGCGATCGCGCGGACCGACACCCCCGCACAGCAGGAGTGGTCATCCGGATCGGCGACCCCGTGGGTTCCCGAGCGCGTCGACCATTCGGCCTATGAGCCCACCCCGCGCATCGAGGTGCTACCCGCCGCGCTGAGCTCCATCGAACTGCTCGCCGACATCTCCGCCGCGAAGCGCGCGCAACTGCGCTCGCAGTCCGGTGTGCGTGGCGCCCTCAACAAAGTCGGTTTCAACCTCGGCCTTTCGCCCGCCGAGCAGCGCGCCGAAGACCGTAAGACACGAATCCGGCGTCAGCTCACCACGACCTATCAAATCGCGGTGATCAGCGTGAAGGGCGGTGTCGGCCGCACGACCACGGCGGCGACGCTCGGCTCGACCTTCGCGGGACTGCGCCCGGACCGGGTGGTCGCGATCGACGCGAACCCGGACTTCGGCGACCTCTCGACCCGTACCTGCCGGCACCCGTACGGCCTTACCCTGCGCGATCTGGCGCAGTCGCAGAACCTCGACGCGTTCTCCGCCGTGCAGTCGTTCACCTCGATCAATTCCTCCGACCTCGCCGTGATCGCTTCGCCGTGGTCCACCGAGGCCACCGAGGCGCTGTCCGGCCGCGAGTACAGCATCGCCGTGGAAACCCTGCGCAAGCACTTCAACCTGCTGGTGGTGGACTGCGGAACCGGTGTACTCGATTCGGTGACGGCGACGGTGCTGCAGACCAGCGACGCCGTCGTGGTCGTCACCCCGGCCACCGTCGGCGGCGTGACCGGCGCGGTGGCGACCCTGAACTGGCTGAGTTCCCATGGCTTGCAACACCTGATCGCCAAGTCGATCGTCGGCATCGTGCATCACCAGCCGCTGAAGCCGACCGTCGACGTGGACGCGATCGAGAAGCTGTTCGAGACCGCGCAGCGCCCCACCTGCGTGCTGCCCTACGACGCGCATCTGGCCGAAGGCGGCGAAATCGACCTGCGGCTGCTGGAGAAGGAGACCGTGCTCGCGTTCGAGGAGCTGGCCGCCTGGCTGGCCGATGGATTCCCCGGCTACCTCTCCGGCGGCGCCGACAACTCCGGTGACCGCGGAGGATGGCGATGAGCGAGCGTAGGCCGAGCGTCGGCGAGGCGCGGGCATGAGCACTGCCGTCGCGCCCGCGCCTGCCGGGACGCAGCCGTCGGCGGAGGTCGCACGGGCCCGGATCGCCGTGATGGTCTCCACCTATCAGGTCGACGTGGTGGTCCCCACCAAGTTCACCATCGAGACCTTCATCAACGATCTGCTGGTCGTGCTCGCTTCGGCGATCGATGACGAGAGCGTCGATTTCACCCCGCCGCAGGGCCAGTGGAGCTTGGCGCGCCCCGGCGAGCCGCCCATTCCGCGCTGGCGCAGCCTGGACGATCACGACGTCACCGACGGCACCGTGCTGATGCTGTCGGTGGTCGAGTCGGCAGAGGTGTTCACGCCGGTGGTCGAGGACATCACCGACGCGCTCGCGCTGATCAACGAACGCGAGTTCGCGGAGTTCGACGCGAACACCGCCGCGATCGTCGGGCTGGCGACGCTCGGCATCGGCGCCACGGCGGTGGCAACCATGCTGTCCTGGTCGTGGACCATGACCGGTTCGATGTTGTGGTGCGGGCTGCCCGCCCTGTTGCTCGGCGGGCTGTGCTGGGCCGCGGCCGCGCTGGCCCGCCGCCGGGACGCCCCGGCGAAACTCGCCCTCGGCTTGACGCTGGCCGCGACGCCGCTGCTGTTCGCGGGCGGCGCGATGCTGGTGCCGCCCGCCTACGGCCAGCCGGGGCCGTTCGCCGCGGCCAATCTGGCGGCCGGAGCCGTGGTCGCCGCGGTGGCCGCCGCCACTATGATGCGGGTGAGCGGAGTGGGCATCGCGACCCTGATGGCGGTGACGGTGCTCGGCATCATGCTGACCGCCGCGGCGTTGCCGCTGACCTACGCGGATCTGTCGATCGGGCAGGTCGCGGGCGGCGCGGTATTCGTCGGGATCGTGCTGCTGACCATGGCGGCGCGCTTGGCCGTCGTCATCGCGCGCATCCGGCCCCCGGATCTGCCCGACCCGGGCAACGAGGTCTCGCCGAACACGCTGACCGATATCTTCGACGCGGAGACGGTGCGCGAAGGCGACGAGCACACCGCCGTTGGCGAGCAACAGCGCCGTGCCGACGAAGTGGGCATCGAGAGCCGCGCCCGGCTCGCGGTGACCAGTCTGCGCGGCCTGATCGCCGCGATCTCCACGGTGCTCGCGGTCTCCTCGGTGATCTGTGCGGCGGTCAGCCCCGGCGGCATCCGCGAGATCGTCATGGCCGCCGCGGTCGGCGGCCTGCTGGCGATGCGCGCGCGCTGGCATCCGGACCGGGTTCAGGCCATCGCGCTGATCGCGGGGTCGGCGGTCACGGTGTGCGGCGTCGGTTTCGTCCTGGTCGGCGCCTACGAGACGCCGGTCGCGCGTCTTGTGGTCGGCCTCGTGGTGGCCGTGGCGGCCTGCATGGCGTGTGTCGCCGCGCTGCGGTTGCCGGGCAAGCGACTGTCCCCGGTGACCCGTCGTGTCATCGACCTGGTGGAATACGCGCTCATCCTGGTGGTCCCGGTGATCGCCTTCTGGGTCATGGGTGTCTACACCGCGATGCGAGGGATCTGATGAGAGTCGGCAGTGCCGCTGTGGCGGTTCTCGCCGGGGTGATGCTGGCCGTCACCGCCGCGCCCGCGATCGCGCTGGAACCGCCCCAGGTCGTGGTCGGCGCGCCGCCCCCCGACGACCCGCCGGGGCCGGAGCAGCCGATGAAGCAGGACAAGGGCTGCCTGGCCGCCGGTGTTTTGCCCGACAGTGACCTCACCCGCACCCCACCGGCGGAATTGGCGCTGGATCTGCGCCGTGCCAGGGCGCTGAGCCGGGGCGCTGGAGTGACCGTCGCCGTCATCGACACGGGAGTGCAGCCCCACCCGCGCTTGCCCAACCTGATCGGAGGTGGCGACTACCTCGCGGCCGGTGGCGACGGACTGTCCGACTGCGACGCCCATGGCACGCTGGTCGCAGGCATCATCGGCGCCGCGTCCGATCCCCAGGACGGATTCACCGGTGTGGCCCCGGACGCGCGGATCATCTCCATTCGCACTCGTTCCGGCGCGTTCACCCCCGAACGACCGAGTTCGGATCAGAGTCAACGGCTCGCCATCGAGATCCGGACGATGGCCAGGGCGATCACGCGCGCCGCGAACCAAGGCGCCGGGGTGATCATGGTGTCGCTGCCGATCTGTCTGCCGGTGGACACGCAAGCGGACCAGTCCATGCTGTCGGCGGCCATCGGCTATGCCGTCCATACGCGCGGCGCGCTCATCGTGGCGGGCGCGGGCAACACCGCGGGCGGAGGCTGCGCGCAGAATCCGGAGATCGACCCCACCCGCCCCGCCGACCCACGCAACTGGCGCGACGTGAAGACCATCTCGACGCCGGGTTGGTTCGGCGCCGAGGTGCTCACGGTGGGATTCACCACCGCGACCGGCGCGCCCATGGAGGATTCGCTGACCGGACCGTGGGTTTCGGTGGCCGCCCCGGGGGTGGGCATCGAATCGCTCGGCCCCGGCGGCGGTGGGCTGATCAACGGCGTCGGCGAACCGGACAAGCTCGTACCGGTCGGCGGCGCGTCGTTCGCCGCGGCGTACGTGAGCGGGGTGGCCGCTCTGCTGCGGTCGCGTTTCCCCAACGAGACCCCACGGGAGATCGCCGCCCGCCTGCAAGCCAGCGCGCACGCTCCGGCTCGCGGCATCGACAACGCGGTCGGCGCGGGCGTGATCGACCCGCTCGCCGCCCTGAGCTACCGGACGCCGCCGCAGCAACCCGCTGGCCTGTTCCGGTCCTCGGAGCTGCCCATGCCCCCCGCGCCGCGCCCGAAGGATCTGCGACCCGCCGTCACCGCCACCGTCGTCATCCTCGCCGCCGTGCTGCTCGGCTTGGCGGGCAGCCACCTGAACTCCGTGAACCGGAGGCGCCGGTGAGCTTTCCGAGCGTTCGGGTCGCCGGCGTCGAGCGTGGTCCGTTCGCCGCTTTCGTCGTCGTCGGCAGCCCGCTGCTGGTCGGCCTGTCGGCCAAGACGCCGTGGTGGGTGAGCGCGGTGGTGGTCACGGTCCTGCTGACGACGGTGACCGTCCGGGTGAACGGCCGCACCGGCGCCCGCTGGCTGCTCGACTGGGCCGGCTACCGAACCGGCCGGACCGCGCGGGCTCGGGAGCGTGCGCAAAACGCCCGGATCCGCGATGTGCAGGTCGCCGCGGGTGTGTGCGGCGTCAACGACGCGGGCACCACACTGATCGCGATGATCCAGCTCGCGCCCAATCTGGACCTGCCGACGGTCATCGGCGAGCGAACCCTCTACACCGAGGACACCATCCCGGTCAACCTGCTGCTTCCGATGCTGGACCAGTTCGGCATCTCGGTCGACATCGACATCGTCACCACCGGCCAGCGAGTTCGCTCCACGGGCAGCTACAGCATGCTCTACAACCAGCTGATCGGCTCCCACCCGGTGGTCGGGGACCGGCTGACCTGGCTGGTGGTCCGGCTCGACCAGGAACGCAATCTGGCGGCGCTGAGCAAGCGGGGCCCGTGCTCGGTGGTCGCGCCCAAGGCGCTGGCCAGCGCCACCCATCGGATCGCGGGACGCCTGCGCGAACGCGGCATCGCCGCTCATGCCCTGCCCGCGGACGCGCTGCGGGACGCCACCCGCCTGCTGCATGCCGGGGTCGAGCTCTCCGATCTCCGGGAGACCTGGAGCAATCTCCAGTCGTCGGTGCCCGGCCGGTGTGTGACCAGCTTCCTGATCGACTGGTCGCAACTGGGCGGGGTCGGCCTGGACGACTGCTGGACCTGGAACCGTGGCCGCACCACCCTCGTGGTGAGCCTGACCGCCGACACGGCGGGCCCGCGCGCCCTGGTCCGGTTCATCGGCCCGGCCGTGACCACCGAACCTCCGGAATATCTGCGACTACTCGGCGGCGACCAGTCCACGGCCTTGCTGGCGTCGTTGCCCACCGGCGCCTCCGTGCGCGCCCTGCGCGGCTTCGAGTCCGGCGCCGACATAGCGCCCGAGGATCTCGTGGCCGACCTGGCCATCGCGATCGGCCCGAACGGCCAGATCCTCGGCGCGATCAGCGGACAGCCACGCCACACCCTGGCGCTGCCGCTGTTCGACCCCGCCCGTTACAACCCGCGCAGGCGCACCATCGACGTGCAGGCCATGCTGCCCGTCGCCCAGCAGATCATCCTGCGGGCAATGGTGGTCGGGGCGGATGTGGAGATCCATTCGGCACGACCGGACAGCTGGCGCCAACTGGTGACCGCGGTCGGCGACCCACGCTCCATGCGCCTGGCCGCCCCCGGTGCGGAGCAGACCGGCGACCATGGTGCGGAGACGGAGCCTCCGGCCACCATCGCCGTCTTCAACCACCTGCCGCCGCGTGCGTCCAACGCGCACACGACGGTCACCATCAGCGAGCCCGGCGGTCCGCGCAGGCGTGCGGTCGATCTCGCGATCAACCAGGTCAGCGCGACCGCGGTGGACGTGAGCATTCCGATGCGCACGGTGCGGGTTGACCTCATCGAGCCGAGAGGCGAAACACGATATTTCGATACCGTCGACGGACCGCCTCCGCATGGCGCGGGAGCATCGGGATCCGTGGTTGCATCCCCGCAACCCGGTGGCCGTCGCGTGAGCTGATGGGAGCGGTCGGTTAATGTCTATCACCGTGGTTGCGGACACCCATTCCGATGGCGGCGATCTCCCTCATCCGGACGCCGGGGACGCGCTGACCCCGAGACAGGCCGCTGCGGCGATCTTCTCGAGCCGATTGTCGGAGCTGATCGCGGAGTCCGTCGTCTCCACCGAGGACGGATCGACGCGGTCGCTGACGCTGTACTCGCTGGCGCAGCACCTGGAATTGGCCTACCCGGACGTGCCGGTGTCGCAGTCCGGCTTGTACCGGCTGATCCACGGGGACGCGATCCCTCGGCTGGACCTGGTGATCGCGCTGGCGCGGGTGTTCGACGTGCCGCCGGAGTACTTCGTGACGGAGGAGAAGAAGCGCTGATCCGACGGGTCGGCTGTTCTCTCCAGCGGGAATAGCGCGGGCCCTGCGGCAGCTCGAGCCGGATACGATCCGACCATGCCCGCCGAGGACCCGGGAGATGTCTTTCTCCGTCATCGAGGTGCGGTCCTCGACGCATTGCTGTCCGATCCCTCGCTGGGACCTTCGGCGACGTCGTCCTCCGGCAGCCCGGATTTCGGTGACAGCCCGGATCTCGGGGCCGCGGCCCTCGGGTTGCCCGACCTCGACTCGCAGCCCGGGGATGCCCCGCCGCGGCGGCGCGCCGGCGACGGCCCGAAGGCGAGCGAGCGGATTCTGGCACTGCTGAACGGGCAGACGCAGGACACCGCACCCCCGGTGAGCTTGGGAAGCGACTACTCCGCGGTCGCCGCGCGTTCGAACGCGCCCGCCGACCCGGAGCCGGAGCAGGAGCGTCCGGCGACTCCGCGGTCCGACCGGCTCGCGCCCGCGCAACAGATCGCCAAGGACGCGCTCGTCCAGCTGCGCAAACCAAAGGTGGCGCTGATCGTCGGCGCGGTGGTCGCCGTGCTGCTGGTGCTGCTGCTGATCACCACGGGCGGCCAGGAGAACACGGCGCAGGACAAGCTGCTGGTCGTCACGCCGCCGCCGACCTCGGCGGAGGCCCCGACCTCGGCCGCGCCGCCGGCGAGCTCGATCATCCAGCCGAAGTCGGCGGATTCGAAGTGCCCGCCCGGCAGCACGTCGGCGATGGACGCGTTCGGCGGACAGACCGGCAAAGCCTGGTCGTGCGTGCGCGCCTACAAAGTGGACGGTCAGGTCATCACCATCGACCTGGGTAAGACGTATCAGATCGACTCCATCGGCATCGTGCCCGGCTGGGACCACATCAGTTCGGACGGCACCGATCAGTGGGCGAAGTACCGTACCGCCAGCCGGGTTTCCTATCAGTTCGACGACGGCAACAAGACCGTCTACACGCAGCCGACCCTCGATCAGCGCACTCTGGTGGTGACCAAGATGCAGCCCGCGGTGAGCGCGTCGAAGATCGTGCTGACCGTGCTGGAATCCAAGGGCGATCCTTCGGTCAACACCACCGCCATCTCGTCGATCGTCATCACGGGACGCTGAGGTGTCCACACTGCCCGAACTGGTCTGCCAGTACTGCTCGCACCGCAACACCGGCCGGGATTCCCGCTGCGCGCACTGTGGAGCCCCGCTGCGCGCGGCCGTCGACGCGGTGAAGTCCGCGGGGGAGAAGCTGCCCGCCCAAGTCGCCGAAGTCGTCGAGAAGGTCGGCGGCGAGGCGAAAAGCATTGTGGGTAAGGCGTATCCGCGCTGGCAGTGGCAGGCGGTCGGGGCGTTGCTGCTGCTGATGGTCGTGGCCGCGGTCTTGGCGGTGCGCTCCTGTTCGCTGCCGTTGCCGTCGACTGTGGGGGGTAGCGCGCCGGTGCAGGCGATGCCGGGTTCGCTGCGCGCCGCGGCGACCTGCCAGCCGCTGGACGACGGTGGGCAGCGGGAGAAGTGCGTCATCGCCGCCACCGACCCGATGCTCTTCGGTGGTATCGCGGGCGGCCGGGATCTGACCTTCTACGCCGAACTACTGCCGAAGGACCGTTTGGCCGACAGTGTTTCCCGCTGGCGCGGCTCCGGCGGCTCCGCACTGGTCGACGGTCCTGTCTACGCGGCGATCGGCCCTTCGGCAACCGTCTGGTACGCCGACACCCGCACGGGGCTTCGCTTGGAGACGAGTACCTTCGCCGGACGGACGGCGGCTCAGACCTTCTTGTCGCGGGCGGGACTGGTCCGCTGACCTGACCGCGCCCGCTTCCGCTCGCCCGCGAAAATCCCTGATCCGGACGCCGTAACCCATGTTCGGCGCGGGGAATTATTGTTACACTGTTGATTGTGCCGTTATCCAGCGGTACGTTATGTGAAGTACGAAACACGTACGAGCGCAGTTCTCGGGAAGGCAACGGATCAATGGTGGCAACCACCCAGCAGACGATTTCACCGAAGCGGTTCCGCGATGATCCGACCGATCTGGAGGCGGCTTACTTCCGGTGGATCCAGCCGGGATCCTCGGCGTCGGCCATCACGGATCGGGCCGAGCGGATCTTCCGGCAGCATCTGGAGCTCGCGGCCACCCGCGCGCCCGGCTCGGCGACCACCCGGGTCTACCGGCCGGACGACAGCGCCGGTCTCGGTGCCGCGATCCAGATCGTCAACGACGACATGCCTCTGCTGGTCGACTCGGTGACCGCCGCGCTGCGCCGCCTCGGCGCGACGGTCACCGAAGTCGTGCATCCGGTGTTCGACGTCTCGCGCGACCCCGAGGGCCGGGTGCTGTCCATCGCGCCGCGCGACGGCGTGGCCGCCACGGCCGCGGCCGCCGATGGGAAGACGTTGCGCGAGTCGTGGATTCACGTGCAGCTGGGCGCTGGCCTGTCCGATGAACTGGTCGACCGGATCGAACAAGCGTTGCCGCCTCTGCTGGCCGACCTGCGCCGAGTGGCCGACGACACGCCGACCATGGTCGAGGTGCTCACCAATGTCGCCGACCAGCTCGATCAGGCCACGCAGTGGGCGGGCGACGCGGAGATCCCGCAGACCGCCGCGCTGCTGCGCTGGCTGTCCGACGGGCACTTCACCTGCCTGGGATACGGCTACTACCACTTCCGCCGCTCCGCGCCGAGCGCGAACGCCGACTTCGAGCCGTGGCAGCTGCCCGGCACCGGGCTCGGCATCCTCGGCAACGGAGCCGCCGCCGACATCAGCGTGCCCGTGGTCGGCGCCAAACGCACGGTGCTGCGCATGGCCAACGGCTCGGTCAACTCGCTGCTGCCCGGCTCGCGGGACCTGTATTTCATCAGCGTGGCCGACTACGGGGCAAGCGACCCGAGCGGCCGCGCCGCCTGGGGCGACACGGTCAAGATGGTCAAGGGCGAGCACGTCTTCGTCGGCACCTTCACCGTCGCGGGCCTGCACGAGAACATCCTCGACATCCCGGTCATCTCGCGGCGCGTGCTACAGGTCATCGAATGGGCCGGCTTCGGTCTCAATTCGTACTCCGGGCAGGCCATGCTGGAGATGATGCAGTCGTTCCCCCGGGTCGAGCTGTTCTCCAGTGACGCGCGCAGGCTGTTCGAAACCGTCTCCGCCGTCATGAATCTGGGCCTGCGGCGACAGGTGCGGTTGTTCATCCGCCGCGATTCGCGCAGCGACACCATCTACTGCCTGGTCTACATGCCGCGCGACCGCTACTCCACCGAGATCCGCGTGCGCATGGGCAACATCCTGCGCGAGCAGTTCGATGCCGAGCAGATCGCGTATTCGGCACGGGCCACCGAATCGGAGCTGGCCGTCGTCTACTTCACGGTGCACCGCAAGCCGGGCGCCGAGGCCGCCGACATCTCCGACGACAATCGCGAGCGCATCCAGGAGTTGCTGCTGGCGACGACGTGGACCTGGAGCGACCGCCTGGTCGCCGAGGCCGCGGGCGCGTCGGACATGCCGCAGGCGCTGGTCACCGACTACGCGGCGGCCTTCCCGGCGAGCTATCAGCAGGAGCGCGAACCCGCGCACGCGCTGGCCGATCTGCGACGCTTGGAGCGGTTGGCCGACGGCGCGATCGACACCGATTTCTACCGCCAGGGCGATTCGGCCTCCGCGGAATGGCGGTTCACGCTCTATGTCGCAGGCGAGGGCGTCTCGCTGAGCCGGGTGCTGCCGGTTCTGCACAGCCTCGGTGTGGAGGTGGTCGACGAGCGGCCCTATCGAATCGCGCTGGCGGACCGGCCGGACCGCTGGATCTACGACTTCGGTCTGCGCGTGACCGCCGCGCCGCTGCGGGAAGCGCTCGACAGCGAGCCGCCCGCCCAGCTCGGGCATTCCGTGGATGCCGCGACGTTGCCGGAAACGAGTGTGCGGCGGCGTCTTCCGGAGGCCGTCACGGCCATGTGGTTCGGCCGCGCCGAAGTGGACGGCCTGAACGAACTCGTGCTGCGCGCCGGCCTGCACTGGCGTCAGGTGGCCCTGCTGCGGGCCTACGCGAAGTACTTGCAGCAGGCCGGATTCGCCTACACCTTCGGCAACATCACGCGCGTCCTGCTCAACCATCCGGCGACGGCGCGGTCGTTGACCGACCTGTTCACCGCGTACTTCGATCCGGACGGCGTGGGCGCGGAGGCCTCCGACCGGGCCGCGGAGATCGCCGAGCGGGTGCAAGCCGAGATCGACGCCGTCGTCAGCTTGGACATCGACCGCATTCTGCGTGCCCTGTTCGGCCTGATCGAGGCGACGCTGCGCACCAACTACTACCGGCGTGACGAGACGGGCGCCCCGCTGGACTACCTGTCGGTCAAGCTGAACCCGCACGCTATCGCCGAGCTGCCCAAGCCACGGCCGCAGTTCGAGATCTTCGTGTACTCGCCGCGCGTGGAAGGCGTGCACCTGCGCTTCGGGCCGGTGGCGCGTGGCGGGTTGCGGTGGTCGGACCGGTTGGAGGATTTCCGTACCGAGATTCTGGGTCTGGTGAAGGCGCAGGCGGTGAAGAACGCGGTGATCGTGCCGGTCGGCGCGAAGGGCGGTTTCGTGGTGAAGCAGCCGCCCGCGGCCACCGGTGATCCGGCCGCCGACCGGCAGGCATTCACCGCCGAAGGCGTCGCCTGCTACCGCACGTTCATCTCCGGCCTGCTGGACATCACCGACAACGTGGACCGCGCGACCGGCGAAGTGCTCCCGCCCGCGCAGGTGGTGCGCCGGGACGGGGACGACACTTACCTGGTGGTTGCCGCCGACAAGGGCACCGCGACGTTCTCCGATATCGCCAACGACGTGGCGCAGAGTTACGGCTTCTGGCTCGGTGACGCGTTCGCTTCGGTGGCTCGGCCGGGTTACGACCACAAGGCGATGGGCATCACCGCCAAGGGCGCGTGGGAGAGCGTCAAGCGCCACTTCCGCGAGATGGAAATCGACACCAGACCCAGGATTTCACGGTGGTCGGTGTCGGTGACATGAGTGGTGACGTGTTCGGTAACGGCATGTTGCTGTCGGAGCACATCCGTCTGGTGGCCGCGTTCGACCACCGGCACATCTTCCTCGACCCGATTCCCGACGCCGCCCGCTCGTATCGGGAGCGGCAGCGGATGTTCGCGCTGCCGAGGTCATCGTGGGCGGACTACGACACCTCGCTGATCAGCTCCGGGGGGGGCGTCTACGACCGCTCCGCCAAGGCGATTCCGATCAGCCGGAGGGGCGGCGGCACTCGACCTGCCCGCGAGCGTCCGCCTGTCGCCGCCGGAAATGATCAAGGCGATCCTGCTCGCGCCGGTGGATCTGCTGTGGAACGGTGGTATCGGCACCTACATCAAGGCGAGCACCGAGACCAACGCCGAGGTGGGCGACAAGTCCAACGACGCGGTGCGGGTGAACGCCGACCAGTTGCGGGTCAAGGTGATCGGCGAGGGCGGCAATCTCGGCGCGACGGCGCTGGGCCGGATCGAGTTCTGCCGGTGCGGCGGGCGGATGAACACCAACGCGCTGGACAATTCCGCGGGCGTGGACTGCTCCGACCACGAGGTCAACATCAAGATCCTGCTCGACGCGGTGGTCTCCAGCGGTGAGCTCGCCGTCGCCGACCGTAACCCGCTGCTGGCCTCGATGACCGACGAGGTCGCGCGACCTCGTGTTGCGCGACAACATCTCGCAGAACTTCCGGCTGGGCATGTCGCGGGCCGACGCGGCGGGCATGTCGGGAGTGCACGGCAGGATGATCACCGACCTCGAACAGCGTCGCGGTCTGGACCGGGAGCTGGAGGCGCTGCCGACCGAGGCGGAGCTGGCCCGCCGCGCCGCCGATGGCACCGGCCTCACCTCGCCCGAGCTGGCGAATCTGATGGCGCACGTCAAGCTCTCGCTCAAGGCCGACCTGCTGGCCGGCGACCTGCTCGACAGCGCGGCGTTCGCTTCGGTGCTGCCCGCCTACTTCCCCGCACCGCTGCGGAGCGGTTCGCCTCGGCGATCGGCAGGCACCCGCTGCGGCGCGAGATCGTGGCCACCGTCGTGGTCAACGAGATGGTCGACTACGGCGGGATCACCTACGCGTTCCGCCTGGCGGAGGAAGCCGGGGCGACCACCGACGACGCGGTGCGCGCGTACAAGGCGGCGGTGGAGATCTTCGATCTGCACGCCCTCTGGGAGTCGATCAGGCAGGCGCCGATGTCCACGGCGGCGCGCAACGAACTGGAGCTGGAGACCAAGCGCACCTTGGACCGGGCATCGCGCTGGCTGCTGTCCAACCGGCCGCAGCCGATCGCGATCGGCGCGGATATCGCCAGGTACCGCGAGGGCGTGCGTGCGCTGTCGGGCCGGGTGCCCGGTTGGCTGACCGGCTACCTCACCGACGATCTCGCCGACGCTCGCGCCGCTCGATCTCCCGGGCGCGCCGCGCGAACTGGCCGAAGAGGTCTTCGGATTGATCCACCGCTTCCCGCTGCTGGACGTGCTCGATCTGGCCGAGATCGCCGAGCGCGATCCCTCGGAGGTGGCGGTGCTGTACTACGCGCTCAACGAGCACTTCCAGATCGAACGCCTGCTCACCGCGGTGGGCAAGCTCGAGCGCGGCGGGCGCTGGCGGGCGCTGGCCCGGCTCGCGGTCCGCGAGGATCTCTACGATTCGCTGCGCTCGCTGACCCTCGATGTGCTGACCGCGACCGAACCGCAGGACAGCACCGAGGAGAAGATCGCGTACTGGGAGTCGACCAACCGGTCACGGTTGGCTCGCGCGGGTGCGTCGCTGGCGCAGATCTTCGCCGCCGAAACGCACGACCTCGCGGCGCTGTCGGTGGCGGCGCGGCAGGTCCGCGGCATGGTGAGCGGCAGTGAGTCGACCGCCGTCGCACCGACGGTCGCCGGCTGAGACGACTCGGAGGATGCCCGGAGGCAGGCGCTCGGCGTCAGCCTCCGGGCATCGGCGTTCCGCAGGCGCCGCAGAACTTGGCGCCGGGGCTCGATTCCGCCCCGCAACTCGGGCAGTGCCTCGGCTGCGGCGCGAGGCGCGTTCCGCAATTCATGCAGAACTTCGCGCCCGCCGGATTCGCGGATGCGCACGCGGCGCAGCTCGTCCCACTTGTCTCCGGCGCCGCGGCGGGCAGCTGTGGCGCGGGGGATGGGTTGCCGACGTGCTGGCCGATGGCGTTCAAACTCAGTGCCGCGCCGAGGAATCCGCCTTCCACGCCGTGGTGGTGGCCGTGCGCGAAGCCTTGGCTCGCACCGAGTGCGAGTTCGCCGGCCGCGTAGCGCTGGAAATCGCCCGTGAGGCCGATGTACTTGACGTCCTTGGCGAGTCGCTTCAACCGGTCGGCGTCCTCCGGGGCCAGGCTGATGTCGAAGTTACCCATGCGGGGCACCCGCAGCCCGTACTCGTATAGGGCGGTGTTGGTCTGGCGCAGCACCGCGTTCTCGATCGGCTGCAGCTGCGCCGACAGGCCGAGCACTTGCCAGTCGCCTCGTGCGATGCCCTGGGTGACCGCGATCTTCATGGACTTGAGCAGCAGGTCGGCGCACCAGCTCTGCACCCGGTCCTGATCGGTGAGGTCGCCGGTGCCGGCCAGCGCGGTGATCAGCTCGCCAGGATCGCGGATGGTGAGGGCGAACTCACCGAAGACTCGCAGGGTCACCACCTGCTCGCTGACCGGGTCGAGGATGTCGGCCAGCCGCCCGCCGAAGCGGATTCCGGGGAACTCTCGCGTGGAGACGAAATACAGTTCGGCGCGATAGAAATTGCCGCCGGTGACGGTGTCGACGAGCGCGCCGAGCACCGGTAGCTCGTCGGCATCGATGCGATGGCGCCCCGGGCCCATCGCGGCGACCACGCGACCGGACTTGACGAACAGGGCGATCTGGTCGGCATTGACCATCGCACGGGAGTAGCGGCGGATGTTGACATCCGGCCACTTGTAGACCAGCTGGTTCTTGCGATCCTCCGGGACCGCGATGAATTCCCGCTCGAACCAGGCCATCGCGCTATACTCCTCATCCGTTCTCGTGTCCAGCGTACCGATACCTGTTGGCACGATCAATGATTTCGGTGCGTCGCCCCTGTTCGAA